>NZ_OY817130.1:0-5740000 GCF_963681955.1 Pseudomonas paraveronii
GTGTCAGTGGAACTTTGGCAGCAGTGCGTGGAGCTTTTGCGCGATGAGCTGCCTGCCCAGCAATTCAACACCTGGATCCGTCCGCTACAGGTCGAAGCCGAAGGCGACGAGTTGCGTGTCTACGCACCTAATCGTTTTGTTCTCGACTGGGTCAACGAGAAATACCTGAGCCGCGTTCTCGAATTGCTCGATGAACATGGCAACGGTCTCGCGCCCGTGCTCTCTCTATTAATAGGCAGCAAACGTAGCTCCGCCCCTCGCGCTGCGCCGAATGCGCCATTGGCGGCGGCTGCGTCGCAATCCCAGGCGGCGACCGCACCGGTCAACAACACGCCAGCGCCTGCGCCGACAGCTTCGAAATCGTCGGCTCAGAAAAACGCGCCGGCCAACGAAGAGCCGTCCCGCGACAGCTTCGATCCGATGGCGGGTGCCAGTTCCCAGCAAGCACCGGTTCGCGCCGAACAGCGCACCGTGCAGGTTGAAGGCGCGCTCAAGCACACCAGCTACCTCAACCGTACCTTTACCTTTGAAAACTTCGTCGAGGGTAAATCCAACCAGTTGGCCCGCGCGGCCGCCTGGCAAGTGGCGGACAACCCCAAGCATGGTTACAACCCGCTGTTCCTTTATGGTGGCGTTGGCTTGGGTAAGACGCACTTGATGCATGCGGTGGGTAACCATCTATTAAAGAAGAACCCGAATGCCAAGGTGGTGTACCTGCACTCGGAGCGCTTCGTGGCTGACATGGTCAAGGCCCTGCAGCTCAACGCTATCAACGAATTCAAGCGGTTCTACCGTTCCGTGGATGCCTTGCTGATCGATGACATTCAGTTCTTCGCGCGCAAGGAACGTTCCCAGGAAGAGTTTTTCCACACCTTCAACGCCTTGCTCGAAGGCGGCCAGCAGGTCATCTTGACCAGCGACCGCTACCCGAAGGAAATCGAAGGCCTGGAAGAACGCTTGAAGTCGCGCTTTGGCTGGGGCCTGACCGTGGCTGTCGAGCCGCCGGAACTGGAAACCCGCGTAGCGATCTTGATGAAAAAGGCCGATCAGGCGAAAGTCGATCTGCCACACGACGCCGCGTTCTTCATCGCCCAACGCATTCGCTCCAACGTGCGTGAGCTGGAAGGCGCACTCAAGCGGGTCATCGCGCACTCGCACTTCATGGGCCGCGACATCACCATCGAGCTGATTCGCGAATCCCTGAAAGACCTGCTGGCACTGCAGGACAAACTGGTGAGTGTGGATAACATCCAGCGCACCGTGGCCGAGTACTACAAGATCAAGATTTCCGACCTGCTGTCCAAGCGCCGTTCGCGTTCGGTGGCTCGTCCGCGTCAGGTGGCCATGGCACTCTCCAAAGAGTTGACCAACCACAGCCTGCCGGAAATCGGCGATGTCTTCGGTGGTCGCGACCACACTACGGTCTTGCACGCATGCCGCAAGATCAACGAACTTAAGGAATCCGACGCGGATATTCGCGAGGACTACAAGAACCTGCTGCGTACACTGACTACTTGATGACACCAGCGCAGCTTATTAAGGCAAGGGACTAGACCATGCACTTCACCATTCAACGCGAAGCCCTGTTGAAACCCCTGCAACTGGTCGCAGGCGTCGTCGAGCGCCGACAGACCTTGCCGGTACTTTCCAACGTATTACTGGTTGTCGAAGGCCAGCAATTGTCCCTGACCGGCACCGACCTGGAAGTCGAACTGGTGGGCCGTGTTCAACTGGAAGAGCCCGCTGAACCTGGCGAGATCACTGTGCCCGCGCGCAAGCTGATGGATATCTGCAAGAGCTTGCCCAACGACGCGCTGATCGACATCAAGGTCGATGAGCAGAAGCTGGTGGTCAAGGCCGGTCGCAGCCGCTTCACCTTGTCGACCTTGCCGGCCAATGACTTCCCGACTGTGGAAGAAGGCCCGGGTTCGCTGACCTGCAGCCTGGAGCAAAGCAAACTGCGCCGTTTGATCGAGCGCACCAGCTTCGCCATGGCCCAGCAGGACGTGCGTTATTACCTTAACGGTATGTTGCTGGAAGTATCGGAAGGCATTATTCGCGCCGTGGCCACCGACGGTCACCGCCTGGCCATGTGTTCGATGAAGGCCGATATCGGTCAGCCGGACCGTCACCAGGTGATCGTGCCGCGCAAAGGTATCCTCGAACTGGCGCGCCTGCTCACCGAGCCGGACGGCAACGTCAGCATCGTCCTGGGCCAGCACCACATCCGCGCCACCACCGGCGAGTTCACCTTCACCTCCAAGCTGGTTGACGGCAAGTTCCCGGATTACGAGCGCGTACTGCCTAAAGGTGGCGACAAGCTGGTGGTCGGTGATCGCCAGGCCCTGCGTGAGGCGTTCAGCCGTACTGCGATTCTGTCGAACGAAAAGTACCGGGGTATTCGCCTGCAATTGGCCAACGGCCAACTGAAGATCCAGGCCAACAACCCGGAGCAGGAAGAAGCGGAAGAAGAAGTGGGCGTCGACTACAACGGCGGTTCGCTGGAAATCGGCTTCAACGTGAGCTACTTGTTGGACGTGCTGGGTGTGATGACCACCGAACAGGTTCGCCTGATTCTGTCTGACTCCAACAGCAGTGCGCTGGTGCAAGAATCCGACAACGACGACTCGGCTTACGTTGTTATGCCGATGCGTCTGTAATCATGCTCAGCAGAAGCTAGATGTCCCTCAGTCGCGTCTCGGTCACCGCGGTGCGCAATCTGCACCCGGTGACCTTCTCCCCCTCCCCCCGCATCAATATCCTCCATGGCGCCAACGGCAGTGGCAAAACCAGCGTGCTGGAAGCCATCCATTTGTTGGGGCTTGCCCGGTCTTTCCGCAGTGCCCGCCTGTTGCCGGTGATTCAGTACGAACAACTGGCGTGTACGGTGTTTGGCCAGGTCGAGTTGGCTGAAGGTGGCCACAGCAGCCTGGGGATATCCCGTGATCGCGGCGGCGAGTTTCAGATTCGCATCGACGGACAAAATGCTCGCAGTGCGGCGCAGTTGGCGGAAATTCTGCCGCTGCAGTTGATCAACCCTGACAGTTTCCGTTTGCTGGAAGGCGCGCCGAAAATCCGTAGGCAGTTCCTCGATTGGGGAGTGTTCCACGTGGAACCGCGCTTCATGGCCACTTGGCAGCGCCTGCAGAAGGCCTTGCGGCAGCGGAACTCATGGCTGCGGCATGGTACACTTGACGCCGCTTCACAAGCAGCCTGGGACCGGGAACTGTGCCTGGCCAGCGACGAAATAGATGAATACCGCCGCGCCTATATCAAAGCCTTGAAACCAGTCTTTGAGCAGACCTTGAGTGAGTTGTTGGACCTCGAAGGGCTAACGCTGAGCTACTACCGCGGTTGGGACAAAGAGCGTGAACTGAGTGCAGTGCTCGCCACGTCCTTGCAGCGGGATCAGCAAATCGGCCACACCCAGGCCGGCCCCCAGCGCGCTGATTTGCGTCTTAGGTTAGGCGCACATAATGCCGCGGATATCTTGTCCCGCGGCCAGCAGAAGTTGGTGGTGTGTGCATTGCGTATCGCCCAAGGGCACTTGGTTAGCCAAGCCCGGCGCGGTCAATGTATTTATCTGGTGGATGATTTGCCGTCAGAACTCGACGAGCAACACCGCCGCGCGTTATGCCGCTTGTTGGAAGACTTACGCTGCCAGGTGTTTATCACCTGTGTAGACCACGAATTATTGAGGGAAGGCTGGCAGACGGAAACGCCAGTCGCTTTGTTCCACGTGGAACAAGGCCGTATCACCCAGACCCACGACCATCGGGAGTGAAGGCATGAGCGAAGAAAACACGTACGACTCGACCAGCATTAAAGTGCTGAAAGGTTTGGATGCCGTACGCAAACGTCCCGGTATGTACATTGGCGACACCGATGATGGTAGCGGTCTGCACCATATGGTGTTCGAGGTGGTCGACAACTCCATCGACGAAGCTCTGGCCGGTCACTGCGACGACATCAGCATTATCATTCACCCGGATGAGTCCATCACCGTGCGCGACAACGGTCGTGGCATTCCGGTAGACGTGCATAAAGAAGAAGGCGTTTCGGCGGCAGAGGTCATCATGACCGTGCTCCACGCCGGCGGTAAGTTCGACGACAACTCCTATAAAGTCTCCGGCGGTCTGCACGGTGTTGGTGTGTCGGTGGTGAACGCACTGTCTAAAGAGCTGATTCTAACAGTGCGCCGTAGCGGCAAAATCTGGGAACAGACCTACATCCATGGTGTTCCACAAGAACCGATGAGGATCGTTGGCGAGAGTGAATCTACCGGTACGCAGATCCACTTCAAGCCATCGGCTGAAACCTTCAAGAACATCCACTTTAGCTGGGACATCCTGGCCAAGCGGATTCGTGAACTGTCCTTCCTCAACTCCGGTGTTGGCATCGTCCTCAAGGATGAGCGCAGCGGCAAGGAAGAGCTGTTCAAATACGAAGGCGGCCTGCGTGCGTTCGTTGAATACCTGAACACCAACAAGACTGCGGTCAACCAGGTGTTCCACTTCAATGTTCAGCGTGAAGACGGCATCGGCGTGGAAATCGCCCTACAGTGGAACGACAGCTTCAACGAGAACCTGTTGTGCTTCACCAACAACATTCCACAGCGCGACGGCGGTACTCACCTGGTGGGTTTCCGTTCCGCACTGACGCGTAACCTGAACACCTACATCGAAGCCGAAGGCCTGGCCAAGAAGCATAAAGTCGCCACCACCGGTGACGATGCCCGTGAAGGTCTGACTGCGATTATTTCGGTGAAAGTACCGGACCCCAAGTTCAGCTCCCAGACCAAAGACAAGCTGGTGTCTTCCGAAGTGAAGACCGCCGTGGAACAGGAGATGGGCAAGTACTTCTCCGATTTCCTGTTGGAAAACCCGAACGAAGCCAAGCTGGTTGTCGGCAAGATGATCGACGCAGCACGTGCCCGTGAAGCGGCGCGTAAAGCCCGTGAGATGACCCGCCGCAAAGGCGCGCTGGACATCGCCGGCCTGCCGGGCAAACTGGCTGACTGCCAGGAGAAGGACCCTGCCCTCTCCGAGCTGTACCTGGTGGAAGGTGACTCTGCTGGCGGTTCCGCCAAGCAGGGTCGTAACCGTCGCACCCAGGCCATCCTGCCGTTGAAGGGTAAGATCCTCAACGTTGAGAAAGCGCGCTTCGACAAGATGATTTCTTCCCAGGAAGTCGGCACCTTGATCACGGCGTTGGGCTGCGGTATTGGCCGCGATGAGTACAACATCGACAAGCTGCGTTATCACAACATCATCATCATGACCGATGCTGACGTCGACGGTTCGCACATCCGTACCCTGCTGCTGACCTTCTTCTTCCGTCAGTTGCCGGAGCTGATCGAGCGCGGCTACATCTACATCGCTCAGCCGCCGTTGTACAAAGTCAAAAAGGGCAAGCAAGAGCAATACATCAAAGACGACGACGCCATGGAAGAGTACATGACGCAGTCGGCCCTGGAAGATGCCAGCCTGCACCTGAACGACGAAGCGCCGGGCATTTCCGGAGCGGCGCTGGAGCGCCTGGTCAACGACTTCCGCATGGTCATGAAGACCCTCAAGCGTCTGTCGCGCCTGTACCCGCAGGAACTGACCGAGCACTTCATCTACCTGCCGGCCGTGAGCCTGGAACAGTTGGGCGATCACGCAGCAATGCAGGATTGGCTGGCCCAGTACGAATTGCGCCTACGCACCGTCGAGAAATCCGGCCTGGTCTACAAAGCCAGCCTGCGTGAAGACCGTGAACGTAATGTGTGGCTGCCTGAGGTCGAATTGATCTCCCACGGCCTGTCCAACTACGTCACCTTCAACCGCGACTTCTTCGGCAGCAACGACTACAAAACCGTGGTCACCCTGGGCGCACAACTGAGCACCCTGCTGGACGACGGCGCTTATATTCAACGTGGCGAACGCAAGAAGCAGGTCAGGGAATTCAAGGAAGCCCTTGACTGGCTGATGGCCGAAAGCACCAAGCGTCACACTATCCAGCGCTACAAAGGTCTGGGCGAGATGAACCCGGATCAACTGTGGGAAACCACCATGGACCCGGCTCAGCGCCGTATGCTGCGCGTGACCATCGAAGACGCCATCGGCGCAGACCAGATCTTCAACACCCTGATGGGTGATGCGGTCGAGCCTCGCCGTGACTTCATCGAGACCAACGCCTTGGCGGTGTCTAACCTGGATTTCTGATCAGGTGTAGGAACTCACAAAAGCAGCTGAATTTCACACTATGCTGCTTTCGCCGCGCTACAAAAAAGGCCAACCCCTGCGGGTTGGCCTTTTTTTGCCTGTATTTCCAGGTCCTCCGTTGAATTGCCACTTTGCACACATAGATGGTTCGGCTAATCCTCACCGGCTAGCTGACCATCGTGAAGAGAGCCCGCCAAATTGCGGGCTTCTTTTCGCGTCCAATCTGGCCCCCTATTGCGTGACCGACCCACCCCAATCCGCTGGATTGGGGTGTTTTTTTGGATGATTCATCCAGTCACCGACGGTTTATCGCCTGGTTGAAGCAGCCTAATCTCGATTCTCCATCGATTCGTGAAGGAGCTTCCCCCATGGCAGACCATTCCATTAAAGGCAAAGTTGTTCTCATCGCTGGCGGCGCGAAGAACCTTGGCGGCCTCATCGCCCGTGATATGGCCGCACAGGGCGCCAAGGCTGTCGCGATCCATTACAACAGCGCCGCGTCCAAGGCTGATGCCGACGCCACGGTTGCCGCCGTCCAAGCCAGCGGCGCGCAGGCTGTCGCGCTTCAGGGGGATCTGACGACGGCCGGCGCCGTCGAGAAGCTGTTCGCCGATGCCATCGCCGCCGTCGGCAAGCCCGATATCGCCATCAACACCGTTGGCAAGGTGCTCAAGAAGCCGATGGCCGAGGTGAGTGAGGCCGAATACGACGAGATGAGCGCGGTCAACTCCAAGACCGCTTTCTTCTTCCTAAAGGAAGCAGGTAAGCACCTCAACGACCATGGCAAGATCTGCACGATAGTCACGTCGCTGCTGGGTGCCTTCACACCGTTCTATGCCGCCTATGCTGGCACCAAGGCGCCGGTCGAACACTACACCCGCGCGGCCTCCAAGGAATTGGGCGCCCGCGGCATCTCGGTGACGGCGGTCGGTCCTGGCCCGATGGACACGCCGTTCTTCTACCCGGCCGAAGGCGCCGACGCGGTGGCCTATCACAAGACCGCCGCGGCGCTCTCGCCGTTCAGCACAACGGGTCTGACCGACATCGAGGACGTGGTGCCTTTCATTCGCCATCTGGTCAGCGACGGCTGGTGGATCACGGGCCAGACCATTCTCATCAATGGCGGCTACACCACCAAGTAAGTCCATTATCCGCAGCGTGATCCTCATCGCCTTCCGCTGCTGGGGCGCCGTACAATCGACGCAGAGCAGGCTGACGTTGGGACCATCGGCAGGGCAGATACATGGACAGATTCGACCAGTACCGCGTATTCGCCCAAGTGGCCGCGATGGGCAGTTTCATCAAGGCCGCCAACGCGCTGGAGATGCCACGAGCGTCGGTGTCTGCGGCCGTCCAGCAGTTGGAGACCCAACTGGGCGTGCGCTTACTGCATCGCACGACACGACAGGTACGCCTGACACCCGATGGGGAGCAATTGCTCGGTCGCGTGCGCTCGGTGTTGACCGACGTCGAAGATATCGACCAGTTGTTCCAGGCCAGCCAGCGGCAAGTCTCCGGCCGGCTGATCGTCGATGTGCCCAGCCGCATCGCCCGCCGCGTCATCGCGCCAGCGCTGCCCGGCCTGTTGCGTCGTCACCCCCAGCTTCAACTGATCTTGGGTTCGACCGACCGGGCCATCGATCTGGTGCAGGAAGGTGTGGACTGCGCGGTGCGCGTTGGTGCGCTGCATGACAGCAGTCTTGTGGTGCGGCCGCTGGGTCAGATTGCTTTGATCAATTGTGCGAGCCCGGCTTACCTGCTTGAGCATGGAGAGCCTCAGCAGCCTGCGCAGCTACTCGACGGACATTGGACCATCGGCTATGCATCGCCGAAGTCGGGCAGGGAACTGCCCTGGGAATATCTGTCCGGCGACGGCAGCGTGCAGCGGTTCGACGTGCCAAGTCGGGTGATCGTAAACAATGCCGAGAGCTACATCGCTTGCTGCCTTGCAGGGCTGGGGCTGATCCAGATCCCGCGTTTCGACGTCCAGCACCTGCTGGACTCAAGGCAGTTGGTGGAGGTCATGTCGACCTACCGTGCATCTTCGATGCCGGTATCCCTGCTCTACCCGCACCGCCGGCAGCGTTCGCAGCGACTGGATGTCTTCCATGAGTGGTTTGAGGCGTTGATGCGACCTTACTTAGATAACCACCACGCCCCTGTGCCGTAACGCAAAATGCTCCACGTGGAACATCGGCATTTTTAACCCGATGAGGCGGCCGCCACACTCTCCAACCGGTAGCCGTATCCATAGATCGTCAACAACTGCCAACCCCGATCCGCGGTCAACCCCAGCTTGTTCCGCAGCCGATAGATATGTGTGTCCAGCGGACGGGACGAGACCATTTCTTCATGGGTCCAGAATCGTTCATACAGATACTCGCGAGACAATGGGCGAGCCAGGTTTGCGAACAGGCAACTGGCCAGGCGGTATTCGCGTTCGGTCAGGTTGATCGGTTTGCCCGCGCGGGTGACGGTCAATTCGGCATCGTCAAAGGTCAGGTCGTTGAAGTTTTGCACTTCAGGGGTCGCCGACTTTTGCAGGCCGTGGCGACGTAGAACGGCGCTGACCCGGGCTTTGAGTTCATTCGGGCGAAAGGGTTTACTGACGTAATCGTCGGCGCCGCTGTTCAGGGCGGTGACGATATCGCTCTCGGCATCACGGCTGGTGAGCATGATCACCGCCGGGGGCGACTCCATGTGTTCACGGGTCCAGCGCAGCAGGGCGAGACCGCTGATATCGGGCAGTTGCCAGTCGAGGATCAGCAGGTCGAAGGTTTCCCGACGCAGTTGGCGCAGCAGATCATCACCGCGTTCGAAGCAATGCACAGACCAGGGCTGTTCCAAGTTGCTGGGGATCTGTCGCAGTGTCTGTTCCACCCGCTGCAATTCAGCGGGTTCGTCATCCAGTATTGCGACACGCATGGGTAGGTCCTTTCAACTTGAAATATTTCAGCTATCGGCCGGTCGAAGAGCGGGCGTCCTTGCTGCGCGAATGCCGGTCATTGAATCTGAAGAATTGTGGTCAGATTCAACGAGCCTTGGGATCTCTCGGTACGCTCATATCAACGGGCCGTTAATGCTTTGAAAAACCGTGTGGCTCAAGGGGAAAGATACCGACTCCCGTGCGTAAGGAAAAGGATCAGTGCTACTGGCATTGCATAGCCGTGCGCGCAGCTGATACTGCGCCCCGATGTACGGTATGTTTCAACCAACGCATTCAGGAAAACCCCTGGGGCGATCAAAATGAGCTTCACTGGGTTCAGCACCACACCGCGCACCACCTGGACGGAGAAACCGGGTCTATGACATCTTCAACTATCCATTTTCAGCAGCGGTGCGGGTTCCCGGCGGTCGCGCTGTGACGCTGTGGCGCAAGGCCGAAAAGCGCCAGCCCACGCAAGCGCAACTCTTGTTCCACGGTCTGGTCCGCGAGTGGTTGTGGATTGGCCTGGTGTTGCTGCCCTTCACCGCGTATCTGTCTTTAAGCTCGAGCCTTGCCTTTAACAGCCCGTTGTATGACAGCCTTCGCCGTCTGACTCCCCTGCCGGTTGATCCGCGTATTTTGCTGGTGACTATCGATGACCAAAGCCTGAAGAAGCTGGGTCAATGGCCCTGGCCCCGCAGCCTGCATGCGGACTTGATCAACCGTCTGAGCGCGGCCCAGCCGACGGCGATCTTGTTCGATGTGATCTTCAATGACGCGGGTAACGCCGCCGATGACCAGCGACTGGCGAATGCAGTGTGCAACGCCGGCAACGTTCTGCTGCCCCTGGAACGCGATGGCACCGCGAGCTTAAGCCCGGCAGGCGAGCAGCTGTTACCGCTGCTCAAGTGTGCCAAGGGGCTGGGCCATATCAATGTCGAAGCAGACAGCGACGGTGCTGTCCGTAGCCTGTATCTGCGCGAAGGCCCGCCTGGGAGCACCCTCCCGCAGTTGGCGTGGCAGGCGTATAGGTTGAGCGGGCAAACCGCGCAAATGCCTGGGCGCAGCGAGCAACCCAACACTCAGCGCTGGCATCGGGAATTTAGGGTTCGTGTCCCGTTCACGTCTGAGCAACATGCGTTTCCCAGTGTGTCCTATGTCAGCGTATTACACGGCGAAGTGCCGGCCGAGTTGCTGCGTGATCGCCTGATCCTGGTGGGCGCGAGCGCCTATGGGTTGGGTGACCGTTTTGTGACGCCGCTCTCCTCCACTCCGGATACCACAGCGGGCGTGGAGATCCAGGCCAATGTGCTCAACGGCTTGCTGCAGGAGCGCAGCATTGTCGATCTCCCCGGCTGGCTCGCGGCACTGATTGCAACCGCCTGGGTGGCGTTGCTGCTGGGCCTGTTGTTGTACCGTCCGCGCTACGCCCTGTGGATGACCTTGGGGTGCATGGCCGGCGCATTGCTCGGCGCGTGGGCGCTGTTACGCCTTGGTCACTGGTGGTCGCCCGCCGCGTGCCTGATCGGCTTGTTGCTCAGCTACCTGATCTGGAACTGGCGCCGCTTGAGCGTGATCCTCGCGTACTTTGGCTGGGAACTGGCGCGACTGGACAACGAACCCAAGGTGCTGCCCGAGCGCCGCCGTGCGCCCGCGAACAAAGGCGATGTGTTGCAAGGGCGCATCTTTGCGCTGGAGCAGGCCGTTAGCCGGACCCGTGACACCCGACGCTTCATGGCCGATGGCCTTGAATGCCTACCGGTGGCGACCCTGATCACCGACCCCAGGGGCAACATTCTGTTGGCCAACCGTATTGCCCGCGAAGTATTCGGTAATGATCTGGTCAACGAAAACCTGCTCGAACAACTCGCCGACCTGGGCTATCCGCCGCTGCATAACGGCGTGCGCCCGGCCCTGTCAGCCCTGGAAATCGTCGAGTTCCGTGACATCCACCAACGCAGCCTGCGCATGGAAATCGCGCCCCTGCTGCCCGCCGAAGGTGATATCGCCCTCGGCTGGTTGCTTAGCCTGACCGACTTGAGCAAGGAACGCGAAGCCCAGCAACACCGCGAAACCATGCTGCGCTTCCTGTCCCACGACCTGCGTGCGCCGCACTCGGCGATCCTCGCATTGCTGGACGTGCATAACGCTGAGTCCCCGGTGTTTGCCCAGATCGAGCAGCAGGTTCGACGCGCCTTGAGCCTCACCGAATCGTTCGTACAGCTAGCGAAAGCCGAGGCTGACGGCTACCACTTCCAGCCAACCCTGTTTGCCATGCTGGTGATGGATGCGTTTGACCAAGTGGCGGTGATCGCCCAGCTCAAGGGCATCCAGTTGGTCAACGACCTGGATGAGGCGGATGAAGGCATGGTGTCGGCCGATCAATCCCTGCTTACCCGCGCATTGTTCAACGTGCTGGAGAACGCGATCAAATACTCGCCGTCCGGCACCACCGTGAGGTTGAGCCACAGCAGCGCGCAAGGTTGGTTGGAATGTCGCATCAGCGACCAGGGCGCAGGCATTGCGGCAGAGGACTTGCCGGAACTGTTCAGCCAGTATCGCCGCTTCGATTCCGCTCAAGGCAGTGAAGGCCTTGGGCTGGGCCTGACCATGGTCAAGGCCGTCGTGGAGCGTCATGGTGGCCGTATCTGCTGCGAAAGCGTGGTGAGCAAAGGCACCACATTCACCTTGCAACTGCCTCTGCTGGAAGACTGACAAAACGGGCTTTTGCGCTGTGTATAAAAAACCGGTCTCAAGGACCAGTTTCTTTATGCAAAAAAATACTTATGCACGGTTTTAGTATTTTTATGAGTTCTGGAAATATCTAAGCAAATCAGCTTGTTATGAAGAAAAAATGGCATTTTTCGAACAAACAGTACACAGGTTATCCACAGATTCTCAGACTACCGGCGTGTCCACCATCACCGGCTCCGGCGGCAGCGAACCCATGGCACGTTGCTGGGCTTCATTCCAGGCTGCAGCGCGGTCATTCAGCGCGGCAATTGCACGCGGCCCTTCACCTTCGGCGTACATCGGTTCCCCAATCACCACGGTGATGGTGCCTGCACGTTTTAACCAACCGGTTTTTGGCCAGAACCTGCCGGCGTTGTGTGCAATTGGTAAAACAGGCAGGTTGGCGTTGACGGCCAACGCCGTGCCGCCGCGTGAGAACTTGCCGACGGTGCCGTAGGGCACACGCGTACCTTCCGGGAAGATCAGTACCCAAACGCCGTCCTTGAGTAGTTCGTCGCCCTTTTTGGCCACATGCTTGAGCGCCGCCTTGGGGTTGTCACGGTCGATGGCGATCGGGCGCAGCATCGCCATGGCCCAGCCGAAGAACGGCACGTACAGCAGCTCACGCTTGAGCACTTGGCTCAGGGGCGAGAAGTACGCCGAGAGGAAGAACGTCTCCCACGTGCTCTGGTGGTTCGACAGAATCACACAGGGCTGATCCGGGACGTTTTCCGCGCCCTTGACCTCGAAGCGAATGTTCAGGAACACCTTGGTCAGCCACAACGCGCAGCGGCACCAATAGACGTTGATGAAGCGATAGCGCGCCTTGAACGGCAGGAAAGGCGCGATAAAAAAGCTCAGGGTGCACCAGAGAAACGAACTGGTGCCCAACAGCAGGTAAAAGAAGAAGGTTCTGATGGCCTGCAAAATCGACATGGCGGCATTTACCGTTGCGGGACACAGCCCGCCTGTTAATGGCGCACTCCCGAACAATCCTTGGTCAGGAAGTCGAGGGTGGCTAGTTGTTGATAAGTTCTGCGGCAACCGCCGCCAGATCGTCAAAAATCAAGGTGCCTACCGGCAGGTTTTTCGCCTGGGTCTTTTCGCCTTTCCCGGTCTTTACCAAAACTGGCTGAGAGTCGACGGCTTTGGCCGCCTCCAGGTCACCGAGGCTGTCCCCGACGAACCATAGCCCAGCCAGGGGCACGTTGTAATGTTCTGAAATAGTTTTCAACATGCCGGGCTTGGGCTTGCGGCATTCGCAGCCCTCATCCGGCCCGTGGGGGCAGTACACCACCAGTCCCACTTCACCGCCCTGCTCCGCCACCAACGTGCGCAAGCGCGCGTGCATGGCGTCCAGGGTAGCGATGTCGTAGTAGCCGCGGGCGATGCCGGACTGGTTGGTGGCGACGGCCACCGTCCAGCCGGCTTTGCTCAACTGCGCGATGGCCTCGATCGCGCCGGGCAGTGGAATCCATTCCTCCACCGACTTGATGTAAGCGTCGGAGTCGTAATTGATCACCCCGTCCCGATCGAGAATCAGCAGTTTCAACATGATCAGCCCAGTACGGAAATGTCTGCGATGTTGATGAACAGACCGCGCAGACGCGCCAACATGGCGTAGCGGTTTTTCCGCACGCCGGCATCTTCGGCATTGATCATCACCGCTTCGAAGAACGCATCCACCGGCTCGCGCAACGTGGCCAGGCGCGCCAGTGCTTCGGCGTAGTTACGCTCGGCGATCAACGGCTTCACCGCATTTTCTGCCTTGGCGATGGCCGAGTTCAGCGAGAACTCCTTGGCATCGGCGAACAGGCCAGGGTCGACATCGGCATTGCCCAGGCCTTCGGCCTTGCTCAGCAGGTTCGACACACGCTTGTTCACGGCGGCCAGGGCATCGGCTTCCGGCAGTTTGCGGAAGGCCTGCACGGCTTGCACACGCTGGTCGAAGTCCAGCGCCGAACCCGGTTGCAGGGCACGTACCGACAGATACACCGAAACGTCCACGCCTTCGTCTTCGTAACGCGCACGCAGGCGGTCGAACACGAACTCCAGCACTTGCTCGGCCAAGCCGGTTTGCTTGACCTTGCCACCGAACTGGCCGACCGCGAACACCACGGCCTGGGTCAGGTCGAGGTCGAGCTTCTTGTCGATCAGGATACGCAGCACGCCCAGGGCCGCACGGCGCAGGGCATACGGGTCTTTGCTACCGGTGGGCAGCATGCCGATGCCGAAGATACCGACGAGGGTGTCCAGCTTATCGGCAATGGCCACGGCCGCACCGGTCAGGGTGGTCGGTAACTCGGCGCCGGCACCGCGCGGCATGTACTGCTCGTTCAGGGCCAGGGCGACATCGTCCGGCTCGCCGTCGTTGAGGGCGTAGTAGTAACCGGCAACGCCTTGCATTTCCGGGAACTCGCCAACCATTTCGGTGGCCAGGTCGCACTTGGACAGCAGGCCGGCACGCGCGGCCCAGGCGGTATCACCACCGATACGCGGGGCAATGTAGGCGGCCAGTTTGGAAACGCGCACGGCCTTGTCGTAGACGCTGCCGAGTTTTTCCTGGAACACCACGTTTTGTAGGCGCAGGTTGAAGTCTTCGAGCTTCTGCTTCTTGTCTTGCTTGAAGAAGAACTCGGCGTCGGTCAGGCGCGGGCGCACGACTTTCTCGTTACCGGCGATGATCTGCTGCGGGTCCTTGCTTTCGATGTTGGCCACGGTGATGAAGCGCGGCAGCAATTTGCCGTCCACGTCCAAGAGGCAGAAGTACTTCTGGTTGTCCTGCATCGTGATGATCAGGGCTTCTTGCGGCACATCGAGGAAACGCTCTTCGAACGAGCACACCAGCGGCACCGGCCATTCCACCAGGGCGGTCACTTCGTCCAACAGGCTTGGCGGCACGATGGCGGTGCCTTCCTGCAGGCGGGCCAGCTCTTCGGTGCGCTTGCTGATCAGCTCGCGACGCTCGTTGGCATCCGCCAGCACATAGGCGGCGCGCAGGTCGTTGAGGTAGTTGGCCGGCGCAGTGATACGCACGCTTTGCGGGTGGTGGAAGCGGTGACCACGGGAATCGCGGCCGGCTTTCTGCGCAAGGATGGTGCAATCGATGACCCGGTCACCGAGCAGCATCACCAGCCACTGGGTCGGACGCACGAACTCTTCCTTGCGCGCCCCCCAGCGCATGCGCTTGGGGATAGGCAGGTCGTTCAGGGAGTCTTCGACAATGGTCGGCAACAGGCTGGCCGTCGGCTTGCCTTTGATGACCTGGCTGAAACGCAGTTTCGGGCCGCTCTGGTCGATCTCGCTCAGCTCGACGCCACACTTCTTGGCAAAGCCCAGTGCCGCTTGGGTCGGGTTGCCTTCGGCGTCGAAGGCAGCCTGGCGTGGCGGGCCGTCGAGGTTGATGCTGCGGTCCGGCTGCTGGGTTTCCAGCGCGGTCAGCAACACCGCCAGGCGACGCGGCGCGGCGTAGACTTTTTTCGCCTCGAACTTCAGGCCGGCGCTTTGCAGGCCTTTTTCGATACCGGCCAGGAACGCATCGGCCAGGGTGTTCAGCGCCTTGGGTGGCAGCTCTTCGGTGCCCAGTTCAACCAGAAAATCTTGAGCACTCATTGTGCAGCCTCCAGCTTAGCCAACACTTCATCACGCAGGTCCGGGGTTGCCATCGGGAAGCCCAGCTTGGCACGTGCCAGCAGGTAGGCTTGGGCGACGGAACGCGCCAGGGTGCGTACACGCAGAATATATTGCTGGCGCGCAGTCACCGAGATGGCGCGGCGGGCATCCAGCAGGTTGAAGGTATGGGACGCCTTCAACACCATTTCATAGCTCGGCAACGGCAGCGGCTGGTCGAGTTCGATCAGGCGCTTGGCTTCGCTTTCATAGAAGTCGAACAGTTCGAACAGCTTCTCGACGTTGGCGTGTTCGAAGTTATAGGTCGACTGCTCCACTTCGTTCTGGTGGAACACATCGCCGTAGGTCACTTTGCCGAACGGGCCGTCTGCCCACACCAGGTCGTAGACCGAGTCCACGCCTTGCAGGTACATGGCCAGGCGCTCGAGACCGTAGGTGATCTCGCCGGTCACCGGGTAGCACTCGATGCCGCCCGCTTGCTGGAAGTAGGTGAACTGCGTGACTTCCATGCCGTTGAGCCAGACTTCCCAGCCCAGGCCCCACGCGCCGAGGGTCGGCGATTCCCAGTTGTCTTCGACGAAACGGATGTCGTGGACCAGCGGGTCCAGGCCGACATGTTTCAGCGAGCCCAGGTACAGCTCCTGGAAGTTGTCCGGGTTCGGCTTCAGTACCACCTGGAACTGGTAGTAATGCTGCAGACGGTTCGGGTTTTCGCCGTAGCGGCCGTCAGTCGGGCGTCGACTGGGCTGCACATAAGCGGCGTTCCAGGTTTCCGGGCCGATGGCCCGCAGGAATGTTGCGGTGTGGAAAGTGCCGGCGCCTACTTCCATATCGTAGGGCTGAAGTACCACACAACCTTGCTCGGCCCAGTACTGCTGGAGGGCGAGGATCAAGTCTTGGAAGGTACGCACGGCTGGCGTAGGCTGGCTCACGAAATTCACCTGTTACTTGGGCTGCGATTTAAAGAGCGGGAGTATACCCGATTCGGCCGCGCCACCATCCCCTGGAGCCTTATGCCACGCTGCTTTTGGTGTTCTGAAGATCCGCTGTACATGGCTTATCACGATCAGGAGTGGGGAACGCCGCTGCGCGATGCGCAGGGTTTGTTCGAGTTACTTTTGCTCGAAGGGTTCCAGGCGGGCCTGTCCTGGATCACCGTTTTACGCAAACGCGAGCATTATCGAAAGGTCTTGTTCGGTTTTGATGCGCAGCGCCTGGCGCGGCTGAGCGATGCCGAGATCGAAGCGTTGATGCTTGATCCGGGCATCGTGCGCAATCGTCTGAAGCTCAACGCCACCCGCCGCAATGCCGCGGCCTGGCTCGCGCTGGAGGACCCGGTGGGGTTGCTGTGGTCGTTTGTCGGCGGCGTGCCCAAGGTCAATCACTTCAAGGACCGCAGCGAAGTCCCGGCGATTACGCCCGAGGCCGAGGCCATGAGCCGCGCCCTGAAAAAAGCCGGTTTCACCTTTGTCGGGCCGACCATTTGCTACGCGTTCATGCAGGCCTCGGGCATGGTCATGGACCACACCCAGGACTGCGACCGTTACGCGGACTTGGCCAACGCCGGTTAGAATGCGCGCTTTGCGCACCACACACGATCAGGAGTGACCTGTGGAAAAGTTTAAAGGCGCCTTGCTGGTAGGCGCTCTCCGGTTATTTGCCCTGCTGCCCTGGCGCGCCGTGCAAGCCGTAGGTTCGGCGATTGGCTGGATCATGTGGAAAACCCCCAACCGCTCCCGCGACACGGTGCGGATCAACCTGTCCAAATGCTTCCCGGACATGGACCCGGCCGAGCGCGAGCGCCTGGTGGGCCGCAGCCTGATGGACATCGGCAAGTCCCTGACCGAAAGCGCCTGCGCCTGGATCTGGCCGGCCCAACGCTCCATTGACCTGGTGCGCGAAGTCGAAGGCCTGGAAGTCCTCCACGAAGCCCTGGCCTCGGGCAAAGGCGTGGTCGGTATCACCAGCCACCTGGGCAACTGGGAGGTGTTGAACCACTTCTATTGCAGCCAGTGCAAACCGATCATTTTCTACCGCCCGCCGAAGCTCAAGGCGGTGGATGACCTGCTGCGCAAGCAACGCGTGCAACTGGGTAACCGCGTGGCCGCGTCGACCAAGGAAGGCATCCTCAGCGTGATCAAGGAAGTGCGCAAAGGCGGCCAGGTGGGCATTCCGGCCGACCCGGAGCCGGCGGAATCGGCGGGGATCTTCGTGCCGTTCTTCGCCACCCAGGCGCTGACCAGCAAGTTCGTGCCGAACATGCTCGCAGGCCACAAGGCGGTCGGCGTGTTCCTGCATGCCCTGCGCCTGCCGGACGGTTCAGGCTACAAAGTGATCCTGGAAGCAGCGCCGGAAGACATGTACAGCACCGACACCGCCACCTCCTGCGCGGCGATGAGCAAAGTGGTGGAGCGTTATGTCGGCGCCTACCCGAGCCAGTACATGTGGAGCATGAAGCGCTTCAAGAAACGCCCGCCGGGTGAGGCGCGGTGGTACTGACCCAAGGGCAACACAAAACAAAATGTGGGAGGGGGCAAGCCCCCTCCCACATTTGAGTTCCGCTCAGGCCTGGCGGTCGAGTTTTTTCAGGAACACCGTCATCTCTTTTTCGGCCTGCTTGTCGCCATGGGCCTGAGCAGCCGCAATCCCCTTCTCCCAGGCCTGTCGCGCAGCAGGACGATCGCCCAATCCGACGTGCGCCTTACCCAACAACTTCCACGCCGCCGAATACTTCGGATCAAACTCGACACACTTGTGCAGATGCTCGGCCGCCTTGGCGTTGTCCTTCAGGTCCAGATAACCCTTGCCCAACCCAAAGCGCAGCAGTGCGTTATCCACACCCTTGGCCAGCATCTTCTCCAGGGATTCGAGCATGTCGGCGTACTCCGTTTAATCAGAAAAAGCTCAGCCCCACGTGGAACAGCTTCTCCACATCGCGGATATATTTTTTATCCACCAGGAACAGGATCACATGGTCACCGGTGGCAATTACCGTGTCGTCGTGGGCAATGATCACTTCTTCATCGCGAATGATCGCGCCGATGGTGGTGCCCGGCGGCAAGCCGATGTCGCGGATGGCCTTGCCGATGACCTTGCTCGACTTCGAGTCGCCATGGGCGATCGCCTCGATGGCTTCCGCCGCGCCCCTGCGCAGCGAGTGTACGCTGACGATATCGCCACGGCGCACGTGGGTGAGCAAGGTGCCGATGGTGGCCAACTGCGGGCTGATGGCGATGTCGATATCGCCGCCCTGGACCAGATCGACATACGCCGGGTTATTGATGATGGTCATCACCTTCTTCGCCCCCAGCCGCTTGGCCAGCAGCGACGACATGATGTTGGCCTCGTCATCGTTGGTCAGGGCCAGGAAGATATCGGCATCGGCGATGTTTTCTTCCATCAGCAGGTCGCGGTCCGAGGCGCTGCCTTGCAGGACCACGGTGCTGTCGAGGGTGTCGGACAAATACCGGCAGCGCGCCGGGCTCATCTCGATGATCTTCACCTGGTAGCGGCTCTCGATCGCCTCGGCCAAGCGTTCGCCGATCTGCCCGCCACCGGCGATGACGATGCGTTTATACGTCTCGTCGAGACGGCGCATTTCGCTCATCACGGCACGAATATTCGCTTTGGCGGCGATGAAGAAGACTTCGTCGTCGGCCTCGATCACCGTGTCGCCCTGGGGCAGGATCGGCCGGTCACGTCGGAAAATCGCCGCTACGCGGGTTTCCACATTCGGCATGTGCTCACGTAGCTGGCGCAGTTGCTGGCCGACCAATGGGCCGCCGTAATAGGCCTTCACGGCGACCAGTTGCGCTTTGCCGTCGGCGAAGTCGATCACCTGCAAGGCGCCGGGAATTTCGATCAGGCGCTTGATGTAATGGGTGACCACCTGCTCCGGGCTGATCAGGACGTCCACCGGGATCGCATCGTTGTCGAACAGGCCGGCGCGGGTCAGGTAGGCGGCTTCACGCACCCGGGCGATCTTGGTCGGGGTGTGGAACAGCGTGTGGGCGACCTGGCACGCGACCATATTGGTCTCGTCGCTGTTGGTCACAGCCACCAGCATGTCGGCATCGTCGGCACCCGCCTGACGCAGCACCGTAGGAAACGACGCACGGCCCTGTACGGTACGAATATCCAGGCGGTCGCCCAGGTTGCGCAGGCGCTCGGCATCGGTGTCGACCACGGTGATGTCGTTGGCTTCGCCGGCCAAATGTTCGGCCAGCGTGCCACCGACCTGCCCTGCCCCAAGGATGATGATTTTCATCCGGTCACTCCCTTTAAACCGTTCAGCCGCGTGCGGCGGCGATCTTGATCAGCTTGGCGTAGTAGAAGCCATCGTGCCCGCCTTCTTGCGCAAGCAATTGGCGACCGTGGGGCTGCTTGATGCCGGCTGCCGTAGCGAGGTCCAGCTCCCGTGCGCCGCTGGTGCGGGCGAGGAAGGCTGCGATGACCTCGGTGTTCTCGGTGGGCAAGGTGGAACAGGTGGCGTAAAGCAGGATGCCGCCGACTTCCAGGGTCGGCCACAACGCGTCGAGCAGTTCGCCTTGCAGCACGGCGAGGGCGGCGATGTCGTCGGGTTGGCGGGTCAGCTTGATGTCCGGGTGGCGACGGATCACGCCGGTGGCGGAACACGGCGCATCGAGCAGGATGCGCTGGAACGGCTTGCCGTCCCACCAGGTGGCGGTGTCGCGGCCGTCGGCGGCAATCAGCTCGGCGCTCAGGCCCAGGCGTGCGAGGTTTTCCCGCACGCGCACCAGGCGCTTGGCTTCCAGGTCGACGGCGACGACACCGGCCAGGTCTTTTTCGACTTCGAGGATGTGACAAGTCTTACCGCCGGGTGCGCAGCAGGCGTCCAGCACGCGCTGGCCCGGGGCCAGGTCGAGCAGGTCGGCCGCCAGTTGCGCGGCTTCGTCCTGCACGCTGATCCAGCCTTCGGCGAAGCCCGGCAGGCTGCGCACATCGGTGGCGGCGTCGAGCACAATGCCGTCGGGGCTGTACACGCACGGCGTGGCCGCGATGCCTGCATCGGTCAGCAATTGCAGGTAGGCATCACGGCGGTGATGGCGACGGTTGACCCGCAGGATCATCGGCGGGTGCGCATTGTTCGCTGCGCAAATGGCTTCCCATTGCTCGGGCCAGAAGGCCTTCAGGGATTTTTGCAGCCAGCGCGGGTGCGCGGTACGCACCACCGGGTCATGTTCCAGTTCGGCCAGCAGCGCTTCGCTTTCGCGTTGGGCACGGCGCAGTACGGCGTTGAGCAGGGCTTTGGCCCAGGGCTTTTTCAGCTTCTCGGCGCAACCGACGGTTTCACCGATGGCGGCGTGGGCCGGCACGCGGGTGTAGAGCAATTGATAAAGGCCCACCAGCAGCAGCGCTTCCACATCGGCATCGGCCGCCTTGAACGGCTTTTGCAGCAGCTTGGCCGCCAGCGCCGACAGCCGCGGCTGCCAGCGCGCGGTGCCGAAGGCCAGGTCCTGGGTGAAACCGCGATCGCGGTCTTCGACCTTATCCAACTGGGTCGGCAGTGAACTGTTCAGCGAAGCCTTGCCGTTGAGTACGGCGGCCAGGGCCTTGGCGGCGGCCAGACGCGGGTTCATTGGGCTGCCACCCCGAGCATCGTGCCCACGGCAAATTTCTCACGACGACTGTTGAACAAGTCGCTGAAATTAAGCGCCTTGCCGCCGGGCAATTGCAGACGGGTCAGACACAACGCCTGTTCACCGCAGGCGACCAGCAGGCCGTCCTTGCTGGCGCCGATGATTTCACCGGGGGCGCCCTTGCCGTCGGCCAGGGTGGCGGCGAGTACTTTCAAGGCTTCACCATTGAGGGTGCTGTGGCAGATCGGCCACGGGTTGAACGCGCGCACCAGGCGCTCCAGTTCCACGGCCGGGCGGCTCCAGTCGAGGCGCGCCTCGTCCTTGTTCAGCTTGTGCGCGTAAGTCGCCAGGCTATCGTCCTGCACCTCGCCTTCCAGGGTGCCGGCAGCGAGCCCGGCGATGGCCTGGATCACGGCCGGCGGGCCCATCTCGGCCAGGCGATCGTGCAGGCTGCCGCCGGTGTCTTCGGCGGTGATCGGGGTGCTGACTTTCAGCAGCATCGGGCCGGTATCCAGGCCCGCTTCCATGCGCATCACGGTCACGCCGCTTTCGCTGTCGCCCGCTTCCACGGCGCGCTGGATCGGCGCCGCACCGCGCCAGCGTGGCAGCAGCGAAGCATGGCTGTTGATGCAACCCAGGCGTGGGATATCGAGAACCACTTGGGGCAGGATCAAACCGTAGGCCACCACCACCAGCAGGTCCGGTTTCAGCGCGGCCAACTCGGCCTGGGCCTCGGCGTTGCGCAGAGTCGGCGGTTGCAGCACGGGAATGTTGTGCTCCAGCGCCAGTTGCTTGACCGGGCTCGGCATCAGTTTTTGCCCGCGACCGGCCGGGCGATCCGGCTGGGTGTACACCGCGACGATGTCATAAGGGCTGGCAAGCAGCGCCTTGAGGTGTTCAGCGGCGAATTCGGGTGTGCCGGCAAAAACAATGCGCAGTGGCTCGGTCATGGGCGTTCTCGGTTAACAACAGTCACAAAAGAAAAAGGCTTGCCGCAGCAAGCCTTTGGAAGAAGGGCATCAAGCTTGCTGGCGGTGCTTTTTTTCCAGCTTCTTCTTGATCCGGTCACGTTTGAGCGTGGACAGGTAATCGACAAACAGCTTGCCGTTGAGGTGGTCGCATTCGTGCTGGATACACACCGCCAGCAGGCCTTCGGCAACCTGCTCGAAAGGCTTGCCGTCGCGGTCCAGGGCTTTGATTTTCACGCGCACCGGGCGTTCGACGTTCTCGTAGAACTCCGGCACCGACAGGCAACCTTCCTGGTATTCGCCCATTTCGTCGGTCAGCGCTTCGAACTCTGGGTTGATGAACACCCGTGGCTCGCTGCGATCTTCGGACAGGTCCATCACCACGACACGCTGATGCACGTTGACCTGGGTCGCGGCGAGGCCGATGCCCGGGGCTTCATACATTGTTTCAAACATGTCATCGACCAACTGACGAACCTTGTCGTCCACTACGGCCACCGGTTTGGCGATCGTGCGCAGGCGCGAGTCGGGGAATTCGAGGATGTTCAAAATAGCCATAAGCGTAATTGCTGCACATGTGAGGTAAAGGCAAATCGGCGTTGGGATGGACCCGCACGACCGGTGTGGAACGCTCGGAAGCCGCGAAGGCTATGGCGTTTCACGCGAACGTACATAATAAAGGAGATTGACCCCATGAGGAAATCGCTACTCGTCTTGCTGCTCTGGGCTCCGTTCGCCCTGGCCCTGCTTCCATCGCCTGGCCTGCGCCTGGATCAACCGACGCAACAGGCCATCCAGCAATTTTTGTTACACAATCGCATCCTCGATTCTCCCCTCGATCTCGATAACGCGCCCTACGTTGTCGCGGCAGAAGCCGGGCGTGTGCTGGGGGCCAATGGCGAGCGCGTGCATGCCCGCGGCGTCCTGGACCCGGCCCAGCCCAGTTACGGGATCTTCCGCCGAGGCAAGGTCTACACCGACCCCCAAACCCAGGAGTTACTGGGGATCAACGCCGACGACATCGGCACCGCGCGCTGGGTGATGGCCGGCGACCTGACCACCCTTGCCGTGCAACGCGTCACCCAGGAAGTGCGCCCCGGCGACCGTTTACTCCATTCCGAGCCGCCCGTTGCGCTGGCCAGCCTGGAGGGCCAGCAGGCGGTGCCGTTTATTGAAGGGCAGATCATCGACGTACCCAAGGGTGTTACGCAGATCGGCGTGCTGGATGCCGTGACCCTGAATAAAGGCCGCCGCGACGGCCTGGTCGAAGGCCAACGGCTGAACGTGATCAAGACCGGCGCCACGGTACGCGACGTCCTCGGCGGCGCCCCGGTGAAACTGGCCGATGAGCGCGGCGGCACGCTGCTGGTGTTTCGCACCTATGAAAAGCTCAGTTACGGCCTGGTCCTCAGTGCCTCGCGGCCACTGGCGGTGATGGACCGTTTCGAGACTGCCCGTCAAACGCAATAAATAGGTTGCTAAATAAGTTACCAACAGAGTTATCCACAGCTTGTTCCGGTCAAGGATGATCAGATGTATCCGATAAACAACAGTGAAATTTCCCCGGCAGAACTGGAAGCCCGGCTACGTTTGCACAGGCTGCCCGATCTGGGTCCGAAGCGTTTTCGCCTGTTGATTGACGCGTTCGGCTGCGCCTCGAAGGCCCTCAGTGCGCCGGCCAGCGCCTGGCGCTCGCTGGGGTTGCCCGCCATCAGTGCCGAGGCCCGGCGCAGCCATGAAGTCCGCGAGGGTGCGGGTGCCGCGCTGGCCTGGCTGGCGCGTCCGGGCCAGCATTTATTGATGTGGGACCAGCCTGAGTACCCCGCACTGCTGGCCCAGATCGATGATGCACCGCCGTTGTTATTCGTTGCCGGCGACCCTTCGATCCTGGAAAAACCCCAGTTGGCGATGGTTGGTAGCCGCCGCGCATCGCGCCCCGGCATGGACACCGCCGCCGCCTTCTCCCGCAGCCTGGCGAGCGCCGGTTTTGTCATCACCAGCGGCCTGGCCCTGGGCATTGACGGCGCGGCGCATCAAGCGGCTTTGGAGGTCGGCGGGCAGACAATCGGCGTACTCGGCACCGGCCTGGAAAAGTTTTATCCACAGCGCCACCGACGCCTCGCGGCAGCGATGATTGCCCAGGGCAGCGCGGTGGTTTCCGAGTTTCCGCTGGACGCCGCGCCCCAGGCCGGCAATTTCCCTCGGCGCAACCGCATCATCAGTGGTCTGTCGCTCGGCGTGTTGGTGGTGGAAGCCGGCATGGCCAGCGGTTCGCTGATCACCGCGCGGCTTGCGGCCGAGCAAGGGCGCGAGGTGTATGCGATTCCGGGCTCGATCCATCATCCAGGGGCCAAGGGGTGTCATCAGCTCATTCGCGATGGCGCGGTGTTGGTGGAAACCATCGAGCACATTCTTGAAGGCTTGCGCGGGTGGCAGGCGCTGTCGCGTCCGGTGCCGCTGCCGGTGACCCATCCGCTGGTCGCACTGCTGCACGCTGCGCCGCACACCAGCGAAGCCTTGGCGATTGCCAGCGGGCGGCCGTTGTCCCAGGTGCTGGCGACACTCACCGAGTTGGAGCTGGAAGGCCAGGTGGTCTGCGAAAGCGGGCGCTGGCTCGCGCGCTGCTAGGTTTTGTAACGAAGATCGGTAAACTGCGCAGAGCTTTAGTCCGGAGAGTGAGTAATGGTCAACAGGTGGCGTGTGCTGGAAGCCGCACGAGAAATTCGCGCAGGCGCGGTGATTGCCTATCCAACCGAGGCGGTCTGGGGCCTGGGCTGTGACCCGTGGAACGAAGCGGCGGTGGACCGGCTGCTGGCGATCAAGAACCGCTCGGTGGATAAGGGCCTGATCCTGGTCGCGGATAATATCCGCCAGTTCGATTTTCTCTTCGAAGACTTCCCGCAAGACTGGATCGACCGCATGGCCAGCACCTGGCCGGGGCCGAATACCTGGCTGGTGCCTCATCAGAACCTGTTGCCGGAATGGGTCACAGGGGTGCATGACACCGTGGCGTTGCGGGTCAGCGACCATCCGCTGGTGCGCGACTTGTGCTCATTGGTCGGGCCGTTGATTTCCACCTCGGCCAACCCCCAGGGCCGCCCGGCCGCCCGCACGCGGATTCGCGTCGAGCAGTACTTCCGTGGCCAGGTCGATCTGGTGTTGGGTGGCGCCCTCGGTGGGCGCAAGAACCCAAGCCTGATTCGCGACCTGGTGACGGGTGAGGTGTTGCGGCCGTCGTGAGACCGGGTCGTGGCCATCGCGGGCAAGCCCCCTCCCACAGACAACTCGGTCGAATGTGGGAGTGGGCTTGCCCGCGATGGCGCCCTTAACCACGCCAGAAATCCAAAGCCTTACGGCAACAGAATGGTCGACCCCGTCGTGCGCCGCCCCGACAACTCGGTCTGTGCCTTGGCCGCGTCCTTCAGCGAGAAGCGCTGATTGATATCGATGCGCACCTTGCCGCTCTTGATCATCGAGAACAGATCATCGGCCATGGCCTGCAAGTCCTTGGGGTTGCTGGCGTAGGTCGCCAGGGTCGGCCGAGTGACATACAGCGAGCCCTTGGCCGCCAGAATCCCCAGGTTCACCCCGTCCACCGCGCCCGAGGCGTTGCCGAAACTCACCACCAAGCCGCGTGGCGCCGCGCAGTCCAGCGAGGTCAGCCAGGTGTCCTTGCCGACGCCGTCGTACACCACCGGGCATTTCTTGCCGTCGGTCAATTCCAGCACGCGCTGTGCGACGTTTTCCTTGCTGTAGTCGATGGTTGCCCAGGCGCCGAGGGATTTGGCCACCGCGGCTTTTTCCGGCGAGCTGACCGTGCCGATCAGCTTCACGCCCAGGGCCTTGGCCCACTGGCAGGCCAGGGAGCCCACGCCACCGGCTGCGGCGTGGAACAGAATGGTTTCGCCGCCCTTCAGCTCGTAGGTCTGGCGCAGCAGGTATTGCGTGGTCAGGCCTTTGAGCATCGCGCCGGCGGCTTGTTCGAAGCTGATGTCGTCCGGCAGGTGAACCAGGTTCGCGGCAGGCAATACGTGCAGTTCGCTGTAGGCACCCAACGGGCCACTGCCGTAGGCCACGCGGTCGCCGACCTTGAATTGCGTGACCTCGCTGCCCACGGCGTCGACCACACCCGCGCCTTCCGCGCCCAGGCCCGATGGCAAGGCCGGCGGCGCGTACAAGCCGCTGCGGAAGTAGGTATCGATGAAGTTCAGGCCAATGGCCGCGTTGCGCACCCGGACCTGCTGTGGGCCAGGCTCTGCTGGCGTGTAGTCCACATACTCAAGCACCTCGGGGCCGCCATGGGCGCTGAACTGGATACGTTTGGCCATCTGCACTTCTCCTGGGTTCGAATTCGGGTAGCCCCCTATCGGACTCCTTAGCTTGATCTTCGTCAACTGCGACGGACCTGAGTGCGGTGGTATCCTGTGCGCCCATTTGCCGCCGACGCCCAATGGCCTCGCGTAGCTTTGCCCGATTCAAGGTGATGCCATGACTACCCGCACCGAGGCTGTTAAAGCCTATCTGCTTGATCTGCAAGACCGTATTTGCAGCGCCCTGGAAACCTTCGAGACGGACACTCGCTTTATCGAAGACGCCTGGACCCGGCCTGCCGGCGGCGGCGGTCGCACCCGTGTGATCGAAAACGGGGCGGTGATCGAAAAAGGCGGCGTCAACTTTTCCCACGTGTTTGGCAGCGGCCTGCCACCGTCCGCCAGTGCGCATCGCCCTGAATTGGCCGGGCGCGGGTTTGAAGCGCTGGGGGTGTCGCTGGTGATTCACCCGCACAACCCGCATGTACCGACTTCCCACGCCAACGTGCGCTTTTTCATCGCTGAAAAGGAAGGTGAAGAGCCGGTGTGGTGGTTCGGCGGTGGCTTCGACCTCACGCCCTACTACGCCAACGAAGACGACTGCATCCACTGGCACCGCGTGGCCGAGCAGGCCTGCGCGCCGTTCGGTGCCGACGTTTATGCGCGCTACAAGGCCTGGTGCGACACCTACTTCCACATCAAGCATCGCAACGAACCGCGCGGTATCGGCGGGCTGTTCTTCGATGACTTGAACGAATGGGACTTCGACACCTGCTTCGCCTTCATCCGTGCCATCGGCGATGCGTACATCGACGCCTACCTGCCGATCGTGCAGCGCCGTAAGGCGCAGGCCTATACCGAACAGCAGCGCGAGTTCCAGGAATTCCGCCGTGGTCGTTACGTTGAGTTCAACCTGGTCTACGACCGTGGCACCTTGTTCGGCCTGCAATCGGGCGGGCGTACCGAGTCGATCCTGATGTCGCTGCCGCCCCAGGTGCGCTGGAGCTACGACTGGAAAGCCGAGGCCGGCAGCGAAGAAGCGCGCCTCACCGACTACTTCCTGCAAGACCGCGACTGGCTCGGCGTGGCTGCGCCCAAGGCGGCTGTCTGATGGACCGCTATGTCGTGTTCGGCAACCCCATCGGCCACAGCAAGTCGCCGTTGATTCACCGCATGTTCGCCGAACAGACCGGCGAGCAACTGGACTACAGCGCTCTGCTGGCGCCGTTGGAGGACTTCATCGGGTTTGCCCGTGAGTTTTTTCAGCAAGGCCGTGGCGCCAACGTCACGGTACCGTTCAAGGAAGACGCCTATCGCCTGGCCGACACCCTCACCGCACGTGCCGAGCGCGCCGGGGCGGTGAACACCCTGAGCAAGCTGGCCGATGGCCGCCTGCTGGGCGATAACACCGACGGCGCCGGCCTGGTGCGCGACCTGACGGTGAATGCCGGGCTCAGCCTGCAAGGTCAACGCATCCTGTTGCTCGGCGCCGGTGGCGCGGTGCGCGGGGCGTTGGAGCCGTTGCTGGCCGAGCGGCCGGCGTCGCTGATCATCGCCAACCGCACCGTGGAAAAGGCCGAAATGCTCGCCGAGTTGTTCGACGATTTGGGCCCGGTGTCTGCCAGTGGTTTCGACTGGCTGTGTGAGCCGGTGGACGTCATCATCAATGCCACCTCCGCCAGCCTGTCGGGCGATGTACCGCCGATTGCGGGCAGCCTGATCGCGCCGGGCAAGACGTTTTGCTACGACATGATGTACGCCAAGGAACCGACCGCGTTCTGCCGCTGGGCCACGGAACACGGTGCGGCGGTGGCAATGGATGGCCTGGGCATGCTGGTGGAGCAGGCGGCGGAAGCGTTCTTCCTGTGGCGTGGCGTGCGCCCGGATTCGGCGCCGGTGTTGGCCGAACTGCGGCGGCAATTGGCTTGACGCAACTCGAAAGGTGGGGGGGCAAGCCCTCCCACAGTTTTGATCGTATTCAGTCTTCGAAATGGATGGGGCAGTTGTCGGCGCCTTCCAGCTTTTTCA
This sequence comes from Pseudomonas paraveronii, assembly GCF_963681955.1. Classification (NCBI taxonomy): domain Bacteria; kingdom Pseudomonadati; phylum Pseudomonadota; class Gammaproteobacteria; order Pseudomonadales; family Pseudomonadaceae; genus Pseudomonas; species Pseudomonas paraveronii. The sequence goes on from NZ_OY817130.1 coordinate 28,402, forward strand.
ATTCATCGACGACCTGCGGCCTGGCCCGGCGCAAGGTCAGGCTACGGCCCATTGCCCTTAATCGCCGCGCTTCCTGGTGCAGCATCTCCACCCCGGAATAGTCGATAAAGTTGATCTGCTGCGCCTCGATCACCACCCGCTCACACTGCAGGCTTTGCAGGCGCACTTGCAGGTAATGGCTGGCGCCAAAAAAGATCGAGCCACCGACCCGCAGCACCTCTTCCTCGCCGTCGCGCCATTGCTGAACCCGCGGCTGCGAGGTGCGCTTGAGGTAGAAAAACAGCGAGGCCAACACCCCGGCGTAAATCGCGGTTTGCAGCTCCAGCAGCAAGGTGGCGATGCAGGTCAGGCTCATCACCACAAACTCGGCGCGACTGACCCGGAACAATGCGCGAATGCCCCGATGGTCCACCAGGCCCCAACTGATCAGCAGGATGCTCGCGGCCATGCTCGGGATCGGTATGTGGGCGATCAGCGCCGCGCCAAACAGTGCGAACAACGCCACCCACAGGGCGGAAAATACCCCCGCCAACGGTGAACAGGCGCCCGCTTCATAGCTGAGGCCGGAGCGCGTAAAGGAACCGGCCGACAGGTAGCCGGAGAAAAATCCGCCGACGATGTTGGATAAACCCTGCGCTCGAACTTCCTGGTTGGCGTCGAGCAATTGCTGCGAGCGCGCCGCCAGCGAGCGGGCAATCGACAGGCTGGTCACCAACCCGAGCATGCCCACCGCCACGGCGCTGGGCAGTAGGCGCAAGACCATGTCCAGGTCCAGCGGCAACGGGCTGAATGGCGGCAGCTTGCCGATAAATGCGCTGACCAGTGCCACATGCCCGAACATCGCCGGCCACAGCCAGGCGGCCAGGCTGCCCAGCGCGAGCGTGATCAACAGCGTCGGCCAGCGCGGCAGCAGGTATTTGAGCAGTGCGCCCACCAGCAAGGTGCCCAGCCCGAGCAGGAGTGAGGCGTGGTCCCACTCGGCGCCATGGTGGATCAGTTCCAGCAAGCTGTTGATCGCCGTGGCCTGGCTCGGCAAATCCAGGCCCAGCAGGTTGGGCAGTTGGCCGAGGGCAATCACCACGGCGGCGCCGAGGGTGAACCCCAGCACCACCGAATGGGAGATAAAGTTCACCAACGCGCCGAAGCGCAGCAGGCCGAGCAACCACTGGAACACCCCGGCGAGGAAGGTCAGCAGCAGGATCAAGGTGATGTAGTCCTGTGAGCCCGGCACGGCCAGCGGGCTGATGCTGGCGTAGAGCACGATGGAAATCGCCGCTGTGGGGCCGCAGATCAGGTGCCAGGACGACCCCCAAAGACACGCGATCAGCACCGGGATGATCGCGGCGTACAGGCCGTATTCCGGTGGGAGACCGGCGATGAGCGCGTAGGCAATCGACTGCGGCAAGGCCAGAACCGCGCCGCTGAGGCCGACGATTGCATCCCGACCGACGCTGGCGCGGGTTTGGCGCGGCAGCCAACTGAGGAAGGGAAAGAGTGTGTGGCGGTTGGGCCGGTGCATCGCAAACTCGGATAGAAAGGTTTGGCTCAGGGTATCAGTACACGCCGGCTTTTGTGGGAGGGGGCTTGCCCCCGATCGCGGACTGACAGTCAATGATGTAGTGACTGATCCGCCGCTATCGGGGGCAAGCCCCCTCCCACATTGGCACCGTGGCCGGCTTTAGAGTTTGGCTTTTACGGCCGCCAATGCATCCTGGCCGTCCACGGTTTTCACGCCGTCGAGCCACTGCTCGAGTACCGCCGGGTTGGCCTTGATCCACGCCTTCGCCGCGTCCGCATTGCTGACCTTATTGTTGGCCACCGCGGCCATGATGCTGTTCTCCATCGCCTGGGTGAAACTCAGGTTGGTCAGCAGTTTTCCTACGTTCGGGCAGGCCTGTGCATAACCCTTGCGCGTCAAGGTATACACGCTGCCGGTGTCGCCGAAGTACTTCTCGCCGCCCTTGAGGTAATGCATTTTCAACTGCACGTTCATCGGGTGCGGGGTCCAGCCGAGGAAGGTGATGAAGCGCTGTTTCTTCACCGCCCGTGAGACTTCGGCGAGCATCGCCTGTTCGCTGGACTCGATCAGCTTCCATTGGCCCAGGTCGAAATCGTTCTTCTTGATGATTTCCTGCAACGAAATATTCGCCGGCGCGCCGGAGCCGATACCGTAGATCTTCTTGTCGAACTGGTCGGCGAATTTACTCAGATCAGCAAAGTCATGCACCCCGGCGTCCCACACATAGTCCGGCACGGCGAGGGTGAATTCGGTGCCGTCGAGGTTTTTCGCCAACTGCACCACATCGCCGTTGGCCACGAACTTGTCGTAGAAACCTTGCTGCGCCGGCATCCAGTTACCCAGGAACACATCCACCTGGCCGTCCTTGAGCCCGCCGAAGGTGATCGGCACCGCCAGGGTGTCGACCTTGGCCTTGTAGCCCATGCCCGTCAGCAGAAAACCGGCGACGGCATTGGTGGCGGCGATATCGCTCCAGCCTGGATCGGCCATCTTCACCGTCTCACAACGGGCGTCTGCGTACACGGCGGCGCTGCTCAACGCCACCATGCCCGCTACGCCCAGCACCACAGTCAACTTTTGCATGGCCTTCCCTCTGTTTTATGGGTGTTGGCAGGGTTGTGGATAACGTGCCTTGCGCTCCAGGTCGTCGAGGTCGATATGGTTGCGCATGTATTGCTGACTGGCGTCCACCAGTGGCTGGTGATCCCAGCTCTTCAGCTTGCCTTGGGTCAGTGCCTCAAACACCAGGCGCCGACGGCGTTGGCTGGCGAGGACTTGTTGGTGGATCGCCGGGATGTCCCATTTGGCCCGCGCTTCAGTCAGAAAGGCTGTAAACAGCGCCCGGTGTTGCGGCGACTGGCTGAGTTCTTCCTGTTCCCGTGGGTCATTGTGTACATCGAACAGTAGGCAGGGATCGTCTTCGCTGTAGATGAATTTGTAGGCGCCACGGCGAATCATCATCAGCGGGCTGACAGTGCCTTCGGCCATGTATTCGCCGAACACTTCGTCGTGCCCGCCCTGGCCGTGCAAGTGCGGGACCAGCGAGCGGCCGTCCAGGGGCAAGTGCGGTTCGAGTGCGCCGCCGGCCAGTTCCACCAGGGTTGGCAACAGGTCGGCGGTGGAGACCGCCTGGGTCACACGGCGCGCCGCGAACTGCCCCGGCGCGCTGACCAGCAGCGGCACGCGGGCGGCCATTTCGAACCAGTGCATTTTGTACCAGAGGCCGCGCTCGCCGAGCATGTCGCCGTGGTCGCCGGAGAAGATGATGATGGTGTCATCGGCCAGGCCGGTGTCTTCCAGGGTCTGCAGCAGCTTGCCGACATTGCTGTCGATGTAACTGCAGGCGCCGAAGTAGGCGCGGCGCGCATCGCGGATCTTCTCCAGCGGCAGCGGCTTGTCCCACAGGTCGTAGACCTTGAGCAGGCGCTGGGAGTGCGGGTCGAGGTCACCCTGGGCCGGGGTTGTGGGCAACGGGATATCGCTGTCGTCGTACAGATCCCAGAATGGTTTGGGAATGGTGTACGGGTCGTGGGGGTGGGTCATCGACACGGTCAGGCAGAACGGCTGGTCGCCGTCCTCGCGAATATGGTCGAACAGGTACTGCTGGGCCTTGAACACCACCTCTTCGTCGAAATCCAGCTGGTTGGTGCGCACGCACGGCCCGGCTTGCAGCACCGAGGACATGTTGTGGTACCAGGTGGGGCGCACGTCCGGTTCATCCCAGTTCACCGCCCAGCCATAGTCGGCGGGGTAGATGTCGCTGGTCAGGCGCTCTTCGTAACCGTGCAATTGGTCCGGCCCGCAGAAGTGCATCTTGCCCGACAGCGCGGTGCGGTAGCCGAGGCGACGCAGGTAGTGGGCATACGTCGGCACATCGGCGGGGAAATCCGCCGCGTTGTCGTAGGCACCGATCTTGCTCGGCAACTGGCCGCTGACCAGGGTAAAGCGCGACGGTGCGCACAGCGGGCTGTTGCAGTAGGCGGCGTCGAACACCACGCCTTGTTCGGCGAGACGGCTCAGGTTTGGCAACTTGATCGGGGAAGGTCCGTAGAACGGAAGCATCGGCGCGGCCATTTGATCGGCCATGATGAAAAGAATGTTCTTGCGCTTCATGAGTCTTCAGCATTCCATAGGCGGTGTTTATGCGAATGAGCATGCAGCCCATGGAAAATGGGGTAAAGCCCATGAAAGGCAATGTCTAGGATAAGCACAGCTTATGTATGAAGCCCTCGGCGATGTATCCCTCGATTTGCTCCGCGCCTTCGAAGCGGCGGCGCGTCACCGCAGCTTTACTGCGGCGGCGATGGAGTTGGGCACCACCCAGCCGGCCATCAGCCAGCAGATCAAGCGCCTCGAAGAGCAATTGGCGATCCGCCTGTTTGATCGCATCTACCGTGGCATCGAGCTGACCGATGCCGGCGCCTTGCTGTTCGAACATGTCCAGGGCGGCTTGCAGACCATCAACCAAGGCCTGAGCGCGATCACCCAGCAGGACCAGCACGAAGTGCTGCAAGTGGCCACCGACTTCGCCTTCGCCGCCTATTGGCTGATGCCGCGCCTGCATCGCTTCCGTGCGGCCAACCCCCAGGTCGACGTCAGCCTGGTGACCAGCGAACGTAATCACGCCACCTTGCGCAGCGATATCGACGTGGCGGTGCTGTTTGGTGACGGCCGTTTCAAGCAGGGCGACAGCCTGTGGCTGTTCAATGAAGAAGTGTTCCCGGTGTGCAGCCCGCAGTGGCTCAAGGACCAGGCCACGCCGCTGACCGTGCAGACCTTGCCCGACTGCCCGTTGCTGCACCTGCGCCAGGAACACAACAGCCAGTGGTTCGACTGGAGCGGCGTGTTCCGCGAACTGGGCATTACCAGCGCGCCGACCCCCGGCCAACTGCGCTTCGATAACTACACCCTGCTGATCCAGGCCGCGATTGCTGGCCAGGGCGTGGCCATCGGCTGGCGCCACCTGGTGGACAACCTGCTGGAACAGAAGTGGCTGTGCCGACCGATCAGCGACACGGTGATCTCACGCTTGGGCTACTACGTGGTGCAGCCGCAGCGCAAACGCCGGGGGCAGTTGGTCGAGCGGTTTGTCGACTGGCTGATGACGGAGCAGGCGCGCAGCGCACAGTCGCTGACCGGGCTGGCCCTGCCGTCGATTGCCGTCTAGGATTTGTCGCACAGCGGTTCCGGATCTTGTCATGCAACGTATCAAGGGCTATCACGCCCACATCTACTTCGATGCCCACACCATCGACCAGGCACGCACCTTGTGCGAAGACGCGGCGGCACTCTTTCCGCTGCGCATGGGCCGCGTGCATGAGCGCCCCGTTGGCCCGCACCCGGACTGGAGCTGCCAGTTGGCATTCGACCCCGAATACATTGGTGTGGTGCTGCCCTGGCTGGCGTTGCATCGCAAGGGCCTGGTGGTGTTTCTGCACCCCGACACTGGCGATGACCTGAAGGACCACACCGAGTACGCGATCTGGATGGGTGCGATGCGCGAACTGAATCTGTCGGTTTTTTAACCTCTCTTATCAGATAAAGCCTGGCCGCTCCCGCAGTAAAAGGCGGAGTGGTTGTAGGATTTATCTCGATTCGTTCCAATATATGGGATTGATATTTATATATTGAGATATCGCCGAGCATAGGTTTATATTCGCCCATCTGCTTTTTTCAGCACCCACTCATTTCAGGTGAAGCGATGCCGGCGCAATTGATCGCGCTCGATTGGGGAACCAGTTCCCTTCGTGCTTATAAACTCGGCCCCGCAGGCGTGGTGCTGGAACAACGTGCGCTGGCGTCGGGGATCATGCACCTGCCCAGCCAACCCCGGGAGATTGCCGGCGTTCGTTGCAGCGATGGCTTCGAGTTGGCGTTCGACGCAGCCTGTGGCGATTGGCTCGACGCGCAACCGGGCCTGCCAGTGATCGCCTGCGGCATGGTCGGCAGCGCTCAGGGCTGGAGCGAAGCGGCCTACCGCAACACCCCGGTCGACGTCGCCAGCCTCGGCCAAGCGTTGCACCGCGTGCGCAGTGTGCGCGGCGTCGATGTGCATATCGTGCCCGGCGTGATCGAGCAGGTCGGTTTGCCCAACGTGATGCGCGGCGAAGAAACCCAGGTGCTCGGCGTGCTGCAAGGCCTCGCGGCCGAGGTCTTGATCGGCCTGCCCGGCAGCCATTCCAAATGGGTCGAGGTGGTCGACGGCCGTATCACCCATTTCGACACCTTCATGACCGGTGAGCTGTTCGCGGTGTTGAGCAAGCACAGCCTGCTCGGGCGCACCCAACAACCCGCCGAACACTTCCAGGCGGCAGCCTTCGACCTTGGCGTGCAGGTGGCGCTGTCGGTAGACGGCGAACGCGGCGTGCTGTCGACGCTGTTCAGCGCACGCACCCTGGGCTTGACCGGCAAACTCGCCCCCGACCAGCAGCCCGACTACCTCTCCGGCCTGCTGATCGGCCATGAACTCGCCGGCTTGCCTGCCGCCGCCAAACACCAGCCGATCATCCTGGTCGGCGCCGCGCCGCTCTGTGCCCGTTACCAACGTGCCCTCGACCTCTGCGGCTTCGCCCACGTCAGCCTGGCGCAAGAGGCCAGCGAACGCGGCCTCTGGCAGTTGGCCCAGGCCGCCGGGCTCATTCAACCTGCAATGGAGGCCTGACATGCTCAAGCAAGCACTCACGCACAACGGTTTGATCGCGATCCTGCGCGGTGTGCGCCCGGACGAAGCCGAGGCAATTGGCCAGGAGCTCTACCGCGCCGGTTTTCGCGTGATCGAAGTCCCGCTCAATTCGCCGGACCCTTACACCAGCATCCGCACCCTGCGTGACAGCCTGCCCGCCGATTGCCTGATCGGCGCCGGCACGGTGTTGACGCCGGCGCAGGTCGAGCAGGTCAAAGCCGCCGGTGGCCAGGTGATCGTGATGCCCCACAGCGATGCCAAGGTCTTGCGTGCCGCGAAAGCTGCCGGCCTGTACCTGTCGCCGGGGGTTGCCACCCCGACCGAGGCGTTCGCCGCGCTGGCCGAAGGCGCCGACGTATTGAAGCTGTTCCCCGCCGAGCAAATGGGCCCGGCGGTGATCAAGGCGTGGCTGGCGGTGTTGCCGGCGGGCACGTTGTTGCTGCCGGTCGGCGGCGTGAGTCCGGCCAACATGCAGGTGTATTTCGACGCCGGCGCCAGGGGTTTCGGCCTGGGGTCCGGGTTGTTCAAGCCGGGCATGTCCGTGGCCCAGGTGGCGAGCAATGCCCAGGCGTATGTCGCGGCCTGGAACGCCCTGAACTGATCCCCTGAACGGATCGCAAGCCTTGCGCCTTGGGCGCTGCATCGACAAGAGAGATAAGAAGATGAAAATCACCAAACTGACGACCTTCATCGTCCCACCGCGCTGGTGCTTCCTCAAAGTGGAAACCGACCAGGGCGTCACCGGCTGGGGCGAACCCGTGGTCGAAGGCCGCGCCCACACCGTGGCGGCTGCGGTTGAGGAACTGTCCGACTACCTGATCGGCAAAGACCCACGCAATATCGAAGATATCTGGACCGTGCTCTATCGCGGCGGTTTCTATCGCGGCGGCGCCGTGCACATGAGCGCGCTGGCCGGCATCGACCAGGCGCTGTGGGACATCAAGGGCAAAGCCCTGGGCGTGTCGGTCAGCGACCTGCTGGGCGGCCAGGTGCGTGACAAGATTCGCGTGTATTCGTGGATCGGCGGCGACCGCCCCGCCGACACCGCCCGCGCCGCCAAAGAGGCCGTGGCGCGTGGTTTCACTGCGGTGAAAATGAACGGCACCGAAGAATTGCAGTTCGTCGACAGCTTCGAAAAAGTCGACCTGGCCCTGGCCAACGTCGCCGCCGTGCGCGATGCCGTCGGCCCTAACGTGGGCATTGGCGTCGACTTCCATGGCCGCGTACACAAGCCCATGGCCAAGGTGCTGATGAAAGAGCTGGACCCATACAAGCTGATGTTTATCGAAGAGCCGGTGCTCAGCGAAAACTACGAAGCCTTGAAAGAACTCGCACCGCTGACCAGCACGCCGATTGCCCTGGGCGAGCGCCTGTTCTCGCGCTGGGACTTCAAGCGCGTGCTCAGCGAAGGTTACGTCGACATCATCCAGCCGGACGCTTCCCACGCTGGCGGCATCACCGAAACCCGCAAGATCGCCAACATGGCCGAAGCCTACGACGTGGCCCTGGCGCTGCACTGCCCGCTGGGCCCGATCGCGCTGGCCGCCTGCCTGCAGCTGGACGCGGTCTGCTACAACGCGTTTATCCAGGAGCAAAGCCTGGGCATTCACTACAACGAGAGCAACGACCTGCTCGACTACGTGCGCGACCCGGGCGTGTTCGACTATGACCAGGGCTTCGTGAAGATCCCCAACGGGCCGGGCCTGGGCATCGAGATCAACGAGGAATACGTGATCGAACGCGCGGCCATCGGCCACCGCTGGCGCAACCCGATCTGGCGCCACGCCGACGGCAGTTTTGCCGAGTGGTGATGTCTGCCTGAAAAAATGTGGCAAAAAATGTGGGAGGGGGCTTGCCCCCGATAGCTGAGTGTCAGTCGACATCTTCGGCGGCTGGTTCACCGCTATCGGGGGCAAGCCCCCTCCCACATTTGAGCTGGTTTGGTCAGTAAGTCCGTCCTCAATAAACATAACAAGAGACAACCCCATGCACCCTGAATCCCTCACCGGGCAGGCTTCTTTAGTCACGCCTAGCAGAAAGCGCTACTTCATCATGGTGCTGCTGTTTATCACCGTGGTGATCAACTACCTCGACCGCAGCAACCTGTCGATTGCAGCCCCGGCCCTGACCAGTGACCTGGGCATCGACCCGGTGCATGTCGGGCTGATTTTCTCGGCGTTCGGCTGGACCTACGCCGCCATGCAAATCCCCGGCGGCTGGCTGGTGGACCGGGTGCCGCCGCGCATCCTCTACACCGCGGCCCTGCTGCTGTGGTCCATCGCCACCGTGATGCTGGGCTTCGCGGCCAGCTTTATCGCGCTGTTTGTCCTGCGCATGGCGGTGGGCGCCCTGGAAGCCCCGGCCTATCCGATCAACAGCCGTGTGGTTACCACGTGGTTCCCCGAGCGTGAGCGCGCCACGGCGATTGGCTTCTACACCTCCGGGCAGTTCGTCGGGCTGGCGTTTCTCACCCCGGTGCTGGCCTGGTTACAGCACCACTACGGCTGGCACATGGTGTTTGTCACCACCGGCGGCGTCGGCATTCTCTGGGCGCTGATCTGGTACGCGGTGTACCGCGAGCCGAAGGACTTCAAAGGCGCCAACGCCGCTGAAATCGAACTGATCCGTGCAGGCGGCGGGCTGGTGGACATGCAGGCACAAACCACCAAGGCACCGTTCAGTTGGGTCGACCTGGGCATCGTGCTGAGCAAGCGCAAACTCTGGGGCATCTACCTGGGCCAGTTCTGCCTGAACTCCACGCTGTGGTTCTTCCTGACGTGGTTCCCGACCTATCTGGTGAAATATCGCGGGATGGACTTCATCAAATCCGGCCTGCTCGCTTCCCTGCCCTTCCTCGCGGCGTTTGTCGGCGTGCTGTGCTCCGGGATTTTTTCCGACTGGCTGATTCGCCGTGGTGCGTCGGTGGGCTTTGCGCGCAAGTTGCCGATCATTGGTGGGCTGTTGATTTCCACCGCGATCATTGGCGCCAACTACGTGGATTCGACGGCCTGGGTGATTGCGTTCCTGGCGGTGGCGTTCTTCGGCAATGGCCTGGCGTCGATCACCTGGTCGCTGGTGTCGACCTTGGCACCCGCTCGCTTGCTCGGCTTGACCGGCGGCGTGTTCAACTTCATCGGCAACCTGGCGGCGATTGCCACGCCGATCGTGATTGGCTTCCTGGCCAGCGGCGATTCGTTCGCACCGGCGATCACCTATATCGCAGTGCTGGCGTTGCTCGGGGCGCTTTCCTACATATTGTTGGTGGGCAAGGTCGAACGGATCGAGTTGTAAAAAAACGGGCGACCTTGAGGTCGCCCATTTTTTTGCGGCTTACGGCACCGACATTTCGTTACGGAAGATATTCAGCGGGTCCCAGCGCTGCTTGGTACGCCGCAGGCGGCTTTCGATGATCAGGTCAGGGAAGAAAATGGCGTACCACTGGGGGTTCTTGGCGTTCGCCGGGTTGCCGCCGAGGTGCGTCATGTCGAGGTCGGGGTAATTGATGTAGCAGCCCTCGAACTGTGCGTTGAGCGGCACGCCTTGATCGTTGGCGAAGGCGTTAAAAAACAGCCCCTGAATCCAATCGGCATGCGCCTGGTCGGCGGCGGCGCTGGCATCGCGCCAATAACATTGCGGTTGCCACTTGAGGAAAGAGCCGCGCTGGGCCGCGGACGATTCGCGCCGCACCGCCGGATCTGGCTGGTTGATGCGCCCGCCGAACGACTGGATCTGTATGAGGCTTTGGGTCAACACGTTCGCCGGGTCGGGCCAGGTCAGCGTGGTCCAGATCGCGGATAACACCTGCGGCGTGAAAATGCCTTTCTGATAGGCCGACTTATAGCGCCCGCGCTGGTTGTCGCCGGAGCCGTTGAGGGTTTGCTGGCACGGCAGCCAGTCCAGGCGGCGCACGGCGGCACGCGCCGTGGTCAAGGAGTTGATGACGCGCCCGGCGGGGTTGCTTGGCGGCAGGTGGATCACGTGAAACGGCGTCACCGATTCGCTGGCGGCAATGCCGATGGCGTCCAGCATCGTCGTGACAAAATCGTTGAAGGGCGCCTGATCGTTCAACTCGCCGTCTTTGTCCACGTAATGAATGCCCAGCGTGACGTTGCCGGTGTGCTGGTGGCGCATTTCCAGCTTGGTCGCCAGGCCCCAGGTGTCCGGGTCGGCCTGATGTTGGGCGAACCAGGCTTGATAGGCCTCCAGCAATCGGTCGAGCGCCGGTTTGGTCAGCATCGCCCAGTCCCATTCCAGTACCAGCCAAAGCACCTCCTTGGGGGCGTCCGGCAGGTCCTTGAAGTAATAACTGGTGATGATCCCGAACTGCCCGCCGCCGGCACCGCAGCACGCGGCAAACAGGTTCAGTTCGTCCGGGTCGGTGCTCTCCCGGCAGACATGCAGCGCTGTCAGGCCGTTGCCTTGGGCGTTGGGCACCAGAATATCGACACCGGACAGCCAGTCGCACACCAGGCCGTGTTTGCGCGAGAGCAAGCCGTAGCCGCCACCGCAGATGTGCCCGCCCAGGCCCACCGAATAACACGAACCACCGGGCAGGGTCTTGTTGGCCAACTTGTACAGGGCGACGTAGGCGTCCCAGTTCTGCCCGCCGGCTTCTAGGCGAAAGCGGTAGCGATAGGGCAAGGTCGGCACCAACTGGGAGTGCAATTGGCCGTCGGCGTCGTAGTCCAGTTGCTTCATTTGCCCGATATCCAGAATCGCCAACACCTCATTGGGGTCGTTGGGCATCTTGTTGGCGACGAAACCTTCATAACAGTGGCCGCCGCTACGCACGGCAATCCGGCCATTGGCGACGGCCAGGGCCTGCGCCGCGGCGTCGATGATGTCCTGGGGGCTGTAACAGAGGTAAATCAGGTTGGCGCCGTTGGGCGAGGATTGGCCCTGCACGTTGCCCAAGGGCCAGCGCAGGTTGAAGCCTTTTTGCAAGGTGGCGTGACGGCGGTCCGATGCAGTGATGAGATCAAATGCCATGATGTACTCCAAGGAGCCAAGAATGACTTCTGATGCGGCTAACTTAACGACCGGGAGCGCAAGAAATACCGGGGCTTGCTGAGGTGGTTAGACGGCAATAGGCATGAAGTGTGTTAAGGGGGAACGAACGGTTCGCCCCTTAAGCCTAGCGGAAGAAATCGAGGAACCGCGGCGTCAGTTCAAGACGCCTTCCAGAATTTCATAGACGATGCCCGTGCCCACTGCGATCAACACCACGTCCGGGCCTGAACGGCGCCATTCATAGCCCTCGTAGTACGGCAGGCGCGCCAGGGCGCGGCTATCGAGGCGTTCGCCATAGTAGCCGTGGGGCATCGGTCGGCCACGGACCAGGCGCATATCCGGCGGCGGTGGCGCGCCACGACCGAATTGGCCGTGATTGTCGCGGATGATCTGGCGCACCGGACCGAAGTCCCGGGGTGGGCCGCCGCGACGGTCGTCCTGCGGGCCGCGATGGTCGTCGCCACGTTGTTCGTGCTGGCCTGGTGGGCCGCCACGGTCGTCACGGTCGTCGCCGCGTTGGTCAGGCGGCGCGGCTTGCGCCAGGGCGCTGGCGGCAAGCACCAGCGCGCCACAACCAGCAATCACGGACTTGGGCATTTTCATCGGGAATTCCTCAGGGCACGCATACAAAAAAGGGATTTCGAACACGGTTCGAAATCCCTTGGTCTTGCTGTTTAGGCCACGGTGTTGCGGGTTGATTCCTCTGTATCAGGAACTTTACCTACCGTATACGAGGCGCTTACTTACGTGCGTTACGGACACCTGCCGACAGCGCTGCACACAGGCTCAGCACGCCGTCGATGGCTTGCTGGTCATTGCTGGCGTTGGCGATTTGATCGATCAGCGCCGAACCCACCACCACACCATCGGCCAAGCGTGCGATGGCGGCCGCTTGCTCCGGCGTGCGGATACCAAAACCGATGCTGATCGGCAGGTTGGTATGGCGCCGCAGGCGGGCCACGGCTTCTTCGACGTGTTCCAGGGTGGCGGCACCGGCACCGGTCACACCGGCCACCGACACGTAGTACACAAAGCCCGAGCTGCCGTTGAGCACGGTTGGCAGGCGCACGTCGTCGGTGGTCGGCGTGGTCAGGCGGATAAAGTCGATACCGGCTGCCTGGGCCGGGTCGCACAGCTCGCCGTTATGCTCGGGCGGCAGGTCGACCACGATCAGGCCGTCGACGCCGGCTTGCTTGGCATCGGCAATAAATTGCGGCACGCCGTATTTGTGGATCGGGTTGAAGTAACCCATCAGCACCAGCGGGGTGTCGCTGTTGTCCTTGCGGAACTCGCGCACCATCTGCAGGGTTTTCGCCAGGTTCTGCTTGGCGGTCAGCGCGCGGATGTTGGCCAGTTGAATGGCCGGGCCGTCGGCCATCGGGTCGGTGAAGGGCATGCCCAGCTCGATCACGTCGGCACCGGCAGCGGGCAAGCCCTTGAGGATGGCCAGCGAGGTGTCATAACCGGGGTCGCCGGCGGTGACGAAGGTCACCAGGGCGGCGCGGTTTTGTTCCTTGAGTTGCGCAAAGCGGGTTTGCAGGCGGCTCATTTAGTGTTTCTCCTGCTGGGACTGTTCCATGTGGTGCATCACGGTCTGCATGTCTTTGTCGCCACGGCCGGACAGGTTGACCACCATCAGGTGATCCTTCGGCAGGGTCGGTGCGCGTTTGAACACTTCGGCCAGGGCGTGGGCGCTTTCCAGTGCAGGAATAATCCCTTCCAGGCGGCAGCATTTGTGAAAGGCGTCGAGTGCTTCGTGGTCGGTCACCGAGGTGTACTGGACGCGGCCGATATCGTGCAACCAGGCGTGTTCAGGACCGATGCCGGGGTAGTCGAGGCCGGCGGAAATCGAATGGGCGTCGATGATCTGGCCATCGTCGTCCTGCAGCAGGAAGGTGCGGTTGCCGTGCAGTACGCCCGGTACGCCACCGTTGAGGCTGGCGGCGTGTTTGCCGGTTTCGATGCCAAAGCCCGCGGCTTCGACGCCGATGATCTCGACGCTGCTGTCATCCAGGAACGGATGGAACAGGCCCATGGCGTTGGAACCGCCGCCGATGCACGCCACCAGGCTGTCCGGCAGGCGGCCTTCCTGGGCTTGCAGTTGGGTGCGGGTTTCCTTGCCGATCACGGACTGGAAGTCGCGCACCATCGCAGGATAAGGGTGCGGGCCGGCCACGGTGCCGATCAGGTAGAAGGTGTCGTCGACGTTGGTCACCCAGTCGCGCAGGGCTTCGTTCATCGCGTCTTTGAGGGTGCCGGTGCCGGCAACCACCGGGATCACTTCAGCGCCCAGCAGCTTCATGCGGAACACGTTGGCCTGTTGGCGCTCGATGTCCGTGGTGCCCATGTAGATCACGCATTGCAGGCCGAAACGCGCGGCCACGGTGGCGGTGGCCACACCGTGCATGCCGGCGCCGGTCTCGGCGATGATGCGTTTCTTGCCCATGCGCCGCGCCAGCAGGATCTGGCCGATGCAGTTGTTGATCTTGTGCGCGCCGGTGTGGTTCAGCTCTTCGCGCTTGAGGTAAATCTTGGCGCCGCCGCAGAACTCCGTCAGCCGCTCAGCGAAATACAGCGGGCTTGGTCGCCCGACGTAGTCGCGCTGGAAGTAGGCCAATTCTTCGTTGAACGCAGGATCAATCTTGGCCGCTTCGTATTCGCGGGCCAGTTCGAGGATCAACGGCATCAGGGTTTCAGCGACGTAGCGGCCGCCGAATGCGCCGAACAGGCCGTTGGCGTCAGGGCCGTTGCGTAGATCGGTCTGGGACTGAGTCATGGGACGCTCCAGGAAAAGAATTCGGGTGGGAAGCAATGACGGCCACTCTACCCCTGACGTCCGGTGCTGAAAACCGATAAGATCGCCGTAACCTGTCAGGAAAACTCACAGATGAGCCGAGACCTTCCGCCCCTTAACGCCCTACGCGCATTCGAAGCCACGGCCCGCCTCAACAGCGTGAGCCAGGCTGCTGAACAGTTGCACGTCACCCATGGCGCTGTGAGCCGCCAGCTTAAAGTGCTGGAAGAACATTTGGGTGTCAGCCTGTTCGTCAAGGAAGGACGCGGCCTCAAACTCACAGATGCCGGCGTGCGTCTGCGCGATGCGAGTGCCGAGGCGTTCGAGCGGTTAAGGGATGCGTGCGCAGAAATCACCCAAAGCAGCGCCGATGCACCGTTCGTCCTCGGCTGTTCGGGCAGTTTGCTGGCGCGCTGGTTTATTCCGCGCCTGGGCCGCTTGAATGCCGACCTGCCCGATCTGCGCTTGCACCTGTCGGCGGGCGAAGGTGACCTGGACCCCCGCCGCCCCGGTCTGGACGCGCTGCTGTTGTTCGCCGAACCCCCGTGGCCAGCGGATATGCAGGTGTACGAGCTGGCCAGCGAGCGTATCGGCCCGGTCATGAGCCCGCGTTTCGCCGGTTACGAGCGCCTGCGCGACGCCCCGGCTGCGGCGCTGTGTGGCGAAGCGCTGTTGCACACCACGTCACGCCCGCAGGCCTGGCCCAGTTGGGCGCAGCAACACGGGATCGAGCCCGGTGCGTTGAAACACGGCCAGGGTTTTGAGCATTTGTACTACTTGCTGGAAGCGGCGGTTGCAGGGCTGGGCGTGGCGATCGCGCCGGAGCCGCTGGTGGCGGAGGATGTGCGCGCCGGTCGCCTGGTGGCGCCGTGGGGTTTCACGCAAACCCCGGCGCACCTGGCGTTGTGGCTACCCAAGCGCGCCGCGGATGGGCGCGCTCGGCAACTGGCGCAATGGCTCAAGGCTGAGCTGTTGCGCCAGCCGGTATAGCCGGCAAATCAGTTACCGCGTTTGCACAGCAGGTAAGCCGCCAGCAGGCCCAGTGCGCCAACGGCAACGCCAGCTGTGGTCCATGGGTGCTCTTGTGCGTAGTCCCGGGTCGCCACACCGGTTTCGCGGATTTTGACTTTGCTTTCTTCGTAGGCGTCGCTGATCAGGTGACGGGAATGCTTGAGTGCGTTCTCGGCATTGC
Source organism: Pseudomonas paraveronii (assembly GCF_963681955.1). Taxonomy (NCBI): domain Bacteria; kingdom Pseudomonadati; phylum Pseudomonadota; class Gammaproteobacteria; order Pseudomonadales; family Pseudomonadaceae; genus Pseudomonas; species Pseudomonas paraveronii. The sequence goes on from NZ_OY817130.1 coordinate 44,099, forward strand.
TTTTCAGGGCCTTCAGGGTCTTGCGCGACTCATCGGAAGCATCGTCCTTGAGGTCCTCAAGGGACTTGAGCAAGCTCGAAATCTCGGCTTCCATGCTTTCCAGCGACGCTTTGCGTAAAGAAGTGTTGGCCATGTGGACTCTCCTGAAATGATTGAGTGGCGTGTGTAGATACCGACTACGGCCGTTTCAGAAAGTGCAGTAAATCTGAACTTTCGAATAGGAATGGTCGCCAGAAGCAGTATGAACTTTCACTGCTAGGCTTTATTGACGACCCTCAGGAGAAACGCCATGTCTGATCATCACACCTACAAAAAAGTCGAATTGGTGGGCTCGTCCGCCACCAGTATCGAAGAGGCGATCAACAACGCCTTGGCCGAAGCCAGCAAGAGCCTCAAGCACTTGGAGTGGTTCGAGGTGATCGAAACCCGAGGCCATATCAAGGACGGCAAGGCCGCGCACTTCCAGGTTACGTTGAAGGTGGGGTTCCGAATTGCCAGTAGTTGATCGGAGCGGTTGAACTTGCCGGCTGGCCGATTGCCATAACCTGCGCTACAACCAATGGGGGCCGATGCGACCAGTGTCGGCACGCTCGTTTCGATCAGCGCAAGGAAAGTGACGGATGAAGAAGTTCCTGTTAGCGGTAGGTTTATTGAGCATGGCGGGCACCGTGCTGGCGGCGGGCAAGCCGTGTGAAGAGCTGAAAAGCGAAATTGCCGCGAAAATCGACGCCAAGGGCGCTTCGGGTTATTCGCTGGAAGTGGTGGATAAAGGCGTTGCGGCTGACGGCAAGGTCGTTGGCAGTTGCGAAGGCGGCACCAAGGAAATCGTCTACAAGCGCGGTTAATCCCACGTTGCAGACATAAAAAACCGACGCAGGTGCGTCGGTTTTTTTTCGCCTGCGAGGTTTAGCCCTTCATCAACTGCGCGAGCAGTTCGTAGGAATGAATCCGGTCGGCGTGTTCGTACAGATCGCAGGTAAAGATCAGCTCATCGGCGCCGGTCTGTTCGATCAGCACCTCCAGTTTGGCGCGGATCTTCGCCGGGCTGCCGACCATCGCCAGGCCGAGGAAGCTGCCTACCGCGTCTTTTTCATGGGGCAGCCACAGGCCGTCCATGCTGTTCACCGGCGGACGCTGCACCAGGCTCTGCCCGCGCATCAGCGCCAGGATGCGTTGGTAGACGGAAGTGGCCAGGTAATCGGCCTGTTCATCGGTATCCGCCGCGACCAACGGAATGCCGAGCATTACGTAGGGCTTGTCCAGAACGGCCGAAGGCTTGAAGTGATTGCGGTACACGCGAATCGCCTCATGCATCAAGCGCGGTGCGAAATGGGAGGCAAAGGCGTAGGGCAAGCCGCGCTCACCGGCCAGTTGTGCGCTGAACAGGCTGGAACCGAGCAGCCACACCGGGACGTTGGTGCCGGTGCCGGGAACCGCGATCACCCGTTGGTCGGGCGTGCGCGGGCCGAGGTAGGCCATCAGTTCGGCCACGTCGTCGGGGAAGTCGTCCGCGCTGCCGGAGCGCTCACGGCGTAGGGCGCGGGCGGTCATCTGGTCGGAACCGGGCGCACGCCCCAGGCCGAGGTCGATCCGACCGGGGTACAGGCTTTCCAGGGTGCCGAATTGTTCGGCGATCACCAACGGCGCATGGTTGGGCAGCATCACGCCGCCGGAACCGACGCGGATGGTCGAGGTGCCGCCGGCCAGGTAACCGAGCAATACCGAGGTGGCCGAGCTGGCGATGCCATCCATATTGTGGTGTTCAGCTACCCAGAAGCGGTTGTAGCCAAACTTTTCCACATGCTGGGCCAGGTCCAGGGAATTGCGCAGCGACTGTGCGGGACTGCCGTTGGCCCGCACGGGCACCAGGTCGAGGGTCGAGAACTTCACGTCGGACAGCGATTTCATAAGCCTGCTTCTCCAATAAGGGCGCAGGCTTCTTAGACGAACCAAAACCTGCCGCTTCATGTGCATGTTCTATGCAATGAGGGCATATACCCGAGATTCAATAGGTCGTGAGAAATTTCCTACTTTGCTGCTAGGTTTCTCTTACAAGTGAACTTTGGCAAAGCATCTATCCTCAGAACCCTTACTGACGCAAAACCATCGTTTGAGGAGACTGCTATGAGTATCGTAAAAAAAGCATCCGCGCATTGGGAAGGTGATCTGAAGACAGGCGTGGGTTCCATCTCCACGGAAACCGGCGTGCTGCGCGAAGCGCCCTACGGCTTCAAGGCCCGTTTCGAGGGCGGCAAGGGCACCAACCCTGAAGAGTTGATCGGTGCGGCCCACGCTGGCTGTTTCTCCATGGCGTTTTCCATGATTCTCGGCGACGCCGGGCTCGAGGCTGACAGCATCGACACCCAGGCCGAAGTGACCCTGGATCAGGTCGACGGTGGTTTTGCGATCACCGCGGTACACCTGGTGCTCAAGGCCAAGATTCCCGGCGCGAGCCAGGCGCAGTTCGAAGAACTGAGTAAAAAGGCCAAGGAAGGGTGCCCGGTGTCGAAGGTGCTGAACGCGAAAATCAGCCTGGACGCCACGCTCGTCAACTGACGCAGACATTAAGAATGTGGGAGCAGGCCCCCTCCCACATTTAGTTGTGCGTTAAATCAGAACTCGTGTTTCCCTGATGTGGTCCTATAGCCTATGCAGCCTTAGGCGCACACCCGTGCGCATGCATTCAGGGAGCTTCACACATGAAACGTTTTGCTTTGGCGATCATCTGCGGTGTAGTGGCCACATCGGCGGCGGCCGCGACCAAAGACTGCGAAGAACTCAGGAAAGAGATCGAGATCAAAATCCAGGCTAACTCGGTTCCGTCCTACACCCTGGAAATCGTCAGCAAGGAAGAAGCCGACAAGCACGATGTCGCCATGGTCGTAGGCACGTGTGAGAACGGTACCAAGGCAATCATCTACCAGAAGAACAACGACTGATCAGATGCAGTTCACGCTGCGCTCTTGCGCCAATAACTGACGCGCGGCGTTGTACAGCCGGATATTCGGTGTGTAGGCCAACGAGCGCCCCTCCAGGCGATAACGCTGACCTGCCTCGAAGTGGTCGTACTGCAAGGTCATGAAGCAGGTCCGGTCCTGGGTCTGCGACAACCCGCCAAAGCTGCCGCCGGTCGGCACTTCGAAATCAAAGCGCACCATCAGCTCGTGACTGCCCGGCGGGACCTGGAAGAAGCGTCCGTCGTTGAGGTTCTTCCCATCCAGCCGTTGGGCCATCACCAGCTTGGCCCCCGGTGTCGGGGTGGCGAAATCGACCCAGGCCTGTTGCGGGTCCACCGGCGGGATAGGCGGCGAAGCACAGGCGCTGAGCAACAGGGCGGCGATGGGAAGCACTAGCTGGCGCATGGCGGGCACTCAACACAAGGAGAGCTTTGAGTATAAACGCGCTACGCCATGGAAAAACGCCGGGCAGTCACGATAGGCTGGCGAGCCAATTACCCAGGAGCAGTCGCGGCATGGTCAGGCGTTTTCTTCCAGGGTTGTGGGTTGTGCTGCTCAGCGGGTGTTCCAGCGTCAGTTATTACGGCCAATTGGCCAGCGGCCAGTGGCAGTTGCTGCAGGCCCGGGAGCCGGTGGCCAAGGTGATTGCCGACCCCGCGCGACCGCAGCCGTTACGTGATCACTTGGTGCAAGCGCAAAAGGCGCGCACGTTCGCCAGCGAGCAACTGCACTTGCCTGACAACCAGAGTTACCGGCTGTACGCCGATATTGGCCGGCCATATGTGGTCTGGAATGTTTTTGCCACGCAGGAGTTTTCCCTGGCGGCGCAAAATCACTGCTTCCCCATCGCCGGCTGCGTCGCCTATCGCGGTTATTACAGCCAGGGTGCGGCGCGGGGTGAGGCCGCGTTGCTCAAGCAGCAAGGCATGGATGTGTCGATTGGCGGCGTCGAGGCCTATTCCACCTTGGGTTGGTTCAATGACCCGATCATGAGTTCGATGCTGAGCTGGGGTGATGAGCGCCTGGCCACGTTGATTTTTCACGAGCTGGCGCACCAGCGCTTCTACGTGAAGGACGACACCGAGTTCAATGAATCCTTTGCCACCTTCGTCGAGCAGGAAGGCACGCGCCAATGGCGCGTCGCCCGGGGCCTGGCGCCGATCGGCAGCGCGGCGCTGCAGCAGCGTGACCAATTTACCCGGTTGGTCCTCGATACCCGCAAACGTCTGGAAACGCTCTACGCCCAGCCCTTGGCGGCCGATGCGATGCGGCGGGCCAAGGCGGCCGAATTCGAGCGCCTGCGCAGCGAATACCGACAGGTGCGGGACAGTCAGTGGGGCGGCGACAAACGTTATGACGCCTGGGTGAACCAGCCGATGAACAATGCGCGGCTTCTACCGTTCGGGCTGTATGACCAGTGGGTGCCGGCGTTTGCGGCGTTGTTCCGGCAGGAAGGTGGGAATTGGCTGAAGTTCTATGCGGCAGTGGAGCGGATGGGCCAATTGCCGGTGGCACAGCGTAAGGCGGCGTTGAGGCAGTTGGAAGGTGCTGGCCGTTAGAGCCTCATCAGGAGCAAGCCCCCTCCCACATTTTGACCCGTGTACGCAGGCCAAATGTGGGAGGGAGCTTGCTCCCGATAGCGCCCTCAAGGCCGCCGCAAAAACGCCTGATGCAACTCGTCCAACGTCTCGAAATGCCAGGTCGGCGCTTCGGCACTCAGCTCTTCGAAACTGCCAAACCCATACCCGACCGCCGCCGAATCCAGCCCATTGCTGCGCGCCCCGATCAAGTCGTGCTTGCGGTCGCCGATCATCAAGGTAGTGGCAGGGTCCAGGCGTTCTTCGCGCATCAAGTGGGCAATCAGCTCGACCTTGTTGCTGCGTGTGCCGTCCAGTTCGCTGCCGTAGATCACCTTGAAGTGCTTGGCAAAATCGAAATGGCGGGCGATCTCGCGGGCAAATTCCCACGGCTTGGAGGTGGCTACGTACAACTGGCGACCCTGACTGTTGAGGGCTTCGAGCAGCGGCATCACCCCGTCGAACACGCGATTTTCATACAAACCGGTGACCTTGAAGCGTTCACGGTAGAAATTCACCGCTTCCCAGGCCTTGGCTTCGTCGAAGCCGTAGAACTGCATAAAGGCTTGCAGCAACGGCGGGCCGATGAAGTGTTCGAGTTGGGTGATGTCGGGCTCGTCGATACCGAGTTTGCCCAGGGCGTACTGGATCGAGCGGGTGATGCCCTCGCGTGGGTCGGTCAGTGTGCCGTCCAGGTCGAACAGTACGGTTGGATAGTGCAGGGTCATTGATCGAATCCCTCCGCCAGGTGCAGGTCTTTGAGCTTCACGTAGTTCGCGGCGCTGTAGGTGAAAAACGCGCGTTCCTTGTCAGTCAGTTCGCGGATCTGTTTAACCGGGCTGCCGACGTACAAGAAGCCGCTTTGAAGTTTCTTGCCCGGCGGCACCAGGCTGCCGGCGCCGATGATCACGTCGTCTTCGACCACGGCGCCGTCCATCACGATGCTGCCCATGCCGATCAGGATGCGATTGCCCACGGTGCAGCCGTGCAGCATGACTTTGTGGGCGATGGTCACGTCGTCGCCGATCAGCAGTGGGAAACCATCAGGATTGAACGGCCCGGCGTGGGTAATGTGCAGCACGCAGCCGTCTTGCACGCTGGTGCGCGCGCCGATGCGGATGCGGTGCATGTCGCCGCGGATCACGGTCAGCGGCCAAACCGAGCTGTCGTCGCCGATTTCTACATCGCCGATCACCACCGCCGAAATATCGACAAAAGCCCCGGCGCCCAGGGTTGGCGTGTGGTTCTGATAGGTGCGAAGGGTCACGATAGCCTCTCTCTCTTCTGCTGATAGCTGCGGTGGACGTTGATTGTAATTAAGATGGCCCCATCTTTGTTCTTACATGTTTCTTCAGCCAAGGTGCCAACCGTGAGCGCGAACAACCCTCTTCTGCAGCCCTACGACCTGCCGCCGTTCTCGGCGATCCGTGCCGAGCACGTACAGCCGGCCATCGAACAGATCCTCGCCGACAACCGGCTTGCCATCGAAGGCATCCTGCAAAGCCAGGGGAAAAATCCGACATGGGCCGGTCTGGTCCTCGCCATGGATGAACTGAATGATCGTCTGGGCGCCGCCTGGAGCCCGGTCAGCCACCTCAACGCCGTGTGCAACAGCGCCGAATTGCGTGAAGCGTATGAAAGCTGCCTGCCGGCGTTGAGCGCCTACTCCACCGAGATGGGCCAGAACCGCGAACTGTTCCAGGCGTTCGAGGCTTTGGCCAACAGCCCGGAAGCCGCCGGTTTCGACGTGGCGCAAAAAACCATCCTGGAACACTCGCTGCGCGATTTCCGCCTGTCGGGTATCGATCTGCCGCCCGAGCAGCAAAAACGCTACGCCGAAGTGCAAAGCAAACTCTCCGAGCTGGGCAGCAAATTCTCCAACCAACTGTTGGACGCCACCCAGGCCTGGACCAAACACGTTACCGATGAAGCCAGCCTCGCCGGCCTGACCGACTCGGCCAAGGCGCAAATGGCCGCCGCCGCCCAGGCCAAAGGCCTCGACGGTTGGTTGATCAGCCTGGAATTCCCCAGCTACTACGCGGTGATGACCTACGCCCAGGACCGCGCCCTGCGCGAAGAAATCTACGCCGCCTATTGCACCCGTGCGTCGGACCAAGGCCCGAATGCCGGTCAGAACGATAACGGTCCGATCATGGAACAGATCCTCGACCTGCGTCAGGAACTGGCCCGGCTGCTGGGCTATGCGTCCTTCTCCGAATTGAGCCTGGCCACCAAAATGGCCGACTCCAGCGACCAGGTGCTGAGCTTCCTGCGTGATCTGGCCAAGCGCAGCAAGCCGTTTGCCGCCCAGGACCTGCAACAGCTCAAGGCCTACGCCGCCGAACAGGGCTGCGCCGACCTGCAAAGCTGGGACAGCGGTTTCTACGGTGAAAAACTGCGTGAACAGCGCTACAGCGTGTCCCAGGAAGCGCTGCGCGCCTACTTCCCGATCGACAAGGTGCTCGGCGGCCTGTTTGCCATCGTGCAGCGCCTGTACGGCATCGAGATCGCCGAGCAGAAAGGCTTCGACACCTGGCACCCGGACGTGCGCCTGTTCGAAATCAAGGAAAACGGCCAGCACGTCGGCCGCTTCTTCTTCGACCTGTATGCCCGCGCCAACAAGCGTGGCGGCGCCTGGATGGACGGCGCTCGCGACCGTCGCCGCACCTTCGACGGCGTGCTGCAAAGCCCGGTGGCCAACCTGGTGTGCAACTTCACCCCGGCCGACAGTGGCAAGCCTGCCCTGCTGACCCACGACGAAGTGACGACGCTGTTCCACGAATTCGGCCACGGCCTGCATCACCTGCTGACCCGTGTCGAGCATGCCGGCGTGTCCGGCATCAACGGCGTGGCCTGGGATGCGGTGGAGTTGCCGAGCCAGTTCATGGAGAACTGGTGCTGGGAGCCGGAAGGCCTGGCGCTGATCTCCGGCCACTACGAAACCGGCGAGCCGCTGCCCCAGGACCTGCTGGAAAAAATGCTCGCCGCGAAAAACTTCCAGTCCGGCCTGATGATGGTGCGCCAGTTGGAGTTTTCGCTGTTCGACTTTGAACTGCACGCCACCCACGGCGACGGCCGCAGCGTGGCGCAGGTACTCGAAGGCGTGCGCGACGAGGTGTCGGTGATGCGTCCGCCGGCCTACAACCGCTTCCCCAACAGCTTCGCGCATATCTTCGCCGGTGGTTATGCCGCGGGTTATTACAGCTACAAGTGGGCTGAAGTGCTGTCGGCCGATGCCTTCTCCAAGTTCGAAGAAGACGGCGTGCTCAATGCCGAAACCGGACGTGCTTTCCGCGAGGCGATCCTGGCCCGTGGCGGTTCCCAGGCGCCGATGGTGTTGTTTGTCGATTTCCGCGGGCGTGCGCCGTCGATTGACGCACTCTTGCGCCACAGCGGCCTGAGTGAGGACGCAGCAGCATGAGTGACGTGCCAGTGATTACCAAAAAGCAGTTTATTGCCGGGGCCGTTTGCCCGGCGTGCAGCGAGCCGGATAAATTGAAGATGTGGACCGAGGACAACGTGCCGCATCGCGAGTGCGTGGCCTGCGGCTATACCGACACGCTGAATGATCAGGGCTTGTCGGTGCCCAAGGAGCTGGGTACGCGGGTCAATACCTCGGCGCTCAAAGCGCCGGACCCGAAGGTGCAGTCGGTGCAGTTCTTTCCTAACCCGAAGCTGAAGAAAGACTGAGATCCTGTCAGGGCGTAATCAGCGCTCTGGGGTCTTTGGTGGGTTCAACAGGGCTGGTGGTACTGGCCGTGTTGAACCAACTTTTCACTGAGCACAGGGCAAACTCGCTGGTGCTGCAATCGCCATTCGCCAAGGCTGTGCGCAACTTGTCGATATCGGCCTTCATCATGTAGCGAACACCGTCCTTGAGGCCCTTGCTGCTGCCGAAGCTGCCCAAGGTCATTTCGTTCAACGCCTCTTCCTTGCTCCAACCCTGAACCACCACGCGATACATCGCCGCCATCAGGCCAGTGCGGTCTGTGCCGTGTTTGCAGTGCATCAGCACCGCACCGTTGGCTTCGGCCTCGCGAATCGCCCTCAGCGCGGCGAGCACGTCAGCGTCATCGACATGGTTGGTGCGATAAACCAACTGGACCTGTCGGATATCAGGAGTTTTCAGCCAATCGCTATCGGACTCCGGCAGAAAGTTGATTACGGTGCCGATCTTGAGTTTTTCCAGCAGAGGTACCGCGTTGCTGTCTGGCAGCGCGCTGCGGTAGAGCGTGGGCGTCATCTGGTGCAGGTTGTATTGATTGCCAACCGGCTGCGCCCATTCGGGAGAGCGAAGGGATGCGGTGTCGTCCGCCCAGGTGTGTGCGCTGGTGAACAGTGCCAGGAACGCGAGGCCGAGGGCCGGTAGCCATTGATGCTTGAACATGCGCGACGTAACCGATAGAGGGTTGGCGGGTGAGGCCAAGCGTCGACTAAGCGGGGTCAAGGGGGTGTGAGCGGTCCGTCAAAGAATCGTGAATCCTTCTCGACGCCGCAGGTTTTGCACTGAATCGATTCTCTCGATGCTTGGCTTGCTATTGATTGCCGCTGCGTTCTATCTCCTTGGGTGGGTTGGGTCCAACCTGCTGCCGCCAAACCGGCAGTTTCCATCCGCGACGAGAGGGTTTAGACGTGGCGACCTTCACCCTGTGGGCGCTTGCCTGTCGGACCATGAAGTGGCGGATGTCGTCAGTTTCATCCGGGGCAGTTGGGGTAATAAAGGGGGGGGCAACAAGTGCCGCTCAAGTTGCGGATTTACGTAAAAAGTCGGCTGATAGAAACTGAGCAAGATAAAGTCTTGCTGGCCCAACTTATATAAGCGGTTTATATAAATTGGGCGGTTCTAGTTTGTTTGAGCGATTGGTTTAATTCTCTTTACGCTGGCAGGTCTTTGCAAAGGCGTTGGCCATGGTCAGGAAAATCGACTTGTCCTCATCGTCGAAGTCGCCGTCATTGTCCAGATCCGTTGGAGACGATGTCGTGTCGTAGTGGCCGTCTTTCTTGGATGAAGAGGCGTACATGGCGTAAGAAAGATCCCCGTTGGTTAAACGTTCGAGTAAGATTTCCGGGCTGTTATCTTTTTCAAAGTCTTCACACGTCAAACGTAGTTCGTCCTGAGACATATTAAGTTCCTTTTGGGTTTTGCTAAGTTGGGGCAAGATCATAGTTGCAGGATGAAAATTTAATCCATGACTAAAATGTGGCGATTTATGTCCTGAAAGTTGATATGTAATACACCGTGTTTTCAGATGTAAGTCGATTACCTCGCAACTTCCCGCCCAACGGCGCTGGCGGGAAACGTCGGGTTCGAATACTGTATGTAAACACAGTATTGAGGCCTGTCCATGAGTTCTTCTCTGCCGCCCCGTGGCCGGGGCACGGCGACCAACCTGCACAATCGTTTCGCGCCCACCGTCAGCGTGGCCGAGGACGACGGCTGGTATCAGGAAGTGCCGCCGACCCAGGGCACCGAAGTGCGTATCGAAACGGCCAAGACCATCATCACGCGCAACAACTCGCCGGACTTGCCGTTCGATCGCTCGATCAATCCTTATCGCGGGTGTGAGCATGGCTGTATCTACTGCTATGCGCGGCCCAGCCATGCCTATTGGGACCTGTCGCCGGGGCTGGATTTCGAAACCAAACTGATCGCCAAGACCAACGCCGCCGACGTGCTGGAGCAGCAGCTGTCCAAGCCCGGCTACGTGTGTGCGCCGATCAACCTGGGGTCCAACACCGATCCGTACCAGCCGATCGAGCGCGAGTACACGATCACCCGGCAAACCCTCGAAGTGCTGCTGCGCTATCGGCACCCGGTGACCATCATCACCAAGGGCTCGCTGATCCTGCGCGATCTCGACCTGCTCACCGAACTGGCGCGCCAGCGGCTGGTGGCGGTGATGATCAGCCTCACCAGCCTCGACGACGAGCTAAAGCGCATCCTGGAGCCACGCACTGCTGCGCCCAAGGCGCGGTTGCGGGCGATCCGGGTGATGCGCGAGGCCGGCATCCCGGTGGGGGTGCTGTGCTCGCCGATGATCCCGATGATCAACGACAGCGAACTGGAGAGCCTGCTCACCGAAGCCCATGCGGCCGGTGCGCAAAGTGCGGCGTACATGATGCTGCGCCTACCGCTGGAGGTGGCGCCGCTGTTCGAGGAGTGGCTGGCCGCGCATTACCCGCAGCGCGCCGCCCATGTGATGAGCCTGGTGCGTCAGGTGCGCGGCGGGGAGGTGTATGACAGCCGCTTCGGCGTGCGCATGCGCGGAGAAGGGCCGTTTGCCGATCTGCTGGCGCAGCGTTTCAGCAAGGCGATCAAACGCCTGGGGCTCGACCGTCGGGAAGGTTTCAATCTGGATTGCACGGCGTTCTGCCCACCGGGCAGGCAGATGGCGTTGTTGTAGACTACAGGGCAAACACGCGCTGTGATTGTGGCGATAGTCGCGTTTTGATATCACTGAAGCCCGCGATCTAGAGCGGTTGATTCAGTTTGAGTTAAGTTTCGACGGCTACCTTGTTCAGCGAGTGACTGACGAGTCGGAACCCGGCTTTGTGGCGTTCCAAAACTATCCCATCGGCCCGGCGTCGAATTGACCTGAACCCTCCCCTGCATTAATCAAGAGGATGCATCATGAGTGACAAGGATAAACAGCCGTTGGCTGCGTCGGCTTCAGCCGCTCAAGTGGCGGAGTCCGCCGATGCAGCGCTAAAGCACATCGTTGACGGCTTTTTGCATTTCCATCACGACGTCTTCCCTCAGCAAGAAGAGCTCTTCAAGAAACTCGCCACGGCCCAGAACCCGCGAGCGATGTTCATTACCTGCGCCGACTCGCGCATCGTGCCCGAGCTGATTACCCAGAGCTCGCCCGGCGACCTGTTCGTGACCCGTAACGTCGGCAACGTGGTGCCACCCTACGGGCAGATGAACGGCGGCGTTTCCACCGCCATCGAGTACGCGGTCCTTGCCCTGGGCGTGCAGCACATCATCGTGTGCGGGCACTCCGACTGCGGCGCGATGCGTGCGGTGCTCAACCCGGCGAGCCTGGAGAAGATGCCGACGGTCAAAGCCTGGCTGCGTCACGCCGAAGTCGCCAAGACCATGGTTCACGATAACTGCGATTGCGCCAATGAAGGCGAGAGCATGAAGATGCTGACCGAAGAAAACGTCATCGCCCAGTTGCAGCATTTGCGCACCCACCCTTCCGTGGCCTCGCGCATGGCCAATGGTCATTTGTATATCCATGGCTGGATCTACGACATCGAGACCAGTGAAATCCGCGCCTACGATGCGGAAAAGGCGGCGTTTCGACCGCTGAACGGCACCGAGCCGATCCCCTCCGCGACGCCTAAAGCGCGCTTCTAACACACTTCCCTGCCGGGTAACGCGGTGGCTGCCATGGACGCAGCCAGGCTTTACCGTGCCCGGCGAATGCCTCGGGAGAGTCATCATGCGTGCTGCTCAATTAAAAGCTGTATTGCCTCGGGAGCTGCTGGCTTCCGTGGTGGTGTTTCTGGTCGCCCTGCCGTTGTGCATGGGGATCGCGATCGCGTCCGGCATGCCGCCGTCCAAGGGCCTGATCACCGGGATTATCGGTGGCCTGGTGGTGGGCTGGATGGCAGGTTCGCCACTGCAAGTCAGCGGGCCGGCGGCGGGTTTGGCGGTATTGGTGTTTGAGCTGGTGCGCCAGCACGGCATGCTGATGCTCGGGCCGATCCTGCTGCTGGCCGGCTTCCTGCAACTGGTGGCCGGACGTTTGCGTCTGGGTTGCTGGTTCCGTGTCACGGCGCCCGCGGTGGTCTACGGCATGCTGGCGGGGATCGGTGTGCTGATTGTGCTGTCGCAGGTCCATGTGATGCTCGACGGTGCGCCCAAGCCATCAGGGCTGGATAACCTGGCGAACTTCCCGGCCGCGCTGGCAGAGGCGATTCCTACGCTGGGCGGCGGCCTTGGTTGGCAGGCCGGTTTGCTGGGTTTGTCGACCATGCTCGTGATGTACCTGTGGGATAAGTTCCGCCCGCAACCGCTGCGGTTCGTGCCGGGCGCCTTGTTGGGGGTGGGCCTGGCAACGGTAACCAGCCTGGTGCTCGCGTTGCAGGTCAAGCGCGTGGAGGTTCCGGAAAACCTCGCTGACGCCATCGATTGGCTGCGTCCCAGCGACCTGCTGAACCTGGCCGACCCTCAATTGTTGATCGCCGCGTTCGCCGTGGCGTTTATCGCCAGTGCCGAAACCCTGCTTTCCGCCGCAGCGGTCGACCGTATGCACAGTGGTCAGCGTTCCGATTTCGATAAGGAATTGTCTGCGCAAGGCGTGGGCAACATGCTCTGCGGCCTGGTCGGCGCCTTGCCGATGACCGGCGTGATCGTGCGCAGCTCGGCCAACGTGCAAGCCGGGGCCACCACGCGCTTGTCGGCGATGTTCCACGGCGTGTGGCTGCTGGGGTTCGTGCTGCTGCTGTCGAGCGTGCTGCAGAGCATTCCGGTGGCGAGTTTGGCGGGCGTGCTGGTGTACACCGGGATCAAGCTGGTGGACGTCAAGGCGTTCCGGGCGTTGGGCCGCTACGGGCGGATGCCGATGTTTACCTACGCGGCCACGGCGCTGGCGATCGTCTTTACCGACCTGCTGACCGGCGTGCTGGTGGGCTTCGGGCTGACGTTGCTGAAACTGGCGTTCAAGGCTTCGCGCCTGAAAATCAGTCTGGTCGATTTGCCCCAGATCGGCGAAATGGAACTGCGTTTGAGCGGTGCGGCGACCTTTCTGAAGGTGCCGGCGTTAACCCAGGTGCTGTCGACGGTGCCTGCGGGAACCACCGTGCATGTACCGCTGAGTAACTTGAGTTACATCGACCACTCTTGCCTGGAGTTGCTGGAGGAGTGGGGCCGGGCCAATGCGGCCAAGGGCGCGAAGCTGGTGATCGAGGCGCGGGGGTTGAAGCGTCGGCTGGAAGGACGGGTGCGGACGACGACGGGGATCGGTTCGGCGCCGTTTACCAGCTGACGGAACCGGATCAAAAATGTGGGAGGGGGCAAGCCCCCTCCCACATTTGTTTAGCGTCAGGCCGACTGGTCCAGCTCCAGCCCAACGCCCAGCTTGCGTGACAGGCACGGCCAGCGCTTCCACGCCGCTTCCGTGGCCACGCTTTTGAGCTGCTCGCGATACGCCTCGACCGATTCCAGCGCAAAGTTGTCTTCGTTGAGCATTTCATCCACCGCATGGTGGACGGCTTCGTCCAACTGGTTGGCAAATTTTTCACCAATCAGTTGATGGGCAATCAGGTTGGCCACGGTCGTATCCGCCGGAATCAACGGTTGGCCGAAATGCTTGATATACAGGTCATTGACCTCTTCGACCAAGCGATGGGCCAGGTAGGCCTCGTCCAGCAGGCCGTCGAGGCCGATATGGCCTGTCAGAATCGCAGGCGGTTGCAGGAAAAATTGCTCGGCAATCTTCAGTACCGGCTTGACCTGGCTTTCGATGCCGGCCTCGCGGGCTACGTCGTTGGCGGCGTCCAGCAGGTCCGGGACGAGGTCGACGTAGGCAGTGACAAAGCGTGTCATGACGATGTTGCGATCCCCCTCCGCCAGGCTGATGGCCGGGTGCAGGTGCGGTAATTGTTTCTCGAGTTGCTGGGCCAGTTGGCCAGTGCTGGCTTCGTGTTGATGGGCAAGGGAAATCTGCTCGCGCAATGCGGCGGTGTTCATGAAAGCTCCAGTGAAACAGGCGTAGGAAAAGGGAAAGGACAAGGTAGTTCGTTTATACAAGCGTCTAAGACGCATTTGTCATAATTATTTCATGGTTATGCACCGCGGTTATATCGAATTGCCATCGTTCGTCGGATAAACAATTCCGTCCCCGATTTTATGGGCTCCGTCCGTCTGTTTTAGCTCATTTGCCCCGACACATTGCGGGGTTGCAGGTGCTGTCTATACTCGGTTTTGTACGCGATTAGCTGATGACGCCAGACTGCATAAGCAGGTGAGGCTAAGCGGTTGTAAGCAGTATGGAAGCCGCTCCCTTCGACGCAGGTGCACACCGGCGGGATAACAAGAACGATAAGGGGAACCCGCAATGACGCGACATCCACATGTTTGGATGGGCCTCCTGTTGTGGTCAGTATTCGGTCAGGCGCACGCCGCCTGGACAACGAATATGGCGCCAGGGGCGACAGAAGTCAGTCACGCTGTGTTCGACCTGCACATGACCATTTTCTGGATCTGTGTAGTGATCGGCATTGTCGTATTTGGCGCGATGTTCTGGTCGATGATCCTTCACCGCCGGTCTACGGGCCAGGTGGCAGCCAAGTTCCACGAAAGCACCACCGTGGAAATCCTCTGGACCGTAGTGCCCTTGCTGATCCTGGTGGCGATGGCCATTCCGGCGACCAAGACCCTGATCAACATCTACGACAGCACGGAATCGGACATAGATATCCAGATCACCGGCTATCAGTGGAAGTGGCATTACAAATACCTCGGCCAGGATGTGGAGTTCTTCAGCAACCTGGCCACGCCCGCCGAGCAGATCCACAACCAGGCTACCAAGGGCGAACACTACCTGCTGGAAGTCGACCAGCCGCTGGTGCTGCCGGTGGGCGCCAAGGTGCGTTTTTTGGTGACCGCTGCGGACGTGATCCACTCGTGGTGGGTGCCGGCCTTTGCGGTCAAGCGCGATGCCATCCCCGGTTTCATCAACGAGGCCTGGACCCGTGTCGAGAAGCCCGGCATCTACCGGGGCCAGTGCGCTGAGCTGTGCGGCAAGGACCACGGCTTCATGCCCATCGTGGTCGAGGTCAAGTCCAAGGCCGACTACGACACCTGGCTCGGCGAGCGCAAGGCCGAGGCCGCCAAGCTCAAGGAGCTGACCTCCAAAGAGTGGACGCGCGAAGAGCTGGTGGCCCGTGGCGACAAGGTCTACCACAGCGCCTGCGTGGCCTGTCACCAGGCCGAAGGCCAGGGCCTGCCGCCGATGTTCCCGGCACTCAAAGGCTCGCCGATCGCCACCGGAAGCAAGGAAGACCACCTGCACCGCGTCTACTTCGGCAAGCCCGGCACCGCCATGGCCGCCTTCGGCAAGCAACTCTCGGAAGTGGATATCGCCGCAGTGGTGACCTACGAGCGCAACGCCTGGGGCAACAACAAAGGCGACATGGTCACGCCCAAAGACGTGCTGGCTCTGAAACAGGCGCAAAGCAAATGACAACCTTCATTGCCTGCGCCCTGAACCGCCCCGCCCACTCGTTTGCAGGAGAACGGCCATGAGCGCTGTGATCGATGACCATGGCCACGCCAGTGACCATGCCCACGGCCCCGCCAAGGGTTTGATGCGCTGGGTGCTGACCACCAACCACAAAGACATCGGCACGATGTACCTGTGGTTTGCCTTCACCATGTTCCTGCTCGGCGGTTCGTTCGCCATGGTGATCCGCGCCGAGCTGTTCCAGCCCGGCCTGCAGATCGTCGAGCCGGCGTTCTTCAACCAGATGACCACCATGCACGGCTTGATCATGGTGTTCGGCGCGGTGATGCCGGCGTTCGTCGGCCTGGCCAACTGGATGATCCCGCTGATGATCGGCGCGCCGGACATGGCCCTGCCGCGTATGAACAACTTCAGCTTCTGGCTGCTGCCGGCGGCGTTCCTGCTGCTGGTCTCGACCCTGTTCACTCCGGGCGGCGGGCCGAATTTCGGCTGGACCTTCTACGCCCCGCTCTCCACCACCTACGCCCCGGAAAGCGTGACCTTCTTCATCTTCGCCATCCACCTGATGGGCATCAGTTCGATCATGGGCGCGATCAACGTGGTCGCCACCATCCTCAACCTGCGCGCACCGGGCATGACCCTGATGAAAATGCCGCTGTTCGTATGGACCTGGCTGATCACCGCCTTCCTGCTGATCGCGGTGATGCCGGTGCTGGCCGGTTGCGTGACCATGATGTTGATGGACATCCACTTCGGCACCAGCTTCTTCAGTGCGGCCGGCGGCGGTGACCCGGTGTTGTTCCAGCATGTGTTCTGGTTCTTCGGCCATCCCGAGGTGTACATCATGATCCTGCCGGCCTTCGGCGCCGTCAGCTCGATCATCCCGACCTTTTCGCGCAAGCCGCTGTTTGGCTACACCTCGATGGTCTACGCCACGGCGAGCATCGCGTTCCTGTCATTCATCGTGTGGGCGCACCACATGTTCGTGGTCGGCATTCCGCTGGTGGGCGAGTTGTTCTTCATGTACGCCACCCTGCTGATCGCCGTCCCGACGGGGGTGAAGGTGTTCAACTGGGTCAGCACCATGTGGCAAGGCTCGCTGACGTTCGAGACGCCGATGCTGTTTGCGGTGGCGTTCGTGATCCTGTTCACCATCGGTGGTTTCTCCGGCTTGATGCTGGCCATCGCGCCGGCGGACTTCCAGTACCACGACACCTACTTCGTGGTGGCGCACTTCCATTACGTACTGGTGCCCGGCGCGATCTTCGGCATCTTCGCCTCGGCCTACTACTGGCTGCCGAAATGGACCGGCCACATGTACGACGAAACCCTGGGCAAGCTGCACTTCTGGCTGTCTTTCGTGGGCATGAACATGGCGTTCTTCCCGATGCACTTCGTCGGGCTGGCCGGCATGCCGCGCCGGGTGCCGGATTACAACCTGCAGTTCGCCGACTTCAACATGGTCTCGTCCATCGGTGCCTTCATGTTCGGCGCCACGCAGATCTTCTTTCTGTTTATCGTGATCAAGTGCATCCGTGGCGGCCCGCTGGCGCCGGCCAAGCCGTGGGACGGCGCCGAAGGCCTGGAGTGGAGCGTGCCCTCGCCCGCGCCGTATCACACCTTCACCACGCCGCCGGAGGTCAAATGAACCGGTTTGCACAAATCTCCTGTGGGAGGGCGCTTGCTCCCGATAGCGGTGTGTCAGTCGACACCTTCATTGGCTGTAAGGCCGAGCCCCCTCCCACACCGTCGGGTGATCGCCATGGCTGACTCCGTGCCACTCAAGCGCCTGGTCACCCGCCTGCTGATCCTGGTGTTGGCGATGTTCGCCTTCGGCTTTGCCCTCGTGCCGATCTACGACGTGATGTGCAAGGCGTTCGGCATCAACGGCAAGACGGCCGGGCAATATGAAGGCGAGCAGATCGTCGATCCTTCGCGCCAGGTGCGGGTGCAGTTCCTGTCCACCAATGCCATCGACATGGTCTGGGAGTTCCATTCCAAGGCCGATGAGATCGTGGTCAACCCCGGCGCGGTCAACGAAATGCTCTTCGTGGCCTACAACCCCAGCGACAAGCCGATGACTGCCCAGGCGATCCCGAGCATTTCCCCGGCCGAAGCGGCGATGTACTTCCACAAGACCGAGTGCTTTTGCTTCACCCAGCAAGTGCTGCAACCCGGTGAGCGCATCGAAATGCCGGTGCGCTTCATTGTCGATCGCGACATGCCCAAGGATGTGAAGCATTTGACCCTGGCGTACACGCTGTTTGATATCACCGCGCGCCAACCGCCCGTGGCTGTCCATAGCGGCGGCTAGCTACTGTTTGCCCGCTCAATCAGGAGAGCGAATACATGTCGACTCATGATACGTACTACGTACCGGCGCAAAGCAAATGGCCGATAATTGCAACGGTTGGCCTGCTGGTCACCGTGTATGGCCTGGCTGTGTGGTTCAACGACCTGAAGGCTGCGCGCCCGGAATCCCACGGGCCGTGGATCTTTTTCGTCGGCGGCTTGCTGCTGGCCTACATGCTGTTCGGTTGGTTCGGCGCGGTGATCAAGGAAAGCCGCGCAGGGTTGTACAGCGCGCAGATGGACCGCTCGTTTCGCTGGGGCATGACCTGGTTCATCTTTTCCGAAGTGATGTTCTTTATCGCGTTCTTCGGCGCGCTGTTTTATGTGCGGCATATGTCGGCGCCGTGGTTGGCGGGCGAAGGCTCCAAAGGCATCGCGCATATGCTGTGGCCGAGTTTCGAGTTTGCCTGGCCGCTGCTCAACAACCCTGATCCCAAGCTGTTTCCCGCGCCCGAAGGCACTATCAGCCCATGGGGCCTGCCGCTGGTCAACACCATCCTGCTGGTGAGTTCCAGCGTGACCATCACCATCGCCCACCATGCCCTGCGCAAAGGCCATCGTGGCGCGCTGAAAATCTGGCTGGCGCTCACGGTGCTGCTGGGCCTGGGCTTTCTCGGGTTCCAGGCCGAGGAATACATCCACGCTTACAAAGAGCTGGGCCTGACCCTGGGCTCCGGCGTGTACGGCGCGACCTTCTTCATGCTCACGGGTTTTCACGGGGCTCACGTAACCATCGGCACCATCATTCTGTTCGTGATGCTGATGCGCATCCTGCGCGGGCACTTCAATGCCGAGCATCAATTCGGTTTCGAAGCCGCCAGTTGGTATTGGCACTTTGTGGATGTGGTCTGGATCGGCCTGTTTTTCTTCGTGTATGTGCTGTGAGGCGCGCTACCAAGGCGCATGCGACACCAACTGGCCGCTGAAAAAGCCCCAGGCGATCAGTGCCACGGTGAGCACGGCCAGTACGACACGCACGGTCAAGGCCGTGACGAGGCGGTTGGAGTGGCCCTCGTCCTTGACCAAAAAGAACAAGCCGCTGAACAGGCTTGCGACGGTCGCGATCAGCATCAGGGCAATGGCGGCTTTGAGCATGGTCTGGCTCCAGGGCTTATAGGGGAGGGGCGATGAAATTCAGTATAGCCAGTGCTATCCAGCGCTTTCGCCCCGGTATCGCGCCGACGTTGGTGGTGCTCGTGTTGCTGCCGCTGATGGTGGGCTTGGGCTTCTGGCAACTGTCACGCGGCCATGAAAAACAGCTGATGGTGGACAGCTATGCCGAGCGCCGTGCCGCTGAGCCGGTGGGCAGTGCGCAACTCGGCGACATGGCTGACCCGGCCTTCCGTCGCGTGCATCTGCGCGGCCAATTCGACGGCGAGCACAGCGTGTTGCTCGACAACCGCATGCGTAATGGCAAGGCTGGCGTCGAGCTGCTGCAACCGTTCCACGACCAGGCCAGCGGCCTGTGGCTGTTGCTCAATCGCGGCTGGTTGCCCTGGCCGGATCGGCGCGCGCCGCCCGTCTTCAGCACGCCGGAGCAGCCGGTGAATCTTGACGCCTGGGTGTACATCGCGCCCGGCGAAACCTTCCAGCTGCATGCCGACCTGGCGACCGCGCAATGGCCGCGCCTGCTCACCGCGCTGCATCCCGCCGCGTTGTGGGCCGAGTTGGGCCGCAGCGGTTTTGCCTACGAGCTGCGCGCCGAAGCTGGCCCCGGTACGTATGAAACCACCTGGCCCATCGTTGCCATGGGCCCGGAAAAACACCTGGCCTATGCGGTGCAATGGTTTGCCATGGCGCTGGCGCTGCTGAGCCTTTACCTCTACCTCGGATGGCACAACGCAAAGGAGAAGCACCATGGGAGCGGCCATGAATCCACTCAACATGTCTGATGCGCCAGCAACGCCCGACCGGCGCAAGGGTCGCTGGCAACTGATCCTGATCCTGCTGATGGTGATCGGCCCGATGGTGCTCGCCACGTTTATGTACAAGCTGCAGTTCTGGGTGCCGGACAGTCGCAGTTACCACGGTGAACTGATCGGTAACGGCCAGACCCGTGCCGACATCGGCGTGCAGGCCGACGAACAGCGCTGGCAGTTGCTGGTCACTGCGCCCCGCGCCTGCGCCGCCGAGTGCCAGCAATTGGTGTACCTGGCGCGGCAACTGCAGATCGGCCTCGGGCGCGATGCCTCCCGCGCCAGTCATGCCCTGGCCAGTGCGCTGCCGGTCGGCGCCGATTACGACGCCAAGCTCAAGGCCGAATACCCGCAATTGCAACGCTACCCGCTGGACCTGACGACCTTCGGCAAAGCCGCCGCCGCACCGGGCGAGGCGCAACTGTGGATCGTCGACCCCCACGGCAACCTGGTGCTGCGCTACGACACGACGGTCAAGGGCAAGGACTTGCTCAACGACCTGCGCCAACTGCTGAAACTGTCGAACATCGGATAAGGGCATCGTCATGGCCAAACCTGGATTTCGCCTCGCGCTGTTTGCCACCTTGCTGGCGCTGATCGTCGTGTTGCTCGGCGCCTACACGCGCCTGACCCACGCCGGCCTGGGTTGCCCGGACTGGCCGGGGTGCTACGGCTTTATCAGCGTGCCGCAAAGCGAAGCCCAACTGGCCCACGCCGAGCTGCATTTTCCGGACACGCCGGTGGAGGCCGACAAAGGCTGGAGCGAGATGGTCCATCGTTACTTTGCTGGCACCCTGGGCCTGCTGATCGTGCTGCTGGCGGCGCGCTCCTGGCGGCATCGGCGCGACCCCGGTCAGCCGGTGAAGTTGCCGCTGTTCCTGTTGGCGGTGGTGTTGGCCCAGGCGGCGTTCGGCATGTGGACGGTGACGCTCAAGCTCTGGCCGCAAGTGGTGACCGGGCATCTGTTGGGCGGCTTTGCGACCTTGAGCCTGTTGTTTCTGCTGACGCTGCGCCTGTCCGGCGTACTGCCTGCGTTGATCGTGCCCAAGCGCCTGCAATATTGGGCGACGGCGGGGTTGGTGCTGGTGATCGGGCAGATTGCGCTGGGCGGCTGGGTGAGTTCCAACTACGCGGCGGTGGCCTGTATCGACTTGCCCACCTGTCATGGCCAGTGGTGGCCGGCGGCGGACTTTGCCAATGGCTTCCACCTGACCCAGCACATCGGCCCCAATTACCTCGGCGGCCAGCTCGACAGCGATGCGCGCACGGCCATCCACCTGACCCACCGCGTCGGCGCGCTGCTGGTCACCCTGGTGTTGCTGGGCCTGGCCTGGCAACTGCGCGCCGTGGGCATGACCCGGCTCGCGGGGCTGCTGCTGATCGCCCTGGCGGCACAAATCTGCCTGGGCCTGAGCAACGTGTATTTCCATCTGCCATTACCCGTTGCGGTCGGTCACAACGCCGGTGGCGCAGCCTTGTTGCTGACCCTGGTACTGGTCAATTATCACGCCCGCACCAGCCTGGTCCGGGTGCGCCGCCAGTTGCCGTTCGGCTGGCGCTTCAGCCCGCGTAAACACGTATCGGGCCTCATCACCCTTAAAGGAGAGATGCCATGGCGACCTTGATCGGCGCGCGTCACGGCCAGGCGATCTGGCGTGATTACCTGGAGCTGACCAAGCCGAAAGTGGTGGTGCTGATGCTCATCACCTCGCTGGTGGGCATGTTCCTCGCCACCCGCGCCGGGGTGCCGTGGGCGGTGCTGACCTTCGGCAACCTGGGGATCGCCCTGTGTGCCGGTGGCGCGGCGGTGGTCAACCACGTCGTGGATCGGCGCATCGATACGCTGATGGCGCGCACGCAAAAGCGGCCGATCGCACAGGGGCGGGTGTCGCCCGTGGCGGCGCTGGCCTTTGCATTGTTTCTGGCTGTTGCAGGGTTGGCGCTGCTGCTGGCGTTCACCAACGCGCTGGCGGCGTGGCTGACGCTGGCCTCGTTACTCGGTTATGCGGTGATCTACACCGGTTTTCTCAAGCGTGCGACGCCGCAGAACATCGTCATCGGTGGCCTGGCCGGCGCGGCACCGCCGCTGTTGGGCTGGGTTGCGGTTACCGGGCATGTCAGCGCTGAGCCGTTGTTGCTGGTGCTGATCATCTTCGCCTGGACTCCGCCGCACTTCTGGGCCCTGGCCATTCACCGCAAGGAGGAATACGCCAAGGCCGATATTCCGATGCTGCCGGTCACCCATGGCGAGCACTACACCAAGGTGCATATCCTGCTCTACACCTGCGTCCTGCTGGCGGTGAGCCTGATGCCTTACGTCATCCATATGAGCGGCCTGCTGTACCTCGGATCTGCGCTGCTGCTGGGCGCACGCTTTCTGCAATGGGCCTGGGTGCTGTACCGTGGCGCTCAGCCGCACGCGGCGATCAACACCTTCAAGTACTCTATCTGGTACTTGTTCCTGCTGTTTATCGCCCTGCTCGTAGACCACTACTTACTGTTGAACCTATGACTCGAACTCAAAAAACTGTCTTCATTCTGGTGGCCATTGTCGCGTTGATCATGGGCCTGACCGTCAACAAAGTGCTCTCGGGCAAGGGCCAGGGCGACCCGACCGCCTTGATCGATGCCGGTATCATCCTGCTGCCGCAAAGCCGCCAATTGCCGCCAGTGACCATGACCAACCAGGACGGCCAGCCGGTGCTGGTCAACGAGTTGAAAGGCAAGTGGAGCCTGCTGTTCTTCGGCTACACCTTCTGCCCGGACATCTGCCCCACCACCCTTGCCCAACTGCGCCAGATCAAGAGCGAGTTGCCCAAAGAGGCTGTGGATAAGTTGCAGGTGATCCTGGTCAGCGTCGACCCGAACCGCGACACGCCGACTCAGCTCAAGCAATACCTGGGCTATTTCGACCCGCAATTCCAAGGCCTGACCGGCGCGAATGTGGACGATGTGCAGAAGGTGTCGAACGCGGTGAGCATCCCGTTCATTCCGGCGGACACGACCAAGCCGAACTACACGGTCGACCACAGCGGCAACCTTGCGCTGATCGGCCCGGATGGGACGCAGCGTGGGTTTATCCGTGCGCCGTTGAACAACCAGAAGCTGGTGGTGCAGTTGCCGGGGCTGTTGCAGCGTAAGTAACAGGCAACACAAAACACAGGTGGGAGGGGGCAAGCCCTCTCCCACATTTTTTGATCTGCGGTGTGTTGGGGAGCGAGTCGGATCAGAACGCCGGCTTGATCGCGCCTTTGTACTTCTCTTCGATGAACGTCTTCACTTCAGGCGTGTGCAGGGCTGCGACCAGCTTCTTCACGGCGTCCGAGTCTTTGTTGTCTTCGCGGGTCACCAGGATGTTCACGTAAGGCGAGTCGCTGCCTTCGATGACCAGGGCGTCCTTGGACGGGTCCAGCTTGGCTTCCAGCGCGTAGTTGGTGTTGATCAGCGCCAGGTCGACCTGGGTCAGCACGCGCGGCAAGGTGGCGGCTTCCAGTTCGCGGAACTTGAGTTTTTTCGGGTTGGCGGTGATGTCCTTGATGGTCGACAGGATGTTGGTCGGGTCCTTCAGGCTGATCAGGTCGTGCTTGGCCAGCAGCAACAGCGCACGGCCGCCGTTGGTGGCGTCGTTCGGGATCACGACGTTGGCGCCTTCAGGCAGGTCGGCCAGGGTCTTGTGTTTGCTGGAGTAAGCGCCCAGGGGTTCCAGGTGGACCGCGCCGACGCTCACCAGGTGCGTGCCCTTGGCTTTGTTGAACTCATCCAGGTACGGCTGGTGCTGGAAGAAGTTTGCGTCCAGGCGCTTTTCAGCCACTTGGACGTTGGGCTGCACGTAGTCGGTGAAGACTTTGACCTGCAAGTCCACGCCTTCTTTGGCGAGCGCAGGTTTAACGAACTCCAGAATTTCCGCGTGGGGTACCGGCGACGCGGCGACGGTAAGGGTCTCGGCGGCGTGGGCGGAAAACGCGGCAACGGCGGCGAAAGCAACCAGTAGTTTTTTCATTCAACAAGCTCCTTGTTCGGGTATCTATCGGCGTGTGGCCGGCAATAGCCGTTATTTTCGAGAAAAATGCACCACCAGCTTGTCGCCGACGGTTTGCAGAATTTGCACCAGGATCAACAGCATCACCACGGTGACCACCATCACATCGGTCTGGAAGCGCTGGTAGCCGAAACGGATCGCCAGGTCACCCAGGCCACCGGCACCGACGACACCGGCCATGGCCGTGTAGGACACCAGTGTAATAGCCGTCACCGTAATCGCCGCGAAAATGCCGGGGCGGGCCTCAGGCAATAACGCATGGGTGATGATCTGGCGCGTGCTGGCGCCCATGGACTGGGTGGCTTCGATGATGCCGCGGTCTACTTCACGCAGCGCGGTTTCCACCAGGCGCGCAAAGAACGGTGTTGCCCCTACGACCAGCGGCGGAATCGCCCCGGCCACACCCAGCGAGGTGCCGGTGATCAGCACGGTGAACGGGATCATCACGATCAACAGGATGATGAACGGCAGCGAGCGCAGGATGTTCACAATCAGCGACAGCAACGCGTACAGGCCTTTTTGCTCGAACAACTGGCGCGGGCTGCACAGAAACAGCAGCACGCCCAATGGCAAGCCGAGCAGTACGGTGAAGAACAGCGAACCGAACAGCATGGTCATGGTATCGCCGGTGGCGAGCCAGATTTCGGACCAGTCGATATTGGCGAAGAAACTCAACAGCACTTCCATTAGCGCAGCACCTCCATGTGGACGTCGGCGGCGGTGAAGCGGGCAAAGGCTGCTTCCATGTCGCCGCCGGTGACGGCGAGGGTCAGTTGCCCGTAGGGGGTGTCTTTGATGCGGTCGATACGCCCGGCGAGGATGCTGTAGTCCACCCCCGTTTCACGGGCGACGGTGCCCAGTAACGGCGCGTAGGTCGCTTCGCCCTGGAACGTCAGGCGCACGATGCGGCCCGGTACGTGGGCGAAGTCATCGCGCTGCTCGCTTTCGTCGACCTGATCGGCTTCCTGGACAAAGCGCTTGGTGGTCGGGTGCTTGGGGTGCAGGAACACATCGGCCACCGAGCCTTGCTCGACGATCATGCCGGCATCCATCACGGCCACCTGGTCGCATACGCGGCGGATCACGTCCATTTCGTGGGTGATCAGCACGATGGTGAGTTTCAACTCGCGGTTGATCTCGGCCAGCAGTTGCAGCACCGAGGCGGTGGTCTGCGGGTCGAGGGCGCTGGTGGCTTCGTCGCACAGCAGGATTTTCGGTTTGGTCGCCAGGGCGCGGGCAATGCCGACGCGCTGCTTCTGGCCGCCGGACAATTGCGCCGGGTACTTTTTGGCGTGGTCCGACAGACCGACACGCGCCAGCAGTTCGGCGACGCGCTGGTCGATGGCCTTGCGCGACAATTCGCCGGCCAGGGTCAGTGGCAGCGCCACGTTGTCGGCGACGGTCTTGGAGGCCAGCAGGTTGAAGTGCTGGAAAATCATCCCGACCTGCTGGCGGAAACGGCGCAGGCCGTTGGCATCCAGGGCCGTGACTTCTTCGCCATCGACGTTGATCTGGCCGCCGCTGGGTTGCTCGAGGCGATTGATCAGGCGCAGAAGGGTACTTTTCCCCGCGCCGGAGTGGCCAATCAGCCCAAACACCTGGCCGTTCTCGACGCGCAGGCTGGTGGGGTGCAGCGCGGGGATTTCCTTACCGGCGACGCGGTAGGTTTTATGGACGTTATGAAACTCGATCACGTAGCGAACCTTGTGGGGCGCATGGAAAAGGGATCAGCGGTTAGCCGGGCGCGCATTTTAGCCTGTCCGTATAGCGTTTCTTAGCATTTATTTCGCTTTCAACCAGCGATTTGGCAATAACGCGATCAAAGGTCATAAAAAAGGAACGGTGCAAATTCGTGTCAGTCACTACTTAAGCAACTCGATTTCCCAGGTGCCGTGCCTGGGGTTTGCTCAAACGAGCCGGGGACCGCTCTGGCCACTTTGAATAAGGAGTTTTGTCTGATGAGTACCAAGAAGCCAGCCACCCCGCCGAAGAGTGAACTTGCCGGCACCGATACCCTGGACCGTGGCAACACCAACGCCAAGCTGCAGGCCCTGGAAGCGTTCCGTTCCGACGCGACTGGGCAGGCCCTGCGTACCAACCAAGGCGTGAAGATTTCCGACAACCAGAACACCTTGAGAGTCGGTGCCCGTGGCCCCTCGCTGCTGGAAGACTTCATCATGCGTGAAAAAATCACGCACTTTGACCATGAACGTATCCCGGAGCGCATCGTGCATGCGCGTGGTACGGGCGCTCACGGCTATTTCCAGACCTATGAGAACCATTCGGCACTGACCAAGGCCGGTTTCCTGCGCAACCCAGGGCATAAGACCCCGGTGTTCGTGCGTTTCTCCACCGTGCAGGGCCCGCGTGGTTCGGGCGATACAGTGCGTGACGTGCGCGGTTTTGCGGTTAAGTTCTTCACTGACGAAGGCAACTTCGACCTGGTGGGCAACAACGTGCCGGTATTTTTCATTCAGGACGCGATCAAGTTTCCCGACTTTGTGCATGCGGTAAAGCCCGAGCCGCACAACGAAACTCCTACTGGTGGCTCGGCCCACGATACGTTCTGGGATTTTGTCTCACTGCAGCCGGAATCGGCGCACACGGTGATCTGGGCCATGTCTGACCGGGCCATTCCGAAAAGCCTGCGCAGCATGCAGGGCTTCGGCGTACATACCTTTCGCCTGGTGAATGCAGAGGGGCAGTCCAACTTCGTCAAATTCCACTGGCGCCCTACGGTCGGCACCTGCTCGCTGGTGTGGGACGAAGCGCAAAAGCTCGCAGGTAAAGATGCCGACTACCACCGCCGCGACCTGTGGGAGTCAATTGAAGGTGGCGATTACCCCGAATGGGAATTGGGTGTGCAGGTGATTCCTGAGGCGAAGGAGCACGCGTTCGACTTCGACATCCTCGACCCCACCAAACTGATTCCCGAGGAGGTGGTGCCGATTACCCCATTGGGCAAGATGGTGCTGAACCGCAACCCGGATAACTTCTTCGCTGAAGTCGAGCAGGTCGCGTTCTGCCCGGGGCATATCGTGCCGGGGATCGACTTCTCCAATGACCCGTTGCTGCAAGGCCGGTTGTTTTCCTACACCGACACACAGATCAGCCGACTGGGTGGCCCGAACTTTCATCAGTTGCCGATCAACCAGCCGGTGACGCCTTTGCATAACAACCAGCGCGATGCCATGCACCGCAGCACCCTCGATAAAGGGCGCGCGTCTTACGAGCCGAACTCGATTGATGGCGGCTGGCCGAAGGAAACCCCGCCAGCGGCGCAGGATGGCGGGTTTGAGTCCTATCCGGAGCGCGTCGACGCGCACAAGATTCGCCAGCGCAGTGAGTCGTTCGGCGATCACTTTTCCCAGGCGCGCCTGTTTTTCCGCAGCATGAGCTTGCATGAGCAAGAACACATCATCGCGGCCTACAGCTTTGAACTGGGCAAGGTGGAGCGTGAGTACATCCGTGTGCGTCAGGTTAACGAGATTCTCGCCAACATTGACCTGGAACTGGCCAAGCGCGTGGCGCAAAACCTCGGGCTGCCGGTGCCGACCGAAGGCACGGTGCCAGAGCGCAAAACCCAACCGGAGCGCTCTCCCGCGCTGAGCCAGGCGAATTTACTGTCCGGCGATATCAAGACGCGCAGAGTGGCGATTCTGGCGGCGAACGGTGTGGATGGCGTGGCGATTGCCGCGTTGAAGAAGGCGCTGGAGGCCGAGGGGGCACACGCCAAGTTACTGGGGCCGACCTCGGCGCCGGTCACCACGCTCGATGGCAAGAGTCTGCCGGTGGATGCCTCGATGGAGGGCCTGCCGTCGATTGCGTTCGACGCGGTGTTCGTACCCGGCGGTAAGGCGTCGATCAAGGCGTTGAGTGGGGATGGCGTGGCGTTGCACTACCTGCTGGAGGCCTACAAGCACTTGAAGGCGATTGCCGTGGCCAGTGACGCGCAGCCCTTGCTCGACCTGCTCAAGCTCGAGGCGGATGCGGGGTTGATCGTGGGGGCGGATGCCAAGGCGTTCAAGGCGTTCTTTAAAGCGATTGCCCAGCATCGGGTCTGGGAGCGTGAGCTGAAGGCCAAGGCGGTTCCGGCTTAAGTCATCTGCTGTTGGTTAGATCGCCATCGGGGGCAAGTCGAATCGTCGCACCGCCCCTCCCACACTTTGAATGTATTCACCGTTCAAAATGTGGGAGGGGGCTTGCCCCCGATGGCGTTACTCAGCCCTGCGCGGAATCAGCACAACCTGCGCCGGAATAGTCTTCAGAATCTGCCGGTGAATCTTCAGGTCGTACCCCGCATCAATGCGCTTGACCCGTTTGCTCAGCAAGGTCGCCAGCCATGGGTAATCCTGGGTGCGCGGTGCCTGGATGGTCACATCGCACTGGTAATTCACCACGTCGGTGGCGATGGCATCCAGCTGATGGCGCAGTTCTTCGATGTCGGTGAGGTTCAGCGCCACGGTGGTGCTTTGCGCAGCCGGGTCGATGACCTTGGCGACGGGTTTGGTTTCGGCGGCCTTGAGGGCGGCCTCGGCTTTGTCCAGCTCGGCTTTGCGCGCATGGGTGATGGCGCTGTTGACTCCACCGGTCAGCGCCGGAGCCTTGGGCATCAATGCACGGGCGCGGCTGAGGGCGGTAGCGGCGGCGTTGACATCACCTTTTTGCAACACGATTTGACTGCGTTGCAGGTAGGCTTCGGCCAGTTGGCGTTGGTAAGCCTCGAGCGCCGGATCGTTGGGCGACTGGGCTTGCAGCGCGGTCAGTTGGTCTTCGGCGGTGGCCAGCTCGCTGCTGGCCAGGTTTTGCTCCAACTGTGCGATGGCGACAGCGCGTGCGTCCTGGGCCTCGGGGGCGGCGGGCGGGGTACTTTGACAGGCGCCCAGCAGCAGGGAAAATGCGGCAAGGAGCAGATAACGGGAGGTGAACGGCTTCATTCCTGCGACTCTCTATTTGCGCAAAAAGCGAGCAAGTCTACACCCCTCGACGAGGCAGGACAAAACTCAGCAGAAACAGGGCGGCCGCCGTGACCACAATCGACGGCCCTGCCGGCGTGTCCTTGAACCAGGACAGCGCCAGGCCCCCACACACGGCCAGCATCCCCAGCACGCTGGCGCCGATCGCCATCTGCTCCGGCGAACGGGCGTGGCGCTGGGCAGCGGCTGCGGGAATGATCAGCAGTGACGTGATCAACAATACGCCGACAATCTTCATCGCGACAGCGATCACCACGGCGATCAACAACATCAAGGTCATGCGCAGGGCGGGCACGGGCAAGCCTTCCACCGTGGCCAGTTCTTCATGCACGGTGATCGCCAGCAGCGGGCGCCACAGCGTCACCAGCAGCACCAGCACGGCGGCGCTGCCGCCGAGAATCCACGCAAGGTCCGTGGGGCTGATCGCCAGCAGGTCGCCGAACAGGTAAGCCATCAGGTCGATGCGTACTTCATGCATAAAGCTCAGCACCACCAAGCCCAGGGACAGGGTGCTGGGCGCCAGGATGCCCAGTAGCGTGTCGGAGGCCAGCGGCTGGCGCTGTTGCAGGGTCACCAGCAGCACCGCCAGCAGCAGGCAGCCGACCGTCACGGCGATGGCCGGGCTTACATCCAGCAGGAAGCCCAGGGCCACGCCCAGCAGTGCGGCGTGGGACAAGGTGTCGCCGAAATAGGCCATGCGCCGCCAGACCACGAACGAGCCCAGTGGGCCCGCCACCAGCGCCAGAGCCAAGCCTGCCAGCAGGGCGTAGAGCAGAAAATCAGCCATGCTTGCAGCTATCTCCATGAACGTGAGTGTGGGGCGTAGCGGGATCATCGACCACGGCGCCATGCAGGTCATGGGCGTGGTCGTGATGGTGGTGATAAATCGCCAGGCTCTGCGCGTTCTTGCCGAACAGCTCGACGAACGCCGGGTCGCCGCTGACTTGCTCCGGGTGGCCGGAGCAGCACACGTGGCGGTTGAGGCACACCACCTGGTCGGTGGTGCTCATCACCAGGTGCAGGTCGTGGGAGACCATCAGCACGCCGCAGCCAAGGCGGTCGCGCAGGCGGGTGATCAAGCTGTACAGCTCGGCCTGGCCGGCGACGTCGACCCCCTGCACCGGTTCGTCGAGCACCAGCAGTTCCGGCTCGCGCAACAGGGCGCGGGCCAGCAATACGCGCTGCATTTCACCGCCGGAGATGCTTTGCACTGGGCTGTCGATGACCTGTTCGGCACCGACTTCCTTGAGCGCGGCTTGCGCGCGGGCGCGGTCCACACCTGGCACCAGGCGCAGGAAGCGCAGCACGGACAAGGGCAGCGTCGGGTCCACGAAGAGTTTTTGCGGCATATAGCCGACACGCAGTTTGGGCTTGCGCCACACACTGCCGGTGTCGGGCTTGAGCAAGCCGAGCACGGCGCGCACCAGGGTGGTCTTGCCAGCGCCATTGGGGCCGATCAGGGTGACGATCTGCCCCGGTTCGACGCTCAACTGGATGTTATCCAGCACGTTTTGCCCGGCGAACGTGACCCCGACCTGCTCCAGGCGGATTAACGCGTTGCTCATCAAGCCCCCTGGCAACCGGCGCAGAGCCCGACGACTTCGACGGTTTGCCCTTCAACCTTGAAGCCGACGTCGGCGGCGCTCTGGATGATGGCGTCGCTGATGCTTTTTTGCTCAAGCTCGATGGCGGCGTGGCACGTGCGGCAGATCAGGAACTGGCCTTGGTGCGCGTGTTCCGGGTGGTTGCAGCCGACGAAGGCATTGAGCGAAGCGATGCGGTGGACCAGGCCGTTGTCCAGCAGGAAATCCAGCGCGCGGTACACGGTAGGCGGTGCGGCGCGGCGACCGTCCTGTTCGCTGAGCACGCCGAGAATGTCGTAGGCGCCCAGCGGTTTGTGGCTCTGCCAGACCAGTTCCAGCACGCGCCGGCGCAGGGCGGTCAGGCGCAGCCCCTGCCGTGTGCACAGGGTGTCGGCCTCCGACAGCGCGGTATGCACGCAGTGAGAGTGGTCGTGGGGACGGCTGGCGAGCGGTGTTATAGGCATGAGCGGCGGCAGATATTTGATAGAGACGTTATTATGTTACCCGTTCCTACGCCATTGAGTGGTCATCGTGTCCCGACTTTTTCCCGTTTTTGTCGTATTTGTCGCCAGTTTGCTCACCGCGGGTGCCGCTCAGGCGCAGGTCAAGGTGCTGACCAGCATCAAGCCGCTGCAGTTGATTGCCGCCGCTGTGCAGGACGGGGTGGCGGTTCCCGAGGTGTTGTTGCCACCGGGTGCGTCGCCGCATAACTATGCGTTGCGCCCATCCGACGTGCGGCGTGTGCAGTCGGTGGATCTGTTGTATTGGATCGGACCGGACATGGAAGGCTTCCTGCCGCGCGTCCTCAAGGGGCGTAGCCTGCCGACGGTGGCCGTGCAGGATCTTCCGGGCATGAAACTCCGCCGTTTCGCCGAAGATAGCCATTCCCATGCCGACGATGCCGACGAACATGACCACGATCATCGCCCAGGCAGTCTGGATGCGCATTTGTGGTTGTCGACGCTCAACGCTCGGGTGATTGCCACACGCATGGGCGCCGACCTCAGCGCCGCAGACCCGGCCAATGCCGAGCGTTACCAGCACAACGTGAAGGCGTTCCTGGGCCGACTGGATGCATTGGACGCACGCCTGAAAGCGCGGATGGCTGGCATCCAGGACAAACCCTACTTTGTGTTTCACGAAGCTTTTGATTACTTCGAAGACGCCTACGGCCTCAAGCACGCCGGTGTGTTCAGCGTGGCCGCCGAAGTGCAGCCCGGCGCCCAGCATGTGGCGGCGATGCGCACGCGCTTGCAGGAAGTCGGCAAGACGTGTGTGTTCAGTGAACCGCCGCTGCGTCCGCGCCTGGCAGAAACGCTGGTCGCCGGTTTGCCGGTGAAATTGGCGGAGCTGGATGCGCTGGGCGGGTACACCCCGGCGACGGCCCAGGGTTACGAGCAGGTGCTGGACAAGCTGGGCAATGACTTGGCGGGGTGCCTGGAGTCGCTCTGAAAGACCAGGGGCGGGAGCAAGCTCCCTCCCATATTTTAGAGCGCGAACGGCAGTTGGATCGCGACCTGCTGGCGCTGCGCCAGCCGATGCTCGAACTCCGCAGGGTCATGAATCAACACATCCTGTCCGGCAAACGACTCCGCCGCGATCAGGCGTGACAACCAGAACCGCACGCTCGCCACGCGCAACATCGTCGGCCACAACTCGGCTTCCTTCGCGGTGAACGGTCGCAACCCTGCGTAAGCACCCAGTAGCGCACGGGCGCGCTGGCCGTCGAGCACGCCATCGGCATCCGAGCACCAGTCATTCAGGGCGATCGCTACGTCGTACAGCATCGGGCCTGAGCAGGCGTTGTAAAAGTCGATCAAGCCCGTCAGGTGCGTGCCTTCGAACATCGCGTTGTCGCGAAACAGGTCCGCGTGAATATTCGCGCGCGGCAGGGCGAGGATCTGCGCCTTGTGGGCCTCGATCTCATCCAGCGCGTCCTGCAGCAGGCGTTGCTGCGCTGCGTCCAGGTGCGAAATCAACTGCGCGCCTTCGCTGAGCATCCAGTCCAGCCCGCGATCGGTCTTGCGCTCCAGCACCTTGTCGCCCTGGGTCGCCAGGTGCAGATGGCCAAGCAACTCGCCGACTTGCGCACAGTGCTGGGCGTTGGCGTCCTTGATGTGCTTGCCGGCCAGGCGCGGTTGCAGCAGCGCCGGTTTGCCGGCCAATTCGCGCAGGGCCACGCCGTCGGTGGTGCGCAGCGCGTAAGGCACCGGCAAATCGGCGTCGTGGAGCACGTCGAGCAGTTCGATGAAGAACGGCATTTCCTGCACCGGGCCGCGCTCAACCAGGGTCAGGACGAACTCGCCCTGTTCCAGGCTGATGAAGAAATTGGTGTTTTCGCTTCCCGCGGCGATCCCCTGGAAATCAAGCAGGCGGCCGAGCCCATAAGGGGCAAGAAAGGTTTCCAGCTCGGGCCGAGCCAGGGGGGTGAACACAGACATGGTTAAAACTGCCAGTACGGGCGCCGCGGTGTGCGGCGCCAATTGAAGTTAAGAAATCATTTCCATTCGAAGATCTTCCATGACGGGATCAGCATATCCGGTTGGTCAGAGCGGATGAAATTCGCATCGGTTCCGTCCGCGCGCACCAGGAAATACGGTGGGAAGCCTTTCTTGGTCACCTTGATTGCGTACAGGAAACCGTTTTGACGGTACTCCTGAATGGTTTTGTCGCCCTCTGTGCGAATGGTAACTTCCGGATCACCCGAAGGCGCACTGTCGGCCGCCATGGCAACCATCGGAGCGAATGCAAACAAGCCGGTCAACAGCAGGCGATTGAATGAGCGCATGATAACCTTGTCCCTTTGTTGTCTGTGGTCCGGCTATTCTAGCGCCTGACCCGCCGAAAAGGTTGATCCTGCTCATGAGCCAAGCGCCCCTCGTCCTGGTGGACGGTTCTTCTTATCTGTACCGCGCCTTCCACGCGCTGCCACCGCTGACCACCTCCAAAGGCCTGCCGACCGGTGCGGTCAAGGGCGTGTTGAACATGCTCAAAAGCCTGCGCAAGCAGTACCCGGACAGCCCGTTCGCGGTCGTGTTCGATGCCAAGGGTGGGACCTTTCGCGACGAAATGTACGCCGAATACAAGGCCAACCGCCCAAGCATGCCCGACGACATGCGCCTGCAGATCGAGCCCCTGCACCAGAGCGTGATCGCCCTGGGCTTCCCGCTGTTGTGCGTCGAAGGCGTCGAGGCCGATGACGTGATCGGCACCCTGGCCCGCAGCAGCGCGGCCGCAGACCGCCCGGTAGTGATCTCTACCGGTGACAAGGACATGGCACAGTTGGTCGACGGGCACATTACCTTGGTCAACACCATGACCGGTAGCGCCATGGACGTGGAGGGCGTAAAGGAGAAATTTGGCGTCGCTCCGGAGCAGATCATCGACTATCTGGCGTTGATGGGCGATTCGTCCGACAACATCCCAGGCGTTCCGGGCATTGGTCCGAAGACCGCTTCCGGCTTGCTGGTGGGCGTCAATGGCGGCCTGAAAGAGCTTTATGAGCAGTTGGATATTGTGCCGACCCTGCCTATCCGTGGGGCCAAGACGCTGCCGGCCAAGTTGCAAGAGCATAAGGAGATGGCGTTTCTCTCCTATCAGTTGGCGACGATCAAGATCGACGTACCGCTCGATGTTGGCCTGGACGATCTGCACCTGATCGAGCCGGATCGTGAAAAACTCCTGGAGCTGTATACCCTCCTGGAGTTCAAAAGCTGGTTTGACGAAGTGCAGCGCGACGCCAAGCGCACCGGGCTGGAGGTGGCTGCTCCGGTCATCGACAATGCGCCGGTCGTGAATACCGAGCTCAAGTACGAAACCATCCTCGATCAGGCGCGTTTCGAGGTGTGGATGAAGAAGCTCGGCGACGCCAAGCTGTTCGCCTTCGACACCGAGACCACCGGCATCGATGCGCAGCAGGCGCAATTGGTTGGGTTGTCGTTCGCGGTTCAGCCCTATGAAGCGGCCTACATCCCGCTGACCCATTCCTACATGGGTGTGCCGGAGCAATTGGACCGCGACACGGTCCTGCGCGCGCTCAAGCCGATCCTCGAAGACCCGAGCAAGCTCAAGGTCGGCCAGCACGCCAAGTTCGACATGAATATCCTGGCCAACTGTGCCATCGGCGGTGATCAGAATTGTGGCATCACGGTGCAGGGCATTGCCTACGACACCATGCTCGAATCCTACGTCCTCGACTCCACGGCCACGCGGCATGACATGGACAGCCTGGCGCAGAAATACCTGGGTCACACCACCGTGAGCTTTCAGGATATTGCCGGTAAAGGCGCTAAACAGCTGACCTTTGACCAGATCTCCCTCGAACAGGCCGGGCCTTACGCGGCTGAAGATGCCGACGTCACCCTGCGCCTGCATCAGACCTTGTTCGAAAAACTCACGGCGATCCCCAGCCTAGTCAGCGTGCTGACCGATATCGAGATGCCACTGGTGCCGGTGCTGGCGCGTATCGAGCGCCAGGGCGCGCTGGTGGACGCCAAGTTGCTCGGCGTGCAGAGCGTCGAGCTGGGCGAGAAGATGGTCGAACTGGAGCGTGAGGCATTTGCCATCGCCGGTGAGGAATTCAACCTCGGCTCGCCCAAGCAATTGGGCGCGATCCTCTACGAAAAACTTGGCCACCCGATCCTGAGCAAGACCGCCAAGGGCCAGGCGTCGACCGCCGAAGCGGTGCTCGCCGAACTGGCCGAGCAGGATTTCCCGCTGCCCAAGGTGCTGATGCAGTACCGCTCCATGAGCAAGCTGAAAAGCACCTACACCGACCGCTTGCCTGAGCAGATCAACCCGCGCACCGGGCGCATCCATACGTCGTATCACCAGGCGGTGGCGGCCACGGGGCGCTTGTCGTCGAGTGATCCGAACCTGCAGAACATTCCGATCCGCACTGCTGAAGGTCGGCGGATTCGTCAGGCGTTCGTCGCGCCTAAAGGCTACAAGCTGTTGGCGGCGGACTACTCGCAGATCGAGCTGCGGATCATGGCGCACCTGGCCAAGGACGAAGGCTTGCTGCACGCCTTCCGCAATGACCTGGACGTACACAAGGCCACCGCCGCCGAAGTATTTGGCGTGGAGCTGGGCGCGGTCACTACCGACCAGCGTCGCAGCGCCAAGGCGATCAACTTCGGCCTGATCTACGGCATGAGCGCGTTTGGCCTGGCCAAGCAGATCGGTGTCGATCGTAAACAGTCCCAGGCCTATATCGACCGCTACTTCGCCCGTTATCCGGGCGTGCTGGCCTATATGGAGCGCACCCGCGCCCAGGCGGCCGAGCAGGGTTATGTCGAGACGATCTTCGGTCGGCGCCTGTACCTGCCGGATATCAATGCGAAGAACCCGGCGCTGCGCAAAGGTGCCGAGCGCACGGCAATCAACGCGCCGATGCAAGGCACGGCGGCGGATATCATCAAGAAAGCCATGGTCGCGGTGGATAATTGGCTGACCGCGTCGGGCCTGGACGCCAAAGTCATCCTGCAGGTACACGATGAACTGGTGCTGGAGGTTCGCGAGGATCTGGTCGACCAAGTGCGCGACGAGATTCGCCAGCACATGAGCCACGCGGCGACGCTGGACGTGCCGTTGCTGGTGGAAGTGGGCGTGGGTGATAACTGGGACGAAGCGCACTGATGACGTGGTTCTGCCACCCCCCGAGCGTGGTGGCAGAACGCTTTAGAGCCGAAAGCGCCGTCGGTTATTGCAAATAGTTTTTGTACCTGCCGGAACTTAACCCATGAAATGCCACTCAGATTTACTGAATGGGTGGTGAAGCCCTTCAATGCTCCTATGTTGTGTTAAGTGTTGGCAGATATCTGGACCCCGCCCTAGCGGTCCGGAACTTGAACCCCGAACTTCCCCTCCCCTACGAAGTCCGGGGTTTTTTTTGCCTGCGCAAAAGTTACTCGGCGATTTCCGCGCCCTTGTCGGCCAATTCCATCCAGCCGGCCAGTACGGTGTAGGCGTCTTCCAGGCCCATGCGCTTTGGCGCCGAGAACAGCTGGATGGTGATGGTGTCACCCCAACCTTTACGGATTTCCGCCTGCACTTTCAGCAGCGTGTTCTTGGCGGCGCCATAGGTCAGTTTGTCGGCCTTGGTCAGCAGGATATGCATCGGCATGCCGCTGGCGACCGCCCAGTCGAGCATCAGCAGGTCGAAGTCGGTCATTGGATGACGGATGTCCATCATCAGGATCAACCCCTTCAAACTCTCCCGGCCACCCAGGTAAGCCTCGAGGTGACGCTGCCAGTGCAGCTTCAGCGGGATAGGTACTTTTGCATAACCATAGCCTGGAAGGTCGACCAGACGCCGATCATCGTCTAGCTTGAAGAAGTTGAGCAACTGCGTGCGACCCGGGGTTTTCGAGGTGCGCGCCAGGCTGGCGTGGGTCAAGGTGTTCAGCGCGCTGGATTTGCCCGCGTTGGAACGGCCGGCAAAGGCGACTTCAAAGCCCTCGTCATCGGGGCATTGGTCCACTTTGGCGGCGCTGAGCATGAAGGTGGACTGTTGGCACAGGCCGAGGATGGGGTTCTTGAGTTGCATGAGATTTCCGATGTGGGCGGTGCCGAAAAAGGGTGCGGCAAGCGGTGTCGTTTCCGTTTCAGTAGCGCCAGTATATAATGCCGCAGATTTTGTGTGTGCTTTGTCCCAGCGAAGGGCGAAGTTCACGGGAGCGATAGACCTTTATTGCGCATTAGAACGCAAAACGCTCCCAAACCCTGAAAAGGTCGATGTATGACCAGATGGTTGCTTGCTATCGGTGTCCTGATGCCGCTTTACGGCGCTCAGGCTACACAGGAACCGGAAGTGGTGTACAACCGAGTTTGCGTGGCTTGCCATGCTGGCCAAATGCCGAACGCCCCGAAGCGGGGTGACCAGGCAGCCTGGGCGCCCAGACTGGCGCAAGGCATGGACACGCTGGTGCAACACGTGACCCAGGGTTTCAAGGCAATGCCGCCGCGTGGTTTGTGCATGGACTGCAGTACCGAGGATTACCAGGCCATCATTGAGTGGATGGTGAGTAAGCCCGGTTAGATAACTCTTTAAACCCTTAGCCGTAGTTGGATTAGCTGATGAACAAACTGATCGTGAGTCTGCTGTTGACCTTGGGCATCACTGGTGTTGCCCATGCTGCAGGCGACGCTACTGCGGGCCAGGCGAAAGCCGCCGTGTGTGGTGCTTGCCATGGACCGGATGGTAATAGCCCGGCACCGAACTTCCCTAAACTGGCCGGCCAGGGTGAGCGTTACCTGACCAAGCAGATGCACGACATCAAGGACGGTAAGCGCACGGTCCTGGAAATGACCGGCTTGCTGACCAACCTCAGCGATCAGGACCTGGCCGATATCGCGGCCTATTTTTCCAGCCAGAAAGGCAGTGTGGGAGCTGCCGATCCGAAGCAAGTGGCCCGTGGTGAAGAGTTGTTCCGCGGCGGCAACCTGGAAAAAGGCATGCCTTCCTGCATCGGTTGCCACTCGCCTAACGGCGCCGGCCTCGCCGCCGCGGGCTTCCCGCATGTGGGTGGCCAGCATGCGCAGTACGTCGCCAAGCAGCTGACGGACTTCCGTGAAGGTAATCGCACCAACGACGGCGATAGCAAAATCATGCAAAGCATTGCCGCCAAGCTGAGCAACAAGGACATCCAAGCGGTTTCCCAATACATTCAGGGTCTGCACTGATCGAAGGCTGCGTTAACGCTCGATTAATCCGTTGATGCAAGCATAAAAAGGGTGGCTTAGGCCGCCCTTTTTTGTGGCCGGTGCCGTTACACTAACGAACTCATGCCCGCGCAGACCTGTCACAACAAAGGTCGCGTGAGGCGACCTTATTTGTCCAGGAGTAAAGCATGCGTAATCTGATCCTCAGCGCCGCTCTCGTCACTGCCAGCCTCTTCGGCATGACCGCACAAGCCGCCGACGTGCCGCTTGTAGCCGGTAAAACCTACGTGGAATTGGCCAACCCAGTGCCGGTGTCAGTGCCGGGCAAGATCGAAGTGGTGGAGCTGTTCTGGTACGGCTGCCCGCATTGCTACGCCTTTGAGCCAACCATCAACCCATGGGCTGAAAAACTGCCCAAGGACGTGAACTTCAAACGCATCCCTGCCATGTTCGGCGGCCCTTGGGATGCCCATGGCCAACTGTTCCTGACCCTGGAAGCCATGGGTGTCGAGCACAAGGTCCACAACGCGGTCTTCGAGGCGATCCAGAAACAAGGCAAGCGCCTGACCAAGCCTGAGGACATGGCTGACTTCGTCGCGACCCAAGGTGTCGACAAGGAAAAGTTCCTGGCTACCTTCAATTCCTTCGCCATCAAGGGCCAGATCGAAGCAGCCAAGAAGCTCGCCGTGGCTTATGGCGTGCAAGGCGTACCGACCCTGATCGTCAACGGCAAGTACCGTTTCGACCTGGGCACCACCGGTGGTCCTGAAGCGACCCTCAATGTGGCCGACCAGTTGATCGCCAAAGAACGCGCGGCCAAGTAAGGGGCCTGCCATGCGTCGCTGGGGTACCGAACGCGTTGTCGGCCTGCATGACCCACAGGTCAACGAAGCTCACCTGGAATCCACAGGCCTGCCGGCGGACAGCCGCCTGCGCCTGCTTAGCTTCAATATCCAGGTGGGCATCAGTACCGAGAAGTACCGGCACTACCTCACCCGTGGCTGGCAGCACTTGCTGCCCCACAACGGGCGGGCCGGCAACCTGCAGAAGATCGGCGACCTGTTGGGCGACTTCGACCTGGTCGCCCTGCAGGAAGCTGACGGCGGCAGCATTCGCTCGGGCTACATCAACCAGGTGGAACACCTGGCCCAGTTGGGCGCGTTTCCCTATTGGTATCAGCAACTCAATCGCAACCTCGGGCGCCTGGCGCAGCACAGCAATGGCGTGCTTAGCCGCCTGAAGCCATCGGCTATCGAAGATCACCCATTGCCGGGCCCCAAGGGCCGTGGCGCGATCCTCGTGCGTTTCGGCGAAGGCCCGGAAGCCCTGGTGGTGGTGATGATGCACCTGGCACTCGGGGGGCGTACCCGCAACCTGCAGTTGGCCTACGTGCGTGAGTTGATTGGCGGCTACAAGCACCAGGTGCTGATGGGGGACATGAACACCCATGCCACCGACCTGCTGCAGAATTCCCCGTTGCGTGACCTTGGCTTACTGGCGCCGCAAGTCGAAGCCACGTTCCCCAGTTGGCGCCCGCAACGCTGTCTTGACCATATCCTGCTTAGCCCGACCCTCACACTTGAAAACGTGCAGGTGTTGGCGCAGCCCATCTCCGATCACCTGCCGGTCGCGGTGGAGATTCGTCTGCCGGGTTCGCTCACGGCTGATGCATTGCCCGCGTTGAGCCC
Organism: Pseudomonas paraveronii; assembly: GCF_963681955.1. Classification (NCBI taxonomy): domain Bacteria; kingdom Pseudomonadati; phylum Pseudomonadota; class Gammaproteobacteria; order Pseudomonadales; family Pseudomonadaceae; genus Pseudomonas; species Pseudomonas paraveronii. The sequence continues at coordinate 84,044 of NZ_OY817130.1, forward strand.
CGGCCCTCGCGGACCCCTTGCATGAGCGACGAAGCCCAGCGCTGGAAAGAGAAATACCTCAAAATCATCGAGCAACAAGACACGCTCGAACGCCGCTGGGCTGCCCGCCTCGACCTGCTGCGCCGAGGGTTGGTGCGCAGTACGTTGGCCGCTGAAGGCACCGACCGCGCGGTTGATCAATGCATGAAGGAAATGCGCGACGCCGTGCGCACCGACGACATGGATGCCGCCCTCGCTGCGTTGTTGCCGCGCCTGGAAAAAGCCGTACTGGATTCGGAGCAGCGTCGCGAAACCCGGATTGACCAGATGAGCACCGCGCTCGCGGCCCTGGTTGCGCAGTTGCAGAAACTGCCGCTGCCCCGCGAGGTGGCCCGCCCGTTGAAAACCTTCGCCAAGCAGTTGGATAGCCGCGTAGGTCAGGCGCGCGAGATCCCGCTGTTGCTCAGTGAGCTGAGCAGCCTGCAAGGGCAGGCGTTGAATAACCTGGAGCCGGACGGCGAAACCCCGCGCCCCGGCCCCGGCCTGCTGCAACGCCTGTTTGGCGCCAAGGATGTCGCGAATGAAGCTCCGGCCGGCGAGCCCGCGCCGCCGTCTGCTCCGCCATCTTTACCGCCGCCCGCCGCCTCCAGGCCGGCGCCCGAGCCCGAGCCCGAGCCCGAGCCCGTCGCCGAAGAGCCGGCGCAGCCTGACGAATTAGCCCAGGCCCTGCGGGCGTTCGCGCCGTTGCCGCAAGGCTCGGCTTCGCCCCAGCCGGAACCCGTAGCGCCGGCCAAGGCGGTCGAGATCGTGACCCCCTCCGTTGCCGTCGAAGCCGCGCCACGAACTGCGCCGATCGCCCAGCCGGTCGAAGTGGCGGAGCCCGAGGCGCCTTCGGTCGAGGCGCAAGAGCCGGCCCCCGAAAGCGCACTCGCTGCGTTTATCGAAACACCGCCGGTCCAGGTCGATGCGCCGCCGCAAACCGTCATCGGCAGCCTGTCACTGCCGCCCGTGCAGGAAGTGCCGGACCCGGACGAGTTGCAAGCGGACTCGGTCTACGCCCTGCCCGATTCGCCGGAGCCGTCCTACAGCTCCGTGGCCAAACACATTGAAGACACCTTACTTGGCCTGCTGGAAGACCTGTCCCTGCCCGAGCGACACCGGCCCCAGGCCGAAGCCATGCGCGAACGCCTGGCCCATGGTTTGAACTGGTACGAACTGCTGCCGATCCTCGACGATCTGGCCACGCTGATGCTGGCGATCACCGACAGCGGCCAGCATGAGTTCGAGGCTTACCTCAAGCAGCTCAACGAACGCCTCGAAGCGTTCCAGGGCCATCTGCAGATGGCCAGCGAAGGCTATGCCGACAGTCGCTCGGCCGCCCGGGAGCTGGACACGCAAATCCGTGAACAGGTCGACGGCCTGCAAAGCAGTGTGCAGGACGCCGCCGACCTGGACAGCCTCAAGCAGGTCCTGGAAAGCCACCTTGAAGGCCTGCTTGGCACCATGGACCAGCACCAGCAGCAACGTGACCAGCGCGAGCAGGAAGTGGCGGAGCGTTTGAAAGGGCTCGCGGAGCGCGTCGCCAATATGGAACAGGAGGCCCAGGGGTATCGCGATCACCTGGAAGTGCAGCGCCAGAAAGCCCTGATCGATCCGCTCACCGACTTGCCCAACCGTGCGGCCTGGAGCGAGCGCCTGGACCATGAGGTCAACCTCTGGCATCAGCGCGGCAATAGCCTGTCGCTGGCAATGCTGGACCTGGATCACTTCAAGCGTATCAACGACGGCTACGGGCATCTGGCCGGCGACAAGGTGCTGAAAATCATCGCCAGCGTGCTGCGCAAGCGCTTGCGCCCCGGCGACTTCATTGCGCGCTTCGGCGGCGAAGAGTTTGTGTTGCTGATGCCCGACTCATCCCTGGCGAACGCCCTGGCCGCTGGCGAGGCGTTGCGAACGGCGATTGAAGTCTGCCCGTTCCACTTCAAGGGCGAGCCGGTGACGATCACGGTGTCGATGGGCGTGGCACAGTTCCAGCCCGGCGAGCGCAGTGACCTGGTGCTCAAGCGCGCCGACGAGGCGTTGTACCGGGCCAAGGCGGCGGGACGTAACCGGGTGCAAGCGGCCTAAAAGATGTTCCATTTTGTAATTTGACGTTCGGGCCACAAGCGGTACGTTACACTGTTGCATTATCGTCTTCAGCGTAACGTAATCCGCCATGAAATCCGTGTACTTCGCCTTTATGTTCCTCCTGCTCACCGGCTGCGCCAGCGGCCCGCGCCTGGATACCAGCCACCCCTCGGCCAACCACGACAACCGCGTGCAGTTCGTGGTTGTCCATTACACCTCAACCAACCTTGAACGCTCCCTGGCGCTGCTGACCCATGGTCAGGTCAGCAGCCATTACCTGATCGGCGACGACGCTTCGGGCACCATTTACAAGCTGGTGGATGAAAGCCAGCGCGCCTGGCATGCGGGGGAAAGCGAGTGGATGGGCCGCACCTGGCTGAACTCCAGCTCCATCGGGATCGAGATCGTCAACCCAGGGTTTCGCGACACGCCGACGGGCCGTGTGTGGTACCCGTACTCCGAAGCTCAGGTGCAATCGCTGGAGGTGTTGCTCAAGGACATCAGCACGCGCAATGGCATTGACCCCAAAAACATCATTGGTCACAGCGACATCGCGCCGCTGCGCAAGCTGGACCCGGGGCCGTTGTTTCCGTGGAAGCGCCTGGCCGAGAAGGGCTTGGGCGTCTGGCCCGACGCGCAGGCTGTGGCGCGCTACCAGGCGCAGTACGCCACGGATCTGCCGAGCATCACCTGGTTCCAGGAAGCGTTGGCGCACCTGGGCTACCAGACGCCGCAGACCGGTGAACTGGACGTCGCCACGCGCCATGTGATCGCGGCGTTCCAGATGCATTTCCGCCCTGCGCTGTTCGATGGCACGCCGGATGCCGAGAGTGCCGCGATCCTGCGCGCCCTCGACCGGCGTTAATCGCTACAGTGGTAACGCCATATAGAACTGCGTGCCCTGCCCCGGCCGTGAATACACGCCCATGCGGCCGCCATGCAGTTGCACGATCTCCTTGCACAGCGCCAGCCCCAGGCCGGCGCCGCCTTTCTTGCGGCCCACCTGCACGAAGGGTTCGAAGATGCGCCCCTGCTGGCCATAGGCGATACCTTCGCCGTTGTCCTCGACGCTGATAATCACCCGCTCGCCATGACGCCGCGCCTGCAGGCGGATCTGCCCGCCTTCGGCGGTGTGGCGCAGGGCGTTGCCCAGCAGGTTGTCGAGCACGCGTTCCAGTTGCACCTGATCGGCATACAGTCGGGGCAGGTCGGGCTGAGGCTCTACCAGTAGCTCGATGTGTTGCGCGTTCGCCGGCTCGGCGAAGCGCGCACGCGCATGCTCCAGCAGGTCGGTGACATCGCACGGGCCGAGGGTGAGTTTTTGCATGCCGTTCTGGTAGCGCGAAAAGTTGAGCAGGTCGTTGATCAACTGCATCAGGCGCTGCATTTCTTCATTGACCGTATCCAGCAGGTCCGCTTCACGGGATTCCGCAGGAAACTTCGCGCGTTCGCGGAACAAGCCGAAGGCCATGTGCATGCCGGTCACCGGCGTGCGCAATTCGTGGGAGGCGCGCAACACGAACTCGCTGCGTACCCGCTCAAAGGCACGCTGCTCGGTGACGTCATGTAGCACCATCACTGCGCCGAGGATATGCCCCTGGGTGTGGCTTACCGGCGTCAGGCTGTAGGTCAACAGGCGCAGTTCGCCCTCGACTTCCACCTCCAGGTCGTCCGGCGCCCGCTCCAGGTTGCCGCCGCGCAGCACCAGTTGCAGTTGATCGTCCATTTCCGGGCGACCCAGCGCATCGCCCAGGCCCTGGCCGAGACGTTCCTCGTCCCAGCCCAACTGGCGCTGTGCGACGGGGTTGAGGTGCTCCAGGCGGCCTTGCCGGTCAATCATCAACAGGCCGTCGTCGATACTGTCGAGCACCGCTTGCAGGCGCTGCTGGCCCGCCAGCAGCTCATCGACATTGGTTGCCTGATGCTGGCGCAAGGCTTCGGCCATGATGCCGAAGCGTCGGGTCAGTTGGTTCATTTCCGCCGCTGAAGAAATGGGCAGGGTCACTTCGAAATCACCTTGCCCGATCTTGTCGGCGGCCTTGGCCAGCGCTTCGATCGGCCCGCCAAACCGTCGGGCGATGCCATGGGCGGTAATAAAACCGATGATCAGCACCGCGAGGCCTACCAGCCCCAGCAGCCCGGCGATCAACAAGGCGCGCTCGCGGGATTTATGCTCGCTGGCGCTGATGTTTTCCAGGGCCTGCTTGTGCTCGGCGATCAGGCCGTTGCGCAGGACATTGAATGTTTCGGTGATTTTCTCTTTGCTGCCGGGCGGTGGGGACGCTTGTTGAGATTCGTCAAAAGCCGCCAGCAAGCGCTGGTAGTCGACCCGGGCCTGACTGAAACCGCTGCTATGCCCGTCGCGCTGCTCGTGGGCAATGCCTTGGTCGAGCAGCTCGAAGTAACGCTGTTCCGATGCTTGCAGTGCCTCGGGATTGGGGCGTTGTTCGAGCATCATCATCAACTGGTCGCCCAGGCTCTGGCGCAGCTTGAGTCCCAGGTCGAGGGTGATGAAGTTACTGCGAATCGATGACTCCTGGGTCTTGGCCATCTGCATCACGCTGACCAGCCCCAGGATCAACCCCAGCAGGGCGACGGTGATCAGCGCGGAGATACTCAGGAATAACCGGGTGCGCAGTGTCATCGCTAACTTCATAAGGTACAGCTCACAGGTTGTACTGTTTGCGTTTGCGGTACAGGGTCGACGCGTCGATGCCCAGGGTGCGGGCAGCCTGATCCAGGGTGTCGCTGGTGGCCAGTACGGCGCCGATATGCGCTTTCTCCAGTTCGTCCAGGCTCAACGCCGCCCCGATACGGGGTGCATTGTGGGTCGGCTGTTCGGCCATTCCGAGGTGGCTGATTTCGACCTTTTCCTGCGGGCAGATAATGCTCGCGCGTTCCACTACGTTGCGCAGCTCGCGGATATTGCCCGGCCAGCGGTAGTTGAGCAGCGCTTCGCGCGCTTCATCGCTGAAGCCCCGCGCCGGTCGGGCGTATTCCTTGACGAAGCGGGCGAGGAAGCGGTCGGCCAGGGCCAGGATGTCTTCGCTGCGTTCGCGCAGCGGCGGCAGATGCAAGGTGATGACGTTGAGGCGGTACAGCAAGTCTTCGCGGAAGCGGCCGTCGCGCACCATGTCTTCGAGATTCAGGTTGGTGGCTGCAAGGATGCGTACATCGGCGCGCCGGGTGACCGGGTCGCCTACGCGCTCGTATTCCTTGTCCTGGATAAAACGCAGCAACTTGGGTTGCAGCGTGAGGGGAAAGTCGCCGATCTCGTCGAGAAACAGCGTGCCGCCGTCCGCCTGGTTGACCCGGCCCAAGGTGCTTTCGCTGGCACCGGTGAAGGCACCGCGGCTATGGCCGAACAGTTCGCTTTCCATCAACTCCGCCGTCAGCGACGGGCAGTTGATGGTGATGCAGGATTTTTTCGCGCGCTTGCTCCAGCCGTGAATGGCCCGCGCCAACTCGCCTTTACCGGTGCCGGATTCGCCGAGGATGAGGATGTTGGCGTCAGTCCCGGCCACTTGGCGCGCAGTTTCCAGCACCGCCATCATCGCCGGGCTGTGGGAGTCGAGGCCGTCTTTCGGTTGGCGCACTTCGCCTTCCAGTGCTTCCAGGCGCGCGGAGAGCTGGCGCACTTCCAGCTGTTTGGCGGTAGCCAGGCGCAGCTGGTCGGGGCTGCACGGTTTGACCAGATAATCAGCCGCGCCGGCCTGGATCGCATCCACGGCGGTGTCGACGGCGGAATGCGCGGTCACAATCACCACGCGCATCCACGGCGCCTGGATACGCATTTGCGCCAACACATCCAGGCCGTTGTCCTCGCCCAGGCGCAGGTCGAGGAAGCACAGGTCGAACACCTGGCGTTGCATCAGGGTATCGGCCTGGGCGGCGCTGTTGGCGGTGGCTACGGTGTAGCCCTCATCTTCCAGGCAATAACGGAAGGTACGAAGGATCGCGGATTCGTCGTCCACTAAAAGAACGCGGCCTTGAAGTTCCTTGGCTGATTCCATTTGTCCCGCGCTCCTGAATATGAATGATGGTGTTTAGTCCCGGAATAATCGGGCAAGTTGCATGGTTCATTCTGATTGATAAAACGCAACGTCGTGCAGCTATCTACGTGCATCCCTACAAGGCCCGCACCTGCTGGCGTTTTCATGCCTTCTTGCCACTTCGGCAGTGCGCTATTGGCTTTCTATCCACCGATCCGACCACTGGTGATCGTGCATTTCGCACGGCGCCTAGGTGGCCATCGTGCAGGATGCTGGGCTTTGCGTTGATCAGATATATTTAACTGATTGATTTTATTGAGTTTTATTTTGTAAAAAAGCTGGCATGCCCTCTGCAATAGCTCTCCTAACGAATAATCAAAATGCGGGAGAAAGCAGCATGACTCGCCAAAGCCTCGCTCAACTGTGTGTATCGCCAGTGCGCTTGCAACAAGGCCTGTTCGCCAGCCTGGCCCTGATGGTCACGTTGATTGGCGGCCAGCAGTTGCAGCATTGGCAGCAGCAGACCCCGCATTTCGAACGTCCGGCTATGGCCCAGACCCACTTTCGTTCCATTGATAGCCGTTCCGTTGGCAGCGTCTCTGCCGATGTAACCGTTCCCCAGCTGCGGATGGTTGACCAGGCGTCTGCCCTGGGTGAACTGCCATCCCAGGAACGTTGGGTGTTCTAGGCAACAAAAGATCGCTTGAGTTGAGCGATTGCACGGCAGTACCGCTGTCACCCCTAAAAAAGCGTAAGGAGAATCACCATGTTGAGTTGGGCAATCACATTTCTGATCATCGCCATTGTGGCTGCAGTCCTGGGCTTCGGTGGTATCGCGGGCACCGCCACGGGGATCGCCAAGATCCTGTTTGTGGTCTTCCTGGTGATGTTCATCGTTTCGTTCTTCTTTGGTCGTCGCGGCCGAGGCTGAATATGACCACTTTGTCTCTCAACGCTATGGCTGCCGTCCTGCTTCTGGGCGGCAGCGGTTTGGTGATGGCCGCTAACGACGGTCAGACCCGGGCCAACGAATTGCTCAGCGCAGACCCGCAGTACCGTGAAACGTGGCAAGGCGTGGTGAAGAAAGAAGAGCGCCTGCCGGAATGGGTCATGAACCTGTCCGGCACGGCCGAGCAAATGAATGCCGTTGAAGAAGATGGCGACAAGTACTTGGTCGGGCCTCTCTGCGAAACCGCAGACACCTGCCTGAACAAGCGCCTGATCGTCGCCTTCAGTTATGACAAGGAAGATGCCTACGCCATGTTGGTGGAAGTCCCGGCCGGCCTGCCGGCGGACAAGTCTCCAACGCGTCACGCCGATTACCGGTTTATCGGTAAGCCGGATTCAGGCATGCAAAAGCTGCTGATGGAGCAACTGAAGAAAGATCCGAATTGGTACTAGGTTCCGTCTGACGCATCTGTCGTCTGCGGGGCCGGCGTCCATAGAAAGAAGCCCGTGCGCTTCTTTCTGTTTGCATCGCTCGCCAAGGGTGATGCATGACCAGGGGGCCGGGTTGCTCTGATCCGTCGAGATCGGCGTGACCTACGGGTACAGGGAGTGCCTGCGCAAGGGCCGGGTCAGGTGAAAAGCTGCGACGCAAGTTCACACGCTCTCGAGCTTGCTGGACTTGCGGCGGGCTTATGACGTTCATCCCCCGCCTCTCATACTGCCCATAGCCGAGAATCTGCTTTTTGCCCGCGACTAACCATTACTGGGTATGTCGTGGCGACCATCTATCGAGAAAATTTCGTTCGCGCTATAGGACATTTCAGACAACAGCCCCCTGAATACACAGGCATTTTTGCGAATGCCTTCAGCGTGTCCTGAATCTCTAAGCGAGCCTGATTTGACCGGTTCACGGCATATTCGCCGGGCAAAATGTCGCATTTGAACTGACCGTTCGGTCAGTTATTATGAAAAAAAGCCATGCCGATTCGGCATAGGGTAGGCGTTTACGGCATTAGACGTCGCCCCCTTGCATGGGAATAGTTGCGCCTTTTTTCGCCTGCCAGTAAGCCATTTCGGCCATGCGGCGGTGACTTTCTACGGAGGCAGATGCACACACTTTTTCGCTTCCGAGCGTTGCAGCTGGCGCATTTGCCTTAAGTTCACTTGAAGTAAGGGTAATGACATGAAGAAGGCAAAGCTAAGCCTCGCCTGGCAGATCCTCATCGGTTTGGTGCTGGGGATCGCAATCGGCGCCGTGCTCAACCATTTCAGTGCTGAAAAGGCCTGGTGGATCAGCAACGTGCTGCAGCCGGCGGGCGATATCTTTATCCGCCTGATCAAGATGATCGTGATCCCGATTGTGATTTCCTCGCTGATCGTCGGCATTGCCGGTGTAGGCGATGCGAAAAAGCTCGGTCGAATCGGCGTCAAAACCATTCTTTACTTCGAGGTCGTCACCACCATCGCCATCGTGGTCGGCCTGTTGCTGGCCAACCTGTTCCACCCTGGCACGGGCATCGACATGAGTACTCTGGGTACGGTGGATATCTCCAAGTACCAGGCGACTGCGTCGGAGGTGCAGCATGAGCATGCGTTCGTCCAGACCATCCTCAATCTGATCCCGTCGAACATCTTTGCCGCCGTCGCGCGTGGCGAGATGCTGCCGATCATCTTCTTCTCCGTGCTGTTCGGCCTGGGCCTGTCGAGCCTCAAGCCTGAGCTGCGCGAGCCGTTGGTGACGATGTTCCAGGGCGTGTCCGAGAGCATGTTCAAAGTCACCCACATGATCATGAAGTACGCGCCTATCGGTGTGTTCGCGCTGATCGCGGTGACCGTCGCCAACTTCGGCTTCGCCTCTCTGCTGCCATTGGCCAAGCTGGTGATTCTGGTTTACGTCGCCATCCTGTTCTTTGCCTTTGTGATTCTGGGCCTGATCGCACGCCTGTTTGGCTTCTCGGTGATCAAGCTGATGCGCATCTTCAAGGATGAGCTGGTGCTGGCCTACTCCACCGCCAGTTCCGAAACCGTGCTGCCGCGGGTGATCGAGAAGATGGAAGCCTACGGCGCGCCGAAGGCCATCTGCAGCTTTGTGGTGCCGACCGGTTATTCGTTCAACCTCGATGGTTCGACCCTGTACCAGAGCATCGCGGCGATCTTTATCGCGCAGTTGTATGGCATCGACCTGTCGGTCGGCCAGCAACTGATGCTGGTGCTGACCCTGATGGTCACCTCCAAAGGCATCGCCGGTGTGCCGGGTGTGTCCTTCGTGGTGTTGCTGGCCACCCTGGGCAGCGTGGGCATTCCATTGGAAGGCCTGGCGTTCATTGCCGGTGTCGACCGCATCATGGACATGGCGCGTACCGCCCTCAACGTGATCGGCAACGCCCTGGCTGTGTTGGTCATCTCCCGTTGGGAAGGCATGTACGACGATGCCAAGGGCGAGCGCTACTGGAACTCCCTGCCGCACTGGCGCACCAAGCAAGTGTTGCCGGTCGGCGAGGCCAGCCGCGGCTGAGGTCTGCCTGATGCGCACAAACCCCGGGAAATCCGGGGTTTGTCGTTTCTGTCAGCCCCGCTATCATTCGCCCCATCTTTCGGGGGATTCAACTGATGCTCAATGGCCTGTGGCTTGGCTTCTTTGTCGTGGCAATGGTGTCAGCACTGGCGCAATGGCTGGTCGGCGGTAACGCCGGGATTTTTGCGGCGATGGTGGAAAGCATTTTCGCCATGGCCAAATTGTCGGTGGAGGTCATGGTGCTGTTGTTCGGCACGCTGACGTTATGGCTGGGCTTTTTGCGCATCGCCGAAAAAGCCGGGATCGTCGACTGGCTGGCCAAGGCCCTCGGCCCACTGTTTCGTCGGCTGATGCCGGAAGTGCCGGCCGGCCACCCGGCCATCGGCTTGATCACCCTCAACTTCGCCGCCAACGGCCTGGGCCTGGACAACGCCGCCACGCCCATCGGCCTGAAAGCCATGAAAGCGTTGCAGGAACTCAACCCGATCCCCAATACCGCGAGTAACGCGCAGATTCTGTTCCTGGTGCTCAACGCGTCCTCGCTGACGCTGTTGCCGGTGACCATCTTCATGTACCGCGCCCAGCAAGGCGCAGCCGACCCGACGCTGGTGTTTTTGCCGATCCTACTGGCCACCAGCGCATCGACCCTGACGGGCCTGCTCTCGGTGGCGGTGATGCAGCGCCTGCGGCTGTGGGACCCGGTGGTGCTGGCCTATTTGATCCCGGGCGCATTGGTGCTGGGCGGTTTCATGGCGGTGCTGGCGACCTTGTCCGCCACGGCGCTGGCCGGGTTGTCGTCGATCCTTGGCAACCTGACGCTGTTTGGCCTGATCATGCTGTTCCTGCTGGTCGGCGCGTTGCGCAAGGTGAAGGTGTACGAAGCGTTTGTCGAAGGGGCCAAAGAGGGCTTCGACGTCGCCAAGAACCTGCTGCCGTATCTGGTGGCGATGCTCTGCGCGGTGGGCGTGTTGCGCGCATCCGGTGCGCTGGACTTTGGCCTGGAAGGCATTCGTCATGTGGTCGCCTGGACCGGCATGGACACGCGCTTCGTCGACGCGTTGCCGACCGCGATGGTCAAGCCGTTCTCCGGCAGTGCCGCGCGGGCGATGTTGATCGAGACCATGCAGACCCAGGGCGTCGACAGCTTCCCGGCGTTGGTGGCGGCGACGGTTCAGGGCAGTACCGAGACCACCTTCTATGTATTGGCGGTGTATTTCGGCTCGGTGGGCATCCAGCGGGCAAGGCATGCGGTGGGTTGTGCGTTGCTGGCGGAGTTTGCCGGTGTGGTGGCGGCGATTGCGGTGTGCTACTGGTTCTTTGGTTAAGGCTTGGATGGCTATCGGGGGCAAGCCCCCTCCCACATTTGACCGCGTTTCGTCAGGATGAATACGGTTAAATGTGGGAGGGAGCTTGCTCCCGATGAGGCCCTCAGCGTTTCGGCGCAGTGTTGCCTTGCCCCACCACCCAATCCACCACCTGCTTGTTCAACTGATCCCCCGCCAGCCCAAACCCGGCCACCACCGCTGGCACTTTGTTGTCGCTGACCGGCTGGCGCACTTCAAACCGTCGGCTCGCAATGATCCGCTGATCACTCCCACGCACCAGCCGCGCATCCAGGCGAATCACCACTTCCACCGCGCTGTCGCGGTATTCGCTCTGGAACGCCTGCAATTGCCCGCCCAGCTCGTAGTCGGCCTGCAGGTTGGTCTCGTCGCTGCTCAGCAACGTCACCCGGCCATCGCGCTGGAAGCCGTCCATGAAGCGGTTGCGTAGCAGCACCGGTGCCGAGTCGCTCCAGCGTGAGTTGGCGTAGCTGCTGATCAGATCACCCCGGGGCACCACGGCAATGCGCGAGCTGTCTAGGAACTCGCTGGTCTGCGGCTTGGTCACGCGCAGCGACCAGGCTACCGGCGCCGCTTGGGCGGCCGCCGGGGCCGAGGCCAGGCGGTAGACGTCTGACGGGTTGGGACTGGGCAGGATCGAGCACGCGCCGATCAGCACCAGCGCCACGGGGGCGATCAGTTGGTAAGCACGCTTCATGGCGTGAACTCCTTGTTCTTGTCGCTGCCCAGCAGGTAACCGCTGGGGTTGGCTTCCAGGCGGCGGGAGATGGCGCGCAGCGAACCGAGGGTTTCGCGCAGTTCGCGCACGGCCGGCGCCAGTTCGTTGAGGCCCTGCATGCCGCTGTTCACCGCGTTCTTGTTATCGGTCAGCAAGGTGTTGATGGTCGCAGTGCTTTGCTCAAGGGATTTCATCGCCTGCTCGGCGCTGCCGAAGACCTGCCTGCCTTGATCGTTGAGCAGGCCGTTGGCATTGCGCATCAGCGCGGTGGTTTGCTCGAGGGCGGCACCGGCCTGCTTGCTGACCTGCATCAGTTGCTGCATCACCACTTTGATATCGCCGCGCTGGTCGGCAATCGCGCCGGTGGTTTGTTCCAGATGGTCCAGGGTGTTGCTGATGCGCTCGACATTCTGCGCGGAGAACATGTCGTTGGCGTTGTGCAGCAGCAGGTTGATGCTGGTCATCAGGTCGTTGCTGTTGTTCAGCAACCGCGCAATAGGTGATGGCGAGGCGATGATCTCCGGCAGGTCGCCGCCCTTGCCCTTGAGTGTCGGGCTTTGCGGTGTGCCGCCGCTGAGCTGGATGATCGAGGTGCCGGTGATGCCGGTCAGGGCCAGCTTGGCCTGGGTGTCTTCCTTGATCGGCGTCTGCCCGGAAAGGCGGATGCGCGCGAGCACGCGGCGCGGGTCTTTGGGGTCCAGGCGCAGGCTGATGACATCGCCCACCTTGATCCCGCTGTACTGCACCGAGCTGCCCTGGGACAGGCCGCTGACCGCCTCGTTGAAAATCACTTCGTAGTCCTGGAACGCGGTGTCGACGCTGGACTTGGCCAGCCACAGGCCAAACAGCATCGCGCCGACCACCACAATCACGCTGAACAGACCGATCATCACATGATGGGCTCGGGTTTCCATGTCATACCTCGTTGAGCGGTTGAGCGGCATCCAATGCCGCGCGGCCCCGGGGGCCGTGGAAATATTCGTGAATCCAGGCGTCGTCGGTTTCCGAGACGACATCAATGGCATCGGCCACCAGCACTTTTTTCTGCGCCAGCACCGCGACGCGGTCGGTGATGGTGTACAGCGTGTCCAGGTCGTGGGTGACCAGGAACACGCTCAGGCCCAGCGCGTCGCGCAGGGTCAGGATCAGTTGGTCGAATTGCGCGGCGCCGATCGGGTCGAGCCCGGCGGTGGGTTCGTCGAGGAACAGAATGTCCGGGTCCAGCGCCAGGGCACGGGCCAGGGCCGCGCGCTTGATCATGCCGCCGGACAGCGACGCCGGGTATTTGTCGGCCGCCGACAGCGGCAACCCGGCCAAAGCCAATTTGACTGCGGCCAGGTGCTCGGCGTCGGCGCGGCTCAGGCCGGCGTGTTCGATCAGCGGCAGCGCGACGTTCTCGGTCACCGTCAGCGAGGAAAACAGCGCGCCCTTCTGGAACAGCACGCCAAAGCGCCGTTCCACCAGCGAGCGCGCCTGCTCCGGCAGGTTCGACAAGTCCTTGCCGAATACCCGCACCTCGCCTGCGCTGGGCCGGCGCAGGCCGATGATGCTGCGCAACAGCACCGACTTACCGCTGCCGGAGCCGCCGACCACGGCGAGGATTTCGCCCTTGTACAGATCCAGGTCGAGGTTTTCGTGCACGCTCTGGCTGCCAAAGCGATTGCACAGCCCACGGACTTCGATTACCGCCTCGCTGGGCGCTCGGTGTAGGCGACTCACCAGCCCATCTCCATGAAGAACAACGCGGCGACCGCATCGAGCACGATCACCACAAAGATCGATTGCACCACACTGGAGGTGGTATGGGCGCCGACCGACTCGGCGCTGCCGCTGACCTTGAAGCCTTCCAGGCAACCAATGGCGGCGATCAGGAAGGCGAAGAACGGCGCTTTCACCATGCCCACCAGGAAATGCTTCACACCAATGTCCGACTGCAGCAGCGAGAGGAACATCGCCGGCGAAATATCCAGGGTCAGCGCACACACCACCCCGCCGCCGACAATCCCCGAGAGCATCGCCAGGAACGTCAGCATCGGCAGCGACACCAGCAGGGCCAGCACGCGGGGCAAGACCAGCAGCTCCATCGGGTCCAGGCCCAGGGTGCGGATGGCGTCGATTTCTTCGTTGGCCTTCATCGAGCCGATTTGCGCGGTAAAGGCACTGGCGGTGCGGCCGGCGATCAGGATCGCGGTCAGCAAGACGCCGAATTCCCGTAGGAAGGAGAACGCCACCAGGTCCACGGTGAAAATCGTCGCGCCAAAGCTCTTGAGCACTGTGGCGCCGAGGAACGCCACCACGGCGCCCACCAGAAACGTCAGCAAGGCGACGATGGGCGCGGCGTCGAGGCCGGTCTGTTCGATATGCGCAACCATCGGCGTCACGCGCCAGCGTTTGGGCCGGAAAATGCTGCGGGCAAAGGTTTCAAGGATCAGGCCGATAAAGCCCAGCAGCTTTTTGCTGTCCAGCCACACCGCATCCACCGCGGCGCCGATGCGCGCCAGCACCTGGATGCCGGTGGCCTCTTCCGGGGCTTTTTCCGGTACGCAGAAATCGTTCAGGGAGCGGTAGACGGTCTTGAGCAGTGCGCGGTCGGCGGCGGACAGGCTGCAGTCGGTTTGCTCGGCGGATTGCTCGATACGCTCCGGGCCCAGCAGCTCCACCAGCAGTGAGGCGCCGGCTGTGTCGAGGGCGCCGAGGCCATTGAGGTCGACGCGGGCACCGGCGTCGTATCCGCCGTCGAGCTTGTCCGACAGTTTCTTCAGGTTTGTGTAGTGGGCAAGCGTCCAGTCCCCCGTAATCCTGAGTAACGGGGGGGCGGTGGACGTATCGAGATGGGCTGTGCCGGCCGAGGTACGAGTGGTCATAAGCTCCGAGCTTGTCTGGCTATCCACAATGCCTACGTAATAGCACGATACAGCCTACTTTGGGTTGTCCGTTTGTGCTGTGTCAGTCACTTTGAAACGCAGCACACCGATCACCTGCCCGTCTTCGGTCAGCACCCGGACTTGCCAGCGCCCCACGGCGTCGGCCGGGAAGTTCTGCTTGTGGGTCCAGGCGCGGTAGCCTTCCTTGCGCCCGCCGTGGATATCCAGGGCGATGCGGTCGACCTCCTTGCCGTTGAATTTCCACACATGGTAGATCCGCTCCTCCAGCCCGCGCGGGGCGTTGATGGCGGTATAGGCGTACAGCCCGCCGCCGCGCAGTTGGGCGGCGCTGACTTCTTTGAGATCGTCGCCCGGCGTGCGGTCTTGCAACTGGGTGCTGATCGCCACTTCAGTCATCCACAAGGTGGCCGGTGGCACCCAACTGCGTAGGAACCATCCGGCGCAGCCAATGGCGGCAGTGACCCCGAGCAGCATCGCCCAGCCTTTGAGACTGCGCAGCGGCAGGCTCACGGCCAGGCTCGGGATCGACAAGGCCATGGCCACGCCAAGGGCCAGCTTGTAACTCTCGGCAGTGGTCAGGTGCAGGATGATCGGCAGCGCGGTGAGCAGCGCGGCGAACAGGGTGAAGGTGTGCAAGGCGAGGAACAGCGAGCGTTTGGGCGCCAGCCACTTGTAATACAGCGGGTCGGTGATCGACACCAGCGCCGCCGCGCCGAGCAGCCCGGTGAAGATCGATTGGCCGCTGTTCCAGGCGGTGGTGATGAAAAAGAACGGCAGCACAAAAAACAGACTTTCCTGGTGGATCATCTGGGTGGCGTAACGCAGCAGCGGTTCGGGGATTTCGCGCTTGAAGACTTTGGTGAACAGCTGGGTAAAGCTGTTTTCCAGCATCAGCCACAACCAGCTCACCAGCATGATGACCGCGATCCAACTGGCCATGCCCTGCTGGCGGTCCACCAGGATGAAGCTGCTCACCCCCGAGATGAAGCCGCCGAGTGCGATCACCCCTGGGTAGCGTTTCATCAGTTCGAGGATGCGCTGGATGTAGTGGTTCAGGTTCGGCATTCGGCGGTCACAGTCTTTGTAAGAAAAATCTCCGACAGAATAACGCCTTAGCCCTGGGTGCGGTGCCTCATTACGCGTTTCGTTTGCGATAACTGCGCACGCCGATCAATACAATCGTGATCAGCCCGAGCACTCCGGCGCCGATCCCGTTCAGCAGGTCGTAGCTCAGCAGCGGTTTTTCGATGCGCCAGTAGCCCGGCTGCTTGAATAGCTCGCGCATGGCCTGGTTGGTCTGCGCCAGAGTCACGGCCTTGATGCGTTTGACCGGGTCGCTGAAGTGGCCGTTGTCGTAGTCGCCCGAGGCGCTCCAGTAATAGTCGGCCAGCGCGCTGTTGCCCTGCACGGCCCAGGCCTGGCGCGCGATGGCGGCGTGTTGCAGGCGGGCGAATGCCGCCGGGTCGAGGCCGTCCTTGAGCAGTTGGGCCTTGAGGTCTTGCAACACCTGTTCGGCTTCGGGGAGGGTTTCCCGTTCGAGGTCGGCATTCAGGCTGAGGAAACCGACGCCGCCGAGCACTTCGCGTTCGCTCCACGGGCCGTAGGACAAGCCGTGCTTGAGGCGCAGTTGGCGATACAGCGCCCAGTCGAGGTAGTCCTTGAGCAGGTCGTAGGTTTCGTCATGCTGCTCGTCGAGCACCGGCTCGGGGAACAGCCAGTGCAGTTTGGCGCCGTTGCCGACCCAGCCATGGATCAGGTCGCGACGGCTGGCAGCGGCGTGCTGGATTTCCGGCAGGGCCAAATGCTCGGTCGGCTCGACCGGGACGAGTTGGCCATAGGTGCGTTCCAGGTAGGCCGGCAGCAGCTTGTCGAGGTCGCCGACGATGATCAGCGTCATGTTGTTGGGGGCGTACCAGTTTTTACGCAGTTGCTCCAGTTGGTCGCGGGTCAACTGGTTGACCTCGGCGCGTTCGGCGCACTTGAGGCCCAGTTCGACCGCCAATTGGTTGCTGGCGGTGTGGCCCAGGTCCTGGCGGTCCAGCAGGCGTTGCAGGTGCGAGTAATGGCCGCCGTCTTCGCGCTCGACTACCTGCTTGGCCGCGTTGATATGGGCGTCGGTCAGTTCGGTGCGGGTGAGGATCGCCCGTAGCAGGTCCAAGACCTTGCGCTGGTTTTGCGCGGGCGCCTCGATCACGAAGGTGGTGTCGGCATTGCTGGTGTAGGCGTTCCATTCGCCGCCCAGGGCTTGCATGCGTTCTTCGAGGTCGCCTTCGCCGCCGCCGTCGATACCGCTGAACAACAAGTGTTCGAGCAGGTGCGGCAGTTCCTTGTCTTCGCAACGGAAGTCATCCAGGCCCACGCCGACCACCAGGCGAATGGCCACATGCCCGCGTTCGGTGCCCGGCTTGAGCAGTAATTGCAGGCCGTTGGGCAAGGTGTAGCCTTCGACTTGCAGGCGGTCAAAGGCAAAGGCGTGTACAGAGCCCATGAGCAGGCAGGCGAATAACAGGCGACGCATAACTGGCTTCCTGGCGAGTGAGGTCAGTGTTAACTGACTTCACTGGCCGTCTTACGTTCAGGGCGAATGTGTGATGTCGGCAATATCTTCGGCGGAGAGCGCGCCGATGTCGGACGTTTCCAACACTGCATAAGCACTGCTGCAAAACAACGAGTTCAAGCGTTTCATGTCGGCAATCAGTTCCAAATGCAGGGAGCTGGTCTCCAGGCTCTGCACGATCTTGCGTTGCAGGCGGCTGACGTGGGCGTGGGCCAGGCGGCGCTCCTGGGCGCGGAAGCGGCGTTTCTCGCGCAGCAACTGGCGCGCGCTTTCCGGGTCGGCACTGAGGAACACCGACAGGCCCAGGCGCAGGTTGGCGATCAGTTGGCTGTGCAGGCCGGTGAGTTCTTCCAGGCCCACTTCGGAGAACTGGCGCCGCTGGGAGGTTTTTTGCTGCTGGACTTTGCGCAGCATGCGTTCGATCAGGTCGCCAGCCAGTTTCAGGTTGATCGACAGCTCGATGATCTCGGCCCAGCGGCGGTTGTCCTGTTCGCTGAGGTCTTCGCGAGGCATTTGCGCCAGGTAGAGTTTGATCGCGCTGTAGAGCGCCTCGACGTCGTCGCTGAGGCTGCGCATTTCCTGGGTGATGGCGGTCTGTTTGCCGCGCAGCACTTCGAGCATCGCGGTGAGCATGTTGTCGATCAGGTCGCCCAGACGCAGGGTTTCCCGCACTGCGTTGGCCAGCGCCAGGCTTGGTGTGGCCAGGGCGGCGAGGTCCAGGTGGCGCGGTGTGGCCTTGCCGTTGGCCTCTTCCCGTTCGGGCAGCAACCACGCGCAGACCCGGGCCATCGGGCCGATGCTCGGCAGCAGGATCAGGCAACGACTGACGTTGTAGAGCAGGTGGAAGCTAATGACCATGCCTTGGGCGCTGTAATCCAGGCTGTCCATCCATAACACGAGCGGGTCAAGCACCGGGATGATCAGCAGCAGGCCGATCAATTTGTACAACAGGCTGCCCAGGGCCACCTGGCGTCCGGCGGCGTTCTGCATGTTGGTGCTGAGGAAGGCCAGCACGCCGCTGCCGATGTTGGCGCCGATCACCAGGCCGATGGCCACGTGCAAGCCGATCACGCCGGCGCCGGCCAGGGTGGCGGTCAGCAACACGGCGGCGAGGCTGGAGTAGGAAATCATCGCGAACAACGCGCCGACCAGCGCATCGAGCAGGATGTCGCCGGTCAGCGAGGCGAACAGCACCTTCACGCCCTGCGCGTGGGTAATCGGCCCGGCGGCTTCGACGATCAATTGCAGCGCGAGGATGATCAGCCCGAGGCCGATCCCGACCCGGCCCAACTGCCCGGCCCGCGTCTGTTTGCGCGACAGGAAGAAGATCACCCCGAGAAAGATCAACAGCGGCGACAGCCAGGACAGGTCCAGGGTAAGCACCCGGGCCATCAGCGCCGTACCGACGTCGGCGCCGAGCATGGTCGCCAGGGCGGGCATCAGCCCCATCAAGCCCTGGCCGACAAACGATGTCACCAGCATGGCGGTGGCGTTGCTACTTTGCACCATGGCCGTCACCAGGATACCGGCGACAAACGCCAGCCAGCGCTTGGACATGTTTTGCCCGATGACGTGGCGCAGGTTGGAACCGTAGACCCGCAGGATGCCGGTGCGGACGATATGCGTGCCCCAGATCAGCAGGGTCACGGCGGAAAGCAGATTGAGCAAGGTCAGCATGCTCGGCCCCCCGTGTGGGTGGGCTCCAACAGGAGCCAATGAGAATTGCCGCGTGCCGTTCTACGTCTTGTACTTAAGCTGTAGTTGGCGAATGGGCTCTGCGCCAGCATCGCATAGCTAAAGTTGGGATTGAAACAAAACTGTCATGAGATCAATTTTTTGCAGATGAAAAAATGGGGCGCGAACGCCCCATTTCAGCAGCGGATCAAGGTTATTGACCCGGAATGTCCTTGCGCAGTTTCACAGGGTCCTGCTGTTTCTTCTTTTTCGCGATGGCGGTGCGCATCTTGATGTTCACCACTTCCACCGCCAGCGAGAACGCCATGGCGAAGTAGACGTAGCCTTTAGGTACATGCACGTCGAAGGATTCGGCGATCAGCACGGTACCCACCACCACCAGGAACGACAGCGCCAGCATCTTCAGCGACGGGTGCTTGTCGATGAAGTCGCTGATGGTGCCTGCTGCCAGCATCATCACCATCACCGCGACCACGATCGCCGCGATCATCACCGGTACGTGGGACACCATGCCGACGGCGGTGATCACCGAGTCCAGGGAGAACACGATGTCGATGATCGCGATCTGGATGATGGTGTAGATGAACTTGCCACCGGTGCCTTTGGGTTCTTCGTGGGTTTCGTCTTCACCTTCCAGGGCGTGGAACATCTCCTGGGAGCTTTTCCACAGCAGGAACAGGCCACCGAAGAACAGGATCAGGTCGCGCCCGGAAATGCCCTGGCCGAAGACCACGAACAGATCGTCGGTCAGGCGCATGACCCAAGCGATGGACAGCAGCAACAGGATACGCGTGACCATGGCCAGGGCCAGGCCGAAGAACCGGGTGCGCGCCTGCATATGCTTGGGCATGCGGCTGACCAGGATCGAAATCATGATGATGTTATCGATGCCCAGGACGATCTCAAGGGCCGTCAGGGTGAAGAAGGCAATCCAGATTTCCGGATTGGTCAGCCATTCCATGTGTATTCCTTTAAGCAAGTGTTAAACCGCGCCAGCTGCAGCGCCGCGCGGCGAGTCGGCAGGATTATAGAGTGCTGAACAGCGGAAAAATCCCCATCAGCAACGCGGCGAACATTATGCACAGGCAAACCAGCACTGCCCACTTCAGGGTGAAGCGCTGGTGATCGCCGAATTCGATACCGGCCAGGGCCACCAGCAGGTAAGTCGACGGCACCAGCGGGCTGAGCAAGTGTACGGGTTGGCCGACGATGGACGCACGGGCCATTTCCACGGCGGTGATGCCGTAGTGGCTGGCGGCTTCGGCCAGTACCGGCAGTACGCCATAGTAGAACGCATCGTTGGACATGAAGAAGGTAAACGGCATGCTCACCAGCGCGGTGATTACTGCCAGGTAAGGGCCCAGGGCGTCGGGAATGACCGCCAGCAGGCTCTTGGACATGGCGTCGACCATGCCGGTGCCCGACAGGATGCCGGTGAAAATCCCCGCAGCGAAGATCAGCCCCACCACGGCCAGTACGCTGCCGGCATGGGCGGCGACGCGGTCTTTCTGCTGTTGCAGGCATGGGTAGTTGACGATCATCGCGATACTGAACGCCACCATGAACAGCACCGGCAGCGGCAACAGCCCGGCGATCAGCGTACACATCAGCGCCAGGGTCAGCGCGCCGTTGAACCAGATCAGCTTCGGACGGCGGGCGTCCGGGTATTGCGACACGCTGATTTCGCTGTGGTCGATCTCGTCGCCCTGCAGGTGCAGTTCACCCAGGCGCGCACGTTCGCGCTTGCCGTACATATAGGCGATCACCAGGATCGCGACCACGCCGGCGGCCATGGCCGGGATCATCGGCACGAAGATGTCTGACGGGTCCACATGCAGCGCACTCGCGGCGCGGGCGGTCGGGCCACCCCAGGGCGTCATGTTCATCACGCCACCGGCGAGGATGATCAGGCCGGCCATGATCCGCGGGCTCATGCCGATGCGCTGGTACAGCGGCAGCATGGCGGCCACGCAGATCATGTAAGTGGTGGCGCCGTCACCGTCGAGGGACACCACCAGGGCCAGCACGGCGGTGCCGACCGAGACTTTCAGCGGGTCGCCCTTGACCATCTTGAGGATCTTGCGCACGGCCGGGTCGAACAGGCCGGAGTCGATCATCAGGGCAAAGTAGAGGATGGCGAACATCAGCATCACGCCGGTCGGCGCGAGCTTGGTGATGCCTTCGAGCATCATCGGGCCGATCTTCGGCGCAAAACCGCCGAACAGCGCGAACAGGATCGGCACGATGATCAGGGCGATCAGCGCGGACAGGCGCTTGGTCATGATCAGGAACATGAACGTGATGACCATGGCAAAGCCAAGGAAAGTCAGCATAGGAATACTCCAGGCGTAGCGCGGCTAAGGAATGGCGAACCGGGTGGGGTCAGCGCAGAACGAGAGGCACGAGGTTTACGGGTGGAGTGGGGGCGAACAGGCGGGAGCGGGCGGACATCGGGAATCACCATTGTTGTTAATAGCCGGTCTGTTGCCGGCAGTGGGCGCGATCCTAGACGCGTTAGCTTTCAGCCAGCTTTCGTTGATCAAACAGGTGAGGTGGAAATGACACACGGTCTCCAGGCCTGCGCAGATCAACATGTGGGAGGGCGCCAGCCCCCTCCCACATTCAGGGCAATTCGAGGCCGCCGGCGGCTTTGTGCAGTTTGCGCAGATGTTCGCCGACCTGCTTGAGGTTGGCCTCGCAGGCGGCGATTTCGGCTGAGCGTGACGGGTCCAGCAGCGCCCTCACCTCTTTGTCCAGCTCGCCGGTCAGGGATTGCAGCTGTTTCTGGCGCTCGGCGCTTTCCGATTCGAGGCGCTTTGATTCCGAGGGTTGCGGCAGGCCGTAGCCGCTGCTGCCGAGCAGTTCCGCCGGGCGACTGAGGAAGCCGCTGTTGGCGAGGATTTGTTGCAAGGTCGCGTTGGCTTTCTCCATGCCGCCGTTTTTCAGCTCGCGGGCGCCGAGGTAGCGCTGTTTGACTTCGTCCTGGGCCAGCATCAATTGTTTGCGAAAGCTCGCCTGTTCCAGCAGCAGTAGCGCGGCGCTGGTGCGCAGGTCGGCCTGGTCGAACCATTGGCGGCGCTCTTGCGCACTCAGGGACAGCCAGTCTTCGACCTGGGTCTGCTTGATCGGCAGGTGCTTGCGCAGCACGTCGAACATCGCTTGATAGCGCTCGCGGAACGAGTCGAAGTGATAGCCCAGGCGCAGCGCCTCGCGCTTGTCGTTCAATACGCTGGTGTCGGCCAGGCCGCGCGCCTGCAGGACCTCCAGCAGCCCGTTGGGCGTGATGTTGTCCAGGCCGGTCAGTTGCGGGTTGGCGCTGCCGCTGCGCAACAGTTTCAGGCCTTCGACCGCGCAGTTGTTGGACAGGAAGAAGTAGTTGCCGTCGTAGCTCCAGTGCATTTCAGCCGCGTGCTCGACGGTGTCCTCGATCTCTCGGCGCGACAGCTTCAGCGGCACCGAGGCGAGGCCGCGCAACTCGGTCTTGGTGTACTCGTCGATGACCTGGGCCAGCGGTAACACGAACAGTCGTGACGGGTACTTGCCCACCAGGCCATCCCAGCTCGACAGCTGTACGTCACCGACAAAGGCGCGGTAGGACAACACCAGATGCTGGTCCAGATCCAACCGACAGTCCGGGCCGCGAGGGCGACCGGGTGCGCAGATCACCAGGCGCAACATGCTGTGGCCCCAGCGACTGACCAGGTTCTGGTTGGCTTCGGCGAGCAGGTAGTCGATTTCGTAGACCCGTTCCGGGTCGACATGGCCCAGGGGCGTCTTGGCGAAATCGTTGCCGGCGTTGAGGAAGGCGTAGGTCTTGGCGCAGGTGTCTTGCTCGGGCGGCGCCCAGCCAAAGTGTTCCTTGTAATAGCGGAACAGCGCGGGGCGGCGGCAGGCGTAGCTCGGGTCGAGGAGGAAATACTCCATGTTGACCGCGACGAACTCCAGCGGGCTGCTGGTTTCGTAGAGGTCCGGGCTGCGCGCGACCTGGCGGTTGTGCTGCTCGCGTTCACCGCGGCGGCCGACGTATTGCGGCCAGCCGGCGAGGTCCAGCAGGCGTGGGTCGTCGCTGAAGGTGAAGCGGCGGTCGTTCTGGCCACGGCATTGATCGGGCAGGCCGATCAGGCCGGTAATGCTGTTCTGGCGGCTGCAGCGGCGGATCAGCGTGCGCTCGTCGCTGGGCCACAGGCGCGCACGGTCGTAGATGTGGGTCAGTTCATGCAGCACGGTGGCGAGCATTTCCCGGCGCACGGTGCCGTGGGGGCGGTTGGTCTTGCGGGTGGCGGCGCTGCCGTCGGTCAGGCTGGTGAGCAGGTTGCGGTTCAGGTCCAGTTCGGACACCAGCGAGGCCTGGCCGTAGGCGTTTGCGGGCATCTTGTCGGTCCAGCCGACATCGATGCGCCGGTCCAACTGCTCGATAAAGCGCGGCGGCAGTGAGCGCAACGCTTCATCGATCAACGCCTGGCTGGCCTGCTGTTCGGCTGGGCTCAACCCTTCGGTTATAAGCCGCAGTTGCAGGCTGGCCTGGGCTACGCCGGCACACAGCAGCAGAGCCCCGGCCAGGAGCCAGGCGTTGAGACGCCTCACAGCGCGAGAATGGCTTCGGCGAGGGTCTGGTCGCTGGCATCACGGGCTTCCGGCACGCGGGTACGCAGGGTGTCGAAGGCGGCTTCGAGCTGCGCGCCACGGATCTCGCCGTTGGTGGCGACGAAGCTGGCGGCGTCATCGTGGGCTTCGCGCACGATCTTGGAGTCGCGGATCGAGGTGGTGGTGTCCGAGGTGAAATCAATGGTGCGCCCGGAGGCGCGCACGATGATGTTACTGGTGGCCTTCAAGGTCTGCGCGTGGGCGACATCGGTCAACAACAGCAGGCCGAGAGCGGCGGCGATCAGCGGGCTACGCATGGAATGACTCCGAAATACAAAGATGGTTATTGGACGAGAATTGCTTGCGCCAGTTCAAGGTCACTGGCGTTTAGTTTTGGTTGGCTGCGGCGCAGACGATCCAGCGCTGATTCCAGTCGAGCCCCCCGCCATCGGCCGTCAGTGGCAATGAATGCGGCGGCATCATCCTGGGCGGCCAGTACCCACTTTCTATCGAACGGCGCGGAGGTCACTTTGCTGGTGGCATACGCGCTCACGACCGTGCTCTGGGTGGACAGATCAAAGGCCGAAGCCAATGCTGACCAGCAGGCGGAAAACATCACAGGAACGATTAACAGGCGGTATGAAAAAGCCATGGGACTCGACAACTGAAAGCGAGCGCCAAGGCTAGCGCAATGCCCGGGCGAGAGCCAGCGCCGAGGCATCCGGGAGCGGCTGGCGTTGCCTTGTCCCGCCCTGTTATCAGATGGCCAGAATGGCTTGGGCCAGTTGCGCGTCTGTTGCGACGTTCAGTTGTGGCGCTTGCTGGCGGATCTGCGCGAGGGCGCTTTCCAGTTTGACGCCGCGAATGGCACCGGCACTGGCGACAAAGCTGGCGGCGTCGTCACGAGCGGCACGCACGACCTTGTTGTCACGCAGGGAGGACGTGGCATCGGAGCTCGCATCGGAGGTGGCTTTCAGCGCGCCGACGATGGAGTCGGTGGTGACGATGAAGCTGGACGCGTGGGCGTTGGCGGCGAAGGCCAACAGGGTGGCGGCACTCAGCAGGCGAAGACGGGACATGGGGTGACTCCTGTAGATGAACAAATAAGGTCGCGCAAAGCGGCCCCTGTGAAACGGATGTGGATGCCATTGGGCATCAGACGCCCGTTCTACACGGTTCGCTACGTGGTGAGCGGATATTAAGCCGCGGCCTGTCCATTCGAAAAGCGCCTTGACTGTCTAGTCACGCCAGAATGGCTTGGACAGCTCGACCAGGCGCTCGCCGGGGCTGATACCCGCGTCGGACAGCTCTCGCAGGTCGAGTTGGGCCAGTTGGTGGCGCTCGTGGGCCTGTTGCCGCCATCTGGCGAGCGTAGCGGCAGTGCGACGTAACAACGAGGTGCGCGGGGGTGGTGGGTTCATGGGGAGCGCCTTACAGGGTCTTTTTTGGAAGACCATGTTGAGCGGATCGTTTCGACCGATACAGATACACCGATGTTTAATTGTACTGCTTAATTGTTATATTTATTAAACTGTACTGGTTGATCTGCAAGCTATCTGTTCGGGGGGCAAAAACACCCAAGCCCAGAAACAACAAAGCCCACCTCCGGTTACCCGGGGCGGGCTTTGCTTAACGAATCAGGTTGCTGGCTGTGGACCCGTCAGGTCAGGGCCAGCGAGCGCCTATTAGCGCCAGAACGGCTTGCTCAGCTCTTCGTAGCGTTGTGCTTCGCTGATACCGGCGTCAGCCAGCAGACGCGAGTCCAGACGAGCCAGTTGATGGCGGCTGGAGATGCGGCGCTGCCACAACATCAGGTTGGCGATAACGCGCAGAGGCATGGAAGCCTGGGTGTTTACAGCTTTCTCTTCGAAGAACAGATCGGAACTGAGTGTACGTTCCATGATGACATCCTTCCGCTTGTGGCGGGATTAGGTAGTGGTTTAACTGATGCCAATGATCCTCCTCCCGCGCAAGACTCTCTAGATACAGTTCACCTGTATTGTGAGGGGCCAGTTAACTGTTTATGGCGGCTGTACTGTACGGAAATGGGGCAACTGTACCTGTCTGCACTGATTAGGTGCAAAATAGGCATTTTTGAAGGGGCGTGTAGGATATTTCGGTAGGAAAAGACCAGTACAGCAGTACAGTTTTTCCAAGGAGAGGGGGTGGTGCAACCGAGCTGATGAAACTGTGTGTGCATCAGCTCGGCTGTGTATCGATCAATCCTTGAGCATGTGCCCGGTTTCTTCCAGGTTAATGTGCCAGCTCAGGGCTTCGCGCAGGATGTGTGGGGTGTGGCCACCAATCGCACAAGCGGCGTCGAAGTACTTGTTCAGCGCGTCGCGGTAGGCTGGGTGCACACAGTTGTCGATGATCACCCGTGCGCGCTCCCGTGGCGCCAGGCCACGCAGGTCGGCGAGGCCCACTTCGGTCACCAGGATGTCGACGTCATGCTCGGTGTGGTCGACGTGGCTGACCATTGGCACCACGCTGGAAATCGCCCCGGCCTTGGCAATCGATTTGGTTACGAAGATCGCCAGGTGCGCGTTACGAGCGAAGTCGCCCGAGCCGCCAATCCCGTTCATCATCCGTGTCCCGCACACGTGCGTGGAGTTGACGTTGCCGTAGATGTCGAACTCCAGCGCGGTGTTGATCGCGATGATGCCCAGGCGGCGAACCACTTCCGGGTGGTTGGAGATTTCCTGCGGGCGCAGCACCAGTTTGTCCTTGTAGTGCTCCAGGTTGCCGAACACGTTGCTGTTGCGACGCTCCGACAAGGTGATCGAACTGCCGGAAGCGAAACTCAGCTTGCCGGCGTCAATCAGGTCGAACGTCGAGTCCTGCAGCACTTCCGAATACATGGTCAGGTCTTCGAACGGCGAATCGATCAAGCCACACATCACGGCGTTGGCGATGTTGCCGATCCCGGCCTGCAGCGGGCCGAGCTTGTTGGTCATACGGCCGGCGTCCACTTCCTGCTTGAGGAAGTTGATCAGGTGGCTGGCGATGCCTTGGGTTTCGGCGTCCGGCGGCGTCACCGTGGAAGGTGAGTCGGGCTTGTTGGTGATCACGATGGCGACGATCTTCTCCGGCGGAATCGGGATCGCGGTGCTGCCAATGCGGTCGTCGACTTTTACCAGCGGGATCGGCGTGCGCGTCGGCCGATAGGTCGGGATGTAGATGTCGTGCAGACCTTCCAGGTTCGGGTTGTGCGCCATGTTGATCTCGACGATCACTTGCTTGGCGAAAATCGCGAAACTGGCCGAGTTGCCCACGGAAGTGGTCGGCACGATATGGCCTTGTTCGGTGATCGCGACGGCTTCGATCACGGCAATGTCAGGCAGCTTGAGCTGGTTGTTGCGCAGTTGCTCGACGGTTTCCGACAAATGCTGGTCGATGAACATCACTTCGCCGGCATTGATCGCCTTGCGCAGGGTGCTGTCGACCTGGAACGGCATGCGTCGCGACAGCACGCCGGCTTCGGTCAGTTGCTTGTCGAGGTCGTTGCCCAGGCTTGCGCCGGTCATCAGGGTGATTTTCAGCGGCGACGTCTTGGCACGTTCGGCCAGGGCTTGAGGCACGGCCTTGGCTTCACCGGCACGGGTGAAGCCGCTCATGCCGACGGTCATGCCGTCCTCAATCAGTGCGGCGGCATCAGCCGCGCTCATGACCTTGTTCAACAGCGAAGGCAAGCGGATACGATCACGGTACATGGATTGTTATCTCGAGATACGGAGGCAAGGTGTGCAGTTTAGTGATTTCAAAAAATTTCGGCCCGCTACCATGGTCGAATGCCGGGCAGCGATTTAGGGCCTTTGGTCGGTTTTCATGCTGCAATAAAAAACCCTAGCCTACTGGAGGCCAGGGTTTCGGGTATTGCGCTGGCGCAGTGTTATTCGACAGCCTTGACCATGTCTTCGATAACCTTCTTGGCGTCGCCGAAGACCATCATGGTTTTGTCCAGGTAGAACAACTCGTTGTCCAGGCCGGCATAGCCGCTGGCCATCGAGCGCTTGTTGACGATGATGGTCTTGGCCTTGAACGCTTCGAGGATCGGCATGCCGGCAATCGGCGAGTGCGGGTCGTTCTTGGCGGCCGGGTTGACCACGTCGTTCGCGCCGAGCACCAGTACTACGTCAGCCTGGCCGAATTCGGAGTTGATGTCTTCCATCTCGAACACCTGGTCGTAAGGTACTTCGGCCTCGGCCAGCAGCACGTTCATGTGTCCGGGCATACGGCCGGCCACCGGGTGGATCGCGTACTTGACGGTCACGCCGCGGTGGGTCAGCTTTTCGGTCAACTCCTTGAGTGCGTGCTGTGCGCGTGCCACCGCCAGGCCATAGCCCGGCACGATGATCACGGTATCGGCGTTGGTCAACAGGAACGTGGCGTCGTCGGCCGAGCCGGACTTCACCGGGCGCGCTTCTTTCGAACCGGCCGCAGCACCGGTATCCGGCGCATTGCCGAAACCGCCGAGCAGCACATTAAAGAAGGAGCGGTTCATCGCCTTACACATGATGTACGACAGAATCGCGCCGCTTGAGCCCACCAGGGAGCCGGCGATGATCAGCATCGAGTTGTTCAGCGAGAAGCCGATCCCTGCCGCTGCCCAGCCGGAGTAGCTGTTGAGCATCGACACCACCACCGGCATATCGGCGCCGCCGATCGGGATGATGATCAGCACGCCCAGCACAAACGCCAGCGCCAGCATCAGCGCGAAGGCGCTGAGGTTGCCGGTGAACATGAAGGTCAGGCCAAGCCCCAGCGTGGTCAGGCCGAGCACCAGGTTCAGTTTGTGCTGGCCGGCGAACTGTACCGGTGCGCCTTGGAACAGACGGAACTTGTACTTGCCCGACAGCTTGCCGAAGGCGATCACCGAACCGGAGAAGGTGATAGCACCGATAGCGGCGCCGAGGAACAGCTCCAGGCGATTACCGGCGGGGATCGAGTCGCCCAAGTTTTTGACGATGCCCAACGATTGCGGCTCGACCACGGCGGCAATGGCGATAAACACCGCTGCCAGGCCGATCATGCTGTGCATGAAGGCGACCAGTTCCGGCATCTTGGTCATTTCCACGCGCTTGGCCATGATCGAACCGGCGGTGCCGCCGATCAGCAGGCCAACGATCACGTAGCCAATGCCGGCGGTGGCAAGCTCAGCGCCCAGCTTATAGATGAGGCCCACGGTGGTCAGTACCGCCAGCGCCATGCCGAGCATGCCGAACAGGTTGCCGCGTCGCGAAGTGGTTGGGTGCGACAGGCCTTTGAGGGCCTGGATGAAACAGATCGACGCAATCAGGTAGAGCGTCGTCACGAGATTCATGCTCATTACTTCGGCGCCTCTTCTTTTGCTTTCGGGGCTTTCTTCTTGAACATCTCAAGCATCCGACGGGTCACCAGGAAACCGCCGAACACGTTGACCGCTGCCAGCGCCACGGCCAGGGTGCCCATGGTCTTGCCCAGCGGAGTCACGGTCAGTGCGGCGGCCAGCATTGCGCCGACGATCACGATCGCCGAGATCGCGTTGGTCACGGCCATCAGTGGCGTGTGCAGTGCGGGGGTAACGTTCCAGACCACGTGGTAACCGACATAAATCGCCAGCACAAAGATGATCAGGTTGTAGATACCGGGGGAGATAAGCTCTTCCATCGTCTGAATCCCTGCTTAGGCGTTTTTGCGGATGACTTGGCCGTCGCGGCACATCAGGCACGCGGCGACGATGTCGTCTTCGAGGTTGATTTCAAACTGCCCTTCCTTGTTGAAGACCAGCTTCAGGAAGTCCAGCAGGTTGCGCGCATACAGGGCCGATGCGTCAGCGGCGACGGCACCTGCCAGGTTGGTCGGGCCGCAAATGATCACGCCGTTTTCCACTACCACCTGATCGGCGACAGTCAGCGGGCAGTTGCCACCTTGAGCGGCGGCGAGGTCGATCACCACCGAGCCGGGCTTCATCTGTGCAACCGTGTCGGCGCTGAGCAGGGTCGGGGCCTTGCGGCCCGGGATCAGGGCGGTGGTGATGACGATGTCGGCCTGCTTGGCGCGTTCGTGGACGGCCAGAGCCTGGCGTTGCATCCAACTGGCTGGCATCGGGCGCGCATAACCGCCGACGCCGACGGCGCATTCACGCTCTTCGTCGGTTTCGTAGGGCACGTCGACGAACTTGGCGCCGAGGGATTCAATCTGCTCCTTCACGGCCGGGCGCACGTCAGACGCTTCGATCACAGCCCCCAGGCGTTTCGCCGTGGCGATGGCCTGCAGGCCCGCAACACCAGCGCCGAGGATCAGCACGCGCGCGGCTTTTACCGTACCGGCGGCAGTCATCAGCATCGGCATGAAGCGTGGGTAGTGATGGGCGGCCAGCAACACGGCCTTGTAACCGGCGATGTTGGCCTGGGACGACAGCACGTCGAGGCTCTGGGCCCGCGAAGTACGCGGCGCGGCTTCGAGCGCGAAGGCAGTGATGCCCCGCTCGGCCAGCTTGGCGATGGTTTCGTTGCTGAACGGATTGAGCATGCCCACCAACACGGTGCCGCTTTTGATCAGCGTCAGTTCGCTGTCGCTGGGAGCCACCACTTTTAGGATCAGCTCGGCGCCGAATGCATCGCTGGCGCTGCCTATGGTTGCACCTGCCGTTTCATAGGCACTGTCGACGATGCTGGCTTTGATGCCCGCCCCGCTTTGTACAGTGACCTTATGGCCCTGGCCGATCAGCTTCTTGATGGTTTCCGGGGTGGCAGCCACCCGCGTTTCACCGGTCTGGGTTTCGAGAGGAACACCAATGTGCACGTCAAATCTCCTGCATGATCTTTTTGCTTTTGATCTTATTGTAAAAAGGCCAGCGCACCGTGAGTGGCACATCTGGGGCGGCCGATCAGCACGATCCCGCTGAAATGACAGCGGGGCGCGGCATTTTGCAGGCGAACTTTACGGCCTTCAAGGGATTATGACGGGTGACGAAAAATTAACTACAAGTCACCCTGTGACTGATTGCCGCAATGCTTTTAAATAACCCATTTAAATACAAATACTTAACCTGACGACTCTGGATTTTCGTGGTTTCGCAATCGCCGTTGTGAATAGTCGGGCATTGGCCGGTAATAGTCGCTACAAGCCATGAGGGTTATGGCTTTGAGCCATATTTTCGTCGAGCAGGTACAGTTTTCTTAAATGCGACATTTACGGATATCTGTAGTATTTGATGTTATCTGACTACATAGTCCATAAGTGGCGTTTGGTCCTTAGATTCCTGGGCTGTAGCGCTGCGACTGGTCGATCAGCCAATCCCTGAAGGCGTGCAGGGATGCGGATTCGACTTTTCTGTCAGGAATCATCAAGTAATACGCCTTCGAGTTGCTCAGCGCTTCGGGGCTTGCGATTACCAGTTGGTGCTCGTTCAGTTCGCGCTGGATGAGGAACGGTGGAATCAGCGCAATGCCCATGTCATGCATGGCCGCCTGGGACAACATCGAGAATAGCTCGTAACGGGGGCCTGTCATGTCGCGAGGTATGTTCAGTTGTTGCGCGTTGAACCACTGGCGCCAGGCATAGGGCCGCGTGGTTTGCTGCAGCAATGGCAGTTCGGCGATTTCCTGGGGGCTGAAGTGTGTGCGGCTGCCGAGTAAGCGCGGGCTGCACACGGGGACGGGGTTTTCTCCCATCAGCCGGTGGGACTCGGTACCGGACCAGTCGGCATCGCCGAAATAGATCGCGGCGTCGAATTCGGTGTCGGCAAACAGGAAGGGGCGCGTGCGGTTGGTGAGGTTGACCGTGACTTCCGGGTGCTGGCGCTGAAAGTCCTTGAGGCGAGGGATCAGCCATTGGGTGCCAAAGGTCGGCACCACCGCCAGCTCGATGACGTTCGCGCCCTGCTGGCCCATGACCGACAAGGTGTCGCGTTCCACCGCGTCCAATTGCGTGGCGACGCGACGGCTATACGACAGGCCCGCTTCCGTCAGCTTGACCCCGCGCCGCGAGCGGCGAAACAGCTCGACACTTAAAAACTCCTCAAGGCTGGCGATCTGTCGGCAAATGGCGCCTTGAGTGATGGAAAGCTCCTGCGCAGCCTTGGTAAAGCTCTCGTGGCGGGCCGCAGCTTCAAAGCTGATAAGGGCGGTGGTGCTGGGGATTTTTCTGCGCATGTACCTTGTCCTCACATATAAGGCGCATTTGCGCCCTTCTCGGCTATTACGGAGTGAGAAATTAGCACAAGCCTATGCAAAAACCTCGTTTGCCCTCTGCGCTTGCCGGGCCTAGTCTGCATCCACGACTTCTGATTTTCTTTGCGAGGACTTATTCATGGCTGGCAAGGCAAGCTTCAACTGGATCGATCCGCTGCTGCTGGATCAACAGCTCACCGAAGAAGAGCGCATGGTGCGCGACAGTGCTGAGCAATTCGCCCAGGACAAGTTGGCGCCAAGGGTGCTCGAAGCCTTCCGCCATGAAAAGACCGACCCTGCGATCTTCCGCGAGATGGGTGAGACCGGCTTGTTGGGCGCGATGATTCCCGAGCAGTACGGCGGCAGTGGCCTGAATTATGTCTGCTATGGGTTGATTGCGCGTGAGGTCGAGCGAGTCGACTCCGGCTATCGCTCGATGATGAGTGTGCAGTCGTCACTGGTCATGGTACCGATCAATGAGTTCGGCACCGAAGCGCAAAAACAGAAATACCTGCCGAAACTGGCGTCGGGTGAGTGGATCGGTTGCTTCGGTCTGACCGAGCCTGACCACGGGTCCGACCCGGGCGCGATGATTACCCGGGCGCGCAAGGTGGATGGCGGCTACAGCCTGACCGGCGCCAAGATGTGGATCACCAACAGCCCGATCGCCGATGTGTTCGTGGTGTGGGGCAAGGATGATGCCGGTGATATCCGCGGCTTTGTCCTGGAGAAAGGCTGGAAAGGCCTGAGCGCTCCGGCGATTCACGGCAAGGTCGGCCTGCGGGCTTCCATTACCGGCGAGATCGTCATGGACAACGTGTTCGTGCCCGACGAGAACATCTTCCCGGATGTGCGTGGCTTGAAAGGCCCCTTCACCTGCCTTAACTCCGCTCGGTACGGGATCTCCTGGGGTGCGCTGGGTGCTGCCGAGTTCTGCTGGCACACCGCTCGCCAATACACCCTTGATCGTCATCAGTTCGGTCGGCCATTGGCGGCGACCCAACTCATCCAGAAGAAGCTCGCGGACATGCAGACCGAGATCACTCTGGCCCTGCAAGGCTGCCTGCGCCTGGGGCGGATGAAGGATGAAGGCACTGCGGCGGTGGAAATTACTTCGATCATGAAGCGCAATTCCTGCGGCAAGTCGCTGGATATCGCACGCATGGCGCGGGATATGCTGGGCGGCAACGGTATCTCCGATGAGTTCGGGGTGGCGCGTCACCTGGTAAACCTGGAGGTGGTGAACACCTATGAAGGTACCCACGATGTACACGCCTTGATTCTGGGGCGTGCGCAAACCGGTCTTCAGGCGTTCTATTAATAGGAGCACGGGCATGGGCGCGCTTTCGCATCTGCGGGTACTGGATTTGTCGCGAGTACTGGCGGGCCCCTGGGCCGGGCAGATTCTCGCGGATCTTGGGGCTGAAGTGATCAAGGTCGAGCGGCCGGGTAATGGTGACGACACGCGTGCCTGGGGGCCACCCTTCCTCAAGGACGCTTATGGCGAGAACACCAGTGAGGCGGCGTATTACCTGTCCGCCAACCGCAACAAAGAGTCGGTGACCATCGACTTCACGCAGCCGGAGGGGCAGAAGCTGGTGCGTGACCTGGCGGCGAAGTCCGACATCCTGATCGAGAATTTCAAGGTGGGCGGCCTGGCGGCGTATGGGTTGGACTATGCGTCGCTCAAGGAGGCCAACCCGGCGTTGATCTATTGCTCTATCACCGGGTTTGGCCAGACGGGACCTTATGCGGCTCGTGCGGGCTACGACTTCATGATCCAGGGGTTGGGCGGACTCATGAGCCTGACGGGGCGACCGGAAGGTGATGAGGGCGCGGGGCCGGTGAAAGTGGGGGTGGCGTTGACTGACATCCTCACGGGGCTCTATTCAACGGTGGCGATCCTGGCGGCGCTGGCTCATCGCGAGCGTGACGGCGGCGGGCAACATATTGATATGGCGCTGCTGGATGTGCAGGTGGCTTGCCTGGCCAACCAGGCGATGAACTACCTGACGACAGGCGTGCCGCCAAAGCGCTTGGGTAATGCGCATCCGAATATCGTGCCTTATCAGGATTTCCCTACGGCCGATGGCGATTTCATCCTGACGGTGGGGAATGATGGGCAGTTCCGTAAGTTCGCGGAGGTGGCGGGTCAGCCGCAATGGGCGGATGACCCGCGTTTCGCGACCAATAAGGTGCGGGTGGCCAATCGTGCGGAACTGATTCCCTTGATTCGCCAGGCGACGGTGTTCAAGACGACGGCCGAGTGGGTATCGCAGTTGGAGCGAGTCGGCGTGCCGTGTGGGCCGATCAATGATCTGGCACAGGTGTTCGCGGATGCCCAGGTCAAGGCGCGCGGGCTGGCGATTGAGTTACCTCATGCGCTGGCGGGGATGGTGCCTCAGGTTGCCAGTCCCATCCGGTTATCCAAGACCCCCGTGGAGTACCGCAGTGCGCCTCCTCTATTGGGTGAGCATACGGTCAGGGTGTTGCAGGAAGTACTGGGGTTGCTGCCGGCGAATGTGGCCGCTTTAAAAGAGGCTGGGGTTATCTGAGTCCTCTCTTCTATATAGAGAGCGGTGAAGGGCTCTATATAGAAGAAAGTTGGTGATTTTTTAGCCAATCCTAACTAATGGTTAAATAAGCAAAATTAAGGGTTGACGGCAAATCCTGGACGTCTATAATTCGCCCCACTTCCGGCGCAGTCGAAACGGAAAACTCCTTGGTAAACAAAGAGTTATGCGAGATTCGACAGCGGCCTGCTTCAGTTCATCGAGGCCTGGAAGGAGTTGGTAGAGCAGTGTTGTTTGGCTCTATTAACGTTTCGATCTTCTCGGTCGAAAGCGGAGAAAAAGAGGTGTTGACAGCAGCGTGTAACGCTGTAGAATTCGCCTCCCGCTAACGAGAGATCGGAAGCGCAAGTGGTTGAAGTTACAAAGGAAACTTTGAAAACTTCTTAAAATAATCACTTGACAGCAAATGAGGCTGCTGTAGAATGCGCGCCTCGGTTGAGACGAAAGATCTTAACCAACCGCTCTTTAACAACTGAATCAAGCAATTCGTGTGGGTGCTTGTGGAGTCAGACTGATAGTCAACAAGATTATCAGCATCACAAGTTACTCCGCGAGAAATCAAAGATGTAACCAACGATTGCTGAGCCAAGTTTAGGGTTTCTTAAAAACCCAAAGATGTTTGAACTGAAGAGTTTGATCATGGCTCAGATTGAACGCTGGCGGCAGGCCTAACACATGCAAGTCGAGCGGTAGAGAGAAGCTTGCTTCTCTTGAGAGCGGCGGACGGGTGAGTAATGCCTAGGAATCTGCCTGGTAGTGGGGGATAACGTTCGGAAACGGACGCTAATACCGCATACGTCCTACGGGAGAAAGCAGGGGACCTTCGGGCCTTGCGCTATCAGATGAGCCTAGGTCGGATTAGCTAGTTGGTGAGGTAATGGCTCACCAAGGCGACGATCCGTAACTGGTCTGAGAGGATGATCAGTCACACTGGAACTGAGACACGGTCCAGACTCCTACGGGAGGCAGCAGTGGGGAATATTGGACAATGGGCGAAAGCCTGATCCAGCCATGCCGCGTGTGTGAAGAAGGTCTTCGGATTGTAAAGCACTTTAAGTTGGGAGGAAGAGCAGTTACCTAATACGTGATTGTTTTGACGTTACCGACAGAATAAGCACCGGCTAACTCTGTGCCAGCAGCCGCGGTAATACAGAGGGTGCAAGCGTTAATCGGAATTACTGGGCGTAAAGCGCGCGTAGGTGGTTAGTTAAGTTGGATGTGAAATCCCCGGGCTCAACCTGGGAACTGCATTCAAAACTGACTGACTAGAGTATGGTAGAGGGTGGTGGAATTTCCTGTGTAGCGGTGAAATGCGTAGATATAGGAAGGAACACCAGTGGCGAAGGCGACCACCTGGACTGATACTGACACTGAGGTGCGAAAGCGTGGGGAGCAAACAGGATTAGATACCCTGGTAGTCCACGCCGTAAACGATGTCAACTAGCCGTTGGGAGCCTTGAGCTCTTAGTGGCGCAGCTAACGCATTAAGTTGACCGCCTGGGGAGTACGGCCGCAAGGTTAAAACTCAAATGAATTGACGGGGGCCCGCACAAGCGGTGGAGCATGTGGTTTAATTCGAAGCAACGCGAAGAACCTTACCAGGCCTTGACATCCAATGAACTTTCTAGAGATAGATTGGTGCCTTCGGGAACATTGAGACAGGTGCTGCATGGCTGTCGTCAGCTCGTGTCGTGAGATGTTGGGTTAAGTCCCGTAACGAGCGCAACCCTTGTCCTTAGTTACCAGCACGTTATGGTGGGCACTCTAAGGAGACTGCCGGTGACAAACCGGAGGAAGGTGGGGATGACGTCAAGTCATCATGGCCCTTACGGCCTGGGCTACACACGTGCTACAATGGTCGGTACAGAGGGTTGCCAAGCCGCGAGGTGGAGCTAATCCCAGAAAACCGATCGTAGTCCGGATCGCAGTCTGCAACTCGACTGCGTGAAGTCGGAATCGCTAGTAATCGCGAATCAGAATGTCGCGGTGAATACGTTCCCGGGCCTTGTACACACCGCCCGTCACACCATGGGAGTGGGTTGCACCAGAAGTAGCTAGTCTAACCTTCGGGAGGACGGTTACCACGGTGTGATTCATGACTGGGGTGAAGTCGTAACAAGGTAGCCGTAGGGGAACCTGCGGCTGGATCACCTCCTTAATCGACGACATCAGCTGCTCCATAAGTTCCCACACGAATTGCTTGATTCATTGAAGAAGACGATAAGAAGCAGCCCGAAATTGGGTCTGTAGCTCAGTTGGTTAGAGCGCACCCCTGATAAGGGTGAGGTCGGCAGTTCGAATCTGCCCAGACCCACCAATTTTGTGTGGGAACCTGTAGAAATACGGGGCCATAGCTCAGCTGGGAGAGCGCCTGCCTTGCACGCAGGAGGTCAACGGTTCGATCCCGTTTGGCTCCACCACTACTGCTTCTGAAGTTTGAAAGCTTAGAAATGAGCATTCCATCGTGATGATGGTGAATGTTGATTTCTAGTCTTTGATTAGATCGTTCTTTAAAAATTTGGGTATGTGATAGAAAGATAGACTGAACGTTACTTTCACTGGTAACGGATCAGGCTAAGGTAAAATTTGTGAGTTCTCTTAATTGAGAAATTCGAATTTTCGGCGAATGTCGTCTTCACAGTATAACCAGATTGCTTGGGGTTATATGGTCAAGTGAAGAAGCGCATACGGTGGATGCCTTGGCAGTCAGAGGCGATGA
The DNA here is from genome assembly GCF_963681955.1 of Pseudomonas paraveronii. Lineage (NCBI taxonomy): Bacteria > Pseudomonadati > Pseudomonadota > Gammaproteobacteria > Pseudomonadales > Pseudomonadaceae > Pseudomonas > Pseudomonas paraveronii. Next base: position 120,835 of record NZ_OY817130.1, read on the forward strand.
AAGACGTGGTAGCCTGCGAAAAGCTTCGGGGAGTCGGCAAACAGACTTTGATCCGGAGATGTCTGAATGGGGGAACCCAGCCATGATAAGATGGTTACCTTACACTGAATACATAGGTGTAAGGGGCGAACCAGGGGAACTGAAACATCTAAGTACCCTGAGGAAAAGAAATCAACCGAGATTCCCTTAGTAGTGGCGAGCGAACGGGGACTAGCCCTTAAGTGGCTTTGAGATTAGCGGAACGTTCTGGAAAGTACGGCCATAGTGGGTGATAGCCCTGTACGCGAAAATCTCTTAGTCATGAAATCGAGTAGGACGGAGCACGAGAAACTTTGTCTGAATATGGGGGGACCATCCTCCAAGGCTAAATACTACTGACTGACCGATAGTGAACTAGTACCGTGAGGGAAAGGCGAAAAGAACCCCGGAGAGGGGAGTGAAATAGATCCTGAAACCGTATGCGTACAAGCAGTGGGAGCCTACTTGTTAGGTGACTGCGTACCTTTTGTATAATGGGTCAGCGACTTATTTTCAGTGGCGAGCTTAACCGAATAGGGGAGGCGTAGCGAAAGCGAGTCTTAATAGGGCGTCTAGTCGCTGGGAATAGACCCGAAACCGGGCGATCTATCCATGGGCAGGTTGAAGGTTGGGTAACACTAACTGGAGGACCGAACCGACTACCGTTGAAAAGTTAGCGGATGACCTGTGGATCGGAGTGAAAGGCTAATCAAGCTCGGAGATAGCTGGTTCTCCTCGAAAGCTATTTAGGTAGCGCCTCATGTATCACTGTAGGGGGTAGAGCACTGTTTCGGCTAGGGGGTCATCCCGACTTACCAAACCGATGCAAACTCCGAATACCTACAAGTGCCGAGCATGGGAGACACACGGCGGGTGCTAACGTCCGTCGTGAAAAGGGAAACAACCCAGACCGTCAGCTAAGGTCCCAAAGTTATGGTTAAGTGGGAAACGATGTGGGAAGGCTTAGACAGCTAGGAGGTTGGCTTAGAAGCAGCCACCCTTTAAAGAAAGCGTAATAGCTCACTAGTCGAGTCGGCCTGCGCGGAAGATGTAACGGGGCTCAAACCATACACCGAAGCTACGGGTATCACTTAGGTGATGCGGTAGAGGAGCGTTCTGTAAGCCTGTGAAGGTGAGTTGAGAAGCTTGCTGGAGGTATCAGAAGTGCGAATGCTGACATGAGTAACGATAATGGGTGTGAAAAACACCCACGCCGAAAGACCAAGGTTTCCTGCGCAACGTTAATCGACGCAGGGTTAGTCGGTCCCTAAGGCGAGGCTGAAAAGCGTAGTCGATGGAAAACAGGTTAATATTCCTGTACTTCTGGTTATTGCGATGGAGGGACGGAGAAGGCTAGGCCAGCTTGGCGTTGGTTGTCCAAGTTTAAGGTGGTAGGCTGGAATCTTAGGTAAATCCGGGATTCTAAGGCCGAGAGCTGATGACGAGTTATCTTTTAGATGACGAAGTGGTTGATGCCATGCTTCCAAGAAAAGCTTCTAAGCTTCAGGTAACCAGGAACCGTACCCCAAACCGACACAGGTGGTTGGGTAGAGAATACCAAGGCGCTTGAGAGAACTCGGGTGAAGGAACTAGGCAAAATGGCACCGTAACTTCGGGAGAAGGTGCGCCGGTGAGGGTGAAGGACTTGCTCCGTAAGCTCATGCCGGTCGAAGATACCAGGCCGCTGCGACTGTTTATTAAAAACACAGCACTCTGCAAACACGAAAGTGGACGTATAGGGTGTGACGCCTGCCCGGTGCCGGAAGGTTAATTGATGGGGTTAGCTAACGCGAAGCTCTTGATCGAAGCCCCGGTAAACGGCGGCCGTAACTATAACGGTCCTAAGGTAGCGAAATTCCTTGTCGGGTAAGTTCCGACCTGCACGAATGGCGTAACGATGGCGGCGCTGTCTCCACCCGAGACTCAGTGAAATTGAAATCGCTGTGAAGATGCAGTGTATCCGCGGCTAGACGGAAAGACCCCGTGAACCTTTACTATAGCTTTGCACTGGACTTTGAATTTGCTTGTGTAGGATAGGTGGGAGGCTTTGAAGCGTGGACGCCAGTTCGCGTGGAGCCAACCTTGAAATACCACCCTGGCAACTTTGAGGTTCTAACTCAGGTCCGTTATCCGGATCGAGGACAGTGTATGGTGGGTAGTTTGACTGGGGCGGTCTCCTCCTAAAGAGTAACGGAGGAGTACGAAGGTGCGCTCAGACCGGTCGGAAATCGGTCGTAGAGTATAAAGGCAAAAGCGCGCTTGACTGCGAGACAGACACGTCGAGCAGGTACGAAAGTAGGTCTTAGTGATCCGGTGGTTCTGTATGGAAGGGCCATCGCTCAACGGATAAAAGGTACTCCGGGGATAACAGGCTGATACCGCCCAAGAGTTCATATCGACGGCGGTGTTTGGCACCTCGATGTCGGCTCATCACATCCTGGGGCTGAAGCCGGTCCCAAGGGTATGGCTGTTCGCCATTTAAAGTGGTACGCGAGCTGGGTTTAGAACGTCGTGAGACAGTTCGGTCCCTATCTGCCGTGGACGTTTGAGATTTGAGAGGGGCTGCTCCTAGTACGAGAGGACCGGAGTGGACGAACCTCTGGTGTTCCGGTTGTCACGCCAGTGGCATTGCCGGGTAGCTATGTTCGGAATAGATAACCGCTGAAAGCATCTAAGCGGGAAACTAGCCTCAAGATGAGATCTCACTGGGACCTTGAGTCCCCTGAAGGGCCGTCGAAGACTACGACGTTGATAGGTTGGGTGTGTAAGCGCTGTGAGGCGTTGAGCTAACCAATACTAATTGCCCGTGAGGCTTGACCATATAACACCCAAGCAATTTGACTACTCGAAAGAGCATCAGATTGCGGTGTGTGAAGACGAAACGAACCGAAAGTTCGACTCTTACAAAACACCGAAAGCTATCACATACCCAATTTGCTGAAGCGAGGCCAACTGGTCACGACTCAGTACCCGAATTTCTTGACGACCATAGAGCATTGGAACCACCTGATCCCATCCCGAACTCAGCAGTGAAACGATGCATCGCCGATGGTAGTGTGGGGTTTCCCCATGTGAGAGTAGGTCATCGTCAAGATTAAATTCCAGAACCCCTGTTTACTTACGCAGACAGGGGTTTTGTTTTAGTAGAAGTCCACGAATTTCACTGGGACGTTGCCAACGCAACGGTCTGGTACACAGAATTTCTTGACGACCATAGAGCATTGGAACCACCTGATCCCATCCCGAACTCAGCAGTGAAACGATGCATCGCCGATGGTAGTGTGGGGTTTCCCCATGTGAGAGTAGGTCATCGTCAAGATTGAATTCCGAAACCCCTGTCTGCTAGCGCAGACAGGGGTTTTGTCGTTTAAGGCGTTTGCTTTGGCCACACATCCGCTCAGATAACCCGCGGCCTATGATCAATGGCCACCCTTCTTGAAAGACCGCAAGACTTTGCAGTTTCGGGCGCCTTACTGGGACCACTGGTCGGTTTCCCACTCAAAAAGAGGATCTTTCTCACAAAACCTTAAGATTCCACTTCATTTGGCCGAAAGCCTGATGAGCCATGCGTGCACCGATTTAGGGCGACCCAAGCGTCCACCTATGCGTTACATGGAATGTTCCACCCAGCACGCTCCCCCCCTTTGGCAAAAGAAGTCGATGAAATGAATCTAAAGTTCAGTCATAAAATTCTGTTGGCCGCGTCAGGCGTCGTCGTCCTGGCTTTCGCGTTATTCACGCTGTACAACGATTATCTGCAACGCACCACCATCAAGCAAAACCTGGAGTCGTCCATCCAGCAATCCGGTGAGCTCACCGCAAGCAGTGTGCAGAACTGGCTCAGTGGCCGTGTGTTGGTACTCGAAAACCTCGCGCAAAACGTGGCTCATCAGGGGAGCGCTGCAGACCTTCCTGGCTTGGTGGATCAACCCGCGCTCACCTCGAACTTCCAGTTCACTTACGTTGGCCAAACCAGCGGCGTGTTCACCCAACGCCCCGACGCAAAAATGCCCGACGGTTATGATCCGCGCCAGCGCCCGTGGTACAAGCAAGCCGTGGCTGCTGACAAAACCATGCTGACCCCGCCTTACATGGCTGCTGTTGGCGGGCAGATCGTGACCATCGCCATGCCGGTGAAAAAGAATGGCGAGTTGCTGGGCGTGGTCGGCGGTGACCTGAGCCTGCAAACGCTGGTGAAGATCATCAACTCGGTAGACTTCGGCGGCATCGGCCATGCGTTCCTGGTCAGCGGCGACGGCCAAGTCATCGTCAGTCCTGATCAGGACCAGGTGATGAAGAACCTCAAGGACATCTACCCAGGCACCCGCGTAAGCATCGAGAAGCTAAACCAGGATGTTGTCCTCAACGGCCAGGATCGCATTCTGTCCTTCACCCCTATCAGCGGTTTGCCGGGCGCAGACTGGTACATCGGCTTGTCGATCGATAAAGATAAAGCCTACGCCCCCCTGGGTAAATTCCGCACGTCCGCGCTGATTGCCATGCTGATTGCCGTGGTGGCGATTGCAGTGCTCTTGAGCTTGCTGATCCAAGTGCTGCTACGGCCGCTGACAACCATGGGCGTTGCCATGCAGGACATCGCCCAGGGCGAGGGTGACCTGACCCGCCGCCTGAATGTGACCAGCAAAGATGAGTTTGGCGAGGTAGGCAGCGCGTTCAACCAGTTCGTCGAGCGTATCCACGCCTCCATTTCCGAGGTGTCCTCGGCAACGCGCCAGGTGCATGACCTGTCCCAGCGCGTAATGGCGTCGTCCAACGCCTCGATCATCGGTTCTGACGAGCAGAGTGCGCGCACCAACAGCGTCGCGGCGGCAATCAACGAACTGGGCGCCGCTACCCAGGAAATCGCGCGTAACGCAGCCGATGCCTCCCAGCACGCCAGCGGTGCCAGCGAGCAGGCTGACGATGGGCGCAAAGTGGTGGAGCAAACCATCCTGGCGATGTCGGAACTGTCGCAAAAGATCAGCCTGTCCTGCACCCAGATCGAGACTCTGAACGCCAGCACCGATAACATCGGCCACATTCTTGATGTAATCAAAGGCATCTCCCAGCAGACCAATCTGCTCGCGCTCAACGCCGCGATCGAGGCCGCCCGTGCCGGGGAAGCTGGCCGTGGGTTTGCCGTGGTCGCCGATGAAGTACGCAACCTGGCTCACCGTACCCAGGAATCGGCCGAAGAAATCCACAAAATGATTACTTCGCTGCAAGTGGGTTCGCGGGAGGCGGTGACCACCATGAACGCCAGCCAGACCTCCAGCGAAGAGAGCGTCGTCGTCGCCAACCAGGCCGGCGAGCGCCTGATCAGCGTGACGCAACGGATTGTTGAAATCGACGGCATGAACCAATCGGTCGCCGCAGCCACCGAGGAGCAGACCGCCGTAGTGGAAACCCTCAACGTCGATATCAACCAGATCAACCTGTTGAACCAGCAAGGCGTGGTCAACCTCAACGAAACGTTGAAAGACTGCGACGCACTGTCCCAACAGGCCAACCGTTTGAAACAACTGGTCGACAGTTTCAAGATCTGACCCCGATGGCAGAGGAGTGAGGCCTCTCGCTCCTACTGCTTAGCCAAGCATCTGTCGGACATTATCCAATGCGCCGTCGGCGAAGCTCTGCATAAAGTGTTCGAACCCTTCCTGCGCGGTATCGACCGGTTCGCCGATGAGCGTCCAGGTCGCCCTGGAACAGCCTGAATCCAGTGCTTCCACACGCATTGCCGCCCACAAGCGGGCCACGCCCAAGGTGTTGTAGACGGTGGTCCAGGTCATGTACATGGCCTCTTCGTCACGGCTATTGAGTTGCTCCACCGCACAATGGCCATCGTGGAAATACTTCGTGCGCAAAGCGCCTACACCGGTGCCGATTATTTCAATGTGCGACAAGGCGGGAATGAACGCATCAAAGCCTGCAAATTCCCCCACCAAGCCCCACAGCCGGGCGGCCTCGCAGTCGACTACGACGGAGGCCACCACTGGCGTGCCCTGGGGGTTGCGGATCAATGTATCGGGTTGCAACGGTTTCATGAGGTTGTCCTGAAGCGGTTCAAAGAAAGCCGATGGCCTTGAGGTAGTCGCAGCCTTTGCCTAACAGCGCGGGGCATTTCTCGGGGTACGTTGTGCCCATTTCTTCCACGCCCCGGCGTGCATTGTCGTGACGGATCATCGACGTATCGCCGATGTCTTCACCCAACCCGTCCAGGTAAAAACCCAGCACGCCAAACAGTGCGTTTTCGCGGCCCACTGTTCGCAGTTGCCGTTGCCATTGCGCAACACTGACCCGGTCGAATGTGTAGCCGGCGTCGCTGAATGCATCGAGGTACTGCTCCCAGCTCAAGGGTTGTGGGTTATGCAGGTTGTACACGCTGCGCCCGGCTGCGAAATGGGTGCAGTGGCGCGCGAGAAAACGCGCAAAAAAGTCCACCGGCATCAGGTCGAAGTTCACCTCTAAACGGGGAACCAGGCCCAGTTGCAGCGAGCCCTTGAGCATCAGCATCAGGCGATTTTTCTGTGGTTGGCAAACACCGCTTTGGCTGTTGAAGCTGATATTGCCCGGACGATAGATATTCACCCAGGCGCCTTGCTCCAGCGCGCGGCCCGATAGCCGTTCGGCCACCCATTTGGAGAGGTTGTAACCATTCTTGATGTAGATCGGCAGCGTTGCCGCAGCCGGCGACTCCAGGACCTGTCCCGTGGCGTCGATGGCGCTGCATGCCGACAGTGTCGAGATGAAGTTGAAGACCTTTTTGCTGTGGGTTTCACACAGGCGCAGGCATTCCAGTACAGGGTCGACGTTGTCTTTCACCAGCGCCGCATAGTCCATCACATGATTGACCCGCGCCGCGTTATGCACCAGCACGCCAAAGTCCCTGGCGAGGCGCTCGTACACCTCACCTGCCAAGCCCAGGCCAGGCTGGCTGATATCGGCGGCGTACACCCGCACCCGGCTCTGGTCCAGATGTTCCAGGCGGTATTCATGCAACGCCTGGGTGAACCGTACCGTTGCCGACTGGTTCGGCAGTTCCCGCACCAGACATGCCACTTCCGTAGCACCGCCGGCCAGCAACGCTTCGACGATGTGTACCCCGATAAAACTGTTGGCTCCCGTCACGATCACTTTGCGGCGGTCACCGGCGCAGGCCTCGGGTAGCACCTCAAGCGCCGGTATGCGCTGTGCGTCTTGAACCGCCTGGCCGGAGGGTGCATCGGCACGCGGGCCGCCCTCCAGCAGCGTCGCGAGTGTACGAATGGTCGGCATTTCAAAAAAACTGTTCAGGGGCAGATTGCGACCAAATTGTTCGCGAACCCGTAGCAGCAGGCTCGACAGCAGAATGGAGTGGCCGCCGACGTTAAAGAAGCTGTCATCGATGGACAACGTCCCTGCGGGAAGCTGCAACAACTCACTCCACAGCCGCACCAGTTCAACCTGCAGCGGCGTTTGCGCGGCCTCTGCGGTGCGATTCGACGCGGGTTGCGCCGGCAGTTGCAACAAGGCCTGGCGATCGACTTTACCGTTGCCCGCGTAAGGCATGCCGGCTAATTCGATCCACCGCTCGGGTTGCAGGTAGTCAGGCAGCCACTGGCGTGCATACTGCTTGAGGGCGTCTATCGTGGCGCCAGGTTCCGGTTGGGCGACCACACCGCTAATCCTGCGATCACCGTCGATCACCACCGCCACCTGACGAAACAGCCGGCTGGCGCGCAGGCATTGTTCGATCTCCTGGGGCTCGACTCGAAACCCCCGAATCTTCACCTGCTCGTCCCGACGCCCACCCAACTCGATGCCGTCGCGGGTCCACTTGGCGCAATCACCGCTGCGGTAGGCGCGCAAGGGCTGGCCGCCCGGCAATGCGAGTTCGACAAAAGGGTCGTCGCACCGTTGTGTTGCGTTCAAGTACCCCAGGCTCACGCCGGGCCCGATGATGTACAACTCGCCCATCACCTGCTCGTCCACTGGCTGCAAGTGCTCATCGAGTATCAGCACCTGGCTGTTGGCGATGGGGCGGCCGACGTTGCGATTGCTGTCCCCTGGCCGCAACGTCCGATGGGTGACCAGTACCGTGGCTTCGGTGGGGCCATAGAGATTGTGCAACTGGCACTGGCCGGCCAGTCGTTCGATCACGTAGGGCTCACAGGCGTCGCCGCCGGTCAGCAGGTGCGCCAGGCCCAGCGGTTGATCCAGCGGCAGGATGCTGAGCAGCGCCGGCGGCAGGAAGGCATGGGTGATACGTTGCTGGCGGATCAGTTCCAGCAGTTGCTGCGGGTCGCGTCGTTGCGCCTCGCTCGGGACGATCAACTCGGCGCCGGCAATCAGGCTGGGGAAGATATCCATCACCGAGGCATCGAAGCTCAACGCAGCGAACTGCAACACCCGGCTCTGCTCGTTCAGCTCCATGCAACCGCCGAACCAGGCGGTGAAATGGGCCAGGTTGCCCTGGCTCAGCAGCACGCCTTTGGGGCGGCCGGTGGTGCCCGAGGTGAAGAGCGCCATGCACGGTGCATCGGGGTTGGGGCGATGCCGCAGCAGCGGCGGCAACGTATCGCGCTGATCGATTGCACTGACATCCAATGAAACGAAGCAATCGCGCAGTGGGTGGCGACCATCATCCAGCAACACCCTGGCTCCTGCGCTGTCCAGCATGGCCTGTTGGCGTTGCGGTGGATGGTCAGGGGCCAGTGGCAGGTAAACCGCGCCGCAGCCCAGCACCGCAAGAATACTGGCGTACAACGCGGTTGTTTTTTCCAGGCACACCCCGACCACCGGCGGTGCCCCGACGCCTTCCAGCAGTGGAGCGAGCCGTTGCTGGATTGCCCGTGCTTGAGTGTGCAATTGCCGATAGGTCAGCGCACGGCCGGCAATGTTCAGCGCCGGCCGTGTGGCGAAGGTGAGCAGGCTGGCCTGCAATCGTTCGATCATTGGCACCTGTGCCGCCTGCAGCAGGTGTACATCGGTCGTGTGATTGAACCGATGCACAAACGCCAACGCCTCCAGCCTTTGCAAACCGTGTTCGGGCCAGGCATTGGCGCCGGCCCCTGTGGGAAAATACTCAGGGTCGCGGGCGAAGCCGCTCACCAGTGCAGCGAGCCATTCCACCAGCGCAGTTATCGCTCGCAGGCGCAGTCGCTGGCCATTACCGCTGGGCTCTTCGGCAAGGTCCAACACGACCCCCCAGCGTTGGCCAGCGTCATACGCGCGCAACTGTAGCTGCGGCAACCCGTACTCCGTCAGCGGGCCGACGCCCAGGCGCAGGTTGATGCGTGGGGCGGTGGCCAGGTATGTCGGCAGTGACGCGCTACCGTCCTCAATCACCAGGTCGGCAGCGTCATGACCCGACAGATGACCATATTGCTCCAGCTCCAGCCTCAGCGCATCGAGGGCATGGCTGATACCGAACCATCCAATTGTCAGTCGTCTCATGCCGCTCTCCCTGCCACTGGCAGATAGTCGGCCAGTGCCTGGGCTACGCTCGGTGTCTGCAGCAAGCCGCTGTGCTGCAGAAAGCCCATGATGTTGCCGATCAGCGGGTGGTGGCGGGTGATGGGGAAATCCAGTGCCGCCATGTCGGCCCTCAGTGCATGGCGAACGTCAGTGCTCACGTCCAACTGATCGATCAGTTGCAGGTCGAAGGATTTTTGCAGCTCGTTGGTCAGGTAGTGCTGCAGGAAGATGGGCAAGACAGGGGCAATGCTGTCGCGCTCATCCGGGCTTGCCGCCTGCCAATAGAGGCGCACCAGGCGCGTCCAGAACTGCCCATGGCGCCCTTCGTCGAACAGGTGATCGGCCATCAAGCCACGGATGGAGGCCTTGACGCTGTGGTCCTTGGAAAACGCCGCCACGTCATGGGTCACGGTGTTCTCGGCGATGGCCACGCCAATCAATTCCACCGCATCGCGCAGGTGCGCCGGGACCTGTGCCTGCGCCACCGGCAGGGCGTGGCTGAGTTCGATTTGCAGGGGCAGGTCCAGTGGCGGTATGCCGGTCATCTCCACGGTCTGTTGCAGGAAGTCCAGCGCGACCAGGGCGTGATAATCCTCGTCCACCACGACGGTCATCGCGTCGTAGCGACACACAAGGGGGAAGGGCAGGGCGAAACGGTTTTTGGCAATGTTGCGCGCGGTTTTGTCGACGATCTCGGTTTCGAAAATCACCACGTCATTGATGAACTTGTAGAAGCTTTGCAGCAGCACGAAGTCGCGCCACTGCGGGCAATGCTCAAGAAAGGTCGTGCTGAGGACCAGGGGCTGGCGGCACAGCGGATAGATCAGCTTGTCGTCGTTTTCCAGCAGGCGGCGAGGGCGCGTGCGGATGGTGGCGCGGCGTTCCCAGTCTTCGGCGATGGAGCGGTAGTCGGCGACGTTCATGGGCGCACCTGTTGTAGCGAGGTACGCACGTCGTCCCAGAGCTTGATGCGGTTTTCCACGGCGTTGATCGCGGTTTCAACGGCTTGTTGCTGGTACTCGGGAGCGCTGAGGGTCAGGCCTTGGAGCATTCTCTGTGCCGCTGGCTCATGGCCTTGGGTGTCCAGTTCGATATGGCGGTTGAGGTAGTAGCCCAATGTAGGCGCCTGGCGATCGATGATTTCACTGCCCTGCAACAGCCGTTCGAACATGCTCGGGATAATACTCTCGCGGCCGTGCAGGAAGGCGGCGGCCACACAGTGGGTGGGCGCATTCAACGCAATGTGCAACGTGCTCGCGACGAAGCGGGCCACGCCGGGCAGGACATCGACCTGACCCAAGGCGGCATTGGCCTCGACGCCCCGCCGTTGCAGCGTGATGAAGGTATCGATGGCGTGGGTACTGGCGCCCACTTCGAGCATGGCCTCCCGGTACAGCTCGAAGTGACTGCAATGACCACGCCTGGGATGTTGGTCCGACTCCTCGCCCAGCACGATTTCGTTGATCAGGCGGGCGGCTTGCGGGTCGCTCGGTGGGAGCCAGGGCAACTGCGTACACGTCAGGTCCCGTTGCAGGCGTTTGGTGAGGGTCATGAAGTCCCAAACGGCAAATACATGGTTTTCCATAAAAAGTTGTAACTTGCCAAGTGAAGTTATTTCTTCAAATAACGGGTGACTGCATAACTGCAGCTTTTTTTGTTTAAGTAGAACTTGATACATGGTTGATGCCTATAAGTTGTTGCGACTGCTCTGAAAACAGTGATGGGCTTTTGCAGCCAAAAAGCAGACAGGTAACGGTTTAGCCAAGACACGCGCGCAGCACCGCCCAAATAGGGGGTCGTGCAGGCGGTTGAGGTGTTTGGTTTGTTGAATAATGATAATAAGCCGATTAAACGTTTGGGCGAGCTTATAAATGTATTAGATGTTTTTTCGAAAAGATTCCGGTTGTGGGTAAGTTGTATTATTAAACGTGGGAAGTTTCCCTGGCATTAGCAGGCAGTACGCAGTCGAATAGTGTTAACCGGGGCATCTTGACGCGGGGCTTTCCCAGGAGGGAAGGCAGCCCCGCAATGCTTAAAGGGTTAAACCGGTGGAAAACCTTACTTGCCGGCCGCCTCAAGGCCCTTTAGGTAAGTGCTGATGACCTCCATGCCTCGCATCAGGTGATTGCGCAGCGTCAGGATGCTTTCGGCGACCTTCTTCTGCGCCACCAGGCTCAGCAGTTCGCGGTGATCTTCCTGGGACGTCTCGCCCAATCCCATCGCCTCAAGGTTGAAGCGCAGGAAGCGCTCCTCTTCATTCAAACCGTGTTCGACCAACGTGAGTAGTCGTCGGTTGGGCGCCTTGCCATACAGCGCCATGTGGAACAGGCGGTTGAGCCGGCCAATCTCGGTATAGTCTTTCTCCTGCTCCAGCGCCGTGATGAAGGCATCCGCCTGGGCAATGTCGTCTGCGGTGAGCAACGGAATCGACAACCGCAGCGCTTCGGATTCCAGCAGCATGCGCAAGGCGTAGGTCTCGGCTGAATTGTCTTCGATCAGCGGTGCAACCACCGCACCCTTGTGCGTCACGACATGCAGCAACGACTGGGCTTCCAACTGCCGAAGGGCTTCACGCACGGGCATGCGGCTGACGCCGAACAGGCTGGCCAGCTCTTGCTGGCGCATGGCGGTACCACAAGGCAACCGGCCATCGAGGATGGCATTGCGCAAGGTTTCTTCGATTACGGAACGAGCAAGATGGGCGGGAATAGGCCCGCTGACCTTGATACTACTCAAAGGGCTCGGCTTTTGCGTCACGGCTACGCTAGCCTCCTTATAGAATGGGTATGGCTTATTGGATCCAATGCACACTAGAGATTGCCTACAGGCTTGTCAAACGCGCAAGGTTTTCGGCTTGTAAGCGGCTAAACACGCGACTCTGAGCGCCCACATCATGCTTTTGCGGTGTCTTACACACCGGTGTCAGATTGCGCTGAATTGAACACTTCACCGCCCTCGTTTACTCCATTGCCAGCGCCCGGCGCAGGTGATCGGCGCTACATTCCCATCTATGCATATTCACTAACGGTATTTAAAATGCCGTTCTTATGCCTATAAAGTCACTCTCCTGTCCGACCGGGAGTGAATTCATGTCCGCCACCTCTACTGTTCCAACCGCGACCTCTAACGCCCAAACCTTCGAGATTCGTCCACTCCCCGGCAGCGTGGGAGCCGAGATCATCGGCCTGGATGTGTCCCGTCCGGTCAACGACGAGGATTTCGCCCGCATTCACCGCGCGCACCTGGATCAGCATGTGGTGATCTTTCGCGACCAACGCATCACCCCCCAACAGCAAATCGCCTTCAGCCGCCGCTTTGGCGTGCTGCAGATCCATGTGCTCAAGCAGTTCCTGCTGGCCAACCACCCGGAAATCCTGATCGTCTCCAACATCGTCGAAAACGGCCAATCCATCGGCCTGGGCGATGCGGGCAAATTCTGGCATTCGGATCTGTCCTATAAAGAACTGCCCAGCCTGGGCTCGATGCTGCACGCCCAGGAACTGCCAGCCGAAGGCGGCGATACCTTGTTTGCCGACATGCACAAGGCCTGGGACCAACTGCCCGCGCACCTACGCAAAGCCGTACACGGCCGCAGCGCCGCGCACTCCTACACCGCGCGTTACAGCGAAAGCAAATTCGAAGGCAACTGGCGCCCGACGCTGACCCCCGAGCAGCTCGCCCAAGTCGCCGAAGTGGTCCACCCGATTGTGCGCACCCATCCGGAAAACGGCCGCAAGGCGCTGTTCGTCAGTGAAGGCTTTACCACCCGCATCATCGGCCTGCCGGAAGACGAAAGCCGCGACCTGCTGGCCCAGCTCTACGCCCACAGCGTGCTGCCGGAAAATATCTACCGCCATCAATGGCAGCCCCACGACCTGGTGTTCTGGGACAACCGCTCGCTGATCCACCTGGCGGCCGGTTGCCCGAGCCATCTGCGCCGCAAGCTGTACCGCACCACCATCCAGGGCGACGCGCCTTTCTGATTCGGAGCATGACCATGTCCAGGAACATTCCATTTGCACGGCTGGCCGCAACGCTCGGCCTGGGTATCAGCCTGTTGGCCGGCAGCCTCGTCGCCCCAGCGGTTGCGCAGGCTGAAGGTGAGATTCGCATCGCCGAACAGTTCGGCATCGTCTACCTGCTGCTCAACGTGGTGCGCGACCAGCACCTCATCGAAAAATACGGTAAACAGGAAGGCCTCGATATCAAGGTCGACTGGACCCAACTCTCCGGCGGCGCGGCCGTCAATGATGCGCTGCTCTCCGGCTCCATCGACATCGCCGGTGCCGGCGTCGGCCCGCTGCTGACCATCTGGGACCGCACCCACGGCAAGCAGAACGTCAAGGCCGTTGCCTCCCTCGGTAACTTTCCCTACTACCTGGTGAGCAACAACCCCAAGGTCAAGACCATCGCCGATTTCACCGATAAAGACCGCATCGCGGTGCCGGCGGTGGGTGTGTCGGTACAGTCGCGCTTCCTGCAATACGCGGCCGCCAAGCAGTGGGGCGACAAGGAATTCAATCGCCTCGATCAGTACACCGTCGCCGTCCCGCACCCTGACGCCACGGCAGCGCTGATCGCCGGCGGCACCGAGCTGACCGGGCACTTTTCCAACCCGCCGTTCCAGGACCAGGCCCTGGCGAACCCCAATGTGCATGTGGTGCTCAACACCTACGACCTGCTGGGCCCGAACTCGCCGACGGTGTTGTTCGCCACTGAAAAATTCCGTAACGACAACCCGAAAACCTACAAGGCATTCGTCGATGCGCTGACCGAAGCCGCGCAGTTCGCCCAGAACGACAAAGGCGCCGCCGCCGACACATACATCCGCGTGACCAAGGCCAAGATCGACCGCGCCGAGCTGCTGAAAATCATCGACAACCCGCAATTCGAATTCAGCGTCACGCCGAAAAACACCTACCCGCTGGCGGAATTCCTCTACCGCGTCGGCGCGATCAAGAACAAGCCTGAATCGTGGAAGGACTACTTCTTCCAGGACGCCAAGCCCCTGCAAGGAAGCTGAGATGAACGCGCCCTTGCAAGGCCACGCGGCCAGCAACCTGTCCGCTGCCGCCGCGCTGCTGGCGGTGGATAACGTCAGCCTCGAATACCGCACCCCCGAGCGCGTGGTGCGGGCCACGCACCAGGTCAGTTTCGAAGTCGACCCGGCCGACCGCTACGTATTGCTCGGCCCGTCGGGTTGCGGCAAATCCACCTTGCTCAAGTCCATCGCCGGGTTTATCCAGCCTTGCGAAGGGGAGATCCGCCTGCTGGGGCAGAAGGTCGAACGCCCCGGTCCTGATCGCATTGTGGTGTTCCAGGAATTCGACCAGCTGCCGCCGTGGAAGACCGTCAAACAGAACGTGATGTTCCCGCTGCTGGCGTCAAACACCCTCAAGCGTCGTGCAGCCGAAGAACGCGCGCTGCACTACCTCGACAAAGTCGGCCTCAGCGCCTTTGCCGACGCCTATCCGCACACCCTCTCCGGCGGCATGAAAGCCCGCGTGGCCATCGCTCGCGCCCTGGCCATGCAGCCGAAAATCCTGCTGATGGACGAACCCTTCGCCGCCCTCGACGCCCTGACCCGCCGCAAGATGCAGGAAGAGTTGCTGCGGCTCTGGGAGGAAGTGCGTTTCACCTTGCTGTTCGTCACCCACTCCATCGAAGAGGCGTTGGTGGTGGGCAATCGCATCCTGTTGTTGTCGCCCCATCCGGGACGGGTGCGCGCGGAAATCCACAGCCATCAATACGACCTGCACAGCCTGGGCGGCGTGGAACTCCAGGCGTCGGCGCGAAGGATTCATCGCCTGCTGTTCGATGAAGCGCCCGAAGCCGAACGTGAGTTGGGCTTCGCCGATATCCGCATCGCTTACTGAAGGGGCCCGCTCATGCGCCAGGAATATGAAGTCACCCTTGAACCGCTGCTCAGCGTCCCCGTGGAACGCGAACTGCCCCTGCGCCAACGCCTGTGGCAACAAGGCTGGTTGCGCAAGGGTTTGATCCTGATCGTGCTCGCGATCCTCTGGGAAGCGGTCGCGCGCTACCAGAACAATGACCTTTTGTTGCCGAGTTTTCTGCAGACGTTTCACGCGCTCTACGACGGCCTGCTCAGTGGCGAGTTGTTGAGTAAAGTCGGCATCTCGCTGGTGGTGCTGATCAAGGGCTACCTGATCGGCATCCTGCTGGCATTTGCCCTGACCACACTGGCGGTGTCGACCCAACTGGGCCGCGACCTGCTCAGCACCCTGACCTCGATGTTCAACCCGTTGCCGGCGATTGCGCTGTTGCCGCTGGCGCTGCTGTGGTTTGGACTGGGCCAGAACAGCCTGATTTTCGTGCTGGTGCATTCGGTGCTGTGGGCATTGGCGCTCAACACCTACTCGGGGTTTCTCGGCGTGTCCGAAACCCTGCGCATGGCCGGTCGCAACTATGGGTTGAAGGGCATGCGCTTTGTGCTGTTCATCCTGATTCCAGCGGCACTGCCGTCGATCCTCGCCGGCCTGAAAATCGGCTGGGCATTCGCCTGGCGCACGCTGATCGCCGCCGAACTGGTGTTTGGCGCCACCAGCGGCAAAGGTGGCCTGGGCTGGTACATCTTCCAGAACCGCAATGAGCTGTACACCGACAAGGTATTCGCCGGGCTGGCGGTGGTGATCCTGATCGGCTTGCTGGTGGAAAATTTGCTGTTCGACACCTTCGAGCGATTGACCGTCAAGCGGTGGGGCATGCAACGCTGAGGCTGGCTTGATCAATGAGTGATCAGACTTGCTCCCGCCGGCGTGTAGGAGCGTTCCTGATTTTTGTCCCGTTGAACGATCAACAAGCCCAGACATTAACCTTTCGACGGTTAACCTTAAGAGACTTCGTTATGTCCGTCGAAAATCCCTACGCTGCTCCACTGGCCGATCTGAGTCAGTCAGCCGCTGATCAACCGATGTTCTTTGTTGTTGCGCCGCGCAAACTGTTGCTGATGGTGTTGCTGTCCCAAGGCTTGTACATGGTTTATTGGAGTTACAAACAGTGGGCCTATTATCGCCAGGCAACCGGTGCCCGCATTTGGCCTTGGGCCCGGGGCTTGTTTGCGGTGTTTTTCTTTTACTCGTTCGCGATGAAGGTGCGACGAACGCTTGAACTGACCAATACGCCGCATCGTTGGTGGCCACGGTGCCTGGCGCTCGCAATGATCCTCAGCGCACTGCTGCCACAGGCCTATGTCTGGTTTGTAGCGCCGATGACGGCACTGAAACTCAACGTCTGCCTTTTGATCGTCTATGCAGCCCTGGCGGTGCAGCTTCAGCGTGCGGTGAATCGTGTTGAAGACGACATGGAGGGCAACGCCAACCATCGCCTGACCTGGGCCAATGGCATCTGGATACTCATCGGGACGAGTTTCTGGGCGCTGACGACATTTTTGGCGCTCAACCCACCCGGGCCGTACTGAGTTTTTTGGTGGGCTAAACACGTGTCCATGCACGGTGGACACGTGTTTCCAAAAGGCATTTTCCAGACAAGCGTCTTCAAGGATTGCGCAAAAACACCACATACCCCCGAAACCACTCACTCCCCTTCAAATACCCCGGCGTTTCCCATTCTCCGCCCTGAATCAAGCCGATCTTGAACGGCAGCCCCAGCCGATTCATCCGTGGCAGATACGCGGCGTAATCCGGGATGCTCTGGCGCCCTTGGTACGTCTGCACCACCACTTCATCCACCACGCCGTTGAGCTGGGCGATGGCGGCCGGGTCGGCGTTGCTGCTCCAGTCCATCAGGCCGGTGATGCTCAGGCGCAGGTCGGCGGGCAGGCGTTGGCGCAGATCGCGCAGGAAGCCGGCGTATTCGTGCAGGTACTGGGTGCGGGCGTCGAAGTCGATCTGGATGCCGATCACCGGATTGCCGGCGTCGCGCCAGCGTTGTACCTGGCCGAGCAACTGGGTGTAGACGCGGTCTGGCCAGCGTAGGGTGTGGGCGCGGTAGACCAGCCAGATGTCGCCCTGGGTGATGCGCGGCACACTCATGCCCTGGGCGATCAATTGCACGCCGCGTTGGGGCGCGCGGCGGGTGGCGTTGATCTGGCCCTGGAGGATGTACAGGGTTTTCGCTTGCTTGAGCACCGGCTGTGGTGTGACGCCGCTCCACAGCCAGAAGGCGTCATAGTCGCGGGCGTCGACGGCGCCGAAGGCCGGGCTTGCCAGCAACAGCAAGCCGAGCCACAGCGGTTTCACCAGTAGTACTGCAGCGATTTGCCCCACTGCGTGTCGGCAAAGCCCGTCTTGAGCTGGCGGAACCAGGCCTTGCGCACGGCCGGCGCAACGTCTTCGCCGCCGCAACTGTTGTAGCCAGACGGCGCGTAGCAATTAAGGGCGCGGAACAGCGCGTAGGCTTTGTCGGCCTTAGGTGCCTTGGGGTTGCCGATCACCTGTTGGTAGCCGTCGAGCCGCGAGAAGGTGGCACCCTTGAAGTCCGATGGCGTGCTGCCCAGGCTGCCGGCGGCGCGCGCCTGCTCAAGCGGCATGCTATCGAGGTTGTTGCGCAGGATGAACTCGCCGAAACAGTTCAGGCCGTGGGGGTTTTTCGCATCGTTCTGCAAGGTTGCGGCGGTTTGCGCAATGCTCGGGCAGGCGTAGCCGGATTCGGCCTTATCGCCGTTCCACTGGAACAGTTTCAACGTCTGGCCGGCGCCGTAGACATAACCCAGGCTGGTGCCCAGCTTGTCGTCCGGGGCCGACGCCGGCAGTTGCTTGAGGTCGTCGTCGAAGGTGGCGAACTGGCCGCGCAGCAGGTCTTTATAGAGCAGCACGAATTGCGCGGTCTGGCGCTCCAGCGGGTCGTGCGCCTGGGCGATCTGCTGGCGCAGCAAGTCCGGCCCGGCGCTGTTGCGCAGCAGGATGTAGCGCACCTGTTTGGCGCTGATCGGCGAATCGGCGGCGAACACCTTGGCCAACTGGCCGCTGCGCTCGTAATTCATCGCCAGTGCCAGCTCCAACTGGTCGCGTTGCAGCGGTTGCTTGGCCAGCGGCAGCAGTTGCAGCCAGAGTTTTTCTGCGGCTTTCCAGTCTTGCTTGGCTTCCAGGGCCAGGCCGCGCAGGGTCTGTTGGCTGAAGGCGAAGTAATCCGGGTTCGACGGCACGTCCTGGGGCAGATGCTTCAACGCGCTGTCGGGTTGATGCTCGACGTACAGGGCATACGCCGCTTGCAGGTAGTCGAACAGCGCCGGTTCGTCGGCAAACACGGCTTTTTGCCCATCGAGGTCGGCGCGGGTGAGGGTCGGCGGCGTGTGTGCGCGCATCAGCATCAGGTCGCTGACGAGCAGGATCATCGGGTTCTTGACCGCCTTGCCGTTGACCATCAGCAGCTTGAGGTCGGCTTCGGCCACCAGTTCATCCACGGACACATTGCGCTGGGCGTCGGTGGCCTGGGTCAATTGCCAGGCATAGGCCTCGGCGAGCTTGGTGTGATCGTCCGCCAGCCAATACACCCGGCGCAGCAGGCCACGGGCGGAGGCGACGTAATCACCTTGTGGATAAGTCTTCAGGTAACCGAGGAAGCCCTCTTCGGCATCGCTCAGGGCGGACTTATCCACATGCTCGAGTTGCGGCATGCCGTATTCGTCGAAGGCGTCGGCCTGCGCCTGGTTCAGTGATGTCCGCGCGGTCATGTACAGTGCGGTTTCCTTCAGCCAGGGCAGATGACTGCTGCTGGCGCCGGCAAAACCGCGCTCGGCGTCACTGAAGCGGCCGCTGTAGAAGTCGGCGGCGGCTTGCAGATAGGTGCGAAGCAGTTGGCCTTCGGTGGATTGGATCTGCTGTGCGTCCACCACTTGGCCGTCCCAGGAGCACGCCGTGAGCAATTGCAAGCGCGCCTTCACCAGCAACTCGCGCTCGGCCGCCGGCATGTCGGCCTTGAGCACCTGACGGATAAACGCGGTAGCGCTGTCGTCGTCGTTGCTGCGACAGCGGCTGCCTTCGCCATTCAGGAAGTCAGCACCCGCGGATTTGTATTCGTCACGCTGGATGCCCAATGGCTGGAGCAGGGTGTCGAGTTCGGCGCTGGGTGAAGCGTGCGGCGTGCTATCCGGTTCGGCCGGCGTGGCGGCGATCGGCACCAGGCGGTACACCGGGAACGGCACCGGACCGAAGCCTTGGGACAGGTCGTCGTCGCTCAAGGCGTTTGGCGCCAGGGGCGCGGCTTTTTTGTCGGCCAGCAACAGGCGCAGGTTGGTTCGGCTGTCATTGCCGGGGCTCAGGAACGGCAGGTTGTTGCACGTGTCCAGGCTGTCCCGCGAGACCCTCCAGTCGGGGTAGCACGAGTCGTCGGAGCTGGCGCGTGCCGGCTGGGAGAGACCGGCGAGCAGTGCCAGTGCCAGGGGTGACAGAAAACCGATGCGCATGACGTGTCCTTGATCCTGAGTCCTTGGAGGGCGCCAATCATAACGTGATCCGGCGAAGGCTTCGGCAAAGGCCTACAAAAATTGCTGATTTGTCTGACTGGGGGTAGTGGCAATTTAACTCCGCTGCCCTAGACTGCGCACATCGTCAGGGAGGTCGGGTATATGAAGCAGTTATGTAGGTCGGTACTGGGTTTTTGCTGCTTGGTGAGCCTGACGCCGATGGTCATGGCGGACGATCCGCTGTTGGACCACGCGCCCGCCGCCGTCAGCGCCGATAGTGAAGCCCGTGGCGTATTGCGTGCCCGTGACCAGGCGATGCTCGCCAGTGAATTGTCGGGCCGTATTGTCGAGTTGCCGTTCAGCGAGGGCGAGTCGTTCAAGAAGGGCGACACCCTGGCGCGTTTCGATTGTTCGGCCTACCAGGCTCAACTCAATGCCGCCTCGGCTGCCAGTCGTGGCGCCGGCGAAGAGCTGGCCCACAACAAACAACTGGCCGCGTTGAATTCGGTCGGCCGGTTTGAAGTGGCCCGCGCCGAAGCCAAACTCACCGAAACCCAGGCCCAGTCCCAGGTCTATCAGGTGCAGGTCAAGCGCTGCAGCGTGCTGGCGCCGTATGACGGCCAGGTGGTGCAGCGCAAAGTCCAACGTTATGAAAGCGTCTCGGCCGGCGCGCCGCTGCTGGAAATCGTCGACAACCGCAGCCTGGAGATCCACTTGCTGGTGCCGTCGCGCTGGATGAGCAAACTCAAGCCCGGGCAGACGTTCAGCTTCACTCCTGACGAAACCGGCCAGGCATTCAGCGCCACCGTCAAACGCCTTGGCGCCCGCATTGACGAAGGCAGCCAGACCCTGCTGTTGGTCGCGACCTTGCCCAATGCCAGCGGCTTGATGGCAGGCATGAGCGGCACCGCTCACTTTGCACAACTGCAATGAACGCACCGATGACGGGCAATGCCGAGCGGGTATTCGCGCAGTTTCTCGAGTTGGAACGCCAGACCCGCGCGGCCCAGAGCACTGAGCAATTGGCGTATAGCCTGGTCAACGATGGGCAACCGTTGTTCGGCTACCGCCATGCGGCGCTGTTGATCGCCGGCAAGGTGCGGGCGGTGACGGCGGTGAGCAGCGTCGACCCGAATGCGCCGTTTGTGGCCTTCGTCGAGCAGGCCGTGGCGCAATTGCACAAACACGGGCTGGGTCAGACCGCTCGGGAAGTGCCGGCTGCGCAATTGAGTGAGCAGGTCCAGGCCGACTGGCAGAGTTTGTCCGCTGGCCATGTGTTCTGGTTGCCCTTGATCGACCCGCAAGGCCGCGTATTCGGTGGTGTGTGGCTGGCGCGAGATACCTCCTGGAACCCGGCCGAGCAGGTGCTGCTGGCGCAGTTGGGCGATACGTACAGCCATGCCTGGCGCGCCCTGCAACCGCGCCAGCCGTGGCGGCTGCGCCTGACCCGCAAGCGTCAGGTGCTGGTGGTGGTCGCGTTACTGCTGATGCTGCTGATTCCGGTGCGCCAATCGGTGCTGGCGCCCGCCGAAGTGGTGCCGTTGGCCGGCCAAGTGGTGGCGGCGCCGCTGGACGGGGTGATCGCCGAGTTCCTGGTCAAACCCAACCAGACGGTGAAAACCGGCGACCTGCTGCTGCGCTTCGAAAGTACCACCCTCACGGCCCAGGCCGATGTGGCGGCGCGTGCCTTGGGTGTGGCCGAAGCGGAGCTCAAGGCCAATTCCCAACGCGCCTTTGCCGATGCCGAGTCGAGTTCGCGTATCGACTTGCTCGCCGCACGGGTCGAGCAAAAACGCGCCGAGCGTGACTACGCCCGTGAACTGCTCAAACGCAGCGAAGTGCGCGCCGAGCGTGACGGTATCGCGGTGTTTGCCGACGCCGAACGCTGGACCGGCAAACCGGTACAGACCGGCGAGCGTCTGCTGCAGATCGCCGATCCCGGCCAGGCAGAGTTGCGCATCGAACTGGCGGTGGGCGATGCCATCGCATTGGCGCCGGACGCCCAAGTGGCGCTGTTCCTCGACAGCGACCCGTTGCAGCGTCACCTCGCCACCTTGCAACGCGCCGCCTACGAGGCGCAGCCCACACCCGGCGGGCAACTTGCCTATCGCCTCGATGCGCGGTTCGATGAGGCACCGCCACGCATCGGCCTGCGCGGCACCGCCAAGCTCTTCGGTGAGCGCGCGCCCCTGGCCCTGTACCTGTTGCGTCGGCCACTGGCTGGCCTGCGCCAGAGCGTCGGCCTCTGATGAACCTGCCCCCACTGCGCGAAGACCTGCAACTGTCCAGCGCCGGCGCGGCCCTGGACGGCTCGCCGCGCTGGACCCTGGCCGACCCGGTGCGCGGGCGTTATTTCAAACTCGGCGCCACCGCCATTCGCCTGCTGCGCCATTGGTCCCTAGGCGATCCGCAACACGTCCTGCAGGCCGCCAACCGTGAGCCGGGCCTGCCCCTGGGCGACAGCGAAGTGGATGAGCTGCTGAGTTTCCTGCGCGCCCATGACCTGATCGCCGCGCTGGACCCGCAGCAACGTGCCAGTTACGCCTTCAAGGCCGCCGCCCGTAAGCAAAGCCTGTGGCAAATCCTGCTGCATCAATATTTGTTCTTCCGCATCCCGCTGTGGCGCCCGGACGCGTTTCTCAACCGCGCCTGGCCGTGGCTGGCGCGGTTCGGGCCGGGGCTGTTGCGCTACGGCTTGCCGCTGACCCTGGGCCTGGGCGTGTTTCTGGTGGCGCGCGACTGGCAGCGTTTTCTGGCGACGTTTCCACATCTGTTCAGCCTCGGCGGTGCCCTGGCATTTGGCGCGGCGTTGTTCTTCGCCAAGCTGTGCCATGAGTTCGGCCATGCCTTTATGGCCAAGCGTGCCGGGTGCCGGGTGCAAAGCATGGGGGTGGCGTTCATGGTGTTGCTGCCGATGTTCTACACCGATGTGAGTGACGCCTGGCGCGTCAATGATCGGCGCGCGCGGTTGCTGATCGGCGCCGGTGGGGTCATGGCCGAGCTGTTGCTGGCTTGTGTGGCCTTGCTGGCCTGGTCGCTGTTGCCGGACGGCGCGACGCGCACGGCGGCGTTCATGCTGGCCAGTGCGACGTGGCTGACCACCCTGGCGATCAACCTCAACCCGTTCATGCGCTTCGATGGTTACTTTCTGATCAGCGACCTGTGGGGCGTCGACAACCTGCAAGGCCGTGCCTTTGCCCTTTGCCGCTGGCGCCTGCGCGAGTGGTTGTTCGGCTATGGCCAACCGGCGCCGGAACCCTGGGCGCCAAACATGCAACGGCGCCTGCTGTGGTGGGGTTACCTGGCGTGGTTGTGGCGGGCGGCGCTGTTCCTGGGGATTGCCCTGGCGGTGTATCACCTGTTCTTCAAGCTGCTCGGGATCTTCCTGATGCTGGTGGAACTGGTGTGGTTCATCTGCCTGCCGATCTTCAAGGAGTGGCGCGAATGGTGGAGTCGCCGCAGCCAGGCCCATGCGCCGCGGGTGCTGCTCAGCGGCCTGGGCCTGGTGTTGATCGTGCTCGCCTTAGTGGTGCCGTGGCGCAGTGCCGTGGAGCTGCCGAGCATGCTCGAGGCCGGGCGCGCCAGTGCCTTGCACGCGCCGGTGGCGGCGCGGGTAAAACAGTTGCGGGTGGTGGATGGGCAAGTCGTGACCCAGGGCCAGGTGCTGATCGAATTGGAATCGCCGGATTTGGACGCACGGCAAAGCATCGTGCGCCGCGAAGTGGAAATTTTGCAGTTGCAGATGCGTCGCCAGGCCGGACGCAGTGAAACCGCGGCCGACGCGGGGATCAACGATCAGCGTCTGTCCCAGGCCTTGGCCGAATACCGCGGGCTCGCCGCCCAGCGTGAACGCCTGCTGTTGCGCGCGCCCCATGCCGGCACCGTGCGCGACGTGCTGCCGCAATTGAGCGTGGGCCGCTGGCTGTCGCCTAAAGACCCGTTGGCGCAAGTGGTCGAAGAGGGCGCGCGCCTGCGCGGTTATCTGGAGGAGTCCGAGTTGTGGCGGGTGACACCGGGGGCGAGTGGGCGGTTTATCGCCGATGACCCGATGCGCGCCGCCATCCCGGTGGTGTTGACCGACATCGATGCCAACGGCGTGGCCTATCTGGACCAGGAAGCCCTGACCTCCGACCACCATGGGCCGATTGCTGTGCGTCGTGACGAAAACCAGCGCCCGGCGCCGGTGCAGGCGCAATACGGTGTGCGGTTGCGCAGTGCGCAACCGATCGCCACCCCCCATCAACCGCTGCGCGGCGTGGTGGTGTTGCAAGGGCGCAGCGAGTCGGTGCTGGGCGTGGCCTGGCGCCGAGCGGCGGCCTTGGGCGTGCGGGAAAGCGGGTTCTGACAGGAGTGCAAAGGCATGTTGAACAAGGACGGCGCTTTGGCGCAAGGCCTGGCGGTGCGCCCGTCACGGCCCACCGACGGGCCATTTCTGCAAAGCCTCTACCGCTCGGCGCGTGCCGATTTGCAGTGGATCGACGGTGAGCAGGGGCTGGTCGAGGCGGTGATCGCGCAACAGTTTCAGGTGCAGGAAAACGGTATGGGCGAGCATTTTCCCGGCGCCTTGCATTATGTGATCGAAAAACTCGACACGCCCATTGGCGCCCTGAGTGCCGATTTTGGCCCGAATGAAATCCGCGTGCTGTACCTGGCGTTTATCCCCGCCGCCCGAGGCCTGGGTTTTGGCCGCGCGATACTGCAAGGCGTGCAACGGGCCGCGCAGCAGGTGTGTTGCCCGGTGGCTACGGTTGTGTGGGCGAGCAACCCCCATGCGCGCCAGCATTACCTGGCGCTGGGGTTTCGGCTGGAGGAAGAGACGCCCGCCGCGCAGCGGCTGGTGTGGTACCCGTCTCAGTTGAACACGATGCAGAAATAACCGCGTGCGTTGTCGCGGCCCATGGCGGGTTCGCGGGACACAAACACCTGCTCCAGGCAGGTCTGCCCCAGCGGCAAACGGCAGAGGCCGTCGACGAAATCCGTCGGCTCCAGGCTGTCGAGCAACACGCTGAAGGCCGTGCGCGGGCTGCCCGGCAAGCTGGCTTTGGGCGCAGCGGTCACCTGTTGGATCTGGATCGGCAGCGCCGACCCATCCGGCAGGTACAACACACTCGTGCGCGCAAGCAGAGGGCGAAAGTGCTCGGGGGTGACCAGGTTCAACATACATCGGCTCCGTGTCAGAGAGGCCGAGGCCCAGGCGCCTCGGCCCAAGGGCGGGTCAGTCGCGTGACGGAAAGACCCCGTTCAGGGCAATGCTGAAGTTGATCACCAGGAACGGGTTCATCGTGTTCATGGGCAACCCCTGGCCGGCCGAGGCCAGCGTGCCGGTCAAGCTCGTGCTGACGCCGTTGAGCGGTACCGGGCTGGCGCCCTGTTGGTCGGAGAAGATTGAGGCACTGCCCGGCCCGCCGCCGGAGGCGCCGATAAACGCGTGGGTGGCGGTCGGCGCTGTGACCGGGTTGCTGGCGGTGGCGGCCAGTTGCACCGTCGCGCTGACCGCCAGCGCCGCCGTGCCATGGGTATGCGTGGGTAGGTTGGCCTGGGTAGCCATCACGCTTTCGACGCCGTCGACGTCGCCGATGAACCGCTGCGACAGGCCCGGGCCATTGCCTTGGCCGATGGGCAGGCGACCTTGCAGGTCAGGCAGCTTGAAGGTTTGCGTGCCGTCCCCGCCATATGTCGTGCCGATCAGCGCGAACAGCGCCTGGTATTGGCTGATGGGCAGGAGCTGGCCGGCGCAGAAGGCCCAGTTTCTTGGGGCGAAATTAAAGGCGAAAGGTTGGATGGTGCCGATGAATACTTCCATGAATCGTTCATCCTTGTGTGAGCTGTTCAAGGGGATATAAAGCCAGTCGATCCGGCTTCATCGCAGAGCGTAGACGCAGGTTTTGAGCGCTGCCTGCCGGTTGCGAAACAACGAGCGAATCCGGGGCTTTTGTCCTAGAGTGGCGCCTGTTTGCGCAAGCGCAGGGTTGGCCCTGAAAACGGGCAGTGGCAGGGGAATTGGGGTGCGACGGTCTGTGGTAGAGCAAGACGACATGGTTGGGGCAGTTTCTGCTGTCAATCGCCTCGCGGGGGGCCGGGAAGGTAAGGGTTGGTTACGCCGCCTATGGTGGGTGCCGATTCTGGCGCTGGCGCTGGCCGTGCGTTTTTATGGCCTGACGGCCGCAGCGATCTGGGGCGATGAAGGCTCGAGCCTGCTGCTCGCCCAATATGCGGCGGTCGACCTGTGGTTTCACGCCGCCCACGATGTGCATCCGCCGCTGTATTTCTTCCTGCTGCGCGGCTGGATCGCGCTGTTCGGCGATGGCATCTGGTCGATTCGCAGCATGAGTGCGATTCCCGGCGTGGTCGTGGTGGGCCTGGGCATCTGGCTTGCGCGGCAACTGTCCACCCGTCGCGCCGCCGTGCTGGCCGGTGTGCTGCTGGCGCTGTTCCCCAGCGCGGTGCGCTACAGCCAGGAAGTGCGCATGTACTCGCTGCTCGGCGTGTGGCTGCTGGGCGCGACGCTGGCGTTGGTGTATTGGGTGCGCCAACCCGAGCGCACGCGCTACCTGCTGGCGTATGGGCTGCTGATGGCTGCCGGTTTCTACACCCATTACTTCACTGCGTTGTGTGTGTTGGTGCATTGGGTCTGGCTGGGGCTGTTGAGTGCGTCCCAGCCACCCGGCCGGCGCTTGATCACGCGTCCGGCCTGGTGGGCGGTCAACGTCGCGATCGTACTGGCGTATCTGCCTTGGCTGCCGAATCTGGTGGGGCTGGTGCAGCATGTCGAGCAGCTCAAGGTCGGTGGCGACATCGGCTGGGAAGCGCCGGTCAGCCTGCTCTCCGTGCCGTCGATGATCTGGCAGTTCATGTTGCAGGACGAAGGTCTTGGCTTATGGCCGGTGCTGTTCTGGTCTTTCCCGCTGCTGCTGGTGACCGTGGTGGGCGTCAGCGCCTGGCGCGATCAGGCGCGCTACCGGCCGGCCGTGCTGCTGGCGTTGTTTTTTTTGCTGCCGCTGCTGTTGGTGTACGGGGCGTCGTTCATCTCGCCGGTGTTTATCGAACGTTACCTCACCGTCTATGCCTTGGCCTTGCCGATCCTCCTGGCGCTGGCCATCGACCGCCTGCCCAGGCGTCTTTCATGGCTGGGCGCGGCATTGTTCGTGCTGTGCGTCGGTGTGGAACTGCTGGGGGTGAAGAACAACGCCACGGTGGATGTGGATGATCAGTTCAACGTGCCGGTGGAGTTCGTCAATCGTAACTACCAGGAAGGTGACCGCATCGTCCTCAGCGACATGCTGTGGTACTTGAGCTACGTGTATTACGACCAGACCGACGCCCAATTGCAGCTTTATACCCCGCCCAAGCCTGATGGCACACCGACGCGGCCGAATGCCTATGGCTTCGGCACCCTGGTGGATCAGGACGGCGGGCGTATTTACCTCGACCGTTTGTCGGCATTGCCGGCCGATACCCAGCGTGTCTGGCTGATCAGCAGCAATGAAGCACCGGACGATTTTGCGCCGCTACCGGACGGATGGCGTCAAAAAATGCAGCAGGACGGGGGCGGAGCCAGGGCGCGATTATTCGTACTATGCCTCGGCCCAGAGCCATCGCAGCCAGAGGCTTGTCGCTAATATCCATTTAGAATGAAGGGAATATCAAAACAGTGGCATTTGACCACTAGTGGACTTTGTAATCATCAGTTACGATTCGCTTACAAATGGATTCTTGTCCTACAAAAGTGGTGAAGGGATGCAGTATCACTTTATCTCCGGCTTACCCCGTTCTGGCTCGACGCTGCTGTCTGCGATCCTTTTGCAGAACCCGCGCTTTCACGCCGGCATGAGCAGCCCCGTGGGCACCCTGTTCAACGGCGTGCTGGGGCAATGCAGTGCCGGCAGCGAGTTTGGCTCGGTCATCGATGCCAATACCCGGCGCCGCTTGCTGCGCGGCTTGTTCGACGCCTATTACGCCGACCGCGCCCCTGTCCCTGTGGTGTTCGACACCAACCGCCAATGGTGCGCCCGCATGCCGGCGCTGCACGACCTGTTCCCCCAGGCCAAGGTGATCGCCTGCGTGCGTAACGTGGCGTGGATCATGGACAGCCTCGAGCGTGTGTACCGCGCCAACCCCTTCGAAAACACCAAGCTGTTCAACGACGACGTCGAGCGCAACACCGTCTATAGCCGTGTCGAAACCCTCGGCCAGCGCAATCGCCTGGTGGGGTACGCCTGGTCGGCGCTCAAAGAGGCGTACTACGGTGAACGCGCCGACTCGATGCTGGTCGTCGACTACGACTTGCTCTCCCAGGCCCCGGAACGGGTCATGCGGCTGGTCTACGAATTTATCGGCGAGCCCTGGTTCGAGCATGATTTCGAGCACCTGAGTTACGACGCGCCGGACTTCGACGACGCCCTCGGTGTGAGCGGTTTGCATCGGGTCAAGCCGAAGGTGGAGTTGCAGCCGCGACGGACCATCCTGCCGCCCGATCTCTTCGAGCAGTTCGCGCATATGTCTTTCTGGCGTGATGGCACCTCCAGCGCCGCCAATGTGATCCGTACCAAAGCCGATGCCGCGATCAGTTGATCGCGGTTTTTTTCATTGCGGGAATCAGCATTCGACCGACGGGTGAGCAGCATGTGGTGGAACAACCTTAAGGCACGGCCAGCAACAACCAATGCCAGCACCCTGGCGACGCCGATGATTATGTCCCTGGAACCGCGCATGCTGTTCGACGGCGCAGTGGCCGCCACCGTGGCCGATGCGGCCCAGGCCGACAGTCACGCCACCGCAGAAGCGGCCAAGGCGCCGACCACCGAACACGCCGCCACCGGCAGCGAAAGCCACCCGCAGTCCGACGCGCCCGCCACCCCCGCACCGGTTGCCGTGCCGGGGCAGACCGTGGTGTTTGTCGATGCCCGCGTAAAGGACTCCGCCGATCTGCTCAAAGGCGTCGCCCCCGGCACCCAAGTGGTGCAACTGGATGCGAGCAAGGACGGCCTGCAGCAGATCGCCGATTACCTGGGCAGCCATCAGGGCGTCAGCTCGGTGCAGATCATCGCCCACGGCAATGCCGGTGATCTGTGGCTGGGCAATACCTATTTGTCCGCCGACAACGTTGCGGCCCGCAGCGAAGTGCTGGCGCAGATCGGCCAGGACATGAACGTGGGCGGCGATATCCTGATCTACGCCTGCAACACCGCTGCCGGCGACAAGGGCATTAACTTTGTCGACTCGCTGGCGCAACTGACCGGACGCGATATTGCCGCGTCCACCGACCGCACCGGCCTGGGCGGCGACTGGACCCTGGAAATCGCCACCGGCTCCATCGAAAGCCATACGGCGTTGTCGTACCAGGCGATGTCGGCGTATCAGTACGGCCTGGCGACCATTACCGTGACCAGCAACGCTGACAGTGGCGTCGGTTCACTGCGCTCGGCCCTGAGCAGCGCGGTGGCGGGTGATATCGTCACCTTCTACACCAGCATGACGGTCAACCTGAATTCGCAACTGGTCATCAGCAAGAACCTGACCGTCGAAGGCGACCTCAACCTCGATGGCGTTGCTGATGTGACCCTCAGCGGGCAGTACAAGACGCAGGTGCTCATGGTCAATTCCGGGGTCACTGCGACCCTGGACGGCCTGATCATTACCAAGGGCTTGGCGGCGGGCAATGGCGCAAATGCCGGTGTTGATGCGACGGCGGCGATGGGCGGCGGGATTGTCAATGCCGGTAACCTGACCTTGAAAAACGTGACTGTGACCGGCAACGTGGCTTCGGGCGGCGGCGGCGGTGGCGGGGTGACTGCACCCTACGTCACCTACGGCTACGTCGGTGGTGGTGGTGGCGGTGGCGGCGGTATTGGTGGGCAGAACGGTGGCAACGGTGGTACCGCGGCTTTTGGCGCGGTAACCGGCCCTTACTACGCAGGCACCGCCGGCAGCGCCAACCAGGGCGGCAACGGCGGTGGGTATAACGCCGCTTCCATGGGTGGGCGTGGCGGCGGCAGCGTCGGTGGTGCGGGCGGCCAGGGAACCTTCGGCTACACCAATGGCGGCGCTGGCGGCACCGCGGACAACGGCACGCTCTCCATTGGTGGCGGCGGCGGCGGCTCCGGTTGGGACCGGCCGGGTCGGGCCGGTGCATCGGCCAGTGGCGGTATCTATAACGGCAGCACTGGCACCCTGACCGTTGTCGGCACCTCAGTGATTTCCAATAACCTCGGTGCCGGCGGTGGTGGCGGTGGTGGCGGCGGCCAGGGCGGTTCCGTCGACTCCGGTGGCGCGGCCGGCAAAGGCGTCGGTGCGATCTGGAACAAAGGCACGTTGTTGATGACCGCCGCCAACTTCGCGGCGATGACCGGCAACGCCGGCGGCAGCGGCTCGGGTGGTTCGGCACTGGGTGGCGGCAGTACGGGCGCTGCTCTGGCGTCGGTAAACAATATCTTCAACGACGGCGGCACGCTCAACACCGCTTATGTACCGCCACCGACCGCGACCATCTTGGTCGGCAATGCCTCGCAGCATATTGGCAGCACGTCGCAGGTGACCATTACCTTCAACCAGGCCGTGACCGGCTTTACCAGCGCCGATCTGACGATTAGCAACGGTACGCTGGGCACCCTGACTACCAGCGACAACATCACCTACACCGCGACCTTTACGCCGAACGCGAGCGTGACCAGCGCCACCAACCAGATTGTCCTCGACAATACCGGCGTCACCGGCACATCGACGGGGACATCGGGGACCGGCACCTCCTCGTCCAACAACTTCACCATCGATACCGTGCGTCCGAGCGCGACTGTCTCGGTGGTCGCGCCGACGCTGAACACCACGGTCAACTCGACGGTGAACATTACCTTCAGCGAGGCGGTAAGCGGTTTCAGCCTTACTGACATGTCGGCGTCCAACGGCACCCTGAGCAGCCTGAGCACCAGCGACAATATCCACTGGACCGCGACCCTGACGCCGACTGCCGGCAATACCAGCAGCGGCAACGTCATCACCCTGGATAACACCCTCTATACCGATGCCGCGACCAACGCCGGTACCGGCACGACCACGTCCAACACCTATGCGGTCGACACGGTGCGGCCGACCGCGACCATCGTGGTGTCCGATACCGCACTGAACATCAGCGGTAACACGTCCCTGGTGACCATCACCTTCAGCGAGGCGGTCAGCGGGCTCACCGCCGGCGCCTTCACGGTCGCCGACGGTGCCCTGAGCGGCTTGGGCAGCAGCGACGGCGGTATCACCTGGACCGCAACCCTGACAGCGACCGCCGGGGTCACCCGTACCGGCGATGTCATCGCACTGAACAACACCCTGGTCAGTGATGGCGCGGGCAACGCCGGCAGTGGCACCACCAACTCCAACACCTATGCCGTCGATACCCAGCGGCCGAACGCGACTGTCGTGTTCGCCAACAGCAACCTGGGCATCGGCCAGACCTCGCTGGTGACCATCACCTTCAGCGAAGCCGTGACTGATTTAACCAACGCGGACCTGACGGTTAGTAATGGCACCCTGAGCGGGGTGCAGAGCACCGACGGTGGCGTGACCTGGACCGCGACCTTCACCCCGACAGCGAGTACCGTCAGCGCGAGCAACCACATCACCCTGGACAACACCGGGGTCCAGGACATGGGGGGTAACGCCGGCAGCGGCACCACCACGTCGAACAACGTCGTCATCGACGGCGTGCGCCCGACCGCCACGGTGGTGGTCGCCAACAGCACATTGGCGATAGGCCAGACCTCGCAGGTCACGGTGACCTTCAGTGAAGCTGTCGTCGGTTTCACCAACGCCGACCTGACCATCGCCAACGGTACGCTGAGTGCGGTGAGCAGCAGTGACGGCGGTATCACCTGGCACGCGACCTTCACCCCAACGGCTAACATCACCAATACGTCCAACCTGATTACCCTGGACAACACCGCCTACAGCGACACCAGCGGCAACATCGGCACCGGCACCACCGACTCCAATAACTACGTCATCGACACCGTGCGCCCCACCGCGACCATCGTGGTCGCCGACCCGGCGCTGACCGCGGGCGAAACGTCGCTGGTGACGATCACCTTCACCGAAGCGGTGACCGGTTTCACCCTGGCCGACCTGAGCGCGAGCCACGGTACCCTGAGCGGGCTGAGCACCAGTGACGGCGGCATCACCTGGACCGCGACCTTCACCCCTGGGACGAACACCAACAGCGCAAGCAACATCATCACCCTGGCCAACACCGGCATCGCCGACCTATCCGGCAACGCGGGCACGGGCACCACCAACTCGACGAATTTCACCATCGATACGGTGTTGCCTTCGGCGACCATCGTGGTGGCCAACCCGTCGCTGAGAATCGGCGGTTCCTCCCTGGTGACGATTACGTTCAACGAGGCCGTAACCAGTTTCAGCAATGCCGACCTGACGATTACCAACGGCACCTTGGACGCGGTCACGAGCAGCGACGGCGGCATTACCTGGACCGCGACGTTCACCCCGAGCAGCGCGATCAGCGACGCCACCAACCAGATCACCCTGGACAACAGCGGCGTCCAGGCGGCGGTGTCGGGTAATGTCGGCGTCGGCACCAGCAATTCCAATAACTACGCCATCGACACCCAACGTCCGACCGCGACGGTGGTGGTGAACAACGACCACCTGGGGATCGGCGGCTCGTCGCTGGTGACCATCACTTTCAGCGAAGCAGTGACCGGGTTCAGCCTGGCCGATCTGACCACTGACAACGGCACCCTGAGCAGCCTGAGCACCAGCGACAACATCACCTATACCGCGACGTTGACGCCTGTGGCAGGCATCTCTCAGAACAACAATCACATTGTCCTGGACAACACCGGCGTGGTCGACGGCGTCGGTAATGTCGGGTCCGGCACCACGTTGTCCAACGCCTATGCGATCGACAGCGTGCGGCCAACGGCGACCATCGTGATGGCCGACCCTGTATTGAGTGCTGGCGAGACCACGTTGGTCACGGTCACGTTCTCGGAAGCCGTCAGCGGTTTTGACAACAGCGACCTGAGCGTGCTCAACGGCACCTTCTCGGCAGTCAGCAGCGCGGATGGCGGCATCACCTGGACGGCGACTTTCACACCGACCGGCAACGTCCGCGACACCACCAACCTGATCAGCCTGAACAACGCCGGCTACACCGACCTGGCCGGCAACGCCGGCAGCGGTGTCACTAACTCAGGCAACTTCACCATCGACACGGTGCGGCCAACCGCAACTATCGTCGTCGCGGACAATGCCCTGAAAATCGGCGACACCTCGCCGGTCACCATTACCTTCTCCGAAGCGGTCAGCGGTTTTACCAACGCCGACCTGACGATCACCAACGGCACGCTGACCTCCGTCAGCAGCAACGACGGCGGCATCACCTGGACGGCGACTTTCACGCCGAGCAGCGCGATCAGCGACACCAGCAACCTGATCACCCTGGACAACAGCGGCGTACAAAACGGCTCTGGCAACAGCGGCAGCGGCACCACCGCTTCCAACAACTACGCCGTCGACACCGTGCGCCCTACGGCCACCGTCGTGGTCGCGAATCCGGCCCTCGGCGTGGGTGGCAGCTCAGCGGTGGTCATCACCTTCTCGGAGGCGGTGAACGGGTTCAGCAACGCTGATTTGACGGTCAACAACGGCACCTTGAGCGCCGTAAGCAGCGCAGACGGCGGCGTGACCTGGACCGCGACGTTCACCCCGACGTCCGGCATTACCGACGCGAGCAACGTGATCACCCTGGACAACACCGGCGTCGCCGACCTGGCGGGCAACGGCGGCAGCGGCACCACCGATTCCAACAACTACGCCATCGACAACCAGCGGCCGACGGCGACCATCGTGATGGCCGACCCTGTATTGACTGCCGGCGAAACCTCCTTGGTCACGGTCACGTTCTCGGAAGCCGTCAGCGGTTTTGACAACAGCGACCTGAACGTCGCCCATGGCACCCTGAGCGCGGTCAGCAGCAACGATGGCGGCGTCACCTGGACGGCCTTCTTCACGCCTGCGGCGGGCATCCGCGCCGCCAGCAACGTGATCACCCTGGCCAATACCGGCATTGCCGACCTGGCGGGCAACGCCGGGGCGGGAACGACCGACTCGGCCAACTACAGCATCGACACCGTGCTGCCGACGGCGTCCATCGTGGTCGGCGACACCGCCCTCAAGGCCGGCGAGACCGCCGCGGTGACCATCACCTTCTCCGAGGCCGTCAGCGGTTTCACCCTGGCCGACCTGAGCGTGGCCAACGGCGTGCTGAGCAACCTGGGCTCCAGCGACGGCGGCGTGACCTGGACCGCGACCCTGACCCCGACGGCCGACGTGACCGACACCAGCAACCTGATCAGCCTGGACAACAGCGGCGTACAAACCGCCGCCGGCAACGCGGGCGGCGGCAGCACCGACTCCAACAACTATGCGATCGACACCCAGCGCCCGACCGCGACCATTTCGGTGGCCAACGGCAGCCTGGGCATCGGCCAGACCACCACCGTCACCATTGGTTTCAGCGAGGCCGTCACGGGCTTCACGCTCTCAGACCTGAGTGTGGCCAACGGCGTACTGTCCAACCTGGCCAGCAACGATGGCGGCAAAACCTGGACCGCCACCCTGACCCCGACGGCGGCGATTACCGACGCGACCAACCTGATCGTGCTGGATGCCAGCCAGGTCAGCGATGCCGCCGGTAACGCCGGCAGCGGCATTGCGATCTCGAACAACTTCGTGATCGATGGCGAACGCCCGACGGCGACCATCAGCATTGGCAACCCGAACCTGACCGTCGGCCAGACCACCACCGTCACGTTTACCTTCAGTGAGAAAGTCAGCGGCTTCACGCTGGATGACCTCAGCGTGGCCAACGGCACCTTGTCCAATCTGGCCAGCAACGACGGCGGCCAGACCTGGACCGCGACCCTCACGCCGACGGCCAACCTTAACGCCCCGAACAACTTCATCACCCTCGATAACGGCCTGGTGAGTGACCTGGCGGGCAACGCCGGCAGCGGTCATGCCAATTCCAACAACTATGGGATCAACACCATTGCCCTGACCGGCGACCCGCTGTTCCGCGTCACCGACCCGGCACCGCCACCCGGCGCGCCGGATGTGCCGCTGCAACCGATCGTGTTTGGCCGGCCCGTGGGCGACCTGGGTTCACCCATCGGCTTCCCGGCGTTGTTCGAACAACGTGAAATGGGCGCGGGCTTGCCGCCTATCGGCAGTATCTTCATTCATAACGGCGCCTTGGCGCCCAGCTTCATTGCCCAGGTGTTCAACAGCGACAGCGGCGGGGATGGCAGCGCACAGGGCTTCCTCGGCTTTGGTGGCGGCGATGGCGGGGTGTTTGGTTCAAGCACCTTGTCGGGGTTGTTCAACCGTGAGAGCAGCGGCGGGGACAGTGGCCTCAAGGCGTTCGACAGCCGAGCGATCCAGGGCGGCGGTGACGCGGCCCAAGGCCTGCGGGGCGTGTTCGGCGCCCCGACCCTGGGCCAGCAATTGCAGCAGATCAAAGACGTGGAACAGCGCCAGGTGATGGACCTGGCGCAGGCATTGCAACAGGTCGGCATCAGCGAAATGCAGGCCTGACACACTTAAATCAAGGCGCAGTAACAGGGGCAGTCCACGGATGAAAACAGTTCATAAGTTGTTCGGCGCCAGCCTGCTGGCGTTGGCGATCAGCGGTTGTGCGGTCACCAGCGAGCCGATTGAGCGCAGTGTCAGCGAGCAGCGCGCCCGCAGCGACCTGCACGGTATGTACAAGGATCAGGAGCCATTGAGCGGCCCGTTGACACTGCACGAGGCCATGGCCCGGGCGGTGAAATACAACCTCGAAGGGCGTTTGAAGATCATGGAGGAGGCCCTGGCCAAGCGCCAACTCGACCTCGCCAGTTTCGACATGCTGCCGCGCATGGCGTTGTCCGCCGGTTACGCCGGGCGTAACAACACCAACGCCTCCAGCAGCCAGAGCGTGCGCACCGGCACCCAGTCCCTGGAACCGTCGACGTCCCAGGACCGCGACCGTCGCGTGGCCGACCTGACTATGGTGTGGAACGTGCTCGACTTTGGCGTCAGCTACATCAGCGCCAAACAGCAAGGCGACCAGCGCCTGATCGTCCAGGAGCGGCGCCGCAAGGTGATCAACACCATCGTTCAGGACGTGCGCTCGGCCTATTGGCGGGCGGTCGCGGCCGAACGCCTGCTGACCCAGATCGACAGCCTGATGGCGCGGGTCGACCAGGCCCAGACCAACAGCCAAAGCATGAGCGAGCAACGCATCGGCGACCCGATCCAGGCCCTGGGCTACCAGCGCTCGCTGATCGAAGCCACGCGCCAATTGCAGGAACAGCGCCGCGCGCTCTCCCTGGCCAAGACCGAACTGTCGACCCTGATCAACCTGCCCATGGGCACCGACCTCAAACTGGCCACGCCGGACGACTACACCGTGCCGCAGCTCAAGGTCAACTTCGCCAGCCTGGAACAGGAAGCCCTGGCCAACCGGCCTGAACTGCGCGAGCAGGACTACCAGACCCGCATCAGCGCCGCCGAAACCCGCAAGGCCATGCTGCGTCTGCTGCCGGGCCTGGAATTCTCGGCCGGCGGGCATTACGACAGCAACTCGTTCCTGGTGGACAACCGCTGGGCCGACTACGGCGCCAAGGTCACCTGGAACCTGTTCAACGTGCTCTCCGCGCCGGCGGCCATCGACGTCGCCAAGGCTGGCGAAGAAGTTGCCACCGCACGGCGTCAGGCCATGTCCATCGCGGTGCTGGCGCAACTCTACGTCGCCAACGCGAACTTCCAGGACGCCGTGCGCCAGTTCAAGACCAACGAACAACTGGCCGACATCGACGGGCAGATCCTCACCCAACTGCGCAACCGTCACCAAGCTGCGGGCCTGGGCGAACTGGACCTGATCCAGGGCGAACTCAATACCCTGCAAGCCGACCTGCGCCGCGACCTGGCCTACGCCGACCTGCGCAACGCCTACGGCCAGATCTTCGCCAGCGCCGGGCTCGACCCGCTGCCGGAGCAGGTCGATTCCGACCGCGTGCAGTCCATCGCTACCGCGCTGGCTGGCCGCGAATCGGCGTGGGCCGCCGGCAACATCGCCGCCCCGGTGCCCCGTGCCGTCGCCAAGTAACCTGGTGGCACCGACCGCGAGCATCACGCGTGATCAGCGTGAGGCTCGCAACGGTCATCGCGGCGTGGCGATCCTGCTGACCGGCTTGCCCGCGTCGGGTAAATCGACCCTGGCCCAGGGGCTGCAGGCTGCGTTGTTCGAACAAGGCCGACACAGCATCGTGCTCGACGGCGATGCCTTGCGCGGCGGCTTGAACAAAGACCTGGGGTTTGCCGACAGCGACCGCCTGGAAAACATCCGCCGCGCCGCCGAACTGGCGGCGTTGCTGGTGGACAACGGGCAAATCGTGATCCTGGCGCTGATCGCGCCGTTGGTCGAACTACGCACGGTGCTCGCCGACCGCCTGGGCGCGGACTACCGGGAAGTGTGGTGCAACGCCAGCCTGGACATCTGCGAACGCCGCGACCCCAAAGGCCATTACGCCCGCGCCCGACGCGGCGAACTGCCGGGGTTCACTGGCATCGGCTCACCCTACGAACCGCCGCCGCAAGCCGCCCTGGTCCTGGAGACCGGCCAGCTCTGCGCGCAGCAATGCGTCGCACAACTGCAGGCCTGGCTGCAAACCCTCTAGCGCAAGCTCGCGCCTGCCGTGGGTGAGGGCTAGACTCGGATAAACCCACCTATCCGGAGCTCATCATGCAATCGCCTGAACACAGCTTGCCCTCCCTGTTCAAACAACTCGGCCTGGCCGACGACCCGGCCGGCATCGAGCAGTTCATCACCACGCATTCACCGCTCAAGCCGGAGCTGCAACTGGCCGACGCGTTTTTCTGGACCGATAGCCAGAAGGCGTTTTTGCGTGAGGAAATTCTGGAGGATGCGGATTGGGCTGAAGTGGTGGATGAGTTGAACCTGATGTTGCGGCGAGGTCGAGAGGTGTAAAAAAATCTTTGCTGAAGCGCGGCAATGTAAAAAAAATGGTGTGCGGTAAAAAACTGGGCTGTAAGCGGCCCAGTTAATTTTTCTGGAAAGCTTCGCACCATGGCAATCGACCTGCGTGCTGGGACGGGTGATACACGAGGTTGGGAAATTTCCTATCGACTAAAAGGAAGTGGATGGTAGCGGACAGAGTGAGGAACCCATATTTACAGGCGTTGACCACTTCTTAGTGAATACAAGGATGTTAAAAAATGACGCGCAAGCAGATCTTCTGGTTTTGGGGGACCATGGATGCCATTTATCTGATTCGCTATGCAGTGGCCAGCGCAATAGAGGGAAGGACTCCTTATTTAAGCGATCTTGAAAATGCTTTGTGGATACTGCGTGAGCATAGCGTTGTGCAGTTATACATGTTCGGCTTTGCCATGCTGCTGCAAGTGTCCATCGTGGTCTCGTGCCTACTGTTCTTTCTTGGGCGTGAACAGGTGAGGTGGGTTACTTACCTTCAAACACCCTTGCGATTGGCTTTTATTGTGCCTTCTGTTTCGCTGTTGCTGGTAGGTGCTCAGCTTGTGCCTAATTACAACGTGGTGTTAATGGCTGCGTTAGTTGTTGTATCCGAGGCAGTGAAAGTCTGGAGCGTCTGGCGGTGGAGCAAAAGGTGCTGATATTTTCCGGCAGAGCCACTTAGGAGACTGAGCGGTCAATAAGCCGGTTGCACAGCAATCCTGAAGCCGACACCGATCCAAATGTGGGAGGGGGCTTGCCCCCGATAGCGGCAGATGAGTCAACCATGTGTTGCCTGAACCTCCGCTATCGGGGGCAAGCCCCCTCCCACATGGGTCATGCGGCGTTGCGGCTATCGCTGAAACCCGCTTTACTTACCCACGCGCAGCCTGAACGGCAGGCTGCACAGCGATCCTGAAGCCGACACCGATCCAAATGTGGGAGGGGGCTTGCCCCCGATAGCGGCAGATGAGTCAACCATGTGTTGCCTGAATCTCCGCTATCGGGAGCAAGCCCCTTCCCACATGGGTCATGCGGCGTTGCGGCTATCGTTGAAGATCCAACCCTCACACTGAAAGCCGCTTTACTTACCCACGCCACGCATCCGCTAAAATGTTTCAAAACTTGACGCATTCAGCGCCATCCACCATATTGTTAGTTAGCAAACTAACTGTATGCGAACGATCCAGTGCCCAAGACCCTCGAACAACTCCAGATGAACCTCAGCAGCAGCATGGTGGTGGGCGCCCGTAATTGGCGCAAAATCTGCCAGAGCACGCTGGTGAGCTACGGTATTTCCGAAGCCTGCGCCGTGCCGTTGTTGATGATCGGCCGCCTGGGCGACGGCGTGCATCAAGTCAAAGTGGCCCAGGCTTCAGGAATGGAAAGCCCGTCGCTGGTGCGCCTGCTCGATCAACTGTGCAGCGGCGGCTATGTGTGCCGCGCTGAAGACGCCCACGACCGCCGCGCCAAGGCTTTGAGCCTCACCGTGCGTGGTCGCGAGCTGGTGCAGGCGGTGGAGGCGCAACTGGTGCGTCTGCGCCGCGACGTGCTGGCCGATATCGCGCCTGCCGACATGGAGGCTGCGTTGCGTGTGTTGCGCGCCTTTGAAGCCGCCCATCAACATCATGCGGTTGCGGCATCTTGAGGGGATTTTTTACCGGCATGCCGCCGGCCAAGGACTGGTTTTACGGGGTACGCACGTTCGCTGCGTCGATGATCGCGTTGTACATCGCCATGCTCATGCAAATGCCGCGTCCGTACTGGGCGATGGCCACGGTGTACATCGTCTCCAGCCCGTTTGTCGGCCCGACCAGTTCCAAGGCGTTGTACCGCGCCATCGGCACCTTCATGGGCGCGGCGGCGGCGGTGGTGTTCGTGCCGATGTTCGTGCAGTCGCCTTACCTGCTGGTGGTGGTGATTGCATTGTGGACGGGCACCCTGCTGTTTCTCTCCATGCACCTGCGCACCGCGAATAACTACGCCTTGATGCTGGCCGGCTACACCTTGCCGCTGATCGCCTTGCCGGTGGTGGACAACCCCCTGACGGTGTGGGACGTGGCCGAAGCGCGCACCGAGGAAATCTTTCTCGGCATCGCGGTGGCGGCGGTGGTCGGCGCGATGTTCTGGCCACGGCGCCTGATGCCGGTGTTCGATGGTTCGGTGGCCAAGTGGTTCAGCGACGCCCAGGTCTACAGCCAGCGCTTTCTGAGCCGCAACGTGGCGCCGGCGGAAGTCAGCGCCTTGCGCGGCGGCATGGTCGCCACCTTCAACACGTTGGAGTTGATGATCGGCCAGTTGCCCCACGAAGGCGCCCGGCCGCAGACGGTGCGCAACACCAAGGAATTGCGCGGGCGGATGATCCACCTGCTGCCGGTGGTGGATGCGCTCGACGATGCGCTGTACGCCATCGAACACCGTGCGCCGGAGTTTCTCGAAACGCTCGCGCCGTTGTTGGAGGCGACGGATCAGTGGCTGCACAGCACCACCGAATCGGCCCCGTTGGAACGCTGGCGCACCCTGCGTGACCAACTCGACGCGCTGCAACCGGCAGGCGAAGCGCTGGACGATCGCCACATGCTGCTGTTCTCCAACGCCCTGTATCGCCTGGGTGAGTGGATCGACCTGTGGCAAGACTGCCGCAGCCTGCAGGCCGCGATCCAATGCGAAAGCCAGGACACCTGGCGCGCCGTGTACCGCCACTGGCGCCTGGGCCGGCTGACGCCGTTTCTCGACCGAGGCCTGATGCTCTACTCGGCGTTTTCCACCGTCACCGCGATCATCGTCGCCTCGGTGCTGTGGATTCTGTTGGGCTGGACCGACGGCGGCAGCGCCGTGATCCTGGCGGCCGTCGCCTGCAGCTTCTTTGCGTCGATGGACGACCCGGCGCCGCAGATCTACCGCTTTTTCTTCTGGACCGCCATGTCGGTGCTGTTCGCCAGCCTGTATCTGTTCCTGGTGCTGCCCAACCTGCACGATTTCCCCATGCTGGTGCTGGCGTTCGCGGTGCCGTTTATCTGCATCGGCACACTCACGGTACAGCCGCGTTTCTACCTGGGCATGCTGCTGACGCTGGTGAACACCTCGTCGTTCATCAGCATCCAGGGCGCTTATGACGCCGACTTCCTCAACTTCGCCAACGTCAACCTGGCCGGGCCCGTGGGCCTGCTGTTTGCCTTTGTGTGGACGCTGATCGCGCGGCCCTTCGGTGCCGAGTTGGCCGCCAAGCGCCTGACCCGTTTCACCTGGCACGACATCGTCGGTCTGACCGAACCGGCGACCCTGGCCGAACACCGGCACCTGGCCGCGCAAATGCTCGACCGCCTGATGCAGCACCTGCCGCGCCTGGCGATCATCGGCCATGACACCGGGGTCGCCCTGCGCGATTTGCGCGTGGCGCTGAACCTGCTCGACCTGCTGGCCTACTCGCCACGGATCTACGGCGTACCGCGGGTGTTGCTCGACCAAGTGGTGGAGGGCGTCGGCGCTTACTACAAGGCCTGCCTCAAGGCGGGTCGACGCTTGCCTTCGCCCAGCGGCCTGCTGATGATCCTCGACCGCACGCGCCGCGCCCTCAACGGCCAAGGCCTGCAAGACGAAGACGACACCCGCCTGCATCTGTTGCATGCCCTGGCGGGCCTGCGCCTGGCGCTGTTGCCCGGCGTGGAATTGATTGGCGGCACCGAGACCGAAGCGCCGCTGCCTGATGGAGCGCCTTTATGATCGGTGATCTGGATATCAGCGGGGTGTTCCTGCCCACGTTGCTGGTGCTAATGGGCATTGCTTACGTGTTGTTTTTGCTGGTGCATGGGTTGTTGACCCGTCTGCACTTCTATCGCCTGGTCTGGCACCGGGCATTGTTCAACGTGGGGCTCTACGCGCTGTTACTGGGCGCGGTGGACTCACTCAGTCGATACCTGATGACATGAAAAAACCTTTTTTGACCATCGGCCGTGTCGTCCTGACGTTGTTGATCGTGAGCTTCGCGGTCGTCGTCGTATGGCGCATGGTCATGTACTACATGTATGCGCCCTGGACCCGTGACGGCCACATCCGTGCCGACATCGTGCAGATCGCCCCGGACGTGTCCGGGTTGATCCAGCGGGTCGACGTGCGCGACAACCAACTGGTGAGCAAAGGCCAAGTGCTGTTCGCCGTCGATCAGGACCGCTTCAAGTTGGCCCTGCGCCAGGCCCAGGCCGCCGTGGCCGACCGCCAGGAAACCCTGGCCCAGGCCCAGCGCGAGTACAAGCGTAACCGTGGCCTGGGCAATCTGGTGCCGAGCGAGCAACTGGAAGAAAGCCAGTCCCGCGTCGCCCGTGCCCAATCGGCCCTGGCCGAAGCGCAAGTGACGGTGGACTCGGCCCAACTCAACCTCGACCGCTCGGTGATCCGCAGCCCGGTGGACGGCTACGTCAACGACCGTGCGCCGCGCACGCAGGAGTTCGTCACCGCCGGGCACCCGGTGCTGTCGGTGGTGGACAGCAACTCCTTCCACATCGACGGCTACTTCGAAGAGACCAAGCTCGACGGCATCCACGTCGGCATGGGCGTCGATATCCGTGTGATTGGCGACGGCGCCCGCCTGCACGGGCATGTGCAGAGCATCGTCGCCGGTATCGAAGACCGTGACCGCAGCAGCGGCGCCAACCTGCTGCCCAACGTCAACCCGGCGTTCAGTTGGGTGCGCCTGGCCCAGCGGATTCCGGTGCGCATTGCGTTTGACGAGGTGCCGGCGGACTTTCGCATGATCGCCGGGCGCACGGCGACGGTGTCGATCATCGGCGACAAGCCCAAGGACGGAGCCCAGCCATGAAGCAGATTGTGGCAACCGCTGCGCTGGGTGTGCTGTTGTCAGCCTGCCAGGTGGTCGGCCCGGATTACCGACTGCCGGACACGGCCGCGATGAACCGTGGCGACCTGCAAGGGCAACTGGCGGGCGAGGGCGCCAACGTGGTCTCGGCGCCGGTGCCGGCCGACTGGTGGAAGCTGTACAAAGACCCGCGCCTGGATGAACTGGTGCGCCAGGCCATGGCCTCCAACACCGACCTGCGCGTCGCCGCCGCGAACTTGCAGCGGGCGCGCTATCAGGTGCAGGAGGCTCAATCTGTCGGCGGTTGGAGTGCCGGCGCCAAGGCCGAGGCCCAGCGCCTGCAAGAGTCCGGTGAAGCGTTTTTGCTCTCGGAAAAAGTCCCGGTGGGCAATATCGGTAGCGTGGGCATCACCACCTCGTATCAATTCGATCTGTTCGGCACCCTGCAACGCGGCATCGAAAGCGCCCAGGCCAGCGCCGATGCAACCCAGGCCGCAGCCGATATTGCGCGGATCACCCTGGTCGCCGATGTGGTGCGTTCCTATACGCAGGTCTGCGCGGCCAACGAAGAACTGGCGATCGCCAACCAATCCCTCGACCTGCAAGCCCAGAGCACGACGTTGACCCAGCGCCTGCGCGACGCCGGGCGCGGCGATGAAACCCAGGTCACCCGCTCGCAAACCCAGTACAAATCCTTGCGCGCCGACATGCCGCGCTACGAAGCTGCGCGCCAGGCCGGGCTGTTCCGCCTGTCGATGCTGCTGGCCAAGCCGGTGGACCAACTGCCGGCGGGCACCGGCACGTGCGCCGAACTGCCGCACATCGCCCAACTGCTGCCGGTGGGCGATGGCGCGACGCTGCTTAAACGTCGCCCCGACGTGCGCCAGGCGGAACGCCAACTGGCCGCTGCCACCGCACGTATCGGCGTGGCCACGGGCGCGCTGTATCCGGACATCAGCATCGGAGCCAGCATTGGCACGGTCGGGCTGCTCGACAACCTCGGCACGCCGGCCGCCAACCGCTGGGGGTTTGGCCCGATGATCAGTTGGACCGTACCGACCAATGGCGCCCGTGCGCGCATCCACGAGTCCGAAGCGGCAACCCAGGGCGCCCTGGCGCACTTCGACGGGGTGGTGCTCAACGCCATCCGCGAAACCCAGACCGGCCTGGCGCAGTACACCGCGCAGTTACAGCGCCGCGATGCGCTGGCTGAAGCCGACGCATCGGCCAAGGAAGCCGCCGACCAGACCCACCGCTTCTTCCAGGCCGGCCGTGCGTCGTTCCTGGCCGACCTGCAAGCCACGCGCACCTACACCGATGTGCGCGCGCAACTGGCGGCGGCCAACACCCAGGTTGCCATGAGCCAGATCGATCTGTTCCTGGCCCTGGGCGGCGGTTGGGAAAGCGGACGAACGCAAGCCTCACAGCCCGGCAAACCCTGAGCAGGTAGCTATGCTTTGACAGGCGGGCCGCCATGCTTTTTGACCGGCAGGGGGCTCGCCTGACACAGCTCGCGTTTGCTCATGGGGATTCCAATAATGAAAAACCCTTATGCTCCCGCTTTCTGGTGCGTGTGCTTCGCACTGGTGTTGTTATCGGCGGCCTACTTCTACGGCGTCATGCTCGCTCACCGAATCGACACGGCCATGGTGTTTCTCGACAGCGCCTGCCTGGTGATCGGCACCTTGTCCATCGGCGTCGTCGCCTGGGCGTCCTATCAAAATCTACGGGTGAAGAAAAAGCTCCTCGAACAAGGCAAGACCCGTGTTGCGATCT
Organism: Pseudomonas paraveronii; assembly: GCF_963681955.1. Lineage (NCBI taxonomy): Bacteria > Pseudomonadati > Pseudomonadota > Gammaproteobacteria > Pseudomonadales > Pseudomonadaceae > Pseudomonas > Pseudomonas paraveronii. Next base: position 165,328 of record NZ_OY817130.1, read on the forward strand.
GGGACACCAAGGTCGCCCTGCGCCGGGTCGAAACCGTGTTCGACCGCTATTTCTGGGGCAGCTATTGGCAGCCCGGGCGCACCTTCCAGGAAGTCATGGGCGACCTGACCGGCACGCCGCTGGAAAAAAGTCTCGAAACCCTGAAAAAACAATGCGTGCTGCTCGATCGACAAGTCGCCGAGGGTAGGCATTGGCTGAATAACGCGCGGGAATTGTCCGATGTCGCCACGCAGATGGCCCGAGAGCGCTATCAATTGGACTTCTGTGATCCGAAGGTCGATACCCCCGGCAATGCCGTGATACACCGTGAATTCGAGGTGTTGGTGTACACCTGGACCGCCCGTCTGAAGAGTTTCGACCACCAGTTGGACGAGATCGAAATGGAATACTCCTGAACTTGTGTAGAACTGATCCCTCTGAAAGTCTGGGCCGTTCGCGGCCCCCAGTGCTAATCTTCCCCCCGTTTTTCGGCGGGCTTGAGCCAACCTCACTTGGGGTTCAAGGAAGACAGCCCACTTCTCACAGGATTTGATCAGGTCACTTCATGAATAAGCCAGCAGTCGTTCTTTTGGGTCTCGTTGTCGCCGTTGGCGTCGTCAGTGCAGGCGGCGCCTGGTTCACCGGTAAACAACTGGAACCGGTGCTGCAAACCGCGATCCAGAACGCCAACAAGGAACTCAAGACCTCCATGGCCGGTGTCGACGGCACGATGGCCCTTGAGCTGGTGTCCCTGGAACGTGGCGTATTCAGCAGCACCGCCCATTACCGCCTGAAAGCACAAGGCGCGGTCTTCGGCGAAGACAACCCGAACCCTGAATTGCTGTTCGTCGACCATATCGAACACGGCCCGCTGCCAGTCTCGCGCCTGGTCACGCTGAAATGGCTACCGGTCATGGCCACCAGTCACTATGAGCTGGAAAAGAACCCCACCACCGAGAAGTGGTTTGCCGCCGCCAAAGACGTATCGCCGCTCAAGGGCGTGGCCAACATCGGCTACAGCCTTTCGGTCAACGGCAACGTCGAATTGCTGCCGCTGGAGTTCAAGGACGATAAGTCTTCCGTGAGTTTCTCCGGCGCCAACCTGAACTTCGACAGCAGCGCCGAAGGCAAGAAGGTCAAGGCCGACGGCTACATGAACAGCCTCAAGGTCGCCGTCGTCGACGCCAATGGCTCGCCGTTCGAAGCCGAACTGGCCGGGCTGACCGTGGCCAGCAACCTGGATAAATCCACGTTCGGCTTCTACACCGGGCAGAACACCGTGGAACTGAGCGACACCAAGCTCACCATGGGCCCGCAGAAGGCCGTGCTGACCCTCAAGGGCTTCGAGCAGAAAGACACCAGCGAAACCAAGGACAACAACCTGGCCGGCCGCGTCGACTACAAGATCGACGAGATCGGTTACCAGGGCAAACCCGTGGGTTCGGCCGCCATGGCCCTGAGCATGAAAAACGTCGACGTGCCGTCGATGCTGGTGCTGACCAAGCTCTATCAGGACAAAATGGCGCCCGTGCAGGCCGCCGCTGCCGCCGGTGAACCGGTACCCGAGCTGCAACTGAGCGACGCCGAGCAAGCCCTGGCCGATACCAACGTCAACCAACTGCTGGCCGCCAAGCCGCAAGTGGCGGTGGAAAACCTGTCGCTGAAAACCACCCGTGGCGAAAGCAAATTCAACCTGATCGTGGACCTGGCCAAGCCGAGCAGCATGGAACTGCCGCCGATGGAGCTGGGCAAGCAGATCATCGCGTTGCTCGATGCCAACCTGAGCCTGTCCAAGCCGATGATCGCTGACGTTGCCGCCCTGCAGGCGCAGCTCGCCGGTGTGACCGAACCTGAAGCAATCGAGCAGCAATCCCAGTTGGCCAGCGAGATGGTCAGCGGCGTGGCCGTCGGCGCGCAACTGGCGACCCTGGTCGGCAGCGACGTGGTGTCCAAGCTGCACTATGCCAACAACGAAGTGACGTTCAACGGCCAGAAGATGACCGTTGAACAATTCCTCACCTTCCTCATGTCCAAAGTCGGTGCGATGAGCGGCGCGCAGTAATAATTGCGGCACCGTTAAAAAAAATCTGCGGGGGCGGAGTTGCGGGTGATACGGGTCAAATAGTCGCCATGGCGATTGGCTGATACCTCGTTATCTCCGGCAAGTCCGCCCCCGTATTCATTTTTTTAGTGTGTCGGGCAATTCTGAACAATTGTTCTGAATTGGACTTTTTCCTATTTTCTTGAGGGATAGTTCCCACAGGAAAGCTAGGCCGGGTCCCGAGACGCCGGCACCCTGCAGCAAATTGCTCAGGACCACCTATCGTTACAGCTTTCCGTGTGTAAGGAAGCTCACGATATGTTGCCAAACCCACCACTCAGTGCATCAGGCCGGTTGCGACTGCTCGTCGGGGTCGCCTTGTGCAGTCAGTTGCTGATGCCCACCTTTGCCGTGGCCGACCCGGCCTATGACGCGCTGATCATCCAGGCGCGCAACGGCAACTTCACCCCCGCGCTGACCCAACTGCGCCAGCTGTCTGCCGAACGCCAGACGCCGGGGCAGGTCAGCGACCATCTGGTGATCGCCGGGTGGGCCGGCCAGGACGCCGAAGTGCTGAAGGTGTATGAAGCCCAGGGCAAGAATCGCAACCTGAACACCCAGGCGCTCGCCACGGTGGCACGCACTTATCGCAACCAACAGCAGTGGGCCAAGGCCGAGGCGGTGTATCGCCAGGCATTGCTGCGTGAACCGAACAATACCGACCTGCAACTCGGCCTGGCATTGACCCAGGCCGACGGCGGCCAAGCCAGCGAGGCGGTGCAGCGCACCCGCGCAATGGTCGCGGCCAAGCCCGACGACCCCAACCGGCGCATGGCCCTGGGCTACGCGCTGACCCGCGCCGGTTTGAACTACGACGCTTTGTTCGAGTTCGACCAAGCGTTTATCCGCGCCGGCGACAAGCCCGAAGTCGCCCGCGAATACATCGTCGCCCTGCAAAAGGCCCGCCTGCCGGAGCCGGCCTTGCGTCTGGCGGCCCAGCGTCCGGGCTTGGTGGACGCCGTCACCCAGCGCCGCCTCGAAGGCGACCTGGCCGCCGAGCGGGTACGCATGGCCGAGTTCGCTACGCGCACTGAAAAAGAACGCTACGTCATCGCCGACCGTGCCCTGCAGGACTATGACAAACTGCTCGCCCGCTGGACCCCCGACGCCAGTGCCCATGACGACGTGGTGCGCTGGCGCATCGACCGCCTGGGCGCGCTCAAGGCCCGGGCGCGTACCGCCGAGGTGATTCGCGAGTACGAAACCCTCACGGCCGAAGGCGTGCAACTGCCAACCTATGCGGTGCGCTGGGTGGCGGCGTCCTACCTCGACCAGCGCCAGCCGGAAAAGGCCGAGCCGCTGTATCGTCAGGCGCTGAGCGCCACCGACGCCGAGCCCGATGATCGGGTCGAAGACAGCACGGCCTTGTTCTACGCCCTGCAGGAAAGCGACAAAGGTCTCGAAGCCCGCAAGGTTGCCACTACCCTCGCCGACAACCAGAAACCGCGGGTCGAACTCAAAGGCTTGCCCATCGGCAACCCCAACGATGCATGGATGGATGCCCAGCAACTGTCGGCGCAGTCCGGCGTGTACGGGGGCGATCTGCCGGGCAGCGAAGCCGGCCTGGATGCCCTGGTAGCACGGGCTCCGGGCAACGTCGGCCTGCGCCTGGCCCAGGCTGACATGTACCGCGCCCGCGACCTGCCACGGCGCGCCGAAGCGATCCTCAAGGAAACCGAAGCCCAGGTGCCGCGCGACATCAGCCTGGAAGTGTCCCAGGCCTACACCGCCATGGATCTGCAGGAGTGGCGCCAACTCGACGTGCTCGCCGACGATGTCATCGCCCGCAATCCCGACAGCCGCCAAGTGCAGCGCCTCCAGCGCCTGCGCAGCGTCCACGACATGGCCGAAGTGCGCGTCGAGGCCTACACCGGCAAAAGCTATGGCGGCGGTAATAACGGTGACGTGGGGGCTGTCACCGGTAGCCGTGACTGGGGCATTGAAAGCGTGATCTACACGCCGCCCATTGATGAAGACTGGCGCTTGTTCGCCGGCGCCGGCTACGCCACCGCCGACTTCTCCGAAGGCACCGGCCAGCACCGTTGGCAGCGTGTGGGGGTGGAGCGGCGGACCCGCGACATGACCCTGGAAGCCGAGGTGTCCAACCACTCCTACGGCTTTGGCTCCAAACAGGGCGCGCGCGTGTCGATCGCCCGCGACATCAACGATAACTGGCAATACGGCGCCAGCCTCGATTACCTCTCGGCCACCACACCGATACGTGCGCTGAACGCCGACATCACGGCCAACGGCGGCAGCGGCTTCATCCGCTGGCGCGCCAATGAAAGCCGTGAGTGGAAGCTGTCCCTCAGCCCGTCGCACTTCAGCGACGGCAACGACCGCATCGAAACCTTGCTCACCGGCCGCGAGGGCATCTACAGCTCGCCGGGCGTGCAAGTGGACCTGGGCCTGGAAGTCAGCGCCAGCCACAACAGCAAGGCCGACACGGTGTACTTCAACCCGAAGTCGGACTTCAGCGTGTTGCCCACTGTCACCGTCAACCATGTGCTCTATCACCGCTACGAGACCCAGTGGAGTCAGCAGTTCCAAGTCGGAGCGGGTACGTATAGCCAGAGGGATTATTCCACCGGCGGTGTCGGCTTGATCGGTTACGGCCAACGCGTTCGCTGGAACGACGTTCTCGAAGCCGGCGCCAACCTGAGCCTGATCAGCCGACCCTATGACGGTGATCGCGAACGCGATCTGCGCCTGCTCGTCGACCTCACTTACCGTTTCTAGAAGAGCCTGACCATGACTGTCCTCAGCCGTTGCTTGCTGGTCTTGGGTGTATTGCTGGCCAGTGCCTGTGCCCAGCAGCCCGCCCCTTTCACTCCACCCGCCGAGCGGCCGACCCCGGCCAACGAAGTGCCGTGGCCGAAAAACCATTTCCTGGGCATTGCCTACCACGACGTCGAGGATCGCGACCCCGACCAGGCGGTGGTGGCGGTGCGTACCGAACGTTTGATCGAGCAGTTGGCTTGGCTGCGGGAGAACGGTTACCAGGCGGTCAGTGTCGACCAGATCCTCGCGGCCCGCCGTGGCGGCCCGGCGTTGCCGCCGAAAGCCGTGATGCTCAGCTTCGATGATGGCTATTCGAGCTTCTATACCCGCGTGATGCCGATACTGCGGGCCTATCACTGGCCGGCCCTGCTCGCGCCGGTCGGCACCTGGATCGACACGCCGCTGAACCAACCGGTGGACTTCGCCGGCTCACCGCGCCCGCGAGGTGAGTTCCTGACCTGGCAGCAGATCCGCGAAGTGTCCCGCTCCGGCCTGGTGGAAATCGCCGCGCACACCGATGCCAGTCACAAAGGGATATTGGCCAACCCCCAGGGCAACCTGGAGCCGGCGGCGACCTCCCTGCGCTTCGATCCGGCCACCGGCCGTTATGAAACCCAGGCGCAGTTCGAGGCGCGGATGCGCGCGGATGTCGTGGCGATCTCCAACAAGATCCGCAGCGTCACCGGCAAGGCTCCGCGGGTGTGGGTATGGCCCTACGGCGCAGCCAAGGGCACCTCGCTGGCGATCGTCGGCGAGCAGGGCTATGAGATGGCCCTGACTCTGGAAGATGGCCTCGACAGCTCGTCCAACCTGATGAACAGCCCGCGCTTCCTGGTGGCGTCCGACCCGGACGGCGAACATTTCGCCAACAGCATCGTCGCGGTGCAAACCCAGGCACCGCTGCGGGTGCTGCATGTGGACCTGGATAACGTCTACGACCCGGACCCGGCCCAACAAGCGCGCAACCTCGACCAACTGGTGCAGCGCGTGGTGGACATGGGCGCGGGCACCGTGTTCCTGCAAGCCTTCGCCGACCCCAAGGGTGACGGCCTGGTGCATCAGCTGTACTTCCCCAACCGCCACTTGCCGGTGCGTGCCGACCTGTTCAACCGTGTCGCCTGGCAGTTGCACACCCGTGCCCATGCCAGCGTGTATGCCTGGATGCCGGTGCTCAGTTTCGCCCTCGACCCCAAGCTGCCGCGCGTGACCCGCTGGGACCCGGAGACCGGCAAGGTCGGCCTCGACCCGGATCAATACCAGCGCCTGTCGCCGTTCGACCCGCAGGTGCGCAAGATCATTGGCGAGATCTATGAGGACCTGGCCCGTAACAATGCCATCGACGGCGTGCTGTACCACGACGATGCGTTGCTGTCCGACTTCGAAGACGCCAGCCCTGCGGCGCTCAAGGTCTATGCCGCCAACGGCCTGCCCGCCAGCATCGCGGCCCTGCGCGCCGACCCGGCGGTGATGCAGCGTTGGACGCGCTTCAAGAGCCGCTACCTGATCGATTTCACCCAGGAGCTGACCGCCAAGGTCCGCGCCATCGGTGGTCCACAGGTGCAGACCGCGCGCAATATCTTCGCCGAGCCGATGCTCAATCCGTCGAGCGAAGCGTGGTTCGCGCAGAACCTCGATGACTTCCTCCAGACCTATGACTGGACCGCGCCGATGGCCATGCCGCTGATGGAAGGCGAGACGCTCAAAAATTCCAACGCCTGGCTGGAAAAACTGGTCGCCACGGTCAAGGCGCGTCCCGGCGCACTGGACCGTACCGTATTCGAACTGCAAGCCAAAGACTGGCGCACCAAGGCCGCGCCGGACCTGAACGGTGCGCAATTGGCCGAATGGATGGGCGTACTCAAACGCCAGGGGGTCACGAGTTTTGGCTACTACCCGGACAACTTCCTGGAAAATTCCCCGGACTTGAAAACCGTGCGTCCGGCCCTTTCCAACCAATGGAACCCTTGACCATGTTCGATAGAATCCTGGCTTTATTCGTGCTGGCGCTGGTATTGGGCGTGCCCCTGGGCTTGATCTTCCTGATCACCGGGCAATTCCTGATGGACTTCGTGTTTTTCTACCCGCTGTTCATGTCGGCGCTGTGGATCGCCGGCGGCTTGTACTTCTGGATGCACTGGGAACGCCACTGGCCGTGGGAAGACGACACGCCGGCACCGACCCTGGCCGGCAACCCGCTGATCTCGATCATCATCCCTTGCTACAACGAAGGCGATAACGCCGCCGAGACCATTCATGCGGCGCTGGGCCAGTTGTACCCGAACATTGAAGTGATCGCCGTCAACGACGGCTCCAAAGACAACACGGCGGCGGTGCTCGATGCCTTGGCCTTGGAGCATCCGCGCCTGCGGGTGCTGCACCTGGCGCACAACCAGGGCAAGGCGGTGGCCTTGCGCATGGGCGCCGTGGCGGCGCGCAGCGAGTACCTGGTGTGCATCGATGGCGATGCGTTGCTCGACAAAAACGCGGCGGCTTACCTGGTGGCGCCGATGCTCGACAACCCGCGCCTGGGCGCCGTGACCGGCAACCCACGCATCCGCACGCGCTCGACCTTGATCGGCCGCGTGCAGGTGGGTGAGTTCTCTTCGATCATCGGCTTGATCAAGCGCACCCAGCGCGTGTTCGGGCGGATCTTCACGGTGTCCGGTGTGGTGGTGGCGTTCCGTAAAAAGGCGCTCGACCGCGTCGACTACTGGAGCACCGACATGATCACCGAAGACATCGATGTCAGTTGGAAGCTGCAACTCGATCACTGGAGCATCTTCTACGAGCCGCGCGGCCTGTGCTGGATCCTTATGCCCGAAACCGTCGGTGGCCTGTGGAAACAGCGCCTGCGCTGGGCCCAGGGTGGCGCCGAAGTGCTGTTCAAGAACATCCGAGGCATCTGGCAATGGCGGCATCGCTACCTGTGGCCGCTGCTGTTCGAATACTGCCTGTCCACCGGCTGGGCCTTCACCTTCCTGTTGTCGGTGATCTTCTGGGGGCTGGGCAAATTCATGGTCTTGCCCCAAGCGATTGCGGTGGACTCCCTGGTGCCGCCGGCGTTTACCGGGCTGGTGCTGGCGATGGTGTGCCTGGTGCAGTTTGCCGTGAGCATCCTGATCGACCGGCGCTACGAAAAAGACCTGTGGAAAACCCTGTTCTGGACCGTGTGGTACCCGATGGTGTTCTGGCTGGTCAGCTTGTTCACCACATTGGTCAGTTTTCCCAAGGTGTTGTTCAAGCAGCATCAGAAGCGTGCGCGCTGGGTCAGCCCGGATCGCGGAATCAAACCTGTCAATAAGGACGCGAGATCATGAAACTGGTCCGAACTCGTCAAAACCCGGTGATGTGGGTTATCGATGTGGTGTTGACCCTGCTGGCCTGGGCCGGGCTGATTTGGTTGTTGGCGCGCGGCATTACGTCGATGCTGGACAGCCATGGTGGCCCACGCCTGGAAGCGCCGATTTTCGCGGCGCTCAACACCCTGCAGATCTACCTGTGGATCGCCCTGTTCAACGCAGTGATCCTGATCAGTTGGGCGCGTTACCAGCAACGCAAGGGACGCAAGTTCGCCCAGCGCCGCGCCGAGGCCAATGCGCTCAGTGATAAGAACCTCAGTGAGAGCTTCAAGCTGGACGAGGGGGAACTGGAGCAACTGCGCAGGCCCGGTGTGCTGGTCATCCACAACGACGAGCACGGCGGCGTCGAGGACGTGAAGTCGCATGTCTCGCGCGACGTGGAACGCCCGCCGCTGACCCTGGTGCCCGGCCAGGAAAAAGGCAAGGACGTCGGCTGAAGGTCAAACCACGCCGCTCTTTGTGGTCGCTGTGGAGCCCCGACGAGGCTCTGCAGCATCAGGCTTGCCGCTCGTCGCCAATCGGCTTGCCCTGCAATGTCGATAAATGAGCCCTGGTTCACAAAACGCCTGCGAACTTTTCCGTCTTTCCCGGTACTAACCTAACTCGGCAATAACTTGATGGCCAAGTAGTGGCAATTAATAAGTTATTCGCTGAATCAACATCAAAATAGTTGCCGTTTGTCGGAATAATACTTCCGGTGAGCGCTTGCTTATCTGTTTTGATTATTTTTATGGTTATAAATCAGCATGTTGCAGAACTATCTAGAACTTGCGTGCAACTAATCCAGTTCCTTGGATCAGCCGAAGTTCGATGTTAGTTTGCCGCGCCTTGATTTTCGACGGATCGAACATGTCTTTGTTATTGCCACGGACTCGGTATCTTCTGTGTACTTTGCTGCTCGCCTGGTTAAGCTTGAACAGCGCCACGGCCGCCCCCACGCCGGGCGATCAGGACCTGATCCGCGACCGCCAGAACCGCCTGCTCGACGAGCAGCGCCGGCGCCTCGACGAGCTCAAGGACCTGCCCGGCAAAGAAGCCAAGCCCCAGGCCCCGGCCACGCCCGCCGACAGCCGTTGCTTCCCGATCCGGGACATCACGCTCAAAGGCGCCGACAGCCTGCCCGCCACCGACCGCGAGCGCCTGCTCAAACCCTATGTCGGCCAGTGCCTGGGCGTGTCGCAGCTCAATGAACTGCTCAAGGTCATCACCGATTACTACATCGACAAAGGCCGGGTCACCAGCCGCGCCTACTTGCCGCAACAAGACCTTTCCAGCGGTCACCTCCAGGTGCTGGTGGTCGAAGGCAAACTCGAAGGACTCAAAGGTGCCCAAGGCAGCAGCGTGACCGATCGCGAGCTGGCCATGGCCTTTCCCGGCAAGGTCGGCGAGGCGCTCAACCTGCGCGAAGTCGAGCAACTGGTGGACCAGCTCAACCGCCTGCCCTCCAAGCAGGCGCAAATGGAACTGACCCCCGGCACCCAAGTGGGCGGCAGTGACGTCGTGGTCAAGAACACCCCGCAAAAGCCCTGGCGCGCCAGCCTGTCGCGCAACAACGACGGGCAGAAAAGCACCGGCGAACAGCAATGGGGCGCCGGCCTGGAGTGGGACAGCCCGCTCGGCCTGGCCGACCAACTGGTGCTGCGCGGCGGCCACGATGCCGTCAGCGACCACCAGAAAACCTCGAAAAACAGCATGCTCTACTACAACGTGCCGTGGGGCTGGTGGAACTTCAGTTACACCTACAACGAGAGCGACTACCGCACCTTTGGCGTGACCAACGACTACAAATTCAAGCAGAACGGCGACAACCAGAATCACCAGTTGCGCGCCGAGCGGGTGGTCCATCGTGACGATGTGAGCAAGACATCGCTGAACGTCGGCGTGGCGCACCTGCGCACCAACAACTACATCCTCGATACCCGTACCGCCTCGAGCAGCAACCGCCTCAGCGAATTGCAACTGGGCTTCAACCACGGGCGCCGCATCGGCAGCGGGTTCGTCAACGTTGACCTGGGCATGCAGAACGGCATCGGCTTGCTTGATGCCCAGGCCCAGGACGAGCGCGATGACGCAGGCAATCGGCAGCCCAACGCGCGCTATCGCAAATACACCGCCACCGCCAGCTTCCTGCAGCCGTTCACGCTGTGGGGCGAGTCGTTCAGTTTTTCCAGCCTGGCCACCGGCCAACGCAGTGAAGACATCCTGTTCAGTCCGCAGCGCATCAGCCTCGGCGGCTCGGCCTCGGTGCGCGGCTTCAAAGACCAGCAACTGAGCGGCGACAGCGGCGGCTACTGGCGCAACGACGTGCGCTGGGCGCGCCCGGTGACGCTCGACTGGCTGCGCCCGGCCTTTGCCGAATACGGCGCCAGCGTCGGCTACGACCAAGGTGTGATCAGCCACGGTCGCTACAACGGCGACGTGCACGGTCGGGTCTCGAGCAACTCCCTGGAGCTGTTCGCCCGGGGCAAACACGTCAGCACCAGCGTGACGTTTGCCCATTCTTTGGAACGCCCGGCAGTGATGAGCGAGCGCGAAGCGCCGATCTACTTCCGCATGGATTTCTTCCTGTAATTCAACGCCCCGTTACATCGAGAATTTGAAAATGGATGTTCGCCAATTTGCCTTCCTGGCCCGCCAACCTTCTGCCGCCCTGAAGCCGCGCGACGCGTTCTTCGGCCTGCCCAAGCGCGGGCTGGCATTGATCCTCGCCAACGCGCTGTTCTGGCAGCCGCTGCTGGCCCAGGCCGAGGGCATCGTGGTCAGCGCGCCCGGCACCAGCGTCGGCGCCGCGGGCAATGGCGTGCCGGTGGTGAACATCGCCACACCGAACGGCAGTGGCCTGTCGCACAACCAGTTCAAGGACTACAACGTCGGCCCCAACGGCGTGATCCTCAACAACGCCAGCGGCGCGGTGACCAACACCCAACTGGGCGGCTACATCGTCGGCAACCCCAACCTCAAGGGCGGCGCGGCCAGCGTCATCCTCAACGAAGTCAACGGCGGCAACCCCAGCCAGTTGCGCGGCTACACCGAAGTGGCGGGGCAGTCAGCCAAGGTCATCGTCGCCAACCCCTACGGCATCAGTTGCAACGGCTGCGGCTTCATCAACACCCCCAACGCCACCCTGACCACCGGCAAACCCGTCATCGATCCGACCGGTCAACTGAAAAGCTACCAGGTCGACGGCGGCGCGGTGACCATTGACGGCCAGGGCCTGAACGCGAGCAACGTCGACCGCTTCGAAATCATCACCCGCTCGGCCAAGATCAATGCGCAGATCAATGCGCGCCAGCTCACCGTGATTGCCGGGCGCAATGACGTCGACGCGCAAAGCCTGAAAACCACCGCGCGCGCCGACGATGGCAGCGCCAAGCCTGAGCTGGCAATCGACTCCAGCGCCTTGGGCGGCATGTACGCCGGGGCGATCAAACTGGTCGGCACCGAAGCCGGTGTGGGCGTGAAGCTCGACGGTACGTTGGCGGCCAGTGGTGGGGATATTCAATTGGACGCCAATGGGCGTCTGAGCATGGCGCAGGCAGCGGCCACCGGTAACGTCACGGTCAACGCGCAGAATATCGACCTCACCGATAAGGTCTACGCCACCGGCAACGTGCAAGTGACCAGCGCCCAGGCGTTGGTCAACCAGAAGAGTGTGGCGGCCGGTCAGCGTATCGAAATCAATGCGACGACAGTGACCAACCCCGGCATCATCGAAGCCGGCGTCGCCCCCGACAACAGCCGCAATGCCACCGGCGACCTGGTGGTCAACGCGCAAACTGTCAACACCACCGGCAACCTGCTGGCCAGCCGCACATTAGCGATCACTGCCGCGCAAACGCTGACCAATCAGGACGGCGTCATTCAGGGTAAAACCGTCAGCATCGATGCGGCCAAGTTGGTCAACCAAGGCAAAGCGGCACGGGCGTATGGCGTACAAAGCCTGGCGATCAATGCGCCGGCCATCGTCAACCTGGGCGGTTTGCTCCGCTTCGGTGAAGGCCAGGCGGCGACCCTCGACAGCGCGTCCCTGGACAACCGTCAGGGCCGTATCGAAATGGTCGGTGGCAGCCTGGTGCTGAGCAGCGCCGCACTGAACAACAGTGCAGGCAAGATCGTTGCCAGCGACTTGACGGTCAACGCAGGCAACCTCAATAACCAGAGCGGCCTGCTCGTCGCCAACACCGTGACAGTGACAGCCGACACGCTCGACAACAGCAACGGCACACTGGCCAGCCAACTCGGCAACCTGAAGCTGACCGTTAAAGCCCTGACCAACCGTGGCGGCAAACTGTTCGGCAAAGAATTGTTAACCTTCGACGGTGCCACCCTCGATAACAGCGCCAATGGCCAGATCAGCGGCAACCGACTGGACCTGACGGCTCGCGACACGCTCACCAACCGTGGCGGCCTGATCGAAGCCAGCCAGGGTCTGGCCCTCGGCGGCGGCAATCTCGACAACAGCGCAGGCGGACAAGTACGCAGCCTGGCTGGCACCAGCAGCAGCCTCGACCTCAGCGGCCAGGTGAACAACCAAAAGGGCATTCTTGAGTTCGGTAGCCAGGCCTTCAGCCTCGATGCCGGGCACTTGAACAACCAAACCGGCCAATTGCAGCACGCCGGTAGCGGCCTGTTCCGCGTCAAAACCGCCAGCCTCAGCGGCAGCCAAGGCGACATCAATGGCCTGGGCACTGCCGACTGGTCCTTCGGCAAAGTTGATGGCCTGGGGCGCGTGCAACTCAATGAAGTCCTGACCTACAAAAGCACTCAGAACCTGACCCTCGAGGCCGGTGATCGCATGGCCAGCGGCAAGGGCCTGATCCTCGACGTAGCCAGCCTCGACAATGGCGGCGAACTGCTCAGCGACGGTGACCTGAACATCACGCTCAGCGGCGACATGACCAACAATGGCCGAGTATCGGCGCTGCAAAAGCTCACCGTGCAGGCCAATAACCTCAGCCAGAACGGCGGGCGCCTGGCGGGCACCACCACGCAATTGAAACTCAGCGGCACCCTCGACAGCCTCGGCTACCTGACTGCACGCCAGCAGTTGGATATCGCCGCGCTGCAGATCAACAACCGCGGCACCCTCGGCGCCCAGGGGCCGGTGAACCTCACGGCCGTCAACGGCATCAGCAATGGCGTGGATTCGCTGCTGTTCAGCGGTGCTGACCTGACCTTGCGCGGCAACGGCTTCAGTAACGTTTATGGCGACGTCTACACCCAGGGCAACCTGACGTTCGCCGCGCGCGATGGTGGTCAGGCGGGAGTGTTCAGCAACCTGTCGGGCACGGTTGAAGCCGAAGGCTCTATCGGCATCAACGCCGCATTCGTGGAAAACGCCAAGGCCGTGTTCGAGCTGGGGCGGACCGTGACCACCGGGAGTGTGTACTGGCAATGCGGCCAGCACTGCGACGGGGACTACTCGTACAAGCGCGGCGAGATACGCATCAACCAGACCTTCCTCGAATCCGCGCTCAAGGACTCGGCGCCCGCACGCCTGGTCGCCGGCAAAGACATGCTGATCCAGGGCGACAACGTCCAGAACCGCTACAGCCTGCTGGCCGCCAACGGCAACCTCGGCATCGTCGCGAATAACCTGCTCAACCAAGGCGCGGGCACCCGCACTGGGCAGAACAGCATCGTTATCGGCACTCCGCGAAGAATTGACAAACATTACTGGGACCACGTTGAGTACGTCGAAGTCCCCGCGTTCAGCGCCGCCGTTGCTGCCGGTCACTTCGACCTGGCGACGTTTGAAGCGCTCAAGTCGCGCTCCAGTGACTCGCGTTTTGCCGAGGCGAGTAACGTCACTACCTGGACCGTAAAAGATGCGCTTGTCTACAACGCCACCCTGCAAGCCGGTGGCACCGTCGACCTGTCCAAAGTGGTCAACACCGTGCAAAACGGCACGCTGCTGGAAAACCAGAAAGCGCAACTGACCGGCACCCTCGACAACGACCAGACCGGCATCCCCGTCGGGGGCATTAACATCAGCCTCAGCCAGCAGGCCAGTGCCCCTGGCTCGGCGTTCACCCCAGTCGATCCGACCACCTCGCCGTATTTCCAACTGCCCAAGGGCGAGTACGGCCTGTTCGTCAAAAACGCCGACCCTACCAGCCACTACCTGATCGAAACCAACCCCCAGTTTGCCAGCCTCTCGGGCTTCTTCAGCTCCGACTACATGCTCGACAAACTCGGCTTCAGCGCCGACACCGCCTGGCGCCGCCTCGGTGATGGCCAATACGAAACCCGCCTGATCCGCGACGCCGTGCTCGCGCAAACCGGCCAACGCTTCCTCACCAGTGCCTTGAGCAGCGACGCCGACCAATTCCGCTACCTGATGGACAACGCGCTGGCCAGCAAAGACGCCCTGCGCCTGAGCCTCGGTGTGACCCTCACTAGCCAGCAAGTCGGCGCACTGACCCACGACATCGTGTGGATGGAAAATCGCGTGATCGACGGCCAGAGCGTCCTCGTGCCGGTGCTCTACCTGGCCCAGGCCGAGTCACGCAATGTACGCGGCAGCAGCCTGATCCAGGGCCGCGACCTCAACCTGGTCACTGGCGGCGACCTGCTCAACGTCGGCACCCTGCGCGCCAGCAACAACCTCTCCGCCGCCGCCGGCGGCAGTCTTTATAACGGTGGCCTGATCGAAGCGGGCAACAACCTGACCTTGCTGGCCCAAGACAGCATCCGCAACGCCATGGCCGGTGAAATTCGCGGCACCCAAGTCAACCTCGCCGCCCTCAAAGGCGACATCACCAACGACACCACCGCGATTCAAGTGCGCGACGGCGCCGGCATGCGCACCCTCACCGACAACGGCACAAGCACCATCACTGCCCGCGATAACCTGGTGATGGAGGCCGGTCGTGACCTCATCAACCGCGGTGCGCTTGCAGGCGGCAACGACGTCACCCTCACCGCTGGCCGCGACCTCAGCCTGCTGCCCGTCAGCGATACCCGCGTGAAGCACGAATTCAGCGACGGCGGGCACAAATCCAGCATCACCACCGACGTCAAAAACCTCGCCGCCAGCGTTACGGCGGGGGGCAATCTGAATATGAAGGCTGGGCAGGATGTAAACATCATCGGTAGCACGGCCACCGCTGGCAAAGACATCAATGTCGACGCCGGGCGCGATTTCAACGTGGTGTCGGTCAGCGATGTGCACAGTGTTGACGGTAAGGAAAAACACGGCAAAAAACGCATCAAGACGATGGATGAGCAGACCACCCAAGTGGCCAGTGTGTTGACCGCGGGTGGGGATTTCAGAAGTCAGGCCGGGCGTGATACGACGCTGGTGGCGAGCAAGATCAGTGCGGGGAATGAAGCGTATTTGTACAGCGGGGAGCGGATGAATCTGCTGGCGGCTGAGAACAGTACGCATACCTTGTATGACATGAAGGAGAAGGGAAGCTGGGGCGCTAAAAAGGCGCAGATGGACGAAGTAACCCGCACGACTCAAGTAGGCACCGAGATCAAGGCGGGCGGAAACCTCACTCTGAAAAGTGATGGCGACCAGTTGTACCAAGTCGCCAAGCTCAACAGCGGTAAGGACATCATTCTCGATAGCAGCGGTGCGATCGTCTTTGAAGGAGTCAAGGACCTGCACGATGAGAGCCACACCAAGAGCAAAAGCGACCTCTCCTGGTTCAGCGCCAAAGGTAAAGGCAATACCGATGAAACCCTGCGTCAGAGCGAGCTGGTTGCTCAAGGGCAGCTTGTTATCAAGGCCGCCGAAGGCATTCGCATCGATGTCAAACAGGTTGATCAGCAGACCGTAAGCCAGACCGTAGATGCGATGGTAAAGGCTGATCCCAATCTGGCTTGGCTGAAGCAAGCTGAGGCGCGTGGCGACATTGATTGGCGCCAGGTGAAGGAGATTCACGAGAGCTTCAAGTACGACAACTCGGGACTGGGTGCCGGTGCCAAGATTGCGATTGCGATCATGATGGCGGCGATCATGGGGCCCGTGGGTTTTGGTTTGCAGGGTGCCACACTTGCTGTGAGCACGAGTCTGAGTACCACGGCGGTTACCAGCACCATAAATAACAAAGGCAACCTCGGCAGGGCTTTTAAGGAAACCGTTAGTACCGACAGTCTTAAAAGCGCGGCGGTCGCTGGTTTTACGGCGGGTGCTCTGGAGTATGCCGACACTAATTGGTTCGCTGGTGCCGACAAAGCAGGTGCAAGTACTAGCACCGTCCAAGGTGTTAACCCGAGTGCGGGCTCAACCTTGGCGGTTACTAACTCCTCCAAAGATATTTTCACCTGGACGTCAGCGGGTGATATCGCCCTGCGCACTGGAGGTCGGGCGGTAATCTCTAGCGGGATTTCTACGGCCATCCAGGGCGGAAGTTTCGGCGACAATTTCAATGCTGCCTTGCTGGGAGAGGCTGGCAACGTGGCGATGGCTACCGGTTTTAATTGGGTGGGTGACTACGTCACCTTCCCGAATGGAAGTCCTCAAAAGATCATTGCTCATGCATTGATGGGCGGATTGCTGGCAGAAGCGACCGGCAGTGATTTCAAAACCGGGGCTGCGGCGGCTGGGTTGAATGAAGCGCTCATCAATCAATTAACTTGGGCCGCCCAAGGCAATAAAGACATCACTTTGATGCTTTCACAACTGACTGGGTTGTTAGCAGCGGCAGCGGTTGATGGTGATTTAGAGAAAGGCTCTCAGATTGCCCAGAAGGCGACGACGTTTAACTACCTTTACCACAAAGAAGTCGAGGAGATGCTTCGGGAGGTTGACAGCAAAAGTACGGAACAAGAGAAAAGGGCGGTTAGGGAGCGGTATGCGGCCCTTGATCAGCAGAGAAATGACGAATTGGATGCGCTCTGCGCGCGCGATCCGCAACGCTGCAGGGCTATTGCTATCTCGTTGGCGAACGATGATCAGAAACTCGTCGATCTGGTAGGTAAGCTTAGGTCCCAGGGGCAGGGTGGTGCTGCTTCTGCTGTAGGTTTTGTGATAGGGAGCAACCTAGACGCTTCCAGCAAAATTGCTGCAGATATCAGCTCTGCTGGCGGTGGGGTGTTGGTTAAGCTCGGAGCGGAGGCTATCAAGGCTGGAGTTGGAGTAACATTACCCTCGCGCTCTGGAGCAGGGAAAGGGAAGGGTAGTCAGGGTGAAGCTGCGGGTCCTGATGTACCGCAGGGTGCAAAAGCTACTGGCGGTGCTGCAGAAAAGGTAGATGATGTTGTAGCTCCATCGTCTAAACCTGAATGGTTGCAACGGCTTGATGCGGGTAATGAGTTTAATAAGTTACAGTCTAAAAACTACCCGAATAACGAAGTTTATATTCAGCGACCTGACGGGAATGGCTATTATCGTGTTGATTCGTATAATCCCATAAAAAGCGAAATCGTCTCTCGTAAATTGACACAGCTTTCTGAGGTTTCAGAGGCGACAGCAAAGAGCTACATAAGTGAGGCCATTACGAAATACCCTTCTGGCGCGACCATTGCGAAAGTTCCATCTAGTGGGTCTTTGGGTGGTCAAAAATTGCAAGGTGCTGTTATTCTGGAGGTTCCTCCACAGAATGGAGTAATTCCAAAAGCCATCTTGGACTCTGCCAATAAAGCAGGGGTTTTAATTAGAGATACTAATGGGAAGGTGTATTGATGGGGCTGCCTATTTATTATTGTAAGTCTTGGTTTCGGATGAAGAAGTTTGCGATAGAGCCTATGGATGAATCTCTGGCACATTCTAGGCATCTCTCGGGTGAGTCATATACGGCTCTCATTGGGTCGGACTCTGCGCCATCTTGCTTTGTTGAGTTCTCCATAGATAAAGGAATGGTTGGTGTCGGTTTTTTAGATAAAAAATGTCGTGAGTATCTGACCTACCAATTTCAAGTAACAGATGCGGATAACTTATTTTTGACTATGGCGACTCATCGTGAGTTTGAAGGGGATGGAGACGAGGTCATAGGTGGGGAGTCCTACATTTTCAATGAGGAAGGCGGCCT
The DNA here is from genome assembly GCF_963681955.1 of Pseudomonas paraveronii. Classification (NCBI taxonomy): domain Bacteria; kingdom Pseudomonadati; phylum Pseudomonadota; class Gammaproteobacteria; order Pseudomonadales; family Pseudomonadaceae; genus Pseudomonas; species Pseudomonas paraveronii. The sequence continues at coordinate 183,528 of NZ_OY817130.1, forward strand.
TGTTATTAGGCGAGAAAAATTTAATCCTCATGAGATTGAAGAGGCTAGATCAAGTTTCGAACCGTCTCGAAATTATGAAAAACTTCCCAAGTTTGGTTGTTACTCTGATGTAACAAAAGCTGATAGATGAAACAGGCAGGTAAGTTTCATTATAAATTTTAAGGGGGCTAAGTTGATCTGGCACCGGCCTTGCGCCGGTGTTTTTGCACCCTATCTGCACCCTTTTTGCCGCCTTCTTGCATCCTATTTGCATCCTTTCTGCAGTCAAGTTGCATCCCTTTTGCACCCGCCCTGACCACTACACAGCGGCAGCGGTTGATGGTGATTTAGAGAAAGGCTCTCAGATTGCCCAGAAGGCGACGACGTTTAACTACCTTTACCACAAAGAAGTCGAGGAGATGCTTCGGGAGGTTGACAGCAAAAGTACGGAACAAGAGAAAAGGGCGGTTAGGGAGCGGTATGCGGCCCTTGATCAGCAGAGAAATGACGAATTGGATGCGCTCTGCGCGCGCGATCCGCAACGCTGCAGGGCTATTGCTATCTCGTTGGCGAACGATGATCAGAAACTCGTCGATCTGGTAGGTAAGCTTAGGTCCCAGGGGCAGGGCGGTGCTGCTTCTGCTGTAGGTTTTGTGATAGGGAGCAACCTAGACGCTTCCAGCAAAATTGCTGCAGATATCAGTTCTGCTGGCGGTGGGGTGTTGGTTAAGCTCGGAGCGGAGGCTATCAAGGCTGGAGTTGGAGTAACATTACCCTCGCGCTCTGGAGCAGGGAAAGGGAAGGGTAGTCAGGGTGAAGCTGCGGGTCCTGATGTACCGCAGGGTGCAAAAGAAGTAGCAGGTACAACTGCGACGAGCGGGACGAAAGTTGCTGCAACGGAAGGAACGTTTCCAGACGAGGTATTTACCGGGAAGAAACCGCACCAGACGACTCCTGGAATAGGGAGTGTGACACCGGAGAGGTACAACCCCGCGACTGGAAAACTGGAAGAATCTGTGATCGAGTACGACCAGTATGGCCGGCAGGTTAAAAGAACGGATTACACTAATCACGGATATGGAAACCAAGAAAAGCCTGCGGAATATCATTCCGACCCCCACACGCATACCTATGAATATGGTCCAGGCTATGGCTCCAATGGGAAAGAGACGAGGATCAATAATGATTAGTCTTCCAGAATTGAATGAATTGCTTGTTGCTCACAACTGCCTGCATGCGATTAGTATTCAGCTGAATGTTGACGGGATGGCTTATGATTTATCCTTATCGATCTCGGCCTCTGAAAAGGTAGGGGCTGATGTGGTGAGTATCAGATTCATTGATATTAGCCAATTTACGTGCCGTGATTTTGGCGGCGGATTAACTCAGCTGATGCACATGAACGTTAATAAGCTGGATTCTGGCTTCGATAGGATGCGTTATCAACTGAGTGATCTTGAGGATAAAAAGTTGTCGTTTTACTTCTCATCATTCTCGCTTGATTAGCTGGTGCAAAAGGCGCAGGTGAGGTTGCCTCTATAGGCGGAAAGACCTGGGAAATAGGGGGCAGACCACGTTTTGCATTTATGGAGTTTTTGTGACTATTGTTCAGTCCTTTAAAAAGAGAGTTATCCGAGGAGTGGTATGTCGTCCGAAGGCTGTTTTTTCTTAGTCTTATAATGGTGGTCTGACCCCTATTTCTCCCACCTGGAGTATTAGGCTTGGAGCCGGGTTCGGCATCATCTAAGGCTATACAGAATTACTTTCCTAGCACAAAAAACGGTTCCGTTGAGTTTGTTTTTGATCCTAAAACGAATACTTTCGCTGTCGGTAAGCCGACCAATAACCTCGGAGGCTCTCCTCATCAACAGTTGGCAGAGACAATAAAGTCCGATGGGTCGACTCTAGTTGGTGGTATGTTTCGGCGAGGGCCCAACGGGGAGGTAATCACTAATGAGTTTAGTGGGCACTACTGGAAGAACTGGACGCCTGAGGTCAGAGCTAAATTTGAGCAGACTCTTAAGCAGTACGATCTCAATGTCAAACATCATCCTGGAATGTAATTTATGACTGGCTCTGAAAAAACTATCTTGGGTAGCGATTTCATAATTTGCAGAGATGAGTCTGGTCGCTGGAAGCTTGTAAGTAATGAAGTTACACTTCCTCTAGTTAATTCGTCAGACTTTAGGCGGATTATCTCATTGCTTGAGACGCCTATTGAAAGTGTTAAAGAGGTGTTAGGTCTCGACTTTCCCTACATGAGTGTGGCAGAGATAGGGCTGAAGCACGACTCTGACTATTGGATAAAACTCGCCATTTCTTGGATCGCGCACAGTTCGGCCCAAGAAGCCTCTTCCTTTGTGGACGATCTGAAAAAATTGTCAACAGATAAGGCTGTCTCACAAAGTAATCGGCACTTGGCAAGAAAGGAATTAAAGCGCCTTCTTAATAGTTAGTTGGTGCAAAAGCTACTGTCTCTAAAAATCCCAATGCAACTAGTGCGCTGACTGACTCAGAGGCAGGCACGCTGGTTGAAAGGAATGTTTTGGAGGCGAGTCCCAAAGTAATAAATCAAGCCGAACCAGAAGTTCTTGCAAAGGTTAATAACGGACGCAGCCCATATTCTGAGTTAAACGGCGCAATTGGGGAGGCTCGTGGCTGGAGTCAGGCTATTGAATCGGGGCAAACACCAATTTCCGGACCTGGGAAAGCGTCACCCCCAGGTGCAGATTACATTACGTATGATCCATCATCGCGATCTGTGATCGTCTGGGACGCCAAGTATCGTGCTCCTGGCGGAAGCTATCCGACTTCCTTGCCAGGTTCAAAGTTACAGGCCTGGCAGTCAGAGATCATAAACTCCGTTAAAAATATGCCGGAGGGATCGGCCAAAGCAGCCGCAGAGAGTGCGCTTAAGGCTGGCAGGGTCGAAGGCCGAATATTCAAATGGCCACAATAGGCTTGAGGTATTTAAGATGAAAGAATGGTCATCGCTGTGCAAGTCAAAGGTTGGGGACGCCGTTGATGTACGGGAGCAATGCGTTATCGCTATGGACGACGGTGCATACAAAATTTCAGACGATCAGTATTTTTTAGCTGACGCTTTTTCTGATGAGGGAGAGGAAAAACTTCGTTTGCTATCCCTCTACTGGGCCTGCAGTGAGCCTGCATTTAGAAGAGCCTACTACAGGGATGTTGAAAATGATGACATGGCCGTATGCCGGCCGCCGCCTGAATTGCTTCCAGTTGGGGCGGGGGGGACCTATAGTCAGATAAAAAATGCTCTTAGCTCTCTTGGTTCTGACAAGTTTATGGAGTACGCCTCTTATCGTGTTATGTCTGATGGTGCATTTGTTCATAAGGGCTTAGAAAGCTCATTGGCTGTTTATTATTTTCGCTTGCATGATATTGTTGATGATGAGCTGCCTTACGCGATACTGTGGAAGCTTTCTAGTGTGTGATTTAATGAGAAACAACGTCCTGTTGCCGGGTTGAAGCAAAAGAGATAGGCGCTCATGCAAAAGTCGATTATTCAAGTATTGAAAATCCGCCAAATGTTGGTCCCGGTAAAGAATTCACTTTGCGGCAAAAACAAGAGGCATTGGAGTTGAATAAAGCAGCCAACGACGGTGTAGTCAAATCCGATGCCAGTGGTACTGTGTTAGTCAAACCACAAAAAAGCCAGCGCGGCGTAACTCCAGATCCTAACGGGTGGCAGTTTGACCATGTAAAGCCAAAAAATTGTGATGGTACAAATTGCAGCTCAAATCTTCAGATTCTATCTCGACAAGAGAATAGAGCCAAATCTGACAAATAGGTGCTACTAGATGAATAATTCGATTCTAAATATAAATGAACTGCCTGCAGTTGATCGTGTTAAACATGTGGCTCAGGGGTTGGCGTTGTTGGATGCCATAATTATGCCCGAGTGGGAGTATAGATACTTCTCATTCAACTGTAATTGGGATGGAGCGGGGAAAGAAATGATGGCCTCAATGAGGGACGGATCCGGGGCTGAGTATTTTTTGCACTTTACCGATGCAGGTGTTGCAGGGAAAGTTATATGTGGTTCTCCTTTGCCTAATGTGTCTGAATGTTTGAATGCTATGCCCGAGGCGTTTCAGCAATTTAAAGTTGAGCCAGCGTTCTCTACGGATAATGCTAGTCTGTTTTTTTGGCGAGGTGTCAAGCAGCCATCGTGGTGTGCGTCGCCGGATGGGCTGAAAGAGTATCCACTGCTAGGTTTTTTTGTGGGAGGTATTGCAGCTTATAAGAGTTTAGTTGAGAACTATTATGAGAAAAGCATCGATGCAACCGTACTTGAAGAGGTATTCGCGTCGCTAGATGTGACTGCGGACCAGCTAGTGATACTTAATCCTGATATAGAGCTTGGTGATTTAGTCGATGACTTTCAAGAGATTTTAGGTCGTGAATTTTAACTTTATCTTGATGGCGTGGTGCAAAAGCACATGCTGACGCTCCCAATACACCTAGATTTATTGCGGATCCTGCCGGTAACATTATTGATTTAAATTATACCAAGGGACTCAGGGAAACGAATGTGACGGTCACGGGAGCTCGTGGTGGTGTTCAGTATCCATTGCAAGGACAAATCCCCGATTCTTATGCGAATCTTGGAAATGGACATGTAGTTGTCTACGGTCCTGAGGGGCGTGCACTATATTCAGCGGGTCAAGGGTGTGCACCATGAATGTCAAAACATTCCCAGCTATGAAAGTTTTTTTCATGTTCTTACTTTGCCCATTTTTCGCAGGGTTAATCATAGGACCTATTTTTCTGATCATCATGTTTGTAGATTTATTTAGTGATGCTCGGCTGCTAGGACAAGTCAGAGGTGGGGAGGCGTTTTCTATTCTGCTGACGGCCCCTATTCTTGGAGAGATAATATTTTTTATTCCTTCGCTTGTATTTGCATCCTGTATTACGTTGCTTAGGCCGGCCAACAGCTTTAAAATTTGCAGGATTATTTCAATCTATGGGGGCGCGACTGCGTCATTATGGATGTTTATGGCGGACTACTACTTGCTTCGTAATAGTTCGGGTTACAATTTTTTGGACAGCTATGTTCCTGTGTCAATTGCTTTTGTAGTTGGTTTGTTAGTTACTGGCGGAATAGCATATTGGACCTTGCCGAAAAATTCTCATGGGAAATAGGGGGCAGACCACGGTTTGTATTTAAGGCGCTTTCGTGGCTATTGTTCTGTTCTTTAAAAAGAGAGTTATCCGAGGAATGGTGTGTCGTCCGAAGGCTGTTTTTTCTTAGTCTTATAATGGTGGTCTGACCCCTATTTCTCTTTAATGGTGGGGCCTGGAGTTGATTATCTGCACAAACCGGGGCGGCACTAAGGCCGCCCGATTTTATTCAGGTTGGATCGGCATTGAGCCTGCGGCTGATCACATCCAACAAATCGCACCCATCGCGCAGCGGAATCGCCAGTAGATGGGCAAAGTCTTGCAGCACCACGGCATCGCTGCTGAGCTGTTCGCGAAAGGCTAGGTTTTCCAGCAGTTGGGTGACGGCTTGGATGCGGTGCACGGCGGCGTCGTGGAGGACGTCGAGGGGGGCTTGGGTGTCGATGAGCAGTGCGGGGACGGTGCAGTCGTGGCCGGTCAGGGGCATGTAACGGTTCATAATTGGCACTCTGTTAAGTGGTTGAGGCCACCACTCAATCGTCGCCAAACGAATGGGTGGCAGCTGTACGCAGGTTGGCGAACCGGCAACAGAGTAAACCGGCAGACCCGGGGGTCTCCCGCGCACAGCCGCCATAAAAGGTACGACTTTGCGGGTGCAAAAACACCTGCATGAAAGCGGATTGCTTTTGCACTCTGTTGTCAGGTCGCCAAACCTGATCGCCATTTGGGCGACGGCCGGACTATAAGCCCCTCACCCAAAACAGCGCAAGGCATCAGAGTGATGGCACAATGCCTTATGCAATGCCATCCGCTGCCGACATACTGGTGATGCCCAGACGCATCAAAAATCTGAACCGGCCTTCGCCGGCGTTTTCGAATCCGCCCCACCGCTACCCACAAGGAAGAAATACATGATCAAGTTGTTCTGCAAAGGCGCTGTCGTTGTGTCCCTGGCCACGCTGTTTGGCTGTTCTTCGACCCCGTCGGTGGAGAAGATGCAGGCTGACGTGGCGAGCTATTCGCTGCCCAAGGCTGCCGTGGCCGATAAGGGCCTGGTGTATGTCGTGCGCCCTAGCAACGTCGGGATGCTGGTACGGTTCAACGTGTTCCTGGATGACAAGGAAGCCGACTCGGAGATGGGTTACAACCGCGGTAACCAGTACATCTATTTTTTCGTGACGCCGGGCAAGCACGTGATCAGCTCCAAGGCTGAAAACTGGGCGGACATGCCAATCAACGTCAAGGCCGGTGAGGTGGTTTACCTCAAGCAGGAAGTCGAAATGGGCTTTGCCGTGGCGCGCAACAGCCTCAAAGTGCTGAGCGATCTGGAAGGCCGTTATCTGGTCAAGGATGCGTCCTTGGGCACCGTGGCAAAAGAAAGCAAGTAAGTTAAAAGCGCTTAAGGCGGCCGAGCTCGGAGCCCGGCCGTTGTCGCTGTTCATCCGCCCTGCACACTTAGCTTGATAAGGGGCTGACACGCGACTCTTCAACCCTCGTTGACTGACACGCGACCTAAGTCGGAGTGGCACCGTATGGACGCAAATCCCCCGCTAAACGCCCGACCCTTCCGGCCCGCAATTGTTTAGACCCAAGGAAGCTCTTCAATGAAAATACATCGTTTGTTTATCTCGCTCACTGCTCTGGCGACCTGCACCAGCAGCTTCGCCGCGGCGCCTGCCCTGCAAAGTTTTCTCGCCTGCGACCAGAACTCCCTGGCGGTGGTAAGCCAGCCGGGGCTCAAGGAACGTGTCGCCCATAAGGTGGAGAACGGCAAGATCACGCTCAGCGGCGGCACAAAATCCGATATGGGCCAGCGCTGGATGTTCGACACGCCACTGACGCTTGACGGTATGACCTTGACCGGCTTTTTCGCCGAAGACCAGGACCTGATGGGCTCGCGGATCATCAACTGGGGTTTCTACACCGAGCAGGCGCCCGACGCGCTTTACGCACAGCTGAGTAAAGTTCCGGGTACGGAGTTGGAGAAAGCCAACGGTATCTACGCGCGTGCGCAGATCTGGTCGCATAAGCAATCAGCCTGGGTGCCGGAGGGTGGCGATGACAATGCAGGCAAGCTGGTCACCGATACGGCCGAACGCATCTTGATGGTCGAGCCCGCCCCCAGTGACCTGGCCAAGACCAGCAATGGCATGATCACCTGCTCGGTTCAGGGCGCGGTGAGCGCCGCGATGCTCAAGATCACTCGACCTGACCTGATCAAGTGAGCTGAGGCAGGCAACGATACCGCGGGCATGCTCAATGCCTGCGGTGTTCTCTGGTTTTTCGCGAGTAAGCTCGCTCTTACAGGGGCGGGGTTACAGCAACTTGCGCTGCACCGCCTCATCCAGCGTGCTGCGCGTCAACGCCTCGACCACTTCCCGCGTGTCCGCCTGGAACGGGATGCCCACGATCAGCACCAGGTGCATCCAGGTGCGTACCGACTCACTCTTTTTGACGCGCCCGAGTTCTTTGCCGTCTTTGTCCTTGAACACGGTTTCCAGGGTGAAGGTGTTCTTCGCCGTGGACGGGATGATGAAGAACGTCACGCCAGTGATGATCGCCGAGGCCATGCTGAACTGTTCGTTGTTGTACAGGGTGGCGTCGGCGTAGATGTCCGAGTCGACCTTGTCGGTGCTCACCCGCGAGAAGCGGTTGGACTGGCGAAACGAATCTGCCACGGCCTTTTCCCACAATGCCGCCGGAGCGCCGGCGGCGGTGTTGCCCGGGCCGCTGTTGACCTGGCGGAGCGCGGTGGTGCGCACGAACGCGGTGGGTTTTTGCGCCGGTGCGTTGGCGGTCGGCGGCCAGGTTTGCACGGGCGGCAGTTCGTGTTGCGAGTAAGACACGCAACCTGTCAGCAAGATGGCCGCGAGGACCAGGCTGTGTTTGATCAATCCTTTCATGTGTCGCTCCTTGAAATTACGGTTTGGCCAGCTTGGCGGTGGCGCTGTCGAGCAGTTGCGCGACCAGTTCGTTCAGTTGCTTGGCGCCCATGGTTGGGGCCCAGTATTCGCGACCGTAGAGGCCGACGTTGCGCTCGAACTTGACCTCGTGTTTGGCGCTCGCCAGTTGCTTGCCGTCGCGATCGACGATCACCAGGTCGCCGGCCACGTCGAAGGTGTCGACGTAGATCGGGCCGTTGACCCAGATCCAGACCGTCAGTGTCAGCAAGGCGCCGGGGACATAGCCCGGGTGGATGCCACGGTGGCCCTTGAGGGAGGTCATGTTGAACTTGAGCGACACGTCCTGCTCGCCCAGGCGCACGGGGTATTCGGTGATCTGCTTGAAGTAGCCCGCAGTACTCACGTACTGATTGAGCTGGGCGGTGAGCGAGCGGCTGATCGCGGTCTTGTTGGCGTCGTTGACGTCGGCGACGCTCACCGTCACATCGGCGACTTGTGCGCTGCGTGGGCTGGTGACGGCGGCAGGGTGGAGCGGGGCGCCAATGGGGCCGGTGACGGTGTAGGACACACAACCGGTCATCGACAGAGCGGCGATCAGGGTCGCTGCTCGGAAGAGGTTTTTCAACACGCAATATCCCTATTAATAAGTGAGCCAAGTCACTGTCTCGACCGACTGGCCGAAAACTTGAGGACTGTGCGTCACCGCACGCGCTCCGACGAAACACCTTGAGAACCCCTCTCAACCCCGTAAAATACCGCAGCCGTTGCGACCCGACATGTTCAGGGATGAAGTCAGTTACGCACGTGTTCTTGCCTTTGCGCAGGCCAGCCTGCTCCCCTCCCTGAAACTGCCGCCCTTGGCCCGACGCCTTCGACCTCGAAGGAGTGGGTATCGCCTCGTGCCCGGTTTTTCGCTACACCGAGCTCTGCTGATTTCCTCACTTTAGGAGCAACATGTGAAAACACTGTCCCAAATCCTGCTCTCCGGCGTTGCCGCTGCAGCGCTGTTGACCGTGGCCGGTTGCGCCACGGAGAGCAACCGCGCGATGCCGGTGGAACAAGTCGCCAGCGCCAACATCGCTTATTCCGGCGTGCGCGTGCCGATTGCCGTGGGCAAGTTCGATAACCGCTCCAGCTACATGCGCGGCATCTTCTCCGACGGCGTCGACCGTCTCGGCGGGCAGGCCAAGACCATCCTGATCACCCACTTGCAGCAGACCAACCGCTTCAGCGTGCTGGACCGCGACAACATGGGCGAAATCTCCCAGGAAGCCGCGATCAAAGGCACCGTGCAGAAGCTCAAGGGCGCTGATTACGTGGTGACCGGCGATGTGACCGAGTTCGGCCGCAAAGAAACCGGCGACCGCCAGTTGTTCGGCATTCTCGGCCGTGGCAAGACGCAAGTGGCTTACGCCAAAGTCGCGCTGAATATCGTCAACATCAGCACCTCCGAAGTGGTGTATTCCACCCAGGGCGCCGGCGAGTACGCGCTGTCCAACCGTGAAGTGATCGGCTTCGGCGGCACCGCCAGCTACGACTCCACCCTCAATGGCAAGGTGCTCGACCTGGCCATGCGCGAAGCGATCAACCGCTTGGTCGACGGCATCAACGCCGGCGCCTGGAACCCGCGCAACTGATCAGCAACACCTCAAGGAGCAATACACGGATGAGCAAGGCAGTGAAGTTGGCGCTGATGCTGACAGCAATCGCGACGGTCGCCGGGTGCCAGACGGCGCCTCAACCCCTGTATCAATGGGAAAGCTACCAGCCGCAGGTTTACGAGTACTTCAAGGGCGAGCCCAAGGAAGCGCAGGTCGAGGCCCTGGAGCGCGATCTGCAGAAGATCAACGCCAGTGGCCGCAAAGCGCCGCCGGGTTACCACGCCCACCTGGGCATGCTGTACCTGAGCATGGGCAAGGATGACCAGATGGTGCAGGAGTTCCGCACCGAGAAGGCGCTGTTCCCCGAGTCCGCCGCGTACATGGACTTTTTGCTGAAAAACGCCAAGACCGGAGTCGCCACTAAATGAGCCTATTGAAACTCACCGGCGCCTTGCTCGCCCTGGCCCTGCTCGGCGGTTGCGCTGCACCCAAGACCATTGATTACACGGCGTACAAACAGGCGCGGCCGAAGTCGATCCTGGTGCTGCCGCCGATCAATGAATCGCCGGAAGTGCAGGCGTCCTACAGCATGGTCTCGCAGGTGACCTACCCGTTGGCCGAAGCCGGCTACTACGTGCTGCCGATCGCCCTGGTGGACGAAACCTTCCGCCAGAACGGCCTGACCACCGCCAACGATATCCAGGGCGTGGCGCCGGCCAAACTGCATGACATCTTCGGTGCGGATGCGGCGCTGTACATCACTGTCAGTGAGTACGGTACCCAGTACATGCTGATCTCCAGCAACACCACGGTGACCGCCTCGGCCAAACTGGTGGACCTGCGCACCGGCACCACCCTGTGGACCGGCTCGGCGCGCGCATCCAGCGAGGAAGGCAACAACAACAACGGCGGCGGCCTGGTGGGCATGCTGATCACGGCGGCGGTCAAGCAAGTGATCAACAGCTCCACCGACGCGGCGCATCCGATCGCGGGCATCACCAGTGCGCGCCTGCTCTCGGCAGGACAGCGCACGGGGCTGCTGTACGGTCCGCGTAACCCGAAGTACGGCACGGACTGATATCACCGAAGATCAAATGTGGGGGGGGGGATTGCTCCCGATGGCGGTGGGTCAGGCACCTGATGCAGTGGCTGACAGTTGGCAATCGGGGGCAAGCCCCCTCCCACATTGATCGAGGTGTTATCTAAACCAGGATTCAGGCGGGGCAGTGCACTGGGCTGAGTTAACCGTCTCGATTTTGGCTCCACCAAAGATCAAATGTGGGAGGGAGCTTGCTCCCGATGGCGGTGGGTCAGGCACCTGATGCAGTGGCTGCCAGTTGGCAAGCCCCCTCCCACACTGACTGAGGTGTTATCTAATCCAGGGTTTAACCCGAACACCCCGCACCTTGCGTCTGACCTTGTGAACGGATCATTTATTCACGAGGTTCAGTCCATGTCCCGTCCTCTGCTTTTCCTGCGTCCTGCTGCCCAGGGCTTTGCGGTTACTTTGCTGGTGGCGCTGGCCGGTTGTGGGCTGTCTTCGTCGCCTGATTTAGCCAAACCGGCTGAGCCCGTCGCCGAGCTGCAAAGCGCGCCGGTCCAGGGTGCTTTGGTCAAGCGCATGGCGATGCCTGCACCGATGCGGATGCAGGAGTCGGCGAGCCTGGACGACCGCAGCGAGCCCCGCGAGCAATACGCCAACCTGCCGGACAATCCGGTGCATCGGGTCGCTGAAACGCCGGTCTCGACCTTCAGCATCGACGTCGACACCGGCAGCTACGCCAACGTGAGACGTTTCCTCAACCAAGGCCGTCTGCCGCCCGAGGGCGCTGTGCGACTGGAGGAAATGCTCAACTACTTCCCCTATCACTACGCGTTGCCCACCGACGGCTCGCCCTTTGGCGTGACCACCGAATTGGCGGCCACCCCGTGGAACCCGCGCACTCAACTGCTGCGCATCGGCATCAAAGCGTCCGACCGCGCCGTGGCAGAGTTGGCGCCGGCCAACCTGGTGTTTCTGGTCGATGTGTCCGGCTCCATGGATCGCCGCGAAGGCTTGCCGCTGGTGAAAAGCACCCTGAAATTGCTGGTCGATCAGTTGCGCGACCAGGACCGCGTGTCCCTGGTGGTCTACGCCGGTGAGTCGCGCGTGGTGCTCCCGCCGACCTCCGGGCGCGACAAAGTGAAGCTGCGCAACGCCATCGATCAGCTCAGCGCAGGCGGCGCTACCGCCGGTGCATCAGGCATCGAATTGGCCTACCAGATGGCCCGCGAAGGCTTTATCGACCAAGGCATCAACCGCATCCTGCTGGCCACCGATGGCGACTTCAATGTCGGCGTCAGCGATTTTGACAGCCTCAAGCAGATGGCCGTGGAACAACGCAAAAGCGGTGTGTCGCTGACCACCCTCGGCTTCGGTGTGGATAACTACAACGAACACCTGATGGAACAACTGGCCGACGCGGGCGACGGCAACTATGCCTACATCGACACCCTGCGCGAAGCGCGCAAGGTGCTGGTGGACCAACTCAGCTCGACCCTGGCGGTGGTGGCGCGGGACGTGAAAGTGCAGGTGGAATTCAATCCGGCCCAGGTCAGCGAATACCGTTTGCTGGGTTATGAAAACCGCGCATTGAAGCGTGAGGATTTCAACAACGACAAGGTCGACGCAGGAGAGATCGGCGCCGGGCACACGCTGACCGCGCTGTACGAAATTGTACCGAAGGGCGAGCAGGGCTGGTTGGAGCCGCTGCGCTACGCCTCCGCACCTGCGGCGCAGGGCCAATCCGCTGAGCTGGCCATGTTGCGTGTGCGCTATAAGCCGGCGGCCGGTGGTGCGAGCCGTTTGATCGAGCGGCCGGTGGGCAGCCAGTCGGCTAAGGCCAGCGACGACCTGCGCTTCTGCGCCGCCGTGGCCGCCTTCGCCCAGCAACTCAAGGGCGATGGCCGCTACACTGGCAGCATGACGTTGCAGGACACCGCCGCACTCGCCCGCTCGGCCCGGGGCGACGACCCGTTTGGGCTGCGCAATGAATTCGTGCAACTGGTCGAAGTGGCCCAAAGCCTCAAACCTTGATCGTGAACACGCCGACCAGAAAGGAGTTCGCCACCGACATGCCCGCTCCAGATGATTCACCCAGCGACGAATCGCTGCTGGCCCGCTACCGAACCGGTGACGGTGCCGCGTTCGAGGTCTTATACGCGCGGCATCGCCAGGGCCTGTACCGCTTCCTCGTGTCCCTGAGCAACAAGGCCGAACTGGCCGAGGAAATTTATCAGGAGACCTGGCTCAGCCTGATCCGCAGCGTCACCCAGCCACAAGGCCGGGCGAGTTTTCGCACCTGGCTGTTCCAGATCGCCCGCAACCGCCTGATCGATTACTGGCGCAAGCACGGCATCCACAACCCGTTGCACGACAGCTACGATGAGCAACTGCACGCCCAGCCCGACGCCAGCGCCGGCCCCGAGCAGCAACTGAGCCTGAGCCGCGACCAGGCGCGTCTCGACGCCGCGTTGCAAGACTTGCCCGAAGACCAGCGCGAAGTCTTCCTGCTGCGCCTGCACGGCGACCTCGAAGTGCCGCAAATCGCCGCGCTCACCGGTGCCCCGCTGGAAACCGTCAAAAGCCGCCTGCGTTACGCCCAGCAGAAACTGCGCCGCCTGCTGGCCGAGGAGATACCCGCATGACCGAGTCCCGACACACCCCCGACGACCCGCTCATCGAGCATGTTCGTCAATACAGCAGCGGCGAACCGCCGGCGTCCCTCGACGCCTTCATCCTCGCCACCGCCCGCCGCGAAACCCCGGCGCCGCAACCGAGTGTGTGGCAACGCTGGCTGCAAGCCTGCCAACGTCCGCGCTGGCAAATGGCGTTCGCCACCGTCGCAGGCTTGGCGCTGATGATCGGCGTGGTCATGCGCTCGCCCGTGCCGGCCCCCGATATCTCCCCCGCGACCTTCTCCGCGTTCCACGAAGAAGCGCGCCGCCCCGCCCCGCCAGCGTTCTCCGCGCCCGCGCCGATGGCCCGAATGGCCGCCGCGCCCAAGGCCGAAAGCGCGCCGGTCCAAGCCGAAATTGCCGGCGCGTTGGCGGATCAATCGACGGCCAAACTCAGCAAGCGTGCGCCGGGTGCACTGCCGTCATTGGAGGAGGCGTTGCAGGAGATCGTGAACCTGCGCGCGGCCGGAGAAAGCAAAGCGGCGGATGAGAAGTTGCTGGCGTTGCACGCGCGCTTTCCCCAGGAAGACTTGCCCGCGCGGTTGGAGAGGTTGCAGCAGTAGTCGGAAGCTGGCGTGTGGCAAGCCCGCGCCAGTATCAAGCGACGCCGACGGGCTCAATGTCGGCCCAGTGTTCGCGTATCTCGAGGATTTCGGGTAGGCAGTCCATAAAAACCTCGACCAATTCCGGATCGAAGTGTTGGCCGCTTTCCTGCTGGATCAACCCTGTGGCGTCTTCAACTGACCAGGCAGGTTTATAGGGGCGCACGCTGGTCAGAGCATCAAACACATCAGCCACGGCAACTATTCGGGCGGCATGGGGAATGTCTTCACCCGCAGTCCGGCTTGGGTAGCCGGTGCCGTCCCATTTTTCGTGATGGTTCTGCGCGATGATCTGCGCCATATGCAGCAGTCCAGAAGGGTGCTCACCGATGATCTTGGCACCGATGGACGTGTGCTGGCGCATGATGGTCCACTCGTGTTCAGTCAGCTTTCCCGGCTTTTGCAGGATCGCGTCGGGAATGCCTATCTTGCCAACGTCGTGCATCGGCGCAGCGTGCAGCAAGTCTTCTGCCGCCAAGCGGCTGTAACCCGCACCCAGGGCCATCGTCTTGGCATAGTGGCTCATGCGGATAACGTGCAGTCCGGTTTCGTTGTCCTTGAACTCGGCTGCGGTACCCAGCCGCTGAACGATCTGCAAACGTGTATCGCGTAGTTCTTGTGCCTGCACCAGGGACAGATGGGTGCGCACACGGGCTTTGACGATGCCGGGATTGTAAGGTTTGCTGATGTAATCCACGGCCCCTAGCTTAAGGCCGAGCATCTCGTTGTCAGCCTCGGCCAGGGCACTGACGAAGATAATGGGGATAGAGGTCGTACTCGAGTCCTGTTTGAGCGCGGTGCAGACGTCATAGCCCGAGAGCCCGGGCATCATGATGTCGAGCAGAATCAGGTCCGGCCGATCATCCTGCGCCAGCTCTAGCGCCTTGTAACCGTCCTTGGCGAAGAGCAAGCGGTACTCATCTTGCAGCGTGTGGCGCAGTACCTGGAGATTGGTCGCTTCATCATCGACCACCAGCAAGGTCTGGCGAGAGTCCTTCATGTACTTCATGCAATGGTCCTGCTCATGCTTGAGTTTCCAGGGTGTGGTCGGCAACGAGTTGCTGCAGCAGGGTTTGAGCGCGCCCAAACTCAAAAGCATCGACCGCCGTTCGCAACACCTGAACATGTGTATGTTCACCCAGGCTCTCGAGCCCGGCGCAGACCTTCTCTAGCGCTGTGTCGTTCAATTCGTTGTGCGTAAGGCAGGCCAGCAGTTGGTGCATATGGGCTAGCAGTTCGGGCGCGGAGGGCTCGGCCAAGGGGCGTTTTTTCTCAACGAGTAGCGCGTTGCTGGCCTGTAATTCTCGGGTTGCGGACGCTAGCAGAGTGCGCAGCTCTGTGATTTGAGGGCGTGCCTCTTCTTGCCTTCCTGTCCTGACCAGATCCTCCAGCGTGCAGGCCAGTTCGGCCACGGAGGGGAGCGATAAGTTGCCGGACGCCCCATGGATGCCATGTAGGCTGAGAAGTGTCGTCTCCCAGTCGATATCGGCGTCCGCGTCACCCGGCAACGGATGGTTGGTAGCCGCTGACTCCAGGAATTGCTTGAGTGCCTTGGCCAGTCGCTTTTCACTGCCCCATAGCGAGATGCCTGAGTCCCAATCGATCAGTTGGTGAGGTGCAAGGGTTTTATCGGTGTCGCCGGGGAGAGCGAGGGCGCGTTCGATCTTCAAGACCCCTGCGATCTCATCGAACAGTCGAGGTACGTCTAGCGGCTTGACCGCGAAACCGTCCATTCCGGCCAGCTGTGCGGTTTGTCGGTCTTCGGCCAATACGCTGGCGGTGAGCGCGATGATCGGGGTGTAAGGGCGAGCGTGTGTGCGCTCGTACTGACGGATCAGCCGCGTTGCCTGCAGGCCGTCAGTGCCTGGCATGTGCACATCCATCAAGATGAGATCGAAGTGGTCGCTTATGAATTTCGCGACAGCTTCGCCGCCATCGCGCGCAGCCACTACCTGATGTCCGCGGCCACTGAGTGTCAGCGTCAACAGTTCGAGGTTTTGGGGCACGTCATCGGCGATCAGAATCTTCAGCGGTGGCAACACCTGCTGGGGCGCCGCAACCGGTGCGGCCTCGGGTATTTTTCCTATCGGCAGGGGCAGTTGCACATGGAAGATACTGCCATGTCCGAACTCGCTCACAACCTCAATTCTTCCGCCCATTTGTTCGACCAACTGACGCGCAATGGTGGTGCCCAAACCGGTACCGCCGAAACGCCGGCTGATGGACGCGTCGGCCTGAGTGAACGGTGCAAAAATCAGTTCGATTTGCTGGGGCGTCATGCCAATGCCGGTATCCGCGACTTTGACGTGCACCATGGCGTCCGTATAGCTAAATGAAACTTCAATACCACCACGCTCGGTGAACTTGATGGCATTGCCGACAAGGTTGGTCAGTACTTGCAAGATGCGAAGGGGATCACCTTGAAAGTATTCAGGCATGTCGGTCGGGTAGTGCGGGGTGAGCGTCAGGTGCTTACTCTGCGCGCCCAAGCGCATTGAGGATTCGATCTGTAGAGCAAGCCCTTTGAGCGAAAAATCAATGGACTCGAGCGTCATGCTCCCATTTTCCATCTTGGTGGTATCAAGAATGTCGTTGATCAACCCGAGTAGCAGTCTGGATGATTGCCCGACGGTGTGCAGATGGTTGCGCTGGATCGATGTCAGATCCCCCTGGAGAAGTAACTCGGTGAAACCGATGATCGAGTTCATCGGTGTACGAATTTCGTGGCTCATATTGGCCAAAAAGGTGCTCTTGGCGATGGCCGCGCGTTCGGCACGTTCCGCGGTCTCGCGTAATGAGGCTTCCAGCGCGTGACGCTCGGTGATGTCGGTGACGAAACCGACAAACAGTAGCTCATTGGGCAGGTCTACCCGGCCGACGGCAAGCCGCATTGGCATCAGGCTGCCGTCCTTACGCAAGCCCATGACCTCCCGACCTACGCCGATGATCTTCGGAGCACCCGTGGTCTTGTAGTTATGCAGGTAACCATCGTGCTGCGACTGATCGGGTTCGGGCATCAGCATATTGATGTTGCGGCCAATGGCTTCGTCGGCTTTCCAGCCAAACAGCCGTTCTGCCGAATGGTTGAAACTTTGGATCAGGCCTCGGCTATCGATAGTGATAATGCCATCGACCGCAGTGTCTAGGATGGCATCCATGCGTGACTTGCTTTCCTCAATCTTGAGGTTGTTCTCTTCCATCGTTCGGTACAGCTTGCGCGAATGGATCAAGCCATTGAGTGCAAGCACCAGCACCGTCACCGTGACGGTGAACGTGGAAAGCGCGATAGACGCGAATGTGGTGTTAAGCAGAACACCTGGCGAGGTGCTGTCCGGCACACCGACGAACCGGACTGCTGCCATGCCTGTGTAGTGCATGCCAGCAATGGCCGACCCCAAGACAGTCCCACTGACCAGCAACCGTTGCATGGAGGTCAATGTGGTTCGTAGAAGTCGGTAATGCACCCACAAAGCGAACACCGCGAGGACGATCGCCAGCACGATGGACAGCGTGAAGATGAGCGGGTCATAACGCATCTGCAATGATGTTTGCATCGCTGCCATGCCGCTGTAGTGCATCGCCCCGATGCCTAAGCCGACCAGGGTGCCACTCATGACGAGATGCAATCCGGTGACGGAGGGACTTGAAAGCATGCGTAGAGCCAGCCAGGAAGCTACGCAAGCCGGCAGCAGAGAAAAAAGGGTCAGGCCGGTCGCGTAGTGGACGTGGGTATGCAGCTCGAACGCCAGCATGCCGATGAAGTGCATGGTCCAGATGCCACCGCCCAGGGCGAACGCACCTGTGCTGACAGCCATGTGTCGATGCAACGCGCTTTCGGCTTTGCGTGCAATCTGTGCGGTTTGCAGCGACATGGTGGCCGAAAAGATCGACACCAGGATAGATAGCACTACCAAGCCCGGATTGTGAGAGCCCGGCACGTAGAGTGCTGCGACCGGCGTGTCGATAAACAGGCTATAGAAACCCCCCATGTCGCGTTGACTCCTTAATGCGGAAGATGGTCGGTTAAAGGGCACAGAACCGGTGATTAGAAGCATCGGCGAGTGAGCTGAATTCTTGAGGGAGAGGCGACGATACGTGTTGCCAATGGGCTTGCAGGGTCGGGGCTGGCGGCGAGACGCAGCGTCTCACGGTCTCGTCGCCACCTCGTGCAGTCTGATATGACGCGTCTCATTGGAGCGCGATCCCGGCCCTGCTTGGGTTTCCATCGACCGCTCTAAGAACGGGCTGTTCAGCTGTTTTTGCGGATCTGGCACCGGCCTTGCTCTGGCTCTGGCTACCAGCCCGACTGGCAACCCAATAATAAAAACGGGTGCCCGATGTCCAGCCCAGCCTCTTTCCCTGTTCTGCCCGTGGTGGCGTCATGAGTTGTGTGTCGCTGACCGTTGGCATCACCCCGAGCAGGTCAATCGACTGATTCTGGACGTTGTGCAACCGCACTGACGCCCCTGCTGGCGGACTCTGGCGGGGCGCCAGGACCAACCGTTTCAAGGAGATTTCGCGATGACCCTTTCGATCAATCCGCAACGCAGCATGCGTGCCGCTGTCTGGCACGGCCGTAACGATATCCGCGTCGAAGACGTTCCGCTGCCCATTTCGCCGCCTGCGGGTTGGGTGCAAATCCGCGTGCAGTGGTGCGGAATTTGCGGCTCCGATTTGCACGAGTACGTGGCCGGGCCGGTGTTCATCCCGGTGGACGCCCCGCACCCGCTGACCGGGATAAAGGGCCAGTGCATTCTCGGTCATGAGTTTTGCGGTGAGATCGTCGAACTCGGTGCCGGCGTGCAGGGCTTCAGCGTCGGCGAACCGGTGGCGGCCGATGCGTGCCAACATTGCGGCACGTGCTACTACTGCACCCACGGGATGTACAACATCTGCGAGAACCTGGCCTTCACCGGGCTGATGAACAATGGCGCCTTCGCCGAACTGGTCAACGTGCCAGCCAACCTGCTGTACAAATTGCCGGCGAACTTTCCGGCCGAAGCCGGGGCACTGATCGAACCGCTGGCCGTGGGCATGCACGCAGTGAAAAAAGCCGGAAGCCTGCTCGGGCAAAACGTGGTGGTGGTCGGTGCCGGCACCATTGGCCTGTGCACCATCATGTGCGCCAAAGCGGCCGGTGCCGCGCAGGTGATCGCGCTGGAAATGTCCGGAGCCCGCAAGACCAAGGCCCGCGAAGTGGGCGCGACCCATGTGCTCGATCCGAATGAGTGCGATGCCCTGGCCGAAGTACGCCGCCTGACGGGCGGACTCGGCGCGGATGTCAGCTTCGAATGCATCGGCAACAAACACACGGCCAAGCTCGCAATCGACCTGATCCGCAAGGCCGGCAAGTGCGTCCTGGTGGGAATCTTCGAAGAGCCCAGCGAGTTCAACTTTTTCGAATTGGTGGCGACGGAAAAACAGGTAATGGGCGCGCTGGCCTATAACGGTGAATTCGCTGATGTGATCGCGTTTATCGCTGATGGACGGCTGGACATTACGCCGCTGGTGACGGGGCGCATTCAGTTGGAGCAGATCGTGGGGCAGGGCTTTGAGGAGTTGGTTAAGAATAAGGAGCACAACGTGAAGATTATTGTGTCGCCTGCTCGGGTTTGAAGTGAGCGATGATTCTGCCACTTTGTTGTAGATGGCAAAGGGGGGCGGGGTGCTGATGGGATCTATCGTGCCTTTCCCGTCGCCCGGCTGAGGACTGGCAAAAGCAAAGCACACGAAAAGGCCCCGCACTTGGCTCAAGTGTGGGGCCTTTTGATTTACCATTCGCACGCCGCCCGTTCCGGCGGCGTTCAGCCCAACGGCTGCACTCCGAATTTAAAATGGAAGGATCCCCACGTCATGTCCGATAAGTTGTTCCGCACACTCGCCTTGTCCAGCCTGTTCGTACTCGCCAGCTGCACCACGGCAACGCCAATCGTATCGACGCCTGTCACCTCCAAGGCCATCGAAGCCTTCGTCGACATCTGCCTGAAGACTGCGCCCTCATTCGCAGGCTCGGCTGAAGCGGCCAAGCGGTTCGGCATCAACGACCTCCAGGACATGGGCTTCATGCGCCTCGGCTTCACCGCCGACAAAAAACTCGGCGTGCAACTTTCCGAAAAGGAATGCGTCGTCACCACTCCGAATCAATCGGACGACAGCCTGACCCGCCAACTGCTGAGTGCCGCGCAGACTTACTCGCAAACGCCGGTAGCCGATCGTGTGCCATCGAAGGTGCGTATCCAGGACAACAACTTTATTCTTCAGCATGACCGCAAAGGCGGTGAAACGTATGTGCTATTGCGGAACAAGTAATTAGCACTTTTACCCTGCGCACGAAAAAAGCCCGCTTTGCGGGCTTTTTTTATGTCGGGAATTTAACGAAAACGCCGTTATTTGAAGCCGCTTTCAGCTTGGGAATCGCTAGTGAAGAAATCTACCTTTTTCGGGTTGATGAGCTCACCTTCGTTTTGCCGAGCCAGCTTGTGGTAAGTCACTATGAATCGCCCTGGATTCTCTAGACACCTTGCGAGCTCCAGTTATAGGAATTTGAAAGCATACAAATGGGCATACACGGCGGGAAGTTATAGGGGTAGACAGGGACGGATAGCCAGAAACAAGAAAGCCCGCACGGGGCGGGCTTCTTGGGGTGTTTCGTAGACTGTCTGAGACAGCCCGAGACTAGTATGTGGCCCGGCGGGCTTATAACTGGGATTTTAAGCTATTGAAAAATATGCACTATTTTAAATATATATGTGGTTAGGATACAGATTGGGATACAGGGGGAGTTATTCATTTTGGAGAGCTGTAGGTTTTGTAAAGCGTTTGCACGCCAGGTAGTCGCAGAAAGGCTGATGGTTCTCCACCCTTGGTTTCATCCTTAGCATTCAACCGTTGAGTGGTATGCACCAGTAGGCACATCGTTTTAGCCCGAGTTACGCCAACAAAGTGCAAATTCAAGTCCTGCTCCCAGCTTGGATATGATTTGTCCGAAAAACTTTCACCCATTACCCTGTAAGGGAATAGCCACTCGTTAAGATCGAGGTGAATCACTACTTCGAATTCTAATCCTTTAGCCTTGTGAATAGTCATGCATTGGATTTCATTCGTGGTAGTAGTGGTGTATTGCTTTAATGAGTCAATATCAGATGCGACTAGTCTTAGTGCGGCTAGTTCTGAGTCTTTTGGTTCGATGTTTAATAGTTTTTTCGAAGTTGACGCAAGATAACCTTCAAGAAAGGTTTGGTCTACACTTCTTGCTTTTCTAATTGTTCTTCGGATATCTATTAGCTTTGCTTTGGATGTGTTTGAGTGCTCAGGCAATATTTCTATAATTTGGTCAGGGTTAGTGCTTGTATCGAAGCGGTACTTCAATAATGCCGACCACAAAAAACCTGTTCTGCTTTGCAACTCATCTATAGGGTCGTCTGCAAATATTCTGCAAGGTATCGTGAGGTGGTCTCTCAAATATCCTAAACTACGATTGTTTCTTACAAGAACGGCAATGTCAGACGCCTTGATTGTTTTATTCTTGTCTAGTATCGAAGGAACAATAGTATTAAGGTGAGATGCCGCATCACGCTGTGTACCAGTAAATTGACACTGCCATACTTGTATTGAATCAGTTGGCGTTAGTTCGAATTGAGGATTGAATAAGCGATTGGAATAGTTTGAGATTGATGCGTGACATCTATGGTTGTAGGAAACAGTTCGGTGTGTGAAGTCATGTCGCCTGATCAGTTCTTTAAGGTATTCGGGGCTGCACCGTCTCCATCCATATATTGACTGCTGTAAGTCGCCAACGGCGATTCCGGTCAATCCGGAGTCAACAATACTCAAGAAAAGATTGTGTTGGGCTTTGGAAGAATCTTGGTATTCGTCTATGTATATGCTTGTGTATTTTGCCTTGATGTAGGTTCTGCAAGCTGCGCAGTTTTCATGGATGTACATCGCGAGGGCTGGTATGGTTGGAAAGTAAATTGTGTCATTGAGATATAACTTTCTAATGAGCTCTAGTTCTTCTGCTTCGACTTTGTCAATGTCATTCAGTTGAATGGCAATTGAGGTTTCGGCGGGAGTTAAGTCTGATTCGTATTTTGGTTCTAAGTCTACTGTGTTTCCATCAAATATTTGGTTCAAAAACGGATATATTATTTCTGAGAGGCAAAACGAATCGATGGTCCCAAAGAAACTGCACTTAGTGTCTGCCCCGTTTACTCGACAGCGCCCCTCTAATTCTTTGCTCGCTTTACGGGTGAAAGTTATAGCGATGATTCCTTGGTAGGACTTCAGTTCAGCTAGTTCATTTCTTATTTTCTCAGCAATAACTGCGGTTTTGCCACTGCCTGGGCATGCCGTAATCACCAATGAGCCTTGAGGTTTGATGGCTTCTATTTGCTCTTCAGTGTAGTTGATCATATTAAGCCTTCCACTTTCGCAACGCAGTGATGCAGTGGTTTCGCTAATAAACCTAGCTCTGCTGAAACTAGAGCGGAGCAATGCTGGCTCAAGAAGGCCCTCATGCGGATAGCTTTTTTGCCTTGTAGGAAATTAACGGCAGTTGCCAGATCAGTGGTATTGCTAAAGTTTTGGAGTTGGGTCGGAAACTCCTCACATAAGTCTGTTTCTAGATCTATCTTGGCTAAGTATATACCGTGGGGGTTTACTACTTCATTAACCTTAGCCCAGATTCCTGATTCGTAGACGCTCTGTTGGGTTGCGGCTATCGGCATGTAAGCCATTTTTTCCTTTCCTGCAAGTGACAGGCATCTATTTATGCCGGCAGGGTTCCGTAGTTCAGTATTTTGAACGGTTATTGCTGAAATGTCGTTGTCAGTGCGGATAACCCATGGGATCTCCATGGCATCCAAAATCTGTGTATAGACTTTGAATTGTATTCCCTCTACATTAAGTATCGAGATATTGTAATAGTCTAGATCTATGCCAATTTGTTTTGCTAGCTCGTTGTAAAACAGTAGCTCTGAAGGACCTTCAACTAGAAATACGCATTTGGAAAAGAAGGCCTCCGCTGGCAAGATACTCATTCGATAGCCAAGTTTATCCCATTCGCTGCTTATGCAGTCAGAACACCCTTCGCTAGCTGCATAGCTGCCATTTATCGAGTTTAAGATGTGTACGATTGCGTGGGGTGAATAACGTGCAGTAATTTGAGGTGAATGACTAGTAATGATTGTCTGGCCGGGTAAATCTTTAATTAAATAGTCTGCAAGTTTCCTTTGCTGGTGAGGGTGGAGGTGAGCCTCAGGCTCCTCAACGCAGTAGAAAACAACTTCACTTTCAGGGTCATACTCTCTTTGGCTTTTTGCTTTCCATAAAGCCATTAGAATCTGATTATTTCTTCCATCGCCGCCTAGAGATATTTTTGAACCGGCTGTACTTGCACCGAGTCTTAAGTTGTCAATGAATTGTTGTGTTTGAATTGCGCCAGAATCTAGGTGTACTGAATAGTTTGTCAGGTCGTGTGAAAGTTTCAATAATTCTTCGTTTACAGCATTGGTCGCATTGTTTACGTAGTGAAGCTTGCTTACTAATCCGTTTATGGTGTCAAGATTCTCTTCAATTGTTTCAAGTTGCTTTTGATCTGCTTCAACCTCTTCTGTTGATCTGAGCTCTTGCGATAGCTTGAGAAGATGTCTTTTCTCTAAGTTGACGAATTTTTCTAGATCTCGACTAGATTTTACATATTTAAGGTTTAGGTACTTGAGGTAGAATCTGCTGTTAATTGTAGATAGGTGCTTCTCATCAGTGCCTGATTTAAGTGTGTAGTCTAGAGTTTTTCTATCTGCCTCATACCGCAGTACTGATTTTCCTTCGCTGGATACGTTGCCTTTGAGTACAGATAAAACTGCATCTTCCGTTATTTCTTTAAAGTGAACTTCAATCGATAGTTCTTCGTTTTGAAGTCCTTTTTTGCTTATGTGGAAATCTGATTCGGAAGGTTCTAGATCGCTTTCAGATAGAGATTTGTCCAGTAGTAGTCTTAGAGCATATACAAAGTTGGTCTTGCCAGAGTCATTCGCGCCAATGAGCAATGTTTTGCTTTGAAGGTTGACAGTTGCTTTAGCATAATTTCTAAAGCCCGTAATAATGACCTTTTCAATTTCCATGCGTTGATTCCTTTCTGTTCTGCATTGGCTGAATAGTGAAACGTATTCTGTATTCTGTATTCTGTATTCTGTATTCTGTATTCTGTTTTCTGTTTTCTGCGTTTTAGGACTCACCAAGCCTCCTAAAGCTTGCTAGAGAATGGCATAAAGCTATCTGGCGTTACTACCACGGACGTGTGCCCCCAAAATATCTGCCTCTAGGCCCAGATGTGCAGGGATTCGCAGGTGGCCGATTCAGTGTCTGACATAGCCCTGAGGCCCATTTAGCTTGGACGTCAGGTGATACGTCGATGCGGAAAAAGCAACCTGTTTAGACCCCAGGTGTGGTGGGGGGACAACGGCGCGCGCCGGGGTTGAACCCAGTCGCCGAGGTCTCGTGTGCTTGATCAGTGGGATCGGCCATTGATGTGGCCTCTGGACTGCCCTACTCCTCGTGACCAGTGCTTTTGCCAAAGAAGTAGGTAAGCCTCACTGGACATGAAAAAGCCGCCTTGAGGCGGCTTGTAGACATTGAGAAGGAAGGTGTTCAGGACGTTTGGGTTAACCGCCTGCTTTGACAGAGGTACTAGATGGTCGCGGCGCTTTTTCATGCGGGCAGCCGGAATGCTCCAAAGTGCGTTTTCAAGGTCAAACTCCGACCAGGGCGCCTCACGTAGCTCGCTTGGCCGGACGCCGGTCAGCGTTAATAGATGCAGGCCAAGGCGCAGATCTAAAGCGTGAGGATAGGTGCGAATGGCGCGCAGCAGCTCAGGAAGCTCTTTCGCTGTGACGTGGGCGTAGTTCTCGGCTGGCTTGGATTGCAGGAAACGACTTAGGCCTTCCAGCGGGTTGTGAATGGCTCTGCCTGTCACTCTCGCCAGATCGTAGATTTCCTTGCAAGAGCGGCGAACGCGGCTCATTTGTTCAAGGATTCCCTTTCGCTCAAGTGTTTGTAAAAAGTCCATCCATTGCTTGGGCGTTATCTCTGCATACGGTCTTTTGCCGAAAACGGGGAAGACGTGGAGCTGTAAAGCACCGATTGTGCGTTTTGCGGTGCTGGTCTCCCAGCCAGGGGTGCGAATTTCGATCCACTCGCGAGCCAGGATCTCGAACGTGTTTGTTGCCGCTTCGAGTTCCGCCGCCTTGCGGGCTTTGTGTGCAGCGATGGGGTGGCCGCCGTTGGCAATTTCCTTGCGGTACTCGGTGGCCTTTTTCCTGGCCAGCGCACCACTGACCTCCGGGTAGCCACCTAAGCCAAGCCAGCTCCACTTGCCCGCTTGGTTTTTGTATCGAAGTTGCCAGGATTTCTGGCCATCCGGCTTAACGCGCAGATAAAGACCGCTGCCGTCGAGCTCGCGATATTCCCTGGTCTCGGGTTCGATGCTTGATGGCGCGGTGCCACTGAGCGGCCTGCGTTTGATTTCTGACCGTTTCACGTCCGTGTATCCCCTCGGTTCGAGAGAGTGCCAAAGACACACCGAGGGATACGCACAGCGGATGTATGCTGTAGACAAGCAGAAACAACAAAGCCCGCACAGGGCGGGCTTCTTGGGGTGTTTCGTAGACTGTCTGAGACAGCCTGAGACTGCTATATGGTGCACCCGGCGGGATTCGAACCCACGACCCCTGCCTTCGGAGTCCTAAAAGCCGACGTTTAGAATCAATACGTTAGCGCGGATTAGCCGGGAAATCAAAGGGTTGTGGTAGCTGAGGTTAGCGGGTTTTCGCCCCGGTTAGCGGGGCGAGTGTGGCAAATTTGTGGCATTCCGATCAGTAGGTAAGCTTCTCCGCTCACCTTATCGACTGGACTCACCCAGAGTAGCCAGTAGTGAAGGACAGTAAGCGGCCATTGAAGCCAAGGACGCGAGCTCCCATAGCGAGCACTCTTGATTAGCGATTTCGTAGTAGGACGTGCTTAGGGCTATTGGCGCAGTGTCAGAAACGCATGTGCATGTGGTAGCGGCAATCAGGCATTGTGCTGGCCCGTTTACGCAAACTTTTGGCTAGAGTGCTGGGTCTTTACTCGCCGGGAGCACTTCTCAGCAGCCATTTCTCAGATTTTAGGCACCCCTCTCCTGAATTCGTCAGCAAATGGCGGCGCGCCATCTACAACGTGGCCGGCGTATTTCACCAGAAAACGGGAAATCTTCTTCAGGATTTCCTTGGATAGCGGGTGGTCGCTTGCAGACATGGGTGGATTCTAAGCTGAAGGCCGACTCGTTCCCGCCGCTATATCACGTCTATCCACTAGGCGAATCCAGCTCAAAACCACCCTGGATGATGAAAGCGCGTAGGAAGTGAGCCGCCTTGATGTTCACTTTAAAGGCTGGAATGCTTTGCCCTTCGAGTGCTTCGAAGTAGACCTTGGCTTTTTGCTTGTCGATGGTTGCTTTCAGCTCGTCAAAGCGACCATATTCATTTAGGTTGGCCTCAGTAATCCTGGTATTCATCAGAGCCATGAGCTTGTCCGCGTCAATGCCTAGATATTTGACGATGGCTGCAATCTCCGCTTGCTTTTCCTGTGCCTGATAATCAGCCAGGTAGTCACGGAAGCTACGGGCAGGATCGATAACCACATCACCACGCTGAATATCGCGCAGGAAAATCTCGGCGATTTTCTGTTCGTCCTGCGAGAGAGAAGCAAACGAGCGTTGCAACTCGCTCAATGTTGCTTCCCGAGCGTCCGCATCACCATTTTGCAAAACCTTCAGATATTTCGCAAAACGCGAGTTCATATAGTCCGCGTCAATCTTGCCGGTATCGATTTCCGAAATGTGGCTGTCGATCTCAAATGGAATCGCCTCGCCGCCAGCGTCACTGTTGCTGCCAAGCTCCTTGTAACGCTGCAGCAGCGTGAAATACAGCTGCTGAGTAATATCCAGCGTCACCACCAACTGTCCGTCTTCTGACTTGTACTCGGTTTGCCCCCAGGTAAAGCCTTGGATTCTGGCCGCCTCCAGAATGTCGCTGAATGTTTGAAAATGTTTAGCAAAGGCAGCGCGTTCGGTTAAGTCGTCCGGTAGTTTTTTAAAGTCTGCGATCCCCGCAGCAGTAAAGAGGGCGTTGATCTCGGTAAAGCAGGCATTCAGCCGTGCCACATTGCTTGCCAGCTTATCGGCAAATAGGCCCATTGGCTTATCGCCAGAATACAGTTTCACCGCGTCATCCACATTTCGCTGCATGGTGTGCGGCTTGCGGTAGTAGCGAATTGTGCCAAACGGTTTGTCTGGGCCAAATAAGCGATTGGTGCGTGAGAAAGCCTGAATAATGTTTTCGTACTGCAACACCTTATCCAGATAAAGCGTGTTGACCCATTTGGAGTCATAACCTGTCAGCATCTGGTCTACCACAATCAACAGATCTAGCTGTTTATCCGGCGTTGTCTCGATGCGGGTATAGGGATTTTTGTGCGCCAGTCTGGCAGCGATGTCCTTTTTGAATCGCGCATGGCCGGCAAGGTCAAAGCTTTGCCCATAGGCAGTGTTGTAATCCGCCAATATCTCTACCAAGCCATCGGTCTTGAAGGTTTGATCATCGGCACCGTCATCATCGTTATCGATATTCGGGTCAAACAGCGCTGTGATTTTCAGCTGTGGGCATCGTGTTTTGCATAGCCGGTAATAGGTGATCGCCTCGCGGATGCTGTGGGTGGTAAAGATTGCGTGAAATTTTCCGTTCTGGCTCAGGGTAAGCCAGTTGTCCGCAATATCCTGCACCACCGCGTACCGGTGTTCATTGCGGCTGTACTGGCTATTGGACAGATAATCTTCAATCCCTTTTCGGTAAACTCCCGCACTATCCCGAAAGCCCGCCATAGGTAAATCATGTATATAGCGGTTGAAAACGGCTTTTTTTCTCGGGTTAGCCAAGGCCTCGGCCACAGTGGCGGCTTTGGCTTTTTCCAGCGCTACAGCTTGGCGTAGATCGCGGTCACGATAAGTTTTGACCTGATAAGGGTCAAAACCCAGCACATTCTTATCGCGGATGCCATCGGCAATGCTGTAGCGGTGCAATTCGTCGCCAAACACATCGGCGGTGGTGTTGTCCTTGCGAGTGTTTTCTTTGTGGATGGGCGTGCCGCTAAAGCCAAATAGCACCGCGCCTTTAAAGCTGCGTTTGATATCGATCAGCATGTCGCCAAAGGTCGAGCGGTGGCATTCGTCAATGATGAAAACAATGCGCTTGGCGCGTATTTTTTCCAGATCGTGCGCCTTCAGGCCATCTTCTTCATCTTTCAGGCGGCTCATTTTTTGGATGGAGGTCACAATCAGCGTCTCGGCCGGGTCGCTGCTTTTCAGCTTGGCAACCAACACGCCGGTATCTTCCGTGGCCTGCACCGCAGTCCCATCGCCGGCAAAATCCCGATACGCCAACAAAGTCTGGGTGCCCAGCTCAACACGGTCCAGCAAAAACACCACCTTGTCCGCATCCTTGGCATTAGCAATCAGCTGGGCGGTTTTAAAGCTGGTCATGGTTTTTCCCGCGCCCGTGGTATGCCAAATAAAGCCACCCAAGCGGTTGGGGTTTTTCCAGTCGGTTTTGGCTACCTTGTCGGAAACGGCATGGGCGGCGTAATACTGGTAGCTGCGCATTACTTTCAGCACGCCGTCAGACTCGTCGGCCACGGTGTAAAAGCCGATCAGCTGGTGCGCCATGGGAATGGATAGCAAGGCCGAAATGAACGCCTTCCATTGGTTGATCGGTTCGTTGTTAAAGTCCGCCCAGTGAAAAGCGTAGTCATTATTAAAGCGGCCATCCGGCCCCGGGTTGGCAAAGTACAGCGCCTCTTCCGGCTCCATGGCCACAAATACCTGCACCAACGAAAACAGTCCGGTAAACAAGCCTTCGCGGGCATATTTCTGGATTTGGCCATACGCCTGACTCACCGGCACCCCGCTGCGCTTTAGCTCCACATGAATCACCGGCATGCCGTTAATCAGCAAGAACACATCGCCGCGCCGGTCGTTCAACAGGGGCGAACTGCGCGCAAAGCGCGGTTGCTGCACAATTTGGTAGCGGCTTTGTCCGGCGGCAATCTCGTGCCGGTCGTAGATCTTCAGGCTGATTTCTTTGCCAAAGTGCAGTGCATCGTCCAGGTTATCGCGCACGATGGCGACGGTTTTGCCGTTGATCAAGCCGTTCAATTTCAGCGGGGTGCGCAGCGCGGTAATCTGCTCCATGATTTGCTGCATTTCGCCGTCAGTCAGCGGTACATTGTTCAGCCGGTCAATGCCACGATTGTTCTCGAACAGAATCCGCGCCCAGTTGGCCAGCAAGTCCTGCTCGCTCGGGTTTTTGATCACCTCCGGCTCCCAGCCGCGCTGGCTCAGCTCGTGGATCACGGCCTTTTCAAAGTCGGCTTCTTTAACAAAGGTGCTCATGCGGATGGTCCTTGTGCTGTTTTTCTCATCGTGGGCTAGCCGGCACTTAAATAAACATTTTCTCAAGGCAGGCCCCTTTGACCTGCTTGAGTTTTTCCAGCTGGGTGGCGTGGCGGGAAATCAGCTCATCAAGCTGGCGGAAGTAGATGCCGATTTTTTTTTGCTCAGCTTGAAGCGGAATTGCGATAGGGGTTTTTTTCGCTTGCTCGATAGTGTAGTGCCCAATGGTGCCGATATGTGAAATGCTCCCCAAGTATTCCCTAAAACGGGTGGAGGAGAAAAAAGTATACAAATAGATACTGTCGATACTTTCGGGTACCTTAAGCCAAAGTAAGTCTGCGTCTTTAAAATAAAGTGGATCATCAGACTTTGCTAAAAATGGGATTCCAATCGAACCACCACCGGTGATCAAAATATCTCCACATTTGATCCGTCCGATTTTGTCGGATAGTTTTTCGTATAAGTCTAAAGAGATGAAGGCCTTCGCATTTTCTTCTCCTTTGTAAAGCGAAACGACATCGCTCGTTCGGAAGAAAGGAACACCCGAACGTGTCCATTCGTGTTTATGAACCCGAGCGGCGGAGGTGATTGGCATTAGTTCCCCCAGTTTCTTCTCCACCCACTCCCCCTCGAACTCCTTAAAGCGGATTTCTGGCGTAGTGGCGCCGGGTTGCGGGAACATTTTTTGCAGCATCGCCTGCTTCAGCGTCACCAGTTTGTCGTGCTTGTGCAGATGCTGCTGAATCAGTTGATCCAGTTCTTGGAAATACGAGCCGATTTGGGTTTGTTCTTCTGGTGATGGTATTGAAAATTCCTTGACCTCCATCCCTCCCTTTGTAATATGAATCATCGTAGATCCATTACTATTATTAAGGATCTTCTCTTTGTCTTTCTCTAGAAGCTGGAGAGCAAACTCCTTAACAAGCTTTTCGGAAAGATCAATTTTCCAAATATGGTAATGAAAAATTACCTTTCCGCCTTCCCAAATGTGCGGGCCAAAGCTTGCCGACCATGTATAAAGAAGATCTCCGTTATTTGCATAATATTTTTCAGCCAATTGCATATCAGAAAAATACCAAAAAGAGTTGGTATAAAAATTACCAACACGAAGCACTTTGTAAAAGCCACTTTTAAGCAGCTCATCTTGGCTGAATGCGCGCCCATTTATTAGATTGGCAACATCGCCTAGCTTGACCTTTGTCCATTGCTTTTGAAATCCGCGAAACCGAATCTGCGGCACCATGCTGTCTTCAGACTGGCTCATGGTCATTTCCCACCAACAAGGTTTTCAGTTCGGCCAAGCCTTTGAGGTCAAATACGTTGCCCCCCAGCTCATCCAGCATGCCCGCCAGCTCGCGCTCGCTTTGCCGAATGGCATGCGCGTTGTCGGCATAGGTGATGCGGTACTTTTCTACCAAGGCTTGCAGCTTGTTGCTTAGGGCATCCATCTGCTGGGCGGGCAGACGCAGCAGCGCTTCTTGCAGTGGGGTAATCCATTTGCATTCCAGCAGGTGGTGCACTTGTGCATCGCTCAAGCCTTCGATGGTGGTTTTGCTCAGCAGGTGCAATGCTTCGGCTTGTTTTTTGGCTCTGGCCTTGAGCGCTTTTTCTTGCGCTTGCAAATCAGCCGCCTGGATGATTTTGGCTTCGTAGCTATCGGCGGCGAAAGCGCCGTTTTGCTTTTGCTCGGCCTTGAGCTCCTTGGCTTCTCTGGCAACGACGGCGGGCACGAATTTGTCCCCAGATTCGTTTACGGCTTCGCCGTTTTTTTCTTCTTCGCTGAGGCTATCGAGAATTTCGTCAATCGCACTGCCAATTTCGGCCAGACGGTTTTCCTGTTGGCGCAGGTCGGTCAGTTGTGTGGTGAGGTAGGAGGCTTGCACCAGCTCGAAGGGCATGATCCGGCCTTTCCAGCCGTCTTGAACTTCCACTTCTTTGCCGTCTTTTTTCTTGATGACAAAGTTGGGGTCCACCACGCGGGTGGCGGCATAGCCTTCGGTCTGGATGATTTCCAGATCCACGGCAATCTGCTGCCATTGCTCGGCCAGCAGTTGGTAGGCTTGGTATTTGTCTATCAGCGGTAGTGGAGCCAGGCGTTTGAAAATCTCTTCGCCAATTTGCGCTTTCTGCTGGGGCACCAACAGGGTGTCAATTTGGTCGATCAGGCGCTGTTTAAGATGGGCAGGAAAATCGGCAAAGGCGCTGATAAAGCGCTCGGAAAATCGTTGCACCTCGGCATGAGTGCGGATGGCTTGGGCCAGATCGCCTACTTTGGGCTTGGCGTAGGGCGTGCCATCATCGACAAACAGCGCAGCACGCAGGTTGGGCAGTGCCTGCCAGTAGCTGGCGAGTACATCAAGTTCGCGGTTTGGAATACCGCCCAACATGGCTGCATATAGATCCCAGCTTTCGGTGGGATTTGAGGAATCGACATAGCGCGGGACATTGAGGTTGTAGTCGTTGTTGCGGATTTCCTGCTTGCTGACCACGTGGCTATAGCCCGGCACTGTAAGTCGGCCGATCACGGTATCGCAGATTTTCTTGATGTCGCAGGCACGTAGCTTGTTGTTTTTGCCTTCTTTTGCGAAGCCTTTGGAGGCATCCACGATCAGCACATCGCTCTTGGTGCGCTTTTGCTTGAGCACAAGGATGCTGGTGGGGATGCTGGTGCCAAAAAAGATGTTGGCAGGTAGGCCAATGATGGTGTCGAGGTGGTCGTTTTCGATCAGATTTTTGCGTATGGCGCCTTCTTCGCCACCGCGAAAGAGCACGCCGTGCGGCAGAACAATCGCCATGATGCCGTCGGGCTTAAGGTGATAGAGGTCGTGCAGCAAAAAGGCGTAATCGGCTTTGGATTTTGGGGCCAAGCCAAAGCGGGCGTAGCGGGGGTCGCTGTCTTTGTGCTGCGGGTCCCATTTTTGCGAGTAGGGTGGATTGGAAACCACGGCATCCAGATACAGCGGATTGTAGGAGTTGATCGGGTCGTTGTCGTCAAAAAACGGCCAGTCGTCTTCCAACGTGTCGCCATTGCGGGTAACGATGTTAGACGGGAGTATGCCGCGCATGATGAGGTTCATGCGGGTGAGGTTGTAGGTGTTTTCTTTCAGCTCTTGGGCGAAGTATTTGATATTGGCCTTGTTGCCCATGTGTTTGGCAATCGACTTGCCAATATTGAGCAGCAAGGAGCCGGAGCCACTGGTCGAGTCGTAAATGTCGATTTTGTCCTTGCCCTTCACATGGTCGGCAATAATCTCGGATATCAACACCGACACTTCATGCGGGGTGTAAAACTCGCCTGCTTTCTTGCCTGCGTTGGCGGCAAACATGCTGATCAGGTATTCATAGATGAAGCCGAGTACGTCGTAACTCTGGCGGCCATCCATCGGGATGTCCTTGATCAGCTGAATCAGCTCGCTGATGGCTTTGGTTTGCTTCGCCGCCGTGTCGCCCAGTTTGCTCAGGCCAGTTTCTAGTGTTTTGAAAATGCCGTCGAAAAGCCGCTTGTGATCAGCATGGATTAGGCGGCTGAAGGCGGATAGTGCATCGCGCACGTTCGATACCTGAAAATCGCCACCTAATTCCAGCCAGGTGGAGAACAAATGCTCGTGTGCAATGAAATAGCCAAGACTGCGCTTGAAAAATTCGACCGTTTGCTGATCTTCCTCAGAAAGGTTATGGATATCATCTTTACTGAAGTCCTGGCTAATGGCAAAGCGTTCAAGCTTATCCGAAAGATATTTGTAGAAAATAAAGCCGAGGATGTAGTCCTTGTATTCATTGGCTTCAATTTTCGAACGCATCTGGTTGGCGGATTCCCAGATTTTCGCCGCGAGTTGTTGCTTATTCACTGTGAGTCCTATTCAGGGCAATTTGAGTTTTCGATTGCAAGTTTGCTCAGGGCTTTTTGAACGCCCCGGCTTACCGCCTCGGAGTCATGCTGCTGATGAGATTGTTGGCCTTCCGGCTTGGCCAGCCAGGTGCAGTAACCAGTGGGTATTCCACCGGCTGCTTACTGTCGAAGGCGTACTTAAGCCGGATTCCTTGGCAAAGTACGCGGCGGCCTGTTTTAGGGTGTCGCGCTCTTCGGTCACTTGCTTGGCCGCTTAGATCTTGAATTTTTCGGTTACGCTGGTTGCTCATGGCGCTCCCCTAGTTGGCCTGATTATGAGGCTTGACGGTGTCAACGGGATAGGGGCGACTCATACAGCTCGATGTTGCGTCCTACGTCTACCTCCACAATAAACCGAGGCCGGCCCTAGTCAGCAGATAGGGCGAGGGCGTGCTGGTCAGCCTGATTGTGGGCCTTGAGCATGACCTTGCCCTACCGGACTTGCCGGTTTGCTTGGCCTCCAGCACGAAGCTGCCGCGCTTTTTTTGACGTCGATGAAGCTGTTGCTGCAGTCGTCAGGCTGATTGATGACTACCCGGCGCTCGATTGTGTCATCGCCGGCTGGCTCCGGGCGTGGCAGGTCAAGCAGGTTGCAGAGTTCTGTGAGGAACAACTGGTAGTTAGGCGTGTTCGCCACCGCCCGCGTTTTTCAGCGGTTGAGGAAGGTGTCCAGCTGTTCCCTCACACTACTGCTCCGACTGCGACAGAGGCCTCGATCTAACGGACTCGACAGCTTTCAGTGCAATGCATCACAAATTGGCGCAGCTAGCTGCCTGAGCAGAGCGGCCTCGGGAGTGACATTACGTTTAGACCTGCCCTTTTTCATGGTTGAGCGCGGCTTCGAAAGATTTGGTGAAGCCGACAAGGTCACTATCCAAAACCTTACACAAATCACGAAGCTGAACCAGATCCAGCCGCCTCACCCCTCTTTCCACATCGCTCATGAACGATTGCGGTCTCCCCAGCGCTGCAGAGCACTGCGCCTGGGTCATCCCTGATTCAACGCGCATACGCTTCAGCACCTGCAGAAAGATCACGTGCTCGCGTCGATAGATAGCCTTTGTCATAGCCGTGTCCGGGCAAGGTTCGACTGAACACGCTATATCTGCTTTTGGGATATCTGATTTTCAGTTATTTTGTCTGTATTGGTTTGGTTTAGGAGGCTGCATGAGACTTGTCTGGGAGTTGTTTCGCGTGGCATGGGCCGTCGGGTGTTTGCCGGTCGGTGCACTATTGCTAGTTGTGGTGGTTTTTTCTGGCTTCAACCTGCCATTCTTTCTGGGTTTAGCCAGTAGCGAAGACCCTGCAATTCGTTGGCTGTTCTGGGTCTTGGTTCTCTACTTCGTCGGGGGCGGATGGCTGTTCTCCTGTGTCAACCAGAGCTATGCCGAAAAGCTGAGAAGAATGGTAGCCGGCTATCAGGCTCAAGGGTTCCGTCCTCAGGTCGAGGTGTTCGCGAAGATCAATGACGCCTACGTTGGCGTCGACCTGCAATCGAAAAGGTTGCTGGCCTACCCCGTAGGTCAGGACGGACATCTATTCCGTTTGGATGAGATCAGGTCCTGGCGCATTCTTCCAGTCGGCAAAAGCAATCATCGATTGGAGCTGTTGACCAGCGATTTGGCTATTCCGACGTTCAGCCTAGCGCTTAAAACGGCGGACGTGACCAATACGGAGGCGCGGCTGCATGCAATCTTCAGCACTTAACAGGTTGATGGAGCCTTCACTCACCCATTCGGAGTAGCCCGATGACCGACGTAACCGCAGGCAGTGTTTGGCAGGTAGATATCGCTCGACTGAAGCTAGCTAACGCCACCATGCGTTTGGCCAATCACGCGCTGGCTTCTGACAATGTTGCCGTCCTATCCGCTCTCGGGTTTTCGCTTGCTCACATTCGAGAGCTGAGGTGCAAAGGTGACTTCAGACGATCTTCCATTGCGCAGAACACACGAATGATCCATTGCCTACAAAGAAGGGAATCTGCACATGCTCATTGAGCACATGCCATTGAGAATCGCGTCTGGCGTCCTGGCGGCTACGACCATCGAGTCTGTCCGCCGATCCACTTCGTATCATGCATGCGGCTGGCAGATTCTTGACCGCTGGGCGTTTAATTCTCCCGAACAGCTTCGCGCACTTGAAGCACAGGGAGAGCTGCTGCTTTTAGGGCGGTTGCTTGAACAGCAAATCGTCGAGCATGAGGCGCTCATTTCGCCCCTCGGATTGGCTCAGCGGGGGGAAGGTCTGGCGGAGCATGAGGTTCTTGCGCTGTGGGGCATCTCTACCGAGTTATGAACCTCCGGCGGGAGCGGAGTCCACCAAAACTTCTCGGCCAATCGGCGTAGTGGGGTCTCGGGGCTCGCCCTGAGCAGGGACGGTAGGCAAAGCAAAGAAGTGAAACGACTGCCGCGTTGCCGGTTGTACGTATGCCATTCATGGCGGGAGTACAAACCCTACCCTGTCCTAGTCCTTATCCTCCAAATGGTTGCAGCCTTTGTGGACGATGTTGGTGACTAAAAGTTGTCTGTACGTTGGTCCTGGATTTCTTAGCCATTGATGAATAAAAGCATCGTTGGGGAGGGTGCAGAGGGAATCGTCCAATGACTCGATATACACAAGAACCAGACGCCATCGGCCTAACAAAAATGATCATCAAAATATTTTGCGAAGTGAGCGCGGTAATTTTCAGAAAACACGGCAACACGACGCTGTACGAAGCAGGGCGTTGCCTGTGATGGTGTCAGTATTTTGAAGTGCGCACGTTTGCCGTTGGTGACCGTGCGTGCACCGCTCGGATAAGAAGAGAAAAGCATTTGGCAGCAGAGAGAAAGGTAGATCTGGTGATGCTGAGGGAGGCATGCGGTAGGCAAATCTGGGCACGTCATCCACAACTGGAGTAAACACTATGAGTGAAACCTGGCTGAAAAAAATGTGGTCGCTTGCACTGCGACGAAAATCTGTAGGCGCGATGAACGGTGGTAAGCCGTTTACCAGGTGCGGAACCCTCATGGTTTATGCGGGAGAGCTCAAGCCGATACCTGAGCTCATTCTCGAGTCAAAACCTAGACGCTCCACGCTGCTGGATTCAGACTGAGTGCAGCATCT
Source organism: Pseudomonas paraveronii (assembly GCF_963681955.1). NCBI lineage: Bacteria > Pseudomonadati > Pseudomonadota > Gammaproteobacteria > Pseudomonadales > Pseudomonadaceae > Pseudomonas > Pseudomonas paraveronii. The sequence continues at coordinate 219,959 of NZ_OY817130.1, forward strand.
AGGTTGGCTGAACGCATGTGAGTCAAAGTGGAACGTGTGAACTGATACGCACTTTGCGTAGCCAGAGCGCAAGGCTATCTGCTCAGACTACTTTCCTGAATTAAACAGCGCTCTGGCATAGGGGCCATAGGTCGCGATGACATTTTCAATGGTATCCCTATCCCGATCGTTACAGCTCAAACTGCGGGTCAGATCGAAGAAGCTGTTTCGCTCGGCTTTCCACAAGCTGATGATTTCAGCATTCGGTTCGGCTTTCTTTCGCTCGTAGAATATTGACTCGGAGCGGAGCGCTATCAAGCAGCCCAAGACGTCCTGGGCGATTTCCAGTCTATGAGCATCTGATGGTTGGATCATCGTTGAGACCTCCTGCTGATCATGTTCAGTACGTCATGTGCGAGTTTCTGAATTTTGAATGCTTTCGTAATCGATGCTCATCGTGACTGTAGCTCGGCTGCTGTGGACTGCATCGATTGGTAGCTGGGAAACATCCCGCGATCTAGGACACGTTTTGACAGATGCTGTTGTTAGCTGAAGAATGGCTGCATGCACAAAACAGAATCAGAAACTTCGGGTATTGAGGAGTATGAAGCATTCGAGCTTGTGGCTCGGGAGCTCCATACTCATTTTTCAAGCGGGCGGAAAAATTTTGCGGTGCGAGTACCCTTAAATTTAGTGAGCTATTTGTTCATTGGGATTTTGCGGAAATCTCGGTTGCCGAAAATTCAGCTTGAAGAGGCCATATCGAAATTAGAGCTTGCTGTCGAGGCTAGGACGTTACGACGGTACGTCAGCGGGCATGCCCGGATGACATGGTTGGCGTTTCAACGATTGGTTTTCTGGGCGCGGGAACAGAAGTGGATTAGCACGTGGACGTGCTGCGACTTGATATCGAAAGCCCATCTCTGCGAGGTTGCTCAAATCAGTGCGCGCGAGCTTTTGAACGAGCGTAAGCGCCTTGTTTCAGCGACTGAAATACGCAGAGAGGAAATGGTCACGCGCTTTTATGAAAACCTCGCACTCAAGGATTTAGAGCGAGAGAAAAAAGCAGTCTTATCTATTCGAAGATACGATGAAGTCAGAGAGCTCGCGCGCTCCCTGGGATTAGATACAGCTGATTAGCCGCAGGCCAGCTTGGCCACCAGCGCTCGTCAGCATGTCTGCTTCGCGATGCTCGGTGACACTGACATGCGCGGCAATTTCGCGTTTGATCCGGAGCGCTTTTTTTGACACAAAGTCCGTATCTATTTTTATGCGCTGCCACTTGTGAAGGGAATCCTGATGTCCGTTCCGACATACGACAAATTCATTGAGCCGATCTTGCGCCACTTGGCAGCTAATCCCGACGGCGCCACAGCACGCGACACCCATGAGGCTTCGGCCAGGGCTTTAGATTTATCCGAGTCACAACTTCAAGAGTTAATCGCGAGTGGGCAGGCGACTTATAAAAACCGCGCCGGATGGGCTCACGACCGCCTCAAACGTGCCGGTTTATCTTCCAGCGCGAAGCGAGGCTACTGGAAGCTTACCGAAGCTGGGACGGATTATTCCGTCCAGCACCCGTCACCGCTAACAGCCGATCAGGTGGAAAAACTTGCCATAGGTTTTATGGACGTGAGGCTGAGGAGCCCTACCGATGCCGTCCCGCTTGACGGGGTAGAGCAAGGCGAAGACACGCCAGTATCAGCAACAGTTAGCCCTGACGATCGGTTGGATCAGGCTTTGCGCGAGCTACGTGATGCAACCGCAAGAGACCTACTCGATAGCCTACTTCAAGTCAGTCCAAACCGTTTTGAAGTTATTGTGCTCGACGTATTGCACAGCCTCGGCTACGGAGCTAGCCGAACAGATTTGCAGCGTGTGGGAGGTAGCGGAGATGGCGGAATTGATGGAGTAATTTCCCTCGATAAGCTCGGTCTGGAAAAAGTGTATGTCCAGGCCAAGCGCTGGCAAGGCACTGTCGGTCGGCCTGAGTTGCAAGCATTCTATGGTGCTCTTGCTGGTCAAAAGGCCAAACGAGGGGTATTTATCACCACCTCCGGATTCACCAAGCAAGCTATAGACTTTGCCAGCTCTGTGGAGGGCATGGTGCTCGTGGACGGGATCCGTCTAGTTAACCTGATGATGGACCACGAGGTGGGCGTAACTTCCAGGCTTCTCAAGCTTCCGAAACTGGATAGCGATTACTTTGACGAAGAAAGAGGGTTTTGATCGCGCCATAACTTACATTTGGCAAAGCCGTCGCGATTAAAGGTAATGCCGTTACCAATCAGGCTCTAGCTCTGTGCTGAGGTGGATGCCCATGATCCTTGCTTTGCGGTACCTCAACGGCTCTGCATTGATCTCCAAGGCAACGAGGCGGCTTGCAGCGTTCACTAAGTTGTTGAAGCGGTCGTTGTGAATAGCTACATACACGACCAACTTCTTGTCAGACGCCTGCATTGAGCCGATGCAGAGAGGTGTTAACTTGCCCTGTAAAAGTAGCGGGTCAGCGTATAGGTAGCACTCTATTGTTGGATATTTGAATGCTTCGGGATGTCGGACGGAACCGTAGAGCCTAAGCGCAGCATGCTCGAAGTAATAGTCACCGATTGGCTTGGTATCGGTAGCGGTGGCCATGCTAAAGGACCACGACATATCCCACCCCCATATCCGGGCTTGGACGATTATCCGCTCAATAGCTCTACGATTTCTTCCTGCCATAGCATCCTTTCTCTCGAAGGGGGCCGACTTCTGTCATGCCCTGCCACCTGCTTTTCACCGTGTAACAGATCCACTCAAATTTTCAGCTAGATACAAGGTTAAGGCCATAGCGTTCTGCGGTTTACCCGATGCAGATCGGTAACTCTCTGCCATCGCATTGACTACGAGCTGAGGTCCAAATCGAAGTTTTCCGCTGGTCATAGCCTTGACAATTGCCCTGTGAACATCAGTCTGATGCTCTGCAGGAATTCCGGACATATCCAGCTTGTTGGAAGCAAGATACGACGTTTGCGTTTCAGTTAATGGTTTAGGTTGAGGTTTAGTGTTATGCCGAACCTGTTCAGATACGGTATCGATACCGCATCCGTGGGGTATCGATATCTCTTCCAAACCCGGGTCTGAGGGCGGACGGAGTGCCTCATTAATCCATCGCTGCTGATCCACAGTCAGTCTTTCTTTAAAGTCGCGTAGGAAATCGTCAATCCACTCGCTCGGAATGTGGCGAATTTCTTCAAGCGCTCTGGCTCTCAGCTTTGGCCCCGTCACCTGAGTAGCGGTGTGGTGATCCCACCAGATACGTACCCAAACGACGTATCTGACATGGTCGTATCTAGCTAGGCCCTCATCTTGTAGTCGATGAATGACCTGTAGCCATTGATCTGCCGTCCAGCCAATCTCCGCTCCTGCGATGCGTGGCACAAGTGGGTACACGCCTGTGATGTTGCTGTCAGGAGCTGTTAGAAGGTGCAGCAACGCAACTTTGTCTTCAGTGGTGCAATTCAGCAGGCGCGGGGAGCGCCAAAAATTCTGATCCCTGATGGTTCGTTGTCTGCCCATGCTCACTGCTCCTGGTGCAAACGTACGGGGATGACGTAAGGGACGATCATTGTCGCGCCTCCACCTGCGCTTTCTTGGTTGGCCTCCCTGTGTGTTTTGGTTTTGATGAGGCGTTTGTCATGGAGGGGCGAGGAGGGGGTTCGGCATTGCCGGTGCGCATCCACGCTCTTAAGTCACCTAGCCTCCATCGCAGCCTTGATAGGCCTGGCACAGGCTCAAGCCCTGGCAACTTACGCTGACGGACCGTAAGCACGCTGAATCCCGTCAACGCAGCAACTTCAGACACGCCGATCAGGACGTCGTCGCCAAGCTTCTGTATTTTTTGGATGGTTTCATAATCTACTGGCATCGGGTTATCGCTCGATTGATCTGTTCGACACAGATTTCACCAGTTAACCGGTTAACCGCTAGGACATCTTTTTAACAGAAGGGTTGTGAGGACGGGAGCGGCGGTGGACTCCCAACCGATTGGTATCATAACACCATAAAACTTATGTCAAACCCATTTCACATGTTTGATGAGATCGCTATCATAGAACGTGAGCCCATCTTTTATTTTATATGGCGAGATATGTAGATTTTTGGTTTTAGCGCGTATCCGACCACTAGTTTTTTCCAAGCTTCGATTGCTAGAAGAAACTGGATAGAGTTTACATCGGTGATGGTTTTTATATCTTCTTCGAATACGAACCAGAGCGCCGCCGAAGTAAGTTTTCTGCTAAATTTTATTCTGTTATTTTTAATAAGTGTTATAGAGTCTTTCGATTGTTCAATGTTGTAAATTAGCTCCTGCTTCTTCTTTGATATTTTTACTGATATTATCTCTCCCTTGTTGTAAATGTCGGCCACTTCAATTTGATAGTCTCTTCTTTTTTTCTCTAGTGAGCGAATAGCGGTGAGTTCTCTGTCTAAAAGCGTATATCCACGCTCACTACATATTTTTTGGTTAAAATAAGCTTCGCGGTAATCAACCTTGTCATCTCCGGCCTGTCGATGGGCTCGTTTGTTTACTTGCCAAGCAGCAAACTCTGTTTCAATCAATTGCTCTTCGAGAATAATTTCAATAGAATTAAGGGATCGTTTCAGGTAATCCATGAACACCTGATTAAAAAAGAACCATTCGCCATTTTTCAAAAAATATTGCTGATCGCCCCACGCTATAGGCATATCCAGCAGCTCTTTGAGGCTTTTCGTAAAACGTCCTACATCCTCGTTTTTGAATTGCACCGTCACGTTGTTTATATCTTCAATGTCTTTATTTTCAATGAGAAACTGCGAAACTGCTTCAGTATCCATCGTGTTGCCTAGCTGCTTGCTAAGGAGCTTTCCTTCACTGTTCTTTGATTTTATGACATAGTCATAATCATGAAAGCTAAAACATATCGACACGCCGCTTACGTGAAACTGATCAACTCCCACGCTCCCTTCGCCGTTTCGCAAGTGAGTAAGAGCCTGAGTGTCCAAATCATTTGATATATCTATATTGACTGACTCGAGTTTGGGGAGGTAAATTATCTTATCCTCCTTGAAGCTGGCTTCAATAATTTTGAATATTTCAGGTAGATCCATGGGCTGCTTGTCCATATCCATCTGGATGGAGTCGGCAAAAATGATGTTACGGTTACCCCAAATAGTTTTGTTTGCCGCTTTAAGCTTTATATGATCCACGGACTCGCCAGCTTCGTAGTTATTTACCTGAAACTGTTGGTAAGAAGATACGTCTTGCCTTTTTGTACCAATGAAGTATCGGCTTTTTTTGAGAAGTATTGAACTCTCATCAGCCATGTGCAGGGCGAGGTCAATACCAAAATCTAGCTGTATAAATTTCGAAAGATAAAAATGTGATTTGCCCAAGCTCACAGCAAATATTTTTTCCGGTTCAGCGATATTTTGGCAAACCAATACGGCAAAGTTGAAAAGATTTTTTGGCTCTTCAATGCCTTCATTGAAGAAGTCGCGGTATGCCTTCCACCACCAAACTTCGTTACCTTCTACTTTTTCAGAAAAATAAAAGGTTTTTAGGTACCCGTCCTTTTTTAGCGTTTTTTGCTCCACTAGTCCTACTGATTTTAGCTTCTCTTTCAGTTGGTCAATTTTGGCGAATTTGACTTTGTAGATGTTATAAGTATTAGCCATGACAACTCCCTTTGTACGTAATAGCGTGGTGGAATTCTGAGGTTCGTTCTCTTCTTGTGCAGTTTTATCCCAGCGGAAGCCAACGCGGTTAGGGTAGATTGGCAGCCGACCTATAGCCAATGGTCAGGCTAAATGCTATCACGGCATCTGGCAATGACGCTGTTGGGTGTTTTGTAGCAGAGCGATCCCTATCTCAACACGGTGTTCGGATGCTAATCACGCCTAGGGAGCGGATTAGTGACCCGCCTGGGGTTAAATCGCAAACCATCTGCTGGAGTCGTATCCATCTACGTCATGAAGCAATGGGCCATCTTGCAGGCGCGATGCGATGGCTATGCAGAGGGATCACTTCGAACTGATCGCACACCCAAGTGACCGTCCGGTATTGGCCGATTCTGTTGAAAAAGTCAGCTTCGAATTCCGCGCCAGAAAAGTACGCGCCTGAGATTGAAATCTGAATTTTTGGCAGTAGGCTCAGGACTCGGATCTCACGTAGCGGCGTGCAACAGAGGTATTTTCATCCATTAATATTCGAGTGTTTTGGGAAGCCGACTTTTTAATTCAATCGGCCGAGAGCGGTCGGTTGCCAGCGGTCGAGTCCATAGCATAAGAGGACATTTACAGCTTGAGCAATCAAGCCAGATAGTCTATAGACACATTGCCGACTAGATTCATAATCTGCATGCACATGTAACTGTTTTTTCTAGCTTGCCCATGTCGCGTTCTTGACGCAGCGATCGAAGGACAAGGAATGCTGATCAAACCAAAAATACACAGAGGATTGAAATGATTCGAACAAATACTGTTTGCCCAAAATGCGGTTCAAAAAGCACCCCCATAAAAGAAAAAATTATGGGTCAAGACACCCAGGATCTTATCTGTTACGACTGCAAGTACATTGGATGGTGGAAGGATTTCCAACCGAGCGAGCAAGAAGACATTGGGGTTGAGCAAGTCTAAGCGCATAACCACTGGCCAATGCTCGGGGGTGAACATTAGCTGTGCTTTTGTACGCCCCTTGACGAACTGGACCGTATTAACAGCACATTGTTAATCGAATTGACCCTATAGTTATCATAATCATTCATATTCCGCCCAACACCTCCCCCGACTGCCATTTAGAATCTTTATGGCTTAAGTGGCCGACCCTAATGGCCCGCGGCACAGTTCGAGACGCTTACGAGATTCCAGGTAATTCGGACAAAATTCTTAAAGTAGCGAATGGTCAATCCAATATTTCCAGCTAGATGGAAATATTGGTGTATGAAAAGTTTAAAGATCGTGGTGAATTGGCTGAAATAATTTCTTGGGGTTGGTCGGGTAAGTTCATTGTTGTGGAGCGTCTCATTCCGCTGTCCCGGGTGATCTTTTCCCATACACACTCCCTTATTCTCTGACCGATAGAAAGCCTGAGAACCAAGGTAAAGACTCCTCACGAAAAATCAAGGGACTTGACTATGCTGCCTTAGCAATTAATTCTTCACAAGATTATTTTTGACCGATTATTCGTAGCGCAACCTAAAAGTTTATTCAAACTAACGTGTCGCGGACTGTTATCGGGAGTATGTATTCTGCACTATTGCTGATAGGCCGCTTGAAGCCGATTGCTGCCTGTCACATCTGACTGTACCGACCAAAAGCTCGCATTCGCGAGTTGCTACCCTAAAAATTTGGATTCAGCCAGCGAGAAAAAGCCAGCTTTTGAAAATGCCACGAAGGTAATGCTTTTAGCGTGGGTTCTTATATTTTTTTAGTGCGATATTCGATTTCAACAATAAATTTTGTGGTTGCAGCAATTACAATTGCATCGCGCATATTGATACTTGGCGACTTAGTGCTGCCATGACCAGATAAAGGCATTTTATTCCTAAGGCTATATATTTCACCAACAATATCTTTTATTTCATTTGGAAGTAATGACTCTTTTTTATATTTCTCGATGAAGCCGCCCAGAGTTTGGTCAGCTATATTGTCACCCTTGAGAATATCTTTAGCTGTTGTTTCAAGTATATTGGCTGCTGCGTGCAAAACCCCTGCTGGATCATTGCTTTCAAGGCATTGTTCCATCCTGGCTATCAAGAGTACAACGTTGGAATGAGCTAGTTTATCAAATTTACCTATGCCATGTGAATTGAAGTCACGGACTTGGCTATAAACGCCACACTCTAAGTAATGGCATGCTGACATGAATCCCCATTCATACCTCCAGTCACCCGGGATATTTTCCTTTTCGGCAACTCGTTGCCCGTAATCCTTATCAATTTCATCTACGTACCTACCTAAATAACTTGCATAATAACGGAAATACGTAAAAGTTACTTCGGGGCAAAAATTTGAAAATGAATTTATTCTTCCATTGGCTCCGCTTATGCTGGTGTCGTCTTCGCCAATAACTGGTAACAACGTTGAGTTTTCCCACAAAGCATCCAAAGCTTCTTTTTTATCAGCACTGATAGAAGTGGTTACCTTGGCTTCGCCGAGCATATATATACTTGCATAGTATCTTGGGCATTTATGAACATTCGCGTAAGGGCAGGAAGAAGGAGCATCACTCTCAGAGCTTTTTTTTCTATACCAGGAGGAATCGGGTACAGTGATAGGCATCGCTACAACTCCTTGAAAATTCTAGCTTCTATTAAACGGCACCCCATGTTGGATGGCCTGTCGTATTATGTTCCCTTGTCGCCCTATTAGTTCTTGCCTAGCTCTGAGACTGTCGTGGAAGAGGCAACATTGCTTAGAGGGAAGCGCGACAGTTTTGACGGCAAATTCTGCTGCCCTCTAGATTCGAAAGCTTCGTCGGTGACGCTACCTAGTTGTGATCACTGTGTCCACTGTACGCCCATAATTGATTATTGCCGGTCGAGGTCTTCAATTTTACTTTCAAGTCCGATGCAAACGACTTGCCAGGTCGAGTGCAAATGACGGCCCCTCTGCGGAGTTAACCACTCACGGGTGTGATTCGATCAAGCTAGCTTTGCTGCGAGCTCTTCGGCGGTGATGTTGTAGTAACGCTTTAGCATGTTCACCTCCCGATGCCCCGTCACGCTGGCAAGCTCGATCAAATTCGGCAGTTTGGTCGCAAGCCGACAGGTCGCTTCGTGCCGCAGATCGTGAAAGCGCAGATTGATCAGGAAGTCTTCCTGAGGTGTTACCTGCGCAGCCCCGCAATCGGCCAAGTATTTCAGCCTCGCACGCTCCAGACCTCGCACAAAGGCTTTTTTGAGTGCATCGGCAGTGGTGGGGAACACTCGCCCGCACAGCGAGCGCGGTAAGTCCTTCAACAGGTGAATAGCTTTCGGCGACAGCGGGACGGTTCTAGGCAGGCCGTTTTTGGTTGCAGGCAGGTGCGCGGTTCTACGATCTAGGTTCACATGCTTCCAGCGCAACTCGAAAATCTCGCCACGGCGCATCGCGGTTTCAATCGCCAATTGGACGATGGGGCGTATCCAAGGATTGTGTGAAGCGTCGGCATAGGTGCCGTCAGCACGGCGCTCACAAAGCTCCAGAGCGCCGAGCATGTATTGCTCTTCTATTGGATCGAGCCGTCGCGAGCGCTCGTCGTTGTAGCTAGGGCGGTTGACCATCCTGACTGGATTCTCGGCCAGATGAATGCCCCATTCGCGGCGAGCGACCTCAATCACACACTGAAACAATGCGAGTTCGCGCTTAACCGTGTTGCCCTTGCGGATCTTCAGGCGTTCATCACGGTAGCGTGCAAAATCTGAAGAGGTGAGGGTGGCAACGATACGTGTTGCCAATGGATGACGCTTCAGCGCTTCCAGACGTTTGATTTCCGAATACGCGCCTTTGTGCTTCGGAGCAATCTCAGAGATATAGCGATCAATAAGTTGATGAAAGGCGGTGCGTTCAGCCTCGACCCGAGAAACAAATATACCCCGGTCGATTTCGCTTTCGATCATGCGCGCCCAGGCTTGGGCATCGGATTTGGTTTCGAAGGTTTTGCGCTGGGCTGGGTAGCCCTTACGGCGGACTTGCGCTTCCCACTGATACTCGCCGCGATTCCTGATTGTTGCCATTTCGACCATTCCCGCCACGTTCAAGTGTGGCAAATTTGTGGCAAAAACGACTTTCAGGACTAGGACAGGTTTCTGTCAGGAGCGCTATCCCCTTGTAATACAAGGGAAAAAAGATGGTGCACCCGGCGGGATTCGAACCCACGACCCCTGCCTTCGGAGGGCAGTACTCTATCCAGCTGAGCTACGGATGCTTGTGCGGGCGCCATCATACCCATGTCGACCTTGGGCGTCCATGCTGGTTTTTGGCCGTTGGCGGGTAGGATTTGTCTGTGTCGGGGCTCTGCGTCGGGCGCGAGGGAGCGGTGGCGGGGAAACGGGCTGAAGGTCGCTGATCCGATAAATCCGGCAAATGTGCGGTTTTTGTTCTTTTTTTCGAACATCCTATTGCCCTATACCCCCATTGATCCTAGGATTCGTTTGAGATTTCAAACGCTCTGTCTCCCGTGCGCTATCCACTTGCTTGCACGCTGGGGCTGATTTCCCTGACGGCAGCCCACAAGGCGCCTTTCAAAAACTCTAATTCGCTCCGCGCGCGCGCGGTGCTGTTAAGGAAAGCCGACATGCAGCTTAAAGATGCCCAGTTGTTCCGCCAGCAAGCCTTTATCGATGGGGCTTGGGTCGATGCGGACAACGGTCAGACCATCAAGGTCAACAACCCCGCCACGGGCGAAATTCTCGGCACCGTGCCGAAGATGGGCGCCGCTGAAACCCGCCGCGCCATCGAAGCCGCCGACAAGGCGCTGCCGGCCTGGCGTGCGCTGACCGCCAAGGAGCGCGCCAACAAGCTGCGCCGTTGGTTCGAGCTGATCATCGAGAACCAGGAAGACCTGGCCCGCCTGATGACGCTGGAACAGGGCAAGCCGCTGGCCGAAGCCAAGGGCGAAATTGTCTACGCCGCGTCCTTTATCGAGTGGTTCGCCGAAGAAGCCAAGCGCGTCTACGGTGACGTGATTCCCGGTCACCAGCCGGACAAGCGTCTGATCGTGATCAAGCAACCGATTGGCGTGACAGCCGCGATCACGCCGTGGAACTTCCCCGCTGCGATGATCACGCGTAAAGCCGGCCCGGCCCTGGCCGCTGGTTGCACCATGGTGCTCAAGCCTGCATCGCAAACGCCGTTCTCCGCGTTCGCCCTGGCTGAATTGGCCCAGCGTGCCGGCATTCCGAAAGGCGTGTTCAGCGTGGTTTCCGGCAGCGCCGGCGATATCGGCAGCGAGCTGACCAGCAACCCGATCGTGCGTAAATTGTCCTTCACCGGCTCGACCGAAATCGGTCGCCAGTTGATGGCTGAATGCGCCAAGGACATCAAGAAAGTGTCCCTGGAACTGGGCGGCAACGCGCCGTTCATCGTGTTCGACGACGCTGACCTGGATAAGGCCGTCGAAGGCGCGATCATTTCCAAGTACCGCAACAACGGTCAGACCTGCGTCTGCGCCAACCGTCTGTACGTTCAAGACGCGGTGTACGACGTGTTCGCTGAAAAACTCAAAGTAGCGGTGGCCAAGCTCAAGATCGGCAACGGTCTGGAAGACGGCACCACCACCGGCCCGCTGATCGACGGCAAAGCCGTGGCCAAGGTCCAGGAGCACATTGCTGATGCCCTGGCCAAAGGCGCTACGCTGCTGGCGGGTGGCAAGGTCATGGAAGGTAACTTCTTCGAGCCGACCATCCTGACCAACGTGCCGAAAAACGCCGCTGTGGCGAAGGAAGAAACCTTCGGCCCGCTGGCGCCGCTGTTCCGTTTCAAGGACGAAGCCGAAGTGATCGCGATGTCCAACGACACCGAGTTCGGCCTGGCTTCCTACTTCTATGCGCGCGACCTGAGCCGTGTGTTCCGTGTGGCCGAAGCCCTGGAATATGGCATGGTGGGCGTCAACACCGGGTTGATCTCCAACGAAGTGGCACCGTTCGGCGGCATCAAGGCTTCGGGCCTGGGCCGTGAGGGTTCCAAGTACGGGATCGAGGATTACCTGGAAATCAAATACCTCTGCCTGGGCATCTAAGCCCGGCAAGGCATTGCTGCAAGCGCAAAGGGCACGAGAGCGCTGATCCTTTGCGCGTTTTACATCGTTATTCGTAGTGGCCGGGAACGCTGTGGCAGTCGATCATCGCATGCTGCCATAGTTGCCTCCCCGCCACGTATTCCTTGGACCACGCCACCCGATGAGTGGCGAATGAGGACTTTATGAGCAAGACCAACGCTTCTTTGATGAAACGCCGCGAAGCCGCTGTACCACGCGGTGTTGGCCAGATTCACCCGATCTTCGCCGAATCCGCGAAGAACTCCACCGTGACCGACGTTGAAGGTCGCGAGTTCATCGACTTCGCCGGCGGTATCGCCGTGCTGAACACCGGTCACGTACACCCGAAAGTCATCGCGGCCGTGACCGAGCAGTTGAACAAGCTGACTCACACTTGCTTCCAGGTACTGGCCTACGAGCCTTACGTGGAGCTGTGCGAAAAAATCAACGCCAAGGTCCCAGGTGATTTCGCCAAGAAAACCCTGCTGGTCACCACCGGTTCCGAAGCCGTTGAGAACGCCGTGAAAATCGCCCGCGCCGCCACTGGCCGTGCCGGCATTATCGCGTTCACCGGCGCGTACCACGGTCGCACCATGATGACCCTGGGCCTCACCGGTAAAGTCGTGCCTTACTCGGCCGGCATGGGCCTGATGCCAGGCGGCATCTTCCGCGCGCTGTACCCGAACGAACTGCATGGCGTGAGCGTCGACGACTCCATCGCCAGCATCGAACGCATCTTCAAAAACGATGCCGAGCCGCGTGATATCGCTGCCATCATCATCGAGCCGGTGCAGGGCGAAGGCGGTTTCTACGTCGCGCCTAAAGCCTTCATGAAGCGCCTGCGCGAACTGTGTGACAAGCACGGCATCCTGCTGATCGCTGACGAAGTGCAAACCGGTGCCGGCCGTACCGGTACGTTCTTCGCCATGGAACAGATGGGCGTGACTGCCGACCTGACCACCTTCGCCAAATCCATCGCCGGCGGTTTCCCGTTGGCCGGTGTGTGCGGCAAGGCCGAATACATGGACGCCATCGCGCCAGGCGGCCTGGGCGGCACCTACGCCGGTAGCCCGATCGCTTGCGCCGCGGCCCTGGCCGTGTTGGAAGTGTTCGAAGAAGAGCACCTGCTGGATCGCTGCAAAGCCGTCGGCGAGCGTCTGGTCACCGGCCTCAAGGCCATCCAGGCCAAGTACCCGGTGATCGGCGACGTGCGTGCCCTGGGCGCGATGATCGCGATCGAGCTGTTCGAAGGTGGCGACAGCCACAAGCCAAACGCCGCTGCCGTCGCCTCCGTGGTGGCCAAGGCGCGTGAGAAGGGCTTGATCCTGCTGTCCTGCGGCCCTTACGGCAACGTGTTGCGCGTACTGGTTCCACTGACCGCGCCGGATGCGCAGTTGGACAAAGGCTTGGCAATCATCGAAGAGTGCTTCTCCGAGCTGTAAGCACGGGCAGAACCGATCGATAGAAAAAACCCGCTTCGGCGGGTTTTTTTTTGTGCCCGAGACAGCACATTCAGCGGTTGTTCATTGTGCGTAGGCCACCGCATTGTCTAAGGTGCAGGCATTGCGGATGGAGCGTGCTGGATGAGTGCTGTGGATTTACCCGCTGTACCCCGAGTGTTGATTGCCGAGGCAGACCCTTGGTCGCGGGACCTGCTCAAGCAGGTGTTGTTGAATGTGCGCTGCGATGCACGGTTGGATGTGTGTGCCGATGGCCGGCAAGCGGCTGCGCTGCTGCGCGACAAGGCCTACGACCTGATCGTGGCGGATTGGGAGCTGCCGGGCATCGATGGCCTGAGCCTGTTGCGCAACGTGCGCCAGCAGCGTCGTTCGCCCGCGCTGCCGTTCATCCTGCTCAGTAGCCGCAATGACAGCGCCAGCGTGCGTGAGGCCTTGCCCCTGGCGCCCACGGCGTATCTGACCAAACCGCTGAACATGGACGGCCTGACCCAGCGCCTGCAAGACCTGCTGCTCAACGAAGGCGAAAGCGTGTACTGCGAAGTGCCGCGACTGGCGCCGGGCATGACCTTGCCGGTGTTCCTCGAGCGCCGCCGCGATGCCTGCGATGGCGCGCCGCTGTGGGTCGATGTGAAGGCCGCCGTGCAAGACAGCCTAGGGCCGGAGGGCCTGGACCTCAATCGCCTGGAAGACCGGGTGCGCATGGACCCGCAGATCACCGCCGTGCTGATTGCCGCCGCCAACAGCGCGGGCAATCACGGCACGCCGGTGCAGACCTTGTCGGCGGCACTGCACACGCTGCTGGCCGGGCAAAGCATGAACCTGATCCTCGGCCTGGCCCTCAAGCACAACGTGGTGTTGGGTGATCCGGGCCTGGTGGCGTATGCCGAGCGTCACTGGCAGTTGTCCCAGGACACCGCCGACTTCGCCCGCCGCCTGGCGCGCATGCTGGAGCTGGACCACGAGCGCTGTTACAGCGCGGGTATCCTGCATCGGCTCGGCGACCTGGCTTTATTGCGCTGCCTGGAAGACTGGCGCCAGGGTGGCGGGGCGTTGGATGACGAAGCGATTGGCGAGTCTCTCCACGCCTTGGGGGCCGCCTACGGTTCGTCGTTGCGCACGCGTTGGCGCTTGCCGCTGGAGCTGCGCCAGTTGATCGCGGCGGTCTACTCGCTGGAGGGCGGGGTGTATTCGCGGGAGGCGCTGGTGATGAACCTGGCGGCGCAGATGGCGCGGTTGACCGAGCATGAAGGGCTGGAAGCAGTGGCCAGGAGCAAAACCGCGCGCTTGCTCAAGGTGGGGTTGTCGGAGCTGATGAGGTTGCGCAAGGCCTAGAGGGCGATGCAATTCAAATGTGGGAGGGGGCAAGCCCGCTCGCACATTTGATCTGTGTTGGTCCTCTAGCCAGCAACCACGCGGTTTTTGCCCAGGCGCTTGGCCTCGTACATGGCGGCGTCCGCGCGGCCGAACAGGCTGTTCAAGGTCGAGTCTTGCTCGTTGAGGCTGGCCAGCCCCTGGCTGACCGTCACGGTAAACGCATGGCCGTCATAGCTGAAGCTCAATGCCTGGATTTCCTTGCCAAGCCGTTCAGCGACTTGCAGGGCCGTATCCGGCGCGCAACCGGGGAGTACGGCGGCGAACTCTTCGCCGCCAATGCGCCCGAACAGGTCGCCACGGCGTAATACGCCACGACCGCTCTCGGCGATGCGCCGCAACACCTGATCGCCCTCCAGGTGGCCGTAGGTGTCGTTGACGTCCTTGAAGTCATCGATGTCCAGCAGCAGGAACGCCAGCGGCGAAGCCTGGGCGCAGGCACTGTCGAAGGCCTGGTTGGCGCATTCGAAAAAGTGCCGGCGGTTGCTGCTCTGGGTCAGCGCATCGGTGGTGGCCAGACGGTGCAGCTCCAGCTCCATTTGTTTCTTGTCGGTGATGTCCTCGGCCATGCCGACCACAATCAACGGTTCACCCGGCTCGACCTGCTGGTTGATATAGCACTTGTCGCTGAGCCAGCGAATCTGCCCGTCGGCCGTGATGATGCGGTACTCGCGGTCTTCCACTGCGCCTTGCTCCAGCACGCGGGCCAGGCTGTGTTCGGCGTAGTCGAGGTCTTCGGGATGAATGCTGTTGCGCCATTCCCGGTGGTCGGCCAGCAGCAGGCCGGCGGAACGGCCGAACACCCGCTCATACGCCGGGCTCACATACAGCACGCGCCGCGACTCCCAGTCGATGGCCCATAGCACCGCACTCACGCTGACCAGCAGTGAACTCAGTAATTGTTCACGCTCACTCAGCCGCTCGACCTCGCCCTGGGCGTGCATCAACGCCAGCAAGTTCGCTGCGGTAGGGGGGCGTGGGGTTTTAGCGGTCGGCGGATCGAGCAGGTGAGTCTTTTTGTGGACCATCGGCACAACTCTCTCTGGGCGCGCCGCAGGGTTCAGCAGCGGTCACAACAAGGGGCCACCATGATGGCGAAGTGTTGTCTGAGAGGGGTGAATTGCGTCTAAGTTCCGTCATCGGGGGCGATTTTGACGGATTAAGGGGTGTCTGGAGAATGGCGTCAAAAAAGTGATCAGGGGGAAGGCAAGCCTTCCCCCGGCGTGTTCACACCGCTGCCGGGCGCAACGAATAAGTCTTCAGTTGGTGGGCAAAGTCGCGCAGGGACTGGATGCCGCTGGCCTCGGCCTCATGCACCCACTCCTTGATCGCGGCCAGCATATCGTGGCCGTTGGAGCTGGTCTTGAGCCAGATCTGCTGCAGGGCCAGACGCTTTTCGTAGATCACTTTCAGGGCCTGGCTGTGTTCCAGCATGCTCTGGATACGCAGGTGGTGACGGTCATCCAGCAGGCTGGTTTCCCGCGACAGCAGGCGCTTGGCACGGTGGAACTGGTGGCGCACCGAGTGATCGACCTTCTCCAGTTCCTGCGTGACCAGCGGGCCGATCACCAGCTTGCGGTACTGGGCCATGATCTGGAAACGGTTGTTGAGGATCGCCATGGCGGTGTCCATGTCCAGGTGGCCCTTGCCTTCCACGCGGTGGGCGATCGGTGCGACACGCTGCACCTTGGCCAGGCGCAGGAAGCTGAACAGTTTGATCCACGCCCAGCCGAGGTCGAACTCCCATTTCTTCACCGACAGCTTGGCGGAGTTGGGGTAGGTGTGGTGGTTGTTATGCAACTCTTCGCCGCCCACAATGATGCCCCACGGCACCAGGTTGGTCGCAGCGTCCCGGCATTCGAAGTTGCGATAGCCCACGGCATGGCCCAGGCCGTTGATCACACCGGCGGCCCAGAATGGAATCCACATCATCTGGATCGCCCAGATAGTGATACCGATGGTGCCGAACAGCAGAAGATCGATCACACCCATGATTGCCACACCCAGCAGCGGGTAAGGCGTGTAGAGTCTGCGTTCGATCCAGTCGTCCGGGCAGTTCTTGCCGTAGATGCGCAGGGTCTCGGGGTTCTCTGCCTCGGCGCGATAGAGCTCGGCGCCTTTGCGCAATACGGTAGACAGGCCTTTAATGACGGGACTGTGTGGATCGTCGACGGTTTCGCATTTGGCGTGGTGCTTGCGGTGGATGGCGGTCCACTCGCGGGTGTTCTGCGCCGTGGTCAGCCACAGCCAGAAGCGGAAGAAGTGTTTCAGGCCAGCATTGAGCTCCAGGGAGCGATGGGCTGAATAGCGGTGCAGATAGACGGTGACCCCAATGATGGTCACGTGGGTCATCAACAGGGTGACTGCCACCAGTTGCCAGGCCGACAGGTCAAGAAAACCGTTGTACCACATAGGCTGTATGGCCCTCAAATAAAGAAAAAAACAGCTTACGCATTATCACTAAGCCTACAGAGAAAACCAGCCGACCTTTCAGATAGAAGTGAGCGGATGTTTCTTATTCTATAATCCCTAACCTTTGTAGGGCGAATCTAGCTTTTTAGTAAGGATTATTGGCCATATGTTGTTTTCATACCGAGGGGCCCGGCGCGCAGGGTTGGTATATCTGCTGGTTTCGCTGCTGTGGGTCGTGCTTACTCACCGGGTATTGATCGAGTTTCTCGATAACCCGGTGGAGTTAAACCAGTGGCTGCAGCTGCGCGGCTACGTGTGGGTGGCCATCAGCGCCCTGGTGATTTACCTGATTTGTGCGCGCTTTGCGCACGTCAACCAACGGCTGCAACCGCTGAAAGAGAGTCGCGAACGCCTGCGCCAGGCCGCCGCCGTGTTCGATTGCACCCGCGAAGGGGTGCTGGTCACCGATGCCCAGGGGAAGATCGTCCATGTGAACCGGGCCTTTATGGAGATCACCGGCTACCGGCGCGAAGATGTCATGGGTGAGCAACCCAGCCTGTTCAAGTCAGGCCGCCATTCGTCGAGTTTTTATCAACAGATGTTCCAGGCTCTGGAGCAGACCGGCGAGTGGAGCGGCGAAATCTGGAACCGGCGCAAAAGCGGCGAAATTTATCCACAATGGCAAACCATCCGGGTGATTTACGATGACCTGGGCCATGTCAGCCATTACGTCGCGGTGTTTTCCGATATCAGTGCCATCAAGGATTCCGAGCACGAACTGGCGCACCTCGCTCACCACGACCCGCTGACCGACCTGCCCAACCGCCTGCTGTTCACCGACCGCGCCGAGCAGGCCCTGACTTCGGCGCAAGCGCATAAACGCGGTTGTGCGTTGCTGCTGCTCGACCTGGACCACTTCAAGATCATCAACGACAGCCTTGGCCATAACGTCGGCGACCAATTGCTCAAATTGGTCGGTGAACGCCTGAAAAGCCTGTTCGGCCCCGGCGTGACGCTGGCGCGGCTGGGAGGGGACGAGTTCGCGCTGTTGGCGGAAAATTGTCCACAGGTGGTGCAAGCCGCCGCGTTCGCGCAACGCATGCTCGATGCGATGAAACTCCCGTTTGTTTTTGATGGCCATCAATTGTTTATCAGCGCGAGCGTTGGCATCAGCCTTTTCCCCAGCGACGCACTGAGCGCTCAACAGTTGTTGCGTAACGCTGATTCCGCGTTGTTCAAGGCCAAGAGCGTCGGCCGTGAAGGCTACGCGTTGTACACCGAAGAGTTGACCGCCCACGCCCAGAACCGCGTGGAGATCGCCAGCGAACTGCGTCGCGCCCTCGACCAGCAGGAGCTGCGTGTTTACTACCAGCCGGTTCACGACCTGCAAACCAGCCGCCTGGTCGGCGTCGAAGCCCTGGTGCGCTGGCAGCACCCGGAGCGCGGCCTGGTGCCGCCGGTCGAGTTCATCCCCATCGCCGAACGCACCGGCCTGATTGCCGATATCGACGCCTGGGTCATGCACCAGGCGTGCGCCCAGATGTGCCAGTGGCTGGCTGACGGCGCGCCGCTGAGCTTTATGGCGATCAACGTGTCCAGCCGCATGTTTGCGCGACGCGAGTTGTATGACCAAGTCGCCCAGGTGCTGCATGACACCGGCCTGGACCCGGCTTACCTTGAGCTGGAAGTCACCGAAAGCGCAGTGATGGAAGACCCCGAAGTGGCCCTGGAGCAACTGCACCGCCTGCGCGAGCTTGGCCTGCGCCTGGCCATTGACGATTTTGGCACCGGCTATTCCTCGCTGCTGCGCCTCAAGCGCCTGCCGGTGCAGAAGCTCAAGATCGACCAGGGCTTTGTTGCCGGGTTGCCGTGGGATGAAGACGACGCCGCCATCGTGCGCGTGGTGATTGCCCTGGCGAAAAGCATGGGCATGCAGGTCCAGGCGGAAGGGATTGAACAGGTGGAACAGGCGCGGTTCCTGTTGGATCACGAATGCGGCATGGGGCAGGGGTATTGGTTTGGGCGGCCGATGCCGGCGAGTGAGATCGATTGGGCGCTGGCGCCCGTCATTCGACAACCCTCCACGAACGAGACTTGAAACGCCGCCAAAAAAATGTGAGAACGGGCTTGCCCTCTATGAGGGACTTTCAGACGAAATATTCGCCGCCTGTCGACACCCTCATCGCGAGTAAGCGCGGCTCCCCCAGGGGTCAGCAGCGTCTGTGCGTCAGTATTTTCACCCGCAAAACCTTCGCAACCCCGCGTCCTGCCAGAAAATTCTTTTTGGTTATATAAACATTCTTAAATAGTATTTTTAAGAATATCTGCGCTTATCTACTATCGCCCTCACGCCGCAAGCAGTGCCGCTACTGCGCGGCACTCTTCATTTCAGGAGCGAGACCATGAGCGCATCTCTACGTAGCGTCGACGGCCAGGACGAGGCAGCCATTTTGCGCGAGATCCAGAGCGCGTTGCGCGATCTGCGCTTTGGCGCGGTGGAAATCACTGTACACAACGCTCAAGTGGTACAGATCGAACGCAAAGAAAAATTCCGCCTGCAGAACCCGGGTAACAAACCGGCCTGAGCAAGAGCGGCGATAGACCCATCACTATAAGAAATGTCCCTGTAGGCGCGAGCTTGCTCGCGAAAAGCTTGAAGGCAACGCGTTGCACCTGATGTGCAGCGTTATCGTTGACGTTTTTCGCGAGCAAGCTCGCTCCTACAGTCGTCAGCCAACACCCCAGAATTTCAGGAGCTTTCTATGTCGTCGATTCGCCGTTACGCCCTGGCCGCGTTGGCCAGCGCCGTGTTTGCCGGCTCTGCCGTGGCCAAGGACTACGAGTTGCTCAACGTCTCGTATGACCCGACCCGTGAGCTGTACCAGGACTACAACGCTGAGTTCACCAGCTACTGGAAACAGTCCCATCCCGGCGACAGCGTCAAGATCCAGCAATCCCACGGTGGCTCGGGCAAGCAAGGCCGTGCGGTGATCGACGGCCTGCGCGCCGATGTGGTGACCCTGGCGCTGGCCGGTGACATCGATGAAATCGCCAAGTTGGGCAAGACCCTGCCGCAAAACTGGCAGACCCGTCTGCCGGACGCGAGCACCCCGTATACCTCGACCATCGTGTTCCTGGTGCGCAAGGGCAACCCAAAAGGCATCAAGGACTGGGGCGACCTGATCAAGAAAGACGTGTCGGTCATCACCCCGAACCCGAAAACCTCCGGCGGTGCGCGCTGGAACTTTCTCGCCGCCTGGGCCTACGGCCTCAAAGCCGGAGGCAGTGAAGCCAAGGCCCAGGAATACGTGCAAGCGCTGTTCAAGCACGTACCGGTCCTCGACACGGGCGCGCGCGGTTCGACCATCACCTTCGTCAACAACGGTCAGGGTGACGTGCTGCTGGCCTGGGAAAACGAGGCGTTTCTGGCGTTGAAAGAAGACGGTGGTGCCGACAAGTTCGACATCGTCGTGCCGTCCCTGTCGATCCTCGCCGAACCGCCGGTGGCCGTGGTCGACAAAAACGCCGAGAAAAAGGGCAACACCGAGATCGCCACCGAATACCTCAAGCACCTGTACAGCCCGGCGGGCCAGGAGATTGCGGCGAAGAATTTCTACCGCCCACGCGATGAGAAAATCGCCGCCAAGTACGCCCAGCAGTTCCCGAAACTGGACCTGGTGACTATCGACAAAGACTTCGGCGGCTGGAAAACTGCGCAGCCGAAATTCTTCAATGACGGTGGCGTGTTCGACCAGATCTACACGGCGCAATAAAAACACCGCCCTCTGTAGGAGCGAGCTTGCTCGCGAAGAAGGTCCAGGCACCGCGTGCACCCAGAATGTGCGCGTTATCGTTGACGTTTTTCGCGGGCAAGCCCGCTCCTACAGAGCACGCATTCATCTGCGGGTTTTGTGTGTCAGACCTGCTAACCAAGGACTCTTATGTCGCGTCGTATTTCCCCCGTCATACCCGGCTTCGGGCTGACGCTGGGCTACACCGTGGTGTACCTCAGCCTGATCGTACTCATCCCCCTCGCGGCGATGTTCGTACACGCCGCTCAACTTACCTGGGATCAGTTCTGGAACATCATCACCGCACCGCGTGTGCTGGCGGCATTGAAATTGAGCTTCAGCACCGCGCTGTACGCCGCGCTGATCAATGGCGTGATCGGTACGCTGCTGGCCTGGGTGCTGGTGCGCTACACCTTCCCCGGGCGCAAGATCATCGATGCGATGATCGACCTGCCGTTCGCCCTGCCCACCGCCGTTGCCGGTATCGCGCTGACCGCGCTGTACACGCCGACCGGCCTGGTCGGCCAGTTCGCCGCCGACCTGGGTTTCAAGATCGCCTACAGCCCCTTGGGCATCACCCTGGCACTGACCTTCGTCACGTTGCCATTTGTGGTGCGCACGGTGCAGCCGGTCCTCGCCGATATCCCCCGGGAAATCGAAGAAGCCGCCGCCTGCCTGGGCGCCAAGCCGTTGCAGGTGTTCCGCTACATCCTCGTGCCCGCGTTGCTGCCGGCCTGGCTGACCGGCTTCGCCCTGGCGTTTGCGCGTGGCGTCGGTGAGTACGGCTCGGTGATTTTCATCGCCGGCAACATGCCGATGAAGACCGAGATCCTGCCGCTGCTGATCATGGTCAAGCTCGACCAGTACGACTACCACGGCGCCACCTCCATCGGTGTGCTGATGCTGGTGGTTTCCTTCGTGTTGCTGCTGCTGATCAATTTGCTGCAGCGGCGCATCGAACACCCATAAGGAGGCGCGGAACATGTCCCAATCGTCTATCTCCGCCGCGTCCTCGGCCAACGCTGCCCGGCGTGGCAGTGCGCTGTCGCGGCGCATCCTGATCAGCCTGGGCTGGCTGGTGTTCTTCCTGTTCCTAGTGTTGCCGCTGTTTATCGTGGTGTCCCAGGGCTTGAAGAATGGCCTCGGCGCGTTCTTCACCGCGATCCTCGAGCCCGACGCGCTGTCGGCGCTCAAGCTCACGGTGGTCGCCGTGGTGATCTCGGTGCCGCTCAACGTGGTGTTCGGCGTCAGCGCCGCGTGGTGCGTGAGCAAGTACTCGTTCCGTGGCAAGAGCATCCTGGTGACGTTGATCGACCTGCCGTTCTCGGTGTCGCCGGTGATCGCAGGTCTGGTCTATGTGCTGATGTTCGGCGCCCAGGGCTTCTTTGGCCCGTGGCTGCAAGACCACGACATCCAGATCGTGTTCGCCTTGCCCGGCATCGTGCTGGCGACCATCTTCGTCACCGTGCCGTTCGTGGCCCGGGAGCTGATCCCGCTGATGCAGGAACAAGGCACCCAGGAAGAAGAAGCCGCGCGGCTGCTCGGCGCCAATGGCTGGCAGATGTTCTGGCACGTCACCGTGCCGAATATCAAATGGGGCCTGATCTACGGCGTGGTGCTGTGTACCGCGCGGGCGATGGGTGAGTTTGGCGCGGTGTCGGTGGTGTCCGGCCACATTCGCGGCGTGACCAACACGTTGCCGCTGCACGTCGAGATTCTCTACAACGAATACAACCACGTTGCTGCGTTTGCGGTAGCGAGTCTGTTGCTGATCCTGGCGCTCTTCATCCTGCTGCTCAAGCAGTGGAGCGAGAACCGTATCAACCGCCTGCGCGCAGCAAGCGGTGAGGAATAATCCATGTCCATTGAAGTCCGTAATGTCAGCAAGAATTTCAACGCCTTCAAGGCCCTGAACAGCATCAATCTGGACATCCAGAGTGGCGAGTTGGTGGCGTTGCTCGGCCCGTCCGGCTGCGGCAAGACCACCTTGCTGCGCATCATTGCCGGCCTGGAAACCCCGGACGAAGGCAGCATCGTGTTCCACGGTGAAGACGTCTCCGGCCACGACGTGCGTGATCGCAACGTCGGTTTTGTGTTCCAGCATTACGCGCTGTTCCGCCACATGACCGTGTTCGATAACGTCGCCTTCGGCCTGCGCATGAAGCCGAAAAACCAGCGCCCGAACGAAAGCCAGATCGCGGTCAAAGTCCACGAGCTGTTGAACATGGTGCAGTTGGACTGGCTGTCCGACCGCTACCCGGAACAGCTCTCCGGCGGCCAACGCCAGCGTATCGCCCTGGCCCGCGCCCTGGCGGTGGAGCCCAAAGTGCTGCTGCTCGACGAACCGTTCGGCGCCCTCGACGCCAAGGTGCGCAAAGAGCTGCGCCGCTGGCTGGCGCGCCTGCACGAAGACATCAACCTGACCTCGGTGTTCGTGACCCACGACCAGGAAGAGGCGATGGAAGTTGCCGACCGTATCGTGGTGATGAACAAGGGCGTGATCGAGCAGATCGGCTCACCGGGCGACGTCTACGAAAACCCGGCCAGCGATTTCGTCTACCACTTCCTCGGCGACTCCAACCGCCTGCACCTGGGTGGAGACCAGCACGTGCTGTTCCGCCCCCATGAAGTGTCGTTGTCACGCCATGAACTGGAAGACCACCATGCGGCCGAAGTGCGCGATATCCGGCCGCTGGGGGCGACCACGCGGGTGACCTTGAAAGTCGAAGGCCAGAGCGAGCTGATCGAGGCCGAAGTGGTGAAAGACCACGACAGCCTGACTGGCCTGACCCGTGGTGAAACCCTGTTCTTCAAACCCAAGGTCTGGCAAAAAGCCTGAACACACTGCAATAACAAATGTGGGAGGGGGCTTGCCCCCGATTGCAATGGATCAGTCAATATCTTCAGTGACTGACCCACTGCAATCGGGGGCAAGCCCCCTCCCACATTCAGACTTCTCTCGGCTTCAGATCGCGGCGAGCGACTGGCCCCGAACGCTCTTCAATCTGCTGCTTGAGCTCATGCCGCAACCCCAGCAAAAACGCCAACTCCGCCACCACAAACAACGGCCCGACGATCAGCCCCGACACGTCATCCACAAACGCCGGCTTCTTGCCCTCGTAGTAATGCCCGACAAACTGAATCACCCAACCCACCACGAACATACCGACACCGCCGCTGAGCCAGACCGTCGTGCTTTGCGCCGCCAGCACGTGCCCGGCCCACACCGACAAGCCCATCAGCACGCTCATCAGCACGCCCAGCGCGAGTTCCAGGCGCAGGTAGAACCACGCGGCAAGCAGCGCGACGATCAGCGCCGGCGACAGCCAGAACCCGCCCAGCGGCCACTCGGGGCGTGAAAGCAACGCTGCGACGGCGACGACGATCAGTGGGATACCGATAAAGTGGCTGGCGATATTGCGCGGGTCGCGGTGGTAGGCGGCGTATTGACCGAGGTGGTCGACGAGGCTTTTCATTGTTATTCCTCCTGTAGGATGTTTGATCATGCCTTGTCAGCCTTCGCCTAACTGTCAACTGGGCGACAATCTTCGGAGTTCTCATGAACGCAGAGCAATGGCGACCCCGGCTGGCTACCGGGCACTGGTTCAGCCACCTGCCCGCCGCTTTTCAGCATAGTCTGCTGGCCCACGCCCGGCTGCGGCAGCTGACGGCGGGGCAATACCTGTTCAAGCGCGGTGACCCGCCCTGCGGCTTGTATGCGGTGCTCGACGGCACCCTGCGTATCAGCGCGGTAAGCGAGCAGGGCAAGGAGGCGGTGCTGAGCCTCGTGGAGTTGCCCTACTGGTTCGGTGAAATCTGCCTGTTCGACGGCCTGCCGCGCACTCACGACGCCTGCGCGGTCGGACCCTGTACGTTGTTGCAGGTGCCCCAGCAGGCATTGCTGAATATTCTCGATGAAACCCCGCAGTACTGGCGCGACTTGGCCTTGTTGATGAGCCAAAAGTTGCGCCTGAGTTTTATCGGCCTCGAACAGCTCAGCCTGATGCCGGCCTCGGTGCGGCTGGCCCATCGCTTGTTGATGATCATTGAGGGGTACGGCGACATCGAGCACTCAAAACGTCGGCTGCAGTTGCCCCAGGAAGACCTGGCGGCGATGTTGAGCCTGTCGCGCCAGACCACCAACGCCTTGCTCAAGGACCTGCAAGCCCAGGGCATCGTGCGCCTGGGTTACGGCGAGATCGAAATCCTCGATGCACAGCGCCTGCGTGAGGCGGCGCATGCCTGAGGGTGTTAGCCTGCAAGCCTGACCAATCGAGGTGTGTTATGCGCGTGCTGTTAGTGGAACATGAATCCGAAGAGGCACAACGGATGGCCCAGGGCTTGAACGAAGCCGGTTATTCCGTGGAAGTTGCGGCCAACGGGATGGTGGCGCAGCGGCTTGTCGAAGGCACCGAGTACGACCTGGTGATTCTGGATGTGATGCTGCCCGGGCTGAATGCCTGGAAGTTGCAGCAGGCGATTCGGCACAAGGGCGAGACGCCGGTATTGTTTCTGACCAGCCCGGGTGGGATCGAAGACCGTCTGCGCGACTTGGAATTGCATGAGGATGATTATTTGCTCAAGCCGTTTGAAGACAAGGCGCTGGTCATGCGCGTGAAAAAACTACTGCGTCGTGATCGCGGGCGCTGATAGATGTGTGGCCTGGGCTCTCGCTATCGCGAGCAAGCCCGGCTGTTAAATGTGGGAGGGGGCTTGCCCCCGATGACGGTGGATCAATTGATGAATGCGCTAGCTGATACACCGCCCCTCCCATGGTTTGATTTTTTAGTTATTAATAAATAGCTTCTTATTCCTTAGCGAATATAAACCCCGTCCCTATACTGTTCAGCAACGTTAAACGCTGCAGGAGGGCACACCCATGCACAGCGAATCGATTCGTTACCTGATCGTGCCGGGCTGGCAAGGATCGCCAGAAGATCATTGGCAAACGCATTGGCAGAACAGCCTGCCCAACAGTGCGCGGGTGGAGCAGGCCGATTGGCTGACGCCGCGTCGCGAAGACTGGGTGGCCGCGCTGGCCGAGGCGATTGCCGCCGACAGCACGCCGGTGATTCTGATCGCCCATAGCCTGGGCTGCATCACCGTGGCCCACTGGGCTGCCACTGCCCCGCTGCAGTTTTTGCGGCAGGTACGCGGGGCGTTGCTGGTGGCGCCGGCGGATGTCGAACGCCCGGCCTGTGCCCCCGCCTTGCGTAACTTCGCGCCGATTCCACGCGACCTGCTGCCGTTTCCCAGCCAGGTGGTCAGCTCCGACAACGACAGTGCCGTCAGCGCCCCCAGGGCCCTGGAACTGGCGCGCAATTGGGGCGCCGAAGCTGGCATTTTGTCCGGCGCGGGGCATATCAATGTGAAGTCCGGCCACCAGCGCTGGGAGCAGGGTTTCGCGTATCTCTATCGCCTGCAAAGCCGCCTGGAGCATCACGCCCGGCGCACGGCCTGAACCTTTTTCAACGCCCCGTCCCTGAGCGGATTGGGGGCGGGAGCCTGCCATGAGTCTGCATGAAACTTTCGGTCAGCCGCTGCTGACCTTCCCCGACGCCGAAAAGAGCCCGCTGAGCATCCGCGCTAAGGCACTGGTGTTCGTCGACCCACGTTCGCGGCAACTGCGCGAAGCGCTGGAACACCTCGCGCCTCGCGCCTTGCCGGTGTTGATTCGCGGCGAGACCGGCAGCGGTAAAGAGTTGCTCGCGCGGCATATCCATCGGGGCAGCGACCGCGCCGGGCTGTTTGTCTCGGTCAATTGCGGCGCGATCAGCCCGACCTATGCCGATGCCGAGCTGTTCGGCTACGCCGCCGGCGCTCACAGTGGCGCGGCGAGCAGTCGGGCCGGCTGGTTCGGCTCGGCCAATGGCGGCACCCTGTACCTGGATGAAATCGGCGACTTGCCGCTGCCGATCCAGGTCAAATTGCTCGCCGCCCTGGAAAACCACGAAGTCACCCGCGTCGGCGCCCATCAGCCAAGCCCGGTGGACGTGCGCCTGGTGGCGGCGACCAGCATCGACCTGGCCCAGGCCGTGGCCGTAGGCAAGTTCCACGAGCGGCTGTTCCATTACCTCAGCGAAGGCCGACTGGACCTGCCGGCCTTGCGCGAGCGGGTCGGCGACATCCTCTCCCTGGCCGAATACTTCCTCGGCATCTACAGCCAGCGCC
Source organism: Pseudomonas paraveronii (assembly GCF_963681955.1). Classification (NCBI taxonomy): domain Bacteria; kingdom Pseudomonadati; phylum Pseudomonadota; class Gammaproteobacteria; order Pseudomonadales; family Pseudomonadaceae; genus Pseudomonas; species Pseudomonas paraveronii. The sequence continues at coordinate 246,898 of NZ_OY817130.1, forward strand.
TGGACCTGCCGGTGCCGTTGATCAGCGACGCGGCCCAGCGCGTGCTGGAACACCATAGCTGGCCGGGCAATACCCGCGAGCTGGAGAACGTCATCCACTTTGCCTTGCTGGTCAGCAGCGGCGACGAGATTTTGCCGGAGCATTTGAACCTGCCGACCGCCGGTTCGCCGCTGGAGCAGGTACAGCGGATATTCGAAAGCGCCAGTGCGGCCGAACGGGAAACCTTGCGCAAATTCCTACATGAACAAAATGGAATATAAACCTGAATAAAAGGTATTGTTCGGGAATAAAAAATCTAGGTATTGTCGCTCTCACGCCGCGATAGCACTTCGCTGGCACTCCACACCACTATGGTCGTCAGAGACGCCCCGGAATGTCGATAAGGACACTGCATGAAAAAGGTTCTGTTGTTTACCGCATTGGCGGCTGCCCTGACTGCAGGCTTCGCCCAGGCCAATGAAAAACTGGTGGTGGCCGCCACCCCGATCCCGCACGCCGAGATCCTCGAACTGGTCAAGCCGACCCTCGCCAAAGAAGGCGTGGACCTGGAAATCAAAGTCTTCACCGACTACGTACAGCCCAACGTGCAGGTGGCCGAGAAGCGTCTGGACGCCAACTACTTCCAGACCCTGCCGTACCTGGAAAACTTCAACAAGGGTAAGGGCACCAACCTGGTCACCGTGGTGGGCGTACACGTAGAGCCTCTGGGTGGTTACTCGAAAAAAGTCAAAACCGTGGCTGAATTGAACGACGGCGCCACCGTGGCGATCCCTAACGAAGGCAGCAACAGCGGCCGTGCGCTGCTGCTGCTGCAGCGGGCCGGGCTGATCGAGTTGAAAGACCCGAAAAATGCGCTGGCGACCCCCAAGGACATCGCCAAAAACCCGCACAACTTCAAGTTCAAGGAATTGGAATCGGCATTGCTGCCACGCGTGCTCGACCAGGTTGATCTGGCGCTGATCAACACCAACTACGCCCTGGAAGCCGGCCTCAACCCGGCCAAGGACGCGTTGATCATCGAAGACGCCAAGTCGCCGTATGTGAACTTCCTGGTGGCCCGCCCGGACAACAAGGACAGCGCCGCGATCCAGAAACTGGCCAAGGCGCTGACCAGCCCGGAAGTCAAAGCCTTCATCGAGAAGAAATACAACGGCGCAGTCGTGCCGGCGTTCTGATCGAGCAGTAAAACCTTTCAAGGTTTAAACGCCGACGGCTGGCATAGCGTCGGCGTTTTTTTCGCTCAAAACTGTGGGAGGGGGCTTGCCCCCGATAGCAGTGGTTCAGTCAATGCATCGGTGACTGACACACCGCTATCGGGGGCAAGCCCCCTCCCACATTTGATTTTTATCTCACCGTGGATTTTCAGCGTTTCACAGAGCGCGAGTGTTGATCGCCCTGCGCAATGCCACCAACCATTTCACCAGCTCCTGCGGATCAATCGGTTTCGCTTCGTTCATTGTTCATTCCCTCGAATCGCAGACCCCACAACCATAGCTGTCACTGGCCGAACCCGCGAATCCGCCGGTCATTTTTTGCTGTGCCTGTTCTACCGCTATCGGGCGTCAGTCGAATCGCCCCTCACATTGTGATTGCGGGGGCGTTCACGGAAGTCCTCGGCCACGCTGTTGTCGTGGCCGAGGGTGGGGCCGTCAATTAAAACTAGAGTTTATCGTCGAAGTTATGTCAATGGAGTTGGGAGCCCATATCCCTTTTCCCGGAGAAACTAACGGAAGGGGGTCTTGGGGCGTCCAAAATAGTACTGGTAAAGTGAGTATTAAAGTTTCCGCCAGCAGAAGGGCGCCAGTTAGCAGGAATTACGTTGTTAGCAACAAGCGTAGTTTTGGATGTATGACGAAGCGGAGTTGCCTCTGCATCACCAAGCGTAGCGGCAACCAATACCAGCATCGCGCACCTGCCGCAGTTCATGATAGTGAGCATGGTATTCGCTCCCTGATCCGTCGCAGACCGTGTCGAGTCGATTAGATACGCGAAACCCCCACCCAACAACTGTCAGCTTTAACAGGTACAAACGAGTGCGCAGCGCTTGTTCAGCCCCAGCCGAAGAGCGAATAACGCGCCTCACAAGAAAGCTCGCGCTCAGCTAGGATTTATCGTGCCACCCTTGTCGGATACAGCATTACCGCGTTTTAAAGGACGGCGGAAAACGCTGTGGCAAAGCGGATTCTACGGTATTGCCGCCAACGACAATCTTGAAGGCTGGATTGACCGGATCTATGGCGAGGCCAGCGCCGACCGGGCCGACCCTTTTGAAAACATGCGTATGGGCTTGTACCAAGTGCGCGCCGGGCAACAACGTGCGGCGGCGATGCAAGCCTATGAAGTGCTGCGCTTGCACACCCTGGGCAGTGCCGAGGTGCTGGGTATTGATACGCAAGTGGGGAGTCTCAAGGTGGGCAAGCGTGCGGACATGCTCCTGTTGGACCCACGGGCTTTCACGCCCTGGCAGGAACCTTACGCCGCGCTGGTGTTTGCAGCCGGCGTGAAGGATATCCGGGAAGTCTTCGTGGATGGTGTGTCATTGGCCCGATGAACCGGCCGGCTTGCGCCACACGCTGGCCAGCCAGGGTTGCTGTTCCCGGGGCAGGCCGGCGGGGCGATAGTAATGCTCCAACTCCACAAACCCGGCGGCAGTCAGCAGCGCTTGCCAGGCCGTGAGGTCGTGATAGGAACCATACCGCGGCCCATTCCAGCCTTCCCGGTTGTCACCGCGTGGATTGGAGCTGAACAACACCCCACCCGGTTTCAGCGCGTCCTGCAACTGCTTGAGCACGCGCGGCAGTTCCTGCTTGGGGATATGAAACAGCACCGCATTGGCAAAGATCCCGTCGAAGCGCGCGTTGGGCAGGTCCAGCTTCAAGAAGTCCTGCTGCAGGACCTCGCAGCCGCTGTCTTCGCGTGCCATCTGCGCAAAGCGCTCGGAGCCGTCGAGGCCCACGGCGGTATGGCCCAAGCGCGTAAAGGTCTGCAAATCCCGCCCCGGCCCGCAGCCGAAGTCCAGCACGGTAAACGGCGCCGCGCCTTGGATATGCCGCAGCAGCGCGTCGATGTTCTGGCTCACATCGTGATCGCGGGTGCCTTCTCGGAAGTCCTCGGCCACGCTGTTGTAGTGGTCGAGGGTGGTGGCGGTGATCTGGTTGAGGTCGTCGGGGGCGAGTTTCATGGGGAGGTGCTTCGAGGGCGAAATGCTGACTATATCCCATGTCCAGTCGATTGCACCTGACGGTGAGCCCGTGAGGGCTCCTTCATCTGTTTGTGTTTGAATCAATCTATGAAATTTATCGGGTGATGCGCCCATGGGATAGGAACTGTATGTTATTTCCACCCCATACTGGGTGCGTATAACTGTAGAAGTTGGTGTTAAAGGTAATGGTTGAATTTGAGGAGTGGAGCGGAGTTGCCGCTGCATCGCCAAGCGTGGCCGCAGACAACACCAACACCAGCATCGCGCACCTGCCACAACTCATGAAATTGAACATGGTATTCGCTCCCTGATCCGTCGCAGACGGTGTCAGGCCGATTAGATACGCGAAAACCCCACCCAACAACTGTCAGCTTTAACAGGTACAAACAAGTACTCAGCGCTTGTTCAGCCCCCGCGCCAACCGATCCCCACCCAACTGAATCACCGCCACCAGCACCACCAGCAGCACAATCACCGTCAGCATGATCTGCGTATCAAAGCGCTGATAGCCGTAGCGGTAGGCAATATCCCCCAACCCGCCCGCGCCGATCGCCCCGGCCATCGCCGAGGAGTTGATCATGGTCACCAGGGTGATGGTGAACCCGCCGACGATCCCCGGCAGCGCTTCGGGCAGCAGCACATGCCAGATGATGTGCCAGCGCCGGCAGCCCATGGCTTGTGCGGCTTCGATCAAGCCGTGGTCGACTTCGCGCAGGCTCACTTCGGCGATGCGCGCAAAGAACGGCGTGGCGGCGATGGTCAGCGGCACCACCGCCGCCCACACGCCGTAGGTGGTGCCGACGATCAGCCGGGTGAACGGGATGAGCGCCACCATCAGGATCAGAAACGGAATCGAGCGGAACAGATTGACGAACGCTCCCAGCGCTCGGTTCAGCGCCGGAGCCTGATAGATGCCGCCCTTGTCGCTGGTGACCAGGAACACCGCCAGCGGAATCCCCACCAGCAGCGCGATCAGCGACGACACACCGACCATCAACAGCGTGTCGATGGCGCCCTGCACTAAACGATCAAACCACATAACCCAGCACCTCCACGTGTTGTGCCCAATGCCCGGCGCGGCTGCGCAGTGTGTCGGCCTCATGCGGCGAGCCGTGCACCGCCAGCAGCAATTGCCCCAGGGCATGCCCCTGAATCCGTTCCACGCCGCCTTGCAGCAAGCGCACGCGCCCGCCGAGGGCGCCGAACAGTGCGGCCAGGTCCGGTTCGTCGGTGGCGCTGCCGGTGAACTGCAAACGCAGAACCAGCGCGGCGTCAGCCGAGGCCGGCGTGGCTTGCAAACGGCTTTGCAGTTCTTCCGGCAGGCCGTGTTGCAGCGGCGCCAGCAGGGTTTTGCTGACCGCGTGCTGCGGGTCGCCAAACACCTGCCACACCGGGCCTTGCTCGACGATGCGGCCGTGTTCGAGCACCACCACGCGGTCGCAGATCTCGCGAATCACCGCCATTTCATGGGTGATCAACACGATGGTCAGGCCCAGGCGTTGGTTGATCTCGCGCAGCAGGCCGAGGATCGATTGGGTGGTCTCCGGGTCGAGGGCCGAGGTGGCCTCGTCGCACAGCAGAATCTCCGGGTCATGGACCAGCGAACGGGCAATGCCCACGCGCTGTTTCTGCCCGCCGGAGAGTTGCGCCGGGTAGGCCGTGTGCTTGTCCTTGAGGCCCACCAGTTCCAGCAGTTCACGCACCTTCTGCTCGCGCTGCAGCTTGGGGATGCCGGCGACTTTGAGTGGCAATTCGACGTTCTGCCACACGGTCTTGGCCGACATCAGGTTGAAGTGCTGGAAGATCATGCCGATGCGCCGCCGCAGCGCCACCAGGCGGTCTTCGTCGAACGCGCCGATGTCGACCTGATCGATCAGCACGCGCCCGCTGCTGGGCTGCTCCAGGCGGTTGATGGTGCGGATCAGCGACGACTTGCCGGCGCCGCTGCGGCCGATGATGCCGAACACTTCGCCGCGCTGGATCGCCAGGTCGATGCCTTGCAGGGCGTGCACGCTACCGTCGTAGGTCTTGCCCAGGTTGATAAAGCGCACGTGGGCGCGGTTGAGGTGCGGATGCAGTTCAGTCTGCTCGGCGTTCCTGGGTGGTGTGCCCAGGTCGCGCAGTTGGATGTTGGCGGCCGTCATGTTCAGCCTTCCCAGCCGACTTGATAGAGCTTGCCGAGGGATTTATCCAGCGCGGCGCGCACCACCGGCGAGTGCTGGTAGATGTCGACGAACTTGATCACCCGTGGGTCGGTTTTGGCTTTCGGCTGGATCACGAACTGGATCACGTATTCCGGGTGGTCGAGGCCATCGAACAGCAGCGCCGACTCGGCATCGAAGGTCTTGGACAGGCGGATATACGCCGGGTAGCCCTGCACCAGGTCCGCATCGTCATACGCGCGCACCAACTGCACGGCCTCGACTTGCAGGATTTTGAGCTGCTTCGGGTTGGCGATGATGTCTTCTTCGGTGGCTTTGTAACCCACGCCCGGCTTGAGCGTGATCAGCCCCGCCTTGGCCAGCAATTGCAGGCCGCGCCCGCTGTTGATCGGGTCGTTGGCAATCGCCACGCTGGCGCCTTGGGGCAGGTCGTTGAAGGTTTTGAATGTCTTCGAATACAGCCCGACGTTGTTGATGATGCCCGGCGCATACGGCACCAGCTCAAACCCGGCGGCGGCCTTGGCGTTTTCCAGGAACGGGATGTGCTGGAAGTAGTTCACGTCGATATCGCCGGCGGCCAGGCTGACGTTGGGCGCGATCCAGTCGGTGAACTCCACCAGCTCGACGTTCAAACCTTGTTTGCCAGCCTCGGCCACAGCGGCTTCCAGGGGAATCGCGAAGGCGGCGGTGGTGCCGACTTTCAGCGGCGCATCGGCGGCGAACAGCGTCGAACTGAACAGCCCGAAGGCCAGGGCCAGGGCTTTGACTGGGTGGGACAACAGGGTCTTTTTCATAGGTAGTTTCCAATGTGTAGGAGCGAGCTTGCTCGCGAAAAACTTGAGGGCGCTGCGGGGTATCAGGGGCCCCGCGTTATCGTTGACGATCTTCGCGAGCGAGCTCGCTCCTACAGGGGGCCGTGTCGGTAGGTGGAACCGGTGTGTTGTTCAGGCAGGCGCGCCGTGCCGTGGAAGACTTTTTCCCGCAGCGTCCCCGGCTCATATTCGGTCTTGTACGACCCCCGCCGCTGCAACTCCGGCACCACCAAGTCGATGAAGTCCACATAGCTTTCCGGCGTGACGATGCGCGTGAGGTTGAAGCCATCCAGCCCGGTTTCACCGACCCAGGATTCCAGCTCGTCGGCCACCTGCTCGGGCGAGCCGACCAGGGTGATGTAGCGCCCGCCGAGGGCGTGCTGCTCGAGCAATTTGCGCCGGGTCCAATCGTTGTTCTGCAGGTGCTGGGTGGCCGACTGGATCGCATTGCTCTTCACGTACTGGATCGGTTCGTCCAGTTCGTACTGGGCAAAATCGATCGCCGTGGACGCCGAGAAATGCGCCACGCCGGCTTCCGCGCTGGCGTAGCTCAGGTACTCGGCGTGCTTGGCCCAGGCCAGTTCCTCGGTGGCGCCAACGATGACGTTGAGGCCCATGAATACCTTGATGTCGTCCGGGTTGCGCCCGGCCGCCACGGCGCTGGCGCGTACCTTGTCCACCTGCAGTTTGGTGCTGGCCTTGTCCCGGCCGCTGATGAACACGCACTCGGCATGCTGCCCGGCGAACACCAAGCCACGCTCCGAAGTACCGGCCTGGAACAGCACCGGTGTGCGTTGCGGCGACGGCTCGCACAGGTGATAACCCTCCACCTGGTAGAACTCACCGTGGTGCTCGACTTTGTGGACCTTGCCCGGCTGCGCATACACCCGCGCCTGCGGATCGTTGAGCACGGCGTCATCTTCCCAGCTGCCTTCCCAGAGTTTGTAGAGCACCTCCAGGTATTCGTCGGCCTGGTTGTAGCGCCGGTCATGTTCGACCTGTTCGGTCAGGCCCATGGCCTTGGCGGCGCTGTCGAGGTAGCCGGTGACGATGTTCCAGCCAACCCGGCCACGGCTCAGGTGGTCGAGCGTCGACATGCGCCTGGCGAACAGATAGGGCGGCTCGTAGGTCAGGTTGGCGGTCAGGCCGAAACCGAGGTTCTTGGTCACGGCGGCCATGGCTGAGAGCAGCAGCAACGGGTCGTTGACCGGCAGTTGGATCGACTCTTTGAGCGGCACGTCGATGGCGTTCTGGTACACGTCATAGACGCCGACGATATCGGCGATGAACAACCCGTCGAACAGCCCGCGCTCCAGGGTTTGCGCCAGGTCGGTCCAATACTCAAGGGTTTTGTACTGGGTGGACGTGTCCCGTGGGTGCGTCCACAAGCCGTGATTGATATGCCCGATGCAGTTCATGTTGAAGGCATTGAGCAGGATTTTTTTCTTCGCCATTCAGAGGGTCCCCCGCAGTGGCGGCTTTTCATCGTTGAGGTAGTAGTTACCCACGGCGTGGTACTTCCAGCGCACCGGGTCGTGCAGGGTATGCACGCGGGCGTTGCGCCAGTGGCGATCGAGGCCGTGCTCGGCCAGGGTCGCCTGGCTGCCGGCGAGTTCGAACAGGGTGCTGCCGGCCGCCAGGGAGATTTCGGTACTCAGGGCGCGTGCTTCGGCGACCGCGATCGAGGCGGCGGCCACGGTCTGGGCGTTGCTGTCGGCCTGGGCGCGGTCGAGAAACTCACCCGCGCGCTCCAGCAAGGCTTCGGCGGCGTGCAGGCGGATGCTCAAGTGGCCGAAGCTCTTCAGCGTCAGCGGGTCTTCGCTGGCCTTGTCGTGACCGGAGTCGATCCACGGGCGGGTCTTGGTGCGCACAAAGTGCAGCGCATCCTCGAAGGCGGCGCGGGCGATGCCGGTGTCGATGGCGGCGTGGAGGATCTGCGCCAGCGGGCCGACTGTGGTCGGGCGTTCGAAAGCGCTCTGGAACGGGAGCACGTCGTGCGCCGCGACCCACACGTTGTCGAACACCACCGAACCGCTGCCGGTGGTGCGCTGGCCGAAGCCGCTCCAGTCGTCGATCACCGTCAGGCCCGCGCTGTTGCGCGGCACGAACGCCAGGTGCTGGATACCCTGTTCATCCACCACGGACGTCGGGATGCGCTGGGCGTAGATCGCGCCGGTGGCGTAGAACTTGCGGCCGCTGATCCGAAAACCGTCGCCGTCGCGGGTGATCGCGGTCACGCGGTCATGGGCGGTCTTGGTGCCCAGTTCCGCCAGAGCATTGCCGAAGCGTTGGCCGGAGAGTACTTCGGCGTACAGGCGTTGTTGCTGCGCGGGGCTGCCGTTCACGCGCAGCACTTCGAGGGCGTAGAAATGGTTTTGCGGAATCTGGCCCAGCGAGGCGTCGGCCTGGGCGATCAGCGCGATGACCTTGGCCAGGGTGACGTTGGACACGCCAGCGCCGCCGTAGGCTTTCGGCACGCTGATGCCCCACAGGCCAGAGCGGGAAAATACGTCCAGTTCGGGCAGCGGCAGGCGGCGCTCGCGGTCGCGCTGGGCGCTGTCGCGGCGCAAGTCTTCGGCCAGGTCGCTGGCGACAATCAGGGCTTGTTCGTCGCTGGTGATAACCGCGACGTGGTGAGAAAGAGTCATGCGTATTTCTCCAGAGGTCTGGTCGGTTAAATCCAGGAGTGGCGAGCCGGCAACGTGCCGTTCAGGCGATAAGCGCCCACCGCGTGATACTTCCAGCGCACCGGGTCGTGCAGGGTGTGGACCCGTGCATTGCGCCAGTGGCGGTCGAGGTTGAATTCAGCGAGGGTGGCGCGGCTGCCGGCCAGTTCGAAGAGTTTTTCGCTGACCAGCAGCGAGACTTCGGTGCTCAACACCTTGGCCTCGGCCACGGCAATCGAAGCGCGTGCGGCGGATTGCGCGGTGATCGGCGCGGCGCTGACCTGGTCCAGCACCTGGCCGGCCTTGCGCAGCAGCGCTTCGGCGGCGTGCAGTTCGATCTTCAGCTTGCCGATATCGGCGATCACATACAGGTCATCGCTGGCGCGTTCGACCTTGGCGTCGATCCACGGGCGTGAGCGCTCACGGACGAACGCAATGGCGTCATCCAGCGCACCACGGGCGATGCCGGTGTCGATGGCGGCCTGGATCAACTGCGAGACCGCGCCCTGGATATTCGGGCTTTCGCCGAGGCGCCAGTTTTCGACCACCAGCTCTGCATCGACCGGCACCCGGTCGAGCAGTACGGTGCCGCTGGCGGTGGTGCGTTGGCCGAAGCCGGACCAGTCATCGACGATGCGCAGCCCTTGCGTGCCACGGCGCACAAACGCCATGACCTGCTTGCCGTCATCGTTCAGCGCCTTCACCGCGACCCAATGCGCAAACAGCGCGCCGGTGGAGTAGAACTTCTGGCCGCTGATCACGTAACCGTCGCCTTCGGCGGTGATACGCGCCTTGAGCTCCAGGGTGTTTTTGGTGCCGCGTTCCGGGCCGCCATTACCGATGCGCCAGCCGTCGAGCACGCTCTGGAACAGCTGTTTTTTCTGGCGCTCGGTGGCGGCGCCCTGCAGCAGGTGCAGGATGCCGAAATGGTTCTGCGGGATCTGCCCGAGTGCCGGGTCGGCCGCGCTGATGATCGCGAAGACTTCGGCCAGGGTGGTGAACGACACCTGCGGGCCGCCGTACTCGCGGGGAATGGAAATACTGCCCAGCCCGCTGCGGGTGAACTGCTCGATCTGCGCCCATGGCAGCTTGCGCAGCTGGTCGCGCTTGGCGGCTTGCACGCGCGCGGCCTGGGCCAACTCGTGGGCCGCGCTCAGCGCTTGGGCGTCGTCGCGCAGCACAGCGGCCGGCAACAGCAGGGGGGCTACGTCCAGATCACTCTGGGGGGGTGTTAGAGCCAAGTTAGACATCAGCGCCGCTCCTTGGCTGCACGTAATGCCCTGGCGTTCTGCACCGGGGTAATTCTGACCATACCGACCTCGCATTCAATGAAATGAAAACAAAAAAATCAGGAATGTCCGGTGGTCCGGTGCATATACCCTAAGCGTGTTAAATTTATAAATAAACTAACTTTTAGGAATATGCATAGAAGGACCGTTACCCAAGCTCCAGGGGCGAGCCGGGGCGACGCGGTTGATAGACCGGCGCGGCGCTGGCCGGGCGCTTCGGTGCCGCTGGCACATAGGCGGCGATGCGCAATGTGCGGGCCGGCGCCCAGCGTGAGTTATTGCCCACGCGATCGAGAATGCAGTACGTGACCTCCAGCCGGCTGTCGTCGCCCGCTTCGATAATGATCGCCGAGGGCACCCACACCTGCACCGTAATACCGACGGCTTTGGCCTGGATTTTCGGCAGGTCCAGGCGTACATCGCCCCAGCGCAGGGTGATGGCGTCGCCGCTGGTCATGTTCAGGTAGGGCTCGATGGTCAGCGGAATGCCGCGCCGCACCTGGCTGCTGTTGACGCCGTAGCGACGAATCATGTCGGGCAGGCCCACGGGGGCGAGGTTCTGGTTTTCGTCGCGGTACAGCGCGCTCGGTTGGCCGCCGGGGTAGTTGGTCTTGACCCGCACCGTGGTCACGGCTGAGCGCGCGGGGCCGTGGCCGATCTGCATGACCTGGTAGTGAACCTGCGCATGGCCGTCCTGCACAAAACTTTCCGGCACCCGCAGTTGGGTGGCGGTGCCGACCTTGCACGCGGTGACGCGCCGTGAGTCGGCAAAGCAGTTGTTCCAGAACAGCTCGATCAGGTCACCCTCATCCATGCCGGGGTAGGGCGCGATGCTAACTTGCAGTTGTGTCGCCGCCAGGGCATTGATGCCATTGCGAAGCGCCTGGGGCAGGGTCGGGGCAGTGAGCAGGGCCGGGGTTGCGGTGCGCGTCATAGTAATCTCCTTGATGCAGCCAGCAGCAATCGTTCCGGACCCTTGGCGCGGGAGCGCGACGGGGGCCGAAAGGAACGATTCAGTGAAAAGCCGGGATAGGATCCAATCCTCTGGGCGCTAGATAAGAGCGTTGGCCGGAGGGCGTCAATGGCGGCAAAAGGCTAAACGGCGGGTTTGGGAAGATTCAGAACGGTCTGACCGGGAGGGGGCATTTTAAGGGCAGTGCGGGGGGTGTTTTACTTAGGCAGGCCGGGCGTTCTTGTAGGGTGGGAGCGGGCTCCCACACTCGCGTTGCGCTGCGTTAATGCGCGAGAAACTTGCTCAGGAACTGCTTCGTGCGTTCTTCCTTGGGGTTGGCGAACAACGCCTTGGCCTCACCTTGTTCAACGATCACTCCCTTGTCGAAGAAGATCACCCGGTTGGCGACATCCCGGGCAAAACTCATTTCGTGGGTGACGATCACCATGGTGCGGTTTTCTTCGGCGAGGCTGCGAATAGTCGCCAGCACTTCGCCCACCAGTTCCGGGTCGAGGGCCGAGGTGGGTTCGTCGAACAGAATCACTTCCGGCTCCATGGCCAACGCCCGGGCAATCGCCACGCGCTGTTGCTGGCCGCCGGACAGGCGCCGCGGGTAGGCGTCCTCCTTACCGGCCAGACCGACCCGCGCCAACAGCTTGCGGCCCAGGGCGGTTGCCGCCTCGCGGGGAATCTTCTTGACCACGATCGGGCCTTCGATGACGTTTTCCAGCGCGGTGCGGTGCGGGAACAGGTTGAAGCTCTGGAACACAAAACCCACGTGCTGGCGCAGGCGCCGCACCAGGCCTTGTTGTTGATTGAGCGGCTTGCTGCTGTCGATCTCGATGTCACCGACCTTGATGCGACCGCTGGTGGGGGTTTCGAGGAAGTTCAGGCAGCGCAGGAAGGTGGTCTTGCCGGAGCCGCTGGGGCCGATGATGGCGACGACTTCGCCTTCCTTGACCTCCAGGTCGATGCCGTTGAGCACCACCTGGCCGTTGAATTGTTTGGTCAGTTTTTCAACCACGATCATGCTTCAAGACTCCAGGTCATGCCGGTTGACCCGGTCTTCCAGACGATTTTGAAAATACGCCAGGATACTTGCCAGGACCCAGTAGATCAGGGCAGCGGACAGATACATGGTGAAGATTTCGAAGGTGCGCGCCGACACCAGTTGCGCCTGGCGGAACAGCTCGGGCACCTGGATGGTGGCGGCCAGCGCCGTGTCCTTGACCAGCGAAATAAAGCTGTTGCCCAGCGGCGGCAATGCGGTGCGCATCGCTTGCGGCAGGATGGCCCGGCGCAGGGTCTGCGCGCGGGTCATGCCGATACTGGCCGCGGCTTCCCACTGGCCGCGCTCGATGGATGCGATGGCGGCCCGCAGGATTTCACAGGCGTAGGCGGCCATGTTCAGCGAGAAGCCGATCATGGCGGCCGGGATCGGGTCCAGCTCGATGCCCACTTGCGGCAAGCCGTAGTAGATCAGGAACAGCTGCACCAGCAGGGGCGTACCGCGAAAGAACGACACGTAGACGCGAGCCATCCAGCGCAGCAGCATGAAGCGCGACAGGCGCATCAAGGCCAGGCCGAAGCCCAGCAGCAAGCCGAAAAACATCCCGCCGAGGCTGAGGATTACCGTGAAATACGCGCCCTTGAGCAGAAAGGGCGCGGAGTCCAGCGCGAGTTGGAAACCTGCTTCCATTATTGAGTGACGTCAGCGTTGAAGTACTTCTCGGACAGCTTCTTCAAGGTGCCGTCGGCGCGCAGTTTGTCGAGCGCCTTGTTCACTGCCTCGAGCAATTCAGGCTCGCCTTTGCGCAGGGCAATACCGGCTTCCTGGCGCGAGAAGGCGTCCCCGGCAGCGGCGGTGTCCTTGGCCTTCTTGGCGTATTCCAGCGCGGCGAGGCGGTCGATCAGAATCGCGTCGATGCGGCCGATGCGCAGGTCCTGGAACTTGGTGGGGTCATCGTTATAGGTCTTGATGATGGCTTTGGGCTGATTGTCCTTGAGCCATTGTTCGTAGTTGGTGCCCAGGCCCACGCCGACTTTCTTGCCGGCCAGGTCGTCGGCGGTCTTGATGGTGTCGACGTTTTTGGCCAGGGTCAGGGCCTGGATACCGGAGACGGTGTAAGGCTTGGAGAAGTCGTACTTCTTCTTGCGCTCTTCGGAGATGGTCACTTGGTTGACGACTGCATCCAGACGCTTGGATTCCAGGGCGGCGAGGATACCGTCCCATGGCGTGGCTTGCAGTTTGACCTTGACGCCCAGCTCCTTGGCCAGCGCTTCTGACAACTCGACCTCGAAACCGCTGAGCTTGCCGCTTTCGTCGACAAAGCTGAACGGTGGGTAGGTGCCTTCGAGACCGATCTTGATCTCACCGGCTTTCTTGATGTTGCCCAGCTGTTCGCCGGCCACGGCCTGGCCCAACCAACCAGCACCGAGGGCCAGGCCCAGTGTGCCGACCAGCAATGTGCGACGGAATACAGAAATAGTCATGAAGAGCCCCTGTGTTTTTATGTTGAGCGAAGCAGGTGACGCGGTAGTCGTATCCTGCCTTAAAGCGCGTAGCGCGTCTTCGCCTACGGCGCGATGATAAAGCCGGTTTTTAAGACTTGAAAATAATATAAATCTAAATTGATATTCTATTTTAGAATATGCGCTTGGTCCAATGTGGGAGGAGGCTTGCCCCCGATAGGGCCGTGTCAGTTTATGCATGTCTCACTGACCCACCGCTATCGGGGGCAAGTCGAATCGTCGCACCGCCCCTCCCACATGTTGATCCCTGTTTATTCAGTTAAATACGGCGTTGTAGGCAAACAACGCCGGCGCGCCACCGGTATGCAGGAAAATAATCGGGCCATCCTCAAAGCGCTGACGCCCGATACCGTCCAGCAAGCCGGCCATGGCCTTGCCCGTGTAGACCGGGTCCAGCAGCAAGCCTTCCTGGCTCGCCAATAGCTTGACCGCTGAAAGGGTGCCGGCGTTCGGTTCGCCATAACGCGGGCCGAAGTATTCGTCCCACAGGATCACCTTGAAGGCCTCGGGGACATCCACACCCAGCAACGCGGCGGTGCGTTCGGCCAGGCCCTGCACTTTTGGGAACTGCGCTTCTTCAGTGCGCGATACGGTGATGCCGATCACTGGCAACTGCGGCAGCACTTCGCTCAACGCCAGGGCTAGGCCGCTGTGGGTGCCCGCACTGCCCGAGGCCAAGACCACGGCAGCAAATTCAATCCCGCTGTCTTCGATCTGCGCGGCCAGTTCCAACCCGGCCCGCACATAGCCCAGGGCGCCGAGCGCATTGGAGCCGCCGATGGGCACCCGATACGGCTTCTTGCCGTTGCTGCGCAGGCGATCGGCGAGGGCGTTGAGCTGGTCGTCGGCGTTGTCGAGGTTCTCTACCAACTCGACCTTGGCGTCGAACAGGTCCAGCAGCAGGCGGTTGCCGTTGCCGAGGTAGTTGGGGTCTTCGGTGCCGGTGGGATTTTCCAGCAGGGCGACGCAGCCCAGGCCCAGCTTGGCGGCCAGGGCGGCGGTCTGGCGCACGTGGTTGGACTGGATGGCCCCGGCGGTCACCAGGGTGTCGGCGCCCTGGGCGATGGCATCGGCCGCCAGGTATTCGAGTTTGCGCAGCTTGTTGCCGCCCATGGCCAGCGGCGTGGTGTCGTCGCGTTTGACGTAGATATCCCTGCCCAGCCAGGTCGACAGCCGCTCGAGTTTTTCCAGGGCGGTGGCGCCGCCCAGCAGTTCCAGGCGGTTAAAACGGTCGAGCTGTTGTTTGATCATGGCTACGCACGGTGGCTAAGTGATGGGGCGACTATAGGCAGGCACTTTTCATCGGGCAACCGTCAATCGCTTATGCCCGATGGTTCTTAGCATTGCACCATTGGTTCTTAAGGGCGGCCGGGGTGCCTATCGTAAAGTGATGGCCATTTTGTCAGGAGTGAATACCGTGAGTGAGCGTTCCAGTCATTGGCAATTACCCATCATCGTCAGCCAACTGCGCAGCGCGCGGGACCAGTGGCGAACGCGCAATGGTCGTATGAGCGGCGAGCACGGCGGTCGCGAGTTGCCCTCACGCGAGGCCGTGGGGCAGATTCTTGAAGCGCTGTGCGGCGCGCTGTTTCCGATGCGCCTGGGGCCGGTGGACCTGCGTGAAGAAAGTGAAGACTTCTACGTCGGCCACACCCTCGACGTCGCCTTGAATGCCTTGCTCGCCCAGGCGCGCCTGGAGCTGCGCTACGCCGCGCGCCAGGGCGGCCAGGATGACAGCGCGGTCGACGCCCACGCCATCCGCCTGATCCAGGATTTCGCCCTGGCCTTGCCGTCCCTGCGCAGCCTGCTGGACACCGATGTGCTGGCCGCCTACCACGGCGACCCGGCTGCGCGCAGTGTGGATGAAGTGCTGCTGTGCTATCCGGGCATTCTGGCGGTGATTCACCATCGCCTGGCCCACCATCTGTACCACGCCGGCCTGCCGCTGTTGGCGCGCATCAGCGCAGAAATCGCCCACTCGGCCACAGGCATCGACATACACCCCGGCGCGCAGATCGGCCCGAGTTTCTTTATCGACCACGGCACGGGTGTGGTGATTGGCGAAACCGCGATCATCGGCGAGCGCGTGCGCATCTACCAGGCGGTGACGTTGGGGGCCAAGCGCTTCCCGGCGGATGAGGACGGGCAATTGCAGAAAGGCCATCCGCGGCATCCGATTGTCGAGGATGACGTGGTGATCTATGCCGGGGCGACGATCCTCGGGCGGATCACCATCGGCAAAGGCTCGACCATTGGCGGCAACGTGTGGCTGACCCGCAGCGTGCCAGCGGGGGCGAACATCACGCAGGCGAATCTGCAGCATGACGACGGCACCCAAAAGTAGCGCACGCCCTTAAACATCACACCAAACCCTGTGGGAGGGAGCTTGCCCCCTCCCACAGGTTGACTGCATTTCAAGTGTGAGCCGTATTTCAGCCTGCAACCGCTGGATGATTTGCCTCGCCCAAGCGTCATACCAATCCTTGAGCATCAGTTCAAAACCGCCTATCCATGTTCAATTTGAACGTTCGTTCATCAGCATGACGACGGCACCCAAAAGTAGCGCACGTCCTTAAACATCACACCAAACCCTGTGGGAGGGAGCTTGCTCCCGATAGCGGTGGACCCGTCAATGCATGTGCTGGCTGACCCACCGCCATCGGGGGCAAGCCCCCTCCCACAGGTTGACTGCATTTCAAGTGTGAGCCGTATTTCAGCCTGTAACCGCTGAACGATTTGCCTCGCCCAAACGTCATAACAATCCTTGAGCTAGTGTAGGAATCACCTACCACTCAGCCCTGCGATTAGTCCAAAACCGCCTATCCATGTTTAACTTGAACGTTCGTTCAAGTTAAATCGGTGGTTCGCTGCCCGCTCACAACAGGAGGCTTACCTTTGCTGAGTCCGTTATACACAGCCACATCTCACACCCCAGGGGTGCATCGTTCATGAGTGCGCCGACCACCCCACCCAGCGGTCTGGTGCGCATGAATGCGCCCGTGTTCTATTTCGCCGCAAGTTTCATCCTGCTGTTTGGCATCACCGTCATTGCAATCCCGCAACAGGCCGGTGCCTGGCTGCTGGCGGCGCAAAACTGGGCGGCCAATACGGTCGGCTGGTACTACATGCTCGCGATGACCCTGTATCTGGTCTTCGTGGTGGTCACCGCGCTATCGGGCTACGGCAAGATAAAACTCGGTGCCGACCACGACGAGCCCGAATTCAGTTACCTGTCCTGGGCCGGCATGCTGTTCGCCGCCGGGATCAGCATCACGCTGTTTTTCTTCTGCGTCTCCGAACCGCTGACGCACCTGGTGCAACCGCCCCAGGGCGCGGCGATGAACGCCGACGCTGCACGCCAGGCCATGCAGATCCTGTTTCTGCACTGGGGCCTGCACGGTTGGGGTGTGTTCGCCTTTGTCGGCATGGCCCTGGCGTACTTCGCCTACCGGCATAACCTACCGCTGGCGTTGCGTTCGGCGCTGTACCCGCTGATCGGCAAGCGTATCAACGGCCCGATCGGTTACGCGGTGGATGGCTTCGGCATCATCGCCACGGTGTTCGGCCTCGGTGCCGACATGGGCTTCGGTGTGCTGCACCTCAACTCCGGTCTCGATTACCTGTTTGGTATCGCCCACACCCAGTGGATTCAGGTGGGCTTGATCACCCTGATGATGGGCGCGGCGATCCTGGTGGCGGTGGCCGGTGTGGACAAGGGTGTGCGCGTGATGTCCGACATCAACATGCTGCTGGCCTGTGCGCTGCTGCTGTTCGTGCTGTTCGCCGGCCCCACCCAGCACTTGCTCAACACCCTGATCCAGAACATCGGCGACTACCTCGGCGCGCTGCCGACCAAGAGTTTCGACGTGTACGCCTACGACAAGCCGAGCGACTGGCTGGGTGGCTGGACGGTGTTCTATTGGGCCTGGTGGATTGCCTGGTCGCCGTTCGTGGGCCTGTTTATCGCGCGTATTTCCCGTGGCCGTACCATCCGCGAGTTCGTGTTCGGCGTGCTGCTGATCCCGCTGGGTTTCACCCTGGCGTGGATGTCGATCTTCGGCAACAGCGCCATCGACCAGGTGCTCAATCACGGGTTGACCGCGCTCGGCCAGTCGGCCATCGATGACCCGTCGATGAGCCTCTACCTGCTGCTGGAAACCTACCCGTGGAGCAAGACGGTGATCGCGGTCACGGTGTTTATCAGCTTCGTGTTCTTCGTCACCTCCGCCGACTCCGGCACTGTGGTGCTGTCCACGTTGTCGTCCAAAGGCGGCAACGCCGATCAAGACGGGCCGAAGTGGCTGCGGGTGTTCTGGGGCGCGATGACCGCGCTGGTGACCAGTGCGTTGCTGTTTGCCGGCAGCATCGACTCGCTGAAATCGGCGGTGGTGCTGACCTCGTTGCCGTTCTCGTTGATCCTGCTGCTGATGATGTGGGGGCTGCACAAGGCCTTCTACCTCGAATCGCAGAAGCAGATCGCCCAGTTGCATTCGTTGGCCCCGGTATCTGCGGCGGGCAAGGGCCGTGGCGGCTGGCGTCAGCGTTTGAGCCAGGCGGTGCATTTCCCGTCGCGCGATGAGGTGTATCGCTTCCTTGAGGCGACGGTGCGCCCGGCGATTGAAGAAGTGACCGCCGTGTTCGTCGAGAAGGGCCTGAGTGTGGTGACCCAGCCCGACCCGTCCAACGACAGCGTCAGCCTGGAAATCGGCCATGGTGAAGAGCACCCGTTCGTCTACCAGGTGCAAATGCGCGGGTACTTCACACCGTCGTTTGCCCGTGGCGGCATGGGTTCCAAGGAGCTCAACAACCGTCGCTACTACCGGGCCGAAGTGCACTTGAGCGAGGGCAGCCAGGACTACGATCTGGTGGGCTACACCAAGGAGCAGATCATCAACGACATCCTCGACCAGTACGAGCGCCACCTGCAGTTCCTGCACTTGGTGCGGTGACGTCCAAGGCCCTGTTCCCGCGTGGGCAGGGCTCGCTTCACTTCACGCAAAGCCCCGCAATACGGGGCTTTCTTAAATTTAATTTCATGCGCCCCAACAGCGTTTTGACGCGCAACTGTCATCTGGTCACTGCGTAATTGTGTGAAGCGTTTGACGCTTTCATTTCAGAACAGTGACGGAGACCGGTAACAATGAAGACGTTATTAAGCCCCATGGTGGGTGTCGCCATGGCGAGCTTTATGCTGTCCGCCCATGCCGATTTTATCGACGACAGCCACGCCGATGTGACCCTGCTCAACCGCTATCTCAACCAGCAGGGGCGTGACGTGGTCGGCAGCAATGCCAAGGCCCATAGCATTCGTGACTGGGGCCAGGGTTTCGAGTTCAACTTCAAGTCCGGCTACACCGAGGGGCCGGTGGGTTTCGGCCTCGACTTGCAGGCGTTCTACGGTTTGAAACTGGACTCCGGCGGTGACCTCAATGACAAAGACCACCAGGGCCGCTACCCCGGCAGCATGTTCCCGCTGGACAACGGCAAATCCGCTGACCAGTTCGGCGTGCTGAGCCCGACGTTCAAGATGCGCTTCGCCAAGGATGAATTGCGGGTCGGTACGCTGTATGGCAACAACCCGGTGCTGGCCAACACCGACGGCCGCCTGTACCAGCAGACCAACACCGGTGTGCAACTGGTCTCCAAGGACCTCACCGACTTCACCTTCACCGGTGGCGACATCCTCAAGACCAAGATCCGCAACGAAACCGGCGACCAGGGCATGATCACCGCCGGCGGCACCAAGGAGAGCGATCGCTTCCTCTTCGGCGGTGCCGACTACACCGGCTTGCCGGGCACCACCGTCAGCCTGTGGTATTCCAACCTTGAGGATTACTACCAACAGTTCTTCCTCGGTGCCAAGCGCCATGACGCCTTGTCGGTCGGTGCGATCGACACCGATGTGCGTATGTTCCGCAGCCTGGGGGTGGGCGGTAACGCCGATGGCGACAAGGACTTTGCGGCGGCGGGGGTCTATGGCGATGGCGTGAACAAGGGCCGCATCAACCAGTCCACCGTCAGCCTGTTGGAAAGCTACAGCCTGGACGGTCATACCGTCGGCCTCGGCATCCAGAAAAACAGCGGCAGCAGCGACTTCCCGTACCTGGATTCCGGCCTGAACAGCGGCGACAACCGTCAAGGCCCAGGCTCGGGTGCCGACACCCCGGCGCTGACCAACATGCAGTTGAACAAATTCCAGCACGCCGGTGAACGCACCTGGCTGGCGCAGTATAAATATGACTTCGGCAAACTGGGCCTCAACGGCCTGACGTTCTCCGCCGCCTATGCCCATGGCGATGACATCCGCACCGCACAGGGTACTACCAGCGAATGGGAACGCAACGTTGCCGTGGCCTACCAAGTGCCGACCGGCACCCTCAAGGGCCTGGGCGTGACCTGGAAAAATGCCCACGCCAGCCCGGACATTACCGGTGCCACCGTGCAGGATGAAAACCGCTTCTATGTCAGCTATGTCGTTCCACTCTGGTAGGAGTTTGCTGTAAAACGGAAGGGCAGCGTTAAGCGATTCAGCTGCTTAAAAGGCCTGGGAATAGGCTTATTCCCAGGCCTTATTTGCCCCCGTCCAAGAGAGGATTCGATGACTTATATCGCTGCCGAAAACCGCTATGAATCTATTCCCTATCGCCGCGTCGGCCGCAGTGGCTTGGTGCTGCCGGCCCTGTCCCT
Organism: Pseudomonas paraveronii; assembly: GCF_963681955.1. Classification (NCBI taxonomy): domain Bacteria; kingdom Pseudomonadati; phylum Pseudomonadota; class Gammaproteobacteria; order Pseudomonadales; family Pseudomonadaceae; genus Pseudomonas; species Pseudomonas paraveronii. Next base: position 267,200 of record NZ_OY817130.1, read on the forward strand.
GGGGCTGTGGCACAACTTTGGCGACAGCACCCCGATCGACACCCAGCGCGCCCTGCTGCGCACCGCGTTCGACCTGGGGATCAACCACTTTGACCTGGCCAACAACTATGGCCCGCCGTATGGCAGCGCCGAGATCAACTTCGGGCGTTTGCTGCGCGAAGACTTCAAGCACTACCGCGACGAATTGATCATCTCCAGCAAGGCCGGCTGGGACATGTGGCCCGGCCCATATGGCCAGGGCGGCGGTTCGCGCAAATACATCCTGGCGAGCCTGGACCAGAGCCTGCAACGCCTGGGCGTCGACTACGTGGATATTTTCTATTCGCACCGCTTCGACGCCGACACACCCCTGGAAGAAACCGCCAGCGCCCTCGCCACCGCCGTGCAACAAGGCAAGGCGTTGTACATTGGTATTTCCTCCTACTCCGGGGTGAAAACCCGCGAAATCGCAGCCCTGCTTAACGAGTGGAAAGTCCCGCTGCTGATCCACCAACCGGCCTACAACCTGCTCAACCGCTGGGTGGAAAAAGACCTGCTCGACACCACCGAAGCCCTCGGTGCCGGGGTGATCGCATTCACGCCGCTGGCCCAGGGGTTGTTGACCGACAAGTACCTCAATGGCGTGCCGGCCGATGCACGGGTAAATCGCCCCGGTGGCGGTTCGTTGCAGGCCAAGCACCTGTCCGACGCCAACATCGCTCACGTGCGTGCGCTCAATGAAATCGCCAAGCGCCGCGGCCAAAGCCTGGCCCAACTGGCCCTGGCCTGGACCCTGCGCGACCCACGGGTGACCAGCGCGCTGATCGGCGCGAGCCGCCCGGAGCAGATTATTGAAAACGTCGGGGCGCTGAAGAACCTGAGCTTCACCGCCGAGGAACTGGCGGAGATCGATCGGTTTGCGCTGGAAGGAGGGATCAATCTGTGGGAAAAACCATCGACGGCTGAATAACCCGGCAATACACATTCAATGTGGGAGGGGGCTTGCCCCCGATGGCGGTGGACCAGTCAATGCATGTACTGACTGATACACCGCCATCGGGGGCAAGCCCCCTCCCACATTTTGTCTTCAGTGTGGCGACTGTCGTGTTTGGCTCAGAACGGCACATCGCCAAGAATCGTCGCCCGGTGCATCACCCGCCGTTGCGGCCGGTAGTCATCCACCGCGTAATGCTGGGTGACGCGGTTATCCCAGAACGCCACGTCATTCTCCTGCCAGCGCCAGCGAATCGTGAACTCCGGGCGTGTCGCGTGGGCGAACAGCAGCTTCAAGATCGCCTCGCTTTCCGCCGGTTCCAGTTCATTGATTTTGGTGGTGAAGCCCTCACTGACAAACAGCGACTTGCGCCCGCTTACCGGGTGGGTGCGCACCACCGGGTGCGACAGCGGCGGGTTCTTCTTGCGGGTTTCTTCCCAGCGCGCCAGGTCTTCGGCAGTGTTGCCAAAGCGCTCCAGCGGGAAGGATTTGATGAAGTCGTGCGTGGCGGTGAGCCCGTCGAGCAGCCCCTTCAACGGCTCGGACAGGGCCTCATACGCGGCAATCCCGCTGGCCCACAACGTGTCGCCGCCAAACGCCGGCAGCAACTTGGCACTCAGCACTGCGCCGAGGGCCGGGGTCGGCAGGAAGGTCACGTCGGTGTGCCATACGGCGTTGTCACGCACGTCGGTGACGGCGGTGTCGAGGATCAGCACTTCGGGCTGTTCCGGCACGTTAGGGTAGATCGGATGAATGTGCAGGTCGCCGAAGTTCGCCGCGAAGCGTGCTTGTTGCTGCGGGGTGAGCGGCTGGTCACGGAAGAACAGCACCGAATGGCTGAGCAACGCCTGTTCGATGGCGTCGCGCTGTTCGAGGTTCAGCGGCCGGGTGATATCGACGCCACTGATCTGGGCGCCAAGGGCGGTGCTTAATGGGGTAACGGTCAGGCTGCTCATGGGGTTCTCATCACTCAGTGTGCCTGGCCATGCCACGGCACCAGTTTGCGCTGCAGGGCACGCAGGCCCATTTCCATGGCGAAGGCGATCAGCGCGATCACCAGAATCCCCAGCACCACCACATCGGTGACCAGGAACTGCGCCGCCGACTGCACCATGAAGCCCAGGCCGCTGGTGGCGGCGATCAGCTCGGCGGCGACCAATGTCGACCAGCCCACGCCCAGCCCGATGCGCACACCGGTGAGGATGTCGGGCAGGGCGCTCGGCAGGATCACGTGGCGAATCAGTTGGGCGCGCGTGGCGCCCAACGACTGCGCGGCACGCAGCTTGGCCGGGTCGACCGTGCGCACGCCGGTCGCGGTGGCGATGGCGATCGGCGCAAAGATCGCCAGGTAGATCAGCAGCACCTTGGACAGCTCGCCGATGCCGCACCAGATCACGATCAGCGGCAGGTAGGCCAGGGGTGGAATCGGCCGGTAGAACTCAATCAGCGGATCGAGAATGCCCCGGGCGATACGATTCGAGCCGATGGCAATTCCCACCGGCACCGCGGTCAGCACCGCAAAACCCAGACCCAGGCCGATGCGGCCGAGGCTCGCGCCGAGGTGCTGCCACAAGGTGGAATCCATGTAGCCCGTGGTCGCCAGCAACCAGCCTTTTTGCAGCACGGCGGACGGCGGCGGCAGGAAGAGCGGTTCGATCAGGCCGCTGGCGGTCACGGCCCACCAGATCGCCAGCAAGGCGATCAGCGTCAGCAGGCTGATCCAGCGTGTGCTGAGGCTGCGCCGCAGCGGGATAACCGCGTGCGCCACCGGCTTGGCGGCCGTGGCGGGAAGTTCGTAGCTGCTCATGCGCACACCTGCCGTTGGGAGAACACTTTGCCCAGCACGTGCTCGCGGGTTTCGATAAAGCGCGGGTCGGATTTGATCGCTCGCGCAGACTCGCCGGCGGCATAGCGCTGGCCGAAATCCAGGTGCAGGCGCTCGACGATCTGACCGGGGTTGGGTGCCAGCAGGATCAAATCGGTGGCGAGGAACACCGCTTCTTCGATGTCGTGGGTAATCAGGAACACCGGCTTGGCCGTGCGCCGCCAGACTTGCAGCAGCAGCTCCTGCATCTGTTCGCGGGTGAACGCGTCGAGGGCGCCGAAGGGTTCGTCCATCAGCAGCACACGCGGGTCTGCCGCCAGGGCGCGGGCCAGGCCGACCCGCTGCTTCTGGCCGCCGGACAGTTGCCAGATGCGCCGGCTGTCGAAACCGGCCAGGTCCACCAGGGCGAGCATTTCCCGGGCGCGCACTTCGCGTTGCGCCTTGCTCACGCCGGCCAGTTCCAGGCCGAAGCCGACATTGGCCAGCACGTCCTGCCAGGGCAGCAGGGCATCGTCCTGGAACACCACGCCGCGCTCGGCACTCGGGCCTTTGACCGGCACGCCATCAAGGCTGATGCGCCCGGCAGAGGGTTCGACAAAACCGGCAATCAGGTTCAACAGCGACGTCTTGCCACTGCCGGACGGGCCGAGGGCCACCAGCAATTGCTGGGGCCCAAGTTCGAGTGAAATGTCAGACAGTACAGGTTCTGTGGCGCCTGGGTACTGTGCGCTGATGCGCTCCAGTTGTAGCAAGGCCATCGCGATGAACTCCTGATCAGTGGGTAATGAACTTGGCGCTGATGTAGGGGGCGTAGTCCGGCAGCACCGCTTCGACCTTGCCTTGTTCCTTGAGGAACGCCGCGGTATCGGTCACCGCCTTGGTGGTTGGTGCGCCCAGCAGGGTCACCTGCTCAGCGGCCAGCGGGTAGACATTGCCTTGCAGCAGCGCGGGGATGTCGCTGGCCTTGGCACCGGAGAGCTTCACCAGCTTGTCGACGTTGCCTTTGTCGGCGAGCCAGGCTTGTGGGTCTTTGCGGTACGCGGCGTAGGCATCCAGGGTGACTTTGGCGAAAGCGCTGACGATTTCCGGGTGCTTCTCGGCGAAATCCTTACGCACGATCCACGCGTCGAAGGTCGGCGCGCCGAACGTGGCCAGTTCGCCGGAAGTGATCAGCACCTTGCCGTTTTCCTTGGCCACGCCCAGGGCCGGGTCCCACACGTAGGTGGCGTCGATATCACCGCGCTTCCAGGCGGCGATGATGGCTGGCGGCGCGAGGTTGAGGATGGTCACTTTCGACGGGTCGATGTTCCAGTGCTTCAGCGCGGCCAGCAGGCTGTAGTGGCCGGTGGACACGAACGGCACGGCGACTTTTTTGCCGATCAGGTCCTGCGGGCTGTTGATCCCCGAACCGTTGCGCGCCACCAGGGCTTCGGCACCGCCGATCTGGGTGGCGACGAGGAAGGTCTGCACCGGCACTTTGCGCGTGATGGCTGCGGTCAGCGGGCTTGAACCGAGGTAGCCGATCTGCACGTCGCCGGACGCGATGGCGGCGATGATGTCGGAACCGTTGTCGAATTTGCGCCAGTCGATCTTGGCGTTCGTGGCTTTTTCATACGCGCCGTCGGCCTGGGCGACTTTCGCCGGGTCCACGGTGGTCTGGTAGGCGATGGTCACATCCGCCGCCTGGGCAAACAGGCTGGCACCGGCCAGGGACAACGCGGCCAAGAGGCGCAGAGGGGTAAGCAGTTTCAAGGGGAAGCTCCTCAATCAGGCGGCCGAGAATCGGCATGTGAGGAGACTAAATGATCTAAGAACTCGAAAATAAATAACTTTTTCGAATTAGCTTATGAGGAGAAGGGTGGAAGGGATTCTTCACCCCAGCGAGGGCAAATGTGGGAGGGAGCTTGCTCCCGATAGCGGTGGGTCAGTCACTGATCAGTTAACTGAGGACTGCTATCGGGGGCAAGCCCCCTTCCACATGAAGCTCATTTCCCTGGGGGAGTGAGTTCGGCTTTTAGTTGCTGATGGCGAGGATGCTGGCCTGGTACGAGCCGACAAACACATCGAAATCGCCTACTTCGTTCTGCTCCAGTTCCGCCTGTTGCGCCAGCGAGGTGCGCGCCAGTTCTTCAAAGTGCGCCTGCTCTTCAGCGGGCAACGGTTTGCTGCGGAAATATTCGGCGTGCACCTCGCTCTGGTGCAGGGAGAACTGCGCAAAACTTTCCTTGCGCTCGGCCATCGCGGCCAACACTTGGGCCGACGGCGTCAGGGACGGGTCGTTGACCTTGGCCAACTGGGCGTCCAGTGCCTGGCTGTGTTCCTGGATACCGTGGCTCTGATCGAGCAGGGCGGCCAGCGGTGCGATCTTCTCCAGCAACTCGGTGGCCCATTCCTTCATGTCCACCGTTTGGCCCTTGCGCTGCAGTTGCAGGCCCGGACGCCGGCCTTCCTTGACCACGCTGAGGAAGTTCGACGTGGCGTTGCCGCACTCGTTGTCGGCGAACAGCGGGCTCTCGTTCAGCGCGCAATACAGCAGGAACGCATCGAGGAAACGCGACTCCTGCAGGTCGATACCCATCGGCAGGAACGGGTTGATGTCCAGGCAGCGCACTTCGATGTACTGGATGCCACGGGCCATCAGCGCCTGGATCGGCCGCTCGCCGGTGTAAGTCACACGCTTGGGACGGATGTTGGAGTAGTACTCGTTTTCGATCTGCAGGATGTTGGTGTTGAGTTGCACCCACTCCCCGTCCTTGTGGGTGCCGACTTCGACATAAGGCGCGTAGGGCGTTGCCACTGCTTCGCGCAGGCTGTCGGTGTAGCTGGCCAAATCGTTGTAGCACGGCGTCAGGCCGGCCTGGGCGTTGCTCTGGTAACCCAGGTCGCTCATGCGCAGGCTGGTGGCATACGGCAGGTACAAGGTGTCGGCATCCAGCACGTCCAACTGGTGCGAACGGCCGCGCAGGAAGCCCGCGTCCAGGGCCGGCGAGGCACCGAACAGGTACATCAGCAGCCAGCTGTTGCGGCGGAAGTTACGGATCAGGGCGATATAGGCGTTGGACTGATAGTCGCGATCGGTGCCGACAAACCCTTCCGCTTCTTTGAGCCGCGGCCACAGTTGTTCCGGCAGGGAAAAGTTGTAGTGGATACCGGCAATGCACTGCATGGTCTTGCCGTAACGCAGGGCCAGGCCCTTGCGATACACGTACTTGAGCTGTCCGATATTGGAGGTGCCGTAGTAGGCAATCGGAATGTCTTCCTCGGCCGGCAACGGGCACGGCATCGAGGGGCTCCACAGGTATTCGCTGCCGAGCTTGCTGTAGGCAAAACGATGGATCTTGTCCAGATTGCTCAGGGTATCGGCCGGGTTGGGCAGGGCTGGGGTGATGAACTCCAGCAACGATTCCGAGTAGTCGGTGGTGATCTGTTCGTGGGTCAGTGCGGCGCCCAGGGCTTCGGGGTGCGGCGTCTGCGCCAGGCGACCTTCATGGGTGACACGCAGGCATTCGCGCTCGATGCCGTGCAAGCAATGCTCCAGCAGGGAGAGGTGTTCGCGCTTGCCGAGCAGGGCCAGGCGGCGGTTGAGAAGTTCGCTCAAGTTGGATTCCTTCACGCGTCAGTCGCCCCAATATGGGGGTGGGCAGGACGGTCTACAAGGGTGAAGTTAAAACTGGCGTGATCGCCTGGTTTTGAGTCGATTTGACCCGTTTTGAAAAAGCCTACTTCACTCCATGAATTGGGCTATAGCGCAGCAAGAAAATTCCGACGCCGTTATCGCAGCGCCGAAATTAACTCAAATCGAGGGTGGGGAGCTATAGGACAGCGAAGGTGCCCTGCGCTTTTGCGACAAGTCGTTCACCTTGGTACACGTCGGCCTCGACCACCAACGTGCGCCGACCGGGGTGAATCACCCGTGCGGTACACAGCACTTCGCCGTTTTCCACCGCGCGGATGTAGTTGATTTTGCATTCAATGGTCGCGCTCTGCTGGTCGAACCCGTGGGCGCTGGAACAGGCCAGCCCCATGGTGATGTCGACCAGGCTGAAAATCACCCCGCCATGGAGCTTGCCTGCGCGATTGCGCAGTTGCGGCTCCAGGCTCAGGGCCACCTCGGCAACGCCCTGCTCCAGGCGTTGCAGGCGGCAGCCGATCAGTTCGCTGAACGCGCTCTGGGTCAAACCGGCCGGAATCTCCATCAGCGCTTCTTCAACTGTTTGGCGTTGGCGAACAGCGAGGCCATGGCGTTGTTGCTCGGCGCTGCGGTCGCGGTTTCCTTGCGCGGCGCGTTGTTTTGCGACGGGCGTGGCGCCGAGCCCGGGCGGGCGCCACGGGCACCGTCGATTTTCTCGCCGGGGGTGTCGCTCATGCGCATCGACAGGCCGACGCGTTTGCGCGGGATGTCGACTTCCATGACCTTGACCTTGACCACGTCACCGGCCTTCACCGCTTCGCGTGGGTCTTTGATGAACTTCTCCGAAAGCGCGGAGATATGCACCAAACCGTCCTGATGCACGCCGATGTCCACAAAGGCACCGAAGTTGGTCACGTTGGTCACCACGCCTTCGAGGATCATGCCCAGTTGCAGGTCCTTGAGGTCTTCGACACCGTCCTGGAACTCGGCGGTCTTGAACCCTGGGCGTGGGTCGCGACCAGGTTTTTCCAGCTCTTGCAGGATGTCGGTGATGGTCGGCACGCCGAAGGTTTCGTCGGTGTACTGCTTCGGGTCCAGGCGCTTGAGGAACGCGGCGTCGCCGATCAGCGAGCGGATGTCGCGGTCGGTCTCGGCGGCGATGCGTTGCACCAGCGGGTAGGCTTCCGGGTGAACTGCCGAGGCGTCCAGCGGGTTGTCGCCGTTCATCACACGCAGGAAACCGGCGGCCTGTTCGAAGGTTTTTTCACCCAGGCGTGCGACTTTTTTCAGCGCGGCGCGGGTCTTGAACGCCCCGTTTTCGTCGCGGTGGGTCACGATGTTCTGCGCCAGGGTCGCGTTGAGGCCGGAGATCCGCGCCAGCAGTGCGACGGAGGCGGTGTTCACGTCCACACCCACGGCGTTTACGCAGTCTTCCACCACCGCATCCAGACCGCGCGCCAGTTTCAGCTGCGACACGTCGTGCTGGTATTGGCCGACGCCGATGGATTTCGGATCGATTTTCACCAGTTCGGCCAGCGGGTCTTGCAGGCGGCGGGCGATGGACACTGCGCCACGGATCGACACGTCGAGGTCCGGGAATTCCTTGGAAGCCAGTTCCGATGCCGAGTACACCGAAGCGCCGGCCTCGGAAACCATGACCTTGGTCATCTTCATGGCGGGGTATTTTTTGATCAGTTCGGCGGCCAGTTTGTCGGTTTCACGGCTGGCGGTGCCGTTGCCGATGGCGATCAGGTCTACCGCGTGCTTGGCGCACAGGGCTGCCAGGATCGCGAGCGTCTGGTCCCACTTGTTGTGTGGCACGTGCGGATACACGGTGGCGTGGTCGAGCAGCTTGCCGGTCGAATCGACCACGGCGACCTTGCAGCCGGTGCGCAGGCCCGGGTCGAGGCCCAGGGTGGCACGCGGGCCGGCCGGTGCGGCCAGCAGCAGGTCGTGCAGGTTGTGGGCGAAGACGTTGATCGCTTCGGTTTCGGCGCCGTCACGCAACTCGCCGAGCAGGTCGGTTTCCAGGTGGGTGTAGAGCTTGACCTTCCAGGTCCAGCGCACGACTTCACCGAGCCACTTGTCCGCAGGACGGTTCTGATTCTGGATGCCGAACTGTTGACCGATCATGCCTTCGCACGGGTGCATGGTGCCCGGCAGTTCGTCGCCGACTTTCAGCGCGGAGCTGAGAATGCCTTCGTTGCGGCCGCGGAAAATCGCCAGGGCGCGGTGGGACGGCATGCTCTTGAGCGGTTCGTCGTGTTCGAAGTAGTCGCGGAACTTGGCGCCTTCTTCCTCTTTGCCGGCGATCACGCGGGCGCTGAGGATGGCTTCCTGCTTCAGGTAGGTGCGCAGCTTTTCCAGCAGGCTGGCGTCTTCGGCGAAGCGCTCCATCAGGATGTACTTGGCGCCTTCAAGGGCGGCCTTGACGTCGGCGACACCTTTTTCGGCGTCGATGAAGCGCGCGGCTTCGGTGTCCGGGGTCAGCGAGGGGTCGTTGAACAGACCGTCGGCCAGGTCGCCGAGGCCGGCTTCCAGGGCGATCTGGCCCTTGGTGCGGCGCTTCTGTTTGTACGGCAGGTAGAGGTCTTCGAGGCGGGTCTTGGTATCGGCGAGTTTGATGTCGCGTTCCAATTGCGGGGTCAGCTTGCCCTGTTCCGTGATGCTGGCGAGGATGCTGATGCGCCGTTCGTCGAGTTCTCGCAGGTAGCGCAGGCGCTCTTCCAGGTGCCGCAGTTGAATGTCGTCGAGGCTGCCGGTCACTTCTTTTCGGTAACGGGCGATGAAGGGCACCGTGGAGCCCTCATCCAGTAGAGCGACGGCCGCTTCGACCTGTTGGGGGCGTACACCGAGTTCCTCGGCGATGCGGCTGTTGATGCTGTCCATAAAACCACCTGAAATTCTTAAAAGCAGTTCGCAGGCCCGGAAAAACAAGGCCCGGCGAGGCTGGTTGAGCGGCCCGACTGGCGCCGCTGCCTGGGTCAAGAGGCTGCCTATTGACCCTCGAAATCGAAAAAATCACGACAAGCGGGTAAAAAAAGCCCGGCAGTAAACGGTAACGATCTGACGTTGCCCTGCACGAGGGCGTCGCATTATAACCAGCGTTCTGTCCTTGGGGGGTACTGCGCCACAGGTTGTAGGGCGCGGGTTCGCTGGCAGTAGAGGAAAAATCTGCTAACAATGCACTCGGTGCGTATAACGGCAGCTAGGCCATAATGCGCGCCGAGATAAGAGGAGCATCCAATGAGCAGCACTGCACAAACTGCTGAAGGCGAAAAAATTCTCATCGTTGATGACGATCCGGGGCTGAGCAGCCTGCTGGAGCGTTTTTTCAACTCCAAGGGCTACCGTGCCCGCGCGGTGCCGAACACCGAGCAGATGGACCGCCTGTTGGGGCGTGAGGTGTTCAACCTGGTCGTGCTCGACCTGATGTTGCCCGGTGAAGACGGGCTCACCGCCTGCAAACGCCTGCGCGGCGCGAACAACCAGATTCCGATCATCATGCTCACCGCCAAGGGCGATGAGCTGAGCCGCATCAAGGGACTCGAACTGGGCGCTGATGACTACCTGGCCAAGCCGTTCAACCCGGACGAGCTGATGGCGCGGGTCAAGGCCGTATTGCGTCGCCAGGCAGCGCCGGTGCCGGGCGCACCGGGCAGCGAGGACGAAAGCGTCACCTTCGGCGATTACGAGCTGTCGCTGGCCACCCGTGAGCTCAAGCGTGGCGATGAAGTACACATGCTGACCACCGGCGAGTTCGCCGTGCTCAAGGCGCTGGTGATGAACGCACGCCAGCCGCTGACCCGCGACAAACTGATGAACCTGGCCCGTGGTCGGGAATGGGATGCTTTGGAGCGCTCCATCGACGTGCAGATCTCTCGTCTGCGTCGAATGATCGAGCCGGACCCGTCCAAGCCGCGTTATATCCAGACGGTGTGGGGCGTGGGGTATGTGTTTGTGCCGGATGGCACTGCAACCAAGTGACCGATGATTTGCAGGGGCGGGCATCCTGGCGTTTGGCTCCATGAGGGTCGACGGGATGTCCGGCGTCTGCAATTCTGCGAGCGCTGCTCGTTCCTGCAAGGTGTCTAGCTGTTTCCTATGAAAACCCCGCTGTGGTTCCCGCAAAGTTTCTTCTCCCGCACCCTTTGGCTGGTGCTTATCGTCGTTCTGTTTTCCAAGGCACTCACGCTGGTTTATCTGCTGATGAACGAAGACGTGCTGGTGGATCGACAGTACAGCCACGGTGTCGCCCTGACCCTGCGCGCCTATTGGGCGGCCGACCCCGAGAACCGCGAGAAAATCGCCAAGGCGGCCACGCTGGTGCGCGTGGCGGGCGCAGGTGTGCCGGAAGGCGAGCAACATTGGCCCTACAGTGAGATTTACCAGCGCCAGATGCAGGCGGAACTGGGCGACGACACCGAAGTGCGGCTGCGTATGCATGTGTCACCCGCACTGTGGGTGCGCGCGCCGAGCCTGGGGGAAGATTGGCTGAAGGTGCCGCTGTATCCGCACCCTTTGCGAGGGCAGAAGATCTGGAACGTGCTGGGCTGGTTCCTGGCTATCGGCTTGCTTTCAACGGCATCGGCGTGGATTTTCGTGCGCCAGCTCAATCAACCGCTTAAACGCCTGGTGTTTGCCGCCCGCCAACTGGGGCAGGGGCGCAGTGTGCGCCTGCCGGTCAGCGACACGCCCAGTGAAATGACCGAGGTATACAGTGCGTTCAACCAGATGGCCGAGGATGTCGAACAGGCCGGGCGCGAGCGCGAGTTGATGCTCGCGGGCGTGTCCCATGACTTGCGCACGCCATTGACGCGTTTGCGGCTGTCCCTGGAGTTGATGGGCGACCATACCGATCTCACGGATGACATGGTGCGTGATATCGAGGACATGGACGCGATTCTCGACCAGTTCCTGGCATTTATCCGTGATGGTCGTGACGAGGTGGTGGAAGTCGTCGACCTGACGGACCTGGTGCGCGAGGTGGTGGCGCCTTACAACCAGAATGGCGAGCAGGTGCGCATGCGCCTGGAGCCGATCCAGCCGTTTGCGTTGCGTCGGGTCTCGATGAAGCGCCTGCTGAACAACCTGATCGGCAACGCCTTGCACCACGCCGGCTCGGATGTGGAAGTGGCGGCGTATGTCTCCGGTGACAGTGCTGCGCCCTATGTGGTGCTGAGCGTGATGGATCGGGGGGCAGGTATCGACCCGGCCGAGCTGGAAGGCATTTTCAACCCCTTCACCCGTGGCGACCGCGCTCGGGGTGGCAAGGGCACCGGTTTGGGGCTGGCGATTGTGCGGCGGATTGCCTCGATGCATGGCGGCAATGTTGAGTTGCGCAATCGCGAGAACGGCGGGCTTGAAGCACGGGTGCGCTTGCCGTTGGGGTTGATGTTGCCCAGAGATGCGGTTTAAACAACCAAGATCAAATGAGGGAGCGGGCAAGCCCGCTCCCTCATGGGTTTTCAGCGTGTTTAAGGTGTTACGCGATTAGCCCTTGCCTTTGGTCCTGGTCATATTCGCCCCACCACTCTTCTCCAGATGCTGAATGATGATCCCCGCCACATCCTTGCCGGTGGTGGTCTCGATGCCTTCCAGCCCGGGTGATGAATTGACTTCCATCACCAGTGGGCCATGGTTGGAGCGCAGGATATCCACACCCGCCACGCTCAACCCCATGACCTTGGCCGCCCGTAGCGCGGTCATGCGTTCTTCGGGGGTGATCTTGATCAGGCTGGCGCTGCCGCCACGGTGCAGGTTGGAGCGGAACTCTCCTGGCTTGGCCTGGCGCTTCATCGCGGCAATCACCTTGTCGCCGACCACGAAGCAACGGATATCCGCACCGCCGGCTTCCTTGATGTATTCCTGCACCATGATGTTCTGCTTGAGGCCCATGAACGCCTCGATCACCGACTCCGCCGCCGTGGCGGTTTCGCACAGCACCACGCCGATGCCCTGGGTGCCTTCCAGCACCTTGATCACCAGCGGCGCGCCGTTGACCATTTCGATCAGGTCGGGAATGTCGTCGGGGGAGTGGGCAAAACCGGTAACCGGCAGGCCGATACCCCGGCGCGAGAGCAATTGCAGCGAGCGCAGCTTGTCCCGTGAGCGCGCAATCGCGACGGATTCATTCAGCGGGGAGACGCCCATCATTTCAAACTGGCGCAGCACCGCGCAGCCATAAAAGGTCACCGAGGCGCCGATACGCGGGATTACCGCGTCAAAGCCTTCCAGCGGTTTGCCGCGGTAGTGGATCTGCGGCTTATGGCTGGCAATATTCATATACGCACGCAACGTGTCGATCACCACCATTTCATGGCCGCGTTCGGTGCCGGCCTCGACCAGGCGGCGGGTGGAATATAGGCGCGGGTTTCGCGACAGCACAGCAATCTTCATGCAGCACCTGGGGCAGAAATAGTAGAGACCGGGAACACCGGCTTGTCTTGAACGTACTTGACGCCGGGATTGACCACCAACTGGCCGTCAATCAGCGCTTTGGAACCGAGGAGCAGGCGGTAGCGCATGGCCTTGCGGCAGGCGAGGGTGAATTCGACCCGCCAGACCCGGTCGCCCAATGCCAGGGTGGTGCTGATCACATAGCGCACCTGCGCATGACCATTGGAGCTCTTGATGGTTTTCATCGCCATCAGCGGCGCTTCGCAGCGGCGGTGCCGCAACTGCACGACGCTGCCCAGGTGTGCGGTAAAACGCACCCATTTCTCACCGTTTCGCTCGAAGGGCTCGATATCGGTGGCGTGCAGGCTTGAGGTACTGGCTCCGGTGTCGATCTTCGCGCGCAGGCCTGCCACTCCCAAGTCGGGAAGTGCCACCCACTCACGCAGACCGACAACGGTCAAATGGTCAAATGTCTTCAATATGGGTAACCGGTCAATTCGCCCAGGCTTGAGGGGAAACCTCGGCCAGCGCGTTGAATGCGGGTTTGGCGAACCAGTAGCCCTGCATCAGAAATATTCCACAGTCGGACAGGAAGTCACGCTCACCGGCACTTTCAATGCCTTCAGCGATGACAGTAACGCCCAACTGCTCACAGATTGTGACAATCCCCTGGACGATGACCTGGCGGACACGATCCTGGTCGACATTGCGGATCAGCGCCATGTCGAGTTTGATCAAGTCAGGTTGGAAATCGGCCAGCAGGTTCAGCCCCGAATAGCCCGCGCCGAAATCGTCGATGGCAGTTTTGAAGCCGAATTCGCGGTATTCACGCAGAATATTCGTCAAATGGCGATGGTTATCTATGTGCTCGCTTTCCAGTGTCTCGAAAATCAGCTGGTTCAGCGAAAAATTGTGCGTGCGGGCGGCCTCCAGGGTGCTGCGAATGCACAGCTCGGGTCGATACACCGCGTTGGGCATGAAATTGATGGAAAGATAGGTTTGCATCCCCAGGGCGGCGGCGCGGGCGATCGCTTTGGTGCGGCAGCGCTGGTCGAAGCGGTAGCGGTTGCTATCGCTGACCTGGTTTAGCACCGACAACGCGCCCTCGCCCTGCGTGCCTCGCACCAAGGCTTCGTGGGCAAAAACCGAATGGTCGCGAAGGTCTACGATCGGTTGGTAGGCGAATGCAAAATCAAAACCCAAGGGCTCGCTTTGCTGGCAGCCCAGGCAACGCTGGTCGGGCGAGGTGAGTGAAGTCGGGAAGTCGGTCACAGCGTATCCTCGCGAAAACAGACGGCTACCTGGCGTATCTTAGGTGAGCCTTGGGGTTTATGCGTCGAAGCGTTTCAACAGTAAAGTTGCGGCATTTTTCAGAACGAGGAATTCAAGTGGCTCAGAAGCAGGCAGAGGAAGACAAAATCCGTCTGGACAAGTGGCTATGGGCGGCGCGTTTCTATAAAACCCGTGCCTTGGCCAAGGCCGCTATCGAGAGTGGCAAGGTGCATCATCGCGGCGAGCGCTGCAAGCCGGGCAAAGAGCCGCGCGTCGGCGATGAGTTGCAGATTCGTATAGGGTTTGACGAAAAAACTGTCGTGGTCCAGGCGCTTTCCGCCGTGCGCCGTGGCGCGCCCGAAGCGCAGGCGCTGTACGCCGAGACCGAAGCCAGCATGGCCAAGCGCGAAAACGCAGCGGCCATGCGCAAGGCCGGTGCCACGGGCATGACCACCGATGGCAAGCCGAGCAAGAAGCAGCGGCGTGACCTGTTCAAGTTTCGCGGCAGTGGTAATGACGATTGACCGCGCAAATCTTCAGCACAAAACAGATCTACCCATGCGGGAGCGGGCAAGCCCGCTTCCACATGAGTTCTTAGCGTCAGGAGGGGGTGCGCATGACGCTCAATCGGCCAATCACCGGTAGCTTGCCGAGTAACCCGAACACCGGCGCGGTCAGCCGTAGCAACACCCCCGACACCTTGGCGGCAAACGGCGTGTAATACCCCCACCCCAGTGCCAGCAGTGCCAGCAGCACCCCGCCGATATAATCGTCCTGCCCCCAATGGGCCCCCGCCACCAGCCGCGGCGTCATGAACAACAGCGCCAGGCCCCAGATCACCAGCACCTGGCCCAGGCGCTGGGCGAATGCCGTCATGAACATCCCCCAGATCAGCAACACCGAAGCATGATCCCCGGGGAAACTCTGGCTCGAACGGTCTTTCAACTCCCAGATTTTCTCCAGCCCAGGGAAATAGTCGCTCATCTGAATCGCGCCGCTGAGCACCATCGAAGGGCTACTGTGTTGCCAGCCCATCGGCGCCGCGAGTTTGGAAAACAGCATGCGGATAAACAGCAACAACAGCAAAATCCCAAAAAAACCCAAGAGCGCCTGGCGCACCTGCACCGCCTTGAACACCCAATCGCCGCGAATCAACAGCGTCAGCAGAATCACGCCGACCACTGCATCAAACGGCCTAAGGCTGGCCACAGCCCAGATATGCAGCCAGGTTGAATTGTTTGCCAGCGGGGCATTGAGCAGATGAAACAGCCACTCGTCGAAAAACACGCACAGCATCTGGCCCGCGGGCCATAGCCAAAAACACAGCAGCCCGATTGCGAGTAAATTGCAAAGAGCCCATCGCCGGAGGTTCCACTTGGCTTGGAACAAACCCGGATTGTTCATAAACTGTCCCTCTTCGCTCTATATAAGCTCTCCGTTTCCAGGAGAAAGCCGCACCCAGAGGGTGCTAAAGCGTTCAATTTTATAAAGCTTGTAATAATTTTGTCATCAATTCAGATACCTAGACCTATGACTGATTTACCGGACACTGACTTTACCCAACGCTTCATCTTTGACGAGAACGACGCCCGTGGCGAACTGGTCTCGCTGGAGCGCAGCTATGCCGAAGTCCTCGCCAAGCACCCCTATCCGGAGCCGGTCGCGCAACTGCTCGGTGAGTTGATGGCCGCTGCGGCGCTGCTGGTAGGCAGCATGAAATTCGACGGCTTGCTGATCCTGCAAGCCCGCTCCGAAGGTCCGGTCCCGTTGCTGATGATCGAATGTTCCAGCGAGCGTGAGATCCGTGGTCTGGCCCGGTATGACGCTGAGCTGATCGCCCCTGACGCCACCCTGGCCGACCTGATGCCCAACGGCGTGCTGGCGCTCACCGTCGACCCGACCGAAGGCCAGCGTTACCAGGGCATCGTCGACCTCGACGGCGAAAACCTGTCGGACTGCTTCACCAACTATTTCGTCATGTCCCAGCAGATTGGCACGCGTTTCTGGCTCAACGCCGACGGCAAGCGCGCCCGTGGCCTGTTGCTGCAACAGTTGCCCGCCGACCGCATCAAGGATGACGACGACCGCACTGAAAGCTGGCGCAACCTCACCGCCCTGGCCGGCACCCTGACCGCTGAAGAATTGTTGGCCCTGGACAACGAAACCATCCTGCACCGCCTGTACCACGAAGAAGCTGTGCGCCTGTTCGATGCGCAGGGCCTGCGCTTCCATTGCAGCTGCTCCCGCGAGCGTTCGGCGAATGCGCTGGTCAGCCTCGGCCTGGAGGATGCGCAAAACCTGGTGGTAGAGCACGGTGGTCATATCGAGATCGACTGCCAGTTTTGCAACCAGCGGTACCTGTTCGATGCCGCTGATATCGCCCAATTGTTCGCCGGCGCAGGTATCGACACTCCCTCTGATACCCGCCACTAAAACGTTTAAGCACAGGTAAATCACCTGACAAACGCCGGATTAGCGCTGTTCTGACGGGAGGACCCTACTTTTTTCGGGCTTTTCTGGCATAATCCGGCCCACTTTTTTCGCGGTAGTAGTGCGCAACTTTCTACTACAAAACGTTTGGAGCACTCGGCCATAGGCCGACGGGGAACCTCATGACGCAAGCCAATAACGCCGTATACACCGATCTGAGTGTTGACGATCTGGTCAAAGAAGCCCTGCAGCGCGGTGAAGGCGTGCTTGCCGATACTGGCGCGCTGGTCGTAGAAACCGGTCACCGTACCGGCCGTTCGCCAGTCGACCGTTTCATCGTTGAAGAGCCTTCGACCCAGGACGCCATTGCCTGGGGCCCGATCAACCGCAAGTTCCCGGCCGACAAGTTCGATGCCCTGTGGGCTCGCGTCGAGGCATTCAACAACGCGCAAGAGCATTTTGTTTCCCACGTCCATGTAGGGGCTTCCGAAGACCACTACCTGGCCGTGAAGATGACCACCCAGACTGCCTGGCATAACCTGTTCGGGCTTTGCCTGTTCATCAACCCGGCCCAGTACAACCCGGCCGGCCGTGACGAGTGGCAAGTGCTCAACGTGGCCAACTTCGAGTGCGTGCCTGAGCGTGACGGCACCAACTCCGACGGTTGCGTGATCCTCAACTTCGCCCAGAAAAAAGTGCTGATCGCCGGCATGCTTTACGCCGGTGAAATGAAGAAAGCCATGTTCTCGGTGCAGAACTTCCTGCTGCCGGCCGCCGACGTACTGCCGATGCACTGCGCCGCCAACATCGGCGAAGCCGGCGACGTGACCCTGTTCTTCGGTCTGTCCGGCACTGGCAAGACCACTCTGTCCGCCGACGAAAGCCGTTACCTGATCGGTGACGACGAACACGGTTGGGGCGAGGGCGTGGTGTTCAACATCGAAGGCGGTTGCTATGCCAAGTGCATCGACCTGTCCGAGAAGAACGAGCCGGTTATCTGGAAAGCCATCAAGCACGGTGCCGTACTGGAAAACGTCGTTATCGACGAGGCCGGGCACGCCGACTACAGCGATGTCAGCCTGACCCAGAACAGCCGCGCCGCCTACCCGCTTGAGCACGTAGCCAAGCGTTCCGAGAAGAACCTCGGCGGCGAGCCAAACGCTGTGATCTTCCTGACCTGCGACCTGACCGGCGTACTGCCGCCAGTGTCGATCCTCAGTGAAGAACAAGCGGCCTACCACTTCCTGTCCGGCTACACCGCACTGGTGGGCTCGACCGAAATGGGTTCGGGCGGCGGCATCAAGTCGACCTTCTCGACTTGCTTCGGCGCGCCGTTCTTCCCACGCCCGGCCGGCGAATACGCCGAGCTGCTGATCAAGCGCATCCGCGGTTTCGGCTCCAAGGTCTACCTGGTCAACACCGGCTGGACCGGCGGCGGCTACGGCGTTGGCCAACGCTTCAACATCCCGACCACCCGTGGCGTGATCGCAGCGATCCAGAGCGGCGCGTTGATCGGCGTTGAAACGCAACACCTCGACACCATCAACCTGGACGTGCCATTGGCTGTGCCGGGCGTTGAGGCTGGCCTGTTGAACCCACGTAACACCTGGGCTGACAAGGCTGCCTACGACGAAGCGGCGAAGGCGCTGGCGGGTCTGTTCATTGAGAACTTCAAGAAGTTTGACGTGAGCGATGCGATCAAGGCAGCGGGTCCGAAGTTGTAAGATTCGGTCGTTGTGAAAAAGCCGCCCCATGTGGGCGGCTTTTTTGTGCGCGAACGGTCAGTTGGCGCCTGCGGCTGTTTTGCCGGTTAGCTCAGATTTTCCAGCGTCTGCGTGTCCCAGCTGTGGGTTTTGATCGCCAGATAAAGCATGCCGATGGTCAGCGGCACCTTTTCGCCACGCCCCTTGGCCCGCCGCTTGAGGAACACATCAAACACCGGTGGGTTGAAGTAACGATAAGTGTCGTAGTCGCCCAGATCGAGGGCGAATTCCTGCTCCAGTGCTTCCATGAGTTGCTTGGCCTCGCTGCCGTCGCAGCCGAGGTCGAAGTTGAGTGAGGTTTCGAGGCGAATGGTCTTGTGTTTCGGCAGACCGATTTCTTCGTGCAGCAGTTGCAGGAGTTGCTGCATGACCGGGTCTTCGGGGAAGTTGGGGGCGAGGTTCATGGTGGGGGCACGCAGGAGTGGGTGAGGGGGACGGTCGCGTTTGAGGCGAAATTTGTTTCGGGTGATGAAGAGTGCCAAGCCTATCAAGAACAGGGCTAGAGGAAGGAGTTGAATGCTAAGGATGATGGCGACGTAGGGTAGCCAGAACAAAAGGACTAACCCAGTGACGACGAAGGTAACGGCGAAACGCCTTCTTAGCGTGCAGTCGGTGATTTTGTAGTAAAGCAATAAATAGAAGGCAAGAAATAGCGCCGTCTGTAGGTAAAGCCATTGATTATGGTTCATTTGAATACACGTGCATTGAGATGCTTGAGCGCTGAGGGTCTATGCCACCGCTCGCCTGGGCATCGAGGCCGATGACGATGTCTGCGCTATGCAAGTTGCGGGGTTTGCGAGATATCAAATCGCTGAGCGCTTGCTTGCCGTTAGGCTTTACGGTGAAGCGAATCACGGAGAGCGTGACGCCGTAATGACCGATGTATTGAGTCCTTTCTAAATTCACGGGCTTTTGCCGAAATAGTTGAGAGGACGCTATTTTCAGTCAGCCGCAGGTCACTTCTATAGAGGGCCAAGCGGGTGTTTGAAGCGATTTAGGAAGAGGATTACGCTGTATTTGACGGTTTCTTACAGGTGCTTCCGGCATTTTTTATTTCGCTAGCGACTTGCCGGGTAAAACCAATCAATTGTGGGCGCTGCGTTTGCCCGTCCTCCAAGGCAAAAGCTGATCTTGGCGTAGTACCAAGTGCTCGATAAAACCACATCACAATCTGTAGAAAAATTCTGCCAGCGCTCTAAATTCAGCGTATGTTTCACCGCAAAATCTTGTAGGACGATTCCGTCCACTACTTAAAGGGAGTTAAGCATGGGTTTGCTTCGTGTCGCTTCGGCGATGTCATTGTGTGCAGTGGCTTTTTCGATCCAGGCCGAGCAGTTGCCGATCGAGGTGCTCAGTGCGGTAGTCAAGGACCAGAAAATCGCCGACGCCGAAGTCCTGCTGCAACGTAACGGCGCACAGAACGTGGTGGGCCGCACCAACGCCCAGGGCCAGGTGACCCTCACCAGTGAAGCCGCCGATGACGGCAGCAACCTGCTGATCATCAAGAAGCCCGGCTATTCCAACCTGGTAGTGAAGTGCCCGTGTGCGGGCATGACCTACGCCATCAGCCCAGTGATGGAGAACCTCGACGGCCTGCGTGTGGTGCTGACCTGGGGCAAGACCCCGGAAGACCTCGACTCCCACATGATTTTCCCCGGCAACAACATCTACTTCGAGAATCAGCAGGGTGCCGATGCCGAGCTGGATGTGGACGACGTCGACAGCTACGGCCCGGAAACCATCACCCTGCAGAAAAAACACTTCGGCGAAAGCTACGTGTATGCCGTGCATGACTTCACCAACATCGAGAACCCAGGTTCGCGTCAGCTATCCAACAGCGAGGCCAAGGTGTTCGTGTACATGGGCCAGTCCCTTGTGCGTACCTACTACGTGCCGAAAAACCGCAGCGGTAACCTGTGGACAGTGTTCCGCATGACCGGTAGCGGTGACTTCCAAGACATCAACACCTTCAGCGGTGTGAAGGTGGAAGCCAAGGACGTGCTTAATGAAGTCAAACCGTTGCTGGATGACAGCGTTGCAGTCGCGGCCGTGGCTGTCAGCTCTTCCGCGCAAACGGATGCGAAGCGTCTGAACCTGCAAGGTGAAGCGGCCTACCAGGCTGGCAAGCTGGATGAAGCCATCGACCTGTTCCGTCAGGCCATCGACCTGGACAATAGCTTCGGCAAAGCCTACGGCAACCTGGGCCTGGCCTATCAGAAGGCCGGCAACACCGCCGAGTCGATCTGGGCCAACCGCAAGGCCATCGCCCTCGCTACCGGCGCCAATGCCGCGACCGTGCGTGCCGGCGCCTACTACAACATTGCGCGGATCTACGAAGCGGCGGGGCAGTTCGCGGATGCGTTGCGTCACTACCAGTTGGCCAAGGAACAGAAGGCCAATCCGGTGTATGACACGGCTATCGAGCGCGTGCAGAACCGCTGATTTAGCTGTAGGGCAGTTCTAAGATGTGGGAGGGGGGTTGCTCCCGATGGCGGTAATTCAGTCGATTAATTTCTGACTGATACACTGCCATCGGGAGCAATCCCCTTCCCACATTTGGTTTGTGATGTTCCTACTTACACAGTCGAACTTGTCATATTTGGCCCAAGGCCATTGCCCCAGCCTGTGTATCATCCTGTCTCTTTTTTCCTTGCGACCTATCTCGATTCGCTGAACATCCCAGGCTATGTTTTTGAGCCACCTTCAGCGGTCAATGGAGTGACAGCTTATGCACGACACCCTCCAGCAGGTCTTTGGTTATCCACAGTTTCGTTTGGGCCAGGAAGCCGCGGTCAGCGCTGTGCTGGCCGGTCGTTCGGCGGCGGCAATTTTCCCTACCGGGTCGGGCAAGTCCCTGTGTTACCAGTTGTCGGCGGTGTTGCTACCGCACCTGACGCTGGTGGTGTCGCCGTTGCTGGCGCTGATGCAGGACCAATTGGGTTTCCTGCAACGCCATGGCATCTCGGCCGGCAGTATCGATTCGGCGCAAAGCCGCGATGAGGCCAATGAGGTGATGGCTCGTGCGCGTTCGGGTGAGTTGAAAATCCTGATGATTTCCGTGGAGCGCTTGAAGAACGAGCGTTTTCGCAACTTCCTGCAAAGCGTGCCCATTTCGTTACTGGTGGTGGATGAGGCGCACTGTATTTCCGAATGGGGCCACAACTTCCGTCCGGACTATTTGAAGCTGCCGGACTACCAGCGTCAGTTCAATATCCCACAAGCGCTGCTGCTGACGGCTACGGCGACGCCCAAGGTGATTGCCGATATGCAGGCCAAGTTCGCCATTGCGCCTGACGACGTGATCACCACGGGCTTCTACCGGCCGAACCTCAACCTGTTGGTAGAGCCGGTGAGCGGCGCGGACAAGCGTCGGCGGCTGGTGCAATGGATGAGCGAGCGGCCCAACCAACCGAGCATCGTCTACGTCACGTTGCAGAAAACCGCCGAACAGATCGCCGAGCACCTGAATCGCAATGGCATCCAGGCCGAGGCGTATCACGCCGGCTTGCCCCACGACAAACGCGAGGGCATCCAGCAGCGCTTCATGGGCGGGCGCTCCAATTGCATCGTCGCCACCATCGCGTTTGGCATGGGCATCGACAAGAGCGATATCCGCAATGTGGTGCATTTCGACCTGCCCAAATCCATCGAGAACTACAGCCAGGAAATCGGCCGTGCCGGGCGTGACGGGCAACCCTCGGATTGCCTGGTGCTCGCCAACCGCGACAGCCTCAATGTGCTGGAAAACTTCGTGTACGGCGACACGCCCGAGCAGGAAGGCATTCGCCGTGTGCTGGAAGAGTTGCAGGCGGCGCGGGGGGATGGGCAGTGGGAGTTTCTGCTGCGGTCGCTGTCGGACCACAGCAACATCCGCGAGCTGCCCCTCAAAACGCTGCTGGTGCAGTTGGAGCTCAAAGGTGTGATCGCGCCGCGCTACGCGTTTTACGCTGAGTACCGGTTCAAGTACCTGATCGAGCCCGATGCTTTGCTGGCGCGGTTTTCCGGGGAGCGGCAGGCGTTTGTCGCCGCGATCATCCAGGTGTGCAAGCGGGCCAAGACCTGGGCGACGGTGGATTTCGACGCGCTATATCAACAGCACCACGCCGAGCGCAATCGCGTGGTGAAAGCGCTGGATTACTTCCAGGAACAGGGCCTGATCGAGCTGGAAAGCAAGCAGATGACGGAGGTCTACAGCCTGCTGAATACCGATTTCGACCCGCAGGTGTTGAGCGCCGAGTTATACACAGGCTTCAAGCAACACGAGGTCACGGAGGTGGCGCGGATTCACGCGATGCTCGATCTGTTCGCCACCGAACATTGTCTGGGCCAGCGCCTGGCCCGGTATTTTGGTGATGAAAATGCGCCGCAGCGCTGCGGGCATTGTTCTGTGTGTCACGGCCATGTCGCGCATTTGCCCGCGCCGCCGAGCCTGGCGCCGCTTGTGGATAAAAACTTCATGGCGCTGTGCGGTGATTTTATCCACAGGCATCATGAGCACAACGGCCAACTGCCCGGCGCCGAACGGCTGACGCGGTTCCTGGGGGGGATCAGCGTGCCGCTGTTCACCAAGTTGAAGGCACGCGGCATTCCTGGTTTTGCTGCGCTGGAGGACTACCCCTACGCCGAGGTGCGCGAGTGGGCCGAAACCCATTTGAATGATCTGTAAACTCACTTTGACGAGAGGTGCCCATGCCTGACTCCATGCCCCAACGCGCCGATTACCGCCACTTCCAGCCGATCATCACGCGCTGGCACGACAATGATGTGTATGGCCATGTGAACAACGTGACCTACTACAGCTTCTTCGACACCGCAGTGAATACCTACCTGATCGAACACGGTGGCTTGGATATTCATGACGGCGAGGTGGTGGGGTTTGTGGTGAGTTCGGCGTGTGATTACTTTGCGTCCATCGCCTTTCCCGAGCGCATCGAAATTGGCCTGCGTGTGGGCAAGTTGGGCAACAGCTCGGTGCAGTATGAGTTGGCGGTATTCAAGGCTGGCGAGGAGGACGCCTGTGCGGCGGGGCGCTTTGTGCATGTATTTGTGGATCGGGGAACGAACCAGCCGGTGACGATCCCGGGGATGTTGCGCGAGGCGTTGCAGCGGTTGGTGGCCTGACTGTGGGAGGGGGCTTGCTCCCGATAGCGGTGTATCAGCCAGCACATGGGTGACTGAAACTCGGCTATCGGGAGCAAGTCGAATCGTCGCACCGCCCCTCCCACAGTGTTTCTTCAGTGTTCTCTAGATCTGATCAATCACGGTAGTGATGCTTGTTCTTGCGATGCCCATAGGCATGCCCACGGCCACGGTGATCATCCCGGTCATAACGACGGTTGTCACGGCCACGGTAACCACGGTCGTCGTCATCGCTCTTGTTGCCCATGTAGTTGCCCAGTGCGCCACCCGCGCCGCCGCCTGCGGCTGCGCCGATCAGGCTGCCGGTGGTGCCGCCCATGCTGCGGCCTACCACGTTGCCGCCCGCTGCGCCCAGGGCGCCGCCAATGGCTGCTTCGCCGCGGCTGCGCTTGTCGGCGCCAACCGCACTGCCGCCCGCGCCGCCCAGGGCGGCACCGATGGCCGAACCGGTGTTACCGCCGACCTGCTGGCCGACGACCGAACCGAGTACCCCGCCCAATGCGCCGCCCACACCGGCTTCGGTGGTGCCGCCGGCCATGGCTGCGCCACTGACCAGGCCAAGGGACAACAAGAGAATCGAGGAGAACTTCATAGAGAGACCTCAAGAGGATGACGGCGCGATCCTGAGGCTGTGTCGACATTGTGACAATAGAAATCCGACCAGTAACACGACTTGTACACAATTCTCTAAGTTACTGTTTTAACTAGGGAACTTAAGTGGTTTTGGCGGGTCTGTAGTTACTTCGGAACGGCCGCTTTTATGCAAAAGCGGCCTTTTTTGTGCCCGGAATTTACGCCGAGCGCGCCGTGATCAGGCCATTGTCGCTCGCCGCCTCCAGGCGAATCGCCACAAACTTCGACGTCGGCGTATGGCTGCCGTCCCCAGTGCTTTCCAAGGGCACCAGTGGGTTCACTTCCGGGTAGTAAGCCGCTGCCTGCCCCGCCGGAATATCGAACGCCAGTAAGGTAAAGCCTTTTACGCGGCGCTCACGGCCGTCTTCCCACAGCGACACGATGTCCGCCTTCTGCCCCGGCTTGAAGCCCAGGCGGATGATGTCGGCTTCGTTGACGAACAACACGTCACGCTGGCCTTTCACCCCGCGATAGCGGTCGTCCAGGCCATAAATGGTGGTGTTGTACTGATCGTGGGAGCGCATCGACTGCATGATCAGGTCCGGCACGCGCCCGGTGGCGTGGGTGCGTTCGTGGATCAGGTCCTTGGGCAGGACGTTCGGGCGGAAGTTGGCGCGGCCCGAAGGCGTGCTCCAACGACGTGCCCCGGCAGCGTTGCCCAGATAGAAACCGCCTGGGTTCTTGATACGTTCGTTGAAGTCCTTGAAGCCTGGGAGGGTGTCGGCGATCAGCTCGCGAATACGCCCGTAGTCGGCCACCAGCCAGTTCCAGTCCACCGGTTTGCTGCCCAGGGTCGCGGCGGCGATGCCGGCGAGAATGGCCGGCTCGGATTTCATCAGGGTCGACAGCGGTTGCAACTGGCCGTTGGAGCCGTGGACCATGCTGAACGAGTCTTCCACCGTGACCGCTTGCGGGCCTTCGGCCTGGATGTCGATGTCGGTGCGGCCCAGGCACGGCAAGATCAGCGCGTCTTTGCCGTGCATCAGGTGGCTGCGGTTGAGCTTGGTGCTGATCTGCACGGTCAGGTCGCAATTGCGCAGGGCTTCGAAGGTGCGCGGGCTGTCTGGCGTCGCTTGGGCGAAGTTGCCGCCCAGGCCGATAAACACTTTGGCGCGGCCTTCCAACATGGCGTGGATCGCTTCGACCACGTTGTGGCCGTTGGTGCGCGGTACCTGGAACTGGAAGCGCCGCTCCAGGGCGTCGAGGAACGCCACCGGCGGCCGTTCGTTGATGCCCATGGTGCGGTCGCCCTGCACGTTACTGTGGCCGCGCACCGGGCACAGGCCGGCGCCCGGGCGACCGATATTGCCGCGCAGCAGCATCAGGTTGGCGATTTCCTGGATGGTCGGCACCGAGTGACGATGCTGGGTGATGCCCATCGCCCAACACATGATCACGTTCTTGCCTTTGGCGTACATGCGCGCTGCTTGCTCGATTTCCACCAGGGGCAGGCCGGACTGCGCGACGATTTCATCCCAGGAGGTGTCGTCGATCTGGCCGAGGTAATCGAGCACGTTGACGGTGTGTTCGTTGAGGAAGTCGTGGTCGAACACCGCTTCCTTGCCTTCGGCCTGGGCCTGGCGTTCCCACAGCAACAGGAACTTGGCCATGCCGCGCAGGATGGCCATGTCGCCACCCAGTGCCGGGCGGAAGTACGCGGTGTTGGTCGGTTTGTCGCCGTTGGTGAGCATTTCCAGCGGGTGTTGCGGGTGCTGGAAGCGTTCCAGGCCGCGCTCTTTGAGCGGGTTGATGCACACCACCTGAGCGCCGCGTTTCACTGCTTCGCGCAGCGGTTCGAGCATGCGCGGGTGATTGGTGCCGGGGTTCTGGCCCCAGACGAAAATCGCGTCGGCGTGTTCAAAGTCATCAAAGGTCACGGTGCCTTTGCCGACGCCGACACTTTGCGCCAGGGCCACACCGCTGGCTTCATGGCACATGTTCGAGCAATCCGGGAAGTTGTTGGTGCCGTAGGCGCGCACGAACAACTGGTAGAGGTACGCCGCTTCGTTGCTGGCGCGACCCGAAGTGTAGAACTCGGCCATGTCCGGGCTGGGCAGGGCGTTGAGGTGCTTGCCGATCAGCTCGAACGCCGCCGCCCAACTGATGGGCTGATAGCGGTCGGTCTGTGCGTCATAGCGCATCGGCTCGGTCAGGCGGCCCTGGTATTCCAGCCAATAGTCGCTCTGCTCGATCAAGGCGGTGACGCTGTGTTTGGCGAAAAATGCGGCATCGACGCGGCGTTTGGTGGCTTCCCAGTTGACCGCCTTGGCGCCGTTTTCGCAGAACTTGACCATGCCGCTTTCCGGCGAGTCGCCCCAGGCGCAGCCCGGGCAGTCGAAGCCGCCGTTCTGGTTGGTCTTGAGCATCATGCGCAGGTTTTTCAGCGCGTTGTCGCTGGTCAGCCATGCCTGCGCCACGCTGATCAGCGCGCCCCAGCCGCCTGCGGCACCTTTGTAAGGCTTGTAGCGCGGGGTCGGGGTTTGGTCGGCTTGGTGATGATTGCTCACGGCTGTTTCTCCATCGCAGGGCTGTAGACCCGCGGCGCACTTTTCTGCGGCAGGTGGATGAGATTGAGGTTGTGTCGGCGTGCCCATTGCAGGGCCAGGCCGGTGGGCGACGACAGGCTGACCAGGGTCTGGATGCCCGCGCGCAGGACTTTCTGGATCAACTCAAGGCTGCAACGGCTGGTGACAATGGCCAGGCCGCCTTCGCTGGGAATCCGTTGGCGGATCAACGCGCCGATCAATTTATCGAGGGCGTTGTGTCGGCCGATGTCTTCGCGGCCCAGCAACAACTCGCCCAGGTTGTTCATGAACACGGCCGCATGCACCGCGCCGCTGTGCTGGCCCAGAGGCTGGAACGCGCTGATGCGCTGGCGCAGGCCGTCGAGCCATTCGGCCGGTGGCAGGGGCGCGCCGGGCAGTACTTGAAGGTCCGGCAGGGCTTGCTCCAGCGCTTCCACGCCGCATAACCCGCAACCGCTGGTACCGGCCAGTTGGCGGCGCTGTTGCTTGAGGTTCCAGAACGCGCGGCTGGAAATCTGCACCTGAGCGTACTGGGCAGAGCCCGTGCCGCTGAGTTTCAGGTCATAAATATCGCTAACGTCGGCGATAATGCCGCTGCCGATGCTGAAACCTACAATGAAGTCTTCCAGGTCCGTCGGCGTCACCAGCATCACGGCCTGGCTGATGTCGTTATAGGCGATCGCCAACGCCACTTCTTCCGCCAGCGCGGTGCTGGCGACTTCAGTGTGTTCGAGCGTGCAAAACTGGTAGCTCTGGCTGGCGGCGGGGGCGGGCGTTTGAACAGCGGGCGCCGCGCAGACTGGGCGCTTGGCGTTCATGGGGCAGTACCGACGGCGGATGGGTCAGTGGTTAGACTAGGCGCGACAAAGCGTCGCGTCTAATTGCCAGTACTGATCTGCCGATAGATGACGTCGATCAAGACTCTGCCTG
This sequence comes from Pseudomonas paraveronii, assembly GCF_963681955.1. NCBI lineage: Bacteria > Pseudomonadati > Pseudomonadota > Gammaproteobacteria > Pseudomonadales > Pseudomonadaceae > Pseudomonas > Pseudomonas paraveronii. The sequence continues at coordinate 294,720 of NZ_OY817130.1, forward strand.
CGATTTCTGAAACAGTGCGAAACATGCTTCCGCCAAGGCTGAGCGCGGGGCGCTGCGTCGCATGATCAACCCCAGGCGGGCCAGGGTGTGGGCGTCTTCAATCGGTTGCAGGCGCAAATGCTCGGTCAGGGCGTCCAGGCCGCCGTCCAAGGGCATCACCGCACAGCACAGCCCGCCGTGGACAGCTTGTAACAACTGATGGACCGCATCGGTCTGCAACAACGGCTGCGGCTGCAGGCCTCGGCTATGGAAGTTGTGATCGATGGACTGACGGAAGTGCATGCCGCTGGTGAGCATGCCCAGGGGCAGTTCGATCAGTGCCTCCCAGCTCAGGGGCTTTTCGCCGAAGCTGAAGTAGCGTTGGTCGTACAGCAGGCCCATGCGGGTTTCGCCGAGGGCCAGGGAGTCGAAGCGCTCGTTGTCCAGGCGGTCGAGGTACGACACGCCGAGGTCCAGGCGATTGCTCGCCAACTGTTCGAGGATTTGTTCGGAGCTGAGTGCCGACAGCTCAAAGCGCAGGCTCGGGTGTTCTGTGTGCAGTTGTTGCATCAGCGCCAACGGATCGAAACTCGACAGCGGCACCACGCCCAAACGCAACGTCCCCACCAGGTTGCCGCGGCAGGCTGCGGCTTCGGCCAGCAGGCCGTCATACGCCGCCAGCACCGTGCGCGCCCAGGCCAGCACGCGTTCCCCCGGGGCGGTGAAGCCTTCGAAGCGCTGGCCACGGTTGACCAGTGGCAGATCGAGTTCTTCTTCGAGGCTGCGCAGGCGCATCGATAGGGTCGGCTGGGTGATATGGCAACGCGCAGCCGCCTGGCCGAAGTGGCGCGTCTCGTCGAGGGCGATGAGGAATTTCAGCTGCTTGATGTCCATCTTCGCTCCAGGGCTTATTCCAATGGCGGGGGGATTCTAGCGCGTTTGGATCTTTGGCCGGGTTGGAACCCGGTTCTGTAAGACTGGTCTAGTCTTTGGCATCTGGAACTTAACCCCCAAGGAGAGAGCAGCATGAGTATTTTCAGCTTTGTAAAGGAAGCCGGCGAGAAGTTGATCGATCTGTTGACGCCGGGTAATGCGAACGCCAGTGAGCAGTTGAAGGCGCATGTGGCCAAGGTCGGTCTGGGTAGTCCGAACGTACAGACCACGGTTGACGGCGACAAGGTGACCGTAACCGGTGAAGTGGCCAGCCAGGAAGAGAAAGAGAAGATCCTGCTGGCGCTGGGCAATATTGCCGGGGTTGCGAGTGTGGATGACCAGATCAAGGTCACCAACCCCAGCTCGGGTGCGACGGCGCGTTTTGTCGTGGTGAAAAAGGGCGACACCCTCAGCGCGATTTCCCTGGCGGTGTATGGCAACGCCAATCTGTACAACAAGATCTTCGAGGCCAACAAGCCGATGTTGTCGAGCCCGGACAAGATCTACCCAGGGCAGACACTGCGTATTCCTGAGCAGTCCAAGTAAAAATGTGGGAGGGGCGGTGCGACGATTCGGCTTGCCCCCTCCCACATGGGTTCAGAGTCCGACAATAAGCTCCCGGTAATCCTCGACTGCGGCAAATTCTCCGGTGTCCTTCGGCCCTTTTTTGCTGTCCGGCTCTTTCACCGCTAGCAAATGGCCCACGCCAAACGCCTGGGCGCTGCGCAGGATCGGCAAGGTGTCGTCGATAAACAGGCTGCGCGCCGGGTCGAAGTCGATGTCGACTTGCAGGGCGTCCCAGAACTGCGGGTTTTCCTTGGCGAAACCGTAGTCGTGAGAACTGATCATCCGCTCGAAATACGACGCCAGCTCGATGCGTTCCATCTTCAATGACAGCGAATCACGATGCGCGTTGGTGATCAGGATCACGCGCTTGCCAGCCTGTCTGAGCGCGGCCAGAAAGGTGTCCGCATCCGGGCGCAGCGCGATCAAGTGGGCGGTTTCCAGCTTGAGTTCGCGCACTGGGATCTTCAGCTCTGCACTCCAGAAATCCAGGCAATACCATTGCAACTGGCCAGCGTTACGCTCGAACAGCGGCTGCAACTCCATCTCGGCCATCGCCCGGCTTACCCCGTGCAATTCGGCGTAGCGTTGGGGCAGGTGCTCCATCCAGAAGTGGTTGTCGTAATGCAGGTCGAGCAGGGTGCCGTCCATGTCCAGCAGGACAGTGTCGATGGCGTGCCAGGGCAAAGAGGGCATGGGGCGTTCTCATGTAAGTAAAGATATCCGACACAGACAATCGGAAAAGCCACGGTATAGTAACCCGATCACGCCAAGGAGCCGCTTATGCGCCAGAAACCCACCGTCCTCGCCCGCGAAATAGTCGCCAGTAGCCGTTTGTTCCGCGTGGAGGAAGTGCAGCTGCGCTTTTCCAATGGCGTTGAACGGACCTACGAGCGTCTGGTGGGGCGCGGTGCCGGCTACGGCGCGGTGATGATCGTGGCGATGATTGACGCCGACCACGCGTTGCTGGTGGAAGAGTACTGTGGCGGGACCGACGCCTATGAGATTTCCTTGCCCAAGGGCCTGATCGAGCCGGGCGAGGATGTGTTGGCGGCGGCAGACCGCGAACTCAAGGAAGAAGCCGGCTATGGCGCACGCCAGTTGGAGCACCTCACCGAGCTTTCGCTGTCGCCTGGCTACATGAGCCAGAAAATCCAGGTGGTACTGGCCACCGATCTGTATGAAGAACGCCTGGAAGGCGATGAACCCGAGCCGATGCGTGTAGACAGGGTCAACCTGCGCGAGCTGTCGCAACTGGCGCAAAACGAGCAGTTCAGCGAAGGCCGTGCCCTGGCCGCGCTGTACCTGGTACGAGACCTGTTGACCCAGCGTGGAGCGTTCAGCGCATGAGCGAACTGTTTCTAGGCCATCCTTTTATAGCCCCGGTGATCGAACTGGCCCGCCAGGCCGGTGAAGTCATCATGCCGTACTGGCGTGCCAACGTGGCGGTGACGTCCAAGTCCGATGATTCACCTGTGACGGCGGCGGACCTTGCCGCTCATCATCTGATTCTCGCCGGCCTGACCGCTCTTGACCCGAGCATCCCGGTGCTTTCCGAAGAAGACGCCGATATCGACCAGGGCGTGCGCGCCGGCTGGCAGCGCTGGTGGTTGGTGGACCCGTTGGATGGCACCAAGGAGTTTATTTCTGGCAGCGAGGAATTCACCGTCAACGTCGCCTTGATCGAACAGGGCCGCGTAGTGTTTGGCGTGGTGTCGATGCCCACCAGCGGCCGCTGCTACTTTGGCGGCGCGGGCCTGGGGGCGTGGCGTTCGGATGTGAATGAAGCGCCCAGGCCGATCCAGGTGCGCCAGGCCCCGGCCGCCGGCGAGGCGTTTACCGTGGTTGCCAGTCGTCGGCACAGCAGCCCTGAGCAGGAGCGTTTGCTCAAGGGTTTGAGCGACGGGTTGGGCGAGCTGAAGCTGGCGAATATCGGCAGCTCGTTGAAGTTTTGCCTGTTGGCCGAAGGCAGCGCCGATTGCTACCCGCGCCTGGCGCCGACATCCCAGTGGGATACCGCCGCAGCCCAGGGCGTGCTCGAAGGCGCGGGCGGTGAAGTGCTGGAATTGAGCGGCGAGCCGTTCAGCTATCCGGCGCGGGAATCCTTGCTGAACCCGTTCTTTTTGGCGTTGCCCGCCAAGGCCGCGTGGCGTGAACGCTTGCTGACCCTGGCCCGTTCTTAAGGCCTCAGCAGATCAAAATGTGGGAGGGAGCTTGCTCCCGATGACGGTGGTTCAGTCACAGATGTACCGACTGATACCCCGCCGTCGGGAGCAAGTCGAATCGTCGCACCGCCCCTCCCACTTGTTTTTGTAGCGTGGCGGCTAGCGGTGCAGGACGTACTGGCCGCTAAACGCCACTGCGCGCTCGTCACTGCCGTCATTCACAATCCAAGTCTCCAGCGTCAACCGCGCGCGGCCGTGTCGCTTGTACGTCGCCACAAAGCGCTTCCACACCTTCTCCTCCGGCGCCTGGCAGACCACGGTCGCGTCTCGTGTGACCGGCAGCGGATAACTGATCTGCCCTTCCTGGATCACGATATGCCCGTCTTCAACACCTTCTTCGCGCAGTTGCAAATGCAGCCAGCCCCAACCCGCTAATACGGCGCCGCAATAGAGGCTGCCGCCGAACATGGTGCTCTTGTGGTTGATATTGGCTTGCAAGGGCAAGTGCAATTGCAGTTGGCCGTGCTGCCAGTCGAGCACCTTGAGGCCCATTTCCCGGGTGAGGGGAATGTCGTGGTGGAGGATGGATTCCAGGTAACGGCTGTCGCGGCTCATGGCGGCCTCTTGGTGGGTAGGGTGGGTCATTCTTCGTCGCTGCTGTGGCTGGCGCTGTCGGCAAAGTTGAGGCCGTGCTTGCGCAGTTTGTCGTGCAGGGTTTTGCGCGGTACGCCGAGGGCTTCGGCGAGGCTGCGCAGGGAGCTGTGCGGGCGGGTCAGTTCGGCGGCGATCAGGCTTTTTTCGAACTGTTCGACTTGTTCGCTCAGACCGCCGGGGGTGGAGGTCAGCACGCCGGCGCAGGGGTTGTCCGGGGTGTTGTCCAGCGCCAACTCCAGGCCCAGGGCGAAGCGCTCGGCGGCGTTCTGCAATTCGCGCACATTGCCCGGCCAATTGTGGCGCAGCAGCAACGCACGCTGGCCCGGCTGCAGTTCGTGCAGCGGCAGGCCATGGCGGCTGCTGGCTTCGTCGGCAAAGTGCTGGAACAGCATCAATGCATCTTCACCGCGCTCGCGCAGAGGCGGAATGCGCAACGGTGCGACGTTGAGGCGGTAGTACAAGTCGGCGCGGAAGCGGCCCTGGTCGGCGGACTGGCGCAGATCTTCCTTGGTGGCGGCGATGATGCGGATATCCAGCGGGATCAGTTGATTGCCGCCCAGGCGTTCGACCACGCGCTCCTGCAGCAGGCGCAGCAGCTTGACCTGCACATCCAGGCTCATGCTTTCGATTTCATCGAGGAACAGCGTGCCGCCGTTGGCGAATTCGAATTTGCCGATGCGGCGTTTTTGCGCGCCGGTAAAGGCGCCTGGCTCGTGGCCGAACAGCTCACTTTCGACCACCGACTCAGCGAGCGCTCCGGCGTTGATCGCCACGAAAGGCCCACTGCGTCGGCTCGACAAGTCGTGCAGTGCGCGGGCGACTACCTCTTTGCCGGCGCCGGTTTCGCCGAGAATCAGCACATCGGCCTTGGTTGCCGCCAGCGCGCCGATCTGCTCACGCAGGCGCAACATTTGCGGGGAATGCCCGACCAGGCGCGAGCTCAATTGCTGGCGATCACTAAGGGCCAGGCGCAGGCTGCGGTTATCCAGCACCAGCTGGCGCAGGGCCAGGGCGCGACGCACGCTGTCGAGCAGGGCATCGCTGGCGAACGGCTTTTCAAGGAAGTCATAGGCCCCGGCACGCATGGCCTGTACCGCCAGCGGCACATCGCCGTGGCCGGTGATCAGCAGCACCGGCAGGTCCGGGTCCTGGCCGTGCAGGTCAGCCAGCAACTCCAGACCGTCCATGCCGGGCATGCGGATATCGCTGACCACCACGCCCGGCCAATCCCGCGACAGGCGCGCGGTGAGGCCGCTGGCTTCGCCCAGGGGCAAGACTTTCAGCCCGGCCAGGTCCAGGGTCTGGCACAGGGCCTGACGCAAGTGTGGATCGTCGTCGATCAACACTACCTGGATCTGGTTATCGATACTCATACACTGCGGTCCTCGGACGGTTGCAGACTGACGCCCGGCGAGCCGGCACGCAATTTCAAGGTTAACAGCGCGCCGCCTTGCTTGTGGTTGGCAAACAGCAGTTCGCCACCAAAGGCACGCATCAAGGTGTCACAGATCGCCAGGCCCAGCCCGAGGCCCTGGGTGCGGGTCTTGGTGGTGTAGAACGGTTCGCTGGCGCGGCCCAGGGCTTCCATGCAAAAACCCGGGCCGTTGTCGCGAATGTACAGGTTGACGCCCTGTTCGGTGGTTTCGGCACTCAGCCAGAGTTTGCGTGGTGGGCCTTTCTCGGTGAGGGCGTCGAGGGCATTGGCCAGCAAGTTGCCCAGCACCTGGCGCAGGCGGGTTTCACCAGCCTCGACCCACAGGGTGGCCTCGGGCAAGTCACGGATCAACTCGACTTCCATCGCACGCCGCCGCTTGGCCAGCAACGCCAGCGCGTCGTCCAGCGCCGGTTGCAGGGCGACGCTTTCCGGCGCATGCCGATCGCGCCGAGCGAAAGCGCGCAAGTGGGCGATGATCGAGGCCATGCGCCCGGTCAGTTCGCTGATCAGCTTGAGATTGCCGCGGGCATCGTTGGTGCGCTCATGGTCGAGCAGGATTTCGGCGTTTTCCGCATAACTGCGAATCGCCGCCAGGGGCTGATTGAGCTCGTGGCTGATACTCGCCGACATGGTGCCCAGCGCCGACAATTTGCCCGCCTGCACCAGGTCATCCTGGGCGCGCACCAGTTCCTGCTGGGCGTGCTCGCGCTCCAGCACTTCCTGTTTCAGGCGCCGGTTGAGGCCTTCCAGGTCGCTGGTGCGCTCGGCCACGCGCCTCTCCAACTCGCGCCGGGCCTTGGCTTCGAAGGCGATGCGGTCCAGGTAGTGCCGACGGCGCTGCATCATCAGGCCCAGCAGCAACATCAGCACCAACAGCGTGGCGCCGCCCACCGCAACCACGGTGCGCACCGGACGGTTGATCAACGATTGTGGCGCGAGGATCTCTACGTTCCAGCCGGTTTCGGCGATGGCCGTGGATTGGCGTAACCACGCCGTCGGGCTCAAGACCAGCGGTTGCGGATCGCGGGTGGGGTAGGGCTGGATGGCGATAATCGCCTGGTGCTCTTCGGCCGTCAGTGGCCGGGTGGCGCGGAATCGCCATTGCGGGCGCGAGGTCAGGATCACGACGCCGTTGTGGTCGGTGACCAGCAGTTGCTCCGGGGTGTTGCCCCACAGGCTTTCGGTGTGGTCCAGGTCGACCTTGACCACCAGCACGCCGATGATTTTCTCGCCATCGCGCACTGCGGCAGCGAAGAAGTAACCGCGTTTGGCCGAGGTGGTGCCCAGGCCGAAGAACCGCCCCAGGCGCCCGGCCATGGCTTCGCTGAAATAAGGGCGGAACGAGAAATTGCGCCCGACGAAGCTGTCTTGCTTGTCCCAGTTGGACGCGGCGAGGGTCTTGCCGGTGGTGTCCATCAGGTACATCACTTCGACCCCGGCCTGGGCGGCGACGTCCTTGAGCAACAGGTTGGCGTTGGCCAGGTTGGTGCTGACCTGCGGTGCCGCCAGCGCGGTGCGCAGGGCTGGCAAATCACCGAGGATCTGCGGCAGCACTTCGTAGCGATGCAGGGTGCCCAGCAGGTTGGCGACGTACAGGTCGAGGGTCTGACGGTTCTGCCCGGCCAGCTCGCTGCGATAGTAGCGCTCTGCCAGGTGCTCCAGCGGCCACAGCAGCGGCGCCAGGCACAACGCCAACAGGGCGAGGCTGCGCCAGCGGGGTCTTCGCGGGAGGGATGGGGTCATGGGGGTCATGCGCCTGAGGGTACAGGCGCATTATGCCTAGTGCTGGTGTGCAAGACACTCGCGCAATGCGTCTTGCCACGACGGCTGGCTGACCTGCCACTGCTGTTGCAGGCGGCTGCAATCGAGGCGCGAGTTCAGTGGGCGGGTGGCCGGCGTCGGGTAGGCGCTGGACGGGATCGCTTCCAATTCGGCGCAGGGTTTGCCTGCGGCGCGCAGGTGTTCGCCAATCGCCTGGGCGAAGCCGAACCACGACGTTTCGCCTTGGGCAGTCAGGTGATAGACACCCCAGTCGCCCGCCTGGCCTGCCTGCCAGCGCTCGATCAACGCGCGGGTACTGTTGGCGATGGTGCCGGCCCAGGTCGGCGCGCCGATCTGGTCGGCGACGATGCGCATCTGCGGTTTTTCTTGCAGCAGACGCTGCATGGTCAACAGGAAGTTCTTGCCGTGAAGGGAGTAGACCCAACTGGTGCGCAGGATCAGGTATTCGCCCCCCACGGCCGCGATCGCCTGCTCACCGGCGAGCTTGCTCTTGCCGTAGACGCCCAACGGGTTGGGGGTGTCGGCTTCGGTGTAAGGCGCAGGTTTACTGCCGTCGAACACGTAGTCGGTGGAGTAATGGATCAGCGGTACGCCCAAGGCCTTGGCTTCTTCGGCGAGGACGCCGGGCGCGGTGGCGTTGATCGCGAAGGCCGCGTCCGGCTCGCTTTCGGCCTGATCGACCGCAGTGTGGGCCGCGGCGTTGATGATCAGGTCGGGGCGATGGGCGCGCACTTGCGCGCGGATCTGGTCGACGTGGGCCAGGTCCAGTCTGTCGCGGCCCAGCACGATGAGTTCGCCCAGGCCCTGGAGCCGTTGTTGCAGCGCTTGGGAGAGTTGGCCGTGTTGGCCGGTGATCAGGATCTTCATGGGAACAGGTCGGCGTCCATCAGCAGTTTGCCGGCCTGATCCTTGGCGGACAGTTGCGGCGGTTCGGTCAGCTCCCAGTCGATGGCCAGCGTGGGGTCATTCCAGAGGATGCTGCGCTCGGCGCTCGGCTGGTAGTAGTCGGTGGTCTTGTAGAGGAATTCTGCGTAGTCGCTCAACACCACGAAACCATGGGCGAAGCCTTCCGGCACCCACAGTTGGCGGTTGTTCTGCGCCGACAGGCGCACGCCGACCCATTGACCGAAGTTCGGTGAGCTGCGGCGAATGTCGACGGCTACGTCCAGCACTTCGCCGGCGATGACACGCACCAGTTTGCCCTGGGTATGTTCAAGCTGATAATGCAAGCCCCGCAGCACGCCTTTTTGCGAGCGCGAGTGGTTGTCCTGCACAAATTGCGTTTGAAGCCCTGTTGCCTGGGCAAAGTCCCTGGCGTTGAAGCTCTCGTAGAAAAAGCCGCGCTCATCGCCAAAAACCTTCGGCTCGATGATCAATACGCCGGGCAACTCAGTGGCGGTTACATTCATTCAGTATCCCCGGCGAGCGTGTACAAATATTGACCATAACCGGTTTTGCCGAAGTACTTGGCGCGTTCCAGAAGATGGTCACGATCGATCCAGCCATTCTCGTAAGCGATCTCTTCAAGGCAGGCTACTTTCAGTCCTTGACGGTGCTCAATGGTCTGCACATAGGTCGAGGCTTCGAGCAGGCTGTCGTGGGTGCCGGTGTCGAGCCAGGCGAAGCCACGTCCAAAACGCTCCACATGCAGGTCGCCGCGCTTGAGGTAAGCGTTGTTCACGTCGGTGATCTCCAGTTCGCCACGGGGCGAAGGCTTGACCGCCTTGGCGATCTTGACCACGTCGTTGTCGTAGAAATACAGGCCGGTCACGGCATAGCTGGATTTCGGCTTCGCCGGCTTCTCTTCGATAGACAGGGCACGGCCCTCCTTGTCGAAGTCGATTACGCCGAAACGCTCTGGGTCTTTGACCCAATAGCCGAACACGGTGGCACCTGACGGGCGTTTGGCGGCGGTGCGCAGTTGATCACCGAAGTGTTGGCCGTGAAAAATGTTGTCGCCCAGAATCAGGCACACGGGGTCGTCGCCGATGAACTCTTCGCCAATGATGAAGGCTTGAGCCAAACCGTCTGGAGACGGCTGCTCGGCATAGCTGAAACGCACGCCAAACTGGCTGCCATCCCCCAGCAGGTTGCGATACTGCGGCAAGTCCATCGGTGTGGAAATCACCAGGATGTCCTTGATTCCGGCGAGCATCAGCACCGAGATCGGGTAGTAGATCATCGGCTTGTCATACACTGGCAACAGTTGCTTGGACACGCCCAGGGTGATGGGGTGCAAACGGGTGCCGGAGCCGCCGGCCAATACGATTCCCTTAATCATGCAATCAGATCCTTCATGTCGGTATTGCCCAATCGTTGGCCCTGATAACTGCCGTCCTGGACCCTGCGGCACCATTGCAGGTTATCGAGGTACCACTGCACGGTTTTGCGCAGCCCGGTTTCAAAGGTTTCTTGCGGGACCCAGCCCAACTCGCGTTCGATCTTGCTGGCATCGATGGCGTAGCGCTGGTCGTGGCCGGGGCGGTCCTTGACGAAGGTGATCAGGTCGGTGAAGTGCGCGATACCGGCCGGGCGTTGCGGCGCCAGCTCTTCCAGCAGGGCGCAGATGCTGCGCACCACGTCGATATTCTTCTGCTCGTTATGGCCGCCGATGTTGTAGGTCTCACCGACCACGCCTTCGGTCACCACCTTGAACAGCGCACGGGCGTGGTCTTCGACGAACAGCCAGTCGCGGACTTGCAAGCCATCGCCATACACTGGCAACGGCTTGCCGGCGAGGGCGTTGAGGATCACCAGTGGGATCAGCTTCTCGGGGAAATGAAACGGCCCGTAATTGTTCGAGCAGTTGGTCAGCAATACCGGCAGGCCATACGTGCGCTGCCAGGCGCGGACCAGGTGGTCGGACGCGGCCTTGCTGGCCGAGTAGGGCGAGCTGGGTGCATAGGGCGTGGTTTCCGTGAACAGATCATCCACGCCATGCAGGTCGCCGTACACCTCGTCGGTGGAGATGTGGTGGAAGCGGAACGCGCTCCTGGCCGGCTCTGCGAGCGTCTGCCAATAGGCGCGGGCGGCTTCCAGCAGGCTGTAGGTGCCAACGATGTTGGTCTGGATGAAATCCGACGGGCCGTCGATGGAACGGTCGACATGGGACTCGGCGGCCAGGTGCATGATCGCCTGGGGCTCGAAGCGCGCGAGTACAGCGCTGACGGTGGCCTGGTCGACGATATCGGCCTGGACGAACTCGTAGCGGCTGTTGGAGGCGATGCTGGTCAGCGACTCCAGGTTGCCGGCGTAGGTCAGTTTGTCCAGGTTGAGCACTTCGTGCTCGGTGTGTTGAATCAGGTGGCGGATCAGGGCAGAGCCGATGAAACCAGCGCCGCCAGTGACAAGAATGCGCATGTTCGGAGGGCCTTTTCCTTGGACGGACGTTAAGCGGATGGAGCATAGCTTGAGTTGTGAGGCGGATCTGTGCAAGCGCGGCACGTCGGGGGGGTTGCCTAACCCCCATCAACAATGGCGATATAAACGCCTGATAAAAACAGAGGTCCACATCATGTTGCTCGCCACGTTGATCCATCGCACCAGCCTGCCCTGCCCACAAGTGGGGCCAGACCAGGCGGTACGGTTACTTGAGCAGCATTACGGCCTCACGGGCACCTTACGGTCCCTGGGCAGCCAGCAAGACCTCAACTACAGAGTCGACAGCGACCGGGGCCGGTTTGTGCTGAAAATCTGCCTGGGCGACTACGCCGCTGTTGAACTGCACGCCCAGCACGCCGCGCTCCGCACGTTGCAGACACAGGACAGGTTGCGCGTTCCCCGGGTCATCAAGGCCCTGACCGGTGAAGACCTGCTGACCGTGACTGTCGACGGGCAAACCCTGCACCTGCGGCTGTTGGATTACATCGACGGCCAACCCTTGATCCACCTGCCTCACGTGGGCCGCGAGGTCATCGCAGGCTTCGGTGAATTGTGCGGGCGGATGAGCCAGGCGCTGGCCGATTTCGCCCACCCAGGCCTGGAGCGGACCCTGCAATGGGACCCGCGCCACGCTCAGGAACTGATCAGCCACCTGCTGGCGACCCTGCCAGACTTGCCCCACCGTGCTGCATTGGCGCAAGTGGCCGAGCAAGTCGGTACGCGCATTCGGCCCCTGGCGGATCACTTGCCGTGGCAAGCGGTACACATGGACATCACCGATGACAATGTGGTCTGGCAGCGCGATGCCCTGCGCCATTGGCAGGTCCAGGGGGTGATCGATTTCGGCGATCTGGTGCATACCTGGCGCATCGCCGACCTGTCGGTGACCTGTGCCGCCCTGTTGCACCATGCCCAGGGCGATCCCTTTGCCATCCTGCCCGCAATCCAGGCTTGTCACGCCGTTACGCCTTTGCAACGCGCAGAATTACAGGCGCTGTGGCCGCTGATCGTCGCCCGTGCGGCGGTGCTGGTACTCAGCAGCGAACAGCAGCAACGCCTTGATCCCGATAATGACTACCTGTTGAAAAACGCCGAGCATGAGTGGGAAATTTTCCACGTTGCGACGTCGGTGCCGTTTGAATTGATGGAGGCGGCGATCCTGTGCAGTGTCGGGCAGACGCTACCGCCGATCGCCAGCGAGGGGTTCGCGCCGCTCTTGCCGGGGCTGGTGGGGCGTGAGTTCGCGCTGATCGACCTGGGGGTGCTCAGCCCGCACTTCGAGGCGGGCAATTGGGAGCAGCCCGGGATTGACCGGCGATTACTGGACGAGGCCGCGGCGGTTCACGGGTTGGCGGCCAGTCGCTACGGCCAATACCGTTTGTCGCGCACGAACCCAGACAGCGCCACGGAGCCGCAGACGCTCCCGCTGCATGTCGAGTTGCACCTGCCCCACGGCACGGCGGTGGAAGCGCCCTTCGCCGGGGTGCTGCATGTCGGCGCCGATGGCCTGTTGTGGGTGCAGAATGGCCCGTTGAGCCTGCGGTTGTGGGGCGTAAAAACCCTGTTGAAAGCGGGTTCGACGGTGGTGGAAGGGCAAATGCTGGGCGAGGTCCACGCCCCCCTGACCGTGCAATGGTGCCGCGCCGATCTTGAACCGCCGTTGTTCTGCACGCCGAGCCGAGCATTGGCGTGGCAAGCGCTATGCCCGTCACCTTCGACGCTGCTGGGGCTGGCCTGCGATGCCGAACCCGAACTCGACCCTGAAGCCCTGCTGGCGCGCCGCGACGCCAGCTTCGCGCGCTCGCAGAAGCACTATTACGTCGACCCGCCGCGCATCGAACGGGGCTGGCGCAACCACCTGATCGACATGCAGGGCCGCTCCTATCTGGACATGCTCAACAACGTGGCCGTGCTCGGCCATGGTCACCCCCGCATGGCGGCGGTGGCTGCGCGGCAGTGGTCGCTGCTCAACACCAACTCGCGTTTTCACTATGCGGCGATTGCCGAATTCTCCGAGCGTTTGCTGGCGCTGGCGCCGGACGGCATGGATCGGGTCTTCCTGGTCAACAGCGGCACCGAAGCCAATGACCTGGCGATCCGCCTGGCCTGGGCCTACAGCGGCGGGCGCGACATGCTCAGTGTGCTGGAGGCCTACCACGGTTGGTCGGTGGCGGCGGATGCGGTGTCTACGTCGATTGCCGACAACCCCAAGGCCTTGAGCAGTCGTCCGGAGTGGGTGCATCCGGTGACCGCGCCCAATACCTATCGCGGCGAGTTCCGCGGGCAGGACAGCGCGCCGGATTACGTGCGAAGTGTGGAGCACAACCTGGCGAAAATCGCCGCGAGCAAGCGTCAATTGGCCGGCTTCATCTGTGAGCCGGTGTATGGCAATGCCGGGGGAATCTCCCTGCCGCCGGGCTATTTGCAGCAGGTGTATGCGTTGGTGCGCGCCCAGGGCGGCGTGTGCATCGCCGATGAAGTGCAGGTGGGTTATGGCCGCATGGGGCATTTCTTCTGGGGCTTTGAAGAGCAAGGCGTGGTGCCCGATATCATTACCATGGCCAAGGGCATGGGCAACGGTCAGCCGTTGGGGGCGGTGATCACCCGGCGGGAGATTGCCGAGGCGCTGGAGGCCGAGGGGTATTTCTTCTCGTCATCGGGGGGCAGCCCGGTCAGTTGCCGGATCGGCATGGCGGTGCTGGATGTGATGGAGGAAGAAAAGCTCTGGGAAAACGCCCAAGTGGTCGGCGCGCATTTCAAGGCGCGCCTGGAAGCCCTGATCGACCGTCACCCGTTGGTCGGTGCCGTTCACGGCTCCGGCTTCTATCTGGGCCTGGAGCTGGTGCGCGACCGGCATACCCTGGAACCCGCGACCGAAGAGACCACACTGCTGTGCGACCGCTTGCGTGAGCTGGGGATTTTCATGCAGCCGACCGGTGATTACCTGAACATTCTCAAGATCAAGCCGCCGATGGTCACTTCCAAACGCAGTGTGGATTTCTTTGTCGACATGCTGTCGAAGGTGTTGGATGAACAACTGTAAATAATCGATTGTTATCGGTTATTTGCTGTCATATTTTTCGACTATGTTCTTTTGATGCTGTTAAGGCCGATTTTTATCCGCTATAAAGTCGGCTTTCACCCTTTCGGAGCCCTGATTGCCATGACCACCCTGCACAGCACACCTCGCGCCGATGGCTTTCATATGCCCGCCGAATGGGCGCCACAGACCCAGGCCTGGATGATCTGGCCCGAGCGCCCGGACAACTGGCGCCTGGGTGGCAAGCCGGCGCAGGCCGCGCACGTGGCAGTGGCCAAGGCTATCGCGCGTTTTGAGCCGGTCACCGTCGCGGTTTCCGCCGGCCAATACGAAAACGCCCGCGCCCGTTTGGATGTGCCCAATATCCGGGTGGTGGAAATGTCCAGCGACGACGCTTGGGTGCGTGACACCGGCCCGACCTTCGTGATCAACAACAGTGGCGAAGTGCGCGGCGTGAACTGGGATTTCAACGCCTGGGGCGGTTTTGACGGTGGTCTGTATGCACCGTGGAACCGTGACGCGCAGGTCGGCGGCAAGATTCTCGAGATCGAACGCGCGCCGCGCTACCGCACCGAAGGGTTTGTGCTGGAAGGCGGTTCGATTCACGTCGACGGCGAAGGCACCCTGATCACCACAGAAGAATGCCTGCTCAACCGCAATCGCAACCCGCATCTCGACCGCGCAGCCATCGAGGCTGTGCTGAGCGCCAACCTGGCTGTGGATAAGATCATCTGGTTGCCGGACGGTCTGTTCAACGACGAAACCGACGGCCATGTGGATAACTTCTGCTGCTATGTGCGCCCAGGCGAGGTGTTGCTGGCCTGGACCGACGACCCGCAAGACCCGAACTACTCCCGCTGCCACGCGGCCATGGACGTGCTGCTAAGCAGCACTGATGCCCAGGGACGCTCGTTCACAGTGCATAAAATGCCGATTCCGGGGCCGCTCTATGCCACCGAGGAAGAGTGCGCGGGTGTGGACCCGGTGGACGGCAGCCAGGAGCGCAATCCTTCCGTGCGTCTGGCCGGTTCCTACGTCAACTTCCTGATTGTCAACGGCGGCATCATCGCGCCGAGCTTCGACGACTCGCTGGACAGCCAGGCCCGGGAAATCCTGCAGAACCTGTTCCCGCAGCACGAAGTGGTGATGGTGCCGGGCCGCGAACTGTTACTGGGTGGGGGTAATATCCATTGCCTGACCCAACAACAGCCTGCTCCGCAGAAAAGTTGAGTGCACTTGTAACAACGCCGGAACGGCGACCGGACGCCAGCCGGTTTTAGCGTTCACTGCAAGCCCGCGGCCCCGTAAGGCCGTGGGCTTTTTTGTGTCCGATTGCCTATAAACACGGCACATTGGCATAGCTCTTGTATTGGCATTGTCACAGTAGCCCACGGTGATGACTGCGCAGTTCTGTCATAAACCTTGAGTAAGTTAGCCGCTCACGCAGTAGGAGAGAGCGCTGAAATGAATGCCAATATCAACGTGGTGCACACGCGCACGTTCCACCCCGTGCGGGTCAACAGTGACGAAATCCATGCGCTGGCGCTCTGGTTGAAGACACACGGCTCACGGCAGATCAGGCAGCAGCCAGATTTACGCAGTGTGATGAGTGAGCGCTACCCGGCTGGCTTGTTCAGCGAGGATGAAGTGCATGCATTGTGCGAATTGATGAATAACTAAAAACTCGCCTATCAAAAATGAGCGAGTGAGCTTGCTCGCCATTGCGGTGTGACCTCCACTGAATAAGTGGCTGACCGACATCGATCACGCGTAAGCGCCCAATTCAATTTGCACGCGTTATGTCTTCCCAAGCGTGCGACTTGTAAAATACGTTACTAAATATGTATTTTTTCTGTATGGATGAGATTTCCAGGCAATGCTTAAAGCGTTGTAGGCCGTGGCTTAGAATTTTTTTGCCTAAACACAGACGATTCGCGAAATTGACACGTAGTTCAACGCGAGACTAGCATTGCGTCCAACGCCTGTGGCTAACAGCCATGACTCAACCAATAAAAAAAAGGCCCGCGGTAGTTAAGTCGTCTGCGGGCTTTGTTTTTTTCGGAAAAAGTCGACACCAAAACAGCAATAAGGAGCCTGGTGTCATAGCGCGTATTCAATCAGTAATAAGGAATAAAAAAAATGTTGAAACAACGGATGAGTCTGATCGCTCTGGGGATTTTGAGCGCATCGACAGCAATGGCAAACGACCAGGAACAATCCAAGGGTTTCGTTGAAGACAGCCATCTGAACATCGCAGCGCGTAACGCTTACATCAGCCGTGACTACAAGAACGGCAAGCAAGACAAAGCCGAATGGGGCCAGGGCTTCATCGGCAAGTTTGAGTCCGGCTTCACCCAAGGCACCGTCGGTGTGGGTGTGGACGTGATTGGCCAGTACGCCATTCGCCTGGACGGCGGTAAAGGCCGCAGCGGCGCGGGCGGTATCGACTTCTTCAAGCAAGGCGACAGCGGCTCAGCCGCCAACGACCTGGCCAAAGGCGGCGCGGCGGTGAAGTTCCGCCTGTCCAACACTGTGCTCAAGTACGGCGACCAGTTCCCGAACGTGCCCGTGCTGGCTTACGACAACTCTCGTCTGTTGTCGGAAACCTATACCGGTACCTCGATCGTTTCCAAAGAGATCGAAGGTCTGCAACTGGATGGGGGCCACTTCACCAAGGAAGCGCGTAAGAGCGCTGAAGGTACCGACAGCGGCCGTCTGAAAAGCATCGATTACATCGGTGGTAGCTACAAATTCACCGAAAGCCTGTCGGCAGCGCTGTACGCCTCCGACATGCAGGACGTACTGAAGAAGCAATACGTCAACGTCAACTACGTGCTGGCCCTGCCGGAAAAGCAGTCGCTGACGTTTGACTTCAACGGCTACAAAACCAAGCTGGATCGCAGTTTCGCCCTGGAAAACCAAGGTGATGCAGACGCGCGCGACAACAAAATCTGGAGCCTGGGCGCCACATGGGCTGTCGGCCCGCACAGCTTCATGGTCGCTCACCAACGCAGCACCGGCGACACTGGCTACCTGTACGGCGGCTACCGCAACGATGGCGGCATCGGCGACGGTGGCAACACCATCCTGCTGGCCAACTCCTACTGGTCCGACTTCAACGGCAAGGACGAGCGTTCGTGGCAAGCGGCCTACGGCATCGACTTCGCTACCTTCGGTGTGCCTGGCTTGACCTACAACGTGGCTTACGTCCGCGGTACCAACATCGACGACGGCAGTGGCCGTGGCGATGGCACCGAGCGTGAAATCTGGAACCAGTTCAAGTACATCGTCCAGAGCGGCCCAGCCAAAGACCTGAGCCTGCGTGCTCGTGCCTCGTGGTTGCGCGTTTCCAACAACGCTGACAACTACAACGTAGGCGGTAACGAATTCCGCCTGTTCGCCGACTACCCGATCAACGTTTTCTAATTGATCCGGCGTCGCGCCTGATTGCAGGCGATAAAAACCCCGACTGGTTCGGGGTTTTTTTATGTCGGTGGGTCAGTCCTGCCAGTTTTGCAGAATCTTACGGGCGAGGGATGCTTTCACGTAGTCAGTCATCAGCATCAGGCCTTCATAGGGCTCGATCTTCTTGTTGTCGATGCACAGTTGCGCCATCTGCAACAGCACCTGGCGTTTCTTGCGGTTGACCCGCGCACCGGGCACGCCGAATGCGGTTTTGCGCAGTTCGGGCAGCGGGGCTTCGGGTTTGAGTTCGATGGTCACCCAGATGCCTTGGAGAAACTGCAGCGTGACAGTGGCGATGTGTTCGATGGGCAGCGGTTGCGCCAGATTGGCGAACACGAAATGTTCCGGCGTCAGGCGCAACGCGGTCTGCGGCGCGCGTTTGAACCGGCGGATGCCCAGCCACAGAAATATCAGCGCAATACTGGCAATTCCCGCCCCGGCACCCACGGCGGACAGCGCTGTGCCTTTCAAGCGTTCGGGGGCAAGCCAGGGCTCGCTCATCATCGCCAGCCCCAGCAACACAAACGGCACCGCCAACACCGCCATCAACACGGCACGCCGACGACCGCCTTCGTGCAGGGCATGTTCGCCTTGTGCCGAGGCAGCCAGGGTTTCCAACAGATGAGTCTGGGCTGTGTGTTCGCCGGCCGCTTCGACGAACAGGTCGCGGGACAGTTGCTCACGCAGCGTGTGCGCTGCACTGAAAAGGGCATCGATTTGCAGACTCGCAGCCTGTGCGTCCACGGCACGGGTGGCGCTGTGTATAGCATCGGCCCAGGGCACGCGCAGTGCGTGCAGGCGCTCGCCGTTGGAGGGGTGGGAATCGGTCGGGTGGGGTTGATGCGTTTCCAGTGCTTCGTCGGGTGCCTGCAGTTCTTGACCTTGCAACGCGGCGAGGGCGGCGTTCAGCACATCGCCCTCAACGGGGGTGTCGCAATGGGCCAGTAGCACGCCTTCCACAGGCGTCTGCAACACCGATATCCGCAGCAGCGCCGAGGCCGCTGCCGCATTGCCTGCCAAGCGGCCACCGGCGGCGTCCGCCAACAACTCTCGCTCACGGCTCCAGCGGTTCACCGCATGATCGAAGTGCTGCATGAAAAACACCCCGAACAGGAACGACGGGCGCATCAACCAAGCCTGGATCAAATCGCTGTCCATCATGGTCTGCTCCAGCGTTTCCAGGCTGCGGCTGACGCCATCGTAGATCGGCACAAAGCGCAGGCTGTACTCGGTGTCTTCCCCGACAAAATGCGCCAGCTCATGGCCGATCACAGCGTCGACTTCCTCGCGGCTCAGTAGCCCCAGGTACAGCAGCGGCACGTGCAGGGTGCGCCCGCGCAGCGGCGTTTCAGCGGGCCGCACCGTGGCGGGGCTGGAGGTCACGTAAAAGCCCAGGGCGAGGCTGACCACAATATGATCCGGCGGCAACGCGCCCAGTTTGCCGGCCAACTCGCGCACCTGGCGCCATAACCCGGGCGCCTGTTCAGCCGTCACCACCCGTCCGAACATCTCGAGTGGCGTGGCCTCGAACATCACCAGCATGTGCCGCAGTTGTTTGAGCAGCAGCCAGATCGAATACAGGCAGATTGCCGCGATTACCCCCAGCCACCCCATCAGCTTGACTTCGCCCTTGCCCAACTGGCCGATATGCCACAGCGCCAGGCCCTCATAACTCAACGCCAAGGCGACCGTTGCCGCCATCGCCACCACATGGCTCACCAGCACATAGGGCAATAACCGGCTGCCCAGGGAAAACACCTGCAGCAACTGTTCTCGCGACTGCTGCGCGCGCCGCCCCGCCCATTGCGTACCGGCCAGCGCGGCCACGCCGATCAGCGCGGCAAGCAGCCCCAGACCAATGACCCAGGCTGCCAGCGCGTGCAGGATGCGATTTATATGGCGAGCGGTAGGCAGCTCGGCCTCCATTCGCGCCAGTCGGGAGAGAAACTGCTCAGGGCTGAGGCCGTCACTGCCCACAGTAATGGGGATCGTCGGATTTTCCTCCAGCCACGTCTTCAGGACGGGCTTCATCACGTTGACATAGGCCTGGGCTTGGCCGGGAACCCGTGTGCCCTCGGTGGCGCGCTGCAATTCCCATGTTCCAACGCCGGCCAGCAGCAAGGGAGAAATGATCAGGAGGAAAATCAGTTTTATGGCGTTCATGGGAGTCCGTTCGCAACGCAGAATGCGAACGTTTATACCGAAGAACCGGTGGGGTGGGCGAGAGGAACGGTCTTCCCGGGCGCTAGGAAAAAGCGCCGCGGGAAGGAGGCGGGCTCCGTAGGCCTAATCGTCAACCTCAGGCTTTGGCCGGCGCCAGTTTCTTGCAGTTTGCCTTGCGGGTCGGGTATTGCTCGCACTTGCGCAGCACGGTTTGCACCTGTTGCGCGTTCTGCAATTGCTGATTGGCCAGCAACTTCTCGGTGATGAACAGTTCTTCCGAGCCCAGGTTGCGTTCGGCCTTGTCGATCATCGCCAGCGCCGATTCCCCGTCGCCGCGCTTGAGGTGGTAGCTGATCATCAGGTCATAGGTCGACGGGCCTGCCAGGCTCCAATCCTTGATGGCCTGCAACTCTTTCAAGGCTTCGCCGTTCTTGCCCTGGGCCAGGCGCACGGTGTACGCGGTGCGACGAATACCTGGCTGATCCTTGACCGGCGAGGCCAAGGCTTTGCGGATAAACCCATCGGCCTCGGGCAGCTTGTTTTTCTCCAGGGCGTCGTTGGCGAAGTAGGCATCCTTGTAGCCCTGCATGGCCTTGGCCACTTGCGGCGTCCCTTTGATCTTCGTCCAGCTCTCGGGGTTGATGCGTGCGCGGCGCTCCTGGCGGTATTCGCGCTGCAGGTACTGGCGCAACTCGGTGTCGCGATCCATCGCCGACATGTGGGAGCGATTGAAATACTGGGTGGTCGCGGAGATGCTGGTGGTCAGTCCGTCTTTGACCAGCACGTCCAACTCCTGGGTGAAGCGGTTGAGATTGAACTGTTGCAGTGAATCCTGCATGGCGTTCTTGCGTGCGGTCAGGAAGCCGCTGAGCAACGGTTTCTGCTTGCCCTGGAAGTCGTTGAGGCGCTCCAGGCTATGGGTAGCGGCACGCGGTGCGTAACCGGCGCGGATCATCAGGTCGGTGCCGAGCAGGTCGGCCTGGTCTTCCTGGGTGCGGCCCCACGCGGTGCTCCACACATGGTCGGAAAACGTGTTGGCCAAGGTGGTGTAGAGCACGGTGTTGCCGATGGTTTTCTGGGTGCCGGCGGGGTCTTTGCTGAACAGCTTCATCGTGCCGGAACTGCGGTCCACGCCGGTGTCGGCGGCCATGGTGGCCAAGGCAACGGTGGACGCCACGGTGGTGAACATCTCTTTCTGCTGCTGGAAGGCCGCCATGCGGTCGTGGTGGTGCAGCAGAACGTGGCTCATTTCGTGGCCGAGCATCGCGGCGATTTCGTCTTCGCTGCCGACGTTATCCAGCATGCCCAGCGGCACGAACACAGTGCCGTAAGGGTCTGCTGATGGCCCGAAGCTGTAACTGTCGGTGATCTTCACCTGCAAGGCCGGCAACTCACCTGGCCAGCCCTTGGACAGGCGCGTGACAATCCCCTGCAGGTACACCTGCAGCATCGGGATATCCACCAGGTTCTGCTGGCGTGCTTCGGCCGCCGGTACCGCGCGCCCGTCATAGCTCAAGCGCTGCTGGCTCTGGCGTTGCGGGTCGAGCTTGTAGTACTGGCGCACGTCGGTGTTATCCACGTAGTGGCCCTGGACCCTGGATTGGGTCGAGGGGCCCACCAGGTTCAGGAACGCCTGGTCGGCGCCTTTCAATGTCGCGCAACCACTGAGTACCGTGCTGGCCAGCAAGCTGGCTGCCAATAGAGATCCCTTCACCGCACCGCTCCTTTTATTGATTGCAGCCCGCACCAAAACCGATGGTGGAGTTGTTGCGGCTGTCTTTGGTCTGGCTTTTGGTCAGGCCCTGGCAGGGCAGGTCGACCACATTGAGCGGCGGCTCGATGCGCAAGTCCATGGTGTCCAGCCAAACCTTCTGGCCCGCCAGCTCAACCTGCACCAGATCCAGTGCCTTGTTGTACTGCAACACGGGGACGGCTTGGGTCGGCGTGTCTTTTTTCGGCAGCTCGCGCTGTTGTTTACCCTGTTCATCCAGCACCGCCACCGGGTCGGCCAGGAACGCCTTGATGCTGTGGGTTTCCGCCCAGGCGCCCTGGGTGAAGAGCGCAACGAGCACGACGATCAGACTTCTGTTCATCCTTGGATTCCTTGAGTCAAATGACAAAGCGGCGCACTCAGCGATCGCGATCGAAGAAGGCTTCGATCCGTTCGCTGAACAGCACCAACGACAGCAACACAATGCCCAACACGTTCACCGGCGTGATGTGGCTGAGGCTCAGCAGCACACTCACCCCGGCAAGCGCGGACATCACCAACAGCCATGACGGGCACGGCGAAGAAAAAAACCAGATTTCCTGACGCCGCCACCGGCTCCAGGTGCGCAGGCCCGCCAGCCGCCGCGCATGCAGCGCCTTGAGCACGGCGATCAACGCCAGCAGGCCCAGTTCAAGCAGGTCCAGCCAATTAAACGGCAGGCCAGGAAAGTTGGCGGGCTCATGGTCATAGTCCATGCCCACATTGATCAGGTTGTCGAGGGCCATGGCATGCAGATAAACGCCAGGTAACTGGCCGTGTACCGGCGACTCCACCAGATCACCCGTCGAGGTGATATTGGCCCCGACCAGCACCAGGCGATCGCGCAGCAACTCGGCGACCAAGGCTTGGTCGTCCGGGTCGCTGACTTCCAGGTCGCTGGCCGCTAACGTCAGCGTATAAGGGCAGCGTGCCTGCTCCGAGTCATCGAGTTTCCAGAACACCGCCTGGAACAACTGCGCCACCCCATCCAGCAAAAAATGCCGCGCCGGCGCGCAGTGGCGCACATCGGCGATCCGCGCCTGCTCTGGCGCCAACTTCAGCCCCCATTGCACCGCGATCGGTTGCCGGCGAGCGGCGGTTTGCGCGTCCACCGGCGGCGACGGGCAGGTCTGTGTCTCACAGAATGCGCGGTACAGCGCCAAGGCGGGTGTTTCCATCAGACCTATCGGCGTATTCACCGCCAACGGGTACTTGTCGTCCACCCCCGCCCACGCCACCAGGGCCGGGCGACTGACCTCGACAAACGGCGCCAGCGTATTGGCCTGGCCCGCCTCGCCACGCGCCACCCCGGTATTGGCCAGCCACAACGGAATACCCTGGCGTTGATAGCGCTCGAACACATTCGCCAGTAACTGACTGCCCCGTGCCGGATCGCCGAAAGAGTGGTCGTGGCTGTAAAGCAAATCCACGAACACCGCCTTGGGTTTGAACGCCAGCAAGCGCTTGAACAACTTGCTCTGTTCGCCATAGGGCATCGGCCAGGAGGTGGCGTTGCGCATCAGGTACGCATCATCGATCAACACCACCGCCACCCGCTGCTGGCCGTCATTGGCGTAGTGGCTGGCGAACATACGGTTGAGCCACTGCGCCGACGCCTTGTCGCTGGAACTGGCCAGGCCGAAAGGATCGAGGATCGCCAGCAGCACGATGAGGACTGCCAGCCAATAGCGGCGGTGTTTGAACAGCGGAGGGGTCGACAACATCCATGTCTCGATAGAAAAGCACAAGCAAGACAGGGGTTTTAACGTGGTGGGGAGGGGGTGTCAATTGGGAAAGTGGCGAAGTGCCATATTTCTGCGTGTGGGTTGTCTGCCTAGTCTGAAACGCTTTGTTAGCCTTAGCGGCGCGACAACAGAATCCGGAGCGATTCAAATCGCTGCCGCTTTAAAGCCAGAATGTCAGCCTCTAAATTTAGAGGACCCAGGGCTATCGATGGCTGGCAAGTGAAGCATTGCTTACACATGTTCAGATCGCCAACGAGCGACTCACCAGCACGAGTGCCAACAACAAGATACGAAAACCCCGCACAGGGCGGGGTTCGGGGGCTACGTGATCAGTATCGCCGCCAAGGTTTCACGCACGTTTGAGCTGGGGCTGTTCTTGCAGACGATCCCAACCCAGGCAGGCCAAGGCCAATGTGCGGGGCACCGCTTCGCGGCCGTTGCTGTAGCGGGTGATGCTCCGCGTGCCGACACCCAATGCCTCGGCGGCTTGCGACAGGTTGAGCCCGGTACGCGCACGCCAACCGATGAAGATGCGCGTGTTTTCATCCGGCGCTGCCTGAGCCAAGGCGTCCAGGTACAGCGTGTCTGCGCCGATTTGAATGTCCAGTTCGGGCCATTCCACCGTCCATCCATCATCGCCCACGGTCGCGCCTTTGAACGCTTTGGCCGCTTGCAGCGGTTTGAGCCCAGGGTAGGTGGCCACGTCGCGGGTCATATCCAGCAGAAACTGTTGGCCGTCGATAAATGTCAGCTCCAGCGCATGGCCGGGACGCGCCTGCACAGCCCGCAGGCGGGGGCGTTTCATGGATGCCATTTATGCCATTCCTCCAGTAATTCGTCTTGGTGCAAACGCACCCAGGCCAAAGCCTCTTTCAGCACCACCGTCGGCGCTCGGCCCAACATCGCCTCACATGTTTCAAGGCTTATCAAGACATCGACGCCGCCGCCCGTCAAGTGTACGTGGGGCGGTAGGTGGTCTTTTTCCCGCAGCTCTATGCGGTACTTTTCGCGAAATCGGTGTTTGGTAGATATGCTCGAAGCGTATCGCCAATTTGGCGATACATCAAGTAGTCGGAGGCGGTCATGAGCGCAGCGGCCACGTGGAGCTGAGGGGGGGATCTCGACGGTCTGAGAGACGCTCAGGCTTATTTGTCGCCGCCTGGAGGCGCCTCAGTTACGGAGATCTTAGAGCCAAGGTTTTTAAAGTACTCCGTCAATATTCACGAGCACTACAACCGAGTGTTCAGGCAAACGTTACGCGGCTCGGTGGGCTAACGCCTCATGAAGCGAAGCAGATTGTTCGTTTTTATCAATTGGCTGACAGCGTTAGGTTGGATGTCACCGCTGGTGGTTTGCTTTTCAATGGGACGGCGGACTCAGATAGTTTCCGTGAGGCAGCAGATCTATTGGAGACGGTTATGAAAATTGGCCGTGAATTGACATCGGAGCGTAATAAAAAGAAGTGGGGTGCGCGGAAAACTGCAGGTTAGTTGTTTGAGTGTGGACGTTTTGTGGACGTTTTCACTAAATTCACCCTACAAGTTTCTGAAGTTTCCCAACCTCCAGAAACCACAAAGCCCCGCATTGCGGGGCTTCGAGATATGGTGCGGCACCAGACGAACGGTACGTTTCGGGGAGGCCAGGTTTTTCGGGCGTCTGGAGTTCGTTGGAAAATTCGACGTACCCCAACTAGTAACTATAAATAAATCAGCTAGTTATGGCGTTCGCTGGAATCGAACTCGGGATTTTTTAGATGTCAGCACGTTGTCTGTCTGCAAGAAATTCAGAGCCGCATACGGAATGGTAAACCTCCCGAATTCGAACGTTGTTGATCATCCCCTCCGTCGAGAATAGGTAGGAATCCGCCAAAAGCTGCCGTGGCGACAGGCAGCAGACGAGCCGCTCGGATGTGTCTACAAAACTAGGGGCGATTCAGATTAGTGCCTGCGGTGAGTCAGAACACTTGAGATACAAACGTTACGTCCCATGACTGTTCAGACCCGCCGATTGCAACTGTGGTAAGCGTGCATCCGGTCTCACTACAAGGGGCCTTCGTGGTTCTGGTTACCTTAGGCGTTCTTGGAATGCAGAGCTTTTTGCAAACACATCCGCCATGAAGTCCATGAAAACGATGGCTCGCTTGGGCAGCAGCCGATTCGCTAGGTAAACGACCTGGATCGGCACCTGTGGTGCTACGTAGTCGCTAAGCAGCAGCTGAAGATTGCCACTTCTTAGTCCTTCCTCATAAAGCCATTGAGGGCCTTGCGCGATTCCTAATCCTGCATTGACGTACTCACGTATCGCCTCGGGTGAATTGACCCGCAGGCGACCGGAGACCTGGACATCAATGTCTTTAAACCGCCAGTTAGTACCGGTAGATAGCAGAGTGTAAATAAGGCAGTCGTGTTTCTTCAGGTCATCAGGCGAAGAGGGAGAACCACGTTTCTCCAAGTACTCGCGGCTGGCCACACACACACGCTCGAACCACGCTAGTGGCCGGGCACGCATTGCGCTGTCCTCCAGGTGGCCAATGCGAATCGCGAGCTCGGCTCCCTCGTCGACCAGATTGACGTAGCGATCATTGATCTGGAGATCGAGCGACACTTCTGGATAGAGCTCCAGAAAGCTAGCCACCTGGGGCACGATAAAGGTGTGCGCCAATGCAGTCGGGCATGCGACGCGCAGTAACCCAGACGGTGCCACGTTCCCTCTCAGAGAGGACTCTGACTCTTCTACTGAGTCCAAAATACGCCGCGCATCTGCGTAGTACCGCTCGCCTTCCGGTGTGAGCGTCAGCTTTCTTGTCGATCGGTGAAGCAGCCTGGCTTGCAGATGATCTTCGAGTGCGGCGACGTAACGGCTGACGTTCGGTTGTCCGAGTCCAAGATCACGTCCCGCAGCTGAAAAACTGCCGGTCTCGACGGCGCGTACGAAACAGCTCATCAGTAACAACCGATCCATCACACGTCCTCTTTCATGCGTATTTTGCATGAGATGTATTCTCTTTAGCTATCTTATCAGCGCTCCAGCATGAATACATAGTTGCTCTCAGAAGGTCAGTCGTCCGACTGGTCGTCACAAATGAGAGGAAGTTTACATGTCCCGTTTACAAGGCAAGCGTACGCTCATCACTGGTGGCACAAGTGGCATTGGTCTGGAGACCGCAAAGCAATTCCTCGCAGAAGGCGCTCGGGTGATCGTCACTGGTGTTAATCCTGAGTCAATTGCAAACGCCCAAGCTGTCTTAGGTAGCGAGGTTCTGGTGTTACGAGCCGACTCCGCCAGTGTCACAGCCCAGAAGGAGCTGGCGCAGGCTGTTCAGTCTCATTACGGGCAGCTCGACGTTGCCTTCCTCAATGCTGGCGTATCCGTCTGGAAGCCAATCGAAGACTGGAACGAGGAGATGTTTGACCGCTCCTTTGACATCAATGTCAAAGGCCCTTACTTCCTCCTGCAAGCACTGCTGCCGGTCTTCTCAAACCCTGCATCGGTGGTTCTTAACACCTCGATCAGTGCGCACCTGGGCGCCGCGCGTTCATCCATTTATGCCGCAACAAAGGCGGCCTTTCTAAACATGTCGAAAACGCTCTCTAGCGAGCTTCTACCGCGTGGTGTTCGAGTAAATGCGGTCAGCCCTGGGCCGATCGACACGCCGCTGTACGACAAGGCGGGTATTCCCGATGCCTACCGCGAGCAGGTCAACAAAGATATTGCTGCGACTATCCCATTTGGCCGTTTTGGCACGCCTGAAGAAGTAGCTAAGGCGGTGGTGTACCTCGCGTCGGACGAGTCTCGTTGGACGTTGGGAACAGAAATTATTGTTGATGGTGGTCGCTCGCTTTAACGAGATAGGCACGCCTTCGAGTCTGTACATCCCGCTTCCTGCCCGGATGCGGGAGTTGTCGAAATAACAGTGGGTATTCAAATGTCGCAATCACAGCTCACGCTCGTTAGCCACGAGCTTTGTCCGTTTGTTCAGCGAGTGGCAATTTTACTTCACGAAAAGCAGGTTCCATTTCAGCGCATTGATGTGGATCTGAAGGTCAGGCCCGACTGGTTTCGGGTCATGTCGCCAACGGGCAAAGTCCCGCTTCTAACGGTGCAAAAAGGCGACGAGGGTGCGAACGTACTCTTCGAGAGCGCGGCAATCTGTGAATTCATCGAAGAGGTGTATCCGGAGCCCGCTTTGCACCCGGAAGATGCAATCACCCGTGCTCAACACCGTGCCTGGATCGAATTCGCCACTGCCATGCTCGCGGATGCGTGGGGATATTTGAATGCAGCGGATCAGCAGACAGCGCTTAGTAAATCAGCAGTGTTGAGAGGCAAACTAGAGCGATTCGAACTTGAAAAATCGGACGGCGATTACTTCGCTGGTGCGAAGCTCAGCATGGTGGATATAGCCGTTGCTCCAGTTTTTCGCTACTTCGACATACTAGGATTCGAACCAAGTCATCCATTGTTCGATGGACTTGTTCGCATTGCAGAGTGGCGCCATGCGCTAGCAAACCGAGCGAGTGTTCAAGCTGCAGTTGCCGAAGATTATGCGTCCCGGTTCCGCACGCATCTTCAGCAAGCCAAGGCCATTTTGGTTAGCTGAATCGGGCGTTTCGGTTCAGCCCGCGCTCGACTGCGGTCTCATCGAAAAGTCCTGCACCCAACTCCTGCTCCTCTAAAGCTCATAGCCCTCGCTGAACTCTCAGAGAGGCTGCTTATTGGTCGAGGCGCGGCCTACTGATGCTCAGATGGTTTTGCTGGCGACAGATCTCCACACGTATCGGCGGCGCATCGACCGTCATCCTGGCCGCTCTCCTGCTCGTTTTTTTCCACTGAGAAGAAGTATTTAGAGACTAGGCGCAGCCTGGCCCCGGCCGCTTCTTACAGGCTGCGGCTAGTGATTTTTGCCAAGGTTAGATCATCGGCCCCCACGTCGACATTCAGCGTATTCTCAGTCCGCTTGCTCCGAGAATTCGTTAGCGAATGGCCTCCCCTTGAAGACAACCGACAGCCCGCCCCATGGTGGGCTTTTTTCGTATGGCTCCAAATGGCCCAGAGTGTGTAAAAACGCTTAGCCAAAATTGAAGTGCGCGCGTCTACGTTAAATCTGAAATTTATCGGCACGTCAGCAGATGTGGATTTCGCGTAGAAACGCGATTTTCAGTCCGGTTTTGAGTACCTGTCGCGCTCAAAAACGTTTTTACACAGCCTCGGCCGTTTTCTGACCTTCGTTTAGAGGTTGAACTGCCGGGATTTTCCTAAGCGATGAGTGAGTAATTGCATGGTCAGCAAATAGTAATAGCGCGTCGATTGAGTGTGCTGGTTTAGGTGGTGATTCAAAAACCACGCAAGGTGTTTTCTCTGCCAAGTCCATGGATTGTCGCGTTGCCAGCGCTCAGCGATCGCTGTTTGGATGGCCTTCGCCTGACGCAGGTGGCGTTGGCGTGTGGTATGCGACCCGGTCAGGACGCCCGTCAGGAACAGATCCATATCGAATACCGTGCTCATGCGCGACCACCAATGTAAGCGGCCACCACGACGATACGGTTGTGCCCCAACTCATAGCTGATTTGTACTCGGGCTCCCTGATCGAGACGTCGGTCGAGTTGATAGCAATGGCCACCGTTGATGGGGGTGGGACGGTGGGTGATTTGCTCATAGCGTTCGCACGCATAGGTTGCCCGCAATTCGTGGAAGCCTTTGAGGTTGTACTGATGGAGGATGTCCCGTGCAGGACGGACGATTCCCCGTTGGAAATCGAGGTAGGTTTCGTTCGGTGCAAGTAGGTTGCGGCACCAGACGAACGGTAGCTTGCTGCGAGGCCAGGTTTTCTGCGGATCTGGAATTCGCTGGAAAATTCGGCGTACCCCAACTAGTAACTATAAATAAATCAGCTAGTTATGGCGTTCGGTGGAATCGAACTCGGGATTTTTTAGAGATCAGCACGTTGTCAGTCTGCAAGTAATTCAGAGCCACATACGGAATGGTAAGCCTCCTGAACTCGAACGTTGTCGATCATCCCCTCCGTAGAGAATAGGCAGGAATCCGCCAAAAACTGCCGTGGTGACAGACAGCAGACGGCCAGAAGAGGTCACTCGCTCGCTTTCCACCACCGCCGACCATCTCTGTTGAAGTCAGGACTATGGTAATGTCCACGAGCGTTCTATCGCAGTGGCTGGAGCGCGCTGTGGGTCAAGGATAACAAGCTGACTAGTCAGGCGCCCAATTGCCCTTACGGCTTATTGGCACTGCGGTTGAGTAGTCAAGGGAATTGAGCCTAGAGGTTTACAATGGAACAGCAAGTTGCGCTCCGAATGATCGCGGAAAAGGCGTATGACGTCGGGTACTCCGCCAAGCTTCATTTCTCCACTCATGACATCGTAGAGCAAGCCCCTGGGTGGATTGGCATGATCTCACTCATATTGGTGTCCTTTCGTTCTAGACTGACGTTTTGGGCGCCAAGCAATTTTCGGAACTCATACTGACATGACGCAGACGGTACTCTCCCCAAGCCAACGCCCTACGACGCAATGAGCTCGCAGAAATGTACATAAGACTTTCATTATTTCGCACAACCCGTGCTGGTTTCTTACAGATTATTTGAGCTGCCATTCGTGCGCTTGCATGCACTAAACGGTTTATATGTAGAGTGCTCGGCTATAGATAATCATGCGGCGCACGAGCCTTTAAGGAATGTTAAGAAATGACAAAAACCTTTGAGTTCGATAGTAATTATGAAGAAGATTTTAAGTTCTCCTCCGAAGAGGCTTTCTCAAAGATCTCATCATACTCCATTTCGTATAGTGTAGCCACGCTCATTGACCTAATTGAGCGCCAGGAACTTGAATTAGAGCCAGAATTTCAAAGGAATTTTGTATGGGACAAGCGTACTGCGAGTCTTTTTATTGACTCGTTACTAATTGGCTTTCCGACTCCAAACTTATTTTTTGGACGAAACTCATCCAGGGATGACTTCATAGTTATTGATGGACTGCAGCGACTAAAAACAATTTATTTCTTTATAACAGAGCAATTTTCAAATAGCGATAGATTCAGGCTTGTCGGCTTAGACGGTCGCTCTTGGAATGGCTGCAGCTATAACGAACTACCTCTAAATTTACAGCGCAGACTAAAAAATTCAATCCAAAACTCGACTATCATTGATGATATAGATTTCAACCCTGAAATTGTGCATGAATTATTCTATAGAATAAATACCGGGGGCGTGCCGCTAACAGATCAAGAAGTTAGGAATTGTGTATATACGGGTGAATTCAATCGTACCCTGCATAGACTCAACAACTATCCCGCATGGAGAGAGTTGCTCGGGACATCTGAGCCACACCTTAGGCTCGCTGACATTGAGCTGATCTTGCGAATCATGTCGCTAATCGATGAGTATGAAGACTACCGACCTCCAATGAGTAGATTCCTCAGCCATTTTCAGTCTAGTCATCGTGACGAACGAATGGAAAACCATGCCAAGTTATTTGAGAATGTATGCGACTTGCTTTGTACTGAATTAGATGTTGATACATTCAGAAATAGAGGGGTTATAAAAAGAAATCTGCTTGAAACGATTTTTGTGGCTTTGGGAATTTGCATCAAAAAAAGTTATAAACTTCCCAACATCAAATCAGGAGTGACAACGTTTTCAGAAATTATCGAGAAAAATAACGCCTTGCGCTCAGCAACAACATCTACTGCCGTCATACGCGAGAGAATCAACACAGCCGTTAATTTGCTAAGGGGGTGAGCATGAATTTTAACTCGCCTGAAATTCAAACTTTGAAAAGCAGTTTAGATGGCAGTATTCACTCCGCCATTCGGCACGAGCCAAATTCATATGCGGCAATAAAAGTACAAGCGCTGCTGGATATTACCGTATATGTAATGGCTTGTAGATTTCTCGAAGCGTCGGTAAAACATATTGTCTATAATTGCATGGTAATCAGAGGGACTAGTCAGCAGGACTTAGAGTCGCTATCAAGTCGCCTCAAAAAATTCAACAATCCCGAGTTTTCAAACATTAAAAAATTGCTTTTAGAAGAGCTTGGCTACGATATTACAAATGATATTAATTCGGGTTACCTTCCAAGGGATATCACATTTTTAAATGAACTGTGCTTAAATAGGCACAGGAACGTTCATGCAAATGAGGATCCGCGAGATTGGTATAGTGCCAATCGAAAAACAATGGATAATTTTAGGCAAGAATATGAGGGATTGCTCAACATTGTTAAGTATCTAGATGGGCTTGTTTTTGATAGGTCAATCAATAGCTATGTTCTGCGCCTGGCTATGTAACAAGAGACTACTGCCGGCTCGTAAAGTCTGGGCTTCCTTTACTCACTGTCGGTGGTAGCGCTCGCCATAAGTTGCACTCAACAGCATCTTCAGAACTTTGGTAAGGCGTTTGGCCTGATCCCCATAGCGCCGACAGAAGTCACGAACTAATGCAGGAGCACTTGTCGGCTCAAAAGCGGTAGATCAACCCCACATATTCTTGATCAACTAGCTTTGGTCTTCTGCCTTGGAGTAATCAACCTCCGCGATCTAGTTCAATAGAGGCCTCAATCGGTGCTGGCCGATGCGAGCGGTAGCTTATGACCACAGCAGCCTGTCGCGACCGTCCGCATTGGGTGGTTTTCTGCTTCTCGCGACAGGCAGAAATCGGCTGATTCTGTTGAAAAAGTCGGCCATGGTTTCCACGGTAGAAAAGTACGCACTTGAGATTGAAATCTTTACATTGAGCAGAGGATTCCGGGCTCAGATTTCGCGTAGCGGCGCGCAAAAAAGGCGTTTTCAGCAGTCAGTATGCGGGCAGTCTGGAAGAACCGACTTTTTCAACAGAATCGGCCAAAAGCAGGCATTCAAGCTTCCTAATCCAACCAGTCGTCCGAGCCGTGACTGTAGGATCGCAATAGTAGAGCAGGCGTCAGAGGCCGTCTCATTATGCTGGCCGCTGACGCAAGCTTGAGTTGCATGGCAGTTACGCGAGATAAAGTTCCTTCGTCAGGAATTCATCGGTGGTGCTGATGAAATCCTCTAAGACAAGGTTGACTGCATCAAAGATATCTCCTAGCTCACGATTCTTGATCCCCTTGCCGGCGTCAGAGAGGGAAAGCTCTCCATGAGCGATCTTGTTTCTCTTGTTTTTGACGGTCAGCACGTGTTGAGTTTTTCCTCGAAACAGAGGTGCCCTCATACCATATTCATCGGCTATCTCGCCTAATCGCCTCGCATCCAGGTTTCCAGAAAATATGGTCTTCCTGTTGAGGAAGTCATGAATCGATGGAAAACGAAGGTCTTCAGCCAGGATCTTTTGCTTCATGGCTTCTACCTTCGATGTGTCCTTTAAGTCGGCTGATCGGCCTTTTCCAAAGCTATACTCCAACATGCGTTTCTGAAGCTTTTCCGTAAGCTCGCTGTACTTCCGAAGCCCAAGCCGGTAGTGTACTTTCTCAAGTGTGGCGTAGGCCGTAGCTTCGATGTTGTTATACAGTGCCACGAAAAAGCTCGCCTTTAGGACAACTACCACCTCGATTTTCCCCCGCTGATCCGACACTTCCTCAATGTGGGTAAACAGTCGGTTGATCGAGACGTTGCGTTCAAGGAGGTCTGTCGTAACGCCTTTCATGACCCTAGGCCCTGACCGAAAGGGCAAGAATGCGGTCTTTGATATGGCTGATGCGCTTATTCAAATTGTCCGAGGAGTGCGTGCGATATTGACCGGTTACTGACTTGTTGAAGTCTCGATCTTGCAGGAAGTATCGCACGTCAATTTTCTTCGGAAGCTTGAGGTTGGGGGCTTCTTCAAGTGCGAGATGGCACCCAACGGAAACTGCTTCGAAGAAAATGCGGGATACTTCTTTTCCTGCACTTTTTGAAAACCCAAATTCAAAGTTTTCCGTCACGAAATCGACCATGCGATTAAAGATAAATAGTTTCTGTTGCTCTTCCTCTTTGCTGAAGGTTTCACGCTTCCCATCCATGTAATCGTCCAGCGCTTTGCTAACACTTCTCGAGAAATCAGTGTACTTAGGGCGCATATCGATGAGGGCGAAGAATCTCAGGACAAGCTCTTCATGCTCTTGGCGATTCTTCACGGTTTTAGAGAGGATGATGGAATCGCGGAATTTTTGATTGGTCGCGCATTTTGTGTAAATAAAATCTGTGAAGGGCCCGCGATAAATACCTTTCCGGGTTTCCATATTACGGAGGATGTCGCTGCCCTTGTTGATACGCTCAAAGAGGTCGTTCTTCACTTCCTCAGTAGCATTTTCAGAAAGAACTATTACGGTGATGGTCATGTTGTTGAATTTGCGTTTCCTCGAAACGTCAAAATCATCATATGACATGCCATTGAGTTTGGTGACTTTTTCCAGGCTTTCCAGTGTCAGCTCGTTACTTAGGAAGGCGCTCAGGGTTCTTACGCGCTGCGAGCCATCCACAATCTCGAGGCGGCCATCTTTGTTTTCGGCTACAAAGATCGGCGGAATTGGTAGACCAAGGACGATCGACTCGATCAGTCGAGATTGTCGTGATGTGTCCCAGACAAAATCTCGTTGGTAATCTGGTACAAAGATTTCGTTTTCATGCTCATCAATTTTTTCCAAGTATTTTTTAACAAGAATTTCGATAGTAAAGTCTTTACTATCATAAGCTACGGCTTTTTTGAGCTCAATTATCTGATCTTCAACGTCGTTCATCACGCATCCTTGGTTATGGAGAGCAGCACTTGCGGAGCTTGAAGATATCAAATAGCCATCCCGCCGTCGAGTATGCCGCGGGCAATTAGCTTTGTCAGAATAGGTATATATCTACGGCGCGTCGGCTTCGAGGTTTTTTGTTCGTTGCTTATCCTACGTTGAGGCGAAGTTAATTTCCTACGGTTTCCTAGGCGCCACGACCGGCCGCTATAGTGGGTCGATAAGGGATAGCAATCGTTTCAGGAATCGGCATGGCTCATGCGGCGTTCGCGTCTGACTTGACCCTGCGCATACTCAACGAATTTTCGCAATCACCGGACGAGGATAGCGGGCTGACCGCGCTAAGGGCCTGTCAGGCCTGCGTAAGAGTGTTGATGCAGTGACTCACATCTCCGCAGAACATCTGAAATAGAGCCTAGTCTAGAAAAACTGTGCTCATGCTTTTTCTCTTTCTTGAGTTGAATAAATCAAATATGGTTTTGTTGGACTAAATAAATCTTGTTTTCCATTGTTGA
Source organism: Pseudomonas paraveronii (assembly GCF_963681955.1). Taxonomy (NCBI): domain Bacteria; kingdom Pseudomonadati; phylum Pseudomonadota; class Gammaproteobacteria; order Pseudomonadales; family Pseudomonadaceae; genus Pseudomonas; species Pseudomonas paraveronii. Next base: position 329,000 of record NZ_OY817130.1, read on the forward strand.
ATCGTATTGTCGCTTGATTTGTGGACGTCAAAATTTATCAGGCAGTTATGAAGGTAATGGAGAGACGTTAAATATTCGTTTATTGAGTCCATCAGTTTGACGTGCTCGGCGGCTGAGTCCTGGGTCAATGAAGCCCCCCAAAAGCCAAGCTCGCTATTAACGGAAGCAAGAGATTGGGTATGGAGTTTTAGTTCGTTGTTCTTGTCAACTACTTTCTCTAGATTGGACTTTGCTTGAGAATCACTAGGCACCAACATGCCAGCTTCCGGAACAAGATTGAACAGCAGGTTTGCTATTTGCACTGTAGTTGCTTCAATCTGAACAAGTAATGAAATATATAGCTTCTTTGTTGAGTATGCGTCTTCTCTAATCTTTTGTTTGTGCCACCCTATATATGTGACGACAGCAAGAATGAGAGCTACTACCGTAGCGATTCCGGAAAGGGCCTCAGCCCAGCCTGAAGAATTTAACAAACCTTTTGCTACTAGTCCGAAAAATAAACCAGTCGCGAACGAGCACGCTATCAGGATAGGTAGGATAAAACGGCGATTCGAAATAGCGGCCATGCTTCACCAAAATTCTAGGAGTCAGATCCATTGTGGATCATCAAGTGATAGTTTGGGAGGCCTTATAGGTTTTTTGCAGGGCAGATGTGAATCGCCCCTAATTTCCTAGACGCCTTCGACTGGCTCCTTTTGGCCGTTTTCTGACCTTCGTTTAGCGGTTGAACTGCCAAGGTTTTCCTAAGCGATGAGTGAGTAATTGCATGGTCAGCAAATAGTAATACCGCGTCGATTCAGCGTGCTGGTTTAGGTGGTGATTCAAAAACCACGCCATGTGTTTTCTTTGCCAAGTCCATGGATTGTCGCGTTGCCAGCGCTCAGCGATTGCTGTTTGGATAGCCTTCGCATGACGTAGGTGGCGTTGGCGGGTGGTATGCGACCCGGTCAGGACGCCTGACAGGAACAGCTCCATATCGAATGGCTTGCTCATGCTCGACCACCAATGTAAGCCGACACCACGTCGATACGGCCATGCCCCAGCTCATAGCTGATTTGTACTCGGGCATCCTGATCTAGGCGTCGGTCGAGTTGATAGCAATGGCCTCCGTTGATGGGGGCGGGATGGCGGGTGATTTGCTCATAGCGTTCGCACGCATAAGCCGCGCGCAGTTCGTGGAAGCCTTTGAGGTTGTGCGTATGGAGGATATCTCGGGCGGGGCGGACGATCCCCTGCAAGAAATCGAGGTAGCTTTCGTTCGGTGCCAGCAGGTTGCGGCCACCATCGGGCGAAACCTGTTCGGCAAACCTCAGAGCTTCTCGAATATGGTCGTCCACCGTAATCCAGCGAGGTGCTGACGCACCGGATCGGCCGCCTTTGGTGCCGTCCTGGATGTTGATCTTGTCGTAGTGTTCGGCTTCACGCTTGAGTCGCGGTAGGTCGGCCAGAATCGCTTCGCGCAGACGCATGCCAGTGGCTCGCGTTAACTTAGCGATGGCCGCGGCGCGCGGCTGCTGATGTTTGCAAAGTACCTCTACGATCCGCTTCACGTGTTCGCGGTCTTGGCCTTGTGGCACCGAGCAACGAACGCTGGTGCGCCGCGTTCCCAGCGCCTTGCTCGGACTCGGTACTTTCACATACTGATCACCGCGAAGCGCGGCCATGGTCCGGTTGACGCTGGACAACCGGTTTAGCGCGGTGGCGATGGCGAGCTCACCTTGGTCAACTTGCTGACGCAGATGTCCGGCGTAGTCCAGCAAGGTCTGCCAATTAATTTGCCGCGCATCGTTGAACCCCGGCCCTTCCTCCGACCGACACCAGCGTACAAACGCTTGCCACCGATCACTGTGCGCCTTGACCGTGCCGTAATGCCCGCCGCCAAACAGGTCTTTCAGTGCCTGCGGTCCTGCATAGCTCAGTTGCCGGCCATAGCCAAAATTGCGCCCATCTCGTCTAGCTACTAATCCCATGACCATATTCCTCTCGAAGCCAAACCTTCGAAACCATCCCCACGTCATCCCGCCAAGAATGTTGAGTGTTATCAGGGATCAAGGCCCCTGCGACCTGTGAGGCTTGTCCACTAACGCGGGACTGACGGCTCTTTACGACCGGGAGCTTGGGCATCTCAAGATCTGTAGCCTCCTGAACACTTCCGAAGAAGTGGGCGGGTGGAGGCTGCGCTGGCTGACGAGACCAGCGCCGCGAGATCCTGAGTCGGGTGAAGGTAGTGAAGCGATGACCGGGGCATGCCCGACTGTCAGTCAGGTGCAGTCCATTCCTGGGCTGCGGCACCATCATCGGCATCCCTGTTGCTAGTGACTTCGGTGTTTGTCACGCCGATTGTCACGAGGGGGAATGCCGCAAAGCCTGGTACGAGGTGGGCTGCAGCAGTGGTAGGAGCGCCCGTCTCTTTCCGGAAGAAAGAGACGGGCGCAGGTTGGCGCAATGAAATGGCCAAGCGGATAGATTGCTGCAGGGCAGCTGGGGAGGGGGATGTATTTGCCGCAATGGCAATGATCTGAAGTAGGCATCCATCACTCGGTGAGTGACCGTGCGAGCCGCCGGACGCTAATCGCACTTTGGGAGAACCACCACGGTGTGGCGTAGCCTTAAAGGTCCTGGCTACCTGGGTTGCTGTCAACGACAGCGCTTTGCCCGATCTTTTCTACGCCTGTGGATAATTCGGGTCAAGGCCCGTATTTTCGGGCGTTCTTCGGCTGTGGATGAAACTATCCACCGGTGGAAATCTGTGGTTTTCCACAGACAGTTTGCGTGGGCTTTAGATTTTTTAAATGAGGTCCATCCAAGCAGGGCGGCTTTGCAGCCCCGCTTGGATGGACCCGCGTGGAAGGGCGGACTGCGGTGATCTCTTTGGCTTACCCACGTTTGGATGCGCCACGGCTATTTTGTAGGGCGGTAATGTTGTCGCCGACCGGGTGAGCGAATTCGTGGGGCGTCACATGCCCATGGCGGTTGGCGTCGATGTAGTTGCTCCACCACGCCATGATTAGCCGACGCTGTTCGAGGAATTCGGCCTTGTGGATATAAGCGGCGCGCACGCGGTTGCGTTCCTTGTGGCTCATTTGTCTTTCGATGGCTGCGTCGGTCCATAACCCGGACTCCAGCAGGGCGCTACAGGCCATGGTCCTGAAGCCGTGGCCGCACACGTCCTTGCTGGTGTCATAGCCGACGTTGCGGAGCATGGTGTTAACCGTGTTCTCGGACATGGGCTTCCAGTACTTGTGGTCGCCCGGTAGCACCAACTCTGAAAAGCGACTGAGGCTGCGCAGGCGCTCCAGTATTTCGATGACCTGCGGCGAGAGCGGGACCATTTGAATGTCGCCGTTCATTTTGGTCCCACGTGTGGAGTTGCGTACCCCTTCAATCGGTGCGCGTGTATCGGGGATTTCCCACATGGCGCGTTGGAGGTCGAACTCACTCCATCGCGCGAAGCGCAGTTCGCTGGAGCGGACGAATACATGCAGCGTGAGCAGGACGGCAAGGCGCGTCAGCTCGCGGCCGTTGTAGTTGTCGATACGGTGTAGCAGTTCGGGTAGGCGGTTGAGGGATAGGGCCGGGCGATGGACTGTGCGCGGCGCGTGAATCGAGCCTGCCAGATCCAGTGCAGGATTCATGGTGATCTGCCGAGCCCTTTTGGCCCCGCGCATGATGGTGGATAAGTAGTTCTGTACCCTTAACGCTACATCCATGGTGCCGCGTTCCTTGATGCGCTGGGTGATCTCTAGCAGGTCATGGGTATCGAGTTCAGCGATGGGGCGTTGGCCGATCAGCGGGAAGACGTGGGTGCGCAGTCGGCTCATTACGGTTTTTGCGTGGCCTTCGGTCCAGCGGCGGGACATATCAGCGTGCCACTCCAGGGCAACGGTTTCGAAAAGCAGTGCCGCCCGCTGGGCTACGATCCTGGCCTTCTTCTTTTCTTCCATTGGGTCGAGGTTGTCTAGCAGCAACGCCTTGGCTTCGTCTCGCTTACGTCGTGCGACGGAAAGGGTAACGATGGGGTAATTGCCGATGATGAGCGTACCTTCCTTGCCGCTGGGCTTGGTGTACTTCAAGCGCCAGGTCTTCACGCCATTGGGTTTGACGAAAAGGTACATGCCGCCGCCGTCGAACAGTTTGTAGGCGCGTTCGCGGGTTTTGGCCGTGCGGCATTGCAGGTCGCTGAGGGGGATCGCTAGACGTGGCATAGGGGTACGCGCTCCTGACCGGGAAATCGCAATACCCCTAACATACCCTCGGGGAAGGGGGATTTTGTTGGATCCCGACAGAGGGTCCTGGAACGAAAAAACCCGCCAAAGGGCGGGTTTTCGGGGCTTCCAGAGCATTCGGTGGAATGCAATGGAGCCTAATGTGGTGCCGGCACCAGGAGTCGAACCCGGGACCTACTGATTACAAGTCAGTTGCTCTACCAACTGAGCTATACCGGCGTGTTAGGGCGACGATTATAGCGATTGAAAAAGTTCTGTAAACCCCTGAAATCTGACTATTTTTGCGAAAACCCAAGTTTTCGCCCTTCGCCCTGCATTTACCCGCTGTTCCAGCAACAAATTGCCCCAATCAGCGCTCGTGCATGGCCTCTGCACGGGATTTGATGATCGGTTTGAGCAGGTAGCTCAAGATGCTCTTCTTGCCGGTGATGATGTCCACGGAGGCCACCATGCCGGGGATGATCAGCAGGGGTTTGTCGTCGGTGCCCAGGTGGCTGCGGTCGGTGCGCAGTTTGATGAGGTAGAAAGTGTTCTTCTTCTCTTCATCCATCACGGTGTCGGCGCCGATCTGTTCGAGTTTGCCTTTGAGGCCGCCGTAGATGGTGTAGTCGTAGGCGGTGAATTTGATCATCGCTTCCTGGCCAGGGTGCAGGAAGGCGATGTCTTGCGGGCGGATCTTGGCTTCTACCAGCAAGGTGTCGTCCAGCGGTACGACTTCGGCGATGTCGCTGCCGGGCTGGATGACGCCGCCCACGGTGTTGACCAGCATTTGCTTGACGATGCCACGCAGGGGCGAGGTGACCATGGTGCGGCTGACGCGGTCTTCCAGGCCTTTGGACGTGGCCTCGGCCTTGCTCAGGTTGGTGCGTGCTTCGTTCAACTGAGCCAACGCTTCGCTGCGGAATTTGCCGCGGGTCTCGTCGATTTTGCGCTGCACTTCGTTGATGGCGGCCTGGGCGCGGGGGATGGCCAGGGTGGTGCCGTCGAGCATGCCGCGGGTTTCCACTTCGGAGCGCTTGAGGCGCAGCACTTCTACCGGCGAGATCGCGCCTTGTTTTACCAGCGGTTCGGACATGCCGATCTCTTGGCGCAGCAGGTTCAGGCTGTTGCGGTATTGTTCCTGCTTGGAGGCGAACTCACGCTGTTCCTGCTGACGTTGCAGCAATTGTTGTTGCAGCCCGCCAATTTCATCGGACAGTTGCTGGCGTCGGCTCAGGTACAGCGACTCTTCGTTCGAGGCCTGGTTGGGCACCGCTTTGCGCGCTTCTTCGGTGATGTTCAGCGGGCGATTTTCGATCTCGGCGCTCAGGCGCTCAACACGCAGCTCCATGGCCACGCGGTCGGCTTCGGTTTCGCCGACGTTGGAGGCAAAGCGTGTGTCGTCCAGGCGTACCAGCGGCGCACCGGCCTCGACGATCTGCCCTTCGTGAACGTAGATCTGGGCGACGATGCCGCCTTCCAGGTTTTGGATCTTCTGGATGCGCGAGGAGGGGATCGCCTTGCCTTCGCCTTTGGTCACTTCATCGATGATCGCAAAGTGTGCCCACAGCAGCAGGAACACGAAGAAGCCGATCACGCCCCAAATGGTCAGGCGCACGATGCGCGGGGCGTCGTCGACCAGGGCTTTTTCGACTTCGGGCAAGGGCTGGTCTTCGAGCGAGTCGGTGCCCCTGAAATAGCCGAAGATGACGTCTTTCAAACGGCGTGAGCCGGAATTAAGCGACACTGATTTGCCCCTTTTTCAGCGCTTCCATAACGGCCGCTTTTGGACCGTCTGCGAGTATCTGGCCACGGTCGATCACCAGCAGGCGATCCACCAGGGTCAGCAGTGAGGCGCGGTGGGTAACCAGAATCACCGTCTTGTTTTCGATGACCGACTGCAAGCGCTGTTTCAGGCGCTCTTCGCCGGTGTTGTCCATGGCGCTGGTCGGTTCGTCCAGCAGCAGGATCGGTGGGTTCAACAGCAACGCACGGGCGAGGGCGACGTTTTGTCGCTGGCCGCCGGAGAGGTTTTGCCCGCGTTCGCCCACTTGCAGTTCGTAACCTTGCGGATGCAGCCTGGCAAATTCATGCACGCCGGCAAGTTCTGAGGCCTGTAGCACCATTTCATCATCCACGTAGCGCGCGCCCGAGACGAGGTTGTCGCGCAAGGTGCCGGCCAGCAGTTGGATGTCCTGTGCCACATAGCCGATGTTATGACGCAATTCGCTGACATCGATCTGGCGAATGTCCACGCCATCGACCAGCAACGAGCCCGAATCCGGCTGGTAAAGACCGACCAGCAGTTTGGCCAGCGAGCTTTTGCCCGAGCCGCTGCGCCCGATGATGCCGATTTTCTCGCCCGGCTTTACATTCAGGTTGATGCCGCGCAGCGCCAGGTTTTGTTGGTTCGGGTAGGTGAAGTCGACTTCGCGGAACGTCATCGCACCTTGCAGTGCCTTGCGGCTGAGCGGGCGTTCGTCGTAGTTGCGTTCTTGCGGCAACTCCATCATCTGGTCGACCGACACCATCGTCACCTTGGCTTGCTGGTAACGCGTCAGCAGGCCCGACAGTTGGGCCAGCGGGCCCAGTGCGCGGCCGCTGAGCATGTAGCAGGCGACGAGGCCGCCCATGCTGAGGGCGCCATCAATGATTTGGTATACGCCGAAAATGATCATCGCCACGCCGGCCACTTGCTGGATCAGCAAGGTGATGTTCATGGCCAGGCCGGACAACACTTTGACCCGCAGTTCCAGGCGGCTGAGGGTGCCAATGGTCTGTTCCCATTGATACTGGCGTTCGCTTTCTGCGTTATTGACCTTGACCGCATCGAGCCCGGCGAGGGTTTCGATCAGGCTCGACTGGCGCTCGGCGCCCAGGGCCATGGTGCGCTCCAGTGTCGCAGTCAGCGGTTTTTGCAGCATGTGGCCGATACCCAGGGCCAGCGGGAAGGCGATGATCGGGATCCACACCAGGTGGCCGCCGAGCATGGCGATCACCACCAGGATGATCAGGGTAAAGGGCAGGTCGATCAGGCTCGCGAGGGTCAGCGAGGTGAGGAAATCGCGCATCCCCTGGAATTCATGGATGTTCTGCGCAAAGCTGCCAACCCGTGCCGGGCGTACTTTCATCGCCATGCCCACGATGCGCTCGAACAGCGTCGCGGAAATGATCAGGTCGGTTTTTTTGCCCGCCAGGTCCAGGCATAAACTGCGCAGGCTCTTGAGCAGCAGGTCGAACAGGTAGGCGCCGCAGATACCAATAGCCAGCACCCACAGGGTCGAGGTGGCCTGGTTGGGGACTACGCGGTCGTACACGTTCATCACAAACAGCGGTGCGGCCAGGGCGATCAGGTTGATCACCAGGCTCGCGGCGATCGCGTCGGCGTAGAGCCAGCGCGAGCGCTTGAGGGTGTCTCGAAACCACGAGCGTGCACGCGGGATCAGCGTGCCGCTGGTGATGTCAAATTTATGCTGCGGTTGGGCGAAAAATACCCGACCGCTGTAATCTTGACTCAATACTTCACGGGTGATGTGCACTTCGCCGCCGTCGCTTTCGCTGAGCAGCAGGCGCGCCGTGTCACCTTCCCATCCCAACAGCACCGCGCTGCGCCCTTCCTTGAGCAGCAGCATGGCGGGCAGCGCGATGGACGGAATCTGTTCCAGCTTGCGTTGCAGCAACCGTCCCTGCAAACCCGCCCGAGCGGCTGCGCGCGGCAGCAACTCGGGGCTCAAACGCTGGGCCGCCAGTGGCAGCCCAGTGGTCAGCATCGCGCGGCTGGCGGGTTTGTAATGCAGTGAGCAGAGTGTCAACAACCCATCCAGCAGGGGGTCGTCATGCTGACTGCGCGGGTCATGGTTGAGTTGCGCCACACCTATTTCAGAATCCAAGCTGACTCTCACTTAATGCAGTTGAGTGGTCCAACTCCGTCAAGAATCAGTTCATCCCTGGCAGGTTTACCGACGGTTTAATATCGTTTTGCACAACCGATGCCATCGGAGCAACCACGCCCTGACTTTTCAGCAGTTGGCCCATATCAGCCTTGATTCGATACTGCGTATATAGCTGCAGGCTTTTGATCTCCGCCAGGCGCTGCTGCGCAGTGAACAGTTCATTCTCGCTGTCGAGCAAGTCGAGCAGTGTACGCTCACCGAGGCTGAACTGCTGCTGGTACGAGGTGCGCACTTTATTGCTGCGGTCTACGTATTGCTGCGCGATCGGCACCTGCTGGGTCGCGTTATTGTAGGCGTTCCACGCCAGGCCCAGCTCTTCGTTCAGCTGACGCAGGGCGTTGTTGCGGATATCCAGCGCCTGGGTGGCCTGGGAGGCCTTGGACTGCAGGTTGGCCTTGTCGCTGCCGCCGTTGAACAGGTTGAACTGCATGTTCAACATGGCGGAATAGCCATTGTCATGGCCTTCTTCGCCGCCGATGTTGTTGTTGGCCGAGCGTTGCAGTACCGCATCAAAGCGCGGGTAGAAGGTCGATTTAGCGGATTCGTACTGCTTTTCAGCGGCGCTGATATCCGACTCGGCAGAGCGCAATACCGGGCTGTCCGCAATCATCTGGCGACGGGCTTCATCCAGGCTGGCCGGCAGCAAGGTCACAACACCCGACGGCCTCTCCAGTTGGTCGGGCTCTTGGCCGACCACGCTCAAGTAGTTGGTGTTCGCGTCAGCCAGGTTGGTCTGTTCGGTGATCAAGTTGTTTTGAGCTTGAGCCAGACGGGCTTCGGCCTGGTCCATGTCCGCCATTCTTCCGACGCCACGGCTGGTGCGCAATTTGATCTGGTCAAAAATACGTTCGTGGCTTTTCAGGTTGTCTTCTGCCAATTGCACCATCTCGCGACGGGTCAAGACATCCAGATAAACCTGGGCGACCGTCAGGGCGGTGCGCTCGGTAGTGTTGAGCAGTGCATAGCCCCGGGAATTGGCGGTGGCTTGTTGGCGGCCTATTTCATTTTGGGTGCCAAAACCTTGGAACAGGTTTTGCTGCAGGCGAATGGTTGATTCGCCGCGGTTCAAGGTCTTCCATTCGTGGCTGTTGCTGGCTGCGCGGGTCGAGGTGTTATCCGAGCGTTCACGGCCATAACCGCCCAGCAAGTCGACTTTAGGCAGGTAGCCGCCTTTGGCTGCGTCGACTTGGTAGTCAGCAGCAATGCGTGCATTGACACCCGATTGGATCTCCGGATGGACTTCCACCGCTTTCTGCATCGCCTCCGTCAGGGTTTGAGCCTGTACGAAACTGGCGGCTAGAGCAAAAGGCAAAGCTTTGAATAAGTGCAAACGCATTGTGATTCTTCCCTGGGGATTGGTTGCCTGAAAAACCGCAACAAACTTGGATAGTGCATTGGAGTGGCAACCGAAATCACTGCTTGTCATGAGAGCTGGACGGTGCAAACAGAAAGTCGCGATGCCGCTTAAATATCAATGTGACATTACCGGGCAGATTGTTTAGGATGGCGTCAAATAGGTCAATACCTTGACGGAAAAGTAATTTGCTGATTGAAACAACAAATTATTGACGCCAAATTTTTTTACATGGGATTAACGTACTCCAGCTATTGAATCGGCACGAGAGAAAAAGGCCGGTCTCCATGATGGATACCCCTGAACGGTAATACACGGAGAGTCTTTTATGAGCAGCGTTGCGGTCGTCAAAAGCATTGTCGGTCAAGTGTTTGCGGTATCTCCGGAAGGGATTCGTCGCCTGCTGGTAGAAGGGGATCGCTTGTTCACTGGGGAGCTGGTGGAAACCGGTCCTGGCGGCTCCGTGTCGCTGGAGCTTGCCGATGGCCGCACCCTGGACCTGGGTCGCGACAGCCAGTGGAGCGCGAACGCGCCTGACTCGGTGACCGACCTGAGCGCTGCCACTGCCCAGGCGGCACCTTCCGTTGCCGAGCTGCAGCAAGCCATCGCTGCCGGTGCCGACCCGACCCAAGACCTCGAAGCCACCGCTGCTGGTCAGACTGCCACCGGCGCAGACGGCGTCGCGGGCGGCGGCCACAGCTTTGTCGTGCTGGAAGCCACCGCAGGCACGGTTGACCCTACTATCGGTTACCCGACGAACGGCTTGAATGCCGGCGATGCCGCGGCCAATCAGTTCACCGCCGCTACCAATAATGGCGTCGACCCACTCAACGTCACCATCACCCTGACCGCCACGCCGAGCATCACCGAAGCCGGTGGCGTCGTGGTTTACACCGCGTTCATCACCCAGGCGCCGACCAGTGACCTGACCGTCACCTTGTCCAACGGCCTGTCCGTCGTGATTCTCGCCGGCCAGACCTCGGGCGCACTGAACGTCACGTTCGCGGGCAATGACACGCCTTACCTGGATGCCTCGTCGATCTCCGCCACCATCGCCGGTACGTCCGGCGGCGGCAACCTGATCATTACCACGGACCCGGCGCCGGCGGTTACGCAGATCAATGACACCATCGACACCACCACCGTCACGCTGAGCGCGAACGCGTCGGTCGATGAGGGTGGTCAGATCGTCTATACCGCGACCGTGAACAACGCCGCGCAGACCGACGTCACCATCACGCTGTCCAACAACACCACTATCACCATCGAAGCCGGTAAAACCACGGGCACCGTCAGCGTCGATACGCCGGCAAACCTGGCCGACGGCAAAGACCTGACCGTCAGCGCCACCATCACCGGTGCGAGCGGCGGTAACTACGAAAACCTGGCGATCAACCCGGAAGCCGCCACGACCACAGTGGTCGCTGTCGACGATCCGAGCGTGCTGGTCGCGGACACCAACACCGTTGTCGAGGATCTGGCTGCCACTGGCAACGTGCTGAGCAATGACAGCGACATCGACAACGTGCTGACCGTCGCGACGTTTACCGTCGACGGCAACACGTATGCCGCAGGCAAAGTCGCCTTTATCGAAGGTGTCGGCTCCATCACCATCGGTGCGGATGGCGCGTATGCGTTTAACCCGGCCAAGGATTTCAACGGTGAAGTGCCGCAGATCGGCTACACCACCAATACCGGTTCGAGCAGCACGCTGGACGTGACGGTGACGCCGGTTAACGATGCGCCGGTGGCAGCGGTTGTTGAAGCTGGCGGGGCTGAAGATTCGGCCCAGGGCATTGCGGTCACACTGAGTGCGACCGATGTGGATGGCCTGGCGAACGTGAAATCGTTCACCGTCGGCACGCCGACCAACGGCACGTTCTACACCGACGCGGCCATGACCAAGCCAGTAACGGGCGCTATTGATGCCACCAATGGCGAAGCCACGGTGTACTTCAAGCCAAATGCGAACTTCAACGGCACCGCGGACTTCACCTACACCGCGACCGACAGCGGCAACGCTGACGGCAGCAATCCGCTGACTTCTGCGCCTGCCAACGGCACCATCACCGTGACTCCGGTCAACGATGCGCCAGAAGCTATCGCCACTACTGCGACCGGTTCCGAAGATCCGGCCCAGGGCATTGAAGTCAAACTTTCGGCTACTGATATCGATGGCGTGGAGAACGTGAAATCGTTCACCGTCGGCACGCCAACCAATGGCACCTTCTACACCGATGCCGCGATGACCAAGCCGGTGACCGGTTCCATTGATGCGGTCAACGGCGAAGCGACCGTTTACTTCAAACCAAACGAAAACTTCCACGGCACCGCGGATTTCACCTACACCGCGACCGACGGCGGCAACGCTGACGGCAGCAGCCCGCTGACTTCTGCGCCTGCTAACGGCACCATCACCGTGACCCCGGTCAACGACGCGCCGGTGGCTGATGCCACTGCTGCGACCGGTGCTGAAGATCCAAGCGTAGGCATCGCGGTCAAACTGTCCGCGACCGACGTAGACAGTCCGACGGACGTTAAATCGTTCACCGTCGGCACGCCAACCAATGGCACGTTCTACACCGACGCGGCCATGACCAAACCGGTGACCGGTTCGATTGATGCGGTCAACGGCGAAGCGACTGTTTACTTCAAACCGAACGAAAACTTCCACGGCACCGCGGACTTCACCTACACCGCCACCGACGGCGGCAACGCTGACGGCGGCAGCCCGCTGACCTCGGCTCCAGCCAACGGCACCATCACCGTGACTGCGGTCAACGACGCGCCGGTGGCTGATGCCACTGCTGCGACCGGTGCTGAAGATCCAAGCGTAGGCATCGCGGTCAAACTGTCCGCCACCGACGTAGACAGTCCGACGGACGTGAAATCGTTCACCGTCGGCACGCCAACCAACGGCACCTTCTACACCGACGCGGCGATGACCAAACCGGTGACCGGTTCCATTGATGCGGTCAACGGCGAAGCCACGGTTTACTTCAAACCGAACGAAAACTTCCACGGCACCGCGGACTTCACCTACACCGCTACCGACGGCGGCAACGCTGACGGCACCAACCCGCTGACCTCGGCTCCAGCCAATGGCACCATCACCGTGACTGCGGTCAACGACGCGCCGGTGGCTGCGGAAACTGCTGCGACCGGTGCTGAAGATCCAAGCGTAGGCATCGAGGTCAAGCTGTCTGCCACCGACGTAGATGGCGTGGCGGACGTGAAATCCTTCACCGTCGGCACGCCAACCAATGGCACCTTCTACACCGACGCGGCGATGACTAAACCGGTGACTGGTTCCATTGACGCGGTCAACGGCGAAGCCACCGTTTACTTCAAGCCAAACGAAAACTTCAACGGCACCGCGAACTTCACCTACACCGCGACCGACGGCGGTATTACTGGCGACGGCAGCCCGCTGACTTCGACCCCAGCCAACGGCACCATCACGGTGACTGCGGTCAACGACGCGCCAGTACTGGGCAACGCTTCGACCAACGCATTCGGCGACACCTACATTGAAGGCAAGCCAGGCGGCTACGTGGCGGCGACCTTGACCGTCAGCGACGTCGACAACAGCACCCTGCAAAGCGCCAAAGTCACACTCGTCAACCACCTGGCAGACGATGTGCTGATCGCAGATGTCAGCAACACCAAAATTGCAGTCAGCTACGACAAAGCCACTGGCATCCTGACCCTGTCTGGTGAAGCCACCAAGGCGGAATACCAGGAAGTCCTGCGTTCGGTGCACTTCGCCAGCGAAAGCGAGAACCCGGACCCGGCCAATCGCACCCTGACCATCACCGTCAACGACGGTCAGCTGGATTCGGCACCCGTGACCTCCGTGGTGAACGTGGTTCCGGTGAACGATCCGCCTGAGGTCAAGTTCGACAGCACCACGTTCACTGAACAAAAAGACGCGGTCGCGCTGGTCGAAAACCTGACCATCAAAGACGTCGACAACACCACCTTCAGCAAAGTCGTGGTCACTGTCGACAACCTGGCTTCGGGTGACGTGCTCAGCAATACCGACGTGCTCAAGGCCCTGGCCGTTGCCGGCATCACCATCACCCAGAGCGGCAGCGCCGCCGACGGGAAAATCGTCTACACCCTCACCAGCGACTCGGCGACCGGCAGCAGCGCCGCCGACTTCGTCAAGGTAGTTGAAGCCATCACCTTCCAGAGCCCGGGCGACAATCCTGTCGGCACTGATCGTACCGTCACCATCGATGTGACTGACGTCGGCGGCGCCAACCTGGATCGCGAACCGCCGGAAACCGGCAGCGCCACCGGCAAGGTCACTATCGACCTGTTCAACGACGCACCGATTGCATCGGCCGACAACACCACCGCCGATGAAGACCATACGGCCAAGATCGTGCTGGACGGCAAGGATGTGGACGGTACCGTCTCCAGCTTTGTCATCACCACCTTGCCGGAAAACGGCAAGCTGTACAGCGACGCCACGCTGCAAACCGAACTCAAAGTCGGCGATTCGGTGCCAGCGGGTGCCGACGGCAAGGCCGCGGTTTACTTCGCCCCGACCGGCGACTGGAGCGGCAAAACTGAACTGACCTTCACCGCGGTCGACAACGGCGGTAAATCGAGCACCGTGACGACGGCCGACATCACGATCGCACCAGTTACCGACACTCCGCACCTGGGCCTGCTCGGCGGCGGCCCTGTGACCTCGATCAACTTCGACGGCGCCAACCTTAATGGTTCGTGGGGCATCGTCGGGGTAAATGACGCCAACAACGCGCCTGTCAGTGGCACCTCGAGCACTCCGTGGCTCACAGGGAATGCCGACGGCCAAGTCGAAATCGGCCAAAGCAGCATCTACGGCGTAGAGACCCCAGGCAACAGCCAGGTCATCGAGCTTGAGAAAAACGCCGGCGACGACGCCAGCCTGTACACCATCATCAAGGCAGAAGCCGGCACGGCGTACACCATCTCGGTCGACTACTCGCCACGTGCGGGTGCCGAGAACAATTCGGTGATCGACGTATTCTGGGGCGGCGTCAAAGTCGGCACCCTGGATAGCACCACCGTTGGCATGCAGACTTACACCTTCGTCGTGCCGGTCACCGCTGACGGCGATGCCAAGCTCGAATTCAAAGCCCCGGCTGGCGAGACAAACAACTCGTTGGGCGGCGTGCTGGACAACATCAACGTCACCCAGGTGCTGAACACCGGCCTGGAAGACCATGCGATCAAGCTGTCGACCATCGACGCCTACGCCACCGACAAGGATGGCTCCGAGACGCTCAAGCTGGAAATCAGCGGCGTCCCGCTCAACGCGACCATCACCGATGGCACGCCGGGTCACACCTTCACAGCGACAGCTGGCAATCAAAGCGTCGACATCAGCGACTGGAACAAGGCCACCCTGGTCTTCACCCCGGCGGAAAACGCCAACGGCCTGGTGAACCTGACTGTCACTGCGACTGCGCAGGACGGCACCGCTGATCCGAAGTCTGAATCGATCACCCTGCCGATCAATGTGATAGCGGTCAACGACCTGCCGGTGATCGTTGTAGAGGCGAATACCTTGGTCGAAGAGAAGGTGGCCGAAGGCACCGTTGCCGGTACCTTTACCGTCAGTGATGTTGAAACCCCGGTTGCTGACTTGAAAGTGACTTTCACTGGCGACAGCAACAAAGACGGTTACTACACCATCGTCGGTAACGCCGTGGTGCTGACCCTGGCGGGTGCGGACTTCGTTAACGCGGGTAACAAACTGCCTGCTATCGACCTGACCGTGACCGATGCCGATAAAGGCAGTTCTCACGCCAGCGACACGCCAACCGTGACCCTGGTTAACGACATCCCGGTTATCGACGTAATCGCGACGACTGTGGTTGAAAACAGCGCGGTTGCGGGCACCGTCGTAGGCAACTTCACCGCCAGCGATGAAGAAACCCTGCGCGCTGACCTGAAGGTCACCTTCACCGGCGACAGCAACAAAGACGGTTACTACGCGATCTCCGGCGACACCGTGGTGCTGACTAAAGAAGGCGCGGACTACGTCAACACTGGCAAACCACTGCCGGCTATCGACCTGACCGTGACAGACGCGAGTAACGCCAGCTCGCACGCCAGCGATACGCCAACCGTGACCCTGGTTAACGACATCCCGGTTATCGACGTAATCGCGACGACTGTGGTTGAAAACAGCGCGGTTGCAGGCACCGTCGTAGGTAACTTCACCGCCAGCGATGAAGAAACCCTGCGCGCTGACCTGAAAGTGACCTTCACCGGCGATAGCAACAAAGACGGCTACTACGCCATCTCTGGCGACACCGTGGTGCTGACTAAAGAAG
Source organism: Pseudomonas paraveronii (assembly GCF_963681955.1). NCBI lineage: Bacteria > Pseudomonadati > Pseudomonadota > Gammaproteobacteria > Pseudomonadales > Pseudomonadaceae > Pseudomonas > Pseudomonas paraveronii. The sequence continues at coordinate 344,847 of NZ_OY817130.1, forward strand.
GCGCGGACTACGTCAACACCGGCAAACCACTGCCAGTGATCGACTTGACCGTCACCGACGCGAACAACGCCAGCTCCCACGCCAGCGACACGCCGACCGTGACCCTGGTTAACGACATCCCGGTCATCGACGTGATCGCCACCACCGTGGTTGAAAACACTGCCGTTGCCGGCACCGTTGTAGGCAACTTCACCGCCAGCGATGAAGAAACCCTGCGTGCCGACCTGAAAGTCACCTTCACCGGCGACAGCAACAAAGACGGTTACTACGCGATCTCCGGCGACACCGTCGTGCTGACCAAAGAAGGCGCGGACTACGTCAACACCGGCAAACCACTGCCAGTGATCGACCTGACCGTCACCGACGCGAACAACGCCAGCTCGCACGCCAGCGACACGCCGACCGTGACCCTGGTTAACGACATCCCGGTCATCGACGTAATCGCCACCACCGTGGTTGAAAACAGCGCGGTTGCAGGCACTGTCGTAGGTAACTTCACCGCCAGCGATGAAGAAACCCTGCGCGCTGACCTGAAAGTGACCTTCACCGGCGACAGCAACAAAGACGGCTACTACGCCATCTCCGGTGACACCGTCGTGCTGACCAAAGAGGGCGCGGATTACGTCAACACCGGCAAACCACTGCCGGCTATCGACCTGACCGTCACCGACGCGAACAACGCCAGCTCGCACGCCAGCGACACGCCGACCGTGACCCTGGTTAACGACATCCCGGTCATCGACGTAATCGCCACCACCGTGGTTGAAAACAGCGCGGTTGCAGGCACCGTTGTAGGCAACTTCACCGCCAGCGATGAAGAAACCCTGCGCGCTGACCTGAAAGTGACCTTCACCGGCGACAGCAACAAAGACGGTTACTACGCGATCTCCGGCGACACCGTCGTGCTGACCAAAGAAGGCGCGGACTACGTCAACACCGGCAAACCACTGCCAGTGATCGACCTGACCGTGACAGACGCGAACAACGCCAGCTCGCACGCCAGCGACACGCCGACCGTGACCCTGGTTAACGACATCCCGGTCATCGACGTGATCGCCACCACCGTGGTTGAAAACAGCGCGGTTGCAGGCACTGTCGTAGGTAACTTCACCGCCAGCGATGAAGAAACCCTGCGCGCTGACCTGAAGGTCACCTTCACCGGCGACAGCAACAAAGACGGTTACTACGCCATCTCCGGCGACACCGTCGTGCTGACCAAAGAAGGCGCGGACTACGTCAACACCGGCAAACCACTGCCAGTGATCGACTTGACCGTCACCGACGCGAACAACGCCAGCTCCCACGCCAGCGACACGCCAACCGTGACCCTGGTTAACGACATCCCGGTCATCGACGTGATCGCCACCACCGTGGTTGAAAACACTGCCGTTGCCGGCACCGTTGTAGGCAACTTCACCGCCAGCGATGAAGAAACCCTGCGCGCTGACCTGAAGGTCACCTTCACCGGCGACAGCAACAAAGACGGCTACTACGCCATCTCTGGCGACACCGTGGTGCTGACCAAAGAGGGCGCGGACTACGTCAACACCGGCAAACCACTGCCAGTGATCGACTTGACCGTCACCGACGCGAACAACGCCAGCTCGCACGCCAGCGACACGCCGACCGTGACCCTGGTTAACGACATCCCGGTCATCGACGTAATCGCCACCACCGTGGTTGAAAACACTGCCGTTGCCGGCACCGTTGTAGGTAACTTCACCGCCAGCGATGAAGAAACCCTGCGCGCTGACCTGAAGGTCACCTTCACCGGCGACAGCAACAAAGACGGTTACTACGCGATCTCCGGCGACACCGTCGTGCTGACTAAAGAAGGCGCGGACTACGTCAACACCGGCAAACCACTGCCAGTGATCGACTTGACCGTCACCGACGCGAACAACGCCAGCTCCCACGCCAGCGACACGCCGACCGTGACCCTGGTTAACGACATCCCGGTTATCGACGTAATCGCGACGACTGTGGTTGAAAACAGCGCGGTTGCGGGCACCGTCGTAGGCAACTTCACCGCCAGCGATGAAGAAACCCTGCGCGCTGACCTGAAGGTCACCTTCACCGGCGACAGCAACAAAGACGGTTACTACGCGATCTCCGGCGACACCGTGGTGCTGACTAAAGAAGGCGCGGACTACGTCAACACTGGCAAACCACTGCCGGCTATCGACCTGACCGTGACAGACGCGAGTAACGCCAGCTCGCACGCCAGCGATACGCCAACCGTGACCCTGGTTAACGACATCCCGGTTATCGACGTAATCGCGACGACTGTGGTTGAAAACAGCGCGGTTGCAGGCACCGTCGTAGGTAACTTCACCGCCAGCGATGAAGAAACCCTGCGCGCTGACCTGAAAGTGACCTTCACCGGCGATAGCAACAAAGACGGCTACTACGCCATCTCTGGCGACACCGTGGTGCTGACTAAAGAAGGCGCGGACTACGTCAACACCGGCAAACCACTGCCAGTGATCGACTTGACCGTCACCGACGCGAACAACGCCAGCTCCCACGCCAGCGACACGCCGACCGTGACCCTGGTTAACGACATCCCGGTCATCGACGTGATCGCCACCACCGTGGTTGAAAACACTGCCGTTGCCGGCACCGTTGTAGGCAACTTCACCGCCAGCGATGAAGAAACCCTGCGTGCCGACCTGAAAGTCACCTTCACCGGCGACAGCAACAAAGACGGTTACTACGCGATCTCCGGCGACACCGTCGTGCTGACCAAAGAAGGCGCGGACTACGTCAACACCGGCAAACCACTGCCAGTGATCGACCTGACCGTCACCGACGCGAACAACGCCAGCTCGCACGCCAGCGACACGCCGACCGTGACCCTGGTTAACGACATCCCGGTCATCGACGTAATCGCCACCACCGTGGTTGAAAACAGCGCGGTTGCAGGCACTGTCGTAGGTAACTTCACCGCCAGCGATGAAGAAACCCTGCGCGCTGACCTGAAAGTGACCTTCACCGGCGACAGCAACAAAGACGGCTACTACGCCATCTCCGGTGACACCGTCGTGCTGACCAAAGAGGGCGCGGATTACGTCAACACCGGCAAACCACTGCCGGCTATCGACCTGACCGTCACCGACGCGAACAACGCCAGCTCGCACGCCAGCGACACGCCGACCGTGACCCTGGTTAACGACATCCCGGTCATCGACGTGATCGCCACCACCGTGGTTGAAAACAGCGCGGTTGCAGGCACTGTCGTAGGTAACTTCACCGCCAGCGATGAAGAAACCCTGCGCGCTGACCTGAAGGTCACCTTCACCGGCGACAGCAACAAAGACGGTTACTACGCCATCTCCGGCGACACCGTCGTGCTGACCAAAGAAGGCGCGGACTACGTCAACACCGGCAAACCACTGCCAGTGATCGACTTGACCGTCACCGACGCGAACAACGCCAGCTCCCACGCCAGCGACACGCCAACCGTGACCCTGGTTAACGACATCCCGGTCATCGACGTGATCGCCACCACCGTGGTTGAAAACACTGCCGTTGCCGGCACCGTTGTAGGCAACTTCACCGCCAGCGATGAAGAAACCCTGCGCGCTGACCTGAAGGTCACCTTCACCGGCGACAGCAACAAAGACGGCTACTACGCCATCTCTGGCGACACCGTGGTGCTGACCAAAGAGGGCGCGGACTACGTCAACACCGGCAAACCACTGCCAGTGATCGACTTGACCGTCACCGACGCGAACAACGCCAGCTCGCACGCCAGCGACACGCCGACCGTGACCCTGGTTAACGACATCCCGGTCATCGACGTAATCGCCACCACCGTGGTTGAAAACACTGCCGTTGCCGGCACCGTTGTAGGCAACTTCACCGCCAGCGATGAAGAAACCCTGCGCGCTGACCTGAAGGTCACCTTCACCGGCGACAGCAACAAAGACGGCTACTACGCCATCTCTGGCGACACCGTGGTGCTGACCAAAGAGGGCGCGGACTACGTCAACACCGGCAAACCACTGCCAGTGATCGACTTGACCGTCACCGACGCGAACAACGCCAGCTCGCACGCCAGCGACACGCCGACCGTGACCCTGGTTAACGACATCCCGGTCATCGACGTAATCGCCACCACCGTGGTTGAAAACAGCGCGGTTGCAGGCACTGTCGTAGGTAACTTCACCGCCAGCGATGAAGAAACCCTGCGCGCTGACCTGAAAGTGACCTTCACCGGCGACAGCAACAAAGACGGCTACTACGCCATCTCCGGTGACACCGTCGTGCTGACCAAAGAGGGCGCGGATTACGTCAACACCGGCAAACCACTGCCGGCTATCGACCTGACCGTCACCGACGCGAACAACGCCAGCTCGCACGCCAGCGACACGCCGACCGTGACCCTGGTTAACGACATCCCGGTCATCGACGTGATCGCCACCACCGTGGTTGAAAACAGCGCGGTTGCAGGCACTGTCGTAGGTAACTTCACCGCCAGCGATGAAGAAACCCTGCGCGCTGACCTGAAGGTCACCTTCACCGGCGACAGCAACAAAGACGGTTACTACGCCATCTCCGGCGACACCGTCGTGCTGACCAAAGAAGGCGCGGACTACGTCAACACCGGCAAACCACTGCCAGTGATCGACTTGACCGTCACCGACGCGAACAACGCCAGCTCCCACGCCAGCGACACGCCAACCGTGACCCTGGTTAACGACATCCCGGTCATCGACGTGATCGCCACCACCGTGGTTGAAAACACTGCCGTTGCCGGCACCGTTGTAGGCAACTTCACCGCCAGCGATGAAGAAACCCTGCGCGCTGACCTGAAGGTCACCTTCACCGGCGACAGCAACAAAGACGGCTACTACGCCATCTCTGGCGACACCGTGGTGCTGACCAAAGAGGGCGCGGACTACGTCAACACCGGCAAACCACTGCCAGTGATCGACTTGACCGTCACCGACGCGAACAACGCCAGCTCCCACGCCAGCGACACGCCAACCGTGACCCTGGTTAACGACATCCCGGTCATCGACGTGATCGCCACCACCGTGGTTGAAAACACTGCCGTTGCCGGCACCGTTGTAGGCAACTTCACCGCCAGCGATGAAGAAACCCTGCGCGCTGACCTGAAGGTCACCTTCACCGGCGACAGCAACAAAGACGGCTACTACGCCATCTCTGGCGACACCGTGGTGCTGACCAAAGAGGGCGCGGACTACGTCAACACCGGCAAACCACTGCCAGTGATCGACTTGACCGTCACCGACGCGAACAACGCCAGCTCGCACGCCAGCGACACGCCGACCGTGACCCTGGTTAACGACATCCCGGTCATCGACGTAATCGCCACCACCGTGGTTGAAAACAGCGCGGTTGCAGGCACTGTCGTAGGTAACTTCACCGCCAGCGATGAAGAAACCCTGCGCGCTGACCTGAAAGTGACCTTCACCGGCGACAGCAACAAAGACGGCTACTACGCCATCTCCGGTGACACCGTCGTGCTGACCAAAGAGGGCGCGGATTACGTCAACACCGGCAAACCACTGCCGGCTATCGACCTGACCGTCACCGACGCGAACAACGCCAGCTCGCACGCCAGCGACACGCCGACCGTGACCCTGGTTAACGACATCCCGGTCATCGACGTGATCGCCACCACCGTGGTTGAAAACAGCGCGGTTGCAGGCACTGTCGTAGGTAACTTCACCGCCAGCGATGAAGAAACCCTGCGCGCTGACCTGAAGGTCACCTTCACCGGCGACAGCAACAAAGACGGTTACTACGCCATCTCCGGCGACACCGTCGTGCTGACCAAAGAAGGCGCGGACTACGTCAACACCGGCAAACCACTGCCAGTGATCGACTTGACCGTCACCGACGCGAACAACGCCAGCTCCCACGCCAGCGACACGCCAACCGTGACCCTGGTTAACGACATCCCGGTCATCGACGTGATCGCCACCACCGTGGTTGAAAACACTGCCGTTGCCGGCACCGTTGTAGGCAACTTCACCGCCAGCGATGAAGAAACCCTGCGCGCTGACCTGAAGGTCACCTTCACCGGCGACAGCAACAAAGACGGCTACTACGCCATCTCTGGCGACACCGTGGTGCTGACCAAAGAGGGCGCGGACTACGTCAACACCGGCAAACCACTGCCAGTGATCGACTTGACCGTCACCGACGCGAACAACGCCAGCTCGCACGCCAGCGACACGCCGACCGTGACCCTGGTTAACGACATCCCGGTCATCGACGTAATCGCCACCACCGTGGTTGAAAACACTGCCGTTGCCGGCACCGTTGTAGGTAACTTCACCGCCAGCGATGAAGAAACCCTGCGCGCTGACCTGAAGGTCACCTTCACCGGCGACAGCAACAAAGACGGTTACTACGCGATCTCCGGCGACACCGTCGTGCTGACTAAAGAAGGCGCGGACTACGTCAACACCGGCAAACCACTGCCAGTGATCGACTTGACCGTGACAGACGCGAGTAACGCCAGCTCGCACGCCAGCGACACGCCAACCGTGACTCTGGTTAACGACATCCCGGTTATCGACGTAATCGCGACGACTGTGGTTGAAAACAGCGCGGTTGCAGGCACCGTCGTAGGTAACTTCACCGCCAGCGATGAAGAAACCCTGCGCGCTGACCTGAAGGTCACCTTCACCGGCGACAGCAACAAAGACGGCTACTACGCAATCTCTGGCGACACCGTCGTGCTGACGCAAAAAGGCGCGGACTACGTCAACACTGGCAAACCACTGCCGGTCATTGACCTGACCGTGACTGACGCGAGTAACGCCAGCTCGCACGCCAGCGACACGCCAACCGTCACCCTGGTCAACGACGCGCCGACTGCCACCAACGGTTCCATTCAAGGCAACGAAGACACGTCGATCGATCTGCAATGGTCGACCTTCGGTGTCAAGGATGAGGATTCTTTGACCCCGAAAGTGGTATTCACCAGCCTGCCTACCGGCTCCATCGAGTACAAAGTCGGAAGCGAATGGGTCAAGCTCACTGCCGCCGATCTGAAAACCGATACCTCGCCAGGCAAGTCATTCAGCCAGGCTGACTTCGATAGCCACAACGTTCGCTACTCCCCGGTGGCCAACGAATCGGGCGACAACAGCTTTGGCGGCACCGGCGTTGGTAACAAGCAGGTCGACTACACCGAACTGAAGTTCCAAGCTACCGACGGCAGCCTCTACAGCGATACCAAAACCGTCACTGTAGATATCCACCCGGTGGTGGACGTTCCTGTCGTGACGGTCGGTGCATTCAGCGCTGTGCCAACGGGCTTGGTCATTCAAACCTGGGTCGGCGGAAACCTGCCTTCTGCTCTGGGCACCAACGGTAACGGTGCTCCGCTGTCCAGCGATCTGATTAAGGTGCTCGACGCCAAAACCGCCGCCTCCGCCGCCTCCACAGGTGTGACCAGCAATGTCAGCAACAGTAACGTGGTGGAAGGCACAGCCACCAAAGTCTCGGGCCTGATCTTCCTGGAAGCTGGCAAGAGCTACACCTTCACCGGTACTGCCGACGACAGTCTGGCAATCACCGTGGGTGGCAAGCTGGTCGCTACCGAGACCTGGAGCAAGGGCAGCGTGATTACCGGGACGGCCTATACGCCGACCGAGTCGGGTTACTACACTCTCGACATTTACCACTACAACCAGGCTGGTGCGGGCAACTACGACGTCAATGTGTCGATCAACAACGGCTCGTCGATGTCGCTGGGCAACAGCGGCGTGCAGACCTACACCAGCGTGGACGCGTTGAAAGCTGCCGGTGCGGTCCTGGGCGATAGCCACGTGGTCAATGGCGAAGGCTATTACACCGGCTACGTCTACAACCATGGCCTGGAAGACACCACCATCAAGGTCGGCCCGATCACTACCACGTTTGTCGATAACGATGGATCGGAATCACACAAGGTGGAAATCAGCGGCTTGCCGAAAGGCACCGTGATTACCGACGGCACCACTGGCCATAGCATCACTTCGACAGGCACGACAGCGCTCTACGATGTCAGCACCTGGAACCTGAAAACCCTGACGGTTACGCCGTTCAAGGATTCGACCACCAGTTTTGACATGACCGTGAAGGCGACGGCCACAGAGTTGAGCACCGGAGAAACAGCGGTTACGACCGGCAAAGTGAGCATTGTGGTCACTGCGGTCAACGACGCACCGACCCTGGACCTGAGCACCGCAGACGGCTCCGCCCTCACCAGCTACAGCGCGGCTTACACCGAGCGCGGTACCGGTGGCGTAGCGATCACCGGCAGCGTAGCTATCGGTGACGTCGACAGCACCCAGATGCAAAGCGCGACCATCACCTTGAAAAACGCCAGCGCGGGCGACCAACTCAGCTCGAGCCTGGTGACAGTGGGCGGTACTTACAAAGGCGTCACCCTGACCAGCGTCGGTACTGACGTCAGTGGCAAAATCGTCCTGACCCTGTCGGGTGCAGCTGACTCGGCCACCTACAAGTCGCTGCTTGAGTCGTTCCAGTACTCCAGCACCAGCAAGTATCCGACTACGGGTGATCGCACCGTCGAGATCTCGGTGAAGGACAACGAAGGTTCTGACAGCCTGAGTTCGTCGGTGGCGACCAGCACCATTACCGTTGCGCCACAGGCTTATGTGGTGACTGAAGGCGGCGGCGCTGCCGATGTCATCGACCTGAGCAGCTCCTCGGCCAACAACATGGTGGTCGGTGACAAAGGCGGTATCGTCAATGCGGGCAGCAACTACAACATTGCCTTCATCGTCGATACCTCGGGCAGTATCGGTAGCAGTGCGATGACGTCGATCAAGACACAGCTTGCGACCGTGTTCGATACCTTGATCAGCAATGCCGGTAAGAGCGACTCGGGTATTGTGAAAGTGTTGCTGGTCGACTTCGATACTCGGGTCGAAGCGCAGGTCTCGGTCAACCTCGCCGACAAGGACGGTGCTAAAGCTGCCTTGCAGGCTGTGTTGACTCAGATGGCGTCCAAATCGAGCGACATGACCAACTATCAGGATGCGTTCAACGCCGCCACCAATTGGTTCAAGAGCGACGAAGCCACCAGCAATGTGGGTGCAAAAAACCTGACGTACTTCATTACAGACGGTGAGCCGAACGTGTACACCGCCGTTGATGGCAACCCTTACCTGGGCGTGGCCAGTCGGAATGGCTCGTCTGTTTACTTTGACAGCGTCGTCAAGAACTCCAATTACGTCTTGGGTCAGACCTCCTCGGTCACAGCGACAATCAATGGCAAGACGCAGGTGATTGTCGATGGAGCCGGCCATGTCTATTCCTACGATAGTCGTGGCAATCAAACTTACGAAGGCGACGTGGTGGCCAACAGCAGCGGCGGTTTTGACGTCGCGTCGGTCTATAACAACTCCAGCACAGCCATGAGCAACGCCCAGTCGGCCTACTCCGATCTGGTCAACGCGGTTCCAGGCAAGGTTGTCGTCGAGGCCATCGGTTTGGGCTCGAACATTGATACCACTGTGCTCAAGCAGTTTGATACCGATCACACCGTTTCCACGATCGACACCGCGAAGCTGGCGGATGCCATCACCGGCCACGCGGCCGATACCGGCGCCGACACCCTCACCGGTGGTTCGGGTAACGACATTCTGTTCGGCGACCTGATCAGCTACAACAACCTTGAAGGCAGTGCTGCACTCAAGGCGTTCGCGGCCGACAAACTGTCCACAACCGTCGACCACATCGACGACCGCACCTTGCACCAGTTCATCAGCGAGCACGTCGCCGATGTCGGCGCATTGGCCAGCGCGTCGAACATCTACGGTACTAGCGATGGTGCTGACAAACTGATCGGCAACGTCGGCGACGACATTCTGTTCGGGCAAGGCGGTAACGATGTGCTCTCCGGCGGTGCGGGTAACGACATCCTGGTAGGCGGCAAGGGCAACGACACCCTTACCGGCGGCGCGGGGGCGGATACCTTCGTGTGGCTCAAAGGGGATACCAACACCGGGACTGGCGTCGATACCATCACCGACTTCAAGCACGGCGAAGGCGATAAGTTGGACCTGTCCGATTTGCTGCAAGGCAATAACGACGCCAACCTGACCAACTACCTGAAGTTGAGCACCGACTCGGCGGGCAATTCGACGCTGAGTGTCAGCAGCAGCGGTTCGTTCACGGCGCAGGGTGGCACGGCCGATGTCACGATCAAGATCGATGGCGCCAACTGGGGCAGTGGCAGTGCTGCGATCAACAGCCTGATCGCCGGTGGTGACCTGACAGTCAAGCATCACGACTGATCACCCTGGAGCGCCAATCTTTCGGGATTGGTGCTCCACGGGCACCAGCTTTGGGAAAATGTGTGTAATCTCTGTGGGAGCCAGGTGCGGCGCCTGCAGGGATTTTTTATTGGGAGAACGCTGATGTTCTACGTGCAACGCGATCAATACGACGCTTTGGTCCGCGTCGAGGCGCAGGCTTTCGCCGAATCCACCGGGACTCTACCGGCGGATCATCAGGACATTCAGGCGTGGTTTGCCACGGATGTGATCGACAACAGCCTCAAGCAGCTCCAACAGAGCGACTCCGAGATGATTCGGGTGCTCGATGACTTGATTCAGGTGCTGACCGCCAAGGGCGTGATCCGCATCACGGACTTGCCGCCCGCCGCGCAGGTCAAGGTGATGGAGCGTACCCATGCACGGACGGCGCTGGGCGGGTTGAGTGAGCTGATCAATGACGATGAAAGCGGTTTGATCTGAGGCGAGCGCACCTCCTTAACGGCATGAGCGTCAAGGAGGCATGATTATTCGTCGCTCCACTTCCACGGTGAGGGCTCACCGACCAGTTGGCCTTGCACCCCTTCAATACCCATCTCGCGAATCACGCGTAACTCACCTTCGGTTTCCACGCGCTCGGCAATCAACGGCAAGTCAATGCTGTGGGCGGCACGCTGGATCGCCTCGATAAAAATGCGCTTGTGGCTTTCCTGATCAATGGCTCGGATATAGCTGCCGTCGATTTTGAGGTACGCCAGGCCCAGTTTTGCCAGGTTGCCAATCATGCTGAAACGCCCGCCGAAACGTTGCAGGCCAAGGCTGTATCCCAGGCTGCGCATGCGTCGGGTGAGACGCTCCAATTGGAGTTGCTCGGGCACTTGCTCTTCGCCGATCTCCAGCGTCAGGCGCGCGCCGAGTGCGGGATGTTGCGCCAATCGCTCGAACATCCGCTCCAGGGCTTGTGGGTCATTCAAGGTCGCTGCCGAGAGGTTCAATGCCACCGATTGGTTGTGCTCTGCCAGGTGTTTGATCACCAGGTCGAGCATCAGTTGGTCAAGCCGTGCCGTCCAGCCGAAGCGCTCCAGCCAGGGCAGGAAGTGCCCCGCCGCAATGGTCTGGTCCTGGTTGTCGAGCAGGCGCGAGAGCACCTTGTAGTGCAGCACCTGACGGGTATCGCGGCTACTGACCACCGGTTGGAAAAACAAGCGGAAGCGCCCCTGGTTCAGGGCATCGTCGAGCAGGGTGTGCCAGCTGTGCGGGTCGTCGCTGACGGTGCCTGGGGTCTGGTGCTCCAGGCATACCCAGGTTTGGCCGCCACCGGCTTCAGCCTGGGCCAGGGCCTGGTCGGCCAGCATCAGCAGGTCTGCCGAGGCATCACCGGGTTTGTAGGGTGCAAGCCCGATGTAGGCCACGATCGACATGTCGGTGGCGCCGGTTTCGTGCAGGCTCTGCAGGATGATTTCCAGCGCCTGGGCCAGTTGCACCGCTTCGTGACGCACCAGGCCGGGGGCAAGCACCGCGAACTCGCCGCCACGGCTGCGGGTGATCAGGTTATGGGTTTCCGGGTACTTGGCACAGGCACGCACCAGTTGCTGGCTGACGGCTTGCAGCAGTTGGTCGGTGCGTTGCCCGCCCAGGCGCTGGTTGAGACCGCCCAGGTCGTTGACCCGCAAGATCAGCAGGTAGCCTGAACTGGCTTCCTCCAGGTTGCTGACCCGCGAGTTGAGCTGCATTTCGAAATAACGCCGGTTCGCCAACCCGGTCAGGCTGTCCTGATAGGACTCCACGCGCAGCTTCTCGCTGCGTTCGGTCTGTTCATTGAACAACGCCTTGAGCTTCTCGACCATCTGGTTCATGGCCTGCACCACGCGCCGCAATTCGGGGGTGCGGGGCAGGTCGGGCAGGCTGATGAATTCGCGCCGCGCAATGGCGTGGGACTGCTCGACCATATAGTCCAGCGGCTTCAACTGACGGCGCAGCAACAGCGCGCCCAGCACCGCACTCGCGGCGCCGCAGAGCAGCAACCAGCCCAGGCTGCCCAGCGCGCTCTGCCAGAGCTTGGCCAGGGCAAACATCGGGTGGCTGACCACCTCAACCCGTGCCGCCTGCTGCCAGCCACGGCTGACGATGGCATCGCCGCCGGCCGGCGCGAGGCCGATCATCTTCACGAACCAGGCCGGTACGCTGCTGGCATCAGGCTCGGCGGCACGCTCCACCAGCACCTGGTTATTGCTCAGGTCCACCACGCGGATGCTCGCGTAGTAGCCACTGTCAAAGATCGAGCTGACCATCAGCTCGGTCATCGCCGGGTCATCGATGTTCGGCGTCAGCGACAGCGCCAGTGCGGTCGCCGCGTCCTGAGCGTGGGAACGCAACTGGTTGACGTACTGCGCGCGCGAGCTTTCCAGGCTGACGAAGAAGCTACCGCTGAAGGCGACCACTAGAAACACGCAGATAGCGATCAGCAATTGTTTGAACAGTGACATCGTAGCTCCTGTTAATTACCCGAATTGGCCGGAAACCCTTCGGCGGTCATTTTTTTCAAGACGTCCTGCCAGCGTGACAGGCGCTTGGTATCACCGACTTTCTTGTTGCCCGCCGCGCCGGTCAGCCACAGCCCCTCGCCGTTGAACGCGTAGACGGGCAGCAGGTCCGGACGCTGGCTGGCCGGCAGAATGGGGTCCATCAGGCTGTCCAGCACCAACGGCATGGCTTCCGGGCTTACATAGTAGGTCAGTACCATATGCGCACGATTCTGGCGCAAGGCTTTGACGTAGGTTATGCGCAGCTTCTCGGCCGGGACACCCAAGTGACGCAGGCTGAAGTATTTGGCGATGGCATAGTCTTCACAGTCACCGGCGCCTTTCCACAGGGATTGAATGGGCGTCGCCCAATAATCAATCTCGTGCCACAGGTCGATATCTTCCTCGTAGTGCAACTGGCGGTTAAAGAACACGTTGACCACGTTGAGTTGCTCGGTCTCGCTGACCTGTTTTTGCGTCGCCAGCAGTTGCTGCCAGGCATCGATGCGCTGGCGCCCTGCGCCCAGAGGCCCGTAAAGCGCCTCGGCGCGGCGGCTGATCTGGCTGAAGTCCCAATCGGCGAGCAGATTGCCCAGCAGGCCGCCACCCAGCAACAGCGTGATGGCCAGACCGTACAGGAACCGAGGGAAGTTAAAGCGTATCGCCACCGCGATTACCCGAGCTTGCAGCATTGAAGGTGCGGCAATGGTGCGGTGATACCGGGTAAAAAACAATGGCACGATGAAATCACTGTGCAGCAATTTAGCCTAATTGGCTGTCAGTAAATTGGCTATTTTCCGCTCGTCTGAAAGGAATGCACCAATACCATCAAAATAATGACACCTCATACCGCCTGCTACAGAATGTCGCAACGAAAGCGCCGACAAAAAGACCTGCGGTCAGCCTTATCTGCCGACCGTTCACGTCTTTGATTGCGCCGTGAAGGAGCTCTGGCCATGAGTCGTACCGATGATCTATTTGCCCTGTGCGGCAATAGCCGGACCCGCGACCCCAAGGGGCGAAACGCACGGCTGCATTTTTTCGGCACCCTTCCGTTCGATGATGGCACCCGCGTGAACCAGAAAGACGGCTCGCGCTTTTCCACCCATGCGCCAACGGCCTATGAGCAACCCCAGCCTTACGACTTGAGCGCACCGTGCCCTACAGTGGTGGCGCTGGTCTCGGTCAATGGCGGCGTCGGCCGCAGTACCTTGGTCACGGCGTTGAGCAGCGGCTTGCAGCGCCTGGGCGAGTCGGTGGTGGCGCTGGACCTCGACCCTCAAAACGCGTTGCGCCAGCATTTCGGCGTGGACCCTGAACTCCTTGGCGTCGGCCGTGCCAGCTTGCTCGACACGCGATGGGATACCCTCCTGCAAGCAGGGTTCGCCGGTTGCCAGGTGATTCCCTTTGGGAACACCGGCCTCCAGCAGAAGGACAACCTGCAGGGCTGGCTCACGCGGGAGCCGAAGTGGCTGGCACAGCGCCTGTCGACGTTGGGGTTAAGTGAACGACAGATCATGCTCATCGATACCCCGGCTGGCGATAACGTCTATCTGCATCAAGCGTTGAGCGTGGCTGATTGTGTGTTGGTCGTCGTCCAGCCGAATGCCGCCTGTCTCGGTACGCTGGACCAATTGGACGCCGTGCTGGCGGGTTACCTTGAGCGTGAGCGCCCGCCACAACGCCTCTACGTAATCAATCAATTGGATGAGCGCTCGGCGTTCAGCCTGGACATGGTTGACGCCTTCAAACTGCGCCTGGGCGACCGTCCGTTGGAAGTCGTGCATCGCGAACCGTCGATCAGCGAAGCGCTGGCCTTTGCTACGGACCCCTTGGATAACCTCGCGGCGAGCGTGGCCTGCGACGATATCAACGACCTGTGCCGGTTATTGATCGCCCGGAAAAAAGCCCGCTAAATCACGCTTTATGCGCTTAACGCCAAATGCTTATGCACAATCGGCAGGTTGGCAGCGCCCCGGAACCGGCCCTGGGTGGAGCCATTCTCAACACGGCGCAACTGCCTGTTTTGCGTGCGTTTTATTCTGTGAACAAAAAGTGACCAATGTGGCGTTTTGCCTGTAGCGCAGACGTTTAAATCCTCTGTAAAGATTTCATCAACAGAGTTATCCACAGGCCGAGTGCAGAAAAAATCGCCCCTTAATCGCGCTCAGCCAGCACCATAAGGTTGCGCGGGGTCAGCCTGGTTTCGCAGAAGCTGCCTACTTCAACCTTGTAGCCTTGTTCGCGCAGAAACAGTGCCCGATCCAGCACCAACCACAGCTCCAGCGGGCGCCGAAACAACCCTCGCAGCAATTCCAGGTTTCTGACCTCGGCCAAGCGCCGCCACCCGCGTGCCTCCAGCGCTGCCCAATCCTGCTCGCCTGTGGATAACCCTTTGAGGCTGGCCAACTCGCGGCAATAGTCGGCGAAGGGTTTATCCAGCCAACTGGCGGGCAGGGACGGCGTGGGCAAGTACGTGTCGCAATGGCGCAATTGGCGCTGCAGGTGATCGAAACCCAGGCGCCTGGCCATGGACGTATCCCGTTGCTGGCGTACCCGCTTGCCGGCAGTGACGGTTTCGCTGAGGGGCAGACCCAGGTCATCGACCGATAACTGCAACGCCGAAGCGCGGCCTGCGCCCGACAGCGGCTGGTAGCGGTCGGCATGGATGCGGTTGTAGCAGCACGGCGCCAGCGCCAGTTGCTTGCAGCCGGCAACGCTGGCCAGTTGCAGCAGGCGCACGTGCAGGTCACCGCAGGCGTGCAGGGCGACGGGGGTGTGTTCGGCGCTGAGCGTTACATCGGCCAGCACGTCTTGCAGGCGATGGGTGACCGGCAGTTGATGGTGGTCGCTCAAGGCCTGGCCGGAGCTGATCAGGGCCGGATCGTATTCCAGGCAGGTCAGTTGCTGCCCGGTATGCAGCAGGCGGCGGCCGAGGTGGCCTTTGCCGGCGCACCAGTCCAGCCAGTGCCTGGGTGTTTGCGCGAACCGCAGGGCGGCGCCGAATGCTTCGATCTGTTGCCACTTGCGGCCAGGCACATCGACGTTCAGGCGGTGGCGGGCGGGTGCCAGGGGCTGGGTCGGTAACTTATCCACAGCACTGAGACGCAGCGCTTGCGCGGCCAGTTGTGGAAAAGGCGCGGGGGCGGGCAGCTCGTGGGGCTGGTTGTGGCGGCTTTCCGCGTCGGCCAGCGAGCGCCGGCGCAGCCACTGGGCGAGCTCGGGGTGTTGGGATTCCCAGGGTAACTGGCGATGCGTGAAGGGCCGTGGTCGCCACAGCCCCTGGTGTTCGCTGAGGAACGCATCCAGCGCCTGGAAACGCGCTTCAACGTCCCTGGCAGGCATCGACTCGCAGCCAGCGTTCCAGCAGTTTGAAACCGCGCACCAGCACGTAGGCCATCAGCAGGTAGAACAGCCCGGCGGCGAAGAAGATCTCCACCGGCAGGTACGTGCGCGCAATGATGGTGCGCGCCATGCCGGTCAGTTCCAGCAGCGTCACCGTACTGGCCAGGGCGCTGGCCTTGAGCATCAGGATCACTTCGTTGCTGTACGCCGGCAGGCCGATGCGCGAGGCGCGCGGCAGGATGATGTAGAACAGCGTCTTC
Source organism: Pseudomonas paraveronii (assembly GCF_963681955.1). Taxonomy (NCBI): domain Bacteria; kingdom Pseudomonadati; phylum Pseudomonadota; class Gammaproteobacteria; order Pseudomonadales; family Pseudomonadaceae; genus Pseudomonas; species Pseudomonas paraveronii. The sequence continues at coordinate 361,245 of NZ_OY817130.1, forward strand.
GGCTTGGACATGCCCAGGGCCCGTGCCGCTTCGATTTCACCCGGCGGGATGGCCTGGATCGCACCGCGCAGGATCTCGGCGATATAGGCGGCGGTGTGCAGGGTCATGGTGGCGGTGGCGCACCAGAACGGATCGCGCAGGTACGGCCACATGAAGCTGTTACGCACCGCATCGAACTGCGCCAGGCCGTAGTAGACCAGGAACAACTGCACCAGCAACGGCGTGCCGCGAAAGAAGAAAATGTAGCAATAGGGCAGGGTACGCACGTACCAGCGGCGCGAAGAGCGGGCGATGCCCAGCGGGATCGCCAGCAGCAGGCCGGCAATCACCGCGATAGCCACCAACTCAAGGGTGAGGGTCGCGCCCTGGGCCAGTTTTGGCAGCCATTTGATGATCACGGCCCAGTTCAGGCCCAGGTCGAAATGGGACAGCCAGCTATAGTCGCCGCTCATTGGGTGCTCCTTGCAAAGCCACGACTGGCGCGTTTTTCCAGGAAATGCATGCCGGTCATGGCGAGCACGGTGAGGCCCAGGTACATGAACGCCGCCACCATGAAGAAGGTGAACGGCTGCTTGGTCACGGTCACGCCGATCTGCGCATGGCGCATGATTTCTTCGAGACCGATCACCGATACCAGCGCGGTGTCTTTCATCAGGATCATGAACAGGTTGCCCAGGCCCGGCAGGGCGATGCGCCACATCTGCGGCATGATCAAGCGGGTGAAGATGCGAAACTTCGACAGGCCCAATGCCACACCGGCTTCGCGGTGGCCCTTGGGAATGGCGAGGATCGCGCCACGGAACACTTCCGTGGCGTAAGCGCCAAAGCACAGGCCCAGGGCGATGACCCCGGCGGCAAAGGCACTGAGAGACAGGTCGGGGTTACCGAAAAACTCCCCGAGGGCGCGCATCAGGTTGACCGTACCGAAGTAGATCAGCAGCACCCACAACAGTTCGGGAATACCGCGAACGAGGGTCGAGTAAGCCCCGCCCAGCCATTGCAACGGCTTGTACGGGGAAGTCTTGGCCAAAGCGCCGGCCAGGCCGAGTACCAGCCCCAGGCACAGGGCCGTGAGCGCCAGCTTGACGGTCATCAGCGCGCCGGCGGCGAGCGCCGGGCCGAATCCGTAGAGATCGAAATTCATGGTGTTTTCATATCGCGGCAGGCAAAGCTGAAAGCCGACGCGCCCCTGGGCGCGCGCCGGGCATACCGTTCAGATCATTCGATGCTGAAAGGGAAGTACTTGTCGTTGATCTTCTTGTAAGTGCCGTCGGCCTTGATCTCTGCCAGGGCTTTGTTCAGGCGTTCGCGTAGCGGGTCGCCTTTGCGCACGGCGATACCTATCTTGTCGCTCTCGACCACCGGGTCGCCCTTGAACTCGTAGGCGGAACCGTCTTTGCTCTTGAGCCATTCGTACTGCACGTACTTGTCGGCGAGGATGCCGTCCAGGCGACCGGAAGTCAGGTCGAGGTAGGCGTTTTCCTGGGTGTCGTAGAGCTTGGCGGTGGTGTCAGGCAGCTTGTCTTCCAGGTAGGTACCGGCCAACGTCGCGCGTTGTGCGCCGATAATCTTGCCCTTCAGGTAATCCGCGTCGGGCTTGAAGTCTGCTGTGGCTTTCGGCGCGATGAATTGCAGCTTGTTGGAGTAGTACGGGTCGGTGAAGTCGACGGCTTGCTTGCGTTCGTCGGTGATCGACAGCGAGGACACCAGGAAGTCGAACTTCTTGGCGTTCAGCGCCGGGATGATGCCGTCCCAGTCCGACACATACACTTCGCACTTCTCGACTTTCATCTTGGCGCACAGGGCGTCGCCGATGTCTTTGTCGAAGCCGACGACGTTGCCGCTGGCATCTTTATTGTTGAACGGCGGGTAGGCCGCTTCGATCCCCATTTTCAGGGTTTCTGCCATGGCCGAGGCGCTGAACGCCATCGAAACGGCCGCGGCCAGAAGGAATTTTTTATAGTTCTGCATGCATGTTGCTCCGTTAGCGGTTGCTGGACATGAATTGTTTGCAGCGCGCCGAAAGCGGGTTGTCAAACACCTGCTGTGGCGATCCTTGCTCTTCGACCAGGCCTTGGTGCAAGAACACCACTTCACTGGACACCTGGCGGGCGAAGCCCATTTCATGGGTGACCAGCAGCATGGTGCGGCCTTCTTCGGCCAGTGCGCGGATCACATTAAGTACTTCCTGAACCATTTCCGGGTCAAGGGCCGAGGTGGGTTCGTCGAACAGGATGACTTTCGGCTGCATCGCCAGGGTGCGCGCGATGGCCGCCCGTTGCTGCTGGCCGCCGGACAATTGCGCGGGGTAGGCGTGGCGCTTGTCGCTGATGCCGACCTTGGCCAGCAGGGCTTCGGCCACTTCGATGGCTTCGGCCTTGCTCTGGCCGAGCACACGGCGTGGGGCCTCGATGATGTTGTCGAGGATGCTCATGTGCGGCCACAGGTTAAAGTTTTGAAACACAAATCCGATTTCGCTGCGCAGGCGGTTGATCTGCTTGCCGTCGGCGGCCATCAGCTCGCCGTTCTTCGCCGCCTTGAGCTTGAGTTCTTCGCCGGCCACCAGGATCTGCCCCTGATGCGGGTTTTCCAGCAGGTTGATGCAACGCAGGAATGTGGACTTGCCGGAGCCGGAGGAACCCAGGATCGAGATCACATCGCCGTCGCGAGCGGTCAGCGAGATACCTTTGAGTACCTCCAGCTCACCATAGCGTTTATGCAAGTTGCGGATTTCAAGCGCGGGCGCGGCCAAAGCCATGTGCGGTCCTCATTGTGTTCGTTGCGTTCCTGCTGTTGGGTCGCCTTCCTGGCGAGGCGCCAAGCTAGCATAGCGTCTGGATGGCAGCCAACAGCGCGGCTGATGGTCAACAGGTGGTCTGCGGCAGGGTGTCGCATCGGCACAGCAGCGTGTCGCGCCAGCAACAACCGAACAGCCGTTCGAACCTGAAAATCCCGCAGGCTTCGCGTGAAAAAGGGCGCGATGGTGCCAGCTTTGGGCGGGTGTTGGAAGGGTTAACCGGGCAAACGGTATTCCTCGGCCCTCTTATGGGGCGTTACATACTTTTTGTGTGTATTTATGGTGCGCGCATTGGGGTGAAAGTGGGTCGCTCGGTAACGCTATAGCGGAATGCCATGATTCTCAATGACTTGCGAGGGCTGTTGGATCGTCCTACAGCCCGCGTCAATTGGGGTTTTGTAACATTTTGGCGCAAATATTGCGTAAAAAATAAAGAACGCCCTGTTTGTTTCTTTTCACGAGGAAGGCACACACCGGGCGGATCGTTTTCGCAATTCCTCGTATAGGTGTGTCAATGAGTAGTACGCAAAGCTCCAATGACCTCGAACAGGGGCTCAAACCGCGTCACGTCACCATGCTGTCGATTGCCGGCGTCATTGGTGCCGGTTTGTTTGTCGGCTCCGGCCACGCGATTGCCGCCGCCGGCCCTGCGGTACTGCTGGCCTATGCCGCTGCCGGCGCGCTGGTGGTACTGGTAATGCGCATGTTGGCCGAGATGGCCGTGGCGTCACCGGACACCGGTTCGTTCTCTACCTACGCTGATCGGGCGATCGGGCACTGGGCCGGTTTCACCATCGGCTGGCTGTACTGGTGGTTCTGGGTGTTGGTGATTCCATTGGAAGCCAACGCCGCCGCGACCATTCTTAATGCCTGGTTCCCCAACGTGGCCATCTGGGCGTTTACCCTGATCATCACTTTGCTGCTGACGGCGACCAACCTGTTCAGTGTGAAGCACTATGGTGAGTTCGAGTTCTGGTTTGCGCTGATCAAAGTCGTGGCGATCGTGGGCTTTGTGATCCTCGGCCTGCTGGCGATCTTCGGCTTCCTGCCGAACAGCCAGGTCAGCGGTGTTTCGCACCTGTTCGACACCCAGGGCTTCATGCCCAACGGCATGGGCGCGGTGCTGGCGGCGATCCTGACCACCATGTTCTCGTTCATGGGCACCGAGATTGTCACCATCGCGGCCGCTGAGTCGAAGGACCCGGGCCAGCAAATCACCAAGGCCACCAACTCGGTGATCTGGCGGATTGGTTTGTTCTACCTGCTGTCGATCTTCATCGTGGTGTCCCTGGTGCCTTGGAACGATCCGAACCTGGCTGCCGTAGGTTCCTACCAGACCGTGCTGGAAGGCATGGGCATCCCGAATGCCAAGCTGATCGTCGACCTGGTGGTCTTGGTTGCCGTGACCAGCTGCCTCAACTCGGCGCTGTACACCGCCTCGCGCATGCTGTTCTCCCTGGGCCGTCGTGGTGATGCACCTGCCGTGTCCAAGCGCACCAACAAAAGCGGCACGCCTTACTGGGCGGTGATGCTGTCCACGGGCGCTGCGTTCCTGGCGGTCTTCGCCAACTACGTGGCACCGGCGGCGGTGTTCGAATTCCTGCTCGCCAGTTCCGGCGCCATTGCGTTGCTGGTGTACCTGGTGATCGCGGTGTCGCAACTGCGCATGCGTCAGAAACGTATTGCGGCCGGCGAGACGCTCGTCTTCAAGATGTGGCTGTTCCCAGGCCTGACCTATGCGGTGATGGTGTTCATCGTTGGCACGCTGACCATCATGCTGTTCCAAGAAGCCCATCGGGTCGAGATCATCGCGACCGGGGTCCTGAGCTTGCTGGTGGTGGCGGCGGGGCTGCTCGTTTCGAGCCGTCGCAAGGCGCAGAGAGTAGGCGTTGCGGTGCTGAATTGATGTGATGGAGTGCGGTGCTTGATGGTGCCGCAGTTCGAATGTGGGAGGGGGCTTGCCCCCGATGGTGGTGTATCAGTCAATTAGATGTCGGCTGACACACCGTTATCGGGGGCAAGCCCCCTCCCACATTTTGTGTTGTGTCAGTCTTGGGAAGTCACCAGCGCCTGAAACGCCGGCGACTCCGGCTTGCTCGTGACGGCGCGCTGAATTGATGTGATGGAGTGCGGTGCTTGATAGCGCCACAGTTCGAATGTGGGAGGGGGTAAGCCCCCCCCCACTTTTTTTGCGTCAGTCTTGGGAAGTCACCAGCGCTTGGGATGCGGCGACGTAGTCCGCCTGGAACGCCGGCGACTCGATCCATGCCAGCGCGGCCGCCTCATCCTCGGTGTCGGTGGCCCACTGCCGATATTCGATCAGTGCCGCCAGGATAAAGTCGGTGGCGTTTTCTTCGCCTTCCTGCTCCAGCACCAATGCCAACAGTGGGTGCGCCAGGAACACCGCGCACAGCGCTTGTTGGCTGATTTCGCCGGCCGTGCGCATCTCGACAAACAACTCGGTCAAATCCACCGACTCAAGATCGATGCGGCTGTCATCTCCGGCAAATGCATCCGGCTTGGTTGCGACGGCGCGTTGGGTGCGGTTTTGCTTGGCCTTGGCCTTTGCCCGGTGGGCGCGTTTTTGCTGCTTGTCTGGCGAGGCCATGGGCTCACGTCCTTGGTTCAGGATCTGGATCGGGTATTGAAGCGCAGGTTGGGGAAAATCCCAAGGGGTTCTAAGCGCGCGTCGCCATGCGTTGGCCCGGTGTGTCGGGTGTCAGCTCGCCATGTTTTAGCCATGCCAGTGCAATCGGCCACAAGCGATCCTCATACTCGCTGCGAAAGAATGCGAAATGCCCTACCTGCGTTTCTCCAATATCACCAGGAGCGATGCGCAGGTGAGTGCGTTCGCTGCGGTCGAAGTAGTTCAGCAACCGCTCGATGGCCGGCACGGTGCCGAAGGGATCGTCGGTGATGCTGATCGCCAGCACCTGCGCCGTTACCCGAGCAAAGGCCAGTTCGCCCAAGGCGCGCGCGCTGGGGCGTGTTTCATAGCGGGGTGTTGGCGTACTCCAGTCCCGCACCACGCCGGCCGGCGTATCCTCCAGCCAGCCCAGGCGCTTGCCCGGGAAGTAGCCAAACAGCGCCGTTACCAGCGGCATCAGCACATGCCACTTGCCAACCATGCGCCAGCGCCCGCTCGCCGCGTAATCGCGCCAATAGGCGAATTGCGCGCCCACCGTCACCAGGCGCCGAATCACCGCCCCAGACGCCCCCATCCCCGCCGCACAGCCGCCAAAGCTGTGACCGACCACATCGATCGGCTGCCCCGGGAACTCGCGCTGCGCCCGCTGCAATATCGCCTCGAAATCCAGGCTGCCCCAATCCGACCATGAGGCCTTGAAGCCTCGCAGCGAGCCGCAGCGGGACTCGCCGATGCCGCGATAGTCGTAGGTGATGACGTCGAAGCCGTTGGCGAACAGGTAGTCGGCAAAGCGTGAGTAGTGGCGACAGCGCACGGAGGTGGCGGCGTTGATGATGACGACCGGGCGCGTAGGGTCGGTTCGGATGTGACGCCAGATGAAGCCGCCAAGCGGGTAGCCGTCTGCGGCGGGTTCCCTGAAGGGGGTGTTTTGGTTGGATCGAGTTGCATGCGTTAGCGAAGAGGCATCATTCAAATTCATCGTTTTTGGCCCGTGCCGATTTTTTTATTTTTGGTAACGGTTGGCCAGTTCGCCAGCACTTGTACTTCGTTCCGCTGACTCACTAATCTCTGGCGCTCGCAACGCCTACAACACCCGCGCACAGTAGCTTGTTCCGAAAAAACCACACATCTGAGAGAAACGACAGCCAACCATGGACAGATTAGACTGGCAGGCATCCATTACGGAGGTCTCTATGAGCATTCCACGTTCTCCCATCGTTTCAGAGTTTGAAACAGAAGAGCAGGCTGCGAGCTACGACCTTTGGTTTCGTGCCAAGGTGCAGGCTTCAATTGACGATCCTCGTCCTAGTATTCCGCACGATCAGGCGATGGCTGAAGTCGAGAAGGTGCTGGAAGAGAGGCGCAAGGCTCGTGCTGCTCGTTAAATGGCGACCTGAGGCAATTGTCGCCCTGATCGAGATCATTGATTACATCGAGCAGTACAACCCTGTTGCCGCCGTCTCGCTGCACCAAACTATTGTGGCGGCCACCGAGGGGTTGTCCCTGATGCCATACGGATTCAAGCACGGTCGCTTGTCTGGTACTCGGGAAATGGTTGTTCATCCAAACTATCTGGTGGTCTATCGAGTGACGGAGCACGTTGAGATAGTGACGGTGTTACACACTCGCCAAGAATATCCCAGGGATGTGATCGGGCCACACCACTCGACCTCACGCCAGTAGATGCTTAGGCTTGCGTCTTTGCCATCGACGAGAGCGTCTTGATGACCCGCGACACCCTCGAACACCACCAGATCCCCATCTACTTCGTCGCCGTCCTCCTGGCCGCCGCTTTCGGTCTGCTCGCGCCGTCATTGGCGCATGGCCTCGGCTTGCTGGTCACGCCGGCCATCGCGGTGCTGATGTATGCGATGTTCCTGCAAATCCCGTTTCTGGCGCTGCGCCAAGGCGTGGGCAACCAGCGTTTCCTGGCGGCGTTGCTGCTGGCCAATTTCATCCTCGTGCCCTTGCTGGTGTGGCTACTGACGCGTGGCCTGGTGGAGCGCCCGGCTTTGCTGGTGGGCGCGTTGCTGGTGTTGCTGACGCCGTGCATCGACTACGTGGTGGTGTTTACCCATATCGGCAAGGGCGATTCGCGCTTGATGCTGGCCGCGACGCCGGTGCTGTTGTTGCTGCAGTTGGTGTTGTTGCCGGTGTACCTGGGTTTGATCCTGGGTGCGCAGTCCGCGGTGGTGGTGGAAGTGCGGCCGTTTGTCGAGGCGTTCCTGTTGTTGATCGTGGTGCCGATGGTGCTGGCGGTGAGCACCACGTCGCTGGCGCGGCGATCTTCGGTCGTCAACGCTTGGAACAGTGCCTGGGCCTGGTTGCCGGTGCCGGCGATGGCAGCGGTGCTGTTTGTGGTGGTCGGCTCGCAAATCACCTCGGTGGTGCGCGATATCGGCCTGCTGCTGCCGGTGATTCCGGTCTACGTCGGCTTCATGCTGCTGGCGCCATTGATGGGGATGTTCGCCGCGCGGCTGTTCGCGCTGCCGGCGGTCACGGCGCGCGCGGTAACGTTCAGCGCGTCGACGCGTAACTCGCTGGTGGTGTTGCCCCTGGCGCTGGCGTTGCCCGAAGGCGTGCGCGGGTTGGCGGCGACGGCGGTGATCTTGCAAACCCTGGTCGAGTTGATTGGCGAGTTGATCTACGTTCGCCTGATCCCCGCGCTGGTGTGGCGCGCAGATCGGCCAGAAGCATGAATGTTCAGGTCTGTTCAGGCGCTATTTGGGATGCGTTCGGCACCATGAGCCGCCGCTCCCCACCTGACAGGACAACCGATGGATCACCGCAACCGTTTTCGCCTGGAGTCCCTGGGCATTTTTCTGATTGCTTTGTTGCTGTTCACCTTGGGGATCTGGGACCAGCAACCCCAAGGGTTTGACGGACGCTGGGCGCTGTTCCTGCAGGAAATGTTTCGTCATGGGGCGAGTCTTTTTCCGACCACCTACGGCCAGCCTTACGCGGACTATCCCGGTACCGCGACGTTCTTCAGTTTTGTATTCGCCCGGTGGTTCGGCGCGCCCAACCACCTGGCGAATATCCTGCCCACCGCGCTGGCCTCTGCCGGAGTGGTGGCGCTGATCTATCGCTTGCTGGCCCCGTCCAGTCGCGCCTGGGCGCTGCTGACGGTGTTGCTGACCTTGCTCACCACCCAGTTGCTCGAAAAGTCGCGCTCGGTGTGCCTGGATCAGATGGTGGCGCTGTTATGCGTCGGCAGTTTCTACCTGCTGCACAGTGGCGAACGCCTTGGCTCGCGCCTGCGGCGGCTGGCGGTGTTCCCGCTGTTCATCCTGGGCTTTGCGATTCGCGGGCCGTTGGGCTTGATCGAAGTCTGCGGTGTGGTCTGCGTGTATTGGGCGTTGGGCCGCCCGGGAGAGCGGGTCAAGCAAGTGCTGATCCACGGCGTGCTCGGGTTGCTGCTGTTGGCGTGTTGCTGGTGGCTGCTGATGCAGTTGGCACGGATCAGTGGGGGGCAGGCCTTTGCCGATGAAGTGTTCAAGATGCAAGTCGGTGGGCGCCTCGATGAAATCGGCGAACCGTTCTATTTCTACTTCCAGCTGAGTCTGTACCGTTACTTCCCCGTGGTGCCCCTGGCGTTGGCGAGCATGGTTGCGCTGCGGCATCGCTGGTCGGAACGCTGGGGCAACGACGACGTGCAGCTGGTCGCACGGCTCGGCGCCTGCGGCTTGATGATTCTGCTCGGGCTGTCGGTGCCGCACTTCAAGCGCGCTTATTACATCCTGCCCATGGTGCCGATGTTTGCCGCTGTTGCCGCCTATGGGCTGCTCCACGCGCAGAACTGGCTCGTCGGGGTGCGTCGCTGTTACACGTGGCTCGTCGCAGCGCTGCCGGCATTGTGCGTGGTTGTCGTCTTTGTGTGTCGGCACGGGTGGCAAAAGCACGGTTACTGGCCGGACGTTTCGTTACCGTTGCTGATCGGCGTGTGGGTGATCCTGCAGGTGGCGGCATTGATCGCCTGGCGTCGCGCGGGGCGCTTGGTGTGGCTCAGCGCGATCGCATTGGCGGCGCAGTGGTTGTTGCTGGTGACGGTGGTGGAGCCGGCCAAGGACCTGCAGTTCGACACCCGGAAATTTGTCAGTCAGGTGGAAGCGCTTCGCGCAGACGAACCGGGACCGTTGGTGTTTGTCGACCTTGCCCGAGACACCTGGGCGGTACGCTACATGATGAACCTGGATCACGACGAGCAGCCGCTGTTTATCGGGCGCAACCAACTGGATCAGTTGGACGCACTGCCGCGGCCGTCTTGGGTGATCGTGGCGCGCAAGGAAACCGAGCAGTTGAAGGGGACTCCAGTGGAGCACCTGGAACCGATGTTCAACGGACGACTGAACGACAATCCGTTGTTGGTGTTTTTGCTCAAGTAGACGGCGCGAGGCGGGTATTGCGTGCTGGGGCGGCGGTGAGCCGCCCCGGTTTGAATCGGTAAAACGAAGACAACAAAAAGCCCGCGCGAGGCGGGCTTTTTGTGTGCTTCAGATGATAGTTGCACCACCTGAAACTTAATAGTGGTGCCCAGAGACGGAATCGAACCGCCGACACGGGGATTTTCAATCCCCTGCTCTACCGACTGAGCTATCTGGGCAACGGGGCGCATTAAACTGGTTTTTCAGGGGGTCGTCAAGCAAGTTTTCAAAAAATATTTAATTATTACCGTCGCTTACGTGCCGACCCCGATTTTTGCTCAATTATTGAGCAGGTGGTACGTAGCCTTCGGCCTTGGCGTAATCCTCGCCGGAAAAGAACTTGTCCATCTCGCCTTGCAGGTATTTGCGGTCTTCGGCGTTCATCATGTTCAGGCGCTTTTCGTTGATCAGCAGCGTTTGGTGTTTCTGCCAGTCGGCCCAGGCTTTGGCGGAGACGTGATCGAAAATGTCCTGGCCCTTGGCACCCGGGAACGGGGCGCGCTCCAGGGCGGGCAGTTCTTCGTGGTACTTGCGGCAGATGATGGTGCGGGTCATGACGAAACTCCTGCGTTCAATACGTCGGCCGCGCGCTTCAGCAGTTTTTTCACCGGGGCGGCAAGGCCCAGGCGCGGCGGGGTGGCGAGGTTATACCAGAGCCAGTCGGCCTCGGCCACGTGATGGGCGGATTCCTCGACCTGGACCAGCCAGGGTTCGATGGCCAGTTGGAAGTGGCTGAAGGTGTGGATCAGCCCCGGCAGTTGCTGTTGTTTACCCAGTTCCAGCGCGTGCTGGTGGGCGAGGTGTTCGAGGTCTTCCAGGTCGTCTAGCTCCGGCAAGCTCCACAGACCGCCCCACAGGCCCGTGGACGGGCGACGGTAAAGCAGGATCGCGCCGTCGCCATTGGCGAGCATGGGCATCAGCGTGCGCTTCTGGGGGATGGTCTTGCGCGGCTTGGGGATCGGGTAGCGCGTTTCCAGGCCGAGCATGTGGGCTTCGCAGCCTTTCTCCAGCGGGCATAACAGGCAACTGGGCTTGCTGCGGGTGCAAAGGGTGGCGCCCATGTCCATCATCGCCTGGGTGTAGGCGTTGACGCGATCATGGGGCGTGAAGCGCTCTGCGGTGGCCCAGAGTTGTTTGGCGACCTTGGGTTCGCCTGGGTAGCCTTCCTGCGCGGTAAAGCGTGCCAGCACGCGTTTGACGTTGCCATCGAGGATCGGCGCGCGCAGGCCCATGCTCAGGCTGGCGATCGCGCCGGCGGTGGACAGGCCGATGCCAGGCAGTTCGGTGAGTTTCTCCACGTCGCGGGGAAACTCGCCGGCGTACTCGGCCACGACAATCTTCGCAGTCTTCTGCAGGTTGCGCGCACGGGTGTAGTAACCCAGGCCGGTCCACAGGTGCAGCACCTCGTCTTCCGGCGCGGCGGCCAGGGCTTCGACCGTTGGCAGGGAAGCCATGAAGCGGTCGAAGTAATTGAGCACGGTGCTGACTTGGGTCTGTTGCAGCATGATCTCCGAGACCCACACCCGGTAGGGCGTGATGCCCTGTTGCCAGGGCAGGTCATGGCGACCGTGGCGGTCGTACCAGTTCAGTACCGCCTCGGAAAACTGCTCGTTTCTCATCGTTTGAACAGGCCTTTCAACGCGTCTTTCAACTGCGGATTAACTTTGTCGAGCTTCTCTTCCAGCTTCTCGTTGAGGCGGTTGCCGGCGGCCTTGATGGCGACCTGGCCGAGGCCGTCCTTGTCCAGGCGGCACGCCTTGGCGCCCAGCTCCAGCGGGCCACGGCAGCGCAGCGGGACTTCGATGCCCTGGAAGTTGGCGCCGACCTCGCAGGCGGGGTCCGGCACTTCGCGTTGGTCGCCCTCGACGATGATGCCGACGCGATAATCCATGCCCAGCACGCGCAGGTCGATGTCGCCGTTGCCGTTGACTGTGAGGCCCGGGATGCGCACCTTCAGGTCGGGGTTATTGGCCACGCCGTTGCGCAACGTCAGGTTGCCCTTCAATTCCTGGAACGGTGTGTCCTTGGCGCGTGGCTCGCTGCTCAGGGTCTTGCGGTTGAGCAGGGCGATGCCGGTACACAGTTGCTGTTCAAGGTTGGCATTGAGCAGCACGCCGTTGTTGATCACGAAGCTGGCGTTGCCGTTGAGGCTATCGATGAGCGCCTTTTGGCTGTTGCCGCGGCCGCTGAGGTTGCTGTCGAGGGTGATCTGGCCCTTGATCGGCGGCGTCTGCCCCTGGGCTTGCAGGATGCGTTCGACCGGCACTTGCTTGATATGGCTTTGCAGCGCCAGCACTGGAATATCCTGGCGTACATCGAGGCTGCCGTTGGCCTGGAAGCTGCCGTTGTAGAGGCCGCCGCTCAGGCTGTCGAGCTTGAGCTGGCCGTTGAGGCCGCTGGCCTTGAGCACGGCGTTCTGGATCGGCAGCTTGCTCAGGGTCAGTTGACCGAAGGCCAGGTCGGCCTCCACGTCCAGTGTGCGCAGGCGGGTCAGCGGCAGCAGCTTGTCGGTGCTCCAGGCGCCTTTGGTGGGGGCGTCCGGCAGCGGTGTGGTGCCACCGGCGGCCATGGCGCCGGCTTCGCTGTTCTGCACTTCGGCCTGGCGTGCGGCGGTTGCGCCCTTGGCGGATTCGGACTTGACCGGCAGGTAGTCGTCGGCGTTGAAGGTGTCACCCTTGAGTTGCACACGCAGCGATTGCTTGGCGAAATCGTCCACGGCGACGCGGCCGGTGAAGGTGCTGCTGTCGAGTTTCAGGTTGAGGTCTTCCAGGGCCAGGCGGGTGGGCGTGCCTTGGAGGCGGCTGACCAGTTCGACCTTGCTCAGGCTGCCCTCGGCCATCGGTGGCAGCGGGTTGCCGATGCTGTCGAGGAACTTGGCCAGGTCAAACTGGGCGACGGACAGGGCGCCGCTGATCTGCGGGGTCTTGTCCAGGTCGTTGACCTTCAGTTCGCCGAGGGCGCGCAACTGGTTGGCCGAGAGTTTCAGGTTGGTCCATTCGGCTATGTTGGCCGCCAGGTCCACCAGCAGTTGGCCTTGGGTGGAGAAGGTCACGGTTTTGCCTTGCAGCGGCTCGCCGGTGGCTTCACCACTGATCCTCATGTCTTCGAACTGATAACGCTTGAGCGCACGCTGAATGCGCAGGTTGCCGTTGAGTTCGGTCTTGACGCGCATGAGCGGCTGGTTGCTGCCGAGGAACGCGGTGAGCTTCAGCGGAATACTTGCCCCTTCGTGGATGGCCCCCGCACTCAGTTGGATGCTTTCGGCGCTGAACTGCTTGCCGGTCTGTTCATCGTTGTATTCGATGCGGGCGTTGTTGATGGTCAGGCTGTCGATGTCCAGGCGGATGGGCTGCGGCGGTTTCTCTGCCTTCACCTCGGTCGGCGGTGGCGCCGGTTGCGCTGGGGCTGGGGTCTCGGTGGTCGCCTCGGGGGCGTTCTTGCCGATGTCTTCCCAGTTGCCGTGGCCTTGCTTGTCGCGGTTGAGGCGCAGGTTCAGGCCTTCGACACGCACATCGCTCATCTGTACTTCGCGGCGCAGCAGCGGCAGCACGCGTACCGACAGGCCGAGCATCTGCAGATCGGCGAACGGTTGGGTCGGGGTGGTCAGGGTCGCGACGCTGGCTTCGTGCAGTTCCAGGCCCAGCCAGGGGAACAGGCTCCAGCCGATGTCGCCATTGAGCGTCAGCTCGATGTGGGCCTTGTCGCGGGCAATCTGGCGAATCTCGTCTTTGTAGTCGTTGGGATCGAAGAGATGGGTCAGGGCAAAGCCGAGAGCCACAATGATCAGCAACAGCCCGAGAAGTACCAGACCCAGGATTTTGCCGAACGCTTTCATGGGCGAGTCCTTGTATGTCGATTTCAAAATTTAGCCGCAGAGTATAGCGCCCGATGGCCGGCGTCAGTTCACGGATCGTTACATTGTATCTGCCGGCGGGGGCGGTATTTTGGCGTCAAAAAATACAAATAATCAGCGGAAGGTAGTGGCATTTTGGTTTTTCTGTCATCCACTGATGCTAATCTCTGCGCGTTCGTCCGCCTTCTGCGACGTAACGTCGCGCTTTAAATGGAGTTCTATTCAACAAAACGGCCACGCTTTGCGTGCAAGGCCGAAGGAGAGCGCGCCTGACGAACACATACTAATAACTGGGGGAAACATCAATGAGCACTAGCACTGCGGCGGGTATCACTGCCGCGCAGCCTGCGTTCCTGTCCAAGGAGCGCATCATCGCCAAGCCCGGGTTCAACCGTTGGCTGGTTCCACCGGCCGCCCTGGCCATCCACCTGTGTATCGGCATGGCCTACGGCTTTTCGGTGTTCTGGCTGCCGCTGTCCAAGGCGCTGGGGATCACCACGCCGGTCGCCTGCGCGCCGGATATGAGCTTTATCGCCCAGGTCTTCTCGTCCCAGTGCGACTGGCCGATCTCCATGCTCGGCTGGATCTACACCCTGTTCTTCATCTTCCTGGGCTGCTCGGCAGCGATCTGGGGCGGCTGGCTGGAACATGCCGGGCCACGCAAGGCGGGCGTCGTCTCGGCATTGTGCTGGTGTGGCGGCCTGCTGATTTCGGCGCTGGGGATTTATACCCACCAGATCTGGCTGATGTGGATCGGCTCCGGGGTCATTGGCGGTATCGGCCTGGGCCTGGGTTATATCTCGCCCGTGTCGACCCTGATCAAGTGGTTCCCGGACAAGCGCGGCATGGCCACCGGCATGGCGATCATGGGCTTCGGTGGCGGTGCAATGGTGGGTGCGCCTCTGGCGGCAGCGCTGATGGGGCACTTCGCTTCGCCAACCAGCGTTGGCGTGTGGCAGAGCTTTTTGGTGATGGCGGCGATTTACTTCGTGTTCATGATCGGTGGCGCACTGTCCTACCGCGTCCCGCCGACCGGCTGGAAGCCTGAGGGTTGGACTGCGCCGGCGAAAAAAGCCAGCAACGCGATGATCACCCACCGTCACGTTCACGTGAACGTGGCCTGGAAAACTCCGCAATTCCGTCTGGTATGGCTGGTGCTGTGCCTGAATGTGTCTGCCGGTATCGGCATCCTCGGCATGGCTTCGCCGCTGCTGCAGGAAGTGTTCGGCGGCAAGTTGCTGGGTGTGGATGTGCCGTTCGGTCAACTGAATGCCGGGCAACTGGCGTCGATCGCGGCGATTGCGGCGGGCTTTACCGGGTTGTTGAGCCTGTTCAACATTGGTGGCCGGTTCTTCTGGGCGTCGTTCTCCGACTACCTGGGCCGCAAAAACACCTACTTCGTGTTCTTCGCCCTCGGCTTTGCCTTGTATGCGCTGATCCCGAACCTGGGGCACCTGGGCAACGTGGCGCTGTTCGTGGCGGCGTTCTGCATCATCCTGTCGATGTACGGCGGCGGTTTTGCGACCGTTCCGGCCTACCTGGCTGACCTGTTCGGCACGCAGATGGTCGGCGCGATCCACGGTCGCCTGCTGACCGCCTGGGCCGCAGCGGGCGTGCTGGGCCCGGTGCTGGTGAACTACCTGCGTGAGTATCAGTTGAGCATCGGCGTCGAACGCGCCGCTGCCTATGACATCACCTTGTACATCCTCGCCGGCCTGCTGGTGCTGGGTTTCATCTGTAACATGCTGGTACGCCCGGTGGACGACAAGTACTTCATGACCGACGCCGAACTGGCCGCCGAACAGGCGCTGGGCCATGACAAGGGCGCCGATTCGACCACCGTGCTCGAATGGAAAGCCTCCGCCGGCAGCAAGCCGCTGGCTGTCGCGGCGTGGTTGGTCGTGGGTATTCCGTTGGCGTGGGGTGTGTGGGTGACCCTGCAGAAGACGGCGATACTGTTCCACTAAGTTGACTGCAGGCGGGCGCGCCATCCTGGAGCGCCCGCTTGTATGCACATGTCTATCCTCGACCCTCCACGCTTCAACTCGTCAGTCTTATCCCCTTCGATGTTTCTGTTTAGCGCCCGCGCCCCTATAATGGCTGCCTTTTTCGCCCAATGATTTTGCGGAGCTGGTGATGGCCGAACGTAAGGCGTCCGTCGAGCGCGACACTCTGGAAACCCAGATCAAAGCCTCGATCAACCTGGATGGCACCGGAAAGGCCCGATTTGATATCGGTGTACCTTTTCTTGAGCACATGCTGGACCAGATCGCCCGTCATGGGCTGATCGACCTGGATATCGTCAGCAAGGGCGACCTGCATATCGACGACCACCACACGGTGGAGGATGTCGGTATCACGCTCGGCCAGGCGTTTGCCAAGGCCATCGGCGACAAGAAAGGCATCCGTCGCTACGGCCACGCCTATGTCCCGCTGGATGAAGCGCTGTCGCGTGTGGTCATCGACTTCTCCGGCCGTCCAGGCCTGCAGATGCACGTGCCCTACACCCGCGCCACCGTGGGCGGTTTCGACGTCGACCTGTTCCAGGAATTCTTCCAGGGTTTCGTCAACCACGCCCTCGTCAGCCTGCACATCGACAACCTGCGCGGCACCAACACCCACCACCAGATCGAAACCGTGTTCAAGGCCTTCGGTCGCGCGCTGCGCATGGCGGTGGAGCTGGATGAGCGTATGGCCGGGCAAATGCCATCGACCAAGGGCGTCCTGTAATGCAGACGGTCGCGGTTATCGATTACGGCATGGGTAACCTGCACTCGGTGGCCAAGGCCCTCGAACACGTAGGGGCCGGCAAGGTGCTGATCACCAGCGATGCCAATGTGATTCGCGAAGCCGACCGCGTGGTGTTCCCAGGCGTTGGCGCGATTCGCGATTGCATGGCTGAAATTCGTCGTTTGGGCTTTGACAACCTGGTGCGTGAAGTCAGCCAGGACCGGCCGTTCCTCGGTATCTGCGTGGGCATGCAAGCCTTGCTCGACAGCAGTGAAGAGAACGACGGCGTGGACTGCATCGGCCTGTTTCCAGGCCAGGTGAAGTTCTTCGGCAAGGACCTGCATGAAGACGGCGAGCATCTGAAAGTCCCGCACATGGGCTGGAACGAAGTGCGTCGCACCGTCGATCACCCGCTGTGGCATGAAATCCCGGACATGGCGCGCTTTTACTTCGTCCACAGCTATTACATCGCCGCCGGTAACCCGCGCCAGGTGGTGGGTGGCGGGCACTACGGCGTCGACTTTGCCGCTGCGCTGGCCGAAGGTTCGCGTTTTGCGGTGCAGTTCCACCCGGAGAAGAGCCATACCCATGGCCTGCAATTGCTGCAAAACTTCGCTGCGTGGGACGGTCGCTGGTAAATGTCGAGAAAGCCGAAGCTGCCGATCCTGAACCTCACGCCCGAACAGGAGCGTGAGGCTACCGACAAGATCAAGCGCTTCATGGAGGACCGTTTCGAGCTCAAGCTGGGCTCGTTCGAGGTCGCCGAGATCCTTGAGATGTTCACCCTTGAAGTTGCGCCGCACTATTACAACAGGGCGATTTTCGATGCGCAGACGCTCCTTAGAGAAAGGTTCGAAAGTATCGAAAGCGACCTGTGGTCGCTTGAGAAACCCTGATTTCCCAAGCATTGCTGAATATCGAATAAGGTTTGCCAGATGCTGATTATCCCCGCTATCGATCTCAAGGACGGCGCTTGCGTCCGTCTGCGCCAGGGCCGCATGGAAGATTCCACGGTGTTCTCCGACGACCCGGTGAGCATGGCTGCCAAATGGGTGGAAGGTGGTTGCCGTCGTCTGCATCTGGTGGACTTGAACGGCGCCTTCGAAGGCCAGCCGGTCAATGGTGAAGTGGTGACCGCGATCGCCAAGCGCTACCCGAACCTGCCGATCCAGATCGGCGGCGGTATCCGCTCCCTGGAAACCATCGAACACTACGTCAAGGCTGGCGTGAGCTACGTGATCATCGGCACCAAGGCCGTGAAAGACCCAGCCTTCGTCGCCGAGGCCTGTCGTGCGTTCCCGGGCAAGGTGATCGTCGGCCTGGACGCCAAGGACGGTTTCGTCGCCACCGATGGCTGGGCTGAAATCAGCACGGTGCAGGTGATCGACCTGGCCAAGCAGTTCGAAGCCGACGGCGTGTCCGCCATCGTTTATACCGACATCGCCAAAGACGGCATGATGCAGGGCTGCAACGTGCCGTTCACCGCTGCGCTGGCGGCAGCCACTAAGATCCCGGTGATCGCTTCCGGTGGCATCCACAATCTGGGTGACATCAAGTCGCTGCTGGACGCCCGGGCCCCTGGGATCATCGGCGCCATCACCGGCCGCGCGATCTACGAAGGTACCCTGGACGTCGCCGAAGCCCAGGCTTACTGCGATGCCTACAACGGCTGAGGACTGACCATGGCGCTGGCCAAACGCATCATCCCTTGCCTGGACGTCGACAACGGTCGCGTGGTCAAGGGCGTCAAGTTCGAGAACATCCGTGACGCCGGCGACCCGGTGGAAATCGCCCGTCGCTACGATGAGCAAGGTGCCGACGAGATTACCTTTCTCGACATCACCGCCAGCGTCGACGGCCGCGACACCACGCTGCACACCGTCGAGCGCATGGCCAGCCAGGTATTCATCCCGCTGACCGTGGGCGGTGGCGTGCGCTCCGTGCAAGACATCCGCAACCTGCTCAATGCCGGCGCGGACAAGGTCTCGATCAACACCGCCGCAGTGTTCAACCCGGAGTTCGTCGGCGAAGCCGCGCAGCACTTCGGTTCGCAGTGCATCGTGGTGGCCATCGACGCCAAGAAAGTCTCCGGCCCCGGCGAAACCCCGCGCTGGGAGATCTTCACCCACGGCGGGCGCAAGCCGACCGGCCTGGACGCGGTGGAGTGGGCGATGAAGATGGAAGGCCTGGGCGCCGGTGAAATCCTGCTGACCAGCATGGACCAGGACGGCATGAAAAACGGCTTCGACCTCGGCGTGACCCGCGCCATCAGCGATGCGCTGGGCATTCCGGTGATCGCCTCCGGCGGCGTCGGCAACCTGCAGCACCTGGCCGACGGCGTGATCGAAGGCCACGCCAGCGCCGTGCTGGCGGCAAGTATTTTCCACTTTGGCGAATACACCGTCCCCGAGGCCAAGGCGTACATGGCCGCGCGCGGTATCGTGGTGCGCTAAACGTTGCTGGACACCATGGCAAGTGCGCGGCACTCTCTGCGCTTGCCATGGATTCCGGTAACTTTCATGTTCAAAGACCTGCTGCTCGCCCTCGCCAGTACCTCCGTGCTCATGATCGGAGCGTCCCAAGCCGAAGAATCGTCTGACGCCTCCCTGGTGTTGCTGACGGAAAACTTCCCGCCCTACAACATGGCGAAAAACGGCAAGAACTTCGCCAAGGAAGACAACATCGAAGGCATCGCCGTGGACATCGTGCGCGAAACCTTCAAGCGTGCCGGCATTTCCTACAACCTCACCCTGCGCTTTCCTTGGGAGCGGATCTACAAACTGGCCCTGGAAAACCCCGGCTACGGTGTGTTCGTGATGGCTCGCCTGCCAGAGCGTGAAGCGCTGTTCAAATGGGTCGGCCCTATTGGCCCGGATGACTGGGTGATGCTGGCCAAGGCCGACAGCAAGATCCAGCTCGGCGAGCTGGCGCAGGCGCGGCGCTACAAGATCGGCGCCTACAGGGGCGACGCGATTGCCGAGACCCTGGAAAGGCAGGGCCTCAAGCCCGTGCTGGTGTTGCGTGACCAGGACAACGCGCAAAAGCTGCTGGATGGCCAGATCGACCTATGGGCCACCGGCGACCCGGCCGGACGCTACCTGGCGCGGCAGGTCGGTGTGAGCGGGCTCAAGACGGTCCTGCGTTTCAACAGTGCCCAGTTGTACCTGGCGCTGAACAAGGACGTGCCGGATGCGACGGTGGCCAAGTTGCAGGCGGCGTTGGATCAGTTGCGCCAGGACGGCGAGGTCGACGCGATCATGGCGCGCTACCTCTAGCCCTCAGCGCGGCTTGAGCAGGTCCACGCGCAGGGTCGATGGCTGGTCCGCCTGGTCAAAGGCGTAGGTGCAGATCTTGTAGGGCGTATCTTTGAGCGTGATCAGTTGGGCGTACTTTTCCAGCGACATGCGAGGGGAGTCATTGAGCGGACGCACCAGATCGATGATGTCCTCTTCGTCTTCATCCATAGGCGCAGGCGGTATGGGCAGGTAGTTCACCGGCCGTAGGCAATCGGTGGTGGCGGCAGGACCGTACTTGTAGGTGTAGCGCTGCATGAACGGTGGCGCGAGGTTCCAGATCACCGTATAGGCCCCCAGGCCCAGTTTATCCAGGTTGATCGTCAGGTTGGGCGTGCGTGCCGGGCCTGGCTCGGCCAACTCCACTGCCAGGCTCAAGGCGTTTTTCATCATGCCGTTGGTCACCGGTTGCTCGGCGGAATCCACTCCCACGATACACAGCATGTGTACCCCGGTTTGCGGGCCGATGGGGTCGTTGATGTAGGCCGCGGCCGCCTCGATCGGCGGACTGTAGAGTGCCGGATTCTCGCAATCGATCGCGCGCCGCGTGGTTTTGTAGCGGTAGAACGGGGTGTTGACGGTGAACGTCAGGTTCCAGCGCGGTACGATGTCCTTGCCGCTGCCACCGGACGTCTTGAGAAAGTATTGCTGGATGGGCTCCGGGTTCTGGAAGGTGATCGTGGTGGTCGGGTAGAGCTCGCAGTATTCGCTGTCAGCCTTCAGCACGCCGTCGACAAAACAATGATTAAGGAATGTCACCGGGCTGCCGTAATTGGTCTCGGGGTGCCAGGCGGGCAGGCCGTTGTTGACCTCGCAGGGGGCGTCGCGCTGGCATTTGCGCTCTTCCGGCTGGCCTCGGGTGCTGGTGCTGAGGATGCCGAACAGCTGGTTGGTGCTGCGGTCCAGCAATGGGCCGCCAAAGCCGCCCAGGCCGACGTCCTGGCACTGGTTCTTCAGGGTGACCCGCCACACGAACGGCTGCTCCAGCAGTTCGCGCGAGGCCTGCTGCACGCAGGCGGATAGGTGCAGGGTGTTCCATTCCGGCGCCACCAGGGCGAGGATGTCGACGCCATCGGCGGGCACCTCCTCGGCCAGTTTCAGCGGTGTGATGCCCGCCTTGATCAAGTCCGCCAGGGGGGCCTGCAACTCGATAATGGCCAGGTCGACGCCCTGGCTGCTGCCCCACCTCAGGGTTTTGAGCGGGTAGGTCTTGATGGTTTCGAGGGTGTCGTCGAAGTAGTTGAAGCTGATGCTGCCCTTGATCGGCAAGTCCCGTTGCACCGCACCGTTGAGCCGATGCAGGCAATGGCTGCTGGTAACGACATAGGCCGGCCCGGACTTGCCACGGTCGTCGCGGGTGTCCAACAGGCTGGCGGTGCAGAGTGTCTGGGCGTCATTGCGGACCCGGCCGACGCCGCTCCAATGCTCATGCTGGCGCTGCGCATTGCTGAGCATGCGTGCTGGGCTGGCGTTGGCGAGGCCTTCGCCGAAGTCCGTCGGGGCGCCCCAAAGGGCGAAGGGCAGGGTGGACAGGAGGCTGAAAAAAAGCGCTGAACAGGGTGTTTTCATGGGTCGTCCTTGAGTTGACGCGAGTCCATCCAGAGGCTTCTGGGTGGCTGCCAGGGCAGGCGTCAACTATCGAAGGATCGTCCGGTCACCAAGTGGTATTTATCTACGCGCCGGCTGGTAGGTGCCGTTCTTGCCGTGCCCCGCCATCGCCTGATTGCTGCGCACGCTGATCATCAACTTGATATCGATCCAGTCCACGCCCTGGGCCTTGAGCTTGGGCAGTTCGCGTTCGAGCACCGCCAGGGTCTGCGGATACGGATGGCCGATCATCACCGCCGAGCCCTGTTTATGGGCCAGTTTGATTGCGCTCTGCAATTGCGTAGTGATCGCGGCTTCGGTGCGTTCATCGTCGAGGAACACATCCCGCGAGATACTCGCGAGGCCGATCTTCTGTGCTTCGGCGGCACCGACGGTCTGCGCGCTGGTGCGGCTGTCGACAAAGAACTTGTGGCGCCGTTGCAATTCGCCCATCAGCCATGCCATGGCTTCGGGCTGGGCGGTCATGCGGCTGCCCATGTGGTTGTTGATGCCGGCGGTGTAGGGCACGGCCTTGAACGCGGCGTCCAGGCGTTTGCCGAGTTCTTCGATAGGCAGCTCGGGGTGCCAGGCGAACGGCCCGGTGGCCGGGTCCATGGGCATGTGCAGGATCACGACCTTGCCGGCCTTGTGCGCTTCGCGGGCGAATTCGGCGGCGTGGGGTGTGTCGGGCATGATCGCGGTGGTCACCGGGCCGGGCAGGGCCAGCACGCGGCGATCCCGGGGCAGGTTTTGCCCCAGGTCGTCGATGATCAGGGTCAGGTAGGCTTTGTGCGGTTCGTTGGCCGGGGTCGCGTGGGCGACCCCGGCCAGGCTGCACAGTGCAGCGATGATCAGGGCAACGCGCATATCAACGGCTGCGCGTGATGCTCAAGCCCTTGAGCAGGCTCAACGCCTGGGCCAGTTGATAATCATCGTCCTGCGGCATCGGCTTGGCTTTGGTGCTGCTGCCGGTCGGCTGGTCGGCGCCGCCGTTGCCATTGCCCAGGTGACCTTGCAGGTCGGCTTCCTTGTAGTACTCGCTGTCGGCCTCGTTGGTGATCTTGGCCTTGCGCACTTCGATGTCCGGCACGATGCCCTGGGCCTGGATCGAGCGGCCGTTCGGCGTGTAGTACAGCGCGGTGGTGATTTTCAGGGCGCGCTCGTTGTTCAGCGGCAACACGGTTTGCACCGAGCCTTTGCCGAAGCTGGTGGTGCCCATCAGCACGCCGCGCTTCTGGTCTTGCAGGGCGCCGGCGACGATCTCCGAGGCCGAGGCGCTGCCGCCGTTGATCAGCACGGCCAGCGGCACGTTTTCGCTGAGGTCGTTGCCGGTGGCCGAGAAGCGCAGCTCGGAGTTGGCGATACGGCCCTTGGTGTAGACGATCAAGCCTTTGGTGATGAAGTGGTCGACCACTTCCACCGCCGACTGCAGCACGCCACCGGGGTTGTTGCGCAGGTCGAGCACGATGCCGTTGAGCTTCTTGCCGTTGTCTTTACGCAGCTTGGCCAGGGCCTTGGCCACTTCGTCGCCGGTCTTGACCTGGAACTGGGTGATGCGGATGTAGCCGTAGCCCGACTCCAGCAACTGGCTCTTCACGCTCTTGACCGTGATGGTCGCGCGGGCCAGGGTCACGTCGAACGGCGCACCGCCGTCGCGCACCAGGGTCAGGGTGATTTTCTGGCCGATCTTGCCGCGCATCTTGTCGACGGCTTCGGTCATGGTCTGGCCACGGGTCGGCTGGCCGTTGATCTTGACGATCAGGTCGCCGGCCTGGATGCCGGCCTTGGACGCCGGGGTATCGTCGATCGGCGAGACCACTTTGATCTGGCCATCTTCGGCGCCGACTTCAATGCCCAGGCCACCGAACTCACCGCTGGTGCTTTCCTGCAGTTCGGCGAAATCTTCCGGGCCGAGGTAAGCGGAGTGCGGGTCGAGGTTGCTGAGCATGCCCTTGATGGCATTTTCCAGCAGGGTCTTGTCGTCTACGGGTTCGACATAGGCTGCCTTGATCCGGTCCATGACCTCGGCAAAGGTGCGCAGCTCTTCCAGCGGCAACGGCGCCTTGGTGGTCGCGGCCGTGCCGGCGGGTGCAGCCGGTGCGGCCTGGTCGGCGAAAGCCAGAGGCGCGCCGATCACCAGAGCGATCGTCAGGGCCAGCGAAGTGAGGCGGGACAAATGCAGCATGTCGAACGAACTCCTAATGTAGATGCGACCCTATCCTTGGGTGCGGCACCATTGTGCAGGGTCGCTCGGGCGGCCCTGCTGACGAATAGCGAAGTACAGCGCCGGAGTGTCCTGGCCGCCACTGTTACCGACAGTGGAGATGGATTCACCGGCTTTTACCACATCACCTGCCGACTTGAGTAAAGTCTGATTGTGGCCATAAAGACTCAAATAGCCATTACCGTGGTCGAGAATCACCAATAGACCGGCGCCCCGCAACCAATCGGCAAACACCACGCGACCGCCGTGGACGGCGTGGACCTGGCTGCCGGCGGCTGCGCTGATCATCACCCCATCCCACTTGGCGCGGGTGTCATCGCCACGGGTTTCCCCAAAGCGTGCCAGTAGTCGACCATCAACGGGCCATGGAAGTTTGCCGCGAGCTGAAGCAAAAGGGCCGCCGAAGGATTCGCCCGCGCTGGAAACCAGCGGGCCAGGCGCTGCATGCGCCGGTTTACGTGGGGCCGGAGCGTCGGTAGTGGCTGCCAGTTCGGCCTCACGCTGACGCTTTTTTTCTGCTTCCTGCTGGGCGATCAGCGCTTTTTGTCGCGCTTCCTCGGCCTCGCGTGCCTGGCGAGCCAGGGTTTCTTCGATGGTTTTCAATACTTTGGCCAGGTCGGCCTGGTCCTGCTCGCGGGCTTGCAGCTTGGCGTCACGGGCTTTCACGTCGTCATTGAGCTTGGCCAGGGCCAGTTGGCGTTCCTTGCGCACCTTGTCGAGCTGGTCGCGCTGGGTGTCGAGGGCGCTTTTCTGGTCGAGCAACTGTGACTGCTGGTCGGCGATTTCCTGTTCGACGTTGGCCAGTTGGCGCAGGGTTTCGTTGAAACCTTTCAATTGAGCCAGGCGGGCCTTGCTCAGGTAATCGTAGTAGGTGAGGGTGCGCGCGAATTTTTCCGGGTTCTGCTGGTTGAGCAGCAGCTTGAGGTATTC
The DNA here is from genome assembly GCF_963681955.1 of Pseudomonas paraveronii. Classification (NCBI taxonomy): domain Bacteria; kingdom Pseudomonadati; phylum Pseudomonadota; class Gammaproteobacteria; order Pseudomonadales; family Pseudomonadaceae; genus Pseudomonas; species Pseudomonas paraveronii. Next base: position 385,730 of record NZ_OY817130.1, read on the forward strand.
CTGGCGGCCGCTCTGGTAGGCGGCGCGGGCCTGGATCGCGATCAGGCGTTGCTGTTCAACGCGTGCGCTCTGGAGTTTTTTTTTCTCAGCGTCGAGTCGCTCCAGTTCCGACTCGCTCTTCTTTAATTCTTTTTGTAGCTCCTGGACTTGTTTCTCCAGCTGGCCCATTTCGGTTTCCGTGCCGCGCAGGTCTTTCTGCACCCCGGATTTTTCTTCCTGGAGCTTGCCGAGCAGTTTTTTCAGCTCGGTAATGTCCTGACGCGTAGCGTCCAACTGTTGTTGGGTTTGTGCGCGCTCATCGGCAAATGCCGGTTGGAGCAGGCAGACAAGAGCGAGGGTAATCAAGGCGCGAAGCATAGAGGCGGGCGACACCAGGGAAATGGACGGCCTAGTATGCCCGCCAAGCGCTGCAAAAAAAACGCCCATTTGGGGCTTCTGGGCAAGATAGGTGCCGAGTGGCAGTGGTATGGCGAAAAGACACCTACCCAACACAGAGAGTCCAATGTGGGAGGGGGCTTGCCCCCGATTGCGGTGGATCAGTCATGTAGATGCCGACTGACATGCCGCTATCGGGGGCAAGCCCCCTCCCACATTGATTTTCGGTGATGCTGTAATCAGACCAGGATTGAGGTGCCGGTCATCTCTTTTGGTTTCTCCAGCCCCATCAACATCAACATGGTCGGCGCTACATCGGCCAGCACGCCACCGTTGCGTACTTTCAGGTCGCGCTTGCCGACGTAGATGAACGGCACCGGCTCGGTGGTGTGGGCGGTGTGGGCTTGTCCGGTGGATTCGTCGGACATTTGCTCGCAGTTGCCGTGGTCGGCGGTGATCAGCGCTTCGCCGCCGACTTTTTCCAGGGCGTCGACGATGCGGCCCACGCACAGGTCCAGGCATTCCACGGCCTTGATCGCGGCGGCCAGGTTGCCGCTGTGGCCGACCATGTCGCCGTTGGCGTAGTTGACCACGATCACGTCATAACGCTGGTGATCGATGGCATCGACGATCTTGTCGGTGACTTCCGGCGCGCTCATTTCCGGCTGCAGGTCGTAGGTCGCGACCTTCGGCGATGGGATCAGGATGCGCTCTTCGCCCGGGAACGGTTCTTCGCGGCCACCGGAAAAGAAGAAGGTCACGTGGGCATATTTCTCGGTTTCGGCGATGCGCAGTTGGGTCTTGCCGTTTTTCGCCAGGTAGTCGCCCAGCACGTTTTCCAGGCTGCCCGGGGCAAAAGCCGACGGGGCCGGGATGTTGGCGGCGTATTGGGTGAGCATGACGAACTCGACTTTCGGCTGGCGCGCGCGTTCGAAGTCCTTGAAGCCGGGGTCGACGAACACGTGGCTCAGCTCGCGGGCACGGTCGGCGCGGAAGTTCATGAACACTACGGCATCGCCGTCTTCGACTTTCACCGGCTCGCCGATGGTCGTGGCTTTGACGAACTCATCGCTCTCGCCGCGCGCGTAGGCGGCTTCCAGGCCTTCCTGGGCGGTGGCGGCGTTGAATTCGGCCTGCCCGTCGACGATCAGGTTGTAGGCCTGGGACACGCGGTCCCAGCGGTTGTCGCGGTCCATGGCGAAATAGCGACCGACCAGGCTGGCGATACGGCCCTTGCCCAGGGCGGCGAAGGCGGCGTCCAGCAGTTCGATCGACGATTGCGCGCTTTTCGGCGGCGTGTCGCGGCCGTCGAGGAAGGCGTGCAGGTAGATCTTGTCGGCGCCGCGCTTGAAGGCCAGTTCGGCCATGGCCACAAGATGGTCCTGGTGGCTGTGTACGCCACCGTCGGACAGCAAGCCCATGAAGTGCACGGCCTTGCCGGCGGCGACGGCTTTGTCGACTGCCGCGCAGAGGGTCGGGTTCTCGAAGAACTCGCCGTCGCGGATCGCTTTGGTCACGCGGGTGAAGTCCTGATAGACCACTCGTCCGGCGCCGAGATTCATATGGCCGACTTCCGAGTTGCCCATTTGGCCGTCCGGCAGGCCCACGTCCATGCCCGAACCGGAGATCAGGCCGTTGGGCTGGGTGGCGGTCAGGCGGTCCAGCACCGGCTTGTTGGCCGAGTACACGGCGTTGTCGTGGTGGCTTTCACTGTGTCCGAAGCCATCGAGAATTATCAGGACCAAAGGTTTAGGCGTCGTAGTCATAGATCCTCTCGCGGCGGTAATTAATGAAGGGGATTGAAAAGGGAGTGGCAGTTTAAAGCGAAGTTCCGACCACGTCACCGCTTTACGGGGGTTGGCCCCCCCTGACGGCTGTGTATACTTACCGCCATTTTAACGCCCTGGAACCTCCTTGATGGTTGATCACCTGATTGCATTTGCCACTGCCCACTACCTGCTCGCGGGTGCCTTCGTCATCCTGCTGGCGCTGCTGATCGCTCATGAAATGAGCCGCGGTGGCCGCAGCCTGAGCACGTCGGAGCTGACCGCGCTGGTCAACAAGGATGAGGCCGTTGTCGTGGATATCCGTCCGGCCAAGGATTTTGCCGCCGGTCATATCGTCGGTGCCCTGAACATTCCCCAGGACAAGCTGATCGCGCGCCTGGCCGAGCTGGAAAAGCACAAGGCCAAGACCATCATCCTGGTCGACGCCCAAGGCCAGCATTCCGGCACTCACGCCCGCGAAATGCTCAAGACCGGCTTCACCGCCGCCAAGCTGTCTGGTGGTATCAGCAGCTGGCGCGCCGATAACCTGCCGCTGGTGAAGTGATATGAGCCAGGTTGTCGTGTATTCCAGCGATTGGTGCCCTTACTGCATGCGGGCCAAGGCCTTGCTGGAGAAGAAGGGTGTTGCCTTCGAAGAGATCAAGGTCGACGGTAAACCCCAGGTGCGCGCCGAAATGGCCCAGAAGGCGGGGCGCACGTCCGTGCCGCAGATCTGGATCGGCGCCGAGCACATCGGTGGATGCGATGACCTGTTTGCCCTTGAGCGCGCCGGAAAGCTGGACGCGCTGCTTCACGTCTGACTCCTAAACCCTAAAAGACCCCAAGATCAAGAAGGATCTGCGATGACTGACCAACAGAACACCGAAGCAGCAGAAGCTCAAGGCCCACAGTTTTCGCTGCAGCGCATCTATGTGCGCGACCTGTCGTTCGAAGCGCCGAAAAGCCCGGCCATCTTCCGTCAGGAATGGACCCCAAGCGTTGCGCTGGACCTGAACACCCGTCAAAAAGCGCTGGAAGGCGACTTCCACGAAGTCGTGCTGACCCTGTCGGTCACCGTCAAGAATGGCGAAGAAGTGGCCTTCATCGCTGAAGTGCAACAGGCCGGTATCTTCCTGATCCAGGGCCTGGACGAAGCGTCCATGAGCCACACCCTGGGCGCGTTCTGCCCGAATATCCTGTTCCCGTATGCCCGCGAGACCCTGGACAGCCTGGTCACCCGTGGCTCGTTCCCGGCGCTGATGCTGGCTCCGGTGAACTTCGATGCCCTGTACGCGCAAGAGCTGCAGCGCATGCAACAGGAAGGCGCACCGACCGTTCAATAAGTCGACGCGGTAAAAAAATGTGGGAGGGGGCTTGCCCCCGATTGCGGTGGATCAGTCAGGTAGATGTCGACTGACACTCCGGCATCGGGGGCAAGCCCCCTCCCACATTTGTTTTGTGTGTTACTTGAAGCCGAGTTGGCGCCAGCCTTCGTAGACGGCTATGGCGACGGTGTTGGACAGGTTCAGGCTGCGGCAACCTTCGCGCATCGGCAAACGCAGGCGATGGCCGTCGGGCAGGGCGTCGAGCACCTCGGCTGGCAGGCCACGGCTTTCCGGGCCGAACAGGAAGGCGTCGCCGTCGGCGAAGCTGGCATCATGGAACGGCCGCGAGCCCTTGGTGGTGAACGCGAACAGCCGAGGGTGGCCCAGGCTTTCCAGGCAACTGGCGAGGTCGGCGTGGCGCTTGAGGGTGGCGTACTCGTGGTAGTCCAGCCCGGCGCGGCGCAGGCGCTTGTCGTCCATGTCGAAGCCCAGGGGCTCGATCAAATGCAGGTGGCAGCCACTGTTGGCGCACAGCCTGATAACGTTGCCGGTATTCGGCGGAATTTCTGGTTGAAAAAGGATGACGTGAAACATGCACGGCTCCGAAGGCAAAGATGCGCTGCATTCTACCCTCGAAGAGGACCCCAGGCCGAAGCTATTGCCGAGGGTTTTGGGCTCTTTGGCGATTGTCGGCCTGATGGTCGGCCTGATGATCGGGCGCCTGACCACCCCGGACCCGGTCGAGTTGCTCCAGGTAACGCCTGTAGCCGACGGTGCGGTGGTGTGGTTCAACAGCGAACCCAAGCTGCACGGTGAGCACGTCGACGGCACCGTGGCGCTGTTGTTCGACGCGCAGGGCAAGCCCGCCAGCGGGCAGCTCAAGGTCAATGACAAGGATGTGAACTGGCGCGTGCGCAAGACCGATGGCGGTCTGTTGCTCAACCTGGTGGCGGCGCGGCCGTTGCGTGGGGAATGGTCGGGAGAGAAGGCTGAAGGCCGCTGGCGGCTGGAGATCCATCTCCAAGAGCAATAAAAGAGGGAGTTCCCGGCCTGCCTGTACCAGGGCTCCCAAAACGGGATGAAGCCATCCGGCTTCGTGTTAAAGAGGGAATCCCCGGCCTGCCTGTACCGAGGTTCCCGAAAGCGGTGTGGAGCGCGACGCGGTTCGCATCAAGCACCCCGGGTGTAAAGAGGGGATTCTCGGCCTGCCTGTACCAAGGTCCCCGAAACTGGGTTGTATCAGGGTTATTGCAGGGGGCGTGCCACAGTGGCCAAATAGCTCGAAAAAAACGCTCCAGACAGCGAAAAGCCCCGGAATACGGGGCTTTGGTGTTTTTGCTTTTCAGATTTTATTCAACGAGGCTGAGGTTTCAGGCGTTGGCTCCGTGCCCGATGCCGGTTCATGGTGCATTGAAGCGGTGCATGGTCGCCAAACCTTATGCAGATCCAAATGTGGGAGGGGGCTTGCCCCCGATGGCGGTGGATCAGTCATGTAGATGTCGACTGACATGCCGCTATCGGGGGCAAGCCCCCTCCCACATTAGCTCTTCAGTGGACCTGAGATTCAGCCCTCGTCCCCGTCGTCATCATCCCCGCCATCCACCTTCATCCCCAGTTCCTTGATCTTGCGCGTCAGGGTATTGCGGCCCCAGCCCAGCAGCACGGCGGCATCGCGGCGGCGGCCGGCGGTGTGCTTGAGGGCGGTTTCGATCATGATCCGCTCGAAGGCCGGCACGGCGCTGTCCAGCAGGTTCGACTGGCCGCGTGCCAGGGCCTGGTCGGCCCATTGGCGCAGCGCCTGTTCCCAGTTGGTCACGGGGGCCGAATCCTGCGGCAGGCTGAGCAGCTCCGGCGGCAGGTCGCCGATATGCACTTCGCGCCCGGACGCCATCACCGTGATCCAGCGGCAGGTGTTCTCCAGTTGGCGCACGTTGCCGGGCCATGGCAGGTTTTTCAGGTATTCCTCGGTCTCGCTTTTCAGCAACTTCGGCTCGACGGCCAGCTCCTGGGCGGCGCGGCTGAGGAAGTGGCGCGCGAGGGTCGGGATGTCTTCGCGACGGTCCGACATGCGCGGGATGTGGATGCGGATCACGTTGAGGCGGTGAAACAAGTCCTCACGGAACTTGCCCGCATGCACCAGGGTTTCCAGGTTCTGGTGAGTCGCGGCGATGATGCGCACGTCGACCTTGACCGGCGTATGCCCGCCCACACGGTAAAACTCGCCGTCCGCCAGTACGCGCAGCAAGCGGGTCTGGGTATCGGCCGGCATGTCGCCGATTTCATCGAGAAACAGTGTGCCGCCGTCCGCTTGTTCAAAGCGCCCGCGTCGCAGGTTGGCCGCGCCGGTGAAGGCACCTTTCTCGTGGCCGAACAGCTCGGATTCCATCAAGTCCTTGGGAATCGCCGCCATGTTCAGTGCGATAAACGGCGACGCCGCCCGTGGGCTGTGGCGGTGCAGGGCGTGGGCCACGAGTTCTTTACCGGTGCCCGACTCGCCATTGATCAGCACGGTGATGTTGGAGTGGCTCAAGCGCCCGATGGCGCGAAACACTTCCTGCATCGCCGGCGCTTCACCGATGATTTCCGGGGTGCGGGTCAGGGCGGGCGGGGCTTCCTGGTTCTGCTGTTCCTGGGCGTGCTGGTTGGCGCGCTTGACCAGCGCCACCGCTTCGTCCACGTCGAACGGCTTGGGCAGGTATTCAAACGCACCGCCCTGATAGGACGCCACAGCGCTGTCCAGGTCCGAGTGCGCGGTCATGATGATCACCGGCAGGCGCGGGTGCTGCTCGCGAATCCGTGCCAGCAGGTCCAGGCCGCTGGCACCGGGCATGCGGATGTCGGAGATGATCACGTCGGGCTGCTGGCGCGCCAGGCGGCTCATCACCCCGTCAGCGCTGTCGAAGCTCTGGGTGGTCATGCCTTCCTGTTGCAGGGCTTTCTCGAGGACCCAGCGGATAGAACGGTCGTCATCGACGATCCAGACAGTTTCACTACGGCTCATGTCGATGGGGCTCCTTGTTCCAGAGGCAGAAAGATCGAGAACGTGGTGTGGCCAGGATGGCTCTCACATTCGATCAGACCCTGGTGCTGGCTGATGATGTTCTGGGTAATGGCCAGGCCCAGCCCGGTACCGTCCGGGCGGCCGCTGACCATGGGAAAGAAAATGGTTTCCTGCAGTTCTGCTGGAATGCCCGGGCCGTTGTCGGTGATTTCGACTTTGGTTACCAGGCGATGGCGCACGTGGCCGATGGTGAACTGGCGCAAGGCGCGGGTGCGCAGGCTGATGCGGCCCAGGCGCAGCTCGTTCTGGCTGCTGATGGCCTGCATGGCGTTGCGCACGATATTGAGTACCGCCTGGATCATCTGCTCGCGGTCGATCAAGACGTCGGGAATGCTTGGGTCATAGTCGCGCACCAAGGTGATGCAGCCTTGGCTTTCAGCCTCGACCAGTTGGCAGACACGCTCCAGCACCTCATGCACGTTGGTCATCGCCAGCGCCGGCAGCTTGTTGGAGCCGAGCATGCGGTCCACCAGGTTGCGCAGGCGGTCGGCCTCTTCGATGATGACGTTGGTGTAGTCCTTGAGATGCTCGTCCGGCAGCTCGCGCGCCAGCAACTGCGCCGCGCCGCGAATCCCGCCCAGCGGGTTCTTGATCTCGTGGGCCAGGCCGCGCACCAGCATCTTGCTGGTCTCCTGCTTGGACAGCTGCGCTTCTTCCTTGGTGATACGCAGCAGGCGGTCACGCGGGTGGACTTCGAGCAGCAGCAGGGTGCTGCCGTTGCTCAGGATCGGGGTCACGGCGTAGTCGACGGTCAGGGTCTGGCCGGTCAGGGCGGTGAGCATCGCTTCGCGCTTGGTGAACGGGTGTGCCTGCTCCACCGCCTGGCGCAACGAGCTCAAGGCTTCGGCCGACTCGGTGAACAATTCGCTGATGAACTGCCCATGGCTGCGCTGGCCGCTGATGGCCAGGAGCATCTCTGCCGCCGGGTTCATGTACTCAAGGCGCAGGTCGTCATTGAGCAGGATGGTCGCGGTGGTCAGGTTGTCGAGTAACAAACGGTGCAGTGCATCGCTGATGGTCATCAGGACCTCTTTTGGAGCAAGGCGCGGGCTTGAGGCACACGCTGATACAAGGAAAATGCAAAAACCAAACCAAGGCTCCGAAAAGAAGCGTTTAAGCCCTGAAATAGGGGTTTAAGGCGCGAAACTGTGGCGTTCTGCCAGCTTCATCGGGAAGTTTCGAACCAAAATGGGCTGGGTCGGTGGGAAGGGTGCAAGCTGTCGCACCAATATAGTGCGATTTTGTGACGCTTGCTCAGGACGTGCCGAATTCACACAAATCAAATGTGGGAGGGGGATTGCCTCCTCCCACATTTTTGGATCGGGTTTACCGTTTTAGTTTTTGTAGATACACAGCTCGGCGGTCGCGCGGATCATCGCCAACTGCTGCATCGGCTCATTGAGCGGCTCATGCACCGCCTCGGCCAGCCATTGCGGGCACTGTGGGTCGGCGCGCTGCGGGCTGAAGTCGGCCAACTGCTGCAGCAGGCGTTTTTGCAGTTGGTCCAGTTGTGGGCGGATCTGCTTGATCAGGTCCGGGCGTGGATCGTCGGGGGCCTTGCCCTGGAACTGCCAGTCGGACAGATGGGCGTACTGCACCAATTTGTTCGCTTCGATCTGCGCCGAGAAAAATTGTTCGGCAGTGGCGGGGTCCAGCTTGTAGCTCGGTGCCAGGGCGACGACGCTGGCGATTACCTCTTGCTCGCGTTTCTTGTCTTCTACGGGCTTGTGGCTGTCCCACTTGCTCAGGGCGACCTGGTCGGCGATCGCCAGGCGTTCGGCGATGCTGTTGAGTAAAGGTTCGAGGCTGGGCGGCGCAGCGCTCGCACTGGCGCTGACGAATAACAGAGCGAACACAAGTCGACGGTTCAATGCTGATCTCCTTGTGGGAGGGGGCTTGCCCCCGATAGCAGAGTGTCAGTCAGCACTGGTATCAACTGATCCACGGCTATCGGGAGCACGCTCCCTCCCACCTTTTTGATTGGGTTTGCAGGTGCGGAATTGTGTAATTCCCGGGCAAAAAAAAGACCTCCCGAAGGAGGTCTTTTTCGATCACGCCACGTTAAGCGACGCTACCGGATCAGCAGCTGTAGTACAGCTCGTATTCCAGTGGGTGTACGAAGGTACGCACCTTGATTTCTTCTGCGCTTTTCAGCTCGATGTAGGCATCGATGAAGTCGTCGCTGAACACGCCGCCTTTGGTCAGGAACGCACGGCCCTTGTCCAGCTCTTCCAGGGCTTCTTTCAGGCTGCCGCACACTTGTGGGATCTCTTTGGCCTCTTCAGGCGGCAGGTCGTACAAGTTTTTGTCGGCGGCGTCGCCTGGGTGAATCTTGTTCTGGATGCCGTCCAGGCCAGCCATCAACAGTGCAGCGAAGCCCAGGTACGGGTTGGCTGCTGGATCCGGGAAGCGGGCTTCGATACGGCGAGCGCGTGGGCTGGACACGTAAGGAATACGGATCGAAGCGGAGCGGTTACGTGCCGAGTAGGCCAGCATTACCGGTGCTTCGAAACCTGGGACCAGACGCTTGTAGGAGTTGGTCGACGGGTTGGTGAAGCCGTTCAGGGCCTTACCGTGCTTGATGATACCGCCGATGAAGTACAGGGCAGTGTCGGACAGGCCGGCATAACCTTCGCCAGCGAAGGTGTTCTTGCCATCTTTGGCGATGGACAGGTGAACGTGCATACCCGAACCGTTATCGCCGTACAGTGGCTTAGGCATGAAGGTAGCGGTACGGCCGTAGGCAACGGCAGTGTTGTGTACGCAGTACTTCAGGGTCTGAACTTCGTCAGCCTTGGCTACCAGGGTGTTGAACTTCACACCGATTTCGTTCTGGCCGGCAGTGGCCACTTCGTGGTGGTGTACTTCGATGACCAGACCCATGTCTTCCATGGCGTTGCACATGGAGGTACGGATTTCGTGGTCGTGGTCGAATGGTGGAACCGGGAAGTAACCGCCTTTGATGCCTGGACGGTGGCCATGGTTGCCGCCTTCAACGTCCTGGTCGGACATCCACGAACCTTGTTCGGAGTAGATCTTGAACATGGAGCCGGAGATGTCGGACTTGAACTTCACTTCGTCGAAGATGAAGAATTCTGGTTCCGGGCCTACGAATACGGTGTCGCCGATACCGGTCGACTTCAGGTATTCCTCGGCACGCTTGGCGATCGCACGTGGGTCGCGGTCGTAGCCTTGCATGGTCGAAGGCTCGATCACGTCGCAGACGATGATCAGGGTTGGCTCTTCGGTGAACGGGTCCAGCACGGCAGTGCTGTCGTCCGGCATCAGGATCATGTCGGAAGCTTCGATGCCTTTCCAGCCGGCAATGGAGGAACCGTCGAACATTTTGCCTTCTTCGAAGAACGCGTCATCCAGCGCGTCGCGAGCCGGCATGGTCACGTGGTGCTGAGTGCCTTTTGTGTCCGTGAAGCGCAGATCAATCCATTTAACGTCATGATCTTTGATGAGTTGAACCGACTTCGACATGGTGTCCTCCGGGGTGGCTTCGGGCTGGGTAGTGGAGTTAGCCCTTAGAATGTGGGTGATGCCGGCGCGGATAGTCCGCCATGGCAACCTGCCTCACAAGAGAGCAAATTGCATGCCAGTGCGCCAACATGGCTTTTTTGCGTCAAAATGGCCCCTATAAAGGTGCAAACCGCTGAAACGGAATAAATAACGCACTGCAATGTGGCGTCGCTTTGCGTGAATGACCTGTTTTGGTGCGTTGCGTCGGCGATGCATATTAACTGGTTAAACCTTGAGCGATTTCCGCTATAATCCGCGCCCCCCTTTTTCGGCAGGCCCGGCGCGCGCTGTTTCCATGAAATTAATCGTTAAAGTCTTCCCCGAGATCACCATCAAAAGCCGACCGGTACGGATGCGTTTCATCCGTCAGTTGGCCAAGAACATCCGTACCGTGCTCCGCGATCTGGACCCGGCGGTGGTGGTGAGCGGTGTGTGGGACAATCTCGAGCTGGAAACCCGTGTCACCGACGCCAAGGCCTTGAAGGATATGACCGAACGCCTGAGCTGCATGCCGGGTATCGCGCATTTCCTGCAGGTGGACGAGTACCCGCTGGGCGACTTCGACGACATTACCGAAAAGTGCAAACAACACTTCGGCAGTGAGCTGGAAGGCAAGATTTTTTCGGTGCGTTGCAAGCGTGCCGGCAAGCATCCGTTCAGCTCCATGGATGTGGAAAAATACGTCGGCAGCAAGCTGCGTCGCGAGTGCGGCGCCGCCGGAATTTCCCTCAAAGCGCCGCAAATTGAAGTGCGCATGGAAATTCGCGACCAACGGTTGTTTGTGATCCACAGCCAGCACAATAGCATCGGCGGCTACCCGCTGGGCGCCCTGGAACAGACCCTGGTACTGATGTCCGGCGGTTTCGATTCCACGGTGGCGGCCTACCAGATCATGCGCCGCGGCCTGATGAGCCACTTCTGCTTCTTTAACCTGGGCGGGCGTGCACACGAATTGGGCGTGATGGAAGTCGCGCACTATATCTGGAAGAAGTACGGCAGCTCCCAGCGCGTGCTGTTTGTCAGCGTGCCGTTCGAGGAAGTGCTGGGCGAAATTCTCGGTAAAGTCGATAACAGTCATATGGGCGTAGTATTGAAGCGTATGATGTTGCGCGCGGCGTCCCGAATTGCCGATCAACTGCAGATCGACGCGCTGGTGACCGGCGAAGCGATTTCCCAGGTGTCCAGCCAAACGCTGCCGAACCTGTCGCTGATCGACTGCGTTACCGAAAAGCTGGTGCTGCGCCCGCTGATCGCCAGCCACAAGCAGGACATCATCGACCTGGCAGAACAGATCGGCACCGCCGACTTTGCCAAGCACATGCCTGAATATTGCGGGGTCATTTCGGTGAACCCCAAGACCCACGCCAAGCGCAACCGCGTGGAGTATGAAGAACAACAGTTTGATATGGCGATTCTGGAGCGTGCGCTCGAGAACGCCAAACTGGTCCCGATCGATCGTGTCATCGACGAGTTGGGCCAGGATGTGCAGATCGAAGAGGTCAGCGAAGCCCTGGCGGGCCAGATCGTCATCGACATCCGTCACCCGGATGCCGCTGAAGACGAGCCGCTGGGCATCGCTGGCATCGACGTACAAACGCTGCCGTTTTATGCATTGAACGCGCGTTTCAAGGAACTGGATAACAGCCGTCAGTACCTGCTGTATTGCGACAAAGGCGTGATGAGTCGCCTGCATGCCCACCATTTGCTCAGTGAGGGGCATGCCAATGTGCGCGTTTATCGACCGAGCTAAGAGCCCGGGGCTGTATGCCTGTGGCCTGCGTCACCGGCCCCCCGACTCTGCCGTCAAGCTGTAACGGCAAGGCCTGACTCTACTGTTAATCGCTGCCACGACCTGTCAGCACACCGAATCCTCTGATCGAGATACACAAGTGATCGAAAATCTACGTAACATCGCCATCATTGCTCACGTTGACCATGGTAAAACCACCCTGGTAGACAAACTCTTGCGTCAATCCGGCACCCTGGAGCGCAACGAGCTCAACGACGAGCGCGTGATGGACTCCAACGACCAGGAGAAAGAGCGCGGTATTACCATCCTGGCTAAAAACACCGCTATCAACTGGAACGGCTACCACATTAACATCGTGGACACCCCGGGCCACGCCGACTTCGGCGGCGAAGTAGAACGCGTAATGTCGATGGTTGACTCCGTTCTGCTGCTGGTTGACGCTCAAGACGGCCCTATGCCGCAAACCCGTTTCGTGACCAAGAAGGCTTTCGAAGCCGGCCTGCGTCCGATCGTGTGCATCAACAAGGTTGACCGTCCAGGCGCGCGTCCGGACTGGGTTCTGGACCAGATCTTCGATCTGTTCGACAACCTGGGTGCTACCGAAGAACAACTGGACTTCCAGGTGATCTACGCTTCGGCCCTGAACGGTATTGCCGGTCTGGAACACACCGCCATGGCGGAAGACATGACCCCGCTGTACCAGGCGATCGTTGACCACGTTCCACCACCGAAGGTTGACCGTGACGGTCCGTTCCAGATGCAAATCTCGGCACTGGACTACAACAGCTTCCTGGGTGTTATCGGCGTTGGCCGTATCGCTCGTGGTAGCGTCAAGCCGAACACCCCGGTTGTCGCTATCGGCGCCGACGGCAAGAAGCGCAACGGTCGTATCCTGAAGCTGATGGGTCACCACGGCCTGCACCGTATCGACGTTGAAGAAGCGTTTGCCGGCGACATCGTGTGCGTCAGCGGTATGGACTCGCTGTTCATCTCCGACACCCTGTGCCAGCCGGACACTGTCGAGGCGATGAAGCCTCTGACCGTTGACGAGCCAACCGTTTCCATGACCTTCCAGGTAAACGACTCGCCTTTCTGCGGTAAAGAAGGCAAGTTCGTGACTTCCCGTAACATCAAGGAACGTCTGGACAAAGAGCTGCTGTACAACGTGGCACTGCGCGTTGAAGAAGGCGACTCGGCTGACAAGTTCAAGGTTTCCGGCCGTGGTGAGCTGCACCTCTCGGTACTGATCGAAACCATGCGTCGCGAAGGCTTCGAAATGGGCGTTGGTCGTCCTGAAGTGATCATCCGTACTGTTGACGGCGTGAAGCAGGAACCGTTCGAAAACGTCACCATCGACACCCCTGAAGAATCCCAGGGCAAGGTCATGGAAGAGATGGGCCTGCGTAAGGGCGACCTGACCAACATGGTGCCGGATGGCAAAGGCCGTGTGCGTCTGGAATACAACATCCCTGCGCGTGGTCTGATCGGTTTCCGTAACCAGTTCCTGACCCTGACCAACGGTGCTGGCATCCTGACCTCGATCTTCGATCGCTACGACACCATGAAGTCCGGCGACATGTCCGGCCGTCAGAACGGTGTTCTGGTTTCGGTTGAAACCGGCAAGGCGCTGACCTACTCCCTGGAAACCCTCCAGGCGCGTGGCAAGCTGTTCGTTGAACACGGTCAAGAGATCTACAACGGTCAGATCGTGGGTCTGAACAGCCGTGACAACGACATGGGCGTCAACCCAACCAAAGGCAAGAAGCTCGACAACATGCGTGCTTCGGGTAAAGACGAAACCATCGCTCTGGTTCCACCGGTGAAGTTCACCCTGGAACAGGCTCTGGAATTCATCCAGGACGACGAGCTGTGCGAAGTCACGCCTAAGTCGATCCGCCTGCGTAAGAAGATCCTGGACGAAGGCGAGCGTACCCGCGCTGCCAAGAAAGCCAAGAACTGAGTTAACTCAGGCTGAATGAAAAACGCCCCCGGTCGAAAGGCCGGGGGCGTTTTTTTATGTCTGCAGGTTTTGTGCTGAATGTACCGGCCCTATCGGGGGCAAGCCCCCTCCCACAGTTTGATTTGTGAACACATTTCAAAATGTGGGAGGGGGCTTGCCCCCGATGAGGCCCTTAAGAACACTACAAAAACCGGATCAGAACTTATCGAGAGTCTTGAAATGGGTCTCGCGCACCACTTCCTTCGGCTTGTACGCGCAATACCCCGGCCGCGGGCCGATTTTCGGGTGGTTGCGACAGGTATCCGGGCGCTTGTCATAAATAGTGCAGAAGCGCGTCTTACGATCCAGGTACAGGCAGTCGTTGTTGCTCATGCGCTGCAGGGTGAAGATCTCGGATTTGCTGTTGTAGCGCTCGACGATGCCTTCCTTCTGCAAGCGCTTGGCGATGTTCTTCGCCGGGTCGCCACGCTCGAATTCATCGACGATGCCAATGCGGATCAAGTCTTTGATCTTCACTTCGACCGGCAGCGTGCAGCAACTGGACACGCAGCCCCCGCACATGTGGGCGGAATATTTCTGCCAGGTCTCGAGACGGTCGAGTTCCGCGGCGGCGATCAGTTGAGGCTTCATCAGGGTTCCAAGGTGGGGCGGTATCCGGGCGCGCGATCATACCGGGATTGATGGTTTTTTGAACAATATTTTCGGGTTTTCAGCTGGAAGGCCAATCGAATGATGATCGGGCACGACCCCTGCATTAAATTTATGCAAAGGTGAATGAGTTAAAAAACTGCCGAACCAGAGCGTCGACCGTCTGTCAGACCGACTAGTCTCTAGCAACTCCTTCAATCTCGCCCGAGGTCGCACCGATGTCTCAGGAACCGCTTGCACGAGAAGCAGAGGTAGCCGCGTTTCGCGATGCTGTCTTGACCAAACTCACCTATGCGGTGGGCAAAGACCCAGATCATGCCTTCGACCACGACTGGTTCGAAGCCATTGCCCTGGCCGCCCGCGACCAGATGGTCGAACACTGGATGGACCACACGCGGCGTATCTACCGTAAAGGCCAGAAGCGGGTTTATTACCTCTCCCTCGAATTTCTCATCGGCCGCTTGCTCTACGACAGCCTGAGCAACCTCGGCCTGCTGGAGATCGCCCGCGAAGCGCTGGTGGGCCTAGGGGTCGACCTGGAACGCATCCGCCTGCTGGAGCCCGATGCGGCGCTCGGCAACGGGGGGCTGGGTCGCCTGGCGGCGTGCTTTATGGAAAGCATGTCGACGTTGGGCATCGCCGGCCATGGTTATGGCATTCGCTATGAGCACGGGCTGTTCCGCCAGGCGATTGTCGATGGCTGGCAGCAGGAACAGACCGAACGCTGGCTGGATTTCGGCAACCCGTGGGAGTTCGAGCGGGCCGAAGTGATTTACCCGATCGGCTTTGGCGGCAGCGTCGAAACCCTGCCGGATGCCGCCGGCAAGCTGATTCAGGTGTGGTCGCCCAGCGAAACCGTGCGGGCCGTGGCCTACGACACCCCGGTGGTTGGCTGGCGCGGTGCCAGCGTCAACACCCTGCGGCTGTGGCGCGCGCGCGCCGTGGAAGACCTGCACCTGGAGCGCTTCAACGCCGGTGATCACTTGGGCGCCGTCGCCGAAGTGGCCCGCGCCGAAAGCATCTCCCGAGTGCTTTACCCGGCCGACAGCACCGAAGCGGGGCAGGAACTGCGCCTGCGCCAGGAATACTTCTTCGTCTCGGCCTCGCTGCAAGACTTGCTGCGCCGCCACAAGAACATGCACGGCTCGGTGCTGAGCCTGGGCGAACATGCGGCGATTCAGCTCAACGACACGCACCCGTCCATCGCGGTCGCTGAATTGATGCGGCAACTGGTGGACCTGCACGACATTCCCTGGGACGCGGCGTGGGACGTCACCGTCGAAACCCTGTCGTACACCAACCACACGCTGCTGCCCGAAGCCCTCGAAACCTGGCCGGTCGGCCTGATGGAACGCATGTTGCCCCGGCACATGCAGATCATCTACCTGATCAACGCCCAACACATCGACTCGCTGCGCGCCAAGGGCGTCCACGATTTCGACGTGCTGCGCGCCGTGTCGCTGATCGAGGAAGACAACGGCCGCCGCGTGCGCATGGGCAACCTGGCGTTCCTTGGCTCCCATAGCGTCAACGGCGTATCCGGCCTGCACACCCAACTGATGCGCAGCACGGTGTTCTCCGAACTGCACAAGCTGTACCCGGAGCGCATCAACAACAAAACCAACGGCATCACCTTCCGCCGCTGGCTGTACCAGGCCAACCCCCAGCTCACTTCGATGCTGGTGGATGCGTTGGGCGCGGATATTCTCGACAACATGGAAACCCGTCTGGTCGAACTGGAAACCTTTGCCGAGAAGCAGGCCTTCCGCAAGGCCTTCGCCGAGCAGCGCCTGCACAGCAAGCGCGCACTGGCCGAGATCATCCACGAGCGCCTGGGCATCGCGGTCAACCCTGCGGCGATGTTCGACGTGCAGGTCAAGCGCATCCACGAATACAAGCGCCAACTGCTCAACCTGCTGCACACCGTGGCGCTGTACCAGGCGATCCGTGCCGAGCCTGAGATCGACTGGGTGCCAC
Organism: Pseudomonas paraveronii; assembly: GCF_963681955.1. Lineage (NCBI taxonomy): Bacteria > Pseudomonadati > Pseudomonadota > Gammaproteobacteria > Pseudomonadales > Pseudomonadaceae > Pseudomonas > Pseudomonas paraveronii. The sequence continues at coordinate 402,117 of NZ_OY817130.1, forward strand.
GGGTGAAGATCTTCGCCGGCAAGGCGGCGGCGAGTTATCACCAGGCCAAGCTGATCATCAAGCTGACCAACGACATCGCTCGCACCGTCAACAACGACCCCACCGTGCGCGGCTTGCTCAAGGTGGTGTTCCTGCCCAACTACAACGTCAGCCTGGCGGAAAGCATCATTCCGGCGGCGGACTTGTCGGAGCAGATTTCCACCGCCGGTTTTGAAGCGTCGGGCACCAGCAACATGAAGTTCGGCCTTAACGGCGCGCTGACCATCGGCACCATGGACGGCGCCAACGTGGAGATGCACGAGCGTGTGGGCGGCGATCATATGTTCATCTTCGGCCTCAGCTCCCAGGAGGTGGAAGCCCGCAAGCACGCCGGTGAATTCCACGCCGGGCCGGAAATCGCCGCGTCCCATCGTTTGAACGATGTGCTGCAAGCGATTCGCGGCGGGGTGTTCTCGCCGGATGATCCGGGCCGTTATGTGGGCTTGATCGATGGGCTGATCGACTACGACCGCTTCCTGGTGTGTGCCGACTTCGATTCCTACTGGGATGCCCAGGCCCGGGTCGACGCGCATTGGCATGATTCCAAGGAATGGTGGCGTTCGGCTGTGCTCAATACCGCGCGAATGGGCTGGTTCTCTTCGGACCGCACCATCCGCGAGTACGCCACCGAAATCTGGAAAGCGCTCGACTAAACCCCGCAGTACAAGTGTGGGAGGGGGCTTGCCCCCGATAGCGGACTGTCAGTTTGCAGATATGTCGACTGGCACACCGCTATCGGGGGCAAGCCCCCCTCCCACATTGGTCTCGCGTCGATATACTGAGCCCCGGTTTGCTTAGGGAATATCGACCATGCAATGGATTTTCATGCTGATTGGGCTGGCGCTTGGCTGGACACTCGATGAGTCGTTCAGCGACGCGGGCATCGGCGCGCTGCTGGGGTTGGGCATTGGCCAGGCGATTCGCCTGTCGATGCTGGCTTCGCGCACGGATGAACAAAGCCGTCAGTTGGAGACCGCGCAGAAAGCGCTCTCCGCGCTGGAGCAACGCCTGGCGCAATTGGAAAAACCTGCGCCTGAACCCGCGCCGCTCGCACACAGTGTGTTGGTCGAATCCCCCGTTGCCGAATCTACCCCGCCAGCCGAGGCACCCGAACTTGTCTGGGAGTTGCCCGCTGAACTGGCGCCAACGCCCGTCGCCATCGTTGCCGAACCGAGTCAGGCATTACCGGCGGATGTCTGGAAACCTGCCGAAAAACCGCATGCGCCTGAACCGGTTATCCCCCGTGGCCCCAACCTGATCGAACGTGCCATCGGCGGCGCGCGCAATTGGCTGTTCGGCGGCAATACCGTTCTGCGCGTCGGCGTGGTGCTGTTGTTCCTCGGCTTGGCCTTTTTGCTGCGCTATGCCACCGAAGGCATGGTGGTGCCGATTGAACTGCGTTATGCCGGGGTTGCCGCCGCTGCATTGGGCCTGCTGGGCCTGGGCTGGTGGTTGCGGCTGCGCAACAGTAATTACGGCTTGATGCTGCAAGGCACCGGCATTGCGGTGCTGTACCTGACGGTGTTTGCCGCGATGCGCTTGCACCCGTTGATCGACCCTGGCGCGGCGTTGGGCTTGCTGGTGGCGGTCACGCTGTTTTCGGCGATTCTGGCGATCACCCAGGATGCGTTGGGCCTGGCCTGCGCAGCGGCGCTGGGCGGGTTTGCCGCGCCGATCCTGACCTCCACCGGCGCCGGCAGCCATGTGGCGCTGTTCAGTTACTTTGCCCTGCTCAATGCTGGCATCCTCGCTATCGCCTGGTTCAAGGCTTGGCGCCTGCTCAACCTGATCGGCTTTGTCGGCACCTTCGGCATCGGCTTCGCCTGGGGCCTGCGCTCGTATGCCCCGGAGCTGCTGTGGAGCACCGAGCCGTTCCTGATCGTGTTTTTCCTGATGTACCTGGCGATCGGTTTGCTGTTCACCCGGCGCAAATTGCTGGAGATGAGCGACGCGCCCGAAGACGACAGCCGGGGCGCGCTGCTGCGCTGGTCGGCGGCCAAGGGCGATTATGTCGACGGCAGCCTGCTGTTCGGTCCGCCGCTGGTGGGCTTCGGCTTGCAGTTCGCACTGGTACAACACCTGGAATTTGCCGCTGCGTTCAGCGCCCTTGGCCTGGGCATTATTTATATGGGCCTGGCCCGCTTGCTCAGTGGCGGGCGCGCCTTGCTGCTGGCGGAAACCTGCCTGGCCCTGGGCGTGATCTTCGCCAGCCTGGCGATTCCCCTGGGCCTCGATGCGCGCTGGACCGCAGCGGCCTGGGCCGTGGAAGGTGCCGGGATCTTCTGGCTCGGTTTGCGCCAGCAACGACCATTGGCACGGGCGTTTGGCCTGTTGTTGCAACTGGGCTCGGCGCTGGCGTTCCTCAGCGAACTGCGCGTCGGCACACACACATTGTTGGACGGCGCGCCATTGGGTGCGCTGTTGCTGGGCGCCGCGTTGTTGTTCAGCTTCGCGCAGTTGCGCAAGGCATCCACGGAACAGGCGGCGGAGTGGGAGCGCAAGGGCCTGCCGGTGTTGGCCAGCCTCGGGCTGACCTGTGTGTACCTGCTCGCACCGCTGCTGTTGCTGACCCAAGGCACCGCCATCAGTTGGGCGATTGCTGGCCTGGTGACGCTGTCTGTCGGCTTGCGCATAGGCTCGCGGACCTTCCTGTTCACCGCCTTCGCCGTGCAACTGCTGGGCGGCGCGCTGTTCCTGCTGCGCCTGCAAGGCGGTGAAGGGGCGGCGGTATTCAGTGCAGGTTGGGGCGGTTTGCTGACGGCGTCGCTGATCGGGCTGGCGTTGATCGGCGGCATGCTGCTGGCGGCCCGCGACGACATGGTGCGCAGCGATGTGCGGCTGTTGCGCGGGTTATCGGTGGTGCTGCTGGCCGGCCTGGTGTTGATCAACCTGGCCGTGCTGTTTGTGCTGCCCTGGGACAGCGCCAGCGGGGTGTGGGCGGCGAGTGGTTTGCTGGTCATCTGGTTGAGCCTGTACCTGCAACAGCGCGTCAGTTTCGTCTTCGGTTTGCTGCTGCAACTGCTCGGCGGCGCTTCGTTCCTGTTGGCGGTGCCGGAACTGCTTGGGTCGTTGCCCCATGAAGGTTTGCGTCCGCTGGGGCACAGCGGTTTCTGGACGCCGATGGTGCTGGGCCTGGCCGCCCTGGTCGGCGCCTGGCGCTTGCAACGCGAACCCCATGCGCCGGTGTTTGCCGTGCTGAAGCTGCAACGCCTGTCCGACCTGTTGTTGGTGTGGGGCGCGGCCTGGTGGGCGCTGGCGCTGATCGGCGAAGTGCTGCGGTTCATCCCGCAAGAGCTGCATGGCGCGTTCCTGCTGGGTATCGCAGCGGTGAGCGTGGCGATCTGGACGCTGTTCGCGGCGCGTCTGCGCTGGGCCTCGCTGGGTATGCTCTGCACCTTGCTGATGCCGGCGGCGGCTGCGGTGTTGCTGGTATCCGCGCATAGCTACTATCACCCGGCGGCGCAGTTCGGCTGGCTGGCCTGGCTGGCGGTGTTCGCGGTGCATTTCATCTCGTTGCGGCGCTTGGCGGCGGTGGCTCCGGCCAAAGTATTGAGCGTTGCCCACGTGTTGGGTAGCTGGATGTTGATCGGCGTCCTGGCGCTGGAGCTGCGCTACGGCCTGTTGTTGCTGTCGAGCGAATACAATGCCTGGCGCTGGCTGGGCTGGGCGATTTTGCCGAGTCTCTACCTGGTGCTGGCGGCTGCGCCACGCCGTTGGCCATGGCCGGTGTCGGCCTATCCCAACGAGTATCGCGTGCTGGCGGCGCTGCCGTTGGCGCTGCTGATGCTCGGCTGGTTCTGGCTGGCGAACAGTTTCAGCGACGGTACGGCCGAGCCTTTGCCGTATGTACCGTTGATCAACCCGCTGGACCTGGGCCTGCTGTTTGCTCTGCTCGGTGTGTATCTGTGGTCGCGCAGTGTGGCGCCGCAGCGCGGGCCGCGTGCGCAATGGATCGCGCAGGGTGTGGCGGGGGTTTCGCTGTTTGCGTTCTTCACCGCGCTGGTGATGCGCACAGCCCACCATTGGGGCGGCGTGCCGTTCCAGTTGGACGCGTTGCTGGAGTCGATGCTGGTGCAAGCCGGCTTGTCGATCGTCTGGACCCTGATCGCCCTCGGCCTGATGATCGGCGGTCACCTGCGCCATCGTCGCGAAGTGTGGCTGATCGGCGCGGCACTGATTGCCGTGGTGGTGGCCAAGCTGTTTTTTGTCGAGCTGAGCAATCGTGGCGGCTTGGCGCGGATCGTGTCGTTCATTGGCGTAGGCGGGCTGTTGCTGGTGGTGGGTTACTTCGCACCGCTGCCGCCCAAGCGCGCCGAACCTGTGCTGGAAACTGAAGGAGCATCCTCTTGATCGGTAAGTTGAGCGTGGCGGTAGTGGGCGTGTGTGCGACGTTGTCGGTGTGGGCCCAGGAAACACCCGCCGACTTCACCACCCAGGTGCCGCTGAGCGTCAGCGGCAACGGCCCGTGGTATCGCCTCGAATTGCCGTTGGCCGTGCAACTGAGCGCCCGCCAGGCCGACCTCAGCGATCTGCGCGTGTTCAACGCCGCGGGTGAACCCCAGGCCTATGCGCTGTCGCGCCAATCCGCGCAACACACCGAAAACCGTAACGTTGCCGATGTGAAGTGGTTCCCGCTGTACGCTGCCGACACCCGCGAAACCTTGCCGGCGGTGGTGGTGAAGTCCAGCGCCGAAGGCACCTTGCTGGAAGTGCGCCCCTCCACAGCTTCCGCGGCTGGCCAGCAGGTGCTACGCGGCTGGGTGCTCGACGCCAGTGCGATCAAGGCCCCGTTGCAGCAACTGAGCCTCGACTGGAGTCACGAGCAAGAAGGCTTCCAGCGGTTCAGCATTGAAGCCAGCGATGATTTGCAGCACTGGACGCCTTGGGGCGACGGGCAAGTGGCGCGCTTGTCGTTTGCCGACGAGCGCGTCGAGCAGCATGACGTCAGCCTGCCGGGGCAACCGGCGCGTTACCTGCGCCTGTTGTGGCAGGGCCAGGCGGCGCCGCTGTTGACCTCGGCCAAATTGGCCAGCGCCACCCGCAGTAGCCAGCCGACGCCATGGGTGTGGTCGCAGCCGCTTTCCGGCACGCGGCTCCAGGCGGGGGAATACACCTGGCAGTTACCGGCGGGGCTGAATGTCGAGCGCCTGCGCGTCGAATTGACACAGCCCAATACGCTGGCGCCCGTGACCTTGTCGGGGCGGCGTGACAGCAAGCAAGCCTGGCAGCCGCTGAGTAACGGTTTGCTGTACCGCCTGACCCAGAACGGCCAGGACGTGGTGCAGGATCAATTGCAGTTGCCGGGCCAGGCGGTCGCCGAACTCAAGTTGCAGGTGGATGAGCGCGGCGGTGGCCTGGGCGCTGCGGCGCCGACCCTGCAGGTTGCCGTGCGCGCCACGCAGTTGGTGTTCCTGGCGCGAGGTGAGCCGCCGTTCACCCTGGCGCTGGGGAACGCGTCGGCCAAGGCGGCGAACCTGCCGCTGTCGACCCTGATCCCTGACTACAACGCCGAGCGTCTGAATAGCTTGGGGCAGGCCAAGGTGGCCGGGGATGTCGTGCTCACGTCGCCAGCGCTCGTTGCCGCTGTCGACACCGAACCGAACTGGAAAAAACTCGGGCTCTGGGCGGTATTGCTGCTCGGTGTGGCGGCGCTGGGGGCCATGGCCTACAGTTTGCTGCGCAAGCCTGCGGCGGCACGTTAAATAAAGTCCATGAACTCTATTGGGTTTAAATCCTCTGATAGGAGGAAATACACCCCAACTCGCGTTAAACTGCGCGGGTTTTTAGCCCCCCCCATACATCGGAGCCTTCCATGTCCCGCGTTACCCTGAGTCGCTATTTGATCGAGCAGACCCGCAGCAACAACACGCCTGCCGATCTGCGCTTCCTTATCGAAGTGGTGGCGCGTGCTTGCAAGGAAATCAGCCACGCCGTGTCCAAAGGCGCGCTGGGTGGTGTCCTGGGCAGCATGGGCACTGAAAACGTCCAAGGCGAAGTGCAGAAGAAACTCGACGTGATCTCCAACGAGATCCTGCTCGAAGCCAACGAATGGGGCGGTCACCTGGCCGGCATGGCGTCCGAAGAAATGGACAATGCCTACCAGATCCCGGGCAAATACCCGAAAGGCGCCTACCTGCTGGTGTTCGACCCACTGGACGGTTCGTCCAACATCGACATCAACGCCCCGGTCGGCACCATCTTCTCGGTACTGCGTTGCCCGAACGAACACCTGAGCCAGAACGAAGCCCTGAACGAAAAGGCCTTCCTGCAGCCGGGCACCCAGCAGGTTGCCGCCGGTTATGCGATCTACGGCCCGCAGACCATGCTGGTCCTGACCCTGGGCGACGGCGTCAAAGGCTTCACCCTGGACCGCGAAATGGGCAGTTTCGTCCTGACTCACGAAGACATCGTGATTCCTGCGGCTACCCAGGAATTTGCGATCAACATGTCCAACCAGCGCCACTGGGAAGAACCGGTCAAGCGCTACGTCAACGAGTTGATGGAAGGCGAAGACGGCCCGTTGAAGAAAAACTTCAACATGCGCTGGGTCGCGGCGATGGTTGCCGACGTACACCGTATCCTGACCCGGGGTGGCGTGTTCATGTACCCCCGTGACAGCCGCGAGCCGTCCAAGCCGGGCAAACTGCGCCTGATGTACGAAGCCAACCCGATGTCGTTCCTGGTTGAACAGGCAGGCGGTGTGTCCACCGACGGCCACCAGCGTATCCTCGACATCCAGCCCGAAGGCCTGCACCAGCGCGTGGCGGTGTTCCTGGGTTCGAAGGAAGAAGTTGAGCGTGTGACCGGCTACCACAAGCAGTAACGGTGGAAGGGAGCAAGCGCTCTCGCCAGGTTCAAGGCGTGAAGTCTTGAACGATAAGAAGCCCCGAAACGTTTCAGCGTTTTCGGGGCTTTTTTGTTTTCGTTTGTCGGGAACCAGACACCTGTTTTCCCTTCTAAGCTTCTGGCAGACCCCCACCTGCCTCGTCCCTCCAGGAGTTATTCCATGTCGTTACGCCGTCTCGCTTTGCTGGCCTTTTGCGTGCTGTTGGCCGCTTGCAGCAAGGTCAATCAGGAAAATTACGCGAAGCTGTCGGCTGGCATGGCCAAGACCGAAGTGGAGTCGTTGCTGGGCAAGCCGACCGATTGTTCCGGCGCGCTGGGCATGTCTAGCTGCACCTGGGGCGATAAAAACAGCTTTATCAGCGTTCAATATGCCGGTGACAAGGTTCTGATGTTTTCCGGGCAAGGCCTGAAGTAAACCGGGGCGAAAGCCTGCGGGAGAAGAAGAATGATGCGTTTTGTTTTGTTTTTTTGCGCCAGCCTGTTTTTGGCGGGCTGCGCCAGCCATTCTGGCGATGATCTGCAACCTAAGACCGCGAGTAACGTCAACCTCAAGCGTTACCAGGGCACCTGGTACGAATTGGCGCGATTGCCGATGTACTTCCAGCGCAACTGCGCGCAGTCCGAGGCCCGCTACACACTGCTGCCAGATGGCGATATGTCGGTGTTCAACCGCTGCCTGACAACAGAATGGAAGTGGGAAGAAGCCAAAGGCACGGCCACGCCGCAAGTGCCGGGCAAGACCGACAAGCTCTGGGTGGAATTCAATAACTGGTTTACCGCGCTGTTGCCGGGCGTCGCCAAGGGCGATTACTGGGTGCTGTACGTCAGCGATGACTACAAGACCGCCCTCGTCGGCAGCCCGAGCCGGCGCTATATGTGGATCTTGTCGCGCACGCCAACGGTCAGCGCCGACACCCGCGAAGACCTGCTGAGCAGGGCGCGGCAGCAGGGTTATGACACCACACGTTTGATCTGGCGCACGTCGGACAAGCAGATGGCGAAGACCTCGCAATAACTCTGGATCAGCACAAATCCAATTGTGGGAGGGGGCTTGCCCCTCCCACATTTGTTATGGATTGCCTGTTAACCGAGTAACTCCCTCAAAACCTGGGTAAACGCCCGGTTGCTCTCTTCTTCAGCGGCATGCCGCCCGTCGCGCACCACCCACTTGCCGTTGACCAGCACATCGCGCACCTGCCGATCGCCGCCGGCGAACAGCCAGCGATTGAGAATCCCGTCCGCCGTCGCCGTCGCCAGGTACGGATCGTTACCGTCCAGCACCAGCCAATCGGCACGTTTGCCTACTTCCAACCGACCAATCGGCTGCCCCAGCGCCTGGGCGCCGCCGTCCAGCGCGGCATCGAACAGCGTGCGGCCGACCATCGGCTGATCGTGACGATACAAGCGATTGCGCCGCTGATCGCGCAGGCGTTGGCCGTATTCCAGCCAGCGCAGTTCTTCCACCACGCTCAGTGACACATGGCTGTCGGAACCAATGCCCATGCGCCCGCCCTGGGCGAGGAAATCCACCGCCGGAAAAATCCCGTCGCCCAGGTTGGCTTCGGTGGTCAGGCACAAACCGGCAATTGCACGGCTGCTGGCCATGCGCGTCACTTCCGCAGGATCGGCATGAGTGGCGTGTACCAGGCACCAGCGTTCATCGACGTCGACGTTGTCATACAGCCATTGCAGCGGGCGTTTGCCGCTCCAGGCCAGGCAGTCGTCGACTTCTTTCTGTTGCTCGGCGATGTGGATATGCACCGGGCAGGCCTTGTCGCTGGCGGCCAGCACGTCTGTGATCTGTTGCGGCGTGACGGCGCGCAGGGAGTGGAAACACAAGCCCAACTGCTGCGCCGGTTGTGCGGCGAGGATTGGTTTCAGGCGCGCCTGCAGGTCCAGGTAATGTTCGCTGCTGTTGATAAACCGTCGCTGGCCTTCATTGGGTGCCTGGCCGCCAAACCCTGCGTGGGTGTAGAGCACCGGCAGTAGCGTCAGGCCGATCCCGCTGCTGGCGGCCGCCTGGCTGATCTGCCGCGACAGTTCCGTGCGGTCGGCATAGGGCTGGCCGCTGATGTCATGGTGGACGTAATGAAACTCCGCCACCGAGGTGTAACCGGCCTTGAGCATCTCGATATACAACTGGCGCGCGATGATCTGCAGTTGCTCCGGATTGATCTTGCCGACCATGCGGTACATCAGCTCGCGCCAGGTCCAGAAGCTGTCATTCGGGTTGCCGGCCACTTCGGCCAAGCCCGCCATGGCACGCTGGAAAGCGTGGGAGTGCAGGTTCGGCATGCCTGCCAACACCGGGCCTCCGAGCCGTTCGGCGCCGTCTGCACTGGCATTGGCCGCAACGTGGGTCAGCCGGCCATCCGCGCCGACTTCAAGACGTACATCGTTGGCCCATCCATCAGGCAGCAGCGCGCGTTCGGCAAAGAAAGCGGACATGTTCAAGGCACCCCGGTCGTGTGTTTATTTGTATATACATATACAGACGTTTGCCTGCTCGGTAAACTCCGGCAATCTATGCATCTTTTTCCCCTGCAAGGATTCCCCGTGCCGACTCCGCCCGCCAAGTCTTCACTGGCTGCCCACCTGGACGAAAGTCCGGCGCCCTTGTATGCCCGCGTCAAACAGATGATCAGCCAGCAGATCCTCAGCGGCAACTGGCAGCCCCATTACCGCGTGCCATCGGAGAGTGAACTGGTCAGCCAGCTGGGTTTCAGCCGCATGACCATCAACCGCGCCCTGCGCGAACTCACCGCCGAAGGTTTGCTGGTGCGCATGCAAGGCGTCGGCACGTTTGTCGCCGAGCCCAAGAGCCAGTCGGCGCTGTTTGAAGTCCACAACATTGCCGATGAGATCGCCTCCCGTGGTCATCGGCACACCTGCCAGGTCATCACCCTGGGCGAAGAGGCGGCCGGTTCCGAGCGCGCCGTTGCCCTGGAAATGCGCGAAGGCGGGCGGGTATTCCACTCGCTGATCGTTCACTTTGAAAACGATATTCCCGTGCAAATCGAAGACCGCTTCGTCAACGCCCTGGTCGCGCCGGAATACCTGCAGCAGGATTTCACCCAGCAAACGCCCTACGCCTATTTGAACCAGGTCGCACCGTTGACCGAGGGCGAGCATGTGGTCGAAGCCATCCTCGCCGATGCCGCCGAGTGCAAGTTGCTGCAGATCGAACCGAGCGAGCCATGCCTGTTGATTCGTCGACGCACTTGGTCCGGTCGCCAGCCAGTGACTGCCGCGCGCCTGATCCACCCAGGTTCGCGTCATAGCCTGGAAGGACGTTTCAGTAAATGAGTGCCGTGACCGTCTGGCGCGCCGCGAATTACGTGCGCATGCCATGGAAAAACGGTGGCGGCAGCACCGAAGAAATCAGCCGCGATGGCGGCCATGGCCTGGAGGGCTTTGGCTGGCGCCTGTCGATTGCCGATATCGGCGAGTCGGGCGGGTTTTCCGCCTTCGCCGGTTACCAGCGCGTGATCACGGTGATCAACGGCGCGGGCATGGTCCTGACCGTGGACGGCGAGGAACAGCGGGGGTTGTTGCCGCTGCAACCGTTCGCGTTCAAGGGTGACAGCCAGGTGTCGTGCCGCCTGATCAGCGGGCCGATCCGCGATTTCAACCTGATCTATTCGCCCCAGCGTTTCCAGGCGCGGTTGCAGTGGGTGGATGGGGTGCAGCGTTTTTTCAGTACGGCGCAGACGGTGCTGGTGTTCAGCGTGGCGGATGAGGTGACGGTGCTCGGCCAGGTGCTGGGCCATCATGATTGCCTGCAGGTGGATGCTAATACCGGCTTGCTGGATATCTCGGTCACGGGCCGCTGCTGCATCATCGAACTGACCGCACGCGGTTAAAAAATGTGGGAGGGGGCTTGCCCCCGATAGCGGTGGACCAGTCAGCTTATCTGTAGCTGGCCCACTGCAATCGGGGGCAAGCCCCCTCCCACATTTGTTTCCCCACTGTTCTTGCGATCTGTTTCCAGCCTTCCGCACCACTTTGTTACCGAACGCCCCAGGGTGGCGCAACACCACCCTGGCGTGGCAAACCTGCCTCGCTGTAAAACCGCCCCGTAAGAAATTTCATCACGCCTCGAAGCCTTAATTTCCAAGGCTTGCGCACGACTGTGCAAACAATCGCGCCCGCTCCCGAGGAAAGTTGGCCGCTCGATTGCATATGCTTGTATGTACAAGTAAAGGTGTGTGCGTAAGAGTCCACTTTGCACGCATCCAGTTCGCGCATCGATCGCTGAGGAGTTCTGGTTGTGACCGATTTTTCTAACGCTAAGCCTACAAAATACCGTGACGTCGAAATCCGCGCCGCCCGCGGTAACACGCTCACCGCCAAAAGCTGGCTGACCGAAGCGCCGCTGCGCATGCTGATGAACAACCTTGACCCGCAAGTGGCCGAAAACCCGAAAGAGCTGGTGGTGTACGGCGGCATCGGTCGTGCGGCGCGCAATTGGGAGTGTTACGACCAGATCGTCGAGAGCCTCACCCATCTGAACGACGACGAAACCCTGCTGGTGCAGTCCGGCAAACCGGTCGGCGTGTTCAAGACCCACCGCAACGCCCCGCGTGTACTGATCGCCAACTCCAACCTGGTGCCGCACTGGGCCAGTTGGGAACACTTCAACGAACTGGATGCCAAGGGCCTGGCCATGTACGGCCAGATGACCGCCGGCAGTTGGATCTACATCGGCAGCCAGGGCATTGTCCAAGGCACTTACGAAACCTTCGTCGAGGCCGGTCGCCAGCATTACGACAACAACCTCAAGGGCCGTTGGGTCCTGACCGCCGGCCTCGGCGGCATGGGCGGCGCGCAACCGTTGGCCGCGACCCTGGCCGGCGCGTGCTCGCTGAACATTGAATGCCAGCAGGTCAGCATCGATTTCCGCCTGAACAGCCGCTATGTCGACGAACAGGCCAGCGACCTCGACGACGCGCTGGCGCGCATCGCCAAGTACACCCAGGAAGGCAAAGCGATCTCCATCGCCCTGCTGGGCAACGCCGCCGAAATCCTGCCGGAACTGGTCAAGCGCGGCGTGCGCCCGGACATGGTCACCGACCAGACCAGCGCCCACGACCCTCTCAACGGCTACCTGCCGGCCGGCTGGACCTGGGACGAATACCGCGCCCGCGCCAAGACCGAACCGGCGGCCGTGATCAAGGCCGCCAAGCAGTCGATGGCTGTTCACGTCAAAGCGATGCTGGACTTCCAGAAACAAGGCATCCCGACCTTCGACTATGGCAACAACATCCGTCAGATGGCGCAGGAAGAAGGCGTGGAAAACGCGTTCGACTTCCCGGGTTTCGTACCGGCTTACATCCGCCCGCTGTTCTGCCGTGGCATCGGCCCGTTCCGCTGGGCGGCGCTGTCGGGCGACCCGCAAGACATCTACAAGACCGACGCCAAAGTCAAAGAGCTGATCCCCGACGACGCGCACCTGCACAACTGGCTGGACATGGCCCGCGAGCGCATCAGCTTCCAGGGCCTGCCGGCGCGTATCTGCTGGGTCGGCCTGGGCCAGCGCGCCAAGCTGGGCCTGGCGTTCAACGAAATGGTGCGCAGCGGCGAGCTGTCCGCGCCGGTGGTGATCGGCCGCGACCACCTCGACTCCGGCTCGGTGGCCAGCCCCAACCGTGAAACCGAATCGATGCAGGACGGCTCCGACGCCGTGTCCGACTGGCCGCTGCTCAACGCCTTGCTCAACACCGCCAGCGGTGCGACCTGGGTTTCGCTGCACCACGGCGGCGGCGTGGGCATGGGCTTCTCGCAGCACTCCGGCATGGTGATCGTCTGCGACGGCACCGACGAAGCGGCCGAGCGCATTGCCCGCGTGCTGCACAACGACCCGGCCACCGGGGTGATGCGTCACGCCGATGCGGGGTACCAGATCGCGATCGATTGCGCCAAAGAGCAGGGCTTGAACCTGCCGATGATCAAGTAACGGCTGGCTCTGTTCCTGTGGGAGCTGGCTTGCCTGCGATTGCATCACCGCGGTCTACCCGAAAGACCGCGTCGCCCGCATCGCAGGCAAGCCAGCTCCCACAGAAGAGCAATCAGCACCCAAAACAATCCATCAGAGGTTGAACACCCATGGCTGCAAATGACGCGCGTGCAAGCACCACCCCGTTGATCGAAAGGCGTTCGATCGACTACATCCCGGAAGCGGAAAGACACGGTCGTCTGTTTAGCCAGTTCACCCTATGGATGGGCGCCAACCTGCAAATCACCGCGATTGTCACCGGGGCCTTGGCCGTGGTGCTCGGCGGTGATGTGTTCTGGTCGTTGATCGGTCTGTTGATCGGCCAACTGCTCGGCGGCGGCGTCATGGCGTTGCATGCGGCGCAAGGGCCGAAACTTGGCCTGCCGCAGATGATCTCCAGCCGGGTACAGTTCGGGGTTTATGGCGCGGCCATCCCGATCGTGCTGGTGTGTTTGATGTACCTGGGTTTCACCGCCACCGGCACCGTACTTTCCGGTCAGGCGCTGGGCCAGTTGTTCGGTGTCAGCGACAGCGTCGGTATCCTTATCTTTGCCAGTGTCATCGTGCTGGTCACGGTGCTCGGCTACCGCGTGATCCACTTCATCGGCCGGGTCGCCAGCGTCATTGGTGTGATTGCCTTTGTCTACCTGTTCAGTCGCCTGATGAGCCAGGCCGACATTGGCGCACTCCTGCAAATCCGCCACTTCAGTTGGAGCAGCTTCCTGCTCGCGGTGTCGCTCGCGGCCTCCTGGCAAATCGCCTTCGGCCCCTACGTGGCGGACTATTCACGCTACCTGCCGAGCCAGACGTCTTCGCTGAAAACCTTCCTGGCGGCTGGCGCGGGTTCGGTGATTGGCGCACAGGTGGCGATGGTCCTCGGTGTGTTTGCCGCCGCCCTGTCCAACGGGCAATTCGCCGGTCACGAAGTGGCCTACATCGTGGGCCTGGGCGGTACGGGGGCCACCGCTGCGCTGCTGTACTTCAGCATCGCGTTCGGCAAGGTCACCATCTCCACGCTGAACTCCTACGGCAGTTTCATGTGCATTGCCACCATCATCAGCGGCTTCCGCGGGCGCCTGGAAGTCACGCGCTTGCAGCGCCTGGCTTTTGTGCTGGCCATCGTCGGTACCGCGACCCTGATCGCGTTGCTCGGCCAGCACTCGTTCCTCGGTGCGTTCAAGTCGTTCATCCTGTTCCTGCTGGCGTTCTTTACGCCCTGGAGCGCGATCAACCTGGTGGACTACTACTGCATCACCCGCGAGCGTTATGACGTGACCGCGCTGGCCGATCCGAACGGGCGCTACGGGCGTTGGAACCTGCTCGGTATCAGCGTCTATGTGTTCGGCGTGCTGGTGCAATTGCCGTTCATCTCCACCAAGTTCTACACCGGTCCGCTGGTGGCCGCCCTGGGTGATGTGGATATTTCCTGGATCATCGGTCTGATAATTCCCGCAGCCATGTACTACGTATGTGCGAAAAAATGGCACAGCGCCGTGCCCGATCAACTGATTCTGCCGCTCGAGCAGAACAGTGCGGTACCCCCTGCAACGAGCGGGGCCGGTCGCGCTGCGGCGCAGGCCTGATTGGATGTGGACCGGGCAGGATGCCTCTTGACTGCCGTAAGCCAATTCATGATTAGGAGCGTCACACAATGAAATCGAACAAGACCCTGCTGACCACATTGCTTTCCCTGGGCTTGCTGGCAAGCACCGGCGCCCAGGCGGCCGGTTGGTGCGAGTCCGGTAAACCGGTGAAATTCGCCGGCCTGAACTGGGAAAGCGGCATGTTGCTCACCGACATCCTGCAAACCGTTCTGGAAAAGGGCTACGACTGCAAAACCGACAGCCTGCCGGGCAATTCCATCACCATGGAAAACGCCCTGAGCAGCAACGACATTCAAGTGTTTGCCGAAGAGTGGGTCGGTCGCAGCGAGGTGTGGAACAAGGCCGAGAAGGCCGGCAAGGTCGTCGGCGTCGGCGCTCCGGTGGTGGGGGCGATCGAAGGTTGGTACGTGCCGCGTTACGTGATCGAAGGCGATGCCAAGCGCAAGCTGGAGCCCAAGGCGCCGGACCTGAAGAACATCGCCGACCTGGCCAAATACGCCGCCGTGTTCAAGGACCAGGAAGAACCGTCCAAAGGCCGTTTCTATAACTGCCCGGCCGGTTGGACCTGCGAGCTGGACAACAGCGCGATGCTCAAGAGCTACGGCCTGGAAAGCACCTACACCAACTTCCGCCCCGGCACCGGCCCGGCGCTGGATGCGGCTGTGCAGTCGAGCTACAAGCGCGGCGAGCCGATCCTGTTCTACTACTGGTCGCCAACGCCGCTGATGGGCCAGGTCGATTTGGTCAAGCTGGAAGAAAAACCCGGCGTGGATAAAAGCGTGAGCATCAAGGTCGGCCTGTCCAAGACCTTCCACGAGCAAGCGCCGGAACTGGTGGCCATGCTGGAAAAGGTCAACCTGCCGATCGACCTGCTGAACCAGAACCTCGGTCGCATGGCCAAAGAGCGTATCGAATCACCGAAATTGGCGCAGCTATTCCTCAAGGAACACCCTGAAGTCTGGCACGCCTGGGTGAGCGACGACGCTGCCAAGAAAATCGACGCGGCCTTGTAGGTCATGCGTACCCGGCTACCCTGAGGGGCAGCCGGGCGCCTGGCCACAACCCACTGGATCGAGAGCACGCTATGTTTCCTGAGAGTTTTACGTTTTCCATTGCCAACTGGGTCAACGGTTGGGTGGATTCGCTGGTGACCCACTACGGCGATGTGTTCCGGCACATCTCCGACACCCTGCTATGGGCCATCGTCAACCTGGAAGGCCTGCTGCGCGCCGCGCCCTGGTGGCTGATGCTGGGCATCGTCGGCGCGGTGGCCTGGCATGCCACGCGCAAGGTGGTGACCACGGCAGTGATCGTCGGCCTGTTGTTCCTGGTCGGCGCGGTCGGCCTGTGGGACAAACTGATGCAGACCCTGGCCCTGATGCTGGTCGCCACGCTGATTTCGGTGCTGATCGGCATTCCGCTGGGCATCTTGTCGGCGCGCAGCAATCGCCTGCGGTCGGTGCTGATGCCGCTGCTCGACATCATGCAAACCATGCCCAGCTTCGTGTATTTGATCCCGGTGCTGATGCTGTTCGGCCTGGGCAAGGTGCCGGCGATTTTCGCCACGGTGATCTACGCCGCGCCGCCGCTGATCCGCCTGACCGACCTGGGGATTCGCCAGGTCGACGGCGAAGTCATGGAAGCCATCAACGCCTTCGGCGCCAACCGCTGGCAACAGCTGTTCGGCGTGCAACTGCCGCTGGCGCTGCCGAGCATCATGGCCGGCATCAACCAGACCACCATGATGGCGTTGTCGATGGTGGTGATCGCCTCGATGATCGGCGCCCGTGGCCTGGGCGAAGACGTACTTGTCGGCATCCAGACCCTCAACGTCGGGCGCGGCCTGGAAGCCGGGCTGGCCATTGTGATTCTCGCCGTGGTCATCGACCGCATTACCCAGGCCTATGGCCGTCCACGGCATGAGGCGAGCAAATGACGACGGTCAGCAAAATCGAAGTGAAAAACGTCTTCAAGATCTTCGGCAACCGCGCCAAAGACGCGCTGGCGCTGATCGGCCAGGGCAAGACCAAGGATCAGGTGCTGGCCGAGACCGGCTGCGTGGTCGGCGTCAACGACCTGTCCCTGAGCATCGGCACCGGCGAGATCTTCGTGATCATGGGCCTGTCGGGCTCGGGCAAGTCCACCCTGGTGCGCCACTTCAACCGCCTGATCGACCCCACCAGCGGCGCGATCCTGGTCGACGGCGAAGATATCCTGCAACTGGACATGGACGCCCTGCGCGAATTCCGTCGGCACAAGATCAGCATGGTGTTCCAGAGCTTCGGCCTGCTGCCCCACAAGAACGTGCTCGACAACGTCGCCTACGGCCTGAAAGTGCGCGGCGAAACCAAGCAGGTGTGCAGCGAGCGCGCGCTGCACTGGATCGACACCGTGGGCCTCAAAGGCTATGAAAACAAATACCCGCACCAGCTCTCCGGCGGCATGCGCCAACGGGTCGGCCTGGCCCGCGCCCTCGCGGCGGACACCGACATCATCCTGATGGACGAAGCCTTCAGTGCTCTCGACCCGCTGATCCGCGCCGAGATGCAGGACCAGTTGCTCGAACTGCAAAAGACCCTGCACAAGACCATTGTGTTCATTACCCACGACCTCGACGAGGCGGTGCGCATTGGCAACCGCATTGCGATCCTCAAGGACGGCAAGCTGATCCAGGTCGGCACGCCCCGGGAGATCCTGCATTCGCCGGCGGATGAGTATGTGAACCGGTTCGTTCAGCGGCGGGCGGCGGTGGTCTGATCCGGATTATGTGGGGCGGCTGCTGGCCTCATCGGGAGCAAGCTCCCTCCCACAGGGGATGCATTCCAAAGGTGGGAGGGAGCTTGCTCCCGATAGGGCCAGTAAAGCTGCACAAGAACTCAAGAAGGTATGAAGATGTCCCAGGCAGCAAAAATCATCATCACCAACGCCCCCCTGCGCTGGCAGGACGTGGTCGCCGTGGCCCGTCACGGCGCGGTGCTCGAACTCTCGGGCCAGGCCTGGGCACGCATCGACAATGCCCAGGCCATCGTGCAGCGCATCGTCAGCAGCGGCGAGCGCGCCTACGGCGTGAACACCGGCCTGGGCGCGCTGTGCAACGTGTCGCTGGAGGGCGAGCAACTCAGCCAGTTGTCGCGCAACACCCTGTTGAGCCACGCCTGTGGTGTCGGCCCGGTGCTCAGCGACGAACAGACCCGCGCAATCATCTGCGCGGCGATCGTCAACTACAGCCAGGGCAAATCCGGCCTGCATCCGCAGGTGGTGCATGCGCTGCTGGCGCTGCTCAATCACGGCATCACGCCGCAAGTGCCGTCCCAGGGTTCGGTGGGTTATTTGACCCACATGGCCCATGTCGGCGTGGCGTTGCTGGGGATTGGCGACGTGAGCTACCGGGGCCAGATCGTCGCGGCGCAACAGGCCCTGAGCGCAGAAGGGTTGCAGCCGGTGGTGCTCGGCGCCAAGGACGGCCTGTGCCTGGTCAACGGCACGCCGTGCATGACCGGCCTGAGCTGCCTGGCCTTGGCCGATGCCCATCACCTGTTGCAATGGGCCGACGTGATCGGCGCCATGAGTTTCGAGGCCCAGCGCGGCCAGATCGATGCGTTCGACGCCGAAATCATCGCCCTCAAACCGCACCCCGGCATGCAGCAGGTCGGCATCAACCTGCGGGCGTTGCTCGACGGCAGTGAAGTGATCGCGAGCAGTAAAGGCCTCCGCACCCAGGATGCCTTGAGCCTGCGTTCGATCCCGCAGATCCACGGCGCGGCCCGCGACCAAGTGGAACATGCGACCCGGCAGATCGAGACCGAACTCAACAGCGCCACCGACAACCCGCTGCTGCTCGGCACGCCGGATCGCTACCGCGTGGTGTCCCAGGCCAACCCGCACGGGCAGTCCGTGGCGTTGGCCGCGGATATGCTGGCGATTGCCATGGCCGAGATCGGCGCCGTCGCCGAGCGCCGCCTGGACCGCCTGATCAACCCCCACGTCAGCGGCTTGCCGGCGTTCCTGGTGAGCAACCCGGGAGTCAACTCCGGGATGATGATCGTGCAATACGTTGCCGCTTCCTTATGCGCGCAGAACCGCCAGTTGGCGCAACCGGCGGTGCTCGACAACTTCGTCACCTCGGGCCTGCAGGAAGACCACCTGAGCATGGGCACCAACGCCGCGCTCAAGCTGCACCAACTGTTGGCCAACGTGACCCAGATCCTCGCCATCGAGTACCTGCTGGCGGCCCAGGCCTTCGAGTTTCTCAAAGACCAGCGTTTCGGCGCGGGCACCGACCGCGCCTGGCGCCTGCTGCGTGAGCAGGTCGCGCCTTACGCGCAAGACCGCTGGCTGGCGCCGGACATCGCGACCGCCGCCGCGCTGCTCAAGCACAGCACTTCGCTGCACCAGACGTTTCCCGAATTGCACTGAACAATAATTTCCAAGGAGCATGAATGTGACTGCGCTAACTCTGATTCCAGGCCAACTGAGCCTTGCCCAACTGCGGGCCATCTACCAGCAGCCGGTAACCCTCAGCCTGGATGACAGCGCCACGGCGCAGATCGAGGCCAGTGTCGCCTGTGTGGAGCAGATTCTCGCCGAGAACCGCACCGCCTATGGCATCAACACCGGTTTCGGCCTGCTGGCCTCGACCCGCATCGCCAGCGAAGACCTGGAAAACCTCCAGCGCTCCCTGGTGCTGTCCCACGCCGCCGGTGTCGGTGAGCCGATCAGCGATGCGCTGGTGCGGCTGGTCATGGTGCTCAAGGTCAACAGCCTGAGCCGTGGGTTTTCCGGGATTCGCCGCCAGGTGATCGACGCGCTGATCGCGCTGATCAACGCCGAGGTATACCCGCATATTCCGCTCAAAGGCTCGGTCGGTGCCTCCGGTGACTTGGCGCCCTTGGCCCATATGTCCCTGGTGCTGCTCGGCGAAGGCAAGGCGCGCTACAAAGGTGAATGGCTGGAGGCGAGCGCCGCGCTGAAAATCGCCGGCCTCGCGCCGCTGACCTTGGCGGCCAAGGAAGGCCTGGCGCTGCTCAACGGCACCCAGGTGTCCACGGCGTATGCCCTGCGTGGCCTGTTCGAGGGTGAGGATCTGTTCGCCGGCGCCCTCGCGTGTGGCAGCCTCACCGTGGAAGCGGTGCTGGGCTCGCGCTCGCCGTTCGATCCGCGCATTCACGCCGCACGCGGCCAGCGTGGGCAGATCGATTCGGCAGCGGCGTACCGCGACCTGCTGGGCGAAAGCAGCCAGGTGTCGCAGTCGCACCAGAACTGCGACAAGGTGCAAGACCCTTATTCCCTGCGTTGCCAGCCACAAGTCATGGGCGCCTGCCTGACCCAGTTCCGCCAGGCCGCCGAGGTGCTGGTGATCGAGGCCAACGCGGTGTCGGATAACCCGCTGGTATTCGCCGCCGAAGGCGACGTGATCTCCGGCGGCAACTTCCACGCCGAACCGGTGGCCATGGCCGCCGACAACATGGCGTTGGCCATCGCCGAAATCGGCTCCCTGAGCGAGCGGCGTATCTCGCTGATGATGGATAAGCACATGTCGCAGCTGCCGCCGTTCCTGGTGGGCAATGGCGGGGTGAACTCCGGCTTCATGATCGCCCAGGTCACGGCTGCGGCACTCGCCAGCGAAAACAAGGCGCTCGCCCATCCCCACAGCGTCGACAGCCTGCCGACCTCGGCCAACCAGGAAGACCATGTGTCGATGGCTCCGGCTGCGGGCAAGCGCTTGTGGGAAATGGCTGAAAACGTTCGCGGCATTCTGGCCGTGGAATGGCTGGCGGCGTGCCAGGGCCTGGACCTGCGCGAAGGCCTGAAGACCTCGCCGAAGCTGGAAAAAGCACGCGCTACCCTGCGCGGCAAAGTGGCGTTCTACGACAAGGACCGCTTCTTCGCCCCGGACATCATCGCCGCCACTGAACTGCTCGCCAGCCGCTGCCTGAATGAACTGGTGCCGGCCAAGTTGCTGCCGAGCCTTTGAAAAACCCTCCGCCCCTGTAGGAGCGAGCTTGCTCGCGAAGACCCCCCAGGCGCCGCGAGCTATCAGGTAGCACGCGTTATCGTTGAGGTTTTTCGCGAGCAAGCTCGCTCCTACAGGCAACAGCGACCACTTTGGGAGGCATTGATGAAAGTCCTTTGGCAACACTGCCACATCGCAACCATGGCCCACGGCAATTACTCGATCATTGAGGACGCCGCCCTGGTCACTGTCGGTTCGCTGATCGAGTGGATCGGCCCGCGCAGCGAAGTGCCGACGGCGGATTACGCCCAGGTGCATGACCTGCAAGGCGCGTGGGTCACCCCCGGGCTGATCGACTGCCACACCCACACGGTGTTCGGCGGCAATCGCAGCGGTGAGTTTGAACAACGCCTCGAAGGCGTCAGCTACGCCGACATCGCCGCCCAGGGCGGCGGTATTGCCAGCACCGTGCGCGCCACCCGCGCCGCCAGCGAGGATGAACTGTTCGAAAGCGCCCACAAGCGCCTGCGCAGTTTGCTGCGCGACGGCGTGACCACGGTGGAGATCAAATCCGGCTACGGCCTCGACCTGGCCAGCGAGCGCAAGTTGCTGCGGGTGATTCGTCGCCTCGGTGACGCGCTGCCGGTCAGCGTGCGCGCCACTTGCCTGGCCGCCCACGCCTTGCCGCCGGAGTACAAGGACCGCGCCGACGCCTACATCGATCACATCTGCAGCGAAATGCTCCCGGCCCTGGCCGCGGAAGGGCTGGTGGATGCGGTGGATGCGTTCTGCGAATACCTGGCGTTCTCGCCGGAACAGGTGGAGCGCGTGTTTAAAGTCGCCCGACAACTCGGCCTGCCGGTGAAGCTGCACGCCGAGCAACTGTCGTCGCTGCACGGTTCCAGCCTGGCCGCGCGTTACCAGGCGCTGTCGGCGGATCACCTGGAATTCATGACCGAAGAAGACGCCATCGCCATGGCCGCTGCCGGCACCGTCGCGGTATTGCTGCCGGGCGCGTTCTACTTCCTGCGCGAAACCCAATTGCCGCCGATGGACGCCCTGCGCAAGCACGGCGTGAAAATCGCCATCGCCAGCGACCTCAACCCCGGCACCTCGCCGGCCTTGTCGGTGCGCCTGATGCTGAACATGGCCTGCACCCTGTTCCGCATAACCCCGGAAGAAGCCCTGGCCGGCGCCACCCAACATGCCGCCACCGCCCTGGGCATGGGCGCCACCCATGGGTCGCTGGAAGTGGGCAAGGTCGCCGACTTTGTCGCCTGGCAGATCGATCGTCCCGCCGACCTGGCCTACTGGCTGGGCGGCGAGCTGGATAAACGCGTCGTGCGCCACGGCGTCGATGTCACTGTTTAAGGAGTCGCGCTGTGGATAAGGTTCTGAGTTTCAAACAAGGCCGCGTACCGCTGCTGATCAGCATGCCCCACGCCGGCCTGCGCCTGACGCCTGCCGTGCAGGCCGGGTTGGTCCCCGAGGCACAAAGCCTGCCGGACACCGACTGGCACATCCCCACACTGTATGACTTTGCCGAAGCCCTCGGCGCCAGCACCCTGGCGGCGGAGTACTCGCGGTTTGTCATCGACCTGAACCGGCCGTCCGACGATAAACCCTTGTACGTCGGCGCCACCACCGGCCTGTACCCCGCGATCCTGTTCGACGGCGTGCCGTTGTTCCGCGACGGCCTGGAACCGTCCAAAGAAGAGCGCGCCACCTACTTGGAACACATCTGGACGCCATACCACCGCACCCTGCAAGACGAACTGGCACGGCTCAAGGCCGAATTCGGCTACGCGCTGTTGTTCGATGCACATTCGATCCGCTCGGTGATCCCGCACCTGTTCGACGGCAAACTGCCGGACTTCAACCTCGGCACCTTCAACGGCGCCGCCTGCGACTCTGGGCTGGCCAGCCAATTGGAAGCCATCTGCGCCGCGCATCCGCAGTACACCCATGTGCTCAACGGTCGCTTCAAGGGCGGCCACATCACCCGGCATTACGGCAACCCGGCGCAGGACATTCACGCCGTGCAGTTGGAGTTGTGCCAGAGCACGTATATGGAAGAGTTCGAGCCGTTTCGTTATCGCGAGGATCTGGCGGGGCCGACGCGGGGGGTGTTGAAGCAGTTGTTGGATGGTTTTCTGGCGTGGGGGCAGAAGCGTTACGGCTGAAGTAGGTGGTCTATAGACGTATCGTAGGAACTAGGTAGTGCAATGGTTGCGGGAGCTGGCGTGCTCTGTGCAATACCCGAACCTACGATGATCACTAAGGTGGGATGTGCTGCCATGGGCATTCACGCTGCCGACCAATTGGCAGCGGGCAGCGCCCAATTGCTAACAGGCCTTACCGTTGACTCTTATGCCTATAAATCTGGTCAGGCAATGGCAAACGGCTTAGGCGCGTCTGCGCAAGTGGGGCAGGGGATGGGATTGGCTATGGAGTTCGCCGTTCCGCTCTCCGTCGCTAATCTCTACAACGCTTTCAGAGTTTCCTCCATCCGAGCAGGGCGGATGACACTGAACGTCAGTGAGCGACCGTTGCATGCACCTAAGAGTCTCGGGGGCGGGCATGCCTATAGCGTTCATGTCGACAAGCCACTTGAGTTTTTGCAAAAGAGGGCGCTGAAAATGCCTGGGGCCGAGAGCATTTCCACGTTCGGTAATGCTGAGAAGGCAGAATGGGCTGTCAGTCAGGTATTGCAAAGGAACAAACTCAAAGTAATCTTCATGTCGAAAGTTAAGATGCGCTCAAGTGTATACACCCTTGAGGCGGATCTTGGTCAAATCGTGGGTTGGGGCATTCGCCCACGATCGCCTGCAACCGTCATTGAGATGACTAAAGTGCGAGTGGTCATAAAATATGCAGAATTCAACAATATGCCCATGTATATTTTGACGGCGTTCCCAATCCTTTGAGGCAGTCAATGGCTTACGGGTATCTAGAAAGCTTCATGTATGGTGAAGTGGCAGATGGCGTAGGCGCATGGCTCGTCGACGCCGAGTCAAACGTCGCGCCTACGGCGCTTTCGGATATTGTGAAGGGGTATGTTGATAGCCGATCACGCTTCGCATCTTTTATGCTCAAAAGAGATATTGGACGCTACCTGAAAGCAAACCTCACCGCTACGGGCCTGAAAAACGCCGCTCCGTTTGACTATGAGCTTTGCTTTTCCGAGCAGTTTTTTGGCTGTAGTAATCAACAGTTCTTGCAGCAGGTCTCTCAGTTACTTGATGTAAATCTCAAGCGCACTAAGTGGCGAAACGTAAAATGTTTTTTGAAATGGCGCTGAGATGCCATGTTGATGATCTTGCTGCTTCTAAGGTCAGACTTCGTCCGCTGCGCGAAGACGGGTTGTTGGAGCCCTCAGGGTCAGCCCCCTATCAACACGACCGGTGGCGTCGTAGTGAGGAGTTGGCGGTGTGGGTCTGGATCAGGTTGCGAGTTCGTCGTAGTGATGGTTTAGGTTGCCAGCGGCGCTTTGTTCGGTGAGCAGTTGGCCCAGTGGGTCGTAGGCAAATGCCAGCGCCTGGGTAGTCTCATCGTTGCCGGTGAAAGTGACGGCGGTGAGTTGGTCCAATGGGTCGTAGACGTATTCGGTGCGGTCGTCATCGGTCATTTCTGAGTGAATTGTAGGACTGATCCCAAAGGCCGGTTGAGCCCCGGCCAGCGCGAGGGCGACCACGATTCTAAAAGTCATAAACCCAAAGCTCACTAAATACAAAGTCGAGATCAAAATGATCGGTCAACGAATCGAAGTCATCATATTCCTCCGGCAGCGAGAGGCCTATGCCGTTGACTTGGTCAATTTGTACGAAACCCGCCCACGCCACTTGCTCTTTGGAGAGCCTTAGGACATCGGCTACCGTCATTCCCGGCCATAGCTTATTTTCATAATTACCCTTGAAAGCAGTATTGCAAGAGATAGCAGAAATGACGCCATCGACGCCGTGATACGCCGTAATAAACCCGTTGTCGATGGTGAATGAATCGGGGCTGTTATGGGTTTTGTACTTATCTGACAGACGTGCTTGTACTTGTGTAATGCTTTCTCCAATGGCTATTCCGCCGATCGAAACTTTTGGCACTATTACGTTAGTCAAATTCATAACTATCTCTATTTCGGAGCATTCACTAATGCCCCGTCTACAAAAACTGGACTATCGACAATTTTTTCGTACTTTACAAAATCTGTTGGAGCTACGCGTCCTAGCTTCCGTCAGTTGCTCCGGCAACCCATTCAAGGCGTTGTGGTAGTAGCGCACGCTCTGGTGTTCGCCCACGCCATCAACCCGGGCCAGCGGCGTATAGCCATCGTCCTCATAGAGATACAGGCTGGTTTGACTATGCCGATGCTCCTGCAGCAGGCGCAGGCCATCCCAGGTGAAGCGGGTTTCTCCAAGCGCATAACCCCGGCTGTCGTGTTCGGTTTTAGTGATGCGTCGGCCGAGCGGGTCGTAGGTCATGTTCGCGACCGTTTCTCGCTGACCATACAGGCTGCGTGCCCTTAACTAAATTGAACGAGAAAGTATCCCGCTACTCCCCCTTCCGTCATATTTTTCGCACGGTTATCAGCGAAAATGTAGCCGATACCGCCGCCGAATAAACCTTCGTGGCGTGGGCTTACTTTTGCGATGTCTGCATCTAGTAGCTGTGCGAGGAAGTAGTACCTGGGGGGTTCATAGAGAGGATCTTGTAACCAAGCAGGGCGTCCTAATATTTTGCTGACACTGGCTCCGCACTCAGGGTCCTCCATCTCTTCTTCCATTTGCTCTGGAGTAAGGGGTTGGAGAGTGATGTAGGTCCGCGGAATCGGATCAGCCAAAGTAGATGGGTTGAGTTCGGATGGCGCCACTGTGTGAAGAAGAACCTGGCTGCGCCCGAGTTTTAGTTTTTCCATCTCGCTTTGTTGATGAATGGCCAACTTGCGTATCGACGAACGTTTGAAGGTTTCGCTGACACTCTCAACGGAGACGAAAACCGTAATAGCCATTCCTGACGGTATGAACGAGACGTTGAGGAAGGTCGATGTCATCGTAATTACGGGCAACATAAGCTGGCCGGTTTCCGGGGTCTTCGGCCAGAGATGAAGATCGGTGAGCCAAGCCCCGCCACCTATTTGCCCAAGCCCCTGATCCTGCTCTGAGAAAGTAATTTGATTGAGACTCATAGTTCTTGATCCTTTAGAAACAACCCTTTCTTTTGGCGAATGATGTGGAGAAGCGCCTCGCCGTTCTAGCCTGCTGCTGAGTGATGATGCCGGTTCTGACCAGTGAGTTGTGTATAGCTTGCGACATAAGACGGATCTCCAGCTTCCCGCGCTTGAGCATCTGGTTGGGCCCCAGCCCGCGAGCGCGGCGCAAACGATTTTCTTCGGCATGCACCATGTCGTGATGTATAGATGCTAGGGCGATAGATGGATTGCCTTTATAGCGCCGACCCTTTGCGATTCCTTTCTCTTCCAAAAATTTATTACGAATAATCTCGTGTGCTTCCAGCCCATCATTATTGTGGGCCTTGGCACCGTACCCAGCCATCTCTCCCTCTTTTAGCAGACCAAGTGGATCGATCCACCCGAACGTGTTCGGAGCGTATTGGTAAAGATTATTTCCACCCATCAACCCAATCGGATCGGGCGTCGTAAACCGCCCCACATCCGGATCGTAAAACCGAAACGTGTTGTAGTGCAGCCCTATTTCCCGATCCAGATACTGCCCCTGAAACCGCAGGTTCTGCTCTTCAATGTAGTAAGGCTCACGCACCTCTTCTACCGTGTTTCCCCACACCCGATAAGTCGTCCGCCACACCGTTTTCCCATCAGCTTCCGTCAGTTGCTCCGGCAGCCCATTCAAGTCGTTGTGGTAATAGCGCACGCTCTGGTGTTCGCCCACGCCATCAACCCGGGCCAGCGGCGTATAGCCATCGTCCTCATAGAGATACAGGCTGGTTTGACTATGCCGATGCTCCTGCAGCAGGCGCAGGCCGTCCCAGTCGAAGCGGGTTTCTCCAAGCGGAAAACCCCGGCTGTCGTGTTCGGTTTTAGTGATGCGTCGGCCGAGCGGGTCGTAGGTCATGTTCACGACCGTTTCTCGCTCGCCTTTTTGGCTGCGCACTTGGATCAAGCGGTGTTCAGCGTCGTAGGCGAAATGCTGCACACCTCGTGCGGCGCTGCGTTTTTCGATCATTCGGCCGAAGCCGTCGTAGCGGTAACGCTTGTCCTGATAGGTCAGCAGTTTGTTATGCACCACCAGCCCGGCGCCGGGTTGTGGGCCGTCGAGCAGGTTGGCGGCGGCGTCGTAGGCGAAGGTTTCGCGTTGGCCTTGTACGTTGTCCTGGGTGGCGATGATGCGGCCGGTGGCGTCGTAATGCAGCAGTTCGCGGTGTTCGTCTTCCCGGCGGCCGATCAGGTTGTCGGCGGGGTCGTACTCGAAGTGCTTTTGCGCCGCTGCCGGCATCAATAAGGGCTGGCTGGCGTGGCGGCGCTGGCGTGCGCGCAGGCGGCCGCTGCGGTCGTATTCGCTGCGGGTGGTGATCTGGCCTTGGGTGCGCAGTACTTCGCGGTGCAGGCGGTCGCGTTCGAAGTCGCTGATGACGTGGCCGTCGAGGTTGAGCTGGTGCAGGTGGCCGCTGCCGTAGTACAGGCGATTGAGCCAGCGGCCGTCGGGCAGTTGGGTTTGGATCAGGTTGCCGAGTTCGTCGTAGTGGTGGTTCAGGCTGCCAGCGGCGCTTTGTTCGGTAAGCAGTTGGCCTAGCGGGTCGTAGGCGAAGGCCAGCGCCTGCGTAGTCTCATCGTTGCCGGTGAAAGTGACGGCGGTGAGTTGGTCCAACGGGTCGTAGGCGTATTCGGTACGGCCGTCGTCGGTTACTTTCGCCAGCAAGCGCCCGACGGCATCGCGCTCCAGGCGATGCACTATGGAAGACGCATTATTCAAGGGCGCGTATTCGACGGCGGTCAGGTTATCCAGGGCGTCATAGGTATAGCGCCGCGCACTGCCGTCAAGGTCTTGTTGCTCGGTCAACCGATCCCCGGCATCCCAGGCAAACCGATAACGTTCGCCGTTCTCGTTGGTCAGCGCTTGCAGTCGCCCGTAGCGGTCATACCCGAATTGCACCTGCCGGCCGTGGGCGTCGGTGCGCTGGCGTACCTGGCCGCGCCGGTTGTGCTGGTAGAACGTGGTGTGGCCGGCGGGGTCGGTATAGCCCACCAACTGACCGCTGGCATCACGCTGATATTGCTCGGTGCGCCCGTCCGGCAGTTGGCTGCTGAGTAAGCGTCCTTGAGCGTTGTAGCTGAATTGAGTGCGCTCGCCGAGGGCGTCGGTGATGACCTGCAAATAGCCGCGCTCGTCGTAGCGAAAGTTCGTGGGGTAGCCTGAGCAATCGACATGCTCGACCAGTTGCCCGAACGGATTCCAGCGCAGCTTTTTACTTTTGCCGGTGGCGTCGATGATTTCCACTGCTTGGCCGAAGCGGTCGTACCGATAGCGCGTTGTCTGACCAAGTGGATCGATTTCGCTGACGCAGTTGCCGCGCGGGTCGTACCGGTATTGCCAGGCCTGTCCGGCGGCATCGGTCTCTACCAATGGCAGCGACCAATGCTGCAGCCACACGGTGGACTCGATCCGGCCCAGCGGATCTTGCGTCTCGCACAGGTTGCCGGACTCGTCGTAAGCGAACTTCCACTGACCGCCCAGGGGATCGGTAGCGCTCAGCAACTGGCGCTCGTCATTCCATTCGAATTGCCACATTTGGCCGAGGTTGTCGGTGTACTCGGTGATCTGGTACTGCGGGTTCCATTGGCGGGTGCTGACTCGTTGCAAGCCATCGGTAATCCGCGTGATCCCGGCGTGTAGGTCATAGTCGAACTGGTAGTCGTCGCCTTCGTCGGTCCAGTGTCGGACTACGCGCCATTCGGCGTCGTCCACACAGGCCCATTGGTAATAGCAGCGCAGCCCGGTAGGTCGTTGGTGCTCGACCATGCGTTGGCCGCTGTCGTAGGCAAAGCGGCGCTGTAGATGCCCGGCAGCATCGCGAACTTCGGCCAGATCGCCATGAGCGTCATAGGCATAGCTGACGAGGGTTTCGCGGCTTTGATCGGGGAACAGCCGTTCGATCTGATCGACCCGACCGAATTTGTAGCTCAGTTCAATTCGCACATCATCGAAGGAATCGTGTAACCGGCTCAGCCGACCTTGGGCGTCATAGTCGAGGAGGATGCGGTTGTCGTTGCGGTCCCCTAACTGGCTCAGGCGCAGGTGCGACGGGTTGCCGGGCGTAGGCTCAAACAACCTGTAGAGCCCATCGACGCTCTCGATCAGCACCTGCCCGTCGGCATGGCGCCGCACGCTCAGGCCTTCGCCCGCGCTGAACACCGCGCCGCCCAGGGGGATCACGCCCATGTCGATCGGCCGGGCCTGTTCGTCGGTGTAGATCAGACGCTCGCCGCCCTCAGGATGCCGCCCCAGCTCGACGAAGACGTCGTAGATCACACTCCAACCGGCGCCGAACAGGCCATCGCGGCGTTCGTCCCGACTGCTGTAGTAACGCTGCCACTCGATCGGCAACAGGCCTGGCAGGGCGAAGTCCAAGTCGTCTTCACCGTCGAGAATTTTCGCGCCCGTGGCGCTGTGTACCGGGTTGGGCGAACCTGCGACCGCAGCGGTCAACGCATGGCTCACCTGGCCGCTGCCCCACGACACCAGCCCGCCCACGGCCATGCACGGCAGCGTGCTGAAGAACTTCGCGCCACCGCCGCGCAAGGTCAGCAGCGCCGTCACCGCCAGCCCGACACCGGGCGTCTTGCCGCTACGGATTTCGCGAACCACCACGGGTGGGCCGCCGATAAACACATTCGGCGAAATCTCCACCGTCCCAACCTTGGCCTCGCAGGTGCTGCGATCCCCACTGCGCACGGCGGGCTGGCCATTGATAAAGACGCGACTGGAACCCTCGGCCATGTATTGCTCTGGCATCGGCGGGTGTTTATGGCAGTCGACTTTATCGCCAGGACAAGGCACGGCGCCCAAGGCCGGCGTAGCGACTGTCGGGCGCCATAGCTGAGCGAAAAAGCCTTCAGCAATATCCAGATAAGTAGGCTCACCCTCTGGCGCTGCGATTACATCCGAGATTTTGCCAGCCGCCCGCGCCGCGGGTTTACCGTTGATGAATACGTTGGGCGAACCGCTGCTGATGAAGGCGTCGATGACGGGAGGAAACAGCGCATTGGCGAAATACGCACATAAGCGTGAGAGGCCTTTATCCGCGCCGGTTTTGCTCATGCCGACGCCGACCACCGCCCCCACCACGGCGCCGAGTACGACGCAGCCGAGGCCGCCAGTCGCCACGGTGACACCCGCCGCCGCAACCACCGCCGCCGTGGCCAAGGCGGTCACGGCTACGTTGGCGGCAATCTCCAGGACTCCGCCTAAAACGTCGGCCAGCATTGAACTGTGCAGAAGCGCATCGCCCTCGCGGGCAGCCCAAGGCGTGTCGGTCATGCGTAACGATCCGTGTCTGAAAAAGACCCGGATCAAATCACGCAGTGGCGGTATTGATCAGGTGAGACTTTCCGATGCGCTTGTAGGAATGCTCCTGAGGTTGATCGGCCAAACTCTCCACTCGTATGCCAGGCACCTGCACGCGACGGGCGTGAACGCGCTGCTGTACTGCGGCCAAAGTCTGGTCCATGGCTGTTTGCGGGCGCAGAGCGAGGTGGAGGAGGGCGACCGGCTCTGATAGCTGGCTGTTGGCTTACCTGGGTCGCGAACTGCTGACACAGGTCTAAGTGCTCAAGGACATGCTCATTGCACAATTCGGGTTTATAGTGCCAGACGGCAGAATAAAAGACGTCCCCCCAGGGATGAACCCGACCCCCTACGGAGCGCGCAATGCAGACTTGGTACCCGCAGATCAAACCCTACGCCCGGCACGATCTGGCCGTCGATGACACCCACACCCTGTATGTCGATGAAAGTGGCTCCCCCGAAGGCTTGCCCGTCGTATTCATCCATGGTGGCCCTGGCTCCGGTTGCGACGCCAACAGCCGCTGCTATTTCGATCCGAACCTGTACCACATCATCACCTTTGACCAGCGTGGCTGCGGGCGTTCCACCCCCCGCGCCAGCCTGGAAAACAACACCACCTGGGACCTGGTCGCCGACCTTGAGCGCATTCGCGAGCACCTGGGCATCGAAAAATGGGTGTTGTTCGGTGGCTCCTGGGGTTCGACCCTGGCGCTGGCCTACGCGCAAACCCATCCCGAGCGCGTGCATGGTTTGATCGTGCGCGGGATTTTCCTGGCCCGGCCCCAGGACATCCGCTGGTTTTACCAGGAAGGCGCCAGCCGCCTGTTTCCGGATTACTGGCAGGATTACCTTGCGCCGATCCCTCAGGACGAGCGCCACGACCTGCTCACCGCGTACCACAAGCGCCTGACCGGCAACGACCAGATTGCCCAGATGCACGCCGCCAAGGCCTGGTCCACCTGGGAAGGGCGCATGTTGGGCCTGTGCCCGAACCCGCAGTTGATCGAGCGTTTCGCCGAGCCCCAGCGTGCGCTGTCGATTGCTCGCATCGAGTGCCACTACTTCACCAATAATTCCTTCCTGGAACCCAACCAGCTGATTCGCGACATGCACAAGATCGCCCATCTGCCTGGCGTAATCATCCACGGCCGCTACGATATGATCTGTCCGCTGGATAACGCGTGGGAGCTGCATCAGGCCTGGCCGAACAGTGAACTGCAGGTGATCCGCGAGGCGGGCCATGCGGCGTCCGAGCCCGGCATCACCGATGCCTTGGTGCGCGCGACCGGCGAGATGGCGCGCCGCCTGCTGGACCTGCCGCCTGAAGAAGCATGAAGGGCTTGTTGCAACGGGTGCGTGGCGCCCGGGTCGAGGTCGCGGGCGAAATCGTCGGCGCGATCGACCAGGGGTTGCTGGTGCTGGTGGCCGTGGAACCTGCGGATACCGTCGAGAGCGCCGACAAGCTGCTGCATAAGCTGCTTAACTATCGGGTGTTCAGCGACGACGACGGCAAGATGAACCTGTCGCTCAAGGATATCGGCGGCGGTTTGCTGCTGGTGTCGCAGTTCACGCTGGCGGCGGATACCAAAAGCGGGCTGCGGCCAAGTTTCTCCACCGCCGCGCCGCCGGCCCTGGGCGCAGCACTTTTTGAACACTTGCTGTTACAAGCGCAACAATTGCATGGCAAGGTGGCGTCAGGGCGTTTTGGTGCGGATATGCAGGTACATTTGGTCAATGATGGCCCTGTGACCTTCCTCTTGCAGACATGAATGTATTAAAAACGACGTTAATGCCTAAAAACGCAGGGTTTCGCTACAAATACTTCGTTGTCCCTGATGCGTTGTCTCGCGGGCTACTAGATAATCGCGCGCTACGGGGATCAGCGTTGTTTGGTCCATTTTTGACTTAGGTAGAGACTTGTCCGACAGCCTCAGGGGAATCATTTTGTCCCAGGGGAGTCGGAACAATGCTCGCCAACCTGGCATATAGATAGCTGGCCGTTGGTTTTTTGATCTGTTTTCGGCGAGGGTTGCTCGTGATTGTTAGTCCCTGTAATGCACCAAAATTGTCTGCCAAACGGTTACGAAACGCACTGGTGACGGGCTCCGCCCTGTTTTGCCTGTTCGGCGCGGGTCAACTGTGGGCATTCAGTCTGGATGATGTGTCGGCCAAGGCAAAAGAGCTGGCCGGGCAGAAATACGAAGCTCCGCGCAGCAATCTGCCGAACGAATTCCGCGAAATGAAATTCGCTGACTATCAGAAGATTCGTTTCCGTAACGAAAAAGCCGAGTGGGCCGATCAGAATACCCCGTTCAAGCTGTCCTTCTATCACCAGGGTATGCACTTCGATACACCGGTGAAAATCAACGAAGTCACCGCCGACAGCGTCCAGGAAATCAAATACGACCCGACGCGCTTCGATTTCGGCGACGTCAAATTTGATCCCAAGTCCACCGAGCAGTTGGGTTATGCCGGTTTCCGTGTGCTGTACCCGATCAACAAGGGCGACAAGCAAGACGAAATCCTGACCATGCTCGGCGCCAGCTATTTCCGCGTCGTGGGCAAGGACCAGGTGTATGGCCTGTCCGCCCGTGGCATGGCGATCGATACCGCGCTGCCGTCCGGCGAAGAGTTCCCGCGTTTCACCGAGTTCTGGATCGAGCGTCCAAAGCCGGGTGACAAGCACCTGGTGATCTTCGCCCTGCTGGATTCGCCGCGCGCCACCGGTGCCTATCGCCTGATCCTGCGTCCGGGCACCGACACCGTGGTCGACGTCAAGTCCCAGATGTTCCTGCGCGACAAGGTCAGCAAACTGGGCGTTGCCCCGTTGACCAGCATGTTCCTGTTCGGCGCGAACCAGCCGTCCAAGGTCCTCAACTACCGTCGCGAGCTGCATGATTCCAGCGGCCTGTCGATCCATGCCGGTAATGGCGAGTGGATCTGGCGCCCACTGAACAACCCTAAACACCTGTCGGTCAGCAACTTCACCGTAGAGAACCCGCGTGGTTTCGGCCTGCTGCAACGCGGTCGCAACTTCAGCCACTACGAAGACCTGGACGACAATTACGACAAGCGCCCAAGCGCCTGGATCGAGCCTGAAGGCGACTGGGGCAAGGGTTCCGTCGACCTGGTGGAGATCCCGACCGCCGATGAAACCAACGACAACATCGTTGCCTTCTGGAGCCCGGAAAAACTGCCGGAAGTCGGCCAGCCGCTGGAGGTTGCCTATCGCCTGCACTGGACCCTGGACGACGCTGCGTTCCATTCGCCGGACAGCGCCTGGGTCAAGCAGACCCTGCGTTCCACCGGCGACGTGAAGCAATCCAACCTGATCCGTCAGCCGGATGGCAGCGTGGCGTACCTGGTGGACTTCGAGGGTCCGGCCCTGAAGAAACTGCTGCCGGACGCGCCGGTTCGCAGCCAGGTGAGCGTGGGTGACAACGCTGAGTTGGTCGAAAACAGCGTGCGTTACAACGCGCACACCAAAGGCTGGCGCCTGACCTTGCGCATGAAGATCAAGGACGCAGGCAAACCGACTGAAATGCGTGCGGCCCTGGTCCAGGACATCGTGCAGCCTGAGCCCGAGAAGGTGTCGACCCAAGTACTCAAAGCCGACAAAGTGCTGGCCAAACAGCATGAGAAACAGGCCAAGAAAGACAAGGAAGCCAAGCAGCCAGAAGCTGCCCCAGCCACACCGGAGCCGATCAAGACCGAGCAAGTCCTGACCGAAACCTGGAGCTATCAGTTGCCTGCCGATGAGTAATTCTCAAGTCCAGCCAGAGACTCTGTCCGAGTACCTGGCGCACCTGCCGATGACCGCAGAGCAGCGCGCCGAACTGGCGGGCTGTACATCCTTCAGCGAACTGCACGAACGTTTGTCGTCCAAGGCGTTCGATGCCCCGGTCGACGCCGCCCAAGCGTCGGTTGGCCGGCGGCTGACCCTCAGCACGGCTGAAGAACTGCAGGACGCCGAAATGCTGGCGCTCGACGCCAGCGGCCGGGTGTGCCTCAAGGCCACCCCGCCGATTCGTCGGACCAAGGTTGTGCCTGAGCCGTGGCGCACCAATATCCTGGTGCGCGGCTGGCGCCGGCTGACCGGTCGCACCAACCCGCCGACGCCGCCGAAAGACGAACGTGTGCTGCCGGCAGCGCGCTGGCGCACCGTCGGTTCGATCCGTCGCTACATCCTGCTGGTGCTGATGCTCGGCCAGACCATCGTGGCTGGCTGGTACATGAAAGGCATCATGCCGTATCAGGGTTGGTCGCTGGTCGACTTCGACGAGATCCGCAACCAGACCCTGCTGCAAACCGCTACCCAGGTACTGCCTTACGCGCTGCAAACCAGCATCCTGATCATGTTCGGGATCTTGTTCTGCTGGGTGTCGGCGGGTTTCTGGACCGCGTTGATGGGCTTCCTCGAACTGCTGACCGGCCACGATAAATACCGGATCTCCGGTAAAAGTGCTGGCAACGAGCCGATTCCGAAGAGTGCGCGTACCGCGCTGGTGATGCCGATCTGTAACGAAGACGTGCCCCGCGTATTCGCCGGCCTGCGTGCGACGTTCGAGTCGGTGGCCTCTACCGGCGATCTGGACCGCTTCGACTTCTTCGTGCTCAGCGACAGTAACGACGCCGACATCTGCATCGCCGAACAGCAAGCCTGGCTCGACGTGTGCCGCGAAGCCGGTGGCTTCGGCAAGATCTTCTATCGCCGCCGTCGCCGTCGCGTCAAACGCAAGAGCGGCAACCTCGACGACTTCTGCCGTCGCTGGGGCGGTGACTACAAGTACATGGTCGTTCTCGACGCCGACAGCGTGATGAGCGGCGAATGCCTGACCAGCCTGGTGCGCCTGATGGAAGCCACGCCGGATGCCGGGATTATCCAGACCGCGCCACGGGCGTCGGGCATGGACACCCTGTATGCGCGCATGCAGCAGTTCGCCACCCGCGTGTACGGCCCGCTGTTTACCGCCGGCCTGCACTTCTGGCAGTTGGGTGAATCCCACTACTGGGGTCACAACGCAATCATCCGTATGAAGCCGTTTATCGAGCACTGCGCCCTGGCGCCGTTGCCGGGTAAAGGCGCGTTCGCCGGTGCGATCCTGTCCCACGACTTCGTTGAAGCCGCGCTGATGCGCCGTGCCGGCTGGGGCGTGTGGATTGCCTACGACCTGCCGGGCAGCTACGAAGAACTGCCGCCGAACCTGCTGGACGAACTCAAGCGTGACCGTCGCTGGTGCCACGGCAACCTGATGAACTTCCGCCTGTTCCTGGTCAAGGGCATGCACCCGGTTCACCGTGCGGTGTTCCTTACCGGCGTGATGTCTTACCTGTCGGCACCGTTGTGGTTCTTCTTCCTGGTGCTGTCCACCGCGTTGCTGGCGGTGAACACCTTGATGGAGCCGCAGTACTTCATGGCGCCGCGCCAGTTGTACCCGCTGTGGCCGCAATGGCATCCGGACAAGGCGGTGGCGCTGTTCTCCACCACCGTCGTGCTGCTGTTCCTGCCGAAGTTGCTGAGCGTCATCCTGATCTGGGCCAAGGGCGCGAAAGAGTTCGGTGGCAAGTTCAAGGTGACAATGTCGATGCTGCTGGAGATGCTGTTCTCCATGCTGCTGGCGCCGGTGCGGATGATCTTCCATACCCGCTTCGTCCTCGCCGCGTTCCTCGGTTGGGCCGCGACCTGGAACTCGCCGCAGCGTGACGACGACTCCACCCCATGGGGTGAAGCGGTCAAGCGCCACGGTCCGCAAACCCTGCTCGGCTTCCTCTGGGCGCTGTTGGTGGTGTGGTTGAACCCGAGCTTCCTGTGGTGGCTGATCCCGATCGTCGGTTCGCTGATGCTGTCGATCCCGGTGTCGGTGATTTCCAGTCGGGTCAAGCTGGGTCTCAAGTCCCGTGACGAGAGCCTGTTCCTGATCCCTGAGGAATACAATCCGCCGCAAGCATTGCTGTCGACCGAGAAGTACACCCACGAAAACCGTTGGCACGCCCTCAACGACGGGTTCGTGCGTTCGGTGGTCGACCCGCAGCAGAACGCCCTGGCCTGCGCCCTGGCGACCTCGCGTCACCGTGAGGCGGAGCCGATCGAGTACCTGCGTGGCGAGCGCGTGCGTTATGCGTTGAAAGTCGGCCCTGCCGGCCTCACCAACGCCGAACGCCTGGCCTTGCTCAGTGACCCGGTGGCCCTGGCCCGCTTGCACGAGCAGGTCTGGAGCGAAGGGCATGCCGAGTGGTTGGGTGCCTGGCGCGAGTCGATCAAGTCCGATCCGCATGCGCCATTGCTGCCGTTGCAACCGCTGTCGTCCCAGGCTCAACCGGCCTGATTCAGACGCCCCCGAGGGTTCTCCTCGGGGGCATCTCAAGCGCTGGTCCTACAGCGTTTACCGCGTCTTCCTTTGTGCCCTAACTCCTTGTTATTTCGAAACAAAAGTCCCTGGTTCGAGGCGTATTGCCGTGCCTGTGTCTGAGTTAGCATCGCCCCCCGAAATTTGACTCGACCACAGGGGGATTCATGATCAAAAGGTATTGTTCGGCATTGCTGATGGGCGCTGTCGCATTGATTCACGGTGGTCTGGTGCAGGCCGGCGCGCTGGACGACGCCGTTCGGCGTGGCGTGCTGAAAGTGGGTACCACGCCCACCTACGTGCCGTTCGAGATGACCGATAAACAGGGGCGTATCGTCGGTTTTGAAGTCGACTTGCTCCAGGCGATGAGCCGCGCCCTGGGGGTTGAGCTTGAACTGGTGGCGGTGCCGTACACCGAGTTGCTGTCGGGGCTGATGGCGAGGAAGTTCGATCTGATTGGCAGCGGCATGACGGTCACGCAGGAGCGCAACCTCAAGCTGAATTTCAGCGACTCGTTTATCGTGGTCGGCCAAACGGTGTTGCTGCATCCGCGCCTCGCCGGCAAGGTTGCCAGCATCGAGGACCTGGACGACGCCGGCTACCGCAT
The DNA here is from genome assembly GCF_963681955.1 of Pseudomonas paraveronii. Classification (NCBI taxonomy): domain Bacteria; kingdom Pseudomonadati; phylum Pseudomonadota; class Gammaproteobacteria; order Pseudomonadales; family Pseudomonadaceae; genus Pseudomonas; species Pseudomonas paraveronii. The sequence continues at coordinate 439,041 of NZ_OY817130.1, forward strand.
CGCCACCACTGAAGGCACTACCGCAGAGGCTGCGGCGCAACGATTCCTTGGGGCTGCTCGGCTAAGCAGTTTCGCGACGCCGGAGGAAGGGGTGCGCCAGGTGGTGATCGGTGCGGCCGATGCGTTTATCCATGACGCGCCCTACAACCTGATCGCGATGACTCGGCCGGAAAACCAGGCATTGCTGGTGCTGGAGCAACCCTTCACCTACGAGCCCCTGGCGTTCGGCCTGAAAAAGGGCGATTACGACAGCCTGAACTGGATCAACCATTTCCTCAACCAAGTGGCGCAGGACGGTACCTACGATCGCCTGTACGATAAGTGGTTCAAGGACACCGACTGGATGGCGGAGGTCGACTGAAAGTCATAAGTGCTTACACATCAACCCATTGCCTGAGCCGGGCGATAAGGTGTCTATCCCTGCGCTTCTGCGTGGCGTTGTAGGGTTATTCCGACATACCTCGACAACAATTACCCGTGAAACCTTTGTGCCGGGCAGCGAGTGGGTTAGGATCGCACCCCGAAATGGTGCAGCCCTTTTGCGCGCCGACCTCATAAGAATCGTTCAGGGGACTTGATGATGAAAAAGTATCTTTCGATGCTGCTGCTCGGCGTCACCGCGCTGGTCGCGGCCAATGCGGCTCAGGCCGGTGCCATCGACGATGCGGTCAAGCGCGGCACGCTGAAAGTCGGCATGGACCCGACCTACATGCCGTTCGAAATGACCGACAAGCGCGGTGAAATCATCGGCTTCGAAGTCGACATCCTCAAGGCCATGGCCAAGTCCATGGGCGTCAAGCTGGAGCTGGTGTCCACCGGCTACGACGGCATTATCCCGGCCTTTCTCACCGGCAAGTTCGACATGATCGGCAGCGGCATGACCCTGACCCAGGAACGCAACCTGCGCCTGAACTTCAGCGAACCCTTCATCGTGGTTGGCCAGACCTTGCTGATTCGCAAGGACCTGGAAGGCACCATCAAGTCCTACAAAGACCTGAACGACGAGAAATACCGCCTGACCTCCAAGCTCGGCACCACCGGCGAGATGGTCGCCAAGAAGCTGATCTCCAAGGCCAAGTACCACGGCTACGACAACGAACAGGAAGGCGTGCTGGACGTGGTCAACGGCAAGGCCGATGCCTTTGTGTATGACGCGCCGTACAACGTCGTCGCCGAGAAGAAAGTCGGTAACGGCAAGCTGGTGTTCCTCGAAGAACCCTTCACCTTCGAGCCGTTGGCCTTCGGTCTGAAGAAAGGCGATTACGACAGCATCAACTACATCAACAACTTCCTGCACCAGATCAGGAACGACGGCACCTACGATCGCATCCATGACAAGTGGTTCAAGAGCTCCGAGTGGCTCAAGGACATGGAATAACGCCGGCTCCTATGGCTCCTGCTTTCTGTAGGAGCGAGCTTGCTCGCGAAGGCCGTCAACGATAACGCGGGCTTACTGAATAAACGCGGTGTCTTTGAGTTTTTCGCGAGCAAGCTCGCTCCTACAAAATGCCTTGACTGAATGGCATTAGGGCAAACCCGCCCGCCACAAAGGCGGGGCTTACCCGACCCTTTTGGATGTTGAGTAATGAAACAGAAAAAAGCCCAATGGCCCTGGCACCTGCTGACCGTGGTCGTGCTGGTCGGCCTGGCTGGCGCCTTGTACTACGCCACGTCGCTGATGTCCTACGAATGGCGCTGGAACCGCGTGCCGCAATATTTCGCCTATCAGGCCGAAACGTCCCAGCGCGCGGCGGATGTGTCCACCGTTGTCGAGTTGGTGCGCAAAGGCGATGTGGCCGAAGTCACCCTGCGCAACGACGCGGGCACGGAGCAAAAACTCACCGTGGCCGACAACAGCCTGCAAGTGGCACGTGGCGATGACGTGGCGGAAGGCGATGTAGTGGGCGTGACCCGGCAGTGGGCGCTGGGACCATTGATGTGGGGCTTGTGGACCACCTTGTGGCTGTCCGTGGTGTCCGGGATATTGGGCTTGGCGATCGGCCTGGCGACGGGTTTGTGCCGGCTGTCCAGCAACCCGACCTTGCGCGATCTGTCGACGATCTACGTCGAACTGGTGCGCGGCACCCCGCTATTGGTGCAGATCTTCATTTTCTATTTCTTTATCGGTACGGTGCTCAACCTGTCCCGGGAGTTTGCCGCGATCGCTGCGCTGTCGCTGTTCACCGGGGCCTACGTGGCGGAAATCGTCCGAGGCGGTGTGCAGTCGATCGCCCGAGGCCAGAACGAAGCCGCGCGCTCGCTGGGCTTGAGTGCCAGCCAGTCGATGCGCCATGTGGTGCTGCCGCAGGCGCTCAAACGCGTGCTACCGCCCCTGGCCGGGCAATTTATCAGCCTGGTGAAAGACACCTCGCTGGTATCGGTGATCGCGATTACCGAGCTGCTCAAGAGCGGCCGCGAAGTCATCACCACCTCGTTTTCGCCGTTTGAAATCCTGTTCTGCGTGGCAGGCCTGTACCTGTTGATCAACCTGCCGCTGTCGAAAATGGCCAGCCGGCTTGAGCGGAGGCTCGCGCAAAGTGATTGAAGTCCGCGATCTGGTAAAAGTCTTCGACACCCGTGGCCATGTGGTGCGCGCGGTGGACCACGTCACCACCCAGGTCGCCAAGGGCGAAGTGCTGGTGGTGATCGGCCCGTCTGGCTCGGGCAAGTCGACCTTCCTGCGCTGCCTCAATGGCCTGGAAGCGTTCGATTCGGGTTCGGTGAGCATCGACGGCTTGCAACTGGCTGATCCGAAAACCGACGTGAACGCCTATCGCCGCGAAGTCGGCATGGTGTTCCAGCACTTCAACCTGTTCCCCCACATGACCGTGCTGGAGAACCTGTGCCTGGCGCAAAAAGTCGTGCGCAAGCGTGGCAAGAAAGAGCGTGAAGCCAAGGCCCTGGCGTTGCTGGAAAAGGTCGGCATTGCGCAAAAGGCCAACGAGTTTCCCTCGCGGCTGTCCGGCGGCCAGCAGCAGCGGGTGGCGATTGCCCGTGCGCTGGCGATGGAACCCAAGGTGATGCTGTTCGACGAGCCCACCTCGGCCCTCGACCCGGAAATGGTCGGCGAAGTGCTCGACGTCATGAAAACCCTGGCCCTGGAAGGCATGACCATGGTCTGTGTCACCCACGAAATGGGCTTTGCCCGTGAAGTGGCGGACCGAGTGCTGTTCTTCGACCATGGCAAGCTGCTCGAAGACGCGGCCCCGGCCGCGTTCTTCGACGCGCCGAAAGACCCGCGCGCCCAGGCCTTCCTGCGCCAGGTGCTGTGAGCCTCAGAGCCTGAACTTGCCGACCAGTGTCTGCAAATCCAGGCTCAACTGGCTCAATTGAGCGCTCGCTGCCGCCGTTTCTTCACCGGCGGCGGCGGTTTGCTCGGACACATCGCGCACCTTCAACACACTGCGATTGATCTCCTCGGCCACCGCGCTTTGTTCCTCGGCGGCGGCGGCGATCTGCGGGTTCATTTCCTGGATGACCGACACCGTGCGCGCAATGGCCGCCAGGGCGTCGCCGGCGTCGCGGGTCAGGCTGAGGCTGTTGTCCGTCAGGCTGCGACTGCTGTCCATGATGTCCGCCACCTGCTGGGTGCCGGTATGCAGGCGCAGGATCAGTCCTTCAATTTCCTCGGCCGATTCCTGCGTGCGCTGGGCCAGGCTGCGCACTTCATCGGCGACCACCGCGAAACCTTCCCCGGCACTGCCCGCACGCGCCGCTTCGATGGCGGCGTTCAGGGCCAGCAGGTTGGTCTGCTGGGAGACTGACTTGATCACGTCGAGTACGCTGCCGATCTGTTGGCTCTCCTGCTGCAGCGCCAGCATCGCCCGGCTGGAGAGTGCCATTTCACTGGCCAGGTGGCCGATCTGCTCCACCGCCTGCGCAACCACTTTGTCGCCAAGGTGGGTCTGTTGGTCGGCTTCGCGCGCCGCGATCGACGCCTGCTCGGCATGCCGGGCGACCTCTTGGGCGGTGGCGAGCATTTCATTCATGGCTGTGGCCACCTGATCGGTTTCGTCCTTTTGATTGTTGACCCCGGCGCGGGTTTGTTCGGTGACGGTGGATAACTGTGTGGCCGCGCTGGCGATTTGCCGGGCGCTGTCGCCGATGCCGCTGATCAGGCCACGCAGGTTGCGGGTCATCTGCGCCATGCTCTGCTGCAACTGGCCCAGTTCGTCGCGGCGCTCCACGACGGGTTTTTCGCTTAAGTCGCCCGAGGCAATGCGGTTGGCGGCGGCCAAGGCGTCGCGCAACGGCAGGGCGATCTGCCGGGCGATCCACCAGGCCGCCAAGGCCCCCAGTAGCAGGGCGGCAAGGGTGACGCTGATCAGCCGTGTTTGGGTTTGCTCGGCTTCCCGGTCGCACTTGACGATTTGCCCCTGGCTGACTAGGTCGCTTTGCTCCAGCAGTTGATCGAGTTGTTGTTCAAAGCGTATTTGCACGGTTTCGGTGTCGAGTTGCGCCTGCTTGAGCGTGGTCAGCAGCGCGCGGTATTGCGCGAGGTCGGTTTTGAGCAGGGCGGAGTCCACGGGCAGGCTGGTGACGGCGGCTTGAGCGACGTCCAGAGCGTCGAGGGCCTTGCCCACCGTTTCGACATAGGCCTGCAACGACTCGGCGGCCCAGGCGGGGCTGCGGACACGATCTTCGGCCTGCTCCATGGCCTGGCGCAGATCTTCGACGGCATCGAGCGCCTTCTGGTCGTCCTGGTCCGGCAGTTCGCTGGCCAGTTGCGCGAGGGTGTCGCTGGCTTGCAGGGCGATTTTTTGCAGCGGCGGCCGGGTGTTTTCCCGTTGTTCGATCAGCGGCGGCAATTCCACCAGTACCGCTTTGAAGCTGGCTACCAGACGTTCGGCCTCCTCAAGGCGCTGCAGGTCGGTCGGATCTTTCAAGTGTTTTGACAGGTAGTCGAGGTGCTGGTCGATTTTTTCGATCTGCCGCGTCATTTTGCCCAGGCTGGCCGTGTCGGTGAGCGTTCGGTACACGATGCGGTCGGCGCGCATGGCCTCCGCGTCGGCGGCCAGTTGGCCCAGCACCGTCAGGTTGCTGGAGCGGAACAGGGCGGCATTCAAGGCCTGCCAGCCGGTCATGGCGATGATGAAACTGAGGACCAGCACCTGGCCAAACCCCAGGGCGAGTTTGAGTCGGACGCTGGCGTTGACCAGCAAGCGGGTCAGCCGAGGAAACATGATGCACCTCCAAATCTGAAAAAGCGCTGTGCGACAAGGCAAACGCTAAAACGATTTGGGGTGAGGGAGGGCTGATAAGTGCGTAGGAAATTTCACAAGTTGCTGAAGTGCGGCGACCCGGATGGCTCGCCGCCCAGCGCCGGTCAGATGCGGAAGCGCCCGACCAGGGTTTGCAGGTAGATGCCCAGGCGCGCCAGTTCAGCGCTGGAGGCGGCGGTCTCTTCACTGGCCGAGGACGTTTGCTCCGACACATCGCGCACGTTCAGTACGCTGCGGTTGATCTCTTCGGCCACGGCGCTTTGTTGCTCGGCGGCGGTGGCAATCTGCGAGTTCATCGCCTGGATCGTCGATACGGTACGGGTGATGTTCGCCAGGGCGCTGCCGGCGCGGCGCGTCAACTCGACGCTGCTGTCGGTCAGCCCGCGGCTGTTGTCCATGATGGTCGCCACCTGCTGGGTGCCGGCTTGCAGGCCGACGATCAGTTCTTCGATCTCTTCCGTGGATTTTTGCGTGCGCTGGGCCAGGCTGCGCACTTCATCGGCCACCACCGCGAAGCCACGCCCGGCTTCACCGGCTCGCGCTGCTTCAATCGCGGCGTTAAGCGCCAGCAGGTTGGTTTGCTGGGCCACCGACTTGATCACGTCGAGCACGCTGCCGATCTTGTCGCTTTCGCGCTTGAGATGGCCCATGGCCTCGGTGGAGTTGCCGACCTCAGTGGCCAGGCGTTCGATCTGGACGATGGCTTCACCGACCACCTTGTCGCCTTCGCGGGCCTGCTGGTCGGCCGCTACGGCGGCTTCGGACGCTTCCTCGGCGTTGCGCGCAACTTCCTGCACGGTCGCGGCCATTTCATTCATGGCCGTGGCGACCTGGTCGGTCTCGATTTTCTGATTGTTGACCCCGGCGCTGGTCTGCTCGGTGACCGACGACAATTGCTCGGCGGCGCTGGCGATCTGGGTGACGCCGTCGCTGATGCCGCCGATCAGTTCGCGCAGGCCCACGGTCATGCTTTGCATGGCACGTTGCAGTTGGCCCAGTTCGTCCTGGCGCGTGGACGTCAGGTCGTGGCTCAGGTCGCCCGAGGCAACGCGCTCGGCCACCTTGAGGGTCTGATTCAGTGGGGTGACGATCTGGCGCGTAATCACCCAGGCGGCCACCAGGCCAAAGATCAATGCCAGTACGGTGGCGAGCAGCAGCAGGTACTTGGCCTGGGCGGCATCGGTGTCGCGCACTGCGGTCTGGGAAATCGTGAGCTTATCACTGCGGGTTAGCAGGATATCGCCTTGCGCGGCCATGGTTTTGAGTGCGATGGCGGTGGCCGCCTGGGAGTCGCGGAACTGGCTGACGGCGGCGCGATAGGCTTGCAGCGAGACACTGGCCTGCTGCAGCTCGGCCTGGTATTGCGCCGGCAATGCGCCTTGCAGTTCAGTGATCTTCTTCAGGGCGTTGTCGATGGCGTCGAGCGCAGGTTGCTCAGCCTCGACCTTGCCGCTGTAGGTGTAGCCGCGGACCTGGAAGCGCGCTTGCTGGATCAGCTTGCTCAGTTCGACCACGCTATTGAATGGGGTGACGCTGTCGCCTTGCAGCAGGGACTTCTCGACTTCATTCACCTTGAGCACGGCATTGTCGGCGGTATTGCCCAGCTTGCTGCGCGCATCTTCGCGGTTGGCGCCGGCTTGCGCCATATCGCTGAATGCGAGCTTGTATTGGTCCACGGCGGCCAATTGCTCATCGATCAGGGCGATGTCCGTGGGATTTTCGATCAGCGTGCGGGCGGTCTTCATGCCGCTGTCCAGCCGGTTCAGCAGGTCGCTGACGGCTGCCGTGCCTTGTTCGCCATGGCGCATTTCATAGTCCAGGCGGGCGATACGCAGGTCTTTGGTCAAGACATTGAGGCTGGAGATATACCCCAGTTTGTCGCCACGGCTGCTCACATCGCCCAGGCCGGTCCAGCCGGTGAAGGTGATCAACAAGGTAAGGAGCAACACCAGGCCAAAGCCTACGCCCAGCTTGTGGTTGACGCTGACATTCCCCAGCTTTTCGGCTAACCAACGATACATGTTGCGAACTCCCGTGGAACAAGGCTTGAACTTATTCGACGGTTATCGGCAGCGCAGCAAGAATCTGTAGGAATAGGGTGGCTAGAACAGCCGGGCGAGCAGGGCGGTGACGGCGGTCTCAACCCGCAGGATGCGTGCGCCCAGTTGCACCGGTTGCAAGCCGGCCTTGGTCAGCAGGTCGACCTCGTAGGGAATCCAGCCGCCTTCCGGGCCGATGGCCAAGGTCACCGGCTCATCCAGCCCGCGCGGGCAGGGTGGGTAATCGCCGGGATGGCCGATCAGGCCAAGGGTGCCTGCGGTCAGAGCGGGCAGGCGGTCTTCGACGAAGGGCTTGAAGCGTTTTTCGATGATGATCTCGGGTAACACCGTGTCCCGCGCCTGCTCCAGGCCGAGGATCAATTGCTCGCGAATCGCCTCGGGCTCCAGGAAGGGGGTTTGCCAGAAGCTCTTTTCCACGCGGTAGCTGTTGAGCAGCACTACCTTCGGCACGCCCATGGCGGCGACGGTTTGCAGCACCCGGCGGAGCATTTTCGGGCGGGGCAGGGCCAGCAACAGGGTCAGCGGCAGTTTGGCCGGCGGCGGCAGGTCGAAGGCCACTTGCAGCTCGGCTTCGCGGGCTTCCAGGCGCAGCACTTGGGCATTGCCCATCAGCCCGCCGATGCGCCCGACCCGCAGGTTGTCGCCCACCGTCGCGCGGTGGACGTCCTGCATATGCACCAGGCGCCGGTCACGCAGGACCACCCGGTCGGCCGCGATAAAGTCGGCCTCTTCAAGCAGCAGCAGGTTCACGGCTGGGTCGCTGGCGGCTGGTCGTTGTCGTCGGCGGCTTGGTCGTCGGGGTGTTCGCCACGCTTGGTGATCAGGCTGCTGAACAGGATGCCGATCTCGAACAGCATCCACATCGGCACGGCCAGCAGGGTCTGGGAGAAGATGTCCGGCGGGGTCAGGATCATGCCGACCACGAAGCAGCCGATGATCACGTAGGGGCGGACCTTCTTCAGGTATTGCACGTTGACCACGCCGATCCATACCAGCAACACCACGGCCACCGGGATTTCGAAGGCTACGCCGAAGGCGAAGAACAGCGTCATCACGAAGTCGAGGTAGCTGGTGATGTCGGTCATCATCTCCACGCCGGCCGGGGTGGCGGCGGCGAAGAACTTGAAGATCAGCGGGAACACCAGGAAGTAAGCGAACGCCATGCCGGTGTAGAACAGCAGGATGCTCGACACCAACAACGGCACCGCGATGCGCTTCTCATGCTTGTACAGGCCGGGGGCGATGAAGCCCCAGATCTGGTGCAGGATCACCGGGATCGCCAGGAACAGCGAGACCATCATCGTCAGCTTCAATGGTGTGAGGAACGGCGACGACACGTCGGTGGCGATCATCGTCGCGCCCGCTGGCAGGTAATGGCGCAGGGGCGTGGAGACGAAGGTGTAGATCTGCTGGGTAAAGGCGAACAGCCCGGCAAAGATCACGAAGATCGCCGCCACGCAACGCAGCAGGCGGGTACGCAGCTCGGTGAGGTGCGAGACCAGCGGCATGTGCTGGTCGTTTTCCGGTTTATCAGCGCTCATGGGGCTCGCGGCGGCAATGTAGGGTCATGGGGAGCGGGCGCCGCGATGGGCGCCGGCGCTGGCTCGGTTGGAGTGGCGGGCGTTGCTTCAACAGCGGGCGTCGGCGCGATGCTGTGCTCGGCCACGGGCGCCACCGGCTTGGCCTGCTCCTGCACCGGCGTCAGAATATTGCGCGCCTCTTGCTCCAACGACAGGATGTGCTCGTTGTGCAGTTGGCGGCGGATTTCGTCGGCGCCGATTTCCCGTTCAACTTCCTGTTTGATGGCGTTGAAACTGCGTTTCAGGCGCCCGATCCACAGGCCAGCCGTGCGCGCGGCACCGGGCAGGCGTTCCGGCCCCAGTACCAGCAAGGCCACGAGGCCGACGAGCAGCAGTTCAGAGAAGCTGATACCAAACATTAGTCAGTGCTCACGAGTCTTTGCGGATCGGCTCTTCGACTTTTTCAGCCTGCACGTCGAAGGTACGACGCTCGGTGATCGGCTGGGCTGCCTGCGTGTGGACAGGCTGGGTCGGTGGCACCGGGGTGGCGGCGGGTTCGGCCGGCTTTTCGTCGTCGTTCATGGCCTTGCGAAAGCCCTTGATCGACTCGCCCACGTCGGTGCCGAGGTTTTTCAGTTTCTTGGTGCCAAATACCAGAACGACTACTACCAGAATGACGATCCAGTGTTTCCAGTCAAAAATGCCCATGCTGCAATTCCTCTATAAAAGTTATTCAGGCGGACGGGCGCGAGGCCTTTTCGACATGCCCGGACAAGCCGAAGCGACGGTCCAGTTCATCCAGCACGGCCTGCGGATGCTGCCCCAGTTGGGCGAGCATGACCAGGCTGTGGAACCACAGGTCGGCGGTTTCGTAGATCACATCGCTGCAGTCACCGCTGATCTCGGCATCCTTGGCGGCAATGATGGTCTCGACGGATTCTTCGCCGAGCTTTTCCAGGATCTTGTTCAGGCCTTTGTGGTACAGGCTGGCGACGTAGGAGCTTTCGGCATCCGCGCCTTTGCGGTCTTCCAGCACCTGGGCCACACGGTTCAGGGTATCGCTCATGTTCAGTGTCCTGCCGAGTAAATGGCGTGCGGGTCTTTGAGTACCGGCTCCACAACCTTCCACTCGCCGTTCTCGAACACGCGATAGAAGCAGCTGTGGCGGCCGGTGTGGCAGGCGATACCGCCGATCTGCTCGACCTTGAGGATCACCACGTCGGCGTCGCAGTCGAGGCGTATTTCGTGCAGGGTTTGTACGTGCCCGGACTCTTCGCCCTTGCGCCACAGTTTGCCACGTGAACGTGACCAGTAAATGGCGCGCTGCTCAGCGGCGGTGAGGCTCAGGGCCTCGCGGTTCATCCAGGCCATCATCAGCACGCGCCCGGTCTTGTAGTCCTGGGCAATGGCCGGCACCAGGCCGTCACTGTCCCACTTGATCTCGTCCAGCCAGTCTTTCATCTTCGGCTCCGGCAATTTGCGACAGTGTATAACCGGATTGGCTACCGACGCACGATCAGATAAACACCCACGGCGACCATGATACCGGCCGGCCAGTGGCCCAGTTGATTCAGCGGCCCGCCGATGGCCAGCATCACCCCGCCGACCAGATGCGCGGCGCCCAGCAGGCGCAGGAACCAGTCGTCCTTGCGCGTGTGCCACGGCGTCGTCGGGTCCTTGGCGTGGGGCTGGGACATGCGTTCCAGCAGGTCGCGGGTCATGTTGGCCAGGTGCGGCAGTTGCTCCACCTGGCTCTGCAGGTTGCCCAGCAGGGTTTTCGGGCTGACCCGCTCGCGCATCCAGCGTTCGAGGAACGGCTGGGCGGTGTTCCACAGGTCGAGATCGGGGTACAGCTGGCGGCCCAGGCCTTCAATGTTCAGCAGGGTTTTCTGCAGCAACACCAACTGCGGCTGCACTTCCATATTGAAGCGCCGCGCGGTCTGGAACAGGCGCATCAGTACCTGGCCGAAGGAAATATCTTTTAGCGGTTTTTCAAAGATCGGCTCGCACACGGTGCGGATCGCCGCTTCGAATTCATTGAGCTTGGTTTCTGCGGGCACCCAACCCGAATCGATGTGCAACTGCGCCACGCGACGGTAGTCACGCTTGAAGAAGGCGAACAGGTTGCGCGCCAGGTAGTCCTGGTCTTCGGGGGTCAGGCTGCCGACGATGCCGCAGTCGATCGCAATGTACTGCGGGCTCCACGGGTTGATGGTGCTGACGAAGATATTGCCGGGGTGCATGTCGGCGTGGAAGAAACTGTCGCGGAACACCTGGGTGAAGAAGATCTCGACACCGCGCTCGGCGAGCATCTTCATGTCGGTGCGCTGGTCGGTCAGGGTCGCGAGGTCGGTGACCTGCACGCCGTAGATGCGCTCCATCACCAACACTTTAGGGCGGCACCAGTCCCAGTACACTTGCGGCACGTACAGCAGCGGTGAGCCTTCAAAGTTGCGCTTGAGCTGGCTGGCGTTGGCCGCTTCGCGCAGCAGGTCGAGTTCGTCGTAGATGGTTTTTTCGTAGTCGGCGACCACGTCCACCGGGTGCAGCAGGCGTGCGTCGGCGGAGAAGCGTTCGGCGGCGCGGGCGAGAATGAACAGCCACGCCAGGTCCTGGCCGATGATCGCCTTGAGGCCTGGGCGAATCACCTTCACCACCACTTCTTCGCCGGTCTTGAGCTGCGCCGCATGCACTTGCGCCACCGAGGCCGAAGCCAGGGGCTCGACGTCGAAACGGCTGAACACGTCGCTGATCTTCTTGCCCAACTGCTCTTCGATCAGCTTCATCGATTGCTGCGAATCGAACGGCGGCACGCGGTCCTGCAGCAGCATCAGCTCGTCGGCGATGTCTTCCGGCAACAGGTCGCGACGGGTCGAGAGGATCTGCCCGAACTTGATAAAGATCGGCCCCAGATCCTGCAGGGCCAGGCGCAGGCGCGCGCCACGGCTCAGGTCCAACGGCTTGCGTGGGAACCAGCGCCACGGCAGCACATAGCGCACGGCCAGCAGGAACCACGGCAACGGCAGGGCGAACAGCAGGTCATCGAGGCGGTAGCGGATGACGACGCGCTGGATACGGAACAAACGGCGGACGGCGAGCAGCTTCATGCGTTATCGCTTGGATCAAGGGAACGGCTCAGGCGCTCGAAGCGGGCCTCGAGGCGTTCCAGGTCGATTTTGGCCTTGTCGAGTTCACGAAAGCGCGCTTGCGCTTCCCGTTGTCCGACCAGGGTGCGCGATTCTTCGCTCAGGTATTCGGCGAGGTTCTGGTTGAGGCTGGCGAACCCCTGCTGGTACCAGCGCGTGCGGCTGCGCAGGTGACCGCTGATCAATTGGGTGGGCACGGGGCCGATCCAGCGCGACAGTTCGTATTCCCAGTCCAGTTCCAGGTCTTGCAGCACGGCGGCCAGGTCCATCAGCGCCGCGCTGTCGCCTTCCAGCGCCACTTCGGGGCCGTGGAGGATAGCGGTCTTGTTGCGGCTCAGCGCCAGGTGCAACAGGCTCGAGGCCGGCGCGCGCAGGGTGCAGTCGGCCTCGGCGGCCCACTGGGTCGCGAGCAACAGGCCTTCGTCGCTGGGCAGGATAAACAGCTGCAAGGCCGGGCTCGTGCAGTCGACGGCGATGATCTTGCCGTTCAAATGCGCGAGCCGCGCCAGGGCGGTGCTGTCCAGGCGCAGCACCCGGTTGACACCGTGTTCGACGCTGGCGAGCAGGCCTTGGAACAGCATCAGGGCTTGATGCCGCGGTGCAGGGCGACGATGCCCGAGGTCATGTTGTGGTAGGTCACGCGGTCGAAACCGGCGTCCACCATCATCGACTTCAGGGTTTCCTGGTCGGGGTGCATGCGGATCGACTCGGCCAGGTAGCGATAGCTCTCGGCGTCATTGGTGATCAGCTTGCCCATCAACGGCATGAAGGCGAACGAGTAGGTGTCGTAGACCTTGGACATCAGCGCGTTGGTCGGTTTGGAGAACTCCAGCACCAGCAGGCGGCCACCGGGCTTGAGCACGCGCAGCATCGAGCGGATCGCGTCTTCCTTGTGGGTCACGTTGCGCAGGCCGAAGGCGATGGTCACGCAGTCGAAATGGTTGTCGGGGAACGGTAGCTTTTCCGCATCGGCCTGGACGAATTCGATATTGCCGGCCACGCCTTTGTCGAGCAGGCGATCGCGGCCGACCTTGAGCATCGAGCCGTTGATATCCGCCAGCACCACCTGGCCGGTCGGGCCGACGAGCTTGGAGAACTTGGCCGCCAGGTCGCCCGTGCCACCGGCGATGTCCAGCACGCGGTTGCCTGTACGCACGCCCGACAGCTCGATGGTGAAGCGCTTCCACAGGCGGTGCATGCCGCCGGACAGCACGTCGTTCATCAGGTCGTACTTGGCCGCAACGGAGTGGAACACTTCAGCGACTTTTTCCGCTTTCTGGCTTTCCGGGACGTTCTTGAAGCCGAAGTGAGTGGTGGGTTCGGCATCGCTGCCTTTGCGCTGATCAGTCATATCGCTGTCACCAAAATTGAATGCGGGACATGATAATCCCCAAGGCCTGCTTTGTCTTGGCAAGGCTGAAGGTAAGATAGGTGCTCACCGAGACCTTTTGCCGCATGGCAGGTGTTCAAGTCGTTATAAAGAGGAGTCATTGCAATGGCCCGTATCACTGTTGAACGTGCGCATTCTCTGGGTAAAGAAGGCGCACGGGCGAAGGCCGAGAAGCTGGCACAGAAACTCCAGGATCAATATGGCCTGCAGCCTTCATGGTCTGGCGATACGTTGAACCTCAAGCGTTCGGGGGTTAAAGGCACGGTGTTGGTCGCCGATGATCTGTTGCGTATTGATGTGGAACTGGGCCTGTTGATGTCGGCCATGAGTGGCACGATCAAGACTGAAATCGAGAAAGCCCTGGATAAAGCCTTGGCGTGATCCTGCTGTTCTTAGGGTGCCGATTCTAATTTTTCTGCCTACTTTGTGCCCACGCCCTCAACTTCTGCGGGCCGTTCCTCCACCCTTTTTACGTGAGGTGCATCATGGCCAAAGTTATCCTGAAGAAAAAAATCGACGCCCCGAGCCGCGCCCTGGACGACGTTAAAACCTATGCCCGCAAGATCTGGCTGGCAGGCCTGGGCGCCTATGCCAAGGTCGGAAGCGAGGGCGGCGAGTACTTCAAAGAGCTGGTTAAGACCGGTCAACATGTTGAAAGTAAAGGTAAAAAAGTTGCGGTTGAACAACTGGATGCGGCCAACAGTCAGATTGACCAAGTAAAGAGTAATCTCTCCAGCGTCAAAGGCCGGGTGGAAGTTCAACTGGATAAAGTTGAAAAAGCTTTTGACAGTCGTGTTGCAAGTGCCTTGAATCGAATCGGCATTGCGTCTAAACATGACGTTGAGACACTCTCTGCTAAGCTCGAAGAGCTGACGGCATTGCTCGAACGTGTCGCGCGTAAACACTAAGGAGACATCGGGATGGCTGTTAAAAAGACTACTCAGAAAGAAGGCAGCTCGTGGGTCGGGAAAGTTGAAGAATATTCCCGCAAGATCTGGCTGGCTGGTTTAGGCGTTTACTCGAAGATCGACAGTGACGGCAGTAAACTCTTCGAGACATTGGTTAAAGACGGCGAGAAGGCCGAGAAGTTGACCAAGAGCACCGTCGGCAAACAAGTGGACGCTGCCAAAGCGACTGCGGGTTCGGCCAAGTCGAAACTCAGTGACAAATGGGGCGAACTGGAAGGGGCTTTCGATAAGCGTCTGCACAGTGCCATTTCACGACTGGGTGTACCTAGCCGTAGTGAAGTGAAGGCCCTGCACAGCAAGGTTGACACGCTGACCAAACAGATCGAAAAACTCACCGGTGCCAAAGTCGCCCCGGTGAAGGCCGCTGCGGCCAAGCCTGCGGCTAAAACCGCTGCCGCCAAACCGGCTGCGAAAACGGCCGCCAAGCCATTGGTCAAAGCCGCTGCCAAGCCGGCTGCAAAACCCGCGGCCAAAGCGCCAGTCAAAGCGGTGGCTAAACCTGCGGCCAAGCCGGCGGCGAAAGTGGCAGCGGCTAAACCTGCCGCTAAACCAGTGGCCGCTAAAGCCGCCGCCAAGCCTGCTGCTAAACCTGCCGCCAAGGCCGCAGCCAAACCCGCTGCCAAGCCCGCCGTAGCCAAACCTGCCGCCGCGAAGAAGCCGGTTGCAGCGAAAAAGCCAGCCGCCGCGAAGCTGGCCATGGCCGCCAAGCCTGCGACCCCGGCGCCCGCCGCTTCCAGCGCCAATTCGGCAACCGCGCCGACCGCTGCGCCGGCACCGGCTGCCGCATCGGTAGCCCCGACGCCATCCAGTCAGTCCTGATCTTTTCGGGGCACCTGAAAAAGCGCCCGGCCTGTGAAGGTCGGGCGTTTTTTTGTCTGCGTAAACAGGCTGCTCAGTTGTAGGTGATCGACACCGTCACCGCGCTGGCCAAGGTCCCTTGGGTGACCGCCTCGCCGGTTTTATGGTACGCCGCCGTGAGCGGCAACACCGCCTTGTTGCTGCTGGTCTCCACCGTGCGGCTGCGCTGTGCGTCGGTGCCGTTGGCGGGGATGGTGTAGCCGGGTGTCGTGCGGTGTAACAGCCAAAGGGCCGTGCCGCCTGAGGTTCCCGTATTGGCAAACAGCACGGCGTTGCCGCTGGAGGCGCTGCCTGCGAACAGGAACGTGACGTTGCGGATGTCCGATTCGCAGTCGGCCGAGATCTCGAAATCGAACCCCCCGGTGGAGGGCGTGGCATCAAAGTCGGAAATCTTGATGGTCGGCAATGTGACGGTGCGGTTCAGATCGCCGGCCGCCAGGTTGCAGGTGCCGGCGTTGACCTGGCCGACAAAGGTCAGGGTGCCCGTGGTCGCGGCCTGGACCGCATGGGCGGCGAGGCCAGCAGTGATTGCCAGCAGTCGCGGCAGCGTGCGGATGTTCATCGGGTAATCTCCGGTATTTCAGTTATAGGTAATGTTGACGGTGGCGGTACTGGCGAGCGTGCCTTGGCTGACCGCGCCGTTTTTGTGATAGGCGGCGCCGAGTGGCAAGACCGCACGGTTGTCGGAAACCACCAGCGTGCGGCTGCTATCCGTGCCGTTGGCGGTAATCGTCTGGGCCACCCCGTTGATTCGCGAATACAGCCACAGCCCGATGCCACCGGCGCTGCCTGTGTTGGCGAAGAGCGCGTCGTGCCCAGGGGCGGGCGTACCGGCAAACCGAAAGGTGACGCTGGTGGCGTCGCTGCAGTTCGCCGTCAACTCGAAGTCGCGCGCGCCTGCGCTGACAGTGCTTTGGAAGGTGCTGACTTGCACCGGGTCAAGCGAGATCGTGCGGTTGACGTCACCGGCCGCCAGGTCGCAGGTGGCGGCGGGTCTGACGAAACGTACCGAGTTGTTGATCCGCAGGCTGAAGCGGCCTAAGTAACCCCAGGGGCCGTGCAGCCTGTATTCAAAGAGGGTTCCGGCAGGCACGACCCCGTCTGTTACCGGCCCGATTTTGTAAAGGATCACCTCCGCGCTCGTGAAGGAGGGGTGCCTTCCGGGGAGCACGACGGCGTCGGTAAAACTCTCGATGGCATAGGCGTTGGTCGATGGGCGGGCGTCGGTGATGAGCAGCCGCATGCCAACCCCGGGTGCCTCGGTCGGATAGGACCAGGTTATCGGGTCCAAGGGCTTTGCATAGCGCCCGAAGGCCGAAGCTGGGGTGCCGGTGCGGCAATTGTAGAAGAGGGCAGGCACAGAGCCGCTGAATGCTTGTTGGGCGATCACACTTCCCAGCGGCAGGCTGTCGGGGACGGTAATCACGGCCGGGAGGGAGAGGCCAAGCTCGGCGTCAGGAGGATAGCTCTCGCACGCGGCTTGAGCCGCGATTGGCAAGCCAAGCACGAGTAGTATTGAAACGAGGTTTGTGGAGTGTTTCATCTTCAGTTCCGCCATGAAAAGGAGGGCGCTTGCCTGCGCCGGATCAACCGCCTGCATTGCCTTTGCAGGCGCCCGCGTTCAGATGGCGCAGGCGGTTAGCGCCTTTAGCCGCCGATTTCGTACCCAGGTCGTAGTCCAGCTGGCATATGCCCCCGGCGTCCGTCCCCCACTTGACCGTCAACCGCCCCTGCGGGCGCGCCACACGCACAAATGCCTTACCGCCCTGCCCGACAATGCCGACGCTGGCACCCTGTTCATCGAAGACATCCGCACCGAAGGGCAAGGGGCTACCCTCCTCGCGCAGAGCGGTGATCAACAAGGCCTGGCCGCTGACTGTCTCGAATTGCAGCTTCACCACCGACCCGGCGCGGGGCGCGACGTTTTGCGCGGCGGTCTTGAGCTCCACATCGACGGAAAGGTCCTTGGGGTCCAGCTCGACGACGTTGCGGCGGTACGGCGTGAGGTGGGGCACCACGGCATAACCGCGCTTGCCGACTTGTGCGCTGTGGTTGCCGTTGATCCGTGCGCCCTCGGCGTCGGGCGCCTGGACGATGCCGACGGTATCGCCCAACTCCGGCGCGAAGGTCACACCGCCGGCATGCGCGACAATGCCGCCGGTCATGCCGAACGAGGCCGAGCGGTAGGCGCTGCTCTGGCCAACGCCGGCGGACAGCACACCGTGGGCGGTCTGGTATTTCATGTCGGCACTGGTGGCGTTGCCTCTGCCGTGCGTCTGGCTGGCGCCGAGGCCGTAGCTGAATTCGCTGCGCTCGCCCAGGCTGCCGCCGAGGGTCACGCGCTCACCGCTGCTTTGATCGCCGCGATAGGCCGTGGTGGTCAAGGTGGGCGAGCGTGGGCCGCTGCCCAGGGGCAGGCTGAGGGTCAAGTCCACTTGCTTGTCGACGCGTTCACTCAGCAAGTCACGGCTGCGCTGGGCGCTGACGGTGTAGTGAATGCCCTTCCAGGCGCCGCTGTAACCGGCGGTGAAGGTCAGGTTGCCGCTTTTGCGGTTCCAGTAGTTTTGTGAGGAGCCGGTCAGGTACACCGTGCCGACGCCCAGGCTCTGGTTGAGGCTGATATCCATCCGGTCACGCAGCCGCGACAGGCTGTCGACGCGCAGCCCGTCGATGGCGAGGTCACGCACGCGCGCCGCATCGGTCACGCTCAGGAAGCCTTCGGTGGAATACCGGTAGGCGCCGAGCGCAAAGTGGGTGCCGGTGTCCGCGAAGTTCTTGCTGTAGCGAACCTGCAGGCTTTGCCCATCCCGCGACCCGTGGCCTTTCACGCGCGCATTGGACTGGGTCAGGTCCAAAGACAGCGCGCCCAGCGAGGTATTGAACGCCGCGCCCACCAGTTGCGAGTGGTAGTCGTCGGCCAGCACTGCGCCGGTGTAGGCGCTCAACAGGTTGCTGAGGCCATGCTGGTAGGTGGCCTGCAGCAGTCTGGGAGGGTGGCGCACGCCGATTTCATCCAGTTGGCCGATGCTCAACGCGTAGCGCTTGTAGCCGGCACGCAGCAGGTTGGCGTTGGCGGCGAACGGCACGATGAACTCACGCCGGCGCCCGTCGGCTTCGGTGATCGTGACGTTCAGGTCGCCGCCATAGCCGGTTGGGAACAAGTCATTGAGCACGAACGGGCCGGGGGCCACCGAGACCTCGTCCAATAACACGCCGCGCTGGCGCACGCTGACCCGTGCGTTGGTCTCGGCCACGCCACGCACGACGGGCGCAAAGCCGGTCTGCGAGTCCGGCAGCATGCGGTCGTCACTGAACAGGCTTGCGCCGCGCAGGCGCACGCTGTCGAACAACTCGCCCGCGGTGTAGATCTCGCCCACCATCAACTGTGACTGCAACGGGCTGACATCGCGCTGCACGTAGGTGGCGTTGCTTTGATAACCCGAGGCGCTGTCGGTTCGGCTGTAGCTGCCGTTGTGGCGCCAATGCCAGTCGCCCAGGTTAAGCCCGGTATTGAGGCCCAGATACTGGGAACTGAGCGCGCGGCCGTTGGTGCGGGTCGCAAAGGTATTGACGTTGTAGCGCACAAAGGCGGCATCGATGCCGCTGTCCCACTGGCGCGGGTCGACATAACCGCGTGCCTGGCGTGCCAGGTAGATCTGCGGGATCTGCAGGTCCAGGCGGTTTTCGCCGGCGTCGAAGGCGCTGCTGGCGCCCGGCAGGTAGGTGGTGATATCGGCGCAGTCGGCGAACGGAGCAGCGGCTGCGAGACCGGCTTGGGCGGATTGCCGGTCGACCGCGTCCAGGTCGATGCCGAACCTGAGCAGCGCCTCACGCGCCAGGCACAACTGCGCGCTGTGCTGGCCGTCGACCGCCACGAAGGACACGGTTTCGCGCCCGATCCACTGGCCGTTGAGGTGGACGTCGGTGCGGTAGCTGCCGGGCAGCACAACGTTGCCCTGGCTGAATTTTGAAATATCGACCTGTAGGCCGCCCGGGCCATTCGGAAAGAAGGCCGGGTTGAATGCGACATGCTCCACCGCGTGGGCATTCAAGGCATGGGCGCTGCATAGGAGTAACAGGCTTTGTGCCGTCAGCCGCAATCGATGGTGTGTCAGGCGCCCGTGGCTTGGCCTGGCGGGCATGTTCAAACGCATGGTGACCGTTCCCAGAAAATAGGTGCTGTCCGAATTCGGGCATGGGGAAGCCCTGCCCCGAAAAAAGGGCATCAACCGAACGTGTGGAATGACGTGAGTGAGGTGGCCAGCCTGCCTGCGCAGGGGCTGGCGAACGTATTTAGGCTGTCATGGCGAGACCTTGGTGCTGTGCGAGACCTTGGCCCCGAAATCGTCGAGGGTGTGGAACTCTACGGTGGCCGCAGCACCTGGCGGCGTTTTCAGGGTGGGTAGCGCGAAGCGCTGGCGAGCGCCGGGTGTCACCATGTTTTCGGCGCCTGATGTGGCGGCCTGGCGGGCATGACGCCGCCCCGACTCCAGCAGGTCGATCTGTTCGAAGGTCACGTGATATGGGCTCGGGTTGTAGACCTCCAGCGCCTGGCCTTGCGCGTTCGAAACGCGGCGCCATTGCAGTTTTCCGGGCGCGGACTCGACCGCGTAAGGCAGGTTCTGCGGACGGAAAAACAGCTTGATCCGCGAGCGGAAGGCGAGCTGCAACTGATTGCCCTGTTGGGTGCCAGGCGTTTGCGCGGGCACTTCCAGCACGTTGAACCAGAACAGGCTTTCCTCGGCCGACGGCAAGCTGTCGCCGGTATAGGCCAGGCGCACCACCTGTTGTTTGCCCGGCTCCATGCGAAAGATCGGTGGCGTGGCGACAAAGGGCGCTGCGGCGAGGTCCGGCGTCGAGCGTTCGTCGCCGGTGTCCAGCCATGCCTGGATCAGCACCGGCGCCTGGTTCTTGCTTTCGAGCCGGACCGTCACCTCCTTGGCCTGCTGCGGGTAGACGATGCGCGTGCTGTTGATCACCACGCTGGCCTGCACGACGGCGGCGCCGAACAACGCCCACGTCAACAGCAGGCACTTGGCTGGCCGGTGTGAAAGGGAAGTGGTGTTCATAGCGTCAGTCACTGGGTGGCGGCGGGGGTAAGGCCAGCCGTATGGCGCACGCGGGCGCCGAAGTCGCTGACCGTCGTGAACTCAACCTGGGGCGCGCCACTGGGGCGTTCGCGCAGCAGCGGCAGCACAAAGCGTTTCACATCACCGGCCGGCATCAGCAGGCTGTCGTTGGCGGCCTTGTTCGGCGCTTTGCTGAAGCGTTTGCCGTCGCTCAGCAAATCAATCGAGGTGAGGGAAATATGGTAAGGCGTCGGATTGGTTGCCTGTAGGGCAAAACCCTGGTCGTGGCGCACCAGTTGCCATTGCAGTTTTGCCGGGGCGCTGCTGACCGGGTAGGGCAGTGCCTGCGGTCGCAGGAATACCCGCAAGCGGGTACGGAACGCGAGTTCGATCTGGTTATTCTGCGCGGCATCGGCGGCCAGCGGCGGGACTTCGAGCACGTTCAGCCAGTACAGGCGTTCACGGTCGCCGGGGGCTGATTCGCCGGCATAGCGCAGGCGCACCGCCTGTTGCTGATGGGGCTCGATGCGGAAGATCGGCGGCGACAGGCTGAACGGCGTTTGCGCCGTCGCGGGTGTCGAGCGCACGTCGCCGGCATCCAGCCAGGTCTGCACCAGCGCCGGGCGGTCGCCCTTGTTCTCCAGGCGTACAACTACCTCTTGCCGGTCGGCTGGGTAGATCACGCGTGTGCCATAGATAATCACGCCCGCGTGGGCGCTGGATGCTTGCAGCAAGAACCCTCCGACAGCACAGCAGGCAAGGGCAAGGCGGGCGATTGTTTTCATCATCTGAATGCTCTTTGAATCAGCGGGCAGGCCCTGCGCGATGGCACTGGTCCAGGGTGCGCAAGGCCAGCCCGCTGGCCCCTTAATCGGCGTACTCAATCATAAAACCGACCCGGGTTCGCACCGTTCCTTCGGTGGCGGCGCCGCTGGCGTACATTTGCGCGGCCAGCGGGATGACGGCCTGGTTGTCGGCGATCACCACGCCCGCCGATTTCTCGGTGTAGACGTTAATGGGAGAACCATCGCGGTTCGTCACTTCGATCTGTACGTTCTTGGCGTTGGTGGTGTCGGCCGGGTCGTTGTAGCCGTCGATGTTCAAGCGCCCGGTCGCCACGTCGATGGCCGGGCTGGTTGGGTCGAAGGCCACCATCGCAGTGCGGCCGTTGGCGCAACTGCCTTCGCCCGGTCCACCGATACGAATGGTGAAACCGGTCAGGTTGGCGCGATCACCCGGGTTCGCCAGGCGCGCAGCGGCGACGCCTCCCAGGTTGACGTCCTTGACCACGGCGCCCGTACCCGGCGCCGAGCCTTCGACGGTGCAGGTCACGTCGTTGACCAACCCACTGAAATTGAGGGTGCCATCCGTTGCCGCGAGCGCGGGTTGCGATGCGGCGGCGGCCACGACAAGCATGGCCGCAACGGTGGATAGAGCGTTGTTGTTCATAGTGTTCCCGATCATAGATTAGCGGTAGGCCCCGCCACTTCCTCAAACGCAGAACGGAAGTGGGTCTGTAGTTTTAAAGTGGCTGGGACGGTGTAATTGTTCGTTGAAATCTGTGGTTTTCCTATAGAGAAGTAACTAAATTTGTCTCGTGATTGTTCGAAAAAAATAATCGGCACTTATTCGGGTTTTTTCTAAATAACGGTGTCGCAATTTTTCTGTAAGAAGTAACTGTCAGAGACTACTTAAAGAACAGTTCTTAGTGTGTTTATGTATTGCTCAGTGGTGTGGGCTGGGATATACCGAGCTTGTAATGGCGAGAGTCTGTTTGTCATGAGCTGAATCCACTTATGCAGGTTTCGTGATGACTACTTCACTTTCCGACACCTATGCGGTCATGTTGCTCGATGACCATGAGATGGTTCGACAGGGGATCGAATTGGGGCTGGGCAAAGAGGCCGACCTCAAGGTGATTGGCTCCTTCGGGACCAGCAGGGAGTTGTTGGCAGCGCTCGCTCAGCGGGTGGCGGATATCGTGGTGATGGACTTTATCCTGGGGCCATCGGACATGGACGGCCTCAGCCTGATCCAGGCGCTGAACCGACGTTTCAGCCAGTGCAGGGCGATCGTTGTTTCGTCGCACTACACACCCGCAACGGTTTCACTGGCCTTGAAAGCCGGAAGTTGGGGCGTGTTGGGCAAAACTCAGAATCTGATTGAGTTGATCACGGCGATTCGCACGGTCGCCCAGGGCCGGATTTACTTGCAGCCTTGTATGTTGCCGACCCTGCGGGGTATACCGCCGATTCGTGATATTGCAACCACCGGATCGAAAATAGAGTTATCGATTCCGCAGCGCTTGCACGCTTGCCTCACGCCCAAGGAACAGGAAGTACTGCGTTGTTTTCTGGATGGCATGTCGGTCAATTCGATTGCGACAAAGTTCTCGCGCAGTGCGAGTACGATCAGCACGCAAAAACAATCGGCGTATCGAAAGTTGGGGATCAGGAATGATTGTGAACTGTTCAAGTTCTCGCAACAGTTCGGTGAGCCTCAATGACGCAGTGCCTGTAAGGCGGACAGTTAAACCGGATCGTCCATATAGCGCAGCGCCAAGCGCTCCGTTGCTTCCCGCGCCGCCGGCAACAGGTGCGGCGCGACCAGCATCATGATCTGGTACACCACCACCTGCACTTCGCCTTCGCGGTCGAGAATGCGCTGGTAGTCCAGGGAAAACAGCAGGGTCAGGGTGATCTGCTCCACCAGTTGGCCCAGTGCCTGGGTGCTGCTGACCAACTGCCCCGCCGCCTGCAACCGTGCGAGTAATGAAGCCAGGGTGCGCTTGAGCGCCGTGAGCAGGTGGCGAATGCCCCTGGCCAGCTTCGGCAGGCGCCCCGCCAGGTTCGACAGGTCCTGGAACAGAAACCGGTAATGGGCCATGCGCTCGACAATCAGGTGCAGGAACAGCCAGTAATCCTGGGCCTCCAGTTGCGCGCCCGGCGGCGGGTCGAGCAGGGGCGCCAGCTCACTCTGGAACCGCTCGAACAGCCCGAGCACCAGCGGCTCCTTGCCATGGAAGTGGTAGTAGAGGTTGCCGGGGCTGATCCCCATTTCATTGGCCACCTCCATGGTCGACACGTTCGGTTCGCCCTTGTGGTTGAACAACAGCAGGGCACATTCAAGGATACGGTCGCGGGTTTTCATCCGGTCTTCTTAAATAGGATCGTTGAGCTCAGCGGACCCGCACGTAAGTGCCTGGCGCTGCTTCCATCGGTGGGTAATTCTGGTTGCCCAGGGCGGTGAGGGTTTCGCGTTGTACGCCCGAGCGCTGTTGAATCCACGCCAGCCACTGTGGCCACCAACTGCCTTCGACGTGGCTGGCGTCGTAGTACCAGGCGCGTGGGTCGCTGCTCAGCTTGAGGTTCTCGACGTAGTTGGCCTTGGGGTTGCCCGGCGGGTTGAGGATGCTCTGGATATGCCCGCTGTTGGACAACACGAAGCGCCGCTCACCGCCCAGTAACTGCGTGGAGCGGTACACCGCGTCCCATGGCGTGATGTGATCGTTGATCCCGGCCACGCTGAAGCTGTCCACCGTGACCTTTTGCAGGTCGATGGGCGTGCCGCACACCTCCAGGCCACCGGGATGGCTCAACGGGTTGTGCTTGAAGAAGTCCAGCAGGTCGCCGTGCAGGGCGGCGGGCAGGCGCGTGTTGTCGTTGTTCCAGTACAGGATGTCGAAGGCCGGCGGTTCCTTGCCCAGCAGGTAGTTGTTGATCCAGTAGTTCCAGATCAGGTCGTTGGGGCGCATCCAGGCAAACACCTTGGCCATGTCGCGACCATCCAACACACCCTGCTGGTAGGAGCGGCGCTTGGCGGCTTCCAGGGTTTGCTCGTCGACGAACAGGGTGGCGGGGCTGTCGATCTGGCTGTCGAGCAGGCTCACCAGATAGCTGGCGCTGGAGACGCGGCGCAGTTGGCGCTTGGCTTGCAGGTGGCCTTGCAGGGCCGCGATGGTCAGGCCGCCGGCACAGGCGCCCATCAGGTTGACCTCGCGGGCGCCGGTGATTGCGCGGCAGACGTTGAGTGCCTCCTCCAGCGCGGCCACATAGGTGGACAGCCCCCATTCGCGGTGGCGCACATCCGGGTTACGCCAGCTGACCATGAAGGTCTGCAGGCCGTTTTTCAGGGCGTATTGCACGAAACTGTTGGCCGGGCTCAGGTCGAAGATGTAGTACTTGTTGATTTGCGGCGGCACGATCAGCAGCGGTTTGGCGTACTGTTTTTCGCTCATGGGCTTGTACTGGATCAGCTCCAGCAGCTCATTGCGAAACACCACCGAGCCTGGGGTGGTGGCGACGGTCTTGCCCACTTCAAAGGCGTGCTTGCTGACCTGGCGCGGCAGGCCGTTGTTGTGCAGCAAGTCTTCGAACAGGTTGCTCACGCCGCGCACCACGCTGTTGCCGCCGGAGTTGAGCAACTCCTTGACGGCCAGCGGGTTGAGCAGGGTGTTGGAGGGCGATACCGCATCGTTGATCAGGGTGAACGCGAAGTGCGCACGGGCGCGGTCATCGGCGTTCAGGGTGCTGTCATCGATCCAGTGGCGGGTCTGTTTCTGCCAGCTCAAATACGCCTGCAGGCTACGCCGATACAGCGGGTTGAGGGCCCAGGTCGGGTCGATGAAGCGGCTGTCGTGAGGGTTGGGTTCATGCACCGTTTCGCCGAGCAGCACACGCCCCAGTTGGCCGCCGAGGGCCAGGGCATGACGGGCGGTATGCACCGGGTTGCGCAAACTGTGGGCTGCGACGCTACGCAGGGTTGACAGCAAGTCCCGGCCGCGCAGGCCGGTGATCGCATTTTGCGCGTTGATGAACACGGCAGGGGTGGGCGCCGGGTTCGTCACGGGTCTTTCTCGCATGAGCCAACACTCCTTCGTCAAGTCATCAACAGGCATGCCAATTCAGAACCATAGTCGGTTCTCGGCAAGTTGCGCGGCGGTGTGGTCCTTACACCGCCGGACGGGGATGAATCACCGCCCGCAGGCGTTCCTCCTCGAGAAATTTCATGATGATCGGCGCCACGGCTTCGGCGCGGGTGATCAGGAACAGGTGGCCATCATCGATGATGTGCAACTGTGCGTTGGGAATACGCCAGGCGAGCATGCGCATGTTGATCAGCGGGATCAGCGGGTCGTCGTCCCCGGCCAGCACCAGGGTCGGCTGACGGATCTTGTGCAGCCAGTGGATGCTGGTCCAGCCCAGCCCGGCGAACAGTTGCCAGTAGTAACCCAGCTTGCCGGCCGAGCGCACTTTGCTGGCGTGTTCGGCGGCCAGTTTCGAATCGCGACGGAACGAGCCGCCATAAATCATCGGCGCAATGCGCACCACGTGGGACGGCTGGATATAGCGCCGCGGGCTCGCCATCAGCCACAGCACTTTCGGCTTGCCTGGCACCATCACCGCACCGGCGGCGGTCGCGGCGAGAATCAGCTTCTTGCAGCGCTCCGGGTAGTCGTAGGCAAACTGCTGCGCCAGCGCGCCGCCCCAGGACACGCCCACTACATTCACCTGGCCGTAGTCCAGGTAATCGAGCATGCGCGCGGTGAGTTTGGCCAGGCCGGGAAAGCGATACGGCCGCTTGGGCGTGGAGGAACCGCCGACGCCCGGTACATCGAAGGCGATCACTTCCAGGTCCGGGTCCAGCGCCTGGACGAACGGAAACACCAGCTCGAGGTTGGCGCCGATGCCGTTGAAGATCAGCAGCGGCGTCAAGTGCGGCTTGCCCGGGCGTACCGCCGTGCGGATGGTTTGGCCATCCAGGTCGATGGTGCGGAAGATGAACGGTTGCGGCATGCTCAAGCCCTGTGAAGTGTTACCGCTAGAATGCACTCCAAATGTGGGAGGGGGCTTGCTCCCGACAGCATCACTGCGGTGTAACAGATGCACCGCGCCGCCTGCATCGGGGGCAAGCCCCCTCCCACATTTGATCCCATTTCAATCCCAAAAAAGTGTGCTCTAGCGTTCATGCACATAGGTACCCGGTGCGGCTTCGGCTGCGGCGTAGGTCTTGTTACCCAAACTCGTCGGTGCCTTCTTCAGCTTGCCCGCACGTTCTGCCTGCCACACTTGCCAATGCAACCACCAGGAATCCGTGTGCTTGGTCGCATTTTCCTGCCACTCCAGCGGTTTTCCCGCCAGGCTGTCGCTGGTCTGGTAGCGCGCCTTGGGGTTGCCCGGCGGGTTGAGAATGCTCTGGATATGCCCGCTGCTGGACAGCACAAACTCCACCTTGCCGCCAAACAGTTGCGCCGACTTGTAGCAGGATTGCCACGGCGTGATGTGGTCGTTGGTGCCGGCCAATGAGTAGATATCGGCTGTGACCTGCTTGAGGTCGATCGGCGTGCCGCACACCTCCAGGGCGTTGGCGCGCACCAGCGGGTTGTTCTTGAACAGCTCGATCAGGTCGCCGTGGAAGGCCGCCGGCAAGCGCGTGGTGTCGTTGTTCCAGAACAGGATGTCGAACACCGGCGGCTCGTTGCCCAGCAGGTAGTTGTTGACCCAGTAGTTCCAGATCAGGTCGTTGGGGCGCATCCAGGCAAATACCTTGGCCATGTCGCGGCCTTCCAGTACGCCGGCCTGGTAGGAATGGCGCTTGGCCGCTTCCAGCGTCTGTTCATCCACAAACAGCGCCACCTGAGTGTCCAGCGTGGTGTCGAGCACGCTCACCAGCAGGGTCAGGGCGTTGACCTTCTTCTCCCCCAGCGCCGCGTAGTGGCCGAGCAGGGCGGTGCAGGTGATGCCGCCGGAGCAGGCGCCGAGCATGTTGACGTCTTTGCTGCCGGTAATCGCGGTGACCACGTCGACCGCTTCCTTGAGCGCCTCGATATACGTCGACAGGCCCCACTCGCGCTGGGCCTTGGTCGGGTTACGCCAACTGACGATAAACGTCTGCTGGCCGTTGCGCAGGCAGAAACGCGCCAGGCTCTTATCCGGGCTCAGGTCGAAGACATAGAATTTGTTGATCTGCGGCGGCACCACCAGCAGCGGGCGTTCGTGGACCTGTTCGGTGATTGGCTTGTACTGGATCAGCTCCAGCACGTCATTGCGAAACACCACCGCGCCTTCGGTGGTGCCCAGGGACTTGCCCACTTCAAAGGCGCCCATGTTGACCTGGCTCGGCATGCCGCCGTTATGCACCATGTCCTTGGCCAGGTGGGACAGGCCGTCCAGCAGGCTTTTGCCGCCGGTTTCAAAAAAGCGTTTGACCGCCGCCGGGTTGGCCGCCGTGTTGGAGGGGGCCATGGCTTCGGTCATCAGGTTGATCACGAAGTGACCGCGGCTGATGTCCTGCTCTGACAGGTTGCTGTCGCCGATCCAGTCGTGCAGTTCCTTGCGCCACGCCAGGTAGGTTTGCAGGTAACGCTTGTAGAGTGGGTTCTGGCTCCAGGCCGGGTCGTGAAAGCGACGGTCATCGCTTTCGGGCACCAGCGCGGACTTGCCGAACATCACATTTTTCAATTCGACGCCAAAGTGGGCGACATGCTTGACGCTGTGCAACGGTTGTCTGATGGCTTGGCTCAGCACCATCTTCGCTGAGGCCAATAAGTCCTTTTTACGTAACGCGATGATCGGGTTCAGCCCCAAGGTGTTTTCCGAGGCCTGGCGTTTCAAGTCATCGTTATTCTTGTTACTCATCTACGACGCTCCATTGTCCGAAAGACGAGTACCGGGTACCGCTGCGCACCACCTTTCGATACACAACACAAGCCAGGTACTGCGACTCGGGTGACCGTTGATACCGCATCGTCAAATGCAGGGAACTTGCCAGTTCCATTGGTTACCCGAGTTTATTTTTTTTCGCAAGTGGGCCAATCATTGGCCACAGGAGTGGGCATTCAAGCAGATGGAATTAGAAAATGCCCTCTAAAGAGCAAGAAGCCTGGGCTAGAGCATCAGCCGCACGACCGACTGATCCGGGTCGCGGGTTTTTCCGGCCGCTTTGAGTTCGGCGAGGTAATCGATCCACAGCGCGTCCTGACGCACGGCCAATTGATAGAGGTAGTCCCAGGTGAACAATCCGCTGTCGTGTCCGTCGTCGAAGATCAATTTCAGTGCGTACTGACCGGCCGGTTCGATCTTGTTCAAGCGCACGTTGAGCTTGCCGAATTGCAGGATCGGTTTGCCGTGGCCCTGGACTTCGGCGGAAGGCGAATGTACCCGTAGGAATTCGGCGGGCAACTGGTAGACCTCGTCGGCGCCGTAGGTGAGGCCGAGGGTGTTTGAGGTTTTGTGCAGGTTTACAGCAGTAGGAAATTTCGACATTGATGAGGGTCCTGAATAAACCGGCTTCAAAATGTGGGAGGGGGCAAGCCCCCTCCCACATTGAAGCAAAGCAGCGCTGTGTGAGGTTTACAGGATATAGCGAGACAGATCTTCGTTCTGCGCCAATTCGCCCAGGTGGCTGTTGACGTAGTCGGCGTCGATCTGGATCGCTTCGCCATTTTGCGCACCGGCCAGGTCGCCGGCGCTGAAGGACACTTCCTCGAGCAGGCGCTCCAGCAAGGTATGCAGGCGACGGGCACCGATGTTCTCGGTCTTCTCGTTGACCTGCCAGGCGATTTCCGCCAGGCGCTTGATGCCGTCCGGCAGGAACTCGATGGCGAGGCCTTCGGTTTTCAGCAGCTCACGGTATTGCTCGGTGAGCGAGGCGTGCGGCTCGCTGAGGATGCGTTCGAAGTCGCCCGGGGTCAGCGCCTTGAGCTCCACACGAATCGGCAGGCGGCCTTGCAGTTCCGGCACCAGGTCGCTTGGCTTGCTCAGGTGGAATGCACCGGAGGCGATAAACAGGATGTGGTCGGTCTTGACCATGCCCAGCTTGGTGTTGACGGTGCAGCCTTCGATCAGCGGCAGCAGGTCGCGCTGTACGCCCTCGCGGGACACGTCGACGCCGCCGGAGTTGCCGCGCTTGGCCACCTTGTCGATCTCATCGATAAACACGATGCCATGCTGCTCGACCGCTTCCAGGGCCTTGGCCTTGAGTTCTTCCTCGTTGACCAGACGCCCGGCTTCTTCGTCGCGCACCAGTTTCAGCGCTTCCTTCACCTTGAGCTTGCGGCTTTTTTTCTTGCCCTTGCCCATGTTGGCGAACAGGTTTTGTAACTGGCTGGTCATTTCTTCCATGCCAGGCGGCGCGGAGATGTCGACGCCGGACATTTCGGCGACTTCGATCTCGATTTCCTTGTCGTCCAACTGGCCTTCACGCAGGCGCTTGCGGAACAGCTGGCGGGTGTTGGAATCCGAGGCCGGTGCGGCGTCTTCGTTGAAGCCCATGCGGGCCGGTGGCAGCAGGGCGTCGAGGATACGTTCCTCGGCGGCGTCTTCGGCGCGGTGGCTGACCTTGGTCATTTCCTGTTCGCGCAGCAGTTTCAGGGCGGCGTCGGCCAGGTCACGAATGATCGACTCGACGTCACGGCCCACGTAGCCGACTTCGGTGAACTTGGTCGCTTCGACCTTGATGAACGGGGCATTGGCCAGCTTGGCCAGGCGCCGGGCGATCTCGGTTTTACCGACGCCGGTCGGGCCGATCATCAGGATGTTCTTCGGCGTTACTTCAACGCGCAGTTCTTCTGGCAGTTGCATCCGGCGCCAGCGGTTACGCAGCGCAATGGCAACGGCGCGCTTGGCATCGTCCTGGCCGATGATATGGCGATTGAGTTCATGGACGATTTCGCGGGGAGTCATGGACATAATGTTTGCGGTCCTCAAGCGGGAATAAGCCTACGGCTTACTCGGCGAGGTCCTGCTCCTCAATGGTGAAGTTGTGGTTGGTGAACACGCAGATATCGCCGGCGATACCGAGGGCGGTCTCGACGATTTCGCGGGCCGACAGGTCGGTTTTCTTCAACAGTGCGCTGGCCGCCGCTTGGGCGAAGCCACCGCCGGAGCCCATGGCGATCAGGCCGTGTTCAGGCTCAACCACATCGCCGTTACCGGTGATGATCAGGGACGCGTCTTTGTTGGCGACGGCCAGCATGGCTTCGAGGCGGCTGAGAGAGCGGTCGGTGCGCCATTCTTTGGCGAGTTCGACGGCGGCGCGAACCAGATGGCCCTGGTGTTTTTCCAGTTGGCCTTCGAAACGCTCGAACAGGGTGAAGGCGTCGGCGGTAGCGCCGGCAAAGCCCGCGAGCACCTGGCCGTGGTACAGGAGGCGCACTTTTTTCGCGTTGCCTTTCATCACGGTATTGCCAAGGGAAACCTGGCCGTCGCCGCCCATGACGACTTTGCCGTGGCGACGTACTGAAACGATGGTGGTCAAGAGGAGAGTCTCCACGCAGCGGGGCGAAAATGCCCTGGTGGGAACTGATATGGGGGTAGCGGGGATGATTTCAACCTTGGGAGGTTGGTACGGACGAATGGTGTCTATTGATCTGACACACTTTCGAGAACCGCCTAAAACCCAATGTGGGAGGGGGCTTGCCCCCGATCGCGGTGTATCAGTCGCCGAAAATATTGACTGATCTACCGCTATCGGGGGCAAGCCCCCTCCCACATTTTGATCTGTATTGGCTGTAGGTCAGCGGCTCTGGCGCTGTTGTAATAACAGGTTGCTAAAGCCCGCGCCGGCCAATTGTTTCTGCGCCACGGTCAGTTGTTCACGGTTGCTGAATGGCCCCACCAACACGCGATACCAGGTCGCATCCTTCACTGTGCCGGATTCCACCGTGACCGCCTGGCCCAGCAGGATGATCTGCGCACGCACGCGATCAGCGTCCGCCTGTTTCGGGAACGAGCCCGCCTGCAGGAAGAACTTGGTCACCGGCGCGGCCTTGGTGGTCGCAACCGGTGGCGGTGGCGGCGGGGTGATCCCGGCCAGCGCGGCCTGGGCTCGTGCCGTGTCGATTTTGGCCGCTTCCGCCGGGGTGACCGGCGTGGTCGGTACTTGCGGCGTCGGCAGGGTTTTCTCCGGCACGGCGTCGGGCGGCACGATCACTTCCGATTCTGGCAGCAGGGTGTAGAAGTCGTACTTGGGCTTCACCGGCGCGGTCGGGCTTGGCGCGGTCTTGTTGGCTTCGGCCATTTTCGTGGCTTTTTGCTGCTCCTGTTTGACCCGTTTGACGTCATCGCCCTGGCCGGGGTCCAGCTTCATCAAAAATACGATAAACGCGCCGACCGTGAGGCCGATGGCCATCCACAGCCAGCCCGGAATAGGCTGCTTCGCCGGTGCCTGGTAGCGGCTGGCGCCGCGCTTGGGTGCAGGTTTTTTCTTGGCAGCCAACTTACATACGCTCCAGAGTTTCCAGGCCCAACAGTTCCAGGCCTTGCTTGAGGGTCCGTCCAGCCAGTGCGGCGAGGCGCAGGCGACTTTGCTTGTGGGCTTCGTCGTCGGCGGTGAGGATCGGGCAGTTCTCGTAGAAGCTGGAGAACAGCCCGGCGACTTCGTACAGGTAAGTGCAGAGGATATGCGGCGTACCTTTCTCGCCGACGCTGTTCAGCACTTCAGCGAACTGCGCCAGCTTGGCGCCCAGTTCCTGTTCCTGGGGCGCTTCCAGCACGATCTGCCCCTGCACTTCGCTGAAGTCCTTGCCCAGCTTGCGGAACACCCCGGCCACGCGGGTATAGGCGTACAGCAGGTACGGCGCGGTGTTGCCTTCGAAGTTGAGCATCAGCTCGAAGTTGAAGCTGTAGTCGCTGGTGCGGTGCTTGGACAGGTCGGCGTATTTCACCGCGCCAATGCCTACCACGCGAGCGATGTTGCGCAGGTCGGCGTCCGCCAGCTCCGGGTTCTTTTCCTTCACCAGGTTGTAGGCACGTTCCTGGGCTTCGTTCAGCAGGTCGATCAGCTTCACGGTGCCGCCGTCACGGGTCTTGAACGGGCGGCCGTCGGCGCCGTTCATGGTGCCGAAACCCATGTGTTCCATGTGCATCGGGTGCGTGACGAAACCGGCGCGGCGCGCCACTTCGAACACCTGCTGGAAGTGCAGGGCCTGGCGCTGGTCGACGAAATACAGCGCACGGTCGGCCTTGAGCACGCCACTGCGGTAGCGCACGGCGGCCAGGTCGGTGGTGGCATAGAGGTAGCCGCCATCGGCCTTGACGATGATCACCGGCAGCGGCTCGCCCTCGGCGGTCTTGAATTCTTCGAGGAACACGCACTGCGCGCCGTTACTTTCCACCAGCAGGCCTTTGGCCTTGAGGTCGTTGACCACGTTGATCAGGTCGTCGTTGTAGGCGCTTTCGCCCATGACGTCGGCCATGGTCAGCTTGACGTTGAGCAGTTCGTAGATTTTCTGGCAGTGCGCCAGCGAGATCTCGCGAAAGCGCGACCACAGCGCCAGGCATTCCTTGTCACCGGCCTGCAGCTTGACCACCAGGCCACGGGCGCGGTCGGCGAAGGCTTCGGATTCGTCGAAACGCTTCTTCGCGGCGCGGTAGAAGTTTTCCAGGTCCGACAGCTCGTTGCTGGTGATCGGGTTTTCCTGCAGGTAAGCCATCAGCATGCCGAACTGGGTGCCCCAGTCGCCCACGTGGTTCTGACGGATCACGGTGTCGCCGAGAAACTCCAGCACCCGCGCCACGCCGTCGCCGATGATGGTCGAGCGCAGGTGGCCGACGTGCATCTCTTTGGCCAGGTTGGGCGCCGACAGGTCGATGGCCACGCGCTCGGCAGGGCCGGCCTTGCGCACGCCGATTTTGGCGTCGGCCAGGGCGGCGTCGAGGCGTGAAGCCAGGGCCTCGGTGTTCTGGAAGAGATTGATAAAGCCCGGGCCGGCGATTTCGGCCTTGCTCACCTGCGGATCGGCCGGCAGCGCGGCGATGATTTTCTCCGCCAGGTCGCGCGGCTTCATGCCGGCCGGCTTGGCCAGCATCATCGCGATGTTGCTGGCGAAGTCACCGTGGGTCTTGTCGCGGGTGTTTTCCACCTGGATCGCCGGCGTCAGGCCTTCAGGCAACACACCTTCGTTGACGAGTTGGGTGAGGGCTTGTTGGATCAGCTGGCGAATGGTGTCTTTCATGGTGTTCTCTTTCGACCGCAAGCGGTGGCGCGCGATGCGCAGGTGGAAAAACTGGGCATTATCCGTGGCGAGGGCGGGCTTGCCAACCGTTCCAGACCTGCGGGGCTTTTTAAGGGCATCCTGCCCACTGTAGGAGCGAGCTTGCTCGCGAAAATCGTCAACGATAACGCGGATATTCGGGTTTACGCGGTGCTCTCGGGTTTTTCGCGAGCAAGCTCGCTCCTACAGGGTTAGTACAAATCGACCGGGTCCACATCCATTGACCATCGCACCTGGCGCCCGCTGGGCATTTGCTCCAGCGCAAGTAACCAGCTACTTAATAGCCGATGCAGCGGCGCGCGGGACGTCGCCTGCAAGAGTAGCTGAGCGCGATACCGTCCGGCGCGGCGCTCCATGGGCGCGGGCACCGGGCCGAGCAATTCGATGCCGCTCAGGCCCAGCTCTGCGAGCAGACGTTCGGCGGCGCTGCAGGCTTCATCGAGAAACCCCTCCGCCTGCCCCGGCTTGTGGGCCTCGGCACGCAGCAGCGCGAGGTGGGCAAAGGGCGGCAGGCCGGCGGCGCGGCGTTCGCTCAAGGCCTGCTCGGCAAACGCGAAGTAACCTTGCTCGGTCAGTTGAATCAGCAGCGGATGGTCAGCCAGGTGGGTCTGGATGATCACCTTGCCCGGCTCCTCGGCCCGCCCGGCCCGCCCGGCGACTTGCACGATCAACTGCGCCATGCGCTCGCTGGCGCGGAAGTCGCCGGAGAACAAGCCGCCGTCGGCATCCAGGATCGACACCAGGGTCACCCGGGGGAAGTGATGTCCCTTGGCTAGCATCTGCGTGCCCACCAGGATGCACGGCTGGCCCTTCTGGATGGTGGCGAACAGCTGGTTCATCGCGTCCTTGCGCGAGGTGCTGTCGCGATCGACCCGCAGCACCGGGTAGTCCGGGAACAGGATGCCCAGGCGTTCTTCGGCGCGTTCGGTGCCCGCGCCAACCGGTCGCAGGTCGACTTTGCCACATTGCGGGCAATGGCGCGGTACACGTTCCACATGGCCGCAGTGATGGCAGCGCAACTCGCCATGGCGCTGGTGGACGGTCATGCGCGCATCGCAGCGCTCGCATTCGGACATCCAGCCGCAGTCATGGCACAACAAGGTCGGTGCGAAGCCGCGACGGTTGAGAAACACCAGGACTTGCTGGCCGGCGGCGAGGGTCTGGCCGATGGCTTGTTGCATCGGCCCGGAAATGCCGCTGTCCAGTGGTCGGCTTTTTACATCCAGACGTAGGAAGCGCGGTTGCTTGGCGCCGCCTGCGCGCTCATTCAGGCGCAGCAGGCCATAGCGGCCGGTGTAGGCGTTATGCAGGCTTTCCAGGGACGGCGTGGCCGAACCCAGCACGATCGGGATGTCTTCCTGGCGTGCGCGCACCAGGGCCAGGTCGCGGGCGTGGTAGCGCAGGCCTTCTTGCTGTTTGTACGAACCGTCGTGTTCTTCGTCGATGATGATCAGCCCGGGGTTTTTCATCGGGGTGAACAGCGCCGAGCGGGTGCCGATAATAATGTCGGCCTCGCCGTCCCGCGCTGCCAGCCACGACTCCAGGCGTTCACGGTCGTTGACCGCCGAATGCACCAGGGCGATGCGTGCGTTGAAGCGCTGTTCGAAACGCGCCAGGGTTTGCGGGCCTAGGTTGATCTCGGGGATCAGCACCAGCGCCTGTTTGCCGGCCTGCAGGGTTTCGCGGATCAACTGCAGATAGACTTCGGTCTTGCCGCTGCCGGTCACGCCGGCCAGCAGGAACGCGTGAAAGCTGTCAAAACCTGCGCGAATGGCTTCATAGGCCGCACGCTGTTCGGGGTTCAGCGGCAATTCCGGTTGGGCCAGCCAGTGTTCATGGCGCGGGTCCGGGGCGTGCTTGCGGATCTCGACTTGCACCAGGCCTTTGGCGAGCAGCAGGTCGAGGCTGTCTTTGCTCAGCATCAGCTTGCTCAAGAGCTGATGGGCCACGCCATGGGGGTGCTGGGCCAGTGTCGCCAGGGCCTCGCGCTGACGCGGAGCGCGGGCGATGCGCGGGTCGTCGAGACGGGCGCCGGGCACCGTCGACCAGAAGCGCTCCTGACGTGCTTCGGCCAACTCGCCCTGGCGCAGCAGCACCGGCAGCGCCCAGCTCAAGGTGTCGCCCAGGCTGTGCTGGTAATACTGGGCAGTCCACAGGCACAGCTTGAACAGCGCGGGCGGTAGCGGCGGCGTGGTGTCGAGGATGGCCACGGCGGGTTTGAGCTTTTCTGCCGGGACTTCGCTGTGATCGGCCACTTCTACCAGGATGCCGATCATTTCCCGTCGGCCAAACGGCACCCGCACCCGCATGCCCGGCTGCAACTGCGCCCGCAGCACGCCGGCCGGGGCCCGGTAGTCGAACAGGCGGCGCAGGGGCGAGGGCAGGGCTAGGCGCAAAATGGCGTCGGGCACGCAGGGGTTCTCTATAAAGGAGGGTGATGACGAAGGGCGGGAGCCTAGCAGACGAGGGATGCGTTGGGTATGCCGCGGTTTTCGGATGAAAGGGGCGTTGGTGTGCTGAATCGATGCAGAGCGGCGCTTGCGCGTTTAAAAAGGTCTGGTAGAATCCGCGGCCTAATTACGTGCGGTATTCGACAATGGTGTCGAGTGGCGGCACGCTAGCCTGAGGAAGTCACCATGAAAGCCGGTATCCATCCAGCGTACGAAACCATCGAAGTCACCTGCAGCTGCGGCAACAAGTTCGAAACCCGTTCGAACCTGTGCAAGCCACTGGGCACTGACGTATGCAACGAGTGCCACCCGTTCTACACCGGTAAGCAGAAAACTCTGGACACTGGCGGCCGTGTACAGCGCTTCGCAGATCGCTTTGGTGCTTTCGGCAAGAAGCCTGCTGCTACTCCAGCAGAGTAAGGCTCAAAAGCCCTATGGGCTTTTGCCAGCTGTTGAAAAAGGCGCCCCTTGTGGGCGCCTTTTTTGTGCCCGCGATTTGGCTGTCGGCGGCCAGGCAGGAACTCTAACGCGATTGCGCTTGTTGAAATCGATATCGGAAGAAAAATTGTAGACATTTTTTAAGTAGATTGTGAGCAGTTCGCTCCTTGTATCCCGCAGCTCTTGGCCAAAAGTCGTAGTGCATAGCCCTTGACACCACTGACTGTCCAGTCTTGTAGGGGCTTTACGACACGAGTATCCTCGGCGGTCCGTCGACCAACAGTAAAAGCGGAATGCCGATATGTCTGATTTGAAAACTGCCGCTCTCGAATATCATGCCCATCCTCGTCCAGGAAAGCTGAGTGTAGAGCTCACCAAAGCCACCGCCACCGCCCGTGACCTGTCGCTGGCCTACAGCCCTGGCGTTGCCGAGCCTGTACGTGAAATCGCCCGTGACCCTGAGTTGGCGTACAAATACACCGGCAAAGGCAACCTGGTTGCAGTGATTTCCGATGGCACCGCGATTCTCGGCCTGGGTAACCTCGGCCCATTGGCTTCCAAGCCAGTCATGGAAGGTAAAGGCGTGCTGTTCAAGCGCTTTGCCGGCATCGATGTGTTCGACATCGAAGTCGATTCCGAGAGCCCGCAGGCTTTCATCGACACCGTCAAGCGCATTTCCATCACCTTCGGTGGCATCAACCTGGAAGACATCAAGGCACCTGAGTGCTTCGAGATCGAAAAGGCCCTGATCGAGCAGTGCGACATTCCGGTATTCCACGATGACCAGCACGGCACCGCGATCGTTACTGCGGCCGGCATGATCAACGCCCTGGAAATCGCTGGCAAAACCCTGGCTGACGCCAAGATCGTCTGCCTGGGCGCCGGTGCTGCGGCCATCTCGTGCATGAAGCTGATCGTCAGCATGGGCGCCAAGCTGGAAAACATCTACATGGTCGACAGCAAGGGCGTGATCCAGTCCGAGCGTACCGACCTGAACCAGTACAAGGCGATGTTTGCGCATCCGTCCTCCAAGCGCACCCTGGCTGAAGCC
The DNA here is from genome assembly GCF_963681955.1 of Pseudomonas paraveronii. NCBI lineage: Bacteria > Pseudomonadati > Pseudomonadota > Gammaproteobacteria > Pseudomonadales > Pseudomonadaceae > Pseudomonas > Pseudomonas paraveronii. The sequence continues at coordinate 476,207 of NZ_OY817130.1, forward strand.
CTCGACGGTGCCGACGTGTTCGTCGGCCTGTCCGGCCCGAACCTGCTGAGCGCTGAAGGCCTGAAGGCCATGGCGGCCAACCCGATCGTGTTCGCCTGCTCCAACCCGGACCCAGAAATCGCGCCGGAACTGGCACACGCCACCCGCGACGACGTGATCATGGCCACCGGCCGTTCGGACTACCCGAACCAGGTCAACAACGTACTGGGCTTCCCGTTCATCTTCCGTGGTGCCCTGGACGTTCGCGCCAAGCGCATCAACGAAGAAATGAAAGTGGCTGCCGCCAACGCCCTGCGTGAACTGGCCAAGCTGCCGGTGCCTCAGGATGTGTGCGATGCCTACGGCGGCGCCAAGCTGGAATTCGGTCGTGAATACATCATTCCGAAACCAATGGACAAGCGCCTGATCACCCTGATCTCCGACGCCGTGGCCAAAGCCGCGATCGAGACCGGTGTGGCCACCCTGCCGTATCCGAAAAACTACCCGCTGCAAAGCGTGGATGATGTGTTCAACGGCTAAGCCGTTGTAGCGCACCCACAAAAAGCCCCGGCTCTCGCGAGTCGGGGCTTTTTGCTGTGTGGCTATAAACCCGAGGCCTGGGCAGAACCAAATGTGGGAGGGGGGCTTGCCCCCGATAGTGGTGTGTCAGTCACCTGATGAGTTGACTGGTCCACTGCCATCGGGGGCAAGCCCCCTCCCACATTGGATCTGTGTTCAAACACAGACTCCGTCAGAACAGGTCGATCGGTGCCGCCTCGTCCGCCGGCAGCGGGCTGCCCGGCGCCACGCCATTGCCCAGTTCGTTGATCGACGGCGGCGTGTCTTCGCTCTTGAACAGCTCGAAGTACGCATTCGGCGTGCTCGGCGATGCCGCACGGCCACTGACCGGGTCGATCCGCAGGCTGAGGATGCCTTCCGGTTCTGGCTGGGTATGCAGCGGCTTGTCTTTCAGGGCCGCGCCCATGTAGCTCATCCAGATCGGCAGCGCGACGGTGCCGCCGAACTCGCGGCGGCCGAGGCTTTCCGGCTGGTCGTAGCCGGTCCACACGGTGGTCACGTAGTCGGCGTTGTAGCCGGAGAACCAGGCGTCCTTGGATTCGTTGGTGGTACCGGTCTTGCCTGCAATGTCCGCGCGGCCCAGGGCCAGTGCGCGGCGGCCGGTGCCTTTCTTGATCACGTCTTCCAGGATGCTGTTGAGGATGTAGGTGGTGCGGCCATCCACCACGCGCTCGGCCACCGCCGGCGCTTGCGGTTCAGGTGCGGCCGCCGGGTTGGCCACGGGCATTGCGCCTGGGGTCGGCTCGATGGTGATACCGCCGTTGCTTGGTGCGGCCAAGCCATCGCTGGCGGCCACGCCGTTGACCACATCACCCGGCACTCGTGGCGGGTTGGCGGTGAACAGGGTGTCGCCATTGCGGCTGTCGATCTTGTCGATCAGGTACGGCGTGATCTTGTAGCCGCCGTTGGCAAATGTGCTCCAGCCGGTGGCGATTTCCATCGGCGTGAGGGTCGCCGTCCCCAGGGCCAGGGACAGGTTTGGCGGCAGGTCCGCCTTGTTGAAACCAAAGCGCGTGATGTAGTCGATGGTCTTGTTCACGCCCATCGCCTGCAGCAAACGGATCGACACCAGGTTGCGCGACTTGTACAGCGCCTCGCGGATGCGGATCGGGCCGAGGAAGGTGTTGGTGTCGTTCTTCGGACGCCAGACCTTGTCCAGGTACTCGTCGACAAACACGATCGGGGCATCGTTGACCAGGCTGGCGGCGGTGTAGCCGTTGTCCAGGGCGGCACTGTAGACGAACGGCTTGAAGCTCGAGCCCGGCTGGCGCTTGGCCTGGGTGGCACGGTTGTAGTTGCTCTGCTCGAACGCGAAGCCGCCGACCAGGGCGCGGATCGCACCGTTCTGCGGGTCGAGGGAAACCAGCGCGCCTTGTGCGACTGGCACCTGGCTGAATTTCAGGCTGTCGTCTTTCTGGCGTTGCACGCGGATCAAGTCGCCCACCTGCGCCACGTCCGACGGCTGCTTGGGCATCGGGCCCATGCTGTTGGTGTTCAGGAATGGGCGCGCCCATTTCATGCTGTCCCACGCCACATGCGCTTCGCCGGTGCGGGTCAGTACCTGCACGCCGTCCTTCTTCACCTGGGTGACGATGGCCGGTTCCAGGCCGCTGATCGTGCGTTGTTTGCCGAGTTCGGTGGTCCAGGCGCTCAGGGTCTTGCCCGGCAGGCGCGATTCTGGGCCGCGGTAGCCGTGGCGCTGGTCGTAGGTGATCAGGCCTTCATGCACCGCGTTGTTGGCGATTTCCTGCAAGTCGCTCGGAACGGTCGTGGTCACGCGAAAGCCTTCGGTGTAAGCCTCGCTGCCATAACGGCCGACCATCTCGGCACGCGCCATTTCCGCGATATAAGGGGCGTTCACTTCCGGGGTCGGTACGTGGTAACTGGCGTTCAACGGCTCGGCCACCGCGCTTTCATAGGCGCTCTGGCTGATTTTGCCCAGCTTGTACATGCGCCCCAGAATCCAGTCGCGCCGCTCTTTGCTGCGCGCCGGGTTGGCCAGCGGGTTGAAGCGCGAGGGCGCCTTGGGCAGGCCGGCAATCATCGCCATCTGCGCCAGGCTGGCGTCACGAATCGACTTGCCGTAGTAGACCTGGGACGCGGCTTCGATGCCGTAGGCGCGGTTGCCCAGGTAGATCTTGTTGACGTACAGCTCAAGGATCTCGTCCTTGGTCAGCTGCCGCTCGATCTGCAGTGCCAGCAGGATCTCGGTGGCTTTGCGCGAAAAGCTGCGCTCGCTGGTGAGGAAGAAGTTCTTCGCCACTTGCATGGTGATCGTGCTGCCGCCGGATTGAATGTGTCCGCTTTTTACCAACTGCGTGGCGGCCCGTACCAGGCTGCTGGGGTCGACGCCGTAGTGGTTGGCGAAATTATCGTCCTCGGCCGACAGCAGGGCGTTGATGAAATTGGGCGGAATATCCGCGAAACGGATCGGGGTGCGGCGCATTTCGCCGAACTCCGCGATCAGCTTTTCATCGCTGCTGTAGACCCGCAAAGGAATCTGCAACTGGATGCTTCTCAGGGCCTCTACGGAGGGCAAACCCGGACTAAGGTAGAGGTAGGCGCCGCTGAGGACGAGCAGCAGCCCGCAAACGATGGCGACAATGGAGTACCCGAAAAACTTCAGCAGACGAATCAAGGCTTTTGGATTTCCAGAGAAAAGAATGGGTTAGGCGCCGGGGCATGCATGGCAAACGATGAATCGACCCGAGCTGCAGATAAAAAGCGGGAAAAAACGCTGGGCATTAAAGCATTTTTCAGCTTGGGGCGTCATTCGCGCCTCGCAAACAAGGCGACCGAATGCACGGTGCCCCGCGCCAATCAGGCGGTATGACAGGGAAAGTTTTAGGGAGTTTTATGGGAAAGGGATTTTTCAGGCAAAAAGTCGATACCGTCCTGGGTGTCGACATTCAGGACACGGGCATCCGGCTGATCGAACTCGGCCGCTCGCCCACTGGCTACAGCGTACAAAGCTATGCCACTCAGGCACTACCGGCCCAAACCGTGGTCGATAGCAGCATGCTCGACCTCGACGGCGTCGGGCAGGCGTTGTCCCAGGCGTTGGCCCGGTTGCGCACCTCGGCCCGCCAAGCGGCCGTGGCCGTGTCGGGCCCTTCGGTTATTACGCGGGTGATCGAGTTGGAGGCGGGGCTCAGTGAGGAAGAAATGACCTGGATGATCCAGATGGAGGCCGACCAGTACATCCCGTACCCGCTGGATGAGATGGCCCTGGATTTCCAGGTTCGCGGGCCATCGGCCCAGAATGGGGCGCGGGTTGATGTATTGCTCGTCGCGTGCCATAAGGCCCAGGTAGAGGCTCGCGTCGCGGTTTTGAGCCTGGCTGGGCTGGTGCCGAAGGTGGTGGATGTGGAAGCATTTGCATTGGCGCGCGCTTGCAGTCAGGATTTCGGCAGCTTCACGCCGGGCCATCGAGTCGATGGCGCACAATGGGCCGTGGATGCCCACGGGATGGGAATTGCTTGCGGGTTGGCCCTGAGGAGTTTCGCTTGATGACACGAATCAACCTTTTGCCCTGGCGCCAGGCGCTGGCGGAACGGCGGCGCAAATACTTCCTGGTGCTGCTGCTGGCGTTTGCCTGTGTGGCGCTTGCTGCCGTGTGGCTGGCCGATCAAGTGATCGACCAGGCGATTGACCGACAAGTGACGCGTAATAACCATCTGGACAAGGACGTTGCCATCCTTGACTCGCGCATCAAGACCATCGATGACCTGCAGGAGCAAAGCCAGCAATTGGCGGAGCGCATGAAGGTCGTGCAGGACTTGAGCGAAGCCCGTTCGGCCGGTGCCCAGCTCTTGGATCAGTTGGCCCGCGCGATGCCAGACGGCGTGCATTTGCATGAAGTGGTGGCGAAGGGCGATACCGTCAGTATCCGCGGCAGCGCCGATTCCAGCCAGGACATCGCCCAACTGATGCGCCGCCTGCAGGCCTCCGAAGGCGCCCACGCCACTCGACTGCAACGTGTGCGGATGGAAGATGACCAGGGCGGCAACGAGTTTCAATTGACGGTGCGCCAGGGAGAGTCCGTCGAGGCCCAGCCGTGAGCCTGCCCAGGCTCGACTTTTCCGCTCTCACCCACAACGCTACGAAATGGCCCTTGCCCGCCAAGGCCGTGCTCGGCTGCGCGCTCGCCGGCCTGGTGCTGTGGGTGGGCGATGGGATGTACCTGAGCCCGTCGCGGGAGCGGTTGCAGGGGATCGAGGCGCAGGGCGTCGTCTTGCAGCGCCAGGTCGCCGAAAAGGCGGGCCTTGCCGCCAGTCTTGAGGCGCGCAGCCTGCAGTTTCAGGCGATGCAGGCGCGCTTTACCGGGCTGTTGCAGCAGTTGCCTGGCGCGTCCGGGGTACCCGCTTTGCTCGAAGATATTGCCCGGCTGGGCGCGGCCAATGCGGTGCTCGTCGACGAGATCGTGCTGTTGGATGAGCAGCCCCGGCCACTCTATATCGAGCAGCCGTTACACCTGCGCGTCACCGGGGCTTATCACGACCTGGCGATGTTTGTGAGCGCCTTGGGCGGCTTGCCGCGCATCGTCACGGTGCATGATGTCGCGCTGCGAGTGGATGGGGCGGCATTGCGCCTGGAGTTGCTGGCCAAGACGTATCGCAATCCGTCACCGGGCGCTCAGCCGGACCAGGCCTTTGAGCCTGGGCCGCGCTTTGTCTATGACGCGCTTGCCTTGCGCAATCCGTTCCGGCCACGCGCCTTGCAGGTCGATCACGTGCCTGGCCGGCCCGCGCTCGCGCCAGACCCCGACCGCGCCCGCGGAGCCCTGGAAGGTATCGCCGTCGACCAGTTCGAAATGGTCGGCACGCTGTCCCGAGGCATGCAAACCTTCGCCCTGCTACGTGCCGCGGCCACCGTCCACAGGCTGGCGGTCGGCGATTACCTGGGGCCGGACCACGGTCGGGTCACGGCCATTGCTGAAGGCTATGTCGAATTGGTCGAGTTGTTTCCCGACGAACAGGGCGCATGGCTGGAGCGCCCGCGAACCCTCGTGCTAAACGTCAACTCATAACGGAATCAAACAATGAAAAGGACTTTCTCGTCCTTCGGTGTGGCGCTATGGATAGCGTTCACGGCACCGATGGCTGCTGCTGTGCCCAATCGTGTGGATCTGATCCAACTGCCGCCTCCCGGCAGTGCGGCATCAGGCACCTATACCGGCGACAAGCTGAACCTCAACTTCCAGAACATCGAGCTGCGCGCTGTGTTGCAGCAGATTGCCGATGTGGCGGGCCTGAACCTGGTCGCCAGCGACGATGTGCAAGGTTCGATCACCCTGCGGCTCAAGGGCGTGCCTTGGGATCAGGCGCTGGACCTGGTGTTGCAAAGCAAGGGGCTGGACAAGCGAATAAAGGCCGGCGTGCTGTTGGTGGCGCCCGCCGAAGAGTTGGCCGCGCGCGAACTGCTGACGCTGGAGGCGCGCAAGCAGATGGCCGAACTGGCGCCATTGCGTCGCGAGCTGCTGCAGGTCAATTACGCCAAGGCTGCGGACCTGGCCAAGTTGTTCCAGTCGGTGACCGGCCTGGAGGGCACCACCGATGAGCGCGGGTCGGTGGCGGTGGATGACCGCACCAATAACATCATTGCCTACCAGACCGGCGAGCGCCTGGAAGAGCTGCGGCGCATCGTGGCGCAGTTGGACATTCCGGTGCGCCAGGTGATGATTGAAGCGCGGATTGTCGAGGCCAATGTCGACTACGACAAAAGCCTGGGCGTGCGCTGGGGAGGGCAGGTCAATCGCGGCAACTGGGGCGCCGGTGGTATCCAGCAACCTCCGGCGCCGGGGGCGGAGCCTGTGGACAATCCACCCAGTGCGCCCTTCGTCGACTTGGGTGCGCTCACCGGCACCTCCGGCTTGGGTATCGCGTTTATCACCGACAACCTGCTGCTGGACCTGGAACTGACCGCCATGGAGAAAACCGGCAACGGCGAGATCGTCTCGCAGCCCAAGGTGGTCACGTCCGACAAGGAAACTGCGCGCATCCTCAAGGGCACTGAGATTCCCTACCAGGAATCCAGCTCCAGCGGCGCCACCTCGGTGTCGTTCAAGGAGGCTTCGCTGTCCCTGGAGGTCACCCCGCAAATCACGCCTGACGACCGCGTGATCATGGAGGTGAAAGTCACCAAGGATGAGCCGGATTATCTGAACAAACTCAACGACGTACCGCCGATCAAGAAAAACGAGGTCAACGCCAAGGTGCTGGTCAGGGACGGCGAGACCATCGTGATTGGCGGGGTTTTCTCCAATACCCAAAGCAAAGTGGTAGATAAAGTGCCATTTTTGGGCGATGTGCCGTATCTTGGCCGCCTTTTCCGGCGCGATGTGCTGGCGGAGAAAAAATCCGAGCTGCTGGTATTCCTGACTCCGCGTATTATGAATAACCAGGCGATTGCTGTGAGTCGTTGATTCTGTGCGAAATTTGATTCTTGTAGGACCGATGGGCGCTGGAAAAAGCACCATCGGCCGTTTGCTGGCCAAAGAGCTGCGCCTGCCATTCAAAGACTCCGATAAGGAAATTGAATTGCGCACGGGTGCCAATATCCCGTGGATCTTCGATAAGGAAGGCGAGCTGGGCTTTCGTGATCGTGAGCAGGCGATGATTGCCGAGCTGTGCGGCTGCGATGGCGTGGTCTTGGCGACCGGCGGCGGTGCCGTGATGCGCGAGGAGAACCGCCGGGCACTGCATGCCGGTGGTCGGGTGGTCTATCTGCATGCGTCGGTCGAGCAGCAGGTGGGGCGCACCGCGCGCGATCGCAATCGCCCACTGCTGCGCACCGCCGACCCGGCGAAAACCCTGCGGGATCTGCTGGCGCTGCGCGATCCGCTGTATCGGGAAATCGCCGATCTGGTGGTGGAAACCGATGAGCGGCCACCTCGGATGGTGGTGCTCGACATTCTTGAGCGCCTGCAACGGCTGCCACCCCGTTAAAGCCAGGCCCGAAATGCGCTATTCTCGGCGGCGCGCTATCACCCTGTGGGGTGTGGCGTAGAGCCATCAGGCGACGTCGGATCGCGACGTTGCCGGTCGTTAATACATCTTCAACGCGGGGACACATGCAGACACTTAAGGTCGATCTAGGCGAGCGCAGCTATCCGATCCATATTGGCGAAGGTCTGCTGGACCAACCCGAGTTGCTCGCACCGCATATTGCCGGGCGGCAAGTGGCGATCATCTCCAATGAAACGGTCGCGCCGCTGTATCTTGAGCGTCTGAGCCGCAGCCTGGCGGCGTACTCGGTGATCTCCGTGGTGCTGCCCGACGGCGAAGCCCATAAGAACTGGGAAACCCTGCAACTGATCTTCGATGGCTTGCTGAGCGCACGCCATGATCGGCGCACCACCGTGGTCGCCCTCGGTGGCGGCGTGATTGGTGACATGGCCGGTTTTGCAGCCGCCTGCTACCAGCGCGGCGTAGATTTCATCCAGGTGCCGACCACCCTGCTGTCCCAGGTCGATTCGTCGGTGGGCGGCAAGACCGGCATCAACCATCCGCTGGGCAAAAACATGGTGGGCGCGTTCTACCAGCCTCAGGCCGTGCTGATCGACACCGCGACCCTCAACACCTTGCCACCGCGCGAACTGTCGGCGGGCCTGGCGGAAGTCATCAAGTACGGGCTGATCTGTGACGAACCGTTCCTGACCTGGCTGGAAGAACATGTCGACGCCCTGCGCGCGCTCGACCAAGTGGCGCTGACCGAGGCGATCTCGCGTTCCTGCGCCGCCAAGGCGCTGGTGGTGAATGCCGACGAACGGGAGTCCGGTGTTCGGGCCACCTTGAACCTGGGCCACACCTTCGGCCATGCGATCGAAACGCACATGGGCTATGGTGTGTGGTTGCATGGGGAAGCCGTAGCGGCTGGCACAGTGATGGCATTGGAGATGTCGCAACGCCTGGGCTGGATCAGCGCCCAAGAGCGGGATCGGGGCATCCGCCTGTTCCAGCGCGCCGGGTTGCCGGTGATCCCGCCCGAGGAGATGAGTGAGGCGGATTTCCTCGAACATATGGCGATAGACAAGAAAGTGATCGACGGTCGACTGCGACTGGTGCTGCTGCGTCGCATAGGCGAAGCGGTGGTGACCGACGATTATCCGAAAGAGATTTTACAGGCCACGCTGGGAGCGGATTACCGCGCCCTGGCCCAGCTTAAAGGTTAATAAGAGCCCGATGACTAGTTTGCATGCCGACGAGGCGTTCCTCGGCCATTACCAGTTAAGCCACGACCCCTTCGCTCCACGGGTGCCTGGTTTCAAATTCTTCCCTGCGCAGCGCAAACCGGTGCTCGGGCAGTTGCATCACCTGGCGCGCTACAGCCAGTTGTTGCTGGTCGTCACCGGCCCGTTGGGCAGCGGCAAGACCTTGCTGCGCCAGGCGCTGGTCGCCAGCACCAACAAGCAATCGGTGCAAAGCGTGGTGGTGTCGGCGCGTGGCGCCGGTGATGCGGCCGGAGTGCTGCGCCAGGTGGCCCAGGCCCTGGACGTTGCCAGCGCCGAGCCGAATGCGATTCTCAAGCAAGTGGTGCAGCTGGGCCTGACCGGCCAGGAAGTCTACCTGCTGGTGGACGACGCCGAGCAGCTTGACGAGTCGGCCCTCGAGGCGCTGCTGGCGCTGGCAGCGGGTACGCCGGAAGGCCGTCCGCATGTGTTCCTGTTCGGTGAATCGTCCCTGATCGCCGCTCTGGAGCAGATCAGCGGCGAGCAGGAGCTGTTCCACGTCATCGAATTGCAGCCGTATGAAGAGGAAGAAACCCGCGAATACCTGGCGCAACGTCTCGAAGGCGCCGGGCAGGGCATCGAACTTTTTTCCGCTCAGCAGATCTCTGATATTCACGAAAGCTCCGACGGCTGGCCTGGCACCATTAATCAGGTCGCCCGGGATGCCATGATTGAAGCCATGATTGCCAGCCGCTCTGCGGTCAAGCGTCCAAAGATGGGGTTCACTATGCCTAAGAAGCACGTATTGGCTATTTCCGCCGTTGTCGTGGTCGCTGTCGCCGCCGCCTGGTTGATCCCGGGTCGCAGCAAGGCACCGACCACTGCCGGCGCGCCAACCGAACAGGCGCAGTTGCCACTGGGTAAACCGACGCCAAATGTCGAATTCGCCAACTCCGGCCAACCGACCAGCCTGCCGATGGTCGGCCAGCCTGTCATGCGCGGCCCGCTCGCCGAAGAAGCAGGCGGTATCTCCGAAGGCGACGACGGCGTGCCGGTGGAAGGCTCCAGTGCCACACCGCCGACCGTGACCACCACTGCGCCACCTGCGGGCGTCCCCGCCGGCCAACCGGCGGCAAAACCAACGCCTGCGCCTACGGTCGCGACTGCCAAGCCGGCGCCCGTCACCAAGCCGGTCGCGCCAGCGCCTGTCGCCAAGCCAGCTCCGGCCCCGGCCGCCAAACCGGCGGAAAAACCGGTGACTGTCGCCAAGGCCGGCGCCACCGGTAGCAGTTGGTACACCAGCCAGCCCAGCGGTAACTTCGTGGTGCAGATCCTCGGCACCAGCTCCGAAGCCAACGCTCAAGCCTTCGTCAAGGAGCAGGGCGGCGAGTACCGTTATTTCAAGAAAGTGCTCAACGGCAAGCCTCTTTACGTGATCACTTACGGCAGCTTCTCAAGCCGTGCCGCCGCCGATACCGCTATCAAAGCCTTGCCAGCGAAGGTTCAGGCTGGTAAACCTTGGCCTCGCACTGTTGCCAGCGTTCAACAAGAACTGGCAGCAACTCGCTGAAGATCCGGCGGCCTTACCCAGGCCGCCCTCCCGGCACCTCAAAAAAAACCGCAAGTGCGTGCAGCCCTCAAGGCCGCGCGCGTTGTGGTGTCTGCGTCACAGTGGCTTTTGAGTCGTAGCGGTCAAAATTAAAAAAGTTTTGACTAGCACAGCATATCGCTTTAAACCTTTCATAAATGCGACATAGATTTGCGACATCTCGTCGCTAAATTTGTGAGCGTCTGTGTCGGTGTGTACAATGACCTCCCTTTTGCCCCTGCAAAGCCGACGAACGTTCGGCGTGGAAGGTAACTGGTTGAATTGAAAAGAAATTTGCCTCGATATAAGAGGCAGCCTGGTGAGAAAGCGTCTATGAAAGCAGGTCTGTACCAACCCGATGAATTCAAGGATAACTGCGGTTTCGGCCTGATTGCCCATATGCAGGGCGAGCCCAGTCATACCCTTTTGCAAACGGCCATCGAGGCCCTGACCTGCATGACCCACCGTGGTGGGATCAACGCCGACGGCAAGACCGGTGACGGGTGTGGCTTGCTCATTCAAAAGCCCGACCTGTTCCTGCGCGCTGTCGCCAAAGAACATTTCGCGGCCGATCTGCCCAAGCAGTACGCCGTGGGCATGGTGTTCTTCAACCAGGACCCGGTCAAAGCCGAAGCCGCTCGCGAGAACATGAACCGCGAAATCCTCGCGGCCGGCCTGCAACTCGTCGGCTGGCGCAAAGTGCCGATCGACACCAGCGTGCTCGGTCGCCTGGCCTTGGAGCGCCTGCCGCAGATCGAACAAGTGTTCATCGCGGGCGACGGCCTGAGCGACCAGGACATGGCGATCAAGCTGTTCACCTCGCGTCGTCGCTCGTCCGTGTCGAATGCCGCCGACACCGACCACTACATCTGCAGCTTTTCGCACAAGACCATCATTTATAAAGGCCTGATGATGCCGGCGGACTTGACCGCCTTCTATCCGGACCTGAGCGATGAGCGCCTGCAAACCGCAATCTGCGTGTTCCACCAGCGCTTCTCCACCAACACCCTGCCGAAATGGCCGCTGGCCCAGCCATTCCGCTTCCTCGCCCACAACGGCGAGATCAACACCATCACCGGCAACCGCAACTGGGCCGTGGCCCGTCGCACCAAGTTCGCCAACGATTTGATGGACCTGGAAGAACTCGGCCCGCTGGTCAACCGCGTCGGCTCCGACTCCTCCAGCATGGACAACATGCTCGAACTGATGGTCACTGGCGGCATCGACCTGTTCCGTGGCGTGCGCATGATCATTCCGCCTGCGTGGCAGAACGTCGAGACCATGGACCCCGATCTGCGGGCGTTCTATGAGTACAACTCGATGCACATGGAACCGTGGGACGGCCCGGCCGGCGTGGTCATGACCGACGGCCGCTACGCGGTGTGCCTGCTCGACCGTAACGGTCTGCGCCCGGCGCGTTGGGTGACCACCACCAACGGTTTCATCACCCTGGCGTCGGAAATCGGCGTGTGGAACTACCAGCCGCAAGACGTGATCGCCAAAGGCCGCGTCGGCCCTGGCCAGATCCTCGCCGTGGACACCGAAACCGGGCAGATCCTCGACACCGATGCGATCGACAACCGCTTGAAGTCGCGTCACCCGTACAAGCAATGGCTGCGCAAGAACGCCCTGCGCATCCAGGCGACCATGGAAGACAACGACCACGGTTCGGCGTTCTACGACATCGACCAGCTCAAGCAGTACATGAAGATGTACCAGGTCACGTTCGAAGAGCGCGACCAGGTGCTGCGTCCGCTCGGCGAGCAAGGCTACGAGGCGGTCGGCTCGATGGGCGACGACACGCCGATGGCCGTGCTGTCCCAGCGCGTGCGCACGCCATACGACTACTTCCGCCAGCAGTTCGCCCAGGTGACCAACCCACCGATCGACCCGCTGCGTGAAGCCATCGTGATGTCCCTGGAAGTCTGCCTCGGCGCCGAGCGCAACATCTTCCAGGAATCGCCTGAGCACGCCTCCCGCGTGATCCTCAGCTCGCCGGTCATTTCCCCGGCCAAGTGGCGTTCGCTGATGACCCTGGAGCGCCCAGGCTTCGACCGTCAGATCATCGACCTGAACTACGACGAGAGCCTCGGCCTTGAAGCTGCGGTGCGCAATGTCGCGGACCAGGCCGAAGAAGCCGTGCGCGCCGGGCGTACCCAGATCGTGCTGACCGACCGTCACATTGCACCGGGCAAGCTGCCGATCCACGCTTCTCTGGCCACCGGCGCGGTCCATCACCGCCTGACCGAAAAAGGCCTGCGCTGCGACTCCAACATCCTCGTGGAAACCGCCACGGCCCGCGACCCGCACCATTTCGCGGTGCTGATCGGTTTCGGCGCCTCGGCGGTGTACCCGTTCCTCGCCTACGAAGTGCTCGGTGATCTGATCCGTACCGGCGAAGTCCTGGGCGACCTCTACGAGGTGTTCAAGAACTACCGCAAAGGCATCACCAAGGGCCTGCTGAAGATCCTGTCGAAGATGGGCATCTCCACCGTCACTTCCTACCGTGGCGCGCAGTTGTTCGAGGCCATTGGTCTGTCGGAAGAAGTCTGCGACCTGAGCTTCCGTGGCGTACCGAGCCGCATCAAGGGTGCGCGTTTCGTCGACATCGAAGCCGAACAGAAAGCCCTGGCAGCCGAAGCCTGGAGCGCGCGCAAGCCGATCCAGCAAGGCGGCCTGCTCAAGTTCGTACACGGTGGCGAGTACCACGCCTACAACCCGGACGTGGTCAGCACCCTGCAAGCCGCCGTGCAGCAGGGCGACTACGCCAAGTTCAAGGAATACACCGCGCTGGTGGATAACCGCCCGGTGTCGATGATCCGCGACATGTTCAAGGTGAAAACCCTGGATACGCCGCTGGACATCAGCGAAATCGAACCGCTGGAATCGGTCCTCAAGCGCTTCGACTCCGCCGGTATTTCCCTGGGCGCCTTGTCGCCCGAGGCCCACGAAGCCCTGGCCGAAGCCATGAACCGCCTGGGTGCGCGTTCCAACTCCGGCGAAGGCGGCGAAGACCCGGCGCGCTACGGCACCATCAAGAGCTCGAAAATCAAGCAAGTGGCGACTGGCCGTTTCGGTGTAACCCCCGAATACCTGGTCAACGCCGAAGTGCTGCAGATCAAAGTCGCTCAGGGTGCCAAGCCCGGTGAGGGCGGCCAACTGCCAGGCGGCAAGGTCAACGGTCTGATCGCCAAGCTGCGTTATGCGGTGCCGGGCGTGACCCTGATTTCGCCGCCGCCGCACCACGACATCTACTCGATCGAAGACTTGTCGCAGCTGATTTTCGACCTCAAACAAGTCAATCCGCAGGCCCTGGTCTCGGTGAAACTGGTCGCGGAAGCCGGCGTGGGCACCATCGCCGCCGGTGTGGCCAAGGCCTATGCCGACCTGATCACCATCTCCGGCTACGACGGCGGCACCGGCGCTTCGCCGCTGACCTCGATCAAGTACGCTGGCGCACCGTGGGAGCTCGGCCTGGCCGAGACGCACCAGACCCTGCGCGGCAACGACCTGCGCGGCAAAGTCCGCGTGCAGACCGACGGTGGCCTGAAAACCGGCCTCGACGTGATCAAGGCCGCCATCCTCGGCGCCGAAAGTTTCGGCTTCGGCACCGCGCCGATGATCGCCCTGGGCTGCAAATACCTGCGCATCTGCCACCTGAACAACTGCGCCACTGGCGTCGCCACTCAGAACGAGAAGCTGCGCAAGGATCACTACATCGGCACCGTCGACATGGTGGTGAATTTCTTCACCTACGTCGCCGAAGAAACCCGTGAGTGGCTGGCCAGGCTGGGCGTGCGCTCCCTCGAAGAGCTGATCGGCCGCACCGATCTGCTGGACATCCTCGAAGGCCAGACCGCCAAGCAACAACACCTGGACCTGACGCCGCTGTTGGGCAGCGATCACATCCCGGCAGACAAGCCACAATTCTGCCAGGTGGACCGCAACCCACCGTTCGACAAAGGCCTGCTGGCCGAGAAGATGGTCGAGATGGCCGCTTCGTCGATCAACGACGCCAGCGGTGGCGAATTCAGCATGGACATTTGCAACTGCGACCGCTCCATCGGCGCACGCATCTCCGGCGAAATCGCGCGCAAGCACGGCAACCAGGGCATGGCCAAGGCGCCGATCACCTTCCGTTTCACCGGCACAGCGGGCCAGAGCTTCGGCGTGTGGAACGCCGGCGGTCTGCACATGTACCTGGAAGGTGACGCCAACGACTACGTGGGCAAGGGCATGACCGGCGGCAAGCTGGTGATCGTTCCGCCTAAAGGCAGCGTCTACAAGACCCAGGACAGTGCCATCATCGGCAACACCTGCTTGTACGGCGCCACGGGCGGCAAGCTGTTCGCCGCCGGTACGGCCGGTGAGCGTTTCGCCGTGCGTAACTCCGGTGCCCACACCGTGGTGGAAGGCACTGGCGATCACTGCTGCGAGTACATGACCGGGGGCTTTGTCGCGGTACTGGGCAAGACCGGTTACAACTTCGGTTCGGGCATGACCGGCGGTTTCGCCTACGTGCTCGACCAGGACAACACCTTCGTCGACCGGGTCAACCACGAGTTGGTCGAGATCCAGCGGATCAGCGGCGAAGCGATGGAATCCCACCGTAACCACTTGCAGCACGTGCTGGACGAGTACGTCGAGGAAACCGGCAGCGAATGGGGTCGTAACCTCGCCGAGAACCTTGATGATTACCTGCGTCGTTTCTGGCTGGTCAAGCCCAAGGCTGCCAACCTGAAATCGTTGCTTTCCAGCATCCGTGCCAACCCGCAGTGATATGCGCCTGAAGAGTTTGATGAGGTTTTAACATGGCTGAACGTCTGAATAACGACTTCCAGTTCATCGATGTCGGGCGCAAAGATCCGAAGAAGAAACTGTTGCGTCAACGCAAGAAAGAGTTCGTGGAAATCTACGAACCCTTCAAACCCCAGCAGTCGGCCGACCAGGCCCACCGCTGCCTGGGGTGCGGTAACCCGTATTGCGAATGGAAGTGCCCGGTGCACAACTTCATTCCCAACTGGCTGAAACTGGTGGCCGAGGGCAACATCCTCGCCGCCGCCGAGCTGTCGCACCAGACCAACACCCTGCCGGAAGTCTGCGGCCGGGTGTGCCCGCAGGACCGTCTGTGCGAGGGTGCCTGCACCCTCAACGACGGCTTCGGCGCGGTGACCATCGGTTCGGTGGAGAAGTACATCACCGACACCGCCTTCGCCATGGGCTGGCGCCCGGACATGTCCAAGGTCAAGCCGAACGGCAAGCGCGTCGCGATCATCGGCGCGGGCCCGGCGGGCCTGGGCTGTGCCGACGTGCTGGTGCGTGGCGGCGTGACCCCGGTGGTGTTCGACAAGAACCCGGAAATCGGCGGCCTGCTGACCTTCGGTATCCCCGAGTTCAAGCTGGAAAAAACCGTGCTGAGCCATCGGCGTGAAGTGTTCACCGGCATGGGCATCGAGTTCCGCCTGAACACCGAAGTCGGCAAAGACGTGACCATGGAGCAACTGCTCGAAGAATACGATGCCGTATTCATGGGCATGGGCACCTACACCTACATGAAAGGCGGCTTTGCCGGTGAAGACCTGCCGGGTGTGTACGACGCGCTCGACTTCCTGATCGCCAACGTCAACCGCAACCTGGGCTTTGAAAAGTCGCCGGAAGACTTCGTCGACATGAAAGGCAAGAAGGTCGTGGTGCTGGGCGGTGGCGACACCGCGATGGACTGCAACCGCACCTCGATCCGCCAGGGCGCCAAGTCGGTGACCTGTGCGTATCGTCGTGACGAAGCGAACATGCCGGGCTCGCGCAAAGAGGTGAAGAACGCCAAGGAAGAAGGCGTGAAATTCCTCTACAACCGCCAGCCGATTGCGATTGTCGGTGAAGACCGCGTCGAAGGCGTGAAGGTGGTCGAGACCCGTCTCGGCGAACCGGACGCCCGTGGCCGTCGCAGCCCCGAGCCGATCCCGGGTTCCGAAGAAATCATCCCGGCCGACGCCGTGGTCATCGCCTTCGGCTTCCGCCCAAGCCCGGCGCCGTGGTTCGAGCAGTTCCAGATCCAGACCGACAGCCAGGGCCGCGTCGTCGCCCCGGAGCAAGGCCAGTACAAGCACCAGACCAGCAACCCGAAAATCTTCGCCGGTGGCGACATGGTGCGCGGCTCCGACCTGGTAGTAACGGCGATCTTCGAAGGCCGCAATGCCGCCGAAGGGATCCTGGATTACCTGCAGGTCTAACCCATTTCACCTTTGAAATGTGGCCAAAATGTGGGAGGGGGCTTGCCCCCGATAGCGATGGCCCAGTTAAAGATACTTAGACTGACACACTGCAATCGGGGGCAAGCCCCCTCCCACATTTGGTGTTGATGTGCCCAAGAGATTGTCGTAAATCAACCCGATAGATAAAAGGCACGGCTCATCCCGTGCCTTTTGCGTCGCGCTCTGAGAAAATGCCCGTACTTTTTTTGCGGATGCCGACATGACTGCCCTCAAGAACGACCGTTTCCTTCGTGCCCTGCTCAAGCAGCCCGTTGACGTCACCCCTGTGTGGATGATGCGTCAAGCCGGTCGCTACCTGCCGGAATACCGCGCCAGCCGCGCCAACGCCGGCGACTTCATGAGCCTGTGCATGAACCCGGAGTTCGCCTGCGAAGTCACGATGCAGCCGTTGGACCGCTACCCGGAACTGGATGCGGCCATCCTCTTCTCCGATATCCTCACCATCCCTGACGCCATGGGCCAAGGCCTGTACTTCGAGATCGGCGAAGGCCCGCGGTTCAAGAAAGTCATCAGCACCCTGGCCGACATTGAAGCGCTGCCGATCCCGGACCCGCACAAAGACCTCGGTTACGTGATGGACGCCGTCAGCACCATCCGCCGCGAGCTCAATGGCCGCGTGCCGCTGATCGGCTTCTCCGGCAGCCCCTGGACCCTGGCGACCTACATGGTCGAAGGCGGTTCGTCGAAAGACTTCCGCAAGACCAAGGCCATGCTCTACGACAACCCACAGGCCATGCACCTGCTGCTGGACAAGCTGGCGCAGTCGGTCATCTCGTACCTCAACGGCCAGATCATGGCCGGCGCGCAAGCGGTGCAGATCTTCGACACCTGGGGCGGCAACCTGTCGTCGGCGGCGTACCAGGAGTTCTCCCTGGCCTACATGCGCAAGATCGTCAGCGGCCTGATCCGTGAACACGAAGGCCGTAAAGTGCCGGTGATCCTGTTCACCAAGGGCGGCGGCCTGTGGCTGGAAAGCATCGCCGATGCCGGCGCGGATGCCCTGGGCCTGGACTGGACCTGCGACATCGGCGAAGCCCGCCGCCGCGTCGGCAATCAGGTCGCGCTGCAAGGCAACATGGACCCGACCGTGCTGTACGCCAAGCCGGAAGCCATCTGCACCGAAGTCGGGCGCATCCTGGCCAGCTACGGCAAGGGCAGCGGGCATGTGTTCAACCTGGGTCACGGCATTACGCCGGAAGTGAACCCGGAACATGCCGGCGCGTTCCTGCGTGCGGTGCATGAGTTGTCGGCGCAGTATCACGAGTGATCGGCGCGCAATGAAACACGCCCGGCTTATGCCGGGCGTTTTTGTTTGTCAGGCCGTTTGCAGCGGCGCCAGTTTCGCCAGCTTCAACGCCACCAGCAACGCGCCGATCAACAGTGCGACGATAAACCCACCAATCCCGTTCCACCCGGCGAAGTGCCAGAAGAACCCACCCGCAGTGCCGGCAACGCTCGACCCCGCGTAGTAGCAGAACAGGTACAACGACGACGCCTGCCCCTTGGCCTTCACCGCGCGGCGGCCGATCCAGCTGCTGGCCACCGAGTGGGCGCCGAAGAAACCGAACGTGAACACCAGCATGCCGGGGATCACCAGCCACAGCGGGGTGAACAGGGTCAGGGCGATGCCGGCAAGCATCGACACGATGGTCGCCCACAGCACGCGGCGGCGGCCGAGGCGGTCGGCCAGGGAGCCGATTTTCGCCGAGCTGTAGATGCCCGAGAGGTACACCAGCGACAGCAGGCCGACCACGGCCTGGCTCAGGTCATACGGGTCGGCCAGCAAGCGGTAGCCGATGTAGTTGAACATCGTCACGAACGCGCCCATCAGCAGGAAGGCCTCGAGGAACAGCCACGGCAGGCCCGCGTCCTTGAAGTGCATGACAAAGCCGTCCACCAGGCTGCGCGGCTTGAGGCTACTGGCGCGGAAGTTGCGCGATTCGGGGAGGATCTTCCAGAACACCGTCGCCGCGATCAGGGCCAGGGCGCCGATGATCAGCATTGCCGTGTGCCAACTGACGAAGTCGATCAACACGCCGATGATCAGCCGCCCGCTCATGCCGCCGATGGCGTTGCCGCCGATGTACAGGCCCATGGCGAGGCCGATGTGCTGGGGGTGGATTTCTTCGCTCAGGTAGGTCATCGCCACGGCGGCCAGGCCACTCAGCGACAGGCCCACCAGCGCGCGCATCAGCAAAATCCCTTCCCAACTCGGCATCAGGCCGCTGGCGATGGTGGCCAGCGCGGCGCAGAACAACGCGGCGACCATCACCGGCTTGCGCCCCAGCGTGTCGGAAATCGGCCCGGTGATCAGCAGGCCCAGGGCGAGCATCGCCGTGGACACCGACAGCACCAGGCTGCTTTGCGCCGCGTTGATGGAAAACTCGTGGGACAACGCCGGCATCATCGGCTGCACGCAATACAGCAGGGCAAACGTCGCGAAACCGCCCGAGAACAGCGCCAGCACGGTGCGCATGAACATCGGCGTGCCTTTTTCGATGTACGTGTCAGTGAGCTGCTCCACCCTTTTATCCAGGGCAGTCGGCGGGACTTCTTGAGCGAATGGAGCGACAGCAGATTTCACGGGGACCTCGGGGAGCAAAAGCCTGCCAGGACCGGCAATGCAAAAAAGAATATAGCTGCCTAATGATTCTTTCCAATATATTGTTCGACCTGTTTGATAGCTTTAACGACCTAATGAGGCTGCTATGGAATTACGTCACCTGCGCTACTTCATCGCCGTCGCCGAAGAGCTGCATTTTGGCCGGGCGGCGCAGGTCCTCGGCATCTCGCAACCGCCTCTGAGCCAGCAGATCCAGGCGCTGGAGCACGAGGTGGGCGCGCGCTTGTTCGAGCGCACCAACCGTCGGGTCGAACTGAGCGAAGCCGGGCGGTTGTTCCTGCACGAGGCGCGACTGGTGCTGGCGCAAGTCGATAAGGCCGCAGATGTGGCACGCCGGGCGCAGTTGGGTGAGCTGGGCGAACTGAAGATCGGTTTCACGTCGTCGGCGCCGTTCAATTCGAGCATCCCCCAGGCGATCTTTGCGTTTCGCCAGGCGTTCCCGGCGGTCCACCTGAATTTGCAGGAAATGAGCAGCGCCGTAGTCGCCGAGTCGCTGGTGGATGAGTCGATCCAGGTTGGCCTGATGCGGCCGCTGCCGTTGCCGGATTCGCTAAGTGTGGTGGAGTTGATGCGCGAACCCTTGGTGGCGGTGCTCAACGCTGGTCATCCCTTGGTGCACGGCAGCGAGGGCGGTTTGCACCTGGCGCAGTTGGCCGAGGAGCCGTTCGTGTTTTTCCCGCGCAGCTACGGCAGTGGTCTCTACGCGCAACTGCTCAACCTCGCCCGCGACGCCGGCTTCAGCCCGCACTTTGCCCAGGAAGCCGGGGAGGCGATGACGATCATCGGGTTGGTCGCGGCGGGGTTGGGCGTGTCGGTGCTGCCCGCGTCCTACCAGCGCATCCGCATCGATGGCGTGGTCTATCGCACCCTGCTCGACCAGGAGGCGGTGACGGCGGTATGGCTGGTGCAGCGCAAGGGCGCGCAAACGCCGATGGCGCAGGCGTTTGTGGAGTTGTTGACGCGTAAGGCGGTGCAATAGGCGTGCTGAACTGGCTTTATGTGGCGAGGGAGCAAGCTCCCTCGCCATAGAGTTGGAACGATTTCAGTTCTGCGGCGCCGTATTCGCTTCATTCACACCATAGTTGCGCAACCCCGCCATGATGTCCCGATCCAGCATGCTCACCCAACGGTTGTAGTTGCGATGGATCTTGCCGTCCTTGTAGCCCAGGTCGCGGCTGTCGCGGTAGGTGATGGCGTAGCTGTTGCGGGTGTAGCGGATGTCGATGGCGGCGTAGAACTGATTGCGCACGGTGATCTCAGCCTGCACCAGTTGCGGGCTCAGGCGTTGCACGGTCCATTCGCGTTTTTGCAGGGCGGCGACGATCGCCTGTTTGACTTTTTCTTCGCTGACCTGGGCACTCGCCGGCAGGTCGTGCTGGGTGTTGAGCACCGGTTTGCTGGTGCAACCGGCGCTGCTCAGCAGGGCCAGGGTGATCAGGGTGGCGCGTAGCAAGGAAGACATTCCGTTTTCTCCAGTCGATTAAAAGTCAGGGCCAGCGGCGGAAGATCAACGAGGTGTTGACGCCGCCAAAGGCAAAATTGTTGTTCATCACGTAGTCGTGGTGCATCTCGCGAAACTCACCTTGCAGGTAATCCAGCTCGCCACACTGTGGGTCGACGGAATCCAGGTTGAAGGTGTGGACGTACTGGTCGCGGTTCATCATCTCGATGCTGAACCACGACTCCAGCGCCCCGCACGCGCCCAGGGTGTGGCCGAGGAAGCTCTTCTGCGAACTGATGGGCATGCGGCTGCCGAACAGGCTGTGGGTGGCCAGGGTCTCGGCGATGTCGCCCTGGTCGGTGGCGGTGCCATGGCCGTTCACATAGCCGATGGCCGAGGGCTCAAGCCCGGCGTCTTCCAGGGCCAGCTCCATGGCGCGGCGCATGGTTTTCTGTTCCGGGCGGGTGGTGTGCTGGCCGTCGGCGTTGCTGCCGAAACCGACAATTTCGGCGTGGATATGCGCGCCACGGGCCAGGGCGTGTTCGAGTTCTTCGAGCACCAGCATGCCGCCGCCTTCGCCGATCACCAGGCCGTCGCGGCCGCTGTCGTAGGGGCGCGGGCTGGTCTGTGGCGCATCGTTCTTCAGGCTGGTGGCGTAGAGCGCGTCGAACACCATGGCTTCGGTGGGGCACAGCTCTTCGGCGCCGCCGGCGAGCATCAGCGGCAGGCGTCCGAACTTGATCGCCTCATAGGCATAGCCGATGCCCTGGCTGCCGCTGGTGCAAGCGCTGGACGTGGGGATCAAGCGCCCGGTGAGGCCAAAAAAGATGCTGATATTCGCCGCCGTGGTATGGGGCATCATGCGCACATAGGAGTTGGCGTTCAGCCCCTCGGCCACCGAGTTGAGCAGCATGTTGCCGAACGCCTTGATCTCGTCGGTGCTGCCGGTGGACGAGCCGCAGGCCACGCCCATGCGTCCGTCCTTGATCGACTCGTCACCGAGCAAGCCGGCGTCTTTTAACGCCTGCTCCGCCGCCCACACCGCCAGGCGCGATACGCGGCCCATGCTGCGCAGTTGTTTGCGCGTCCAGTGCGCAGGCACGACAAAATCATCGATCGGCCCGGCCAGGCGCGTGTTCAATTCGCTAAAACGGTCCCACTCGTCCATGCGCCGGATGCCGCTGCGGTTGGCGCGAAAGTTGGCGGCGATGGTGTCCCAGTCACTGCCCAGGGAGGTGATGCCGGCCATGCCGGTTACGACCACGCGCTTCATCAGCACAGACCTCCGTTCACGGCCAAGACCTGGCGGGTGATATAGCCCGCTTCGGCCGACATCAGGAAATTCACCGCGCCGGCGACTTCTTCCGGCGTGCCCATGCGCTGCGCCGGGATCATCTTCATCAGCTCTTCCACCGGTACGTTTTCATCGAGCATCGCGGTGTCGATCAAACCCGGTGCGACGCAGTTGACGGTGATCTTGCGCTTGCCCAACTCGATGGCCAGGGCCTTGGCCGCGCCGATCAGGCCGGCCTTGGAGGCGCTGTAGTTGACCTGGCCGCGATTGCCGATCAGCCCGGACACCGAGGTGATACACACGATACGCCCGGCTGCGCGCCGACGGATCATCGGCATCATCACCGGGTGCAGCACGTTATAGAAACCGTCGAGGTTGGTGCGTATCACCACGTCCCAGTCGTCTTCCGACAAGGCCGGGAACGCGCCGTCGCGGGTCAGGCCTGCGTTGAGCACCACGCCATAATACGCGCCATGTTGCTCCACGTCGGCTTCGAGGATTGCCTTGCACTCGGCACGCTCGGAAACGTCGAATTGCAGCACCCGCGCCTTGCGGCCCAGGGCCTCGATCTCGACCTGCACCGCGTCGGCTTCTGCTCGACCGCTGCGGCAATGCAGCACGATGTCGTGCCCGGCTTGGGCCAGGCGCAAGGCAATGGCGCGGCCGATGCCACGGCTGGAGCCGGTGACCAGTACGGATTCAGTCATGGCGTTTCGTCCTTCGATTCATCTAAATAGGTGGCCGCCTGGGGCGGTCGAAATACGTTCAAGCGGGCGCTGGCGTGGATGCCGTCGCCGGTGAGGTGGCATTCGAACACACCCATGCCGTTGTCGTCTTCCAGGGACCGCAGGCCGTGGATGGTCAGCTCGGTACCGGCTGGGAAGTGCTCGACGTTGCACTCGAACTTACGTGTGCCCAATAGGAAGCCCAGTTCTACCGCCTGGCCGTTCTGGCGCGCGCGGCAACCGGCGTAGGCCGCGACGCTTTGCGCCATCAGCTCGATACCGACCCAGGCCGGCAGGCTGCCGTCCGGGCGATTGAACAAGCCACCAGGCTTGACGGTGAGGCGGGTGTGAATCTGCTCTTCATCGAACGACAGCACCTGGTCAATCAGGATCATGTCGCCCGCATGGGGCAGCAGTGTGGCGAGTGGCCAATCGATCATGGGGCCTCTCCGATAATCAGGCTGACGTTGTTGCCGCCGAACGCAAACGAGTTGCTCATCAGGCAGCGTTTTTCCAGGGCGGCGCCGCTGCGTGCCCACTGCAAGGCGGGCAGCGCCGGGTCGCCCTGGCCGTCCCAGACGTGGGGCGGCAGCCGGCCGTGGGCCAGGCTCAGCCAGCAGAACGCCGCTTCCAGCGCGCCGGCTGCGCCCAGGGTGTGGCCGCTCATCGGTTTGGTCGATGAACAGGCCACGCCGTCGGGGAACAGGCTGGCGACGGCCAGGCTTTCCATGGCGTCGTTGTGTTGGGTGGCGGTGCCGTGCAGGTTCAGGTAGCCGATCTGCTCAGGCGTTAAGCGAGCGCTGGCCAGGGCCTTGCGCATTGCCTGCAACGCGCCTTTACCGCTGGGCTCCGGCGCGGAAATATGATGCGCATCGCAACTCGCGCCACTGCCTAGCAGCGCGATGGGGGCCGGCTCGCGCGTCATCAAAAACAACACCGCCGCTTCGCCGATGTTGATGCCGTTGCGGTTCACCGAAAACGGGTTGCAACGTTCGTTCGAGACCGCCTCCAGCGCGGTAAAACCGTTGAGGGTCAGCTTGCACAGGCTGTCGACGCCGCCGCAGATCACCGCATCGCACAGCCCCAGCTCCAGCAGGCGCCGAGCGCTCATCAAGGCGCGGGCGCTGGAGGTGCAGGCGGTGGAAATCACATAGGCCGGGCCGCTCAGTTGCAGCCAGTCGGCGAGGAAGTTCGCCGGGGCGCTGAGTTCCTGTTGTTGGTAGTCATAGTCGTCGGGGAACTGGTGATCGCGCAGGTAATGGGCAATGCCGCGACTGGCTTCGTCGATGCCCGAGGTGCTGGTGCCGAGCACAATGCCGACTCGCGCCGCGCCGTAGCGTTGGATCGCCTGGCGGATCTGGCCTTCGATCTGCAACGCGGCTTCCAGCAGCAACTGGTTATTGCGGCTGCTCTGCTGGCCCAACTCGGGCGGGATGGTCGCCAGTTCGCCCGGCACACCGCCAACCGGCAGCACCCGCTCGGGCACCCAGCCGCTTTCGGCGCGCATGCCGGAGCAGTCGCCGGCAAACAGGCTGCGGCTGACGTCGGCCTGGCCGCGTCCGAGGGCGCAGATCACGCCGAGGGCATTGAGGTAGGCGGTCATCGCGCCATTCCCAGCGGGGTGATGCGATAGCTCAGCGGTTGCCCGCGCATGCGAACGCTGAACACCTCGGATGACTGATAGACGATTTGCCAATGACCCGGCAGGGTGCGCGTCAGGTCCATCGCTTGGGCGTTCGGGTAAAGCGCGCGGAGGTCATCCGCCGAGGTCAGGGCAAACAGCAACGCGGCGAACAGCTCGCGCGCCTGCGGATTGGGCGGCAGCAACCCGTCGGCCTGCCACGTTCCGTCGATCAGTTTTTGCCGGGCCTGGGGGATGCCCAGCGGGTCCATCATCGACCAGCGGATCGCAGCGCCTTCGCGCTGGATCACCAGCAACCAGTCCTGGCTCTGACCGTCCGCCAGGCGCTGCACGTGCAGTTGCATCGGCAAGGCGAGTGCCGGGGTTCTTTCCGGCAATGGCGGTTGGCTGGCGCAGGCGCTCAGCAGCAACAGGCAGCCGATCAGCAGCAAACGCATCATGGTGCCGCGCTCGCCAAGGGCTTGCGTGCCACGCAGTTGACCAGGGTTTCTTCGCGCTGGCCCACCGGCGGTGCCTTGCGCAGGCCCCAGCGTTCCAGCAGGCCGAAATCACTGGCCCGGCTCCACCACAAGTAGGGGTACGAGACGTTCTGCGCGCCGAACTCAAAGCCCTGTTCGTGCAGCATCTGCAGGTACTCTTCGGCGCTTTTCTGCACCTGCATGGGGTGGCGGAACAGCCAGCGAATCACCCAGGTGTCGATATAGGCTTCGGTGGACTCGGCAAACAGCAAGTAGCCGCCGGGCTTGAGCACCCGATAGAACTCTTTCAGTGCGCGATGCTGCTCAACCAGATGATGGAAGGTCTGATGGCAAAACAGGATATCAACGCTGGCGTCCGCGACGTTGAGGGTGGCGCAGTCGCTGCCGATCAGCTCGACGTTCAGCCCTTGGCGCGCGGCCTCCGCCTTGCTCAGTTCCAGGCTGTGCGGGTCGGCATCCAGCCCGATCAGGCGCGACGGCTCGAACACCTGCTGCAGCAGCTTGAAGGATTTGCCCTGGCCGCAGCCGGCGTCCAGCAATACCGGCGCCACCGGCAGCGGCTCGCTGAACAGGCGGCGCAGGTCGTTGATCGCCACGCGCAACACGTGGTGCTGCCAGGTGTGGCTGCGCAGGAACCAGAAGCCGAATTTGGTTTCCTCGACGTAGTTCTTACTTAAGTACTGACTGCTCACACGGCATCCCCTGCACAAATTTCCGACAACATCCGTAACCGCCGTTTGGGCTCGCTGACAAACGGGTTGCGCTCATCCCAGGCGTAGCCGGCGAGGATCGAGCTGATCATCCGGCGAATCTCCGGCGAGCTGCCGGCGTGAAAAATAACATCCTGGAACGTCCCGGCGTACCAGCCTTCGACGTAGCAGCGGAAGGTGTCGACGCCGCGCTTCAACGGCTCGGCAAACTCGCGCTGCCAGTCCACGGTTTCGCCGTTGAGCTGACGATGCAGCACGCCGGCCGCCATGCTCGCCGAGCGCATGGCGATGGTCACGCCGGAGGAGAACACCGGGTCGAGGAATTCCGCCGCGTTGCCCAGCAGCGCAAAGCCCGGGCCGTGCAAGGTTTTGACGTTGGCCGAGTAGCCGCCGATGGTGCGCGCGGGGGTGTCCCACACGGCGTTTTGCAGCACGCCGGACAGGCTCGGGGTTTCGTCGATGAACCCGCGCAGGCAGGCGTCGAGATCGGCGTCACGGCCGGCAAAATGTTCCTTGGCCGCCACCACACCCACCGAGCAACGGCCGTTGCTGAACGGGATGGTCCAGAACCAGATGTCGCGTTGGGTCGGGTGGGTTGTCACGAGGATCTTGGTGCGGTCGAAGCCTGGGTGTTCGATGCGGTCCTCGACATGGGTGAACACCGCCTGGCGCAGCGGGAAGTCCGACGGCGCTTCGAGGTCCAACAGGCGCGGCAGTACGCGGCCATAGCCGCTGGCATCGAGCACGAATTTGGCTTTGACGTGATACTCGCTGCCGTTCTCCCGGCGCACATGCAGGTAGTGGGTTTCACCGCTGAAATCCACGCCGACGATGGTTTCGCCGTAACGGATGTCGACGCCTTGCAGCGCCGCCTGATCGGCCAGCAACTTGTCAAACTCGCCGCGCTGCACCTGGAAGGTGGTCGGCTTGCCGTGGCTGAACGTGTCAGCGAAATCAAACGCGCTGTAACGCTCGCCCCAGGCGAACGCGGCACCGGTTTTTACCTGGAAGCCGGCCGCCTGCACGGCGTCGAGCATGCCGGCTTCTTCGATAAAGTCGATGCAGTGCGACAGCAGGCTTTCACCAATCGAAAAGCGCGGGAAATGCTGGCGCTCGATAATCAGCACATCATGCCCTTTACGCTTTAACAGCGCGGCGGCGATGGCACCGGACGGGCCGGCACCGATCACCACCACCTGGCGACGTTCCATTTCAACTATGGGCACGAGGGCTCCTTGCCGCTTTGGCGATAATCACATTCATGAGGCATGCTTCTGGCGGCCGGCCCAGGGCGCCAGCATAAAGCTGAAGGCCAGGCCCAGGCTGACCGACAGGCCGAAATTACTCACCGCAGGCGTACTCGACACCGCCAGCAGGCCGAACGACAACCACGTCGTCAGCGCCGCCAGCAGCGTCCCCAAAAGGCTCACCGCCGGGCCGCCGATCTGCTCACGCATCAGGATCGCGTAGTCGACGCTGATGGCGGTGACCAGCAGCAGGCCGAACAGGCTGAACAGCGTCAGCGGCTGGCCCAGCCAACCGAAGCTGGCCAGGCTGCACAGCGCGGCCAGCAACGGCAGGGCGACAATGCGCAGTGCGCCGCCAAAGCCGAAGGGCACGATCAGCAACAGCACGATCAGCCCGCAGGACATCAGTTTCAATTCAGCCGCGCTGATCTGCGTGGCGGCGAACACCCGGTTCAAATCCCCCAGGCGATCCACCAGTTGCACTCCCGGCAAGTCCACGGCCTGTACCTGCAGCAGCGCCGGGTTGTTCAAGCCTTGCAGGCTGACCATGGCCGCTACGCCGCCGTCGACCGGGCCCAGCCACAGCGTGCGCCAGGGTTCGCCCAGCGGCCCGAGCAGCGCGGCGTCGATGTCTTCGGTGGGCAGCGCTTGCAGTTGAGCGACTTCGGCTTGCAGCGCGCTGACGGGCACGCCGAGGTCGAGCAGCGGCTGCCAGTGCGCGGGAAGTGCATTCAGTGCCTCGCGCAGCCGTTGTTGCTCGGCGGGCAGGTTGACCAGTTGATTGAGCGCCAGATAACCCTGGAGCTTGTCCATATTCACCAACTGCTCCAGGCGCTGGCCCAGGGCGGCCTGGCGTTCCAGCAACTGCTGCTGATTGTCGGCGCGCACCAGGAAGAACTGGCTGGTGGGTTGGAACCCGGTGATCCGCGCCACGGCCTGGGCTTCCTGTAGCAATTGCGGCGGGGCGCCGATCCACTGGCGCAGATCGTTTTTACTGTTCAACTGCCACAAGCCGCCGGCACAAAACAGCAGCACCCACACCAGCAGCACTGCGCTCGGCACGCGTTTGATCAACCCGCTACGCATCAGCCACAGGCTTTCGGCGATGCGCAGCAGCCATTGCGCCGGGCGCAGTTCGACGCCGTTGAGCAGCGCTGGCAGCAGGCATACGGCGGACAGGTACGCGCCGACCAGGCCTGCGGCGGAGAACACGGCGATCTGGGTCAGCGCCGGGAACGGCGTCCAGGCCAGCGCCAGGTAGCCGATGCAACTGGTCGCCAGGCTCAGGCTCAGGCCCGGCAGGGTCAGGCGCAACGCCGGCCAACTGCGCCACGGCTGCAGGCTCCAGCTTTTCGACAAGTAGTGCAGCGGGTAATCCACCGCCACGCCGATCAGGCTGGAGCCGAGCACCAGCGTCATCACATGCATATGCCCGAACAGCGCCACACAGGCCACCGCGCCGAACAGCATGCCCACCAGCACCGGCACGAAGGCCAGCAGCACGCGCCAGCGCCGGAACGCGAGGAGCAACAGCAGCAGAATGCCGACGGTCGCGCCGCCGCCGACCCAGGTGATTTCACGGGTGGCTTGCTGCTGCCCGGCGGCGGCGTAGAGCAAACCGCTGGCCGCGAGCAGTTGCGCGCCGTGCTCGGCGGCCTGGGCGCGGCTGGCCTGGAGCAAATCGGCGACTTGCAGCGGCAGTTTCATATCGAAGGCATTGCCGGTGGTGCGCGCGCGCAGCATCACCCAGCTCTTGCCGTCGGCATCGGCGACCAACGTGCCGCTGCCGATATCCAATTGCACCGCGCCACGCTGCGGCTGGCTGTTCTGAATGCGCCCGGTCAGGCCAAGCCAGTCGTCCTGGCTCGGCACCAGGCTGAACCCGGTGAACGGGTCGAACAGCGCTTGCACGCGCTGCTGGATGAACGCGTCGGGGTGGTCGATCAGTTGTTCGCGGTCCTTGGCCGCGAGCATCGACAAGCGCCCGCGCAACAATTGCTCGCGCAGCGCCGGCAGGTCGGCTTGCAGGTTCCATTGGACTTTTTCAAACAGGCCGCTGGCTTGCCAGCGCTCACCCAATTGCTCGGCTACGTTGACCGCTTGCTGGCGGTCTGCGTGCCCCACCAGAACCAGCATTTCGCGGTTCAGCGGTTCCTGCATGCGCTGTTCGGCTTGCAGTTCGAGGGCGTCCGGCGTGCTACCCGGCACCAGTTCCATCAGGTTGGCCGACAACGGCGCGCCATGACGCCATTGCCAGCCGGCCAGGGCCAGCACGGCCACCAGCAGGATCAGGAACAGGCGCGGCAATAAACGCTCACTGGGCAAAGTCGTGTTGCTCCGCATCGCTCAGGGGAAGGTCGGCGCTGCTGTCTTGCATGCGCAGCACGGTGCTGTCGCCCTGGGTTTCCAGCAGTTCGATGGTGTGGACCAGCGTGCCGCCGTCGATATTGATCTGCTTGAACACTTGCTTGAGCAGCAGCGAGCGCGGGGTCAGCGTCAGCTTCCACTGCTCGGCTTCACCCTGTAGTTGCAGGTCGAAGTCACGCTGCAAGCCGCTGCTGTCGCCCTGGAGCACGGCGAGGAACAGGCGGTTCTGTTCGGCCCCGGCGCTCTTGTTCGGCAGCGTTTGCCAGCCATTGGCATCCCGCCGCGCAATGCCTTGGGCGCTGATGCGGTAATCCTGTTGCAGTGGGGTTTTGAGCAGCCACAGCAGGCCGTGGTCCTTGGCCAGGACGAAGGTGCCTTTGCTGACCAAGGGTTGCGGCAGGGCGCGCAGGTGTTTTTCCTGGATGAAACTGCCGTGGATCACGCTGGGTTTGGCCAACTGATCGCTGAGTTGCTGCAGGTCGAAGGCCTGGGCCGCCGCCGAAAAACCAAACAACGCGAACACTGTAGGAGCGAGCTTGCTCGCGAAAAACCGGAGGGCACCACGGGGTGTCAGGTGACCAGCGTTATCGTTGACGATCTTCGCGAGCAAGCTCGCTCCTACAGGGCTCAGCATTTCAGGGCCTTTTCGACGGCGTGGGTGAAGACGGTGGGTGAGGCCAGTTGCATCTCGCGGCTGGCGATGTCCACCGCCACTTGCACCGTGCTGGCGCGGGTCAGGCGTTCGCCGCTGGCGCGGTCGGTGATCAGGTAGTTGACCTTCAAACGGTTCTCCCATTCCACCAGGCTGGCGCGCACGTTGATCGTCTGGCCGAAGGTAGCGCCGCGCACATAGCGCAGTTGCAGGTCGATCACCGGCCAGGCGTAGCCGGATTCGAGCATCGCCGTGTAGTTGTGGCCGATCTTGTCGAGCAAGGCGCAGCGGGCGATTTCCAGGTACTTCACGTAGTGCCCGTGCCAGACCACGTTCATGGTATCGATGTCGAAAAACGGCACGAGGATTTCAGTGTCGCAATGCAGCACGCCCTGACTACGCATGCAGCCTCCAGTGTTGTTCGGCGATGCGTTGCAGGCACAGGCGCAGTTCGCCTTCGAGGGCGCGGTCTTCGATCACCGGCGGGAAGTCTTTGGCCAGCTCGCTGTGCATCGCCGCCAACGCCGGCGGCAGTGGGCGCGCCTCGGCGGCCTGGGCGCGCAGCCACACGCCTTGGTTGGCAGCGAGCAGGGTGGCGGCGGCGACCTGTTCGGTCAGCTCCAGCACGCGGATCGCATCACGGGCGGCGATGGTGCCCATGCTCACTTTGTCCTGGTTGTGGCACTCGGTGGAGCGCGAGAACACGCTGGCCGGCATGGTATTTTTCAGCGCTTCGGCGGTCCAGGCGCTGGTGCCGATCTGCACCGCTTTGAAGCCATGGTTGATCATCGCGCGATCGGCCGGGGCGCCCGACAGGTTGCTCGGCAGGCCGTGGTTGTAACGCACGTCGACCAGCAGCGCGAGCTGGCGGTCGAGCAGGTCGGCGACGTTGGCCACCAGGGTCTTGAGGCTGTCCATGGCGAAGGCGATGTGCCCGCCATAGAAGTGCCCGCCGTGCAGCACGCGCTCTTCTTCGGCGTCGATGATCGGGTTGTCGTTGGCGCTGTTGAGTTCGATCTCGATGAACGAGCGCAGCCAGTTCAGGCTGTCGGCCAGCACGCCGAGGACGTGGGGCGCGCAGCGCAACGAGTAGCGATCCTGCAAACGGTGCAGCGGCGCAGTCGGCGCATCAATCGCCAGATCCCTGCGCAACCACGCGGCGACTTGCATCTGCCCCGGGTGCGGCTTGGCGGCGAACAGGCGCTCGTCGAAGTGTTCCGGGTTGCCTTGCAGCGCCACCACGTTCAGCGCGGTGATGCGCGTGGCCAGTTGCAGCAGGTAGTCGGCGCGGGCGAAGGCCAGGCAGGCGAGGCCGGTCATCACGGCGGTGCCGTTCATCAGCGCGAGGGCTTCCTTGGGCCGCAGGACCAGCGGTTCCCAGCCCAGTTCGCGGTGCACGTCGATGGCCTGGCGGCGTTCGCCACGGAACAGCACGTCGCGTTCGCCGGACAGCGTCGCGGCCACGTAGGACAGCGGCGTCAGGTCGCCGCTGGCGCCCACCGAGCCTTCTTCCGGGATCAGCGGCAGCACGTCGTGTTCGAGGAACGCGTGCAGGCGCTCAAGCAGTTCCACGCGCACCCCGGACACGCCGTGGCACAGCGACTGCAAGCGCGCCGCGAGCACGGCACGGGTGGCTTGGGCGTCGAGCAACTTGCCCAGGCCGCAACCGTGGAAGGTGTACAGGTGACGCGGCAGGGCTTCGACGTGCTGCAACGGCACGGCCACCACGCACGAGTCGCCATAACCGGTGGTCACGCCGTAGATCACGCCTTCCTTGTCCAGCAGCGAGTCGAGGAACTGCGCGCCCTTGGCGATGCGCTGGCGATAGGCGGCATCGTCCTGCAAGTGCGTGGGCGCCTGACGGTTGGCCAGGGCCAATACGTCTTCAATGCGCAAAGCGCGTTCGCCAAACGTTACCGGCTCAAGATGCGTCGTCATCGGTCTTCCAGAAAGGGTAAAAGTTGAACCATTGTTGGGGCGCTTCCAGGCAGAACTGGCCCAGGCGTGCGGCGTAGCGCGCGGTCCACAGGGCTATGACCTGCTCGCGGGTGCTGCGTTTCCATTCGATCAGTTGGGTAAACGGTTCGATGGTCAGGCGATAGCGGCCCTGGTGCTTGAGGCACATCAGCAGGTTGACCGGGCATTTCAGCAGCCCGGCCAGCAGCCACGGGCCTTGGGGGAAGGCGGCATCGTGGCCGAGGAAGTCCACGCGCACCGTGCGCCCGCCGTGCAGCGGCACGCGGTCACCGGCAATCGCCAGCCATTCGCCGTCGTCCAGGCGCTGGCTGAGCAGCAGCATGGTGGCCGGGTCCAGCTCGCTGACCTGGATCAGGCGCAAATGGGTCGCGCCGGCTTCGCCCAGCAGGCGGTTGAAGCGTTCGGCGTGCTTGGTGTGGACCAGCACGTTCATGGTGACTTTTTCGCCGATCTCCGCGAGCGCGCGGCACACTTCGAGGTTGCCCAGGTGCGCGCCCACCAGCATCTGCCCGCGTTCGCCGCGCAGTTGGCCGCGCAATTGCGCCGGGTCGTGGATTTCGATCTGCTCGATGCGCAGCTTGCCGTTCCATACGTCGAGCTTGTCCAGCAGCGCATCGGCAAATGCCATGAACTGGCCGAAGACTTTGCGCAGGGTCGGGCGCAGCTCATCACGGCCGCTCCATTGCGCCAGGCGCTGCTGGTATTGCCAGGCGCTCTGGCGCGCGGTGCGGCCGAACAGGAAGAAGTACAACACGATGCCGTACAACAGCGGGCTCAACAGCCGGCGTCCGAGCAGCCTGGCGGCGACAGCGGTGAGTTTCATCAGCCAGAAACTGCCGCGCTCTTCGCGGTCGGCCCAGTGTTTGCCGCTGTCGCTCATGCCTGCCACCGTCGCCACAGAATCATCGGTGCGCGCACCAACATGCCGAAGAACAGCCGGGTGTGCATGGCCGAGATGCGCACGTTGTCGCGGAACAGGCGGAAGTGCGACAGGCCGTCGGCGGGGTAATGCACCTTCGTCGGCAGCCAGCGCATCGGCTGGTTGCGCCAGGCCAGGCGCACCAGGATGTCCGAGTCGAAATCCATGTGGGTGCCGATGTAGGCCGAGTCCATCAGGGCCAGGGTCGGTGCCAGCGGGTACACGCGAAAGCCGCACATCGAATCGCGAATCTGCAGCGACAGGGTGTTGATCCACACCCACACGTGGGTCAGGTAACGCGCGTACAGGCGGCCCTTGGGCACGCTGTCGTCGTATTCGGGGTAGCCGCAGATCACCGCCGTGGGGTGTCGGCGCGAGGTGTCGACAAAGTGCTCGACTTCGCGCAGGTCATGTTGGCCGTCGGCGTCCACTTGCAGGGCATGGGTAAAGCCCAGGCGCGCCGCTTCGCGGAAACCCGCCATCACGGCGCTGCCCTTGCCTTGGTTGGTGGGCAGGGTGAGCAGGCTGACGTTGTCGAGGCTCGCCAATTGCGCCAGCACCGCCGCGCATGCCGGGCTGCTGCCATCGTCCACCAGCAGGCAGGGCAGGCCGCTGTCGAGCAGGCTGTGAACCACGGCCGGTACGGCGGCTTCATGGTTGTAGACCGGGATCAGGGCGCAGGGGTTATGCATGCGCAGGTTCCAGTTGAATCCGGCCACTGGAGCAGGCCGCGACGCCGTTACGGTAGGCGAAATACAGCTTGCTGCGTTCCGGGTCGAAGCGCAGGTGCAGTTCGATCTGGTCGCCGGGGCGCACCAGTTGCTGGAACTTGAGCACTTCCATGCCGGCAAAGGTTGTCGGCAGGTCGAGCAGTTGCTGGCCGAAGTTGAACGCCCACTCCACCTGCACCACGCCCGGCAGCACTGGCGTCACCGGGAAGTGGCCGCTGAAGTAGGCCAGGTCCGGCGGGATGCTCAGTTGCAGGGTCCATTCGCCGTCGATTTCGACTTGTTCCAGCACGTCCGGTGCTTTTGGCCGGGGCGCGAGCAGCAGTGCTTCGATGTCGGCCTGGGGCAGCTTGCCTTGGCTGTTCAGGGGCAAGTGCCGCAGTAGACGCCAGCGACGCGGCAGGGCCAGGGCTTCGCAGTGTTGGCTGAGGTGTTGGCGCAGGGTTTGGGTGACGGTACGCCGGCCCTGGTTGCGCAGGGCATGCAGGCCATCGGCACTCAGCACCACGAGAGCCCCGAGGCTGGCGCGGTTTTCCTGGACCACGCCCAGGCGGGTGTCGGCGACCCAGGGGTGCGCCATCAGGGCCTGTTCGAGCATGGGCAGGGAGATACGTTTTTCTTCCAGTTTGACGATGCGATCCAGGCGGCCCAGCAGTTCGAAGCGGCCATCGGCATGCAGGCGGGCGGCGTCGGCGGTCTGTTCGATATGCCCGACGGGCAGGTACGGTGAGGCGATGCACAGGGCGCCGTCGGCGTCCTGGCTCAGTTTTACGTCGGCGAACGGTTGCCACGGTTGCGCGCCCTGGCGCCAGGCAATGCCGCCGGTTTCCGAGCTGCCGAGGATTTCCGTCGGCCATTGCTGCAAGCGCTCGTACAGGCTGGCGGCCGCGTCGATGGGCAAGGCGCCGCCGGAGGAGAACACCCGCGACACTTGGCTCAGGGCCGGCCAGTCGAGGTTGTCGCCCATCCGCTTGAGCAGCGCCGGGCTGGCGACCCAGGCGAACTGTGGGTGCTCGCGGCTGGCGCGCTGCAAATCCTCCGGGAAGGCCAGTTGGCGGCGCACGAAGGTACGGCCGGCGCATAACGGCCACAGCACGCGGAACAACAAACCGTAGATGTGCTGGGTGGCGACGCTGCCGATGATGCACGCGTCTTTAAGGTCTGCGCCCCATAGCGCTTCCAGCGCCTGCACCTCGTTGGCCAGTTGGCGCAGGGTCTTGTCGATGCGCTTGGGTTCGCCGCTGGAGCCGGAGGTGCACAGGCTCAATTGACACGCATCCAAATCGAGGGCGGCAGGGCTCAACGGCGCTTGATACAGCGCGTCCAGATCGGCGGCTTCGGTCAGCCAGGCGTCGACGGCATCGGCCCAGCGTTGGCGGGTCTGCGGTTGCAGATCGGCGGGCAGCAGCACGCCGACGCCGGCGCGCCAGGCACCCAGCAGGGCGATCGCCAGCAGGCCGGCGTCTTCCAGATGCACGGCCACGCGCTGAATGCCGCGTGCGTGCAGGCCTGCCGCCAGGCGCAGGGATTGTTCCCACAGTTGGGCGTGATTCATCGCAGGCTCGGTGGTGACCCAGCGCTGTTCCAGCGGCTCAAGCAGCAAGTGCTCAAGTTTCAACCCATTCATACGCGGCCTCGAACCCTTTGTCGTACCAGCCATTCCACGGCAAACAACAGCCCCATCAGCCCATAGGCGATCAGGCCGTTGTACAACGTCCACCAGCTCAGCGGCGCCCACAGGGTGAGGGCGGCGGCGAGCAGGCCATTACACAGAAAAAACACGCTCCACACCACGGTGACCTTGCGCGTATACACAATGGCTTTCGGCGGCAATTGCGGGTCGGTCATGCGTGCCAGGCGTTCGACCATCGGCGGGCCGTATTTCAGGCTCAGGCCGAACAGCGTCAACATGAACGCACTGACCAGGCTCGGGTACCAGCGCAGCAGGTGCGGGTTATCGAACCAGGCCAGGCCTAAGCAAAACACGATGATCGCCATTGCCATCCAGCGGCTGCCGGGGCGCCTTGCACCCGTGAGCGCGCGCAGCAACCACAGGCCGCCGAGCAGCAGGCCGAATTGCCAAGGTGCAAAGTGTTCGGTGCCGTAATACACCGCAAAAGGGTACAGCAGCCCCGCCAGCAACAGGCCAAGGCCGATCAGCCGGCTCATGCGGCAGGCGCGACCAGACGGTACACCGCCTCAACCACGTCATTCACGGTGCGCACGGCCTTGAACTCTTCGGCAGCGATCTTCTTGCCGGTCTGGCGCTTGATATGGTCGATCAGGTCCACCGCGTCGATGCTGTCGATTTCCAGGTCCTGGTACAGGTTGGCGTCGAGGGTGATGCGTTCAGGTTCCAGTTCAAACAGTTCCACCAAGGCAGCGCGCAGGGTGTTGAAAATATCGTCACGAGTTTGCATGGTACGGTCTCAAGCTGCCTTTCTGGCCGTGACGAACGCCGCAAGGCTGGCCACGTTGGTGAAGTGATTGCGGGTGTCCTTGGCGTCGGCATCTATCTTGATGCCGTACTTTTTCTGGATCGCCAGGCCCAGTTCCAGGGCATCGACTGAGTCCAGGCCCAGGCCTTCGCCGAACAGGGGATCTTCGCTTTTGATGTCGTCGACGCTGATGTCTTCCAGGCCCAGGGCCTCGATGATCAGCGTCTTTATGTCGTGCTCAAGGCTGTTTGGGTTGCTCATCTTCGGCGAGCTCCTTAATGAAATAGTGATGCAGGTAATCGTTGAGCTTGCGTGAAGCCTGGGGCGCAGGCCCGAGTGCGGCGAACGCCTGTGGTTCTATATCGGCACCCACCCGTAAACTGAAGTGAAAGCGGCGTTTAGGAATGCGATACCAGGGTTCGGCCTTGGTCAGGGTGGTCGGGCTGACCTTGATCACCACGGGGGTGATGATTGTCGCACCGCGCAACGCAATCGCGGCGGCGCCGCGATGAAAGGCAGGCACCGCGCCGGGTGTGGTGCGGGTGCCTTCTGGAAAGATGATCAGGGTCTGACCTTCGCGCAGGGCATCGGCGGCGGCGTCGAGCATGTCCGCGCTGCCGTCGTTGCTGATGTAGCCGGCATCGCGCACCGGCCCACGGGTGAACGGGTTTTGAAACAGGCTCTGCTTGACCACGCAGTTGGTCTGGCGCATCAGGCCGATCAGGAACACCACGTCGATCAGTGACGGGTGGTTGGCGACGATCATCTGGCCGGGGCGCCCGAGTTTGTCGGCGCCGTCGACGCTGAACGTCAGAATGCCCAAACGCTGCATCATCCGAATGAACAACCAGAACAGGCGACTGATGGTGTGGCGCGCACGCCGTTGGTGCTGCTTGGCAGTCCCCGGCAGGCAACCGAGCAACGGAAATACCAACAAACGCAGGCACAGGCCGCCGACGCCAAACAGCGTGAAGCTGGTGGCGGTGGCGAACAGGCGCCAATAGTAGGCGTCCCGTGGCTTATCGTTCAGGGTTTGCGTTGCCAGTTCCATACGCGGTTCTTCCAGGCATGTTGGCAGGCGCCCTGTTCGGTCAACAGGGTGCGCAGCAGGTTCAGGGCGTGGGGCCACTGGGTGTGAGTGGGTTGGACAGTGCCGCTGGTGAGTTCCAGTTGCCACTCGTCGCCTGGTGTCAGCAGCAGGCCGAGGGCGTAGGGGAAGGGCACATCCATGATCCAGCTGGCGTAGGCCTCGGGGGGCCGCTCCTCGGTGATCACCAGCAGTACCGCCGGGGCGCCTTCGTTGAGCAGCGCGGCCGCTTCGAGCATGCCGTGTTCCAGGCCATCGCCGGCGGCGGCAAGGGCGGTCATTTCGCTGGTTTCATTGCGCAGGATCGACCACAAGCCAATCACCGCGTTATGCACCGACAGGCTGAACTGGGTCGGGGACAGCGGCTGGTCGTTGGCCAGGTCGCTGAGGATGTCGAGGGTGCGCGGGGTTTCGCCGTGGCGGGAAATGAACACCAGTGGCAGGTCTTGCAAACCCTCGGCCATCGGCCAGCCTACGCTGAATGCCATGCGCGCCAGGCGGCTCAGACGGCGGCGCTGCATGGCCGGTAAAAACGAGACGTCGGGGGAGGCTTCGCTGGCGGGCAGCAACACGGGGGCCTTGCACCAGGCGCGCCAGTCGTCCGCACTTTCGAGGCCCGGGGCCCAGGCGCGCCATTGGGCGATATTGAAATTGATCACTGAGAAGTTATCCCGCCCCTGCGGGCTTCCATGTGCGGCCACTGGCCCCGAATACCGGGACAGGGAGCAACAGCCGAATGGCGCGCATTATCCCGGTGCTGCGGGGTTCTAGCAAACTTTGGTAAAGATTTGTTCACGGCTGATTACAATTTGCTGGGGAAGATTTACAGATTGTCCTTCACCGAGAGCCGAGTTGGATTGTCGGACTGTTCCTTTTCATTTGTATGTTGAATGCTGCATCCGGGCATTAATGCAGCAGTGCATGGATGAACGAGGTAGCTAACAGGCGCTTTTGCCCTCTACACTCGGGCATTCATTGATACACGGAGGTTTTTCCATGCGGCGCGTGGTGTTCAATCAAAAAGGCGGGGTTGGCAAGTCCAGCATCGCCTGTAACCTGGCGGCGGTCAGCGCCAGTGAAGGCTATCGAACCCTGTTGGTGGACCTCGATGCACAAGCCAACTCCACTCAGTACCTCACTGGGCTGACTGGCGACGATATACCGATGGGTATTGCCGAGTTCTTCAAGCAAACCCTGTCTTCCGGGCCGTTCGCCAAGAAAAACCGGGTGGATATCTACGAAACGCCCTTCGACAACCTGCACGTGATCACCGCCACCGCTGAGCTGGCGGACTTGCAGCCCAAGCTCGAAGCCAAGCACAAGATCAACAAGCTGCGAAAGCTGCTGGATGAACTGAGCGAAGACTACGACCGGATTTACCTGGATACCCCGCCGGCGTTGAATTTTTATGCGGTTTCGGCGCTGATTGCCGCTGATCGTGTATTGATCCCCTTCGATTGCGACAGCTTCTCGCGCCAGGCTCTGTATGGCGTGCTGGCGGAAATCGAAGAATTGAAGGAAGACCACAACGAAGGCCTGGAAGTGGAAGGCATCGTGGTCAACCAGTTCCAGGCGCGGGCGAGCCTGCCGCAGCAGATGCTCGATGAGTTGATTGCCGAAGGCTTGCCGGTGCTGCCGGTGTACCTGGCAAGTTCGGTACGCATGCGTGAGTCGCACCAGCAGAACAAACCACTGATCCACCTGGACCCACGGCACAAGCTGACGCAGCAGTTTGTGGAGTTGCATAACCTGCTGGAAAACGCCTGACCTAAAGCACCACACTGGCCTGCGTTGTGCTCAAGGTCGAGTCAAACCCCTTGGCTGCGCAGCCAGCTCATCAACTGCGGTAACGGAAACGCCCCACTCTGGCGCGCCACTTCGCGGCCGTTCTTGAACAGAATCAAACTGGGAATCGAGCGAATCCCCAACTGCGCCGACAACTGCTGATTGGCCTCGCTGTCCAGCTTGGCCAGCCGGCACTTGCCTTCCAACTGCGCAGCGGCCTGTTCGAAGATGGGCGCGAACGATTTGCACGGCCCACACCAATCGGCCCACACATCCACCAGCAATGGCAGGTCGCCCTTGATCTGACTGGCGTAGTCGCCCTGTTTCAGCTCAAAAGGCTTGTTCAACAACACCGGTTGCTTGCAGCGCCCGCACTTCGGCGTGTCAGCCAGGCGTTCGCCGGGGATGCGGTTGAGGCCGTTGCAGTGCGGGCAGGGGATGACGAGAGGGTCGGACATGGTGGCGCTCCTTGGATATGGCCAATGGCGTGTATTTGGAGTCAGGTCTGGGGTTTATCAAGGCGTGGGAGCGGAGACTCATCCGTTCACAGTTTCGCCATGTCGATGTGAGGCCGCTTATCTAGGCTGTTGGAGCTTGTTCTGTTTTGCGCCATCTGTCTGTTTGCGGTTATAGCAAATTGCGATAGCTTGGGTTCGGGTTTAACCTTCATAGCAAGATGCGATAAGGATGTTGCATGCGAGTGATTAGTGAGAAAAGGATCTGGGAAGCAAAGGAGAAGTGGCCACGCTCAGCGAGTGCTCTGGATGAGTGGTACCGACGGATAAAGCGCAATAACCCGGGAGATTTCGCGTCAATGAAAGGCATTTTTCCCGCGACTGATAAAGTCGGGCAGTTCCATGTGTTCGACATCGGTGGCAATAAACTGAGGTTAATTGCTTTCGTGCGGTACCCAACACAACGAATTTACATCAAACATCTGCTCGATCATCGCGAATATGAGCAAGACAAGTGGAAGGAGGCAATCAGATGAGCGCACTCATTCAGCTCGCCGCTGAACATTGGCAATTTGTTTCACCATTACTGCGCAAGCCAAAAAACGAGGCGGATTACGATGCACTGGTTGCTGCCCTCGACGAGCTGCTGGACTTGGTCGGGGAGGACGAATCAAATCCGCTTATGAGTCTGGTAGATATTCTCAGTGACTGGATCGAAGCCTACGATCAGGCACATCGTCCGATGCCCATCGCCAGTGGTGTTGACGTGTTGCGCGCGATGATGCGCGAACACGGTTTGAGTCAAAGTGATCTGCCAGGCTTGGGCACACAGTCAGTTGTTTCCGAGATACTGAGCGGTAAGCGCAAGCTCAATCTGCGGCAGATTAAATGGTTGGCCGAACGCTTTGGTGTGTCCGTGGAGACGTTCATTTAACTGACTCTACGAAGAGCAACTAATCTCCAAATGCTTGCCCCAATCCGGCGGCCGCTGCGCGTACTGCTCCATCCCCGGCTGTTCCTCGAACGGCTTGCTCAACACCTCGTGCAACCGTCGCACTTCGCTGTAATCCCCCGACTCGGCAGCGGTGATGGCGTTCTGTGCGAGGTAATTGCGCAGGATGTACAGCGGGTTCACCGCATGCATCCGCGCACGGCGCTGTGCTTCGCTGTACTCGCCATTGCGCGCCACGCGGGCCTTGTACGCGTCGGCCCAGGCATCGAACCCGAGCATGTCGACAAAGTCGTCACGCAACCGCGCCAGCGCGTGCGCCGCCGGCTCATCGCCCAGGCGCCGGAAGAACAGCGTGTAGTCAACGCTGCTGTTCTGCATCAACTGCAGCAAGCGCTCCACCAGTTGCTGGTCATCGTCTTCGGCGGTGGTCAGCCCCAGCCGGCGGCGCATCAGGTCCAGGTAGTGCGCCTGGTACAGCGGCAGGTACAGGCCGAGGGTTTCCTTCAAGGCGTCGACGCTGATAAACGGCGTGAGCGCCTGTGCCAGCGCACTGAGGTTCCACTGCCCGATCGGCACCTGATTGCTGAAGGAGTAGCGCCCTTCATGATCGGAGTGGTTGCAGACGAAGTGCGCGTCAAAGTCGTCGAGAAACGCAAACGGCCCGAAGTCGAAGGTGATGCCGAGGATCGACATGTTGTCGGTGTTCATCACCCCGTGGCAGAAGCCATAGGCCTGCCATTTGGCGATCAGTTCGGCGTTGCGCTCGACGACTTCGCGGAACATCGCCAGGTACGGTTCGGGCTGTTCCTGGCACTCGGGGAAGTGCAGCTTCAATACATGTTCCGCCAGTTCCGCCTGCTGCTCAGGCTTCTTGGTGTAGTAGAAGTATTCGAAATGGCCGAAGCGGATATGGCTATGGGCCAGGCGTAGCACCATCGCCCCACGTTCCTGCTTCTCACGCCAAACCGGCGTGCTGGAGCCGATCACGCACAGTGCGCGGCTGCTGGGGATGCCCAGTGCGTGCAGCGCTTCTGACGCCAGAAACTCCCGAATCGACGAGCGCAGCACTGCGCGGCCATCGCCCATGCGCGAGTAGGGCGTCTGCCCGGCGCCCTTGAGGTGCAGGTCCCAGTGTTCGCCGGCGCGGTTATACACCTCGCCGAGCAGCAAGCCACGGCCATCGCCCAGTTGCGGGTTGTAGGAGCCGAACTGATGCCCGGAATACACCATCGCGCGCGGTTCGGCTTCGGCCCACAACTTATGGCCGCCGAACAGCTCGGCGAATACTGGCGTTTCTGCAACTGCCGGGTCGAGGTCGAGCAGGGCCATGGCGGCGTCGCTCGCCACGACCAGGCGCGGTTCGTCGAGGGGTTCGGGCAGGACGTGGGTTGAGAACGCGTCGCCCAGGCGTGCGAAGCGGTTGTCGAAGGTCAGTTCGTCGAGGGCTTTCACCGGCCATCTCCAGCAGAATGTCCGAGCATTCTGCTGGGGATAGGCGCTTTAGTCGAGCGTGGAGGGCGGCGGCTCGGGTGCGTCGACCACTTTGCCTGGCGGTGGCTGCGGTGCGTCTGGGGCCTTGGCCGGGTTGGCGATGGCGTGGTTCTCGTCTTCCACCGGCACCAGCTTGTACTCCTGGCCGTGCAGGTTTTTCAGGTAAACCTCCATCTGCCGGAACGAGATGTTGATATGGTTGTTCTTGAACTCGCGGTTGATAAAACGGTTCACCTCGTCGATCACCGGGTTGCGGTCACCGAGGTCGCGCACGTGCATGCGCAGTTCGTGGTCGAGGGTGCTTTCGCCGAAGTTGAGGAAGTACACGAGGGGTTCGGGCTCTTTCAGGACCCGTGGGTTTTCCCGTGCGGCCTGAAGCAGCAGGGCCTTCACCAGGTCGAGGTCGGAGCCGTAGTCCACGCCGAGTTTGAGGGTGACCCGGGTAATGGTGTCGGTCAGCGACCAGTTGATCAGTTGCCCGGTGATGAAGGTTTTGTTCGGGACAATGATGTCCTTGCGGTCGAAGTCGGTGATGGTGGTGGCGCGGATGCGGATCTTGCTCACCGTGCCCGACAGGTTGCCGATGGTGATGGTGTCGCCGATCCGCACCGGGCGCTCGAACAGGATCATGATGCCGGAGATAAAGTTGGCGAAGATCTCCTGCATGCCGAAGCCCAGGCCCACCGACAGCGCCGCCACCAGCCATTGCAGCTTGTCCCAGCTTACGCCGAGGGTCGACAGGGTCGAGACAAACCCCACGCCGGCAATTACATAGGACAGCAACGTGGTGGTGGCGTAGGCGCTGCCCTGGGCCAGGTCCAGCTTGGACAGCACCAGCACCTCGAGCAAACCGGGCAGGTTGCGCGCCAGGGCGAAGGTGATGCCGATGATGATCAGCGCGCCGAGCATGTCGCCGATGCTGATCGGCACCATGCTGATATTGGCCCCGGTGCCGCTGGTGTATTCGTAGAGGGTGATGTTGTCCAGGTAGGAAAACACCGAGATCAAGTCCGACCACACCCAGTACAGCGCCGCGATGAAGCCGCCGAGCAGGGCCAGGCGGATCAGGCGCATGGATTGTTCGTTGACCTGTTCGATGTCCAGGGTCGGCTCTTCGATCACCGCTTCGCCGTCGCCGGCTTCTTTGGCGGCCTGGCGTTTTGCTAGCGCCCGCGAATAGGCCAGGCGCCGGGCCGCGACACCCAGGCCGCGGACGAAGGTGGCTTCGATCACCAGCCAGAACATCAGCAGGTACAGGGTGTTGATCAACCGATCGCTGAGCTTCAGGGCGGTGTAGTAATAGCCAAAGCACACCGCGATAAACAGCG
This sequence comes from Pseudomonas paraveronii, assembly GCF_963681955.1. Classification (NCBI taxonomy): domain Bacteria; kingdom Pseudomonadati; phylum Pseudomonadota; class Gammaproteobacteria; order Pseudomonadales; family Pseudomonadaceae; genus Pseudomonas; species Pseudomonas paraveronii. The sequence goes on from NZ_OY817130.1 coordinate 519,135, forward strand.
CGATGGGCAGCGCGGTAAACAACAGGCCTGCGCCTTTGCGGAACAGTGAGGCTTTCTCGTGGGTCGTGCTGTGCAACAGCAGGCGGCCCAACAGCCAGGCCATCAGCGCGTAGCAGGTCAGCACCACGCCGATGCCGAGCACGTCGTCGGCCAATGCCGCCGGCTGATGCTCGGCAATGGCCACCACGGCCACCAGCGCCAGTACCACGAGCCCGAGCTTGCGCACCCAGCCTTGCAGGAATTCGACCTGCGGACGTTCCCAGCGAAAGTGCAATTCGGCTACGCCGCCCGGCGCGAGGATTCGGTAGGCGGTGTAAAACACCATCCACGCCTGGGCGATCTGCAACAGCGCAGCGCCCAGGTTGGCGTTCTGCCCGCGGGCGTCGATCTGCAACGCATAACCGCATAACGCCAGGCCCAGGGCCACGGGCATGGCCAGCAGGATATTCACCAGGATCGCCTGGGGCGTGTGCCATTGGCTGTCACGCTTGAAGTGGCCGATGTCCAGGTGGACCTTTTTCAGGCGTGCGTACAAGGCGTTGCGCCGCCACAGCAGCGCGCCGATCAACAGCAGCAACGGCAGGAACAGCAGCGGGCGCTGGGTCAGGCCGTCGTACAGTTCGCTGACGCTGGAGGCCCAGGGCAGGGAGGTGACTTGCTTGCTCAGGTGATCCGGAACGGTTTCCAGCCACTCGGTATCCAGCGGCTTGTTGCTGGGAATCCAGAACATCTGCTCATCGAGGGTCGCACGCAGGGTGGTGGCGGTGCTGAGCAGTTGTTTCTGGTTCAGTTGCAGGGTGATCGATTCATTGAGCAGCGCACTCAGCTCGCGGCTCAGGCGCTCGAGCAGGTCGCTGCGGGTGATCGCCAGTTCCAGCAGGGTGCGCCGCAGTTGCGGGGTGATCTCATCCGGCGGCTGGTTGGCCAGCAGGTTATCCACATAGGTGCTGGGCGAGCTGATCAGTTCGCGTTGCTGGTTGACCTCGAACTGGTACAGGCGAATGTTGGCGATATTGTCTGCCAGGTCGCGGTCGACCGTCAGACGCGGCAATGCCTGCTTCTGTTTGTACAGAATCTTCGACAGCAGCAGGCTGCCCTTGAGCACGTTGATCTGCTCTTCCAGCGCCGAGTCGCTCTGGGTCACGGCGTCCAGTTGCTGCTTGGTCTGCAGGTTTTTCTGGGTCAGGTCGTTGAGGCGGTCGGTGCTTTTGAGCAGGTAGTCGGACAGTTTCAGGTTGGTCGCGCTTTCCGTGGCCAACAGGCTGCTGCCGCCGGCTTTCTGCGCTTCGATGGACTGTTGGGTCACCGTCTGCTGGGACTGGGCCAGGCGTTTCTGGTTGATCAGGGTTTGCAGGTCCTGGATCTCTTGTTCCAGGCGCGCGGTTTTTTCCACTACCAGGTCATGCTGGCTGTTGCCCAGGTCTTGCAGTTGGCTGTTGCCGGCCAGTTCCTGGCGGCGCAGCGGGATCAGTGCATTCAGCGACGCCAGTTCGGCGTTCAACTGGTTGCGCTGGTCGGCGCTGAGGGTTTTGCCGTTGTCCTTGCCGGTCTTGAGGATCGCATTGATCTGCTGGATGCGCGTCTGGCTGCTGCTGATTTCGGTCTGGGCGCGCTCGGGGCGAGTTTGGGCGGCGATGGTCAGGCTGTTGGCTTCGGCCAGGTCTTTTTGCAGGTCGCCTTGCTGGGTGGTGCGCTGCACCAGCAGTTGTTCCAGTTGCGGCACCGGCAAGGTGGCGTAGCGTTGGGCCACCGGGACGATTTTAGTCGCCTTGAGCCGGGTCAATTCGCGCTGGTTTTCGCTGGTCAGGCGCGGGGCGTCTTGCAACTGGCGCTTGAGATCGGCCAGGCGCTGCTCGTAATCCTGCTTGTTGCCCAGGTAGGTCAACGTCTGCTGCAGGATCGCCTGCAGCGCCTTCATGTCGGCGTCGGGCAGCTTGCGATCGGGCAGCTTGTCCAGGGTTTGCTGGATAGCGTCGGCGCTGGGCGGGTCGGCGGCGTGTACGTTGCCGACACAAAGGGTCAGGCCCAGCAGGGCAGTGGCGAGAAAAGTGCGCAGGGTTGGCATAGAGACCGGTCGAGCAAGGTGAAGAAACGGGGCAGTGTTGCCCCGCAGTTTAGAGGAAGAGTCCGGGGCCTGGGCGACTTCCTTCGGGGAATCTGACGCCGACTTTGCCAATCTTGTTCCCGTCCATGACCGCGACGGTCCAGATCGTGTTGTTCCACTCCACCTGGTCGCCGACCACCGGCGCGCCGCCGACTTTCTGGGTGATGAAGTGGCTCAATGGCATGTCCGGGTCGATGCCTTCGAGTTGCAGGCCATACAGCGCCGACACCGCGCCGAGCTGGGCGTCGCCTTCGAGGACGAAGTCGCCGAAGAAGCGCAAATCCAAGCCGCGTTGCGGCGCCTGGCTGAACAGTTTGCCCAGGGCTGGCAGGTTGTGTTCGTGACCGATCACGCAGAGCAAGTCGTCGGCTTCCAGCACCGTGCTACCCGACGGATGGAGCAGTTGCTGGCCACGGAACAGCGCTGCGATGCGCGTGCCTTCGGGCATTCTCAGTTCGCGCAGGGCTGCGCCGATGCACCATTTTTCCGCGCCCAGGCGGTAGACGAACAGCTCCCACTCGCTGGTGACGTGGACTTCCAGGGCGGCGCGGGAAATCGGCGCCGGCTCCGGTGGTACGGTTACTTTCAGCAGCTTGGCCACCCACGGCAGGCTGGTGCCTTGCACCAGCAGCGAGACCAGCACGATAAAGAACGCCAGGTTGAAGTACAGCTGCGCATGGGGCAGGCCGGCCATCAGCGGGAACACCGCAAGAATGATCGGCACCGCGCCGCGCAAACCGACCCAGGCGATAAAGGCTTTTTCACGGTCGTGGAACGCCTTGAACGGCAGCAGGCCAACGATCACCGACAGTGGCCGCGCAAACAGGATCATCCACAGCGCCAGGCCCAGGGCGGGCAGCGCAATCGGCAGCAGATCGTGGGGCGTGACCAGCAGGCCCAGCACCAGGAACATGCCGATTTGGGCGAGCCAGGCCATGCCGTCGAGCATATGCAAAATGCCATGACGGCTGCGCACCGGGCGGTTGCCGATCACCAGGCCGCACAGGTACACGGCGAGGAAGCCGCTGCCGTGCAGGGCGTTGGTCAGGGCGAAAACGAACAGGCCGCCGGCGATCACCAGGATCGGGTACAGGCCGTTGGCCAGGTTGATCCGGTTGACCATCTGCAGCATCAGCCAGCCGCCGCCCAGGCCGATGAGGCCGCCGATGCCGAACTCGCGCACCAGGTGAATCAGCAGGCTCCAGTGCAGGCCGGTCTGGCCGCTGGCGAGCATGTCGATCAGGGTGACGGTCAGGAACACCGCCATCGGGTCGTTGCTGCCGGATTCGATTTCCAGGCTGGCGGAAACCCGTTCGTTGAGCCCCTTGCCGCCGAGCAGCGAGAACACCGCGGCGGCGTCGGTGGAGCCGACAATCGCGCCGATCAGCAAACCTTGAATGATATTGAGGTCGAACAGCCAGGCTGCGGCCATGCCGGTGAGACCGGTGGTAATCAACACCCCCACCGTGGCCAGCGACAACGCCGGCCAGAGTGCCACGCGAAAACTCGCCACCCGTGTGCGTAAGCCGCCGTCGAGCAGGATCACGGCCAGGGCGAGGTTGCCCACCAGGTAGGCGGTGGGGTAGTTATCGAAGATGATGCCGCCGCCGTCGACGCCGGCGACCATGCCCACGGCCAGGATGATCACCAGGATCGGGATGCCCAGGCGGGACGAAAGAGAGCTCACCAGAATGCTCGCACTCACCAGCAACGCGCCGATCAAGAACAGGCTGTTGATGGTCGTCGCATTCAAAGGCAGTACTCCATGGGCAAAATAAAACGGGGCGCACTCTGACCATGCAGTCTGCGTGCCAGCGATTCTAACCTGTTGAATTGCCGCGCTGTCAAAAAGGTTTTCGTGATTCACATAGATTCAAATGTGGGAGGGGGCTTGCCCCCTCCCATTCGACCAAGTGCAGTCAGTCAGAGGCGAAACCGCCCGACCATCCCATTCAAATCCACCGTCAGGCGCGGATTTTGCTCATTTGGTTCAGGGCGAACACACCGAGAAACAACATGAGTGCGCCAATCAGGGCGAAGCCTGGGAAGGCGCGCGGCGCAATATTCATATTACGAAGAGACATGCGGGAATCCTGCGCAGATGCGCGCTCCATGCTGCCTTGAGATGGGCTAAGCATCACCTATCGGCAGTGCGATTAAAGTCTAAAGTGGCATGTGCGTTTATCGCATCTGACGAGGGGCCGGGCCGATTCAGGAACCTGATGGGGGAAATGCAGTCACTAAGGCTCGAAAGTGTGGCTCGGCCCTTAACAATCGGGCTGCGCGCCGGGGATAACCCTGGCATCCGAGGTGAATTTTCTTTATCGTCACCGCCCTTTGAAAAGCCCAGGAAATCAAAATGTTAGAAGCATCCCTCAGCCAACTGGAACAACTGGTCAGCGACCTGGTACAGCAGAATCACGACCTGTTGGGCACCAATGAATCCCTCAAGGCGGAACTGGCCCGCGCCAAGGATGAGAACGACAGCCTGCAACTGAACCTGATGGAGCAGGAAGAAAAGAACGGCGCTACCGCTGCGCGTATCCAGGCGTTGGTTGAGCGTGTGAGCGCAGGTCCTGTCAGCGCATGAACGAAGGGATAAAGGTCGTTTCGATTCTCGGAGAGGATTACTCGATCAAGGCACCGGCCGGAGAAGATCAAACCCTGATGCGCGCCGTGACCCTGCTCAAGGCCTCCCTGGCGACTACCAAGCAAAAGTACCCGACCCTGATCGGTGACAAGCTATTGGTGTTGGCCGCGCTGAACCTGTGCGCCGAGCAGATCGAAATGCAACAGCGTCACCAGCAGGAACTCGACCGTTACCAAGAGCAAGTCAGCGCCACGGTCGAGGTGATTTCCAAGGCTATCGGCCAGCCTTAGAACCACTCATCCTGCATGCCGAGGCACGTATCATCGCGGGCCTCCAGAATCGCCAGTTCATGATGGCAGCCCGGTACTTCCCAGGTCAGGAAGTACCGGGCGGCCTGGAGCTTGCCTTTATAGAAGGCGGTGTCCGCCGCATTGCCCTTGGCCAGGCCTTCTTCGGCGCGAATCGCCTGCTCCAGCCAGCGCCAGCCAATCACCGTGTGCCCGAATACCTTAAGGTACAGCGCCGAATTCGCCAGGCTGCTGTTGACTTTGCCTTGGGCGAGATCCGTCAGCAGGCCGATCGTCACGCTTTGCAAGCGCGCCACCAGGTGTTCCAGCGGTTCTCGCAAGGCATTCAGCGAGGGGTATTGCTGCGCCCGTGCGCCCGTTTCGGCGATCAACCGAATCAACTGCTTCAGCCCGGCGCCGCCGTTCTGCGCCAGCTTGCGCCCCAACAGGTCCAGGGACTGAATGCCGTGGGTGCCTTCATGGATCGGGTTGAGGCGGTTGTCGCGGTAGTACTGCTCCACCGGGTATTCACGGGTGTAGCCGTGGCCGCCGAGAATCTGGATCGCCAGCTCGTTGGCCTTGAGGCAGAACTCCGAGGGCCAGGATTTGACGATTGGGGTCAGCAGGTCGAGCAGTTCGTGGGCGCGCTTGCGCTCGACGTCGGTTGCCAGGGTGGTGGTGTCGTCGAACAGGCGTGCGGCATACAGGCCGAGGTCGAAGGCGCCTTCGACGTAGGCTTTCTGGGTCAGCAGCATGCGCTTGATGTCGGCGTGCTGGATGATCGACACCGGCGCGGTGCTCGGGTCTTTGCTGTCTGGCAGGCGGCCCTGCGGACGTTCGCGTGCGTATTCCAGGGAATACAGGTAACCGGCGTAACCGAGCATCACCGCGCCCATGCCGACGCCGATGCGCGCTTCGTTCATCATCTGGAACATGCAGCTCAGGCCCTGGTGCGGCTTGCCCACCAGATAGCCGACGCAGTGCCCGTTATCGCCGAAATTCAGCGCCGTGGACGTGGTGCCGCGCCAACCCATCTTGTGGAATAGCCCGGCCAGCAACACATCGTTGCGCGCGCCCAGGCTGCCATCGTCGTTGACCAGGAATTTGGGCACGATAAACAGCGAAATGCCCTTCACCCCGGCCGGTGCGTCCGGCAGCTTGGCCAGCACCATATGCACGATGTTTTCCGACAGTGGGTGGTCGCCGCCGGAGATAAAAATCTTGTTGCCCTTGAGGCGATAGCTGCCGTCCGCCGCAGGCTCGGCGCGGGTCCGAATGTCCGACAGCGACGAGCCGGCATGCGGCTCGGTCAGGGCCATGGTGCCGAAGAAACGCCCCTCGATCATCGGTTGCAGGAAGCGTTGCTTCTGCTCCTCGGTGCCGAAACTTTCGATCAGGTTGGCGGCGCCCATGGTCAGGAACGGGTAGGACGTTGACGCGGCGTTGGCCGACTGGAAGTGCGCGAAGCAGGCCTGGGACAGCAATGTCGGCAACTGCATGCCGCCGGCTTCGAAACTGCGCGCGGCATTGAGAAAGCCCGCTTCGAGGAATGCGTCCACCGCCGGTTTGACTTCCGGGATCAGGATGGCCTTGCCGTCCTCGTAGCGCGGTTCGTTTTCGTCGTTCTTGCGGTTATGCGGCGCGAAGTACTTCTCGGCAATGTTCCGGGCGGTACTGATGGCCGCGTCGAAGGTTTCGCGATTGTGTTCGGCAAACCGCTCGCGCTGGGTCAAGCCCTCGGCATCGAGGACTTCGTACAGCTCGAAAGCCAGATTGCGGGAACTGAGTAGCGTCTCGGACATGGCGGCTTACCTGTGTGGGAAGGGGCCTGAGTCTAAGTGCGGGAATGGAGGGCGGCTAGCAAGATTGATCTGGGTGATGGAGGGGCAGAACGCGGACGAGGAGTTGAAATGCGACCGAATGTGGGAGGGGGCTTGCCCCCGATTGCAGTGTGTCAGTCAGTTCAACTGTTACTGATACACCGCCATCGGGGGCAAGCCCCCTCCCACATTTTTTCCGCGTTTCGGCAGTTAGCCGATGGTCATCAGGCTGGCGTTACCGCCCGCCGCTGCGGTGTTGACGCTCAACGCACGCTCGATCACCAAACGCTCCAGGGCGATCGCAGTCTCGCCTTGGGACAAACCATGTACCCCGACAATCGCCCCGCCACGCTGGGCGACTTGCTGGCAAACCGCGCGCAGTTGATCGGAGTCGCCATGGTGCAGGACCGCGTCGAACACGACTTCGTCCTTGGTCCAGTCGGCCACGCGCTTGATCTTCGCCTGAATCTCCCTCGGCAGGCGTGGGAACAAGGCTTTGGTCAGCTCAGTTTCCGGCCATACCGCCGAACCGCCGACGGCCAATACCGCCGCCAGTTGGGTCAGCAGGTCGCCTTCCACTTCCGCCAGGCACAGTACGTGCTCGCGGGGCAGGATGGCGTAGCTGTTGCGCTCGCCGGTCGGACCGGCCAGCAGGCGGGTGATACCGCTTTGCGATTGCGCGGCGAACCGGCTGCACACGGCACTCAGTTCGCTGAACGTGTTGCTGTCGGCCCAGGCTTTCAAGGCGGTCAACGGTTGGCTCATGGCGTCGCGCAGGCGCACGTCCGGTGCGGACAATGCGTCGCCGCGAACGAAGGATTGCTCGATCGCATCAGTAGGACGCGTCGACAGCAGGCGGTACAGGTACAGCGGACCGCCGGCTTTCGGGCCGGTGCCCGACAGGCCTTCGCCGCCAAACGGCTGCACGCCGACCACGGCCCCGACAATGTTGCGGTTGACGTAGACGTTACCGGCATGAACGTTGTCGATCACCTTGGCGATGGTCTCGTCGATGCGCGTGTGTACGCCCAGCGTCAGGCCGTAGCCGGAAGCGTTGATCTGGCCGATCAACTGGTCGATTTCTTTACGCTTGTAGCGCACCACGTGTAGCACCGGGCCGAAGATCTCCCGTTGCAGCTCGTCGAAACTTTCCAGTTCGATCAGGGTTGGCATCACGAAGGTGCCGCGCTTGATCTCTTCGCCGTCGGCAATCGCCACCTGGTACACAGTGCGGCCTTTGTCGCGCATGGCCTGGATGTGCTTCTCGATGCCGGCCTTGGCTTCGGCGTCGATCACCGGGCCGATATCCACCGACAGGCGCTCAGGGTTGCCCAAACGGCATTCAGCCATGGCGCCCTTGAGCATTTCGATGACGCGGTCTGCAGAATCTTCCTGCAGGCACAGGACACGCAGGGCCGAGCAACGCTGGCCGGCACTGTCGAAGGCCGACGACACCACGTCGATGACCACTTGTTCGGTCAGGGCCGAGGAGTCGACGATCATCGCGTTCTGACCACCGGTTTCGGCGATCAGCGGAATCGGCCGGCCCTGGGCATCCAGGCGTCCGGCGACATTGCGTTGCAGCAGGCGCGCGACTTCGGTGGAACCGGTGAACATCACGCCTTTGACGCGCTCATCACCGACCAGGCGCGCACCGACGGTTTCGCCCTGGCCCGGCAGCAGTTGCAGCACGCCTTCCGGAATACCGGCTTCGAGCAGGATGCGCACCGCTTGTGCGGCCACCAGCGGGGTTTGCTCGGCAGGCTTGGCCAGTACCGGGTTGCCGGCGGCCAGTGCAGCGGCGACTTGCCCACTGAAAATCGCCAGCGGGAAGTTCCATGGGCTGATGCAGACCACCGGGCCTAATGGGCGGTGGGCGTCGTTGGTGAAATCGTGACGCGCCTGCACGGCGTAGTAACGCAGGAAGTCCACGGCTTCACGCACTTCGGCGATGGCGTTGGCGAAGGTCTTGCCGGCTTCACGGGCCAGCAGGCCCATCAGCGGCTGGATCTCGCCTTCCATCAGGTCGGCGGCACGTTCGAGGATCGCGGCACGCTCGGCGGGCGGGGTGGCCTGCCAGATCGGACCGGCGTTGATGGCGCACTGGATCGCGTTGTCGACGTCGTCGACGGTGGCTTCCTGTACGTGGCCGACCACATCACGCAGGTCGGACGGGTTCAGTACCGGCGCAGCGGCCTCATTGCTGGAGGCGCAACCCAGCATCGGCGCGGCTTTCCAGTGGTTGTGCGCGGTGGCCAGCAGGGCGCAGGACAGCGACGCCAAGCGGTGTTCGTTGGCCAGGTCGATACCGGCCGAGTTGGCGCGGTCGCTGCCGTACAGGTCACGCGGCAATGGAATACGCGGGTGCGGCAGGCCGAAGCCGCCTTCCAGCGTCGCCATTTGCTCGATGCTGGCCACTGGATCGGCCACCAGCTCCTGGATCGAGATGGACTGGTCGGCAATGCGGTTGACGAACGAGGTGTTGGCGCCGTTTTCCAACAGACGACGCACCAGGTAGGCCAGCAGGGTTTCGTGGGTGCCGACCGGTGCGTACACGCGGCACGGACGGTTCAGCTTGCCATCGGCAACCTTGCCGACGACCTGCTCGTACAGCGGTTCGCCCATGCCGTGCAGGCATTGGAACTCGTACTGGCCGGGGTAATAGTTCTGACCGGCGATATGGTAGATGGCCGACAGGGTGTGGGCGTTGTGCGTGGCGAACTGCGGGTAGATGACTTCCGGCACCGACAGCAGTTTGCGTGCGCAGGCAATGTAGGACACGTCGGTATAAACCTTGCGGGTGTAGACCGGGTAGCCTTCCAGGCCTTCGACCTGGGCGCGCTTGATTTCGCTGTCCCAGTACGCGCCTTTTACCAGGCGGATCATCAGGCGGTGACGGCTGCGGCGCGCCAGGTCGATGACGTAGTCGATCACATACGGGCAACGCTTCTGGTAGGCCTGGATCACGAAACCGATGCCGTTCCAGCCGGTCAGTTGCGGCTCGAAGCACAGGCGTTCGAGCAGGTCCAGGGACAGTTCCAGGCGGTCGGCTTCTTCGGCGTCGATGTTCAGGCCGATGTCGTATTGCTTGGCCAGCAAGGTCAGGGACAGCAGGCGCGGGTACAGCTCGTCCATCACGCGTTCGTACTGGGCGCGGCTGTAACGCGGGTGCAGGGCCGACAGCTTGATGGAAATGCCCGGGCCTTCATAAATCCCACGGCCGTTCGAGGCTTTGCCGATGGAATGAATGGCCTGCTCGTAAGATGCGAGGTACTTCTGCGCATCGTGTTCGGTGAGTGCGGCTTCACCGAGCATGTCGTAGGAATAGCGGAAGCCCTTGGCTTCGAACTTGCTCGCATTGGCGAGGGCTTCGGCGATGGTTTCGCCGGTGACGAACTGCTCGCCCATCAGGCGCATGGCCATGTCGACGCCCTTGCGGATCATCGGCTCGCCGCTCTTGCCGATGATGCGGCTCAGGGACGAGGTCAGGCCGGCTTCGTTATGCGTGGAGACCAGTTTGCCGGTCAGCAGCAAGCCCCAGGTGGCGGCGTTGACGAACAGCGACGGGCTGTTGCCCAGGTGCGGCTGCCAGTTGCCGGTGCTGATCTTGTCGCGGATCAGCGCGTCACGGGTGCCTTTGTCCGGGATACGCAGCAGCGCTTCGGCCAGGCACATCAGTGCCACGCCTTCCTGGGACGACAGGGAGAATTCCTGCAGCAAGCCCTGGACGATGCCGGCACGGCCGCCAGCGCTCTTCTGATTGCGCAGTTTTTCTGCAATCGACGCGGCCAGCTTATTCGTGGCTTCGGCCATCTGGGCCGGCAGGCGAGCCTGTTCGATCAGCATCGGCACCACTTCCGGCTCAGGGCGACGGTAAGCGGCGGTGATCGAGGCGCGCAGGACGGATTGCGGCAGGATGCTCTCGGCGAACTCGAGGAAACACTGATGGGCGTGGTCGGACTGGACCTCGCCGGCGTCATCGGCCTCCTTGCTGCTCAAGCCATTGAGCTCGGTCAGGGTTGCACCACCCTCGAGTTTCTCCAGGTAATTGAAAATCGCCTGCTTGATCAGCCAGTGCGGCGTGCGATCAATGGAGGTCGCGGCCGCCTTCAGGCGCTCGCGGGTCGGGTCGTCGAGTTTGACCCCAAGGGTGGTCGTAGCCATTTTCTTATCCTCATGGGTGCCACTACCGAGTGGCATCAGCTGGCGGCAAGATTAGCTTCGCTCTGGAAGAGGTGCAACCGGGTGCAACCCTTTTTATGCATGAAATTTTCGAGTTTCAATCGGAAAAAATCCGGCCCTCGACCGATTCCGCTTTGATTTGGTGCATTTGCTTCTGAGATCGGCTGTTCTTGCTCCGAAAAGGAGCAAAAACGGGGTGTTTTGAGCAAAACACATCAAGGTGCAACTTATTCGCGAGAAACTGGTTGCACCTTATTTGCTTTGTTGAATAGCATTCGCGGCCAAGGTGCAACCATGCTTAGGGTGTGGTTCATCGGCTGGCGGCTTTCCTGGGGAAACGTCAGTCATAAATGCGCGTGATGCAGGTACGTTTACTCACTGAATCAGTGGGTGGCCGTCTGACAGACCGCCGCTACATAAAAACAAAGCCAGGGCGTCACTTCTATGAGCGTTAGCAATCCAACCCTGATCACGTTCGTGATCTACATCGCAGCAATGGTGCTGATCGGCTTAATGGCCTATCGCTCCACCAACAACCTTTCCGATTACATCCTGGGCGGTCGCAGCCTCGGTAGCGTGGTGACTGCCTTGTCAGCCGGTGCTTCCGATATGAGCGGCTGGTTGTTGATGGGCCTGCCGGGCGCGATCTACATGTCCGGCCTGTCGGAAAGCTGGATCGCCATCGGCCTGATCGTCGGTGCGTACCTCAACTGGCTGTTCGTGGCCGGTCGCCTGCGCGTGCAGACTGAGCACAACGGCGACGCCCTGACGCTGCCGGATTACTTTTCCAGCCGTTTCGAAGATAAAAGCGGCCTGCTGCGGATCATCTCCGCAGTAGTGATCCTGGTGTTCTTCACCATCTATTGCGCTTCCGGCATCGTGGCCGGTGCCCGCCTGTTCGAAAGCACCTTCGGCATGTCCTATGAGACCGCGCTGTGGGCCGGCGCTGCGGCGACGATTGCCTACACCTTCGTCGGTGGTTTCCTGGCCGTGAGCTGGACCGACACCGTACAAGCCACCCTGATGATCTTCGCGCTGATCCTGACGCCGATCATCGTGCTGCTGGCCACCGGTGGTATCGACACCACGTTCCTGGCGATCGAAGCGAAGAACCCCGACAACTTCAACATGCTGAAAAACACCAGCTTCATCGGCATCATCTCGCTGATGGGCTGGGGCCTGGGTTACTTCGGCCAGCCGCATATCCTCGCGCGCTTCATGGCGGCGGATTCGGTGAAGTCGATCGCCAACGCCCGTCGCATCTCCATGACCTGGATGATCCTGTGCCTGGGCGGCACCGTGGCCGTGGGCTTCTTCGGTATTGCCTACTTCTCGGCGCACCCGGAAGTGGCCGGCCCGGTCAACGAGAACCACGAACGTGTGTTCATTGAACTGGCCAAGCTGCTGTTCAACCCATGGATTGCGGGCGTTCTGCTGTCGGCGATTCTGGCGGCGGTCATGAGCACCCTGAGCTGCCAATTGCTGGTGTGCTCCAGCGCCCTGACCGAGGACTTCTACAAGACCTTCCTGCGCAAGAACGCCTCCCAGGTTGAACTGGTGTGGGTCGGCCGCGCCATGGTGCTGCTGGTGGCGTTGATCGCCATCGCCATGGCTGCCAACCCGAACAACCGCGTGTTGGGCCTGGTGAGCTACGCCTGGGCCGGCTTCGGCGCTGCGTTCGGCCCCGTGGTGCTGATCTCGGTGATCTGGAAACAGATGACCCGCAACGGCGCACTGGCTGGCATTCTGGTCGGCGCGATCACCGTGATCGTGTGGAAGCATTTCGAATTGCTGGGCCTGTACGAAATCATCCCAGGCTTCATCTTCGCCAGCCTGGCGATCTACATCGTCAGCAAGCTGGGCGCGCCGACTGCGGGTATGGTTGAGCGGTTTGATGCTGCGGAGAAAGACTACAACCTCAACAAGTAATCGGTAGGTTTTGGCGACTCGTTGAAATGAAACAGGCCCGCATTTTTGAATGTCGGGCCTTTTTTATGAAAACAATGCGTCGCGGGCGGGTGCTTACAAGCTCAATTGGTTACGGAAATGAAAGATCGTTGTGCCTGCAACGCCGAGTAGCCCGATGAATGCTGTTCCATGAAGAGCAAATTTCAGGCGGCTCGGAAACGCCTCAACCTGCTGTAAATCAACGATGCCACGTTTTGCATTCCATCGCGGCAGAGCGATTGCAACATAGACCACACATAGCCTGCCCAACCTGCCGCGTAGGGAGTTGCTCAACAGGTGTTTGTAAGTATTCAAGAGGCTGCACTGATCCAAGTAGCGTTCCATCCTCTCTAATTTTCGATAGGCCAGAAATAGATCGAGAATAACCGCTATGAGCATTGCAGCCGCTGACCCAAGTGCTATTTGGTCTTTTGTTGGTAGATTGAGGAAGTACTCAATATTCATACAGAACCTCTCCCGCCGTAGCACCAATTTCGCTACCCCAGCTCCCAAAAACAGCGCCTCCGACTCCGCCGGCTATCAAAAGACAGCTCAAGGCGACTGGCCCGGTTGTAGGGGCCATTACGGCTACACACAAGCCCATTCCTATCTGACCTCCAAGGATTCCTCCTGCCACGCCGAAGGTTAATTTACCTGCCTCCACATACTTTGCTTTCCTGCACTGTTCCTCTCTCCCAGTGGAACACGCCTCCTTGATCTCCAACGCCGTTGCAGTCGTACTCAGCGCGATGCCCAGCGGCGTGCCTTTTTTCAGCAGTTTTGCCGTCTTCGAAACCCGCGCAATCGTTTCGCTGTACCTCTTTATCTCTCCGCTGTGCAAATAGCTCTTGGTCGAGATTCCCAGCATTTTTTTGATCGAACCTTCATTGCGTAGCCCTGTGCCGTAACGCGCAAAACTACGCATTTGCGCGTCCAGTTTGGCAAACAGGGTTTGGCGTCGAGCGAGGAACTCATCTCGCGCAGCGCCGCCACCCCGACGCAGGAATTGTTTGTGCAGTGCATCAATTTCTTCGAGGGTCTTTGCAATGTTTTGCAAGTGTCGGCTCCAGGCATCACCTGCGGTGCCTATCCCCAGCGAAGCGTAGCCCAGCAGTTTTTTCAGCAAGTCATAGTTGTGCAGTGCAAAGGCATCCCCACCTTCGGCCATGACGCTATGCCGAATATCCCAGGCGGCTCGCATCAAGTGTGACTCTTGCGGGGTGCAGATCGCAGTGGTTTCGTCACCGATGATCACTAACTGCCCTGGCAGTACGACAACATTGCGAATGTGGGTATTGAGGGTGTCGAATTTGGTTTCGGCGTATGGGCTCAAGCGCAAACTTGCCTTGAGCTCCACCGAGGTTTGTTGGCGGTCATTGATGAAGGCATAGGGCTGAGGCATTAGCGACTCCCCAGCCATGGTGATCGGTTCGAAGGGAGGTCATTGCTTGCCATGGGAACAGTCCTTTTTGAATAAGCATGGCTGCGCAATTTAAAGAGCGGTTCGAGCGGTGTCGTGGTTTTGGCGGGGGATTTTTCGGTGGTTTTTGGTTTTTGGGAAAAGGGCTACTGAGTTGCGGTAGGTTTCCGACAGAGGCGTGAATTTTCACTGCCTTTACGCCGACGACCTTGCGGCACAAGGTCGCCTGCTATGCGCACCATGCAAATGCCATGGCGCGCGGGCCGATGATCAGGCCTCAAACGTGAGTAGCAGCCAGCGCCTGTTGCAGATCCTCGATCAAATCTTCAATCGCCTCAATGCCCACCGACAGGCGAATCATCTCCGGCTTCACGCCGGCCTTGGCCTGTTCCTGCTCGTTCATTTGGCGATGGGTGGTGGACGCCGGGTGGCAGGCCAGGGATTTGGCGTCGCCGATGTTCACCAGGCGTTTGAAGATTTGCAGGGCGTCGTAGAAGCGTACACCGGCTTCGTAGCCGCCCTTCAGGCCAAACGACAGGATCGCCGACGGTTTGCCCTGCATGTATTTCTGCGCCAGTGCGTGGTGCGGATGATCGGGCAGGCCGGCGTAGCTGACCCACTCGACTTCGGCGTGATCTTGCAGGAACTGCGCGACCTTCAGGGCGTTCTCGGTATGGCGTTCCATGCGCAGGGCCAGGGTTTCCAGGCCTTGCAGCAGCAGGAAGGCGTTCATCGGCGCCAGCGCTGCGCCGGTGTTGCGCAGCGGCACGGTGCGGGCGCGGGCGATGAAGGCGGCGGGGCCGAATTTTTCGGTGTAGACCACGCCGTGGTAAGCCGGCTCGGGCTGGTTGAGGCCGGGGAATTTTTCCGCGTGTTTCGTCCAGGGGAACGTGCCGCTGTCGACAATTACGCCGCCCAGGGAGTTGCCATGGCCGCCGACGTATTTGGTCACCGAATGCACCACGATATCGGCGCCGAACTGGATCGGTTTGCACAGGATCGGCGTGGCCACGGTGTTGTCCACCATCAGCGGTACGCCACGGGCGTGGGCCACATCGGCCAGGGCTTCGATGTCGATGATATTGCCTGCCGGGTTACCGATGCTCTCGCAGTAGACCAGCTTGGTGTTGTCGTCGATCAGTTCGGCGATGGCGGCGGCGGAATCGTCGCGGGCGAAGCGCACATCGACGCCGAAGCTCGGCAGCAGGTGGGCGAACAGGGTGTAGGTGCCGCCGTAGAGCTGCGGCGTGGTGACGACATTGTCACCGGCGCGGGTCAGCGTCTGGATCGCATAGTGAATCGCTGCGCTGCCGGCGGACACGGCCAGCGCGGCGATACCGCCTTCGAGCGCGGCCATGCGCTGTTCCAGCACATCGTTGGTCGGGTTCATGATCCGCGTGTAGATATTGCCGGGCACGTCCAGGTTGAACAGGTCGGCGCCGTGCTGGGCGTTATCGAATTCGAAGGCGACGTTCTGATAGATCGGCACCGCGACGGCCTTGGTGGTCGGGTCGGACTTGAAGCCGTGGTGCAGGGCGATGGTGGCGTCTTTCATGGTTTTTGTTGACCTCCTTGGTTTTTAAGGGCGCCCCCGGGCAGGGTGGGAGCTGGCTTGGCTGCGATGGCATCATCGCGGAGTGCAGGTAATACCGCGTCGCTTGTGTCGCGGGCAAGCCCGCACATGCTGTAAGGATTAGATTGTTTTCACAAGGACGCCTGTCTTTGCGGCATAAGCACCGCCCGGCATGCGCCCCTGCACCTTTGCCCGTGTAGCAGGTAAACTTCGCCCCCTGCGCAGGAGCAACCATGAATTATCGTCACGCCTTTCACGCCGGCAACCACGCCGATGTCTTCAAACACCTGACCTTGACCCGCCTCATCGCCTTGATGTCGCGCAAGGAGCAGCCGTTCGCCTACCTCGACACCCATGCCGGCATCGGTCTGTACGACTTGCAGGGCGACCAGGCCAACCGCACCGGTGAATACCTGGAGGGCATCGCCCGCCTGTGGGGCAAGAGCGACCTGCCGCCATTGACCGCCGACTATATGCGCGTGCTGCACGAGATGAACCCGGATGGCCAATTGCGCTATTACCCAGGTTCGCCGGAACTGGCACGCCGCCTGACCCGTCCCCAGGATCGCGTGCTGCTCAATGAAAAGCACCCGGAAGACGGTGTGCTGCTCAAGGACAACATGAAGGGCGATCGGCGCGTCAAGGTTCACCTGGGCGAAGGCTGGCATGTGCCGCGCGCCATGCTGCCGGTGCAGGAAAAACGTGCGTTGATGCTGATCGATCCGCCGTTCGAGCAGCTCGACGAAATGCAGCGCTGCGCGGCGTCGCTCAAGGAAGCGGTCAGCCGCATGCGCCAGACGGTCGCGGCGATCTGGTACCCGGTGAAGGACCAGCGCATGTTGCGCCGTTTCTACCAGGACCTGGCCGGCACCGGTGCGCCGAAGTTGTTGCGCGTGGAATTGCTGGTGCATCCGCTGGACACACCCAACACCCTGACCGGTTCGGGCCTGGCGATTGCCAACCCGCCGTGGGGTTTGGAAGAGGAATTGCGTGAGCTGTTGCCGTGGCTGTCCAAGCAACTGGGCCAGACCCAGGGCGGGTGGCAGATGGATTGGCTGATTGCCGAGTAACCGAGTCTGGCGCAAATCAAAATGTGGGAGGGGGCAAGTCGAACCGTCGCACCGCCCCTCCCACATTTTTTAGATCGGGCAGGTCACGCCGGTGCCGCCGATCCCACAGTAGCCCTGCGGATTCTTCGCCAGGTATTGCTGGTGATACGCTTCGGCGAAGTACACCGTCGGGGCTTCGTCGATTTCCGTGGTGATGGTGCCCAGGCCGGCCTTGCTCAGCTCTTGCTGATACGCCTTGGCACTGGCCTGCGCCGCCGCCAATTGCTCCGGCGTGGTGGCGTAGATCACTGAACGGTACTGGCTGCCGATGTCATTGCCCTGGCGCATGCCTTGGGTCGGGTTGTGCAGCTCCCAGAACATCTTCAGCAAGTCTTCGTATTTCACCTTGGCCTGGTCATACACCACCAGCACCACTTCGCTATGGCCGGTCAGGCCCGAGCAGACTTCTTCGTAGGTCGGGTGCGGCGTGTAGCCGCCGGCATAACCGACCACGGTGCTGACCACGCCATCGCGCTGCCAGAATTTGCGTTCCGCGCCCCAGAAGCAGCCCAGGCCGAAGATCGCGAAGCCAACGTCTTCGGTGAATGGGCCGAGCAGCGGGTTGCCGTTGACAAAGTGTGTTTCCGGCAGCGTCATCGGAGTTTCGCGGCCAGGCAAAGCTTGTTCTGCAGTAGGAAGCACGTTTTTGTTCACCAGAATTTCCGAGCGCAAGACCATGAGCAGTCCTCTCGTCAGGTTGAGTTAACAGTAAAGAGTCAGACAGCCAGTGTGCCCGAGTGTTACAGCGCTGTCAGGCGATTGGCCCGCGAGGATAGCGTTTAAGCTTCTCGAGCAGCTCTGAACCGGGAATAGGCCGGTCGAACAGATAGCCCTGGCCGACGTCGCAACGGTGCCGACGCAGGAACGCCAACTGATCGGCGGTCTCGATGCCTTCGGCCACGACCTTGAGCTTGAGGTTGTGGGCCATGGCGATCACGGCGGAGGTGATTTCCATGTCGTCCTGGTTGTCCGGGATTTCGTGGATAAAGCTGCGATCGATCTTGATGATGTCGATCGGGAATTTTTTCAAGTAGCTCAGCGACGAGTAACCGGTGCCGAAGTCGTCCATGGCCAGGGTCAGCCCCAGGCGCTTCAACTGGTCCAGTTGCAGGCGGGTGTCCTCGGTGGCTTCCAGCAGCAGGCCCTCCGTCAACTCCAGCTCGAGCAGGTTGGCCGGCAGCTCTTCTTCTTTGAGGATCGCGGTAATCGAGGCCACCAGGTCCGGGTCGGAGAACTGCTTGGGCGACAGGTTGATCGCCACCTGCAGGTCGCCCAGGCCGGCGGCGCTCAGTTGCTTGCTCATGCGGCAGGCCTGGCGGGCGATCCATTTGCCGATGGGGATGATCAGGCCGGTTTCTTCGGCCACGCTGATGAACTGGTCGGGGCGGATCATGCCCTTTTCCGGGTGGTTCCAGCGCAGCAGCGCCTCCATGCCCAGCAAGCGGCCGCTGCGCAGGCACAGCTTGGGCTGGTAGAACACGTCCAGCTCGTTCTGGGTCAGGGCGCGGCGCAGGTTGTTTTCCACGAACAGCTTGTAGCTGGCCTCGGCGTTCAGTGCTTCGGTAAACACCTGCACCTGGTGTTTGCCGTTGGCTTTGGCCTTGTGCAGGGCTAACCCGGCGTTGCGCATCAGGGTTTGCGGGTCGCGGCCATGCAGCGGCGCGCAGGCCAGGCCCACGGAGCCGGTGACGCTGATCAATTGGTTGTCGACGAACATCGGCTTGTCGAGGGTCGCGAGCAGTTGGCTGGCGACGAACTGGCCGCTCTCCAGGTCGGTCTCGTCGAGCAATACCGCAAACTCGTTACTGGCAAAGCGCGCCAGGCTGCCGCCGGCGCTGAGGCTGTTGCGCAGGCGCCGGGCCAGGCTGATCAGCAGCTTGTCGCCGGTCTGGTGGCCGAGGCTGTCGTTGATCCGCTTGAAGTTGTCGATGTCCACCAGTAACAGGCAGATCGGGCTGTCGCTGTCGCGGGCAAAGCGTTCGTCGAGGTTGCGGATGAACGCCGGGCGGTTGCCCAGGTTGGTCAGGTTGTCGGTGTAGGCCAGGCGCTCGATGCGCTGCTGCGCCAGCTTGGTCTGGGTGATGTCTTCATAGATGCCGATGTAGTGGGTCAGCTCGCGATTGTCGCCATAGACCTTGGAGATCGACAGTTGGCCCCAATAGGGTTCCAGGTTCTTGCGCCGGCTTTTGAATTCACCCTGCCAACTGTTGCTCTGGGCCAGGCTCGACGGCGCGTCGAACAGCAGCTCGCTGAGGTTCTCCAGCGCCGGCAATTGCGCCAGGCGGTGGCCGTGGACCTCTTCGGTGCTGTACTGGGTGATCGCGGTAAAACTGGGATTGACGTACTCCACCACGCCATCGCGATTGACCAGCAGGAAGGCGTTGGCGCTTTGTTCCACCGCGCGCTGAAACAGGTGCAGCGCGCTGGTGGCGGTACGGCGGTTGTGGTTGTTGATCACTTGCGCGAACTGATCCGCCAGCTCGCCGGCAAAGGCAATTTCGTCGGACTGCCAGACGCGTGTGTCGCCGCCTTGTTCCAGGCACAACACGCCAACGACCTGACCATCGACGCGGATGCTCGCGTCGAGCATTGCATGTATGTCTTTGGCCTGCAGGGATTCGGCCATTTCGCGGGTGCGTGGGTCGTACTTGACGTTGCTGGCGTCGATCGCCCGGCTGGTTTGCAGGGCTTCGAGGTAGTCCGGAAAGCCGCTGGCATCAATCGGCTCGGGCAAGTGGTGCTGCTGATCGGTGCGGTAGTACGCCGAGATCGGCACCAGGCGCTGGTCTTCGAGGTTCCAGATGCTGGCGCAATCGATCTGGTAGATGTCGCAGGCGCTGCGGGTGATCAGCTCGGCGGCTTCCTGCAGCGAATTGTTCGTGGTGTAGCGCTGGCGGGCGAGCAGCAGGATCAACGCTTGCTGGGCGCGTACCCTCTCCAGGTGCAGCAACTGTTCCTGTTGCGCGCGCTGGTTGAGTTCCAGGGCGATCTGCAGGCGGCTGTTCTGGCTTTCCAGGTCTGCCGTTGGCGTAGTCGACGGACTCTCGCTGAATACGCCGTCGACCACCATCAGGTAGCCCCGCAGCAGGTGGCGATTGTGTTGTTTGTAGGCTTCGCCCATTTCCAGCAGGCTCAGGGGGCCGTCGTTGGTGTGCAGGGTGTAGCGCACCAGGTAATGAGGGCTCTCGGTCAGTTGCTGCTGGATTGCATCGTGCAGTTGATAGCGCGCCTGTGGCTCCATCAGGCTGGCGTAGGGCGAGCCGATCAAGGCGCACAGTTCAACCGCCGGCAGGCCGAATTGACGCTCGCAATTGGGGTCTAGGTAGAGCAGGGCCCAGCTTGCCTCATTCAACCGCTCGAAACGCAGCATACCGAGGCGCGAAGGCACCGGTAATTGCGTCACTACCTCGGCCGCCGTCCGGGCGACATCGGGTTGGCTTTTCATGGGGAAGCTCACTTGAAAAAACGCACTCGGCGCCGGGCTTTCGCCCTCTTTACTGTTGCCTGCCGCAAGGTTGCATCATGCAGACCGGGCTGACAAGAGAGGATGAAGGCTAAGTGCTATATGGTTTATATCGGCCGCGTGGGTGATTTCTGCAGTCGGGGTGACGGAAGGTGTACAAACCTGTTTATTTGTACAAAAAAAGCCCCGCCAAGTGGCGGGGTTGAGGAACGAGCGTGGCGCTCGGAAATCGATGCAATCAGGCCTCCCGGGTATCAGGGAGGCCTATCGCGGCTTACAGCAAGATGGTGCGGATATCGTTCAGCAGTTGGCTCAGGCGCTGCGTGAAGCGTGCAGCCGCCGCGCCATTGATCACACGGTGATCGTAGGACAACGACAGTGGCAACATCAGCTTCGGCTGGAACGCTTTACCGTCCCATACCGGCTGGATAGTCGCCTTGGAAACACCCAGGATCGCCACTTCCGGCGCGTTGACGATTGGCGTGAAGCCAGTACCGCCAATGTGGCCGAGGCTGGAGATGGTGAAGCACGCGCCTTGCATGTCGTCGGCGGTGAGCTTCTTGTCGCGGGCCTTGGCAGCCAGCGCAGCGGCTTCGGCAGCCAGTTGCAGCAGGCTCTTCTGGTCGACGTTCTTGATGACCGGTACCAGCAGGCCATCCGGGGTGTCGACGGCAAAGCCGATGTGAACGTACTTCTTGCGAATGATCGCCTTGCCGCTTGGCGCCAGCGAACTGTTGAAGTCCGGCAGCTCCTTGAGCAGGTGCGCGCAGGCCTTGAGCAGCAGTGGCAGCACGGTCAGTTTCACGCCGGCTTTCTCGGCCACGGCTTTCTGCGCAACGCGGAAGGCTTCCAGGTCGGTGATGTCGGCCTGGTCGAACTGGGTCACGTGCGGGATGTTCAGCCAGCTGCGGTGCAGGCTCGACGCGCCGATTTGCATCAGGCGGGTCATCGGCACTTCTTCGGTTTCGCCGAAGCGGCTGAAGTCCACGACCGGGATCGGCGGGATGCCCGCGCCACCGGTAGCGTTGCCGGCAGCCGGGGCTTCCTTGGCTTTTTGCATCATGGATTTGACGTAAACCTGCACGTCTTCCTTGAGCACTCGACCATGCGGGCCGGTGGCCGCGACGGCGTTCAACTCGACGCCGAATTCACGGGCCAGTTGGCGCACGGCAGGGCCGGCGTGAGCCTTGGCACCGCTTGGCGCCGGTGCAGCCGCCGGGGCCGGTGCGGCCTCGGCTTTTGCAGCCGGTGCCGGAGCAGCGGCAGCAGGGGCGGCTTCAGCCTTGGCCGCCGGCGCAGCGGCCGGTGCTGGAGCAGCAGCCGGCGCAGCGCCTTGGACTTTCAGCTTGAGGATGAAGTCGCCAGTACCGACTTCATCTTCCAGCTTGACCGCGATGCTTTCCACCACGCCGGCAGCCGGCGAAGGGATTTCCATGGAGGCCTTGTCGGACTCCAGGGTGATCAGCGACTGGTCGGCTTCGACGGTATCGCCGACCTTGACCAGCAGCTCGATGATCTTGGCCTTGCCCGACGAACCGATGTCCGGGACATGAATGTCCTGAACGGTGGCCGCAGCCGGTGCAGCAGCCGGGGCCGCTGGGGCCTCGGCGGCGGCAGCAGGTTTTTCAGCCGGCGCCGCTGCAGCAGCGGCAGCCGGGGCAGGGGCCGCATCGGCGGCGCCCTCGATTTCCAGCTCCAGCAGTTCGTCGCCTTCTTTCAGGCGATCGCCCAGCTTCACTTTCAGGCTTTTGACCACGCCGGCCTTGGGAGCAGGGATTTCCATGCTCGCCTTGTCCGATTCCAGGGTCAGGATGCTCTGGTCGGCTTCGACGGTGTCGCCGACCTTTACAAACAGCTCGATTACTTCACCTTCACCGCTGCCGATGTCAGGTACGCGAATGAGTTCGCTCACAAAAAGTCTCCTCAGCAGTCCAGTGGGTTGCGTTTTTCCGGGTTGATCCCGAACTTGACGATGGCGTCAGCCACCACCTTGGGTTCGATCTCACCACGGTCAGCCAAGGCTTCCAGGGCTGCCAACACCACGAAGTGACGGTCGACTTCGAAGAAGTGACGCAGCTTCTTGCGGCTGTCACTGCGGCCGAAACCGTCGGTGCCCAGGACTTTGAATTCCTTGGACGGGACCCACTGGCGAATCTGTTCAGCAAACAGCTTCATGTAGTCGGTGGACGCGATAACCGGACCCTTACGGCCAGTCAGGCATTCTTCGACGTAGCTCAGCTCAGGCTTCTGGCCCGGGTGCAGGCGGTTGTTGCGTTCTACGGCCAGGCCGTTGCGACGCAGTTCGTTGAAGCTGGTCACGCTCCACACGTCGGCGCCGACGTTGAATTCGTCACGCAGGATCTTCGCCGCTTCACGCACTTCACGCAGGATGGTGCCGGAGCCCATCAGTTGCACGTGGTGCGCTGCTTCCTTGGTGTCTTCTTCGAGCAGGTACATGCCCTTGATGATGCCTTCCTCGACACCGGCCGGCATGGCAGGTTGCTGGTAGGACTCGTTCATCACGGTGATGTAGTAGAAAACGTCCTGCTGCTCCTGGGTCATCTTCTTCATGCCGTCCTGGATGATCACCGCCAGCTCATAGCCGTAGGTTGGATCAAAGGTGCGGCAGTTCGGAATAGTGGCCGCCAGGATGTGGCTGTGACCGTCTTCGTGTTGCAGGCCTTCGCCGTTCAGCGTGGTGCGGCCGGCGGTGCCGCCGATCAGGAAGCCACGGGTACGGCTGTCGCCTGCTGCCCAGGCCAGGTCGCCGATACGCTGGAAGCCGAACATCGAGTAGAAGATGTAGAACGGCAGCATCGGCTGGTTGTGGCTGGAGTACGAGGTACCGGCAGCGATGAAGGAGCTCATGGCGCCCGCTTCGTTGATGCCTTCTTCGAGGATCTGGCCCTTCTTGTCTTCCTTGTAGAACATCACCTGGTCTTTATCGACTGGCTCGTAGAGCTGGCCGACGGAGGAGTAGATGCCCAACTGACGGAACATGCCTTCCATACCGAAGGTACGGGCTTCGTCCGGGATGATCGGCACGATGCGCGGACCGACTTCCTTGTCCTTGACCAGTTGCGCGAGGATTCGCACGAAGGCCATGGTGGTGGAGATTTCACGGTCGCCCGAGCCGTCGAGGATAGCCTTGAGGGTATCCAGCGCAGGTGTCGGGATGTTGAAGCTCTTGGCGCGGCGCTGTGGCACGAAACCGCCCAGTGCGGCACGACGCTCGCTCAGGTAACGGGCTTCGGCGCTGTTCGGCTCCGGCTTGAAGAACGGCAGGTTTTCCAGCTCTTCGTCCTTGACCGGGATGTCGAAACGGTCGCGGAACAACTTCAGGCTGTCGACATCGACTTTCTTGGTGTTGTGCGCGGTGTTCTTCGCTTCGCCGGCACCGGTGCCATAACCCTTGATGGTCTTGGCCAGGATGACAGTCGGTTGTTCTTTGTGGTTGACCGCTTCGTGGTACGCCGCGTAGACCTTGTACGGGTCGTGGCCGCCACGGTTGAGTTTCCAAATCTCGTCGTCGGACAGGTCGGCAACCATCGCCTTGAGTTCAGGCGTGTTGAAGAAGTGTTCACGCACGAACGCGCCGTCTTTGGCCTTGTAGTTCTGGTACTCGCCGTCGATGACTGCGTCCATGCGACGTTGCAGGATACCGTCGACGTCCTTGGCCAGCAGTGGGTCCCAGAAGCGGCCCCAGATGACTTTGGTCACGTTCCACTGAGCACCGCGGAACACGCCTTCGAGTTCCTGGATGATCTTGCCGTTGCCGCGAACCGGGCCGTCGAGGCGCTGCAGGTTGCAGTTGATGACGAAGATCAGGTTGTCCAGCTTCTCGCGGCCAGCCAGGGAGATGGCACCCAGGGATTCCGGCTCGTCGCACTCGCCGTCGCCCAGGAAGCACCAGACTTTCTGCTTGCCTTCAGGGATGAAGCCACGGGCTTCCAGGTACTTCATGAAGCGCGCCTGGTAGATCGCCTGGATCGGGCCAAGACCCATGGAAACCGTCGGGAACTGCCAGAATTCAGGCATCAGCCAAGGGTGCGGATAGGACGACAAGCCCTGACCGCCGACTTCCTGGCGGAAGTTGTTCATCTGTTCTTCGCTGATGCGACCTTCCATGAACGCACGGGCGTAGACGCCTGGCGAGGTGTGGCCCTGGAAGTAGATCAGGTCGCCACCGTGTTCGTCGGTCGGGGCCTGGAAGAAGTAGTTGAAGCCGATGTCATACAGGGTTGCGCTGGAAGCGAAGCTGGAGATGTGACCGCCCAGGTCAGAATCTTTCAAGTTCGTGCGCATTACCATCGCCATGGCGTTCCAACGTACCAGCGAGCGAATGCGGCGTTCCATGAACAGGTCGCCAGGCATGCGTGCTTCGTGGGTAACAGGGATGGTGTTGCGATATGGCGTGGTGATGGCGTAGGGCAGTTGCGAGCCACTGCGGGTCGCGAGTTCGCCCATACGGGTCATCAGGTAGTGAGCACGGTCTTCGCCTTCTTTGTCGAGAACCGATTCCAGGGCGTCCAGCCATTCCTGGGTTTCGACGGGATCGAGGTCTTGCATGGCTTGCTCCAGGGCGGAAAGGCTACCAGAATCGGTTGCCTGAAGTTTGCGACTGGCCTTGTGGGCAGACGACATAAATTCTTGGATGGCCGGAGGTTGCTCCGGCGTCCTGTAGTTTTACTACAAATCGTCGGCCATTTCAGCCTTTCGAATGTATATACGAGTAGTAAAACTACACAAGACTGAGCGGGTTGCTCAGTCAGTTAGGTGAGCATAATCGTTATTGTTGATCTTTTGCGAACAAGAAAAGGTAGAAGTTTAATGTTGCCTGCCAAAATTTATGAATTTTCAGCTATTTATAACTTTTGTTCGACAGTCCTTTACCGAGCGTGGTTCCTGCGTTCACTGCAACTAGCCCTTAACACGCCGATCAAGGATAGACCATGAGCCTTCCAACGCTGGCCGAACTGCCGACCATTCTCTTGCCGTTCGCTGATCGGGCGGTGCAGTCATTTCGTGACGCAGTGGCCGCGCTGGACGACGATCATGGCCTTTGCACGTGGACGCCGCAACGCTGGGCCGACTTCGCCCGCGTGTGCGCGGCCAGTGATTTCGTCATTGAACAGAGTGTTCGTGACCCTTTGATGTTGCTCGAATTGGTCGCCCGGGGCGAGCTGGACCGGGGCTTTGCGCCGGACGAGCTGTGCGGGCAAATCGCCGGCGCTGTGCAACAGGCTGAAACAGAAGATGAGCTGGGCCGCGTGCTGCGCCGCCAGCGCACGCGCCAGCAAGTGCGCATCATCTGGCGCGACCTGACCCGCCAGGCGGACCTGGTGCAAACCTGTCGCGACCTCTCCGACATGGCCGACGCCAGCATCGACCAGGCCTACCAATGGCTGTACCAACGCCATTGCGCACAGTTCGGCACGCCGACCGGGGGCCGCAGCGGCGAGCCGCAGCAGATGGTGATCCTCGGCATGGGCAAGCTCGGTGCGGTGGAGCTGAACCTGTCATCCGATATCGACTTGATCTTCGCCTACCCCGAAGGCGGCGAGACGGTGGGCGTGAAGCGCGCCCTGGATAACCAGGAGTTTTTCATTCGCCTCGGTCAAAAATTGATCAAGGCCCTCGACCCGATGACCGTCGACGGTTTTGTCTTTCGTGTCGACATGCGCCTGCGGCCCTATGGCTCGGCCGGCGCGCTGGTGCTCAGCTTCAATGCGCTGGAACAGTATTACCAGGACCAGGGCCGCGATTGGGAACGTTACGCCATGATCAAGGCGCGCGTCGTGGCCGGCGATCAGGTGGCCGGTGCGCAGTTGCTCGATATGCTGCGACCGTTCGTCTACCGCCGCTATTTGGACTTCTCCGCTATCGAAGCGCTGCGCACCATGAAGCAGCTGATTCAGCAGGAAGTGCGGCGCAAGGGCATGGCCGAAAACATCAAGCTCGGCTCGGGCGGCATCCGCGAAGTGGAATTTATCGCCCAGGCGTTCCAGCTGATCCATGGCGGGCGCGACCTCAGCCTGCAACAACGGCCGTTGCTCAAGGTGCTGGGCACCCTGGAAGGCCAGGGCTACCTACCACCGGCGGTGATCGCCGAGTTGCGCGATGGCTACGAATTCCTGCGTTACACCGAGCATGCGATCCAGGCGATTGCCGATCGCCAGACCCAGATGCTGCCGGACAGCCCCGAAGACCAGGCGCGCATTGCCTTTATGCTCGGCTTTGCCGATTGGGCCGCGTTCCATGAGCGCCTGATGTACTGGCGTGGGCGGGTGGACTGGCATTTCCGCCAGGTGATCGCTGATCCGGATGAAGAAGACGGCGAAGAAGGCGAATTGGTCGTCGGCGGGGAATGGTTGCCGTTATGGGAAGAGTCCCAGGACGAAGACGCGGCCTGCCGCCAATTGACCGAAGGCGGTTTCACCGACGCGCCCAAAGCGCTCAAAGCCCTGGCCGGCCTGCGCGGAAGCCCGCAACTGCGCGCCATGCAGCGCCTCGGTCGCGAGCGCCTGGATGCGTTTATCCCGCGCCTGCTGGCCCAGGCCGTCGAGCACGCCAGCCCGGACCTGGTGCTGGAGCGCGTATTGCCGCTGGTGGAAGCCGTCGCCCGTCGCTCGGCCTATCTGGTGTTGCTCACGGAGAACCCCGACGCCCTGCGCCGCCTGCTGACCCTGTGCGCCGCCAGCCCGTGGATCGCCGAACAGATCACCCGCTTCCCGCTGTTGCTCGACGAATTGCTCAACGAGGGCCGCTTGTTCAAACCGCCGTTGGCGCCGGAACTCGCCGCCGAATTGCGCGAACGCCTCACGCGCATCCCCGAAGATGACCTTGAGCAGCAGATGGAAGCCCTGCGGCACTTCAAGCTGGCCCACCGCCTGCGGGTGGCCGCCTCGGAAATCGCCGGCAGCCTGCCGCTGATGAAAGTCAGCGACTACCTGACCTGGCTCGCCGAAGCCATCCTCGAACAAGTGCTGGCCCTGGCCTGGCGCCAGACCGTCGCTCGCCACGGCGCGCCGCAACGGCTGGACGGCACCGTGTGCGATCCTGGGTTCATCATTGTCGGTTATGGGAAAGTCGGCGGCATCGAATTGGGGCATGGTTCGGACCTGGACCTGGTGTTTATCCATGACGGCGACCCGCAGGCCGAAACCGATGGCGCCAAGCCGATTGACGGCGCGCAGTTTTTTACGCGCCTGGGCCAGCGGATCATTCACTTGCTGACTACGCAGACCAACTCGGGGCAATTGTATGAAGTGGATATGCGCCTGCGACCTTCGGGCGCATCCGGTTTGCTGGTGAGTTCCCTCGGCGCCTTCGCGCGCTATCAGGAAAACGAGGCCTGGACCTGGGAGCATCAGGCGCTGATCCGCGCGCGGGTGCTGGTGGGCAGCCAGGATGTGGGCCGCGCCTTCGAGCAGGTGCGGGCCAAGGTGTTGGGCCGTGAGCGCGACCTGACGAAGCTGCGCCAGGAGGTCAGCGAGATGCGCGCCAAGATGCGCGACAACCTGGGGACCCGGGCCACGGCGGCCGGTACCGGCGCCAATGCCTTCGAACCCACGGCGGTGTTCGACCTCAAGCAGGACGCGGGAGGTATCGTCGATATTGAATTTATGGTGCAATACGCGGCTTTGGCGTGGTCTGCGCAACATCCATCGTTGCTGCGCTACACCGACAATATCCGCATTCTGGAGGGCCTGGAGCAGGTCGGGCTGATGCCCGCCGCCGATGCCCATTTGCTGCGCGAGGTGTATAAAGCCTACCGTTCCGCGGCTCACCGCCAGGCCTTGCAGAAAGAGGCCGGTACGGTTGCCGGGGATCAGTTCGCCGACGAACGGCGCCAGGTGATGCGAATCTGGCAGGCCCTGGGGTTAAGCTGACACTCGATTTAATGAGCGACGCCAATCTAATGTGGAAACCGGCTTTATGTGAGAGCGAGCCTGCTCGCGGTGCAGGCGCTACGGTCTGTCTATCAGGCCGCGGTGATGCTATCGCGAGCAAGCCCGCTGCCACACAATGCACGCCCTACAGTAATCATCGAGGCGGGGAGGCGTAAGCCTCCCCGCATCGTTTGTGGAAACTACATGAATATTCTGATCGTTGGGCCCAGTTGGGTCGGTGACATGGTGATGGCGCAGACACTGTTCCAGTGCCTGAAACAACGTCATCCCGACTGCCAAATCGACGTGCTCGCCCCTGAGTGGAGCCGGCCGATCCTTGAGCGCATGCCGCAAGTGCGCAAGGCCTTGAGCTTCCCGCTCGGCCATGGCGCCCTCGAACTGGCGACCCGCCGTCGCATCGGCAAATCCCTGGCCGGCCAGTACGACCAGGCGATCCTGTTGCCCAACTCGATGAAATCGGCGCTGGTGCCGTTTTTCGCCGGCATTCCCAAACGCACCGGTTGGCGCGGCGAGTTTCGCTACGGCTTGCTCAACGACGTGCGCAAGCTCGACAAGGCGCGCTACCCGCTGATGATCGAACGCTTCATGGCCCTGGCTTACGCGCCGGGTGCCGAGTTGCCGACGCCGTACCCGCGCCCGAGCCTGCAGATCGACCCGATCTCCCGCGACGCGGCCCTGGCCAAGTTCGGCCTGGCCCTCGACCGTCCGGTGCTCGCGCTGTGCCCCGGCGCCGAGTTTGGCGAGTCCAAGCGCTGGCCGTCGGAGCATTACGCCAAAGTCGCGGAGATGAAGATCCGCGAAGGCTGGCAGGTGTGGCTGTTCGGCTCGAAAAACGATCATGCGGTGGGTGAAGACATTCGCCAGCGCCTGATCCCCGGCCTGCGCGAAGAGGCGGTGAACCTCAGTGGCGACACCTCGCTGGCCGAGGCCATCGACTTGCTGTCCTGCGCGGATGCGGTGGTGTCCAACGACTCCGGGCTGATGCACGTCGCGGCGGCGTTGAACCGCCCGCTGGTCGCGGTGTACGGCTCGACTTCCCCAGGGTTTACGCCGCCGTTGGCCGACAAGGTCGAAGTGGTGCGCCTGGGCCTGGATTGCAGCCCGTGTTTTGACCGCACCTGCCGTTTCGGCCACTACAACTGCCTGCGCCAGTTGCTGCCGCAACCGGTCAGCGATGCCTTGCAGCGGTTGCAGGGCACAGTGGTCGAGGTTCACTGAGTTGCGGGTACTGGTAATCAAGACCTCATCCCTGGGCGACGTGATCCATGCGTTGCCGGCACTCACCGATGCAGCGCGGGCGATCCCGGGCATCCGGTTCGACTGGGTGGTGGAAGAAGGCTTCGCCGAGATCCCCACCTGGCACCCGGCGGTGGACAAGGTGATCCCGGTGGCGATACGCC
Organism: Pseudomonas paraveronii; assembly: GCF_963681955.1. NCBI lineage: Bacteria > Pseudomonadati > Pseudomonadota > Gammaproteobacteria > Pseudomonadales > Pseudomonadaceae > Pseudomonas > Pseudomonas paraveronii. The sequence goes on from NZ_OY817130.1 coordinate 548,943, forward strand.
GCTGGCGCAAAAACCTCTGGCAAACCTTCAAAAGTGGCGAATGGCGGCGCTTCAAGCAACGTATCCAGTCGACCAAATACGACCTGGTGATCGACGCCCAAGGCCTGCTGAAAAGTGCCTGGCTGACCCGCTACGTGCGTGCCCCGGTGGCCGGTTTCGACAAGAACTCCGCCCGTGAGCCGATCGCGGCGCATTTTTATTCACGGCGCCTGGCCGTAGCCCGTGGGCAGCACGCGGTGGAGCGCTTGCGTCAACTGTTCGCCGTGGCCCTCGGTTATGACTTGCCCAAGGCCTTGGGCGACTACGGCCTGAGTGTCGACAAGCTGCTCGGCCTGCCGCCGAAAAAACCCTTTGTGTTGTTGTTGCACGGCACCACCTGGGACACCAAGCACTGGCCCGAAGCCTACTGGCGCGAGCTGGCAGAACGCATGGGCCGCCTGGGCGTGGACGTGAAGTTGCCGTGGGGCAATGCCGCCGAAAAGGCCCGCGCCGAACGCCTGGCCCACGGCCTGGACAATGCCGAGGTGCTGCCCAAATTGAACCTGGCCGGCGTCGCCCGTGTTCTGGCTGGCGCCCGCGCCTGTGTCGCGGTAGACACCGGCCTCGGTCACCTGGCCGCAGCCTTGGACGTGCCGACCATTTCCCTGTTCGGCCCCACCAACCCAGGCCTGACCGGCGCCTACGGCAAGAGCCAGATTCACCTGGCCAGCGACTTCCCATGTGCGCCCTGCCTGCAAAAGCAGTGTACTTATCAACCCACGGCCGACGATCTGCGTCGGTTCGACCTCAAGCGCGAATCGCCCCTGTGCTTCACGCGGCTGAACCCCGAGCGTGTGGCGAGCCGGCTGAGCACGTTGTTACTGGCCGAGGAGATGCACTGATGCAACTGGCGTTTGTTCTGTACAAGTATTTCCCGTTCGGTGGCTTGCAGCGCGACTTCATGCGTATCGCCCTGGAGTGCCAGCAGCGCGGTCATCAGATCCGTGTCTACACCCTGATCTGGGAGGGCGATGTGCCGCCCGGCTTCGAAGTGCTGGTGGCGCCGGTCAAGGCGCTGTTCAACCATCGCCGCAACGAAAAACTCTACGCCTGGATTCAGGCCGACCTGGCCAAGCGCCCGGTGGATCGCGTGGTCGGCTTCAATAAAATGCCCGGGCTGGACCTGTACTTCGCCGCCGACGGCGTGTTTGAAGACAAGGCGCAAACCCTGCGCAACCCGATGTACCGCTGGTTCGGCCGCTACAAGCACTTTGCCGAGTACGAGCGCGCCGTCTTCGAACAGAGCGCCAAGACCCAGATCATGGTGCTCTCGGCCCATCAGCAGGAGTTGTTCACGCGCTACTACGGCACCCAGGCGCAACGCTTTCATTTGCTGCCGCCGGGCATCGCCCGTGACCGTCGCGCGCCGCCCGATGCCGCGCAGATTCGCGCGCAGTTTCGCGGTGAGTTCGGCCTGGCCGAGGATGATTTGCTGCTGGTGCAGATCGGTTCCGGCTTCAAGACCAAGGGCGTCGACCGCAGCCTCAAGGCCGTGGCCGCATTGCCGTCGGCGCTGAAGAAACGTACCCGGCTATTTGTAATCGGTCAGGACGACCCCAAAGTATTCCAGTTGCAGAGCGCCGCACTGGGCCTGGGTGAGCAGGTGCATTTCTTCAAGGGGCGCAGCGATATTCCGCGCTTTCTGTTGGGGGCCGACCTGTTGATCCACCCGGCCTACAACGAAGCCGCCGGCATGGTGCTGATCGAGGCGGTCGTCGCGGGCCTGCCGGTGCTGGTGAGCAAGGTCTGCGGTTACGCCTTCTATATCGACAAGGCCGGCAATGGCCGGGTGTTGGACGAACCGTTCGAACAGGCTCAGCTCAATCAATACCTGGTCGATATGCTCGACGATCCACAAGCGCGCGCGACCATGAGTCGCAATGGTCTGGCCTTCGCCGAGACGGCCGACCTCTATAGCATGCCGCAGTACGCTGCGGACCTGATTCTGGCGGAGCCGAACCGATGAAGTTGATGCTTGCCGAACCGTTCAAGACCCTCTGGGCCGGACGCGATGCGTTCGCTGAAGTCGAGAAACTGGACGGCCTGGTGTACCGCGAACTGGACGCCCGTCGAACCTTGCGCACTGAGGTCGAGGGGCGCGGTTATTTCGTGAAGATCCACCGAGGTATCGGCTGGGCCGAAATCCTCAAGAACCTGATCACCGCGAAGTTGCCGGTATTGGGCGCCGGCCAGGAATGGCTGGCGATCCAGCGCTTGCAGCACGTCGGCGTGCCGACCATGACCGCCGTGGCCTATGGCGAAAAGGGCAGCAACCCGGCCGATCAGCATTCGTTTATCGTCACCGAGGAGCTGGCGCCTACCGTCAGCCTCGAAGACCTGAGCATGGACTGGCTCAAGCAACCGCCATCGCCGGTCATCAAGCACGCGCTGATCGCCGAAGTGGCGCGCATGACCGGTATGATGCACCGCGCCGGGGTCAACCATCGCGACTGCTACATCTGCCATTTCCTGCTGCACACAGACAAGCCGCTGGTGGCCGACGACTTCAAGTTGTCGGTGATCGATCTGCACCGTGCGCAGGTACGCTCGAAGATCCCGTTGCGCTGGCGCAACAAGGACCTGGCAGCGCTGTATTTCTCGGCGCTGGATATCGGCCTGACCCGGGGCGACAAACTGCGCTTTCTCAAGGGCTACTTTCAACAGCCGTTGCGCCAGATTCTTGCCGAAGAGGCCGCGCTGCTGCAGTGGCTGGAGCGCAAGGCAGCCAAGCTCTACGCACGCAAACAACGTTACGGGGATGCGCTCTGATGGCGGGTTGGAACCTGGAGCCCGCATACGCTGCCCTGGCGGATGATTTTGGCAGCCTTGAAGCCGTGTTCGCCCTGCAAGGCGAGCGGCTGACCCGCGACCCGCTGTCGGAAGTGATCCGGGTGGAGCGCGGCGGGGTCAATTATTACGTGAAGCGCTATGTCGGTGCCGGCAAGGGCCTGCGCCGCTACCTGGGCAGGCCGCGGGTGAAGTCCGAATGGCAGAACCTCAAGCGTTTCGCCAAGTGGGGCATTCCCACCGCCGACGTGGTCGCCTGGGGCTTGGAGCGCAATGGCCTGGCGTATGCCCGGGGTGCATTGATCACCCGTGAGTTGCCCAAGACCCAGGACATGTCGGTGCTGGCCGAGCGCAACGATGTGCGCCTCAAAGACCCCAGGTGGGTCGATGCGGTCAGCCGCCAGCTCGCCGAATACACGCGCATCATGCACGATCATCACTTTACCCATAACGACTTGAAGTGGCGCAACCTGCTGATCGACGACCAGCGCACCCTGTACCTGATCGATTGCCCCAACGGCGACTTCTGGCGCGGGTTCTGGCTCAAATACCGCATCACCAAAGACCTGGCCTGCCTGGACAAGGTGGCCAAGTATCACCTGTCGGCCACCCAGCGCCTGCGCTTCTACCTGCAATACCGCGATCGCACGCACCTGAGTGCGTCGGACAAACAGCGAATTCGCCATGTGGTGAAGTTTTTCGAGGGACGCGAATGAGTGATTTCCTGGCGGCCGAAGACCGCGCTCTGCTGGAGCGCAACGGTCTGGCCAGTTTCGACGCCCTGTGGGCCAAGCAACTGGACGCGGTGGACGAGCCGAACACCAGCCGTGGCGGCTGGAGCAGCGTGTTTCGCCTGGAACTCGACGGCCACGGTTATTACCTCAAGCGCCAGAGCAACTACCTCACGCGCAGCTTGCACCGGCCGTTTGGCGAACCGAGTTTTTCCCGCGAGTTTCGCAACATCAGCCGTTATCGCACGCTGGGTATCCCGGCATTGCAGGCGGCGTTCTACGGTGAGCGCAAAGTCGCTGGCGAGCACCGCGCAATGCTGCTGACCCGTGCCCTGGACGGCTGGAATGACCTGGACTCGTTGCTCGAGCAGTGGTCGCAACTGAGCGACGTCCAGCATCGTGCGATCCTGCTGGCCTGCGGCCAATTGGCGCGCCGTCTGCACGGCGTGGGTCAGGTCCACGGGTGTTTTTACCCCAAGCATATTTTCCTGCAGGCCACTGGCGACGGTTATGCCGCGCAGTTGATCGACCTGGAGAAAACCCGTCCGCTGCTGTTTGGTTGGCGTGACCGGGTCAAGGACCTTGAGCCGCTGTTGCGCCGTGCGCCGCAGTGGTCGGATGCGCAAATTCGTCACCTGCTGGCGGCGTATCTGGAGCAACCTGAAGACAGCCCGCTGGTCGCCACCTGGCAGCAGCGCCTGACCGCCCGCCGCAGCCATAAGGAGAACCGCTGATGCGTTTATCCGCGCTGAAAAATGCCGGCCGCACGCCGAGCCTACCGATGACGATCGAACTGGCGGACGCGGCGGGCCCCGGCCAACTGCAATTGCTCAGCCTGTTGCGCGTGCTGCCGGGCCAGCGCTATGTGGGCGCGGGCGTCTGGCGCGGTCGCACGGTGTTGGCCAAGTTGTTGGTGGGCAGCAAGGCGGCGCGGCATTTTCAGCGTGAGCTCAAGGGCGTGCGCTTGCTGGCCGAACAAGGCCTGACCACGCCGCTGCTGCTGGCCGATGGTTTGCAGGAAGGCGAGGGCGGCTGGCTGCTGTTTGAGTTTATCGACGGCGCCGAAAGCCTGGCCGATGCCTGGCAGGCGGTTGAAGGCCTGCCGCCGTTGGCCGATGAGCAGACCGCCGTGCTCGCTGAAGCGCTGGGCGCGATTGCCCGCATGCACGCCAAGGGCCTGTGGCAGGAAGACCTGCACCTGGACAACCTGCTGCGCCAGGGTGGCAAGCTGTACCTGATCGATGGTGCCGGGATCTGCGTGGAACAGGCGGGCCAGCCGCTGTCGCGCAACCGGGTGCTGGAAAACCTCGGCGTGTTTTTCGCCCAGTTGCCGAAAAACCTCGCGCCGTTTACCGAAGAATTGCTGGTGTATTACTTGCTGAGCAACGGCGAGCACGCGTTACCGCTGGAAGCCCTGGAGAAACAGGTGCGCAAGGTCAGCACCTGGCGCCTGAAGGACTTCCTCGACAAGGTCGGCCGCGAATGCACGCTGTTCAGCGTCGTGCGCGGCGCGTTTGGCTTGCGGGCGATCCGTCGCGAGGAAGAGCCCGCGATGCTGCCGGTACTGGAACAGGCCGATGCGTTGCTCGAGCAGGGGCATTTGTACAAGACCGGCGGTGCGGCCAGTGTGGCCAAGGTCGAGGTGGCCGGCCGCCCGCTGGTGATCAAACGTTACAACATCAAGGGCTTCGCCCATTGGCTCAAGCGTTTCTGGCGCCCGAGCCGCGCCTGGCATTCCTGGCGCGAAGGCAATCGCCTGGCGTTCCTCGGCATTGCCACGCCCAAGCCGCTGGCCGTGCTGGAAAAACGTTTTTTCTGGCTGCGCAGCCGTGCTTACCTGGTCACTGAATACCTGCCAGGACCGGACATTATCGAACGTTTCGCGCCGTATGTGGAGCAGGGCGACGCGCCTGAAAACGAACTGCTGGCGCTGGACCAGCTGTTCGCCGAGCTGATCCGCGAGCGCATCAGCCATGGCGATTTCAAGGGTCACAACCTGTTCTGGCACGACGGCCGCTGGGCCTTGATCGACCTCGATGCGATGTGCCAGCACCGCTCCGACGCCAGCTTCGCCCCAGCGTTCGCCAAGGATCGCGCGCGCTTCATGCGTAATTGGCCGCAAGACAGCGCGCTGTATCAGGTCATCGATCAGCGTTTACCGAGGGAGGTCGGCGGCGCCGGTTGAAGCGGGCCTATCGGGGCAAGCCCCCGCTAAGCCTCCTTGACGCTTGCCGCTAACAGCTTCTATCTGCTTTTAAGCTATAATCCCGCCCTTTAGCTGTTTCTCGCCCAGGCGAGAGGCACACTTTTTTCAGGCGTAACGCGCCTGCATGCAGACTAAAAGAGGCTAGACCCCTGTGGCATTGACGATTCTTGGCCTGTCCGGCGCCCTTAGCCATGATCCTTCCGCAGCCCTGTATATCGACGGCAAGCTGATCGCGGCCGCCGAAGAAGAACGCTTCGTGCGCGACAAGCATGCAAAGCACCGCATGCCCTACGAGTCGGCGAAGTTCTGCCTGGAACAGGCCGGCATCAAGCCTTCCGACGTTGACGTGGTCGCGATCCCGTTCGCCCCGATCAGCCTGTTCGGTGAAGCGCGTTGGCACTATGCCAAGCGTTACTGGTACGCCCCTGACCGCGCCCTTGACGCGATCCTGATGGGCAACCGGCGCTACAAGCGCTACCGCAACAAGATCGTCTGGTGCCTGGAGCAACTGGGCTTCGATCCGAAGAAAATCAAGATCGAGCCGGTTGAACACCACTTGGCCCACGCCTCCAGTGCCTACCACTGCTCCGGCTTCAAGGAGAAAACCGCGATCCTGGGGATCGACGGCAAGGGTGAGTACGCCACCACGTTCTTCGGCTACGGCGAAAACGGCAAGATCCACAAGATCAAGGAATTCTACGATCCGGACTCCCTCGGCGGCCTGTACGGCGCGGTCACCGAGTTCCTCGGTTTCGAGATGCTCGACGGTGAGTTCAAGGTCATGGGCATGGCGCCCTATGGCGACGCCAGCAAGTACGATTTCTCGCGCCTGGCCTCCTTTGAAAACGGCGAGCTGGTGATCAACACCGACTATGCCAACGTCATCGGCCTGCGTCGCTACAAAGAGAAGGGCAAGGGTTTCTACTTCTCGCCCAAACTGATCGAGTGGCTGGGTCCCAAGCGCGAAGGCGACATCGCCGACGAACCGTACATCCACTACGCGGCGAGCATGCAGGCGCTGTTCGAGAAGCTGTCCCTGCAGATGATCGACCACTACCTGGGCGACATCCTCAAGGAAACCGGCAAGCTGGCCTTCGCTGGCGGCTGTGCGCTGAACGTCAAGCTGAACCAGAAGATCATTGCCCGTGACGACGTGAAGGAGCTGTTCGTGCAGCCGGCGTCCGGCGATGCCGGCACCGCCGTGGGCGCAGCCGCTTACGTGTCCCATGCCCGTGGTGTGCCGGTGGAGAAGATGGAACACGTCTACCTCGGCCCGTCCTACAGCAACGAAGACGTGATCGCCGCTTGCGCCAAGCACCCGAGCAAGCCGGACTGGCGCAAGATCGACAGCATGCCTAAACGCATCGCCAAGATCATGGTCGACGGCAACCCGGTGGCCTGGTTCCAGGGCCGCATGGAGTTCGGTCCGCGTGCCTTGGGCGGTCGTTCGATCATCGGTTGCCCGAGCGCCACCGGCGTGGCTGACCGCATCAACCATCAGATCAAGTTCCGCGAGCGCTGGAGGCCTTTCTGCCCGTCGATGCTCGACACTGTGGCCCCGCTGATGATCAAGGTCGATCACCCGGCGCCGTTCATGACCTTCACCTTTGAAGTGTCGGAAGAGTGGAAGACCCGCGTACCGGAAGTGGTCCATGAAGATGGCACGTCCCGCGCCCAGGTGCTCAAGCGCGAATACAACCCGCGCTACTACGACATGATGAAAGAGCTGGAAGTGCTGACCGGTAACGGCGTGTCCCTGAACACCTCGCTCAACCGTCGTGGCGAAGCGATGATCTGCTCGCCGACCGACGCGCTGAACATGTTCTTCGGTTCCGATCTGCAGTACCTGATCATGGAAGACATCCTGGTGGTCAAGGACGGCGTGGACCCTTATGACGCTGTGGTTTAAATGCTGAATCGCTTCCAGGGTTGGCGTGAACGCGGCTGGGTGCCTGTCGAGGCCGAGGTTTACGCCCAGGCCTGGCAGCGGTTTGGCGGCAGCGTGGCGACGCATCCGCTGATCGTCGAACGGTTAGCGGACCTGGCGCAGATTCCGGTGCGGTACCTGGGCTGGGAGCAGGACGGCGAACTCAAGGGCGCGATTGCCACCTGGGGGCGCGACCTGGCCTTGTCCAAGGACGTGCTCAAGCGCAGCGGCAAGAAAGGTATGTTTGATCTGGGCAATGCCGAAATCATCCTGCCGATTGCAACTGACGCGCTGTTGCCGGTACGTCATCGTGGGCGCTACCTGTCGGCCTTGAACGAGGGGCGCGTCAGCACCCTCAAGCCCCAGGCCGAGCAGTTGGCCATGGCGCGTACCCCGGAAGACCTGTCGAAGAAGTTTCGCTACAACCAGCGCCGCGAATTGCGATTGCTGGAAGAGGCGGGCGGCGTGGTGCGGGCGGTGAGTGAGTTTTCCAGCAGCGAGCTGGCGGCGATCTACTGCGACCTGTTCCAGCGCCGCTGGGGCTTCCCGGCTACCGGTGCCGAGCATCTGGCGCAGGTGCTGGGCTTGCTCAAGGAGTTCCTGGTGGGCTCGGTACTGTTTCTCAACGATGCGCCGATTGCCGTGCAACTGGTGTATCGCGTCGAGGCGCCCGAGTGGGTCAGCATCGAATACGTTAACGGCGGTGTCGACCCCGAGACCCGTGCTTTCAGCCCCGGCAGTGTGTTGAGTTTCCTCAATACGCAAAGCGCCTGGGAACAGGCGCGGGCGGTGGATAAGCCGCTGCGCTTTTCTTTCGGGCGGGCCGATCGTGAATACAAGGAGCGTTGGTGCAACCCGGTGCCGGTGTTCAGCCTATGAGCCGCAAACAGCAACTGCTCAAGCGTCATCGGCGCACCAAGCGCATCGCGCTGCTGATCGCCCTGCTGGTGCTGATCGCGGCCGGCGTGCTCGTGGCGTGGTGGCTGCCGTTGATCCTGGCGATGGTGCTGTGGGCCGCCCATGAAGCCTGGTTTGCCGATCACCTGTTCTATTCGCCCAACGAGGATTATGCCTACGCGTTCCCCCACGGCAGTGAGCAGCCAGGCCTGCGCCTGGACGCGGGACGGTTGGTGCTGGATGCACCGCTGGCAGCGGACGACACGCTGATCGTCGGCATCGAGCTGAAAAGCTCGTGGCTCGGGCGTTTCATCGACCCAGCGGTGGAACTGCTGGGCCTGGACACGCCGGACCGGCAAGTGTTCGAGCGTGGCGTCGCCGGGCGGCGTTACCTCAACCTGACAGGCGCCGCCGACGCGTTGGCCGCCGGCAAGCTGCAGTTGCGCGGGCGTTTTTGCCGGATCAACGGCCAGCCGACGCTCTGGCGTTTCCGCCAGCCGGATTATCGCCAGCAACGCGTGATGGTGATTGCGCCCCATGCCGACGACGCTGAACTGGCTGCGTTCAGCTTGTACAGCCAGGCGGCCGAAAGCTGGATCGTCACGCTGACCGCTGGTGAAATCGAAGCCGAACATTATCAACAGATGGGGCTGCCCAAGGCACAAGCGGCGCGAATCAAAGGGCGCCTGCGGGCCTGGGACAGCATTGCGGTGCCGCGCTGGGCCGGCGTTCCCGAGGCGCAGTGCGTGCAATTGGGTTATTTCTGCATGCAGTTGGCGGCCATGCAGGCCGCGCCGGACCAGCCTCAAGCCTCCCGCGAGGCGCAATTGAGCGATACGCGGCTGTTTCGCCAGTTCAATGCTTATACGCTGCCCGGTGACGTAGACGGTGCGCCGACCTGGCACAACCTGATCGCCGACCTGCGCGCGCTGCTGCTCAAGGCGCGGCCGCAGGTGATCGTGCTGCCGACGCCATTGCTTGACCCGCACGCCGACCATATCTGCGCGCACGCGGCGATACTGGAAGCCCTGGACGGCCTGGCGTGGCAGCCCGACACATTGCTTGGCTACGCCAATCACTTGCATGATAACGACCGCTGGCCCATGGGCGACTCGGGTGCCGGCGTGGCCCTGCCGCCGCGTTTCGATTCAGCGGACGAACTGGTTCCTTGCAGCTTCACGCTCGCCTTGGACCAGCAGCAGGACAAGGCCATGGCCCTGGGCATGATGCACGACCTGCAACCGCGCGCGCCGTTCAAGCGCCGTGTGCGTCGCTGGTTGCAACAGGTGCTGGCCGGGCGTAGCCCATCGCCCTACGGAGAGAACGAATTCTTCCGCAAGGCTGTACGTCGTCATGAGTTGCTGTGGGTCCTGAAGCAGGACTGAGACCTTATTTACGGCAGACCGCATCCGTTTGCCGCACCATTTTGCCGGGCTGCGTGCCCGCTGCCAGATCGCTGCATGGAGAGTTATGAAGCCTCGTTTCAAGGTTTTGCAGTTACAGCCGGACTACAACGTCAAGATCAATGATTTCGCCGACCTGGGTGAGCAGATCGTCAAATCGTTACCGGTTGAACGCTTCGAGGTGACATCGGGGTTTCTCAGTGGCCGCCCGTTACCGGGTCAGCCGCTGAGCGTGGCCGAGCACTCCCACTATTTCGAACTGCCGGAGAAGTCCCTCAAAGGCATCCGCTTTGGCGCCATGTGGCAGATCTACAAGTATTGCCGCGAGCAGAAGTTCGATGTGGTCATCTGTAACCGCTTCAAGTCGGTGAACATGATGCTGTCCCTCAACCGCTGGTTGAAGATTCCGCTGTGCATTGGCATCTCCCATGGATTTGGCGAGTACGCCCGTGGCTACCGTCGGCGTCAGACCCAGCGCTGGGTGAGCCCGGCGTGGCGTTTCGTTGGCGTGTCGGAGGCGGTGCAAGAGTACCTGGTGGCGCTCAATTGCGGGTTCACCCGTGAAAACACCACCTATGTCACCAACGCCATCGACATCCCGCAGGCAGAAGCCTTGCAGTTGCCTCGCGATGAAGCGCGCAAGGCCTTGGGCCTGCCGCTGGAGGCGCGGATGATTGGCGCCCTGGGTCGGCTGGTGCCGATCAAAGGCCACACGCATTTGCTGCAAGCGTTCGCCACGCTCAAGGACAAATACCCGCAGGCCCAGGTGGGGATCATCGGTTCCGGCCGTGCCGAAGCCGACCTGCGTGCCGACATCGAGCGCCTGGGCCTGACCGGCCGCGCGCACCTGTTGGGCTTTCGTGAAGACGGCATGAAGTACGTGCGCGGTTTCGATATCTGGACCATGCCGTCGCTGTTCGAAGGCCTGGGCCTGGCGCTGCTGGAAGGCATGAGCGGGCATTTGCCGGTGATTGCCTCCAACGGCCCGGCGATGCTGCCGCTGGTGCAGGGTGCGGGCGGCCTGTCCCACGATCCGGGCAACGTCGAGCAACTGGCCGCAGCGCTGGATACTTACCTGGCGCTGAGCGATGAGGAGCTGCATGCCAAGGGCGAGGAGGTGTTCCGTTACCTGGTCGCCAACCACACCCTGGATGAGTTCAAGCACAAGTACCTGACCCTGATTGAAACCGGTTTGCGTGAAGTAGGTAGAGCATGAATCAGTCACAACCGCTGGTCTCGGTGATCATCGCGTCCTACAACCATGGCCCGTACATCGAGCAGAGTATCCTCAGTGTGCTGGGGCAGACCTACGCGAACATCGAACTGCTGGTGGTCGACGATGGCTCCGAGGATGACAGCGTCGAGCGCATCCGGCGTTTGCAGGCCGAGCATGGCTTTGATTTCCAGGTCCAGCAGAACCAGGGACTGACCAATACGCTCAACGGCGCGATTGCCCGGGCCAAAGGCACGCTGATTGCGCCGTTCGGTTCCGACGACATCATGTTGCCCGAGCGCATTGCGACCCAGGTCGCCTATATGGAAGGCAAACCCAAGGTCGGCATCTGCGCCGGCAACATCGAGTTGATCGATGGCGATGGTCAGCCCTATCCCGACAAGAAACAGCGCCGGGACCTGCCGTTTCGCAGCCTGGACTTCGATGACCTGTTCCTCGACCGCAAACCGTTCCCGCCGGCGCCGACCCTGTTGATCCGCCGCGATGCGCTGGAGCAGGTGGGGGGCTTCGATCCGCTGATTCCCCTGGAAGATTTGCTGATCGAGTTGAAGATCACCCACGCCGGTTACACCATCGACGTGTTGAACGTGGTCATGGCGCGCTATCGCCAGCACGCCACCAACACCTACAAAAACCACCGCTACATGATTCAGAACATCCTCAAGACGTATGGATTGTTCAGCGAACACCCGTCGTATGACGCGGTGCGCTACAACTTCCTGAACTCGATGTTCCTCAAGACCGCCGACCGCGACCGGCCGCTGGCGCGGGAGATCCTCAAGCAGATTCCGTTGAAGTTTTGGGGGCGCAAGACCCTGCGTGGGTTGCTGCGGTTGTACCTGGCGCCCCTCAGAAGCTGAGGCGGCGGGGCGGTGAAAAAAGGCGACTATCAGCGGTGATAGTCGCCTTTTTTATCAGGCGACCGGGCGAGCCAGGCCCTGTACTTGCTCGCGGATTTTTGCCGTGGCTTGCGGGCTGGCAACGCTGGCGTAACCCTTGACCAGTTGCTCGAAGTGCGTTTCGAACAGCCAGTTGCGGTCCTGCGGGTAGCGTTGCATATGGCGCAGGTTGCGCTTGCGCAAGGCGTTGCGTAGCGCCGACGGGAAGATGCGCAGGTCGGCGATATCGATCAGTGCGAACTCGCCGTCATCCATCAGCAGCACGTTGCCCAGGTGCAGCGAACGGAAGTACACGCCGCGCTCATGAAGCTGGGCCATGAATTGGCCGAAACGTTCGATCAGCGATTCGCGCAGGCCACTGTCCAGGCTCTGCAGGGCTTGGCGCAGGGTCAAGCCGGGCAGTGGCGAGTAGCTGACGGCGCTGCTGGCGTCGCGCAGACCATACACGCCGAGAATCTGCGGCGTGGGAATACCCAGGCTGCGTAATTGTTCGGCGTTGCTGGCAAACCGCTCGGAGTAAGGGTTGAAGCTGCCCGAGGTATACCAGTGGCGTGCGCGGAAGACCTTGAGGAAACTGCCGTCTTCCAGGCGCAGGACTTTCGGGCCCAGGCCGTCGGCTTCAATTACATGGGCGTTGTGGCACAGTTGATCGAAGGCCTCGGCCTTGAGGGTTTGCACCGGCATGCGCAGCAGGCTGTGGCGGCGTTGGGCGATGCTCAGGCCGGCGATGATCGCCAAAGGAATCCACAGCAGGAACCAGTGCTCCTTGGGCCGCGACAGGATGCCGCCGCCCTCGGTCAGGCCGGCGCCGATGCCGTAGGCCAGCAGGGATGAGGCGAGGATGAACAGCGGTTGCGCCCGTTCTTTGAGGCTTTTGTACAGGCCCCAGCCGAGCATGAAGGCCCAAGGGATGAAGCCGATGATGCCGACGTAATAAAGGACGCCCAGGGCAAAACTGTGGGGTTCGCGCAGTTGGTAGTCGTCGGCCTGAGCCAGGGTCAGGTACAGCTCGGAGTCGTAGCTGTGGCCGATCCACGGATGGTCGGCGATGCGCTGCAGCGTCATGCTCCACAGTTCGAAGCGGAACGAGCTGCCACGGTTGGTGATCAGTTCAGGGTAAAACAGCAAGAGCGCGGCGGCGCCCAGGACCAGGCCAGCGATCATCAAGGCTGAGCGGCGGTTACGGCTGACAAAACTCATCCACAGGACAGCCAGGGTCAGTGCCACCAGCGGCGTGCGGGAACCGGTGGCCAGGACCGCGGCGGTCATGATGGCCAGGGCCGGTACGCTGAACCACAACACCGGCAAGCGCTGGCTGGTCATGCAGACATACAACCAGTAGACGGCAAAAAAACCGAACACGTGGGAGCTGAGCAGCGGATTGTCGAGAGCACCGCGGCCGCCGATCATGCGCGCTTCCACGCCTGGCTCTAACCCTTTGGCGAAAGCCACCAGGTTGCACAGGCACACCACCAGCGCAATCACCGCCGCACTGAAGAAAATCGGCTTGAACAGTTCGTTGCGGTAATGCAGCAACAGCCCGCAGCCGCCAAACAGCATGAAGGTGTGTAGCGGTTGCTTGAACAGGTAGATGTCGGGATGAAGCTCCGGACTCCAAAGCAGGCTGGCCATGGCCCAGGCGGAGAAGGCCAGGAAGGCGATGGCCAGCGGCTCACGCAGCAATTCCCTGAATTCCCTGGGGCGCAGGCACAGCAGCAGCAACGTCGGCGCGCTGAACAGGGCGTAGTAGAGCTTGTGCAGCACATTGCGATTGGTGACGAAGAACAGCGAACTCAGCAAGAGCAACAAGCCGATGGGCAAAATCCATAGGACCAGGAAGTCGAAGACGCGATTTGAGCCGTAGGTAAGGCGCTTGCACTGCATACGGTAAAAGCCATTTCAGAAAGGGAAAGCCGACCATCTTAGAGTAGTGGCTATATGATGTCGCCGGTTGAATTCAACCGGCCCGTGGGTCATAGCGGGTGCAAGTACAACAGAGAAGCTGTGCTAAAGTCAGCCTCCTTTTTCAAAACGCCGCGTGATATGACCGACTCCAGTCCGAGCGCAAGCCCTTCGAGCTTGAAAATATACTTCCGCCTGCTCAGCTACGTCAGGCCCTACGCGGGCTTGTTCGCGCTGAGTATCGTCGGATTTCTGATTTTCGCGTCGACCCAGCCGATGCTGGGTTACATCCTCAAGTACTTTGTCGACGGCCTTTCGAACCCGCAAGCCGTGCTGTTCCCCAGTGTGCCGCTCCTGCGGGATCTGCAATTGCTGCAGGCCGTGCCGCTGCTGATCATCCTGATTGCCGCCTGGCAGGGTCTGGGTTCGTTTCTTGGTAATTACCTGCTGGCCAAGGTTTCCCTGGGTCTGGTCCACGACCTGCGGGTGCAGTTGTTCAACAACCTGCTGACGTTGCCCAATCGCTACTTCGACAATCACAACTCCGGGCACCTGATTTCCCGCATCACCTTCAACGTGACCATGGTCACGGGGGCGGCGACCGATGCGATCAAGGTGGTGATTCGCGAAGGCATGACAGTGCTCTTCCTGTTCGCTTCGCTGCTGTTCATGAACTGGCGCCTGACGCTGGTGATGATCGCCATCCTGCCGTTGATTGCGGTGATGGTCAGCACGGCCAGCAAGAAATTCCGCAAACAGAGCAAGAAGATCCAGGTGGCTATGGGCGACGTGACGCACGTGGCCTCCGAAACCATCCAGGGCTACCGCGTAGTGCGCAGCTTCGGCGGCGAGGTCTACGAGGAAAAACGCTTCCTCAAGGCCAGCCTGGGCAACACCAACAAGCAACTGCGCATGACCCGCACCGGGGCGATCTACACCCCGGCGTTGCAACTGGTGATCTACACCGCGATGGCGGTGCTGATGTTCCTGGTGCTTTACCTGCGCGGCGATGCATCGGCCGGCGACATGGTGGCCTACATCACCTTGGCCGGTCTGCTGCCCAAGCCGATCCGCCAACTGTCGGAAGTCAGCTCGACCATCCAGAAGGGTGTGGCGGGCGCCGAAAGCATTTTCGAGCAACTGGACGAAGAGCCTGAAGTCGACAACGGCACAATCGAACGCGACAAGGTCAGCGGCCGCCTGGAAGTGCGTAACCTCAACTTCACCTACCCTGGCACCGAACGCCATGTGCTCAAGGACATCAGCTTTACCGCCGAGCCTGGGCATATGATCGCTCTGGTGGGGCGCTCGGGCAGCGGCAAGTCGACCCTGGCCAGCCTGATCCCGCGTTTCTACCACCATGAAAGCGGTGAAATCCTGCTCGATGGTGTCGAGATCGAAGACTACAAACTGCTCAACCTGCGCAAGCACATCGCCCAGGTGACCCAGCACGTGACCCTGTTCAGCGACACCGTGACCAACAACATCGCCTACGGCGATTTGGCTGGCGCACCACGGGCCGACGTCGAAGCTGCCGCGATGGATGCCAACGCCAAGGACTTCATCGACCAGTTGCCTAAAGGTTTCGACACCCAGGTCGGCGAAAACGGCGTGCTGCTGTCCGGCGGTCAACGCCAGCGCCTGGCCATTGCCCGCGCCCTGCTCAAGAATGCGCCGCTGCTGATACTCGACGAGGCCACCTCGGCCCTCGATACCGAGTCCGAGCGCCACATTCAGGCGGCGCTGGACAAGGTCATGCAAGGCCGCACGACCCTGGTGATTGCGCACCGCCTGTCCACCATCGAGAAGGCTGACCTGATCCTGGTGATGGACGACGGGCGTATTGTCGAGCGTGGCACTCACAGCCAATTGCTCGCCCAGAACGGCTATTACGCCCGCCTGCATGCCATGGGCCTGGATGCGCCGGTGTCGGCGGATATCACCTGACACCGTGGGTGAGGCGGGCAATCCGCCTCACCCACGTTCCTGCAACATCTTCTGTCACACCCCCACAAGCCTCCTGTAACCCTGTGCTAATATCGCGCCCCTGTTCATTTTGTATGTGGGTTGCTCCATGAAGTTGTCCATGCCGCGATTCGATCAAGCCCCTGTCTTGGTGGTCGGCGATGTCATGCTCGACCGTTACTGGCATGGCGGAACCTCACGGATTTCCCCTGAGGCGCCGGTACCGGTAGTCAAGGTCGAGCAAATCGAAGACCGTCCAGGTGGCGCTGCCAACGTTGCCCTCAATATTGCCGCCCTCGGCGCCCCAGCCTCCCTGGTGGGCGTGACCGGCGACGACGAAGCCGCCGACAGCCTGGCCAACAGCCTGCGCGGTGCTGGCGTGCGCGCGTTGTTCCAGCGCATTGCCCATCAGCCGACCATCGTCAAGCTGCGGGTCATGAGCCGTCACCAGCAATTGCTGCGTATCGATTTCGAAGAACCCTTCGCCACCGACGCCCTGGCCCTTAGTGCGCAGGTCGATGAGTTGCTCGAAGGCATCAAGGTGCTGGTGTTGTCCGACTACGGCAAAGGCGCCCTGAAGAACCACCAGATGCTGATCCAGGCCGCCAAGGCCCGCAACATCCCGGTGTTGGCCGATCCCAAGGGCAAGGACTTCTCGATCTATCGCGGCGCCAGCCTGATCACGCCGAACCTCAGCGAGTTCGAAGCCATCGTCGGCGGTTGCGCCGATGAGCACGAACTGGTGAGCAAGGGTGCAGCGCTGATGGCCGAACTGGACCTGGGCGCCTTGCTGGTGACCCGCGGTGAGCACGGCATGACCTTGCTGCGCCCTGGCTACTCGGCGATGCACCTGCCGGCGCGTGCGCGTGAAGTGTTCGACGTCACTGGCGCCGGCGATACCGTGATTTCCACCCTGGCTGCGTCCATCGCGGCCGGCGAGGAATTGCCCCACGCGGTTGCCCTGGCCAACCTGGCGGCGGGTATCGTGGTCGGCAAGCTCGGCACCGCCGCGATCAGCGCGCCGGAGTTGCGCCGTGCGATCCAGCGTTCCGAAGGCTCGGAGCGCGGCGTGTTGAGTCTCGAGCAATTGCTGCTGGCGATTGACGACGCGCGCGCCCACAACGAAAGCATTGTGTTCACCAACGGCTGCTTCGACATTTTGCATGCCGGTCATGTGACGTACCTGGAGCAGGCGCGTGCCCAAGGCGATCGCCTGATCGTCGCGGTCAATGACGATGCGTCGGTCAGCCGCCTGAAAGGACCGGGTCGTCCGATCAACAGTGTCGATCGGCGCATGGCAGTCCTGGCTGGCCTGGGCGCGGTGGACTGGGTGATCAGCTTCCCCGAAGCGACCCCGGAAAACCTGCTGGCCCAGGTCAAGCCCGACGTGCTGGTCAAGGGCGGCGACTATTCCGTCGACCAGGTGGTTGGGGCCGACATCGTCAGCGCCTACGGCGGCAAGGTTAAAGTGCTGGGGTTGGTTGAAAACAGCTCGACCACCGCGATTGTAGAAAAAATCCGCAACCGCGAATAAGGCTCACGGCAGTAGGAGCGGGCGTGCTCGCTCCTACGGTCTGGCCTTCTTCGGCACGATCTTACGCAACATCTGCCGCGCCTTGCCGGTCAGGCGCTTGAGTTTCGACTCTTTCTCCGGGGCTGCCAGGCCCTGCTGCCTGAGCCAATCCTTCCAACGAATCCGCTCGTCGCGCACCACCCAGCCGTCCTGCTGGGCGAAGCTCTCCGCCAGGTACAAACCCCGCGTGCTGGCCGGGTAGAGCTGATCTTTCTTGACGGTGTACAGCTCGGCGAGGGGTTGGCCGTCCTTCAATGGCATCAGGTACAGGTCCGGGCGCTGGCGGTCCAGGCGCGCGACCAGTTGATCGCCTTCGAGTCGCTCATCCACATGGAACAGGCTCAGGGACTTGGCTTCCTTGGGCACTTCCAGGCGCAAGTCATAAATCAACTGTAGCGACGCTGTGGGCAAGTGGACGTAGGCCCGTGGACGTTCGATCAGTTGCGTGGTCGCGCAGCGCACCGGGCGGGCTGCACCGGACAAGGGGCTCAAGCGAAACGGCAGGGCTTCGCGGTAATGCAGCGCGGTGGAGTAGGGCGCCGGTAGCCAGGTGTCGTTGAAGCGCCCGCTGAGCCAGCCTTCGGGCGTCTCCAGCAGGCACTCTTCGGCAATTTCCTGGATGGCGGTGTGCAGCGGCAGGTTCAGCTCATGGGCGGGGACGTAGCCGGAAATCAGCTTGAGCACCACGTCGCCACGGTCCTGGCGGCGTTGGCGTACCAGCACCCAGTAATCCTTGTTTTGCCAATGCAGGGTCAGGCGTACCGACACGCCGAGGTTGGCCAGTTCGAGGGCGAAACGCTCAGGGTCTGCCACGTCTACCGGCTTGCGCCGTTGCAGGGTCTGGGCAAAGTTGAGCGGCATGCCCACGCTCTGGTAGCTCAGGCCTTCGGGGGTGGCTTCGACGTGCAGCGGCAGAGTCTTGAAGTTGCTGGGGTTTTTTCTTATGAGCGTTCGCGACATGTCGGCTCCTTCTTACGTCGGGGCGGCCGCGTCGGCGGCATCATAGTTGACGAATGACCTGGGCAGCGGTCGCCACGTTGTGAGCCAGGTGTAGCGGATTAATGGTCCCGACAATAGCACTGGCGACACCCGTTTGCGCAAACAACAACATGAAACTGGCACGTATGGGGTCCATTCCCGGCTCCAGGCACACATGGCCGCTGGCGAGGGCTTTTTTTACCAGGATGCCTTTGCCATGGGCGGCCGCATAATCAATGACGGCTTTCTCGGCCTGTTCGTTCAAATTGTAGGTGACCATCGCGCAATCACCCTGTTCCAGAGCCTTCACGCCGCCTTCGACGGTTTTGCCGGAGAAGCCGAAACCGCGAATTTTGCCCTCTTGTTTCAAGTCCGCGAGGGTCTGGTAAACCTCGCAGTCGTTGAGGATGTGCAGGTCGTTGCCGTCGGAATGCACCAGCACCAGGTCGATGAAGTCGGTTTCCAAGCGTTTCAAGCTGCGTTCGATCGACAGCCGGGTATGCGCCGCGCTGAAGTCGTGACGGGACACGCCATTGTCGAACTCTTCGCCGACCTTGCTGACAATCACCCACTCGTTGCGCTGGCCACGCAACAGCGGCCCCAGGCGTTCTTCACTACGGCCGTAGGCCGGCGCGGTATCGATCAGGTTGATGCCCAACTGACGGGCCTGGCGCAGTAGCAGGCGCGCTTCGTCATCATCGGGAATCTGGAAACCGCTGGGGTATTTCACCCCCTGGTCGCGACCGAGCTTGACGGTGCCCAGGCCCAGCGGCGACACCAGCAGGCCAGTACTGCCCAGCGGGCGGTGCAGGTCGTGCAGGGTGGGCAGGCTCATGGCAACAGTTGCTCCCAGGCCGGTTGGCCGATGGCCGGTTTGGGCAGCTCGGGCAGCGCAGTGGCAGGGCCGGGTTGGATGCCGTCGCGTTCGAGGGCGTGGATCACCCGGTCGGCGAAGTCTGGCGCCAGGGCCAGTTTGGTCGGCCAGCCTACGAGCAGACGGCCCTGTTCGGCGAGGAAGGCGTTGTCGGGGCGCGTCAGGCCCGACTGCAGCGGCTCGGCACGGTCGACGCGCAGGGTGGCCCACTCGGTGTGGCTCATGTCGATCCACGGCAGCAGATGTGCCAGCTCTTTCTGGGCGGTGGCGATTTGCTCTTCAGGCGTGCGCGCTACACCTTCGGCCTCGGCGATATCGCCGCCCATGTACCACACCCAGTTGCCATCGGCGGCCGGGTGCGTGGTCACGGTGATGCGCGGTTTGGTGCCGCCGCCCAGGCAGTGGGCGTACAGGGGCTTCAGGCCGGGACCCTTGGCGATGATCATGTGCAGCGGGCGTATTTGCATGGCCGGCTGGCTCAGGCCCAGGACGGCGAGCAGGTCGGCCGTGCCGCCGCCGGCGCTCAAGATGATGCGCTGGGCGCGGATCTCGCGACCGTCGACTTTCAAGCCGACCAGTGTGTCGTTTTCCCGCAGCGGTTCGATGTGCTGCGCGGCGAGCAAACCGTCGCCGGCCAGCTGCGCCAGGCGTTCGATCAGGCTGGGTACATCGATGACCAATTCCGCCAGGCGATAGACCTTGCCCTTGAAACGACGGTCTTGCAGGGCCAGCGGCAGGTCGTCGCCTTTGACCTGATCGACACGGCCGCGCACGGCCTTGCTGGCGAAAAAGCTGGTGAGATTGCCCGCGAGTGTGCCGGGGGACCACAGGTAATGGGCTTCGGAGAGCAGGCGCACGCCGGTCAGGTCCAGCTCGCCGTTACCGGCCATGGCCTCGCGCCAGCGCCGCGGCATATCGGCAATCGCTTCTGAGGCCCCGGTGAGGGCGCCGTGCAGCGCGTATTTCGCACCGCCGTGAATGATGCCCTGGGACTTCACGCTTTGCCCGCCACCCAGGGTGGCGTTTTCCACCAGCACCGTGGAAAACCCCTGGCGGCGCAGGCGTGCATTCAGCCAGAGGCCGGCAACTCCGGCGCCGACAATCAGAACGTCGGTGGAAATAACGGATGGCATGGGCAACCTCAGTGTTCAAATCAAGGTGCCAAGTATACAGACTCAACGGATCGATCTTTGCCCGGGATCAATATTAGGAGGGCTGTCAGTGCCCGGCGGTTTTCGAAAACAACTGAATCACCACCACGCCCAGCACGATCAATCCCATCCCGAGCATCGCCGGCAGATCGAGCTTTTGCCCATAGATAAACAGCGCCGCAATGCTGACCATCACAATGCCCATCCCGGCCCAAACCGCGTAGGCCACACCCACCGGCACGGTGCGCACCACCAGGGTCAGCATCCAGAACGCCACGCCGTAGCCGACGATCACCAGCAGCAGCGGGATCGGTGTGCTCAAGCCCTTGATGGCTTTCATGGAAACGGTGGCGATCACTTCCGAGCAGATGGCGATGGCGAGGTAATAGTAGGCGGGGGTCATGGGGGCAGTCCTCGGTGTAGAGCGCGCTGGATAAGGTCGGCATTTTAGCGCGTCGCCAGATGGGGTAAAGTCATTACCTATCCGAATTAAAGATGGGTTACGCCATGAGTGTGCAGTGGAACCTGGAGCAGATGCGCCTGTTCGTCAGCGTCGCCGAGCAGCGCTCGTTTTCGGCAGTGGCGCGTCAGCAGCGCAAGGCCCAGTCGGCGGTCAGCAACGGCATCGCCTGGCTGGAAGCGGACCTGGGCGTCAGCCTGTTCGAGCGTAGCAGTGGCCGTCAGCCCCGCTTGACCGAGGCCGGTACGGTACTGCTCGAAGAGGCCAGGGAAGTGCTGCGCCAATGCGAACGCCTCAATGGCCGCGCGATGTCGTTGGTGCGCGGCGAAGAAGCCTGCCTGCGCCTGGCCCAGGATGAGGCGATGCTTTATCAGCCGGTCCTCGATAGCCTTGACGCCCTGGCCGGTCGATTTCCCAACCTTGAAGTGCAGCTTTCCAGCGCGGCCCAAGGCGATGTCGCACGCAAGCTGGTGGAGCGCAGGGCCGATCTGGGCATGTTGTTCTATCACGATCAAATCCCCGAAGCGCTGGAGCGTCGGGTCGTCGGCAGTGTGGAAATGGTCACGGTGTGCGGGCGCAACCATCCGCTGGCGGCGCAGAAAACCGTGGACTGCCAGGGCTTGGCGCAATATCGCCAGTTGCTGATGTCGACCCAGACCAGCGTCTACCCCGGCAGCGAGGCTGCCAGCCCGCAGGTGTGGCGCGCCGATAGCTTCTACGTGCTGGCCGAATGGCTTATCCGTGGCCTGGGTTGGGCCTGGTTGCCCCGGCATGTCGTGCAATACCCGGCCTATCAGAACCAGATGGTCGAACTCGACAGCGAATGGACCCCGCCGGCCCTGGTTGTCGAGCTGGTGTGGCGCCGCGATGAACCCTTGGGGCCAGCCGCGCGCTTTCTTGCCGAGCGTTTTGCTGAGTGCTTGCAGGCGATCGACTGAAAAAGCCGATAAACTCCGCCGCCATGAATAGAACTCTCTACAGCTGTCTGTTTTACCTGGCGCTGCCGTTGGTGGCTTTACGTCTGTGGCTGCGTGCGCGCAAGGCGCCAGCCTATGCCAAACGCGTGGGCGAGCGGTTTTCCTACGGCTTGCCGCTGATGCAGCCGGGCGGGATCTGGGTGCATGCCGTGTCGGTGGGCGAAAGCATCGCCGCCGCGCCGATGATCCGTGCCCTGCTGGCGCGTTATCCACAGCTGCCGATGACCGTCACGTGCATGACGCCGACCGGCTCCGAGCGTATCCAGGCGTTGTTCGCGAATGAGCCGCGCGTCCAGCATTGCTACTTGCCCTATGACGTGCCCTGCGCGGCCAAGCGTTTTCTCGACCGTGTACAGCCGAAACTGGCCGTGATCATGGAGACCGAACTGTGGCCCAACCATATCCACGCCTGCGCCCAACGCGGGATTCCGGTGGCGCTGGCCAATGCGCGGTTGTCGGCACGTTCGGCCAAGGGCTATGCACGTTTCGCCAAACTGACGGGGCCGATGCTGGCAGAAATGAGCCTGTTTGCCGTGCAGACCGAGACCGAGGCCGAGCGTTTTCGCAGCCTGGGCGCGCGGCCGGACACGGTGCAAGTGACCGGCTCGATCAAGTTCGACCTGACCATCGACCCCGAGCTACTGGCGCGCGCGGCCGCGTTGCGCGAGCAGTGGGGTGCCAGCGAGCGCCCGGTGTGGATCGCCGCCAGCACCCACGAGGGCGAAGATGCGGTGGTGCTGGCGGCCCATCGCCGACTGCTCGCCAGCTACCCCAATGCGCTGCTGATTCTGGTGCCGCGCCATCAGGAACGCTTCGGCCCGATGTTTGAGTTGAGCACGCAACAGGGTTTTGCCACGGTACGCCGCTCCACCGGAGAACCCGTCACCACGCACACTTCGGTGCTGCTCGGCGACACCATGGGCGAGTTGCTGTTTCTGTATGCCTTGGCCGACAGCGCGTTCGTGGGTGGCAGCCTGGTGGCGACCGGCGGGCATAACCCGCTGGAACCGGCGGCGTTGGGCAAGCCGGTGATCATGGGGCCGCACCGGTTCAACTTCCTCGAAATCAGCGCGATGCTGCGCGACGCCGGGGCCTTGTGTGAGGTGGATGACGCCGAAGGCTTGGCCGAGGCCGTGCGCCAGCTGTTCGAGCTGCCGCAGGATGCCCAGCGGATGGCGCAGGCGGGGCTCAAGGTGATGCAAGCCAACCAGGGCGCGCTAACCCGTTTACTGGATGGCCTGGATAGGCTGATAACGCACTAAATGTGGGAGGGGGCTTGCCCCCTCTCACATTAGTAGCCAGGTCGGGCCTTCAACTGCTCGGAGGCGGCCTTGGCCAGGTCCGGCGGCAGGAAGTCGCGGTCCGGGTTGTAGTCGGCCTTGAGATAGCGCTCCAGGTCCTGCAGATCTCCTGGGTTCAACGTGCCCGCTGCCTGCTTCAAGCGCAGGTTGTCGAGGATGTAGTCGTAGCGGCTGTTGTTGTAGTTGCGCACCGACGCATAGAGCTGGCGCTGGGCGTCGAGCACGTCGACGATATTGCGCGTCCCCACCTGATAACCGATTTCCGTGGCTTCCACCGCGCTCTGGTTGGAGATGATCGACTGGCGGCGTGCCTGGACCTGCTCCACGTCGGTGTTGACCGCACGGTGCAGGTTGCGCGTGTTTTCCACCACCTGGCGGCGCAGGCCTTCGCGTTGCTGCTCGGTCTGGCCCAGGCGCGAATACGATTCGCGCACTTGCGAGCTGGTCAGGCCCCCGCTGTACAGCGGGATATTCAGGCGCAGGCCAATGGTGCGTTGCGAGACATCGCCGCCATAAGGCGTGCCGAAGGCATTCGGGTTGCTGAAGCCGAGCGCGTCGTTATCGCCCTTTTCATACTGCGCCACGGCGTCCAGAGTCGGCGCATGCCCGGCCTTGCGCTGCTTGAGGGTTTCCTCGGCCGCGGTGACCGCGTAGTTGCTGGCGAGCAGGTTCAGGTTCTGGCGGCCGGCGGTTTCGACCCAGGCCTTGGCGTCGTTCGGCAGCGGTGCCAGCACCGGCAGTGTATGCACAATGCCCTGGATCGAGTTGTATTGGCGGTTGGTCAGCGTGATCAGCGCTTCGAAGGCGTCATCCACCTGGCGTTGCGCGACGATCCGGTTGGCTCGCGCGGTGTCGTAGCTGGCCTGGGATTGCAGCACGTCGGTCTTGTCCGACAGGCCCACGTCGAAGCGCTCGTTGGACTGGTCGAGCTGGCGCTTGAATGCGTTTTCTTCGGCCTTGGTGGAGGCCAGGTTGTCCTGGGCACGCAGCACGGCGAAGTAGTTCTCGGCGCTTTGCAGGATCAGGTTCTGTTCGGTGGCCGAGAGTTGCAGCGCAGCCTGTTCGTTGACAGCTTCGGCGGCTTGCAACTGGAACCAGCGATCGGCGCGGAACAAGGGTTGGCTCAAGGTCGCGCGCCAGGAATGCGCATCGCGGTTGGCGGTGGCGGCCGGGGTGTCGATCTGGGTGCGCGAATTGTTGATATCGGCACCGGCCGACAGGTTGGGCAGCAAGCCTGCGCGGGCCTGGGGCACCACTTCTTTTTGCGCGTCGTATTGGGCGCGGGCGGCGGCCAGGTCGGCGTTGTTATTCGCCGCTTCCTGGTAAACGCTGACCAGGTCGGTTCTGGCGGACAAGGGCGCTTCAGCTGCCCAGACCATTCCGTTGGTCGCACAAGACACGGCAAGAGCCAGTGAAAGTTTGCGCAGCATGAATTGATCCCTAGTTTTAATATTACGATGATAATTTAACGCCCAAGGCTACGGTTGGCCATTCCTGGCGTCAAGCGTCGGGGCAGTCCCCGAGTGTAGTGGCGGTTACACGGCACAACAATCCTGCAATTGCGCCATTCATCACGCTGTTTGCTCCGTTATTGGCAATTTGCCCCCACCCTGGTCTAGACTGGCCGCGTTCTTGTCGGGGTGCCTTGTTGGAAGGCTGAGATCGGTAAATACCGGATCCCGTTGAACCTGATCAGGTTAGCGCCTGCGTAGGGAACAAGATTTCTCGTCACCCGGCGAGTCCTCTTGTGCTTCGTCCGGGATGAACGTTCGACCATCGAACAGCCCTCGCGTACCGAGCACAGCACTGTTTTCAGTGCGTCCATCCGTCACAGGTTCGCTCCGACAAAAATCCACCGCCTGGATAGTTGGAGAGCCCGTGATGAGTACAACACCAAAAAATACCGTGCATTTGAGTGAATCGGCCAAGGTCGACTCCGGCTCCGTGCAACCCTTTACCCGCTCGCAGAAAATCTACGTGCAAGGCACCCGCCCGGACATCCTTGTGCCGATGCGCGAAATCAGCCTTGATGTGACCCCCACCGATTTCGGCGGCGAGATCAACGCCCCCGTGGTGGTCTACGACACCTCCGGCCCCTACACCGACCCCAACGTCATCATCGACGTGCGCAAAGGCCTGGGCGATGTGCGCTCGCCGTGGATCGAGTCGCGGGGCGACACCGAACGCCTGTCCGGCCTGAGCTCGCACTTCGGCCAGCAACGCCTGACCGATGCCGAACTGACCGCCCTGCGCTTTGCCCATGTGAAGAACCCGCGTCGCGCCAAGGCCGGTGCCAACGTCACGCAGATGCACTACGCGCGCAAAGGCATCATCACCGCCGAGATGGAATACGTCGCCATCCGCGAAAACATGAAGCTCGAAGAAGCCCGCGCCAGCGGCCTGCTCGATCAGCAACACGCCGGCTACAGCTTCGGCGCCAGCGTGCCGAAGATCATTACCCCGGAATTCGTGCGCGAAGAAATCGCCCGCGGCCGCGCGATCATCCCGGCCAACATCAACCACACCGAACTGGAACCGATGATCATCGGCCGTAACTTCCTGGTGAAGATCAACGGCAACATCGGCAACAGCGCGCTGGGTTCGTCCATCGAAGAAGAAGTGGCGAAACTGACCTGGGGCATTCGCTGGGGGTCGGACACGGTGATGGACCTGTCCACCGGCAAGCACATCCACGAAACCCGCGAGTGGATCATCCGCAACTCGCCGGTGCCGATCGGCACGGTGCCGATCTACCAGGCCCTGGAAAAAGTCGGCGGCGCCGCTGAAGACCTGACCTGGGAGCTGTTCCGCGACACCCTGATCGAACAGGCCGAGCAGGGCGTCGACTACTTCACCATCCACGCCGGCGTCCTGCTGCGCTACGTGCCGCTGACCGCCAAGCGCGTCACCGGCATCGTCTCGCGTGGCGGCTCGATCATGGCCAAGTGGTGCCTGGCGCACCACAAAGAGAACTTCACCTACACGCATTTCGACGAAATCTGCGAAATCATGAAGGCCTATGACGTCAGCTTCTCCCTCGGCGACGGCCTGCGCCCAGGTTCGATTGCCGACGCCAACGACGCTGCACAATTCGGCGAATTGGAAACCCTCGGCGAGCTGACCAAGACCGCCTGGAAGCACGACGTGCAAACCATGATCGAAGGCCCCGGCCACGTGCCGATGCAACTGATCAAGGAGAACATGGACAAGCAGCTCGAATGCTGCGACGAGGCGCCGTTCTACACCCTCGGCCCGCTGACCACCGACATCGCGCCGGGCTACGACCACATCACCTCCGGCATTGGTGCGGCGATGATCGGCTGGTTCGGTTGCGCCATGCTCTGCTACGTCACGCCCAAGGAGCACCTGGGCTTGCCCAACAAGGATGACGTGAAGACCGGGATCATCACCTACAAGATCGCCGCGCATGCAGCCGATCTCGCGAAAGGGCATCCCGGCGCGCAGATCCGCGATAACGCGCTGAGCAAGGCGCGCTTCGAGTTCCGTTGGGAAGACCAGTTCAACCTCGGCCTCGACCCGGACACCGCGCGCTCGTATCACGACGAAACCCTGCCGAAGGACTCGGCCAAGGTCGCGCATTTCTGTTCGATGTGCGGGCCGAAGTTCTGCTCGATGAAAATCACCCAGGAAGTGCGTGAATACGCGGCCAACCAGCGCATCGATGCGGTAGATGTGGAAGTGGCCAAGGGCTTGGCCGAACAGGCTGAGCGGTTCAAGCAGGAAGGCAGTCAGCTCTACAAGAAGGTCTGATCCGAGGTTGTAGGCGCTTTCAAGGGCCTTATCGGGGGCAAGCCCCCTCCCACATTTTGAATTGTGAACACATTCAAGTGTGGGAGGGGGCTTGCCCCCGATAGCAATCTTTCAAACAACAAATGCCCCTCAGAGACTCCATCCTTGAGCATTCAACCCAGCACCTATTCCCCCGACATCGCAGTGCCGACGAACAAACGCGTTTTCGGCGCCCGCGACCTCTTCTCCCTGTGGTTCTCCCTCGGCATCGGCCTGATGGTCCTGCAAACCGGCGCGCTGCTCGCGCCGGGCCTGGGCCTGGCCGGTGGGTTGCTGGCGATTTTCCTCGGCACCCTGGTCGGCGTGCTGTTGCTCGCCGCCGTCGGTGTGATCGGCAGCGATACCGGCTTGTCCGCCATGGCCGCGCTCAAGCTCAGTCTCGGCGCCCAAGGCGCGAGCCTGCCGGCATTATTGAACCTGCTGCAGCTGATCGGCTGGGGCGCGTTTGAAATCATCGTCATGCGCGATGCCGCCAGCCTGTTGGGCGCGCGGGCGTTCAGCGACGGCAGCCTGTTGGCCAGCCCGCTGCTGTGGACCCTGTTTTTCGGTGGCCTGGCGACCCTGCTGGCGGTCAGTGGCCCGCTGACGTTCGTGCGCCAGATCCTGCGCAAATGGGGCATCTGGCTGCTGCTCGCGGCCTGCTTGTGGCTGACCTGGAACCTGTTCGCCAAGGCCGACCTCGCCACACTGTGGGCCCAGCCCGGTGATGGTTCGATGCCCTTCGCGGTGGGGTTTGATATCGCCATCGCCATGCCGCTGTCGTGGCTGCCGCTGATCGCCGATTATTCGCGCTTTGGCAAGCGCGCGAAAAGCGTGTTCGGCGGCACGGCACTGGGCTTTTTTATCGGCAATTTCTGGCTGATGAGCCTGGGCGTGGCCTACACCCTGGCGTTTGCGCCGAGCGGTGAAGTGAACGCGCTGTTGCTGGCGCTGGCCAGCGCGGGGCTGGGGATTCCGTTGTTGCTGATCCTGTTGGATGAGTCGGAAAACGCCTTTGCCGATATTCATTCGGCGGCCGTGTCCAGCGGGATTCTGTTGCGCCTGAAAGTCGAGCACCTGGCCTTGGCCATCGGTGTGCTCTGCACGCTGATCGCCTGCTTTGCTCCGTTGGCGCAGTACCAGAACTTTCTGCTGTTGATCGGTTCGGTATTCGCGCCGCTGTTTGGCGTGGTGCTGGTCGATCATTTCATCCTGCGCCGCCGCGGCCAGGGCGTGCTCGCCACGCTACGCTGGACGGCGCTGCTGGCCTGGCTGGGTGGCATCGGCACCTACCACCTGCTGGCCAACCTGTATCCGGATATCGGCGCGACCCTGCCGGCACTGGTGCTGGCAGGGCTGCTGCAGTTCATTCTCGGGCGCGCCTTCAACGGCGTGCGGGCACCTGCTCAGGCTTGATGATGCCTTCCAGGCGCGAGTAAGGAATCTGCAGCTCGACATGGCCCAGGGCATACGGCGCGATCGTGGTGGTGGGGTACTTGAGGGTCACGCCACCGGAGGTCAGCGCCACGTTCGGGGTTTTCTGGAACGGGTAGCTCTTGACGAATTCCGGCTCCAGGCTCAGGCGGGTGCTGATCAGCCAGCTGTTGTGTGCGACCTGGGCGGCTTTCCAGAAGGCCTCTTCCTTGCCGGGCAGCAGCATGTCGCTCAGCGAAAGGGCTTTTTGCTGCTGGCGCGAATAGTTGATGAAGGCGCGGCCCGGTTCGCCGTGGGTGGCGCCCTGGTCCAGGTAGCTGGACAGTTCGATGATCACCAAGCCGTCATGCTGCTCACGTACCTTGGCCTGCAAGTACATGCTGTTGCGTGGTGCGGCGGTGCTCAGGAACTGCTCGCGGTAGGTCGCCAGGCTCGACGGCAGCGGGTCGCTCGACCGGGTGCGGGTCATTTCCAGCAGGCGTTGTTCGATCAGCGCGTCGAGCCTGGGCTCCTTGGCAAAATGCACGGTGTCGATATTCACCAGCGGGCAATCGGCGTTGGCGCAGTCCGGCTTGCTTTGCTCGCTGGCGTCGCGGGTGGCTTCCAGCGGGGTGCTGTAGTTCGGTTGGAACAGGCTCTGGCAGGCGCCGAGGGTCAAGGCGATACACGCCATGGAGGCGATTTTTAAAAGCGACATGTAGGGTCTTCGTCCGTCGATAAGCGCGAAATTTATGGAGCTTCGACTACCGGCATGGCAGTCAGTTCGCCACTAAGCTGATTAGAGTGAGTTTGACGCCCGCCGTCTATCCCGGCAACCGGAAAGGGGCTGCGCCAACGGGCGAGAGCGCGTTAGGATGGCGCGAATTGCACGGGCATAACGAGGAAGGATATGACGGACATCGCGAAATCCACGCCGAGCACGATTGAGATCGTTCAGCGCGACAATGCCTACCAGGGTTTCTACAAGCTCGATCGTGTGCAACTGCGCCACGAAAAATTCGACGGTGGCATGAGCCGGGTGATCAACCGCGAAGTCTTCGTGCGGCATGACGCCGTGTGCGTGCTGCCCTATGACCCGCAGCGCGATGAAGTGGTGCTGATCGAGCAGTTTCGCGTCGGCGCCATGGGCCGTACCGCTAACCCGTGGCTGGTGGAAATGGTCGCCGGCCTGATCGATAAGGATGAAGAACCGGAGGAGGTTGCACACCGCGAAGCCGAAGAGGAAGCTGGGCTGACATTCTCCGCACTGTGGCCGATCACTCAATATTTCCCTTCGCCCGGTGGCAGTACCGAATTCGTCCACTTGTACCTGGGGCGTTGCGACAGTTCGGGCGCCGGTGGCGTCCATGGACTGGAAGAAGAAGCAGAAGATATCCGCGTCAGCACCTGGGCTTTCGAAGACGCCTTGCAAGCGGTGCGTGATGGTCGGATATCCAATGCGCCCAGCATTATTGCCTTGCAATGGCTAGCGCTCAATCGCGCGGAAGTGAGGGGGTTATGGCAGTAAAGGCACGGGAACGATACCGGGTTGACCTGATCGGGCTGCAAGCCGCCTGCGAGGCCAACTATGCGCGGCTGATGCGCCTGCTGCCGGACATGCGCCACGCCCCCGAGGCGCGGCGCATCGCCGTGACCCATGGCGACCAGATGCTCGGCGTGCTGACCCTGGAAGTCATCGTCAATTGCCCCTACACCACCACCCTGCGCGTGCGCCAGGAACACAGCCTGCCGTGGCTGCCGGTGCCGCAACTGGAAGTACAGGTGTACCACGATGCGCGAATGGCCGAAGTCATCAGCGCCGAACATGCGCGACGCTTTCGCAGCATCTATCCTTACCCGAATGTGTTCATGCACCAGCCCGATGAGAAAGCACAACTCAATGTGTTCCTCGGTGAATGGTTGAGCCACTGCCTGGCCCTGGGCCATGAGTTCGCAGCCGTGCGGTAGATGTGAACTGCGTCTGCTTCCTTGGGTTTCCTCTTTGTGTCCTGCCCCAGCATAATCGCGCCACACGTCCATTCCTGTGATTGCCTTGGGAGAGCGCCTTGCCTCGCGTATCCACCGTGACCCCCGATGCACCGGCGTTGCTGGTGCAGTTGTCCGACAGCCACCTGTTTGCCGAGGCCGACGCCACGCTGGTGGGCATGAACACCCGCGAAAGTTTGCAACGGGTGATCGACCTCGTGCGCGAGCAGCAGCCCCGGGTCGACTTGCTGCTGGCCACGGGGGACTTGTCCCAGGACGGTACGCTGGCCTCCTATCAGCACTTTCGTGAGATGACAGCGTTATTGGGTGTCCCGACGCGCTGGATTCCCGGCAACCACGACGAGCCGCAGATCATGGCCCACGCCGCCCTGCACAGCGACCTGCTGGAACCCGTGGTCGACATTGGCAATTGGCGCATTACCTTGCTGGACTCCGCCGTACCCGGTTCGGTGCCCGGTTATCTGCAGGACAGCCAACTGCAACTGCTGGCCCAAGCCTTGAGCGAAGCGCCGCACCGCCATCATCTGGTGTGTTTCCACCATCATCCGGTGCCCATCGGGTGTGCGTGGATGGAACCCATCGGCCTGCGCAACCCCGAGGCGCTGTTTGCCGTCCTGGACCGTTTCCCCCAGGTCCGGGCCGTGCTTTGGGGCCATGTACACCAGGAGATCGACCGCGAGCGCAACGGCGTGCGCTTGCTGGCCTCGCCGTCTACCTGCATCCAGTTCGCGCCGGGCAGCGAAGACTTCAACGTCAGTACCGAGGCGCCAGGCTATCGCTGGCTGCGCCTGCACGCCGACGGGCGGTTGGATACTGGCGTCGAGCGGGTCAAAGGCTTTGCTTTTACCGTGGATTACGCCAGCAACGGCTATTAAAGGTGGGAGGGGGCTGCCGTGACTGGAAGACAGGGGACTCGCCACCCCGATCCCTGTAAACTGCGCCTTTTTGGCGCAAGCACGGAGAGCCCGGCATGTCCGCTTCGATCCTGTATATCCACGGTTTCAACAGCGCGCCTGCGTCCAACAAGGCCAGCCAGTTGATCGGTGTGATGGACACCCTCGGCCTGGCCGAGCAGTTGCGCGTGCCGGCCCTGCATCACCATCCCCGTCAGGCGATTCCTCAATTGGAGGCGGCCATCGCGGAACTGGGGCGGCCACTGCTGGTCGGCAGCTCCCTCGGCGGCTACTATGCAACCCATCTTGCTGAACGCCATGGCCTCAAGGCGCTGCTGGTCAACCCGGCGGTCAGCCCCCATCGGATGTTCGACGGTTACCTGGGCACGCAGAAGAACCTCTACACCGATGAAACCTGGGAACTGACCCACGATCACGTCACGGCGCTGGCCGAGCTGGAAGTCCCGGCACCCCAGGACGCCGCGCGTTATCAGGTGTGGTTGCAGACCGGGGACGAAACCCTGGATTATCGCCTCGCCCAGCAGTATTACCGGGCCTGTGCCTTGCGCATCCAGGCCGGTGGCGACCACGGTTACCAGGGCTTTGCCCGGCAGTTGCCGGCGCTGTTGAGCTTTGCCGGCATTGGCGCCGATCAGTATCAATCCTTCGATTTCGCGGCACTGTAATTGCCTTGCAAATCCCAGGTTACTTTTTAATCGAACGAATCACGACGAGACCCCATGGCCACTCCCAGCGCTAGCTCTTATAACGCCGACGCCATCGAAGTCCTCTCGGGCCTCGACCCGGTGCGTAAACGCCCTGGCATGTACACCGACACCAGTCGGCCGAACCACCTTGCCCAGGAAGTCATCGACAACAGCGTCGACGAAGCCTTGGCCGGGCACGCCAAGTCGGTGCATGTCATTCTCCACGCGGACCACTCCCTGGAAGTGTCCGACGACGGTCGCGGCATGCCGGTGGACATCCACCCGGAAGAGGGCGTGTCGGGCGTCGAGCTGATCCTCACCAAACTGCACGCCGGCGGCAAGTTCTCCAACAAGAACTATCAGTTCTCCGGTGGTTTGCACGGTGTGGGTATTTCCGTGGTCAACGCCCTGTCGACGTTGGTGCGGGTCAGGGTCAAGCGCGACGGCAACGAATATGAGATGACCTTCGCCGATGGTTACAAAGCCACCGACCTGCAGGTGATCGGCACCGTTGGCAAGCGCAACACCGGCACCAGCGTGTACTTCGCCCCGGACCCGAAATACTTCGATTCGCCAAAATTCTCCATCAGCCGCCTCAAGCACGTGCTCAAGGCCAAGGCGGTATTGTGCCCGGGCCTGCTGGTCACCTTTGAAGACAAAGGCACGGGCGAAAAGGTCGAGTGGCACTACGAAGACGGCCTGCGCTCCTACCTGGAAGACGCTGTCAGTGACTTCGAGCGCCTGCCCAACGAGCCGTTCTGCGGTAGCCTGGCCGGGAATAAAGAAGCCGTCGACTGGGCGCTGCTGTGGTTGCCCGAGGGCGGCGACAGCGTGCAGGAAAGCTACGTCAACCTGATCCCCACCGCCCAGGGCGGCACCCACGTCAATGGTTTGCGCCAGGGGCTGCTCGACGCCATGCGCGAGTTCTGCGAATACCGCAGCCTGCTGCCGCGCGGCGTGAAGCTGGCGCCGGAAGACGTGTGGGAGCGCATCGCGTTCGTGCTGTCGATGAAAATGCAGGAGCCGCAATTCTCCGGCCAGACCAAAGAGCGTTTGTCGTCCCGCGAGGCAGCGGCGTTTGTCTCAGGTGTGGTCAAGGACGCCTTCAGCCTGTGGCTCAACGAACATCCGGAACTGGGCCTGGCCCTGGCGGAGCTGGCGATCAACAACGCCGGGCGTCGCCTCAAGGCCAGCAAGAAGGTCGAGCGCAAACGCATCACGGCGGGCCCGGCACTGCCGGGCAAGCTGGCCGATTGCGCCGGGCAGGACCCGATGCGTTCCGAGCTGTTCCTGGTGGAAGGTGACTCCGCCGGCGGTTCCGCCAAGCAAGCGCGGGACAAGGAATTCCAGGCGATCCTGCCGTTGCGCGGCAAGATCCTCAACACCTGGGAAGTCGATGGCAGTGAAGTCCTGGCCAGCCAGGAAGTGCACAACATCGCCGTGGCCATCGGTGTCGACCCCGGCGCGGCGGACATCAGTCAACTGCGCTACGGCAAGATCTGCATCCTCGCCGACGCTGACTCCGACGGTCTGCACATCGCCACCTTGCTGTGCGCGCTGTTCGTGCAGCACTTCCGTCCGTTGGTGGATGCCGGTCACGTCTACGTCGCCATGCCGCCGCTGTACCGTATCGACCTGGGCAAGGAGATTTTCTACGCCCTCGACGAAGGCGAGCGCGATGGCATCCTCGACCGTCTGATCGCCGAGAAGAAACGCGGCAAGCCGCAGGTCACGCGATTCAAAGGCCTGGGTGAGATGAACCCGCCGCAACTGCGCGAAACCACCATGGACCCGAACACGCGGCGCCTGGTGCAACTGACCCTGGAGGACTTCGCCGCCACCTCGGAAATGATGGACATGCTGCTGGCGAAGAAACGCGCGCCGGACCGCAAGTCCTGGCTGGAGTCCAAAGGCAACCTCGCCGAGGTCCTGGGCTGATGCGTACAGGTTTCGCCCTGGCGATCCTGATGTTGAGCGGGTTGGCGGCCACCCAGGTGGTCGCCGCGCCCGTGGCTGAGCTCAAACTGGTGTCCGAACACCCGGTGGACGGCATGCGCGGCGGTAACCTGTCGGGCCTGGCCTTGTGTGGCAAAGAATTGTGGACGGTTTCCGACCGCGACGACGACCAGATCTACCGCCTGGATATCAGCGCGCCGACCTGGCAGGCCGAAACGCTGAAGATCGACGTGCCGCCGGTGCCTGACTCCGGCCTGCCGTGGGGGCTGCGTTCGCGCACCAAGGCCGCGTCGCTGATTCGCGGTGGCGACCTGGATTTTGAAGGCATCAGTTGCGATGCCGCCGGTAACCGCTACGTGGTCAGCGAAGCCCATGCGGCGGTGCTGAAAGTACCGGCGAGCGGTGCGCCCGAGTGGTTGAAGATCGCCTCCGGCATGGTGCGTGAAGCCCGCGCCAGCGGTATGTTGCTGCATTTCAATGCGTTGTTCGAAGGCCTGGCGGTGAACCCCGAAGGCAATCAGATCTGGCTGGCGGCGGAGCGTGAGCGGCGCGGGCTGATTTCCATCAAGCGCCCGCAAAGCCTGTGGGATTGCGACGGCGCGTGCGTGCTGTTGAGCGAGGCCGGCCAGGAAGTGCAGCCGGCGCAGTTCCCCAACGCCAAGGCGGTGTCCAAGGACTTTTCCGACCTGGCGCTGTTCAACGGCAAGTTGTTTACCCTGGAGCGCAACGCGTTTCAGATTTGTCGGCGCGATGCGGTCACGGCCAAGGTCGAGCTGTGCTGGTCGTTTGCTGACGAAACCCTGACGCCCGAGCGGCGCTACGCCCAGTCGTATGGCCTGGCCGAAGCCCTGGTGCTGGACGCAGACGGTGCCTGGTTGGGCATCGACAATAATTTAGGCGCCCGTGCCGATGGCGAGAAACGCCCGGTGGTCTATCGTTTCGCCGCCCCCGCCGGTGGCTGGAGCGCTCAGCCATGAGTCACCCCTGTTTTGAATTGACCCGGCGCCGCGGCATTTCCGCGGCGCCTTACCAAACAATGATGAGGCCCGCATGAGTGACATCCTCGCAGACAGCTTAGACGGCGTAGAACGCCGGTCGCTGGCTGACTTCACCGAAAATGCCTACCTCAACTACTCCATGTACGTGATCATGGACCGTGCCTTGCCGCATATCGGCGACGGCCTGAAGCCCGTACAACGGCGCATCATCTACGCCATGAGTGAGTTGGGACTGGACGCAGATTCCAAGCACAAGAAGTCGGCGCGTACCGTCGGTGACGTGCTCGGTAAGTTCCACCCCCACGGCGACTCGGCCTGCTATGAAGCCATGGTGCTGATGGCCCAGCCGTTCAGCTACCGCTACACGCTGGTGGATGGCCAGGGCAACTGGGGTGCGCCGGATGATCCCAAGTCCTTCGCTGCCATGCGATACACCGAGGCACGCCTGTCGCGTTACTCGGAAGTGCTGCTCAGCGAACTGGGCCAGGGCACCGCGAACTGGGGCCCGAACTTCGACGGCACCCTCGACGAACCCCTGGTGTTGCCGGCACGTTTGCCGAATATCCTGCTCAATGGCACCACCGGCATCGCCGTTGGCATGGCCACCGACGTACCGCCGCACAACCTGCGGGAAGTCGCCACGGCCTGCGTGCGCCTGCTCGATGAGCCCAAAGCCACGGTCGAGCAGCTCTGCGAGCATATCCAAGGCCCGGATTATCCGACCGAAGCGGAAATCATCACGCCGCGCGCCGACCTGCTGAAAATGTACGAAACCGGCAAGGGCTCGGTGCGCATGCGTGCCGTCTACCACGTCGAAGACGGCGACATTATCGTCACCGCGCTGCCGCACCAGGTGTCCGGCGCCAAGGTGCTGGAGCAGATCGCTGCGCTGATGCAGGCCAAGCCGTCGAAATTGCCGCAGGTCACTGACTTGCGTGACGAGTCCGACCACGAAAACCCGTGCCGCATCGTGATTATCCCGACCAACAGCCGGGTCGATCATGAAGTACTGATGCAGCATCTGTTCGCCTGCACGGACCTGGAGTCCAGCTACCGGGTCAACGTCAACATCATCGGCCTGGACGGCAAGCCGCAGCTGAAGAACCTGCGCAATCTGCTGGTGGAGTGGCTGGAGTTTCGCGTGCAGACCGTGCGTCGCCGCCTGCAATTCCGCCTGGACAAGGTCGAGCGTCGCCTGCACCTGTTGGACGGCTTGCTGATTGCCTACCTCAACCTGGATGAAGTGATCCACATCATCCGCACCGCCGAGCACCCGAAAGCCGATCTGATCGCGCGTTTTGAACTCAGCGAGATCCAGGCCGACTACATCCTCGACACCCGTTTGCGTCAGTTGGCGCGACTGGAAGAAATGAAGCTG
Organism: Pseudomonas paraveronii; assembly: GCF_963681955.1. Taxonomy (NCBI): domain Bacteria; kingdom Pseudomonadati; phylum Pseudomonadota; class Gammaproteobacteria; order Pseudomonadales; family Pseudomonadaceae; genus Pseudomonas; species Pseudomonas paraveronii. Next base: position 585,388 of record NZ_OY817130.1, read on the forward strand.
CGCGACGAACAGGACGCGTTGCTCAAGGAGCAAGCCAAGCTGCAAGCCCTGCTGGGCAGCGAAGCCAAGCTCAAGAAGCTGGTGCGCAGTGAGCTGATCAAAGACGCCGAGACCTATGGCGACGACCGTCGTTCGCCTATCGTTGAGCGCGCAGACGCGAAAGCACTGACAGAAACCGAGCTGTTGCCAAACGAGAAAATTACAGTCGTTCTGTCGGAAAAGGGTTGGGTTCGTTCCGCCAAGGGGCATGATATCGATGCGACCGGCTTGTCGTACAAGGCTGGCGACGGCTTCAAGACCGCCGCCGCCGGGCGGTCCAACCAGTTTGCGGTGTTTATCGACTCCACCGGGCGCAGTTACTCGGTGCCGGCCCACACCTTGCCGTCCGCGCGCGGGCAGGGCGAGCCGCTGACCGGGCGCCTGACGCCGCCACCGGGCGCGAGTTTCGAATGTGTGTTGCTGCCGGACGATGACTCTCTGTATGTGATCGCCTCCGATGCGGGTTACGGCTTCGTGGTCAAGGGCGAAGACCTGCAGGCCAAGAACAAGGCCGGCAAGGCGCTGTTGAGCCTGCCGAACAACGCCAAGGTGATCCTGCCGCGGCCGGTGGACGATCGCGAGGGCAATTGGCTGGCGTCGGTGACCACTGAAGGGCGTTTGCTGGTGTTCAAGATCAGTGACCTGCCGCAGTTGGGTAAAGGCAAAGGCAACAAGATCATCGGTATTCCCGGCGAGCGGGTAGCCAGTCGCGAAGAGTACGTGACGGACATCGCGGTGATCCCGGAATGCTCTACCCTGGTGCTTCAGGCCGGCAAGCGCACGTTGTCGCTGCGCCCTGACGACCTTGAGCACTACAAGGGCGAGCGCGGCCGGCGCGGCAATAAACTGCCTCGTGGCTTCCAGCGCGTGGATGCTTTACTGGTGGAAACGCCCGTTTAGCGCGGATTAGAGCTCTTGATCTACGATTTAACGCGTAGATCGACGCTTTCGCGCTGGAGTCATGGCGCATATTCACGGATGATATGGCCTTTCCAGCGCCGGCGTGGCCGAGCGTGTTTAGGTTATTTTTAGTATTACATTGTGGTTTGCCTTGTGGCAGCCGCCTGGATGGGATGATGACTGCTCCACGCCTTCCTTTTATTTTTATGCTCGCTGGCCTTCTCGGGCTGGCGGGTTGCAGCACACACCAGCCGGTGTCGCTGTACCAACTGGACAGCGGAAGTCCGGCTCAGCCAGCTCAAGCCGCTGGCATGGCCGTCTTGCTGGGCCCGGTTGTTGTCGCTGACTACCTGCAACGCGAAACATTGCTGCAACGTCAGAACGACGGCAGCCTGCAAGGTTCCACCGATGGTCGTTGGGCGGGCAGTTTGTCGTCCGACATCAACCAACTGATGTTGCGCCAGGTGGCGGGTCAGTTGGACAGTCAGCGTGTGGTCCTGGCGCCTGCGCCCACCGGTTTTTCTCCGGATGTGCAGGTGTTGTTGACCATTACCCGGCTCGACTCCGGTACCTCGCAACCGGCGATTCTCGATGCGCAATGGCGCTTGATCGATCGCCGCGGCCAGGTGCGTGATAGCCGCATCGTGCATCTGCAGGAAGAGCATGCTGGCACCACCGCGTCCCAGGTCCAGGCCCAGGGCATGCTGTTGCAGCATCTGGCGCAGCAGTTGTCGGTGGCCCTCAAACCATTGGCCAACCAGCCAGCGGTCGCCGAGGCGCCGCGCAAGCAAGCGCCAGTACAGGCCAAGCCGGCTGCACCGGAAAAGCCGAAAATTCCGATGGCTACGCCGATCCGCACGGATATGGAAGTGTTCAGGTTCTGATCTGAATGGCTCCAACAAAAAAGGCCCGCTGATTCAGCGGGCCTTTTGTTTGGTGCGATTTACTTGAGGCGTGTGGCGTCCAAATGTGGGAGGGGGCTTGCCCCCGATAGCGATGTGTCAGTTGCAGCCGTTTTGACTGACACGCCGTCATCGGGGGGTACAGACCGGAGACATCCTTTACGTTTGAAACCGGAGACATCGTTTACATGTATTAATCATGGCCAGGAGGTAACTGGCCATGTCATGGAATCGAGAGTCCCCTATGGATCAAAAAGTCAGATTGATAGGCGACTGGCTGTCCGGCGCCTATTCAAAACGTCAACTGGCATTGAGCTACGGCATTAGTCGACCGACCTTGGACAAGTGGCTGCAACGGTATGCCACTGCTGGCCTGGACGGGCTCAAGGACGCCTCACGCCGTCCACTCTCAAGCCCTTTTCAAACGTGCGATGCGCATATTGCTGCTCTAATCGAGCTCAAGCATCAACACCATGACTGGGGCCCCAAAAAGCTGGTCAAGGTCCTTTCCAATCGCTATCCGGAATGTCATTGGCCGGCACCCAGCACGGCGGGGGAATGGCTCAAACGAGCGGGACTGGTTCAAGAGCGGCGCAAGCGCAATCGCCCGCCTACCGGCCCCGTCAAACTTCGCCCGGCAGATCTCCCCAATCAAACGTGGGCCGCTGACTTCAAAGGCGACTTTTTAATGGCGGATGGCCGACGCTGTTACCCGCTGACGCTCACGGATCAGGCCAGCAGATTCATATTGTTGTGTCGTGCGCAGCCCAGTGTGGCTGGGGCCCGCGAGGGTTTTGACTGGGCTTTTCGCGAGTACGGTCTGCCTGATGTCATCCGGACTGACAACGGTTCACCTTTCGCCTCAACCGGTCTCAGCAGGCTCTCCAGTCTGGCCGTCTGGTGGATACGGCTGGGTATCTACCCAGAGCGTATTCAGCCGGGGCGACCCGATCAGAACGGGCGGCATGAGCGTATGCATCGCTCACTCAAGGCCGCGTTACTGAAGACGCCAGAGGCCAATATGGTCCAGCAGCAGTTGGCGTTTGAACGATTTCGACAGGAATTCAATCATGATCGGCCGCACGAGGCGTTAGACATGAAGGTGCCGAACGATCTGTACGATAAATCGCCAAGGATCTATACAGGCTGGGTACCTCCTGCCGAATATGGAGCGGATATGGAGGTACGCAAAGTCAGAACAGACGGGTCAATGAAGTGGAGGGGCAGGATGATCTTTTTGAGTGAGTCACTGGTAGGAGAGTCCGTTGGACTGCGAGAAGTGGACGACAACGTGTGGGACATGTACCTATGTAACTATCCACTGGGTAGGCTAGACAGCGGTGCAAGCCGGCTATCCAGCACCCAGAAACGTAAAGGATGTCCCCGGTCTCGTTTGTAAAGGATGTCTCCGTCCGTACAGGGGCAAGCCCCCTCCCACATGGGTTCAATGGTGTCCCTAGGGCTTGGCACGGGTATCGTGCATTCGCGCCAACTGCCGCTCCAGCATCGATGGATACGGCTCCATCAAGCGCTCTACACAACTGGCGCCCTCAGGGCTGGCAATCGGGCGGATACGTGCGCGTTGGCGGATCAGTGTGTCTTCACTGATCTTGCGCTCCACCAGCAGCAGGTTGCGGCTGTGTTGGGACAAGGCCAGGGCGTCCTGGGCGATCTCGGTCAGCAACAGGTCGATCTGGCTCATGCCGAACAGGTCGTCGCCGACGGTCAGGCCCAGTTGCAACTGCAACGTGATGCCGCTGTCGGCCACTTCGATCTGCAACTCGTGGCCCAGGGCGCGTAGCAGCTCGCCGCAGCAGATGGCGTTGGTCAGGTAGTCTTCGCCGCTGTCTTCGCTGTGGAACAGCATCAGTGTGCTGCCATCGTTCAGGGTGTGCAGTTCGCTCTGGTAGAGCGAGGCGGCCTGGTCGAGGCAGTCGCGGTAGCGTTCCAGTAATTCCGTCAGGCGGGCGCGGGGCAGGCGGCGCAGTTGGTCCTGGGCGCCCAGTTGCACGGCCAGGACGGCACTGTGCTGGGGCTCGGCATTCCTTACCGGTGCGGGCTTCGGCGCGACGACCGGGCTGCTGGCGGAGGTGTCGCGCAGGTCGGCGAACGGATCTTCGTCGTCCAGCTCGTCTTCTTCGGCCCTGAGCACATGGCGTGGTGCAGGCTTCAAGCCCGCGACCGGCGCGCTTTCGTCAAAGCCCGGGTCGCGCAGGTTGCGCACTTCAAAGGCGGGCTCGTCGTCGTAATCGCTGTCGTCGAACTCGGGCTCGGGTTCAACCTCGGGCGCTACCGGTTCCGGGGCGAAGCTGGTGTGAAGCTGGCGCGCAAGGTCGCCGATCTCGTCCTGACGATCGGTGGCCGGGGTGTGTTCGTCGATATCCCGCAGCCAGATGCGCAGTTGCATCAGCGGCGTGGAGATATGCCGCCCCAGGCGCAGGCTCAAGGCCAGGGCCAGGGCTAGCAGGATCGCGCTGAGGATGCCCATGCTTTGCAGGCTGATGGTCATCGGCTGCTGGAATTGCTGCATGTCCAGGCTGATGCGCAATTGGCCGGCTTTCACATCCTGAAACGTGATATTGCTCTGGTACAGGCCTTCGGCTTCACCCAACAGGCCGTTTTTCGGGCGTTGCCCGGCTTCGGCCATGATCCGGTTGTCCACGCTGTAGATGGCGGCGTGGGCCACCAGCGGGTTCTTGGTCAGGTTGTTGAGCAGCACGTTGAGGCTGAGGATGTCGTTGGACACCAGCAGTTCGGTCGCCGAGGTGGCGGTCTGGGTGGTCAAGCTCTCGCCCAGGGCATCGGCTTGCTCGTGCATGGCCTGTTTGAACTGCAAACCCATCACGCAGGCGTAGATCACCAGTGCCAGAGCGACCAGGATCACGTTATGGCTGGCGATGCGTAATGCGATCGGTACACGGCGGTGGCGCAGTGCCCGGAAGATCAGCAGGAAGAAGTTATCGGTTTTTACTGGCGTGGGCCGGTTCACTTGAGCTCGGCTCTTTAGTCCGTGAAATTGACGCGCAGTATAGCGACAGGCCCAAGACCGGCAAAGCGTTGGCTGTGCCCGGTGGTCACTGAAAGTGGGTAGAATGCGGTTTTTTTCCAGCCTGGGGGTGCGCTTTGCGCGAAATTGTCCTGATTAACATCACGGGGGAAGACCGACCAGGTCTCACCGCCGCCATTACCGGTGTTTTGGCCCAGGGTGGTGTGAACATTCTCGATATCGGCCAGGCGGTGATCCACGACACCCTGTCGTTCGGGATTCTGGTGGAAATTCCCAGCACCGAGCAGGCGTCGTCCGTCCTCAAGGACATTCTGTTTACCGCGTACAAGCTGGATCAGCAGGTGCGCTTTACCCCGGTGTCCGAAGAGGATTACCGGCAGTGGGTGTCCGGCCAGGGCAAAAAGCGCCATATCGTGACCTTGTTGACCCGCAAAGTGACGGCTGAGCAGTTGCAGCGCGTCAGCTCGATCACCGCGCAATACGGTTTGAATATCGACCATATCGACCGTCTGTCGGGCCGCATGCCATTGGACACGCCGGCTGACCAGGGCAAGGGCTGCATCGAATTCTCCGTGCGCGGCGAGCCGGCTGACCCCCAAGCCTTGCGTGCCGACTTCCTGAGCGTGGCCCAGGAGCTGAATGTCGATATCGCCTTCCAGGAAGACTCGCTGTTCCGCCGCAACCGCCGCCTGGCGGTGTTCGATATGGACTCCACGCTGATCGAAGCTGAAGTCATCGACGAACTGGCCAAGGCTGCCGGTGTGGGTGAGCAAGTCTCCGCGATTACCGAGCGCGCCATGGCCGGCGAGCTGGACTTTCGTGCCAGCTTCAAGGAACGCCTGGCGCTGCTCAAAGGCCTGGATGTCAGCGTACTGGATTCGATCGGCGCCTCCCTGCGCCTGACCGAAGGCGCCGAAACGCTGTTCGCCGAACTCAAGCGCCTGGGCTACAAGACCGCGATCCTGTCCGGCGGCTTCACCTACTTCGCCAAGCAATTGCAGGCCAAGCTGGGCATCGACTATGTGTTCGCCAACGAGCTGGAAGTGGTGGATGGCAAGGTGACCGGTGTGGCCGTGGAGCCGATCGTCGACGCGCAGCGCAAGGCCGACTTGCTGCGGGAATTGGCGCACAAGGAAGGTTTGCGTCTGGAGCAGACCATTGCGGTCGGCGACGGTGCGAATGACTTGCCGATGCTGGCGATTGCCGGGTTGGGCGTGGCGTTTCGCGCCAAGCCGCTGGTCAAGCAATCGGCCAAGCAGGCGATTTCGACCCTTGGGTTGGACGGTGTGCTGTATTTGCTGGGCTTTCGCGACCGTGATGGTCAGCTCTAACTGACAAAATGCGGTTAAAAATGTGGGAGGGGGCTTGCCCCCGATGGCAGAGTATCAGTCAACACATGAGTGACTGACCCACCGCTATCGGGGGCAAGCCCCCTCCCACATTGGATTTTCGGTGTTTGAATCAGGCTTTCGGTGAACCGATACCCTGACCCATCTGTACCGGCGAACCCGCCACCAGTGCTTCTGCCCACGTCACCTGATCTGGCCCGAACAGCACGATCGCAGTCGAACCCAGCTTGAAGCGACCCAGCTCCGCACCTTTCTCCAGGTGGATCGGCGCACGCGCGGCTTCGTCGTAGCGGAAGGTTTTCAGCGCGCGCTTGGGCGGCGTGACCAGGCCGGCCCATACGGTTTCAATAGACGCCACAATCATAGCGCCGACCAATACCACGGCCATCGGGCCGCGTTCGGTGTCGAACAGGCAGACAACACGCTCGTTACGCGCAAACAGCTCCGGCACGTTCTCGGCGGTGGTCTGGTTGACCGAGAAAATCCGCCCTGGCACGTAGACCATCTCACGCAAGGTGCCCGCCAGTGGCATATGCACCCGGTGGTAGTCCTTCGGCGACAGGTAGATGGTGGCGAAATCGCCGCCCATGAACGGCGCAGCCACGGCCGCATCGCCGCCCAGCAATTCCAGCACACTGAAACTGTGGCCCTTGGCCTGGAACACGCGACCATGTTCGATCGGGCCGAGCTGGCTGACGGCGCCATCGGCGGGGCTCAGGACGGCGCCCGGGGTTTGATCCAGTGGGCGCGCGCCGTCTTTCAGGGCGCGGGTGAAGAATGCGTTGAAGTGCTCGTAGGCAGTCACGTCTTCAACCAGGGCCTGGGACATGTCCACCTGATAGCGCTTGGCGAACCAAGTGGTGAAGGCGTTCTTGAACCAGCGCACGCGGCACTCGGCAATGCAGCCGGCCAGGCGCGACAGCAGGTGGTGCGGCAGCAAGTACTGGCTGAGGATGAACAACTGCTTTTTCATTAACTGTCCTTAAACCTTAAATCTCGACGGGGGTGTCGGGGTGGTTGCCCCATTCGCCCCAGGAACCGGCATAACCTTTGACTCGCGGATAACCGAGCGCCTTGGCCACCAGGTAGGTGAAGCCAGAGCGGTGGTGAGTCTGGCAGTGGGTGATGATTTCTTTGTCGCGGGTCAGCCCGAGGTTTTCGAGGATCTGTGGCATGTCGCGGCGGATGCGCAGGTCGCGCGCCTTGTCCATGCCGGCGGTCCATTCGAAGTTCACGGCGCCGGGGATGTGACCGCCCTTGGCTGCCAGGACTTTTTCGCCGGAATATTCCAGCGGGCCGCGTGCGTCCCAGATGCCCAGGTCGGCAGCGCCAAGACGGCTTTGCAGGTATTCGCGGGTCGCGGTGGGGCCGTCATGCAAGGTGAGGCTGACTGGCCCGCCAGCCGGGGCCGGCACCTCGGTAGACAGCGGGTGCTTGTCTGCCAGCCACGCCACCAGGCCGCCGTCGAGGTAGTGGTATTTCGTGTGGCCGATCACGTCGAGCAGCCAGATAAAACGTCCGGCCCAGCCACCGCCTTCGTCGTCATAGACCACGTAGGTCGCGTCCGGGGTGTGGCCCAGTTCGCCGAACAGTTTCTCCAGATCAGCCTTGTTCGGCAACAGACCGGGGGCTGGCGCCTGGCCCAGTTGGGTGCGCTTGGGGTCAACGAAATGCGCGCCGGGGATATGCCCTTCGGCGTAGCGGGCGGCGCTGGTGAGGTCCACCAGAATCAGCTGGTCGGCATCGAGGCGGCCAAGCAGGTCGCTGGATTCGATCACCAGCGGCAAGCCAGAGAAGTCAGGCATGTGAGGTCTCCTGGGCACAAATGTTGGCGATAAAAGACGGCGATTGTAGCGCAAGCATCAACCGGTGCGGTTGGTAAAGCTGTGCAGGGCTTTTTCGATGCATTGAGCGGTTTTACCGAAGGCCTGCACGGTGGTTTCCGAGAGCGGCCCACCACCCTGGTCGGCGATCATCACCATGACCACCCGGCCATTGCAGCTCAGTGAGCGCAACAGCAGGTGTTCGCCGTTGAACAGGCGACGCAGGATCGGCGGCAACAATGCGGCGAATTGCGCGTGGTTGTCGGGCGTGAAGCGCACTTGGGCGGGTTTTTCGAGCATGCGTTGCAGCAGCGTGCTGTTGACCACGTCCAGGCTCAAGTTCGTGGCGTCCTTCGGCAGGCCGGCGGCCTGGTGGACGCGCAAGGTGCTCAGGGCGCGATCCGCCATGAACAGCAAGACGCGCTGCATGCCGCTGGCCTCCAGGGCTTCCTTCGCGCAGGTGGTCAGGTGCATGGCGTTGGCGAAGCGGCTCGGCTCCACCAGCAGTTCGGTGCAACGCTTGCGCCAAACGGCCAGGGCCTCGGCCGTCGGCGGCGGTGCGGGCAGCAGGCCGCGATGGATTTTCTGTACATGCCACGGCCAGATCAGCGACAGCGCCGGGTGCCAGAGGTCGGGCATCAAGGTTGCGCGAGCGTTGATCACCGCTTGCTGGTGAACCTGTTGCTGCACCTCGCTCAACGGCTGTTGCAGGTACAGCGCGGTGAGGTATTGCCAGCGTTCGGTGTGCGGGCAGGTCCAGGACTCCTGGGCCGACATCGCCAGGCCGTTGGCCAGCAACACCGTATTGGCCGGCTGGTTCAGCCAGCGCCGCAAATTGGGCTCGGCATCCAGCAGTTGTTGCTGGCGCAGTGGGTCGTCTTCCCGGGCGATGTGCAGTGCCTTGACCAGCAGGCGTTGCTCGGTCAGCAACAGGTGATAGCCCTGGGATACCCAGATCGGCAGGTGCCAGGTTTCGGTCAAGCCGAGGCACAGGTCCAGCAGGCGCACGCCGAACAATTCCTGCTCGACCCGGCGCGCCGATTGGCCTTTGTGGATCACCCGCAACTCCCATTCTTCCAGGAGCTTGGGGTAGGCCACCGCCATCGGCCACAACGGCGCCAGAAACAGCAGGCTGCCCCAGTGGATGTCCTGCCACAACCGCGCCAGGCGGCTGGCGAACAAACCGCTGGCTTGCTGCGACGCATGCCGGCTGACCAGCACCAGTTGGCGAAAGGCGACGGGGATTTCATTCATCGGCACCGACGGCAGCCGTGCCAGCAGGTCCTCGGCGCGTTTGAGGCCGAGACGGTTAAGTGCCACCTCAAGGTTTTCTGCCGGTTCCGCCAGGCTGCCATGGGTGTGGCTGTTGGCCTCGCGCATCACGCTGAGCACCAGCGACGGGCTGCCCTGCATCAGCTCGGCAATATCTCGCAAAGAACTGCGACTGTCGCGGATGGCTTTGCACACGCGTTCGTGGCTGGCCTGGGGAACGGGCAACCGGACTTCGTCCAGGCACTTGATCCAAGCGGCGAGAGAGATGGGTCTTACAGATGGGTCTGTCTTTTCATTGGCCATGATTGGGGCGCGATCATCACTTACTTCAACACGCCCTGAACGGGCCGAACTGGCTTTTCGCCTTGACGGCCTATAGTCTGGCGCAGTTTTGCCGATAAGTAGAACAAGAGTTTTTCAGTTACCCCAAATATGTCCATGAACCCGACGGCGCAAGTACAAAACCCCTATGGCTAAAATAATCGGCATCATCGTCGTCCTTGCAAGTGTGCTCGGTGGCTATGTCCTGTCTCACGGCAAGATTGCTGCGTTGATCCAGCCCTTCGAAGTGATGATTATTGGCGGCGCGGCATTCGGCGCATTCTTGCAGGCCAACCCCGGCTACATGACCATGCACGTGATCAAGAAGTCGCTGGGCATGTTCAGCTCGCGCTTCTCCCACACCTTCTACATGGAAGTGCTGGGGCTGGTTTACGAGATCCTCAACAAGAGTCGCCGTGAAGGCATGATGGCTATCGAAGCGGACATCGAGGACGCTGCGGCGAGCCCGATTTTCGCCAAGTACCCGGCAGTGCTCAAAGACGAGCGCATGACCGCCTACATCTGCGACTACTTGCGCATCATGTCCTCCGGCAACATGGCCCCCCACGAGCTGGAAGGCCTGTTCGACATGGAATTGTTCAGCCTCAAAGAAGAGCTGGAACACCCGTCTCACGCAGTCACCGGCGTTGCCGACGGCATGCCCGGCTTCGGTATCGTTGCGGCGGTACTCGGTATCGTGGTGACCATGGCGTCCCTCGGCGAGGGTGACCAGGCGGCCATCGGCATGCACGTGGGTGCGGCGCTGGTCGGTACGTTCTTCGGTATTCTTGCGGCCTACGGTTTCTTCGGCCCGCTCGCGACCTCCCTGGCCCACGATGCCAAGGAAGAAATCAATCTGTATGAAGCGATCAAGGCCAGCCTGGTGGCTTCGGCCTCCGGCATGCCGCCTTCGCTGGCGGTGGAATTCGGTCGTAAGGTGCTGTACCCGAAACATCGCCCGAGTTTTGCCGAGCTGGAACAAGCGGTTCGCGGTCGCTAAGCCATGGAAAACAACCAGCCGATAATCATCAAGCGCGTCAAGCGCTTCGCTGCGGGGCACCATGGTGGCGCCTGGAAAATCGCCTTCGCCGACTTTGCAACGGCGATGATGGCGTTCTTCCTGGTGCTGTGGCTGATGTCCACCGCGACCCCCGAGCAAAAGATCGCCATCGCCGGTTACTTCAAAGACCCGATTGGTTTCTCGGAAAGCGGCACGCCGTTCGTGATCGACCTGGGCGGTTCGCCGCAGTTGGCGCCGGAGCGCACCATCAACCCTGAGGTCAAGACCGAGGCGCCGCAGGAAAACATTCCGATCGAGCGCAAAACCGTCGAAAGCCTGGCCGAACAGGTCGAGCAGGAGCGCCTCGAATTGTTGCTGAAGGAGTTGCAGACCAAGGTTGATGAAAACCCGCAGTTGCTGAAATTCAAGGATCAGATTTCCTTCGAAATCACCCCGGACGGTTTGCGCATCCAGATCACCGACGCCGCCAACCGGCCGATGTTCGACTCCGGCAGTGCGCGGTTGAAGCCGTACTTTGAAGACATCCTGCTGGCCATGGCCGACACCATCAAGGCTGTGCCGAACAAGATCAGCGTCAGCGGCCATACCGATGCCAAGCCGTATGCGGGGCAAGGCGATTTCGGCAACTGGGAACTCTCGGCCAACCGCGCCAACGCCGCCCGGCGTGCGTTGGTGGCCGGCAGCTACCCGGACTCGCAAGTGGCGCGGGTGGTGGGTTTTGCTTCGTCGCAGCTGTTTGATGCCAAGGACCCGTTCAACCCGATCAACCGCCGGATCGATATTGTTGTGCTGACCAAAAAGGCTCAGCGTGCGATTGAAGGTGATCAGCCGCCACCGCCACCGCCACCGACCCCAGATGCGGGTGCGCAGGGCGGAGCACCGGTCGACCCGAACGCTATTCCGCCGGGGCAGGAGCCATTGCCGGCGCATGAGCTGCGGCAGAAGCTGAACCTGTTTGATGATGGCGGCGCGAAAGACCCGACGGCGCCTGTCAAGGGCTCGTAAGCCGCATACAACAAGGCCGCGATAAACGCGGCCTTGTTGTATGCGCTGTTTAGTAACTGCTCTCTGGCAAGCTCGCAATAATCGACCGATAGCTGTTCATCCGCTGCTGCTGCACGCGGCCATCTTCCAGCGCCTTGAGCAGGGCACAACCGGGTTCGCGGTCGTGTTTGCAGTCGCGGAAGCGGCAGGTGCCGATCAGGTCGTTGAACTCGATGAAACCGGCTTCCACGTCGCTGCGGCTGACATGGCCGAGGCCGAATTCACGAATGCCCGGGGAGTCGATCAGCTCACCGCCGCCGGGGAAGTGGAACAACCGCGCGGTGGTGGTGGTGTGGGTGCCCTGGCCGGACAGCTCCGACAGCGGGCCGACACGGGTGTCGACTTCCGGCAGCAGGCTGTTGACCAGCGATGACTTGCCCACGCCAGACTGGCCGACGAATACGCTGATGCGCCCGTCCAACTGTTGTTGCAGTTGTTCCATGCCATTGCCGTGATGGGCCGACACTTCCAGCACCGGGTAGCCCAGGGTGCGGTAGACCGCCAGCAACGCGTTGAGCGCCGGGGCGTTCTGTTCGTCGATCAGGTCGAATTTGTTCAGCAACAACAGCGGACGAATGCCCGCATGCTCGGCCGCGACCAGATAACGGTCGATCAGGTTGGCATGGGGCTCGGGCAGGGGCGCGAAGACGATGACGATCATGTCGACGTTGGCCGCCACCGGCTTCAACTGGCCGCGGCTGTCGGGGCGGCGCAGTTCGGTGGTGCGGGGCAGTTGGGCGACGATCACGCCGATGCCTTGGTTGCCGGCACGCCACACCACTCGGTCGCCGGTCACCAGCGCCGGCAGGTTGGCGCGCAGGTGGCAGCGGAAGACCTGGCCGGCGAGCTCGCCTTCGAGCGCCTCGACTTCGACCTGCACACCAAAGTGCGCGATCACCAGGCCCGTTTGTTCGGGGCCCAGGTCGCCGCCCTCGAGCGCTTCCACGGCGGAGGATTCACGTTTGGCGGCGCGTGCGGCGCGTTCGCCCTGAATCTTTTCGATGCGCCAGTTTTGGCGACGGTTGAGCTGGCGTTTGGCCATTGGTGTTCCGTGTCGATAATGCAAAGGTTAGGTAAAACGGTCGCGAGTCTAGCACGGCCCCGCCTGCTAAACTGTGCGGCTACGCCAAGGTGCCAAGAGAATCAAGCCATGCAAAACCCACAAAATCTGATTTGGATCGATCTGGAAATGACCGGTCTGAACCCCGACACCGACGTCATTATCGAGATGGCGACCATTGTCACCGACAGCAACCTCAATACCTTGGCCGAAGGTCCGGTGATCGCCATCCACCACAGCGACGCCATCCTCGCCACCATGGACGAGTGGAACACCCGCACCCACGGCAACTCCGGCCTGACCCAGCGCGTGCGTGACAGCCGCATCAGCATGGCCGAAGCCGAAGCCGAAACCATCGCCTTCCTGGAAAAGTGGGTGCCCAAGGGCAAGTCGCCGATCTGCGGTAACAGCATCTGCCAGGACCGCCGCTTTCTTTATACCCACATGAAGGCACTGGAAAGCTACTTCCACTACCGCAACCTGGATGTGTCCACTCTTAAGGAGCTGGCCGCGCGCTGGGCGCCGGAAGTCAAAGACAGCTTCCATAAAGGCAGCGCTCACTTGGCGCTGGATGATATTCGTGAGTCGATCGCCGAGTTGCAGCACTACCGCAAGCACTTCATCAAGGCTTGATGCATGGGGCGTCTGGGTCTTTCGCCAAGCGCCCTCTTTTGGTGCCATCAGCAAATGATTAGACTGCGCGCCTCTTTGAAAGGATCGCCATCATGCTGCTGATGCTCTACCTCATCGCCATCACTGCCGAAGCCATGACCGGTGCCTTGTCTGCCGGTCGGCGCGGCATGGACTGGTTTGGCGTGGTGCTGATCGCCTGTGTGACAGCGTTGGGCGGCGGTTCGGTGCGCGATGTGCTGCTCGGGCATTACCCGCTGACCTGGGTCAAGCACCCGGAATACCTGGTGCTGACGTCCGTCGCCGCGCTGGTGACGATCTTTATCGCACCGCTCATGCGCCGCCTGCGCTCGCTGTTTCTGGCGCTGGATGCCGTGGGTTTGGTCGCCTTTACCCTGATCGGCTGCATGACCGCCCTGGAAATGGGCCACGGTATGCTGGTGGCGTCGGTCAGCGGTGTGATCACCGGGGTGTTTGGCGGCATCCTGCGGGATATTTTCTGCAACGACATCCCGCTGATCTTTCGCCGTGAGCTGTACGCCAGCGTGTCATTCCTCGCCGCCTGGTTCTACTTGCTGTGTCTCTATCTGCAACTGCCGGGCGAGCAGGCGATTATGCTCACCCTGTTCAGCGGCTTTCTCCTGCGCCTGCTGGCGATCCGTTTTCACTGGGAAATGCCCAAGTTCATCTACAACGACGACGTTCATTGACGCTCGGCGTGCTGTTTCAGCGCCCATTCCACGTGTTCGCGCACCAGCTCCGAGGGGTAGTCCCGGCGCGCCTTCAAGGCTTCCAGCACCGGAATGCTCGATGGCGCATTGCCCAGGCCCACCGCCAGGTTGCGCAGCCAGCGCTCGTAGCCGGCGCGGCGTAGGGGCGAGCCTTCGGTGCTGCTGAGGAATTTATCCTCGTCCCACATAAACAGTTCGGCCAGTTGCGCGTTATCCAGGTTGTGCCGTGGCTTGAAATCGCTTTCGGCGGTGGAGCGGGCGAAACGATTCCATGGGCAAACGATCTGACAGTCATCGCAACCGAAAACCCGGTTGCCGATCAGTGGGCGCAAGTCTTCAGGGATCGCGCTCTTGAGTTCGATGGTCAGGTAGGAAATGCAGCGCCGCGCGTCCAGCACGTAAGGCCCGACGAACGCGTTGGTCGGGCAGATATCCAGACAGGCGGTACAGCGGCCGCAATGTTCGGTGGCGTGGGGCGGATCGACCGGCAGCGGCAAGTCGACAAACAGCTCGCTCAGGAAGAAGTAGCTGCCGGCCTTGCGATTGAGGACCAGGGTGTTTTTGCCGATCCAGCCCAGCCCGGCTTTCTCGGCGATGGCTTTTTCGAGCACCGGTGCGCTGTCGACAAAGGCGCGAAAGCCGAAGGGGCCGATTTGCGCCTGGATGCGTTCGGCCAGTTGCTGCACGCGCTTGCGGATCAGCTTGTGGTAGTCGCGGCCGAGGGCGTAACGGGAGATGTAGGCTTTTTCCGGTTGGGCCAGCCGTTGCGCCATGTGCGTATCGCCGGGCAGGTAGTCCATGCGCAGCGAGACTACGCGCAAGGTGCCCGGCACCAACTCTTCGGGGTGCGAGCGTTTGCTGCCGTGGGCGCCCATGTACTCCATCTCGCCGTGGTAACCCGCGTCGAGCCAGCGTTGCAGGTGCTGTTCATGCTCGGCCAGGTCCAGGCCGCTGATGCCGACTTGTTGAAAGCCCAGCTCGCGGCCCCAGTCTTTGATCGATTGGGCGAGCGCGGGCAGATCGGAGGTAATAGCAGGCATGAGACACGGGAAACCACAGGTTAGATAGGTATAATTCTGCCAGACATCGGAGCTTGAAGACGCATGCCGCAGACAAAACACGCAATAACCGACGTTCAGCCCCTGTTGCCCGGCGATTTGCCGCAACTGGCTGCGCGTTCCCCGGACGCCCATAAAGGCCGGTTCGGTCATCTGCTGGTCATCGGTGGTGACAGAGGCTTTGGCGGCGCGGCGTTGCTCAGTGCCGAAAGTGCGCTGCGCAGCGGCGCGGGCATGGTGTCCCTGGCGACCCGCCTTGAGCACGTGCCCGCCGCATTGGCGCGCTTGCCGGAAGTCATGACCGTCGGCGTGAGTTCGGCCAACCAATTGATGGGGTTGCTGGAAAAGATCTCGGTTATCGTCATCGGTCCGGGCCTGGGCGATGCCGCCTGGGGCAAGAGCCTGCTGTCCGTCGCCGCCAACGCCAAGCAGCCGCAAGTCTGGGACGCCGATGCCTTGAATCAGCTGGCGACCGGCAGCGTAAGCCTTCCCGCCAACTGCGTGATCACCCCGCATCCAGGCGAAGCCGCGCGTTTGATGGGGATGTCGACAGCAGAGGTTCAGGCGGATCGTCTTAAGGTGGCGCGCGCGTTGAGCCAGAAATTCAACGCCGTGGCTATTCTCAAGGGGGCGGGCAGTTTGATCGCCAGCCCGGACGGCCGCGTTGCGCGTTGCGACCAAGGCCATCCGGCCATGGCGACCGCAGGGCTCGGCGACGTGTTGGCCGGCCTGGTGGGCGCGTTGCTCGCGCAGGGTATGCCCGCGTATGACGCCGGTTGCCTGGCCGTGTGGTTGCACGCCACGGCGGGAGCTCGGCAGGGCACCTTGGGTCGCGGCCTGGCTGCCAGCGACCTGATACCCGCCATTCGTCAATTGCTTGAGGAACAGTCACCGTGTCTGAAGTAATTCTTTTCCTGGCGGATGAAGCGGCAATGGTCGCCTTCGGTCATCGGATTGCCCAGGTGACAGGCGGGGCGGGGCTGATCTTTCTCGAAGGCGACCTGGGGGCGGGCAAGACCACGCTGTCCCGGGGGATCATTCGCGGGTTGGGCCATGCGGGGGCGGTGAAAAGTCCGACCTTTACGTTGGTCGAACCTTATGAGATCGGTGCGATAAGAGCCTTCCACTTTGACCTCTATCGCCTGGTAGACCCCGAAGAGCTGGAGTACATGGGGATTCGGGATTATTTCGAGGATGACGCGCTGTGCCTGATCGAGTGGCCAGATAAAGGCACAGGCTTTTTGCCAAAGCCGGACCTGACCATTACCATTACGCCGCATGATCACGGACGTCGGCTGAAGTTGTTGCCCCAGGGCGCGCGCGGTGAGTCGTGGTGCGCCGCTCTGGCATTGGAATTCAAATAATTGGTGGGGTTCGGTATGCGCTTTCGCGCGTTGGTTGCTGTCGTAGGGGTGTTGCTTGCGGCAATGACTGTCAATGCTCTGGCTGCGTCACAGGTGAAGAGTGTTCGCCTGTGGCGAGCGCCGGATAACACGCGACTGGTGTTCGACCTGTCTGGCCCGGTCCAGCACAGCGTCTTTACCCTGACGGCGCCTGATCGCCTGGTGATCGACATCAACGGTGCGAGCCTGGCCGCGCCGCTGAAAATCTCCACCGCCAACACGCCAATTACCAGCATGCGCTCGGCCCAGCGCACGCCGACCGATCTGCGCGTGGTCATCGACCTGAAAAAGGCCGTGACCCCGAAAAGTTTCGCCCTGGCGCCCAACGCCCAGTACGGCAACCGCCTGGTGGTCGACCTGTTCGACAACGCCGCGGATGCCGCACCGCCGCCCGCGCCGACGCCAAGCGTGGCGACCGTTCCGGCCGTGCCGGTCAGCCCGTCGCAACCGCAGGTCAAGTTGCCACCGCCGCCGCCGGCGCCGGCGGGTAAACGCGACATTATCGTGGTGATCGACGCCGGTCACGGCGGCGAAGACCCGGGCGCTTCCGGCTCGCGTGGCCAGCATGAAAAAGACGTGGTGTTGGCCATCGCCCGTGAATTGCAGCGCCAGGTCAGCGGCATGAAAGGCTATCGCGCCGAGCTGACCCGTACCGGCGACTACTTCATCCCGCTGCGCGGCCGCACTGAAATTGCGCGCAAGAAGGGTGCCGACCTGTTCGTCTCGATCCACGCCGACGCCGCGCCTTCGGCCGCCGCCTTTGGCGCCTCGGTGTTTGCCCTGTCGGATCGCGGCGCCACGTCCGAGACCGCGCGCTGGCTGGCCGACAGTGAAAACCGTTCCGACTTGATCGGTGGGGCCGGCAACGTGTCCCTCGACGACAAGGACAAGATGCTTGCCGGTGTACTGCTCGACCTGTCGATGACCGCCTCGCTGACCTCCAGCTTGAACGTCGGGCAGAAAGTCCTGAGCAACATCGGTCGCGTGACATCGCTGCACAAACAGCGTGTGGAGCAGGCCGGGTTCATGGTGTTGAAATCGCCGGACATCCCGTCGATCCTGGTGGAAACCGGATTTATCTCCAACTCCAACGAAGCCTCGAAACTGGCCAGCGCCAGCCACCAGCAGGCATTGGCACGCTCCATCAGTGCCGGTGTGCGCCAGTTCTTCCAGCAGAACCCGCCGCCGGGCACGTATGTCGCCTGGCTGCGCGACTCCGGGAAAATCGCCCAGGGCCCGCGTGACCATCGCGTGCAGCCTGGCGACACCCTGGCCATGCTGGCGGTGCGTTTCCAGGTGTCGCCTGCGACGTTGCGCAGCGCCAACAACCTGAAAACCGATGAGTTGAAGGTCGGCCAGGTGTTGACCATCCCCGGCACTGAATTGGCGGCACAGTAATGAGTGAATCGATCCTCAACAGCGGCTCGCGCATCGAGCTGCTCAGCCCGCGCCTCGCCAACCAGATTGCGGCGGGCGAGGTGGTCGAGCGGCCGGCGTCGGTGATCAAGGAGTTGCTGGAAAACAGCATCGACTCCGGCGCCAAGCGCATCGATGTCGACGTCGAGCAGGGCGGCGTCAAGCTGCTGCGGGTGCGTGACGACGGCAGCGGCATCTCCTCCGATGACCTGCCGCTGGCCCTGGCGCGGCACGCCACCAGCAAGATTCGCGACCTGGAAGACCTTGAACGGGTGATGAGCCTGGGCTTTCGCGGTGAGGCCCTGGCCTCGATCAGCTCCGTGGCGCGCCTGACCCTGACCTCCCGCACGCGCAGCGCCGACCAGGCCTGGCAAGTGGAGACCGAAGGCCGCGACATGGCGCCTCGGGTCCAACCGGCTGCGCATCCGGTGGGCACTTCGGTGGAAGTGCGCGACCTGTTCTTCAACACCCCGGCGCGGCGCAAATTCCTCAAGGCCGAGAAAACCGAATTCGATCACCTGCAGGAAGTCATCAAGCGCCTGGCTCTGGCGCGGTTCGACGTGGCATTCCACCTGCGTCACAACGGCAAGACCATCCTCAGCCTGCACGAAGCCAACGACGACGCCGCGCGCGCCCGGCGGGTGGCGGCGGTCTGCGGCGCGGGGTTCCTGGAGCAGGCGCTGCCGATTGAAATCGAACGCAATGGCTTGCGCCTGTGGGGTTGGGTGGGGTTGCCGACGTTCTCCCGCAGCCAGGCAGACTTGCAGTATTTCTTTGTGAACGGGCGGGCGGTGCGCGACAAACTGGTGGCCCACGCGGTGCGCCAGGCGTATCGCGACGTGCTGTTCAACGGGCGGCACCCGACGTTTGTGCTGTTCTTCGAGGTCGACCCGTCGGTGGTCGACGTCAACGTTCACCCGACCAAGCATGAAGTGCGCTTCCGTGATGGGCGCATGGTGCATGACTTCCTCTACGGCACCTTGCACCGCGCGCTGGGCGATGTGCGTCCGGATGACCAACTGTCCGCGCCGATCGTGACGGCGGTGGTTCGCCCGAGTGGCCCGGAAGCCGGCGAGTTCGGCCCACAGGGCGAAATGAGCCTGGCGGGCAACCTGCTGCAATCGCCGCAACCACAGCCGAACTACACGGCGCCGGGCTCGGGTCCGGGGGCGGGCTATCAGTATCAATACACTCCGCGTCCGCAATCGGCGGTGCCGGTAGCTGAGGCGCAGGCGGCCTATCGTGAATTCTTTGCGCCGCTGCCGGGGGCCGAGCCGAGCGCGGTCGCGTTGCCCGAAGGTGGCGGGGATATTCCGCCGCTGGGCTATGCATTGGCGCAACTCAAGGGCATCTACATCCTTGCGGAAAACGCCCACGGCCTGGTGCTGGTGGACATGCACGCGGCCCACGAGCGGATCATGTATGAGCGCCTGAAAATCGCCATGGCCAGCGAAGGCCTGAGCGGCCAGCCGCTGCTGGTGCCGGAATCCCTGGCGGTCAGCCAGCGTGAAGCCGATTGTGCCGAAGAGCACGCCAGCGTGTTCCAGAAACTCGGTTTCGAACTGCAACGCCTGGGCCCGGAAACCCTGGCGATCCGCCAGATTCCCGCGCTGCTCAAGCAAGCCGAGGCCAACCGGTTGGTGGCCGACGTCTTGGCGGACCTGATGGAATACGGCACCAGTGACCGTATCCAGGCGCACATCAACGAACTGCTCGGCACCATGGCCTGCCACGGCGCGATCCGCGCCAATCGCCGCCTGGCCTTGCCGGAAATGAACGGCCTGCTGCGCGACATGGAAAACACCGAGCGCAGCGGACAATGCAACCATGGCCGACCGACCTGGACCCAAATGGGCCTGGACGATCTGGACAAACTGTTCTTGCGCGGCCGTTGATGAGTGCCTTGCCCCCCGCGATCTTCCTGATGGGCCCCACGGCCGCCGGCAAGACCGACCTGGCCATCGAGCTGAGCAAAGTGCTGCCCTGCGAGCTGATCAGTGTCGACTCTGCCTTGGTTTACCGCGGTATGGATATCGGCACGGCCAAGCCTTCAAAGGAACTGCTGGCGCACTATCCGCACCGGTTGATCGACATCATCGACCCCGCAATGAGCTATTCGGCGGCAGATTTCCGCAGCGACGCGCTGGCGGCCATGGCCGAGATCACCGCGCGCGGCAATATCCCGCTGCTGGTGGGCGGCACGATGCTCTACTACAAGGCTTTGCAGGAAGGCCTGGCGGAGATGCCGCCGGCCGACGCCCAGGTGCGCGCCGAGCTCGAAGAAGAAGCGGCGCGCCTTGGCTGGCAAGCCTTGCACGACCAGTTGGCGGCGGTGGACCCGGTGTCCGCCGCGCGCATCCACCCGAACGATCCCCAGCGCCTCAGCCGAGCCTTGGAAGTCTGGCGGGTAAGTGGTCAGACCATGACCGAGCATCGGCAGCGACAATCTGCGCAAAGTGCTGACGCAGGCGCATCGGGGCGCTCACAATTGCCCTATACTGTGGCGAATCTGGCGATTGCTCCGGCAAATCGCCAGGTGCTGCATGAACGAATTGCACAAAGATTCACAATTATGTTGGAACAGGGGTTTGTGGACGAGGTCGTAGCACTGCGTTCAAGAGGTGACCTGCATCCCGGGTTGCCTTCGATACGTGCTGTAGGCTATCGCCAAGTCTGGGATCATCTGGATGGCAAGCTGACGTCAGCCGAAATGCAGGAACGCGGCATCATTGCCACGCGCCAGTTGGCGAAACGCCAGTTCACCTGGCTGCGCAGTTGGAGCGATTTGCACTGGCTGGACAGCCTGGACAGCGACAATCTGTCACGCGCCTTGAAATACTTGGGAACGGTCTCCATATTGAGCTGAGTCCTTGCAATTGCCGTCTATCCTTGGGGGTGTGACGGCCATAAGCTATCTATTTTCCGATTTTTTATTATTGATCCTTAAAGGAGTGCGGCACATGTCAAAAGGGCATTCGCTACAAGACCCTTACTTGAATACTTTACGTAAAGAGAAAGTTGGGGTTTCCATCTACTTGGTCAACGGTATCAAGCTGCAAGGTACGATCGAGTCGTTCGACCAGTTCGTGATCCTGCTGAAAAACACCGTCAGCCAAATGGTTTACAAGCACGCTATCTCGACAGTTGTTCCAGTTCGTCCAATCCGTCTGCCTAGCGCGACCGATGGCGAACAGGGTGACGCTGAGCCAGGTAACGCCTGATAGGAGTCTCCTTTGTTCTTTGAGCGCCACGGTGGTGGTGAACGAGTGATCCTCGTTCACTTGGATGGACAGGACCCTGAGGCGCGCGAAGATCCGCAGGAGTTTCAGGAGTTGGCTAATTCGGCCGGCGCCGAGACCGTTGCGTTTTTTAACGTACCGCGTCATCGGCCAACCGCCAAATACCTGATTGGCAGCGGCAAGGTCGAGGAACTGCGCGACCTGGTCCATGCCGAGCAGGCCGATCTGGTGATCTTCAATCACATCCTCACGCCCAGTCAGGAACGTAACCTCGAACGTGTTTTCGAGTGTCGCGTGATCGACCGTACCGGCCTGATTCTCGATATTTTCGCCCAACGCGCGCGTACCCATGAGGGCAAGCTCCAGGTTGAACTGGCCCAGCTTGACCACATGAGCACCCGGTTGGTGCGTGGCTGGACTCAC
Source organism: Pseudomonas paraveronii (assembly GCF_963681955.1). NCBI lineage: Bacteria > Pseudomonadati > Pseudomonadota > Gammaproteobacteria > Pseudomonadales > Pseudomonadaceae > Pseudomonas > Pseudomonas paraveronii. Next base: position 607,026 of record NZ_OY817130.1, read on the forward strand.
CTTGAGCGTCAGGGTGGCGGTATCGGCATGCGTGGCCCGGGCGAGACCCAGCTGGAAACCGACCGGCGACTGCTGCGGGTTCGCCTGCGTCAGATCAAGGGCCGGCTGGAAAAAGTCCGCAGCCAGCGCGAACAATCGCGACGTGGCCGCAGCCGCGCGGATATCCCGACCGTTTCCCTGGTGGGGTACACCAACGCCGGCAAGTCCACGCTGTTCAACAACTTGACCAAGTCGGACGTGTACGCGGCCGACCAACTGTTCGCGACCCTTGACCCGACCCTGCGCCGCCTGGAACTGGCGGACCTGGGGCCGATTGTCCTGGCCGACACAGTGGGCTTCATTCGTCACTTGCCGCACAAACTGGTCGAGGCATTTCGGTCTACGCTCGAAGAGTCGAGCAACTCCGACCTGCTGTTGCACGTGATCGATGCGGCCGAACCTGATCGCATGTTGCAGATTGAACAGGTGATGGTGGTGCTGGGCGAGATTGGTGCCCAGGACTTGCCCATCCTCGAGGTCTATAACAAACTCGATTTGCTTGAAGGCGTTGAGCCACAAATTCAGCGCGACGAGGACGGCAAGCCCCAGCGGGTCTGGTTGTCGGCGCGTGATGGCCGCGGCCTGGACTTGCTTGAGCAAGCGATTGCCGAGTTGCTCGGCAACGATTTGTTCGTCGGCACCTTGCGCTTGCCTCAGCGTTTTGCTCGACTGCGTGCACAGTTTTTCGAGTTGGGCGCGGTACAGAAAGAAGAGCACGATGAAGAAGGTGTCAGCTTGCTGGCCGTTCGATTGCCGCGCTCGGAGCTGAATCGGCTGGTCAGCCGCGAAGGCGTTATACCGACAGAGTTCATCGAACAACACACTTTGCAATAAAAGCCTGAGAAAGCGGTTGTGCCGCAGTAGCAGGCATTCTGTAGCATTGGTCGGCGCGCCGTGGGTGCGTCTTTGCTTTATCAGATGGAGAGCGCTATGGCTTGGAATGAGCCGGGTGGCAACTCGAATAATCAGGATCCTTGGGGTGGTAAGCGCCGCAATAATGGCGACCGCAAGGGGCCACCGGATCTCGACGAGGCCTTCCGAAAGCTGCAGGAAAGCCTGAATGGGTTGTTCGGTGGTGGAAAAAAACGCGGTGGTGACGATGGCGGTCGCACAAGCAAGGGCGGCGGCTACGGTCTGCTGGGCCTTGGGCTTGTCGTGCTCGCGGCTGTGTGGCTGTATAGCGCGGTCTACGTGGTGGACGAGCAGGAGCAGGCCGTGGTGCTGCGCTTCGGCAAGTACTACGAGACTGTCGGCCCCGGCCTGAACATCTACTTCCCGCCGATCGACAAGAAGTACATGGAGAACGTCACGCGTGAGCGTGCCTACACCAAGCAGGGCCAGATGCTGACCGAAGACGAGAACATCGTCGAAGTGCCGCTGACCGTGCAGTACAAGATCAGCAACCTGCAGGACTTCGTGCTGAACGTCGATCAGCCGGAAGTCAGCCTGCAACACGCGACCGAAAGCGCCCTGCGCCATGTGGTGGGTTCCACCGCCATGGACCAGGTGCTGACCGAAGGTCGTGAATTGATGGCCAGCGAAATCAAGGAGCGCCTGCAACGGTTCCTCGACACCTATCGCACCGGTATCACCGTCACCCAGGTGAACGTACAGAGCGCAGCGGCACCGCGTGAAGTGCAGGAAGCCTTTGACGACGTGATCCGCGCCCGTGAAGACGAGCAGCGCTCGCGCAACCAGGCTGAAACCTACGCCAACGGCGTCGTGCCGGAAGCCCGTGGCCAGGCCCAGCGCATCCTTGAAGATGCCAACGGTTACCGCGATGAAGTGGTCTCCCGCGCCAAGGGTGAGGCGGATCGCTTTACCAAGCTGGTCGCCGAGTACCGCAAGGCACCGGAAGTCACGCGTGAGCGTCTGTACCTGGACGCCATGCAGGAAGTCTTCAGCAACACCAGCAAGGTTCTCGTGACCGGCAGCAAGGGTGGGCAGAACAACCTGCTGTACCTGCCGCTGGACAAGATGATCGAAGGTGGTCGTAGCGGCGCCAGCGCACCGGCTACCGGTTCGAATGCCGCTGCCAACGAAGCGAGCGCCCGTGCGGCCGCTGACTTGCTGCAACAGCAAACACGTACCAGGGAGAGTCGTTGATGAACAATAAATCGCTGACCGCCCTGATTGTGGGCGTCGTCGTGGTCATCGCTGCCTGGAACTGCTTCTACATCGTGGCTCAGACCGAGCGTGCGGTGCTGCTGCAATTCGGTCGCGTGGTCCAGGCGGATGTCCAGCCGGGCCTGCATGTGAAAGTCCCCTACGTCAACCAGGTGCGCAAGTTCGACGCACGCCTGATGACCCTGGATGCACCGACACAGCGTTTCCTGACCCTGGAAAAGAAAGCCGTGATGGTTGACGCCTACGCCAAGTGGCGCGTCAAGGATGCCGAGCGCTTCTACACCGCGACCTCCGGCCTCAAGCAGATTGCCGACGAGCGCTTGTCGCGTCGTCTGGAATCGGGCCTGCGTGACCAGTTTGGTAAGCGCACCCTGCACGAGGTGGTGTCCGGTGAGCGTGATGCGCTGATGGCGGATATCACTCGTTCGTTGAATACGATGGCGGAAAAAGAGCTGGGGATCGAAGTTGTCGATGTCCGGGTCAAGGCCATCGATCTGCCGAAGGAAGTGAACCGCAGCGTGTTCGAGCGCATGAGCACCGAGCGTGAGCGTGAAGCGCGTGAGCACCGCGCCAAAGGTAACGAGCTGGCCGAGGGTATCCGTGCGGATGCCGACCGTCAGCGTCGCGTACTGCTGGCCGAGGCCTATCGCGAGTCTGAAGAGGCGCGTGGTGATGGTGATGCGCAAGCCGCGTCGATCTACGCCAAAGCCTACGGCCAGGACCAGGAGTTCTACGCGTTCTACCGTAGCCTGCGTGCCTACCGTGAAAGCTTCGCGAACAAAACCGACGTCATGGTGCTGGACCCGAGCAGCGACTTCTTCCGTTACCTGGAAAAGTCCAAGTAACTCAATGTTCACTCCCGTCGGGCGGCTAAAACGCCTGGCGGGGTGATCCTTTGAGAAAACGGGTGTATGATGCGGCAGCCGGGAAATTCCCGGCTTTTTTGCGTCTGCATGTTTGATTCGGCAGGCGCGACAGGTTTTTCGAGGAAAGTGCCCGACGAGGCCGTTTGCAGGCCGTTCGTCACGTCGCTCTTGCGCGTGGTTTATGCCGGGGGCGGGCATTTTCTGCTTCACTCAAGGCTCGGCCGAGGGTTGGCCGCCCGGATCATAGGGGAATGGCGTAATGGCAACGGTAGACCGCTGGCTGCTGCCAGATGGCATCGAAGAAGTACTGCCACCAGAAGCTGCGCGCATTGAAGTTGCGCGTCGCCAGGTGTTGGATCTGTTCCAGAGCTGGGGTTACGAGTTTGTCGTGACCCCCCATATCGAGTACCTGGAATCCCTGCTGACCGGCGCGGGCCAGGACCTGGATCTGCGCACCTTCAAGGTCATCGACCCGCAATCGGGCCGGCAAATGGGGTTCCGTGCTGACATCACGCCGCAAGTGGCGCGCATCGATGCGCACACCCTGCGTCGCGAAGGCCCGAGCCGTCTGTGCTACGCCGGCAGCGTGTTGCATGCAAAACCGCGGGCGTTGTCGTCGTCGCGCAGCCCGATCCAGTTGGGTGCCGAGTTGTACGGCGATGCCAGCCCGAGTAGTGACGTGGAAGTCATCAGCCTGATGCTGGCGATGCTGCAACTGGCTGACGTGCCGGATGTCCACATGGACCTGGGCCACGTTGGTATCTACCGTGGCCTGGCCCGTGCGGCGGGGTTGTCCGGTGAAGTGGAACAACAGTTGTTCGATGCCCTGCAGCGCAAGGCGATCGATGAAGTCATCGCCCTGACCGAAGGCGTGCCGGCCGAACTGGCTGACATGCTGCGTGCGCTGGTGAACCTGTGCGGCGGCCGCGAAGTTCTGGACGCTGCCCGTGAGCGCCTGGCCAATGCGCCAGCGCCGGTATTGGCGGCACTGGATGACGTGCTGGCGATTGCAGGGCAGTTGTCGGTGCGGTTCCCGCAACTGCCGTTGTATTTCGACCTGGGTGAGTTGCGCGGCTACCACTACCACACCGGTGTGGTGTTCGCGGTGTTTGTGCCGGGTGTTGGCCAAGCCATCGCCCAAGGCGGTCGTTATGACGATATCGGCGCCGACTTCGGTCGTGCGCGTCCGGCCACCGGTTTCTCCACCGATTTGAAAACCCTGGTGACCCTGGGGCGTGCTGAGGTCGAGCTGCCGTCTGGTGGCATCTGGATGCCCGACAGTACGGATGCAGCACTCTGGCAGCAGGTTTGCCAGTTGCGCGGTGAGGGTCAGCGTGTCGTCCAGGCTTTGCCTGGGCAGCCATTGGCCGCCGCCCGTGAAGCGGACTGCGACCGGCAATTGATTCTGCAGAACGGGCTTTGGCAAGTATCGCCACTGGCTTCTTGAGTTTTCCTGCCGGCCAACGCCGGCACCAAGTTTGCGCGAATGAGGACAAGTGTTATGGGTAAGAATGTCGTAGTCCTGGGCACCCAATGGGGTGATGAGGGCAAAGGCAAGATCGTTGATCTGCTGACCGAACATGCTGCCGCCGTAGTGCGCTACCAAGGCGGCCACAACGCTGGCCACACCCTGGTCATCGATGGCGAAAAAACCGTCTTGCACCTGATCCCGTCGGGCGTACTGCGCGAAGGCGTGCAGTGCCTGATCGGCAACGGCGTCGTGGTTGCACCGGATGCCCTGCTGCGCGAGATCACCAAGCTGGAAGAGAAAGGCGTACCGGTGCGCGAGCGCCTGCGTATCAGCCCGTCCTGCCCGCTGATCCTGTCCTTCCACGTTGCGCTGGACCAGGCCCGTGAAAAGGCGCGTGGCGAGCTGAAGATCGGCACCACCGGTCGCGGTATCGGCCCGGCCTATGAAGATAAAGTCGCACGTCGTGGCCTGCGTGTTGGCGACCTGCTCAACATGCCGCGCTTTGAAGACAAACTGCGCGAACTGGTGGAATACCACAACTTCATGTTGGTGGGTTACTACAAAGAGCCAGCTATCGAATTCGACAAGACCCTGGCCGAATGCAAGGAATACGCTGAGCTGCTCAAGCCGCTGATGCTGGACGTGACCGCCGAGCTGCACGACCTGCGTCGTGCTGGCAAAGACATCATGTTCGAAGGCGCTCAAGGCTCGTTGCTGGACATCGACCACGGCACCTACCCGTATGTGACCAGCTCCAACACCACCGCTGGTGGCGTGGCTACCGGTTCGGGTGTTGGCCCTATGTTCCTGGACTACATCCTGGGCATTACCAAGGCTTACACCACTCGCGTCGGTTCGGGGCCATTCCCGACTGAGCTGTTCGACGAAGTCGGTGCGCACCTGGCCAAGCAAGGTCACGAGTTCGGCGCAACCACCGGCCGCGCTCGTCGTTGTGGCTGGTTCGATGCCGTTATCCTGCGTCGTGCTATCGATGTGAACAGCATCTCGGGTATCTGCCTGACCAAGCTGGACGTACTCGACGGTCTGGAAGCCATCAACATCTGCGTCGGCTACAAAGATGCAGAAGGTAAGAGCGTTGCTCCGACTGACGCTGACAGTTACGTGGGTCTGCAGCCGGTGTACGAAGAAGTGCCAGGCTGGACCGAATCGACCGTGGGGGCCAAAACCCTGGAAGAGCTGCCAGCCAATGCGCGTGCTTACATCAAGCGCGTTGAAGAGCTGATCGGCGCGCCGATTGACATTATTTCGACGGGCCCGGACCGCAACGAGACCATCGTTCTGCGTCACCCGTTCGCTTAATAAGCTGTTGATGTAAAAAGCAAAGGGCTCCTTCGGGAGCCCTTTGTCGTCTCAGTTCACCAAACGGCACGACCCTTGCTGTATTTCCTTCTTTCGCGGTGCTATCAAATTAATGGCACCCGTGGTGGAGGGATTCCCGATGTCTGCCGTTCTCTCATTGTTACAAAGTCGTCTGTTGCGGCCGGTGTTCGTTACCCTAGGTATCGCTCTTTTGGTGCAAGTGCTGGTGGCGGTCGCTCTAACTCGGAGCACCGTCACGGCGCTGGAAGCTGATTTGGGCAATCGCCTGGGGGTCGACAGTCAGAAACTGTCGGGCGAACTGGCTCAGGCCGGCAAGGAAGTCACATCCAGCCTGGACAGCTTGTCCAGCAGTACCCGTCAGCGTCTGACCGCAGGGCTTTCCGCGCGCCTGCAGGAAGAGCAGAAGCAACTGCGTGCGACCCTGGAAAAAGACCTGCAAGACTCCGCTAATGACATGGCGCAATTGCTGGCCTCTGTGGCGCCCCGCGCCATGTGGGACAACGATGTGCCGACGCTGTCGGAGTTCGCCCGACGGGCCCAGCGCAATCCCAACGTGTTGTTCGTGGTGTATGACGACGCTGCCGGTGAGCATCTGACCCGCTATCTGAACCGGGAAAACCCGATCAACCAGGCTTTGCTGGAAAAGGGCAAGGGCGACCGTGCTCTCGATAAGGTGCTGGACGCCGCCAAGGCGGACGCCTCCGTGTACTACGTCGAAGCGTCCATCAGTCCCAACGGTGTCGAGATCGGCAAGGTCCGCATGGGCGTCTCGACCGCGTCGGTAGAGGCCGACCTGCTGGCGCTGGATAAGCGCTTTGCGGCACTGATTGCCAGCGGCGATCAGTTGGTGGGCGATAGCCTCAAGGGTGCGGCGGCGGATAGTGCTGCCGCCATGGGGGCGAGGTTGCAATCGGCGCAGGCGACCGCTACCCAGATGACCGCCAACACCGCGAGTGTCGTGCAAGAAGCGGCGGGTACGCTGCGTTGGCGCATCGGCATGGGGCTTGCGGTGGTCGGTTTTGGTGTCTTGCTGCTGATCGCGGTGGTGCTCGGGCGGCGCGTGGTCAATCGTTTGAAACTGTTGATCGCAGCCATGGATGATCTGGCGGCGGGTGAGGGTGACCTGACCAAGCGCGTGCAGATCAACAGCAAAGATGAGATCGGCGACATGGCTTCGGCGGTCAATCGCTTTGTGGATAAGTTGCAGCCCATCGTGCGCGAGGCCGGCGATGTGGCGCAGCGTACCGGTGTGGAAATCGGCGCGATGACCTTGCGCAATGCCGGCGCCGACGCGGCGGCGGGTTTGCAGCGCGACGAAGTGGCCGAGAGCCTGCGCGCGCTGTCGCAGATGGCCGATGAGGCCCAGGCCGAAAGCCATGCGATGCAGGCCGCGCTACAGCAGGTGGTGGATATTCGCCAGGCTACGGATGAAAACTCGCGCACGTCGGCTGAAGTCGGCAGCTTGATTGAAGCGCTGGCGGGGCAGGTGCAGGCCGGTTCCAAAGTCATCGAGCGCCTGGCGGCGCAAAGCGAGCAGATCGAAGTGGTGCTGACCGTGATCCACGGCATCGCCGAGCAGACCAACCTGTTGGCGCTCAACGCGGCCATCGAAGCGGCGCGTGCCGGTGAGACCGGGCGTGGCTTTGCGGTGGTGGCAGACGAGGTGCGTGCGCTGGCGAGTAAAACCCAGAGCTCCACCGGTGATATCCAGGCGCATATCGTGGCGTTGCAGCAGGGCGCGCGCGAGGCGGTCGAAACCATTGGCAAGGCCGGGCGCCAGGCCAGCGAAGGCTTGCTGGTGCTGCGCGACAGTGTGCGCTTGCAGCAGACGGTGCAGGCCTCGGTGGAGCAGGTACACGCGGCGATTGGCCTGGCCACTCGTGCGGCTGAGCATCAAGCCCAGGGCGCACACGCGGTGCGTGGGCGGGTCGAGGTGATTCACGCCCAGGCCGAGCGTGCCGCGCAGGCTGTGGTAGAAACCACGGCCAGTGGCAAGGTGCTGGATGGCTTGGCGGCGCAGTTGAAGGCGAGCCTGGGGCAGTTCCGGGCTTAGTGTGGTCTGTGCCGCCGCCATCGGGAGCTTGCCCCCGATAGCGGTTTCAGCGACTCAAATACATCCGCGTCGTGAGCAAATAAACCGGCAACCCCGACACCAGAATCAACAACGCTGCATAAGGCGCCGCCGCCGCGAACTCCACATTCGAGGTATGCGCCCACACCGCCGTCGCCAAGGTATTCAGCCCGGTCGGGCTGAGTAGCAATGTCGCCGTCAATTCCTTCATCGCATCAAGAAACACCAGCGCGAATGCCGCCCCCAATGCCGGGAAAATAATCGGCAGGGTCACCCGGCAAAAGGCACTGAACGACGACGCACCCAGCGTGCGTGCGGCCTCTTCCAGCTGCGGTGCGGCCTTGTTCAAGGCCGTCCGGATCGGCGCCTGGGCCAGCGGTAAAAACAGCAGCGCATAGGCAATCAGCAACAGTGCCGACGTCTGGTACAGCGCCGGCACGTAATGCAAGGCGAAGTACACCAGTGTCAGTGCAATCACCAGTCCGGGCAGGGCGTGCAGCAAGTACGGCAGGCGCTCGGCCCAAATCGCCAGATGGCCTTTATAGCGCACCACCAGCAACCCCACCGGCACCGCGAGTACCAGGCACAGTGCCGCACCACCCAGCGACAGCGCCAGGGAGGACAGCAGCGCCTCGCCAATTTCGGTCACCGGGAACGCGGCCGACGAGCCCACCGCCAGCCAATAGCCGAGCATCCCCAGCGGAATGCCGCTGCCGATGATCGCCAGCGCCAGGCAATACAGCTGCCCCAATGGCGCCCACTTGCCCAGTCGGACCTGTTCCGCATGCCGCGCCGCGCCCTGGCCAATCCGCACATGTCGACCCTTGCCGCGCACGCGCAACTCCAGCCACAGCAGCGTCAGGCACATCGCCAGCAACACCGCCGACAACATCGCGGCATTGGCATTGCTGAATTCCAGTTCGAATTGCTGGTAGATCGCTGTGGTAAAGGTCTGTAGGCCGATGATCGACAGCGCGCCGAACTCCACCAGCATATGCAGCGCGATCAGCAGTGCCCCGGCCAGCAGTGACGGCCACAGCAAGGGCAAAGTGATGCGCCAGAACACGCCCCAGCGATTCAGTCCCAGGGTGCGCGCAGATTCTTCAAGGGAGGGATCGAGATTGCGCAGGGTCGCCGCCACGGGTAGGAACACCAGCGGGTATTTGGACAGGGTCATCACCAGGATCGCCCCGCCGAGCCCTTCGAAGTTAGCGCTCAGCGACACCCAGGTGAAGCTGCTGACAAACGCCGGCACCGCGAACGGCAGGCACAGGACCACGCCCCAGAGGCGGCGCCCCGGCAGGTTGCTGCGCTCCAGCAGCCAGGCCAGGGACAGGCCAATCACGCCGCACGCCACCGTCACCCCAATCATCAGGGCCAGGGTGTTGCGCAGCAGCCCGAACACATACGGCCGCCACAGCAGATGCACCGCTTGCGCCCAGCCGGCTTGCCAGGCCTTGAGCCCGACGTATGCCAGCGGCAGCAGGCTCAAGCCGACCAGAAGCAACACGGGCAGCAACAGCCAGATCGAAGGACGCTTGCGCCTCGGGCTGTAACCCCCACGTAAGGCGGAGGTCATCAGTTCAGGCCAACGTCACGTTCCATGTCCAGGGCTTCTTCAGCGTTACCCAGGTCGGCGGGGGTGACTTTCGGTGGTTGCAGCTCGCTGAACGGCTTGAGGCCGCGATTGGACTCCATGCCCTTACGCAGCGGGTATTCGGCCGAGGTGTTGGTGATCACGCGCTGGCCTTCTTCACTGGTCATGAACGCCAGCAGTTGCTGGGCTTCTTTCGGGTGCTTGCTGGATTTCAGCGCGGCCGCAGAAGACACGGTGATCAGGCCGCCGGCATCGCCATTGGTGAAGTAGTGCAACTGCGAGTCCAGGTTGGTTTTTTCCTTCTTCAGGGCAAACCAGTAGTAGTTATTCACCAGCACGCTGGCGATTTCGCCGTTTTCCACGGCTTTGAGGGCGACCATGTTGTTGCTGTACACCTTGCCGAAGGCGCGCAGGCCGGTCAGCCATTCTTCGGCGGCTTCACGACCGTGCAACTTGATGATCGCCACGGCCTGCTCCTGGAACGCGCCGCTGGTGGGGACGAAGCCGACCTTGCCTTGCCATTCGGGGCGGGCGAAATCCAGCACCGACTTGGGCAGGTCTTTCTCGGCAATCAGTTTCGGATTGAACGCCACGACGCGGGTGCGTGCGGTCACGCCCATCCAGTCGCCATTCCTGCTGACATAGTCCTTGGGTAATACATCGAGCGTGCTGGCGTCGATTTTTGCCAGCAGGCCTTGCTCGCCGAGTTTGTTCAGCGGCGGCGATTCTTCGGTGTAGATCACGTCGGCCGGGGAGCGCTCGCCTTCTTCGACGACCTGGCTGGCCAACTGGTTGCTGCTGCCCTTGCGCACGTTGACGTGGATGCCGGTCTTGGTTTCGAAGGCCTTGGCGAGGTCATCGCCGACTTCTTTGTGTTGGCCGTTGTACAGGGTCAGGGAAATCTTGTCGGCGCAATAGGCGGTGGGCGAGAGCAGGGTCAGGCCGAGTAGAGTGATGCTTAGGCCGCGCAGAAGGGATGTCTTGAGATGGGTGTCGCGGATCATCATCCGGAAGTTTCCTCGCTTGAGTGCAACAAATCGTTGCAAGGATAAACGATAAAACTTCTCAAGTGCGGACGAGGGGGGAATCGGTGGGGGAGTTTTCATACGTCGGAAACGAAAAAACCCGCTTTCGCGGGTTTGATCTGAATTTGGTGCCCAGGAGAAGACTCGAACTTCCACGACCTTGCGATCACCAGCACCTGAAGCTGGCGTGTCTACCAATTTCACCACCTGGGCATTATCAAACAACGTTGCCGCTGTCGATGGAGCGAACTATACGGCGGGCTTTTTGATCTGTAAACCCCTGATTCAAAAAAATAAATCGGGATTTGCGTTAAAAATCAAAGGCCTGAAACGCAAAAAACCGCTTTCGCGGGTTTTTGGGAGACTCAAGGTCGAACCTTGAGTTTGAAATTGGTGCCCAGGAGAAGACTCGAACTTCCACGACCTTGCGATCACCAGCACCTGAAGCTGGCGTGTCTACCAATTTCACCACCTGGGCAGCATCAACAACGTTGCCGTCGTCGATGGCGCGCACTATACGGAGTGGCTTTTGAGCTGTAAACCCCCGCCATGAAAAAAGCCTGGAAAATTTCGCCAATGGTCGTGCAAGGTGCGTCTTTGGGGCTACAAAGTGCTTTAAAACACTTGTTGACGCCTGAAATTTCCCGTTTCAATACGCGTATGCCAAACTAACCCGCATATAGACAAGGTGAAAACTCTCTAATGGCCGATTGGCAGTCCCTCGATCCCGAGGCCGCTCGTGAAGCGGAAAAATATGAAAACCCTATTCCTAGCCGCGAACTGATCCTGGCGCATCTCGCCGATCGTGGTTCGCCTGCTAGCCGCGAGCAGTTGGTTGAAGAATTCGGTCTGACCACCGAAGACCAGCTCGAAGCCCTGCGCCGCCGTCTGCGTGCCATGGAACGCGATGCTCAGTTGATCTACACCCGCCGTGGCACGTATGCGCCCGTGGACAAGCTCGACCTGATCCTGGGCCGCATTGCTGGTCACCGTGACGGCTTCGGCTTCCTGATCCCGGATGACGGCAGCGACGACCTGTTCATGAGCCCGGCGCAAATGCGTCTGGTGTTCGATGGCGACCGTGCGCTGGCGCGCGTGTCGGGCCTGGACCGTCGCGGCCGCCGTGAAGGTGTGATCGTCGAAGTGGTGTCCCGTGCCCATGAGTCCATCGTCGGGCGTTACTTCGAAGAAGGCGGCATTGGCTTCGTCATTCCGGACAACCCGAAGGTCCAGCAGGAAGTGCTGGTGACCCCGGGCCGCAATGGCGCCGCCAAGGTTGGTCAGTTCGTGGAGGTGAAAATCACCCACTGGCCAACCCCGCGCTTCCAGCCCCAGGGCGATATCGTCGAAGTGGTCGGCAACTACATGGCGCCGGGCATGGAAATCGACGTCGCGCTGCGCACCTACGATATTCCGCACGTCTGGCCCGACGCCGTGCTCAAGGAAGCCGCCAAGCTCAAGCCGGAAGTCGAAGATAAGGACAAAGAGAAGCGCATTGACCTGCGCCATCTGCCGTTCGTCACCATCGACGGCGAAGACGCTCGCGACTTCGACGATGCGGTGTATTGCGAAGCCAAGCCTGGCAAGCTGCGCCTGTTCTCGGGTGGCTGGAAGTTGTACGTGGCGATTGCCGACGTCTCCAGCTACGTGAAGATCGGTTCGGCGCTGGATAACGAAGCTCAGGTGCGCGGCAACTCCGTGTACTTCCCTGAGCGCGTGATCCCGATGCTGCCTGAGCAGTTGTCCAACGGCCTGTGCTCCCTGAACCCGAAAGTCGACCGTTTGGCCATGGTGTGCGAGATGACCATCTCGAAAACCGGCGAAATGACCGATTACCAGTTCTACGAAGCGGTGATCTACTCTCAGGCGCGCCTGACCTACAACAAGGTCAGCACCATCCTGGAAGCGCCGAAGACCAGCGAAGCCAAGGCCTTGCGTACTGAATACGCCGGTGTGGTGCCGCATCTCAAGCAACTGTACTCGCTGTACAAGGTGCTGCTGGGCGCACGCCATGTGCGTGGCGCAATCGATTTTGAGACCCAGGAAACCCGGATCATCTTCGGTTCCCAGCGCAAGATCGCCGAGATCACCCCGACCACCCGCAACGACGCGCACAAGCTGATCGAGGAATGCATGCTGGCGGCCAACGTGGCCACCGCAGAGTTCCTGAAGAAGCACGAAATTCCTGCGCTGTATCGGGTGCACGACGGTCCGCCGCCGGAGCGTCTGGAAAAACTGCGCGCCTTCCTCGGCGAGCTCGGTCTGTCCCTGCACAAAGGCAAGGACGGCCCGTCGCCGAAGGATTACCAGGCACTGCTGGCCAGCATCAAGGACCGTCCGGATTTCCACCTGATCCAGACCGTGATGCTGCGTTCCCTGAGCCAGGCGGTGTACAGCGCCGACAATCAGGGCCACTTCGGCTTGAATTACGAGGCGTACACCCACTTCACCTCGCCGATCCGTCGTTACCCGGACCTGCTCACGCACCGTGCGATCCGCAGCGTGATCCACTCCAAGCAGGACACCCCGCACGTCAAGCGCGCCGGTGCCATGACCATTCCGAAGGCGCGGATCTATCCATACGACGAAGCGGCCCTGGAGCAGCTCGGCGAGCAGTGCTCCATGAGCGAGCGCCGTGCCGACGAAGCCACCCGCGACGTTGTGAACTGGCTCAAGTGCGAGTTCATGAAAGACCGCGTAGGCGAGTCGTTCCCAGGCGTGATCACGGCCGTGACCGGCTTTGGTCTGTTTGTCGAACTGACCGATATCTACGTCGAGGGCCTGGTGCATGTCACCGCCTTGCCGGGTGACTACTACCACTTCGATCCTGTGCATCACCGCCTGGCGGGCGAGCGTACCGGTCGCAGCTTCCGCTTGGGCGACACCGTCGAAGTGCGCGTCATGCGCGTCGACCTGGACGAGCGCAAGATCGACTTCGAGATGGCCGAAAAAACCATCGCCGCGCCGATCGGCCGTAAAAAACGTGGCAGCGAAACCGCCGCTCCGGCCACCAAAGGCAAGGGGGCGCCTGCGAAAACTGTCGCCACCGAGCCGGCGCCAGCAAAGGCTGGTCGTCGTCCGGCTGCCAAGGACAAGGCTCCTGAAGCCTACCGCCCAAGCGACGCAGCGGCGAAAAACGCCGAACTGCGCAAGAGCCGTGAGTTGAAGCAGCAGTTGCTCAACGAAGCCAAAAGCGGTGGTAAAGCGGCGTCTGGGGGAAAGCCCCACACGGCGGAAAAGCCGTCGAGCAAGCCCAGTAAACATCGTAAAGGCCCGCCCAAAGCGGGTTCGGCTCCCGCGAAAAGCGGCGGGCCGCGTAAACCTAAGGCCAAGTCATGAGTCTGGAAAAAATCTACGGCGTCCACGCCGTAGAAGCACTGCTGCGTCATCACCCTAAACGCGTCAAGCAGGTTTGGCTGGCGGAAGGTCGCAGCGAGCCGCGTGTGCAGGCGTTGGTCGAGTTGGCCAACGAAAACCGCGTGGCGATCGGCCAGGCCGAGCGTCGCGAAATGGACGTGTGGGTTGAAGGCGTTCACCAAGGCGTCGTCGCGGATGTCAGCCCGAGCCAGGTGTGGGGCGAGGCGATGCTCGACGAACTGCTCGACCGCACCGAAGGCGCACCGCTGTTGCTGGTGCTGGACGGCGTGACCGATCCGCACAACCTCGGCGCCTGCCTGCGTTCGGCGGATGCTGCCGGTGCGCTGGCGGTGATCGTGCCCAAGGACAAGTCGGCCACGTTGACGCCGGTTGTGCGTAAAGTCGCGTGCGGCGCGGCGGAAGTGATTCCGCTGGTCGCCGTGACCAACCTCGCGCGCACCCTGGAGAAACTCCAGCAGCGCGGCCTGTGGGTCGTGGGCACGGCGGGGGAGGCCGAGGTCAGCATTTATGACCAGGACCTCACCGGCCCGACCATCCTGATCATGGGCGCCGAAGGCAAAGGCATGCGTCGCCTGACCCGCGAGCATTGTGATTATCTGGTTCACCTGCCGATGGCCGGTAGCGTCAGTAGCCTCAATGTGTCTGTTGCGACGGGCGTGTGCTTGTTTGAAGCCCGACGCCAACGCGGCGCCAAGGCCAAGACCAAGAAGTAATCTGAACCTGGCCTCGATCAAAATGTGGGAGGGGGCAAGCCCCCTCCCACATTTGCTTTCGCGGTGTCGGCGATATTGTTCAAATAATCACCAATCACCTTGCGCCCTTCCTCCCCCTTCTCTACAATTGCGCCCCTTGCCTTCCTGGCAGGCACCGATGTGCCTCCCTGCGGCAAGATCCATAAGTGTCATTCACTCCTTGTCTGACCGTTTTTGAGCGGCAGGCTACAACCCGTAAGGAGCATTCATGCGTCATTACGAAATCATCTTTTTGGTCCACCCGGATCAAAGCGAGCAAGTCGGCGGCATGGTAGAGCGTTACACCAAGCTGATCGAAGAAGACGGCGGCAAAATCCACCGTCTGGAAGATTGGGGCCGTCGTCAACTGGCCTATGCAATCAACAATGTTCACAAGGCTCACTACGTGATGCTGAACGTTGAGTGCACTGGCAAGGCTCTGTCCGAGCTGGAAGACAACTTCCGCTACAACGATGCTGTGATCCGTAACCTGGTCATCCGTCGCGAAGAAGCCGTTACCGGCCAATCCGAGATGCTCAAGGCTGAAGAAAACCGCAGTGAGCGCCGTGAGCGTCGCGACCGTCCTGAGCACGAAGGCGCTGAAAGCGCTGATAGTGATGACAGCGACAACAGCGATAACGCTGACGAGTAATCCACGGACCTTTTAAGGAGCCTATCAAATGGCACGTTTCTTCCGTCGTCGTAAATTCTGCCGCTTCACCGCTGAAGACGTGAAAGAGATCGATTACAAAGATCTCAACACTCTGAAAGCCTACGTATCCGAGACCGGCAAAATCGTTCCAAGCCGTATCACCGGTACCAAAGCACGTTATCAGCGTCAGCTGGCCACCGCTATCAAGCGCGCCCGCTTCCTGGCCCTGCTGGCCTACACCGACAGCCACGGCCGCTGAGACCGGGCAGTCGACAAGTAGTAAGGGATTGAATGCATGCGCGCCTTAGCTGAGTTCATCATGCGCGGTCGTGTGCAGGCCACTCTGGTAGTGGCTGGAGCTGCAGTGTTGCCGTTGTTGTTTTGGTTGAGTGCCGCCGCGGTTTGCCTTGTGCTGCTGCGGCGCGGTTCGGACGCCTTGAGCGTCCTGGGTGTGGGAGTGTTGTCAGTGTTGGTGAGCTGGCACTTCCTGCAAGACCCAACGGCCCTTTTGGTGCTGCTCGGGACTTGCGGTCTGGCGTTGGTTTTACGCGCCGGTTACTCCTGGAATCGCGTGCTGCTGGCCAGCACGGCCGTGGGATTGTTGTGTGCGGTGAGTCTGGGAACCGTATTCGGTTCCTTCATCGAATCATTGGCGCAGACGTTTCAACACGTTATGCCGCTGGTGATGGGTGAGTCTTACGAGAAGCTCTCGGCAGACCAGAAAGCAGTTCTCGCTTCATTGACAGTTCCACTGATGATCATTTCGACGGCGGTTTCGTTGCAGGTCTTTAGTGTGTTGTGCCTGATTCTTGGGCGCTACTGGCAGGCGTTGTTGTATAACCCCGGTGGTTTCGGGCGCGAGTTTCGCGCAATCCGAATCCCCAAGCGCGTTGCGCTGTCACTGCTGGCCGTCATGTGTGTTGCTCCGCTTATCGGGTGGAACGCCTTGATCCTGTTGCCGCTGTGCAGTGTGCCGCTGTTCTTCGCTGGGCTGTCTTTGCTTCATGGACTGGTCGCGCAGAAAAAATTGGCCAGTTTCTGGCTGGTGGGGTTTTACGTCACTGTCTTGCCGCTCATGCACTTGATCGGTCCGTTATTCGTGGTCTTGGCCATTGTCGATAGCCTGATTGATATTCGCGGTCGTCTCGCGTCCAAAGACGCCGATAACGCGAACGGTGAAGGTTAAAAGTTAGAGGATTTTCACATGCAACTGATCCTTCTGGAAAAAGTCGCCAACCTGGGCAACCTGGGCGACAAAGTAAACGTTAAGGCCGGCTACGGTCGTAACTACCTGCTGCCATACGGCAAAGCCACCGCTGCAACCGCTGCCAACCTGGCTGCGTTTGAAGAGCGTCGTGCTGAGCTGGAAAAAGCAGCAGCAGACAAAAAAGCTTCGGCCGAAACTCGCGCTGCCCAACTGGCTGAGCTGGAAGTGACTATCACTGCCACCGCCGGTGACGAAGGCAAGCTGTTCGGTTCGATCGGCACCCACGACATCGCTGACGCACTGACCGCCTCCGGCGTTGAAGTTGCGAAAAGCGAAGTTCGTCTGCCGAACGGCACCATCCGCAACGTAGGCGAATTCGACGTAGCCGTGCATCTGCACGCTGAAGTTGAAGCCACCGTACGCGTTGTCGTGGTAGCAGCTTAAGCAACACCTAACTGACTGGCACCTCGCGTGCCAGGCGGTTAACATCGGGCACGATCCTGTTTACAGGTCGTGCCTTTTGTTTTTTTACACACCCCCTAATTCCAAGTGGCCATGAACGATATTTCAGCTCCTGAGCAATACGATCTGCAAACCGCTGCCCTGAAGGTGCCGCCGCATTCCATCGAGGCCGAACAGGCCGTGCTCGGTGGCTTGATGCTGGACAACAACGCCTGGGAACGCGTGCTGGATCAAGTCTCGGACGGTGATTTCTATCGGCATGACCACCGCTTGATCTTCCGCGCCATTGCCCGGCTGGCCGACCAGAACTCACCGATCGACGTGGTGACGCTGGCCGAGCAACTGGACAAGGAAGGCCAGACGTCACAAGTCGGCGGCCTGGGCTACCTGGGCGAGCTGGCGAAAAACACGCCGTCGGTTGCCAACATCAAGGCCTATGCGCAGATCGTCCGTGCGCGGGCCACGCTGCGGCAATTGATCGGTATCGCCACCGAGATCGCCGACAGTGCCTTCAACCCGGAAGGCCGCACCGCTGAAGAGATTCTCGACGAAGCCGAACGGCAGATTTTCCAGATCGCCGAAGCCCGCCCGAAAACCGGCGGTCCGGTCAGCGTCAACGACCTGTTGACCAAGGCCATCGACCGGATCGATACCCTGTTCAACACCGACAACGCCATCACCGGCCTGTCCACCGGCTACACCGACCTCGATGGCATGACCAGCGGCTTGCAACCGTCTGACCTGATCATCGTCGCCGGTCGTCCATCCATGGGTAAAACCACCTTTGCGATGAACCTGGTGGAGAACGCCGTACTGCGCAGCGACAAGGCCGTACTGGTCTACTCGCTGGAGATGCCAGGCGAATCGCTGATCATGCGGATGTTGTCGTCCCTGGGGCGTATCGACCAGACCAAGGTGCGTGCCGGTCGTCTGGAAGACGACGATTGGCCGCGCCTGACCTCGGCCGTCAACCTGCTCAACGACCGCAAGCTGTTTATCGATGACACCGCGGGTATCAGCCCCTCGGAAATGCGCGCACGTACCCGCCGCCTGGTGCGTGAGCACGGCGATATCGCCCTGATCATGATCGACTACCTGCAGTTGATGCAGATCCCGGGTTCCAGTGGCGACAGCCGCACCAACGAGATTTCCGAGATTTCCCGCTCGTTGAAAGCGTTGGCCAAGGAATTCAACTGCCCGGTGGTTGCCCTGTCGCAGCTCAACCGTTCCCTGGAGCAACGGCCGAACAAGCGCCCGATCAACTCCGACTTGCGGGAATCCGGAGCGATCGAGCAGGATGCTGACGTGATCATGTTCGTTTACCGCGACGAGGTGTATCACCCGGAAACCGAGCATAAGGGCATTGCTGAAATCATCATCGGTAAGCAGCGTAACGGCCCCATCGGCACCACGCGCCTGGCCTTTATCGGCAAATACACCCGTTTCGAAAACCTCGCGCCGGGCAGCTACAACTTCGACGACGAGTAAAAAGCCCTTTTCTAATTCCTACTGCAAAGGTCGGAATTGGTTAAAATTTGTGCTATATTCCGCGCCCGCGATTTTTCATCTCAACACCGGTCACCGTCATGCAAACAGCCAAGCCGTTATTTGACTATCCCAAGTACTGGGCCGAATGTTTCGGTCCTGCGCCATTCCTGCCGATGAGCAGGGAGGAGATGGATCAGCTTGGCTGGGATTCTTGCGACATCATCATCGTCACCGGTGATGCCTACGTTGACCATCCGTCGTTCGGCATGGCAATCATCGGCCGGCTGCTGGAGTCCCAGGGCTTCCGCGTCGGGATCATTGCCCAGCCCAACTGGCAGTCCAAAGACGACTTCATGAAGCTCGGCGAGCCGAACCTGTTCTTCGGCGTCGCGGCCGGCAACATGGACTCGATGATCAACCGCTACACCGCCGACAAGAAAATCCGCTCCGACGACGCCTACACCCCTGGCGGCATGGCCGGCAAACGCCCGGACCGCGCGAGCCTGGTGTACAGCCAGCGGTGCAAGGAAGCCTACAAGAACGTGCCGATTGTCCTCGGTGGCATCGAAGCGTCCCTGCGCCGCATCGCCCACTACGACTACTGGCAGGACCGGGTGCGCAACTCGATCCTGATCGACGCCACCGCCGACATCCTGCTGTACGGCAACGCCGAGCGGGCCATCGTCGAGGTGGCCCAGCGCCTGTCGTGGGGCCACAAGATCGAAGACATCACCGATGTGCGCGGCACCGCGTTCATTCGCCGTGATACGCCGGCGGGCTGGTACGAAGTGGACTCCACGCGTATCGACCGGCCGGGCAAGGTCGACAAGATCATCAACCCGTATGTGAACACCCAGGACACCCAGGCCTGCGCCATCGAGCAGGAAAAGGGTCCGGTCGATGACCCGGAAGAAGCCAAGGTCGTGCAGATATTGGCCAGCCCGCGCATGACCCGCGACAAGACCGTGATCCGCCTGCCATCGGTAGAAAAAGTCCGTGGCGACGCCGTGCTTTATGCCCACGCCAACCGCGTGTTGCACCTGGAAACCAACCCGGGCAACGCCCGCGCCCTAGTGCAGAAGCACGGTGAAGTGGACGTGTGGTTCAACCCGCCGCCCATTCCGATGACCACCGAAGAAATGGACTACGTGTTTGGCATGCCTTACGCGCGTGTTCCGCACCCGGCGTATGGCAAGGAAAAAATCCCGGCCTACGACATGATCCGTTTCTCGGTGAACATCATGCGTGGCTGTTTCGGCGGCTGCACCTTCTGCTCGATCACCGAGCACGAAGGCCGGATCATCCAGAACCGCTCCGAAGAGTCGATCATTCGCGAAATCGAAGAAATCCGCGACAAGGTCCCGGGCTTCACTGGCGTGATTTCCGACCTCGGCGGCCCGACCGCGAACATGTACCGCATCGCCTGCAAGAGCCCGGAAATCGAATCCGCGTGCCGCAAGCCGTCGTGCGTGTTCCCTGGCATCTGCCCGAACCTGAACACTGACCACTCGTCGCTGATCCAGCTGTACCGCAGCGCCCGTGCGCTGCCGGGTGTGAAGAAGATCCTGATCGCTTCCGGCCTGCGCTACGACCTGGCCGTTGAGTCGCCGGAGTATGTGAAGGAACTGGTCACCCACCACGTCGGTGGTTACCTGAAGATCGCCCCGGAACACACCGAGGAAGGTCCGCTCAACCAGATGATGAAGCCGGGCATTGGCAGCTATGACAAGTTCAAGCGCATGTTCGAGAAGTACACCAAGGAAGCGGGCAAGGAACAGTATCTGATCCCGTACTTCATCGCTGCCCACCCCGGCACCACCGATGAAGACATGATGAACCTGGCCCTGTGGCTCAAGGGCAACGGCTTCCGCGCCGACCAGGTGCAGGCGTTCTACCCGTCGCCGATGGCCACCGCCACCGCGATGTACCACTCGGGCAAGAACCCGCTGCGCAAGGTCACCTACAAGAGCGACTCGGTGACCATCGTCAAGAGCGAAGAACAGCGCCGCCTGCACAAGGCGTTCCTGCGCTATCACGACCCGAAAGGCTGGCCGATGCTGCGTGAAGCGCTGACCCGCATGGGCCGCGCCGACCTGATCGGGCCGGGCAAGGATCAACTGATCCCGTTGCACCAGCCGGCCACCGACAGCTACCAGAGTGCGCGTCGCAAAAACTCGACGCCGGCCGGCAGCCACAAGGTCGCCAAGGAAACCACCACCAAGATCCTCACCCAACACACCGGCCTGCCACCCCGTGGCAGCGACGGCAGCAACCCGTGGGACAAGCGCGAACAAGCCAAGGCTGCGGCCATGGTGCGCAACAAGCAGGCCGCCAAGGAACGCACCGATGCGGCCAAGGGCAAAGGCAAGAAGCCTGCGCGCAAGCCAGTCGTACCGCGTTGATCGCAGCCTGAAGATGCAAAACGCCAGCCTCGTGCTGGCGTTTTGCTTTCTAGCCGGTGGGGAGCCTGTTTGTTAAGGTGGCGCCCACTAAATCGCCATCGGGAGCAAGTCGCACCGCCCCTCCCATATTTGACCGAGTTCTAGAATGAGAATGCGATCAAATGTGGGAGGGGGCTTGCCCCCGATCGCGTCAGTCCAGTCCCCAACTTTTCAAGGAAGAACACCCCCATGAGCAACCCCCTGCTCAACATCGGCATGGACTCCAACCGCTCGCAGTTCATGGCGCGCCAGCGCATCGAGAGTGAAGTCAACCTGCCCCGGTTGTTTGCCATCATCGACGCCGACCCTGGCATCGTCGGCGCGGGCGTGGTGTATATCGACGCCGACTTCAACGTCGTGACCCTGCGCGAGTTCAAGCCGATCTGCAGCATTCGACCCAAGCGCATCATTGTGCGCGAAGCGCAGAAATACATCGCCCCGGCACAGTTCGCCGACCAAGTGCTGAACAACCCGCGCGAATCGCGATTGGTGAGTGAAGCCTTCAACACCACCTTGTCCTGCGGCGGCGCGGTCATTGGCTGGCTGGTGGTGTTGAGCGGCACCATCGCCATCCCGTTTACCGCCGGCGCCAGCACGGTCGTGACGGCCATCGGCTATACCGCCGCCTCGGCCAGCACCGTGTCGTGCCTGGTCGGTGGGTTCCGTACACGCAACGAAATCGTCAACCCGGCGATGAACGATTACCTGGATAACGAAGAGTGGTACCAAGCGGCGACCAAAATCCTCGACGGTGCCGCCTTGGTCGGCGTGGGCGCATCGGCGCTGACGACAGTCAAGCTGGTCAACGTCACCCGCGCGGCCACTGGCAAAAGCATGCGTCAGGTGCTGAAAGGTCTGAACGGGCAGGAGCGTGAGAAACTCACCAAAGAGCTGCTGAAAGTGGCGGACCCGCAAATGTCGAACAAGATGCGCAAGCTGCTGCAACTGAGCGGCGAGTTGCCCAAACGCTTTACGCCGACCCAGCTCAAGCACGCCACCTACGTCCAATTGGGCGATGCCTTCAGTGCGGGGCTGAGCGTCTGGGGCTTGAAGCGTTCGGATAACTACAAACAGGCCAAGACCTTTGCGATTGGCTTGTACGAAGAGGGCGAGTGATGAGTGGTGTTCCGTCGCTGAAACCGTTTTTGCTGGAACATTTTCCCGCGTTCATCGGCGTGATTCTCGCCGGTTGTCTCGGCGGTTCGGCGGCGATTTCCCTGGCGGCCAGCACCTATTTTGCCGACCTGCCCATGGCAACCAATGCCACTGTGTCCTGGTTCGTGGTGATAGCTGCTGCACTGTTCGTGGCCAACAGCAACTTTTTGGTGGTGCGCGGCCGAGCCTGGGCCGTGTGGGGGATGGTGGCGTTTTTTGCGGCGTGTCTGTTGGTGGTGCTGCCAACGCTGCACTACCGGCCGCACTGGTTTATCTACAGTGAAAGCCTGTTCTGGCCATTGCTCGGGTTGCTGCTGATCAACAGTAAGGGGTATCGGTCGATGGTGAGCAAGTTGGTCGAAGTGCGGCGGTTGCGGGAGGCGGCCAAGGCCGGGCTGTAGCCTCGGCGCGCGGTTTCAGACTTTGACGTTCTGGCGAATGTTCCAGCCGTATTTGACGGCGCCGCCGTCCTTGCCGCCGTCGGATTTTTGCGGCTGGTAGCTGACTTCGACCGTGGCGAAGTTCAGGGCTATCACCTCAGTCAGTACGTCGCTGCTGGTCACCGCGTCGGTTTGGTAGGACGTGACCATGACTTCCTTCAACGTGATCACCAGATACTCCACGGCACTGCTGCCGCCGGCCTTGCGCACCACTAACCGCGCCTCCGGGTAATGCTTGCCGGTGGAGCAGGCCATCATCAGGTTGGGTGAAGACTTGTCCATGACCTTGGAGATGGACAGGTTTTCAATATTGACCTTGCCGGCACCGCCGCCGCTACCGGTATGCATGGAACCGGTCTGGGACATGCCCCAGCCCCATCGGCTGATCTCGATTTCGTCGCGATGGGCCTGGTCTTTGGACTCGCCCTTGATGTCCCCCAACTTCAAAAACATGTCAGTTGCCATTGTCGCTCCCTGTTTTGGTGTGCGCCGGAAGTGGCGTGGGGCGTACTTTTTCTTATTCGGGATATGGCTTACAAGGTGCTGCATCACGATCAGGAAGTGCCTGTCCAGATAAAGCGAAACTTCTGACATTTTTCGGGGGGAGGCAGTCTTTACCCTCTGTGCTCTTGTGAACCTCAGGAGTAAAGGGATGACTTCCAGCGTATTCAGAGACGGTTTCCTCAGTTCCAATTACATGACGCGGCAGTGGTTGGAAAACAGTATTGATCTGCGCAAGTTATTTGCGGCGATTGATGCTGATCCGGCCATCGTCGGTGCCGGCGTGGTGTACCTCGACGCGCAGCTAAGGATAGTTGTGCTGCGTGAATTTCAGCCGATTTGCAGTATCGCGCCGAAGAATGTGATTTTGCGCGAGGCGCCCAGCTATGTCGGGCGGGTGGAGTTCGCTCGGCAACTGGCGAATGAACCGCGAGACTCGCAGGTGGCGTTTGAGGCGGTGAATACGGGGTTGGCGTGTACTTCGGCGGTGATTAGTTGGTTGGTGATAGCGGGTGGGTTAGGGTTGAGTCCGTTTACGTTTGGGACTACCGGCGTAGCGGCTGCGATTAGCGTCGTAGGCGCGTCAGCCAGCACTGCTCAATGCTGGATTGGCATTCGCCGGACTAGAAATGAAATTAATGACCCTGCCCTTAACGACGCCATGGACAGCGATCAATGGCATCAGGCCTTAATGGCCGGGCTGGATGCGGCTTCGTTGTTAAGCGCTGGTACAGCAGCAATGTCGACAATCCGACTCGTCAATACGCTTAAAAAGACAACGGGGAAAAACACGCACCAGGTACTCAAAGGCTTGAATCGGCAAGAACGGGTAAAGCTCACTAAGGAGTTACTGAGCATCAACCATCCGGAGATGACTCGAAAAATGATCAAACTCAAACAACTGGCTGGAGATATGCCCAAGCGCTACACCTCGGCAGAAGTAAGAAATGGGACCATCTTGCAGATGCTCGATGCCCTTGGCGCGGCGTTGGGAGTTGCTGGCAGCGTGCGGTCCGGGAACATCCGGATTATAGCGGTTGGGCTGTATGAGGATATATCAGAGTGAGACTTCTCGGACGGAAACCTCTCATACCGATACGCCCTTTTCTTTTGCGCTACTTTCCTGTGTTTATCGGCGTAATTTTTTCGAGTCTTTTCGGCACTGCTACTCTTGTCGTGCTGGTGGAAAACTATTATTTCCCATCGTTAACGAATGCTGCTGCTGAAAATGTCGGGAGGGTGTTAGCTCTCTTTATCACGCTCTGCAATTTCATGATCGCCTACGGGCGACCTAAGTGGGTCTGGGGCATGTATGGCCTTTTCATCGCCTGCCTGTTGGTTGCTGTGCCAGGTTTTCATTTTTCACCGAACCCCTTCGTTTACGCTGAGTGCTTCTTTTGGCCGGTACTCGGCCTGCTGCTACTTCGCAGCAAACGCCACCGGGAAATGCGTGCCAAATGCGTAGAACTTCGCCATATGCGCGGGAAGGTAATGGTGGCCATTGAAAAGCGGCGTAAACACGAGCGCGCAATAATCAGAATAAAGAAATCGAGGTAATGAGTGAGACTTCTCGGACGGAAACCTCTCATACCGATACGCCCTTTTCTTTTGCGCTACTTTCCTGTGTTTATCGGCGTAATTTTTTCGGGTATTTTCGGCGGTGCCACTCTTGTCGTGCTGGTGGAAAACTATTATTTACCATCGTTATCGAACGCTGCGGCTGAAAATGCCTGCGTGGCGTTAGCTCTCTTTATCACCCTCTGCAATTTCATGATCGCCTCCGGGCGCCCGAAATGGGCCTGGGGCATGTATGGCCTTTTCATCGCCTGCCTGTTGGTCGCTGTGCCAGGTTTTCATTTTTCACCGAACCCATTCATTTACGCCGAATGCTTCTTTTGGCCGGTACTCGGCCTGCTGCTGCTTCGCAGCAAACGCCACCGGGAAATGCGTGCCAAATGCGTAGAACTTCGCCACATGCGCGGAAAGGTAATGGTTGCCATTGAAAAACGGCGCAAACACGAGCGCGCAATAATCAGAATAAAAAAACCGAGGTGATTCCCCACCCAGCCCCCACCAAACCGATACCGCCCCACCCACTCCCTGCCACAAATATGTGCAGCTCTTGCACCATCGCACCAACGTTGGCGCCGTTTTGGTGCTGTACTGCACCGGGTCTTACGATAAAGCGCAATGACCGCCGCTCTGGCATAAGTCTTGCGCGCGTTGTGTCCATGCCCTGGCTCGCAGGAGGCCGCCGTGTCGATTCATGTCGCGTTGCACCACGTTACGCATTACCGCTACGACCGCGCTGTCGAACTCGGCCCACAGATCGTGCGTTTGCGCCCGGCGGCCCATAGCCGCACGCGGATTTTGTCCTACGCACTGAAAGTGCTGCCCGAGCAGCATTTCATCAATTGGCAGCAGGACCCCCAGGGCAATTACCTGGCGCGCCTGGTGTTCCCGGAAAAGACTGACGAACTGCGTATCGAAGTCGACCTGGTCGCCGAGATGGCGGTGTTCAACCCGTTCGATTTTTTCCTTGAGCCCTACGCGGAAAAAATCCCGTTCCGCTACGCCGCCGACGAGCAGCGCGAGTTGGCGCCGTACCTGGAAACCTTGCCGCTGACGCCGAAGTTCGCCGCTTACCTGGCGGGTATCGACCGCACGCCGCTGCCGGCCGTGGATTTTCTGGTGGGCCTCAACCAGCGCCTGGCCGCCGATATCGGTTACCTGATCCGCATGGAACCCGGCGTGCAGACCCCGGAATTCACCCTGGAAAATGCCTCCGGCTCGTGCCGCGATTCGGCTTGGCTGCTGGTGCAATTGCTGCGCAACCTGGGGCTGGCGGCGCGGTTTGTCTCCGGTTATCTGATCCAGCTCACCGCCGACGTCAAAGCCCTCGATGGCCCGTCCGGCACCGAGGTGGACTTCACCGACCTGCACGCCTGGTGCGAAGTGTATTTGCCCGGCGCCGGCTGGATCGGCCTGGATGCCACCTCCGGGTTGTTCGCCGGTGAAGGCCATATTCCGTTGGCCTGTAGTCCCGATCCATCGTCTGCCGCGCCGATCAGTGGCCTGGTGGAGCCGTGCGAGTGCGAATTCACCCACGAGATGTCGGTAGAGCGCATCTGGGAAGCGCCACGGGTGACCAAGCCCTACACCGAAGAACAATGGCTGGCGATTCAGGCCCTGGGTCGGCAGATCGATAGCGACCTGCTGGCGGACGACGTGCGCCTGACCATGGGCGGCGAGCCGACCTTCGTCTCCATCGACGACCCCGACGGCGCCGAGTGGAACACCGCTGCCCTGGGGCCGGACAAGCGTCGCCTGTCGGCCGAGCTGTTCCAGCGCATGCGCAAACACTACGCGCCCAAAGGCCTGGTGCATTTCGGCCAGGGCAAGTGGTACCCCGGCGAGCAACTGCCGCGCTGGTCGCTCAATTGTTACTGGCGCCGCGACGGCGAGCCGATTTGGCACAACAGCGCGTTGATCGCCGATGAGCAACAGGACTACGGCGCTGATGGCGTATTGGCCGGGCGTTTCCTGGCCAGCGTTGCCGAGCGCCTGAAGCTGCCGGCGCGGTTTGTATTCCCGGCCTTTGAGGACAACTTCTACTACCTGTGGCGCGAAGGCGCGCTGCCGCAAAACGTCACCGCCCTCGACCCGCGCCTGAGCGATGAGTTGGAACGCGAGCGCCTGCGCAAAGTGTTCAGCCAGGGCCTGGATAAAATCATCGGCCAGGTGCTGCCGCTGGCGCGCACTGCCGCCAATGACCGCTGGCAGAGTGGGCGCTGGTACCTGCGCGACAATCACTGCCGACTGGTGCCGGGGGATTCGCCGCTGGGTTATCGCCTGCCGCTGGCCTCGCAGCCCTGGGTGACGGCGGCGGAATACCCGTTTGTCCATCCGACCGACCCCAATCAGGACTTGCCCGAGCTGCCGAGCACAGCGCAATTGCAACGCCATGGCGAACCGGCGCCGAGCGCCGAACGCCTGCCGAAGATCGACGAGTCCGCCGACTGGCTGACCCGCACCGCGCTGTGCGCCGAAGCGCGCGAAGGCCGCCTGTATCTGTTCATGCCGCCGCTGGAGCGCGTCGAGGACTACCTGGAACTGGTGGCCGCCATCGAAGCCACCGCTGAAGAACTGCACTGCCCGGTGCTGCTGGAGGGCTACGAGCCGCCGGCGGATTACCGTCTGAGCAACTTCCGGGTCACGCCCGACCCTGGTGTGATCGAGGTCAACGTGCAGCCGTCCGCCACCTGGGACGAGTTGGTGGAACGCACCGAGTTCCTCTACGAAGAGGCGCGGCAAACCCGCCTGACCACCGAAAAGTTCATGATCGACGGGCGCCACACTGGCACCGGCGGCGGTAACCACTTCGTGCTGGGCGGCGCGACACCCAAGGACTCACCGTTCCTGCGGCGCCCCGATCTGCTGCGCAGCTTGATCAGCTACTGGCACAACCATCCGTCGTTGTCCTACCTGTTTTCCGGCTTGTTCATCGGCCCGACGTCCCAGGCGCCCAGGGTCGATGAAGCGCGTAACGATGCGCTGTATGAGCTGGAAATCGCCTTCGCGCAAATGCCCGCGCCTGGCGAAGAATGCCCGCCGTGGTTGGTCGACCGGCTGTTGCGCAATCTGCTGATCGACGTGACCGGCAACACCCATCGCGCCGAATTTTGCGTCGACAAGCTCTACTCTCCCGATGGCGCCACCGGGCGCCTGGGCCTGCTGGAGTTGCGCGCCTTTGAAATGCCGCCCCATGCACGCATGAGCCTGACCCAGCAACTGCTGCTGCGCGCGCTGGTGGCGCGCTTCTGGCGCGAACCCTATGCGCCCCCGAAACTGGCGCGCTGGGGCACCGAGTTGCATGACCGCTTCCTGTTGCCGCACTTCATCGAGCAGGATTTTGCCGATGTGATCGTCGAACTCAACGCCGCTGGCTACCCGCTGCGCGCCGAATGGTTTGCCGCGCACCTGGAATTCCGCTTTCCCAAAGTCGGCGACTACGCCGTCAGCGGCATTGAACTGGAACTGCGCCAGGCCCTGGAGCCCTGGCATGTGCTGGGCGAGGAGGGCGCGGTCGGCGGCACGGTGCGCTATGTGGATTCGTCCCTGGAGCGTCTGCAGGTGAAATTGAGCGGGCTGCCGCCGCAGCGCTATTTGCTGACCTGCAACGGTATCCCGGTGCCGCTGCAACCGACCGGGCGCATCGGCGAGTTCGTCGCCGGCGTGCGGTATCGCGCCTGGCAGCCGGCCAACTGTCTGCAACCGACCATTGCCGTGCATGCGCCGTTGGTGTTCGATCTGCTCGACACCTGGATGCAGCGCTCCCTGGGCGGTTGCCAGTATCATGTGGCGCATCCGGGCGGGCGGAACTACGACAGCCTGCCAGTGAACGCCAATGAAGCCGAGAGCCGGCGCATGGCGCGGTTTTTCCGCCTGGGGCATAGCCCGGGCAAGCTGCCTGTGCCGACCGTCGTGATCAATGACGAATTGCCGATGACTTTGGATTTGCGACGCTTCCCCAATAAAAATGACTGAATGCAAGCCAAAATGTGGGAGGGAGCTTGCTCCCGATTGCGATGAATCAGCCGATACATGAGTTGACTGACCCACCGCCATCGGGAGCAAGTCGAATCGTCGCACCGCCCCTCCCACATTGGATAGCGGTGAATTTAAGTTAACCTGAGCCCCCTTGCCCCTGCCGAGCGTTCCATGTCCGACTTGCTCGACCGTTACCCGCTGACCGCGGGCACTTATCACGAACTGCTGGACGATAGCGGCGCGGTGCGTGCCCATTGGCAGCGCCTGCTCGACCACCTGCAACGCAGCACCCCCGCGCAACTGGCCCAGCGCCAGGCGTTGCTGACCCGGCAGATCCAGGAAAACGGCGTGACCTACAACGTCTACGCCGATCCCAAGGGCGCTGATCGCCCGTGGGAACTGGACCTGCTGCCCCACGTGCTGGCGGCCGATGAATGGCAGCACTTGTCGGCCGGCATCGCCCAGCGTGCGCGGCTGCTCAACGCGGTGCTGGCGGATCTTTACGGCCCGCAACGCTTGATCAAGGAAGGCTTGCTGCCGGCCGAACTGGTGTTCGGGCATAACAACTTCCTCTGGCCGTGCCAGGGCATCCAGCCGCCCGACGGCGCGTTTTTGCACCTGTATGCCGTCGATTTGGCGCGCACTCCGGATGGCCGCTGGTGGGTCACCGCCGACCGCACCCAGGCGCCGTCCGGCGCCGGTTATGCGCTGGAAAACCGCACCATCGTGTCGCGTGCCTTTCCGGATCTGTACCGCGACCTGCAGGTGCAGCACCTCACCGGTTTCTTCCGCACCCTGCAGGAAACCCTGGCACGCCAGGCGCCCAGCGATGAGCAACCGCCATTGATCGTGCTGCTCACGCCCGGGCGTTTCAACGAAAGCTATTTCGAACACCTGTACCTCGCCCGCCAGCTTGGCTACCCGCTGGTGGAAGGCGGCGACCTCACGGTGCGCGACAGCACGGTGTTCCTGAAAACCCTCAGCGGCCTGCGCCGGGTACACGCGATCATGCGCCGCCTGGACGACGATTTCTGCGACCCCCTCGAACTGCGCACCGACTCGGCCCTCGGCGTGCCCGGCCTGCTCGACGCCGCGCGCCAAGGCAACGTGCTGGTGGCCAATGCCCTGGGTAGCGGCGTGCTGGAATCCCCTGGCCTGTTGGGCTTTCTGCCGAAGATCAACGAGTTTTTGTTTGGCGAAGAACTGATCCTGCCGTCCATTGCAACGTGGTGGTGCGGCGAAGCGCCGGTGCTTGCCGAAGCCCTGGAGAAACTGCCCGAGCTGCTGATCAAGCCGGCATTCCCTTCGCAGAGTTTTAATCCGATCTTCGGTCGCGACCTGGATGACGAACAACGCCAGGCCCTGGCCGAGCGCATGCGCGCACGGCCTTACGCGTATGTCGCCCAGGAGCTGGCGCAGCTGTCCCAGGCGCCGGTGTGGCACACCGTCGAGGATCACCTGCAACACCGCGCCATCGGTATGCGCGTCTACGCCGTGGCCAGCGCTGACGGTTACCGGGTATTGCCCGGCGGCCTGACCCGCGTGGCTGCCGAGGCCGATGCCGAAGTGGTGTCGATGCAACGCGGCGGCGCAAGCAAGGACACCTGGGTGCTCGGCGAACGCGCTGCCGGCGGCGAGCAGTGGCGCGCGCAACGGCCGATCGGCGCCCATGACCTGGTGCGCCGCGATCCTTATCTGCCGTCGCGGGTGGTGGAAAACCTGTTTTGGTTTGGCCGGTATTGCGAGCGCTGCGATGACAGCGCGCGCTGGCTGCGCATTGTGTTGGCGCGCTATGTCGACGGCGACGATCCGCTGGCATTGCAGGCGGCGGTCGAGCTGGGCGAAAGCCTGCGCCTGCTGCCGGAGGAGGGCGAGCTGCCCGAACGCCTGCTCGCGGCCTTGCTCGGCGACGACTGGCCGTCGAGCCTGCGCGCCAACCTGCAGCGCTTGCAGTGGGCCGCGTCCCAAGTGCGCGGCAAGTTGTCCCGGGAGAACTGGCAGGCCCTGGTGGAGCTGCAACGCGAAGCCATTGAGCTGGAAAGCGAAACCCCGGACTTTGGCGAGTTGCTGGACTTCCTCAACCGCCTGGTGATGTCCCTGGCGGCGCTGTCCGGGTTTGCCCTGGACGACATGACCCGCGACGAAGGCTGGCGCTTTCTGATGATGGGCCGGCGCATCGAGCGCCTGCAGTTCCTCAGCAGCAGCCTCGCGGCGTTCCTGCGTGGCGTGGCGGTGTTCGATCAAGCCGGGCTGGAGTGGCTGCTGGAACTGGGCAACAGCAGCATCACCTACCGCTCGCGCTACCTGGCGGTGCCGCAACTGATCCCGGTGCTCGACTTGTTGCTGCTGGATGAGCAGAACCCCCACGCCGTGCTGTTCCAGTTGAAGCTGGTGAGCCGCACCTTGCGTCGCCTCAACGACGATTTCGGTGTGCCCCGGGAAACCGGCCTGGCGCCTTTGGTCGAGCGCCTTGCGCGGTTCGACCTGGGTTGCCTGGAAAACTCGCTGTTTGGCGAGGCCAGCGTGCGTGCTGCGTTGGACGGCCTGGCCGACCTGCTGCAAGCGGTCGCCGATGAGAGCGGGCAAGTGTCGGATCGCCTGGCCTTGCGCCATTTTGCCCATGTGGATGATGTCAGCCAGCGAACGGTGTCGGTGTGATGAGTGCGCGCTATCAGATTTTTCACGATACCCATTACCACTACGACAGCCCGGTGTCCCTGGCCCAGCAGTTGGCGCATCTGTGGCCACGGCCATGCGCCTGGCAGCGTTGCACCTCGCAGCAGTTGGATATCAGCCCGTTGCCGTCGTCGCGCCGCGATGAACTGGACGTGTTCGGCAACCCGATCACCCGCCTGGCGTTCGAGCGGCCCCATGATGAATTGTTGGTGAATGCCGGGCTGACCGTGGAAGTGCTCGCGCGGCCGCAGCTGGATTTCCAACAGTCGCTGGCCTGGGACCAGACCCGTGACAGCCTGACCTACAGCAGCCAGCCGCTGTCACCGGCGTTGATCGAAGCCTGCCGCTTTCGCTTCGAATCGCCCTACGTGCATTTGAAGAAAACCTTCGTCGATTTCTCCGAAAGCTGTTTCCCGCCGGGCCGTCCGCTGTTGTTGGGCGCCCAGGCATTGATGGAAAAAATCTTCGGCGAATTCACCTTCGATGCCGAAGCCACCCAAGTCGCCACGCCGCTGGTGGAAGTGCTCGAGCGCCGACGCGGCGTGTGCCAGGACTTCGCTCACCTGATGCTCGCCTGCCTGCGCTCACGGGGCCTGGCGGCGCGCTATATCAGCGGCTACCTGCTGACCCAGCCGCCGCCCGGCCAGCCACGGATGATCGGCGCCGATGCGTCCCATGCGTGGATTTCGGTGTATTGCCCGGTGCTGGGCTGGGTGGACTTTGATCCGACCAACAATGTGCAGCCGGCACTGGAACACATCACCCTGGCCTGGGGCCGGGACTTCTCCGATGTTTCGCCGTTGCGCGGGGTGATTCTGGGGGGAGGGAGCCATGACCCGGAAGTGCGGGTGACGGTGATGCCGCTCTTGTAGGAGCGAGCTTGCTCGCGAAAAAACCGAGGGCGCCGCGTTGAACCAGGCACCCCGCGTTATCGTTAACGCACTTCGCGAGCCAGCTCGCTCCTACAGTGATGCTTACTCGGCCGGGTCTTTCGGTGTTTCGGTGTCGTCGGTTGCCGCTTCGCCTTCCGCATCCGGGTTCAGTGCGCCGGCCTCTTCATCTGCAGCAGCTTTCTTGCGTTGCAGCTTTTCCTCTTTCTTCTGTTCCTTGGCCAAGTCTCTTTGACGTTTGGCGAAGGAGTAATTAGGTTTGGCCATGGGCGATCCTCTAGGGTCGAAGGTGAGGGTGGGCGGCGCGCAGCTGCCTTGGGTCGCTATGGTAGCAGCTTCGCGGCGCGCTTGGCCTTCACTTACCGCAGGCGTATGCGGCCAACAGACCGCTGAATAGTTGATTGAGGTGCATGATCCGGACTCCAGTGGGTGATGGACCGATCATAGGCGCGGTGTGGCACTTTGGTTGGTTGATTGTGTCGATAAGTCTGATAGCCTAAAGTTGTATACAATTTGTTGATTCAGGTCATAAGAATTTCTGCCTGTCTCAGGCACGCTTGTCGCAATACGCGTTTTTAAAACCCTGCCTTGGAGATTCACATGTTTGCCAAACTCGTTGCTGTTTCCCTGCTGACTCTGGCAAGTGGCCAGTTGCTTGCTGCAGAGTGCAAGGTCACCGTCGACTCTACCGACCAGATGTCCTACAACACCAAGGAAATCGTGATCGACAAGAGCTGCAAGACGTTCACCGTCGAGCTGACTCACTCCGGCAGCTTGCCGAAAAACGTCATGGGTCATAACTGGGTACTGGCCAGCGCCGCCGACATGCAACCGGTTGCGACCGATGGCATGGCTGCTGGCCTCGACAAGAACTACCTGAAAGAAGGCGACGAGCGCATCATCGCCCACACCAAGGTGATTGGTGCTGGCGAGAAAGATTCGGTGAGCTTTGATGTGTCCAAGCTGAAAGCGGGCACTGACTATGCGTTCTTCTGCTCGTTCCCAGGCCACATCTCGATGATGAAAGGCACTGTGGTCGTCAAGTAAGACCGCATTATCGTTCATCGGGGGCAAGCCCCCTCCCACAGGTTGGAATGCGTTTCAAATGTGGGAGGGGCGGTGCGACGATTCGACTTGCCCCCGATGGCTACCTCACAATCAACACAACACTATCTGGTTCACCTCACGGCGCAAACGGCATCACCCGCTTGTGCTCGGTCTTGCGATACGTCTCGCAAATGATCCTGAACGCTTCCTCCCGCACCGGCTCGCCGTGCAGGAACGCATCAATCTCGGCATAGGTCACGCCATGTGACGCCTCGTCCGGCTTGCCCGGCGAGAGGTCTTCCAGGTCGGCAGTCGGGACCTTCTCCACCAGCGACTCCGGCGCCCCAAAGTTCCGCGCAATCGCCCGCACCTGATTCTTCACCAGCCCGCTCAACGGTGCCAGATCGCAGGCGCCATCGCCGAATTTGGTGAAAAAGCCCATCACCGCTTCCGCCGCATGGTCGGTGCCGATCACCAGACCACTGGCCGCGCCGGCGATGGTGTACTGCGCGACCATGCGCATGCGCGCCTTGGTGTTGCCCAGCACAAAATCACGCGATACCGCAGCCTTGCCTTCAAACGCCGCCACTTCATTGGCCAGGGATTTCACCGCCGGGCCGATGTTCACGGTGTGGCGCTCGTCCGGTTCGATAAAGTCCACCGAGGCCTGGGCGTCGATTTCATCGAACTGGGTTTCGTAGGGCAGGCGCACGGCGATAAAGCGGTAGCCTTCGTCGCCGGTACTGGAGCGCAGTTCCTGCATGGCGCGTTGGGCCAGCAGGCCTGCGGTCAGGGAGTCGACGCCACCGCTGATGCCTAACACCAATGTCTTGAGCCCTGAATTGCGCAGGCAGTCCTGGATAAAGGTCACGCGCCGGGCGATTTCGGACTCAAGGGCGGCCTGGTCTTTGAACGGTGCTTGAACCTTGAGCTGCTGCGCAATCTCACGCTGTACGGCTTGCATGATTCACTCCTTGCTGGAAAGGGCAGGTACTTTGAAAACGTGTCGCAAATAGGCGACGAAATTCGGGTCGGTGCAGTGGGTCTTGCCCGCTTCATCGGAGATCTTCGCGACGGGCTGGCCATTGCAGGCCGTCATTTTAAGCACAATGCTCATCGGTTCCACACCTGGAATATCGCAGGTCAGGTTGGTGCCGATGCCGAAGCTCACATTGATCCGACCGCGCAGCGCCCGGAATATTTCCAGGGACTTGGGCAGCGACAGGCTGTCGGAGAACACCAGGGTCTTGCTCATCGGCTCGATGCCCAGCTTGTGGTAGTGGGCGATGGCTTTTTCCGCCCATTGCACCGGGTCGCCGGAGTCGTGGCGCAGGCCGTCGAACAGCTTGGCGAAGTACAAGTCGAAGTCGCCGAGGAAGGCATCGGTGGTGATGCAATCGGTCAGGGCGATACCCAGCAGGCCGCGGTATTCGCGGACCCAGCAATCGAGGGCGGCGATCTGGCTGTCGATCAGGCGCGGGCCGAGTTGCTGGTGGGCCATGATCCATTCATGGGCCATGGTGCCCAGCGGTTTCATATCGAACTCGCGGGCCAGATGGACGTTGCTGGTGCCGACAAACCGGCCGGGGAAATCGTGCTTGAGCACGCTCACCACTTCTTCCTGCACGCGGTAGGAGAAGCGTCGGCGCGTGCCGAAGTCCGCCACCTGCAGCTCGGCGAGCTCGTCGCTGCTGGCGTTCGCGGTCAGCCAGTCGAACTTGCGGTACAACTGCTCGCGGGCCTGTTCGAGGGTCACGGACTGGTAGCGATAGCGGTTACGCACTTCGCTGATGATCGCGAGCATCGGCACTTCAAACAGGATCACATGCAGCCACGGCCCGCGCAGTCGGATAAACAGCTCGCCGTTTTCGATGCCGGTGTGGACATAGCGCAGGTTGAAGCGGAACAAGCCGAGGAAACGCAAAAAATCCGGTTTCATGAAGCTGATGCGCTCCAGGAAACTCAGTTGGTCCGCGCTCAGGCTCAACTCGGCGAGGCGCTCGAACTGGTAACGGATCTCCGCCAGGTACGGGCGCAGGTCTTCACTGTTGCGGCAACGGAACTCCCATTCAACTTCCACATTGGGGTAGTTGTGCAGCACCGCCTGCATCATGGTCAGCTTGTAGAAGTCGGTGTCGAGCAGGTTCTGCACGATTCGATCGGCAAACACACTCTCGCTCATAACGGGAATCTCCAGACGGGACGGCGATGGGCGCCGACCTTTACGCACAATTAGGGAAGGGGGGTAGTGGCGCATAGACCTGTGGGTTTTTGCCAGTGATTTTTTCAGTGAGGCCACTGGCCTCATCGGGGGCAAGCCCCCTCCCACAGGTTGGAATGCGTTTCAAATGTGGGAGGGGCGGTGCGACGATTCGACTTGCCCCCGATAGCGGTATTCCAGGCACTAAATAACCTGCTCCATCATCCACTTCACAAACTCCCGCACCTTGGGCACCTCCGCCGAATGCTCGGGGTACGCCAGGTAATACGCATCCTGGCTCGGCATCGCATGCTGCCAGGGGATCACCAACTTACCGTCGGCCAGTTCCTCCTCCACCAGGAACCGCGGCAACAGCGCCACGCCACAGCCCACCTGCGCTGCACGAATGCACATATAAAAGGTGTCGAAGCGCGGCCCGTGATAACTGTGCTCGGTGTGAAACCCCTGGTCGGCGAACCAGTCGTGCCAGCCCTGGGGTCGCGAGGCGTTTTGCAGCAGCACCAGGTTGCTCAGTTGCGTGGGGTCGGTGAACGGCTGCGCGGGCAGGCTTTCCGGGGCGCACACCGGGATCAGTTCTTCGCTGAACAGTTTCAGGCTCTCGGTGCCGGGGCGTGAGCCTTGGCCGAAGTAGAACGCCATGTCGGCCTTGCCTTGCAGCAACTCGTCCGGTTCCTGTTCGTTGCACAGGTCCAGGTGGATCTGCGGGTGACGCAAGCGCCAGCCCTTGAGGCGCGGCACCAGCCAGCGCGCGCCGAAGGTGTAGGGCGTGGACACGCGTAATACTTCGGTCTCGCCGCCGTAGGAGCGCAGGTAATGGGTGGACATCTCCACCTGCGTGAGGATTTTGCGCACTTCCACCAGATACAAATTGCCCGCCGGGGTCATTTGCAAGCGTCGGCGTACCCGGCGAAACAGCAGGTGCTGCAGCAGTTCTTCCAACTGCGCCACCTGTTTGCTCACCGCGCTTTGCGTGAGGTTCAGCTCCTCGGCGGCGCGGGTGAAGCTCAGGTGGCGGGTGGCGGCTTCGAAACACTGCAGGGCAGTGATCGAGGGCAAATGTCTTTTGTTCAGCACGGCATGCCTCTTTTTATGCTTTGCATGAATAAACGGAATGATATCTCGCCTAATCGTCGTTTGTTGGCAAGTCTTGGGCCAGCTACAAATAAGCCTTGGATCGCCGTGCGGGCTGCGGCGCAATTTTTCTGTTTGTAGATTGAAGGAGTGACCCATGGTCGCCGCATTGCTTGATCGTCTCGGGGTAAACCCGGCGCTGTACCAAGCGGGGAAACAACCCGTGCATTCACCGATCGATGGCAGCCGTATCGGCAGTGTGAACTGGGAAGGTGCCGCCGAGGTGGAGCAACAGGTCAGTCGTGCCGAGCATGCATTCGAGGCCTGGCGCAAAGTGCCGGCCCCGCGTCGCGGCGAGCTGGTGCGCCAATTCGGCGACGTGTTGCGCGAATACAAGGCCGACCTGGGCGAGCTGGTCTCCTGGGAAGCCGGCAAGATCACCCAGGAAGGCCTGGGTGAAGTGCAGGAAATGATCGACATCTGCGACTTCGCCGTCGGCCTGTCGCGCCAGTTGTATGGCTTGACCATCGCCTCCGAGCGCCCCGGTCACCACATGCGTGAAACCTGGCACCCGCTGGGCGTGGTCGGCGTGATCAGCGCGTTCAACTTCCCGGTGGCCGTGTGGGCGTGGAACACCACCCTGGCCCTGGTGTGCGGCAACGCCGTGATCTGGAAACCGTCGGAAAAGACCCCGCTCACCGCCCTGGCCTGCCAGGCGCTGTTCGAGCGCGTGCTGAAAAAATTCAACGACGCGCCGCAATACCTGAGCCAAGTGATCATCGGCGGCCGCGAGGCCGGTGCCGCGCTGGTGGATGACCCGCGTGTCGCGCTGATCAGCGCCACCGGCAGCACCCGCATGGGCCGTGAAGTGGCGCCGAAAGTCGCCGCGCGGTTTGCCCGCAGCATCCTCGAACTGGGCGGCAACAACGCGATGATTCTCGGCCCAAGCGCCGACCTGGACATGGCCGTGCGCGCCATCCTGTTCAGCGCCGTCGGCACCGCCGGGCAGCGCTGCACCACGCTGCGCCGGTTGATCGCGCATGAATCGGTCAAGGAAGAAATCGTCACCCGCCTCAAGGCCGCCTATTCCAAGGTGCGCATCGGCCACCCGCTGGAAGGCAACCTGATCGGCCCGCTGATCGACAAGCACGGCTTCGACAGCATGCAGGACGCCCTGGAGCAAGCCCTGAGCGAAGGCGGCAAGGTGTTTGGTGGCAAGCGCCAGTTGGAAGACAAATTCCCGAATGCCTACTACGTGTCGCCAGCGATTGTGGAAATGCCGGAGCAAAGCGACGTGGTCTGCACTGAAACCTTCGCGCCGATCCTGTACGTGGTCGGCTACAGCGACTTCGCCGAAGCCCTGCGCCTGAACAACGCCGTGCCGCAAGGCCTGTCGTCGTGCATTTTCACCACCGATGTGCGCGAAGCCGAGCAGTTCATGTCGGCGGTGGGCAGCGACTGCGGCATCGCCAACGTCAACATCGGCCCTAGCGGCGCGGAAATCGGCGGCGCGTTTGGCGGAGAGAAAGAAACGGGCGGCGGGCGTGAGTCGGGCTCGGATGCGTGGCGCGGGTATATGCGTCGCCAGACCAACACCGTGAACTACTCGCTGGAACTGCCGCTGGCCCAGGGCATTACCTTCGACTGATTACCTTAAGTCGAAGTGCGGTCAAAATGTGGGAGGGGGCTTGCCCCCGATGGCGGTGTGTCAGTCAACAGATGTCCAGCTGATCCACTGCCATCGGGAGCAAGCCCCTCCCACCTGCGACCTCATTTACAGTTCGGAATAGATGTTTGTTAGGTCTCATCGGAGTCTGGCAATGGCACTGCGCGAAACATGTTTGTGGGAACAACTCACCCCTGGCCGGCCGGATCGCGCCGCGCTCAAGGGTGAAGTGAAGGTGGATGTGTGCGTGATCGGCGCCGGGATTACCGGTTTGTCGGCGGCCATTCACTTGCTGGAACAGGGTAAAACTGTCGCCGTGCTCGAAGCCCATCGCACCGGCCATGGCGGGTCGGGGCGCAATGTCGGGCTGGTCAACGCCGGGCTGTGGATTCCCCCGGACGAGATCGAAGCCGGTTTCGGCGAGGCGGTGGGCAGCCAGCTCAACCGCATGCTGGGTGCGGCGCCGTCGCTGGTGTTCAGCCTGGTCGACAAATACAACATCGATTGCCAATTGCGCCGCGAGGGCACTTTGCACATGGCGCACAACGCCCGGGGCGAGGCGGATTTGCGCAGTCGTGAAGAACAATGGCAGCGCCGTGGCGCGCCGGTTGAGTTGCTCACCGGCGCGGCCTGCGAGCAAGCCACCGGGACTAAAAAAATCGCCGCTGCGTTGCTGGATAGACGGGCCGGCACCTTGAATCCGATGGCCTACACCAGCGGCCTGGCCAACGCGGCTGTGGGGTTGGGCGGGCAGCTTTTCGACCATTCCCCGGTCACGCGGCTGGAACGCCAAGGTGCGAATTGGTCGGTGCAGACCGCGAACGGTGCGGTGCAGGCTGCACAAGTGGTGATCGCCTCCAATGCCTACACCGAAGGCGAATGGACCGAGCTGCGGCGCAATTTCTTCCCTGGCTATTACTACCAGGTCGCCTCCGCGCCGCTGACCGACGACGCGGCCAAACACATCCTCCCCGGCGGCCAGGGGTCGTGGGACACGCGCCAGGTGCTCAGCAGCATCCGCCGCGATGCCGATGGCCGCCTGTTGCTCGGCAGCCTGGGCAACGGCAACCAAAAACCGGCGTGGTTCCTCAAGGCGTGGGCCGATCGGGTGCAGCAGCACTACTTTCCGTACCTCAAATCGGTGCAGTGGGAATGCACCTGGACCGGCTGCATCGCGTTCACGCCGGACCATCTGATGCGCTTGTTCGAACCCGCGCCCGGCCTGGTGGCCGTGACCGGCTACAACGGCCGCGGCGTGACCACCGGCAGCGTGGTCGGCAAGGCCTTTGCCGACTACTTGTGTCACCAGAATCCCCAGGCGTTGCCGATTCCGTTTGCGCCGATGCAACCGCTGGCCGGGGTAGGCCTGCGCAGTTGCCTGTATGAAGCCGGATTTTCGCTGTATCACGCCGGCCAATGCTTGCGGATCGTGATCTGATCAGCGAAATAGCCTTCAGAAGCCGGCATGTTCTTCGCCGACGACTAATCTGTATTGGTGCAAGTTGTAGCAATCACGCACTGTAAATGTGCAGTTCCGTTACGTGCATGGTTACAGCTGTAGGAAGTGTCGTTTAGCGCTCTGGTTGCAGGTGCGACCCGTGGAGGTTGTACTTTTTTGATCCATGGGTTGCACCTGTTGAAGTTAGAGGGTTGCACGTCCCGACGAACGGAGCCGAAACACCTGCAATAACAATGACACCGTGTCTTTTTGAAGAATAAAAACGTAATGGCACGCGGCTTGCTCTGGGCTTTCACTGAAAGTTTTAGTTGAAGGTTTGCAGTGAATACGTAGTGCCAATAAACAAAAACCTCGGAGCACCACTCATGTCCCAGACGTTTTACAAGAAAGGTTTTCTGGCCCTCGCCGTTGCAGCGGCGCTGGGTGTTTCTACGTTTGTTCAAGCTGATGTGAAGATTGGCGTAGCGGGGCCGATGACGGGCGCCAACGCCGCTTTCGGTGAGCAGTACATGAAGGGCGCCCAGGCGGCAGCCGATGCCATCAACAAGGCCGGCGGCATCAACGGTGAGCAGATCAAGCTGGTTGCCGGCGACGATGCCTGTGAACCCAAGCAGGCTGTGGCTGTGGCCAACCGCCTGGCGGACCAGGACAAAGTGATCGGCGTGGTCGGGCACTTCTGCTCGTCCAACACCATCCCGGCGTCCGAGGTCTACGACGAAGCCGGCATCATCGCAATCACCCCGGGCTCCACCAACCCACAGGTCACCGAACGCGGCCTGGGCGCCATGTTCCGTATGTGCGGGCGTGACGACCAGCAAGGCATCGTGGCCGGCGACTACATCGTCGACGTGCTCAAGGGCAAGAAAGTTGCGGTCATCAACGACAAGGACACCTACGGCAAAGGCCTGGCCGACGCCACCGCTGCCCAGTTGACCAAGCGCGGCGTGAAACCGGTGCTCGAAGAAGGCCTGACCCGTGGCGAGAAAGACTTCAGCGCCCTGGTCACCAAAATCCGCTCCCTGGGCGCCGACGTCGTGTACTTCGGCGGCCTGCACCCGGAAGCCGGTCCTCTGGTTCGCCAGATTCGTGAAGCCGGCCTCAAGGACGTGAAATTCATGTCCGACGACGGCATCGTGACCGACGAACTGGTGGCGACCGCCGGTGGCAAGCAATATGTGGATGGCGTGTACATGACCTTCGGCGCCGACCCGCGTCTGCTGCCGGACAGCAAGACGGTGGTTGAAGAGTTCCGTAAAAACGGCACCGAGCCAGAAGGCTACACCCTGTATGCCTACGCGTCGGTCCAGGCCCTGGCGGCCGGCTTCAACGGTGCCAAGTCCAACAAGGGTGAAGAAGCCGCCAAGTGGCTCAAGGCTCACCCGGTCAAAACCGTCATGGGCGAGAAGAACTGGGACGCCAAAGGCGACCTGAAAATCTCCGACTACGTGGTTTACCAGTGGGACAAAGACGGCAAATACCACCAGCTGGAAAAGCAGAAGTAATCCTGAGTGCCACAGACCTAGTGTGGGAGGGGGCTTGCCCCCGATGACGGTGTATCAGCCACCCGATGTATAGCTGACCCTCCGCAATCGGGGGCAAGCCCCCCCCACATTGGGACAGTGTTGTTATTGAGATCTGTCTTTTCCTCCAGAAGAACCGCACACCTAGCGGTGTGCAGGTTCTCACCGCGTGAGATTGCGTTATGGATGGTATTTTCCTGCAGCAACTGGTCAACGGCCTGACCCTCGGGTCGGTCTATGGCCTGATCGCCATCGGCTACACAATGGTTTATGGCATCATTGGCATGATCAACTTCGCCCATGGCGAGGTTTATATGATTTCCGCTTACCTCGCGGCGATCAGTCTGGCACTGCTGGCTTACTTCGGCATCGAATCCTTCCCGCTGCTCATTCTCGGCACCCTGGTCTTCACCGTGGTCGTCACCGGCGTTTACGGTTGGGTCATCGAGCGGGTTGCCTACAAACCGCTGCGTAACTCCACCCGACTGGCACCGCTGATCAGCGCCATCGGTATCTCCCTGATCCTGCAGAACTACGCGCAGATCGCCCAGGGTGCCAAGCAACAAGGCATCCCGACCCTGCTGGCCGGCGCCTGGCGCGTCGATATCGGCAGCGGGTTCGTCCAGTTGACGTACACCAAGGTCTTCATCCTGGTCGCGGCCTTCGCCGGCATGGCCTTGCTGACCTACATCATCAAGTACACCAAGCTCGGCCGCATGTGCCGCGCGACCCAGCAAGACCGCAAGATGGCCTCGATCCTCGGCATCAACACCGACCGCGTGATCTCCTACGTGTTTGTCATCGGTGCCGCCATGGCGGCCCTGGCTGGCGTGTTGATCACCCTCAACTACGGCACGTTCGACTTCTACGCCGGCTTCATCATCGGCATCAAGGCCTTCACCGCAGCGGTACTCGGCGGCATCGGTTCCCTGCCTGGGGCCATGCTGGGCGGGATCATCCTCGGTATTTCGGAGTCGCTGTTCTCGGGGTTGATCAACTCTGACTACAAAGATGTGTTCAGTTTCTCCCTGCTGGTGGTGATTCTGATTTTCCGTCCCCAGGGCCTGCTTGGTCGCCCACTCGTGGCGAAGGTGTAAACATGTCTGCTGCCAAATCGATTGATATCAAAAAAAGTGTGGTCGATACGATCCTCGCCGGGCTGATTGCGTTGATCGTGTTCGGTCCGATCGTCGGCGTGGTGCTCGACGGCTACAGCTTCAACCTGCAACCTGCGCGCGTGGCGATCCTGGTCGCCATCGTGATGGCCGGTCGCTTTGCCCTCAGCCTGTTCCTGCAAACGCCCAAGGGCGTGAAGATTCTGCAGGGCTTCGAGAGCAGCGGTTCCGGCGTCCACGTGCTGGCGCCGGACTATAAGTCGCGGCTGCGCTGGATCATCCCGGCGCTGATCGTGATCGCCATCGTGTTCCCGATCTTCGCCAACAAGTACCTGCTCACCGTAGTGATCCTCGGGCTGATCTACGTGTTGCTCGGCCTGGGCCTGAACATCGTGGTCGGCCTGGCCGGCTTGCTCGACCTGGGTTACGTGGCGTTCTACGCGATCGGTGCCTACGGCCTTGCGCTGGGGTATCAATACCTCGGCCTGGGTTTCTGGACGGTGCTGCCGCTGGCGGCCATCGCGGCGGCGCTGGCGGGGTGCATACTCGGCTTCCCGGTGTTGCGCATGCACGGCGACTACCTGGCAATCGTGACCCTGGGTTTTGGCGAAATCATCCGCCTGGTGCTGAACAACTGGCTGTCGTTCACCGGCGGGCCAAACGGTATGCCGGTGCCTTCGCCGACCTTCCTCGGCCTGGAATTCGGGCGCAAAGCGAAGGATGGCGGGATTCCGTTCCATGAGTTTTTCGGCCTCGATTACAACCCCAACATCAAGTTCATGTTCATCTACATCGTGCTGTTCCTGGTGGTGCTGGCCGTGCTGTACATCAAGCATCGCCTGACCCGCATGCCGGTCGGCCGCGCCTGGGAAGCCTTGCGCGAAGATGAAATTGCCTGCCGTTCCATGGGCCTGAACCACGTTTTGGTCAAACTCTCGGCGTTCACCATCGGCGCCTCCACCGCTGGCCTGGCCGGGGTGTTCTTTGCCAGCTACCAGGGCTTCGTCAACCCGTCGTCGTTCACCTTCTTCGAGTCGGCGCTGATCCTGGCCATCGTGGTATTGGGCGGCATGGGCTCGACGGTCGGCGTGGTGATCGCGGCGTTCGTCTTGACCGTGGCGCCGGAACTGCTGCGCAGCTTCTCTGAGTACCGCGTGCTGCTGTTTGGGGTATTGATGGTGGTAATGATGATCTGGCGACCGCGCGGCTTGATCCGGATCAGCCGTACCGGTGTGACCCCACGTAAAGGAGTGGCGCCATGAGCAAGGAAGTCGTCCTGTCCGTGGAACATCTGATGATGCACTTCGGTGGCATCAAGGCCTTGAGCGATGTGAGCCTCAAGGTCGAACGCAACTCGATCTTCGCCCTGATCGGCCCTAACGGCGCCGGCAAGACCACGGTGTTCAACTGCCTCACCGGCTTCTACAAAGCCAGTGGCGGCAAGATCGAACTCAACGTGCGCGGCCAGAAGACCAACGTGATCCAACTGCTCGGCGAACGCTTTGAGGCCATCGATTTCGTCTCGCCGAAAAGCTTCTTCAGCCGTGTGTACTACAAGATGTTCGGCGGCACCCACCTGGTGAACCGCGCCGGTCTGGCGCGGACCTTCCAGAACATTCGCCTGTTCAAGGAAATGTCGGTGCTGGAAAACCTGCTGGTCGCCCAGCACATGTGGGTCAACCGCAACATGCTCGCGGGCATCCTCAACACCAAGGGCTACCGCAAGGCTGAAAGCGACGCGCTCGACCACGCGTTCTACTGGCTGGAAGTGGTCGACCTGGTGGACTGCGCCAACCGCCTGGCCGGCGAGCTGTCCTACGGCCAACAGCGCCGCCTGGAAATCGCCCGCGCCATGTGTACGCGGCCGCAGATCATCTGCCTCGACGAACCGGCAGCGGGCCTCAACCCTCAGGAAACCGAAGCCCTCAGCGCGATGATTCGCCTGCTGCGCGACGAACACGACCTCACCGTGGTGCTGATCGAACACGACATGGGCATGGTGATGAGTATTTCCGACCACATCGTGGTCCTCGACCACGGCAACGTGATTGCCGAGGGCGGGCCGGACGCGATCCGCAACGACCCGAAAGTGATTGCGGCCTACCTGGGCGCGGATGAAGAGGAGCTGGTATGAACGGGCCTATCCTCGAAATGAAGGACCTGGACGTGTTCTACGGGCCGATCCAGGCCCTGAAGAAAGTCTCGCTGCACATCAACGAAGGCGAAACCGTCAGCCTGATCGGCTCCAACGGCGCGGGTAAATCCACGCTGCTGATGTCGATCTTCGGCCAGCCACGGGCGGAGTCGGGGCAGATCCTCTACAACGGCGTCGACATCACCCACAAGTCGTCCCACTACATCGCCTCCAACGGCATTGCGCAGTCGCCGGAAGGGCGGCGGGTGTTCCCCGACATGACCGTCGAGGAAAACCTGCTGATGGGCACCATCCCCATCGGCGACAAGTTCGCTCAGGAAGACATGCAACGCATGTTCGAGCTGTTCCCACGGCTCAAGGAGCGGCGTAACCAAAGGGCGATGACCATGTCCGGTGGCGAACAGCAAATGCTCGCCATCGCCCGCGCACTGATGAGCCGGCCCAAGTTG
Source organism: Pseudomonas paraveronii (assembly GCF_963681955.1). Lineage (NCBI taxonomy): Bacteria > Pseudomonadati > Pseudomonadota > Gammaproteobacteria > Pseudomonadales > Pseudomonadaceae > Pseudomonas > Pseudomonas paraveronii. The sequence continues at coordinate 651,837 of NZ_OY817130.1, forward strand.
CTGCTGCTGGACGAACCGAGCCTGGGCCTGGCGCCGATTGTGGTGAAGCAGATCTTCGCGACCCTGCGCGAGCTGGCGGCCACCGGGATGACCATCTTCCTGGTGGAGCAGAACGCCAACCACGCGCTGCGTCTGTCAGACCGGGCGTATGTGATGGTCAACGGCGAGATTCGCCTGACAGGCACCGGTAAGGAGCTGCTGGTGAATGAGGAAGTGCGCAACGCCTACCTCGGTGGTCACTGACCTAAATCACAACGCAGTCCCCCTGTGGGAGGGGGCAAGCCCCCTCCCACATTTGTTTTTGTGGTGTTCACAAGTGCGATCCCAAATTGTGGAAAACAAATTTGGCCACCTCCCAAAGCGCGACATATAGCCGCCGCAAATCGCTGTTTTGTCACAGTTTTGACTTGTCCCCATCCGCTGTGGAACCGGCTGTGGGTAACGTGGGAGTAGCTGGCTGAAAGCCTTTGATTACGGGGCCTGCAGCGCAGAGGTTGTTTTTTGATCAGCGACTTTTTCACGACCTGCCGAGGGGTTTGTCAACCTGTTTAAAGACACAGGTATATGACCGGATTATGTCCGTCCAGCCTGTGGATAAGTCTGTGACTAAACTCTGGAAAGACTCCCGCAGAGGCCGGAATGACTGGCCTGGAGCCATCGTTCGGATTTTCCTGCCGGGCATGGGCCTACATACGGCCTCGTCCAGGTCAAGCAAAAAACTTTATAAAACTGGCTGAGAGCCTTGTACACAGCGGCTTTGGGCTTTTTGCACTTGCCCCCAAAGACTGTGGGCGCAGTTGTGGATAACCTGCGCGCATATGGCTGCAGGCCACGGTGTGTAAGGCTTTGCGTGGTTTGGTTAAAAACTGATCAGGCGTGCATGGCGTGATGTGTATAGCGGTTGCCGCGACGACGGCGTAAGGGCATTCTGCTGGCTGATTTTTTCCCCGATGCCCGCAAGGAGAACACCATGTCCAACACGCTGTTTATTACTGGCGCAACCTCAGGTTTCGGCGAAGCCTGCGCCCGTCGGTTTGCCGAAGCCGGCTGGAAACTGGTGCTCACCGGTCGTCGTGCCGAGCGTTTGAACGCGCTGGTCGAAGAGCTTTCCAAGCAGACCGAAGTACACGGCCTGGTGGTGGACGTGCGTGACCGCCAAGGCGTGGAAGCGGCGATTGCCAACCTGCCGCCATCGTTCGCCACGCTGCGTGGGCTGATCAACAACGCCGGCCTGGCCGTGGGCACCGACCCTGCGCCCAAGTGCAGCCTCGACGACTGGGAAACCATGGTCGATACCAACATCAAGGGCCTGCTGACCACCACCAGCCTCCTGCTGCCACGCCTGATCGCTCATGGTCGCGGTGCGGGGATCATCAACCTGGGCTCCATCGCCGGCAGCTACCCGTACCCGGGCAGCCACGTGTATGGCGGCTCCAAAGCGTTCGTGAAGCAATTCTCGCTGAACCTGCGCTGCGACCTGCAAGGCACCGGCGTGCGTGTGACCAACATCGAGCCGGGCCTGTGCGAAAGCGAGTTCTCCCTGGTGCGCTTCGGCGGCGACCAGGCGCGCTACGACGCCACCTACGCTGGCGCCGAGCCGATCCAGCCGCAGGACATCGCCGACACCATCTTCTGGGTGCTCAACACCCCGGCGCACGTCAACATCAACCGCCTGGAGCTGATGCCGGTGAGCCAGACCTGGGCCGGGTTTGCGATTGAGCGTGGGGCCAAGTAAGGCGTTAGACCGAGTTGCCTGCATCGGGGGCAAGTCGAATCGTCGCACCGCCCCTCCCACATTGGTTTGGGTTCACACATCAATATCTGTGAACCACCTTCAAAGGTGGGAGGGGGCTTGCCCCCGATGAGGCCCTGAAGGTCAACCGAGAACCTTGACCAACCCCTGATAACAAGTCGCCAGATGATACGGCGTGGTCGACGGCATATCCCGTCGGCTCACGTTGCCCTGGGCATCCAGGCACTCATGCCAGCCCTTGGCATGCAGGAAGCGCTGCCGCAACGCGAGCAACTGGCGCTGCAGCACGGCTTCGCTGCCCGCGCGCAAGGTCAATGCGCGCAGGTATTCCGCCTGGGCCCAGATGCGTTGGGTGCCGTCGCGCACGCTGCCGTCCACGGCGAGCATGCCGCTGACCGCGCCGGTCTGGTTATCCACACCCTTTTGCTCGGCATAGGCAAAAGCCCGCGTCAGCGAAGCATGCAGCGGTGTGCCGCGCAGCACGTCTGAAGACTCGAGCAAGAAGAACCATTCGAACTGGTGCCCCGGCTCAAACCAGTTATCCACAGCGCCCAGCGGTTTTTCCATCATCACGCCATGCTGGCGCTCGATGAAACGCTGCTGCATGGCCGTCGCCAAGGCCAGTAATGCGCTTTGCACGTCGGCGTCTTCACGCACCGCCAGGGTGGCGAGGAAGCCTTCAGCCAGGTGCATCAACGGGTTTTGCAATGGGCCGGACTTGAGCGACGACCAGTTACGCTCCAGCACCGCCTCGTACAGGCCATCGCCGCTGGCGAAGCGTTGGGCGACCACTGCCAGCGCGGCATTCAGCACCGACTCCACCAGCGGTTCGCGTACTTTGGCCCAGTAATGGGCGCAGGCGAAGATGATGAAGGCGTGGGTGTAGAGATCCTTGCGCTTGTCCAGCGGCTGGCCGGCGGGGTCGATGCTGTAGAACCAGCCGCCGTGCTCGGCGTCGTGGAAATGCCGTTGCAGCGAGCGGAACAACGCGGCGGCGCGTTCTTCGGCAAAGGCTGCGCCGGGTTCGCCGATCAGGCTGGCGAACAGGTACAACTGCCGGGCGCAGGCCATGGCGCGGTAGCGTTGCGGTGGTAACGGCCGGTGGTCGGCGTCCAGCGCCTCATAGGGCAGCGCCAGCTCGGCGTTCCAGCCCGGGCCCTGCCAGAGCGGCACGATCAGGTCATGGAAGTGCGTGAGCACGGCGTTCAAGGAAGGCTGAGGGGCGGAGCTTGGAGCGATGGGCATCGGCTGGCGTCGTCACGGCAGGGGTGTAGGCGCGCATGGTAGCAGGCTTGGGATCAGTGGTGTCTGCGCCACCGCTATCGGGGGCAAGCCCCCTCCCACCTTTGACTGTGTAAACCCGATCAAATGTGGGAGGGGGCTTGCCCCCGATGAGGCGCTTAATCGCGCCGCAAATCAGCCAGCCAGCAACCAAACCCCAGTCGCCGCCGAAGCCGCCCCGGCAACCCGCACCAACGGCGCCGCTGCAGTCGGCAGCCAGCGCACCACCGCATAACCCGCCGCGTGCAACACAGCGGTCGCGCCGACAAATCCGGCGGCATACGCCCAAGGGCTGGACATGTCCGGCAGCTCCAAACCATGGGCCACGCCGTGGAACAGCGCGAACAACGCCGTAGCCCCCAGCGCCATGAACAACGGCGGCCGCACCGCCAGTGCAACGGCCAGGCCCAGAGCCAGCACCGAAGCGGCAATCCCGCTTTCCAGCGCCGGCAACGCCAGGCCTTCAAAGCCCAATAGGCCGCCCAGCAGCATGGTGACGACGAAGGTGCAGGGCAGCGCCCAACGTGCCGCGCCTTTTTGCTGGGCGGCCCACAAACCGACCGCCACCATGGCCAGCAAATGGTCGAGACCGCCCAATGGATGGCTGATACCTGCCACCAGGCCGTTGTCACCGTGACCCGGGTGGGCGAAGGCCAGGGCTGGGGCGAGCAGCAGGCTGGCGGCGGCGAAGAGTTTTTTCAGGCGCATGGACAGGTTCCTTATGGGTTGATCAGGCCGCGGTCAGCAGGCCCTGGCGTTCGATGAAGGCGACGATCTCATCCAGGCCGACGCCGGTTTTCTGGTTGCTGAACACAAAGGGTTTACCGTTGCGCATGCGTTGGGTGTCGCTGTTCATCAGCTCCAGCGAGGCACCGACCAGGGGCGCCAGGTCGATCTTGTTGATCACCAGCAGGTCGGATTTGCAGATACCCGGACCGCCTTTGCGCGGCAGCTTGTCGCCGGCCGACACATCGATCACATAGATGGTCAGGTCCGACAGTTCCGGGCTGAACGTCGCCGACAGGTTATCGCCGCCCGACTCGACCAGGATCAGGTCCAGGCCGGGAAAGCGTCGGTTGAGTTGGTCCACCGCTTCCAGGTTGATCGAGGCGTCTTCACGGATCGCCGTGTGCGGGCAGCCGCCGGTTTCCACGCCGATGATGCGTTCGGGCGCCAGGGCCTGGTTGCGCACCAGGAAGTCGGCGTCTTCGCGGGTATAGATGTCGTTGGTGACCACCGCCAGGTTGTAGCGATCGCGCAAGGCCAGGCACAGGGCCAGGGTCAGGGCGGTCTTGCCGGAGCCCACCGGGCCGCCGATGCCGACACGCAAAGGTTGTGTGTTCATGTGCTTCTCCTAGGAACGGAACAGGCGGCTGTACTGGCGCTCGTGGGCCATGCACGCCAGGGACAGGCCGAACGCGGCGCTGCCGAAATGGTTGGGGTCGATGTGGCTGGCGTCCTGCTGGGCGTGTTGCAGCAGGGGCAGCAGTTCACTGGTCAGGCGTTGCGCGGCTTGCTGGCCGAGCGGCAGGGTTTTCATCAGCACGGCCAGTTGGTTTTCCAGCCAGCTCCACAGCCAGGCGGCGAGGGCGTCATCCGGGCTGATGCCCCAGGCGCGTGCGGCCAAGGCCCAGCCCAACGCCAGATGTGGCTCGGCGTGTTGTGCGAGAAAACCGCGAGCCGCGTCGTCCAGTTCCGGCAGGCCGTTGAGCAGTTGCTGCAGGGAGTACCCCATCTGCCGGCTCTCCTGATACAGCTCGCGGGTCTCGCGACTGGCGCGGTGTTCTTCGCACCGTTGCGCCAGTTGCGCCCAATCGCCGGCCACGGCGGCGCGGCAGTGCGCGAGTAACAGTGGAGCTTCGAAACGGGCGAGGTTGAGCAGCAACTGGTCGCTGATCCAGCGGCGGGCGCCGGCCGCGTCCTTGACGCGGCCATTCTCCACGGCCATTTCCAGGCCCTGGGAATAGCTGTAGCCGCCAATCGGCAATTGCGGACTGGCCAGACGCAGCAGCGCCCAGGCTGGGTTCATACACGCACGCCGAATTGATGCAGCTTCGGCGGGTAGTTGAAGTCTTCATCGCCATGGCGTGAATGATGGTGCCCGCCGCCGTAGGCCCCGTGTTCCGGTTGGAACGGCGCTTCGAGGCTTTCGGTCTGCGCGCCCAACTGTTCAAGCATGGCCTTGAGCACGTAATCATCCAGCAGGCGCAGCCAGCCGTCGCCCACTTGCAAGGCCACATGGCGATTGCCCAGGTGATACGCGGCGCGGGTCAGTTCAAACGCGTTGCGGCAGGTGACGTGCAGCAATTGTTCAGGGCGCGCGCAGACACGCACGACACGTCCGTCTTCAGCCTGTAGGAACTCGCCATCGTGCAGCGGCGGCTGGCCACGCTCCAGGAACAGGCCGACGTCTTCGCCGTCGGCACTGAAACAGCGCAGGCGGCTTTTGCTGCGTGCTTCGAAGTTCAGCAGCAACTCGGCGGCCCAGAGGGCTTGCGGGGCGATTCGGCGGTGGATCACCAGCATCAGAAGGCTTCCAGCTATGGGCAATAAGAGTGCTAGAGCAAGGGGCTTGCCAATCCTGCGCAGGAGTAGGAATTCCCTGTAGGCAAGCACAGCCATGCCACCGAATAGGGCGTCAGCCATTTTGCTGGCTGCTTCAATCTGGTGCGTGATAGGTGGTGTGGCACTGGATAGGTGCGTTTTGCGTGGATGCTGTGTCCGTATTGCGTGAATTTTCCTTCGTCTATTTCGTGCTGATGGTTTTTCGGATTTTTCCTACGGGACATCCGGATTCGGCGTTCAAAAAGTTACGTGCTGTTTCTTTAGGATTTGCGCCGTCTTAAAACCACAGCGATGTTCATCATGTTCAAGTCAGTTTTCTTTTTAATTCTTTTCAGTCTTTCCTGTGTCATTTCATCGGCCTCGGCCAACCTGAAACCCCAATCGACATTCGGCTCTTCGCTGCCAGGTGTCCCAACGTCGTCAGTAGCGAATGTGATCGACCGCGCTCATGCCCTGCTGGGCACCCCGTACAAATGGGGGGGCACCTCGGCCGAGCAAGGGTTTGATTGCAGTAGTTTCCTGGTCTACCTGTTCAAGACCGAAGCCAACATTCACATCCCGCGCACCACGGCGGCGATGCACCGTTCAACGGCCGCGACCGTCAAGCGCAGCGAACTCAAGCCGGGGGATGCGGTGTTTTTCAAAGGTAACGGGCGCGGTCAGGTCAGTCATGTGGGGCTGTATATCGGCGAAGGTAAATTCATTCATTCGCCGCGCACCGGCAAGAACGTGCGCATCGATTCGCTCGGCAACAACTACTGGAACAAGAACTACACCGGCGCCAAGCGTTTCCATAAGGCGGGTTGACGGCTTACTCGGTGCTGCCGAGGCCCTGCCAGTGCTTGAGGCCAATGAAGATGAAGCGCAACTGCTGGGTGATTTTCGCCTGGGGCGTGAGGTGGGCGGGCAGCGCGTGGGCGGGCGGGTCGATGATGTCGGGCAGGGTGGCGAACACACTTTTGACGATCAGGTCGGCCATCACGTGCAGGCCGTCGGCATCCAGGTGCTGGAGCTTGGGCATCAAGGTCAGGTCGGCGGCCAGGTCACGGGTGATGTCTTCGCGCAAGGCGCCGATGGCTTGGCGCACGGCGAGGCAGCCACCGTACTGTTCGCGGGCCAGGAACAGGAATTGCGAGCGATTGGCGGAGACCACATCCAGGAAGATCCGCACGGACGCATCGATAATGCCGCCCATCACGAATTCGTTGTGGCGCACCAGGCGGATCGTGGCGCGGAAGGTCTGGCCGACTTCGCTGACCAGCACCAGGCCCAGTTGGTCCATGTCGGCAAAGTGACGATAGAACCCGGTGGGCACGATCCCGGCCGTCTTGGCCACTTCGCGCAGGCTCAGGCTGCCGAACCCACGGCCGCACTCCATCAGATGGCGGGCTGCGTCCATCAGGGCGAGGCGGGTCTGTTGCTTCTGTTCGGCGCGGGGCAGCATGGCAGGCGGGCTTTGTCGGCAAGTACAGCGACGCACTCTAGCAAAACCGCTTCATTGGCGTCGAACTTGGCGGGGGATTGCTGCGTGGATACGTGACAGGTTCTGCAAAAAGTCAAAAGCCCGATCCAGGGATCGGGCTTTTTTTTAAGGCCACCACGGGCTTAGCTCTGAGCTTGATGCAGTTCTTGCAGGCGGTCAGCACCACCTTCAGCAACACCTTCGGTGTAGGCGCGCTTGTTGGCTTGTTCAGCACCACCTTCAACCAGACCTTTCTCTTCCAGGCGGTTGCGGCCGTTTTCGGTCACGCCTTCAGCGTAAGCGCGTTTGTTGGCTTGTTCCGAACCATTTTCAGCAACGGCACCTTTGGCGTAGTCACGGTTCTCTTGTTCTTGCGACCCGCTACGGGCGAGGGTTTGGCTGAACTGAGCGGCATCGGCTTTGACTTGTGGGATCGCTTGTTCAGCGGCCGGCAGGGCAAAGGCACTGGAAGCGAGGACAGACAGCAGCACGGTAGCGAGTACTTGGCGTTTCATGATCGGTTGTTCCTTGGGAGGGCAATTAAGTGGGTACGGGGCTAATGCTACTCTCGATAAGTCGATATAAAAGTTCATAAACACAATGGTAATAATCAACGGAATTGATTGTTCCCGTAGGAGGCTCTAAGTCGGACCTCTCAAGCCCGCGGTATTGCACCGTACTGGGTATTTTCGACACGTACCTGGGTATCAATGGTGCACTGGCGTAGAAAAAATCTGTCGAGTCGGTCAGAAAAATGTGGTTTTTCTGGCAAAACGTCGATCGGGTTAAACCCCGAGGTGGTTTGCCAGTCCTAGCTGTATAAGCTGTCTTAAGGGCTGTGACTCGGCCAGTCGTATTCAGGAGTTCTGTGCAATGACGCGCACTCGTAAAATCGTCGCTTGGTGCTGCGCCAGCATCGTTCTGTCAATCGTCGTGGCGGTGGTGTTTTTGCTGTTCTTCGACTGGAACCGCATCAAACCGCCGCTCAATGCCAAGGTCTCCGAAGAGCTGCATCGCCCGTTTGCCATCAATGGCAACCTGGCGGTGGTGTGGCGCCGTGAACTGGACGAGGGCGGCTGGCGTGCCTGGGTGCCATGGCCCCATGTGATCGCCGAAGACCTGAGCCTGGGCAACCCCGAGTGGTCGAAAAAACCGCAAATGGTCACGCTCAAGCGTGTGGAGCTGCGTATCTCGCCGTTGGCCTTGCTGGTGCAACGCGTGGTGATCCCGCGCATCGACCTCACCGAGCCGAGCGCCGAGTTGCAGCGCCTGGCCGATGGACGTGCCAACTGGGTATTCACATTCGATCCCAAGGACCCCAACGCTGAGCCCTCCAACTGGGTGGTGGAGATCGGCGCCATCGGCTTCGACAAGGGCCACGTGACGCTCGACGACCAGCCCCTCAAAACCCAGCTGGACGTGATCATCGACCCGCTGGGCAAACCCATTCCGTTTGGCGAAATCGTCGGCGATGCCGATGCCAAAAAAGTCTTGGAAAAAGGCGCGGCCCCCCAGGACTACGCGTTCGGTCTTAAGGTCAAAGGCCAGTACCACGGCCAGAAACTCGACGGTAGCGGCAAGATCGGCGGCCTGCTCGCCTTGCAGGACGCGGCCAAGCCGTTCCCGCTGCAAGCCCAGGTGAACATCGCCGACACCCGCATCGCCCTGGCCGGCACCCTGACCGACCCGCTCAATCTCGGCGCCCTGGACCTGCGCTTGAAACTCGCAGGCGCAAGCCTGGGTAACCTGTACCCGCTGACCGGTGTCACCCTGCCGGACTCACCGGCCTACTCCACCGATGGGCACCTGACCGCCCAACTGCGCCAAGCCAGCGGCGCGACGTTCCGCTACGAAAACTTCAACGGCAAGATCGGCGCCAGCGATATCCGCGGCAACCTGGCCTACGTCGCCAGTCAGCCACGCCCCAAACTCAGCGGCGCGCTGGTGTCCAACCAACTGTTGATGGCCGACCTTGCACCCTTGATTGGCGCTGATTCCAACGCCAAGCAAAAGGCCCGTGGCGGGATGAGTAAACAGCCGGCGACCAAAGTACTGCCGGTGGAAGCGTTCCGCACCGAGCGCTGGCGTGACATGGATGCCGACGTCGAATTCACCGGCAAACGCATCGTCCACAGCGCCGACTTACCCTTCACCGACCTCTACACGCACGTGGTGCTGACGGATGGCGAACTGAGCCTGCAACCCCTGCGGTTCGGCGTGGCTGGCGGCAAGCTCGATGCGCAGATTCGCCTGAACGGGCGCGTCACGCCAATGGAAGGCCGCGCCAAATTGACTGCGCGCAACTTCCAGCTCAAACAGTTGTTCCCGACCTTCGAACCGATGAAAACCAGCTTTGGCCAACTCAACGGCGATGCGGATATCGCCGGGCGCGGCAACTCGGTGGCGGCGTTGCTTGGCTCGGCCAACGGCGACCTGAAGATGCTGATCAACGACGGCGCCATCAGCCGGGGCCTGATGGAAATCGTCGGGCTCAACGTGGGCAACTACGTCGTCGGACGTTTGTTTGGCGACAAGGAAGTGAAGATCAACTGCGCGGCGGCGGACTTCGGCATCAAGACCGGGCTCGCGACCACACGCTTGTTTGTGTTCGACACCGAGAACGCCATCATCTACATCGATGGCACGGCGAACATGGCTTCGGAGCAGCTCGACCTGACCATCACCCCGGAGTCGAAAGGCTTCCGCCTGTTCTCGCTGCGCTCACCGCTGTATGTGAACGGTCCGTTCATCAAACCGAATGCCGGCGTGAAAGCCGTCCCCCTGGCACTGCGCGGCGCCGGCATGGTCGCGCTGGGGATCATCGCCGGCCCGGCCGCCGGGTTGCTGGCACTGGTCGCGCCGAGCGGGGACGTGCCCAACCAGTGCGCGCCGTTGTTGCAGCAGATGAGGGAAGGCAAGGCGCCGAAGACTGTGAAAGGCTAACTGACCCGACGGAGATGAAAAAAATGGTAGCGGGTTTGCTCGCGATAGCGTTGCGTGCGTCAGTCAATTTATCCGCTGACGGACACTCTACAATCGCACGCAAGCCCGCTACCACAGGGGGATTTCGGCGCTTTTTGCAGCGGCTTATAGGCTTTCGAGAATATCCGCCATGTCATCCGCATGCTCTTCTTCCTGAGCCAGGATTTCTTCAAACAGGCGGCGAGTGGTCGGGTCTTTATCACCGATGTACTGGATGATTTCGCGATAGCTGTCGACCGCAATCCGCTCGGCGACGAGGTCTTCGTAGACCATTTCCTTCAAGGTGTTGCCGGCCACGTATTGCGCGTGGGAGTTCTTCGACAGCAGGTCCGGGTTGAATTCGGGCTCGCCACCCAACTGCACGATACGTTCGGCGAGTTTGTCGGCGTGTTCGCCTTCCTGGGTCGCATGTTCGAGGAATTCTTCCGCGGCGATCTGCGCTTTCACGCCGCTGGCCATGAAGTAGTGGCGCTTGTAGCGCAGCACGCACACCAGTTCAGTGGCCAGCGAGGCGTTGAGCAGGCGAATGATCTCTTCGCGGTCGGCGCTGTAGCCTTCGGTCACGGCGCCGTTTTCGACGTTCTGGCGGGCGCGTTGGCGCAGGGTCGCAACGTCAGTCAGGTTTGCTGCAGTCATCTCAACCTCCTGGGGCTAATCCGGTTTTACGCCACGCTCTGTCGGCGTGATCGCTCCAAGTTGTGAGTCATGCGCAACGCAAAAAGTTTTATTGGATTTACCGGCAGGTGTCATCAGCGCGTCGCCGGATTGGGTTAGCCTGCTCGCATCCTTTCTTGATCAAGGACGTTCGCTTCATGTCGCAGTCGTTAGCCACGCGTTACCCCTTGGTACTGGTGCCGGGCATGCTGGGGTTTGTGCGCCTGGGGTTGTTTCCTTACTGGTATGGCATCGTCCCGGCGCTGCGGGCGGGTGGGGCGCAGGTGTTTGCGGTGCAGGTGGCGCCGCTCGATTCCAGCGAGGTGCGCGGTGAGCAGTTGCTGGTGCAGGTCGAGCGGATTCGCCGCGAAACCGGCGCCGACAAGGTCAACCTGATCGGCCATAGCCAGGGCGCGCTCACCGCGCGTTATGCCGCCGCCAAGCGCCCGGACTGGATCGCGTCGGTGACGTCGGTGGCCGGGCCCAATCACGGCTCGGAGCTGGCGGATTATTTCCATACCCATTACCCGATGGACAGCGTCAAAGGCCGGATCGTCAGCGTGCTGTTTCATCTGGTCGCCGCCGTCATGAGCCTGCTCGAAACCGGCTACCGTGGCCCGCGCTTCAAGGCGGACCTGCACGCCTCGCACCAGTCGCTGACCAGTGCGGGGGTGGCGTTGTTTAATCGTGAATATCCCCAGGGATTGCCGCAGACGTGGGGCGGGCAGGGCGCCGCAGAGGTGAATGGCGTGCGCTATTACTCGTGGTCCGGCACCTTGCAACCGGGTAAGACCGATCGCGGGCGCAACCTGTTCGATGGCACGAATCGCAGTTGCCGCCTGTTCGCCCGCAGCTTCGTGCGCGAGAAGGGCCAGTGCGATGGCATGGTCGGACGCTACAGCTCACACCTGGGCACGGTGATCGGCGATGACTACGCCCTCGACCATTTCGATATCGTCAACCAGTCGCTGGGGTTGGTGGGCAAGGGGGCGGAGCCGATCCGCTTGTTCGTCGAGCATGTGCGGCGGCTCAAGGCGGCTGGGGTGTAGCAGGTGCACCGCGTTATCGTTCATCGGGGGCAAGCCCCCTCCCACATTGGACCGCGTTCGCCCTGGCGCCTCGGTCAACTGTGGGAGGGGGCTTGCCCCCGATAGCGATAGCTCAGGCAACGCCCAGCCTACGCCCGACCGGCGTGGTCCAGCGCTCCGACAAAATCACCCCGCCCAACGTCAACAGCCCGCCCACCAGGTGATACAGCGCCAACTCTTCCTTCAACACCAGCGCCGCGATCAGTGCGGTAATCAGCGGCAGCAGGTTGAAAAACAACGTGGTGCGGCTCGGCCCCAGGGTTTTCACCGAGTGCATCCAGGCCAACGGCGCGAGCATCGAGGCCAGCAGGCAGGCGTACAGCACCAACGGGATATTCGCCCAGCCCAGCCCGGCTTTTGCCGAAAACAGGAACAGCGGAAACAGCACCACCACCGCCACCAGCACCTGCAAATACAGCAACACCAACGGCGGCAGGCGCAGCTGCCATTTTTTCAACAGGGTGCTATAGACCGCGTAGGCCAGGGTGGCGACCAGCATCATCGCGTCGCCCAGGTTGACCCCGTGTTGCAGCAACGCGCCCAGGCTACCGGACGACACCACCACCACCACGCCAGCGAACGACAGCACCGCGCCGCTCAGTGCACCAAACGTCAGGCGTTGGCCGAGGCTGATGATCGCCGCCGTCAACGCCATCAATGGCATCAGCGACAGGATGATGCCCATGTTGGTGGCGCTGGTCAGCGACGCGGCGTAATAGGCCAGGCTTTGATACACCGCCATGCCCAGCACGCCGAGGATAAAAATCTTGCCCAGGTTCGGGCGGATGATCGGCCAATGGGCAATCACCGGCTTGAGCATGAACGGGGTAAACAGCAGCGCCGCCAACAACCAGCGGTAGAAGCCGATTTCAGCAGGGAAGATCGAACCCACGGCCAGTTTGTTGACCACGGTGTTGCCGGCCCAGATGAAAATGGCCAGCAGGGGATACGCGTATTGCATTGAAAGCAACCCAGTGTGTTGATGAGACGGGATTATCCCCTGTCTGGATCGAAGCCTATACTGCGATCCAGACAAACGACCTCTGAATCCAGACAACATGCCCAGACACACCGTCCGCCTTGCGGATTTCCCCAGCCTGCCGAGCCCGGTGTACTTCCGTTACTCCGATTTTGCCCCGAACACCGAATGCACCCCGCACCGGCACTTCTGGGGTTCGTTGGATTATTCGGCGAGCGGGGTGATGCGCATGGAAGTGGCCGGCAGCCGCTTTATGTCGCCGCCGCAGTACGCGGTGTGGATACCGCCGGACACCGAGCACAGTTCCTACAATGCCCAGGCCATTGTCTACCGCTCGGTGGGCCTTGCCCCGCCGTTGTGTGCGCAACTGCCCAAGCAGCCTTGTACCTTGGCGATCAGCGATATCCTCAAGGCGATCCTCAGCGACTTCGCCCAACGTGACGTCAACATCCCCCACACCGAAGCCGATATCCGCCTGGCCCAGGTGCTGGTAGACCAGCTCAAGCAAGCCCCGATCCACGATGGTTTCCTGCCCTACGCGCGCCAATCCGGGCTGCTCGGCGTGCTCGAAGGCATGCAGGCCGAACCGGGGGATAACCGCCCCCTGGCGCAATGGGCCGAGCAGGTGCATGTGAGCGAACGCACCCTGGCCCGCCAGTTTGTGCGCGAACTGGGCATGAGCTTCGGCGAATGGCGCCAGCGCCTGCGCTACCTGGCAGCGATCGAAGCCCTCGACAGCCCGCGCAGCGTGCAACAGGTGGCCTTCGACCTCGGCTATAGCACTGCTTCGGCGTTTATCGCCATGTTCCAGCGCCACGCCGGCTGTACCCCGGAGCAGTACCGACGGGCGAACATTCGCGGCCGGTGAATATGTAACAGGGTTTGGCTACACTCGTCGGTAGGCCGTGCCCTCCGGCACGGTAACAGGGAGAAAACTCCATGAAGATGCTGCGAATTCCGTTGTTGATGATGGGCCTGATGCTGTGTTCCCAAGGCTTTGCCGCTACCGCCCAGCAAAATAAAATGACCACCTGCAATGCCGAGGCCACCACCAAGACGCTCAAGGGCGACGAGCGCAAGGCCTTCATGAAAACCTGCCTGTCGGCGCCGGCGGCCAATGACGCGAAGACATTGACCCCGCAGCAGCAGAAGATGAAGGATTGCAATGCGTCGGCGAAAACCAAGGCGCTGACTGGTGACGCACGCAAGACGTTCATGAGCACCTGCCTCAAAGGCTGATTGCGATTTCGCGGCCGCTGAAGATCAAATGTGTGAGGCTGGCTTGCCTGCGATAGCGCGCCAGCTCCCACACTTGATCGCATTCACCACCGATCCCCTCGCTTGATTCCCCCAAGGCTGGCAGACTGCCCATCCTTTAACGCCGTTCGTTTTGAGGCTGTATGCCAACGTTTTCTCAGCGTCACGTGTTGTTGCTGGCCAGTTACATCATCATTTTCGGCGGGTTACTGCTGGTTCTGCCGCTGAAGTTACTGCCCAGCCTGCTGGCCGGTCTGTTGGTGTTTGAACTGGTCAACATGCTTACCCCTCAACTGCAACGGCTGATCGAAGGTCGGCGTGCGCGCTGGCTCGCCGTCGCCTTGCTCGGCACCTTGATCGTCAGCGTGTTGGCCCTGATCTTTGCCGGCGCGATCAGCTTCCTGCTCCACGAAGCGGAAAACCCCGGGGCCTCCCTCGACAAATTCATGGGCGTGGTCGACCGCGCGCGCGGCCAGTTGCCGCCGTTCCTCGACGCCTACCTGCCCGCCAGCGCCGCCGAATTCCGGGTGGCCATCGGCGACTGGATCAGCAAACACCTGAGCGACCTGCAACTGGTGGGCAAAGATGCCGCCCACATGTTCGTCACCCTGCTGATCGGCATGGTGCTCGGCGCGATCATCGCACTGCAGCGCATCCCTGACCTGACCAAGCGCAAACCCCTGGCCGCCGCGCTGTTCGATCGTCTGCACCTGTTGGTCCAGGCGTTTCGCAACATCGTCTTTGCACAGATCAAGATCGCCGCCCTCAACACCGTGTTTACCGCCGTGTTCCTCGCGGTGGTGCTGCCGCTGTGCGGGATTCACCTGCCGCTGACCAAAACCCTGATCGTGCTGACCTTCCTGCTCGGCCTGCTGCCGGTGATCGGCAACCTGATGTCCAACACCCTGATCACCATCGTCGCGCTGTCGCTGTCGATCTGGGTGGCGGTGGCGGCGCTGGGGTATTTGATCGTGATCCACAAGGTCGAGTACTTCCTCAATGCGCGGATCGTCGGCGGGCAGATCAGTGCCAAATCCTGGGAGTTGTTGTTGGCGATGCTGGTGTTCGAGGCTGCGTTCGGCCTGCCGGGCGTGGTGGCGGGGCCGATTTACTACGCGTATTTGAAGAGTGAGCTGAAGCTCGGCGGGATGGTCTGAATGTGGAAGGGGCGATGTGTCAGTCAATATTCCTGGTGACTGACCCACTGCAATCGGGGGCAAGCCCCCTCCCACATTTTGATTTTCAGTGCCAGTGAGTTGGGGGCAGATCAGCTGCCGTAACGCTTACTGGCCTCAATCGCCAACCCACTACCGATACTGCCAAAGATATTCCCTTCCACATGCCGCGCATTCGGCAGCATCGCCGAGATGCTGTGGCGCAGCGCCGGAATGCCGCTGGAACCGCCGGTAAAGAACACCGTGTCCACCTGCGCCACATCCACCGACGCGTCGGCGAGCAATTGGGTGACGCTGTTGCGCACGCGCTCCAGCAGCGCATCGATGGCCGACTCGAACAGCGCACGGCTCAGGTCCACGCTCAACCCTGGCTCCACCCGGTCGAGCAGCACATGGCGGCTGTCTGCGTGGGTCAGCTGGATCTTGGTTTCTTCGACTTCCATCGCCAACCAGTGCCCGGCCCGCTGTTCGATCAGCTTGAACAGGCGGTCGATGCCGCCGGTGTCTTCGATGTCGTAGCGCATGCTGCCCAGGGCCAACTGGGATTTTTGCGAGTACACCGAGTTGATGGTGTGCCAGGTGGCCAGGTTCATGTGATGGCTGGTGGGCATGTACGCGCCGCTTTTCATGCGGCTGCCGTAGCCGAACAGCGGCATCATGCCGGCCAGCGAGAGTTGTTTGTCGAAGTCGGTACCGCCGATGTGCACGCCGCCGGTGGCGAGGATGTCGTCGTGGCGGTTGTCGTTGTGGCGACGGTCCGGCGACAGGCGCACCAGCGAGAAGTCCGAGGTACCGCCGCCGATGTCGACAATCAGCACCAGCTCTTCTTTTTCGATGGTGGACTCGTAGTCGAAGGCCGCGGCAATCGGTTCGTACTGGAACGAGATGTCCTTGAAGCCGATCTTGCGCGCCACGTCGACCAAGGTGTTCTCGGCTTCCTGGTCGGCCATCGGGTCGTCATCGACGAAAAACACCGGGCGACCCAGTACCACTTCTTCGAACTCGCGGCCCGCAGCGGTTTCGGCACGGCTCTTGAGTTGGCCGATAAACAGCGCCAGCAAGTCGGTGAACGGCATCGCCGTGCCCAGCACGCTGGTGTCGTGCTTGATCAGCTTGGAACCCAGCAGGCTCTTGAGCGAGCGCATCAGCCGGCCTTCGTAGTTTTCCAGGTATTCGTGCAGCGCCAGGCGACCGTAGACCGGGCGGCGCTCCTCGAAGTTGAAGAACACCACCGACGGCAAGGTGATTTTGTCGTCCTCCAGCGCGATAAGCGTTTCCATGCCGGGGCGAATCCAGCCGACGGTGGAGTTGGACGTGCCAAAGTCGATGCCGCAGGCACGGGCTGGGGATGGGTTTTTCATGTCTATCGGGTTCCGGTTGAAAAACGGCCGCGCAGTGTATGCCACCCGCGTGCAGATGCGTAGGCCGACGATCTGTTAAATAGCCGGCGCCGCGCCTTGAAAGGCCAGCGTTTGCCCCCAACTTGTCCCGCATACCGTCGGTGGCTGCAAGATTATTCGTGCGGTGCCGATAAACTACTAGACGCAGCCATCGGCTTGGGATTGAGTTCAGTCAATCCAAACGCTGCAAACCGGCGCATGCTGTGCCCTTGGCTGTGCGATATCGATGACGGAGGGTGACCCCCCAGATGGACTTTAAAGACTATTACAAGATCCTTGGCGTGGAGCCGACGGCGGACGACAAGGCGATCAAGACCGCCTATCGCAAGCTGGCGCGCAAATATCACCCGGACGTGAGCAAGGAAAAAGACGCCGAAGCCAAGTTCAAGGACGCGTCTGAAGCCTATGAAGCGCTGAAAAGCGCCGACAAGCGCGCCGAGTACGACGAGTTGCGCAAATACGGCCAGCATGGCCAGCCGTTCCAGGGGCCACCGGGCTGGCAGAGCCGTGGCGGCTACAGTGGCGGCGAGGATCAGGGGGATTTTTCGGACTTCTTCAGCTCGATCTTCGGCGCCCGTGGCGACGGCTTCGGCGGCGGTCAGCGCCGCAGTACCGGGCGTAAAGGCCAGGACGTGGAGATGCAACTGTCGGTGTTTCTTGAAGAGACGCTGTCCACCGAGTCCAAGCAGATCAGCTTCCAGGTACCGCAATACGACGCTTCGGGCCGGCATGTCAGCAACACCGTCAAGAGCCTGAACGTGAAGATCCCCTCCGGGGTCACCGACGGGGAGCGCATCCGCCTCAAAGGCCAGGGCGCGCCGGGCATTGGCGGTGGGGCCAACGGTGATCTGTACCTGATCGTCAAGTTTGCGCCGCACCCAAAATTCGAGGTCGAAGGCGAAAACCTGGTGATCAGCGTGCCGGTGGCGCCGTGGGAACTGGCGTTGGGCACCGAAGTTGCCGTGCCGACCCTGACCGGCAAGATCAACCTCAAGGTCCCGGCCGGTAGCCAGAACGGCCAGCGCATGCGCGCCAAGGGCCATGGCCTGATGAACAAGGGCGGGCAGCGCGGTTATCTGTTCATCCAACTGAAAGTGGTGATGCCCAAAGAGGCCAGCGAGGAAGTGCTCGGGTTGTGGAAGGCACTGGCCGACAGCGCCGCCTTCGATCCGCGCAAAGGCTGGAACAACTGATCCACCCGGGCAACTGTCTTGCATAGTTAGGCCCAGGCCCGTGGGGGCCATGAATAAGCTGCTCATTTTCACAATGAGGTACTTTTCATGGCCCACGCTCAAGCCCCGCTCCCTCCGGGAGACCAGGGGCAGCACTACGCAACGCTCGCCAGCCTGATTCCGCAGGCACTCGTCAAAGCCTCCCCACACAACCGCGCTGCGCTGCGCCAGCTCAGCCCTGAGCTGCCTGGCTGGTACATCTCGACCAGCCTGCAGCAAAAAGACACGCTCAAGACCTTCATCGACGCCAGCTGGAACTCATTGAGCCAATGGGAAGCGCAGATGGCGAAGCTGCAGACGGTCACGGAGTTCGCCCAACCGTTGTTGGAAACCGCATTAAAAGACGCCGGTTACACGCTGGATGTGCAGCAAACGTATCTGCTGCTGTATGTCCCGGCAGAAGACGCCTTCGGCCGGCAAACGGGCGGGTTCAAGACCAAGACGTTTTCCCTGCTGCAAGCGGCGCTGAACAACTTTGAAGCGCCGGAAGCGGCGCCCGGCTTTTTCAACAGTGCTTCAGGTTTCATCTCCCGGCCCGATGATGACACCGGTCGTTTTGAGCGGGTCGCTACCGCGCTTCCCATCGATACGTTTGTCACGCTCTGCCGTGAGCTGGACCTGGGCGCTCAGTACCAGGCCTACCTCAATGGTCACCTGCGCTCGGGCAATGTGATCGATGATGCGTTGTTGCGCCTGCGCTTTACCACGTGGAAAAAAGACGCCCTCAAGGTGGAGGCGCACCTCGCGTTGCTCAAGGGGGATATCGGTGCCGATGATTTTGCGTTGCTGTTGAGAGTGGCCAACGGCGAGAAAGACATCCGGATCGGCGACAAACAGATCTGGTACAGCACGCCGTGCCTGATGCACCTGCGGCTTCAAGGCTGTTTGCTCATCGAACCGAGCGTGATCCGGCGTTATGGCACCTGGTTTATCGCCTGGTTTCCCGACGATCCGGTCCAGCCGATCAAGCGCTATGAGTCGTTTGCCGAATTCCGCCAGGACATGACGGACCGCCTGACCCACGGCACGCAAGACGACGACCGATCCAAGGGCATCGAACCCACGCAATACCAGGTGTTTTTCAGCCGTTTCGTCGCCAAAAAGGACCGCCCCTATTACTTTCGCCGGTTGACTGAGCTGGTCAAAGACGCGCCACAACAGTCTTGGGCGGTGCAGTGGATGCGCTCGGAGCGTGGGCAGTTCTGGTCAAAATTGCTCGCCCCGACGCCGTTCACCCAGGTGCTGGGTGATCCCGCCCATACCGTTCGAATCCCCATCAAAGGCCCGAATCTGGATATCAACAGCGACCCGATCAAGGGGCTCTGGAGCGTTATCGACCTGTGGGACGAACTCTACGAAAGCCAACTCGAGCGTTTGCTCGACGATGGGCTCGCCGACGCGATTACGACCGCGCACACCGATGCCGCCAACCGCTCCCGCCGTTGGTCGCACTACCTGGGCCTGGGCATGTTGGTGTTGAACACGGTCTCGATGGTGGTGCCGCCGTTGGGGTATGCGATGCTGGCGGTCACGGCCGCGCAGTTGTTGCATGAAGTATTTGACGGGGTGCATGAGCTGAGCACGGGCGACCGCGAGGCCGGCTGGTTGCACTTGGGCGATGTGTTGGAAAGCCTGGTGATGCTCGGTGCGGGCGCGGTGGTGTTCCACTTTACCGTCTCGCCGTTTATCGAAGGCCTGAAGCTGGTCAAGTTGCCCGACGGCAAAGTTCGGCTGTGGAAGCCGGACTTGAAACCCTATGTGCGCAACATCAACATCGCCACCGACTCGCAGCCCTCGGCCGAAGGGTTGCACACCTACGGTCGCGACCAGATCCTGTTGCTGGAAGGCCAACCCCTGGAGCTGAAAAAGGACCCGTACCCCGGCAAATATCGCATTCAACACCCGCGCCGCCCCGATGCCTACCAACCTGAGATCCGCCACAACGGTTCCGGTGGCTGGCGCCATGAAGTGGAGCAGCCGCGGGGTTGGCGACAGCCACGCCTGATGCGACGTCTGGGGCCGTCCATGGACGCCTTCGAGGACATCGAACTGGAGCAGATTCGCACGGTCTGTGACGTGGATGACGATGCGCTGCGCCGTGTGCATAGCGAGAGCGAGGCGCCGCCCGCCGTGCTCCTCGACACGGCCAGCCAGTTTCAGGCCTATGCCGATGCGGTGACGGTAAGCGAGCTGATCCGCAGCGGCAACCTGTCCAGCCCGCTGGCCCAGTATGCCGTGCCGTTGACGGTCGAACTGCCCGGCTGGCCAGCGGCGTGGGCTATCGAGGTGGTCGAAGGTTCGGGCGCGGCGGCCAAGCGCGTGCGTTATGCGCCTGTGGGGCCGCCAGCGACGCAGGTGATCAACCTCGACATGGCCGACCTGATGGCCGGCAAACTGCCCGAGCGGGTCGTCCAGGCGCTCAGTCGCGAGCAGGTGGCGCACATCCTGCGTCAGTTCTTTCAGTACATTCCCGAAGACAACAGCGCACGCGTGACGCTGGTGCAATCGGCCCTGGCCGATTTTGCGGTCGGGCAACGCGCGCGGTTGTTCAATAGCTTATACGCCGGCCAGGCGCCCGCCGCCGACTCGGCGCTGCAAGTGCTGCAGCGGGATTTCAAAGGGTTGTCGAACGCCATGGGCCGCGAGCTGCTCGACGCTGCGCCCGCAGCTGCGCTGGCCAGCCTCAAAAACACCGGCAAGCTGCCGCTGGCGCTGGCCCGGCAGGCGCGCGGCATGCAGCGCCAGATGCGCCTGGTGCGCGCTTATCAAGGCTTATACCTGGAGGCGCTGGCCGGCCCGGACACCGAGACACTGGTGCTCAACACCCTCGAAACGCTGCCCGGCTGGCAAGACGACTTGCGCCTGGAGGTGCGCGAACATGACTATGACGGCACATTGCGCGCCAGTTTCGGCCCCATCGATGCGAGCAGCCGCAAGGTGCTGGTATGGGTTGCCCTAGGTCGCTATCAGCCGTTCGATGAAGAAGCCAACGCACTGTCCGGCATCAACAGTTTCTATGGGGCGATCCAGCATGCGCTGACCGATGGGCATCGCGCCTCCCTGGGCCTGCCGCACGTCGCGCAGGGCCAGCAGTTGAAGGCGCTGATCCAGCGATATGCCTTGCCCCGGCCGCAATTGCGCCGTTTGTTGCATATCCTGCCCGAGAGCCGGCCGTTCTTCCTCGCGCCCAGCGTTTTGCCCGGCAATCGCCGTGGGTATCCGTTGAGCGGTCGAGGCGTGGGTCTGGGCGACTGGGATCGCATCATTGAGGAGCGCTTGCGCACGTTGTACCCGGACTTTACCGACGAGGAGGTGATCGCGTTGCGTGCGGCCAACGATCCCTACAGCGATCAGTGGCTCAAGGCGCTGGAGCGCGAGTACAAGGTGCTGGATGCCGCGCTGCAAACCTGGATGAGTCAGCCGATCGAAGGCGTGGGCGAGTTCGGCAGCCAGGCCTATCGCGAACAGTTGCTCAGGCGCAGCGAGATTGTCCGCGCCCTCAAGGATGCCTGGCGCCGCATCGGGCCGCGGCATTACGACGAGAGTGGGCGCTACCTGGGGCAGAAAATCGAACTGGCGGACAAACCGCTTCAGCAGCAACTGCTGAGCCTGCCCGCGCTGAGTGCCAACTTTGAGCATGTCAGCGGGCTGGGTCTGTCCAACTCCGGTTTCAGCGATGCGAACGTGTCGTTCCTGGCGCACTTTCGCGCCTTGCACACCCTGGATATCGCCGCGTGCGAGTTGACCCGATTGCCGCCGCAGATCACGCAGATGGCGCGTCTTCAGGAACTGGAAATGGCGGAGAACCATATCGTTCTGGATGCTGATGCGGTCGCGCGGTTGCGCTCGATGCGGCATTTACGGACGCTCTGGTTGGACGGCAATCCGCTGGGGCTCGCGCCCGATATCAGCCAGATGCACGAGCTGCGCCTGCTGTGGCTGGGCGGCACTGGCCTGACCGACTGGCCGCCGGGCCTGCTTGAAGTGCCACGGCCGCGTTCGTTCCTGCTGGACTTGAGCGCCAACCCCATCGAGCGCATACCCGCTGTGGCGCTGGGTTCGGAGCATGCCGGTGTGCTTGCCCGCACGCGTGTTGACCCGTCACGCCTGACGCCGGAGGTGAACCGCACGCTCAGGGGCTATATGGAATCCGTCGGTATTGACCCGGATCGGCGTCTCCCGCCGGCCGGCACGCAGGACAGCGCGCACTGGATGGCCGGTTTGACGCAGGACGAATGGCTGGCCAAGCAGCCGGTCTGGGATGCACTGGAAGGCGCGCGCGGTTCGGAGCCGTTTTTTGATGAGATCAGAAAGTTATCGGAGTCGTCCGATGCGCTTCTGGCGCCCTACAAGGTCGAGCTGACGAGCAAAGTCTGGCGCATGCTGGAGGCCGCCGACGCCGAACCCCGGCTGCGCGAAAAGCTGTTCCAGATGGCCACGGCGCCGACCACCTGCGTCGACGCCGGGGCGCAGTTATTCAATGCCATGGGGGTCGAGGTGATGCAGTGGGAAGCCCACGCGGCGGGGCGTCCGGAATGGGTCCTGCTTGAACTGCTGGACCTGGCCAAGGGCAAGTGCCGGTTGGACGAAGTGGGCCGGATCGCCCGCGCCCGCGTGGAGGCGCTGCGCGCGCAGGGCCGGCGTTTTCCGCTCTATGACGAAGACGGGCATCTGCTCACCCAATACGATGAACGCGGCAACCCGGTACGCACGCTGGATGAAGTCGAGATCCATCTGGCGTTCGTCACCGGGCTCGCCCAACGGCTGGACCTGCCTTGGCAATCGCGCAGCATGCGCTTCGACGAACCGGATGTGACGCCCCAGATGCTCGATGACGCCTATGAGCGCGTCACGCGCCTGGAAGAGGGCGACCTGCTCCGCGAGCAACTGATCGAACAGGACTTCTGGCGCAACTACCTGGAAGCCACCCACGCCGAGGCGTTCGAGGTGGTGCTCAACAAGAGCCGGGCCCTGGATGACCTGCTGGAGGCGCAGACGGCCTGGGCCAGCAATGGCAACCTGTCGGACACGCAAAAGGCCGCACAACGAAAAATCATCGAAAGCACGGCCCGCACCCTGGGCAAGCCCGTCAGCGAAGTCGCCCCCGGCCAGGTGATGAGCGACGCGCAGTACTACGCCGATATCGCCGTGTTGGCCGAGGAAAGTAAAAACATCCTGCGCCGCCTCTGCGATCAGGCGATGGGGCGCAGTGTCGATTGATCATGCGGGGTGCAACGCAACCCTGAAAACCTCGGTTTTCAGGGTTGAATCTCCGGCGCTAAAACAAGAAATAGCGCTGCGCCATCGGCAGCACATCCGCCGGCTCGCACCACAGCAACACGCCGTCGGCCTTGACCTGATAGGTCTGTGGGTCCACGTCGATGTGCGGCAGGTAGTCGTTGTGGATCAGGTCGGTTTTCTGCACATTGCGACAGCCCTTGACCACCGCGATCTGCTTCTTCAAACCCAAGGCTTGCGGTAAGCCGGCATCCTCGGCGGCCTGGCTGATAAAGGTCAGGCTGGTGGCGTGCAGGGCGCTGCCGAAGCTGGCGAACATCGGCCGGTAGTGGACCGGCTGCGGCGTGGGAATCGAGGCGTTGGCGTCGCCCATCAGGCTTGAGGCAATCGCGCCGCCCTTGAGGATCAGGGTTGGCTTGATGCCGAAGAACGCCGGACGCCACAGCACCAGATCGGCCCATTTGCCGACTTCGATGGAGCCGACGATATGGCTGATGCCGTGGGTGATCGCCGGGTTGATGGTGTACTTGGCGATGTAGCGCTTGGTACGGAAGTTATCGTTGCCGGGGCCGTCGCCGGGCAGGGCGCCGCGCTGTTTTTTCATCTTGTCGGCGGTTTGCCAGGTGCGCGTGATCACTTCGCCGACGCGGCCCATGGCCTGGCTGTCGGAGCTGATCATCGAGAACGCGCCGAGGTCGTGCAGGATGTCTTCGGCGGCGATGGTCTCGCGGCGGATGCGGCTTTCGGCGAAGGCCACGTCTTCGGCGATGCTCGGGTCGAGGTGATGGCAGACCATCAGCATGTCGAGGTGTTCGTCGATGGTGTTGCGTGTGAATGGCCGCGTCGGGTTGGTCGAACTGGGCAGCACGTTGGCGAAGCCGCAGGCCTTGATGATATCCGGTGCGTGGCCGCCGCCGGCGCCTTCGGTGTGGTAGGTGTGGATGGTGCGGCCCTTGAGCGCGGCCAGTGTGGTTTCGACGAAGCCGGATTCGTTGAGGGTGTCGCTGTGGATCGCCACCTGCACGTCATATTGGTCGGCGACGTTCAGGCAGTTGTCGATGCTCGCGGGCGTGGTGCCCCAGTCTTCGTGCAGCTTCAAACCGATGGCGCCGGCCTTGACCTGCTCGATCAGCGGCTCGGGCAAACTGGCGTTGCCCTTGCCGGTGAAACCGATGTTCATCGGGAACGCGTCGCTGGCCTGCAGCATGCGCGCCAGGTGCCACGGGCCGGAGGTGCAGGTGGTCGCGTTAGTGCCGGTGGCCGGGCCGGTGCCGCCGCCGATCAGGGTGGTAACGCCGCTGGTCAGCGCTTCTTCGATCTGCTGCGGGCAGATGAAATGCACGTGGCTGTCGATGCCGCCGGCGGTGAGGATCATGCCTTCACCGGCGATCACTTCGGTGCTGGCGCCGATGGCCATGGTCACGCCGGGCTGGATATCCGGGTTGCCGGCCTTGCCGATGGCGTGGATGCGGCCGTTCTTGAGGCCGACGTCGGCCTTGACGATGCCCCAGTGATCGATGATCAGTGCGTTGGTGATCAGGGTGTCGACCACTTCATGGGCGAGCAACTGGCTCTGGCCCTGGCCATCGCGGATCACTTTGCCGCCGCCGAATTTCACTTCTTCGCCATAGACGGTGAAGTCTTGTTCGACTTCGACGAACAGCTCGGTGTCGGCCAGGCGGACCTTGTCACCGACGGTGGGGCCGTACATGTCGGCGTAGGCTTGGCGGCTGATTTTCATGTGTGGTTGCCCTGAAAAAAATGTGTTGAATGTGAAATCGCTATCGGGGGCAAGCCCCCTCCCACCTTTTGGCTGTATTCACAAATCAAACTGTGTGAACCCAATCCAATGTGGGAGGGGGCTTGCCCCCCCCACCTTTTGGCTGTATTCACAAATCAAACTGTGTGAACCCGATCCAATGTGGGAGGGGGCTTGCCCCCCCACCTTTTGGCTGTATTCACAAATCAAACTGTGTGAACCCGATCCAATGTGGGAGGGGGCTTGCCCCCGATGAGGCCCTAAAGGTCGCCCATGATCCGCCCGGCAAACCCAAACACCCGCCGCCCTCCGCCGAAATCGACCAACTCAACTTCGCGACTCTGCCCCGGCTCAAACCGCACCGCCGTGCCCGCCGGGATATTCAGGCGCATGCCGCGGCTCAGCGCACGGTCGAAGGTCAGTGCGTCATTGGTTTCGAAAAAGTGATAGTGCGAGCCCACCTGGATCGGCCGGTCGCCGCTGTTGGCCACGCTCAGGCTGACGGTGCGGCGGCCGACGTTGAGTTCGATGTCGCCAGGCTGGATCTGAAATTCACCAGGAATCATGCAGGTTGCCCCAGGGTCTTGTAGTAGATGGCGGTCGGGCTGTAACGCCCGTCCGGGCTTTGGCAGTAATCGGGCAGTTCACCCACCTTGGTGTAGCGCAGCGCCTGGTAGAAGGCTTCGGCCTCGGAGCCGGCTTCGGTGTCCAGGTACAGCAGGCCGCGCTTGTGTTGGCGCGCGGCGAGTTCCAGGGCGTGCATCAACTGGTGGCCCAGGCCGTGGCGGCGGGCGCTGCTGTGGACCAGCAGTTTTTGCACTTCGGCGCGGTTCAGACCGTTGGCTTTCTGGCACAGCGCCAGTTGTACGCTGGCAATCACGCGCTCGTCGCGCACCACCACCCACAGCAACAGGCTGGCGTCTTCGATGCTCGCTTGCACGCTGTGCAAATACGCGCGCGCCTGGGCCTCATCGAAGTCGGCCATGAAGCCGATCGACGCGCCGTGCCTGACCGCATCCAGCAACAGCTCGATCAAGCCCTGGCGATAGTGGGCAAAACTTTCAGCATTGACTCGACGCAGTTGCGCGGCGTTCATCGATCTCACTCCTGGGGCGGTTCGGCGCCCGGATTCAAGGTCAGTTGCATAAAGGTCAGGTCGAGCCAGCGGCCGAATTTGATGCCCACTTGCGGCATCTGCCCGGTGGTGCTGAAACCCAGGCGCTCATGCAGGCGGAGCGAGGCCTGGTTGCCGCTTTCAATGGCCGCGACCATCACGTGTTTGCCGCCGGCGCGGGCGCGTTCGATCAGGGTTTGCATCAGGCGTGGGCCGAGGCCTTTGCCGCGCTGATCGTTGCGCACGTACACCGAGTGCTCGACGCTGTAGCGAAAACCTTCGAAGGGGCGCCAGTCGCCGAACGAGGCGTAGCCCGTCACTTCGTGGTTTTCCACCGCGACCAGGATCGGGTAGCGCTGCGCCTGGCGCGCACTGAACCAGGCCAGGCGGTTAGCCAGATCCACCGGCTGTTCGTTCCAGATCGCCGTGGTGTTCAGCACCGCGTCGTTGTAGATGTCGCGGATCGCTGGCAGATCGTGCTCGGTTGCATCACGGATCATGGCGGGGCCTCACGCGATGGGTTGGTGGACGGTCACCAGTTTGGTGCCATCGGGAAAGGTGGCTTCCACCTGGATATCCGGGATCATTTCCGGGATGCCTTCCATCACCTGCTCGCGGCTGAGCAGGGTGGTGCCGAAGTGCATCAGGTCGGCCACGGTGCGGCCGTCGCGGGCGCCTTCCATCAGCGCCGCGGAGATGTAGGCGATGGTTTCCGGGTAGTTGAGCTTCACACCGCGCGCCAGGCGCCGTTCGGCGACGAGGCCTGCGGTGAAGATCAGCAGTTTGTCTTTTTCCCGTGGGGTCAGGTCCATGGTTCAAGGTCCTTCATAAAATGCATTCTTAAATACAATGGAGATCAAGTGTGGGAGGGGGCTTGCCCCCGATAGCAGAGTGTCAGGCAATGCATCTGTAACTGACCCACCGCCATCGGGGGCAAGCCCCCTCCCACATTTTGATCTTCATGTGCTCCAGATTCTGGGTGCCACGGCCTCTCGCCCCAGTACCGCCGGGCGCAGCAGCCGCCATAAATCAATCAACCAGCCCCGCGCCAGCAGCGCCTCGCTCGCCAGGCAGCGCGCGACCAGCAGGCCGGGCAGTTGGGTCAGGTCGCCGCGCACCGCATGGGGCAGCGAGCGGCAGTGTTCGAGTAATTCTGGCTCGATATCGCCGGTCAGCAACAAGGTGGCGAAGACCGGTTGCCCGTCCAGGCCAATCGGCGAGTCGAGCAAGCCATCGTCGCCCACAATGCGCTGGCGTTCGTGCCAGAGCAACTGGCCGTCGCGACGGATGTCCAGGTGCGCTTGAAAGTGCCCGAGGTTGAAGCGCTCGCCGCTGGCCGGGCGGCCCAGGGCGACCACGTCCCAGTAGAACAGCCGCGCATCGCCGTGCAGCGCGATGCGCGTAGTGAGTTCGGCCTGGGCGGCGCTGAACACGATGGTTTCCTGGGGCAGCCATTCCAGGGTGGCGCCGGCCTCGACGCTCAGCTCGAGTTGCTGAAACGCCGGGCCGCTGGCGCGGTACCACTTGGCCGCGCCGGGGCTGGTCAATTGCGCCCAGGCGCCCTCGGCGACGTGGGCGCGGATGTCCAGGCGGTCGCCGCCGGCAATCCCGCCGGGCGGATGCACAATGATGTGCTGGCACACCTCGGGGCCTTCGGCGTACAAGTGTTTTTGCACGCGCAGCGGGCCGAGGTGGCGACGCATCACCGGGCGCGTGGTGTCGCCGAAACGCGCGTAGCCGAGTTCCAGCTCGGCGTGCCAGCTAGGGGTGAACAGGGCAGGAGAAACGGGCAGGTTCATGGCGTGGGCTTATCGTTAGGAAGCTACAGATTAGATGGTTACGAGGCCGCGCACACCGTCGCTTTCCATATTTTCTCCACGGCCTTGCTGGACGATTTCACCGCGCGACATCACCAGGTACTGGTCGGCCAGTTCGGCGGCAAAGTCGTAGAACTGCTCCACCAACAGGATCGCCATGTCGCCACGGGCCGCGAGTTTCTTGATCACCGCAGCGATCTCCTTGATCACCGACGGCTGAATGCCTTCGGTTGGCTCGTCGAGAATCAACAGGCGCGGCCGGCTGGCCAGCGCGCGGCCAATCGCCAACTGCTGTTGCTGGCCACCGGACAAATCGCCCCCACGGCGGTGCTTCATTTGCAGCAGCACCGGGAACAGTTCGTAGATAAACGCCGGGACTTCCCTGGCTTCGGCGCCGGGGAAGCGCGACAGGCCCATCAGCAGGTTTTCTTCCACCGTCAGCCGCCCGAAAATCTCCCGGCCCTGGGGCACGTAGGCGATCCCGGCGTGTACGCGCTGGTGCGGCTTGAAGCCGGTGATGGCCTTGCCTTCCCAGTTCACCGCGCCCTCTTTGGCGGGCAGCAGGCCCATCAGGCACTTGAGCAGGGTGGTCTTGCCCACGCCGTTACGGCCGAGCAGGCAGGTGACTTCGCCGATCTGCACCTCGAATGAAAGCCCGCGCAGGATGTGGCTACCGCCGTAATACTGGTGCAGCTTGTCGACTTGCAGCATTCTCAAAACCTCCTCAATTCCCTGTAGGAGCGAGCTTGCTCGCGAAAAACCTGAGGGCGCCGCGTGCATTCAGGATGCCCGCGTTATCGTTAACGATTTTCGCGAGCAAGCTCGCGCCTACAAAAAAACGAACTCAGCGCCCGAGGTATACCTCGATCACGCGCTCGTTTTCCTGCACCTGTTCCAGCGACCCTTCGGCCAGCACGCTGCCCTGGTGCAACACGGTCACATGGTCGGCAATCGAGCCGACAAAGCCCATGTCGTGCTCCACCACCATCAGCGAGTGCTTGCCCGCCAGGCGCTTGAACAGTTCGGCGGTGAATTCGGTTTCGGCGTCGGTCATGCCTGCCACCGGTTCGTCGAGCAGCAACAGTTGCGGGTCTTGCATCAGCAGCATGCCGATTTCCAGGAATTGCTTCTGGCCGTGGGACAGCAGGCCGGCCGGGCGATGCACCGAGGCGGTCAGGCGGATGGTGTCGAGCACTTCATCGATGCGGTCTTTCTGCTCGCCGCTCAGGCGTGCGCGCAGGCTGGCCCACACCGACTTGTCGGTCTTCTGCGCCAGCTCCAGGTTTTCGAACACGCTCAAGGCTTCGAACACCGTGGGTTTCTGGAACTTGCGGCCGATGCCGGCCTGGGCGATCTGTACTTCGCTCATCGAGGTCAGGTCGAGGGTTTCGCCGAACCAGGCGTTGCCGTGGCTGGGCCGGGTCTTGCCGGTGATCACGTCCATCAGCGTGGTTTTGCCCGCGCCGTTGGGGCCGATGATGCAGCGCAATTCGCCGACGCTGATGTACAGGTTCAAGGCGTTGAGTGCCTTGAAACCGTCGAAGCTGACGCTGATGTCTTCCAGGGTCAGGATCGTGCCGTGGCGCGTGTTGAGGCCCGTGCCAGCGGCCTGGCCGATGCCGATCGCGTCGCGGCCGCTGCCGGCGTCGAGAATAGGTTCGAGCATAAATTCTGCGGTCGCCGTGACTCTCATTGTTCACCCCGTTTCTTCAACAGCCCGATCACGCCCTTGGGCAAATACAGGGTGACGATGATGAACAGCGCCCCCAGGAAGAACAGCCAATACTCCGGGAACGCCACGGTGAACCAGCTCTTCATGCCGTTCACCACTCCGGCGCCGAGCAGCGGCCCGATCAAGGTGCCGCGCCCACCCAAGGCCACCCACACGGCGGCTTCGATGGAATTGGTCGGCGACATTTCGCTGGGGTTGATGATGCCCACCTGCGGCACGTACAACGCTCCCGCCAGGCCGCACAGCACTGCGCTCAACACCCACACGAACAGCTTGAAGCCACGCGGGTCGTAGCCGCAGAACATCAGGCGGTTCTCGGCATCGCGCAGGGCGGTCAGTACCCGGCCGAACTTGCTCTTGGCCAGGCGCCAGCCGATGTACAGGCTGCTCACCAGCAACACCACGGTGGCCACAAACAACGCCGCGCGCGTGCCCGGTTCGGTGATGCCGAAGCCGAGGATGCTGCGGAAATTGGTGAAGCCGTTATTGCCACCGAAGCCGGTCTCGTTGCGAAAGAACAACAGCATCCCGGCGAAGGTCAGGGCCTGGGTCATGATCGAGAAATACACGCCCTTGATCCGCGAGCGAAAGGCGAAGAAGCCGAACACCAGCGCCAGCAACCCTGGCGCCAACACCACCAGGCACAAGGCCCAGAGGAAGTGCTCGGTGCCGACCCAGTACCAGGGCAATTCGGTCCACGACAAGAAGGTCATGAACGCCGGCAACTCATCGCCGGAGGCCTGGCGCATCAGGTACATGCCCATGGCGTAACCGCCGAGGGCGAAGAACAAGCCGTGGCCGAGGGACAACATCCCGGCGTAACCCCACACCAGGTCGAGCGCGAGGGCGACGATGGCGTAGCAGAGAATCTTGCCCACCAGCGTCAACGTGTAGGCCGACACGTGCAGCGGATTGTCCGGCGCCAACAGCGAACACAGTGGCAGGGCCAGCAGCAGGATCAGGGTTACCGCGCCGATGGCAATCGTCAGCTTGGGGCCGGCCTTTTGTGTGGCCGTGAGCATCAATGGCTGGTTCATCAGTCGATCACCCGTCCTTTGAGTGCGAAGAGGCCTTGCGGGCGTTTCTGGATAAACAGAATGATCAGCGCAAGGATCAGGATCTTGCCGAGCACGGCGCCGATCTGCGGTTCGAGGATCTTGTTGGCGATCCCCAGGCCGAACGCGGCCATCACGCTACCGGCCAATTGGCCGACACCGCCGAGCACCACGACCAGGAAGGAATCGATGATGTAGCTCTGGCCCAGGTCCGGGCCGACGTTGCCGATCTGGCTCAGCGCCACGCCGCCCAGCCCGGCGATGCCGGAGCCCAGGCCAAACGCGAGCATGTCCACGCGCCCGGTGGGCACGCCGCAGCAGGCGGCCATGTTGCGGTTCTGGGTGACGGCGCGCACGTTGAGGCCCAGGCGCGTCTTGTTCAGCAGCAGCCAGGTCAGCAGCACCACGCACAAAGCGAAGGCGATGATCACGATGCGGTTGTACGGCAGCACCAGGTTGGGCAGCACCTGAATGCCGCCGGACAGCCAGGCGGGGTTGGCCACTTCGACGTTCTGCGCGCCGAACACCAGGCGCACCAGTTGGATCAGCATCAGGCTGATGCCCCAGGTGGCGAGCAGGGTTTCCAGGGGGCGGCCGTACAGGTGACGAATCACCGTGCGTTCCAGGGCCATGCCGATAGCGGCGGTGACGAAAAACGCCACCGGCAGCGCGATCAGCGGGTAGAACTCGATGGCGTGCGGCACGTAGCGCTGCATCAGCAACTGCACCCCATAGGTGGAATACGCGCCGAGCATCAGCATCTCGCCGTGGGCCATGTTGATCACGCCCAGCAGGCCGAAGGTGATCGCCAGGCCCAGGGCCGCGAGCAGCAGGATCGAACCGAGGGACATGCCGCTGAAGGCCTGGCCGAGGATCTCGCCCAGCATCAATTTGCGTTTGACCTGGGCCAGGCTGGTCTCGGCGGCGGTATGTACGGCGGCATCGGTTTCTACGCCGGGGGCGAGCAGGGTTTCCAGGCGGGTGCGGGCCAGCGGGTCGCCGGTGCTGCCGAGCAAGCGCACGGCGGCGAGGCGCACCAGCGGGTCGGCGTCGACCAATTGCAGGTTGGCCAGGGCCAGGCTGAGGGCGGTGTGGACGTCTTCGACGGTTTCGGCGGCGACGCGCTGGTCGAGGAATTTGAGCTGCGCCGGTTGCGCGGTTTTTTGCAGGGTTTGCGCGGCCGCCAGGCGCACCTTGGGGTCGGCGGCGAGCAGTTGCTGGCTGGCCTGGACGTTGTCGATCAGACCGCGCAGGCGGTTGTTCAGGCGCACGGTCTTGGTTTCGCCATTGACCGTGAGTTGGCCTTGTTGCAGGGCGTCCACCAGCTCGATGCGCGCCGGGTCGGGCTGGGCGGCCCAGTCCTGCAGCAGTTTGGCTTGTTGCGTCGGGTTGGCGGTGAGGAAGTCGTCGGCGTCACCGGCGTGTGCGCCAACAGGCAGCAACAGTAGGGCCGCGAGGATCAAGCGGTAGAGGGCAGTGGGCATAACAATATGTCCTGATCGTGCGCGCATCGGCTTTATGTGGGAGGGAGCTTGCTCCCGATAGCGGTGGGTCAGGCAATGCATGGGCTGACTGATCCACCGCTATCGGGAGCAAGCCCCCTCCCACATGTCGATCTGCGCTGGGGCTTAGTTACTTTTCACGGCGTAATCAGGTTTTTTGTCGTTGCCGGGAATGTACGGGCTCCATGGCTGGGCGCGGATCGGTTCCTGGGTCTGCCACACCACCGAGAACTGCCCGTCGGCCTGGATTTCACCGATCATCACCGGCTTGTGCAGGTGGTGGTTGGTCTTGTCCATGGTCAGGGTGAAGCCCGACGGCGCGGCGAAGGTCTGGCCGGCGAGGGCTTCACGCACTTTGTCGACGTCGGTGGACTTGGCTTTCTCGGCCGCCTGCGCCCACATATGGATGCCCACGTAGGTGGCTTCCATCGGGTCGTTGGTCACGGCTTTGTCCGCGCCCGGCAGGTTGTGTTTCTTGGCGTAGGCTTTCCAGTCGGCGACGAATTTGGTGTTTACCGGGTTCTCCACCGACTGGAAGTAGTTCCAGGCGGCGAGGTTGCCCACCAGCGGCTTGGTGTCGATGCCGCGCAGTTCTTCTTCGCCCACCGAGAACGCCACCACCGGTACGTCGGTGGCCTTCAGGCCCTGGTTGGCCAGCTCTTTGTAGAACGGCACGTTGGAGTCGCCGTTGACGGTGGAGATCACTGCGGTCTTGCCGCCGGCGGAGAACTTCTTGATGTTGGCGACGATGGTCTGGTAATCGGCGTGGCCGAACGGGGTGTAGACCTCTTCGATGTCTTTATCCGCAACGCCCTTGGAATGCAGGAACGAGCGCAGGATCTTGTTGGTGGTGCGCGGGTACACGTAGTCGGTGCCCAGCAGGAAGAAGCGCTTGGCGCTGCCGCCTTCTTCGCTCATCAGGTATTCCACCGCCGGGATCGCCTGCTGGTTCGGCGCCGCACCGGTATAGAACACGTTTGGCGACATTTCTTCGCCTTCGTATTGCACCGGGTAGAACAGCAGGCCGTTGAGTTCTTCGAACACCGGCAACACCGATTTGCGCGACACCGAGGTCCAGCAGCCGAAGACCACGGCGACTTTGTCCTGGGTCAGCAACTGCCGGCCTTTTTCGGCGAACAGCGGCCAGTTCGACGCCGGGTCCACCACCACCGGTTCCAGCATCTTGCCGTTCACACCGCCCTTGGCGTTGATCTCGTCGATGGTCATCAGCGCCATGTCTTTGAGCGAGGTTTCGGAGATCGCCATGGTGCCGGAGAGCGAATGCAGAATGCCGACCTTGATGGTCTCGGCGGCCTGCACGGTCCAGGTCATGCCCATGGCGGCAATCGATGCGGTGAGTGTGAAAGCCTTGATCAAGCTACGACGCTTCATGGTGCGATCTCCGGGAACTCGATGTTGTTATGAGGGCATTGCTCAGGCTTTTGCAAAGGCTGTGCCGAGGTGCCTGTTCGCGGGGCCGCGCACTTCGATGTCTCCCGTTGAGGCGCGGCGGCGCACCAGTTCGGGGCCGTTGCGGGGGCGTCGTGCATGCTCGCGCACCTGAAAGGGGCTGTTTTGGACGGTGATTAATTAGCTACCGCTTGAGCCGGGTTCGGTGTGACGAGAATGCCCCCTGACCACATCGATTCAGGTGTTCCACAGGGAGTGTTTATGGCTATCAGATTAACGCGCGAAGAACGTGCCGCCGGTTCACGCAGGGGCGCCACGAGCTTGCCGCTGCTGAGCCCGGAATTTTTGAAGGAAGAGGATGCCGCTTACTGGGCGCACACCCAGATCGGCGCGAAAAGAGACCGCGAATACGGTGGTGTGATTGTGCGCGGGGCGACGGGCCGGTTTCTGGCGACCGAGCCCGTACCTGGCGATGACAGAGAGTTCGATTTGCTCAAGGTCCTGGCGGTCGGCGCCGACGGTTATTATCAGCAGCCCAAGGGCTACACCTGTGTGGCCAGCTACCATTCACACCCGGCGATCCAGGCTGAAATCCTGCAGCGAAACCCTTCGTTCGACGAGCGCATGGCGAAGGCTTTCGTGAATTTTTTCTCGGCGAGCGACTTGTTTGCCGACATCAATGAGCAACAGTTTTTCCCGGCGGCGTATTTGTCCGGGCCGGACGGTTCGCTGATTCGCTATGCGCCCAGTGGCTCGCCACGGGAACGGAGTTTCGCGCTGTGGCTGCGCGCCGGCAAGCCCGCAGGTAACCCGGTGGGGGTGTATGGCCCGTTCAGCGAGCTGGTGAAGAAGGTCTCCACCCTGGGCGAATTGAGCCTGATCGTATCGGCTTCATTATGGGGCGGCTCCATCGGCACGGTACCGGCGGACTGGGTGGTGTTCGAGCCGTTCACGTCTGACGCCGTGACCCGCCAGCCACTGTTCACCTCGATCCTTGGCAGCGCCGAAGAGGCGCTGATCGCGGCGCGTCGGTATGACACCACGGCGCTTGACGCCCGCACATTCGGCTGTGTGCTCAAGCATCTGACCGATGAACTTTATGTGGCGACGTTTCCAGTCGTGGAGCACTCGCCCTCGTTCTCGGCGGCAGGGCTGTTCCCCGAGCGGACCCCGGGCAAACTGAGGCTGCCGTCCAACTTCCGATTGGAGGCGATCTACTACCGCTCCACCGTCGTGACCGCCGATATTCCCGAGCGCGAATCCTGGCTGTACAGCACGTTCCCTACGCCGGCGGAGGTGGTGGCTGCCATCGTTCAATCGGCGGCGACCCTGGAGTTGCAGCAGGAAAGCCGCGGCTTGCGTCTTTACGCACAGACCTCGGATGGCGCCCTGCTTGAACTCAAGGTGCCTGCGGCCAGTGATGCCGGCGCGCTGGTCAGCACCGTCGGCGACGGTGTGCTCGACGACAATGGCGCCCAGGCCGCATTGAAGGCCGGCAGCCTCAGCCCGCGCGACTATGTGCGGCGAGTGATCGGCGCGACGTCGGTGTCGGTGGTCGAGGCCGGCTTGTTCTGGCGGGTCGTCGGTCCGCTGGACTATCATTCGGCGGTGTTGAACGGTTTCTATCAGGCGGTATTGAGCCCGCCCTTTATTAACGCCCATGACGCCGCGGTGTATGCCCACGAGCAGATCGGCCCAAGGCGCGAGCGAGCCTACGGCGGCTATGTGCTCAAGGACAGGGAAGGCCGCTTCTTTATCACCCTGCCCCTGGCCAGCGACGCCAACCCGTTCGCGCGTAAGCTGTTTTTTCCGGTGGATATACCCGGCCCGTTGATCCCGCCCGAGTTTTATACGCTTTATGGCCGTTACGGCTCCCGCCCGGCGCTGTCGATGGTCGACCCCGGCTGGGTCAAACAACGCAATTGGACGCGCGAAGATGCCCTCATCAACCTGCAGATTTTTAGCCCTGCTGAAATCCACGACGTGATCCCGGCCAGGCACCCGGTGTACTTGTCGGCCGCCGAGGACTGTTTGCTGGCGTACACCCCGAGCGGCTCGGAGCAGGAGGCATTGGTGTCAACCGGCGCCGCGCCACAAGCGGCTGGCAGCGTGTTGCAAAAACGCCTGGACAGAGGGCTTCTCAAGCCCGCGATGTGGGTCACCCGGTTGGCTGAGGCGGGTGATTTGCGGGTGATCCAAGGCAACGCATTGTGGGGCCCGCGTTCGCCGATCTATAAAGACTGGACGCCCTCTTTCGAGTACGCACCCAGAGCAGGCGCTCCCGACTATGCGACCTATGGCGCGCTGTTCAGCACGGCAGACGAAGCCGCCCGCGATCTGCACGCGCGGGTGCATGGGCGCAACCTGCCGGAGCAGGCGTACTTTGCGTTTATCCTCAAGCACCAGGACAAGGAGCTGTACGTGGCCACCGAGGTGGTGGGCGTTAGTGAACGGGTCAAGCTGTTTAGTCTCAACAGCGTGTTTGCACCGACAGACGACAATGACTATCGGTTTCCCGCTGGGTTTTCGCTCTGCGGGCTGTTTCGTTCGCAGCAATGGCAGCCGACCGGGTTGTCGCCGTCCAGCGCCTGGCTGACCCGCTATTTTGTGATGCCGATGGTGTTGTACGACGTGCTTTACGAGAGCAAGCGCAGAGGGGCGAAATACAACAGCAATAGAAACCTGCCGGTGTATTTTTCGACGCAAGAGGGGGCCTTGTTGCGATTCGTACCGCTGCCCTTCAATGTGGGAAGCGGCGGGCCGGTGGAAAGCGCCTTTGAAGCGGCGGTCACCGAGTTGGCCTCTGGTCAAAAGACGGCGCAGACCTTTGTCCGGGAGTGGGCCAACGGCGGGGATCTGCGCGTGGTGCGTACCAGTCAATGCTGGGACCAGCCAGGGCGGGTGCCGCGCACCTGGTCCGGCTACGAACACCTGACCCGCCGTCGCGTCGGGCCTGCGTTTGCCAACCCGGACGATGCGGCGCGGTATGCCGCGGCCATTGTCGGTGAGGGCCGTCATCGCACCTACGGCGGCGTCCTGCTCAGGCTGCTCAATAACTTGTTCGTCGCGACGGACCCGCTGGTGGTGCCGCCCCAGGGGTTTGAGCTGAACTGGATTTATCCTGATTCGGCGATCGCACAAGGGCTGTATCCGTCGGGAAGTACCATCGTCGCGCGTTACCGCTCGGTGCTCGGGAAGGAGACGCAGATGCTGATGTCGGCCACCGAAAAGGCGGTCTACCAGAGCATGGTGCCCACGGGCGTGCTGTCGGATCTGTTGCACCGTCAAGTCCACATCAAGCGCGAATACGTGTTCGGCCCCGAGGGCGTCATCCTGAGTTACCAACTGAAGGGGTCGGCTGAGGAGGAGGCGCTCAAGCTGAAACTGGCGCCATTGAATTTGGTCAAGGGGGATGTCGCGGACAATGAAATTGAACGGCAACTGCGCAGCGGCGCGCTGCTGCCTGTCGATTTCGTCACGCAGGTGGCGAAGGCCGGTGATCTGCGGGTGGTCGACGGTAATCGTCTGTGGGGCTACCCGCGACAGTTGAGCGGGCCGTTCGTGCCGAACGTGGACCAGGCCACGGCGCTGAAGATCAAGCAGATGTTTGCCGATGCGCCGTGCGGCCCGAGCTTTACCCAGGCCTACGACGCAGTGCGTTACGCACAGCGCTTGTCGTCGCCGCAGCAGCAGTTGCAGTTCGGTTATGTTCTCAAGGACGTGCGCAAAAATGTCTACATGACGACCTTGCCGTTGGTCCGCGCCGAATACTGGCGCTTCGAGCAGGTCTTCGTCGATGGTCTGTTGCCCCAGGGGTATTCGCTCGATGGCTTGTATTTGTGCGCCTCTAGCGTGGCGATCGCGCCGTCGAGCGATGAGATGGCGCTTAGCTTTTTCTCGCCCCAGGACCTGGTCAACGGCGTCAGTTTTGTCTGCAACCTGGCCGGCAATGGCGCCTTGCCGCTCTATCTGCTGTGCGCCGACGGCGCGTTGCTACGGTATTCATTCACAAAGAACGGGCGGCAAGCACTGGATGCGCTGAGCACTGAAGCCCGAACGCTCGGCCCGCAATTGCTCGAGGGCACCGCCAGCGTCGCCGACTACGTGCGTGGGCTCGCGACCAAGGGCCAATTGTATGTGCGGGTCCCGAGCGCGGTGTGGGGCAAGGAACAAGCGGTGACCGCGCAGTGGCAACCCAAGGCCGCGCCCTGGCCTGTGCAGGACAACCCGCATTTTCTGTCCTTTTGCGGACCGCTGTTCAGCCATG
The DNA here is from genome assembly GCF_963681955.1 of Pseudomonas paraveronii. NCBI lineage: Bacteria > Pseudomonadati > Pseudomonadota > Gammaproteobacteria > Pseudomonadales > Pseudomonadaceae > Pseudomonas > Pseudomonas paraveronii. The sequence goes on from NZ_OY817130.1 coordinate 689,559, forward strand.
CCGATGACGCCGCGCGTTGGGCCGTGAAACAGTTGGGCGGCTTCAAGGGCCTCGAATACCTCGGCGCCGTGCTGGCGTCGCCCAGGGGGCTGGGGTTCGTCGCGCTTGAGCCGGTGGAGGATCGCCGTGGGTGGCTGGAAGACACGATTTCACGGCTGTTCTGGTTCGGTCATCTGGGCTTCGATATCACGCCCGAGCATCCGCTGTTCTTCTACACCATCCAGGCGGTCCAGGCGTTTTACAAAGTCATCCCGTTGCGCCCGGATCTGTCGTCGCTGGATCAGCGCTTGCTGGACAACTTCGCCGACCAGAATGATCTGCGCCTGTACCTGGGCATCATCCGCAGTAACCGTCCGGTCGCCGAGAGTGTTTACCTGGCGTGCCGCGGCGGTGCGCTCCTGAAGTATGTGCCGGGTTTCACGGCCGACGAGGCGCGACTGCTGAGTGTCGACGCGTCGCCGTTGCCCAGTGTGCTGGTCAGCGGCTTGCGCGAGGCCGGTACGCTGAGTGTGCTGGATACCGACGCCTTCTGGACGCGTCCGGGGCCGCTGGGGGCGGAATGGCAGGTCAAGGATGTACTCGCCGAGCCGGACCCGCAGGACGTGCTGTACGGTCGCGACAAGGACGAACTCTGAGCGGTGTTCAGCGCTGCTGAAGCCGGCCGCCGTGGATCGACCGATCCACGGCGGCGTCGGCGTCAAACGCGCGAAGGTTGCGCAAACAGCCGCGACAGCAGCAGGCGATCCAACGCCCACACGACGATCAGCGACGCGCCCACCAACGGAAAGATGATCGCCAACCCGAGCATGATCACCATCGCGGTTTTCCACTTCGGCAGGTCATGACGCAACGGCGGCACACCCAGGCCGCCGGCCGGTCGCCGCTTCCACCAGATCACCACACCGCTGACGGCGCTGAGCAGGATCATCAGGCAGATCAGCAGCACAATCAGTTGATTGACCCAGCCGAACATCTTGCCCTCGTGCAACATCACGCCGGTCTCGGTCGCCCGCGCCACGCCGTTGTAGTGTTCCCAGCGCACATCGGCGAGGACCTTGCCGGTGTACTGGTCCACGTGCAGGGTTGCGTCATTGCGCGGGTCGTTGGCGAATACGGCGACAGTGAATACGCCCTCGGCAGTGGTGGGAGGGGTGATGCTGTAGCCGGGTTCGACCTTGCGTGCAGTGGCCAGGTCGACCACCTGTTGCAGGCTGATGGTGGGCGCGGCAGGGGCGGCCTGCATCGCGCCGTGGTTCATGTGTTCGGCATGGTCGCCGGACACCGGCATCGGTGTGTTTTCCATGGCCCAGGGCACGGTCTGTTGCGTCGCGGTGTTGAGCACGCGGGCCTGTTGATCGGAGGTCGGCACGGCGTTCCACATCGCCGCCGGGAAGCGGTTCCACAGCTCGGCGTATTGCTTGCCCCAGAAGCCGGTCCAGGCCATGCCGCTGAGCAGCATCACCAGCAATAATGCGGCGCCCCAGAAGCCGGTGACCACGTGCAGGTCGCGCCAGAACACTCGGCCACGCGTAGTGAAGCGTGGCCACAGCACGCCGGACGATGACTTGCCGCGCGGCCACCACAAGTACACGCCTGAGATCACCAGCATCACGCCCCAGCCGGCGGCGAGCTCGATCAGGCGATCACCCACGGTGCCGATCATCAACTCGCCGTGCAGGGCGCGGGCGATGGCTTGCAGGTTGTTTTTCGCGTCCTGCGTGCCGAGTACGGTGCCGCGATACGGGTCGACGAACACCGTCATTTCGCGGCCGCCGTCGTGCATGACGAACTGGGCGCTGCTGGTGGCGTCGGCCGGTGGCAGGTATTTGCTGAGCGTGCCCCGCGGGTAGGCGGCCTTGGCGCGTTGCAGTTGCTCGTCGGCGCTCAGCGCGTGTTCGGCGGCGGGGACGGTGAGCAGGTCGCCGTACATCAGCGGGTCGAGTTGGGGCTTGAACAGGTAGATGATGCCGGTCAACGCCAGCAGCACCATGAAGGGGGCGACAAACAGCCCGGCGTAGAAGTGCCAACGCCAGGCCAGGTTGTAGAAGGAGATTTTTTGTGTGCTCATCGGGGGCTCCGCAAGGTTTTGTTTTTTGGGGGCAGTTACACCGCTATCGGGGGCAAGCCCCCTCCCACATTTGGAATGCATTCCAGGTGTGGGAGGGGGCTTGCCCCCGATGCTTTAGAAGCTCATGTCGACCTTGGTCCAGAGCGTGCGGCCCGGCTCATTGATGGCTTGCGGATCGTTGGCCGGGTAGCCGAACCCGGCGTTGCCGGCCAGGTTCAAATGCTCGGCGTAGGCTTTGCCGAACAGGTTGTCGACGCCGGTGCTGACCTTGAAGTTTTTATTGATGCGGTACGCCGCGTTCAGCGAGAACACGCCAAAGCCGCTGCTCTTGTCGTAGTCCTTGCCGACCACGTTGCCTTTGTTCTGGTCGATGCGGTTTTGTGCGGCGACCACTCGCCACAAGGCGCCGGCGCTCCAGTCGTCCTCGCTGTAGGTCAGGCCCAGGCGCGCATCCAGCGGCGGCATTTGCGGCAGGGGCTTGCCGTCGCTGCTGTTCTTGCCCCAGGCATAGGCGAGGGTGGCGTCGGCCTTCCAGTTTTGGGTCAGCTTGTACGCTGCGCCCAACTCACCGCCCATGATCCGTGCGTCGACGTTACGCGCCTGGGAAGTGGTGCCCATCATTCCGGCTTTGTAATCGAAGAGGATGAAATCGCGCACTTGGCCGATATAACCCGAGGCCCAGGCTTCGAGGTCAGCGGTCTTGTATTGCGCGCCGAAGTCGAGCTGAGTGGTTTTCTCCGGCTTCACGCCATCGAACGCGTTGACCGAACCGGCCGCGCCGGTGTTGGGGGAAAACAGTTCCCAGTAATCCGGAAAGCGTTCGGCATGGCCCAGCCCGGCGTAGAGCGTGGTCGGGGTGTCTGCCAGATCGTGCTCATAACGCATGAAGCCTGAGGGCAGGGTGTCGGCGCGGGTGTCATCGGCGGTCGGGTTGGCGCGTGCCGACATGCCTGAGCCGATGGTTTGGCGGAAGTCCCTGGCCGAGGCGCGGTCCAGGCGCGCGCCGGTGATCAGGCGGTCGCGGTCGGCGGCGTACCAGGTCAGTTCGCCGAAGACGCCGTAATTATGGAAATTGGCGTCCTTGTTGCGCGGTAAATCCTTGTAGGTGTCGACGCCCATGCTGCTGCGCTGGCGGTGTTCGTTGGTCTGCGCATCCAGGCCGCCGATCAGTTGCAGGTCGGCCCAGCGCCAGGTCGCCTTGATTCGCGCGCCGAGGGTGCGGCGGTCGACGTTGGAGGCCATGGGGCCGGCCATCATCCCGGTGCCCGACGGGACGCGCAGGCTGTAGTTGTCCATGACGTGGTCGGCGTAGTTGTAGTAGACCTGGGCCTCGACCTTGTCCAGCACCTCACCGATATTGGACTTCTCGAAGCGCAGCCCCAGGCTTTCGCGCAGGAACTGCGAGCCGTCCATGCTGCGCCCGGCGTAGCGCGCCTCGCCATCGCCGCGGCCGGCGGTGAGTTCGAGCAGGGTGTCGGCGTCGGGGGTGAAGCCGACCGCGACGTCGCCGTTCCACTTGTCGTAGCGCGAGGCGACGGTGTCGTTATTGCCGTCCTTGTAGTCGTCGGAGTGCGCCTGGTTGCCGATCACCCGCACGTAGCCCAGGGGCCCGCCGGCAGCGGCATCGACGACTTTGTCGAAGCGCCCGTTGGAGCCGGCCAGCACGCTGGCGTTGAGCCGCGTGCCCAGTTCGCCAAAATGCTCGGGCTCGCGCTCGAACAGGACGGTGCCCGCCGATGCGCCCGGGCCCCAGAGCACGGTTTGCGGGCCTTTGATCACGGTCAGTGTGTCGTAGGTTTCCGGGGAAATGTACGACGTAGGCGCGTCCATCCGGCCAGGGCAGGCGCCGAGCATCATGCTGCCGTTGGTGAGGATGTTCAGGCGTGAGCCGAACATGCCGCGCAATACCGGGTCGCCATTGGTGCCGCCGTTGCGCACCAGGGCGAAGCCGGGGATGGTCTTGAGGTAGTCGCCGCCGTCGCTGGCGGGCACCGGCTGGCGTGGGTCTTTCGGGTTGGTGACCACGGTCAGTGGCGAGCTGGGCGCGATGGCCGTGATCACGGTGGGGCTCAGTTCGTGCTCGGCGTGCTCATCGGTAGCGGCATGGGCCTGTGGCATCAAGAGCGCGCCGCACAGAACGGCGAACACGGGAGTGCTTCCCAAGCGGGTGTCAGCAGAAAACCTGGACATGAAAAATTCCATCTATCAATCGTAAACAACACGGCCAGCAGCCTGCGGCTGTCTGTCTAACGTCGGCCGGGGTGAAGTAACGGTGTCAAGTGCTTACGCGGCGATGGGTGGGGCACGACTGCGCGCGCCGGGGAAAATGCTCTGCCGGGCATGGCCCAGGCGCGGTGAGGGGGTGAGGGCGTTGGCCGGCGATGGGGCGCCGAGGGTGAGGTAGGACACGCTGCCGGGCAGTGCCGGGCAACTGAAGAGCAGGCTGCAATAGCCGCACTTTTCCCAGAGGACGTGGTGTTCGTCGGGGGCCTGTTTTTGAGTCGGACGCTGTTGCGGTTCGCCATGGCACTCGGGCATGTCCATGGACATACCGGCGTGCTGATTCATCGGCATCGCTTGGGAAATCAGCGGACCGATAAAAATCATCAGCATGGCGAACAGGCTGATCCAACTGCCGCGCTTAAGGCTCACAGGCCTGCGGCGCTGCACGGACAGCCTGGCGCGTGGGGCGCCCATCGAGTGTTGGCCTACTGCGCGTGTTTATGCTCGTGGGGGGCCATCTGCGGGACTTTCTGTACGGACACTTGCACCTCGACGTCCCCGGCTTTTTCGAAGGTCAGGGTCAGTGGGAAGTGTTTGCCGTCAGCCAGCACGCTGCGGTCTTTGAGACCGAACAACATCACGTGATACGCCATGGGCGCGAAGGTCAAGTCACCCTTGGCCGGCACGGCAACGCTGGGCACTTGTTGCATCTTCATCAAGGCGCCTTGCATCACATGCTCATGCAGTTCGGCGGTGTCTGCCACCGGCGTCTTGACGCTGAGCAGGCGGTCCGGGGTTTCGCCGGTATTGTGAACCACAAAGTAGGCCGCGACGGTCGGCGCGTTGGGGGGCAATTCCTGGGACCAGGGATCGCTGACCAGCAGGTCGCCGGCCTTGTAGTCATCGGCATTGGCAGCACTGAACGCCGGCAGCAGCAACGCGGCCAGAAGCAGGGAAGATTTGAGCATGGCAGTTCTCCAGAACGGTTCTAAACGCAGTTGATTTGCGAAGACCATCAGACCGTTGGAGAGGCGCGCGGGTTAAGGCTCGGCCATTGCTGGCGCGGCGTGGGCGACTGCAATGACGGCGGCGGCAGACTCTGCACCGCCTCGAACCGTGTGACATACAACTGCGGCACATGCCCCGGCAACGCCACCAACGGCGCCGAGCCCGAGCAACACCAGCAATGCTGCATGGCGGAGTGATCGTCCTGCTGCGGTGCCGGAATGTCCAACTTGCCCAGGGCCACGGTTTTCAGGCTGGCGCCATTGGACGAACAGAAGCTGCCCCACAGCAGTTGCTGCACGGGGTCTTTGGACTGCTGCATCGCCCCGGCCAACGGCATGGCAAAGGCGTTGAACAGCACTGCAAAGCAGGCGATCCAGACGATTGCAAAGCGTTGACGGGCCATGGCGGACAATCCGTAGGGTTAAACGATCAGGTGGGTATTTAGCCTGATCGGGGGGGATAAGTAAAAAGTGGCGGTGTGGTTTGGTGTCGCAGCTCTACCAAGTTATGCCGTTGGTACGCCGTGGACCTGCATATCGACACCTAACGCTTTTCTAATCACTGCAAAAATCGCTGCCAGGTTATCCATGCTTGGGTTTCCGCTGGCTGACAACATCCGGTGCAGGCTTTTACTAGGTTTTGCGGTCTCTGTCGCAAGCCCTTCAAATCCTACTGTGGCGTTGACCAAATCACGCAGAATTACGCGTGAAATTTCCGGCTCGCCATTGAGAAAAAGCGTAGCAGCCTCATCCAGGAGTGCTTGGGCAAATTCAGGGTCGCGTTGAGCGCGTTCGGCGATGGTGTGTTTGTAGCTGCGGGTTAGTGCCATGCTGGTTACCTCTTTTGTTCCGATGCCTTGCGCCGCTGATACTCTGCGATCAGCGATGTTAATGCGGTGAGATCGCGTTTTGGGCTGACGTGGTTGTCGCGTCGGTATTCTTCAATCTCAATCATTGGCCGTGCTGAAGGTAACAAATAGGTTACTAATCAAGCAGGCGAGCGATCCTGACTTATCGAATGAAGTTTGCCAACGCGATGAGTGTTTCTTCCGGCGACAAGAGTTCCCGATCCACTTGAGCCAACACCGGCCGCCTCAACACCAACACCGGCACCCCACGCTCGCGCGCCACTTCCAGCTTCGGTTCGGTGGCGGTGCTGCCGCTGTTCTTGCTGATCAGCACATCGATCTGTTGTCGTTCGAACAACGCGCGCTCGTTTTCGATCAGAAACGGCCCACGCGCGCCGATCACTTCGCAGCGTTCATTGCCCGGATACACCTCCAGCGCGCGCAGCGTCCAGAACTGCTCCTGCGGGATCTCATCAAGATGCTGCAACGGCTCGCGGCCCAAGGTGAACAGCGGGCGCTTGAAGGGTTTCAGGGCGTCGATCAGCTCGGCCCAGTCAGCGACTTCGCGCCAGTCATCGCCCGCTTGCGGTTGCCACGCCGGGCGGCGCAGGGCCCAACACGGAACACCGCACAACCGTGCGGCCTGGGCGGCGTTGTGGCTGATCTGTGCCGCGTAAGGATGGGTGGCGTCGAGGATCAGGCTGATCTGCTCGTCGCGAACGAACTGCGCCAAGCCTTCAAACCCGCCGTAGCCCCCGACCCGCACCTGGCACGTGAGGTCAGTCGGCACGCGGCCCACTCCGGCCAAACTGTAGATATGTTCCGGCCCCAGGGTTCGGGCGATGGCGAGGGCTTCGGTGACGCCGCCCAGCAGCAGGATGCGTTTCATAGTGGCTTGACCACGTCCAGCAGGGTGATCGGCAGCGCCTGGCGCCAGGTGTCGAATTCACCGAGCGGCTGGGCCTGGGCCACGTGGAGGCGGGTCAGTTCGCCGCCGTGTCGGGCGCGCCAGGCCATCAGGGTCATTTCGCTTTGCAGGGTCACCGCATTGGCGACCAGGCGGCCACCGGGGCGCAGGTGTTGCCAGCAGGTCTCGAGCACGCCGTCGCGGGTGACGCCGCCGCCGATGAAGATCGCGTCGGGTGTTTCCAGGCCGTCGAGGGCCGCCGGCGCGGTGCCGCGCACCAGTTGCAGGCCGGGCACGCCGAGGGCGTCGCGGTTGTGTTCGATCAGGCCTTGGCGGCCTGCATCGGCTTCAATCGCCAAGGCGCGGCAGCTCGGGTGGGCGCGCATCCATTCGATGCCGATGGAGCCGCTGCCCGCGCCCACGTCCCACAGCAGTTCGCCGGGCAGTGGCGCCAGGCGGGCCAGGGTCATGGCGCGCACGTCGCGTTTGGTCAGTTGACCGTCGTGCTTGAACGCTGCGTCCGGCAGGCCGGCGAGGCGCGACAGGCGCGGGGTATTGGCGTCGGCCAGGCAGTCGATGGCGACCAGGTTCAGATCGGCGACCGAGGCATGCGGCCAAGCGTGGGCCACGCCATCGAGACGCTGCTCATGCGCACCGCCCAGATGTTCAAAGACGCTCAGACGGCTCGGCCCAAAGCCGGATTCAACCAACAGCGCCGCAATCGCCGCCGGGCTCTGCCCGTCATTGCTCAACACCAGCAAGCGCACGCCGCTGGCCAGATGCGCATTCAGCGCCGCCAGGGGCCGGGCCACCACGGATAACGTCATCACGTCCTGCAACGGCCAGCCCAGGCGCGCCGCCGCCAGCGACACAGAGGAGGGCGCCGGCAAAATCAGCGACTCTTCAGCCGGCACCTGCCGCGCCAGGCTGGCGCCGACGCCGTAGAACATCGGATCGCCGCTGGCCAGCACGCACACCGGTTCACCGCGCCGCGCCAACACCGGTTCCAGGGAAAACGGGCTCGGCCATAACTGGCGCTCGCCGCGAATACACAAGGGCAACAGGTCCAGTTGGCGTTGGCCACCGATGATCCGCGACGCGCGCAACAAGGCATGCCGGGCGTTTCTGCCGAGCCCTTTGAAGCCGTCTTCACCGATGCCTATTACCGTCAGCCAGGGCGACATATGAATTCCTTGAACGACATCCGACGGGCAGGCTTTTCATGCCGTCGGACAAAGCAGGCATAATACCGCGCCTTGACCCGCGAACCGGTAGCCCCGTGAACCCAATCCCTGCTCTGAACACCTTGCGCCCCTCGGCTTGTCCGGGGTTGCTGCGTATCGTCCAGGCGTTGGACGGCGGCATTTGCCGGATCAAACTGGCCGGCGGCGCAATCAGTGCCGCGCAAGCCCATGCCGTGGCGGACGCGGCCCAGGCCTATGCGGGCGGGGTGATCGAGGCGACCAACCGCGCCAACCTGCAGATCCGCGGGATCGGCGCCGAGCAGCAGGCCTTGATCGCGATGCTCCTTGCCGCAGGCCTCGGGCCCAGCACCGCCGCCGGTGACGACGTGCGCAACCTGATGCTCAGCCCCAGCGCCGGTATCGACCCGCAGATGCTGTTCGACACGCGCCCGCTGGCCGACCAGATTCTCGCCAGCCTGCAAAATCACACGCGCTTCCATGAGCTGTCGGCCAAGTTCGCCGTGCAACTGGATGGAGGCGAAGCCCTGGCGATGCTCGAACATCACCATGACCTGTGGCTGTCGGCTTTTGAACAGCACGGCGAGACGCTGCTCGCGTTCGGCCTGGCCGGCTGCCCGGGGTTGGATGCGCCGCTGGCAGCGGTGCGACTGGAGCAGGGGCATGCCTTGGTGGTGGCGGTGCTGGAACGGTTTCTGGACCTGGCCACGCCGGCGCAAACGCGGATGCGTCATCTGCCTGTGGATAACTTCCTCGCGGGTCTGCACCTGCCGCTGTTGCCGGTCGATGGCTTCAAACGCCCGGCCAGCGGGGCGTGGCTGCACCTGGGAAGTTATCCACAGCGTCAGCAGGATCGGGTCTACGTCGCCGCCGTGACGCCGCTGGGCCGACTCGACTCAAGCATGCTCAAGGGCGCAGCCCAACTCGCCAATGAGTATGGCGACGGCACGCTGCGCTTTACCCCCTGGCAAGGCCTGCTGCTGCCCAACGCGAAAAGCCACGATGCCGCCGCGATCACTGCGCGCCTGGCACAGTTGGGCTTCCTCTGCTCGGCCGAGCAGCCGCTGGCGCACCTGATCGCCTGCACCGGTTCCAGCGGCTGCGGCAAAGGCCTGGCCGACACCAAAGCCGACGCCGTGCAACTGGCCGTGCTGCACCCCGGCCACGCGGTACACCTGTCCGGCTGCCCGCGTTCCTGCGCGGCGGCGCACAGTGCGCCGGTCACTTTGCTGGCGGTCAGCCCCGGCCATTACGACGTCTATTTTCGCGAGGCAACCCAGCCCGGTTTCGGCCGGCTGCACGCACGCACTCTTTCTATTGAAGCGGCGGGCGCCCTGCTGCGCGCTCACCCACGGAGCAACACCGATGATTGATTACATCCGCGACGGTCAGGAGATCTATCGCAACTCCTTCGCCATTATTCGCGCGGAAGCCAAGTTGGAGCGCATCCCGGCCGACCTGGAAAAACTCGCGGTGCGGGTGATTCATGCCTGCGGCATGGTCGAGGCGATCGACGGCCTGCAGTTCTCCGAAGGCGCGGGCAAGGCCGGGCGCGAAGCGCTGGCCGCCGGTGCGCCGATTCTGTGCGATGCGCGGATGGTGTCCGAAGGCGTGACCCGTGCGCGCCTGCCGGCCAACAACGAAGTGATCTGTACTCTGCGCGACGACCGCGTGCCGGCGTTGGCGCAGGAACTGGGCAACACCCGTTCCGCCGCCGCCCTGGAGCTGTGGCGCCCGCACCTGGCAGGCAGTGTGGTGGTGATCGGCAACGCGCCGACCGCCTTGTTCTACCTGCTGGAAATGCTCGACGCCGGCGCGCCGAAACCGGCGTTGATCCTTGGCTTCCCGGTGGGTTTCGTCGGCGCCGCCGAATCCAAGGCAATGCTCGCCGCCGATAGCCGTGGCGTGCCGTTCGTGATCATGCAGGGCCGTCTGGGCGGCAGCGCGATGGCGGCTGCGGCGGTCAATGCCCTGGCCACGGAGGTCGAATAATGTCGGCACGCGGACGTTTGATTGGCCTGGGCGTAGGCCCCGGCGACCCGGAACTGATCACCCTCAAGGCCCTGCGCCTGCTGCGCGAATCGCCCGTGGTGGCGTACTTCGTGGCCAAGGGCAAAAAGGGCAACGCCTTCGGCATCATCGAAGACCACCTGGTAGCGCAGCAAACCCTGATGCCGCTGGTGTACCCGGTGACCACCGAGGCGTTGCCGGCGCCGCTGTCCTATGAACAAGTGATCAGCGATTTCTACGACAGCGCCAGCCTCGACGTCGCTGCGCACCTGGACGCCGGCCGCGATGTGGCGGTGATCTGTGAAGGCGACCCGTTCTTCTACGGCTCCTACATGTACCTGCATGACCGCCTGGCCGAGCGTTACGAAGCGCAGGTCATCCCCGGCGTGTGTTCGATGCTCGGCGGTGCCTCGGTGCTCGGCGCCCCGCTGGTGTATCGCAACCAGAGCCTGTCGGTACTGTCGGGGGTGCTGCCCCATGAAGACCTCAAGCGCCGCCTGGCGGATGCCGACGCGGCGGTGATCATGAAGCTGGGGCGCAACTTCCCCAAGGTCCGCCAGGTGCTCGAAGAACTCGGCCTGGCCGAGCGTGCGCTGTATGTGGAACGCGCGACCATGACCAACCAGAAGATCGTGGCGTTGGATCAAGTCGAGCCGATGTCCTCGCCGTATTTCTCGCTGATCATCGTGCCCGGTGAACGGTGGCAAGGTTGATGCGCCCGGCGATTGTCATTCTGGGGCAGGGCAGCCTGGCCACGGCGCGCCGGATTGCGCAGGTGTATCCGGGTGCGGTGATCCACGGCCTGCTGGGCCGGGTTGACGGCGCAGACCAGACCTACAGCGAATTCGGCACGACCCTGCGCCAGCTCTATCAGCAGGGTACGCCGCTGATCGCGCTGTGCGCCGCCGGCATCGTGATCCGCACCCTGGCGCCGCTGCTGCTGGAAAAAGGCGAAGAACCCGCCGTGCTGGCCGTGGCCGAAGACGGCAGCGCGGTGGTGCCATTGCTCGGTGGCCTGGGCGGGGTGAATGGCATGGCGCGGGAGATTGCCGCTGCGTTGGGCGTGGCCGCGGCGATCACCACCAGTGGCGAGCTGCGGTTCGGCACGTGCCTGCTCAACCCGCCGACGGGGTATCAACTGGCGGACCTGGAGCTGGGCAAGCGCTTCGTCTCTGACCTGCTCGCCGGGGAAAGCGTGCGTATCGAAGGCGCAGCGCCGTGGCTTGACCAGGCCAACCTGCCGCAGGACCGACAGGCGCGCCTGGCGATCCACGTGGGCAGCGCCGAGCGTGTACCGGCGGCCAACGAGTTGCTGATTTATCCACAGACCGTGTGCGTCACCTGCAAGCCCGCTGCGCAATTGGCGCAGCGTGTGCGCGCGGCGTTGCATGCGTCGGGGATTGCCGTGCAGTCCCTGGCCTGCCTGTTGGCCAGCGATACCCAGATGGCTGAGCCGTCGTTGCACGAAGCCGCGTTGGAATTAGGCGTGCCGCTGCGTTTCGCCGAGGTGGAGCAAACGGAAGACATCGTTGTTTCGGTCGCCGAGCAGCCGCTGGACGTGTCCCAGGTCGGTCGCCCGCGTGGCCGCCTTGCGGTGATCGGCCTCGGTCCTGGCGCCGCCGACCTGATGGTGCCGGCGGTGAAGGCCGAACTGGCGCGCTGTACCGATGTGCTGGGGTACGAGACTTACGTGCGCATGGCCGGGCCGTTCCGTGACGATCAGGTGCAGCACTGCACCGATAACCGCGAAGAAATGCAGCGCGCCCGCCACGCCTTCGAGTTGGCCGCCCAAGGCCGTTCGGTGGTGGTGGTGTCGTCCGGTGACCCTGGTGTGTTCGCCATGGCGGCGGCGGTGATCGAGGCGCTGCACGCGTCCATCGACCCGGCCTGGCACCAGGTCGACCTGCAAATCCTGCCGGGCGTTTCCGCGTCCCTGGCCACCGCTGCCCAGGCCGGCGCGCCGTTGGGGCACGACTTCTGCGTGATGTCGCTGTCGGACAACCTCAAGCCCTGGTCGATCATCGAGCAGCGCCTGGACCTTGCGTCCCAGGCCGACCTGGCCCTGGCGTTCTACAACCCGATCTCGCGTGCGCGCCCGTGGCAACTGGGCCGCGCCCTGGAGATCGTCGCGCAACACCGCAGCGCCGAAACGCCGGTGGTGCTGGGCCGTGACATCGGGCGTCCGGGCCAGACCCTGCGCGTGACCACGCTGGCGCAACTGACCCCGGAACAGGTGGACATGCGCACCATGGTGCTGATCGGCTCGTCCACCACCTGCGTGTTCCCGCGTGCGGGTGGCGGTGAGTGGGTGTACACGCCGCGCTGGTACGGAGAAAAACCGGCCTCCTGAAAGCCGCCGCGCAACCGCCGGAAAGCTCCGAATGACGCTGGGTGAACGCCTGCCGTGATTCGGGGCTTTTTCTTTTTTTATTGGATGAAATCCGAAGGTGCCCAGCGAATGCTGGACAGCGCCGTGCGGGCGCCGCCGGCAAGGGATGTTTGTCGTGTGGAAAGCCCGCCGACGCCTGGACTAGTGTGGACACACGCCCCATGTGGGGTGCTTGTGGAGAACTGAAAATGGAGCGACATCACAGAAGGATCAACAGCGCCAAACGGCGCAAATTGATTGCCGCCTATAAGCTGCCGGGTGCGCCGGGGACGCACGCTGTGTTACCGCTGGATACCGAGGACGACTGCAACGCGGCAGTGGTCAACAATGGCGTGATCTCGTTCGCCGATGGCCTGAGCGGCCTGAACCGCGAATACATCCGCAAAAGTTATCTGTTGGCCAGCAGCTACGTGAGCGATGTCTTGAAAGTTCGTCGCGGCACGGAGGATTGGTACGACGAATTTATCAAGGTGATGATCAGCCTGGGCTGGCTGCCGGTGCGTAGCCGTTTCGAGCGGGTCTCAAGCGCCGGCAAGGGCCTGACGGTGCAACTGGCGGCGCTGAATATCATCGCGACCCTGCTGGCCTCGACCTCACTGGCCGGGCCACTGCTGGCGACCCTACCGAAATTGGCTGCCGATGCGCTGGATGCCTTGAAGCAGATGCCCGCATCGTTCGAGCTGTTCAAGCGCAATAGCACGGTGCATCAGGGCGGCGATTTTGGCCTGGCCTCCTGCGCCGAAACCGACGGCGAAGTCATGATGGTGCTGGTGACCTACAGCTCCCATGGCGTCAGCAAACAGGTGGGGCTGCCCTTTCTTGAGTGGGACAGTTCCTCGTTCGAGGCCTTCAGCGGGCAAACCTGCCTGGTGCTGAATACCTCGGTGGTCAACGAAAAAACCATCCAGTTGATGCGTGAGAGTGCGGGCGACAAGGTGCGACTGGCGATCGCCAAATACCGGATCTAAGGCACCAGGTAGCCGCGCACCCCGGTAAAGATAATTTGTGCGGCCAAGGCGCACACGAACAAGCCCATTAACCGACTGACAATTTGCAAGCCCTGGTCACCGAGAATTCGTTCGATCCGGTTGGATAAATACAGCACCACACCCACCGTGAGGCTGGCCAGGGCGATGCTGAGGATGGCGGTGAGCTTGTCATCCCAATGGGGCTGGCTGACGCCCATCACCAGCAGCGCCCCGATGGTGCCGGGGCCGACGGTGAGGGGGATGGTCAGCGGCACGATGGTCACGTCCTGCTGCACGTTATCGGTCTGCACCGCCGACTTGCCCTGGGCCATGCCCAGGGCCGAGATAAACAGCACACTACCGGCGCCGATGCGGAAGGCGTCCACGGTGATGCCGAACACACTGAAAATCACCCGGCCGAACAGGTAGAGCAAGACGCTCGACACCAGTGTCGCCAACGCCACTTTCCAGGCCAGGCGTCGCCGTTCTTTGCTGGAGTAGCCGCGGGTCAGGCTGATAAAACAGGACAACACGAAGAACGGGCTGTAGAGCACCAGCATCTTCAGGTAAACGCTGAATAACACGTGGAGCATGGGGATGGCTCGCGACAGAAGGAGATTGGCGGAGTCTATCAGGCGACAGAGCACAAATGTGGGAGGGGGCTTGCCCCCGATGGCGGTGTGAGAGTCAGCTTATTTGTAACTGTTCCAGCGCTATCGGGAGCGAGCTTGCCATCGCTGGCTTTCAGTCGATGCATCGGTGACTGATCCGCCGCCATCGGGGGCAAGCCCCCTCCCACATAGGATCTGTGGTGTTCATCCATTGTGTGGCAGACGCAGGTTCAGTGTGGGAGGGGGCTTGCCCCCGATGGCGGTGTGAGAGTCAGCTGATTTGTAACTGTTCCAGCGCTATCGGGAGCGAGCTTGCCATCGCTGTCTTTCAGTCGATGCATAGGTGACTGGTCCACCGCCATCGGGGGCAAGCCCCCTCCCACATAGGATCTGTGGTGTTCATTCCTTGTGTGGCAGACGCAGGCTCAGTGTGGGAGGGGGCTTGCCCCCGATGGCGGTGTGAGAGTCAGCTGATTTGTAACTGTTCCAGCGCTATCGGGAGCGAGCTTGCCATCGCTGTCTTTCAGTCGATGCATAGGTGACTGGTCCACCGCCATCGGGGCAAGCCCCCTCCCACATAGGATCTGTGGTGTTCATTCCTTGTGTGGCAGACGCAGGCTCAGTGTGGGAGGGGGCTTGCCCCCGATGGCGGTGTGAGAGTCAGCTGATTTGTAACTGTTCCAGCGCTATCGGGAGCAAGCTTGCCATCGCCGGCTTTCAGTCGATGCATAGATGACTGATCCGCCGCCATCGGGGGCAAGCCCCCTCTCACATAGGATCTGTGGTATTCATTCCTTGTGTGGCAGACGCAGGCTCAGTGTGGGAGGGGGCTTGCCCCCGATAGCGGTGTGAGAGTCAGCTTATTTGTAACTGTTCCAGCGCTATCGGGAGCGAGCTTGCCATCGCTGTCTTTCAGTCGATGCATAAGTGACTGGTCCGCCGCCATCGGGGGCAAGCCCCCTCCCACATTTGATCGTGTTTGACGTTAAGAGGGCGCGTGCTCCGGCTGTGGCTGGCGCTGCGCTACCCAGTATTCCACCAGCTCGCGCAATTGCGACAACTCCACTGGCTTGGCCATGTGCCCGTCCATCCCGGCCTGGCGTGCGCGCTCTTTGTGTTCCGAGAGGATGTGTGCGGTGAGCGCCACCACCGGGGTGCGGATGCGCTGGTGGCTGACTTCCCAGGCCCGCAACTGCTGGGTTGCGGAGAAGCCATCGAGGATCGGCATTTCACAGTCCATCAACACCAGGTCGTAGCGCTGGGCTTTCATCGCCAGCAGGGCTTCTTCGCCGTTGCTTGCGGTGTCTGGGTCGAGGTTGAGCTTGCCGAGCATGCCGCGGATGACTTTGGTGGAGATGCTGTTGTCTTCGGCCACCAGGATGCGGAAGTCGCTGGGCACGGTGATGGGCGCCGGGATATTGAGGGGCGCGCGTGGCTGCCCGCCGCCTTTGCTGCGCTGGGTCAGTTCGTCGGCCAGGGTGGTCTTGAGGGTGTAACCGGCCACCGGCTTGGCGAGGATGCGCTTGATCCCGCAATTGCGCGCAATGATCTTGCTCGGCGCGTTACTGATGCCGGTGAGCATGATCAGCAGGATGTCGTGGTTGAGGCTCGGGTCTTCCTTGATCTTTGCCGCCAGTTGCATGCCGGTCATGCCGGGCATGTTCTGGTCCAGCAGCACCACGTCGAAGTAATCACGCAGGTGCGCCTTGGTGCGCAACAACGCCAGGGCTTCCTTGCCCGACGGCACGGCGCTGACGTTGAGGCCCCACGCGGTGCATTGCTGCACCAGGACTTTGCGGCAGGTGTCGTTGTCGTCCACCACCAGCACCCGCGCCCCCTTGAGCGGGCCGTCGAGGTCGGAGGTCGGGTGTTCCAGGCGTTCCGGGTCCAGCGGCAGGGTCAGCCACAGGGTGCTGCCCTGTTGCGCGCCGCTCTTGATGCCGAATTCGCCGTTCATCAACAGGATCAACTGGCGCGCGATGACCAGGCCCAGGTGACCGCTCAAGCGGGTGGCCGAGAGGAAGTTCTTGCTGTGCAGTTCGCTGTGCAGCAACGCATCGCGTTCGGCGGCTTCCATCGGCAGGCCGCTGTCCTGCACGGCAATGCGCAGGCGCGGCTTGGTGCTGCGCTCGTCGAGGGCGACAACGATCAACACTTCGCCTTCGTCGGTTTTCTGCAGGGCGTTTTCCAGCAGGCTCAACATTGCCTGGCGCAGGCGCGTCGGGTCGCCGCTGATCACCCGCGGCACCTGGGGCTGGATAAAGCTGATCAGCTCGACGTTCTGCTGCTCGGCCTTGGCGCGGAAGATGCTCAGGCAATCTTCGATCAGCGCATTGAGGTCGAATTGCACGTCGTCCAATTCGATCTGGCCGGATTCCAGCTTGGAGATATCGAGGATTTCGTTGATCAGTGTGAGCAGTTCGTTACCGGCGCTGTGGATTGTCTGCACATAGTCGCGCTGCTTCACCGACAACGGCGTGCCCAGCAGCAGCTCGGTCATGCCCAGCACGCCGTTCATGGGGGTGCGGATTTCGTGGCTGATCTTCGCCAGGAACTCGGCCTTGGCGGCGATTTCGGCGTTGCTGGCCGCCAGCTCACGGCTGAGGTTGAAGCGTGCTTCGACAAGGGCGCGTTGGCGCTCGCCCAGGGCCAGGCTCATCAGCAGGCCGCTGAGGCAGATAAAGCCGAGCAGGGTAATGATCAAGCCTTGTGGCGCCAGCCGCGTGAGGCCAAGCAGGGCGGGCAGGATGATCAGTATGCCGATGTTGAACACCACCATCCCCGCCACGAACAACCGCGCCGGCCGGTAGCCTTTTTGCCAGTGATACGCCGAGACAAACAACATGCTCAGGCCGGCCAGGGCCACCAGGGCGTAGGTGATGATATTCAGCGGCAAGGTGTTGACGAACAACAGCAGCAAGCCGCACAGCACGATCAGCAGAATGTCGGCCATCAACAGTTTGTTCAGCGGGTGCTGGCCCAGGGGCATGAAGAAGCGATAGGCAAACATCAGCCCGCACGGCGCGGTCAGCAGCAGGGCGAGGTAGGCGCCTGGTGTCTGGACCGCATGCCAATTTTTCAGCCATGGCCCCAGCAGGTTGAGCAGCAACGCCAGGCTGAGCATCAACAGCAATTCGCTGGCCGCCAGCCACAGGCTGCTGCGTGAGCGGTGGTAGGCGAAGCGGGAGAGGTTGTGCAGGATCAGCATCAGCAGGCAGCCGAACAGCAGGCCGTAGATCAGCGTCTGGGTCTGGTCGGCGGCGGCGAGTACGGCCGGCTCCAGGGTGATATAGGGGCGCAGTTCGTGTTCCGAGACCAGGCGCAGGTAGACCTCAAGGGGCTTCGGGCTCTGTGGCATCGGCAGCATGAAGTCGCTGCTGGGCAGTGGTCGCTCGGATTGGGGCTGGCGGGTGCCGGTGGTTTGCTGTTCCACCAGGGTGTCGCCATCCAGCACATAGAGGCTCAGGTGGGAAACGTCCGGGGCGAATATCCGCAGCACTTGCTCGTGCTGGCCGGGTTGCAGCTTGAAACGTACCCACAACGCACCGTCCGGCTCGGCGGCGGTGATCCGGTCCAGTTCGGTGGGGCTGAATTGATTGGTGTAGCGCGGGGAACGGATGTCGCTCAGTTGCAGGTCGGCCTGTTCATCAAGCAATACTGCCCAGCCACTGCCTTGCGCGGCGGCCTGGGCCGGGAGCAAACAGAGCAGTGTCAGCAGACTGACAGTGAAACCTATGGCGATCCTGAGCCAGCGCACGGCGAAATCCCTTCGTAGGTTGATGCACGGGTTAACTATGCGCGGGGTCACACGAGTACGGCAAGGGCCAGAGGCCCTTACCTAACCGAACGGATAGCGACTTAATGCGTCTCGCCACGTTCACGGGCAATCGCGCGATAGCCGATGTCTTTGCGGTAGAAGCAGCCTTTCCAGCTGATTTTCGCGGCCAGCTTGTAGGCCTGTTGCTGCGCGGCGTCGACACTGGCGCCCATCGCCGTGGCACACAGCACGCGGCCACCGGCGGTTACGACCTTGCCGTCGTGGAGCGCGGTGCCCGCATGGAACACCTTGCCTTCCAGCGTCGCCGCCGCGTCCAGGCCTTCAATCACATCGCCCTTGGCGTAGTCGGCAGGGTAACCACCGGCCGCCAGCACAATGCCGACGCTCGGACGTGGGTCCCACTGCGCTTCAACCTTGTCCAGGGCCTGGGCCAGTGCAGCTTCCACCAGCAGCACCAGGCTCGATTGCAGACGCAGCATCACCGGTTGGGTTTCCGGGTCGCCGAAGCGGCAGTTGAACTCGATGACTTTCGGGTTACCGGCCTTGTCGATCATCAGACCGGCATAGAGGAAACCGGTGTACACGTTGCCTTCGTCGGCCATGCCACGCACGGTTGGCCAGATCACCAGGTCCATTACGCGTTTGTGCACTTCGCTGGTGACCACCGGGGCGGGGGAGTAAGCCCCCATGCCGCCAGTGTTCGGGCCGCTGTCGCCGTCGCCGACGCGCTTGTGGTCCTGGCTGGTGGCCATCGGCAGGACGTTCTTGCCGTCGACCATCACGATAAAGCTGGCTTCTTCGCCGTCGAGGAACTCTTCGATGACCACGCGCGAACCGGCTTCACCGAAGGCGTTGCCGGCGAGCATATCGCGCACGGCGTCTTCGGCTTCCGGCAGGGTCATGGCGACGATCACGCCTTTGCCCGCAGCCAGGCCGTCGGCCTTGATCACGATCGGTGCGCCTTTTTCACGCAGATAAGCCAGGGCCGGCTCGATCTCGGTGAAGTTCTGGTAGTCGGCGGTCGGGATCTTGTGGCGCGCCAGGAAATCCTTGGTGAACGCTTTGGAACCTTCCAGTTGGGCCGCGCCGGCGGTCGGGCCGAAGCAATCCAGGCCGCGGCTGCGGAACAGGTCGACGACGCCGGCAACCAGCGGCACTTCCGGACCGACGATGGTCAGGGAAACGTTTTTCTCGGCGAAATCCGCCAGTTGCTCCAGCGCCAGCACGTCGATGGCGACGTTTTCGCACTTGGCTTCAATGGCGGTGCCGGCGTTGCCGGGGGCGACGAAGACTTTCTGGACACGTGGGTCCTGGGCAACTTTCCAGGCCAGGGCGTGTTCACGGCCACCGCTGCCAATGATCAAAACATTCATTTCAAAAACCTCTGAGAAACGCTGTGCTTTCCTGTAGGAGCGAGCTTGCTCGCGAAGGTCGTCAACGATAACGAGGGAAACCTGACACCTCGTGGCGTTTTTGAGTTTTTCGCGAGCAAGCTCGCTCCTACAGTCGGGAAGCGGTGCTGTTTAGTGACGGAAGTGGCGCATGCCGGTGAAGACCATGGCGATGCCGGCTTCGTCAGCAGCAGCAATCACTTCGGCATCACGCATCGAGCCGCCTGGCTGGATCACCGCAGTGACGCCGGCCTTGGCCGCGTTGTCCAGGCCGTCGCGGAACGGGAAGAACGCATCGGACGCCATCACCGAGCCCGCAACCTGCAGACCGGCGTGTTCAGCCTTGATCGCGGCGATACGCGCCGAGTTTACGCGGCTCATCTGGCCGGCGCCGACACCGATGGTTTGGCGGTTTTTGGCGTAGACGATGGCGTTGGACTTAACGTACTTGGCCACTTTCCAGGCGAAGATCAGGTCGTTGATTTCCTGCTCGGTCGGGGCGCGCTTGGTCACCACTTTCAGATCGGCGCTGCTGATCATGCCGATGTCGCGGCTTTGCACCAGCAGGCCGCCGTTGACGCGCTTGTAGTCCCAGGCAGCGGCACGTTCAGCCGACCACTCACCGCAGGCCAGCAGGCGCACGTTGGCTTTGGCGGCGACGATGGCGCGGGCTTCTTCGCTGACGGACGGGGCGATAATCACTTCGACGAACTGACGCTCGACGATGGCCTTGGCGGTCTCGGCGTCGAGTTCGCGGTTGAAGGCGATGATGCCGCCGAAGGCCGATTCGGTGTCGGTGGCGTAGGCCAGTTCGTAGGCCTGGCGGATACCGCCTTCAGCGTCCGGGCTCACGGCCACGCCGCATGGGTTGGCGTGTTTGACGATCACGCAGGCTGGCTTGACGAAGCTCTTCACGCATTCCAGCGCGGCGTCGGTATCGGCCACGTTGTTGTAGGACAGTTCTTTGCCTTGCAGTTGGGTCGCGGTGGCGATGCCCACTTCGGCCGGCTTGGCTTCCACGTAGAACGCCGCACTCTGGTGCGGGTTCTCGCCGTAGCGCATTTCCTGGGCCTTGATGAACTGGCTGTTGAAGGTCCGTGGGAACTGGCTGCGGCCTTCTGTGCTGAGGGTCTCGGCGGCCTGGTTCACGGTGCCCATGTAGTTGGCGATCATGCCGTCATAGGCGGCGGTGTGTTCGAACGCCTTGAGCATCAGGTCGAAACGCTGGGCGTAGGTCAGGCCACCGGCTTGCAGGCTTTCAAGCACCTGGGCGTAGTCGCTGGCGTTGACCACGATGGCCACGTCTTTGTGGTTCTTGGCGGCCGAGCGAACCATGGTCGGGCCGCCGATATCGATGTTTTCGATGGCGGTCGGCAGGTCGCAGCCCGGCTTGTTGATGGTGGCTTCGAACGGGTAGAGGTTCACCGCCACCAGATCGATCGGCTTGATGCCGTGCTCGTTCATGATGGCGTCGTCGATGCCGCGACGGCCGAGGATGCCACCGTGGATTTTCGGGTGCAGGGTCTTGACCCGACCGTCCATCATTTCTGCGAAACCGGTGTAGTCCGCGACTTCTACTGCGGCCACGCCGTTGTCTCGCAGCAGTTTGAAGGTCCCGCCCGTGGAGAGGATTTCCACACCCAGGGCTTCCAGCCCCCGGGCAAATTCGAGAACCCCGGTCTTGTCGGAGACACTGATCAAGGCGCGGCGGATCGGCAGGCGGGTGGTCTGGTCGGTCATTTCAATTTCCATCAAAAGCAAAGGAGTCAGCAAAAAAGGCGACCGGTTTTACGCGGGCGCCTTTCTGGTCGGATTGAATGCTTACAGCAAATCGTATTGTTTGAGCTTTTTGCGCAAGGTGCCACGGTTCAGACCCAGCAGTTCACTGGCTTTGGTCTGGTTACCCTTGACGTAGTTCATCACGCTTTCGAGCAAGGGCGCCTCGACTTCGGAGAGCACGAGGTTGTACACGTCCGTGACGGAAGCGCCCTCAAGGTGGGCGAAATAATTGTGCAGCGCCTTCTCGACACTCCCGCGAAGGGTCTGGCCTTCTTCGCTCGGCGTGTTGAGGTGCTGTTTCAAATTGACGTTGTCGCTCACGGGTGTTGTTCCACTCACTAAAGTCTCGGTCATCGTCGTCATGCGGCCACCCCTTCTCCGTCCCCTGTCACCAGGCTCTTGTCACGCTCGCTGAAGTACTCTCGAACGGTGGCGACCTGTGCTTGCGTATCATCCAAACGATTGAACTGGGCGCGAAACTCCCTGGCGCCCGGCAGGGTTGCGAGATACCAGCCGACATGCTTGCGAGCAATACGTACTCCCATCACGTCTCCATAGAAGGCGTGCAGGGCGGCCAGATGCTCTAGCAGAATACGTTCCACCTCGATCAACCCCGGTGCCGGCAGGAGCTCGCCGGTACGCAGAAAATGCTCGATTTCACGAAAAATCCACGGCCGCCCCTGGGCGGCCCGGCCAATCAACAGGCCATCGGCGCCGGTCGCGTGCAGTACGCGCCGGGCTTTCTCGGCTGAGTCGATATCGCCATTGGCAAATACCGGCATCGACACAGCCTGCTTGATCGCGGCAATGGTGTCGTACTCGGCTTCACCGGTGTAAAGATCGGCGCGGGTGCGGCCATGCACCGCCAGCGCTGAAATACCCGCCTGTTCGGCGATCTTCGCCACCGTCAGGCCATTCTTGTTGTCCCGGTCCCAACCGGTACGAATCTTCAGGGTGACCGGTACATTCACTGCGGCGACAACGGCCTGCAGGATCTCGGTGACCAACTGTTCATCCTTCAGCAGCGCGGAACCGGCGGCCTTGTTACAGACCTTCTTGGCCGGGCAGCCCATGTTGATATCAATGATCTGCGCGCCCAGCTCCACGTTGGCCCGGGCCGCCTGCGCCAGCATCTGTGCATCGCCACCGGCGATCTGCACCGAGCGGGGCTCGGGATCACCTTCGTGGATCATGCGCAGCCGCGATTTGCGGGTGTTCCACAAGCTCATGTCGCTGGTGACCATTTCCGAGACTACTAGACCCGCGCCCAAACGCTTGCACAGCTGACGAAAGGGCTGGTCGGTGACCCCCGCCATTGGGGCGAGAATCAAGCCATTGTGCAATGTGTATGGGCCGATGCGTACCGCCGACATAGGACTTCCCTGTTGTGGGGCCGGATCATTAGAGTTCGAAAAAGGGTTGGCATGATACCCGCTCTCGATGACTGGATAAAGGCTGAATTGGATAAAATCTGAACAGTTATTTCTTTATCGCCGCTGGTTTGGTTGCCGGCGGTCCGGTCAATAATCTGCCGTCAAACCTCGGTGACCGAGCCGATTCACTCAGGCGAATGGAAGCTCAGGCTGTAATTCACGGCTTTGTTGCCGGGGTCGAGGATGTCCAGCGAGATATGGATCGGCGTCTGCGACGGCATTTCGCTGACCCCGGCCAGCTCACCGCTCAGGTACTCGGCGGGCTTGAAGCGACGACTGGCGATCAGGCTGCCGTTCAGGTCGGCAAACCGCAACTCCAGCAGCGGGAACGGCTGGGAGAACGTCGCACGGTTATAGATGATGGCATCCACTACCAGCGCGCCGGCGAATTCCGGGTGGCTGCGCACCACCAGGTTGCTGCTCTTGATGTGCGCGATATCGACCCGTGATGGCACCGTGCAGCCCAGTGTCGGGCACAGTTGCTGGAACCACGGGCGATAGGCGTCCTGGCGCGCCAGGTCGTCGAACTGGTAGGCAATGTACTGGCCAGCGAGGCCGGCGGCGGCGATCAGCACCAGCAGCAGCCAGATCAGGCGGCGGCCCCAGCTCGACGGGCGTTTGCCCGAGTACAAGTGCAGCGGGTCATCTTCGAGGTCCTGCAACAGGTCGTCGTGGGCGCTGGCGGCGGTGCGCGAGCGCTTGCGGCCGGACAGGGGGCGCTCGTCGGGTTCCGGTTCGTCGGCTTCGTCGCTGACAGCGCTCACGGGCGGGTCGGGTTGCTCGTCCTCATTGGCGGGCGTGGCGCGCAGTGGTGGTTCATCGTCGATGTCGTCGGTACCGAGAGACATCGACGGCTCGGTGCGCTGTTTGGTCGCAGAGGGATTTGCCGGTTCAGGTTCGTCTTCGGGCGCCTTGGCGCGTTCTTCAGGCGGTTCGCTGAACAGGCTGGCGGCCCATTTTTCTTCCTCGGCCTTGATCGTGTCGCGGCTGGCGCTGAGGGCTTCTTCCTTTTTGCGCCGGTCGGCGCCTTGACGGCGTTCCGCACCCTGCGGCTGGGTGTGCTGAATCTCGCGGCGTTCCAGCTTGGCCAGTTCTTCGTCCAGGTCCAGGTTGTCCAGGTCCAGCTCTTGGGCTGTCCACTGCTTCTGGCTGATTGCCCGGGGCGTCTCGGCGGCGTGTTCCGCTGTGGCCGGCTGTTCAGGCTTCTGCGCTTGCGCGTGGGCGCGCTGCTCCAGCAACTGGCGCGCGGCGTTGAACACTTGCAGGCACGAGCCGCAGCGCACGACGCCGCGTGCCACGTTCAACTGAGCGTGGCTGACGCGAAAGCGCGTTTGGCAATGTGGGCACTGGGTGACGAAACTGTCGGTCATGCGGCCATCCGATTCAGGCAAGCGCTCATTCTAGCGCCGACGCCCGCTGATGCGTACCCAGCCATCACGATTGGCGATCGGGTCGAGCTCGAAATCCTGGGCATAGGCGGCGGCAACGTCGTCACCCTGTTCGGCGAGGATGCCCGACAGTGCCAGGCGGCCACCCGGCTTGACCAGGCTCGACAACTGCGGCGCCAGGGCCACCAGCGGACCGGCGAGGATATTGGCCACCAGCACATCGGCCTGCACCTGGGGCAATTGCTCCGGCAGGTACAGTGGGAATTTGCTTTCAGCAATGTGGTTGCGCCCGGCGTTATCGCGGGAGGCTTCCAGGGCTTGTACGTCGATATCGGTGCCGACGGCTTCCTTGGCGCCCAACAACAGGGCGGCAATCGCCAGGATCCCCGAGCCGCAGCCGAAGTCCAGCACGTTGCAATCGTTCAGGTCCTGGCCGTCCAGCCATTCTAGGCACAGCGCGGTGGTCGGGTGCGTGCCGGTGCCAAACGCCAGACCCGGGTCCAGCAGCAGGTTGACCGCCTCTGGTTCAGGCGCGGCATGCCAGCTCGGGACGATCCACAGGCGCTGGCCGAAACGCATCGGCTGGAAATTGTCCATCCAGCTGCGTTCCCAGTCCTGGTCTTCGATGATTTCGCTGTGGTGCTCGGGCAGCGGGGCGCCGGTGAGCAGTTCCATATGGGCCAGGACGCTGGCGGCATCGGTGCCGTCTTCGAACAGGGCCAGCAAGTGGGTGTGGGACCACAGCGGGGTGGTGTTGAGTTCCGGCTCGAAGATCGGCTGGTCTTCGGCGTCCATGAAGGTCACCGAGACGGCGCCCACTTCAAGGAAAGCGTCTTCGTAGGTTTCGGCTTGTTCTGGGCTGATGGCGAGACGGACTTGCAGCCAAGGCATGGCGGGCACCTTTGAAAAAATGAGTGTGCAGCGGGGAGGGGCTGCGAAAGCGCGCAAGTTTACGCGAGCGTGGAGAAGAAGACGACTGTACTGACAGTGCGCCGACCAAATGTGGGAGGGGGCAAGCCCCCTCCCACATTTGGTCGGCGTACATCTTCAAAATGGAGGGGCCACAAACAACCAAGCCGCCCGAAGGCGGCTTGGTTGGGTGGAGCACTTACTGGTTGGCCAGTTTGTGTTCCAGATAGTGAATGTTCACACCACCTTCGCAGAAGCCTTCATCGCGGACCAGATCCCGATGCAGCGGGATGTTGGTCTTGATGCCGTCGACCACGATTTCGTCCAGGGCGTTACGCATGCGGGCCATGGCCTCGTCGCGGGTGGCGCCCCAGGTGATCAGCTTGCCGATCAGCGAGTCGTAGTTGGACGGAACCTTGTAGCCGCTGTACAGGTGCGAATCGACGCGAACGCCGTTGCCGCCCGGAGCATGGAAATGCTTGACCAGGCCTGGACTCGGGATAAAGGTTTTCGGGTCTTCGGCGTTGATCCGGCACTCCAGGGAGTGGCCGTGGATCTTCACGTCGTCCTGGGTGAAGGACAGCTCGTTACCGGCGGCGATGCTCAGCATCTCCTTGACGATATCGATACCGGTGACCATCTCCGAAACCGGGTGCTCTACCTGCACGCGAGTGTTCATCTCGATGAAGTAGAAACGACCGTTCTCGTAGAGGAACTCGAAGGTCCCGGCGCCACGGTAGTTGATGTCGATGCACGCCTTGACACAACGCGCCAGCACTTCCTGGCGGGCTTTCTCGTCGAGGCCCGGTGCCGGTGCTTCTTCCAATACCTTCTGGTGACGACGTTGCAGCGAGCAATCGCGGTCGCCGAGGTGGATGGCGTGGCCCTGGCCGTCGGACAGCACCTGCACTTCCACGTGACGTGGGTTGGTCAGGTACTTTTCCAGGTAGACCATCGGGTTGCCGAACCAGGCAGCCGCTTCGGAGCGAGTCTGCCTGGCGGCTTCGATCAGGTCTTCTTCTTTATGCACCACGCGCATGCCGCGACCACCGCCGCCGCCTGCGGCCTTGATGATCACCGGGTAACCGACTTCGCGACCAATGCGCAGAGCGGTTGTCTCGTCTTCAGGCAGCGGGCCGTCGGAACCGGGAACGGTTGGCACGCCGGCTTCGATCATGGCGTCCTTGGCTGAGACCTTGTCGCCCATCAGGCGAATGGTCTCGGCTTTCGGGCCGATGAAGGCAAACCCGGATTTTTCCACCTGTTCGGCGAAATCGGCGTTTTCCGCGAGGAAGCCGTAGCCTGGGTGAATGCCGTCAGCGCCGGTCACTTCTGCGGCGGCGATGATGTTCGAGACTTTCAGGTACGAGTTCGTGGCCAGTGGCGGGCCGATGCAGATGCTTTCGTCCGCCAGTTTCACGTGCATCAGTTCGGTATCGGCCGTCGAGTAAACAGCGACGGTCTTGATGCCCTCTTCCTTACAGGCGCGCAGGATACGCAGCGCGATCTCGCCGCGGTTGGCGATCAGGACTTTTTGCAGTTTCTTCGCAGGTTTCAACATCGAAGGCGCTCCGCGGTTCAAACGATGGTGAACAGCGGCTGGTCGTACTCAACCGGCTGACCGTTTTCTACCAGAATGGATTCGATGACACCGGCTTTTTCGGCCGTGATGTGGTTCATCATTTTCATCGCTTCCACGATGCAAATGGTGTCGCCCACTTTCACGGTCTTGCCGACTTCAACGAAGGCTGGCGAACCCGGTGCCGGGGTGCGGTAGAACGTACCGACCATTGGCGACTTGGCCACGAAGCCATTCAGCACAGGCGCGGCCGGGGCGGCAGGCGCTGCGGCAGCAGGTGCTGCGGCCGGAGCAGCAGGTGCCGGGGCTTGCATCTGTGGCGCGTAGAACTGCTGGGCCGGGGTCTTGCTGTGACGGCTGATCCGGACGGACTCTTCGCCTTCCTTGATTTCCAGCTCGTCGATGCCGGACTCTTCCAGCAGTTCGATCAGTTTCTTAACTTTACGGATATCCATGAATCATCAACTCCCAAGGGTCGGTCAGGGGCGCTTGGCCGGTTGTTCAATGTGTTCCAGGGCGGCCTCCAGGGCCAGTCGGTAACCGCTGGCGCCAAGGCCGCAGATCACACCTACCGCTACGTCGGAGAAGTAGGAGTGATGGCGGAAAGGTTCGCGTTTGTGCACGTTCGACAAATGCACTTCGATGAATGGGATGCTCACCGCCAGCAGCGCGTCACGTAATGCAACACTTGTGTGCGTAAAAGCGGCGGGATTGATCAGGATAAAGTCCACGCCTTCGCCGCGCGCGGCGTGGATGCGATCAATCAATTCGTACTCGGCATTGCTTTGCAGGTACAGCAGATGGTGGCCGGCTTCACGGGCCCGTCGCTCCAGATCGAGGTTGATCTGTTCCAGGGTCACTGCCCCGTAGACGCCCGGTTCGCGGGTGCCGAGCAGGTTCAGGTTGGGTCCGTGAAGAACCAGTAAGGTCGCCATCGGCTGTTCCTTGTTATTGATGTGGGTACGGCAGAACCCGGCGACTATGCCGCAAAGTCTTTATGACTGTCCAGTTCTATGCAGTAGGCTGCACGATTAGCGAGGATTGCGCAAAGTATGTGACCAAGTCGCCCGGTCTGGTCATTGGCAACACGATTTTGAAAACACAGGAGGTCAAATGTGGGAGGGGGCTTGCCCCCGATCGCGGTGTGCCAGTCTCAATATCTGCAACTGATCCACCGCTATCGGGGGCAAGCCCCCTCCCACATTGGTTCTTCGCATGGCGCTGGATCGGGTCAGACGCGGAAGGCCTGGACGGCAGTGTTGAGTTGGCCGCCCAGCACCAACAGGTGTTCACCCTGGCTGCGGCCCTGGCCGATGCGCAGCAGGTTGTCCTCACCTAGCTGATGAATCCGTTCGCTGTTATCGCGAATCTCACTCACCGCACCACTCTGCTGCGCGGTCACATCGGCGATGCGCACGGCGGTGTCGGAAATGGTCTGTATTGCCCCGACGATTTCATCCAGCGCACCGTCGGCCGCCTGTGCTTGCTGGGCG
The DNA here is from genome assembly GCF_963681955.1 of Pseudomonas paraveronii. Taxonomy (NCBI): domain Bacteria; kingdom Pseudomonadati; phylum Pseudomonadota; class Gammaproteobacteria; order Pseudomonadales; family Pseudomonadaceae; genus Pseudomonas; species Pseudomonas paraveronii. The sequence goes on from NZ_OY817130.1 coordinate 717,542, forward strand.
GTGGCTTCGGCGTGTTCGACCTGTGCGCGCATGCCTTCTACCGACTGGCGGGCAGCGGTTTGCAGGCCGGCGATCAGGCCCTGGATTTCGGCGGTGGCGCCTGCGGTGCGTTGGGCCAGGGAGCGCACTTCGTCGGCAACCACGGCGAAACCACGCCCGGCTTCCCCGGCGCGGGCGGCTTCAATGGCCGCGTTGAGCGCCAGCAGGTTGGTCTGGTCGGCGATCGAGCGAATCACCGTCAACACGCCGCCGATGGTCGCGGACTCTTCGGCGAGTTTCTCTATCATCTGTGCGTTTTGCTGCACTTCGCCCACCAGCGCATGCAGCCCGGTCAGGCTCAGGCCGATCACCCGCTGGCCTTGTTCCACCGCCTGGCCCGCGCTGCGGCTGGCGCCAGCGGCCTGGCTGGCGTCGCCGGCCACCTGCTGGATGGTTGCTTCCAGTTCGCCCAGCGAATCGCGGATCTGTGCGGTGTCCCCGGCCTGACGCTCGGCGCCGTCGTGCAGGCCGCTGCTCAACTCGGCCAGGGCGCGGCTGCTGCCCGCCACTTCCTCGGCATTGCCGCGAATGGTGCCCACCAAGTCCACCAGATAGGCGCGCAGGCGGTTGAGGGAGGCTTCGATGTCGCGCAGTTCGCGGTTGGTCTTGCCCAGGGCAATCGGCTGGCTGAAGTCGCCTTCGGCCCAGGTCGACAGGGCCGGTGCCAGGTTGGTCAGCACCCGCGCCAGGCGCCGTTGCAGAGTATCGATCAGCAGCGCGATCAGCAGGATCAGACCGATCATCACCCCTTGCATCAGGCGCACTTCGCCCTGGATCGCGGCGTGTTGCCCACGCACGACCGGCTCCAGGCCTGCGATGGCCTGTTGCACGGCGGCGATTTTCAGTTGGGTGCCGGCGGCCAGGTTGGCGCGCTGCTGGATTTGCTCGCGGGTGCGCTTGAGTTCGGCCGGGTAGCGGGTCAGCAGGCTGTTGAGTTCGCGCTTGAGGTCGACGCCGGTGTCTTGTGTTTCGGCTTTTTCGCTGTTTTCCAGGCCCATCAGTGCCGAAAAGTCATCGGTGTTCGAGCCGGCGCTGGCCTTGACCCCGAGTAAGGGCAGTTGCTCCAGCAGGTCGGCCTGGCCACGCATATTGGCGACTTCGCGCTCCACATCGTCCGCCAGTTCCGCCCGCCCGCTGCTCACCAGCTTGTCGCGGGCCAGGGACAGCTTGCCCAGGTGCTGCGAGGCCGCCAGCAGCGGCGGCAGGTAGCGCGCCGCGTCGGGCGAATTGACCCCGCTGGCGTACTGGCTCAGTTGCTCCAGGTTCGCGCCCAATTCGCGCTCGGCTTGCAGCAGCAGCGCTTGCGGGTCGCCGGCCAATTTGCCGGCGGCGAGCAGGTCGGTTTTGCTGAAGGTATCGAGTTCCTTCAGGCTGGGGCGCAGGCTTTGCGCGAGGTCGGCAGGCAATTCATCCAAGTGCTGCAGCAGGCTTTCCAGGCTCTGGCTGGCGCTGCTCAAGCGCAGGGCGTCGCCGCTGGTCAGGTAGTCGTCGATATTGCGTGCGGCCTGGTTCTGGAAGGTCTGCGACAACCCCAGGTAGCGTTCCATCAACAAGTAAGGCCGCTCCAGCGCGCGTTGCGACCACCAGAGCGTCGCCCCGAGTGCCAGGCACACGGCCACCAGCAGGAGGGTATTGAGATTGGTCAGCAGCTTCAGGCGCATGCGTGGTTTCAACCGACAGCAAAAGTTAAGTGCCTGAAGTTATTGCGTTTCCATTACAAAGTTATGACGGAATCACTGGATTCCGGTGAAAAGATGGCACTTTGCTTTGATGTGCGTGCGGCTTGAACGCGATTGCGTCCGGCATCCTTGGCGCGGTACAGCGCCTCGTCCGCAAGGGTGGCCATCATCAGGCTGTCGGAATCGTCGCACAGCTCCACCAGCCCGGCGCTGAAGGTGCACCACAGGTCATGCGGTTGGGCCGGGTAGTGAATTTCGGCAAAGCGCCCACGAATCTCATCCAGCACCTTGCAGGCCGATTCCAGGTCGGTATCGGGCATCACAATCGCAAACTCTTCACCGCCGTAGCGGCCGATGTAGTCGGTCTTGCGCAAGCGCTGTTTGAGAAACAACGCCAGGCTCTTGATCACCCGGTCGCCCATGGGGTGGCCGTGGCTGTCGTTGACCCGCTTGAAGTGGTCGATGTCGAGCATCGCAAAGCTCAACGGCTTGTTCTCGCGGCGTGCGCGGAAGCTGCAGTCTTCGAGCAGTTGCAGGATATGGGTGTGGTTGTACAGGCCGGTCAGGCTGTCGCGCACCATCCGCGCCTTGAGGTTGCGCGCACGGGCCGCGCGGTTGCGCACGGTGGTGATCAGGTGGCGCGGCTTGATCGGCTTGGTGAGGAAGTCGTCGCCGCCTTCGCTCATGGCGTCCAGCTGTTTATCCAGGTCGTCCTCGGCCGACAGGTAGATGATCGGCACGCTGACGTAACGGTCGTTGTGACGAATCACCTTGGCCAGTTCGGTGCCGGTACAGGCGGGCATGTACATGTCGAGGATGATCAGGTCGGGCTGGAAATCCGCCAGCTCGGCCATGGCCTTGATCGGCTCGATCAGCGTGCGGGTGATGATGCCGGCACTGTTGAGCAGGCGCTCGGTGTGCAGCGCCTGCGCCCGTGAGTCATCGATGATCAGCACTTTATAGGGGTCGTACTGCGCAACGCAGGTCAGCACTTCGATCTTTTCCAGCAGGCTCGAGGCTTCCAGCGTGCCGGTCAGGAATTCTTCGCCGCCGGCGCGCACGGCGGCGAGGCGGGTCGGGGTGTCGGTTTCATGCAGGCTGAAAAACAGCAGCGGCAGCTTTTGCTCCAGGCCTTCCTGGGCCTCGGCGGCCAGTTGGAGGCCCAGGCCCGGGCCGCAGAAGTCCACGTCCATCACAATCGCCGACGGCAGGCGCTCGGCCATCGCCACACGATATGCCTCGACGCTGTCCAGAGAGTGGGCGCTCAAGCCAAAGAATTCCAGTTGCTTGGCCAGGCGCTCTGCGCGATCGTGATCGGCCAGCATCACGTAGATCGGCTTGCGCATCGGCGGCAGGAAGGTTTGCTCGAGCTGGTCGCCCTGGCGCAGGCCGGTGCGGGACAGGCGTTGCATCAGGCGGTTGATTTCGGTGATCAGTTGGCTGCTCAGGCGGCCGCGATTGGCGTCCACCGCTTTGAGCGACTCACCGATATGCCGCGCCAGTTGGCCGTGTTCGGGCTGTTCGAAGCGTTCGGCGAAGCGCAGCAGTCGCAGGTTGGCTTCGCTGAGTTCGGAGAAGTCGGCGTCGGACCATTCGCTGCGCTGCAGGCGCTGCCAGATCTCAAGAATTTGACGTGCCTGATGAATTACCCGCTGGGCAAAGTGCTGCTTGAGACGCTCACGGCTGGGGTCTTCTGGCTCGGTCATATCCTGACTACTAGTGAAGGTGCGTACTGAGGTCGACTAATGGCTCTATGCTAGCACCTCTTTTCGGTTCGATGAGTGTCATACGTCAATTAACTGCGTATCCCTGGCATTCAGTTATTGACTCATTGGTCGCACAGCGAAAAAAACCTGCATCCTTTATAGTCGGATGCCCTCAGGTACGCCCATTGGATGACGGCTGTTCGATGAAAAGCCCCGCATTGACGGGCACGATGGGGTAGGGTTGCTGTCGGAGTGTTTGAACGCACGCCGTCGATTTGAAGTGCATGAACTCAAGTGATTGAAAGGATATCGCTATGCTGGACTGGAAAAACCGTGCAGGCAGTGCCAAAGGCCCCGCCCCTGAACCCAAGTCGGCCAATCGCAGCTATTTGCGTAGCATGCTGATGAGCCGAGCGGTGCTCAGCGTACTCGGCTTGTATCTGTTGGTCACCGGTACTTTGGGTTGGTACTGGAGCGAAGAGCCGGCGCTGTTCCCGGTCCAGCAGAACGCCCAGCTTGCCGCCGAAAAGGAAGGCAAGCAGATGGTGCTGGGTTACACCACCGTGGAAACCCTCAAGACCGTGGCCGGCACCTTGCTGAACAAGCCTGGTGGCTATATTTCCAACGACCGTTTCCCGCCGGGCCTGTGGATGGACAACATGCCGAGCTGGGAATACGGCGTGCTGGTGCAGGTGCGCGACCTGACCCGTGCCTTGCGTAAGGACTTCGCCCGTTCCCAGTCGCAGTCGGCAGAAGATGCCGACCTGGCCAAGGCCGAGCCGCGCTTCAACTTCGACAACAAAAGCTGGGTGCTGCCTTCCAGCGAGTCGGAGTACCAGGAAGGCATCAACTCCCTGAGCCGCTATGAAGCGCGCCTGTCCGACCCGAACCAGCGCGGCGCCCTGTTCTATGCGCGCGCCGACAACCTCAACAACTGGCTGGGCGATGTCGCCACACGCCTGGGTTCGTTGTCGCAACGTCTGTCGGCCAGTGTCGGTCGGGTCAAGCTGAATACCTCGCTGAAAACCGAAGCGCTGGCGCCGGGCGAAGTGCCGCAGCTCGATGAAGAAGTGGTGGAAACCCCATGGATGCAGATCGACAACGTGTTCTACGAAGCCCGTGGCCAGGCCTGGGCCTTGTCCCACCTGTTGCGCGCTATCGAAGTCGACTTTGCCGACGTGCTGGCCAAGAAAAACGCTACGGTCAGCGTGCGCCAGATCATTCGTGAGCTGGAGGCTTCGCAAGAGCCGGTCTGGAGCCCGATGATCCTCAACGGCAGCGGCTTTGGCATACTGGCCAACCACTCGTTGGTGATGGCCAACTACATTTCCCGGGCCAACGCGGCCGTGATCGACTTGCGTCAGCTCCTTAACCAAGGGTGATGATGGACGTGACTCAAAAGGAGGCCGCGCACCGTGCGGCCTCCGATGCGGAACTGATCTGCTGGGTCGACGAGCACGACAACCTGCTCGGCGCCCTGGTCCGGTCCGACCTTCGCCAGCGCGGCCTGATCGGCCGTTGTACCTTTATCTTCCTGTTCAACTCGGCAGGTGAACTGTGCGTGCATCGCCGCACCCTGAGCAAAGCCCTGTACCCCGGATTCTGGGACACGGCCGCGGGCGGGATGGTGGCGGACGGCGAGAGTTATGCCGACTCGGCCGCCCGGGAGCTTGAAGAAGAACTCGGCGTCGGCGGGGTGGAGCTGGTTGAACACGACCATTTCTACTTCGAGGATGGCGACAGCCGGCTCTGGTGCAAATCCTACGCAGCCGTGTGGGATGGCGCGCTGAGCCTGCAGCCTGAAGAAGTCATGGAAGCGCGCTTTTTACCCCTTGAAATAGTCCTACAGGAAGCTGAACAAAAGCCCTACTGCCCGGACGCGCAAGAGGGCTTGCGCCGCTATCTGGCCTCACGTCGCTAAAGTTGTATAAATTGGCGCGATTTGGCCCTTAGCAAGTGAGCTTTTTGTGGTTACACTGCGCGACTTTTCACCCGAACCACCCTTGTTCCACCCCCTGATTCCTGTAGGAGCGAGCTTGCTCGCGAAAACCTCAAGCGCGCCGCGGGCATCCTGAATGCCCGCGTCATCGTTGGCGATCTTCGCGAGCAAGCTCGCTCCTACAGGGAATCGGGGGCAATGACATGGGGGGAGCGGTAGCGCTGCCCCTGCCTGAGTGGGGCTTCGCGGTCGGCAACCGCCTGAGCGTGTGCCGATCAGTCTTTGTCCTCACAAGAGGATTGCCGGTGGCCAAAAAAGCCGCATCCTTCGCCGCCCTCGGCGGCCTGGTATTTTCCACCGACGCAGGTCGACACTGCCCGGACTGTCGTCAGCCCGTGGACGCCTGTACCTGCAAACAAACCCTGATCCCCGAAGGCGACGGCATTGCCCGCGTGCGACGCGAGAGCAAAGGCCGTGGCGGCAAAACGGTGACCACCATCACCGGCGTGCCGCTGGCCGAAGACGCCTTGAAGGAACTGGCTACCACGCTGAAAAAGCGCTGTGGCACCGGTGGCGCGTTGAAAGACGGGGTTATCGAGATCCAGGGCGATCACGTCGAGTTGCTGTTGGCCGAGCTGATCAAGCTCGGGTACAAGGCCAAGAAGTCCGGCGGCTGAAAGCCTCTTCCCAACCTGTGTCTAAACTCTGTCCTGCGAGTGGGGTCTTACCTTGCTTACAGGCAAATCGTCATTTTCATTCTTTAGACTGCGCCAGCCTCGAACGAGGGGCGGCGCCTTCGACTTCATTTATAGGGGACTTCAATGTCCGTACGACGCACACGCAAAGACGATGGCAGCCAATGGACAGTTGCGGACAGCCGCAGTGTTTACGGGATTCGCCATTGGGGGGCCGGGTATTTCGCGATCAATGATGCCGGTCGCGTTGAAGTTCGTCCGAACGGCCCGAAAAGCACGCCGGTCGACCTGTACGAGCAAGTCGACGCGCTGCGCAAAAGCGGCTTGTCCTTGCCGTTGCTGGTGCGCTTCCCCGACATCCTGCAAGACCGCGTGCGCCAGTTGACCGGTGCATTCGACTCGAACATCGAGCGTCTGGAATACCAGAGCAAATACACCGCGCTGTACCCGATCAAGGTGAACCAGCAGGAAGCGGTGATCGAAAACATCATCGCCACCCAGGACGTGTCCATCGGCCTGGAAGCCGGCTCCAAGCCGGAACTGCTGGCCGTGCTCGCCCTGGCGCCGAAAGGCGGGACCATCGTCTGCAACGGTTACAAGGACCGCGAATTCATCCGCCTGGCGCTGATGGGCCAGAAGCTGGGTCACAACGTGTTCATCGTGATCGAGAAAGAGTCCGAAGTTGAGCTGGTGATCGAAGAAGCCGCCAACCTCAAGGTCAAGCCGCAGGTCGGCCTGCGCGTGCGCCTGTCGTCCCTGGCGTCGAGCAAGTGGGCCGACACCGGCGGCGAGAAGTCCAAGTTCGGGCTGTCGGCGGCGCAACTGTTGTCGGTGGTCGAGCGCTTCCGCGCCGCCAGCCTGGACCAGGGCATCCGCCTGCTGCACTTCCACATGGGCTCGCAGATCGCCAACCTGGCCGACTACCAGCACGGGTTCAAGGAAGCCATTCGTTACTACGGCGAACTGCGCAACCTCGGCCTGCCAGTGGATCACATCGACGTCGGCGGCGGCCTGGGCGTGGACTACGACGGCACCCACTCGCGTAACGCCAGCTCGATCAACTACGACATGGACGACTACGCCGGTGTGGTCGTGGGCATGCTCAAGGAATTCTGCGACGCGCAGAGCCTGCCGCACCCGAACATCTTCTCCGAGAGCGGCCGTTCCCTGACCGCGCACCACGCCATGCTGGTGGTGCAAGTCACCGACGTCGAGAAGCACAACGACGAAATGCCGCAGATCGAGAACAAGGAAAACCTGCCGGAAACCGTGCAATGGCTGGTGGACCTGCTCGGCCCGACCGATATCGAGATGGTCACCGAAACCTACTGGCGCGCCACTCACTATATGAGCGACGTGGCCACTCAGTACGCTGACGGCAAACTGTCCCTGGCGGAAAAAGCCCTGGCCGAGCAATGCTACTTTGCCGTGTGCCGCCGCCTGCATAACTCGCTGAAGGCGCGCCAGCGTTCGCACCGCCAGGTGCTCGACGAACTCAACGACAAGCTGGCGGATAAATACATCTGCAACTTCTCGGTGTTCCAGAGCCTGCCCGATACCTGGGCCATCGGCCAGGTACTGCCGATCCTGCCGCTGCACCGCCTCGACGAAGAGCCGATGCGCCGCGCGGTATTGCAGGACTTGACCTGCGACTCCGACGGCAAGATCAAGCAATACGTCGACGAGCAGAGCATCGAGACCAGCCTGCCGGTACACGCATTGAAGGATGGCGAAGACTACCTGCTGGGTATCTTCCTGGTCGGCGCCTACCAGGAAATCCTCGGTGACATGCACAACCTGTTCGGTGACACCGACTCGGTGAACATCTACCAGCGTGCCGACGGTTCGGTGTACAGCGCCGGGATCGAGACCCACGACACCATCGAAGACATGCTGCGTTATGTTCACTTGTCGCCGGAAGAGTTGATGACGCATTACCGGGACAAGTGCGCGAGCGCGAAGATCAGCGCCAGCGAGCGCACGCAGTTTCTGGATGCGTTGCGCTTGGGGTTGACGCGTTCGTCGTACCTGTCTTCGTAAGTGAAGTGCCCCGGCTCTCCGATGTGGGAGCCGGGCAATATCCCAGGGGCGGTTGCGAGGTGCGCTGTGAGGTTCAGTTCACGGATAGGCACAGCGCCACAGAGCAATTTCCGGGATTGAAGGAAAGCTTCAACTGGCTCACTTCGCCGTTGCCCTCTTCTGGCTCAACCGTGATGTCGGCAGCACTCATCGCAATGTCAGCCGATGCTCCTGCGGTAACTTTCTGTTTTTCGTCACGATTTGTTACCGTGAGTGTGTAATCTGTTTTGTTTTCGATCCGCAGTGTTCCGGCTATCTTGGCCTGACTGGCGGTATCAGCGATGGCCGTTTGCATAAACGCGGTGAGTAACACTAAAGCGGTGATGCCGACACGTTGTGAGATGTTCATCTTCGATTCTCTCCGGGCAGATGAAATGGGCGTTGTTCAGCACCATTCAACGCGCGAAGGACAGGTTTGTAACCTGTCAAACCTTACAGGTAGGGTTAGGTGATGTTAGCTTGCGCTGCCGCCGAACCATCGACCCTGCCGCTTGATTCGCCACGCAATGATCCAAAGCGTCAAGCTGCGTACCGCCATAAACAGTAGGAAGGTTATCCACAGGCCGTGGTTGCCGAACCTCTGTGACTCCCAGGCAAACGGCAGCACAATGACCACCGTCAGCAGCATGCCGTTGCGCATTTCCCGCGCACGTGTGGCGCCGATGAACAGCCCGTCCAGCAGATAACTCCACACCGCAATCAACGGCAGCACCGCGAGGTAAGGCAGGTAGATGTCGGCGGTTTCGCGCACGCTGGGGATATCGGTCTGCATGGCGATGAACAGATGGCCGGCGAAGCTGAACAGCAGGGCAAAACCGACGCTGGCGATCAGCGACCAACCGCCGGCGACGACCAGTGAGCGGCGCAACGCATGACGGTCATGGGCGCCGATGGCGTGGCCGCACAGGGCTTCGACGGCGTGGGCCAAACCGTCCAGCGCGTGGGCGGTCAGCAGCAGGCCGTTGAGCAACAGCGCGTTGGCCGCTACCGTGGCATCGCCCAGCCGCGCGCCTTGCACCGTGATCATGAAAAACACCGACTGCAACGCCAGGCTGCGGATAAAAATGTCGCGGTTCACCGCCAGCAGCGGGCGCCAGCTGTGCCAGCGTTGCAAGGCGGCCCAGGCGATATGCCCGGGGTAGGCGCGCAGGGCTTTTTGCGTGAGGGCCAGGCCGAGCAGGGCGCCGGTCCATTCGGCGAGCACCGACGCCCGCGCGGAACCGACCACGCCCCAGTCCAGGCCGAGTACAAACCACAGGTTCAGGGCGATGTTGACCAGGTTGGTGGTCAGCAGGATCGCCAGCGGCGCGCGGGCGTTTTGCGTGCCGAGGAACCAGCCGACCAGGGCGTAGCTGGCGAGGGCGGCGGGCAGGCCGAACAGGCGGGTGTGGAAAAATTCGCGGGTCAGTTGGTTCAGTTCGGGGGAGGGTTGCATCCACTCCAGGGCCAGGTGACTCAGGGGGATGCCCACCGTGCCGAGCAACATCGCCAGCCCCAGCGCCAGCAACAGACCTTGCAGCAGGATTTGCCGCAGCGCCGCGCCGTCATTGCGCCCGGCGGCCTGGGCGGCGAAGCCGGTGGAGCCCATGCGCAGAAAACCCATGGCCCAGGCGAGGAAGGTATACAGGCTGGCCCCGACGGCGACCGCGCCCAGTTGGTGGGCGTGGGGCAGGTGGCCGATGACCATGCTGTCGACCAGGGCCACCAGCGGCACCGAGAGGTTCGACAGGATCATCGGCGCGGCCAGGGCCCAGACGCGGCGGTGGGTTGGGCGGTGGCGCCAGTCGGTCAGTAAGGTGGACATGCAGGCTCCTTGGGGGAGCGGCATTGTAACTGTCCCCCCAGCACGCCGCAGAACCGATGTGGAATGGGGGGCTAAATGTGGAATGGGGGGCCAAATGTGGGAGGAGGGCCAAATGTGGGAGGGGGCTTGCCCCCGATGGCGGTGAGTCAGTCAGCTTATTTGTAGCTGATCCACTGCAATCGGGGGCAAGCCCCCTCCCACATTTGGCCTCATTCCACATTTAGGCCTCATTCCACATTTAGCCCCTCATTCCACATTTTGATCTTTTGTGATTTTGATCTTTTGTGTTTGTGGGATTTGGCTTGGATCGGTGGCCGGCCAGAACCAAACTGCCCTCCGTCGGTCAATGTGACCGGCGCCACATCGGCTTGGCCGGCGCTGATATATAGTTCACCCCTCGGTTCCCTCTGACTACGAGTGCCCCATGCTTAACAAAGGACTGTTCCTGGCTTGTGCGCTGGCCCTGCTGAGCGCCTGCGATTCCTCCGATAAACCGGCCGCCCCGACCGCGCCAGCCGCGAGCAGCGTAGCGCCGAAGGCGGTCAAGGCGGCGGTGGATGTGTCGGCGTTGAAGCAGCGGTATGCGGGGCGTGAGCTGAGTGTGGTGGACGTGTCCGAGGTGCAGTTGGACGGTGCCAGCACGTTGTCGGTGAGTTTTTCCATCCCGTTGGACCCGGAGCAGAAATTCGCCGACAAGCTGCATCTGGTGGACAGCAAGTCGGGCAAGGTCGATGGCGCCTGGGAGCTGTCGGATAACCTGATGGAACTGCGCCTGCGCCACCTGGAACCGCAGCGCAAGTTGGTGCTGACGGTCGACCCCGGCGTGCGTGCGGTGAATAACAATCTGTTGCCCGCCGAGTACATCGCCCGTCTGGAAACCCGCGACCTGCAAGCCACTGTCGGCTTCGCCAGCCGTGGCACGCTGTTGCCCACGCGCCTGGCCGAGGGGTTGCCGGTGATTGCGCTGAATGTCGACAAGGTCGACGTCGAATTCTTTCGGATCAAGCCCGAATCCCTGCCGTCGTTCCTTGCGCAGTGGGGGCGCAATACCAGCCTGCAAAGCTATGAATCGCGCGAACTGCTGCCGCTGGCCGATCTGGTCTACGGCGGCCGTTTCGACCTGAATCCTGCGCGCAATACCCGCGAAACCCTGTTGCTGCCGATCGCCGGCCTCAAGCAACTGCAGCAGCCGGGCGTATACCTGGCGGTGATGCGGGCGTCGGGCACCTATAACTATTCGCAACCGGCCACGTTGTTCACCTTGAGTGATATCGGCTTGTCGGTTCACCGCTACGCCAATCGCCTGGACGTGTTTACCCAGGCGTTGGACGGTGGCAAGGCGCTGGATGGCGTCGACCTTGAAGTGCTCGACGCCGAGGGCCGGGTGGTGGGCCAGGGCAAGACCGAGCAGGGCGGTCACGCCGAACTGCCGTTGCCGAAAAAGGCCCAGGTGCTGCTGGCCAAGCAGGGCGAACAGACCAGCCTGTTGCGCCTGGACAGTGCCGCCCTGGATCTGGCGGAGTTCGATATCGGCGGGCAACCGTCGCACCCGCTGCAGTTTTTTGTGTTCGGCCCGCGTGATCTGTATCGCCCTGGCGAAACCGTGCTGCTTAACGCCTTGTTGCGCGACAAGGACGGCAACGCGGTCAAGCCGCAGCCGGTGAGCGTCGAAGTGCGTCGCCCGGATGAGCAGGTCAGCCGTAAATTCGTCTGGGATGCCGACGCGTCCGGCCTCTATCAATATCAACTGCAACTGGCCGGCGAAGCGCCGACCGGGCGTTGGCAGTTGGTGTTCGACCTGGGCGACGGCAAGCCACAGTTGTATGAATTCCTCGTCGAAGACTTCCTGCCCGAGCGCCTGGCGCTGGAACTCAAGGGCAGCGATACGGCATTGCGCCCGGCGGAGAACCCGGTCATCCAGGTCAATGGCCGCTACCTCTACGGCGCGCCGGCGGCGGGCAACCGGGTCAGCGGGCAGGTGTATGTGCGCCCGCTGCGCGAGGCGGTGAAATCGCTGCCGGGTTACCAGTTCGGCTCCGTCACTGAAGAAGAGCTGAGCCAGGATTTCGAACTGGATGAAAGCGTGCTCGACGCCAAGGGCGAGGAAGCCCTGAGCCTGGAAAGCAAGTGGGCCGACGCCAAGTCGCCGCTGCAACTGATCGTGCAAGCCAGCCTGCATGAGTCGGGCGGACGGCCGATCACCCGGCGCCTGGTGCAGCCGATCTGGCCGGCCGAGCAACTGCCGGGGCTGCGTGGGCTGTTTGACGGCAAGGAAACCAACGGCGACGGCCCGGCGGAATTTGAAGTGCTGCTGGCCAACCAGGCCGGGCAGAAACTTGCCGCGAAAAACCTCAAGGTGCGTCTGGTGCGCGAGCGCCGCGACTACTACTGGAATTACTCGGAGAGCGACGGCTGGAGCTATCACTACAACCAGAAATTCCTCAACCTCGACGAGCAGACCCTGAACATCAAAGCCGGCGACACCGCCAAGGTCAGCTTCCAGGTGGAGTGGGGCCCGTACCGCGTCGAGGTCGAAGACCCGCAGACCGGGCTGGTCAGCAGCCTGCGCTTCTGGGCCGGCTACCAGGCCCAGGACAACACCGAAGGCGGCGCCGTGCGCCCCGATCAGGTCAAGTTGGCGCTGGACAAACCCGCCTATGGCGACGGCGATACCGCCAACGTCACCGTGACGCCGCCGGCGGCCGGTAAAGGCTACCTGCTGGTGGAGTCCGCCGAGGGGCCGCTGTGGTGGCAGGAAATCGACGTGCCGGCCGAGGGCAAACGTTTCGCCGTGAAGCTCGACCCGAAATGGGCGCGTCATGATCTCTACATCAGCGCCCTGGTGATTCGCCCCGGTGAGCGCAAAGCCAATATCACCCCCAAACGGGCGGTGGGCCTGCTGCACCTGCCGTTGGATCGCACCCAGCGCAAACTTGGGCTGACCCTCACCGCACCGGAAAAAATGCGCCCCAAACAAGCGCTGACGGTGAAAGTCGCCGCAAAAAATGCCGATGGCAGCGTGCCCAAACAGGTGCATGTGCTGGTGGCGGCGGTGGACGTGGGCATCCTCAATATCACCGAATACCCGACACCCGATCCGTATTCCAGCCTGTTCGGCCGCAAGGCGTATGGCGTGGACCAGTTCGACATCTATGGCCAACTGATCGAGGCCGGCCAGGGGCGCCTGGCGAGCCTGGCCTTCGGCGGTGACGCTGCATTGGCCAAAGGCGGCAAACGCCCGGACACCAGCGTGACCATCGTCGCCCTGCAAAGCGCGCCGGTGATGTTGAACGAGCAGGGCGAGGGCGAAGTCAGCGTCAATATCCCGGACTTCAACGGCGAACTGCGCCTGATGGCCCAGGCCTGGAGTGATGACCGCTACGGCATGGCGGAAGCCAAAACCGTGATCGCCGCACCGCTGATTGCCGAATTGTCGGCGCCGCGCTTCCTTGCGGGTGGCGACCAGACCACCTTGGCGCTGGACCTCTCCAACCTGTCGGGCAAGGCGCAAAAGCTCGACGTGCAACTGAGTGCCGAAGGGCAACTGGAGCTGGTCAACGGTGGCGCGCAATCGGTCGAACTCAAACAAGGCCAGCGCACCACGCTGCGCATCCCGGTGAAAGCCTGGGGCGGCCTGGGGCAAGGCAAGGTCAAGGTCACGGTGAACGGCCTGGACCTGCCCGGTGAAAACCTGCCGCCGTTCAGCCGCGAATGGACCCTGGGCGTGCGCCCGGCCTACCCGGCCTTGCTCAAGCATTATCGTGCGGTGCTCAAGGAGCAGCCGTGGAGCCTGCCGGCGGGCGCGCTCGATCAATTCGACAGCTCGGGGCGCGAGGCGTTGTTGAGCCTGTCGAGCCGGCCGCCGTTGAACCTCGGCGCGCAAATCACGGCGCTGAAGGCTTACCCCTACGGTTGCCTGGAGCAGACCGCCAGCGGCCTGTACCCGTCGCTGTATGCCGACGATGCCTTGCTCAAGCGCCTGGGCGTCAAGGGCGAGCCGGACGCCGAGCGCAAACGCAAGATCGAGCTGGGCATCGAACGCCTGCTGGGCATGCAGCGCTACAACGGCAGCTTTGGCTTGTGGGGCGCCGATGGCGAAGAGGAATACTGGCTGACCGCCTACGTCACTGACTTCCTGCTGCGCGCTCGCGACCAGGGGTTTGCCGTACCGCCGGACGCCTTGAAAAAAGCCAGTGAGCGCCTGCTGCGTTATGTGCAGGAGCGCAACCTGATCGAAGTCGACTACAGCGACAACGCCGAACACACCCGCTTTGCCGTGCAGGCCTACGCCGGTCTGGTACTGGCGCGCAGTCAGCAGGCACCGTTGGGCGCGTTGCGCAGCCTGTTCGAGCGGCGCAGCGATGCGCGCTCCGGGTTGCCGTTGGTGCAACTGGCCATCGCCTTGCAGAAGATGGGCGACCAGCCGCGCGCCGATCAAGCCTTGCTCGCAGGGCTGGCGGCGCAGCGCAATGCCAAGGAATGGCTGGCCGACTATGGCAGCCCGCTGCGGGACCAGGCGATGATCCTGGCGTTGCTCGAAGAAAACGACCTGGCCAAGGGCAAGCGTGAAGAGCGTTTGTTTACGCTGTCGGATCAATTGGCGGCCAGCCCGTACTTGTCGACCCAGGAACGTAACTCGCTGTTCCTCGCCGGGCGCCTCGGGTTCGCCCAGCCTGAGTCGAATTGGCAGGTGTCGCTCACCGGCAGTGGCGGCGTGCGCGAATTGAATAATCAACAGTCGACGTTGGCGTTGGCCGGCGCGCTGTTGTCCAGCGACCTGAGCCTGAGCAATCAGGGCGAGACGCCGGTGTACCAGCAGTTGACGATCTCGGGTTATCCACAGGTGCCACCGGCTGCCGGCGGCGACAACCTGAGCATCCGCCGCGAATACCTGGGCATGAACGGCCAGCCGCTGAACCTGCGTAGCCTCAACAGCGGCGATCTGGTGCTGGTGCATCTGGCGGTGAGCGCCAAGCAGCGCGTGCCGGATGCCCTGGTGGTGGACCTGCTGCCGGCGGGCCTGGAGTTGGAAAACCAGAACCTCGCGCAAAGCGCCGCAAGCCTGGAAAACGCCAGCAGCCAGGTGAAGGAATGGCGCGAGTCGATGCAGAACGCGTCACTCAAGCATCAGGAGTTTCGTGATGACCGCTATGTGGCGGCGATGAATCTGGATGGCTATGGCACCACGCACTTGTTGTATCTGGCGCGGGCGGTGACGCCGGGGACGTATCGGGTGCCGCCGCCGCAGGTGGAGTCGATGTATCGGCCGAACTGGCAGGCGGTGGGGGAGACGCCGGTGGATCTGGTGATCAAGGGGCGTTGAAAGCGCGATGTGGAAGGGGGACTAAATGTGGAATGAGGGCTAAATGTGGGAGGGGGCTTGCCCCCGATGGCGGTGGGTCAGTCACCTGATGCATTGACTGAAATACTGCTATCGGGGGCAAGCCCCCTCCTACAGGGATTTGTGGTGTTTTTTTGGGGTTAGTGGACTACCCAGCTGAGTAGCCATAGGCCGAGTATCAGCCAGATGATGCCCATGATGATTGATGCGCGCATGAACGCGCGAACCGCCGAGTACAGCAGCATCAGGCCGAGGATCAGGGTAATGATGCTGATGATGGAAGTGTCCATGCCCAAGGTGCGCGACAGGCCATCGATGAAGTTGCCACCGGCGTGGGTCAAGGCACCGAAGATGCCGCTGAGGCCGTCGACGATAAAACGGATGACGGAGCCGAGCGCCTGGCCCAACCATTCGAAAAAGCTTTCTACCTGCATGTGCGTGTCCTGATGAGAAGGTGGGCGTGTCTGTGCCTTTGGTTGTTGATAACGCCGGCTAGTTCCCTGCAAGCATAGAGGTTTGCC
The DNA here is from genome assembly GCF_963681955.1 of Pseudomonas paraveronii. NCBI lineage: Bacteria > Pseudomonadati > Pseudomonadota > Gammaproteobacteria > Pseudomonadales > Pseudomonadaceae > Pseudomonas > Pseudomonas paraveronii. The sequence continues at coordinate 733,345 of NZ_OY817130.1, forward strand.
CGTTTGAATTTGCGATTAATCATGGTTGGATGTGTTCGGTTTGATTTGGGAGCGGGTTTGTTCGCGGTGGGGGTGGGGCAGTGACGTCTGTGCCGGTTGGTCTGGCGCCATCGCGGGCAAGCGCGCTCCCACATTGGTTGCGTTGGGCTTTGGGTTTTGTGGTGGTGGTTGTTGCGCTGTTGTGGGCGGCCGACCGCATCTGGCCGTTGCCGTTGCCCAAGGATGATTTGGCGCGGGTGGTGCTGGCCGAGGATGGCACGCCGTTGTGGCGGTTTGCCGATGCCCATGGCGTGTGGCGTTACCCGGTGCAAACCGCTGAGGTGTCGCCGTATTACCTCGATGCGCTGCTCACCTACGAGGACCGTTGGTTCTACCAGCACCCCGGCGTGAACCCGTTGGCGCTGGCGCGGGCGACGTGGCAGAACCTGACCGGCGCGCGGGTGGTGTCGGGTGGCAGTACCTTGTCGATGCAGGTCGCCCGTTTGCTCGATCCCCATTCGCGCACATTCCACGGCAAGCTGCGCCAACTGTGGCGCACCGCACAGTTGGAATGGCACTTGTCCAAGGCCGAGATTCTCAATCTGTACCTCAACCGCGCGCCGTTTGGCGGCACGTTGCAAGGGGTGGCAGCGGCCAGTTGGGCTTATCTGGGCAAGTCGCCGGCGCAACTGACTCATGCCGAAGCCGCCTTGCTCGCGGTGTTGCCCCAGGCGCCGAGCCGCCTGCGCCCCGACCGCCACCCCCAGCGCGCCCAGGAGGCCCGGGACAAGGTGCTGCGCCGCCTCGGCGAGTTCCAGGTCTGGCCGCCATCGGCGGTGGCCGAGGCCCTGGAAGAACCGTTGCTGCTCGCGCCGCGCCTGGAGCCCAGCCTGGCGCCCTTGCTTGCCCGCCGCCTGAACCGACCCGACAGCCCGCCGCTGATCCGCACCACCCTGGACGCCACCCTGCAACGCCGTCTCGAAGACCTGCTGCTGGGCTGGCGCGCGCGTTTGCCGGAATACACCTCGGCGGCGATCCTGGTGGTGGAGGAAGACAGCATGGCCGTGCGCGCCTACTTAGGCTCGGTGGATATCAATGACGCCAAGCGCTTCGGCCATGTGGACATGATCAGCGCGTTGCGTTCGCCGGGCTCGACCCTCAAGCCCTTCCTGTATGGCATGGCCCTGGACGAGGGGCTGATTCACTCCGAATCACTGTTGCAGGATGTGCCCAGGCGTTATGGCGATTACCGGCCGGGTAACTTCTCCATGGGTTTTACCGGCGCGGTGCCGGCGAGTACGGCGTTGTCCAGTTCGCTCAACCTGCCGGCGGTGCAGTTGCTGGAAGCCTACGGGCCGAAGCGCTTTGCCGCGCAGATGCGTATCGGTGGGGTGCCGTTGGCGTTGCCGGTGTTGGCCGAGCCGAACCTGGCGTTGATCCTGGGCGGCGCGGGCAGTCGCCTGGAAGATCTGGTGAGCGGCTACAGCGCCTTCGCCCGTGACGGCAGGAGCGCCACGATTCGATTACAGCCGGACGATACGCTTAAAGAACGGCCATTACTGTCGCCAGGGTCCGCCTGGATTGTGCGGCGTATCCTCAGCGGTCAGGCGCGGCCCGACCGCGACCCGCGTGCCGAACTGGTGCAGCGCCCGGCGCTGGCCTGGAAAACCGGCACCAGCTACGGTTTCCGGGATGCCTGGGCGATCGGCGTCGGGCCGCGCTATTTGATCGGTGTGTGGATTGGCCGCCCCGACGGCACGCCAGTGCCGGGGCAGTTCGGCTTGGCCTCGGCCGCACCGTTGATGTTGCAGGTGCATGACGTGTTGACCAACCGCGACAGCCAGCGTGGCATCAGCGCGCCGGTCAAACCGGTGCCGGCGAATGTCGGTGTGGCGGCGATCTGTTGGCCGCTGGGCCAGCCCATGAGCCGCAACGACCCCAATTGCCGCCGCCAGCGCTTTGCCTGGACGCTGGACAACACCACGCCGCCGACCTTGCAGGCACTGGATCAGCCGTTGAGTGTGGGCTTGATGGAAAGCGTCTGGGTCAACCCCAAGGGCTTGAGGGTGGACGCCCATTGCCCCGGCGCCGTGTTGAAAAACATTGCCCTGTGGCCTGCGCCGTTGGAGCCCTGGCTGCCGCGGGCCGAACGCCGCGACGCGCGCCTGCCGGCTGCTGACCCCGATTGCCCGCCGCCGGCACTGGCCGCGTCGTCGCCGTTGTCGATCGTCGGCGTGCGCGAGGGCGATCAATTGCGCCTGCCTGCCGCCAGCCAACAGGCGCTGCGCCTGAACCTCTCCGCCCTGGGCGGCAGTGGCCGGCGCTGGTGGTTCCTCAACGGCGCGCCGTTGGGCGACAGCGCCAACCAGGAGAGCATCAACGCCAGTTTCGAGCAATTGGGCCGCTATCAGCTCAGCGTTCTCGACGAGGCCGGCCAAACCGCCCGAATCGAATTCAGCGTCGTCGACTAAACCCCATCATCGCCAAGCTAGCCCCCACATTCTGCTGTGTGAATCCATTCAAATGTGGGAGCAGGCTTGCCTGCGATAGCGCCCTAAAGTCCACCACCCGGATTCACTTGCCTTCATCCCTGATCCCCCCGAAGCTATACGCCTTCAGGAGCCCCCCATGAACCTCGAACACCTCACCGAACGCCTGCATCGCATCCGCGATACCAACAATTGGAAACAATTCCACAGCCCGAAAAACCTGGCCATGGCCGCCAGTGTGGAAATGGCCGAATTGGTCGAAATCTTCCAATGGCTCACCGAAGACCAGTCGCGCCAGTTGCCCGCCGACACACTCGCCCACGCCGGCCAGGAAGTCGGCGATATCGTGCTGTACCTGCTGTTGCTGTGCAGCGAGTTGGGCCTGGACATGAACGAGGTGGTGCGCGCCAAGCTGGCCGACAGCGAACGGCGGTTTGCCCATGAGTGATCGTCACTTCGACCAACTGGCCACGCGTTTTGCCGAGAAAATCTACGGCGGCGCCAAGGGCGCGATTCGCCTGGCAGTGTTGCAGGCCGACCTCACCGAAGCCTTGCCGCAGCGGCCACTGCGTGTGCTGGATATTGGCGCGGGCCTGGGGCATATGTCGCTGTGGCTGGCCGAGCGCGGGCATCAGGTGACCCTGGCCGAACCCGCCGAGCCGATGCTTAGCGGTGCGCGCCAACGCTTCGCCGAGGCCGGGCAGACCGCGACCTTTATCCACGCGCCCTGGCAAGACCTGCTCGGCCAACTCACCGAGCCCTACGATGTGGTGCTGTGTCACGCCGTCCTCGAATGGCTGGCCGAACCCCACGCGATCCTGCCCGTGTTGCACCAGTTGACGGTGCCCGGCGGCTGGCTGTCGCTGGCGTTCTACAACCGCGATGCGCTGATTTACCGCAACCTGCTCAAAGGCCACTTCCGCAAAATGCGCAAGAACGACATGGCCGGCGAAAAACAGAGCCTGACCCCGCAACAGCCGCTCGATCCGCGAGAGCTGGCGGCGCAACTCGATGGGCTTTGGCAGGTCGAAAGCCAGAGCGGCGTGCGGGTGTTCCACGACTATATGCCGGTGGAATTCCAGGCCCGCGTGGATTTGAAGGAGGTGTTGGAGATGGAGCTCGCTCATCGTCGTCACCCAAGTTTTGCCGGGCTTGGGCGTTATTTGCACTGGATCTGCCGTCCGGTTTAAGCGGCCCAGTCAGTGGAGGTCGAAATGCGTCGTTTCGGGTTAATCCTGTTGTCCCTTGGGCTGGGCGCCTGCTCCAGCCCCAATCCTTACGTGGCCGCCTCGGCGCCGATGCCGCCGGCGCCGGCCCAGGCGGCCCAGACCTTTGATGCCAGCGCGTACCCCGCGCCGGTACGTGACTACGGTGCCTATCGCATTTGGGCCTGGCGCAACGGCCAGTTGCCGGCGGGCACGGCCTGGGCGGACTCGGCGCAAGTGGCCGAAGCGGTCAGCGGCGCCCTCGACCAGCGTGGCTTGCGCCCCCTGCACGACAACCGCGCGCCCGACCTGCTGGTGAGCGCCGACGTGCATCTGGAGAAGCGCCTCAAGCAGGTCCAGGATGACTACGGCTATGGGTATGGCGGCTACAATCGCTACGGCAACGGCTACGGCATGTACAACTCGGCGCCGATCGTGCGCACCTATGAAGTTCAGGTCGTCGTCGTGCGGGTCAATCTGTTCGATGCGCGCAGCGGTCAGCCGGTGTGGAGTGCCAGTGCCGAAACCGGCAGCCAGGGCAGCCTCAGTGAGCGGGCGGATGCGTTGCGCCAGGCGGTGCAAAAGGCAATGACGGCGTATCCTCCCAGTTAACAGCTATTCTCATTTAATGCCCGGATCGCTCGTTGGAGAATCACCATGTTTCGACGTATCGCAACGCTCGCTTTTGTCGCGCTGTTGGGCGGTTGCCAGACCAGTCAGGTCAACCACGACTTCGATGCCAGCCGAGACTTCGGTGCCTACCGCAGTTGGGCGTGGAAAGACCCGGCTGTGCAATACCGTCCCGATGATCCGCGGATCAAGAGCGACCTCACCGAACAACGGATCCGCCAGGCTGTCGGCGAACAACTCGACCAACGCGGCCTGCGCCCCGCAGCGGCGGGCACCAGGGCGGACCTGACTGCGCAGGTCTACCTGATCGTCGAAGACCGTCAGCAACAAGTCAGCACCAACTACGGCGGCGCCTGGGGCGTGCCGTGGAATGGCTACTGGGGCGGGCCGATGTACTACGAAACGCGCAACATCAGCTACAAGGTGGCGACTCTCCAGATCGACCTGCTCGACGGCAAGGACGGCAAACTCGTCTGGCGCGGCAGCGACGAGCAGATCATGGCCAACTCGCCGGACCCACAGGATCGTAGCAACGCCATCCGTAAGACGGTCAGCCGAATCCTTACCAGCTACCCGCCGCACTGAAACCGCGTTGCCCCGAGAGAGATCCCCGGCCGGTTTCAGCCAATCGGCCGCCATCTACCCACCATGTGTTCAATATCCCCCGAGCCTTTTAACCACAACTCGCCACTGGAACCGGCGCCGCTGGCGTGCAGGGCGACCTCGCTGGGCAGGCGTACCGGTTTCTTGAACTCGACCTCTATGTCGATATTCGCCACGGGCAGGTGCTCACCGAGGGCGGCGAGGGTCCGCGCCTTGTTCCACAGGCCGTGGGCGATGGCTTGGGGGAAACCGAATAATTTGGCGGTCAGGGCGCTTAAATGGATCGGGTTGTAATCGCCGGACACCCAGGCGTAGCGACGGCCGATATCGGCGGGGGCTTTCCAGCGGGTCAGTTCGCTGACCTGGGTCGGCGTGGGCAAGGCGTCGTTCGCCGCCGCGCCGTCGAGCTTCACGCCACGGCAGAGCAGGCGGCTCTGCGCTTCCCACAGCAGGCCGAGGGCATCTTCGACGGTGGTCACCACCTCAAACGTCGCGCCCCTGGCGTGGGGCTGTAGGTTTTCTGCGTGTACGGCGATGGTCAGGTCACTCACCGCACCCAAGGGCCGGTGAACACGGATGCGATTGCTTAGGTGGACCAGCCCCAACAGCGGGAACGGAAACGATGGGGCCGTCAGCAGTTGCAACTGCAGACCGAATGCCAGGAGGTGTGGATAAGTTACCGGCAGCATCGGGCTGTCGGCAAAGCCGCACACCTTGCGATACGCCGCCACATGCTGGGGGTTGACGCTCACGCGGCAGCGAAACCCCTGCTCGGGCAAGTGGCTGCCGGTGATCTTGCGCTTGAGCACCGCGTGCCAGTACAACGGCGCAAGCATTGGCGGGCTGTCCAGAGTTTTCCATTCCATGCTTACGCTCCCAGCACACTTTGCCCACACACCCGCAGCGCTTGGCCGCTGACCGCGCCGGAGCCCGGCTGACCGAGCCAGGCCACCGCTTCGGCGACATCCTGCGGCAAGCCGCCCTGGCCCAGCGAGCTCATGCGGCGCCCGGCCTCTCGCAGCGCGAACGGGATATGCGCAGTCATCTGGGTTTCGATAAAACCGGGGGCCACGGCGTTGATGCTGATCCCCCGCGCCTTCAACAGCGGGGCCCAGGCCTGGGCCAGCCCGATCAGCCCGGCCTTGCTCGCGGCATAGTTGGTTTGCCCGCGGTTGCCGGCAATCCCGCTGATGGAGGCCAGCAGCACCACGCGCGCGTTGTCGTGCAGGGTGCCGCTGTCGAGCAGGGCCTTGGTCAGCACTTGCGGCGCGTTGAGGTTGACCGCCAACACGGCGTCCCAGTATTCCGGGGTCATGTTGGCCAGGGTTTTGTCGCGGGTGATGCCGGCGTTATGGACCAGGATGTCGAGGCCATCCGGCAGTTGTTCGATCAACTGGGAGGCGGCGTCTTCGGCGCAGATATCCAGCACGACGGCGCGCCCTCCCAGGCGCGCGGTCAGGGCTTCGAGGTCGGCCTTGGCTTGAGGCACATCCAGCAGAATGACCTCGGCGCCGTCACGGGCGAGGGTTTCGGCGATGGCGGCGCCAATGCCCCGCGCCGCGCCGGTGACCAGCGCTTTGCGCCCGGCAAGCGGGCGCGTCCAGTCTTCGACGGGGGTGGTGCAGGCTTCCAGACGAATCACCTGACCCGAGATATAGGCACTTTTGGGCGACAGGAAAAACCGCAGCGCCCCTTCCAACTGGTCCTCGGCCCCTTGGCCGACCGACAGCAATTGCAACACGCCACCGTTGCGCAGTTCCTTGGCCAGGGAGCGACTGAACCCTTCGAGGGCACGCTGGGCGCTGGCGGCGAACGGGTCGCTGAGACTTTCCGGGGCGCGGCCGAGGATCACCAGGTGCGCGCTGTGATCGAGATTTTTCAGCAGTGGCTGAAAGAACTCACGCAGTTGCTTGAGTTGGTCGGTGTGTTGCACGTCGCTGGCGTCGAACACCAGCGCCTTGAGTTTGGGACCGTGCCCGGGAATCCAGGCCGGTGCTTCCAGTGCCCCGGTGCCGTAGCTATAAATGGCCTCGGTGAGTTTAGGGGCGAACGCCAGCACCTTGGCCGCCAGCGCGCCGCCGCCGAGCAGCAGTGCGCCGTCGACCGGGCGCAGGCGCCCGGCTTGCCAGCGCTCCAGGCGTACCGGTGACGGCAGGCCAATGGCGGCGACCAGGCGATGGCCGAGGCTTGAGTTGGCGAAGTCGATATAACGGTCAGACATGGAACGCTCTCCGAAGGCTGGGGTTCAAAGGGTTGACCACCCCGGGGCGGCAGTCGTTCGATTGAGCCTAGGCTAGTCTGAGGGACTTACCCCACAACCGACAGGGAGCTTTCCATGACTCAATTGCGCCGTGTAGCGATCATTGGCGGTAATCGCATTCCTTTCGCCCGCTCCAATGGCCCGTATGCCACAGCGAGCAATCAGGCGATGCTGACGGCCACCCTGGAGGGCCTGATCGAGCGCTACAACCTGCACGGCCTGCGCCTGGGCGAGGTGGCTGCCGGTGCGGTGCTCAAGCACTCGCGCGACTTCAACCTGACCCGCGAATGCGTGCTGGGCTCGCGCCTGTCGCCGCAAACCCCGGCCTATGACATTCAGCAGGCTTGCGGCACCGGGCTGGAAGCGGCGTTGCTGGTGGCCAACAAGATTGCCCTGGGTCAGATCGAATGCGGGATTGCCGGTGGGGTGGACACCACGTCCGACGCACCGATCGGGGTGAATGAAGGGCTGCGCAAGATTTTGTTGCAGGCCAATCGCAGCCGGTCTATGCCGGACAAACTAAAAGTCTTGTTACAACTTCGTCCGCATCACCTCAAGCCGGAACTGCCGCGCAATGGCGAACCGCGCACGGGTTTATCCATGGGCCAGCACTGTGAACTGATGGCGCAGACCTGGCAGATCCCCCGCACCGAGCAGGACCAGTTGGCCCTGGAAAGTCACCAGAAAATGGCCGCGTCCTACACCGAAGGCTGGCACAACGATTTGCTCACCCCGTTTCTGGGTCTCACCCGTGACAACAACCTGCGCCCCGACCTGACCCTGGAAAAACTCGCCGGCCTCAAGCCCGCCTTCGAGCTCAGCGCCAAAGGCACGCTCACCGCCGGCAACTCCACGCCGCTGACGGACGGTGCTTCCCTGGTGTTACTCGGCAGCGAAGCCTGGGCCAGGGAGCGCGGCTTGCCGATCCTGGCTTACTTGCGCGACGGCGAAGCGGCGGCGGTGGATTTCGTCAACGGTGCCGAAGGCCTGTTGATGGCGCCGGTGTACGCCGTGCCGCGTTTGCTGGCGAGGAATGGCCTGACACTGCAGGACTTTGATTACTACGAGATCCACGAAGCATTCGCTGCCCAAGTATTGTGCACGCTCAAGGCCTGGGAAGATGCGGACTACTGCAAGACCCACCTGGGGCTCGACGCGCCGCTGGGTTCGATTGACCGCAGCCGCCTCAACGTCAAGGGCAGTTCCCTGGCCGCCGGGCATCCGTTTGCCGCGACGGGCGGGCGTATCATCGCCAACCTGGCCAAGCTGTTGGACGTCGCGGGCAAGGGGCGCGGGCTGATTTCGATCTGTGCCGCCGGAGGGCAGGGCATGACGGCGATCATTGAGCGTTGAATTGCGTGGAAAACTGGCATATTGGATGCATTCTTCGGTGGTCAAAGCTCGCTAGCCCCTCCCCGAGGCGAGCCGATTGCCGTATAACGAGTGCCATACGCGTGTTTGGTAATAAAGGACCCACAATAAAAGCTGATGAAGACTCCTAAACGCATTGAACCCCTGATCGAAGACGGTCTGGTCGACGAAGTGCTGCGCCCACTTATGAGTGGTAAAGAAGCAGCTGTTTATGTGGTGCGCTGCGGCAATGAATTGCGTTGCGCCAAGGTTTACAAGGAGGCGAACAAACGAAGTTTTCGTCAAGCGTCCGAATACCAGGAAGGCCGAAAGGTCCGTAACAGCCGGCAGGCCCGGGCCATGGCCAAGGGCTCCAAATTCGGCAAGAAAGAAACCGAAGATGCCTGGCAGAACGCCGAAGTCGCGGCGTTGTTCCGCCTGGCCGGTGCGGGCGTTCGCGTGCCCCAGCCGTATGACTTCCTGGAAGGCGTGCTGTTGATGGAACTGGTGGCGGACGAGTACGGCGATGCGGCGCCGCGTCTGAACGACGTGACGCTGGAACCGGACCAGGCACGCGAGTACCACGCATTCCTGATCTCCCAGATCGTGCTGATGCTGTGTACCGGCCTGGTGCACGGTGACCTGTCCGAGTTCAACGTACTGCTCACGCCGACGGGTCCGGTGATCATCGACCTGCCCCAGGCGGTGGATGCGGCGGGCAACAACCACGCGTTCAGCATGCTGGAGCGGGATGTGGGCAACATGGCTTCCTACTTCGGGCGTTTTGCCCCGGAGTTGAAGACCACCAAGTACGCCAAGGAAATGTGGGCGCTGTACGAAGCCGGCACCTTGCACCCTGGCAGCATCTTGACCGGCGAGTTCGACGAACCGGAAGAACTGGCGGATGTCGGTGGCGTGATCCGCGAGATCGAAGCGGCGCGACTGGATGACGAACGGCGCCAGGCGATCCGCGCGGCGGATGATGCCCCCGCGAGCAAAACAGCGGAAGAACCGCCGCCGCCTTGGATGCAGTGATCTTCAATCTGTTGGAGATCTAAAAAGTGTAGAAGTGATCTTCAAACAATTGGAGATCTAAAAAGTGTGGAAGTGATCTTCAGGCAATTGGAGATCTAAAAAGTGTAGAAGTGATCTTCAGGCAATTGGAGATCTAAAAAGTGTAGAAGTGATCTTCAGGCAATTGGAGATCTAAAAAGTGTGGAAGTGATCTCCAGGCAATTGGAGATCTAAATGTGGGAGGGGGCTTGCCCCCGATGGCGCCGTGTCAGTCGATACTTATATTGACTGGTCCACTGCTATCGGGGGCAAGCCCCCTCCCACATTGGTTTTGTGTACACCCCTTACCGCTTCCCCCTTCAGTCGCAGCAACTTCCCGAGGTATGGAAGTGATCTCCAGGCAATTGGAGATCTAAATGTGGGAGGGGGCTTGCCCCCGATGGCGCCGTGTCAGTCGATACTTACATTGACTGGTCCACCGCTATCGGGAGCAAGCCCCCTCCCACATTGGTTTTGTGTACACCCTTTACGCCTTCAGGCGCAGCAACCACCCGACGCCAATTCCTTGAGAATCGGACAATCCGGCCGATGATCGCCGTGGCAGTGTGCCACCAGGTCCTGCAACGTATCGCGCAACTGCCCCAGTTCGCGAATCTTCTGATTCAGCTCTTCAATATGCTGGCGCGCCAAGGCCTTCACATCGGCGCTGGCCCGCTGTCGGTCCTGCCACAAGGTCAGCAACTTGCCGACCTCTTCCAGGGAAAACCCCAGGTCCCGCGAACGCTTGATAAACGCCAGGGTGTGCAAGTCGTCGGGGCCGTACACGCGGTAGCCGCTGTCGGTACGGTGGGCCGCTTTCAACAGCCCGATGGATTCGTAATAGCGGATCATCTTGGCGCTCAAACCGCTTGAACGCGCCGCCTGGCCGATGTTCATGCTCATGGATGTGGGTCCTCCAGATCCTTGGGTTTCCAGGTTTTCAACAACAACGCATTGCTCACCACGCTGACGCTCGACAGCGCCATCGCCGCGCCGGCCAACACCGGATTGAGCAGGCCGAACGCCGCCAGGGGAATGCCGATCAAGTTATACACAAAGGCCCAGAACAGGTTCTGGCGGATCTTTGCGTAGGTCTTGCGGCTGATCTCCAGCGCGGCCGGCACCAGGCGTGGATCACCGCGCATCAGGGTGATGCCGGCGGCGTGCATGGCCACGTCGGTGCCGCCACCCATGGCGATGCCGATATCGGCGGCGGCCAGGGCCGGGGCGTCGTTGATGCCGTCGCCGACCATCGCCACTACGCCGGTTTTTTTCAGTTCGGCGACGGTGGCGGCTTTATCGGCCGGGAGCACTTCGGCGTGGACATCGTCGATGCCCAGCGCCTCGGCGACGACCCGCGCACTGCCGCGATTATCGCCGGTGAGCAAATGGCTGCTGATGTGCCGCGCCTTGAGTTGGGCCACGGCTTCCAGCGCGCCGGGCTTGAGCGTGTCGCCGAAGGCGAACAACCCGAGTACACGCGGTTGCGCGCCTTGCTCGATCAGCCAGGACAAGGTGCGGCCTTCGGCTTCCCAGGCCTTGGCCGAAGCGTTCAGTGCTCCCGCGTCCAGCCCGTTGTCTTCCAGCAGACGGCGGTTGCCCAGGGCCAGCGGCCGACCGTCGAGGGTGCCGGCAATGCCGCGTCCGGTCAGGGACTGGCTGGCGCTCACATCGGCGACGTTCAGCCCTTGTTCGCGGCATGCATCCAGCACCGCCTTGGCCAGCGGGTGTTCGCTGCCGCGTTGCAAGGCGCCGGCCTGTTGCAGCAGCAGCGGCTCGTTGCCGTCGACTGCCGCCAAGTGGGCGATCTTCGGCGTGCCGGAGGTGAGCGTGCCGGTCTTGTCGAAGACCACCGCGCTCACGGCATGGGCGCGCTCCAGCGCATCCGCATCCTTGATCAGAATGCCGTGGCGTGCGGCAACGCCGGTGCCGGCCATGATCGCGGTCGGTGTGGCCAGGCCCAGGGCACAGGGGCAGGCGATCACCAGCACGGCGACCGCATTGATGATCGCGATCTCCAGCGAGGCGCCGTACAGCCACCAGCCCAGCAGCGTGAGCAAGGCCAGCACGAGCACCGTCGGCACGAAGACCTGGCTGACTTTGTCCACCAGTTTCTGGATCGGTGCCTTGGCCGCCTGGGCGTCTTCCACCAGGCGGATGATGCGTGCCAGCACGCTTTCCGCGCCGAGGGCCACGGTGCGCACCAGCAAGCGCCCTTCGCCGTTGATGGCGCCGCCGGTGACTTTGTCGCCCGGTTGTTTCGGCACCGGCAGGCTTTCGCCGCTGATCAGCGCTTCATCGGCATGGCTTTGACCGTCCACCACTTCGCCGTCCACCGGGAAGCGCTCGCCGGGTTTGACCAGCACGTGGTCACCGAGTTTGAGCGCGCTGATGGCGACGTCTTCTTCGCGGCCGTCAACCACCCGAATCGCGCGCTCCGGGCGTAAGGCTTCCAGGGCCCGGATCGCGCTGGCGGTCTGGCGTTTGGCGCGGCTTTCCAGGTATTTGCCGAGCAGCACCAGCGCGATCACCACCGCCGAGGCTTCGAAATACAGGTGCGGCATGCTGCCGACGGGCGCGGTCAGCCATTCATACAGGCTCAGGCCGTAACCGGCGCTGGTGCCGATCGCGACCAGCAGGTCCATATTGCCGGCGCCGGCGCGCACGGCTTTCCATGCGGCGATGTAAAAGCGCGCACCGAAGATGAACTGCACCGGCGTGGCCAGGGCGAACTGTACCCAGGCCGGCAGCATCCAGTGCAGGCCGAAGGGCTGTGCCAGCATCGGCAGCACCAGCGGCAATGCGAGCACAATCGCCAGCAACAGCGCCCAGCGCTCGTGGTGCAGGCGCTGGGCTTGATCGGCCTCGGTCTTGGTTTCGCTTTGGGGCAGGGACGCGCTGTAGCCGGCCTTGTCGACGGCGGCGATCAACACGGCGGGGTCCATCTGGCCGAGCACCTCGATATGGGCGCGCTCGTTGGCCAGGTTCACGCTGACACGTTGCACCCCCGGCACCTTGCCCAGCGCGCGCTCGACACGCCCGGCGCAGCTGGCGCAGGTCATGCCGCCGATGGGCAGGTCAAACGTGGTGGTTCCATTCATGGGGCAGTCCTCCTGAAGAAGTTGCCCCTAGGATCAACCTTGACCTGTGGGGAAGGTCAAGCGTCTTTAATATCCCAATGTCGCAGGCTTGAGGTACATGCCTTCCGGGCCTTGGGCGATGCGCAATTTGCGCACATCACCGGCTTTCAGCGTGATGTTCTGCGCGGCTGGCGCCAGCAGGCCCGGTAGGCAACCCGGCGCTTGGCCCGGCAGCAGCTTCAGGCGCAGCGACACATTGCCGGCCGGCAGGTTGAACGAGGTGGACTGTTCCTGGAACAGGCGCCCGGCCAACTGGTCCTGGATGTACAGGCCGATCTCGCAGTTGGTCGGTACTTCCAGGCGTTCGCGAGAAATGATCAACACCGCATAATCTTCGGCGGCGCTGGCCATGGGCGCAGCGGCAGACAAACTCATCAGGCCGACAAGGGCAAAAAACGACCAGCGCATGGCGCATGCTCCGTGGTTCACATCAAAGATGGGTGAAGCTTGGCCGACTGCGTCACCGAATACCAGCCCGGCGGCTATTTTTGCCGCTTGACCTTGCCATCGTGGCAAGGTCGAGACTGCGTCCACCCTCATTCAAGGAGTCATGTCATGCAAGTATTCGATGTTAAAGGAATGACCTGTGGCCATTGCGTCCGGGCGGTGACCCAGGCGGTGCAGAATCAGGACCCGGCAGCCGAAGTGAAAGTGGACCTGGCGGCAAAGCAAGTCAGCGTGCAGAGCCAGTTGAGCCGCGACGTGATCGCCGGCTTGATCCGCGAAGAAGGCTACATCGTCGCCTGATTTAATAGTTAGCGAGCTATCGTAATGTTCAACGCACCCAAGCGCGGCTAGACTGTCGGGCTGCCGACACACTTGGGTGCCTGATGAACCTGCGCATACTCCTGATTTTGGGCGCCTTGAGCGCCTTCGCGCCGCTGGCGATCGACTTTTACCTGCCGGGCTTCCCGGCGATGGCCACGGCGTTTGCCACCGATGAAAAACATATCCAGCTGACGTTGGCGGTGTATTTCGGCGGGCTGGCCATCGGTCAATTGATCTACGGTCCGCTGGCGGATCGCTTTGGTCGCCGTGTGCCGCTGCTCAGCGGGGTCACGTTGTTTACGCTGGCCTCCTTCGCCTGCGCCTATGCGCCGTCCCTGGAATGGCTGATCGGCGCACGCTTCGTGCAGGCCCTCGGCGGTTGCGCGGGTATGGTGATTTCCCGCGCGGTGGTCAGCGACAAGTGTGATGTGGTGACCTCGGCCAAGGTGTATTCGCAACTGATGCTGGTGACCGGCCTGGCGCCGATCCTCGCGCCATTGGCGGGCGGGTTGATGGTCGGTGTGTGGGGCTGGCAGTCGATCTTCCTGGCCCTGACGGTGTTCAGCGTGATGGCCGCGATCGCGGTGGCGGTCGGCCTGCCGGAAACCTTTCCGGCCCATCAGCCACGGCAACCGTTGTCCGGGTCGCTGCGCCGCTATATCGACCTGTTGTCGGACCGGGTCTATCTCGGTTACGCCCTGACCGGGGGCATTTCGATTGCCGGGATGTTTGCCTACATCGCCGGTTCTCCGTTCGTATTCATCAAACTCTATGGCGTGCCCGCCGAGCATTACGGCTGGGTATTCGGCTCCAACGCCGCCGGCTTTATCCTCATGGCCCAAGTCAATGCGCGCATGCTCGCCAAGCGCGGGCCGGCGTTCTTGCTGTCGCGCACGGTGTGGCTCTACATGCTGGCGGCGTTGGCGCTGCTCGGCGTTGCGGCCTTGCGCACCGATGCGTTGTGGCCGTTGCTGGTGCCGCTGTTTATCTGCATCGCCAGCCTGGGCTGCATTTTGCCCAACACCTCGGCTTGCGCCATGAGCGGGCAGGGCGCACGGGCCGGTAGCGCCTCGGCAATGCTCGGCTGCATTCAGTTCGGCGTGGCGGCGGGAGCGGCTTCGTTGGTGGGCGTGTTGCACGACGGCACGGCGATGCCGATGGCCATGGTCATCAGCTTGTGCGGGGTCTTGGCGGTGACGATTGCGATGTCGACCCAGCGCCTGCAACGGGCACGAGCCCTACAGGCGCAGGTCTGAAAAAAGTGTCGGTCAGCCAGCGGCGGAACGTTGCTGGCCGAGTGGGAACCGGTGGGGCGCCTGGATGCGCGCTTGCAGCGTCTCGGCGAAGGCGCGGGCCTCGGCCTCACTGCGGAAGGTGATGGCGTCGCCGTCGAGACGGACCTGCCATTTGTTGCCCGGGGATTTTGCTAACGCTTTTATCAGGATCTTCATTGCTGACTTCCTCACGTAAAAAAATCGTGGCAAAGGCCGCCAATATAAACCCGAATACGCTCACAAATATGACAAAGGTCAATTCTCTGACTAGTGGCCACGTCCATCACTCACACGAATGACGGACGACACTGACAGACCTTTTTCAGAACCCTTCCAGCACGATCTTGCCCTTGGCCTTGCCGCTTTCCAGCAGCGTATGTGCGCGGCGCAGGTTCTCGGCGTTGATCACCCCGAAGTGTTCGCCCAGCGTGGTTTTCAGGGTGCCGGCATCGATCAGTTCGGCCACGCGATTGAGCAGGTTGTGTTGTTCGATCATGTCCGGCGTCTCGAACATCGAACGGGTGTACATGAACTCCCAGTGCAGCGACAGGCTCTTGCGCTTGAGTTTGCTCACGTCCAGGGCCTTGGGATCGTCGATCAGCGCCAGCTTGCCCTGGGGCTGCAGGGCTTCGACCAGTTGATCCAAATGCTGGTCGGTCTGGGTCAGGCTGGCGACGTGGGTCACGTGGGCCACACCGGCGTGTTTCAGGGCTTCGCTCAGCGGCTGGCGATGGTCGATCACCAGGTCGGCGCCGAGGGCCTTGGCCCAGGCCTGGGTCTCCGGGCGCGATGCGGTGCCGATGACCTTCAATGCGGTGAGCCGGCTGGCCAGTTGGGTCAGGATCGAACCCACGCCGCCGGCGGCGCCGACGATCAGCAGGCTCTGGCCTTCATCCGCTTGACCCTCGCGCACTTGCAGGCGTTCGAACAACAGTTCCCAGGCGGTGATGGCGGTCAGCGGCAAGGCGGCCGCTTCGGCAAAACCCAGGCTCTTGGGCATATGGCCGACGATGCGCTCGTCCACGGTGTGCCGTTCGCTATTGCCGCCGGGACGTACCAGGGAGCCGGCGTAGAACACCTTGTCACCGGCCTTGAACAGCGTCACTTCACTGCCGACGGCCTTGACCACACCGGCCACGTCCCAGCCGAGCACCTTGGCGGCGCCGTTTTCCGGGGCGACGTTCTGACGGACCTTGGTGTCCACCGGGTTGACCGAGATGGCTTTGACTTCCACCAGCAGGTCGCGCGGGCCGGCGATCGGTTCCGGCAACTCGATGTCTTGCAGGGATTTTGGATCGTTGATCGGCAGTGAGGCGTAGTAGGCAATGGCTTTCATGGGGGCTCCGGAAAAAGGGCGGTGATCAGGCAAGAAACTTCAGGCGCTTGAGTTCGAAGTGCGCCAGCACGTCGGCGGCCTTGGTGCGGAAACGCTGGATGTGTGCGCTCTGGTCGTGGTCGGCCAGGGCGGCGTCGTCGCGCCAGCGTTCGAGCATGTAGAACGTCTCGGGATGTTGCAGGTCCTGGTGCAGGTCGTACTGCTCGCAACCGGCTTCCTGGCGGGTCGGTTCCAGCAGGCCGCGCAGCAGAGGCTCGAGGATGTCTTGTTGGCCAGGTTTGGCGACCAGCGTGGCGATGACGTTAAAGGCAGAGGACATATTCAACTCCTGAGGCGGGATATATGGGATGGGCAGATGATTGGCTATTTCCCGTGCAGATAAAAGCGGCTAAAACAGCAGGCTGTTTCAACAATATATTGATAATGGGTGGGATTGGATGCTGCGCTTTGATGATTTGCAGTTGTTCGTGCGCGCGGCGGACCTGGGTAGTTTGTCGGCCGCAGCGCGGGTCATGGACCTGTCGCCGGCGGTGGCCAGCGCGGCGTTGAAGCGCATCGAACAGCAACTCGGCACGCGCTTGCTGGCACGCTCTACCCGCAGCCTGCGCCTCACCGCTGAAGGTGAAGGCTTTCTCGAATATGCGCGCGCTGCGCTAAGTTCTCTGGATGAGGGGCGACGCTTATTGGCCAGTGCCCAGGACCGTGTCAGCGGCGTGTTGCAACTGTCGGCGCCCTCGGATTTTGGCCGCAACCAGCTGTTGCCCTGGCTTGACGAGTTCCAGCGTGAATACCCGCAACTGACCGTGCGCCTGTTGCTGGGTGACCGCATTGCCGACCTGTTCCGCCAGCCGGTGGATATCGCCCTGCGCTATGGCGAACCGGAAGATTCCAGCCTGGTCGCGCTGCCTGTCGCGCCGGATAACGTGCGCGTGCTGTGCGCGGCGCCCAGCTATCTCGCACGCCACGGCGAACCGCGGCATCTGGAGCAACTCGCGCAGCACAATTGCCTGCTGTATATGCTCGGCAGTCGCGTGCATGACCACTGGACGTTTCATGACGGCAAACGCGAAGTCAGCCTGACTGTCGGCGGCGACCGCTTCAGTGACGATGCTGACGTTGTACGGCGATGGGCGGTGGCAGGCGTGGGCATCGCCTACAAGTCCTGGTTGGATGTGAGCAGCGATGTCCTCGCCGGGCGCTTACGCGTGATTCTGCCTGAGCTGCGCGGCGAACGTACGCCGCTCAACCTGTTATGCGCCCATCGTGCGCAGTTGAGTAAGCCCATCAATCTGCTGCGGGAAATGCTCGTGTCCCGCTGTGCGACATTGACCGCGCAATGGTCGGAACAATTCACCAGTGGGTAATAGCCTCCACGAAAGCAGGAAATTTCACTCAGATCCTGTCCCTATCCGCGCTGTCAGACGCCGGGGAACTGGCTGCTCGCGCACCTATACTTTGGCGCCAACCACAGCAGACAAATGATCTAACAAGGAGTGAACCGATGGAACAGGTACCTTGCATCAGTCAGATTGCCAGCTTGCTCGCCGAGCCAAAACGCACCGCTATGCTCTGGGCGTTGATGGACGGCTCGGCCAAGTCTTCGCACGAACTGGCGACGCTCGTCGGGCTGTCGCCGGCCTCGGCGAATGCGCATCTGGCGCGGCTTACCGGGGGTGGTTTGCTGCGCGTCGAGGCCCGTCGCGGCAAGCGCCTGTTTCGTGTGGCGGCGGCTGATGTCAGCACCGCGATCGATGCGTTGGCCAGCACCACCATGGCCAGTGCCGCGCGCAGCACACCGCAGGCTTCACCGATGACGCTAGCGGCCCCGGCGCTGCTGCGTCATGCGCGGTTATGCCATGGCCACCTGGGTGGCGAGCTGGCGGCGCAGCTGTATCAGCGGATGATCGCGGCTGGTTGGATCGAGCGCTGCGAGCACCGCACCCAAGTCACGGTCAAAGGCGCGCAGCACCTGGCCGGCCTGGGCATCTTTACCCAGGCGCTGGCGTTACCGCTGGTGTGCGACTGTTTCGATTGGAGCCAGCAACAACCGCATCTGGGCGGCGCGTTGGGGGCCGGGCTGTTGCAACTGTTTTTGCAGTCGAACTGGATCAGTGCGATCAACGAGTCCCGCGCCTTGCTGGTCAGTGGCGTCGGGCTCGCGGAAATCACGCGGTTGGCCGGGCCCGACGCGCTCTGATGCCGGATGGCGTCGTTCAGAGTTGCGATCAGGTCGCCCCCAGCAATAACCCGGAAAAACGATGCCCCACACTCCCAATAGGGATTTTTCACACGGGGGATGGGGCATGGGTACGCACGGCTATAGCGCAGCAGAACGGCTGGAACGGTTGCCCATCAGCGGTTACCACCGAGTCATTTTTATCATCATTGCCCTGGCGTTTTTCTTCGACTCCATGGATCTGGCAATGATGACCTTCCTGCTCGGCTCGATCAAAACCGAGTTCGGTCTGAGCACTGCCCAGGCGGGCTTGCTGGCCAGTTCGAGTTTTTTCGGCATGGTGGTGGGCGCGTCGTTGTCCGGGATGCTCGCGGATCGCTTCGGGCGCAAGCCGGTGTTCCAGTGGAGCATCGTGTTGTGGGGGATCGCCAGCTACTTATGTTCCACGGCGCAGACGGTGGAGACGCTGACGCTGTTTCGCATCCTGCTCGGGATTGGCATGGGCATGGAGTTTCCCATCGCGCAGTCGATGCTCTCGGAGCTGATTCCGGCCAAGAAGCGCGGGCGCTATATCGCGTTGATGGATGGCTTCTGGCCGTTGGGTTTTGTGGCCGCGGGGGTTCTGTCGTACTTTTTGCTGCCGGTGATTGGCTGGCGCGACATCTTCCTGGTGCTGGCGGTGCCGGCGGTGTTTGTGTTGGCGATTCGGTTTTTTATCCCGGAGTCGCCGCGCTGGCTGGAGCAGGCCGGGCGACACGCGGCAGCAGATAGGGTGTTGCTGGGGATCGAGCAGAAAGTGCGGGACTCCCTGGGCCGCGCCGAGTTACCGGAGCCCATTCGCCTGCCGCGGGTGGAGAGTGTGCCGGGGAACTTCTTCTCGGCGTTCCAGCAGTTATGGTCGGCGCAGTATCGCCAGCGCACGATGATGATCTGGAGTGTGTGGTTCTTCGCCTTGCTCGGGTTCTACGGGCTGACATCGTGGTTGAGTGCGTTGTTGCAGCAGTCGGGGTTTGCGGTGACCCAGTCGGTGTATTACACGGTGATCATTTCCCTGGGCGGGATTCCCGGCTTCCTGATGGCGGCCTGGCTGGTGGAGCGTTGGGGGCGCAAGCCGGTGTGCGTCGTGACGTTGCTCGGCGGTGGGGTGATGGCGTTTCTGTATGGGCAAAGCGCAGTGTTCGGCGGCAATGTTGGCCTGCTGATCACGTCGGGGCTGTTGATGCAGTTCTTTCTGTTTGGCATGTGGGCGGTGCTGTACACCTACACGCCGGAGTTGTACCCCACCTCGGCGCGGGCGACGGGGTCCGGGTTTGCATCGGCGATCGGGCGGGTCGGGTCGTTGCTCGGGCCGCTGGTGACCGGGCTGGTGTTCCCGATCACCGGGCAGGGCGGGGTGTTTGCCCTCGGCGCGCTGTGCTTTGCGGTAGCGGCGTTGGTGGTGTGGTTGTTTGGGATGGAGACGAAGGGGAAGACGCTGGAAGAGTTGAGCGAAATTTAACCGGTAATACACAACACATGTGGGAGCGGGCCTGCTCCCACATGGTTGGTCGGTGTTTATTCCGTTATGGCTTCACCAGCCGCGCATCCAGGCTGTTTTGCGCCAGGCGTTTGGCCTGGTCCTGGGTCATGCCCAGGGCGGTGTACAGCGCATAGAAGTTCTCGGTGACATAACCGCCGAAGTACGCCGGATCGTCCGAGTTCACTGTCACCTTCACCCCACGCTCGAGCATGTCGAGGATGTTGTGCTGGGCCATGTCGTCGAACACGCGCAACTTGGTGTTGGACAGCGGGCACACGGTCAGCGGGATCTGTTCGTCGATGATCCGTTGCATCAGGCGCTCGTCTTCGATGGCGCGCACGCCATGGTCGATACGCTGGATTTTCAACAGGTCGATGGCTTCCCAGATGTACTCGGGCGGGCCTTCTTCGCCAGCGTGGGCCACGGTGAGGAAGCCTTCGTGGCGGGCACGGTCGAACACGCGCTGGAACTTGCTCGGCGGGTGGCCCATTTCCGAACTGTCCAGGCCCACGGCCACAAACGCGTCACGGAACGGCAGCGCCTGGTCGAGGGTTTTCTCGGCTTCGGCTTCGCTCAAGTGGCGCAGGAAGCTGAGGATCAAACCGCTGGTGATGCCCAGTTGCTGCTCGCCATCTTTGAGCGCGGCGGCGATGCCGTTGAGCACCACTTCGAACGGCACGCCACGGTCGGTGTGGGTTTGCGGGTCGAAGAAAGGCTCGGTGTGGATCACGTTCTGCGCTTTGCAACGCAGCAGGTAGGCCCAGGTCAGGTCGTAGAAGTCCTGGGAGGTGCGCAGCACATCGGCGCCCTGGTAATACAGGTCGAGAAACTCTTGCAGGTTGTTGAAGGCGTAGGCCTTGCGCAGGGTGTCGACGTCGTTCCAGGGCAGCGCAATTTTGTTGCGCTCGGCCAGGGCGAACAGCAGCTCAGGCTCCAGCGAGCCTTCCAGGTGCAGGTGCAGTTCAGCCTTGGGCAGGGCGTTGAGCCAATCGTACATGTCTAAAATCTCATCAGGTGCAATGGCGGCATTCTACAGGCGATGACTGAAATAATCGGCAAAACCTGACCAGGAGGAGAGTATTGGTTCTATTCGCGCAAGGGCGCTGCGAACTAAAATGTAACGAAACGTTAGCGGTGTGGTGCAGTCTGTACCCCATCCACGACTGATTTGCCGCACAAAAGGCCCGCAATGCTCACACTCCTCAAGCAAGAAAAATTCATGCTGCTGGCGCTGATTGCCGCCATCGCCGCATACCCGCTGGAGCACTGGATGCTCCATAACGGGCAAATGGT
Organism: Pseudomonas paraveronii; assembly: GCF_963681955.1. Classification (NCBI taxonomy): domain Bacteria; kingdom Pseudomonadati; phylum Pseudomonadota; class Gammaproteobacteria; order Pseudomonadales; family Pseudomonadaceae; genus Pseudomonas; species Pseudomonas paraveronii. The sequence goes on from NZ_OY817130.1 coordinate 754,420, forward strand.
CGCGCTGCTGGCCGGCATGGCGCTGATCGGCTTTATCGTGGTCGCCTCGATGCGCGTCGCCCACCATGCCGAGCAACTCGCGGAAAAGGTTGGCGACCCCTACGGCACCATGATCTTGACCCTGGCCGCCGTGCTGGTGGAAGTGGTGATCCTGGCGATCATGATGAGTCACGAACCGTCACCGACGCTGGTGCGCGACACCATCTACTCGGCGGTCATGCTCGATATCAACGGCATCCTCGGCCTGGCCGCGCTGATGGGCGGCATCAAGCATGGTGAACAGTCCTACAATGATGATTCGGCGCGGACCTACAGCGTAATGATCCTCACCGCCATGAGCGTGTCGATGGTGGTGCCGGAATTCATCCCCGAAGCGGACTGGAAGATTTACTCGGCCTTCACCATCGGCGCGATGGTGGTGCTCTACACCCTGTTCCTGCGCATGCAGGTGGGCCCGCACAGTTATTTCTTCAGCTACAGCTACCCGGATAAACGCCGCAAGACGTTGCCGGAAGAACAGGCGCCGCCGGTGAACCTGGCACTTTCCATCGGTACGCTGGTGTTCGGGGTGATTGTGATTGGGGCGCTGGCGGAGGTGATGTCCAAGACACTCGACCTGGGCCTGGAAGGCACGGGCGCACCGCCGGTGGTGACGGCGATTGTGGTCGCGGCCATCTCGGCGGCGCCGGAGATTCTGACCGCCTTGCGCGCCGCCCTGGCCAACCGCATGCAGTCGGTGGTGAATATCGCACTGGGCGCATCGTTGTCGACGGTGATCCTGACCGTACCGGTGATGGAAGCGATGGCGCTCTACACCGGCCAGCCGTTCCAGATGGCAATGAGCCCGGTGCAAAGCGTGATGGTGTTGATCACGCTGATCGTCAGTGCGATCAACCTCAACGATGGCGAAACCAACGCCATCGAAGGGATGACCCACTTTGTGCTGTTTGCGACCTTTATCATGTTGTCGCTGTTGGGGGTGTAGGCGTGAGCTTGCTCGCGAACAATCGGAGAGCGCCGCGTGAACCAGAACGCCCGCGTTATCGTTGACGTTTTTCGCGAGCGAGCTCGCTCCTACAAGGGATTGATCAGGTTACGGGCGGCCTGGCTGTGATCGGCAATCAAGCCTTTGAGGTCCAGGCCTTCAACCTGGCCGTCGATCACCCGCCACTTCCCGCCGATCATCACCCGGTCCGCCCGGTCGGCGCCGCACAACAGCAGCGCCGAAATCGGATCGTGACTGCCGGAGAAGCGCAGTTCGTCCAGTTTGAACAGCGCCAGATCGGCCTGCTTTCCTACGGCTAACTCACCGATATCCGAACGGCCAAGCAACTGCGCCGAACCTTTGGTCGCCCAGCCCAGCACGCCTTGCGGGGTGATTTTTTCCGCGCCATAACGCAGGCGCTGGATGTACAGGGCCTGACGGGCTTCGAGGATCATGTTCGACGCATCGTTGGACGCCGAGCCGTCCACGCCCAGGCCGATCGGGGCCCCGGCGGCGAGCAGGTCCAGGGTCGGGCAGATGCCGGAGGCCAGGCGCATGTTCGAGCTTGGGCAATGGCAGATCCCGGTGCCGGCGGCGCCCAGGCGGGCGATTTCATCCGGGTTGAAGTGAATGCCATGGGCCAGCCAGGTGCGCGGGCCGAGCCAGCCGACGCTGTCGAGGTAATCCACGGTGCGCAGGCCAAAGCGTTGTAGGCAGAAGTCTTCCTCGTCGAGGGTTTCCGCCAAGTGCGTGTGTAGGCGCACGTCGAGGCTCTCGGCCAGTTCGGCGCTGGCTTGCATGATTTGCGGGGTGACGGAAAACGGCGAGCAGGGCGCCAGGGCGATCTGGATTTGCGCGCCGTCGCCGCGTTCGTGGTACTGGCGGATCAGGCGTTGGCTATCGTCCAGAATCACCGCGCCCTGTTGCACGGTTTGTTGCGGCGGCAAGCCGCCGTCGGCTTCGCCCAGGCTCATGGACCCGCGAGTGAGCATGGCGCGCATGCCCAGTTCGCGCACCGCGTCGACTTGCACGTCGATGGCATGTTCCAGGCCGTCCGGGAACAGGTAGTGGTGGTCTGCCGCCGTGGTGCAGCCTGAGAGCAGCAATTCCGCCAGCGCGACTTTGCTGGCCAGGGCGAGTTTTTCTGGGGTCAGCCGCGCCCACACCGGGTACAGGGTTTTCAACCAGGGGAACAACGGTTGATTGACCACCGGCGCCCAGGCGCGAGTCAGGGTCTGGTAGAAGTGATGATGGGTGTTGATCAGGCCCGGCAGGACCACATGTTCGCGGGCGTCGAACACCTGTGTACAGGGCAGTGCAGGCGCTTGCCCGATGCCCAGCAGTTCGCTGATCACACCGTCTTGCAGCACCAGGCCACCACGGGCATCGAGGCCATTGGCAGTGAAAATCGCGAGGGGGTTTTTTAACCAGATACGGGTCGCAGGCATGGGCCGGCTCCTCTGAATGATGGGTTCAGGTTTGCCAGCTCAGTGTTGCCCTGTCTGCTGATCCAGGGTCGCCGGTGGGGGCGAGGTGGCTAGATTACGTGTAGTTCCAGATCCGGTCTACCGGTAGGAACGCGCTGCTCTCGAGAAGCGTGTTCCCACCTTTGATGGCGGCTTACCAGGGAATGGTATGGCCCCGGTAGTCCACAAAGTGGTGGCCGCCTTTGCCGGTGTAGGCATTCACCTGATCGAGCAGGCCGCGCACGCTGGTCTCGACATCGATGAGCGCGTTTTCGCCGCCCATGTCGGTCTTGACCCAACCTGGATGCAGCGACAGCACGGTCATTTTTTGCTCGCCGAGCTGGGTGATAAAGCTGTTGGTCATCGAGTTGAGGGCCGCTTTGCTCGCTTTATAGAGCGCCAGGTCGGAGCCGTCGGGGATGGTCACGCTACCCAGGACTGAACTCATGAACGCCAGCACGCCGGAGTCCTTGCGGATCTGCCCGACAAAGCGCTGGGCCAGGTTGATCGGCGCTACGGCGTTGGTGAAGAACAACTGGCCGACCTCTGCCAGAGTGGCGTGGCCTGGCTCCTGGTTCGCCGGGCCCTTGACGCCGGCGTTGACGAACAGCAGGTCGAGCGTGCGGTCTTTGAGGCGCTGGCTGAGGGCGATCACGGCTTGCTGATCGTCCATGTCGAGTTTCTCGATCTGTACCGGGCCCACGGCTTTCAGGGCGTCGGCCTTGTTCGGGTCACGCACGGTGGCGGTCACGTCCCAGCCGTCCTTGAGCAATTGCTTGACCAGGCCAAGGCCCAGCCCGCGTGAGGCGCCGATGATCAGTGCGGTTTTTGGCGTAGACATGAAGAGCTTCCTTTAGCGTCGCGGTTCAGGGAGTTCAGCGAACAACAGTAGCAGTTTCAACGTTGCAGCAGGATACGCCCCCGGCTCAGGTCGGCAAGTTGGTTTTGCAGGGTGTCGATGTGTGCTTCGCCCAGGGCCAGTTGCAGCTCCACGCCGTTGGCGGTGAAGTGTTCCTCCACCACCAGCCCGCCGAGTTCGGCGACGCGCAACTTGACCAGGTTCAGCTCGGAAAACCCGCAGGCACAGCTCAACGGCACGCGGCTGATCAGCTCAATGCGCTCGGCCATTTGCAGGCATTTATTCGCGCCGCCGCCATACGCCCGCGCCAGCCCGCCCGTGCCCAGTTGGATGCCGCCGTACCAGCGAATCACCAGCACCACCACCTGATCGAAGCCCTGGGCCTCGATGGCGGCGAGGATCGGTCGCCCGGCGGTGCCGCCAGGTTCGCCGTCGTCGTTGCTGCGGTACTGGTCGGCGAGCTTCCAGGCCCAGCAGTTGTGCGTGGCGTTCAGGTCACTGTGCTGCTCGATGAACGCCTGCGCTTCTTGCGCGCTGGTGATCGGTGCGGCGAGGGTGATAAAGCGGCTTTTGCGTATTTCTTCGCGAAATTCGCAAAAGCCGATGAGCGTGAAAGGCATAAGAGGCGTCGTCTAGAGGGCAGGCTTGATGCCACAGCCTTTGAGAATGATGTGGATCAGGTTGGTGCCGGCGTCTTCCATATCTTGTTTGGTCAGCTTGGTGCGCCCGGTGACGCGGCAGATCTGGGTGGCGAAGTCGGCATAGTGCTGGGTGCTGCCCCACAGCAGGAAGATCAGGTGGACGGGGTCGACGGGGTCCATCTTGCCGGCGTCGATCCAGGCCTGGAACACCGCCGCCCGGCCACTGAACCAGGCGCGGTAGTCCTGCCCGAAGTATTCGGTGAGGCATTCGCCGCCGCTGATGATCTCCATGGCGAAGATCCGCGAGGCCTGGGGCTGTCGTCGGGAAAATTCCATTTTGGTGCGGATGTAGCGGGTGAGGGCCACGGCCGGGTCGTCCTCGGCGGTCAGCGCGTTGAAGGTGCTGTCCCACAGTTCGAGGATATTGCTGAGCACCGCGATGTACAGGCCCAGCTTGTTGGTGAAGTAGTAATGCAGGTTGGCCTTGGGCAGCCCGGCGCTGGCAGCAATGGTGTTCATGCTGGTGCCCTTGTAGCCGTGACGTGCGAACTCGTCTTCAGCCGCTTGAAGAATCGCTTGCTCGTTCTTTTGCCGAATACGGCTGGCGGGCTTCCCGGCGTGGGTGCTGTGGGCAGGAACTTCGAGGCTCATGGAGGTTTCCGTGCTGATCGATAGAGACGACGTATGCACAGATAACCCACCCTCAAGCCCCAGACAAGTCCTGAAGCAATAAAACCATTAAAGCGGTTCCAGCGTATCGCTTTGCGGCGCGCCGTTTGCGGCGGCGCTCGCTTTGGCTTCCGGCAGTAACAGGCACAACGCGATGGCGGTCAGCCCGCCGCTGGTGATGGCCGAGTCGAACAGGTTTTGTACCAGCGTCGGCATCAAGTGCAGCAGGTTCGGTTGGGCGGCAATGCCCAGGCCGACGCCAAACGAGGTGGCGATGATCAGCATGCTGCGTCGGTCCAGCGGCGCCTGGGCGAGAATACGCACGCCGGCGGCTGCCACGCTGCCGAACATCACCAGGGTCGCGCCGCCCAGTACCGGCTTGGGGATTTGCTGCAGCACCGCGCCGATCGACGGAAACAAACCGAGGCAAAACAGCACCACGCCGATGTACAGGCCGACATAACGGCTGGCCACGCCAGTGAGTTGGATCACGCCATTGTTCTGGGCGAACGTGGTGTTGGGGAACGCGCTGAAGGTCGCGGCGATCATGCAGCTCACCCCGTCGCCGAGTACGCCGCCCTTGAGTCGGCTTATATAAGAAGGGCCGCTGATGGGCTGGCGGGCAATCATGCAGTTGGCGGTGAGGTCACCCACGGTTTCGATGCTGCTGATCAGATATATCAGCGCGATCGGTAGGAAAGCGCTCCAGTCGAAGTTGAAACCATAACGAAACGGCATCGGCAGGCTGATCAACGGCAGGTCGGGCAGGGCGTGGGGCACCAGTTTTCCGCTGAACCAGGCCGCGAGGCTGCCGAGGGCCAGGCCGATGATGATCGCCGAGAGGCGTACCCAGGGTGTGTTCGAGCGGTTGAGCAAGATGATCGTCAACACCACGAACAGGCCCAATGCCAGGTTGAGGGGCGCGCCGAAGTCGGGGGCATTAAAACCACCGCCGAGGTCGGTGATACCCACTTTGATCAGGCTGATGCCGATCAGGGTAATCACGATCCCGGTGACCAGCGGCGTGATCACCCGGCGCAGTTGCCCGATAAACCGGCTCAGGACGATTTGTACGGCGGCGCCGAAAAAGCACACGCCGAAGATCATCGCCAGGATGTCTTCCGGGCTGCCGCCGCGTTGCTTCACCAGGAAGCCCGCCGACAGGACGGCGCCGAGAAACGCAAAGCTGGTGCCTTGTAGGCAGATCATGCCGGCGCCGATGCCAAACGGCCTACGCGCCTGGATGAACGTGCCGACACCGGAGACCATCAGCGCCATGCTGATCAGGTAGGGCAGGTGAGCCGCCAGGCCCAGGGTGGAGCCGATGATCAATGGCGGCGTGATGATGCCGACGAAGGCGGCCAATACGTGTTGCAGGGCGGCCAGTAGGGCGGGCAGGGGTTTTGGGCGGTCGTTGAGGCCGTAGATCAGGTCGCTGGGGCTGGAAGTTTCTGGTGGCATGGCGGGCAAACTCGAGTCGGACGGTTCTAGGTCCTTGTGCTCTTGCAAAAAGCTGTCCACTTGCTCAGCTTTTTGCGCAAGGCCCGAGTTAGCGGGTTGCCGCGAGGCTCTCGAGGAAACTTTCCAGCACCAAATGAGGGCGGCGCCCCTTGCGCGTGACCGATGCCAGGCTCAAATCGTAAAAACGTGTAGTAGGTTTCAGCGCGCGTAGTCGGCCTTGTTGCACCCACAGGCTGGCGTAGTGATCGGGCAGGTAGCCGATGTAGCGGCCGGTGAGGATCAGGAACGCCATGCCTTCGCGGTCCGAAGCGCTGGCGGTGCAGTTGAGTGCCTGGTAGTGGGCCTGGATCTCGGCGGGCAGGCGAAAGGTGGGGGCGATCGCATCCTGGCTGTCGATCCGTATATCGTCCAACTGCTTGTCGTCGGCGTAGAACAGCGGATGGCCGACGGCGCAGTAGAGCAGCGAGCGTTCGCTGTACAGCGCCTGGTATTCAAGGCCGGACAGCGCGCTGGCCTGGGGCACCACGCCGACATGCAGGCGGCCGTCGAGCACGCCCTGTTCCACTTCATTGGGGGCAATCATGCGGATCTGGATCTGCACGTCCGGGCCGCGTTCCTTCAACTGCGCCAGGGCGTGGGTGATGCGCATATGGGGCAGGGTGACGAGGTTGTCGGTGAGGCCGATGGTCAGTTCGCCGCGCAAATGCTGGTGCAGGCCGTTGACCTCGGTGCGAAAGCTTTCCAGGGCACTCAATAGTTGCAGCGCCGACTGATAGACCTCGCGGCCTTCTTCGGTCAGGGAGAATCCGGCACGCCCGCGCTGGCACAGGCGTAATCCCAGGCGTTGTTCCAGATCGCTCATCTGTTGACTGATGGCCGAGCGCCCGATGCCGAGCACGGTTTCCGCCGCCGAGAAGCCGCCACACTCCACCACACTGCGAAAGATGCGCAGCAGGCGAATATCGAAGTCGCTGACTTGGGCCAGCGGATCGGGTCGACGGATGCTCATAGTTTAGTGAAGACCTGACTGAAGGTTAGAAAAGTTGGATTTCACCGACTTTATCCCCATGGCAATTTAGCTGCAAGAACGCTTTTCAATCCCGACGCTGCCTTTTGCCTTGCGAGGTTTTGCTGATGAACATGCCCGAAAACGCCCCTTCGTCCCTGGCCAGCCAACTGAAGTTGGACGCTCACTGGATGCCTTACACCGCCAACCGTAACTTCCAGCGTGACCCGCGCCTGATCGTGGCCGCCGAAGGCAGTTGGTTGACTGATGACAAGGGCCGCAAGATCTACGATTCGTTGTCGGGCTTGTGGACGTGCGGCGCCGGGCACACCCGCAAGGAAATCCAGGAAGCGGTCGCCAAGCAACTGGGTACCTTGGACTACTCGCCGGCCTTCCAATACGGTCATCCGTTGTCGTTTCAACTGGCGGAAAAAATCACCGACCTGACCCCTGGCAACCTCAACCATGTGTTCTTCACTGACTCCGGCTCCGAGTGCGCCGATACGGCGGTGAAGATGGTGCGTGCGTACTGGCGCCTAAAAGGTCAGGCCACCAAGACCAAGATGATTGGCCGTGCCCGTGGCTATCACGGGGTGAACATCGCCGGTACCAGCCTGGGCGGCGTCAACGGCAACCGTAAGATGTTTGGTCAGGCGATGATGGACGTTGACCATCTGCCTCACACCTTGCTGGCGAGCAATGCATTCTCGCGCGGCATGCCGGAGCAGGGCGGTATTGCGTTGGCCGATGAGCTGCTCAAGTTGATCGAGTTGCACGACGCGTCGAACATCGCCGCCGTGTTTGTTGAGCCGATGGCTGGCTCCGCTGGCGTGCTGGTGCCGCCGCAGGGCTACCTCAAGCGTCTGCGTGAGATTTGCGACCAGCACAACATCCTGTTGGTGTTCGACGAAGTGATCACCGGTTTCGGTCGTACCGGCTCGATGTTCGGTGCCGACAGTTTCGGCGTGACCCCGGATCTGATGTGCATCGCCAAGCAAGTCACCAACGGCGCGATCCCGATGGGCGCGGTGATTGCCAGCAGCGAGATCTATCAGACGTTCATGAACCAGCCGACGCCTGAGTACGCGGTGGAATTTCCCCACGGCTACACCTACTCGGCGCATCCGGTCGCTTGCGCGGCCGGGCTGGCGGCATTGGACCTGCTGCAGAAGGAAAACCTGGTGCAGAGCGTAGCCGAAGTCGCGCCGCACTTTGAGAATGCGCTGCACGGTGTGAAGGGCAGCAAGAACGTGATCGATATCCGCAATTACGGCCTGGCCGGCGCGATCCAGATTGCCCCGCGTGACGGTGATGCCATCGTGCGTCCATTCGAGGCCGGCATGGCCTTGTGGAAAGCCGGCTTCTACGTGCGTTTTGGCGGCGACACCCTGCAGTTCGGGCCGACCTTCAACAGCAAGCCGCAGGACCTGGATCGCTTGTTCGATGCGGTCGGCGAAGTGCTGAACAAGATCGACTGATTTCTCCTTCTATATAGAACAACTTTTCAGGAGCCCTGCATGAGCCTTATCCAGCATTTGATCAACGGCCAGTTGGTCAGCGAGTCCGGTCGCACTGCCGACGTGTACAACCCGTCCACCGGCCAAGTGATTCACCAGGTGCCGCTGGCCAGTCGCGAAACCATCCAAAGCGCGATCGACTCGGCCAAGGCGGCGTTCCCGGCCTGGCGTAATACGCCGGCGGCCAGGCGTGCCCAGGTGATGTACCGTTTCAAGCAGTTGCTGGAGCAGAACGAAGCGCGTATCTCGCAGTTGATCAGCGAGGAGCACGGCAAGACCCTGGAAGACGCGGCAGGGGAGTTGAAGCGTGGGATCGAGAACGTGGAATACGCGTGCTCGGCGCCGGAAATTCTCAAGGGCGAGTACAGCCGCAATGTGGGGCCGAACATCGATGCCTGGTCGGATTTTCAGCCATTGGGCGTGGTTGCCGGGATTACCCCGTTCAACTTCCCGGCGATGGTGCCGTTGTGGATGTACCCGCTGGCGATCGTCTGCGGCAACTGCTTTATCCTCAAACCGTCGGAGCGTGATCCGAGTTCGACGCTGTTGATCGCGCAATTGCTGCAGGAGGCCGGTCTGCCTAAGGGCGTGCTGAGCGTGGTGCATGGCGACAAAGGTGCGGTGGATGCGCTGATCGAAGCACCGGAGGTCAAGGCCTTGAGCTTTGTGGGTTCTACGCCGATTGCCGAGTACATCTACGCCGAAGCGACCAAACGCGGCAAACGCGTGCAAGCGCTGGGCGGTGCGAAGAACCATGCGGTGCTGATGCCGGATGCGGACCTGGATAACGCGGTCAGTGCCTTGATGGGCGCGGCGTATGGTTCTTGTGGTGAGCGTTGCATGGCGATCTCGGTAGCTGTCTGCGTGGGTGACCAGGTCGCGGATGCATTGATCGCCAAGTTGGTGCCGCAGATCAAGGCGCTGAAGATTGGTGCGGGCACGTCGTGCGGTCTGGATATGGGGCCACTGGTCACTGGCCAGGCGCGGGATAAGGTCAGTGGCTATATAGAAGACGGCGTGGCTGCGGGGGCTGAGCTGGTGGTCGATGGCCGCGGCTTGAGCGTTGCCGGGCATGAGCAGGGTTTCTTCCTTGGCGGCAGTTTGTTTGATCGCGTGACGCCGCAGATGCGTATCTATAAAGAAGAGATATTCGGGCCGGTGCTGTGCGTGGTGCGGGTCAATAGCCTGGAAGCGGCGATGCAGTTGATCAACGATCACGAGTACGGCAACGGCACGTGCATCTTCACCCGTGACGGTGAAGCGGCGCGTCTGTTCTGTGACGAGATTGAAGTGGGCATGGTCGGCGTGAACGTTCCACTGCCGGTGCCAGTGGCCTACCACAGCTTTGGTGGCTGGAAGCGCTCGTTGTTTGGTGACTTGCATGCTTATGGGCCGGATGGGGTGCGCTTCTATACCCGGCGCAAGGCAATTACCCAGCGCTGGCCGCAACGGGCCAGTCATGAAGCGTCACAGTTTGCCTTCCCTAGCTTGTAAGACGTGTTGAAAGCCGGCCCTTTGGGGCCGGCTTTCGCGTTTCTGGGGCCTTTTTGACCTATATGACAGAATTGTGAAGAAAGGTGTTGACGGCAAATCCTGGACGTCTATAATTCGCCCCACTTCCGGCGCAGTCGAAACGGAAAACTCCTTGGTAAACAAAGAGTTACGCAAGATTCGACAGCGGCCCGCTTCAGTTCATCGAAGCCTGGAGGGAGTTGGTAGAGCAGGGTTGTTTGGCTCTATTAACGTTTCGATCTTCTCGGTCGAAAGCGGAGAAAAAGAGGTGTTGACAGCAGCGTGTAACGCTGTAGAATTCGCCTCCCGCTAACGAGAGATCGGAAGCGCAAGTGGTTGAAGTTACAAAGGAAACTTTGAAAACTTCTTAAAATAATCACTTGACAGCAAATGAGGCTGCTGTAGAATGCGCGCCTCGGTTGAGACGAAAGATCTTAACCAACCGCTCTTTAACAACTGAATCAAGCAATTCGTGTGGGTGCTTGTGGAGTCAGACTGATAGTCAACAAGATTATCAGCATCACAAGTTACTCCGCGAGAAATCAAAGATGTAACCAACGATTGCTGAGCCAAGTTTAGGGTTTCTTAAAAACCCAAAGATGTTTGAACTGAAGAGTTTGATCATGGCTCAGATTGAACGCTGGCGGCAGGCCTAACACATGCAAGTCGAGCGGTAGAGAGAAGCTTGCTTCTCTTGAGAGCGGCGGACGGGTGAGTAATGCCTAGGAATCTGCCTGGTAGTGGGGGATAACGTTCGGAAACGGACGCTAATACCGCATACGTCCTACGGGAGAAAGCAGGGGACCTTCGGGCCTTGCGCTATCAGATGAGCCTAGGTCGGATTAGCTAGTTGGTGAGGTAATGGCTCACCAAGGCGACGATCCGTAACTGGTCTGAGAGGATGATCAGTCACACTGGAACTGAGACACGGTCCAGACTCCTACGGGAGGCAGCAGTGGGGAATATTGGACAATGGGCGAAAGCCTGATCCAGCCATGCCGCGTGTGTGAAGAAGGTCTTCGGATTGTAAAGCACTTTAAGTTGGGAGGAAGGGCAGTTACCTAATACGTGATTGTTTTGACGTTACCGACAGAATAAGCACCGGCTAACTCTGTGCCAGCAGCCGCGGTAATACAGAGGGTGCAAGCGTTAATCGGAATTACTGGGCGTAAAGCGCGCGTAGGTGGTTAGTTAAGTTGGATGTGAAATCCCCGGGCTCAACCTGGGAACTGCATTCAAAACTGACTGACTAGAGTATGGTAGAGGGTGGTGGAATTTCCTGTGTAGCGGTGAAATGCGTAGATATAGGAAGGAACACCAGTGGCGAAGGCGACCACCTGGACTGATACTGACACTGAGGTGCGAAAGCGTGGGGAGCAAACAGGATTAGATACCCTGGTAGTCCACGCCGTAAACGATGTCAACTAGCCGTTGGGAGCCTTGAGCTCTTAGTGGCGCAGCTAACGCATTAAGTTGACCGCCTGGGGAGTACGGCCGCAAGGTTAAAACTCAAATGAATTGACGGGGGCCCGCACAAGCGGTGGAGCATGTGGTTTAATTCGAAGCAACGCGAAGAACCTTACCAGGCCTTGACATCCAATGAACTTTCTAGAGATAGATTGGTGCCTTCGGGAACATTGAGACAGGTGCTGCATGGCTGTCGTCAGCTCGTGTCGTGAGATGTTGGGTTAAGTCCCGTAACGAGCGCAACCCTTGTCCTTAGTTACCAGCACGTCATGGTGGGCACTCTAAGGAGACTGCCGGTGACAAACCGGAGGAAGGTGGGGATGACGTCAAGTCATCATGGCCCTTACGGCCTGGGCTACACACGTGCTACAATGGTCGGTACAGAGGGTTGCCAAGCCGCGAGGTGGAGCTAATCCCAGAAAACCGATCGTAGTCCGGATCGCAGTCTGCAACTCGACTGCGTGAAGTCGGAATCGCTAGTAATCGCGAATCAGAATGTCGCGGTGAATACGTTCCCGGGCCTTGTACACACCGCCCGTCACACCATGGGAGTGGGTTGCACCAGAAGTAGCTAGTCTAACCTTCGGGAGGACGGTTACCACGGTGTGATTCATGACTGGGGTGAAGTCGTAACAAGGTAGCCGTAGGGGAACCTGCGGCTGGATCACCTCCTTAATCGACGACATCAGCTGCTCCATAAGTTCCCACACGAATTGCTTGATTCATTGAAGAAGACGATAAGAAGCAGCCCGAAATTGGGTCTGTAGCTCAGTTGGTTAGAGCGCACCCCTGATAAGGGTGAGGTCGGCAGTTCGAATCTGCCCAGACCCACCAATTTTGTGTGGGAACCTGTAGAAATACGGGGCCATAGCTCAGCTGGGAGAGCGCCTGCCTTGCACGCAGGAGGTCAACGGTTCGATCCCGTTTGGCTCCACCACTACTGCTTCTGAAGTTTGAAAGCTTAGAAATGAGCATTCCATCGTGATGATGGTGAATGTTGATTTCTAGTCTTTGATTAGATCGTTCTTTAAAAATTTGGGTATGTGATAGAAAGATAGACTGAACGTTACTTTCACTGGTAACGGATCAGGCTAAGGTAAAATTTGTGAGTTCTCTTAATTGAGAAATTCGAATTTTCGGCGAATGTCGTCTTCACAGTATAACCAGATTGCTTGGGGTTATATGGTCAAGTGAAGAAGCGCATACGGTGGATGCCTTGGCAGTCAGAGGCGATGAAAGACGTGGTAGCCTGCGAAAAGCTTCGGGGAGTCGGCAAACAGACTTTGATCCGGAGATGTCTGAATGGGGGAACCCAGCCATCATAAGATGGTTACCTTACACTGAATACATAGGTGTAAGGGGCGAACCAGGGGAACTGAAACATCTAAGTACCCTGAGGAAAAGAAATCAACCGAGATTCCCTTAGTAGTGGCGAGCGAACGGGGACTAGCCCTTAAGTGGCTTTGAGATTAGCGGAACGCTCTGGAAAGTGCGGCCATAGTGGGTGATAGCCCTGTACGCGAAAATCTCTTAGTCATGAAATCGAGTAGGACGGAGCACGAGAAACTTTGTCTGAATATGGGGGGACCATCCTCCAAGGCTAAATACTACTGACTGACCGATAGTGAACTAGTACCGTGAGGGAAAGGCGAAAAGAACCCCGGAGAGGGGAGTGAAATAGATCCTGAAACCGTATGCGTACAAGCAGTGGGAGCCTACTTGTTAGGTGACTGCGTACCTTTTGTATAATGGGTCAGCGACTTATTTTCAGTGGCGAGCTTAACCGAATAGGGGAGGCGTAGCGAAAGCGAGTCTTAATAGGGCGTCTAGTCGCTGGGAATAGACCCGAAACCGGGCGATCTATCCATGGGCAGGTTGAAGGTTGGGTAACACTAACTGGAGGACCGAACCGACTACCGTTGAAAAGTTAGCGGATGACCTGTGGATCGGAGTGAAAGGCTAATCAAGCTCGGAGATAGCTGGTTCTCCTCGAAAGCTATTTAGGTAGCGCCTCATGTATCACTGTAGGGGGTAGAGCACTGTTTCGGCTAGGGGGTCATCCCGACTTACCAAACCGATGCAAACTCCGAATACCTACAAGTGCCGAGCATGGGAGACACACGGCGGGTGCTAACGTCCGTCGTGAAAAGGGAAACAACCCAGACCGTCAGCTAAGGTCCCAAAGTTATGGTTAAGTGGGAAACGATGTGGGAAGGCTTAGACAGCTAGGAGGTTGGCTTAGAAGCAGCCACCCTTTAAAGAAAGCGTAATAGCTCACTAGTCGAGTCGGCCTGCGCGGAAGATGTAACGGGGCTCAAACCATACACCGAAGCTACGGGTATCACTTAGGTGATGCGGTAGAGGAGCGTTCTGTAAGCCTGTGAAGGTGAGTTGAGAAGCTTGCTGGAGGTATCAGAAGTGCGAATGCTGACATGAGTAACGATAATGGGTGTGAAAAACACCCACGCCGAAAGACCAAGGTTTCCTGCGCAACGTTAATCGACGCAGGGTTAGTCGGTCCCTAAGGCGAGGCTGAAAAGCGTAGTCGATGGAAAACAGGTTAATATTCCTGTACTTCTGGTTATTGCGATGGAGGGACGGAGAAGGCTAGGCCAGCTTGGCGTTGGTTGTCCAAGTTTAAGGTGGTAGGCTGGAATCTTAGGTAAATCCGGGATTCTAAGGCCGAGAGCTGATGACGAGTTATCTTTTAGATGACGAAGTGGTTGATGCCATGCTTCCAAGAAAAGCTTCTAAGCTTCAGGTAACCAGGAACCGTACCCCAAACCGACACAGGTGGTTGGGTAGAGAATACCAAGGCGCTTGAGAGAACTCGGGTGAAGGAACTAGGCAAAATGGCACCGTAACTTCGGGAGAAGGTGCGCCGGTGAGGGTGAAGGACTTGCTCCGTAAGCTCATGCCGGTCGAAGATACCAGGCCGCTGCGACTGTTTATTAAAAACACAGCACTCTGCAAACACGAAAGTGGACGTATAGGGTGTGACGCCTGCCCGGTGCCGGAAGGTTAATTGATGGGGTTAGCTAACGCGAAGCTCTTGATCGAAGCCCCGGTAAACGGCGGCCGTAACTATAACGGTCCTAAGGTAGCGAAATTCCTTGTCGGGTAAGTTCCGACCTGCACGAATGGCGTAACGATGGCGGCGCTGTCTCCACCCGAGACTCAGTGAAATTGAAATCGCTGTGAAGATGCAGTGTATCCGCGGCTAGACGGAAAGACCCCGTGAACCTTTACTATAGCTTTGCACTGGACTTTGAATTTGCTTGTGTAGGATAGGTGGGAGGCTTTGAAGCGTGGACGCCAGTTCGCGTGGAGCCAACCTTGAAATACCACCCTGGCAACTTTGAGGTTCTAACTCAGGTCCGTTATCCGGATCGAGGACAGTGTATGGTGGGTAGTTTGACTGGGGCGGTCTCCTCCTAAAGAGTAACGGAGGAGTACGAAGGTGCGCTCAGACCGGTCGGAAATCGGTCGTAGAGTATAAAGGCAAAAGCGCGCTTGACTGCGAGACAGACACGTCGAGCAGGTACGAAAGTAGGTCTTAGTGATCCGGTGGTTCTGTATGGAAGGGCCATCGCTCAACGGATAAAAGGTACTCCGGGGATAACAGGCTGATACCGCCCAAGAGTTCATATCGACGGCGGTGTTTGGCACCTCGATGTCGGCTCATCACATCCTGGGGCTGAAGCCGGTCCCAAGGGTATGGCTGTTCGCCATTTAAAGTGGTACGCGAGCTGGGTTTAGAACGTCGTGAGACAGTTCGGTCCCTATCTGCCGTGGACGTTTGAGATTTGAGAGGGGCTGCTCCTAGTACGAGAGGACCGGAGTGGACGAACCTCTGGTGTTCCGGTTGTCACGCCAGTGGCATTGCCGGGTAGCTATGTTCGGAATAGATAACCGCTGAAAGCATCTAAGCGGGAAACTAGCCTCAAGATGAGATCTCACTGGGACCTTGAGTCCCCTGAAGGGCCGTCGAAGACTACGACGTTGATAGGTTGGGTGTGTAAGCGCTGTGAGGCGTTGAGCTAACCAATACTAATTGCCCGTGAGGCTTGACCATATAACACCCAAGCAATTTGACTACTCGAAAGAGCATCAGATTGCGGTGTGTGAAGACGAAACGAACCGAAAGTTCGACTCTTACAAAACACCGAAAGCTATCACATACCCAATTTGCTGAAGCGAGGCCAACTGGCAGCGACTCAGTACCCGAATTTCTTGACGACCATAGAGCATTGGAACCACCTGATCCCATCCCGAACTCAGTAGTGAAACGATGCATCGCCGATGGTAGTGTGGGGTTTCCCCATGTGAGAGTAGGTCATCGTCAAGATTAAATTCCAGAACCCCTGTTTGCTTACGCAGACAGGGGTTTTGTTTGTCCGCTCGAAAAGTGCGAAGAGGCTTGCGACGATCCGGCATCCGACAAATTTGCACAGTTATTTCTGAACCAGACCACTAGAATAGGCACCTAACCTTTTTTAGCGTCCGAGCCCTATCTATGCCCGATCCGGATGATGCCCCCAAGGTGTCGGATTTACCCCTGGACGACCTGGTGGCATGCCATGAGTGCGATTTATTGATGCGCAAACCTGTGCTCGCCCTCGGCGAAAAAGCCCAGTGCCCGCGTTGCGGTTACGAGCTGTACGCGCATCGCCACAACGTCGTCGAACGAAGCCTCGCCTTAGTGCTGGCAGCACTGTTGCTGTACATCCCCGCCAACTTTTTGCCCATCATGCAGCTCAATCTACTCGGGCAGTCCTCAGAGGACACCGTGTGGACCGGCGTAGTCGGCCTGTTCGACACCGGCATGCGCGGCGTCGCCGCCGTTGTGTTCCTGTGCAGCATGGGCATTCCCCTGCTCAAGTTGCTCTGCCAATTGGCGGTGTTGCTCAGCATTCGCTGGAACATCGGCCGCAGTTACGGGCTGCTGCTCTATCGCATTTACCATCACCTGCGAGATTGGGGGATGTTGGAGGTGTACCTGATGGGCGTCCTGGTGGCGATCGTAAAGCTCGCCGACATGGCCTCCATCACGATTGGCCTGGGTCTGGTCTGCTTCATCAGCCTATTAATGGTTCAGGTTCTGCTTGAGGTGGTGATGTCGCCCCACCAGATCTGGCAAGCACTGTCAGGAGAGGATGATCATGCGGGCGATTGATGCAGGCATTCTGATTTGTACCGAATGCCACGAATTGAACAAGCAAGAACCGGACACCGATGAGCAAACCTGCACGCGTTGCGGTGCGCTGGTCCATGCCCGTCGCCCCAACAGCCTGACGCGAACCTGGGCCTTGCTGATCACCGCCGCGATTCTCTATATCCCCGCCAACCTGCTGCCGATCATGACCGTCAACTCTCTCGGCCAGGGTGACCCCAGTACCATCATGTCCGGCGTGATCCAACTGGTGCAGCACGGCATGTTCCCCATCGCGGCGGTGGTGTTCATTGCCAGCATCCTGGTGCCGACGTTCAAACTGGTGGGCATTGGTCTGCTACTGTTCTCGGTGCAGCGTCACCAACCGTTGTCCGCGCAACAACGGATTATCATGTACCGCTTTATCGAATTCATCGGCCGCTGGTCCATGCTGGATATCTTCGTGATCGCCATCCTGGTGGCGGTTGTAAACTTTGGGCGGCTTGCCAGTGTCGAGGCCAATCTCGGCGCGGCGGCGTTCGCCAGTGTGGTGATCTTGACGATGCTTGCCGCAGTAACTTTTGATCCCCGACTGATTTGGGATAACACGGAGTCGGACGACGACCATGAGTAATTTGCCTAAAGCTAAAACCCGCCCGGCCTCCAACTGGTCGGCCATTTGGGTACTGCCCCTGATCGCCCTGATCATCGGCGGTTGGTTGGGCTGGCGTGCCTATTCCCAGCAGGGCATCGAGATCCAGGTACGCTTCGAAAGCGGCGAAGGTATCCAGGTCAACAAGACCGAGGTGGTCTACAAAGGCATGCCCGTGGGCAAGGTCAAGACCCTGGCCCTGGACGACGAAGGCAACAATCGCGGGGTGATTGCCACCATCGAGATGAACAAGGACGTCGAGCAATACCTCAAGACCAACACGCGCTTCTGGCTGGTCAAGCCCAGCGTCAGCCTCGCCGGCATCACCGGCCTGGAGACTCTGGTGTCGGGTAACTACATTGCCGCCAGCCCTGGCGATGGTGAGTCCACGCGCAAATTCAAGGCGCTGTCCGAAGAGCCGCCCTTGTCCGACGCCAAGCCCGGCCTGCACTTGACCATCAAGGCCGACCGCCTCGGCTCGCTAAACCGCGGCAGCCCGGTGTTCTACAAGCAGATCCAGGTCGGCCAGGTCAAAAGCTATCTATTGTCCGAGGACCAGAGCACCGTCGAGATCAAGGTCTACATCGAGCCGACCTACGCCAGCCTGGTGCGCAAACACACGCGTTTCTGGAACGCCAGCGGCATCAGCATCGACGCCAACTTCTCCGGTGTGAAGGTGCGCAGCGAATCCCTCTCCAGCATCGTCTCTGGCGGTATCGCCTTCGCCACCCCAGAGAATCGCAAGGACAGCCCGCCGACCGACCCGAGCCTGCCCTTCCGCCTGTATGAAGACTTCGACGCCGCCGCCGCCGGCATCAAGGTCAAGGTCAAACTCAGCGACTTCGAAGGCCTGCAGGCCGGGCGTACCCCGGTGATGTACAAAGGTATCCAGGTCGGCAGCCTGAAAACCCTGAAGATCGACCCGGATCTGTCCAGCGCCAACGCCGAGCTGACCCTCGACCCATTGGCCGAAGACTACCTGGTTCAGGACACCCAATTCTGGGTGGTCAAACCGTCGATTTCCCTGGCCGGTATCACTGGGCTCGAGGCGTTGGTCAAAGGTAACTACATCGCGGTTCGTCCCGGTGACAAAGGCACTGCACCCCAACGCGAGTACGTGGCTCGGGCCAAGGCACCGCCCTTGGACCTGCGTTCTCCTGGCCTGCACATGGTGCTGTTCACTGACAACCTCGGCTCCCTGGATGTTGGCAGCCCGATCCTCTACAAGCAGGTCAAGGTCGGCTCGGTGCAGAGCTACCAGTTCTCACGCAAAAACAAACAGCTGGTGATTGGTGTCCACATCGAGAAGGAATACGCCAACCTGGTCAATGGCTCGACGCGTTTCTGGAATGCCAGCGGTGTAACCCTGACCGGCGGCCTCACCGGCGGTATCCAGGTCAAAAGCGAATCCCTGGCCAGCCTGATATCCGGCGGTATCGCCTTCGAAACGCCGGAACCGAACGTGCCGCTGAGAAAGCGTATTCCACGTTTCCGCCTGTTCACCGATCGTGAAGCGGCGAATCAGAGTGGCACCCTGGTGACTATCAAAGTCGACCGCGCCGACGGCCTGCGCCCCGGTACCCCGGTGCGATTCAAAGGCCTGGACGTCGGTAAGATCGAGAGCGTCGACCTCAGCGCCGATATGCAATCGGTGCTGCTCGGTGCGCGCATCACCCAGGTCGCGGATCGCATCGCGCGCGTCGGCAGCCAGTTCTGGGTGGTCAAGCCGGAACTGGGCCTGATGAAAACCTCGAACCTGGAAACCCTGGTCACCGGCCAATACATCGAGGTGCTGCCCGCGGTGAAAAACGCCGGGCCACAAAAGAGCTTTGTTGCGCTGGACCAACCGCCCGAAGCCACCCACCAGGAGGCCGGCCTGAGCCTGACACTCAGCGCCGCACGCCGTGGTTCGCTCAAAGAAGGCGTGCCCGTCACTTACCGCGAAGTCACCGTGGGCAAAGTCACCGGCTACGAGTTGGGCCAGACCGCCGACCGCGTGTTGATCCACATCCTGATCGAACCCAAATACGCGGCGTTGGTGCGCAGCGGCAGCCGCTTCTGGAACTCCAGCGGCTTTGGTCTCGACTTCGGCCTGTTCAAAGGCGCGACGGTGCGCACCGAGTCTCTGGAAACCCTGGTCGCCGGCGGCATCGCCTTTGCCACGCCCGATGGCGAACGCATGGGCAGCGCCGCACGGCCGCAGCAAACCTTCCCGCTGTTCGACAAGTTTGAAGATGAGTGGCTGACCTGGGCACCTAAGATTCCGCTGGGTAAGTAGACCGAGGCGCGGCTGTCGCGGGCAAGCCCCCTCCCACATTCGACCGCATTCCTACAGGATAAACTCGGTCAAATGTGGGAGGGGGCTTGCCCGCGACGAGGCCCTAAAAAACACCACCAAACCCCAGCCCACAAAAAAGGCCGCGATCCATAAGATCGCGGCCTTTCTGTCTTTCAGCGCAAACTGTCAGACCTCATCCAACTCCGGCTCATCCGCCTGCACATTCACCGTCACCTTCACCGCATCATGGCGACGGATGTACTTCCAGTCCGCCTCATCGATGTAGATGCCATTCGGCCCGCTACCGCCTTCCAGGTCGATCGCCACCTGGGCGGACACCTGCGGCTTCACACTCGCCAGGATCGGCACGAAGCCCAATTGCAGGCTGGTTTCCAGCAGCGCCGCCTGGTTCTTCTCATCGATGTCGGCCGCTTCATCGAGGTAGTACGGCAAGCGCACACGCCCGGCCTGGTCGCGGTCCATCAAGTGCAGCAACAAATACATGTTGGTCAGCGCCTTGATGGTCATGGTCGTGCCGTTGGACGCCGCACCGTCGATGTCGGTGTGAATCACCGGCTGGCCATTCACTTTGGTGATCTCGAACGCCAGCTCGAACAAGTCCTTGAGACCCAACTGGTTATGGTTGGCCGCCACCAGGCGCGCCAGGTATTCCTTGGCCTCTTCGTTCTTGTTGTCCTGCTCGGCGCTCTGGCTCAAGTCGAATACCGACAGGGTTTCGCCTTCTTCGTACTGACCGGCGCTGTGGATGATCTGGTCGATATGCTTGAGCGCTTCCTTGTTCGGCGCGAGC
Source organism: Pseudomonas paraveronii (assembly GCF_963681955.1). Lineage (NCBI taxonomy): Bacteria > Pseudomonadati > Pseudomonadota > Gammaproteobacteria > Pseudomonadales > Pseudomonadaceae > Pseudomonas > Pseudomonas paraveronii. The sequence goes on from NZ_OY817130.1 coordinate 774,896, forward strand.
ACGATGCGGAAACTCTGCAGGTTCGACACCTGGCGCTTGTTGATCTCGCGGTTGAACAAGGCCAGTTGGTGTTCCAGGCTGTCGTAGTCGCTGCGGATATTGCGCAGGGTCCGCGCGATGTCGGTGACCGCCGCGCGCCGCGCCTTGCCCAGGGTCAGGGCTTCGTCGGTCCGGTGCGCATACGCGTTGATCAGCAGATGCAGGCGCCGCTCCATGTCGTCCTCGCTGTCGAACTTGGCCACGCCCTTGAGGCGTACCTGGGCGTACAGCGCTTCGATCTGGCCATCGGCGCGCAGCAAGCCCTGCCAGCTGTCCTGATAATCGTTGAGCAGTGGCAGCAGGTTGTCCATGGAATCGTCGACCGGGTCCATGAACGGCGTGCCGAACGGCAAGTCCGCCGGCAGCAACTGGCGACGGCGCAACGCGTCATCCAGGGTGCGTTGCTTGGCTTCCATATCGCCGATCTGGCGACCGACCAGTTGCAGCTTGGCCGACAGTTGCTGCACGCGTTCGGTGAACGCATCGCTGGAGCGCTTCAATTCATCCTGGGCCGCTTCCATCTGCGCCAGCTGTTCCAGCTTCTCGCCTTCTTCGGCGCTCAGGGTCTGCGCACGGCGGAAATCTTCCAGGGCCTTTTGCGCGTCCAGCACTTGCTGGTACAGCGCTTCGGTCTGGGTTTTGCTCGCGGCGCGGTCAGAGGCGACCGCCTGTTGCGTCTTGAGCTGCTTGAGTTCTTTTTCCAGACGCTCTTTCTGGTCGCGCAAGGCTGCGCGATCCGCCAGGGCCTGCAAGGCGGGTGGCTCGATGTGGGAGATGTCGATGGACAGCCCCGGCACTTCAAAGCGCTCACCCTTGAACCCATCGAGGATCAGTTCCAGGGATTTGACCCACTGGCCGTCCTCATCCAGCGTGATGCCATGCTCACCCAACGGCAGGCTGAACAACGAACTGTTGAACAGACGCATCAGACGCTCGACATCCTGCTGTGAGAATTCCTCGCGCAGTTTGGCGTAGCTGTTGTTGTCGGCGTGGTCGAGCTGTTGCTTGACCGACTTCAAGCGTTTTTCCAGGTCGCGCAGGCGCTCGTCCAAGTCCTCGGCGCTGAACTGCCGCGACTGCGCCAGGGCGCCGGCGAGTTCATCGTGGGCATCCTTGGCCGCCAGCAGTTGCTGTTCCAGCACCTTGACGTCATCGACCAGCGCAAAGCGATGCTTGAGCACCGACAGCTCGCCCAGCCAACGCTGGATACCGCTGATTTCGCGCTCCAGGCGCATCAGCTCCTGGGTGCCGCCGCGCTGGTCGTTCTGCAGCGCGTCCTGCTCGTTACGGTAGTGCTCGGCCTGGAGGGTCAGCTCTTCCTTGCGCGCACCGGCGTAGTCCGACCAGGTGCCCAGCAGCGAGTCCAACAGCGGCGACAGGCGATGCAATTTGCCGCGCAGGATGTCGCGTTGTTTCACGCCATTGGCCAGGGCCTCGACCAACGGGCCGGCGGCGACCAGCGAGTTGTAGTCCTGCTCCATGCGTCGCACGTCGCGGAAGGCTTCTTCACACGCGGCGATGTAATCGACACTGCCGGAACGCAAGCTGTGCTCGAACGCATCGAGGAACAATTGCTTGAGCTTGGCCGCAGTGATTTCGCGCATGTGCAGCAGGTTGATAAACAGCGCGCGGAAGGTCTTCAGGCTCTGTTCGCTTGTGGAGCGCAGCGGGATCAGCGTCAGGTCCAGTGGGATCGACGTGTGGCCGCCCACCAGCAAACGACGTAGTTCATCGGGCTTGAGTTCGTAGGCTTTCAGGCCCTCGCGTTCAAGGTTGGTGAACAGCTCTTTCTGGCGCAGGCAGGTGTCGTTTTTCTGGTAATGGGCCAGGTCCAGCTTGCCGGCGTAGGCAAAGAACTGGTGACCGAAACCACCGCCCGGGCCGCGTCCGACCACGCCGATCACGTGTGGGCCGTGGGGCAGGGAGACTTCCACGAGGATGTAGCTGGTGTCGGTGGCAAAGTAGAAGCGCCGCGATTGTTCCAGGGTGTACTTGCCGAAACTCATGTCCGACATGCGCGCCAGGATCGGGAACTGCAAAGCGTTGATCGACGCCGATTTACCCAGGTTGTTCGCGCCATACACCGACAGCGGTTCTTCCAGCGGAAACAAACCCAGGCTGTAGCCGGCGGTATTCAATAGGGCGAAGCGGCGGATGCCGTAGCGTTCCTTGCTCATGCATCGGTCTCCTGTTCTTCGGCAATGGCGCGGGCCAAGGCGTCTTCTTCGCTGTCGTCGGCAAAGTCGCTCAAGTCCAGCGGGTCATCGGTTTCCAGCAGTTTTTCGTCGCTGTCTTCGTTGATGATCACCGGCGCCGGCAATGGCAGCACGCTGTGGATGCTGGCCGCGAGGTCGCGGTCCTGCTGCACCGACAGGCACACATCGAGGAAACGGTGCATCGGCGGCAGGAAGCGATAGATGCCGTTGTCTTCGCTGGCAAAGCCCAGCTGGGTCATGCGGCGCATGATTTTTTCTTCGAGCTCTTCCTGGGTCTGCACTTCGGCCTGGATAAACAGGTCGCGGTACTTCTCCAAAAGCGACGGCAGTTCATCGCGGCCGAGGCTGCCGCCGTCGAGCACGGCAATCGGGTCGCGGCCCTGGTCGGCCAGGTGCTCGACGATGATGAAGGTGAACAGCGCCAGGCGTTGCGCGGTCTTGTTCACCTGCGCGCTGGCGATGGCGGAGTCCGGCACGAAATAGTAGAAACCACGCGTATCGCAGACCAGCTCAAAGCCCAGGGCCTTGAACAGCGTGCGGTACTGATCCTGGAAGTTCGACAGTTGCGCGTACAGCTCCGGGTCGCGGCGGCTGACGTGGTAACCCTTGAACAGCTCGCGAAAGATCGGCGCCAGTTGGGACAGTTCGGATAGATCAAGATGCATAAGGGGTGCTCGCAGAATGCTCGGCCGCGTCTGTGCTGGCCGGGAGCAGGGCGAATGAGCGCAGGCTGACCTGATGCTCGTGTGTGTGGTAATCGCGGCGCTCCAGGCGCTCGCGCTTGAAGCGTTTTTCGCGGGACAGGCGCGAGAACCAGTACAGCAATTCGTCGGTGGCGCCGTCCGGTTCCTGTTCCAGCAGCCAGGTCATCAGGTCCGGCATCGGCAGCGCGTCTTCGCAGCGTTCGAGCATTTCCTTGACCGTGCGCGGTGCGCGCTGGGCTTCGCCGGTATGGGACTTGTGCGCCTTGGGGAAACGCGCCGGTTTCGGCTCGAAGTTCGCCAGGGCATACACATAGGCTTCGACCTGACTGGCACTGCCGAGAAAGGTGCTTTGCGGCCGGGTAAACATCGGCATCGCGGCCTGCGGCACCGCGTCCAGGCCTTTACGGCGAATGGCCGACAGGGCAAGCGCTGCGCCACGGGTCACGGCGTTGTGCCGACGTGCTTCTTCACGCAACGGCAGCAGCAGCTCGCGGGCGTGACGCAGGGTCAGTTGGGCGCTGGTCTGCATTTCGAGGATGCGCGCGTGGGTGCGCAACAGCATGTCGTCGTCGACCAGATGGCCAAGACGCTGCTGCTCGGTGAGCATGCGCAGCAGCACGTTTTCGACCTTGCGCACGCCCTGTTCGAAGGCGCCGTCGGCGTTCACCAGTTGGATCATCGGTTCGACGTATTCGTCCCAGGTCGCCAGCACTTCGGCATAACGCTGACGCAACGGGATCTGCCGATCGCTGGTCTTGGCGCGGTCGGCCACGGCGACGAGGGCCTGCTCGTCGTTGGCGAGCTTTTTCAGCACATCGCGCACGCGCATGTCCAGCAGGCGCAGTTGACGGGCCAGGTCGTGGCCGTCACGGATGTCGAAGGCGTCCTGGATATAACCGGCCAGGCGCTCGAGGTGGCGCAGGTAGGCTTCGATTTCCAGGCACAGGCCGAGCCGGTGCTCCTTGCGAAGATAGGCGAGGAAGTCGTGGATCTGCGCATTGAGCTCGAATCGGTTCGGGCTCTTGGCGACAGGCACCAGGATATCCAGGCGAATCCACACGTCCAGCAGGCTGGTGATGTCCTGGGGCGTGCTGTCCAGTTGTTGGGCGGCCAGTTGTGCGCGCAGCTCGCCGAGGCTCAGGGTGCCTTGGTCGAAGTGTTCGCACAGTGGCTCAAGTAAGGCCCAGTGTTCGGCGAGGGCGCGCAGGACGCGCTTGGGTTCGATCATGGGAATGGCCGGCTGGTTGGCGATTAAAAGTCGCGATTGTACTGCATCAGGCGCGGGATTTATCCACAGCCGGTCAGTGCGCAGTGGGCGATTGTTACCGAACAGCGGTAGAATCCCCGCTCTTTACTTATCCACAAGTGGCCGAGCTGTGCTTATCGAGTCCCGACGTCGCGCTTACTTGACCGCCATGCAGGTGGTCAACTGGCTGCCCCGCACCGAACTGCCGTTTGCCGCGCCGTCGCGGCCCGAGCTGCTGCAGGCGCTCGAGCCCGATGAGGCCTTCGAGACCTCGGGGGAAGAGGCCGCAGCGCCGGTGGCGGTGGTCAAGCCTGAGCCGCCGGTGCGCCCGGTGGTAGAACGCGCCAAGGTCGAGGTGCCACGCCCGTTGCCGATGGCCAAACCGGTGGTGGCTGAAGAGGCGGTGCCGGTGGTCAAGGCGGCTGTCGTTCCACCCCCGCGTTTTGCCCTGCAACTGCTGCGGGCCGGGCGTTGCCTGTTGCTGGTGGAGCTGCCGACCGGCGAGCGCTTCCAGACCCGCGACCCGGCCTACATGTTGCTCAAGGACATGCTGCGCGCCGCCGGCTTGCCCGACAGCCCGCAAATCGTCGGCGACCCGGTGCGCTGGCCGCTGCTGGTGCGCGGCACGATGGACCAGGGCCCGGACGCCGCGCGAGATTTTGTGCAAGGTTTTGTGTCGGCGCGCCTGGAAGACGAACCCTGCGTGTGCCTGTGGCTGATCGGCCTGCCCGCCGTGCGGTTTGCCGGCGAAGCCGACGCCGAAGTCTGGTACCGCGAGCTGCAGGTCGAAGGCCTGGGCTCGGTATGGGCCCTGCCGGGCCTGGAATTATTAATGGAAGAGCCACAGCGTAAGGCTGATGTCTGGCAAGCCATGCGCCGGCTGATGGCGCGCTGGAAAACAACCGATGAGTGAGGCTTTATCCTTTCGCCCGATGACCGAGGCCGACCTCGACGCCGTGCTGAAAATCGAATACGCGGCGTACAGCCACCCCTGGACCCGCGGGATCTTTCTCGATGGGTTGGGCAAGTACCAGATCTGGCTGATGTTCGAAGGTGAACAGCAAGTGGGCCACGGGGTGGTGCAGATCATCCTCGATGAAGCGCATTTGCTGAACATCACCGTCAAACCGGAAAACCAGGGCCGCGGCCTTGGCCTGGCGCTGCTGGAGCACCTGATGTCCCGCGCCTATGCCGCCACTGCACGGGAATGTTTCCTCGAAGTGCGTGACAGCAATACCGGCGCGTTCCGGCTGTACGAGCGCTATGGCTTCAATGAAATCGGGCGTCGGCGCGACTACTACCCGGCCGTCGGCGGTCGCGAAGATGCGGTCGTGATGGCCTGCACCCTGGTCGACTGAACACAGATGTGGGAGGGGGCTTGCCCCCGATGGCAGTGTGTCAGTCAACACATGTATTGCTGACAGTGTGCTATCGGGGGCAAGCCCCCTCCCACATTTGGATCTACGGTGTGTCAGCGGTTGCCGTCGACAGGCTCGCGCTCGGCCAGTTCGGCTTCATCCAAGCCATTGCCGCCGCCAATATCATCTTCGTCGACGATGCTCAGGTCCCAATCGGCCTGTTCGCCTTCGCCTTCTTCCCGCGCATCCCGTGCGCCGTCCTCGCGGATCAGGTTCTCCGGGCTCATCTCGTCATCGGTCGTCTCGGCCTCGCCCACCCGTTCGTCGGGCATCCGGTGCTTGCGCTCGCCACGTGGCATTTCATCGCCGATTTCTGCCGTTGGCTCTTCCTCGTCAAAGTCCAACTCGCGCATTGAGCCCATGCGATCCTCGTTGTCATCAATCGGTTCCGGCTGGGTAGCACCGTATGGACGTCGTGATTCAGTCATGGCCAATCCTCATACTGTGGGGCTTATAGTGTGTGGACAGGCCTGGCGCCCCAAGATTCAAGTAATTGCCCGCCGACTATCTTTATTCCCTACGTGACCCGGACGGGCGGTCGTCTGTCAAAGCTGCGCATCATTCCTGAGGCTTTCCCTGATGAACGAACTACAAGACCTGCTTGATAACAACGAACGCTGGGCGGATGCGATCACACAGGAAGATCCCGAATTCTTCGCCAAGCTGGCCCGCCAGCAAGCCCCGGAATACCTGTGGATCGGCTGCTCAGACGCCCGTGTACCGGCCAACGAGATCGTCGGCATGCTGCCGGGTGATCTGTTCGTACACCGTAATGTGGCCAACGTGGTGTTGCACACCGACCTTAACTGCCTGTCGGTGATCCAGTACGCCGTCGATGTGCTCAAGGTCAAACACATCCTGGTCACCGGTCACTATGGTTGCGGCGGCGTGCGGGCGTCGATGCAGGACCGCCAGTTCGGCCTGATCGACGGCTGGCTGCGGACCATTCGCGACCTGTACTACGAAAACCGCGAGATGCTGGCGCAGTTGCCGAGTGAAGAAGAACGCGTCGACCGCATGTGCGAGCTGAATGTGATTCAGCAGGTGGCCAACGTCGGTCACACCAGCATTGTGCAAAACGCCTGGCACCGTGGGCAGAGCCTGTCGATCCACGGCTGCATCTACGGCATCAAGGATGGCCGCTGGAAGAGCTTGAACACCACCCTCAGTGGCTTTGAGCAGTTACCGCCGCAGTATCGCTTGCGCCCGCTGGGTGAAGTCTAAGGGCGCTTGCGCTCGCGCCACTCGGTCATGAACGCCTGCCCCTCGGCGTTCAACGGCTCCTGGCTGCCGGTGATCCAGCCCCGGCAGTTCAGCTCGCCGCATTGGCAAGCGAACTGCCGGAACAGCGTGTCCTCGGTGCTGGCGTAATCCAGGGTCAGCCGGGTGTCGGCGGGGATGGACTGCACGGTCCAGAGCTCCAGGTAGGTGGTGTCTAAAAATACATTCGGGTTGCAGGAGTGGTGCAACAGGCCGCAGAACCAACAGTCGTACAAGTGGATGCGCGGCGACACCTGCAAGGTGTGCGGGCGTCGCTCGTTCACCGCGTAGCCGGAGACCTTGGCAATGCGCACGCGACTGTCAAAGGGAATGCGCGCCTTGATCCCGGCTCCGGTGCCGTCCGTGGTTCGGATGACCTGGAAGTGTTTGGACGAAGGGTAGCCCTGCTCGACGAACAGTGTCTTGAACGGATAAAGGCAATCATTCATAGCGTTTACAGCCTTATCCATGGCTCGAGTCTTCATAACTCTCCTTGGTTGGGCTGCATCGACCTGCGGGTGGTGTCTGACTGCCAGTCTTGCAGCGGATGGGCCCGGATCAAGACTCGCTGAACATAAAGCCGATTTCTACTGTCAAGTTTGACAGTAGAAATCGGCTTTTTTCTGCACTTTACAGCGCAGGGGCGGTGATTGCCGGGGCGGGGGCGGCGTCTTTCAGTTGCTTGAGCTGGGTTTTGATCGCGGGCGTGGCGCATTTGGCGTTCGCCTGCTCCGGGGTCAGGTCGCGCACCGAGGTGTAGAACAGTTCGCAGGTCTGCTCTTTGCGCGTGACTTGCCAGGTGTTCATGCACGCCTTGAGCAGCACATTCGCATCGCTCGCTGGCTTCTGGCCCATTCCGGCTTGCCAGCAGGCGGCGCTCAAGTCCTGGCCCATCACTTTCAAACCGGCCTCGTCGGCCTTCTGCGCGTTACCGTCATAGGTGTCCGGGCTGGCCGCGTACCAGATGTAACTGGGGTGGTTGGCGCCCAGCACCGAGACGGTTTTACCGGGGGCCGGGCTGATCTGCGCCAGGCCCAGCACGCCCACGGTTTGCCCGTATTGTTGCTTGATCCAACTGCGCACCGGCGCGCCGAACGCCACCATCGGCAATGCACCTTTGGGCGGCAGGCTCAGCTCCGCGACCATGCGTGTCTGGTAGTCGGTGAAGTAGCTGTAGACGTTTTCCAGGTCTTTACCGGCGTTGGACGGCGCGGCGATCGGCGCGATGTCGATGATGGTCTGGTAGGCCGGGGTTTCGCTGGCCGGAATGCCATTGTCGACGAGCAGGGTGGCCCAGCGGTCGGTGGTGGCCGATTCCAGGTAATCCTGGGCCTGGGTCAGTGAATAATCCGGCGGGAAGTGCAGCAGCTCGATGCTTTTGCGGTTTTCCAGGGCCATGCCCAGCGGCAGGAACAAGTACCAGTTGTAGGCCCACTTGCCGTCGCTATTGAGCCGGCTCGCGCCTTGGTAGGCCAGGTCGGCGGTCGCGAGCAAGCTCGTCAGCGGAAGGCCATAGCTCTCGGGCACGCCGCTGAAGGTCGCCGCGACCTGGCCATCATGGATTTTGACGCTGACCTTGGCGCGGCTGTAACCGTCGCGCTGCAGGCTCTGGTTCAGGTAATGCTCGGCGGTCTGCTCCAGCGTCCAGGGCCGAAAGCAGATCACATTGCAGTTATTGGGGTAAGCGAACAACTGGGTAACCCGTTGCGTGCTGCCCAGGGGCACTTCGATGTCGGCCTGTACGACCGCACTCGCCATCAGTGCGGCCAAGGTGAAGGACAACCTGGTCGGTTTAAACATAGATGATTCCTTGTCCGCGAAAGCCCGCCTGTGCGGGGTGAAAGCCCACCCTCACACAGTAGCGGCTGACCAGGAAAACCGCGTGCAAAATTGCTGGGCGTGTCGCTATTGGATAAGCCGTCCTACACCTCGAACTGCAGCGCATTGCTCAAGTCGCCCATCGGTTTCTGGCCTCGGGCGATCATGGCGTCGTCGCGCTGCTTGAGCCCGTCGAGTGTCTCTAGCTGAAAGACGCGAGTGATCAGGCGCAGGATCGACGCCGTGTCGTACACCGTATGGTCCACCGTGCCTTTGCGCGCGAACGGCGACACCACCAGCGCCGGAACCCGCGTGCCAGGGCCCCAGCGGTCGCCCTTGGGCGGTGCCACATGGTCCCACCAGCCGCCGTTTTCATCGACGGTCACCACCACCACCATGTTTTTCCACTGCGGGCTTTCCTGCAGCACCTTCAGGGCGCGGGTGATATGGCGATCACCCGAGGCCACATCGGCATAACCGGCGTGCATGTTGAGGTTGCCCTGGGGTTTGTAGAAGGTCACGGCGGGCAGCTTGCCCGCCTGCGCGTCGGCAAAGAACGTGTTGGTGCTCGACTCATCGCCCAGGCCCGCGTCGCGCAGGCGCTTGTCACGCTCCGCGCGGTTTTCCGGGCCCTGTTGCTTGAAGTAGTTGAACGGCTGGTGGTGGTACTGGAAGTTGGGGATCTTCGGAATGCCGCCCGAGTCCTTGAACTGCTCCAGCGTCGCCTGCCAGGCCCCGGCGTACCAGGCCCAGTCGATGTGCTTTTTCGACAGCTTGTCGCCGATGTGTTCGTGGGTCTGCGGCACCAGCACGTTGGGCAGGTCGGGCTTGGCGTAGTCCGGGTTTTGCGGGTCGCGAATCCAGGTCGGCCAGTAGGGCGGGGCCAGGGTGTTCACGGCGTAACCGTCCGGGGTCAGTGCGCTCGGGCCGAACTGCGGCGGGCCGCTCATGGCGCTGGCCGGGGATTTGTCCAGGGGCTTGAGGCGTGGGTCGTTGGGATCATCGCTTTGCAGCGTGGCGATCTGCGCCTTGGCCACCGACTGCGCCGCGTTTGGATAAACCGGTGCGGTGGCGCTGATCAGGTATTGGTGGTTGAGGAACGAGCCGCCAAATGCGCCCTGGAAGAAGTTATCGCAGAGCACAAACTCCTTGGCCACGTCCCACAGGCGCAGGGAATAACGGCTCTGGGCGTAATGCCCCATCACCAGGCCGCCGGAATCGCCCCATGCGACGAAGCCGTCGTTCTTGCCGCCGTTGATCTGCATCTGGTTCTGGTAGAACACGTGCCACAAATCCCGGGTGACCAGGCTCAAGGGCAGGTCTTCGGCGTTCGGGCCCTTGAGGGCGAACGGGGCGTTGGGCAGGTTCTCCTGGAATTGCACTTCACTGGGGTAGGTCACCCCGTCGACGCTTTGCGAGCCGACTTGCAACACGCCACCCCACACCGGGGGCAGGGTGGTCAATACGCTGGCGTCGCGGTCGCGCTGCTGATAGTCGGCGGCGGACAACGCCGACAGCGGTTTCTCCAGCCCCGGGAAGTCGGCAAACAGGTTGTTGAAACTGCGGTTTTCGGCGTAGATCACCACGACGGTTTTCACTTGGTCGTGTAACGCTTTATCCAACTCCTGCGGCGTAAGCGGCCGCGCCACCGGTTTGCCCGGCGCTTCGCTGGAATTGCCGCAGCCACTCAAGGTCGCGCCCACCCCCAACACCGCTGCGCCGCCGAGGAAGCGCCGCCGGCTGGTGTCTACCGGCGGTTGGTCGATGGAATCAGAGGCAGGGCGGTCTTCGTGCTCGTCACTCATTGCGGGGAGTCCTTGCTGGCTATTTGTTGCAAGATATTTCGCCAGGACGGTAGCAGTGGAATGTGACGCAGGGAAGACAGCTCGAAGTTACACGCTTTAAGCGGCAAGCCTGGAGCTAAAAACCTCAAGTTTGCCGCTGCGTTTAAGGCATCACCGGCGGCAAATACTTCAACGTCGTCCCCAACGCCCACAACAAAAACAACACCAACGGCGCGTGTACCAGCAACTGCACGAACGAAAACCCGATCAAATCCCGCGCCTTCAGCCCCAGCACGCCCAGCAACGGCAGCATATAAAACGGGTTGATCAAATTCGGCAGCGCCTCGGCCGCGTTGTAGATCTGCACGGCCCAGCCCAGGTGGTATTGCAGGTCATTGGCCACTTGCATCACATAGGGCGCTTCGATGATCCACTTGCCGCCACCCGACGGGATAAAGAAGCCCAGCACTGCCGAATACACCCCCATCAACAGGGCATAGGTGTCGTGGGAGGCGATGGAGGTGAAGAAGGTCGAGATATGGTGAGCCAGCGTCTGGCCGTCGCCGCCCTTGACCACGGTCATCAGCGCGGCAATCGAGCCGTACAGCGGGAACTGGATCAGCACGCCAGTGGTGGTTGGCACCGCGCGGGCGACCGCATCGAGAAAGCTGCGCGGGCGCCAGTGCAGCAACGCACCGACCATGATGAACAGGAAGTTATAGGTGTTCAGCCCGGAGATGGCACTGATCGCCGGCTTGGTCGAAAACTCGTGGAACAACCAACCCGCCGCCAGCACCGCCAGCAGGATCGTCAGCACCGGGCTGTGCTCCAGCCATTCGCCCGGGCGTGTCGGGGCCTGCGGCGTGGGCAGGTTGAAGGCTGGGTCGACCCCGCAGGCCTTGGCATCACGGGCGCTGCTCGGGCCGGGCGCGGTGGCGTAGGCGATGATCAGCGAGACCACGATCAACGCCAGCAACAGTACGCCGGATTGCCACAGGAAGATGGTGTCGGTGAATGGGATCACCCCGGTGATCGACAGGATCGACGGCGGCAAGCTGGCCGGGTTGGCCTGCAACTGCGCGGCCGACGACGACAGCCCCAACGCCCACACCGCACCGAGGCCCAGGTAGGCCGCGGCGCCGGCAGCGCGGTAGTCCATGCGCAAGTCCGTGCGCCGCGCCAATGCGCGCACCAACAAACCGCCGAACACCAGGGACAGGCCCCAGTTGAGCAAGGAGGCAACCATGGAAATCAACGCCACCCAGGCCACGGCCGAGCGGCCGTTCTTCGGGATGCGCGCCAGGCGGTCGATCAGCCTCACCGCCGGCGGCGAACTGGCGACCACATAACCGCCGATCACCACGAAGGCCATCTGCATGGTGAACGGGATCAGGCTCCAGAACCCATCGCCGAACGCCTTGGCGGCCTCGCTCGGCGCGGCGCCCATGCCCAGGGTCGCCACGGCGACAATGATCACGGCGAGGGCGGCAAACACCCAGGAGTCAGGAAACCAGCGTTCGGCGAAATTGGAGCAGCGCAGGGCAAATCGGGCATAGCGGCTTTCTTCGAGAGCATCGGCCACGAGGCATTCCTCTTATAGTTGTTATGGTTTTGGTAGTTTTACGCCATGTTCCGCTACGGCCATTGATAGGGGAATGCAGTTATCTTCATCGATCAATGAGGAAAACAAATATATCCTCCGCGATTGCCATCATCCGCCTCAGCTCATAACCTGCACGCCATTTTGTTTGTCTGCCGAGCCTCAACATGACTGCCACCTCGCTTGCACAGGCGCAGCGTTTTTCCCGCTCCGACTACAAAACCCTGGGCCTGGCCGCCCTCGGCGGTGCCCTGGAAATCTACGACTTCATCATCTTCGTGTTTTTCGCGCTGACCCTCAGCCAACTGTTCTTCCCGCCGGAAATGCCCGAGTGGCTGCGCCTGCTGCAAAGTTTCGGGATCTTCGTCACCGGCTACCTCGCGCGCCCGCTGGGCGGCATCCTGATGGCGCACTTCGCCGATCACCTGGGGCGCAAGCGCGTGTTCAGCCTGAGCATCCTGATGATGGCCTTGCCCTGCCTGCTGATCGGGATCATGCCGACCTACGCGCAGATCGGCTATTTCGCACCGCTGATCCTGCTGGTGCTGCGCGTGCTGCAAGGCGCAGCGGTGGGCGGTGAAGTGCCCAGCGCCTGGACCTTCGTCGCCGAGCATGCGCCGACCCATCACCGCGGTTACGCCTTGGGCTTCCTGCAAGCCGGCCTGACCTTCGGCTACCTGCTCGGCGCGCTGACCGCCACACTGCTGGCGCAACTTTTCACCCCGGCGGAGATCCTCGACTACGCCTGGCGCTTCCCCTTCCTGCTCGGTGGTGTCTTCGGCGTGATCGGCGTGTGGCTGCGCCGCTGGCTCAACGAAACCCCGGTGTTCCTCGAAATGCAGGCGCGCCGCCAAGCCGCCGCCGAAATGCCGCTGCGCACCGTATTGCGCGACCATCGCAGCGTGTTGCTGCCGGCGATGATCCTCACCTGCGTGCTCACCTCCGCCGTGGTGGTGCTGGTGGTCATCACCCCAACCATGATGCAGAAAACCTTCGGCATGACGCCCAGCCACACCTTCGCCCTGAGCGCGCTGGGCATCGTGTTCCTGAACATCGGCTGCGTCCTGGCCGGCCTGTTGGTGGACCGCATCGGCGCCTGGCGCGCGGTGCTGGTCTACAGCCTGTTGCTGCCGCTGGGGATCGCGGTGTTATACGCCAGCCTGATCGCCGGTGGCGTCTGGCTCGGCGCGGCGTATGCCGTGGCAGGCTTGAGCTGCGGCGTGGTTGGCGCAGTGCCGTCGGTGATGGTCGGGTTGTTCCCGGCGCCGGTGCGGGTGTCGGGGATTTCCTTCACCTACAACATTGCCTACGCGCTGTGGGCGAGCACCACGCCCTTGATCCTGATTGCACTGATGCCGACCAGCCCGTGGATTTGCGTGGGCTATTGCGTGGTGATGGGCGCGGTGGGGGTGGTGAGTGTGGCGCTGTTCAGCAAGCGCCACACGTTAGCCGCCTGAGGGCGCGGTCCGGAAGTGCCGAGCACATCCGAATCTTCTGCTATGGCGCTATGATTCATGCAACCACTCCCCACGAGGATGTTCCATGAGCGCAGGACACAACCACGCCCAGGTACGCGCCGGTCACGAACGCCAGTTATGGATCGCCCTCGGGCTGACCAGCAGCTTCATGATTGCCGAGGTGATCGGTGCCTTTATCACCGGCAGCCTGGCGCTGTTGTCCGACGCCGCGCACATGATGACCGACGCCCTGGCCATGGCGATTTCCCTGGTGGCGATCCAGATCGCCAAGCGCCCCGCAGACCGCAAGCGCACGTTCGGTTACGCCCGCTTTGAAATCCTGGCGGCGGCCTTCAATGCGTTGCTGCTGTTTGCGGTGGCGTTTTACATCCTGTTTGAGGCCTATCAACGCCTGCAGGCGCCTGCGCAGATCCAGTCGACCGGCATGCTGGTGATCGCCGTGCTGGGGCTGCTCGTCAACCTGATCGCCATGCGCCTGCTCAGCGCCGGCAGCGGCGAAAGCCTGAATGTCAAAGGTGCGTACCTGGAGGTCTGGAGCGACATGCTCGGCTCTGTCGGCGTGATCATCGCGGCTGTGGTGATCATGTTGACCGGCTGGGGTTGGGTCGACTCGGTGGTGGCGGCGGCAATTGGTTTCTGGGTGTTACCGCGTACCTGGGTGTTGCTCAAGGAGAGCATGAATGTGCTGCTGCAAGGTGTGCCCGACGGCATCGATATCGACAGCGTGGAACAGGCCATACGTGGCGTACCTGGCGTGAAGGATGTACATGACCTGCATATCTGGGCGCTCACCAGTGGCAAGAACGTGCTGAGCAGCCATCTGGTGGCGGACGCGGTGCCGGGCGTCGAGCAACAGGTCCTCGCTCAAGTGACGCAATTGCTGCATGAACAATTCGATATTTCCCACGTCACGCTGCAGGTCGAGGGCGAGGGTTTTCATCGTGACGGGCTCGAAGAAGCCCATGCTTGAGCCTTGCTAACGGATTTGTAATGTTCGCCCCACCCCCCTGATAAGTACCGAAAGTTACAGTGCCCCGGCTTGGATTTATCCGCCATTTCATGGGCCTGGAACTCTCGTTATGCCAACTCGTGCAAGAACATTACTGTGCTCGATCGTCGTGTTGCTGGCGACGGCACAAGGGGTCGGCGCCCAGACCCTGAGCCTCGACGCCGCCCTGCAAACCGCCTTCGCCAATAACCCCGACCTGGCCGCCGCGCAATGGGAGATCGACATCGCCAGCGGTGGTCGTCAGCAGGCGGGGCTGATCCCCAACCCGGTGGCCTCATGGGATGCCGAAGACACCCGCCGCGACACCCGCACCACCACGCTCAAGTTAAGCCAGACCCTGGAACTGGGCGGCAAGCGCGGTGCGCGCATCGCGCTGGCGACGCGTGGTCAGGACGTTGCGGCGCTGACCTTGGAACAGCGCCGCAACGACTTGCGCGCCGAGGTGATCGACCGCTATTACGGCGCCCTTCGCGCCCAGGAACGCCTCGACCTGGCGCAACGCTCCCTGGCACTGGCCGAGCGCGGTCTGGTGGTCGCCAACGGCCGGGTCAGCGCCGGTAAAGCGTCGCCGGTCGAAGCCACCCGCGCTCAGGTGCAGTTGTCGGAAATCCGCCTGGAACTCAACCGCGCCCAAATGGGCGTGAGCGACGCCTATCGCCGCCTGGCTGCCAGCACCGGCAGCGCCGCGCCCGACTTCGCCGCCGTCGCCACGCCAAGCAGCGTCCCGGCGACGTTGCCGCCCGCCGCGCAACTGCTGGCGCGTCTTGAGCAGACCGCCGAGCTGCGCCTGGCCGAACTGCAAATCCTACAGAACGAAGCCAGCGTCGGCCTGGAAAAAGCCCAGCGCATCCCCGACCTCGATGTGTCGATTGGCAGCCAGTACGACGCCAGCGTGCGCGAGCGCGTGAACCTGGTGGGCGTGTCGATGCCGATCCCGCTGTTCAACCGCAACCAGGGCAACGTCCTCGCCGCCACCCGCCGCGCCGACCAGGCCCGTGACCTGCGCAACGCCGCCGAACTGCGCCTGCGCACCGAAACCCGCCAGGCCCTGGACCTGTGGCAAACCGCGAACACCGAAGTGCGCGCATTCAACCAGCAGATCCTGCCCGCCGCGCAGAGCGCGGTGGACAGCGCCACCCGTGGCTTCGAGATGGGCAAGTTCAACTTCCTCGACGTCCTCGACGCCCAGCGCACCTTGATCGCGGCCCGCACCCAATACCTCACGGCGACCGCCCAGGCCACCGACGCCTGGGTGCGCATCGAACGGATCTACGGCGACCTCGCCCGTTTCTGATTTTTTGGAGTCCTCTATGCAGACTAAACATGGCGTGGCGCTTGCCGTCGTCCTGGGCCTGATGCTGTCCGGCCTGGCAAACGCCGAGGAAGAAGAAGGCACGCTCGAACTTACCGAGCAGCAGATCGAGGCCGCCGGTATTCAACTGGCCCAGGCCCAGCCCCGGCCGATCAGCAGCGTGCTGTCGCTGCCGGGTGAAGTGCGCTTCGATGAAGACCGCACCTCGCACATCGTGCCGCGTGCGGCGGGGGTGGTGGAGGCGGTGAAGGTCAACCTCGGCCAGGCGGTCAAGCAAGGCGAGCTGCTGGCGGTGATCGCCAGCCAGCAGATTTCCGATCAGCGCAGCGAACTGGCTGCCAGCCAGCGCCGGGTCGAACTGGCGCGCACCACCTTCCAGCGCGAGCGCCAACTGTGGCAGGACAAGATCTCCGCCGAGCAGGATTACCTGCTGGCGCGCCAGGCTTTGCAGGAAGCCGAAATCGCCCAGAACAACGCCCGCCAAAAGATGACCGCCCTCAGCGGCAGCGCCGTACTGGTCGGCGGCAATCGCTACGAATTGCGCGCACCGTTCGCTGGCGTGGTGGTGGAAAAACACCTGGGCGTCGGCGAGGTGGTCAGCGAGACCAGCAATGCCTTCACCTTGTCGGACTTGTCGCAGGTGTGGGTCACTTTCGGCGTCTTTCCCAAGGACTTGAACAAGGTTCGCGTCGGCAAGCCGGTGAAAGTCAGCTCCACCGAAATGGGCACCGAAGTGCTCGGCACCGTGGCCTACGTGGGCAACTTGCTGGGCGAGCAGACGCGCACCGCCACCGTGCGCGTGAGCGTGCCCAACCCCGATGACGTGTGGCGCCCGGGGTTGTTCGTCGCCGTACAGATCGCCACCGACACCTACCAGGCCAAGGTCACGGTGCCCCAGGCCGCGATCCAGACCGTCGAGGACAAACCCTCGGTGTTCGTGCGCACGGCGGACGGCTTCGTCACCCGCCATCTGGAACTGGGCGTCAGCGAAAACGGCTACGTCGAAGTGCGCCAGGGCCTCGACGCCGGGGCGCAGGTGGCCACGGTCGGCAGCTTCATCCTCAAGTCCGAACTGGGCAAAGGCTCGGCCGAACACGCCCATTGATCCCGCGAGTGATTTCCCATGTTTGAGCGCCTTATCCAATTCGCCATCGAGCAGCGCATCATCGTGCTGCTGGCGGTGCTGCTGATGGCCGGTGTCGGCATCGCCAGCTATCAGAAACTGCCCATCGACGCGGTGCCCGACATCACCAATGTGCAGGTACAGATCAACTCGGCGGCGCCTGGTTTTTCGCCGCTGGAAACCGAACAGCGCATCACCTTTCCCATCGAAACCGCCATGGCCGGGTTGCCGGGGTTGCAGCAGACCCGTTCGCTGTCGCGCTCCGGTTTGTCCCAGGTGACGGTGATCTTCAAGGACGGCACCGACCTGTTCTTCGCCCGTCAGTTGGTCAACGAACGCCTGCAAGTCGCCCGTGAGCAATTGCCCAGCGGCATCGAAACGGCGATGGGGCCGATTTCCACCGGCCTAGGGGAAATTTTCCTATGGACCGTGGAAGCCGAAGAGGGCGCGCGCAAGGACGACGGCACGCCCTACACGCCGACCGACCTGCGCGTGATCCAGGACTGGATCATCAAGCCGCAACTGCGCAACGTGCCCGGCGTGGCCGAGATCAATACCATCGGTGGCTTCGCCAAGGAATACCAGATCGCCCCCGACCCCAAGCGCCTGGCGGCCTACAACCTGACCTTGAACGATCTGGTCACCGCCCTGGAGCGCAACAACGCCAACGTCGGTGCCGGTTACATCGAGCGCAGCGGCGAGCAGTTGCTGATCCGCGCACCAGGGCAAGTGGCGTCGATCGACGATATCGCCAACATCGTCATCACCACCTCGGGCGGCACGCCGATCCGCGTGCGCAATGTGGCCCAGGTCGAGATCGGCCGTGAGCTGCGTACCGGCGCCGCCACCGAAAACGGTCGTGAAGTGGTGCTGGGCACGGTGTTCATGTTGATCGGCGAAAACAGCCGCAGCGTGTCCCAAGCCGTGGCTTCGCGACTCGAACAGATCAACCGCTCGCTGCCCGAGGGCGTGGTCGCCGTTACCGTTTACGACCGCACCAACCTCGTCGAAAAAGCCATCGCCACGGTGAAGAAAAACCTCTTCGAAGGCGCGCTGCTGGTGGTCGCAGTGTTGTTCCTGTTCCTCGGTAACATCCGTGCGGCGCTGATCACCGCGATGGTGATTCCGCTGGCGATGCTGTTCACCTTTACCGGCATGTTCACCAACAAAGTCAGCGCCAACCTGATGAGCCTCGGCGCACTGGACTTCGGCATCATCGTCGACGGTGCGGTGGTGATCGTCGAGAACGCCATCCGCCGCCTGGCCCATGCGCAACAGCGTCACGGCCGCCTGTTGACCCGCAGCGAGCGCCTGCACGAAGTGTTCGCGGCGGCCAAGGAGGCGCGGCGCGCGCTGATCTTCGGGCAACTGATCATCATGGTGGTGTACCTGCCGATCTTCGCCCTCACCGGCGTGGCCGGGAAAATGTTCCACCCCATGGCCTTCACCGTGGTGATCGCCCTGTTCGGCGCGATGATCCTCTCGGTGACCTTTGTGCCGGCGGCGATTGCGCTGTTTGTCACCGGCAAGGTCAAGGAAGAAGAAAACCTGGTGATGCGCAGTGCGCGTCGGGTCTATGCGCCAGTGCTCGATTGGGTGATGGCGCGGCGCCCGCTGGTGTTCGGTTTGGCGCTGTTGACCATCGTCGCCTCGGGGCTGGTGGCCAGCCGCATGGGCAGCGAATTCATCCCCAGCCTCAGCGAAGGCGACTTCGCCCAGCAAGCCTTGCGCGTGCCCGGCACCAGCCTGACGCAGTCGGTGCAGATGCAACAGCAGTTGGAAAAAACCTTGATGGCCCAGGTGCCGGAAATCGAACGGGTCTTCGCCCGCACCGGCACTGCGGAGATTGCCTCCGACCCGATGCCACCGAACATTTCCGACAGCTACGTGATGCTCAAACCCAAGGATCAGTGGCCCGATCCGCAGAAGTCCCGCGAAACGCTGATCGCCGATATCCAGCGCGCCAGTGCGATTGTGCCGGGCAGTGCGTATGAATTGTCACAACCGATCCAGCTGCGTTTCAACGAGCTGATTTCCGGGGTGCGCAGCGACGTGGCGGTGAAGGTGTTCGGTGATGACATGGCGGTGCTCAATGCCACCGCCGGGGAAATTGCCGAGACCTTGCAAGGCCTGAACGGCGCCTCGGAAGTGAAGGTCGAGCAGACCTCCGGCCTGCCGATACTGACCATCAATATCGACCGCGATAAGGCCGCGCGGTTTGGCCTGAATGTCGGCGATGTGCAGGACACGATTGCCGTCGCAGTCGGTGGGCGCCAGGCCGGTACGTTGTACGAAGGCGACCGGCGTTTCGACATGGTCGTGCGTTTGTCCGACGCACTGCGCACCGATATCGACGGCTTGTCGCGGTTGTTGATCCCGGTGCCGGCATTGGCGGGTAACGCCTCCGGGCAGTTGGGCTTTATCGCCTTGTCCCAGGTTGCCAGCCTCGACCTGGTGCTGGGCCCGAACCAGATCAGCCGCGAGAACGGCAAGCGCCTGGTGATCGTCAGCGCCAACGTGCGGGGGCGCGATATCGGCTCGTTTGTCCAAGAGGCCGAAGCCGCCATCGGCGCCCAGGTCAAAGTGCCGGTTGGCTACTGGACCACCTGGGGCGGGCAGTTCGAACAGTTGAAGGAGGCCTCCGACCGCCTGCGCATCGTGGTGCCGGTGGCGCTGCTGTTGGTGTTCGGGCTGTTGTTCATGATGTTCAACAACCTCAAGGATGGGCTGTTGGTGTTCACCGGGATTCCGTTCGCCTTGACCGGTGGGATCATGGCGCTGTGGCTGCGCGATATTCCGCTGTCGATCTCGGCCGGGGTGGGCTTTATCGCCTTGTCCGGCGTGGCGGTGCTCAACGGCCTGGTGATGATCGCGTTTATCCGCAACCTGCGCGAGGAAGGGCGCTCGTTGTCGATGGCCATCAACGAAGGCGCGCTGACCCGGCTGCGTCCGGTGTTGATGACGGCGCTGGTGGCGTCCCTCGGGTTTATCCCCATGGCCCTGGCCACCGGCACCGGCGCCGAGGTGCAGCGGCCGCTGGCGACGGTGGTGATCGGCGGGATTATTTCCTCTACGTTGCTGACCTTGCTGGTGCTGCCGGCGTTGTATCACTGGGCGCATCGCAAGGACGAGGAAACACCAGACGCAAGCGCGTAAAGCGCCCCGGCTGGCTGCTGACGTCGGCGTGGCCCTGATGCAGGTGCATGATCGACTGCACGATGGCCAGCCCCAGGCCGGTGCCGCCCTCGGCGCGGGTGCGACTGCTGTCGGCGCGGTAGAAACGTTCGAACACGTGCGGCAGGTGGTGCGCTTCGATGCCCCGGCCGGGGTTGCCCACCGACAGCGAGACGCTCTGGCCGTAGGTCTCCACCAGCAGCAACACGGTCGAGGCCTGCGGCGTATGGCGGATGGCGTTGGAGAGCAAATTGGAGATGGCCCGCTGGATCATCAGGCGATCGCCCATGATCCAGGCGTCGCCGCGCAGGTTCAGGGTCACCTGCTTGTCTTCGGCGCTCAAGGCAAACAGCTCCATCACCCGCTGCGCTTCTTCGCCCAACGACACCTGGGCAAACCCGGCCCGCGCCGCCGGATGGCTGACCTGGGCCAGAAACAGCATGTCGGAGACGATGCGCGACAGGCGTTCCATTTCCTCGGTGCAGGATTCCAGCCCGGCTTTGTATTCCTGCGAAGGCCGCTCGCGGGACAACGTCACCTGCGCCTTGCCCATCAGGTTGGTCAACGGCGCGCGCAGTTCGTGGGCCAGGTCATCGGAGAACTGCGACAGTTGCCGCACGCCGTCGTCCAGGCGATGCAGCATGAAGTTGATGCCCTGGGCCAACTCACCCAGTTCCTTGGGCAGGTTGTCCAGCGCCAGGCGATGGGTCAGGTCCTGGGTGCTGACCTGGGCCGCCACACGGCTGAACTGCTGCAACGGCGCCAGCCCGCGCTGCACCAGCCACCAGGCGCCCATGCCGATCAGGATCAGTAGCAGCGGCAGGGCGATCACCGTGGAGCGCAGGTAGGCGCTGAGCAGCGCTTCATCATCGGAGCGGTCCAGCGACAGCAGCACGCGCACGTTCTCGCCGCTGTACAACGGCACCAGGCGCGTGGCGCTGAGGATGCGGTCGCCGTGCCCGTCCACCCAGTTCAGGTAGGCCAGGGTCTTGCCGGCCGGTACGTCGAGCAACAACGGTTGCTGGGGTTTCGCGCCCACGCTCAGCAGCACCGGCGCATCGGCCTGGGTGCCCATGATGGTCAGGTAGATGTTGTCGTGGCCCATCACCAGATCCAGCAGTGAGTGGGGGCGGCTGCTGATGTCGCGGGGGGTGAGGCCCTGGCTCAGGCTGTGTTCCAACTGCTCCAGCTTGTTTTCCAGGCCCTTGCGCGCGAGCTTGTCCAACTCGTGGGTCAAAGCCAGGTACGCCAGGGTCGCCAACAGCACCACCAGGCCGGCACCCATCAGGCTGACCGTCAGGCCCAGGCGCATCGACAAGCTGGTGGTCCTCATTGGCGCGCCTCCAGCACGTAACCGACGCCGCGAATGGTGTGGATCAGCTTGACCTCACTCTGGTCGTCGACCTTGCCGCGCAGGCGGCTGATGGAGACTTCGACGACGTTGGTGTCGCAGTCGAAGTTCATGTCCCACACCAGGGAGATGATTTGCGTGCGGGTCATCACCTCGCCGGCCTGGCGCATCAATACGTGCAGCAGGGCGAATTCCTTGGTGGTCAGGTCGATCCGCCGTGTGCCGCGATAGGCGCGGTGGCGGCGCGGGTCCAGTTCCAGGTCGGCGACGCGCAACACGTCCGGCAGCGGGATGTGTTCGCTGCGGCGCAACAGCGTGCGCACGCGGGCCAGCAGCTCGGGGAATTCGAAGGGCTTGACCAGATAATCATCGGCGCCCATGTCCAGGCCCTTGATCTTGTCGGCCAGCCGGCCACGGGCGGTCAGCATCATGACCCGCTGGTTGCCGTCGCGGCGCAGGTGTTCCAGCACTTCCCAACCGTCGGTGTTGGGCAGGTTCACGTCGAGGATCACCAGTTCATAGGTGTGTTGCCGGGCCAGGTGCAGGCCGTCTACACCGCTGGCGGCGCAATCGACGACGTAGCCACTTTCGGTCAGGCCCTGCTGCAAGTAATCGGCGGTTTTCTGCTCGTCCTCAACCACAAGGATACGCATGGGGATTTACCTTCAAAGAAAACGGAGAGGGGCATGGCCGCATAGAGGCGGCGAGTGGGCTGTAGGAAAACTCTGAACCGTGAAGTAGCTTTAGGGTCAAGCCACGTCAGGCAACTGCGACGATTCGTCGCTGTGCGGGTGAACAAAAAAACGCCCCATACGGGGCGTAAAAGTTCATCTCCGTTCCAAAGGAGCTACACAAAAGCTGCAGAGATGAATGTGTTCGATAAGCAGTATAAAAACTGCAACTTAACGCGAAGGTGAGGCCGATATTACAGTTCTGACAGATTTGAACCTGTGAAGAGATGTACTTCATCGGCAAGTAAATGTAAGCGTTACTTAGAGCGCCGCCAGTGGATACTCGATAATGACCCGAACTTCTTCCCGGTGCGGTTGAAGTAAACATTACGTGCCAGCACGTTCAGGCGGCTGCCTTCGATAAAACCGTCGGGCTGATAGTTGCAAACCGTGGTTAGCGGTTGTGTTGCGCGAACATTACAATTCTGGAACCTTAGTGCCACCTAACAAATACGTAATCTTCTGGTGAACATCGCGTCAGGGTTGTTTGGTTAATCTCGACACTGAACTTTCAGTCGAGGAGTGAACAATGAACTTTTATAACACTAGCCTGGGTATATTGACGGCCGTCCTGTCCTTCGGTGCATTGGCCGAGGGCGGCGGTGATCGCACGTTTGCGCTGATGATGGAGCGCAATGAAAAATCCATGACCGAGTACGCGGCCAGAGAGGGCAAAGCGGCCCCGGTGGTGCAGAACTATCGCTATGGCATGACCCTGGACATCGCCAAGGTGGTCAGCGTGACGCCACCGGTCCGTGCATGCGGCCCCGTGCCCTCGCGCATGACCTACGAAGACGCCAGCGGCCAGCTCAAGACCCTGGAATATCAAGTGATGGGTATCTGCCGAAACAATGGCAGCTGACCACTGCAAAAAAGAGTGACGCCGGGCATTGAACCGCTCTTCAGAAAACGCCGGCCACGCCGATGCAGGTCAGATCCGTCCTTTTCTCATGACCATCGGTGTCTCATGTTCAACACCCGTTTGAAGCAGGAGCTGTCCGCTCTTCGCGAAGAGTTGTCCAGTTTGCAGCAGGTCAAGGAAAGCCTGGAAAGCGAAATGTTGTGCCTGACCCTGGACGCTGAAGGTCGGGTGGAGTGGGCGAATGCCAACTTCCTGCAGGAACTGGCTTACTCGATGTCGCAACTGCTGGGGCGGCCCGTTGACGAATTGGTGCCGGCCTACCTGCGTCAGGACGAATTCCAGCAGCGCTTCAAGAACGCACTGGTGCGTGGCGAACACTTTGCCGGTGCCGTGCGCCTGTTGCGCGGCAACGGCAAGGAAGCGTGGTTGCGTTCGATCGTGCAGCCGGTGCGCGGCTCGGACGGGCGCATCAAGCATATTTCGATGTTCTCCAGCGACCTCACGCGCACCATCGAGGCGTCGCGCGAGCACGAAAACCTGATCACCGCGCTGGTGCGCTCCACGGCCGTGATCGAGTTCGACCCGGACGGGCATGTGCTCACCGCCAACGAGCGTTTTCTCAATGCGATGGGTTACAGCCTGGCGCAGATCCAGGGCAAACATCACCGTATGTTCTGCGAACCGGCGGAATACAACAGCGCCGAGTACCAGAACTTCTGGAAACGCCTGAACGCCGGCGAGTTTGTCGCAGAGCGTTTCAAGCGCGTGGACAGCCATGGCCGCGCAGTATGGCTTGAAGCCACCTATAACCCGGTGCTGGATGCCAATGATCGTCTGTACAAAGTGGTCAAGTTCGCCACCGTGATCACCGAGCAGGTCAACCGTGAGCAGGCGATTGCCGAGGCGGCCAACATTGCCTACAGCACCTCGCTGCACACCGACAGCAGTGCCCAGCGCGGCACCACGGTAGTGACGCAGGCGGTCGACGTGATGCGCGAGCTGGCCCACCACATGCAGCGGGCCGGCGAGGGCATCGAGGCGCTGAATGCCCAGTCCCAAGTGATCGGCAGCATCGTCAAGACCATCAGTGGCATCGCCGAACAGACCAACCTGCTGGCGCTCAACGCGGCCATCGAAGCGGCGCGTGCCGGCGAACAGGGGCGCGGGTTTGCGGTCGTGGCCGACGAAGTGCGCCAACTGGCGTCGCGCACCAGCAAGGCCACTGAAGAGATTGTCGGGGTGGTGCGTCAGAACCAGGACATGGCTCGCGACGCCGTGAACCTGATGACCGACGGCCGCCAGCAAGCCGAGCAGGGCCTGGCCCTGGCCGCCGAAGCCGGCACGGTGATCGTGGAAATCCAGGACGGCGCGCAAAAGGTCGTCAGTGCTGTCGGACAGTTCGCTAACCAGCTATCGAGCTGACCCGTAGGGCTTGTGCTTGAGGTATCGTAGGTTTTTCACGATTGAAGAGCCGATCCTCCATGAGCCCTGACCACCGCCGCCCCGTTCCGCTGTCCAAGGCCTACCGCTTGCTCAATCACGGCCCGACCGTACTGGTCAGCGCCGCGCATAATGGCCAGCGCGCTATCATGGCCGCCGCCTGGGCCATGCCGTTGGATTTCGAACCGCCGAAAGTCGCGGTCGTGCTGGACAAGGCCACCTGGACCCGCCAACTGCTGGAACGCGCCGGTACCTTCGTGCTGCAGGTGCCCTGCGCGGCCCAGGCCGATCTCGTACAGACCGTGGGCACGACCAGCGGCGCCGATCTCGATAAATTCGCCGCCTATGATTTGCACACCTTCAATGGCGAACACACTGAAGCGCCCTTGCTCGAAGGCTGCGTCGCCTGGCTGGAATGCCGCCTGCTGCCCGAGCCGCATACCCAGCAGACCTACGACCTGTTCCTCGGCGAAGTGGTTGCCGCGTATGCCGACGAGCGCGTGTTCAGCGACGGGCGTTGGCATTTCGAAGGCTTTGATCAACTGCGCAGCCTGCACCATGTGGCGGGCGGGCATTTCCTCACCATCGGCCAGCCGATTGACGGGCAGCAGCTAACGCCCGCCGGTTGAGCCTGTTCAGCGCCCGAGCATCTTCACCCAGCGCGCCGGCGGCATGCCGTAGGTGCTGCGAAATTGCCGGGTCATGTGGCTCTGGTCGGTGAAGCCGGCGAGCATCGCCGCGTCCACCAGCGGTTTGCCCTGGGCCAGCAGGCTGCGTACCAGATCCAGCCGGCGCATGGTCAGGTAGCGGTAGGGGCTGGTGCCGAACAACAAGCGAAAATCCCGCGACAAGGCCCAGCGGTCGCGACCGGCGTGTTCGGCCATTTCATCCAGGGTGATGCTGCGGCCCAGGGCGCTGTGGATAAATTCCCGGGCGCGTTCGGCGGCGACGTAATCGAAGGTCTTGCGGGTGGTGATCGCTCCCGAGGCGTTGCTCAAGGCCTGGGCCAGGTCGAACATCGCGTCCTGCTCCTGCAACGGGTCGATCGGGCAGTCCAGGCTTTGCAGCAACACTTCGCTGGCGCGGTGCAACCACGGGTCGGTGGACACTCCGCCGGGGATAAACGGCAACGGCTTGCCGCCGAGGATCTGTTGGATCAGCGCCGGCTCCACGTAGATCATGCGGTACTTGAAACCTTCCTCGCTGCCGGCGCGGCCGTCGTGGGTCTCGTCGGGATGAATCACCATGGTGGTGCCGGGCAGGCCGTGAGTCATGCCGCCGCGATAATGAAAACTCTGCACGCCGAACAAGGTACGACCGATGGCATAGGTGTCATGGCGATGCGGGTCGAACGCGAAGCCGGCAAAGTACGCCTCGATGCGGTCCAGGCCGCTGGCGTGCGGCGCGCGGTGCAGCCAGTCGAGGGTGGGGGTGGGTTTACCCATGGTGACTTGTCACAAGAAGAGGTGGAAACACGTTAGCCGAGTCTGAAGCCCTTGTCTGCCGGGGTCTTGTACGATTGTGCAGGAGGGCAGGCGAGGCCTATGATCGCTGTTCGTGCCTTGTGCTGATGGAGCGCCCCCATGGATGTCCTCAACCCTGCCTACGTGGCGCCCCTGAGCTCGCTGGCCCTGCTGTGGACGGTGGCGGTGGTCACGCCTGGCCCCAACTTTTTCAACACGGCGCAACTGGCCGCCAGTTGTTCGCGCCGCCATGGTGTGGTGGCCTCGGCGGGTGTGGCTACGGGTACGATCCTGTGGGGGGTGGCGGGTGGCCTGGGCATAAAGTCGCTGTTTAGCGCCGCACCCATGCTGTACCTGGCGTTCAAGATCATCGGTGGCTGCTACCTGATCTACCTGGGGTTGAAGCTGTTCAAGCGCTCAGCGCCGGCGATGGGGCAGAGCCTGTTGCCGGACGGGCCTCGACGCTCGTTGTTTTCCGCCTGGCGCCTAGGGTTACTGGGCAATCTGTCCAATCCCAAGGCCGCGTTGTTCGTCGCCACCATCTTCGCGTCCACCATGCCGCCGTCGCCATCGCCGATGCTGTTGACCCTGGCGGTGATCATCATGGCCACCTTGTCGTTCAGCTGGTATTCCAGCGTGGCCCTGGTGTTTTCCAGTGCGCGCATGGCCGACCTCTACAGCCGCTCGCGCAAATGGCTCGACCGTTTTGCGGGGGGGTGCTACATGCTGTTCGGTGTACATCTGGTAGCGAATCGCTGACCGCTCATGGTAAGAAGCCTTACTTTCAACAGTGAGGTCGGGTCATGAGCAAGGTGCGCGTAGGGATTATTTTTGGTGGCCGTTCGGCCGAGCACGAAGTCTCGCTGCAGTCGGCGCGCAACATTGTCGATGCCCTCGACCGCTCGCGCTTTGAGCCGGTGCTGATCGGCATCGACAAGGCCGGTCACTGGCACCTTAACGACACCTCGAACTTCCTGATCAACCAGGAAAACCCGGCGCTGATCGCCCTCAACCAGTCCAACCGCGAACTGGCGGTGGTGCCGGGCAAGGCCAGCCAGCAAGTGGTGGAAACCACCGGCAGCGGCCTGCTGGCCCACATCGACGTGATCTTCCCCATCGTCCACGGCACCCTCGGCGAGGACGGTTGCCTGCAAGGCCTGCTGCGCATGGCCGACCTGCCTTTCGTCGGCTCCGACGTGCTCGGCTCGGCAGTGTGCATGGACAAGGACATCAGCAAACGCCTGCTGCGCGACGCTGGTATTGCCGTCACGCCGTTTATCACCCTCAACCGCAACAACGCGGCACGCACCTCGTTTGACATGGCGGTGCGCACGCTCGGCTTGCCGATGTTCGTCAAACCCGCCAACCAAGGCTCCTCGGTGGGCGTGAGCAAAGTGAACGACGAGGCCGAATACCACGCCGCCGTCGAACTGGCCCTGGGCTTTGACGAGAAAGTGCTGGTGGAGTCTGCCGTCCAGGGCCGCGAGATCGAATGCGCGGTGCTGGGCAACGACAACCCCATCGCCAGCGGTTGCGGCGAGATCGTGGTGAGCAGCGGCTTCTATTCCTACGACAGCAAATACATCGACGACCAGGCGGCCCAGGTGGTGGTGCCGGCCGATATCAGCGTGCAAGCCAGCGAGCGGATTCGCCGCCTGGCCGTCGAAGCGTTCGAGGTGTTGGGGTGCGCGGGGTTGGCGCGGGTCGATGTGTTCCTCACCGAGGACGGCGAAGTGCTGATCAACGAAATCAACTCGTTGCCGGGTTTTACCCGCATCAGCATGTACCCCAAGCTGTGGCAGGCGGCGGGGATGAGCTACAGCGAGTTGGTCAGCCGCTTGATTGAGTTGGCGTTGGAGCGGCATGCGGGGCGCAAGGGGTTGAAGATCAGCCGATAGCCATCGGCCGGCGCGTCAGTAACGCCATCAGGCGTTACTGAGGACTTCCCGGAAAACGTCCGGTCTTACTTCTAGTGTCGGCGGCTCGAGTGATTTCGACCGGGTGTACTGCGCCGTAAAGCCCTGCTTTGACCTCCTGAATGGCGGTCAGTAACTCTTCGCCGATATTGCGTTTGGCGTCACGTTCCTTCAGCTGTTTCTCAGTGAGTGGCATGTTTCATGTCCTTCGCGATCTTGTACAGGATATGCGCTGGAGTATGCTCGGTAGCGCCCTTGGCGTCAGCGTAAACATCAATCACCCAACGCCTCGCCCTCCCGCCGAGGATCGGCACCCCCGCTCAACATCACCTTGCCCTGCGCATCCCGTGTGCGAACGATCGCCTGGATGCCGCTGGTCATCTCGATCTCGCTCAGTGCATGGCCCTTGTCCTTGAGTGCCTGTTTCAACGCCGGGCTGAACATGCCGCTTTCCAGTTCGGTTGCGCCATTGCGGCTGCCGAAGTTGGGCAGGTTGATGGCGGCTTGCGGGTCGAGTTGCCAGTCGAGCATCGCCACCAGGGATTTGCTCACGTATTCGATGATCTGCGAACCGCCTGGCGACCCCAGCGTAGCCAGCAATTCACCGCTGTGGCGGTCGAACACCAGGGTCGGCGCCATGGCCGAGCGCGGGCGTTTGCCGGGTTGTACGCGGTTGGCCACCGGCTGGCCGTTTTCCTCGGGAATGAACGAGAAGTCGGTCATCTGGTTGTTGAGCAAAAAGCCCTGGACCATCAGGTGCGAGCCGAACGCGGCCTCCACCGTGGTGGTCATCGACACGGCACCGCCCTGGTCATCCACCGCCACTACTTGCGAAGTGGAGATGCGCAGCGGCGAGCGGTCCGGGGCATACGCCACTTGAATGCCCGCCGGTTGGCCCGGCTGCGCGATGCCCAGGCTGCGATCACCGATCAAGGCGGCGCGCTGGGCCAGGTAGTCGGGGGCGACCAGGCCTGCGACCGGCACCGGCACAAAGTCCGCATCGGCCACATACAGTGCGCGGTCGGCAAAGGCCAGGCGGCCGGCTTCGGCGATCAGGTGAACCGCCTCGGGCGTGGGCTCAAGGCCGGCGAGCGAGGCGCTGTTGAGCGGCGTCATGGGCGCGATGGCCAGGCGCGGGTCGCGGGCTTCCAGGGCCTGCAGCGTGCCCATGATTTGCGCGATGGCAATCCCGCCCGACGACGGCGGCGGCATGCCACAGATTTTCCAGCGCTTGTAGTCGCTACACAGCGGCGCACGTTCCTTGGCCGCGTAGCCTTCAAGGTCGGCCTCGGACAGGCTGCCCGCGTTGCGGTGGCCCTGCACCTTGCGCGCAATCTCGTCGGCAATCGGACCGTGGTACAGCGCGTCCGGGCCTTCCTTGGCGATGCGTTTGAACACTGCAGCCAGCGCCGGGTTTTTCAACAGGGTGCCGGTGGCTTTGGGTGTGCCATCGGCGTTCAGAAAGTAGGCCGCCATCTCCGGCGACTGTGGGATAAAACGGTCTGCGGCAATCAGGCTGTGCAAGCGCGGCGAGAGGGCGAAACCCTGTTCCGACAGCCGGATCGCCGGCTCGAACAACTTGGCCCATGGCAGGTGCCCGGTCTTCTTGTGCGCCATCTCCAGCGCTCGCAACACCCCCGGCGTGCCCACCGAGCGCCCGCCGATCTGCGCGGCGGTGAACCCCATCGGCTGACCGTCGGCCTTGAGGAACAGGCGCTCCGTCGCCCCGGCCGGTGCGGTTTCCCGGCCGTCATAGGCGTGCACGGTATGCCCGTCCCACAGCATGATGAAGGCACCGCCGCCAATCCCCGACGACTGCGGCTCCACCAGCGTCAACACCGCCTGCATGGCAATCGCCGCATCGATGGCCGAACCGCCCTGGCGCAACATCTCACGCCCGGCCTCGGCTGCCAGCGGGTTGGC
This sequence comes from Pseudomonas paraveronii, assembly GCF_963681955.1. NCBI lineage: Bacteria > Pseudomonadati > Pseudomonadota > Gammaproteobacteria > Pseudomonadales > Pseudomonadaceae > Pseudomonas > Pseudomonas paraveronii. The sequence goes on from NZ_OY817130.1 coordinate 804,763, forward strand.
GGCCGCCGCCATATGGCGCTCGGCGTGGCGCGGGCTGAGGTCGCTGCGATAGCCCGAGCCTAGCTCCGGCGCCGGAGGCAGTTCGTTGACCGGGGCGTGGCAGGCCGCAAGGGCCAGGGTTGCGGCAATGACCGTCAGTTGACGGCGGGCAATCGAAAACACGCGCTGAACTCCGTTCATTTTGAGAATGATCTGTCGTTCCAGGGGGGCTGCTTTTTACAGGTAAATCGTGCCTTGCATATACAGCACGGCCTTGCCGGAAATAATCACCCGGTCGCCCTTGAGTACGCAGCGCAACTGGCCTTTGCGCGCACCGCCTTGCTCGGCGGTCAGGCTTGTCTTGCCCAGGCGCTCGGCCCAGAACGGCGCCAGTGAGGTATGCGCGGAACCGGTGACCGGGTCTTCATTGACCCCCACATTCGGCCCGAACCAACGGGACATGAAATCACACCGCGTGCTCTTGGCCGTCACCGCAATCCCGCGTTTGGGCAGGCCCTTGAGCTGGGCGAAGTCCGGCGTGAGCGCAGCAACCTGGGCTTCATCGTCGAGCAACACAATGTAGTCATCGGTGCCGAACACCTCGGCGCGTTCAATTCCCAGCGCGCTCAACATTCCGGCCGGTGGCTCGCACGCGTGTGGCGCTTTCGCCGGGAAATCCATCGCCAGTTCATCGCCCTCGCGGGTTACCCGCAGCTCGCCGCTGCGCGTTGCAAATCGCAGCACATCAGGCGCATCCGCCAACGCATTGATCAACACCCACGCCGCCGCGAGTGTGGCATGGCCGCACAGGTCGACTTCGACGGTCGGGGTGAACCAGCGCAACTCATAAAAATCGTCACGGGGCACGAAGTAGGCGGTTTCGGACAGGTTGTTTTCGGCGGCGATGTTTTGCAGTTGCGCGTCGCTCAGCCATTCGGTCAGTGGGCACACCGCTGCGGGGTTGCCGCCGAAGGGGTGTTGGCTAAAGGCGTCGACTTGGTAGATGTCCAGTTTCACCGTGGTGTACTCCATGCGTTCGGGGAGGCTGGACACTAACAGCGGGCTCTGGGGAGCGTCAAAATACAGAAGGCGTGTTTTTTTGCGCGCATGCACGCTGCAGGGAAGGGCGCGGCGCAGCTTTTTCGGTGTCTCAGAAAAATGCCCCGACAGGCCGGGGCATTTTCAACTCGCGGTTTTACACGCTCTGGTGCTATTTCTGCGCGTGGTTTTGCTGGCCGCCACTGCCGATCTGCCACACGTAGGGCGGTTCGGTGCCGTTGATTTCCCAGTCGCCGATGATCCGTTCTTTATAGATCAATGGATTATGTGAGGCCGCGGTGCGCGCATTGCGCCAGTGGCGGTCGAGTTGCAGGCTCGTGCGTGCGGCGGATGCGCCCAAGGCGTTGAACAGGTCGCTGGTAGCGCGAAGCACCAGATCGGCGATCACCACTTGCGCTTGGGCCGACTCCAGCTCAGCGGCAATATTGGCTTCGCGTTCGGCCTGCGCATCCTTGGCGAAGTGCGCCACATAGGCGCGTTGCGAGGCCGCTGCGGCGCGCAGGGCCGCCGCTTCGGCCGTGTAGACCTGCGCCGAGGCTTTGCCGACCACCTGCTGCACCTGCGCATCGTCACGCACCGCCGCCGCATTGCCATGGCTGAACACCCGGGCGCGAACCCGTACCTGTTGGGCCACCTCTCGCACGGCCGCCAGCCCCGACCCGACCAGCACGGCCAGCAGGGTCAGTTGGTAAAACGCCGTTTGGTATTTAAAGCGCGTGGAGAAATCGATCAGGTGGTCGTCTTCGACCACTGCGTTTTCAAACACGGAAGTGCCGCTGCCGGTGGTGCGCTGACCGAAGCCATCCCAATCGTCGCTTTGCCGCACACCCGGTTGCTGCACGCGGACCGCCGCGATCACATCGGCACCGGTGTCGTCCCGTTGGGCGTACAGGTCGATCCAGTCGGCGAACAGGCTGCCGGTGCTGTAGAACTTGGTGCCGTTGGCGACCCATTGCTCGCCCTGGCGGCTGATGCGGGTAATCACCTGGCCGATCTTCACGTCGCCGACTTCGGTCCAGGCATTGCCGACCAGTTCCCCGGCCACAAACCGCTCGAACCAGGCGTTCTGTGGGCTGAATGCCTGGGCGTTGAGGCGGTCTTCGACAAACGCAAAATGCCCGCGCAGGGCTTGTGTCACGTTGGAGTCGGCAGCCGCCAGTTCAATCAACAGTTGGAACAGTTGCGGCAGCGAGGCGCCGGCCCCGCCGAATTCGACCGGCACACGCACGGCGCCAAACCCGGCTTGTTTGAGCCATTGGATCGGTTCGAACGGCAGCGTGCGAGTGCGTTCGCGCTCGACCGCGCCTTCGGCAATACGCGTAAAGATCGGCCGAAAACGCGCGGCGAGCGCCTCGTAATCAGTACCGACGGACAGTGTGTTCAGCGTGGCGAAACTGGACATGGAATGGATTCCTCTTCAGCGCAGATAAGCGTCAAGTCAGGTCAGAGAATCTGGACGGTTTGGTGTGATCGGTGGCGTTGGCGCCGGTTTTGAATGCACCGCGATACCGTGCCGCCGGATGGTCGTCTGCGGCATACGGCGAAGTGCCGTCGAGCAGGTTTTCGCGCAGGGTGTCGCCCTCATAGGAAGTGCGGACACGGCCCCGGCGTTGCAGCTCCGGAACGATGAACTCGACGAGGTCTTCGAACGTGCCCGGGGTGATCGCATAGGCCAGGTTGAAGCCATCGATCCCGCCGACGTCCACCCAGCGCTCCATCTCGTCGGCCACCGTTTTCGGGCCGCCCACCAGCACCGGGCCCAGGCCGCCGATGCTGCGGTGTTTGATGATGTCGCGCGGCGTCCACTTGCGGTCGGGGTCGGCGGTGGCGAGCAGTTCCAGCACCGAGCGGATGCTGTCGTTGTCGATCGCCTCCAGGGGTTGGTCCGGGTCGTATTCGGAGAAATCGATGCCGGTCCAGCCGCCGTAAAACGACAACATGCCTTCACCGTTGGCATAGCTCAGGTAGTCGCGGTATTTGGCTTGCGCGGCTTCATCGCTTTCAGCGGTGATCACCGTCAACAGCGTGAACACCTTGACCGAATCACGGCTACGGCCCGCCTCCACGGCGCGGTTGCGGATGTCATCGGAGACCTCGCGCGCCTGTTCTGCGGTGGCCGGGCTGATGAACACCCCTTCGGCGTGCTTGGCGGCAAAGGCGCGGCCACGGCTGGAGGCGCCGGCCTGGAAAATCACCGGGGTGCGCTGTGGCGACGGCTCGGACAAATGGATGCCCGGCACATCGTAGTATTTGCCCTTGTGACCGATCGGGTGGACTTTGCTCGGGTCGGTAAAGATCCCGCGTTCACGGTCACGCAGCACCGCGTCTTCATCCCAGGAGCCTTCCCACAGTTTGTAAGTCACGTCCAGAAACTCATCGGCGATGTCGTAGCGTTCGTCGTGGGAAATCTGTTGCTTGAGGCCCAGGTTGACCGCCGCGCTGTTGAGGTACGAGGTCACCACGTTCCACGCCACGCGGCCCTTGGTCAGGTGGTCGAGGGTCGAGAACTTTCGCGCCAGGGCGTAAGGCTGTTCGTAGGTCAGCGCCGAGGTCACGCCAAAGCCCAAGTGCTTGGTGACGGTAGCCATGGCCGGCACTTGAAAGAACGGATCGTTGACCGGCACCTGGTCGGCGTCGAGCAGGGAGGTTTCCACCGAGCCGCGATAGATGTCATACACGCCGACAACGTCGGCGATAAACACTGAGTCGAAATAGCCGCGCTCAAGCAGCTTGGCCAACTCGACCCAGTAATCGAGGTCTTTGTATTTCCATGCCTGGCTGTCCGGGTGACGCCAGGTGCCCGCGGCCTGATGACTCACGCAGGTCATTTCAAACGCATTGAGGATAATGCGGGAAGCCATAGTCGATTAACTCCAGTTGTCTTGATTCATGGGGCACGCACGGCGGTTCAATCGTGGTTTAAGGGGGTGATTGCATAGTTCATGCCGAGTGCCAAAGGCCTGTAATGCCTGGGTTTTGTCGGTTCATGGGGCTGGCTGCCTATCACTGGAGCAACACTTTGTTGTTCTGGTGAACGGTGGCGAACACCCGGCGCGTGTGGTCAGGAATAGAAACTCGGCGTCGGCGGTTTCTGCTTCAAGGCCCACTCGCCGAGTTCGCGGATGCGGTAGTCCACCGGGTCGTGCAAGGTTTGGGTCCGCAGGTTTCGCCAGTAGCGATCAAAGCGCCGCGAGGCATGGGTGGCGCGGGCGCCTGTCACCTCAAACAGCCTCGAACTCAGGTCCAGGCCGACCCGGGTGGCATGGACCTTGGCGCTGCCGATGGCCAGGGCGAGGTTCGCGCGCTCCTCGGCGCGCAGCTGTTCGCCGCGGTTCCAGGCCTTGTCGAACAACGCATTGGCCCGTTCGGCCAGGGCGCGTACCGCCTCCAGGCCGACCCAAAACTCGCCGTAGTGGGCCAGCACATAAGGGTCGTCGACCGCCCGCTCAACCTCGGACTTGAACCAGGCGCGTGCTTCGTGGGTGGTGTAGTGCTGCGCCTGCTCAAAGGCGCCTTCGGCAATGCCGAGGAACAGGTTGACGAACGTCAGTTGCGCCAACAGCGGTCGCAGCCCGGAAAACACCGTGCTCAGCGGGCCAGGGTCGAGCAGCAGTTCATCTTCGGCCACCCGCACGCGTTCGAAACGGGCGCTGCCGCTGTCGGTCTGGCGTTGGCCCATATTGTTCCAGTCGTTGAGCAGGGTAATGCCGACGCGGTCAGTGGGGATTGCGGCGATCAGCAGTTTGCCTGCGCCACTGTCCTCCAGCGCCGAGGCAATCAGCCGGTCGGAGTCGCTGGCCCCGGAGCAGAAGCTTTTCATCCCGGAAAACTCGCGCCCGTCGTCCACGCGCGTGGCCACGGTGCGGGTGTCCAGCGGGTTGAGGGCGTTGCCCCAGAACCAGCGCTGGCGGACGGTCTGTTCCAGCCAGGGCTGCCACTGATCGGGCCGCGAGAACAGGCGCACAGTGGCCAGCATCAAGTGTTGGAAACCAAACACATGGGCCATCGAACTGTCGACTTTGGCGAACTCGCGCACGATGTTCAGCGTGTCGCTCCAACTGGCGCCGAGGCCGCCGAATTCACGGGGAATACTCAGGGTCAGCAGGCCGCTGTCGCGCAGGGCATCACGCTCGCGTTTTGGCGTGCCGCCGCGCTCGTCACGCTCGGCAGCCGTACTGGCCCAGTCGGCCGCCAGACGGCGGGCGACGTGCACAGGATCGTTGGGGGTGGTCACAGGGGAACTCCTTGATGTTGAAAACAGCGCCGGGCCGCCCCTGGATGACGGCCGGTCCCGGCGTGTAGCGCGAGGTGTTCTACAGCCCAAACAGCCGGGCGGCATTGCCGTAGAGGACGTTGTCGAGCACCTCGGGTTTGAAACCCAGGCGCAGGACATCCTCGATGGATTGACGAATCGGGCGGAACGGATAGGACGAGCCGAACAGCAACTGCTCTGCCAGAAAGCCGTTGGTCGCTTGCACGTAGGCGTCGCTGCCGGGCTGGAACAGGTACATGTCCGGCACCAGGTAGATGTTCGGGTAGCGGAACGCCACGCCCAGCGCTTGCTGCACGTTGGGCCAGTAGCCGTGGTAGCAGACGATCGACAGCTGCGGGAACGCCCGGGCGACCTTGGCCAGGTGTTCGGGGTTGTTGAAGGCGGGGTCCGGGGTGGTCGGCCCGCTCATCAGAAACAGCGGAATGCCGCGTGCCTGCAAATGCTCGTAGATCGGCCAGTACAGCGGGTCATCCGGCTGCCTGGCCGGTTCGCCAAACCCCGGCTCCAGGTCGATCCCGGCCAGGCCCAGTGTCGAGATGGCGCGCTCGATCTCGCCCAGCGCGCCTTCGATACCCTGCAGCGCCGGGTCGATGCTGGCGATGCCGAGCAACTCGGTGTGGTCGCGCACGATGTTGTGAATCAGGTCGTTGGGCAGATGCTGGCCGGGTGTGTGCCGACCGACCACCACCGCCCGGCTCAACCCGGCGTCGCGCACTTCATCGAGAAACCCCTGGGGTGTGCGCGAGCGGGCGAAGTGCTCGTCGTCGCCACGCGTGCCCACCCGCCGGTTCAGCCAGCGGGCGGTGGCGGTCTCGGCGCTGCCTGGGGTGGCGCCGAAAAAATCGTGCAGGTACGCCGGGCGGCAGCGCATATCAATCACGTTCATGCCGTGGCCTCTTCCTTGGCCGATGTATGGCCGGCCCGCACGTCGAACGCGCCGCCGGTGAGTACTTGGTCGCGGACCGTGACAGGCTGTTTGCCCAACAGCGGGAACACCAGTTCGGCAAAGCGGAAAGCCTCTTCCAGGTGCGGGTAGCCGGACAGTACAAAGCGGTCTACGCCGAGGTCGGCATATTCCTGCAGACGCTTGGCGACGGTCTCGGGGTCGCCCACCAGCGCCGTACCGGCGCCTCCGCGCACGAGGCCGACACCGGCCCACAGGTTGGGCGAGACCTCGAGCTTGTCGCGCTGTCCACCGTGCAGGGCGGCCATGCGGCGCTGGCCTTCGGAGTCCATCTTGGCGTAGTTCTCTTGGGCGTCGGCGATCACATCGTCGTCGAGGTGGCTGATCAGCTCTTCGGCCGCGGCCCAGGCCTGCTCGTTGGTTTCACGCACGATCACATGCAGGCGCACACCGAAATGCAGGGTGCGCCCATATTTTTTCGCACGCTCGCGCACATCGGCGATTTTCGCGGCCACGGCCGCCGGCGGTTCGCCCCAGGTCAGGTAGGCGTCGACCTGTTGGGCCGCCAGCTCATGGGCGGCAGGGGACGACCCGCCAAAATACAGGGGCGGGTGCGGTTGCTGCACGGGTTTGAAGAAGTTCTGCGCGCCTTCGACGCGCACATGCTTACCGGTGAAATCCACCACCTCGCCACTGAGCAAGCGCCGCCAAACGCTCAGGAACTCGCCAGCGGCTTCGTAGCGTTGGTCGTGGTCGAGGAAAATACCGTCGGCGGCCAACTCGGTGGCATCGCCGCCGGGTACGACGTTGAGCAGCAGGCGGCCGTTGCTGGCCTGGTCCAGTGTGGCCGCCTGACGGGCCGACGCCGTGGGGTTGCCCAGCGAGGTGCGCAGCGCCACCAGCAACTTCAGGCGATGGGTGACCGGTACCAGGCTGGCGGCGGTAATCCACGGGTCCAGGCAACTGCTGCCGGTGGGAATCAACACCCCGTCATAGCCCAGGCTCTCGGCGGCTACCGCGATTTGTTGCATGTATTTGTTGGTGGCCGGGCGGCCGCTGTCGGATCGGCCCAGATAACGGGTGTCGCCGGAGGTGGGCAGAAACCAAAAAATATCAAGACTCATCAACATGCTCCTCGCTGCAAAAATAAGAAGCCCGCTGCCTTGGGTAAGGTAAGACGGCAGCAGGTTGTGCAACGCAGGGCCGGCCCGGCTCTATGGAGGCGCTTGTTGGAACAAGTCTGTGGCTGTGGCCGATAGTTCCAAGAGAGCAAGCATCGTACCAACCGATCAACTTGTTGATTTATAAGGTAATGATTGGTTTGTATGCGGCGATGACTGTCGCTGGAAGAGGAGAAGTGTTGAAACGCTGTTGCCTGGCAAACAGTTGGGCGCAAAGAGAGAAGTGTTCGCTGGGCAACAGGCTTTAAGCAGGCTGTGCCGAATCAATACATGATTGTTTACGCAGATTGCATATAACTTGTTGATAAGTAACGATTTAAATCTTGGCATGGAGACTGCAAAAGTGGCTGTATAGCACTCTGAAGGATAGTCCCCATGGCCCAGACACTGCCGCTGGCGTTGTTACAGCAAGCCCAAGCCCGAGGTTCGGCGATAGCCCTGCGCTACAAACGCCTGGGCATTTGGCACACCCGCAGTTGGAGCGAGTTGGCGCAGGAGGTCGGCCGTCTTGCGGCAGCGCTGCATCAGCGCGGGTTCGGTCGCCACGACGATTTACTGATCATCAGCCAGGCGCGTTCCGAAGCCTTGTTGCTGGCCCTGGCCGCGCAGTGGCTGGGCGGCAGCGTCACCCTGCTGGACCCCGAACGCGACAACCGCGCATTGCTGGCCCGTTTGCGCCCGAGCTTCGTGCTGGCCGAAGCCCAGGATGCCGTGCAACAGGTCCGGCATGCCGATCTTCCACCCTGTGTATTGCTGTTCCTCGACGGGCGCGGCCTGAATGCCGGTGACGGGAAGGGGTTGAGTGCTTACACCGATTTGTCCGCGGGCGTGGCGGCGGAACCGCCGGCCTGCGCCACTGACTCTGCAGCCGTCGCCTTCGTGTTCCATGCCGATACGCACGGGCCTTCCCTGCGGTTGAGCCATGCGCAGTTGCTGGGAGGCGCCCGCAAGCTGGTGGCGCGCGAGCACCTGAGCGGCGCCGAAGAAGCCTTGGCGGCCCGTGTGTTCGCCGCCAGCGGTCAGGCGCGTTACCTGCTGGCGCCCTGGCTTTGCGCCGGGTTCTGCCTGAATTTCCCGGAAGCCATGGCCACGCGCGACGCCGACCGCCGTGAGTTGGGGCCAACCCTGGTGCTGGGCACGCGTGAGTCCTATGCCCGTCTGGAGCAGTGGGCGCGAGAGCGTCTGCCGTTGCCCGGCACGCTCGGTCATCGCTTGTATCGCTGGGCGATGGTGCCGGACGCGCAGGTTTTTCGACGCTGGCTCGGCTACTGGCTGATCCGCAGACCCTTGCTCGATGTGTTGGGCATGAGCCGCCTGCGCGTGCCGTTGCTGGTCGGGCCTGCGCTGAGCCAAGAGAGCGCGGCTTTTTTTGGTGCCCTGGGTATCCATCCGGGCACCTGGCAGGAGCCGTCCGCCCGGCAGGAGCGTGCCGATACCCGCACCCCCCAGATTTCTCAATCCGTCTGACGAGCCCTATGAGCGCAACCACTGAATCCGAATTACTGCGGCTCGATGACATCTCCCTGTCGTTCAAGGGGGTCAAGGCCATTACCTCCATCAGCTTCGCCGTGAAGGCTGGGGAAATCTGTGCATTGATCGGCCCCAACGGCGCGGGCAAAAGTTCGCTGCTCAATGTGATCAACGGCGTCTACCAGGCCCAGAGCGGCAGCGTCACCTATGCCGGACAGGCCCGGCGGCGCATGCGCCCGCACCAGGCCGCCGAACGCGGTATTGCGCGGACCTTTCAAAACATCGCGCTGTTCAAGGGCATGAGCGTGCTCGACAACGTGCTGACCGGCCGCAACCTCAAGCGCCGCAGCAGTTGGGTCGAACAGGTGCTGCGCCTGGGCCGTGCGCCTCGCGAGGATGACGAGCAGCGCCGTCACGCGGAAAAAATCATCGAGTTTCTGCGCATCCACCCTTGGCGCCATGTGCTGGTGGGCAAGTTGCCTTACGGCTTGCAGAAACGTGTCGAACTGGCCCGCGCCCTGGCCGCTGAGCCCAGGTTGTTGCTGTTGGATGAACCCATGGCCGGCATGAACGCTGAAGAGAAGGGCCAGATGAGCCAATTCATCCGCGACATCAACCGTGAGTTCGGCACCACCGTGGTGCTGATCGAACACGACATCGGGGTGGTCATGGGCTTGTGTGACCACGTGGTCGTGCTCGATTACGGCCGCAAGATCGGCGATGGCACGCCCGAGCAAGTGCGCGCCAATCCCGATGTGATCGCCGCTTACCTGGGCACGCGGCGTTCCCGTGCGGAGAGCCACTGAACATGCAATTTTTCTTCGAAGTGCTGATTGGCGGGCTGCTGGCGGGCGTCATGTACTCCCTGGTGGCGATTGGTTTTGTCCTGATCTACAAGGCCTCCGGGGTGTTCAATTTCGCCCAGGGGGCAATGGTGCTGTTCGCCGCGCTGACCTTTGTCAGCCTGCTCGAACGCGGCTTCCCGTTCGTGTGGGCGTTTGTTGTCACGCTGGCGAGCATGGTGGTGCTGGCGTTGCTGATCGAAAAAATGGTGCTGCGGCCCCTGGTCAATCGCGCACCGATCATCCTGTTCATGGCCACGCTCGGGCTGTCCTACATGATCGAAGGTTTTGCGCAGTTTCTTTGGGGCGCTCAAGTCCACGGTCTGGAATTGGGCATCGCCGACGAGCCGCTGGAAATCCGCGGCATGTTGCTCTCGCAATTCGACCTGTTTGCGGCCGGAACGGCGGCCACTTTGGTGATCGCCTTGTCGCTGCTGTTCAACCGGACCCGGGTCGGTTTGTCGCTGCGCGCGGTTGCCGATGATCCGTTGGCGTCCCTGGCCGTGGGCATCCGCCTGCCACGCATCTGGGCGCTGGTCTGGGCGGTGGCGGGGTTCGTCGGGCTGGTGGCCGGGTTGCTCTGGGGCGCTCGTCTGGGGGTGCAGTTCTCCTTGTCATTGGTGGTGCTCAAGGCCTTGCCGGTGTTGATCATCGGCGGTTTCTCCTCCATCGGCGGGGCGATTGTCGGCGGGTTGATCATCGGTGCGGCGGAAAAAGTCGCGGAGATTTACCTCGGCCCGATCATCGGCAGCGGCATCGAAAACTGGGTGCCTTACGTCCTCGCCATGCTGTTTCTGTTGGTGCGGCCTGCCGGGTTATTCGGCGAGCGGGCGATCGAACGGGTCTGATTTTTTTCAAGGAATGCCTTCATGCTTTATCGAGAAGCCGGTCAACTGAGCACCTCTTATGCGATGGAACGGCGCACGTTCCGCTTGCGCCAGGACCGCGTAGGCCTGTGGCTGTTCTTGGGGGTTGCCTTCATTGCGGTGCCCTGGCTGGGCAATGACTATTGGTTCAGTGCGATTCTGTTGCCGCTGCTGGTGTTGTCCCTGGCGGGGCTGGGGCTGAACCTGTTGACCGGTTATGCCGGGCAGCTGTCCCTCGGGTCGGCGGCGTTCATGGCGGTGGGGGCGTTCGCGGCCTACAACCTGCAGTTGCGCGTGCCGGGTTTGCCGCTGCTGGTGAGTTTCGCGCTGGGCGGAGTGATTGCTGCGCTGGTGGCTGTGCTCTTCGGTTTGCCGAGCCTGCGGATCAAGGGCTTTTACCTGCTGGTGGCGACCCTGGCCGCGCAGTTCGTGGTGGAGTGGGTACTGACCCGGTTCAGTTGGTTTACCAACGACAACGCCTCCGGGGTCATCACCTCGCCACCGCTGCTCATCGCGGGGCTGGATTTCAGTTCGCCCCGTGGGCGTTATCTGCTGACCCTGGCGGTGGTCGTGGTGCTGTTCTGGCTGGGCAAAAACCTGGTGCGCAGCGAGTTGGGCCGCAACTGGATGGCCGTGCGCGACATGGACACCGCCGCCGCCGTGATCGGCATCCGCCTGTTCAAGGCCAAGCTGCTGGCGTTTGCCATCAGTGGCTTCTACCTCGGGGTTGCCGGTTCGCTGTGGGCGTTTGCCTACCTGGGCACGGTGGAGCCCCACGGCTTCGATCTCAGCCGCTCATTTCAAGTGCTCTTCATCATCATTATCGGCGGCCTGGGCAGTGTGCTCGGCAATGTCCTGGGCGCCGCTTTTATCGTGCTGTTCCCGATTCTGCTGGCCAACCTCTTCGGGCTGTTGCCCGGCGGGCTGATCGATTCCGGCCAGTTGGAAAACCTGCAGAAAATGCTCTTTGGCGCGTTGATCATCGCTTTTCTGATCAAGGAACCCGAGGGCCTGGCCCGACTGTGGCAACGCTTTCGCCAACGGGCGCGGATCTGGCCGCTGCGTTACTGATTGTTCTCATCCCTGACCCCCATCCTTCGTTCACGAGGAACTGCCTTCATGACTCACCGCACACCGCTGCGCCGCCTGCTATTAGGCTTGGCCTTGATCACCGCCGGGCTCAGTGCCGGCGCTCACGCCGACAACGAACAGTACTTCCCCTTGCAGAGCTATCGGGTCGGACCTTACGCCGCCGGTGGCACCGGCTTCTTCGGCGGCTTTATCGACTACCTGCAATACATCAACGCAAAGGGTGGAGTGAACGGCGTCAAGCTGACCTGGAGCGAGTGCGAAACGGAGTATGTGGTGGAGAAGGGCGTCGAATGCTACGAGCGCCTCAAGGGCGGCCTTAATGGTGCGCCGGCCGCCGCGACCAACCCGCTGTCGGTGGGCATTGCCTACGCGACGCTGGACCGTTCGACGGCCGACAAATTGCCACTGATCACCATCAACCACGGCCGCACCGACTCCACCGACGGTAGCGTGTTCCCTTACGTGTTCCCGTTGCAGCTCAACCCGTATTCGGAAGTCTCGGCAATCATCAACTACATCGGCACGCGCGAAGGCGGGGCCGACAAACTCAAAGGCAAGAAAATCGCCGTGCTGTACCACGGCTCCCCGTATGGCAAGGAAACCAATGGCGTCCTGGAAACCCTGGCGAAGAACGCCGGTTTCGAACTGACCCTGCTGGAAGTGCCGCACCCCGGCAACGAGCAGCAATCGCAGTGGCTCAATATCCGTCGCCTCAAGCCGGACTGGGTGATCCTGCGCGGTTGGGGGGTGATGAATCCGGTGGCGCTGAAGTCCGCGCAAAAGGTCGGTTACCCGGTGGATCACATCATCGGCAACATCTGGAGTAACTCGGAAGAGGACGTGGTGCCGGCAGGCGCGGCCGCCAAAGGCTTCATTTCCATCACCACCCACCCTTCCGGCACAGATTTCCCGGTGCTGCAGGGCATCAAGCAAAGCGTGGTGGACGCCGGCAAGGGCAACCTGGCCGATCCGAAGCGCTTCGGTACGGTGTACTACAACCTCGGTGTGGTGAACGGCATTCTCAACGTCGAAGCCGTGCGCCTTGCGCAGGCCAAATACGGCGCCAAGCCATTGACCGGCGAGCAGGTGCGTTGGGGCTTCGAACACCTGAACCTCGACGATGCGCGGTTGCAGGCATTGGGCGCCAAGGGCCTGGTGCAGCCGTTGAAGTTGTCGTGCGCCGATCATGAAGGCGGCGGTGCGGTGCGCTTTCAGCAATGGGACGGCCAGCGCTGGAACCTGATCAGCGACTGGGTCCAGGCCGACCGTGCGTTGTTGCGGCCGATCATCGAGGCTTCCGCTGCCCAGTACGCCAAGGAAAAAGGCATCACCCCGCGCAATTGCAGCCAGGAGCAATAAGGTCCGATGAGCCAGAGCCTATACGCCAACCCACCCTTGCTGAGCGTCGAGCAGGTCGTTGTCTTCTACGAACAGTCGATCCTCGCCTTGCGCGGCGTCACGCTACAGGTCGGCAAGGGGCAGATGGTGGCGTTGCTCGGGGCGAATGGTGCGGGCAAAAGCACCACCCTCAAGGCCATCTCCAGCCTGGTGCGCGCAGAGCGCGGTGAAGTGACCGAGGGCCGGGTGGTTTACCAAGGGCACGTGGTCACCGAGAGCGACCCCGCCAACCTGGTGCTGTCGGGGTTGGCCCAGGTGCTTGAAGGGCGACATTGCTTCACGCACCTGACGGTCGAGCAGAACCTGCTGATCGGCGGCTTTTCCGGGCGACCGTCGCGCAAGGTGTTGAACCAGCGTCTGGAGCGCATCTACGGCTACTTCCCAAGGTTGCGCCTGCTGCGCAAACGCCTGGCGGGCCTGACCTCCGGTGGCGAGCAGCAAATGGTCGCGATCGGTCGTGCGCTGATGTCCGAGCCGTGCCTGTTGTTGCTGGACGAACCGTCCATGGGCCTGGCGCCCCAGGTGGTCGAAGAAATCTTCGAGATCCTTGCCCGGCTCAATCGCAATGAGGGGTTGAGCCTGCTGGTGGCCGAGCAGAACATCAACATCGCCCTGGATTACGCGCATTACGCGTTTGTGCTGGAGAACGGTCGGGTAGTGGACGAAGGCTCGGCAGCCGAACTGGCGACACGTAAGCAAATGCAGAACTATTACCTGGGCGCTGCGCAGGCTTAGGCGGTGTTGCGTGTTGAAAAAGGAAAGGTCGTAAGCCTTTCCTTTTTTTGTTTGTGTGCCAGACAAGCTTAACGTGTGCCAAGTGTTTACAGTGCAACGCCGAGTTCACAAAGTGCGGATTAATACCTGCGATAAATAGTTGTTAAGTTTATTTAACTAATTGAAATATATGATTTTATTGTGTTGGCATGTTTTTCGGATTGTTGCGGGAAGATCAGCATTTTTTGCATCCCTACCGCCTTAATAATTTGAAGAGAACATCATGCGTAAAGTCGCCGCTTTGTCTGCGTTTTTTGCCGTTACCGCGCCCGGTACTCCATGCCGGTGATATCCGCCTGTTGCCGCTGGATTTGCGCATGCTGTAACCGCGCCATCCATTCCAGCCATAGAGTGGAACCGCAGAAACAAGAAAGCCCGCACGAGGCGGGCTTCTTGGGGATTCATAGACGACCGTGGACGTCTATGGATCGGCGCCTGGAATAGGTCAGATGCGGAAACTGCCCACCAGATGCTTCAGCCGTGCCGCCTGCTGTTCCAGGTCGGCGCAGGCGCGCAGGGTCGATTGCAGGTTTTCCACGCCTTCCTGATTGAGCGTGTTGATCTCGGTAATGTCCATGTTGATCGACTCCACCACCGAGGTCTGTTCCTCGGTGGCGGTGGCGACCGACTGGTTCATGCCATCGATCTCGCCGATGCGCTGGGTCACGCTGTTCAAGCGCTCGCCGACCAGGTTGGCGATTTCCATGCTGTCTTGGCTATGGCGCTGGCTGTCGCCCATGGTGCTGACCGAATCCCGGGCGCCGACTTGCAGCTCCTCGATCATTTTTTGCACCTGTTGTGCCGACTCCTGGGTGCGATGCGCCAGGTTGCGTACTTCATCGGCCACCACCGCAAACCCGCGTCCGGCTTCCCCGGCCCGTGCGGCCTCGATAGCGGCGTTGAGCGCGAGCAGGTTGGTTTGTTGGGAAATACTGGTGATCACCTCAAGGATCTGCCCGATATTCACCGTTTTGCTGTTCAGCGATTCGATATTCGTACTCGATGCGCTGAGCATTTCCGACAGCTGATTCATTGCGCTGATGTTGCGCTCGACCACTTGCTGACCCTGCTCAGCCATACCCCGCGCGTCGCTGGCCTGTTGCGAGGCCTGAGCGGCATTACGGGCTATTTCCTGAGCCGCAGCGCCGAGTTCGTTGATGGCAGCGGCAACACTGTTGGTACGGCTGGCCTGTTCGTCGGAGTTGAGCATCGATGAGTTGGAGGCGCTGACCACGCGCATCGCCACCTCGTTGACGTGCTCGGTCGCTGAGGAGACTTCTCGGATCGAGGTGTGGATACGTTCGACAAAATCGTTGAACGCATTGCCCAGGGTGCCGAACTCGTCTTGCGTGTGGATAACCAGGCGTTTGGTGAGGTCACCTTCGCCTTGGGCAATGTCCTCCATTGCGCGGGTCATCGCGTGCAGCGGTTGGAGCAGTACGCGGATCAGAAAAGTCAGCAGGACGATGATGAGGATCACCGCAACGATGGTGGCAATCACCGCCGAATAGCGGAATTGGCTCAGCGTCGCGTAAGCCTTGTCTTTATCGATAGACAGGCCGATGTACCAGTTGGCGGAAGGTAGACCTTTGATCGGTGCGAAGGTCAGCAAGCGGGCTTGCCCGTTGAACTGGACCTCGGTCAGCTCACCGGAAAGTTTCGGTGTGTGTGTAGGGTACAAATCCGAAAGCGACTTCATGACCAGCGCTTTGTCCGGATGGACTAGGATCTTGCCCTGATCGTTGACCAGGAACGCATAGCCCATGCCGCCAAACTTCAACGAGTTGATCAGTTCCACCAGACCATCCAACGCCAGGTCACCGCCGACCACACCGATGCTGTTGGAAACCTTGCTGATGACACTAATGACCATCTTGTTGGTGGCCAGATCAATATAAGGCTCAGTCAGTATGGCGCCGTTGGCGTTCATACCGTCCTTGTACCAAGCGCGGGAACGCGGGTCATAGCCATCGGGCATCTTGGTGTTCGGACGAATACTGAAACTGCCGTCGACCTTGCCCAGGTAGTCGGTGAGAAAACTTGAGGTCAGGACGCTCTCATCCATCAGCGTCTCGGCATTGGCAGGCTCCCTGGCAATGTTCTGTGCCAGATTCCTCACCAAATTAATCCGCCCCTCCAGCAGGTTGCGAATATTGGTGGAGGTAGAGTCACCCATTTCAGTCAAATAGTTTTCCAGGCTGGTGCGAGTGGCATTGCGCTGTAAATAGTCGTTGTACAACGTGAATAGGGTGAAGGCGAGCATCACTATCAGCGACACGGCCAAAAGAATTTTGTGACTGAAACGAAGACTTTTATTCATGGCGTATTGAGTTCACTGGGTCTTTTGGGGGGGACTGTCCAAGCGTATCGGCAGTAGCCCGGTAAACCTTTAGGTGTGAAGGGGTTGGTGGCCGCGCTGGAGGGGTAGGGGATATGCGGGGGGAAGGTGGAGGGGGGTAAGGAGAGGCAGTCAAAAACAAGAAAACCCGCACGAGGCGGGCTTCTTGAGGTGATTCATGGACTGCTGCACAGCGAAGGGCGATTTCCGCTCATCCGGTTTTTAATCGATGCTTAGGGGCTTTCCAGCGGCTCAGGTATGAAGCCTTGTTCCCTGAGAGACTTGATTACACCTCGAATGAGAGAGTTGTTAGAAAATCCGATCGTGTACTGCCTCGCGCCTGCGTTTAGCGGTAGAAGCATCCCTTGGTCCACCAGCTTTTTGATCAGGTAAGTCCGTTGATTGCTCGACTGCTGAGGGAGTACGGCTGCTACATCTGCAGATTTTACGACCTTCAATTTTATGGCGGCCGACAGCACCGCCTCCTCCGTCTCCGTGATCCATTTTCGTTCCCGTGCGAAGGCCACGGCAGGGACGAGTATGCATTTGGTCAGCCATCCTATAGCCCAGCCTGGCTGACAGGGGTAACGCTGCGGGTGTGATAATCGCCCGACGAGTCCTGGATGCAGTAATTCGGGGACATCGGTTTTTCCTCGCCGGCTTTCAACTCAACCACCTCATTGCGGCACGTTGTCTGGAATGTTTGCGACTGGAATGCCTGCCGGACTTCATAGTCGGCGCCTGCGCGTGGCACGAAACTCACGGGCGCTGAAGAGCAACTGGACCCGGACGTGACGAACGCCACAAACACGATCAGCGGCTGGCCGGCCGGGACCACACGTTCATCGAAGTACCTGCGCGTCTCATCGATCTTCGCGCTGACCGGGGAGGCCGGCATGCCGATGACATTGTTCTGGTAGTCGGAAGGCCACATGCCGAAGATATCCGTGCTCTGACCGCTGGGCTCGATACGCGAAGGATTCCATCCTTGCGGCCGCTCGCGGGCGGCCAGCGCTTTTCTGTAAGTGTCGTTGAAATACTGCTCGCAACTTTGGCCGGATACGAAACCTGCGTATGCCCCTTGCCCGCTGATCAGGCGGATGCGCGCCGTACTGGCGGGGTCGTACTTGGCCATCTCGGCCGGGTTCTGGACATCGGTTTTCTTGAAGGTGCAGCCCCCGACAGCCAACGGCACGATGAGCAACAGCCCCAGGCGTGCGATGACAGTGCCCAAGCCGGTATGAATTGATGAGCGCTTGCTGGCGTCCTGCTTCATTATTTTCTCCCTGTTAGTGGCGCAAAGTTCGCGGGTTCGCATTGGATTGGATTGGATTGGATTGGATTGGATTGGATTGGGGCAAAAAAAGCATGGCGGCGGCCTTTTCTCTCTCCCGATGTGTCGCGCGTACAGTCTGTCCTGTTATTCTGATTCAGCAATCCGGCGTGTAGAAAAAATGCTATACGGCATTAAGTGACAGGAATGTCGGCTAATTGATAGTTAGGGAAAACTGAGTATGCGTCGCAAAATAGCCAACGGGTTTGTGTTTGTCAGCATTGCGATACTCTGTTCCGGCTGCACATCTTATTCGTCCCAGCCGACAATCAACGAACCCGCTGAGCCCGAAACAAAAGAAATCATCTCCAGCTTCAGTTACGCAATAAACTCCCCATGGAAAGACAGTCGCTTCGGCAAGGACGCATACGCAGCGACACTCAAAGTTATTCCCGATGTACAGGATACGGGCTCCAGCCTTGCCGCCCCGACCCTGCCGGCATTAGAAATAAAGATCTCGGAATTCTCATCTGGCGGCGCTTGCGGACAAGATTACTTGACGGGCCTGAGTCTGGGTTTGATCCCCAGTTGGTGTACGCGGACAAACCTTTTCAAGTTTGATTTTATATTGAATAAGGATCAGCGCTTTTGCAGGCAGAAAACCTACTCGATAAACTCCACGTCGTTTTCACATCTCACGATGATTCCGTTTGCACTATTCAATACGGACAATCAGCCATTGGCGCTCTATCAGGCGGCGCTTAAAGATTTTCTTCGGATAGGTCAATGTGCGACGCGTTGAGAGGCATGTTAACAGGCTTTGTTTTGCGGCTACGAGGGACTCATTCCAAGCGTTGGGACGTTCAAAATTTATCTCAGGTGAACGGCCGTTTCTGGCCGATTGTGTTGAAAAAGTCGATCCTTCCAGGCTGCGCATGTACTGACTGCTGAAGATGCCTTTTTTGTGCGCGGCTACGCGAAATCTGAGCCCGGAACCCTCTGCTCAAAGTAAAGATTTCAATCTCAAGCGCATACTTTTCTGCCGTGGAAACCATGGCCGACTTTTTCAACACAATCGGCCGATTTCTGCCGGTCATGCGCACGAGTCGTGCTGGTCAAATCCGATGTACATGACTGGTCCGGTCGAATGCAAATAGGTGGGCAAGTCCGTGCAATTACCGTGAACTGGAGTTCACCTGGTTCACCTGTTCACTAAGCTGGGTGACTTTCCGCTAACACGATCCTGCGGGTTCTTTGCCCCGTACCTTCAAGAATGCTCCAGGGTCCCCACTATCGAACCAAAGCCAAGAGCATGACCCGCCTCGCTTCGCTGGAGGAGCAATACTAATGGGGCTAGGGGGATACCCTGATAAAACCGTGTTACGGGTGTTGCGCGTGTTGCTGAAGTAGATAACTGTATGATTTTAAATGATTTATTTGGCGTTACACAGCTGTGACTGATTTGCCGATATGCGTGTTACATGGCAAATAGGTGTTACATCAATGAATGCTCTGGGAGGAGCGGTTTGTGATGATTAAGGAGGGTGTTATCAAATTAGGGGCTTTCGCTTAGAGGGCCGCTACCGGCCCTGAGTGTGTAAAAACGCTTCGCCAAAATTGAAGTGTGCGCGTCTACGTTAAATCTGAAATTTATCGGCACGTCAGCAGATGTGGATTTCGCGTAGAAGCGCGATCTTCAGTCCGGTTTTGAGTACCTGTCGCGCTGAAAAACGTTTTTACACAGCCTCGGCCAGAAGCGGTCACTGCGCATCACATCCCCGGCCTGAAAGCCTGGATAGCCGAGTTGACCGTTCACGATGCTGTGCAGCAGCATGTGATCAATCATTAAGTGCTTCCAGGAAACCTATGCATAGCCCTGTAGATCTTCATGAGTTGTTGGCGCACGTCAGAGATGAACCGTCGTTCATACGATTTATCGAAGCCCTCGGTGTAGATTTCGCCAGCGGGCGTTTAATTGAAAAGACATCGCCTTCATCGGTCTATGGGCCAAGTGCTCTTGGCTGGGAAAATGTGTCCGTTGACGCGTTTTTTGATGCGGCAGCTTCGTGGGCAGACGCCAGTTCCCGACTTGCCCAAGAGGATAGGTCGATACCCAATGTTTGGCATCGCTGTGCGGCCATTTTGCTGGCTGGGAAGTATTATGAGTGACACGGGTACGACATCCGCAACGTGGAAGGGAACCGTGGACGGGAGGTTGCCAAAGAACCAACGCAATAAGCTTTTGGTTGAAGCCGAAGCCTACGGTTTAACGTTGAATGATCTTGCTGCCACCTGCGAGGAATTCGGCGTGGCCCCCAGCAATTTGCTGAACGAGCTATCCATAGCGGTTGCTGAAGGCTACTTGGCAGGGGCTTTGACTTACGAGTTCTGCGATGGCGTCATGAACGGGCTCATCGCTGCCATCGTTGATGTGGGCATGACCAATGACATGCCGCAGCCTGCTTTCTCGCTTTATCAGGCCTTTGATCAGGGGGAGTGGGTGCGCCATGATGATCCGCCGGAGATTGATACCATTGAGAAATATGTGAAGCCGCTGGTTGTGCAGATAGTGCGTGAGTTTCAGGGTGGTAGCGGATATCGGCCGATTCTGTTGAAAAAGTCGGTTTTCCAAAACTGCTCGAATATTGATGGGTGAAAACACCTTTTTTGCACGCTGCTACGTGAAATCCGAGTCAGGCAGCCTCTGCTGAAGGTAAGGATTTCAATCTCAGACGTGTACTTTTCAGCCGTGGGAACCAAGCCGGACTTTTTCAACACAATCGGCCGATTGCCGGTCATGCCCACGAATCGTACTGGTCAAATCCGATGCAAATGACTGGTCCGGTCGAATGCAAATAGGTGGGCAAGTCCGTGCACTAACCCAGCTCAGCAATGATCGCCGTTATTTTTGCAGCATGGCCGGATAGGGGGAGACAGAGGTGAACAGCCAGAAACAAGAAAGCCCGCACGAGGCGGGCTTCTTGAGGTGATTCATAGACTGCTGTAGACGTCTATGGATCGGTACTTGGTGGTACACAGTCATTTGAACTGATCTTGTAATGCACTGTATTTAAAGGGTTTCGTAAAGTTCCTATCGGTTAGGCATACACGTGGGCATACACGCTGCATGCTTCTGCCTACGGATGTATTGGTATCCCCGCTAGGTAAAGCACCACCAGTTGGTAGGTGATGTATAGCCATTCGGCCAGGTAGTCACTTTTTTGTCCGACTTTCTGCCGACAATGAGGCGAGGGCAAGGGTGATGAATCCTGCATTCCCATCCAGGGTTTCTAGTGCCCCACGGATGTTCTGTGCCACTTCTGTAGATCCTCTTTGCTCAACCCAGTTTGACAGCTCCTCGATAGCTGCCCCCAGCGCCAGTTGGTTTTCATTCATGCGCGTGAGTAATGACGCAAGCAAAGGGGTGTCTTCCATGATGTTCTCCCGCCGTGTTTTCAGGTAGTCAATCTACCTCGAGCCAGTCGCATTGCATATCAGCAGTCCTCACCACCTGGTGATTGGAAATCACGCTGGTCATCTCGATTCCCTAGATGCGTAGTTGCATGGACTTGACCACCCATTTGCATTCGACTTGACCAATCGTTTGCATCGGATTTGACCAGCACACTGGGTGGCCTTGATCGGCAGAAAACGGCCAGAAGCGGACGTAATGGCGTTTGTGTAGTATCTGCCTCTCTTCCCACCTGTATGAGGTGCCCGATGTCTAGCCGACACTCCCCATCCCCTACAAGAGCTGCCCTAGACCTACAAAACGCACGTTCGCTTTTGGGAAAGCGGCTGAGTGTGCTGCTGCACGATCAGTACTATTTCAACGACGAGAAAGATCTGGGAGACATAGGTTCTCTAGAGTGGCGTTTTGGCGAGCGAGAAGTTGTATCCATGTATCTCTTGAGTGATGGCGAGAGAGTAGGCGCGGACTTGTTGCCTTGTGATACGCCGGTTTCCTTCGAGATAGAGCCGAACGTGACCTGCTCCTGGAAGAGGGAAAACCTACTTGCAGGTCTATCAGCAACCCACCTCGAGAACACAAAAATTTGCGCAGTTGAGGGGATTCTTGACTCTTTCAACGGGCAAGAGCCTTGGCTGGCCGGATTCAGAGTTACGTTCGAGACCGGTGACTCATTGATCTACCTTAACCAGGGCGACGACGCCGTCGTATTGATTAATGCGCTACCGCCAGTAAGTGTAGGTCTCGAAACCCGCTTCGTTACCTCAATTTAATGACAGCTATGGGTCGTCTTCTGCCCGTCGCGAGACGGAAGAAAACGACCCAATACAGCCGGTCGCCACTGGCAGGAGTGGGCCAAAAGCGGAATTTATCTGCTATGACACCAATGACGAGTTGGCCTGTGAGGTAGGCTGTAAAAATATGATCACTACAGTGAGCCAAGATGATTGCTTAAGCTATTTCGTCGTCGTGCATGGCATTGACATTGAGACCTACGAACGACTGGCCGTTCACTTCGAATGTCGTCGTGGCGGCATGCGAGTGACGGACGGAAGCCGGTATATCTCTATCCCAGTCACGATGGCTGCCTTAGGGGGCACCCTTGCTTGGGTCAAAACCGAACTCGGGGGGCGCTACTGTGAGCTATATTTAATAGTGTGCGTCGCAACCAAATTGTCTTGGGGCGAGGTTGTCATCAACTCTGAGATAGCTTTGCTCGCTGGTCAAGCTGGTGCGGCGATTAAGGTTGCTTTTAAGCGAGCGTGATTTCATCTCTGCAGTATCCACATTGGGTCGACTTCTGCCAATCAGGGCCACCCAGTGTGCTGGTCAAATCCGATGCGAACGACTTGCCAAGTCGAATGCAAATGAGTGGGCAAGTGCAATGTAAATGGGTGGTCAGGTTGAGTGCAATTACCCACCCTAGAGGCCAACCGTGTGGTGTAGGGCCAATTTGGAAAGGCAGCATGAGAGCACGTATCCAGCCCCCTCCAAAACTGGTGTAACCGGTGTTACGAGTGTAACGCTCTTCACCAAACGCCCGGTTTCATTGGCTTTCATGCCTGTTACACAGTTGAGCGACATAGCGTACCTCCGATGTAACGCTGCCACTGCGTGTAACGCTAAAGTCAGCATCCGGGTGTTGTGGGCAGGCGCTTTGCGCTCAAGCCTACCAAGCGAATTTCGCGGGCTCTGCCTTTCGATGAGAGGAAATCACGCTGGGGACCCTGAGAGCTTTAGCTTCACACGGGGCATGAAACCCGCGGGACTGAGTTAGTGGGAGGTGCTGAAAGTTACTGAAATTTCAATCGTTGAAATTGAAAGGATCTTGAAGAAAAAAGGGGATCCTTACCGGAACGGTAACGGTCCTCGGTTTTGTTCAGGATTGTGAACGGATGGCTCGGTCAACTCAGTCAACCAGTCAACTAACTTTGGAGCCCAGCCACTAACGAGATCCGGCGGGTTCTTTGCCCCGTGTCTATCCGAAATGCCCAGGGTCCCCAGCGGCTTTACGATTCATAGGGCAAATGCACTGGTGAACAGCAGTTCATCTGGTTCACCTGTTCACTAAGCTGGGCACCTTTCCGCTGACACGATCACGCGGGTTTCCTACCCCGTGCTTCTTAGTATGTGCCAGGGACCCCGACAAACCTCCAGCACCTTTAGCGTTATGTTGCCATCCTCTCCGCTGAGGGAGCACTACCTACGGGGTGTGGGGGGCGCTCAGAAACCCGTGTTACGGGTGTTACCAATGTTACGATGATTCGCAACTGATTGAATTTATTGGTATTAATTTATGTTACACATTGGGCGGGCGTTGATTGAAAGTCGTGTTACAACCCCGGCACGTGTTACAGCAGAATTCAAACGATCTGAGACTTGGCCTAACGGGCGTCTAGCGTCAGCAAGTCCGTGGACTAAGAAGGCGCAGGCGGTTACATTTGCTGCTTATACGACCCCCATCTGAAGGCAGATGGATAGACGCCACGGAGGCTATTTGTCGACCATCACTACCACCGATCTCGAGAGTGCTCTGACAGGAAATCCAGAGGCACTTCAGGTCCATCTCACGCTAGTAGAGCGAGACGTGTCCATTGACGGACATTTAGTCAAAATCCATTGTCACTGTCTTTCGGTCGATGGAAATGGCCGTATTCAACCAAATCGACTAGCAGAATTCATGCGGAACGCCATAGTTGATTATGCAATCCCGCGCTCGAAGCTTGCCGAAGCGAAAGCACGCGACACTAGGTTTAACAGCACCGAGGCCGTCGCCGAACTCGTCGAGCGCGCCAAGCGCTCGTTCACCGATTTGGCGAAGACCGGTGAGGGTGGAGAAATGCTGCTGTTTCTATTAGCTGAGCGTTTCCTCAAGCTTCCACAAATTCTCTGCAAAATGGATCTTAAGACAGACGCCCGTATGCACTTCCATGGTGCAGATGGAGTGTATGCAGGTGTTTCACCTGAAGGCACCTTAAAGCTCTACTGGGGGGAGTCAAAAATATACTCCGATCCGAGTGCCGCGATTCGCGATTGTTTTAATTCCCTTGCCCCTTTCCTGATTGAGCCCGAACACGAGGACGCAGGACGGGAGCGCGATCTAATGCTCCTGAGCGACAAAGCCGACCTTAGTGACCCAGCACTCACCGATGCGCTTAAGAAGTATTTTGATAAGTCATCGGTCATGTCTAAGCGGGTTCAATACTGCGGCGTGGCACTGGTGGGCTTCGATGCACCGTTCTACCCTCAAGAAAATGCAAAGGCAGTTGCTGAGGAGCTCGTCAATGCCTCCCGAGCAGAGCTTACGGGCTGGAGTAAAAGTATCGGAAATCGGCTCAAGTTGGAGAAGCTTGATCAGATGGAAATCGAGGTGTTTTGCGTACCTTTGCCTTCAGCTGAAGGCTTCCGCGTCGCGTTTCTCAAGGCTATGGGGATTAAAGGACAATGAGCCTCGCCACCCTTCAATCGTGGCTTCTCGAGGATGGTGTGCGAGAAGATCTCAGTGCGATTACGCTACTCACGGTACGCAATGAGCTCGATAATCTGGCGCTCGACTCCTCTGCTCCTTCTGCTTCAGTTATTGATTGGCCCAGATTGTTACTCGCCGGCAGCATTCTGGCTCGATCCGGCCAAAGGGTCGATCAAGAAGCAGCGCTTCGAATCGCAACCGCTGCTATCTCATTGACCGAAGACCAGGCATACAAGGACGCGGGTGCTGTACTGTTGGGCAAGCTTTCTAATTTCCGCGCTATCGCGTTAGCAGTCGAACGGGGTCTAGTGGCTCCTGGCCTCGACGGGCGACTAGGCGTCGCGTTGCGTCTCGAAGCTCAGCGCCGCGAGATGGATCGTTCTATCCTCGTGCAATCGAGCGGCGCCTGGCTACAAGTAAACGATTTTCAGCAACGGTTCTGGACTAATGCGACGGGGGATAGGTGGCTCTCGGCGTCCGCACCAACTGCTTCTGGCAAGACGTTTCTCGTGCTTCAGTGGCTGATCGATCAAGTAATAACGGGTGAGACCCGGGTGGCGGTGTATCTCGCCCCAACGCGTGCACTGGTTTCTGAGATAGAAACCAGTCTTACGGAGCTTCTTAGTGATACGGAGCTAGTTGTGGTGTCATCCCTTCCTCTCCCAGATAAATACAAAGCTGCTCGCGCTGGCGGTGCGCGATTGATCCTAGTATTCACTCAGGAACGTTTACACCTTCTCGCGAACATTCTTAATAATTCGTTCTCAATTGACCTGCTCATTGTGGATGAGGCACACAAAATCGGTGACAACCAGCGCGGCGTAATTTTGCAGGATGCAGTAGAGCGGGCCACTCGGGCTAACCCAAAACTGAAAGCTGTATTTATCAGCCCGGCGACCCAGAACCCCGAAGAATTGCTGACAGATGCGCCCGATGGTGTACAGACCATCGCAGTTGATAGTGATTCCTCCACTGTCCTTCAGAACCTGATAGTAGCAACCCAGATGCCGCGAAAAGCGAAGCTATGGTCGCTAACACTTCGACAGCAGGATTCGACGTTACCAATCGGGATTCTTCAGCTTGCGAGTACGCCCGATGGGCTCAAAAAGAGACTCGCGTTTATCGCCGCAGCAATCGGCGAGAGAGGTGGAACGCTCGTTTACACCAACGGCGCTAGCGAGGCAGAAGATGTCGCTGATCTCATCAGTCAACTCTTGCCCAGTCTTGAGGGCATTGATCCGGAGCTTCTGGAACTCGCTGAGCTTGCTCGAAAGGGCGTGCACCAGGACTTCCGCCTTGCACCGTTAGTAGAGTTAGGTGTGGCGTTCCACTACGGCAATATGCCGTCGCTACTTCGGTTAGAGATAGAACGGCTATTCCGATCAGGGAAGATTCGCTTCCTTGTATGCACCTCAACTCTGATCGAGGGAGTGAACCTTTCGTGTCGCTCAATCGTGGTGCGCGGACCGCGCAAAGGGAAGGGGCACCCGATGGAGCCTCACGATTTCTGGAATTTGGCCGGCCGCGCAGGCCGATGGGGTGACGAATTCCAAGGAAACATCATCTGCATAGATCCAGAGGACAAACAAGCTTGGCCCGCTGGCGTTCCTCGCCGCGCGCGCTATCCCATTAAGCGTGAAAGCGACGCAGTCCTCGAACATGGTGACGGCATGGCGGACTATCTACTTCGGCGTGGGCTATCGGATCTGTCCAGCATTGAAGACACTGATACATTCGAGCAGGTCGGTGCTTATCTGCTTACCACCTACATGCGTCTCGGTTCCATATCAGCGGCGAGTCTTGCGAAGCGGCATGACGCGGCTACAATCGCGAAGCTCGACCAGGCTCTCAGTGTTTTGGTAGCGCAGATTGAGATCAACATTGATTTGGCCGTTCGGCATCCTGGGGTAAGCGCATTGGGCCTTCAGCGCCTTCTTGAAGCTTTCCGTTCCTACGCTGGTGATGTCGAAAATCTGCTGCCAGCTGAAGTAGCGAGTAACGACAGCTACGATAGATTCGTAACTATTATGGGACGGATTAATAAACACTTGTTTCTCGCCTTCGCCCCCGAGAACCGTATCAGGCTCTATGCGCTGATCATCTTCAAATGGCTAAAGGGATACTCGTTGGCCAGGATTATTCGCGATAGTATTGAATGGCACCAAAACGCTAATAGATCCTTCAAGCTGCCGGAGCTGATCCGTAGCACGATGGAATTAGTTGAGCAGATCGCTCGATTTAAGGCACCAAAGTACCTCTCGGCTTATATGGATGTGCTACATCTACATCTTCGCGAAATTGGCCGCGAAGATCTGATCGAGGACGGTCTGGATATTGGAACGCAGCTTGAGTTCGGTGTTTCGTCGACCACCCTTCTCTCGCTGATGGAGCTTGGTCTTTCCCGCATGAGCGCTGTCGCTTTGTACGAGAAAATTGCCCGTGATGACCTTAATAGAGAAGAGTGCGTAATCTGGATTACTGAGCGCGTGGACCATCTGCAAGCGATGGATATCCCCGCCATCATCGTCCGCGAAGTCCGTGAGCGTCTCGTGCTTGCCAAATAATCCCGCCGAATTGGAGGTTACACATGCCTGCAAAACCCATCACCCTCGGTCCTTTGGAATTCGACAGAAGGGGAGACGCCGTCAAACACTTAAGGGCCATGCTTCGCCGGTATGACGTTGGCGATCGGGTCAACGCCGACGATGCAGTGATTTTGCAAGCGGCATTAGAACACCACCCAGATGCTGCCATAAAGATCGGGTGCGGTATCACCGACTTTAGTGTTCGAAGTGCAGACTACGGCACTAAGTGCTTCTGGGTGAATCGATCTGACGGAACGACCGAGAAGTTTTCCATCACAGGTGCCATTCACGGTTAATAAGCAGATTAGTGCTGGCTCATCCGAACGGTAAACTTAAAAGGAGTTTCAGTTGAGTATACTAGACAAGTTAAAGGCTCTCGATCCAAGATTGTTTGAAAACCTATCATATGACCTTCTTATACAGTCGGGCATAACTAACTTAGTATGGCGAACACCCGGTGCTGACAGAGGTAGGGATTTAGAAGGCGAGAACCCTGTCATTGACTTTAGCGGCACTGGTTTTACTGAGAAATGGTATATCGAATGTAAGCGATATGAGTCATCTATCGATTGGCCTACCGTATTCGGTAAACTTTCCTACGCTATGAGTAATGGCGCCGATTATCTCCTAATGATCACCACCTCAAATTTGTCGACTAACTGCGTGGATGAGGTTAATAACTGGAACAGGATGCACAAATACCCAAAAATAAGGTGGTGGCCTGGATATTATCTTGAAAACTCACTCCAGCTTTTTCCATCAATTCTTTTGAAGTATGGCCTTGCTTCAAACCAGCCTATAGTTCCCCCCGCATTCCTTGAATTAGCCCAAACAGTAGCGAAAGCAACCGCCGCTGCTATGGGTAGAGACTCACTAGAGTCTACAGATCAAGAGAATCTAGAGCTTACATTTGCCGGGACACTTGCGGAGTTGATGCAAGCAAAAATGTTGCAATATGAACTTGAAGGCCGAATAAGCCCCTCGCCCTTCAAGGCTGATATCGACGGTTTTGAATGCGACAATTATGCGGAAAAATTATACTCGGTAGATAAATATGCGCTCAGAGCTATATTGGCCTTTGTGCATATGATAAAAAAGTGCGGTACGATCAATGTTGACTCAATTCAACAAGATAGGTCATTCATTATTGATGCAGATGTCTCGATGCAACCAAAGAGTGATATTGAATTGTTGAATCTTGTAGCGTTTTGGGGATCGTTCCAGGTCGAACACCAAGCAGGGGTTATAAAAATATATGAGTGATGTCGACGAAGATAAACAAAGAAATGAAGCTCAGCGTATTGACCTTTTATTTTTAGGGAATTTCGTTCATCAGCTGGTTAATCCCTTGAATGGTGTGGCGGGAACTTTAGATAATGTTGTTGAAGGAGTATACAAAGGTGCGGAGATAAATCAAAAAATAAACGCTGCTAGAGCGCAAATTGAACAATGCATTCACCTCACAAAAAACCTTGCGTTTTTTTCGGAGATTTCGTCTGAGCAAAAAATCTTAAGTGCTCCGAAGAAAGAGGGAGTTGTTATTCTGCCTCAGTCGATAATCGAAGCTCTTCAGTTTTACGCCGAGCTTGGAGCGAAGAGAAGTATCAAGATCGGCTTGATGGATAAAGTCACCCAGTACAAAATCAAAGGAAGACCTGAGGCTTTGAGGCAAGTCTTCATGAACTTGTTTGATAATGCGGTTAAGTACGGGCTTTCCAATACAACAATAACTGTCACCCCCTCTGTGCAAAAAAAGACTGGAGCGCTAAGGGTTTTGTTTGAGAATCACAGTATTGGATTCTCTTCGAGCGATGCGGAAAATATTTTCTTGTTAGGGTTCCGTAGTGTAGAGGCTAAGTCATCCATCGCACTGAGCACAGGGCTCGGTTTATATTTGTGTCGAGAGATTATGCGGAGCTTTTTCAACGGGGACGTAATTGCAGGACATAGTAAAAAACGTGGAATTTCAACTTTTACTGTGATTTTTCCGAAGGGGTCTTGGTATTTGTCATGAAAAATTATCTCGAAAAAACAATACTCATTGCAGACGATGAACCAACAAACCTAGACTGGTTGATTGACTACATTAAGCATATAGGCTTTGATGTTGAGCTTGCTTTAACAGCAAGCGAAGCGATAAATAAACTACAAGCAGACGACTATAGGGCTGTGATAGTTGATTTGAATATCCCTAAAGGTGTGGGCTTTCATCCGCAAGGAAATGAGCCGACGTTATACAATCAATATCCAGGGCTTCACATAGCAAGGTTTGCTAGAAATATTGGGAATAACCAGCGTAGAGTTATAATATATTCGGTTTACCAAACCGAAGAGCTTGCAGCGGAGATAGAAAAATTTGGTTGTGAATATGTTTCTAAACAAAGGCCGAAGCTTATAAAAGGCACGATAAAGGCTGCGACTGAGTTTGACCCTAAAGCTACTGGTGCAACATAACAGTCAGTCACTGAGGGGGGCTAGATGTCGTTGGGTGAATCACATTGCAGTAGACCTGTAAGCGGAAGCCTGATGGGCTTCCGCTTCTCAATTACCCGTCCTTTCTCTTGAGTTGAAGGTCAATGAAATCAAGCTCTGCCTTGATTGCATCAATCGTGAGCGTCTCGACTTTAGTGTCTTTGTTTGCGCTCGCATTCAACTTTTTCATGCCGGCCAGGGCGACAATTATCCCGTTCAAATGAAGCTTTCGGGCCTTCAGGTAATCAGGCATCTGTGCGCTATTCTGTGGTGGTTTGTTCATGATTGGACCGATGGTAGGCCCGAAACAACCTGTTTCTCGCAGGCTGCTTCGGGGACGGTTTAATTTAGGCGGCCAATAGATCAATCAGGCTGTGTTGGCGAGAGCGATCTGCAAGTTCTTGCCAGGTCCAGCTTCCAAAGCGCTCGCCCTGTTCGGGAATATCTAGCTTCATCAACGCAACCGGGTCCCGACTAATCAGGTTGCGTGCAGCCCACAGCTTGCCGCCGGTCTCCAGCAGTGCTTCCGCGGCCTCATTCCATTGTTCTTCCAGCACAGTATTCGCCAGGTGAGCCGCTTTGTTCTCGATCTTGGCGCGTTCTTTTTGTGCCTCTGTGATGTGCTGATCAATCGTCACGAGTTCCTGCTCCAGCGCGGTGATGAGTAGTTGTTGGCGGCGGTGATGCTCAACCGCAACTGCGAGGTTTTTTGCTGCCTTTTGAGCTTCGGCGTTAGCGGCTTTCTCGCCCTCTACATCGCCCCAGGCGACAGCCTGTGCATAAGCGGTGGCAGCGTCCGTTTCAGCTTGTCGAGCTTTTGCCATGTCTTCCTTATCGCTCTGGCGGACCTGCTGCAACCGTGTCTCAATGCTGTTGCGCTTTTCGTTGAGTTCCATCTCGTCGGCTTTCCAGTTCGCCATAGCGCTGATGTAGCCCGCAGCCAAGCTCTCACGGTTCGCAAGTGCCTCGAGGCGATCGATCTTTTGATTCAGGAGGTGGATCTCAAGACCTCGCGAGTCGATGCGTCTTTTGTGATCGTTGATTTCATCCTGCACAGCCTTTTGTCGGCGCTGCTGGATCACCTCAGGGCTATCTAGTGCTACTTCCAAAGGCGCGAGATCGCGCTGAATGCTCTCCATTTCGAGGGTCATTTTGTCGCGGCGGTCTTTCAGTTCTTGGATAGTGTTCATCTGTATTGTCTCTGTGCATTACGATTGATAAGGATGGTTGAACGGCTGGCGAGGCCGGGGATGAGCCGGCGCTACCTCGATCAGCAGGCATGCCGTCAGGCAGCCCGGACCTCGCTCTCATCCGTGCCCGGAATCGTCTTCACGATGTAGCAGCGTTGCTGACCCAGACCGGGTAACCGAACCAGACTCGACGCCTTGCCGTCGCTGGACGGTTCCAGCGCACCTCGTTGCAGAAGCTCCTTGTTCACTGCACTGATATTCATGCCCTTGAAGATCTCGGCCCTCCAGGCTTCAGGCAGAACGTAGTAGGTGTTGGTGGTGTGCAGGGCGTCGCCCATGCCGTGTTCCATCGTCTTACGAAAGCCCAACCGATCAATTGTGCGTGGGCCGTGTTCATCGATCTTGGCGGCGGCAGATTCCCAACGGGTAAAGCGGCTTTCTCCAAAGCGTTCGATGACCTGGTGCAGTCGAGCCACAATCGCATCCCCCTCGAAGTTACCGGCGCCGCCGCGTTCGGCCAGCCACGCATGCAGACATACCCGTGCGGCGGTCGTGGCCGTGCCATCCGGCCATCCGGTGACACCGAAGGCGGTGGCCAACTCTCCGGCCGCTGCTGCGAGGCCAAAGCGAAGGGCGGCACGCTGGGCTTGACCACTGGCCGAGGCGGGCAGGTTTTGGGTGATGAACTGCTCCACCGTGCGGCGAACGATCACCGACCACCTGAGCATTTCTCCAGGCGCACACAATGCTTGCAGGAAGGCGGTGAGGGGTGTGCCGTAGTATTTGGCTACACGGGCCTTGAGCGCGTCGGAAAGGGCGGCTGCGTCCTCAAAGCCGTTCAGCACATCGAACATGCCAAGTCCTTTGCTCGCATCCGCAGGCACGGCGAGCATGCGAACCTCCATGCCCGCTTTCAATTCCTTGTTTGCGTCCGCCATGTGCTGCGCCAACGTCTTCTCGCCGGTCGAGAGAAACAGCAAGCGCCACTCCTGCACCTGTCGGCCTGCTTGCCCTCGATCATTCGCCCGGGCCTTACCGGTGCCGTTGCCGAGCATGTAGACCGTCTCGCCAATAATGCGCGGGTCGCACATGCCGATTTCATCCAGCACCAGGAGGCCGTCTGAGTGTGCAGCAGCGATGGACTCCAAGGCGTTATCGGTCGAGCGCCACGAACGCACCAGACGCGGCCCTCCATAGACCGAGGCAGCGACTTGCAGGTGAGTGGTCTTGCCCCCGGAACTATCGCCATACAGGTGGAAGCCGCCCGACTCATGACCTAGCAGGTTTAGCAGAGGCCCTGCAAAGGCCACAGAGACGACAAACGCCAAGCGATGGTTACCAACGCACAACGCGCCGATTTGCTGCTGCCACTGCTCCAGAGAGCCCGCCTCGCTGATCGGTGGTAACTGGGCACCGGCCTCATAAAAATGCAGGTGTTCGGCGTGCGAGCCGATCTGTTGTTCGGGCAATAGGAACGCATTGTCGTGCCAGCCCAGGCGAGTCACCAAGCGTGCGCGCTGGGCGCTGTCGAAGCCGCCGAGATAACTCTGCAGGTCATTGCGGGCATTGCGTCCTGATCGGCTTCCCGCGAGGCGCAGGCCCATGTCTACCAGTGGACCGAGTACGTCCTTGCCGAAGTCGCCGGTCATGGTTCGGGCCGGAATATTCCAGCGTTTTTTTGCGCCGTCCGGGTCGTCGAACTCGACCAGCAAACCCCAGTTGTGGCCCTTGTCGTCGCGAGTGCGAGCGATGATTTCGAGAGGCGAACATACGGGGCGCGCCTCACCATCATCGCTGGAATAAAACACCCCTTCGGACGTCAGACGAAAGCCCCCAGGCAACAGGTCATTTTTCAACTTCGCAGGGCGTTTGGCGGGCGCCTTAGCCTTCGGTTCTTGTGGCTCAGTGGGCTCAGCGACAGTGCCGAAAAACTCGCCGCTGCGCACCAGCTCGGCGACGTGGCCAGCGGTCCAGCCTTTGGCTAATGCATCCGCTGCGTCGTCGCCGTCCGACCATTTTCCACCCTTGATGAGCGTGGGCTTTCCGCCTTTGCTGCTGGGCTTGAGCTTGAATACGTCGACCGAGATTCGTTGTACCGAAGCGGCGCCCAGCTCAATCAACTTGAGCGCGATGGCGTCCATGCAGGTCTTGCCGCTGGCATCGTTATCCGGCCACAGCACAACGCTTCGCCCTTTGAGTGGCGTCAGGTCGGCCTTGTGCCAAGAGTTGGAGCCGTTCGGCCAGCAGGTGGAGACGTAGTCCGGCATAAGCTCAGCAGCGGCATCAGCTGCTTTCTCTCCCTCACACACCACCACGGGCGCATCGGCGCGCTGTGCCAGCTCATCCAGGCGCAGCAAAGGCCGAGGTTCAGGCAAGCCTTGCCAGCGCCATTGTGTGGTTTGCCCATTGGAGCGCTTGCACCAGGTCAACGGCGCAAAGACCTTTCGCGGCTTGCCGTCTTCATCGGGGCCGAGGTCGAAACGATACAGCGCCATGACCGGCTGGCCCTCAGCATCGCGATAGATCCACACCTTGGATGGAGCACCGTGTTGCCGGTGCTTGGCTGGGCACTTGTTCATGGCCTCGGCTGGGATTGGCTGAATGGCGATCCACTCCGGTGATGCGCTCTTAGCCGGTGCGCCTTTGGTGGTCGCAGATCCAGCGGAAACACTGAACATATCCGCCAGTTTTTTGCAGGCCTCAACATCGGTGCCGCCGTCGATATAGCGCACCAGATCGATCAGGTCACCGCCCTTATCACCGGTGGCAAAATCCGCCCAGGTGCCTTTGCTCAAATTGACCTTGAGTGAGCCCGCACGTTTGTCCGTGCGCGTCGGGTTCGGTGCGGTGAATTCCTTGCCTCCATCAACGCGTTTGCCGTTCGGCAGCCAGTGAGCAAGTACACGGTCGATGTTCTTCAGTGCGGCACTTTTTACGTCGGCAAAGCTCGGACGTTTTGAGGTGTTGCCGGTGCGCTGAGTCATGGTGCGGTCCTCGACTCAAGCAGCGCCTCGTTCACGTCGTCGATCAGCGCCTTGGCCATCTCGCCGAGGTAGAACGCAGGCCAGCTAAAACGCTCGCCCGTATCGCTGATGGCGGCATCGAGGATCAGTTGATTGGCGTGGTGCAGAATCTGGGAGACGGCTTCAAGTGCGTCCTCCAGCGGGATACCGGCATTTACCCGAAACAGGTTTTGGCCGTTACCGTTGGCAGGGGAAAACTCGGAGCGTCCACGCGTGCTGGAGTGGGTCACAGCACACCGCCTTTCTGGCCCATCGGCACAGAAGAGGCATCACCGTACATGGTGAGTGTTTTGATCAAACCCAAGGTGCCGCGAACGTCCCAAATAACAGACGACAGCACGCGGTTGGACAGCAGGGGTTTATCGCCGTCTAAGTGATCTTCCAACAGCATGAGAACTGAATCGGCACGGTCGAGCGCACAGGTGATGGCGTCGATAGGCAGACCGGCTTCGGCGTCTTGGCTGACGCAGAGCAGATCCTCGGGTAGTGCAAAGCCTGGGAGCATGCTCATTGGGCACCCCCTGCGGCTTCCAGGGCGCGAGCCTTGGACATATGGGCGTTGTAACGGGAAAGGCGTGTAGCGAGGCTGGAGTTGGCGTGTAAAGCGGCGAGAGCCATTGCTCGATGAGCGGCGGCGCGAATTTTGGACGGATTGAGGGCGTGCATGTGGTGTAGCTCCTTTTCTGTGTAGGAGCTGCCACTGATCGTCGCCAAACGAATTAGGGTGGCAGCTGTGCGCAGGTTGGCGAACCGGGGAAAAGGAACCCGGCAGACCCGAAGGTCTCCCACGCACAGCCACCATAAAATAGGAATGCGGGCACAAAAAAAGCGCCTGCAATCGGTATGGGGGCGCCTGTGCGCCTTTTCTATCCGGGTCGCCAAACCCGGTCGCTGAATTTGCAGCGACAGCCAGAGAGTAACGCCCGGTTTTTGAAAGTGCAACTGTGCGGATCACTTGCGGATTTTTTCGATGCGGCATAAATTGATCAGGCATGTAGATTTACCTCAACGCCTCCGGTTGCCGCCGGGGGCGTTTTCATTTCAGGCATGGATTTCCCAGCTCAGGGAAACAAAGGGCAAGAAGTCGCTATCGAGGCAAGCGCGTGCATCCTCGTAGGCGTATATCTGTTGGCCTTCGTCGACGATGATTGCTTGCGGGGCTTGGCAAGGAACTGACAATACGCACCAGATGCCGTCTGCCCAGCGCATCACCAAAACGTCCCGGCTCAGGCGTTTTTGCTCTGTACGGTAGCGTTCGAAGCGTTGCATCCAGCGAGGGGTAAATCCGACTGTTCTGAGTACAGAAAAGGGCTGCAAGATGGCCCTGTTGGCGACACGATTTTTCATGCCGCCACCCTGTCTCGAGCTGCGATTCGTGCACGCGTCCAATCTAAAACTTCAGCCAGTACCCATGCGACGGGAGCGCTACGGGCGTTACTAGCGCTGAGTTTTACTGGAAGTGGGAAGCCGCTATCCGCTTGCTGCATTAGTTTGTAAATCGTTGGGCGCGCTAACCCAACTATGGCCATTACTTCCGGCATGCGGATCAGAATTGCTGAAGGGTCTGCGGCAAAATGACTGGTTCGCTTGGCGTTCAGATCGCTTGTTTCGTAAGAGCGGATTTCGGTGGGATTTGCGGACTTGCAGTTATGATCATTCATGGATAACCCCTGGTTATGGATACAGGGGTATCTATCTATACATTTATCTAGATGAAGAAAACTACTTTTCCCCTAGACCGGTCAATGTGTAGTCAATATGGGGGCAACGCAGGGTGAACGCGGCGGTTTAGTAATTGCGCAGCTAGCACTGGTCGATCAGGTGGCAGGCGTCAGCGACCTGTCCACGGCAGAGATCATAGAGCGGTTGCGCTGAGAGAGATCTGAGCAGGCCGCGGCTTAGCGCCGAATGCAATACGGTTTGGCGATCAGTCATTGCCAAGTGTCTCAGGCGCTGTGTAACCGAAAGTCCCACGCCCTGCGCTTGAAGGGGGGAGCCAGCGAAGGTCGCTTGGTGGGCTCGGGCGAAAAACGCCTGCCCGCAGCACCAGAGCGCTGACTTTTGCGTTACACGTTGGGGCTGCGTTACATCGGATGTACGCTATGTCGCTCAACTGTGTAACGGGCGTGAAAGCCAATGAATCCGGGTGCTTGGCGAGTGGCGTTACACGAGTAACACGCGTTACACCGGATTTAGAGGGGGCAGGGTAAGTGCTCTCACACTGCCTTCCCAAATTGACCTTGCACTACATTCCCGGCCTCTAGGGAATCGAGATGATCGGCGTACCACTGCATCATCTGTGTGCGTTGCTCAAGGTACTGAGCCTTGTTGTAAATCCCTCGAACACCTTGTGCCTTGTGGCTGAGTTGGGCCTCGATATGGTCAGCTGGATATCCGTGCTCGTTGAGGATCGTGCTGGCGATGTGGCGGAAGCCATGGCCGGTCTGGCGGCCCTCGTAACCAAGGCGTCTGAGTGCCATTAGGAATACGGTATCGCTGCGGGGTTTAGTGCGGTCGCTTCTACCTGGAAACAGAAGTGGGTAAGCGCCGGTTATTTGCCGAAGCTCTAATAGTGCTTCCACTGCTTGAATGCATAGTGGCACCAGATGCTCACGACCTTTCTTGCGACCCTTGCGCTCGACTGGAACAGTCCACAGCCTCTTGTCGAAATCGAACTCTACCCAGTGTGCTTCTCGGAGTTCGCTGGGGCGTACAGCCATCAGGGTCAACAGCCTTAGGCCAAGCTGAACATCTTTGGCGTGGGGATAGGAGCGTATCGCTCGGAGTAACCCTGGAAGCTCATCGGGGGAGACGTGGGCGTAGTTCTCTGCCTTTCCCGAGGACAGAAATTTATGCACACCCTCCAACGGATTGTTGACTGCTCTGCCGGTCACTCGAGCTAGGTCATAGATATCTTTGCAGTAGGCCCTCACACGGCTCATCTGTTCCAGAATCCCCTGACGCTCAAGCCCTCTCAATAGCTCCATCCACTCCATCGACATGATTGAGGTGTAGGGGCGTTTACCTAGCGAGGGGAATACATGGCGTTCAAGTGCGCCAAGTATCCTTTTGGCCGTACCAGCATCCCAGCCGCTAAGGCGAGACGTGTGCCACTCCCTTGCCAATGCTTCAAAGGTGTCGTTGGCCGCATCGATCTCGGCGGCTTGGCGAGCTTTCTTGGAGGTGATCGGGTTCTTACCTTCCGATGCGTCGGAGCGTAGATCAGCCGCTTTCTGTCGAGCGAAAGCGCCACCCACTTCCGGGTAGCCGCCAAGACCAAGCCATGACCATTTGCCGTCCGGCTTCTTGTAGCGTAATTCCCAGGACTTTTGGCCGTTTGGCTTGACCCTGAAATATAGCCCTGGGCTATCTAGTTCGCGGTATGCCCCGGCCTCAGGCTCCAGGCTGGAAAGTGTCGTGTCAGCGAGAGGGCGTCGCTTGATATCTGTGCGTTTCATCCTTGTATGCCTTCAGTTCAATTATTTATGAAGCATACACGTGGGCATACACGGAGGGGAAGGATAGGGATAGATAGAGGTGGACAGCCAGAAACAAGAAAGCCCGCACTAGGCGGGCTTCTTGAGGTGATTCATAGACTGCTGTAGACATCTATGGATCGGTACTTGGTGGCTACACAGGGACTTGAACCCCGGACCCCAGCATTATGAATGCTATGCTCTAACCAACTGAGCTATGTAGCCAAGTGGCGCGCATTATTCGCGGAGAACGACAAAGCGTCAAGCGTTTTTATTGAATTTTTATCTACGCTTTCAACTGTTTAACGAAAAGCCCTGGCTGGGCCGACGGGTGGTGGGGGATTTGCAGGTCTCCCGCAGTTGATCGGCGTTGACGGTCAGGACGTGCGGGGCATGCAGTCGATGGAGCGGTCGACCACGGTTTTGGCCATTTCCAGCAGGTGCCACACGGCGTGGATTTTGGCGCGGTCGTGGGGGGGCAGGTGGTCGCCGCAGTCCAGCACGGTGGCCGAGGCGCTGTGGATCAGGTGGGCGATGTAGAGCTGGGCGTCTTCGAAGCTGAGGTGTTCGTTGACGGCGAGGCAGTCGATGGGCGGATCGGGGAGTGCTTTGGTCATGGTGTAACTCCTGATTAAGTCAAAAGCCGGCCCCGTCGCGACTAAACGAATGGGTGGCGGCTGTACGCAGGTTAGTCGACCGGCTAATCAGGAAAACCCGGCGCACCCGAAGGTGCCCTGCGCACAGCCACCATAAAACTCATGGAGGTGCATGCGCCTGATTAAGAATCCGGGCGACTAAACCCGATCACTGATTCCAGTGACGGATCGAAGACTAGCCAGCGGTTTCCACAGGCACAAGGCGCCGGGGATTGTCTAGGAAACGTCCTTCAAATTAAAGCGATCCACCCTGCTGGCCTTTTACAAAGCATGACCGCAACCTCGTTAGCTCCCTAACGGGATAGCCTTGCTGCGTGTAAAAGTGGCACATTGTCGCACCTGCACCTGTGCATTCCCCCGCTGTACGGAACCCTCTTATGGCTCTTGGCAATTCCCCCGCCGCCGGGCAAACCAGCCCGCTGGTCATGCGGATCATCGGCGCGGTGGCGCTGGCGCATTTGATCAATGACTTGATCCAGTCAGTGCTGCCCTCGATCTATCCGATGCTCAAGGCCAGCTATGGCCTGACGTTCACCCAGGTCGGGCTGATTACCCTGACGTTCCAGCTCACCGCTTCGCTGTTGCAGCCGTGGGTGGGTTATTACACCGATCGGCATCCCCAGCCGTTTCTGTTGCCGTGCGGGATGGTCTGCACCCTGGTGGGGATTGTGATGATGTCCCAGGTCGGCAGCTTCCCGCTGATTTTGCTGGCGGCGGCGTTGATCGGGATCGGTTCGTCGACCTTTCACCCGGAGGCGTCCCGCGTGGCGCGGCTGGCGTCGGGCGGGCGCTATGGCCTGGCACAGTCGACGTTCCAGGTCGGCGGCAACGCGGGCTCGGCGTTCGGCCCGTTGCTGGCGGCGGCGATCATCATTCCGTTCGGCCAGGGCAATGTGGCCTGGTTCGGTCTGTTCGCGGTCTTTGCGCTGGTGCTGCTGTATGCGATCAGCCGTTGGTATCGCACGCACTTGAGCCTGTTCAAGCTCAAGGCCGGTCAGGCGGCGACGCATGGCTTGTCGAAACAGCGCGTGATGGCGGCGCTGGTGGTGCTGGGGCTGCTGGTGTTTTCCAAGTACTTCTACATGGCGAGCATCACCAGTTACTTCACGTTTTACCTGATCGAGAAGTTCGACCTGTCGGTGGCCAGCTCGCAGTTGCACCTGTTCCTGTTCCTCGGCGCGGTGGCGGCGGGGACGTTCTTTGGCGGGCCGATTGGCGACCGGATCGGGCGTAAGGCGGTGATCTGGTTTTCGATCCTTGGCGCGGCGCCGTTCACGTTGTTGATGCCCCATGTGGACCTATTCTGGACCAGCGTGCTCAGCGTGATCATCGGCTTCGTGCTGGCCTCGGCGTTCTCGGCGATTGTGGTGTACGCGCAGGAGTTGGTGCCGGGCAATGTGGGAATGATCGCCGGGGTGTTCTTCGGGCTGATGTTCGGTTTTGGCGGGATCGGTGCGGCGCTGCTGGGGCACCTGGCGGATAGTCGCGGCATCGAGTACGTGTACCGGCTATGCGCGTTCTTGCCGCTGTTCGGGCTGCTGGCGATCTTGCTGCCGCGCACGAAAAAGGTCTGATACGGTTGGGCAGATATCCCTCTCGCCCAACGGTTGCCAGCTAGGCTGGGCTACGGTTGCAACGGGGTGCGCGTGGCGCGCTTGAGGTGTTCGCGCGCCCGTGACAGGCGTGAGCGCACGGTGCCGATGGGGATGTCCAGGGCATCGGCGGTGTCTTGATAGCTGCCGTCGGTTTCCAGCGAGGCGTACAGCGTTTTACGCATTTCGGTGGGCAGGTCCTTGATGGCGACCAGGGTTTTTTCCAGGCGGCGGTTGACCTCGAATTCCCAATCCAGGTTCTGGCTGTCTTCCTGGCCGTGCCACAGCGCTTCATCGAATTCGCAATGCACCGGTTTGGCGTACATGCGCCGGAAGTGGTTGCGGATCAGGTTCTGCGCAATGCCGCACATCCAGGTGCTAAGGGTCGCCTGGCCACTGAAACGCTCTCTGTTGCGCCAGGCCTCCAGGTACGTCAACTGCAGAATATCGTCCGCATCTTCCGGGTTGAGCACGCGCTTGTGTATGAAACGCCGGAGCTTCTTTTGCTGGTCGTCCGTCAGGTGGAGCATGAATTGAGGCGAGCCGCCAACAAGGTGAGCTAAAGCACCAATAGGGATATCCATGATTTTTTCCTCAGGGTGGACGCGATCGAAATGGTTTCGACGGGAACCCCTTTTGCACCGGCTGTGCCAACCAGAAAAAAATCACAAGACGTTGATTTATATAAATAAATATTTTTTATTCAGAGAATTCTGTGCGGTTTTTTGCAAAAGCCCAGGCGGGTTTGTGCCGGTAATTTCAAAATACCGCAGAGGGGAAATTTGTTGGAACCGTAAAGCCTGCGTTTGCCACATAGGGACACAAACTCTACGTCCTGGCCCGCCCCATGAAAGTCGAATCGCTCAACGATGTGCAACAGCTCCAACGCGTGGACCCTCCCCGCGTCAGCCCTGACAAAACAGCGGCCACGGCGACAGGTTTCGATGACATTGCGCAGGTTTTCAATCAAGAGGTCGCGCTCAATAATCAGGCGCTGAGCCGGCGCTCGATGGGCCTGACGGTACCTGCCGTCGAGCAGCTCGTGCGGCTCTATGATCAGCTCGGCCATCCGGCCCAGGAGCCCCTCGCGTCAATGGCGCGCCGGGTGCGTTCGCAACTGGCGCACAACGTCAGCACGGACAAGTGGCTGGCGCTGACCGGCGGCGACTCGGCCCGCGCGTTCGTGGTGCTCAAGTATGTGGCAGCGCAAGCCGAGGCACACGCCACCGAGGTGGCCTTGGCGCAAGAGGCGATCGATCGGTTGCAGGTGCGCTACAGGGGCGAGATCCAGGCCGGCCTGAACATTGCCTCCGCGCTGGAGCAGGCCGCCGGCGACCCGCAAGAGCGCCAGGCCGTGCGAGGGCTGTATTACGCCAGTGTGGTCACGCGCCAATCCTTGGCAACGATGATGCAATCGTTGTTGGGCCTGTTCGGCGGTGACCGCTTCGCTGACGGCCTCAAAGTGATGCGCCGCGCCCTGGCCGATGACATCGCCGCGCATTCGCCCTCGGTGCCCACGGCGCGTTTGCGCACGTTGCTGCTGGGGCTGCAAAGCTGCGCTCAGTTGGGCGGGGTGTTAGCCAATTGCCAGGCATTGCTGGAGCGCCTGAGCACCGATGAGGATTCGGTGAGTCTGTTGCAGCGCCTGTTGGGATATACCTCCACGGGTGTCGATTCGGGCGAGGTCTTGCGCCTGGCCGAAGACCTCGGTGGCGAGCTGGCGAGCGGCCAACTGGTGTCCCTCAACGGCCTGTACCCGGTGATCCAGCGCCTGCCTCAGACCTTGTGGCGTGACAGCCGCGGGCGCCAGGAGGCCTTGCACAAATTCTTGTTGGTGATGGACGAGTTCACACGAGTGGAGCGGGGCAACACCCACATTGCCAGCGAATTGAGGGGCAGCGCATGAAGGTGCTGGCGACCATCAACGCTGTGCTGCTCAAGGTGGCGCGGCGTGCCGAAGTATTGGGCGCGGTGGTGGTCATGGCCATTGTGTTCATCTTCATCGTGCCGTTGCCGACCTGGCTGGTGGATATTCTGATTGCGCTGAATATCTGTATTTCCTGCCTGTTGATCGTGCTGGCGCTGTATTTGCCCGGGCCGTTGGCGTTCTCTTCCTTCCCCTCGATTTTGCTGCTGACCACCATGTTTCGTCTGGCGCTGTCGATTGCCACCACGCGTTTGATCCTGTTGGAGCAGGACGCGGGCGACATCGTGGAAGCGTTCGGCAACTTCGTGGTGGGCGGTAACCTGGCGGTGGGGCTGGTGATTTTCATGATCCTGACGCTCGTCAACTTCCTGGTGATTACCAAGGGCTCGGAGCGGGTGGCCGAAGTGGCGGCGCGTTTCAGCCTCGACGCGATGCCGGGCAAGCAGATGTCCATCGACAGCGACCTGCGTGCCGGTTTGATCGACGGCGGCCAGGCGCGTGACAAGCGTGAGCAGTTGGGTCGCGAGAGCCAGTTGTTCGGCGCAATGGACGGCGCGATGAAGTTCGTTAAAGGCGATGCGATTGCCGGGCTGGTCATTGTGGTGATCAACCTGTTGGGCGGTTTTTCCACCGGGATGTTCCAGCACGGCATGAGCGCTGGCGACTCGATGGCGTTGTATTCGGTGCTGACCATCGGTGACGGCCTGATTGCGCAAATCCCCGCGCTGCTGATCTCGCTGACCGCCGGCATGATCATCACCCGTGCGGCGCCGGATGGGCGCAAGGGTGCCAATAACATGGGCGCGGAAATTGCCCGGCAGATGACCAGCGAACCCAAGAGCTGGATGATCGCGTCGGTGGGCATGCTGGCTTTTGCCGCCTTGCCTGGCATGCCTACGTTGGTATTCATCCTCATTTCGATGATGACGGGCAGCCTCGGTTATTACCTGGCGCGTCAACGCCAGCGCGAGGAAGAGCCGCAAGCGGAAGCCACCGATGTGGTTCGCCCTGAAGACAACGGCGAGGAAGATTTGCGCGGGTTCGATCCGTCGCGTCCCTACCTGTTGCAGTTTTCACCGGTTCTACAAGGCTCGCCCGAGGTCACGGAACTCATCCACGGGATTCGCCAGGCGCGCAATGCGATGGTCGCCAACATTGGCCTGACGCTGCCGCCGTTCGAAGTCGAACTCGATGCTTCGCTGGCCGACGATGAGATGCGTTTTTGCGTCCACGAAGTGCCGATGATCAAGGCGTCGGTGGTCATGCTGGTGGCGGTGGAACGCAAGGCGCTGGCAGACGAGCCGGCCCACGCGGTGCAGGGGTTGGCCGAGCGCGACGAGCAGGACTGGCTGTGGCTGCCGCCCGACGATCCGCTGCTGGATGACCCGCAGTTGGAACGCTTCAGCGCGACCAGCCTGATCATCGACCGCATGAAGCAGGCCATGATGCTCAGCGGCCCGCAGTTTCTTGGGATTCAGGAGAGCAAGGCGATCCTCGGCTGGCTTGAGCACAACCAGCCAGAGCTGGTGCAGGAGCTGCAGCGGATCATGCCGCTGTCGCGCTTCTCGGCGGTGTTGCAGCGCCTCGCGGGTGAAGGTGTGCCGTTGCGTGCCGTGCGCTTGATCGTCGAGTCGTTGATCGAGTACGGCCAGCATGAACGTGAGCCGGACGCCTTGGCGGACTACGCGCGCATTGCGCTTAAATCGCAGATCTTCCACCAGTACAGCGAAGCGGACGGCCTGCATGCCTGGCTGTTGTCGCCGCAGACCGAAAACGTGCTGCGCGAGGCGCTGCGCCAGACCCAGACCGGGGTGTTCTTCGCCCTCGATAGCGACAGCGGCGCTTCGTTGGTCAACCTGCTTAACCAAGCGTTTTCCGTGCGGCCCAAAAGCAAGAGTGTGATGTTGGTGGCCCAGGACCTGCGCAGCCCCTTGCGCACGTTACTGATTGAAGAGTTCAGCCATGTGCCGGTGCTGTCGTTTGCTGAGCTGGGGAGCGCCTCCAAGGTC
Source organism: Pseudomonas paraveronii (assembly GCF_963681955.1). Lineage (NCBI taxonomy): Bacteria > Pseudomonadati > Pseudomonadota > Gammaproteobacteria > Pseudomonadales > Pseudomonadaceae > Pseudomonas > Pseudomonas paraveronii. Next base: position 848,080 of record NZ_OY817130.1, read on the forward strand.
AAGGTGCTGGGGCGCTTTGACCTTGGCCAGGAAGAGCTGATGCGAGGAGCGGCGGCATGAGCGCAACCTATATAACCGCGCCGGGGAGGACGTGCTGATGTTTGAGCTGCGCGTGCTGGAAGGTTTGAATCAGGGCGCTGCGTTGCCGTTGTTTGGCGAGCAGTGGAGCCTGGGTTGCCACGCTGACGCGGATCTGCTGCTGACCGACGCGGGAGTGGTCGAGTATCACGCGCAGTTGCGGCTGACCGACGGGTTCTGGTCGGTGCAGGCTGAAGCCGGGCTGTTGCAAAGCAGCAGCGGGCAGGCGCTGGCACAGATCGCCGACCTGGCGCTCAATACGCCGTTTTCGCTGGGCAGCATTCGCCTGTGCGTCGCCTTGGCCGATCAGCCTTGGCCCCGGGCAGCGGCCCCGCAGGCCCCCCCGGCAGCCGAGCCGCGCCGCGAGGTGCCGGCAACGCTGGTGTTGTCGGCCATCCCGCCGTTTCAGCAGAAGCGCCTGATCAGCCTGGTGCTGGCGTGCGCGGTCATCATCGTGGCGGTCGGCATGGCGTCCACCGGCGAGCATGAGGCCCAGGCATCGCTGATGCCCGTCGTGCCGCAAAAGCCCAACCTCGCTTCGCCGTTCGAGGTGCGCCAGCAGTTGCTCAAGATGCTCGGCGAGCGCGAGCTGGACCATCGGATCAGCTTGCAGGTGATCAATGGGCAGATCGCCCTCAATGGCGATGTGTCCCAGGAGGAGGTGGAGCTCGTCGCGCGCATGCTCAGCCGGTTTGGTGAACAGTTCGACACCGCCGTGCCGGTGATCAGCCGTGTGCGGGTGCGTGACAACGTCCTGCCGTTCAAGATTTTGCAGATCGTCGGCGGGCCGAGCGGCCATGTGGTGCTGGAACACGGCGATCGTTTGTTCGTCGGCGATGAAGTGGATGGCCTGCGGTTGGTGTTGATCGACAACAGCAAGGTGGTGTTCGACGGCACGCAACGCTTTGAGGTGAGCTGGTGAGCGGCACGGTGCAGGAGCGTCTCGACGCGTGGCAATTGATTCAGTCCCAGGGGCTGGCCCGTTTTGCGCCGGTGTCGATGCGCGGTCGTATCCAGCGCGTCAACGGCATGCTGCTGCAGTGCCGGCTGCCACAGGCGCGTATCGGTGATCTGTGCCAGGTCGAAAAGAACCCCGGCGATTACATGCTGGCCGAAATCATCGGGTTTGATCAGCAGGATGCGGTGCTCAGTGCCCTGGGCAATCTGGAGGGCGTGCGCGTCGGCGCCGCCGTGGAGCGCCTGGGGGTGCCGCACCGGGTGCGGGTCAGTGATGAACTGTTGGGCCAGGTGCTGGATGGTTTTGGTCGCCCGATCGCAGGCGAGGGCCCGAGTGCGTTTGTCGAAGCGGATACGCCCGACGCGACTGCAGTGTTGTGCGAGGCGCCATTGCCCACGGAGCGCCCGCGCATCAGCCGCGCGTTGGGCACTGGCGTGCGCTCGATCGATGGTCTGCTGACGTTGGGCGAGGGCCAGCGCGTCGGGCTGTTTGCCGGCGCCGGTTGCGGCAAAACCACGTTGTTGGCCGAGATCGCCCGTAACGTGGAGTGCGATGTGATTGTGTTCGGCTTGATCGGTGAGCGGGGCCGTGAATTGCGCGAGTTCCTCGATCACGAACTGGATGACCAATTGCGCGCCAAAGCCGTGCTGGTGTGCGCCACGTCCGACCGCTCCAGCATGGAACGGGCGCGGGCCGCGTTCACGGCGACCGCACTGGCCGAAGGTTTCCGGCGCAAGGGCAAGCGCGTGTTGTTGCTGATCGACTCCTTGACCCGTTTCGCCAGGGCCCAGCGCGAAATCGGCCTGGCCGCCGGCGAACCCTTGGGCCGCGGCGGTTTGCCGCCCTCGGTGTACAGCTTGTTGCCGCGCTTGGTGGAGCGCGCCGGGTTAACGCGCGAAGGCGTGATCACCGCGATCTACACCGTGCTGATCGAGCAGGACTCGATGAGCGATCCGGTGGCCGATGAAGTTCGTTCGCTGCTCGACGGCCATATCGTGCTGTCCCGCAAGCTGGCCGAGCGTGGCCACTACCCGGCGGTGGATGTGTTGGCCAGCCTTTCGCGAATTTTGAGCAACGTTGCCGAGCCTGGGCACATCCAGGCCGGTACGGCGTTGCGTCGTCTGTTGTCGGCTTACCAGCAGATCGAGCTGATGCTCAAGTTGGGCGAGTACCAGCCCGGTAACGATGAGCTGACCGATCTGGCCGTGGACAGCCGCCAGGCGGTGGATGGTTTCTTGCGCCAGGACTTACGTGAGCCCTCGCCGATCGCCACGACCCTGGATCACTTGATGGAGCTGACTGCCTATGTCCCTTTCTGAAGTCTTGTCGGGTGAAATCGACACCTTGCGGCGTTTGCGTCGCTACCGCGCAGACCGCGCCGAACGTGCGCTGCGCGAGGCCAAGCGAGCGCAGCAAGCGCTGGTCGCGCATATCCAGCAGGCCCAGGCGACGCTTGAGCAAACGCGCCTGGAAGAGGCCCGACAATGCGCGCAGCTGTTGAGTGAACACCAGGGGCAGGTGGTGACCTTCAAGGCGCTGAAAACCTGGAGCGCCAAGGAACACCACTTGTCGGCCGGCACCCGCCGCGAAGAAAGCCAGTTGAAGGACCTGCAAGGGCAGCGCGAAGAGCAGGCGGTGCAGGTCGGCAGTGCGCAAAAACAGGTGACGTTGTGTCTGCGCCAGGTGGAAAAAATCCAGGAGCTCTCCCATTTGCTGACGCAGGAACCGCTATGAACCCCGTTTCCGCCATCTCGCCTGAACGCCTGAACCTGCGTGAGTTTCGGCTAGATCGTGTACCGGTGATCGACGCCTTGGTGCCGTGGGAGGACCGGCGACTGTTTGCCCAGTTGTTGAATGATGACAGCCACGACGCAGGCCAATGGCCGTCCCTGGCCGGAATCAAGGCTTCAGGCGATATCTCCCTGGTCGATGCGTTGAGCGAGCGCCTGGTTTCGCGGATTGACGGCGCTTCGCAGTGGCCGCTGACGGCGGTCTTGTACTTGCCGCACCTGGGGCGGATCGACAGCAGCATCGGTCGAGAGCAGGGCGCCTGGACGATTGAGTTGCAGGCCGAGCGCGAGAGCACGACGCGCTGGCTCAGCGGGGTACGGCAGCAGTGTGAGCAAAGGCTTGCCGAGAGCCTCGCGCGGCCTGTCAGCCTGCGCTTAACCCCCACGGCGCGGGCATGATGATGCCCGCTCTGGCGTTGCCCTCGGTCAAGGGCGATGTGGCGGCGGCCCGTCTGCGGTTGGGGCGCGGATTGCGTATGCCGTATCAGGTGGGCGAGCTGCGTGGCGAGTTACGGCTGGAGCCCGGCGCTGCCCCCGTGGGCATCCAGCCGCTGTGTTTCGAAACCGCCTGCGGCGTATTGGGGTTCAGTGAGCCGGGGCCGCAATTCAGCTTGCTGGGTGAATGCCCGGTGACGTTGGCACAGGCGGGCAACGATCCGGACTCCTGGTTCTGGGCCTTGTTTCAGCATCATTTGAGCGCCCAGGTGCGGGCGCTGTTGGGGCATTTGCGGCTACTGCCCTCTGCGCGGCCTTTGAACTTCGGTTGCCGGCTGTGCGTGACGCTCGGCGCGTCCCACGTCGTGGGTTACCTGTGGCTGTCGGCGCAGAGCTTTCTGGCGTTGTGCGAGGCGGGGGCGTGGCGCCGCATGGCCAGCCCGATGCCGGCGCGTTTTCAGTTGGCGCTGCCCGTGACGATCGGGCGCCTGCGCGTCCCCCTCAGCCAATTGCGCGGTCTGCGGGCCGGCGACGTGCTGGTGTTCGAACAGGCGTTTTTCCAAGCCCATGGCGAGGGTCATGTGCAGGTCGGCGGGCACCGTCTGTGTGTGTTTATTGATGATGAATCCGGGCCTATCTGCCTGACCCTTACTTCGATCGAGGAAGCGCCTTTGGACGACGATTTTGCAACACCGCCCTACTCGGGGCATGAAGACGACACGCCGGTGGTGGATGTCTTCGGGCATGAACCGTTCGACGAACTGAGCATGGCGCTCAATGTGCGATGCGGCACGCTCAACCTGACCCTCGGCGAGCTGCGCAACCTGGCGCCCGGCGCGGTGCTGGGCATTTCCGGGTATGCGCCGGGCATGGCCGGGTTGTATTACGGCGACCGCCCGCTGGGCGTGGGGCAATTGGTGGAAGTGGACGGGCGCTTGGGGTTGCAGATGTCTCGTGTGATCTTTTCCCGATGAGTTTTCAAGGGATAGACCCGATTGTTCTGGCCATGTTCGTGGGCGCATTGTCGTTGATGCCCATGCTGTTGATCGTCTGCACCGCGTTCTTGAAGATCGTGATTGTGCTGATGATCACCCGCAACGCGATCGGTGTGCAGCAGGTGCCGCCGAGCATGGCCATCAACGGCATCGCGTTGGCGGCGACCCTGTTCATCATGGCGCCCGTGGGGTATGAGATCGCGGAGGTCGTCAAGGTGACGCCCCTGGACTTGAGCAGTGTGAGCACGCTGCAACAGACCGGGCTTGAAGCGGTGCAGCCGTTGCGGGCTTTTATGGTGCGTAACAGTGACCCGGACATCCTCACCCACCTGCTGGAAAACACCGCGCGCATGTGGCCGCCGGCCATGGCGCAGGAGGTCCAGCGTGAAGACCTGATCCTGCTGGTCCCGGCGTATGTGTTGTCGCAGTTGCAGGCGGGGTTCGAGATCGGGTTCCTGATCTACATCCCCTTTATCGTGATTGACCTGATTGTCTCCAACCTGCTGCTGGCGCTGGGTATGCAAATGGTCTCGCCCATGACCATTTCGCTGCCGCTCAAATTACTGCTGTTTGTGATGGTGTCCGGCTGGTCGCGGCTGCTGGACAGCCTGTTCCTTTCCTATCTCTGAGCTGCCTATGGAACCGATTGTACTGTTCAAGCAGGGCATGCTGCTGGTGGTGGTGCTGACGGCGCCGCCGCTGATTGTCGCGGTGATCGTGGGCGTCCTGACGTCGCTGATCCAGGCGTTGATGCAGATACAAGACCAGACGCTGCCCTTCGGTATCAAGCTGGTCGCCGTTGGCATCACGCTGGTGGTGACCGGGCGCTGGATTGGCCTGGAGTTGGTCCAGTTGATCAACCTGACGTTCGACATGATCGCCCGTTCGGCTTTGAATTGAGGCGTGCCCATGCTGCTCTATCTTGATTTTATGCCGAGCCTGCTGATTGGCATGGCTCGCATTTACCCCTGCGCTTTTCTCGTCGCGGCGTTCTGTTTCCAGCACATCCGCGGCATGCCCAGGCACGCCGTGGTGATGGTCATGGCATTGATGCCGGCGCCGGGTATTCACGCGGCGCTGGCGGGCCAGGAGCTCTCCGCGATGATGTTGGGCGCGCTGGTGTTCAAGGAGGCGATCCTCGGCTTTTTGCTGGGCGTGTTGCTATCGATGCCGTTCTGGATGTTCGAGTCGGTCGGGGCGCTGCTGGATAACCAGCGGGGGGCTTTGGCCGGTGGCCAGCTCAACCCGTCGCTGGGTCCCGACGCAACGCCAATAGGGCACATGTTCAAGCAACTGGCGATTTTTTTATTGATGGTCAGCCTGGGCCTGGGCGCGCTGACTCAGGTGATCTGGGACAGCTACCTGATCTGGCCGCCTACGGTGTGGTTTCCATTGCCGGCGGCCAATGGCTTCAGTGTGTTTGTCGAGCTGGTCGGCGACACCTTCACCCACATGATGCTGTACGCCGCGCCCTTTATCGCCGTGCTGCTGTTGCTCGAGTTCGGCGTCGCGCTACTGGGGATCTACAGCCCGCAACTGCAGGTGAGTACGCTGGCCCCGCCGATCAAGTGCCTGGCCGGCATCGGTATTTTGCTGCTGTATTTCGCGCTGCTGCAGGACTTGATCGTCGGACGCATGGCGCTGCTCGGTGACCTCAAGCACTTCCTGCGCCTGCTGTTCAAGGGGCCTTGGACATGAGTGACTCGGGGGAAAAAAAACACCCCGCCAGTGCCAAGAAACTGCGTGATCAGCGCAAGAAAGGCCAGGTCGCGCAGAGCCAGGACGTGCCCAAGTTGCTGGTGCTGACGGCCTTGAGCGAGATCGCCTTGTTCACGGCCGACACCAGCATGCAGCGCTTCCAGCAGATGATGGCGCTGCCGATAGCGCGAATTGGGCAACCGTTTGTGCGTGCCCTGGAAGAGGTGCTGACGGAGGCGTTGGTGTTGTTTTTCTCCTTCGGCCTGATGATGGTCGGGGTCGCGATCGGGGTGAAGTTGATCAGCAGTTGGATGCAGTTCGGGCTGCTGTTCGCCCCCGAGTCCCTGAAGCTGGACTTCAATCGCGTGAACCCGCTTACCCAGCTCAAGCAGATGTTCTCCGCCCAGTCCCTGATGAACTTGTTGATGGGCATCGGCAAGTCATTGCTCCTGGGCTTGATACTCTACGTGGTGATTGGCCCGTCACTGGGGGCCTTGATCAACCTTGCCAACAGCGATCTGCAAACCTACATCCTCGCGCTGATCACACTCTTTCGGCACTTGTTGCATGCGTGTCTGGGGGTGCTGTTGGTGCTGGCGCTGATCGACCTGACGTTGCAGAAATACTTTTTTGCCAAGCGCATGCGTATGACCCAGGTCGAGGTGGTCAAAGAGTACAAAGACATGGAGGGCGACCCCCACGTCAAAGGCCAACGGCGCTCGTTGGCCTATCAATTGGCCCAGGAAGAACCCAAGAAAAAACTGCCCAAGCTGGAGGAGTCGGACATGCTGGTGGTCAACCCGACGCACTTTGCCGTCGCGTTGTATTACCGCCCCGGCCAAACGCCGCTGCCGAAATTGGTGGCCAAGGGCACGGACGCGAATGCGCGTAAGCTGATCGATCGAGCCAAGGCGGCGGATGTCCCGGTGATTCAATGCGTATGGTTGGCCCGCACGCTGTACGAGGCAAAACTGGGGGCGAGCATTCCGCGCGAGACCTTGCACGCGGTGGCGTTGATCTACCGGACCTTGCGCGACCTTGACGATGAGGCCAAGCGTGAAACCCTTGAGTTGCCGGAGTTGGAGCAGCGCTGATCAGCGGCTGGCGAACCCATCCAAGGCTTCAAGGTCGGCCAGCGACAGCATCCGGCTGAGGATTTGATCCACGGCCTCACGCTGGGCAGGCAGGGCGTGCCAGATGAGCAGTGCGCCCTGGGTATCGAGGCAGATATAGCAGCCGTCAAACGCCATTGCCTGATCGAAGCGGCGCTCCAGCACGCGTTGCAGTTGCCCGGCGCGCAAGGCCGCCTGGGTGATTTTCAAGGCCAACCCCGGGCGGGCGTTGGCATGCTGTGTGTGCAGGGAGATGCCCTGGCACAACGGCAGATGAGCGGCATCGCCGCTCACCAGGCTATCGAAGAATGCCCGCCGATGCCGCTCATCGTCAGGCACCCTCCCGGTGTTCATCGCTCCAGCGACACCGTTTGATAGTCCGAACGCTCCCCGGCCGGGCCGGGTTCGACGCGCATCTGTGGCGGCCACCAGATCACCATCTTATCGCTGGTCGATTGTGGGCGTGAGCAGGAGTCCCCTTTGCAGGTCGGGGTGCAACCGCTGATGAACAACACGGCAGTCATCAGGGTGGCGCACAACAGTCTTGGCTTCATGGCGTGGTCTTCCGGGTTGGCGTGAGCAGGGATGGGCGCGGCACATTCAGGTGTTCATCCTTCACCACGGGGCGCATGGCGATAAACACTTCGGCTTCTTCACCCGGCCTGAGCCAGGCGCGCGGCCAAACGGTGACCGCCAGGGTCTGGCTGTTGCTGCATTCCTTTTCATCGATGCGCACATTGCGCTTGTACTGATTGCGCAGCACCACGACGGCCACATTGAACTGCGGCCCGGTGTACCACTGGCTGCGCTCGCTATTGAGCGCCAACAGCTCGCGAGGGGCACACAACGTGTTCAACGCCAGCGGCATCGCTGCGGCCTTGAAGGCCTTGGGCACTTGGCCGCTGACCAGGTGCGCCAGGGTGCTGGTGATTTCGTTGCGGTTGATCACCGGCTGATGCGGCTCCAGGCGTCGTGCCAAGGGTTTTAGCGCGGCTTGCAACTCGCGTTGGTCGGCTTGAGGCAAATAACGTGACGGGTCGGACTGATCGCCGATCACGCGTGGGGTGAGAATGAACAACCGTTCGCGCCGGTTGTTCTGGCGCTCCGTCGAGGAGAACAGCGCTTTGCCCAGCAACGGAATATCCCCCAGCAAGGGGATCTTGTTTTGCCTGTCCGCACTATTCGTCACATGGAACCCGCCCACCACCAGTGAGCGTTTTTCCGCCATGACGGCCTGGGTGCTGATCTTGCCTCGACGCACATCGGGGCCGAAGCGTTCGGGGTTGGACTCGTCGAAGTTACCGTCTTCGATATCCACCGCCAGATGGATCTGATGGCCGCCGCGGCTGGTGATGACGCGGGGCACGACCTGGAAACTGGTGCCGACGGTGATGGGCAAGATGGTCGCGTTTTCGGTGCCGGCCGTCAGGTATTGGGTGCGGTTGAAATCAATCACCGCCGGTTGGTTTTCCAGGGTGAGCACTGACGGGTTGGAAACCATGGTTGCCAGCCCGCGAGCTTCCAGGGCGCGCACGTCGGCGTAAAAACGCTCGCGATTTTCGATCGACAATTGTGATGAGGTGCCGGGTGCCATGTTGACGGCGCCGCGGAAGCGACTGTTTTGAAACCCCCAGTTGACGCCGAATTCGCTTAATTGCGAGCGTTCGATGTCGAGGATGATTGCGTCGATTTCCACCAGCTTGCGCGCCACATCGAGCTGACTGATCAGGTCGCGGTACATCCCCTGACGCTCCGGCAGGTCATAAATCAGAACCGCGTTGTTGCGCACGTCGGCCTCGACGCGGATTCGGCTGGGGTTGACCGGCGCCCGGGAAGTCACCGATATGCCGGCGTCCACCGGCCCGGTGGGCGCGGGTGTGCTGAGCATTTGCCCCAGCAGCGGGTTGCTCAGGCGCGGGAACGCAGGCGCCAGCGGCGCGGGCTGGGACTGCGCGGCGGAGCGTTGAGCCATGCCCGTGAGCATCGTGGGATTACGCGGGTCCAGCAGCCCGCGCAGCATGGTGGCGACGCCTGGGAGGGTGATTCTTTCGTTGCGGTATTCAATTTGGCGGTCTGCGGCATTGGCGAACTTGAGCGGGTAGCTCAACACGCTCTGCTTTTCGTCCGGGGAGCGGCGCTGGCTGCTGAACTGCTTGATCTGTTCGATATAGCGCCGGGGACCGGAGACCAGGACGACGCCGTCCTCCGGCAATTCACCCCAGCCAAAACGACTGTCGAGCAGGCCGATATCGGTCAGTGCTTGCTTGAGGTCGGCAATGGTTTCGGACGACACCTCCAGGCGTGCGGACTCCTGCTGATCAAGGGTGCTGATGTGCAGGGTGTTGTTGTAGAGATACCACTGGAAGCGGTGTTCTACGCCAAGCCTGTCGAGCAGCGACTGCGGGGTATTGGCGCGTATCTTGCCATTGACGTTGCCCTCCAGCAGGCCCTCGATCTGGAGTTGGGTGCCAAATGTCTGGGCAAAATCCTCGAGGACTTCACGCAGTGGCTTGTACTGGGCTTCATAGGCGTATGCCGTGTTCTTCCATTCTGCGGGGATGGCGGCGAGGGCGTCTTGCGCCGGGGCCAGCAAACAGGTCAGGGCGATCAGGTACCGCCAATCGGCTCGTCGTGATGAAGTTTCAGGCGGGTCAATGCGCAAGCTGTCGCGCTTGTGGATCTTGTTGTGCATAGAGGCTTCTCTGATTAGTACAGCAACGAACGTAGGGAGGTGGGGTTGCGTTGAGGCGCCGCTCTGTGAAGGCGCGCGACGGTGGCGCGCCAGGTATCGCGTTGGTTGAGCAGGGACTCGAGACAGCGCTGCAGCAGCTGTTCGTCGTGCTTGTCATGCAGGCAATGCAGCAGCCAGAGCGCGCCACTGGCTGGCGCCTGAGCGAGAGCGCCCTGAAAGTGATCCAGGCTGACCTCGCCCAGTCGCAGCCAGGTCATCAGCAGTGATTTATCTGGGCGAAGTGGGGTCAGCTGAACACTTAGCAGCAGGCTGTTCGAACAATGACGCAGGACAATTTCGTCATTGTTTTCGAATAACCTTAACTCTCCAGTGCCGCGTCTCAAGCACTCGGCCAGCAGCGCTTTCAATTTACTGTCCGCTGTCCAGGCCGGACTTCAGGAGCATATGTTTTACGCGGGTGTGTTCGTTGAAGACGTATTCGGATGTTCGATGCTTGGCGACGAGATCGAAAAAAAACGCCATGTCTTCGTCCGCCCCGGAATTGCTTTCTGCTGCTTGGGTGAGGTCTCTTTTAACCACCCGTGCGTCGTTTAGAAGCCGATTGGTATAACCGTCGTAATAGTTCATGGATTCACTCCGTTGGGATGTTCTCCTTTTTGGTTTGTATGTCGAATTGGTTCCATGTGTGGCAATTTATATTTCATTAAGTGTGTTTAAAGCCCATCGTTTGAATGGCTGTCGTCAGGCTTCAGGAATAGGTTGACCAAGGACGTCCAGTCGATCCGAAAGTCCCCCTCTTCGGTATTCAATATGAGCGATTGCGGTTTGATCGTATTGTCCGCGCGCAGTGTCCAGTGCGTACTGCCGCGGTTGGCCAGGCAGGCCCGCACGGCTTCCAGTTCGAGCGGATGGCAAACCAGTGCGGCCTTGACCGCTGGCACATGGCTCGCCAGCAACTGCTTGATCAGGGCAGCCATGCGTTGGGGGGCGGGGGTGTCTTCAAGCAGCAGGTGAATGGCCTGGTTGGCGATGGCGGTGGCGTATCGTTCAAGGTTGTCACACAAGGCCTGACGCTCGACTTCCCAGCGTTTGAGTTGCGCGTTGGCACGTTGCCATACTTCCAGGCTGGCTTTTTCGAGCAGCTCTTCGCGCTGGGCGTGTGCCGCCTTCAGCAATTGCCTGGCCTCGGCCTTTGCCTGATCCACCACACTGCTGGCCTGTGTGTAGCTCGCCAGTGTTTCGCAAGAGATCATGCTCCCCGGCAGGGGCGGCGCGCCGCCTGGCGAGTTGATTTTATATCGACATAACATCGTTAATCTCCGTGCTCCTTTGAGGCAGCAGCACTACCGTTCCTGTTCATTGCGCCAATACGCCACACCACCGCATGCCAAAGGGTGTCGAGGCGGCTATGGGAGTCACCGAGCGAAAGCGCCTTTTCTTCCAGATCCAAAATGCGCCGGCGGGGAAAGCGCAACCTGATGCGCTGCCAGGTGGCCGGTGTGACCCAGGCGCAGAGCAATTGCAGCGGGTCATTGTCGGGCTGCACCATATCCAGAGGCAGGGCCTTGGACAGCCTGTTGCACCACTGCCGATGGTTGTCATCGAGTGCTGTTGCATAGGCGGGACGGCAGATGCCGTCAATCAGTGCGAGCCCCAGGTCGAGTTGATTCGCTGAGGCGAGTGCCAGTTGCAGGAGTGCGGGATCGGGCATTGGCGGCAGGCACGGGGCAACACCATAAGGTGTGCCCGCGACGACCTGCCGGCTGCGATGCAGCTCAGTTAGCGCGGCGTGTTGATCGGGGGTTTTCCAGTCTTCGTGGGCACACAACCAAGGCGTGGCCCACCATTGGGCCCATGAGAGATTACTCATTGCGTGCATGGACAGGCGCATCAGGGGATGGGCCGTCCGGCAGCGCGTCTGCGGCTCTTTGTGTGCGTCTATGCCAGAACACGCCCCCAGCAACCATCAGCACCAAGGCGATCAGTGCGAATATCACGCTGGCCCGCCAAAAACCGATGTCATCTCCGGGCACCAGGAAAGGCCCGAAGTAAGCCAGTTTTTGCTGCTCCAAATAGGCGGTCGCAGGTACGAAGACGACGGTCAGTTTTTGCGGGTTTTCCACTGCGGCGGTCATCCCCGGGATACTGCTCGCAACCATCCTGCGCACACGGGCCCTGATGTTGTCGGGGTCGAGTCGGGGGTCATGTTTGATGAACACCGAGGCGGACGCCGGTTGTACGGGTTCTCCCGGAGCGACGCGCTCGGGCAGCACCACGTGTACGCGAGCGACGATGACGCCATCGATGTTCGATAACGTGGTTTCCAGCTCTTGGGACAAGGCATAGATGTAGCGTGCGCGTTCTTCAAGCGGCGTAGAGATCACGCCTTCTTTGCGAAAGGTGTCGCCCAGCGTCGCGCGCGCGACCCGAGGGAGGCCGGCGGCCTCCAGCGTTCGCACGGCGCGGCCGATATCGGTGGCGTTGACCACCACGACAACGCCATCTTTCGCGGGAACTTTGGTGGCGCGGATATGTTTGTCTGCCAGTTCGGCAACGACCTCATTGGCCTCCTGTTCGGTTAACTGACGATGAAGTTCGACACGATCACTGCAGGCATTGAGCAAGAATGAGAGCGACAGGATTACCAGGATAAGCAGCGGGCGAGTCATGTTGGCCTACTGCAGGTTGCTGATTTTATCGATGCACTGCGCGGTTTTACCGACGCTCTTCGATAACATATGCGTCAGCAGGAGGGCATCGGAAAGTTGGCCGGGATATTTTCGCGCCTCGTCCAGTTTGTTCTTGCTGCTTAATGCACGCAGGCTTTTGGTCATACGCTCAGTCACGGAATTCAGCTTGCCTGCGGCCTCGGAAAGCATGCTCTGTGGCATCGCATGATTGATCGCCGTACTCGGGAGTGAGGACGGCGTGAGAGTTGAGTTGAAAAAGTTTACATCGGTGGCCGAGGTGGATGCCTCCTGTGTTCCGGAGGCGCCAGGGAGTTGATTGGTTTCAGTCGAGCGGATGCTTCCTATCATCATGTTGCCCCTGTTAGATAAGGGTTAGAAGATGAGCGTGTTTAGGGTTGTTGCTGACAACGCTCGTGGCGGCGTGACCTTCCCGGCATAGCCTGTCGGGAAGGTCAGCAAAGGTTCAGCTATTACAGACGGAGCATGTCAGCAGCTGCTTTAATACCGTTGGTATTAGCGTTCTCTGCTGCTTTAAATGCGTTTTTTACGCCGTCTATGCGCTTCTTTGATTCTGCAGCCTCCATACCTGCATCTGCCTCTTCAGCAGACATGTCGCCACCCATAGATGAAGCTGCATTGGCCATAGCTGAATAGCCCCCACCGATCGCACCAATAGTCATGTTTTTTTCTCCATGCTTAATGTTAGTTCACTGGGTTCAGCGATGCATCAAACGACGCGATTGCACACTTGCACCGCTGTTCCATAACTTATGTGGTTGATGTTTTTTATGCGTTCCATGGATGGCGGGTGGGTATGTTTCAAAAAATGTATTTACGTTCGGCAAGGTTGTCATGTCTCAGCTTAGTGATATTCCCAAATGCTTTATTCGGTGGTAGAGCGTTCGCTTGGCGACGCCTAACGCTATTGCCACACTGTCCACACAGTGGTCGTGTTGACGAAGCGACTCTTCAATCAGCGATTTCTCCATCTGTTGCAGTCGCGTCTTCAGGTTCATTTCAAGTTCATGTCGGGTTATCACCGCCGTTGATAACGGCGGCAGGCCCAACACGAAGCGCTTGGCCGTCGAGCGCAGTTCGCGCACATTGCCCTTCCACGGGTGGCACAGCAGTTGTTGTAATAGCTGCTTGCCGGGGGGCGAAGGTGCGGCGAGCCGGAAGTGCTCGGCCTCTTGCTCAATCATGCTCAGGAACAAGGGAATGATCCGCTCTCGCCGATCCCGCAAGGCTGGCAGGTGGATATTGACGACATTCAGACGGAAGTAGAGGTCGCGTCGGAAAGTGCCTTGCTCGACCATTTCGTGCAAGGCGTGCTGGGCCGAGGCGATCACGCGCATGTCTACCGGGATAAAGCGTGTGGAACCCAGGCGTTCGACCCCGCGCGATTCCAATACACGTAACAGCTTGGCTTGCAGTGACAGCGGCATGCTGTCGATTTCGTCGAGGTATAGGGTGCCCAGATGGGCGGCTTCGACAAACCCCGCCCGCGATTGCATGGCGCCCGTATAGGCGCCGCTGTTGACGCCGAACAATTGGCTTTCCGCAAGGGTTTCCGGGATGGCAGCACAGTTAACTGCAACGAAGTTCCCTTTGCGACGGGACAGGTGGTGTATGCGTTGCGCCAACGTATCTTTACCTGTGCCGGTTTCTCCCAATAGCAGAATGTCGATATCGAGAACGGCCGTGTTGTTGACCGTCATTTCGATGACCGGGCAATCGCTAAAGGCCATGTCCGTTATAGGACCGTTTTCGCAGAGCGTCGACATAGTGTTGTGCTCCGATACTGTTGCCACTTCAGGGGGGCAATTAACCTATGGTCCGGCGCGCAGTTAAACAGGAAACCTTAGTGTTGTCATGATGCGCTGCTTGAGCTGTAGAGACGCTCGGGTATTTGAACCGCAAGAACTATAAAGTTGCAAGTGCTGCTTGGGCTAGTTGCCCGTGGTTAGTGTAAGACAAATCTTAGAGTGATGAAGAATAGTTGGGGAGTCTGATGAGGGGGCAGATATGTTGCGGTGTGTGTTCTAGAATGCCTGTTATTTTATAATGTGTGGCGATGTTTCACTCTCTTGATGCATCGCCCTTTTATCGTGCGGCTTCTACCGCAATCTACGTTTGCACGTTAAATGAGCCGGCTAGACAGCCCACTACCCGCACAAAAAGCCGCCAGGGTTGCCCCCCCCCCCTCACTCCGCACATTGATAGCCATTAAAAAAAACAGCCCTTTGGCACCGATAACATCGTTTCTCGGGCGCACGGGTTTTCAATATATTGGCCGCCAGATCCGATTAATGACTCAACATTCACCACACTCAGTGCGAGTAGTCTTAATGAATAATAAACCTGACAGCACAAGGCTTGATAACGCCGGAGCGGGGACCCGAGCGGTCTGGGGTGGGGAGCAAGTCAGGCACCCCTACAATGCCACTCAAACACCTATCGTGGTCAGTGCCGCTTACGGTTACGACGACATCGACGTCTGGTACGACGTTGCTCTGGGCAATGCTCCGGGCTTTATCTACAGCCGCATGAGCAACCCGACGGTCGAGACCCTCGAAGCCAAAATCCGCGAGTTGGAAAATGCCGAGTCCGCCGTGGCCTTCAGCAGTGGCATGGCGGCGATCAGCAGTGTGCTTTACACCTTCCTGGCCCACGGTAATCGTGTGGTGTCCACTAAGGACAGCTATGGCGGCACCAACAAGATTTTCGAAGAATTCCTGCCGCGCATGGGTGTGGAGGTGAGCTTGTGCGAGACGTTCGATCACGAGGAGATCGAGCGTGAAATCGCCAAAGGCTGCCAGTTGGTGTACCTGGAAACACCGACCAACCCGACCCTGAAAATCCTCGATATCCAGCGTCTGGTGGCTGCGGCCAAGCGCGTCGGTGCCGTGGTGGTGGCGGACAACACCTTCGCCACGCCGCTGAATCAAAACCCACTGGCGCTGGGCGTGGACGTGGTCATCCACAGCGCGACCAAGTTCCTCAGTGGTCATGGCGATGTGCTCGGCGGCCTAGTATGCGGCAGCGAATCGTTGATGGAAAAGGTGCGGCATTACCGCGAAATCAACGGTGCGACGCTCGATCCCTTCTCGGCCTACATGATCATCCGTGGCATGAAAACGCTGGTGCTGCGTCTGCGTCAGCAGCAACACAGTGCCCGCGCCCTGGCAGAGTTTCTCTGCACCGAACCGTTGGTGGCGTCGGTGAATTATCCCGGCTTGACCAGCCACCCGAACCACGCGGTGGCGTGTGCGCAAATGTCCGGTTTCGGCGCCATCGTCAGTTTTGTCCTGGTCGGTGGCATGGACACGGTCAAGGTGCTGTTGCCGCGCCTGCGCTTTGCTCACTGCGCGGGCAATCTTGGCGCGGTGGAAACCATTTACGGGCCGGCTCGGACCACCAGCCATGTGGAAAACACGCTGGAGGAGCGTCTGGCCCTGGGTATCTCCGAAGGGCTGGTACGCGTCTCTGTCGGCATCGAAGACACCGATGATTTGCTCGACGATCTGCAGCAGGCGTTTGCCTTTGTCAGGCATTCACGGGGTGAACAGCTACCCGCAAGCAAACAGCCCTCAATCAATCAAACGTGCACTGAGGTAGCCAGTTGAAGTTTTAACGTTACTCCCTCACGACAGGGCCGTTAGTGAGGCGTTCATGAAGCGGAATAATAATAAAACCCAGTGGCGACATTTTTTGACTCTGCCCAATCTCTCAGCGCAGACGTTAATGCGTGCCCCGCCAACTTTCATGAGAACAACCATGTCCATACAAGAACAGCAACTCAACCCGCGTGCCGGTTTCAAACAGGAAATGCAGACGCGCCATATTGTCATGTTGGCATTGGGCGGCGTGATTGGTACCGGGCTGTTTCTCACGTCCGGATACACCGTTAACCAGGCCGGTCCGTTAGGTGCGGTCATTGCTTACATCATCGGCGCGCTCATGGTCTACATGGTCATGATGTGCCTGGGCGAGTTGGCGGTGCAGATGCCGGAAACCGGCTCCTTCAGCACCTACGCCACGCGCTTTCTCGGCCCGGGTACCGGCTACACCGTGGCCTGGCTGTATTGGCTGACGTGGACCGTGGCCATCGGCTCGGAATTCACCGCCGCCGGTATCCTCATGGTGCGCTGGTTCCCGGACACGCCGGTGTGGATCTGGAGTGCGCTGTTCGCTGGCGTGGTGTTCCTGACCAACGTGATCTCGGTGCGTTTGTTTGCCGAGACCGAGTTCTGGTTGTCCTTGATCAAAGTAGTGACGGTGGTGGTGTTCCTGATAATCGGCGGCGCGGCGATTCTTGGCCTGTTGCATATCGATCAGGCGCACAGTGCCGGCCTGGGTAACTTCACCCGTGAGGGCTTGTTCCCCACCGGTTTCATGTCGATTGCCATGACCCTGTTGGCGGTGTCCTTCGCCTTCTCCGGTACGGAGTTGATCGGTATCGCTGCCGGTGAAACCAAGGACCCTCAGCGCAATGTGCCACGGGCCATTCGCACGACCGTGTTGCGTCTGGCGATCTTTTTCGTCGGCACCATTTTTGTCCTGGCGACGCTGTTGCCCCGCGAGCAGGCCGGGTTGGTGGAGAGTCCGTTTGTCACTGTGTTCAGCTACATCGGCATTCCTTACTCCGCCGACATCATGAACTTCGTGATCATCACGGCGCTGTTGTCTGCGGCCAACTCCGGGTTGTACGCGGCCTCGCGGATGCTCTGGACCTTAAGCGACCAGGGACACCTGCCTAAGCAGTTCTCTAACCTGACCCGCACGGGGACGCCGTTGAATGCCATCGTATTGAGCATGTTCGGCGGCGGCGCCTCGTTGCTCAGTAGTGTGTTTGCCGCTGACACCGTCTACCTGGCGCTGGTGTCGATTTCCGGGCTGGCGGTCGTGGTGGTGTGGATGAGCATCGCTGCGAGCCAGATCGCATTCCGCCGTCACTATGTGGCCAATGGCGGTGATGTCCGCGACCTCAAGTTCCGCGTCCGGGGTTATCCGTGGGTGCCTCTGGGAGCGCTGGCCTGCTGCAGCCTGGCCTGCGTCGGGATCGCTTTCGACCCCGAGCAGCGGGTGGCGCTGTACTTCGGTTTGCCATTCATCGCCTGGTGCTACTTCGTGTATTACATTACCCGCAAGAGCCGCGAGCGACGCTTGTCGCTTGCCCCCTTGGCACAACCGTCCGATGCATTCTAGACAGGGTGGGCAAGCGTGCTCGGTGCGGGGGGCGTCAATGAGGTCCAGACCATGAAGCAAAAGCCGTTACCCCCATTGAACTGGCTGCGGGCATTCGAGGTGTCTGCCCGCTGTCTGAACTTTACCCACGCCGCCGAGGAACTGTTTTTGACCCAGGGCGCGGTCAGCCAGCAGATCCGCCAATTGGAAAGCCATCTGGGGGTGGCGCTGTTCAAGCGCTTGCCCCGTGGCTTGGGGCTGACCGAGGAAGGCCAAGCCTATCTGCCGGTGGTGCAGGATGCGATCACTCGGCTGGCGGTGGGGACCAACGAGATTTTTGGCCAGCACAAACGCCGGCCGATCAAGGTGCGTGGCAGCCTGGCGTTTTTCGTCCATTGGCTGGCGCCCAAACTGGTCGACTTTCGTCAGGCCCATCCCCATGTCTACATCCGCTATATCAGCAACATTTGGGTCAAGGAGCTGGATGGCGAAGACGATATGGAAATTCGTTGGGGGCATGGTCAATGGCCCGGCCTGGTCTCGCAACGGCTGACCTGGGACACCTTGTTTCCGGTCTGCTCGCCCGCCCTGATGGCGCGCTCGCCGCTGAAGGTCGCAGCCGATGTGGCCCACCATCCGTTGCTGCATGTTCTGGGTTACGAAGAGGGCTGGGGTTACTGGTTGAACATGGTCGGAGCGGACACTGTCGATTCGTCGACCGGCATGCAGTTCGACACGCTGATCTGCACCTTGCGCATGGCCGAGTTGGGGCAGGGGATTGCCCTGGCCCGCTCCTCGATGGTCGACGAAATGCTCCAGGACGGGCGTCTGGTTGAACCCTTCGCCCAGCGCATCGAAGCCAGCGAATCGTTTTATCTGGTCCGCGGTTCGGGGGCCGACCAGCATCCCGACGCGGTCATGTTTTCTACCTGGCTGGTCGAGCAGGCACATCGTTACAAATGAATGGCCGGGGTCAACCATGCACTATGTGAGTACACGAAGTTCGGCCATCCAGGTCGATTTCGAAAAAGTCGTGTTATCCGGCATTGCCGAGGACGGCGGACTGTTCGTGCCCTTCGAGTTACCGCTGTTCGAACCCCAGGACATGGCCAATTGGTCGATCTTGCCGTATGACGAACTGGCCTATCGGGTCATGAGTCCGTTTGTGGGTGGGGCCATCCCTGAGGTGGATCTCAAGCGCATGCTCAAAGAGGCGAGCGGCCGCTTCAGTCATCGCTCCGTGGCGCCCTTGCATCAGGTCGACCGCAACGAGTGGGTGCTGGAGCTGTTCCACGGACCTACCCGTTCCTCGAAGGATTTTGCCGCCCAGTTGCAGGCGCAGTTGGTGCAGTATTTTCTGCACAAACGCCAGCGACGCGCGGTGCTGCTCGGCGCTACCAACGGTGATACCGGGCTGGCGGCCATCGAGGCGTTCAAGCACTGTGACGACGCCGTCGTGGTGGTGTTCTATCCGGCGTCCGGCGTACCACAGCATCAGTTGCAGCATCTGCAGGCGGTGGCTCACCCGAATGTCCACACGTTCGCGGTCAACGGTAGCTTCGATGAGTGCCAGACCATCGTGAACCGGCTGTTCCGGCAGTGGCCATGCACGCAGCACGAGGCAGTCAGTTTCAACTCCAGCAACTGGGTCAGTGTGTTGGCGCAACTGGTGTTTTATTTCCACGCCGTGCTGCAACTGGGAGGCGCTCAGCGTCTGATTGGTTTCAGCGTGCCCGCCGCGAGTTTTGCCGAGGTCTATGCCGGTTACATTGCGCAGAAAATGGGCCTGCCGATCACCCAGATGATCGTTGCGACCAATCAGAACGACGCATTGCATCAGTTGTTTCTGAAGAACCACTACTCCAGGTTGCGAACCAACAAGACGCTGTCGCCGGCCATGGACCTGTCGATTTTTTCCAACCTTGAACGTTTCCTCTGGGAGCTCTACGGGCATGACGATCAGGCGGTGAGCGCGCTGATGGCCGCGTTCGAATCCAGCGGCGAGATGACCATCGCCAACGAGTGCTGGTTGCAGGCGCGGATGATCATCGACTCCTACGCGGTCAGCGATGACGAAACCCTGCAGGAAATGACCTCACTGTACCGTGACACCGGTTACGTCATTGATCCTCACACCGCCACCGGCGTCCTGGCAGCTCGACTGTACCGGCGCAGCCTGGTCGCGCCGATGGTCACCCTGGGGGAAATCTCACCGGCCAAATCAGCCGTGCTGCTCGGCGAACTGGGGATCGGTGCGCCGGCGCCACACAGCCCGCTCGCAGGGCCGGGACCGGCACAGCATTACCGGATTCAACCGGACGACCTCGACACCCTCCATCAGTTGCTCGGCGCGCTGTGACGGCGTTGCAATAGGAGGTCACGTGAAGCGCATTCTGGACCCGCTCGATGAACGTATCATCGCCGAGCTGCGGCTCAATGCCCGGGCGGCCCACGCCGAGCTGGCGACCAAGGTCAATCTGTCGCGCAATGCCGTGCGCCAACGGATCGAACGGCTCGAGCGCGACGGTGCGATACAGGGTTATACGGTGCGCACGGGGGAGGGGCGACAAGCCTCTTCGAGCATCAATGCGGTGATTTTTGTCTATCGCTACGACCGCATGCGCGGCGCGGATGTGCTGCAGGCTTTGCGGGCAATACCGGAAGTCATCGCGTGCGATGTCATGAGCGGCGAGTTCGACCTGATGCTGCGCGTCGGCGCTGCGAGCCCGGAGCGGGTGCATAAGGTCTGGAATGAAATCTCCGCGCTGCCGGGAGTGGAAAACACGGTGACTTCATTCGTTTTATCGTCTGTCGTCTAGCCGGTTTTTTGCTGTGAAAAAGTCAACCTCGGTTGGCTTTTTTTATGCCCGGACGCTTTGCCCAGGCACTGGTCAAAACGCCCATGAAATAGAGCAAATTGGCATATTTCACTGCCCAGGACGCGTGCCTAATCTAGTGCCCAACAACCCATCACTCAGATCAAGGGCAATAAAAATATGACTGAATACAAACTGGCGCTGGTCGGCTTCGGTGGTGTCAACCGGGCGTTGGCTCAGCTGATTGCCGAGCGTAACGAAAGCTGGAAAAACGAACTGGGTTTTACCCTGAAAATCGTCGGCGTCACTGATCTGTTCCTCGGTTCGGTGATCGGTCGCGACGGCTTGGATGCGGCGTTGCTGGCCCATCTTCCGGCGGTCAAGGGTGCCTTTGCGCAACTGCCGGGTGGCGAAGCCGTAGCCCTCAACGAAGCGGTGATCAAAGCGTCCGGTGCGGACATCATTGCCGAAGCGACGTTTACCAACCCGGTGGATGGCGAGCCGGCGACTTCGTTCTGCCGCTGGGCGCTGGAGAACGGCAAACATGTGGTCACCACCAACAAGGGGCCGATTGCCCTGCACGGTGGCGAGCTGAAAGACCTGGCCCAGCGCAATAACGTCGCCTTTGAATACGAAGGTTCGGTGATGAGCGGCACACCAGTGATCCGCCTCGCCAGGCAGTTGCTGGCGGGCAGTTCGGTTGTCGGTTTCGAGGGGATTCTCAACGGCACGTCCAACTTCGTCCTGGCCCGCATGGAAGGCGGCCTGGGTTTCGCCGAGGCGGTCAGTGAGGCACAGGCATTGGGGTATGCCGAAGCCGACCCAACGGCGGATGTCGAGGGGCATGATGTACGTCTGAAGGTGGTAATTCTGGCCAACGAACTGCTGGACGCCAAGCTGAACATCAACGATGTCAGTTGCCGCGGTATTGCCTCACTCGGCCTTGGCGACATCGAAAAAGCCCGGCAGGACGGGGCACGCTGGAAGCTGATCGGCGCGGCCACGCGGCATGCCGATGGTTCGGTCAGTGCCAGTGTCGAGCCGCGCCTGTTGAACCATGATCATCCGCTGGCCGCTATTTGCGGCGCCACCAATGCCGTGTCGTTCGCCACTGATCTGCTCGGCGCGGTGACGGTTTCGGGGCCGGGAGCTGGGCGCACGGAAACAGCGTTTGCGTTGCTGTCGGACATCATCAGCATCCATCAGTCTGTTGCGCACAACTAGGAGAACGCCTGTGAAACGATCGAGTCTTGCGCTGGCTGCCGTGGCGCCGCACATCGAAGTCTTCAACCCCTTTGACGGGACTGTTATCGGGACCGTAGCGGATGTCTGTGCATCGCAGGTGCCGCAGTTGCTGGTGCAGGGTCGCAGCGGTGCGCAAGCCTGCGCCGAACTGCCGCGTCATCGTCGGGCACGCATTCTCGAACAGGCCGCCTTGCACATCGAACGCGATGCCCCGGCATTTGCCCGGCTGATTGTCGACGAAGCCGGCAAGCCCCTTAAACAGGCGGAAAAAGAGGTCAAGCGCTGCGTCAACACCCTCAAGCTTTCTGCCGAAGAGGCCAGGCGCAATGCCGGGGAAGTGGTGCCGTTCGATGCTTATGAGGGCTCCGAGTCGCGCCAGGGCTGGTTCTCCCGCGAGCCGCTGGGCCTGATCGTGGCGATCACCCCGTACAACGATCCATTGAATCTGGTGGCGCACAAGCTCGGTCCGGCCATTGCCGGCGGCAACGCGGTGATTCTCAAACCGTCTGAGCTGGCGCCGTTGTCGGCGATCAAATTGGTCTCGTATCTGGTTGAGGCTGGGTTGCCCGAGTCGGTGGTCACCGTCGCCACCGGCAGCGCGGAACTGGGCAAGGCCTTGGTCGCCTGCCGTGAGGTGCGGATGATTTCCTTTACTGGCGGCTTCGTCACCGGCGAGCAAATTGCCCGCACGGCCGGCCTGAAGAAGCTCGCCATGGACTTGGGCGGCAATGCGCCGGTGATCGTCATGGCGGACTGCAACCTTGCGGCCGCCGTCGACAGCTGCCTGTCCGGCGCCTTCTGGGCGGCGGGACAGAACTGCATCGGCACTCAGCGCCTGCTGATCCAGGCCTCGATCTACGAGCTGTTCCGCGAGCACTTCGTCAGCCTGGCGCAGAAACTGGTGACCGGCGACCCATGGCTTGCCAGCACCGACATCGGCCCGATGATTACCCCCCAAGCGGCGCAGAACGCCGAGCAGGTGGTAAACGAAGCGTTGAAGGAAGGTGCCCGGTTACTTTGCGGCCACCGGCGCCAGGGCTCGTGCTACGCCGCCACCGTGCTGGAAAACGTCGAGCATGGCAGTCGCCTGTGGCGCAACGAAGTGTTTGCTCCAGTGGTGGTGTTGCAGCCTTTCGAAACCTTCGACGAGGCCATCTCGTTGGCCAATGAACCCGAATACAGCCTGCACGCGGGGATCTTCACCAATGATCTGGCGACGGCGATGAGTGCGGCGCGGCGGATCGAGGCGGGTGGCGTGATGATCAACGACTCGTCCGACTATCGTTTCGATGCGATGCCGTTTGGCGGCTCCAAGTACGGCAGCCTCGGCCGGGAAGGGGTGCGCTTTGCCTATGAGGAAATGACCCAGCCCAAAGTGGTGTGTCTGAACACCCTGGGTTAAGCGATTCAAGGCAAATAAAACCAGGTCGTTTGGCATTGGGAAGGTCTGGTCACCCGCCCAATGCTCTTTTCTAGCATCAGCCGTGCATTATCTGCCGCGTCGCACAGGCACCTCCCGGTGGTTCTTGTTATCCTGACCGGCCTCTTTCATGGACGAATACCGAGACAAGCCATGGCTAACCTCACCCCGTCACGCCTCGGGACGATGCTTCAGGGGCTGCTCTTTGCCCTGATTGGTATCGTCTTGTTGGGCATTGCCGTCAATCTCACGCTTGAACGACGCGAATTCCTCGCCCACGCACAGACCGCCGATGGCATCGTCAGCCGCTTGAATGCCGGTGGTTCGCATCCCGAGATCGCCTTCACCACCCGCAGTGGTGAAAAGATTTCCTACCCCCAGGGCGGCTTTATTTTTGGCTATCAGCAGGGTCAGCCGGTGCGGGTGTATTACCTGCCCGAGCAGCCGGCCAGTAGCGCCGTGGTCGATACCCCTGCCGCACTGTGGGCCACTCCCGGGTTACTCGGTTGTATGGGGCTGTTGTTCACCCTTGCCGGCCTGTTAAGGGGCATCGGTCAGCGCGGTCGCGGCGCAGTTCATTCACATAAAGGACTTTGAACGATGAGCTACAACATCCCGATCCCGCTCAATGCCAGTCGCTGGCAGTATCAGACCGCCAGCGGTGGCGGTCTGACCATCGCCCTGGTGGCGGGCAGTGGCGGCTCGATCATCCTGCGTTCGCCCCAGGGCGAGAACGTCAGCTACCGCTACGGCGGCGTCGGAGTGGGGGTCGGATTTGGCGCGCGCCTGCCGCGTTTCGGCAAGATCAATATCCAAGTCAAGGGTAAGAGCGTAGGGGCAGCCGGTGCGGCGGAGGCTTTTCCCAGCACTGGCATGGTGTTTGTCAGCGACGCCCTGGTCGGCCGTGACCTGACCAGTGACGACATCACCGGGCCTTGCCTGTATACCGAAGTGGGGGCGGGGCTGGTGGTCGGCGGTTCGGCCATGGCGCTTTTGTTCGGGCTTGATCCCAAGCTGCTGGCGTTGGCGGCGGTTCTAAGCGCCAACCCGGCGACCTCGCTCATTGCCTCCGCCACGGTCAACCGGCAGTTGCTGCAGTCGGCCAAGGGCGCGGTGGTCATGGCCGGCATGAACGCTGGCGTGCAGGCCGGTGGTGGCGCCGTGATCAGCATGGGCTATCTGTTCTAGTCGCGCAGAGCGGGTCGATATAGCGCCCACAAAAAAGCCGCGAATAAACGCGGCTTCTTTGATTCCGACAACGCTTACACGTTGAAGCGGAAGTGCATCACATCGCCATCTTTGACGATATATTCCTTACCTTCCAGGCGCCATTTACCGGCCTCTTTCGCACCGGCTTCACCCTTGTACTGGATGAAGTCGTTGTAGGCGATCACTTCGGCGCGAATAAAGCCTTTTTCGAAGTCGGTGTGGATCACGCCGGCAGCCTGTGGCGCGGTGGCGCCGACCTTGACGGTCCAGGCGCGGACTTCTTCGACACCGGCGGTGAAGTAGGTCTGCAGGCTGAGCATTTCGTAACCGGCGCGGATCACGCGATTCAGGCCAGGCTCTTCCAGGCCCAGGGCCTCGAGGAACATGTCCTTTTCTTCGCCGTCATCGAGCTCGGCGATTTCCGCTTCGATCTTGTTGCACACCGGAACCACGATCGCGCCTTCTTCGTCGGCGATGGCCTTGACCACGTCGAGCAGCGGGTTGTTCTCGAAGCCGTCTTCGGCGACGTTGGCGATGTACATCACCGGCTTGGTGGTCAGCAGGTGGAAGCCCTTGACCGCGGCCTTCTCGTCAGCGCTCATGGTCTTCATCAGGCTGCGTGCCGGCTTGCCCACGGTGAAGTGAGCGATCAGTTGCTCCAGCAGGCCTTTCTGGACCACGGCGTCCTTGTCGCCACCCTTGGCGTTACGCGCAACTTTCTGCAGTTGCTTCTCGCAGCTGTCGAGGTCGGCGAAGATCAGTTCCAGGTCGATGATCTCGATGTCGCGTTTCGGGTCGACGCTGTTGGAGACGTGAATCACGTTCTCGTCTTCAAAGCAGCGGACCACGTGGGCGATGGCATCGGTTTCGCGGATGTTGGCCAGGAACTTGTTACCCAGGCCTTCACCTTTCGACGCACCGGCCACCAGGCCGGCGATGTCGACGAACTCCATGGTGGTCGGCAGGATGCGCTTGGGGTTGACGATCAGCGCCAGTGCATCCAGGCGCGTGTCCGGCATCGGCACGATACCCGTGTTGGGTTCGATGGTGCAGAAGGGGAAGTTCTCCGCCGCAATACCGGACTTGGTCAGCGCGTTGAACAGGGTGGATTTGCCGACGTTGGGCAGGCCGACGATGCCGCAATTGAATCCCATGGTGTTTCCCCTCGGAAAAGAGTCAGGCCTTCTGGCTGTGCAGGTTTTTCATCGCGCGGTTCCATTCCCCGGCGAGGATATCCGGCAGCACGCCGAGGGCAAAGTCGATGCAGGCATCGAGTTTTTCCTGTTCGGCGCGTGGCGCACGACCCAGGACGAAATTTGAAACCATACTGGCAACGCCTGGGTGGCCAATGCCGAGCCGCAGACGGTAAAAGGTATTCTGATTGCCCAACTGCGCGATGATGTCGCGCAGGCCATTGTGCCCGCCATGCCCGCCGCCTTGCTTGAGCTTGGCAACGCCGGGTGGCAGGTCCAGTTCGTCATGGGCCACCAGGATTTCTTCGGGTTTGATCCGGAAGAACCCCGCAAGCGCCGCGACAGCTTGGCCGCTGCGGTTCATGTAGGTGGTGGGAATCAACAGACGAACATCCTGACCCTGATGCGAAAAGCGTCCGGTCAGGCCAAAATACTTGCGATCGGCCACCAGGTTTACACCTTGGGCGTGGGCGATGCGCTCAACAAAAAGGGCCCCCGCGTTATGCCGGGTCTGTTCGTATTCGGCGCCTGGATTTCCCAGGCCAACGATCAGTTTAATGGCAGTCACGACAGGGGCCCTTCCTTTGGAGTTGTGGATAACATTGCCGACCTGAGTGCGGCGAAAGTGGACGACAAGAGATCATTTACCCAAGAGTAAACGCCGCGTTATCGCCCGCTTTCTCGCTACGTTTCGGTCCGCGATGTTTCCTCAAGCTCCGGCAATACAGAGTGAATTACTCTGCAGCGCCTTCTTCAGCTTCTGGAGCAACGCGTGGAGCGTGAACGTTGGCAACCGCTTTGTCATCACCGTGAACCAGTGCGACAAACTCAACGCCTTTAGGGGCTTTGAGGTCGGACAGGTGGATGATTTCGCCGATTTCCATGGCCGACAGGTCGACTTCGATGAACTCAGGCAGGTCTTTCGGCAGGCAGGTCACTTCGATCTCGGCAACAACGTGCGAAACTTCGCCGCCTTTCTTGATCGGAGCTTCTTCACCAACAAAGTGCACAGGCACGATGGCGGTCAGTTTCTGGCCGGCAACGACGCGAACGAAGTCAGCGTGCAGCACGTGGCCTTTAGCTGGGTGACGTTGCAGCGCCTTGATGATGACGTTCTGCTTGGTGCCGCCGATGTTCAGCGAGATGATGTGGCTGTAGGCCGCATCGTTTTCCAGCAGTTTGGCAACTTCTTTAGCCAGCATGCTGATGGATTCAGGGGCTTTTTCGCCACCGTAAACTACAGCTGGAACCAGGCTTGCGAGACGACGCAGGCGGCGGCTCGCACCTTTCCCCAGGTCGGAACGCACTTCAGCATTCAGAATAAATTCGTTCATGTTGTATCTCCAAAATAACCACATTCGCCCCAGCGTTTGCGACCAGCGCTAAAGGCGATATGGGCAAAAAAGCCCCGCCCCAACAATATGCTGGGGCGGGGCGCTTTTCGTCAGTGAGGTGATCCGTTGGTTTGACCCTTAACGGAACATCGCGCTGATCGATTCTTCGTTACTGATGCGGCGAACCGCTTCGGCAACTACCGGTGCGATATCCAGTTGACGGATACGCGAACAGGCTTGAGCTGCAGCGGACAACGGGATGGTGTTGGTCACCACCAGTTCGTCCAGCATTGAGTTCTCGATGTTCTCGATCGCTCGGCCCGACAGCACAGGGTGTGTGCAGTAGGCGAAGACTTTTGCCGCACCGTGCTCTTTCAAGGCTTTAGCCGCGTGGCACAGGGTGCCGGCGGTGTCGACCATGTCATCAACCAGAATACAGGTACGCCCTTCGACATCACCGATGATATGCATCACTTCAGAGTGATTGGCTTTCTCGCGGCGTTTGTCGATGATCCCGAGATCAACGCCCAGGGATTTGGCAACAGCCCGTGCACGCACGACGCCACCAATGTCCGGGGACACGATCATCAGGTTTTCAAAGCGCTGGTCTTCGATGTCATCCACCAATACGGGGGAGCCGTAGATGTTATCTACCGGAATATCGAAGAACCCCTGGATTTGGTCAGCGTGCAGGTCAACCGTGAGAACACGGTCGATGCCTACCACGGTGAGCATGTCAGCCACGACTTTCGCGCTGATAGCCACACGTGCGGAACGCGGACGGCGATCCTGACGGGCATAACCAAAGTAAGGGATTACAGCTGTGATTCGAGTCGCTGAGGAGCGGCGGAAGGCATCAGCCATCACGACGAGTTCCATCAGGTTATCGTTGGTCGGAGCGCAGGTCGGCTGAATAATGAAGACGTCTTTACCGCGAACGTTTTCATTGATCTCGGCGGTAATTTCGCCGTCGGAAAATTTCCCGACAGAGATGTCACCGAGAGGGATATGCAGCTGACGAACGACACGTCGAGCCAGATCGGGGTTGGCGTTCCCCGTAAAGACCATCATCTTGGACACGCGCAGTACCTAGAGGCTGAGGGTAACCTGGATGAGTAAAGGAAAATGGCAGGGGCGGCTGGATTCGAACCAACGCATGGCAGGATCAAAACCTGCTGCCTTACCGCTTGGCGACGCCCCTGTATCTGTTGCAACGAGTACCCAGTACTCGGTTCCTTTTAGAGCAGACTTTGCAGCTTGCGATGCAACATCGAAACGTTGCTTCCCTTTGCTACAAACCCTGTAAGGGTCTCTGTAAGAACGGCCGAGACTTTATCAGCTTCAGCTTTGTTTGGGAAGCCCCCAAACACACAACTTCCAGTGCCGGTTAATTTTGCTTCGGTAAATTTACCTAACAAATTCAAAGCGTTACGTACTTCTGGGTAACGCCTTGCTACAACCGGTAAGCAGTCATTTCGACTGTTTCCCTTGGGAACGGGGCGCACTTTAATGGGAGGAGAGTTACGTGTCAACAGTGGATCTGAAAAAATTTCTGCTGTACTTACAGATACTTGCGGGACAAGCACGACATACCACGGCTCTTCCGGGTATTCAGGGGTGAGTTTTTCCCCCACACCCTCGGCAAAAGCAGCGTGTCCGCGCACGAAAACCGGGACGTCGGCACCCAGGGTCAGGCCCAGCGTGGCCAGGCGATCGAGGTCCCAGCCGAGCTTCCACAAGTGGTTCAGACCCAGCAGTGTGGTCGCGGCATTCGAGCTGCCGCCACCGATGCCGCCGCCCATGGGCAGGACTTTATCGATCCAGATGTCGATGCCGAGCGTGCAGCCGGATTGTGCCTGAAGTTTTTTCGCGGCCTTCACGATCAGGTTGCTGTCGTGGGGCACGCCTTCGAGTTCGGTGTGCAGACGGATCACGCCATCGTCGCGTATGGCGAACGTCAGTTCATCGCCGTAGTCGAGAAATTGAAACAGCGTCTGCAACTCGTGGTAGCCGTCTTCACGGCGACCCAGAATGTGCAGCATCAGATTGAGTTTGGCCGGGGAGGGCAGGGTCAGTTTCTCTACGCTCACGTTATTGCCCCAGCTTGCGCGGTTGCCAGTCCTTGATCACCAGCGTGACGTCAAGGTCGGTGCCGTGCAGTTTGATCCGCTCAGGCAGCCAATAACCGCTCTGTTGCACGTAGCTCAGGTATTCGACCTTCCAGCCGTCCTGTTCCAGGGAGGCCAGGCGGCTATCGCCATTGAGGCTCAGGCGGCTTTTGCTGTCAGGTGCGGGCAAACCGCGTACCCACCAGACCAGGTGCGACACCGGCAACTTCCAGCCGATCTGTTCTTCCAGCAGCGCCTCCGGGGAGGCGGCTTCGTAGCGACCCTGGTTGGCTACTTCGAGGCTGACTTGCCCCGGTCGGCCGGTCAGGCGGGCGGCGCCTCGAC
Source organism: Pseudomonas paraveronii (assembly GCF_963681955.1). Classification (NCBI taxonomy): domain Bacteria; kingdom Pseudomonadati; phylum Pseudomonadota; class Gammaproteobacteria; order Pseudomonadales; family Pseudomonadaceae; genus Pseudomonas; species Pseudomonas paraveronii. The sequence continues at coordinate 877,385 of NZ_OY817130.1, forward strand.
CCAGCGGGCCGGACAGGCGGATATCGTAGTAATCCTGGCGTTGCAGCCAGAACAAGGTGCCGCTGCCGGAATCTTTCGGCGCGCGTACCCCGACTTTGCCTTCGATCTGCCAGCCATCAATGCTGCTGAGCTGTGCCTTGTGCTGTTTCCATTGCGCCGGGCTGCCCTGGCCTTCAACGGATTCGCGGGCGCCAAAGCCCGCACAACCGGCGAGCAAGGCGATGAAGCTGAAAACAATAAAGTGGCGCAAGAACATAAACTTAAAGGGTCTCGGAACCGGTCAGGCGCTTGATGGTGCTGCGCAGGATGGGGCTTTCGGGTTGTTCCTTGAGGAACTTTTCCCAGATTTGTCGGGCTTCGCGCTGTTTGCCGTTGGCCCAGAGCACTTCGCCCAGGTGTGCAGCGACTTCCTGGTCGGGGAAGCGCTCCAACGCCATGCGCAGCAGGCGCTCAGCCTCGTCCAGGTTGCCCAGGCGGTAATTCACCCAGCCCAGGCTGTCGAGTACGGCCGGGTCTTCCGGGTTGAGCGTGTGGGCCTGTTCGATCAGCACCTTGGCTTCGGCGTAACGCGTGGTGCGGTCGGACAAGGTGTAACCCAGGGCATTGAGCGCCATGGCGTTTTCCGGGTCGCGCTTGATGATCAGGCGCAGGTCTTTTTCCATCTGTGCCAGGTCATTGCGTTTTTCCGCCTGCATCGCGCGGGTGTAGAGCAGGTTCAGATCGTCGGGGTATTGCAGCAAGGCTTGTTGCAAGACTTTCCAGGCGCGCTCGCCCTGATTGTTGGCCGACAAGGTCTCGGCCTGGATCAGGTACAGCTGGATCGCGTAGTCAGGCTCAGCCTCGCGGGCCGCGGCCAGGCGTTTTTCCGCCTCGTCGGTGCGCCCGTTGCTCATCAGGATGTCGGCCTGGCGCAACTGGGCGGGTAGGTAATCGTTGCCGGGACCGACCTGGGCGTATTCGAGCAGGGCGGCCTGGGGGTCGTTGTTTTCTTCGGCGATGCGGCCGAGGTTCAGGTGCGCCGAGTCCACGTGGCTTTCGCGCTCGATCAGCTCTTCCAGGTAGCCCTTGGCCTCGTCCCAGGCCTTGGCTTCCAGGCACACCAGCGCCAGGGAGTAGCGCAATTCGTCATCGTCCGGGTATTGCTGGACCAGGTTGGCGAACTGCACTTTGGCGTCCTCCATGCGGTCCTGCTCCACCAACATACGCGCGTAAGTCAGGCGCAGACGCTTGTCGTCCGGGTATTTCTTGATGCTTTTTTCCAGCAGCGGAATCGCTTCCTTGCCGCGATTGAGGTTCTGCAACAGGCGGGCGCGCAGCAGGATCGGCGCAATCTCGCCTTCTTCCGGCGGGTTCTGTTCGAGCAGCTTCAGCGCGGCTTCGGCTTCGTCGTCCTGTTGCAGCAGCAAGGCCTTGCCGAACACGAGCTGGCTGTTCTTCGGGTGTTTTTGCAGCAGGCGGTCGAAACTCTTCATCAGCCCGTTGCGCGTGTCCGGGTCGGTGTCGGCCGCCGACAGCGCAAGAAAGTCGAAATGAGTGTCGCCCTTGCCCTGCAGGACTTTCTCCATATAGGCCATGGAGTCGTCGTAGCGCCCGGAGCGCGCCAATTGAATGGCCGCCGCCCGTTGGGCTTCCAGATCGTCCGGCGCGTTTTTCGCCCAGATCAGCGAAGTGTCCAGTGCGGCCTGATCAGCCCCCAGGTACTCGGCGATGCGAAACGCCCGCTCCGAGATGCCCGGATCTTGCGTATTGATGGCCTGGGTCACGTAATTATCCAGCGCAATATCGAAACGATTGCGCTGGCCGGCCAGTTCTGCGGTCAGCAGGCTGTACACCGTTTCTTCGCTGAACGAGGAGTAAACCTTGGGCTTTTCAGGGGCTGGGGTGCTCTCTTCCACCGGCGGTGTACCGTCCGGCGACACGGGGGCCATGGCCTGGCAGCCGTTGAGGAAGACAAAAGCAAGGAGCAACGCGGAGGATCTATTCATATAGGAAGAGGACGACTAACCTGCGGTCGGATCATCATGACACAAGCCTTCGGCCAAACATAACCGAGTCTCAATGGATGCCTTTATAGGCACAACGCATAGGGACAATAGACGACGGTGGTTGTTCTGAATCTATCGAAGTAGGACAATTGTCGGCTTTCCGACATCATCAGCGATATTGAATGGCCTTCCTTGCACTCGGTATTAACCACAAAACTGCCTCCGTAGACGTGCGCGAGCGCGTGGCGTTTACGCCTGAGCAGTTGGTTGAGGCCTTGCAGCAGCTCTGCCGACTCACCGACAGCCGCGAAGCTGCGATCCTTTCGACCTGTAATCGCAGCGAGCTTTATATAGAGCAGGAGCATCTTTCAGCGGATGCCGTACTGCGCTGGCTGGCCGATTACCACCATTTGGACGTCAACGACCTGCGCGCGAGCGCTTATGTGCATGAGGACGATGCGGCAGTTCGTCACATGATGCGTGTGGCGTCCGGTCTCGATTCGCTGGTATTGGGCGAGCCGCAGATCCTCGGCCAGATGAAGTCCGCCTACGCCGTGGCGCGTGAGGCGGGCACTGTGGGGCCGCTGCTGGGGCGCCTGTTCCAGGCCACGTTCAATTCCGCCAAGCAGGTGCGTACCGACACTGCCATCGGGGAAAACCCGGTGTCCGTGGCATTTGCCGCCGTCAGCCTGGCCAAGCAGATTTTCAGCGACTTGCAGCGCAGCCAGGCCTTGCTGATCGGTGCCGGTGAGACCATCACCCTGGTCGCCCGTCACCTGCACGACCTCGGCGTGAAGCGTATTGTCGTCGCCAACCGTACCCTGGAGCGTGCCAGCATCCTGGCCGAACAGTTCGGCGCCCACGCTGTGCTGTTGGCGGATATCCCGGCCGAACTGGTGCGCAGCGACATCGTCATCAGTTCTACCGCCAGCCAGTTGCCGATCCTGGGTAAGGGCGCGGTGGAAAGCGCGCTGAAGCTGCGCAAGCACAAGCCGATCTTCATGGTCGATATTGCCGTTCCGCGCGATATCGAGCCGGAAGTCGGCGAGTTGGACGACGTTTACCTGTATAGCGTCGACGATCTGCACGAAGTGGTCGCCGAAAACCTCAAGAGTCGCCAGGGCGCGGCCCAGGCCGCCGAGGAAATGGTCAGCGTCGGCGCCGAAGATTTCATGGTGCGCCTGCGCGAACTGGCAGCGGTGGACGTGCTCAAGGCGTATCGTCAACAAGGCGAACGCCTGCGCGACGAGGAGTTGAGCAAGGCCCAGCGTTTGTTGGCCAATGGTGGCAACGCCGAAGACGTGCTGATGCAACTGGCCCGTGGCTTGACCAACAAATTGCTGCACGCCCCCAGCGTACAACTGAAAAAACTCACTGCCGAAGGCCGCCTCGATGCGCTGGCCATGGCGCAGGAACTCTTTGCCCTCGGTGAGGGCGCGTCAGATAGCTCTTCGGATAAAAAACCGCAATGAAAGCGTCACTGCTCAACAAACTGGACGTGCTCCAGGACCGTTTCGAAGAACTGACCGCCTTGCTCGGCGACGGCGAGGTCATCTCCGATCAGGCCAAGTTCCGTGCTTATTCCAAGGAATACGCCGAAGTTGAGCCCATTGTGGTCACCTACCAGAACCTGTTGAAAGTACAGGCCGACCTGGAAGGCGCCCAGGCCCTGCTCAAGGACAGCGACCCGGACATGCGTGAAATGGCCGTGGAAGAAGTCCGTGAGGCCAAAGACAAATTGGCCGAACTCGAAGGCGACCTGCAACGCATGCTGCTGCCCAAGGACCCCAACGACGGGCGCAACGTCTTCCTCGAAATCCGCGCCGGCACTGGCGGCGACGAGGCGGCGATTTTCTCCGGCGACCTGTTCCGCATGTATTCGCGCTATGCCGAACGGCGCGGCTGGCGCGTCGAGATCCTGTCCGAGAACGAGGGCGAACACGGTGGCTATAAAGAAGTCATCGCCCGCGTCGAAGGCGACAACGTGTACGGCAAGCTGAAATTCGAATCCGGCGCGCACCGCGTACAGCGGGTGCCGGCCACCGAATCCCAAGGCCGTATCCACACCTCGGCATGTACCGTGGCGGTGTTGCCCGAGCCGGACGAGCAGGAAGCCATCGAGATCAACCCGGCGGACCTGCGCGTCGACACCTACCGTTCATCCGGTGCCGGCGGTCAGCACATCAACAAGACCGACTCGGCGATCCGCATCACGCACTTGCCGTCGGGCATCGTGGTGGAGTGCCAGGAAGAGCGTTCCCAGCACAAGAACCGGGCGCGGGCCATGTCCTGGCTGTCGGCCAAATTGAATGACCAGCAGACCAGCGCCGCCGCCAACGCGATTGCCAGTGAGCGCAAACTGCTGGTGGGTTCGGGCGACCGTTCCGAGCGCATTCGCACCTACAACTTTGCCCAGGGCCGGGTCACCGACCACCGGGTCAACCTCACGCTCTACTCCCTGGACGAGATTCTCGCCGGTGGCATCGACGCGGTGATCGAGCCATTGCTCGTCGAATACCAGGCCGACCAATTGGCGGCGATAGGTGAATAAATGACCATCATCGCCAGCCTGCTCCGCGCCGCCGAGCTGCCCGACTCGCCCACCGCACGCCTGGACGTGGAGCTGTTGCTCGCGGCTGCCCTGGGCAAGTCCCGCAGTTACCTGCACACCTGGCCGGAAAAAATCGTCAGCAGCGAAGCTGCGCTGACCTTCGCCGATTACCTGCAACGCCGCCGCGCCGGTGAGCCGGTGGCCTATATCCTCGGCCAGCAAGGCTTCTGGAAGCTGGACCTGGAGGTCGCGCCCCACACGCTGATCCCGCGCCCGGACACCGAACTGCTGGTCGAGGCGGCCCTGGAATTGTTACCCGCAACCCCGGCCAAGGTGCTCGACCTCGGCACTGGCAGCGGTGCCATCGCCCTGGCCCTGGCCAGTGAACGCCCGGCCTGGCACGTCACCGCCGTCGACCGCGTACTCGAAGCCGTGGCCCTGGCCGAACGCAATCGCCAACGCCTGAACCTGCACAACGCCAGCGTGCTCAACAGCCATTGGTTCAGCGCGTTGCAGGGGCACACCTACGATCTGATCATCAGCAACCCGCCCTACATCGCCGCCAACGACCCGCATCTGGTGGCTGGCGATGTGCGCTTTGAACCGGCCAGCGCGCTGGTCGCCGGTCATGATGGGTTGGACGACCTGCGCCTGATCATCGCCGAAGCGCCAGCGCACCTCGTTGCTGGCGGTTGGTTGTTGCTGGAACACGGTTACGATCAGGCCGCGGCGGTGCGTGACCTGTTGCTGAGCCAAGGCTTTGAAGGCGTACACAGCCGCATCGACCTCGGCGGCCACGAACGCATCAGCCTGGGACACCGGCCGTGCTGACCGATCAGGAGCTGTTGCGCTATAGCCGACAGATTCTGTTGCAGCAGGTCGACATCGACGGCCAATTGCGCCTGAAAAACGCCCGCGCCTTGATCGTCGGCCTCGGCGGCCTGGGCGCGCCTGTGGCGCTGTACCTGGCGGCGGCCGGTGTCGGCGAGTTGCACCTGGCGGATTTCGACACCGTCGACCTGACCAACCTGCAACGCCAGATCATCCATGACACCGACAGCGTCGGCCTGAGCAAGGTCGATTCGGCCATCCGCCGTCTGAGCGCGATCAACCCTGAGGTCAAACTGCTCACTCACCGGACTGCGCTGGATGCCGATTCCCTGGCGGCGGCAGTGGCGGCGGTGGATGTAGTGCTCGATTGCAGCGACAATTTTTCCACCCGCGAAGCGGTCAACGCCGCCTGCGTGGCCGCCGACAAACCGTTGGTCAGCGGCGCGGCGATCCGCCTGGACGGGCAACTGTCGGTGTTCGACCCGCGCCGCGCCGACAGCCCGTGTTACCACTGTTTATACGGGCACGGCAGCGACACCGAACTGACCTGCAGCGAAGCCGGCGTGGTCGGCCCGCTGGTCGGTCTGGTGGGCAGCTTACAGGCGCTTGAAGCGTTGAAATTGCTCGCCGGTTTCGGCGAGCCCTTGGTCGGACGCTTGTTGCTGATCGATGGCTTGACCACACGTTTCCGTGAGTTGCGCGTCAAACGCGACCCCGGTTGCAGCGTGTGTGGGACACACCATGGTTAAGGATGCACCGATCGGTGTGTTCGACTCCGGCATCGGCGGGTTGACGGTGCTGGAGGAAATCCAGCAACTGTTGCCCCATGAGTCGCTGCTGTACGTCGCCGATTGCGGGCATATCCCCTACGGCGAGAAAACCCCTGCCTTTATTTACGAGCGTTCGCACCGGGTCGCCGAGTTTTTCCGCGAGCAGGGCGCCAAGGCCTTTGTGATTGCCTGCAACACGGCGACCGTCGCCGCCGTGGCTGATTTGCGCCAGGACTACCCCGACTGGCCGCTGGTGGGCATGGAGCCCGCCGTCAAACCCGCCGCCGCCGCGACCCGCAGTGGCGTGGTCGGTGTGCTCGCCACCACCGGCACCCTGCAAAGCGCCAAGTTCGCCGCGTTACTCGACCGTTTTGCCACCGATGTGCGGGTGATTACCCAGCCGTGCCCGGGCCTGGTAGAACTGATTGAAACCGGCGACCTGGGCAGCCCGACCCTGCGCCAGCTATTGCAAGGCTATATCGACCCGCTGCTCAGCGCCGGCTGCGACACTATTATCCTCGGCTGCACCCACTACCCCTTCCTCAAGCCGCTCCTGGCGCAGATGCTGCCCCCCAGCATCAGCCTGATCGACACCGGCGCCGCCGTGGCCCGCCAACTCAAGCGCCTGCTGGGCGAACGCGATCTGCTGGCCACCGGCAATCCGGATCCTGCCCAGTTCTGGACCAGCGGCGACGTGTATCACCTAAGAAATATCTTACCGACACTATGGAAACATCCTGGAGTTGTGAGAAGCTTCGGCTCGTGAAAATTTCGTGAATTTTCGCCGTTAGACGCTGAACGTCTGACACTGCGTTGGCTTCTATAGGCGAGATTGTTTGTGTAAAACCCGATAACTTCGTTCGGAAGGGATGTTTCTTATGAAGCGCTTGTTCTGTTTGACCGCGATTGCGGCCGTTGTGGTGGGACACTCTTTTTCGGCGCAGGCCGCCGGCCTTGAGTTTGGCCTGGGGGCCACCAGTGATTCGACGCTCACCTATCGATTGGGACTGACGTCGGATTGGGACAAGAGCTGGATGCAGAGCGACGTCGGTCGCCTGACCGGCTATTGGAGTGGCGCTTACACCTATTGGGAAGGTGATCACCGTGCAGGCGCGAGCAGCCTGTCGTTCTCGCCGGTGTTTGTGTACGAGTTCGCTGGGGAATCGGTAAAACCTTACATCGAGGCCGGGATCGGGGTGGCGGCGTTTTCCCGCACGCGCCTGGAAGACAACAACCTCGGCCAGGCCTTCCAGTTCGAAGACCGCCTGGGCTTCGGTTTGCGCTTTAACGGCGGGCATGAAGTGGGCATTCGGGCGTTGCATTATTCCAACGCCGGGCTCAGCGACCATAACGACGGCGTAGAAAGCTACTCGTTGCACTACACGATGCCGCTGTAACTTCAGAACCCTGCAAAACCCTGTGGGAGGGGGCAAGCCCCCTCCCACATTGAGATATTCGTCGGCCTGAGATCAGCGGTAAGCGATCGTAATCCGTTCGCGTTCGGTGGCATCGAAAACTACTCGTTGCCCTGCAAAACCCTGTGGGAGGGGGCTTGCCCCCGATAGCGCAGTGTCAGTCGCAGAATTTGCCAACTGACCCACTGCTATCGGGGGCAAGCCCCCTCCCACATTGAGATATTCGTCGGCCTGAGATCAGCGGTAAGCGGTCGTAATCCGCTCGCGTTCGGTGGCATCGAAAACTACTCGTTGCCCTGTAAAACCCTGTGGGAGGGGGCTTGCCCCCGATAGCGCAGTGTCAGTCGCAGAATTTGCCAACTGACCCACTGCTATCGGGGGCAAGCCCCCTCCCACATTGAGATATTCGTCGGCCTGAGATCAGCGGTAAGCGGTCGTAATCCGCTCGCGTTCGGTGGCATCGAAAACTACTCGTTGCCCTGCAAAACCCTGTGGGAGGGGGCTTGCCCCCGATAGCGCAGTGTCAGTCGCAGAATTTGCCAACTGACCCACTGCTATCGGGGGCAAGCCCCCTCCCACATTGAGATATTCGTCGGCCTGAGATCAGCGGTAAGCGGTCGCGAATCCCTTCGCGTTCGGTGGCATCGAAAACTACTCGTTGCCCTGCAAAACCCTGTGGGAGGGGGCTTGCTCCCGATAGCGCAGTGTCAGTCGCAGAATTTGCCAACTGACCCACTGCTATCGGGGGCAAGCTCCCTCCCACATTGAGATCAGCGGTAAGCGGTCGCAATCCCTTCGCGTTCGGTCAGGCATTCCGGCGCGCCCATCTCGAATTCCCGGCAGATCAGCGGCCGACGCGTATAAATCGTACACATCATCGTGTCCCGGTCCAGCGCCGCGCACCAGCCGTCGTCCAGGCGCAGCATGACTTCACCGCCCCAATCGTCGGTGTCGATATAGCGCTCGGGCACGCCCGTGTCGGTGATCAGCATGACTTCCAGCTGGCAGCAGCAGGCCGCGCACGTCGAGCAGGTGACGGCGGGGGTGGTGATTTGGGTGTGGGGGATGTTGGTCATAGGCGCGCAGTGTAAGGCAAGCGGGTGATACAGGTGTGAAAGGGCTGACAGACGTTAGCGTACCAGCCGCATTGGTTAAGCACTGAAACGCCCGAGCAACGGCGGGTTGATGGCTGCCGGCTTGGCCAGCAGCAACTGCGCGGTGCCGATGGTGCGCTCCATAAAGCCACCTTCGCAGTAGCACAGGTAAAACTCCCACAACCGCAGGAAGTATTCGTCGTAGCCCAATTCCATGAGGCGGCCGTGGGCACGGCGAAAGTTCTCATGCCACAAGCGCAGGGTTCGCGCGTAATGCAGGCCGAAATCTTCCATGTGCAGCAGGTTCATATCGGTGTCGCGGCTGATGATCTGCAGCATGTTCTGCACACAGGGCAGGGCGCCGCCGGGGAAGATATAGCGCTGGATGAAGTCGACGCTGTTCTTGGCCTGTTCAAAGCGTTGCTCGCGGATGGTGATGGCTTGCAGCAGCATCAGGCCATCGCTCTTGAGCAGGTGGGCGCACTGTTTGAAGTAGGTCGGCAGGAAGCGATGGCCCACCGCTTCGATCATTTCGATGGACACCAGCTTGTCGTATTGGCCGCTCAGGTCGCGGTAGTCCTGCAACAGCAGCGTCACCTGGTCTTCCAGCCCCATGGCGGCGATGCGTTGCTGGGTGTAGGCAAACTGTTCCCTGGACAAGGTCGTCGTGGTGACTTTGCAGCCATAGTGCCGCGCCGCGTACAACGCCATGCTGCCCCAGCCGGTGCCGATCTCCAGCAGATGGTCGGTGGGTTTAAGCGCGAGTTTCTGGCAGATGCGCTCCAGTTTGTTCAGTTGCGCCTGTTCCAGGGTGTCTTCGGCGCTCAGGAACTGCGCCGCCGAATACATCATGGTCGGGTCGAGGAATTCTTCGAACAGATCGTTGCCCAGGTCATAGTGAGCGGCGATGTTTTTCTGCGAGCCCTTGCGTGTATTGCGGTTGAGCCAATGCAAGCCTTGGGTGAACGGCCGCGCCAGTTTGGCCAGGCCACCCTCCAGTGCGTCGAGCACCTCCAGGTTGCTGACCATTACACGCACCACCGCAGTCAGGTCCGGGCTGCTCCAATACCCGTGGATAAACGCTTCGCCCGCACCGATTGAACCGTTGGCCGCCACCAGCCCCCACACCGCCGAATCGAGGATCTGGATTTCCCCCAGCAGGTGCGCTTCGCGGGCGCCGAACACTTGGCGTTCGCCGTCCTCGATCAGCACCAACTGACCGTGGCGCAATTGGCTGAGTTGACGCAACACGGCCTTGCGCAGCAGTGCGGTGGTCACGCCGTTGACGTTCAGGCGGTTGGCCTTGACCGATAAGTTAGGGGATTTCATGACGGCGATCCTTGGTGTACCCGACTGCAGTGCGAGAGGCGCCATCGGCGGCCTGATGGGGAAAAATCGGTGTGCGTTTGAGCAACAGGCACAGGGCCTGCCAATAAATCGCCAGGCAGGTCTTGGCGGTCATCCAGGGGAAGCGCCACAGGTAACGGTGCAGGGCGGCGCGGTTGAGCGTTTCCTTGTGCAGGCTCAAGGTGGCGTCGAAGACTTTTTGATCGCCCTGCCAATCGGCCATGTGTACGCCAAGCCTGGCTGTGGGCGGGCTGAAGCTCATGCGGTATTCCAAGTCGCGCGGCAGAAACGGCGACACATGAAACGCCTTGGCCACGGCGAAATGCTGATGCTCGTCGGCGCCTTGCGTCAGGGCCGGCAGCACATAGTGATAGCGTTCGCGCCATGGGGTGTTGGTCACTTCACACAGGATCGCGGCCAATTGTCCGTCGGCCTCGAAGCAGTAGAAGAAACTCACCGGGTTAAAAGCCAGGCCCCAACTGCGGGCCTGGGTCAGTAGGCAGATAACGCCCTGGGGTGTGCGCCCCAGCGCCTTGCCGACTTCCTGGCGCACGGCATCGGTCAAGCTCATACCGTGGCGCGTGAATTCACGCAGGTAATCCTGCTGGCGAAAGCCGAAGGCGGCCAGGCGACCGGCGCCGGCCAGGGGCGAGAGCCCGAGCACTTCGTCCTGTTCGCTTAAGTCCAGGTACAGCAAGCCGATGCGGTAGCGAAAGGCATGGGCCTTGGGCGCAAACCGTCGATGGGCGATCCAGCCGCTGTACAGCGCGCTGTTCACAGGGCTTCTCCAAACGCCTGGGCCACGCGCAAGGCGCTGACCACGCCGTCTTCATGGAAACCGTTGGCCCAATAGGCGCCGCAATAGTAGGTGTGCTGCGCACCGCACAACTCTTCCCAGCGCGCTTGCGCGGCCACGGCCGCCAGGCTGTATTGCGGATGGGCGTAGGTGTAGCGGGCGAGGATCTTCAGCGGGTTGATCATTGACGTCTGGTTGAGGCTGACGCAAAAGGTCGTGGCGCTGTCGATGCCTTGCAGGATGTTCATGTCATAGGTCACCGCCGCCTGGGTCTGCGGGTTGCCGCTGAGCCGGTAGTTCCAGCTGGCCCAGGCCCGTTGGCGGTCGGGCAGCAGGCGCGTGTCGGTGTGCAGCACCACGTCGTTGTCGGCGTAGGGCAGGGCGCCGAGGATCTGCTGCTCGGCACTGCTCGGGTCGCCCAGCAGGGCCAGCGCCTGGTCGCTGTGGCAGGCGAACACGACTTTGTCGAAGGCTTCGGTGCCGGCGGCGCTGTGGATAATCACGCCGTCTGCGGCGCGCTCGACCCGATGCACGGGGCAGTCGAGGCGAATCTGTTCACGAAAGCCGCGGGTCAACGGTTCGATATAGCTGCTTGAGCCGCCCTCGATCACGCACCATTGCGGGCGGTTGCTCACCGACAGCAAACCGTGGTTCTTGAAGAAGCGCACAAAGAACTGCAAGGGGAAACCGAGCATGTCCGCCAGGGACATCGACCAGATCGCCGCGCCCATCGGCACGATGTAATGCCGGATGAATCGCGGGCCGTAGCCGCCGGCGTCGAGGTAGTCGCCCAGGGTCATGTCGGCGCTGATGCGTTGCGCTTGCAGGTCCGCCGGCGCCTCGCGGTTGAAGCGCAGAATATCGCGCAACATGCCCCAGAACCCTGGCGACAGCAGATTGCGCCGCTGGGCAAACAGGCTGTTGAGGGTGTTGCCGTTGTACTCGAACCCGCTGCTGCGGTCGCACACCGAAAAACTCATCTCGGTGGGTTTGAACGTCACGCCGATCTGCCCCAGCAGGCGGATGAAGTTGGGGTAGGTCCAGTCGTTGAACACGATAAAGCCGGTGTCCACCGCATAGCGTTTACCCTCGACGGTCACGTTGACCGTGTGGGTGTGCCCGCCGATGCGGTCACCCGCTTCGAACAGGGTGATGTCGTGGCGACGGTTGAGCAGGTAGGCGCTGGTCAGTCCGGCAATGCCGCTGCCGATAATGGCGATCTTCACAGGTCGTCCTTTTTCGGCGGCGGGCTGCGCAGCATGCGTTTGCCGATGATCAGTTGCGCGCGATTCGGCAGCTTCGACAGCGGCCACAGGGTGGCGATGAGCATCGCCGGGAAGGCGATCTCCAGCGGACGCTTGTTCAGCTTGGCGAAGATATACCGTGCCGCCTTGTCGGCAGACCAGCTCATGGGCATCGGGAAGTCATTGCGCTCGGTCAGCGGCGTGTCGACAAAACCCGGGCTGATCACGGTGACGTCGATGTTTTCCGGCGACAGGCTGATGCGCAGGGAGTCGAACAGGTAGCGCAAGCCGGCCTTGGACGCGCCATAGGCTTCGGCGCGCGGCATCGGCAGGTAGGTCACGGCGCTGGCCACGCCCACCAGGTGCGGCGTGCGCCCGGCGCGCAACAGCGGCAGCGCGGCTTCGATGCAATAACTGCTGGCGAGCAGGTTGGTGCGTACCACGTGCTCGATGATCGACGCGTCGAATTGCTTGGCATCGACATATTCACAGGTGCCAGCGTTGAGGATCACCGTGTCCAGTGCCCCCCAGACCTGGGCGATGTGTTCGCCGATTTCGCGCACGGTCTGGCTGTTGGTCAAGTCGCCCGCCACGACCAGTACTTGGCCGGGAAAGCGTTGGGCGAGCGCTTGCAGCGGGCCTTTGGTGCGCGAGCTGAGGGCCACGTGGGCGCCGCTGTTGAGCAGTTCCACGGCGAGGGAGGCACCGATGCCACTGCTGGCGCCGGTCAGCCAATAACGACGGGCTGGTGTGAGGCTCATCCGATTCTCCTTTTCAGCCAACTGACCACACGGCCGACGACGGGCAAGTGTTCGTAAAGCATCGCGCCGGCATCGAAATAATCCCGATGGCGGTACACCTTGTCGCGCCACATCAGGTGCGAGCAGCCTTCCACCCGGATGACCTTGCCCTTGGCCAGGCGCGGGTGGCAAAAGCTCATTTTCCAGCGCAGGTAACCTTCGCCTTCGGCCACCTGGTCGAAGCCGTGGAAGTCGAAGCGCAACTGGCTGACATTACCGTATAGCTGCGCGAAATAGTGGTGCAGCGCCGTGAGCCCATGCACTTCGTGCAGCGGGTCGGTGAAGGCGATGTCCTTGCTGTACAGGCTGTCGAGCAGGTGCAGGTTGTGCTTGTCCAGAGAGGCAAAGGCCTGGGCGAAGCGGCGCAGGAAGTCACTCATATTCGGCTCCCACTGCCTGGCGCGACGGCAGGCTGCGGAATGCCGCCAATGCCCGTTCGCGGGAGTGTTTCAGGTCGACAATCGAACGCGGGTAATCGGCCACGCCGAACAAGCCGCCGGCAGCCTGCGGGTCGTGTACGTCCTTTTTATTCAGCGCCGCCAGTTGCGGCAGCCAGTGCTTGATGAACACGCCGTCGCCGTCGAATTTTTGCGACTGGCTCAGCGGGCTGAAAATCCGGAAATACGGCGCCGAATCGGTGCCGGTGGACGAACTCCACTGCCAGCCGCCGTTGTTGGCCGCCAGGTCGCCGTCGATCAGGTGGCGCATGAAGAAGCGCTCGCCTTCGCGCCAGTCGATCAACAGGTTCTTGGTCAGGAACATCGCCACCACCATGCGCAGGCGGTTGTGCATCCAGCCGGTGTCCAGCAGTTGGCGCATGGCGGCGTCGATGATCGGCAAACCGGTGCGTGCCTGCTGCCAGGCGGCGAGGTCCTCGGGCGCGTTGCGCCAGGCCACCGCCTCGGTTTCGGGGCGGAAGGCGCGGTGACGGGACACGCGCGGGTAGCCCACCAGGATGTGCTTGTAGAACTCACGCCAGAGCAGTTCGTTGATCCAGGTGATTGTGCCGATGTCGCCGCTTTCGAACTCGCCCTGGTTGCTCTGCAACGCAGCATGCAGGCACTGGCGCGGCGAAACCACGCCCGCCGCGAGGTACGCGGAAAGCTGGCTGGTGCCGGGCTTGGCCGGGAAGTCGCGCTCGTCCTTGTAATAGCTGATCTGCTGCTCGGCGAACGTGTCGAGGCGGCGGTGCGCTTCGTCTTCACCGGCGGGCCAGAGGGCGCGCAGCGTCTCACTCGGCGCTTCGAAACCGTCGACCTGTTGCGGCACCGGGTCGCTGTTCAGCGCGAGGGCCGCTTGAGCCTTGGGCGTGGCCACCCGGCGCGGCAGGGCGCTGTGCAGGCGGGCATAGCAGACCTTGCGGAACTGGCTGAATACCTGGAAGTAGGTGCCGGTCTTGGTCAGCACGCTGCCGGGCTGGAAAAGCAATTGGTCCAGGTAACGGTGCAAGCTCACGCCTTCGGCTTCCAGGGCCTTGGCCACCGCCGCATCGCGACGGCTTTCGTGGATGCCGTATTCCTCGTTGACGTGTACCGACTCGACCGACAGCTCCCGACACAACTGACCGAGCACGGCCGGCGCCTGGTCCCAGGTCGCGGCAGAGCGGATCAGCAAGGGAATATTCAGTGCGCCGAGGGCCTGGCTCAAGTGCTGCAGGTTGCGCAGCCAGAAGTCGACCTTGCACGGTGCGTCGTCGTGGGCCAGCCATTGCTGCGGGGTAATCAGGTATACGGCCGCCACCGGGCCGCGCTGGCTCGCAGCGAGCAGGGCGGTGTTGTCATGCAGGCGCAGGTCGGTGCGCAGCCAGATCAAATGCATTTAAAGAAGTCCACGCTGGATCAGTATCTGGTGAGCCGACAATGGGTCTTCGGCGACGAACAATTCAGGGATTTCGCCGGTCAATACCGTCAACTCGGCCTGGTGGATGCATACCGTTGGCCCGACGATCAACTTTGGGCAAGCGATGCCGCCCAGAAGTTTGGCGAGTGCCGACAAATGGAGTGCCTGGCTCGAATACAGCAGCACCGCCCTTGGTTGCAGGTGTTCCACCGCCAGCGCCAGTTCGCCGGCTGGCAGCGGCCAGTCGAAGACTTCCACCGGGCAATCGGCGCTGCTGGCCAGCCACGCGCTGAGCCACAGGTGCGGCTCCAGCGGCAGGTCGGAATGATTCACCAGCAGCAGCGGTGCGCCGTGCAACTGGCGATTGTTGTGATAGATCCGCGCGCCGAACTTGCTGCGCAACCAGGACAGGAAGAACACCCGTTCCATCTGCGCGCCGAATTGGCCCTGCCAGCGTTGCTCCAGTTCGCGGAGCAGCGGCAGCAGCAGTTGTTCGCACAGGGTGCGCGGCGGGTAGAGCGCCATGGCCTGGTTGAAGGCATCGTCGACCCGGCGTTCGGCCAGTTCGCTGATGGCCTGCACCAGGGTCTGGCGCAGGGTCTGCCATTCGTTTTCGATGGCGTCGGGGGCGACGTGCGCGGAGTCGATCAGGTTTTTCACCTGACTGACCGGCACGCCGCGATTGAGCCAGGTGAGGATGGTGTGGATGCGTTGCACATGGTCGTGGCTGAACAGCCGGTGGCCCTTGGGCGTGCGCTGCGGCACGATCAGGCCATAGCGGCGTTCCCAGGCGCGCAGGGTCACGGCGTTGACGCCGGTCTGGCGCGCCACTTCACGAATCGGCAGCCAGCCGTCTTCGAGGGCTTGGACGAGATCTTCGCCGGGGTCGTCTTGCAAGGCTGCTGTCGTGAGGCTTTTCATGGTTCAGATCGCATTACGCAGGCTGAGATTTTCCGGGTGCGGCTGCAAGTAGGCCTGCTGCGCGATGTAGCGGTCCGGGTGGAGGCGAAAGTGGTGCTTGAGCAAGGTCAGCGGCACCACCAGCGGCACGATGCCTTGGCGGTATTGGCCGATCACGGTTTGCATTTCCTGCTTGTCGTCGGCGCTGATGGCCTGCTTGAGGTAACCGCTGATGTGTTGCAGCACATTGGTGTGCGTGCCGCGGGTGGCGCACTTTTTCAGCCCGCTCATCAGCGCGCTGAAATAGTCGGCGCCCAACGCGTCGAGGTCTTCGCCCCTGGCCATGCTGCCGAGCAGGTTGCCGAGGCTTTTGTAATGCGCCGGGCTGTGGGCCATCAGCAGGTATTTGTAGCGCGCGTGAAAGGCCAGCAGGCGATGGCGGGTCAGGCCTTCGCCGAGCAATTGTTGCCAACTGGCGTAGACGAAGACGCGGGTCAGGAAGTTTTCCCGCAGCACCGGGTCATTCAGGCGACCGTCTTCTTCCACGGGCAGGTTGGGGTGGCGTGCGCAAAAGGCCTGGGCATAGATGCCGCGCCCGCCGCCGTCCACCGGTGCGCCGTTTTCACGGTAGACCTTGACCCGTTCCAGGCCGCAGGACGGCGATTTCTGCATAAAGATGTAGCCGCTCAGGTCGGTGTGCTCGGCGGCCATCTTTTCGCCGTATTCGCCCAGCGGCGCGGTGACATTCAGTTCGCGATGCACGGTGCCGACGGCTTGAGGGGCTGCGGCATCGCCCACCAGGCGAATGGTTTCCCGAGGAATACCCAGGCCGATCGCCACTTCCGGACACAGCGGCAAAAAGTCGAAGTACTCGGCGAGCACTTCGCTGCAGAGTTGCGATTGCTTATGGCCGCCGTTAAAACGGACGTTCTCGCCCAGCAGGCAGGCGCTGATACCAATCTTCGGCTTGATGGACGTGGTGCTGGACATGGCCAACCCTCTGCAAGATTCCTGTACAAATGAATAATCGTGTACAGCTAAATCTCATCATAGAGCTGATGCTGTACAAGTCAAATATTCTGTACAAGTATTTGCGTGAGGGCTATTTCCAGCCGATTCGCCAGTCCTCGGCGTTTTGCAGGGTTTGCCAGGGCAGGCGTTCACCGCGCTGGGTCATGACAGCTTGTAGCTCGATGTCGAGCACGGTGCCTTCTTCATCACAAAACAGTTCGGTGACCAGGAAGTGTTTTTCCTTGTTGCGAGGGTGTGCTGCTGTCCACTTCGACAGCAGCAATTTGGTCGGGTTGATGCGGTTCATTGCAGGTGCTCGATCAAGCGCCGCGCGGCTTCCTGGCCGCTGAGCCAGGCACCTTCGACCCGGCCCGACAGGCACCAGTCGCCACAGACGTACAGGCCCAGGTCGGCGTCGGCCAGCACGCCGAATTCATGCGCGCTGGACGGTCGTGCGTAAAGCCAGCGGTGCGCCAGGCTGAACGAAGGCGCGGGCATGGCGCTGTGCAGCAGTTCGGCGAAGGCGCCGTGCAGGTGCTCGATCACCGCTTCCTTGGACAGGTCCAAGTGCTCCTTGCTCCAGGCGCTGGTCGCGTGCAGCACCCAGGTGTCGAGGGAGGCATCGCGCCCCGGTTTGCTGCGGTTGCGCGCCAGCCAATCGAGCGGGCTGTCTTGCACGAAGCAGCCTTCCATCGGGGTTTCCAGCGGCTTGTCAAAGGCCAGGGCGATGGCCCAGGTCGGGTCCATCTTCACGCCGGCAGCGGCACTTGCCAGTTTCGGTGCGGCGGCCAGCAGGGCGGTTGCTTGCGGGGCGGGCGTGGCGATGATGACGTGGCTGAACGGGCCGTGGTTGCCGCCGTCGGCGTCCAGCAGGTTCCAGTGGTGTTTGCCTTGGAACACTTCGGTGATACGGCAGCCGAACTGCACCGGCAGGTCGTCGAGCAGGGCGCGGGTGATGGCGCTCATGCGCGGCGTGCCGACCCAGCGAATCTGTTCATCGGGGGAGGGTGTGAGTTGGCCGGACTTGAAGTTATACAGCTGCGGCTTCCATTGCTCGGCCCAGCCGTTGCTTTGCCAGCGTTGCACTTCGTTGACGAAGCGCCGGTCGCGGGCGGTGAAGTACTGGGCGCCCATGTCCAGTGCGCCGGCGTCGCTGCGCTGGCTGGACATGCGGCCACCACTGCCGCGGCTTTTATCGAAGAGTTGTACAACGTGCCCGGCGTCTCGTAACGCTCGGGCGGCGGAGAGACCGGCGATGCCGGTGCCAATGATCGCGATGGGGACAGTCATGGGAGGCCTCGTTTTACCGTTGGGTACAGACTACGCCGACACCAATAGCTGTACAATATTGTTTTTTGGTATAAGTTTTGGCGTACCTGATCGTTTGGCATGACCTATGGTTAAAGCTGAGGCTTAAATCAATATCACGCCCGATTGCAAATGATCCCTGCATATAAAATAGACCAGTGATCGGTGGCGAACGTTACATGAGGAAGATCCCATGCACATTTTGCTGACCGGCGGTACCGGCCTGATCGGTCGTCAACTTTGCCAACATTGGCTGGCGCAAGGGCATCGCCTGACGGTGTGGAGCCGTCACCCTGAACAGGTCGCCAGGTTGTGTGGCGATGCGGTGCACGGTGTTGCCAGCCTGCAAGAGGTTATCGGCCCGGTGGACGCGGTCATTAATCTGGCCGGCGCGCCGATCGCCGATCGCCTCTGGACGCATAAACGCAAGGCGCTGCTGTGGAGCAGCCGCATCAGCCTGACCGAAACCCTGCTGGTGTGGCTGGAAGGCCTGGCGGAGAAACCGGCGGTGTTGATTTCCGGTTCTGCCGTGGGCTGGTACGGCGACGGCGGCGAGCGCGAACTGACCGAAGCCAGCGGCCCGGTGCAGGACGATTTTCCCAGCCAGTTGTGCGTCGCCTGGGAAGAAACCGCCCAGCGCGCCGAAGCCCTGGGCATTCGCGTGGTGCTGGTGCGTACCGGGCTGGTGCTGGCGGCCGAGGGCGGCTTTTTGTCGCGGCTGTTGCTGCCGTTCAAGCTGGCACTGGGCGGGCCGATCGGTAATGGTCGGCAGTGGATGCCGTGGGTGCATATCAACGATCAAATCGCGCTGATAGATTTTCTTCTGCACCAGCGCGACGCCAGCGGTCCCTATAATGCCTGCGCGCCGCACCCGGTGCGTAACCGCGAGTTTGCCAAGACGTTGGGCGAGGTGCTGCACCGCCCGGCGTTCATGCCCATGCCGGCCTTCGTGTTGAAGGTTGGGTTGGGTGAGTTGTCCGGCTTGTTGCTGGGCGGCCAGAAGGCTTTGCCCGAGCGCCTGTTGGCGGCCGGTTTCACTTTCCAGTTCACTGAGTTGAAGGCGGCCTTGGACGACTTGTCCGGCCGCCTCTAGAGATAGGATGTTGCATGACGGATCACGCGTTGTTACTGGTCAACCTGGGGTCACCGGCGTCTACTTCGGTGGCCGATGTGCGCAGCTACCTCAATCAGTTCCTGATGGACCCTTATGTGATCGACCTGCCGTGGCCGGTGCGGCGCTTGTTGGTGTCGCTGATCCTGATCAAGCGCCCCGAGCAGTCGGCCCATGCCTATGCCTCGATCTGGTGGGAAGAGGGCTCGCCGCTGGTGGTGCTCAGCCAGCGCCTGCAGCAGCAAATGACCGCGCAGTGGACCCAGGGTCCGGTGGAGCTGGCGATGCGTTACGGCGAGCCGTCCCTTGAAACGACCCTGGTGCGCCTGGCCGCCCAGGGCATTCAGAAGGTCACCCTGGCGCCCTTGTACCCGCAGTTCGCCGACAGCACCGTGACCACGGTGATTGAAGAAGCCAAGCGGGTGGTGCGCGACAAGAAGCTCAAGGTGCAGTTCTCGATCCTGCAACCGTTCTACGATCAGCCGGAATACCTCGATGCGCTGGTGGCGAGCGTGCGGCCCTATGTGGCGCAGGACTACGATCACCTGCTCCTGAGTTTCCACGGCCTGCCCGAGCGCCATCTGACCAAGCTCGATCCTACGGGCGCGCATTGCTTCAAGGATGTCGATTGCTGCAAGAAGGCCTCGCCGGAGGTGCTTGCCACCTGCTATCGCGCGCAATGCTTCAGCGTCGCGCGCAACTTTGCCGAGCGCATGGGCCTGCCGGAGGGCAAATGGTCGGTGGCGTTCCAGTCGCGCCTGGGCCGGGCGAAGTGGATCGAACCCTACACCGAGGCGCGCCTGGACGCGCTGGCCAAGCAAGGCGTGAAAAAGCTGCTGGTGATGTGCCCGGCGTTCGTCGCCGACTGCATCGAGACGCTGGAAGAGATCGGCGATCGCGGCCGCGAGCA
Source organism: Pseudomonas paraveronii (assembly GCF_963681955.1). Taxonomy (NCBI): domain Bacteria; kingdom Pseudomonadati; phylum Pseudomonadota; class Gammaproteobacteria; order Pseudomonadales; family Pseudomonadaceae; genus Pseudomonas; species Pseudomonas paraveronii. Next base: position 897,297 of record NZ_OY817130.1, read on the forward strand.
ATTTCGCGCAGCGGGCGGCGAGGAGTTGGTGCTGGTGCCGTGCTTGAATGACAGCGAGCAGTGGGCGGCGGCGCTTAACACCCTGTGCGAGCGGGCGCCCGTGGCACTGTAATGTGGGAGGGGGCAAGCCCCCTCCCACAGGTGTGACCGTGTTACAGGTTGAGGGTCAAGTTGACCGTGAGGTTGCGCGGTTCACCGGGGCTGACCCAGTAATTGCTGTAGGAGCGTTCGTAGTACTTTTCATCAAACAGGTTGTTAAGGTTCAAACCCACGGTGACGTTGTCCGTGGCCTTGTAATGTGTCAGCAGGTCCACGGTGTGATAGGCGGGCAGTTCGAAGCTGCCGCCGGCTTCACCGGAGCGATCACCGACATAGGTGAACGCAACGCCCACGTCTGAACCGCGCAACGCGCCGTCCTGGAATTCATACACCCCCAACAGGCTGCCGCTGCGCTTGGCCACGCCGAGAATGCGGCTGCCGGTGGGGATGGCTTTATCGCCCTTGGTCACTTCGGCGTCGATGTAGGCGAACGCGCCGATCATGCGCATCGCCTCGCTCAGTTGCCCGCTCAGTTGCAGGTCAACCCCTCGGCTGCGTGCCTTGCCCATGGCGCGTTGGGTGTCGGTGGCCGGGTCCACGGCCAGCACGTTTTCCTTCTCGATGTGGAACGCGGCGAGCGTGGCGCTGAGGCGCTCGTCGAACAGCTCGCTCTTGATCCCCACTTCATACCCCACACCCTCTTCAGGCTTGAAGGATTTGCCGCCAGCGTCCAGGCCGTTGTTCGGCTTGAATGAGGTCGAGGCGTTGGCGAACACCCCGACTTCAGGTGTGAGCTGGTAGAGCAGGCCGGCGCGTTGCGTCAGGGCGTCGTGGGTCTGGCGGTGCTTGGCGTGGTGGCGGGTGAAGTCGTCGGTGCGTTGTTCGAAGTGCTCGATGCGCGCGCCGAGCATGCCGCGCAGGCGCTCGGTGAAGATGATCTGGTCTTGCAGGTTCAGTGCCTGGCTTTTTACCTGTTCGGAGAAATCAGTGCCGGAGCGCTCGCCATTGGGTTTGGGCTGGCCGTAGACCGGGTTGTAGATGTCGATCGCGTAGGGGCTGCCGGCGATGGCGGTCACGCGCTCCTTCTTGCGGTAGTCCTCGTACTCGGTGCCGATCAGCAACTCGTGTTGCCAACGGCCGATGTCGAACAGGCCGCGCAGTTCCAGCTGGGTGATGCTGTCGTGCCAACCCATGGAGCGTTCGCGGTAGCGGCGGTCGACGGTGTGGCCGTCGCTGTTCAGCGCGCGGTTTTCCGACGCGTCGCCCCACAGGCTGCCTTGTTTGTAATGGCTGGCCAGGCGCAGTGCCCACGTGTCGTTGAGGTGATGCTCGAGGGTGGCCTGGAGGCGGTTGTTGTGGTTGTTGATGTCGCCGTCGTTAGGTTCGCCGAGGAAGGTAGCGCGCGACATGCCGCGAGGCGCGACGATGCCACGGTCGAAGGTGGAGCGGTGACGCACGAATTCGCTTTCCACCAGCAGGTGCGTGTCGGGGGCCAGTTGCCAACTGAAGGATGGCGCGACGAACACTCGCTTGGCGTCTACGTGATCGCGGAAACTATGGTTGTCTTCCACCGCCAGATTGACCCGTGTCAGCACCTGCCCTTCGCTGTCCAGCGGGGTGTTCACGTCCAGCGCGGTGCGATAGCGGTCCCAACTGCCGGCGCTGGTTTGCAGGGTGGTGAATGCGTCGGGCTGGGGTTTTTTGGTGACGATATTCACCGTGCCGCCTGGATCGCCGCGCCCGTACAGGCTGGCGGCGGGGCCTTTGAGCACTTCAATGCGTTCGAGATTGGCGGCGTCCGGCGTGCTCGGGTAACCGCGGTTGGCGCTGAAGCCGTCCTGGTAGAACTCCGACGTGGTGAAGCCGCGCACGCTGTATTCGTAGAGGGTGAGGCCGCCAAAATTGTTCTGCTTGGAGACGCCGCCGGCAAATTCCAGGGCGCGTTCCACGTTGGTGCTGCCCAGGTCCTTGAGCACGTTGGCGGGAATCACGCTGATGGATTGGGGGATGTCGCGCAGCGCGGTGTCGGTCTTGGTTGCGCTGGCAGAGCGGGTGGCGCGATAGCCATTGACCGGGCCAGTGGCGGATTCATAGGCGTCGGCGGTGACGCTGATGGTGTCCAGTTCTATGCGAGTGTCTTCGGCGTAGGCGGGGTCCAGCAGCAAACCCAGGGCCAGGCCGGCCAAGGGGGGAAACGTGCGAGGCGGCATGATAGAGCGTTCCAATAGCGGTATTGAAACAATATAACATGTCATTATGTGGGCGGTTCGGTTCTGAAATATATGCTTACAGGTGCCCGCGAACGGGCACCTGGGGCGCGAGTCATTCCTCTTCCTTCACCGGCGCAGGCGGTGGGCGCAGGCCGATTTCCGCCGACAGATTGAGCTCTTTACCGTTGCGCATCACCTGGATCGTGACCTTGTCGGTCGGCTTGATCCGCGCCACCTGGTTCATCGACTTGCGGCCATCACCGGCCGGTTCGCCGTCGATGTTGAGGATCACATCCCCCAATTGCAGGCCGGCCTTCTGTGCCGGGCCATCGCGGAAGATCCCGGCGACCACGATGCCCGGGCGCCCGGTCAGGCCAAACGACTCGGCCAGTTCCTTGCTCAGCGGCTGCACTTCGATCCCCAGCCAGCCGCGGATCACCTGGCCGTGCTCGACGATCGACTTCATCACTTCCATCGCCAGCTTGACCGGGATCGCAAAACCGATGCCTTGGGAGCCGCCGGACTTGGAGAAAATCGCCGTGTTGATGCCGGTCAGGTTGCCGTTGGCATCCACCAGCGCACCGCCGGAGTTGCCGGGGTTGATCGCGGCGTCGGTCTGGATGAAGTCTTCGTAGCTGTTGAGGCCCAACTGGTTACGCCCGGTGGCGCTGATGATGCCCATGGTGACCGTCTGGCCGACGCCGAACGGGTTGCCGATGGCCAGCGCGACATCGCCGACCCGCAGTCCTTCGGAGCGGCCGATGGTGATGGCGGGCAGGCTTTTCAGGTCGATCTTCAACACGGCGAGGTCGGTTTCCGGGTCGCTGCCGACCACGCGGGCCAGGGTTTCGCGGCCGTCGCGCAGGGCCACTACAATCTGGTCGGCACCGGTGGTCACGTGGTTGTTGGTGAGGATGTAGCCTTCCGGGCTCATGATCACCCCGGACCCCAGGCTCGATTCCATGCGCCGCTGCTTGGGGCTGTTGTCGCCGAAATAGCGGCGGAACTGCGGGTCTTCGAACAGCGGGTGCGCCGGCTTGTTGATGACCTTGGTGGTGTACAGGTTGACCACCGCAGGGGCGGCGATGACCACGGCGTCGGCATAGGTCACCGGGCCTTGCACCATCGTGTTGGTTTGCGGGGCCTGTTGCAGGTTCACATCAAGGCTCGGTAAGCCCACCCACTGGGGGAAACGCTGAATAATCAACATCGCGATCAGCACGCCAGCCAGCAATGGCCATCCAAAAAAACGCAGTGCCTTGAGCATCAAGTAAGTCCTGACAGGTTGCAGGGGGCGGGAGAGCGCCCATAATGTCGCGCATTATACGAGGCTGTGAGCGCCTCGGAACGGGATATTTAGGAGTCTTTTATGGCCGTTGCTTTGAGCACTCTCGTCGAGGAAGCGGACCGCTACCTTGGCAGCGCAAAAATTGCCGATTACTGCCCCAACGGCCTGCAGGTCGAGGGGCGCCCGCAGGTGATGCGCATCGTCAGCGGCGTCACCGCCAGCCAGGCATTGCTCGACGCCGCCGTTGAAGCCCAGGCCGATCTGGTGCTGGTCCACCACGGTTATTTCTGGAAGGGCGAAAACCCGTGCATCACTGGCATGAAGCAGCGCCGCCTGAAGACCCTGCTCAAGCACGACATCAGCCTGCTGGCCTACCACTTGCCGCTGGACCTGCACGCCGAGGTCGGCAACAACGTCCAGCTGGCGCGGCAGTTGGATATCACTGTCGAAGGCCCGCTGGACCCGGCCGACCTCAAGATCGTCGGCCTGGTCGGCTCCCTCGCCGAGCCGCTGTCGCCGCGTGACTTCGCCCACCGCGTGCAGAGCGTCTTGGGGCGCGAGCCGCTGTTGATCGAAGGCAGCGAGATGATCCGCCGCGTCGGCTGGTGTACCGGCGGTGGCCAGGGCTACATCGACCAGGCGATTGCGGCCGGCGTCGACCTCTACCTGAGCGGCGAAGCCTCCGAGCAGACCTTCCACAGCGCCCGCGAAAACGACATCAGCTTTATCGCCGCCGGCCATCACGCCACCGAGCGTTACGGTGTGCAGGCATTGGGGGACTACCTGGCGCGGCGTTTCGCCCTGGAGCATTTGTTCATCGATTGTCCCAACCCGATCTAACGCACACCACCCTCCCACATTTGGGAGGGTTCGGCCGGCCATCGCCGCCAAACCTCGGGGCATATCCATATATCGTTTCGATCTAGCTGGCGCCCTGAATAGAAGCAGGTGCTGTGCTAGCATGCCTCGCTCGAACACGGCCCGCTGGCCGTCCATAAGATCGTTTTTCCGTGAGTAGCCATGGTCGACAAACTGACGCATCTGAAACAGCTGGAGGCGGAAAGCATCCACATCATCCGCGAGGTCGCCGCCGAGTTCGACAACCCGGTGATGCTCTACTCGATCGGTAAAGACTCCGCCGTGATGCTGCACCTGGCACGCAAGGCGTTCTTCCCGGGCAAGCTGCCGTTCCCGGTGATGCACGTCGACACCCAGTGGAAATTCCAGGAGATGTACACGTTCCGCGACCGCATGGTTGAAGAACTGGGCCTGGACCTGATCACCCACGTCAACCCGGACGGTGTGGCGCAGGGCATCAACCCGTTCACCCACGGCAGCGCCAAGCACACCGACATCATGAAGACCGAAGGCCTCAAGCAGGCCTTGGACAAGTATGGTTTCGACGCCGCGTTTGGTGGTGCCCGTCGCGATGAAGAAAAGTCCCGCGCCAAAGAGCGCGTGTACTCGTTCCGCGACAGCAAGCACCGCTGGGACCCGAAAAACCAGCGCCCGGAGCTGTGGAACGTCTACAACGGCAACGTCAACAAGGGTGAGTCGATCCGTGTGTTCCCGCTGTCCAACTGGACCGAGCTGGACATCTGGCAGTACATCTACCTGGAAGGCATCCCGATCGTACCGCTGTACTTCGCCGCCGAGCGCGATGTGATCGAGAAGAACGGCACGTTGATCATGATCGACGACGACCGCATCCTCGAGCACCTGTCCGACGAAGACAAAGCCCGAATCGTCAAAAAGAAAGTACGTTTCCGTACCCTTGGCTGCTACCCGTTGACGGGCGCGGTGGAGTCCGAAGCCGAGACGCTGACGGACATCATTCAGGAAATGCTCCTGACGCGAACTTCCGAGCGCCAGGGCCGGGTCATCGACCACGATGGTGCCGGCTCGATGGAAGATAAAAAACGTCAAGGCTATTTCTAAGGGGCTGTCATGTCGCATCAATCTGATTTGATCAGCGAGGACATCCTCGCCTACCTGGGCCAGCACGAGCGCAAGGAAATGTTGCGCTTCCTGACCTGTGGCAACGTCGACGACGGCAAGAGCACCCTGATCGGGCGCCTGCTGCACGACTCCAAGATGATCTACGAAGATCACCTGGAAGCCATTACCCGCGATTCGAAGAAAGTCGGCACCACCGGTGACGACATCGACCTGGCGTTGCTGGTCGACGGCCTGCAGGCCGAGCGTGAGCAGGGCATCACCATCGATGTCGCCTACCGCTACTTCTCCACCGCCAAGCGTAAATTCATCATCGCCGATACCCCTGGCCATGAGCAGTACACCCGCAACATGGCCACCGGTGCCTCTACCTGTGACCTGGCGATCATCCTGGTCGACGCACGCTACGGCGTGCAGACCCAGACCCGTCGCCACAGCTTCATTGCCTCGTTGCTGGGCATCAAGCACATCGTCGTCGCCATCAACAAGATGGACCTCAACGGTTTCGACGAAGGTGTGTTCGAGCAGATCAAGGCCGACTACCTGAAGTTCGCCGACGGCATCGCCTTCAAGCCGAGCACCATGGCGTTCGTGCCGATGTCGGCGCTCAAGGGCGACAACGTGGTGAACAAGAGCGAGCGTTCGCCGTGGTACACCGGCCAGTCGCTGATGGAGATCCTCGAAACCGTCGAGATCGCCAACGACCGCAACTACACCGACCTGCGTTTCCCGGTGCAGTACGTCAACCGTCCGAACCTGAACTTCCGCGGTTTTGCCGGCACCCTGGCCAGCGGCATCGTGCACAAGGGCGACGAAGTCGTGGTGTTGCCGTCGGGCAAGAGCAGCCGCGTCAAATCCATCGTCACCTTCGACGGTGAACTGGAGCACGCTGGCCCAGGCCAGGCCGTGACCCTGACCATGGAAGACGAGATCGACATCTCCCGTGGCGACCTGCTGGTGCATGCCGATAGCGTGCCGCAAGTGACCGACGCCTTCGACGCCATGCTGGTGTGGATGGCCGAAGAACCGATGCTGCCGGGCAAGAAATACGACATCAAACGCGCCACCAGCTACGTGCCGGGTTCCATCACCAGCATCGTGCATCGCGTGGACGTGAACACCCTGGCCGAAGGCCCGGCGAGTTCGCTGCAGTTGAACGAGATCGGCCGGGTCAAGGTCAGCCTCGACGCCGCCATCGCCCTGGACGGTTACGCGAGCAACCGCACCACCGGCGCGTTCATCGTCATCGACCGCTTGACCAATGGCACCGTGGCCGCGGGCATGATCATCGCGCCGCCGGTTGTCCACGGCAGCGCCGCGCAGCACGGCAAGTTGGCCCATGTGGCCACCGAAGAGCGTGCCCAGCGTTTCGGCCAGCAGCCGGCAACCGTGTTGTTCAGCGGCCTGTCGGGCGCCGGTAAAAGCACCTTGGCCTACGCGGTTGAGCGCAAGTTGTTCGACATGGGCCGCGCGGTGTTTGTGCTGGATGGCCAGAACCTGCGTCACGACCTGAACAAAGGGTTGCCGCAGGACCGTGTCGGGCGTACCGAGAACTGGCGTCGTGCGGCTCACGTCGCACGCCAGTTCAACGAAGCCGGCCTGCTGACCCTGGCCGCGTTTGTTGCGCCGGATGCCGAAGGGCGTGAACAGGCCAAGGCGCTGATCGGTGCCGATCGCTTGCTGACGGTCTACGTGCAGGCTTCGCCGCTGGTGTGCGCCGAGCGTGATCCGCAAGGCCTGTACGCGGCCGGTGGGGATAACATCCCTGGCGAGTCCTTCCCCTACGACGTGCCGTTGAATGCCGATCTGGTGATCGACACCCAGGCCCTGTCGCTGGAAGACAGCGTCAAGCAAGTGCTGGAGCTGTTGCGTCAGCGCGGCGCGATCTAAACCTCGCCGCTACAAAAAGCCCGCCACCGAGTGATCGGTGGCGGGCTTTTTACATTCTCAAGATCGGGCTCGGTTAAATGTGGGAGGGGGCTTGCCCCCGATTGCAGAGTGTCAGTCAGAGCATCGGGTGACTGGACCACCGCTATCGGGGGCAAGCCCCCTCCCACATTTTGTATCAGTGGCGGTCTGGATAATCTGTGTGAAGTTGGCTGAGCAGCGCATCCTTGTCTTCCCACAACCGATTGATCCAGCCCTGGAACGCCAGCCGATACTCGCCATCCTGCTCATAATTCTTGCCAATGAACTCAGGCGGGATCGGCACTTCCTCGAACCGCACCACCACGTCCTGCACATTCCCGCACAACAAGTCCCAGTAGCCGGGGCGTCCGGCGGGGTAGTGGATGGTCACATTGACCAATGACTTCAACTGCTCACCCATGGCATCCAACACAAACGCAATACCGCCGGCCTTGGGCTTGAGCAAGTAGCGAAACGGCGACTTCTGCTGCGCATGCTTGCCGACGGTAAACCGCGTGCCTTCGGCAAAGTTGAAAATGCCCACAGGGTTGGCGCGAAACTTCGCGCAGGTCTTGCGGGTGGTTTCCAGGTCCTTGCCTTTCTTCTCCGGGTGTTTTTCCAGGTAGGCCTTGGAGTAGCGCTTCATGAACGGAAAGCCCAATGCCCACCAGGCCAGGCCAATCACCGGTACCCAGATCAGTTCCTGCTTGAGAAAGAACTTCAGCGGGCGAATCCGTCGATTGAGCACGTATTGCAGCACCATGATGTCGACCCAGCTCTGGTGGTTGCTGGTCACCAGATAAGAGTGCTGGTAGTCCAGCCCTTCCAGGCCTTTAAGGTGCCAGCGGGTGCGCCGCACCAGGTTCATCCACGCCTTGTTGTTGCTGATCCAGGCTTCATGGGTGTGGTTCATCAGCCATTCGCTGAAGCGCTTGGCGAACGGCAGTGCCTTGAACAGCGCGACGATGAACAGGAACGAACACAGCAGGATCGTGTTCAGCGCCAGCAGCAACGACGCGATCACCCCGCGCACGGCGGCAGGTAGAAAATCCAGCATTTAGATCTCCATAGGTCGGTTGGCGGCTTGAATCGCGGTCAGCGCGATGGTGTACACAATGTCGTCGACCTGGGCGCCGCGCGGCAGGTCGTTCACCGGTTTGCGCAGGCCCTGGAGCATCGGCCCCAGGCTGACGCAATCGGCGCTGCGTTGCACCGCCTTGTGGGTGGTGTTGCCGGTGTTCAGGTCGGGGAACACGAAGACCGTGGCCTTGCCCGCTACCAGGCTGTTGGGTGCCAGTTGCCGGGCAACGGTTTCGTTGGCGGCGGCATCGTACTGCAACGGGCCGTCGATCAGCAGCGAGCTTTGTTGTTCATGGGCGAGCAGGGTGGCTTCGCGGACTTTTTCCACTTCTTCGCCGCTGGCCGATTCACCGCTGGAATAGCTGATCATCGCCACCCGTGGCGTGATGCCGAACGCCGCCGCCGAGTCGGCGCTTTGCAAGGCGATTTCCGCCAGCTCGGCGGCGCTCGGGTGCGGGTTCATCACACAGTCGCCGTACACCAGCACCTGTTCGGGGAACAACATGAAGAACACCGACGACACCAAAGTGCAGCCCGGCGCGGTCTTGATCAGTTGCAGGGCCGGGCGGATGGTGTTCGCGGTGGAGTGGATAACCCCGGAGACCAGGCCGTCGACTTCATCGAGCGCGAGCATCATGGTGGCGATCACCACGGTGTCTTCGAGTTGCTGTTCGGCCATCGGCGCGTTGAGGCTCTTGCTCTTGCGCAATGCGACCATCGGTTCGACATAACGCTCGCGAATCAGGTCCGGGTCGAGAATTTCCAGGCCTTCGGGCAATTCGATGCCCTGGGCGCGGGCGACCGCTTCCACGTCCGCCGGCTTGGCCAGCAACACGCAGCGGGCAATGCCGCGGGCCTGGCAGATCGCGGCGGCTTGCACGGTCAACGGCTCGCTGCCTTCGGGCAGGACGATGCGCTTGTTGGCGGCCTGGGCGCGCTGGATCAATTGGTAGCGGAACACCGCCGGCGACAGGCGCATCTCCCGTGGCGTGCCGCAGCGTTGGTGCAACCAGCGCGCATCGAGGTGGCTGGCGACGAAATCGGTGATGATCTCGGCGCGCTCGCGGTCATCGATGGGGATTTCCTTGTTCAGGCTGTTGAGCAGGTTCGCTGTCTCGTAGGAGCCGGTACTTACCGACAGCACCGGCAGCCCGGCCTGAAAGGCGCCTCGGCAGAGGTCCATGATGCGCGGGTCGGGCAGGGTGTCGCTGGTCAGCAGCAGGCCGGCTAGGGGCACGCCGTTGATCGCGGCCAGGCTGACGGCGAGGATGATGTCGTCGCGGTCCCCCGGCGTCACCACCAGCACGCCCGGCTTGAGCAGTTCCACGGTGTTGCGCATGGTGCGGGCGCAGATGATGATTTTGGACATGCGCCGGGTTTCATAATCGCCGGCGTTGAGGATCTGCGCGCCCATCAGGTCGGCGACGTCGCGGGTACGCGGCGCGTTGAGTTCGGGCTGGAAAGGAATGCAGCCGAGCAGGCGGAAATCCCCGCTGCGCAGCAACGGCGAATGCTCCTTGAGGCGCGCCGAGAAGGCTTCCATGCTTTCATCGGTGCGCACCTTGTTGAGGATCACACCGAGCACTTTCGGGTCTTTCGGGCCGCCGAACAACTGGGCCTGCAATTCCACGCGGCCGGAGAGTTCGGTGAGCACTTCGTTTTCCGGCGCCGAAACCAGGATCACTTCCGCGTCCAGGCTCTTGGCCAGGTGCAGGTTGACCCGCGCCGCATAGCTGGCGCTGCGGGTCGGCACCATGCCTTCGACGATCAGCACGTCCTTGCCCACGGCGGCCTGTTGATACAGGGTGATGATTTCTTCGAGCAACTCGTCGAGCTGGCCGTCGCCGAGCATCCGCTCGACATGGGCCAGGCCCAGAGGCTGCGGCGGTTTGAGGCCGTGGGTGCGAGCGACCAGCTCGGTGGAACGTTCGGGGCCGGTGTCGCCGGGGTGCGGCTGGGCAATCGGTTTGAAGAAGCCGACTTTCAACCCGGCACGTTCAAGGGTGCGCACCAGCCCAAGGCTGATGGAGGTCAGACCCACACCAAAATCGGTGGGCGCGATAAAAAAAGTCTGCATGCGAATTCTCTGGAGGTGCATGGCTTCGGTGGCGCTCTATGGTTGAGTGCCTACCGGGAATCAGGCGCCAAGGTTATCGTTATTCGCGCTCCTGCGCACACCAGCCGCAGGCAAAGGGCTGGCCTATTTTTTCCAGGCGGTGTGCGGGGTCGAGTACCCAGGCGCGCGACTGCCAGGGCGGCTGGTGGCGCAGGTGTTGGGTGTGGCCGCAGGACAGCTCGGCAACCCAGTGCCGGTCGTCGTCCTGGTGGAATCCGAGGATGACGGCGACCGTTGATCGACCCCGTCCGTCCGGGTTCTGTTCGCTTTCGGGCAAATCCTTGTTTAGACTTGTCCGTTCTTCATTCTTATGCAAAAGGTCTCGCCCCATGACGATCGCCGCTAACAAGGCTGTCTCCATCGACTATACCCTGACCAACGACGCTGGTGAGGTCATCGACAGCTCAGCCGGCGGCGCGCCGCTGGTCTACCTGCAAGGCGCAGGCAACATTATCCCGGGCCTGGAAAACGCCCTGGTCGGCAAGAGCGTCGGTGATGAACTGACCGTTGTCGTAGAGCCTGAAAATGCTTACGGCGAATACTCCGCCGAACTGGTCAGCACCCTGAGCCGCAGCATGTTCGAAGGTGTCGACGAACTGGAAGTGGGCATGCAGTTCCACGCTTCCGCGCCGGACGGCCAAATGCAGATCGTCACCATCCGTGATCTGGACGGCGACGACGTCACCGTCGACGGTAACCACCCTCTGGCAGGCCAGCGCCTGAACTTCCAAGTGAAGATCGTGGCCATCCGCGACGCTTCCCAGGAAGAAGTCGCTCACGGCCACGTGCACGGTGAAGGCGGTCATCACCATTGATCGATGTTTTGATCAGGTGGTAGCCAAAACGCCCCGACTGGTTCGGGGCGTTTTTTTGTGCGTGCAATAAAGATGTATGGCACCCAAACAAAAATGCCCCGGACCTTTCGGTATGGGGCATTTCTTAACTGTTACGCAGGTAAACCTGCGTGGCAGTTTATCGCTTAGGCTGCAGCAGCAAGGTTCAGAGCCTTGATGTGGCCATTCAGACGACCTTTATGGCGAGCAGCTTTGTTCTTGTGGATGATGCCTTTATCGGCCATACGGTCGATAACTGGCACAGCCAGAACGTAAGCAGCTTGAGCTTTTTCAGCGTCTTTTGCGTCAATGGCCTTAACTACATTCTTGATGTAGGTACGAACCATGGAACGCAGGCTGGCGTTGTGGCTGCGACGCTTCTCAGCCTGTTTTGCACGTTTTTTGGCGGAAGGTGTGTTGGCCACCGTCGAGCTCCTCGAAAGACTTTTTAGGAAATAGCAAACAAAATAGGCCGCGAATCATGCCGATGAGTTGATGGGTTGTCAAGGGCGGTTGATGCGAACTGCTGAGTGGTCGATCTGAAGAGGCGGGTGATTTATTTCCGGCGCTTGACCTGTAAACTCGCGAGCTTTGGCGCTGTGCTGTTGCAGGCGCGCAGTATCGCATAAGTAGGCGCGTAGTTCGCCTGCTCTTTATCTATAGGCGCAAACTCTTTCAATGAATCTGCTCAAATCGTTGGCTGCCGTCAGCTCGATCACGATGATCTCCCGGGTTTTGGGGTTTGTACGTGACACCCTGTTGGCGCGCATTTTTGGCGCCAGCATGGCCACGGACGCGTTCTTTATTGCCTTTAAATTGCCCAACCTGTTGCGGCGGATCTTCGCCGAGGGCGCATTTTCCCAGGCGTTCGTGCCGATTCTGGCGGAATACAAGACGCAGCAGGGCGAGGAGGCGACCCGCACATTTATCGCCTACGTCTCGGGCCTGCTGACCCTGGTGCTGATGCTGGTGACCCTGGTCGGCATGCTCGCCGCGCCCTGGGTGATCTGGGCCACGGCGCCCGGGTTTGCCAATACGCCGGAAAAATTCGCGCTGACCACTGATCTGCTGCGGGTGACTTTCCCCTACATATTGCTGATTTCCCTGTCATCCCTGGCTGGCGCCATCCTCAATACCTGGAACCGTTTCTCGGTGCCGGCATTCGTGCCGACCCTGCTTAACGTCAGCATGATTATTTTCGCGCTGTTCCTCACGCCCTACTTCGATCCGCCGGTCATGGCCCTGGGCTGGGCGGTATTGGCCGGTGGCCTGGCGCAATTGCTCTACCAATTGCCGCACCTGAAAAAGATCGGCATGCTCGTGTTGCCGCGCCTGAACCTCAAGGACACCGGCGTCTGGCGCGTGATGCGCAATATGCTGCCGGCGATCCTCGGGGTGTCGGTCAGCCAGATTTCCCTGATCATCAACACAGCGTTTGCGTCGCTGCTGGTGTCCGGTTCGGTGTCGTGGATGTACTACGCCGATCGCTTGATGGAGCTGCCGTCCGGCGTCCTCGGCGTGGCCCTGGGCACGATTTTGCTGCCGACGCTGGCGCGTACCTACGCGAGCAAGGACCGCCATGAATACTCGCGCATTCTCGATTGGGGTTTGCGCCTGTGCTTCGTGCTGGTGTTGCCGTGTTCCCTGGCGCTGGGAATCCTGGCTGAGCCACTGACGGTGTCGCTATTCCAGTACGGGCAATTCAGCGCGCACGATGCCTTGATGACCCAACATGCGCTGATCGCCTACTCCGTCGGTCTGCTTGGCATCATCGTGATCAAAGTGCTGGCGCCGGGTTTCTACGCTCAGCAAAACATCCGCACGCCGGTGAAGATCGCGATCTTCACGCTGATCGTCACGCAATTGCTCAACTTGGTGTTTATCGGTCCGCTGGCGCATGCCGGCCTGGCCTTGGCCATCAGCGCCGGTGCCTGCATCAATGCCGGCCTGCTGTTTTACCAACTGCGCAAACAGCAGATGTTCCAGCCGCAACCGGGCTGGGGGATGTTTGCCCTCAAGCTGCTGGTGGCGGTGGCGATGATGTCGGCGGTATTGCTGGGCTTGATGCACTTCATGCCGGCCTGGGATCAAGGCCATATGCTCGAGCGTTTCCTGCGCCTGGGCGTGCTGGTGGTGGCGGGCGTGGTGGTGTACTTCGGCATGTTGCTGCTGCAAGGTTTCCGCCTGCGGGATTTCAATCGCAAGACGCTGGGTTAGAGGGTTTGCCGCGATAAAACCGGTGTTTTATCGATTCCATCCGTTTTGCCCTGCGCTGTTGCCTGTGATCCGGGGCCGGGTGTGGTTATAATCGACCACTTTATGAGCAAGAAGCGCGTTATGCAGCTGGTTCGAGGTCTCCACAACCTGCGCCCCCAGCATCGGGGCTGCGTCGCCACTATTGGCAACTTTGACGGTGTACACCGTGGCCACCAGGCTATCCTGGCCCGGCTGCGCGAGCGTGCGGTCGAGTTGGGCGTGCCCAGCTGCGTGGTGATTTTTGAGCCACAGCCGCGGGAATTCTTTACCCCGGAAACGGCACCGGCGCGCCTGGCCCGCTTGCGCGACAAGCTGCAACTGTTGGCGGAGGAGGGCGTGGACCGTGTGCTGTGCCTGGCCTTCAACCAGCGTTTGCGCAGCCTCAGCGCCGCCGAGTTCGTCGACCGTATCCTGGTGGATGGCTTGGGCGTGCAGCATCTGGAGGTCGGCGACGACTTCCGTTTTGGGTGTGACCGGGTCGGCGATTTCGATTTTCTGCAACACGCTGGCGTGACCCAGGGTTTTACCGTCGAAGCCGCGCAAACCGTCGAACTGGACGGCCTGCGCGTGAGCAGTACCCAGGTGCGTAATGCCCTGGCTGCCGCCGACTTCGCCTTGGCCGAGCGTTTGCTCGGTCGTCCGTTCCGCATTGCCGGACGGGTATTGCACGGCCAGAAGCTGGCGCGCCAACTGGGCACGCCAACCGCTAACGTGCAGCTCAAGCGCCGTCGTGTGCCGCTGACCGGGGTTTACCTGGTGAGTGTCGACATCGACGGCCAATCGTGGCCGGGAGTCGCCAATATAGGCGTCAGGCCCACGGTTGCAGGTGATGGCAAGGCCCACCTGGAAGTTCACCTTTTGGATTTTGCCGGTGATCTGTATGACCGGCGTTTGACGGTGGTTTTCCACCAAAAGCTGCGTGAAGAGCAGCGTTTCGCCTCCCTTGAGGCGTTGAAAACGGCGATCAATGCGGATGTCGCCGCCGCCCGTGCCCTAGCCGCACCTAGCGCCCATCGCTAACCGAAGAGCCTTAAATGACCGACTATAAAGCCACGCTAAACCTTCCGGACACCGCCTTCCCAATGAAGGCCGGCCTGCCACAGCGCGAACCGCAGATCCTGCAGCGCTGGGACAGTATTGGCCTGTACGGAAAGTTGCGCGAGATTGGCAAGGATCGTCCGAAATTCGTCCTGCACGACGGCCCTCCTTATGCCAACGGCACGATTCACATCGGTCATGCGCTGAACAAGATTCTCAAGGACATGATCGTCCGCTCGAAGACCCTGTCGGGTTTCGACGCGCCGTATGTCCCGGGTTGGGATTGCCACGGCCTGCCGATCGAACACAAAGTCGAAGTGACCCACGGCAAGAACCTGGGCGCCGATAAAACCCGCGAACTGTGCCGTGCCTACGCCACCGAGCAGATCGAAGGGCAGAAGTCCGAGTTCATCCGCCTGGGCGTCCTGGGCGACTGGGCCAACCCCTACAAGACCATGGATTTCAAGAACGAGGCCGGTGAAATCCGCGCCTTGGCCGAAATCGTCAAGGGCGGTTTCGTGTTCAAGGGCCTCAAGCCCGTGAACTGGTGCTTTGACTGCGGTTCGGCCCTGGCTGAAGCGGAAGTCGAGTACGAAGACAAGAAGTCCTCGACCATCGACGTGGCCTTCCCGATCGCCGACGACGCCAAGCTGGCCGCGGCCTTTGGCCTGGCAAGCCTGGCCAAGCCAGCCGCCATCGTGATCTGGACCACCACCCCGTGGACCATCCCCGCCAACCAGGCGCTGAACGTCCACCCGGAATTCACCTACGCCCTGGTGGATGTTGGTGATCGCCTGCTGGTGCTGGCCGAAGAGATGGTTGAAGCCTGCCTGGCGCGTTACGCGCTGGAAGGTTCGGTGATCGCCACCACCACCGGTTCCGCGCTGGAACTGATCAACTTCCGTCACCCGTTCTACGACCGCCTGTCGCCGGTGTACCTGGCTGACTACGTTGAACTGGGCGCCGGCACCGGCATCGTTCACTCCGCTCCTGCTTACGGCGTAGACGACTTCGTGACCTGCAAAGCCTATGGCATGGTCAACGACGACATTTTGAACCCGGTGCAGAGCAACGGTGTTTATGCGCCGTCCCTGGAGTTCTTCGGCGGCCAGTTCATCTTCAAGGCCAACCAGCCGATCATCGACAAGCTGTCGGAAGTCGGCGCGCTGTTGCACACCGAGACCATCAGCCACAGCTACATGCACTGCTGGCGCCACAAGACCCCGCTGATCTACCGCGCCACCGCGCAGTGGTTCATCGGTATGGATAAAGAACCGGCCAGTGGCGAAACCCTGCGTAACCGCGCGATCAAAGCCATCGAGGACACCAAGTTCGTCCCGGCCTGGGGCCAAGCGCGCCTGCACTCGATGATCGCCAACCGTCCGGACTGGTGCATCTCCCGCCAGCGCAACTGGGGCGTGCCGATCCCGTTCTTCCTTAACAAGGAAAGCGGCGAGCTGCACCCGCGTACCGTCGAACTGATGGAAGTCGTGGCCCAGCGCGTTGAGCAGGAAGGCATCGAAGCCTGGTTCAAGCTGGACGCCGCCGAGCTGTTGGGCGCCGAAGCGCCGCTGTACGACAAGATCAGCGACACCCTTGATGTGTGGTTCGACTCCGGCACCACCCATTGGCACGTGCTGCGCGGTTCGCACCCGATGGGTCACGAAACCGGCCCGCGCGCCGACCTGTACCTGGAAGGTTCGGACCAGCACCGTGGCTGGTTCCACTCGTCGCTTTTGACCGGTTGCGCCATCGACGACCACGCACCGTACCGCGAACTGCTGACCCACGGTTTCACCGTCGACGAAAACGGCCGCAAGATGTCCAAGTCCCTGGGCAACGTGATCGCGCCGCAAAAGGTCAACGACACCCTGGGCGCCGATATCATGCGCCTGTGGGTCGCCTCGACCGATTATTCGGGCGAGATGGCCGTGTCGGAGCAGATCCTGCAGCGCAGCGCCGATGCCTACCGTCGTATCCGTAATACCGCACGCTTCATGCTGTCGAACCTGACCGGTTTCAACCCGGCCACCGACATCCTGCCGGCCGAGGACATGCTCGCCCTGGACCGTTGGGCCGTGGACCGTACCCTGTTGCTGCAACGCGAGTTGCAGGAGCACTACGGTGAATACCGCTTCTGGAACGTCTATTCGAAGATTCACAACTTCTGCGTGCAGGAGCTGGGCGGTTTCTACCTCGACATCATCAAGGACCGCCAGTACACCACCGGCGCCAACAGCAAGGCGCGCCGCTCGGCGCAGACCGCGCTGTATCACATCTCCGAAGCGTTGGTGCGCTGGATCGCGCCGATCCTGGCCTTCACCGCCGACGAACTGTGGGAATACCTGCCGGGCGAGCGCAACGAGTCCGTGATGCTCAACACCTGGTACGAAGGCCTGACCGAACTGCCGGCCGACTTCGAACTGGGCCGCGCATACTGGGAAGGCGTGATGGCGGTGAAAGTGGCCGTGAACAAGGAGCTGGAAGTCCAGCGTGCGGCCAAAGCCGTCGGTGGCAACCTGCAAGCCGAAGTCACCCTGTTTGCCGAGGAAGGCCTGAGCGCCGACCTGGCCAAGCTGAGCAACGAACTGCGCTTCGTGCTGATCACCTCCACCGCGAGCCTGGCGCCATTCGCCCAGGCCCCGGCGGACGCCGTGGCTACCGAGGTGCCTGGCCTCAAGCTCAAAGTCGTCAAGTCGGCCTTCCCTAAGTGCGCCCGTTGCTGGCACTGCCGTGAAGATGTCGGCGTGAACCCTGAGCATCCGGAAATCTGCGGTCGTTGCGTCGACAACATCAGCGGTGCCGGTGAGGTTCGTCACTATGCCTAACGCCAGTCGTTTCGGACGTCTTGGCTGGCTCGTATTGAGCGTGCTGGTCCTGGTCATCGACCAGGTCAGCAAGGCTCACTTCGAGGGCACCCTGGAGATGTTCCAGCAAATCGTGGTGATCCCGGATTACTTCAGTTGGACCCTGGCCTATAACACCGGCGCGGCGTTCAGCTTCCTTGCCGATGGCGGCGGCTGGCAGCGCTGGTTGTTCGCCCTGATCGCCGTGGTGGTCAGTGCGGTGCTGGTGGTCTGGCTCAAGCGCCTGGGGCGCGATGACACCTGGCTGGCCATCGCCTTGGCACTGGTGCTGGGCGGCGCGCTGGGCAACCTGTACGACCGCATCGCCTTGGGCCATGTGATCGATTTCATTCTGGTGCATTGGCAGAATCGCCATTACTTCCCGGCGTTCAATTTTGCTGACAGCGCCATCACCGTCGGTGCAATCATGCTGGCACTCGATATGTTCAAAAGTAAGAAAACCGGAGAGACCGTTCATGACTGATCAGGTATTGGCTGAACAACGCATCGGCCAGAACACGGAAGTCACCTTGCATTTCGCATTGCGCCTGGAGAATGGCGACACGGTCGACAGCACGTTCGACAAATCCCCGGCAACCTTCAAGGTGGGCGACGGCAACCTGCTGCCGGGTTTTGAAGCGGCCCTGTTCGGCTTCAAGGCGGGCGACAAGCGCACCCTGCAGATCCTGCCGGAAAACGCCTTTGGCCAGCCCAACCCGCAGAACGTACAGATCATCCCGCGTTCACAGTTCCAGGACATGGACCTGTCGGAAGGCCTGCTGGTGATTTTTAACGATGCGGCGAATACCGAGCTGCCGGGTGTGGTCAAAGCCTTCGATGATGCGCAAGTGACCATCGACTTCAACCACCCGTTGTCCGGTAAAACCTTGACGTTTGACGTAGAAATCTTCGACGTTAAAGCGCTCTAACTGACAGAACCGGCTCCTGCGGGCGCTGGCTTGTGTGGGAGCTGGCTTGCCTGCGATGGCATCACCTCGGTGTACCTGATACACCGAGTCGACCGCATCGCAGGCAAGCCAGCTCCCACAAAGACACGAGGCACAGCATGCAAATCAAACTCGCCAACCCCCGTGGCTTCTGCGCCGGCGTGGACCGGGCGATCGAAATCGTCAACCGCGCCCTGGAAGTCTTCGGGCCGCCGATTTACGTGCGCCATGAAGTCGTCCACAACAAATTCGTGGTCGAAGACTTGCGCGCTCGCGGCGCCATCTTTGTCGAAGAACTCGACCAGGTGCCGGACGACGTCATCGTAATCTTCAGTGCCCATGGTGTATCCCAGGCTGTACGTACCGAAGCGGCAGGCCGTGGCCTGAAAGTGTTCGATGCCACCTGCCCGTTGGTCACCAAGGTGCATATCGAGGTCGCGCGCTACAGCCGCGATGGCCGTGAATGCATCCTGATCGGCCACGCCGGCCACCCGGAAGTCGAAGGCACCATGGGCCAGTACGACGGCGGCAACGGTGGCGCGATCTACCTGGTGGAAGACGAGAAAGACGTCGCCAACTTGCAGGTACACAACCCGGAGCGTTTGGCCTTCGTCACCCAGACCACCTTGTCCATGGATGACACCAGCCGGGTGATCGATGCCCTGCGCACACGCTTCCCAGCGATTGGCGGCCCGCGCAAGGACGACATCTGCTACGCCACGCAAAACCGCCAGGATGCGGTCAAGCAACTGGCCGATGAATGTGATGTGGTGCTGGTCGTCGGCAGCCCTAACAGTTCCAACTCCAACCGCCTGCGTGAACTGGCTGAACGCATGGCCACGCCGGCGTACCTGATCGACGGCGCCGAGGACATGCAGCGCAGCTGGTTCGATGGCGTCGAGCGTATCGGCATCACGGCGGGCGCCTCGGCGCCGGAAGTCCTGGTGCGCGGTGTGATCCAACAGTTGCAGGCCTGGGGTGCCACAGGTGCCGATGAGTTGGCCGGTCGTGAGGAGAACATCACTTTCTCCATGCCCAAGGAGCTGCGGGTTCGTTCGCTGCTCTGAGTCCCAGGGTGTTGAGCGAGCCTCGGCATAATGCCTGCTCGGTTTTATCTCGGCGCAGGCTGATGCGCCCGCTGGGGGCCAGCACCACTTGAAACAGGCTTTGTGCCTGGTCCGTGGCGCATACATGCACGGTGCCAGCACGAAAGCCCCCGCCAGCAAAGACCGGCTCGCCCAGCCCGCTGAAGCGTACCTGGCTCCTGACCGGTCCATTGCCCACGATCTGCACGCGCCCATTGTCCTGGTGCTCCAGCAGCACGGGATTATCGTCGTCCAGATGGCCGCGCCCGTTCAGATCCACGATCACCCGCCAGCCCCGGCTCCAATCATCGTCCACGGCATGCATGACTACCGCCCGGTTGCGCGCGATGGCTTCGGTGCGCGCATAGCGCAGGCCGCCAGCCAACGACTGGGCAGCGCTTTGTCGCTGCTGGGATTCCAGCAAACCCTTGAAACTGGGTACCGCCAGTTGCGCAAGGATGCCGCTCAGGATAAGCCCGAGCAGTAGTTCGATCAGGGTGAAACCTCGCTGTGTCATGTGCCGTCCCTCCGTGGACGTGATGGATACTCAGATGGCATGCCTAGGTATAGCGTCCGGCTCGTGGTGTTGAATGCTGGCCTTTATGTCCAAAGTATTTCCCTTTGTTCCGGGAGCAGCGCAGGCCAAAAACCGGCGCTAGTCTTGGGCCGCACAGCAGGTTTTTCCTGCTTTTTTCCGGCCTTCGACAGGGATGACGACGGTAATGCTTGCTTGCCCGACTGCCTTTTTTCGACCTTTAACTTCCCGCCACCAAACCGGCATGACCCTGATCGAGGTGGTGGTGGCGGTGCTGATTCTCGTGATCGGCCTGTTGGGGGTCGCGGTGGTCCAGCTCAATGCGCTCAAGTACACCGACAGCTCGCGGATGACCAGCCAGGCGAGCTTTATCGCCTACGACATGCTGGACCGCATTCGCGCCAACTCCGGCGCCGACTACTCGTGGGCGCGAAGCGAGCGCGCACCACCATTCACGTCGACGGCCAGTGTGCGTGACCTCGACCTGCACGATTTCGAGGCCAACATCCTCGGTTTCGCCGGCGACAGCGGCAGTGGCTCGGTGGTCGTTCGTGCCAATGAAGTGATCGTCAGCATCAGTTGGGATGACGCCAGGGGGGCAAAAAACGCTGGGGCGAGGGAAACATTCACACTCACCAGTCGCGTCGCCGACGAATCGCAGGTGGTGCAATGAAGCGACGGGAGCAGGGTTTCAGCTTGCTGGAGTTGCTGCTGGCATTGACGCTTGGGCTAGTGCTGAGCCTCGGGGTCAGCCAAGTCGCCATCAGCGCTCGAACGACCCATGCCAGCCAGCAGGCCGCCATGCTGCTGCAGGATGATGCGCGGTTTGCGCTCGGCAAACTGATTCAGGACATTCGCCTGGCGGGCATGTTGGGTTGCCTGGATACGGCATTGATCGAAGGTGCGCCGTTGGCCTTCGAACGGCCCATCAGTTGGAGTGTCGCGGGCGCTTCAAGGTCGCTGACCCTGGTTAGCGCAGAGGTCGGCGCGGACGGCGGCAAGCCGGATTGGACTGTGTTGTCCGACTGCACCGGTTCTGCCCACGCTTATGCTGGCATCCCACCCCCTGCTGCGCCGGGGCAGATACGCTTTGCGATACGTCAGCTTACCTACACCTTCGAGGCCGGCCAGTTGAAAGTCAGCACCCCGGCAGCCCCGGCCAAGACAGTACTGGTGGACAACGTGCAGGCGTTCGAGATCAGTTTCGGCGTGGCGGCCAAGCCTGATTCGACACATGTGGTGCGCTATGACCCTGGCCCTGCCGACGAATCGCTGATACGCAGTGTGCGCATCCTGTTGACGCTGCAAGACCCGGCAGGGTTGGTGAAGGCGCAAACCTGGAGCGTGGTTGCGGCGCTGCGTAACCGGCTGGGGTAGAGCGACCATGACGCTGTTTCGCATTGTTGAACGACGGCAGGCGGGCATGGTGCTGCTGATCAGTCTGGTGTTCCTGTTGTTGCTATCGATGATCGGATTGTCTTCGATGCAAGGTGCGGTGTCCCAGCAGAAGGTCGCCAGCAGTGTCTGGCACCGTAACCAGTCGCTGCAAAGTGCCGAAAGTGGCCTGAGGCTGGGGGAGGCGAGTGTGCGTCAGGCCGGTGGTGCGCGGCCTGTGTGCTCGTCGATCATCACCTGTGCGCCGCCGCGCGAATCGTCTTCGGTGATAAGTCCTGGAACCCATCCCGTTTCGACGGTGAACTGGGTTGCCATGAGCGGCGGTCTCTACGCTGTTCAAGCGCTCGGGCCGGCGGTGGGGCTGGTTCACTTGCCCCCGCAGATGCCGGCAATGGTGTATCGGGTCACGGCGGTGGGGTTCAGTGGCCAGTCGCGCACGGTGCTGGAGGCCATGTATGCACGGGTGGACGAAGGCGGGCGCTCGCGGTTTCGGCGAGTGATGTGGCGACAACTTTATTAAGGAGCAGTGCAATGGGCATGGATAGCCAGGGTTTTACGTTGATTGAATTACTGATCGCCGTAGCGATCATCGCTGTGCTGGCCGGTATCGCTTATCCGGGGTATGTCGGCCATGTAAACAAGGCCTACCGCGCGGAAATTGTCGTGCTGTTGACCGAGCACGCTCAGCATCTGGAGCGGTATTACACGAAGAACGGCAGTTATATTGATGCAAGCGGCGTCAGCGTTGGCAATGATCGCTATAGAATCACTGCAGTATTGAACCCTCAGGATTTCAGCCTGCTGGCCACACCTGGCGTCGACTCTGTCATGGCGGGCGACGCTTGCGGGGCATTCAGCCTGACCAGTTCCGGTGTGCGAACCAATCCGGGAGCGGCGCCGGGAATGTCACGCAAGGCGTGCTGGGGGCAGTGATGGGTGTGCTGAATGAGTGGGCGCCGAGTGCGCTTTTCCCTTTTTATCGGCTGGATCAAATGATGGCTAAGCAACAGCGAGTGGTGGTTGTCGGTGGCGGAGTAATCGGCTTGTTGACGGCGTTCAATCTGGCGACCCAGGGGCAGGCGGTTGTATTGCTGGAGCGCTCGGGGCTCGGGCAGGAGTCCTCGTGGGCAGGTGGCGGCATTGTCTCGCCCCTGTATCCGTGGCGCTACAGCCCGGCGGTCACGGCTTTGGCCCATTGGTCCCAGGACTTTTATCCACAACTGGCCGAGCGCTTGTTTGCTGATACCGGCGTTGACCCGCAGGTTCACACCACCGGCCTCTACTGGCTGGACCTGGAAGATGAAGCCGACGCCCTGGCCTGGGCCGCGCGCGAAGGGCGACCGTTGAGCAAGGTGGCTGTGTCGGCCGTCCATGATGCGGTTCCGGTGCTCGGCGGTGGCTACTCCCAGGCGATCTACATGGAAAATGTGGCGAATGTGCGCAACCCGCGCCTGATCAAATCCCTCAAGGCGGCGCTGTTGGCGCTCCCTGGCGTGACGGTTCACGAGCAGTGCGAAGTTGACGGGTTTGTGTTGGACGGCGACAACGTCGTCGGGGTGAATACGCCCACTGGGCCGGTTCTTGGTGATCAGGTCGTGCTTGCGGCGGGTGCCTGGAGTGGAGAATTGCTGGGCAAACTGGGATTGTCACTGCCGGTTGAGCCGGTCAAAGGCCAGATGATTCTGTACAAATGCGCCTCGGATTTTCTGTCGAGCATGGTCCTGGCCAAGGGACGTTATGCGATCCCCCGGCGTGACGGGCACATTCTGATTGGCAGTACCCTGGAACATGAAGGGTTCGACAAGACGCCGACCGAGTCGGCGCTGGAGAGCCTGAAGGCTTCGGCCGTGGAGTTGATTCCCGCCTTGGCGGATGCCGAGGTGGTGGGCCATTGGGCGGGCCTGCGGCCAGGCTCGCCGGAAGGTATTCCCTACATCGGCCCGGTCCCTGGTTTCAACGGGCTGTGGCTCAATTGCGGGCATTATCGCAACGGCCTCGTGCTGGCACCGGCGTCCTGCCAATTATTCGCCGATTTGCTGCTGGAGCGCACGCCGATCATCGACCCGGCACCCTATGCGCCGGCAGGTCGGATCAACGCTGGATAGCTTTCGGCCCTTGCTCCAGATGCGCCTGGGTGCAGTACCATTCTTGCCGTGAGCTCAGTGCTCGGTCCTGCGGCAGATGCACGCCGCAGTGAGCGCAGCGCACCATCGGCGTGGCGTCGGGTTCGCCGGAGCGCTGCTGTTTGATGGCCGGGTTTTTGAATTTGCGCCAGAACCATACCGCGGCAGCAATGACGGCAATCCAGAACAGTAGACGAACCATGATGGGTAGTTTCTCGACAAGGAATGCGCCAGTTTAGCCAAGGACGTGGCAGGCGCACAGCGCAATAATGCTTGCGCATAAAAAAGGGAGCCCCGAAGGGCTCCCTTTTTACGTTGCGTCGAATGATCAGTCGAACACGCCGAAGGTCATGTAGCTGAACCACGAGCGGTCCTGGTTGTTGCCCAGGGCTTGCGGCGCTTCCTCTTCGATCACATCGCCATTTTCATCATGGGGCTTTAGGTCCGCAGGGATGGCTTCCTTGGCGTCCTGGAACTGCTTGACCACGTCCTGGTTGGCGCGGGTTTCTCCCGGCGGCAGCGGTGGACGGGACTCGATCAGGCCCAGGGTGTACTTGCTCAGCCACGAACGGTTGTCGGCTTCGGCAACCTGAGGCACGAACTGGCCGTCTTTCAGGCTAGGGTGGTCCGGGTAGTTGAGCTTCAGGGTTTCCAGGCTGGTGGTCGCCAGGGCGTCCAGGTGCAGGCGCTGGTAAGCCTCGGTCATCACCGCCAGGCCGTCACCCACGGAAGGGGTTTCCTGGAAGTTTTCCACGACATAACGGCCGCGGTTGGCAGCGGCCACGTAGGCCTGACGGGTCAGGTAGTAATGGGCTACGTGGATTTCGTAGGCGGCCAGCAGGTTGCGCAGGTAGATCATGCGCTGCTTGGCGTCCGGCGCGTAGCGGCTGTTGGGGTAGCGGCTGGTCAGCTGGGCGAACTCGTTGTAGGAGTCGCGGGCAGCGCCCGGGTCACGCTTGGTCATGTCCAGCGGCAGGAAGCGCGCCAGCAGGCCCACGTCCTGGTCGAACGAGGTCAGGCCCTTGAGGTAGTAGGCGTAGTCCACGTTCGGGTGCTGCGGGTGCAGGCGGATAAAACGCTCGGCGGCGGACTTGGCAGCTTCCGGCTCGGCGTTCTTGTAGTTGGCGTAGATCAGCTCGAGCTGGGCCTGGTCGGCATAGCGCCCGAACGGATAGCGCGACTCCAGGGCCTTCAGCTTGGCTGTGGCGCTGGTGTAGCTATTATTGTCCAAGTCTTTTTGAGCTTGTTGATACAGCTCGACTTCGCTCAGGTTTTCGTCGACGACTTCCTTTGTTGACGAGCAAGCAGCAGTCATGGCGAGGATGGCGATCAGCAGCAGGTGTTTCACTTGCATGGCGGCTTGCGTCCCTATGACGGCCGCTGTCTTGGGCGGGGCCGTCCTGTTATGATGAGCGCCCCGTTGAAAGCATCGGGGCAAAAGACGCCGTATTTAACCACAAGCGCGCAGCCGAAACCAAAGGCTGTGCCACGCCTAGTCTGAGCATGTCCGATAAAATTGAACTTCGCGCAGAGGTGCCGTCCGAATTGGGCGGCCAACGCCTCGATCAAGTCGCCGCACAATTATTCGCTGAGCACTCGCGCTCGCGCCTTTCCGCCTGGATCAAAGACGGCCGCCTGACTGTGGATGGAGCGGTTATCCGCCCGCGAGACATAGTCCATGGCGGTGCGATTCTTGAGCTGACTGCCGAGCAGGAAGCCCAGGGAGAATGGGTCGCCCAGGACATCGAGCTGGACATCGTCTATGAAGACGACGACATCCTGGTCATCAACAAACCCGCAGGCCTGGTGGTACACCCGGCGGCCGGGCACGCTGATGGCACCTTGCTCAATGCCCTGTTGCACCACGTGCCGGACATCATCAATGTCCCGCGCTGCGGCATCGTACACCGCCTGGACAAGGACACGACCGGCTTGATGGTGGTGGCCAAGACCATTCAAGCCCAGACGCAGCTGGTTACACAGTTGCAGAGCCGCAGCGTCAGCCGGATCTACGAGTGCATCGTGATCGGCGTCGTGGTGGCGGGTGGCAAAATCAACGCGCCTATCGGCCGGCACGGCCAGCAGCGCCAGCGTATGGCGGTGATGGAAGGCGGCAAACAGGCCGTTAGCCACTACCGTGTGCTGGAGCGTTTCCGCTCCCACACCCATGTGCGGGTCAAGCTGGAAACCGGCCGTACCCACCAGATTCGCGTACACATGGCGCACATCAACTTCCCGTTGGTCGGAGATCCTGCCTACGGTGGTCGCTTCCGTATTCCGCCAGCGGCCAGTGCCACCATGGTTGAATCGCTGAAATCCTTCCCGCGCCAGGCGCTGCATGCGCGTTTCCTGGAGCTGGATCATCCGACGAGCGGTAAGCGGATGAGCTGGGAATCGCCTCTGCCGGACGATCTGGTCTGGTTGCTGTCGCTGCTCAAGCAGGATCGCGAGGCATTTGTCGGGTGAGTGACTGGCTGATTCCTGACTGGCCCGCGCCGGCTCAGGTCAAGGCCTGCGTCACTACCCGTGCGGGCGGCGTCAGCCTGGCGCCGTTCGACAGCCTCAACCTGGGCGATCACGTCGAGGACAGCCCTGAGGCTGTGCTTGAGAATCGCCGTCGCCTCACCGAAGCCTTTCATATCCAGCCGGCCTGGCTGCGCCAAGTCCACGGAGTAAGCGTGGTCGAAGCCGACCCCGGGCGTATTGCCGAAGCCGATGGCAGTTGGACCAGTACGCCGGGCATCGCCTGCACCTCCATGACTGCTGATTGCTTGCCTGCGCTGTTCTGCAACCGCGCCGGCACGCGCGTCGCCGCTGCTCATGCGGGTTGGCGTGGCTTGGCCGCAGGCGTGCTCGAAGCCGCAGTCGAAAGCCTGGAAACCGAGCCTGCTGACGTATTGGTCTGGTTGGGCCCGGCCATTGGCCCGCAAGCCTTCGAAGTCGGCCCGGAAGTGCGGGAAGCATTCGTGCAGCAACTGCCGAGCACCGCCCAAGCCTTTGTGCCCAGCCGCAATCCCGGCAAGTTCATGGCCGACATCTACCAACTGGCTCGTCTGCGCCTGGCCGCACGCGGTATCACCGCCGTTTACGGCGGCGGGTACTGCACCGTGAGCGATCCGCGCTTTTTTTCTTACCGTCGCAGTCCACGCACGGGTCGGTTCGCCTCCCTTATTTGGCTGGAGCGCTAGACTCTTCTGATCTACGTCAACTGTCCGACGCTTGAATCTCCCAGAATCGACCACATCTATAGGGCTATCTGGCAGGTTTCTTCATTTAGGATGTGTTTGTAGCTCCGGCCTGCTCAAAAGGAAGGTGACTAATGCGTATTGATCGTTTAACCAGTAAATTGCAATTGGCCTTATCTGACTCCCAATCCCTGGCGGTCGGCCTCGACCACCCGGCCATTGAGCCTGCACACTTGATGCAGGCGCTCTTGGAACAGCAAGGTGGTTCTATCAAGCCCTTGCTGATGCAGGTGGGCTTCGACGTCAACAGCCTGCGCAAGGAGTTGAGCAAAGAGCTCGACCAACTGCCGAAAATCCAGAATCCTACCGGCGACGTGAATATGTCCCAGGATTTGGCGCGCCTGCTCAATCAAGCGGACCGTCTGGCCCAGCAGAAGGGCGACCAGTTCATCTCCAGCGAGCTGGTGCTGCTCGCCGCCATGGACGAAAACAGCAAGCTCGGCAAATTGTTGCTGGGCCAGGGCGTGAGCAAAAAAGCCCTGGAAAACGCCATCAACAACCTGCGTGGCGGCGAAGCGGTGAACGACCCCAACCACGAGGAGTCGCGCCAGGCCCTGGATAAATACACTGTCGACCTGACCAAGCGTGCCGAAGAAGGCAAGCTTGACCCGGTGATCGGCCGTGACGACGAAATTCGTCGCACCATCCAGGTTCTGCAGCGTCGCACCAAGAACAACCCCGTGCTGATCGGTGAGCCAGGCGTGGGTAAAACCGCGATCGCAGAGGGCTTGGCCCAGCGCATCATCAACGGTGAAGTACCGGACGGCCTGAAAGGCAAGCGCTTGCTGTCGCTGGACATGGGATCGCTGATCGCCGGCGCCAAATTCCGTGGCGAGTTCGAAGAGCGCCTCAAGTCCCTGCTTAACGAGCTGTCGAAGCAGGAAGGGCAGATCATTCTGTTTATCGACGAGCTGCACACCATGGTCGGCGCCGGTAAAGGCGAAGGCTCGATGGACGCTGGCAACATGCTCAAGCCTGCCTTGGCGCGGGGCGAGTTGCACTGTGTGGGTGCAACTACGCTCAACGAATACCGCCAGTACATCGAGAAGGATGCGGCCCTAGAGCGGCGTTTCCAGAAAGTGTTGGTGGAAGAGCCGAGCGAAGAAGACACCATCGCGATCCTGCGGGGCCTGAAAGAACGCTATGAGGTTCACCATAAGGTGGCGATCACTGACGGCGCGATCATTGCGGCGGCCAAATTGAGCCATCGCTATATCACCGACCGGCAACTGCCCGACAAAGCCATCGACCTGATCGACGAAGCGGCCAGCCGTATCCGTATGGAGATCGACTCCAAGCCGGAAGTGCTCGACCGTCTGGATCGGCGCCTGATTCAACTGAAAGTCGAATCCCAGGCGCTGAAAAAAGAAGAGGACGAAGCGGCGAAAAAACGCCTGGAAAAACTCCAGGAGGAAATCCTTCGTCTGGAACGCGAGTATTCGGACCTCGAAGAAATCTGGAACGCGGAAAAAGCCGAAGTGCAGGGTTCGGCGCAGATCCAGCAAAAGATCGAGCAGTCGCGCCAGGAGCTGGAAGCCGCACGCCGTAAGGGCGACCTGAACCGCATGGCCGAGTTGCAGTACGGGGTGATCCCGGACCTGGAGCGCAGCCTGCAGATGGTCGACCAGCATGGTCACAGCGAGAACCAATTGCTGCGCAGCAAGGTGACCGAGGAAGAAATTGCCGAGGTCGTCTCGAAGTGGACCGGTATCCCCGTGTCGAAAATGCTCGAAGGTGAGCGCGACAAGCTGATGAAGATGGAAAGCCTGTTGCACCAGCGCGTGATCGGCCAGGAAGAGGCGGTGGTGGCAGTGTCCAACGCGGTGCGGCGTTCCCGTGCCGGGTTGTCCGATCCGAATCGTCCGAGTGGCTCGTTCATGTTCCTCGGCCCGACCGGTGTGGGTAAGACCGAGCTGTGCAAGGCCTTGGCCGAGTTCCTCTTCGATACCGAAGAGGCCATGGTACGGATCGATATGTCCGAGTTCATGGAGAAACATTCCGTGGCTCGCCTGATCGGGGCGCCACCGGGCTACGTAGGCTACGAGGAAGGCGGTTACCTGACCGAAGCGGTACGGCGCAAGCCTTACTCGGTGATCCTGCTGGATGAGGTCGAGAAGGCCCACCCGGATGTGTTCAACATCTTGCTGCAGGTGCTGGAAGACGGCCGGTTGACGGACAGCCACGGGCGTACTGTGGATTTCCGCAACACGGTGATCGTGATGACCTCCAACCTGGGGTCGGTGCAGATCCAGGAACTGGTGGGCGATCGTGAAGCGCAGCGCGCCGCGGTGATGGATGCGCTGACCACGCACTTCCGCCCGGAATTCATCAACCGGGTCGATGAAGTGGTGATCTTCGAGCCGTTGGCACGGGATCAGATTGCGGGTATCACCGAGATCCAGTTGGGCCGCCTGCGCAGCCGTCTGGCCGAGCGCGAGCTGTCGCTGGAGCTGAGCCGCGAGGCGTTGGACAAGCTGATCGCAGTCGGTTACGACCCGGTGTATGGCGCACGGCCATTGAAGCGTGCGATTCAGCGCTGGATCGAAAACCCGCTGGCCCAGTTGATTCTGTCGGGCAGCTTTATGCCAGGCACCAGCGTCAAGGCCACGGTGGAGAACGACGAAATCGTCTTCCACTGAGTCCAGTCAGTAGGGCTATAAAGTGAAGGCCTCGCATTGCGAGGCCTTTTTTTTCGATAGGGCGTTGAACTGTAAGGCAAAGGCTTGTAAAGTGCGCCCCGCAGCATCGTCAGCCCACGGGTTTCTTCTCCCCAAGAAGAAATCAGAAAGAAGCGCAAATCATTGTCTTAAAAGCAATTTAAGGGGTTGACAGGGGTTTTTAAGATTGTAGAATAGCGCGCCTCAGAGACGCTAACGTAGCGATACGGAAGGGTCGAAGAGAAGGTTACATCGCAGTAAAAGTTGTACATTTGAAATGTGTAGTTCCGTGATAGCTCAGTCGGTAGAGCAAATGACTGTTAATCATTGGGTCCCAGGTTCGAGTCCTGGTCACGGAGCCAATTTCAAAACCGGGGTATAGCGCAGTCCGGTAGCGCGCCTGCTTTGGGAGCAGGATGTCAGGAGTTCGAATCCCCTTACCCCGACCATTTTTGGGTCGTTAGCTCAGTTGGTAGAGCAGTTGGCTTTTAACCAATTGGTCGTAGGTTCGAATCCCACACGACCCACCATTTTTGAAACCAGTTAACGCTGGAATCAGATCTTAAGATCAGCGGCCAAAAGCTCTGATCGAAGAAGGCGGCTGAGAGGTCGCCTTTTTTTTACCGGGGTATAGCGCAGTCCGGTAGCGCGCCTGCTTTGGGAGCAGGATGTCAGGAGTTCGAATCCCCTTACCCCGACCATATTAAAAATCCTCGTATCGAAAGATACGGGGATTTTTTTTGTGCCCAAAACGTGAGAGCACTGAAAATCAAATGTGGGAGGGGGCTTGCCCCCGATAGCGGTGGGTCAGTCAAAGATGCTCCAACTGCTCCGCTTTCGGGAGCAAGCCCCCTCCCACATGGACTGCGTGTTTAGTGAAGTTTGAGCCGCGGCTCAGTTCCGCGCCCAATCCTGCTGCCCAGCATCAGCATCGCCGTGCGGAAGACGCCATACAGCGCCATTTGGTGCATGCGGTACAGCGACACATAGAACATCCGCGCCAGCCAGCCCTCCAGCATCACGCTGCCTGTCAGGTTGCCCATCAAGTTACCCACCGCCGAGAAACGCGACAGCGAGATCAGCGAGCCATAGTCGGTGTACTTGTACGACGGCAGGTCCTTGCCGTCGATCCGCAGTTTCAACGATTTGGCCAGCAATGAAGCCTGCTGGTGCGCAGCCTGGGCCCGTGGCGGTACGTTGCGGTCGGTGCCGGGTTGCGGGCAGGCGGCGCAGTCACCGAAGGCGAAGATGTTTTCATCGCGGGTGGTTTGCAGCGTCGGCAGTACCTGCAGTTGATTGATGCGGTTGGTTTCCAGACCGTCGATGTCCTTGAGGAAGCCCGGCGCGCGGATGCCGGCGGCCCACACTTTCAGGCTGGCCGGGATCACTTGGCCGCTGCTGGTGATCAATGCGTCGGCCGTCACTTCGCTGACCGCGGAGTTGGTCAGCACCGTCACGCCGAGCTTCTCGAGGGTTTTATGCACAGGCCCGCCGATCCGCTCCGGCAGGGCAGGCAATACCCGTGGGCCGGCTTCGATCAGGGTGATGTGCATGTTTTCCGGTTTGATCCGGTCCAGGCCATAGGCCGCCAGTTCATGGGCGGCGTTATGCAGTTCGGCCGCCAGCTCAACCCCGGTGGCGCCGGCACCGACGATGGCGACGCTGATTTTTTCCACCGCGTCGGTTTGCCCGGCATGGGCGCGCAGATAGTGATTGAGCAGTTGCTGATGGAAGCGCTCCGCCTGTTTGCGCGTGTCGAGGAACAGGCAGTGTTGTGCCGCGCCTTCGGTGCCGAAATCGTTGGTGGTACTGCCGACTGCGATCACCAGGCTGTCGTAGTCGAGCACGCGTGCAGGCACCAGTTCGCGGCCTTCTTCGTCGAGGGTCGCGGCCAGTTGGATTTTCTTCTGTTCACGGTCGAGCCCGCTCATGCGACCCAGTTGGAACTCGAAGTGGTTCCATTTCGCCTGGGCGACATAATTGAGTTCGTCTTCCGAAGAGTTCAGCGAACCGGCGGCCACTTCGTGTAGCAGCGGTTTCCAGATATGAGTCAGGTTGGTGTCCACCAGCGTGATGCTGGCGCTGCCGCGCTTGCCCAGAGTGTTACCCAGGCGGGTAGCCAACTCCAGGCCGCCGGCACCGCCGCCGACGACAATAATACGATGGGTCATGGGGATATCTCGCAAGGCTAAAAAAAATCGGAGCAGTTACCCCCGCGAGCGCCAGGCTGCTCATAGCGTCAGGTAACTCAAAAGGCGGCTCAGCAGGCCGAGCCCGATCACCACCACCAGCACCACACCAAGGAGCAGCCACGGCCGGAAAGGCTTGCGCTCGACTCGGTTCTGGGAGAGTTGCAGGTACTCTTCGACATGCTGTTGGTCGTCGGGGTTCAGGCGGCTGGTCATATAAGGCCTCGTCAGGTAGACGTTGCAAAAGGGCGCCACATTACAGTCAGGCGGTTGGCGATATCGCCATAAGCGTAGCCTGTGCCCGAGTCATAGGCTGATGCCTACGTCGAACACGATGCTGCGCCCCAGATTGTTGCGCAAGAAATCCGGCGCGTCCGGGTGGGCGAACAGCACCCGGGCAAACGTCGGCCCCACCAGCGACAGCGAGCGCCAGCCCTGGCGCAGGTATTCAGTGGGCGGCGGGAAATGACTGTTGAGGTCCAGCACCTCGCGCTTGAGGCTGGCGAAGGCGACGATATCCAGCTCGCCCAGGTCCATCCCGCGTTCCTTATAGTTGTGCGCTTTTTTGCGCAGGGTCGGCGCCAGGCGCAGCAGGAATTCATGGGCCGGAATCCGCCGTGGCTTGGCTTCGCGCCTGACCAGTTGGCTGAGGGAGAACGCACTGCGTCGGCGCAGCAATTCGTCGCGCCATTCATCGTTCAGGCGGCGTCCCTCGTCCAGCACGAAAAACACCTCGAAACTGGCGTCACGAAACAGCACGTCCGGCGGTTCTTGCCCGGCGGCATGAAACTCTTCGGCGCGGTACGGCACGTTCAGGCCTTGCAGCAGGCGCTGGCAGACCCAGCGCTCACGCTCCCATTTGCGGGCATTGGACAGGAACGCATTGGCTTGTTCGGCTGCTACGGTGAGCAGGCGCAAATAATCTGAGTCATCCATGCGTGCAGCTTAGCGCCCAAATGTGATCTTAAAAACAAACTCTATCGCGAAAGGAGAAAGTCTACTGGTCGCCATTTTGTATCCTGTTGTCATGGGAAACAATCATGCTAAGCTGATGCACGAATTTCAGAGCGCGCGCTCCTATCAACGTCAGCGGTGTTCTCTAGATCCCATCATTGTTTGGCAGGATGCCCTGATGAGTTTTGAGTCGGCCCACTTCGTCCAGGTGCCTCCAGAGAAATTGCGCGGCTTCTTCGCGGCGGCCGGACTCGATGAGGTCGAGCAGATGGATGTGTTCCTGACATTGCGTCACAAGGCGACTGCGATCGATATTCGCTTTGTAGCCCATGAAGCGCCGGAGCTGGTTCTGCTGGCGCAGGGCATCAATGAAAAAGACATTCCCCGAGCACTGCACGATCAGTTCGTGAAACTGGGCGCCGATCTGGAACAGTTGGGCACGGGACAGCGTGTTGATCCCCCCATCAATCAGGGCCTGTTGCTGCTGCCTGGCGCTGGCAAACGCGGCTTGGTTTACCTGATAGCCGGGTTCGAGCAGGGCGGCCGGCTCGATAGCCATGCGAAAGCGGTAGCTCTGGATGTGAGCCTTCGTGTTATGCACGAAGTCTTTGAGCTCCCATCCTTGCCCCGGTTTGCGCTCCACCATGGCTTCGCCAGCCAGTCTGTTCAACACCTTGAGCAATTGCCCTCGGGGCACTTCGTAACGCCGCAACAGCTGCGCTTCGAAAAAGTGGCTAGGTATTTCGCCAGCCAAAATGTCGTCGACTACGCGAAGATAAAAGTCTTCGAAAGGGTCGCTGGCGAGAGGGAATGCGGATGCCTGGATCTCCCCGGCGTCTTGTTTCAGAAAGTAGCCGCGATTGGGCTCTTGGGTCGCAAGATTCCACTCGGCAAGCAAGGCAAACACTCGTCGGATAGGCGAGCGCGAAACACCCAGCGCTTGCGCGAACGTATGCTCGCGCAAGGGCTCACCGGCCCGCATCGACCGGGCGCGAACCATGTCGATGACCTGCGGTGCCAACTGCAAGGCAAGGTCTTTCTTGATCACAGGCTCTCTCTCGAATGGTCGGCGTCAGTCTGTTCCTATCGGGGCCGGCCCCCCAATCGAACTGGGGTGGGAAAATACCATACCAAGCAGCGCCGAGTGTCTGCGCCATAGGCGCAGGCACGTGTTGAACAACCTTTTGAAGCTCCTTTCCAGGACGGATACCTGCCCTATGCTTAAATTCAACGCTCACCTTGGCTTTCAATTCAATGAATTGCCATTCCTGCAACGCATCGAAGCCGCCGCCGCTGCTGGTTTTCGCGCGGTTGAATTCCCGTCGCCTTATGCGTTCGACGCGAGCCTGCTTGCAGATCATTTGGCGCAACACAACCTGCCGTTGATTCAATTTGCTGCGCCGACCGGCGTGACCAAAGGCATCGCGGCGTTGCATGGCAAGGAAGATGATTTTCGCAGCGGCTTGCTCCAGGCCGCCAGCTATGCAAAGGCACTGGCATGTTCGGACGTCCACATCATGTCGGGCGTTACCACTCAGGATGACGCCGCGCTCGTGTACGGCGGAAACCTGGAATACGCGGTGAAATACCTTGAAGACCAGGGTTTGCGTCCACTGATCGAAGTCATCTGCGTGCAGGAAATGCCGGGCTATTACATGTCCGACTTCAGCAAGGCGCAGCTAGTCCTGGAGACTTTCCCGAGTGTCGGGCTGATTCTTGATCTGTACCACGCCCAGCTCCTGACGGGAGACGCGGCTGATGTCCTGGCTCGTTTTTACGAGCGAACCGTTCATGTGCAAATCGCCGACTGTCCGGGTCGTCACCAGCCGGGGACGGGGAGCATGGACGTCTGCGCCTTGTTCACTGCACTAGAGCAACGCGGTTATCAGGGATGGATCGGCTGTGAATACCGGCCTACCGGCCTCACGGTTGAAAGCCTGGATTGGATCAAGCGGTTCAGTGCTTAGTTAGCGACGCGTAGAAGACACGACTAAAGGCGGCGAGTGTGTCCTCTTGCCGCCTGCGTTGTCGTTGTATCGGAATACGTTGATCGACTTTTCCATGCCAGATATCACTGGGAGTGCAGAGGTTCGGGCCGTCATCATTGAACATATAGTGACTGCTACCGTTTTCCCACATCCATTCAGGCCGTAGAAAGTCCCTGCGCTAAAGCCCGGTGTAGACTGTCGACTCGACTTTCTCCCAAGCATGAGGTGTGCAGTGAAGTTTTTCGCAGTGCTGTTGTTGAGCCTGTTGCCCGTGTGGGCCCAGGCGGTAGAAGTGGGTGAGCGTGTGGCACCCTGGACGCTGCTGGATCAGTTCGACCAGGCTTACACCCTGGATGACCAGGCACAGATCCTGTTGGTGGCCCGCGGCATGGATGCCGCCAAGCTGGTGGACGCGGCCCTGCAGGGCCAGCCCAAAGGCTATCTTGAAGCGCGGCATGGGGTGTTTGTCGCGGATATCCAGCGTATGCCTCGGCTGGTCGCCAAGCTGTTCGCGGTGCCGGCCATGAAGTCCTACAACTACCGAGTCATGCTGGACCGGGACGCACGCATCGCTCCGCGATATCCCGCGCCGGTGGATAAGGTGCTGTGGCTGCAATTGGATAACGGCAAACTGACAGCACGCCACGAGTACGGCTCTGCTGCTGAGCTGCGTGAGGCACTGGAGCAGGTGAAACCGTGATCAGTGCGGCGGTGCTGGCGCCGCAAACCCTCAGCATCGGCTGGCTGTTGTACGCGCCAGTGCTGCTATGGGCGATCCTGCGTTCGCCATGGGTCGAGCTGTTTGCTGACCGGCGGCGTCAGCACTTGCTGTTCGGTACGGTGTTTGCGTTATTCATGTTGTGGTTGGTGAGGCGCGACTTCGATACGGGGGTCTCCTACCACTTTATCGGTATGACGGCCGTGACCCTGCTGCTCGACTGGCCGCTGGCAATCGTCGGCGGTTTTGCCGCGCAACTGGGCTTGCTGTTACTGGGCCGCCAGGACCTGGCTGCGATGGGTATCAACGGTCTGCTGTTGATCGTGCTGCCGGTGCTGGTCACTGAAACCTGCGCGGTGTTTGTCGAGCGGGCACAACCGCGCAACCCTTTCGTCTACATCTTCTGTTCCGGTTTTTTCGCCGCCGCATTGTCGGCGTTGCTCTGCCTGTTGGCTGGGCTGGGGTTGCTGTGGTTCGACGGGCGTTTCGCGATGCCGGAATGGCTCGAGGATTTTGTCGGCTACCTGTGGCTGATCATCTTTCCCGAGGCCTTCATCAACGGCAT
The DNA here is from genome assembly GCF_963681955.1 of Pseudomonas paraveronii. NCBI lineage: Bacteria > Pseudomonadati > Pseudomonadota > Gammaproteobacteria > Pseudomonadales > Pseudomonadaceae > Pseudomonas > Pseudomonas paraveronii. The sequence continues at coordinate 933,268 of NZ_OY817130.1, forward strand.
GGTGATCAGCGCCCTGGTGGTGTTTTGCCCGGAATGGCTGGAGACATTCAACCGCACTCGCTACCTCTCGGCGCCCTGGAAAGATGACGATTCGCAGACTTGACCCAGATCAAATCGCGCCCAGCTTGGCTGGCCCATGCTTTGTGAAACTTTTCCTGAGCAAGACGGGAGCGCGGATCATGAGTGTGTATGAATGGGCACGTCAGGAGTTGCACAGAAGCCAGGACGCGGCACAAGAAATCGGTTTTGACCCAGGCTTGACCTTGCGCGCGATGCTCAGCGCGGTGGTGCAGCAGAGCAAGGGTGTACGTAGTTTCGAAGACTTGGCCGACGAGCTGCAATACCTTGCAGAGAACCTCGACGACCAGCAGGAATATGCCTTTATGCGGCCTTAATGGCGCGGTGGCAGTTCTTCGGAAAACAGCTCGTCTTCGGCGTCCTGAGTCACGGGGATCTTATGTTCCTCCGCGGCCCAGGCCCCCAGGTCGATGAGTTTGCAACGGTCCGAGCAGAACGGCCGGTTGAGGTTGGTCGCTTTCCATTCCACGGGTGCGCCGCAGGTTGGGCATTCGACGGTCAAGGGTTGGCTCATGATCGGCCTCCACGCAAAGTAAGGTAAAAGTGGTGCAGTCGCTCGACCTCGCTGTGCAACCAGGCGAGGTCGCGGTCATTGACCAGCACGTCATCGGCATGGCTCAGGCGGTCTTCGCGGCTGGACTGGGCCTTGAGTATCGCCTGCACCTGTTGTTCGCTGATGCCGTCGCGCTGCAGGGTACGCTGAATCTGCACGGATTGCGGCACGTCGATCACCAGGATGCGCTGGGTCATGCGGTACTGGCCGGATTCGATCAGCAGCGGCGACACCAGGATCGCGTAAGGCGAGCGCGCTCGCGCCAGGTGGTTGCGAATCTCCTCGCCAATCAACGGGTGCAGCAAGGCTTCCAGCCAGCGGCGCTCTTGCGGCACTTCAAAGATCAGCTTGCGCAATGCGGCGCGGTCCAACTGGCCGTCGGGCTGCAGCACGCCGGCACCGAAGTGTTCGACAATACTGGCGAGTGCCGGCCGGCCAGGCTCGACCACCCAGCGGGCGGCGTGATCGGCATCTACCAGGTCTACGCCGAGGTCGCTGAAGTGCTGGGCCGCAGCGCTTTTTCCGCTGCCGATGCCGCCCGTAAGGCCAAGAATCCAGGGTGTTGCAACAGGAGTGGTCATCTGAAACCGACAGACTGCAAATAGAAGTCGGTTATTTGACCACCCCAGAGCACGGCAATCCAGCCGGCAATTGCCAGATAGGGACCAAACGGCATCGGCGCGGAGGTCTGGGTCTTGCTCCGGCGCAGCAGGATCAGCCCGCCGCACACGCCCACCAGCGATGAGATCAGCAACGTCATCGGCAGGATTTGCCAGCCGCCCCAGGCGCCGAGCAGCGCCAACAACTTGAAGTCGCCGTAGCCCATGCCGTCCTTGCCGGTGGCCAGCTTGAACAGCCAGAACACCGTCCACAGGCTCATGTACCCGATCACCGCGCCCCACAGTGCGTCGGGCAGGGGCACCAGCAACCCGATACTGTTAAGCATCAGCCCCAGCCACAACAGCGGCAGGACCAGCACGTCGGGCAGCAGTTGGTGGTCCACGTCGATCAAGCTCATTGCCAGTAAGCCCCAGCTCAACAGCATCACCGCGCCGGCTTGCCAGCCAAAGCCGAAATGCCAGGCCACCACGGCCGAGATCACTGCGCACGCCAGTTCGGTAAAGGGATAACGCGCGCTGATCGCTTCGCGGCAATGCGTACAACGGCCCCGGAGCATCAGGTAGCTGAGCAGCGGGATGTTTTCCCAGGGCCGAATCGGCTGATTGCAATGCGGGCAGCAGGAATTGGGCTGCATCAGGTTGTATCTCGGCCCGACGGGATCGCCGGGCAAACCGAGCACCTCATGGGCCTGCGCGCGCCATTCGCGTTCGAGCATTTTCGGCAGGCGCCACACCAGCACGTTGAGGAAACTGCCCACGATCAGGCCCAGCACCAGAGCCATGACGACAAAGGCCCACGGCTGCTGGCTCAGCAGCAGGTTCAAAATGCCGTACCGAGTTGGAAGACCGGCAGGTACAGGGCGATTACCAAGGCGCCGACAATCCCTCCGAGCACCACCATGATCAGCGGTTCCATCAGGCTGGTGAGGTGGTCGACCAGATTGTCGACGTCAGACTCGTAGTGGCTCGCGACCTTTTCCAGCATGTGCTCCAGGGTGCCGGATTCTTCACCAATCGCCGTCATCTGGATCGCCATGCCGGGAAACAGGCCGCTGGAGGCCATGGATCGGTTCAACGGCATGCCTGTGGATACATCGTGACGCATATGCTCGATAGCCTGTTTGAATAGCTGGTTGCCGGCAGCGGCGGCCACTGAGTCCAGGGCCTGCACCAACGGCACTCCGGCCGCGAACGTAGTCGAAAGCGTGCGGGCGTAGCGGGCGACTGCCGACTTTTTCAGCAGTGTGCCTGCCAGGGGCGCTTTCAACAAACCGGCATCCAGCCAATGGCGAAAACCGGGCGATGCGCGATAGGCCTGGCGCACCCCGAAACCTCCCGCGCCGAGGCTGAGCGCCAGCATCCACCAGGCTTGTTGCAGGAACTCGGACAAGGCAATCACATGCAGGGTAAAACCGGGCAGCTTGCTGTCGACTCCGGCGAACAGGTTCTGGAACTGCGGCACCACATGGATCAGCAAGAGACTGCTGACAAGGCTGGCGACGGCGATGACGGCGATGGGGTAGGTCATGGCTTTCTTGATCCTGGCCTTGAGCCGTTCGCTCTTTTCCAGGTGAACCGCCACTCGCTCCAACAGGGTTTCCAGGGCGCCGGCCTGCTCACCCGCGGCCACCAGGTTGCAGTACAAGTCATTGAAGTAACGCGGCTGTTTGCGCAATGCCGACGCCAGGTTATTGCCGGCGCCGATCTCCTGTTTCAAGCCATTTACCAGCTTGCACATGTGGCGGTTGTCGAAGCCTTCGCTGATGACGTCGAAGGCTTGCAGTAACGGAATGCCGGCCTTCAGCAGCGTCGCCAACTGGCGGGTGAACAGGGCAATATCCGCCGGTTTGATCGGTGGAGTGAGGCTCGGCAGGCCGCGAGATTGCTTGCGCACGCGGCCTGGGCAAATCCCTTGCTGGCGCAGTTGTGCCTTGATCAGCGCGAGGTCGTGGCCGATGGCTTGCCCGCTCACCCTGCGTCCCTGGCGGTTGATGCCTTCCCAGGCGTATGTCATGGAAGCGTTGTTCATGTCTCTGTTCCGCACACAGGTTGTCGAATCTTTATAGCGTAGTCAGGTGACGGATTCGGACTGCTCGGCGTTCAACGATAAAATGTCAGATTGTGCGTCTTGTACGCGATTGGCCGCTCGCGGGTGAGTACACTGGCGCGGCTGCACAATACGGGGCGCAGGACGCGCCTTGTCATGGGTTTTATTCTGGAGAGCAATGTGATGCGTCAGAAAGGTTTTACTTTGATCGAGTTGTTGATCGTCGTGGCAATCATCGGCATTTTGGCCACCATTGGCTTGCCCATGTACACCACGCACCAGGCCAAGGCCAAGTTCACGGCGGGGTTGGCTGAAATCACGGCGTTGAAAGCCGGCTATGAGGATGTATTCAACCAAGGCACGCCGCCTACCGTGCCATTGATCGGTGGCACCAGCCCGACGGCCAACTGCAAAATCGATGTGACTGGGGATGTCGCCACCGGCGCCGGTTCCATCGGTTGCGAAATACTCGACGCCCCGGCACCGGTACTGGGCAAGACCATCACCCTGACGCGCAGCGCCACCGCCGGCTGGAAATGCACCACGACGGCAGAGGCCAAGTACGCCGCCAAAGGGTGTGGCGCCGACGGGGCATGACTGCCAAACCCTCCACACGGACGTAAAGGTGGCTGATGTCGTTATCCCCGCAGCAGCGCGACACTACTTTCCTGGTGATTGCGGCGTGCTTGCTCACGCTGGGTATCTGCGCACCGTTCAGCGGGCATGATTGGCAGCGCGCGATGCAGGTGGCCATGGGCCTGTGTGCGGTGGTGTATGGGCTGACGGTCGTTCCCGTCGAGCGTCTGGTGGACCGGCCGACGGCGCTGGGCCTGGCGCTGATCGTTGTGCTGGGCCTGGTGTCATCGGCACTGGCCCATCAGCCGCTCTGGGCCTTCACTGAGGTTGCGCTGTTCATCAGTTGTGGGGCGATCGCCGTCGCGGTTGCCCTGCTGCGCCGGCACGCGGGTGAGCCTTTGGACCGCGTGCTGATCCTGATTGTGCTGCTGCTGTGCCTGATCAAGTCGATCCAATACCTGTACGCAGGCGCGCTCGCTTTCACCAGTGGCGCGCGGGTTGTTGATCCGGATGCGCTGCTGTCCGGGTTTTCCAACAAGCGTTTCTACGGTCAATTCCAGACCTTCACCCTGCCGTTGCTGGCGCTGCCCTTGCTGATGCCCAAGGTCTCCCGCTCGGTGCGCGGCGCGGTGTTTGCGTTGCTGTGTATCTGGTGGTTGATTGCGATCAGCGGCGGTACTCGTGGTACCTGGCTCGGCATGGCGGTGGCGGGTGTGGCGTTGGCACTGCTCGGGCCCTGGGGGCGACGCTGGTTGGCGTGGCAATTGGCCGCGGTGTGCGGCGGCTTGTTGCTGTATGGGACGTTTTTCACGTTGTTGGCGGGCGTGCTGGGCGTTGAGGTCGGGAGTGGCGTCAGCGATCGCCTCACCACTTCGCTGTCGGGGCGTGGCCCGATCTGGTTGCAGGCCTGGCACATGATCGTCGAGCGTCCGTGGCTGGGGTTTGGGCCGATGCACTTCGCGGATATCGCCAACCCGATCGCCGCACATCCGCACCAGGCGATCCTGCAATGGGCCAGCGAGTGGGGTGTCCCATCGGCCCTGTGCGTGGCTGTTTTGGCGTGGCGCGGCGGCTGGGCCACCCTCGGCGTACTGCGGGCGCGTGCCTGTTCCACAGCGCGTGCGGACGTGCTGCGTGGGTGCCTGTTCGCGGCGTTGCTCGGTGCGCTCACGCAAGCGATGGTCGACGGCGTCATCGTGATGCCCAACTCGCAGGTCTGGTTGGCGCTGGTGGTGGGCTGGTTGATGGCACTGCACGTGTGGCGCGCCGCACCTGGCGCGTCGCTGCCATGGGCCTGGCGAGGGTGGCGAGTGGCGGGTGTGCTGTCCGTTGGGTTGCTGGTGTGGGTCGTGATGCGTGATGCGCCGCACATCGAGCAAGCCCAGCAAGATTATCTTGAGGACGGCAACCAGCACCTGCAGCCGCGCTTCTGGGCTCAAGGGGTGATTGCCCTGCGACGTCAGTGAGTTGCCGGACGCCCGATGCGGTGCTAGCTTTAGCCAACCGCCCGTGTAGCTCAGCCGGTAGAGCAGCGCACTCGTAACGCGAAGGTCGCAGGTTCGATTCCTGTCTCGGGCACCAAGGCAACACCGTTTTCAGATGATCCCAGAATGGTTCTGAAGGCCAGGCGAGTCGGCATTCGTGCCCGCTCTTTTGTATCTGCGCAACCTTGATGACCCAGATGCATCCCCATTCCTAGATCTAAGAGAACAACATGACCACGACTGAAATGACCCAAGAAGTTCGGCACCAAGCAGCCCTCGACAAATACCTCGGGGAATCGTCGCAACTTAAAGAAGAGATCAAGGACCTGAGCGCTGATGATCAGCGCGACCAGATTCAGTGGGCATTCGAGGACGAGGCCGAGAGTCAGGGCCTTCAGCCATGGGAGCTGACCCTCAAGTACACCTCGACCGCGGACGAGTTCGAAGCCGCACGGCTGGTCTTGCACAAAGAGGCGGCTGAAGTGCTCGGCGTCGAATGGGAAGAGTATTGCGAGATGAATAACCTGGTGGTCTGAACGGCTGTTGCGGGAGCCGGCAACCCGGCTCCTGCAACGAGCTTCAGAGGCTGAGGCGCATCGACAAGTCCACCGCCTTCACATCCTTGGTCATCGCGCCGATGGAGATGTAGTCCACCCCGGTTTCAGCGATGGGCAGCAGGGTTTTTTCGTTGATCCCGCCGCTGGCTTCCAGCTTGGCCTTGCCGCCGTTCAGGCGCACGGCTTCATGCATGTCGTCCAGGCTCAGTTCGTCGAGCATGATGATATCGGCGCCCGCCGCCAACGCTTCGCGTAATTCGTCCAGGCTTTCCACTTCGACTTCCACCGGCTTGCCCGGGGCGATCTTGTGCGCGGCCGAAATCGCCTGGGCAATGCCACCACAGGCGGCGATATGGTTTTCCTTGATCAGGAACGCGTCATACAAACCGATGCGATGGTTGTGGCAACCGCCGCAGGTCACGGCGTATTTCTGCGCCAGGCGCAGGCCCGGTAGTGTCTTGCGTGTGTCCAGCAGCTTGACCTGAGTGCTCGCGACGAAATCCGCCAGGTACTGGGCGCGCGTGGCCACGCCGGAGAGCATCTGCAGAAAGTTCAGTGCGCTGCGTTCGCCGCTGAGCAGCGAACGTGCCGGGCCTTCGAGGTGAAACAGTGCCTGGTTGGGGCTGACGCGTTCACCGTCGGCCACCTGCCAATGCACTGCGACTTGTGGGTCCAGTTGGCGGAACACCGCGTCCACCCAGGCCGTGCCGGCGATCACAGCCGCATCGCGGGTAATGATCGTGGCCTTGGCCAGCCGTTCGGCCGGGATCAATTGCGCGGTGATGTCGCCGCTGCCGATGTCTTCCAGCAGTGCGCGGCGCACGTTGGCTTCGATTTCGGCGGTGAGGTCGGCAAGACGGAGATTCGGCATAACAGGCTCCACAAACAAAGTGCGGCGATTATAGGGGCAGTGTGCGTTTGAACCCAGTGGCCTGCTCATTTACATCGTTATGACAGAGTTCACTGGCGCAACTCCCCTCATTTGCAAGATAATCTCGCGCCTTGCAATTGGCGTCATAGCTTTGACGTCCTGGTGAACACCGGGTATACGCAGTGCCCAGAGGGGCCTGTCGCCGATCTTTGCCCAACCCACACCGCGGTTTCAGGAGGCCAGGATGCACAATGATGGAAAGGTGGTGCCGATCAATAAGGCACAGACCGCGCCATCGCCGCTCGCGCGGCTGCCGGTGGTGTTGCTGCAGGTTCGCGACAAGGCTGCGCAGCAACTGCAACAAGGTCTGCAGGAGCTGTTCGATAACGCTGACGACAGCCTGTTCGAAATGGCCGACAAGGCTCGTAACAACGTCGACCATCCTATTTTCTTTGAAGCCATGCGCGACCTGCGGCTCAAGCGCAAGAATTTCGAACGCGTGTTCATGGAGCAGCTCTTCAAGGCCTTCGCTAACCTGGGCGTGGCGCGGTGCAGTGAGCTGCAGATGGTGCCGGTGGTGTCCTACGAGGCGGTCTCGGGCACTTCACGTGATGATCTGGAAAAAAAACTGGCGCTGGACGCCATGCTCGGGCGGGTACGGCAACGCGACGGCCTGGCCCTGGAGCAACTGACTGCTCGTCTGAGTGCCTTGCTGGGCAGGTACATGGATGACCGTGAGAACCCCCTGGGCCCGGCGCGGTTGTGCGAATTCTTTCTGCGCGCGGGACGCAGCCTGGGCGTGGAGATTCGCGTCAAACTGATCATGCTCAAACTTTTTGAGAAATACGTGCTCAGCGACGCCGACCACCTGTACGCAGACGCCAATCAGTTGCTGGTCGCTACGGGCGTACTGCCTGAACTCAAGGTGGTGCCGGCCCGCCGCCCCGGTGGGCGCGTGGTGCGCGAGCATCAGCGTTCAGAGCGCTTGCCGGCGGCGGATCAACCGGTCGATGAAAACGGCCAGCACGCCTTTGCCGAACTGCGGGAACTGCTGGCGGCTGTGCGGGGCAGCGTAGCGCCCACCCTGGAAGCCAGCGCCGAGCTCCAGCCCATCGCCACCCGCGACCTACTGCGCCTGCTGTCCCATTTGCAGCAATACGTGCCGGAGCCGGGCGTCGAGGATGACTTCGATCTGCGCAACCAACTGAAGCAACTGCTGACGCGTGTCAGCGTCAAGAGCGGTAAATCCAGAATCGTGGAAGCGTGCGACGAAGACGTGATCAATCTGGTCGCGCTGTTGTTCGAATTTATCCTCCATGACCACGCCGTCCCGCACGCCTTCAAGGCCTTGATCGCCCGCCTGCAGATCCCGATGCTGAAACTGGCGGTGCTGGACAAGAGCCTTTTCAGCCGCGCCAGCCATCCGGCGCGGCGGCTGCTCAACGAAATCGGCAGCGCCGCCATCGGTTGGAGCCCGGCTGAGGATTCTTCGCGTGACGGCGTGTACCTGCGCATCGAGCAGGTGGTGCAGCGTCTGCTGAATGACTTTGCCGAAGATCCGGCGATTTTTTCCGAACTGCTGTCGGAGTTCTCCGCGTTTACCGCTGACGAGCGCCGGCGCAGTGCGTTGCTCGAACAGCACACCCGCGACGCCGAGGCCGCACGCCTGCGTACCGACGCTGCCCGCCAGCGCGTGGCCGACGTGCTGAACCGGCGCTTGCTGGGCAAGGTCCTGCCACGGGCGGTGGTGCAGTTTGTGCAGCAGGCCTGGAGCCAGGTGCTGTTGCTGGCCAGTCTCAAGCACGGCGAGCAATCGGTGCAGTGGCAGACGGAGTTGCGCACCCTCGACGAGTTGATCTGGAGCGTGAGTCTGCGGGACGACACCGAGGCCGGGCGGCATTTGCTGGCGCAGTTGCCGGGTTTGCTCAAGGCGTTGCGCAACGGTTTGACCGGCGCGGCGTTCGATCCCTTCAGCACCCGTGAGTTCTTTGTTCGGTTGCAGGCCCTGCATGTTCAGGCGTTCGCAGGTATCGAGACGTTGATCGAGGTGCGTGAGCCCTTCGTATTTGACCCAGGCTTGCCCGATGCTGCGCAAGACCTGGCGGCGGATGACCCGGACTTGCTCAAAGCGCGCCAATTGCGCATCGGCGTTTGGCTGGAGTTAGAGGAATCCCCGGAAACCATCCTGCGCTGCAAACTGAACACGATCATGGCGCCGGCCGATCGCTATGTTTTCGTCAACCGCAGCGGGCTCAAGGTGCTTGAGCACAGCGCCGGCCAACTGGCCCAGGCGTTCAAGCGTGGCGCGCTGCGTATCCTGGACGATGCCCCGCTGTTCGAGCGTGCGCTGGCGACGGTGACGGGTAACCTGAGTCAATTCAATCGCGGCAAGTGATCGCAACCACAGGGCTGAACGCGGCATACTGGCCACAATTGGTCACACTCAAGGAACCTGTATGCAGTTGGACCCCGTCAGCGGTTGGTGCCAGGGTGTTCGTCATTGCCCTTCGCCCAACTTCAACGAGCGACCCGCAGGCGAAGTTTCGCTGTTGGTGGTGCATAACATCAGCCTGCCGCCGGCGCAGTTCGCCACCGGCAAGGTGCAGGAATTTTTCCAGAATCGCCTGGATGTCACGGAACATCCTTACTATGAAGGGATTGTTGACCTACGCGTGTCAGCGCATTTTCTGATTGAGCGCGACGGAGTGGTGACGCAGTTTGTGTCCTGCCTCGACCGCGCCTGGCACGCCGGGGTTTCCAGCTTCGAGGGGCGCGAAACGTGCAATGACTTTTCCCTGGGGATCGAACTGGAAGGCACGGATGACCTGCCATTTACCGATGCCCAATATGCGTCACTGATCGACCTGACACGTCAGTTGCTGGCGACTTACCCGGGCATCACCCGTCAGCGCATTTGTGGTCACAGCGATATCGCCCCGGGGCGCAAGACCGATCCCGGGCCCGCTTTTGATTGGGTGCGCTTTCGTAGCGCCCTGCAGGATGGAGAACACGCACAATGAGTTTCCTGGTATTGGTGCTGGCGGTCTGGATCGAGAAGTTCTCGGCCTTGCGCCAAAAATTGCAGCGCGACGGCGGATGGCTGCGCGAACTGGCGAGATTGGAATCGAGCCCGCGCCTCGGCAAACAGCCCTGGTTGATTCTGGCGCTGCTGGTGTTGCTGCCGGTGGCCGTGCTGGCTTTGTTGCTGCTGGTGCTGGAACCCGTGGCATACGGCCTGTTGGCGCTGCCGGTACACCTGCTGGTGCTGATCTACAGCCTGGGGCGCGGTGATCTGCTGGCGGGGCTCGGCCCATTCCGCGATGCCTGGCGGCGCGGCGACCTGCAAGCCGCCGAGCATGTGGCCGAGCGTGACCTGAAGGTCGGTGCCGACAGTGGCGAGCAATTGCTGGAGCGTGTTCAGGGGCATCTCTTGTGGCAAGCCTTCCAGAGCTTTTTTGCGGTGATTTTCTGGTATTTCCTGTTGGGCCCGGTCGCGGCCTTGGCCTATCGCCTGCTGGCGTTGGCCAGTGAACACAGCCAGAACCCCCTGGTGGTCGAGCGTGCCGGGCAACTGCGGCATGCCTTTGACTGGTTGCCGGTGCGCTTGCTGGCGGCCAGTTTTGCCTTGGTGGGCAACTTTGTCGCGGTCAGCCGTGTGATGCTCCACGAGTTGTTGAGCTGGGACATCAGTGCCGCGCAACTGGTGGAAAAAGTCGGCTTGGTGGCCGCTGAAATCCCGCCACCGGTGGTGGGTGCCGACGGCATCAACAGCCTGGATCGCCTGTGGGAACTGCTGCTGCGCGCGGCGGTGCTGTGGTATGCCGGTTTCGCCATCTGGACCGTGTTGCCCTAGCGCTCACGGTCAATCCCTGTGGGAGCAAGCCTGCTCCCACAGCTCGTTAACTTTACGTTACAAAACTCCCTTTCGATTTGAGCTATACAAGCAGAGCGCCAAATAGTGGCTATCTGCCGCCGCCCTGCGCCTCAAATAAAAATAATAGGAAGGGAGTTCACCTGTGAAGAGCTTGCTCTATCCCGCCGTCGCGCTGATGAACCGCCTGAGCTTCGGCATGAAGTTCAGTTTGATCAGCGTGTTGTTCCTGCTGCCGATGCTGGCGACCAACTATTTCCTGGTGCGCGACTCCTGGCGTGAGTTCCAGGGCACTCGCATCGAACTGCAAAGCCTGGATTTGCTCGGCAGCAGCCTGGCCTTGCGCCGTGACCTGGAAACCCTCAACAACCAGGTGCAGATCAACGCGACCCTCGGCCAAGCCGGCAAGGCGGGCGATCTGGAAAGCAGCATCAATACCCTGGAACACAGCGTGCTGGCGCGCCTGCAAGACCTGCGCGCGATGGCCACCGACCCCGAACAAGTCGCCGCGTTCGACGCCAAGCGCGACGAGCTGGTCGCCGCCTTCAAGGCCCAGCAACAGGAGTCGTCGCTGCTGAGCAAAAGTGCGCTGATCGGCAAGTTGCTGAACAAGGCGCAGATGCTCAGCCAGATCATCGCCAGCCAATCCGGCTTGAGCCGCGACCCGCAGAGCGATCTACGCCAGCTCAGCGAGCTGATCACCAGCGTCACCCCGCAGGTCACTCAGACCTTGGGCGAAGGGCGCGCAATGGGCGCGTACTCCCTCGGCCAGGGTTTTCTCAACTCGTCCTCCAGCACGCGTTTCGACGAGCTGTTGCAGCAGTTGGAAAAACTCCAGGCCGAATACGGCTTGAAGCTGCAGGACGCCCTGGGTTCCAGCAAACCTGCCCACGCGGCGCTCGACAGCCTGGCCAAGGCCAGCAACGCGAGCCTCAAACAAGGCAGTGAACTGTTTGAAGAGCAGGTGGTGATGGCCGAGACCCTCGACGCACCGTGGCAGCGCTTCTACGAAGACGTGAGTCAGTTGATGGCCCAGACCTACCAGCTCAATGAGGCCACCCTGGGTTTTCTCGGACAGCAGTTGGAACAACGGCTGACGCAAAACCGCACGCACATGCTGATGCTGGTGTCGGCCCTGGCGGCGGTGTTTTTGCTGATTTTTTATCTGTACGCCGGTTTCTATGCCTCGACGCGCACGACGTTGCGGCGCCTGGGGGCGATGATGGACAAGGTGGCGGCGGGCGATATGACGGTCACGTTTGTCGCCCAAAGCCGCGACGAGTTGGGCGACCTGGGCCAAGTGTTCAATGGCACCGTGGCCAAGATCCACGACCTGATCGAGCGCGTCGGGCACACTGTCAGCCAGGTCGAATTGCAGGCCGGCCAGGTCGAGGCAGTCTCGGCCCGAAGCAACCAGGCGGTATCCGGGCAGCGCAGCCAGATCGAACAGGTGGCGACGGCCATGAACCAGATGTCCTCCACCGCCCAGGAAGTCGCACGCAGCGCGGCGGCGGCGGTCAGCAGCGCCCATAGCGTCAACGATGAAACCGTCAGCGGCCGTGGCCTGGTACAGTCCCAGCAAGGCAGCATTGCGCGGTTGGCGTCGGAGATCGACGAGTCGGTACGCGTGATCAATCAACTGGCCACCGACAGCCAATCCATCAGCAGTGTGCTGGAAGTGATCAAGAGCATCGCCGAGCAAACCAACCTGCTGGCGCTCAACGCTGCGATCGAAGCAGCCCGCGCCGGGGAGCAGGGCCGGGGGTTTGCGGTGGTGGCCGATGAAGTGCGCACGTTGGCCCGGCGCACCCAGCACTCCACCGAAGAGATCGAGCAGATGATCAGTCGACTGCACAGCGGTGTGGGCGCGGCGGTCAAGGCCATGGGCACCAGCCATGCCATGGCTGAAGGCACGGTGGGTCAGTCGGAAAAGGTCCAGCAGGCCCTGGAGAATATTCTTGGCGCCGTTGGCATGATCGTGGATCAGAACCAGCAGATTGCCGCCGCCGTGGAGCAGCAAACCGCTGTCGCCCACGATATTGACCGCAACATCGTCGAAATCAACCGCGCCGGCGAACATGCGGCCGACGGCGCGCATCAGACCGAAGCGGCCAGCCGGCAGTTGTCGCAGCAGGTGATCGAGCTGAAGCAACTGATCGGCGCGTTTCGGGTGTAGGGCTGATTAGTAGGATTTTTCCTCTATTGTCGTAGCGTTTGTCTTGATTTTGCGACGTATCTTTTCTCGCGGCGTGAATGGGTGAAAATTTGTTTCATCTGGTCACAGTCCCAAGGAGGCACGGCGATGATCGCTGCATTCGGTATAAGAGGGCACTGCGCCCGATGCGACATGACGTTTGAACTCAAGCCTTGGCAGTTGAACGCGATTGCCATCGACGAACCGTTCGAGTGCGCGTATTGCCAGTCGGGCCTGCAGTTGCGGTGTCGCAAACAGCAGCGTCAATTTCGCGCCCTGGACCAGTGGGCGCTGGTGCGCCCGAGCATGATCATCCTGACCTGCGCGACCTTGCTGGTGGCACTGGTGGCAGAGTGGGTGGGTTTGCTCAGTATGATCGAGCAGCTCAACCTTTCGCTGGTGGCGGTGCTGATCCATTTCCTGGTGTTGCGCTATGCCCGCCATCGGCAACGTATGACCCTGGACCTGCAGGCCGTCAGCCCGCTACCAATTGAACAGCTCGCACGCGTTGCGTGTACTCGCCTGCGCCAGCGATAACGGGCTCAGGCCCATGTGCTCGGCCAGCGCGGCGCAGATCTCGGGCAGGTGTTCCGGGCTGTTGCGCTGGCCGGGGTGCATGACGGGCGCCATGTCCGGCGCATCGGTTTCCAGCACCACGGCCTCCAGAGGCAATTGCGCGAGTACTTTGTGCATGCGCAGCGCCTGCGGCCAGGTAGCGGCGCCACCCAGGCCCAACTTGAAACCCAGCTTGATGTACTCACGCGCTTCTTCGCGGCTGCCGGCGAAGGCATGGATGATGCCGCCCCGTGGCAGGCGGATGCGCTTGAGGGTGGCGATCACGGCGGCATGGCTGCGGCGCACGTGCAGCAGGGCCGGCAGTTGGAAATCCACGGCCAGCTTGAGTTGGGCTTCGAACAGTTGCTGCTGGCGTTCGCGGTCGAGGTGTTCGAGGAAGTAATCCAGGCCGATCTCGCCCACCGCGCACAATTGCCGGTGGCCCCGCAGGCGGGTCAGCCAGTCGCCCAGGGCCGTCAGGTCGGCGGGGCGATGCTCGTCGAGGTACACCGGGTGCAGGCCGAAAGCTGCGAACAAGCCTTCATCGTCTTGCACCAGATCCCACAGCCGTTGCCAATTCTGCTGATACACCCCCAACACCACCATGCGCTGCACACCGAGTTGGCGGCTGTGCGCGAGGACTTGCCGGCGATCGTTGTCGAAGTCCGGGAAGTCCAGGTGGGTGTGGGTGTCGATCAGCTCCACGCTCACACCTCGTGAATACGCTGCTTGAAGGTGCGGCCGATGGCGTTCACGCCGGGTTGATACTGCTGTTCTTCAATCGCGGCGAGGGCCAGGCGCAGCGCGGTGTCGGCGATCAGTTGATGTTGCTGGGCCATGGCATTGACCGGCAGCGGCAGGAAATCCAGCAACTGGGTATCGCCGAACGTGCCCAGGCGCAGCGGTCGCGACTTGAGCGGGAAGTCATGCAGTGCGTCGAACACGCCTTGCAGCAGCACGTAGGACGTGGTCACCAGCGCGTCAGGCAAATGCCCCAGGCGCTGCAGCAATTGCTCCATCAGTTGCCGGCCGCAGTCGCGGCTGAACGCTTCGCCGTGTTCAACGATCACTTCACCGCCAAACCCTTGCAGCGCTTCACGGAAACCGGCGGCGCGCGCCTGGCTGATGCTCAGCTCGGGCCGCGCACCGATCAGCGCGATCTGCTTGGGCAACGGTTGCAGCAGGCTGCTGGTCAGTTGCTGGCAGGCCTGGCGGTCGTCGCTGACCACCGAGCAGAATTGCGCGGGGTCCATCTCGCGGTCGATGGCGATGACCGGCAAACCCTTGGCTTGCAGCTCGCGATAACTGTCATCGCTGGCCGGCAGGCAACTGGCAACGAACAGCGCGTCGCAGCGTCGGGCGCGGAACAGTTGCAGCAACTGGCGCTCGCTATCGGCGTCGTCGTCGGAGCTGGCGATCAGCAATTGATAGCCGCGCGCGCGCGCGCCCTGTTCCAACAACTTGGCAATCCGTGCGTAACTGGGGTTTTCCAGGTCCGGCAGGATGAAACCCAAGGTGCGCGTATGCCGACTGCGCAGCCCGGCAGCCTGAGGGTTGGGGGTGAAGCCATGGGCTTGGACCACCGCACGCACACGCTCGACGGTTGCGCTGCTGATGCGTTGCTGTTCGGCTTTGCCATTGATGACATAGCTGGCGGTGGTCACGGACACACCGGCGAGACGGGCGATATCACTGAGTTTCAAACCGGGATTTCCTTGTTTTTTAGAGCTTGCCCCGACAGTTTGTCCAATCGTAACCGATTACTGCAGACGACCAATGTCTCAGCTCAGGTGCCGAGAGGGTCTTCAAGGATGCGCAATTAACGCGTAATCTGCCATGCATTCTAGATTAAACGTTTCAGCAAGCGTATTTTTGCGATGTTCGCCACTGAGTGATTACTGCCAAGCGACTGCTCAGTCAGTTTATGCGTGAACGACTTTAGACTGATTTATTCAAAACAATACCTAGTGCGCCCGCCGCACTAACTAGGAGAACGGCATGCTTGAGCTCACCATAGAGCAGATATCCATGGGCCAGACGGCTGTGGATAAATCTGCTGCCTTGCACCTGCTCGCTGACAAACTGGTGGCCGACGGCCTGGTCGCAGAGGGTTATCTCAGCGGCTTGCAAGGCCGTGAAGCCCAAGGCTCGACCTTTCTCGGCCAAGGTATTGCGATCCCCCACGGCACGCCCGAAACCCGCGACCAGGTGTTTTCCACCGGCGTGCGCCTGCTGCAGTTCCCCGAAGGGGTGGACTGGGGCGATGGCCAGATCGTCTACCTGGCGATCGGTATTGCCGCCAAATCCGATGAGCACCTGCGCCTGCTGCAACTGCTGACCCGCGCCCTCGGTGAAACCGACCTGGGCCAGGCGCTGCGCCGCGCCGCTTCCGCCGAAGCGTTGCTGAAACTGCTGCAGGGCGCGCCGCAGGAATTGGCGCTGGACGCGCAAATGATTGGGCTCGGTGTGTCCGCCGATGACTTTGAAGAACTGGTGTGGCGCGGCGCCCGCCTGCTGCGCCAGGCCGATTGTGTGAGCAATGGTTTTGCCGCCGTGTTGCAGCAGGTCGATGCGCTGCCCCTGGGCGATGGCCTGTGGTGGTTGCACAGCGAGCAGACCGTCAAGCGCCCGGGGCTGGCGTTTGTCACCCCGGACAAACCCATGCGTTACCTCGGCCAGCCGCTCAACGGTCTGTTCTGCCTGGCCAGCCTCGGCGAAGCGCACCAGACCTTGCTCGAACGCCTGTGTGCGTTGTTGATTGAAGGGCGTGGCCAGGAACTCGGCCGCGCCACCAGCAGCCGCGCGGTGCTTGAAGTGTTGGGCGGCGAGTTGCCGCCCGACTGGCCCAGCGCACGCATCGCCCTGGCCAACGCCCACGGCCTGCACGCACGGCCAGCGAAGATCCTCGCGCAACTGGCGAAGAGTTTTGACGGCGATATTCGCGTGCGCATCGTCGATGGCGCAGTGGGCGCCGTGTCGGTGAAAAGCCTGAGCAAGCTGCTCAGCCTCGGCGCCCGGCGTGGCCAGGTGTTGGAGTTTGTCGCGGAGCCGGCGATTGCCGGCGATGCGCTGCCCGCGTTATTGGCGGCGGTGCAAGAGGGGCTCGGCGAAGAGGTCGAGCCGCTGCCTGCCGCGAGTGCGCAAGCCGTCGTCGTGGACCTCGAACCGGCGCTCAGCGCGCCGCTGGCCGGCAGCCAGATCCAGGCCATCGCCGCCGCCCCCGGCATCGCCATCGGCCCGGCGCATATCCAGGTGCTGCAACCGTTTGACTATCCGCTGCGGGGCGAGTCCTCGAGCATCGAACGCCAGCGCCTGCACGCCTCACTGGCGGACGTGCGCCGCGATATCCAGGGCCTGATCGAACGCAGCCAGGCCAAGGCGATCCGCGAGATTTTCATCACCCACCAAGAGATGCTCGACGACCCGGAACTGACCGACGACGTCGACACCCGCCTCAAACAGGGTGAAAGCGCCGAAGCCGCCTGGATGAGCGTGATCGAAGCCGCCGCCAAACAGCAGGAGTCGTTGCAGGACGCCCTGCTCGCCGAGCGCGCCGCCGACCTGCGCGACATCGGTCGCCGCGTGCTGGCGCAGTTGTGCGGTGTCGAAACCGCCCAGGAACCGAGCGAACCCTACATTTTGGTGATGGACGAAGTCGGCCCGTCGGATGTCGCACGCCTCGACCCGGCGCGCGTCGCTGGCATTCTCACCGCCCGTGGCGGCGCCACGGCCCACAGCGCCATCGTCGCCCGCGCCCTGGGCATTCCCGCGTTGGTGGGCGCCGGCCCGGCCGTGTTGCTGCTGGCCGCCGGTACGCCGTTGTTGCTCGACGGCCAGCGCGGCCGCCTGCATGTCGACGCCGACGCCGCGACCCTGCAACGCGCCACCGTCGAACGCGACACCCGTGAACAACGCCTGCAAGCCGCCTCGGCGCAGCGCCATCAACCGGCCCTGACCCGCGATGGTCACGCTGTGGAAGTGTTCGCCAATATTGGCGAAAGCGCCGGCGTGGCGAGCGCGGTGGAGCAGGGCGCCGAAGGCATTGGCCTGCTGCGCACCGAACTGATTTTCATGGCCCACCCCCAGGCGCCGGACGAAGCGACCCAGGAAGCCGAATACCGCCGCGTACTCGACGGCCTCGGCGGTCGCCCGTTGGTGGTCCGCACCCTGGATGTGGGCGGCGACAAACCGCTGCCGTATTGGCCGATCGCACAGGAAGAAAACCCCTTCCTCGGCGTGCGCGGCATTCGCCTCACGCTGCAACGCCCGCAGATCATGGAAGCGCAGTTGCGCGCGCTGCTGCGCTCGGCGGATAACCGGCCCCTGCGCATCATGTTCCCCATGGTCGGCAGCGTCGATGAGTGGCGCGCGGCACGGGACATGACCGAGCGCCTGCGCCTGGAAATCCCGGTGGCCGACCTGCAACTGGGGATCATGATCGAAGTGCCGTCCGCCGCATTGCTCGCGCCGGTGCTGGCCAAGGAAGTCGATTTCTTCAGCGTCGGCACCAACGACCTGACCCAGTACACCCTGGCCATCGACCGTGGCCACCCGACGCTGTCGGCCCAGGCCGATGGCCTGCACCCGGCGGTGTTGCAACTGATCGACATCACCGTGCGCGCCGCCCATGCCCATGGCAAATGGGTCGGCGTGTGCGGTGAGCTGGCCGCCGACCCGCTGGCGGTGCCGGTGCTGATCGGCCTCGGCGTGGATGAGTTGAGCGTGTCGGCCCGCAGCATTCCCGAGGTGAAGGCGCGGGTGCGTGAATTCAGTCTGAGCGAGGCCCAGGGCCTGGCACAACAAGCACTCGCGGTGGGTTCGCCCGCCGAAGTGCGAGCCCTTGTGGAGGCCGTGTAGATGGCAAGGATTTTGACCCTGACGCTGAACCCGGCGTTGGACCTCACGGTACGCCTGGCGCGCCTGGAACCCGGTGAAGTCAATCGTAGCGAGGCGATGCTGACCCACGCCGCCGGCAAGGGCGTGAATGTCGCCCAAGTGCTGGCTGACCTCGGTCATCACGTCACCGTCGGCGGTTTTCTCGGCGCGGACAACCCCCAGGCCTTTGAGGCGCTGATCGCTCGCCGTGGGTTTGTCGATGCGTTCATCCGCGTGCCCGGCGAGACCCGTAGCAATATCAAGATTGCCGAACACGGTGGCCGCGTCACCGACATCAATGCGCCGGGGCCGCAGGTCAGCGAGCAGGCACAGCAAGCGTTGCTCAATCAACTCACGTTGATTGCCCCGGGGCACGATGCGGTGGTGGTCGCCGGTAGTTTGCCGCGCGGCGTCAGCCCGCTGTGGTTCCAAGGCTTATTGGAACAACTGAAAAACCTCGGCTTGAAGGTCGCCCTGGACACCAGCGGCGCAGCCCTGCGCGCCGGGTTGAAGGCTAGCCCGTGGTTGATCAAGCCCAATACCGAAGAACTCGCCGAGGCCCTGGATTGCCCGACGGACTCCGTCGACCAACAGGCCCAGGCCGCCGAGCGTTTGCATGCCGAGGGCATCGAGCATGTGGTGATTTCCCACGGTGCCGACGGCGTCAACTGGTTCAGCCCAGGCACGGCGCTGCACGCCACGCCGCCGAAGGTCAGCGTCGCCAGCACCGTCGGCGCAGGTGATTCGCTGCTGGCCGGGATGCTCCACGGTTTGCTCGGTTTCGATGCGCCCGAAACGACCTTGCGCCGCGCCACGGCAATTGCCGCGATGGCCGTCACGCAGATCGGGTTTGGCATCAGCGATGACGCGCAGTTGGCGCGTCTCGAAAGCGGCGTCCATGTGCGCCCGCTGACAGAACAATAAGAGGGTTTGTGATGAATTTAGCCATTGTTACCGCCTGCCCGAACGGCATGGTCACCAGTGTGCTCTGCGCCCGTTTGCTTGACGCCGCCGCGCAGCGCCAGGGCTGGAGCACCAGCGTCGAAGTGGTGGACGTGCAGCACCCGGAACGCCAGCTGTCCCAGGCCACGCTCGATGCCGCCGAGTGGGTGTTGCTGGTCAGCAGCACGCCGGTGGAGATGCAGCGGTTTGTCGGCAAGCGCGTGTTCCAGAGCACCCCGGCCCAGGCCTTGCAGGACGTCGAGGCCGTGTTGCGCCGTGGCGCCGAAGAGGCCCAGGTGTATGTCGCCAGCCAAGCCCCGGCGGCAACGAAACAGGCCCCGCGGATTGTCGCGATTACCGCCTGCCCGACTGGCGTAGCCCACACCTTCATGGCCGCCGAAGCGTTGCAGCAGACCGCCAAGCGCTTGGGCTATGACTTGCAGGTGGAAACCCAGGGTTCGGTCGGCGCACGCACACCGTTGAGCCCGCAAGCGATTGCCGAGGCCGACGTGGTGTTGCTGGCGGCGGATATCGAAGTCGCCACCGAGCGCTTCGCCGGCAAGAAGATCTACCGCTGCGGCACCGGCATTGCCCTCAAGCAAGCCGAAGCAACCCTCAACAAGGCCCTGGCCGAAGGCGTCGTGGAAAGCTCGGCGAGCGGGGCGGTGGCCAAGTCGGAAAAAACCGGGGTCTACAAACACCTGCTGACCGGCGTGTCGTTCATGTTGCCGATGGTGGTGGCGGGCGGTTTGTTGATCGCCTTGTCGTTCGTGTTCGGCATCCATGCCTTTGAAGAAAAAGGCACCCTGGCGGCGGCGCTGAAAACCGTCGGTGACCAGGCCTTCATGCTGATGGTGCCGCTGCTCGCTGGCTATATCGCCTACTCGATTGCCGACCGCCCTGGCCTGGCGCCCGGCATGATCGGCGGGTTGTTGGCCGGTACGTTGGGCGCGGGCTTTATCGGCGGGATTGTTGCCGGTTTCCTTGCCGGTTACTGCGTCAAGCTGATCACCCGCGCGGTGCGCCTGCCGCAAAGCCTGGAGCCGCTCAAGCCGATCCTGATCATCCCGTTGCTGGCGAGCCTGTTCACGGGCCTGGCGATGATCTATCTGGTGGGCCCGCCGGTGGCGCGTCTGCTCACCGGCCTGACCGACTTCCTCAGCACGATGGGCACCACCAATGCCGTGCTGCTTGGCATCCTGCTCGGCGGCATGATGTGCGTTGACCTGGGCGGGCCGATCAACAAGGCCGCGTATGCGTTCTCCGTCGGCTTGCTGGCGGCGTCCAGCGGTGCGCCGATGGCCGCCACCATGGCGGCCGGTATGGTGCCGCCGATTGGGATGGGCATCGCGACCTTCCTGGCCCGGCGCAAGTTTGCCCAGACCGAACGCGAGGCCGGCAAGGCCGCGATGATTCTGGGTCTGTGCTTTATCTCCGAAGGCGCGATTCCGTTTGCCGCCAAGGACCCGCTGCGGGTGATCCCGGCCAGCATCGCCGGCGGCGCGTTGACCGGTGCGCTGTCGATGTACTTCGGCTGCAAACTGGCGGCGCCCCATGGCGGCTTGTTTGTGCTGATCATTCCGAATGCGATGAACCATGCGCTGCTGTACTTGCTGGCGATAGTCGCCGGTAGTGTGTTGACGGGGCTGGTGTACGCGCTGATCAAGCGCCCGGAAGCGGTGGAACTGGCGGTCACCGCAGTCAAGGCCTGACACTGTTGAAAATGTGGGAGGGGGCTTGCCCCCGATGGCGATGTGTCAGTCACCCATGAATTGACTGATCCACCGCCATCGGGGGCAAGCCCCCTCCCACATTTAGATTTGCGAGGCCTTGAAGGCGGTGTCATATCGGCTTCATCCTCGCGTGTTCAAATTTCCCTTTTGATACTCAAGAGGGCATCTGCATGAGCCACTTCGATCTCAGCCGTCGCCGCGTGATGCAAGCCGTCGGCGCCGGTCTGTTGTTGCCGGGGCTGGCGCCGGCGGTGATTGCGTCGGTCAAGGACCGGCCGCAACTCACCGATGGCGTGCAGTCCGGCGACCTGCTCGGCGACCGCGCAATGATCTGGAGCCGCAGCGACCGCCCGGCGCGGATGGTGGTGGAATGGGACACCCGTAGTGTGTTCAGCAACCCCCGTCGATTCGTCTCGCCGCTGGCCGACAACCGCAGCGACTTTACCGCCCGCGTCGAACTCACCGGGCTGCCCGCCGACCAGGCGATTTTCTACCGCGTGCAGTTCGAAGATGCCCAGACCGGCGTCGCCAGCGAGCCCTGGTTCGGCCACCTGCGCAGCGTGCCGCAACAGCGTCGCGATATTCGTTTTGTGTGGAGCGGCGACACCGTCGGCCAAGGTTTCGGCATCAACCCGGACATCGGCGGCATGCGCATCTACGAAGCCATGCGCCTGCGCCTGCCGGACTTTTTTATCCACAGCGGCGACACCATCTACGCTGACGGCCCGGTGCCGGCGCAACTGACCACCGAAGGCGGGCGCATCTGGCGCAACATCACCACCGAGGCCAAGAGCAAAGTCGCTGAAACCCTCGATGAGTATCGCGGCAATTACCGCTACAACCTGCTGGATGAAAACGTGCGGCGCTTCAACGCCGAAGTGCCGCAGATCTGGCAGTGGGACGACCACGAGGTGGTGAACAACTGGTCGCCGAGCAAGCAGCTCGATGAGCGTTACCAGACCCGGGACATCATCACCCTGGTCGGCCATGCGCGTCAGGCCTGGCTGGAATATTCGCCCATGCGTCGGCAAAGCGCCGACGGCGGCGGGCGGATCTATCGCAAGCTCAGTTACGGCCCGCTGCTGGATGTGTTCGTGCTCGACATGCGCAGCTATCGCGGGCCCAACGATGACAACCTGGGCGGCGCAAAACCGTTCCTCGGCCGAGAGCAACTGGACTGGCTCAAGCGCGAACTCAAGGCCTCCCAGGCCCAATGGAAGGTGATCGCCGCCGACATGCCCATCGGCCTCGGCGTGCCTGACGGCGAAGTCAGCCCGGGCGTGCCGCGCTGGGAAGCGATCGCCAACAACGACCCCGGCCCGGCCCAGGGCCGCGAATTGGAAATCGCCGAGCTGCTCGGGTTTCTGCGCGCGCAGCAGGTGCGCAACCATGTGTGGTTGACGGCGGATGTGCATTACTGCGCGGCGCATCACTACCACCCGGATCGTGCAGCGTTCCAGGACTTCGAGCCGTTCTGGGAGTTTGTCGCAGGGCCGCTGAATGCGGGGAGCTTCGGGCCCAATCCGCTGGATAAAACCTTTGGCCCGCAGGTGGTGTTCGAGAAAGCACCGCCGGCGCAGAACACCTCGCCGTTTGCCGGGTTCCAGTTTTTTGGCGAAGTGCAGATCGATGGGCAGACGGCGGAGTTGACGGTGATGCTGCGTGATCTGGATGGGGTTTCAGTGTTCGAGCAAAAGCTGCAACCGGTCTGATTGAGGGTGCAGTAAAAAACTGATTGGAGTGCAGCCAAAAACTGACTTGGAATACAGTCAAAAACTGTGGGAGGGGGCTTGCTCCCTCCCACATGGGTTCTTCAGTGTCTGCAGGATCTCAGTAGACATCCCGGCGATAGCGGCCCTGTTCGATCAAGCGCTCCACCGCTTCACGGCCTAGGATATCAATCAACGCCTGATCCACCCCCGCAGCCATCCCCTGCAAACTGCCACACACATAGATCGCCGCGCCGTCCGCCAGCCATCGCCGCAACACGTCCGCCGATTCGCGCAGGCGATCCTGTACGTAGATCTTTTCCTCCTGGTCGCGGGAAAACGCCAGGTCCAGCAGCGCCAGGTCACCGCTGGCCAACCAGCCTTGCAGTTCGTCCTGGCACAGGTAGTCGTGGGCGATTGTGCGTTCGCCGAACAGCAGCCAATTGCGCTGCTGGCCATCGGCAATGCGCGCCTTGAGCAAGCTGCGCAAACCGGCCAGGCCAGTGCCGTTGCCCAGCAGGATCAACGGCGCAGGTGCGTCCGGCAGGTGGAAAGCACTGTTGCGGCGCAAGCGCAGGGTGATGCTCGAACCGAGGACCGCGTGTTCGGTCAGCCAGCCCGAGCCCAGGCCGAGTGTGCCGTCTGGATGACGTTCCTGGCGCACGATCAACTCCAGCACGCCGTCGCTGGGAATCGAGGCGATCGAGTATTCGCGCATGCCCAGGGGCGCCAGCGCGTTCACCAGCGCCTGGGCATGCAGGCCCACCAGATGGGCGCGGTTGTCCGGCAGTTGGCGGGTGGCCAGGGCCTGGTCGAGGGTGTGGGCCAGGCCGTCGATCAGCACGCTCTCGCGGCTGGCCAGGCCCAGGCCATCGAGGAACTGCGTAATGGCCCCGGTGCCGTTGCGCGGCAGGATTTCCACCAGGTCGCCAGCGACCCAGCTTTGTGCCGATGGCACGGTCAGTTCCAGCATGTAGACCGCCGAACCGGCACTGCCAGGATTGAGCAGGGTGCGCTGGTTCAAGCTGCAGTTTTCATACTGTGTACTCGGCCACGCCGCTGTCGGCGCATGCCCGGTGAGTTGGCCCAGTTGTTGTTGCCAGTGCTGCAGGGCGCGGGTGTCGCCGCTGTCGACTTCCACGGGGGCGAACAACGGGTTGCCGCCCTGGTTGGTCAGCCAGAAATGCAGACGCCGGGCAAAGCCGCAGAAGTGTGTGTACTGGCGATCGCCGAGGGCCAGTACCGAGTAGTTCAAACCCTTGAGGGACAGGTCCTGGCCGAGCACGCTGCGTTCGAAGCCCCGGGCGCTGTCGGGGGCTTCACCGTCGCCGAAGGTGCTGACCACGAACAGCGCGTTTTCTGACTGGCGCAGTTGGTCCTGGCTGACGCTGCCCAGCGGCTGCACGTTCACCGGCAAGCCGGCAGCCTGCAATTGCCCGGCGGTCTGCCAGGCCAGTTGTTCGGCAAAACCGCTCTGGCTGGCAAAGCCGATCAGCCAGGCCGGTGCATGGCTGTGGTTGGCACCGAGGCTATTGCGGGCATCGCGTACCTGGCGCTTTTTACGGCGACGGTCGAGGTACAGCAGCCAGCCGGTGATGAAGAACAGCGGCATGCACAGCGAGCTGACGGTGAGGATGATCCGCCCCACCAGGCCGAAGTAACTGCCGGTGTGCAGTGCATAAATGCTGGTCAGCAATTGAGCCTTGAGGCTTTTGCTGGCGTAGCGGTCGTGGGATTTCACCGTGCCGGTCGCAGGGTCCAGGTTGATCTGGTTCAGCGCGCGGTCGTGGGGCGAATCTTTCAGCAGGTAAAACACCGTGGCCGGCTGCCCGGCGACCGCCGGCATGCGGATGTTGTAGGCGCTCAAGCCTGGGCCGGCGCTGCTGTAGATGCTGCTCCAGATCGCCTCGTAGTTGGCCTCCGGCGCCGGGCCTTGCGGCGGCGGGCCGCGTTTGCGCATCCGTTCATTCTGCGGGGCGTCGGACAGCAGCTTGTTCAGACCCTGGTTGTACCATTCGTAGGACCAGGACAAGCCGGTCAGCGCCGCCAACAGATAGAACAACAGGCACCAGGTGCCGAACACCGAGTGCAGGTCCCAATTGAAACTGCGGCCCTTTTTGCGCCAGTCCAGGGTCAGCCACGCGCGCCAGCTCGCCACCTGGCGCGGCCAGCGCAGGTACAAGCCGGAGAGACAGAAGAACAGCAGGATCAGCGTGCAGGCCCCGGTGATTTGCCGACCGGTGTCGCCCATCGCGAGGAAGCGGTGCAGTTGCAGGATAAACCCGAACACGTCCTGGCCGACGGCGTCGCCCATGTAGTTGCCGGTGTAGGGATCGAAGTAACGCATCTGGCCGCGCCGTTCGCCCGGCGGTGGGGTGAAGAACACGCGCGCGGCGCTGCCGCTGTCGGTTTCCACCCAGAGCATCGACACGGTTTTGCCTTCGCTGGCTTCGAGCTTGCGCACCAGCTCGGCGGGCGGCAGTACCCCGGCCTCGCGTTTTTCCACGCTCAGTACGCTGGGGTTGAGCGCGCGCAATAGTTCATCCTGGAACGACACCGCCGCCCCGGTGATCCCCATCAAGGCCAGCACCAGCCCGGCAGTGATGCCGAAGAACCAGTGCAACTGGAACAGGGTTTTCTTCAACACGTCGGACCGCCTCGCTCATCTGGGTATCTGTAGCACGGCGCGCATTATGCCGTGGGTTGTCGAGAAACTTTGTTGTTTAGCACGCAAAAGCCCCACGCATCCGATGCGTGGGGCTTTGGCTTATGGTTGACCGCTTAGAAGTGGAAGCTGGTGGTCAACAGTGCGGTGCGCCCCGCCGCCTGGTTGGCGAAGTGGGTCGAGAAGGCCTTGTCGTAGTAGGTCTTGTCGGTCAGGTTCTGCACGTTCAGTTGCAGGTCGACGTTTTTGGTCAGCTTGTAGCTGGCCATGGCGTCGTAGCGGGTGTAGGACGGTACATACACGGTGTTGCCAACATCGCCGTAGACCTCGTCGACATAGAACGCACCGCCGCCGATGGTCAGTTTCGAAGTGATGTCGTAGGTGGTCCACAGGCTGAAGGAATTCTTCGGCGTATTGGGCATTTGGTTGCCCTCGTTGGAACCGGCGCTGACCACCCCGTTGCGCCCGTTGCGCCCGGCTTTGACCAGCTCGCTGTCGAGGTAGCTGTAGCCGGCGAACACTTGCCATTGATCCGTGAGTTTGCCGCTGGCCGAGAGTTCGATGCCGTCGACTTGGGATTCGCCGGCGTTCTGGTAGGTCAGGGCATCGACCAGAATGCGCGTGTTCTTCTTCTCGGTGCGGAATACCGCAGCCGTCAGCGAAAGGCGGTTGTGGAACAGATCCCACTTGGTGCCCAGCTCGTAGTTGACGGTTTCTTCCGGTTGCAGGTCGCTGGTGGCGGCGCCGGCGGACAGGGGGTTGCCGTCGGAGCCTTCACCCACCAGGCCACCGGCTGGGGTCGCCGAGGTGGCGTAGGACGCATAGATGCTGGCGTTCTCCACCGGTTTCCAGACCAGGCCGCCCTGCCAGTTGAAGAATTGGCTGTCTTCCTTGATCTTGGTGCGCCCGGCGGTGGCGTTGGTGTTGGCCACGGTGTCGAAGGTGTCGTAGCGCAGGCCGACGTTCAGCAGCCATTTCGGGTCCAGTTCGATGGTGTCGAACACGTAGGCGCCGCGGCTGGTGGCTTTGGTGTTGGTGCCGTTGTAGTTGCGCGCGATGCTGCCGGTCCAGGCGTCGTCCGGGTTCGGGTTGCTCAGCGAGGTGCATTGGCCGCCCAGGCTGCCTTTGGCCACGGTGCAGACCGGGTTGGCGTTGGGGCTGATGGTGTAGCTGCTGACTCGGGTTTCTTCGCCGGTGAATTCGAGGCCGGTGGAGTAGGTGTTCTTGAAGCCCAGCGCCTGGAAGCTGCCGAACAGGTCGGTCTGGTTGGTGGTGGTCTCGGTGGTCGACACGCGGCTGTTGGCGCGGCGCCAGACGGTGCCGAACTTGTTGACGTTGAGTTTGCTGTCGTCCGGCTGCGTGAGGATATAGTCCTGGCCGGTGTTGCCATGGCGCAGGGTGTTTTTCAGCGTCATGTTGTCGTTCAGGTCATGTTCGACGGACACCGTGCTGATATCGGCGCGGGTCTTGCGGAAGTCGCGGCTCTTGAGGCCGTAGAAATTATTGCTGTCGCCGCCGTCGTTGGGTTTGTCATGCCTGTGGGCGGTGGCGGTCGCGGAGCCGTAGCCGTAGGGAATCCCCGAGTCCGGCAGGTCGTCGCTTTCCATGTGGTAGTAGCTGACGTTGACGCGGGTCGGCGTGCCGAGGCCGAAGGTCAGCGACGGCGCCACGCCCCAGCGGTCGTAGTTCACTGCGTCGCGGCCGGCCACGTTCTGCTCGTGGCTCATCAGGTTCAGGCGGAACGCGGCGCTGTCGTCGAGGAATTGGCGGTTGACGTCGAGCACGTAGCGGCGGGTCTGGTCGGAACCGTAGGTGAAGCCGCCGTTGGTGAAGTCCCGCGCCTGGGGCGTCTTGCTCACCAGGTTGAGGCTGCCGCCGGCCGAGCCACGCCCGCCGAACGAGGAGTTCGGGCCTTTGCTGACTTCGATCGATTCAATGTCGAAGATTTCACGGCTCTGGCCGCCGGTATCGCGCACGCCGTCCAGGTAGGTGTCGCCCTGGGCGTCAAAACCGCGGATGAACGGGCGGTCGCCCTGGGGGTTGCCGCCTTCACCGGCGCCAAAGGTAATGCCGGGCACGGTGCGCAAGGCATCCTGCAGCGAGGTGGCAGCGGTGTCCTTGAGCACTTGCTGCGGCACCACGGTGACCGAGCGCGGCGTGTCCACCAGCGGCGCGGTGTATTTTTGCGAAGAGGCTTTCTCGACCTGATAGGAGGTGGCGTCCTGTTCTTCCCCGGTGATGCTGGTGGCGCCCAGGGAGATGCTGTTGCGCTGGCCTTTCTGTTCGGTGTCTTCGGCCGCTTGCGCCAGATGGGCGACGGAGCTGGCGCCGAGAGCAACGCCGATGGCCGAAGCCAGCAAGCGTGGTGAACTGGCAGGTGTTTTTAAGCAAGTGCGCGACATGACGTGTCCTTTCCCCAAGGATGTGAGGCCGCGGAATATAGATTGAACAAGACTTTGTATCAATTGCGATTCATTGCTATTCGTACTGAATTTACATTCTTTACACTTCCCCCTTACGGTTTTTACGATCTCGCTCGTCTATGTGTTTTACAGAGTGGATAAGAATCAATACCATTAACGTCTTTCCTCTCTCAGGTATTGACCATGTTGCTGCATATTCCCGGCCTGTTCTCTCGTGAGGAAGTGCAGCGCATCCGCCAAGCGCTGGAAGCCGCCGACTGGGCCGACGGTAAAATCACCGCCGGGTACCAGTCCGCCAAGGCCAAGCACAACCTGCAATTGCCCGAAGGCCACCCGCTGGCCAAGGAAATCGGCGCGGCGATGCTTGAGCGGTTGTGGCAAAACCCGCTGTTCATGTCGGCGGCGTTACCGCACAAAGTCTTCCCACCGCTGCTTAACTGCTACACCGCCGGGGGCAGTTTCGACTTCCACATCGACAATGCCGTGCGCCAGCCCAAGGGCAGCCATGAGCGGGTGCGCACCGACCTGTCGTCCACGCTGTTCTTCAGCGACCCGGAGGAATACGACGGCGGCGAACTGGAGATCCAGGACACCTTCGGCCTGCAACGGGTCAAACTGCCCGCCGGCGACATGGTGCTCTACCCCGGTTCCAGCCTGCACAAAGTCAACGCCGTGACCCGTGGCGCGCGCTACGCCTCGTTTTTCTGGACCCAAAGCCTGGTGCGCGAAGACAGCCAGCGCACCTTGCTGTTCGAGATGGACGGCGCGATCCAGCAACTGAGCGCGGATGTCCCCGACCACCCGGCGTTGATCCAGCTCACCGGCACTTACCACAACCTGTTGCGTCGCTGGGTCGAGGTCTGAGCATGGGGTTTTTATTGCGCCGTGAAGAAGTGCTCAACGTCGAACAGTTGCAGCGCATGCTCGACGACTCACCGGTGCGCGCCGCCCAGGCGATCCTGATCGCGGCCAAGGAGGGCGTGGTCGATGCCCAGGCCTTGCTCGGGCAGATCCTCTTGGAAGGGCGCGGCATCGAGCGCGATGAAGCGCTGGCACTGCGCTGGTTCCAGATCGCGGCGCAGGGCGGGCACTTGATGGCGCGCAATATGTTGGGGCGCTGCCGGGAGCATGGCTGGGGCTGCGTCGCCGACGAAGCAGCGGCGGCGCGGGAATATCAGCTTGCGGCCGAAGCCGGGTTGGATTGGGGGCAATATAACTACGCCAACCTGCTGGCCACCGGTCGCGGCGTCGCAGAGGATCAAGCACACGCGCTGAGGTGTTATCGCCAGGCGGCGGAGCAGGGCCACGCGAAGTCGATGAACCTGTTGGGGCGCTATCTGGAAGAGGGCCGGTTTTGCCCGAGGGATCTGGACGCTGCCGTGGCGTGGTATCGACGTTCGGCCGAAGCCGGGGATTTCCGTGGGCAGTTCAGTTATGCGGCGGTGCTGGCCGACAGCGGCCAGATCGAGGTGGCGCTGGCGTGGCTGCGCAAGGCGCTGGCAGGCGGCAATTTGAAGTTTTTGCGGGTGGCGCACAAGGCGCTGGCGGCAGCGAATGATCCGCGGATTCGGGCGATGGCCGATGCCTATGAGCAACGTGCTCTGACCTGCTTCTGAGCTATAAAAAACCCATGACAGGTCATGGGTTTTTTGTTTTAGGGCCGTCTTACACGTAGTACGACTTCAACGGCGGAAAGCCATTGAATTCAACCGCGCTGTAGCTGGTGGTGTATGCACCGGTCGACAACCAGTACATCCGATCACCGATTGCCAGGTTCAACGGCAGGCCGTATTTGTAGTTTTCGTACATGATGTCGGCGCTGTCGCAGGTAGGACCGGCGATCACCACTTCTTCCATCTCGCCTTTCTTTTCGGTCCAGATCGGGAACTTGATCGCTTCGTCCATGGTTTCGATCAGGCCGGAGAACTTGCCCACGTCTGTGTACACCCAACGCTCGACGGCGGTACGCGATTTACGTGCAACCAGTACCACTTCGCTGACCAGGATGCCGGCGTTGGCGATCAACGAACGGCCCGGCTCCAGGATGATTTCCGGCAGGTCGTCGCCGAAATCTTCCTTGAGGAAACGGATGATTTCTTCAGCGTAGGTTTCCAGGCTGTTGGTGCGGGTGATGTAGTTGGCTGGGAAGCCGCCGCCCATGTTGATCAGCTTGAGGTGGATGCCGTCTTCTTCCTTCAGGCGCTCGAAGATCACTTTGACCTTGGCGATCGCCGCGTCCCATACGCTGATGTCGCGCTGTTGCGAGCCGACGTGGAACGAGAGGCCATACGGCACCAGGCCCAGGTCACGCGCCAGGATCAGCAGGTCCATGGCCATGTCGGTCTGGCAGCCGAATTTACGCGACAAAGGCCAGTCAGCCGTGGTCGAGCCTTCGGTGAGGATACGCACATAGATTTTCGAGCCCGGTGCGGCCTTGGCAATGTTGCGCAGGTCGGCTTCGGAGTCGGTGGAGAACAGACGCACGCCCTTATCATAGAAGTAGCGGATGTCCTTGGACTTCTTGATGGTGTTGCCGTAGCTGATACGGTCGGCGCTGACGCCGCGGTCCATCACTTTGTCGAGCTCGTAGATCGAGGCGATGTCGAAGCTCGAGCCCTTGTCTTTCAACAGGTCGATGATCTCGACGGCCGGGTTGGCCTTGACCGCGTAATAGATTTTGGCGAATTCGAAACCGGCGCGCAGGTCATCGTAGGCCTGGCTGATCATCGCGGTGTCGATCACCACGAACGGGGTTTCTTGCTTGTCGGCGAACGCCTTCATTTTGTCAAAAGTGGCGCGCGCGAAATAATCTTCGACGTTGATCGACATGCTTGGGGACTCCTAAGGGCAAACTGTATTAATCAATGGGTGCAAATGAACGTCCTCCGTATCCCCACTTTGGTTCGCCTACTTCCCAAGGCATGTCGCCGAAAGCAAAAAGGCCATGGGATCAACCGCTTCCCTTGGCCTTGCTGTCTCGTCGTCAGTACTTGAGCCGGATGGATCGTTTCCAGCATGGACGTTCGGCGCGAACTTTAGGACGTGAGGGGCTTGAGATCAACTAAAAATGTCGCGTTTTTGCACGCGTTCGTCGCGGGACCGCGTGCAGCTACTTATGTAACCGACAGGTGTGACGGATTGATGTTCCCCGCAGGCGGATAATTAGGGGGATTTCCCTGACACACCACAGGCCAAATGTGGGAGGGGGCTTGCCCCCGATGGCAGTGTGTCAGTCATGAATATAGTGACTGATACCCCGCGATCGGGGGCAAGCCCCCTCCCACAGTTTTAAGCGTGTTGTGTCAGGTCAGGCCAGGGCGGTCTCGGCAGGCGAAACGATACTGGTCTTGCCGCCACGCGACTTGCCGGAGCTCAGGTACTCGGCAATCGATTCCTGGGTCACTTCGCCCAAAAACACTCGCTCGGCATCCATCACCGGCAACCACGAGCGGTTGAACTCGTACATGCGCGACAACAGGATGCGCAAGTGCTCGTCATACGCCGCCGTGGCGTTGAACTCGAGCAGGTATTGACCGCAGGTGCCGGTCTGACGGTGCAGGTCGCGACGTCGCACATAACCCAGCGCCTTGTTCTCGGCGCAGGTAACCACCACATAGCGGCGGTCGAGTTCGTCCATCAGCTCCAGGGCGTCGGCCACCGGGGTTTCCGGGCTGACCGACGGGGCGTTGTCCGCTGCATCTTCGGCTTTTACCAGCAGCAGACGCTTGAGGGTGCTGTCCTGGCCGACGAAGTTGCTGACGAACTCGTCCACCGGGTGCGCCAGCAGGGTGTCCGGGTGGTCGATCTGCAGCAGCTTGCCGGCGCGGAAAATGGCGATCTTGTCACCCAGCTTGATGGCTTCGTCGATGTCGTGGCTGACCATGATCACGGTCTTGTTCAGCGCGCGCTGCATCTCGAAAAATTCGTTCTGGATCATTTCGCGGTTGATCGGGTCGACCGCGCCGAACGGCTCATCCATCAGCAGCAACGGCGCATCCGCCGCCAGCGCACGGATCACGCCGATGCGCTGTTGTTGGCCACCGGACAGTTCGCGCGGATAGCGGTGCAGGTACTGCTTGGGTTCCAGCTTGATCATGCTCATCAACTCGCGGGCGCGGTCGTGGCATTTCTGCTTGTCCCAGCCCAGCAGCTTGGGCACGACCACGATGTTTTCCTCGATGGTCATGTTCGGGAACAGGCCGATCTGCTGGATCACGTAGCCGATGTTGCGCCGCAGGGTCACTTCGTCCAGGTCGGTGGTGTCTTCGCCGTTGATCAGGATCTTGCCCGAGGTGGGCTTGATCAGGCGGTTGATCATTTTCAGCGTGGTGCTCTTGCCGCAGCCCGAAGGCCCCAGGAATACGCAAATCTCGCCTTCATTGACGGTCAGGCTTACGTCGTTCACGGCGGAGACAGTTTTGCCGTTGCTTTGAAAAGTCTTGGTCAGGTGTTGAAGTTCGATCATTTGAGCAGTCCTTTTGGAGTCAGCGAGCGTTGCAGCCATTGCAGAAGCAGGTCGGCGAAGATGGCCAGGAGACTGACCAGTACGGCGCCGACGATCAGCATCGACATGTCGCTGCGGCTGATGGAAGCCAGAATAAGTACACCCAGGCCGCCGGCGCCGATGGTGGCGGCGATGGTCATCACGCCGATGTTCATCACCACGGCGGTGCGCACCCCGGCGAGGATCACCGGCACGGCGATGGGCAGTTCGACCATGCGCAGGCGCTGGCCGAAGGTCATGCCGATGCCTTTGGCGGCTTCGCGGATGCCCGGTTCCACGCCGGTCAGGGCCAGGTAGGTGTTACGCATGATCGGCAGCAGGGAGTAGAGGAACACGGCGGTGATCGCCGGCATCGGCCCCAGGCCCTGGCCGAATTTGGAGTAGAACGGCAGCAGCAGGCCGAACAGGGCGATGGACGGCACGGTGAGCAGCACGGTGGCGCTGGCTTGCAGCGGGCCGGCCAGGCTCGGGAAACGGGTCATCAGCACGCCGAGGGGCACGCCGACGACAATCGCGAGGATCACGGCGATACCGACCAGGGTGATGTGCTGCCAGGTCAGGTGCAGGACTTGGGCCCAATCAAGATGGGAAAAGGCGTTTAAAAATTCCATGTCTTCTCCTTTTAGTTGATGGGGTGTTGGCGCAGGAAGTCGGCGGCAACAGCGGACGGGCTTTCATGGTCGACGTCGACCCGCGCGTTCAACTGGCGCATGGTTGTATCGTCGAACAATGCGGACAGTGGCTTCAGATCGGCGGCCAGTTGCGGATGAGCGTCCAGATACACCTGACGCACCACCGGCGCGGCGGTGTAGTCCGGGAAGTAATGCTTGTCGTCTTCGAGCAGCTTCAATTTGAAGGCATTCAGGCGACCGTCGGTGGTGTACACCAAGCCGGCAAACACCTGGCCGTTACGCAGCGCGGTGTAGACCAGGCCGGCGTCCATCTGCCGGGTGTTTTTGCGGGTCAGGTTCATGTCGTACAGCTTGACCATGCCGCCCATGCCGTCGGAACGGTTGGCGAATTCGGTGTCCAGGGCCACCAGGCGTGTGCCCTTGGTTTTTTCCGCCAAGGCCTGGGTCAGATCGCTGATCGTGTTGATCTGCGGGAATTCCTGGGCCACGTTCTCAGGCAAAGCCAGCGCGTAGGTGTTGCTGAATTTCGACGGAGACAGCCAGACCAGGCCTTTTTTCGCGTCGAGTTCTTTTACCCGAGCGTAGGACTGTGCGCTGTCGAGCTTCTCGTCCACATGGTTGTAGGCCACCAGCGACACGCCGGTGTATTCCCAGATCAGGTCCAGTTGCCCGCTTTCCTGGGCACTGCGCGCCAGGTTGCTGCCCAGGCCGCCGGTCACGCGGGTGTCGTAACCCTTGGTGCGCAGGTACTGGGAAGTGATTTCGGCGAGCAGGGTCTGTTCGGTGAACACCCGTGCGCCGATGCGGATCACCGGTTTTTCAGCGGCTTGCGCGAACCCTGCAAACAGCAGGACGCAGCTCAATATCAATGTCAGTTTTTTCATATCGGTTCCTTTGCCAAGCCTTAAGACGCGCGCACTCCGCGTTCCAGCCAGAGGCGGCTGGCCATGGTCACCAGGCCGTCGAGCAGCAAGGCCAACAGCGCGGTACACGCGGCGCCGAGCAGCAATTGCGGCTGATTGTTCAGGGCGATGCCGGGGAAAATCAGGCTACCCAGGCTGTTGGCGCCGATCAGGAAGGCCAGCGGCGCGGTGCCGACGTTGATCGCCAGGGCCACGCGCACGCCGCCGATGATGATCGGCACGGCGTTCGGCAACTCGACGCGAAACAGCACCTGGCGCGGGGTCATGCCGATGCCGGTGGCGGCTTCTTTCAGCGAACCCTGGACGTTTTTCAGGCCTTCGTAGGTGTTGCGCACGATGGGCAGCAAGGAGGCGAGGAACAGCGCGAAGATCGCCGGGCCGCTGCCGATGCCGAGGACGCCGAGGGCGATGGCCAGTACGGCCAGGGGAGGGACGGTGTTGCCGATGTTGAAGATCTGCATGAAGCGTTCGGCGCGCCCGACCATGTTCGGGCGGCTGAGCAGAATACCGGCGGGGATGCCCACAATCAGGGCCGCCAGCATGGAGACTAGGACGAGAATCAGGTGAGCTTGCAGGTAAAACAACAAATCGTCGCGGTACAGTTCGATCGTGTTGATGCCAATCCAGTGGACCAGCAGGGCCAGGAGAGCGACGACAACCGCTCCTCCTATCAGCCCTTTGCCATAGCGAATAGCCACAGGCGGACTCCTTTTTTCTTCTGTCGGCGAACACATTCCTTCGTGGCATGCCATGCCTGGCTGCCTTCAAATGTGGTCGCGAAAAGCAGCTCGCCCATGCCGGCAAAAGCGGCATAAGGTCAAGCCATGAGCGCAGCCTCGTCAGGCTAACTTGCTGATTTTTCAGCCCCTGTTTCGAGTGCGATAGCAGGGGAGTGGACGTCTCTACCTTTTAAAAGGTTCCATACTTGGCAGTATTTAGCCACCCCCAACCGGGTGAACGGTGGTCCGGCACCCTGGGTTTGCGCTATACTCGCCGCCCTTTTTTGACTCACCTGCCAGGCGATTTCCCATGACCCACCAGGCCGCCGAAGTCGCGAAACGCCGCACTTTCGCCATTATTTCCCACCCCGATGCCGGTAAAACCACCATCACCGAGAAGCTCTTGCTGATGGGCAAGGCAATCGCAGTGGCCGGCACGGTGAAATCCCGCAAATCCGACCGCCATGCCACCTCCGACTGGATGGAAATGGAAAAACAACGGGGTATTTCCATTACCACGTCGGTCATGCAGTTCCCGTATCGCGATCACATGATCAACCTGCTCGACACCCCGGGCCACGAAGACTTCTCCGAAGACACCTACCGCACCCTGACCGCGGTGGACTCGGCCTTGATGGTCCTCGACGGCGGTAAGGGCGTCGAGCCACGCACGATTGCGTTGATGGACGTCTGTCGTCTGCGCGACACGCCGATCGTCAGCTTTATCAACAAACTCGACCGCGACATCCGCGACCCGATCGAGTTGTTGGATGAAATCGAAGCCGTCCTGAAGATCAAGGCCGCGCCGATCACCTGGCCGATCGGTTGCTACCGCGACTTCAAGGGTGTGTACCACCTGGCCGACGACTACATCATTGTCTACACCGCCGGCCACGGTCACGAACGCACCGATGTGAAAATCATCGAGAAGCTTGACTCCGACGAAGCCCGCGCCCACCTGGGCGATGAGTACGAGCGTTTTGTCGACCAACTGGAACTGGTGCAGGGCGCCTGCCACGAATTCAACCAGCAGGAATTCCTCGACGGCCAACTGACCCCGGTGTTCTTCGGCACCGCGTTGGGCAACTTCGGTGTCGACCACGTGCTCGACGCTGTGGTGGACTGGGCTCCGCGCCCGCTGGCCCGGGTCGCCAACGAGCGTACCGTGGAGCCGGTGGAAGACAAATTCGCCGGCTTCGTGTTCAAGATCCAGGCGAACATGGACCCCAAACACCGCGACCGTATCGCCTTTATGCGCATCTGCTCCGGCAGATACGAAAAAGGCATGAAGATGCGCCACGTGCGTACCGGCAAGGACGTGCGCATCGGCGACGCCCTGACGTTCTTCTCCTCCGAGCGTGAACAGCTCGAAGAAGCCTACGCCGGCGACATCATCGGCCTGCACAACCACGGCACCATCCAGATCGGCGACACCTTCACCGAAGGCGAAACGCTGGGCTTCACCGGCATCCCGCACTTCGCCCCGGAACTGTTCCGCCGCGTGCGCCTGCGCGACCCGCTCAAATCCAAGCAACTGCGCCAAGGCTTGCAGCAACTGGCGGAAGAGGGCGCGACCCAGGTGTTCTTCCCCGAGCGCAGCAACGACATCATCCTCGGCGCCGTCGGTGTGCTGCAGTTCGATGTGGTCGCCAGCCGCTTGAAAGAGGAATACAAGGTCGAATGCTCCTACGAGCCAATCACCGTATATTCGGCGCGTTGGATCGAGTGCAGCGATAAGAAAAAGTTGGAAGAGTTCTCCAACAAAGCCGTGGAAAACCTCGCGGTGGACGGCGGCGGTCACCTGACCTACCTGGCGCCGACCCGGGTCAATTTGGCACTGATGGAAGAGCGTTGGCCGGATGTGAAATTCCGGGCTACTCGCGAGCACCATTAAGGTCTGAGCGGTAAAGAAAAGGGCGAAGCTGTCATGGCTTCGCCCTTTTTCATGGGCGCGACAAAACAATATGTGGGAGAGGCGGTGCGACGATTCGACTTGCTCCTGATAGCGGTGGATCAGCCACTCTCTGTGCTGGCTGATCCACCGCTATCGGGAGCAAGCTCCCTCCCACATTTGTTGATATTCACCCGGTATGGGATTGGCGAGAACCCGGCATCGGGACTAGCGTCAACGCTGGCGGCACTAAACAGCCGTCGTGCGGGATTCACCTACTGACTGGAGGGGATCGACCATGAGTATTGTTCAACGCGTCGTGCTGTTGCTAAAGGTGCTGGTGCTGTTGTCGTTGGGAATGTCGACGGCCTGGGCGCATAACCCGGTGCAGAGCGGGGCGGCGGTGTCTGCGGTTCAGAGTGGGCAGGGCAAGGTCCTGCAACTGGCCAAGTCTGAAGCGGAGCCCGGCGATGAAGACCAGGGCGGCAGCAAGGGCGATGACGACTCCACCACCGACGAGCCGGGCGATGACAACCCGGATGATGAAGGCGATAGCCAGACATAGATCCGGCGAAAAAAAGCCCCTCCCACCAGGCTGATGCGCAACCTGACGGGAAGGGCTGTAGAACGTTGTGTCACCGCGCTCCCCACACGGGAGCGCGGTGGTCGTTTCAGGCGACGAACTGCTCCGCATAGTGGCAAGCCACCTGGCGGTTATCCAACGGCCGCAACTGCGGCTCCTCGCTGCTGCAACGCTCGGTCGCATACGGGCAGCGTTTGTGGAAGGCGCAGCCGGATGGTGGGTTCAGTGGGTTGGGCAACTCGCCGACGATCTTGATCTTCGGCTTGTTCGGGTCCGGGTGAATGGTCGGGGTCGCCGACAGCAGTGCCTGGGTGTACGGGTGCAAGGGGCGGGCGTAGATGTCGTCCTTGGGGCCGACTTCCACCGGGCGGCCGAGGTACATCACCATCACGTCGTCGGCAACGTGTTGCACCACCGCGAGGTTGTGGGAAATGAACACGTAGGCGGTGTTGAATTCCTGCTGCAGGTCCATGAACAGGTTGAGCACCTGGGCCTGGATCGACACGTCCAGCGCCGAGGTCGGTTCATCTGCCACCAGCACTTTGGGTTGCAGCATCATGGCGCGGGCCAATGCGATGCGCTGGCGCTGGCCGCCGGAGAACATGTGCGGGTAGCGCTGATAATGCTCAGGGCGCAGGCCCACTTGCTTCATCATCGCCTGGACCTTTTCGCGGCGTTCGGCGGCGGACAGGTTGGTGTTGATCAGCAGCGGTTCGCCGAGTTGAT
Organism: Pseudomonas paraveronii; assembly: GCF_963681955.1. Taxonomy (NCBI): domain Bacteria; kingdom Pseudomonadati; phylum Pseudomonadota; class Gammaproteobacteria; order Pseudomonadales; family Pseudomonadaceae; genus Pseudomonas; species Pseudomonas paraveronii. The sequence goes on from NZ_OY817130.1 coordinate 970,999, forward strand.
CGCCGACTTTCTGCCGTGGGTTCAGCGAGGCATACGGGCTCTGGAACACCATCTGCACGTCTTTGCGCAGTTGCTTGCGCTGCGCCTTGTCGGCGCCGGTGACTTCCTGGCCGGCGATTTTCAACGAGCCTGAAGACGGTTCTTCAATCAGCGTCAGCGCACGGGCCAGGGTGGATTTGCCGCAACCCGACTCGCCTACAACCGCGAGGGTCTTGCCGGCTTCCAGCTCAAAGGACACGCCGTTGAGGGCGCGCACGGTGGCGTGGCCCTTGAACAGGCCACGGGACACTTCGTAGTGACGGGTCAGGTCGCGGGCGGTAAGAACGACGGCCATTACGCCACCTCCTGGTTCAAGGGGTAGAGGCAGCGTGCAAGGCTGTTCGATTTAGGGTCCAGGCCCGGGCGGGTCTGGCGGCAGCTGTCTTGCACGTAGGGGCAACGCGGCGACAACAGGCAGCCTTGCGGGCGGTCATAACGACCGGGCACGATGCCGGGCAGCGTAGCCAGGCGCGCGGCACCGAGGCTGTGCTCCGGAATCGCCTTGAGCAGCGCTTCGCTGTAGGGATGCGCCGGAATATCGAACAGTTGCGGCACCTGGCCGACTTCCACCGCTTGGCCGGCGTACATCACGCACACGCGCTGGGCGGTTTCCGCCACGACCGCGAGGTCGTGGGTGATCAGCACCAGGCCCATGTTCTGCTCTTTTTGCAGGGCCAGCAGCAGGTCCATGATCTGCGCCTGGATGGTCACGTCGAGCGCGGTGGTCGGTTCGTCGGCGATCAGCAACTTCGGCTCGCCAGCAATCGCCATGGCGATGGCCACACGCTGGCTCATACCGCCGGACAGTTGGTGCGGGTAGGCGTCCATCCGGCTGGCAGCGCCTGGGATCTCGACTTTTTCCAGCAGTTCGATGGCGCGCTTGCGCGCTTGCTTGCTGGACATCTTCAGGTGCAGGCGCAGCACTTCTTCGATCTGGAAACCCACGGTGTAGCTGGGGTTCAGCGCGGTCATCGGGTCCTGGAAGACCATCGCCAGGTCTTTGCCGACGATTTGCCGACGCTGGCGGTTGCTCAGCTTGAGCATGTCCTTGCCGTCGAAGTTCAGGGCGTCGGCGGTGACGATGCCGGGGTGCTCGATCAGGCCCATCAGCGCCATCATGGTCACGGATTTACCCGAGCCCGACTCGCCCACGATCGCCAGGACTTCGCCTTTGTCGACGCTAATGTCGAGGCCGTCGACCACCGGTACGGCGGTCTTGTCGCCGAAGCGCACGTTGAGATTCTTGATTTCTAACAGTGACATGGGAATCTCCTCAGGCGGCGTTCTTGAGTTTCGGGTCCAGCGCATCGCGCAGGCCGTCGCCCATCAAGTTGATTGCCAGCACGCTGAGCAAAATGGTCAGACCCGGCAGGCTCACGACCCACCAGGCGCGTTCGATGTAGTCACGGGCCGACGCCAGCATGGTGCCCCACTCCGGCGTTGGCGGTTGCACGCCCAAGCCAAGGAAGCCCAGGGCGGCGGCATCGAGGATCGCCGAAGAGAAACTCAAGGTCGCCTGCACGATCAGCGGCGCCATGCAGTTGGGCAGCACGGTGATGAACATCAGGCGGGGCAGGCCGGCACCGGCCAGGCGGGCGGCGGTCACGTAGTCGCGGTTCAGTTCGCCCATCACCGCAGCGCGGGTCAAACGCACGTAGGACGGCAGCGACACGATGGCGATGGCGATCACGGTGTTGATCAGGCCAGGGCCGAGGATCGCGACAATGGCAACGGCCAGCAGCAGCGACGGCAGGGCCAGCATGATGTCCATCAGGCGCATGATGGTCGGGCCGAGCAGGCGCGGGAAGAACCCGGCGAACAGCCCGAGCAGGATGCCCGGAATCAGCGACATCACCACCGACGACAAGCCGATCAGCAGCGACAGGCGCGAGCCCTGGATCAGGCGCGAGAGCAAGTCACGGCCGAGTTCGTCGGTGCCGAGCAGGAACTGGATCTGCCCGCCTTCCAGCCACGACGGCGGGGTCAGCAGGAAGTCACGGTATTGCTCGCTGGGGTTGTGCGGCGCGACCCAGGGGGCGAAGAGCGCGCAGAACACGATCAGCAGCATAAACAGCAGGCCGGCTACTGCGCCTTTGTTTTGGGAGAAGGCTTGCCAGAATTCTTTGTACGGGGACGGGTACAGCAGGCTTTGATCGACTGCTGACACTGGAGTGGGTGTGGTCATGGTCATGATCTCAGCGCTGGTGACGGATGCGTGGGTTGGCGAAGCCGTAGAGGATATCCACCACGAAGTTCACCACGATCACCAGGCAGGCGATCAGCAGAATGCCGTTTTGCACCACCGGGTAGTCCCGCGCGCCAATGGCTTCGATCAGCCATTTGCCGATGCCGGGCCACGAGAAGATGGTTTCGGTCAATACCGCACCGGCCAGCAAGGTGCCGACCTGCAGGCCGACCACGGTGAGGACCGGGATCAGCGCGTTACGCAGGCCGTGGACGAAGACGACGCGCGCCGGCGACAGGCCTTTGGCCTTGGCGGTGCGGATGTAGTCTTCGCGCAGTACTTCGAGCATCGACGAGCGGGTCATCCGCGCAATCACCGCCAGCGGGATGGTGCCGAGCACGATAGCCGGCAGGATCAGGTGGTGCAGGGCGTCCCAGAACGCATCTGGCTCGTTGGCCAGCAGGGTGTCGATCAGCATGAAACCGGTGCGTGGCTCGATGTCGTAGAGCAGGTCGATACGCCCGGAAACCGGGGTCCAGCCCAGGCTCACCGAGAAGAACATGATCAGGATCAGGCCCCACCAGAAGATCGGCATCGAATAGCCCGCGAGGGAGATGCCCATCACCCCGTGGTCGAACAGCGATCCTCGCTTCAAGGCCGCGATCACCCCGGCCAACAGGCCCAGGATACCGGCGAACAACAGGGCGGCCATGGACAGTTCCAGGGTCGCCGGGAAGAGTGCGGTGAACTCGGTCCACACGCTGGTGCGCGTGCGCAGGGATTCGCCAAGGTCGCCCTGGGCGAGCTTGCCGACATAGTCCAGGTATTGCGCATACAGCGGCTTGTTAAGGCCAAGGCGTTCCATTGCCTGTGCGTGCATCTCGGGGTCGACGCGGCGCTCACCCATCATGACTTCGACGGGGTCGCCGGGAATCATGCGAATCAACGCAAAAGTCAGCAACGTGATGCCGAAGAATGTGGGGATCAATAGCCCCAATCGGCGGGCAATAAAACTAAACATCTTGTGGTGTACCTCAATCAGCCGGTTAGGCAGGTTCGGCACCGTCAACGTCAACGGTGCCGAGCGTTTTTCTTATTTACTTCACCTGGGTGGTGGCGAAGTTATTGGTCCCTAGAGGGCTTTGGGTAAAGCCTTCTACGTTCTTGCGCATGGCGGTGAACAGTTTCGGGTAAGCCATGGGAAGCCATGGTAGGTCCTTGTCGAAAACGTCCTGTGCCTGTTCATAGAGCGCAGCCCGTGCTGCCGGTTCCTCGATTGCGCGGGCCTTGTCGATCAAGGCTTGAAACTCCTCGTTACACCAACGGGCGTAGTTTTCGCCGTTCTTGGCCGCATCGCAACTCAGGTTGGGCGTGAGGAAATTATCCGGGTCGCCGTTATCACCTACCCAGCCTGCGGAAACCATGTCGTGCTCACCCGCTTTGGCGCGCTTGAGCATCTCGCCCCATTCCATGACCTTGATGTTGACCTTCAGGCCAACCTGGGCCAGATCCGCCTGCATACGCTGGGCGCCCATCATTGGGTTGGGGTTGGTCGGGCCGCCGTTGGCGCGAGTGAACAGGGTGAATTCGGTGCCTTCCGGTACGCCGGCTTCCTTGAGCAGGGCGCGGGCCTCGTCCAGGTCACGTGGCGGGTTTTTCAGTTTGTCGCTGAAGCCCAGCAGCGTTGGCGGATACGGGCCGGTGCCGACGACGGCGTTGCCTTCGCCAAACAGTGCTCTGGTATAGCCGGCCTTGTCGAATGCGATATTGATCGCGTGACGTACCCGCGGGTCGCTCATGTACTTGTGGGTGGTGTTCAGGGCGGTGTAGCTGGTGGTCATCGCCGCCAGTTCATCGATCTTCAGGTTCGGGTCTTTCTTGATGCTCGGGATGTCATCCGGCTTTGGATACAGCGCGATCTGACACTCATTGGCCTTGAGCTTCTGCAGGCGCACGTTGTTGTCGGTGGTGATCGCCAGGATCAGCGGGTCGGCCGGTGGCTTGCCGCGAAAGTAGTCCGGGTTGGCCTTGAAGCGCACCTGGGCGTCCTTAGCGTAGCGGGTGAAGATGAACGGGCCAGTGCCGATCGGCTTGGCGTTGAGGTCATCGGTCTTGCCGGACTTGAGCAACTGGTCGGCGTATTCGGCGGAGTGAATCGAGGAAAACGCCATGGCCAGGTCGGCCAGGAACGGTGCTTCACGGCGCGTCAGGGTAAAGACCACGGTGTGATCGTCGGTCTTCTCGACGCTTTTGAGCAGTTCCTTGAAGCCCATGCTTTCGAAGTACGGGTAGCCCACGTTGGACTTGGTGTGCCACGGGTGTTTCGGGTCCAACTGGCGCTGGAAGCTCCAAAGCACGTCGTCGGCGTTCAGGTTGCGCGTGGGTTTGAAGTAGTCGGTGGTGTGGAACTTGATGTCGTCACGCAGGTGGAAGGTGTAGGTCAGGCCGTCGGCGCTGATGTCCGGGAGGTCTTTGGCCAGCGCCGGGACCACTTCGGTGGTGCGGGGCTTGAAGTCCACCAGGCGGTTGAACACGGTTTCGGCGGCGGCGTCGGCGGTGACGGCCGTGGTGTACAGGGCCGGATCGAAACCTTCCGGACTGGCTTCGGTGCAGACCACCAGCGGTTTGGCCGAAATGCCGACCGCCACGCTCAACAGCGCAGCGGCAATGGCAGCTTGTAACGGGAGCATGTTCATTCGGAGCCCTCTGCAATCGATGGGACCAGACAAGCGTAGACGGCGGGCTCGTCCTGAGCCCGCCGAGTACCTGGCGCTGATTAAAGAATGTTGAATGGGATGGTGGTGACCAAACGGAACTCTTTGATGCTGCCGTCGGACTGGAACTCGCTGCCGCGGTGCTCAACGTAGGTCGCACGAATGGCGGTGGCTTTGAGTGGGCCGCTCTGGATCGCGTAAGAGGCGCCTACACCGTATTCCTGGTGTTTTTCGCCGTCTTGCTTCTGGATGCCGTCGTAGGCGAACTTGGCCCGACCACCGTTGCCGGTGTAGTGGGTGCCGTCGATGTCCCAGCCGCGCGCCGAGTAAGCGTTGAACTTCAGGCCTGGCACGCCGTATTCGGCCATGTTGATGGCGTAGGCGATCTGGAAGGACTTCTCGTTCGGGCCGTTGAAGTCCGAGGTCAGGGAGTTGGCCAGGTAGATGCCGTTGGTTTCATGCAGGTAGTCGAAGTACTCGTTACCGTTCACTTGCTGATACGCGAAGGTCAGGCTGTGCGCCTGGTGGGTCAGGCCGAGCGACAGCGAGTAGGTATCGTTGTCGATTTCGCCCATCAACTTTTTGCCTTCGTCGACGGTCTTGTAGTAGTTCAGGCCGGTGGTCAGGCCCAGTACCGAGCTGTCGCCCAGTTCATGGGTCGCGCCGAAGTAGTACTGGTTCCAGAAGTCTTTGACGTTGGCGGCGAAGATGCTGGTTTTCAGGCTTTTCAGCGGCTGGTAGTTCAGGCCCAGGGTCGACACTTTGTCGGTTTCAGCGCCGTTGCCGTATTCGCTGCGAAATTTCGACAGGCTCTGCTCGGTACGTGGCGAAACGCGGTCGAACACGCCGCCCTGGAACGACAGGTTGCTGAACTCTTCGCTGTTGAAACTCACGCCTTCGAAGCTCGAAGGCAGCGCACGGTTGCCGATGGTATCGACGATGCCGCTGCTGAAGTTCTGGCGACCGGCGGTCAGGGTCGTGTTGGAGACGCGGAACTGCACGTTGGCCAGGCCCAGCTTGCTCCACTGGTCGACTGCATCGCCGTTGGAGTCGGCCAGGGTACGGTTGGAGCCGCCCTTGATGTCACGTTTGCTGCGGTCCAGGACCAGCGCGTTGTAGACCGCCAATTCGGTCTTGACGCCCACTGTGCCCTGGGTGAAACCTGAGCTGGCGTTGAGGATGGTGCCCTGGACCCAGTTGGTGCGATTGCGGTCGGTGCGGGTTTCGCCATGCTTCTGGTATTCGAAGGTGCCCCCACGGTATTTGCTTTCATGGGAGTACCAGTTACGCGTGGTACCGCCCAGGCTGAAGTCCTCGATAAAACCCTTGGCTTCGCTTTGAGCGCTGGTGCCGGCCAGTGTGGTGGGAACGAAGTCCTGGCTCTGGGTTTGCGCGTAAGCGGTCGCCGTGATGCTGCTGATGGCCAGGGCCAGAAGCGCTTTGCTGCTCAGTTTCATGGATGAAGCTCCTTTGGTTCTCTTTTTTTATGCCGGTCTTTTAGGTGAACCGACTATTGGTGTGTAACGCGTAAGGCATTTGCAAACGTTTGCTGTAGGAAATTTCCCAATAAAAGGCTGCACGTTTGCCGAAGAGTGTTATCCACTCTCCGCAATCCGGTTATTTTCTTATGGGGTGATACTGACGCCCGAGAACACGTTGCGGCCGAAGGGGCTCACTTTGAAACCTTCGACTTTGGCGCTTAACGGCTGGTTGACCGTCGAGTGGGCGACGGGCGTGATCGGCACCTGCGCTTTGAGCAGTTGCTGTGCCTGTTTGTACAGAACAGTCCGTTGTTCGCGGTCGGTGACGACCTTGGCTTGCTTGATCAGCTTGTCGTATGCCGGGTCACACCACATGGAGTAGTTGTTCCCGCCGATGGCGTCGCAGCTGTAGAGGGTGCCCAACCAGTTGTCCGGGTCGCCGTTGTCGCCGGTCCAGCCGATCAGGCTGATGTCGTGCTCACCGTTCTTGGTGCGCTTGATGTACTCGCCCCACTCGTAGCTGACGATCTTGACCTTGAGGCCGATCTTGGCCCAGTCGTTCTGCAGCATCTCGGCCATCAGCTTGGCATTGGGGTTGTACGGCCGTTGCACCGGCATCGCCCACAGGGTGATCTCGGTGCCTTCCTTCACGCCGGCGGCCTTGAGCAGTTCCTTGGCTTTTTCCGGGTTGTAGGCGGCGTCTTTGATGCTGTCGTCATAAGACCACTGGGTCGGTGGCATGGCGTTGACCGCCAGTTGTCCCGCGCCCTGGTACACGGCGTTCAGGATGCTCTGCTTGTTCACCGCCATGTCCAGCGCCTGGCGCACTTCGAGCTGGTCGAATGGTTTATGGCGCACGTTGTAGGCGATATAGCCGAGGTTGAAGCCTGGCTTGGTCAACAGTTGCAGGTTCGGGTCGGCCTTGAGGGCGTCGACATCCGCCGGGCGTGGATGCAGGGTGATCTGGCATTCGCCGGCCTTGAGCTTTTGCACCCGCACCGAAGCGTCGGTGTTGATGGCGAAGATCAGTTGGTCGAGCTTGACCCGGCTCGGGTCCCAGTACTGTGGGTTGCCTGCGTAGCGGATCTGCGAGTCTTTCTGGTAGCGCTGGAAGACGAACGGGCCGGTGCCGATCGGCTTCTGGTTGATGTCGCTGGGCTTGCCTTGCTTGAGCAACTGCTCGGCGTATTCGGCCGACAGAATCGAGGCAAAGCTCATGGCGATATTTTGCACGAACGCCGCGTCGACCGTGTTCAGGGTCATCACCACGGTGTACGGGCCGGTTTTCTCGACCTTGGCGATGTTCTTGTTCAGGCTCATCCCGTTGAAGTACGGAAACTCGGTGGGGTAGGCCTTGCGAAACGGATACTCGGGGTCAAGCATGCGGTTGAAGGTGAACAGCACGTCGTCGGCGTTGAAGTCCCGCGTGGGCTTGAACTCTTTATTGCTGTGGAATTTCACCCCTTCACGCAGGTGGAAGGTGTAGGTCAGGCCATCTGGCGAAATATCCCACTTGGTTGCCAGCCCCGGTACGACGTTGGTCTCGCCCTTTTCAAACTCAACCAGGCGGTTGTACAGCGGCTCGGCCGCATCGTTGTCGGTGGCGGTGGTGTACTGCGCGGTGTCAAAGCCTGCCGGGCTGCCTTCAGAGCAAAACACCAGGCTCTTTTTTTCGGCGGCGTGGCCCAGCGTGGCCACAGCCAGCAGGCTGGTGCCAAAAATTGCGGATAGAACGGTGGTATGGCGCATGACGATCCCGATCCTTGTTTGTAGTTGTCATCAGCGAGCAATCACCCCGGCATACGGCCAGGGGGACATCACTGATCCCACACACAGCAAGTGTCCATCAGATTGGAGCCTCTGCTGTCCTACGACGTTAGGGGTCGAGGACTTCGCAGTAAATGCGCAAAATCTGACTAACCTTGTAGGCAACGGAGCCGCGAATCGAAGTTCATTGCCGTAGGACGGCAGCGAGCGCGAATGTGGTCTGTTTCCTACTGGCTTGGCGGATGCAATAACGGCGACGTTTTGAAGCGTCGCCGCTATCGGTCCTTACTTGCCGCTTACGCCCACGCCGTAGAAGGAGTTCAGACCAAACGGGCTGATCTTGAAGTCCTGTACGGTGTTGCGCATGGGTTGATACACCGTCGAGTGCGCGATAGGTGTCATCGGGACTGCATCTTTGAGGAGATGTTGCGCCTGCTTATACAGCTCTGTGCGTTTGGCGACATCCGATGTGGCCTTGGCTTCTTTCACGATGCCGTCGAATTTCTTGTCGCACCACTTGGAGAAGTTGTTACCCGACAGCGAGTCGCAGCCGAACAGCACGTTCAGCCAGTTGTCCGGGTCCCCATTGTCGCCGCTCCAGCCAATGATCATGGCCTGGTTCTCGCCGCCTTTGGAGCGCTTGATGTACTCGCCCCATTCGTAACTGACGATGTTGACCTTCAGGCCGATCTGTTTCCAGTCGTTCTGCAGCATCTCGGCCATCAGCTTGGCGTTCGGGTTGTACGGACGTTGTACCGGCATGGCCCACAGGGTGATCTCGGTGCCGTCCTTGATCCCGGCTTCCTTGAGCAGTTCCTTGGCTTTGGCCACGTCGTGCGGGGCATCTTTGATGGTGGTGTCGTAGGACCACTGGGTCGGCGGCATGGCGTTGACCGCCAATTGGCCAGCGCCCTGGTACACCGAGTCGATGATCTGCTGCTTGTTCACCGCCATGTCCAGCGCCTGGCGCACGCGCAGGTCGGACAGTGGGTTAGGCGCGGTCTGGCCCTTGAGCACCGGCATGACGTTGTAGGCGATGTAGCCCAGGTTGAAACCGGCCTGGTGCGGCAGTTTCAAATCCTTGTCGTCGCCCAGTGCCTTGAGGTCGGCCGGACGGGGGAACAGGGTGATCTGGCATTCGTTTTTCTTGAGCTTCTGGATACGTACCGACGGGTCGGTGGTGATGGCGAAGATCAGGTTGTCGATCTTCACGTCTTCAGGTTTCCAGTAGTCCTTGTTGCCGGTGTAGCGAATGTTCGAGTCTTTCTGGTAGCTCTTGAACACGAACGGGCCGGTGCCGACAGGCTTCTGGTTGATGTCCTGTGGCGTACCGTTTTTCAGCAGTTGGGCGGCGTATTCGGCCGACTGGATCGACGCGAAGCTCATCGCCAGGTTCTGGATGAAGGCGGCGTCCACGGTGCCAAGGGTGAACTTGACCGTGTGGGCATCGACTTTCTCGATGTTCTTGATGTTGGTGTCCATCCCCATGTCCGTGAAGTACGGGAACTCGGTGGGGTAGGCCTTACGGAATGGATCGTCTTTGTTGATCATCCGGTTGAAGGTGAACAGTACGTCGTCAGCCGAGAATTCACGAGTGGGCTTGAAGTACGGGGTGGTGTGGAACTTGACGCCTTCGCGCAGGTGGAAGGTGTACGTCAGGCCATCCGGGGACACGTCCCAGCGGGTGGCCAGGCCAGGAACAACGGCGGTGCCGCCACGTTCGAACTGGCTCAGGCGGTTGAACATGGTTTCGGCCGAAGCATCGAAGTCTGTTCCGGTGGTGTACTGGCCTGGATCAAAACCGGCCGGGCTCCCTTCGGAGCAGAACACCAGGTTAGTCGCCGCTTGGGCGAAAGGCGCCGCGGCCATAAGGCCAGCGCTAACAAGTAACGGAATGACTGCGTGTTTAAGCATGTTGGCCTCATGATTTGTTGTCATTTTTGGTAGTGAGGGCGACCTCGTGAGTCGACCTGCGGATACTTATGCAGGGGCCATACCCATTGCAAGATGCTGAACGGTTGCAAGGGTGAAAGAGTGGTACGAACGTACAAGAATGTCGCAAATATGAAACTTCCGACACAAATGCGCACATTTTGAGGGTTTTTTAGGGGCGGAAGGGGCACCAAAAAGGCCCAACTGAGACGTCTGGCGCACTCAGTTGGGGCGCTGCTGTTACTTATCTAGACTCACGCCGTAGAACGGGGTCAGGCCAAAGGGGCTGATCTTGAAGTCCTGCACTTCCTTTCGAAGCGGCTGGAACACCGTCGAGTTCGCAATAGGCGTTATAGGTACCTGTTCTTTAAGTATTTTCTGCGCCTGCTGATACCACTCGATACGCTGCTCGCGGTCGCTGCTGACCTTGGCCTGCTGCACCAGTTTGTCGTAGGCGGGGTTACACCATTTGGCGTAGTTGCTGCCCTTCACTGCGGCACAACTGTAGAGCACGCCGAGCCAGTTATCCGGGTCGCCGTTATCGCCGGTCCAGCCGTAAATCATCGCATCGTGCTCGCCATTCTTGGCGCGCTTGATGTACTCGCCCCACTCATAGCTGACGATGTTGGCGTTGATGCCGATCTTTGCCCAATCCTGCTGGATCATTTGTGCCGACATTCGCGCATTCGGATTGGAGGCGCGCTGTACGGTCATCGCCCACAAATTGATGGTAGTACCGGGTGCAACCCCTGCTTCTTTTAGTAGCGCCCGCGCCCTGGCCGGGTCAAAGGGGGCATCCTTGATCGTCGGGTCATAAGACCACTGCGCGGGAGGCAATGCGTTCTGCGCCAATTGTCCGGCGCTCTGGTACACGGCCTTGATGATCGCGGGTTTATCGATGGCCATGTCCAAGGCCTGGCGCACCTTGAGTTGATCCAGCGGTGGATGCGTCACGTTGTAGGCCAGAAAGCCGAGGTTGAACCCCGCTTGTTGCAGCACACGCAGGTTGGGGTCTTGTTTCATCACTTCGATATCGGCGGGGCGCGGGTAACCGCTGACCTGGCATTCGCCGGCCTTGAGTTTCTGCAGGCGCGACGCGGCGTCCGGGGTGATCGCGAATACCAGGTTGTCGAGCTTCACATCCTCGGGTTTCCAATACTGTTTATTGGCGACATAGCGAATCTGCGAGTCCTTTTGGTAGCGCTTGAATACAAACGGCCCGGTGCCCACCGGTTTCTGGTTGATCTCTTCGGCCCGGCCTTCCTTTAATAGTTGGGCTGCGTATTCGGCGGATTGCACCGAGGCGAAGCTCATTGCCAGGTTCTGTACGAACGAGGCATCGACGTTGTTCAGGCTGAAACGCACGGTGTGCTCGTCCAGTTTGTCGACGCTTTTGATCGTGGTGTTCAAACCCATGTCGGTGAAGTAGGGCGACTCGGACGGATAGGCCTTGCGAAACGGGCTTTGGGCATCCAGCAGGCGGTTGAAGGTGAACAGCACGTCATCCGCGTTGAAGTCGCGGGTGGGCGTGAAGAAGTCGGTGGTGTGGAACTTGACGCCGTCACGCAGGTGGAAGGTGTACGCCAGGCCGTCCTTGGAGACCTCCCAACTGGTCGCCAGGCCGGGCTCGACTTCGGTGCCGCCGCGCTTGAACTGGGTCAAACGGTTGAACACGGTTTCGGCAGAGGCATCAAAATCGGTGCCGCTGGTGTACTGGCTGGGGTCGAAACCGGCGGGGCTGGCTTCGGAGCAGTAGACCAGGGTGCTGGCGGCCTGGGCCATTGGCATAAAGGCCAGCAGGCCGGCGGCGAGGAGCAGCGGTTTGAAGGTGATTCTGTCCATGGAAGACCCCTGAGATGGCTGGCATATAACGCTGCCCGAACGAAAAAACGGCGGTCACCGAGGTTACCGCCGTTCAGGGGGGAGCAGATAGTGGACGGGTGCTTATCAGTTCAGCGTCGGTGTGATTTCTATACGTGTAGGCGCCGAGGGTTCTATGACATAACCGTCGCTGCCAATTTCATTGCTGGCTCGTATCGTTATTGTCCTTGAGGCTTTTGCATGGATGTCAGTAATAGGTTCGAGTTCACCATCCTGTTCGTCTAGTTTGGTAACGATGAAATCGGATTTTGCGGTGACGGTGGTGACACCTTCTGCCGGGTCATAGTGGATGTAGTAATGTGGATCACGTCCGCTACCAAAGACGGTGCCTTTGAATCGAGAACTCTGAAATTCATCCGGGGCAGCGCCTAGCAGCCATTGATTGGCAACTTCAGACACTCGTGCTCTTAGTGCGGGATCAGGAATGACTCTTTCAAGGGCCTCGACATTTTTTTGTATGACTTCATTGAGTTCGTCGGTTGAGAATTTCTTGCCTGCTTCCTGCTGCTGCTTGGCGATGTCAATTTCCAGTGCGATGCCATCCGGTGTTTGTATTGTGAACTTGCTGCGATTGATATCTTTAATGAACTGCTCACTGTAATCGCTTGTGCCTAACGTCGAAGCGCTGGCTTTTGGGGGCCGTGTGGCCTTGGCTGGGTTCTCCTCGGTTGTCCAGGAGATTTGCGGTAGGGTGTTACCTTCATCGTTCACGACAATGCCGTAGGTATAACCGTGTTCATTAAGATTGAAGTATCTGTCCAGTATGTCGGCCCCCTTCATTTTCGAGCCGTCCAGTTCCAGGAACTGGTCTGAAATCACTGGCGAGAACTTGGTTTCGGAACTTGGCGTCGGCGAAACCGAGCGTTGCCATGGCCATTTCACGCCGCCATCTGCCGGCGCCCTTACCCATTCGCCGTCACGACCAGGATGGACGCGCATCACCGCCCTGCCGGTCGCGGGGCTGATAATCGACGTTGCGCTATCCCCCATCCGGTAGCGGCTTTCGATCTCGAATACCTTGCTGCTACCGGTTTCATCAGTATGGCGGACAAAATTCCAGCGCTTGCCCTCGCTGTCGGTCACTCGATAAACACCCAGCGCATCGGGCGTGGTATTGGCGATGAATTGCTCGCCATTAGGCACGGCATGCTCACTCATTTTCACGAGGCCGGATGAAGGCGTCTGGAAGCGGTTGGCCGTAAAAGGCGCTGCATTCAGGGTGGGTGGGATGCCGGATCCACCCGCCTGCGGTACCTGGATTGGGTTTTCATCAATGGGCGGGACCGGTGCCTCTGGCGTCGGGAGTTTTTCTGGCGGCAGTTCAAACGGATCTTTCGCCGCCCCGCTGGCGCCCACCGAAAACAGCGTGTTAAGTGTGCCGTCGAAGGTTTTCCAGGCGCCATCTTTGCGTTCTGCCTGGGTATCGCCCGACCCGGCTTTTTCTGCGCCCAGCGCGACTTCCGTAATGCCGGTGCCGACCGCAGCAGCGGCGAGCGGCCAGCCAAGGGGCGCCAGTTTGGCAAAGAGTTGCGCGCCCACCGAAATGTCATGAAGCCAGGTATCCCGGTTGACCTCTTTGTTGGATTTGATTGCCGTATCGGCGTCGCTGGTCATGCGCGCTTTCGCCTCGTCCTTGAGGTGCGTAAAGACGTCGTTCTCGATTTTAATATCGCCGCGGTCGATGGTTTTGCCTTCCCAGTTCTCCCAGTCGCCGCTGGCGAGATGGGCCAGTGAAGAGTCCACGCCGTACTTGCCGAAAGCACCGCCGTCCTGACGGTTATAGGCGGAAAAGTGTGAGGCCAGAGCTGCACGTTTTTGCGGGTCCTTGGCTTGATCGACCACCCAGTCGTCCATTTTCTTCAGCGAGTCGAAGCGTAAAAACGCTGGGGTGGCGCCCGCAAGCCAGAGTATTTGCCTGCCGTCTCGCCGGTTGTTCTCGTAGTTGTATTGGCCGTCATCCAGATCGGCAAATCGAATGATGTTGCTGGGATAACCGTTTATATCGAAAGCATGTGCCCGGAGTTTGCCTTTTGCCGGTGCCTCAGCGCGTAGTTGGTCAACGGTGATGGGAGTGTTTTCATCAACGGCAACATTAGAGACCGCCCCCATCACCAATTTATAGTCATCACGGCTGAATTTATGTTCGTCGGCCAACAGCGCCTGTTCGGTCGGGGACTTGGCCTCAAAGGCCTTCAACTGCTGGCGGGCCTGATTGACGAATTCGCCTTTTGCCACCGCACGAAAATCGCTTTCGTGAGTGTTCCAGAACTCGTCGATTTTTTTCGTGGCGATATCCTGGAAGTTGGCACTCCATACGCCGCGCATGAAGACGGAAGGGGAGAAGGGGAATTCGTTGTGCGCGCCGTAGCCGTTTTTCTTGCTCTGCCCTGGACCTTCGGTATAGATGCCGCCGTTGCTATCCAGCTCGCCGGGGTCCCAATCCTGTTCGGAGAAGTTACTCAGTACCGCCTCCGTCAGGGTTTTCGAGTTGTGAGGCTCCTCACCGGGGTGCTCCCAACCTGACCGTGCGCGCGCTTCCGTCACGCCGCCATGAAAGCGATGCAGGTACAGTTTGTCGGCGTCCAACGGTTCCAGTTTGGCCAGTTGGTCCTTGGGCAAATGCTCCCGGAGGATGTTCTCCGCCAGTTGTTTGGCCTGCGCGCGCAGGTTTGGCATCGCTTGCGCCACGCCTGTGGCGAGCTTGGTGTAGGCCAGTTTTTGAGGCGCCTGGGTATAAAACTGCTCGGCAGCGGCGCGCTGTGTTTCAAGCGCGCCTATGGATTGCTTTTCGTTTGGCGGGGCGTCGAAGGTTTTCTGGCGATTTAACTGGAGCACGCGCTGCTGGCTCTGGCCGACGTTGGCGGTATTGGGTTCGCCATAAAACGTCGCGATCGTCTTCATTGACGCGCCGATAGACCCTGCGCCGAAGCTCAGTCTCAGGGATTGTTTGGGGGCCGGCGCAATGACGCTGGCGGCGTCGAGCAAAGGCCCGGCGACTTGTCTCCAGCCCGAGGTGTCGTTGAGCGAAAACTGCTTTTCAACCCCGTCGACCTTGGCCGACATGGCGCCGGTGGATGGAATGATTTTCACCGTGGCAGGATCGATTTTCTGTTCGTGTAACCAGTTCTGCACCACCGGGCCTTCGAACACGTTGCGATAGTGCCCCAGCCATTGCCCTAGAACCGTCTGGGGCGGCACCGCAATCGGCCCCACCGGGAGGCCATCGATCTTTTTCTGCCATTCGCGGGTGAAACCTTCCACCAGTGCGGCGTCACCCGGTGCGGCAGGGTTGGCAGTGGCCTCATGGCGTTTGTAAATGTCGGCAACTGTGCGTTGCTGCTCTGATAGCGCCTGGTCCCCGCGTATGGAGGGGGAGCGGTAAGTGTCGGTTGGCGCGGGCGCGGCAAAGGCGTGGGTTCGTTCAAGCGTGTCTGTCGTGGCCTTTGTCAGGTCTGGCAAACCATAGAAATGCGCGACTTTGCCCAGCTCGAACGTATCGCGCAGGGCATCGTTATAGTGAACGGGGGCCGCGCCGCCACTGGCGATAACCGTGCTCGCCGACAATATGGGGCCTGCAACCGTTGACCAGCCGGAGTTATCGGTCAGGCTGAACGTGCGGCGCTGGCCGTGAATGGCGGCCGAAATTGCACCACTGTCGGGAAGAATGACGATGCTTGCGGGCGCAATGCCTTTGCTCTTTATCCAGCTTTGAAAGTCGGGGTTGTTTAGCGCGATGGCCAATTGGGTTCGCCACTGTCCCAGTGTGGAGTTTGGCGGGATTTGAATCGGGGCGGCGTATTCGCCTCTTGTGCTGTTGAGCGCACTGAGGAAGTTTTGCACCAATTGGCTATCGCCAGGGGCGCGCGGGGTAGAGGGCGTAGCGGAGTCGGATGAAGTACCCGAGGCGGCTGACGGGCTGGGGGTGAAGGTTTGGGTCGACGCTGGGTTTACGACGGAAAGTGTCATCGTTGGAGTTCTCGATAGTGATTTGGATACACGCCCGCAGATCACTCCTTGTTTGTCTGAGGGTATTGATGTGTGCCGAAATTCGAGAAAACGATTCCACCCTAGATGTCTACGAGGGTTACTGCTGATTGCCATCGATAAAAAAACGGCGCGAGCCTGAGGCCGCGCCGTTTTTTTGGGTTCGTGGGAGGGTTATTGAAGCACTTCGATGACCCCGTCCGCCGACATACTGACCTGGCTGGTGCCCGCTTCCACTTCCGGCGTCGAATCCATCTCTGCGGCTTTCATCATCATGGCGCCGCGCGCATAAGGCTGTGGATAACCATTGGTGTTGAAGTTCAGGTTGACGATCTTGTAACCCTTGCCGCCCAACGCATCGGTGGCCAGTTGCGCACGCGCCTTGAACGCGCTGACGGCGTCCTTGAGCAGCGCATCCTCGCTGGCCTTGCGGGTCGGGTTGGCGATGGCGAAGTCCATGCTGTTCATCTTCAGGTTGGTCAGCATTTCGCCAGTGAGCTTGGACAGAGCGGCAAAGTCCGAGCTTTCCATGCGCAGTTCGGCACGTTCGCGCCAGCCGGTGATTTTCTGGTTCTTGTTGTCGTAGATCGGGTAGCTGTTGCGGCTACCCTGGCGCAGGGTCACGCTTTTGACTTCGCGAGCCTGGGCCAGGGCCTTGTTCATGGTGGTGGTGATTTCCGCGTCGAGCTTGCCCGGGTCGGTGTTTTGGGATTCGGTGTAGAGGGTGACGATCATCTGGTCGCGGGCCACTTCCTGGCTGACCTCGGCCCGCAGGGAAATCTGGTTGTAATGCAGCTCATCGGCGGCGACGGCCGGAAGGCTGGCCAGGACCCCGGCGCTGAGGGTGAGAACGGCAGCATTGCGAATGAAACGGGACATGGAAGCTCCTTGGGATGTTCGTGTCGATATGACTGTAGACGGTGGTGTCGGGTTCTTCGGGTTTACACATTCGCTACACATTGTCGTGGCGCCGACGAACGGTAATTTACCGCGCCTGCGTCAAAGAGCCACACACGCCGTGTCAGCGTGTCTGCTTCGTTTATACTCCTGCCGATCCGCCTGCAGCGCTCACCGGGAGAGCTCATGCTCGCCGTCGTAAAACTGACTTCCGCCACCCGCCAGAACCTCTGGCGCCTGACGTTCATTCGCACCCTGGTGCTGGCCGCGCAGGCCGGTTCGGTCGGGCTTGCCTATTGGTTCGACCTGCTGCCGCTGCCATGGCTGCAACTGAGCGTGACCCTGGGCTTTTCCACCGTGCTGTGTGTGTTTACCGCCATCCGGTTGCGCACTACCTGGCCGGTGACCGAGCTGGAGTACGCCCTGCAGTTGGCCTGCGACCTGTTTATCCACAGTGTGTTGCTGTATTTCTCCGGCGGTTCCACCAATCCGTTTGTTTCGTATTACCTGGTGCCCCTGACCATCGCGGCCGTGACCTTGCCGTGGCGCTACTCGGTGGTGCTTTCCGGCATCGCCCTGACCCTTTACACCTTGTTGTTGGCGCAGTTCTACCCGTTGCAGACGTTCCCCATCGCCCGGGAAAACCTGCAGATCTACGGGATGTGGCTGAGCTTCGCGCTGTCCGCTGCGGTCATCACCTTTTTTGCCGCCCGTATGGCCGAAGAACTGCGCCGCCAGGAAGAGTTGCGTGCCATTCGCCGCGAAGAGGGCCTGCGCGACCAGCAACTGCTGGCCGTCGCCACCCAGGCCGCCGGTGCGGCCCATGAGTTGGGCACACCCCTGGCGACCATGAGCGTACTGCTCAACGAAATGACCCAGGACCATCACGACCCGGCGCTGCAAGAAGATCTCGGCGTGCTGCGCGAACAGGTCAAGCAGTGCAAGCAAACCTTGCAGCAACTGGTGCGCGCCGCCGAAGCCAATCGCCGCCTGGCGGTGGAGATGCAGGACGTGACCCAGTGGCTCGATGAAGCCCTGAACCGCTGGCACCTGATGCGCCCCGAAGCCAGTTACCGTTTCCACCTGCTGGGGCAGGGCAACGTGCCGCGCATGGCGCCGCCGCCGGACCTGACCCAGGCCCTGCTCAACCTGCTGAACAATGCCGCCGATGCCTGCCCCGAAGGCCTCGAAGTGCAGTTGGACTGGAATACCGAAGACCTGACCATCAGCATTCGCGACCACGGCGCCGGCGTGCCGCTGGCCATCGCCGAGCAGATCGGCAAACCGTTCTTTACCACCAAGGGCAAAGGCTTCGGCCTCGGCCTGTTTTTGAGCAAGGCCAGCGTGACCCGCGCGGGCGGCTCAGTGAAGCTCTATAGTCATGAGGAAGGCGGCACGCTCACTGAGCTGCGCCTACCCCGTGTCGCACGAGGAGATATCGATGAGTGACGAGATCCAAGTCGAAGGCGAAGAACTGCCGCACCTGTTGCTGGTAGATGATGACGCTACCTTTACCCGCGTCATGGCGCGTGCCATGAGCCGTCGCGGTTTCCGCGTCAGCACGGCAGGTTCCGCAGAAGAAGGCCTGAGCATCGCCCAGGCCGACTTGCCGGACTACGCCGCGCTCGACTTGAAAATGGACGGCGACTCCGGCCTGGTGCTGCTGCCCAAGCTGCTCGAACTCGATCCGGAAATGCGCGTGGTAATCCTCACCGGTTATTCCAGCATCGCCACCGCCGTCGAAGCCATCAAGCGCGGCGCCTGCAACTACCTGTGCAAACCGGCGGACGCCGACGACGTGCTGGCCGCCTTGCTCTCCGAGCATGCCGACCTCGACACCCTGGTGCCGGAAAACCCGATGTCGGTGGACCGCCTGCAGTGGGAACACATCCAGCGCGTGCTGACCGAGCACGAAGGCAACATCTCCGCTACCGCCCGCGCCCTGGGCATGCACCGTCGCACCCTGCAACGCAAGTTGCAAAAACGCCCGGTACGGCGCTGAGCGCTGTCGGATCGATGTCCCTTAGGGGCGGCCGGCTCAGCTGGCTGCGCCCGATCCTGTCGATGAGCGCAATGGCGGCTCAAAACGGCCGGGCGACAGTGCCGTCGAACAGGTTGTAGCGCAGCTTCGGTGTTTTTGTCGGAGCGTCAAGGTAGACATACAACACACCATCGAGTTCTTTCGCCGCGCGGACTTCCAACGATGTATTCGGCTCGACGGCGATATGGTCAGGCAGTGTATCGGTGGACAGGTTTTTCTTCGGAATCGACTCGTCGAACACATAAATAACCGGTTGCTTGTTTTGGGTCGGCAAGGTTTTTTTGGCCCAGGTTTCCCATTCCTTCGCGTTGAACGGCTGGGTGGAGGCCGACTGAACACCCGCGTCTCTGAACACCTTACCCACACCGGCTTTTAGTGTGTCAGCGCCTCGCGAAGTGACGAACGCATAGCGGTAGCCCTTACCGCTGTAGTCGGCTTGTGCATCGAGGTCCGCCAGGAACCCTTGGGTGTTGGACGAGTATTTGCTCGGGTCCTTCGGGCTGCGCAGTTCGCTGTTTATTTCATCCGATCCGGCTTCGGTATATTCCTCGATGCTCGCATAGTTCTCGGCCTTGGACGCCCGGATCAAGCGTGTCATCTCATCGAGGGCGCGCTCGCGCTCTTCAGGGGACAATACGCGCTTATCTTTGTTTATATTGTCGATAGCGTCCTGGAGTTGTCTTTTGGCGGAAGGTCCGTTGCGTCCCCATGGGAGTGATATGCCTCCCGCTCCATTGTTCTGTACCCAATCGCCGTGCGCGGTGGAATGTACGGTCATCACCGGCTTTCTGGAGACAGGATCGATGATCTCAACGTAATCATCGCTCAACTTGAAGTTGGCTTTGATTTCATACGTTCTTTCGACAGCGGTACTGTCGGTGTACCGGATAAACCATCGGTCGATGTGGTTCGCGTCGGTGAGCTGATAAATATTTTTCGCGTTGCCTGGGGCGCGTCCGATGAGTTGTTCGCCATCGGCAACGGCATAGGCGCTGATATTGCTCGACTCGCCAGGGCGCAAGCGATTGGCGGCTTCGGGCGTGTCCTGCGGCGTTGGGGTTTCGATTTCGCGGGCGGTTTCTGCCGGAATGGGCGCATCGAGGCTTTCCACGCCTTTGCTCAGCTTCGAGGCCGCGCCGGCGATCCCCGGTGCGGCATTGAGTACGCCAAACACGATTCGGTCGGTCCCGCTCGACTTGCCGTGGGTCAGATCGTCAATGCCGATACCGGCCTCTGTCAGACCCGCTCCCACGTAAATGACATCCAGTGCCAAGCCAACCTCCGGCATTACAAACGCCAGGGGCGTCATCATCAGTGCTGCCGCCGTTGCAGTCTCGGCCAGTTTGAGCACTGCGGCTTTGGTGACGTCGCCGTCGGTGGTGATGTCGTGATCGGCGTCGGCATACGCGCGTTCTTTCTGACGTTGGGTGATGGTCTGGAATGGGTCGCCGGCGACCGCCTCCAGGGTGATGTAACGTTGCGGGTCCCACGCACTGAACGAGGTGAAACCCAGGGCGTTGGGCGTTTGTGACGCTGTCCAGCCTCCCAGGCCTTTCAGGGAGTGCGCCACGCCATCGAAAAAAAACGTGTCGTCCTGATCGTTTTTCTTGAAATGCGTGACTAAGGCGGCTCGCTTGACCGGGTCTGCCGCCTGATCCGCCACCCATGTCTTCATGGCTTCAGGGCTGTCGAACCGATGGATCGGTGACGAGTTGCCGGGGATATGCAGCAGGGTGGTGTGTATTTTCTGACCGTTGGTATCACGTCGGGGTTGCTTGTCGATGACGTACATCAGGTCAGAGGAAGTGTTGCCGGTGACAGACAGCAGGCCAACTTCAAGGCTTGGGTCGTTGGCATAGGCCGCTTGCAGGTTTGCTACGTGCGTCTCCAGCCAGGGTTTGCCCGGCGGCAGCCCCGTTGCCCGCATGACCAACCGGGCATCTTCTTCGCTCAGGCTGCCCTCCTGGGTTTGTGTATAGGCCGCCTGGGCAAACGCTATCTTGCTCAGTTGTTTATAGCGGTGTTCGTTGGCTGCCCAAAAGTTATCCAGATACGTTTTGTACGGCGCAACCAGTGGTGTGTTCCAGACAAGGTCGCGGAACTGTTGCGGGGTGAGCGGGACGCTCGACGATAAATCCGGCGTGGCTGGCTTCGCGTGGGGCGTGCCGTGGACTACATATTCGAACGCCGGGGCGGGGTAGAGGGTTTGTCTGATTGCGCGATACAGCTGCAAGTGGTTGAGGCTATGCGTCAGTTGAAAGAGTTTTTTCAGTTCGGGAAGTGCCAGTTCGATATCGCTGTCTGCGTTGGGCGTGTCATCTTTTGTGTTGAGAGCACGCATGTTGCTCAGCGCGGCGTGGGTCAGGCTGATTTTGTTAAGGATCTTGCCGTATCGAGGCGTCGGTTTGGACGTGTCGTAGTTGGTGGTCACGATATAAGTCGTGTCGGGGTCGACCGTCAGGTTGAATTGTTTATGCAGCGCTTGTGCAATTATTTTTGAAGTTTCCTGGGCGGGCGTCAGCAGGGTCCGGGTATTGTTTTTTATATAGTGTTCGACGTCCTGGCTGTTGTGAGGGGCGGCCACCGTCGTATAAAACTCAGTGGGCCTGCCCGGTGAAGCGAGTGCCAAGTGTTGTGCCTCGACGGGTTGTTCTTGAGTGGTGGGGCCTTCAATGCGTGGCGAGGAGGGAGGGAGCCGAACGAATTGTACGGAAGTGAGTGCTGGCATGTTTTTTCATCGCTCTCGATAGCCGTCCTGGCTGTTTGATTAGTTGAGAGCACGTTGGTGGGTTTGTAATTTCCAGTTCCGAATGATGTATGTCGTGCATTGTCGGTCGGGTCAGGCACGTGCATGGCTGCGCGGTGGCAACGTTTTTGATCCCGCCGAAAAACTGGCGCGTGGATACTGAACGCTGACTGAACAAGCGACTCAGCCTCTATGGGGCCTTGAACCGATGCTCTATGATCGGTTCAAACGCGTGTCACCTATTTCCTATCGAGCCTGAACGATGAACCAGAACGCTGAGTATTCCGCGGTCAACGACGCGGTGCGTGGGCACTTTTTTCGCCGCACCTGGGCGATGATCACGCCCTATTGGCGCAGTGAAGAAAAGGGCAAGGCATGGTTGCTGTTGTTGGCGGTGATTGGTTTGTCGCTGTTCAGCGTCGCGATCTCCGTGTGGATCAACCACTGGTACAAGGATTTCTACAACGCCCTGGAACATAAAGACACAGCGGCCTTCTGGCAACTGATCGGCTATTTCGGCGGTATCGCTGCGGTGGCAATCCTCGGTGCGGTTTATCGCTTGTACCTGACCCAGATGCTGACCATCCGTTGGCGGGCCTGGTTGACCGAAAAATACTTTGCGCGCTGGCTCAGCGACAAAAACTACTACCAACTGGAGCAGGGCGGTTATACCGATAACCCGGACCAGCGGATCTCCGAAGACCTCAATAACTTCACCTCCAGCAGTTTGAGCCTCGGCCTGGGCCTGCTGCGTAATGTGGTCAGCCTGGTGTCGTTTTCGATCATCCTGTGGGGCGTGTCGGGCAGCATCGAAGTGTTCGGTATCACCATCCCCGGCTACATGTTCTGGTGTGCTTTGCTTTATGCCGCCGTGGGCAGTTGGCTGACGCACCTGATCGGGCGTCGCTTGATCGGGCTGAGCAATCAACAACAACGCTTCGAGGCGGATTTGCGCTTCTCGATGGTCCGGGTGCGCGAGAATGCCGAGAGCATCGCCTTGTACAACGGCGAGCCCAACGAAAATCGCCGTTTGAGCCAACGCTTCGGCCGGGTCTGGCATAACTTCTGGGACATCATGAAAGTGTCCAAGCGCCTGACCTTCTTCACCGCCGGCTACAGCCAGATCGCAATCATCTTCCCGTTCATCGTCGCCGCGCCGCGCTACTTCACCGGCAAGATCGAGCTGGGCGAGCTGATGCAAATCAACTCGGCGTTCGGCAACGTCCAGGAGAACTTCAGCTGGTTTATCAGCGCTTACACGGAGCTGGCCAGTTGGCGTGCGACCAGTGATCGTCTACTGAGTTTCCAGCAGGCCATGAGCGATAACGAGCAGCGCCCCGCAGCCATCGACGTGCGCCCGGAAGGCGAGCGCCTGGTGGTAGAGAAGCTCGGCATGGATCTGGCCGATGGCCGCCACTTGCTCGCCGGCGCCGACATGGTCGTCGAGCCGGGCCAGCGCCTGATGCTCAGCGGGCGTTCCGGCAGCGGTAAAAGTACGTTGCTGCGTGCCATGGGCCAACTGTGGCCGGCGGGCCATGGCAGCATTCGCCTGCCGGCGGCGCGTTACCTGTTCTTGCCGCAGAAGCCGTATCTGCCGATTGGCACGTTGAAGGCCGTGTTGAGTTATCCACAGGACGACGGCGTGTACCTGGACGAACGTTATGCACAGGTCCTGCAAACCTGCCGTTTGCCGCACTTGGTCGCTCGGCTGGAGGAAGCCAACCACTGGCAACGCATGCTCTCGCCGGGCGAGCAGCAGCGCCTGGCGTTTGCCCGCGCGCTGCTATTCGCGCCGCAGTGGCTGTACATGGACGAAGCGACCTCGGCCATGGACGAAGAGGATGAGGCGACGTTGTACCAGGCGTTGATCGACGAACTGCCGGGGCTGAGCATCGTCAGCGTCGGCCATCGCAGCAGCCTCAAGCGCTTCCATGGGCGGCATGTGCGGATCGAAAGCGGTCGCCTGCAAGAACAACCCGTCTCCTGAGGCCGGACTCGGTCAGTGTGGGAGGGAGCTTGCTCCCGATAGCAGTGTGTCAGTCAGCCTATGTATCAACTGATCCGCCGCTATCGGGAGCAAGCCCCCTCCCACAATGGCATCCCCGCTGGTCTGGAGATTGAGGCCCAACAAAAAGCCCGGCTGATCATCGATCAGCCGGGCTTTTTTTACAGCGCCTGAAAAGACTTACTTCTTCAAGCCGTAATGCTCATCCAGCATGCCTGGGGCGTTCGGCGTTTTTGGCGCGTAGTCCCGTGGCGGCTCCTGGTTTTCCCGTGGCGGGGTCAGGCGATCCCGTGGGGTTTGCGGTGCATCGGAATGCAGCGCGGCCAGCAGGCGCTGACGGGTGATGTCGTCGAGCGCCAGGCGGTTGGCGCCATCGGCGAGGTGATCCTGTACTTCCTGGTAGCTCTGGGTGAGCTTCTTGACCAGGGTCGCGGTGCTGTTGAAGTGGGTAACAACCTCGTTCTGATAACTGTCAAAACGTTCCTGAATGTCATCCAACTGACGCTGCGTGCGGTTAGGCGCGGCATTCGGCAGCAAGCGAGCAACCAGGAATCCAATGGCGACACCGGCAACCAGGGCAAGAGTCGGCAACAACCAAACTAAGAGCGAGTGTTCCACGAGTCCTTCCTCTATAAACGGCTTTGCTTTACGTTAACGGCTCGGACCTGCGCTGTATACCGCGATTAAGCTCGCAATGATGCCATGCACAGACTTTTAGCTAGACGAGTCGACCCTTTGAGAGGTCACGGAGTTCATTCCTTGCTCATGCGTGAAACCCCTGTTTTGATCGATGGCCCGGTAGGCCAATTGGAAGCCCTGTACCTCGATAACCCCGAACCACGTGGGCTGGCGCTGATCTGCCATCCGAATCCGGTGCAGGGTGGGACGATGCTCAATAAAGTCGTTTCGACCCTGCAACGCACCGCGCGCGATGCCGGTTTGATCACGCTGCGTTTCAATTACCGTGGCGTCGGTGCCAGCGCTGGCACCCATGATATGGCCAGCGGTGAAGTGGACGATGCCGAAGCGGCCGCCACCTGGCTGCGCAAAAAACACCCCGACCTGCCCATCACCTTGCTCGGTTTTTCCTTTGGTGGCTATGTTGCCGCCAGCCTCGGCGGCCGTCTGGAAGCCAAGGGCGAAAAGCTCGCGCACCTGTTCATGGTCGCCGCTGCGGTGATGCGTCTGGGCGATACCGACGTGCTGCCCCAGAACTGCCCGCTGACCCTGATCCAGCCGGAAACCGACGAAGTCGTCGACCCGCAACGGGTCTATGACTGGTCCGCCGCCCTGAAACGCCCCCATGAGCTGCTGAAAGTGGCAGAATGCGGACACTTTTTTCATGGCAAGCTGACCGATCTGAAGGATCTGGTGCTGCCGCGCCTCTCGAATTGATAGCAGTCTGATAAGCGATTACCCATGACGACTCGTACCCGTATCCTCACCGGCATCACCACCACCGGCACGCCGCACCTGGGCAACTACGCCGGGGCGATCCGCCCGGCGATCCTGGCCAGTCAGGACGCCAATGCCGACTCCTTCTACTTCCTGGCCGACTACCACGCCCTGATCAAGTGCGATGACCCGCAGCGCATCCAGCGCTCGCGCATGGAAATCGCCGCGACCTGGCTGGCCGGTGGCCTGGATGTGAATCGGGTGACGTTCTATCGCCAGTCCGACATCCCCGAGATCCCCGAGCTGACCTGGCTGCTGACTTGCGTCGCCGCCAAGGGCCTGCTCAACCGCGCCCATGCCTACAAGGCGTCGGTGGACAAGAACGTGGAAAACGGCGAAGACCCGGATGCCGGCATCACCATGGGCCTGTACAGCTACCCGGTGCTGATGGCAGCGGACATTTTGATGTTCAACGCGCACAAGGTGCCGGTGGGTCGCGACCAGATCCAGCACGTGGAAATGGCCCGCGACATCGGCCAGCGCTTCAACCACCTGTTCGGCAACGGTAAAGAATTCTTCACCATGCCCGAGGCGTTGATCGAAGAAAGCGTCGCCACCTTGCCGGGCCTGGACGGTCGCAAGATGTCGAAGAGCTACGACAACACCATCCCGTTGTTCAGCAGCGCCAAGGACATGAAAGACGCGATCTCGCGGATCGTCACCGACTCCCGCGCGCCCGGTGAAGCCAAGGACCCGGACAATTCGCACCTGTTCACCCTGTACCAGGCGTTTGCCAGCAAGGCCCAGGAACAGGAATTCCGCGCCGAGTTGTTGCAAGGCCTGGGCTGGGGCGAGGCGAAGAACCGTCTGTTCCAACTGCTGGACGGGCAACTGGGTGAAGCCCGCGAGCGCTATCACCAATTGATGTCGCGCCCGGCGGACATGGAAGACCTGCTGCTGATCGGCGCCAAGAAAGCCCGCGCCGTGGCCGCGCCGTTCCTCGCCGAACTGCGTGAGGCGGTGGGCCTGCGTTCGTTCGTCAACCAGGCTGCAGCGCCAGTCAGCACCAAGAAAAAGGCCGCCAAAGCTGCGCGCTTCGTGAGCTTTCGCGAAGACGACGGCAGCTTCCGCTTCCGCCTGTTGGCGGCCGATGGCGAGCAACTGCTGTTGTCGCGCAATTTTGCCGACGGCAAAGCGGCTGGCGCGGTGACCAAGCAATTGCAAAGCGGCGCCGCGCTGGACGTGCGCACTGAAGCCCTGAGCTTCAGTGTATGGCTGGACGCCGCCGCAGTGGCCGACAGCGCTACGTTCGCCGATGCCGCGTCGCGTGATGCCGCCATTGAAGCCCTGCGCGTCGCGTTGACCCCCCTCGAGGATTAACCCGACCAAGGGTTGATTGCCATTATCCGGGGCCGTCGTTACAGTGACGGCCCGTTTTTGTTGCCTTGCTAACGAAATTATGACGCCCCTAGAACGATATCAAGCTGATCTGAAACGCCCTGAATTCTTCCACGATGCGGCCCAGGAAACGGCGGTGCGTCATTTGCAACGCCTGTACGAAGACCTGGTCGCGGCCTCGCAGAGCAAACCCGGGGTGTTCGGCAAGTTGTTTGGCAAGAAAGGCTACACGCCGGTCAAGGGCCTGTATTTCTGGGGCGGCGTCGGTCGCGGCAAGACCTACCTGGTGGACACCTTCTTCGAAGCGCTGCCGTTCAAGGAAAAGGTCCGCACGCACTTCCACCGCTTCATGAAGCGCGTCCACGAAGAGATGAAAACCCTGCCGGGCGAGAAAAACCCGCTGACCATCATCGCCAAGCGGTTCTCCGCAGAAGCGCGGGTGATCTGTTTCGATGAGTTCTTCGTCTCCGACATCACCGACGCCATGATCCTCGGCACCCTGATGGAAGAGCTGTTCAAGAATGGCGTGACCCTGGTTGCCACCTCGAACATCGTGCCCGATGGCCTGTACAAGGATGGCCTGCAACGCGCGCGCTTCCTGCCGGCCATTGCGCTGATCAAGCAGAACACCGAGATCGTCAACGTCGACAGTGGCGTCGATTACCGCCTGCGGCACCTGGAGCAAGCGGAGTTGTTCCACTTCCCGCTCAACGACGCGGCGCAAGAAAGCCTGCGCAAAAGCTTCCGCGCCCTCACGCCGGAATGTACCCAGGCGGTGGAAAACGACAAGTTGATCATCGAAAACCGCGAAATCATCGCCTTGCGCACCTGCGATGACGTGGCGTGGTTCGACTTCCGTGAACTGTGCGACGGCCCGCGCAGCCAGAACGACTACATCGAACTGGGCAAGATCTTCCACGCCGTGATCCTCAGTGGCGTGGAGCAGATGAGCGTCACCACCGACGACATCGCGCGCCGCTTTATCAACATGGTCGACGAGTTCTATGACCGCAACGTCAAGTTGATCATCTCGGCGGAAGTCGAGCTCAAGGACCTCTACACCGGCGGTCGCTTGAACTTCGAATTCCAGCGCACCCTGAGCCGCTTGCTGGAAATGCAATCCCACGAGTTCCTGTCGCGGGCGCACAAGCCCTAAGCATGACGCAGTAAAAAGTGTGGGAGGGGGCTTGCCCCCGATAGCGGTGTATCAGTGCCAGATGTACTGACTGATACACGGCTATCGGGAGCAAGCTCCCTCCCACATTTGGTCCTAGTACAGCCCTGATTACGCGGCTTGCTGGAACTGCTGGCGGTACTGGTTCGGCGATAGCTCGGTGTGCTGCCTGAACAGCCGCGCAAAGAAGCTCGCATCGTCGTAGCCCACCTCATAACTGATGGTCTTGATGCTCTTGCGGCTGCCCGAAAGCAGTCCTTTTGCCGTCTCGATCCGCAGCCGTTGCAGGTAATGCAGCGGTTTGTCGCCGGTGGCGGTCTGGAAGCGGCGCATGAAGTTGCGGATGCTCATGCCGTGTTCCCGGGCGACGTCCTCGAAGCGGAACTTGTCGGCGAAATGCTCTTCGAGCCAGTGTTGGATTTGCAGGATGATCACGTCCTGGTGCAGCTTCTGCCCACCGAAACCGATCCGTCCCGGCGAATAGCTACGCTGCACTTCGTAAAGAATGTCGCGGGCCACGGCCTGGGCGATATTGGCGCCGCAGAAGCGTTCGATCAAATAAATGTAGAGGTCGCAGGCGGAGGTGGTACCGCCGGCGCAGTACAGGTTGTCGGCGTCGGTGAGGTGCTTGTCCTGGTTAAGTTGGACCTTGGGGAAGCGCTCGCTGAAAGCATTGAAGAAGCGCCAGTAGGTCGTCGCCTCCTTCCCATCGAGCAGCCCGGCTTCGGCCAGCCAGAACACCCCGTTGGCTACGCCGCAGACTACGGCGCCGCGGGCGTGCTGTTCACGCAGCCACGGCAGCACTTGCGGGTAACGCGTACACAGGGCGTCGAAGTCATCCCAGAAAGCCGGTAGCACGATGATGTCGGCGTCTTCCAGCCCGCCGTCCATCGGTATGATCACGTCACTGAAGCTGTGCGCCGATTGCCCGTCGGGGCTGACCAGGCGGGTTTCGAACGCGGGGGTCAGGCCCAGGCCTTGTTGTTTGCCGTAACGCAGGCTGGCGAGATGGAAGAAATCCTTGGCTTGCATGAGGGTGGACGCGAACACCCGATCAATGGCCAAAATGCTGACGCGCCGCAGGGGCGTGGAGATTTGGTTAGACATAATTTCATTTATTCTTATAGGGGAAAGTGGTCACCAGACGGCTGGATCGTCTTATTTTTTGTCGCATGTGTCCAGTGTCCCGTGACGTCGTCGGGGCATAGGCTCTGTGGTTAGTCTTTGTCCGACAATCCACGCAGGTGACCCATGATCCCCAGAACCTTGTTCAGCCCGGAACACGAGCTCTTCCGCCAAAGCGTGCGCACCTTCCTTGAAAAAGATGCCGCGCCGTTCCATGCGCAATGGGAGAAGCAGGGCTATATCGACCGCGCGCTGTGGAACAAAGCCGGCGAGGCGGGGATGTTGTGTTCCCATCTGCCGGAGGAGTACGGCGGCCTGGGCGCGGACTTTCTCTACAGCGCGGTGGTGATCGAAGAAATCAGCCGCCTGGGCCTGACCGGCATCGGTTTCTCCCTGCATTCGGACATTGTCGCGCCGTACATCCTGCATTACGGCAGTGAGGCGTTGAAGCACAAATACCTGCCCCAATTGATCTCCGGCGAGAAGGTCACGGCCATCGCCATGACCGAGCCGGGCGCCGGTTCCGACCTGCAAGGGGTCAAGACCACTGCGGTGCTGGACGGCGATGAGTATGTGATCAACGGCTCCAAGACCTTCATCACCAACGGCTTTCTCGCCGATCTGGTGATCGTGGTCGCCAAGACCGACCCCAAGGCCGGCGCCAAGGGCACCAGCCTGTTCCTGGTGGAGGCCGCCACGCCGGGCTTCGACAAGGGCAAGCGCCTGGAGAAAGTTGGCATGAAGGCCCAGGACACCTCTGAGTTGTTCTTCCAGGATGTCCGTGTACCCAAGGAAAACCTGCTGGGCCAGGCGGGCATGGGCTTTGCTTATTTGATGCAGGAGTTGCCCCAGGAGCGCCTGACCGTGGCGATTGGTGCGCTGTCGTCAGCCGAAGCGGCGTTGCAATGGACGCTCGACTACACCCGTGAGCGCAAGGCGTTTGGCAAGGCGATTGCCGATTTCCAGAACACCCGCTTCAAATTGGCGGAGATGGCCACCGAGATCCAGATCGGCCGCGTGTTCGTCGACAAATGCCTGGCGTTGCACCTGGAGGGCAAGCTCGACGTGCCCACCGCCGCGATGGCCAAGTACTGGGCCACGGACCTGCAATGCAAGGTGCTCGACGAGTGCGTGCAATTGCATGGCGGCTACGGCTTCATGTGGGAATACCCGATCGCCCGCGCCTGGGCGGATGCGCGGGTGCAGCGGATTTATGCGGGGACCAACGAGATCATGAAGGAGATTATTGCGCGGGCGCTTTGATTTCGGTGGTGTGGCTGAGGGCCTCATCGGGGGCAAGCCCCCTCCCACACTTAGACTTGTTAACTCGGTCAACTGTGGGAGGGGGCAAGCCCCCTTCCACACTTAGACTTGTGAGCTCGGTCAACTGTGGGGGGGCAAGCCCCCTTCCACACTTAGACTTGTGAGCTCGGTCAACTGTGGGAGGGGGCTTGCCCCCGATAGCGGTCTAGAGATCAATCAAGGTGCTGGATTAGGATGATCCTTCTGAATCGCCTCAATCCCCTCCAGCACCTCTTTCGACAGTTTCAGGTCAGCGCTGGCAAGGTTGCTGTCCAGTTGCTCAAGCGTCGTCGCACCAATGATGTTGCTGGTCACGAACGGCTGCTGCGTAACGAACGCCAACGCCATCTGCGCCGGGTCCAGGCCGTGTTCGCGGGCCAGTGCCACATAACGGCTGCACGCCGCTTCCGACTGCGGGTTGAAGTAGCGGCTGAAGCGGCTGTATTCCGTCAGGCGGGCTTTTGCCGGGCGTGCGCCGCCTTCGTATTTGCCGCTGAGCATGCCGAACGCCAGGGGCGAATAAGCCAGCAAGCCACACTGTTCGCGAATCGCGATTTCCGCCAGGCCCACTTCAAAGCTGCGGTTGAGCAGGTTGTAGGGGTTCTGGATCGACACTGCGCGGGTCCAGCCACGGGCTTCGGCCAGGGCGAGGAATTTCATGGTGCCCCATGGTGTTTCGTTGGACAGGCCGATGTGGCGGATCTTGCCGGCCTTCACTTGCGCGTCGAGCGCTTCGAGGGTTTCCTCCAGCGGCGTCAGGTCGTCTTCGTCCTTGTGCTTGTAGCCCAACTGGCCGAAGAAGTTGGTGCTGCGCTCCGGCCAATGCAACTGGTAGAGGTCGATCCAGTCGGTCTGCAGGCGCTTGAGGCTGGCATCCAGGGCGTCGACGATGTGCTTGTGGTTGTGGCGCGGGTGGCCGCCGCGGATGTAATCGATGGTATTGCCGGGGCCGGCGATCTTGCTGGCGAGAATCCAGTCGGCCCGGTCGCCGTGGCTTTTGAAGTAATTACCGATGTAACGCTCGGTGGTGGCATAGGTATCGGCCTTGGGCGGCACCGGATACATTTCTGCCGTGTCGAGGAAGTTGATCCCCGCGGCCTTGGCCCGTTCGATCTGTGCGAAGGCCTCTGCCTCGCTGTTCTGCTCGCCCCAGGTCATGGTGCCCAAGGCTATCGCGCTTACGTTCAGATCGGTACGGCCCAGCTGTCGATAATCCATCGGATGCTCCTTTGGGGAAAACAATCATAAAAGCAGGTTGAATTTTTTTTCGCAATCTGCATAATTGCCCACCTCTTTCTGCAGTGGAAGTGATGCGCCGCCTGCCGAAGAATCTTGCCGTTGAACGGACGCGCCGACCCGAGCCCCCGATAGCGTCTGTATCCGGCTGCCTTTGACTTGTCAAAGTACGCACTATTCAGTAAGATCCGCCGTCTAATTTACAGGGCGGCCCCTGAGGCTATTAAAGAATGACAACTTTTACTGCAAAACCGGAAACAGTTCAGCGCGACTGGTTTGTCGTCGACGCCGCTGGTCAGACTCTGGGTCGTCTGGCCACTGAAGTCGCCAGCCGTCTGCGTGGCAAGCACAAGCCTGAATACACCCCTCACGTTGACACCGGTGACTACATCGTGATCATCAACGCTGAGCAGGTACGTGTTACCGGCAACAAAGCGCAAGACAAAATGTACTACCGTCACTCCGGTTTCCCAGGCGGCATCAAGTCTTCTAATTTCGAAGGTCTGATCGCCAAGAAGCCTGAGGCCCCGATTGAAATCGCGGTTAAAGGCATGCTGCCGAAGGGCCCACTGGGTCGCGATATGTTTCGCAAGC
The DNA here is from genome assembly GCF_963681955.1 of Pseudomonas paraveronii. Classification (NCBI taxonomy): domain Bacteria; kingdom Pseudomonadati; phylum Pseudomonadota; class Gammaproteobacteria; order Pseudomonadales; family Pseudomonadaceae; genus Pseudomonas; species Pseudomonas paraveronii. Next base: position 1,002,895 of record NZ_OY817130.1, read on the forward strand.
TGAAAGTCTATGCGGGCGCTGCTCACCCTCATGCTGCTCAGCAGCCCCAAGAACTGAAGTTTTAACGGAATAGTTCATTATGTCGGCGACTCAAAATTACGGCACTGGCCGTCGCAAAACCGCAACCGCACGCGTTTTCCTGCGTCCGGGCACTGGTAACATCTCGATCAACAACCGCACTCTGGAAAATTTCTTCGGCCGCGAAACTGCCCGCATGGTAGTTCGTCAGCCGCTGGAACTGACCGAGACCGTTGAAAAGTTCGACATCTACGTCACCGTTATCGGTGGCGGTGTAAGTGGTCAAGCTGGCGCAATCCGCCACGGTATCACTCGCGCTCTGATGCAGTACGACGAAACCCTGCGTGGCGCTCTGCGCAAAGCTGGCTTCGTGACTCGTGATGCCCGTGAAGTTGAACGTAAGAAAGTCGGTCTGCGTAAAGCGCGTAAGCGTCCGCAGTACTCGAAGCGTTAATTCGCTTTACGTTCCACAAAAACGCCCAGCCTCCTCACGGAGCTGGGCGTTTTTTATTGCCTGCGATTTATGTATAAATTTCGGCGTGACAACTTGCCACAGCCGTAGACCCCCTATACTACAAGGCTTGGAGCTAGAGCTCCGGGTAATTCCCTTGTCAGGGGTGGGGCTTTTCATTACCATTCGGCAAAATTTTTATAAGTTCAGATTTAATACTTAGTAGACGCCTGATTTAACAGGCCAAAAAGCTGATGGGAGAGGACTGAATGAGCAATGACGGCGTGAATGCAGGCCGGCGTCGCTTCTTGGTAGCAGCCACATCCGTGGTGGGTGCTGCAGGAGCGGTGGGGGCTGCGGTCCCGTTCGTGGGGTCATGGTTTCCCAGTGCCAAGGCGAAAGCCGCAGGTGCACCGGTGAAAGTGAATATTGGCAAGATTGAGCCAGGCCAGCAGATGATTGCTGAGTGGCGCGGTCAGCCGGTCTTCATTGTTCGTCGAACGGAGGAAATCCTGGGAAATCTGAAAAAGATCGAAGGCCAGTTGTCTGACCCAAAATCTGAGTTTTCCGACCAACCCGCCTACGCCAAAAACGAAGCACGTTCGATCAAGCCAGAGATTCTGCTGCTGGTCGGTCTGTGTACCCACTTGGGATGCTCACCTACTTTCCGCCCCGAAGTGGCGCCAGTCGACCTGGGCAAGGATTGGGTCGGCGGCTATTTCTGCCCCTGCCACGGTTCGCACTACGACCTGGCCGGCCGCGTCTACAAATCGCAACCTGCTCCACTGAACCTGCCCGTGCCTCCGCATAACTACGAATCTGACGACATCATTGTCATTGGCCTCGATAAGGAGAACGCGTGATGAGTAAGTTCATGGATTGGGTCGATGCGCGCTTCCCCGCCACCAAAATGTGGGAAGACCATCTCAGCAAGTATTACGCGCCAAAAAACTTCAACTTCTTCTACTTCTTCGGCTCCCTGGCACTGCTGGTGCTGGTCAATCAGATCGTCACCGGCGTCTGGCTGACCATGAGCTACACCCCGTCGGCGGAGGAGGCGTTCGCTTCCGTCGAATACATCATGCGTGACGTCGAGTACGGCTCGATCCTGCGCCTGCTGCACTCCACCGGCGCCTCGGCGTTCTTCATCGTGGTCTACCTGCATATGTTCCGTGGTTTGCTCTACGGTTCGTACCAGAAGCCGCGTGAGCTGGTGTGGGTGTTCGGCATGCTGATCTACCTGGCGCTGATGGCTGAAGCCTTCATGGGCTACCTGCTGCCTTGGGGCCAGATGTCGTACTGGGGCGCCCAGGTGATCATCTCGCTGTTCGGCGCGATCCCGGTGATCGGCAACGACCTGACCCAGTGGATTCGTGGTGACTACCTGATTTCGGGCATCACCCTGAACCGCTTCTTCGCCTTGCACGTGGTGGCCTTGCCGATCGTGATTCTCGGTTTGGTGGTGCTGCACATCCTGGCGCTGCACGAAGTGGGTTCGAACAACCCCGATGGTGTGGACATCAAGAAGCACAAGGACGAGAACGGCATCCCGCTGGATGGCATTCCGTTCCACCCGTACTACACCGTAAAAGATATTGTCGGTGTCGTCGTGTTCCTGTTCGTGTTCTGCTCGATCGTGTTCTTTTTCCCGGAGATGGGTGGTTATTTCCTGGAAAAACCTAACTTTGAGCAGGCCAACGCCTTCAAGACGCCTGTGCATATTGCCCCGGTCTGGTACTTCACGCCGTTCTACGCGATCTTGCGGGCGATCCCCGACAAGCTCATGGGCGTGATCGCCATGGGCGCGGCCATCGCGGTGCTGTTCGTGCTGCCGTGGCTCGACCGAAGCCCGGTCAAGTCCATGCGCTACAAGGGCTGGCTGAGCAAGATCTGGCTGTGGGTGTTCTGCATTGCGTTCGTGATCCTGGGTGTACTGGGTGTACTGGCGCCGACTCCTGAGCGCACGTTGCTGTCGCAGGTCTGCACCTTCCTGTACTTCGCCTACTTCATTCTGATGCCGTTCTATACCCGGCTTGAGAAGACCAAACCGGTTCCGGAAAGGGTGACTGGCTGATGAAAAAATTATTCGTTGCATTGATGCTTGCGGCGCTGCCGCTACTGTCCTTCGCTTCCGAGCAAGGCCCCGAGTTGGAAAAAGTCGCTATCGACGTGTCTGACAAAGCGGCCATGCAGGACGGCGCTCGCACGTTTGCCAACTATTGCATGGGTTGCCACAGCGCCAAGTTCCAGCGTTACGAGCGTGTTGCCGATGACCTGGGCATCCCGCACGAGGTGATGCTCGACAAGCTGGTGTTCACCGGCGCCAAGATTGGCGACCACATGAACATCGGCATGCAAACGGCGGACGCCAAGGCCTGGTTCGGCGCTGCGCCGCCCGACCTGACCCTGGTGGCGCGGGTTCGCGGCACCGATTGGCTCTACGGCTATCTGAAATCCTTCTATGAAGACCCTGCACGTCCATGGGGCGTGAACAACGTGGTGTTCCCGAACGTCGGTATGCCTAACGTTCTGGTCGGCCTGCAGGGCCGCCAAGTGATAGGATGCAAGCAGGTTCAGGTAGTCGATGGCGGCAAGAAGCAATTTGACCCGTTGACCGGCACGCCGCTGACACATGAAGCGTGCGATCAACTGACCATCGTGCCCAAGTCCGGCGCGCTGAACGAAGAGCAGTTCGACGAGAAGGTCAAGAATCTCGTGACCTTCCTGGCCTACTCGGCCAACCCGGTCAAACTGCAGCACCAGCGCATTGGTACGTATGTCTTGCTGTACCTGGCTTTCTTCTTCGTATTCGCTTATCTGCTCAAGCGCGAATACTGGAAGGATGTGCATTGATCCAACCGTAAGCAATTGCTGTTAATCTTGCGCGCCCAGCGGCATCTCTAACCCGTAGCGACCTGGTCATCAGGTACTACTGAGATGCTCTCTGGGCGCGCTCGTTTTTGAGCTTTCGATAATTTCAACAAGCGAGGAGGACCGCCATGGGCGTGACCAATCGGTTGGCCTGTTACTCCGACCCCGCCGACCACTATTCCCACCGAGTACGCATCGTGCTCGCAGAGAAGGGTGTCAGCGCCGAGATCATCAGTGTGGAGGTGGGTCGTCACCCGCCGAAACTGATCGAAGTGAACCCTTACGGCAGCTTGCCCACCCTGGTCGATCGTGACCTGGCGTTGTGGGAGTCAACCGTGGTGATGGAATATCTGGATGAGCGTTACCCGCATCCGCCTTTGCTGCCGGTGTACCCGGTGGCGCGTGCCAACAGCCGCCTGCTGATCCATCGGATTCAGCGCGACTGGTGTGGGCTGGTGGATTTGATTCTGGATTCGCGCAGCAAAGAGGCGGCCCGTGTCGTGGCGCGCAAGGAATTGCGCGAGAGCCTGACGGGTGTTTCGCCACTGTTCGCCGACAAGCCTTTTTTCCTCAGCGAGGAACAAAGCTTGGTGGATTGCTGCCTATTACCCATACTCTGGCGCTTGCCGATTTTGGGCATTGAACTGCCGCGGCCGGCCAAGCCGCTGCTTGATTACATGGAGCGCCAGTTTGCGCGTGAGGCTTTCCAGACGAGTCTGTCTGGTGTCGAGCGCGATATGCGCTAAGGCTTAAGGAGCCGTTGATGAACTCCAGTCGACCCTACCTGGTTCGCGCGCTCTATGAGTGGATTGTGGACAACGATTGCACCCCGCACATGCTGGTCAATTCCGAGTTTCCTGCGGTTCAGGTTCCGCAGGGTTTTGCCAGTGACGGGCAGATTGTGCTGAACGTATCGCCGAGTGCGGTGCGCCACCTGCACATGGACAACGAAGCCGTCAGCTTCGAAGGGCGTTTCGGCGGTGTGCCGCATACGCTGTACGTGCCGATTGGCGCCATCCTCGGGATTTACGCCCGGGAAAATGGTCAAGGCATGGTGTTCGATCTGGAGTCGCCTTTCGAGGATGACGACGCGATCGAAGGGGAAGACGACGATGAAGTGCCACCACCGGATACCGAGCCACCGCGTCCAAGCGGCCGGCCCAGTCTGAAAGTGGTGAAGTAAGCGGCTGTTGCCTTCGGGCGAGCCTGAAAAATGCCTCGGCGGTTGCCGGGGCATTTTTTTGCCTGGTCGTCGTAGATGAAAGACATGCCGGGGACGGTGATCGTACAACCGCCATGGGCTATGATGCGTGTTCAGTTCACCGAGAAAGATGACCCAACATGGAAAACACCAACACCGCCCCGCGTTTTCCCCGCAAGCGCCGCAGCCTTGCCCAGGAATTGGTCACGGTGTTGTCCGAGCAGATCCGCGACGGCCAACTCAAGCGTGGCGACAAATTGCCCACCGAATCGGCGATCATGGAGGCCCATGGCGTCAGCCGCACGGTGGTGCGTGAAGCCATCTCGCGCTTGCAGGCGGCGGGGCAGGTGGAAACCCGCCACGGTATCGGCACCTTTGTGTTGGATACGCCAAGCCCCAGCGGCTTTCGCATCGACCCGGCCACCGTCGTGACCCTGCGTGACGTGCTGGCGATCCTGGAACTGCGTATCAGCCTGGAAGTGGAGTCTGCGGGCCTGGCCGCGTTGCGCCGCAGCGACGAACAACTGGCCGGCATGCGAGCCGCCCTCGACGCCTTGAATGAAAGCGCCGCCCATGCTGGCGATGCGGTAGCGTCGGACTTCCAGTTCCACCTGCAGATTGCCCTGTCCACCGGCAACCGCTACTTCACCGACATCATGACGCACCTGGGCACCAGCATCATTCCGCGAACCCGCCTGAACTCGGCGCGCCTGGCCCATGACGACCAGCAGCACTACATGAAGCGCTTGAGCCGCGAACACGAAGAAATCTATGAAGCGATCGCGCGCCAGGATTCGGATGCGGCGCGGGCGGCGATGCGCTTGCATCTGACCAACAGTCGCGAGCGGCTGCGCCATGCTCACGAAGAAGCAGAGGCGCAGCGGGGTTAAGAGTAGATCTCGACCTCGAGCACCACATCGGTGATGGGTTCGTCAAGATCGAACGGGACGCTGAGAAAGCGGTTAATCACCTCGTATTGGGTATCGGCACCTTCAAATTTGAGAATATCTCCCTTGTAAATCACGCCATCGAAGGTGATCTGCTTTTTTTGGCCGTCCGGCATGTTGAGGTCGTATTTCATGGCCTTTACACCTCAGTGTTGGAAGTTGGCGTTCTGATTGATCCGCTTTGACCGTCATACGGAAACTGCCGTGAGCGGCGTGTTTTGTGCCCACGACGAGAGCGATGCAGCCTGCGTCACGGCAAGACTTTTATGCTGAGCGGCTCAGAATAGGATCTCCCCGATTCGCCGCTTATCGCGTATCGCACCTCCACCGTTTGGTTGATGAATGTCTTCAAGCTGTCGGAAGAAATATCGACCGTGAGATTTCGTTCTTTCACGTAGTCTTCCGTGTCGGGGTCGTACTGTCCGGCGTTCTTTTTCTTGCCTTCGGCTTCCGGGGACTCGGGGTCCGGTCCGACGATGATAGATACCTGAGCGCTTGCGGGAACCTCATTGAGTTCGGGGATGGAAAACTCTATTCGTGCGCCGCTTGCCAGGCTGACTTGAGCGGTGCTAGAAGAGGCGCCGCCGGCAAGGCTCGGGGCTTCAATGGTCATGATTGAGTGCTCCTTTGCACGGAAACCAGAGAGCCTGGCTCCTTTGCAGCGTTATCCCCTTCGTTGAGCATCGGCATAACTGTTAAAAATAACAGTCACGATAAACGGTACGGCTCACGCGGGCGTATTGGGTTTGTGATCCTTCAGCAGCAAGTCCGAACGCCCCCCCGCCAATCACTTGTCCAGTACTGGTCATTTACGTCCTTGTGTCGCCTTCAGATCCGGCACCTACAACCGCGCCTTGAGGGTGGCCAAGGCCCGCACGGCACAGGTGCGCCGCATCCAGTGTGCTGATGGCCGATGAATTGCAGTTGACGAAATATTTTATAGTTGTACGATGACGTATGACATAAGCAAAACCAACAACAACCTTTCGCCAGAAAGTCTTTGCCCAGGGTGTTCGAATAATGAATCCACAAGAACTGAAGTCCATCCTCTCCCACGGTCTGCTGTCTTTCCCCGTGACCGATTTCAACGCCCAGGGTGATTTTCACCAGGCCGGCTATATCAAACGTCTGGAGTGGCTGGCCCCCTACGGTGCCACGGCGCTGTTCGCTGCCGGCGGCACCGGTGAGTTTTTCTCCCTCGCGGCCAGCGAATATTCCCAGGTTGTGAAAACGGCGGTGGATACCTGCGCCACCAGCGTGCCGATCCTCGCCGGTGTCGGCGGTTCGACCCGTCAGGCCATCGAATACGCTCAGGAAGCCGAGCGCCTCGGTGCCAAAGGCTTGCTGCTGCTGCCGCACTACCTGACCGAAGCCAGCCAGGACGGGGTTGCCGCCCACGTGGAAGCGGTGTGCAAGTCGGTCAAGATCGGCGTGGTTGTCTACAACCGCAACGTCTGCCGCCTGACTGCACCCTTGCTGGAGCGCCTGGCCGAACGTTGCCCGAACCTGATCGGCTACAAGGACGGCCTGGGTGACATCGAATTGATGGTGTCGATCCGCCGTCGTCTGGGCGACCGTTTCAGCTACCTGGGTGGCTTGCCGACTGCAGAGGTTTACGCCGCTGCCTACAAGGCCCTGGGCGTGCCGGTGTACTCCTCGGCGGTGTTCAACTTCATCCCGAAAACCGCGATGGACTTCTATCACGCCATCGCCCGTGACGATCACGCCACTGTTGGCAAGATCATCGATGACTTCTTCCTGCCGTACCTGGACATCCGCAACCGCAAGGCCGGCTATGCGGTGAGCATCGTCAAGGCCGGCGCCAAAATCGTCGGCTACGACGCAGGCCCGGTACGCACGCCTCTGACCGACCTGCTGCCGGAAGAATATGAAGCCCTGGCCGCGCTGATCGACAAGCAAGGTCCGCAATAACTTATCTATAAGGCCGCTGAGCAATCAGCGGCCTTTTGCGTCAGGAGAAGATTCGTGTCCCAAGCCAAACGTTTTGAGAACTACATCAACGGCCAATGGGTGGCCGGCGCTGATTATTGCGTCAACCTCAACCCGTCGGAGTTGTCCGATGTCGTCGGCGAATATGCCAAGGCGGATGTCGCCCAGGTCAACGCCGCTATCGATGCCGCCCGCGCCGCGTTCCCGGCCTGGTCGACTTCCGGCATCCAGGCCCGCCACGACGCGCTGGATAAAGTCGGCAGCGAAATCCTCGCCCGCCGCGAAGAGCTTGGCACGCTGCTGGCTCGGGAAGAGGGCAAGACCCTGCCTGAAGCCATTGGCGAAGTGACCCGCGCCGGGAATATTTTCAAGTTCTTCGCCGGTGAGTGCCTGCGCCTGTCCGGCGACTACGTGCCGTCGGTGCGACCGGGCGTCAATGTCGAAGTCACCCGCGAAGCCCTCGGCGTGGTCGGCCTGATCACCCCGTGGAACTTCCCGATTGCCATCCCCGCGTGGAAAATCGCCCCGGCCCTGGCCTACGGCAACTGCGTGGTGATCAAGCCGGCGGAGCTGGTGCCGGGCTGCGCCTGGGCCCTGGCGGAAATCATCTCCCGCGCCGGTTTCCCCGCCGGTGTGTTCAACCTGGTGATGGGCAGCGGGCGTGTGGTCGGCGAGGTGTTGGTCAACAGCCCGAAAGTCGACGGCATCAGCTTCACCGGCTCGGTCGGTGTGGGGCGTCAGATCGCGGTCAGCTGTGTCTCGCGCCAAGCCAAGGTGCAGTTGGAAATGGGCGGCAAGAACCCGCAGATCATTCTCGATGACGCCGACCTCAAACAGGCCGTCGAGTTATCGGTGCAGAGCGCGTTCTATTCCACCGGCCAACGTTGCACCGCCTCCAGCCGCTTGATCGTGACGGCCGGCATTCATGACCAGTTCGTCGCGGCCATGGCCGAGCGCATGCAGTCGATCAAGGTCGGCCACGCGTTGAAAAGCGGCACCGACATCGGCCCGGTCGTCTCCCAAGCCCAGTTGGATCAGGATTTGAAATACATCGACATCGGCCAGAGTGAAGGTGCGCGGCTGGTGAGTGGCGGCGGCCTGGTGACCTGCGACACCGAGGGCTACTACCTGGCGCCGACGCTGTTTGCCGACAGCGAAGCCGCCATGCGGATCAGCCGCGAAGAGATCTTCGGCCCGGTGGCCAACGTGGTGCGCGTGGCGGACTACGAGGCGGCGCTGGCCATGGCCAACGACACCGAGTTCGGTTTGTCGGCGGGCATCGCCACCACCTCGCTGAAATACGCCAACCACTTCAAGCGCCACTCCCAGGCCGGGATGGTGATGGTCAACCTGCCGACGGCTGGTGTGGACTATCACGTTCCGTTCGGCGGCCGTAAGGGCTCGTCCTATGGTTCGCGTGAGCAAGGTCGCTATGCGCAAGAGTTCTACACCGTGGTGAAAACCAGCTACATCGGCTCGTAACACTGTAGGAGCGAGCTTGCTCGCGAAAAATCTCAACGAATACGCAGGCATTCAGGGCGCGCGCGGTGCCTTTGAGTTTTTCGCGAGCAAGCTCGCTCCTACAGGGGCGGCGTCCGGCAACACATAAATATCACCCGCAAAAAAAAATAATTAGTGGGAGTACTTCTACATGCAAGCGACCAAGCCGACCCATGTCCGCTATTTGATCCTGCTCATGCTGTTCCTGGTGACTACGATCAATTACGCCGACCGGGCCACCATCGCGATCGCGGGTTCCAGCCTGCAAAAAGACCTCGGCATCGACGCGGTCACCCTCGGTTACATCTTCTCTGCATTCGGTTGGGCCTACGTGGCCGGGCAAATTCCCGGCGGCTGGCTGCTCGATCGGTTCGGCTCGAAAAAAATCTATGCCCTGAGCATTTTCACCTGGTCACTGTTCACCGTGCTGCAAGGCTACGTCGGTGAGTTCGGTATCTCCACGGCGGTCGTGGCGCTGTTTATGCTGCGCTTTATGGTCGGCCTGGCCGAAGCGCCGTCCTTCCCGGGCAATGCACGGATTGTGGCCGCCTGGTTCCCCACCGCCGAACGCGGTACGGCCTCGGCGATCTTCAACTCGGCGCAGTACTTCGCCACGGTGCTGTTCGCGCCGCTGATGGGCTGGATCGTCTACAGCTTCGGCTGGCAGCACGTGTTTATCGTGATGGGCGTGATCGGCGTTGTTTTCTCACTGATCTGGCTGAAAGTTATCCACAGCCCGCGCCAGCACCCGATGATCAACGAAGCCGAGTTCAATCACATCGCGGCCAACGGTGCGTTGGTCGATATGGATCAGGACAAGGGCAAGGGTAAGAAAACCGACGGCCCGAAGTGGGATTACATCCGCCAGTTGCTGACCAACCGCATGATGCTCGGCGTGTACCTGGGCCAGTACTGCATCAACGGCATCACGTACTTCTTCCTGACCTGGTTCCCGGTGTACCTGGTGCAGGACCGTGGCATGACCATTCTCAAGGCCGGTTTCATTGCCTCGTTGCCAGCGATCTGCGGGTTTATCGGCGGTGTGTTGGGCGGGGTGATATCCGACTACCTGCTGCGCAAAGGCCATTCCCTGACCTTCGCCCGCAAGGCGCCGATCATTGGCGGCCTGCTGATCTCCAGCAGCATCGTGGCCTGCAACTATGTGGATATCGAGTGGATGGTGGTGGGCTTCATGGCCTTGGCCTTCTTCGGCAAAGGCGTTGGCGCACTGGGTTGGGCGGTGGTGTCCGACACGTCGCCGAAACAAATCGCTGGCCTCAGTGGCGGCCTGTTCAACACCTTCGGTAACCTGGCGTCGATCACCACGCCGATTGTCATCGGCTACATCATCAGCACCACCGGTTCGTTCAAATGGGCGCTGGTGTTTGTCGGCGCGAATGCGCTGGTGGCGGTGTTCAGTTACCTGGTGATTGTCGGCCCGATCAAACGCGTGGTGCTCAAAGAGCCGCCAAGCCAAGGGCCTGAGTTGACCCACCTTACCCAAGCGCATTCCTGAAGGGGCCGTGTGATGCAGTTGATTGAACATGCCGACTCGCCGCGCTCGATTCGCTTGCACGAGCGCGACAACGTGGTGATCGTGGTCAATGACCAGGGTGTACCGGCCGGGACCGAGTTCCCGGACGGTCTGGTGACCGTGGATTTCATTCCACAAAGCCACAAAGTGACCCTTGAAGATATCCCTGTAGGCGGCCGGATTATTCGCTACGGCCAAACCATCGGTTACGCCCTGGCGCCGATTCCACGCGGCAGTTGGGTGCAGGAAGATCAACTGCGCATGCCCACCGCGCCGCCGTTGGACAGCTTGCCGCTGTCTACCGAGGTGCCTGAGGCCCAGGCGCCGCTGGAAGGGTTTACCTTCGAGGGCTATCGCAATGCCGACGGTACGGTCGGCACGCGCAATATCCTCGGCATCACCACCACGGTGCAGTGCGTCACCGGTGTGCTGGACCATGCGGTCAAGCGCATCAAGGACGAATTGCTGCCCAAGTACCCGCATGTCGATGACGTGGTGGCGCTGACCCACAGCTACGGCTGCGGGGTGGCGATCACCGCGACGGATGCGTATATCCCGATCCGCACCGTGCGCAACCTGGCGCGCAACCCGAACCTGGGAGGCGAAGCCCTGGTGATCAGCCTGGGCTGCGAGAAATTGCAGGCCGGGCAGGTGATGCACGACAACGACAGCTCCGTCGACCTGAGCGAGCCGTGGCTGTATCGGCTGCAGGATTCCAGCCACGGGTTTAGCGAGATGATCGAGCAGATCATGGCCCTGGCCGAGGTGCGCCTGAAGAAACTCGACCAGCGCCGCCGGGAAACCGTGCCGGCGTCCGAGCTGATCCTGGGCATGCAGTGCGGCGGCAGTGATGCGTTTTCCGGCATCACCGCCAACCCGGCGCTGGGGTTCGCTTCGGACTTGTTGCTGCGAGCGGGGGCGACGGTGATGTTTTCCGAAGTCACCGAGGTGCGTGATGCCATCTACCTGCTGACTTCTCGTGCGCAAACCAAGGAAGTCGCCGAGGAACTGGTACGGGAAATGGACTGGTACGACCGTTATCTGGCCAAGGGCGAGGCGGATCGCAGTGCCAACACCACGCCGGGGAACAAGAAGGGCGGGTTGTCGAATATTGTCGAGAAGTCTCTGGGCTCCATCGTCAAGTCCGGCAGCAGCGCGATCAACGGGGTGCTCGGCCCGGGTGAGCGCTTCAAGGGCAAAGGCCTGATCTTTTGCGCCACGCCCGCCAGCGACTTCGTGTGCGGCACCTTGCAACTGGCGGCGGGGATGAACCTGCATGTGTTCACCACCGGGCGCGGCACGCCTTACGGGCTGGCGATGGCGCCGGTGGTGAAGGTCTCGACCCGCACGGAGCTGGCGCAGCGCTGGCCGGACCTGATCGATATCGACGCCGGGCGCATCGCCACCGGGCGCGCGACCATTGAGGAGTTGGGGTGGGAGTTGTTTCACTTCTACCTGGATGTGGCCAGCGGCAGGAAGCAGACGTGGGCGGAGCAGCACAAGCTGCATAACGACATTACGTTGTTCAATCCGGCGCCGATTACCTGAGACCGAGTCGCCTTCATCGGGGGCAAGTCGAATCGTCGCACCGCCCCTCCCACACTGAGTCTGCGTCAGACACACAACGAATGATATGTGGGAGGGGGCTTGCCCCCGATAGCGGTCTATCAGGCGCCATTGGGCCGTATGGCTTATCATTAGCCCCCTAACGACGCCCACCAAGGTTCTCCCCGGCATGCTGGCTATCTTCCTCACCACCCTCACCATCACCGCGCCGGTGTTTGCCATGTTGTTCCTCGGTGTGCTGCTCAAGCGCATCAACTGGATCAACGACAGCTTTATCCACACCGCATCGTCCCTGGTGTTCAACGTCACCATGCCGGCGCTGCTGTTTCTCGGCATTCTGCATGCCGACCTGCATTCGGCGCTCAAGCCGGGTTTGCTGATCTATTTCGCCGTCGCCACGCTGTTGAGCTTTGCGCTGGCCTGGGGCTGGGCGATTTTCCGCTGCAAGCGTGAAGACCGGGGCATCTACACCCAAGGCGCGTTTCGCGGTAACAACGGGGTGATCGGCCTGGCACTGGCGGCCAGTATGTACGGTGATTACGGCATCTCCCTCGGCGCGATCCTCGCGGCGTTGGTGATCCTGTTCTACAACACGCTGTCGACCATTGTGCTGGCGGTGTACAGCCCGGTGATCAAGTCCGACCCGTGGAGCATCTGCAAAAGTGTGCTGGCCAACCCGCTGATCATCAGCGTGATTGCGGCCGCGCCGTTCGCCTATTTCCAGATCGGCTTGCCGGGCTGGCTGGAAAAATCCGCGCAGTACCTGGCCGACATGACTTTACCGTTGGCGCTGATCTGCATCGGCGGCACCTTGTCGCTGGCGGCGTTGCGCAAGAGCGGCAACATGGCGTTGAGTGCGAGCTTGATGAAGATGATCTGGCTGCCGGTGGTCGCCACGCTGGGGGCGTGGTTGCTCGGGTTTCGTGGGCCGGAATTGGGGATTCTGTTCCTGTACTTCGGCGCACCGACCGCGGCCGCGAGCTTTGTGATGGCCAGGGCGGCCGAGGGCAATCATGAGCTGGCGGCGGCGATTATCGTGATCACCACCTTGATGGCGGCGGTGACCACGAATATCGGGATCTTCGTGTTGCAGGCGGGTGGCTGGATCTGAATCTTGTGATCGCTATCTGAGCGTCACGGCTTGTCTGCCTGATACGCCTCAATCACTTCCTGCGCCGCGCGAAACGCCTCGATTGCCGCCGGCACGCCGGCATACACCGCGCAATGCAGCAGCGCCTCGCGGATTTCCTCCACGGTGCAGCCATTGTTCAGCGCGCCGCGCACGTGGCCTTTGAGTTCCTGCGGGCACTTGAGCGCGGTGAGGGCGGCGAGGGTGATCAGGCTGCGTGTCTTCAGCGGCAAGCCGTCGCGGTTCCACACGCTGCCCCAGGCATGTTCGTTGACGAAGTCCTGCAGCGGCTGGGTGAATTCGGTAGCGTTGCCCAAGGCGCGGTCGACGAACGCATCGCCCATCACCTGACGACGCATTTCTACCCCTGGCTTTTTCTGATCGGTCATTGCGATTCCCTCTTGTGTTGGCGGCGCCAGGCTCGCAGCGTGCTGAACAACAGGAAAGCCACCAGCACTGGCAGGACGTAATACAGCATCAGTTGTTCGAGTTTGTTGGCCAACGGCATGCCGGTGGTGAATGCCATCACATGCAGCCCATACGCGAGGTACAGCCCCAGCAGCACCAGGCCTTCGGCACGGGTCACGCGGTAGCCGGAATAAAACACCGGCAGGCACAGCACTACCACGCCGAGCATCACCGGCAGGTCGAAATCCAGGGCATTGGGCGACACCGACAGCGGCGAGGGCGCGAGCAGTGCGGTCAGCCCCAGGACGCCCAGCAGGTTGAACAGGTTGCTGCCGATCACGTTACCCACGGCGATTTCCCGCTGGCCGCGCAGGGCTGCGATCAGCGAGGTGGCCAGGCACGGCAGCGAAGTGCCGACGCCAATCAGCGTCAAGCCGATGATGCGCTCCGACAGGCCCAGATCGCCCGCCACATCCACCGCCGCACCCAGCAACAAATGCCCGGCCAGCACCAGCACCAGCAATCCGCCGAACATCAGCAATACGCTGCTCAACCAGGGCGCCTTGGCCACGGTGTCCAGCGTGCGCGGGCGACGTGAATGGCGGGTCTGATAGTGCAGCACGCCGAGGTAGGCCAGCAAGGCCACCAGCAGCAGCGAACCGTCGAGCGGCGTCAGTTCTTCATTGGCCGCCAGGGTAAATACCAGCAGGCCGGCGAGGATCATCACCGGGATATCCAGGCGCACCAGTTGCCGCGAGACCCGCAGCGGAACGATCAGCGCCGACAGGCCCAGGGTGACGAGGATGTTGAAAATGCTGCTGCCGATCACGCTGCCCACCGCAATGTCGGTGTTGCCGGCCAGGGTGGCTTGCAGGCTGACGGTCATCTGCGGCGCACTGCTGCCGAAGGCGACGATCGTCAGGCCAATGATCAACGGCCGGACCTTGAGGCTGGCAGCCAGGCGCACGGCGGCGCGCACCAGGATTTCGGCGCCGACGATCAGCAACACCAGGCCGCTGATCAATTCGATCAGGCTCCAGGGCGAGAGGGCGGTTAATCCGTAAATGGCCAGGGCTCCGTCTTCAATTGCTCAGGGCTTGCACGCGCACCCGTGCGGTGCCGCTGCTCAGCATGCCCAGTTGCGCGGCGGCCTGGCGTGACAGATCGATCAGTCGCCCACGGGTGTGCGGGCCGCGATCATTGATGCGCACCACCACGGATTTGTCGGTATCGAGATTGGTCACCTTGACCTGCGTGCCGAAAGGCAGGCGCCGATGGGCGGCGGTCAGGGCGTTCTGGTTGAAGGGTTCACCGCTGGCGGTTTTTTTGCCATGGTGTTTGGCGCCGTAATAGGAGGCGGTGCCGGTTTCGTCGTAGCCGTTGGGGTCGATGAGGCCGCTGGCGCAACCGGCCAGCAAAGAGAACAGGGCTAAAAGGCCAAGTAAGCGCTTCATTATCAAGGTGCCCTCATCACAAATGTGGGAGGGGGCTTGCCCCCGATAGCGGAGTGTCAGTCACTACTGTTTTGACTGAATCACCGCTATCGGAGACAAGCCCCCTCCCACAGGAGGTCCGAGTCGAGCATGAAATCTCACTCGGACCGCTCATCGCTATCAGCCTTCGAGCTTGCTTTTCAGCAGTTCGTTCACCTGTTGCGGGTTGGCCTTGCCCTTGGAGGCTTTCATGGCCTGGCCGACAAAGAAGCCGAACATCTTGCCGCGCTTGGCTTCGTCTGCCGCGCGGTATTGTTCGACCTGTTCCGCGTTGGCCGCGAGCATTTCATCGAGCACGGCCGAGATGGCGCCGCTGTCGGTGACTTGCTTGAGGCCGCGCTTGTCGATGATCTCATCGGCATTGCCTTCACCGCCGGCCATGGCTTCGAACACGGTCTTGGCAATTTTGCCAGAGATGGTGTTGTCTTTGATGCGCAGCAGCATGCCGCCCAACTGCTCGGCCGAGACTGGCGCTTCGTCGATTTCCAGGCCCTGTTTGTTCAACAGGCTGCCCAGCTCCACCATCACCCAGTTGGCCGCCAGCTTGGCGTCACCGGCGATGCTCACGACTTTTTCGAAGTAGTCGGCTTGCTCACGGCTCGAAGCCAAGACGCTGGCGTCGTAGACCGACAGGCCGAACTGCGCCTGGAAGCGCTCGCGTTTCTGCGGCGGCAACTCCGGCAGGGTGGCGCGCACGTCATCGAGGAACGAATCCTCGATGACCACCGGCAACAGGTCCGGGTCGGGGAAGTAACGGTAGTCGTTGGCTTCCTCTTTGCTGCGCATGGCGCGGGTTTCGTCTTTGTTCGGGTCGTACAGGCGGGTTTGCTGGATCACCTTGCCGCCGTCTTCGATCAGTTCGATCTGGCGACGCACTTCGGTGTTGATCGCCTTCTCGATGAAACGGAACGAGTTGACGTTCTTGATCTCGCAGCGGGTGCCGTACTCGACCTGGCCCTTTGGCCGGACCGACACGTTGCAGTCGCAGCGCAGCGAGCCTTCGGCCATGTTGCCGTCGCAAATGCCCAGGTAACGCACCAGCGCGTGGATCGTCTTGACGTAGGCCACGGCTTCCTTGGCGTTGCGCATGTCCGGCTCGGACACGATCTCCAGCAGCGGCGTGCCGGCGCGGTTCAGGTCGATACCGGTGGCACCGTTGAACTCTTCATGCAGGCTCTTGCCGGCGTCCTCTTCCAAGTGCGCGCGGGTCACACCGACACGCTTGATGGTGCCGTCTTCCAGCGGGATGTCCAGGTAGCCCTTGCCGACAATCGGCAATTCCATCTGGCTGATCTGGTAGCCCTTGGGCAGGTCCGGGTAGAAGTAGTTCTTGCGTGCGAACACGTTATGCTGGCCGATCTCGGCGTCAATCGCCAGGCCGAACATCACCGCCATGCGCACCGCTTCCTGGTTCAGCACCGGCAACACACCGGGCATGCCCAGGTCTACCAGGCTCGCCTGGGTGTTGGGTTCTGCGCCGAACGTGGTGGCACTACCGGAGAAAATCTTCGATTGGGTGGCGAGCTGGGTATGAATCTCCAGCCCGATCACAACTTCCCATTGCATAGTGTTCTCCTCAGAAGCCGGTAGGGGTGCGAGTGTGCCAGTCAGTGTTCAACTGGTACTGGTGCGCCACATTGAGCAGGCGGCCTTCCTGGAAATACGGGGCAAGCAATTGCACGCCGACCGGCAGGCCATCGACGAAACCGGCGGGCATGGACAAGCCCGGCAAGCCCGCGAGGTTGGCGGTGATGGTGTACAGGTCTTCCAGGTACTCGGCGATCGGGTCGCCGGTCTTGGCGCCGATCTTCCAGGCCGGGTTCGGCGTGGTCGGGCCGAGGATCACGTCGACTTCTTCAAAGGCCGCCATGAAGTCGTTCTTGATCAGGCGACGGATTTTTTGCGCCTTGAGGTAGTACGCGTCGTAGTAACCGGCCGACAGGGCGTAGGCACCGACCATGATCCGGCGCTGCACTTCGACACCGAAGCCTTCGCCACGGGAGCGTTTGTACAGGTCGTTGAGGTCTTTCGGGTTTTCGCAGCGGTAACCGAAACGCACACCGTCGAACCGCGACAGGTTGGAGGACGCTTCGGCCGGGGCGATCACGTAGTACGCCGGAATCGCGTGCTGGTTGTTCGGCAGGCTGATGGGCTTGATCACGGCGCCGAGCTTTTCCAGCTCCTTGACGCTGTTGTGGACCAGTTCGGCGATACGCGGGTCGAGGCCGGCGCTGAAATATTCTTTTGGCACGCCGATGCGCAGGCCTTTGAGCGAGGTGTTGAGGCTGGCGCTGTAGTCCGGCACCGGCTCATCGATGCAGGTGGAGTCCTTTGCGTCGAAGCCTGCCATACCTTGTAACAATATTGCGCAGTCTTCGGCGGTGCGTGCCAGTGTGCCGCCCTGATCAAGGCTGGAGGCATAGGCGATCATGCCCCAGCGGGACACGCGACCGTAGGTCGGCTTCAGCCCGGTGAGGTTGGTGAACGCGGCGGGCTGGCGGATCGAGCCGCCGGTATCGGTGGCCGTGGCCGCCGGCAGGAAGCGCGCGGCAACCGCCGCCGCCGAACCGCCGGATGAACCGCCTGGCACGCAGTCCAGGTTCCACGGGTTTTTCACCGCGCCGTAGTAGCTCGACTCGTTGGCCGAGCCCATGGCGAATTCGTCCATGTTGGTCTTGCCCAGGGTCACGGCCCCGGCGGCGGCCAGCTTGGACACCACGGTGGCGTCGTAGGGCGCCTTGAAGTTGTCGAGCATCTTCGAGCCGCAACTGGTGCGAATGCCCTGGGTGCAGAACAAGTCCTTGTGGGCGATCGGTACGCCCAGCAGCGCGCCGTTCTCACCGTTGGCGCGACGTGCGTCGGCGGCCTTGGCCTGGCTCAAGGCCAGCTCCTCGGTGAGGCTGATGAAGCTGTTGACCTTGGGGTCGAGCGCGGTGATGCGCGCGAGCAAGGTCTTGGTCAGCTCTTCGGATGAAAACTTTTTGTCGGCGAGACCGCGGGCGATCTCGGCCAGAGTCATGTGATGCATGAAAGGCTCTTTCCCTTTAGTCGATGACTTTCGGAACCAGATACAGGCCGTTTTCGACCGCTGGCGCGATGGACTGGTAGGCCTCGCGATGATTGACTTCGGTCACGACGTCTGCGCGCAGGCGCTGGCTGGCTTCCAGCGGGTGAGCCAGGGGCTCGATGCCGTCGGTATTTACGGCCTGCATTTGGTCAACCAGCCCGAGAATGCTGTTCAGGGCTGCGGTGGTCTGTGGAAGATCGGCATCATTCAGGCCAAGCGAGGCCAGATGTGCGATTTTTTCCACGTCGGAGCGTTCAAGCGCCATGGGATTCTCCAGTGGAAAACAGAACGGAGGGCGTCCGTGTGTTAGATTGTCGGAACACTACCGCATTTCTACGGTCATATGGCCGCGATTGTGGGGGTTGGTGCGTAGAAAGTCGGCCAATTTAGCACATTGGCGCCTTGCCCAAAATCCCTGTCGTTGTTAGAGTTTGCCGCACTTTTTTACCCACGCGTTGCCTAGGGTCCTTTCCCCATGTTCAAGAAACTGCGTGGCATGTTTTCCAGCGATCTTTCCATTGACCTGGGCACTGCCAACACCCTTATTTACGTGCGCGAGCGCGGTATCGTCCTGAATGAGCCATCGGTTGTGGCTATTCGGACCCATGGTAATCAGAAAAGTGTCGTTGCCGTTGGCACCGAGGCCAAGCGCATGCTCGGCCGAACACCAGGCAATATCGCTGCCATTCGTCCGATGAAAGACGGCGTGATCGCCGACTTCAGTGTCTGCGAGAAGATGCTGCAGTACTTCATCAACAAGGTTCACGAAAACAGCTTTCTGCAGCCCAGCCCTCGTGTGCTGATCTGCGTTCCGTGCAAGTCCACCCAGGTGGAGCGTCGTGCCATCCGTGAATCGGCGCTTGGTGCCGGTGCCCGTGAAGTGTTCCTGATCGAAGAGCCAATGGCTGCTGCGATCGGTGCCGGCCTGCCGGTTGAAGAAGCGCGCGGTTCGATGGTGGTGGATATCGGTGGTGGTACCACTGAAATCGCCCTGATTTCCCTGAACGGTGTGGTGTATGCCGAATCCGTCCGTGTTGGCGGCGACCGCTTCGACGAAGCGATCATCACTTATGTGCGTCGCAACTACGGCAGCCTGATCGGCGAATCCACCGCCGAACGCATCAAGCAGGAAATCGGCACCGCTTATCCGGGCGGCGAAGTGCGCGAAGTCGATGTTCGCGGTCGCAACCTGGCCGAAGGCGTGCCACGTGCTTTCACCCTGAACTCCAATGAAGTGCTGGAAGCTCTGCAAGAGTCCCTGGCCACCATCGTTCAGGCGGTGAAGAGCGCCCTGGAGCAATCGCCGCCGGAGCTGGCTTCCGATATCGCCGAGCGTGGCCTGGTACTGACCGGTGGTGGCGCCTTGCTGCGCGACCTCGACAAGTTGCTGGCCCAGGAAACCGGTCTGCCGGTGATCGTCGCCGAAGACCCGCTGACCTGCGTCGCCCGTGGCGGTGGCCGTGCACTGGAAATGATGGATAAACACACCATGGACCTGCTCTCCAGCGAATAAGTGGTTGCTGGTAAGCCCATGTTTCGCCCGCAGGCAGCACTTTGCAGTGCTGCCTGTTGGCGTTTATCTTCTTCAATCTGCATCCAGGCCGGTTAGATGCCGTATGAATAGAGAGAACATTTGCCTGGGAGGAGCGGCCTATTAAACCGCTTTTCGCCAAAGGCCCCTCATTGGGCGTGCGCTTATTGGTGCTGGTCGTGCTTTCGGTCGCGCTGATGGTGGTCGATGCCCGCTTTGCACTGCTCAAGCCCGTGCGTAGCCAGATGTCGCTGGTGTTGATGCAGACTTACTGGATCACCGACCTGCCGCAACGTCTCTACCAGGGCGTGGCCAGCCAATTCGGCAGCCGCACCGAGCTGGTCGCCGAGAACGAAAAACTCAAGACTGAAAACCTGCTGCTGCAGGGGCGCATGCAAAAGCTGGCGGCCCTCACCGAGCAGAACGTTCGGCTGCGCGAGTTGCTCAACTCCTCCGCGCTGGTCAACGAGAAGGTCGAAGTCGCCGAGTTGATCGGCATGGACCCCAACCCCTTTACCCATCGCATCATCATCAACAAGGGTGAACGCGACGGTGTGGTCCTTGGGCAGCCGGTACTCGACGCCCGTGGCCTGATGGGCCAGGTGGTCGAGTTGATGCCCTACACCTCGCGGGTATTGCTGCTGACGGACACCACCCACAGCATTCCGGTGCAGGTCAACCGCAACGGCCTGCGTGCGATTGCCAGCGGTACGGGTAATCCGGAGCGTCTCGAACTGCGGCATGTGGCCGACACGGCGGATATCAAGGAAGGCGACCTGCTGGTCAGTTCCGGCCTGGGCCAACGCTTCCCGGCGGGTTATCCGGTGGCGACGGTCAAGGAAGTGATCCACGACTCCGGCCAGCCCTTCGCTATCGTCCGCGCCGTGCCGACTGCCGCGCTGAACCGTAGCCGCTACCTGCTGCTGGTGTTCAGCGACAACCGCACCCCGGAAGAACGTGCCAACGACGCCGCTCAGGCTCAGGAAGCGGAAGACAAGCGTAACGGCACCGCGCCGATCATCCCGGCGACCGTGCCAAAACCTGCGCCGGCTACACCGCCTGCAACTGCGCCGGCGGCGGCTGCGCCCGTGGCCACGCCAGCCAAGCCGGTCGCTCACAGCACTCGCCCGGTGAAACCGGCTGCGACCAAACCGCCGGCCGCCCAGCCTGCTACCACGCCGCCCGCAGCGAAGCCGCCGGCCGCCGCCCCGGCAACCACGCGGCAGAGGGAGGAATAATGGCCGGTACTCATTCGCACAATGGCTGGATCGTCTGGCTGACCTTTGCCCTCGGCTTGCTGCTCAGCGTTTCGCCGCTGCCGCAGTTCATGGAAATCCTGCGCCCGCTCTGGCTGGCTTTGCTGCTGGCATTCTGGTCGCTGAACCTGCCGCATCAAGTGGGCATGGTCACGGCGATGTTTCTGGGCTTGGCGGAAGATGTGCTCTATGGCACCTTGCTGGGGCAGAACGCGTTGATCCTGACCCTGATCACTTTCCTGGTGCTCTCGTTGCAGCAGCGTCTGCGCATGTTCCCCATGTGGCAACAGTGCCTGGTGATCCTGGTGATCTTCGGCTTGGCGCAGTTGGTGCAGCTGTGGCTCAGTGCCTTGACCGGTAACCGACAGCCGACCTTGGCGCTGGTGTTGCCGGCCCTGGTCAGTGCGTTGCTGTGGCCGTGGGTCAGTTTCGGTCTGCGTGGGTTACGTCGTCGCTATAAAATCAATTGAATGGATTGCGAGGCTCTGCCTGGTTATCGAACCCCACAGGGAGAGTCTGCAATGAATTCGCTTTATCTGGCCTCAGGCTCCCCAAGGCGGCGTGAACTGCTGACCCAGATCGGTGTGCCCTTCACCGTGGTCAGTGCCGCGATTGATGAAACGCCTCTTACAAACGAATCTCCTGTTTCCTACGTCGAGCGCCTGGCGCGTGCCAAGGCAGCGGCGGGTTTTGCTGCCCTCGGGGAAACCTCGGCGGCCTGTGTGCTGGGCGCCGACACGGCGGTGATCGTTGATGGCCAGATCCTTGGCAAGCTGCTGGATCAGGCCAACGGCCTGGCCATGTTGCTGGCTCTGGCAGGGCGTGAACATGAAGTGCTGACGGCCATTGCCCTCACGGACGGTCAGCGCTGTGCAACCCGATGCGTAAGCAGTCGGGTACTTTTTCGGGGGATTTCTGTCGAGGAGGCTACAACCTACTGGCACAGTGGAGAACCCCAGGACAAGGCCGGGGGCTATGCTATCCAGGGGCTGGGCTCGGTGTTCGTGGCCGGGCTCAATGGCAGTTATTCCGCCGTGGTAGGCCTACCGGTGTGCGAAACCGCGCAGTTGCTTGGCCAATTCGGCATACCCTGTTGGCAAAACCTTACCGTGCGCTGAGCGCCATACACAGCGCCCAGCCCTAAGCGACCGGTCACTATTGTGAAAACGCCTGAACGAGACCCAGCCATGAGTGAAGAGATTCTGATCAATATCACGCCGATGGAATCGCGCGTGGCGGTGGTAGAGAACGGTGTTCTGCAGGAAGTTCACGTCGAGCGCACCCAGAAACGCGGGATCGTCGGCAACATCTATAAAGGCAAGGTCGTGCGTGTATTGCCGGGCATGCAGGCCGCCTTCGTCGACATCGGCCTGGACCGTGCCGCGTTTATCCATGCTTCGGAAATTTCCTTGCGTGAAGGCCCGGCGGTGGAAAGCATCAGCGCCCTGGTGCATGAAGGGCAGAGCCTGGTGGTGCAAGTCACCAAGGACCCCATCGGCTCCAAAGGTGCGCGGCTGACCACCCAGCTGTCGATTCCTTCGCGCTACCTGGTGTACATGCCGCGCACCGCGCATGTCGGCATTTCGCTGAAGATTGAGGACGAAGCCGAGCGCGAGCGTCTGAAAAAGGTGGTCAGCGACTGCGTTGCCGCCGAGGGCATCAAGGAAGCGGGTGGGTTTATCCTGCGCACCGCCGCCGAAGGCGCCGGTGCCGATGAAATCCTCATGGATATCCGCTACCTGCGGCGGTTGTGGGACCAGATCGGCGCACAGATCAAGACCGTCGGCGCCCCCAGTGTCATCTATGAAGACCTGGGCCTTGCCTTGCGTACCTTGCGTGACCTGGTCAGCCCCAAAATCGAGAAGATTCGCATCGACTCGCGGGAAACCTTCCAACGCACCACGCAGTTTGTTGCCGAACTGATGCCGGAAATTGCTGACCGTCTGGAGCATTACCCAGGCGAGCGGCCGATCTTCGACCTGTATGGCGTCGAAGACGAAATCCAGAAAGCCCTCGAACGCAAGGTGCCGCTCAAGTCCGGTGGCTACCTGGTGGTGGACCCGGCCGAAGCCATGACCACCATCGACGTCAACACCGGTGCGTTCGTGGGGCATCGCAACCTTGAAGAGACCATCTTCAAGACCAACCTCGAAGCGGCCACTGCGATTGCACGCCAATTGCGCCTGCGCAACCTGGGCGGGATCATCATCATCGACTTCATCGACATGGAAGATGAAGAGCACCAGCGTCAGGTGCTGCGCACCCTCGAGAAACAACTGGAGCGTGATCACGCCAAGACCAACATCATCGGCATCACCGAGTTGGGCCTGGTGCAAATGACCCGCAAGCGCACCCGCGAAAGTCTGGAGCAAGTGCTGTGCGAGCCGTGCAGCAGTTGCCAGGGACGCGGTAAATTGAAGACGCCTGAAACGGTTTGCTACGAGATTTTCCGGGAAATCCTACGAGAGGCGCGAGCCTACCAGGCTGAAGGTTATAGAGTGCTTGCCAACCAGAAAGTGGTCGACCGTCTGCTGGATGAAGAGTCCGGTAACGTGGCCGAACTGGAGGGGTTTATCGGTCGCACTATTCGGTTCCAGGTGGAAACCATGTATTCCCAGGAACAATACGACGTGGTGCTGCTCTGATCCTCATTCATTTGTTTTCCCTGATTCCGACAGACCTTGATCTGCGGTCCGACTACTGCCTTGAGGGTCGCCTGACATGGAGCGTCTGATACGCTTTTTTGCCGCTTTGACCCGCTGGGGCCTGGGCCTGTGCGCCTTGCTGCTGGTATTGGCGGCGGTGTACGTGAGCCTTGGGCGTGAATTGACCCCGTTGGTCGCCGAATACCGGGCCGAAATCGAAGCCAAGGCCCAGGCTGCGGTGGACATGCCGCTGCAGATCGGTCGTCTTGAAGGCCGCTGGAGCGGTTTCGCGCCTGTGTTGCTGGCCCACGACGTGATGGTGGGCGAGGGCAGCAATGCCTTGCGCCTGGACCAGGTCCAAGTGGTACCGGACATCTGGGCCAGCCTGATGGCGCGCGACGTGCGCATCGCCCACCTGGAAGTCAGCGGCCTGCAACTGAGCGCCAAGGAGGACAAGGACGGCCACTGGGCGCTGCAAGGCCTGCCGGTGCAGGACGACCAGCCGCTGGACCCGGAGCAGTTGCTCAAACGCATGCAGAGCGTTCAGCGGGTCTCGTTGCTGGATAGCCAGGTCACGTTGCAGCCATTCGACCAGACGCCGCTGACCCTCACGTATGTGGGCCTGAGCCTGCAAACCGGCACCACCCGCCAACGCCTGGACGCCCGCCTGACCCTGCCGGACGGCCAGCCCCTGGCCCTGAGCCTGCGCACGCAGATCCGCGCCAGCGCCTGGAAAGACGCTGAGGTTCAGGCCTACCTGAGCCTGCCCCAGAGCGATTGGGCCAAATGGGTTCCGGCCAGGTTGACCCAGCAATGGAAACTCACGCAGTTCAAGGCAGGCGGTGAATTCTGGCTGACCTGGGCCAACGGCACCGTGCAAAGCGCGGTGGTGCGGCTCAACTCGCCGCAAGTGACGGGCAGCTACGCGGATCGCAAGCCGGTACACATTGAAAACCTCGCCCTGACCGCTTACCTGCAACGCAGTGAGAGCGGCCTCAAGGTGCTGTTCGATTCGTTGGCAATGAACCTCGGTGATACCCGCTGGGAATCGCGCCTGCAATTGCAGCAACGCCTGGCCACCGACAAGGAGCAGGAAGTCTGGAAGCTGCAGGCCGACCGCCTCGACCTGACCCCGCTCACCCCGCTGCTGAATGCCCTGGCGCCATTGCCGGAAGGATTCGCCAAGACGATCGAACACCTAAAAGCCACCGGCGTGCTGCGCAATGTGTTGGTGGATTTTCGCCCACAGGACACGACCGATCAGAAAGTCAGCTTTGCCGCCAACCTCCAGCGAGTGGGCTTTGACGCCTACTTCGGTGCCCCCGCTGCACGTAACATTTCCGGCAGCATCAGCGGCGACCTGGGGCAGGGCGAGTTGCGCATGGACAGCAAGGATTTTTCCCTGCATCTCGACCCGATCTTCGCCAAGCCCTGGCAGTACATCCAGGCCAATGCGCGCCTGACCTGGAAGCTCGACCAGCAAGGCTTCACCTTGATCGCGCCATATATCAGGGTGCTGGGCGAGGAAGGCAAGGTCGCCGCCGACTTCCTGATTCGCCTGCATTTCGACCATAGCCAGGAAGACTACATGGACCTGCGGGTCGGCATGGTCGATGGCGACGGGCGTTTCACGCCTAAATACTTGCCGGCGGTGCTGAGCCCGGCGCTGGATGAATGGCTGCGTACCGCGATTCTCAAGGGCGCGGTCGATGAAGGCTTCTTCCAGTATCAAGGTTCGTTGAATCACGACGCGTTGCCCGCCTCGCGCAATATCAGCCTGTTTTTCAAAGTGCATGATGCTGAATTGGCGTTCCAGCCGGGTTGGCCCCATGTGAGCAAGGTCAACGGCGAGGTGTTTGTCGAGGAGAGCGGTGTCCGCATCCTGGCCAGCAAGGGCCAACTGCTCGATACCGGCGTCAAGGACATCTACGTCAATATCCCCCACGCGCCCGCGGGCAAGGACAGCCACTTACTGCTCACCGGTGAGTTTGCCGGTGGCCTGGGTGATGGCCTGAAAATCCTCCAGGAAGCACCGATAGGCACCGCTTCGACCTTTGCCGGTTGGAAAGGCGAGGGCGATCTGCAGGGCAAGCTGGATCTGGATGTCCCGTTGGCCAAGGGCACCGAGCCGAAGATCGTGGTGGATTTCCAGACCGACAAGGCGCGTCTGCAATTGGCCGAACCGACCCTGGACCTGAACCAGCTCAAGGGCGATTTCCGCTTCGACAGCGCCAAGGGCCTGAGCGGGCAGAACATCACGGCGCAAGCCTTCGATCGGCCGATCAGCGCGCAGATCTTTGCGGATGGCAAGCCGGGCAAGATCAGTACCCGCGTCACCGCCAGAGGCCAGGTCACGGTCAAGCGCCTGACGGACTGGTTGAAAGTCAGCCAGCCACTGCCGGTGTCCGGCGATATTCCGTACCAGTTGCAGCTCAATCTGGACGGTGCTGACAGCCAGTTGATGGTCAGCTCCAACCTCAAAGGTGTGGCGGTGGACCTGCCTGCGCCGTTTGGCATTCCGGCCAGCCAGGGCCGTGACAGCGTGTTCCGCATGACCTTGCAGGGCGCCGAACGCCGCTACTGGTTCGATTACGGCGATCTGGCGAACTTCACCTTTGCGGCGCCGCCGGACAAGTTCAGCGAAGGTCGCGGCGAGTTGTTTCTGGGTGATGGCGATGCGCTGCTGCCCGGTGGCAAAGGCCTGCGCATTCGCGGTGTGCTGTCGGAACTGGACATCGATCCGTGGAAGAAACTCGTCGATCGCTACGCGGGCAACGACCCGGGAGGCAGCGCGAAACAGCTATTGAGCGGTGCCGACTTCAAGGTGGGCAAGTTGACCGGCTTTGGGCAGCAGTTCGACCAGGTCAACCTCCAGCTGGACCGCAAACCCGCGGCCTGGGGCCTGCAGTTTGACAGCCAGCAGGCCAAGGGCACGGTCAACCTGTTGGACGCCAAAGGCGCGCCGATTGCGGTCAACCTGCAGTACGTGAAATTGCCGGCTGTGGACCCGACGGTACAGGCGGACGAGAATGCGCCGGACCCATTGGCCGACATCGATCCCAAGGATATTCCAGCGCTGGACATCAGCATCGATCAACTGTTCCAGGGGCCGGACTTGATCGGCGCCTGGTCGCTGAAGACCCGGCCGACTGCCAAGGGCCTGGCCTTCAACAACCTGGACCTGGGCCTCAAGGGCATGCAGCTCAAGGGGGCAGGCGGTTGGGAGGGGGCTGCGGGTGACAGCAGTAGTTGGTACAAAGGGCGCCTGGATGGCAAGAACATTGCCGATGTCCTCAAAGGGTGGGGCTATGCACCTACCGTGACCAGTGAAGACTTTCACCTGGATGTGGACGGCCGTTGGGCGGGCTCGCCCGCGTGGGTCGGACCCAAGCGTTTTTCCGGCAGCCTGGATGCAACGTTCCGCAAAGGTCAGTTCGTTGAAGTGGAAGGTGGCGCCCAGGCGTTGCGGGTGTTCGGCCTGCTTAACTTCAACTCGATCGGCCGCCGGCTGCGCCTGGACTTCTCCGACCTACTCGGCAAAGGCTTGAGCTATGACCGGGTCAAAGGGTTGCTCGCGGCCAGCAACGGGGTGTTCGTGACGCGCGAGCCGATCACCCTGACGGGGCCGTCGAGCAACCTGGAACTCAATGGCACCTTGGACCTGGCGGCTGATCGCGTAGATGCCAAACTGCTGGTGACATTGCCGGTGACCAATAACCTGCCGATCGCCGCGCTGATTGTCGGCGCGCCGGCCATTGGTGGCGCGCTGTTCCTGATCGACAAGCTGATCGGCGACCGTGTTTCGCGTTTTGCCAGCGTGCAGTACAAAGTGGAAGGGCCATGGAAAGACCCGAAAATCAGCTTCGACAAGCCATTTGAAAAGCCAAACTGAGAGCCTGTGGAGTAGCATGGCCGCATGCCATTTATGGAGTGTCGGCCCATGTCCTTTGCGGTAATTCAAATGGTCAGCCAGAGCGATGTGCTGGCCAACCTGGCCCAGGCCCGGCGCCTGCTGGAGCAAGCGGCGGCCGAGGGCGCGCGGTTGGCGGTGCTGCCGGAGAACTTCGCCGCCATGGGCCGCCGTGATGTGGCTGACATCGGTCGCGCCGAGGCGCTGGGCGAAGGGCCGATCCTGCCATGGTTGAAACAGACCGCCCGCGACCTCACCTTATGGATAGTCGCCGGCACTTTGCCGCTGCCGCCCAAGGACCAACCGAACGCCAAGGCCAACGCCTGCTCGTTGTTGATCGATGAGCATGGCGAGATCGTCGCCCGCTACGACAAGCTGCATTTGTTCGATGTCGACGTGGCGGATGCGCGCGGTCGCTATCGTGAATCCGATGACTATGCTTTCGGGAGCAACGTCGTCGTGGCGGATACACCGGTCGGCCGCTTGGGCCTGACGGTGTGTTACGACCTGCGCTTCCCGGAGTTGTACAGCGAGCTGCGCGCAGCGGGGGCTGAACTGATTACCGCGCCCTCGGCCTTCACCGCGGTGACCGGCGCCGCCCATTGGGATGTGCTGATTCGTGCGCGGGCCATCGAGACCCAGTGCTATCTGCTGGCGGCCGCCCAGGGCGGGGTTCATCCGGGGCCACGGGAAACCTATGGCCATGCGGCGATTGTCGATCCATGGGGCCGCGTGTTGACGCAACAGGATCAAGGCGAAGCGGTGTTGCTGGCCGAGCGCGACAGCAGTGAACAGGCGTCGATACGGGCGCGCATGCCGGTGGTCAACCACCGGCGTTTTTTCTCGCAGGGCGCGCAGCGGCCTGCTTCAGAACGATGAATTTAAGGCCAAACCTATGAGCGAGTTGTTGTCCTCAGTCAGTGAACACCTCCTGGCACCCGGTGGCGTGACCATCGAAAGCTTGCAAACCGTGCTGGGCGATCTCGCCGGGCCGGGCATCGACGCGGCCGACCTGTATTTCCAGGGGCAGATTTCCGAGTCGTGGGCCCTGGAAGACGGGATCGTCAAGGAAGGCAGTTTCAACCTCGACCAGGGCGTCGGCGTGCGTGCGCAATCCGGTGAAAAAACCGGTTTCGCCTACAGCAACGCGATCACCCTGGAAGCCCTGGGCCTGGCCGCCCGTGCCGCCCGTTCGATTTCCCGCGCCGGCCAGAACGGCACGGTGCAGGCATTCAGCACCCAGGACGTGGCCCAGTTGTACGCGCCGGATAACCCCCTGGAAGTGATCAGCCGCGCGGAAAAGGTCGATCTGCTCAAGCGTATCGACGCCGCGACCCGTGCCCTCGACCCGCGTATCCAGCAAGTCACCGTGAGCATGGCCGGGGTGTGGGAACGCATCCTGGTGGCGTCCACCGACGGCGGCCTGGCGGCGGATGTACGGCCGCTGGTGCGTTTCAACGTCAGCGTGATCGTCGAACAGAACGGCCGCCGCGAGCGCGGAGGGCACGGCGGCGGCGGGCGTACCGACTACCGTTATTTCCTCGCCGAAGACCGCGCCATGGGCTATGCCCGCGAAGCGCTGCGCCAGGCGTTGGTCAACCTGGAAGCCATCCCCGCACCGGCCGGCACCTTGCCGGTGGTGTTGGGTTCGGGCTGGTCCGGCGTACTGCTCCACGAAGCCGTGGGCCATGGCCTGGAAGGCGACTTCAACCGCAAGGGCAGTTCGGCCTACAGCGGGCGCATGGGCGAGATGGTCGCCTCCAAGCTATGCACCATTGTCGATGACGGCACCCTGGCCGGTCGCCGTGGATCGTTGAGCATCGACGACGAAGGCACCCCGACCGAATGCACCACACTGATCGAAAACGGTGTGCTCAAGGGCTACATGCAAGACAAGCTCAACGCCCGCCTGATGGGCGTCGCGCGTACCGGTAACGGCCGCCGCGAATCCTACGCGCACCTGCCGATGCCGCGCATGACCAACACTTACATGCTCGCGGGCGAAAGCGACCCGGCGGAAATCATCGCCTCGGTCAAACGCGGGATCTACTGCGCCAACCTCGGTGGCGGCCAGGTCGACATCACCAGCGGCAAGTTCGTGTTCTCCACCAGCGAGGCGTACCTGATCGAAGACGGCAAGATTACCGCGCCGGTCAAAGGGGCGACGTTGATTGGTAACGGGCCGGAAGCCATGAGCAAGGTGTCGATGGTCGGTAACGACCTGTCGCTGGACAGCGGCGTGGGCACGTGCGGTAAGGATGGGCAGTCGGTGCCGGTGGGCGTGGGTCAGCCAACCTTGAAAATTGATGCGATCACCGTGGGTGGCACGGGGTCGTAAGAGCGGGAGCTTCGGGTGGCGAAGACCGCCACCCGGGGAAGAGGATCAACGCAGGCCGCGTTGAGTCTCGTCCAGCTCACGGATGTACTTGAAGATTTTACGGCTGGTGGCCGGCGCCTTGTTTTGCGCCAGTTCGTGCTGGGCCTGACGGATCAGGGAGCGCAGTTGCTGGCGGTCCGCGTCCGGGTAGTCCAGTACGAATTTCTCCAGCACCGCGTCATCGCCCGAGATCAGGCGGTCACGCCAACGTTCCAGGTTATGGAAGCGTTCGTTGTACTGGCGAGTGGAGGCATCGAGTTGATCGAGCAGGGTCAGAATCGCGTCAGTGTCCTGATCGCGCATCAGCTTGCCGATAAACATGATGTGCCGTTTACGCGCGATATTCGCGGTGTGCTTGGGTGCATCTGCCAGAGCCCGGCGCATTTCGTCGGTCAGCGGCAGTTTTGCAATCAAGTCAGGCTTGAGCGTTGTAAGGCGCTCGCCGAGGTCAACCAGAGCATGCAGCTCGCGTTTGACCTGGGTTTTGCTTTTCTCCCCATCGAGGGAGTCGTCGTAAGAATCAACCATGGTGGCAGTCCGCAAAGAAACGCCGCCATGATAACCAGTCGGGGGCCGCTTGTCCGGCCCGGTCGCTCGATGGCCTTAACCGAAAGCAGAATTTGAGTGGAGAAAACCATGAGTGCAGCCCAAAGCGTCGGTCCGCAAGCGTTACCGGCACTGCAGGAACAAGTCGAGCAGATCCTTGCCGAGGCCAAGCGCCAGGGGGCCAGTGCCTGCGAGGTGGCTGTGTCCCTGGAGCAGGGGCTGTCGACGTCGGTGCGTCAGCGGGAAGTCGAAACCGTCGAATTCAACCGTGACCAGGGGTTTGGCATCACCTTGTATGTAGGCCAGCGCAAAGGCTCGGCCAGCACGTCGGCGAGTGGGCCGGAGGCAATTCGCGAGACGGTGGCCGCCGCCTTGGCGATTGCCAAGCACACGTCCGAGGATGAAAGCTCGGGTCTGGCCGACAAGGCGTTGATGGCCAAGGACCTGCAGGATTTCGACCTGTTCCATGCCTGGGACATCACCCCGGAACAAGCCATCGAACAGGCGCTGACCTGCGAAGCGGCGGCGTTTGATGCCGATCCCCGGATCAAGAACGCCGACGGTACCACCTTGAGCACCCATCAGGGCTGCCGCGTGTACGGCAACAGCCATGGTTTTATCGGCGGTTATGCCTCGACGCGCCACAGCCTGAGCTGCGTGATGATCGCCGAAGCCAACGGCCAGATGCAGCGCGATTACTGGTACGACGTGAACCGCCAGGGTGACTTGCTGGCCGACCCGGTCAGCATCGGCCGGCGTGCCGCGCAACGTGCCGCGAGCCGCCTGGGCGCACGCCCGGTGCCGACCTGTGAAGTGCCAGTGCTGTTCTCGGCCGAACTGGCCGGTGGCCTGTTCGGCAGTTTCCTGGGGGCGATTTCCGGCGGCAACCTGTACCGCAAATCGTCGTTCCTCGAAGGTGCGATTGGCCAGAAGCTGTTTCCGGAGTGGCTGACCATCGATGAACGTCCGCACCTGATGCGTGCCATGGGCAGCTCGTCGTTCGACGGCGATGGCCTGGCGACCTATGCCAAGCCGTTCGTCGAAAACGGTGAGTTGGTCTCCTACGTGCTGGGCACTTATGCCGGGCGAAAACTGGGCCTGCCGAGCACTGCGAACTCCGGCGGTGTGCACAACCTGTTCGTGACCCACGGCGAAGAAGACCAGGCGGCGCTGTTGCGGCGCATGGGGCGCGGCCTGCTGGTGACCGAATTGATGGGCCAGGGCTTGAATATGGTCACCGGGGATTATTCCCGCGGCGCGGCGGGTTTCTGGGTAGAAAACGGTGAGATCCAGTTTGCCGTCCAGGAAGTGACCATCGCCGGCAATATGCGCGACATGTTCAAGCAGATCGTTGCCGTGGGTAACGACCTGGAGCTGCGCAGCAACATCCGTACAGGTTCGGTCCTGATCGAGCGGATGACGGTCGCCGGTAGCTAATCCTTCCGACGCTTCACCAAAAGGCGCGCCATTCCGCAGATGGCGCGCCTTTTTTGTGGCTGCATTTCAGGTTGATTGGCTTGGCTCTCTTGTTTTGATTCTCAATATCAATTAATAATAAATATCATTATCAAGTGAGTGCGGATCATGAGTGCTGTCCTGCATGAGGACCCCTACCTGGAAAGCTGGCGTTGGATGAGTCGTCAGATTCGCTGCTGCCTCGATCCCAATGAGCCGCGCCTGATCGAACACTACCTCAATGAAGGTCGATACCTCGCGTGTTGCACCGCGACCCATCCGTGGACGATCGCTGAAACGGCCTTCCGCCTGCTGATCGACACCGCCACCGACATCGCCTTGCCGTGGCACTGGCGATCCCAGTGCCTGGACCAGGCCTGGCGCCCGCTGCGCGACCTGGAAAAACTCTCCCGCTGTGCCTGCCGCCTCAAGCGCTGGCAGAGCTTTGCCTGGCAATTGGCGACGTGCGAATTGCTGCCTTCGATTTCCGTTTCTGACTGGGTGCAAGGATCTTCCGATGAGTAATAGCCGTATCGAACGTGACAGCATGGGCGAACTGCAAGTCCCCGCCGAGGCCTTGTACGGCGCGCAAACCCAGCGCGCGGTGAACAACTTTCCGATCAGTCACCAGCGCATGCCGGCGCCATTCATTCGTGCGCTGATCCTGGCCAAAGTGGCAGCGGCCAAGGTCAACGTCGACCTCAAGCAAATCAGCGAAGGGCAGGGCAAGGCTATCGTCGATGCCGCTCAAGGCTTGCTGGAAGGCGATTTCATGCCGCACTTCCCGGTGGATATTTTCCAGACCGGTTCCGGCACCAGTTCCAATATGAACGCCAACGAAGTGATCGCGACCCTGGCCAGCCGTTTGCTCGGCGAGGCGGTCAACCCCAACGATCACGTGAACTGCGGCCAAAGCAGCAACGACGTCATCCCAACCACTATCCACGTCAGTGCGGCGCTGGTGCTGCATGAGCAAACGTTGCCGGCGTT
Source organism: Pseudomonas paraveronii (assembly GCF_963681955.1). Classification (NCBI taxonomy): domain Bacteria; kingdom Pseudomonadati; phylum Pseudomonadota; class Gammaproteobacteria; order Pseudomonadales; family Pseudomonadaceae; genus Pseudomonas; species Pseudomonas paraveronii. The sequence goes on from NZ_OY817130.1 coordinate 1,035,740, forward strand.
GCAGCACCTGGTGCAGGTCATCGAACAGAAGGCCGAAGAGGTCCGCCCGTTCATCAAGACCGGCCGCACGCACCTGATGGACGCTATGCCGGTGCGCATGAGCCAGGTGCTCAATGGTTGGGCGCAGCAGCTCAAGGCCAATATCGCTCACCTGCAGGACCTGCTGCCGAGCCTGCAAGCTCTGGCCCAGGGCGGTACGGCTGTCGGCACTGGGATCAACGCGCACCCGGAGTTCGCGGCGCGTTTCAGCCAGCAACTGAGCAGCTTGACCGGCGTGCAATTCACCCCGGGCAAGAACCTGTTCGCGTTGATCGGCTCCCAGGACACCGCCGTCGCCGTCTCCGGCCAGTTGAAAGCTATCGCGGTGTCGTTGATGAAAATCGCCAACGACTTGCGCTGGATGAACTCCGGCCCGCTGGCAGGCCTGGGTGAAATCGAACTGGAAGGGCTGCAGCCCGGTTCTTCGATCATGCCCGGCAAGGTCAACCCGGTGATTCCGGAAGCGACGGCGATGGTCGCCGCGCAAGTCATCGGCAATGACACGGTGATCACCATTGCCGGCCAATCCGGCAACTTCGAACTGAACGTGATGCTGCCGATCATCGCCCAGAACCTGCTCAACAGCCTCGAACTGCTGGCCAATTCCAGCCGCCTGCTGGCGGACAAGGCCATCGCCAGCTTCAAGGTCAATGAGGCAAAACTCAAGGAGGCGCTGTCGCGCAACCCGATTCTGGTCACCGCACTCAACCCGATCATTGGTTACCAAAAGGCCGCTGAAATCGCCAAGCAAGCCTATCAGCAAGGTCGTCCGGTGATGGATGTCGCCCTCGAACACACGAACTTGCCGCGCAGCCAACTGGAGGTCCTGCTGGACCCGGAAAAGCTCACAGCCGGCGGCGTGTAATCATCGACCCTGCTTTGGAGGCTCACCATGGAGCATTGGAAACGCACGATCGAACGGGCCAATCGCTGCTTTATGCAGGGCGAACTGGTCGACGCTCGCGAAGCCTATTTACAAGCCCTGGCCCTGGCTCAAGTGTTGTTCGAACGCTGGGCGAACGCCGACGAAGCAGTCGCCGCCTGTGTCATTTCCCATCACAACCTGGCGGACCTGCACTTGCGCCTGAACCAGCCGGAAGAAAGCGCGGAATACCTCTGCGCCATCCACCAGCGCCTGTTACAGACCCTGCAGGACCGGCGCCTGAGCCCGCAACTACGTGACGCGGCGCTGCGCCAGAGCAGCAAAACCTACGTCGAACTGTTGAACTTCATCAGCGATTACGGCGAATACCCCCGTACCCATCGCTTGCTGGGCGGTACTGCGGCGCAACCGACCCCTCCTCAATACGGAGCACACTGATATGTCCTACACCTTGCCTGCCTTGCCTTACGCCTACGATGCCCTGGAGCCGCATATCGATGCGCAAACCATGGAAATTCACTACACCAAGCATCACCAGACTTATATCAACAACCTCAATGCCGCCGTGGAGGGCACCGAGTTTGCGAGCTGGCCGGTAGAGAAGCTGGTATCGAGCGTCCAGCAACTGCCCGAAAAACTGCGCGCTGCGGTGATCAATCAAGGTGGTGGTCATGCCAACCACTCGTTGTTCTGGGCGGTAATGTCGCCCAAAGGTGGCGGCAAACCCGAGGGCGCGCTGGGCCAGGCGATCGATGAGCAACTGGACGGCTTCGACAGTTTCAAGGACGCCTTCACCAAAGCCGCGTTGACGCGCTTCGGCAGCGGTTGGGCCTGGCTTTGCGTCACCCCGCAAAAGACCTTAGTGGTGGAGAGCAGCGGCAACCAGGACAGCCCGCTCATGAACGGCAACACCCCGATCCTCGGCCTGGATGTGTGGGAACACGCCTACTACCTGCTGTACCAGAACCGTCGGCCTGAATACATCAATGCTTTCTACAGGGTTATCAACTGGCCGGAAGTTGCCGCCCGCTACCAGGCCGCCCTGGCCTGATATCACCCTCTCTACCAAGACTTAAGGCTGACTATGGGCACTGAAACACTGGCGATCAGCAGCGGGCGAATGTTTCGTTATGCGTTTGGCTCGCTGCTGCTATTGGCAGGTACTGCATTGCTGGTGGCTCAAGGATTCGCCTGGCTGGACTTGGAGCCGCGTATCCTGCGGGCCTTGCAGGGCGGGGCGATCTGCGCGCTCGGCACCGCGTTGGGCGCCGTGCCTGTGTTGGTTATCCGGCGCATGCCGGCGGCGTTGAGCGATACCTTGCTGGGTTTTGGTGCCGGAGTGATGCTCGCGGCGACGGCGTTTTCGCTGATCGTACCGGGCATTGCGGCGGCTGAAGGCCTGGGACTCACCCCGTGGGGCGCGAGTGGCTTGATCAGCGTTGGCATCCTGCTGGGGGCGTTCGGATTGTACCTGGTCGACCGCAAGGTCTCCGGTGCCAGCCCGGAAATGCTGGTAGGCACGCCGGAACACCCGGTGATCCCGCCACGCATCTGGCTGTTCGTATTTGCCATCATTGCGCACAACATCCCGGAGGGTATGGCCGTGGGCGTTTCGGCGGGCGGCGGTATGCCGGATGCCGACAGCCTGGCCATGGGCATTGCCTTGCAGGATGTGCCCGAAGGCCTGGTGATTGCGTTGGTGTTGGCCGGGGCAGGGATGTCGCGGGTCAAGGCGTTCCTGATCGGTGCAGCCTCGGGACTGGTCGAGCCGATATTTGCCGTGCTCTGTGCCTGGTTGGTGAGCCTGGCAGAGGTGTTGCTGCCGCTAGGCTTGGCGTTGGCCGCCGGCGCGATGCTGCTGGTGGTCACTCACGAGGTGATCCCCGAATCGCGGCGCAATGGCCATGAACAGCTCGCCAGCCTGGGGCTGTGCATCGGGTTCTGTTTGATGATGGTGATGGATACCGCGTTAGGCTGAAGCTGTTGCGGCTTCAGCCGCTGGCTCAAAGGGTGGGCTTATTCACCCTCATCAAAGAAGTTATTGATCAGCTTGACCAGGGCGTCCATCGCCTCCTGCTCTTGCTCGCCTTCGGTCCTCAAATGAATCTTGGTGCCCTTGCCGGCGGCCAGCATCATCATCGCCATGATGCTTTTGCCGTCGACCATGGACTCTGGGGTGCGCCCAGCGCGGACCTGGCAGGGGAACTGCCCGGCGATGCCGACGAACTTGGCCGAGGCCCGGGCGTGCAGGCCCAGCTTGTTGATGATTTCAATTTCCAGAGCGGGCATCGCGGGGGTGTTCCTTTCAGCTAAGGTCGCGGTGGCGAACCTGGACGTTCTTGAGGGTTTGTTGCAGCGTCTGGCCCAGGCGTTCGGTCAGATAGACGGAACGGTGGTGGCCGCCGGTGCAGCCGATGGCAATGGTGACATAGGCCCGGTTGCTCGCGGCAAAGCGCGGCAACCATTTGAGCAGGTAGCTGGAGATGTCCTGGAACATTTCCTCGACATCCGGTTGCGCGGCCAGATAGTCCGCCACAGGCTGATCCAGCCCTGATTGATCACGCAACTCCGGCTTCCAGTAGGGATTGGGCAGGCAGCGCACATCGAATACCAAGTCGGCATCCACCGGCATTCCGCGCTTGAAGCCAAACGACTCGACCAGAAAGGCCGTGCCGGGTTCGGGCTGGTTCAGCAGGCGTAGCTTGATGGCATCGCGTAGTTGGTACAGGTTGAGGCTGGTGGTGTTGATCTTGAGGTCGGCGAGGTCAATGATCGGCCCCAGCAGCTTGGTCTCGTCCTCGATGGCTTCGGCCAGCGAACGATGCGGGCTGCTGAGGGGGTGGCGTCGACGGGTCTCGGAGAAGCGTTTGAGCAGGGTTTCTTCGTCTGCGTCCAGGTACAGCACATCGCAATGAATGTGCTTGGCGCGTACTTCCTCGAGCAGTGCCGGGAAGCGCGAGAGGTGGCTGGGCAGGTTGCGGGCGTCGATCGACACGGCGACCAGCGGCTGTGCCAGTTCGGTGTGGATCAGCGCGCGCTCCGCCAACTCCGGCAGCAGGCCGGCGGGCAGGTTGTCGATGCAATAGAAACCGTTGTCCTCAAGAACATTGAGGGCGGTGCTTTTACCTGAGCCGGAACGGCCGCTGACGATGATCAAACGCATGATTAATGCCCGTTTTGTTCATCCAGGACAACCTGATACAACGCCTCATTGCTGCTGGCGCTGCGCAGTTTGTCGCGTACTTCCTTGCGGTCGAGCATGCTGGCAATCTGCCGGAGCAGTTCCAGGTGTGCATCGGTGGCGGCTTGCGGGACCAGCAACACAAACAGCAGGTCGACCGGGGCACCGTCGATGGCGTCGAAATCGATGGGAGCTTTCAGGTGCAGCAGGGCGCTGACAGGTGTCTCGCAGCCTTTGAGACGGCAGTGGGGAATGGCGATGCCGTTACCAAAACCGGTCGAACCGAGTTTTTCACGGGCAATCAGTGCCTCGTAGACGTCTTGCTTCACCAGTCCAGGCACTTCTCGGCTGATTAGGTCGGCAATCTCTTCGAGGGTTTTCTTCTTGCTGCCCCCCAGCGCGTTCACAAGGGAACGGCGGGGGGTCAGGATGGTTTCAAGTCGGATCATGGGTGGGGAGTGTTAGCGGCCGGTGCCCTGAAGAAGGCTCTGCTGCTTTTCCTTATGCTTTTTGATTTGGCGATCCAGCTTGTCGGTCAGATCGTCAATGGCGGCATACATATCAGAATGCTCAGCATTGGCGACGACTTCTCCGCCGGGTATACGCAAGGTGGCTTCGATTTTCTGCTTCAGCTTTTCGACGGTCATAATCACTTGCACGTTGGTGATCTTGTCGAAATGCCCCTCAATTCGTTTGAGTTTTTCGCCGATATAGGTGCGCAGCGCGTCGGTCACTTCCAGCTGGTGTCCACTGATATTGACTTGCATACAGCTTCTCCTTCGTTGCCAGTGCATAAAGCGGCGGGTCGGAATACCCGCCACTGGAACGCTATGGCCTGCCCGTCACATCAAACGCTTACGCTCGCTGGAAGGCGCGATCCCAAGGGACTCGCGGTACTTGGCGACGGTTCGACGGGCGACCTGAATGCCTTGTGCCTCCAGTAAACCAGCGATCTTGCTGTCACTCAACGGCTTTTTCTGATTTTCCGCGGCAACCAGTTTTTTGATGATCGCGCGGATCGCCGTGGACGAGCATTCGCCGCCTTCGGAGGTGCTGACGTGGCTGGAGAAAAAGTACTTCAACTCATATATACCCCGTGGGGTATGCATGAATTTTTGCGTCGTCACCCGGGAAATCGTCGATTCGTGCATGCCCACCGCTTCTGCGATGTCGTGCAGAACCAGGGGTTTCATCGCTTCGTCGCCGTATTCGAGGAAGCCGCGCTGGTGCTCGACGATCTGGGTGGCGACTTTCATCAGGGTTTCGTTGCGGCTTTGCAGGCTCTTGATGAACCAGCGCGCTTCCTGCAATTGGTTGCGCATGAAGGTGTTGTCGGCACTGGTGTCGGCACGACGCACGAAACCGGCATATTGCGGGTTGACCCGCAGGCGCGGCACCGATTCCTGGTTCAGTTCCACCAGCCAGCGCTCGTTGTCCTTGCGCACGATCACATCGGGGACGACGTATTCGGCTTCACTGGACTCGATCTGCGAGCCCGGACGCGGGTTGAGGCTTTGCACCAGCTCGATGACGTGGCGCAGGTCGTCTTCCTTGAGCTTCATGCGGCGCATCAGTTGGCTGTAGTCGCGGCTGCCCAGCAGGTCGATGTAGTCGGTGACCAGGCGTTGGGCTTCAGCGAGCCAAGGGGTCTTGGCGGGCAGTTGGCGCAATTGCAGCAACAGGCACTCGCTGAGGTTGCGTGCGCCAATGCCGGCGGGCTCGAACTGTTGGATGCGGTGCAGGACGGCTTCGATTTCGTCCAGCTCGATGTCCAGTTCCGGATCGAAGGCTTCGAGAATCTCTTCGAGCGTCTCGTCCAGATAACCCTGGTTATTGATGCAGTCGATCAGGGTCACGGCGATCAGGCGATCGGTGTCGGACATCGGTGCCAGGTTCAATTGCCACAGCAAGTGGCTCTGCAGGCTCTCGCCGGCAGAGGTGCGGGTGGTGAAATCCCACTCGTCGTCATCATTGCTCGGCAGGCTGCTGGCGCTGGTCTGGTAGACGTCCTCCCAGGCGGTGTCCACGGGAAGTTCGTTGGGAATGCGTTCGTTCCATTCGCCTTCCTCCAGGTTATCCACCGTAGGGGCGGTTTCCTGGTAAGAGGGTTCCTGCACGTCGGAATTGGGTTTTTGCTCGACGTTGTCGGCCAGTGGGTCTGCATTATCGAAGTCGTCGCCTTCTTCCTGGCGTTCGAGCATCGGATTGGACTCCAGGGCTTCCTGGATTTCCTGTTGCAGGTCCAGTGTCGACAATTGGAGCAGGCGGATGGCCTGTTGCAGCTGCGGTGTCATCGTCAGCTGCTGGCCCATTCTCAGGACTAGCGATGGTTTCATGGCAGGGGCTTAACACCTTATTCGCCGGCGCAATGCGCCATCCACGACAGGGCGCGTGAGCGCCAAACATAAGCAAATTATATGCCTGATATCGGGGGCTTTGCCTAGAGCGCGGTAACAATAAAAATCCGGAGGTTTTCATTGACTCCCGCGCACCTTGGCGAACGGCCTGCCACCGCCATTTTCTAAAGGCAGGCTTACAGGCGGAACTCGTGGCCCAGATACACTTCCTTGACCAGTTCGTTGGCCAGGATAGTGGCCGAATCGCCTTCTGCGATCAGTTGCCCATCGTTGACGATATATGCAGTTTCGCAGATATCGAGGGTCTCGCGGACATTGTGGTCGGTGATCAGTACACCGATGCCCTTGGCCTTGAGGTGATGGATGATCTGCTTGATGTCGCCAACCGAGATCGGGTCGACACCGGCAAAAGGTTCGTCCAGCAGGATGAACTTCGGCGCAGTGGCCAGTGCGCGGGCAATCTCCACGCGGCGACGTTCACCACCGGACAAACTCATGCCGAGGTTGTCGCGAATGTGGTTGATGTGGAACTCCTGCAGCAGGCTTTCCAGCTCCTTGCGGCGGCCGTCGCGGTCGAGTTCCTTACGGGTCTCGAGGATCGCCATGATGTTATCGGCGACCGACAGTTTGCGGAAGATCGACGCCTCCTGGGGGAGATAGCCGATACCGGCGCGCGCACGGCCGTGCATCGGCTGGTGGCTGACGTCCAGGTCGTCGATCAACACGCGACCCTGGTCTGCCTGAACCAGGCCGACGATCATATAGAAGCAAGTGGTCTTGCCGGCACCGTTGGGGCCAAGCAGGCCGACGATCTGGCCGCTCTCGATCGACAGGCTGACGTCGCGCACGACCTGACGGCCTTTATAGGCCTTGGCCAGATGCTGGGCTTTCAGGGTTGCCATTACTCGGCCTTCTTCTTCGGCTGGATAACCATGTCGATACGTGGGCGTGGTGCGGTGACCTTGGTGCCGTTGGCACGACCGGCGTTGGCGACCTGCTTCACGGTGTCATAGGTGATTTTCTCACCTTCCGTGGAGTTGCCGTCGGGGCTCAGTACCTTGGCCTGGTCGAGCAGCACGATGCGGTTTTGCTGGGCGTGATACTGGATGGTTTTACCGTAGCCCTTCATTGGTGCGGTATCGGCGGGCGCCTGCTTCTGTTCGAAGTAAGCCAGGTTGCCCACGGAAGTCACGACGTCGATGTCGCCAGCGGGGGTGCGAGTCAGCGTCACCGTGTTGCCGGTGATCTTCATCGAGCCCTGGGTAATGATCACACCGCCGGTGTAGGTCGCGACGCCTTGCTTGTCGTCGAGCTGTGCATCGTCGGCCGAAATGTGGATCGGTTGCTGGCTATCGTTCGGCAGAGCCCAGGCGCTCACGCTTCCCAGTGCTGCGCCCAGACCGAGCAAAATAGGGAGGGTTTTAACGAGCCTCATACTGTCCTCTTACGTTCGATAGCAGGTGTATCCTGCTTTCTTTCAAATACGCTTTCATTCCCTTGCCAGTCGATACGCCGCCAGCGCCGTCGATTCTAACGTCTTGCTCGGTCTGCGCATATTGCTTCTGTGGGAATACGGTCATGCGACTGCTGGTAATGATGGTGTCGCGGTTCTGCGCGTCAGTCCGTGCGACGCGCACCGAGTCGATCAGTTCCACTTCGGTGCCGTCCGGGTTGACTTCGCCACGCTTGCTGGTGACGTGCCAGGGGAATTCGGTGCCGCGGTACAGATTCAGGTCGGGGTTGGTCAGCAGGGTGACTTCGGATGCCTTCAAGTGTTCGACTTTGTCCGATGTCATTTCGTACTGCACTTTGCCGTCAGGTAGGAACTGCACGCTGTAGGCATTGGTGGCGTAATAGTCGATAGCGCCTTGGTCAACCTGCGCAACAGGCTGGTCGAGAAAGCGCTCCGGGCTGATATTCCAGTAGCCAACCGCCAGGAACAGCGCGGCGATGACCCCGAATAGCAGGAAGTTGCGAATCTTTTTGCTCAGCATAAAACGCTCTATAGGTAGGCGGCGTGGGCCGCTTCAAGGCTGCCCTGGGCACGCAGGATCAGCTCGCAGAACTCGCGTGCGGCGCCTTCGCCACCACGGGCGGTGGTGATGCCGTGGGCATGCTCGCGAACAAATGCCGCCGCATTGGCGACAGCCATGCCCAAGCCCACCCGGCGGATCACCGGCAGGTCGGGCAGATCGTCGCCCAGATAGGCAACCTGCTCATAGCTTAGGTTGAGTTGGCCAAGCAGCTCGTCCAGGACGACTAGTTTATCCTCCCGGCCCTGATACAGGTGAGGAATCCCCAGGTTTTGTGCGCGGCGTTCCACAACGGGGGTTTTTCGACCGCTGATAATCGCGGTTTGCACGCCCGCCGCCATGAGCATCTTGATGCCCTGGCCGTCGAGGGTGTTGAATGTCTTGAATTCGCTGCCGTCTTCGAGGAAGTACAGGCGGCCATCAGTCAGCACACCGTCAACGTCGAAAATCGCCAACTTGATGTGTTTGCCGCGTTGCAACAGGTCGCTGGTCATTTACATCACTCCCGCACGCAGCAAGTCGTGCATGTTCAGGGCGCCAATCGGGCGGTCGTCGCCATCGACCACCACCAGCGCGCCGATCTTATGGTCTTCCATGATCTTCAGGGCTTCGGCCGCGAGCATTTCCGCGCGTGCAGTCTTGCCGTGGGGGGTCATCACGGCATCGATGGTGGCGGTGTGGATATCGATAGTGCGGTCCAGGGTGCGGCGCAGGTCTCCGTCGGTGAAGACGCCGGCCAGGCGTCCGTCGGCTTCCAGGATCACGGTCATGCCCAGGCCCTTGCGGGTCATCTCCATGAGCGCGTCCTTCAGCAGTGTGCCGCGCTGTACCTGGGGCAGCTCATCGCCGGAATGCATGACGTTTTCCACTTTCAACAGCAGGCGTCGGCCCAGTGCGCCGCCCGGATGGGAAAATGCGAAGTCTTCCGCCGTAAACCCGCGTGCTTCCAGCAGCGCCACGGCCAAGGCATCGCCCATGACCAGCGCGGCGGTGGTGGAGGAGGTCGGTGCCAGGTTCAGCGGGCAGGCCTCAGCGGTCACGTGAACATTCAGGTTTACTTCGGCGGCCTTGGCCAGCGTCGACTCCGGGTTGCCGGTGATGCTGATCATCTGGATGCCCAGGCGTTTGATCAGCGGCAGCAGGGTCACGATTTCGTTGGTGGTGCCGGAGTTGGACAGTGCAAGGATGATGTCATCCTTGGTGATCATGCCCATGTCGCCATGGCTGGCTTCGGCCGGGTGGACGAAAAACGCTGTGGTCCCGGTGCTTGCCAGGGTAGCGGCGATCTTGCTGCCGACATGACCGGACTTGCCCATGCCGACCACGACAACGCGGCCTTTGCTGGCCAGAATCATCTCGCAGGCACGCACGAAATCTGCGTCGATATGGGCCAACAAGCCTTCTACGGCTTCAAGCTCGAGGCGGATGGTGCGTTGTGCGGATTGGATAAGGTCGCTGGATTGGCTCATGTCTGAAATCGTATAGCCTGACGAAAAGTCGACGATTATAACGGTAATGATCAATTCGCTCACGCAAGTTCGTCAGTCTTTAGTCGTCAGGCGCTTCAGACTCCTTCCTCGGTAACATAGCCGGCAACGGTTTTTCCCTGTCCCCAATCTGAACAAGCGCTGTTCCGGCCTTGGGGGCTCTGCACCAGCAGTGATATAGTTCGCCGCCAGTTCGGTCCACCCAGCCCATGTGGCTAACTATATTGCGCGACCGTTGCAAACGTTTGTCGCAAACGTGGTGTCTGAGTGAAAGGCTGCATTCCAAGGAGTTTAGATGAGTGCCGATAACGCCTACGCGGTCGAGCTGAAGGGCCTTACCTTCAAGCGCGGGACGCGCAGCATCTTCAATAACGTCGATATTCGCATTCCCCGTGGCAAGGTCACGGGCATCATGGGACCTTCCGGTTGCGGCAAGACCACCCTGTTGCGCCTGATGGGCATGCAATTGCGGCCCAACGCCGGCGAAGTATGGGTCAACGGCCAGAACCTGCCGACGCTGTCGCGCAGCGATCTGTTCGATGCGCGCAAGCACATGGGGGTCCTGTTCCAAAGCGGTGCGCTGTTCACCGACCTCGATGTGTTCGAAAACGTAGCGTTTCCGCTGCGGGTGCATACCCAGCTGTCCGATGAAATGATTCGTGACATCGTGCTGCTGAAACTGCAGGCCGTGGGCCTTCGCGGTGCCATCGACCTGATGCCGGACGAACTGTCTGGCGGTATGAAACGTCGTGTCGCCCTGGCGCGTGCCATTGCCCTCGATCCGCAGATTCTCATGTATGACGAGCCCTTCGTGGGACAGGACCCGATCGCCATGGGCGTGCTGGTGCGCCTGATCCGCCTGCTCAACGATGCGCTGGGGATCACCAGTATCGTGGTCTCCCACGACCTGGCCGAAACTGCGAGCATTGCCGACTACCTCTATGTGGTCGGTGATGGCCAGGTGCTGGGGCAGGGAACACCGGAAGAACTGATGAACGCTGACAACCCGCGCATTCGCCAATTCATGACCGGCGATCCCGATGGCCCGGTGCCTTTTCATTTTCCGGCAGCGGACTACCGCTCAGATCTTCTGGGGAAGCGCTGATGCGCAAGACATCTCTTATCGAGAAGGTGCGCCTTTTCGGTCGTTCCGGCATCGACATCATCGAAGTGCTCGGCCGCTCGACGATTTTCCTGTTCCACGCCTTGCTCGGCCGTGGTGGCATTGGCGGCAGCTTCGGCCTGCTGATCAAGCAACTGCACTCCGTTGGTGTGATGTCCCTGGTGATCATCGTGGTCTCCGGGCTCTTCATCGGCATGGTGCTGGCGTTGCAAGGCTTCAATATCCTGTCCAGCTACGGCTCGGAGCAGGCGGTGGGGCAGATGGTCGCCCTGACGCTGTTGCGTGAACTCGGCCCGGTCGTCACGGCCCTGTTGTTCGCCGGGCGTGCCGGTTCCGCGCTGACCGCCGAAATCGGCAACATGAAGTCCACCGAGCAGTTGTCCAGCCTCGAGATGATCGGCGTGGACCCGCTCAAGTACATTGTTGCCCCGCGCCTGTGGGCCGGCTTCATTTCCCTGCCGCTGCTGGCGATGATCTTCAGCGTGGTGGGTATCTGGGGCGGTTCGTGGGTGGCGGTGGACTGGCTGGGGGTCTATGAAGGCTCCTACTGGTCCAACATGCAAAACAGCGTGAACTTCAGCGGCGATGTGTTCAATGGCATCATTAAGAGCATTGTCTTCGCCTTTGTCGTGACCTGGATCGCCGTATTCCAAGGCTATGACTGTGAGCCCACTTCAGAAGGGATCAGTCGCGCCACCACCAAGACCGTTGTGTACGCCTCGCTGGCGGTACTGGGCCTTGACTTTATTTTGACCGCCTTGATGTTTGGAGATTTCTGATGCAAAACCGCACTGTGGAAATCGGTGTCGGCCTTTTCTTGCTGGCTGGCATCCTGGCTTTACTGTTGCTGGCCCTGCGAGTCAGTGGCCTTTCGGCCAGCCCCACCGCCGATACTTATAAACTTTACGCGTACTTCGACAATATCGCCGGTTTGACTGTCAGAGCTAAAGTGACCATGGCCGGTGTGACCATCGGCAAGGTCTCGGCAATCGATCTGGATCGCGACAGCTTCACCGGGCGAGTGACGATGCAGTTGGACAAAAAGGTAGATAACCTACCAACCGACTCCACCGCGTCTATCCTCACCGCGGGCTTGCTGGGCGAGAAGTACATCGGGATCAGCGTGGGTGGCGAAACAGCTCTGCTCAAGGATGGTTCCACCATCCACGACACACAGTCGTCGCTGGTGCTTGAGGACCTGATCGGTAAATTTCTGCTCAATACGGTCAATAAAGACGCCAAATGAGGACTCTGTTCATGATCTCTACCTTGCGACGTGGTCTGCTGGTACTGCTTGCAGCACTGCCGTTGATGGCCAACGCGGCGGGTTCTGCGCACGAACTGGTGCAGGACACGACCAGCAAAATGTTGGCTGACCTGACCGCCAATAAAGAACAGTACAAGCAAGACCCGACTAAGTTTTACGACTCGCTTAATACCATTGTCGGCCCGGTCGTGGACGCCGAAGGCATTTCGCGCAGCATCATGACGGTCAAGTATTCGCGCAAGGCCACGCCCGCGCAGATGCAGACATTCCAGGAGAACTTCAAAAAGGGCCTGTTCCAGTTCTACGGTAACGCCCTGCTCGAATACAACAACCAGGGGATCACTGTCGACGCCGCCAAGGATGAGTCGGGCGATCGCACCAGCGTCGGCATGGTCGTCAAGGGCACCAATGGCGCGGTCTATCCTGTGCAGTACACGCTGGAGAAGATCAGCGGCGAGTGGAAACTGCGTAACGTGATCATCAACGGCATCAACATTGGCAAGCTGTTCCGTGATCAGTTCGCTGACGCCATGCAGCGCAATGGCAACGACCTGGACAAGACCATCAATGGTTGGGCCGGTGAAGTGGCCAAGGCCAAGGAAGAAACCGATAAAGCCGCTGGGAAGCCCGCGCAATGACCGAGGCGGCTGTTCGTATCGGCGACGCTGGCGAGTTGTTCCTCAGCGGTGTGCTGGATTACCGCTCCGGGCCGGACTTGCGCAAGCAGGGGCAGGCGCTGATCAAGGCGAGCACCGCGCCGTCGCTGGTGCTCGATTGCTCGGCGGTGAGCAAGTCCAGCAGCGTCGGTTTGTCGTTACTGCTGTGCTTCATACGTGATGCCGAGGCAGCCAAAAAACCGGTCAGCATAAGTGCGCTGCCCGATGACATGCGTGAAATTGCCGAGGTTTACGGTCTGACCGAGCTGTTGGCGCATCCTTAATACACATTTTCAAGGAAGCCCCCCGTCAGAGTCCTGCTATGCGGGGTTCGCAGGCGCGGGGCTTTTTTGTATGATGTGCGACCCGTGCGCACTGGGCGCCGATAGAGGTTGAGCATGCAGGCCCTAGAAGTTAAGAGCTTCCTTGAAGGAAAGCTGCCGGAAACGAACGTAGAAGTTGAAGGCGAAGGCTGCAACTTCCAGCTGAATTTGATTAGCGATGAACTGGCGGCACTGAGCCCGGTCAAGCGTCAACAGCAGGTCTATGCCCATTTGAACCCGTGGATCACCGATGGCAGCATCCATGCGGTCACTATGAAATTTTTCAGCCGCGCGGCCTGGGCCGAGCGCACCTGAGCCCCCAAGGCGTCGAGATTCTTATGGATAAATTGATTATTACCGGCGGTGCCCGCCTTGATGGCGAGATCCGCATTTCCGGTGCGAAAAACTCCGCCTTGCCGATCCTGGCAGCGACCCTGCTGTGCGATGGCCCTGTGACCGTGGCCAACCTGCCGCACCTGCACGACATCACCACCATGATCGAGTTGTTCGGTCGCATGGGCATTGAGCCGGTGATCGACGAAAAACTGTCGGTTGAAATCGACCCGCGCACCATCAAGACCCTGATCGCCCCGTATGAGCTGGTGAAAACCATGCGTGCGTCGATCCTGGTGCTTGGCCCGATGGTCGCCCGTTTCGGCGAAGCCGAAGTCGCCCTGCCTGGCGGTTGCGCGATCGGTTCGCGTCCGGTGGACCTGCACATCCGCGGTCTTGAAGCCATGGGCGCCACCATTGACGTCGAAGGCGGCTACATCAAGGCCAAGGCGCCGGAAGGCGGCCTGCGTGGCGCCAGCTTCTTCTTTGATACCGTGAGCGTGACCGGTACCGAGAACATCATGATGGCCGCGGCCCTGGCTAACGGTCGCAGTGTGTTGCAAAACGCCGCGCGCGAACCGGAAGTGGTCGACCTGGCCAACTTCCTGATCGCCATGGGCGCCAACATCCGCGGCGCCGGCACCGACACCATCACCATTGAGGGTGTAAAGCGCCTGCATTCGGCCACCTACAAGGTGATGCCGGACCGCATCGAGACCGGGACCTACCTGGTTGCCGCCGCCGTCACCGGTGGCCGCGTCAAGGTCAAGGACACTGATCCGACCATCCTTGAGTCCGTGCTGGAAAAACTCAAGGAAGCCGGCGCTGAAATCACCACCGGTGAAGATTGGATCGAGCTGAACATGCACGGCAAGCGGCCAAAAGCCGTCAACGTGCGGACCGCCCCGTACCCGGCGTTCCCGACCGACATGCAAGCGCAGTTCATCTCCCTGAACGCGATTGCCGAAGGCACCGGTGCCGTGATCGAGACCATCTTTGAAAACCGCTTCATGCACGTGTACGAACTGCACCGCATGGGCGCGAAGATCCAGGTCGAAGGCAACACGGCCATTGTGACCGGCATCGACAAGCTCAAGGGCGCGCCCGTCATGGCCACCGACCTGCGAGCCTCGGCCAGCCTGGTGATCTCCGCGCTGTGCGCAGAGGGTGACACGCTGATCGACCGCATCTACCACATTGACCGTGGCTACGAGTGCATCGAAGAAAAACTGCAGATGCTCGGCGCGAAGATCCGCCGCGTACCGGGCTAGTCCCTGCTGCACGGGCGCAGGGAAGCGCCCGCTCGGGGTATGCAATTGCGTATCCCGGCTGAATGTGTTTCAAATCGAGGCTGTAATGGCCTCGATCTGTGTCTGGCGCCGTTTGCGACCAGACCGCAATAGCCTGATGAAGGACTGACGTTTCCCATGTTGACCATCGCACTGTCCAAGGGCCGCATCCTTGACGACACTTTGCCGCTTCTGGCTGAAGCGGGCATCGTGCCGACCGAGAATCCGGACAAGAGCCGCAAGTTGATCATCCCTACGACCCAGGACGACGTTCGCCTGCTGATCGTGCGGGCTACCGATGTGCCGACCTACGTTGAACACGGTGCCGCCGACCTGGGTGTCGCCGGTAAAGACGTATTGATGGAATACGGTGGCCAGGGCCTGTACGAGCCACTGGACCTGCGTATTGCCCTGTGCAAGCTGATGACCGCTGGCCGGGTCGGTGACGTCGAGCCCAAGGGGCGCCTGCGGGTGGCCACCAAGTTCGTCAATGTCGCCAAGCGTTACTACGCCGAGCAAGGCCGTCAAGTCGATATCATCAAGCTGTACGGCTCGATGGAGCTGGCACCGCTGATCGGCCTGGCCGACAAGATCATCGACGTGGTCGACACCGGCAACACCCTGCGCGCCAACGGCCTGGAGCCCCAGGATTTCATTGCTGACATCAGCTCTCGCCTGATCGTCAACAAGGCATCGATGAAGATGCAACACGCGCGTATCCAGGCGTTGATCGATACCCTGCGCAACGCAGTGGAGTCGCGACACCGCGGTTGACCAACCCGCGTAGCCAAACGGCTGCGCCCGTCTATCCGCCTCATAGCCAGAATTCTCAGGTGCCCAAGCGGAAACGACTGCGGGGAAGGTGCGCTGACGTTCAATAACGAATCGCGCCTTACCCCAAAAGGCAAGTTATGTTAGTAGAAGATTCTTTTTCAATACCTAGCGACGCGTAGCCGCCTGCCTTTTGAGGCAAGGCCCTACGGGTTGGTACTGTGGCCGCGCCATGCTGCGTTGCGGGACTTGGTAAGGAAACAACCCTTACCGGCGTCCCGCGCCTTGCCTGGCACGACCGCAGCACCAACGCGATTCGTTATTGAATGTCAGCGCACCTTCGGGCGCCTGAGTTTTTGCCAATCCTATGAGGCCCTCGCTATGACCACGTCCACTGCAATTGCCCGACTCAACGCTGCCGACCCGGATTTCGCCCATCATCTGGATCATCTGCTGAGTTGGGAAAGTGTGTCCGACGACTCGGTCAACCAGCGGGTGCTCGACATCATCAAGGCCGTGCGCGAGCGCGGTGACGCCGCGTTGGTGGACTTCACCCGCCAGTTCGACGGTTTGGACGTCAAGTCCATGTCGGACCTGATCCTGCCCCGTGAACGCCTGGAGCTGGCCCTGACGCGGATTACCGTGCCGCAGCGCGAAGCCCTGGAACTCGCGGCGGCGCGGGTGCGCAGTTACCACGAGAAGCAGAAACAGGATTCCTGGAGCTACACCGAGGCCGACGGCACCGTGCTGGGCCAGAAGGTCACGCCGCTGGATCGCGCCGGGCTGTACGTGCCGGGCGGTAAGGCCTCGTACCCGTCGTCGGTTTTGATGAATGCGATTCCGGCCAAGGTCGCCGGGGTGACCGAAGTGGTCATGGTGGTGCCGACGCCGCGCGGTGAAATCAACGAACTGGTCCTCGCGGCAGCCTGCATCGCCGGTGTCGACCGGGTGTTCACCATCGGCGGCGCCCAGGCTGTCGCGGCGTTGGCCTACGGCACCGAAAGCGTGCCGAAGGTCGACAAAGTGGTCGGGCCCGGCAACATCTATGTCGCCACCGCCAAGCGCCACGTGTTTGGTCAGGTCGGTATCGACATGATCGCCGGCCCTTCGGAAATCCTCGTGGTGTGTGACGGCCTGACCGACCCGGACTGGATCGCCATGGACCTGTTCTCCCAAGCCGAACATGACGAAGACGCCCAGGCGATTCTGGTCAGCCCAGACGCCGAGTTCCTCGACAAAGTCGCCGCCAGCATCAACAAGCTGCTGCCGAGCATGGACCGCGCCGAGATCATCGAGAAGTCGATCAATGGCCGTGGTGCGCTGATCCTGGTGCGCGACATGGAGCAGGCCATCGAAGTGGCCAACCGCATCGCACCGGAGCACCTGGAATTGTCCGTGGCCGACCCGCAAGCCTGGCTGCCGTCGATTCGTCACGCCGGCGCGATCTTCATGGGCCGCCACACCAGCGAAGCCCTGGGCGACTACTGCGCAGGCCCCAACCACGTATTGCCAACCTCTGGCACCGCGCGTTTCTCGTCGCCACTGGGGGTGTATGACTTCCAGAAGCGTTCGTCGATCATCTTCTGCTCGCCACAAGGCGCTTCCGAGCTGGGCAAGACCGCCTCGGTACTGGCCCGTGGCGAATCCTTGAGCGCCCACGCACGTAGCGCCGAATACCGCATCCTTGAAGACAATAAGGGGAACTGAGACATGAGCAAATTCTGGAGCCCCTTCGTCAAGGACCTCGTGCCTTACGTGCCCGGTGAGCAGCCCAAGCTGAGCAAACTGGTCAAGCTCAACACCAATGAAAACCCCTACGGTCCGTCGCCCAAGGCGCTGGCGGCCATGCAGGTCGAGTTGAGCGACAACCTACGCCTGTACCCGGACCCCAACAGCGACCTGCTCAAGCAGGCCGTGGCCCGCTTTTACGGGATCGACGCCGGTAAAGTGTTCCTCGGCAACGGTTCCGATGAAGTCCTGGCACACATCTTCCACGCGCTGTTCCAGCACGACCTGCCGCTGTTGTTCCCGGATATCAGCTACAGCTTCTATCCGGTGTACTGCGGCCTCTACGGCATCAAGTCCGACCCGGTGCCGCTGGATGAGCAGTTCCAGATCCGCGCGGCGGACTACGCCAGGCCGAACGGCGGGATCATTTTCCCCAACCCGAATGCGCCGACCGGCTGCGTGCTGGCGCTGGATGCGGTGGAGCAGATCCTCAAGGCCAGCCCGGATTCGGTGGTGGTGGTGGATGAAGCCTACGTCGACTTCGGCGGTGAAACTGCCATCGGTCTGGTGGATCGCTACCCGAACCTGCTGGTCACCCAGACCTTGTCCAAATCGCGCTCACTGGCCGGTTTGCGCGTGGGCCTGGCCGTGGGCCACCCGGACCTGATCGAGGCGCTGGAGCGGGTCAAGAACAGCTTCAACTCCTATCCGCTCGATCGCCTGGCGATTGTCGGCGCGGCGGCGGCGTTCGATGACCGTGCGTACTTCGAGAAGACGTGCCGCTGGGTGATCGACAGCCGCGAAAAGGTTGTCGCGCAGTTGGAGGAGAAAGGTTTTGACGTGCTGCCGTCGGCGGCCAACTTCATCTTTGCTCGTCACCCACGGCACGACGCCGCCGGCCTGGCGGCCAAGTTGCGTGAGCAAGGGGTGATTGTGCGGCACTTCAAGCAGGCGCGGATTGACCAGTTCCTGCGGATCAGCATCGGTACGCCGGAGCAGAACCAGGCGCTGATCGATGGCCTAGGCGAGCTCTAAGTCACACTGAAGATCTAAACATGTGGTAGGGGGCTCAAGCCCCCTCCCACATTCAGTTTTGCAGTGCTGGTTAGATCAGCGGGTCATCCGGCTTCTTGTGCTTCCAGCCATCATTGCCCGGCAGCAGCAGGTTCAAACCAATCGCCACCACCGCACACAGGGCGATGCCCTTCAGGCCGAAATCGTCCGGGCCGTTGCCGGTGCCGACCAGCACACCGCCAATCCCGAACACCAGGGTCACCGACACAATCACCAGATTGCGCGCTTCGCCCAGGTCGATCTTGTGGCGAATCAACGTGTTCATGCCCACGGCAGCAATCGAGCCGAACAGCAGGCACAGAATCCCGCCCATCACCGGCACCGGAATGCTCTGCAGCAGTGCGCCGAACTTGCCGATAAACGCCAGGCTGATGGCAAACACCGCCGCCCAGGTCATGATTTTCGGGTTGTAGTTCTTGGTCAGCATCACTGCGCCGGTCACTTCGGCGTAGGTGGTGTTCGGCGGGCCGCCAAACAGGCCGGCGGCCGTGGTGGCAATCCCGTCACCCAGCAGGGTGCGGTGCAGGCCGGGCTTCTTCAGATAGTCGCGACCGGTCACGCTGCCCACCGCGATCACACCGCCGATATGCTCGATCGCCGGGGCCAGGGCCACCGGGACGATAAACAGAATCGCCTGCCAGTTGAACTCCGGCGCGGTGAAGTGGGGCAGGGCGAACCACGGTGCGGCGGCAATTTTGGCCGTATCGACCACGCCAAAGTAGAACGCCATGGCAAAGCCCACCAGCACCCCGGAGATGATCGGCACCAGGCGGAAAATGCCCTTGCCGAACACGGCCACGATCACTGTGGTCAGCAACGCCGGCATCGAGATCAGCATCGCCGTCTGGTAATGGATCAACTCGGCGCCGTCGCCGGATTTACCCATCGCCATATTGGCGGCAATCGGTGCCATGGCCAGGCCAATGGAAATGATCACCGGCCCGATCACCACCGGCGGCAGCAGCCGGTCAATGAAACCGGTGCCCTTGATCTTCACCGCGAGGCCCATGAAGGTATAAACGAAACCGGCCGCCATCACCCCACCCATGGTCGCCGCCAGGCCGAACTGGCCCTTGGCGAGAATGATCGGGGTGATAAAGGCAAAGCTCGACGCCAGAAACACCGGCACCTGCCGTCCGGTCACCACCTGGAACAGCAATGTGCCCAGGCCTGCGGTGAACAGTGCGACGTTTGGATCAAGACCGGTGATCAGCGGCATCAACACCAACGCGCCAAATGCTACGAAGAGCATTTGTGCGCCAGACAGGATCTGGCGCCAAAGCGGGTCGTTGAATTCATCCTGCATGCTCACGCGTCCTTCTGCTTGGTACCGAAGATCTTGTCACCGGCGTCGCCCAGGCCTGGGATGATGTAGCCGTGTTCGTTCAAGCGCTCATCGATGGACGCGGTGTAGATCTGCACGTCCGGATGAGCCTTCTCGACGGCGGCGATACCTTCGGGCGCGGCGACCAGCACCATGGCGCGGATGTCCTTGCAACCGGCCTTCTTCAGCAGGTCGATGGTGGCAACCATGGAGCTGCCGGTGGCGAGCATCGGGTCGATGATCATCGCCAGGCGCTCGTTGATTTCCGGTACGAGTTTTTCCAGGTAGGTGTGGGCCTGCAGTGTTTCTTCATTGCGGGCCACGCCCACGGCGCTGACTTTTGCGCCCGGGATCAGGCTGAGTACGCCTTCGAGCATACCGATGCCGGCGCGCAGGATCGGCACCACGGTGATTTTCTTGCCGGCGATTTTCTCGACCTGGACGGGACCGGCCCAACCGCAGATCTCATAGCTTTCCAGGGGCAGGTCTTTGGTGGCTTCGTAGGTGAGCAACGCTCCGACTTCCTGAGCAAGCTCACGGAAGTTCTTCGTGCTAATGTCGGCGCGGCGCATAAGGCCGAGCTTGTGTCGGATCAGCGGATGGCGGATCTCGCGAGTGGGCATGGGAAAGGCTCCGGCGGCGGGCAAAAAAACCGGCCTAGATTAATCTATCCGAGGGTGTTGTCCTATAGACATCTAGCACGTTAGTCCATTAAGGCTTGAACGTTGCGCTTCACATGCGTACCTTTGCCCGCTTTTCTTGCCACAGCACCCCCTGGAGAGCGCCATGTCCGCTGATCTCGAGCATATCCGTCAAATCATGCGCGAGGCTGACTGCCTGTACACCGAAGCGCAAGTCGAAGAGGCGATCGCCAAGGTCGGCGCACAGATCACCCGCGAAATGGCCGACACCAACCCGGTGGTCTTCTGCGTGATGAATGGTGGTCTGATTTTCGCTGGAAAATTGCTGACCCATCTGCACTTCCCGCTGGAAGCGTCCTACTTGCACGCCACACGTTATCGCAACGAAACCAGCGGCGGCGACCTGTTCTGGAAAGCCAAACCGGAAGTCTCGTTCATGGACCGCGACGTGCTGATCATCGATGACATCCTCGATGAAGGGCATACCCTGGGCGCGATCATCGACTTCTGCAAACACTCCGGCGCCCGCAAAGTCCACACCGCCGTGCTGATCGACAAAGACCACGACCGCAAGGCACGCCCTGAAATGAAAGCCGATTTCGTCGGCCTGCCGTGCATCGACCGCTACATTTTCGGTTACGGCATGGACTACAAAGGTTACTGGCGTAATGCCAATGGGATTTACGCCGTTAAAGGGATGTAATCAAGGCATCGGCGCAGGGTTGGCATGCTATCGTGCCTAGCCTCTGCGTCTGGAGTTGTTCATGAGCCTGTTGATTCGCACCTGCGCCGCCCTGGCGCTGAGCCTCAGTCTGCCGCTGGCCGCCGCCCCGGCGCCGATGCATAGCCAATTCCTGCCGCCGGACGACCTGGCCCTGCGCGCCGCAGCGCCCGATCAGCAGCAATTGTTGCAAGTCACCGAGTACGCGGTGGTGGTGGGTAACCAGCGTCAATCCACGCAACAGCCGATCCCCGTGACGTCGCCGTTGATGATTCGCCTCAAGGGCAAGTCCTTGAACAAAGGCGCGACCATCGCTCAGGTGATCCTCAATTTCGACGCCGAAAGCAAAAGCCTGAAAAAACCGGTGTTCGACGACAAGACCAGAACCCTGACCCTGTCCTACCCCGCGGCCCAATACCGCGTGATCGTCGACCTGCTGCGCAATGACACGGTGTATGTGCAGTTCCTCAGTTATGCCAACGGGCATATCTGGGCGGATTTGCACACCGGCACCGTTCGCTCCAAGTAGCGAGAACGCTGAAGAACCAAATGTGGGAGGGGGCTTGCCCCCGATTGCGGTAGATCAGTCGATTAGATGTCGACTGACACCCCGCAATCGGGAGCAAGCCCCCTCCCGCAGTGGTTCTCAGTGCTTTCGAAGCCGGCGCCTCGCAGGTAGACTTCAACCCCCCGTGTAAATGTCTGCAGGCTGGAGTCGGTAATGCGTAAAGATAAGAAACAGGTGATTGGTGACGAGATCGGCGACGATCAAATCAAGTTGTTCCTGGACTTCGAGCCGGTCGACGCGACTTCACCGTCCCTGCACAAGCTGATCAAGGCCTACCGTGGCCTGCGTATCGACGACTTCGAGCGCTTCCTGGGCTTCTTCAAGCAAGCCGGCCTGGACCTCGACGGCGAGGACGAGCATGGCCAGACCTTCGTCGACCTGATCAAGGACCAGCGCAACGCCGCCGAGTACATTGAGCTGATCGATAACGCCCGCGGCTGATCGCAGGCGAAAAAAAGCCCCGCTTCTCAGATCGAGAAGCGGGGCTTTTTTATCTCGAGGCCTTAAGCGTAGCTTTCAGCTTCGTTGTTGTGCTCAACCAGTTCCAGGCTGATGTTGTTCTGCGCGTTGATCTTGCGGTACAGCTCGGCGTCGGTCTCCAGGACCTTTTCACGGGCCGGGAAGATCTCGTGCAGCTTGGCCGCCCACTCGCCCGCAGTCTTGGCCGGGAAGCAACGCTCGATCAGTTCGAGCATGATCGACACCGTCACCGACGCGCCCGGGGACGCGCCCAGCAGCGCCGCCAGCGAGCCGTCTTTGGCCGCGACCAACTCGGTGCCGAATTGCAGCACGCCGCCTTTTTTCGGGTCTTTCTTGATGATCTGCACCCGTTGGCCGGCCACTTCCAGGCGCCAGTCTTCGGCTTTTGCTTCCGGGTAGAAGCGGCGCAGGGATTCCAGGCGCTGCTCCATGGACTGCATCACTTCGCTGACCAGGTACTTGGTCAGGTCCATGTTGTCCCGGGCCACGGCCAGCATCGGGCCGATGTTGCCGGCGCGTACCGACATCGGCAGGTCAAGGAACGAGCCGTGCTTGAGGAACTTGGTGGTGAAACCGGCGTAAGGCCCGAACAGCAGGGACTTCTTGCCGTCGACCACGCGGGTGTCCAGGTGCGGCACGGACATCGGTGGCGAACCCACGGCGGCCTGGCTGTAGACCTTGGCCTGGTGGTGCTTGACCACTTCCGGGTTATCGCAGCGCAGCCACTGGCCACTGACCGGGAAGCCGCCGAAGCCTTTGCTTTCTTCGATACCCGAGGCTTGTAGCAGCGGCAGGGCCGCACCGCCGGCGCCGAGGAACACGAACTTGGCGTCCACGTCGCGGCTGTTGCCGCTGTTGACGTCCTTGATGCTCACGGTCCAGCCCGCGCCATTGCGCTTGAGGCCGGTCACGCGTTTGCTGTACTTGACCTGCGCATCGGGCGAGCTGGTCAGGTGGCTCAGCAACTGGTTGGTCAGGGCGCCGAAGTTGACGTCGGTGCCGTTCTGCACGCGGGTCGCGGCGATTTTTTCGTCGAGCGGGCGGCCCGGCATCATCAGTGGCATCCACGCAGCCATATCGTTGCGGTCTTCGGTATAGCGCATATCCGAAAATGCGTGGTGCTTGCTGAGGGTTTCAAAGCGTTTTCTGAGGAATGCCACGCCTTTGTCGCCCTGCACGAAGCTCAGGTGCGGCACTGGGGTGATAAAGGACTTGGACGAGCCAAAGGTGCCTTTTTTGGTCAGGTACGCCCAGAACTGCTTCGACACCTCGAACTGGGTGTTGATGTGGACGGCTTTCTTGATGTCGATGGAACCATCGGCGGCCTGGGGTGTGTAATTCAGCTCACACAGCCCGGCGTGGCCGGTACCGGCGTTGTTCCACGGGTTGGAACTCTCCGCGGCACCCGAGTCCATCAGCTCAACGACTTCCAGCTTGAGGCCGGGGTCGAGCTCTTTGAGCAGTACGGCCAGGGTGGCACTCATGATGCCGGCCCCTACCAGTACTACGTCGACTGCTTCGTTATGCGCCATTTAACGCGTCTCCAAAATCTGCAGCACCAAATTGACGGCATGGCTGCCAGGAGTGACGGGGCGGTTCACGTGTTGCCCCAGGTTACCCATGGCCAGGATCGCCATGTCCGTTTCGCAATTCTTTGCAACTTCAGCGCACGCTTCCTGCCGGGCTAATCTGCCTATGAACGCATTCATGGGCGACTGTGGCAATTCGACTTATGGTCAACGGCGTGCGATTAGTGCAATCAATCCGTAGCGGACAGGCTCAAGCTCCGGTTTTTAAGGAGTACTCGGTCCTGTGTGATTGGGCTGTTCCAGACGCTGATGGTGCTTGTACAAACGCCAAACTATTCATTTGCTCGCCACACTCTTGTGAAGTTGTGAAAACCCGTTTTTTTCACGCTCTTTTGAAGACGTGAACCTCAAAAAAGGGCTGCCCAGCCTGGCACCTGGCCCGGAAAACCTTGCCGGCATGCGGCAAAACGGGCAAACAACTCAAGTGGCCGAGCGCAATGGCAGCTCTGGCAGATTCGGTAAAGGCGGGTGGATTGCAAAGAAAACAGCAAGCGCGCCAGCTTCACACGATCTGTGTGGGCGGCTCTCTGTGGGCGATCTGGGGGGCTAATGCCGAGGCATTAACGATGTTGCGAGGCCCGATCAGGAGACGTCCTTATAATCGGGGGGAGATTGTAGCGAAGAACGCTAAGGAAATGGGCGTGTTTTATGACTTTTATTAGGCGTTTGGTCAGGCGGTCAACGGCTGGTGATGCGCCGGCTGTGCCGAGCGCGCGCTGATGCGGGCGCTGGCGGGCAGTGGGTGGTGCATCCAGCTCAAGCGAATTTCTTCGATTTCCACCCAGTCATCGCCGACCGGAGGCTGGCTGCACTCTTTGAAGGCCTGGCAACGACCTTGCGCATCGAGCAGGGCAAATTGGCGAAGGGCGGGCTTGCGTGTAAACAGCGACCAGAGAAAAGACATGGGATCGGCCTCCTGAGATTGAGACCAAGCATGCCTGCGGGGGATGACGAGTCCGTGTATCGACTGTGACATAGAGGTGACATCGAACCCCTACAGTGCCCACAAGTCATAGGTTGTAACTGACGCTAGTTCCCGGCGAGGGCCGCCCGCTATACTGCTGGCCTGTCGGTACTCGATTTCTGGAGAGAAGAGCATGTTGCAACGCCTGTTGTTCGGTTTGATCACTGTGACCAGTTTGGCCCTGGTTGGCTGCGCCAATAGCCCGCAACAACTCAGCCCGCAACCGAAGCTCACCACGCAGTTGGCTCCGGTGGGTCACGGTCAGCCGGTATCGGTGCGTGTGGTGGATGGTCGTCCTTCGCCGACCCTGGGCTCCCGTGGTGGCCTGTATCCGGAGACCGCGCTGGTGTCGGTAAGCGCCGCCGACGTGCTCCCCAAACTGCAAGCCCAGGCTGAAGCAGCGGTGCGTCTGCTCGGCTTTACCCCGGCGAACTCGCCGGGCGCTCCGCAGTTGACCATCACCCTGGCCGAGCTGAAATACCAGTCGCCCAAAGAAGGCCTGTACGTGACTGAGGCCTCTATCGGTGCGACGTTCAAGTCCGACGTCAGCGCCGGCACCCGTCGCTACAGCGGCCGTTACGGTGCGTCCCTCAACCAGCGCTTCGGCATGTCACCGAACCAGGAAACCAACACCAAGCTCGTCAGCGATGTCTTGAGCGACGCCCTGACCCGGTTGTTCAAGGACCCGAGCATCGGCCAACTGCTCAGCTCGCAATAACGGTTGATAAAAAACCGGGCTCAGCGCTGAGCCCGGTTTTTTTTGCCTGGCGTTTCATGCCGCGGTGTCGATACCGAAGTCGAGCATGCTCACTCCGGTCAGCAGATCTGTCTCCGGCAGGTCCGCATGCTGGTGCCCGCCAAGGGCGCAATACACCAGCCAGTGGCGGTCCTGGACGTTGAACGCGAGGCCGCCGATCAGCGCCTCTTGCTCATCGCTTGGGGCAATCAAATACAGCCGATCCTGGTTTTGCGCGTGCAACATGACAAGCTCCCGAGTGTTCGAAGGGCCATAGAGTGAACGGTTAAGGTGACGTTCAGGTGACGCCGGAAATTACTGGATACATTAGCCGTCAATGGGGGAGGGAGCTTTAGGCGCAGGAGGCGACTATCGTTCAGGTTTGTATCTGAACTGATACCAAGGCACTGTTTCAACGAGGTTTGTGATGGCGCTGCCCGGACTGCTGATCAATGTTGTTGCTCTATTAGTGGCTTGCCCTGGGGCTGCGCTGCTATTCATTACCCGTTTGAAGGAACAGCGCGCCATGGCCAGGCTCGCCGCGCAAAGCGAAGAGCGCGCCATCGACCAGCCCATGCTGTTTCTGGATGTGCGCACCGAACGGGCGCATCGCCTGGCTTATCGTGTTGGTTTCGCCTGCCTGGGGCTCGCGCTGCTGAGCTCATGGATCAGTACGCGTTTTTAGTTGCGCCCTGAAACGACTGTGGGAGCGGGCTTGCTCGCGATAGCGGAGTAACAGTCGGTACATCTGTGACTGAACCACCGCATCGCAGGCAAGCCCGCTCCCACAGGTTTGGATAGGTGTATTACAGCGGGATGCCCGCCTTGACCCGATATTGATTGCGTACTGGTGTTGCATATTGCACCACCAGAAACGGCCGGTGTTCGATCGGGCACTCGTTCAAGCGCCGCTCCCACTCCGCCTTGGCCTTGGCCAGCTCGTCGGCCGGGAAGATATCCGCTGCCTTGGGCACCTGCAATTGCGGGTCGGCGTCAGTCCACTGGGCATATGCCAGGTAGTGAACCGGGAATAAGCGATAACCCCCGAGAATCTGCCGGTCCATTTCCACGGCGAGCAGTTTGGTGTCCTCGAAACGCTCGGTGATCGGCGGCGCAAAGTTCACATGCACCCGGCCCTTGTAGCCGGTAATGCCCAGGGCAATGCTCACATCGTCTTCGCCCTGGGCCTTGGTGTAGGTGCCGGTGGTGGCGCGGATGTACAACTCGCGGGCCTTGGCGGCATCGCATGGGTCGTACTCGTAGCTGATGGACACTGGCGTCAGGTTCAGCGACTGGATCACCTCGGCAAACGGCTCGTCCTTGCGGCTGACGTGAAACATCTTGAGGATCGCCGATTCGGTACGGTCATCCCCATCCTTGGCGCGCCCTTCGGCCTGGGCGATCCAGATCGACTGGCAGTCGTGGCGGATCGAATGGTTGATGTAAGCCGACAGCAGTTGGTACGCCGCCATTTTCTCCTTTCGCCCGGTAATCGAGCGGTGCACGATGAAACTCTTGTTCAGGCGCATCAGGTCGCTGACAAACGGTTTTTGCAGCAGGTTGTCGCCAATCGCGATACGCGGCGTCGGCAGGCCGGCGTGATACACGGCATAGTTGACGAAGGCCGGGTCCATCACGATATCGCGATGGTTAGCCAAAAAGACGTAGGCGGTGCCCGATTTGAGCTGTTCTACGCCGGTATAGGTCACGCCGTCGGTCGCTCGATCAATGGTGTGGTCGACGTAATACTCGACTTTGTCCTGCAGCGTAGCCACGGTGGTGACACCGGCGAATTCACGGCGCAGCTTGCGGGCGATCATTGGCTTGAGCAGCCAGCCCAAGGCGCCGGCAAAGCGCGGGAAGCGGAAGTGGGTCAGGATGTCCAGAAAGGCCTTGTCACTGAACAGCCGCTCCAGCACTGCCGAGACTTCGCTGTCGTTGTAAGGTCGGATGGTATCGAATTCGCCCATCATGCTCTCTTGTTAGAAACGGCTAGGGTAAGTAGAGGAAATACCAGGGTGCGGCCTGAGTAATGGGCTCGGCCGAAATATAACCCTGTAAATAGACCGGCGATTATACGCACAAGTCACTTGGGAGACTGCGATGCTGGAAACTGCGCTGTACGATTGTCCTTATTGTGGCGAGGTGGTGGAGACCACGGTGGATTTATCCGGCGGTGACCAGACCTATATAGAAGACTGCCAGGTGTGTTGCCGACCGATCATTTTCAGCCTGCAGGTCCATGGTGAAGAGTGGATGCTCGAAACTCGCAGCGAAAACGAATAGCAGGTGCGCCCATGCAGCGAATCTATGAACCGGAAAACCTGATGGAAGGCGAGTTACTGCAGCAGATGCTCGCCAGCGAAGGGATCGAGGCGCATTTGGTGGGGGCCCATTTGCTCGGTGGTACGGGCGAGTTGCCGATTTTCGGGCTGCTGGGGCTGGAGGTGGACAATGACCAGGCCGCCTCCGCCCGCGAGCTGATCACCATCTATAACGGCGCGCAACCGTTGCCCGGTGATGAACCCGACAACTTCCCTGATGTATTGGTCTGTTAGGCTGTCGGTCGGTTTACCCAAGAGTCGTGTTGCCCCATGTGTGGACGTTATGCCCTGTTTCGCTGGAATCCCACGTTTGCTGCCTTGCCGGGCTTTCCGGCGGATCAGCAGGCCCAGTGGAATATTTCTCCGAATGATTCGGTGCTGATCCAGCGCGCCGCCGACGGCCAGCGCACCCTGGCGCGTGCCCGTTGGGGCCTGACACCGCCATGGCTGACGGACCTTTCCCGCACCCCGGCGCATGCCCGCGCCGAAACCCTGGCTGAGCAACCGATGTTTCGCGAAGCGTTTCGTCAACGCCGTTGCCTGCTGCCGGCCAACGGTTTCTACGAATGGCGTGGCACTCAGCGCAAGCGGCCGTACTGGCTGACGCCAGGGGAAGGTTCGACGCTGTTTTTCGCGGCTATCTGGGAAGCGTATCCAGTGCAGGAGCAGGTGTGGTTGAGCACGGCGGTGGTGACGCAGGCGGCGCAGAGTCAGCGGCGGCCGTTGATTCTGGACGCGGCGGGGCAGGAGGCGTGGCTGAATCCCGAAACGCCCTTGCACGTATTACAGGGGTTGCTGGCCAGTGAGCCCGTCCCTTTGCGCGAGCGGGTTTTGGCCAACATGGTCAACGATCCCAAACTCAATGGGCCGGAGTGCCTGACCCCGGCTTGAATTTTGATCGGATTGATCCAGCCTGTTGCTGTGGCGGGAATGTGGGATGTATCCGAAATTTAGCGTCTACACGTCTGATGTATCTGGCGCCGATACAAATCACCGCCTAGGATACGCGCCATGTTTTCAGGGCGTCTTTCAGGGAGAGTGTGTTGATGAAAAAATCATTGGCCGTAAGTGTATTGGCGGCGGCGGTGCTGCTGGCCGGGTGTCAGTCGGTCAACACCACCAGCGGCGGTGCCGTTGGGGTGGAGCGCAAGCAGTACATGTTCAGCATGCTGTCGAGCCAGGAAGTCGACCAGATGTATGCGCAGTCCTACCAGCAGACCCTGGGTGAGGCCGGCGGCAAAGGCCTGGTCGACAAGACCAGCGCCAACGCCAAGCGCGTGCAGGCCATCGCCAACCGCCTGATCGCCCAGGCGCCCACCTTCCGTCCGGATGCGGCGCAATGGAAGTGGGAAGTGAACCTGATCAAGAGCGATGAGATGAACGCCAACTGCGGGCCGGGCGGCAAGATCTTCGTGTACAGCGCGTTGATCGACAACCTCAAGCTCACCGATGACGAACTGGCGGCGGTGATGGGCCATGAAATCGCCCACGCCTTGCGTGAACATGGCCGTGAAGCCATGTCCAAAGCCTACGGCATCGAGATGGCCAAGCAAGGCGCCGGCGCGTTGTTCGGCCTGGGCCAGGACAGCCTGGCGCTGGCCGATACCGTGGCCAACTACGGCATGACCTTGCCCAACAGCCGCAGCAATGAAAACGAAGCGGACCTGATCGGCCTGGAGCTGGCGGCCCGTGCCGGTTACAACCCGAACGCCGCCATCACGTTGTGGAACAAAATGGCCAAGGCTTCGGAAGGCTCGCCACCGGAGTTCATGAGCACTCACCCGGCCTCCGACAGTCGGATCGCCTCGTTGCAGGCGGCGATTCCGAAGGTGATGCCGCTCTACCAACAGGCCAAGAAGTCCTGATATTCCAACGCTTATGAAGACCCAAATGTGGGAGGGGGCTTGCCCCCTCCCACATTTGGGTTTGCAGGCTTAGATCCTTAGATCCAGCCGCTGCTCTGCATAGCCTTGTACACCGCCACGATCGCCAGGACGAAAAACGCCGTAGCCGCCAGTCGACGAATCAAGGTCAGTGGCAATTTCTCCGCGGCAAAATTCCCCGCCAGAACCACCGGTACGTTGGCAATCAACATGCCCAGGGTGGTGCCGATAATCACCAGCCACAGCTCAGGGTATTGCGCCGCCAGCATCACCGTGGCGATCTGCGTCTTGTCGCCGATTTCGGCGAGGAAGAACGCAATCAGGGTGGTCAGGAACGGCCCGAACTTGCGCGAGGTACTGGCTTCGTCATCGTCGAGTTTGTCCGGCACCAGGGTCCACAGCGCCGTGGCGCAGAAGCTCGCCGCGAGAATCCAGTGCAGCACCGCTGTCGAGAAGAAACTACCGAACCAGGCACCCACGGCACCGGCGGCGGCATGGTTAGCCAGGGTCGCGGCGATGATGCCGGCGATGATCGGCCAGGGTTTGCGAAAGCGTGCGGCAAGGATGAGCGCGAGCAGTTGGGTCTTGTCGCCGATTTCGGCCAAGGCAACGATTGCGGTAGGGACGAGCAGTGAATCGAGCATCAGGTTGGTTTCCAGGGGCGGGTCGACACGGCTATGACACGTACAGCCTTCCCGCCCCGGGTAAGGTGTGCGTGTCATAGGTCTTGTCAAACCCCGGTCCGTCTGAGCGGACTCCTGGGTCGCATACGCCATGGTCTGTTGACCAAGTATGTTGACGTATGCCGGACGAGCGTGGCGCTCGTGGGAGACTACTCCCCTAGGACGGAGCGGATTCTGCCTAGGCGAAATCCATTCGGCAAGTGTTCTTTTGCAAACGCCGGTCAGCCGCGCTTGGCGCGATAGATGCGAAAACCATTGCCTTCGGCCTTGATCGCACACACGCCCAAGTGCTCTTCGATCAGTGGCTGGTACTTCAGGAAACTGTTGGCAACCAGCCGAAGTTCGCCGCCTTTTGCCAGGTGTTTCGCGGCTTTTCTCAGCAAGTTCTCCGTGGCGAAGTAGTCGGTGTGGACTCCCACATGGAACGGCGGGTTGCTCAGGATCGCGTTCAAGCCCATCGGCGCGGCGTCGATGCCATCCGCCGTCAGCACCTCGGCTTCCAGACCGTTGGCCGCCAGGGTCAGGCGGCTGCTGGCGGTGGCGAAGGCGTCCACATCCAGCATCGTCACCGCATTGTGCGGGTAGCGACGTTTGACCGCCGCGCCCAACACTCCAGCGCCGCAACCGAAGTCCAGCAGGTGGCCACTGGGCAGTTTGTCCAAGTGTTCCAGCAACAATTCGGTGCCGCGATCCAGGCGGCCATGGCTGAATACGCCCGGCAAGCTCACCACCTTCAGCGGCCCTTCGGCCAGCGGCACTTCGAAAACCTGCGCCAGGCTCTCCAGCTCCACCGCTTGCGGCGCGTTGGCCACGGTGACCTGCCACAACTGGCAGTGGCGTGCGTTATCGAGTTTGCGCGGTTTGCCGAAGGGGATCATCTGCTTGGCGGCGCTTTCGATACCGCCTTTTTTCTCCCCCACCAGAAACAGCTCGGCGTCGGGCAGGCGCGCGGCCACGGCGTTGAGCAGGTAGTCGGTCAAGTCCTTGGACTTGGGCAGGAAGATCACTGCCGCATCAAACGCGCGCTGCGGCACATTCACGCCGAACTGGCTGCGCTCGGGGAAACGTGCGTCGAGCGCCGCCTGGTCACCGGCATGCCAGCACCAGCCATGCGCATTGGGCAGGCGGCCGAGCAAATCGTCGGCGGGTAACCCCACGAGCAGCAGGTTGCCTTGAAAAAGTTCGGCCTGACGAAGCAGTACTTCACTGCGCGGATCCATGGTCTGCTCCTTGAAAAGGGGCGCAGTTTATCAACTGACGACGCGCAGCGGGGCGCCGCTGAAAAAGCCGCGGGCGTTTTCCGCCAGTTGACCGACGATCCGCTGTCGCGCTTCGCGACTGCCCCAGGCATTGTGGGGCGTAACGATCAAGCGCGGGATGTCGTCGGCCAGCAGCGGGTTGCCATGCACCGGGGGTTCGACGCTCAGCACATCGGTCGCCGCGCCGCCCAGGTGCCCATTGCGCAAGGCATCGGCCAGGGCCTGTTCGTTGATCAAGCCACCGCGCGCGGTGTTGACGATAAACGCGCCGGGCTTGAGTAGCGCCAGCTCGCGGGCGCCGATCAAGTCGCGGGTGTGTTCGTTGAGCGGGCAGTGCAGCGTCAACGCGTCGACCTGCGCCAGCAGTTCATCCAGCGGCACGCGATCGGCGCGGGCAGGGCGCCCGGGAATAGCGCCGAGTATGACGCGCATGCCGAAGGCTTCGGCCAGCCGCGCGACGGCGCTGCCCAGTTCGCCATGGCCCAGCAGGCCGAGGGTTTTGCCTTCGAGTTCGACGATGGGGTGATCCAGCAGGCAGAACTGCTTGGCCTGTTGCCATTTGCTGGCCTTCACGTCCCGCTGATAGTCGTTCAAACGCGTCGCCAGGTTCAGCAGCAGCATGATCGTATGCTGCGCCACCGACGGTGTGCCGTAGCCCTGGCAGTTACTCACGGTGACACCATGGGTGCGGGCGGCTTCAAGGTCGACGTTATTGGTGCCGGTGGCTGACACCAGGATCAGCTTGAGCTCGGGGCAGGCCGCCAAGGTTTCGCTGTTGAGCGCAATCTTGTTGCTGATGGCGACTTGGGCGCCTTGCAGGCGTTCGAGCACATTCTGCGGCGTGGTCTGCTCAAACAGCTGCAGGTCGCTGAAGCAGTTTCGCAACTCGCTGAGGTCGAGGTCCCCCAAGTCGAGGGATGGGTGATCGAGGAAGACGGCGCGGCGATTGTTCGTCATCAACTGTACCTTTTGTGACAGGGTTCGAAGGCGTAATCTACCGAGCCTATCAGATGAAATAATCTGTTACTTAATGGAGTGAGTATGTACGTCGCCGAGTTTTTGACCGTGGCCCTGATTCACCTGTTGGCGGTAGCCAGCCCCGGCCCGGATTTCGCGGTGGTGGTCCGCGAAAGTGTCACCCACGGCCGCCGCGCCGGGACCTGGACCGCATTGGGCGTGGGTTCGGCGATTTTCCTGCACGTGGGGTACTCGTTGCTCGGCATCGGCTTGATCGTGTCCCAGTCCATCGTGCTGTTCAACGCGCTGAAATGGGCGGCGGCGGCTTACCTGCTGTACATCGGCTTCAAGGCCCTGCGCGCACAGCCGGCCAAGCCTGCCGCTGAAGGCGAACTGCACCGCGAAGTCGGCGAACGCACCCCACGCGGGGCATTTACCGCAGGCTTTGTGACTAACGGTTTGAACCCCAAGGCCACGTTGTTCTTCCTGTCGCTGTTTACCGTGGTGATCAACCCGCACACACCGCTGGCGGTGCAGGCGGGTTATGGCGTGTACCTGGCGGTGGCCACGGCGCTGTGGTTCTGCCTGGTGGCGATGTTGTTCAGCCAGCAGCGGGTGCGTGCAGGGTTTGCGCGGATGGGGCATTGGTTTGATCGGACGATGGGGGCGGTGTTGATTGCGATTGGGGTGAAGTTGGCGTTTACCAGTATGAAATGAGTCGAACTCTCTTACGACCGGCACCAAGATGGAATATGGTTTTGTCCTTGGCGGAACCAGCGGGTTCGAAAGCCATTTTTTGTATAGGCGGCATCACCATCTCCTGTTGGGGAAATCGACTTCACGTACTGGATGGGCGCTTTCCGGTAAGGGGTCGGTAAGCCCCTCGACATCTGTCTTCTCCTCGAATATTTGACCGTTGTTACCGACCAGCCTATAGCTATACGAAGGCAGTCTTTTCCCCCATTCGTCCACAATGAGGTAGCGCCCAAACCCGGGCTTATCCGGTTCTGGGAGCCAGTCGGGTAACAGCTGCGGGCGGGGGTCCAGACAATCGGCATAACGCCAGCGTGAAAAACACTCGGGCGCGCGTCCTGTGCGCAGGCTTTGTAGTTTCCAGAAGTCTGGCGTCGATTGACCATCTGCCACGACACTACCATCGGGATAGGTGAAAGCGGTGTGGTTTCCCTCCTTTTTTTCCTTTGGCCCCGCCGAATAAACTATGAAATCGGAATGTATGACTGGTTCGAAATATACCTGCCGCGCCTGTAATGCTTGGTAACTGAGGTAAATGCTGCCCTCGCCGGCCAAGCCCACAGTTTTTTTGTAAGGCCCCAAAAACTCTTCATCGACCCAAGGGTAGTAATCCTTCTTGATCGTCAGATCGCCTTCAACCTTGATATCAGCCCCACCCCGTGGCGAGTCGTTGTAGTCAAATATCACAACCACGCCCCCGCCTCCCCCAGAGGTCACATTCTCGCCAAAACGCGTCGGATCGGCATAAACCACGCCAAAGGTCACATTCGCCAAATGCCAGCGGCACGCGCCACCGCCATCTTTCGGCAGTTCTACTTGGTAGAGATCACTCTGCCCCTGGCGCTCCAGTTCCTTGTAAACCGAGTGATGACCATCCCGTTCAGTGCGCTGGCCGCTGGCGCCGTAGTCGACACGCTTACAAATGGGTGAGCGATACATCACCCACATAGTTTCGGTTTTCAGCTCCTTGGGCAGTTTCACGGTGACGGTTATTTTTTCGCTGTTAGCAGGCGGGGCCAGGCTGTGGTCCTGACGGCATCCACTGAGACTGAAAAACATCGCGCACACAACCGTGAGCAGGCGGAGGAGCCGGATTTCGTCCTTTCGCGTGTGAATAGGCTTAACCATAGGTTTTCTCGTAATAAGCTTTTGGGTCGGCAATGGCGTTAAAGCGCTGCAGCGCCTCGGCGCCACCTGCTACTTGCTGGGTGATATGCAGGGCTTGGTCTACCAGACGCTGTAAGTCGAGGAACACGCGATTGCGGGCCAGTTCGTCCTCGTGAATGCTCCCGTAGTAATCCTTTAGCTGTTGTTCGAACTTGCGCCGTTGGACCTGTCGCTCCAGCAATGGATCGCGCTCGGCGTCAATCGATTCCAGTAATTGGTTATGGATATAGGGTTGGTATTGCGACATGAAGTGATCGCCAATACGCGGCATTCGCCCCGTCGTCGGGTTGCTGTAGCGAGGGAAGAACCGGGCACGACTTTCGGCGTTCAGCGACGTGTTCAGGCACTGCGTGGCCTGCTCGACTTGCTGGTCACCGTCCTCGCTCAGGCTGGGGACCAAATACAGCTTGGCTTTTTCCGGCAGTTCGTAGGCGATAGTGCTGCGATAGGGCGTGCCATCGGGTTTGCGGTAAGCGGGGTATGGTGTGATCTCCTGTTGCTGGTGTTGCTCAGCCCGGAAAAACATGGCGATCTCACCGTGATGGCTGAACGGGTCTTCATGTTTGAATACTGCGCTGGAGACGGCTTGACGTAGCGACCAACTAAACCCAGCGAGCAGGCCGACAGGGCCATAGGCGTCATATAGGTAATTGTCCAACGCGGCCTCGGGGGGGACGCGAGGAATGGCGTCCATGTCATTGACATGGCGAAAGTGCCATAAGTCGCCCAAAAACTGTACGGCATGGAGGGTGAAGGTGCGGGGCATGCCGTAGGTGTAGAGCAGGGGGTTATGGTTTTTCAGCGAGGCCGCGTGGATGAGGCCGAGGGCGCCGCCCAGGCTATGGCCGCAGATGAACAATTTTTTATCGCGAACACCACCAAGAATCGTCTTGCCAAAATCAGTATCAAAAACTCTTCTCGCTACCTCAAATGCATCGCGAAAGCCAAGGTGCACACTGCCCACAGCAGTAAGGTCAGGGCAAGGAACCTTAGGCTCGCAAACCGCAGCGATCTCCGGTTTCACAGGACGAAAGGTCGCATCGGTGATGAGGTCAGCAAGCCCTTCCATCTCAGTGCCACGCCAAGCCACCAACACTTGGGAAACACTGATAGCGTAAAACAACTGGGTATGACCTTCCGGCACGTCTGCCTTAGCGGTATCCAAGGCTTTGATCGTCAAATAACGATCACTAAAAGGCACATCAACCACCACACATGGCCATGCCTGGCCGTTATCCCAAACCCGAGGTGTACGTGACAAATCCAGGCATTGCTGCTCGAAAAACTCGTTGACGGAACCCAGTTCGCGTTCATCCCGCGTGCTATACGCCAGAATACTCATCAACCCCAGGTTGTAGGCATTGACCAGGCTGTACCCAGACTGGTGATGCAACATCAGAGACCAGGCGCGAAATGGGCAGACTTCCAGCACATGACGACGGTCCAGTTCATCGCCACTGACGGTGAAGCCGTTGAACTTTCGTTCCGGGAAATGAAACGCCGGTAGCTGATTCGAATCATTCAAGGGGGGCTGGAATGTTGGTTGTCGGTCACATAATTGACCGATTCGTAGATAGTGGTAACAGCGCCCCGCAGCCAGCGCCTGCTTCTCAATCGGCGAAAAGCCTGAGCGTTGCGGGCCATACAGCGGTGTACGATCCCCGATAACCGGTCGAGGCGGCTCCGCGCGCTCAGCACGCAAACGACGCGTTTGCAGTTGATCGGCCAAAGGGTTGGCCTCCATCAACAACGTGATAGGCAGCGGATGCAAGCCCTCGATGCGAATCACACCCTCGGCATCGCTTTGGCCAAGAAACTCCGGCACAACACGCTCACGAGTGGCCTCATTCACCGCACGGTAAGGCAGGTTCGCCAGGGGCTCGCCCTGCTCATCCAGCAATTGGAACTCTATCCAATGCCGTTTCTGTTTGCCGCCGATGAAATCCTTGTTCGGGTTGAGTGTGTCCGTGCGGTGCATGGGATCGTTGTGCATAGCGGTCCTTTAGCGATGGGTGCGACGAAAGTCCAAAGCGTAAAGAGTTGCTATCCGTGACGAATGTCGGAAGGTTCGCCTTTCAGCGAAGGGTGCTTCCTGATCTTATTTGCTTATGTCCCGAAGCGGATACTGGCGCAAAGCTAGCATTCACAGGAGGCTGCAAATCATTCCTTTGGCTGATTTGGCCGGCACCTAACGTCTCTACAGTGCAGGTCTTCAAGCCAAGACCGTGCAGTCATAAAAAGGGATTCGTATGTTGCAGACCCGTGTTATCCCGCCCGCCGAAGGTGCGTACCAATATCCGCTGTTGATCAAACGCCTGCTGATGTCCGGGGCCCGTTACGAGAAGACCCGGGAAATCATCTACCGCGACAAGCTGCGCTACACCTATCCGACCCTGATCGAGCGGGTCGCGCGCCTGGCCAATGTGCTCACTGACGCCGGGGTCAAGGCCGGTGATACCGTCGCTGTGATGGACTGGGACAGCCACCGTTACCTGGAATGCATGTTCGCGATCCCGATGATCGGCGCGGTGATCCACACCATCAACGTGCGCCTGTCGCCGGAACAGATTCTCTACACCATGAACCACGCCGAGGACCGCTTTGTGCTGGTCAACAGCGAGTTCGTGGGGCTCTACCAGGCCATCGCGGGGCAGCTCGCCACTGTCGATAAGACGTTATTGCTGACCGATGCTGCCGAGAAAACCGCCGAGTTGCCCAATCTGGTGGGGGAGTACGAAACCCTGCTGGCCGCCGCCAGCCCAAAATACGATTTCGAGGATTTTGACGAAAATTCTGTCGCCACCACCTTCTATACCACCGGCACCACCGGCAACCCCAAGGGCGTGTACTTCACCCATCGCCAATTGGTGCTGCACACCATTGGCGTGGCGACCATCATGGGCAGTGTCGACAGCGTGCGCCTGCTGGGCACCAACGACGTGTACATGCCGATCACGCCGATGTTCCATGTGCATGCCTGGGGCCTGCCGTATGTGGCCACCATGCTGGGCCTGAAACAGGTCTACCCCGGCCGTTACGATCCGGAATACCTGGTGGAGCTGTGGCGCAAGGAGAAGGTCACCTTCTCCCACTGTGTGCCGACCATCCTGCAAATGGTGCTCAACGCCAAGGCCGCCCAGGGTGTGGACTTTGGCGGCTGGAAAATCGTCATTGGCGGCAGCGCCCTCAACCGCACGCTGTATGAAGCGGCCAAGGTCCGTGGGATTCAGCTGACCGCTGCGTATGGCATGTCCGAGACCGGGCCGCTGGTGTCCTGCGCCCATCTTAACGATGAGCTGATGGCCGGCACCGAAGACGAGCGCACCAGTTACCGCATCAAGGCCGGTGTGCCCGGGCCCTTGGTGGAAGCGGCGATCATCGACAGCGACGGCCATTTCCTGCCTGCCGATGGCGAGTCTCAGGGCGAGTTGGTGTTGCGTGCGCCGTGGCTGACCGAGGGCTACTACAACGAGCCGCAAAAGGGCGCCGAGCTGTGGGAAGGTGGCTGGATGCACACCGGCGACGTGGCGACCCTCGACGCGTTTGGGGTGATCGATATCCGCGACCGCATCAAGGACGTGATCAAGACCGGCGGCGAGTGGGTCTCGTCCCTGGCCCTTGAAGACCTGGTCAGCCGCCACCCGGCGGTACGCGAAGTAGCGGTGGTGGGCATCGCCGACCCGCAGTGGGGCGAGCGCCCGTTTGCCTTGCTGGTGGTGCGTGATGGCCATGTGATAGGGGCTCGCGAGCTCAAGGAACACCTCAAGCCGTTCGTGGAATTGGGCCACTTGAGCAAGTGGGCGATTCCAAGCCAGATCGCCATTGTTACTGAAATTCCCAAGACCAGTGTCGGCAAGCTCGACAAAAAACGTATCCGCATCGACATCATTGAATGGCAGGCCAACAACAGTACGTTCCTGTCCACCCTTTGATGCCCTTCGCCGTGCCCGTTCGGGCACGGCAATGCTCTATCTCGCGGCTTCACTTGTGATTTTCCGATTTTCAGCCATCCTTGCCGCGTCGGCCTTCGTCGACGTGGCGAAAGGGCTGTGGCAGACGGGTCGGTGATGCAAATCACACTTTAGAGGGATCAAGCGGTACCCCCTGCTGGCTATAGTCCCTCTCAGAGTTTTTCAAGGATGTTGCGCTTCGAGCCACGGGGGCTCGGTTGCCGGGGCGGCATTGGAATCGTTGTATTCCGGCCGTTACATGCATCACAGAAAGAACTCACTGCCATAACAATAATGCACATGGAGTAGCGTCGATGACCTCAGTAAACCAGTTCTGGCGCCGGGCAAGATTGCCCCTGGCTGTCAGTCTCGCCTCTACGCTCGCCGGGCCGGCATTCGGCGTCAGTTTCAACATTGGTGAAATCGAAGGTAGCTTCGATTCGTCGCTTTCGGTGGGGGCCAGCTGGTCGACAGCCAAGGCCAACCGCGACCTGATCGGCGTCAACAATGGTGGCAAGGGCTTGTCCCAGACCTCCGATGACGGCCACTTGAACTTCAAGCGCGGCGAGACGTTCTCGAAGATCTTCAAGGGTATCCATGACCTGGAGCTGAAATACGGCGACACCGGTGTGTTTGTGCGGGGCAAGTACTGGTATGACTTTGAGTTGAAAGATGAAAGCCGCCTATTCAAGGACATCAGCGACAACAACCGCAAGGAAGGCGCCAAGTCCTCCGGCGGGCAGATTCTCGACGCGTTTATCTACCACAACTACGCCATTGCCGATCAGCCAGGCAACGTGCGGTTTGGCAAGCAGGTAGTGAGCTGGGGTGAAAGTACCTTTATCGGTGGCGGCATCAACTCCATCAACCCGATCGACGTGTCGGCGTTCCGTCGCCCGGGGGCTGAGATCAAGGAGGGCTTGATTCCGGTCAACATGTTCTATATGTCGCAAACCTTGACCGATAATCTGTCGGCCGAGGCGTTTTATCAGTTGGAATGGGACCAGACCGTCACGGATAACTGTGGAACGTTTTTTTCGCAGCCGGACGTGATATCCGACGGTTGCAGCGACAACCTGCGGGTGCTTAACAGCCGCCGTTTCCTGCCTGGTGCAGTCCTCCCCGGTCTTGCTGCCAATGGTGTGGACGTCAATAACGAGGGTGTTCTCGTTCGCCGTGGTGCGGATCGCGACGCTCGCGATAGTGGTCAATTTGGTGTTGCATTCCATTACAACTTCGAGCCGCTGGACACGGAGTTCGGCGCTTACTTCATGAATTACCACAGCCGTGCGCCTATTTTCAGCGCCCAGGGCGCACCGCAATCTGCTTATACGGGGCCAACCGGCCTGCCGGGGTCGTTGCGCCCACTGGTGGTCGCGGGCAACTCCAACTATTTCGTCGAATACCCTGAAGACATTCGTCTGTATGGTCTGAGCTTCTCCACCACCTTGCCTACAGGCACCGCGTGGAGTGGTGAGTTGAGCTATCGCCCTAACGCCCCTGTTCAACTGAGCACCACCGACATCCTCTACGCGGGTGTCACCCCACTCCCAGGCTACGGCAATGCATCGGTGTTGAAGGGGAGTCCAGGCCAGGATCTGCATGGCTATAACCGTAAGGAAGTGACCCAGTTCCAGACCACCTTCACGCACTTCTTCGACCAAGTCATGGGTGCAAGTCGCCTGACCACCGTGGGTGAAATTGGTGTGACCCATGTGGGTGGCCTGGAAAGCAGATCAGAAGCGCGCTATGGCCGTGACCCGGTCTTTGGTCCGGGGGAGCTGCCAGGCGGCTTCTGTAATGCACTCAACAACTCGACGGCGCAAGGCGGGGGCCTAGCCAACGCGGCTAACCTAAACACCAACTGCAACAACGATGGCTTCACTACCGCGACGTCCTGGGGCTACCGCGCACGCGCCATCTGGGAATATCCGGACGTCTTCGCCGGGGTCAACCTCAAGCCTAACGTGGCCTGGTCCCACGACGTAAAAGGTTATTCTCCAGGCCCTGGCGGTAACTTTGAAGAGGGTCGCAAAGCGGTCAGCCTGGGGCTGGATGCTGAATACCAGAACACCTATACCGCGAGCCTGGCTTACACCAACTTCTTTGGTGGCAAGTTCAGTACGGTGGATGACCGCGACTTCGTTGCCCTGAGCTTCGGCGCCAACTTCTAAGCACACTGCATTTCAGGAAGAACCAGAACATGAAAATAACTAAAAGTCTGTTGCACGTCGGTGTGCTTGGGCTGTCGATCCTGGCGAGTAACGTCATGGCGGCGGTATCGGCGGATGAGGCCGCCAAGTTGGGCACGACCCTGACCCCGATGGGCGCCGAAATGGCCGGTAACGCCGCAGGCACCATTCCTAAGTGGTCGCCGTTGCCGACGAATGCTGGCGCCGTCGACGCCCGTGGCTTCCTGGCCAACCCTTACGCCAGTGAGCAACCGCAATTCACCATCACCGCGCAAAACGTCGAGCAATACAAAGACAAGCTGGCGCCGGGGCAGTACGCGATGTTCAAGCGCTACCCGGAAACCTTCAAGATGCCGGTCTACCCGACCCATCGCGGCGCCACCGTACCGGCCGAGGTGTTTGCCTCGATCAAGAAGAACGCCACCACCACCAACCTAGTGTCCGGCGGTAACGGCCTGGAAAACTTCGAAACCGCCGTGCCGTTCCCGATTCCGAAAAGCGGCGTTGAAGTCATCTGGAACCACATCACCCGCTACCGTGGCGGCAGCGTGACCCGCCTGGTGACTCAGGCCACGCCGCAGACC
Organism: Pseudomonas paraveronii; assembly: GCF_963681955.1. Lineage (NCBI taxonomy): Bacteria > Pseudomonadati > Pseudomonadota > Gammaproteobacteria > Pseudomonadales > Pseudomonadaceae > Pseudomonas > Pseudomonas paraveronii. The sequence continues at coordinate 1,077,059 of NZ_OY817130.1, forward strand.
AACGGTTCGTTCAGCCTGGTGTATTTCAAAGACCAGTTCGTGTTTCGCGACAAGATGAAAGACTTCGACCCGAAAAACCCCGGCAACGTGCTGTTCTACTTCAAGCAGCAAGTGACCGCGCCGGCGCGTCTGGCCGGTGGTGTGCTGCTGGTCCACGAAACCCTCGACCAGGTGAAGGAACCGCGCTCGGCGTGGGTCTACAACGCCGGCCAGCGTCGTGTGCGCCGGGCGCCGCAAGTGTCTTATGACGGGCCGGGCACCGCCGCCGACGGCCTGCGTACCTCCGACAACCTCGACATGTACAACGGTGCGCCGGACCGCTACGACTGGAAACTGGAAGGCAAGAAAGAAATCTACATCGCCTCCAACAGCTACAAGATCGACGATCCGAAACTCAAGTACGTCGACATCATCAAGGCCGGCCACATCAACCAGGACCTCGCACGCTACGAGCTGCGCCGCGTGTGGCACGTGGTCGCGACCCTGAAGGAAGGCCAGCGCCACATCTACGCCAAGCGTGATTTCTTCATCGACGAAGACACCTGGCAAGCGGCGGTGATCGATCACTACGACGGTCGCGGCCAACTGTGGCGCGTCGCCGAAGCCCATGCCGAGAACTACTACGACAAGCAAGTGCCGTGGTACGCCCTGGAAACCCTCTACGACCTGCAGTCCGGCCGTTACCTGGCCCTGGGCATGAAGAACGAAGAGAAGCAGGCGTATGACTTTGGCTTCATCTCCGGCATCAGCGACTTCAGCCCGGCGGCCCTGCGCCAGGACGGTGTTCGCTAAGCTGCACGCGTAGCCAAATGTGGGAGGGGGCTTGCCCCCGATAGCGGTCTGACTGCCAATAAATCTATTGGCTGACCCAGCGCAATCGGGAGCAAGCTCCCTCCCACATTTTTTGTCGCAGTTCTTTTTCAGGCAAATGTTGCAAAGATCTACAAACCCGCCGTTTTTACCGCTAGTCTGCGGACATCTGCAATGCCGACAACAGCCTTCTACAAGAGCCCGGCGATGACTGATCTGTCCCGAATCCACGGGCCTGCCAGCGCGGTAATCCCGACCCTGGAAGGTCGCTTCTACAGGCCTCCGTTGCCTGACGGCTACGTGCTGCGACCGCGCCTGTGCGAACGGCTGAGCGCCGGCCTGGAAGGGCGATTGCTACTGGTCTGCGCCCCCGCGGGGTTCGGCAAGAGTTCGCTGGCGGTCGAGTTCTGTCAGAGTCTGCCGGCCCATTGGCAAAGTCTTTGGTTGGGCCTGAGCCCACGGGATAACGACCCCGGTCGTTTCCTCGAGCGGCTGCTCGACGGCTTGCAACAATACTTCCCGCAATTGGGTGCCCAATCCTTGGGCCTGCTGAAAATGCGTCAGCGTCACCAGCCGTTTGCCTTTGAAGAATGGCTCGATGGCTTGCTCGATGAGCTGGCGGTGCATTTGTCCACGCGTGCGCCTTTGTTGCTGGTGCTGGATGACTACCATTTGGCCCAGGGCCCTGTGCTTGATCGCTGCCTGCAATTTTTCCTCAATCATTTGCCCGATGGCCTGCTGGTGCTGGTTACCAGTCGCCAGCGCCCAGACTGGCACCTGGCGCGCTTGCGCCTGTCTCGGCACCTGCTGGAGTTGCATGAGCAAGACCTGCGCCTGACCCACGCCGAATCCCTGGCGGTGCTGGATCGCCACAGCAGTTCGCTGCGCGGCGAGGCGCTGGATAATTTGATCCGGCGCAGTGAAGGCTGGGTCGCCGGCTTGCGTTTCTGGCTGTTGGCGGCCTCCGAAGCGGGGAATGAAGGCGCCTTACCGCAGAGTCTGCACGGCGGCGAAGGCTTGATACGCGACTATTTGCTGGAAGAAGTGATCGATTGCCTGCCGGCGGAAGTCCAGGCATTCCTCTATGAAACCGCTTCGCAGGAACGCTTTTGCAGTGAACTGTGCGACGCCATACGCGATGCCCATGACAGCGCGGAAATCCTGCGTTACTTGCAGGCTCACCAGGTATTTCTGGTGCCGCTGGACGAGCAGGGGCACTGGTTCCGTTACCACCATTTGTTTTCCGACCTGCTGCGCACCCGGCGCGCGAGCAGCGCCGTGCTGCCGCCCGCCAGCCTGCACCTGCGCGCCTGTCGCTGGTTCAACGCCCAGGGGCTGATCGATGAAGCGGTCGAGCAGGCGTTGCGCGCCGGTCATCTGGATGTGGCGGCGAACCTGGTGCAGAACCTCTCCGAGGAGCAACTGCTGGCCGAGCAGAACGTCGGCATGCTCCTACGCTGGAAAATGGACCTGCCCGACAGCCTGCTGATCAGCACGCCCCGGTTGATCGTGCTGTACAGCTGGGCCTTGGGCCTGGCCTGTCAGCTGGATGCGGCGGAAGAACTCTCGGGCTACCTCAGCCGCTTCCTGCCGGCGCCATCGGTCACCGCGCAGAAGTCGATGCTGGCGCAGTGGCTGGCGCTGAGCGGGATCATCGCCCGGGGCCGAGGCGACCGCGAGCTGACCCAGCGCTATTGCAGCGAAGCCTTGGAAAGCCTGCCGCAGCGCCGTTATGGTCAGCGCCTGATGTGCCTGTCGACCCTCTCCAACCTGGCGATCGTCGACGCCGACCTGTGGCGCGCCCGTGGCTTGAACCGCGAATCCCTCGAATTGGCGCAGCGCGTCGGCAACCCCCTGTTCGAGGCCCTGGCCCATTACGACCGAGCGCGGGTCTTGCAGGCGCGCGGCGAAATCCTGCGCTCGCTGGATGAAGTGCGCCAAGGCCTGCAGCGCTTGCACGACCTGTCGCCCCAGCGGCTATACGCCGTGCGCGCCCGATTAGCGCTTTACGAAGGCTACCTGCTGCTGACGCGTTATCAGCCGGAAGCCGGCCTGGACCGCCTGCGCGCCGGCCTGGCCGAAGCCCGCGCCTGCCGGGATATCAGCGTGCTGATCGGGCATTGCGTGATTGCCAACTTCGAAGGGCGCCGCGGCGACTTCGCCAAAGCCTTCGCCGAACTGGCCGAGGCCGAACGTCTGATGCACATCTGGGACGTGCCGCCGATTTACTACCTGGCAATGATCACCCTGATCAAATGCGAGCTCTGGCTAGCCCAGGGGCGTACCGACCTGGCCGACGCCTGGCTGACCCGCCTGGGGCAAACCTACAACGGTGAACACGCGGCGGCCGCCCCGGAGTTTCATCCGCATCTGCCACAGCATATCGAGCTGCAGCAGGCCGCGCTGGATGCCATCCGCCATCAACCGGCGGCGGCACTCCAGCGGCTCGAAGACCTGGCGCAACACGCCCACAGCAGCGGGCGCCAGATGATTGCCCTGATGGCGCTGACCCAGCAGGCGCAGTTGCTGCTGGAGAACGGCCTGGAGGCCAAAGCGCGAGAGGTATTGGTCCGCGCACTTGAAGCCGGGGCCGGGGGGGCGCTGCAACCTTTCCAGCGATTGCTTGAAGGGTATCCCGACTGGATGCGCGATCAACTTGGCCAAGATCCCCATGGGGTATTGAACCAGTGCCTGTTGGCGTTGCTGCCGGCCGTCGCGGTCAGCGAGCCGGCGCCCAACCATCAAACCCTGAGCGTCCGCGAGCTGGCGGTACTGCAACTGATCGCCCAAGGCTGTTCGAACCAGGAAATCAGTAAGCGACTCTTCATTTCCCTGCACACGGTCAAGACCCACGCCAGCCATATCAACAGCAAACTGGGGGTGGAGCGGCGCACCCAGGCGGTGGCGCGGGCGCAGGAGCTGCGGTTGATTGGTTAAAGAGTGAACGCCGTGACGAGCGAGCTTGCTCGCGGTGGGCTGCGAAGCCACTCCAGTCTGGTTTAATAGTGCAATTATTCTGGCGAGATTCGCCCGAAACTACCCTTCATTTGCACCCGAGGCCCGTTCATGGACACCGCAAAGCCGACCCTCATCCGCGAAACCTTCCCCGTCGGCCCGTTGCAGTGCAACTGCACCATCATCGGCGATCCCATCAGTAAAAAAGCCATCGTGGTCGATCCCGGCGGCAATCACGAACTGATCCTGGCGCGGCTCGATGCGCTGGGTCTCAAGGTAGTAAGCATCATTCACACCCATGCCCACCTGGATCACTTCCTGGCTTCCGGCCAGTTGAAGGAGAAGACCGGCGCGACCCTGCACTTGCACAAGGCCGACCAGTTTCTCTGGGACAACCTGGAGATGCAGTGCCAGATGTTTGGCGTGCCGTATACGCCGGTGCCGCCCCCGGACCGTTGGCTGGCCGACGATGAAGAACTGGCCTGCGGTTGCGGCGTAGCATTGCATACGCCGGGGCACACGCCGGGGTCGATGAGTTTCTGGTTTGCCGACGCCAAGCTGCTGATTGCCGGGGATACGCTGTTTCGCCGGGGCGTGGGCCGCACGGATTTGTGGGGCGGGGACCAGGCGGCGATCGTGCGGTCGATCAAGCAGCGGTTGTATACGTTGGATGAGGCCGCGACGGTGGTGACCGGTCACGGGCCGGATACGCGACTGGGTGATGAAATGCGTGAGAACCCCTTTGTGCGCGCGTGACTGCAGCGCAAGCGGTCAAGGCCTGTAGCAAAAAACTCAGCTTGTGTTCAGCGTGGGTCTGCTACGGTTTGTGCAGCGACGGTAGTCCTGAATCTTTTGTTACAGGTCGGGATACGTCTACGGAATTTTTACCGTTTGTCGCGTTCAAAGCTCGGCAAAGATCCATTGTCCATGTCCTCTGCACCCAGAGTGCAAAAGTAGGAGCTTCTCCATGTTCACTCCGCGTCGTCTGCTAGTTGTCGCTACTGCCGTAGCCTTGTTATCTGGCTGTGCTTCACCTAATCCGTATGACGGTAGCAGCCAGGGACAGGCGGGTAATGAATCCGGTGGCATGAGCAAGACCGCCAAGTACGGCGGCCTCGGTGCCCTGGCCGGTGCGTTGGCCGGTGCGGCCATCGACCATAACAACCGTGGCAAGGGCGCGCTGATCGGTGCGGTCGTCGCGGGGGCAGGCGCAGCGGGTTATGGCTACTACGCCGACCAGCAGGAAAAGAAACTGCGCGCAAGCATGGCCAATACCGGGGTTGAAGTTCAGCGCCAGGGCGATCAGATCAAACTGATCATGCCGGGTAACATCACCTTCGCCACCAACTCGGACGCGATCTCCAGCAGCTTCTACATGCCGCTGAACAACCTGGCCAACTCGCTCAAGCAGTTCAGCCAGAACACCATCCAGATCGTGGGTTACACCGATAGCACTGGCAGCCGCCAACTGAACATGGACCTGTCCCAGCGTCGTGCGCAGAGTGTGGCGAATTACCTGACATCCCAAGGCGTCAGCGCTGCCAACCTGAGCGCTCGCGGTGCCGGTCCGGATAATCCGATTGCCAGCAATGCCGACGTCAACGGGCGCGCTCAGAACCGGCGTGTAGAAGTGAACCTGGGCCCAATCCCGGGCCAGCAGTACGGCCAGCCAGGTGCCCAGCAACAGGCGCCGCAGCAGAACAACCAGTTCCAGGGCAACCCGTACTCGCAATACCAGTAATCACCCGCTAATAAAAAGGGCGCCCTGCAGTGAATGCAGGGCGCCCTTTTTTATGGCTGTCGGTTACATCAATCGATGTACTCGAACACCTTCACGATCCGCTGCACGCCGGATACACCCTGTACCAGGTTCGCCGCACGGGTCGCTTCCGCCTGGGTCAGCAGGCCCATCAGGTAAACGATGCCGTTGTCGGTGACGACTTTGATGCGCGAACCGGGAATTGCGTTATCGGTCAGCATCTGCGCCTTGATCTTGGTGGTCAGCAGCGCGTCGTTGCTGATGGCCAGCAGGGTGATCGGGTCCATCACCTGCAATTCGTTGTGGACCTTCTTGACCCGCTGCACGGCCGAGGCGGCTTGTTCGGCCTGGGCCTTGAGGTCGGCACGCGGCGTTTGGCCGGCGAGCAGTACCACGCCGTTGAAGCTGGTCACGACGATGCGCGACGCGCCATTGCCCAGGTCCGTAGCGGCCTTGGCGACGTTGACCTCGACCTTGGTTTCGATCAACGAGTCGTCAATCTTGCTGCCGAAGGTGCGGGTGCCCTTGTCGTCCTGGATGGGGGTGTCACGTGTCGCGGTGATTGCCGTGCTGCAGCCGCTGATGCCGAGGCACAGCGCGATCGCCAATAGGCTGAGGCGTTTAACGGTCATTCTTCACTCCCGAACAGTTGGCTGTCGATCAGATCACACAGGCAGTGGATCGTCAGCAGGTGGACTTCCTGAATACGTGCGGTGACATTGGCCGGGACGCGAATCTCCACGTCCTCGGGCAGCAGCAGCGAGGCCATGCCGCCGCCGTCGCGACCGGTCAATGCTACGACAATCATTTCGCGATCATGTGCGGCCTGGATCGCCTGAATAATATTCGCCGAGTTGCCGCTGGTGGAAATCGCCAGCAGCACGTCGCCCGGTTGGCCCAGGGCGCGGATCTGCTTGGAGAAGATTTCGTTGTAGCTGTAGTCGTTGGCGATCGAGGTGATCGTCGACGAATCGGTGGTCAAGGCAATGGCCGGCAGGCTCGGACGCTCGCGCTCGAAGCGGTTGAGCAGCTCGGACGAGAAATGCTGGGCGTCGCCGGCCGAGCCGCCGTTGCCGCACGAAAGCATTTTGCCCTCGTTGAGCAAGGCGTTGACCATGACCTGACTGGCTTGCTCGATGTGCGGTGCAAGTACGTCCATCGCCTGTTGCTTGGTGTCGATGCTGGCCTGGAAAAGCTGGCGAATTCGGGATTGCATGTCCATCTGTGTGACCTTAAGTAGCGCGGCTATTTGGCACAGGAATGTGCAGCCCGCAAAGCAAAGAGCAAAAGTGTGTGGTGAAGATGTCCGGCGAATCAGCTGTCGAAGGCATCTTTGAGCCAGTTCAAATCAGCTTTGCCAGACGGTGTGCTTTCAATGGCAACCACATCGAAACGGCAGGGGGAATCGGCCCAGCGATGCTCCTTGAGCAGGAAAAACTGCGCGGCGAGTATCAGCTTCTGACGCTTGCGCCCGTCGATACTGGCGAGCGCGCCACCCCATTGTGCGTGTTTTCTGTAGCGGACTTCGACGAATACTACTGTATCGCCGTCAAGCATGACCAGATCAAGCTCGCCGCGGTTACACAACCAGTTCTGCGCCAGAAGGCGCAGACCCTGTTGTCGAAGGTACTCAAGTGCTTGGAGTTCGGCATCCTTGCCGCTTTGTGCGCTGGACCTCTCGGGCATCAGCGTGGGGTATCGGGCAGACGCTGGACCTCGCCGCTGACGAACTTCGCCCACGGCATCTGGCGGTCAACGCGCTGGTTGGCGCTGATGCCCAGGCTGCCCGAGAGGCCGTCAATGCGTGTGTCCGGCAATGCCTTGAGTTGGCCCACGCGTGGCGCCAGGCGGTAGGCATCGACGCCCATCGCGTACAGGCGGCCAAGGCTGCCATTGGCTTGCGGCCATTGTGCGGCAACCTGGTTGCGTAGCGGGTCGGTGGTGTTGAGCAGCCAAGGGGTTTCGCAGAACATGACGTTGGTCATGTCCAGGTACTGGTTCTTGTCGCCGCTGGCGCTGAACACGTGGGAGGTTGCATACACCGGCACGTCGCCGGCGTACTGGAAGTTCAGGGTCGGCTTGATCTGCTGGGCCAGTTGCGGGGTGACGGCCAGGAAGATGAACTCGATGTCCTGGCGACGCGAAGGCTGTGCGGCGACGTCGGTGCCGACGGCGCTTTGCAGGCTCTTGGCACGGCCTTCGCTTTTACGCAGCTGGAACAGATCGGCAATTTGCTGGGCGAGGGCGACCGGTTGGTCGACGTACTCGACGCCGACAACGGTGCCGCCGTTGGCTTCCCAGTCCTGACGGAAGGCCTTGTAGACACGCTCACCCCATTCGCCACGGGGCACCATCGCGGCCGCGCGGTGCAGGCCGTCGGCACGGGCGCGGCGCGAGACTTCGCGAGCTTCGTCTTCAGCCGCCAGGCCGAACTGGAACAGTTGCGCCGGGTTTTGATCGGCCTCGCTGTAGTTCAATGCCAGGGTGGTAATCGGCAATTGCGGGCGCGCGCTGAGCTGTTTGACCAGCGGTTTTTCCAGCGGGCCGACCACCAGTTGCACGCCGGCGGCCTTGGCCTTGGCGTAAAAATCGTCGAGGGACGTCAGGCGCGAGCTGTCATAGAACTCGATGACCGGCGGCTTCTGCCCGGCTTGTTCAGCCTGGTAGTGCGCGGCCATGAAGCCTTCGCGTAGCGCTTTGGCAACGGCGGCCAGTGGGCCTTCCTGCGGCAGCAGCAGGGCGATCTTGTTCAGCGGCTGGCTCGCCAGCTCCTTGAGCTTGGTCAACGGCGCCGGCAGTTGCACGGCAGCCGGGTGACCTGGATTCTGCGCACGCCACGTGTCGATGGCGGCTTGCTGTTGCTCCAGTGTGCCGGCGCCCTTGACCGCCTGGGCCAAGGTGATCCAGCCGTCGAGCGTTGGGTTGCCGCTGGCTTGCAGCTGTTCGGCCGGCAGCGCGGCAATCAACGCCCAGATGGCTTCATGGTTGCTCTTCGCGGCGTCGCCGGTCAGCAGTGGCGCCATGGCCACACGCTCGCGAGCGGCGGCCAGGGTCTGGCCGTCGGCTTCATAAGCGCGCGCATGTACGGTGCCGGTGCGAACCTGCTGTTCGGCCGGCAGCTCCTTCAGGTTTTGCAGGCTGGGGTGGTTCAACGCCGTCAGCGCGGCCTTGGGCTGGTTGCGCGCCATGGCCAGTTCGGCGGCCAGGGTGCTGGCGAATATCTGCGCGGCGGGCTTGAGAGCATCCAGTGGCACCTGCGCAAGAATCTGCGACGAGCGGCCAGCGTTGTTCTGGTGGTAGGCCATGTCCGCCGCACTCAAGCGCAGCAGTGCAGCTTTTTCGGGGGTGTTGGCGGTGGTCGCCTGTTCGAGCAGTTGTTCGATACTGGCGTCCGGGGTCCGTGGCAGGTCGCCAAGGCTGGACGAGGGCGAGCTGGCGCAGGCGCCCAGCAAGGCAGCGAGGCAGAGGGCGGAGAGCAGCCGCAGACAAGGGATCATGTAAATGTTCCTGATACCGATCAAATTAGCGTGGAATTGTACCCAAGCACTGGCCCAGGCGCGATGTTACTGGCGTGAAACCGTCAATTTAGATGGTGCAAATGTTGCGTTTGGGTGGCTACGGCCGACCGACGGCTGAAACGGCATCCATCTCGATGGCATATTTCCAGGGCGCCTACGCGCTACAATGCGGCTTTTGCCAACCATCGAGGTGTGCGTTTTGACTGCTCCAGGTCCTTTGAATTCCACTGCAGGCTCGCTTTTTGTCGTGGCGACGCCCATTGGCAACCTGGACGACATCAGTGCCCGGGCGCTTAAAGTGTTGCGCGACGTTAAATTGATCGCGGCGGAAGACACTCGGCACTCCCAGCGTTTGATGCAGCATTTTGGGATCAGCACGCCATTAGCCGCCTGCCACGAGCATAACGAGCGCGAAGAAGGCAGCCGTTTTATCACGCGCCTGCTGGCCGGTGACGATGTGGCGCTGATCTCCGATGCTGGCACCCCGCTGATTTCCGACCCCGGTTACCACCTGGTGCGCCAGGCGCGTGCCGCGGGAATCAATGTAGTGCCTGTTCCGGGCGCATGCGCGTTGATTGCGGCGTTATCGGCGGCGGGGTTGCCATCGGATCGTTTTATCTTCGAGGGTTTCCTGCCGGCCAAGGCGGTGGGGCGTCGCGCACGTCTTCAGGCGCTTAAAGAAGAGCCGCGCACGCTGATCTTCTATGAAGCCCCGCATCGTATCCTCGAATGCCTGCAGGACATGGAGCTGGTGTTCGGTGGCGAACGCCTGGCGCTGCTGGCCCGCGAGCTGACCAAGACCTTCGAGACACTCAAGGGGTTGCCGCTGGAAGCGCTGCGCGCGTTTGTCGAAGGTGACAGCAATCAACAGCGTGGCGAGTGCGTGGTGCTGGTGGCGGGTTGGACGGCGCCGGAACATGAAGACGCCGTCGGTGGCGAAGCCATGCGTGTCCTGGATCTGCTGCTCAAGGAGATGCCCCTTAAGCGAGCGGCAGCGCTGGCGGCGGAAATTACCGGGGTGCGCAAGAATGTGTTGTATCAGGCCGCACTGGATAAACAGAAAGCCGAATAGTTCCGGGGTTAAACCGGTATTCCGTCTGGACGTGATGGCATTGCTGCACTTTTAATACTTGTCCTAAGCCCGTCGTGCCGTTAACCTTCGCGGCGGAGAGTCGATTGGACAGTCGCTGCCTTCTATGAAAATTAGGGGGGGGAGGAAAGTCCGGGCTCCATAGGGCGAAGTGCCAGGTAATGCCTGGGAGGCGTGAGCCTACGGAAAGTGCCACAGAAAATAACCGCCTAAGCACTTCGGTGCCGGTAAGGGTGAAAAGGTGCGGTAAGAGCGCACCGCACGTCTGGCAACAGTTCGTGGCTAGGTAAACCCCACTTGGAGCAAGACCAAATAGGGTCCCAAGGCGTGGCCCGCGCTGGGACCGGGTAGGTTGCTAAAGATGTCCAGTGATGGCCATCGTAGACGAATGACTGTTCAAGACAGAACCCGGCTTATAGATCGACTCTCCACCTTTTTTCCTTCTGTCCGAATCTCGGACAGAAACCCGGTAGTAACGCAAGAATCCCTCCCTGCCAAATGATTGGCAGATGCATCTTCGTAATACCAAAAAAATCTTACTCTTAATAAATTACTTTAACTTTGAGCCATAGCTCTTTGAGCTATTAGTGCTTATTGAGCCAAAAATACCGCCGAACTCTGGTTTCTCCTCCTTTTACGCTCCTAAATCTCCGTTCTGTAAGGCTTTTCCTTGAATCCGCGCCTTGACGGTGTGGTGGGCGCATTCCTATAGTGTGCGCAAGTGGCGGAAAGTGGCACAAAGTGGGTTTTTTGAACGTAAAACGCTAAAATTGGGAGAAACGCATCTGTGTTTCGCGGAGCCAACGCTATCAGTCTCGATGCAAAAGGCCGTCTCGCTATGCCGAGCCGGTATCGTGACGAGCTCATTTCGCGAAGTTCCGGACAGTTGATCATCACTATCGATGCCGTTGACCCTTGTTTGTGTGTTTACCCCCTCGATGAGTGGGAGTTGATTGAAACCAAGCTGCGCGCCCTGCCTTCATTGCGTGAAGAAAACCGCCGTCTGCAGCGTTTGCTGATTGGTAATGCCGTCGACCTCGAGCTCGATGGCAGTGGTCGTTTCCTGGTGCCACCGCGTCTGCGCGAGTACGCCAAACTCGACAAGCGCGCAATGCTGGTGGGCCAACTGAACAAGTTCCAATTGTGGGACGAAGATGCCTGGGATGCTGTTTCTGCAGCTGACCTGGCTGCTATTCAACAACCGGGCGCCATGCCTGATGAACTGCGTGATTTGATCCTGTGACTATTGATAGCGGCTTTAACCACATCACCGTACTGCTTGACGAAGCCGTTGAGGCTCTCGCCGTACGCGCGGATGGCTGCTATTTGGATGGCACCTTCGGCAGGGGCGGGCACAGTCGGTTGATACTCAGCCAACTCGGGTCCGACGGTAAACTCCTCGGGTTCGACAAAGACCCCCAAGCGATTGCCACCGGGCAAGCGCTAGCGGCCGAAGACGGCCGCTTTGTCGTTGTACAACGCAGCTTTGCCGAGCTGGGTGCCGAAGTCGCCGAACGCGGCATGGCAGGCAAGGTGGCCGGGGTTTTGCTCGACCTGGGCGTGTCTTCGCCACAGCTCGATGACCCGGAGCGCGGTTTCAGTTTCATGAACGACGGCCCGCTCGATATGCGCATGGACCCCACCCGTGGTATCAGTGCTGCGCAGTTCATCGCTACCGCACCGGTGGAAGAAATCGCCCGTGTGTTCAAGGAATACGGTGAAGAGCGCTTCGCCGGCCGCATGGCGCGTGCCGTGGTCGAGCGCCGGGAAATCCAGCCGTTCGAGCGCACCGCCGACCTGGCCGAAGTGCTGAAAGTCGCCAACCCTGCCTGGGAAAAGGGTAAGAACCCCGCCACCCGTGCGTTCCAGGGCCTGCGCATTCACGTCAACAACGAATTGGGCGATCTGGAAGCAGGCCTCGACGCCGCGCTGGAAGCCTTGGAAGTGGGGGGGCGCCTGGTGGTGATCAGCTTCCACTCCCTGGAAGATCGCATCGTCAAGCTGTTCATGCGTCGCCTGGTCAAGGGTGAGTCCGACAACCTGCCGCGTAACCTGCCGGTACGTTTCGAAGCCTTCGTGCCGAAAATCAAAGTCCATGGCAAACCGCAGTTCGCTTCCGAAGCTGAACTCAAGGCCAACCCACGTTCCCGTAGCGCCGTCATGCGCGTCGCGGAGAAGTTGCGGTGAGCAGGCTTTTCGCCAAGCCCCTCCCGGGCGGTAGCTTCTTTATGTTGCTGCTGTTTATCGGCGTGTTGGTGTCCGCGATCGCGGTGTCCTACAGCGCCCATTACAACCGCCAACTGCTCAATACCCTGTACGGGGAATTGAGCGTGCGCGATAAAGCGCAGGCAGAGTGGGGCCGGTTGATCCTCGAGCAAAGCACCTGGACCGCCCACAGCCGCATCGAAATACTGGCCACCGAACAGCTGAAGATGCACATCCCGAGCGCGGCCGAAGTTCGAATGGTGGCGCCATGATGAAACTCGAAGGCGCACTTTACCCGTGGCGCTTCCGCCTGATGCTCGGCTTGCTGGCCTTGATGGTCGGCGCAATCGCCTGGCGGATCGTCGATCTGCAGGTAGTCGACCGCGACTTCCTGATCGGCCAGGGCGATGCCCGTAGCCTGCGACATATTCCGATTCCTGCACACCGCGGCCTGATCACCGACCGTAACGGTGAGCCCCTGGCCGTCAGCACACCGGTGACCACGCTGTGGGCCAACGCCAAGGAATTGCAGGTGGCCAAGGACAAGTGGCCACAACTGGCTGCCGCGTTGGGTCAGGACCCGAAAGCCTTGGCCGAGCGCCTGGAAGCTCAGGCCAATAAAGAATTCATCTACCTGGTTCGCGGCCTCACCCCCGAACAAGGCCAGCAAGTGCTCGACCTAAAAGTCCCCGGTGTCTACGGCATCGAGGAGTTCCGCCGCTTCTATCCGGCCGGTGAAACCACCGCGCACATGGTTGGCTTTACCGACATCGATGACCATGGCCGCGAAGGCGTCGAGCTGGCCTACGATGAATGGCTGGCCGGCGTGCCCGGCAAGCGACAGGTCATCAAGGATCGACGCGGCAGACTGATCAAAGACGTCCAGGTCACCAAAAACGCCAAGGCCGGAAAGCCCTTGGCGTTGTCGATTGACCTGCGCCTGCAATACCTGGCCAACCGCGAGCTGCGTAACGCGATCATCGAGAACGGCGCCAAGGCTGGCAGCCTGGTGATCATGGACGTGAAGACCGGCGAGATTCTCGCCATGGTCAACCAGCCGACCTATAACCCGAACAACCGTCGCAACCTGCAACCGGCGATGATGCGTAACCGCGCGATGATCGACGTGTTCGAACCGGGTTCGACCATGAAAGCCATCTCCATGAGTGCCGCCCTGGAAACCGGGCGCTGGAAGCCCAGCGACAAGGTCGAGGTCTACCCTGGCACCCTGCAGTTGGGCAAATACACCATTCGTGACGTGTCCCGTACCGAAGGTCCGGTGCTGGATCTGACAGGTATCCTGATCAACTCCAGTAACGTGGGCATGAGTAAGGTTGCCTTCGATATCGGCGGCGAAACCATCTACCACCTGGCGCAAAAGATCGGCCTGGGCCAACCCACCGGCCTGGATTTTCCGGGTGAGCGCGTGGGCAACCTGCCTAACTACCGCGACTGGAAAAAGGCCGAGACCGCCACGCTCTCCTATGGCTATGGCCTGTCGGTGACCGCGATCCAACTGGCTCACGCTTTCTCTGTATTGGCCAACAACGGTCGAATGGTTCCTTTGAGCCTGATCCACGTCGACGAAGCGCCGAAAGCGACCCAGGTGATTCCGGAAAACGTCGCCAAGACCATGCAAGGCATGCTGCAACAAGTGATCGAAGCACCGCGCGGCGTATTCCGTGCCCAGGTGCCGGCGTATCACGTGGCTGGCAAGTCGGGTACTGCGCGTAAGACCTCGGTCGGCACCAAAGGCTATGCCGAGAACTCCTATCGCTCGCTGTTCGCCGGCTTCGGTCCGATGAGCGACCCGCGCTACGCGATCGTCGTCGTGATTGATGAGCCCAGTAAAGCAGGCTACTTCGGTGGCCTGGTGTCGGCGCCGGTGTTCAGCAAAGTGATGTCCGGCACCCTGCGCCTGATGAACGTCACGCCGGACAACCTGCCGCCGACCCAACAAGCGAACGCCGGACCGCCGGCCGCCGCGGTAAAAGCCAATGGAGGGCGCGGCTGATGTCTCTTAGCCTGAACAAGATTTTTGCCCATGCCGGTCGCGATCTGCTGATCCGCGAGCTGAGCCTGGACAGTCGTAATGTACGCGCCGGGGACCTGTTCCTGGCGGTGCCTGGCGGCAAATACGATGGTCGTGCACATATCTCCGATGCCCTGCAACGCGGCGCCGCAGCCGTGGCTTATGAAGTGGACGGCGCCACCGTGCTGCCGATCACCGACGTGCCGTTGATTCCCGTCAAAGGCCTGGCCGCGCAACTGTCGGACATCGCCGGGCGTTTCTACGGCGATCCGAGCCGCCACCTGAACCTGATTGGCGTGACCGGCACCAACGGCAAGACCAGCGTGACCCAACTGGTCGCCCAGGCCCTTGACCTGCTGGGTCAGCACTGCGGCATTGTCGGCACCCTGGGCACCGGTTTCTATGGCTCGCTGCAAAGCGGCCTGCACACCACGCCGAACCCGATCGCCGTGCAAGCGACCCTGGCCGACCTGAAAAAGGCCGGTGCCAAGGCGGTTGCCATGGAAGTGTCGTCCCACGGTTTGCACCAGGGCCGCGTTGCCGCGCTGGCTTTCGATGTGGCGGTGATGACCAACCTGTCCCGCGATCACCTGGACTACCACGGCACCATGGAGGCCTACGGCGCCGAGAAGGCCAAGCTGTTTGCCTGGAATGATCTGAAGTGCCGCGTGGTGAATCTGGATGACGCGTTCGGCCGCGAGCTGGCTGCCCAAGACAGCGAAGCGCGCCTGATCAGCTACAGCCTGGAAGACCCCCGCGCCTACCTGTATTGCCGCGAAGCCCAATTCAACGACGAGGGCGTGCGCGCCACGTTGGTGACGCCGCAGGGCGAGCACCATTTGCGCAGCACCCTGCTCGGCCGTTTCAACCTGAGCAACGTGCTTGCCGCCATCGGTGCCTTGCTCGGCCTGGACTATGCCCTCGATGAAATCCTGCAGGTGCTGCCGAAGCTGGAAGGCCCGGCCGGACGCATGCAGCGTTTGGGTGGCGGTTCGCAGCCGCTGGTGGTGGTCGATTATGCCCACACGCCGGACGCACTGGAAAAAGTCCTGCTGGCCCTGCGCCCGCATGCCAAAGGCAAGTTGCTGTGCCTGTTTGGCTGCGGCGGTGATCGCGATCGCGGCAAGCGTCCGTTGATGGCCGAGATTGTCGAGCGCCTGGCCGATGGCGTGCTCGTCACCGACGACAACCCGCGCAGCGAAGATCCAAGCCAGATTTTCGACGACATCCGCGTCGGCTTTAAAGACGCATCCAAGGCCAGCTTCGTTGCCGGTCGCGGCGCGGCTATTGCCCAATTGATCGCCAGCGCCAGTGCCGACGATGTCGTGGTACTGGCCGGTAAAGGTCACGAGGATTACCAGGAAATCAACGGCGAACGCCACGCTTTCTCCGACTTGGTCGAGGCCGATCATGCCTTGACTGCCTGGGAGGTCGCCCATGCTTAAAGCGATGAAATTCAGCGAACTGACCCAGGCCCTCTCGGCGCGCATGCTGTCGGGTGATTGCAGTTTCAATGGCGTCAGTATCGACAGCCGCGCGATCAAGCCAGGCCAACTGTTTGTCGCCCTGGCCGGTCCGCGTTTCGACGGGCATGACTACCTGAATGACGTTGCCGCCAAAGGCGCGGTTGGTGCCCTGGTGCAGCGCGAAGTGGCAGATTCGACCTTGCCGCAATTGCTGGTGGCCGATACACGCCTGGCCCTGGGCCAACTTGGCGCGCTGAACCGTGCTGCCTTCGATAAGCCCGTGGCAGCCATTACCGGCTCCAGCGGCAAGACCACGGTCAAGGAACTGCTCGCCGGTGTCCTGCGCACGCGCGGGCCAGTGCTGGCCACCCGTGGCAACCTGAACAATGATTTCGGCGCACCGCTGACCCTGCTCGAACTGGCCCCGGAACACACGGCGGCCGTGATCGAGCTGGGCGCTTCGCGGATCGGCGAAATCGCCTACACCGTGGCGCTGACCAAGCCTCACGTGGCCATTATCAACAACGCCGGCACCGCCCACGTCGGCGAGTTCGGTGGCCCGGAAAAAATCGTCGAAGCCAAGGGTGAAATCCTTGAAGGCCTCGATGCCTCGGGCACTGCTGTTTTGAATCTTGACGACAAGGCCTTCGAGACCTGGCGTGTACGCGCCGCCGGTCGCAAGGTGCTGACGTTCGCCGTACTGAATGCAGCGGCCGATTTCCATGCGTCGAACATCACGCTCGACGCCCGTGGTTGCCCGTCCTTTACCTTGCATACGCCGCAAGGCGAAGAGCGCGTGCAGTTGAATCTGCTGGGCAACCATAACGTCGCCAACGCCTTGGCGGCTGCGGCTGCGGCTTACGCCCTGGGCGTGTCGCTGTTCGGTATCGCCACCGGCCTGGGCGCGGTGCAACCGGTCAAGGGCCGTACCGTCGCGCAATTGGCCAGCAACGGCATGCGTGTGATTGACGACACGTACAACGCCAACCAGTCCTCGGTCTGCGCCGCCATTGATCTGCTCAAGGGCTTTGACGGGCGCAAGGTACTGGTGCTGGGCGATATCGCCGAACTGGGCGACTGGGCCGAACAGTCCCATCGGGAAGTCGGCGCTTACGCCAGCGGCAAAGTCGACGCGTTCTACGCTGTCGGCCCGAACATGGCCCATGCCGTCGATGCCTTCGGCCCCGGAGCGCGGCATTTCGCGACCCAGGCCGAGCTGATCCAGGCGCTGCGTGCGGGCGAACAAAATAAACACACAACCATTTTGATCAAGGGATCGCGCAGCGCGGTGATGGAAAACGTCGTCGTGGCCTTGTGTGGCTCAAGTACGGAGAAACATTAATGCTGCTGCTGCTGGCTGAGTATCTGCAACAGTTCCACAAAGGCTTCGCGGTCTTTCAGTACCTGACCCTGCGCGGGATTCTGGGTGTGCTGACCGCGCTGTCTCTGTCGCTGTTCCTAGGGCCGTGGATGATCCGCACCCTGCAGAACCTGCAAATTGGTCAATCGGTTCGCAATGACGGCCCGCAGTCGCACTTGTCCAAATCCGGCACCCCGACCATGGGCGGCGCGCTGATTCTGTCGTCCATCGGTATCAGCACCTTGCTCTGGGCCGACCTGCACAACCGCTACGTCTGGGTAGTGCTGGCGGTGACCTTGTTGTTCGGCGCCATCGGCTGGGTCGATGACTATCGCAAAGTGATCGAGAAAAACTCCAAGGGGCTGCCAAGCCGCTGGAAGTATTTCTGGCAGTCGGTCTTCGGCCTGGCCGCCGCGATTTTCCTCTACACGACGGCTCCAAGCGCCGTCGAGACTACCTTGATCATCCCGATGCTCAAGGATGCGAGCATTCCGCTGGGCATCGGCTTCGTGGTGCTGACCTACTTCGTCATCGTCGGCTCCAGCAACGCGGTGAACCTGACCGACGGCCTCGACGGCCTGGCGATCATGCCGACGGTGATGGTGGGCGGTGCGCTCGGCATCTTCTGCTACCTGTCGGGTAACGTGAAATTCGCTGAATACCTGTTGATCCCGTATGTGCCGGGCGCCGGTGAACTGATCGTGTTCTGCGGCGCGCTGATCGGTGCCGGCCTGGGCTTCCTGTGGTTCAACACCTATCCCGCACAAGTGTTCATGGGCGATGTCGGCGCACTGGCGCTGGGCGCGGCCCTGGGCACCATCGCGGTGATCGTTCGCCAGGAAATCGTGCTGTTCATCATGGGCGGTGTGTTCGTGATGGAAACCCTGTCGGTGGTCATCCAGGTGGCGTCCTTCAAATTGACCGGGCGCCGCGTGTTCCGCATGGCGCCAATCCACCACCACTTTGAACTCAAGGGCTGGCCTGAGCCGCGTGTGATCGTCCGATTCTGGATCATCACCGTGATTCTCGTACTGGTCGGCCTTGCCACCCTGAAACTGAGGTAGAAACGAGTGTCCCTGATCGCTTCAGACCACTTCCGCATCGTTGTCGGCCTCGGCAAGAGCGGCATGTCCCTGGTTCGCTTCCTGGCGAACCGGGGCACGTCGTTTGCCGTCGCCGATACGCGGGAAAATCCACCGGAGCTGGTCACGCTGCGCCGTGACTACCCGCACGTGGAAGTGCGTTGTGGCGAGTTGGATGTCGAGTTTCTGTGTCGTGCCGACGAGCTTTACGTGAGCCCCGGCCTGGCCCTGGCGACACCGGCCCTGCAAGCCGCAGCGGCGCGTGGCGTGAAGCTGTCTGGCGATATCGACCTGTTCGCGCGTAACGCGAAGGCGCCGATCATCGCGATCAGCGGTTCCAACGCGAAAAGCACCGTGACCACCCTGGTTGGCGAGATGGCGGCTGCGGCCGGCAAGCGCGTGGCCGTGGGCGGCAACCTCGGCACCCCGGCGCTGGACCTGCTCAGCGACGACGTCGAGCTGTACGTGATGGAACTGTCGAGCTTCCAGCTGGAAACCACCCACGACCTGGGCGCTGAAGTGGCCACCGTATTGAACGTCAGCGAAGACCACATGGACCGCTACAGCGGCCTGCCGGCCTATCACCTGGCCAAGCACCGGATTTTCCGCGGGGCCAAACAAGTGGTGGTCAACCGCCAGGACGCCTTGAGCCGTCCGTTGATGGGCGAGGGCCTGCCGTGCTGGACCTTTGGCCTGGGCAAACCCGACTTCAAGGCTTTCGGCATTCGTGAAGAGAACGGCGAGAAATACCTGGCCTTCGAATTCCAGAACCTGATGCCGGTGCGCGAGCTGAAAATCCGTGGCGCGCACAACCAATCCAATGCCCTGGCGGCCCTGGCGCTGGGGCATGCCGTTGGCTTGCCGTTCGACGCCATGCTCGCGAGCCTGCGCACCTTCGGCGGCCTTGAGCATCGCTGCCAGTGGGTCCGCGACTTGAATGGCGTCAGCTATTACAACGACTCCAAGGCCACCAACGTCGGTGCCGCATTGGCCGCCATCGAAGGCCTGGGTGCCGATATCGATGGCAAGCTGCTGCTGATCGCCGGTGGCGACGGCAAAGGCGCCGACTTCAAGGACCTCAAGGGACCGGTGGCCGCCCATTGCCGCGCCGTGGTGCTGATGGGCCGCGATGCCGACCTGATCGCTGCCGCCCTCGGTGATGCGGTGCCGCAAGTGCGCGCCAGCTCCCTCGACGATGCGATTGCCCAGTGCAAAGCCTTGGCCCAGCCGGGTGATGCGGTGCTGCTGTCGCCGGCGTGCGCCAGTTTCGACATGTTCAAGAACTACGAAGAGCGCGGCCAGCTGTTCGCCCGCGCCGTGGAGGCCTTGGCATGAATCTCAACTTCCGTAACATCATCAAGCCGTACCCGTCGCCGATCATTACCGGGCGCGGCATCGACCTCGACTTCCCGATGCTCGCCGGTTGCCTGGCGTTGCTGGGCCTGGGGTTGGTGATGATCACGTCGGCGTCCTCCGAAGTGGCGGCCGTGCAGTCGGGCAACACCCTGTACATGATGATCCGTCACCTGGTGTACCTGGTGATCGGCCTCGGCGCGTGCATCGTCACCATGATGATCCCCATCGCCACCTGGCAGCGCCTGGGTTGGCTGATGCTGATCGGTGCGTTTGGCTTGCTGATCATGGTGATCCTGCCCGGCATCGGCCGCGAGGTGAACGGTTCGATGCGCTGGATCGGCTTCGGTGCGTTCAACGTGCAGCCGTCGGAAATCGCCAAGGTGTTCGTGGTGATCTACCTCGCCGGTTACCTGGTACGTCGTCAGAAGGAAGTGCGCGAGAGCTGGATGGGCTTCTTCAAGCCGTTCATCGTGCTGCTGCCCATGGCTGGCCTGTTGCTGATGGAACCCGACTTCGGGGCCACCGTCGTGATGATGGGCGCCGCCGCGGCGATGCTGTTCCTCGGCGGGGTCGGGCTGTTCCGCTTCACCTTGATGGTGGTGCTGGCGGTAGCCGCCGTGACCGTGCTGGTGCAGGCGCAACCCTACCGGATGGCCCGTCTGATCACCTTTACCGACCCGTGGTCCGACCAGTTCGGCTCCGGCTACCAGTTGACCCAGGCGCTGATCGCCTTTGGTCGCGGCGAGTGGCTGGGCGTGGGCCTGGGCAACAGCGTGCAGAAACAATTCTACCTGCCGGAAGCGCACACCGACTTCGTGTTCTCGGTGCTCGCCGAAGAGCTGGGCGTGGTCGGCTCGCTGTGTACCGTCGCGCTGTTCGTGTTCGTGTGTGTGCGCGGCATGTACATCGGCTTGTGGGCCGAGAAGGCCAAACAGTATTTCGCTGCGTATGTGGCGTATGGCTTGTCGTTCCTGTGGATCGGCCAGTTCCTGATCAATATCGGCGTGAACGTCGGCCTGCTGCCGACCAAGGGCCTGACCTTGCCGTTCCTCAGTTACGGCGGCAGTTCGTTGGTGATCTGCTGTGCCTGTCTTGGCTTGTTGCTGCGCATCGAGTGGGAGAGTCGCACCCATCTGGGCAGCGAAGAGATGGAGTTCAGCGAAAGCGACTTCGCCGAGGAGCCGACCCATGGGCGCTAACGTGCTGATCATGGCGGGCGGCACCGGGGGCCATGTGTTCCCGGCCCTGGCCTGCGCGCGTGAGTTCCAGAACCGTGGCTACACCGTGCATTGGTTGGGGACGCCGCGCGGCATCGAAAACGAATTGGTGCCGAATGCCGGCTTGCCGCTGCATCTGATCAACGTCACCGGTCTGCGCGGCAAGGGCAAGCTGTCCCTGCTCAAGGCGCCGTTCGTGTTGCTCAAGGCGATGTGGCAGGCGCGCAACGTCATCCGTGAATTGAAGCCGGTGTGTGTGCTCGGTTTTGGCGGTTATGTGACCGGCCCCGGCGGCGTTGCGGCCAAACTCGCTGGCGTGCCGGTGATCGTGCATGAGCAGAACGCTGTCGCCGGCACCGCCAACCGCTTGCTGGTGCCGCTGGCGGCGCGGGTCTGCGAAGCGTTCCCGAATACCTTCGGCGCGTCGGACAAACGCCGCACCACGGGTAACCCGGTGCGCACCGAACTGTTTATGGACATCGCCCGTGAAGCCTTGGCCGGGCGCAAGGCGCACCTGTTGATCCTGGGCGGAAGCCTGGGCGCCGAACCGCTGAATAAATTGCTGCCGCAAGCGCTGGCGCAACTGCCTGTGGACTTGCGCCCCGAGGTCTTCCACCAGGCCGGCAAGCACCACGATGAAGTGACTGCCACGCGTTATCGCGAGGCCGGTGTCGAGGCCGATGTGCAGCCCTTCATCAAAGACATGGCCCAAGCCTATGGCTGGGCCGACCTGGTGGTCTGTCGCGCTGGTGCGCTGACCGTCAGTGAACTGGCCGCCGCCGGTCTGCCGTCCTTGCTGGTGCCTTTGCCCCACGCGATCGACGATCACCAGACCCGCAACGCCGAATATTTGGCCGGGGAGGGCGCTGCCTTCCTGCTGCCGCAAAGAACGACTGGCGCCGCCGATTTGGCCGCACGCCTGACCGAGGTTTTGATGCAACCGGAACGACTCAACAGCATGGCGAGCACCGCACGCCGCCTGGCCAAACCTGACGCAACCCGCACCGTGGTCGATATCTGCCTGGAGGTGGCCCATGGTTGAGAATCAGAAAGCCATGCCGCAACCGGAAATGCGCCGTATCCGTCGTATCCACTTCGTCGGGATCGGCGGCGTGGGCATGTGCGGTATTGCCGAAGTGTTGCTGAACCTGGGCTACCAGGTGTCCGGCTCCGACTTGAAAGAGTCGCCGGTCACCGAGCGCCTGAAGTCCTTCGGTGCGAAAATCTTTATCGGCCACCACGCCGAGAACGCCACCGAGGCCGACGTGCTGGTGGTGTCCAGCGCTGTGAATACCTCCAACCCGGAAGTGGCCACCGCCCTTGAGCGTCGCATTCCGGTGGTGCCTCGCGCCGAAATGCTGGCCGAGCTGATGCGCTACCGCCATGGTATTGCCGTCGCCGGCACTCACGGCAAGACCACCACCACCAGCCTGATCGCCTCGGTGTTCGCCGCTGGTGGCCTGGACCCGACCTTTGTGATCGGTGGCCGCCTGAATGCAGCCGGCACCAATGCGCAACTGGGCACCAGCCGCTACCTGATCGCCGAAGCTGACGAAAGCGATGCCAGCTTCCTGCACCTGCAACCGCTGGTGGCCGTGGTCACCAACATCGACGCCGACCACATGGCGACCTACGACGGTGACTTCAATAAGTTGAAGAAAACCTTCGTCGAGTTCCTGCATAACCTGCCGTTCTACGGTTTGGCGGTAGTGTGCCTGGATGACCCGGTGGTGCGTGAAATCCTGCCGCTGGTCAAGCGTCCTACCTTGACCTACGGCTTCAGCGAAGACGCCGACGTACGTGCGATCAATGTGCGCCAGCAAGGCATGCAGACGTTCTTCACTGTGCTGCGCCCGGACCGCGAACCGCTGGACGTGTCGGTGAACATGCCGGGCAACCACAACGTACTCAATTCCCTGGCGACCATCTGCATTGCCTCCGACGAAGGCGTCAGCGATGAAGCCATTGTCGATGGCCTGTCGGGCTTTGCCGGCGTGGGCCGGCGCTTCCAGGTCTATGGGCAACTGCCGGTGGAAGGTGGTGACGTGATGCTGGTGGACGACTACGGTCACCACCCGACCGAAGTCGCTGCCGTGATCAAGGCCGTGCGTGGTGGCTGGCCGGAGCGTCGCCTGGTGATGGTCTACCAGCCGCACCGCTACAGCCGCACCCGCGACCTGTATGACGATTTCGTCAATGTACTGGCCGATGCCAACGTGCTGCTGCTGATGGAAGTCTATCCGGCCGGTGAAGAACCGATCCCCGGGGCGGACAGCCGCAAGCTGTGCAACAGCATCCGTCAGCGTGGCCAGTTGGACCCGATCTACATCGAACGCGGTGTGGACCTGGCGCCGATCGTCAAGCCGCTGCTGCGTGCCGGCGACATCCTGCTGTGCCAGGGTGCTGGTGACATCGGTGGCCTTGCGCCTAAATTGCTGGCGAGCCCCTTGTTCGTAAAAGAAGCGTTTGCCGCAGAAAAGGGGAAGTCGAAATGACCACCCACTACGGCTCCCTGTTCTCCACCATCGCCCCCGCCGACTTCGGCCGCGTGGCGGTACTGTTCGGCGGCAAGAGCGCTGAGCGCGAAGTGTCGCTCAAGTCCGGCAATGCCGTGCTCCAAGCGCTGCAGAGCGCGGGCGTGAATGCGTTCGGTATCGACGTGGGCGACGACTTCCTCGCCCGCCTGCAGGCCGAGAAGATCGACCGCGCCTTCATCATCCTGCACGGCCGTGGCGGTGAAGACGGCAGCATGCAAGGCCTGCTGGAGTGCGCCGGGATTCCTTACACCGGCAGCGGCATCCTCGCGTCGGCGCTGGCCATGGACAAGTTGCGCACCAAGCAGGTGTGGCACAGCCTGGGGATTCCAACCCCGCGTCACCGCGTGTTGTGCAGCGAAGACGATTGTATTTCTGCAGCCAAGGAACTGGGCCTGCCTTTGATCGTCAAACCAGCCCATGAAGGCTCCAGTATCGGCATGGCTAAAGTGAACTCGGCCGCCGAATTGATCGACGCATGGAAATCGGCAAGTACCTACGATTCGCAAGTGTTGGTGGAACAGTGGATCCAAGGTCCCGAGTACACCATCGCCACCCTGCGTGGCCAGGTATTGCCGCCCATCGCCTTGGGCACGCCCCACACTTTCTACGATTACGACGCCAAGTACCTGGCTTCCGATACCCAGTACCGGATTCCCTGTGGCCTTGACGCAAGCAAAGAACAGGAACTGATGGACCTCACGGCGAAAGCCTGTGAGGCGCTGGGTATCGCCGGTTGGGCGCGGGCAGACGTGATGCAGGACGACCAAGGGAATTTCTGGTTCCTGGAAGTCAACACCGCACCGGGCATGACCGACCACAGCCTGGTCCCTATGGCCGCTCGCGCCGCCGGTCTGGATTTTCAGCAGTTGGTGCTGGCGATCCTGGCGGCCAGCGTTGCCGGTGAAGAAAGGCAGCGAGGCTAAGACATGAAAGGCGCATCGCTTCGTCATCAGCCCCCACAGGCACCCGGCCGCAAGCCGGTGCCACGGGGTGCCAGCCGGATGGTGGCTAAAGAGCCGATGTCGGCGCGCCTGCCGAAAGCCAACTTTGGTTTCCTCAAGGCGCTGTTCTGGCCGGTGTTGCTGGTGGTGTTGGGCTTCGGCACTTACGAAGGCGCGCAGCGTCTATTGCCTTACGCCGACCGACCGATCACCAAGATCAGCGTACAGGGCGACTTGAGCTACATCAGCCAGCAAGCGGTACAGCAGCGCATCGGTCCGTTCCTGGCGGCGAGTTTCTTCACCATCGACCTGGCCGGTATGCGCCGGGAGCTGGAGCAGATGCCGTGGATCGCCCATGCCGAAGTCCGCCGTGTATGGCCGGACCAGGTGACGATCCGCCTGGAAGAACAACTGCCCGTGGCCCGTTGGGGCGATGAAGCGCTGTTGAACAACCAGGGCCAGGCGTTCACTCCGCGTGAGCTGGCCAACTACGAGCACCTGCCGCAGCTGTTCGGGCCGCAGCGGGCGCAGCAGCAAGTGATGCAGCAGTACCAGGCCTTGAGCCAGATGCTGCGGCCGCTGGGCTTCTCCATTGCACGCCTGGAATTGCGTGAACGGGGCAGCTGGTTTTTGACGACCGGGGCAGGCAGTTCCGGCCCGGGCATCGAGTTGTTGCTGGGACGCGACCGCTTGGTGGAAAAGATGCGCCGCTTTATTGCCATCTATGAAAAGACCTTGAAAGAACAGATTACGAACATTGCGAGCGTCGACCTGCGTTACGCCAACGGCCTTGCCGTCGGCTGGCGTGAACCGGCTGCGCCCACGGCAGCGCAACCCGCTGTCGCGAAGAATTAAGAAGAGGCAGGACCCATGGCAAACGTGCAAAGCGGCAAAATGATCGTCGGTCTCGATATCGGCACCTCCAAAGTGGTGGCGCTGGTGGGCGAGGTCGGGGAAGACGGCACGATCGAAATCGTCGGTATTGGCACGCATCCGTCCCGGGGCCTGAAGAAGGGCGTGGTGGTGAACATCGAGTCCACCGTGCAATCGATCCAGCGCGCCATCGAAGAAGCGCAGCTGATGGCCGGTTGCCGGATTCACTCGGCGTTCGTCGGCGTGGCGGGCAATCACATCCGCAGCCTGAACTCCCACGGCATCGTGGCGATCCGCGACCGTGAAGTCAGTGCGGCCGACCTTGAGCGCGTACTCGACGCGGCTCAGGCCGTGGCGATCCCGGCGGACCAGCGTGTGCTGCACACCCTGCCGCAGGACTACGTGATCGACAACCAGGAAGGCGTGCGCGAGCCCCTGGGCATGTCGGGTGTACGTCTGGAAGCCAAGGTCCACGTGGTGACCTGCGCGGTCAATGCCGCACAGAACATTGAAAAATGCGTGCGCCGCTGCGGCCTGGAAATCGACGACATCATTCTCGAGCAACTGGCTTCGGCCTACTCGGTACTGACCGACGACGAAAAAGAACTGGGCGTGTGCCTGGTCGACATCGGCGGCGGCACCACCGACATCGCGATCTTCACCGAGGGTGCGATCCGTCACACCGCGGTGATCCCGATTGCCGGCGACCAGGTCACCAACGACATTGCCATGGCGTTGCGTACACCGACTCAGTACGCCGAAGAGATCAAGATCCGCTACGCCTGCGCCCTGGCCAAACTGGCCGGTGCCGGTGAAACCATCAAGGTGCCGAGCGTGGGCGACCGTCCACCGCGCGAGTTGTCGCGCCAGGCCTTGGCTGAAGTAGTCGAGCCGCGCTACGACGAGCTGTTCACCCTGATCCAGGCGGAACTGCGTCGCAGTGGCTACGAAGATTTGATCCCGGCCGGCATCGTGCTGACCGGTGGCACCTCGAAGATGGAAGGCGCGGTCGAACTGGCCGAAGAGATCTTCCACATGCCGGTTCGCCTGGGCGTGCCCCATGGCGTCAAAGGCCTGGGCGACGTGGTGCGCAACCCGATTTATTCCACCGGTGTGGGCTTGCTGTTGTACGGGCTGCAAAAGCAGACCGACGGCATTTCCCTGTCGGGCCCGAGCATCCGCGACAGCTACCGCGGCGACGACGAAGCGAAAGCGCCGTTGTTCGAACGGTTGCAGGCGTGGGTCAAAGGCAATTTCTAACGATTTACCGCAGCACCGCACCACTGTTGTAGAAGCATGCAGTAGGCGAAAAAACTAGAGAACACGAAAGGAGAGGGAAAATGTTCGAACTCGTAGACAACATCCCCGCAAGCCCGGTCATCAAAGTGATCGGTGTCGGCGGTGGCGGCGGCAACGCTGTCAACCATATGGTCAAGAGCAACATCGAAGGCGTTGAATTCATCTGCGCCAACACCGATGCCCAGGCGCTGAAAAGCATCGGCGCGCGGACCATCCTGCAATTGGGCACAGCCGTGACCAAGGGCCTCGGCGCCGGCGCCAACCCGGAAGTCGGCCGTCAAGCCGCTCTGGAAGACCGCGAGCGCATTGCTGAAGTGCTGCAAGGCACCAACATGGTGTTCATCACCACCGGCATGGGCGGCGGTACCGGTACCGGTGCAGCGCCGATCATTGCCGAAGTGGCCAAGGAAATGGGGATTCTGACGGTCGCTGTCGTGACCCGTCCGTTCCCGTTCGAAGGTCGCAAGCGTATGCAGATCGCCGACGAAGGTATCCGTCTGCTGTCTGAAAGCGTCGACTCGTTGATCACCATTCCCAACGAGAAGCTGCTGACCATCCTGGGCAAGGACGCGAGCCTGCTGTCCGCGTTTGCCAAGGCTGACGATGTACTGGCCGGTGCCGTTCGCGGTATCTCCGACATCATCAAGCGTCCGGGCATGATCAACGTCGACTTCGCCGACGTGCGTACCGTGATGAGCGAAATGGGCATGGCGATGATGGGCACTGGCTGCGCCAGCGGTCCGAACCGTGCGCGTGAAGCCACCGAAGCGGCCATCCGCAACCCGTTGCTGGAAGACGTGAACCTGCAAGGCGCACGCGGCATCCTGGTGAACATCACCGCCGGTCCTGACCTGTCCCTGGGTGAGTACTCCGACGTGGGTAGCATCATCGAAGCCTTTGCTTCCGAGCACGCGATGGTCAAAGTCGGTACCGTTATCGATCCGGACATGCGCGACGAACTGCATGTAACCGTGGTTGCGACCGGCCTGGGCGCAAAAATCGAGAAGCCTGTAAAGGTCATCGACAATACCGTTCACACCAGTCACAGCAGTCACGCCAGCCAAGCGGCTGCCGCTCCAGCGCCTTCGCGCCAGGAACTGCCGTCGGTGAACTACCGTGATCTGGACCGTCCGACCGTGATGCGCAATCAGGCTCAGGCCGGTGCTGCGGCGTCCCGCAGCCCGAATCCGCAAGATGACCTGGACTACCTGGACATCCCGGCATTCCTGCGTCGTCAGGCCGATTAATGGAATGTATCAGGGCTATGAAGGTGATTGGTGTTCAGCAAAGGTCTGGTCTGCTATCATCGCCAGCCTTTGTTGATACCAGTTCGCAATTTGCGCTGAAGCGGTCCAAGCCATGATTAAACAACGCACCCTGAAGAATATTATTCGTGCCACAGGTGTAGGTCTGCACTCCGGGGAGAAGGTATACCTGACCCTCAAACCTGCACCTGTCGACACCGGCATCGTGTTTGTTCGTGCCGACCTGGACCCTGTGGTGCAGATTCCTGCTCGCGCGGAAAACGTTGGCGAAACCACGATGTCGACCACATTGGTCAACGGTGACGTCAAGGTGGACACGGTGGAGCACTTGCTCTCGGCCATGGCTGGCCTGGGCATCGATAACGCCTACGTCGAGCTCTCCGCGTCCGAAGTCCCCATCATGGATGGCAGCGCTGGTCCCTTCGTATTCTTGATTCAATCTGCCGGCCTGGAAGAACAGGACGCAGCCAAGAAGTTCATTCGCATTCTGCGGGAAGTGACAGTAGAAGACGGCGACAAGCGCGCCACCTTCGTCCCGTTCGAAGGCTTTAAAGTGAGCTTTGAGATCGATTTCGATCACCCGGTATTTCGTGACCGCACCCAAAGTGCAAGCGTGGATTTTTCCAGCACTTCGTTCGTAAAAGAAGTCAGCCGCGCCCGTACCTTTGGTTTCATGAGTGACATCGAGTACCTGCGCAAGCATAACCTCGCACTCGGCGGCAGCGTTGAAAATGCCATTGTGGTCGACGCGGATGGTGTACTGAACGAGGACGGCCTTCGTTATGAAGACGAATTCGTGAAGCACAAGATCCTCGATGCAATCGGTGACCTCTACCTGCTGGGCAATAGCCTGATAGGCGAGTTCAAAGGCTTCAAGTCGGGCCACGCCCTTAACAACCAGCTGCTGCGCAAGTTGATTGAGCAGACAGACGCTTGGGAAGTCGTGACCTTCGAAGATGCCAGCACCGCACCGATCTCTTACATGCGTCCCGTTGCGGCGGTGTAAGTAACAACTCTCTTTCTTTAGTTTTAAGGGCTGCCTTCGGGTGGCCTTTTTTATTGCCTGTGGCTCGCTCGCCACAATGGCCTGTTCGCCTCAGTTATCGCTCCAGCGCATCCACGATGCGATTGCGCCCGGTGTGCTTGGCCTCATACAGTGCCTGGTCCGCACTGAGCAGCAAATCCTCCAGGGACATGCGACTGCGCTTGTCCCAGGTACTCAGGCCGATGCTCACGGTGATCGGCCGTTCATCTCCCTCCACCCGTGGCAAGTGCTCGACGCCACTGCGGATATGCTCGGCAATCAGCCACGCGCCCCTGATATCGGTAGCCGGCAACACCACGGCGAACTCTTCACCGCCATAACGTGCGGCCAGGTCGGCTGGGCGACGGATGTTGCTGCCGATCACCTGGGCGACGTTGCGCAACGCCTCATCACCGCCGTGATGACCGTGGCGGTCGTTGAATGCCTTGAAGTGGTCGACGTCGATCATCAATAGCGTCAGCGGTTCGGCGGAGCGCTGCGCACGGTCCCATTCCAGGCGCAGGCGCTGGTCCAGAATGCGCCGGTTGGCCAGGCCGGTGAGCGCGTCGGTGGCTGCCAGTTCTGACAGCACCTTCTCTGCGCGATAACGGCGCCGCAGTTCCCGGCGTAGCATCCAGGCCAGCCATAGAAGGCCCAGGCACAGGATGCCCGTGGCGCCGCCTGCCAGCATCGCTGCGCGATTCCACGGCGCGAACACATCGTCGCTGGACAGCGCCACCACCACAATCAGGGGCAGCTCGCCGACGTTGGTGAAGGTGTACAGGCGCTCCTTGTCGGTGATGGCCGAGATGGCCCGAAAGCTGCCGCTCCCATCGCGCAGCATGCGCTTGAAGTTGGGGCGATCACTCAGGTCCTTGTCGATCATGTCGCGCTCCAGCAGCGGTTGCTGGGCCAGGAGAATGCCGCGGTTGTTCAACAGGTTGACCGAGCTGCTATGGCCGATGGTCAGGCCTTTGAACAACTGATCGAAGTACGCCAGGCGCATGGTGGCCACGGCGACCCCGGCAAACTCGCCGTTGGCGCCGGTGACGCGGCGGCTGAATGCGATGCGCCAGACCTGCTCGCAATTGCACTCAACCCTGAACGGCCGGCTGATGAACAGGTCGGTCTGACCAGCGTTCTTATGCGCGAGGAAGTAGTCGCGGTCAGCGAAATTACGCGGGGTTGGCTTGAGCGTCGAAGAGTCGGCGACGACGGCGCCATTGGCGTCCAGCAACAGCACTTCGCCTTTGAACGGCGCCGCCGCTGACCGCTCAAATTGCACCAGGTGTCGGATGTCCGCTGATACCTGGGACAAATCCTTGCGCTGTGTGGCCGCGATCAGCCCTTGCAGTGCGAGGTCATAGAGTTCGACGTTACGCAGCACATCGGCGTTGATCAGCTGCGCGATGTTGGTGGTTGAGCGTTTGGCCGCCTCCAGCGTACTGGCGTGTTCGCGGATCAACAGCACCGAGACCATGATCACGATCAGCGCGACGGTGAGGCCACTGCCCAGCATCAGCAACAGCTCTGGGCGTTCAGGTGGTGTACGGACGGGGCGTTGACTCATCGGGCAGACTTCGACGATAAAGATGCTGGCAGTTTAGTTCTACCCGATGAAAATTGATTGATGGGTTAAAAAGAAAGATCTACGCCTTAGAACACATTGATCGGATAGTCGACGATCACCCGGTATTCATCCACATCCCGATCCACCGCCGAGTAGCCATTGCTGCCCCGGTTGGTCGCCCATTGCAGGCGCAGGGACAGGTCCTTGGCCTTGCCGCCCTGCACCACGTATTTCATATCGATGTCCCGTTCCCAGTGCTTGGCGTCCTGGCCGTCGGCGCTATACCAGGCGCTGTAGCCCCGGCTGTTGGGGTCGACTTTGCTCAGGTCGGTCTTGCCGCTGCTATAGGACACGGCAGTGGTCAGGCCGGGCAGGCCGAGGCCGACAAAGTCATAAGCGTACTTGAGCTTCCACGAACGCTCGTTGGGGCCGTTGAAGTCCGAGTATTGCTGGGAGTTGTCCAGGTACACGCTGTCGCCCTGGGTGATGTAGTCGAACGGTGTGTTGCCGTTGACCCGCTGGTACGCGGCCGTGACGCTGTGGTTGCCCACGCCTACGGTGAAATGCAGGCTGTAGGTGTTGTTGTCGATATTACCCAGCAGCGACTGGCCGCTGTCCTGGGTGTGGTAGTAGTGCAGGCCGGGGTTGAGGCTGACCAGATCGTTCAGCGCGTAGGTGTAGTCCAGGTCGTAGTAGTACTGGTGCCACACATCCTTGAGTTCGGAGGCGTACAGGTTGCTGGTCAGGCCCGGGATGCCGCTGAACGACACACCGGCCCAGTCCAGGTGCTGGCTGTCGGTGTGCTCCGGCAATACGCCGTAGCTGGTGCCGATACGCCCGTGGCCGCTCTGGTTATAGAGTTTGGTGAAACTGGCTTGGCCGCCTTCGATCATCCAGCCGTCAACGCTGTGGTTGGTCAGGCTCACGCCGCGAAAGGTCTGGGGCAGCATACGGGTCATGCCGCCGGCGATCACCGGGTTGTTGAGGAACAGGTCACCGGCTTTCAGTTCCGTGTCGAACGCGCGCATCTTCAGCGTGCCGCCAGCGGTAGAAAACGACCCCGGCGCCTTGCCGCTGCCTTCACTGTTGCCATACGGCAGGATGCTGGAACCGTCGGTGCCGCCACCGCCGTCGAGCTTGAGGCCGAGCATGGCGTGGGCATCCAGGCCGAAGCCGACGGTGCCCTGGGTGTAGCCGGATTCGAAGATGCCGAGAAAGCCCTGGCCCCATTCTTTGCTGTCATCGGTGTGGATGTCGCGACGGTCGTGGTTCATGTAGTAGTTGCGGGCGTTGAGCTTGAGGCTTGCGCCTTCGACGAAACCGTCGGTGGGGGGTGCGTCTGCCGCGTGGGCGAGGGGGGCGATCGTTGCTGCAATCGCGAGGAATAACGGGGTGAACGTCAGCGAGTTCTTCACCGGTGGAGCTCCTTTGGTCTAACGAAAACGGCCAATGTCGTTGGGGTGTGCCTGGCCTTTTTTACCGCAAAAAAAAAGCCGCTGAAGTCAGCGGCTTTAAGACAGTTTCCCAGTGCAGAGCCCTGGAAAAAAGTCGAGGGAAATTCGGGTAAGCGGGTCAGCTATCTTCGCCGTCGCGCTCATCGATGCGTCAAATTAACGCAGGCGAGCGCTGCGATACAGAGTGTAACAAGATAATGACTGTTGCCCAAATCGCAACAGTCAGAGATTTGGCGCAAGCCAATGTGGGAGGGAGCTTGCTCCCGATAGCGGTGTATCAGTCACTGAAGTACTGACTTCACTGCCGCTATCGGGGGCAAGTCCCCTCCCACATTTTTGGATGTGTTCGAGCAGTGATATGGGGGGCGGCGCTGTTGATGGGCTTCTGTGGGCTTGCCCCCTCCCACATTTGTCTGAAGTGTTCTCAAGCGTTAGACGGGCAGGGTAATACCGAAGGTGTTGCCGCCCGCGTCACTGCGCACGAACACATCGCCGCCATGCATCAGCGCAATCGCCTTGACGATGGCCAGCCCCAGCCCGTGGTTGGCGCCGCTGTTGCTGCGTGATGCATCCACCCGATAGAAGCGCTCGAACAGCCGAGGCAGGTGCTCGCTGGCAATCGCGGCGCCGGGGTTGGTTACGGCGATCGCCACCTGATGCTCCTGCACGTCGATGTTCACCGCGATGATCTGCCCTGGCGCGGTGTGCTGCACGGCGTTGCTCAGCAGGTTGATCAGCGCGCGGCGCAGGTGCGCTCTTTCGATCTGTACCTGGGCGTCGCCGTGGACTTGCACCCGGACCTGGGCGTCTTCGAGGATGAAGTCCAGGTAGTCGAGGGTGGTCGCCACTTCGTCGGCCAGGGAGCTTTCGATCAGCTTGGTGGCCTTGCTGCCCTGGTCGGCGCTGGCGAGGAACAGCATGTCGTTGATGATCGAACGCAAGCGCTCCAATTCTTCCAGGTTGGACTGCAGCACCTCGAAATAATGCTCGGCCGAGCGCCCGCGCGTCAGGGCAACCTGGGTCTGGCCGATCAGGTTGGTCAGGGGCGAGCGCAGTTCGTGGGCGACGTCGGCGTTGAATGACTCCAGGCGCGAGTAGGCCTGTTCGACCCGGTCCAGGGTGGCGTTGAACGAGTTGACGAACTGACGCAACTCCGGCGGCAGTGGCGACAGTTGCAGGCGCCCGGAGAGTTTCGGCGGCGCGAGTTTCTGCGCTTCGTCCGAAAGTTTGCCCAGCGGCTTGAGGCCGATGCGCGAGACCCAGAACCCCAGCAGCGCCGCCAGGACCACGCCGATAAACGCCAGGCTGATCAGCGCCACCAGCAAGTGGTGCTGGGTGGCGCGAAAGTTTTCGGTGTCGATGGCGATCATGAAGCGCAATGGCGGGCGCTGGTCCTGGGCGGGGAACTGGCTCACCAGCACTTTGAACGGGTCGTTATGGCCGGCCAGGCGCAAGTCGCGTTTGCCGGTCGGGCCGGCGGCGAAGGCGCGGATCTGCGCGTCCGGGCTGCCGTATTCGTAGTTCGGGTCGCTGCTCACCACCCAGAAACGGATGCGCTTGTCTTCCTCAGCCAACAACTTGAGTTTGGCCTTGATCTTGGTCCAATGCTCCGGCGTGCCGAAACGCGTCACCGACGACTCCAACACGCTATAGCGCGCATCCAGTTCGGCCTCCGGTAACAGGCCCAGGCCACGGTCCACCTGTTGATAGAGCACGCCGCCGATCAACAGGAAGATCAGCAGCGCCACCAGGGTGAACATGCCGCTCAAGCGCAGGGCGATGGAATTAGCTGACACTGCGGCTCTCCAGCACATAACCCATGCCACGGATGGTGTGCAGCAGCTTCTGTTCGAACGGCCCATCGAGCTTGGCGCGCAGGCGTTTGATCGCGACTTCGACCACGTTGGCGTCGCTGTCGAAATTGATGTCCCAGACCATCTCCGCGATGGCGGTCTTGGACAGGATCTCACCCTGGCGCCGCGCCAATACGCTGAGCAGCGAAAACTCCTTGGCGGTCAGGTCCAGGCGTACGCCGTTGCGGCTGGCCTTGCGGCTGATCAGGTCGATCCACAGGTCGGCGACGGTCACCTGCACCGGTTCGTGCCCGCCACTGCGGCGGGTCAGGGCTTGCAGGCGCGCCACCAGTTCGAGGAAGGAAAACGGCTTGCCCAGGTAGTCGTCGGCACCTTCACGCAGGCCGCGAATGCGGTCTTCCACGCGTTCGCGGGCGGTGAGCATGATCACCGGCGTTTGCTTGCGCGCACGCAAGGCGCGCAGCACGCCGAAGCCGTCGAGACCGGGCAGCATCACGTCGAGCACGATCACCGCGTAATCGTTTTCCAGCGCCAGGTGCAAACCCTCGACGCCTTCACGCGCCACGTCGACGGTGTAGCCTTGCTCCGTCAGGCCGCGATGCAGGTAGTCTGCGGTTTTTTCTTCATCTTCAACGATCAGGACGCGCATGACCCCGCCTTAACTTAATGTGTGGTCGCCAACGCGGGCGTTGGTGTGGGCCTGTGGAAAAACTTCTCAAGGTACAAGTATATGACCGGCGTGGTGAACAACGTCAGCGCCTGGCTCACCAGCAAGCCGCCGACCACCGCGATCCCCAACGGTTGGCGCAGTTCCGCGCCGGGGCCTGCGCCGAGCATCAGCGGCACGGCGCCGAGCAGGGCGGCGAGGGTGGTCATGATGATCGGCCGGAACCGCGTGATGCAGGCTTCGTAGATCGCTTCCTGCGGCGGCAGGCCTCGGACCCGCTGGGCTTCGAGGGCGAAGTCGATCATCAGGATGCCGTTCTTCTTCACGATGCCGATCAGCAACACCAGGCCGATCAGGGCCATGATCGAAAAGTCCTGGCCCAGCAGCCACAGCATGATCAACGCGCCCAGGCCGGCCGAGGGCAAGGTGGAAATGATCGTCAGTGGGTGGACGAAACTTTCGTACAGCACGCCGAGAATGATGTAGACCGCCACCAGCGCCGCCAGGATCAGCCACGGCTGGCTGGCCAGTGAACTCTGGAACGCCTGGGCCGCGCCCTGGAAGTTGCCGAGGATGCTGGCCGGCATGCCGATTTCGTTCTTGGCCTGGTCGAGCATGATCACCGCATCCCCCAGCGCCACGCCGGGCGCCAGGTTGAACGACAGGTTGGCCGCCGGGAACATGCCGTCATGGCTGATGGACAACGGGCCTACGCTGGGCGGGTCGACCTTGGCCAGGGCCGACAACGGCACCATCTCGTTGGTCAGCGGCGAGCGCAGGTAGAAATAATTCAGGCTTTCGGCTTTACCGCGTTGCTGGCTGTCGAGTTCCAGCACCACTTGGTACTGGTTGATCTCGGTCTGGAACTCGTTGATCTGGCGCTGGCCGAACGCGTCATACAACGCCTGGTCGACATCGGTGGCGGTCAGGCCGAAGCGCGCGGCGGCCTGACGGTCGATGCTGATGTGGGTAATGCTGCCGCCCAGTTGCAGGTCGTTGGACAGGTCGCGAAACGCCGGGTTGGCGCGCAGTTTTTCGGTGAGGCGCTGGGTCCAGGTATTCAGTGTCGGGCCGTCGTTGCTCTTGAGCACGTACTGGTACTGGGCGCGGCTGGGGCCGGAACTGAGGTTGATGTCCTGGCCGGCGCGCAGGTACAGCACGATACCCGGCACCTTCGCCAGTTTCGGGCGGATGCGGTCGATGAACTGGCTGGCGGACACATCGCGATCACCGCGGTCTTTCAGGGCGATCCAGAAGCGGCCGTTGGCGATGGTCTGGTTGCTGCCGGTGACGCCCACCGAATGGGAAAAATCCGCCACCGCCGGGTCATCCTTGACGATCTCGGCCAGGGCCTTGTGCTTGGCGACCATGTCCGGGTACGACACATCGGCCGCCGCTTCGCTGGTGCCGAGCACGAAGCCGGTGTCCTGCACCGGGAAGAAACCCTTGGGGATGAACACGTAGCCGAGCACCGCCAGCGCCAGCGTGACCACGAAGATCGCCAGCATGCTGCGTTGATGGGCCAGGGCGCGGCGCAGGTTGCGTGCATAACCGGCCAGCAGGCGTTCGCTGAAACTAGGTTTGGCGTTGGCAGGATGGCTCGGGGGGCGCATGAACAGTGCCGCCAGGGTCGGCGCCAGGGTCAGGGAGACCACCACCGAAATCAGGATGGTCGAGGTCGCCGTCAGCGCGAACTCCTTGAACAGGCGCCCAACCACGCCGCCCATGAACAGCAGCGGAATGAACGCCGCCACCAGCGAGAAGCTGATGGACACCACGGTAAAGCCAATCTCGCCGGCGCCTTTGATCGCCGCTTCGCGCTTGCCCAGTCCGGCTTCGAGATGGCGGTGAATGTTCTCCACCACCACGATCGCATCGTCCACCACAAAACCCACGGAGATGACGATCGCCACCAGAGTCAGGTTGTTCAGGCTGAAGCCCATCAGGTACATCAAGGCGAAACTGGCGATCAGCGACACGCCGAGCACACTCGACACAATCAACGTCGCCGACAACTGCCGCAGGAACAACGCCATCACCGCCACCACCAGCAACACGGCGATCAGCAGGGTCACTTCCACTTCATGCAGGGAGGCGCGGATGGTCTTGGTGCGGTCGCTCAACACACTGACCTGCACCGACGCCGGCAGCATGGCCTGCAGGCGCGGCAGTTGCGCTTGAATGCGGTCGACGGTTTCGACGATGTTCGCGCCGGGCTGGCGCGAGATCACCAGGTTGACCCCCGGCGTATCGCCGGACCACGCCTGTACGTAGGCGTTTTCCGAACCGTTGATGACTTTGGCGATGTCGCGCAGTTGAACTGGCGCGCCATTCTTGTAGGACACGATCAGCTGGGCGTAGTCCTCAGGCTGAAACAACTGGTCGTTGGTCGACAGGGTCGACACGCTGTTCTCCCCGTAGATCGCGCCTTTGGCCAGGTTCAGGCTCGACTGCTGGATCGCCAGGCGGATGTCGGCCAGGGTCAGGCCGATGGCCGCGAGTTTGTCGGGCGAAGCCTGCACGCGAATCGCCGGGCGTTGCTGGCCGGTGATGTTGATCTGGCCGACGCCGTCGATCTGGCTGATTTGCCGTGCCAGCAGGGTTTCCACGTAATCGCTCAGCTCGGTGCTGGGCATGCTGGCGGAACTGACGCTGAGGATCAGCACCGGGCTGTCCGCCGGGTTGACCTTTTTCCAGGTCGGCAGGTTCGGCATATCGCTGGGCAGCTTGCCGGAGGCGGTGTTGATTGCCGCCTGGACTTCCTGGGCGGCGGTGTCGATGCTCTTGTTCAGGGTGAATTGCAGGGTCAAGAGGCTGGAGCCCAAGGCGCTGCTGGAGGTCATCTGGGTCATGCCGGGGATGGCGCTGAATTGCACCTCCAGGGGCGTGGCCACCGACGAAGCCATGGTGTCCGGGCTGGCGCCGGGCAGTTGCGCGCTGACCTGGATCGTCGGAAATTCCGCTTCCGGCAGCGGGGCGATGGCCAGTTGCGGGAAGGCAATCAGCCCGAGCAACACCAGGGCGAAGGTCAGCAGCAGCGTCGCGACCGGGTGGTCGACGCACCAGGCCGACGGCGAGCGGCTGGCGTTCATGGTTGCACCTTGGCGTCGACGGTCTGGATCACTTGCGGTGGCTCTTTGAGCACCTCGACCTGAGCGCCGGCCTTGAGCCGCGACTGGCCGTCGCTGACCAGCACATCACCGGCCTGTACGCCCTTGATGAGCGTCACATCGCTGTTCTGGTAGGTGACCTGCACCGGCACCACCTCCACCTTGTCGCCGTTGACCCGGTACACAAAGTGCGCGTCCAGCCCGCGTTGCACCACGGTCGGCGGCACCACCAGGGCGTTCTTGTCGAGGCCGGTCTGGATCTTGATGCTCACCAGTTGCCCCGGCCACAGGCGCTGCGTGGCGTTGTTGAACTCGGCCTTGGCGCGCAGGGTGCCGGTGGTGGAACTGATCTGGTTGTCGATCAGGCTCAAGTGGCCTTCGCCGAGCAGGTCGCCGGTCTGGCCGTCGGTGTCGGCGCCCAGGTAGGCGTTGACGCTGGCTGGGACGGGGGCCGCGATCAGGCCTTGCAAGGTGGGCAACATCTGTTGCGGCAGGGAAAATTCGACGGCAATCGGGTCGATCTGCGTCACCGAGAACAACCCCTGGGCATCGCTCGTGCGCAGGAAGTTGCCTTCATCCACCGTGCGAATCCCTACGCGGCCGCTGACCGGCGAGCGAATCTGAGTGTAGGAAAGCTGCACCTTTGCCGCATCAATCGCGGCCTGATTGCCCTGGACGGTGGCCTTGAGCTGGTTGACCAGGGCTTGCTGCTGGTCATAGGTCTGCTTGGACACGCCGTCGTCGACACTCAATGCCTTGTAGCGCTTGAGGTTGATCAGCGCTACTTGCAGTTGCGCCTGGTTTTCTCCCAACTGCGCCTTGGCCTGTTCGAGGCTGGCGCGGATCGAGCGGTCATCGATGGTCGCCAACAGATCCCCGGCCTTGACCCGCTGGCCTTCCTTGACCAGCAATTGGGTGAGGATGCCGTCGACCTGCGGGCGGATCACCACGCTGTGCAACGACAGCACCGTGCCAATGCCGCTGACGAAACGCGGGATGTCCTGTTGCGCCACGCTCACCACCCGTACTGGGATTGCCGTCGGCGCCGCCAGCCTGGTTTTGGCCGGTCGCGTCAGCGCCCAGGCTGCAATCGCCAGCACCAGCAGGACACCCACGATCAGGGCAGTTTTTCGTTTAATTTGCATGGGGGTGAGGCGCCAGGGCAAAGGAACGGAAGAGTGAGGTGTCTTTATAGCCCGTCAACCCGGTCAGCAAGGTGACTGCTAACTGACAGCGCTGTCAGTAAACGCCGACCATTCGTACAGGCAGTGGTTAAAGATCTGAAGGGGGCAGGTATACTGCGCGCCAGTGTGGGCCACAAGCTGGCCCCGCATCATTTTTTGCATGCTCCGGAGCTTCCATGACTTCCCCGACACAACCCCCTGTTGAAGCGGCCGACCTCGTCGATCCGGCCAGCGCCGAAGGCGTTGAAAAAACCGAGATCCCGGCGTTTAAGTTTCCGTTCAAACCGGGTGAACTGGCCGGGGCCAAGAATGCCGCCCAGCCTTGGTACAAGAATGGCGCGAAGAACGGGCACACCAAGTCCCCAGGCATGGCGCCGCCGGGCACTCGTCGTTCGATGGGTAAACGCTGAGAGTAATACGTCGCACGCTGTGTCGACTATGCCCTACAACGTCCGCTGATATTTCTGATTGTAGAGCCACAACCGTTTCTTGAAAGCTTGCACGGCCTCCGCTGCGCTCCGGCTTTTTCCGCCGGGGCGGGATGGTTGAGGCTGGACTTTCCGGAAAAGGACGTTTCCTGTGGCTCTGATACACATTTGTGCCGTGCTCGCGTTATTGCTGGCGGCCGATAGCGTTGCCGCCGGTGAGCCGCCACGGCGCGAAATCCGTTTTGCCGTCGCTGCGCAATTCTCCCCCTTCCAGAGCCGCGACCCGCAAGGCCAACTGGTCGGCCTGAACATCGACCTGGGTAACGCCCTGTGCGTGCAGTTGAATGTGCGCTGCACCTGGGTCGATCAGGTGTTGGTGGAAAATTTCCCGGCCCTTGATGCCCGGCAATTCGACGCAATCATGGGCATGGCGCCTACATCGCTACGTCGGCGCTCGGTGAGTTTTACCGATGAACTCTATCCGTTCACCACGCGCCTGGTCGCCCGCAGAACATCCGGCCTGCTGCCGACCGTGCGCTCGCTCAAGGGCAAGCGTGTCGGGGTGTTGCTGGGCAGTAATCGCGAAGCTTTCGCCCTTGCGCAGTGGGCGCCCAAGGGCGTTATCGTCAAGAGCTTCTGGCTCAATGACGAACTGGCTCGCAGCCTGGTGGCGGGGGATATCGATGCGACCCTGCAAGGCACCGTGGAAATCCGTGAGGCGCTGCTCGATACCGTCGATGGCCAGGACTTTGACTTCCTCGGCCCCGCGATTTCGGCCGAACTCCTGGGCAGCGGCGTGGCAATCGCGGTGCGCAAGCCCGATACGGCCCTGCGCAATGCCCTCAACTGCGCCCTTGAACAACTGATGCAAAGCGGCGAATACCAGCGGATCATTCGGCACTACCGCCTGGATGCAATCCCCGTCGCGCCATGATCGCAAAGTAATTGCTCGTTTCGCTGCGCGGGGTGATCGCCGTGTTGCCTGGGCAGCTCTCGGCGGTAACGTGCGCTGGGGCACCGTGCCCGTCAGTCCTCGGTAACCGCAGCGCGCAGCACAAACACCATGCCGGCACTTTCGTAGAGCTGCCGAGCACGTTGGTTGCTTTCCAGGACCTTGAGGTCCACATAGGGCTCGCCGCGCTGTTTGAACACCTGGAAGGCATGCAGCAACAAGGCGCGGCCCAGCCCCTGGCCCTGGGCGCAGGGATGGACGGCGAGGTTCTTGATGAAGGCGCTGGTCCAGCACTGGGCCACGCCGAGAATACCTTCGGCATTGCTCGCCACCAGGCACAACGTGGGGTCGAACTCGGCATCGGTCACGAACTGCTGCCGCCAGGTTTGCAGGTTGGCGACGCGGCCGCCGCCTTGTGCCTGGGTCATGCACAACACCGCATGAATCGCCGGGGCGCATTCGTCGCGGTAGTGATCCAGCTGTGTCCCGGCCGGCCACTGCGGCGCGGGCAGGTCACGGGTGAGGTCGCGGCGTAGCAGTTGGAAATACTCGGTCACCGGTTACAGGCCCTTTTGCGCCACGGTCTGGGCGGCCACCACCAGGCATTTGGTCAGCTCGGGTGAGGAGAATTTGGTCAGCACGGCGTCGGCCCCGGCCACGCGCGCTTTTTCGCTGTTCATCGCGCTGTCCAGGGAGGTGTGCAGCAGCACGTAGAGGTCCTGGAAATCGGGGGTTTCGCGCAGGGTGCGGGTGAGGGCGTAACCGTCCATTTCGGACATTTCGATGTCCGACACCACCACGTTGATTTGCCCGGCCGTGCCCTGCAACTCCAGCAATACGTCGATGGCTTCCTTGGCGCTGCGCGCGGTGTGGCAGGTCAGGCCCAGGTTGCGCAGGGTGTGTACCGACTGTTGCAAGGCGACCTGGCTGTCATCCACTACCAGGATGCGCGCATTGCCCAGCACTTCGGCCTCTTCCATGGTCAAGTCGGTCGGCGCCATTTCAATCGGCACCGGGGCGATGGCGTGGATGACTTTTTCGATATCCAGCACCTGCACCAGGCCGCCGTCTACCTGGGTGACCCCGGTGATGAACGAGCGGTTACCGCCGGAGCCGAAGGGCGGCGGGCGGATATCGGTGGTCAGGCAATGCACGATCTTGCTCACCGCCTGCACATGCAGGCCCTGCTTGGAGCGGCTGACGTCGGTGACGATCAGGCAACCGCCGTCCGGGTCCACCAACGGCATTTCGCCGAGGGCGCGACTCAGGTCGATCACCGACAGCGAGGTGCCGCGCAGCATGGCGATGCCTTTGACGTGGGGATGGGACTCCGGCAGCTTGGTCAGCGGCGGGCAGGGGATAATTTCGCTGACTTTCAGCAGGTTAATGGCCATCAACTTGCCGCTGCGCAAGGTAAAGAGCAGAAGCGAGAGTGAATCTGCGCGGGCTTTAGAAGTGGACATAAAAACCTTCTGTGGATCAGGGGGGGCCATCTATGGAAGGTTATCGACTTCATCGGCCCAGGCTTTAGGGGCATGCGCCGATGAAGTCGGCTTATCTCAGCCCTTCCACACCTGCGGGTTGACCAAGTCTTGCGGGC
Source organism: Pseudomonas paraveronii (assembly GCF_963681955.1). Taxonomy (NCBI): domain Bacteria; kingdom Pseudomonadati; phylum Pseudomonadota; class Gammaproteobacteria; order Pseudomonadales; family Pseudomonadaceae; genus Pseudomonas; species Pseudomonas paraveronii. The sequence continues at coordinate 1,118,627 of NZ_OY817130.1, forward strand.
GCTGGCCGAGCAGGGCGCTGCGCAGGTTGTCCAGGGCACGGTTGGCCATGGCTGCGCGGGTTTCATGGGTCGCCGAGCCGATGTGCGGCAGGGTCAGCGCATTGCTCAGTTGGAACAGCGGCGACTCGGCCAGCGGTTCCTTTTCATACACGTCCAGCCCCGCCCCGCGAATACGCTGGGTTTGCAGGGCTTCGATCAGCGCCGGTTCGTCGACTACCGGGCCGCGGGAAATATTGATCAGGATCGCGCTGGATTTCATCAGCCCCAGCTCGCGATGGCTGATCAGGTGCCGGGTCTTTTCGCTCAACGGCACCACCAGGCAGACGAAATCCGCTTCAGCCAGTAACTGATCCAGGCTGCGCATCTGCGCGCCCAGTTCCTGTTCCAGTGCAATCTTGCGGCTGTTACCGCTGTACAGAATCGGCATGTTGAAGCCCAGGCGCCCGCGACGGGCGACGGCGGCGCCGATATTGCCCATGCCGACGATGCCCAGTGTCTTGCCATGTACGTCGCAGCCGAACAACGACGCGCCGACGCTGGCTTTCCACTGGCCGGCCTTGGTCCATGCGTCCAGCTCGGCGACCCGGCGTGCGCTGCTCATCAGCAGGGCGAAGGCCAGGTCGGCGGTGCTTTCGGTGAGGACGTCGGGGGTGTTGGTGAGCATGATCCCGCGTTCGTTGAGGTACGCCACGTCATAGTTGTCGTAGCCCACCGACACGCTGGACACCACTTCCAGTTGGCTCGCGCCTTCGAGCTGCGCACGGCCCAGCTTGCGACCCACGCCGATCAGGCCGTGGGCGTGGGGCAGGGCTTCGTTGAACTGTGCGTTGATATCGCCCAGCTTGGGGTTGGGCGCGATCACCTCGAAATCCTGTTGCAGGCGTTCGATCATTTCCGGGGTGACGCGGCTGAAGGCGAGGACAGTCTTTTTCATTGCAGGCGGGCTCATCGACTACGGAAGAATGCCAAGCAAGCTAACATTCCTGCCGGCAATTGTCAGGACACCGTTGAACCCATGTGGGAGGGGGCTTGTCCCCTCCCACATTTTTGACCGAGTCCAGCTTCCAGGCTCAGGTTGGTTATAAGGCCGCTCCTAAGAGCAAGAGCCAAATGAGTTCTATCTGATCCATGGAGATCCAAATGTGGGAGGGGGCTTGCCCCCGATAGCAGTGAATCAGCCAATACATCCGGTGACTGACCCACCGCTATCGGGAGCAAGCCCCCTCCCACATTGGATCGCTATCGTCTGGCAGACATCAGTTCGCCAACCGCACGCCGCCCAGGCTGCCGCTCAACTCATACGCGACCAACTCAGCCTGATGCGCCGCGAGAATTTCCGGCAGCGAGCCGCGCAGGTATTCCACCCAGGTCTTGATCTTCGCATCCAGGTACTGACGCGACGGGTAAATGGCGTACAGGTTCAGTTCCTGGGAGCGGTAGTTGGGCATCACCCGCACGAGCGTGCCGTTGCGCAGGCCTTCGATGGCGGCGTACACCGGCAACAGGCCGACGCCCATGCCGCTGGTGATGGCGGTTTTCATCGCATCGGCCGAGTTCACCAGGAACGGTGATGTGTTGATCGCGACACTTTCCTGGCCGTCGGGGCCGTTGAAGCTCCATTTGTCCAGCAGGACCACCGGGCTGACCAGGCGCAGGCAGGCGTGGTTGAGCAAATCGTGGGGCCGTTGCGCGCAGCCTTTGGTCTTGACGTAGTCCGGCGACGCGCAGGCGATGCTGTAGGTGATGCCCAGGCGCTGGGACACGAAGCCCGAGTCCGGCAGTTCGCTGGCCAGCACGATGGACACGTCGTAGCCCTCATCGAGCAAGTCCGGCACGCGGTTGGCCAGGGTCAGGTCGAAGGTCACGTCCGGGTGAGTGCGGCGGTAGCGCGCAATGGCGTCGATGACGAAATGCTGGCCGATACCGGTCATGGTATGCACTTTCAACTGACCGGAGGGGCGCGCATGGGCGTCGCTGGCTTCGGCCTCGGCTTCTTCGACATAGGCCAGGATTTGCTCGCAGCGCAATAAATAGCGTTTACCAGCTTCCGTGAGCGCAATGCGACGGGTGGTGCGGTTGAGCAAGCGGGTTTGCAGATGGGCCTCAAGGTTGGAGACCGCGCGCGAAATGTTGGCGGTGGTAGTGTCCAGTTGTGCGGCGGCGGCGGTGAAGCTGCCGGCCTCGGCCACACAACTGAAAGCGCGCATGTTTTGCAAAGTGTCCATGGGGTGTTCTCAAGGGAGATGACAAATTGTGACAGAAAGTTACGTAGACCAGTGATCCCTACGAAGGGATTATCGCCTGAACGGTAATAAAGATTCACAGGAATACCAGCTTATCGCCATTCCCCTTGCGTCCTAGAATTGTGTCACCTACCCCGCATCACCCACCTCAGGAATTCGCAGCAGTGCCGCGTCGCATCAGCAGAGAGCTGAAGACTCTCAGTGTTTGGGCCTTATCGTTAGCAATCAGCGGCTGCATCGGAACCGGAGGAATTGCCCCCCAAGACCAGGCCCTCAACGCCAATACCCTGGCTACCGACGAGGCGATTCAGAGCGCCGCCCGGGACGCCCACTGGCCCACCGCGCAATGGTGGCAGGCCTACGGCGACCCCCAACTCAACCGTTGGGTCGAACTCGCGACCCACGACAGCCCGAGCATGGCCATGGCCGCCGCACGTGTGCGTGAAGCGCGGGCCATGGCGGGGATTGTCGAGTCGGCCGAGTCGTTGCAGATCAACAGCGACACCACCCTCAAACGCCACAACTGGCCGAACGATCAGTTCTACGGCCCGGGTGCATTGAGCGGTTCCAACACCTGGGACAACAATACCTCCCTGGGCTTCAGCTACGCCCTCGACCTGTGGGGCCGCGAAAGCAACGCCAGCGAGCGTGCCGTCGACCTGGCGCACATGAGCGCGGCCGAAGCACGCCAGGCCCAGCTCGAACTGCAGAACAACGTGGTGCGCACCTACATCCAGCTGTCGCTGCATTACGCCAACCGCGATATCGTCGCGGCCACGCTGGCCCAGCAACAGCAGATTCTCGATTTGGCGAATACACGCCTGAACGCGGGCATCGGTACGCATTTCGATGTAAGCCAGGCCGAAACCCCGTTGCCCGAGACCCATCGCCAGCTAGATGCCCTGGACGAAGAGATCGCCCTGAGCCGTAACCAGTTGGCGGCATTGGCGGGCAAAGGCCCGGGCGAGGGCGCGCAGTTGCAACGTCCGACCTTATCCCTCGGCGCGCCGCTTAAATTGCCGTCCAGCTTGCCGGCGCAATTGCTCGGCCAGCGCCCGGACGTGGTCGCCAGCCGTTGGCAGGTGGCAGCGCAGGCGCGTGGCATCGATGTCGTGCACGCCGGCTTCTACCCCAACGTCGATCTGGTCGGCAGCCTCGGCTACGTGGCCACCGGCGGCGGCATGCTGGGGTTTTTGGCGGGCAAGAAATTCAACTACAGCGTCGGCCCGGCCATTACCCTGCCGGTCTTCGACGGTGGCCGCCTGCGTTCGGAACTGGGTGAAGCCAGCGCCGGCTATGACGTCGCCGTGGCGCATTACAACCAGACCCTGGTCAACGCACTCAAGGGCATCAGCGACCAGTTGATCCGTCGCGAATCCATGGACAAGCAACGGGGCTTCGCCGCAGAGTCGGTGGCCTCGGCGCAGAAAACCTACGACATCGCGATGATCGCCTACCAGCGCGGCCTCACGGACTACCTCAATGTGCTGAACGCCCAGACCCTGTTGTTCCGCCAGCAGCAAGTCGAGCAGCAGGTGCAGGCCGCGCGTCTGACGGCCCACGCCGACCTGGTGACCGCCCTGGGCGGCGGGCTTGGCGCCGGCAACGATGTTCCGCAAGATACCAAGACTGTCCCGAGCAAGACCCCGGCGGCGCTCGCCGTGTTCGATCACTGAGTAGGATTTGATGACTCCCTTGCCTGCACCGCTGCGCTGGCTGCATTCCCTTGAGTGGCGCCGTGGCTTTTTCGACTGGGCACGCAGTGACGGCGTGACCTGGGTGTACATCTTCAAGGTGCTGATCGCCGCGTTCGCCACGCTGTGGCTGGCCATGCGCCTGGAACTGCCGCAACCGCGCACCGCGATGATCACCGTGTTTATCGTGATGCAACCGCAGAGCGGCCAGGTGTTCGCCAAGAGCTTTTATCGCTTCCTCGGCACCTTGGCGGGGTCGGCGGCGATGGTGTTTCTGATCGCCTTGTTTGCGCAGAACACCGAGCTGTTCCTCGCCTCGCTGGCGATCTGGGTAGGTCTCTGCACCGCCGGCGCCACGCGCAACCGCAACTTTCGCGCGTATGGGTTTGTGCTCGCCGGTTACACCGCCGCGATGGTCGGCCTGCCGTCCCTGGCCCACCCGGACGGAGCGTTTATGGCGGCGGTGTGGCGCGTGCTGGAAATTTCCCTGGGGATTCTCGTCTCCACGCTGGTCAGCGCGGCGATCCTGCCGCAGACCTCCAGTGCGGCGATGCGCAACGCGCTGTACCAGCGGTTTGGCGTGTTCGCCATGTTCGTCACCGATGGCCTGCGTGGGCGCAGCCAGCGCGAGAACTTCGAAAGCACCAACGTGCGCTTTATCGCCGAAGCCGTGGGCCTGGAAGGCCTGCGCAGCCTCACCGTGTTCGAAGACCCGCACATGCGTCGGCGCAACGGCCGGCTCAGTCGCCTCAACAGCGAGTTCATGAGCATCACCACGCGCTTCAACGCCTTGCACCAGTTGCTCGAACGCCTGCGTGCCGATGCCGCAGACCACGTCGTCGCTGAAATCAAACCGGGCTTGCAGGACTTGGCCGAAGTGCTCGACGGGTTCTCCGGCCGCGCCCTCACCAGCCCCGACGCGGCGCGGTTGGTCACCCAGTTGAGCGTCTACAAGGACGGCTTGCCCGCCAAGGTCCGCAGCCTGCGAGCGACCTTCCAGCAGGGCAACCCGAGCGAAGCCGAGCAGTTGGACTTTCATACCGCCTACGAATTGCTCTACCGCTTCGTCGATGACCTGCACAACTACGCGCAGACCCACGCCTCCCTGGCCGATCACAGCCATGCGCGGGAACAGTGGGATGAAACCTTCATCCCCAAAACCAACTGGCTGGCCTGCGTGGCCTCGGGGGTGCGGGCGTCGTTCATCCTGATCGTGCTCGGCAGTTACTGGGTGGCGACCGCCTGGCCCAGCGGCGCGACCATGACCATGATCGCCGCCGCCACCGTCGGCCTGTCCGCCGCGACGCCGAACCCCAAACGCATGGCGTTCCAGATGGCCTGCGGCACCTTGATCGGGGCCTTGGTGGGCTTCGTCGAAATGTTCTTCGTGTTTCCCTGGATCGACGGCTTCCCGCTGTTGTGCGTGATGCTTGCGCCGGTGATCATCCTCGGTGCCTTCCTCGCCTCACGCCCGCAATACGCCGGGGTCGGCGTGGGCCTGCTGATCTTTTTCAGCACCGGTTCGGTGCCGGACAACCTCACGGTCTACAACCCCTACAACTTCATCAACGACTACATCGCCATGATCATCGGCATGCTGGTGTGCGCGGCGGCGGGCGCGATCATCCTGCCGCCCAACAGCCGCTGGCTGTGGCGCCGCCTGGAGCAGGACCTGCGCGAGCAAGTGGTGTACGCGATCAGCGGCAAGCTCAAGGGCCTGGCGTCGAGTTTCGAAAGCCGCACCCGCGACCTGCTGCACCAGGCCTACGGCCTTGCCGTCGGCCAGCCGCAAGTGCAACGCAACCTGCTGCGCTGGATGTTCGTGGTGCTGGAAGTCGGCCACGCGATCATCGAGCTGCGCAAGGAGCAGGCGATCCTGCCGGTCCACCCGGCCTACGCCGAATCCCAGCCCTGGCGCCAGGCGATCCGCGTGATGGGCCGCTCACTGGTGCGCCTGTTCCTGCAACCCAGCGCCAGCAACCTGGAGCGCGGGCTGATTGCCGTCGACCACGCGATCAGCCGCGTGCAGGCGACCGACGAACCCTTCGCGCCGCACTTCGATACCTCGGCCCTGCGCCGGGTGAAAAGCTACCTGCACTTTATCCGCACTTCGTTGCTGGACCCGCAATCGCCGCTGGCGGCCTACAAGCCCCAAGGCGCGCTTATGTTGAAAGGAGCTGGGCATGCCTCGTGAAATCGCGTTCCACGGCATTTACATGCCGACCATGACCCTGATGTTTTTGATCGCGGCGGGGTTGGCCTGGGCGCTGGACCGCTTCCTGGCCGGGTTCGATCTGTACCGTTTTTTCTGGCACCCGGCGTTGCTGCGCCTGAGCCTGTTCGTTTGCCTGTTCGGCGCCCTGGCGCTGACCGTCTACCGTTGAGAATGCCCCGATGAAAAAGTTTTTCAGCCTGCTCGCGACCTTGCTGGTTCTGGCTCTGGCGATCTGGATTGGCCGCACGCTGTGGGTGCATTACATGGAAACGCCCTGGACCCGCGATGGCCGCGTGCGTGCCGACATCATCAACGTCGCCGCCGACGTCACCGGCGAAGTGGTCGACGTGCCGGTGCGTGACAACCAGTTGGTGAAAAAGGGCGACCTGCTGATGCAGATCGACCCCGAGCACTACCGCCTCGCCGTCAAACAGGCACAAGCCCTTGTCGCATCGCGCAAAGCCACCTGGGAAATGCGCAAGGACAACGCCCACCGCCGCGCCGACCTCGATGCGCTGGTGATCTCCAAGGAAAACCGCGACGACGCCGGCAACATCGCCGACTCGGCCCTGGCCGACTACCAGCACGCCCAGGCACAACTGGAAGCCGCCGAACTGAACTTGAAACGCACGCAAGTGCTGGCGGCCGTCGACGGCTATGTCACCAACCTCAATGTGCATCGCGGTGACTACGCGCGCATCGGCGAAGCCAAGATGGCCGTGGTGGATATGAACTCGTTCTGGGTCTACGGCTTCTTCGAAGAAACCAAACTGCCCCACGTCAAAGTCGGTGATAAGGCCGATATGCAGTTGATGAGCGGCGAAACCCTCAAGGGCCATGTGGAAAGCATCTCCCGCGGCATCTACGACCGCGACAACCCGGAGAGCCGCGAGCTGATCGCGGATGTGAACCCGACCTTCAACTGGGTGCGCCTGGCGCAACGGGTGCCGGTACGGATTCATATCGATGAAGTGCCGGAAGGCGTGTTGTTGGCGGCCGGCATCACCTGCACGGTGATCGTCAACCAAACGCCAAACTAAAAGGTGGGAGGGGGCAAGTCGAATCGTCGCACCGCCCCTCCCACAGTTGACCGCGTCAAGCGTTGACAAATGTCTCATGCAGATGGCGCCACAGCAGTGCGCCGCTGGCCTGCTTCTCGAACACCACGGTGGCACGGCGATCAGTCCGCTTGCCGCTGTCATCGATCTGGTGTTCGCGGTACGTCACCGTGGCGCCCCGCGCATGGCGGTCAATCCCGGTCATTTCACTCAAGGTGATTTTCAACCCCGGGCGCATGCCGCCCAGGCGAGTGAACAGGGCATTGACCCCGGCCGCATTGACCCGGGTGCCGGTGGCGGGGGCGATCATGCTGAACTCGGGTGAGAAGCGCGCCAGTAAATTGTGCAAGGTGCCCTCGGGCGCAACCCCGGCAAACCATTGTTCGATCTCGACGTGGGTCTGGATCACTTCTTCGAAAAAGTCGCTGTAGTCGATCATTTACAAACTCCTATTCAAACCAAAGCGTCGCTTCAACACTTTTTCCAATAATCCTTTGGGCAGTAACGCCGCCATCAACGGCAGCGCTCGACTGCCATTGCCCGCGCGTAATAACCGCGGCGGTGTTGCTTGTTGCACGGCTTTGAGGACGTGGTTGGCAAATTGGCTGGCCGGTGTCGGGTTGTCCTGGGAGGCCTGGGCGCGCGCGCGAATACCATCGCGCAACGGCCACCACGGCGATTGTTCGTTGATCAACAGCTCAGCCTGGGCCCCGGCGTTTTTTGCAAAGCTGGTATCGATAGCGCCCGGTTGCACTTCCATCACCCGCACGCCAAACGGCGCCAGCTCCATGCGCAGGGCATCGCTCAAGGCATGCACGGCGGCTTTGGAGGCGCAGTAGGCGCCGGCGAACGGCGTGACCAGCACCCCGGAAACGCTGCCGATATTCACCACCAGGCCTTTACCGCGACGCAGTGCGGGGAACAGCGCCTGGGTTACGCCGACGATGGAAAATACGTTGGTCTCGAACTGGCGCTGTATCGCCTCGGTGCCGCCGTCGAGCAACGGGCCCATGGCGCCGTAGCCGGCGTTGTTGATCAGCACATCCAGTTCGCCCCACTGCTCGGCCAGGTGTTGCAAGGCGGCGCTGTCGTTGACGTCCAGTTGCACCGCGTTGAAGCCGGCGGCGGACAAGTGGGCGACGTCTTCCGCTTGGCGGGCGCTGGCCCACACGTCGAAGCCGGCGGATTTGAAGGCCTCGGCCAAGGCGCGGCCGATGCCGCTGGAGCAACCGGTGATGAGTACGTTGGGCATGGATCGGTCCTTTGTCAGTCCGAGAAGCTGCCTTGCACATGCTCGGCGCGAAATTCCAGGGTTTGCGGGCGGTAGCCAGGGCGCAGCGGTGGGGTGGGCAGGCAGTCGTCCCAGGTGGCGCCGGCCTGCAACTCGCCGGGGCCGCGATAGCGTGGGGCAGCGTAGACGTTGTCGGCCAGGTTGACCGTATCGCCCGGCGCATAGGCGGCGACGCGCCAGCGCAGTTCGGTCAGCGGTACGTCGTTGCCGTTGTTCAGGGTCAGTTTCAGTGGGCGGTCGGCGGGGCAGTCCTGCGGGGCGTAGACGATGCGCAATTCCAGGCGCGCCAACTGGGAGGCTTCGCGATTATCCAGCCACACCACCCACACCGCGACCAGGCCCAGGCCGACTGCAGCGGCCAGCGACACCGGCAGCGCCTTGGCTGGGTAGCGCAGCAACAGGACCAGCCAGGTGATGATCAGTAGAACGCCGAAAAACATGGAGACCACCTCGAGTAGGGAACGAGCATCCTAACTTAAGCGTAGGTGGGATTGGCTACCTTGAGGTGTGGGGTGGCTGGGCTGACGCTATCGGGGGCAAGCCCCCTCCCACATTCGACCGCATTCCAAATGATGTACTCGGTCCAAATGTGGGAGGGGGCTTGCCCCCGATGAGGCCCTCAGCATCACCACAACCCCCAAAACAAAAAGCCCCCACCCAAGCCACTGCGGATAGGGGACGCAATGACCTGGGCGAGGGCTTCTTTTACGACTGTTTACTGCGCGATCGTTTTCACCGACACACCACGCTCAATCGGGGTCGAACGACCGTAGATATCTTCAAACCGCTCGATATCGTCCTCACCCAAATAGCTGCCCGATTGCACTTCAATGATCTCCAGCGGGATCTTGCCCGGGTTGCGCAGGCGGTGTACCGAGGCGATCGGGATGTAGGTGGACTGGTTCTCGCAGAGCAGGAACACGTTCTCGTCACAGGTGACTTCGGCGGTGCCGCTGACCACGATCCAGTGTTCGGCGCGGTGGTGGTGCATTTGCAGCGACAGGCACGCGCCCGGCTTGACCGAGATGTGCTTGACCTGGAAACGCCCGCCCATGTCGACCGAGTCGTAGGAGCCCCACGGACGGTAGACTTCGCAGTGGTTCTGGGTTTCGCTGCGGCCCTGTTCGTTGAGGGTGGCGACCATCTGCTTGACGCCCTGGACCTTGTCCTTGTGGGCAATCATCATCGCGTCCTTGGTTTCCACCACCACGATGTTTTCCAGGCCGATCACCGACACCAGCTTGCCGTTGCCGTGGATCATGCAGTTCTTGCTGTCCTGGATCACCACGTCGCCCTTGGTGACGTTGCCGTTGATGTCTTTATCGTTGACCGCCCACAGCGACGCCCAGCAACCCACGTCGCTCCAGCCCGCGCTCAGCGGCACCACGCAGGCGCGTTGGGTTTTTTCCATCACGGCGTAGTCGATGGAATTGTCCGGGCAGCAGGCGAAGGTGGCTTCGTCGAAGGTCACGGTGTCGGCGTCTTGCTTGCTGCGTTCGAGGGTCAGTACGCAGGTGTCGTAGATGTCCGGATCGTGCTTTTTCAGCTCTTCAAGGAAGCGGCTGGCGCGGAACAGGAACATGCCGCTGTTCCAGAAGTAACCGCCGCTTTTGACGAACTCGACGGCGCGTTTTTCATCGGGTTTTTCCACGAACTGTTGCACGCGGCTCACGCCTTCGGGCAACAGCGAGTCGTTGGTGGATTTGATATAGCCATAACCGGTTTCCGGACGGGTCGCCGGTACGCCGAACAGCACCATCTCGCCGCGCTCGGCGGCCACGGTGGCCAGGGCCAGGGCGCGTTGCAGGGCTTTCTGGTCGTCGATCACGTGGTCGGCGGGTAGCACCAGCATCAGCTCGTCGCGGCCTTCATTGACCAGCATCATCGCGGTCAGCGCCACGGCCGGCGCGGTGTTGCGGCCGAAGGGCTCCATCAGGATGCGCTGGGTTTCCAGCTTGCGCACGCTCAGTTGCTCGTTGACGATGAAACGATGGTCTTTGTTGCAGACCACTATGGGGGTTTCCATGCCATCGAATACCAGGCGCTCCAGGGTTTGCTGGAACAGCGTGTGCTCGCCGGTCAGGGCCAGGAACTGTTTAGGAAACTGTTTACGGGAAAGCGGCCAAAGACGTGAGCCGCTACCACCGGAAAGGATTACTGGGATCATGCTGTTTCTCCTTGAATCGATTTGGGTCAGAGCTACGAAGGTTTGTCGTTTCACTCTTGTTTTTGTCTCGGGCCGGACTGACGCCTCTGTCCTCTGTAGGAGCGAGCTTGCTCGCGAAAATCGCCAATGATGACGCGGGCATTCTGGATGTACGCGGTGTCTGGGCGTTCTTCGCGAGCAAGCTCGCTCCTACAGTGGGTTGCTGTCAGTCCGAGAAATGTTTAGCGGGTCGACACGGGGCGCTTGACCCACACTGGCGACAGGCTGCTGCCGGAACCGGTGACGTACAGCACCGCTGCTTCACCGCGCTCCAGGGCTACCGGCTTCACGTCGCCGACTTTCTTGTCGCCGTCGTACAGCGCCAGGCTGACTTTCACCGGGTTGATTTCACGTTCGCCACGGCTTTTGGCGGCCACGGCCTTGACCACGTCGGTCTTGCCGTCGGCGGTTTTCAGGGTCAGGGCCCTGTCGCTGAGGTTCTGCACGCGCACCAGGGATTTCTGTTTGTTCTTGAACGGCGGCTCTTCGATCAGTTGGGGCTGACCGCTGCTGTTGTTGACCAGGGTGTAGTAGTGGTCGGCGGCAAGTTTCACTGACACGGACTGGCTGCCGACCTTGGCGCTGTAGTCGCCGCCGGGCATAAAGCTGAAGTCGCTGCTGGCCAGCGGGGCCACTTCGCTCAGGTTGGTGCTGCCGACGGTGGCGCTGACTTCCTGGTTGGAAGCGTTGTAGACCCGCACGAAGCTGGAGCCTTTCGGTGCGACTGGGCCGTACAAGGCCGCGTCGCCGGCGAAGGCAGACATCGATACCAGGCTCATGCCGGCAGCCAGGGCCAGAGTCTTGGCGAGACGACGCGGAGTAGTAGTGAAAGTCATGTGAGTTACCTCTCTTTCAGTTTTGCGCCCGGTCGGGCGTCTCGGATTTTGGGTGTTTAGCTGGGGTGTTCAGTGCCATGTTCTGTTGGCGCGTACCGGCTTGTTTAAGTTGCGCAACCCACTGTGGGTCGGCATCGCCGATTTCGTTGTTCACGGGCAGATAACGTTCAGGAAACTCCCAGATCAGCACCTGCGGCGGGCTGTTCTTGAAGTCTTCGCTTTTGAGGTAGCTGAGCATCGGCAGGATCGGGCCGTGGCCGTCTTCGGAATAGTTGATGACATCGCTGCCCAGGGCTTGCTTGAGCGCGCCGACGAAGTTCCAGTTGGGGTTGGCGCTGTAGCTGGTGCCGACCAGTGCCACCGGGGTTTCGCTGTCGCTGAACAGTGCGTCGTCGCCTTTGGTGTCGGCCAGGCGTGTGACGCGTTTTTCCAGCGGCTCCTTGGGCGGCATCAGGTTTTCGAACAGCGGGTCCAGGGGCAGGAACAGACGCAGGTCGCCACTGTGCGGGGCGGTTGTCTCGGCCTCGGTGACAAAGCGCTGCGGCTCGCCGCTCAGCGGGGTCTTGGCGGCAATCGCCTTGGCCAGTTGCTTGGCGGCGATTTCGGCACCGTCCGGGGTCCAGTGGGTGTCGGTGCGCAGGAACACTTGCTGGCCGCCGAGCTTGGCCTGTTGCAGCGGGCCAAGCAGGTCGGGGGCGAGGATCTTGTCGGCGGCGACACGGGCATGGAAGTCCTGGTACAGGTTGGCGTGGATGCTCGCCGGTTTCACCTCACCGAGGTGCTCCGGATACAGGCGTACCTTGGCCGGAATGATCGCCATCACCAGTTGAATGCCTTGGGCCTTGAGCTGCTGGCGCACGCCTTCGACCAGGGCGTAGTTGCCCTCCAGGTTCTGGTCTTCGTTGACGGCGGGGTTGAACTCCTCGTCGCTGTACAACCAGTGATCGCGACCCAGCACCACGCCAGGGCGACCTTCATTGAACAGCTTGTAGTCCAGCGCCGCCCAGAGGTTGGTGCCGATGCGCTTGATCGGGAATTGGTCGTCGTAGTGGGTCTCGACGGCTTTGCTCCAGCGACCATTGAGCACGGTGGCGTCGGCATTGGTGCTGAAGCCGAAGAAACTGCGCATCGACCAGGCGCCCAGGGCGAGCAGCACCACCAGGAACAGGCCGATATAGAGGACGCGAAATGAACGGGTCATGGTCGGCTCCCTCAGAATTGGAAGTAAAGGAACGGCGAGAAACTCTGCGCCGACAGTTTGAGAATCGACGCCACGAACAGCAGCAGCACCGCCGCGCGCATGGCGTAGCGTGGCCAGTCAGCGGTCCAGTAGGCCGGTTGTACGGCGGCGTCTTTACCGACGGTGAAACCTGGCTGGTGGATGCTGCCGGGGTCGTCGCCAGGCACTGCCTTGATCAGGCTCGGGTCGGCCGGCTTGGCTTTCTCGGCAGGGCGGTTGCGGTAGAAGTCGCGCAGGCCAAAGAACGCCAGGGTTGCGTAGGCCACCACCAGGGTTGCCACTTGCAGGCCGGTGAGGTTGGCGCGGTTGAGTTCCGACAGCGACCACTCGCCAAAGCTGAACATCGCGCCGTACATACGGCCGGCAACGTGCAGGTTTTCGGAGCGGAAGATCACCCAGCCCATCACCACCAGCAGGAAGGTGAAGGCCCAGCGCACCGGGTTGAAGCTGCGCGGCGAGGTGTTGAGGCCGATGGCTTTCTCGATCGCCAGCCACATGCCGTGCCAGGCGCCCCACACGATGTAAGTGATGTTCGCACCGTGCCACAGGCCACCGAGCAGCATGGTCAGGAACAGGTTGCGGTAGGTGGTCAGCGTGCCTTTACGGTTGCCGCCCAGGGTGATGTAGAGGTAGTCACGCAGCCAGGTCGACAGGCTGATGTGCCAGCGCCGCCAGAACTCGGTGATCGACTGGCTGATGTACGGCTGCTTGAAGTTTTCCATGAAGCGGAAACCCATCATCAAGCCCAGGCCGATGGCCATGTCGCTGTAGCCGGAGAAGTCGAAGTACAACTGCGCGGTGTAAGCCAGCGCACCGAGCCAGGCATCGCCGGTGGTGGGGTTTTGCAGGGCGAAACAATGGTCGGCCACCACCGCCAGGGTGTCGGCGATGAAGACCTTTTTGATGAAGCCCTGCATGAACCGCGTACAGCCCTCGGAGAACTTGTCGAGGGTGTGGGTGCGGTTGTTGAACTGGTCGGCCAGGTCGCGAAAACGCAGGACGGGGCCGGCGATCAAGTGCGGGAAGATCGCCACGAACGCTGCAAAGTCGATGAGGTTGCGCGTGGCCGGGGTGTCGCCGCGATACACGTCGATGATGTAGCTGATGGACTCGAAGATGTAGAACGAGATCCCGATCGGCAACAGCACGTGGGTGAGGATGAACGGCTCCAGGCCCGCTGACTTCATCATCACGTTGATGCTGTCGACGCCGAAGTTGGCGTACTTGAAGTAGCCGAGGATGCACAGGTCGAGCACCACGCCCAGCAGCAGCCAGCGTTGGGCCTGCTTGGTGCGCACGCCGGCCGCACCGACCTTGAGGCCGATCCAGTAGTTCCACAGCGTGACGGCGGCGAACAGCGCCAGGAAGTCCACTCGCCACCAGGCGTAGAACACGTAGCTGGCCAGCAGCAGCAGCAGGTTGCGATAGCGTTGCCCGCTCAAGTAGTACAAGCCGAGAAAGATCGGCAAGAACAGAAACAGGAACACATTGGACGAGAAAACCATCCCGATCTCTCCACGTTTAACCAACAGTCAAGGGCCGCAGCCCCCCCAAACCCCCCCACGAATCCGGGGGGAGGTTGTATTGCTCAAATGTGGGAGGGGGCTTGCCCCCGATAGCGGTGTGTCATTCAACACAGATGGCGACTGGTACACCGCCATCGGGGGCAAGCCCCCTCCCACATTTATTTTTTGACCGCGTTTCGTCAGTTGCTTTTGTTGCCTTTTTCGTGAGTCGGGTCGTAGACCTTGGTCAGGTCACCCCCGAGGCGGAAGGTCTTGAACGGCTGCATCCCATGTTTGCGCTCGAGCACATCCGGCGCGCAGGTGTAGAGGCTGCAGAACGGCTCAAGCCAGGCAAATTTCATGTCTTCCTTGAGGTCCTTCATGTCCTGCTCTTTGCCGTTCTTCTGCTCGAAGATCTGCGGGTCTTTGACCCCGGCCAGCACCTTGTCGCCCAGGCGTTTGAGCGCGCCGTTGTTTTCCTGGCGCAGGTCCACCCCGTTGACCAGGGCAAAACTGGCGATCATCGACAGCGGTGGCAGGGCGTAGTTGTGGTACGACAGCGCGCGCTGCTGACGCTTCAATTCGTTCGGCAGGAAACCTTGGTCGTCGATCTGGTTGACGCCGACCTTGTATTCCTTCACCGACCAATCAAACAGGTCGCGACGGTTGGTGGCGATGGATGTCGCCATCACCGACCAGGCAGCCCAGTAGGAGTGGTTGTTGGTTTTTTCCAGCGGCAGGTTGTCCCAGTCGCTTACCACCTGATCGGCCATTCTGCTGAACCAGGCTTCGATCAGCTGCGACTCCTGCTGGTGGTTGGCCAGCGGGTGCGAGTCGGAAAACTTCAGGCGTACATAGGCCGAGGCCATGCTGCCCAGCGCCCATTTGCGCATGGACTTGCCGGTATGGTTGAAGTCCTTGGACATCAACGCATCCGCCTTGGCCCAGCTGGTCAGCCAATTGAGCGTGCATTCCAACTGTTCCGGGCGACCGTCGCGCATGAACTGCATCACGCGCTTGCTGGTGTCTTTTTCCAGCGTGGTGATGTCGGCGGTGCTGTCGCGGAAGGCTTTTTCCGACTGCACGTTCAGCGTGGAGCGCGCCTTGTCCGAACCTTCGTACTTGCTGCGAAATTGCAGCGAGCCGGTGTAGGGCGTCGGCATGGCGTCGCAGCCGTCCTTGAAGTCGCCGGTCTTGAACGCCTCGATCGGAGCGAAGTAGCCCTGGGGCGGACGCAACGGCGCGGCGGCATTCACGGAGCCGGCAAACATCGCCAGGCCCAGTAAGGTAGGGATCAATAACTTCTGCATAGGTAACCTCATTGCCCGGCAGAGGCAGTCTGTTGACCACCTGCGGGGAATACGTTGCGTGTGCAAATTTTCGCTTCGACTTTTTGCGCGGCAGCACCCGCTTCGGGGCCCTGCACTTCCACGGCCAGCAAGTTCTGCGAGGCCCAGTCTTCATCGGTGCGCAGTTCAAAGGCGAAACGCCCGTCTGTATCGGATGTTTCGGGTTTCTCGATCTTGATGTCCTCGTGGCGCCCGTTCATGTACCAGAGGGTGGCTTGCAAGGTTTTCACCGAGGGATCGGCGAAGCGGATATCGACCTGATGATTGACGTTGCGCAGGTCTTTGTTCGCACTGTTGACCATCAATTCGTTCTTGCCGGGTTTCAAGGTGGCGCTGGCGCTCATCTGCGCGGTCTTGCCTTCGCAGCCGTTGTCCAGCAGCGACATCATCTGGCGGTAGATGGTTTCCTGGTCGAGGCGGTACAGCGGCGAGAATTCCCAGATCAGGATCTTCGGCGGACTCTTCTGGAATTCGTCGCTGCCCAGGTACTGGATCATCGAGCCTTCCAGGCCACCACCGGGGAAGGCGACGTTGAGGATGTCGGCACCGATTTCCTGTTCGAGGAAGCCGGCGAAGTTGTAGTTCTTGCCGCTGTGGCTGGTGCCGACCAGGGTGATCTGCGGGTTGCCCGAATCGCCGAACAGGTCGCCGTCGCCGGCTTCGCCCTTGGGCTCGGTGGTGAACTGGTCCATGTACTGGATCGCGTAGCTGGTGCCGCAGAGTTGCCCGGCCATGTTGTGCAGGGTGCCGGTCTTGCCCATGCGCCCGGAGCGCTTGGTTTCGAATTCGCGCTTGGGAATCTCGGCGAACTCGGGCATCGCACGCACTTTGGCGCCGACGATTTTCGCGGTGCGCTGGGCGCCGTAAGGGGTCCAGTGCTGGTCGCCGCGGAAGTAGAAGTCGTGGGCCGGCAATTCATCCGGGAGCTGCTCGTTGGTCAACGGCGACAGGTCCGGCACCACGTAGCCCATCTTGGCGAAACGGCCGAGCATGGTTTTGTAGTTGCCCAGGGCCTTGTCGAAATCGAACTTGGCTTTTTCCTCGGGGTTGAGCTTGTTGCGGTTCACCAGGCCACGGGTCGGCTGGTAGACCACCACCAGTTCCACGCCCTTGGCCTTGAACGCATCGTGCAGTTGTTGCATGCGTTTGTAGCCGGCGGGGCTGGTGTCGAATTCGGTGCGCAGGTCTTCCTGGGTACGGAACAGCCAGTCGCCCTGGGCTTGCACCAGGGTGGTGAAGTTCTGCTGATAGCGCGTGGTGTAGTTCTTCGCGTCATGCGCCGCCGGGCAGAGGCTGCAGCACGGTTCGGCGCTGAAGGTCGGCGCCTTGATTTCGTCGGCGCGCACGCCCTGGCTGGCCGCAAGCAGGCCGAGGGTCAGACCCGAGAGGCTCAGCAGTTTGATCATGTGTGGGTGCATAAGGGTCATCCTCAGTCCTGCATTTCGGTCTGGCGTTCGACAGGGTCGATCAGCACGGCTTTCTGCTGGCGTACCAGCAGGTCGAGAATTTCTTCCTGGCGCTCGCCAAGAATGCCGTTGAAGCTGATGCCGCTGGATTTGGTCGGCGCCAGCATCGACACGCGGTACAACTCGATACTCAACGGCGAATCGATCGACAGCGGCCCGCTGCCGTTACCGGCCAGTTCACCGCCGACCACGATCAGCGAGACCTTGGCGTCGAACGGGTCGAGAGCGATGTCGCGGTCGGTGTCGGTCAGGTCCTTGATGTGGCCGTAGACACCGGTCAGGCCGTTGGCCATCGAGGTGTTTTCGTACAGCTTGATGTTGACGCTGTTACGAATCCGGATGCCGTGGCGACGGTTGGCGATCACTTTGTTGCCCCACAACAGGTTGTCGCCGCTCTCATAGAGGGTGATGCCGTCGGTGTGGTTGCGGTAGATCTCGTTGTCGGCGATCAGGTTGTTCACGCTGTTACGGTCGATCACCAGGCCCGAGAGCTTGTTGTCGTAGCTGCGGTTGTTAAAGATGAAGCTGTCGTTCACTTCCCGGGAAATGATGATGCCGTGCTTCTTCTTGGTGCCGTAGACCGTGTTGTCCGCGATGATCAGGCCGTGGGAACGGTCGTGGGGGTCAATGCCGTAGACAATGTTGTCTTTGTAGGTATTGCCCTTGATCACGAAGCCTTCGGTCTCGTAGCAGTAGAAGCCGTACCACATGTCCGAGAACTCGGAATCGATGATCCAGCCGGTCGGTTCAGTGCGCTTGAGCACCTTGGCCATGTTCGGCGTGTACTGGGAAATACTCACCCCATACGACTTACTGTTGGCGTAGCCGAAACTGGCCATCTTGGTGTTGGCGATGTAGGTCTCGGTGCCGCCCCAGGCCAGCAGGAATGGGCGGAATTCGTTGGGCGACTGGAAGGTCGCCGGGCCGTTGGCCTTTTCTTTCCAGCCGGTGATCTTGGTATCGCGCACAAACAGTTGGCCGTCGTTGATCAGGAACGAACCGGCTTCCTGGGACAGGCGCAGTTCTTTGGTCTGCTTGTCGATGTCCAGGATGCCCTTGCGCCCGACCACGATCGGCAACTTGGCGAGGAACACGCCCGGCGAGGTTTCGCTGAGGTACTGCTTGGGCACTTTGCCCAGCAGGTCCTTGAGGTTCATGTAGCCGTCGTCGATAAAGATCGCCTGGGGAATGCCGTGCTGGCGCACCACCCACTCGGCCATCTTGTTGTCGCCGCCGATGAAGTCCTTGAGCGCATCTTCCTGCATCATGCGGCGGATGCTGATTTTGCCGGGCTTCTTGCGCACGATCTTTTTTTCCATCGCCGCAGCGGTGTAGCCCGACAGGTCCGGCAGGGCCGGCTTGGGCATTTCCAGCGGCGCGGTCGGCGGGCTGGAAATGGTGTAGGTCTTGGCCTGTTGCAGTTCTTTGGCGATGGTCGGCGCCTTGACCGGCTGCGCGGTATCGGCGACGGCTGTGGCGCTGGCCATCAGCATCGCGGTCACCAGCAAGCATCTGCCTGTGAAGGGGTGAGCAATCATTGCACGGGCTCCCATCAGAACTTCCAGATCACGTCGACAAAGGCGCGATGCATGTACGAGTCGACCTGGCTGCCATAGGCGTCGCCCGGTTTGAACACGCCGGCACGAAAGCGCACCAGCGCCGACGGTTCGTCGATCGACTGGCTGAGCGCGGCCGGCAGCAGGCCTTTCTTGAAGTACTTGGTGACGACCAGGTCCATCTCTTGGCCCAGGTCTTTCTTGCCGTCTTCAAGGGGCAGGGAAGTGCTGGACAGGATCGCGCCGGTTACGTCATCGGTGTTGTTCTGCACGGCATCGATGCCGTTGCTGCCCACCGCCTTGTTGCCGTCGACGCGCCAGAACTTGTGGTACACCAGGCTGGCGTCGTAGTCCTCGCGCAGTTGCCAGGAGGCGAACAGGCTCATGGACTGCATGTTGTTCATCTCGCCGCGAAACGCTTCGCCGAAACGGTGGACGCGGGACTGGGTGCCGGTCCAGTTCGAGCGGTTGCTCTGCAGGCCGTTCTGCTCGTACTCGGCACTGGCGCGCGAATAGGCCGCCCCCACTTGCCACTGCGGGTCGAGGCGCAGGCGCACACCCAGGTCGGTGGCCCAACCGCTCACGTCGTCGCTGCGCTTGGCGGCGGTGGGGCGGGTGCCGTCGGCGTTCAACGCGTTGACGGTGTCGCGGTCGCCCTGCATGCCGGTGACGCTGGCCCAGTAGTTGACGGTGTTGGTGTTGCGCCAGTTGTAGGCGTCGCTGTTGGCTTCGATGCCGAGCCAGGTCAGGTCGCCGTTCTCGCGCTTGTCCAACGGGTCAGTGGCCACGCCTGGTTCGGCGTAGTCGAGCTTGCCGTCGTCATGGGTGTGGTGACCGCGCAGGCCGATCCACTGGCCCGGTGTCCACTGGTAGGCGGCGTCGGCGTAGAAGTGCTGGCGGTCCTTGTCCTTGGGCGACAGTTCCTTGAGGTCGGTGCGGTATTCGCTGAAACGTTCGGCGGCACCGACATTGGCCTTGAGCAAGGTGGTGTCGAAGGTCCAGTTCAGCGCTTCGATATTGGTGTCGCGCCATTGGCCGTCGTCATTGTGCAGGCGTTGGCGACCGAGCTTGAGGAGCTCGCCGGGGTAGGGCGTGAAGCCGCTGTAGCCAACCCAGAACTCGCGCATGGCCAGGTAGTTCTTCTTGGTCTTGCGGTCGTCGTTGCTCGATTGCTCAGTGGCGTCACTCGACGACTGTTGCAGGGTGTCGGTCTCGATGATGTCGCTCGACGCAACGGCCTGGCCCATGGCGTAGGCGCTCCAGTTGCCGCTTTCGCCGTAGATCCACGGGCGCAGGTCGAGGCCGATGCCGTTGACGTCGCCATCCGGTTTGGTGCCCAGGTCGCGGTCGTCTTCGGACTGGCCGGTGATTTTAACGTCCATGCCAAAATTCTTGGTTTCAGTCAGCGCGGCCAGGGTCGGGCACGACCACAGCAGGGCGAAGGTCAGGCCGATACCGGCCTGCACAAATGGATTGAGCTTCATAGGGCTTCCTCGCCGTCTTCTTCTTGCAGGGCGTGCAGTTGCAGCGTGCTCTGGGCCAGGGTGCCGCGCGCGGCCAGTTCCTGTTGCACCAGGCGTTGGCCTTCGGCGCGTTGTTCCGGCGTCAGCGGGGCTTCGAGCTGCGTGGCCAGGTCATTGGCCTCTGGCGTGTCCTGGGCTTTAGCCAATTGGCTGAAGACATAGGCGTTCAATGGGTCGGGCTTGGTGCCCTTGCCTTGGGAAAACAATTGGGCGATGGCGAAGTCGGCGCTGTTCTGGCCGTTGCGCGCAGCGGTCAGCAGGTGGTCCAGGGCCTTTTGCGAGTAGACCTTGCCCAGGTAGCCACGGCGGTAGATCTGGCCGAGGTAGTAATCGGCGGCCACTTCCCGGCCCACGGCTTTTTGGAAGTGGGCTTCGGCGGCCTTGGCGTCTGCCGGTACCCACTTGCCATCGTAGTAGAGCTTGCCCAGCAACAGCTCGGCGCGCGGTTGGTCGGCGGCGCGACCGTTGTCCAGGTACTTCATCATCTGGTCGACGTCACCCAGTTCGGGAAAGTCGTAGAGCAATTGCGCCAGGCTGACCCAGGACGCGGGGTAGCCGGGGGCGATTTTTTCCAGCAGGGCCTGGGCGGTTTTCTCGTCGGTCGTGCCCAGCGTAGCGTCGCCCAATACGCGGGCCACGCTGTCGACACGCTGCGCGGTGACGGTGCCACGGCTGTAGCCGGCTTCCATCTGCTTGAGCAGTTCGGCTTGTTTTTCCGGCTGGGCTTTTTTCTGGTAGACCGTGGCCAGCTCGACGTAGCAGATATCGGTGGTGTTCAGCGCGGCCTTGCAGATGCGCTCAACGTCATCCAGGTGCTGGTCGTAGGTGTCCTGGGTGCGATAGAGCAGCACTTGGGCCAGACCGGCTTCCGGGTAACCCGCCGCCTGCCATTGGTTGATCTGCTGCTGGGCGTTCACGTTGGGGAAGCTGTGCGGGTATTGCAGGTACAGCATCGCCAGCGGGATCAGGGTGTTGCCTTCGCCATTGGCGAAGGCTTTTTTCAGCAGGCCTTCGGCTTCATGGTGTTCGGCTTCGGTGGCGCCGGGCTTGGCCACCAGCAGGCGACCCAGGCGGGCCTGGGCGCGCGGCGAAATATCCGCCGCGGCACGGTAAGTGGCCTCGGCCTGTTTGATTTGCGCCGGATCGCGGGTGCCTACCTGGATGTCGGCCAGGCCCACTTGGGCCTCGCTGTAACCCAGGTCTGCCAGTTGCTGGTAATTCTGCTGCGCGGTGACGGTATCGCCACGCTTGAGCGCTTCATTGGCCAGGCGTTGGTCGGGCAGGCCGGCGCAACCGGCGAGGGCGATGGCCAGCGCCAGGGGCACCGGTAGGGTTCGAAGGGCGCTCATGATTAAAGACCCGCAGCCATGGCTTTATCGATCAGCCAGTTCAGCGATGGGCCACGGTCGCTGGTCACTTCCACCGGGCGGCCGGCGTAGGCGCTGTCCAGCGGCGCATCCGGCTTGATCTGCACGCGGATGTCGGAGGACAGGTCGGCGCTGTTCAGGCTGGTGCTGCTGACGATGGTGCCGGTGCGGGTCTGTTCTTCGTCGGCGACCTGGAAGTTCACCGGCGTACCTGGGCGAACGTCAGCGAACTGGCGATAGGAGAAGCGTGCTTCCACGTTGGCCAGGCTGCCGCGTGGCACCAGTTGGAAGATCACGTCGCCTTTGCTCGCGTACTGACCGTCGGCCACCATTTGCTGGGCCACGACGCAGTCGCAAGGCGAGGTCAGGGTGCCGGTCATTTGCTTGCCGAACAGTTCTTCGACCTTGGCCGGTTGCAGTTGGTCTTCGTCCAGGTGGCCCTTGAGCACGTCGAGCATGCTGGTGCTGAAGGTCGCCAGTGGCGCGCCTTTGGCCGCCACCGCATCACCTTTGAGCAGGCTTTGCACGGTGCCGTCGCGGGGCATGGTCACGTTCATGCCGGGCACGCTGACCAGGCCGGCCTGGGCGTGGCTGACAAAGTACATGCCATACAGCGATTTGAAGACGAAACCGAATGCCGCGAGGCCCACCAGGAAGATCGCCAGGCTGAACGTCACGGCGCGCAAGCGGCCGAAGGCGCTCATGTTGCTGCCGCCGTCCTTGACCTTGCGCGCCTTGGTGAAGTTGTCGCGTTGCAGGGTGGCGAGTACGTCGCCCATGGTCACGATGTCGCCCGACAGGTGCGAGGTGATCAGGTGGCGCAGCGTGGAAATATCCTGCGCGTCGAGGTTCTGGAACTGGCAACCGGTGCGCCCGCTCTGGCGGTCGTAGGAGCGGATCTGCAGCTCCACATCCATGGCCAGGCCGAGGTTATCGATGACGAACTGCAGGCGACCCTTGTGCACTTCGCCGACGGTCAACGGCTGCGTGGCGGTGAACGCCAGGCCGCCGGCGGACAGGTCGATGACCCGCGCTTCGGTCTGCGTGCGGTCAGTGTTGAAGAAGCGCAGCTTGGCCGGGATTTTGACTCGGGCGTGCTGGCGCTGGGCTTCGGATTCGTGGACAACGTTGGCGTTTACTTGGCTGTTCATCAGGGCAATTTCCTAGAGTTAATTCAGGCTTGGCAGGGTCAGACCATCATCAGCAACACGGCAACGAAAATGCTGCCGGCGGAGAAGGTCATGGTCCGAGACGACCAGGTGTTGAACCAACGTTGAAAGCTGGCCAAATCGCGGGTCAGTTTGGTGTCCTGGCGGGTCCAGGACTGTTGATCAAGGCGGAAGAACACGTAGATCTTCACCAGCGCGCCCATGATCTGGTTGTAATAGAGAATCACCGGGTACGCCGGGCCGATCCTGTGGCCGGAGCACGACAGCAGCAGGGTCAGGATCAGGCGGGTGATGCCGATCCACAGCAGGTAAGCGAGGATGAACGCGCCGCCGTACTTGAAGGTGGCGATGATTGCCACGGTCAGGCCGAGCAGGGAGGTCCACATCGACACGCGCTGGTCGAACAGCACCACGCTGGTGAACAGACCCAGGCGGCGTACACCCAGGCCCAGGGCGCGGGAGTTCTGGCGCAGGTTGTTGCCGTACCAGCGGAACATCAGCTTGCGGCTGGCCTTGATAAAGCTCTTTTCCGGCGGGTGTTCCACGGTGTTGATCGCGGCGTCCGGCACGTAGAAGGTGTCGTAACCCAGACGCATCAGGCTGAACCAGCTGGACTTGTCGTCGCCGGTCAAAAACTTGAAGCGGCCCAGGCGCCAGTGTTGCAGCGAGTCGCTTTCCACGTCGGCGATAAAGCCCGGGTCGGTGACGACGCTGGCACGGAACACCGACATGCGCCCGGTCATGGTCAGCACGCGCTTGGACAGGGCCATCGAGCACATGTTGATGTGGCGTTGGGCGAAGCGCAGTTTGTGCCACTCGCTCATGATGTAGCCGCCGCGCACTTCGCAGAACTCGTTGGTGGTCAGGCCGCCGACATTGCCGAACAACTGGAACCACGGCACGGTCTTGCGCACGACGCCTTCGGCGAGCACGGTGTCGCCATCGATCACTGCAACCACGGCGCGGTCATCCGGCAAGTGGCGGGAGATGGCGCGGAAACCGAAGGCCAGGCCGTCGCGTTTACCGGTGCCGGCGATGCGCACGAAGTCGAGCTTCACGTGGTCCGGCGGGTTCATGCGTTCCCACAGGCTCTTCACCAACAGCTCATCGGACATTTCTACCAGCGAGCAGACCACGGTGGTGGGGAAGCCACATTCGATCGCTTCACGAATCACCGAGCTGTAGACCTGCGCGGTGGTCAGCGCATCGATCCGAAAACTGGTGACCATCAGGAACACATGGGACGGGTCCGCTGATTTGCCCAGCTTGCGCACTTTGCGCCGCAGGTGTGGGTAGACCACGTACAGGAACAGCATGCCGCGAAAGAAATGCGTCGCACCCATCGAGTAGCGCCAGATACCGACGGCGCCAATCAGGAAAATAAAATTCTTCGACTCAGAGTCGAACGTACTCGCCGGCAACAGCAGGGCGAGTCCCATCAGCAGGCTCAAGAAGAACAGCCAGCCGGCGGATTGGAGCAGTACGTGTTTTAACTTGGACATAGGCGTCATCCGCAGGTGAAGGAGGTTTCGAGCTGCAAGCGCTGGGGATCAGGACGCTTGCAGCTCGAAACTTGCCGTTGCTGTTACCAGCAAATACCTTCGGTGCGGCCCGTCACGCAGGTGGCCTTGGACATGAAGCCCACCAGGTCGACCACTTGCTTGCCGTGTGGCGCGTTCTGCGCCAGGGCACGGAACTTCTCATCACGGTTGCCGAGGATGATCACGTCGGAGTTGTTGATCACATCATCGAAGTCCGAGTTGAGCAGGGACGACACGTGGGGGATTTTCCCCTCGATGTACTCCTTGTTCGCACCGTGGACGCGGGCGTACTCGACGTTGCTGTCGTAGATGCTCAGGTCGTAACCCTTGCCGATCAGCATTTCCGCCAGTTCCACCAGTGGGCTTTCGCGCAGGTCGTCGGTGCCGGCCTTGAAGCTCAAGCCCAGCAGCGCGACTTTGCGTTTGTCGTGGCCGGCGACGATGTCGAAGGCGTTCTGCACCTGGGATTCGTTGCTGCGCATCAGCGAGTTGAGCAGCGGCGCTTCCACGTCCAGAGAGCCGGCGCGATAAGTCAGCGCGCGCACGTCTTTGGGCAGGCACGAGCCGCCGAATGCGAAGCCTGGGCGCATGTAGTACTGGGACAGGTTGAGGGTCTTGTCCTGGCAGACCACTTCCATCACTTCGCGACCATCGACGCCGACGGCCTTGGCGATGTTGCCGATCTCGTTGGCGAAGGTCACCTTGGTGGCGTGCCACACGTTGCAGGTGTACTTGATCATTTCGGCCACGGCGATGTCCTTGCGGATGATCGGCGCGTCGAGTTCTTCGTACAGCGATTGCAGGACATCGCCGGAGGCTTTGTCGAACTCGCCGATGACGGTCATCGGTGGCAGGTCGTAGTCGGCGATGGCCGTGGATTCGCGCAGGAATTCCGGGTTGACCGCGACGCCGAAGTCGACGCCGGCTTTTTTGCCGGAGCAGTCTTCGAGGATCGGGATCACCACGTTGGCCACGGTGCCCGGCAACACGGTGCTACGCACGACGATGGTGTGGCGGGTGGTCTTGTCACGCAGGACAAAACCGATCTCGCGGCATACCGATTCGATGTAGTTGAGTTCCAGGTCGCCGTTTTTCTTGCTCGGCGTGCCGACGCAAATCATCGACAGGTCGGTATCGCGGATGGCGTCTGCGAAGTTGGTCGTGCCGCGCAGTCGACCGGTCTCGATACCCTGGCTCAGCAGCTCGCCCAGACCCGGCTCAACGATCGGTGATTTACCGGCGTTGATCAGGTCGATCTTTTCCTTGGAGATGTCTACGCCGACCACTTCATGGCCACGGGCAGACAGGCAACCGGCACAGACTGCGCCAACGTAACCCAAACCAAATATGCTGATGCGCATCGCATTTACCTCTTTGTCATTGAAGACGGTATTAAATCTGCCAATAAATGGCCGGAGTTCATGTTTGCAAGCGTCACTGATGCCGCGAAAGTTAGGCGAACAGACGCCGACTTACCGCATACAGGCATGTTGAATAACGAGTGACTAACGATTGCACTCAAGTTGTGCGCAACTTGGCCTTTTTATTGGGGCTTGCCCTCAAATGCAGCCGGCCTTCCTGGGAGAAGGGCCTGGCGCCAGTGCAACAGGGCCTTGATAAAGGCAATAAACCTTTAAATATCAATGCCTTGGGTTTCATCACTGACCCATTGGGGTAAGCACAGCCTTGGCCTTATAGTGTGTGGCAATTCATCCTTGTCGCCGCTCTTAACTAATCGGTTGGTAATATCAGCCCTGAGTCAAAGTTAAATGTGACAACTTCGCTACTTCCATTGGTCGCCATGTAAGTCATCTCTTACAGAAACAGAGAATTACGTTACCGGTGGTATGAGCGGTGCTTTAGGGCGAAGTTCCTGGCCGCTCATCCTGTTTCCGGAAATTTCTTGAAATATAGGCAAAGATGGCACTGGTACTATATTGATAGCACTTGCTATTTGGGCCAGTAGTTGCGGGGAGTTGGTGCGCGGGGATAGTTTTGTGCCACTAGTCTTTTAAAAAAGTGGTGCCACTACGAAAAAAAATCTGAAATGTCGAGTGAAATAAATGTTAGAGATGCGTCAAGATATTTTTTGACGCCAAACAATTGACGACTTCTGATGCGAAATGCAGGAGAAAATGTGGGAGGGGGCTTGCCCCCGATGGCAGTGTGTCAGTCGATCCATGTATGACTGACCCACCGCCATCGGGGGCAAGCCCCCTCCCACATTTGATCTTTAGCGTCTATGAGAGCGGAGCAGGGCCTTATTCCGGTGCATGATCGCGCAGGAACACCAGGTTGTCGGGCTTGGACTGCTCCGCATTGAAGCGATAACCCTGCACAT
Source organism: Pseudomonas paraveronii (assembly GCF_963681955.1). NCBI lineage: Bacteria > Pseudomonadati > Pseudomonadota > Gammaproteobacteria > Pseudomonadales > Pseudomonadaceae > Pseudomonas > Pseudomonas paraveronii. Next base: position 1,145,227 of record NZ_OY817130.1, read on the forward strand.
CGAACTGCTTGAGCTGGGCCGGGTCGTTGATGCGTTCTTCGATCACGAAGCGGCTCATCATGCCTCGGGCCTTTTTCGCGTAGAAGCTGATGATCTTGTACTGACCGTTCTTCAGGTCCTTGAACTCGGTGTTGACGATCCTTGCGTTCAGGGCCGTGCGCTTGACCGCGGAGAAGTATTCGTTGGACGCCAGGTTGAGCAGTACCTCATCGCCTTGTTCGGCCAGGGCTTGGTTGAGCCACTCGCTGATCCGGGTGCCCCAGAAGGCGTACAGGTCCTTGCCACGGGCGTTGGCCAGTTTGGTGCCCATCTCCAGGCGATACGGCATCATCAGGTCCAGGGGGCGCAGCAGACCGTACAGGCCCGAGAGCATGCGCAGGTGATCCTGGGCGTAGCTGAAGTCGGCGTCGCTGAAGGTGTCGGCGTTCAGGCCCGTGTACACGTCGCCCTTGAATGCCAGCAACGCCTGCTTGGCATTGGCCGGCGTGAACGCCGGGGTCCAACTGCCGAAACGCGCGGCGTTGAGGCCGCCGATCTTGTCGGATACATGCATCAATTCGCTGATTTGCGCCGGGCTCAGGTGGCGCAGTTGCTCGATCAGTTCCTGGGAGTGGTCCAGATACTGCGGCTGGGTAAAGCGCTGGGTCGCAGGCCTGGACTCGAAGTCGAGGGTCTTGGCGGGGGAAATCACCATCAGCATGAAGTTGGCTCCTGTAATCGTGCGGGGGATTCTAGGGGGTTGGGCACTTTGACTCCACCTATGATGGTGATAGGCGCGATCCGTTATGATGGCCGGTGACTCTGGAGAGGGAGACCCTGTGTGCGAATAGCGTTTTTTTTGTCGGCGTGCCTGTTATGCCTCAATGCCCACGCGGCGCCGGTGGATGTGGCCAGCCTGGATCGTGGCGTCTGGCCGGAAAAACTCAGCAGCCCTGCGCTGTTCGACGTGGCCTCGCGCGCCGAGATCCTGATGTTCGCCCACAGCCTGATCGCCAGCGAAGCCCTGGATGAAGCGGCGCTCAAACAGCGCCTGGGCCTGAAGATCATCAACCTGGCGGCCATCGACGATCTGCGTCGCCAGCTCTGGCAGCGCCTGCTGGAGGGCTACACCTTCGCCCAGGAGAGTTGCGAGGAAGACGCGTCGTTCTGCTACCTGGTGGAAAACATGGACGACCTGCGCGAGCAGGCCGGCAAGTTCGAGATCAGCGAAAACTCCTTCTATATAGGTTGGGCCGGCCCGAGCCACAATTTCCATGAGCGTTACCTGGACGAGCTGCTGCGCAAAGCCGCGCTGTTCCCGCAGATCAGCAGCGAGATCGCGCGTTTCGGCGACCATGAGCGCAATGGCGATGAATTCAACGACCGCTTGTTCCTGCTGACCTTCGACGGCGGCCCGGCCCCGGTCAGCGGCAATACCGACTGGCTCACTGACTACCTGCGCAAGCAGAAGATGAACGCCACGTTCTTCGCCCTTGGCAGCAGCCTGCAAAACCGCGTGGAGCGCAGTTCCGCTGCCGATGTGCAGGCGCTGTACCAAGGCCAGTGCGTGGGCACCCAGGGCTGGCAGTACCGTTCCCACAGCCATTGGGTCGACTGGCAAAGTTCCATCACCCGCAGTGCCTCACTGGCGCAGAACCTGATGCCGGAGAACTACGTGCCGCTGTTCCGTCCACCCTACGGTCAGCGTCGTGCGGACAGCCAGGGTTTCTTCCAGTCCCAGGGTTTGCAGGTGGCGTTGTGGGATATCGACTCCCAGGACGAACCGGGCAAGCTCAAGGCCGATGAGTCGGCGCAGCGGGTGCTGACCTTGATGTTGTTGTGGCGCAAAGGGGTGATTGTGTTTCACGACACCCAGGACAAGGCGCGGGTGGCATTGCCGATTTTGTTGCAGGCGACAGCGCAAAGCGGGCTGGGTTGGCAGGACTGCCGGGAGGCGTTTCGCTGAAAAGGCTGAAGTGCCTATTCCCGTTGGGGATGCGGCATTTCTGGGGTGATTTTGTAGAATATTTCGATGCAGGCGTACTTCCGACTTTAACGGCGTGGCTGGCACTCGGCTAGTGCTATTCGTCATCCTGAAAAATAAACTTCAAAAAAACGTCAAAGTGCTTTTTCCTGTCATGGGTTTTGCGGTATTACGAAGTCAGATCGCCGAAACCTGCAACACAGGTGGCGTCTTCCAAGACTCCTCATGTGGGCAATGCACTTGACGTCCCTCAGGTGCATTCGGTGGTCGAATCGAGGCGCAGCACTGTTGTGGTATTGCGTCGACTGGCTCCCACAAAGGTGACCGAGTATGGATGATCATGGACGTAACCCTTCTTCCGACCAGCCAATCCTTTATGTGCTTGATACCAACGTACTGATCCACGATCCGAACGCGCTGCTTAACTTCGAAGAACACCACGTCGCCATCCCGATGATCGTGTTGGAGGAACTCGACAAACTCAAAAGCGGGCATCACAGCGTGGCCGCAGAATGCCGCCAGGCGATCCGCCTGATCGACAAAACCCTGGGCGAAGCGTCACCCGAGGACGTCGAAGTCGGCGTGCCGATCCAGCGCGGCAAGAGCGGGCCGAAGGGCTTGCTGTCGATTCTGATGAGCAAGCGCAGCGAGCCCAACAGCCTGCTGCCGGAAAACCTCAACGACAACAAAATCATCAACCAATTGATCGACCTGCACGCACGTGACAAGGACCTGCGCGTCGTGCTGGTGACCAAAGACATCAATATGCGCCTCAAGGCACGAGCGTGTGGGATCGCTGCCGAGGACTACAGTACCGACCAACTGGTCGACGACGTATCGATGCTGTCCCGTGGTTATCACACCATGACCGGCTCGTTCTGGGACCGCGTCAGCAAGGTCGAAACCCGTCAGGACCACGGTCGCACCTGGCACCAGGTGCAACTGATCGACAACCTGCCGGCGGTACACGTCAACGAGTTCATCATCGACGAACAGGGTTTTGTGGGCTGGATCAAAGAGATCCAGGTCGACAAGCTGCTGATCCTCGACCTGCATCAGGAACCCCTGTTGCACCAGGAAGCCTGGGGCCTGAAACCGCGTGATATCTACCAGAGCCTGGCGCTGTATGCGCTGCTCGACCCGGACATCCACCTGGTCAACCTGACCGGCGCCGCCGGCTCGGGCAAAACCATTCTTGCCCTGGCTGCCGCCATCGAGCAGACCATGGTGACCAAGCGTTATCGCCGCATCATCGCCACCCGCAGTGTGCAGGGCCTGGACCAGGAAATCGGTTTCCTGCCCGGCACCGAAGCGGAAAAAATGGAGCCGTGGCTGGGGGCGATCACCGACAACCTCGAAGCCTTGCATATGGATGACGAAAACACCCATGGCAGCGTCGACTACATCCTCAGCAAAGTGCCGTTGCAGTTCAAATCCCTCAACTACATCCGAGGTCGCAGCTTCCAGCAGAGCCTGATTTTGATCGATGAATGCCAGAACCTCACGCCGCACCAGATGAAAACCATCATCACCCGTGCCGGCGCCGGTTCCAAAGTGGTGTGCCTGGGCAACCTGGCGCAGATCGACACCCCTTACCTGTCCGCGACCAGCTCCGGGCTGACGTACCTGACGGAACGCTTCAAAGACTTCCCGAACGGCGTGCATATCGCGCTGCAAGGGGTCCCACGTTCGATCTTGGCCGAATACGCCGAATCTCACTTGTAAACGCAGTCGGTGTGGGAGGGGCTTGCTCCCTCCCACATTTCTTTTGCATTGGGTTTACAATCGACGCTCCTGATCAGGAGTATCCCTGTGCTGACTCATCTCGATTCCCAAGGTCGCGCCCATATGGTCGACGTCACCGACAAGTCCGTGACGTTCCGTGAGGCGGTGGCCGAAGCGCGCGTGCGCATGCTGCCCGAGACCCTGAAAATGATTGTCGACGGCGCCCATCCCAAGGGCGACGTGTTTGCCGTGGCCCGCATTGCCGGAATCCAGGCGGCGAAAAAAACCAGCGACCTGATCCCCCTGTGCCACCCGCTGATGCTCACTGGCGTCAAGGTCGAACTCAGCGCCGAGGGTGTGGACGCGGTGCATATCGTCGCGCGCTGCAAACTCTCCGGCCAGACCGGTGTAGAGATGGAAGCGCTGACGGCCGCCAGTGTTGCCGCATTGACGATCTATGACATGTGCAAGGCCGTGGACCGTGGCATGACCATCGAAAGCATTCGCCTGCTGGAAAAGCTCGGCGGTAAAAGTGGGCATTTCAAGGCGGATCAAGCATGAGCATCAACGTATTGTTTTTTGCCCGCTACAGCGAAGCGGTGGGCCTGGATTCGCTGGAGGTGGAAGGCGACTTCGCGACCGTCGACGCTGTGCGCCAGGCATTGGCCGGCGACCCGGGCTTTGACGTGCTCAACGAAACCAGCTTGATGTGTGCGCGTAATCAGGAACTGTGCAGCCTCGACGAACCGCTGCAGGCCGGTGATGAAGTTGCGTTTTTCCCGCCTGTGACCGGGGGCTGAACGTGGCCATTCGTGTACAGCCCGAGCCCTTTGACCCCGGTGCCGAAGTCAACGCGATGCACGCCGCCAATGTCGGCGTCGGCGCGGTGGTGAGTTTTGTCGGCTATGTGCGCGACTTCAACGACGGTCACGACGTGGCGGGGATGTTCCTGGAGCATTACCCCGGCATGACCGAAAAAGCCCTGGCCAAGATCGCCGTGGAAGCCGAACAGCGCTGGCCGCTGCTCAAGCTGGAAGTGCTGCACCGCATCGGCGCGCTGGAACCGGGCGAGCCGATTGTGTTCGTCGCGGCGGCCAGCGCGCATCGTCAGGCTGCGTTTGAGGCCTGTGCGTTTGTGATGGACTACCTGAAGACCCGTGCGCCGTTCTGGAAGAAGGAAAATACCCCTGAGGGCGCGCACTGGGTCGAAGGGCGCGACAGCGATCACGCAGCAGCGGATCGCTGGAAATAGTCAGCCGAACATAGATGCAAATGTGGGAGGGGGCTTGCCCCCGATAGCGGTGTGTCAGTCAATTTATGTATCGACTGACCCACTGCTATCGGGGGCAAGCCCCCTCCCACATTTTTGACCGCATTTCAGCCTAAGGTCGTTTGCGTTCTACAGCCCGGAGCAAGTGCGTCGACGGCGTCTCGCAACTGATCTTGCGGCCCAGCAACGTCTCGATCGACGGCAACTGATACGAGTCATCTTCCCCGGCAAAACTGATCGACACCCCCGCCGCCCCGGCACGGCCGGTACGGCCAATGCGGTGTACGTAGTCGTCCGGCACTTCCGGCAGGGTGAAGTTGATCACGTGGCTGATGCCGTCGATGTGAATCCCGCGACCGGCCACGTCGGTGGCCACCAACACGCGGATCTTGCCTTCGCGAAAGCCTTCGAGGGTCTTGATGCGCTTGTGCTGCGGCACGTCGCCCGACAGTTGCGCAGCGTTGACGCCATCGCGCACCAGGCGCTCTTCGATACGGCGCACTTCGTCTTTGCGGTTGGCAAACACCATCACGCGCTCCCAACCGTTGTCGTTGATCAGGTTGTAGAGCAGCTTGTACTTGTCGGCGCCGGCCACGGCAAAGATGTGTTGCTCGACGTTTTCGCTGGCGACGTTCAGCGCCTCGATCTCGACGATGGACGGCTCGGTGGTCCACTGCTTGGCGAGGTTCATCACGTCTTCGGTGAAGGTCGCGGAGAACAGCAGGGTCTGGCGTTCGTTTTTCGGCGGGGTCTGGCGAATGATCTGGCGTACTTGCGGGATAAAGCCCATGTCGAGCATGCGGTCGGCTTCGTCCAGCACCATCACTTCGACCATGTCCAGGTGGACGTCGCCGCGCTGGTTGAAATCGAGCAGGCGGCCCGGGGTGGCAACCAGGATGTCGCAATGACGGGCTTCGAGGTGCTTGAGCTGCTTGTCGAAGTCCATGCCACCGACGAACGTCATGACGTTGAGGCCGGTGTACTTGGTCAGGTCGGCGGCGTCCTTGGCGATCTGCACCACCAGTTCGCGGGTCGGAGCGATGATCAGCGCGCGTGGCTCACCCATGTAGCGTTCTTTCGGCGGCGGCGTTTGCAGTAGCTGGGTGATGATCGAGATCAGGAACGCGGCGGTCTTGCCGGTGCCGGTCTGGGCGCGGCCGATGGCGTCTTTGCCGGCCAGGGTGAACCCGAGCACCTGCGCCTGGATCGGTGTGCAGTAAGGGAAGCCCAGGTCCTGGATGGCGTGCATCAGTTCCGGTGCGAGCTTGAAATCGTGGAAGCGGGTTTTGCCTTCCTGGGGTTCAACGACGAAATCTTCGAGCTTCCACGGTGTGACGGGCGGCTTGGGCGCGCGTTCACGCCGTGCGGCTTTTGGCGCAGGTGCCGCAGCGACTTCGGCCGGTTTCGGCGGTTCGGCGGGTGTCACCTCGAGCGGTTTCGGCGCGGCCACAGCGGTGGCCTGGCCCGGCTGTTTGCCTTCGTGGCGGCTGCCGGTTGTCGGGACAGGAGCACTGGGAACTGGCGCGAGCGGCTCAGCCTCGCTTTTGCCGAACATCTTCTTAAGTGCTTTGAGCACGGTGATCTCATTAATTGGTTAAGGAATATACGCCGGCCAGTGTAATGCAAGAATCGGGCGCGGCGTAGTGCGTCTGTCATGTGGCTAAATAAACCGGGGTGTTCAGCGCAGACGTTCGGCCAGCCACGTACCGATATCGCTGATCTCCTCAGGTAACACTTCGTGACCCATTGGGTATTCCTGCCATGTCACGGTGACACCACGGGTCTTCAAGTGCTCATAAGCGCTGCGCCCCATGGCGTTCTGTACCACCTCGTCGTACTGGCCATGCAGGCACAGCACCGGAATGCGCTGTTGACTGGCGGACAACTCGAGCTCGTTGTCGAAGGTCGGCGCGTAAGTGGAGAGGGCAATCACGCCACCCAAGGCGCCTTGCCATTTATGGAACGCGGTGTGGAACACCACGGCGCCGCCCTGGGAAAAACCCGCCAGGAAAATCCGCGAGGCGTCTATTCCGCTGCTTTTTTGCTTCCTGATCAAATCCGTGACCATTTTGGCCGAGTCTTTCAACTGTTCCAGGCTGATGGAGCGGGCCGGGCTCATGGCCTTGATGTCGTACCAACTGGGCATCTCGTAGCCGCCGTTGATGGTCACCGGGCGGGTGGGCGCCTGAGGCAAGACGAAGCGCGTGGTCAGCAAGTTTTCCTGCAGCGCTTCGGCCACCGATTTGAAGTCGTAGCGATCGGCCCCCAGGCCATGCAGCCAGATGACGCAGGCGTCTGCGGTGTTGCGGGGCTGAAGAATCAAGGCTTCGGTCATGTCTGCTCCATAGATGTGCGTGCGCTCCGATTAAGTGCGACGGAACGGTGCGCAATAGTTTGATCTGTTACGAGAATGTCGCAAGGTTGAATCTTTTCCCATTGACCTTGGGCTGAATCGACTCAGCAGCCACTCTGGTACGCGCTTTGCTATGTGTAGGTCGATGTCAGATCTTTCCTGGGACGGTAACACTATCAGTGACTGCCGTTTGTGGGATAGCAACTGGAATTACTGCGACTGCCTCATGCTGCTTGACCCTAATAAAAGCCAACACGGGTCGATATCGCCTCATAAGGGTGCGCTGAGGTTCTAGCTCCGACACAACAAGAGCAACTGGAGGTTTGAATGAAGGTATTGAAATCCACCCTGGCCATCGTTTCCGCGGCTGCTGTACTGGGTGTCAGTGGTTTCGCCCACGCCGGCGCCACCCTGGACGCCGTGCAGAAGAAAGGCTTTGTGCAATGTGGCGTGAGTGACGGCCTGCCGGGTTTCTCGGTACCGGATGCCAGCGGCAAGATCCTCGGGATCGACGCTGATTATTGCCGCGCGGTAGCCGCTGCCGTGTTCGGCGACGCGACCAAAGTCAAATTCAGCCAGTTGAACGCCAAGGAGCGTTTCACCGCGCTGCAGTCCGGTGAAGTCGACATCCTGTCGCGTAACACCACCATGACCAGCTCCCGCGATGCCGGCATGGGCCTGAAATTCCCTGGTTTTATCACTTACTACGACGGCATCGGCTTTCTGGTAAACAACAAGCTGGGCGTTAAAAGTGCCAAGGAACTGGACGGTGCAACCATCTGCATCCAGGCCGGTACCACCACTGAACTGAACGTTTCCGACTACTTCCGTGGCAACGGTCTGAAATACACCCCGATCACCTTCGACACCTCCGACGAAAGCGCCAAGTCGCTGGAATCCGGGCGTTGCGACGTGCTGACCTCCGACAAGTCCCAACTGTTCGCCCAGCGCAGCAAGTTGGCCTCGCCGAAAGACTACGTGGTTCTGCCGGAAACCATTTCCAAGGAACCGCTGGGCCCGGTCGTGCGTAATGGCGACGACGAGTGGCTGGCCATCGTGCGCTGGGTGGGCTACGCCATGCTCAACGCGGAAGAAGCCGGTATCACTTCCAAAAACGTCGAAGCTGAAGCCAAGTCCACCAAGAACCCGGACGTCGCACGTCTGCTGGGTGCTGACGGCGAATACGGCAAAGACCTGAAAGTGAAGAAAGACTGGGTCGTGCAGATCGTCAAGCAAGTCGGTAACTACGGCGAAGTGTTCGAGAAAAACCTCGGTAAAAGCACGCCGCTGGAAATCGACCGTGGCCTGAACGCGCTGTGGAACAACGGCGGCATTCAATACGCACCCCCTGTGCGCTGATCGCTGATGGTTCTATCACCCGGTGGGCCAACCGCCGGGTGATGTTCTGTTCCATTATTTTCGGGGCACTCCATGCAAAATCAAATCGGCGCACCAAAGCAGAAGCTCAGCTTCAGCGATCCCAAAGTGCGTGCGTGGCTCTTCCAGATCATCACGATTGTGGCGGTGGTCTCGCTGGGCTGGTACCTCTTCAACAATACCCAGACCAACCTTCAACACCGGGGCATTACCTCGGGTTTCGACTTTCTTGAGCGCAGTGCCGGCTTCGGCATCGCGCAGCACTTGATCGACTACACCGAATCGGACAGCTATGCCCGGGTGTTTGTAATCGGTCTGCTCAATACCTTGCTGGTGACCGTGATCGGCGTGGTTCTGGCGACCCTGCTCGGGTTCATCATCGGCGTGGCCCGCTTGTCGCCCAACTGGATGATCAACAAGCTGGCGACGGTGTACGTGGAAGTGTTCCGCAACATCCCGCCGCTGCTGCAAATCCTGTTCTGGTACTTCGCGGTGTTCCTGACCATGCCGGGGCCGCGCAACAGCCATAACTTCGGCGACACGTTCTTCGTCAGCAGCCGTGGCCTGAACATGCCGGCAGCACTGGCCGCCGACGGGTTCTGGCCGTTCGTTGCCAGCGTGGTCGTGGCCGTCGTGGCGATCGTGCTGATGACCCGCTGGGCCAACAAGCGCTTTGAAGCCACCGGCGTACCGTTCCACAAGTTCTGGGCGGGCCTGGCGCTATTCATCGTGATCCCGGCATTGTGCGCCTTGGTCTTCGGCGCGCCGCTGCACTGGGAAATGCCCAAGCTGCAAGGCTTCAACTTCGTCGGCGGCTGGGTGCTGATCCCTGAACTGCTGGCGCTGACCCTGGCGCTGACCGTGTACACCGCGGCGTTTATCGCCGAGATCGTGCGCTCGGGCATCAAGTCCGTCAGCCACGGCCAGACCGAAGCCGCGCGCTCCCTGGGCCTGCGCCCCGGGCCGACGCTGCGCAAGGTCATCATCCCGCAAGCCCTGCGGGTGATCATTCCGCCGCTGACCAGCCAATACCTGAACCTGGCGAAAAACTCGTCGTTGGCCGCCGGTATCGGTTACCCGGAAATGGTTTCGCTGTTTGCCGGCACGGTGCTCAACCAGACCGGCCAGGCCATCGAAGTCATTGCCATCACCATGAGCGTGTACCTGGCGATCAGCATCAGCATTTCCCTGCTGATGAACTGGTACAACAAGCGCATTGCGCTGATCGAGCGGTGAGGAAACGAGCATGAGTTCGCATACGTTCAAACCTGATATGCCACCGCCGAGCAAAGTCTTCGGGCCGATGGCATGGATGCGCGCCAACCTGTTTTCCAGCTGGCTCAATACCCTGCTGACCTTGTTGGCGTTTTACCTGATCTACCTGGTCGTGCCGCCCATCCTGCATTGGGCCATCCTCGACGCCAACTGGGTCGGGACCACTCGCGCCGACTGCACCAAAGAAGGCGCCTGCTGGGTGTTTATCCAGCAGCGCTTCGGGCAGTTCATGTACGGCTACTACCCCGGCGACCTGCGCTGGCGCGTAGACCTGACCGTGTGGCTGGCGATCGTGGGCGTGGCGCCGTTGTTCATCTCGCGTTTTCCACGCAAGGCGATCTACGGCCTGGGCTTTCTGGTGTTGTACCCAATCATTGCCTTCTGCCTGTTGCACGGCGGCGTCTTCGGCCTGACCAACGTGGCCACCAGCCAATGGGGCGGCCTGATGCTGACCCTGGTCATCGCCACCGTCGGCATCGCCGGCGCCTTGCCGCTGGGGATTGTGCTGGCCTTGGGGCGGCGCTCGAACATGCCGGCGATTCGTGTGGTCTGCGTGACCTTCATCGAGTTCTGGCGCGGCGTGCCGTTGATCACGGTGCTGTTCATGTCCTCGGTGATGCTGCCGTTGTTCCTGCCCGAAGGCATGGGCATCGACAAGCTGCTGCGGGCATTGATCGGCGTGATCCTGTTCCAGTCGGCCTACGTGGCGGAAGTGGTGCGCGGTGGCTTGCAGGCGATTCCCAAAGGTCAGTACGAAGCGGCCGCGGCGATGGGCCTGGGTTACTGGCGCAGCATGGGCCTGGTGATTCTGCCGCAAGCCCTGAAGATGGTGATCCCCGGCATCGTCAACACGTTTATTGCGCTGTTCAAGGACACCAGCCTGGTGATCATCATCGGTTTGTTCGACCTGCTCAACAGCGTCAAGCAAGCCGCCGCCGACCCGAAATGGTTGGGCATGGCCACTGAAGGCTACGTGTTCGCCGCCCTGGTGTTCTGGATTTTCTGTTTTGGTATGTCGCGCTATTCCATTCATTTGGAACACAAGCTCGACACAGGCCACAAGCGTTAGGAGTTGTTGTTATGAGCGAAGCGATCAAACAGCCTGTGAGCCCTGAAGGCATTATCCAGATGCAGGGCGTGAACAAGTGGTACGGCCAGTTCCACGTACTGAAAGACATCAACCTCAACGTCAAGCAGGGCGAGCGTATCGTGCTGTGCGGCCCGTCGGGTTCGGGCAAGTCCACCACCATCCGCTGCCTCAACCGCCTGGAAGAACACCAGCAGGGCCGCATCGTGGTCGATGGCGTGGAGCTGACCAACGACCTCAAGCAGATCGAAGCGATCCGCCGCGAAGTCGGCATGGTGTTCCAGCACTTCAACCTGTTCCCGCACCTGACCATCCTGCAGAACTGCACGCTGGCGCCGATGTGGGTGCGCAAGATGCCCAAGCGCAAGGCCGAAGAAATTGCCATGCACTACCTGGAGCGCGTGCGCATTCCGGAGCAGGCCCACAAGTTTCCGGGGCAACTCTCGGGCGGTCAGCAACAGCGCGTGGCCATCGCCCGGGCGCTGTGCATGAAGCCGAAAATCATGCTGTTCGACGAACCGACCTCGGCCCTCGACCCGGAAATGGTCAAGGAAGTGCTCGACACCATGATTGGCCTGGCCGAAGACGGCATGACCATGTTGTGCGTGACCCACGAAATGGGTTTTGCCCGCACCGTGGCCAACCGTGTGATCTTCATGGACAAGGGCGAGATCGTCGAACAGGCGGCGCCGAATGACTTCTTCGACAACCCGCAGAATGACCGGACCAAGTTGTTCTTGAGCCAGATTCTGCATTGATCGATGGTTGATGCTTGACGCGATAAACCCGGCACCTGGCCGGGTTTATTTTTGCCTGCTGTTTTTACGCGGACGCTTGAGTTGCAAGCTGCGCATCTTTTGCGATCAGCAGATGGTTCAGGTCTTCGCCGAGATTGAGCACCTCTATTTCAGCCAGTAGATGCGGATGTTTATCCAATAGACGCATCAATGTGAGCAGTGGCGCAGGCGGAAAGATCTCAGCTCTTTCATAGCGGGAAAATGCGTTATGGCCGCGGCCGGTCAATAGCCTTACCGCGTCTTTCTGCGTCAGATGCAATTTGCGGCGAATTCGTTTCATTTCGGCGGCGATGATTGTCCTGGCATCCATTAACAACTTATCGCTGGCATCGGAATAACGCTCTGCGCTATCGGTGTCCGAATCGAATTCGACCTCGTGACAGACCTGGCATTCCCAGCCTGCAATATCAGGGATATCCCGGATCATGCCGCGTGTGTTGATCGTGAAGTTACGACCTTCGAAATGCTGCATTGCGTCATGGGTTCCGCAGCTCATGCATTGTTGGGTTTTCATAAGGTTTTCTCCTTGAAGGAGATTACGGGAGGACCACCGCCTGGGCGGTAAGTCACTTTGATGTAAATCTCCGTAGCGTAAATCTTGATCAGATAGACGTCCTGCCACACACGGTGGTCTGAATAGGTCGTCATTGACTTGTACAACATTCGATTCTCAAGGGCGCAGACCGCGAGTCGCATCTGGCCGATGTTCAACTCAAGTTGTCGAGCCCCCTCCCGCGCGCTTGCGGTGAATGCTCTGCTACCCAACCTGATGACATCCGCCTTGATCACCGCCAAATCGTAATGAGGTGTGCACTTTTCCATAAGACACCTAAGGCTGAAATTACCCTTTAAGGGTAATTTTAACAATCGAAAATACTGCTCCTTTTTCCTGCCTAAGAACCCTAGTGCGTTGCCTTTGTAGGCCAGTCCGAATAGGCTGTAGGTAAATTCATCCTATGATTGGACGAAAGCGCAAACCCTATGACAGACATCGCCCCGCTGATCAAACGCTCCCTGGTCGACCAAGCCCTCGAGCAGCTGCGCCAGCGCATCACCCAAGGCGTATGGGCCATCGGTGAGCGCCTGCCCACCGAGCCTGAGCTGGCGGCGGAACTGGGTATCAGCCGCAATACCGTGCGCGAGGCCATGCGCGTGCTGGCGTTTTCCGGGTTGATCGAGATCCGCCAGGGCGACGGCAGTTACCTGCGGTCGATGACGGACCCGCTGGGCGCCATGCGCGCGTTGTCCCATTGCAGCCTGGAACAGGCGCAGGAGACGCGGCAGATCCTGGAAGTGGAGGCCATCGGCCTGGCCGCCCTGCGTCGCACCGAGCAAGACCTGCACCGGCTGCGCGCGGCGCTCGATGCCAGCGCCGCGCTGTATCACGGTGAACTGGAGGCCTACATCAGCGCCGATCTGGTATTCCACCAACGGCTGGTGGACGCGGCGCACAACCCGGCGTTGAGCGAGTTGTACCGGTACTTTTCCAGCATCATCGGCGCGCAATTGCGCCAGACCCTGAACCTCTCGCCGCGCCGCCAGGCGGTGTTCGACCTGCACACCGCCCTGCTTGATGCCGTCGCGCAGCAAGACCCGGAGCGCGCCAAATCCCTTTGCCGGCAGTTGATCAATGAACCCTGAAGCCAAACGCACGCCCGAGTTGGAACAACTGCTGATCGATGCGGAGGCCGACGACGATGAGCTCCAGCGCAGCCACCCGCTGGTGAGCCGGCCGTGGCTGTTGCTGCTGGGCCTGGTGCTGGTGGCGCTGAACCTGCGTCCGGCGCTGTCGAGCCTGTCGCCGCTGCTCAGTGAGGTCTCCAGCAGCCTGGGGTTGTCGGCGGCCGGGGCCGGTTTGCTGACCACGTTGCCGGTGTTGTGCCTGGGCCTGTTCGCACCGCTGGCGCCGATCCTCGCCCGGCGTTTCGGCGCCGAGCGGGTGGTGCTGGGGATTTTGCTGACGTTGGCCGCCGGTATTCTGCTGCGCAGTGCGTTCGGTGAAGTCGGACTGTTTGCCGGCAGCCTGATCGCCGGGGCCAGCATCGGCATCATTGGCGTGTTGTTGCCCGGTATCGTCAAGCGCGACTTCGCCAAACAGGCGGGCGCCATGACCGGGGTCTACACCATGGCGCTGTGCCTGGGTGCGGCGTTGGCGGCGGGGGCCTCGGTGCCCTTGAGTGACTACTTCGGCAACCGCTGGAGCATCGGGCTGGGCTTCTGGATGCTGCCGGCGTTGCTGGCCGCGCTGTGCTGGTTGCCGCAAGTCGGGCACAAGCACGGCGCGCATCGCGTCGCCTACCGGGTGCAGGGCTTGCTGCGTGATCCGCTGGCCTGGCAAGTGACCTTGTACATGGGCCTGCAATCGTCCCTGGCCTACATCGTGTTTGGCTGGGTGCCATCGATCCTCATCGACCGCGGCCTGAGTGCCACCGACGCCGGGCTGGCGCTGTCCGGTTCGATCATCGTGCAACTGCTCAGCGCCCTCACCGCGCCGTGGCTGGCCACACGCGGCAAGGACCAGCGCCTGGCCATTGTGGTGGTGATGCTGCTGACCCTCGGTGGGCTGATGGGCTGCCTGTATGCGCCGCTCGACGGGCTGTGGGGCTGGGCGATCCTGCTGGGCCTGGGGCAGGGCGGCACGTTCAGCCTGGCGCTGACGTTGATCGTGCTGCGCTCGCGGGATGCTCACGTGGCCGCCAACCTGTCGAGCATGGCCCAGGGCTTCGGTTACACCCTGGCGTCCCTCGGCCCGCTCGCGGTGGGCCTGATTCACGATTGGACCGGCGGCTGGGCCGCCACGGGCTGGGTCTTCGCGGTGATCGGCCTGGGCGCCATCGTCGCCGGCCTCGGTGCGGGGCGGGCGAAGTACGTCGATGTGCGCAGCGAGAAAGTCTAGAGGTACAGCACTTCCAGGGTCGCCGAACCGTCCATGACGATATCGGTGCTCAGGTCCAGGTTCTGTTTGGCGTTGATCACCGTCTCCAGGGTCAGCGTGCTGGTCAGGTTCTGGATCGCCATGGGGCCGGCGGTGCTGCCCGCGGTGTCGGTGAAGCCCAGCAGGCTTTTGGCGCCGACGTCGATCGGGTTGCGGTTGGCCGTGCGCCAGGCCAGGCCACCGGTGGTGGATTCGGTGCCATAGATCTCGGTCACGGCGTCCACCACGGTCTGCGTTGGATCGAACGTCAGCGAGTACACGCCGATCTTGTTCGCGCTGTTATCCAGGCCCAATCCATAGTAAATCTCGCTGTTGACGTGGGCCGAGCCGTCGCGGTTGTCGCGCATGCGCAATGCGTAACGCACCGGGCCGTTGCAGATCACTGTCAGGCCCAGGGACTTGAGCGGCAGCCGCGTGCCTGTCGTGAGGTTGAGGTCTTGCTGGGCGATCTTGCCGAAGTCCACCAGCCCGTTGGCCGACAGGCTCGGCACGCAGGACGCCGGGGTGATTCTGCCGTTGACGTTCAGGTCGACGGCGGCGGCCTGCGCCGGTTGGCTGAACAGCAGGGGCATGAGGATCAGGTAGCGAGCAATCATGGGAGCCTCCGAGGGGCTTAGAAGTAGGTGATTTCCAGGGTCGCCGAACCGTCGAGCCGCACTTCACTGCTCAGGTCCAGGCTGTCGAGCGGCGCGACAAAGGCTTTCAGGCTGAGTAACGCGCTGAGGTTTTGCAGGGCATTCGGGCCTTCGGTGCTGCCGGTCGTGGCGGTAAACCCGAGGAGGCTGCGTGCGCCCAGGGGAATCACGCTGGCGCTGGCGCTGCTCCAGGCGGCGCCGCCGGTGGTCGAGTCGGTGCGATACAGCTGGGGCAGGTTGTCGGCGCTGGCCTGGGCGGGGTCGACCAGCAGGTAATAGCGGCCGATTTTCTGCCCGCGTGCGTCCAGGCCCAGGCCGTAGGCGGTTTCATCGATGCCGCCGGTGGCCGAGCCGGCGCGGTTGTCGTGCATGACCAGGGCAAACGGGGTCGGGCCGTCACAGCTGACCGTGAGACCCAACGCGCGGGCGGGCAGGGCAGTGTCTTTGTCGCGGCGCAAATCGCTGACCGACAACTTGCCGAAGTCCACCGTGCCGTTGTTGGCCAGGGTCGGCGTGCAGGCCGCTGGCGCGAAGCGCGCTTGCAGATGCAGCTCGCGCGAGCGCCCGGAAGCGGGGGCATCGACCAGCGCCGAGGCGTCCCAGGTTTCAGCATCGCGTACCCGAATCGCGTCGTCCCGCGCCCAGGCATTGACCTGCAGTTGCGCGGAAAAACTGCGCCCGGTGGCAGGCTGGCCGTCGTGCAGCGGGACGATGCCATGGTCGGCGCGCCAGGTCAGGCTCGCGCCGACCTGGGCGGGCGCCTGGCCGGGGCCGGCGAGCAGGCCCAGTTGCACCGCGCGGCCATCGAGCACCGCGTCATGTACTTGCACGCGGTAACTGCCGCCGTCGGTGAAGCGCAAACGCTCGGTGCCGGCGGCGAGGGCGCGGTAGAACAGGCTCATGTCGCCGGTTTCCGGGCAGTTGAGGGTCAAGGACAGGCGCCGTTCGCCGAGCAGTCGCTCGGCGGTCGGTGTTGACGCGATGGCGCGGTTCATCAGGCCGAAATCCAGGCGTGATTCGCTCAGGTCCAGGCGGCAGTCGTCCTGGGCCAGGGCGGTGCCGGTACACAGCAGCAGGGCTGCCAGGCAGTGTTGACGTTTCATAGGGCGTTCCTCAAGGTCGCTGGCAGCGGGCCGGGGCGGTTTCGAAATACACGTGGGGGTCGGCCTTGGCCGGCAGTTCAAAGCGCAAGTGGCAGCGCGGCTGGTCAGCGGCCTTGATCCATAGCGAACGGGTGTCGAGCACGTCGGGCAAGAACACTTGGTTGCCTTCCTGGACCAGAGTGATGAACTCGCCGTCCTCGGTGGTCACGGTCGAGCCGCGTGGCATCGGGGTGTCCAGGGTCAGCAGCGCACGGCGGGTGAGCGACACGCCGAACTCGATACGGTCCACCGCGCCACGCCCTGCCGAGACCACCGCGAGCCCGTTGTGGATGTCGGCATTGCGCGGCAGCGAGCGGGTTTGCACTTCCAGCGGGCTGCGCCCATAGGCGCTGAGCTGGGGCGCCACGGCCTGGCCTTGCCAGTCGGTCCACACCGGGCCGCTGGGGGTGTTGACCTTGATCCCGGCCATGTCGCCTACCGAGAGCACGGCAAAGGTGTCGCGCACCGGGTAGGGCGAGAACGTCAACCCGTCGCCGTGCAGCACCACCGCGCCGCGTGCGCCGCCCTGGTAGCTGGAGCGTTCGGCGTCGGAGCGGGTGTAGTTGAAGTCCAACTGGCTGTAGAACGGCAGGGCCGAAACGCCCAGGGACGACTCGACCTCGCGGTCGCGGCTGTCATGTTCGACGCCGACCCGATACGCCAAATGGTCGTTGATCTGTTCGTTGAGCCCCAGCCCGGTGCGGTGCTCGCCACCGGAATTGCGCACCCACGCGCGGCCACGGCGGCTTTCGCCCAGGGGCAGGCTGACCGTCAGGTACAGGCTGTCGTCGTTATAGCGGCGCCCGCCCATATGCCATTCGGCGGTGGCGGACACCGACATCCCGGCGACTTGCGTGCCCCAGGACGCCAGGGCGCGGCTGCTGCTGTCGCCCTGGAACGAGGACGAACGCGAAAACCCCGCGCTGAAGGCGCCCAGCCACGAATGCGACCACGAGGTCGTGGCGCTCTGCTGGTCGCGGTAGCGCGTGCGTTGCTGCTCGCGGGTATCGACGATGTAGGTCGACTCGCTGAGGTCGCGGTAGCCCAAGGTGCGCCAGGAATTGGCCGCCGTGAAGGCCCAGCGCTCGCTCAGTTTCTGCGACCACGACAGGTCGGTCTGCACACCGCGCTCCTGGGTGCGCCGCGAGGCTTCGGAGGCGACCACGGCGACTTGCACCTGGCTGTCCTGCCAAGGCAACAGCCCCAGGCTCAGGCCCGCCGAGCGATAATCCTCGGCCGCCAACAGCCCGCTGCCGAAGCTGACCTGCGGATGCGGCACGGCGCTCCAGCCGGCACTCACTACCCAGGGTTCGGCACCCGGGCCGTCGCCGATATTGCGCACCCGCCCGGCCGCCACCGAGTAACCGGGCGCGGGCAGGCCCAGGCCGAGCATGGCGGCGGGCACGGTGAAACGGCGTTCTTCGCCGGTGGTTTCCTTGATCGTGACTTCGACGTCGGAGCGCCCATTCAGGCGCGGCACATTGCTCAAACTGAACGGGCCGGCGGGCACCACCGTGGAGTGAATCAATGTGCCGTTCTGGCGCACTTCCACCTGGGCCGGGCCATTGGCGATGCCATCGATGGTCGCGCCCTGGTTCTGGTCTTGCAGGGCCTGTTCGGTGAGCACTTGCACGCCGGTGATTTGTGCCCCGGCGAGCACCGGGTTGTAGAGGTTGATCTGCCCGGCCTGCAACACCGCCTGGTGGCTGGCGAAGGTGCGCTGGGCGTAGGCGTCCAGGTGGGTGGTGCTTGAGGTGCTGTCTTGCCAGGTCTGCACCTGGCGGCTGCGCACGATCCAGTCGCCAGCATTGAAGCCGACCTCGGTATTGGCCGAGCCGAAGCGGCTGGCGTCGTCGCCGTAGTGGTTGTACAGGCCGGTGACGTCGTAGTTGAGCAGTGCGGCAAACCCGCCGGTCTGATAGCCGGAAATGTCCTGGGTGACCGGGCGCAGCGCCTGGGTCGGTACTACCAGGTTCAGGCTCAGGTTGGCCGGGTCATGCTCGATCAGGGTTTGCGGGTATTGCTGGAGAAAGTCGTAGCAACTGCTTTCCTCCGCCTGGCCCGAAGACGGCGTCACCAACTGCGCGGCGTTTAGCAGCGGCGGGTCGAAGCAGGTTGCGCCGTGCTGATCGATGCTGACATCGACGCGCCCGCGGCGCTGGCCGTTGACCGTCAGGTTGAGCGCGTGGCGGCCTTGGGTAAACCGCGGGGCCTGCATCAGCAGGCTCGCGAGTTCAGGGTCGATGCCGCGCTGGAGCAGGGTCTGTGAGTCGAAGGAACCGCTCGACGACGGCGTCTGTGCCCAGGCCAGGTTTGTCAGCAACCCCTGACTGAGCGTCAGCACCAGCAAGGCCAGGCGCGGTGAAACGCCGGGCACGGCTTTGCCGTCACGGTAATGGATGACTGTGTTCACACAAATGCACTCGAATGATGGAAGTACCCGGCGTGATTCCCTATCGCGTCAGGTCTTCCCGGTGGCCTTCAGTGGGTGGCCACTTCGTTATCGTGGCGCCGTTGCATCCCTGGGCGCCGTTGCATCACAGGGTTATGGGCGCGTCGTGGGGCGCGACGGCAAAGCCATACACCGTGGCCGGTTGCAGGCGCACGCGGGTGGCGCCGGTGCCGCTGGCGGTCACGGTCAGTGTTTCGCCGGGCAGCACATAGGTGCGCGGCAGCATCGCCGACGCGTTGCCGGGCAGCAGTTGCAGCTCCTGGGCCAGGCGCACCACATACGGGGTAGGGTTGTGGACGCTGAGCTGGTCGGCCTTCAAGGTCCAGCTCAGGCCCAGCCACGGCGTGCGATTCGGCGCCAGCCCCTTGGGATGAATGATCACCGGCAGGTTCTGGCGCACGGTCACGCCCACTTGTGCGCGCCCGGCCTGGGCCGGGTCGCGCTGGGCGGGCATGCCTTCGAAAATCGCGCGCTTGAGGCGCTGGGTTTGCAGCGGCGTCTGGGTTTGCAGGATGAAGCGCACCAGTTGGCTCTTGGACGCTTCGACGCGGGTCAGGGGCGGGGTCACGAACAGCAGCGTGTCGCTGTCCTCGGGGATGTTTTCGAGGGTGACGTGCAGCAAGGCCATCTTGTTGTCGGTGTTGGTGACCGAGACCGTGGCCTCGCCGTCGGCCTCGTTGACGATCACCACCGAGGTGTCCGGGACCATGCCGTCGGCATGCGCGACGGTTGCGCCAAATACGGCCAGTGCCACGCAGCAGAGGCGCGGCATTGCACGCCAAACGGAAAGAAACAGGTTCATAACAGGGCTCTTCAATACGGGGCGCTTCAAGGGGGCCGCCATGTGCCCGGCGCGTGACCGGGGCGCTGACGACGCAGGGTCAGAGGTAACGCAGGTCCAGTGTGATCGAGCCATCGAGGGGCACCTCTTCGTGGAGCGTCAAGGTGTTGGCCGGGCTGATCGAGGTGTCGACCCGCAGGGAGGCCACCAGTAGCCGGATCGGCGCGGGCAACGTATTGCCAGCGCGGGCGAAGCCCATGAACAGGCCGGGGTACACGTAAGGCTCGGGTTTCCAGGTGACGCCCTGGTCGGATGAGGTCAGGGTTTGCATCGACTGCGAATCGCCAACCGGCCCGCGCAGCGACAGGCTGACCGAGCCGAGGCGTTCGTCGGGGGCGTGGGGGTTCATGCCCAGCCCATAGAAATAATCCGGCGCCAGCGATGACTCGCGCTTGTTGTCGATGCCCACCAGGGCGAACAACACCGGGCCTTCGCAACTGATGCTCAAGCCCATTTGCTGATTCGGTAGCACGGTGTACTCACCGGGGTGCAGCGTCGTCGCGAGGATTCTGCCGTGGTCGACAAGGCCGTTGTCCGACAACGATACGGTGCAGGCGCTGGGGGTTATTCGCCCGTTGACGTCCAGCTCCACAGTCGAGAGGGCGAAGGCCAAGGGCGTCGTCAGCAACAGCGAGGCGAGGGCCGGCAAGCGAATAAGCAGGGTCATGGCGTGAGTTACCTGGTGTTGAACGGTGGTACGGGCATCGGCTCAGGCGGTGTTACAGGTACTTGACTTCGATCGTGGTCAAACCGTCAATCGGGGTATCTTCTGTGAGCGTCAGGTTCTTTGCCGCAAGGATGAACGGCCTTACCGCGAGTTCCATCGTGGTGTTCTTGGCCGCGACAGGGATGCGCCCTGCGTTGGGGTCGCGGATTGAAATAATGAGGTTTGTTGACCAGCTAGTGTCCGGATCATGGGTGCCCCAACTGGCGCCGTTGTCCATCGAGAAGATATGTGTGACGGCAGCCCCGTCGGCGACCCCTTTGTCAAGGCGCATGCTGTAACCACCGATGCGCTCACCCGCGAGCGTCTTGCCGATGCCATATCGGCCGATGTCACCGGAGTCTGCCCGGTTGTCGGTGGTCTGCATGGCAAACAGTGTCGGTGCCTCGCAGTCGATGCCCAATTGCAGGGTGGCCGGGGTCAGCCAGGTTGACGCGTCCGGGTTCAGGTCTTTGACCGAAATCCGGCCGACGTCGACGGTGCTGGCCGACAGGCTTGGCGTACACGCCGAGGGTACGATCAGGCCCTTGACGCTCAGGTCGACGGTGGATGCGGCGAATGCCGGGAATGCGCTGGCGATCAACAGGCCGGCAACGCTGGTGCTGAGTAGTTTTTTCATCACGGGTAAAGCTCCAGGGAAAGGGGGCATGCCCAGCCCATACAGGTGAACGGCGGTACGGGCTTCGGGAAGGGCAGTGGCGTTACAGGTACTTGACTTCGATGGTGGCCAAACCATCGATCGCGGTGTCTTCGCTGATGGTCACGTTCTTTGCCGGGTGGATGAACGGGTTGACGGAAAGCGCCATCAGCGTGTTCTTGGCCGGGATCGGTGCCGACGCCGTACCGATTGCCTTGATCGAGATCAGACTCGTGGTTTGCCAAAGGTCGTCCTCATAATGAGTGAACCAGGTGGTGCCGCCGTTGTAAGAAACAATGGTTTGGACGGCGACCGCGTCGGCCACGGCGTTGTCGAGAAACAGACCGTAGCCGCCGATCGGTTCGCCGGCGGCGGTCTTGCCGATACCAAACTCGCCGGGGTTGGCACTGGAATCGGTGCGGTTGTCGGTGGTCTTCATGGCGAACAGCGTCGCGGCCTCGCAGTCGACGCTCAGCGTCAAGGTGCTCGGGGTCAGCAGGGTGCGGCTTTCCTGATTAAGGTCCTTGACCGATATCCGGCCCACGTCGACGGTGTTGGCCGACAGGCTTGGCGTACACGCCGAGGGCACGATCAGGCCCTTGACAGTCAGGTCCACGGTGGACGCGGCGAATGCCGGGAATGCGCTGGCGATCAACAGACCGGCAACGCTGGTGTGGAGTAACTTTTTCATGCGGGTAAAGCTCCAGGGAAGGATAGGCATACAGGGGTTACAGGGCGTTACAGGTAACGCACCTCGACGGTCACGTGCCCGTCGAGGGGGACTTCGTCGGTCAGGGTCAGGCCGTCGGCGCGGGCGATCCGGGTGTAGAGCGCAACGTCCGCATCGAAACGCGTCACCGCCATGGGCCGGGTGGTGTTGTCGGTCGAGGCGGCCGCGAGCAGGTTGAGGTGGCCCAACTGGGTTCCGGCGGCCCAACTGGTGCCGCCATCCAGTGACACGATGGTGCGCGCGACAGCCTCATCCGCCACCGGGTTGCTCAAAGCCAGGGACACGCTGCCCAGCTTCTCGTCGTGGGGCGTCGTGCCCAGGCCGTGATGGTTGGGAATCACGGCGGTGCCGTGACGGTTGTCGATGGTGGTCAAGGCAAAGAGCGTCGAGCCCTCGCATTGCACGCTCAGGTGCAGGGTGTTGAGGGGCAGCAGCGTGTATCTGTCTTGGTTGAGGTCGCGCACGGTGACTTTGCCATGGTCGATCACGCCGTCATTCGAGAAGCCCATGATGCAGGCTTTGGGCGTGATCACGCCGGTCACCTGCAGGTCGGCTTGGCTGCCGGCCAAGGCACTGGGCACATTGGCCAGCAACAGGCTCGCCAGCAACGCGGGGAAATATTTATCCATGGAACGAACAACCTCTCTGGGCAATGTCCTGGGTGGATGATGGGTCACAGGTACTTGACTTCGATCGTGGTGGAGCCGTCGATCAGCACTTCATTGCTCAGGTCCAGGCTGTTGGCGGCGGCGATCTGGGTGTCGACCAACAGCTCGACGATCACGTTCTTGAGCGGGATCGGCTTACGGTTCTGTCCCGTCGAACCGTCGCCGAACGCCGCCAGGTACTGGCTCTGCCACATCACATCGTCGATGGGGCGCCAGCTCACGCCGTCCAATGACTCGATGGGCTCGGCGGCGACGTTGTCGGCCACCGGGCTCCTGAGGGAAATCCAGAACGTGCCGATTTTTTGCAGGTTGTTGATCAAGCCCAGGCCGTAACCGTAGCTGCTGGTCGACGACCCGGCGCGGTTGTCGGTGGTGTGCAGCGCAAACAGGGTCTGGGCTTCGCAGTCGACGTTGAATTGCAGCCGGGCGGTGGGCAGGTTGGTCGCCGTGGTGAGGTTCAGGTCTTTGGCCGAGAGCTTGCCGTGATCCACCAGGCCATTGCCGGACAACGTTGGTGTGCAGGCGCTCGGGGTAATCACGCCAGTGACCGCCAGCTCCACGGTGCTGGCGGCAAATGTCATGCCGCTGCCGACAAGGGCGATGGCGGCGGTGAGGGCGGCTAAGGGCTTTTTCATGTGATCGCGCTTCCGGTGCAAAACTGATCGCCGACGGGTCAAGGGGGACTCGTCGGCAACGAGGTGGCGACCGCCTGGAGTGGCCGGTCGCGTCCCGCTCTGGGGATGCCGGGCAATTTATCGGGGGGAAGGCGTCGGGCAAATACAACAAATACGACAATGGGCGGATGTCGCACACGCCGAATCGACTTGTCGGAACTCGTTTTAGTGTTTGTAGGAAATATAAGGATTTCGTAGTTGTTGTATCGCTTCAACGCGCTCATTCAAATAGCGTTCCGGCCGATAGTTCTTCACAGCACATTCGAACAGGTCTGAGCGTCAGCGTTTGAACTGCGGCCTCTGCGTCGGCGGATGGTGTGTCAGCCGTTGAGGTTGCCGAGTCCGGCGCCGCGCGCTTTTTGAAGTTGAGGTAGTCATGTCATCAGGCCCTATCCCAGGCGACCGAGCAGGGGATGACCGGGTCGCGCAGCCCCCGTCGACCTTGCATTGGCGTGAGCTCAAGGTGTTGTTGGTGGACGATCATCCCGCGTATTGCCTGCTGATGAGCGCCATGCTCGAGCGGCTGGGGCTGGCTTTTGAAGTGTGCGCACACGGGCAGGCCGCGCTGGCGATTCTGGACGTTACCTGTGTCGACCTGATTTTCAGCGACTGCCAAATGCCGGTGATGGACGGCTATGCCATGACTCGCGAACTGCGCCGCCGCGAACAGCGCGCCGGGACGCAGGGCGTGCCGGTCATCGCTTTCACCGGCAAACTGGGCGCGCGTGAAATCCAGCAGTGCCAGGCCGCCGGTATGGATGCCTGGCTGGACAAACCGGTGACCTTCCAACAACTGCGCCAGGTGCTCGGCGACTGGCTGCCCGGCCCGCGTATCAGCGAGGCCGCGCAGCCGATGTTGGCGGTCGAAGGCCGCTGGCCGAGTCGCGCACGGCTGGGGCAACTGTTCGGATGCCCGGAGGCGTTGCCCGGCATCCTGGCGAGCCTGGTGTACGAAGCCGAGATCGATCTGCATGCGCTGGCCCAGGCCACCGACGGCTTGCACGCGCAGGCAACGGTCGAGCACTTGCACCGTTTGATCGGCAGCGTGGCGTTCTTCGGTGCCACACCGCTGGAAAAGCGCGGTCACCTGCTGATCGAAGCGATCAATCGCGACGGTGTGGCCATGCACCTTCAGCGCTTGCTCGCATTGCGCAGCGACTTGATCGGGTATTTGAACTATTTATCGACGTTAGGAAATGGATGACAGCTAATGCTGATTCTTGTTGTAGGCCTTTAGAGTGGGCAATTTCCTTTTTTTTTGTAGGGTAAGATCCTGATCCCAGGGATTGCTGGGCTATCTGCCATTACGGCTTTTGGGGGCGGTTGTTGCTGATCCGATCCGGGAGTACTTTGCGCGGATTCAAGTTGCCGTCATGGTGGTGCTCATGCTTCGTGTAATTATTGCTGACGATCATCCCATTGTGCGTATCGGGCAGAAAGTGGTGATAGAAGCCAATGGCCGGTGCAAAGTCGTCGCCGAGGCCGACGGTCCGGATCAGTTGCTGGCGCTGGTGGACAGCACGCCGTGCGACATCCTGGTCACGGACTTCGCCATGCCGGGTAACCAGCAAGCCGACGGTTATGGCTTGCTCGGCCTGATGCGGCGCCGGCACCCGGACTTGCCGGTGATTCTGGTGACCATGTTTGCCAGCGTCGCCACCCTGCGCGAATCGTTTGCCCAGGGCGCGCGGGCGGTCCTGGCCAAGAGCGCGTCGGCCCGCGAACTGCCCCTGGCGATTGCCGCCGTCAGTGAAGGGCGCACCTTCGTCAGCGAATGTTTGCGCGCGCAACTGGCGGAGGCCGGGACGGGCAATCAGCAAGCCGTGCCGCAGTTGTCCGGCAAGGAGCGTGAAGTGGTGCGTATGCTCGCCAGCGGCATGACCGTCAGCCAGATCGCCGCGCGGGTCAACCGCAGCATTTCGACCATCAGCAAGCAGAAAAGCACGGCGATGACCCGGCTGTGCATTTCCACCGATGTGGATCTGTTCGCCTACGCCCGCAGCAGCGGCATGGTGCCCTGAGCCCGCAGCGGTCAGCGGCTTATTTACGCGGCGAATGTTGGTAGCCTTGGCGCTGCGGGCGGCTTATCGTGCGCTATCTTTTCAACGCCAGCGGAGCCTGCCCATGAGTGATGCCCATAACGCCCTGATCAGCGAGTTCTACCGCGCGTTCCAGCGCCTCGATGCGCAAGCCATGGCCGCCTGCTATACCGACGACGTGGTGTTCAGCGACCCGGCATTCGGCGAGCTGCGCGGGCGCGATGCCGGGGACATGTGGCGCATGCTCACCACGCGGGCCAAGGACTTTTCCCTGACCTTCGACCACGTGCGCAGTGACGACAGTACTGGCAGCGCGCATTGGGTGGCGACGTACCTGTTCAGCGCGACCGGCAATACGGTGGTCAACGACATCGGCGCACGCTTCGTGTTTCGCGACGGCAAGATCTGCGAACACCACGACCACTTCGACCTGTGGCGCTGGTCGCGCCAGGCCCTGGGCCTCAAGGGGCTGCTGCTGGGCTGGTCGCCCGCGCTGAAAAACGCCGTGCGCGCCCAGGCGCTCAAAGGCCTGAGGGCATTTCAGGCCAGTCGTTGATAAGATTGGCGCTCCTCTGGTTTGCCGAATCGACCCGTGACTGATCTTTCTGAAGCCAAACCCTGGTTCGTGTACCTGGTGCGTGCCGCCAACGGTTCGCTGTATTGCGGCATCAGCAATGATCCGGTGCGCCGGTTTGCCTCCCATCAAAGCGGCAAGGGCGCGCGGTTTTTCCTCTCCAGCCCGGCCGTCGCGCTGGTGTACACCGAGCAGTGCGCCAGCAAAGGCGAGGCGCTGCGCCAGGAGCGCCTGATCAAAAAATTGAAGAAGAGCGCCAAGGAGTGCCTGGCGGCGAGTGGCGCATTGATCTGATTGATGGGCGCCTATCTCACCCCTGCACGATTTTGCAGGCTAAGCTAACCGCTCATTTCATTGCGCGGAGCCTGGCATGTCAGAGTTGATCCTCCATCACTACCCGCAGTCCCCTTTCGCTGAAAAAGCCCGTCTGCTCCTGGGCTTCAAGGGCTTGTCCTGGCGCTCGGTGCTGATCTCGCCGGTGATGCCCAAGCCGGACCTGATGGCTCTCACCGGCGGCTACCGCAAGACCCCGGTGCTGCAGGTCGGCGCCGATATCTACTGTGACACGGCACTGATCGCCCACCGCCTGGAGCAGGAAAAAGCCGGGCCGGCGCTGTTTCCCCAAGGCCTGGAACTGGTCACCCAGGGTTTCGCCGCCTGGGCCGATTCGGTGGTGTTCGCCCATGCCGTGGCGTTGGTGTTCCAGCCTGAATCCCTGGCGGCCAAGTTCGCCAAAGTCCCGCCCGAAATGCTCAAAGTGCTGGTGGCCGACCGCGCCAAGCTGTTCAGCGGCGGCACCGCTGCCCGCCTGCATGTGGAGCAAGCCAAGCATCAATGGCCGGCGATCATCAGCCGCATCGACCAACAATTGCAGCACCAGGCGGGGGATTTTCTGTTCGGTGAGCCGTCGATAGCCGACTTTGCCCTGGCCCATCCGCTGTGGTTCCTCAAAGGCTCGGCGGTGACCGCGCCGTTGGTCGACGCGTATCCCGCCGTCGCCACCTGGCTCGACCGGGTACTGAGCTTTGGCCATGGCACCGCCACCGAGATGAGCACCGAGCAAGCCCTGGACGTGTCGCGTCACGCCACCCCGGCGGCGTTGCCCGATGAAGTGTTCGAGGATTTGAATGGCTTCACGGCCGGCCAGCCGGTGACCATTGCGGCCACCGACTACGGCACCGACCCGGTGGCCGGTGAGTTGCTGTTTGCCGGCCGCGAAGAACTGATCCTGCGCCGTACCGACGAACGCGGCGGCACCGTGCATGTTCACTTCCCGCGCTTGGGTTTTTGCATTCAGGCGCAATAAATCCAGATTATTTTCAACCTGAGGTGAGGTAAACCCAGCGCCCATCCGTGTAGTGCTTGAAACTGCGATTAATTCGCATTAACAGCGTTTTCTACACGGATTCTCACAGCATGAAATCGACGGCGGGCGGTTGGGTTAAACAGTGGCTGGGAGCCTCGGTCTTGACGGTATCGGGGCTGGCGCTGCTGCCTCTGAGTGTGGCGCAGGCGCAGGAACAACAAAGCGCCCAGTTCAACTTTGCCCTGGCGGCCAAGCCGCTGCCCCAGGCGCTCAGCGATTTCAGCCGGGTCACCGGGCTCAGCGTGATCTATACCGACGAAGCCCCTTACGGTCTCAACGCCCCGGCCGTCAGCGGCCAGATGAGCGCGACCCAGGCCCTGCAACGCCTGTTGGGCGGTTCCGGTTTTACCTTCCGCCAGATCGACGCCCGCACCCTGGCCCTGGAGCCCGTGCCCAGCGACGGCGCGCTGAACCTGGGCGCCACCACCATCAGCGCAGTCGCCGAGCCCGCCGACAGCACCAGCTACCAGCCGCCGCCCACCAGCTCGGTGATGCGTTCCCGTGGCCTGCTGCTGGAGACTCCGCAAACCGTCAACGTAGTGCCCGCCCAAGTGTTGCGCGATCAACAACCGCGCAACCTGGATGACGCCCTGGCCAATGTCAGCGGCATCACCCAGGCCAACACCCTCGGCAGCACCCAGGATGCGGTGATGCTGCGCGGCTTTGGCGACAACCGTAACGGCTCGATCATGCGCGACGGCATGCCGCTTGTGCAGGGCCGTGCGCTGAACGCCACGGCCGAACGGGTTGAAGTGCTCAAGGGCCCGTCGTCGCTGCTGTATGGCATCCAGGACCCGGGAGGCGTGGTCAATATCGTCAGCAAAAAGCCGCAGTTGGTGCAGTCCACCTCCTTGACCGTCCGTGGCTCCACCTTCGGCAACGGCAAGAACGGCAGCGGTGGCAACCTCGACACCACGGGGCCTATCGGTGACAGCGGCTTGGCGTACCGCTTGATCGTCGACCACGAGGACGAAGATTACTGGCGCAACTACGGCACGCACCGCGAGAGCATGATCGCGCCGTCCCTGGCCTGGTATGGCGATACCACCAAGGTGGTGTTCGCCTACGAGCACCGCGAGTTTCTCTCGCCGTTCGACCGTGGCACCGCCATCGACCCCAAGACCAACCACCCGTTGGACATCCCCGCCACCCGGCGCCTGGATGAGCCGTTCAACAACATGGAAGGCCGCTCCGACCTGTATCGCTTCGAGGCCGATCACGAACTGAACGACGACTGGACGGCGCACGTCGGCTATAGCTGGAATCGCGAGACCTATGACGCCAGCCAGGTCCGCGTCACCTCGGTCAATACCAACGGCACCTTGACCCGCAGCATGGACGGCACGCGTGGCGCACTGACCACCGACCGCTTCGCCACGGCCAGCCTGGAAGGCAAGGTCAAGCTTGGCGGCATGCAGCATGATCTGGTGTTCGGCCTCGACGATGAATACCGCAAGATCTATCGCGCCGAACTGATCCGTCAGGCGCAGCGCAGTGCCTTCAGCTACGTCAACCCGGTGTATGGCAACGATGTGCAAGGCACCACGGTGAGCGCCAAGGACAGCGCGCAGACCGACTTGCTGCGCAGTGATTCGCTGTTCTTGCAGGACGCGATTCACCTGACCGACCAGTGGATCCTGGTGGCCGGCGCGCGCTATCAGATGTACGACCAATACGCCGGCAAAGGCGTGCCATTCAAGGCCAATACCGACGGCAATGGCCAGAAATGGGTGCCGCGTGCTGGCCTGGTGTATCGCTACACCGACGAACTGTCGTTTTACGGCAGCTACACCGAATCGTTCAAACCCAACTCCACCATTGCCGCCTTGAACGATGGCAGCGTGCTCCAGGGCAACCTGCAGCCGGAAGAGTCCAAGGCCTGGGAGTTGGGAACCAAGCTCGACATGCCGGGGCGTATCACCGCCAGTGCGGCATTGTTCGATATCACCAAGCGCAATGTGCTGGTGTCCGACAGCTCCAGTGGGGAAACGGTCTACAGCGTGGCGGGCGAAGTGCGCTCCCGTGGCCTGGAACTGGACGCCAGCGGCCAGCTCAGCGAGCGCTGGAGCCTGATCGGCAGCTATGCCTATACCGATGCCGAAGTCACCCAAGACCCGGCGCTGCAAGGCAAGCGCCTGCAGAACGTGGCCAAACACACCGGTTCGTTGTCGGCGGTGTACGACGTCGGCAGCCTGCTCGGCGGCGATGATCTGCGCGTCGGTGCCGGTGCGCGTTACGTCGGCCAGCGCGAAGGCGATGCCAATAACAGCTTCAATCTGCCGGGGTATACCGTGGCCGATGTGTTTGCCTCCTACAACACTAAAATCGAAGGGCAGAAGGTCAAGTTCCAGCTCAACGTGAAGAACCTGTTCGATCGCACCTACTACACCTCGGCGGCCAGCCGGGTATTTGTGTCGATGGGGGATGCGCGGCAGGTGTCGGTGTCCAGCACGCTGGAGTTTTGAGCCGGCGGCGGGGGCCGGTGCCCTCGCCACAAACCCCCGGAGCTGTTAGCGTTGCCGCCCCTGACAGTTTTGCGGAAAACGGTATTGATGCGGTTTGCACGAAGGTTACACACCAGCGCGATGCTGGTCGGCTTGAGCGTTTTACTCGGAGGCTGCGCCAGCGTTGCGCCGACCTCCAGCCCTTCAACCCTGGACCACCTGTTGGCCGACCCGGCCCTGAATGGCGCCACGGTTTCGCTCATGGTGCGCGACGCCCGCAGCGGCGACACGCTCTATCAACACAACCCGCGCACGCGGTTGGTGCCGGCCTCCAACCTCAAACTGCTGACCACCGCGGCGGCGATGGATGTACTAGGCCCGCAGTATCGGTTTTCCACCCAACTGCTGAGCGACGGCACGCAGCAAGGCGAGCGCCTGAGCGGCAACCTGTACCTGCGCGGCCTGGGCGACCCGACCACGCAGTTCGCCGATTACCAGGCACTCGCCGCGCAACTGGCCAGCCAGGGCGTGCGTCAGGTGCAGGGCGACCTGGTGTTCGACGACAGCTGGTTCGATGCGCAGCGCCTGGGCGTGGATTGGGCTCAAGACGATGAAAGCACCTACTACGGCGCGCAGATTTCGGCGCTGACCGTGTCGCCAAATTCTGATTTTGATGCGGGCACATTGATCGTCACGGCCACGGCGCCCATGAGCCCCGGCCAGCCGGTCAGTGTGGCGATCAGCCCGGCCACCGATTACGTGCAACTGAGCAACCGTGCGGTGAGCGGCTCTGGCAACAGCTATGGGATTACGCGCCAGCACGGCACCAACCTGCTGCAACTCACGGGCGCGCTGGCGCCGGGCAAGCACAGCCGGCAATGGGTGAGTGTGTGGGAGCCGACGCAACTGGTGGCCAATCTGTTTGAACAGGCATTGGCGCAACAGGGCATCCAGGTGCTGGGCCGGCGCGTGATCGGGGGGGCAAGCCCTGCGACGGCCAGACTGCTGGCGGAGCATCAATCGGCCCCGTTGCAGGAACTGATCACGCCGCTGCTCAAACTTTCGAACAACAACATGTCCGAAGCCTTGCTCAAGGCCATGGGCCGCCAGACCGCGAACGCCGGAACCGCGCAGGCGGGCGTGGCGGCGGTGGCGGCCTTCATGCGGCGCCAGGGGTTGGACCCGGCGAGCCTGAATCAGGTGGACGGTTCGGGGTTGTCGCGGCGCAATCTGGTGTCTTCCCAGGCACTCACCGACCTGTTGTTGGCGACATCCAAACAGCCGTGGTTCGAGGCTTGGTACAACGCCTTGCCGATTGCCGGCAACCCCGAGCGCATGAGCGGCGGCAGCCTGCGTTATCGCCTGCGCGGCACGCCGGCGCAAAACAACCTGCACGCCAAGACCGGTTCCATGGGTGGCGTGTCGTCATTGAGCGGTTACATCACCGATGCCCACGGGCGGCGCCTGGTGTTTTCGATGATCAGCAACAACTACCTGAGCGACGCGGCACCGATCCGCGCCCTGGAGAACCGTCTGGCCGTCGCCCTGACGCAATGGCACGACTGATTCAGGCCTGGTAGCCCATCCGCCAACTCACCGCCCGGGTCGCCGCCAGCAAGCGCTGCGCCGCCGGGCCGTCTTCATCGGCATGGAACAGCGAGGTGGGGCCGACCACGGTCATCACCGCCGCCACCTGGCCGACTGCGTTGAACACCGGCGCCGACAACGCATCCACACCGGGCATCAGCAGGCCATGCACAAAGTGCAAGCCACGTGCGCGGATCTGTTCGCAGGCGCTGGCGTAGGCCTGGTCGTCCGCCAGGGCGTGGGCGATGCCCGCCTGGATCTCGCGCTCGCGCAATTCGACGGTTTCTCGCGACGGCAAAAAGGCGCTGAACACCAGCCCGGTGGATGAACTGAGCAGCGGCAACACCGAGCCCAGTTGCGTCACCACCGTTACCGCGCGCACCGCCGGTTCGATCTGCACCACGGTCGCGCCCTGGTTGCCCCACACCGCCAGGAAGCAGGTCTCGTTCAACTCATCACGCAGCTCGGCCAGGGGCAGGGCGCCGACTTTGAGCACGTCCATGCTGCCCAGCGCGGCGAGGCCCACGCGCAATGCTTCGCGGCCCAGGCCGTAATGGTTGGTGGTGCTGTTTTGCTCGGCAAAGCCCGAGGCGATCAGGGCCTGGAGATAGCGGTGAACCTTGCTCGCGGGCATCTGCACATGCTCGGCCAGGCGCGACAGCGACGTGGAGGGCGACAGTTCGGCCAGGGCCTTGAGGATGTCGGTGCCCACTTCTGCCGAGCGGACTTTCTGTTTACCGGTGTCGCGGGGCTTTTCCATGGGGCAACGGGAATCCGAGAGATGAGTGGGCGTCTTTATAGCTTGACGGTCGACAGTGATCAAATTACGTTATGCGTAACTGGATTACGATAAAAACAACTTCCGTCAGAGGATGATCCATGAACCTCGAATACCTGTCGGGCTTCGGCAATGAATTCGCCAGCGAAGCCCTGCCCGGCGCGCTGCCGGTCGGCCAGAATTCCCCGCAAAAAGCCCCTTACGGCCTGTACACCGAACTGTTCTCCGGCACGGCTTTCACCATGGTGCGCAGCGAAGCGCGTCGCACCTGGCTGTACCGCATCCAGCCGTCGGCCAATCATCCGGCGTTCGTCAAACTGGAGCGGCAACTGGCGGGTGGACCGCTGGGCGCGGTGACGCCGAATCGGCTGCGCTGGAACCCGTTGGCGTTGCCGAGCGAACCGACCGACTTCATCGATGGCCTGGTCGCCATGGCGGCCAATGCCGGGGCGGACCAACCGTCGGGCATCAGCATTTACCATTACTGTGCCAACCGTTCGATGGAACGCGTGTTCTTCAACGCCGATGGCGAGTTGTTGATCGTCCCTGAGCAGGGCCGTTTGCGCATCGCCAGCGAACTCGGCGTGCTGGAAGTCGAGCCGCTGGAAATCGTCGTGCTGCCACGCGGCCTGAAATTTCGCGTCGAACTGTTGGATGCGCAGGCGCGCGGGTATGTCGCGGAAAACCACGGCGCCCCGTTGCGCCTGCCGGACCTCGGCCCGATCGGCAGCAACGGCCTGGCCAATCCGCGTGATTTTCTCACGCCGGTTGCCCACTACGAAGACCGCAAGCAGCCGACGACGCTGGTGCAGAAATTTCTCGGCGAACTGTGGGCCTGCGAGCTCGACCATTCGCCCCTCAACGTCGTCGCCTGGCATGGCAACAACGTGCCGTACAAATACGACCTGCGTCGGTTCAATACGATTGGCACCGTGAGCTTCGATCACCCCGACCCGTCGATCTTCACCGTATTGACCTCGCCGACCAGCGTACACGGCCTGGCCAACCTCGATTTCGTGATCTTCCCGCCGCGCTGGATGGTGGCCGAGAACACCTTCCGGCCGCCGTGGTTCCACCGTAACCTGATGAACGAATACATGGGCCTGATCCACGGCGCCTACGACGCCAAGGCCGAAGGCTTCCTGCCCGGCGGCGCGTCGCTGCACAGCTGCATGAGCGCCCACGGACCGGATGGCGAGACCTGCACCAAGGCGATCAATGTCGAGCTGGCCCCGCACAAGATCGATGACACCATGGCGTTCATGTTCGAGACCAGCCAAGTGCTGCGCCCGACCCGCTTCGCCCTGGACTGCCCGCAACTGCAACCTGCGTATGACGCGTGCTGGGCCGCGCTGCCCGTCACCTTCGACCCGAACCGGAGATAACCCATGACTCAACCAACGCTTGCCCGCAGCTGGGTATCTTCCGCCAACGGTCACGGCGATTTTCCCCTGCAAAACCTGCCGCTGGGAGTGTTCAGTATCAACGGCTCGGCGCCGCGCAGCGGTGTGGCGATCGGCGACTGCATTCTCGACCTGCTGGCCGCCCGCGATGCGTTTGACGGTGAAGCGCTGCGCGCCGTCGACGCCAGCGCCGGCGGGCAGTTGAACGCGTTCTTCGAATTGGGCCGTGGCCCGCGCGTGGCCCTGCGCGAGCGTCTGCTGGAACTGCTGGGGGAGGGCAGCCCGCTGCAGGCGCGTGAGGCCGACGTGCTGCACCGCGCCGCCGATTGCCAGATGCACCTGCCCGCCAAGATCAATGACTACACCGACTTCTACGTCGGCATCGAACACGCGCAGAACGTCGGCAAACTGTTCCGCCCCGACAACCCGCTGCTGCCCAACTACAAGTACGTGCCGATCGGTTATCACGGCCGTGCCTCGACCATCCGCCCGTCCGGCACCGAGGTGCGCCGTCCCAAAGGCCAGACCCTGCCGGCCGGCCAGACCGAGCCGACATTCGGCCCCTGCGCCCGCCTGGACTATGAGCTGGAGCTGGGCATCTGGATCGGCCAGGGCAACGCCATGGGCGACTCGATTGCGATTGGCGATGCGGCCGAGCACATCGCCGGTTTCTGCCTGCTCAACGATTGGTCGGCGCGGGATATCCAGGCCTGGGAATACCAGCCGTTGGGGCCGTTCCTGTCGAAGAGTTTCATCACCAGCATCTCGCCGTGGGTAGTGACGGCCGAAGCACTGGCGCCGTTCCGCCAGGCCCAACCGACGCGCCCCGAAGGCGACCCGCAACCGCTGCCGTACCTGCTGGATCAACGCGATCAGGCCGCGGGCGGCTTCGATATCGAACTGGAAGTGCTGTTGACCACGGCGTCGATGCGCGAACAGAACCTGCCGGCCCAGCGCCTGACCCTGAGCAACACCCGGCACATGTACTGGACCGTGGCGCAAATGGTTGCGCACCACAGCGTCAACGGGTGCCAATTGCAGGCCGGTGATCTGTTCGGTTCGGGCACCTTGTCCGGGCCGCTGCCGGGGCAGTTCGGCAGCCTGCTGGAGATCACCGAAGGCGGCAAGAAGCCGATTGAGCTGGCGTCGGGCGAGGTGCGTAAATTCCTCGAAGACGGTGATGAAATCATCCTGCGCGGCCGTTGCAGCCGTGACGGTTTTGCCTCCATCGGCTTCGGCGAATGCCGTGGCACGGTGGTCGCGGCGCGCTGAGGAGGCGGGGTGATGGAGCTTTACACTTACTATCGGTCCACCGCGTCGTACCGGGTGCGGATCGCGCTGGCGCTCAAGGGCCTGGATTTCACCGCCGTACCGGTCAACCTAGTGGCGCCTGCGGGCGGCGCCCACCGCCAGCCGGAGTACCTGGCGATCAACCCGCAAGGTCGCGTCCCGGCGCTGCGCACCGATGACGGCGAACGGTTGATCCAGTCGTCGGCGATCATCGAGTACCTGGAGGAACGTTATCCACAGGTGCCGTTGCTGTCCCAGGACCTGGCGACCCGTGCCCGCGAGCGCGCAGTGGCGTCGATCATCGCCTGCGACATTCACCCGCTGCACAATTCCAGCACCCAGAACCTGCTGCGGCAGTGGGGCCATGATGAAACCCAAGTGCTGGCCTGGATCGGTCATTGGATCAGCCAGGGCTTGGGCGCGGTCGAGCAGTTGATTGGCGATCACGGCTTTTGTTTTGGCGAGCGGCCGGGGCTGGCGGATGCGTTTCTGATTCCGCAGTTGTACGCGGCCGAGCGCTTCCAGGTGTCGTTGGCGGCGTATCCGCGCATCGGGCGGGTGGCGGCGTTGGCGGCGCAGCAGCCGGCGTTTATCCAGGCGCACCCCGCGAACCAGCCCGACACGCCTAAGGCGCCTTAGTGCACCACTGAATTGGGCGGCAGATGCCCCAGCCGTTCGGTCAGGCGCAGGCGCTGGATCGGGTCTTCGCTGAGCAGTAGCGCGTGCTCCAGGTCGAAACGCTCGGCGCTTGGGCAATCCAGGCGTTGATACAGGCTGGCCCGCGCCAGGTAATCGGCGGCGCTGGCATGGCCCAGTTCCAGCACGCGCTCGGCGTCGATCAGGGCGGCCAGCGGGTCGTCATTGGAGAGGTACAACTGGCGCAGGTTGCGCGACAGCCGTTGGAGGATCGAGCGTGGGCTGGCGGTGCGCAGGTGGTCGGCCTGCAACTTGAGGTGGGGGCCGTATTGGCGTTGCAACAGGTCGCGGCAATCGTTGGGGTACAGGCGTCGGCCGCCGCAGGGGTCGAGCAGGTGATCGGCGCCGTCTACCCGTAGCAGGAAGTGGCCGGGGAAGTTGACGCCGACCATCGGGATATTCAGGCGTCGCGCCAATTCCATCGCGATCAGCCCCATGGCCAGGGGTTGTCCGCGCTTGCGCTGCAACACCTTGTCCAGCAGCGCGGCGGCGGGGCGTAGCGGGGTGAAGTCATCCTGGGCGAACCCCAGGTCATTCAGGCGACGCAACAACGGTTGGCCGAGCTCGTCCGCCGGCAACATGGGCATGCCCAGGCTGACCTGCTGTTGCAGTGCGTTGAGCTCCTGCAGGATCAACAGCGGTTGCACCGCCGCGTCATGCTCGGCCGCAATCCACAGCGCGGCTTCAAACAGCGCAGGGGGTGAACGTTCCAGACAGGCGAAAAAGGCGTGGCGGGGGTTCATTGCATTCTCCGGCGGATGCTCCCGTTTTAGCCTTGCTGAGAATTTTCGTCCAGTAGCTTGAGATATATCCTACTTGCTTATGTCGCAGGTCCCGCAAAATCGGGTGGCTTATTCCCGCGTACTTCGGCAGTTTTCTGCCGCAGGCCTATACTTGGCGACACCAGAAGTGATTCGGGAGCTTGACGATGTTTGCTCTCATGCACAGCACCCGCCTTGAATCGCTGCACCTGAGCATCGACCCGATGACCGGGTTGAAGGCGGTAATAGCCATCCACAACAGCCGCCTTGGGCCGGCCTTGGGCGGTTGTCGTTACCTCGCGTATCCCGATGACGAAAGCGCGGTGGCGGATGCTGCGCGCCTGGCCCAAGGTATGAGCTACAAGGCCGCCCTGGCCGGTTTGCCGGTGGGCGGCGGTTGCGCCGTGATCCTGCGCCCGGCCCATGTGGAAAGCCGCGCGGCCTTGTTTGAAGCCTTTGGGCGGTGTGTCGAGCAACTCGAAGGCCGCTACATCACCGCCATCGACAGCGGCACCTCGGTGGCCGACATGGATTGCATTGCCCAGTACACCCGCTTCGTCACCAGTACCACCGCTGCCGGCGACCCCGCCCCCCATGCCGCCATGGGCGTATTCGCCGGCATCCGCACCACCGCCATGGCGCGCCTGGGCAGCGACAACCTCGAAGGCCTGCGCGTGGCGATCCAGGGCCTGGGCAACGTCGGTTACGCCCTCGCCGAACAACTGCACGCCGCCGGCGCCGAACTGCTGGTCAGCGACATCGACCACGGCAAGGTGCAACTGGCCATGGAACAGCTTGGAGCGCACCCGATCGCCGACGAGGCCTTGCTCAGCACCCCCTGCGACATCCTCGCGCCCTGCGGCCTCGGCGCGGTGTTCAATCGCAACAGCGTCGGCCAACTGCGCTGCGCCGCCGTGGCCGGTTCCGCCAGTGCGCAACTGACCAACCTGCAAGTCGCCGACCAACTGGAAGGGCGTGGCATTCTCTACGCCCCGGACTACGTGATCAACTCCGGCGGCCTGATCTACGGCGCCCTCAAACACAGCGGCGCCGAGCTGCCGACCATCACCGCGCACCTGTCGAACATCGGCACGCGCCTGACCGAAATCTTCGCCCACGCCCAGGCCGAAAAGCGTTCACCTGCACGGGTGGCCGATGAACTGGCTGAGCGTTTGCTTTACCGATAGGCCACGCATTAAAAACGAGGGGCACTGGTAAATCGGGAGCGGAAGCACCTCCGCTCCGTGAGCTTTGGGAAAATTCTTACGCCGCTCTCGGAAAGTCTCACCTGAGCAACACATTAGTCGCGTGATTTGATTCCGGCCTTTTCAGGCAGGGATTGCGGGCATGACTGACGCGTTTTGGGCCGCCCGCGAGGGCGACGCGCTGCTGCACACCTCAATGATGGCCGATGTCCTCGGCGGTGTGCTGGAAGTCGCCGCCTATGCCGCCATCACGTCCGTGGGCTGCCTGGCCGCTGGCGCGCTGATTGCCGCAGCGACCGGCGTGACCATCGCCACTGGCGGCGTTGGCTGCGTCGCCCTGGGGCTGGCGGTCGGCGCGGTGGTGGGGGTCACCGCCGGGCTCTCGGGGGCCGACGTGAAGATCTCCAGTTGGTGCGAAACCGCCGCCAACTGGGTTTTTCCGCCGGTGATCGAGGCCTTTATCACCAGCGGCTCAGACGACGTTTTCATCAATGGCAAACCGGCCGCCCGGGCCGCCGGAAAGATGATGGCGGTGCCGGTCGCGCCCAGTGAGCCCCCGGCCCCCAGTTTTCTGGACATGGCACAGGGATTTTTCTCACAACTGTGGCGCCCGACGGTAGCCACGCCCGCAGCCGGTACCGTGCCGTGTGCGCTGGACACGGTCGCCTGCAGCAAGCACCCACCCATGCCCGAGCAATTTATTGCCGAGGGTTCCAGTTCGGTCTTCATCAACGGGCAACCGGCCGCACGCAGCGGTGACCGCAGCACGTGTGACGCCAAGATCGGCAGCGTCGAAGGGCTGATTTCTGCCGATGTGCGTATCGGCGGCGACCCCGTCGTGGTGCGCGAAATTCGCAGTGGCAAGACACCGGGCGTCGGTTTGGCGATTACCGCGCTGCTCGCCCTACGCGGCAATGTGCGGGGCTTTAGGAGCGCATTGCCATGCCTGGTCGGCGGCGCGCTGGCGGGCGGGGCGGTGGCGTATGGAACCGGCAAGCTCACCTCGGCACTCAACAGCGCGGTCAACGGCTCGCCCAACCCGGTGCATAGCCCGACCGGGGCCAAAATCCTCGGTGCCGAAGAAGAACTGGACTTCGTCCTGCCAGGCCTGCTCCCCATCGACTGGCAGCGCTTCTACAGCAGCCTCGATCAACGCCACGACGGCCTTTTCGGCGCCGGCTGGAGCGTTGCCTATGAGGTCGCCGTCGAGATCGATCAAGATGACCACCTCACCTACATCGACGAACAGGGGCGCCGCATAGACATCGGCTACCTCCCGTTGTCAGGCGGCGCCTTCAGCCCCGGCGAAGGCCTTGCGGTCAGGCGCAGCGCCGACGGCGCCATCCTGATCGAAAGTATCGACGGCCTGTATCGGCTCTTCGAGCCCGACCCTTTGAACCCCTCGCGGATGCGCCTGCACCTGTTGGGCGATCGTAACGAAGGGCGCATCTTTCTGGATTACGACGTCCAGGGGCGCCTGTGTCGCCTGCGCGACAGCCACGAGCTGATGCACGTCGACGTGAGCTACACCGCCGAGCATCCGCGGCGCGTGAGCCATATCGAGCGCCGTTACCTGCATCGGCAACATTTTGCTGGGCGCAGCGACGTGCTGGTCAGCTATCGCTACGACACCCACGGCAACCTGGCCGAAGTCCTCGACGCACAAGGCACGCGGCAACGACGTTTTGCTTACGACAACGCGCAACGCATGGTCGAACATCAATTGCCGAGTGGCTTGCGTTGCTTCTACCAATGGCGCGCAGTGCCCGGCCCGCAGGGTGAAGAGTGGCGGGTCAGCCGGCACTGGAGCGATGCCGGCGATGCATTCACCTTCGACTACGACCTCGATGCCGGTATCACGCGCGTCACCGATGGCCTGCAGCGGGTCAGCACGCGCTATTGGAACCCGCAGTACCAGATCACCCGCTACGTCGATAACCTGGGCCATACGTGGCAGTTCGAATGGAGCGAAGATCGCCAATTGCTCGGCGCGATTGATCCGCAAAACGGCCAGTGGCGCTTCAGTTACGACGACTCCGGCA
This sequence comes from Pseudomonas paraveronii, assembly GCF_963681955.1. NCBI lineage: Bacteria > Pseudomonadati > Pseudomonadota > Gammaproteobacteria > Pseudomonadales > Pseudomonadaceae > Pseudomonas > Pseudomonas paraveronii. The sequence goes on from NZ_OY817130.1 coordinate 1,184,697, forward strand.
ACCTCAGCGCAGTGACCGATCCTCTGGCCAGGATCAGCAACACACAGTGGCTGGCGCATTGGGCATTGCCCGAAGTGGAAACCGACCCGGCGGGTAACCGTTGGCATTACCGCTACGACCGGCATGGCAACTGCATCGAAGAGATCGACCCGCTGGGCAACCGCACCCGCTACGTCTACGACGATTTCGGCCAGCCGGTGCAGATCATCGATGCCACCGACAAAATCCGGAAGCTGCACTGGGACGAGTGGAGCCAACTGATCGAAGAAGTGGACTGCTCGGGCTATGCCACCGGCTACCAGTACGATGCGTTCGGCAATGTGGTGGTGCACACCAATGCTGAAGGTGAGTCGGTGCGCTATCAGTACAACCGGCAAGGGTTGTTGCTGGAATGCCGACTTTCGGACGGCCGCCTTGAGCATTTCCAGCGCAACGCCAGTGGTTATCTGACGGGCTATGTCGACCCCGCCGGCAACACCTCCCGCTATGCCTACGACCGGCGCGGCCAGGTCAAGCAACGCTGGGACGCGCACAACCGTTGCGTCACCTTCGACCACGACGCCTACGGGCGACTGCTGAAACTGACCAATGAAAACGGCGAAAGCTATCGCTTTGAGTGGGACGCGGCCGACCGCCTGGTGCAGCAACAAGACCTCGACCACAGTCGGCGCTGCTATGCCTATGACCCGCTGGATAACGTCGTCGCCGTCGCTTACCTGCCGGGAAGCGAAGGCGAGGCGGTAGACGCGCTGACACACCAGTTCCAACGCGACCCGCTCGGGCGCCTGGTCAGCAAAGTCACCGCCGACGGCACCACCGTTTATAAGCACGACCTGAACGACCAACTGGTCGCGGTCACCTTCACCGCCCTCGACGGGCGCGAGCAAGCACTTGGCTTTAGCTATGACGCGCTGGGGCAACTGCTCGAAGAACACAGCGCGGCGGGGTGTCTGCAACACCATTACGACGCATTGGGCAACCTGACTCAAACCCACTTGCCTGACGGACGCTGGCTCAATCGCCTGTACTACGGCAGCGGCCACCTGCATCAGCTGAATCTCGACGGCCACGTCATCAGCGACTTCGAACGCGACCGCCTGCACCGCGAACTGCAACGCACCCAGGGTCAACTCAGAACAAATACCGACTATGACCGCAGTGGCCGGGTCCGCTCACGCCAGCGTCGCAGCATCGACCAACCGTGGCAGTTGCCGCCCTTGGTCGAAACCCACTACAGCTACGACCCCAGCGACAACCTGATCGGACGCCGCCGTACCGACTGCCAAGAGCACCTGGCCTACGACAGCAGCGGACGTATCCTCGTCAGCCAACAGATAGGCCGGATCGAAACCTACGCCTACGATGCCGCAGCCAACCTGCTCGACGGGCCACAACAAGGCGGCCTGGTACGGCATAACCGGCTGCTGACGTATCAAGACAAGCGCTATACCTACGACGCGTTTGGGCGAATGGTTGAAAAGCGTAGCGCTGTGCGTGGTTTGCAGCGTTTTGCCTACGACGCCGAAAACCGGTTGGTTGAAGTACGCAATGACAACGGCAGCGTGGTCAGGATGGCCTACGACCCGCTGGGTCGGCGCATCGGTAAAACTGAACACGACAAGAATGGCGTTTGTCTGGGAGAAAGCCGTTTCGACTGGGATGGACTGCGTTTATTGCGGGAACATCGTCACAGTCAGACCAGCCTTTATCTCTACGATGGCGACAGCTACGAACCCCTCGCCAGAGTCGACGGCGAAGGTGAACACCAACGCGTGCGGTATTACCACAACGACCTGAACGGCTTGCCGGAGCAACTCACCGAGGCCGACGGCCATGATGTCTGGCGAGCGACTTATCGGGTGTGGGGCAATACGCGGGAGGAGGTGCGCGAGCCTTACTTCATTGAAGAGCAGAATTTGCGGTTTCAGGGGCAGTATCTGGATCGGGAGACGGGGCTGCACTACAACACCTTCAGATTCTACGACCCGGACATTGGACGCTATACCACGCCTGACCCGATAGGCCTGCGGGGTGGGCTGAATTTTTACGCCTACACGCCGAATCCGTTCGGCTGGATTGATCCTCTCGGATTGAATCCAGCACTGCTGGAGGCGCTCGGCATTGACACAAAATCAATCGGTGTTTATCGCTTTATTGACAAAAGTGGCAAGCTCTATATCGGTTCCACGACTGATCAGGACTTTGGCTCAAGGCTAGGCCAGCATGTCGCTTCCGGCAAACTACCGGCTGACAAAATCAGCTCGGTGCAGGTACATACCATGAATGGGGTGCCCGCCATGGATATCTATAAAGTCGAGGCCAGTGAAATTGTCAGAAATGGTGGAAGAAGCGTTGACGGTGGGGCAACCTCCAACCTTCGAGCGCCGGCAGGTACGCGTGAAATGTTTAAAGACCCGACTTGGGTCGCGAGTGAGAAATCCAAAAAATCCAGATTAGGACGATGTAGCTAAGGAGCGAAAATATGGGTGCTTGGAATTTTAAACCGTGGGAAAACGATGAAGCCGCCGATTGGTTTCAACAGTTTTGGAAGCAGCAGGACTTCAGTGTGCTGATCAACGAAATCTATCAGTTTGACCCTTTAGAAGAGCGCTACGATGCTTTTAGGGCTGCCTGTTACTTACTGCAAACTCTAGGCAACGCCTATATATGGCCGACTACATACTTGGAAGAGCTAAAGCCACTCATTGAGAAAGCACTTTCAATATTGACCAAAATGATTACGCCCCCTAGCGCTGATTGGGGATTTCTCGACATGTGGGGGAATAGTCCAGATGTAATTGCAGCGGTTGAAGAACAAATTTACGCATTGAAAATTTGTCTAAGTGAGTTGGCCTGACCAATGAAAACGGCGAAAGCTATCGCTTTGAGTGGGACGCGGCCGACCGTCTGGTGCGGCAACAAGACCTCGACCACAGTCGGCGCTGCTATACCTATGACCCGCTGGATAACGTCGTCGCCGTCGCTTACCTGCCGGGAAGCGAAGGCGAGGCGGTAGACGCGCTGACACACCAGTTCCAACGCGACCCGCTCGGGCGCTTGGTCAGCAAAGTCACCGCCGACGGCACCACCGTTTATAAGCACGACCTGAACGACCAACTGGTCGCGGTCACCTTCACCGCCCTCGACGGGCGCGAGCAAGCACTTGGCTTTAGCTATGACGCGCTGGGGCAACTGCTCGAAGAACACAGCGCGGCGGGGTGTCTGCAACACCATTACGACGCATTGGGCGACCTGACTCAAACCCACTTGCCTGACGGACGCTGGCTCAATCGCCTGTACTACGGCAGCGGCCACCTGCATCAGCTGAATCTCGACGGCCACGTCATCAGCGACTTCGAACGCGACCGCCTGCACCGCGAACTGCAACGCACTCAGGGTCAACTCAGAACAAATACCGACTATGACCGCAGTGGCCGGGTCCGCTCACGCCAGCGTCGCAGCATCGACCAACCGTGGCAGTTGCCGCCCTTGGTCGAAACCCACTACAGCTACGACCCCAGCGACAACCTGATCGGACGCCGCCGTAGCGACTGCCAAGAGCACCTGACCTACGACAGTAGCGGACGTATCCTCGTCAGCCAACAGATAGGTCGGATCGAAACCTACGCCTACGATGCGGCGGCCAACCTGCTCGACGGGCCACAACAAGGCGGCCTGGTACGGCATAACCGGCTGCTGACATATCAAGACAAGCGCTATACCTACGACGCGTTTGGGCGAATGGTTGAAAAGCGTAGCGCTGTGCGTGGTTTGCAGCGCTTTGCCTACGACGCCGAAAGCCGGTTGGTTGAAGTACGCAATGACAACGGCAGCGTGGTCAGGATGGCCTACGACCCGCTGGGTCGGCGCATCGGTAAAACTGAACACGACAAGAATGGCGTTTGCCTGGGAGAAAGCCGTTTCGACTGGGATGGACTGCGTTTATTGCAGGAACATCGTCACAGTCAGACCAGCCTTTATCTCTACGACGGCGACAGTTACGAACCCCTCGCCAGAGTCGACGGCGAAGGTGAATACCAACGCGTGCGGTATTACCACAACGACCTGAACGGCTTGCCGGAGCAACTCACCGAGGCCGACGGCCATAATGTCTGGCGAGCGACTTATCGGGTGTGGGGCAATACGCGGGAGGAGGTGCGGGAACCTTACTTCATTGAAGAGCAGAATTTGCGGTTTCAGGGGCAGTATCTGGATCGGGAGACGGGGCTGCACTTCAACACTTTCCGCTTCTATGATCCCGATGTCGGACGCTTTATCACACCAGATCCCATGGGACTGCTGGGCGGATTCAACCTCTATCAATATGCCCCGAACCCTATCGATTGGGTAGACCCTTGGGGTTGGGCGCCATGCACTGCGACGACCCGCAAGTTGCAAGCCCATGCTGATGCAGCACGCAAGGCAGTGTATAAAAATCCGCAGCGGTCACTGACCACTCGTCAACGAGCGGCTGTGCAACGAGCTTATGACAGAGGTGATTATGGTCAGGCACGCTCTCGCTATCGTCGTTATGTCGGACAGCGAATTGATGCAGAATTCAAGCGTAGGGTTGACGCCGATCCTTCGCTGTCACATCTCAGAGTGTCCAAATCAGGGCAGCGACTACCTGATGTATACGATGCGAACAAAACAACTTGGTGGGATCTAACAACCAAAGCCGACTGGGCAAGAGGTACGCATCAGCGCAGGTATGGCGACTGGGGTAATGGATATGAAGGAGTAACATGGTGAGTGAACATATTGAGTCTATAGTGCTTGGCGGATTGAGCCAGGAAGGGTTAGTGCTGCAGGAGAAAACCCGGTTTAAAGGTGAGCTAATCCGTTCCTGTCGTCTCAAAGACGCAACACTTTCTGCATCTATCTTTGATGATTGTCTCTTGGAAGACTGCTCTTTCGAAAAAACAGACTTCCGCGAAGTCCGTTTTTTCCATAAGTCCACGCTCAGAAACTGTCACTTTCAAAGTGCTGATTTTCGCGGCAGTGGCTTGAATGACAGCATTTTCAACAACTGCACGTTCATAAAGTGTGACTTCCGAAAAAGTTATTTCAATGACTGCAGCTTCATTAACTGTGCTTTTGAACGCTGCAAAATCATTGACAACACCTTTAATGTTGCAAACGTTCGAGACTGTAAGTTTTCCGGAAAGTTGCAAGACGTAAATTTTGTTGCAGAGCAACCCAATACCATGTTGCGAGCCGACTTCGAAAAATGCGTCTTTGACTTCGTTTTATTCAAAAATTGCAATATCGAACAAATCGCCCCGCCAGCCGATGATCAACATATTTATTTTAAAGACTTAGCCGAAAGATCAAGAAAGGCACTCACCATCGTCCTTGCCCAACCTGAGTCGCCGACAACGAAGTTACTTAAACGTCGCCTAAAAAACTACGCAATGCAGCGTGGTGGAGTATTCAACCTAAAAAATCTAGCGGAAGCAGAAGGAAAAGAATTTGCAGAGCAACTGATAGACCTCCTTATGCAGTCGGGTAGCTAAACCTTAACTGTCAACAATAATGGCGAGTGGGCTTTTTTTCAATTTGTCGGAGACCTATCAGCCAACAGGTGCTCAGAGGCGAAGAATAAAAAACAACAAAACAAAAACATTCATGGAGGTTGCCGTAATGATTGAAAGTGTCGAGAATATGTTGAGATTACTAATCTCAGGTATAGCTGAGACGTTTGAAAACCATGGGTTCACGCAAAAAAAAGACCGTTTTTTTGAAAAAACCGACAATGAGGGTCGAATCAGGCGCTACTCAATGGGGCTTTCCAAGCAAAAAGGATGGTTTTCTCTCCACTTGACGCTGCAGCTTCTCGATCCGACACTGATGGTGCATGTGAATACAGTCCTTGAAAAGGCACTGAGAGATGAAAAGTTCGAGTATCCGGAAAGTTGGTCAAAATCAATTATAGAGAAATCTATAAAAACTCGCACATCCAATCAGGTTGTCGCCGAACTGACCGATTGGCGGATACTGAAGGAATCCAGCGAATCACTTCAGCACTTCAATGAGAGGTTTTCGATATGGCTATATTCATTCGAAACTCCGGATGAAAAGCCTGGCTGGAAAGAGCAATTATTGATCAGCGTTGAGTTAGCACTCAAATGGTTTGATGAGGTAGATTCAAATGAATGGATTCGCTCCAATACCGTTTACCCTGCTCTATACTTGCTCGCTACTGAGGGGCTCAAGCAGAGAGTTGAGGAGCGCTATAAGGCGGCGTTAAAATCGCTTGAAGATCCGCATGAGGTCGAGCTTTTTTATCGATATTTAGTTTAAATGCAACACAAGCACAGCCAGACCAGCCTCAATATTTACGAAGACGAAGGCCATGTCCTCCTGGCTCGCGTCGACGGTAGCGGGGGGCTGCAGAAAATCCGCTACTACCCACCGATCTCAACGGGCTGTGTGAACAACTGACCGAGGTCGACGGCCACGACATCTGGCGAGCGACTTATCGGGTGTGGGGCAATACGCGGGAGGAGGTGCGCGAGCCTTACTTCATTGAAGAGCAGAATTTGCGGTTTCAGGGGCAGTATCTGGATCGGGAGACGGGGCTGCATTTTAATACGTTTAGGTTTTATGATCCGGATGTGGGGAGGTTTACGACGCCGGATCCCGTGAGCTTAAGGGGGGGACATAATCTATACGCGTATGCTCCAAACCCTATTGCCTGGGTAGACCCATACGGCCTCAAATGTCACCTTACCCCTTATTTCAAAGCACACGCTCGGATGAAAAAATTTAGAGGGCAATTGAAAATGGAAGTGCATCACCGAATACCTCAGATGTATATCGGTATCAAGAGGCTCTTCCCAGAATCCATGCGAGTTTCCCTGTCAAACCTGCAAGGTTTGCCACGAAATATTCATAGAAAAATAGTAAGCCCGATGTGGGTAAGTTTCCGTAAAAACAACCCTAAGCCGTGCTCAAATCGTGAAGAGGGCCATGGAAATCGACAGAGTCATTGCTGAACATATCAATAAGGTCAATTAGCTATGAAAGACATAATTTCAAGCATTGAGAAACTCTCAACAGATCCTAAAAAGGTCAATGAATCACACAGAGCCAAACGGGACAGATTTATTTAGTATTCATCGAACCGATGAAAATCCGTTTTAAAAAGGCCCTGAATCAACGATTTAGGGCCTGTTCAATTCGGGCTTTATTCCGCCGGCGGGTTCAGCAACTCGGACAGCGCGTCCGGTTGGCTCTTGAATGCCTTGGCAAAGACATCGCGGTTTTTCGCCATGTAGATCCCGGCCTCTTCAACCTGCTGCTCGCTCAACGACGGCACGGCTTTTTGCAACACTTCTGCGAGCAACTCAGCGAGTTCAAGCATCTTGTCATGACGGTCAGCTTCGGCTTTATCCATGAACAAACGCTCCAGATCTCGGCTGCTGCGGTATACCACTTCGACGGCCATTCACCACCTCACATGCCTTCACGATAGTTGTCTTTTACGACTACTGTATTTATATACAGCTAAAAGGGTAAGCCAAACCGTGGGGTTTGGGTAGCAGTTTTTTAATGTAGCCCGGAAATACAGGTTTGGAGTGCCTCATGTCACCCCGCCATCATCTTATACCTGCCGCTGGCCTTTTTTCTGCATGCAGAACAACCGTCACGTCCAACCCGCATTATCCGGTCGAGCCGACCTAAGGAAGCATCATCGTGAAAATCAATTGGGCCGAAAAGCTGCGTCAGAATGTCCACGGGCTGGCCGAATCTCTGGGCAATCTGTTTGTCGAGACGTTCCACTACCTGGCGTTGTTCGCCATCGGCGCGGTGACTGCCTGGGCGGCGGTGATGGAGTTTCTGGGGATGCTGGAGAACGGGCACATCAAGATCGATGACATCTTGCTGTTGTTCATCTACCTGGAATTGGGCGCCATGGTCGGGATTTACTTCAAGACCAACCACATGCCGGTGCGCTTCCTGATCTACGTGGCGATCACCGCGCTGACGCGTCTGCTGATCTCCAACGTGTCCCACCACAACCCGCCGGACATCGGCATCATCTACCTGTGCGGCGGGATTCTGTTGTTGGCGTTCTCGATTCTGGTGGTGCGCTATGCGTCGTCGGCGTTTCCGTCGGTGAAGGTGCAAGGCCCGCACCGCAAGGGCGAGAGCCTTGAATCAGAGAAAGGTGAGCTTTAAAGCCTGACGCTGAAGGGTAGGGCGCGGGCGGGCGGTCGCTGCAACAGTTTGTGACTGTCCCCGTCCGTCATCACCGTCAGGATTTCCATGGCGCTGTGGCCCTGTTCGATGGCAATCCCGAACTGGATGCTTTGCACCAGGCGCTTGAGCCGTTGCGGGTCGTTGCGTTGTTCGGCGCTGATCATGCGCTTGGCCACCACGCCCTGCTCATTCGAGAGGGTCAGCATGATGCTGCCATCCAGCCGCTGGATGCTCAGGTTGACTCTGTATTGTGGGGTGAAGGTGTCGGTGATGATCTGAAAAGGATTGTCCATGGTGCGTTACCGCCTGATAAGAACATGCAGTCATTGACGACCGGCGTCTGGATTAGTTCGCGTTGCCTGACCACCGGCCACTCCGTCGCTGAGGGTTCACAACGTCCGTTTGCCTCATGAGCTGTACAGCAAGGGGCGTGCCGTACAGCGACCTGTCTGACGCTGGAATGCACCTGTGGAGGGGGGCTTGCCCGCGATTGCGGTGGATCAGTTGATGAATTCGTGGCTGGGCGAGCGCAATCGCGGGCAAGCCCCCTCCCATATGGGGTGGCGTCGTGCTTTGTTTCAGGGCAGTCACGAGAAAGCGGTGCACGATGGGCTGGCGGGGAAGTGGGGATTTTCCGCGGGTTGCACCCGTGGGCACAGCGGTAATGACGAAGATGGCGGGGCATAAGAAGATGTAACTAACTCCCCACCCTACCAGCGTTTTTGCTTGTAGTCAGGGTTAATTTGTAATGTGGGATTTATCTTTGCAAAGGGGTTGAATTGTTTCTCTGACTGCTCAATTGTGTAATCAAGAGGTCATGGTTTCACCACCCCGGTGTTGCAGTTTGTGACCTCTCGCGAGCTAGCTGAAATAAGGGAAGAACTATGCAAATCCAAGTCAATAGCGATAACCATATTGAAAGCAGCATCCGACTGGAGGAGTGGGTACGTAATACCATTGAAAGCACGCTCGAACGTTATGACGAAGACCTGACCCGCGTTGAGGTCTACCTGCGGGATGAGAACGGCGACAAGCCCGGTCCCCACGATTTAAGCTGCCGCCTGGAAGCACGGCCAAAGGGCCATCAACCGCTTTCGGTGCTGCATAAAGCCGATACCCTGGAACAGGCGATCGACGGTGCAGCGATCAAGCTGGACCATGCGTTGGAACATCTGTTCGGCAAACTGCAAGGCAAGCCACGCGCTGCTGCGAAAAATGTGCCGGCCAACAAAGTGAATGATGACGCGCTTGAAGAGGAATTCCTGGAAAACGAAAACGCTGCAATTAACAGCTGACAGTTTTTTCATTCCCTACTGAGAACGGGCCTGCAGATGCAGGCCCGTTTTTGTTTATCTGCCGCGTCGGAAGAAATACCGGCTCAACAGCGCCAGCCCGCAAGCCCCCACGCCCGCAAACAGCATCGCCCAACCGGCGCCATGGCGTAGCGCCGCCTGGGCATCCGGACGCGCCAGGCCCATTGATGTCAGCCCCTCCAGCTTGCCCGCTGCAATGTTCTGACTGATGGCGGGCCAATCCAGTGCGGTGGTGGCCGGCAACACTTCGGCCAGTTGATGGCTGATCCCCAGCAAGAGCACCAGGCCCATCAGCGCGATATTGACCGCCAGGGTGATCAGCCGCGCACTGAGGTCGATCCCCGAGGCCATGCCCGCACGATCCGCCGACACCGAACCGGTGGTGGTGTTGGTGGTCGGTGAGTTGGTCAGCGCCAAGCCCACGCCGGCCATCGCGCAACTGAACAGCACCAGCACGATGCTTGGATGCGCGGCGCCATTGGCGGCGGCCATGGCCATAAAGCCCGTGCCCATCACGCCCAGACCCAAAGGGATGATGCGTTCGGCGCCGTAGCGCAGGGCCAGGCGTTCGGCCAGCGGCGGCACCAGCAAGGTGGGCAGGGTATAGGCGAGCAGGGCGCCGCCGGTGGTCAGGGTGTCGTAGCCCAGACCCGCCTGGAAATACAACGGCAGGTAGATCATGAACGGCCAGAAGCTGAAGTTCATGCCGATCGACCCCATCAACGCGCCGTTGAAGCGTTGGAGGCGAAACACCGAGAAGTCGAACATCGGATGGGCGCTGCGCCGCTCAATGAAGATGAACAGCAGCAGCGCGGCCAGCGACAAGCCAGCCCAACCCAGCATGGCCGGTGCGCCAAAGCCGTTCTCGGTGCCTTGGGTGATGAAGTAAACCAGCGCAAACACCGACAGCGTCAAGGTGAGCATGCCCGCGATGTCGAGGCGATTGCCGGCCGGATCGCGCGACTCCTGCACGCTGACATGCAGCAGCACCAATGTCAGCAACGTGAGCGGCACATGCACGAGAAACACCCAGCGCCAGTCCGCCACCGCCAGGATCAACGCCCCAACCATCGGCCCGAAGCCCAGGCCCAGGCCCGCGATCACGCCCCACACTGCGAATGCCCGCGCCCGCGCCGCCGGCTCACGGAACTGGTGCGACAGAATCGCGAACTGGCAGATCATCATCGCCCCGGCGCCCACGCCCTGGACGAAACGCGCCCCGATCAGCAGGGACGCGTCTTCGGCCAGCCCACAGGCCAGCGAGGCCAAGCCAAACAGCCACAGGCACAGCACCAGCATGCGTCGTCGGCCAAAGCGGTCGGCCAACGTACCGGCAGCCATCAGCACGCTGGTGCAGGCCAGGGTGTAGGCGTTCATGATCCATTGAGCATCCTGGAAACCGGTGCCCAGCTGCTGTTCCAGCGTGGGCAGGATCACCGGCACGCTGGAGATTTCCAGGCCGAACATCAGCGCCACGAGGCACACGGCGGTGAGGGCGAGCGCGTTTCTGGCGGTGCTTGATGCGCTGATAGTCGATACAGCGACGGCGGGAGGCATGGGGTCTTCCTTTCGAGAGGGGGAGCGTGCCATTCTCGCGGGAAGCGGATTCTTTATTCGTGACAAGTTTTCATTCAATCAGGGAATTGCAGGCGACAATTACAGCATGGCCACCCCACGTTTTGATGGCGTTGAACTCTTTCTGCAGATCGTCGAGAGCGGCAACCTGACCGAAGCCGCCGAACGGCTGAACCTCACCCGTTCGGCCGTGGGCAAAGGCTTGGCGCGACTCGAGGCACGCCTGGGCACGTGCCTGTTGCAGCGCTCCACCCGCCGCCAGCGGTTGACCGAGGACGGGCAGGCCTATTACGAGCATTGCCTGCGCGCGCTGGCCGAGCTGGAAGCGGCCGAATCGGTGCTGGAAAGCGGTCGGCAGCAGCCTCGCGGGCGCTTGAGGGCGAGCTTGCCGCTGGCTTTCGGGCATCACTACGCGGCGCCGGCGTTGTGGGGCCTGCTGGATCGGTTTGCGCAGTTGGAGATTGATATTTCGTTTTCTGACCGGCTGATCGACGTGGCCCAGGAAGGCTTCGACCTGGCGGTGCGCATCGGCGCGTTACCCGACACCGACCGCCTGAGCGCGCGGCGCCTGGGCGAGCAGGCCATCGGCCTGGCGGCAGCCCCGGCGTATTTGCAGCGTGTCGGGCGAATCGAGCGTCTTGAGGATTTGGCCGGACACCGCGGCATTGCCTACCGCTGCACTGCGCCGCGCCTGGAGTGGCAGCTCAACGATGCCCAGGGCCGCCCGCACCGTGTGCAGGTCGCGTCGCCGCTGATGATGGACGACCTCCAGGCCGTGGCCGATGCCGCCATCGCCGGCGTGGGCCTGGCCTGGTTGCCGAGTTGGCTGATTGCGCACTATGTGCTGCGCGGGCAACTGGAAGCGGTACTGCCGAGCTACCGCGAGCAGCCCGCGCCGATCCATGTGATCTGGCCCACGGCGGCGCACATGCCGGCCAAGACGCGCTGCGCCATCGACGCCTTGGTCGCGGGCACCCCGAGTTGCCTGGCGGGCAGTTAGGTTTTGCCTTCAGGCAGGTGATTCATCCGTTCTCTTTTGCTTATGAGAATATTTATCATTAATATTGCGCTCTGATGAACCTGGCGCTTCCTGCATGAAAAGCAAAACCTCGCTTCCCGCCGCTTACCGCCTCGCTGTCACGTCACGCGCATTGGCCGCTGTGCTCGGTGGCTATCTGATGGCGTCCCTGACCGCCATCTGCCTGGCGCTGTGGCTGCCCACGTCCCGCGCCGATGCGGTGATCACCGGGATGATGAGTTCGTTTGTGTTCTACCTGTTGGCGGTGCTGTGGTGCTTTGCCTGCCGCACGGCTTGGCGTGCGTGGTGTGGCGTGATGTTGCCGAGCGCGTTGTTCGCGACCCTGGCGGGTGTGGGTGTATGGATGGCACGCACATGAAAGAAGGTTTTCGCCAGGCGATGGCCTGGTTGCACACCTGGGCCGGACTGATCTTTGGCTGGCTGCTGTTTGCGATTTTTCTGACGGGCACCTTGTCGTATTTCAAAGATGAAATCAGCCATTGGACCCAGCCCGAAGTGCAGGCCCACCCGTTGGACGATGGGCGCAGCCTTGCGGTGGCCCAAGCCTACTTGCAACAGCAGGCGCCCAACGCTGCACGCTGGTTTATCACCTTGCCGGACAGCCGCGACCCTGGCCTGTCGGTGATGTGGCAAGACAAGGTCGACCCCGGCAAACGCGGCGACTTCATCCAGAAAGTCCTCGACCCGGTCAGCGGCCAAGCCGTGCAGGTCCGTGAAAGCAAGGGCGGCGAGTTCTTCTATCGCTTCCACTTCCAGTTGCAAATGCCGCATCCCTGGGGCCGCTGGTTATCCACCCTTGCCGCGATGGTGATGTTTGTCGCATTGATCACCGGCATCATCACCCACAAAAAAATCTTCAAGGACTTCTTCACCTTCCGCCCTCGCAAGGGTCAGCGCTCCTGGCTCGACGGGCATAACGCAGTGGGCGTGCTGGTGCTGCCGTTTCATTTGATGATCACCTACAGCAGCCTGGTGATCTTCATGAGCTTGGTCATGCCGGCCCCCATCGTGGCCTCTTACGGCAACGACAGCCGGGCCTTCTTCAACGATGTGTTTCCCTCCACCGACAACGCGCCAGCGCTCGGCCAGCCCGGCACCTTGTTGCCGTTGCTGCCGATGTACGAGCAGGCGCGGGCGCAGTGGGCGGGTGGGCATGTGGGGCGGCTGGCGGTGAATAACCCAAGTGACGTGAACGCCTCGGTCAATGTGTTCCGCGCCGGCGGCGACCGCGTGGTGCATGATTTCGGCAGCACCGTGTCGTTCAACGGCAGCACCGGCGAACTGCTGCGGGTCAGCGCCGAGCAATCGCTGCCGGCGGCGATCGGCGGCAGTTTTTATGGCCTGCACATGGGCCATTTCGCCGGTCCGGTGTTGCGCTGGCTGTACTTTATCTGCGGGCTGGCGGGCACGGCGATGATTGGCACCGGGCTGGTGATCTGGCTCGGCAAGCGCCAGCTCAAGCACGCCAAAACCGGGGGTATGCCGTTTGAGCTGCGTCTGGTGCAAGTGCTGAATATCGCCAGCATGTCCGGGTTGTTGCTCGCCATTGCGGCGTTCTTCTGGGCCAACCGTTTGCTGCCGGTGAGCGTTGCCGAGCGTTCCGACTGGGAAGTGCAGGTCTTCTTTATCGTCTGGGGCCTGAGCCTGTTGCACGCCGTGCTGCGTCGAGGGCGCCAGGCCTGGGTCGAGCAACTGAGCGTTGGCGCACTGTTGTTTAGCGCGATCCCTCTGCTCAACGCGCTGACCACCTCGAACCACCTGGGCGTGTCGCTGGCGACGGGCGACTGGGCCATGGCCGGCTTCGACCTGACGTGCCTGGGCAGCGGTGTGTTTCTCGCCTGGGCCGCCTGGAAAATGCACCGTCGCACGGCGCCCCAACCCAAGGTCGAAAGGGCACGCCCGCTCAATCTCAAATCGGAGGCGCACTGAATGTTGCTTGCATGGTTGATGTGCTACGCCGGGTTTACCGCACTGTGCCTGTCCACCGACCGTCACCATGGCGAATTGCTGCGCAGCAAGCCGTCGCCGCGTCGTCGCTTGGGGTTGCGCGTGGCTGGCGGGTGGCTGCTGACGCTATCGATCTGGCCGGCGGTGGCCGCCACGGGCTTGGCCCAGGGGCTGGTGGAGTGGTGCGCGGTGTTGATGCTCAGCGCGCTGCTGCTGGTGCTGCTGTTGCCGTATCGGCCGAGGTTGGCCTTGAGCTTGGCGGGCGTTGGCCTGCTGGCCAGCCCCGTCGCGGCCTTCGCCACCCTGTGAGCCGCGCATGATGATCAGTACGCCACCGGAACCCCAGGACAGCCAGCCCGCTGACGCGGCGGGTGGGCGTGCGCATTTCCTGCAGGTGTTTTTGTCCCAGCGCTCGCAAATGGAAGCGCTGGTCAGCCGGCGCGTGGGCTGTCGCGCCACGGCGGCCGACCTGGTGCAGGACTTGTTCCTGCGCTTCTGGCGGCGGCCGCTGGTGCAGGTCGAAGAACTCAGCACGTACCTGCTGCGCTGCGCCGGCAATATCGCCATCGACCACCTGCGCAGCGAAAGCGCGCGGGTGCGCAGCAACGAAGGCTGGTTGCCCGAGCAGCAGGACAATCAGGGCTCCGAGCCCCAGGCTGCGCTGGAGGCCGGCAACGACCTGCGTCACGTCGAAGCCGCCTTGCGCAGCTTGCCCGAGCGTACCCGCCAGATCTTCCTGCTCAACCGCATCCACGGCCGCAAGTACGCGCAAATCGCCAAGGCCATGGGGCTGTCCCAAAGTGCCGTGGAAAAACATATGATGCGTGCCCTCGAAGCCTGCAAAGCCAGCCTTCGTGAGCCATCGCCTCCACGCTCGCCAGGGAAAGCACCGTGAACGTCACCCCGACGCCCGACCAGCAACAGGCCGCACTGGCTTGGCTGAGCCTGTTGCATGACCAGCCCAGCAGCGGCGACCAGGCCACCTTCAGCCGTTGGCTGCAGGCCGACCCGGCGCATGTCCAGGCCTATTCCCAGGCCCAATTGCTCTGGGAGTTAAGCGAAGTACCGGCGCGCAAACTGGCGGATGAAGACGCGCTGGCCTTGCAGGGCTACCTGAATGCGATGCACACCTCGAAACGCTCGCGGGTCATGCGCGGGGCCGGCGCGCTGGCGATGGCCGCGTGCCTGCTGGTGATGCTGTCGATGGGCGCCGGCTGGCAACCGTCGCGTTGGGTCGAGGACTTCGGCGCGGATTACGTCACGGCGCCGGGCGAGGTGAAAACCGTGACCCTGGCCGATCAATCCCACGTCACCCTGGATGCCGACAGCGCCATTGCTGTGGATTTCAGCCAGGGTGAGCGGCATGTCCAACTGCGTCGCGGTGCGGGCTTTTTCAGCGTGACTCACACCGGCGCGGCATTTGTGGTGGAAGCGGGCAGCGGTGAAACGCGGGTGCTGGGCACGCAGTTCGAAGTGCGCCTGCAACCGGCGGGCGCGCAGGTGACGGTGTTGTCGGGGCGGGTCGGCGTCACACCGGCCAAGCAGGGGCAGCAGCAAATTCTTACGGCGGGTCAGCAAGTGGCCTACGCCGATGGCGTCGCCGAACCCTGGCACGCGGTCAACAGCGAAGCACGCCTGGCCTGGCGCGACGGCTGGCTCAACTACTACAAGGCGCCGCTGGCCGAGGTGATCGAGGATTTGCGCCGTTACTACCCTGGGCGCATCCTGCTGCTCAACGACGAACTGGGCGCCCGGCGTGTCAGTGGCAGCTTCCCGAGTAACGATCCGCACGCCGTACTGAATGCGTTGCAGGCGGTGCTGGGGTTCGAGCAGCACACGGTGTTGGGACGGATGATTGTGGTGCGCTGATTACTTCAGCGCCGCCATGATCGCTTCGGGGCTGTAATCGCGAATCAACGTGCCATTCACGTCCACAAACGGAATCCCACCACCGCCCAATGCCTCATAGGCCTTGCGCGCTGTGGCGTCTTTGTCGATATCGAACGCCTGGTATGGAATACCTTTCTGGTCGAGGAAGCGGCGGATCTGTTTGCAGTAGCCACACCACTCGGTCGAATAGAGCACCACGCGCGCCGAGGCCCGCGTCTGCTCGGCGACCACCTGGGACGGGTTGAACAGCCGTTCGACCTTGCCCCAGTTCTGGATCACTACCACCACCAGCAACACCAGCAGGACTTTTTTAAAGACCCCGCCGAGCATCAGTTTCGGCGCTTGAGCTGGTCGGTCAGTTGGGTCGGCAGGCCCTTGATGATCAGGGTGCCGGCGGCTTCGTCGTACTCGATCTTGTCGCCCAGAAGGTGTGCTTCAAAACTGATCGACAGCCCCTCGGCGCGCCCGGTGAAGCGGCGAAACTGGTTGAGGGTGCGTTTGTCGGCCGGGATCTCCGGCGACAGGCCGTAGTCTTTGTTACGGATATGGTCGTAGAACGCCTTAGGCCGATCTTCATCGATCAAACCCGACAATTCTTCCAGGCCCATCGGCTCGCCGAGCTTGGCCTGGCTGCTGGCGTAGTCCACCAGGGTCTTGGTTTTTTCGCGGGCAGTTTCGTCGGGCAGGTCCTCGCTTTCAACGAAGTCGCTGAACGCCTTGAGCAGGGTGCGGGTTTCGCCTGGGCCGTCGACGCCTTCCTGGCAACCGATGAAATCGCGGAAGTATTCCGAGACTTTCTTGCCATTCTTGCCTTTGATAAACGAGATGTACTGCTTGGACTGCTTGTTGTTCTGCCACTCGGACACGTTGATCCGCGCCGCCAGGTGCAATTGGCCCAGGTCGAGGTGGCGCGATGGGGTCACGTCCAGTTCGTCGGTGACCGCCACGCCTTCGCTGTGGTGCAGCAGGGCGATGGCCAGGTAGTCGGTCATGCCTTGCTGGTAGTGGGCAAACAGCACGTGGCCGCCGGTGGACAGGTTGGACTCTTCCATCAGCTTCTGCAGGTGTTCGACGGCGGTGCGGCTGAACGTGGTGAAATCCTGGCCACCCTCGAAATATTCCTTCAACCAGCCGCTGAACGGGTGCGCGCCCGACTCGGCATGGAAGAAACCCCAGGCCTTGCCTTGTTTGGCGTTGTAGCTCTCGTTGAGGTCGGCAAGCATGTTCTCGATCGCGGCCGACTCGGCAAGCTCGGAGCCGCGGGCGTGGAGAACTGCGGGTGTGCCGTCGGGTTTTTTGTCGATCAGGTGGACGATGCAATGACGGATCGGCATAGGCTTCTCGGCTGGTTGATAGGGGAGCGGTTGGCCTCCCCGAAAAGTCGCCCAGTGTACCGCACCCGTTGGCCAAGACGTGCTTTGAAGGTGTTTTGGAAGGCCTCCGACGGGCCATATGCCTTTTTTTCACGGTTTAGAGCGATAAAGCTGACCAAATGGGTAGGTAGAAGCGGATATTTCCCCGTCTCTGTGCTAGTTTTGCCCGGTCTTACGCCCAAGACTCGGCGTTAAGCGTGCATTCAGCACTTGTCAGGTCGAACCAATCCCCGTTTCAAGCATCTATAACCCCGATCTCCGTGGTTATAGCCGGGGATGCCAGGCCTTGACGGTCGGGCTCGACGGCTGACACTGCACTCTGCAATCCATATGAATTTGATAGGGAAGGAACACCACAATGGCTATTACTAAAGACCAACTGATCGCTGACCTGGCTGAAGCAGTAGACGCACCGAAAACCACCGTGCGCGCTCTGCTGGACCAGCTGGCTCAAATTGTTGCTGATCAGCTGGAAAACGGCGGCGAAATCACTCTGCCAGGCGTTGGCAAACTGAAAGTGACCGAGCGCCCTGCCCGTACTGGCCGTAACCCTTCGACTGGCGCTGCCATCGAAATCGCTGCCAAGAAAGTTATCAAGCTGGTTGTGGCCAAAGGCCTGACCGACGCTGTTAACAAGTAAGACGCAGCAAAAAAAACCGTGCGCCGGAGCGATCCGGGCACGGTTTTTTGTTGCCCGGGATTTGGGCTCAGTCTTTACGTGCCCAGCGTTGGCGCCACACCTGCTGCTCGGAGGGGGTCTGGAAGGTCCAGGCGACAAACCGGCTCTGCTTCTGCCCTTGGGACATTTCCACCACCTGGCTCTCCAGTACACCGGCCTTTTTCAGCGCAGTCTGGATCGCCAGCAGGTTCGAGGCTTTCGACACCAGGGTGCTGAACCACAGCACCTTGTGGGCAAAGTGCGCGCTCTCGGCGATCAATTGCGTTACGAAGCGCGCTTCACCGCCTTCACACCACAGTTCGGCCGATTGGCCGCCGAAGTTCAGCACCGGCAACTTGCGTTTCGGATCGGCCTTGCCCAAGGCGCGCCATTTGCGTTCGCTGCCCTTGGTGGCTTCGTCCATGGACGCGTGGAACGGCGGGTTGCACATGGTCAGGTCAAAGCGCTCGCCGGGTTCCAGCAGGCCCAGCAGAATGTGCTTGGGATTGCTCTGCTGACGCAGTTGGATCGCCTTGTTCAGGCCGTTGGACTGCACGATGGCCTTGGCGGCGGCGACTGCGGTGGGGTCGACTTCCGAACCGAGGAAGTGCCAGCGGTATTCGCTGTAGCCGATCAGCGGGTAGACGCAGTTGGCGCCCATGCCGATGTCCAGCACCTTGACCGGCGCGCCACGGGGGATTTCGCCGTCATTGACGCTGGCCAGCAGGTCGGCGAGGAAGTGTACATAGTCGGCACGCCCCGGCACCGGCGGGCACAGGTAATCCGCCGGGATGTCCCAATGCTGCACGCCATAGAAGGACTTCAACAGCGCCCGGTTGAACACGCGCACGGCGTCCGGGCTGGCGAAGTCGATGCTTTCCTTGCCGTAAGGGTTGATGATCACGAATTGCGCCAGTTCCGGCGTGGTCTTGATCAGCGCCGGGAAGTCGTAACGGCCCTGGTGGCGGTTGCGTGGGTGCAGGCTGGCCTCTTTACGCGGCACGACGGGTTTGGCCGTGGCGGCGGTTTTAGGCTTCTTGCGCGAAGGTTTCGGTGTGCTGGGGGCGGTCATGATGATTCTGGTGTTGGCTCAAAGTGGTGGGCATTGTCACACATCCTGAGGTCAACTCGATCAAATGTGGGAAGGGGCTTGCCCCCGATAGCGGTGTGGCAGTCAAAAGAGTTGAGACTGATACGCCGCTATCGGGGGCAAGCCCCCTCCCACATTGATCGGGTTTGCAAAGTAAAAAAAAGAGACCCGAAGGTCTCTTTTTTTTACACGGCTAGCCCTTACAGGCTGGAAATCCGCGCATGTTGCTCCGCCAGCTTGCCCAGGGCCTGTTCAGCCTCGGCCAGTTTGGCGCGTTCCTTGTCGATCACTTCAGCCGGTGCCTTGTCGACGAATGCCGCGTTGGACAGCTTGCCGCCGACCCGCTGCACTTCGCCTTGCAGGCGCAGGATTTCCTTGTCGAGACGGGCCAGTTCCGCGTCCTTGTCGATCAGGCCGGCCATCGGCACCAGCACTTCCATGTCGCCGACCAGCGCGGTCGCCGACAGTGGCGCTTCGGCGCCAGCCGCCAACACGGTGATCGACTCCAGTTTGGCCAGCTTCTTGAGCAGCGCATCGTTCTCGGTGAGGCGACGCTGGTCCTCGGCGCTGGCGTTCTTCACGAATACCGCCAGTGGCTTGCCCGGGCCGATGTTCATCTCGGCGCGGATGTTGCGCGTGCCGAGCATCAGGCTCTTGAGCCATTCGATATCGCTTTCGGCAGCCTCATCGATGCGGGTTTCGTTGGCCACCGGCCAAGGTTGCAGCATGATGGTCTTGCCTTGGACACCGGCCAGCGGCGCGAGGCGCTGCCAGATTTCTTCGGTGATGAACGGCATGAATGGGTGCGCCAGGCGCAGCGCCACTTCAAGCACGCGCACCAGGGTGCGACGGGTGCCGCGCTGGCGTTCGACTGGCGCGTTTTCGTCCCACAGCACTGGCTTGGACAGTTCCAGGTACCAGTCGCAATACTGGTTCCAGATGAACTCGTACAAGACCTGCGCGGCCAGGTCGAAACGGAACTGATCGAGTTGGCGGGTCACTTCGGCTTCGGTGCGCTGCAACTGCGAGATGATCCAGCGGTCGGCCAGGGTCAGCTCGACGGCTTCGCCGTTCTGCCCGCAGTCTTCGCCTTTATCCAGCACGTAGCGCGCCGCGTTCCAGATCTTGTTGCAGAAGTTGCGATAGCCTTCGACGCGGCCCATGTCGAACTTGATGTCGCGACCGGTGGACGCCAGCGAGCAGAAGGTGAAGCGCAGGGCGTCGGTGCCGTAGCTGGCGATGCCGTCGGCGAACTCGTCGCGGGTCTGCTTCTCGATCTTTTTCGCCAGTTTCGGCTGCATCAGGCCTGAGGTGCGTTTCTGCACCAGGGTTTCCAGGTCGATACCGTCGATGATGTCCAGCGGGTCCAGAACGTTGCCCTTGGACTTGGACATCTTCTGGCCCTGGCCATCGCGCACCAGGCCATGGACGTACACGGTCTTGAACGGCACCTGCGGCGTGCCATCTTCGTTTTTCACCAAGTGCATGGTCATCATGATCATCCGGGCGACCCAGAAGAAAATGATGTCGAAGCCGGTGACCAGCACGTCGGTGGAGTGGAATTTCTTCAGGAATTCGGTCTGCTGCGGCCAGCCCAGGGTCGAGAAGGTCCACAAGCCCGCGCTGAACCAGGTGTCCAGTACGTCGTTGTCCTGTTGCAAGGCTACGTCCGGGCCGAGGTTGTGCTTGGCGCGCACTTCGGCTTCGTCGCGGCCGACATAGACTTTGCCCGACTCGTCGTACCAGGCCGGAATGCGGTGGCCCCACCACAACTGACGGCTGATGCACCAGTCCTGGATGTCGCGCATCCACGAGAAGTACATGTTTTCGTATTGCTTGGGCACGAACTGGATACGGCCATCTTCCACGGCTGCAATCGCCGGCTCGGCCAGCGGTTTGGTGGACACGTACCACTGGTCGGTCAGCCAAGGCTCGATGATAGTGCCGGAGCGGTCGCCCTTCGGCACTTTCAGGTTGTGGTCGTCGACGCTGACCAGCAGGCCGGCGGCGTCGAAGGCGGCAACGATCTGCTTGCGCGCTTCGAAACGGTCGAGGCCGGCGTATTCGGCCGGGATCTTGCCGTCGATGCTCTCGTTCAGCGTGCCGTCCAGGTTGAACACCTGGCAGGCCGGCAGTACGGCGGCATTCTTGTCGAAGATGTTCAGCAGCGGCAGGTTGTGGCGCTTGCCGACTTCGTAGTCGTTGAAGTCGTGGGCCGGGGTGATTTTCACGCAGCCGGTGCCGAATTCAGGGTCGCAATAGTCGTCGGCGATGATCGGGATGCGCCGGCCAACCAGCGGCAGCTCGACGAACTTGCCGATCAGGGCCTGGTAGCGCTCATCGTTCGGGTTAACGGCCACGGCGGCATCGCCGAGCATGGTTTCCGGACGGGTAGTGGCGACGATCAGGTAGTCGTGGCCTTCAGCGGTCTTGGCGCCATCGGCCAGCGGGTACTTGAGGTTCCACAGGAAGCCTTTCTCGTCGTGGTTTTCCACTTCGAGGTCGGAAATTGCCGTGTGCAACTTGGTGTCCCAGTTGACCAGGCGCTTGCCGCGGTAGATCAGGCCGTCTTCATGCAGGCGCACGAAGGCTTCTTTCACGGCTTCCGACAGACCGTCGTCCATGGTGAAGCGCTCGCGGCTCCAGTCGACGGACGAGCCCAGGCGACGGATCTGACGGCTGATGTTGCCGCCGGACTGATCCTTCCATTCCCAGACTTTTTCCAGGAATTTCTCGCGGCCCAGGTCGTGACGGCTCTGGCCGGTGGCTTCGAGTTGGCGTTCCACCAGCATCTGCGTGGCGATACCGGCGTGGTCGGTGCCCGGTTGCCACAAGGTGTTGCGGCCCTGCATGCGACGGAAACGGATCAACGCATCCATGATCGCATTGTTGAAGCCATGGCCCATGTGCAGGCTGCCAGTGACGTTCGGTGGCGGAATCATGATGGTGTAGGAATCGCCCGCGCCTTGCGGAGCGAAATAATTCTCGGACTCCCAGGTCTGGTACCAGGAAGTTTCAATAGCGTGCGGCTGGTAGGTCTTATCCATGCGCGGCGGGACCCTAGTTGGCATTAATTCAGGAAAGCCGACAAGTATAACGGGGGATAGGGGCGAGGGGTAGGAGCGAGCTTGCTCGCGAAAACCTGAAGGGCCGCGCGTTCATTCAGGATGTCCGCGCCATCATTGACGTTTTTCGCGAGCAAGCTCGCTCCTACAGGGGCGCTAATTCTGATATTGGCTGAGCAACCGCTCCATCCGCGCATCCATCCGGCGCTTGATCTCGGTTTCGATATGCGGGGCGAAGTCGTCGATCACGTCCTGCATGATCAATTGCGCGGCGGCGCGCAGTTCGTTGTCCAGGTGCAGCAGCAAGGCATCCGGGGTCTTTTCGGCAGGCGCTGCAGCGGGCGCCGCTTCGACAACCGGGGTGGCCGGGGCAGGTGGCGGTTCGAGCGGCTCAACCGGCTTGGCGCCGACCATGTCGAACAGCAGGGGAATCTGCACGTCGCCATTGACGGTTTCCGTCAGCAGCGGCGGTTGGAGGTTGTCATCACCCAGTAACTGACGGATCGACTCCAGGTCGTCCAACAGGTGGTCGTCTTTTTTTATCGTATTCGGGGTGTCCATCATGCACTCAAAGTCGTTGTAGCCGGTGATCCTGCAAAGGATAGCCCTGTTCGCGATAGAAACGGAAACTCTCCCGCGCGGCCTGACGAATAGCCGGATCTTCCACCACCACTTCGGCCACACGGGCGAACGCCTTGGCAAAGGCCGGGACTTTCAGGTCGAGGTTGACCAGCAGGTCATGGTGATCGCCGCAGCTGTCGCCCACACCCAGGACCACCTGGCCTTCGGGTTCAGCTTCTGCGGGGCCGTGGGGTACGAAACTTTCGCCCTTGAAGCGCCACAGGCGGGCGTCGAGCTCGTCGCGCTGAGCGGCATCGCTGCAATGCAGGTAGATGCGGTGGCCCATGCGCCAGGCTTTTTCGGTGAGTTTGCAGGCAAAGTCCAGGCGCGCGAGCGGGTCGGCGCTGGGCAATATATAGAAGTCGACTTGGGTCATTGCGGTTCCTGGAGCCCGAGGCGGCTGTAGCGCCGCCCCGGGGTCACGGTTTTCAGGCCTTGGCGCGATCCAGCAGGTACTGGGTCAGCAGTGGCACCGGACGGCCGGTGGCACCCTTGTCCTTGCCGCCGCTGGTCCAGGCGGTGCCGGCGATGTCCAGGTGTGCCCAGTTGAAGTTCTTGGCGAAGCGCGACAGGAAGCAGGCCGCGGTGATGGTGCCGGCTTTCGGGCCGCCGATGTTGGCGATGTCGGCGAACGGGCTGTCCAGTTGTTCCTGGTACTCATCGAACAGCGGCAGTTGCCAGGCGCGGTCGTCGGCGGCCTTGCCGGCGCTGAGCAGTTGCTCGATCAGTTCGTCGTTGTTGCCCAGCAGGCCCGAGGTGTGGGAGCCGAGGGCGACGATGCAGGCGCCGGTCAGGGTGGCGATGTCGATCACTGCCTGTGGCTTGAAGCGTTCGGCGTAGGTCAGGGCATCGCACAGCACCAGGCGGCCTTCGGCGTCGGTGTTGAGGATCTCGACGGTCTGGCCACTGAGGGTGGTGACGATATCGCCCGGACGGGCCGCGCCGCCGCTCGGCATGTTTTCGGCGCAGGCCAGGATGCACACCAGGTTGATCGGCAGCTTGAGCTCCAGCACCGCACGCAGGGTGCCGAACACGCTGGCGGCGCCGCCCATGTCGTACTTCATCTCATCCATGCCGGCACCCGGCTTGAGGCTGATGCCGCCGGTGTCGAAGGTGATGCCTTTACCGACCAGGGCGTAAGGCTTCTCGGCCTTCTTGCCGCCGTTGTATTGCATCACGATCAGGCGTGGCGGCTGATCGCTGCCCTGGCCGACCGCGTAGAACGAGCCCATGCCCAGTTCCTTGATCTTCTTCTCGTCCAGCACTTCGACTTTCAGGCTCTTGAATTCCTTGCCCAGCGCCTTGGCCTGTTCGCCCAGGTAGGTCGGGTGGCAAATGTTCGGCGGCATGTTGCCGAGGTCACGGGTGAACGACATGCCGGCGGCGATAGCCTGGGCGTGGGTCACGGCGCGTTCGACTTCAGCCTGGGCGGCCTTGATGGTCAGCAGGGTGACTTTCTTCAGGGCGCGCGGTTCGGCTTTCTGGCTCTTGAACTCGTCGAAGACGTAGCCGCCGTCGAGCAGGCTTTCGGCCAGCAGGCGGGTCTTGCCGTAGCTGTCGCGGTCTTTGACCACGATTTCATCGAGTGCCAGCGCTGCATCGCTGCCGCCCAGGCCCTTGAGGGTGGTGAGAATGCCGCTGATGATCTTGCGGAACGGGCGGTCGCCGAGTTCGGCGTCCTTGCCCACGCCCACCAGCAACACACGCTCGGCCTTGAGGTTGGGCAGGCTTTGCAGCAGCAGGCTCTGGCCGACTTTGCCGGCCAGGTCGCCGCGCTTGAGGACCGCGCTGATGGCGCCGCCGCTCAGTTCGTCGAGTTGTTTGGCGGCAACGCCGAGCTTGCGGCCTTCGCCGACAGCGACCACGAGGGTGGCGGTTTTCAACGTTTCGGGGCTAACGCTTTTTACAACCAATTCCATGTTCGGGTCCCTTATAAAGGTCTGTGAGCCTGGAGTCTGTGTGCTCCGGCTTTAAAGCCTGGCAGCCGTGTAAACCGCCAGCGACAAAGCCCGCAGTTTGAACCTCGCTGGCGGAGCCTGACAACCCTTGCCGCACGCTTTGTGTACGCGCATGAGTAAGCTCCGTGACAGGCGCGGTCAATCACAGGATAATGCGCCATCTTTTTAGCCGGCCTGTTTAAACGGGCCGACTCGTTATGCTTGCTTGTTTGGCCGCCTTAGCCTGACAACCCTGGAGTGTCTGGTTTGATCGTCTTCCGTTATCTGTCCCGCGAAGTCCTGTTGACCCTGAGTGCCGTGAGCGCGGTATTGCTGGTCATCATCATGAGTGGTCGTTTCGTCAAATACCTGGCTCAGGCTGCTTCCGGTGCTCTGGACCCCGGCTCACTGTTCCTGATCATGGGCTTTCGTCTGCCGGGCTTTTTGCAACTGATCCTGCCGTTGGGCCTGTTCCTCGGGATTCTGCTGGCCTATGGCCGGCTGTACCTTGAAAGCGAAATGACCGTGCTCTCGGCCACCGGCATGAGCCAGCAACGCCTGCTGGGCATGACCATGATCCCGGCCGCCGGCGTGGCGCTGATCGTCGCCTGGCTGAGCCTGAGCCTGGCCCCCCAGGGCGCCATGCAGTTCGAACTGGTGCTGAACAAACAGGACGCCATGACCGAGTTCGACACCCTCGAACCGGGCCGCTTCCAGGCACTCAGTGACGGTACGCGGGTGACCTACACCGAAACCCTCACTGACGACCGCGCCAACCTCGGCGGGGTGTTCATCTCCGAGAAACGCCTGGGGCAGGACAAGAAAGACCGTGGCATCTCCGTCCTGGTCGCCGATTCCGGGCGCCAGGAAGTGCGCCCCGACGGCAGCCGCTACCTGATCCTGGAAAACGGCTATCGCTATGACGGCAGCCCCGGCCAGGCCGATTACCGCGCCATCAAGTACGACACCTATGGCGTGATGCTCGCCCGCCCGGACATCAGCAACGAGGTCACCGACCGCGATGCGATCCCGACCCAGGCGCTGTTGGGCAGCACGGAGTTGCGCTCTATCGCCGAGCTGCAATGGCGTATTTCCCTGCCGTTGCTGGTGTTCATCGTGACCCTGATGGCCGTGCCGCTGTCCCGCGTCAACCCGCGCCAGGGCCGCTTCCTCAAGTTGCTGCCGGCGATCCTGCTGTACATGGCCTACCTGACCATCCTGATCTCCGCCCGTGGCTCCCTGGAAAAGGGCAAGCTGTCACCGACGCTGGGCCTGTGGTGGGTACACGGGATCTTCCTGATGATCGGCCTCGGGCTGCTCTATTGGGAACCTATCCGTCTGAAAATGAAGAGCCGTCTTGGCCAGAAGGAGTTGGCTCGTGGCTAAGCTCGATCGCTACATTGGTAGCAGCGTACTGATCGCCATCCTGGCGGTGTTGGGCATCATTCTCGGGTTGGCGTCGTTGTTCGCCTTTATCGATGAAGTGGGTAACGTCACCGACACGTATACCGTGTGGGACGTGCTGAGCTACGTGGCATTGACCGCGCCGCGTCGTCTCTACGACATGATGCCGATGGCTGCGCTGATCGGCTGCCTGATCGGCCTCGGCAGCCTGGCCAGCAACAGTGAACTGACCATCATGCGCGCCGCCGGTGTTTCCATCGGCCGTATCGTGTGGGCGGTGATGAAGCCCATGTTGCTGCTGATGATGTGCAGCGTGCTGATCGGTGAATACGTCGCACCGCCGGCCGAATCCACCGCCCAGGCCAATCGCGCCCTGGCCCAGGGCTCGGGCGATGCCCAGAGCGCCAGGCATGGCTTGTGGCACCGCCAGGGTGATGAGTTCATCCACATCAACGCCGTGCAGCCGGGCGGCCTGTTGGTGGGGGTCACTCGCTACACGTTCGACAAAGAACGCCACATGTTGTCCTCCAGTTTCGCCAAGCGCGCCCAATACAGCGCCGAGCAATGGCAACTGACCGACGTCACCACCACCTACTTCCGCAATGTCGGCCAGGGCACCAAGGCCAGCACCGAAGTGATCAATGTGCCGACCGAGCAATGGGACATCGCCCTGAAGCCGGAACTGCTCAATACGGTAGTGATGATCCCGGAAAGCCTGCCGATCTCCGGGCTGTGGAGCTATATCCACTACCTCAAGGACCAGGGACTGAGCAACGGTCGCTACTGGCTGGCGTTCTGGGTCAAGGTGCTGCAGCCGGTGGTCACCGCCGCGCTGGTGCTGATGGCGATCTCGTTTATCTTCGGCCCGTTGCGCTCCGTGACCCTCGGTCAGCGGGTCTTTACCGGCGTGCTGGTGGGCTTTGCCTTCCGTATCGCCCAGGATTTGCTTGGCCCGTCGAGCCTGGTGTTCGGTTTCTCGCCGTTGTTTGCGGTGCTGGTGCCGACCGCTATATGCGCCCTGGCCGGGTTCTGGCTGCTGCGCCGCGCCGGGTGATCGTGCGCTTATGAACAAAAAATGCCCCGTTCGAGAGATCGGGGCATTTTTGTTCTGGTCAGCAAAGATGACGCCTGGCCCGAGCATCAGGTACAATTCCCGGCTATTTTTCAGCGGGCAGTCTGCCTGCAGCCTTTTTGAGTGTTGATCCGTGAGTGATTTGAGTCATATCCGCAATTTCTCCATCATCGCCCACATTGACCATGGCAAGTCGACGCTGGCCGATCGATTCATCCAGATGTGCGGCGGCCTTGCCGAGCGTGAAATGGAAGCCCAGGTGCTGGACTCCATGGACCTCGAACGCGAGCGCGGGATCACCATCAAGGCCCACAGCGTTACCCTGTATTACACCGCCAAAGACGGTATCAAGTACCAGCTGAACTTCATTGACACCCCCGGCCACGTCGACTTCACCTATGAGGTCAGCCGTTCGCTGGCGGCCTGTGAAGGCGCGCTGCTGGTGGTGGACGCGGGGCAGGGCGTTGAAGCCCAGTCCGTGGCCAACTGCTACACCGCCATCGAGCAAGGCCTGGAAGTCATGCCGGTGCTGAACAAGATCGACCTGCCGCAGGCCGATCCGGACCGCGTGAAGGAAGAAATCGAAAAAATCATCGGCATTGACGCCACCGACGCCGTCGAGTGCAGCGCCAAGACCGGCCTGGGCGTCGACGAAGTGCTCGAACGCCTGGTGAAAACCATTCCTGCCCCAACCGGCAACTACGAAGATCCGCTGCAAGCGTTGATCATCGACTCCTGGTTCGACAACTACCTGGGGGTTGTCTCCCTGGTACGCGTGCGCCACGGCCGTGTGAAAAAGGGCGACAAGATCCTGGTCAAATCCACCGGCAAGATCCACCTGGTGGACAGCGTCGGTGTGTTCAATCCGAAACACACCGCCACCGTTGATCTGAAAGCCGGTGAAGTCGGCTTCATCATCGCCGGCATCAAGGACATTCACGGTGCGCCGGTGGGTGACACCCTGACCTTGAGTTCCACCCCTGACGTCGACGTGCTGCCGGGCTTCAAACGCATCCAGCCGCAGGTGTACGCCGGCCTGTTCCCGGTCAGCTCCGACGACTTCGAAGACTTCCGCGAAGCCCTGCAAAAGCTGACCCTCAACGACTCGTCGTTGCAGTACACCCCGGAAAGCTCCGACGCCCTGGGCTTCGGCTTCCGTTGCGGGTTCCTCGGCATGCTGCACATGGAGATCATCCAGGAGCGCCTTGAGCGCGAATACGACCTGGACCTGATCACCACCGCGCCAACCGTTATTTTTGAGTTGTTGCTCAAAAACGGTGAAACGATTTACGTCGACAACCCCTCCAAGCTCCCGGACCTGTCTTCCATCGAAGACATGCGCGAGCCGATCGTGCGCGCCAATATTCTTGTGCCGCAGGAGCACCTGGGCAACGTCATTACCCTGTGTATCGAGAAACGTGGCATACAGCACGACATGCTGTTCCTCGGGACCCAGGTGCAAGTGACCTACGATTTGCCGATGAACGAAGTGGTCCTGGACTTCTTCGACCGTCTCAAATCCACCAGTCGCGGCTATGCTTCGCTGGATTACCACTTCGATCGTTACCAGTCGGCTAATCTGGTGAAGCTGGATGTGCTGATCAACGGCGACAAGGTCGATGCCCTGGCACTGATCGTGCACAAGGACAACGCGCACTACAAAGGTCGACAGTTGACCGAGAAGATGAAAGAACTGATTCCGCGCCAGATGTTCGACGTCGCGATCCAGGCCGCCATTGGCGGGCAGATCATTGCGCGGACTTCCGTCAAGGCACTCAGAAAGAACGTACTGGCCAAATGCTACGGTGGCGACGTCAGCCGTAAGCGCAAGCTGCTTGAGAAGCAAAAGGCCGGTAAAAAACGCATGAAGCAAGTGGGCAACGTGGAAATTCCACAAGAAGCCTTCCTTGCGGTGCTCAGGTTGGATAGTTAGGTCCTATGTCGCTAAATTTCCCGCTGTTGCTGGTCATCGCCGTTGCCGTTTGCGGACTCCTGGCGTTGCTCGATCTGGTGTTCTTCGCCCCGCGTCGGCGGGCGGCTATCGCGTCCTATCAGGGCAGCGTCAGCCAGCCCGATGTCGTGGTGATCGAGAAGCTGAACAAAGAACCTTTGCTGGTTGAATACGGTAAATCGTTCTTCCCGGTGCTGTTCATCGTACTGGTGCTGCGTTCGTTCCTGGTGGAGCCGTTCCAGATTCCGTCGGGGTCGATGAAACCGACCCTGGACGTGGGCGACTTCATCCTGGTGAACAAGTTTTCCTACGGGATTCGCTTGCCGGTGATCGACAAAAAAGTCATCGAGATCGGCGACCCGCAGCGCGGCGATGTGATGGTGTTTCGCTACCCGAGCGATCCGAACGTCAACTACATCAAGCGTGTGGTCGGCCTGCCGGGTGACGTGATTCGCTACACCAGCGACAAGCGCCTGTTCATCAACGGTGAGTCGGTGGCCGAGAAGCTACTGGGTGCCGAACCGAACACCCTGGGCAGCGCCGAGCTGTATCAGGAAAAACTCGGTGCGGTGGAGCACGAAATCCGCAAGGAAATGAGTCGCTACCGCGCAATGCCCGATGGCGAATGGAAAGTGCCGGCCGGGCACTATTTCATGATGGGCGACAACCGCGACAACTCCAACGACAGCCGCTATTGGGATGATCCAACCATTCCCAAGGACCTGCTGGGCATGGTTCCCGACCAGAATATCGTCGGCAAGGCCTTCGCGGTCTGGATGAGCTGGCCGGAACCCAAACTCAGCCACCTGCCGAACTTCTCGCGGGTCGGGCTGATCAAGTAATACAGACGGCGCTGTGATCACAGCGCCGAATGCTTTTTTGGGGCTTGGACAATGTCCAGCCTCATGCAGCACCAACCAGGATTTGAATTTGAACACTGCGTCAATCGTCGATGGCCGCCGGTGCCACCAAACAGATATGGGTAAACCGTGAGCGTTTCTCTAAGTCGTCTCGAGCACCTGCTCGGCTACACCTTCAAAGACCAGGAACTGATGGTCCTTGCTCTCACACACCGCAGTTTTGCAGGGCGTAACAACGAACGCCTGGAATTCCTCGGTGATGCCATCCTCAATTTCGTTGCCGGTGAAGCCCTGTTCGAACGCTTCCCTCAAGCCCGTGAAGGCCAGCTGTCGCGTTTGCGTGCGCGGTTGGTGAAGGGCGAGACCCTGGCCGTGCTGGCCCGTGGTTTTGGCCTGGGCGAGTACCTGCGCCTGGGTTCCGGTGAGTTGAAGAGCGGCGGTTTCCGTCGTGAGTCGATCCTGGCCGACGCGCTTGAAGCGCTGATCGGCGCCATCTATCTGGATGCGGGCATGGAAGCGGCCAAGGCGCGCGTTACCGCCTGGCTGACGTCCGAGATCGAAAGCCTGACCCTGGTCGACACCAACAAAGATCCCAAGACCCGTCTGCAGGAATTCCTGCAGTCCCGCGGGTGCGAACTGCCACGCTACGAAGTGGTGGATATCCAGGGTGAACCGCATTGCCGCGTCTTTTTCGTGGAATGTGAAATCACCTTATTGAATGAAAAAAGCCGAGGTCAGGGTGTGAGCCGTCGTATTGCCGAACAGGTAGCGGCCGCTGCAGCACTGATTGCCCTGGGCGTGGAGAATGGCCATGACTGATTCAACCGCAACACGCTGTGGCTATGTTGCCATCGTCGGCCGTCCCAACGTGGGCAAGTCCACGCTGCTCAACCACATCCTCGGCCAGAAGCTCGCGATCACCTCGCGCAAGCCGCAGACTACCCGTCACAACATGCTGGGCATCAAGACCGAAGGCACCGTGCAAGCGGTCTACGTCGACACCCCGGGCATGCACAAAGGCGGCGAGAAAGCCCTGAACCGCTACATGAACAAGACCGCCTCGGCTGCGTTGAAAGACGTCGACGTGGTGATCTTCGTGGTCGACCGCACCAAGTGGACCGACGAAGACCAGATGGTCCTCGAGCGCGTGCAGTACGTCACCGGCCCGTTGATCGTCGCGCTGAACAAGACCGACCGCATCGAAGACAAAGCCGAGCTGATGCCGCACCTGAGCTGGCTGCAGGAACAACTGCCGAACGCCCAGATCATGCCGATCTCGGCCCAGCACGGGCACAACCTCGAAGCCCTGGAGCGCGTGATTGCCGGCTACCTGCCGGAGAACGAGCACTTCTTCCCGGAAGACCAGATCACCGACCGCAGCAGCCGTTTCCTCGCCGCCGAATTGGTGCGTGAGAAAATCATGCGCCAGATGGGCGCCGAGCTGCCGTACCAGATCACCGTCGAAATCGAAGAGTTCAAGCAGCAAGGCAAGACCCTGCATATCCATGCGCTGATCCTCGTCGAACGTGACGGCCAGAAAAAAATCATCATTGGCGACAAGGGCGAACGCATCAAGCGCATCGGCACTGAAGCGCGCAAGGACATGGAATTGCTGTTCGATTCCAAGATCATGCTGAACCTGTGGGTGAAGGTGAAGGGTGGCTGGTCCGATGATGAGCGCGCATTGCGCTCCCTGGGTTACGGCGACCTGTAAGGACGCCGCAGGGAAAAAAAATGTGGGAGGGGGCTTGCCCCCGATAGCGGTGGGTCAGTTAGCAAATAAGTGACTGACACACTGCCATCGGGGGCAAGCCCCCTCCCACATTAGGTTTGTGTTGTTTTCACTAGTGCATTCCAGCAACGAGAACCCATGTCCTCAACCCCGCCTCCCAGCCAACCCGCCTATGTGCTGCACAGCCGCGCCTACCGCGAGACCAGCGCGTTGGTGGATTTCCTCACGCCCCAGGGGCGCCTGCGCGCGGTGTTGCGCAGCGCGCGGGGCAAGACAGGTACCTTGGCGCGGCCGTTTGTGGCGCTGGACGTGGAATTTCGTGGCAAGGGCGAGCTGAAAAACGTCGGCCGCCTGGAAAGCGTCGGCAACTCCGCCTGGCTCAATGGCGAAGCGCTGTTCAGTGGCCTCTATCTCAATGAATTGCTGATCCGCCTGTTGCCCGCCGAAGACCCGCACCCGGCGGTCTTCGATCACTACGCCGCGACGCTGCTGGCCCTGGCCGAAGGCCGCCCGCTGGAACCGCTGTTGCGCGCGTTCGAATGGCGCCTGCTCGACGACCTGGGCTACGGCTTTGAGCTGAGCAACGACCTGCACGGCGAGCCCATCGCCGCCGACGGCATGTATCGCCTGCAAGTCGACGCCGGCCTGGAGCGTGTGTACCTGCTGCAACCCGGCCTGTTTCAGGGCACCGAACTGCTGGCCATGAGCGAAGCTGACTGGAGCGCGCCGGGCGCCTTGTCCGCCGCCAAGCGCCTGATGCGCCAGGCCCTGGCCGTGCATCTGGGCGGGCGGCCGCTGGTCAGTCGCGAGTTGTTTCGAAAGCCCTGACAACCCCGTGTATGCTGTGCAGCGTTTCTTTCCCTATTCAGGAGCGCTTCCGTGACCACCAGCAATCGCATTCTTCTCGGCGTCAACATCGACCACGTCGCCACGCTGCGCCAGGCCCGGGGCACCCGTTACCCGGACCCGGTCAAAGCCGCGCTGGACGCCGAAGAAGCGGGCGCCGACGGCATCACCGTACACCTGCGCGAAGACCGCCGGCACATCCAGGAGCGTGACGTGCTGCTGCTCAAGGATGTGCTGCAAACCCGCATGAACTTCGAAATGGGCGTCACCGAAGAAATGATGGCGTTCGCCGAGCGCATCCGCCCGGCGCATATCTGCCTGGTGCCGGAGACCCGTCAGGAACTGACCACCGAAGGCGGCCTCGACGTGGCCGGCCAGGAAGCACGCATCAAGGCCGCAGTGGAGCGCCTGTCGCAGATCGGCAGCGAAGTCTCGCTGTTCATCGATGCCGATGAGCGCCAGATCGAAGCCTCGCACCGCGTTGGCGCGCCGGCCATCGAGCTGCACACCGGGCGTTATGCCGATGCGACCACGCCGACCGAAGTCGCCGATGAGCTGCAACGCATCATTGACGGCGTGAACTGCGGTCTCAACCACGGCCTGATCGTCAACGCCGGCCACGGCCTGCACTACCACAACGTCGAAGCCGTGGCCGCGATCAAGGGCATCAACGAACTGAACATCGGCCATGCGCTGGTGGCGCACGCGTTGTTCGTCGGTTTCAAAGGCGCGGTCGCCGAGATGAAGGCCCTGATCCTGGCCGCTGCCAAGCACTAAAAGCAATGAAGATCCAATGTGGGAGGGGCGGTGCGACGATTCGACTTGCCCCCTCCCACATTAGCCTTCGGTGTTTTCGGCATGCGGCAATGCGAAGTCTTACTGTTTAGCCGTCGCAGGTGTATCGTGTCTGCCCTTTGCGGACCCCTGGTCTGCGGCAGATACGTGAGGTTGTTGTGTCCCGATCCTTTTCCCGTCGACAAATCCTGGGTGGTCTTGCCGGCCTGGCCGTAGTGGGCGTCGGTGCCGGTGGCGGCTACCGCTACTGGCTGGGCAAGGTCGCCGAGGCCGAGGCGGGACACGACTACGAACTGATCGCCGCGCCCCTCGATGTGGAACTGGTGCCGGGGCACACAACCCAAGCCTGGGCGTTCGGCCCGTCGGCTCCCGGCACCGAGCTGCGCGTGCGCCAGGGCGAATGGCTGCGGGTGCGTTTTATCAACCACCTGCCGGTCGCCACCACCATCCACTGGCATGGCATCCGCCTGCCGCTGGAAATGGACGGCGTGCCCTACGTTTCGCAATTGCCGGTGTTGCCCGGCGAATACTTCGACTACAAGTTCCGCGTGCCCGACGCCGGCAGCTATTGGTATCACCCTCACGTGAACAGCAGCGAAGAACTCGGCCGTGGCCTGGTCGGCCCGCTGATCGTCGAAGAGCGCGAGCCCACCGGTTTCAAGCACGAACGCACCCTCAGCCTGAAAAGCTGGCACGTCGACGAAGAGGGCGCCTTTGTCGCGTTCAGCGTGCCCCGTGAAGCGGCGCGTGGCGGCACGGCCGGGCGCTTGTCGACGATCAATGGCGTGGCCCAGGCGGTGATCGATTTACCCGCTGGGCAGATCACCCGCGTGCGCTTGCTCAACCTCGACAACACGCTGACCTATCGCCTCAATATTCCCGACGTCGACGCGCAGATCTATGCGTTGGACGGCAACCCCATCGAGCCGCGTCCCCTGGGCAAGGAATACTGGCTCGGCCCGGGCATGCGTATCTGCCTGGCGATCAAGGCGCCGCCGGCGGGCGAAGAACTGTCGATCCGCAACGGCCCGGTGCGCCTGGGCACGTTCCGCTCGGTGGCCAACGCCGACGCGCCGACTGAATGGCCGCCTGCGCTGCCCGCCAACCCGATCAGCGAGCCGGACCTGGCCAACGCCGAGAAACTCAACTTCAATTTCGAATGGGTCGGCTCGGTATCGGTCAACGTCGATAACGGCAAGCCGCCGAGCCTGTGGCAGATCAACGGCCAGGCCTGGGACATCACCGACAAGGCCTGCGCCGACCGCCCGATTGCCAAGCTGGAGAAGGGCAAGAGCTACATTTTTGAACTGAAAAACATGACCCAGTACCAGCACCCGATCCACCTGCACGGCATGAGCTTCAAAGTGATCGCCTCGAACCGCCACACGGTGATTCCGTACTTCACCGACACCTACCTGCTGGGCAAGAACGAACGCGCCCGCGTGGCGCTGGTGGCGGATAATCCGGGGGTGTGGATGTTCCACTGCCATGTGATCGACCACATGGAAACCGGCCTGATGGCCGCCATCGAGGTAGCGTGATGCGCCAGTTTCGCCCCACGGCGATTATCGACCGCAGCCGCGACCAGGACTTCATGCGCGAAGCCCTGACGCTGGCGGCGCAGGGCGCGGCGTTGGGCGAAGTACCGGTGGGCGCGGTGCTGGTGCAGGACGGTGTCATCATCGGCCGTGGCTTCAATTGCCCGATCAGCGGCCACGACCCCAGCGCCCATGCCGAAATGGTCGCCATCCGCGCCGCCGCCCAGGCGCTGAGCAACTATCGCCTGCCCGGCAGCACGCTGTATGTGACGCTGGAACCGTGCAGCATGTGCGCGGGCCTGATCGTGCATTCGCGCATCGCGCGGGTGGTCTACGGCGCGCTGGAGCCGAAGGCGGGGATTGTGCAAAGCCAGGGACAGTTTTTTACCCAGGGGTTTCTCAACCATCGGGTATTGTATGAAGGCGGGGTGCTGGCCGAGGAATGCGGGACGGTGTTGAGTGAGTTCTTCAAGGCCCGTAGAGCTAAACCACCCCTCTAAGGAACACTGATGAGCAAATGTGGGAGGGGGCTTGCCCCCGATAGCAGTGTGTCAGTCAGCTTATCTATAGCTGACCCACCGCCATCGGGGGCAAGCCCCCTCCCACATGTTGATCTCCATTTTTTTCAGGGAGATCGGGGTTATTTCTTGGCGATGATCACCGCTCGCATTGGCGCCGGCAGCCCTTCAATCGTCTTACTGTGATCCTCTGGATCGAGGAAGTCGCTGAGGGACTGATACTTCATCCACTCCGTCCCCCGCTGTTCCTCCACCGTGGTCACACTCACATCCACGCACCTCACCTCACTGAACCCGGCCCGGCGCAGCCACAGCATCAACGCCGGCACCGACGGCAGGAACCACACGTTGCGCATCTGCGCGTAACGGTCTTCCGGCACCAGCACCTGCTGCTGATCGCCTTCGACCACCAGCGTTTCCAGCACCAGTTCACCGCCTTTGACCAGGCAGTCCTTCAGCGCCAGCAAATGCTCGATCGGCGAGCGACGGTGGTAGAACACACCCATGGAAAACACGGTGTCGAAGCCTTCCAGGTTCGCCGGCAAGTCCTCGAACGGGAATGGCAGGTGCCAGGCGTTCGGTGCCGACAGGTAGCGCTGTACCGCCTGGAACTGACAGAAGAACAACCAGTTCGGGTCCACGCCGATCACACTGTCGGCACCGGCGCCGAGCATGCGCCACATGTAATAGCCGTTGCCGCAGCCGACATCGAGAATGCGTTTGCCCTTCAGGTCCAGGTGCGGCGCGACCCGCGACCACTTCCAGTCCGAACGCCATTCGGTGTCCACATGCACGCCGAACAGGTGGAACGGGCCTTTGCGCCACGGGCTCAGGCCCATCAGCGCGGTATGCATTTGCGCGCGGGTGGCGTCGTCGCAAACGGTGTCGAGGGTCAGGCCATTGAGCAAATCGACTTCGCTGGGCTGGATTTTCGGCAGTGCATCCAGCGCGCTCTGCCAGCGCTCCAGGTCGCCATGCCCCTTTTCCATCTTGCTATCGAGTTGCGCTTGCAGGCCCTGGGCCCATACGGCCAGGGGAGTGCCGACCAAGTGGCGGGCGAGGGGGGACAGATCAATCATGGCAAGGCAATCAACGAGGCAAAGTTAAGACACTGGAACCACGGCACGACGGTCGAGAACCCGGCCGCCAGCAGGCGTTCGCGGTGTTCTTCGAGGCTGTCGGGCTTCATGACGTTTTCGATGGCGCTGCGCTTCTGGGCGATTTCCAGCTCGCTGTAGCCGTTGGCGCGTTTGAACGCGACATGCAGATCGGTGAGCAGCGCGTGTTCTTGCGCATCATTGAAACGCAGCTTCTCCGAGAGGATCAACGCACCGCCCGGCAACAGCGCTTGGCGGATGCGCCCGAGCAACGCCAGGCGCTGATCGGGGGCGATGAATTGCAGGGTGAAGTTCAGCGCCACCACCGAGGCCGGCTGGAACTGCAGCGCGAGGATATCGCCCTCGATCACCTGCACCGGCAGCAACTCCTGGAACATCGAGTCCTGGCCATTGAGGTATTCGCGGCAGCGCTCGACCATCGCCGCCGAGTTATCCACCGCGATGACGTGGCAGCCGTCGGTGCGCACGTGGCGGCGCAACGCCTGGGTGACCGCGCCGAGAGACGAACCCAGGTCGTACAGCGCACTGTTGGGCTGGGCAAACTGCGCGGCGAGCACGCCGAGGTTTTCGACGATGGTCGGGTAACCGGGCACCGAGCGCTTGATCATGTCCGGGAATACCCGCACCACGTCCTCGTTAAAGGCGAAGTCCGGCACCTGGGGCAGGGGCTGGGCGAATAGGCGATCGGGTTCTTTGCTCACGGTTGTTCCGGCGACGAGGGGGAGAGGCCGGCATTTTAGCCAACTTGGACGTGGGATGCGCGGGCTGTCTGATAAGTTGCGCTATAAATTGGGGACTGTGGTGAGCCAGAGGGAGAATGCATATGACGCCTCCCCCCAGGTGTTGTAGGTTATTGGTGGAATTTAGCGTAAATCTCAGATTCTCCTTTAATGGGGATTGAATGCCCATCTGCAGATTCTGCGGTTACGTCATACCTAAGTGTGAAGTGCTCAAGGTTTCCAGTCCTGCTCACCTCGATATTTACCGTGCCGCGCGTGGCTGTATATTGGGTAAACCCACTGTCATCGGGGCGCCCGTGATACACCATGTAGATAAACTGGGCAAACTGATTGCCCGATCCATCTGCCGGATAAGTTCCAGTCGCAATGTCTCTGACAAACGACAACCCCAGGCTCCTATGACTTTGAGTTGACGCCTTGTTGAGTTCAACTACAAAGTCCAGATGGCCGAACAATGAGTGCAGTTCGATATGATAACTGTGAAATTTTATCGCGTGAGGCGTGGTAAATGTCGTTTCGGCAGAGAGCGAAACTTTAAAGTCTGCGTTCTTTTTCTGGGTAGCGTCCATGATCATTCCTTGAGTGAGTGGAGTGTGAGCGCTATACAGACTATGACCAGCAAAGAGGGATGAATACTGTAGGGGTTTACAGTGCTTTATATCGTATAGAAATAAAATTAATAGCCAGTTGTTGGTTATCCGCCTTTAAGGGTATTCGAGCGATCCTGCAACGCAAAGGAAGACGCAGTGATGCCCCATTGGCCGAGCCAATACGTAGTGATCAGCAAATACGGCGCTGCATCGAACGCCACCACAAATCGGTTGATGCCGATCAGCGTGTCGGAAAACACGA
Source organism: Pseudomonas paraveronii (assembly GCF_963681955.1). Lineage (NCBI taxonomy): Bacteria > Pseudomonadati > Pseudomonadota > Gammaproteobacteria > Pseudomonadales > Pseudomonadaceae > Pseudomonas > Pseudomonas paraveronii. Next base: position 1,222,836 of record NZ_OY817130.1, read on the forward strand.
ACGACGCCGCGCCCGCAGCCGCCAACCCTGCCGAGCGTTTTGGCACGTCGCTGCCCAACCGAGCCAGCGCACGCCAGAGCATGGCGCTGATCACTAGCGCATACACCACCACCGGTATCAGCAAGTCACCCAGGCCGTGGGAAATCAGGATGCTCAGCAGGATCGCGCCCACGCCCAGTGCCAAGATCAGCGGCAATAGCGCCAGGCGGCGACAGTCACTGAAATACGCTTTGAGGTACGCCAAGTGCGCAAACAGAAATGCACCCAAGCCAAAGATGAACAGGTCACCCGGCCAGGCAAGCAGCACGTCGCCCACCAAGGAGAAAATCAGCCCCAGGCTGATCCAGCGTCGATAGTCGGTGGGCGGTGCATCATGCAGCCAGCCCAGCAGCGCCAGGACCGGCAACGGTTTGACCAGCAGGCACAGTAACGCCGCATGGACGGTCAGGCCGTAGATAAAGGTGCCGGCGCCCATCAACGCAAGAATCAGCCATGGCATATCAGTTCACCGTGATGGCGCAGTCGAACGTCTCGGTCGGTTCGGCTTCCGGTTCCCAGGGTTGCTGGGAGGTCAGGCGCAAACGGCCCTGGCCGGACGCAAAGGCCTGGAAGCGCCAGGTGGATTGACCACCACCGCCGATCACGCCGGATTCTGTGCTGCTGTAGACCTCGGGGCTCAGTGCGCGCAGCACGCCGCCGGCGGAATCCTGGATGGCCCAGCGGTAGCCGGTGGTGGGGTTGCTGGGCAGGGTCAGGATCAGGTTTTGTCCGGTTTTGAGCTGGAGCGGGCAGGTGCTCTGTTTTTCCACGCTGACGTTTTGCTGTGGGGCACTGGCGCACGCGGCCAGCAGGGCAAGGCTCAAGGGGAGAAGCAGGCGGGCAGCGGTCATGGGGGCTCCGTTGATGTGCGACGAAGAGCGAGCATAACCGAAGATGAGGCAGGGTGTGGCGGGCAGGCGGTGTATTGGGGTGGCTGGGCGGGCGTCATCGCGGGCAAGCCCGCTCCCACATTCGAGCGCATTCCAAAGGATGTACTCGGTCAACTGTGGGAGTGGGCTTGCCCGCGATGACGCCCGCCCAAGTGCTAAAGGGCTATCAGAAGAGCACCTTCGCCACATCCGCAAAACGCTTGGCGAAGTGCACGGTCATCCCTTCCTTCAGATACTCCGGCAGTTCTTCAAAACTGCCGCGATTCGGCTCGGGCAAGATCAGCTCGTGAATCTTCTGACGCCGCGCCGCGATCACCTTCTCACGCACCCCGCCAATCGGCAGTACATGCCCGGTCAGCGTCAGCTCGCCGGTCATGGCCACGCCTTTCTTCGGTGGCTGGTTGCGCGCCAGCGACAACAGCGCACTGGCCATGGTCACGCCAGCGCTCGGGCCGTCTTTCGGCGTGGCGCCTTCGGGTACGTGCATGTGGACGAAGGCTTCATCGAAGAACTTTGGATCACCGCCAAACGACTTCAGATTGGAGCTGATGTAGCTGTAGGCGATTTCAGCGGACTCTTTCATCACATCACCCAGTTGCCCGGTGAGCTTGAAGCCGCGGTTGAGCGTGTGGATGCGGGTCGCCTCGATCGGCAAGGTCGCGCCGCCCATGCTGGTCCAGGCCAACCCGGTGATAACGCCGGTGCCGGACAGCACTTGTTCGTTGCGGAACACCGGTATCCCGAGGGAGCTTTCCAGGTCCTTGGTGCCGATCTTGATCACCGCTTCCGGCTCATCCAGCAGCTTGACCACCGCCTTGCGCACCAGCTTGCCCAGTTGTTTCTCCAACTGGCGCACCCCGGCTTCGCGGGCATAGCCGTCGATCAAGGCGCGCAGGGCGCCGTCGCTGATGGTCAGGCTGTTTTTCGACACGCCGGCTTTTTCCAACTGCTTTGGCCACAGGTGGCGTTTGGCAATGGCGACTTTTTCTTCGGTGATATAGCCCGACAGGCGAATCACTTCCATGCGGTCCAGCAAGGGGCCGGGGATCGAGTCCAGGGTGTTGGCGGTGCACACGAACAGCACTTTCGACAGATCCAGGCGCAGGTCCAGGTAGTGGTCGAGGAATTCGACGTTCTGTTCCGGGTCGAGGGTTTCCAGCAGCGCCGAAGCCGGGTCGCCCTGGAAGCTCTGGCCCATCTTGTCGATCTCGTCGAGCATGATCACCGGGTTCATCACTTCCACATCTTTGAGCGCCTGCACCAGCTTGCCGGGCATGGCGCCGATATAGGTGCGGCGATGCCCCTTGATCTCGGCCTCGTCGCGCATGCCGCCGACGCTGAAGCGATAGAACGGCCGCCCGAGGGATTCGGCAATCGATTTACCCACGCTGGTCTTGCCCACGCCCGGCGGGCCGACCAGCAGCACGATGGAGCCGGCGACTTCACCTTTATAAGCGCCCACCGCGAGGAATTCGAGGATGCGACTCTTGATGTCGTCCAGGCCGGCATGGTGTTTATCCAGGACCTTACGCGCATGTTTCAGGTCGAGCTTGTCCTCGCCGTACACGCCCCACGGTACTGAGGTCGCCCAGTCCAGGTAGTTGCGCGTCACCGCGTATTCCGGCGAACCGGTTTCGAGGATCGACAGTTTGTTCAGTTCTTCATCGATGCGTTTTTGCGCCTGGGCCGGCAGCACTTTGCCTTCCAGGCGTTGTTCGAACTGCTCGACGTCGGCGCTGCGGTCGTCCTTGGTCAAACCCAGTTCCTGCTGGATGACCTTGAGCTGTTCCTTGAGGAAGAATTCGCGCTGGTGCTCGCCGATCTTGCGGTTCACCTCGGCGGAGAGTTCTTTTTGCAAACGCGCGACTTCGACTTCCTTGCGCAGCATCGGCAGCACTTTTTCCATGCGCTTGAGCATGGGCACGCAGTCCAGCACTTCCTGTAGCTCAGTACCGGTCGCCGACGTGAGGGCGGCGGCGAAGTCGGTCAGCGGCGACGGGTCGTTGGGGCTGAAGCGGTTGAGGTAGTTCTTCAGCTCTTCGCTGTACAGCGGGTTAAGCGGCAGCAGTTCCTTGATCGCATTGATCAGCGCCATGCCGTAGGCCTTGACCTCATCGGTCGGCTCGGTCGGCTGGTGCGGGTATTCGACTTCCACCAGGTACGGTGGGCGGTGGTGCTTGAGCCAGGTGCGAATCCGCACGCGGGTCAGGCCCTGGGCGACGAATTGCAGTTTGCCGTTTTCGCGGCTGGCGTGGTGGACCTTCACCAGGGTGCCGTACAGCGGCAGCGCGGAGGTGTCGAAATGCCGTGGATCATCTGGCGGCGTGTCCATGAAGAACAGGGCCAGGGAGTGATGGTCGGATTTGCTCACCAGCTCCAGGGTTTCGGCCCACGGTTCTTCATTGACGATCACCGGCAATACTTGCGCCGGGAAGAACGGGCGATTGTGAATCGGGATGATGTAGACCTTGTCCGGCAGGTTTTGCCCAGGCAGGGCCAGGCCGGTATTGGACGAGTGACCCTCGGCGTTTTCAGGGTCGGCGTATTCGTTGGCGTCGAAATCAGGGATATCTTGCTGGTCGCTCATGGGGCACCTGCATAGGGAAGTATGCCAGTTAGATGGGGCGGGCCAGCGGTGGTTTCAATGGCGGGGGCTGGATAGCAACATATTGCATGAAATTACTGCAGAGGCCCGGTCAATGGGGGAGCGGTCAGCTGATTTTGTGGAGGTAGGCGGGCAGGGGTTGTTCCGGCAGTACCGACAACACCTTCAACCGCTGCAACATCCGCTGCCGCGCCCGTTGCAGGTGCTCGCGCAGGTTCAACGCCGCCGCATCGAACGCGCCGTGCAGCAACAACTCCAGGATCAAGCGGTGTTCGGCGAGCATCGCCGGGTCGGCACCGATCCCCAGCAAGCGATAGAAAATCCGACTGATGATCATCGGGCTCTGGCCCTGGCGGATCAGCGCGGCGATCTTGCGGTTTTGCAGGCCGGCCAGGCAGCGTTGGTGCAAATCCTCTTCGATCTGCTCGATGGCTTCCAGGCTGCACTGTGGGCTGTCCTGGGCGTCGAGCACGCGTTGCAACATGGCTTCGAGCAGCGCGCGGTCAAGGTTCGGCGCGCTCTGGCGCAACGCTTCGGGCTCCAGGCAGGCGCGCAGTTCGTAGTCTTCGGTGACTTCCCGCGCCGTCAACGGCCCGGCCAGCCATTGGGAATAGGGCTCTTTTTCCACCAGGCCACGGTCGCGCAGGCGCATCAGCGCTTCACGCACCACCGCGCGGCTGACGCCGTAGTGGTCGGCGGCGGCTTGCTCATCCAGGCGGTAATGGCCGAAAGCGATGCAGGTGGACAGCGCCGCGCCGATTTCCTCGACGATCCGCTCGCCCAACGGCCGTGTATCCACCAGTTCGTCCTCGTCGTTCAGGCCCAGGTGCGCCGGGCTCAGGGGCAGGCGCAGCGGTTCCATGACCACGCCCTCGGGGTTGATCAGGTAACCGCGCCCGTTGAAACGGCAGATCAACCCTTCGGCATGCAGCAGGTCCAGCGCCTTGCGTACCGGCACGCGGCTGGTACCGAACAATTCGGCCAGCGGCGCTTCGAGCAGGACCAGCCCGTGGCGCGCGGTGCCGTTGACGATCGCGTCACGCAAAAGCTGGTGAATCATCGCGTAACGGGAGGCCGAGGCGGACACTGCTTTCATCGTGTTCTCTGAACTAAAGAGGTCGGGTGTATGTAGGACGCAGCCAGGGATTCTCTCATAGATGCGCCTGTCACTCCGCGCCACGTCGGTGGCACTTTTTTGGGGCCTTGAAGGTAGGATTGTTACTTTTCTGCACCAAAATGTACTTTTTAATAAAAGATACATTATTCGCTTGAGCGCGTACTGCAGGGGCCGCACCAGGTTTTTTTGCTTCCTACAACTTCCTACAAAAGTATCTATCCCGCCACTCTGGTCGATAAAGCGCAATCACAGAAAAATCCGTCGACACAGACTGGCACGAAAGCTGCCTTTGTAAAATGTACATTTTATTAATATGTACGTTTTGTAGGAGCGCCTTGATGTCAGACGCCACTTCAATGGCCGAGGCTTTCGCCAACGGTCGCAGCGACCCGGTGCAAGCCCTCGACCACGCAAGTTGGTCGGCAGCGTGATCACTCCGGCCGTCATCCACATCGCCCCGACGGGGGAAGACGCACGCCTGTTGCGGGCTGCGCTGTCCGTCGAATCCCAACTGACGCTCTAAGGAGACACCCCATGGCTAAAGACATCCTCTGTGCATTCGGCGTCGACGTTGACGCCGTCGCCGGCTGGCTCGGTTCCTACGGCGGCGAAGACTCGCCCGACGATATCTCCCGCGGCCTGTTCGCCGGTGAAATCGGCGCGCCGCGCCTGCTCAAACTGTTCGAGCGCTACGGCCTGCGCACCACCTGGTTTATCCCCGGCCACTCGATGGAGACCTTCCCCACGCAGATGAAGGCGGTGGCCGACGCCGGTCACGAAATCGGCGTACACGGCTACAGCCACGAAAACCCGATTGCGATGACCGCCGAGCAGGAAGAAATCGTGCTCGACAAGTCCATCGAACTGATCACCCATGTGACCGGTAAGCGTCCGACCGGCTACGTCGCACCGTGGTGGGAATTCAGCAAGGTCACCAACGAGCTGCTGCTGAAAAAAGGCATCAAGTACGACCACAGCCTGATGCACAACGACTTCCACCCCTACTACGTGCGCAAGGGCGACAGCTGGACCAAGATCGACTACAGCCAGCACCCCGACACCTGGATGAAACCCCTGGTGCGCGGCGAAGAAACCGACTTGGTGGAGATCCCGGCCAATTGGTACCTCGACGACCTGCCGCCAATGATGTTCATCAAAAAAGCTCCCAACAGCCACGGCTTCGTCAACCCGCGTCACCTCGAAGAAATGTGGCGCGACCAGTTCGACTGGGTCTACCGCGAACACGAACACGCGGTGTTCACCATGACCATCCACCCCGACGTCTCCGGCCGCCCGCAAGTGCTGCTGATGCTCGAACGCTTGATCGAACACATCCAAAGCCATGCCGGCGTGCGCTTCGTCACCTTCGACGAAATCGCCGATGACTTTATCCGCCGCCAACCGCGTACCTGACCCCACCCCTTGTAGGAGCGAGCTTGCTCGCGAAAAACCTGAGAACGCCGCGTGCATCCAGGATGCCCGCGTCATCGTTGATGATTTTCGCGAGCAAGCTCGCTCCTACAAGATGGGTTCAAACCGCGTAGCTGACCCCCCCCACCTTTGAGGCGTGATTCATGTCCATCTACAACAAGCTTGACCTGACTGGCTGGAAACCCCGGCAACTGACGTCCCAGGAAGTGCGCTTCGCCACCTGGATCGCGTTTTTCGCCTGGGTGTTTGCGGTGTACGACTTCATCCTGTTCGGCACGTTGCTGCCGGAGATCGGCCGGCACTTCGGCTGGGGCGAGGTGGAACAAGCTGAAATCGCGACCTGGGTGGCGGTGGGTACGGCGGTGGTGGCATTTGCCATTGGCCCCGTCGTCGATAAGTTGGGGCGGCGCAAAGGCATTATCTTCACCGTGGCCGGTTCCGCAGTGTGCTCGGCGCTGACCGCGATCGGTGGCGCGTGGGGCAAGTCGCCGCTGATTCTGATCCGTTCGTTGGGCGGCCTGGGCTATGCCGAGGAAACCGTCAACGCCACGTATTTGAGCGAGCTGTATGGCGCCTCGGAAGATCCGCGACTGACCAAGCGCCGTGGCTTTATCTACAGCCTGGTGCAGGGCGGCTGGCCGGTCGGTGCGCTGATCGCCGCCGGGTTGACCGCGCTGTTGCTGCCGATCATCGGCTGGCAGGGGTGTTTCATTTTTGCCGCGATTCCGGCCGTGGTCATCGCGATCATGGCGCGCAAGCTCAAGGAGAGCCCGCAGTTCCAGATCCATCAGCGCATCAGCGAGCTGCGTAAAAGCGGCGCGGTGAGCGAAGCGCAAAACGTCGCCGCGACCTACGGCGTGGACTACGACGAACACAGCAAAGCCGGCCTCAAAGCCGCCTTCCGTGGCCCGGCCCGCCGCGCCACCCTGGTGATCGGCGCCGCGCTGTTGCTCAACTGGGCAGCGATCCAGGTGTTCAGCGTGCTTGGCACGTCGGTGATCGTCAGCGTTCACCACATCTCGTTCGAGAACTCGCTGATCATCCTCGTGCTGTCGAACCTGGTGGGTTACTGCGGCTACCTCAGCCACGGCTGGATGGGCGACAAGATCGGCCGCCGCAACGTCATCGGCCTGGGCTGGATGCTCGGCGGGCTGTCGTTCGCCGGGATGCTGTTCGGCCCGAGCAACATGGCGATGGTGGTCGGGCTGTACAGCCTGGGCCTGTTCTTCCTGATCGGGCCGTACTCGGCGGCGCTGTTCTTCATCAGCGAAAGTTTCCCCACCAGCATCCGTGCCACCGGCGGCGCGATCATTCATGCCATGGGCCCGATTGGCGCGGTGGTCGCCGGTTTCGGCGCGACGCAAGTGTTGTCCGCCGGCAGCGACTGGCAGACCGCCGCCCTGTGGTTCGGCGCCTTGCCGTGCTTTTTATCCGGTGTGCTGATGTTTGCCGCACGCCATGTGCGTCCGGAAACCGTGCAGTAAGGAGTGTTTGATGAAGCGTAAAGTTGCCTTGATTACCGGTGCCGCCAGCGGCATCGGCCAAGCCCTCGCGGTGGCCTATGCGCGCAACGGCGTGGCGGTGGTGGGCGGGTATTACCCGGCCGATCCCCATGACCCGCGCACCACCGTGTCCCTGGTGGAACAGGCGGCTGGCGAATGCCTGATGCTGCCGTTGGACGTGGGCGATACCGCCTCGGTGGACGCCTTGGCCGCCCACGCCGTGCAGCATTTTGGCCGCCTGGACTATGCGGTGGCCAACGCCGGTCTGCTGCGCCGTGCGCCGCTGCTGGAAATGACCGATCAACTGTGGGACGAAATGCTCAACGTCGACCTGACGGGGGTGATGCGCACCTTCCGCGCGGCGACTCGGCATATGCCCGCGGGCGGCGCGTTGGTGGCGATTTCGTCGATTGCCGGCGGCGTATATGGCTGGCAGGAGCACAGCCATTACGCGGCGGCCAAGGCCGGTGTGCCGGGGTTGTGCCGCTCACTGGCGGTGGAATTGGCGCCATTGGGAATTCGCTGCAATGCGGTGATCCCGGGGTTGATCGAGACCCCGCAATCGCTGGACGCGCAGAACTCCCTCGGGCCGGAAGGTTTGGCCAAGGCCGCACGGGCGATTCCGTTGGGCCGGGTGGGGAGGGCGGATGAAGTGGCGTCGCTGGTGCAGTTTTTGACCAGTGATGCATCGAGCTACCTGACCGGGCAAAGCATCGTCATCGACGGAGGCCTGACCGTGCGCTGGCCCGACTGACGGATGTACTCGATCCCATGTGGGAGGGGGCTTGCCCCCGATAGCGGTGTGTCAGTCACAGCTGTTTTATCTGAACCACCGCTATCGGGGGCAAGCCCCCTCCCACATTGGCACTGTGTTTTTTCAGGAGTTTTTGCATGAACCAACTGACCCATCGCCGCGCCGTGATCACCGGTGCCGGCAGCGGCATCGGTGCCGCCATCGCCCGTGCCTACGCGGCTGAAGGCGCACGCCTGCTGCTGGCCGACCGCAATGCCGTCAGCCTCGCCGAAACCGCCATCACCTGCCGCAACCTCGGCGCGCAAGTGTTCGAGTGCCTGGCCGATGTCGGCACCGTCGAAGGCGCCCAGGCCAGTGTCGATCGTTGCGTCGAGCATTTCGGCGGCATCGATATTCTGGTCAACAATGCCGGCATGCTCACCCAGGCGCGCTGCGTCGACCTCTCCATCGAGATGTGGAACGACATGCTGCGCGTCGACCTCACCAGCGTCTTCGTCGCCAGCCAGCGCGCCTTGCCGCACATGCTGGCGCAGGGCTGGGGGCGGATCATCAACGTCGCCTCGCAACTGGGGATCAAGGGCGGCGCCGAGCTGACCCATTACGCAGCGGCCAAGGCCGGTGTGATCGGCTTCACCAAATCCCTGGCGCTGGAAGTCGCCAAGGACAACGTGCTGGTCAACGCCATCGCGCCGGGGCCCATCGAAACGCCGTTGGTGGGCGGCATCAGCGACAGCTGGAAGCGCGCCAAGGCCGCCGAACTGCCCCTGGGCCGCTTCGGCCTGGCCGACGAAGTAGCGCCCACCGCCGTGCTGCTGGCCAGCGAGCCGGGCGGTAACCTGTTCGTCGGCCAGACCCTGGGCCCGAACTCCGGCGATGTCATGCCATGAGCGGGGTGTAGCGATGTGCGGACTCTGCGGGCTGCTCGGCGAAGACCTGCACTGGAGCGACCCCCTGGGCGATGAGTTGCCCCGGCGCCGCGAACGCCTGCGCCGGATCGCCGCGATCAACCAGGTGCTGGCGGTGTTCCGGCTCCAGGTCGAAGACTTCCAGGGCGCCTCATACCTGCTGTTGGGCGCCACCGGCAAACAGGCGTTGGCCAGCGGCCTGGATCAACTCTGGCAAGCGGCCGAAACCCTGCTCGGGCGGCCGCTGGACCCCCTCGACCCGCAACTACTCGATCACTTGGAATGCCCCTTGTAGGAGCGAGCTTGCTCGCGAAAATCGTCAACGATGACGCGGGCATCCTGGATGCACGCGGCGCTCTCGGGCTTTTCGCGAGCAAGCTCGCTCCTACAGGGGGTGGAGGTAACATATGAGTATTGCCCTCAACGTCATCACCGGCTTCCTCGGCAGCGGCAAAACCAGCTTGCTCACGCGCCTGCTGCAAGGCGAGAGCCTTGGCGACACCGCGCTGCTGATCAATGAGTTCGGCGACGTCGGCATCGACCACCTGCTGGTGGAAGAGGTGGCGCCGGACACCGTGCTGCTGCCCAGCGGCTGCGTCTGCTGCTCGATTCGTGGCGAACTCAAAGACGCACTGCTCGGCCTCTTGCAACGCCGCGAGCGCGGCGAGATCCCGGCCTTCAAACGGGTGATCCTGGAAACCACCGGCCTGGCCGACCCGGCGCCGATCCTCGCGACCCTCAACAACGACGTGCAACTGCGCGGGCGTTTTCATATCGGCCTGGTCATCACCCTGGTCGACGCCAGCCACGCCGCCCTGCAGGAACGCCTGCACCCGGAATGGCTGGCCCAGGTGGCGGCGGCGGATCGCTTGCTGCTGAGCAAGACCGACCGGGTGGACGACTGCGAGCCGCTGCGTGTGCACCTACAGGCGCTGAACCCGGGCACGCCGATCCTGAATACCCACGACATCCACAGCGGCGATCAACTGCTGCTCGGCGAAGGTTTGCGCAGCGCCGAACCGGCGGTCGAAGTCAGCCGCTGGCAACTGCACCGGACCACCACGGCCAGCCATGGCGCCGCGCAAGTCTGCTGCCTGACCTTCGACCAACCGCTCGATTGGGTCGGCTTCGGAGTGTGGTTGTCGATGCTGTTAAGATGCCATGGCGAACGAATCCTTCGCGTCAAAGGACTGCTCAACGTGAACGCAAGCTCGGCCCCCATCGTCATTCATGGCGTGCAGCACTGCCTGCATGCGCCAGTCCACCTGCCGGCGTGGCCGGGTACCGACCGCCAATCGCGCCTGGTGTTTATCCTGCGCGGCATCGACCCCACGCAGTTGCGCCGCTCGTTTGAAGCGTTTTCACGGCGGTTCGCAGCATGATCACCTTAAGAGTCCTCGGCACTTCGGTGACCTTGCTCGAATGCTTGCGCGTGCGGGCCGAGCAAGAACTGGGCATTCGCCTGGTATACCAGGTGCATGACGTCGAACAGGCCCAGCGCATCGCGGTGATGCAGCCCGACAGCTACGACCTGTACGACCAGTGGTTCCACAACGTCGACTTCGTGTGGCCCGCCCGCGCAATCCAGCCCATCGACACGCGGCGCATCGCCTTGTGGCACGAGATCAACGACCTGCCCAAGCGCGGTCGCCTGTCGCCCAGCGACCGCCTGGGCAGCGGCAGCGTGCCCAGTGAGCGGTTGTTTGTGCAGCACGATGGCAGCCTCGGCAGCACCGTCACCGAACGCATCAGCATGTTGCCCCTGACCCACAACGCCGACAGCTTCGCCTACCGCCCCGAACGCTTGCCCGAGGCGTTCAGCCGTAGCAATGAAAGCTGGGGCTGGTTGCTCGACCCGCAGTTGCGCGCGCGCACCGCCCTGCAAAGTGACGCCGCCATCGGTGCCCTGGATGCCGCGCTGGCGGTGCAGGGTGCCGGGCTGGCGACGTTCAAGGACATCGGCAATATGAGCATCGAAGAGATCGATGTGCTCGCCGATATCCTGGTGCGCAAGCAGAAAGAAGGGCACTTCGCAGCCTTCTGGTCCGACGATGAAGAGGCGGCGCACTTGATGCTCAGCCCGAGCATCGATATCCAGAGCCTGTGGTCGCCGACCCTGATGCGCCTGCACCGTGCGGGGGTGAAGTACCGCCTGGCGGTGCCGCGTGAAGGCTATCGCGCCTGGTTCGGTGGCCTGTCGTTGTCGCGCCATGCCCAGGGCCCGGTGCTCGACGCGGCCTATGCGTACCTCAATTGGTGGCTGTCCGGCTGGCCGGGGGCGGTGATGGCCCGCCAGGGTTACTACATCGGCAACCCGGCACGCAGCCGCGATCACTTGACCAGCGCCGAATGGGACTACTGGTACGCCGGTAAGCCCGCGCGGGAAGAATTACCGGGCAGCGATGGCCTGCCGCTGATCGATATCGGCGAAGTGCGCGACGGCGGCTCCTATGAACAGCGCATGGGGCATATCGCGGTGTGGAATTCGGTGATGGATGAACACAACTACCTGGTGCGGCGCTGGGGGGATTTCATGCGCGCGCGAGGGGGATGATGTCAAATTGCCTGTCGCCAATAATATGACGCGAAATATCCCGTTTTTATTGTGTGCGCTTGGCTGAACTCCCAGCTAATCTGCTCAAACCCAACATCTTCTAAAAATGGATGTTTTTTTGACGCAGAGTCAGTCGTCGCAAGGAAGGCACATGACGAAGGGACGCAATGGCATAGAAAGGCGCACGCTTGCGCGGGCCGCGGCCATGCCGTGGCGCCACACGTTTCAGACCCGTATTGCCGGAGTGCTGGCGCTGTTGCTGCTGCTGGTGGTCGCTGCCACCTACTTCGCGGTCAAGGCCGCCACCAGCCGCGCCATGGAAAACCAGGCGCGGGTCCAATTGAAAACCGGCACTCAGGTGTTCGAACGCCTGCTGGACTTGCGCGGCCGCCGCTTGCAATACGGGCTGGACTGGCTCACCGCCGACGGCTCGTTCAAACATGCTGTGGCCGCAGGCAAGACCGCGCCGATCCTGGCCGCCCTGGGGCAACACGGGACCGGCATTCGTGGCAGTGAAGTGTTTGTGCTGGGGCTCGATGGCAAGGTGATGGTCAGTACCCTGCCTGTGCTCTCCAGCGGTCAACCGTTTCCCTACGACGCGGCACTGCGCCAGGCACGCCGCAGTGGCTTGCAAATGCTGATCGTGGCCATGGACGGGCGCCCCTATTTGCTGGTGCAAGACGAAGTGCTCGACCCGCTGCCCGTCGCCCGCGTCGTCATGGGCTTTCCCATGGACACACTGTTTGCCAATGAACTGCGCTCCATGAGCAACCTCGACGTGTCGTTCCTCAGTGTGCAAGGCGCGCGCCCCGGCGCACTGTTCAGCACTCAGCCCGATGGCTACCAGGCCACCCTGGTCAACCGGCTGCGCGAGCCACACCCCAACCCCGAGGCGCAGATCGATCTGTTCTACGGTGAGCGCGTGCTCAGCCATGTGCTGTCACTGGCCAACACCGGCGATGGCGATGCAGTGCGGGTGCTGCTGCAAAGCCCGCTGGACCATGCCCTGGAAGCCTTTGCGCCGCTGGGCCAGCAATTTCTCGGGATTGCCCTGGCGGTGTTGCTGGTGTCGCTGGCCGGCGCGTTGTTTCTGGCGCGGCGGGTGTCGCGCCCGCTCAATGCGTTGGTGGAGGCCGCCGAACGCATCGGCGCCGGTGACTACCGCACGCCGGTACGGGTGCGCGGCAACGATGAATTCGGCCTGCTGGCCCGCGCCTTCAACGCCATGCAAAGCGGGATTGCCGTGCGCGAACGGCAACTGGCCCATAACGCCCTGCATGACTCGCTCACCGGCCTGCCCAATCGCGCCCTGGCCATGGAGCGCCTGGGCAGTGCGATCAGTGCGCAGCGCCCGGTGGTGTTGCTGTACCTGGGGATTGAAAACTACCGGCTGATCAATGAAGGCTTCGGCCCGCAAGGCGTCGAGCAAATGCTCCGCGAAGCCAGCCGCTGTTTGTCCGTGAGCCTGCTGCCCAGCGACACGGCGGCGCGCATCACCGGCAGCGAGTTTCTGGTGCTGCTGGAAAACACCCAGATCGACCGCGCCGTGGCCCGTGCCGACCGTCTCTACGCGCTGATCACCGAACCCCAGCGCATCGGCAACGACGAACTGCGCCATGAAGTGAGCATTGGCATCGCCGCGTATCCCACCGACGGCCAGCAGGTCGACGAACTGATCAGCCGCGCCGCCATTGCCCGCCATGATGCGGCGGCCTTGCCTGGCTATCTGCAGATCTACCGGCAGGACCGCGACCTGGCGCACCAGCGCCAGATCACCCTGATCCGCGACCTGCGCCGCGCCGCCCTCGAAGGTGAGTTGTTCCTGTGCTATCAGCCCAAGCTCGACCTCAAGCACGGCCATGTGCGCCAGGCCGAAGCCTTGCTGCGCTGGCAGCACCCGACCCTGGGCCTGGTGTCACCCGTCGAATTCATCCCCCTGGCCGAACGCACCGGCAGCATAGGGAGCCTGACGTTGTGGGTGATCGAAGAAGCCATCCGCCAGATCGCCGAGTGGGCGCACAGTGGTCTGCATATCCAGCTGTCGGTGAATATTTCGGTGGACGACTTGGCCGATGACGACCTGGCGATTCGCGTCACAGCCTTGCTGCTGCAATACGCCGTGCTGGCCCAGCAACTGATTTTTGAAATCACCGAAAGCGCGATCATGCACAACCCGCAACAGGCGCTCAGCGTGCTGGAACAACTGCGCGGCTGCGGCATCAGCCTGTCGGTGGATGACTTCGGCACCGGCTATTCGTCGCTGGCGCAATTGCAGCGCCTGCCGGTGCAGGAGCTGAAGATCGACCAGTCCTTTGTGCGCAACCTCGACGGCACCAGCGGCGACGGCGTGATCGTGCGCTCCACCATCGAAATGAGCCATAACCTGGGGCTCAAGGTGGTGGCCGAAGGGGTTGAGTTCGAGCCCAGCCTGGCGCTGCTCAAACAGTGGAATTGCGACACCGCCCAGGGTTACTTGATCAGCCGGCCGTTGACCGCCATGGCGTTTGAGCGGTGGATGCGGCGCGAACACGTTCTGCTGTGAAAAAACCGCAGTAAAAAGGCGGCTACCCATGAGGGAAGCCGCCTTTGTTGTGCTGCCGGTACCGCTTAATCCGGCAGTTTGAACGCCATCACATAGTCACCCTGCTTGGTGCCCAGGGAGCCGTGACCGCCGGCCATGACCAGCACGTACTGCTTGCCGTCCTTGCCGGTGTAGGTCATCGGTGTGGTTTGCGCACCGGCTGGCAGGCGACCTTCCCACAGTTGCTTGCCGTTTTTCACGTCATAGGCACGCAGGTATTGGTCGAGGGTGCCGCTCAGGAAGGACACGCCACCGGCGGTGGTGAAGGTGCCGCCCAGGCTAGGCACGCCCATGGTCAGCGGGACCGGAACCGGCGAGCTGTCGCGCACGGTGCCGTTCTTGTGCATCCAGATGGTTTTGTGGGTGGTCAGGTCGACCGCTGCTACATAACCCCACGCTGGCGCCTGGCACGGCAGGCCCATCGGCGACAGCATCGCTTCGAGGATCACGCCGTAGGGCGCGCCTTTGTTCGGCTGCACGCCCTCGGTTTCGCTGACGCGTGGGCCTTGCTTGGCGATGTCGGCGGCCGGGATCAGTTTCGATTTGAATGCCATGTAGCTCGGGTTCACGAAGGCGATCTGGCGCACGGGGTCGACGGAAATGCCGCCCCAGTCGAACACGCCGAAGTTACCCGGGTAGACGATCGAACCTTGCAGCGATGGTGGAGTGAAAGCCCCGTCGTAGCGCATGGATTTGAAATCGATGCGGCACAGCATCTGGTCGAACGGGGTCACGCCCCACATGTCACGCTCTTTGAGCGGCGGTGGCATGAAGTTCAGGTCAGACTTCGGTTGCGTCGGAGAGGTGTGATCGCCCGCGACGGCGCCTTGCGGTACGGCCACTTCGTGGACCGGTACCACCGGCTGGCCCGTGGCGCGGTCCAGCACGTAGATGCTGCCTTGTTTGGTCGACGCCATCACCGCTTGCTTCACGCCGGCTTCGGTCTTGATGTCGATCAGCGACGGCTGGCCGCCCACGTCCATGTCCCACAGGTCATGGTGGGTGAACTGGAAGGTCCACTTCACGTGGCCGCTGTCGATGTCCAGGGCGGTCAGGCCGGCGCTGTATTTTTCCGAATCTTCGGTACGGTCGCCGCCGTATTGGTCGGGCATCTGGTTGCCCATCGGCAGGTAAAGCATGCCGAGTTTTTCATCCACGGAGAACATGGACCACATGTTCGGCGAGTTGCGGGTGTAGGTCTTGCCCTCGGCCAACGGGGTGGTGTCGTCCGGGTTGCCGCTGTCCCAGTTCCACACCAGCTTGCCGGTGTGTACGTCGAACGCGCGGATCACGCCGCTTGGCTCGTCGGTGGAGACGTTATCGGTGACGTGACCGCCGATCACTACCAGGTTTTTGGTCACGGCCGGCGGCGAGGTGGAGTAGTAACCGCCTGGGGCGAAGCTGCCGATATTGGCACGCAGGTCGACCTGGCCTTTGTCGCCGAAGTCTTCGCACATCTTGCCGGTGTCGGCGTTCAGGGCGATCAGACGGGTGTCGGCGGTCGGTACGAAGATGCGTTTCGGGCAGGCGTTCGGCGCGGCAGCCGGGCTGGCGCTGCCGGTCGGGCTCTGTTCGGAGGCGTAGGCGGCGTCATCGTGATACGACACGCCACGGCAAGTCATGTGCGCCCAACCCTTGAAGCTCTCGGCGCCTTGGGTGGTGATCTTCGGATCGAAACGCCAGATTTCCTTGCCGGTATCCGGGTCGAGGGCAATCACCTGGCTGTGCGGGGTACACACGTAGAGCATGCCGTTGACTTTCAGCGGGGTGTTTTCCGCGGTGGTTTCACCGGGGTCGCCTGCGCCGGGAATGTCGCCGGTGCGGAAGGTCCAGGCTGGCACCAGTTTGTGGGCGTTTTCCGGGGTGATCTGTGCCAGGGGTGAGTAGCGATCGCCGTAGGCCGAACGGCCGTAGGAGTTCCAGTCGCCATCGGCCTGGGTTGGCGCAGCGCTGGCCATGCCTGGCACCGCGTCGCGGTCCAGTTGGCCTTTGATTTCACCGGGGTGGGTGAATTGGCTGGCCACGGCGGCAGCGCCGGCCAGGACCACGGCCACGCTCAGCGCGCCGGTGCCCAGCGGTGCCGGTTGGCCACGCAGCAATGGACGGCGAAACCATGGGAGCAGCATGACGATGCCCAGGGCGAACAGCAGTGCCAGGCGCGGCACCAACTGCCACCAGTCCAGGCCGACTTCCCACAGTGCCCACACGGTGCTGGCGAACAGCACCAGTGCGTACAGGCCCAGCGCGGCGCGGCGGGTGGCCAGCAGCAGAAGGCCGGTCAGGGTGATGCCGATACCGGCCAGCAGGTAGTACAGCGACCCGCCGAGCAGGCTCAGCTTGATACCACCGGCCAGCAGGGCCAGGCCCATGATCAGCAGCAAGACGCCTAGCAGCCTGGGCAGTAGGCGGCTTGGGCTTGAGGCACCATCAGTGCTCATAGTGTGTTTCTCCGTGACGTTGGAATTATGTATCCCCGTGTTGCTTCACTGTAGATGACGATTTGGCACGGGCTTGGTTCAGCGTTAATTGGGTTTTTCTGGGGGTAGCGGGGGTTATCCACAGGCGGGCGATTTATCCCCAGGCGCGGTTGGGTGTGAGACAGCGCTGTCTTTATGGCGAGGGTTAGTCGGCAAGATGGGGTTGACCGAGGGTGAATCGTTTCAGGTTATTGCCGCCAAGGATAATGCGCTGGGGCGTTGAGAGAAAGTGAAAATCGCAAGATGCATTATTTCGGATTTGGTAACAGTGACGGATTGTCGCTGTTAAACGGGGGAGTTTGCTGGTGTGGCGGCCTTGTAGTCAGCCCGGGGAGTGGGGTGTATATGCGTTTCTTTGGTAACGGCGGCTTATGGTTCCGCCCTTACGGCGGGTCACTTTTGAAAAGCGCAAAAGTAACCCAAACGCTCTTGCCCCACCACTCGGCACCGCCCCTCCCACATTTGGATCTCCATAGCGGCGTTTTTTTGGGTGGTTAGAAGGTGGTGCGTAGGCCCACTTGCACGCTTCTGCCTGCTGCCGGGGCGATGTCGCGCAGGATCGAGCTGGCGTAGCGCACGGTCTGGTTGGTCAGGTTTTCGCCGTTGACGAACGCCAGCCACTGGCTGCCGCCGACGTTGAAGCGATAGCTGGCGCTGGCGCCTAACGTGGTGTAGCCGTCGGTGCCGTTTTCGTTGGTCGGCACGCGGCCTTGCCCGGCGGCGTGTTCGATGTCGATGCGTGCTTGCCAGCGGTCCAGTTCCCACAACAAGCCGCTGTTCAGGCGCAGCGGTGCGATGCGTGGCAGGGCTTCGCCGGTGTCGAGGTTGGTGGCGCGGGTGTAGTCGCCTGACAGTTCCAGCGCGAATTTGCCGTAGGCGCTTTCGCCGAGCTTCCAGTGATCCTGGGCTTCAAAGCCGGCGAAACGGGCGCGTACTCCCGAGTATTTGTATTCAGGGATGCCGGCTGCGTCTTCTTCACCTTCGTCGTTCAGTGTGCGACCTGTGCCCAGCAGGCCGATGTAGTTGGAGAAGCGGCTGTAGAACACGCCGAAGCTGCCTTTGTGCGTGCCGTTGTCAAAGCGCAGGGCCAGGTCGCTGGACACGGTTTTTTCTTTCTTCAGGTTGGCGTCGCCTAATTCGTAGGTGCCGGTGGCGACGTGGGCGCCGTTGGCGTACAGCTCGTAGAAGGTCGGCGCGCGTTCGGTGTAGCCCAGGGTCGCGGCCAGGGACCAGATTGGCGTGAGGGTGTAGACCGCGCCGGACGATAGGCTGCCGGCGGTGAAGTCGTTGGTTTTGTTGGCATTGGCGAAACGTGCGTTGCCTTTGCCGTCCGGGTCGACGCTGGTGTGCTCCAGGCGTCCGCCGAGGCTGAGTTTCAGGCGTTCGGTGGCCTGCATTTCTTCGAGGATAAACAGTGCGCCGGCGTTGGTGTCGGTCTGGGGCACGAAGGCTTCTTCGCCGAGGGCCGAGAATTCGTTGCGGGTTACTTGTGCGCCGACCACGCCGTCGAACGGGCCGAGCGGCTGGTGGCGCGCTTCAACCCGTGCTTCGTAGCCCTTGTTCTTGAAGACCGTGCCGGTTTCGCCGCCTTCGATTTCGCGGTGTTCGTAGTCGGTGTAGCCCGCGTCGAGTTTCACCGAGGTGAACGGGCCTTGCAGGTTGCGGATCTCGGAGGCAAATGCGTAGTGGTCCTGCTTCATGCGGATGCGCACCGCCTGCTCGGCGGGTGAGCCGTAGTTGCTGTCGTAGGTGCTGTAGGACAGCCCGGCATAACCGTCGTCCCAGGTGTAGGAACCGCCCAGCGCTCCGCCGTCCTGGCGCCCGTCGCTGTTGCCCAGGCGGCCGTTTTTGCCTGGGCCGTCTTCGGTCTCCGGGGCGTGGCGGCTGCGGGCCTGGCCCGGGATTTTCAGGTCATTGAATTGCCGCGCGTTGGCGTCCAGGTGCAGGGCGAAGGTGCCGTTGCCGGCTTCGAGCTTGCCGGCGCTGCTGCGCGTGGTGTCGGCGCCGCCGTAGCGTAATTCACCGGCGCCGTGGATGCCTTCGATGGCTTCGGTGGGGATGCGGTTGTCGAAGGTGTTGACCACGCCGCCGATGGCGCTGCCGCCGTACAACAGGGCCGCCGGGCCACGCACGATTTCGATGCGGTCGACGTTGACCGGGTCCAGCGGGACGGCGTGGTCGTAGGACAGCGACGAGGCATCCAGTGCGCCCACGCCGTTGCGCAGGATGCGAATGCGGTCGCCGTCCTGGCCGCGAATGATCGGTCGGCTGGCGCCCGGGCCGAAGTAGGACGACGACACGCCCGGCTGCTTGTTCAGGGTCTCGCCGAGGCTGCCTTTTTGTTGCAGGGTCAGGTCATCGCCTTCCAGCACGGTGGTCGGTGAAGCCAGTTGCTCGCTGCCCAACGGGTTGGCGGTGATGACTTGGGGTGGCAGTTCCAGCGCGTGGGCTTCGGAGCAGATCAGCAGGGCGGCGGCGAGGGGGGACAAGCGCCAGGCAGAGGAGAGGGACATCGGACATTCCTTGGCAAAACGACAAAAAAGAGAAGGCGGCAGACGTTATCGAACGGCTTGTTTTTGATTGTTATAGTTATAATATAACATCTCTTTTTGCTCTGAAAAGAGCAACTTTTCCCCAGGGGCTATATTCAATGCGGTGCTTCCACCTGTTCGCCCCGTCGGCTAAGGTGCGCGGCTGTATTTCCTCTTTTTGCGATAGGCCTGGCATGACCGCGACAAGCAACGACCCGCTTCACGGCGTGACTCTGCAACACGTCCTCACCACCCTGGTGGAACACTACGAATGGAGTGGTTTGGCCGAGCGCATCGATGTTCGCTGCTTCAAGAGCGACCCGAGTATCAAGTCGAGCCTGACGTTCCTGCGCAAAACCCCGTGGGCGCGGGAGAAAGTCGAAGGGCTGTACGTGAAACTGATGCGCACCAAACGCCCGTTGGACTGAACCCATGAAGCGCTGTGTAGCGGCGGCCGCCCTGGCCGGTTGGGTGGGGTTGGCGGTTCAGCAATACCTGATTTTCTATTCGCGCTGGTCGACGGGCGCCAGTCTGTTGGGCGGGCTGGTCAACTTTTTCAGCTTCTTCACGGTGCTGACCAACACCCTGGTGGTGGTGGTGCTGAGCTACGCCGTGGTTGAGCGTGATTCAGCGGCGAAGCGGTTTTTCCTGGCGCCCAGGGTCAGCAGCGCGATTGCCGTCAGCATCGTGCTGGTGAGCCTGGCCTATAACCTGTTGCTGCGGCATTTGTGGCAGCCCGAGGGGTTCCAGTTCATCGCCGACGAATTGCTGCACGACGTGATGCCGTTGCTGTTTGTCGTCTACTGGTGGCGCTGCGTGCCCAAGGGGGCTTTGCGGTTCAGGCACATTGGCCTGTGGGTGCTGTACCCGCTGGTGTACTTCGCCTATGTGCTGCTGCGCGGGGATTTGCTCGGGCAGTACCAGTACCCGTTTTTCGACGTCGGTACCCTCGGTTATCCACAGGTGTTCGTGAATGCCGGGGGGATTCTGGCGGGGTTTGTGCTGATTGCGCTGGCGGTGGTGGGCTTGGACACATGGCTCAAGCAGGCCCGATAAAAAGGCGCGGCTTGCTCGCGATAGCAGGGGGCCAGACGAGCCTGTTGTGATTGATACACCGCTATCGCGGGCAAGTCCGGCGCCCACCGTTGACCGAGTTGTTCATGAGAACACGCTCCAATGTGGGCTTGCCGGCCCGAACACCTACCCTATCAACCCCCCGCATTCGCCGTCATCGGCATCGCCCACAGTGGCGTTCGCGCGCGGCTTCCTCTCCTCATTTTTTGTTTAATTATTTAGTGGGTTTGGCCAAGTAAGTGCTGCTATTTTCTGCGCGTGTAATCCTGTTCTTACATACTTGTTAGTTGCTGATAGATTCTCATTAATCTTCATGTAGCCGTTTTCCTACGGATACTTTTAAAGTTTTGGCAAAACGCCATAGTTTTCCTATGTGTCTGGGTGTAACAAAGCTACGCAAGTTTGCGAAACAGACGGCTTACTTGCTCGTGATAGACCTAGACAATTGTCTCGCTTCGAACGCACTCCTGTTTTGCAATACAAATAATTGGAAAAGACTGTTTTGCGCGCCATCGCGTGATCCCAATTGTTGTCGAGGTGGAATAGGAAGTTGAAACCTGTTCGTCGCTTGTTTGATAAGTCCTACGCACTGCTGCGGCAGGGTTTCTTTTTATTAATGTGTGAGTACTGGTAAATGAAAAGCAAAATGAAAACTGCACTGTTGTCTATCGGGCTGCTGATGGGTTCGGCATCCGTTGTTCAGGCGGCGGATGGAACCGTTACGTTCATCGGCTCGGTCCACTCGGGGGCTTGCTCCATTAAGCCTGACTCCGTCGATCAGACCGTTCACCTGGGGGCGATCGCAAAGCATCAGTTGCAAAGCGGCGGCAAGTCTGAAGCCCGACGTATGCTTATTGAACTTGAAGGCTGCGATTTGACTGGCCTCACTGATAACACCGTGACGACCACCTTCACCGGGGCACCCTCGGGCGCTGTGCCTGGCGCGATCGGCACGGTCGGCGGTGCGGGTGGCATCGGCATCATGATGACGCATGGCAACAAACTCGTTGAGCTGGGTGTCCCTACGACTCCGCAGGCCATTGTCGTCGGTGATAACACCCTGGAGTTCGGTGCCTATGTACAAGGCGCCGCTGCGGACCCGATCGTCCCTGGCAGCTTCAGCGCGGTAACCAATTTCACCTTGGCTTATCAGTGAGTTTTCCCCCCGCCACTTAAGGTGGCGGGGGACGCTGGCGGGAGAAAACGGTGAAAACATTCATACGCCTTGCTATCACCTCTTCATTGACGATGTTCATCAACCCTAGCGTGTTCGCGCAGGAGCCTGCGCAAGGCGCCGGGGTCGTCACGTTGGGGGGGGAGATCATTGACTCAGCTTGCGGGCTGGAATTGGTCAGTGCCGATCAATCCATCGAGATGGCTCCCGAACCCATAGGTCGGCTCTTGCGAAATACGATGGGCGAACCACACCCCTTCCAGCTGCGTCTGGTCAATTGCTCATTGAGTCGCCCCGACCCGTCGCGGCCAGGCGTCAGTCTGCCGGATTGGCAGCATCTGCAAGTGACCTTTGACGGGGCTCGCGATAGAGACGGTCGCTCCTTTGCTGCCTTCGGCGATTCAGAGGGGATTGCCCTTCATATCTGGGATGCGGCTGGTCAAGAGAGTGTTCCGGGTGAGCCGATGCCTCTGCTGCCGTTGGCTGAAGGTGACATGACACTTCACTACACGCTTCGCCTGATTGGAAACGGACTGCCGCTGGTGCCTGGCGCTCACCTTGCTGCGGTGCGGTTCAAGTTGGAATACTTTTGAACAGTGATGGGTTGTTTTCATGTTGAATGCGTCGAAGATCAAAAAAACGCTCCGCCCAAGCCTGTTTGGTGGGTTGATGTCAGCGGTGGGAACTGCATTGGGTGCAGGGGATATCGAGTTTAATACCGATGTTCTTGATCTCGTTGACCGCACCAATATTGACTTGTCTCAGTTTGCTCGCAGTGGGTTTATTCTGCCGGGCACCTACTCGATGGTTGTGCAGATCAATAGCCAGCCTATTTCTGAGCAATCGGTGACGTTTTATCCCCCCGATGATGACCCCAAAGGCAGTCAGGCCTGTGTGTCGCGCGCTCTTGTGGAGCAGTTGGGCCTCAAGGCCTCCGGCGCTGCCGGGCTCACCTGGTGGAAAGGCGGGGAGTGCCTGGATATTCAAGGCTTGCCGGGTATGGAAGTCGCCGGCGATTTGGCCACCTCCACGCTGAACATCAACCTCCCCCAGGCCTACCTTGAATACAGCGCCATCAACTGGGACCCACCCTCCCGCTGGGACGAGGGGGTGCCGGGGTTGCTGGTTGACTACAACGTGACGGCGCAAGCCAGTCACCAAAAGAATGACAGTGTCCGCCATAACTTCAGTGGCAACGGCACCGTGGGCGCCAATGCCGGGGCCTGGCGCCTGCGGGCGGACTGGCAGGGGCGTGTCGACAGAGACCGCGATCAGGCGGCCAGGCATCCGACGCTGGAGTGGAGTCGCTACTATGCCTATCGCGCCATTCCTGCGCTCAAAGCGCGCCTGGTACTGGGTGAGGACTACCTGTATTCGGACCTGTTCGACAGCTTCCGTTTTACCGGTGCTGCACTCAACTCGGATGAAAGCCAGCTGCCACCCAACTTGCGCGGTTACGCACCTGAAGTGGTCGGGGTCGCCAAGACCAATGCAAGGGTCATCATCAGCCAGCAGGGGCGTGTGCTGTATGAAACGCTGGTCGCGGCCGGACCGTTTCGTATTCAGGACCTGAATGACGCCGTGAGCGGCAGGCTGGATGTGCGGGTGGAAGAGCAGGATGGTTCGGTCCACACGTTCCAGATCGATACGGCGGGTGTTCCCTACCTGACGCGGCCTGGACAAGTGCGTTACAAACTGGCGAGTGGGCGACCGTCCAATCTTCAGTACGGCGGCGATGGTGACTTTTTCGGCAGTGGCGAGTTCTCGTGGGGCATCAGTAACGGTTGGTCGTTGTATGGCGGCGGTATAACCGATAACAACTACCGTGCGCTGTCGGTCGGTGCCGGTCGTGACCTGTTGGCGTTCGGTGCTGTGTCGCTGGATGCAACTCAGTCGCACGCGAGTGTGTGGAATGAGACGCTCTCGGGAAAATCCTACCGCCTTCAATACTCCAAGAAGTTTGAAGAATACGACAGCCAAGTCACCTTTGCCGGTTACCGCTTTTCCGAGAAGAACTACTTGAGCATGAGTGAATACCTCGATGCTCGACATTACGGGAGGAACGGCGAACTCGCCGGGCTCGACAAAGACAGTGAGTACAGCGGCAGTTGGAAACCGATTGGTGGCAGCAAGGCACTTTATACGGCCACGCTGAATAAGCAGTTTCGGGATCTGGATGCCACGGTTTACCTGAGTTACAACAAACAAACGTATTGGGAGCGCCCGGCCACTCAGCGTTGGAACGTGTCGATGTCACGCTACTTCAATGTTGGCAGCGTCAAGAACTTGAGCGTTTCGCTGAATATGTATCGCACTCAGGAATACAACTATAAGGATAACGGCATGGCGCTGACGGTCAGTCTGCCGTTGGGGCGCAGCGGCACGCTGTCGCTGGATGCCAATAGGGCGGCAGGCAAGAACAGTTTTTCGACGCGCTACAGTGATCGCCTCGATGAGCGTAATAGCTACCAGCTCAGTGCCAGCGATAACGCTGCCAGTGGTTATCTGAGTCATATCGGTGACCAGGCAGACATCGATCTCGCCGCCAGTAAACAACAAGGCGATTACACCAGCCTCAGTGTCTCGGCGCGTGGTGGCGGCACGCTCACGCCTTACGGTGCGGCACTGCATCGTACCAACAGCACGGGCGGCACCCGCCTGATGGTCGATACCGCCGGTGTGCCCGATGTGCCTGTGCGGGGTTATGGCGCGCCGACCCGCAGCAACGCCTTCGGCAAAGCGGTCATTTCCGATATCGGCAGCTATCAGCGCACGGCGGCCAGTGTCGATCTGGAGAGTTTGCCGAGCAATGTCGAAGCCACTCAATCCGTCACGCAACTGACGCTCACCGAAGGGGCGATCGGATATCGATTCCTGGACGTGATTTCCGGCCAGAAGGCCATGGCGGTTCTGCGCCTGCCGGATGGCAGTTCCCCGCCCTTCGGCGCGACGGTGAAGAACGTCAAACAGCAGGACACCGGGATTGTGAATGACGGCGGCAATGTCTACCTCAGCGGTATTCAGCCCGGCGAAGAGATGATCGTCAGTTGGGGTGGGGCCGAACGATGCGTCCTCACGCTCCCAGGCGTTTTGCCCGCCGATGGCTTGACCCATGCCCTGCAACTGGGCTGCCGCAGGGTAGCCACTGATCAATCCTTGCCCGAGCCAGCCAAGCTGACCGGGAAGCCTACCGATATGGAGAACACATCCTCATGATGCTCAAAACGCGCCTCACACTCCAAGCCTTCACGCTGCTGGCCCTGGGCTTGAGCCAGAGCGCCAACGCGGCGGTTGGCCTGGATCGTACCCGAGTGATTTTTGATGGTGGCAAAGAGGCCACCAGCGTGAACATCACCAACAACAACACCCAGTTGCCGTATTTGGCTCAGGGCTGGATCGAGGACGAAGAGGGCAAAAAAATCACCTCGCCCTTGATCGTGCTCCCGCCGGTTCAACGCCTGGAGCCAGGGAAGCAAAGCCAGGTGAAAGTTCAGGCGTTGCCGGCGGCCAAATCGTTACCGCAGGATCGAGAGACGGTTTACTACTTCAACTTGCGGGAAATTCCGCCGCGCAGCGATAAGGCCAACACCCTGCAAATTGCGCTGCAGACCCGGATTAAATTGTTCTATCGGCCGCAAGCCATTGCGCCAAGCCAGCAAGACTTATCCAACCCGTGGCAGGAAAAACTGACCCTTACCCGCGAAGGCGAGCGTTACCAGGTGAATAACCCTACGCCTTACTACGTGACCCTGGTGGATGCACGCAGCACCAAGGACGGTAAAACCGTGCCGGGCTTCGAACCCCTGATGGTTCCGCCCAAAGGCACGCTGACCTTGGGGCCAACGGCCACCGTACTCGGCACAACGCCTTATTTGGCCTATGTGAATGATTACGGCGGGCGTCCGGTACTGGCATTCACCTGCGGTGGCAATACTTGCAAGGTCAACTCGCAAGTATCGACGCCTAATGAATAGTGCCTGCTGCTGGAGAACGTCATGAAGTCGCGCAATGTGAAGGTCTTGGGCGGCCTGTTACTGGTCTTTGCGGGGGGCGCACAGGCCGAGGATGTCGAGGGCATGAATGGGCTGCTGAACATTTCCGGGGCCATGCATGAAACCCCCTGCAGCCTGGAGATGGCCTCACTCCATCAAACGGTCGACCTGGGCGCCGTGTCGACCAGCCAGTTGCAGCGTCCCGGCGATCAGGCAAAACCGGTGGCGTTTCAGCTGCGGTTTACCGATTGCCACCGCACCGCAGGCAGCATCCGCAGTGAACGTACCGGGAACCTGACCTGGAGTGCCTTTCAACCCGTGCTGTCGGTGGCGTTTTCCGCGCCCGCCGATGCCGATGATCCGCGGTTGGTCAAAGTGCAAGGCGTCACCGGGATGGGCCTGCAATTGACCGATGCACTGGGGCGGGATGTGCAGTTGGGCGCCAGGGGCGAACCGTTGTTTTTACCCCTGGGCGGCAATGTCCAGACCTGGAATGTTCAACCCACGCGCACCTCCGCGGCGTTGACCAGTGGGGCGTTTCGGGCCGTGGTGGATTTCAGGCTCAATTATGAGTAGGGGCAGAGTGATGGCAACCTCAACCGGCCCGTGGGCCATTCTTATCGTTGGCAGCCTGCTGTGGGCTGTCGGCCAAGGCGTGCAAGCTGAAACCAGCCTGACCATCCGCGCGGTCATCATCGCGCCGCCGCCCTGTGTCATTAACAACGGCAGTACGCTCGATGTGCCGTTTGGGAACGACCTGCTGACGTCGCGGGTGGACGGGGTCAATTATCGTCGAGACGTGCCTTACACCGTCAGGTGCGACTCCCCCTTCAGCAACGCGTTGACCCTCGAACTCAAGGGTTCGGGGGCTGCGTTCGACAATCGTGTGCTGGTGACCCGCAAACCGGATCTTGGGGTCAAGCTGTTCGTGAACGGGGCTGACTGGCCGCTGAATACGGCGGTGAATTTTACCTATCCGAACTTTCCGGTGGTGCAGGCGGTGCCGGTCAAACGGGCGGGCAGCAAGCTGACGGGAGGCGCATTTGATGCGACCGCCACCCTTGTGGTCGATTACCAATGAAGAGGAACGATCAATGACATTTTGGCAACCGCGAGCGTTGCTCGTCTGGTGGTCCATCGGCCTTTGCAGTGGTGCTTCGGCCAACCTGACCTTTAGCGGAACGCTGAACGAGCCTCCTCCTTGCACGATCGATGGCGGCAACACAATCGAAGTCGACTTTGGGGACGTCGGCGTCAAGCGAGTCGACGGCGTGAAATACCGCAGGGGGCTCGGTTACACCATCAGTTGCAGCCCTGCCACGCTCCCGTGGGAGCTGAAGTTGAGTGTGAACGGCACGCCCACGGTGTTCGACGGCTCGGCGGTGCAGACCAATGTGCCTGAACTGGGCATTCGGATTTTTCAGAATAACCTGCCGTTTCCACTCAATACGCCACTGGAGATAACCCTGTCGTCGCCGCCGGTATTGGAAGTCGTACCGGTCAAACCGCTGGGTGCAGTTCTGGCCCCGGCAAGGTTTACGGCGGTGGCCACGCTATTGGCCGAATACGAGTAGGAGTTGAGCCCATGCGACATGAAATGCTTCATAAAGGCTGGCCATGTGCCGGACTGGCATGGCTGTTGATCTTCGGCCTGATCCCGGCGGGGCAGGCGGCGGATAACCTGAGTTTCAAGGGCAACCTGGTTGAAGAGGCCTGTACGATCCGCCCTGGCGACGAGGCCATCACCCTGGAACTCTGGGACGTTACCAGCAAGCACCTCTATATCAACACGCGCTCACAGGGGAAGGGTTTCAAACTGCACCTGGAGGACTGCGACACCACGATTGGCAACACGGTCACCATCACGTTCGGCGGTAGGGAAAACATGGCGCTCCCCGGATTGTTCGCGCTGGACGGTGGAAGCGGTGCGTCAGGTATTGGGGTCGGTTTAGAGACGCCGAGCAACAAGCCATTGCCGCTCAATACCGTCAGCGATGAACAGGTGTTGAGTAATGGCAACAATGTCATCGAACTCAAGGCCTATGTGCAGGGCGAGCCGGATGCGATCAGGGATCAAACCATCGGGCATGGCCTGTTCACGGTGACCTCGACGTTTACGCTGGACTATCCGTAACCGCCTCAGACAAACCTCAACTCTCCCCTGGGCGGCGTTAAAGCGCGGGCTGAATGTTCGCTGGGCAATGCCTGGGTAGAGACGCAAGAGAGATCAACATGAAACAACTCTATGGTGCGATGGCGCTGTTCGTCCTGATGGGTTTCAGTACGATCGTAAGCGCCGCTACATGCCGTGTGAATGGCGGACAGTGGACAGAGATAGTCGGGGAACTCCCCCTACGGGTCCCTGTTACGGTGACCTTGGCCGCAGATCGTACACGGATAATGATGGAAGGCGCACGGCTTGAATGTGGGTTCTCCAGAGGCTCGCAAAGCCCGTCTTCCCGGCGGGACTACTGGGCAACGGGTAGCTCGGCGGGGACCCCCTGGGTACCGGGTATCAAATTCAGCCAGGAAGGGGCCGGTTTACGAATCAATGGAACGTACCGAAATATTCCTATCCCGAATGGAATACGGTTCGCCACGCTGCCTGACGACCTGAGAGGTTATCCGATCGATGTCACGCCCTATATTCTGCTACGCAACAATCCGTCCAATCCGATCGATATTCGAGCAGGGGATACGCTTGGAATCCTGCGTCTCACCGCCACGAACAACTACAACGCCAATACGGCAAGGATCTCGGTTACCTACACCGCTGCCAACAACTTCACCATCACACCGTCAACCTGCACGATCAACAATAACAACCCGATCGAGATCAACTTCGGCAACGTCCACCAGCGGGCCATCGGCGCCGATCCGTTGACCACGACGATCCGCAGCGACCGCAGGCTTACCTACTCATGCCCGGACGGCGGGATTACCATGCCGATAAGCATTTCCTACAAAGGCAGCCCGTCGTCGTTCGACACACGCCTGCTGATGATGACCAACCCGGACGTGGGCACCGCCCTCATCCGTGCGGGATCTGCGGTTCCAGTCAACGGTTCGTTCCTGACCCGCATTACCAACAGCGTGGGGGGCGACGATGTGACGTTTTCTCTGGTTCGGCGCGCGGGGTCGCTACCTGCCGCTGGCGCCACCAGCGGCAGCGGTGTACTCGTGATGGGGGTACCGTGACATTCCCACTCGTTTTCTCGTTTTAGTCGAGACGACCAGCGGCCTACTTTTACGCTGGAACAACCGTTGTGGTGACCCGCCACTCGTAGTCCGGAAACCGCTTCAGATAAACCTCACCTCACCCCAGGGCGGCTTTAAAGCGCTGGCTGAATGTTCGCTGGGCAATGCCTGGGTAGAGACGCAAGAGAGATCAACATGAAACAACTTTATAGTGCGATGGCGCTGTTCGTCCTGATGGGTTTCAGTACGATCGCGAGAGCAACGGATTGTCGTGTAAATGGCGGGCCGTGGAATTTTGTAGGCGCCGGCGGGACGCTCAACCTGCAAGTCCCTGTCACCGTCCAGCTGGGGGCGGACAGAACCCGGATCATGCTCGAAGGGGTGAGGTTGGAGTGCCGATTCTCCGGTTTTGGTGGTAGCCAGCCCTGGTATACGGACTACTGGGCAACGTCGGCAAGAGTCGGTCCCGCCTGGGTGCCCGGTCCCAAATTCACCCGCGAAGGCACCGGTCTACGCATAAATGGAAGCTACTACAACACCCCTGTTCCGAATGGTATTCGAATGACGACCATGCCTAATAACGGCGTAGGGGTTCCGGTCGATGTAACGCCGTATATTTTGATACGCAACAATCCGACTAACCCCATCGATGTTCGAATAGGCGATGTCCTCGGAAGGTTAAACCTCGACCAGACCAATAATTATAACTCCGGCAGTTCAGCGCTTGCCCTGACGTATATCGCCGCCAATAACTTCTCCATCTCCCCATCAACCTGCACGATCAACAATAACAACCCGATCGAGATCAATTTCGGCAACGTCCACCAGCGGGCCATCGGCGCCGATCCGTTGACCACGACGATTCGCAGCGACCGCAGGCTTACCTACTCATGCCCGGACGGCGGGATTACCACGCCGATAACCATTTCCTACAAAGGCAGCCCGTCATCGTTCGATACACGCCTGCTGAGGATGACCAATCCGGACGTGGGCACTGCCCTTCTCCGTGGGGGGGCTGCGGTTCCAGTCAACGGTTCGTTCCTGACCCACATTACCAACAGCGTGGGGGGCGACGATGTGACGTTTTCTCTGGTTCGGCGCGCGGGGTCGCTACCTGCCGCTGGCGCCACCAGCGGCAGCGGGGTATTGGTGATGGGGGTGCCGTAACACCCGCGCCAGGCTCATTCTTCCTCACTGCCCTCGGCACGCCAGTAACCGACGGCCTTGAGGAACGCTTCATCGACCTTGTGCGTGTCCAGCAACACCCGACGCACCTGGCGCGACAGCTTGGTTTCCATCGCGACGAAGGTGTACAGCGCGCCGCTCGGCAACGTCAGTGTGCGCACGGTGTCGAGCAGGTCAACCTGGCCGCGTAGCACCCAGATCACTTCCACCTCGGCCGCGCTTTGCAGCACCTGTTGCTCGGCCGCATCGGCGATTTCAATCACCGCCAGCACCTTGCGCCCGGTCGGCAGTTCTTCGAGGCGGCGGGCGATGGCGGGCAGGGCGGTTTCGTCGCCGATCAGCAGGTAACTGTCGAAGATATCCGGCACGATCATCGAGCCCCGTGGGCCGCCGATGTACAGGTGCTGACCGACTTGGGCCTGTTCGGCCCAGGTGGAGGCGGGGCCATCGCCGTGCAGCACGAAGTCGATATCCAATTCGCCAAGGCTGAGGTCGAAACGCCGTGGCGTGTAGTCGCGCATCGCCGGCTGCGGGCCATCGCCCTTGATGCTGAACGTCGGGCTTTGCAGCGCGGCCTGCTCGGCGGCGTTCTGCGGGAACATCAGCTTGATGTGATCGTCACTGCCCAGGCTGACAAACCCCGCCAGCTCAGGCCCGCCGAGGGTGATGCGGCGCATGCGCGGGGTGATATCGACCACCCGTAGCACGTCGAGGCGACGGCGTTTGATTTCGTGGGTGACGCGATGGATGACGGGCGTATTCATTGGGTTTTCCCCTGGACAGGTTGAACGGCCGGGCCGTCGACGATGGCGCGGGCGGTGCTGTTGAGCAACGCGGCGACGCGCGCGATTTCTTCGGCGCTCCAGCGCCCATGGTGCAGTTGCAGGGCATGGCGCAGGTTATGCACCGCCTCGTGGATTTCCGGCGGGCGATCATGGCCGCGCAGCGAGCGTTTGCTGACATCGATGCGCATGCGCACGCCTTCCAGTGCAATCGCCTGCTCAACTAAAGAAAGACGACCGGCGTCGGTCAGGGTGTAGCGTTTTTTTCCACCTTCGGCGTCGCCGCTGATCAATTCGCTTTCTTCAAGAAAGGTCAGGGTGGGGTAGATCACGCCGGGGCTGGGGCTGTAGGCGCCGTCGAACAGGCCTTCGATCTGGCGGATCAAGTCGTAGCCGTGGCACGCCTGTTCGGCGATCAACGCCAGCAACAGCAACTTCAGGTCGCCGGGGGCGAACACGCGTGGGCCGCGGCCGCCGCGTTCGCGGCCGGGGCGTTTTTCGAAGCCGTCTCGGCCGTCGCCGTGGTGGTGGGAATCATGCTCTCTCATTTTGGGCCTCTCCGTTCTGGTTAAGATATAACTTAAGATATATCTTAAGGCCGTTCAAGATCAGTCGACCAATGGTCGCGGCCCTACTTAACTACCACCGCCTCGCGTGATGCGCCCAGCATGCTGATAGCCCTTCCCATGTGCATGGAGCCAGTGCGATGAGCACATTGATTTCCCCCCCTTACTCGCCGACCTCCTTGGAAATACGGGGCTATCTGCATCAGATCGGTCACCAGTTACTCGAAACCGACACCCCGTTACTGTCCAAACGGCCGCTCCCCATCGAGTTGCAGCAGTTGGAAAAACTCAACCAGACGCTCAAGGCGTACACGCAAGCGCATGTCGAAAAAAATCGTGCGCTGTACGCCGATGTGGCCCAGGCCGACCTGCAGAGTGACGAGGGCAAGCAACGGCTGGCGACGCTCAAACGCGACCTCACGCCGCAGTTGCAGAAGCTGGACGAAGTCGGTGTGCTGGGCAGCAAAAGCCTGCGCACGTTCATGGCCAACGACGCGGGCCTGGTTGCGTTGGAACTGGAAGCCAAACTCAACATTCAGGACTATCTGCTGCATC
The DNA here is from genome assembly GCF_963681955.1 of Pseudomonas paraveronii. Classification (NCBI taxonomy): domain Bacteria; kingdom Pseudomonadati; phylum Pseudomonadota; class Gammaproteobacteria; order Pseudomonadales; family Pseudomonadaceae; genus Pseudomonas; species Pseudomonas paraveronii. Next base: position 1,254,748 of record NZ_OY817130.1, read on the forward strand.
GTGAAGAAGCCCGGCTGGTGCAGAACCTGGGGCTGGGGCCGAGCTTTCGACCGGGCATCTATGCGCTGACCTTCACCTACCAAGCGCAGACGATCGAATTCGCCGGGGCCTTTGTGCTGACCGAAAAAAACACCCCCATGGTCACGCAACTGACCGCTGCGGATGACGTCGGCTTCGTGGTGCTGTTTACCCCGGCCCGTGGCTTCGAGTCGTTTGGCTCGCTGGCCGAGATGAACAGCCGACTGCGCGAAGCGATGGCGGTCGGCAGTTGGCGTAAGGAGTTCATGAGCCTGCTGCCGCGCCAATACCAGGGGCTGTCCGTCATGGGCGTCTGGCCTCTGCTGTTGGCGGCCATCGATGGCGAACCGCTGTGCGAACACACCTACGACGCCCGGCTGGCCAAGCGCGCGCTGGATATCGACTGGGCTCTGAACAACCCCGGCCCCAGCGCCCAACACCTGCTTGCCGAGCTGGACGCTGCGATACGCGCCGCGTTGCCCGACTTCAGTCAGCGCCTGGAATTGCGCGCCCAACGCCTGCTGGACCGCTGCCTGGAACACAGCGCCCCGGCCTGGTACCGCAACGCCCCCAGCCACCAACGCGAGGCTCTGGCGCGGCACCTGACCGAGTACGACGAGGCTCGGCAAACCCTGCTGAACCTGTTCGGCCATGCCGCCTCGCCGCAGACCCTGGCGCGCTATCAGTTGCTCGAACAACTGGCCACTGACCTGGAAATCAACGACCTGGACCCCGACCGCCTGCACGTGCGCACGCGTCGCAGCGTGGCCAGGGTCGGCACCTACGAACAAAAACACAGCCTGACCGAGCTGGCGCTGCGCGGCCTGCACAGCGGCGACGAACTGGCCGGGTCGACGTTTTTGCTCAATACCTCCTTCACCTATGGCGACGCGCCGCTGCCCGAGGCCTATCAAGACTTGACCGCCGACTATCTGGTCGGCCTGCTCGACACCCTCAAACCGCGTGTGGCGTTTGAAACCGTGCGGCGCGAGTACTACGCCAAACCCGAGATCCATGCCGCCATCGAACAGATGCTCGACCGCCGCCTCAATGCCCTGGCCTACACCGCCATGCTGCAACACCACATCACCGAGGCCGACTATCAACGCTTTACCCGCCTGCGTCGCGGCACCGACGCGCAACTGCGCGCGAGCAGCGTGGCGCTCAATGGCTACGTGCTCAAAGACCTCTGGCTGCTGCGCGAGAGCGACGAGCAGGGCGGCCTCACGCGCTTGCTGCTGTGTACCCCCGAAGCGCCCCAGGCCCAGCAGTTTCATGGGTTCGACTCAGAAGTGCTGTGCCAGGCCCACCTCCTCGCGTGGTGTGCAGACGACGCCATGCGCGCTTATCTGCTGGAGCAAGTCGCCCTCAAGTCCCGTGCGGGCCTGCACACCTTCATGACCGGCCTGGGCTTCATCCCGGCACACCAGGAATACCGTCAGGTCACCTTCAGCGAGGCGAGCAGCCACGCCGACTGCCTCAAGGCCTTGCGCGGCCAACTGCTGGCGGTGCAGACCGACGATTACCACTGGGGCACCCCAGCGTGGTACCGCGCGGCCAGCGAGGCCCAGCGCCGACAATTGACGCTATTGGCCGAGCAGGCCGAAGGCGCCGCCAACACCTACGCACAGCACCCGTTGTCCGACGCTCGCTTCATCACCTTCGAGCGATTCCTGCATGCCCAGGCCAAGGCACAGCTCAATACCCTGCTCGGCCGCCAGCGGCAAAACGATGTCGACCCCGATACGGTGTGGGTGCAATACCCCAAAAACTTCCCGGCGTTAACGCGCCCCGCGTCCGTGACTTATACCCGGCTGTATCGCGATGGTTATGAGGAATCCCTGGGGTTTCTCGACGCCAAGTTCGAAACCGTCGCCACCTTCATGGGCCCGGCCGGGGTCGACCTGAGCAAGCTCACGCCACGCAACGTCGAGCTGTCAGTGCGCGGCGTGTGGATCGGCCAGCGCTACGCCGATGAAGTCCAGGCCAAACTGCAAAACCCCACCAGCCCCGGTTATGCCCTGCGCCGCGATGCAACGCTGGCCATCAACCAGTTGCAGTTGCGCAGCGCGGCGCTGGAGTCGCGCCTCAAAGGCCATATCGTCCAGGTCGATCTGGACTGGCTCGAGCGCGCCATCCAGAGCCTGGACGACACCTCGGTCGAGACGCGCAGCACCTACCGCGTGCATCGCCTGATGATCGACGGCGACTGGGTGATCGACACCCTGCTGTTCAGCCACGCCGCGAACCCGGTGTTGCTCTATACGCCGCAGGCCCCGGACGGCGTGTTCTTCCGTGAAGCCAGGCAGTTCAACTACCTGCTGAAAAAAGTCGACGGCATGCTCGACTACTTCTGCACCCGCGTCACGGTGCAGTCCCAGGTGCGCGTGCGGCATTTTCTGCAAACCGCCCAGGCCGGCCTGCCCGCAGACCTCAACAGCACCGACCTGAGCCTGGCGCGCTACGACACGATCGAGCGCGTGCCGCCCGTGCTCGACCTGCGTCACCTGCTGCACGACATGAAGCTGCAACGCAAGATCGACGACGTCGCCGCCACCACGGTCAATCGCACTGACATGATCATGGGCCTGGTCTGGCGTTGCCTCGAACCGCTGATCGCGATTGCGACCGCGCCGTTCCCGGTGTTGAGCCTGAGCCTGGGCCTGCTGCTGGCGCTCAAGGACGGCATGCTCGCCCTGCACGCCTACAACCAGGGCGACACCGACGCCGCGCTGCAACATTTCGTCGGCTACCTGAGCAACAGCCTTGGCGCGGTGTTCACCGACCTGCGCCCGGCACTCAAGTCCATCGGCCCGCTGGTGCGGCCGATGCGCCACCTCATGCGCCCAGCCGCGCCGCGCGAGGCCATGGCGCTGATCAAACAATTGCAGCCCCCGACCCCCGCGCCCGCCGCTATGCAGGCCGTACTATTCGAAGGCCGGCCGTTATGGGCGCCCAAGCAACCCGATGCCTTGGGCCGCTATCTGCTGTTTCGCCAAGACCCGGTGAGCGGCAAACTGTTGTCGACCGCGCGCCTGGTCAACCAGACGGTCGAGGGGCGCTGGGTGCGCTCGGGCCTCACCGGCGGCGCGCCGAAACGCGCGCTGCCGACACCCCACGCGTTGCAGCGCTATGAAGTGCCGATCGAACAGGCCAAGGACTATGAAACCGTGATGACATTGGAATTTGGGCAACTCTCCAGTGTCGATCAGTTGTTAGGCGAGGGCACCCGCGACAGCCTGCTGACCTATGAAATGAGCTCGCTACGGGCTCCGTATTTAAAGGCATACCTGCAGTTGCGCAGCGACGCCGACACCTTCTTCGCCCAGCTCAAACCCATCGTCCCCAGGGCCGATGTGCTGGCCTTGGAAGTGAACGCGAGCCATCGGCATATCCTGGAAAGCGCCTTCAAGGAAAACCAAGGCTTGGTGCTGGGCGCGGTGCCTGGCTCGCTCGCCGCCAAACAACTGCTGATCGACAACATGCCCACCCTCTACGAGCAGGGCGTGCGGCGCCTGTATATCGAATACCTGCCGGGCGACTTGTTCCGGGCCAAACTGGACAAGTTCAACGCCGGCGGCAGCTACAGGCACATCGGCGACTATCTGAAAAAAGTCGAGGCAGCCCTGGGGATCGCCAAAGACTCGCCGCACTCCTATCGCGCCCTGATCCTTGCCGCGCGCCGCGAAAAAATCGCCGTCTGTGCGCTGGATGCGTCCACCGGCTACGAGGTGGACAAAGCCTTCAACCTGAGTAACGGTGCGATGGTCAGCCCGCGACCCAACGCCCAGCGCAATTTTTATTCCCACAAACTGATCGAGGCCGACCTCGCCGAAAAACCCAGCGAAGGTTGGGTCGCGCTGGTCGACAGCCGCCGCCTCAACACGCACACACAGACCCCAGGGTTGGCCGACCTGCAAAAGACCCTGAGTGTGCGCGTTGAAGACGTCGCCGCCGGCCAGCCGGTAGGCATCTGGAACGACGTGCCCGGCTCGATCGCCGACGACCCGTTGGCCAAAGCCGATTTCAAGCTGACCCTGCCAACCTCCTACAGCGCGCCCCCTGTGTTCCTCAGCGCACCCCGCGCGGCTAACACCTTCAGCGACTTCGATATCGACCCACGGTTCACCCACGAACTGCACCAAATGGGCAAAGACCCGCATCCGTTCGACACCCGTTACGGCTCCCTCAACCCGAAAATCGCCGCCGCCGAAAACGCCTTCCGGAAAACCCGCGACCGCCTGAACAAGCGCGCGCAGGAGTTCTTCAAAACCCATGAACTGCCACCCCGGCCCACCTTGCCGGACCTGCCGGCGAACACCACGCCTGCCGACTTTATCGAACGCAGCTACCAACACGCCCCAGGGCTGATCATCTGCGAGAGCCACGCCGAGCAATCGAGCAAAGCCCTGCTGATCGATCAGATGAGCGTACTCAAGGCGCAGGGGGTCAAAACCCTGTACATGGAGCACCTGTTCACCGACCTGCACCAGGCGCACCTGGATGCCTTCCATCAAACCGGGGTGTTGGCCAAACCGCTCAAAGACCACCTGTGGACCCTCGACCGTGGCCACATGATCGAGTACCTGGGGCCGCACACCTACACCAGCGTGGTGGAGGTGGCGGGCAAGCACGGCTTGCGCATCCGCGCATTGGATTGCGTATCGAGCTACTACACCAAGGGCATGAGCGAACCGCGCACGTCGCGGACGTCGATGTTCAACTTCTTCGCCAGCGAGGTCATCCGTCAAGACCAGGTCGCCCAGGGCGCGCACAAGTGGGTGGCGCACATGGGGAACGGCCATGTGTATCCGGTCGAAGGGATTGCCGGGGTGGCCCAAACGCAAGGCGCGATCAGCCTGCGGACATTCGATGTACCGACGGGCACGACCACCGAGTTGCGTTCAGGGCTGGAGTGGACAGTGGCCTACGGCTCGTCGTTGTACCCCAACCGGTTGACGGCGATCCGCAGCGACTTCACCTTGAGTGTCGGCATCCCTGGCAAGCGTCCTCCTCCCGCCTATGTGCCCGCCGATCGTTCACGCTTGACGCGACCGGGACAGTTCATGGTCGAGCAGCTTTCACCCCACGAAGTGAACCTGGTGCATCACTCGCGCAGTGGCGAGATCCTCACCACGCCGATCCAGATCGACGATCAAGGCCGCTTCTTCATCGAACGCTGGGCAGAACTGAAGGACGAGCGCTTTACCGTGTTCGAACGACTGCTCAGCGCCCTCGATCAGGTGCTCAAGCTCACGCACGTCCAGTAGGTCTGGCCCCCCCCTGTCGGCATGCGGCAGGGGGGAAGGGGAGTCCACTGCGTTGTCCAGATCATTGACGAATTGCGATATTCTAGCCCACCCGACGATGGTGATTGTAAGCGATCCATCACCCACACATTCAAAGCCTCAAGTTTAAATCCGGTGCTGTGCTCCCGATTCTTTTCTGGTGCCAGCCCCTCATGATGCGACCCGACGCCAAAGTCGAAAATCTATGGTCACCCCCTTTTTTGCAATGCTGATCAGTGATGGTTAGTTGGCTTGCCTAAATCTATCCGGCGTCTGGTTGGAGCACGCTCCGCGCCACAATGAGAGTCGCGCCTGGCAATCCTTAAAAGTGTACCGGCTTGAAAAGCCGATTTTCGACACAGGTTCTTTGCCAGGCCGGTGGGCCGTTCACGTCATCGATTGTTCAGTCATCGCAAAACCTAGGTGGGTGATTCTTAGCACAGCACAACATCAGCTTCAGGCAGCTAAAGCCTCTGGCCCGGTTTCAAATTGCGTATGGTGAGCCGCTATCGCCCATGCGATTCGTGCCAGCGTGTTGGCCAAAGCGCATGCCACGACGTTCGAGTGGCGACGACAGAGCATTGAGCGCACCCAATCGGCCAGAGCGCCGTGCTGATATTTCAGCCTAAGCATGTAAACCCTGGCGCACTGCACCAACAATCTTCTGAGGTTCTTATCGCCTCGTTTGCTGATTCCCAGCAGAGTCGCCTTAGGCAGTTGTTTTTGCAGGTGAATGGGCGGCTGCGTAGGGATAGGCGGGGTCACTGGGCCGATTATCTGTGAGAGCCACGCCGAGCAGTCGAGCAAAGCGTTGTTGATCGAGCAGGTGATCAAGCTCAAACATGTTCAGTAAGCCGGAGCATCAGGATTATTTGGAGCGGGTGCCTGATGGGGGGAGGTGTGACTTTGTATGGCCGAAGCGGACGTGAGAACGAGCGAAAATAGGCGGCAGACCAACAGTATTGTGACTGTGGTCTGACACCTGTTTTGCGGCTTTGGCAAGAAAGCGTAAGCGTCCAGCCAACACACGTTGCCGGCAAGGGCGAAATGATTTGAGTTCGATGCATTCCTTGTAGAGAATCCCCGCCTTTGGCTCGAAAGGATGCGTGCAATGAAGTTCGAAGGGACTTTTCAATACATGGGCAATCACGGGATCGTTTTCAACGTATCGCAGATCACCCTCACCGACAGCGAACGCGGGCGCCTGCGCGAGCTGCATTTTGGCGAGGCAGGACGAGCCCACTATGAGGTCAACAACAAGGTCGTCGAGGTGTACGACAAGATGTTGGCCAAGAGCCTGCCGTGCGTGATGATGATCGGCATCTCCAAGCCGCTGACCCGGCAGCAGGGCGATGTTCTCAATGCCCAACGCACCAAGATCGCTAACCTTGCTGCCAGTGCCTTCGCTGGTGCCACCTCTGCTGTGGCCTCCCCATACGTCGGTGTTCCTGTAGGCGCCGGTGTGCGCATGTACGCCAATGAAATCTTGCCCACCTATCATGCCGGCGACGTACTGGTCAGCATCGAGGCGCAGGTCAGCGGCGGCATCGGCCCGCAACGCTCCAGCTCGACACTGATCATCAAGACCTGACTGGAGATGCACATGTCTGAAATTATCCAACTGGTCATTGCCCTGGTGCTGTTCTTTCTGCTCGACCGGTTTCTCAAGGCATATCTGCTTCGCAAATGGCTAGGGGTGCTGTTAGTGGTGGGGGGCGCGGCCGGCTGCGTTGCTACGGGCCAAATCCGCTTGTTAGGGTTTGATCTGGGGTTGCTGTCGATCTTTGCCGTTGCGCTGGGGGTGGGGTTGTTCCTGAAGCGGCGGCGGTTTGAGCGGGTTGGCTGAAGGGGAGGCGTTTGCGCTCATTCACCGAGGTCAGCCGGTGCCGCACAGTTTGAACGTATAGAGCAATGCTCGCATGTAGTTTCAATACTACAGTCGCGGCTTTATCGGCTAAGTTGGTTTTTATATCTGTGCTGCTTTTATTGATTTATCTGTGTGTCACTCAAATCTTACAGTTGTTTTTTTGAAAGTCGTATTTATTGTATTTCTTCCTCCAGCGTAATGGCCTATTGGCCTGCATGTTTCTCGGAGCGTGCCTGCTTACGTTGAGCTTGATTTGGTCGATTATTTGCGGCGGTGAAGGTTCATAAAAAATGAACCTGATGCCCAGGTGTTAGTTGGAAGTGAGTCTTGACTTGCTTTTGAGTTAACCGCCTTCCTTTAAATGACTATTAGGTATTCAAGCATGATCAAGAAGTTTGCTGTTCTGCTCCCTCTGGCTGTTGCGGTATTGGGTTCTTCGGCTGCCATGGCCGCCAACGATGCAAGTACCACGATCAACATCAAGGCCGATATTCCGACCAAGCAGTTCCACGCCCAGCCTCTGGACCCCAACTTCGGTCGTGACGAAATCATGACCTACAACACCGTGACCGGTGAGCTGAGCACCCTGTCTTCGATGTTCACCCTGAAAAACACCGGCGGCTCGATCGATGCCTACCTGCAGGATGGTCCGGCAGCGCTCACCAACGGTACGGACTCCATTGCGCTGACCATCAGCCTGGGCTCCGTGGCCCTGACCGGCACCCCGCAAGAAGTGGCCGCCGATGCAGAGTCCAACCCTGGCCTGCAAAAGCTGATGACCATTAAAGCCGCCAAGCCGGCGGACACCCAGGCCGGTCTCTACACCAGCGTCGCCACCGTGATCTTCGACAACGTGCCGCGCACCACTTTCTAAGCGCCCGGCACTCGATAAGGCCTGGCCTTATTGATCACCCGACCACAGGCGATATTGCCTGTGGTCGGTTCCCCGATGGTTTGCAGTTCGCCCTAGAGTATTAAGTTCATGTTCCCGATGAAACCCATCGCGGCGGCGCTGGCCTTGCTTGCCTGTTCGGCGGCTTTGGCAGCGACTGACACTAGTTATACGCCGCGCAGTTTGCTGGCTCAGGCGAAAGGTCTGCCGAGCGAATTCGAAGAGCACTTTTTTGATGTGCCCCTGGCCGTGCGTATCGAGCGCGACGAAGTCTTGTTGGGCGAGGCGATGGTGGTACTGTCGCGCGATGACCGCCTCACGCTGCTGGACTTTACCGATATCAGCGACAGCCCGGTACAACCGGCTGAGCGCGATACCTGGAGCAACTATCTGCAACAAGGCGTGGCCCTGGGAAGTTGCACGCAAACCTGCCCGGAAAAGATGTTGGCGGTGCATTACAACCTGGAAAACTCGCTGGTTTCGATCCTCACGGAGAACGCCGAGCACGACACCGATCATCAACGTTATTACCACCAGCCCCAGGATGGCAGCACGGGCCTGATTGTCAGCAATCAGTTGAACCTCAACGGCGGACAAGACCAGGAACTCGGCGGACGTTTCGGCGTTGAAGCCAGCAGTAGCCTGGGTAACTGGAGCCACGCGCTCAACCTGCAACTGGCGCGCCTCGGCGGGCCGGACACGCAGCTCTATCACGCACTGTATTCGCTGTACGCCCAGCGCGAATTCGAAGGCCGGTTCCTGCGCCTGGGGTATTTCACGCCTACCTCCGAGGGGCTCAATCGCCAGCCGCGTGCGTTCGGCGCCGCGCCGGATATCGCCGTCGGTGTGATGCTCGGCAGTTCCGACAGCCTGGCCATCAGCAATCCCAAGCCTAGCGTGTACCCGATTTACGTCACCTCCAACCGCCAGGGCTCGGTGGAGATCTACCGCAACGGCCTGCTGATCAACACCCAGGCGGTGGCGGCCGGTTTGCAGAGCATCGACACGCGGCCATTGCCCGGCGGCATTTATGAAGTGGAAGTGCGCCTGGTCGAAGACGGCCAGGTCACCGCCACCACCCAGGAATTGGTGTACAAGCCCAACAACTGGCGTAACCACGACGAGCGCTGGCGCTACAACCTGTTTGCCGGTCGCGAAAGCACCCTGTTCAACAACTGGGAGCAACGCGACAAGGGCGACATGACCGCCGGCGCCTCGGTCAATTACCTGCTGCACCCGCGCGTGATCGTCGGCTTGTCCGGCCGCCAGGTGCAGGACCGCATGCAATACGGCACGTCCATCGACTGGACACTGGCGACCCATGCGAGCCTGTACGCCAACGTCTACCAGACCCAGGACCACGGCACCGGCATGGACCTGCAAGGCCTCTACAGTTATGGCGCCGGCAGCGTGATCGCCAGCCACAACCGCAGTTGGCTGGACACCCGCAACACCTACGACACGCTGCCCGACGGCACGCGGCTGCGCACCCGGCAAACCTTTGTCGGCCAGACCAGCACCTCGTCGCTGTCGATCAACCACCGCCTGATCAACCAGCATTCGCTCAATGCGCGCCTGTCCCACAGCCAGGGCAACGTCGAGGGCGTCGGCCTGGACCTGGGCTGGAGCAAACACGACACGTTGTTCGGCAGTGATGCCAACTGGCGCCTGTCGCTGTTCGACCGCCCCGCCAGCCACAGCACCGGCGACCGGCGCAACCGTGGCGTCGACCTGACCCTCAACCTGGCCCTCGGCGGGCCGGGCGAACAGTGGTCGGGCAGCATCGGTTCGCGCACCTCGCGCGACGGCAAGCGCGACAACAACGGCTCGCTGACCTACCGCAAAGACCTCAGCGACCACGTGCTGCAGAACGTCTCGGCCACCGTGCTCACCGACACCTACGGCGTCGGCCTGTCCGGCATGGCCAGCTTCCACGGCGACACGCTCGCCGGCGATGCCTTTGCCCAGCGCTCCTCTTTCAACGGCAACCTCACCGGCGGCCTCAACCTGCACAGCACCTTCGCCGTCGGTGGCCAGAAGATGGCCCTGACCAGCCAGTACCACGGCGACGGCGCGGGCATGATCGTCGATGTGGAAACCGATCTGGACGACATCACCCTGCGCGCCGACGACCTCAGCGGTGGCAGCACCACGCTGCGGCCGGGGCGCAACTTCGTGCCGATCACGGCGTATAAAACCGGCTCGGTGGCGTTCGATTTCGACGGCAACCACCCACCGGCGGCGAACATCCAGCCGCCGCGCAGCGCTTACCACATCAACAAAGGCGGGGTGGACTACCGCAAGATCAGCGTGATGAAAACCGTCACCGTGCTCGGTCGCCTGGTCGACCCGCAAGGCCGCCCGCTCAAGGGCCATCACGTGATCAACCACGCCAGCCGTGGGGTCAGCGAAGTGGACGGGTTCTTCTCGATGGAAATGAACGCCGGCTCGCCCACCTTGGAAGTGCGCCAGGGCAACCAGTTGCTCTGCCAGTTCCGCCTCGACCCGAGCCAGGCCCGCAGTGAAAACGATGTGCTGATGATCGGTGATTTACGTTGCACGCCGGACACCCTGGCGGATGCCGCACTCACTCAACAGCAGTCGGGTTGACTCACACAGGATTGAAGACATGAACATCAAGCCATACCAACTGCTGCTCGGGGCACTGGCGCTGGGCGTTGCGCCGTCCGCCATGGCGCTGAACCAGGACATCACGGCGAGCTTTCGGCCCGACCCGAGTCAGGCGCAGCACAATAAGTTCGTCAACACCACGCCGGTCAGTGGCTACTGCGCGGCCTACCCCAGTTTTTGTGTTGGCATCTTCAGCATTCGGTTGCCGGTGCGCTATGACTCTGCGCAGCCGCTGATGCCCGGCACCGACCCGCGTAATCACGCGATGTTTTCGGTGCCCGCACAGTGGCGAACCTTGACGGTGACACATACCGAGACCGGGGAAACCGAGCAGGTCGAGCTGCGTGTTGCGGGCATAGGCTCCCAATATGAACTCAGCGACACGGTAGAGAACCTGACAGGCATCCCGAATGCGCTTTCCGCCCACCGGGCCTTGTGGGGGGGGTTGAGCTGGGTGTATCCGCCTCCACCCTGCGGCTACACCGGCCATGGTTTTTTCGGGAGTAAAACCTACGCGTTTTTCTGGCGGACTCCCGTTGAGGGGGCTTGCGTCAAATTCACGCATTATGCGATTCCTGCCATGGGTTACACCTATCTGGACTTCGCCTACGAACTGCGCACACCCAACCCCTTGGGCATGTCATCAGGCACCTACACCGGCCAGTTGACTTACCGGGTAGGCCCAGGCGCTGACTTCGACATGGGCGACGTGATGTTGCCCAGCGATAACGCGATCAACCTGAACTTCGTCCTCGCCGTGGACCACATCCTCAAAGTCGAAATTCCGCCGGGCGGTGACCGGGTCGAGCTGGTGCCTCAGGGCGGCTGGCAAGCCTGGTTGCAACAGGGGCGCAAACCGTCGCGGTTGTTCCGGGACCAGACCTTCAATCTCTACGCCTCCTCGCGTTTCAAGATGCAGCTGGCCTGCGAGCGGGTGATCGGCGACACCTGCGCGATCAGGAATGCTGCCAACGGTCATGAAGTCCCGGTGGATATCCGCGTGAGTTTGCCCCACGGCCTGAGCAACCCCGACGGCTCGGCGGTGAGTCGCCAGCCGCTGCTGTTGAGCGGCGCGGGCACGCAATTGTTTAAACCGGCCATGTACGTCGACCGGCGCCCCGGCACGCTGCATTTCGAGGTGAGCCAACAGGCGGTCGCCGAGATGCTGGCGCAGGACCCTGGCACTTACGCGGGCGCGGTCACGGTTATTTGGGATTCGCAAGTCTAGTGCGTTGGCCTCGGGCCAATCGTTAATGAGGTGTTATGCAATGAAAGTATTAGCCGCAATCCTGGGCATATGGTTGGTTTCCCTGGGCGTCCAGGCAGGCCCGAATATCAACGTCGGCGTGGTGTATGACTACCTGGACGGCAGCAAAAGCAGCTACCTGAAGCGCATCTTCAATGGCGGCACGAGTACCGCCTTCGTCAGGGTCGAGATCCTCGAAATCGTCTACGACGCCAGCGGCGTGCCCCAGGAAGTGCCGCTGCAATCCCAGGCCGACGCCAGCACCCGCAATGGCCTGATGGCCAGCCCCGCGCGCCTGATCGTGCCGGCCAACGGCATGCAGAGCACACGCTTGTTGTACATGGGCGAGCGCGCCAGCGAGCGGTATTTCCGGGTGCGTTACATCCCGGTGGTGCCGGAAAAAGAAGACGCCTTTGCCCTCTCCGAAGAAGAGCGTGAGGAATATCAAAGAACCTTGCAGGCCGGCGTCAGCGTATTGGCTGGCTACGGCACGGTGTTTTTCGTGCGGCCCAAGGACACCCGCTACGACACCCGCATCGACGACGGCGCCGCGCGCTATGAGCTGCGCAACAACGGCAACAGCGTGATCGTGGTCGACGAGTTCAAGAACTGCGTGGCCGGCAAGCCGACCGACTGCCATCCGACCACCAAAAACCACGTGCTGCCGGGGCGCACCTTTGCCTTCGAAAAACAAGCCGGGCGCCACTACACCTTCAAGCTGGTGGAAGGCGACACGCAGAAGAATCAAGAGGTGAAAGGATGAGCCGGTGGGCCATGTTGGGGCTGTTGAGTGCGCTCAGCTTCAGCGCCCTGGCCGCCCGCGAGGAGGCGGTGTTTCAGGTGTCGGTCAAAGTCCCCACCAGCGACTTTTATGTGTTGCCGCTCAACCCCGGCTTTCTGGAGCGCGAGCAAACCATGCGTTGGAACCCGGTGACTGAAACCCTGAGCGCGTTGCGCGAGCCTTTCGACGTGAAAAACGTGCTGGGCGCGGTGGACGCTTACCTCGCCTATGCGCCGGTGTTGTTCAACGGCCGCGACAACATTGCGCTCAAAGTCACCTTCAACCAACAGGAACTGGGGCTTGACGCCTTGCGCGTGGTGCCGGAAGAGGAGGCCCGCGTCGGCAAACGCGTGCTGCTGGAAATCGCCGCGCAGAAGCCTGACGACGGTTATCTGCCCGGCCAGTACTTCGGCAACGTGCAGATCATCTTTGACGCGTTGCGCCCATGAGCGGCGCGCCGTATTGGAATCGTTCGAGGACGAGTGAAGGCGGCGCGCATGAAGCAAACGTCACGGTGATCCGGGATTCGCAGATGTAACAGACTAACTGTCTACCGCAGTTGCCCATGGCTGCAGAACTAGTTTCCCTGGCTTGGGTGAGTCGCCGACTCACCAGGCAAGGAGCTCGTTTTGTGACACAAGCCAATCCCACGGCGCTGCTGCGTCAGACCCACATCGATACGATCCACACCCTGTTCGCCGATCCACCGTCCCTACGGGCGGTGGCCCAGGCCAGCGCCCAGGCCCATCTGGACGAGCACTTCGCGGCGCGTACACTGACCGCCGAGCAGCTTTACCTGCGCACGCCGCTGGCGGGCCAAACCGCGACGTATGACTACACCGCGTTGGCGGACGCACTGGTGGCGCGGCTGGTCAATGGTGAACCGGTGCTCTACGTGCCGGGCCACCATGAGAGTGTCCAGCGGGTGGGGGATGACTATGAACCGGGCACACTGGACCTCTTCGAGTGTGAAGTGCTGGTCAATGAGCGCGGCGCGCTGTTGTTGGCGTCTTACCGGGAGCAGTTGCAGGTCTGGTGGCAAACGCGTTGGTGGCCGCTGGTCGAGGCGTTGATGGGCGTCGTCAGCGATACGCCCAGACAGCCTGGCATGAGCCAGCGCCATCTTGATACGTTCTTTTCGCTGTCTTTCACCAACCCCAGCGGGGAGCTGACCGCTCCGGCCGGTCCGTTGCGCGTCTCTACGGTTCACCTGCGCCGCGAGGACGCGGGAGACGACGATTCGGGCGAAGTGCTGCCTCTGTGGTTGCTCCAGGCAACGCATTCCACGGACATGGCGCTCTACAGCCCGGCCATGGGCGTGCAGTTGATCGACCAGTTGGACGATATCGGGCCGTTGCTGGCCGATCACCTGAGCCCGTTGTTGGATGAACCGGCAGGTGAGTGGTTTGTAGGTGAGCACGCAGGCCTGGCCCCTGAATCGCTGGCAAGCGGTTACCTGGCACGCCAGTTGAGGGAAATTGCCGCCATCGACCTCACGGTGCGTAGAACCGCGCAACAGTATCAGGCCCTGCTCAATGCCATCACCGACACACGTCGCTGGTTTGTGTCCCCCCTGACGGCGTTCGGACAAGGCGTTCACGAGGCCATTCCGGCGTGGCTGTTCAACGCCGCGCAAACTGATCGACTTCAATATGGGCGTCTACTGGTCGAGCAGGTGCGCCACTTGAACCAGGGCGCGGGCCGGCGGTTTTTCCCCGAAGTCCCGTCCCTGGCAGCGTTTGCCGAAACAGCGTTGCAAGACTGTCTGGACAACGAGCCACGCGCACTTGAGCTCAAGGTCCTGGATATCCATGTGGTGTTCGGCCCGCCGAGCGCTGCGTCCCTTGAGTTGACCCTGACCGAATGGGCGCTGGAAACCCTGGGCGGGTTCACGCCGAGCCCCACCGCTATCACGCTCAAAGGCGCCCCCGCGCCCGCCTGGCTGACCGAGCCCTTGCTCAGAGACTGGCTGATCAAAGCCGATATCGCCAAGGCTTACGGCGCGATCCTGAGGCAACGGTTTGCCAAGGGCGACGCCGCCAACGACTGGGACCGGGACCTGGCCGGCGATCAGGTGCTGTCACAGCTGAAGATGCTGGCAATGGCGTACAAAATCCAGGGGCTGCATGGGCTGACCCAGCAGGGCTATCGCCTCATTAGCGAGCGTGCCGGGGGGCTGCGGGCATCCTCCCGTCTGTTGCCGCTGACGCTCAAGGCCATGCCCCAAGGGCAGACGGCCGTTGTGCAGCACATGCACCTGTTGATGCCCCGGCAGGCGTCACCGGGCGCGTGCCTGTTGTATCGACCGCTGTTGAACCCGGTCGTACAGGAATTTGCCTCGCTGGAGGATCTGCACACAGCGATCAAGGCGCCTGGTGGCTTGCGCGACAGTGTCCTGGCATGGCTGCCGACGAATCACCGAGCGGTGTTCGAGCCGCTGCTCAGCGCCCTACCGGCCGATGACAACGCGGCGCTGGCGGTGGAGGTGAGCGAGGACCTCGAGTCGGTGCATTCCTTGCGCGAGGTGTTCTATCTGGCGCTGGAAACCTTGGGTGAATGGCCCGTATCGGGTGGTGATGCACGGCATTGGGCCTGCTTCAAAGCGGCCGGCTGGTCGTTGCCCGATGGGCTGATGCCACTGGTGCAGGGCGTGGACACGCTGAGCGGGTGGCTGGGGCAGTTGATGGACGCTGTGCGCCAGGATGTCGGGGCTACCACGGGTGTCGACGTGCTTGGCAACCTGGCGTGGGTGCTGGCGCACCGGGTTTCGCCGGCCAATGTGCAGTTGCAACTGGACCTGTCAGCGTTGATGTTTGCGACGCCGCAGAGGCTGCAAAACCCGTTGGAATTGACCCGTGTCCCAGTGCCCAAGCAGTTCAAGCAGCCGGATAAATGGGGCTCCGTTCTCCGTGTGAAAGCGCTCATTCAGCAGGTTCGGCAACAGACGGATCTGCGTCTTGAAGAGTGGCAAGCGCTCTACGACGGCGCCGACAGCACGCGTGCTGAGGCTGAGAGCCGAGTGAGCGTGCTGTCCAGGCTGGTGGACAGCATTGCCGACAACCTTGCAGATGCAGCGGCTAACCAGGTGCGTGAGCAATACCACCAGATTTTGCAGGTCAAGCTGAAGGCGCTGTCCCAGCAATTACACGCGCTCCGGCAGCTGCGCGGCCTGGCACCGCGCCTGGGCTATGAGGCGCAGGTCTGTGCGTTGCTCGAGTCTCTGGTGGGCACAGCACGCACCCTCGGTAGTCTGGAAGCACGCTACATCGCGTCACTCGATACCTCGCTGGCGTCGATGTCGCAAGGGCAAGTGGACGAGAGCCGGCGCAACCGCCTGGCCGCCTACAATTGGTCGATTCACTGGCGTGAACTGGAAAATCGTCACCTCGATGAGTTGACGGCGGTCATCGGCTGTGGCGCCGATAAGGGGCAAGCCCTCACGCTGGCCGTTGCGCCAGCCTCGGTGCTGGCGTTGCAGGCGCAGCAGGTCCGGCGTTTGTGGCAGGCGGCCTGGCGCGCCGAGGGTTCGGGAGGCGACGCGCTGTTTGCCGGGATGCTGGCACAGACCCTTCAGCGCGTCGCGTGCGCGAGTCAGTCCCATGCGGGGTTCATGGCGCTGACGCGAGCCGAGCGGATCGAGTTGTTCGACAGCGTGCTGCAGGTGTATGGCGATACCGCCGACCGGTTGGCGTTTTGCAGGGCGATTACGCCGCAAGCGTTTGATCTGGACTACCTGCATGAGCTTCAAACCTTGATCGACGAGCTGCACGCCACCGCCGAAAAAAATCTGCTGGAGGCGCTGGCGGACAACGCCCCGGCTGCACCTGTCGGCGCGCCGCGCAACAGCCTGATTCGTACCCGCGGCGACGACGTTTATCAGGTGCGTATCATTGAGCCGACTCACGAACAGCCCGCGCGCATCGCTCAAGTGCATGACCGCGCGGATGAGTTGATTGCCTCCTTCAAACAGGCGGCCGATGGTTTGTGGGACCCGATGGAGCGAGCACCCGCCACGCTCGGCTGTGCAATGGCCGACACGTTGGTCGAGATGATCGAGCACGGCAAGCAAACGGTGGCCGGTGTCGAGCGAATGATCGCCCAGGTGTTGAGGATGGTCCCCACGGCCAAAAGGGCTCATTCGCTGCAAGACGTGCTCGCTGTGCCGGCGTTTTTCTTGCTTGAGTGCGCTGAAGCGATGCGTCGCAAGTTGGCGCAAGCGAGCGCTGCCCGCTGGCCGGTGAAGCACCGCAGCACGGCGCAACGCATTGAAGCGGATTGGCGCGCGGCGGCGGCCCGTTTGTATGAACAGGGAGTTCATGCCAGGATCGCGGTGATCAAGGCCCGCGCACCGGTCCAGGCGGGGGTCGACGCGCTCCTGGCGGGTCATGAGGTGCAGTTGGTCAACCGGCCGGGGCGGTATCGGGTGGACGACGGTGCGGATGATTACGTGCAGTTCTGCCAGGTCGTGGACGTTCATACCCGTCAGTCAGAGGGGTATATCCACCTGTACTATCCGCAGGCAGTCGGTCGGGACGACTTGTTTACCGCTGCGTATCTGAAGAGCCCCGAGCAGCACCACGCGACCCGGCAAACCGAGCTGCCGCTGTCATTTTCGCGCTGGATGATCCCGACGGCGGCGACAATACTGGCCGACCATCGGAGTCAGGTCAGCCGGTCCCAGACCTGTCGCTGGATGGCCGATGCCGACCCCCGCTGATCAACGAGGGCAGGCGCGAACATGCTCGCGCCTGCGCTGGCCTCACCGTGCGGACAGCGGCTCGCGGTTACGGCGCAGGTGCGCCTTTTTCAGCGCCTCGCGTGTCAGGCCGCGCATCCATTCCTTCTCGTTGTAGCCCAGGTCATTGAGCAGGCGGTTGTACAGCGCGTCGCTGATCGGCGTGTCGGCGAACACCACGCTTTCCTGCGTTTGCAGTTCGTCGGCCAGGGCCTTGAGCTGGTCCTTGAGCCGGGCTTTCTGCTGCGGCTCCTGTTCGGCGTGCCATTGCGCCTGCAGGGTTTGCAGGTCGTCCAGGCGGTAGAACTTCTCGGTGTACTCGGTGAGATTCTGTTGATAAAGGCTGTCGTAGGTTTCCTGCAGGAAGGTCTCCCAGTACGGCTCCAGTAACATCTGGTTGACCAGGCCATCGCCCCGGCCCAACTCCCTGACGCTGGTGTGCGCCTGTTGGATCCGGCTCGGGCTGACGTCGGCGGTGTCGCGGTAGAGCATATGGTCCGACAGCCACGGCAGGTCCAGCTCGTTGGCCAACGCGGTCTGATAGGCCAAGTGGATGTCGACTTCGTCCACCTCGCCCGCTTCGCCGTCCAGCACCTCTGAGCGCAGGCGCTGGCCTTCGCCACCGGCCGCTTTGGGTCGCAGGCGCCGGGCGACTTCTTCCTGGGCCACCTGATTGAGCTGCTTGAGCCGCGCCGCGCCCTTGGCCAGGGTCACCAGGCGGCCTTCGAGTTCAGGCAAGGTCGTTGAAAAACGCCGCGCTTCGCTGGCCATGACCTCGATCCCCATTTCATTGAAAATCTGCGCGCCGCCATCGCCACACAAGCCGGGGAAGCTCGACAGCTTGAACAGGCGCTCGCGCAGGGCGCTGTCGGCGTGGGCGGCGTTGATCAAGCGCCAGACCCGCTGGGTCAACCCGGCCTGGTTGGCGGCGTGGCGCTGCCGGTCTTGAGGGTTTTCAAAGAACTCGGGGGGCTCCAGGTACTTGATAACCTCGAAAAAGCCTTGGGAGCCGTGCTCGTCTTCGACGGCGTCCCACAGGTGCTCGCGCACCACGCGGGTGTCCGCGTCGGCGTCTACCAGCCACGGGTCGCTGTTGCCCTGGGGTTCATAGGTGCGATACGGGTCCAGCCCGGCCTCGGTGCGGTAGCGTTCGTACAGGGCGCGCTGATCGTCGTTCAGCGTGTGGCGGTCCAGCCGCGTGCGCGCCACGGTGCGCGCGGCCGTCGGCTCGGCGGTCAGCGCGGGCAGGGTGGTGATCGGGTTGCCGCTCAGGTTCAGGTCGAACAGCTCGTTCCTGGCGTGCGCGAACAGGCCGGCGGGCCATTGGTGGATTTGCGTGTGGTTCAAGTCGAGGCGGCGCAGGTTGGGCATGCGCGTGATATCCGGTGCGGCGGTGAGGGGGTTGTGGTCCAGAATCGCGACGTGCAGGCGCCGCAGATTGCGCAGGCGCGTCACGTCTTCAGGGAACAGCACCATGCGGTTGTTCGACAGGTTCAGGTTGCGCAACTGCCGCATCGCCGTCAGTTCGACCGGCAAGCTCGTCAGGTGGTTGTGGCTCAGGTCCAGGGAGCGCAGCGCCGGGAAGTGTTTGAGCAAACCGCAATGGGATTGCCCGACGCTGCTCTGGCTCAGGTTCAGGAACGTCACATGCTCAAAGTTGACGGTCAGCGCGGGCAGCGACTCGGGTAACGGCATGCCGTCCAGATTGACCCGCGCGCCGGATTGGGTTCTGCCCCAATCGTCGGTGTATTCGGCGTAACGTTCGCCCCAGCACTGTTCCAGTTGGAGGGCCAGGCGTCTGCGGGCGGCCAGTTGTTGCCGTTCCTGGGCGCTGCCTTTGGGGTGATGGGTGGGCGATTGCTTCCAGGTTTGCAGCTGGGTGTTCAGGGTGTGTTTCTCCAGCGTCAGTTCGTTCAGGGTGCTGCTCAATTGGTCGGCGGGGATGTCCTCGATAAAGCGGTTCAGGCGTTGCTCGCTGAGGCTCGGAAACAAGCGTTGCAGGACGTCCCTGGCAAACGCCGCGTGGTTCTCGGCCGGGGCGGGGCGGCAGCGGCTGAGCAGCGGGCCGCCGAGCAATTGCGCGGTATCCCGCTCCATGACGCGGTGGGTGTCTGGCCCGGCGAGGACCTTGCGTCGCTCGGCCAGGGGTTCAAGGTGGGTCATCAGCCAGTGCTTGAAGTCTTCGCCCTCGCCGGGTTGGTAGCCCAGGGCGGTGCGTGGCTCGCTGGGCAGCGCGAGCAACACTGCTTCATACAGGCTGGCGGGGCGGTGTAACGGTTGGCCGGCATTGTCGTAGACCGAATAGCCCAGGCGGGTGTGAACCAGCACCCGGCGTGTGGCGGCCGTGTCCGAACCGGCCTGGCTGCGCAGGGTGCCCGTGACCGTGGCTTCGCGGATTTCAAGGTGCAGATCGGTGAGTGCATCGGTATTGAACAGCAGGCTCTTGAGCAGCAGGTGTTCAGTCGCCGGGTTGGGCATGGCCGGTGGATAAAAGCCTTCGTAGGCATGCACCGAATCAGCCGCCAGCTGCAATTCGCTGGCTTGATTGCGCAGGCGCAGGGGCGCGTGCCGGTCGTTCGCCAAGGCCTCGCGTTCGTGGGGGCGGGCGCGCTCCAGCAGGCGGCGGGCCAGGCTCAGGTCGAGGTCGGGATGGTCCCGGCGCAGGCCGACGATGCCGGGGTCGTCGCTCTCTTCGCGGGCGCGGTAGACCGCCGGGGCGATATCGCGGCTCTGGCTCAGTACGTAGTTGGCCAGCAGATCGCGCAACGCCTGTACCCGCTGCGATTCCGGCACCTCGGCGCCGAGCAGGGGGGGGATCGCCGCTTCATCGAGAAAGCCCAGCACCCGCTCCGGCAAGTGCCCGGACAGCACCTCGCCGAGGCTGATGCGCAAGGTGTCGGCGGGGCCGGCTTGCGCGGCGCCATAGCGGTGCGAGCTGCCGCTCAGGTCGGGCTTGAGGAACACTTGCAGCGCTTTGTCCTGGGGCCAGCCGTCGAGTTCGGTGACCATTTGCTCGAACCAGTCCGAGCTGGGGTCGGCGCTCAAGGCTTGCCCCGTGCGGATTCTGTCACTGGCGACCTGGATCGATTCGGCCGCTTCGAGGCGTTTGAGGCCGGCATCGAGCAGCGGCGGCAGCGCTTCGTTGTGCTCGTATACACGACGCAACGCGCCGTCTTCGGTGGCGCTGGCGACCCTGAGCTGTTCCAGTTGCGTGTCACTGAACGGTTGCACCCGATGCCCGAGACGCCGCAGCAGCTGCGGGCGCTCCCAGGTGCGCGGGCGTTCGCCCTCGTGGGTCACGGCGCCGTCGCCGTTCAATTGCAGGCGCGGCCGGTAGGCGTCCGCGCGTTCCGGGTGGACCACGCGGTGCGCGTCGCTGAGCGGGTCGTAATGCACCTCCAGGTGATGGCCGTCCAGCGCCAGCAGGGTTTTGCCCTGGTGTGTGTGCAAGCCCGAGGGCGCGGGAGTCGAGCCTTCGGGGATCAGGTCTTTCTGGGCGAACACGCTGATATCCGGGTTCCACAAGCGCCGTGAGCCGTCGGCCCGCTGCACCGGCACCAGGCCCTCGACAAACGGCGAGAGCTTGAGCCGCGCCAACTGACCGATGCTGGCGCCCGCCGCGAACAGGGCGAACTGGATCACGCTGTCGGCCACCCCCACCACATGTTCCCAGGCTTCGGTGCGCAGGCCTTCGCTCCAATCGACGACGCCTTCGAACACCTCGTCCATGACCTGGTACGCGCTGTAGACCAGCATCAATTCGCCGAGTACCGGCACGAAGGGCGTGACCACCAGCAACGCCGCGTTGAGGATGTCGGCGAGCATCTGCTCCAGGTTGTCCCACCAGGCCCAGCGGGCGCGGCGGTCGGCGTCGACGGTGGACAGTGCGATGTTGCGTGCGTCGTTGACGATTTTGTTCAGTTGGGTGCGAAACAGGTAGTCCCACAGCGTATCGGCGGCCGGCGAAGGCGGGCGCTGGCGATAGTCGTCCTGCCAGGCGTGCAGGCTGAAGTGCAGGTTGGGATCGCTGATCGGCGTGTCTTGCCAGCTCGGCCCGCTGTCGGTGGGCTGTTTCTGATGCCATTGGATGTGGCTCAGGCGCGCATTGATCCCGGCGAAAAAGGCCGCGCGTTTGGCGTGGGGCACGAACTGGCTGAAGAACACTTGATAGCGCGCCTTGTCGCGCAATTGGCGGGTCAGTTCTTGCATGAACGCCTGGGGCGACGGGTATTCCTTGAGCGGGTGCTCGGGGTCTTCGGCGACGTAGGCGATCACCCGTGGGCTGGGCGCGGCGATAAACAGCACGATGCCCACCAGAGCGACGTTCATCAGGCTGAGGGTGTAGGCCTGGAGCGCGGCGCCGTCGAGCTGCGGGGTCGGCTGGTCGTCCAGCAGATTGAGCATCGCGACATGGGCATCGGGCTTCAGGTCGGCCTTGGCCAGGGCCAGGAGCGCGGCGCTTTTCAGCGCGGCCTTGTGGCGTGCCGTGACCTCGCCGTGCAGGGTGCGGGCGAGTGCCGGGTTCTTGAAACCGAGGGCCTGGCTGAGCTTGAGTTGATACTGCGCGCCGATATCCAGCTGGCGGCAAATGTCTTTGAACTGTTGCGCGGTGAGCCGCGTGCCGCTGCGGCGGTGGGTGATCGAGAGCACGTCGCGTTGCCCGCGCGCATCGGTCGGGCCGAGGAAGGCGAAGTCGAGAAAGGTCTGGTCGGCGGCGAAGTTGTACAGCGCCGCATCGAGCAACGAAAAGGTCTTGCTCGCCTGGGCGCCGGTCACGTTGAGCTTCCACCCACTCGTCTTGGCGTCGACGTAGAGGCGCAGGTAGGTGTTGCGTACATCCAGGTTGCCGTAGTCGCGCAGGGCGTGTTTGAGCAGGGGTTCGGCGAAGGCGTACACGTCGTTCAAGCCGGCGAGGCGTTGGTCCAGGCGGTTTTGTTGTTGCCAATGCTCGGCAATGGCGGCCTTGAGCGGGGCTGGCGCGGTCACGTGTTTGACGCCTGCGGCTTTCAGTGCGCCGAGGCGTCCCGGCGTGGCCTGGGTGAGCCAGTCTGGCAGGGCGTCGCGGATGTGTGTGTAGTGGGCGCCGTTGAAGGCGCTGTTGGGTGGCGGTAATTGGGGCATGGATCAGGTCCTGTCTAAGGGTGATCCAGGAGTGTGTTCAACGCTGCCGCGCCGAGGTGGCAGATAGATAGTGCCGCCTGGCGTCAGGGGGTGCCCGCCAGGCACAGCGCCGGGTCGCCCGGTTGCAGCAGCGGGTTGAGCAGCGGCGCCATGCCCTTGAGCACCTGCACCGGCAAGGCCGAGGTGAAGGTGAAGTGCTGCGCCGACGCCCCCGGCACAAACGCGGTGAGGGTGCCGAAGTGATGGGCGCCGATGTAGAACACGAAGGTCGCCGTGCGGTTGATCGATTTGGAACTGAGCATGCGCCCGCCGGCTCCCATGGCTTCGATGCGGTTATCGCCGGTGCCGGTTTTGCCGCCCATCGCCAGCGGTGTGCCGTCGGCCAGTTTGAAGCTGCCGGCCACGCGCTTGGCGGTGCCGGCGTCGACCACTTGCGACAGCGCGCCGCGCAACGCCGTGGCGACTGCGCTGGGCAGCACCCGTTTGCCGCGGTTCGGGTCGTTGGCGACGTGGGTTTCGTAGGGCGTGCCGCTGGCAAATTGCAGGCTGTCGATACGCAGCACGGGCAAGCGCACGCCGTCGTTGAGGATGATCCCCATCAGTTCCGCGAGAGCGGCGGGGCGGTCGCCGGAGCTGCCGATGGCGGTGGCCAGCGACGGCACCAGGTGGTCGAACGGGTAGCCCACGGCCTGCCAGCGCTGGTGGATATCGAGGAACGCTTCGATCTCCAGCATGGTGCGGATGCGGCTGTCACGCGCACTCTGGTGGCGGCTCTTGAACAACCAGCTGTAGACCTCCTGGCGCTCGAATTCACTGGCTTTGACGATCTCGTCGAAGGTCGCCTCGGGGTGGTTGAGCAGGTAGCCCAGCAACCACAGGTCCAGCGGATGCACCTTGGCGATATAGCCCTGGTCCGGCAGGTTGTAAGCGCCGGGGCCGTAGCTCTGGTAAAGGCGTTCGAGGCGCTCGTCGCTGAGCTTATCGGTGGTTTTGAGGGGCTTCAGGTGCGAGCGCACGAAGCCGTTGAAACTTTCCTGGCTGGCCTGGGGCAGCAGGTAGCGGTGGACGGCGGCCAGGCGGATCGCGGTGGGGTGCAGGCTGTCCATGAAGGTGTCGAGCCGGGCCTGGGTGTCTTTGTGGCGGTATTTCTTCCAGAACTTGAGCAGGAACGCGGTGCCTTCGTGGTCGGCGAACTTGGCCAGGTATTCCTGGCGGCGCGGGTCGTTGTCGTCCTTGAGCAGCCGTGCGCTGTTGTCTTCGCCCGAATAGGTGGTGTAGCGCACCAGATCACGCATCAGGCGAATGAACGGCAGGTTGATCGATTCGCGTAGGGCATCGCGCAAGGTCGGGTTGCGGCCGTTGTCTTCGTTGCGAAAGTTATGGAAGCGGTGCAGGCCGCCGCCGGTGAAAAACGCCTCGCCGGGGTTGGCCGAATAGGTGCGGTCGAGGGCGGCGTCGAGCATCTTCGCCAGGTCGCGGTCGCTGTGCTGGGTCAGGTAATTCAGCGCCCAGCGCGAGAGCACGTCCTGCTCGGGCAGCTCGACGCTTTTCAGCTCGGCGGGCGTGCGTGCCTGATAGCGCTCATGCAGCTCGGTGATGATTTGCAGGTAGGTGGTCAGCACCCGCAGCTTGGCGGTGGAGCCCAGTTCCAGCTTGCTGCCGTCGTTGATGTCGAACGGCTGGTCGGTGTTGTCGGTCTGCACCCGCACGCGTGCGCCGTCGGGCGTCAGTTCGTAGAGGGTGAAGCTGTAGCGCACCTGCGGTGTGCTTTGCGGCGTCAGCAGGCGCGGGCCGAGCAGGCCCATCTGCGCGGCGAACGCCGGGTCGGCCAGGTGCTTGAGGTAGTCGGTGGCCTGGGTTTGCAGGGCGTAGTGCAAGGTGCTGGTGGCCGACAGGTCGAGGCGGTCGAGGTCATACAGCGAGCGGTTGAGCAGGCTGGCGAGCCGGCTGCGCGCAACGTTGATGGCCTTGTTGGTTTCCACCGGCTGCAGGGTCGGTTGCTGCTGCCAGTCGCGGTAGGTCACAGGGCTGGCGAGGGCGGCGGCGGACAAGGTGGCGGGGATCACCTGGTTCTGCGCGAGCAGGCGTAGATGGCTGTCGGTCAATTGCGCCAGCTCTTCGCGGCCTTTGGTCAGGTAGTGCGAGGGGCGGCGTTGGGCGATCATCAGCGACAGCACCTGGCGCAGGGCCAGGCCGCGTCTGGCCAGGCTCGCCGGGTCTTGCGCGCTGTCGCTCAAGGCCTGATTGACCTGATTGAAGTCGGCGCCGTACCACACCCGCAGGCCTTCGGCCAGGCCGTGCACTTCGCCGTGGCCCGGCACGGCGGACAACGGCACGCTGTTGAGATAGTCGCGCACGATAGTCTGCCGACTGCCCAGGGTGTCCGGCCCGGCCTGGTAGGCCCGGACGCTGGCGGACAGCATCTGGCGGATTTTCTCGCCGCCGGACACGGTCAAGCCGTCGGGCGAATGGCGATATTTTTCCAGCTGCGTGGCCAGGGTGCTGCCGCCGGCTGTCTGCCCCGGCAGATGCATGAGTTTGGCCACTTGCGACCAGGCCGCCTTGGCAAAGCGCGGCCAGTCGACCGCCGGGTTGGCCAGCGGTTGCTTGGGGTCGAGCAGGTCGCGGTCTTCAATGAACAGCAGGCTCTGCACCACCAGCGGCGGGATCGCGGCAAAGCGGGTGTAGAGCTGTTGTGGGTAGATGAAGGTATACAGCGGCGCGGCGCGGCAATCGGTGATGCTCAGGCCGGCCTGGACTTTTTCTGCGTAGGGCACGAACAGCCCGTTCCGGGCGTAGTCCATCAAGGCCGGGGAGAAGCGCGTCTGGGCCTGGATCAGGTAATTGCGCTTGAGCAGGCGCGGCAAGAATTCATCCAGCGCGCTGTAGCCCAGGCGCCGGTCGAACGGGCCGTCGCCGGGGTACACGATGGCATCGCTGGCGCCGGGCTCCAGGCGGTAACCGAGGGAAGCGGCCAACGGGCTCAGGTAGCGGGCCTGCAGGCGCGAGGTGTGCATTTCTACGCTGGCGGCCCAGCCCAGCGCCAGCAGCGCGAACAACAGCACCAGCCACACCAGGCGCCACCACCGGCTTCGCGTGTGGGCGCTGTGTGGCAATGGCGGTTGATCCGGGCTGTCGGTTGGCTGCGCAGCCTGCTTCGAATCGGTTTGCCATAAAGCGCCCATAGTCGATTCATCCATTGACGTAGATTGATCGGACTTGGGTGTAGCTTAGTCGTTAGTTGCGAAATGTGTCGGTTCACGGCTGTGGGCGTTTCACTGCGCTGCGTAGCAGGGGCAGCCAGTTGCGGTCGTTGGCCCGGCCCCAGCGGTAGGTGCCGTGGTCGTTGAATAACACCGAAATGTCCGCCAGGTACCAGGCGTACATTTTGATGCTGAGCTCGCGAATGTATTCGTTTGCCGGGCAGACGATGGCCGCCCAGGGGTCACATATCCACAGGCCCCTCCAGCCCGCTTCGCTGAAGTTCAGCGTCGAACCCAATGTCGGGGGCGTTATACCCACCACCACAAACGCGTGAGCCGGTGGGCTGGTGCCCCAAACGCGCGAGGCACCGCCGTTGAAACGGATCAATTCGTTCGCCACATGGGCCATCTGGTCGCAATTGCCCGCGCCGGTCTTGAGGATCACTTCGGTGTAGTTGGGCTGCCCGGCCCGGCTGTACTGCCACATCACCAGCGATTCGGCAATGGACAGCCGTTCCAACTCGTCGACCCCCAGCCCCGCGACGTTGGACGGGCCGATGCCGGTGGCCTTGACCAGCGCCAGGGTGCTGGCCTGGGCCTTGGTGGCCAGGTACTGATTGATGGTCTGGCCCGGCTGGGCAACGTAGTGCGGCCAGGTGTCGAGCTGTAAGGGGGCGGCGGCCACATCCAGGTCCAGGCGTTCGCCCTGATCGCTGGCGTTGAGCAACAGCTCGCGCTGCTTGATGGTTCGCAGGCCTTCGGCCTGCTCGGTCAGGCGCCTGCGTTTTGCGGCACTGAAACCGCGCGAGGCGAGTTGCATGTTCAGTACCTCCAGGGTGGGCAGGGTGACCAGCGGACGGTTATGCACAAACCCGGCGGCGCTCAAATAGTCGAGCTTGCGCTGGCTGAATGCACGGATCAGTTGTTCGGCTTCGCCACCCTGGCTGAAGTCCAGGCGGTTGAACAGCATCGCGGGCGCGGGTGTGCTGGGGGTCGCTTCGTAAAAGACTCCGGCGTCGGCCTCCACGATAATGCGCGTGCCCCCGCCCGGGCTTAGCTCGATCGCCATGGCGCGCAGGGTTCGTTTGTCGTCCGTACCGAGCGTCAGCCCGTTCAGTTCGACCACCCGCGTTTCGCGGGTGAGTTTATTGTCCACTTGATTGTTGGGCAGGCCGAATTGCGCTTCGTTCTCGATAAGCCGGCCGGTGACCTGGGGTTTGTAGGTCAACGGTGTCGGCGCGGCCACGGGCGTCAATTCAAATGCGGTGTTCTGGGGCGTCACTGCGTACAGCCGGCGGTTGTGGACCAGCTTGCGCGTGTCGGTGCCGATGGCAGGCGCGGGGATCAGGCGAATGTGTTCGATGGCCTCGGCCCGGCGTTGGTGGATCGGGGCGTTGAACGCGGTGAGTTTTTTGGTGAAGCAGATCAACGGGATCGGGCTGCGTTTGCTTCGTCTCGGGCCGCATTGGCTGTCGAAGCCTTCGGCGGCCTTGAAGTAGGCGGGCGAGGTCAGGTCGTCCAGATGGGTCGGCGCCTGGTGCTGCAGACGGAACAGGCTGTCGTGGTCGAGCAGGTCGGTGGCATCACGGCGCGCGATGAGCAGCGGCGGGGTGGCGAACAGGCGGTCGGTGACCAGCACCGGATGGCCCTTGGCGGTCTGCATCGGCGTCACGTCCAGGGCGTTGTCCAGGCGAAAGCTGGGGCTCGGTGGCCCGTAGGGTTTGCGGGTGAAGGGGTGGCAGGGGTGCCAGTGGTTTTTGTGCAGGATTGCGTTGATGCGCAGCAGGTCACTGCCGCGCAACACCGTGCCGCTGCCGATGTCGGCGCCGGCCAGCAGCCGGGGGTAGTCCAGCAGGCGCAGGTCGGCGGTGTGGCGTTGCACCTGTGTGATGGCCGTGTCGAGGATTTTCCGTGTGCCGCTGCTCAGCCGGATCGCCCCGCTGCGTGCCAGCCTGAACAAGCCCGGAAGACCATCCAGCGGGTTCAGCACGGTGTTGAGGAAGGTGCTGCTCAAGCGGCCCAGTTGCAGCAGTTTGATCGGCAGCGGCGCGGTTTTTTTCAGCACGCTCAGCGATGCCTTGAGAAAGTGTTGGGTGGGAAACAACAGGGTCAACAGGTCGATGAAGCAGGCATATCCGCCGTCGATGACACGACGGGTGTTACCGGAGCCGAGGTCTTCGGCGCAGGACCAGAACGGCACGAAGGCTTTGAGGCGCTGCCACAATCGATCCCAGCGTTGTTGAAGCTGCTCGCGCTGCGTGGTGCCCCGGGCGTGCGCGTGCAAGGCATCGACTTCGAGGAAGAAGTGCTGCTGCACGATGGCTTGGGCAATCGTGCGATTGAGCGCCGAACCATAGGTCAGCGCGGTCGTCGGTGGGGGGGGCGGACGTCGGTCTGAATGACCACAGCGTGTGTACGATCACCTTGGCGCGCTGCCCCGGCCGTGGCGGGCGCCCGCTGGCATAGGCGTCCCAGTCCAACGGCAGGTCATCGCCGATCAGCAGTGGGGTGACTGGATGGGTGGCATGGGGCGTGCCGCTGATCACCGTTATCAGCGTACCGCCCTCGCGGAACGCCAACGGCGCGCCGCTGCGTTTGTGAACGCGGTTCAACAGTGGGAACAGCTCGTATTCCTGCACCGCCGTGGCTGATGTGCCGCGCAGGATCACGCCCATTCGGGCGCTGCGCGCCAGTTCCTCCTCCGGGCTCAGCAGGGCGAGGTCTTTGCCGGGCTCTTTTTTCAGCACCAACAGCTGCAGGTCGGCCTGTTGCAGGAACATCCGATCCGCCAGCGGCAGTTGCGCCAGCAGGTCTTCGATCAGGGTGCTGTAGGCCTGCTTCAGGCGTTCGATATGGGCGCTGAAGGCTGTGTCGAAGCGTTGATGAATATTGCCCAGGCGCCCGAACGACGGGCGCAGTCGCGCCAGGTCCAGCTCGGGCTCGGTGGATTGCCAGCGGCTGTCGCTCAGTTGGCCATCCATGTGCAACTCCACCAGGCTGTGCAGGCTGTAGTTCTGGCGTTCGTGATGGTGCATCGGAAAGCGCAGACTGCCGCCGGCGAGCGGTGGGATGGGGCGCCACAGGCAGGCTTTGTCCAGCAATGGCTGGTTGGGGAAGACGTTCTTCAGGTCGGCCAGGGCAATGCTGCGGCGGCTTGGCGCTACGTCGGCAAAGGTGATCAGGGCCTGCTTCAAGGCGTGCAGGCGTTGCGTGAGGCGCAGCTTCAGCGCGTCGATTTCCTGCGCCAGGTAGGCAGTGGTGTCGCGCTCGGGCAGTTCGCCCACGGCGAGCGCCCAGTCGAGCAGGGTGCGGGTGGCGAGGTATTCGCGCCACTGTTGCTGCTCGGCGGTCGTGGGGGGCTGGGACGCCAGGGCGAGCATGTCGTGGTAGGTCAGGTGGCGCGGCGAGCCGGGCGCCATGGCCTGCGCGATCAAGACCCCTTGCTTGAAGCTCATCCAGGCGATCGAGGTGCGAAAGCACAAGGTCTCGGGCAGCTCCTGCACCAGAAACTCCGGCGCGGCAGCGGCCAACAACAGGTGGGCGGCGAGCGGTGCCGCACGGGCCGAGACGGTGCAGGTGCGGACCAAATGCAGTTCCAGGGCTTGGCGCACTTCGCCGTGGGGCTGGCCCGCGTGGGCGCTGAGGTCGAAACCGGCGACGGGCGCGCCCTCTTCGCCGGCTGCAGGGTCGAGGTCGAGGATCACTGCGCTCAGCACCAGCAGGTCGAGGCTGGTCTGGCTGGCGGTTTCGTCCGGGTGCTGCCCGTACCAGTGCAGCGCCGTCACCAGGCGTTGGCCGAGTTGTTGCGCCGGCTCCTGGCGCAGCAGTTGCTTGAGCAGATGATCGGCCTGGCGGCGGACCTCGTCGGCGGGTGTGTCGGTCAGCAGCGTGCCGCACAAGCGGTCGAGCAGGCGTGGAGGGCTGGCGGGCAGGTGGTTATTGGCCGTCGCGAGCAGGGTTTGCCGTTGCTCGCTCAGCAGTTGCAGCGGCGAGTGGGGCGTGGCGCTCAACAGCCCATGGTAGTCGTCGAACTCGACGCGGCGCGGCAGGTTCATCGCCAGGGCTTGCAGGGTGTCCTGGGCCTCGTCGACGTTGCGCGGTGGCTCAATATCATGTTGTTGCAGCAGTTGCTTGAGGGTGAAGGGGCCGCAGGCGGGGCGCGGGATGACGGCGGGGTGGTGCGGCGCAGCGGAGTCCGGTGCGGGTGTCAGCGTCACGCTGGCGGTGTCGATCAGGTGGTCACTGGGCGGGTCCTGGATCAGCCCGCGCAAACACTCGGCCATGACGTCGCGGTCGTGGTCCTGGGCCAGCCACTGCTGGTATTGCATCAGGGCGAGATCGGAGTCGGCCAGGTCGCTGACCGGCAACGTGGTCAACGGCGTTGACTGGCGCAGCGTGTCGATCAGTGCGCGGGCGTCGGCGAGTGTGTCGGGCACCGGCAGATCGTGGCACTTCAGCAGTTGGGCGAGGCTGAACTGGCCGTTCTGGTGGATAAAGCTGCCGAGTTGCTCGGCGACCGCGACCAGTTGTTCGAGCTGGCCGTCGAGGGGCAGCGCGAGCAGGTGTTCGATGTCGATATCCACCATCCCGCCCCAGGCGTTTTTGCCGATGAGCCGGCGCGTGGCAGGGTCGAACGTATACGCGCCGGGTTGCAGGCCGTCGACCACGTCCAGCGCCAGGAACGCGGGGCTGCGGGTGATGGCGTCGAGTAACGCGACGCCGGCTTGCTGGGTGCTGGCCCAGAACGAACCGGAATCGAGTGTGAAATAGGTCTTGTAGACGGAAAACAGGTTGAAGTCGTCGTCGAGCAGGGCTTGCAGTTGGTCGGCGATCTGCTGCTGGTCCTGATTCAACCGCCTCAAACGGTCATTCAGGCCCGCCTTGGGGTCGACGAAGCTGTTCGATTGATCGAGCGCCTGGGTGATCACCCGGCGCTGGCCGCGATGCCCGGGGTAGGGGTAACCGTAGAACTTCAGCACCGATTGCGCCGGCAGTTCGAGCGGCGCGGTATCGAGTGGCACATCCAGGCCCGCCAGCGCCACCGGCAGGCGCGTGGTCCAGGCCTGCAAGTGGGGGCGGCTGAGTGCGCGGCGGTACACCTGCAGCCAACAGCCCAGGGTGGAGTGCTCGGGCACGATCACTGTGGTGGAATTGCCGGTTGTCAGGTGGTTGAACAACGCGCTGATCAATTGGCCATCGGCGGCCAGGCGTTGCGTTCGACCTTGTTGGAGTACGTCGAAGGGGGTTGGCATGGGGAGATCCTTTCGCTGGGATTGCCGTCCTGGCAATCGAAGCGTCCCATGGTGAATGGGCGGCCCGGCTGCTGATATGGCGATGCTTCTCGTCCGACCGTGGCCGGCTTCCGCATTGTCTGCCTGATGGGCTCAAAGCATTGAAGCAGAGCCTTCGGCTGGGTATATACGGCCTAGGTAGGGGCATGACGCTGCACCAAAGCTGTGCAATACTCGGCGCGCGTCAAACGGAGAAAATCCCTACGCTATCCAGGTAATGCACCTCCACAAAAGCCGCTTTTACCGCGACTTCTCGCTGAATCTTGGCGTTTATTAAGTGAAAAACCCTGGCTTGAGCTTTTTATACTGCACCCCCGCTGATCTGGCCCTGGCCAGACGGGTTGGCCCATGAGGCGAGCCCGGTATGAGGCGTTGTGGCGGACCTGCCGTGACGTCGAGTACTCGGTGGCTTAATCCAATAACAAGACGAGGTTGTACCCCTATGCCAGTTGGCAACCACCTGCCTCATGGCGAGACCGCTCAGGGCGGCCCGCTGAAACGTGAACTGGGCGAACGGCATATTCGCCTGATGGCCCTCGGCGCCTGCATCGGTGTCGGCCTGTTCCTTGGCTCGGCCAAGGCCATTGAAATGGCCGGCCCGGCGATCATGCTCTCTTACATCATTGGCGGCCTGGCGATCCTGGTGATCATGCGCGCGCTCGGCGAAATGGCGGTCCACAACCCCGTCGCCGGTTCGTTCAGTCGCTATGCCCAGGATTACCTCGGCCCATTGGCGGGCTTCCTCACCGGTTGGAACTACTGGTTCTTGTGGCTGGTGACCTGCGTCGCGGAAATCACCGCCGTGGCCGTGTACATGGGCGTCTGGTTCCCCGATGTGCCGCGCTGGATCTGGGCCCTGGCGGCGTTGATCAGCATGGGCACGGTCAACCTGATCGCGGTCAAGGCGTTCGGTGAGTTCGAGTTCTGGTTCGCCCTGATCAAGATCGTCACCATCATCGCCATGGTGATCGGCGGCGTCGGTATCATCGCGTTCGGCTTCGGCAATGACGGTGTGGCGCTGGGGATTTCCAACCTGTGGGCTCACGGCGGCTTCATGCCCAATGGTGTGCAGGGCGTGTTGATGTCCCTGCAAATGGTGATGTTCGCCTACCTGGGCGTGGAAATGATCGGCCTGACCGCCGGTGAAGCGAAGAACCCGCAGAAGACCATCCCGAATGCCATCGGCTCGGTGTTCTGGCGCATTCTGCTGTTCTACGTCGGCGCGTTGTTCGTGATTCTGTCGATCTACCCGTGGAATGAAATCGGTACCCAGGGCAGCCCGTTCGTGATGACCTTCGAGCGTCTGGGCATCAAGACCGCTGCCGGTATCATCAACTTCGTGGTGATCACCGCCGCGTTGTCGTCCTGCAACGGCGGCATCTTCAGCACCGGGCGCATGCTCTACAGCCTGGCGCAGAACGGCCAGGCCCCGGCAACCTTCGGCACCACCTCGCGCAACGGCGTACCGCGCAATGCGTTGCTGCTGTCGATCGCTGCGCTGCTGCTGGGCGTGTTGCTCAACTACCTGGTGCCGGAGAAAGTCTTTGTGTGGGTCACCTCGATTGCCACCTTCGGCGCGATCTGGACCTGGGTGATGATCCTGCTCGCGCAGCTCAAGTTCCGTAAGAGCCTGAGCCCGGCGGAACAGGCGGGCCTGAAGTACCGCATGTGGCTGTACCCGATCAGTTCCTACCTGGCCCTGGCGTTTCTGGTGCTGGTGGTGGGCCTGATGGCGTACTTCCCGGACACCCGCGTCGCGCTGTATGTCGGCCCGGTATTCCTGGTGCTGCTGACGGTGCTGTTCTATACGTTCAAGTTGCAACCGACCCAGGTTGCCCAAGGCGTCGCGCGCTCGGCGTAACGCTTGTTCAGGGCGGCCTGTGGCGCACAGGCCGCCCTGATGCGCTCAATCGCGCTGCAACGCGTGAAGGGCGGCGTCCGTCAACTGGCCGATGAGGCGGTTGCGCTCGGCGGTCTGCGTGTCGATCAGCGCTTGCAGCTGGTCGAGGTGTTCATCGGAGTGTTTGTCCGGCAGCTCCTTTTGCAAGAGCCCGATCTTGTAGCGGGTCACGTCCTTGATGGTTAAAAACGGCTCGGGGAAGCGTCGTTCGAGGTAGTCGAGCCAGAAGTCGCGGGTTCTATAGGAGTTCGCCAGCCCTGGTGAGTTCTCCAGCCCACGCAGTATTTGACGGGCCTGCTGGACATCGTTTTCGACCACGCCATATCCCTCCACGGAATACAACATTTGCTCGACCTGGACCGGCAGGTTGAATTCGTCGCGCAACCTCACCCGATAGAACAGGGTGATTTCGGCCGGGTCCGGCGAACGTCCTTGCACGGTCAAGCGGCTGATGTGATCGTCGGCGAACTGGTCGAGCTGCTCCAGGTAGTACACCTGTTTGGCCAGGCCGAGCAGTTCGCGGTCGATCCGCTGCTTGTCGTACCGAGCGAGGGTCTGATGCACGCGGTGCATGAGTTCCATGTTGCTGAACAGCAGTATGGCCCCGTCGCCACAGGTGCCTGCGGCACTGGTGTTGAGGAACACTTTTTCGCGCAGCTCGGTGGACTCGCCCATGCCGTTGAGCAACCGCCAGACACGACGCGTCAGTGTTTTGCGTGTTGCGCCGCCCTGCTGGTAGTCCAACGATTTAGTCAGGTCTGCCAACACTCTGAAGGTGTCATCCGGCCGGGCGCCTTCCTGGCTTGATAGCGCGTCCCACAGTTGTTTCGCCGGCGCGTGTTGAGCGCTGTCGAGGGCGCCCAGCCAGGGCGCGACGTTACGTTCTGTCGCGGGCGAGTGAGTGATGCCTGGCACGGTTCTGACCATGATAATGCCGCTGTCGTTGCGGTATTGCTCCAGACGTTCCAGGGCTTGCGCGGACAGCGGGTTGCCATGCAGATAGATACGGCGGTTTCGCATGCGCGCCCTGATGTGAGTAAAGACTTGCTCGGGAATGCTTGAAATCTGGTTTTCCTGCAAATACAGCGTGTTCAGATTCCCGTGCTCTGCGGCGCCTATCGGCCATTCATGGAGATCGGTGCCCCTTAGTCTCACGCTTGTGAGTTGGACCATCCGGGTAAGGTCCGGGGTGATGCCCAGGGGGTTGCCGCTCAGATTAAGACTGCGCAGATTGACCAGGTTGGTGAGTCGCCCGGCCGACGCTTCAGTTAAGCGGAGCCTGTTGAATTGCAGGTCCAGGTGGGTCAGTTGCGTCATGTCGGTGATAGCCGTGGGCAGTTCGGTCAGCTGACAGTCGATGTGTAAGGCGCGCACGTTAGGGAAAAGGGCGAGGAACGCGTGGCCTGCGGCGGGGAAGGTGTTCCCGGCGATACTCAAGTGCTCGATGTGTTCGAACCCGGTGAACCCCGTACCAAAGGCGTCTGTGGGGAGGTCATTGTCGTCCAGTCGCAACGTCAGCGAGTGGACGTCGAACAAGCCGGCAACATAATGCAACATCGACTCATCCCGTCGCCACGCCCTGCGCAGTTGGTTCGCGATGTAGCGGCGTTGACCCAGATGCACGCCTAACGGGTCGGTCTGGGGGGCGTCGATGGCGCGAGGGGTGTCGCTCCAGCGTGTCAGTTCAGTGTCCATGAAGCTGAATTCGGCCTGGCGTCGGTCCAGTTCGATCAGGGCGGCGGGTTCTTCCAGGCCGAGTCGGTGGATGAAGGCGCGGGCGGCATCGTTGTCAAACCGAGGGTAGAGCTCCTGCACCCGGCTCCTCAGGCTCGGCGCACGATTACCGCCGAATGGCCAGAGCCAGTTCCAGACGGGGTACGCCAGGAACGAGCGATCCAGGCCCATGGGTGGTTGCAGCCAGGGTTGCAGGTGAGGCAGGTCCAACAGACTCTTTATTTGCACACGTTGGGACAAGGCCAGGTTGGCTATCTGCTCGCGCAGTGGCGTGAGGTCGTATTCGGCAGTGATTCCCAATGAGGTCCGTTCGGCAGGGCTCAAGGTCTGGATGATGGCCGGCAGCAGGTGGCTGCCCCTGCCGTCGGGAGTGGCGAGTGCTGTGCCTTGAGGATCATAAGCGTGGTAAACCCGGTGTTGTTTGACCAACACTTTCCGGTTCGTCCCGGCCGGGTTGCCGGCGCCTTCTATGCTGGGGCCGTTGAAATGTCGGTCGCGCACCTCTATTCGAAGGTCCGTTGGCCAGCCGCTGACGGATTGAAGCAGGTGCAGGATGATCCGGTCGCTGTCCGGGTTGATCAGGTTGTCCAGGTACAAGCCCTCGAAGGCTCGATTCAGACGCACCTCGTGGGCGGTCAACCGGGCTTTTTCGCCCAGGCGCAGGCTTACCTTGTCATGCTCGTGCAACTGCTTGAGCTCGTGGGGCGTGGCGTGGCCGAGGATGCCGTCGACCGTGCTGTTGGGTAATTCCGGATGAGCGACCTTGAACCGTTCGCGTAACGCATTGGGGCCGCCGTGCTCGCTCTCCCGGTAGAGTGAGGTGAACAGATCGTTGGTTTCTTTCTCGGCAAACTCGATGATTTTTTTCACCAGTTTGAACAAGCGTTCTTCAGCAGATGCAGGTAACTCTCCGAGCAAGGCGTTGATCAGCGCATCGTGGCGGGCGAGTTGGTTCAGCAGCCGGGCCTCCTTGTACTGCGACTCGGTCACGCGGATCGTTTCAACATGCGGCCCCGAAGTGGCCGGGTGTTGATAGCGCACTTCATTGTGCGGCCCGATGATCTGCAGCCGGTGGCTGTCCGGCCATTCCGGAAACCCGGAGATCACCAGCAATTGCAGGTCTGGATCGGCATCTTGCGTATTGGGGGCCTCCCGCAATGCTGCGATGAAGCGCTGGATCTGTTGTTCGATCTTGAAGCGTTTACAGGTGTCGGCGAGCAACGGCGGGGCCGGGTGACCGGCGCGGTGAACCTGGCGCAATACGTGGTCCGGTGTATCGGTCAGGGCGAGGATTCGATCGGCCTGTTGCCGGGTGAACGCGTAGTCCTTATGGCCCAGCCGATGGAGCAATTGATGGGCGTCCCAGGTCATGGGGTTCTCGCTGGCCAGCCGCCAGGCACCCTGGCCGTTGTGTTCCAGGAGTGGGGTGTCGACGCCGATGTTTTTCGGGTGTTTGAGCCGCCACTTGAGCCGCTTTTTGTCGAAGACGATCCGGTACAGGCTGCCGGACAGCGGTAGGTATTCGTTGCCCTCAATGCTGAAGATGCCGTCGGCCCTGGGTTTTAGGTGCGGTGGCAGCATCAGGTTGTGTTCGTAGGGCGCCAGTGAGCCATTGACCAGGCTGACGAACCCCTCTGGGTTGCGGCGCGCGCTCATGTTATCCCCCAGGGTTTTGCGCAGGCCCTTGGCGTCGGTGGCGCCGTTCATGCCCAGCAGCTGACGTTCGTGAGGGTGGAGCACCGAGGCGATGGCCAGGTAGAAGCTGTCTTGGACGGGGGAGACGGGGATTTCGCCAGCGTTGCGGATGTCGTAGGCGCAGTAACGACCGCCTGGGTATAGGCGCAGGTTTACGGTGAGGTCGTCCGGACCGCTGGGCACGAAGGTCTGCCCCTGGCTGACATCGGTGACCACAAACGGCCGCTTGAGGCTGTCGCGTATCAGCGCGCCGGCGAATTCCCTGGCCCAGAGGTCGGTGTCGGCATTGAAGTCGCGGGGGTTGTACAGGCTGTCGATCACTGCATCGATGCGCAACGCGGTACGTTGATGATCGAGTCGTTCAACAAACGCCACCGGCAGGGTGCCTCCGCTCAGAAACGCCTCCTGCTGGCGTGCTGTCAGCGGGTGCTCGGCGAGTAGTCGCGTCAGGTTGGCGGCGGTCAGGGGCGGGTTCAGGTCGCGCAGTTTTTTCAGCAAGGGCGTGACGGTAATCAAGGCCGGTGAGACCTTGACCGGCAGAAACCGTCTGGCTGCCGGCGCGGCGGCGAGTTCGCCTTTTTCGTAGCCCCAATAATCGAACAGCGCCGAAAACAGCGCGTGGCGCTCGGTGTTTGCCAATGCGCCAACCTGTCGGCGCACGCTGCTGACGCGCGCGTCCTCGGAGGCGTTGGGTTGGTCCTCTTTGCCCAGGGCCGAGTCGCGTGGTTGCTGGCGGATGATCAGTTGAAGCAGGTGCTCGTTGCCCTCGGGGCCGCTGCCGTCGTCGTTGAGGTCTGTGTAGCTGCCATCCTCGTGGCGCTTGAGGTTGATGGCATGGGGGCGTGGGGGTGGTTGCTCGGTTTTGCCGTAGGTCTCCAGCCGCGTGCCTTGTGCATCGTGGATATGCAGCAGGGTGTCGGTCGGCCAGCCGTTGAGTTGGGTCAGCAGGCAGAAGACCGTGCTGTCGGCATGCGCCGGCAGTTGGCCGGGTTGGGGGAACCGCTCGATGATTTGCTGGATGACCTGATCGACCTGCAGACGCCTGGCGCCTTCGATCAGGTTCAACGGTGCCGGTTGGGCCTGCCACACGCGATCCAGTGTATCGCGTGTGGTGGCGGTGCTGCGTAGCATGTGTTCAAGGTCAGCCGACGGGATCGTCGACGCCCCGTCAGGCAGCATGCGTTGCAGCAACTCCTGGTTGGACAGGAGATGGGCGTTGTGCAAATCGAAGGTCCAGGCCTGGAGTTCTGGGACGAATATGATCGCTGGGGTGTAGCCGTCTTTACCCTGTGTGAGTACATAGCGTTTGTGCGCGTCGTCGAATTTGACTTCGACCAGCACGTCCGTCTCGCCCTGGCGCAGTTTGGCGTAGAGGTGCCCCTGGTGCGTGTAAATGCCCAACGCATTGGGGCTGATACCGTTGACCAGGCGCTGGTTGTCGTGGGCATACGGTTGGGCGTCGGCTTTCCAGAGCCCATGGCTGCCGTCGACGCGCGTGATCTTGTACGGGTTGCCGAGTTTTTCCAGGTACTCGTGCATGCGTCGGCGATGAGCCCTTCCGGCGGTTGAGATCAACTTGCCGCTGACTGCCAGGTCGGTGACATCGGCCAGCGCCGAGGCAAATCCGCTGGCTTCGCCCCTGGCCAACTCATTTACGCCCTGGGCGGCGCTGTAGGTCAGGCTGCCCATGGCCGTGAGCTGCATGACCCGGTTCATGCCGGTCACGCCGCCGGGCAGCGGCATAAGCAGCATTTGCAGCACTTCACCGGCAATCGCCGCCGTTGCATCCTTGAGGGCTTGCCAGTCTTTTTCCGCGCGGGTTTGCGCCAGGGTGTCCAGGTCTGACTGAAAGCGCTGGATCTGGCGATAGACACACGCCTGGACCAGGGTGGTTTCACGCCCGGATTTGATGTCGGTGCTGAAGCGGATGTTGTCGAGGGTTTTTGGCGGGAAGGCCAGGTGAAAGCCGTCGTACACATACGCGCCTAACCAACTGAACCCCTTCAGGTGCTGCTCTTTATCGATCAGTGATTTGAACACCGACAGCCCGATCAAGGGTAATTGCCGGGAGAACCAGCCCAAGTCTTTTTTCGCGTGACTGTCAGTGAGTTGTGTGCGAAACGCGCACTCGGCGGCTTGAGCATCGTTGTGGTATTTCAACGCCCCTCCGGGGCGGAAGGGGAAGTAGGACAGCACGCCCAGGCTGGCCACGCGAATCAGTATCAAGGGCACGGGGATGCAGGTATCCCAGGGGACGAAGGGCACCGAGATCAGGGGGGTGATACCGGAGCTCAGGTTCAGCGTGTCGAACGGCAATTGCGCGCCAGTGCCTTCGATGGCGGCGTTGAGCCGCGTGTAGATCTCCAGGGTGACGCCGGTGGTGGCGCGGTTGCGATAGGCTTCGATCACGTCGAACAACAGGCTGGCCTTGGCCGACGCCTCGAACAATGGGCGCAACGCCCCATCCGGCGCCATGGCGGTACGGGTTTTGTCACGCAACTGAGCACCCAGGTCCAGCGCGCGGGCGGCGTCGATGAAGGTGGACGTGCTCAAGCTGCGGTCGTTGTCCGGCCCCACGATATAGCTGGCTTCCACCAGGCTGAAACCCGAGTCGCCGGGGATGGAGTGGGTGAAGCCATAGTTGAGGCAGGCGGCCTCCCACAGTGACAGGTGCTTGAGGTGGTGAATGTAGTGAAAGTCGTATTCGGCTCGTCGCGTGCGATTGGCGCCCTCGGGAATGGGCACATAGCCGATCGGGGTAAGCGGGTCCGACGGGTCCCAGGGAAAGCCCTGCTCTCGTTTTTCCTTGAAACGGGTGAAAAGGGTGTACTGCTCGGGATCGCGCCCGCCGAGCTTTTCCCGCAATTGCGCAAGGCCTTGGGTCTTGAAGTCGCGGGTCAGCGCTTGCTGAGCGGTTTCCAGCGCCGCCAGGGCTTTCAGTGCTTCGCGTTGTAAGCTGACGTAGCGGGCGGTTTGCGCTGGGTTCAAGCTGTTCATGGCTTGAATGACGTTGTGCTGGATCTGCTCAAGGGCTTGTTGGTGTGACCAGGCGTTGCTGGACTGCAAGTTCCCTGACAAACCGTTGAGCAGTTGATAAGTCGACATATGCCATGACCTTTCACGATAAGTGGAAGGGCATGGAAGCACCGCCGCGAAACCTGCCGGGGCTAACTATTTAATGACGCGGTGGGCAGCGCGCGTCGCTCTTGCAACGAGCTGTCCAGGCGCTTGTTGAATTCCAGCCAGCTCGCCAGAAGCGCCATCAACACCATGCCTGCCATCGCGCTGAACAGTTGCATGGCCAACGCATCGCCGGCCAGGGCATTGAGCATGTCCGCCAGCGGCGCCAGCAGCACGCCGAGGCAGAACACCTCCAGGGAATAGCGGCCCATGCGGCAACTCTGTTGCGCCAGCCAATGGCGGGTCCAGCCGGTATGCGGCAAGAGTTTGGCGGTGACATAGGCCAGCGCCAGGAAGTGCACCAGGCGCACCGGCGACAGGTCGGTCTTGCTGATGGGGTACAGCAGGTCGCTGAGCCACGCCGGCATCAGCGCGTCATGCACTTCGGGCCAGCGCCAGGCGAGCGTGATGATCGCCGCCAGCAGCGAGTAGGCCGCCGCCGCGACAAACAGCGGCTGGCGCAGCAGCCCACGGGTTTGTGCCGGGCGTGGCCGGCCGGCATGAATCGCCGCCGCGCCGCCGAGCACAAACAGCAACTGCCAGGTGACGGGGTTGAAGTACCACACGCCATCGGCGATCGCCCGCAGGTTCCAGCCCATCCACGGCGCCAGCAGGTACACGCTCAACGACACGCCCACCACCGCCCAGGTCTGGCGCAGCAGCAATGGCAGCATCAGCGCCAGCCCGCCGAGCAGCACGATATACAGCGGCAGCGGGTCCATCAGGTTGGGCTTGAAGCGCAGCAGCAATTCATCGGTGAGCGCCTGCTGCGGCTGGGTGACGAAGTGCGTCAGGCCCATTTCCTCGACCAGATCACGGGTTTGCACATGGCTGTTGGCGAAAAACACGATGCCCATCAGCAGCGCTAGCAAAAAGATATGCACCACGTACAGCACCCAGGCGCGCCGCAGGATTTTCAGCGCGGCGATCCAGTAGCCGTCGCGTTGCAGGATCTTGCCGTAGGCCAGCACGGCGGCGTAACCGGCGAGGAACACAAAGACCTCCGCCGCATCGCTGAAACCTAAGTTGCGCAGGGTGATCTGGCCGAGGGGATTGTGGGGGACGTGATCCCAGAAAATGAAGATCAACGCCAGGCCCCGAAAAAAATCGATGCGGGGGTCGCGTCCGTTCAGCATGGCAGCGGGCTCTTGTACGAAAGGTTTAGAAATGATTGGCGCGCGCGGCGGTTGTCTTACGCCGCACGTCGGGCGGGCGCAGGTTGGCGGTATTTATAAGCAATTGCAAAGGCTGGGTATTACTGAATGTCTCAATGGCGCGGCGGCGCTACCTGTTAATTCTGACAGTAGACGGAGCGCGGGCGCCGTGGCTTGCTGGAGCCAGTCGCAACGGGACAACGCTATGGCCAGACTGTGGAAGGGATTCTCCAGCTACACGGTGATTGGCATCGCTAATACGGTGATCCATTGGCAGCTGTTTTTTGTGTTTCGAGCGGTCTTTGAGCTGAGCCAGGCGGTCAGTAACCTCCTGGCTTTCTGCGTGGCGGCGAGCTTTTCCTTCTATGTGAATGCGATCTACACCTTTGCGATGCCGGCCTCGTTGCCGCGCTATGGCCTGTTCATGCTGTGCATGGGTGGCTTGAGCCTGGGCGTGGGCTGGCTGGCGGATCGTTGGCTGGTGCCGGGGATTGTCACCGTGGCGGCGTTTTCGCTGATCAGCCTGGTGTGCGGGTTTTTGCTGTCGCGGTGCGTGGTGTTTCGCGAGCGTGGGCAATGAGGCTCTCGCTGGTGGTGCCGGTGTATAACGAAGAGCAGGCGGTCGGCGTGTTTTACCGCAGCGTGCGTCAAGAGGCTGCGTTGCGCGAGCATACGGTCGAGATCGTGTTTATCAACGATGGCAGTTCCGACCGCACCGCCGAGTATGCCCAGGCGCTCGCCTTGGCCGATAGCCGCGTGGTGCTGATTAACTTCTCGCGTAACTTCGGTAAAGAAGCGGCGCTGTTCGCCGGGCTCGAATATGCCACCGGAGATGCGGTGGTCCCGATGGATGTCGACCTGCAAGACCCGGTCGAGGTCATCGCGCAGTTGCTGGCCGAATGGCAAAAAGGCGCCGATGTGGTGCTGGCCAAGCGCAGGGATCGTTCCAGCGATGGCTACCTCAAGCGCCACAGCGCGTCGCTGTTCTATCACCTGCTCAATCGCATTTCCTACACCCACATCGAAGAAAACGTCGGCGACTTCCGGTTGATGGACCGCAAGGTGGTGGACGTGATCAAGGCCTTGCCCGAGCAGCAATTGTTCATGAAAGGCGTGCTGTCCTGGGCGGGGTTTAACGTCGCCATCGTCGAGTACGACCGCGCCCCCCGCGCTGTCGGCCAGAGCAAGTTCAACGCCTGGAAACTGTGGAACCTGGCCCTGGATGGCATCACCTCGTTCAGCACTTTGCCGCTGCGGTTGTGGAGCTATATCGGCGGCGGTATTTCGCTGCTGGCGCTGGTGTACGCCGGGTATCTGGTGGTGGACAAGGTGCTGTTTGGCAATGCGGTGCCGGGGTATCCGTCGTTGATGACGGCGATCTTGTTTTTGGGTGGGGTGCAACTGATTGGGATCGGGATATTGGGCGAGTATGTGGGGCGCATTTATATGGAGGCCAAGCATCGGCCGAGGTATGTGATCCGGAATATTGTTCTAAAAAAAGACGGGCATACGTGGGGTTTGAATGAACGCAGTGAGGTAGACGATGACTGATTTCTGGCTGAGGCCGCTCTCAAGATGCCACCGGTCCAAATTATTTGGCGTAGCTGTCTTTTTGTTCGCCTGGCCACTGATCCTAGCTGACCACCTCTACCTTGATGATAACTGGCGAGCACTATCCGGCGGGATGGCCTGGCAAGAGAGTGGTCGGCTGTGGGTCGAGCTTTTTTATCAAGGGCTGTCTTTTAGCAGCGGTGCGCCGGATGTTTTTCCATTGCCGTTAGTGTTGGCGATGGTGTTGTTTGTTTGTGCGCTTAACGCGTTGGTTACGCACTTATTCCAAAGATCTACAGCCGCAACTTGCCTGGTGGTATTACCACTGTGGTACAGCCCTTTTTTCCTGCAAAACCTTTCCTATCACTATGACGGCCCGACAATGGCTTTTGGGGTGGTGGCTGTTATTTATGCAATTACGTTTCGTCATCGCTCAATGATTTTGCGACAGGCCGTGGCGGGGCTGTTAATGGCGTTGGGGTTGGGTTTTTATCAAATGGTCATCAACGTATACATCGGATTGTGTTGTGTTGAATTGATTCGGGAAGTGGACAGGAACCTATCGTTACGTCGCAGTTTGCTGTTATTGCTCGATCAATGTTTGAAGCTGACCTTGGGGGTTCTGATTTATGTGCTGACGGCCTATCAGTTCACGGTTGCGGAACGAAAGGCTTTGCGCGTCCTTGACGGCGACTGGTTACGGCTTTTGAGCAATGACCTGCTGACCTGCGTGCAGCACATTGCATTGTTGGCTCACGACGGAAACCGTTGGTTAATAGCTCTGGTGCTCGCGCTCGCGGCGTGCGGCTTTTGCTTGAGCCTTTATCGCATTTTCAAAAGCGATAACACATTTTTCCAAAGGCTTATGTTGAGCCTGATCTGCCTTATTGCCCTTGCAGTGGCGTTTCTTGCGATACCGGGCTTGGCACTGGTTTTCAGGTTTTTTGACAGCAATGCCAGGTTGATGATGGGGATGTCGACATTTCTGGTGCTGGTGTTCTATTTTTCCCTAAACGTACTGGTGCTGGGCGGGGAGAAATGGGGACTGCTATTGCTGCTGCCGTTACTGGCAATGCTGGCTTTTTCTTATGCCTATGGGCGTGTATTAACGTTACAGAAGGAACTGGAAAACAGTGTCGTTCACTACCTGTCTTATGAGTTGATAACCAACGAGCGGCTATCGGGTATCGAGCACGTTCAGATGGTCAATAACTTCAGCAACGATTGGCTCGGTGGTGCTGAGGGCACAATGAAACTAATGCCTGCTTTGAGGTATGTGCTTAACGTTCATGTCCTGCTCCTGCCAGAGTTACTGAGCCGTTCGGGAGTAATAGTACCGTTCTCACCTACTCGGAGTTTTGATTGGTGGGGCCGACAGCAACAGGGAGAGCGTCTGATCGAGAACCGCTTTTACAGTGTGTATCTTCAGGACAAGACTGCAGTTGTCGTGATGAAAGATATATCTGCCGACGGGAGG
Organism: Pseudomonas paraveronii; assembly: GCF_963681955.1. NCBI lineage: Bacteria > Pseudomonadati > Pseudomonadota > Gammaproteobacteria > Pseudomonadales > Pseudomonadaceae > Pseudomonas > Pseudomonas paraveronii. The sequence continues at coordinate 1,298,512 of NZ_OY817130.1, forward strand.
GTTCGTTAAGGGGCGCCTGAGCTCCAGGCGCCGTTTGGACTACGCCGCCACCACTTCCTGCGGCTCAAAACTATCCGCCCGCGCCATCTGCCACATGCGCGAATAAAACTCGCCGTTCACTCCCCCGGTCAGCAATTCCCCAGGCTTGAGGAACACATGCAACTGTGAGAACAGCTTGATCTCGGTCGCCGACATGCGTCGCACCAGATGCTTGGCCGACAGTTGCGACGGGTGCTCCAGGCCCGCTGCCGCGAGCATTTCGGCCAGGGCCTTGAGGGTGTTGCGGTGGAAGTTGAACACGCGCTGGGCTTTGTCCGGCACGACCAGGGCGCGTTGGCGCAGGGGGTCCTGGGTGGCGACGCCGGTCGGGCATTTGTTGGTGTGGCAGCTTTGCGACTGGATGCAGCCGATGGCGAACATGAAGCCGCGCGCCGAGTTGGCCCAGTCGGCGCCGATGGCCAGGACGCTGGCGATGTCGAAGGCGCTGACGATCTTGCCGCTGGCGCCGAGTTTGATCTTGTCGCGCAGGTTCAAGCCCACCAGGGTGTTGTGGACGAACAGCAGGCCGTCGCGCATCGGCACGCCGATGTGGTCGGTGAACTCCACGGGCGCGGCGCCGGTGCCGCCTTCCTTGCCGTCGACCACGATAAAGTCGGGGAGGATGCCGGTTTCGAGCATGGCCTTGGCAATGCCCATGAATTCCCACGGATGACCGAGGCAGAACTTGAAGCCCACCGGCTTGCCGCCGGACAGCTCGCGCAATTGGGCGATGAAGTGCATCAACTCGATCGGCGTGGAAAACGCGCTGTGGCGCGACGGCGAGACGCAATCTTCGCCCATCAGAATGCCGCGTGTCTCGGCGATTTCCTGGGTGACCTTGTGCTTGGGCAGGATGCCGCCATGGCCAGGCTTGGCGCCCTGGCTCATTTTGATTTCGATCATGCGTACTTGCGGGTTCTGCGCCTGCTCGGCGAAGCGCTCCGGGTCGAAACGGCCGTCGCGGGTGCGGCAGCCGAAGTAGCCGCTGCCCAGCTCCCAGGTCAGGTCGCCACCGTTTTCGCGGTGATAGGGGCTGATGCTGCCTTCGCCGGTGTCATGGGCGAAGTTGCCCAGCTTGGCGCCCTGGTTGAGCGCGCGGATCGCGTTGGCGCTCAGAGAGCCGAAGCTCATGGCCGAGATATTGAAGACCGAGGCCGAGTACGGCCGCTTGCATTGCGGGCCGCCGACCATCACGCGAAACGAACTCGGGTCGGTCAACGGAGCGGGGCGCATGGAGTGGCCGATGAATTCAAAACCCGACTGGTACACGTCGATCAAGGTGCCGAAGGGTTTGTCGGCGGTTTCGTTCTTGGCGCGCGAGTAGACCAATGAGCGTTGCGCCCGGGAAAAGGGCAGGGCGTCGCTGTCGGATTCCAGCAGGTACTGGCGGATCTCCGGGCGAATGCCTTCGACCAGGTAACGGATATTGCCCAGGATCGGGTAGTTGCGACGTATCGCGTGAGGGCTTTGCAGCAGGTCGAAGAGGCCGAGCAGGCTGAGGATGCCGGTGACCAGGGTAATGGGCCATAACCATTCATGTTCGATAAAGGGCAGGCTGGCGAGGGTGAAAATGACGCATACGGCAAACACCGCGTAACGGCTTAGCAAGGACAGGCTCATACGGTTACCTTGGGTCGGACTCTTCTGGTCGGTGCGACATTCTGCGCCAGTAAGGAAACCCTGAACAACCTGTAGGTGCATTCGCTTGGGTCGCATAGACACGGCGGACTGGCCCGATATAGACAGTTGGCGGCGCGCCGTGATGCTAAAAAAGCCGGCGGGTTGGCTGTCGATTCTGCCCCACGCTACGTCACTTCAGGGGCACTAAGTGTTTGGCGAATGGGCAGCACCACCCGGAACGTGGTGCCTTTGCCCAGTTCGCTGCTGACGGAGATTTCCCCATGGTGTTTCTTGACGATGCCGTAGGAGAGTGACAGCCCCAACCCCGTGCCTTCGCCCACTGGCTTGGTGGTGAAGAACGGGTCGAAGATATTCTGCAGGGCGTCCGGGGCAATTCCGCAGCCGTTGTCCGCGACTTCCAGCCAGATGCTCTCGCCTTCCACGCCGTTGCTGATGGTAATGGTGCCGCGCTCCGGCCCGATGGCTTGTGCTGCGTTGATCACCAGGTTCATCACCACCTGGTTGAGCTGCGAGGCCAGGCACTCGATTTCCGGCAAGGGCGCATAGTGCTTGATCACGTCGGCTTTGTACTTGAGCTCGCTGGCGACGATGTTCAGGGTCGAATCGATGCCTTGTTGCAGGTTGGCCCACTGCCAGGTCTGGTCGTTGTTCACCCGCGAAAAGTCTTTCAAGTCCTTGACGATTTGCGCCACACGGCCGATGCCTTCCTTGGTTTCGCGAATCAGCGTCGGAATATCTTCCCTGAGAAAGTCCAGGTCCAGGCGACGGCGCAGGGCTTCGAGCTGATCATCGCCGATCGCGGCTTCAGCCTGGCGGTAGGCATCGAGCATCTGCTCCAACTGTTTGAAATAGCTGTCGAGGGTGCCGAGGTTGGAGGAGATGAACCCCACCGGGTTGTTGATCTCGTGCGCCACGCCCGCGGCCAGTTGCCCCAGGGACGCCAGTTTTTCCGATTGCACCAGTTGGCTTTCCAGCTGTTTGCGCTCGTCGATCTCCAGTTGCAGGGCCTGGCTGGCGTGGGTCAGCGCTTGGGTACGTTGTTCCACCAACAGTTCCAGTTGGCTGGTTTGCAAAGACGCGCGCCGGGCCATGTCCCATTTGGCGGTCAGGGTGTTGGCCATTTGCTGGACTTCGATGTTGTCGAATGGCTTTTTCAGGATCAGCAGCCGGTCATGGGCGTGTAGGCGAAACAGCAGATCCTCCCAGGAATAATCCGAGTACGCGGTACACACCACCACTTGCAGGTTCGGGTCGACTTTCCACAGTTCTTCGATGGTTTGCGCACCGTCCCAGCCCTGGGGCATACGCATGTCGACGAAGGCCAGGGCGTAGGGCAGTTGCGCGGCCATGGCCGCCTTGAGCAGGTGTAAACCTTCCTCGCCACCGTAGGCGGAGTCCAGCTCGAACAGCGGGCCTTGCGGTTTGTCGCGGGTGCCGAACAGCGTCGCTTCCATATCGTCCAGGGCCTGGTTCTGTTCCAGGGGCGGCTTGAGGATCTTACGGAAATCTTCGTGAATCGAGGGCGTGTCATCGATCAGCAGAATCCGCCGGTTCGGTGGTTGGTTCATGCGGGGCCTGCTGCATCGTTGAGGGGGATTTGCAAAGTGAACAGCGCACCCTTGCCCGGGCCGTCGCTATGGGCGGTCAGCCGGCCATTCATTTCAATGGCGGCCAGGGCGCAGCTGTGCAGGCCGAAGCCATGGCCTTCTTTGCGCGTGGTGAAGCCGTGGGTGAAGATCCGCGTCATGTTTTCGGCGGGAATGCCTTCACCTTCGTCTTTGACGCTGATTTGCAGGATGCTGTCCTCCACGGTCTTGATCGACAACGTAATCTGCCGAGGCCGGTCGCTCAGGTTGGACATGGCGTACTTGGCGTTGCTGATCAGGTTGACCATGATCAGCAGCAACCGGTGTTTGTCGGCCATGATCTCAGGCACCTGGGCGTATTCCTTGACCACCGTCACATGGTGGCGATTCAGTGCGCCGGAATTCATGCGCAGCGCGTCGTCCATCAGGGCGCTGACCTGCAAGGGCTCCAGCACGCTGGAAACCCCGGCGTAGGATTGCTGGGTGGAGACGATGTCCTTGATGTGGTCGACGCTTTTGCTCAACTGCGCCAACTCATCGCTCATGCCCTGTTGCTCGACGGCGATGGCTTCCACCAATTGGTTGAGGTAGCCGGGCAGCAGTTTGCCTTTTTCGTCTTCGCGCAGGTAAGTGCCCAGGTCATCAGGGTGCTCGTTGATCAACTGCATGGCCTTGCCCAACCCCGATGCTTTGCTGGTGCGCAGCTTGCGCGCGACCAGTTCGGCGGAGATGTTCACGCTGTTGAGCACGTTGCCCACGTTGTGCAACACATTGGTCGCGATCTCCGCCATGCCGGCCTGGCGGGCGCTGTCGAGCAGTTCGCTTTGCGCATCCTTGAGCTGGCGGGTGCGTTTTTCCACGCGCTGCTCCAGGCTGGCGTTGGCGGTGTGCAGGGCGCGGTTGACCCGGTTGATCTCGGCGAAACTGCGCAACAGCCTGATGGCCAGGTACAGCAGCAACGCCACCAGCAGGGTGGAGAACACCAGTAAGTAGTTGTGATACATCTGGTCGATCAGGTCGGAGGCCTGCTGATCCTGATTGAGGTGGGTGGTCAGCTCGTCCAGGCGCTCGGCCACGGGAACTGCGGCGATCTGTTCCAGCAGGGTGTTGACCAGTGGCTGTTCGCGCAGGATCAGCGCGATGTGGTTGCTGAGAATGTCCACCGGCAGGTGGAAGTCAGCCGGCAAGTGCTCTTTGTTCACGGCCAGCAGGTTCAGGCCCAACAGGATCTCTGCCGCGCGGTCGTCACTGGCGACCTGGGCGAATTCCATGCTGCTGAGCAATAGGTCATAGGTGTCGGTGGCGACGCCTTGCAGTGACAGTCGGCCCTCGTCGTCGAGCTGGGAGAACTGGGCCTGGATATCGTCTTCGGCGGTCGGCAGGAACGCCAGGGAGTTGCGCAGCACCGCGTTATGGGACTTGAACTGGTCGACCAGCCGCGCTTTGTCCCGGATCGCCGCCTCGCCGGCGTCCAGGCTGGCTTGCCAGCCTGGCAGGTCTTTAGGCGCGTGATATGACGCGTGGTGGTGCAGTTCCTCCCAGAGTCGGGTGATCTGCGTCAGTGGCGTCACCAGGGGATCGTAGTTGTGGGTCAGGGCGATTCTGGCCTTGAGCACTTCACTGTCCCACTGCGCATTGAGCTGCTGCATCTGGCGGATCAGGTCACGGGACTCGGTGTAGCGGCTGGTCTGGTCGGCGGTTGACTTGATGTACAGGAACACCAGGACCGAGGCCAGCAGCACGGTCGCGGTGGCCAGCAGCAATTGGACGACGTTGTGGCGGGAGAGTCTCATGACCGTTTGCTCATAGAGGTTTGCCCGCCCATTGGCCGGTCAGGGTCTTGAGAAATTTGATGATCTGCTCCTTGTCTTCTGCTGAGGGAACGCGCCCCAGCTGGAATGTGAACATCACATCCACGGCTTCTTCCAGGGTCTTGGCCGAGGCGTTGTGAAAATACGGTGCGGTGACGGCGACGTTACGCAAGCTGGGCACCTTGAACACGTTGCGGTCTTCCTCGTCGTGGGTGACGAGATAGCGGCCCAGGTCGGTCTCGGCGGGGGGACGGTCCTTGAAATAATCCCCCATCACGCCGAATTTCTGGAACATGTTGCCGCCGATATTCATGCCTTGATGGCAGGCGATGCAGCCATATTCCTTGAAGCGTTGGTAGCCGTATTTTTCTTCGCGGGTGAGGATCTCGGTATCGCCTTGCAGGTATTGGTCGAAGCGTGAGTTGGGCGTGAGCAATGTGCGCTCATAAGTCGCCAGGGCATTTTGCACATTGGCCGCCGTTACGCCGTCGGGGTACACCTGGGTGAACTGGGCCTGGTACTGCGGCATGGCCGTGAGGTTGTCGACCACGGTCTTCCAGTCGCTGCCCATTTCCCGCGGGCTGATGACCACCTGTTCGACCTGGGCCTCGAGGGTGTCGACCCGACCATCCCAGAACTGCTTGAAGTTCAGGCTGGCGTTGAACACCGTGGGCGTATTGATCTTGACCGGTTGGCCATCAAAGCCCAGGGAAAACGGCTTGTCGTCGGCCCCGCCCGTCTCCAGTCGATGGCAACCGGCACAGGACAGGCTGCCATTGACCGACAGACGTTTCTCGTTGAACAACTGGCGACCCAGCTCAACCGTTGCCGCATCCAGCAGCGGCACCGGCGGCAGCGGTTTGAGCGGTTCATCCAGCGGCGCGGCCAACACGGGCAGGGCGCCGCCATACCCCAGGACGACGACAAAGCCGAGTGCCCGAGGGGACAGGCGAGGAGAGCGAGAGGGGAGACGGCTCAAGCGTTCGTTCCTTGATGGACAGTTATAGGTCAGGCATCAGGCTGGGGTGCCCGGCCTGCATCAATTGAGCGAAGTCATCGGCAGCCACGGCTTTGCTGAACAGAAAACCCTGGCCCTCCTCACAGTGGTGGGCTTTGAGAAAATCCAACTGTTCAAGCGTCTCGACGCCTTCGGCAACGATGTTCAAGTCCAGACTCTTGCCCAGGCTGATGATGGCACTGATCAGTTGTGCATCCTGGCTGTTTTCGCTCAAGCCGCGCACGAAGGATTGATCGATCTTCAGCACATCGATGGGAAACCGTCGCAAGTAACTGAGGCTGGAATAGCCGGTGCCGAAATCGTCGATCGACAGCCGCACGCCCAGGGCCTTGATGCCTCGCAGGGTGACGAGCGTGTCCTCGACGTTTTGCATCAGCACGCTCTCGGTAATTTCCAGTTCAAGCAAACCGGGCGCCAGGCCCGTGCGCTCCAGAATAGCCGCCAGGTTGGCGACAAAATTGCGCTGGCGAAAATCAATCGCCGAAATATTCACCGAGATACACAGCGCAGGCAGGCCGGCGGCGCTCCAGGCATGCGCTTGCTCGCAGGCTTGGCGCAACACCCATTGGCTCAAGGGCACGATCAGGCCGCTGTCTTCGGCCACGGGAATGAAGGCTGACGGGTAGATCCAGCCGTGATCGGGCTGGTGCCAGCGAATCAGGGCTTCGGCGCCGACGATCCGCCCGCTGTTCAAATCCAGTTTCGGTTGGTAGTGCAACATGAACTCATTGCGCTGCAAGCCCTGCCGGATCGCGCTTTCCAGGCTCTGCTGGGCCTGGGCGCGCAGGTTCATCTCGTTGACGAAGAAACTGAAGTCATTGGGGCCATGGGCTTTGCTGGTGTGCATGGCGGTTTCGGCGTTCTTGATCAGTTCCACCGCGCTGAAACTGTCGTTGGGGTAAATGCTGATGCCCAGGCTTGCGGTGACACTCAAGTCATGCCCGGCCACATAGCGTGTCGCGCTGATGGCACCGAGCAGTTTTTCGGCAATGTACTGGGTTTGCTGAGGGTGCTTGATGTCGTTGAGGACCAGCACGAACTCATCGGAACCGTAGCGAAACACCGAATCCGATGCGCGCACTGTGGCCACCAGGCTTTGGCTGACCTGCTTGAGCATGTCATCGCCGACCGGATAGCCCAGGGCATTGTTGATGCGCTTGAAGCGGTCCAGGCCGATAAACATCACGGCCAGCTGGGTGTCATGGCGCCTGCAGACGGCAATCGCCTGCGTCAACCGATCGCCCAGCAGGGTGCTGTTGGGCAGTTCGGTCAGGGCGTCGTATTGCAGCAGGTGCGAGACCTTGAGCAGTTCCTGCACGCGTTCTTCAATTGTGCGCTCCAGCCCCATCAGTTTGAGCGCCGCGTCCTGGGCCAACTGCCATTTCCAGGTCAGCGCACTGGCCATCTGGCGGATTTCCAGGTTGTCGAACGGCTTTTTCAGGATCAGCAACTGGTCGCTGTATTGGATACGCGCTTCGATGGCTTCGAAGGAATAGTCCGAGTAGGCCGTGCACAGGGCGATCTGCAGGTTTGGGTCGACGTTCCACAGCTGTTCGATGGTCTCCAGGCCGTCCCAGCCCGGCGGCATGCGCATATCGATGAACACCAGGGCGTAGGGCGCCTTGTCTGCCACGGCCTGGTTGACCAGGGCCAGCGCTTCCTGGCCCTGGTAGGCAGAGTCCAGCTCAAAGGTCTGGCGCACGGTGGGGGCGGTGCCGAACAGGGTTTCTTCGATGCTGTCCAGGGACAGGCCGCCATTGGCATCGGCGCACAGGATCTTGCGGAAATCCTCGTGGATGGAGGCCGTGTCATCGACGATCAGGATTCGTCGGTTGGCCCGTCCCGAGCACGGGTTCATGACTGACACCGGGGCGCGGGCAACTGGAGATTCTTACGCATCGGGCTTCCTTACCTTGAATGCTTCGGTAAACGGGGCGAGTCATGGCTTCATGCTACTAGCATAGTCGGATCCCTTGAATAAGTACGCCAGTTGGCGTCAAATCAACCCCAATTACCCCGCGAGCATCTAGCGCTCATTGCTTGCGCAAGTACAGCGATGGATCACGCGGGGGTGCAATGAAGCAACTGTGTGCCATTGTCAGGAGGTGTCGCCATGGATGAACAAACAACTGCTACGACGTCCCCTTACAAACCTACTATTTTGCTGGTCGACGATGAAGAGTCGATCCTCAACAGCCTGCGCCGCCTGCTGCGGGGCCAGCCTTATGATGTGCTGCTGGCCGGCAGTGGTGCCCAGGCCCTGGAAATCATGGCTGCCCAGCCCGTCGACCTGATCATGACCGACGCGCGCATGCCGTCGATGGACGGCGCGATGCTGCTGGCCGAGACCCACCGGCTGTACCCGGCCACCACGCGCATCCTGCTGACCGGTTATGCCGACATGACCATGATGATCAAGGCGATCAACGAAGGTCAGATCCACCGCTATATCAGCAAGCCCTGGAACGACGAGGAAATGCTCCTGACGTTGCGCCAGTCCCTGGAGCACCAGCATTCCGAACGCGAGCGCGTGCGCCTTGAGCGCTTGACCCGTGATCAGAACGAACAGTTGAAGGCGCTCAACGCCACCCTGGAAAAACGCGTCGAAGCCCGCACCAGCGAGTTGCAGCAAACCGCCGACATGCTCGACCTGGCCTACGACGAGCTAAAGCGCAGCTATGTGACCGGCACCGAAGTGTTTTCGCTGCTGGCCAACCTGCGCCTGCCCAAGCATAAGCAGACCAACCGCCAGTTGATCGAGCTGATCCGCGTGTACTGCAAAGCCCAGTCGGTGGACGAAGCCAGCGCCCGTGACCTGGCCATGGCTGCGGCGCTCTACAACATCGGCAAGTTGAGCTGGAGCGACGGCATGATGGCCGCCCCGTCGGACCTGCTGCACAGCAACGACCGCGAACGCTATCGGGTCTACCCGACCCAAAGCGAATCGTTATTGATGACCCTGGAGCCGATGAAGGACGCCGCCCGGCTGATCCGCCATCACCAGGAACGCTGGGACGGCACCGGGTTTCCCGATCACCTCAAGGGCGATGCGATTCCCGAAGGCGCGCGGTTGCTCAAACTGGCGGTGGACTTCATCGAACTGCAGAAAGGCCTGATCCTGGAGCGGCAGATGAACAGCGGTGAAGCACTGCTGTACATCCGCAAGTACGCGGGGCGGCTCTATGATCCGGACATGGTCGAAAACTTCGTCCTGGCCTGCGCCACGTTCCTCAGCGACGTGACCCTGGGCGACCCCAACGTCAAAGTGCTGAGCACCCGCGAACTGGCCGAAGGCATGGTCCTGGCGCGCAATCTCAACGCCGATAACGGCATGTTGCTGCTCAATGCCGGCAAGGTGCTCAACCTGCCGCTGGTGGACAAGCTGATCGCGTTTGAAGCGATGGAGGGCGCCAAGTACAGCGTGTTTATCAAGGAGCCGGAAGAGCCGCAGCTTTTAGGCTGAGGCGCTTCATGGGATTATTGTGCCTTTGCATTCAAGGTGATTTTGTCCATGCCAACCACTATCCGTATCGCCGCCGCTCTCTTGATCGGCGGCGACGGCCAGACTTTACTGGTGCGCAAGCGCGGCACCCAGGCATTCATGCAACCGGGCGGCAAGATCGATGCCGGCGAACAACCGGTCGAGGCGCTGGCCCGTGAGCTGCACGAAGAGCTGAACGTGCGCATCGAGCCGAGCCAGGCGGTCTACCTCGGCCGCTTCTCGGCCCCGGCCGCCAACGAACCGGGCTTCACGGTGCAAGCTGAACTGTTCCGGGTGCAGATCGATGTGCCGGTGACCCCGGCGGCCGAGATCGAAGAAGTGCGCTGGATCGACCCTGCCGGTGACGGCGGCCTGCACCTGGCGCCCTTGACGCGTGAGCTGATCCTGCCGTTTTATCGCCAATCGCTGACCACCACCGCCTGATTGGCGCGCTCAAAGGACTGAGCCGTGCGTCCCTCAACGCACGGCGCTGACCCCATCCAATGTGGAAAACGACGTGTCCTTGGCCGTGAGCAGAAAGTCGCGCATGTAGGGCGCGTCCAGCATGTCTGCACGAATCCCCGCATACAGCGTTGCAAACAGACCTTTCTCACCCAGGCGCTTGGCCTTGACGTAACCGCGCGAGCTGTATTCATGCAGCGCCCAATGCGGCATGCCGCACACGCCGCGACCGCTGGCGACCAGTTGCATCATCATCACCGTCAGCTCCGAGGTGCGCACCTGGGCCGGTTCCACATCGGCGGGTTCGAGGAACCGCGTGAAAATGTCCAGGCGGTCGCGTTCCACCGGGTAGGTGATCAGGGTTTCGCTGAGCAGGTCTTGCGGCACGATGTACGACTTGTTCGCCAGCGGGTGCTGGTTGGCCACGGCCAGCATGGCTTCGTAGGTGAACAGCGGCACATACGTGATGCCCGGCAGCTCCAGCGGGTCGGAGGTGACCACCAGGTCCAGGTCGCCACGGGCCAGGGCCGGCAGCGGGGCGAAGGCGAAACCGGACGCCAGGTCCAGCTCGACTTCGGGCCAGGCGTCGCGGAACTGGTCGATGGTCGGCATCAGCCATTGGAAGCAACTGTGGCATTCGATGGCCATGTGCAGGCGCCCGGCGGTGCCGCCGGCCAGGCGCGCGATGTCACGCTCGGCGCCGCGCAGCAGGGGCAGGGTGGCGTCGGCCAGTTGCAGCAGGCGTAGGCCGGCGCTGGTGAAACGCACCGGTTTGGTCTTGCGCACGAACAACGGCATGCCCAAGCGCTCTTCCAGCTCTTTGAACTGGTGGGACAGGGCGGATTGGGTCAAATGCAGGCGTTCGGCGGCTTCGACCAGGCTGTCGGCCTCGCGCAAGGCGTGCAGGGTTTTCAGGTGGCGGATTTCCAGCACCGTGGTCTCCATGAGCAATATTGATGAGTAATGCGAATGGGGTGAGTTTGTCTCATGTTGTGCGGGCTGTCGACACGCAGGCCTGGGCGTGATGTTCATATCCGGCCATACATTGCCAAAGGGCGCTGATCCGGAGTCCTGGCGGGCCTCGCGCATGTGGACATAGTCAATTACGCATTTCTTATTTCACCGTAGGGATGAGTGGGTATTTTGGCCGCGAGATTCGTCCCGAAAGGCACTTTATGCGTCATTGGGACGACACCGTATTTCCACGCCAAGGATGTGCCCCATGACCGCTAGCACCGCTGCCACGCCCTTTATCCCTCGCCTGTACCTTGCCGCACCACCCGTCAATCCGACCCCTTCATCCACGGCATTCGCGACCACCGCCCTGGGCCGCGCCAGCGCCGCCGTGCATCCCTTACCCAGCGCCACGAACCTCGCCGCCCACGCCGTCAGCAGCCAGTTCGCGACGCGGCCCGACGTGTACTCGGTGGTCAGGGACATGCTCGGCGAGGCGATCAAAAGCCTGTACCCCACGCTGGAATTCGACGTCGCGCAGACCTCGGTGGCAGAGCCGATCGCGGAGAACCCGGTTCAATACCGTTTGACCCCGCTGTTGGATGTCGCGCTCAACCACCTGGCCACCGGAGCCGACATCGATTTCACCGACAAGTATTCATGGCCGCAGAAACTGGTCAAACAAGGCACCGGTACCACCCTCAGAGTCCCCGACGCGTCAGGCAACCGGCGCGAAGACATCGACATGTCGGCCATCGAGCTGGTGATCCGCAGCCTTCGGCCCAGCCTCAAAGACGGTTTTGCACGAGCCTTGACGCGGTATTGGGGACAAACTGCTTCCGGGGCGGACAATCGCTGGTTGTGGCTCAGCGGCATGCTCAGCGACAACCTGCGCAGTGCGGCGCTGAAACAGCCCGGCCTTAGCGCTGCGCAACGCGCCACCCTTGACCAGGTGGTCACCTGGCCCGAGCGTGCGCAACGCGTGAGTGCCAACGGTGACGACGCGGCCCGGGTCTTCGTGCTGGACACCAGCGTCCGTTACGCTGGTGGTGCCTCCACGCAGCTCAGCCCGGATCTTTTGATCACCCGCCAGATCGGCGCCAGCACCCAGGTTCTGCATGCCGCTGCCAACGGCCAGATTACCCCTTACGACTCCCTGGAAGCCTTCGGCAAGGCCTGGGGCGAGACGCTGGAAAACGACTTCGTCTTCGACCACTTGACCTGGAAACGCCAGGAGCCGGACGCGAATATCTTCGATGCGCAAGCGGGCATCCTTCTGAACAACCAGTTGCAGGCGATAGACGCCCTCGAACTCCCACAAGCCGGTGGCCTCAACGCTCTGGAGCAGCGCTTGCGCGTGCTCAGCGATCCGAGCCCATGGTTTGTCGGCGCCTATGCCCCGGATTCCGCACAACTGGCGCGGCTGCAGGAAAAACTGCCGCAGTGGCTGCGCAACGCCGACCCGGCCGATCGCCTTGCCTACCACCGCCACGCCCTCGAACTGGCCAGCGATGTCCAGCGCAATCAGGGGCGTAACTTTTTTTCGGACGTCCCCGATATTCGCACCTATACCCAGCAACAGTTGCAAGCGCAGTTGCAGGACACCGGGCTGCTCGCGGACCACCTCGAAGTCACCTTCAAGGTACCGGTCGGCACGTTGGGCGGCGGCTATATCGAGCGCGTCACGATGAGCCTGACCGACATGGCCTTGCGCAATCTGGCCGGGCTGCCCAAGGGGGAAATCGAAGTGCGTCACTTAGGTCAACCGATCAGCGACCCCGCAATGCCCCAGCGCCTGAAAGACATCGTCAGCCAGGTGGACATCGGCAAACACTACCCCGCGCTACTGCGCACCCACCTGCTTGGCGACAGCGATGAATCACGTCGACGCAGCGCCTTGTTCGCCCAACAGGTCCCGCGCCAACTGGCCATGCGCGCACTGGAACTCAAACTCAAGGGCGAAGCGGGCATCACCGCGCACGGCTACCGGTATGTGGAGGCGGTGCTGACCCCCGGCGCTGGAGCGAAACCGGTCGACGGGCAAGACATCGTCATGCGGCCCCTGGCGTTTTTACGCAAGCCCGGTGCGACACCCGATGTGGTCCAGAATATGTTTGTCATCGAGCCGGCCGATTCGGCTGTCGGCCCGCACCTGCTCTACCGTCCGATGTTGTCTCCGGTGCTGCAGGAGTTTCCCTCTCGCCAAGCGCTGCTGGAGGCGGTGCAACAGCCCGGCCCTTTACAGCAAGGCATACTGGCCTGGTTGCCCGACGACAGGACGCGCGCGGTGTACGGCAACGGCGGGTTCAAGACCCCCAACATTGCCCGCTACAGCGTCTTCAACGAGTTCGACGCGCCCGCCCAGCCGGCACCGACGGCGCTGGCCGTGGACGGCTATGACGCGGCACGCACATTACGCCAGGACCTGGAACAAGGGCGCCTGATGCAGCACTTGTACCAGAGCAATACCCACAGCCTGGTGAGCCTGGCCGAGGGGCAGTCGGTATCGGACGCACAAAGTCGCTGGGCCTCCTTCAAGGAGCTGGGCGGGTTGTTGTTCAACACCTTGCTACCCGTGTTGCGCGGGCCTGGGGCGATGGCGGGGTGGTTGTTGCAGTTGGCCGGCAGCGAGGACGACATCCGCAAACTGTCCAACCCGAACGCTCAGGACGACAGCACGGCGACCGTGGTGAACCTGTTGCTCAATATGGGCATGGTCTTGACCCACGCCGCGCCCGCCGATATCGCACAACCGCCGCTGACGCTCGACGCGCTCAAAGCCATCCCGAAGCACGATGGACCGACGCGCCGCACGCCAGGCCAGGCGCCGAACGCCCATCGCGCGACCCTGCGCCAAAGCAGCATAGAGCCCTCTGCGGGTGTCGTCGGCGATAATACGAGCATGCTGGATTTTGCGTTCTCCAGCCCGCGCCGGTTGACCCCCGGCCAGCTTGCACTGGTCGAGTCATTCCGGGTACCCGCGCCGGGCGATGTCGGTGCCGCGATTGCCGAGGGGCAAAAACAGGGCTTGTACCTGAGCCAGGGCCGGCTGTACGCCAACATCGACAACCAGTGGTTCCGGGTGGCCAACGACCTCGACGGGGTGTTCATCATCGACGCGAACAACCGTGCGCGTACCGGCCCGCCGATCAGGCGTGACGCACAGGGCCGCTGGAGTTTCGACAGCAGCCCGCGGTTGCGCGGTGGCATGCCGCGCAAGAACGGTGTCGCCGAGCGGGTCAAACAGAATCGGCAGGCGCAACAGGAGCGGGGGGAGCTGTTCAGCCAAGCCGTCGAGGATGCGCTGCAGTTGGAAGTGCCCAGGGTTGAGGCGCATAACCAGTTGGTCGTGAGCATTAATGACTACGTCGAGGCCCGCAAAAAACTGCGCACGCTGTGGGGGCTGTCCACCACCGGTCAGCATCAACAGCGCTTCCTTGCGCCGTACCTGACGCAGCTGGAACTCACGAACAACCTCAGGCAAACCAGCGAACAGCAACTCGTGCAACTCAAGCAACGCACTGAGGCGCACAGTGCGGCCGTTCAGACCGCCATCGACCGCCTGGCGCCGAAAAAACTCGGCGCGGTGGACGATCTTTCCGAGGAAAAACAGGCGCGCTCCAAGCTCTACGGCGCAGTGCTCGACAACTACCGTCAAATCGAACGTTTCTACACCTTGCTGGCCGAAGACAGCAATCAACACGTCTCCAGCGGACGGTCGATGGCGGAAGTGGTCAGCGAGGCGAGGTCTGGTTCGAAAAGCGCCTATATCGAGCTGATGGACAACTACGCCAGGGTCTACAAAAACCTGGAAAACGTGCGCGAAGCGGCCCAGGCCTCCGCCGCCGTACTGGAAAAGTGGACCCGCGATTCATCGTTCGGCAAAACCAAGGCCGCGTACTTTCTCAAGCAGCAAGACAAGCAGCCACCTGCGATTACCGCCCTGCGCATGAAGCTCGCCACGCTGTCCAATCTCAAAGAACTGAGCCTTGATCGCTATGTCCGAACGGCTGACCCGGTGGAGTCTTTCTACCTGGAGCGATTCAGTTCAACCAACCTGATCCCGGTCTATAGGGCGCACCTGGACCTGCGGCAGTACACCGGCTACAGCTTGAGCGAACGCAAGGCGACGTTGCAAACCGTCATTGGCACGTACCAGCGAGTGCTCAGCGATAGCCTCGCCTTGCAAGAGTCCAACCCCGGTCTTCAGCGGGCCGAGTATCAGCAGCTGTTTACCGAACGCCTGCGCGCGGTGATCAACGATGCCCAAACCGACCTGGGCGAAGTGATTCGCGAGGAACAAGCACTGGTGCCGGCCACCGTCGCGCAAATCGATCAACAACAAAAGCCGGCGGGCCAGCGCACCTTCAAAACCCGCGACAAGGAAACCTTGATCGGCACCGCGCGTCCTCACGCGGCAGGCACCAGCGCGATCATTGATGTACTGGACCCGCAGTCCGGCCAGCCGGTCGCCAGCTACAGCGAACACCCCAGCGACGGCGAGTGGGTGAAGATCGTTCCCGCGCAACCTGCACGGCCCGCGCAGTCGCCCAAGTCGCTTTCAACGCTCAAGTCCGACGCCAGAAAACTGCTCGAAGAAAGCGCCGGCATTGAACGCACGATCGCGTTCCAGAAACGCAAACTCAACGACCCGCAACGCCGCGAGGGCATCAACCCGCTGGACTGGAACGACATGCTGCAAGCCCAGGCTGAGCGGCTGCGGGCAACGGCCCTGCAAGCTGAAACCAGCCACAGCGGCAGGCCCGAAACCGAACAACTGGTCAAACAGTGGCGCACGGCGGCGGACGAGTTGCTCATCAAGGCCCGCCAGCACTGCGCCGATGGCTACAAGCTCCTCCCCCCCAAACCGGAAAACATCGACTACCTGTGGAAGCACGGGTTCGTCGACATCAACCTGGTCCAGCGAGACACCGCGACCAAAAGCGGCGATGTCTTCACCGAATACGCCGTGCGTGAAAAAGGCAAGGTCGACGTCTTGTGGTATGCCCATTTCCACTACCCGGCCAAAGGTTCGCCGCGCAATCTCTACACGGCGGCGCACCTGAAGATCCCGTCGCAGCGCACCAAGACCCAGAAAGACCTGGTGGCCGAGGCGGGCAATAACCGCGTGGTGGAACAGATCGTCAGAGCGCGGATCGGCCCGCCGCTGGATGAAAAACTGTTTTTGACGCTGTGACCGCAGCGTTCCGCTGACAGCCGCAGGCCTGCGCGACTATTGGGCGACCCAGAGCGGCCGGATATGCGGCAACGCGGCGGACTGCCTGCCAATGTCCGAGAACGGCAGCGAGGGGTCGTCGGCATGGGTCAAGTAGCGATGCTCCGGCAGTTTCAAGTGGGCCTTTTCGAACTCGTCGAAGGTGGCCGTGCGGCGGTTGTAATGAAAGTGCGCGTACCACACGGGGCGCGGTGGGGTGGCGGTCAGGTCCCAGACTTCATACTCCTGCATGAAGTCGCGGTGCCCGTTCGCACGCCGCGCCAGCTCGGTCATCGACGCGGTTCGACGCACCTCGACCACGTGGTGCCTGACCAGATCATCGAGCATGCCGTCGGTGGGTTGGCGGCTGGCCAATGCTTGGCGGGTGCGCAGGGTGCGGCCGGCGGCGCTCAGCTCGGTGGCGGTCGCGCGCAATGGCTGGATGCTCGGCTCCGTGGGGTCAAGGCGCGCGATGCGGTTTGCGCGCAAGGTGAGTTCGGCGGCTTCGCTGACCAGCATGTGTTCAAGGTCCACCGGCAACATGCCCTGGCGGGCGTAGGCTTCGACTTTGACCTGGTACGCCGGCACGGCGCGCAGGCGGTTCTGGGCTTCGCTCACCATCACCGACTTCACGTTCGCCTCCGCCGGGAACTCCACGGGCGGCGCCGGTTGGCGCTGGGCCCGACCGTTCGGGCGTTGCTCCCAGGTCTCGGTGTGGCCGCTGAGGTTGTCGATGGTATAGCGCGTGGTGTTGGTGCCAGGGTCGGTGCTTTTTATGCCGATCAGCAGCCGGTTGTCTTCGCTTTCAAACACCGTCCCTTGTGGTTCGTCGGGTCGTGGGCGCCGCAGGCGAGCGGGCGTGCCGATGCGCTGACGGGCCAGTTGAGTCATGCGCTCAAGGTTGTTCAGCAAGGCGTCCAGGTTATCCAGGTCAAAATGTTGCGGGTAGCCTGCACTCAAGGTTTTAACGCTGAGGCTGAAACGCGCGTAGGCATCGATACATTCGTTGAGGATTCGCGTGCGTTGGCTGACGGTGGTGGGCGTCTTTGTCAGTGCGAAATGCGTGTTCAGGGCCAGGTGGGCGTCGAGATAGACGCGATTGACCTCACTTTGCAAGTACAACCAGGAAGGATCGGTGACGTGATCGTAGCGGTTGAACGTATCGATGCTGTGGACGGTGCGCAGGTGCGTGCGAAAGTCTTCATCGTAGAGTTCGTTCCAGCGCGCCGCGTCGTCGCGAGCCTCGCCCACCATCGTGCGCGTGTTGTGCAGATCCGCGTCGATCTGTTGCGCGGTCCTGCGGGTGCTTCTGCCCTGCAGGCGCATATCGGCTTCCTGCGCCATAAGGTTGATCTTGGCGCTCCATTCGTTCATGACCAGAAAGATGCGGTCGATCCGGTCGAGTGCCTGCACGATGTTCTGGCTGAGACCTTTGCGGGTTTGCAGAAACTGCAGGATGGCGGCCGGACTCGTCGGCGGCACCTGGAGGTCAGCGAATTGCCCGGTCAATTCCTGCAGCGCGGCCGCGGCGACTTTCAAGCGCTCCACGGCTCGGCTGGTGACAATCAGGGCGGCGCGGCTCTGCATGCCTTTGAGGGCCAGGTGCTCTCTGTTGGGGGTGAAGGCGATCACGTCCTGAACGGCGTTGGCCTGCTCAATCGCCAGCTCGATGTCTTTGGCGTAGGCCTGATCCAGGGTCGGCTGCAAGGTCTTGCGGGTGGCGATGTCGCTTTGGTTGGACAGGTGTTGCAGGTTGCTGGTCGCGGCCAGTTGAGTGTCGAACCGACTGCTCAGCGTATTGATCGCATCGTTGAGCGCCAGTTGGCGGCGCAGCACATGATCGGTCCACCAGATCGGCAGCCGTTGTCGAATCGCCATCGGCCAGAGCGGTTCGAGGGTGTCCGCCAGGTGCCCGAGCACGCCGCCGCCGCCCGCCAGGCCGACCGGTTGCGCGGTGCCATAGACGCCGAAGTGGGTGTCCCATTGGCCGGCTTCATCCAGGGCAATCGGTTGTTTGTAGGTCTTCAGCGTGTTGCCGCTCAAGCGCCAATGCCCGTTCTGCAGTTCGACCTGATAGACGTTGCCCTGCCGCACAATGAAGTCGCCGTCGGCATGGCGGTAGACGTTGCGATAAACACCGTGGCTCGCCGGGGTCAGATGGGCCAGGGCGATCTCCTTGGCATACTCATACCCGCTGAAGCGCTCGGCGATGCGGCGCGCCTTGCGGCTCATGGGTGGTTGCAGGTAGCGGGCACCCTTGAAGGCATTGCGCAACTGGCGCCCAAACGTGCGCGTGCGCGCTGCATTGGGTGTGATCAGCACCCCGCCGGCCACGTCGATGCCGGCGTCGATCAATGATTGCAGGACTTGGGTGATGGCGTGCATGCCTTGGGCATGATCACCGCGTCGAAACGCAGCCACCGCGTCATTGGCGCTGACCCAGCCATCGTAAAGGCCGATCACGCTGCCCACCACGGGGACCACGCCGAGCGCCATCTTGATATAGCTGAAGGCCTGCACGCCTTTGATGGCATAGCGTTCCAGGTACAGATCGCTGTTGGAACGGGAGCTGGCGCGGTGGGCCTCCTTGACGCGGCCCATTTGCGCGTTGAGCAAATGGCTGGCCAGCGACGTGGTGACGGGCCAGGCGGTGCCGACGCCGATCAGCGCGTCGAAATGCCGGAGTACCGCTTGATTGATCCGGCTGACGTGGTTGGCCACGTTGCCGAGCAAGGCGCGGCCGGCCAGGTAGTTGACCATCGTGGTGTTCAGGCACAGGCGGAACAGCGCCAGTCGCGCCGCTTCAAGGCTGTTGTAACTGCGCAGGGCCTGGCCGTCCGGGCTCTCGGGCAGATAGAGCAGGGTGCTCCCGGTGTTTTTCTGACGGATGAAGGTGACGCCGGACAAGGTGCTTGGGCCGTCCTGGGTGTCTGGCCCGCCGACGCTGAGGTGGGCGGGAAGCAACTCAATGTCATTGCCATCGGCGCGCCAGGCTTGGGCGGTGCTGGCATTCACGGCGATGTTGAAGGTGTTCAGTTCGGTGGCGGTGATGTGCTTTTGCAGGAACGCCAGGCGCCCCTGAAGGGTGAGCAGCAGGCGATGAGGGTCGAGCAGGCATTCGAGGCGATACTCACGGCTGAAGTCCGCTTCGCGGTCCGAGCCCTGGTAAGCCTCGACGATCAGGTCTTCATACGCTTGGGCCAGGTCCAGTTCCGGCACCAGCCGGCGCAGGTAGTTGGCGCTGAGCCCGGCGGTGAGTGCCAGGCCTTCGGTGGCGTCCTGGGTGCTGACCTCGACCTTCATGAACGTCAAGCGCTCGGAGGTCGGCGTATCGATGTTGCTCAGCGCCAGCTCATCCAGGCTCATTTTGACCCGGGTGGCGCTGGGCACCGGGACGGTCTTGGTCGGGGTGCCCGGTGCGCCGGGGGCTTCGACGAAATGCTGTTGCTGCGTGACCGATTCGGGGACGTCGAGCTGAACGTGGAACGGTTGTTTGAGCGAGAAGTCCCGGGACAGCCGTGCGTGCAGGCGTTGTTTGCAAAAGCTGCTGATCAGCGGCAGCTTCAGGTTCAATGCCTCGTCGGCGCGCTGGAACGCGAGGATGTAGCGCTCCAGCAGGGCCTTGAGTTCGGCCCTGTCGGCAGCCGACACCTGGCCGAGCCAGGCCGGCAGTTGCGCGGCCAGGGCGCCGCTCTGGTTCTGCTCCAGAAGCTGCGCATAGGCCAGTTCGCGCACGCTGTGGGTCGATACGCCCAGTTCCTGGATCGCTTGCACGCGCATGGGTTCCAGTTCCCGGGCTTGGCGCTCGGTGTCGTCCGGGGAGCGCCGAAGCATCGCTTCGATCTGGGTGACCCAGCCATCGAGTTGTACGGTGAGGCTGTACTCGAACGGGGTCTGATTGAGCAGGGCCAGTTCCAGCGACGCAGCGTCCGACGGCGTTACACCAAGCCACTGTTCAAGCGCCTGCAGCGAGGCGAAGTGCTGCAGCCCGCCCTGGCTGCCTGGCCAGTACAGCAACAGGTCCTGAGGCGTTGACGCATCGAGCAGCGCCGCTTCCAGGGTGATCAGCAGCACGCCGTCCAGCTCTTTGCGCTGGATGTTGACCGCGCCGTTGCTGCGCTCGCTGATCGACAGCGTCAAGGTTGCCACCGACACCTTGAGTTCGGGGTCTGGCGCGTTGAGCGGGTCAAGCGCGGTCAGGAGCATGTCGTGCCCGGCCTGGCTGATCTGGTTGAGTTGACGCTGCAGGCTGGCCTCGGCAAGCAGCCCGTTCAGGCGTGCCTGGAGCAAGGTGTGGTAGTCGGGGTTGGCTTGCTGGGACAGCTCCAGCAGTTGGTGCTGGGGTTGATTCCACAGCGCGGTGGCCGCTTCATGGGCCTGCTGTTGCGCCTCGTGCAAGCGGTCGAGTTGGCTGCGCAATGTGGCCAGTTGCTCATCGTTCGGCGGCGGCCGTAGGGCGGACGCGTGCTCGGCACCGAAGAGCGGCTGCTGTTGCCGCGACAGCGCGTGGCGGCGCTGGGCCAGGGGCAGGTCGGCGGTCAGTCCGGCGAAGAGCATGGGTGGGGTGTCGCGGGCGACATCGCTCGCAACGGCAGTCAGTTCGGCAGCCGGCGGCAAGGCGAAAAAACCCTGGCTTTGCTGTTGCCGGTCAACCTGATCGGCCGCATCCAACGCTCTGTGACCATGCTCGGCGAGGTCTCTGCCGTGGGGGTAGGCCAAGCTCGCCTGTTTTTCTTTGAGGCGATGTTCCAGCAGGTGCGTCACGCCGGCTTGCAAGGGGTCGCTGACCTCGCGGTAGTCGATCTGGTGGTCTCGGGTGATCGCCGTCACGCCGGGGAACAGCGTGGGGTGATCGAGCAACCATTGCTCCATGCTGACGCGGCTGTTGAACAGGTTCAGCGCCGGTTCTTCGGAGGGCAGGTACAACAGCTGGAGGACGATCTCGGCATCCAGGGTGATGACCAGCGCACCGGGTATCTCGGCATCGGCCAACCCCGTGCGCTTGAGCAGCAGTTGCTCGGTGTAGATCTTCTGACCGTCGAGCTGCAACGCGCCGCTCGGCGGGTCGAGGACCGTCAGTAACGGTTTCAATTGATCGGCCGTGATCGCCCCGCAGGCGCAGGCCAATTGAGCGGCCGCCTGGAGGTGGCTGCTGTACTGCGCGACCGCGTGATCGCGGCGCGAGACCGACGTGCCGGGTGCGCGCGTGAACCACCAGTAGCGCACCCAGGCGGTTCGCAGGGCCTGTTGCACGTTGAGCTGGGTAAAGGGTTTTAGCAGCTCGAACGGTTGCGCCGCATACTGCGTTTTGCCCGCCGGCAGGCCGATGACCCGGCAGCGTTGCTCGAGCGCGCTGGGGACGGGGATTTGATGAACAAAAGCGCAGGCCTGGGTGAGCGTGACGTGACGTTGCGGCTGGTCGGCGGTTGCCGCGAAATGCAACTGCACGCTGTCGCCGTCCAGTTCCAGTTGCTCTTGGATGAACGCCGTGAGGGCGGCACGAATGCTGGGGGCGGCGGCGGTGAGCGTGAGCATGTGTTCCCGGCTGGCGTGCCAGCGGGCCGTGGCTTCCAGCAGCAGGCTTTCATTCACCGGGCGAACCTGGGCGTGGGCAAGCGGCAGGAAATCGCGCACGGCAAGGGGGGACAGCGGGTTGGATGTATCGGTCATGGGACGGCACTCGAAAAATAGGGGCAGAACGGTGCTTTACCGGTCGGTGCCCTATTTAAAGGTGGAGAACGAGGCGCGCAGGGATAGATAGTTAGTGGGCCGACCGTTGAGCGACATTCATCAAACTGTCACGCAACTGTGGCAGCGCCCTTGAACAAACTTCATCAGACTCGCGCTCTACTGGGGTTCTGCGTTTCGGTGTTTTTCATGCGCGTGTTGCTGTTATTGGCCGCTCTACTGTTCGGCCTGCCGTCTTTTGCGGCGTCTCGATGTGATGTCAATGTCCCGACCCAAACGGTCGACCTGGCTCAGGTAAGCATCGCTTACCAGAGTATCGGCCGTGCGTCCGATCCGGCCTTGCTGCTGGTGATGGGCCTGGGCGGGCAACTGATCCACTGGCCGGATGAGGTCGTTGTTGCGCTGTGCCAGCAAGGTTTCCGGGTGATCCGCTACGACAACCGCGACGTCGGCCTGTCCACCTGGCGCCAGGCTCCGGCCAGCGCCAACCTGACCTTTGAAGTGCTGCGCTACAAACTCGGCCTGCCGGTGGCGGCGCCGTACACGCTGACCGACATGGCCGATGACGCCCTCGGCTTGATGGATGCGTTGCAGGTCCAGCAATTCCACGTCCTCGGCGCGAGCATGGGCGGCATGATTGCCCAGCACTTGGCCGCGATGGCGCCGCAGCGCGTGGAAAGCCTGACGCTGATCATGACCAGCTCCGGCGCCGAAGGCCTGCCGGCGCCGAATGCGGCGCTGGTGCAATTACTGTCGCGGCGCAGCGCCCCCAATCGTCAAGTGGCCCTGGAGCAACAGGCCGATTTGCTGGCCGCGCTGGGCAGCCCGAACGTCAAGGATGATCGTCAGGTGTTGCTGCACCAGGCGGCGCTGTCCTACGACCGCGCATTCAACCCCGACGGCGTGAAGCGCCAGATCATGGCGATCCTCGCCGAACCGAGCCGTGTGCCGTTGCTCAACCAATTGCGCGTGCCGACCCTGGTGGTGCATGGCACGGCTGACCCGTTGTTGCCGGTGATGCATGGTGTACACCTGGCCGCGCATATCCAGGGCAGCCAGTTGAAGCTGATTCCCGGCCTGGCCCATCGTTTCCAGGAAGCGTTCAAGGCGCCATTGCTGGCGGCGGTGTTGCCGTACTTGCAAGCCCATCGCGAAGACGCCGCCCATTGGGCGCAGATTGAGCCCCAGGTCTCGGCGAAGGTGTTGTGACATTGGTGTATCGTGCAACCTTTGCGGCGCATTAATGCCAGCGAGGTTGCCTACCATGAGTACTGCCCTGAAAATCGATTTCGTCAGCGACGTGTCCTGCCCCTGGTGCGTCATCGGCTTGCGCGGCCTGACCGAAGCCCTCGACCAGCTCGGCAGCGAGGTGCAGGCCGAGATCCATTTCCAGCCGTTCGAACTGAACCCGAACATGCCCGCCGAAGGCCAGAACATCGTCGAGCACATCACCGAGAAATACGGCTCCACGGCCGAAGAGTCCCAGGCCAACCGTGCGCGTATCCGCGACATGGGCGCCGAGTTGGGCTTTGCGTTCCGCACCGACGGCCAGAGCCGTATCTACAACACTTTCGACGCCCATCGCCTGCTGCATTGGGCTGGGTTGGAAGGCTTGCAGTACAACCTCAAGGAAGCGCTGTTCAAGGCCTACTTCAGCGATGGCCAGGACCCGTCCGATCACGCGACCCTGGTGCGCATCGCCGAGAGCGTCGGCCTGGACCCACAGCGCGCCGCCGCGATTCTCGCCGGCGATGAATACGCCGCCGACGTGCGCGAGCAGGAACAGCTGTGGGTGTCCCGTGGCGTGAGTTCGGTGCCGACCATTGTGTTCAACGGCCAGTACGCCGTCAGCGGTGGCCAGCCGGTCGAGGCGTTTGTCGGGGCGATTCGCCAGATCATCCGCGAATCCCAATCCTGACGCGGGTCCCATGTGGGAGGGGGCAAGCCCCCTCCCACATGGGGGGCTCATTGTCTTCAAGAGAGTCCCTGGCCCGCCCCTTGCATTGACCCCCTAAAGCCCATCCGCAATCCGGCTGGGTGCTGCCATTAGGGGTGAAACACTACCTTGAATATTCTTGACCTCGACCACAGCCTTACGGGCCAGGCGCCGATTGCCCGGCGTTTGGCCAGTGGTCATGCCACCCGTCTCGACTTGTTGGACCTTGGCCCGAAACTGCGCCTGTGGTCCACCGAAAAAACCTGGAAGCGCTTCACCGAACGCCTGGCGGCACGGCCCCGGCCCACGGATGCGCGGCCGGAAATCCTGTTTGTCGGCTCCGGCGATTATCACCACCTGACGCCGGCATTTCTCGCCGACCTGAAAGAACCCATCAGCCTGATCCACTTCGACAACCACCCCGACTGGGTCCGCTTTGCGCCCAAGCGTCACTGCGGTTCGTGGGTCAACCGCGCGCTGAAGATGCCGGCGGTCAAGCGCATCGTCACCCTTGGCCCGTGCAGCGATGACCTGCATAACCCGCAGTTGCGCGGCGGCAACCTCGGCGCCCTCAAGCGTGGGCAATTGCAGCTGTTCCCGTGGCAGCACCCGCCTTCGAAAGTCTGGGGCCGGGTCGGCGATGGCGCCGGCCACCAGCAGCAGGAAAACCACCTGTACTGGCGCAATCTGGCGGAGCTGGACTGGGCCGCATTCCTTGAGCAAATGATCACCAGCCTGCCCACCGAAGCCATCTGGATCACCATCGACAAAGACGTGCTGGCCAGCGAAGACGCGGCCACCAACTGGGACCAGGGCGGCATGCGCCTGAGCCATCTGCTCCAGGCTCTGCGGGCCTTGGCGGCGCGCAAGCGAATCATTGGCATCGACGTGTGCGGCGAGTTCGCCAAGCCCGTGTTCAGTAACGCCTTCAAGCGTTGGGAGGCCAAGTCCGACCAGCCGCCGGCCGAGCGCTGGAGCGCCGAGGACTTGCAGCGCAATGCCGCGACCAACGAAGCCCTGATCAACCTGTTTGAGGAGCTGTTTCCGTGACGTTGACCGTGGTGTTGCTGGTGGCCTTTTCCATCGTGCTCGATGTGGTCGGCCAGCTGTGTTTCAAGATGGGCCTGGACCGTTTGCCGGAGTTGGAGGGCGGCTTTCGCCTGAACGCCTTCTGGGGCCAGGTGTTCAATGCACCGTTGTTGTGGGCGGGGCTCGGGGCCTACGCCATTGAGTTTTTCGTCTGGCTTGAAGCCTTGTCCCGCGCGCCGCTGAGCCTGTTGTTTCCGGCGGCGGCCCTGGCTTATTGCGGGGTGGTACTGGCGGGCAAGGTCGTGCTGGGGGAAACCGTCAGCCGCAGGCGTTGGATGGGCACGCTGGTGATTACCTTCGGCGTGATGTTAGTCGCGATTGGAGGGGGTCAGGCATGAGCACGCAGAATATCGACCAGGGCTGGTTGCACGAACGTCTTGGCACCGTGGTGTTGTGGGCCTTGCTGATCTGCACCGAGAGCGCCGGGCAGCTGTTTACCAAAGTCGCCGGTGACCAACTGGGGCAGATGGATTTCAACTGGCTGTGGTTGTCCGAAGTGGCGCGCAACCCTGGGATTCTGGCGGCGATTGCCAGTTACATCGGCGCGTTTTTCGTGTGGATGCTGATCCTGCGGCGCAGCAGCCTGTCCCTGGCGTTTCCGCTGAGTTCGCTGGTGTTTGTGGTGGTGTTGCTCGGTTCGTGGCTGGGGCTGGGGGAACACATCAGCCTGCTGCACTGGGTGGGCGTTGGGGTGATTATCGTCGGGATCGGGTTGTTGGCCGAAGGCGAGGAAAACTGAAAGTATCGCGATGAAATACTGGCTCCATGTGGGAGGGGGCAAGCCCCCTCCCACATGTTGAGCGATGTGCATCAGTCGAACTTGTAGCTGATCGCCGTCTGCACCTGGCCCTGGTTCACTTCGCCGTTCTGCTTGACGATGCTGCTGTCCGCCGCCGAACCCACCAGGTGTACCCAACTGGCACTGGTCAACAGCGACCATTTCGCCGCCAGGGGAAATTCGAAGCTCTGCGTTAACGTCAGGTTCTGGAAACCGCCGCCGGCGTTGTAGGGCCGGAAGCCCGAGGCGGCGGCTTCGCTGTCGCTCACGCCGAAAAACGTGTGGGTCTGGCGTGCGTCGGCAAAATGCGCCATCAGGCCGCTGCTGCCAATGATCCCGCCACCCAGCGGATAGCCCAACTCGCCGCCGACCTTGCCCAGCACGCCGCCTTGGCCCTGCGCGCCACCCACGGCGCGGCCCAGTTGGGCATAGACCCGCCAGAAGTCGGCCGGCGCGTACTGCACGAACCCGCCGACCTCGGCCATGCTCGACACTTCGCGCAACCCCGACAACGCGCCGTTGGCCGTGCGGCCCGAGAGGTAGTTGATGTACGGGCCGGCGCTGAAGCCGTTGGTTTTCAGCGCGCTCCAGGTCAGGCCGTCATCGGTGCCGAGGCTGACGTTGCCCCAGTCCAGGTCGAGGTATGGAATGGCCGCGGTTTCGTAGCGGCTGCCGGTGGGTTCCTTGGGCTGGTAGCTGACACCCGCACCTGCTTCACCGGTGATGCCGTCGGCCTGCGCGGCTTGTGAAACGCTCCCCAGCCCCAGTAATCCGGCGAATACAGCGCAGGTGATCCTGAACATGGTCACAGTTCCTTGATTGACTATGCGCGCATGAACGCGCAAAGCGCGGCGTTGGCGCAAGCACTCATCTTGTTTGTAGCAAGCTACAAAAAATGTAGCTCCCACGACACAAAATCCTCTGACATCCGCGCGAAGCCCCAGCCCCATTGGGTGCTGGCCAGTTGGCACAGTCCCTGCTCTAGCACCTTTTGCAAGCGCACACAGCGCGCTCCTCCTCAAGGTAAACGCAGATGATCCACTGGCATATCGTGTGTGACTTCGACGGGACCATTACCCCCACCGATGTCATCGACAACGTCCTCCAACGCTTCGCCGGCCCCGAGTGGGAAACCATCGAGCAGGAATGGCTGGACGGGCATATCGGTTCACGCGAATGCCTGAGCCGCCAACTGGCGCTGATCAAGGCCACACCCGCTGAACTGCTGGCCTATTTCGACAGCGTCGAGATCGACCCGGACTTCCCCGATTTCGTCGATCACGTCATCGGCCTCGGTGCGTCCATCGAAGTGGTCAGCGACGGTATCGAGCAAGGCATCGCGCGGATTCTGTCGCGCAACTACGTGAGCTTGCTGCCGATCCTCGCCAACCGCCTGCGTCAGGTCGACCAGAACAGCTGGCGCATTGATTTCCCGTATGCCAGCGATGCCTGCCGCGCCGCTTCCGGCAACTGCAAGTGCAAATCCACCCCGCGTAACAAGCGCGTGCTGGTGATCGGCGACGGTAAGTCCGACATGTGCGTGGCCTCCACCGCCGACTTCGTTTTCGCCAAGGGCAGCCTCGCCCAGTACTGCGAGGCCAACCACATCCCGCATGCGCGCTTCGACACCTTCGCCGAAGTGAGCGCATTGCTGGCCAGGCTGCCACAGGGCATCGCTGCCAACGCCACCACCTTTGCTGCTACTGACCTCTCTATTGAAAATCAGGAACTCTTCCACCATGTCTGATATCCGCATCGCGAGCGCCGAAGACCAGATTCTTCTGGATAAAGAAGCCAAATACTGCTCCTACGGCGACACCGTTCACTACATCGAGCCACCGCGTATTTTCAGCCGTTGCAAAGGCTCCTACGTGTGGGACACCGAAGACCAGGCCTACCTCGACCTGCAAATGTGGTACTCGGCGGTCAACTTCGGCTATGCCAACCCGCGCTTGAACAATGCGCTGAAACAGCAGATCGACACCCTGCCGCAAATCGCCAGCCAGTACCTGCACAAAGGCAAGATCGAGCTGTCGGAAATGATCGCGGTCGACGCCAAGAAGAAATTCGGCCTCGACGGTCGCGTTCACTTCAACGTCGGCGGTTCGCAGTCCATCGAAGACTCGCTGAAAGTGGTGCGTAACGCTACCAACGGCAAGAGCCTGATGTTCGCCTTCGAAGGCGGCTACCACGGGCGCACCCTCGGCGCCTCGTCGATCACCTCCAGCTACCGCTACCGTCGCCGCTACGGCCACTTCGGCGAGCGTGCGCAGTTCATCCCGTTCCCGTACCACTTCCGCGGCCCTAAAGGCATGACCAAGGAAGAATACGGCAGCCATTGCGTGCAGCAATTCGCGCGCCTGTTCGAGACTGAATACAACGGCGTGTGGGACCCGAAAGTCGGCCAGAGTGAATACGCCGCGTTCTACGTCGAGCCGATCCAGGGCACCGGCGGCTACGTGATCCCGCCGATGAACTTCTACCGCGAGCTCAAGCAGGTGCTGGACCAGCACGGCATCCTGATGGTGTCCGACGAAATCCAGATGGGCTTCTACCGCACCGGCAAGTTGTGGTCGATCGAGCACTTCGACGTACAACCCGACGTGATCGTGTTCGGCAAGGCGCTGACCAACGGCCTCAACCCGCTGGGCGGCATCTGGGCCCGTGAAGAACTGATCAACCCGAAAATCTTCCCGCCAGGTTCGACCCACTCCACCTTCGCCTCCAACCCGTTGGGTACGGCGGTAGGTCTGGAAATGTTCAAAATGACCAACGAAGTCGACTACGGCGCAATGGTCATGGCCAAGGGCAAGTTCTTCCTGGAAGGCCTGCAGGACCTGCAGAAACGCTTCCCGATCATCGGCGACGTCGACGGTCTGGGCCTGGCCCTGCGCTGCGAAATCTGCGGCCCGGATGGTTTCACGCCAGACAAGGCGACCCTGGACTACATGGTCGAAGAAGGCATGAAGGGCGACATGGTCGTGGACGGGCGCAAACTCGGCCTGATCCTCGACGTGGGCGGCTACTACAAGAATGTGATCACCCTGGCGCCGTCCCTGGAAATCAGCTACCCGGAAATCGAGCTGGGCCTGAAGCTGCTCGAGCAACTGCTGGTGCGAGCGACTAAACGGTGAGCAACGTCGGGATCGACCTCGGTGAGGGTGATGCCGGCTTCGTTCTCGGTGAAGGGCCGGTCGGCATCCTGTTGATCCACGGCCTGACAGGCACGCCGACGGAACTGCGCCAGGTCGCCAAGGGCCTGGCCAAGGTGGGTAATTGCACGGTGTACGTGCCCACCCTGGCCGGGCACTGCGGCGACAACAGCGACCTGCAGGCCACCGGCTGGCTGGACTGGTACGAAGGGGTGCGTCAAACCTTCGCCCAGGTCCGCCAGCGTCATGAACAGGTGTTTGTCGGCGGTTTGTCGATGGGCGCGGTGATGTCGATGTACCTGGCCTCGGAACACCCGGGCCAGGTCGCCGGGCTGCTGATGTATTCGACCACCTTGAAGTACGACGGCTGGAGCATCAACAAGCTGGCGTTCCTCACGCCGTTGTTGATGAAAATCCCGTTCGGCGTGCATATCTGTCGCTTCGAAGAGAAGCCGCCCTACGGCATCAAGAACGAACGCCTGCGGGCAATCGTCGAGCGGCAGATGAAGGAAGGGGAGAGCAGCGAGGCCGGTCTGTTGACCATGGAAGGCATCACCGTGCGCGAGTTGCACCGGATGAACGCCGTGGTCAAGAAGCGCATGCCTCAGGTGAGGGTGCCGGCGCTGGTACTGCATTCGATTGAGGACGATATCACCAGTCGCTGGAACGCCGATTACGTGGAACGCCACCTCGGCGGGCCGGTGACCAAGGTCCTGCTGGACAACTGCTACCACATGATCACTGTCGACCTGCAATACCGCCGGGTGATCGAGTTGAGTGCCGAGTTTGTCGAGCTGCACGCCGGTCTTTTCAGATCCAAACAGGCTGATGGGGGAGCTGTAGCGCTTAAGCGAGGCGGCGATGCAGGTGTCGCGGTTTATCCGTTACACCGAGGTGATGCCATCACCGCCTCGCAGGGGCTCGAAAGCTCACACAGTTGATCGGCGGCTTGCGATAGAAATAAGGGAAACATGTGATTACCACCCAAGCCTTCCCGACCATCCGGGACATTCGGCGCAGTGCCTGGAACGACTGTTTTCCCGGAGCGTTGGAGGACTGGGACTACTACGTCGCCGTGGAAAACGCCGCCATCGACGATTTTCAATGGCGCTACCTGGCGGTATTTGAAGACGGAGCGCTGGTGGCCGTGGCCGCCGCGTTCATCACCCATTACCGCCTCGACACCACGGTGTCGGGCGCCGGCAAGCGCTTGACCGCACGCCTGGAGCGACTGTGGCCGGGTGTTTTGCAGGTGGGGTTGTACGCCATCGGTTCGCCGGTGGCCGAGCGTTGCGACGCTGGGTTTGCCAGTAGCGTGCCTGAGGGGCACCGCCCGCGGTTGCTCAAACACCTGCTGCTGGCGGCGCGCCAGGACGCCGATGAGTTCGGCATCGGCCTGGTGGCGGTCAAGGATGCGCCGACGCAGGACCGGCACTGGGCCGACAGTTGCCGCGTGTCAGGCTTTCAAAGCATGCCGAGTTTGCCCACGGGCGTATTGCCGCTGCCTTACGGCTCGGTGGACGCCTACCTGGGCTCGCTGGGCAAATCCACACGCAAGGACTTGCGTCGCAAACTGCGTGCGCCTGGCCCACGGGTGGAGTGGCGGCGCAACATCGACGATGTGCTGCCCGAGGTCATGCGCCTGTATGAATCCACGTTGACCCGTGCCGAGCTGCAGTTCGAACGCCTGCCCGCCAGCTACTTCACCGGCGTACTTGAACGCCTTGAACAGCGCGCGGTCTGTGCTCTTTACTGGGTGGACGAGCACTTGGTGGCGTTCAACCTGATGCTGGTGGACGAGCATCGGCTGGTCGACAAGTTCTTCGGGCACGACGTGGAGTTTACCCGTGACTACAACCTCTACTTCCGCAGTTGGTTAACCAATGTCGACTACTGTATCCAACACAATATTGCGCTGTATGAGTGCGGACAGGCCGGGTATGCCAGTAAGCTGCGGCTGGGGTGCGAGTTTGAGGGCAACAGCCTGTTCTTCCGCCACCGTAACCGGCTGGTCAACGGCCTGCTCAGACTCGCGAAAATGTTTCTTCGACCGGATCGTTCCGACCCTGCCATGGCTGCTGTGATAAGCGAAACCCGATGATCACCAAGACCCGCCAAAAAGCCCGCCCCTTTGCCATTTCGCGCTGGAGCGTCCAGCGCAAGCTGGTGCTGGCGTTCTGGCTGGTCAGTGTGATTCCGACCATGATCGCGGCCGAGCTGGCCGCCACCACGTTGTCGCAGATTTTCGACAGCAACGTGCGTATCTGGCTGCAGGAGTCGACCAAGATCGTCAAGGACGAGATCGGCGACATCCTGCATGACAACGCGCGCATGGCGCAATTGTTCCTGCGCTATACCGGCCCGGCCTCCAATCGGCAGGCGGCCAAACACGACAGGCTCACCGCCGATATCGCCCAAGCCACGGATATCGACGTGGTGGCACTGATTCGCAGCAGTGATCACAAAGTGGTGTTCAGCACCGCGCCCGATGACATCGTCAAGCAGATCAACCTGACCAGCAACGCCGCATTGCAGACCGTCCAACTGGCGGGGGTGAGTACCGGTATCGTGGTCTCGACCTTCGAGACCAGCCAGGAAAACGTTGACTACGTGCTGCTGGTGGCCACCTACCTGGACAGCAGTTTCCTCACCAGCGTGGCTGATGTGCATTCCCTCGACCTGCGCCTGTACCTGGCCAATCCCGGTGGTTTTTCGGAAATTTTCTCGACCCAGCGCTTCAAGGATCACCCCTCGCACATCCCGAAAAACATCGAAACCGCGATGCGCAGCACCAAGCAGCCCAGCGAACAATTCACCAACGACTACAGCGGTTTGTACTGGCCGATCTTCAACGATGGCGGCGAGCTGCAAGGCGTGATCTTCAGCGGCCTGCTGCGGCATACCAGCCTGGTGGGGCTGGTGAACCAGAGCAACCTGTTCGTGCTGATTTTCCTGGTTAGCTCGGCACTGTCCCTGGCGGCGGGGCTGCTGGTGTCGCGGCGCTTGACCCAGCCGTTGCGCGATCTGTCCCAGGGTGTGAGCGCGGTGATCTCGGGCAATTATGCGCACCGTGTGGTGGTCAGCGGTGGCGATGAACTGGCGCAATTGAGCAGCACCTTCAACCATATGACCGAGCGGCTGGGCGAGTTGCATCACCTCGAAGCCCAACTGCGCCGACGCGACCGCCTGCACGCCCTGGGTGAAGTCGCCATGGGCCTGGCCCACGAAATCCGTAACCCGCTGGGCATCATCAAGACAGCCACCCAACTGCTGCACCGTCGCGCCGACTTACCGGAAGCCGACAAGCGCCACCTGGAATACGTGATCAGCGAAGTCAGCCGGATCAACGACCTGATCACCGAGTTTCTCGACTTCGCCAAACCCAACCCGCCGTTGCGCGTGTTGCTGCCGGCTCGCGCGCTGGTGGACGAAATTCTGGGTTTCTGCGGCCCCGAGCTGGCCAGCCACAACATCGATGCGCACATCGACGACCAGGCGCCCGGCGCGACCATCTACGCCGATGCCAAGCAACTCAAGCAGGCCTGCCTTAACCTGATTCTCAACGCCATCGATGCCATGCCTGAAGGCGGCCGCCTGACCCTGGGCATTCGTTCGGTGGGCGACAATACGGTCATCAGCATCGCCGACACCGGCCAGGGTATTGCGGCGGATATGATCGAGCGCATCTTCACGCCGTTCGTCACCACCAAGGCCTCCGGCACCGGCCTGGGCCTGGCCAAAGTCTATTCGATCATGGAAAGTCACGACGGCAGCATCGAATGTGCCAGCGAGAATGATGCCGGCGCCACGTTCAGCCTGTACATTCCGGCGATTGGCGAAGACGATGAGGACAGTCATGACGCATAACATATTGGTGGTCGACGACGAGCCCAAGCTCTGTGACCTGTTGTCGTCGGCCCTCAGCCAGAACGGCATCCAGGTATTCACTGCGGGGAACGGCCTGCATGCGCTCAAAGTGCTGGAGCAGGAAGACATCGACCTGGTGATCAGTGACTGGCGCATGCCGGGCATGGACGGGCCGGCACTGCTGGCCGAGATCAAGGTGCGCTGTCCCCAGGTGCCGGTGATCGTGATGACCGCCTACAGCACGGTGAAAAACGCCGTGCAGTCGATGCGTAACGGCGCCTATGACTACATCGCCAAGCCGTTCGATATCGACGAGCTGGACATCACCGTGGCCAAGGCCCTGCAGTTTCGCGACATCATGCGCGACAACGCACGCATGCGCGCCGAGCTGGACGAGCAGGCGCAGTTCGACAGCCTGGTGGGCGACAGCCCGGCGTTTCGCAAGGTGCTGCAGGCGGTGGATTCGGTGCGCGACAGCAGTGCAACGATCCTGCTGACCGGCGAAAGCGGCACCGGCAAGGAAATGGTCGCCCGCGCCATCCACAAGCACGGCAGCCGGGCCGACAAGCCATTCGTGGCGGTCAATTGCGCGGCGATCCCCGAAGGGCTGCTCGAAAGCGAAATGTTCGGCCACCGCAAGGGCGCCTTCACCGGCGCCGTGGCCGACCGGGTCGGGCGCTTTATGCAGGCCGACAAGGGCACGCTGTTTCTCGACGAAGTGGGTGACATGCCGCTGGCGCTGCAGGCCAAGATTCTGCGCGCCTTGCAGGAGCGGGTGATCGAGCCGGTGGGCGACCCCCGCGAGCGCAAGGTGGACGTGCGGGTGATCGCCGCCACCAACAAGAACCTGCTGGACGCGGTGGCCAACAAGGAGTTTCGCGAGGACTTGTATTACCGCCTCAACGTATTCCCGATTCCGCTGCCGCCCTTGCGCGAGCGCGTGGAAGACATCGCGCCCCTGGCCCGGCACTTCGCCCAGACCCTCAGCGCCACCGCCGGCAAACGCATCACCGGTTTCAGCCCAGAGGCCTTGCAGGCCATGACGGCGTATCACTGGCCGGGCAATATCCGCGAGCTGCAGAATTGCGTGGAGCGCGCGACCATCGTGGCGTCGTCGCCTGTGATCGAAGATATCGACCTGCCGGGTTATCTGTTCGCGTCGAAGCCCCGCGAGGGCGGTGTGACGGCGATCCTCAGCGACGGGCCGGGCATTCCCCAGGACCTGGATGCAGCGCTGGCGGAGGTGGAGAAAGCCTACATCCAGGCGGCGTTGCTGGAGAGCAATGGCGTACAGGCGGCCGCAGCGGCGAAGATCGGAATTTCCGAGCGCAGCTTCTGGTATCGCCTGAAAAAGCTGGGGATTCAGATCGACAAAATAGTCCGCTGAGTTGCCTGGCACAGTGCTGTTCTAAATGTGGGAGGGGGCTTGCCCCCTCACACATTTGGATTGTGGTGTGTCAGGTCTGCAGGCGTACCCAGACGCTGACCAGAACAGTCGCTGCCATCAACCACGCTACCGCTGCGACGGCTAAAGAGGCCTCTAGCCGCAGGCGGTCGACCATCACGTAGAGCGTCGCCAGGTACACAAAGTACGGAATGATCGACCACATCCCGAACAGGATGGTGGTCTTCAAGTCGTCCACCGAGCGGCCCTTGCCGACGATGTAATGGGCGATCAGTGCAAAGGTCGGAAATAGCGGCACCAGCCCGGCGATGTAGTAATTGCGGGTCTTGGCCAACGCGGCCAATATCAACACCACCGCCGCGCCCAGGGCGGCCTTCAATACCAGATCCACACGCAGCTCCCTAGTGGCTTAAACCGTATTTCTTGACCTTGTCGAACAGGGTGGTCTTGGCCATTCCCAGTTCCTGGCTGGCCTGTGTCAGGTTGCCGCCGCTGCGTTGCAGGGCGTCGTTGAGCAGGTTGCGTTCGAAGGCTTCCACCGCCTCGGTGAAGGCCACGCCCTGGCTACCGCTGCTGGCGCCGCTTTTCTTGAAGGCCGGCAGGCCCAGGGCGAAGCGTTCGGCGACGTTGCGCAGTTCACGCACGTTGCCCGGCCAGTCGTGGCTCATCAGGTTGGACAAGGTCTGGTTGTCGAGGTCAGGCACGCTGCGGTCGAAGCGCAGGGATGACTGCTGCAGGAAGTGTTCGAACAGTTGCAGGATGTCTTCGCGGCGCTCGCGCAGGGGCGGCAGTTCCAGGGTCACGACGTTGAGGCGGTAGTACAGGTCGCTACGGAACTGGCTGGCGCGGCTCAATTCGTCGAGGTCGGACTTGGTGGCGGCGATCACCCGGCAATCCACCGCCACGCTCTGGTTCGAGCCCAGGCGTTCCAGGGTGCGTTCCTGCAACACGCGCAGCAGCTTGATCTGCAGGTTGATCGGCATGCTTTCCACTTCATCGAGAAACAGCGTGCCTTCGTGGGCGTGTTCGATCTTGCCGATCCGCCGTTTGCCGGCGCCGGTAAAGGCGTTGGCTTCGTGGCCGAAAATCTCGCTTTCGAACAGGTTTTCCGGCAAGCCGCCGCAGTTCAGTGCGACGAACGGGTGGTCGTGGCGTCGGCTGAAATCATGCAGGCAACGCGCGACCAGTTCCTTGCCGGTGCCGGTCTCGCCTTCGATCAGCACGTTGGCCGAAGTATCGGCGACGTTGGCGATCAAATCGCGCAAGTTCTGCATTGCTGGCGAGCGGCCGATGATGCGCCCTTCCAGGGAATCGCGCTCGGCCAACTGGCGGCGCAGCGACCAGACTTCCCGCGCCAGCCCGCGTTGTTCCAGGGCGCGGCGCGCCACTTCGACCAGGCGTTCGGGGGAGAAGGGTTTCTCCATGAAGTCATAGGCGCCGTTGCGCATGGCGCCGACCGCCATGGAAATATCGCCGTGCCCGGTAATCAATACCACCGGCAGGCTTTTATCCAGGGTCTTGAGGCGGGTGAGCAGTTCCAGGCCGTCGATACCCGGCAGGCGGATATCGCTGATGACGATACCGGCAAAGTTCTCGCCGATGCGGTTGAGTGCCTCTTCGGCGCTGCCCACGCCAACGCTGGGGATGTCTTCCAGTGCCAGGGCCTGCTGGCAGCCGAGCAGCACATGGGGGTCGTCTTCGACGATCAGGACGGTGAGGTCAGGGTTTTTTTCTACGTTCATGACGACTCAGCTTTTTGAGCGCCCACCAGTGGCAGGCTCAGGACAAAGGCAGTACCACCGCCGACGGGGTGCTCCACGGCGAGGTTGCCGCCGGTGGCTGCGGCCAGGCTGGCGGACAACGTGAGGCCAAGGCCCAGGCCTTGCTCGCCGGGTTTGGTGGTGAAGAACGGTTCGAATAGATGCTTGCGCGCTTCGGGGTCGATGCCATGGCCATTGTCGCGCACCTGCAGGCGGTACTTGCCATCGGCTTCATGGCCTTCCAGCCACAGCTCCGGCGCCGATTGTGCTTGCATGGCATCGAGGGCGTTGCCGATCAGGTTGACCAGGATCTGCTCCAGGCGCGTCTGGTCGATCTGCAATTGGGCCGGGGCAAAGTCGCGGTGCAGCGTCAGCGGCAGGCTGTCGAGGCGCGCGCCGAGCACTTGGAACGCTGCATCCACGGCCTTGCCCAGGCTGGCTTCGCCCTGGTCGTCGCCGCGTCGCGCGAAGGAGCGCAGGCTGGCGGTGATGCGGCCCATGCGGTCGATCAATTCGTTGATGGTCTTGAGGTTGGCGCTGGCGGTATCCAGCGCACCGCGCTCCAGGAAGCGCACGGTATTGCCGGACAAGGTGCGCAGCGCGGCCAGGGGTTGGTTCAATTCGTGGGCGATGCTGGTGGACATCTGGCCGATGGCCGCCAGCTTGCCCGCCTGCACCAGCTCATCCTGGGCGCGGCGCAGGGTTTCCTCGGCCTGGCGGCGCTCGCGAATCTGCCCCTTGAGGCGCTCGTTGCTGGCGCGCAAGTCAGCGGTGCGCTCGGCAATCCGGCGCTCCAGTTGGCTGTTGGCTTCCTGCAAGGCTTCCCGGGCGGCGAGGCGGGTGGCGATGACTTTGCGTCGTTCGTTCCAGGCAATCAGCAGGAACGCCACCAGGCCAAAGGCGACGGCCACCAGGATGCCCTGGTTGATCGCCGCCCGGCGCAGGTCGTTGAGCGGGGTGAGCAGGGTGAAATTCCACGGCGTGTCGCTCAGGGGCCGGGTCTGCGCCAGGTAGCTGACTTCGCGCTCGTCGGCCACCACTTCGCTGTTGGCCGGAAAGGTCAGTTTTTCCGTACCCTCGTTGAGGCGCTCGCGGGCCAGGGGCTCCAGCTCGTTCAGCGTCGCCCAGTAATATTGCAGGCTGTGTGCCAGGCGGTCCTTGGTCTCGTCGCTCAGGGGGCGCACGGCTTTGAGGCGGCGGGCCGGGTCGCTGGAGAGGATGATGATGCCATTCTCGTCGCTGACAAACGCTTCGAGACGCGCGCGTTTCCAGCGATCTTCCAAGGCTTCGAGGCGGACCTTGACCACGGCGACGCCGATGATCTTGCCGTGTTCTTCCAGGCCATGGGCCAGGTAGTAACCGGGTTCGCCGTTGGTGCTGCCGATGCCATAGAACCGCCCGGGCTGGCCGCGCACGGCGTTTTGGAAATAGGCGCGGAAGGACAGGTCTTCACCCTGGTAACTGTCGGCATCGCGCCAGTTACTGGTGGCCAGCACACGGCCGGTGGTATCCATCACATAGATGGCCCGACTGCGGCTGCGCCGGTTCAGGCCTTCGAGGTAGTCGTTGACGGTCTTGCGGGTTTCCTGGTTCGGCTCGGCCAGCAGCGCGGACACGCTGGATTCCAGTTCCAGCAGGCTGGGCAGGTAGGTGTATTTGCTCAGCTCGCTTTCGACGGTGCGGGCATGCAGCTCCAACTGGCGTTCGCCGGTATCGCTGAGGGTGCGGATGCCATAGTACTCACTGATCCAGAAGCCGATGTAACCCAAGCCGATCATCAGGGCGATGATCAACGGCGGCAGGAACAGTTGGCGGATCAGACGAGGCTTCACGGCAAGTGATGGCGGCGCGGCGCGATAGAGGTTGGGGTCGCATTTCATCACAGATGCCTTGGGTCAGCTACCGCTCACCCCTTCCTGTAGGAGCGAGCTTGTTCTCGCGAAAAAACCAAGGGCACCGCGTTCATCCAGGATGTGCGCGTCATCGTTGCCGTTTTTCGCGAGCAAGCTCGCTCCTACAGGAGGAGCAAGCTGTGGCTTTTTTAGTGCTGCAGGATTTTCTCGAGGAAGTGCTGCGCGCGTTCGGAGCGGGCGCTGATGTCGCCGAAGAACTCTTCTTTCGGGCAGTCCTCGATGATCTTGCCGGCGTCCATGAAGATCACGCGGTCGGCCACTTTGCGGGCGAAGCCCATTTCGTGGGTCACGCACATCATGGTCATGCCTTCCTGGGCCAGTTGCACCATC
This sequence comes from Pseudomonas paraveronii, assembly GCF_963681955.1. Classification (NCBI taxonomy): domain Bacteria; kingdom Pseudomonadati; phylum Pseudomonadota; class Gammaproteobacteria; order Pseudomonadales; family Pseudomonadaceae; genus Pseudomonas; species Pseudomonas paraveronii. Next base: position 1,336,637 of record NZ_OY817130.1, read on the forward strand.
ACGTCGAGCACTTCGTTGACCATTTCCGGGTCGAGGGCCGAGGTCGGTTCGTCGAACAGCATGACGATCGGGTCCATGGCCAGGGCGCGGGCAATCGCCACACGTTGCTGCTGACCACCGGAAAGCTGGCCAGGGTGCTTGTGGGCGTGCGCCGACAGGCCGACGCGTTCAAGCAGTTGCAGGCCCTTTTTGGTGGCTTCTTCCTTGCTGCGGCCGAGCACCTTGATCTGCGCGATGGTCAGGTTTTCGGTGATGGTCAGGTGCGGGAACAGCTCGAAGTGCTGGAACACCATGCCGACGCGCGAACGCAGTTTCGGCAGGTTGGTCTTCGGGTCGGCGATGGACGTGCCGTCGACGATCACGTCGCCTTTCTGGAACGGTTCCAGCGCGTTGACGCACTTGATCAGGGTGGATTTACCCGAGCCAGACGGCCCGCACACCACGATCACTTCGCCTTTTTTAACCTCGGTGCTGCAATCGGTCAGCACCTGGAAGTCGCCATACCACTTGTTGATGTTCTTGATAGAGATCATACGGCAAACCTTTTTTGCAGACGCTTGACCAGCAGCGAGGCGGAAAAGCTGATGATGAAGTAGACGACACCGGCGAAGATCAGGAACTCATTGGAGCGGCCGATGATGTCGCCGTTGGAGCGGGCGGAGTTGAGGAAGTCCACCAGGCCCACGGTGTAGACCAGCGAGGTGTCCTGGAACAGGATGATGCTCTGTTGCAGCAGCAACGGGGTCATCTTGCGGAACGCCTGGGGCAGGATGATCAGACGCATGGTCTGGCCATACGTCATGCCCATCGCCTGTGCGGCCGCCATCTGGCCCTTGGGGATCGACTGCACGCCGGCCCGCACGATTTCACAGAAGTACGCGGCCTCGAACATCATGAAGGCCACGACGCAGGAAGTGAATGCACCGATGGGCGTGTCTTCGCCGGTGATCCAGCGCAGCACGAAGGGCACCGCCAGGTAGAACCAGGTGATGACCAGCAGCAACGGAATCGAGCGGAAGTAGTTCACGTAGGCGCCGGCCAGGCGCGATAGCAGCTTGCTGGACGACAGGCGCATCAACGCCAGGATCGTGCCGAGGACAATACCGCCGACCACGCCCATGACCATCAACTGCAAGGTCATGACCATGCCGTTCCACAGGCCGGGGATCGCGGGGATGATGCCGCTGAAATCGAGTTCCATTATTTACCCCCCACGGAGATCAGGCCGGGCACGGCGACTTTCTTCTCGACCAGGCGCATCAGCAACATCAGGCTCATGTTCAGGGTGAAGTAGATCAGCGTGGCCAGGGTGAAGGCTTCAAACAGGTTGGCCGAGAATTCGGCGGTCTGCTTGGTTTGCGCCAGCAATTCCATCAAACCGATCAAGGACGCCACGGAGGAGTTCTTGAACACGTTGAGGAATTCCGAGGTGAGCGGCGGAATGATGATCCGGTAGGCCTGGGGCAGCAGCACGTTCCAGTAGATCTGCGGCAGCTTGAAACCCATGGCGCGAGCGGCGGCTTCCTGGCCACGCGGCAGCGCCTGGATGCCGGTGCGTACTTGCTCACAGACACGGGCGGCGGTGAACAGGCCCAGGCACACGACAACGCTCAGGTAGGCCGAGGTGGTCGGGTTCAGGTCTTGCTTGTACCAGTCCTGCAGGTTTTGCGGCAGCAGGTCGGGTATCAGGAAGTACCAGATGAACAGCTGCACCAGCAGCGGCACGTTACGAAACAGTTCCACGTAGCAGGTCGCGATGCCCGATACGAGGCGGTTTGGCACGGTGCGCATGACCCCCAGAATGGAGCCCAGCAGCAAGGCGATAATCCATGCCACGACGGCGATGGCAATGGTCCAGCCCAGGCCGGCGATGTACCAGTCGAGATAAGTCTCGCTGCCAACGCCAGTGGACTTGAAGAACACGCCCCAGTCCCAGTTGTAATTCATTAGGGTCTCCCCTCGAGATCGATCGATGTACAAGCACCCGCTTGGGGAAAATCCATTCCCGCCTGACGGTGAACGCCAGGCACACGCGATCGGCTCGAAAACCGCCCGGTCGAGTGTTCCAAAATAAAGCCAGCAGGTAGTAACAGACGCCTGAGGGAGGGTTGGCTCCCTCAGGAGATAAGGTTAGTCAGGATTTAGATCTTTACTTCCGGAGCCGGCTTGTCGGTCGGGTTCTTGATCAGTGCCTTGACCTTGTCGCTCATTGGGAAGCTCAGGTTCAGGCCTTTGGGTGGGATCGGGCTTTCGAACCACTTGCTGTAGATCTTGTTGATTTCGCCGGATTTGTACAGGCCAACGATGGCGTCATCCACGGCTTTCTTGAAGGCAGGGTCATCTTTGCGAACCATGCAGGCGTAGGCTTCAAAGGACTGTGGAGTGCCGGTAATGACCCAGTCATTCGGCTTCTTGGCCTTGGCTTCTTCACCGGCCAGCAGGGCGTCGTCCATCATGAAGGCAACGGCGCGGCCGCTTTCCAGCATCTGGAAGGACTCGCCGTGGTCTTTGGCGGAGATGACGTTCATGCCCATCTGCTTGTCGGCGTTCATCGCCTTGATGATGCGCTCGGACGTGGTGCCGGCGGTGGTCACGACGTTCTTGCCTTTCAGGTCGGCGAAGTCGCTATAGGACGGCTTGCCATCCTTGTCTTTCTTGACCAGCAGGCGGGTGCCGATTTCGAAGATGTTGGTGGTGAACGCGACTTGCTGGGCGCGTTCGGCGTTGTTGGTGGTGGAACCGCACTCGATGTCCACGGTGCCGTTCTGCACCAGCGGGATACGGGTCTGCGAAGTGACCAGGTTGTACTTGGCCTGCAGTTGAGGTTTGTTCAGGTCTTTTTTCAGGGCTTCGACGATAGCCAACTGAATGTCGTGGGAGTAGCCCACCGGTTTGCCCGAACCATCCGCGATGTAGGAAAACGGGATGGAGCTGTCGCGGTGCCCGAGGGTGATGGTGCCAGAGTCGTTGATTTTCTTCAGCGTGCCGGTGAGTTCGGCGGCGAAAACTGGAGTGCTGATCAGAGCGGCAGCGATAGCTGCGCCCAAGATATGGGGAACGATGCGCATCAATACTTCCTCGACATTTGTTTTTTTTATGAAGCCGGTTAAGCGGCTCTCTTATACAGCGAATGCCCATGACGGCTCCTGAGGCATCTCAGGCAATCGTCCTGAAGTGTAGAGCATGAGTCGTGCCAGACCATGAATAAAGTACTAACTATATGATTTATATAGGTATTAACTTTGTGTGGCGGAATATTTATAACGGCTGGGTCCGGCAAACCGAATCAGGCATTGAGTGGCGTTCGGAAAACCGAATGGGCGAGCCGATATAACAAAGCCCCTGGACCTTACGGCGCAGGGGCTTTTGTGAGAGCGGTCTGTCAGGCCGCCTGGATCTTGCTGCGGCTCAATTCAACCTTGGACAGGTAACGCTGCACGTTGGCCTGTTCTTCCGGGGTGGTGGACAGGCCGAGCTTGGTGCGGCGCCACAGCACGTCCTCGGGCTGGGTCGCCCATTCTTCGGTACACAGGTAGTCGACTTCGCGGGTGTACAGACCGCCACCGAGGTGGTCGCCGAGGTCGGCCAGCGATTGCACGCCTTCCAGCAGGCGCCAGGTGCGGCTGCCGTAGGTGGTGGACCAGCGGCGCGCGATGTCGCTTGGCACCCAGTCGAACCGGGCGCGGATAGCCGCAGCCAGGGCTTCTGGCGTGCTCATGTCTTCGCCGCCCGGCAGGCTGGCGGTGGCGGTCCAGCTTGGGCGCATGTGGGTGAAATAAGGCGCCAGGTGGGCCATCGCCGACTCGGCGAGCTTGCGGTAGGTGGTCAGTTTGCCGCCGAACACCGACAGGATCGGCGCCTCGCCAGTGCCGCCGGAGAGCGACAGGGTGTAGTCGCGGGTGATGGCCGACGGGTTGTCTGACTCGTCGTTGCACAGCGGGCGCACGCCGGAGTAGGTGTGGACGATGTCATCGCGGCTCAGTTGCTTCTTGAAGTGAGCGTTGACCACCTTGAGCATGTAGTCGGTTTCACCTTCGGTAATCGCCACTTTCGCCGGATCGCCGGTGTATTCGCGGTCGGTGGTGCCGATGATGGTCAGGTGGTCCAGGTATGGAATCGTGAAAACGATGCGCTGGTCTTCGTTCTGCAGGATATGCGCGTGGGCGCCTTCGTAGAGTCTTGGCACGATCAGGTGGCTGCCCTGGATCAGACGGATGCCGTAGGGCGAATCCAGCTTCAAGTCTTCCTTGATGAACTTGGCGACCCACGGCCCGGCGGCGTTCACCAGCGCCTTGGCGCGGATCGAGAACAGGCTGCCGTCGGCGCGTTCCATGTTCATTTCCCACAGGCCCTTGCTGCGATGCGCGCTGACGCACCGGGTCTGGGTATGGATGTGTGCGCCTTTTTCGCGGGCGGCCATGGCATTGAGTACCACCAGGCGTGCGTCATCGACCCAGCAGTCGGAATATTCGAAGCCTTTGGTGATTTCGCTTTTCAGCGGGCTATCGGGGCCGAACTTGAGGCTTTTCGAACCGGCGAGTTTTTCGCGCTTGCCCAGGTGGTCATATAGGAACAGGCCTGCGCGGATCATCCACGCAGGCCGCAGGTGCGGGCGGTGCGGCAACACGAAGCGCATCTGCTTGACGATGTGCGGGGCCTTGGCCAGCAGCACTTCGCGTTCGGCCAGGGCTTCGCGCACCAGGCGGAATTCGTAATGTTCGAGGTAACGCAGGCCACCGTGGATCAACTTGCTGCTGGCGGAGGACGTGTGGCTGGCCAAGTCGTCCTTTTCGCAAAGGAATACCGACAAACCGCGACCGGCTGCGTCTGCTGCAATGCCGACGCCATTGATCCCGCCACCGATCACGGCAACGTCATAGACTTCGGCAAGCGGTGGAGCAGGCAAGGTAGAAGGGTTCATCGGCTGGCCTCGTGATCTTTTCGTATTGGAATTCGAACATTAATGTTCATTTTCGAAAATGGTAGCTGATAAACGCGCCTACAGCCACCCGAATTCGATTGAAAAAACTCATCGAAGGGTGAGGAAAGGAAAATTTGTGAACATGTGCCTGGGGAAGGCTCAAGGAAATGGGGGTTGGATCAATCGCTATCGGGGGCAAGCCCCCTCCCACATTTGAATGGGTTCACACATCAAAGTGTGGGAGGGGGCTTGCCCCCGATAGCGTCAGTGCAGGCGCTAGACGACTTCCAGCCGAACCTTATGCTGGTTCAACAACTGCACCAACGCCGGCACCGGCTGCTGGTCTGTCACCAGGCAGTCCACCAGGCTGATCGGCCCCAGGCGAATCATGGCATTGCGCCCGAATTTGCTCGAGTCGGCCGCCAGAATCACCTTGCGCGCATTGGCGATGATCGCCTGGGAAACCCGCACCTCCTGGTAGTCGAAGTCGAGCAGGCTGCCGTCTTCATCGATGCCGCTGATGCCGACCAGGGCGAAATCGACCTTGAACTGGTTGATAAAGTCGACGCTGGCCTGGCCCACCACGCCGCCATCACGCCGCACATTGCCGCCGGTCAGCAGCACGTCAAAGTCGTCCTTGGCGCTGAGCATGGTGGCGACGTTGAGGTTGTTGGTGATGATTTTCAGGTGATTGTGGTTGAGCAACGCACGGGCGATGGATTCGGTGGTGGTGCCGATGTTGATGAACAGCGAGGCGTGGTCGGGGATTTGTGCGGCGATCGCTTCGCCGATGCGCTGTTTCTCGTCGCGCATCTGGTCGGCCCGCATGGCGTATGCGGTGTTTTCGACGCTGGAATCATAAGCCGCGCCGCCGTGGTAGCGGCGCAACAGATTGGCGTCCGCCAACTGGTTGATATCGCGGCGGATGGTTTGTGGGGTGACAACGAACAACTGCGCCATTTCCTCGATACTGACGTAGCCGCGTTCGCGGACCAGTTCGAGGATTTGTTGCTGGCGGGGAGGCAGATTCATGGGGCGTCCTTTGGGCTGCCATACAAAAGTGGCCCATGATGACGCAGGAATCTGCTCCCTGCCAGTTACAACCCTAAGTGGTTCCGGCGGATGGCTTATTCAGCGCCTTCGTGAGGTTCCCAATCACGGGTGCGGCTCACCGCTTTTTGCCAGCCGGCGTAGAGTTTCTCCTTGGCCGTTTCTTCGAGCTGGGGTTCGAAGAAGCGCTCGATTACCGCCTTGCCACGCAATTCCTCCAGGCTGCCCCAGAAGCCGCAGGCCAGGCCTGCCAGGTAGGCGGCGCCGAGTGCTGTGGTTTCGCGCATTTGCGGGCGCTCGACCTGGGTGCCGAGGATGTCGGCCTGGAACTGCATCAGGAAGTTGTTGGCCACCGCACCGCCGTCCACGCGCAGGGATTTGAGGCGTTCGCCGGAATCCTGCTGCATGGCGTCCAATACGTCGCGGGTCTGGTAGGCAATCGACTCCAGGGCTGCGCGAATAATGTGATCCACGCGCACGCCACGGGTCAGGCCGAACAGTGCGCCACGGGCATACGGGTCCCAATACGGCGCGCCCAGGCCGGTGAACGCGGGCACCAGGTACACGCCGTTGCTGTCCTTGACCTTGCCGGCGAAGTATTCGGTGTCATGGGCGTCGTTGATGATTTTCAGCTCGTCGCGCAGCCACTGTACGGTGGAGCCACCGTTGAACACAGCGCCTTCCAGGGCGTAGGCCACTTCGCCACGCGGGCCGCAGGCGATGGTGGTGAGCATGCCGTGCTTGGATTTCACCGCTTTGTCGCCGGTGTTCATCAACAGGAAACAGCCGGTGCCGTAGGTGTTCTTGGCCTGGCCCGGTTCCACGCACATCTGGCCGAACAGCGCCGCTTGCTGGTCACCGGCGATGCCGCCGATGGCAATGCCGCTTTTGGTGCGGCCGTAGATTTCCGACGAAGATTTTACTTCTGGCAGCATTTCGCGCGGCACGTCGAGGATGTCCAGCATCTTCGCGTCCCACTCCAGGGTGTGGATGTTGAAGAGCATGGTGCGCGAGGCGTTGGTGTAGTCGGTGACGTGGGTCTTGCCGCCGGTAAATTTCCAGATCAGCCAACTGTCGATGGTGCCGAACAGCAGCTCGCCGTTGCGCGCACGTTCGCGGCTGCCTTCGACGTTATCGAGAATCCACTTGAGCTTGGTGCCGGAGAAGTACGGGTCGGTGACCAGGCCGGTGGTGTCGCTGATGTATTGCTCGTGGCCATCACGCTTGAGCTGCTGGCAGATTTCGGTGCTGCGGCGGCACTGCCAAACGATGGCGTTGTAGATCGGGCGGCCGGTGACTTTATCCCAGACCACGGTGGTTTCACGCTGATTGGTGATGCCGATGGCGGCGACTTGGTCATGGTGCAGGCCGGCTTGGGCCAGGGCTTCGACCATCACCGCGCTCTGGGTGGCGAAGATCTCCATCGGGTCATGTTCGACCCAGCCCGCTTGTGGGTAATGCTGGACGAATTCACGCTGGGCGGTACAGACCACGTTAGCGTCGCGATCGAAGATGATTGCCCGGGAACTGGTGGTGCCCTGATCAAGGGCAATGATGTAGTTCTTATTCTGAATGTCGGTCATGTCGATTGCCTTGGACGAGAAATAAGGATTGGTAAGCTGCCTGGGCCACGAAGGGGCAGGGTGGACCAGGCTGGCTATCAGGAAATACGGGTGTTGCCGTTGACGGCACTTTCTTCAGTTTCGGCGGCAGTGGGCGCGGCGCTTGGCAGATGACGGGCAATCAGCCCGCGATACGCTGCGGCACCCAGGCATGCGCCGACAATCGGTGCGAAAATCGGCACCAGGAAGTAGGGAATATCGCGCCCGCCAGTAAAGGCCATTTCACCCCAACCGGCGAAAAAGGTCATCAGCTTGGGCCCGAAATCCCGCGCAGGGTTCATTGCAAAGCCGGTCAGCGGGCCCATGGCGCTGCCAATCACCGCGATCAGCAAGCCGATCAGCAGCGGCGCCAGCGGGCCGCGTGGCAGGCCGTTGTTATCGTCGGTCAGGGCCATGATCACGCCCATCAGGATCGCAGTGATGACCATTTCCACCAGGAAGGCCTGGGCCGTGCTCAGCAGTGCATGGGGATAAGTCGAGAAGACCGAGGCCAATTCCAGGCTGGCCTGGGTGCCGCGCACCAGATGGTGGGTTTGTTCGTAATCGAAAAACAGGTTGCTGTAGAGCGTGTACACCAAAGCCGCGGAGCAGAAGGCACCGGCGACCTGGGCGAGGATATAGAAGGGCAGTTTGCGCTTGTCGAAATCGGCAAAAATACACAGGGCGATGCTGACCGCCGGGTTGAGATGAGCCCCGGAGATGCCTGCGGTCAGGTAGATCGCCATGCTGACGCCGATCCCCCAGATGATACTGATTTCCCACAGGCCAAAGCTGGCCCCCGCGACCTTGAGCGCAGCGACACAGCCTGTACCGAAGAAGATCAGAAGCGCAGTCCCCAGGAATTCGGCCATGCATTGGCTCGAAAGTGAAGGCTGTTGAAGAGCAGTTGTCATGGAAAACCTCAATTTGTTGTTCTTGTCTGGCGTCTGGCCTCAACGGGCCTTGCGCGTTGTTCACCGTGTCGAGGATCCCCATCCCGGGCGCGGCTTACTGCTGGAATGCTGCGGGTGTATTCCTACAGTATTCGGAAACGAAAAAATATAGACAAGAATGACGCCTGTCAAAGGTCGAAAGTGAACCATTGGTCATTTTCGAACTATAGGTTTGATGAATGATCACGCTCGCCACGGTAAGTATTGCCGGGAGTGAGGGGCGTACTAGAGCGTTTTGTGTGGGCTTGGCCTAGAATTGGCCATCCGTTTGCCACGCCAGGAGTGTCCATGACCCCCGCATTGGATTTGTTGAAAAAAGTTCGCGCCGAACATCGCATCCACAGTTATGAACACGATCCCAAGGCGGCGTCGTATGGTCTGGAGGCCGCGGAAAAGTTGGGTCTCGACCCGGCGCAAGTGTTCAAGACCTTACTGGCGAGCAGCGAGAAGGGCGAATTATTGGTGGCGGTGGTGCCGGTCGTCGGAAGTCTGGACTTAAAAGCCTTGGCCCATGCCGCTGGCGTGAAAAAAGTCGAGATGGCCGACCCGGCGGCAGCGCAGCGTTCCACCGGCTATCTGTTGGGCGGGATTAGCCCGTTGGGGCAGAAAAAGCGTTTGCGGACCTTCATCGATAGTACGGCGCAGCCGTTCCCGACGATTTTTGTCAGCGCCGGGAGAAGGGGGCTGGAAGTGGAGTTGTCCGCTGCGGTCCTGGCCGAGCAGACCCAGGCCAAATTCGCGTCGATCGGGCGGGCCTGAGATCCAATGTGGTAGCGGGCTTGCCTGCTACCACGTTGATGAATGTCGGTTTCTTCAGTTGGCAGGGCTGAAGCGCCGCACACCTGAATCGGCGTGAGGCACCTGCGCCGCAGTGCTGCCGGATGCCTGGAACAACACCAGGTGCTCGGCGGCGACACGAATCCCCACGTCTGCACCGACTTGATGGTCGGCATGACTGGGAAAAATCGACTCCAGTTGTGCGCCTGTCGACAGCTGCAGGCGGTACAGGGTCGAGGCGCCAAGGAACGTCTTGCCGACGATCCGTGCTTTCAATGCGCTGTCCGGCGCGTAGACGATGTCATCCGGGCGCAGCAATACATCCACGGCGCCGCCTGTCGGCCAGGTATACGCGCGGTTGCCACGCAGGTCGCCGAGCTCGGTGCTGACGGATTCCGGCGTGCTCAATTGGCCACGGATGAAATAGCCCTGGCCGACAAAGCTGGCGACGTAGGGTGTCAGCGGCTCGTGATAGAGGTTGTAGGGCGTATCCCACTGCTCCAGGCGGCCTTCCTTGAACACGCCGACGTGGTCACTCACGGCGAACGCTTCTTCCTGGTCATGGGTCACCAGGATCGCACTGGTGCCTCGTGCCTTGAGAATGTCGCGCACCTCATGGCTGAGCTTGCGCCGCAGTTCGCCATCGAGGTTGGAGAACGGTTCGTCGAGCAGCAACAATTGCGGCTCCGGCGCCAAGGCGCGGGCGAGGGCCACGCGTTGTTGCTGACCACCGGACAGCTCGTGGGGGAAACGCTTGCCCAGGTTCTTCAGGTTGACCAGCTCCAGCAGTTCGGCGACCACGCGGTCTTTCTGCGGGTGCTTGCGAATGCCGAAGGCGATGTTGTCGGCCACGCTGAGGTGGGGAAACAGCGCGTAGTCCTGGAACACCATGCCGATACGACGTTTCTCCGGCGCCAGGGTGAACCCTGCACTGGAGATGACTTCGCCGGCCAGGCTGATTTCGCCTTCGTGGACCGGTTCAAACCCTGCGATCGCGCGCAGGGTAGTGGTCTTGCCGCACCCCGAGGAACCGAGCAGGCAACCGATGTCGCCGGCATTGAGGTGCAGGTTGAGGTTCTGCACCACCCGCTGATCTTGATAGCCGCATGCCAGATTGCGCAGGTTCAGCAGTAATGGCTGGCTCATGCGTGGTGGTACGCCGGCTCTACCAGAAATTCGAGCAGGGCCTTTTGCGCATGCAGGCGGTTTTCCGCCTGGTCCCAGGCGACCGAACGCGGGTCGTCGAGCAGGTCGAGGCTGATTTCTTCGCCACGGTGGGCGGGCAGGCAATGCATGAACAGCACGTCCGGCGCGGCCAGGTCGAGCAGGGCGCGGGTGACCTGGAACGGCGCAAACAGCTTCAGGCGCTTGGCGGTTTCGTCTTCCTGGCCCATGGAGGTCCAGACGTCGGTGCTTACCAAGTGGGCGCCGATCACCGCATCTTTTGGATCACGCAGGATTTGTACACGGCCATCAGCGTTGGCCAGGAACTCGGCGGACGGTTCGAAACCTTCCGGGCAGGCGATGCGCAGGTGGAAGTCGAATTGGATCGCCGCTTCTATATAGCTGTTGCACATGTTGTTGCCGTCGCCGATCCAGGCCACGGTCTTGCCCTGGATCGAGCCACGGTGTTCGAGGAAGGTTTGCATGTCGGCCAGCAACTGGCACGGGTGCAGGTCATCGGACAGGCCGTTGATCACCGGAACGCGGGAGTTGGCGGAAAATTCAGTCAGGGTGCTGTGGGCGAAGGTACGGATCATCACCGCATCGAGCATGCGCGACATGACAATCGCGCAATCGCTGATCGGCTCGCCACGGCCCAGTTGGGTGTCACGCGGCGACAGAAAGATGGCCTGGCCGCCCAGTTGGATCATGCCGGCCTCGAAGGACAAGCGGGTGCGGGTCGACGACTTCTCGAAAATCATCCCGAGCACGCGGTTTTTCAAAGGCTCGAACAGTACGCCGCGGTTACGCAGGTCTTTAAGCTCAATGCCTCGACGGATCACGCTGACCAGCTCTTCGGGCGTGCAATCCATCAGGGAGAGAAAGTGCCTTGCGCTCATCATTAACTACCTTTTTGCAACAGACCGCAGATACTCAAAGCCTTGTTTATTGTGAAAACGGGCGAGACCTGCGGCGAAAGCCGCACGGGGCGACGAAATAGGGGAAGGCGCGATCTTATAATTAAATGTCGCGTCTTACCAATAGGGCTACGGTGTTTAGGGGTGTTCAGATAGGCGCGATAGCGCTTTTGAAGACGATTTCCTGACAGCAGCGGGTCATTTGTACACTGGCGTTGCGACCTTTTGCAATCTGCGAGGGCTGGCCCAGGCCAGGCTGCGTCGGTTTCAGGGACTGTTCGGCAGGTTTTGAAACACTTTCTCACGTTTGCTCATGGCCTGGCCTGATGCCCCTCAATTCACGCGACGAACGTTGCTGGTGCCCGTTGCAGTCGCGGCCCATAGTCAGGCCAAAGCCCTGATAAAGAGACTGGCCATGACCAAGACTCTCCACCACCGTGCCTGCCATCTGTGCGAAGCCATTTGTGGTCTGACCCTGGAAACCACCCAAGCCGAAGATGGCAGCCTGGCGATCACTTCGATCAAGGGTGACGCACTGGACACGTTCAGTCGTGGGCATATCTGCCCCAAGGCCGTGGCGCTGCAGGATATCCAGAATGACCCGGACCGCCTGCGCCAGCCGATGCTGCGAGTGGGTAGCGAATGGCAACCGATTCCGTGGGAAGAGGCCTTCGCCCTGGTGGCCGAAAAACTGTCGGACATCCAGGCTCGCTACGGACAGAATTCGGTGGCGGTGTATCAGGGTAATCCCAGCGTGCATAACTATGGGCTGATGACCCACAGCAACTACTTCCTTGGCCTGCTCAAGACGCGTAACCGGTTTTCCGCGACGTCGGTCGACCAGTTGCCCCATCACCTCACCAGCCACCTGATGTACGGTCATGGCCTGTTGTTGCCGATTCCGGATATCGACCATACCGACTTCATGCTGATCCTCGGCGGCAACCCGCTGGCGTCCAACGGCAGCATCATGACGGTGCCCGACGTGGAGAAGCGCCTCAAAGCCATCCAGGCCCGGGGCGGTAAAGTGGTGGTGGTCGACCCTCGTCGCAGCGAGACGGCGGCGATTGCCGATCAGCACCTGTTTGTGCGGCCCGGTGGCGACGCCGCGTTGCTGTTCGGATTGCTCAACACCTTGTTTGCCGAAAACCTGACCCGTGACAGTCACTTGCCGGTTGACGGCCTGGATGACGTGCGCCGCGCAATCGCCGGGTTTACCGCCGAGGCCATGAGCCACCAGTGTGCGGTGCCTGCTGAGCAGATCCGCCAACTGGCGCGGGATTTTGCCGCCGCAGATAAGGCGGTATGTTACGGGCGCATGGGCGTTTCGACCCAGGCGTTCGGCACGCTGTGCCATTGGCTGGTGCAATTGATCAATCTGGTCACCGGTAACCTGGATCGTCCAGGCGGTGCCTTGTGTACCACGCCGGCGGTGGACCTGGTGGCCTCGACTTCCGGCGGGCATTTCAATCGCTGGCAGAGCCGTGTGTCGGGGCGTCCGGAATACGGTGGCGAGTTGCCGGTGTCGGCGCTGGCGGAAGAAATGCTCACCGAAGGCGAAGGACAGATCCGCGCCCTGATCACCGTGGCCGGCAATCCGGTCCTATCAACCCCGAATGGCCGCCAGTTGGAGCAGGCCCTGGACGGGCTGGAGTTCATGCTCAGCGTCGATCTGTACATCAACGAGACGACGCGCTATGCCGACTTGATCCTGCCGTCCACCTCGGCGCTGGAAAACGATCACTACGACACCACGTTCAATATGTTCGCGGTGCGCAATGTCACCCGTTTCAATCGTGCGATCCTGCCCAAGCCTGAAGGCGCGCTGCATGACTGGGAGATCTTCGTTGGCTTGGCCAAGGCGTTTGCGGCGCACACCGGGGTTGCGCTCAAGCCGACCCTGTCACCGGCGCAAATGATCGACTTCGGCCTGCGCGCCGGCGTGTATGGTGATGCTTCCAGCCACAAACTGTCGGTGGCGATGCTCGCTGAGCATCCCCACGGCGTCGACCTGGGTCCACTCAAGCCCAATCTCGCTGCGCGCCTGAACACCGCGAATGGTCGGGTGCAGGCGGCACCGGCAGTAATTCTGGCGGACCTGGCGCGTTTCGCGGCGCAACCGCTGCCACAGGCCAACGAATTGCTGTTGATCGGCCGCCGCCATGTGCGCAGCAACAATTCCTGGATGCACAACTATCACCGCTTGGTAAAGGGCAAGCCCCGGCACCAGTTGCACATGCATCCCGATGATCTGGCCAGCCGCCAATTGAGCGACGGGCAGCGGGTGAAGGTCAGCTCGCGCATCGGCATGATCGAGGTGGAGGTGGTCGCCAGCCCGGACATGATGCCTGGCGTGGTCAGCCTGCCGCACGGCTGGGGCCATGGTCGCCCGGGCGTGCAGATGACGATCGCCAGCAGTCAGCCGGGTGCCAGTGCGAATGACCTGACCGACGAACGGCAACTGGATGAGTTGTCGGGCAACGCCGCGCTGAACGGCGTGCCGGTACAGGTCGCTGCGGCATAATGTGCCCGAGCACCGCGCTGGGATTTTGCGTTACAATGCGCCACCGTGCCGACCTGTGAGTCGCAAAGTTCCAGCCGAGGTGTTCCATGGATATCATCGAAACGATCAAAGAGCAGATTGCCAACAACACCATTCTGCTTTACATGAAGGGCTCTCCCAATGCCCCGCAGTGCGGTTTCTCCGCGAAGGCGTCCCAGGCCATCATGCAGTGTGGCGAGAAATTCGCTTACGTGGATATCCTGCAAAACCCGGAAATTCGCGCCAACCTGCCGAAGTACGCCAACTGGCCAACATTCCCACAACTGTGGGTAGCCGGTGAACTGGTCGGCGGCAGCGATATCATCACTGAAATGGCCGCTGATGGTTCGTTGCAAGCGCTGGTCAAAGACGCAGCAGTAAAAGCGGCAGCTCAGACTGAAGCTTGATTGGCCTGCAACGAAAAGCCCCGCTTCTCATACGAGAGCGGGGCTTTTTCATGCTTCCAGTGTAGGAGCGAGCTTGCTCGCGAAATACTCAAAGACGCCGCGTTCATACTGAATGCACGCGTTATCGTTGACGCTCTTCGCGAGCAAGCTCGCTCCTACAATGAATAAGGGTTATTCACCCATCTGCGATTGCAGGTAGTTTTCCAGGCTGACCTTGTCGATCAGGCCCAGTTGGGTTTCCAGCCAGTCGATATGTTCTTCCTGGTCTTCCAGGATATCTTCCAGCAGTTCGCGGCTGCCGAAGTCCTGGGTCACTTCGCAGTGAGCGATGGCGGCCTTGAGGTCGCTGTGGCTCTTGCGTTCGAAGCCCAGGTCGCTGCTGATCATTTCCTGGGTGTGCTCGCCGATGTTCAGCTTGCCCAGGTCCTGCACGTTCGGCAGGCCTTCCAGGAACAGGATGCGCTTGATCAGGGCATCGGCGTCCTTCATGGCTTTGATCGATTCCTTGTACTCGCGCTTGCCCAGCTTTTCCAGGCCCCAATCGTCATACATGCGCGCATGCAGAAAGTACTGATTGATCGCGACCAGTTCATTGCCAAGGATTTTGTTGAGTTGCTGGATGACTGAGATGTCGCCTTTCATGACTGGGGTCCTGCCCTTTATTCGCTGTATATAGGCCAGAGTTTGAGTGGCGAACCTCTAAGTGTCAAACCTAAGTAATTGAATAATAAATGAAAATTAATCTGAATAAGAATGTTTGAGTTCCGCGTCTTGGCCCTAACTGATTGAATTGCGGGCATAAAAAAGCCGGACACTAAGTCCGGCTCGTTAAAACACGCTCATTTAAGCGTGTGTAAATTCTGCTGAATAGGGGAGCGCGGCCTGGGCTGTTTGCAGCTGCGTCAGGGTTTCCCGTACCACTTGCTTGGCGAGGCAAGCACATTTACCGCATTGGCTGGCAACGCCGGTCGTTTCACGCACTTCCTTGTAGCTGCAGCAACCTTCGTAGATTGCTTCGCGGATTTGTCCGTCGGTGACGCCAGTGCAGAGGCAGACATACATAAGGGAGAACCATCGCGGGTTTAAGGCTTAAGTGCGATGGATCTTAATGTTAACGAGAATGATTGTCAAAGTAGTTTTGCCGCGCTGGGCAGCGACTTGGCCTGCGCGCTGACGAACGGTTTTTTCAGTGTATGATGGTCGGTCTTCACGAAGCGTGACCGCGTCACAGGCTTGTCGCTTATGCGCGGCAGACTCAAGGCCGGTCCTTTTACTTCAATCGTCACCCCTACATCAGGAGATATCCAATGAGCGTACTCGTCGGCAAACAAGCCCCGGATTTCGACGTACCTGCCGTTCTCGGCACTGGCGAAATCGTTGACAGCTTCAAGCTGTCTGAAGCCATCAAAGGCAAATACGGCCTGGTGTTCTTCTACCCGCTGGACTTCACCTTCGTCTGCCCTTCGGAGCTGATTGCTCTGGACCACCGCATGGACGATTTCAAGGCGCGTAACGTTGAAGTGGTCGCGGTTTCCATCGACTCCCACTTCACCCACAACGCCTGGCGCAACACGGCCATCAACGATGGCGGCATCGGCAAAGTCAAATACACCATGGCTGCCGACATGAAGCACGACATCGCCAAGGCTTACGACGTTGAGTCCGAAGGCGGCGTGGCATTCCGTGGCGCGTTCCTGATCGACGACAAGGGCGTTGTGCGCTCCCAGATCATCAACGACCTGCCGCTGGGCCGTAACATGGAAGAGCTGATCCGTCTGATCGACGCCCTGCAATTCCACGAAGAGCACGGCGAAGTTTGCCCTGCGAACTGGAAAAAAGGCGACAAAGGCATGAACGCTTCGCCAGAAGGCGTTGCAGCGTACCTGACCGAGAACGCCGGCAAGCTGTAAGCCACGTTATCGGTACAAAAAAAACCGGCCTGAGAAGGCCGGTTTTTTTATACGTGGGATTTAGCTTCAGTCGCTGAAGTCTTCCCAGCCGCCCATCTGTTTCCAACGGTTGACGATGCCGCAGAACAGTTCGGCAGTCTTTTCAGTGTCGTAGCGCGCCGAGTGGGCTTCGCGACCGTCAAAGTCGATACCGGCGGCCTGGCAGGCTTTGGCCAATACGGTCTGGCCGTAAGCCAGGCCTGCGAGCGTAGCGGTGTCGAAGCTGGAGAACGGGTGGAACGGGTTACGCTTCATGTCCAACCGCGCCACGGCGGCATTCAGGAAACCCAGGTCGAAACTGCTGTTGTGCCCCACCAGGATCGCGCGTTTGCAGCCATTGGCCTTCAACGCCTTGCGCACGCCACGGAAGATATCGGTCAACGCCGCTTCTTCACTCACCGCCATGCGCAGTGGGTGATCGAGCTTGATCCCGGTGAATTCCAGGGCCGCTGCTTCGATATTGGCGCCTTCGAACGGCTCGACGCGGAAGAAGTGGGTGTGTTCCGCGAACACAAAGCCCTGTTCGTCCATGCCGATGGTCGTCGCGGCGATTTCCAGCAGTGCATCGGTGGCGCAGTTGAAGCCACCGGTTTCTACGTCGATGACAACCGGCAGATAGCCGCGAAACCGCTCGGCCATCGGGTGACGGGAACCGCCACCGCTGTGCTCGTGTTCGTCATCGTAATGGTCTTCACTCACTTGCTTTCCTCCAGCAGGCGCCAGCGCAGTGTTTCACCGGCGCGCAGCGGGATAACAGTCAGCTCGCCAAATGGCAGGCTGGCGGGGGCGGTCCAGTCTTCACGAACCAGGGTGATGCGGTCGGTATTCGCCGGCAGCCCGTAGAAACGCGGGCCATTCAGGCTGGCGAAGCCTTCGAGTTTGTCCAGGGCGTTGCGCTGTTCGAACGCCTCGGCGTACAGCTCGATCGCCGCATAGGCGGTGTAGCAACCGGCACAACCACAGGCAGCTTCCTTGGCGTGCTGGGCGTGGGGCGCCGAGTCGGTGCCGAGGAAGAACTTCGGGTTGCCGCTGGTCGCGGCGTCCAGCAGGGCCACCTGATGGGTGTTGCGCTTGAGAATCGGCAGGCAATAGAAGTGCGGCCGAATCCCGCCCACCAGCATGTGGTTGCGGTTGTAGAGCAGGTGATGGGCGGTGATGGTCGCGCCGACGTTGGCCGAGGCCTCGGTGACGAATTGCACCGCGTCGGCCGTGGTGATGTGTTCGAACACCACCTTGAGGGTCGGAAACAGCTCGACCACACGGCGCATATGCTCGTCGATGAAGATTTTTTCGCGATCGAATACGTCGACATCACCACGGGTGACTTCACCGTGGATCAGCAGCGGCATGCCGACTTCGGCCATCGCTTCGATCGCCGGCAGGATCTTGTCGATACTGGTCACGCCGGAATCGGAGTTGGTGGTCGCGCCCGCCGGGTAGAGCTTGGCGGCGTGTACGAAACCGCTGGCCTTGGCCTGGCGGATTTCGTCGGGCTGGGTGCGGTCGGTCAGGTAGAGCACCATCAGCGGTTCGAAGCGGCTGCCGGCCGGCCGTACAGCGAGGATGCGCTGGCGATAGGCGTCGGCTTCAGCGGCATTACGCACCGGAGGTACCAGGTTAGGCATGATGATGGCGCGGCCAAACGTGCGCGCAACATCGGCCACGGTTTGGGTTAACGCAGCACCATCGCGAAGATGAATATGCCAGTCGTCGGGACGCAGCAGGGTCAGGCGGTCGGACATTGGGGATTCCAGGCGGGTCAATCTGGTGGGAATGCTACCGGAAAAGACTCTTGCAGGCACTCGCTATCAAGTTTTGCAGGATGCATCCGATAGCCTTTGGTATGCCTTAACGATGTATGACGCTTTGAAGTGTTGTAGAAACCAGTGGAGCCTCCCGTGCGCCAGCATTATCTAGCCCTGCTCAGTGTGTTTGCCAGCCTGCCTGCGATGGCCCTCACGTTTCAGACACGTCTGGAGAATATTGAGTGGAAGGTGGAGGGCGACAAATTCGAGTGCCGTTTGACCCAGCCGATCACTGATTTCGGCTCGGGCGAGTTCGTGCGCCGGGCCGGTGAGCAGGCGACATTCCGTCTGAAAGCCTTCAACGGCTCGCTCGGCGCGGGATCGGCGACCTTGCTGGCGGCTGCTGCGCCTTGGCAACCGGGCCGGGGTGATATCAACCTCGGTGCCGTGCGTGTCGGCAGTGGCGACGTGTTGTTCAACAGTTCCCAGGCCCAGGCCGGGCGCCTGTTCAATGGCCTGCTTGAGGGGCGCAGTCCGACCGTGCGGCATTACGGGCGTGAAGGCGGCTATTCGGAAATTCGCCTGTTGCCGGTGAAATTCAACAAGGCCTACAACGACTATCAACTGTGTACTACCAAGTTGCTGCCGATGAATTACGATCAGGTCAAGCAGACCGAAGTCGGCTTCCCCGGTGGCGGCATCGAGCTGGACGCATCGGCCAAGAGCAAGCTGGCGGTGATCGTCGAATTCATGAAAGCCGATCCGACGGTCAACCATATCGAATTGAATGGTCACTCCGACAATAGTGGCAATCGCCTGACCAATCGCGATGTCTCGCGCCGTCGCGCATTGGCGGTAATGGACTACTTCAAGGCCAACGGCGTGCAGGAATCGCAGATCACCATGCGGTTCCACGGCGAAAGCTACCCCTTGGCGCCCAATACCAACGCCGCTAACCGAGCGCGCAATCGCCGCGTCAATATCCAGCTCGAACGCGTGGCAGCCCCCGAGAAGCCGGCGGCCCAGGCCGCGGGGCCGAGCAACCCCGCCGCCACGTCATAAGCTGCGACCATCGGTCGCCCGCTCGACATAATCTGTCGCTTTATCTTCATTTGCTGTCGCGCCCCTGTAATTTCGCGGTTTTGATCGGTAGAATCGTTGCCTTTCCGTAAAACCCCGTGGAGTGATGGCATGGCCGACGTAAACAAGGTCGTTCTCGCGTATTCCGGCGGCCTGGACACTTCGGTGATCCTCAAGTGGCTGCAGGATACTTATAACTGTGAAGTGGTGACCTTCACCGCTGACCTGGGTCAGGGCGAAGAGGTCGAACCTGCACGTGCCAAGGCGCAAGCCATGGGCGTCAAAGAGATCTACATTGACGACCTGCGCGAAGAGTTCGTCCGCGACTTCGTTTTCCCGATGTTTCGCGCCAACACCGTCTACGAAGGCGAGTACCTGCTGGGTACCTCCATCGCACGTCCGCTGATCGCCAAGCGCCTGATCGAAATCGCCAACGAAACCGGCGCTGACGCCATTTCCCATGGCGCCACCGGCAAAGGCAACGACCAGGTGCGTTTCGAACTGGGCGCCTATGCCCTCAAGCCGGGCGTGAAAGTGATTGCCCCTTGGCGTGAATGGGACCTGCTGTCCCGTGAAAAGCTGATGGATTACGCTGAAAAGCACGCAATCCCGATCGAGCGTCATGGTAAGAAAAAGTCCCCGTACTCGATGGATGCCAACCTGTTGCACATCTCCTATGAAGGCGGCGTGCTGGAAGACACCTGGACCGAGCACGAAGAAGACATGTGGAAGTGGACCGTCTCCCCGGAGAACGCTCCCGACAAGCCGCAGTATCTGGAACTGACCTACCGCAACGGCGACATCGTCGCGCTGGACGGCGTCGAAATGACCCCGGCCACCGTACTGGAGACCCTGAACCGTATCGGCGGCGAACACGGTATCGGCCGTCTCGACATCGTCGAGAACCGTTACGTGGGCATGAAGTCCCGTGGCTGCTACGAAACCCCAGGCGGCACCATCATGCTGCGCGCCCACCGCGCCATCGAGTCGATCACCCTCGACCGCGAAGTGGCTCACCTCAAAGACGAGCTGATGCCCAAGTATGCCAGCCTGATCTACACCGGCTACTGGTGGAGCCCTGAGCGTCTGATGCTGCAACAGATGATCGACGCTTCCCAGGCTCACGTGAACGGTGTTGTGCGCCTGAAGCTGTACAAGGGCAATGTGATCGTCACCGGTCGCAAGTCCGACGAGTCGCTGTTCGACGCCAACATCGCCACCTTCGAAGAAGATGGCGGCGCCTACAACCAGGCGGACGCAGCAGGCTTCATCAAGTTGAATGCACTGCGCATGCGCATTGCGGCCAACAAGGGTCGCAAGTTGTTCTGAGTGTTCCAGTCGAAATGAAAAGTGGCCCCTTGTTCAGGGGCCATTTTTTTTTGCCCGTAAAAAGGCACAACGGCCCTGATGTTTAAAGTTGTTTACGGTTGTTTAAAGTCTGTCGAGGGTTTGGCGTTTCAAAAACTTTGATGCTTGACGCGCCGAGGAATGAATTATTTACACCTGAATAGGAACTATGTCTTACAGAAAATTCACTCACGGAAGTGCGGTGTAGATGTAAGCCGAGGAAAGTTCTGTAGGAAATTTATGGTGTAAATGAATATGTTAAATGGAACTGAAGTCATCAGGTTTTTTTTACGCGTCCGTTCGTGTGATAGCGGCATGCAAGGGGCATTTCCTGAAACTGGTGTGCGCTGCGTTTACGACTGGCCCCCTAACCACCGGATATTTCTCTCAAAATATGTGCGAGCCCGGAAAGGTCTGAAGGGCTCCATAAAACTAGAAACATCTGAGTTGGTGATTTTTTGTAGGTTAATTCCTATCTCGTTGTGGGTTGGGTCTCTGCTTGCTGTTGCTTGGGGTGGAACGCTATGCCAACTAGGAAACGACTAGGCTATTGTGCTTGCTCTGAATAATTCGAACAGCGAAATTGGACTTTCTCATGAATAAAGTGCTGATCGTGGATGATCATCCCGTCATTCGTCTTGCTGTGCGCATGCTAATGGAGCGTCATGGTTATGAGGTCGTTGCCGAGACCGATAACGGTGTCGATGCGTTGCAACTTGCGCGGGAACATATGCCGGACATTGTCATACTGGATATTGGGATTCCCAAACTCGATGGCCTGGAAGTTATCTGCCGGCTGTCGTCGACCAAGCAGGCCATACCGTTCAAGGTGCTGGTCCTGACTTCCCAGGCCCCGGGTCATTTCTCCATGCGCTGCATGCAAGCGGGGGCGGCCGGGTACGTGTGCAAGCAGCAGGACCTGACGGAATTGCTGAGTGCCATCAAGGCGGTGCTGTCCGGCTACAGCTACTTTCCGAACCAGGCGCTGAATTCGGTGCGTTCCACCATGGGCAATGCCAGCGAGGCCGACATGGTCGAGCGCCTTTCGGGGCGCGAGATGATGGTGTTGCAGCAACTGGCGCGCGGCAAAACCAACAAGGAAATCGCCGACGGCATGTTCCTCAGCAACAAAACCGTCAGCACCTATAAGACGCGGTTGCTGCTCAAGCTCAATGCCCGCTCACTGGTCGATCTGATCGAGTTGGCTCAACGCAATGGACTGGTCTAGAGGAGGGCGCCACCACATGGCTTGATAGCCAGGCGAATCGGCAGAAAAAAGCCTCCGTCAGGGAGGCTTCCGGCCGTTCTCGGCCGATCAGAGGTCGAAGTCGTAATCGGCCAGCTGTTTTTGCAAGCGTCGCTCTTCCAGAAGGTTGTCGATGGTGCGGCGTTTGCTTAGATTGGTCTTGGCCACCTCTACAGGTGTTTCCTCTCCACCGTCATCCGACTCAACAAGGTCATCTTCCACTTCCAGTTGTTCTTTGCCAGTGCTCATAAGGTTAACTCCGGGCTAAGACTGCCGTTGGCGCTCCTTATAACGATATTCCATGGGCGGGTAAAAAAGATTTTTTCAATCGATGGATCGAAAAACCAATGATCTCTCAATCGTCCGACGTCTTGTCCTTGTATTCGCACAGGTCTTCGATGCGACAGCTGCCACAGCGCGGCTTGCGGGCCTGGCAAACGTAGCGTCCGTGAAGGATCAGCCAGTGGTGCGAATCGAGCAGATACGGCTTGGGGACAAACTTCATCAGTTGTTTTTCCACTTCCACCACATTCTTGCCGCGGGCAATGCCGGTGCGGTTACTTACGCGGAAAATGTGGGTGTCCACGGCCATGGTCAGTTGCCGGAATGCCGTATTGAGCACAACGTTGGCCGTCTTGCGGCCCACTCCCGGCAGAGCCTCCAGCGCTTCACGAGTCTGCGGCACTTCACCGTTATGCCGTTCGACCAGCAGGCGGCAGGTCTCGATGACATTCTTCGCCTTGCTGTTGTACAGACCGATGGTCTTGATGTATTCGGACAAACCTTCCACGCCCAAAGCATGGATCGCTGCCGGGGTGTTCGCCACGGGATATAGCTTGGCCGTGGCCTTGTTGACGCCAACGTCTGTGGATTGGGCCGAGAGAATCACCGCAATCAGCAACTCAAACGGCGTTGAGTAAGCCAGTTCGGTTTTGGGTTCCGGATTGTCTTCGTGAAGCCTGCGGAAAATTTCCAGGCGTTTTGCGGCGTTCATGGGGCAGGCGATTCCTTGCTGGAGGTCAGCGTGATTGTGAAAAATGGGCCCAGGCCTGCAACCCTGCGAGCAATAACCCGAGCAGGATAAACCCGGCCGGCATCAATTGGGTGGCGGCAGTGGCGCGTAACAACCCCAGGATGATCATGAGTGCGGCGAACAGACCGACTAACCGTAGCTGCGCCTTGCGTTGGCTCGCCTCAAAGAAACCATGATGTTCCAGGACGACGCATTGCACGCTGATCAGCGCGAGGTAGATGCCCAGTTGCTGATACATCGGTAGCGCAAATGCCTGTAACAATAACTGCGCACAGCTGACCAGCGTAGCAGCGACTGTCAGGCTGGCACCCAACCGCAAGGGCGTGCTCAGGCGTGAGCGCAGCGCGCGCATGGCCAGGCCGTAGAACGTCACGATCAGCGCCGACAACGCCAGGAAACTCAGGGCTTTGGGCAGGGTGTCAGTCACCCCGAGCAACGGTGCCAGCATCGATGCATTGGCCAGGCCAACGGCTCTAGTCATGGGGGGCGGGCTCCAGCAGGGATGAACGGTGCTCGTCGAAATAGCGCAAAGCGTCGTGGACGGCACTGATCACCGCTCGAGAGGTGAGGGTGGCACCGGCTATTTGATCGAAGTTCGAGCCTTGCATGTCCGTGCGCGAACGCCCCTTGAATGAAGCCAGCCAAGGGTTGCCGGGCTCGCTGATATGCCCACCCAGGCTTGGGGTTTCCGATTGCGCCAGGGTTTTGATGCCCAGCAGCTTGCCGTCGCGGTCGATGGCAATCAGCAGTTCGATCGGCCCAGCGTAGCCGTTGGTCGTCAAACGAAGCAGTACCGCGCTGGGTTGGCCCGACAGGGTCACCCGATAGCCACCCTGCAGGTGGCTCTCGGCCAGGGGCTGTGGGGCGATGGTCAGCGGGTGATCCAGTGGTTGGTTGTCATAGCGGTCGGCGGGTAGCAGGTCGCGCAGCGCCTGGCGCTGTAGCGCCTGAACCTGGCGCGCGGCGTGATCGGCGGTCAGGTGCTGAAGGGTGAGGACCAGCGTGCCGCCGCCGATGGCGATCAGCAACGCCAGCAACACACCTCTGCTCGGTTTCATACGCTGACCGCCGGCTGTTTCGCTGCCACCAGGCGTTCCAGCGCCGGCACGGCCAGGTTCATCAACAGCACCGCAAAGGCTACACCGTCCGGGTAACCGCCCCACGTGCGAATCAGATATGTCAGCACGCCCACCCCCGCCCCGAACAGCAGCCGGGCCGTGGGGCTTTTCGGGCCGGAGACCGGCTCGGTGACGATAAAAAATGCGCCGAGAACGGTAGCGCCGGTCAGCAGATGAAACAGCGGCGAGCCGTGGGAGTCGGAGCCCGAGCCGTTCCAGCACAGCAAGCTGATCACAAAGAGGCTGCCCAGCATGCCCAGGGGGGCGTGCCAACTGAATACCCGCTGGCGTAACAGCCACAGACCGCCCGCCAGAAACGCCAGGTTCACCCACTCGCTGCCCTTGCCGCCGAAATGCCCAAATGCCGGGCTGCGAGCGAACAGTTCATCGATGGTCAAGCTCTTGTTCAGTCGCAGGGCATCCAGTGCAGTCGCCTGGGCCCAGGCATCGGGCGCGTCGCGGTGCAGGCCGAATATCTGTTGTGCGCCGGCCAGCAGGTCCAGGCCGTGGGTGGCCGGCCAGTGCGTCATGAGTTGCGGAAAGGCCACCAGCATCAACGCATACCCGACCATGGCCGGGTTGAAAGGGTTGCGATGGCCGCCGTACAGGTGCTTGCCCAGCAGCAGCCCACTGGCGACGGCCGCCACGCACAGCCACCAGGGGCAATAGGGCGGCAGTGCCAGGGCGAGCAAGGTCGCGCTGACCAGGCTGCTCAGATCGCTGCCACGCTGCCCTCGCAGGCGTTGCACGCCCGCATCTACCAACAGCGCGCCGCCCGTCGCCAGCAACAGATTGATCAACACGCCCCAACCGTATAACCAGAACATCGCCACCGCACCCGGTAGCGTCGCCAGCAACACCCGTTGCAGGGCCTGCTGAGGCTCAAGCGTGGCCATGGGCATCCACCTGGCGCTGTGCAGCGTCGAGCTTGTTTTGCGCCTCGGACAGTTGCTGTGGATCGGCGTTCTGATCCTGGGCTTTCTTCAATTCGGCGCGGCGCATTGCCAGTTGGATCTTGGCGCGCTTGAGATCGGCGCTGCTATCGGGGGCCGGTGTTGCAGGCGCGAGGTTCACCTCCAGGGCGGTTAGTGCTTGCTCTGCGCCTTCGAACTGTTGTTGCAGGACGATCAATTGCGACTGCTGTTCAAAGGTGGGCGGATGCCCGAATGCCTTCAAGGATTTATGCAACTGCGCACGGCTCATCGCCACGTTGATCTTGGCTTTTTTGATCGCGGCGTCCTGGGCTGCCTGCGCTGCATCGATCGACACGGCGGCCAACGGCGCGGCACGCTTGGCGCGGGCCAGGCGTTCGGCCTGCTTGTGTTCTTCTTCCCGTTGCAGGCGCGCGTTGCGTTGCTCAAAGCGTCGTCGTGCGCGGTCTCGCTTCAAGCCGCGCGCGCGGCGCTCGTGGTCGTTGGTCGCCAGGCCGCCGACAATCGGCAGCACCGTCGCCAGCGGGTGCATTTCGATGCAGTCGACCGGGCAGGGCGCAACGCACAGGTCGCAACCGGTGCATTCGTCGATGATCACGGTGTGCATCCATTTGGCAGCGCCGACAATCGCGTCCACCGGGCACGCCTGGATGCATTTGGTACAACCGATGCATTCGGCTTCGCGGATGTAGGCAATCTGTGGCGGCGCTTCGCCGTGGCTGGCGTCCAGCGTCAGCACCGGCACGTTCAGCAACTGCGCGAGTGCGCCGATCGTTTCCTGCCCGCCCGGCGGGCACTTATTGATGGCTTCGCCTTGGGCAATGCCTTCGGCGTAGGGCTTGCAGCCCGGGTGCCCGCATTTGCCGCATTGGGTTTGCGGGAGCAGCGCGTCGATACGTTGAATCAGGTTCATGCTTTGATCATTGCGTTGAAACCCAGAAAAGCCACCGCCATCAGCCCGGCGCTGATCAGTTCGACCGGCAGGCCGCGGAAGGGCAGCGGAATGTCGTTGTCGGCGATCCGCTGGCGTAAGTCGCTGAACAGGCTCAGCACCAGCCAGAAGCCGAGCCCGGCGCCCAGGCTCAGTGCCGCTGTGTGTGCCAGGCCCTTGTCGTCTTCAATGCCCAGCAACACCACGCCCAGTACCCCGGCGTTGCCCAGTAGGAGCGGCCATAACCCCTCCGTCGGCAGTGTGGGGCGCAAGCGCGTGAGCAAGCCGAGCACGGGGCGGATCAGCAGCGCGGTCAGCGGTAAAAACACAAACAGTCGCAGGGCGGTCAACGCCAGTGGCTGCAGCAGGTAGTGGTCCAGCAGATAGCCCAGCATGCTGCTGACTGCCATCAACGCGGTGGTGGCAATCCCCAATGCATGCACCCGCGAGCGTGAGTGCGCAGCCAACATCGGGTCGACGGCCAACGGCATCTGCAACACGAGGTTGTTGATCAGGGCGGCGCTGACAAGGGTGAGGAGCATATCGGTCATGGGCATGCCGGTTAAGCAAACAGGGCCTGATTATCCGGTAAGCGAGAAGGGGGTACTAGCTGAAAAGCCCTGTCGCCGCGACGACAGGGCTGTTTTGCAGGGCTTACTTGATGCGTTGACCCGGCTTGGCGCCGCTGTCAGGGCTCAGCAGGTAGATTTCTTCACCGCCAGGGCCGGCCGCCATCACCATGCCTTCGGAAATACCGAACTTCATTTTCCGTGGCTTGAGGTTGGCGATCATCATGGTCAGGCGACCATTGAGCTTGGACGGGTCCGGATAAGCGCTCTTGATCCCGGAGAACACGTTGCGTTGCTCGTCGCCGATGTCGAGGGTCAGGCGCAGCAGCTTGTCGGCACCTTCCACGGCTTCGGCCTTGAGGATCAGCGCAACCCGCAGGTCCACGGCGGCAAAGGCGTCGAACTCGATCTCCGGGGACAGCGGCTCCTTGACCAGTTCGCCGTTGCCGGCCGGCGTCGATTCGCCGGTGTCTGTCTGGCTGGCGACCAGGTCTTCTTTCGAAGCGTCGCTCATGGCCTGGACTTTTACCGGATCGATGCGGGTCATCAGCGGCTTGAACTCATTCAACTGATGGTTGCTGAGCAAGGTGGCGTGATCGTTCCAGGTCAGCGGCGCGACGTTGAGGAACGCCTCTGCATCCGCAGCCAGCAACGGCAGCACCGGCTTGAGGAAGATCACCAACTGGCGGAACAGGTTGACGCCGGTGGCGCAGATGGCCTGGACTTCCGCCTGCTTGCCTTCCTGCTTGTTCAGCGACCACGGCGCCTTGTCGGCGATCCACGCGTTGGCGCGGTCGGCCAGGCCCATGATCTCGCGCATGGCGCGGGCAAAGTCGCGGGCCTCATAGGCTTCGGCAATGCTTGGCGCGGCGGCCAGGAACGCGTCAGTCAGCTCCGGCGCGGCATTCTCGGCCACCAGCACACCGGCGTTGCCCTTATGGATGAAACCGGCGCAACGGCTGGCGATGTTGACGACTTTGCCGACGAGGTCCGAGTTGACCTTCTGTACGAAGTCTTCCAGGTTCAGGTCGAGGTCGTCGACGCCACGGCCCAGCTTGGATGCGTAGTAGTAGCGCAGGTATTCCGGCGACAGGTGATCCAGGTAGGTGCGCGCCTTGATAAAGGTGCCACGGGACTTGGACATCTTCTGGCCGTTGACGGTCAGGTAGCCGTGTACGTTGATGCCGGTCGGCTTGCGGTAGCCCGCACCTTCGAGCATCGCCGGCCAGAACAAGGCGTGGAAATTGACGATGTCCTTGCCGATGAAATGGTACAGCTCGGCGGTGGAGTCCTTGCCCCAGAACGCGTCGAAGTCCAGCTCCGGCGTGCGGTTGCACAAGTTCTTGAAGCTGGCCATGTAGCCGATCGGGGCGTCCAGCCACACATAGAAATACTTGCCCGGCTCGCCTGGAATCTCAAAGCCGAAATACGGCGCATCGCGGGAGATGTCCCACTGTTGCAGCCCGGCATCCAGCCATTCGGCGATCTTGTTGGCGACGGCATCCTGCAGGGTGCCGCTGCGCGTCCAGGTTTGCAGCATTTGCTGGAAATCCGGGAGCTTGAAGAAGAAGTGCTGGGAATCCTTGAGCACCGGGGTGGCGCCGGAGATTGCCGACTTCGGGTCCTTCAGGTCGGTGGGAGCGTAGGTGGCACCGCATTTTTCGCAGTTGTCGCCGTACTGGTCCGCGGTGCCGCATTTCGGGCAGGTGCCCTTGATGAAGCGGTCGGCCAGGAACATTTTCTTTTCCGGGTCGAAATACTGGGTGATCGAGCGCGTGGCAATGTGCCCGGCATCCTTCAACCGCAGGTAGATCTGGCTCGACAGCTCACGGTTTTCGTCGGCGTGGGTCGAGTGGAAGTTATCGAAGTCCACCAGGAACTCGGCAAAGTCGGCGCTGTGTTCAGCCTGCACATTGGCGATCAGTTGTTCCGGGGTGATGCCTTCCTTTTCGGCGCGCAACATGATGGCCGAACCGTGGGCGTCGTCCGCGCAGACATAGATGCATTGATTGCCGCGATGCTTCTGGAAGCGCACCCACATATCGGTCTGGATGTACTCAAGCATATGGCCAAGATGGATCGAACCATTGGCATAGGGCAGGGCGCTGGTGACGAGGATCTTGCGTGGCTCGGACATTGGGGCTCGGCTACTTGATGAAACGGAGGTCGGTCACTATAAAGCGCCGGGAAATATATTTCACCCCGTGACGCTGTTTCAGAATCTTCCCGGCCTGCGAAAGCATGCCGTTAAGCCGCTGGAACGGGTAGGATAGCCGCCTGTTTCAGTCAGTCTTTTTTCGGGAGTAGCCCATGAGCGCCGTCAATCGCGCAGCGGTGGAAGCCGTTCTTCGCCAATACACCGACCCCTATTTGAACCAGGACCCGGTCAGTGCCGGTTGTGTCCGCGCCATCGAGATCCAGGGCGACCAGGTGTCGGTCCGGATGGAACTGGGCTATGCCGCCGGTCTGTTCAAGAGCGGCTGGGCGCAGATGCTGCAAATGGCCATTGAAGGCCTGGACGGCGTGGGTTCGGCCAGGGTCGACATTCAATGTGTGATCGCGCCGCACAAGGCCCAGGCGCAGATCCCCGGCCTGGCCAATGTGAAAAATGTGGTGGCCGTGGCCTCCGGCAAGGGTGGGGTGGGTAAATCCACCACGGCGGCCAACCTGGCGCTGGCGCTGGCGCGCGAAGGCGCTCGCGTGGGGATTCTCGACGCGGATATCTACGGCCCAAGCCAGGGCGTGATGTTCGGCATTGCCGAGGGCACTCGCCCGAAAATCAAGGACCAGAAGTGGTTCGTGCCCATCGAGTCGCTGGGTGTGGAAGTGATGTCGATGGCGTTCCTGACCGACGACAACACACCGATGGTATGGCGTGGGCCGATGGTCTCCGGCGCCTTGCTGCAACTGGTGACCCAGACCGCTTGGGGCGATTTGGACTACCTGGTAATCGACATGCCGCCAGGCACTGGTGATATCCAACTGACCCTGGCACAAAAAGTCCCGGTGGCCGGTGCGGTGATCGTCACCACCCCCCAGGACCTGGCGCTGCTGGACGCGAAGAAAGGCGTGGAAATGTTCCGCAAGGTCAACATTCCGGTGCTGGGCGTCGTGGAAAACATGGCGGTACACATCTGCTCCAACTGCGGCCACGCCGAGCATCTGTTCGGCGAGGGGGGCGGCGAGAAACTGGCCACTCAGTACGGCGTCGAGTTGCTCGCCTCGCTGCCGCTGGCAATGGTGATTCGTGAACAGGCCGATGGCGGCAAACCGACGGTGGCTGCCGAGCCCGACGGCCAGATCGCCATGGTTTATCAGGAGCTGGCGCGTCACGTGGGCGCGCGGATTGTGCTGCAGGAAGCGGCTGCTCCGGCCATGCCGACGATTACAGTCAGCGACGACTGAGCCAGTCGTAGGAAACAAGCCTCGAATTTGTCGGGGCTTTTTCTTGTCCGCAGAACGGCCAGGCATTGCTTGCTGCGCTCTTACACAGTTGCTCGTGTAAGCATTTGCTTACTTTCACGTAAGTGTTTGGTTTTTTTAGCGCTGCCGGACGTCTCGAATTGTCTGGCTATATTTCTAATCAATTGAAATATAACAATTATTTATTGGCTTTCGAGCGCGATTGCGGCGCAGGCGGCGGTTTGGATTGCGTTGTACTTCCCTGGGAACTGGCTACTATCTGCCCTGTGTCCACGGATTGACACAGCCATCAAGGAACGATGGTTTGAAGGAACGTCGCAGGATGCGATTCATCAGGATGATGAAAAAGGAATACAGGGACTAGGGAAAAAATGTGGGCGGGTCATACCGCCCCTTTTTTTGCCTGCAGAAAAGTAAAATGCCTGCCCCATAACGCAAAAAAGGCCCAGAAAGGGCCTTTTTATTGGACAGCGGCGCTGTCAGCGCTCGAGATCTTTGATCTTGCCTTTCACACCGTCCCACTCTTCCGCATCCGGCAGCGACTCTTTCTTCTCCGTGATGTTCGGCCAGATTTCCGCCAGTTCGACGTTCAACTGGATAAATTCCTGCATATCTTCCGGGACCTCGTCCTCGGAGAAAATAGCGACGGCCGGGCATTCAGGTTCACACAGGGCGCAGTCAATGCACTCGTCCGGGTGGATGACCAGGAAATTCGGGCCTTCGTAGAAGCAGTCCACCGGACAGACTTCTACGCAGTCGGTGTATTTGCACTTGATGCAGTTGTCGGTGACGACGAAGGTCATTTCTAATTTTCTCCTCAGGCGGCGGCAGCGAAACCCCTTATGGTGGGGCCCGCGAGGTTTGAGAGCGATAGTCTGCGGACCAGGCTAAAAAGCCCGCAGCATCCCAAACCGCGCGAGATAATATCAGCTTGCAAGCGTCTGCGTTAGATCCGTGTCTTCAGTGTATAGAGCATTTCCAGCGCTTTTCGCGGTGTCAAGTCGTCCAGGTCAAGTTTTGCCAACTCATCCAGCACCGGATGGGGCAGGCTGGCGAACATATCGCTCTGGTGTGGCGCGCTGGATTTGCTGCTGGCCTTCTTCGGGCTGGCGACCACGGTTTCGTGGGGCAGGGCGGTGGCTTCCAGGCGACTGAGGTGCTCGCGGGCGCGGGTGATCACGTCGTTCGGCACACCGGCCAACTGCGCCACGGCCAGGCCGTAACTCTGGCTGGCCGGCCCTGGCAACACATGGTGCAGGAACACGATGCGCTCGTTGTGCTCGGTGGCATTGAGATGCACGTTGGCCACCAGCGGCTCGCTTTCCGGCAGCACGGTCAGTTCGAAGTAGTGGGTGGCGAACAGCGTATAGGCGCGCAGATGCGCCAGGCGCTCGGCCGCCGCCCAGGCCAGGGACAGGCCGTCGAAGGTGCTGGTGCCGCGGCCCACTTCGTCCATCAGCACCAGGCTGCGCTCGGTGGCGTTGTGCAGGATGTTCGCGGTTTCGCTCATCTCCACCATAAAGGTCGACCGGCCACCGGCGAGGTCATCGCTGGAACCGATCCGCGTGAAGATGCGATCCACCAGGGACAGCTCACAACTGGTCGCCGGTACGAAGCTGCCAATATGTGCCAGCAACACGATAAGCGCGGTCTGGCGCATGTAGGTGGATTTACCGCCCATATTCGGACCGGTGATCACCAACATGCGGGTATCGTCGTCCAGCGACAGGTCGTTGGCGACGAACGGCGTAGTCAATACCTGCTCCACCACCGGGTGGCGACCCTGAACGATGCGCATGCACGGCTCGCTGACAAACCTCGGGCAGTTCAAGTCAAGGTTCAGCGCACGCTCGGCCAGGTTGCTCAGCACATCCAGCTCCGCCAGTGCGGCGGCGGTGTCTTGCAACGGCGCCAAGCGGCCGATCAAATCTTCGAGCAGCGCTTCATACAGCATCTTTTCCCGCGCCAAGGCGCGGCTCTTGGCCGACAGCGCCTTATCTTCGAACGCTTTCAGCTCGGGGGTGATGAAGCGCTCGGCACCTTTTAGGGTTTGACGACGTTGATAGTCGATGGGCGCCTGCTCGGCCTGCTTGCTCGGCAACTCGATAAAGTAGCCATGCACGCGGTTGTAACCGACCTTCAGGTTGGCCAGGCCGGTGCGCGCTTTTTCGCGGGCTTCCAGGTCAATCAGGAACTGCCCGGCGTTCTCGCTCAGGGACTGCAGTTCATCCAGTTCGCTGTCGTAGCCAGTCTTGAGCACGCCGCCGTCACGGATGATCGCCGGCGGGTTGTCGATGATGGCTTTTTCCAGCAGCGCCGCCAGGTCCGGGTAGGTGCCGGCAGTTACTGCGAGTTGTTGCAGGTGTGGTGTGTCCAGTTCGGTCATCGCCACTTGCAGTTGCGGCAGGGCGCTCAAGGCATCACGCAGACGCGCCAAGTCACGGGGCCGCGCGTTGCGCAGGCCAATCCGCGCCAGGATGCGCTCGATATCGCCGATTTCTTTCAACTGCGGCTGCAGCTTTTCGAAGCGATAGCCGTCCAGCAGGCAGGTAATCGACGTCTGCCGCGCTTGCAACACCGTCAAATCCCGCAGCGGACGGTTCAGCCAACGGGTCAGCAAGCGGCTGCCCATGGCGGTCTGGCAACGGTCCACCACCGATTGCAGAGTGTTGTCGCGCCCGCCGGCCAGGTTGGTGTCCAGTTCCAGGTTGCGACGGGTGGCACCATCGAGCACGACGGTGTCGTCCAGGCGCTCATGGCGCAGGCTGCGCAAGTGCGGCAGGGCGGTGCGCTGGGTTTCCTTGGCATAGCTGAGCAGGCAACCGGCGGCGCCGATGGCCAGGGTCAGGGTCTCGCAACCGAAGCCCTTGAGGTCCTGCACGGAGAACTGCTGGCACAGGCTTTTCAGCGCCGAATCACGTTCGAAATCCCACGGTGCGCGACGCTTGGTCCCACGACGACGTTCCGCCGGCAGGTCCTTTGGCCAATCATCCGGGATCATCAGCTCCACCGGATTGATACGCTCCAGCTCCGCCAGCAGGTTCTCCCAGCCTTTGGTCTCCAACACGCTGAAGTTGCCGCTGGTGATATCCAGTACCGCCAGGCCGAACAGCCGCTCATCGCCGAGCACCGCAGCGATCAGGTTATCGCGCCGCTCATCCAGCAGCGCCTCATCACTCACCGTCCCCGGCGTAATAATGCGCACCACCTGACGCTCCACCGGCCCCTTGCTGGTGGCCGGGTCGCCGATCTGCTCACAGATCACCACCGACTCGCCCAGCTTCACCAGCTTGACAAGGTAGCCTTCCAACGAATGGTAAGGAATCCCACACATCGGAATCGACTGCCCCGCCGACTGCCCACGCGCGGTCAGGGTGATGTCCAGCAACTTGGCGGCCTTCTTCGCGTCTTCGTAGAAGATCTCGTAGAAATCGCCCATGCGATAGAACATCAACTGATCAGGGTGCTGGTTTTTCAGGCGCCAGTACTGCTGCATCATTGGGGTGTGGCTGGACAGATCGGAAGTGGTTTTACTCATCAGATAATTAGCGAATTCGTTAAAAG
This sequence comes from Pseudomonas paraveronii, assembly GCF_963681955.1. Classification (NCBI taxonomy): domain Bacteria; kingdom Pseudomonadati; phylum Pseudomonadota; class Gammaproteobacteria; order Pseudomonadales; family Pseudomonadaceae; genus Pseudomonas; species Pseudomonas paraveronii. The sequence continues at coordinate 1,369,906 of NZ_OY817130.1, forward strand.
AAGTGGGGCAAAGGTGGGGCACTCGGCCCAGCTGATTTTGCGATGGCGGCAAGGTTAACACGCGAGGTCGACCGTTCGCAGGCCCGCTCAAAAGTCACGAAAAATGCATAAAAATGCATACTCAATGCAAATTAGCATTTGCCAAGCCTGAAATCTGTCGTCACTATCCGCTTTATGCAAAAACGCAACGTTTCTATCGTCTTAAGAGAGCTGCTGGACCGCGACCGGATCTCCCCCACGGAGCTTCACCGGCGTACCGGCGTGCCTCAATCCACGCTGTCCCGGATACTCAGCGGCAAGATCGTTGACCCCTCGGACAAGCACATCTCCCGCATCGCCGAGTACTTCCGCGTCAGCACCGACCAACTGCGCGGGCGCGCGGCGGTGGGCGTTTCGCGGGATGATGGGCGCGACCCGACGCATTCGGAACTCAAGGACATAAGCCTGTGGGATGACGACACCCCCGTGAATGACGACGAGGTGTCGATCCCCTTTTTGCGTGAGGTTGAATTGGCTGCTGGATCAGGAAGATTCGTCATCGAGGAAAGCGAAAAGGCCAGCCTGCGGTTCGGCAAGCGCAGCCTGCGGCATAACGGCGTGCAGTTCGACCAGGCCAAGTGCGTGACGGTGCGCGGCAACAGCATGTTGCCCGTGCTGCGTGATGGCGCGACGGTGGGGGTGAATGCGGGCAAGAGCGCGATTGGCGACATCGTCGATGGCGACTTGTACGCCATCAATCACAATGGCCAGTTGCGGGTCAAACAGCTCTATCGCTTGCCTTCCGGGATTCGCCTGCGCAGTTTCAACCGCGATGAACACCCGGACGAGGACTACAGCTTCCAGGACATCCAGGATGAACAGATCAGCATCCTCGGTCATGTCTTCTGGTGGGGCATGTACGCCCGTTAACCTTCTCTCGTAAGACAAAGCCCGCCAATGAGCGGGCTTTTTTTCGTCTGTTGAAAGGCATCAAACCCTTTGCTAGCAAGGCTCTAAATGCATCAGTGCATTTGCATACTGAAAATAAATGCATTTATGCATTGACTGTATATGCATACATGCATATTCTTTGTCTCAAGCCAGCCAACAAGGCCTGGTGGAGGCGGCAAGGATGCTGCCAAGGACGACAAGGAAGGCACGCAACATCGGCACGGACGCCATCGAAGCGATGGCAGGGATGCCAAGCAACACCGGCAAGGATGCCGACGCTCTTTAGTTTCACCGTTTTACAAGAACAGGCAGCGATGAACCGGCCTTAACGGTTCAGAGGGTTGGCAACTGACCCGGGTGTGCAGCGTAAAGCACCAGAAGCAGTTATCCGGCAGACAGGGATCGTGGTCGGAAAAACATTGAGGAAAGATCCGTACCGCGCCAGTAGCGCCGAAAGATCGAGGACCGCATTACTGAAAAGCCCGGTCAGCCGGGCTTTTTGGAATGCCTACCTATAAATGGATTTACCCGAACACCGGCATTCTGCCGGCATTGCTCAGCCAGGAGGCGTGACATGACAAACGAGCAGCAAGCGTTAGCGGAAATGCCTATCTGGCTGGTGATCGTACTGGCGCTGATCGGCGGAGTTTCCGGCGAAATGTGGCGCGCCGACAAGGAGGGCGCCCGTGGTTGGTCGCTGATCCGGCGCCTGGCGCTGCGGTCTGGGGCGTGCATGGTCTGCGGGGTCTCGGCGTTGATGCTGTTGTACGCCGCCGGTATGTCGATCTGGACCGCCGGCGCCCTCGGTTGCCTGACCGCCATGGCCGGTGCGGACGTCGCCATCGGCCTTTATGAACGTTGGGCGGCCAAGCGCATTGGCGTCGACGAGGCCCCGCCCTCCCGCCCGGATCAGCAGTAACCGCTGCAAGGACGCGACTGATGACATCTATCGAAAAACCTTCCCAACTGCCCATCGCAATTGGTGAAGCGCTCAAGGGCGCCTTCCCACAATTGCGTGTGGGCAATCACCAGGACTTCCAGGGCGCCGGGGATAAAACCGGCGTGCTGATTACTGTGGAACGCAACGGCCCCGGCGTTCGATCCCTTGAAGGGCGTAAGGCCCATGCACTGTCGGTGTCACTCATGGCCAGGGTTGCCAGTGGTTCGGCGCCTTACGACGCCTGCGACCTGGCCAGCCAATTGATGGATTTGGCCCTCGATAATCGCTGGGGCCTGCCGGCGGATCAGTGCGACCTGCCAACCGCCATCGTCGCGGCGCCGACCCTACAGGGCAGTGCCGAAACGGACTACGACACCTGGACAGTGTCCTTCACCCAAAACATCTACCTCGGCCCGCCGTTACTCGAAGATCCCACCGGAAAACCTCTGTTTGCCTGCACGTGGGAAGTCTCGAGTATCGACGATCCTGAGCAATACCGACCCTTGCAGGAGTAGTCCATGTTCGATGCGCTGTTACGCATGCAACTGGGACCGATCGTCGAGCGCCTGGCGGAAATGGAGGCCCAGCTCGAAGATCTGTACCGCCGCGCTGAAAGCTACTGTCGGATCGGCATCTGCCAGCAGGTCGACGCCGCCAGCAATACCTGCACCGTCAGCCACGGTGATTTGCTCACTCCAGCGATTCGTTTTTTCAACCCCAGTGCGGGGGCGCAGACTGAAACGCGGATTCCGTCAGTGGGCGAACAATGCTTGCTGCTCAACTATGGCGGCGGGGAAGGCGCTGCGCAGTCGGTGGCGCTTTTCGGGCTCAACAGTAGTCTGTTTCCGCCGGTCTCCAGCGTTGCGTCGTTGACCCGGCGCCGCCATCAGGACGGCACACAAAGTGACTATGACGACGTCAGCCACACGTTCAACTGGACCAACGGACCCACTGTCTTCGGCGGCTCCCGCGAACAGATCGAAGCGAAGATCGGCGCCGCCACGCTGCGGCTGACCGCCAACCACATCAGCTTGCAACTCGGCGCCGTCGGCCTGCTATTGGATGCTGGCGGCGTGCATTTGAGCGGCCCGCTGGTGGATCACCAGGGCCGCGTGATCAGCACCGCATAAGGATTTGCCATGATCGGAATCGATAGGAACACCGGGGCAGCCGTCGATGACTGGCTGCAATTCGTGCAGCGCGCCACCCGAGCGCTGACCACCCCCGTGGGCACTCGCCAGAAGCGTCCGTTGTACGGCTCGCTGATCCCCCAACTGCTCGGGCAGAACCTCGGCGACGACCTCTTGATCCTCGCCCAAAGCCACGCCGCCAAAGCGTTCTACAACATCGAGAACGGCATCGCCGACTTTCAACCCCAAGTCATCGTCGCCACCCGCCAGGGCGCCGGTCTGTTGCTGCGGTTTGCCGGCACCTGGAAAAACCGCCAACAATCCTTCGAGGTCATGACATGAGCATGCTGATCCCTGGCCAGAACCAACTGGCAGAGCCGGCGATCATTGCCGTCGACGCGTTCGAGCCGTTGCTGGCGGAGTTCAAGGCGTTTGTCATTGACTACGTCGCCACCCGTGCGCCGCAAAGCGCCGCCAAACTCAAGGTCAGCCTCGACAACGAAAGCGAACTGCTGACCCTGGCCCTGGAAGCGTTTTGCGTGCGCCTGCAAACCCACGAGCGCAAGTACAACGCGCGCATCAAGCAGATGCTGGCGTGGTGGGCCACCGGCAGTAACCTCGACGCGCGCCTGGCCGATATGGGGCTGGAGCGCCAGGTGCTGGACCCCGGTGACCCGGCGGCCTTCCCGCCGGTGCCGCCGACATTGGAAAGCGACGACGACGCACGGCTGCGCTATTACTTGGCGCCCCACGCGCCGGCGGCGGGTTCGCGCATGCAGTATCGCCGCGAGGTGTTCACCCTCGGCGAACGACCGGCGGTGAACGTGGAAAGCGCGACACCGGGTGTCGTCACGGTCACCTATACCTTCGACCCGGATGGCTATGCGGCGCAGGTCAAGGACGGCAATGGCCGACGCACCGCCCCCGGTGAGGTGAGGGTGACGGTGCTGTCCAGGGACGGCGACGGAACCCCTTCTGCCGATTTGCTTGACGGCGTGCGCAGACATTTCGCACGGCCCGATGTACGGCCGGAAACGGATCTCGTCACGGTCCAAAGTGCGCAGATCCAACGCTACAAGATTCGCGTGGTGGCCAAGATCAACGCCGGCCCGGACTCGGGCCTGACCCAAGTGGCCGCGCAACGCTTGCTGCAAACCTACGCTGAATCCTGTCACCGCCTGGAAGGGCGCGTCGACCCGAGCTGGATCGACTACGCCATCCACAGCGCCGGAGCGGCGCAACTGCAAATCCTCGAACCGCTGGCGCCGATTGTCTGCTCGGCGTTCCAGGCACCGTACTGCACGGGCGTCGAGGTGGAGGTGCGCACGCTATGAGTGAGCCCAAATCGAGTTTGTTGCCCGCCAATGGCGCACCGTTGGAAAAGGCGTTGGACCTGGGGTTTGGCCACTTGCTGGAACGGATCATGCCGCCGTTTCCGGCGTTGATGAACCCGCTGCAAACGCCCTCCGAATTCCTTCCCTACCTGGCCGCCGATCGGGGCGTCAGTGAATGGGACGCGGATGCCAGCGAAACGGAAAAGCGCCTCACCGTGGGCTTGTCCTGGCAGATCCAGCGCCAGGCGGGCACGCCCAAGGCCTTGAGTTATGCGGTGGAGTCGCTGGGTTTCAGCCCCAACATCAGCGCCTGGTATCAACAGCGGCCGCTGGGCGTGCCTTACACCTTCGATGTGCAGGCGATCATCGGGCGCAGTTGGTCCAGCGGCGACCATAACCGCTTGATCCGCCGTATCAACGCCGCGAAGAGCGAGCGCGACCAGGCGACGATTACCGTGGTTCACCAGACGCAAGCACGCCTTGGCCTGACCGCGATTGTCCACGCCCCGTTTAACGACAGCGAGTTCAGCCTGCAAGGCGCGTTACCCGAACTTGCCTTGGGCGCTCGACTTAACAGTGCCGGCGTTGCCCGGCACTACACCATTAACGACTACGACCTCAGGGCGCAGCCATGACAGATGACATTACGCGCCTGGTGCGCTTCACCTCCAAAGGTTTGGATGAAGTGCTGCAGGCAAAGAACCAGGGCTTGAAAGGCGAAATCACCCACATCGGCGCCGGCACCGGCCGCTACAACCCAGACGGCACGGAAGTGGCCTTGCGTGACGAGCGCCAGCGGGTGGCGATTGTGGATTACGAGGACTTGGGCGAGCGCCAACTCAGGATGGCCGCGCTGTTCGATGGCGATGGCGAGTATGAGATTGGTGAGTTCGGTTTTTACCTCGCCAGTGGGACGTTGTTGGCGGTGTATTCGGTAGCTGGGAAGTTGCTGACGTATAAAGCGGCGGCGGCTCGGGTGTTGCAGAAGTTTACGTTGGATGTTTCGCCGTTGCCGGCACAAAGCGTGACAGTGGTGGTAGGTACTGAGAATCTTAATATCCTCATCGCCGATGAATTAGCGGCTGTTGCTGCGGCGAATATTGATAATATGGCTCGTCATCTTGGAGTGCTCTTTCGCATCATGCAAGTGGAGAAAAAATAGCTTTAAATATTAATAGTTTGTTTGGTCTCTTTAGCTATCGTTTATATGGTTGCTGGGTGGCCTGAAATGGCAAAGTAAAGGAGATACTATTTTGAGTACGGAAACGCAAATAGCCAACTTGGTTCAGGCCTCCAATAACCTGACAAGTGCTGTGAATGGAAAAATTGGTGCTATCGACGTACGAATGGATCAGGCTCGTGCAGAATTTGACCAATTTCGTGCGCTTAAGGATGTTGTTGGAGGTGTTGGTGAGCCTGGGACGTTGTTGATGAGTGTTTTTCAGGGGCTTATTTGGGGAACTGGAGCGCCTTATGACGTCGGGGCGACGGGCGGGATGGTCGCAACGGATCTTGGATCCTCAATGAATGTATACGTCCACTTCAAATTGCCATTTTCCATTAACTCAGATGATCAGATGTTTTGGCTGAATATTCGCGGTTATAGTTACGGTAGCTCTTTGGTACTGGACGAAACATTCGCAGGCTACGTTTACTCTCCACAGCGTGCAGTTATCAATCAGTCGTGTTTTGGGAAATTTGAACCCGCTATTTACGCGGATGCGGCTGGCAATGCTGTATGTCGTATAAAAATCCCCAATGTCTATGTCACATCTTTGCGGCTTGATACTATGCAGGTTGGCCGGTATCGCGCAATTAAGTTGGGTGATATTAAATCTAAGCTCTCTCTCTCGTCGACGGTGGTTTTTTAAATGAATGAATCCTCTGTAGATACCGTTCCATCTCTTATCCTCAGCAAGGAAGGCTTGGAACTATTGGAGTGGTCAAGTATTCGCGTTCGTCGTGATCAACTGTTGCGCGACACAGATCATACTCAAGTTCAGGACAGTCCCCTTGACGAAAGTCAGCGTGTTCAGGTTGCGGCTTACCGGAGACTTTTGAGGGATGTTCCGCAAGACGTTGGTGATCCGTTCGCCGTGGTATGGCCCGAAAGGCCGACCTTCCTGAAGTGATATACAACCGCGAAAGCGGTTTTTTTTCGTCTCCCCAAAGCCCCTCCCGCAGGGGCTTTGGTGTTTTCCACCCGGAGAATTCAACACATGCCCACTCGCCAAACCTACACCGTCCTAATCCCATTCCCCACCGGCGCCGGCCATTGGTCCACCGCCGGCCAGGAATTGGAACTGCTGGACGTCGAAGCATCCGCCCTGCGCACCGCTGGCCGCTTGGAACTGACCAGCGTCCTCAATACCACCCCCAAGAAGGCTGAATAATCATGGCTGAGGTTTTGAACTTCGAGCACAACGGCATCACTGTGAACGCAACTGAGTCCCCCGAGGCCATGGGTGGCCTGGGGGATAACGTGATCGGCCTGGTCGGCACCGCGCCGAATGCCCACGCATCGATCCCGAAAAACGCCCCGTTCCGCATCAACAGCTTCACCACCCAGGCGCTGCTGGACCCTAGCGGCAGTGAAGCGGGCACGCTGTTTCAGGCGGTGTACCAGATCCTCAAAGTGGTCAAGGTGCCGGTCTACGTGGTGATCGTGGAGGAGGGCGCGACCCCGGCTGACACGCTCAACAATGTGATCGGCGGTAACGAACCGATTACCGGCCGCAAACTCGGCCTGGCGGCCCTGAGCAGTGTGCCGGAAGACCTGACCATCATCGGCGCCCCAGGCTTCACTGGCACCAAGGCCGTGGCGGGCGAGTTCGCCGCCTTCGGCAAGCGCATCAAGGCCCGCGTGGTGCTGGATGGCAAGGACGCCTCAGTTGCCGATCAGGTGACCTACAGCGGCGAACTGGGCGGTGCCGATCTTGGCTTCGACCGTTGCCTGCTGGTACACAACATGCCGTCGGTGTACTCCAAGGCGGCGAAGAAGAACGTGTTTCTTTCGCCGTCGTCCCTGGCCATCGCTGCACTGGCCAAGGTCAAACAGTGGGAAAGCCCGGGCAATCAGGTGACCTTCGCCGAGGACGTTTCTCGCGTGGTTGAGTACAACATCCTCGACACCTCCACCGAAGGCGACCTGCTCAACCGCTACGGCGTGAGCTACTACGCTCGCACCATCCTCGGCGGTTTTTCGCTGCTGGGTAACCGCTCCATCACTGGCAAGTTCATCAGCTACGTCGGCCTGGAAGACGCCATCAGCCGCAAGTTGGTCAAGGCCGGGCAGAAGGCGATGGCCAAGAACCTCACCAAGTCCTTCATGGACCAAGAGGTCAAGCGCATCAACGACTGGCTGCAAACCCTGGTCGCTGACGAAACCATCCCCGGTGGCAGCGTGTACCTGCACCCGGAGTTGAACAGTGTCGAGAAGTACAAGAACGGTACCTGGTTCATCGTTATCGACTACGGCCGCTACGCGCCGAACGAACACATGATTTATCAACTCAATGCCCGCGATGAAATCATCGAGCAGTTCCTGGAGGACGTTCTCTAATGTTTACCAACCGAGTCAGACAGGCCATTGCGGCCACCCTCCAAGGCCTGCCGCTGTCCGCGACCGTGGAAGAATTCACCCCGCCGAAGATCGAGTTCGACATGGAGCCCATGTCCGGCGGGCGCTTCATTGCCGAGGAAATGGCCAAGAGCGGCAAAGTGCTCAATGCCAAGCTGATCCTGCAAGGCGCCGGCCCGGAAATCATGCTGGCCTTGGGCGTGCGGATGGGTGACGACATTCTGCTGAACGTGCGTGAAGCCGGCCAGGACCAGGACGGCAAGACCTACTTCACCTACCACACCGTGGGCGGCAAGCTCAAATCCCTGGAGGAGGCGAAGCTGAAGATGGGCGAGAAGGCCACCACCACGCTGGAGCTGTCTTGCCGCACCTATAACCGCCTGGAAAACGGCATCTCGGTGATCGACATCGACGTGCGTACCCAGAAGTTCGTCCTCAACGGCGTCGACATGCTGGGCGACGCCCGCCGTGCGGTGCTGATGCCGTAAGCCCTCGGGGGCGGGCTCGCTCGCCCCACACTTGACCAAGGAATTGCCCCATGGCCTGGATGCCGCCGCTGCACCTCCTGCTGTCCCCGATCACCGCCGATACCGGCGCGACGATCCAGCAGGTTCAACTCAAACCGTTGTTCTACGCCGCGCAAAAAGACGCGCTGGCCCGGGCCGGTGATGACGAGGACGACCAGTTTTTCGAACTGGCGAAACTCGCCACCGGCCTGTCGGAAAAAGAGCTCGACCAACTCAAGCGCCCGGACTACGTGAGCATCGCCCAATACGTACATGAGATGTCGACGCGCCCGGCGTGGTTCTTCCTGGACCCGCTTGAAGCGCCGACCTTCGACGAGCCCGTTCAATTGTTGCTGCCCCTGGAGGCCGCCGGCCGCACCTTCAGCGCATTGCCCCTGGAAATGCCCGCCCTGCGCGCGACCAAAGTGATGAAAAAACTCGCCACCAACAAAGAGCGCGCCGAGTTCATCACCGCCCACTGCACCGGCCTGATGATCCCCGACCTGGCTGGCCTGACCGTGCCTGACTGGACGGAATTGCAGGAGCGCATCGATGATTTTTTAAACAAACCGGCGGACTTCTTTCGGAGCGCGACATCGAAGTGATCCTCGACGTGGTGCCGCTGATTTACTCGGTCAATGAAGCGGAAATCCTCGACTGGGACGCCGGAAAAGCACTGCGCCGCTACGACATCGCGATCAATCGCCTTGGCGTCAAACAGGAGTAGAGCGGGATGCAAGAGACTCAATACGAGATCAGGCTCGCCGAGGAAGACAAGCGCTGGATGACCTTTGCGGCCCTGTCCAACGAGGCGACGCTCAACAGTGTGCTGACACCCCTTCCCGAAAGTTTTGTCGGGCCTTCCAGCCTGGATGCCGAACCGCAGCCATCGTCGGAACTCGGCCTGGCGCTGGTCACGGTGAGCCTGGATATCAACGCCTTGACCCTGGAGCAAGTGCGGCTGCGCGAGACACTGGAAACGCTCAACAGCACGTTATTCATTACCAGTGATTCACTGGCGCTCAGGACGGTCGATACCTCCTCGCAGGCGCAGAACAGTCAGCCCAAAGAACCGCCGCCGGCAGCCGACTCCTGGGTCGACAAAGGCCTACAGTTCGGGGCCGATGCGGCGAAGACCATTGCCAAGGATGTGGGCTCGAGTTTGTGGGATACGGTCAAGAGCAGGGTCTCGGGCAAGGCCATCGATGCGCTGGCGCAAAAGTTTCCCAAAGCCGGCAAGTGGCTCAAAGACGACAAAGACAAGGACTGCTGCTGCCGCGGCGAGTCTCTTCGTGGCGCCACCACCCCGAGCATCATCTTGCCGCCTGGCTATGACCGTTCTGGCGGGAAAAAGACGTCCGCGAAAAAAACCGCCAAGTCGACGCTGTGGCGGGAGTTGCCCGTTCCCCGTGGCCCTGGCCCGTTAAAGTATGCCGACACCGCCATCAATGTGATCCAGGGTCTACGCGATGGCGACGCGAAAACAGTCGCCACCGGCCTGTCTACGGCCGGTGGTGCCTGGGCCGGCGCCTCCGCCGGTGCGGCCATCGGCACCCTGGTGTTCCCTGGCATCGGTACGGCTGTAGGCGGCGCAATCGGCGGCTTGCTCGGCAGTGAGGCGGGCGCTTGGCTCGGGGACAGACTGTTCAGCCCAGGTGACCGCCTGCCTGCACCCAGCGCCGTCAGCAAGGAACTCAACAGCGCGCGCTCGGACAACGTGCAAGTCACCCTTGCCCCCAGCATCCAGATCACCGGCGTCAACCCCGCCGATGCGCAGCAGGTGGTCAACCAGGTGATCCAGGCCCTGCAATTCCAATGCATGCCGATGCTCTCCGACACCCTCGGGCTCCGGCGCAACGCGGCACTGGCCGATCCAGGAGGTGATTGATGCGACAACAGATGGTGCTGGGCGATTTCATTTTTGGGCTCGCCCGTGGGTTTGCCTATTCCTCGCTGACCCGTAACAGCGACGGCGGCTGGGCTGACCTGACGATTATCGCGAGCAAACCGCAGTCGCGGCAGAACGGCCAGAAACTGGAAAAACTCACCTTCGGCGGCACGGCGATGTACGGCGTGGGCATGCAACGCTTGGACGAGTTGCGCGCCCTGCAAAATCAACGCGTGCCGCTGCCGCTGGTGGATGGTATCGGCCGCAACTGGGGCTTGTGGCGGATCAATTCGGTGATGGAAACCCAAAGCAACGTGATCGATGACGGCACCGCCATGCTCATGACCTGGAGCCTTGAACTGGAGGAATTCGTCAATGCGTAGAGTGCGAAGTATTGCCGGTGATTCAGTCAACCTGCTGCTCTACCGCGAACTGGGACGTTGCGATGATGCCGCGGAAGAAACCCTCTGGCGCTTGAACCCCACGCTTGCCGAATACGGCCCGGTGCTGCCGGCTGGCGTGTGGGTGATCGTGCCGGAAATGGCGTCGCGGCCGGCTGCGCTGCGCCTCGTTTCGGCCTGGGATTAAGAAGGAGGCTACATGGCTCAGGGATTTACGCCCATTGTGGAGTTCTATGGCGCCAACGCCGCGCTGCTCAATCAACGTCTGATGCACTGGAGCCACACCGACGCGGCGGGCATTGAGTCCGACCGCCTTGAACTGACGATCAACATCGAGGGTCTGGAGGGCCTGCCGAGCCTGAGTGGCAAGATCGGTTTGCGCGTCGGTTATAAGGAGTCTGGCTTGGTGGAAAAAGGCGAGTTTGTCATCACCCAGCGCACGCCGGTGCTGTTTCCCATGCGCCTGATGATCGTCGCCACCGCGGCGCCCTTCAGCGCGGGCGATGCCAGTGGTTATCGCCAGCGTCGATCCGCCAGTTATGGACCGATCACCCTGGGCGCGCTGTTTCGCCAACTGGTCAGCCGCCACGGCTATTCACCGCGGGTGGCGCCGGCGCTGGAAGGCATTGCGATTGCTCACATCGACCAATCCAATGAAAGCGACATGGCGTTCATCACCCGCCTGGCGAAACGTTATGGCGCCGTCACCAAACCGATCAACGAACTGTACGTGCTCGCCGAGGCCGGGCAGGTCAAGTCACTCTCCGGCCAGCAACTGCCGGACGTGACACTGTCGGTCACCGAGGACAATCGCCCCGGCGATCAAGCATTCATCACCGCCAAGCTCGACGAAACCTCGCGCGCCAAATACCAGGGCAGCCGCGTCACCTGGTGGGATGCCGCCGCGGGCAAGCAGCGGGTGGTTCAGGTCGGGGTTGCGCCCTTCAAGACCTTGCGCCAGCGCTGCCAGAACGAAGCCGAGGCGCGGGCGGTGGCTGAGGGGGAGTTGCGCCGCGTGGGGCGTGAAGACCTCAAGCTGCAGATCGATTGTCCGGGGAACCCGCTGTTGGCGGCCGAAGGGCTGTTGCTGCTGGATGACACCTGGCCTTCCTACATGCAGGGACGCTGGTCGATTACCAAGGTGACGCACGTAGGCGACCCGGTGACGGGCTATCGCAGTTCGGTCACGGCCGGCGGGTTGTCGGCGTAATGCCTTTTACGGAGTAGGACTCATGCTGATAACACTGCCCCAGTTGCTTTACGTCATGCCGGGTGCCCGCCTTAGCGCGGGCATTTTTCTATCCTCGTTAAATACGGCATTCGCTCGGTACGCGATCAATACTCCCAAACGCCTCGCCGCTTGCCTCGCCCAGATCGGCCACGAATCCGGCGAGTTGCGCTATGTCCGCGAACTGGGCAGCGATCAATACCTGAGCCAATACGATACCGGCACCCTGGCTGCTCGCCTGGGCAACACCCCCGAAGCGGATGGCGACGGCCAGAAGTACCGGGGCAGGGGGCTGATTCAGATCACCGGGCGTCGCAACTATTTAATCTGTAGCCAAGCGTTGTTTGGCGACGAGCGCCTGCTGCTGCAACCGCAATTGCTGGAACAACCGCAATGGGCCGCCGAATCCGCCGCCTGGTTCTGGCACAGCAACGGCCTGAACGAACTGGCGGACAACGACCAGTTCAGCACCATTACCCGGCGCATCAACGGCGGTCTCAACGGCCTGGAGGAGCGTTTGCGATTGTGGGCGCGCGCGAAGGCAGTGCTATGCGTTTCCTAGCGGCCTGGCGCCTGATCGGCGTATGCCTGCTGAGCGCGTTCGTGTGGCAGGTGCAAGCCTGGCGCTATGGCGCGCAGCTTGAGGCGCAATCGGCGGTCCATGCACAGGCGCTCAGCCAGCAAAACCAGCTAGCCTTGCGCCAGCAACAGGCGCAGCAGGACCAACGGCGGGCGCTTGAGCAACAACTCAACGCCAGCGACCAACAACATACTCAGGAGTTGAGCGATGCCCACCGTAATCAGGCCGCTCTGCGCGATCGCCTGGCCACTGCTGATGTGCGGTTGTCAGTCCTCCTCGACACCAGTCACTGCGCCAGTGGCTGCGCAATGCCTGCCACCGCCGCCGGCGGCGTGGTTCATGCAGCCCCGCGAGCCCGACTTGACCCGGCGCATGCTCAGCGAATTATCGCCATCACCGACGACGGTGATAACGCCGTGATCGCCTTGCGTGCCTGTCAGGCGTATGTGCGGGCCATCGCGCGTTAGTGTCTTGAGGCGCGCTGCAACTTGCATGGCTGATGGGCTCCTGTAGGGTAGGCAAACGCCCGCCCATTCCAGGAGACGACCGTGAAAGAAATCACCCCACTTGCCGCTGAACTGGGTCGACGTTTACAGGTGCTCAATGCCCACGTCACTACTGCCGAGTCGTGTACCGGTGGCGGCATCGCCGAAGCCATCACGCGGATACCCGGGAGTTCGGCGTGGTTCGAAGCGGGATATGTCACCTATTCCAACCGGCAGAAGACTCGGCAACTGGATGTGCCGGAGGAACTGTTCGGAAAAGTGGGGGCCGTCAGCCGCGAGGTGGTCGAGGCCATGGTCAGGGGCGCCCAGGAAAAAAGCCTGGCGCGCTTTGCCGTGGCGGTCAGCGGTGTGGCCGGCCCCGATGGCGGCTCGCCGGACAAGCCGGTAGGCACGGTATGGCTGGCTTTCGGCGTGGGTGACGAGGTCACGGCCGAGCTCCAGCACTTCTCCGGCAACCGCGACGAGGTCCGCCGACAAACGGTAAAGGCCGCGCTAGAGGGCTTGTTGCGACGAGCTGCAGCAGAAATAGAAAATCAGGGGTAGGCGATCTCCGATCTTTGTGGAACAATACTGTCTACTTATACAGGTGTTGGCCGTCAGGCCTTATTGATTACGTGAGGACTTTAATGGACGAGAACAAGAAGAAAGCCTTGGCTGCGGCCCTGGGTCAGATCGAACGTCAATTCGGCAAGGGTGCCGTAATGCGTATGGGCGATCACGACCGTCAGGCGATCCCGGCTATTTCTACTGGCTCTCTGGGTCTGGACATCGCGCTCGGCATTGGCGGTCTGCCAAAAGGCCGTATCGTTGAAATCTACGGTCCTGAATCTTCTGGTAAAACCACCCTGACGCTGTCGGTGATTGCCCAGGCGCAAAAGATGGGCGCCACCTGCGCGTTCGTCGACGCCGAGCACGCCCTGGACCCTGAATACGCTGGCAAGCTGGGCGTCAATGTTGACGACCTGCTGGTTTCCCAGCCGGACACCGGTGAGCAAGCCCTGGAAATCACCGACATGCTGGTGCGCTCCAACGCCATCGACGTGATCGTGGTCGACTCCGTGGCGGCCCTGGTGCCGAAAGCTGAAATCGAAGGCGAAATGGGTGACATGCACGTGGGCCTGCAGGCCCGTCTGATGTCCCAGGCGCTGCGTAAAATCACCGGTAACATCAAGAACGCCAATTGCCTGGTGATCTTCATCAACCAGATCCGGATGAAAATCGGCGTCATGTTCGGCAGCCCGGAAACCACCACGGGTGGTAACGCGCTGAAGTTCTATGCTTCGGTCCGTCTGGACATCCGCCGTACCGGCGCGGTGAAGGAAGGTGACGAGGTTGTCGGTAGCGAAACCCGCGTCAAGGTCGTGAAGAACAAAGTGGCCCCGCCATTCCGTCAGGCTGAGTTCCAGATTCTCTACGGTAAAGGCATCTACCTGAACGGCGAGATGATCGACCTGGGCGTGCTGCACGGTTTCGTCGAGAAATCCGGTGCCTGGTATGCCTACAACGGCAGCAAGATCGGTCAGGGCAAGGCCAACTCGGCCAAGTTCCTGGCGGACAACCCGGATATCGCCGCCACGCTTGAGAAGCAGATCCGCGACAAGCTGCTGACTCCTGCGCCGGACGTGAAAGCTGCTGCCAACCGCGCGCCGGTTGACGAAATGGAAGAAGTCGACACTGACGTCTGAACCAAACGATGACTGTTGTGCTGGATACACTCGTCGCCGTTCGGCGCACTGCGATGGACCTGCTCGCGCGCCGCGAGCATGGTCGAGTCGAACTGACGCGTAAACTGCGTCAGCGCGGTGCGTCTGCCGAGATGATCGACAGTGCCCTCGACCGCTTGACGGAAGAAGGGTTGCTGTCGGAAGCCCGTTACCTCGAAAGTTTTGTGTCCTACCGAGCGCGCTCTGGCTATGGTCCTGCGCGCATTCGTGAAGAACTGAGCCAGCGTGGCCTACAACGCGCCGACATCGACCTCGCCCTGCGCGAGTGCGGTATCAGTTGGCAGTCGCAACTGGAAGATACCTGGCGTCGCAAGTTCTCTGGGCATCTTCCGATTGATGCCAGAGAGCGCGCGAAACAAGGGCGCTTCCTGAGTTATCGCGGGTTTTCGATGGAAATGATCAATCGGTTGTTCAGCGGTCGGGACATGGACGACTGAACAACGCAAAAAATAAAAGGCCCGCTATGAAAATAGCGGGCCTTTTTTTTGCTCAAAAATCACGCCGGCTCCGGCGCCACCCGTTGTTGTGTCTTGCCCTGAGCCTGCGCCCAGTTCTCCGGCAAGTTGATGTAATCCACCAACTCCCGCAACCGGCCCTGATCACGCCCGTTGAAGTTGAACACCAGTCGCGTCAGATGACTGAACTGCGGCTCATCATGCTCTTCTCCGGTATAGGCGAGTTGCTGGAAGTCGCCGCTCAGCCGCAGGCTGGCGAATTCTTTTTGCACCTGAGCCAGCGCCCGCTCACTGAGCGGATGATGCATGCGCATCACAAACTCGCGCTTCAGCCAGCGGGTAGAGTGGAAGTTGGCGTAGAACTGGTTGATCTCGTCCACCGCTGCTTCGGCGCTGTACACCAGGCGCACCAGCTTCAGGTCAGTGGGCAGGATATAGCGATTGGCTTCCAGTTGGCTGCGGATAAAGTCCAGGGCGCCTTGCCAGAAACCGCCGCCTGGTGCATCGAGTAACACCACCGGCACCAGTGGGCTCTTGCCGGTCTGGATCAGCGTCAGCACTTCAAGCGCTTCATCCAGGGTGCCGAAACCACCCGGGCATAACACCAGCGCATCGGCCTCCTTGACGAAGAACAGCTTGCGCGTAAAGAAGAAGTGGAATGACAGCAGGTTCTCGGTGCCATCGATGGTCGGGTTGGCATGTTGTTCGAACGGCAAGGTAATGTTGAAGCCCAGGCTGTGCTCCAGGCCGGCCCCTTCGTGGGCGGCGGCCATGATGCCGCCACCGCCGCCGGTGATC
Organism: Pseudomonas paraveronii; assembly: GCF_963681955.1. Classification (NCBI taxonomy): domain Bacteria; kingdom Pseudomonadati; phylum Pseudomonadota; class Gammaproteobacteria; order Pseudomonadales; family Pseudomonadaceae; genus Pseudomonas; species Pseudomonas paraveronii. Next base: position 1,385,906 of record NZ_OY817130.1, read on the forward strand.
ACCATCAGATCGGAGCGCGCCAGCGCCGCGCCCACTTCCCGGGCCAGGGCGTAGAGCGGGCTTTCCATCGGCGTGCGCGCCGAGCCGAACACGGTAACTTTGCGTCGCCCCTTGAACTGTTCCAGCACGCGGAAGGCGTGGTCCAGTTCGCGGATAGCTTGCAAGGTGATTTTGGCGTTCCAGCGGCTGCGGTCGTCTTGGGCCATGCGCAGCGCGGTGAGGATCATGTCGCGATAAAGAGGAATATTCGGGCTGTCGGGAGCGATCAACTGGAGTTGAGCTTCGACCTGCTGCGTGAGGTCGACCCCGTTCGCTTCAAAATGCTGGAGCAGGCGCTCATTCGGTTCGTAAGGCATTCAACTTCTCCTTCTTCACAGAGCCTGGGCTGGCGGCGAGATTCGTCCGTGGCCACGACACTGCATGCCAAGGCATTGCACGGTGTTCGCCAAGCGGCAAAGTGCGGCTCTGTATGTTCCTTGTGATTTAAAAACCTTTGCACTGCACGTGGCAGGAGGACAACTCTGTTTTGCCCTGAAAATGTTACAGAACAGCATGGGAACTGGGCTGAGCGGGCAGTAGGAATGAGACGATCATGGGCCGAAAAACCCTTGGCTGGCAACCGCTTATTGGTCTTACGTCAGAACGTGCGGCGCTTGGTGGAAAACGCAAACGAGGGAAGTGCGCGCCACTGGACAGCGGCGCGCGGGGGCAAGTACGACTTACTTTTTCTTCTTCGCCGCCGCCGGTGCCGGGCAGTCCGCTTCGACGAATTTCACCGATGCTACCGGGCGGTTGGTCTTGTTTTCGGAGATGTCATAACGCATGACCGCGCCCTTGGCCATCAGCTCGCGGTAGCCTTTGTTCAGGCACACGCTTTGCCCCAGTTGGAAATACACCGCCTTGGGGTTGGCACGCATCTGTTCGGCACGATCAGGCAGCACGCTGAGGTGATCGATCAACTGCATTCCTTCAACGGTATAGGCCACTTCCAGGGTTTTTTCATCGATTTCCCGGGGCAGGTCCTTGTTGCTTTCAGCCGCGACGCTTTGCAGCTTCTTGTTCATTTGGGCCTCCAGCAGCGAGGCCGCCTGAGCGCCAACAGGCAAGACCAGCGCAAGGGCGACGGATGGGGCGACAAGACGCAGCATGGAACGCAGCATGAAACTCTCCTGATTCGGTTACTGGTGCATAGACCAGCCACTGGGCTGTGCGTTCAGTGGCGCGCAATTATAGGTGAGCCCTGGCCAGTACAGCCAGGCGTATTGCTGGGAAGTGCGTGTGGCTCTGGTAAACTGCGGCCACTTAAGCCTTCCTCGAGTTCCCTCAGTGTCAATTTCCCCTTCCGTGCGGCGCATCCGATGAGCCACGCCGTCTCTCGTCTGCGTACCCAGCGCCTGGCGCGCGCCATCAGGCCTTTCGTCAATCGGGGTTCGCGTGCCGAGCGCTGCCCCGGCTGCCGGGTGATCCCCGCCTATTGTTTGTGTGCCTGGCGGCCCAAGGTCCAGGCCCGGTCTGCGATGTGCCTGTTGATGCACGACGTCGAACCGATGAAGCCCAGCAACACAGGCTGGCTGATCGCCGATGTGATCGACGACACCAGCGCGTTCGCCTGGTCGCGCACCGAGGTTGATCCCGAATTGCTCACCCTGCTGGCTGACCCGCAGTGGCAACCCTACATCGTGTTCCCCGGCGAATTCGTGGCGCCGGAGCGGGTGGTCAGTGAGGTCAAGGTAGGGGAGGGCAAGCGCCCGCTGTTTATTCTGCTGGACGGCACGTGGAGCGAAGCGCGCAAGATGTTCCGCAAAAGTCCTTATTTGGAGCATTTGCCGGTCCTCAGCCTGGCTCCGGAACAGCTGTCGCGCTACAAACTGCGTCGTTCCAAGCGTGATGATCATTTCTGCACCGCCGAAGTCGCCGCGCTGTGCCTGGAGCTGGCCGACGACGGCGCGGCCAGCGAAGTGCTGGACGCTTACCTCGACGTGTTCAGCACCCATTATCTGGCCGCCAAGTTCCAGTTACCGCTGGACTTGACGGATATCGTCCATACTCGTCTAGCGCCCTACATCCCGGCGGTATAACCAGACGACGTTTGCATGATGGCACTGTGAATTCAACCGCCGCTAAACTGCCCATTGGCGTAGTGCTTGACCACCCAGGCTGCGCTGGGCATGCTGGGCGCCGATCAGGGCGCAACCGTGAATTTCCAACGTCGTTTCAGGTGCTTTTGACGTTGAGCATGCCCTGTGGTGATGGCTGCCTGGCCGTTACCTTGTGTATTGGCGAACCCTGAACCCATCAGGGCTGCCATAAAAAACAGGATCATTTAATCAATGGCCACATACGAAATCCTGATAGCTGATGACCACCCGCTGTTTCGCAGTGCGCTGCATCAGGCAGTAACGCTGGGCCTGGGCCCGGATGTACGTCTGGTTGAAGTGGCTAGCATTGCCGAGCTGGAAACCCGCCTCACCGAAAAATCCGACTGGGACCTGGTGCTGCTCGACCTGAACATGCCTGGTGCCTACGGATTTTCAGGGCTGGTGCTGTTACGCGGGCAATACCCGCAGATCCCCGTGGTGATGGTCTCGGCCCAGGAAGAAGCCGATGTGGTGGTGCGCTCCAAGGAGTTTGGCGCCAGCGGTTTCATTCCCAAGTCGAGCTCCATGGAAGATATCCAGAAAGCCGTGCGCACGGTGCTGGATGGCGATGTGTCCTGGCCGCCGCAGGCGTTTGAAGAAATCAATGTGTCCGACGAAGCCAAGGCTGCCCGTGATGGCCTGGCCAGCCTGACGCCCCAGCAGTTTCGGGTACTCACCATGGTGTGCGAAGGGTTGTTGAACAAGCAGATCGCCTACGAGTTGAGCGTGTCGGAAGCGACCATCAAGGCCCACGTCACCGCGATCTTTCGCAAGCTGGGAGTGCGCACGCGAACCCAGGCGGCGTTGCTCTTGCAACAACTTGAGTCAATTTCGCAGCATTAAGCTGTTGCCAATTCACGCTTTTTTGACTTTGCGTGATCTAGTTTTCCCACTTCTTTGGTTCAGTTGCCTACATCTATGTCGCCTTTCAAGGGTCAAACCGGTATCAAACGTATCTTTAACGCAGGGGGCTATTCCCTGGATGGCCTGCGCGCAGCCTTCACCGGTGAGGCGGCATTCCGTCAGTTGGTGTTGCTGAACGTCATCCTGATCCCGCTGAGTTTTTTCCTGCATGTCAGCCGCGTCGAACGGGCGCTGTTGATTGCGGTGTGCCTGCTGGCGTTGATCGTCGAGTTGCTCAACTCGGCGGTGGAAGCGGCCATCGACCGCATTTCCCTGGACCGTCACCCACTGTCGAAAAACGCCAAGGACATGGGCAGCGCCGCGCAATTCGTGGCACTGACCATGATCGCCCTGGTGTGGGCCGTGATCCTGATCTAAGCCTCAGGCAATGCTCGGCAGCACGATTTCGTCGCTGCGCTGGACCCCTGCGGTGAAGGCGCGGCACAGTTCCAGAAACTCGCGCATCGCCGAGGTCTGGTATTTCTGCTTGTGCCAGATGAAGTAGAACTGCCGGGCCAGGTCCAGGTCCGGGGTTTCTACCGGCACCAGGCTGCCACGGCGGAAGGCATCGCGCAGCGCCAGCCGCGAAATGCAGCCAATCCCCAGCCCAGACTCCACCGCACGTTTGATCGCTTCGGTGTGTTCCAGCTCGAGGCGAATATTCAGCGCGCTGCGATGATGACGCATGGCCTGATCAAAGGTCAGCCGCGTGCCCGAGCCTTGTTCGCGCAGAATCCACGCTTCATGGGTCAATTCTTCCATGGTGGCCACGCCGCGCTGGGCCAGGTGATGCTGAGGCGCGCAAAACACCACCAGCTCATCTTCCACCCAGGTTTGCACTTCGATATCCGGGTGGCTGCAGTCGCCTTCGATTAGACCCAGGTCAATTTCGTAATGCGCGACTTGGTGCACGATATGTGCAGTGTTCTGCACATGCAGCTTCACCTGGCTCTCGGGGTGCTGCTGCATGAAGCTGCCGATCAGCAGCGTGGCCAGGTAATTGCCGATGGTCAGCGTGGCGCCAACGGCCAGCGAGCCGAAGCCGGACTTGCCGTTGAGCAGGTCTTCGATCTCCTTGGACTGGTCCAGCAGGGCGACCGCCTGGGGCAATAACTGACGGCCGAGGGCGTTGAGGCTCAGGCGTTTACCCGCCCGATCGAACAATTGGCAGCTGGATTGACGCTCCAGCTCGGTGATTGAGGTGCTGGCGGCGGACTGAGACAAGGCCAGAAGGCCAGCAGCGCGTGAGACGCTTTCCTGCTGGGCGACGGCGACGAAGACTTGCAGTTGACGGAGAGTAAATCGCATATCGATATAACCGATAACCCTTATCTTAATAATCCAGTTAACAGATATTGTCGCCGCGATTAGAATGCTGTGCAATTGCGCACTTATCATTTGGCGCAGACCCATCTCCAGGAGTCCCCCGTACATGAGCAACATGAACCACGAGCGTGTCCTCAGTGTTCATCACTGGAACGACACTCTGTTCAGCTTCAAGTGCACCCGCGATCCGGGCTTGCGCTTCGAGAACGGTCAGTTCGTGATGATCGGCCTGCAACAGCCCAACGGCCGCCCACTCATGCGCGCTTATTCGATTGCCAGCCCGAACTGGGAAGAGCATCTGGAGTTCTTCAGCATCAAGGTGCCCGATGGCCCGCTGACTTCCCAGTTGCAGCACCTGAAGGAAGGCGATGAGATCATCATCAGCAAAAAGCCGACAGGCACCCTGGTGCTTGACGATTTGAAGCCGGGCAAGCACTTGTACCTGCTCAGCACCGGTACGGGCCTCGCGCCGTTCATGAGCGTGATCCAGGACCCGGAAACCTACGAGCGTTTCGAAAAAGTGATCCTGTGCCACGGCGTGCGTTACGTCAACGAAGTCGCCTACCGCGAATTCATCACCGAGCACTTGCCGCAGAATGAATTCTTCGGCGAAGCCCTGCGTGAAAAGTTGATCTACTACCCCACCGTGACCCGCGAGCCGTTCGAACACCAAGGTCGCCTGACCGACCTGATGCGCAGTGGCAAGCTGTTCCGCGATATCGGCCTGCCACCGATCAACCCCGAGGACGACCGCGCTATGCTGTGCGGCAGCCCAAGCATGTTGGACGAGACCAGCGAAGTGTTGAACAGCTTCGGCCTGAAAGTTTCGCCACGGATGCGTGAACCGGGTGACTATCTGATCGAACGCGCCTTCGTCGAGAAGTAAACGCGGTCAAACAAATGTGGGAGGGGGCAAGCCCCCTCCCACATTTGTTTTCGGTTTATTCAGCTGCAATCACTTCCAGCACACAGATGACGCCCGCCTCGGGATAGTGCCAACGCACATCCACATCCCAGAACCGCACCCCGTATTCACGCTCTGGCCCGGGCGTTTGATAGGCCGGCCGCGGGTCTTGTGCCAAACACTGCTCGATCAACTCCACCAGCGGTTCAGCAAGGCGCTGAGCGTGGCCTTGTGCCTGGTGCAGAGCCGTCTTCAGCCACTGCACGGGAATCAGTTGCGGCGCGCTACTGGCGATGTCGTTGGTGGCGCTGTCGATGATGTCGGCATACGGCACATATGGCTTGATATCCAACACCGGCGTGCCGTCGAGCAGATCGATCCCGGAGATCCACAGCCGGCCCGGTTCGACCTTGTCCAGCTTCACCACCGACTGGCCAATCCCGTTGGGCCGATGGGTCGCGCGGGTGGCAAACACGCCCATGGACGTGTTGCCACCCAGGCGTGGCGGGCGCACTTTCAGGCGGGGCTTGTCTTCGAGGGCCTGGTGGAACAGAAACAGCAGCCACACATGGCTGACCTGCTCCAGGCCTTGCACCGCCTCGCCGTGGTCGAACGGCGCGACCAACTCCAGCACGCCGCGGGCGGCAGGCGCCAGTTGCGGTTGGCGCGGGATGGCGAACTTCTCCTTGAAGCAGGAGCGCACGAAACCGACGGGCGAGACCTGGTAACTCATGGCTTACGCGCGAACCCGCAGGGTCAGGCCCTTGAGGAAGTTGCGCAGCAACTGGTCGCCGCAGGTGCGGTAATTGGTGTGGCCGAACTTGCGGAACAGCGCGCTCAGCTCAGGCTTGGACACCGGGAACTCGGCAGCCTTGAGGATGGCGTGCATGTCGTCTTCCTTCAGTTCGAAGGCCACGCGCAGCTTCTTGAGGATGATGTTGTTGGTCACCGGGGTTTCGATCGGCTGCGGCGCACGGCTGTCGTCCTTGCCGCGCTTGAAAATCACCAGGCCGTCAAGGAAGTGCGCCATGACCTCGTCCGGGCAGAACACAAAGCCTTCTTCCTCGTCTTTCTTGAGGTAAGTCAGCAGGTCTTCCTTGGTCACGTCCATGCCGCCGAGTTTGATCAGCTCGACCATCTTGTTGTCGCTGATGTCGAGCATGTAGCGCACGCTGCGCAGTACGTCGTTGTGAATCATGGTGGGCAATCCTGGTTTTCAACGGTGGACACCGCCCACGCAGGCGGTGTCGAAAAAGGGGGAGGGGCTCAGAACTTCTCTTTGCCGGACAGGTAGCGCCATTGGCCCACCGGCACCTTGCCGATGGACACACCACCGATGCGGATGCGACGGATGGCGATGACTTTCAAGCCGACGGCTTCGCAGAACAAGGCAATCACCCCAGGTTGCGGGTTTTTCATCGCAAAGCGCAGGCGGTTTTCGTTCTGCCAACTGGCTTTCACTGCTGGCAGCTCTTTGCCTTTGTAGGTCAGGCCGTGGTTGAGGCGGTTCAGGCCGTGAGCAACCATGTCACCTTCGACCTCCACCACGTATTCCTGCTCGATCTTGGCGGCATCGGCGGTCAACTTGCGCAGAATCTTCCAATCCTGGGTAAACACCAACAGGCCGCTGGCCTTGGCTTGCAGGTCGGCGCTGGCGGTCAGGCGCAGGAAGTGGCCCTTGAGCGGGCGCTTGCTGAAGCGGTGTTCTTCCGACAGCGTTTCGGCGCTGATCGAAGCCATCGCCGTCTCGGCATCCACGCCGACAGGCGCGTGCAGCAGGATGGTCACCGGCTCTGGCGCGGTGGCCTTGGCCTCGGGGTCCAGTTCGACCTTCTGGGTGGTGACCTTGAACTGCGGCTCGTCGATCACTTCACCGTCCACCGAGACCCAGCCGCCTTCGATAAACAGCTCAGCCTCCCGACGGGAGCAACCGACCAGTTCGATAAGGCGTTTGGAGAGGCGTATGGGGTCAGTCATGACAAAGGCCGTAGCAAAAGGGGGCCACTATTGTACCTGTGTGGACGCGGTTAATCCCGGCCCCATTTCATTTAGCCCTGACGCGCCTCTTGCTGCACCTGGCGCAAACGCATGTGCAGCAGCGGATAAGGTTGCCCAAGGCCATCATGCTCCGTGCGGCCGATGACCTCGAAGCCTTGCTTGACGTAAAAACCCAGCGCCTGCGGGTTCTGTTCGTTGACGTCCAGCTCATCGGCGTTCATGCACTCGATCGCATAACGCAGCAATTGCTTGCCCAGGCCCTGGCCACGGTGCTGTGGGTCGATAAACAGCATCTCGACCTTGCCCGCGGCCACCCCGGCGAACCCGGTGATGCGTTGGTGCGTGTCCTTGGTGCAGATCAGCATGACCGCATCCAGGTAGCGGGTCAGCACCAGGTTTTTCAGCAACGTGATGTAGCTGTCCGGCAGAAAATCATGGGTGGCACGCACCGAATCCTCCCAGATACGCGCCAATTCCGCGAAGTCGCTGGTTTTGGGGGTGTGGATAACCGAATGCTGACGCATGTCCGCTGCCCTTTTGTAGATGATCGGGACCGATGGGCAAGACGATAGACCTAAAAAAGCCCCGCATCTTGTTCAGAGGCAGGGCTTTTCGAGTTTTTTTTAGCGGTGCCTGATGCTATCAGCCGCGCTTTTCAGCCCACAGGTCGTATTCGTCGGCATCGGTCACGGTGCACCAGACTTTGTCACCCGGTTTCAAACCGCTGGCATCGTCGATAAACACGTTACCGTCGATTTCCGGTGCGTCGAAGAAGCAGCGGCCCACGGCGCCTTGCTCGTCGACTTCGTCGATCAGCACTTCGATTTCCTTGCCGATGCGCAGTTGCAGGCGCGCCGAGCTGATCGCCTGCTGGTGCGCCATGAAACGCTCCCAACGGTCCTGCTTGACGTCATCCGGCACCACGGCCAGGTCCAGCAGGTTGGCCGGAGCGCCTTCCACCGGCGAGTACTGGAAGCAACCGACGCGGTCCAACTGGGCTTCGGTCAGCCAGTCGAGCAGGTACTGGAAGTCTTCCTCGGTTTCGCCAGGGAAGCCGACGATGAAGGTCGAACGGATGATCAGATCCGGGCAGATCTCGCGCCAGTTCTTGATGCGCGCCAGGGTCTTGTCTTCGAAGGCCGGGCGTTTCATGGCCTTGAGCACTTTCGGGCTGGCGTGCTGGAACGGGATGTCCAGGTACGGCAGGATCTTGCCGGCGGCCATCAACGGGATCAGCTCGTCCACGTGGGGGTACGGGTACACGTAATGCAGGCGCACCCACACGCCCAGGCTGCTGAGGGCTTCGCACAGTTCGGTCATGCGGGTTTTCACCGGCGCGCCGTTCCAGAAGCCGGTGCGGTATTTCACGTCGACGCCGTAGGCACTGGTGTCCTGGGAGATCACCAACAGCTCTTTCACGCCGGATTTGACCAGGCGCTGGGCTTCGTCGAGCACGTCACCCACCGGGCGGCTGACCAGCTTGCCGCGCATCGATGGGATGATGCAGAAGCTGCAGCTATGGTTGCAGCCTTCGGAAATCTTCAGGTAAGCGTAATGGCGCGGGGTCAACTTGATGCCTTGCGGCGGCACCAGGTCGATCAGCGGGTTGTGGTCCTGGCGCGGCGGCACCACTTGATGCACGGCGTTGACCACCTGCTCGTACTGCTGCGGACCGGTCACGGCCAGCACGCTCGGGTGTACGTTGCGGATATTGCCTTCTTCCACGCCCATGCAGCCGGTGACGATGACCTTGCCGTTTTCCTTGATGGCCTCGCCGATCACTTCCAGGGATTCCGCCTTGGCCGAGTCGATGAAGCCGCAGGTGTTGACCACCACCACGTCGGCGTCCTGGTAAGTGGACACGACGTCATAACCTTCCATGCGCAGTTGCGTCAGGATGCGTTCGGAGTCGACCAGAGCCTTTGGGCAACCCAGGGAAACAAAGCCGACCTTGGGGTTGGCTTTTGCGATGGTGGTGGACATGTCTAACCTCGGTATTGAATGACGCCGCCAGTCGGGCACGACAAGGCGGTAGACGGGCACTTAGCGCACTCGTGAGAGAGGGGCTTTTATGCCTCTGATCAAAAAGTGCGCAATTCTAGCGACGGGCAACGCACTTGACCAGCTTTATGCAGGGAAATACGACGAGTGCTGCGCTATGCTTCGCGCCGTTGCTCGCGGGTGAAATCCTTGGGTCAATAAAACGTCTGTTACGAGAAGTAAAACAGCGCATGCTAAGGTCAGCTTAGATGCGTTGTTTATAAGAGACCTCAGGTCATAGGGCAGGAGTGGTTGATGGGTCAGGCAAGTAGTCAGGCAGCGGGTGCCGAGCATTCCAACGCCAAGCCGATTGGTATGCTGGTGGCAGCGGTCGGGGTAGTTTACGGCGATATCGGGACCAGCCCGCTCTACACCCTTAAAGAGGTGTTCAGCGGAGGTTATGGGGTTCAGGTCAACCATGACGGAGTCTTCGGGATCCTGGCGCTGATCTTCTGGTCGCTGATCTGGGTCGTTTCGATCAAGTATGTGTTGTTCATCCTGCGCGCCGACAACCAGGGTGAGGGCGGCATCATGGCCCTTACCGCGTTGGCGCGGCGGGCGGCGTCGCCGTATCCGAAACTGCGCTCGGTGCTGGTAATTCTCGGGTTGATCGGCGCGGCGCTGTTTTACGGCGACAGCATGATCACCCCGGCAATCTCGGTGCTCTCGGCGGTAGAAGGCCTGGAACTGGCCTTTGAGGGACTTGAACGCTGGGTCGTGCCGTTGTCGCTGGTGGTGCTGGTGGGCCTGTTCCTGATCCAGAAACATGGCACTGACCGCATCGGCAAGCTGTTCGGGCCGGTCATGGTGTTGTGGTTCCTGGTGCTGGCGGGCCTGGGCGTGCATGGCATCAGCCAGCATCCGGAAGTACTCAACGCGTTGAACCCGGTGTGGGGTGTGCGTTTCTTTATAGTCCACCCTGGCATGGGTGTGGCGATTCTCGGCGCCGTGGTGCTGGCATTGACCGGTGCCGAAGCGCTGTACGCCGACATGGGCCACTTCGGGCGCAAACCCATCGCCCGTGCGTGGTTCGCCCTGGTGCTGCCGGCGTTGGTGCTCAACTATTTCGGCCAAGGTGCGCTACTGCTCGAAAACCCCGAAGCGGCGCGTAACCCGTTCTACCTGCTCGCACCGAGCTGGGCGCTGATTCCGTTGGTGGTGTTGTCCACCCTGGCCACGGTGATTGCGTCCCAGGCGGTGATTTCCGGCGCGTTCTCCCTGACCCGTCAGGCGATCCAGTTGGGTTACATCCCGCGCATGCACATTCAGCATACGTCCAGCGCTGAACAAGGGCAGATCTACATCGGCGCGGTGAATTGGTCGCTGATGGTCGGCGTGATCCTGCTGGTGTTGGGCTTCGAGTCGTCCGCCGCGCTGGCTTCAGCCTACGGCGTGGCGGTGACTGGCACCATGCTGATCACCAGCATCCTGGTGTCGGCAGTGATGCTGTTGCTGTGGAAATGGCCACCGGTGCTGGCGATTCCGGTGTTGATCGGTTTCCTCTTGGTGGACGGGCTGTTCTTCGCCGCCAACGTGCCGAAAATCATCCAGGGCGGTGCGTTCCCGGTATTGGCGGGGATCGTGCTGTTTATCCTGATGACGACGTGGAAACGCGGCAAGGAACTGTTGATGGACCGCCTCGACGAGGGCGGCCTGCCGTTGCCGATCTTTATCGGCAGTATCCGCGTGCAGCCGCCCCATCGCGTGCAGGGCACCGCGGTGTTCCTCACCGCGCGGCCCGACGCGGTGCCCCATGCGCTGTTGCACAACCTGCTGCATAACCAGGTGCTGCACGAGCAAGTGGTGTTGCTGACGGTGGTCTACGAAGACATTCCCCGCGTTCCCGCCGCACGGCGCTTCGAGGTGGATGCCTACGGCGAAGGGTTCTTCCGCGTGATCCTGCACTTCGGCTTTACCGATGAGCCGGACGTGCCCGAAGCGCTGAAGCTGTGCCACCTGGATGACCTGGATTTCAGCCCGATGCGCACCACGTACTTCCTCAGCCGCGAAACGGTGATCGCCTCGCGCATCAAAGGCATGGCCCGCTGGCGCGAAGGCTTGTTTGCGTTCATGTTGAAGAACGCCAACGGCAACCTGCGTTTCTTCAAACTCCCGGTCAACCGGGTGATCGAGCTGGGCACCCAGGTCGAAATGTAAGCGGCTGTTGAACGGGAGCCGGCAATCGGCTCCCGTTTTACCTTCTGAACCCTGTGCGATCCCTCGTTGTCGACTAGGCTCTAAGCACTGTTGTGTAGGAGCGGGCTTGCCCGCGAAAAACCTTAACGGTAACGCGTCGATCCTGGATAAACGCGGCGCCCATGAGGCTTTCGCGAGCAAGCTCGCTCCTACAGAAGTGCCCAAAAAGCCAAGAAGAGGTGCGCCATGAGTCAGTTGCTCGAACCCTACACCCTGCGCCAATTGACCCTGCTCAATCGCATTGCCGTGTCGCCAATGTGCCAATACTCCAGCGTCGATGGCCTGGCCAACGACTGGCACCTGGTCCACCTCGGCAGTCGCGCCGTCGGCGGGGCCGGGCTGATTTTCACCGAAGCCACCGCCGTCACCGCCGAGGGCCGTATCACCGCCGAAGACCTGGGCCTGTGGAACGACGCACAGATCGCCCCGCTGCAACGCATCACGCGCTTTATCGCGGCCCAGGGCGCGGTGGCCGGGATTCAACTGGCCCACGCCGGGCGTAAGGCCAGCACCCATCGGCCGTGGATCGGCAAGCACGGCAGCCTCAAGCCGGAAGACGGCGGCTGGGTGCCGGTGGGGCCGTCGCCGATTGCCTTTGACCCGAACCACACGCAGCCCCGTCCGCTGGACGACGCGGGGATCGAGCAAGTGATCGCTGATTTTGTCGCCGCAGCCAAGCGCGCGTTGACCGCCGGTTTTGAAGTGGTGGAGATCCACGCCGCTCACGGTTACCTGCTGCATCAATTCCTCTCGCCCATCAGCAATCAGCGTCAGGACCAGTACGGCGGAACCTTTGAAAACCGTATCCGCCTGGTACTGCGAGTCACCGAAGCGGTGCGCGAAGTCTGGCCGCAAGACCTGCCGCTGTTTGTGCGGGTGTCGGCCACCGACTGGGTGGAAGACGGCTGGAACCCCGATGAAACCGTGGAGCTGGCGCGCCGCCTGAAAGACTTGGGCGTCGACCTGATCGACGTGTCCTCCGGCGGCACCGCCGCCAACGCCGAGATCCCCATCGGCCCCGGCTACCAGACGCGGTTTGCCGAGCGCGTGCGCAAAGAGTCGGGCATCGCCACCGGCACCGTGGGCATGATTACCGAGCCGGCCCAGGCCGAACACATCCTGCGCACCTGCCAGGCCGACATCATCTTCCTCGCCCGAGAACTGCTGCGTGACCCTTACTGGCCGTTGCATGCCGACGATGACCTGGGTGGGCGCAAGGCGACCTGGCCGGCCCAGTACCAGCGGGCGACCCATCGGGATCAGCCGATTCATGAGTCTGATCTCAGGGATTGATCCTTCATCGGCTCCAACAAAACCCACCCTGACCCGGTGGGTTTTTTTTGCCGGGAGCTGTGGGATATGGCTGTAGGTATTTATTCCTGACCCAATTATTTAAGTGAATACTCTAAAAAAATCCCACACGTCACGAGATTGTTTCTACGCTTAGGGTAAGTCTGATTTCTGGCCCAGGGAGTCAGTCGGTTTGTCTACCGAGGCATTGCGCTTCACGGCAGGCGGGTAATGGGCACACGGAGTTTTTGATCGATATCAGGAGAAACAGTCCATGGCCAAGTCCTATGGTGTAGCGGGTGTGGTGGCGTCTTTTCTGAACCGCGGGGTGTCCTTGCGCGCCCGAAGGTTGAGTTCCGATGAGGCTGAATTGGTGGCGCAGTATCGCGCCCTGACCGAGAACGATCAGGTGGCGATGCGCTATCTGATTGGGGCGATGAAAAGTGTGTCGCGGTTCTGAAACGCCGGTAACCAGTGGGGGAGCGGGCTTACTGTGCTGAGCAAGCCCGTTCCCTCATTATGGGTCAGGGGCTCAGGTGTACTTGCGCTGCTCGGGTGCCGGCGGGAAGTACTGGTACAACCAGGTTTCACTCAAGGTGCGGTCCTGGGTGCGGATAAACAGGCGCAGCTCCACCGGCTCCACGCTGTCGCTGGTCGGGTACCAGTCGAACAGGATGCGATAGCCCTTGATGTTGTCCAGCACCAGCACGCTGAAGTCTTTCACTTCACCGTTGGAGCAGGTCACCACCGGCTCGATACCGGTGCCGGGTGGCAGGCGATCCAGGCCGCCGCCCTTGAAGTCCACGGCAAACCGGCGCGCCCAGACGGGCGGGTAATGCTCGCCCGGTGCCCAACCCTCGGTGAAACCGCCCATGCCTGAACGTGTGGCGTCGACTTGCGCCAACGGCGTGCTTACCGGCGGCAGGGCGCTCCAGTACAACTTGTAGCCATAGTTGAGCGAATCCCCCGCGGCCACGGGTTTTTTCGGGGTCCAGAAGGCCACGATGTTGTCCAGGGTTTCGCCGGTGGTCGGGATCTCCAGCAGGTCGATCGAGCCTTCGCCCCACGCGGTGGTCGGTTCGACCCACAGGCTTGGGCGCTTGCTGTACCAGTCGACAGTGTCCTGGTAGCTGGCAAATTCATGGTCGGTCTGCACCAGGCCGAAGCCTTTCGGGTCGGTGTCGGCGAACGCATTGAATTGCAGCTTGGCCGGGTTGTTCAGCGGACGGCAGATCCACTCGCCGTTGCCGCGCCACATCGCCAGGCGGTCCGAGTCATGGATTTGCGGGTGGAGGGTGTCGCACATGCGTCGTTCGTGGGTACCACAGCTGAACATGCTGGTCATCGCGGCAATGCCCAGTTGTTCGATGGCGGTGCGCGCATTGATGTTCGCGTCGATGGTCATCACCACCTGGCTGGCCTGGCAGTCGATATCGAAACGGTAGGCGCCGGTGGCGCTCGGCGAGTCGAGCAGGGCGTAGACCACAAAGCGCGTGGCGTTTTTGTCCGGGGTTTCGAACCAGAACTGCGTGAAGTCGGGGAATTCCTCGCGTTTTTTCGCGTAGGTATCAATCGCCAGGCCGCGTGCGGAAAGGCCGTACTGCCCGGTGGAATCCACCGCGCGGAAGTAACTGGCGCCGAGAAACGACAGCACGTCGTGGCGATCCAGCTCCGGCGCCTTGAACAGCTTGAAGCCGGAGAAACCCAGATCGCCGGTCAGTTGTTGGGTGTCGACCGTGGATTTTTCATAGTTGAACAGCGAAGGGCGGAAATGCACTTCGCGGGCTTCACGGGTCTTGGGGTCGACGCTGTGCATGCGCACGGGCGTCTTGAAGCCCATGCCGACGTGGAAAAACTGCACGTCCAACTGGCCGTTCAATTCCTTCCACAGCGAATGGTTGCCGTCGTAGCCGATGGCATTGAAGTTCTGCGGTGTCATGCTCGCCAAGGTTGGCGGCAGCACCTGTTTGGTGTCTTTATACGCGGTCCCGGCGAGTTGCTTGGCCTGGGCCTTCAGCGTTTCGAAATCGAACGCCACGGCTTTGCCGTCGGCGGCGCGGTTCCCGGCCCAGGCCTGCGCGGCCAATAGGCCGCTGGCCGATAAACCGGTGTAAGCCGCAATGGCCATGGACGCTTTGAGCAAATTCCTGCGGTGCATAGAGACAACCTGTCGTGAGCAAATCCCGCGCCGGCCCTGGCACGTGCTGGATCAGAAATAACGGTTCGGACCTACCTTCGGCCAAACGCAACGGACATTAAACAGACGCCGCATAGCTTAAGCGGTTCGATGGCGTAGGAAAAATGATTGATAGCGGGATGATGGCTTGGCAAATGCGACAAGACATTTCCGGGCCGTGAGTGAGCACATTACCCGGGAATTATGAAGGTCCGATGTGGGAGGGGCTTGCTCGCGACAGGCGCCTGGACACCGCGTTTAATCGGATGCCCCGCATTATCGTTGGCGTTCTTCGCGAGCAAGCCTGCTCCTACAGTCAAGGCATCAGGGTGAGGTTCAGTGCTTGAACATCACATGGCGCACGGTGGTGTAGTCCTCCAGCCCGTACATGGACATGTCCTTGCCATACCCCGACAGTTTCTGACCGCCGTGAGGCATTTCGCTGACGAGCATGAAGTGGGTGTTCACCCAGGTGCAGCCGTACTGCAAGCGTGCGGCCAAGCGGTGGGCACGTCCGACATCCGCGGTCCACACAGACGACGCCAAGCCGTAGTCCGAATCGTTGGCCCAGCCCAGCACCTGTGCTTCATCGCTGAACTTGGTCACCGACACCACCGGGCCGAACACCTCGCGGCGCACGATCTCATCGTCCTGCTGCGCATCGGCCAAAACCGTCGGTTCAAAGAAGAAACCGTTGCCTTCCACCGCTTTGCCGCCGGTCACCAGGCGGATGTGCGGCTGCGCCACGGCACGTTCGACGAACCCGGCCACGCGGTCGCGGTGTTGCGCGGTGATCAGCGGGCCGAGCTCGGTGGTCGGGTCATCCTGCAAGCCGTACTTGATGCTGGCGACTGCGGCGCCGAGTTTCTCGACGAACGCGTCGTAGATCTCCGCTTGGGCATAGATGCGGCAGGCCGCGGTGCAATCCTGGCCGGCGTTGTAGAAACCGAAGGTGCGAATGCCTTCCACCGCCGCCTCGATGTCGGCGTCGTTGAAGATGATTACCGGTGCCTTGCCGCCCAGCTCCATGTGCATGCGCTTCACGCTGTCGGCGGTGCTGGAGATGATGTTGGCGCCCGTGGCGATGGAGCCGGTCAGCGACACCATGCGCACTTTAGGGTGGTTCACCAACGGGCTGCCCACGGTAGGCCCACGGCCGAAGACTAGGTTGAGTACGCCAGCCGGGAAAATCTCCGACGCCAGTTCGACCATGCGCAAGGCGGTCAGCGGAGTTTGTTCCGACGGCTTGAGCACCACGGTATTACCGGCGGCCAGGGCCGGGGCGATTTTCCAGGCGACCATCATCAATGGGTAGTTCCACGGGGCAATGGAGGCGATCACGCCCACCGGATCGCGGCGGATCATCGAGGTGTGGCCTGGCAGGTATTCACCGCCGGCCGAGCCGCTCATGCAGCGGCTGGCTCCGGCGAAGAAGCGGAACACATCGGCAATCGCCGGGATCTCGTCATTCAGCGCAGCGCTGTAGGGTTTGCCGCAGTTGTCCGACTCCAGTTTGGCCAGCTCTTCGCCGTGGGCTTCGATCACGTCCGCCAGTTTCAGCAGCAGCAGCGAGCGATCCTTGGGCGCGGTTTGCGACCAGCTTTCAAACGCCGCGTCGGCGGCACGCACGGCGGCGTCGACCTGGGCTTCGCTGGCTTCCTTGATTTCCACCAGCACACGGCCCAGCGCCGGGTTGAACACCGCTTGTGCCGGGCCTTCGCCTTCGACCAGTTGGCCGTTGATCAAAAGTTTGGTTTGCATGGTTCATTCCTCCAAAAAACTATTGTTATTGCCCTGAAGAAACCGGGTTCAATGGAAAAGTTACTTACCGCCACTGCCTGCCACGCTTTCACCGCCGCGGGTCAGGTAATAGGCACCCAGAATCGGGAACATCGTCACGATCATCACCAGCATCGCCACCACGTTGGTCACCGGCACATCCCGCGGGCGACTCAACTGGTTGAGCAGCCACAGCGGCAAGGTGCGCTCATGCCCGGCGGTGAAGGTGGTGACGATGATTTCGTCGAATGACAGTGCAAACGCGAGCATGCCGCCGGCCAGCAGCGCCGAGCCCAGGTTGGGCATGATGATGTAGCGGAAGGTCTGCCAGCCGTCGGCGCCCAGGTCCATCGAGGCTTCGATCAGGCTGTGGGAGGTGCGGCGCAGGCGGGCGATCACGTTGTTGTAGACGATCACCACGCAGAAGGTCGCGTGGCCGACGATGATGGTGAACATCCCGGGCTCGATGCCCAGCGTCTTGAAGGTCGCCAGCAGGGCGATCCCGGTGATGATCCCCGGCAGCGCGATCGGCAGGATCAGCATCAGCGACACGCCTTGCTTGCCGAAGAACTCGCGGCGATACAGCGCGGCTGAAGCGAGCGTGCCGAGGACCATGGCGATCAGGGTGGCAATGGCTGCGATCTGCAGCGACAGCTTGATCGCTTCGAGCACGTCCGGGCGGGCGAAGGCCACGCTGAACCACTTCAGGGTGAAGCCCTGGGGCGGAAAGCTGAACGCCGCTTCTTCGGTATTGAAGGCATACAGGAAGATGATCAGGATCGGGAAGTGCAAAAATACCAAGCCGCCCCAGGCCGCAATCTTCAAGCCGAGTGATGATTTCTCAGAGTGCATCGAAGGCCCCCAGGCGTTTGACGATGGACAGGTAAACCGCGATCAGCACGATCGGCACCAGGGTGAACGCCGCGGCCATGGGCATGTTGCCGATGGCGCCTTGCTGGGCGTACACCATGCCGCCGACGAAGTAACCCGGCGGCCCGACCAGTTGCGGCACGATGAAGTCGCCCAGGGTCAGCGAAAACGTGAAGATCGAACCGGCCGCAATCCCCGGCACCGACAGCGGCAGGATCACTTGCATGAAGGTCTGGCGCGGCTTGGCGCCCAGGTCCGCCGAAGCCTGCAGCAACGACGGCGGCAAACGCTCCAGCGATGCCTGGATCGGCAGGATCATGAACGGCAGCCAGATATAGACGAACACCATGAACCGCCCCAAGTGCGAGGTGCTCAAGGTGCTGCCGCCCACGCCGGGAATCCCCAGCACGAACTGCAACACCGGCTCCAGGCCCAGGTGCTGCACAAACCATTGCGCCACGCCGCCCTTGGCCAGCAGTAAGGTCCAGGCGTAGGCCTTGACGATATAGCTGGCCCACATCGGCATCATCACCGCGATATAGAAGAACGCCTTGGTCTTGCCCGTGGTGTAGCGCGCCATGTAATAGGCGATCGGGAAGGCGACGACGGCACTGGCGATCGACACCACAATCGCCATGCTCAGGGTGCGCAGGATGATGTCGAAGTTCGACGGCTGGAACAGCGCGGCGAAGTTGGCCAGGGTCAGGTCCGGCGTGACCGCCATGGTGAAGTCGTCGAAGGTGTAGAAGCCTTGCCACAGCAGGGTCAGCAACGAGCCCAGGTAGATCGCGCCGAACCAGATCAGCGGCGGTATCAGCAGCATCGCCAGGTAGAGGTTGGGCTTGCGGTACAGCAGGTTGGAAAACCTGCGCATCGGCGGTTGGGTCAGGGCCAGGCTCATGTCACACCTCGCCTGTGTGGTCGGTCAGGGTGGTCATGGCGGCCTGCGCCCAGCGCACGGTGATGGGCTGGCCGACCTGATAGCCGTTGCTGGTGTCCAGCCACTGGTTATTCGCCTGGCTGATGTTCAACGCCTGGCCGTTCGCCAGTTTCAGTTCATAGCGGGTGGCGCTGCCCTGGTACTGGATGTCATGCAACAGGCCGCTGATTTCCACTTCGCCGGCCGCCAACGGGCCTTCGGCAAAGCGCACGTGCTCGGGGCGGATCGAGAACGGCTGCGGGCTGCCGCTGAGGCGCTGGGCCAACTCGCCGCGAATCACATTGGAGGTGCCGACGAATTCGGCGACGAATGCGGTGGCCGGTTTCATATAGAGGTTGCGTGGGGTGTCGACCTGTTCGATGCGGCCCTTGTTGAACACGGCCACGCGGTCAGACATCGACAGCGCTTCGGTCTGGTCGTGGGTCACGAAGATAAAGGTGATGCCGAGCTGGCGTTGCAGCTTTTTCAGCTCGCTTTGCATCTGTTCGCGCAGCTTGAGGTCGAGGGCGCCCAGCGGTTCATCCAGCAGCAATACGCGTGGGCGATTGACCAGCGCGCGGGCCAGGGCCACCCGTTGGCGCTGGCCGCCGGAGAGCTGCACCGGCTTGCGCTCGCCGTAGCCGCCGAGGGCGACCATGGCCAGGGCTTCTTCGGCGCGGTCGAGGCGCTCGGTCTTGCCCACGCCTTTGACTTTCAGGCCGTAGGCCACGTTGTCGCGCACATTCATGTGGGGGAACAGCGCGTAATCCTGGAATACGGTGTTGACGTCACGCTGATACGGCGGCAAGCCGGCGGCTTCTTCGCCATGAATCCGGATCGAGCCGGCGCTCGGCTGCTCGAACCCGGCGATCAGGCGCAGGCAGGTGGTCTTGCCCGAGCCGGAAGGGCCGAGCATGGAAAAGAACTCGCCGTCCTGGATATCGATGGAAACCCGGTCAACGGCTTTCACTTCGCCGAACTGACGGGAAACGTGGGTGAATTGGACTGCAAGCGTCATGGTGCGGTGCTCCCAAAAGGCGCGGGTCGTCGCAGCGGCCCGGCCTGGACTTCTGAAAAAACAGAACATCTGTGAATGCGGTCAACCCTGTGGGAGGGGGCAAGCCCCCTCCCACAGGGGATCTATGCCGTCTGCAGGGTCTTACCTGCCGCCCATGATCGCGATGTAATCCTGGGTCCAGCGGCTGTACGGCACGAACTTGCCGCCTTCAGCCTGCGGGGTTTTCCAGAAGGCGATCTTGTCGAACTGGTCGAAACCGTTGGTCTTGCAACCCTCGGCGCCGAGCAATTCGCTGCCGGTGCAGGCCGCAGGCACCGCCGGCAGGGAGCCGAACCAGGCGGCGACATCGCCCTGGACCTTCGGTTGCAGCGACCAGTCCATCCATTTGTAGGCGCAGTTCGGGTGCTTGGCCTCGCTGTGCAGCATGGTGGTGTCGGCCCAGCCGGTGGCGCCTTCCTTGGGAATGGTCGAGGCAATCGGCTGTTTCTCGTTGATCAGGCCGTTGACCTGATACGGCCAGGCGCTGGAGGCGACCACGCCTTCGTTCTTGAAGTCACTCATTTGCACGGTGGTGTCGTGCCAGTAGCGGTGGATCAACGGTTGCTGCGCACGCAGCACTTCGAGCACGGCTTTGTACTGGGTTTCGGTCAGCTCATACGGGCTCTGGATGCCCAGTTCCGGTTTGGTCGACTTGAGGTACAGCGCCGCATCGGCGATGTAGATCGGGCCGTCATAGGCTTGCACGCGGCCTTTGTTCGGCTTGCCATCCGGCAGGTTCTGCGCCTCGAACAGCACGTTCCAACTGGTGGGCGCGGTCTTGAACACGTTGGTGTTGTACATCAGCACGTTCGGCCCCCACTGGTACGGAGTACCGTAGGTTTGCTGGCCGACCACGTACCACGGCGCATCTTTCAGGCGCGGGTCGATGTTCTTCCAGTTCGGGATCAACGCGGTGTTGATCGGCTGCACCCGCTTGCCGCCGATCAAGCGCAGCGACGCATCGCCTGACGCGGTGACCAGGTCGTAACCGCCCTTGGCCATCAAACTGACCATTTCGTCAGAGGTGGCGGCGGTTTTCACATTGACCTTGCAGCCGGTTTCCTTCTCGAAACCTGTGACCCAGTCGTAGGCTTTGTCGCTTTCGCCACGTTCGATATAGCCGGGCCAGGCGACGATATCCAACTGGCCTTCGCCGGCACCTACCGCCTTGAGCGGTTCGGCGGCCTGCAGGCTGGCGCTGGCCAGCAGCGCGGTGGTCAGGGCACTGAGCAGTGCGGTCTTATGCGCGGACATGGGGAATCCCTCTTCTTTAATTATGGTCGGGGCAGTTTTTTGCAGCCGGTGACGCATGAGCTTAGTTGTTGTTTTTAAAGGTGCTGGCCGTGGCGGGCCATGATGTGCCGCACCACGCTGTAGTCCTGTAGCGAATCGCTGGACAGATCTTTGCCATACCCGGAGCGTTTCAAGCCGCCGTGGGGCATTTCGCTGACCAGCATGAAATGGCTGTTGATCCAGGTGCAGCCGTATTGCAGACGCGCCGCCACCTGCATGGCCTTGTCCAGGTTCTCGGTCCACACCGACGAGGCCAGGCCGTATTCGGAGTCGTTGGCCCAGTCCACCGCCTGCTCCAGTTCGTCGAAGCGGGTCACAGTGACCACCGGGCCGAACACTTCGCGCTGGACGATTTCATCACTTTGTTTACAGCCGGCGAGCAAGGTCGGCTGATAAAAGAAGCCCGCGCCGGAATGCACGGCGGCGCCGGTGACGCGCTCGATATGCGGTTGGCCGAGGGCGCGTTCGACAAAACTGGCGACGCGGTCGCGCTGGCGCGTGCTGATCAGTGGGCCGAGTTCGTTGTCGGCGTCGCGCTTGCCGGCAAAGCGCAGGCTGCTGACCGCCGCACCCAGGTCGGCGACCAATTTGTCGTGAATCCCCGCCTGGGCGTAGATGCGGCACGCGGCAGTGCAGTCCTGGCCGGCGTTGTAGTAACCGTAGGTGCGCACGCCTTCGACCACGGCTTGCAGGTCGGCGTCGTTACACACGATCACCGGCGCCTTGCCACCCAGTTCCAGGTGCGTGCGTTTAAGGGTTTTCGAGGCGGCCTGCAGGATTTTTTGCCCGGTGACGATATCGCCGGTCAACGACACCATGCGCACCTTCGGGTGGCTGACCAGATGGCTGCCGACGCCTTCGCCGCCGCCGCACAGAATGTTGATCACCCCGCGTGGCAACAATTGGCTGAGGGCCGGGGCCAGGGCGAGGATCGACAGTGGCGTGTGTTCCGACGGCTTGAACACCAGGGTATTGCCGGCGGCCAGGGCCGGGGCGATCTTCCACGCGGCCATCATCAGCGGGTAATTCCACGGCGCAATCGAGGCCACCACGCCAATCGGATCACGCCGCACCATGCTGGTGTAGCCCGGCAGGTATTCGCCGCTGAGCTGGCCGGTCTGGCAGCGCACGGCGCCGGCAAAGAAGCGGAACACATCGACGGTGGCGCTCAAGTCATCCTGGCGCGCCAGGTGCAACGGCTTGCCGCAGTTCAGGGATTCCAGGCGGGCCAGGTAGTCGGCTTGGTGCTCGATGGCGTCGGCGATGCCCAGCAGAATGTTCGAACGCTGCTGCGGCGTGGTGCGTGACCAGCCGGCAAATGCGCGGTGGGCCGCGAGGATGGCGGTTTCAACCTGTTCGGTGCTGGCTTCGGCGATCTGGGTCAGCACTTCACCCGTGGCTGGGTTGAGAATCGGTTCGACAAAGCCCTGGCCCTGGACCAGTTCGCCGTCGATCAGCAACGCAGTGAGCAGCGGGGTGGGCGCAGCGGACATTTTTCGCGATCTCTTTTCTTGTGCGGTCATGGGCGTTCTCTTACAAGGCGCCCGACCTTCTCTCATGGATGTACCGAGACTAGAGGTCAGACGCGAGGCCAACAAATACTAAATACTGAATGCAGCATTCGATTAAATAGATGGCTTGCGGGGATGGGGCTGTTCCCGCGCCACGGTCAGGAACGGGTCGACCAGCGCCGGCCGTGCCGTGCCACGGCGCCAGGCGAGGCCGACGTCGAGGGTCTGGCTGAGGTCGGCGATGGGGCGCGCTTCAATAATGTCGCCTTCCAGGGACCACGGGCGGTACGTCATGTCCGGCTGGATCGACACGCCCAGGCCCGCGGCCACCAGGCTGCGCACGGCTTCGGTGGAGGCGGTGCGCAAGGTGACGCGTGGTTGCAGGGAGGCTGCGGCCCACATGCGTTGGGCGTTGTGGCCCATTTCGTCGACGTTCAGTTGAATCAACGGCTCACGCGCCACATCGGCCAGGTTGATGCTGTCGTGTTCCAGCAGCGGATGTTGCGCCGGCAGCCACAAGCGGTGGGGCGAGTGGGTGAGTACTTCGGTCTGCAGCGCGTGGCGGTCTTCGAGGTTGGAGAGGATCAACACGCCCACATCGATCTCGCCGCTGACCAGCAAATGCTCGATGTACGGGCGCTCATCTTCCATCACGCGGATTTCCACATTGGGGTAGGCGCGCTGGAAACGGGTGAGCAGGTCGGCCAGGTAATAACCGGCCACCAGGCTGGTCACGCCGACGATCAACTGCCCGGCCACCTGATCGGTGCTCTGCTGCAGGCTGCGTTTGGCGTTGTCGACGGTGGCCAGGATCAAGTGCGCCTGGCGCAAAAACTGATGGCCCTGGTGGGTCAGGGTCATGCCCTTGGCATGGCGGTTGAACAGGTTGACGCCGATTTCCTGCTCCAGTTGCTGGATCGCCAGGGTCAGGGTGGACTGCGAAATAAACGCGGTTTGCGCCGCCGCGGAGATCGAGCCGGTCTCGGCCACGGCGATGAAGTGCCGGATTTGACGCAAGGTCATCATGCTGGAATTACCAGTGGGGTGTTTTTATCGACTGACTCGAGTGTATATCGATTTAACCGAAGGATAGCCGCGTTACATCTGGAAGCACTCTAGATCAGGGTTTTTTAGCACTTAGTTTTACGCTGGGAGCCTATTGGTCCTATGAACCCTAGTGTCTGGAGGCTACGCATGAATACCCGTGGATTACTCGATCAACTGCTCAAGTCTGGTCAGGACATGTTGCAGAACAAGGCCGGTGGCCAGGGCAAATCCGACGACAAAGGCGCCCTGGGCGGGTTGCTCGGCAGTGGCGGGCTCGGCAGTTTGCTCGGCGGCGCCGGTGGCGGAGCCCTGGCGGCCGGGGCTATGGGCCTGCTGCTGGGCAATAAAAAAGCGCGCAAGTTCGGCGGCAAGGCCCTGACCTATGGCGGGCTGGCGGCATTGGGCGTGATCGCCTACAAAGCCTACGGCAACTGGCAGGCGCAACAGGCCAGCGCGCCCCAGGGCGAGCCGCAAACCATCGACCGCCTGCCAGCGGCCCAGGTCGAGCAACACAGCCAAGCCATCCTCAAGGCATTGGTGGCGGCGGCCAAGGCCGACGGGCATGTGGACGAGCGCGAGCGCGCGCTGATCGAAGGTGAATTCACCAAGCTGGATAACGACCGCGAATTGCAAAGCTGGCTGCATGGCGAGCTGAACAAACCCCTCGACCCGGCCGATGTGGCGCGGGCGGCAAGCACCCCGGAAATGGCCGCCGAGATGTACATCGCCAGTGTGATGCTGGTGGATGAGGAGAACTTTATGGAGAAGGCGTATCTGGATGAGCTGGCGCGGCAGCTTAAGTTGGAGCCCGGTTTGAAGGTTGAGCTGGAGAAACAGGTGCGCCAGGTGACGTTTTAAGGATCGTTCCCACGGATGGGAGCGATCAGGTAGTGACGGGTCTATCGGGTACGGTTAAGGAGGCCCCCATGGCGTGGCCAGTTGCAGCGTCATGAGGTAACGCTCCTCTGTGGGGCGTCTATCGTCCTTGAATCGTCCAACCACCAGCATCACTTGATACTGGTCACTTGCTCGCCAATAGGCTGTGCCGCCTCGGTTCACATTTCGTAGCCGGGCACGCCATTCCGGGGTGTCGGCGAATGGGGGGTTGGACGCGACACGGATGGGCGCCCAACCCGCCTTGCGCCATTGCTCCTGCAAATCCAGTACGACTTTGAGGGTGTCGTCGAGCAATAGTGGCTCGATTTGAGGTGACATACGAATACTGCCAACTCGCTCATCATCGAAGCCTATCGTGAAGAAGCGGGCCAAAGGGGTTACGAATCCGTATTTTGGATCTGTGTAGCGAAGTCGAGCATCGGATTTCGGCATTCTGAACCAGTGGTGTCCGGGAATCGCCGGCCCAATGCTTGCGCTGGAGCGCTGACGCATGTCTTCCCAGGGCTCGCCAAGCATCAGTGCTATTTCCGGATCTTCCGCGCTCAGGCGTATCGCTACCCATATGAGTGATGCTGCAACGACCAGTCCCGTTCCGCCACGTCGCCAACCTATCTTCGCGATCCGATTCATCGGCCCCCCCGGCTTTCAGCGATGTCTTCTAGCTCGAGTTCGATTCGATACCGCTCAGTGCTATTTAGTAGTGTGTGAAACCGCGCTGCAGCCTTGAGCACGAATGCCATACGCTGGTCGATATCGGCTAGATTGGCGAAGGGGTTGTTACTGAAATCAATGGTCCGACCGTCATCAGCGGTGCTGCATTGGTTTGCCAGTGTCAGTTCAATGGCTTGAGCGATCCCGGACGGTATACCCGTGACGTATGAAAGATGGTTGCTACGTAGCAGAGCCACTAGTTTTGGATCACCGTACATGGTCGGTTGAAGAATGTTTCGTTGTTCGTGGTCAGCCAGATGCTCAACACTTTTAGCAATGTCTCCATCGTCAATAGCCTTGAATGCATGCAATATTTCCGGGTAATCCCCCCCAAACCTCAACTTATCCTGCCCCACCGGCCACAACACCCGCTGTAGCCCATCCTCAAAAATGTTCTGGCGCGAGGACAGGCAGGTCTCAAGCAACCCCAACCCCCGCTCCTTATAAAACGCATGCAACGGAAACACATCCAAAAACAGCGTGGTATTGCCCATCGCCATCATCTCGTACACATGTTGATAAAGCTGCTGCACGCTCGATAACGGTTCACCCTCGCGCCGCCAATCAACATCAGGCATTGGGTTATTGCGGCTGGCTTGTTCATGGTCCCGCAGGCGCCGCTCATACTCCCGCAGCTTTGCCTGCCGTTCACGTTCCTCGGCGCTGAACAACCCCCAAACCCCTTTCCGGGCACTTCTTCGTAATTGCTCCGCCGCTTCAAATTCCGCCTGAATTTTCTCGATGGATTCTGCCGCGTGCAGCAAACCGCACCCCACTTGCTTGGAGGCAAACGCCGCAAGGCCAGCCCACTGAAAACGGTTATCGAGGCGCCAGAGCTGGGCATACGCCGAGTTGATGAGCCGGTTGCGCAACCTGGGGTCGGCGATCAGCTTGCCGCCGGGGGCGATCACGTCTTCTGCCTGCTTCTGGTAGAAGCGCCAATTGCGCTCGCAGGCTGACTCGAGTATTTCGCTGAAAGCGGAAGGTGTTGAGCTCGGGGCGGGGTTTTTCGCGGGCGCTGGTGCTTCCGATGCAGTCGCGCTTCGGCGGTGTACCGCGGAGTCTTCGGCGGTAAGGGTCTGAAACCGCTCGAACTGGTCGGCCAGCAGGCGCGGGGGCGGGTCGCATTTACAGCGGCAGAGATCGTCCGAGAGCGCCACCCGTCGCCCTCGTGCCCACTGCTCCAGGCGCGGGCCAACACAGACTATGACTCCGGTGGTTTTGCATACCGGGCAAAGCACCTCATGACCTTCAAGGGCGATATCCACTTGGGTGATGCAAAAGCCCGTCAAACCGCCGACGACGGTCCCGCCAGCGGTGGTCTTGGCTCCTCGGGTAATGAAATAACGGCGCATGCCAGCCGTGTCCTTTTGTTAGCAGGGACCAGCACGCTAGGCTCGGCGAGAAAAGCCCGGTAGTCGGACGCTTCGCGGGTTTTTGTAGGTTGGTTCTGTAATTACCTTCAGGGATGTTTTTGCATTCTGTGGGCACCACATCGAAACCCATTGATAAATGACGGCTTCTGCTCAGCTATACTCCCCCCCATTTGAATGGCCCTTCGAGGAAACACTGTGAAGAATTGGACCTTGCGCCAGCGGATTATGGCGAGCTTTGCGGTCATTATCGCGATCATGCTGCTGATGGTTGTGGTGTCCTACTCACGGTTGCTGAAGATCGAAGCCAGCCAGGAATCGGTACGTGACGATGCTGTGCCGGGGGTTTACCTCAGTTCGATGATCCGCAGCGCCTGGGTCGACAGCTATTTACTGACCATCGATATCATTGGTCTGCGCGCAGATAAAACCCTTACCAGCGCCGATAAAACCGACTTCAAGTCCTTCGAAGCGCGTATTGAACAGCAGATCGCCAACTACGAAAAAACCGTCAACAGCCAGGCTGATCGCATGGAGTTCGATAACTTCAAGGCGGCGCATATCAACTACAACAAGGCCCTCGTCGAGGTGCTGGCGCGCATTGAAGCCAATGACCTGCCGGGTGCGAACGTCTTGCTCGAAGAGCAATTGACGCCGATCTGGATCGAAGGGCGCATGAAGCTCAATGACATCATCACCGAAAACAAGAGCGTGTCTGACCTCGCCACGGCGGCCATCGACGAGTCGGTCCTGTCGGCCAAGATCAGCATGGCGGTGTCGCTGATCATCGCCATCTTCGCCGCCGGCCTGTGCGGCCTGCTGCTGATGCGCACAATCATTGCGCCGATGAAGCGCATCGTCGAGATCCTCGACACCATGCGTACCGGTGACCTGAGCAAGCGCTTGAACCTTGCGCGCAAGGACGAATTCGGCGCTGTCGAAACCGGCTTCAACGACATGATGACCGAACTGACGGCCCTGGTGTCCCAGGCCCAGCGTTCGTCTGTGCAGGTCACGACCTCGGTCACCGAGATTGCCGCCACCTCTAAGCAACAACAGGCCACGGCCACGGAAACCGCCGCAACCACCACCGAGATCGGCGCTACTTCGCGGGAGATTGCCGCCACTTCCAAGGATTTGGTCCGCACCATGACCGAAGTCTCCACCGCCGCCGACCAGGCCTCGGTCGCCGCCGGTTCCGGCCAGCAAGGCTTGGCGCGCATGGAAGAAACCATGCACTCGGTGATGGGCGCTGCCGAATTGGTCAACGCCAAGCTGGCGATCCTTAACGAGAAGGCCGGCAACATCAACCAGGTGGTGGTCACCATCGTCAAGGTCGCCGACCAGACCAACCTGTTGTCCCTCAACGCCGCCATCGAGGCCGAGAAAGCCGGTGAGTACGGCCGCGGCTTTGCCGTGGTGGCCACCGAAGTGCGCCGCCTGGCCGACCAGACCGCCGTCGCCACCTACGACATCGAGCAGATGGTGCGCGAGATCCAGTCGGCGGTGTCTGCCGGGGTGATGGGCATGGACAAGTTCTCCGAAGAGGTTCGCCGGGGCATGTTCGAAGTGCAGCAAGTGGGCGAGCAACTGTCGCAGATCATCCACCAGGTCCAGGCTCTAGCGCCGCGGGTGTTGATGGTCAACGAAGGCATGCAGGCCCAGGCCACCGGTGCCGAGCAGATCAACCACGCGCTGGTGCAATTGGGCGATGCCAGCAGCCAGACGGTCGAGTCCTTGCGCCAGGCCAGCTTTGCCATTGATGAACTGAGCCAGGTTGCGGTCGGTCTGCGCGGCGGCGTGTCGCGCTTCAAAGTCTGATGAGCGACCTCGCGGCTAAACACGGCGCCGTCCCGGCAGCGAAAAAGGCGTTGTTCCTGGTGTTCCACATCGGCGACGAACGTTATGCCCTCAAGGCCACGGAAGTGGCCGAGGTACTGCCGCGCCTGCCGCTCAAACCCCTCGCCCATGCACCGCTGTGGGTGGCGGGCATCTTTGCCCATCGCGGCGCGATGGTGCCGGTTGTCGACCTCAGTGCCTTGACCTTCGGCAAGCCGGCCCAGGCGCGGACCAGTACCCGGCTGGTGTTGGTCAACTACAAACCTGAGCCCTGGCTCGAGGCGCGTTGGCTGGGGCTGATTCTGGAGCAGGCCACCGAAACCCTGCGTTGCGACCCGGCGCAATTCAAGCCATACGGTCTGGACAATCCCCAGGCGCCCTACCTGGGGCCGGTGCGTGAAGATGCCTTGGGTTTGATGCAGTGGATCGGCGTCGCGGATCTGCTCACCAACGAAGTGCGCGCCTTGCTGTTTTCTGCCGAGTCGAGCCTATGAGCGACGACCCGCGCTTCTTTGCCTTCTTGAAAGAACGCATCGGCCTGGATGTGGCCTCGGTAGGCGAAGCCATCATCGAACGCGCCGTGCGCCAGCGCAGTCAGGCCGTAGAGGCCCAGACGGCGGATGAGTACTGGCACCATCTGCAACGCTCCCACGACGAACAGCAAGCGCTGATCGAAGCGGTGATCGTGCCCGAGACCTGGTTTTTCCGTTACCCCGAATCCTTTGCGACCCTGGCCCGCCTGGCCAAGGCGCGGCTGGCCGAGATCAACCAGTTGCGCGCGTTGCGCATTCTCAGCCTGCCCTGTTCCACCGGCGAAGAACCCTATTCGATCGCCATGGCCTTGCTCGATGCCGGCCTGGCGCCGCACCAGTTCAAGGTGCAGGGCATCGACGTCAGCCCGTTGTCGGTGGAGCGTGCCCTGCGTGGCGTGTATGGCCGCAACTCGTTTCGCGGCGGTGACCTTGAGTTTCGCGACCGCCACTTCACCGAGCAGGCCGATGGCTATCGCATCGACGACCGCGTGCGCGAACAGGTGCGCCTGCAAGTCGGCAACCTGCTCGACCCAGGGTTGCTCGCCAATGAGCCGAGCTACGATTTTGTGTTTTGCCGCAACCTGCTGATCTATTTCGACCAGCCGACACAAAAACAAGTGTTCGACGTGCTCAAGAACCTGACTCACGTGGACGGCGTGCTATTTATCGGCCCGGCCGAAGGCAGCCTGTTGGGGCGGCATGGCATGCGTTCGATCGGCGTGCCGCAGTCGTTTGCCTTTAGCCGACACACCGAGCCGGTCAAGCCTGAGCCGGTCTTTGTGCCGATGCCCGTGCCCCCGCCTCGGCACAGCGTCGCACCGATCCCGCCCAAGCCGCGCCCGTTCAGCACGTTCAGCGCCCAGGTGGTGCCGATCAGCGCGCCGGCGTCGGACGCTGGCGACCTGCTCAACCAGATCGCGATCCTGGCCAACGAAGGCAAAAGCGCCGAAGCCCGCGCCGCCTGCGAACGCTATTTAAGCCAACATCCGCCGGCCGCCCAGGTGTTTTACTGGTTGGGGCTGCTCAGCGATGTGGCCGGCAGCGCCCTGGAAGCCCAGGGGTTTTACCGAAAAGCCTTGTACCTGGAACCGCAGCACCCGCAGGCCCTGATGCAACTGGCCGGGCTGCTCGAAGCCCAGGGCGACACTGCGGGGGCGCGCCGTTTGCAGGCGCGAGCCGCGCGTAGCGAGCTGACAGTGAGCAAAAACCATGAGTAGCCCCAACGCGCTCGACACTGCAGGCCTGGACCTGACGATAGCCGACGCCCAGGCCATCGACGATTGCTGGAACCGTATCGGTATTCACGGTGACAAGTCCTGCCCGTTGCTGGCGGACCATATCCACTGCCGCAACTGCTCGGTGTACTCTGCCGCCGCCACCCGCTTGCTGGATCGCTATGCGTTGCAGCACGACGATCGGCGCCCGGTCGCCGCTGCCGAAGCCGGCGAAGATATCGTCACCCGCTCCCTGCTGATATTCCGCCTCGGCGAAGAATGGCTCGGGATCGCCACCCGCTGCCTGGTGGAAGTGGCGCCGCTGCAACCGATTCATTCCCTGCCACACCAACGTTCCCGCGCATTGCTTGGCGTGGCGAACGTGCGCGGCGCGCTGGTGGCGTGCCTGTCGCTGGTCGAGCTGTTGGGCCTGGACACCACCAGCCACGGCACCCCCGGCGGGCGTATCATGCCGCGCATGTTGATCATCGCCGCGCAGGACGGCCCGGTGGTGGTACCGGTGGATGAAGTCGACGGTATCCATGCCATCGACGAGCGGACGTTGACGGCGGCGTCAGCCTCCGGCACCCAGGCCAGCGGCCGCTTCACCCAGGGTGTGTTGCAGTGGAAGGGCCGCAGCCTGCGTTGGCTGGACGAGGCTCAGTTGCTGTCTGCCGTGACCCGGAGCCTCACATGACCCCCGACCAGATGCGCGATGCCTCGCTGCTGGAGTTGTTCAGCCTGGAAGCCGATGCCCAGACCCAGGTACTGAGCGCGGGCCTGCTGGCCCTGGAACGTAACCCGACCCAGGCTGACCAGCTCGAAGCCTGCATGCGCGCTGCGCACTCGCTCAAAGGCGCGGCGCGGATTGTCGGGGTGGACGCCGGGGTTAGCGTGTCGCATGTCATGGAAGATTGCCTGGTCAGCGCCCAGGAAGGTCGCCTGTATCTGCAACCGGAGCATATCGACGCGTTGCTGCAAGGCACCGACCTGCTGATGCGCATCGCCACGCCGGGCAATACCGTGGGGCCGGCGGATGTCGACGCGTATGTGGCATTGATGGAGCGCCTGCTCGACCCGTCGCAGCCAACTGCCAAGGTTGCGCCGCAGCCCGCGCCCGCGCCTGCCCCTACGGCTGCGCCTGCGCCTGCGCCGGTGATCGAAGCGCTGCCCGCCGCCGAACCCGAGCCTGCGCCGCCCCTCGGCAGCGAGCCGCCGCGCCAGAACAAACGCATGACCGAAGGTGGCGAGCGCGTCCTGCGTGTGACCGCCGAGCGCTTGAACAGTCTGCTGGACCTGTCGAGCAAATCCCTGGTGGAAACCCAGCGGCTCAAGCCTTACCTGTCCAGCCTGCAACGCCTCAAACGTATCCAGGGCAACGGTGTGCGTGCGCTTGACCACCTCGACGGCCACCTCAAGACCGTCGGCTTGAGCCTGGAGGCCCAGGAGGCCTTGGCCGATGCCCGCCGCCTGCTGAGCGAAGCCCAGGCCCTGCTGGCGGAAAAAGCCGTCGAGCTCGATGAGTTCGCCTGGCAGGCAGGTCAGCGCGCCCAGGTGCTTTACGACACCGCGCTGGCCTGCCGCATGCGCCCGTTTGCCGATGTGCTCGCCGGCCAGGCGCGCATGGTGCGCGACCTCGGCCGTAGCCTGGGCAAGCAGGTGCGCCTGGAGATCGAGGGCGAAAAGACTCAGGTCGACCGCGACGTGCTGGAGAAACTCGAAGCGCCGCTTACCCACTTATTGCGCAATGCCGTCGACCATGGCATCGAAGCGCCCGAACAGCGCCTGCTGGCGGGCAAACCGGCCGAAGGCTTGATCCGCCTGAGAGCCTCACACCAGGCGGGCTTGCTGGTGCTGGAACTGAGCGATGACGGTAACGGCGTCGACCTCGAACGCCTGCGTGGCACGATCGTTGATCGGCACTTGTCGACCCAGGAAACCGCTTTGCACCTCAGCGAGGAGGAGTTGCTGACGTTCCTGTTCCTGCCGGGCTTCAGCCTGCGCGACAAGGTCACCGAAGTGTCCGGGCGCGGCGTCGGCCTGGATGCGGTGCAGCATATGGTCCGCCAGTTGCGCGGCGCGGTGGTGCTGGAGCAAGCGGCGGGGCAGGGCAGTCGCTTCCATTTGGAAGTGCCGTTGACCCTGTCGGTGGTGCGCAGCCTGGTGGTGGAAGTCGGCGAAGAAGCCTATGCCTTCCCGCTGGCGCATATCGAGCGGATGTGCGACCTGGCGCCCGAGGACATTGTGCAGCTCGAAGGCCGTCAGCATTTCTGGCATGAAGGCCGGCATGTCGGCCTGGTCGCCGCCAGCCAGTTGTTGCAGCGCCCGCCGGGGCAAGGTAATGAAGAGACGTTGAAGGTGGTGGTGATCCGCGAACGCGATGCGGTGTATGGCATTGCCGTGGAGCGTTTTATCGGCGAGCGCACGCTGGTGGTGCTGCCGCTGGATGATCGGTTGGGCAAGGTCCAGGATATTTCCGCCGGCGCGTTGCTGGACGATGGCTCGGTGGTGTTGATCGTCGACGTCGAGGATATGCTGCGTTCGGTGGACAAACTGCTCAACACTGGTCGCCTGGAACGTATCGCCCGGCGCAGCCAACAGGCCGCCGAAGTCCCGCGTAAACGGGTGCTGGTGGTGGATGACTCGCTCACGGTGCGAGAGTTGCAACGTAAACTGCTGCTTAATCGGGGTTATGAAGTGGCCGTTGCGGTCGATGGCATGGACGGCTGGAACGCCTTGCGCTCCGAAGACTTCGACCTGCTCATCACTGACATTGATATGCCTCGTATGGACGGGATCGAATTGGTCACACTCTTGCGCCGTGATACTCGCCTGCAATCGTTGCCGGTGATGGTGGTGTCCTACAAGGATCGCGAAGAAGACCGACGCCGTGGACTCGACGCCGGCGCCGACTACTATTTAGCCAAAGCCAGTTTTCACGATGACGCCCTCCTTGACGCCGTGGTGGAACTGATCGGAGACGCGCGGG
Source organism: Pseudomonas paraveronii (assembly GCF_963681955.1). NCBI lineage: Bacteria > Pseudomonadati > Pseudomonadota > Gammaproteobacteria > Pseudomonadales > Pseudomonadaceae > Pseudomonas > Pseudomonas paraveronii. The sequence goes on from NZ_OY817130.1 coordinate 1,418,909, forward strand.
CATGAGGATTGCGATCGTCAATGACATGCCCATGGCTGTGGAGGCGTTACGCCGCGCGGTGAGCTTTGAACCCGCGCACCAGGTGGTGTGGGTGGCCAGCAATGGCCTGGAAGCGGTGCAGCGCTGCGCCGAATTGACCCCGGACCTGATCCTGATGGACCTGATTATGCCGGTGATGGATGGCGTGGAAGCCACTCGGCAGATCATGGCCCAGACCCCGTGCGCGATTGTGATCGTCACCGTCGACCGCCAGGCCAATGTCAGCCGAGTGTTCGAAGCCATGGGGCACGGCGCTCTGGATGTGGTGGATACGCCGGCCCTGGGCGTCGGTAATCCCAAGGACGCCGCCGCGCCGTTGTTGCGCAAGATCCTCAATATTGGCTGGCTGATCGGCCAGCGCGGCAGCCGTGTGCGCGCCGAAACCGCGCCGCCGCGCAACACCGGCAAACGCCAGAGCCTGGTGGCGATCGGTTCTTCGGCCGGCGGCCCGGCGGCCCTGGAAATCCTGCTCAAGGGCTTGCCCCGGGACTTTCCCGCCGCCATCGTGCTGGTGCAGCATGTGGACCAGGTGTTCGCCGCCGGCATGGCCGAGTGGCTGACCAGCGCTTCCGGCCTGCCGGTGCGCCTGGCCCGCGAAGGTGAGCCGCCACAAAGCGGGGTGGTGCTGCTGGCCGGTACCAATCATCACATCCGCCTGTTGAAAAATGGCACGCTAGCCTATACGGCCGAGCCGGTGAACGAGATTTACCGGCCGTCCATCGATGTATTTTTCGAAAGTGTGGCCAGCCACTGGAATGGTGATGCCGTCGGCGTACTGCTGACCGGCATGGGCCGCGACGGAGCCCAGGGGCTTAAATTAATGCGGGAACAAGGATATCTGACCATCGCCCAAGACCAGCAGAGTTCGGCGGTGTATGGCATGCCCAAAGCGGCGGCGGCGATTGATGCTGCTGTTGAAATTCGCCCACTGGACAGAATTGCGCCCCGGCTGCTGGAGGTATTTACAAAATGATCGATACCCCCGGCAATGCTGGCTTGCAGGTAGTAATTCAGGTGACTGCACATGAGTGATTTACAGATCGACGGCATCAAGACCGACGAAAATGCCGCCATGGTGTTACTGGTGGACGACCAGGCCATGATCGGCGAAGCCGTGCGGCGCGGCCTGGCCCATGAAGAAAACATCGACTTCCACTTTTGCGCCGACCCGCACCAGGCCATTGCCCAGGCGATCCGCATTAAACCGACGGTGATCCTGCAGGACCTGGTGATGCCCGGCCTGGACGGCCTGACGCTGGTGCGCGAATACCGCAATCACCCGGCCACGCAGAACATCCCGATCATCGTGCTCTCCACCAAGGAGGACCCGCTGATCAAAAGCGCGGCGTTCTCGGCGGGGGCCAACGACTATCTGGTCAAGCTGCCGGACAACATCGAGCTGGTGGCGCGTATCCGCTATCACTCACGCTCCTACATGACCCTGTTGCAGCGTGATGCGGCCTATCGTGCGCTGCGCGTCAGCCAGCAGCAACTGTTGGACACCAATCTGGTGCTGCAACGCCTGATGAACTCCGACGGCCTCACCGGGCTGTCCAACCGCCGTCACTTCGACGAATACCTGGAGCTGGAATGGCGCCGGGCCATGCGTGACCAGGCCCAATTGTCGTTGCTGATGATCGACGTGGACTTCTTCAAGACCTACAACGACAGTTTCGGCCACGTCGAAGGCGATGAAGCCCTGCGCAAAGTCGCCGCCGCCATCCGCGAAGCCAGCAGCCGCCCTTCGGACCTGCCGGCGCGCTACGGCGGCGAAGAATTCGCCCTGGTACTGCCAAATACCTCGCCGGGCGGCGCGCGCCTGGTCGCCGAAAAACTGCGCATGGCCGTCGAAGCCCTGAAAATCCCGCACATCGCCCCGGCCGAGGGCGCGAGCCTGACCATCAGCATCGGCTTGTCGACCATGACGCCGGTGCAGGGCACCGATTGCCGGCAACTGATCATGGCGGCAGACAAGGGGTTGTATACGGCCAAGAACAATGGGCGCAATCAAGTCGGTATCGAGTAATCCGAGGCCAGTGCAGATCCAAATGTGGGAGGGGCGGTGCGACGACTCGACTTGCCCCCCGATGGCGGGGGTGTAGGGCTGACACCCCGCCATCGGGGGGCAAGCCCCCTCTCACAGTGGATATTCACTGTTCTTGAACCTGCCTTTTCGCCAAGCGGACTGCCGTTTGCGCACGTTTGTCGTTATACTCGTCGGCTTTCAAAAGTTCGCCAACGAGTGCTGCCCGCCATGGAAATCAACCCGATCCTTAACACCATCAAGGACCTGTCCGAGCGCTCCGAAACTATTCGGGGGTATCTTTGACTACGATCAAAAGCATGAGCGTCTGACCGAAGTCAATCGCGAGCTTGAAGATCCGAGTGTCTGGAACAACCCTGAATACGCCCAGGAACTGGGCCGCGAGCGCGCTGCGCTGGCGCAGATCGTCGACACCCTGGACGAGTTGAACACCGGTCTGGCCGATTGCCGCGACCTGCTGGACATGGCTGTCGAAGAAAACGACGAAGGTGCAGTGGGCGATGTCGTCGCCGAGCTGGCCCGTCTCGAGGAAAACCTCGCCAAGCTTGAATTCCGCCGCATGTTCAGCCACGAAATGGACCCGAACAACGCCTACCTGGACATCCAGGCCGGTTCCGGCGGCACCGAAGCACAGGACTGGGCCAACATCCTGCTGCGCATGTACCTGCGCTGGGCCGACAAACGCGGTTTCGACGCAACCATCATGGAACTGTCGGCCGGTGAAGTCGCCGGCATCAAAGGCGCGACCGTGCACATCAAGGGTGAATACGCCTTCGGTTGGCTGCGTACCGAGATCGGCGTGCATCGTCTGGTGCGCAAGAGCCCGTTCGACTCCGGCAACCGTCGCCACACCTCGTTCAGCGCGGTGTTTGTCTCGCCAGAGATCGACGACAAGGTCGAAATCGAGATCAACCCGTCCGACCTGCGGATCGACACCTATCGCTCCTCCGGTGCCGGTGGTCAGCACGTAAACACCACCGACTCGGCTGTACGTATTACCCACGTGCCGACCAACACCGTGGTCTGTTGCCAGAACGAGCGTTCCCAGCACGCGAACAAGGACACCGCCATGAAAATGCTGCGGGCCAGGTTGTACGAGCAGGAAATGCAGAAACGCAACGCCGCTTCCCAGGCGTTGGAAGACACCAAGTCGGATATCGGCTGGGGTCACCAGATCCGTTCTTATGTTCTGGATGCGTCGCGGATCAAGGATCTGCGCACTAACATCGAACGCAGCGACTGCGACAAGGTGCTCGACGGCGATATCGACGAATACCTGGAAGCCAGCCTCAAATCGGGGCTGTAAACCGCCAGCCCGACCTCAAGTCCCCCGTCAGTGGCGGGGGCAACGAACCTGTGATGGAAAATTTAAAGACATGAGCGACCAACAACTCGACCCGCAAGCCCTGCAACAGGAAGAAAACTCCCTGATCGCCCTGCGCAAGGAAAAGCTTGCTGCCGAGCGCGCCAAGGGCAATGCCTTCCCCAACGACTTCCGCCGCGATGCCTACTGCGAAGACTTGCAGAAGCAGTACGCGGACAAGACCAAGGAAGAGCTGGCAGAGGCTGCGATCCCGGTCAAGGTGGCAGGTCGCATCATGCTCAACCGTGGCTCGTTCATGGTGATCCAGGACATGTCCGGGCGCATCCAGGTCTACGTCAACCGTAAGACCCTGTCGGAAGAAACCCTGGCCGCCGTGAAAACCTGGGACCTGGGCGACATCATCGCCGCCGAAGGCACCCTGGCCCGTTCCGGCAAAGGCGACCTGTACGTTGAAATGACCCGCGTGCGCCTGCTGACCAAATCCCTGCGCCCGCTGCCGGACAAGCACCACGGCCTGTCCGACACCGAGCAGCGCTATCGCCAGCGCTACGTTGACCTGATCGTCAACGAAGACGTGCGCCACACCTTCCGCGTGCGTTCGCAAGTGATTGCCCACACCCGCGCCTTCCTGATGAAGCGTGACTTCCTGGAAGTGGAAACGCCGATGCTGCAGACCATCCCCGGTGGTGCCGCAGCCAAGCCGTTCGAAACCCACCACAACGCGCTGGACATGGGCATGTACCTGCGTATCGCGCCTGAGTTGTACCTCAAGCGCCTGGTGGTCGGCGGCTTTGAAAAAGTGTTCGAGATCAACCGCAACTTCCGTAACGAAGGCGTCTCGACCCGGCACAACCCTGAGTTCACCATGTTGGAGTTCTACCAGGCCTACGCCGACTACGAAGACAACATGGACCTGACCGAAGAACTGTTCCGCGAACTCGCGCAGCTTGTTCTGGGGACTACCGACGTGCCGTATGGCGACAAGGTGTTCCACTTCGGCGAGCCGTTCGTGCGTCTGTCGGTATTCGACTCGATCCTCAAGTACAACCCTGAGCTGACCGCCGACGACCTGACCGACATCGACAAGGCCCGTGCCATCGCCAAGAAAGCCGGCGCCAAGGTGCTGGGCTTCGAAGGCCTGGGCAAGCTGCAGGTGATGATTTTCGAAGAACTGGTGGAGCACAAGCTGGAACAGCCGCACTTCATTACCCAGTACCCGTTCGAAGTGTCGCCGCTGGCCCGTCGCAACGATGACAACCCGAACGTCACCGACCGTTTCGAACTGTTCATCGGCGGCCGTGAAATCGCCAACGCCTACTCCGAGCTGAACGACGCGGAAGACCAGGCCGAGCGCTTTATGGCCCAGGTGGCCGACAAAGACGCTGGCGACGACGAAGCCATGCACTACGACGCCGACTTCGTGCGCGCCCTGGAATACGGCATGCCGCCGACTGCGGGTGAAGGTATCGGCATCGACCGCCTGGTGATGTTGTTGACCAACTCGCCGTCGATTCGCGACGTGATCTTGTTCCCGCATATGCGGCCACAAGCGTAAGCGAAGCGAAATCCGAAGCCGCCTTTTATAAGGCGGCTTTTTTATGCGGCGTAAATAAGCGTCAAGCAAACAGCGCCAGGTTTTGATCTTTTCAAGGATGTGTGTCGTGAACCGCGTAATCGCTCAAGAAGGCGCCGCCGGCATTGCCGCTGCCGTGGTTGAAAGCGTCCAGTACCAGGGCCGTAAGGCCAGTCGCCGGGGTAGCGAGCAACGCCGGCAGGACATTCTCGATGCCGCCATGCGCATCGTGGTGCGTGACGGCGTGCGGGCCGTGCGCCACCGCGCAGTGGCGGCGGAGGCTGGGGTGCCCTTGTCGGCGACCACCTATTACTTCAAGGACATCGATGACCTGCTCACCGATACCTTCGCCCAATACGTCGAGCGCAGCGCCGCGTTCATGGGCAAGCTGTGGGTGCGTAACGAAGGCTTGCTGCGCGAGATGGTCGCGTATGGCGATGGCAGCCCGGAGTCACGCTCGCAACTGGCCGATGACATTGCGCGGCTGACCGCCGATTACGTGCAGCGCCAATTGAGCAATCGTCGCGAGTACCTGATGGCCGAACAGGCCTTTCGCCAGGAAGCCTTGCTCAACCCGCGCCTGGCCGAGTTGGTGCGCTCCCACCAGCAGATCCTGCTGCAGGGCACCGGGCAGTTTTTCCAGGTATTGGGCTCGCGCGAGCCGCAACAGGATGCCAAAGTGTTGACGGCGATTATCGGTCGGATGGAATATCAGGGCCTGCTGGACGGCGCTGAGCCGCTGAGCGCTGACGAAATGCTTGAGATCCTCAAGCGTTACATGCATTTGGTGTTGGCCTCGGTCTGACACCGGGAGTGTCCAATGAAAGCCTGGCGTGTCGCGGTCATCGCCTTGTCGTTCCTTTTACTCAGCGGTTGCCTGGTGACCTTCAAGGAGCCGCTGCCGGCCAGTGAGGCGGCGCCTGCTGCGCTGTTGGGCCAATGGACGAGCAAGAATGCGTGGGGCGAGCCGCTCAACCTGCAGATCAGTCGCGCCGGTGAACACCGCTACAAAGCCGTGAGCTACCCTCAGGCCAAGCCCGGCCAGCGTGATGAGTACGTGTTCAGCGTCTCGCGCCATGGCAATCGCTGGTATCTGTCGGCGCCGTTGCCGGGCAAATTCGGCGGGCATTACGTCCTGGCGGGGTTCGAGCTCGACGAAACGCACGAATTGGTGGTCTATAACCTCGACCTTGAGCAAATCCACCAGGCCATCGGGCAACAGGCGTTGCACGGCAGCACCGTAGACACCGTGGAAGGTGCCGGCGTACTGGTCGACAGCCCCATGAACCAGGTGTTTGCCTACCTGGATGACCCGGCCAATGCCGATGTGTTCGTTGAAGCCGTGCGCTACCGGCGTGCGGATAAATAACGTTTAAAGAGGAAGTACCGGGTGGACGATTACCAGCAGACGATACGCAGCTTGTCCGATCGCATTGTGCTGGCGCAAACACCGATCCGCGTCCTCGACGCGGTGAAATGGGACGATAACATTCGCCAGGGGTTCCTCAAGGCCAAGGGCAAGTCAATGCCCGCGGTGGACCGCGATTACTACCTGAACCGGCCACTGTCGTTCGATTCGAGCGCGGTAAAGCTGGAGTTTCAGAACATCGAGCGCGACATCACCCGCCGCCTCGGCCAGTTCAGTCCCGTGGGCCAGATCATGCGCCGCATGTGCCGGGAGTACCGCATGGTGGTGCGCATGCTCGAAGCACGCGGCACCGAGGATTTCGGCCTGATTTCCCAGGAACTGTACGGCGCCGCCTCCGATGCCTTCCACGCTGGCGATCCGACCCTGGCGGACCTCGGCCTGATGCTGTCCGACTACTTGAACAATATCGACGGTCGTGGCGACCTGAAGGACGAGGCCAAGACCCTCACCGCCAAGGACGCGGTCAGCCTGCTGCAAACCCGCCTGAACAAGGTGTTTGGCGAGGCCGAGGAAACCATCCGCGTGTTCGAGTCCGACGGGATCGTCGCCGACGCGGCGGCGGGTGCCGACTACATCAAGATCCGCGCCGATGCGATGTTCAACGACCGCGACGTGCGCGCCCTCGAAGTGCATGAAGGCCTGGTGCATGTGGGCACCACCCTCAACGGCCAGAACCAGCCGATCTGCACCTTCCTGTCCAAGGGCCCGCCCTCGTCGACCGTGACCCAGGAAGGCCTGGCGATCCTGATGGAAATCATCACCTTTGCCTCCTACCCGAGTCGCTTGCGCAAGCTGACCAACCGCACCCGCGCCATCCACATGGTGGAAGAGGGCGCCGACTTCCTGCAGGTGTTCGACTTCTTCCGTGAACAAGGCTTTGAAATGGCCGAAAGCTACGGCAACGCCAGCCGGGTGTTTCGCGGCTCGGTGCCGAATGGTCTGCCGTTTACCAAGGATTTGTCCTACCTCAAGGGCTTTATCATGGTCTACAACTACATCCAGCTAGCCGTGCGCAAAGGCAAGCTGGAACAAGTGCCGTTGCTGTTCTGCGGCAAGACCACCCTGGAAGACATGCGCACCCTGCGTCAGTTGGTCGACGAAGGCCTGGTGGTGCCGCCCAAGTACCTTCCGGAGCAGTTCCGCGACATGAATGCACTGGCGGCGTGGATGTGCTTCTCCAACTTCCTCAACCATTTGAGCCTGGATCGGATCGAGGCGGATTACTCCAACATCCTGTAAAGGCTGAACTGACCCAAACGGTTCAACAAGGAGGGAGGGGGCAAGCCCCCTCCCACAGTTGGACCTGCACACGCCTGAACATTTCGACTATCAGCGAGGCTTCAACGGATGAGAATCCTCGGCATTCTTTGCCTGCTACTCACACTGAACGGCTGCAGTTCCCTGCTGTTCTACCCGGAGCCCGGCTTGCCGTTCACGCCGCAAAAGGCGCACCTGGAATATCGCGACGTCACGCTCACCACGGCCGACGGCGTCAAGCTGCATGCCTGGTGGTTGCCGGCCAAACCCGGGGTGCCGCTCAAGGGCACGGTGCTGCACCTGCACGGCAACGGTGGCAACCTGGCCTGGCACCTGGGCGGCAGTTGGTGGTTGCCGGAGCAAGGCTATCAGGTCCTGTTGCTGGATTATCGCGGTTATGGGCTGTCGCAAGGCAAGCCATCGTTACCGGCGATCTATCAAGACATCGACGCGGCTTTCAGTTGGCTCGACCAGGCGCCTGAGACCCAGGGCCAGCCGTTGATCGTCCTCGGCCAAAGCCTGGGCGGCGCGCTGGCCGTGCATTACCTGGCGGCCCACCCGGAGCGGCAGACCCGGCTCAAGGCCCTGGTGCTGGACGGCGTGCCTGCCAGTTATCGTGACGTAGGACAATTCGCCCTGAGCACCTCCTGGTTAACATGGCCGTTTCAAGTGCCCTTGTCTTGGCTGGTGCCCGACGCCGACAGTGCGATCAATGCCATGCCCCAGTTGACCGGGGTGCCGAAACTGCTGTTCCACAGCCTCGATGACCCCATCGTGCCGCTGTCCAATGGCATCCGCTTGTATCAGGCCGCGCCTGCACCCAGGGTGTTGCAACTGACCCGCGGCGGCCATGTGCAGACCTTTGCCGACAAGACCTGGCAAACTGTGATGCTGCGTTATCTGGATGACCCGCTGCATTTCAACGGCCTGCGCCGCCTGGGCGAAATTCCGAATTACCCTATTCCTAAAGTTGACTCATCAGAGAGCCCGCAATGAGCGAAGAACGCAACATGATCCCGCTGATCCTCACCGGCATCGGCACCATCATCGGCACCGTCGGTTGCCTGTGGTTTTATGGCTACCTGCATTTCGCCAAACCGGACGACGCGTTGCTGCTCAGCGACTTCACCATGCTCAAGACCGTGCCCGGCGAGGACTACAAGATCTCCCTGACCCCGGCGGCGCAAGTGGCGCAATGCGTCGATGGCGTGCTGGTGATGTTCGATACCGAGCAAAAAGGCCTCAGCGGTGTGCTGGTGAACAACAAAAAACAGGCCGTGCGTTGCGTAGGCCAGGAAACCCCGCAGTTGCAGCAGTAGTCAGTTGCGGGCAGCACCGTCCGGCTTGAAATTTCTGGAACCGTTTTGCGTAAGACGCCACTGATTGGCTTGTCAGCGTTGCTGATAACAATCCTTACGAAAAAATCCGGGAGAGCGGAATGGCTATCAGTGCAATCGATAGAGCGATGGGCATGGTCAATGGGCAGAACAGCCTTGATCAGGGCGGTTCGCAAGATGTTGAGCAGCAGCAGGGGAAGATGGAACCTGAGCTGATCAAGAAGCTTCTGGAGATGTTGGCAGGTGCTGGTGCCGGCGGTTCTCAGGGGGCTGGCGGTTCTCAAGGTGGTGGTAGTGGCGGTGGTTCTCAGGGCTCTGGCGGTTCCGGCGGACAGCCGGATATGGAGCAACTGAACAAGATGATGAGCGGTCGCCAAGGCATGCAAGCGATGATGCCGGAGAGTGATAACGGTCGTAAGATCGGCGGTTGATAGGCAAAAAAACCCCACCGTTCAGGTGGGGCTCTTGTTTCCAGCGTCAATCAATCAGTAAGCGACGGACGAACGTGGCTTGACTGGCTGGTTGTCGTTGGAAATGGTCACTTCTACGCGGCGGTTCATGGCGCGGCCCGACACGCTGCCGTTATCGGCAACCGGGTATTCCTTGCCATAGCCCTGGGTCACGATGCGCGAAATGTCCACGCCTTGCTGGGCCAGTGCGCGCTGTACGGAGGCCGCACGGCGCTCGGACAGGCTCTGGTTGTACGAATCGGAACCGGTGCTGTCGGTGTAGCCTTCGACGATCACTTTACGGTCCGGATTATCGCGCAGGAACTGCGCCAGCTTGGTGATGTTGACCAGGCCGGTGGACTTCAGGTCGGACTTGTTGGTGGCAAACAGCACGTCACCAAAGGTCACCAGGGTGCCGCGCTCAGTCTGCTTGGCGTTCAGGCTGTCTTGCAGTTGCTTGATCTGCGCATCACGGGCATCGAGCAGGGCGCGGGCGCGCTCGTCACCGGCGTTTTTCAACTTGGCTTCGGATTCGCGCAGCGCGATGGTGTCTTTGGCCACTTCAACACGCTGGTTGGTCAGGTAAGCCAACTGGTCGACTTTCTTCTGGTCTTCCTTGTCGCGGTAAGCCTTGTCCGCCTTGTCCAGCCATTCGCTGGCGTCCTTGGTTTCCAGGGCCGCTATCTTGGTGGCTTGCGGGTTGGCCTGCAGGGCCGAGAAGTTGGTCCGTGCATTTTCCAGGTTCGCGTTCGGCGGGGTGGAGCAAGCCGCCAGAGCAACGCTCATCGCCAGCAGGGCAGGGATCATCAATTGTTTGCGCATAGTCGTGTCGTCCTTTCAATTCGATATCAGGTGCGATGCAGCCAAGGGGCGGCGCCTTATTTCTGCTGGATAGCGGCCGGGCGCATGCCTTCCTTGCGCAGCTCGTCAACCGCTTTCTGCGAGTCCTTCACCGCCAGTTCGGCCTTGGCGGCCTGGGCTTTACGCTCAGCGACGCGGGCGTCCCACTCGGCTTGCTCGGCCAGGCGACGGGCTTCGTCATAGTTCTTGTCGTGCATGGCGATTTCGGCTTGCTTGAGCTTGTCCTGGGCCGACTTCATTTCCACGGCGGCAAACTCGGTGCCGCCAGCGCTGACGGCGCTGTTGACCGCAGACTGGGTCACGGCGTATTGCTCGGTCGGTGGGTTGCCGGCGCAGCCCGCCAGGACGAAGCTGGTGCCGATTGCCAGCGCGGCCAGTTTGAGCCCGCGCAGGTGGTTAAACGTAGATTTGGCAGTGCTGGTCTTCATCGTTTTCAACTCCATTGGATAACGCCTCAAAACATCAAAGTCCATCTCACTGGTCAGCGGCTGCGGGCCCGGCGGTAAAGCGCGAAACGCCTATTCAAACGGCCGTTCCAAGTGATGGCTTACTGGCTGTGACCTGAGGCTTTTTTCAAAAGTTCAGAGAAGATGGCGATTTGCCAAAAAAAATATCTGACTGAACGGTCAGCGCTTTTTGGCTTGAACTTTCGCCGCGCGCAGAGGTACTCCGGGCCCTTGTGAGGCCCGGAAATACGTGAGGTGAAGAGTGTTTAAGGACGGTTGGTCAGTGCTTCGGTTCGTCGGCACTGGCCGACATGTCGTGCAGATAGCGGCGCGACAACGTCAGAAAACGCGGCGTGGGGCCAACGTCTTCATACAGCGGATCGCCCTCTTCGTCGGTGGCAATCACATGCTGGCCCTTGATATACGGAAAGCTGGCTTCCAGCTCTTCAAGGGCGGCACCGATCAACTCGCCGAGCAACTCTTCTGGGTGGCGCTTGGGGTACATCTCCGCAATGGCCGCCAGCCGCGCGGCGGATTCCACGTCCAGATGGATCGCGTACTCCGTCTTGGTCAGGTGACCCTTGGCGTTTTCTTCCCAATGCTGGGCCAGTTCTCGAATTTTCATGGCAACCTCAATAAAACCCACGGTAACGGGCGGTGATGAGTGACCAGCCGCCTGTGTGGATAAACACGGCGGCTCAATATTGAGACTAGCTGCAAGCCACAAGGTTTAAAGTCGTTTGTGGTTGGCCTTGTCAGACAGTGACGCGGGCGGCACTCTGGAAGGCCTGCGCGCCCCGGATTTCTGCCTGGAGATTGGCTGATGAGTGATATTGATGCACGTTTGCGTGAGGATGTTCACCTGCTGGGTGAACTGTTGGGCAATACCATTCGAGAGCAGTACGGCGATGATTTTCTCGACAAGATCGAGCAAATCCGCAAAGGCGCCAAGGCTGACCGCCGTGGCGCGGCGGCCGAGCAGGCGGCGGGCGAGGAACTCAGCGCCAGTCTGAACCAGTTGCAGGAAAACGAACTGCTGCCCGTCGCCCGGGCCTTCAACCAGTTCCTCAACCTGGCCAACATCGCCGAGCAATATCAGTTGATTCATCGGCGCGATGAGTCGCAACCGGCGCCCTTCGAATCGCGTGTGTTGCCGGAGTTGTTGGCGCGCCTGCAACGCGAAGGCCACAGCAATGAATCCCTGGCCCGTCAGTTGGGGCGCCTGGAGATCGAGCTGGTCCTCACCGCCCACCCCACCGAAGTGGCCCGTCGCACCCTGATCCAGAAATACGATGCGATTGCCGCGCAGTTGGCACTGAAGGATCACCGTGACCTCACCACGGCCGAGCGCGAGCAGATCCGCGAGCGCCTGCAACGGCTGATCGCCGAAGCCTGGCACACCGAAGAAATCCGCCGTACCCGGCCTACGCCCGTGGACGAAGCCAAATGGGGCTTCGCGGTGATCGAGCACTCGTTATGGCAGGCGATTCCGAATTACTTGCGCAAAGCCGACCATGCGCTGCACGCCGCCACCGGCCTGCACCTGCCTTTGGAGGCGGCGCCGATTCGCTTCGCCTCGTGGATGGGCGGCGACCGTGACGGCAACCCGAATGTCACCGCGCCGGTCACCCGCGAAGTCTTGCTGCTGGCGCGATGGATGGCGGCCGATCTGTACCTGCGCGATATCGATCACCTGGCCTCGGAGCTGTCGATGCAGCAGGCCAGCCCGGCGTTGCAAGCCAAGGTCGGCGATAGCGTCGAGCCATATCGCGTGCTGCTCAAGCAACTGCGTGATCGCCTGCGTGCGACCCGCCAATGGGCGCACGCGTCGTTGAGCGCGGGCATCCCGGCGCCGGCGGATGTGTTGCAAAGCAACCGCGACCTGCTGGACCCGCTGGAGCTGTGCTACCAGTCGCTGCATGAGTGCGGCATGGGCGTGATCGCTGATGGCCCGTTGCTCGATTGCCTGCGCCGTGCGGTCACCTTTGGCCTGTTCCTGGTGCGGCTGGATGTGCGCCAGGACTCCAGCCGGCACACGGCGGCGATGACCGAAATCACCGATTATCTCGGTCTGGGTCGTTACGAAGACTGGAACGAAGAGATGCGCATCAGCTTCCTGATGAAGGAACTGGCCAATCGTCGACCGCTGCTGCCGGGCTATTTCAAACCGTCGGCCGATACCGCTGAAGTGTTGAACACCTGTAGGGAAATCGCCGCCGCACCGGCCGCGTCCCTGGGGTCGTATGTCATCTCGATGGCCGGCGCCGCGTCGGATGTGCTCGCGGTGCAACTGCTGCTCAAAGAGTCGGGCGTGCAACGGCCGATGCGTGTGGTGCCGCTGTTCGAAACCCTGGCCGACCTCGACAACGCCGGCCCTGTGATCGAAAAACTGTTGCTGCTGCCGGGTTACCGCGCGCGGCTGCAAGGCCCGCAGGAAGTGATGATCGGCTACTCGGACTCGGCCAAGGACGCTGGCACCACCGCCGCTGCCTGGGCGCAGTACCGGGCGCAGGAGCGCCTGGTGGATATCTGCCGCGAGCAACAGGTGGAACTGCTGTTGTTCCATGGCCGCGGCGGTACCGTCGGGCGAGGCGGCGGCCCGGCCCACGCGGCGATTCTGTCGCAGCCGCCGGGCTCGGTGGCGGGGCGGTTCCGCACCACCGAACAAGGCGAAATGATCCGCTTCAAATTCGGCCTGCCGGACATCGCCGAGCAGAACCTCAATCTGTACCTGGCGGCGGTATTGGAAGCGACGCTGTTGCCACCGCCGCCACCGGAGCCGGCCTGGCGCCATTTGATGGATGAATTGGCAGCAGACGGTGTCAGCGCCTACCGCGCCGTGGTGCGGGAAAATCCGCAATTCGTCGAGTATTTCCGCCAGTCCACCCCGGAGCAGGAGTTGGGGCGCCTACCCTTGGGCAGTCGCCCGGCCAAACGCCGTGCCGGTGGTATTGAAAGCCTGCGGGCGATCCCGTGGATCTTCGGTTGGACCCAGACCCGCCTGATGCTGCCCGCCTGGCTCGGCTGGGAAGCGGCGCTGAGCAAGGCGCTGGAGCGCGGGGAGGGTGAGTTGCTGGGGCAGATGCGCGAGCAATGGCCGTTCTTCCGCACCCGCATCGATATGCTCGAGATGGTGCTGGCCAAGGCCGATGCCGATATCGCGCGGCTCTATGACGAGCGTTTGGTGCAGCCGGAGCTGTTGCCGTTGGGTGCGCATTTACGCGACCTATTGTCGCAGGCTTGCCAGGTGGTGCTTGGCCTGACCGGCCAGTCGCAACTGCTTGCCCACAGCCCGGATACCCTGGAGTTCATCCGTCTGCGTAACACCTACCTCGACCCCTTGCACTTGTTGCAGGCCGAATTGCTGGCGCGTTCGCGTCGCCAGGAAGCGGCGCAAGACAGCCCTCTGGAACAGGCGCTGCTGGTGTCCGTGGCTGGTATCGCCGCCGGTTTGCGCAACACCGGCTGAGGTTTTTTGCGTGTTCTCAACGGCTTGCGGATAACCCACGACGGCCGCCCTGAAAAGGGCGGTCGGCGTTTAGGGGGTCGGGTTGCACCCAGGCACACCTCTCCTATGACGCATGTGCGGTGCGGGTTTTTCCTACTTTTGGCGGCTTGTGTGGTTTGGGCCTGCTGTGTATCTTGATCAGCCTTTGGCCGTTTGGGCGGCCTGGGCCCATATTTTTACGAGATTGGCCCCACGCGGCGAATCCGAGCGTCATCTCTATAAAAAATTGAGGAGCACATCGATGCGCGTCATTCTGCTGGGAGCTCCCGGGGCCGGTAAAGGTACTCAGGCAAAGTTCATCACTGAAAAATTTGGCATTCCACAAATCTCCACCGGTGACATGCTGCGCGCTGCGGTAAAAGCAGGCACCGAGCTGGGCATTAAAGCCAAAAGCATCATGGATGCTGGCGGCCTGGTTTCCGATGACCTGATCATCGCGCTGGTCCAGGACCGTATCGCACAACCTGATTGCGCCAATGGCTTCCTGTTCGACGGCTTCCCACGCACCATTCCCCAGGCGGAAGCCCTGGTGACGGCGGGTGTCGAGTTGGACGCAGTGGTCGAAATCGCGGTTGAAGATGAAGAGATCGTCCAGCGTATCGCCGGTCGTCGCGTTCACGAGGCCTCGGGTCGCGTGTACCACACCATCTACAACCCGCCGAAAGTCGAAGGCAAGGACGATGTCACCGGCGAAGACCTGGTGCAGCGTAAAGACGACACTGAAGAAACCGTGCGTCATCGCCTGTCGGTCTACCATTCCCAGACCAAACCGCTGGTGGACTTCTACCAGAAGCTGTCGGCTGCCCAAGGCAAGCCGAAATACAGCCACATCCCTGGCGTCGGCTCGGTGGAAGCGATCACCGGCAAGGTGCTGCAAGCGCTGAGCTGATCGAATGATCGGCTTTACGCACAACGGCCCGCTTGCGGGCCGTTGTTGTTTATACTGGCGCACTTTTTTCGACTTGGACACCGACACCGATGAGCACCCTGCTGGCCCTGGACACTGCGACTGAAGCTTGCTCGGTTGCCTTGCTGCACGATGGCAAGGTAACGAGCCACTACGAGGTGATCCCGCGCCTGCACGCGCAGAAGCTGTTGCCGATGATCAAGCAACTGCTGGAGGACGCCGGCACAAGCCTGTCCGCCGTGGACGCCATCGCCTTCGGCCGTGGCCCGGGCGCCTTTACCGGTGTGCGCATCGCCATCGGCGTGGTCCAGGGCTTGGCCTTTGCGTTGCAGCGCCCGGTGTTGCCGGTGTCCAACCTCGCCGTGCTGGCGCAGCGGACGTTGCGCGAACACGGTACACGGCAAGTGGCGGCGGCGATCGATGCGCGGATGGATGAAGTCTATTGGGGCTGCTACCGCGAAACCGACGGCGAGATGCGCCTGGCAGGCGTTGAGGCTGTGCTGCCGCCCGAAGCGGCAGTGTTGCCGAGCGATGCCAGCGGTGACTGGTTCGGAGCCGGCACGGGTTGGGGCTATGGCGAACGCATCGGCGTGCCGCTGGTTGGCCAGGACGCTGCAATGTTGCCGCATGCCGAAGACTTGCTGACCCTGGCGCGCTTTGCGTTCGAGCGTGGCGAGGCGATTGCTGCCGACCTCGCAGCGCCGGTGTACCTGCGCGATAAAGTCGCGCAGACCAAGGCCGAGCGCGGAATTATTTGACGTCAAAAGTGCGGGCATTTTTGGCAAAAACGCGTCAATCGTCAGAATTTGCCCCGGTGTTTAAACCTTTTTCCATTTATGTGTTCTAGTTATCACCAGAGCATTTGCGCGTTATGGATTGCGCCACTAAAATGCCATCACCGATACCGAGTTCGCATCGATGCGTATAGACGGATTTTCCTCACAGTCCTACCCCCTCAAGCGTAAGCCGCGTAAGGCAAACGTCACGGTAGACGAATCCGTCGAGGATTCGCCGGACTTCATCGAGGTCCAGTCCGAAGCGTCGTCCAGCCCCCAAGGCGCCGCAAACGCACGTATCGGCGGTCTTCCCGCCCGTCAGCAAGACATGCTCTTCCCGCGCTCCATGAGCAAAAGCGTCGCCACCGCCCTGGCCAGCTACCTGACCACCGCCGGCTTTGTCGAATGGGATATGGAAGTGCTGGGTCTCGACATCCACATCTGATGCGCCTGCCTTATTTCATCGGTTGCCCGTCCTGGAGTGAAAACGCCTGGCGCGAGTACCTGTACCCCGTCGATGCCCGCTCCAGCGATTACCTCGCGTTGTACTCGCAGGTCTTCAATGCGGTTGAAGGCAATACCACGTTTTATGCGCGCCCGTCGGCTGCCACCGTGCAGCGCTGGGCTGAGATCATGCCCGAGGATTTTCGCTTCACCGCCAAATTCCCCGGGGATATCAGCCACGGCGGCGACCTGCGTGAGCAGTTGCCGGCGGCGCAGAGTTTCGTCGGGTTGATGAGCGCGCTGGGTGAACGCGTTTCACCGCTGTGGCTGCAACTGTCGGCGAGTTTTTCGCCGCAGCGCCTCGGCGAACTGGCCGGGTTTATCGACGGGCTGGAACGCCCCTTGGCCGTGGAAGTGCGTCACCCGGAGTTCTTCGCCAAGGGGGATGCCGAGCGGATGCTCAACCGCCTGCTGCGCGACCGTGGCGTCGAGCGGATCTGCCTTGATCCTCGCGCCTTGTTCAGTTGCACGTCGACCTCGGCGGCCGTGCTGCATGCCCAAGCGAAAAAGCCCAAAGTTCCACCGCGCCCGGCCGCGTTGACCCTGTTTCCCCAAGTGCGGTTTATCGGCCATCCCGAGCTTGAGGCCAACGACCCGTTCCTGATCCCGTGGGTGGAAAAGATCGCCGGCTGGATCGAAGAAGGGCGCACGCCCTACGTGTTCCTGCATACCTCGGATAACCGCCTTGCCGCGCAACTGGCGCTGCGTTTCCACGATAAGCTGATGGCACGTTTGCCCGGCTTACCCGCGTTGCCGACCTTGTACCGTGAACCCGCAGCCGAGCAACTGGGGTTACTCTAAGGCTCCTTTTCCCGCCAGGAGTCAGTCATGGATGCCCAAACCCTTCGCGCCGAAACCTTCAAGGCCCTGCATGAGCGCGATCATGCGTTCGTGATGCCCAACCCGTGGGACGCCGGCTCAGCGATCATGCTCGCCAGCCTCGGCTTTGAAGCCCTGGCCACCACCAGCGCTGGCTACGCGTTCAGCCTGGGGCGCCCGGATGCCGAAGGGGCGTTGTCCCTGGAAGACACCTTGGTCAATGCCGCAATGATCGCCAAGGCCACGGCGTTGCCAGTGGCCGCCGACCTGGAGAACGGCTTCAGCGACACCCCCGACGGTTGCGCCCAGACCATTTTGCGCGCCGCTGCCTGCGGTATCGTCGGCGGCTCCATCGAAGATGCCACGGGTATCGCGGTCGACCCGATCTATCCCTTTGAGCGCTCCGTCGAGCGTGTGGAAGCCGCTGTCGCTGCGGCGCGCAGCCTGCCATTCCGGTTCATGCTGACGGCCCGCGCAGAAAACCTCCTGCATGGTCGCCTGGATTTGCCTGACACTATTCGCCGCCTGCAGGCCTACGCCGAAGCCGGTGCAGACGTGCTCTATGCGCCGGGGCTGCGCAGTGCCGAGGAGGTGCTGGCGGTGGTCAAGGCGGTGGCGCCAAAGCCGGTGAATGTGTTGATGTCCGGCGGCCTGAAACTCAGTGTGGCGCAGTTGAGCGCGATGGGCGTCAAGCGTATCAGCGTGGGCTCGGCCATGGCGCTGGCGGCGTATGGCGAGTTCTACCGGGCGGCGCAGGAGGTGTATGAATCCGGCACCTTTACCTTCACCGAGCGCTCGATGCCCTACAGCCAGGCCAGTCAATTCTTCAAGGATTAAGCGGCGCGGGGTCTCAAGGCTGTTGAGGCTTACGCGGCCAGGCGCAGGTTGTTGACGATCAGCGGGCGGGCCCAGTGGTAGTCGAAGTCCAGGGCTTTTTGCTGGGCGGCCAGCTCTTCTTGCGGGAACGGCGTGGCGGCCGGTGGCAGCAGGTCCAGCTCGAATTCGGCGATTGGCAAGTGCAGTGGCCGCGGTTCCGGCGCTGGGCCGGGTTCCGGCAGCGGTTGGCCGGCGCTCAGCACGATCGGGCGCACCCAGCCGCTTTCAAAACTCTGCTGGCGCTGCTGGGCGATGATCTCTTCTTGCGGGAACGGTGTGGCGGGCGGCGGCAACAACTCGGTTTCGAATTCGGCAATCGGCAGGAACAGCGGTTCAGGCGGGGCGATCTCGGTGTCTTTCACGTCGCACTCACGCTGGGTGAGGATCTGCGACAGCAGGTCGGCACCGGCGCTGGGCTCTACCGCTGGGTCCAGCGGCGCTGGCGCCTTGGCCGCGAGCGCATCCGGCGTTTCACCGAGCTGCTCGGCCAACGCGCGGGCGAAGAAGTCCTGCCACACATGACTGACGCCGGCCAGCGCTTGAGTGTTGCGCAGGCCGTAGTGGTTGTGGGTCGGCAGTACACCGATGGTTAGCGGAAGAATGTCTGACATTTTTCTCGGTCGACGCTCAGCTCTGGCAAAATACCTGATCCTTGTTTCTATCGGCCGTTATTGGCCGATCCTTAATATTTTTGAGCGTAGCGATTCATGAGCGAACAACCAGCGGCCAGCCGCATCCAGGTCGAGGCCTTGGCCGACGGCTTCCAGGCCCGTGCCGAACAGTGGGCTGCGCTGCTTGGCTTGCCGTTACAGCTGGCGGATGCGGAATTTTCCCTGCAAGTCGGGGAACAAGGCCTGCAGTTGCAACAGCTCGGACCCGACGCGCCGGGGCCGGTGCGCGTGGATTTTGTCGAAGGCGGCGCGGCGCACCGGCGTTTGTACGGTGGCGGCAGCGGGCAGATGATCGCCAAGGCCGTCGGCATCGCCCAAGGCGTGCGCCCACGGGTGCTGGACGCCACGGCCGGGCTGGGCAAGGACGCCTTCGTGCTGGCCAGCCTGGGCTGCGAGATGAGCCTGATCGAACGTCAGCCGCTGATCGGCGCGTTGCTTGAGGACGGCCTGGCGCGCGCTGCCGATGATTTTGAGGTGGCACCGATCGTGGCGCGGATGACGCTGCTCAAGGGCAATTCCATCGAGGTGATGCGCAACTGGCAAGGCGAGCCGCCCCAGGTGATCTACCTCGATCCGATGTTCCCACACCGTGAGAAAACCGCCCTGGTGAAGAAGGAAATGCGCCTGTTCCGGCCATTGGTCGGCGACGATGCGGACGCGCCGGCCCTGCTGGCGGCGGCGCTGGCCCTGGCCAGCCATCGCGTGGTGGTCAAGCGCCCGCGCAAGGCGCCGTGTATCGAAGGGCCCAAGCCGAGTCATGCGCTGGATGGTAAGTCCAGCCGCTACGACATCTACCCGAAAAAAGCACTCAAGCCCTAAACCACAAACGGCAAGCGGTCACCCGTTGCCGCTTGCAGCGGGTTCTCTGCGATAGGCCCGCATAAACAATCCCACCACATCCTGCACATGGGCTTCGGCCGCGTCCTCGCTCAACTGCCCGCCACAGCCATACAACAAGCAGAAGTTCGCGGTGCCCTTGAGCAGGCAGAAGAAGTGTTCGGCTGCGGTAAAGGGCTTGTCGATGCTCAGCGCGCCGCTCTGGTCGATGCGCCCAAGTAGACGCTCCATGCCTTGCAACATGCGCATCGGCCCGGCTTCGAAGAAGACCTGTGAGAGTTTTACGTCCTGATTGCCGGTGGTCATCATCAGGCGGTGCAGGCTCAACGATTCCTTGCTGTTGATCAGGCGATGGAAGCGTCGCCCGATATTCAGCAACACCGTCTCCACAGGCACGCCCTCGGGCAGCTCGAAGTACATCACCGGCAACTGTTCTTCGCACTTGGCCACCACGGCTGCGGTGAACAAGGTCTCTTTGTCGGTGAAGTGACTGTAGACGGTCAGTTTCGATACGCCGGCCTCAAGGGCCACGGCATCCATGCTGGTATTTGCGTAACCGTTGTTCAAAAACAGGATTTTCGCTGCTTCGAGGATTGCCTGGCGTTTTGCCATGTCCTTGGGACGCCCAGGGCTGTTGGTGTTGACAGGATTGTAGGACATTTCCACCTTTAATACTGGACTGGTGAGTTTGGTATTAATAACATACTGTCCAGTATAATTATTCCAAGCTCCATTTGCGAAAGGTCCTTCAGCATGCGCAGCATTCTCTTGCCCCTTGCGTTGCCTGCCAGTCTGGTCGTTCTACTCGCCGCCTGCGGCCACGAAGAATCGGCCCAGACCACCCTCCGCCCGGCCATGGTGGTGCAACCACAGCCTTCGGCGCAGGCGATGGATAGCTATCCGGGCGAGGTGCGCGCCCGCTATGAGCCGGACCTGGCCTTTCGCATCGGCGGCAAGGTCAGCCAGCGGCTGGTGGAAGAGGGCGCGCGGGTCAAGGCCAATCAACCGTTGGCGGAACTCGACCCGCAGGATGTGCGCCTGCAACTGGAAGCCACTCGCGCCCAGGTGACCGCCGCCGAGGCCAACCTGAGGCTGGTACGTGCCGAGCGTGACCGCTACAAGACCCTGATGGACCGTCAGATGGTCAGCCGTTCCCAGTACGACAATGCTGAAAATCTCTACCGATCGGGTGAAGCACGCCTCAAGCAGATCAAGGCCGAGTTCGATGTGTCCAGTAACCAGGCCGGTTATGCCGTACTCCGTGCCCCGCAGGATGGTGTCGTCGCCAAACGCGCGGTGGAAGTCGGCCAGGTGGTGTCCGCCGGCCAGACCGTGTTCACCCTGGCCACCGATGGCGAGCGTGAAGTGCTGATCAGCCTGCCTGAGCAAGGCTTCGGCCGGTTCAAGGTCGGTCAGCCGGTGACGGTCGAATTGTGGAGCCAGCCGGACCAGCGGTTTGCCGGACGTATTCGTGAACTGTCGCCCGCCGCCGATCCGAAATCGCGCACTTTCGCCGCTCGCATTGCCTTCAGCGGTGGCAAGGTTCCGGCAGAACTGGGCCAGAGCGCCCGCGTTTTCATACAGGCCGATGGCGTTATTCCGCTGTCGGTGCCGCTGTCCGCCCTGAGCTCGGAGAACGGCGCGTCCTACGTCTGGCGCGTGCAACCGGATAACACCCTTGTGCGTACCCCGGTGCGTATCGGCGCCTTTGGCGAAAAAACCGTACCCGTGCTCGAAGGCTTGAGCCCCACCGACTGGGTGATTGCCGCCGGTGTCCATGTGCTCCATGAGGGCCAACAAGTGCGCCCGGTGGATCGTTCCAACCGGGTGGTGAATCTGGCGGTCAAGGAGTAGTCCCCGATGGGTTTCAATCTTTCCGAATGGGCGTTGCGTAATCGCCAGATCGTACTGTTCCTGATGATCCTGCTGGCGGTGGTCGGCACTCTGTCCTACACCAAGCTGGGGCAAAGCGAAGACCCGCCGTTCACCTTCAAAGCCATGGTGATCAAGACCAACTGGCCCGGAGCCACGGCCCAAGAGGTGTCGCGCCAGGTCACCGAACGCATCGAGAAAAAGCTGATGGAGACCGGCGAGTACGAGCGCATTGTCTCTTTCTCGCGCCCCGGCGAGTCCCAGGTCACGTTCGTTGCCCGCGATGCCATGCGCTCGGCGCAGATTCCCGAGCTGTGGTATCAGGTGCGCAAGAAGATCAGCGATATTCGCCAGACCTTGCCGCCGGATATCCAGGGGCCGTTTTTCAACGATGAATTCGGCACCACCTTTGGCAACATCTACGCCCTGACCGGCGACGGTTTTGACTATGCGGTGCTCAAGGACTACGCCGACCGCATCCAGATTCAACTGCAACGCGTGCCGGATGTGGGCAAGGTCGAACTGCTCGGCCTGCAGGATGAGAAGATCTGGATCGAGTTGTCCAACCTCAAACTCGCCACCCTCGGCTTACCGCTGGCCGCCGTACAACAAGCGTTGCAGGAACAGAACGCCGTCTCCACCGCCGGCTTCTTTGAAACCCCGACTGAGCGCGTGCAACTGCGGGTGTCGGGCAATTTCAAGAGTGTGGAAGAGATCCGCAGCTTCCCGATTCGCGTAGGCGACCGCACCTTCCGTATTGGCGATGTGGCCGATATTCACCGTGGTTTTAATGATCCACCGGCACCGCGCATGCGCTATATGGGCGAAGACGCGATCGGTCTGGCCGTCGCCATGCACGAGGGCGGCGACATTCTGGTGTTGGGCAAAGCTCTAGAAGGTGAGTTCGCACGCCTGCAGAAGAACCTTCCGGCGGGCATGCAACTGCGCAAGGTGTCGGACCAACCGGCTGCGGTGAAAACCGGTGTCGGAGAATTCGTCCAAGTGTTGGCCGAGGCGCTGGCCATTGTCTTGCTGGTGAGCTTTTTCTCCCTCGGCGTGCGCACTGGCATGGTGGTGGCCCTGGCGATTCCGCTGGTGCTGGCAATGACCTTTGCCTGCATGTATTACCTTGGCATCGGCTTGCACAAGATTTCCCTCGGCGCCCTGGTGCTGGCCCTGGGCTTGCTGGTGGATGACGCGATCATCGCCGTGGAAATGATGGCGATCAAAATGGAACAGGGTTACGACCGGCTTAAAGCGGCCAGTTTCGCCTGGACCAGCACCGCGTTCCCGATGCTGACCGGTACGCTGATCACGGCAGCCGGCTTCCTGCCGATTGCCACCGCGCAATCGAGTACCGGTGAATACACTCGCTCGATCTTCCAGGTAGTGACCATCGCGTTGCTCGCCTCGTGGATCGCTGCCGTGGTGTTCGTACCGTATCTGGGCGAAAAACTCCTGCCGGACCTGGCGAAAATTCATGCGGCCAAACACGGTACCGACGGTCCCGATCCCTACGGCACACCGTTCTACCAGCGTGTCAGACGTTTGGTCGAGTGGTGCGTCACTCGACGCAAGACCGTGATCGTCCTGACCCTGCTGCTGTTTATCGGCTCGGTCGCGCTGTTCCGTTTTGTGCCGCAACAGTTCTTCCCGGCTTCCGGCCGCCTGGAGTTGATGGTCGACCTGAAACTCACCGAGGGCGCGTCCCTGAGCAACACCGCTGGCCAGGTCAAGCGCCTGGAAGCCCTGCTCAAGGAGCACGCCGGCATCGACAACTACGTGGCCTATGTCGGCACCGGCTCGCCGCGCTTCTATCTGCCCCTCGACCAGCAACTGCCGGCCGCCAGCTTTGCGCAATTTGTGGTGTTGGCCAAGTCCATCGAGGAGCGCGAAAGCCTACGTATCTGGTTGATCCAAACCCTCAACGAGCATTTTCCCGAGCTGCGTTCACGGGTCACACGCCTGGAAAACGGCCCTCCCGTGGGTTACCCGGTGCAGTTTCGCGTGACCGGCGAGCACATCGAAGAAGTCCGTGCCCTGGCGCGGAAAGTGGCGGCCAAGGTGCGCGAAAATACCCACGTGGTGAACGTGCATTTGGACTGGGAGGAGCCGAGCAAAGTCGTCTACCTCAATATTGACCAGGACCGCGCGCGCGCCCTCGGTGTGAGCACCGCCAACCTGTCGAAATTTCTGCAGAGTTCTCTGACCGGTGCCAGCGTCAGCCAGTACCGGGAGGACAACGAGTTGATCGAAATCCTCCTGCGCGGCACCGTTTACGAGCGCACCGAACTGTCGCTGCTGCCCAGCCTGGCGGTACCGACGGACAACGGTAAAAGCGTCGCGCTGTCGCAGATCGCGACCCTCGAATACGGCTTCGAAGAAGGCATCATCTGGCACCGCAATCGCTTGCCCACTGTGACCGTGCGCGCCGACATCTACGGCAAGGAACAACCGGCGACCCTGGTTCAGCAGATCCTGCCGACCCTCGAAGGCGTGCGCGCCGAACTGCCGGACGGTTACCTACTGGACGTCGGCGGTACTGTCGAGGATTCCGCCCGTGGGCAGAATTCGGTCAAGGCCGGCGTGCCGCTGTTTATCGTGGTGGTGCTGACGTTGCTGATGCTGCAACTACGCAGCTTCTCACGCACGGTGATGGTATTTCTCACGGCGCCCCTGGGCCTGATCGGGGTCACGCTGTTCCTGTTGGTGTTCCGCCAACCCTTCGGCTTCGTGGCGATGCTCGGCACCATCGCCCTGTCAGGGATGATCATGCGCAACTCGGTGATCCTGGTGGACCAGATCGAACAGGACATCAAGGCTGGACTGGCGCCGTGGCAGGCGATTATTGAAGCCACCGTCCGACGCTTCCGGCCGATTGTTCTCACAGCCCTTGCGGCGGTACTGGCGATGATCCCGCTGTCCCGCAGTGTGTTCTTCGGACCGATGGCGGTGGCGATCATGGGCGGGTTGATTGTAGCGACGGCATTGACGTTGCTGTTCCTGCCCGCGCTTTATGCTGCATGGTTTCGTGTCAGGAAGGCAGGTGACCAAGACTAAGGAAAACAGGCGTATGTATATAAGTGCCTACGCCTGAGGCACGCTGAAGAAAGTGTCAAATGAGTGGGAAATGCCTGAAACCCGACAGCGGCTAATAGCGCCTGGGTATCTCCCACGGGACTAGTCAGAGGGCCGGCAGTTTCTTTTCGACGGTTTTTATAATCGATGTATTAGTGTCGGCCAGGGGAGAGATTTTTTGTAGGGTCAGGTCCAGGTGGGCAACTGAGTCGATATAAAGATGGCAGACGAAACTGTCGTCCCCGGTGATTTTGTAGCACACCACACATTCAGCCATTTGCGCGAGCAACTGTTCAACCTGTTGGAACTTTCCAGTCAGGGGTTTAACCCTGACCAGCGCTTGCAATACAAAGCCCAGGGCCTGGGCGTCCAACTCGACGCTGAACCCGCTGATGACCCCCGACCCTTCCAGACGCTTGAGGCGTTCGCTGCAACCGGGGGCCGATAACCCCACCTGGCGGCCAAGGGCGCGAATAGACGCACGGGCGTTCTGGTGGAGGGCGACAATCAGCGCACGATCAATAGAGTCAAGTGTCTGGTCGCTCTTTGTAAGCTTTTTCATTAGATGGACCTTACGAATTTTGATGAAGCAGCATGAAAAGCTTACATACCACAGTTCGATAAAAAAAGAATGGATTTTTTCTAACCGCCTACCTATTGTTTTGCCTGCAGTCCATGCAGTACTGCGCAGTTCGCTTAACCGTGTGCTGTGAGGTTTCTATTTCAACTTGATCTATATTATCGAGGGAACGAAATGAACTACGTACTTGATGAGGCTCGCTTACAAAAACATCACGCTAATAACTTTTCTGACGAAAGAATATTTTCGTTGCGTCATGAGTTTGCCCGCAATGGGTTTATAAAGTTACGCGATATTGTCGACGATCAGTTGCGTGAATACATAACGGCTGAAGTCAATGGGTTGATTGATCGGCAACTCGAACGCCGCGACTTGCACCTGGCCACCACTGATAATACGCCTCGCTATATGAGCGTTGTGCGCAGCGAATTCATTGCTGAAAACAGCCCTTTGATCAATACGCTGTCAAAGTGCCCTGTACTGCTCGACACGTTGTCCCTGATCGCTGATGCACGAGTTGTCCCGTCCGTCTCCAAGGACGAGGAGTACCTGATCACCAAGCAGGAGCGTAAAGGCGATACCCACGGCTGGCACTGGGGCGACTACAGCTTCGCGTTGATCTGGATTATCGAAACCCCGCCCATCGCAAAAGGAGGGATGTTGCAATGTGTTCCTCACACCTCGTGGGACAAAGCCAATCCGAGGATTCACGAGCTTTTGTGCAGCAACCCGATTGCCACTTACGGCTTCAAGACGGGGGATATCTATTTCCTGCGCACGGACACCACGTTGCATCGCACCATTCCCCTTAATGAGGATGCCACCCGGATCATTCTCAACATGACCTGGGCCGCTGAAAAAGACCTCAGTCGCAACCTGCACGGCAATGACCGTTGGTGGGAAGACCAGCACGTGCAGGCCGCAAAAATTCTGACGTAAAGCGGCGATCCGGCTGTTACCTCGACTCACGGGATGATGATCATGCATGACGCTCAATGCCTCCAGCAGGCCAGTACCTTACTCAAGCAGGCGCAGTCACACGCGGCCATGGCAGATTTAGTCAGGGCTGCTGTTGCTCGAAATGAACAGTGGCGTGGCCAGCAGTGCATCAATCTCGTCGCCGCCGAGTCACCGACCAGCCCGTCCGTGCGCGCTCTACTGTCCAGTGAGGTAGGGACTCGCGCATCGGGCGGGCATATCGGGCGGGACAACCGTTTTTTTTCTGGGATGAAGAATATCGACGAGCTGGAATCACTCTGCGTGGAGTTGCTCAAAACCGCGTTTCGTGCCCAGCACGCCGATCATCGACTGATGGGCGGCATGGCGGCGGTGCTTTCGGCCTACACGGCCCTGGCTCGCCCTGAAGACAGTGTCATGACCGTACCGGTGATCAGAGGCGGGGATACCAGCAACCGAACCAACGGGCCTCCTGGCGTGCGCGGGCTCAAGGTATGGGACATTCCCTTTATCCACAAAACCGCGGATATCGATCTCACGCGGTTCAGCGAAATTGCCCAAGTCGTGAAGCCGACAGTGATTGGCTTGGGTATGACGCTGACCCTTTTTCCCCTGCCCGTTGCCGACATCAAGGGCATCGTTTCGGCATGGGACGGCAAGGTCTATTTCGACGCTGCCCACCAACTGGGCCTGATCAGCGCGGGCCTGTTTCAGGACCCATTGGCTGAGGGCGCCGACCTGATGACCGGTTCCTCCGGGAAGACCTTCAGTGGCCCCCAAGGCGGCGTGATTGTGTGGAACGACGCGAGATTGACGTCACCTTTGCATGAGGCGATTTTCCCGACGCTCACCGGTAGCCATCAAATCAATCGGGTTGCGGCACTCGCCATGGCGGCGACGGAGATGTTGGAATACGGACAGGTTTACATGAAGCAAGTGGTGAGTAACGCGCAGGCCTTGGCGCTGCACCTGGAACACCAGGGGGTGAATGCTTTCTATCGGGAGCAGGGCTACACCCGCACTCATCAGATCGTGATCGATTCAAAACCCTTTGCCAGTGGCCGCGAGGCGGTTCAGCGGCTGGAGGCCGCCAATATCATTGCCAACGAGATGCCGCTGCCATGGGACACGGACCCCTACAGGGAAACCGGCATTCGGTTGGGCACCGTCGAAGTGACGCGCCTGGGAATGAAAGAGCGGGAGATGGCCTGGATCGCCGAGCAGATCGCCAAGGTCCTGCTGCATCGAGAGGACCCCATGGCGGTCGCCAATGGCGTGATCGACTTTATGAAAAACCACAGAACCGTCTATTACTGCCATGAACATGGGCTGCCGCGCTAAGCCGTCACGAATGTTCTTCAGGGGGAGCGTATGCCCGACATTGCACTATCCGTTTACCAGGCGATATTCACCTTTGCCGTCGCCGCCATCGCGCTGCTTGCCAGTCCAGGCCCGGCGACCCTGGCGCTGGCAGCGAGCGGGGCCGCTTATGGCATGAGGCGTTCAACCCGGTTTTTCGTGGGGATCACGTTGGGCCTGGTGATCGCCATGGCATTGGTCGCCTCCGGCCTCTATGTGGTTCTGCACAGTTTTCCGATGCTGGCGACGGCACTGACGGTCATCTCCATTGTTTATATTGTGTGGCTGGCCTACCAGATTGGTACCGCGCCGCCCATCAGGGACGAGCAGTCCGTGGTCACGCCGGGATGGGGCGCCGGGTTTGTGCTGGGTGTGGCGAATATCAAGGCCTATGCCGCATTCGCCGCGTTGCTGGGCAGTTTCACCCTGGGCGCCGCACCCGCCTGGGAGCAAGGTGCGAAAGCCTTGATTTGTCTGCTGGTGTGTGTGGTATTCGACTTTCTGTGGCTCTTTGCTGGCAGCCGAATGCGCAAGTTATTCATCCACCCTACTTGGAGCCGACGACTTAACGTAAGCTTCGCGATTTTGATGGTCGCGACGGTCGCCTGGTCAATCACGCTGACGTAATAGCGCTACCGGTGGGAAGGCCATTGAATCGTTCCGCCCGAGGATAGTTTTCATGTTTGGGACCGTGTCTGCACTGGTGTTATTACTGGTCGTGCCTGGGCCGACCAATACCCTGTTAATGCGTGCAGGGGCACTGTTTGGGTTTGCCGCGTCATGGCGCATGGCATTTATCGAATGCCTGGCGTACCTGCTTCAGGTCTCTGTTTGGGGGGCGGTGTTGTTCTATGTGTCGGCCTGGTCCCCCTGGGTCGTGAAAGTGACGCAGACGGCTGCCCTCTGCTATCTGCTCCAACTGTCCTTCACGTTGTGGCAGCGCAAGAGCACTGCAGCCGACCCTGGCTCCGACCGTTTCTCCGGGCGGTATTTTTTCTGGCTGACGGTGATGAACCCCAAGGGCCTGCTGATTGTTTCGTTTATTGCGCCGATCAGCGCATTTGCCACGCTGCAAGGGTATGCCGGGTTCATGGCCACGCTCGCGGTGGTGGTGATACCTGTAGGGTCTGCCTGGATCTTGCTGGGCAGCCGGTTCGAAGGGGGCCAAAAGACGTGGCTGACGCCGCTGAAAATCAACCGGGTAACCTCGATGGCCATCGGGTGTTTTGCCACGTTGCTACTGGGACGCCTGGCCGATTCGATTTTCAACTGACGCGAGGCAGTATTTCACACGCGGGAAGGAACCATTTTTGCCCTTGCTTCCACACAGGATTAGTCGACCGAGCGGTTCCCGCGTATGAGATGCGGCGCAGTGAGTTGGCTCTAATCTGAATAGGAAGGCATACATATGTTTATACCGTTACCGATACTGGTGATACCGAAGATACTGAACATGGCGAGCGCGATGTCCGGGCTTGGAAATATGTTTGGACAGAATCAGTCAAACACCAATCGCGATATCAATATTAATATCAACAACGATAACCATAACTTCAATGCGTCGTCGTCCAGCTCTCATAGCGCGCACATGTTTCACTCGGCCGCCCGACGAGCTTCGCACATCCACTATTGAGCCTATTCGTCAACGCCGCCGGGCGTGAGCGTGCGGCGCTTGGTTCGGGGACTTGATAGACGGTTCGGCGAAAAATAAAGGCCCTGACGATGTCAGGGCCTTTTTTCAGCTCGTGTGGCGTTAAAGCGCGCCAAATACCTTCTTCGCCAAACTGGTCGCCGCCGCCGCCGGATTTTTGCGAATCGTCTCTTCCTGCTGCGCAATCATCTTGAACAAACCATCCAGCGCTTGTTCCGTCACGTAGTTTTCGACGGTGGCACTGTTGGCATCGACCGCGCCAAACGCTGCGGCCTTGCCTGCCAGGGCGTTGTACTGCTGGGCCACGCCGACCTTGTCGGTGGCGGCCTTGACGATCGGCAGGAACTTGGCGCGGATGGCTTCGCGGCTGCTTTTGTTCAGGTACTGGGTGGCCGAGTCCTGGCCTCCGGTGAGGATGCCCTTGGCGTCGGTCACGCTCATGTTTTTCACCGCGTTGACCAGGATTGGCTGGGCCTGGGTCACGGCGGTTTCAGCGGCTTTGTTCATGCTGGTTTCGAGCTGTTCGACCTGGTCACCCATGCCGAACATCTTCAGCTTGTCGGCGACTTTGCCCAGTTTTCCCGGCAGGCCGATCTTGACGTCGGGGTTGTTGCTGAAACCACCCGGTACACCCAGTTGTTTCACGGCGATCTGCGCGCCTTGGGTCAAAGCATCCTTGAGGCCGCCGGTGGCGTCGCCCTGGGACAGGCTGCCAAGGGACAGCGCCATGGCATTGGCACCGAGCAGCAGGCCGGCGCACAGGGCAGTGAGGCGAAGGGAATTACGGAGCATGGACGCTTCCTTATGATCTGCAAATAATCAGTGTGCGACCGCGTCAACCCGCAGGCGCAGCGGTTGGGAGTCTTGACCATTGAGTTGCACGGCGTGCCGCTCGGTGGTGATAAACAGTAGCTTGCCGTCTACTTCGATGCGAGCGCTGACCGAGTAACTGTGGCCCGGCTTGACCTGGGCCGGGTCGTAGCTCAAGTGGAACGGCAGCGGCACCTGGCCTTTGACCGGGCCTTTCTGCTCGGCCAGGGTCACGGCCGGAGCGTCCATCAGCGATACGTCCTGCAGGCTGACGCTCAAGATGGCCGTCGGCGGCAGCGCGATGCGTTGCAGGTAGAACACTTCGCCATCAAGGCTGGCCTTGGGCGCGGGGTTCATCGAATGACAGGCTCCGAGCAGGGCGGTCAGGCCCAGGAGGATGATCTTTTTCATGGTGCAGCTCCTTTTCAACGGCGCCGTAACCCAACGACGCCTTATTCAATCTAGCGGCTTTCTTCAGGGTTGGGGGCTTCGACCGCGCCGTCGACGCGGTGCAGGGCAACCTGGCGGATCGACAGGCGAATCTCAGCCGGCAGCACCCGTTTCGCCGCGCCTTCAGCCAGTTCACCGAGTTGGTCGTGATAGCTCAACTTGCCGGCTTCGTCGCGGCGCAGCACATCTTGCTCCAGCAACGTCTGAATAAAATGTCGGAAAAGGCTCTTGTCGAAGAACTCCGGGGCGTTGAGGCCATGCAGGATCGATAGGCGTTGGGCCATGATCGTACACAGGTCTTCCAGCTCTTCGGCGCTGATGCTGCTCTGGCCGCTGTTGAGCAGCAGCGAGATCGCCATGTAGAAGCGTTGCAGGGTCTGGGCGATGCTTTTGGACAGCAGTGTCAGCAGCACAAAGTGCCGCGAACTTGGCGCCGGGCGCAGGTACACGTTGTTCTCGAAGCGCAGCAGGCCTTGTTCGACAAACGCCTCCAGCCACTGGTCGATCACCGTGTCCAGTTCCTCCATCGACCAGCGGATAAACAGCTCCGATTGCAGGTACGGGTACAGCGCATGGGTGTAGCGCAGAATCTGCTCACGGCTCATGCGCGAGCTGCTCTGGAAGAAACTTGCCAGCAGCGCCGGCAAGGCAAAGATATGCAGCACGTTATTGCGGTAGTAGGTCATCAGGACGGCGTTTTGCTCGTCCAGGTACAGAATCTTGCCGAGGGCATCGCTCTGTTCCGACAGCAGGTTCATGTCCTTGACGTGCTTGATCAGCGCCATGCCATCACCCTCGGGCAGGGTGGTATGGGGCGAGTAGGGCACACGGCGCAGCAGCGCCAGGTACAGGTCCAACTGGCGGGCCATGGCCTGTTCATCCAGGGCCAGGCGCGTGGTCGACAGCAACGCCAGGGCCACCAGGTTCACCGGGTTGATCGCTGCCGCTTCGTTCAAATGGCGCGCCACCTGTTCGCTGAGGCGGTTGGTGGTTTGGTTGAGCCACGCCGGTTTGTAGTGTGGCCCCAGTTCCTGGGCGCGCCAGCCCGGTTGCTCGGCATCGAGAAATTGCGCCAGTTTGATCGGTTCACCGAAGTTGACGGCGACCTGGCCAAAACGCTGCTTGAGCGCACCGATCACCTTGAAAATATCGAAGATCGACTCTTTCTTCTTGCTCGCGCCGCGCAACTCGCCGAGGTAGGTGCGGCCTTCGAGCACTCGCTCATAGCCGATATACACCGGCACGAACACGATCGGCATGCGCGAGGAACGCAGGAAACTGCGCAACGTGATCGCCAGCATGCCGGTTTTCGGTTGCAGCATGCGCCCGGTGCGCGAGCGTCCGCCTTCGACGAAGTACTCCACCGGGAAACCCTTGGTGAACAGGGTGTGCAGGTACTCGTTGAACACCGAGGTGTACAGCGGGTTGCCCTTGAAGGTGCGCCGCATGAAAAACGCACCGCCGCGGCGCAGCAGGCTGCCGATCACCGGCATGTTCAGGTTGATGCCGGCGGCAACGTGCGGCGGGGTCAGGCCGTTCTTGAACAGCAGGTAGGACAGCAGCAGGTAGTCGATGTGGCTACGGTGACAGGGTACGTAGATCACTTCGTAACCCTGGGCAACCTTTTGCACACCCTCGATGTTATTGACCTTGATGCCGTCGTAGATCTTGTTCCAGAACCAGCTCAGCACCACTTCCAGGAAGCGGATCGCGGTGTAGGTGTAGTCCGAGGCGATTTCGTTGCCGTAGCGCAGCGCCTGGGCCTTGGCTTTTTCCGGGCTGATCTTCTCGCGTTCGGCTTCATCGAGGATGGCCTGGCGCACCAGCGGCATGTTTACCAGGCCCTTCACCAGATTCCGGCGGTGCGACAGGTCGGGGCCGATCACTGCGGTTTTCAGGTTACGAAAGTGTACGCGCAGGATGCGTTGGGCCATGCGCACGGTGCGTTCGTGGCCTTTATTGTGCTCGATCAATTCACGCAGGTTGATTGGCGCGGAGAATTGCACGCGGGTCTTGCGCCCGAGGATCAGGATGCTCAGCAGCCGGCGCAGGCGCCCGGTGACGGCCCAGCTGTCGGCGAACAGCAGTTTCCAGGGGCTGGACTCGCTGTCGGGCGACTGCCCCCAGAACACGCTGACCGGAATGATTTGTGCATTCTCTTGTGCGTGGGCGCTGAGGGTGTTGACCAGGCGGGTCAGCGTGGGCGGCGCGCCGCGTTTGTCCTGGCGGCCGAGCCAGTCGGGCTCCGGCGTGAGGTAGAAGAACGCCGCGGGTTCCAGCAACGGGCCGACCGCTACCGGCAGCACCGGGCGCGGCAGGCCGGCCTTGGTGCACTCGGCATCGACCACGGCCAATTCGGTGAGCGAGGGTGATTGCAGGACGTAGAACACCGGCCGGCTGCGGTCGAGGTTAAGGGTAAGGGACGACTGGTTGATCGTCTCCGAGCGAACCCAGAGGTACAACAGTCGACGCAAGGTGCCAAACACCAGACGGCGGAACGGGGAGCGGGTCATAGGCGAGCTGCTTCAAGTGGAAAAAACCGAGCAGGTGCTCGGGCGGGTAGTGTGCCGTATTCGCCGAAAATCGGCAAAAAAGCAGCGATGTAAAGTTGAGTTGATCGTTTTTGCGCCTGTCTTATACTCGGCAGTTCAACGCGACTGACTCAACAATAACAATCATGTGGGAGTGAACAGATGACAACGCGCGAAACCGGTAATGTGAAGTGGTTCAACGATGCCAAGGGCTATGGTTTTATTCAGCGTGAAGACGGCAAGGATGTGTTTGTACACTACCGCGCCATTCGCGGTGAAGGCCACCGTTCCCTGGCTGAAGGCCAGCAGGTGGAGTACGCCGTGGTGAGCGGCGAGAAGGGCTTGCAGGCGGAGGATGTGGTTGGTTTGTAATGCGGATTTTTGTTACACCGTAGAACCCATGTGGGAGGGGGCAAGCCCTCCCACATTTTGATTGGGTTCACACATTCAGATCAGGTGGTTTTCCAGGTGATCTGCTCTTCACCGTCTGTGCTGATGCGAATCCAGGTGTCGGCGCTTTCCTCACCTTCTTCCTCTACCCAACTGCCCGGCGCGCAACGCACTTCAACGTTCAGCGCGGCAAAGGCGGCGCGGGCGCAGGCGATGTCGTCTTCCCACGGGGTCTGGTCGCTTTCCAGGAACAGGCTGTTCCATTTGCCTACGGCCTTGGGCAGCCAGGTCACCGGCACGTCGCCGGCCTTGCACTTGTAGGTCTGGCCGCGCTGGACCCAGGCGGAGCAAGGACCCAGGGCGGCGCCCAGCCAGGCGGCGATGGCCTTGTGGTCGACGTCGGCGTCCTTCAGGTAAATCTCGATATCAGGTTGGCGCATGGATGTTCCTCGTTGCGGGATTCGAAAATCCATTCGCGGATTCAGGGTGGGCGTAGTGCCCGAAAAGTCGGTTATTGAAGCACGAAATAGTCGTAGCGCATCGATACGCTGACCAGTAGCGGTTCGACGGCCTCGATCACCTCGGTGCGGCGCTCGGCGCTGGCGCGCCAGCCGTGGGGCGTCATGGCCAGCAGGTTGGCGCGGTCCTTCGGCTCCGCCAGGCTCAGCGTGAACTCGAGAGTTTCGCTGTGCGCAAGGCTCATGCCGTCCGGCACCAGGGCCAGGTGTTTGTCGTCGGTGTACTCGCGCACTTCGTCGTACAACCGCTCGCGCAGCTCCATCAGGTGGCCGCGGGTCGGGCCGACTTTCATCAAGCCGCCGCCGGGGCTGAGCAGGCGTTTGGCCTCTTGCCAGTCCAACGGGCTGAACACGCTGGCGAGAAACTGGCAACTGGCATCGGCCAACGGCACGCGGGCCATGCTGGCGATCAACCAGGTCAGCGCCGGGTTGCGCTTGCACGCACGCTTGACCGCTTCCTTGGAGATATCCAGGGCATAGCCGTCGGCGTGGGGCAGGGCATCGGCGATTTGGGCGGTGTAGTAACCCTCGCCACAGCCGATGTCCACCCAGCGCTGCGGTGCTTGTTGCGCGGCCAGTTGTGCCAGGCGCTTGGCCACCGGGGCATAGTGCCCGGCGTTGAGGAAGTCGCGGCGCGCCTCGACCATGGCGAGGTTATCGCCCGGGTCGCGGCTGTTTTTATGCTGCACCGGCAACAGGTTCAGGTAACCCTGGCGCGCGCGGTCGAAACGGTGCCCGGCCGGGCACGCCACGCCATTGTCCACCGCGTTGAGCGGTGCGCTGCAAATGGGACAGGCCAGCATCAGGCGAGCAACTTGATCAGGGTCTGGTAGTAGATCTCGGTCAGCACGTCGAGGTCGCTGGCCAGAATGCGCTCGTTGACCTGATGGATCGTCGCGTTGACCGGGCCCAACTCGACCACCTGGGTGCCCAGGGTCGCAATGAAGCGCCCGTCGGACGTGCCACCGCTGGTGGACGCCTGGGTCTCGCGGCCAGTGATCGCCTTGATGCTGGCGGACACCGCATCGAGCAAGGCGCCCGGCTCGGTCAGGAACGGTAGGCCGGACAGCGCCCAGTCCACGTGCCAGTCCAGGCCGTGTTTGTCGAGGATCGCGGCGACGCGCTGTTGCAGGCCGTCCACGGTGGATTCGGTGGAGAAGCGGAAGTTGAACACCGCTGTCAGGTCGCCGGGGATCACGTTGGTGGCGCCGGTGCCGGCGTTGAGGTTGGAGATCTGGAAGCTGGTCGGCGGGAAGAAGCTGTTGCCGTCGTCCCAATGCTCGGCGGCCAGTTCAGCCAGTGCCGGGGCGGCCAGGTGGATCGGGTTCTTCGCCAGGTGCGGGTAGGCCACGTGACCTTGCACGCCGCGCACAGTCAGGGTGGCGCCGAGGGAGCCACGACGGCCGTTCTTGACCACATCGCCGACCAGGCTGGTGCTGGATGGTTCGCCGACGATGCACCAGTCCAGACGCTCTTTGCGCGCGGCCAGGCGTTCGATCACGGCCTTGGTGCCGTGGTGCGCCGGGCCTTCTTCATCGCTGGTGATCAGAAAGGCCACCGAGCCCTTGTGGTCCGGGTAGTCCTGCACAAAGCGCTCCGATGCCACCAGCATCGCCGCCAGGCTGCCTTTCATGTCCGCCGCGCCACGGCCGCAGAGCATGCCGTGGTCGTCGATCAGCGCGTCGAACGGGTCGTTCTGCCAGGCCTGCACCGGGCCGGTCGGGACCACGTCGGTGTGGCCGGCAAAGCACAGCACCGGGCCGGCGTGCTTGCCGTGGGTGGCCCAGAAGTTGTCCACGTTTTCGATGCGCATCGGCTCAAGCTGGAAACCGGCGTCGCCCAGGCGCTGCATCATCAGCTTTTGGCAATCGGCGTCGATCGGCGTCACCGAGGGGCGGCGGATCAGGTCGATGGCAAGTTGAAGGGTCGGCGAAAGGTCGGCATGGGCCGTCATGGGAAACTCCGGAAATCGAGGCGGCGACGTTCTAATTGACTGTAGGAGCGAGCTTGCTCGCGAAAATCGTCAACGATCACGCGAACATCTTGAATGAACGCGGTGCTCTTGCGTTTTTCGCGAGCAAGCTCGCTCCTACAGTGATATGTGCAAGGCTTACAAAACGGCCGTTATCTTATAGCAAAACGGCGGCCAGAGGCCGCCGTTTAGTGCATTGCGCAAGTTTTTACACGGCGGTTGCAGGCTCTGCCTTCGGCGCCGGTTTGGGCAGCGACGACAGGAACGCCATGATCAACGCCGCCACATACGGCAGCGATTGCACCAGCAGCATCACCACCCAGAAGCGCATGTCGGCGCTCGGCAGGCCCTGCACCAGGTAGATGCCCAGCGCAGCGCCCCACAACAGCAGCATGATGAACATCTCTTCGCGGGCTTCGGAAATCGCTACCCAGAAGCCGTGGTTATCCGCGTTTTTCGGTGTACGAAAGAACGGAATACTGGTGGTGAAGAAGCCATACAGCACCGCTTTGGCGATGGTGTGCGACAACGCCAACCCGGCCAGGGCCGCACAGAACGCGTCCTTGAGGTTTACCCCCACGGCGCGGCGGTACAGGAAGATGATCTTACCCACCTTGAACACGAACAACGCCAACGGCGGGATCGCGAAAATCAGCAGCGGCGGGTCGACGCGGGTCGGCACGATGATCATCGCCGCCGACCACAACAGCGCGCCGACGGTAAAGAAGATGTTCATGCCATCCGCCACCCACGGCAACCAGCCCGCGAGGAAGTGGTAGCGCTGGCCACGGGTCAGCTCGGTGTCCTTGCCGCGCAACAGGCTGGCGGTGTGACGCTTGATGATCTGGATCGCGCCGTAGGCCCAGCGGAAACGCTGTTTCTTGAAGTCGATGAAGGTGTCGGGCATCAGGCCCTTGCCGTAGCTGTCGTGGTAATACGCGGCCGACAGGCCTTTCTCGAACACACGCAGGCCAAGTTCGGCGTCTTCGCAGATGCACCAGTCGGCCCAGCCCAGCTCTTCGAGCACCGAGCGACGGGTCATGGTCATAGTGCCGTGCTGGATGATCGCGTCGCGGTCGTTGCGGGTGACCATGCCGATATGGAAGAAGCCTTTGTATTCGGCGTAGCAGAGCTTCTTGAAGGTGCTTTCGTTCTGGTCGCGGTAATCCTGCGGCGACTGCACCACGGCGATTTTCGGGTCGGCGAAGTGCGGCACCATGTGCTTGAGCCAGTTCGGCGACACGCAGTAGTCCGAGTCGATCACCGCGATCACTTCGGCATCCTTGGCGGTGTGCGGGATCAGGTAGTTCAGCGCGCCGCCCTTGAAACCGGCCAGGGGCGAAACGTGGAAGAACTTGAAGCGCGGGCCCAGGGTTGCGCAGTAGTCGCGCACCGGTTCCCACACCGCTGGGTCCTTGGTGTTGTTGTCGATGATCAGGACTTCGTAGTCCGGATAGTCGAGGGCGGCCAGGGCATCGAGGGTCTGTTTGACCATCTCTGGCGGCTCGTTGTAGCACGGCACATGGATCGATACTTTCGGACGGTAGTCCGAGTCTCCCACGACCGGCAGGAATTCACGCCGACGCTTGTGGGTCCAGACCGCTTCCGCCAGTTCATGGGCTTCGGTCAGCAGCACGATAAACACGCCCAGGGCGCCGAGTGCCAGGAGGAAACCCACCGTCAGGCTGAACCAGGTGCTGTATTGCTGGCTGTAGTCGTAGCCGATCCACACCAGCACCGAACCGCATAGGAACGCGATAAAGGTCAGGAAGGTGCGGCCGCGTTGACGCAGGGCCGAGCCGTCGATCATCAGCAGGGTCAACGACAGCAGTGCAAGCACCACCGAGCCGATGGCCAGCACGCGCCATTGCGGGATCGCGACCACCGGCCCTTCGAAGTTGAATTTTTGCTGGCGTGCGGCGTTGTACACGCCCCAGTAAGCACCGACGGAGCCTTCGTCGCTGGCTTTCCACGGTTGGTCAAAGGCCTCGATCACGAAGTAGTTGAAGCCCTGGCGGTTCAGCTTGTTGACCAGCGTGCGCAGGTAAATTGCCTGGTCGGCGGGGGACGCATCAGCACCGCCACGCATGCGGCCGTTGCTCGGCCAGCCGACTTCCGACAGCAGCAGCGGCTTTTTCGGGAAGGCCTTCTTCAGATCCCGTGCACGGTCGAGTACGAATTGGCCCGCCTGGGCCACCGGAATATGTTCCCAGTACGGCAGGATGTGCGCGGCGATCAGGTCGACGTGCTTGGCCAACTGCGGGTTGTGCTCCCAGATGTGCCACTGCTCGGAAGTGGTCACCGGCACCTTGACGGCGGCGCGCACGCGATCCAGCAACACGATCAGTGCTTCGGGGGTGATCTCTTTACGGAACAGCGCTTCGTTGCCGACCACCACGCGCACGACACTGCGCGAGCTGTTGGCGATCTCGATGGCGCGCTGGATCTCGCGTTCGTTGCGTTCCAGGTCCGGGCTGATCCAGATCCCCAGGGTGACGCGCAGGCCGAACTCTTCCGCCAGCTTGGGGATATCCCCCAGGGTGCCGTCGACCGAGTAGGTACGGATGTTGTCCGTCAGCTTGCTCATGATCGCAAGATCCTGACGCATCTGGTCGTCGGTCGGGTACTGGTCTTTCTGTGGGTACTGGCCTTGCTGAAACGGCGAGTAAGAAAAACCGGAGATCTGTTCAGGCCAGTTGGGGGTGGTGACCGGGCGGTTGATCAGCGCCCAGAAGCCGGTGAACAGTGCGGCAATTGCCAGCACCACCACCAGGTTGAGTCCAAATTTACGCGATGACATGGTGATTTCGGGTTCCAAAAGGTGTGGAACGAAAAGAGGTGTCGGCCTACACCGAACGGCGCGCATCCTACACTGGCCCTTCCCTGAGCGTACAGCGGACTGAGAAAAGCCGGACGTTAGTCCGCGAATGTTCAACTAAGTTCTTAACTTGCAGCTTGCAGCTTCGAACTTATGGCTACGTAGTCCATAATGCGCGCCGGTTTTTGGGGTAATGGTCATGAGTACAGAAGATCCGCGGTTTGCAGGCGTCGCCCGTTTGTATGGCATTGAAGGCCTGGAACGCTTGAAAGCGGCCCATGTGGCAATCGTCGGTGTCGGCGGCGTAGGCTCATGGGCGGCGGAAGCCATCGCCCGTTGTGGGGTGGGCGAGATCTCGCTGTTTGATTTGGATGATGTTTGCGTCAGCAACAGCAACCGCCAGTTGCATGCCCTGGACAGCACCGTGGGCAAACCCAAGGTCGACGTGATGGCTGAGCGCCTGCGCGGCATCAACCCGGATTGCACGGTGCATGCGGTGGCGGACTTCGTCACCCGCGACACCATGGCCGAGTACATCACCCCCAACATTGACTGCGTGATCGACTGCATCGACGCCGTCAACGCCAAGGCGGCACTGATCGCCTGGTGCAAGCGCCGCAAGATCCAGATCATCACCACCGGCGGCGCCGGCGGGCAGATCGACCCGACGTTGATCCAGGTCTGCGACCTGAACCGCACCTTCAACGACCCGCTCGCCTCGAAAGTGCGCTCCACCCTGCGCCGTGACTATGGCTTCTCGCGCACGGTGACCCGTCATTACAGCGTGCCGTGCGTGTTTTCCACCGAGCAACTGCGCTACCCGAAGCCGGACGGCAGCATCTGTTTGCAGAAGAGTTTTGTCGGCGACGGCGTGAAACTGGACTGCGCCGGCGGGTTTGGCGCGGTGATGATGGTGACGGCTACCTTCGGCATGGTGGCGGCGACCAAGGCGGTGGACAAGATCGTCGCCGGGGTGCGCCGGCCTTCGGAGCGGGTCAAGGCTTTATAGCGCGGCCTTCGGGCACACGACACACAGTTACCGCCGGGCAATCCTAGCCCCATGAACAATATAGGCCGCCAGGGCATCCTTTGTCCGGGCGCTCATTGTCCATGGTAAGGAAGCCCGATGACCGTTTCTCACCCAGTGGCCCCCGCCACGCCCTCGCTCCCGTTGGCGCAGATGCTCAGGGAGCACTTCAGCTCGCGCCCCTCCCTGGAGGAGGTCGCTGCCCATGTATTGCAGCGTGCCCTTGCCCAGCGTTACGGTTGGTTGCCGATCACGCCCGCCAAGCCGCTGCTGCTGGAACCGGTTTATCGCTACACCGCAGATGGTTTCACTGCGGTGGGATTTGATCGGTCAACGCTGGTCGATGCGTTGATCGAGCGCTTTGTCACGGGGCACTCCGTGGATTACTCCCAGGGGCAGATACTCACCAACAGCCCCCCCGGCTCACCCGCCGTGCCCTTGGCCGTCAACCACCAGGATTTGGAGTGGGCAGTCAATCAGTGGGGGCCTCAGTTGATCAATGCGTATCAGGAAGCGCTGGTCAGTTACTGGATGCGGCCTCACGACAACGGCCTCAGTCGTTTTCGCTGGTTGGCCGGCCAGCTCAAGCAGACATTACTCTCCACCGCCGTTCACTCAACCGCATTGACCTCCCGACAGTTGGAGATGATCCGCCAAGTCGTGTTGATTCCGGATAACGTCTTGCGTGCCTTATCCCACGGTGTGAAGGCGTATATCGTCGATCAGTGGGGAGTCAGTGGTTCTGAGACTCTGGAAATGTTGCGCGGGATTGTTTTGTACGAGCGAATGGAAACGGGTGACACCCTTATTTTGTTCACCCTCTCAGGGGGCATAAAGGTTTTTGCTTCGTACCCTGAGTTAGGGGCGCAATTGTTATCGCTGTTCAGTGCGCTGGCACCGCAGCAACGCATGCAGTGGCGGTTATACGAACCCGGCGGCAACATTTTCGAAAGCTTCAGTCTGACTTTTCTTGCCAAGCAACTGCGCGATATCCAGGACGCGGCACCCCAAGCACAACAGTTCGAGCGGCCGGGGTATGTGTTGGAGCGGGCACTGAAAGTGGCGACCGTCGACTTTGACAGCGTCACGATCCGAGGCAATACCTCGCTGGCCAAATTGCGCCAGGCTTTGCCCGCCTGGTTGGTAATGGCGGACCCTGATCGCCAGCAGGTGATGAGTCAGTTGTTGCAGGACCTGGCCAAAAGCCTGCAGGCGCCTCGCTGGAAACCCTTTGACGAAGACATCCCGGATATTCGTCGATTTGCCCGCCAGGCCCTCATGGCGCAAATGGCCAGGGACTATCCGACCAAACCGGTCCTGGACCCGGACCTGATCAAGGTGACGCTCAAGCTCAATCTGACCCAGGATCTGCCCACTATTGGCCTGTTCTGGAAAGTGCCTTGGGGTTACACCGAAAGTACCCAGACCTTGACCGAGCTGTCCCTGCGCAGCCTTACTGCGGTTGATGCTGAACTGGCCAGTATTTCGGCAGATCAGGGTGTCGACGCGACATGGTTGACGTATGAGGTCGTGCGTGACCTGATTTACGCGGTCAACGTCGGCAAGACCTACCCCGAGCTTGTCTCGCAGCAGCTTAGGGACGATGCCACTCAAGTGGCGTGGCGCAAGGCCCGGTTCGTCGAACAGGTGCGGTTGCAACTGCCCATGCTCGCGCTGGAAAACAGTCTGCGGTATCCCGGCGCGTTTTCGCAGCGTGCTTTCGAGTACGTCGCCTGTGTATTTAAGGCTGACGTTGCGCAGCGTTCGGTGGACGGTCAGGTCATCGTGCTCAGGCCGCTGGCGTTCAAGCTGCGTGCAGGTGCGACGCCGGATGTCGTGCTGAATATGTTTCTGATTGGTCCGCAGGACATTTCAGCAGGCTCATTGGTGCTGTTTCGACCCATGGCGTCGGTCAAGCTGATTGAGTTCAGCAGCCTGACCGCCTTGTTCGATGCGATCGCCGACCCCGGTCGGTTGCAATACGACGTGCTGGCCTGGATGAGCGAGTCGGCGCGCACGCGCTACACGCGCCAGGGGTTCAGGGCACCGCATATTTCAGTGCTGAACGTGATCGATTTTGCCCAGTCGCTCTGGAGCCCCTCATCGGCGCTGATAGATGATCGTGTCGTGACCGGTGACTACCTGGAGTTTCTCTACCAAAGCACTGTCGATGCACTGTTGACCTTGGCCGATCAGCAATCAGTCTCCAACCTGCAAGCGTTCTGGACATGGGTCAAGCTCAAGGGCGGCATGAGTTTGAGCGCGCTGCTGCCACTGGTCGGCGGGCCGGCGGGCCAGGTGCTCCGCTGGCTGGCGCCGGCTTGGCTGGCGGTACAGGACCTTCAGGGGATCGAGCAGGGTGATACGCCGGATAAAATGCTGGGCGTGGCTGATCTGTTGATGAATATCGCAATGCTCCTGCTTAACGCTGGCAACGCATTGCGCAAAGTGGGGCAGGTGGTACAACTGGACACCTTGTTGGATCAGGCGCAAGGCCTCATCGGTGATGAACGGGAGATCGAGTTTTCCTGGCACGAAGAAGGTGACAGCCTGCTGGGTGGCGGCACACAGAGTCATTCTTCCAGCAATACCACGCAGTTGGATACCGTGCAGTCGACCTCCTCGCTGGTGCGCGAGCAACCGGTTTTGGAGCAACCGTGGGACGGTTTGTACCGACGTCTGTCGGCGATTCGTCAGGCTGAGATCGAGTTGTTTCGCATCAGTCGTCCCCTCAATGTTCGCCGCATTGACGCCGGTCGTACCCGAGGGCTTTATCGCAACGACGCTGGTTTGTATGCGCAGGTCGTTGAAGACTGGTATGCCGTGGAGGACTCGGGTTCGCGGGTGCTGGCAGTGGATACCGAACATCCCTTTCGAAAAGGACCGGAGCTGATCAGTGATGGCGTAGGGGGATGGTCCTTCTTGCCGGAGGATCAGCCGCCAGAGAACACCTTGATGCGTCGCTATTCACAACGTGCCGAGCAACTTGCACAAGACGCGCTGCGCCGTACAGCGCTGGAGGCGGAGTATCTCAAACTGTTTCAGGAATTTACGGATGAACAGTTATCCGACGATAGCCTTATCAAGGCGTTGAGCGGCGGGGAGGGCGATTTCGCCGCCCAGGAACAATTGATCGTCGAGCAGTTGGCTCGGATGGAGACGGCCGCCTGGCGGTCGGGGAAGTTGCTGGAGTTTTTGAAAGCGCGCCGTCGCCTTCAGGTCATCAAGGGCTTCAGCGACCTGCATAATCGGTTTTCCGCCGGCAAGGTGCTGGCCTGGCGTAATCAGGTGGAGTTGCTGAGCAGCAAGCGCAGAATCCTGCTCCAGCAGGATGTGTTTGAAGCGAAGGTATTTGACGTCATGCAACTGCCCGCTGTTGTGGGGGACGTCAAGCTGTTCGCCACGCTCTCAAAGCGGTTACCGCAGTATTCGGAGCTGCAAACCAAGGCCATTGCTCTGTGTTCAGACGCCGAGCAGACGCTTGAGCACATGCAGGCGCAGGGGCGAATCGGCGACACCACCATGCAGGGCCTGACCTCCAGCGACTGGGCGGGCAGGCGCATGTCGTTCAAGTGGCGAGAGCTTCAATTACGCACGCTAGCGTTGCAGTGTTTTGAACCCGGTGACGTGCGGATCAACCATGTGGCGTTCGACCTCATCAATGAGGTGAATCAGTTGGCCAGTCTCAGGCTGATGACCTGTGTCGAGCTATTTTCATCGCACCGCTTCACCTTGGAGCAAGAGCTGCGTGTGTTGAATGGCGCTTTTGACGGATTGGTCGTGGCCGACTACAAACTCACCTATCAACTGAATGCGTTGCCCAGTTATATCAATCGTAAGGCGCTGGATAGCTACCATGCGTTTGTCCGGTCGTTGAAGGCGCGTGTGGAGGAGCAGTTGCTCGAACACTATGGTGATTTCGATGCGGCTGGAACCGTGGCGGGGAATGGTGGACGACCGCTGAGTACCACGGTGATGCTTGCCACCCGTTTGCGGGGATTGTTGATCGGGAAGCGACGCAATGCCGCCGAAGGCGAGTCTATCGAACTTGAGTATGCCGACCTGCTTGAACCCTTCGACCATCGCGTGGTGATGTCATTTAAGCGGTTTTTGGACGACCCTCAGGGCGACTGGTCACAGATCGCCGCTCGCGAGACGGGGCCAGTCACGAAGAGCGCTTATGGCCTTTTGATTGGCGCCAATGCCGAGGCGGTTCGGTTAGTCAGCCTGGCGCCTGATAAGTTGCAAGAGGCGGCTCGCATGGCGCTCTTTTCCC
This sequence comes from Pseudomonas paraveronii, assembly GCF_963681955.1. Classification (NCBI taxonomy): domain Bacteria; kingdom Pseudomonadati; phylum Pseudomonadota; class Gammaproteobacteria; order Pseudomonadales; family Pseudomonadaceae; genus Pseudomonas; species Pseudomonas paraveronii. The sequence continues at coordinate 1,462,855 of NZ_OY817130.1, forward strand.
AGGTATCACCTCTGGAGTTGCGTATGGATATGCTGCGATATGTGCAAAAAATGCACAGGCAGCGTGAGGTGTTGGTTGAGGCGATGGCAGCCCCCGGCATGCTCGAACGGCACCCTGAAGACTATGCGTCGGCTCAAGAAACGATGCGACGATTGGAGGCTCAAGTTGGACATTTTATTGGCGAGGCGGTGCGCAGGCGTAACGCGATGGCGTTGGCGCGGCCCCCCTCGTCCGAGGGGTTGCTACTGCTTTTCGATGCCGGGGTGATTGAAGTCGAAGAGGTCAAACTGGGACTGCGCCCGGAGCAACTGCGCGGCGGTGAGCTGCTTCGCTATTTTGAGGTCAGGGAGGCCAGCAGTGGCGCAGTGTTGTGGGTCGCACACTTTCATTACGCCAACGTACTGGCGCGCAATGCGGGGTATCAATTCTCTCGTGGGCACCTCAAGCCCTTTGCTCGGCGGTCAATCAGTTACGGAAAACTCAAGCAACAGGCGCTGACGGATGAAGAGCGCCTGAATGTCTATCGCATGAACCTCGATCATGGCATTGCAGGGAAAGTCTTTTTTGACCCCCTCGCCGACCAATAACCACTTCACTCATGAGTGCTGTGAACTCAGCACTCGCATACGTTGCAAGACCGCATTCAGGCCATTGCTGCGCGACGGCGACAACTGGCGCGACAGCCCCAGTTGATTGAACCAGTCGGGCAAGTCGACCGCCTGCAACTCGGCGGCCGACAGCCCGTTGACCCGCGCCAGCAGCAACGCCACCAGCCCGCGGATCATGCGGGCTTCGCTGCTGGCGGCGAACTGCCAATGGCCGTCGGAGAAACGCCCGACCAGCCACACCAGGCTCTCGCAGCCCTGCACCAGATTGGCCTCGACCTTGTCTTCGTCCGCCAGTGGCGGCAGCCGCTCGCCCCATTGCATCAGCAGGCGCGCGCGTTGCTCCCAACTGCCCACCGCCTGAAACGACTCAAGCGCGCTGACGGCCTCGACCGGCAGGCTCATCGCAGCATATCCAGTGCCTGGTCCAGCGCTTCAAAGAATCGCTCCAGATCATCGGAGTCGTTGTACAGCGCCAGGGATACGCGAATCGCCCCCGACAAGTGCATCGCCTTGAGCAGCGGCATTGCGCAATGATGGCCGGCGCGCACGGCAATGCCCTGCTCGGTCAGCAAGTGCGCAAGATCGGCGTTATGCACGCCTTCCACCACGAAACTGACCAACGCCACCTGCGGCGCGCCCAGCACGCGCACGCCATTGCGCGCTTTCAGCCCGCGCAACAGGTAGTCGTGCAGCGCAGCTTCGTGGGCGATGACCGCCGGTTGATCCAGTGAATTGAGGTAATCCAGGCTGGCACCGAGGCCGATCACGCTGGCAATCGGTGGAGTGCCGGCCTCGAACCCCAGCGGCGCGGGGCGGAAGCTGGCGTTGTGGTAATCGGCCTGTTGCACCATTTCGCCGCCGAACTGCCAGTGGCGCAACTGATGCAGGGCTTGGGTGCGGCCATACAGCACGCCGACGCCGTCCGGGCCGTAGAGTTTGTGGCTGGAAAATACGTAGAAGTCGCAGCCCAGAGCTTGTACGTCGTGGCGGCCATGGACGATGCCCTGGGCGCCATCGACCACGGTCAGCGCGCCCTCGGCCTTGGCCATGGTCAGCAGGTGTTCCAGCGGTTGCCAGGTGCCCAGCACGTTGGACAGTTGGCTCACCGCCAGCAGGCGCGTGCGCGGGCCGATCAGCGCGGCGGCGGCCTCAAGGTCGATCATGCCGTCGTCGCCAACGGGCAGGATCACCAGTTCCAGCGCGCGACGTTTGGCCAGTTGCTGCCAGGGCAGCAGGTTGGCGTGATGTTCCAGGGCGCTGATGACAATTTCATCGCCCGCATTGAATAAGTGCTCGAGGCCATAGGCCAAGAGGTTCAGCGCCGACGTCGCGCCGTGAGTGAAGACGATGTGCCCGCTGTCTCCTGCATTCAACCACTGCGCGACCTTGCTGCGACTGTCCTCGAAGGCCTGGGTCGCGTGGGCGCCCGGCAAATGTTGGGCACGGTGAACGTTGGCGGCGCCATTGGCGTAGTAATGGCTGATCGCGTCCAGCAGGGCTTGGGGTTTTTGCGCGGTGGCGGCGCTGTCCAGATAGGTCTGGTCTTGCCGTTGCAGGGTGGCGATGGCCGGAAAGTCGACGCGCCAGGGGGAGGGCACAAGCATGGTGTTCAAGACTCGTATAAGCGAGCCCCGGTGCGGGGCTCGCTAGTGGCATCGAGTCGCTGCTTAGTTGTGAGCGTGCAGCGCTTCGTTCAGTTCGATGGCCGATTTGTGGGTTTTGCACTCCACGGCACCGGTCTCGGAGTTACGGCGGAACAGCAGGTCCGGCTGGCCGGCCAGCTCACGCGCCTTGACCACTTTAACCAGTTGGTTGCGCTCGTCGAGCAGCGCAACCTTGGTCCCGGCGGTGACGTACAGGCCCGATTCCACGGTGTTGCGGTCGCCCAGCGGGATACCGATACCGGCGTTGGCGCCGATCAGGCAACCTTCGCCGACTTTGATCACGATGTTGCCGCCACCCGACAAGGTGCCCATGGTGGAGCAACCGCCGCCCAGGTCCGAGCCTTTGCCGACAAATACGCCTGCCGAGACACGGCCTTCGATCATGCCCGGGCCTTCGGTGCCGCCGTTGAAGTTGACGAAACCTTCGTGCATCACGGTGGTGCCTTCGCCCACGTAGGCGCCCAGGCGGATACGCGCAGCGTCAGCGATACGCACGCCGCTGGGTACGACGTAATCGGTCATTTTCGGGAACTTGTCCACCGAGAACACTTCCAGCAGCTCGCCACGCAGGCGCGCTTCCAGTTGGCGTTCGGCCAGCTCATTGATGTCGATCGCGCCCTGGCTGGTCCAGGCCACGTTCGGCAATTGCGGGAACACACCGGCCAGGCTCAGGCCGTGGGGCTTGACCAGGCGATGGGACAGCAGGTGCAGCTTGAGGTAGGCCTCAGGCGTGGAGGTCAGTGCGGCGTCTTCGGCCAGCAGGGTGGCGACCAGCGGGGTATGGCTTTCAGCCAGGCGGTTCAGCAGGGCCGCTTGGGTCGCGTCGACGCCTTTGAGTGCGTCCGCCAGTTGCAGGGCTTGGGCGACGGTGAACGTGATCGCCTGGTTGCCTTCGCTGTAACCGAGGATCGGCGCGATGGCTGCGACGATTTCTGCCGACGGGTGGAGCAAGGGTTGTGCGTAAAACACTTCCAGCCAAGCACCTTGGCGGTTCTGAGTGCCGACGCCGAAGCCCAGGCTGAACAGGGAATTGGACATGCTGTTACCTCTACAAAAATGGAATGGCTGGCCTACTTGAGGGCCGCCGAATAAGTGTCTGGCTTGAAGCCAATCAGGGTTCTGTCACCGAGATCAAGCACTGGGCGCTTGATCATCGAAGGTTGTGCGAGCATCAATTCAATGGCTTTCGACTGATCGAGATCGGCTTTGCGTTCGTCTTCGAGTTTGCGAAAGGTGGTGCCCGCACGGTTCAAAACCACCTGCCAACCGTGCTCGTTGCACCATTGGGTCAAGTGTTCGCGGTCGATACCGGCCGTTTTGTAGTCGTGGAACGCATAGCTCACGCCGTGCTCGTCGAGCCAGGTGCGGGCTTTTTTCATGGTGTCGCAGGCTTTGATGCCGAAAAGGTGCAACGTTTTGCTTGATACGGTCAAGGAATTGCCCCCCTTTGGACCAATGAAAATGAAAGGTCTGGGATTATGCCACGACCAGCGGCTTTGGGTGCCGCTCGTCTCTAGCGTGGATTGCCCTGTGCGACTATTGTGCGAAAGCCATCGCGCAGCATAGGCGGCTAATATGGCACTTCAATGGTGAGTTGTTGCCTGATGTGTGTCGTTGCAAGTCGATTGTCCGGGAAACCCGCGTTATGCAAACCGCCTACACCGTTCTTATCCTGCTGATGCTGGTCAGCGTTTCGCGGCTGGTCTGGCGAGTCATCCCGCTGCCGTTACCCCTCGTGCAGATTGCCGCCGGGGCTTTGCTGGCCTGGCCCACGCTGGGGCTGCATGTCGCGCTGGACCCGGAGTTGTTCCTGTTTCTGTTTCTGCCGCCGCTGCTGTTCTCCGATGGCTGGCGCATGCCCAAGCGCGAATTGTGGCGCCTGCGCGGGCCGATTCTGACGTTGGCGGTAGGGCTGGTGCTGTTCACCGTGGTTGGCGCCGGCTACTTCATTCATTGGCTATTGCCTTCGATTCCGTTGCCGGTGGCGTTTGCCCTGGCGGCGGTATTGTCGCCGACGGACGCCGTGGCGGTGTCGGCCATTTCCCAGAACCGTTTACCCACGCCCTTGATGCATATGCTTCAGGGCGAGGCCTTGATGAACGATGCCACGGGCCTGGTGACGTTCAAGTTCGCCCTGGTGGCAGCCTTGACCGGGGTGTTTTCCCTGGCGGATGCCAGCCTGACCTTTGTACTGGTGGCCATCGGCGGTCTGGCGGTTGGGATTGCGTTGAGCTGGCTGGTGGGGCGCCTGCGTGTCTGGATGATTGCGCGAGGCTGGGACGACCCGGCCACCCACGTTGTGTTCATGTTGCTGCTGCCGTTTGCCGCCTATGTTCTGGCCGAACGCCTGGGCGCATCGGGCATTCTCTCGGCGGTGGCGGCGGGCATGATGCAAAGCTGGCTGGACCTGCTGCCCCGCCAGACCAGCACGCGCTTGCTCAATCGCAGTGTGTGGTCGCTGCTGGAGTTTGCCTTCAATGGCTTGATCTTCCTGCTATTGGGCCTGCAACTGCCGGACATTATCAAGGCGGTGGCGAGTCATGAAACCACGCTGTGGCCGACCCTGCTGTATCGCTGCCTGGACGTGATCGCGATCTTCCTGGTGCTGTTGGTATTGCGGTTCATTTGGGTGCAAAGCATCTGGCGTCTGTCGGGTGTGCTCCGGCGCCTGCGTGGGAAAAGCGAGCTTACCCTGGTGCCGACGGCGCGCTCCTGCTGGCTGTTGACCGTGGGCGGCGTGCGTGGGGCGGTGACGTTGGCCGGTGTGATGTCGGTGCCCTTGCTGCTGGCGCCGGGCAAGGCGTTCCCGGAGCGCGACCTGCTGATCTTTATCGCGGCCGGGGTGATCCTGCTGTCGCTCGTTGCTGCGTGTATTGCGTTGCCGCTGCTGCTGCGCGGCATTGAAAAAAGCCCCGATGAAAAACATCACAATGAAGTGCGCGAGGCTTGGAAAAAGACCGCCGTGGCCGCGATCCATGCGCTTGAGGTCGAAGATCCTACCGAGAGCGCTCCCGCGGACGCCGCTCAGGCCGCACTGGCTACCGAGTTGAAGGCGCGACTGATGTCGGAATACCGGCATCAGTTGGATGTCTTTAACGACTCCGCCGAAGCCCAGGCGCTCGCGTTGCAGATGGACCAACTGGAGCGAAAACTGCGGCTCAAGGCCCTGCGCGCGCAGCGCTTGGAGTTGTATAGCCTGAGCCGTCATCACCGAATTGGGGATGACGTGTTGAGGGAAGTGTTGAGCGAACTGGATATGAGTGAAGCGAACCTGGGATCGCCGAAGTAGGCAATTGGCTGTCGCTGCGGCCCGTGCCCTCGACGCTGAGTGTGCAACGCCTTAAACGGTGCAGTCGAAGTCGGCATCACGAAAGCGTGGATGACGGATCACGGGGGGCATGGGCGCGGCTTGAGGGTAGGCTTTTTTGGCCCAGGCAATGTCTCCGTCACTCAGTGACCTGTTCTCGATATGCGCCCGCTTGCCATCGGTCTGGTCCGGGCTGACCGCATAGTGCATGACCGAGTCAGGGTCGTAAGGCAGCAAGTCATAAGCGCTGCTGCGCGTCAGCGGCAGGACGTTGTCCCGTACCTGATGCGGGTTGGGGCTGCGGCGGTAGGCCTGGTGGATGTTTTCACGGTTCCAGGGAATGTTGGCGTCGGGATGCTGGTGGGCGTGATGGGCGCCCAGCATGTGCCCGAATTCATGCAGGACGGTGTATTCGAATCGAGGATCGTTGTGATCCATGGGCAGGCGCATGGTTGGCATCCCAAGCGGTATGTTCCGCGCATCGGTGCCTACGGATGACGCGCCGCCGTTATCGCCTGGCGGATTCTGTGCGATACGGATATCGCCGCTGTCGCCCGAGACAAAATCAAACTTCAGGTTGATATGGGGCAGCCAATGGCTGGCGGCTTTTTTGACCGCCAGCACGTATTTATCGTCCGTTTCATACTCATACATGGCGATCGTAAGGGTCGTGTTTTGCGGCCAGTATTTGCCGGGTTCGCCGACACTGCGTCGACTTCTCGAAAGGCTGGACGTTGGCGTGGCACTATCGGCGCTTTCGCCAGGCGGCCAGTGAGTGCCAGGCTGATAAGCGGCTTCGGGGGCGAGGGTTATCATTGAATGTTTCCTGCGGCAGGTCGGGACTGGACGTTGGTTGATTCGTGCCAAAGGCAGGAAAGTTCCCGGCGGTGTTGAGTGAATACGTGAGCCTATGTTTACCCCTGTGCCCGCTACGTCGGGTTGACCGGGGGGTACAGCATTCTGATCGTTTGCTTGTCGCCTGCGGAAAGGGTTGTGTTGTGAGGAGTGGCCTGGCCGTTGTGCCTCAGTGCCGCCGGAACTTCATAATGCATCACGGACCGCTGATCGTATGGGGTGATCTGCAGACCGGGCCGGTTGTCTGGTTCAAGGACGTGTTCGCGCACCATGGCTTCGCTGAAAATATTGCTGGTGTAGTAGTCATACGCCTCGGGCTCGTTCCAATCCAGGGTGTTCTGCGGGTGCTGGTGCTCGTGCAACAACCCGAGGGCGTGGCCGAATTCGTGCAGGGCCGTACCGCGGAACTTCTTCGAGTCGTCAGTCCGGTTGAGGTGCATCGTGGGTTGATCTTCATCGATGTCCCTGGCCGCTGTGCCAATGGCGGACCAATTGCCCTTGAGCCCTTCATCGTCCGAAATGCGAATATCGCCCTTTTTGCCATCGACGATATTGAAGTGCAGTGTCGGCGTGTGGTGGGCCCATTCGCGAATAGCGTCCACCACCAGCGCTTTGCTTTTTTCGTCCTTCAGGTCGAGCGCAACGGTGACCACACCGTCCGGCCAGCGTTTGTCGTTGTCGGCGATGCCTCTTTTTGTTCGCCTGGCGGATTCGGGAGGGGAGATGCCGTTATTCGAGGGCGGCTCATAAGCGGGGGGAGGGGTGAGCGACGAGGTGATTGGGTTCATAGGCAATACTCGTAGGAAGTTTGCCTGTTAGTGGTGAGCGAGTGAAGGAGGTTCCCGCACTGTGCGACACAGTGCGGGATTTGGCGAGGTTACTTCCTGCGCTGAATGAAGTCGCTGATCCGCTCAGCCGCTTCCACGCACTCCGCCAGTGGTGCAACCAATGCCATACGCACGCGGCCGGCACCTGGGTTGACACCCTCTACATCCCGCGACAGGTACGAACCGGGCACCACGGTGACGTGTTCTTCGACGAACAAGTCCCGGCAGAAGGCGGCATCGTCACCGTCTACATTCGGCCACAGGTAGAAACCGCCGTCGGGAGCTTGCACGTCCAGTACCGGCTTGAGGATCGCCAGCACGGCGTCGAATTTTTCCCGATACAGGTCGCGGTTGGCCTGGACGTGGGCTTCGTCCTGCCAGGCGGCGATGCTCGCCAGTTGGGTTTGCACCGGCATCGCGCAGCCGTGGTAGGTGCGGTACAGCAGGAAGGCCTTGAGGATGTCGGCGTCGCCAGCCACGAAACCGGAGCGCAGGCCCGGCAGGTTGGAGCGCTTGGACAGGCTGTGGAACACCACGCAGCGCTTGAAGTCCTGGCGGCCGAGTTCGACGCAGGCGCTCAACAGACCCGGCGGCGGGCTTTGTTCGTCGAAGTACAGTTCGCTGTAGCACTCGTCGGCGGCAATCACGAAGTCATATTCGTCGGCCAGGGCGATGAGCTTTTTCAGGGTGTCGACCGGGATCAAGGCGCCGGTCGGGTTGCCGGGGGAGCACAGGAACAGGATCTGGCAGCGTTTCCAGACGTCTGGCGACACGGCGTCGAAGTCCGGGTTGAAGCCATTGGCGTCCAGGCACGGCAGGTAGTACGGCTTGGCGCCGGCCAGGAACGCGGCGCCTTCATAGATCTGGTAGAACGGGTTCGGGCTCACCACCAGTGCATCGTCACTGCGATTGACCACGGCTTGGGTGAAGGCGAACAGCGCCTCGCGGGTGCCGTTGACCGGCAGGATGTTGCGCGCCGGGTCCAGCCAGCCCTTGGGCACATTGAAGCGGCGTTCGCACCAGGCCGCGATGGCTTCGCGCAGCGCAGGAATGCCCAGGGTGGTCGGGTACACCGCCATCTGGTCGAGGTTATTGCTCAACGCCTCGGCGACGAATGTCGGCGATTTATGCTTGGGCTCGCCGATGGACAGCGCGATCGGGCGTTTGTCCGGGTTCGGCGTGACGCTGCCGAGCAGCGCGCGCAATTTTTCGAACGGGTAAGGCTGCAACTGGTTCAGGGCGTTGTTCATCGGTGGATCTCATGCAAGGCGTTAAAAACTGGGCGAGTATCAAATCGTCAGGCGCGTCAGCTCGACGCCGGGTTCCTGGGTCACGCTCAGTTGCTGGACGATTGCATCCTGCAGGCGGCGGCACAGCTCGGGGTCGGACAGCGGCTGGTTATCGGCGTCGGTAATGAAGAACACGTCTTCCACGCGCTCGCCAAGGGTTGCAATCTTGGCGTTCTGCAACGACAGGTCGAACTCCAGGAAAATCCCGCCGATCCGCGCCAGCAGGCCCGGGCGATCCGGTGCGCTGAGTTCCAGCACCGTCACCGGGCGCTGGGCGTCGTTGGAAATGGTCACCTGCGGCGCAAACGCAAAATGCTTGAGCTGGCGCGGCACGCGGCGTTGGATGATGGTCGGGTAGTCATCCGGGTTGCGCAACGCTTCGGTCAGGCCTTCGCGGATCTTTTTCACCCGCACCGGGTTATCGCCGATGGACTCGCCTTCGGTGTCGAGCACGATGTAGGTGTCGAGGGTGAACTGGCTGCTGGAGGTGATGACCCGGGCGTCGTGGATGTTCAGGTTGAGCTGGTCCATGGCCGCCACGGTCACGGCGAAGAAGTCATGCTGGTCGGGGGCGTAGATGAAAATCTGCGTGCCGCCTTCGAACTCGCGTTGGGTCGTTTCTTTGATCAACACCAGCGGGCCGCCGTCGGCCGGTTGCTGCAAGATCGCGTCGCTGTGCCAGGCCACGTCGCCGGCGGTGTGGCGCAGGAAGTAATCGTCGCCCAGTTGCGACCACAATTGCTCGACGTCGTCCGGGTCGTTGCCGCCGCGCACCAGGATGTCCAGGGCCGCGCTTTGGGTGCGGCGGATCTGCTCTTCGCGGTCCACCGGGTTTTCCAGGCCTCGGCGCAGGGCGCGCTTGGTCTCGGTGTACAACTGGCGCAGCAGGCTCGCGCGCCACGAGTTCCACAGCGTCGGGTTGGTGGCGTTGATATCGGAAACCGTCAGCACATACAGGTAGTCGAGGCGGGTCTCATCGCCGACGATCCCGGCGAAGTCGTGGATCACCTGCGGGTCGGACAAGTCCTTGCGTTGGGCGGTGGTCGACATCACCAGGTGGTTCTGCACCAGCCAGACAATCAGGCGGCTGTCCCACAACGGCAACTGGTGGCGCTGGCAGAACGCCTCGGCGTCGACCGCACCGACTTCCGAATGGTCGCCGTGGCGGCCTTTGCCGATGTCGTGGTACAGGCCGGCCAGGTAGATCAGTTCGGGTTTGGGCAGCTTGGCCATTAGCTTACTGGCCAGCGGGAATTTCTCTGACACCTGGCTGTACTGCAGCTTACGCAGGTGCTTGATCAGGTTCAGGGTGTGGGCGTCCACGGTGTAGATGTGGAACAGGTCGTGTTGCATCTGCCCGACGATAAAACCGAACTCCGGCAGGTAACGCCCGAGGATGCCGTAGCGGTTCATCCGCCGCAGGTTGCGGTGGATGCCGATCTTGCACTTGAACAGCTCGATAAACAGGCTGGTGTTGCGGATGTCGTTGCGAAAGTTATCGTCGATCAGGTGACGGTTTTCCCGCAGCAGGCGAATCGTGTCGGCGCGCACGCCTTTGATTTCCGGCTGTTGGGCCATCAGCACGAAAATTTCCAGCATGGCGAACGGCGTGCGGCGAAATACGTTGTCGTTGCGCGCCTCGATATAGCCGTCATGTAGCTGGAAGCGTGCGTTGATCGGCTGCGGCGGGGCTTCGTCTTCCGGGGCCAGGATCACTTCTTCGAAGTGCTGCATGATCAGGTCGCTGAGCTGGGCAATGCTCATGACCACCCGGTAGTACTGCTGCATGAAACTTTCGATGCTGGTCTTCGCGTCTTCACCTTCGAAACCCAGCAGGGTGGCGATGGAGCGCTGATGGTCGAACAGCAGGCGATCTTCGGAGCGCCCTGCGAGCATGTGCAGGGCGTAGCGCACTTTCCAGAGGAATTCCTGGGACGAGGCGAGCAGGGCGTTTTCGCTCTCCACCAGAAAGCCTTCACCGGCCAGGGCGCGCAGGTTCAGGGTGCCGTACTGGCGACGGGCGACCCACAAAATCGTCTGGATATCGCGCAGGCCTCCGGGGGAGCCTTTGACGTTGGGTTCCAGGTTGTATTCGGTGTCGTTGTACTTGTGGTGCCGGGCTTTCTGCTCGGCGCGCTTGGCCAGGAAGAAGTGCTTGCTCGGCCACATTTGCGTGGTGCTGGTGACTTCGAGCATGCGTTGGCGCAGACGCTCGGGGCCGGCGATGGTGCGGCTTTCCATCAGGTTGGTGATGACGGTGAGGTCGGCGCGGGCTTCTTCGGCGCATTCGGCCACCGAACGCACGCTCTGGCCGACTTCCAGGCCAATGTCCCACAGCAGTGTCAGAAAGCGCTCGATGGAATCGCGAAAGATCTCATGGTCGGCGCTGTCCAGCAGGATCAGCAGGTCGATGTCGGAGTAGGGGTGCAACTCACCCCGGCCGTAGCCGCCGACCGCCACCAGGGCGATATCGGCGTCTTCGCTCCAACTGAACTGTTCCCAGGCCTTTTGCAGGATGTTATCGACGAACCAGGCACGGTCCTCGATCAGCCGACGGATGTCCCGGCCACTGCGAAAGCGCTCGTCGAGCACCTCGCGGGCCTGGCGGATAGCCTTCTTGAAGGCGGCGATAGGGCTGGCCTTCAGCGCCAGTTCGGCCTGGAACTGGCCACGGTCGAAGAGTTCGGGGTCCACCTGGGGCATCGTTCGGCTTTCCTTTCTAGCTATCAGTCAGTCACAACACAGTTTGGGAAAACCGGGGCAGCCGTTACGCCGAAATGCGTGGGATCGTGTCGTCCGCGCGCAGGGTGAAGATTTCGTAACCGGTGTCGGTGACCAGCAGGGTGTGTTCCCACTGGGCGGAGAGCTTGCGGTCCTTGGTGATGGCGGTCCAGCCGTCGCCCAGTACCTTGGTGTCGGCCTTGCCCTGGTTGATCATCGGCTCGATGGTGAAGGTCATGCCCGCTTTCAGTTCCATGCCCGTACCGGCACGGCCGTAATGCAAAATCTGCGGCTCTTCGTGGAACACCTTGCCGATGCCGTGGCCGCAGAACTCGCGAACCACCGAGAAGCCGTTCTTTTCAGCGTGCTTCTGGATCACTTCACCGATATCGCCCAGGCGGCAGCCGGGTTTGACGATTTCAATGGCCTTGTACATGCATTCCTGGGTCACCTGTGACAGGCGCTCGGCCCAGACCGGCACAGTGCCGACGTGGAACATGCGGCTGGTATCGCCGTGGTAGCCGTCTTTGATGACGGTGACGTCGATGTTCAGGGTGTCGCCGTCTTTCAGCGGCTTGTCGCCCGGAATCCCGTGGCAGACCACGTGGTTGATCGAGGTGCAGATCGACTTGGGGAAGCCCTTGTAGTTCAGCGGGGCAGGGATAGCCTTTTGCACGTCGACTATATAGTCGTGGCAGATGCGGTCCAGTGTTTCGGTGGTGACGCCGGGCTTGACGTGTTCGGCAATCATTTCCAGCACGTCGGCCGCCAGTTTGCCGGCAACGCGCATGCCAGCGATGTCTTCGGCGGTTTTCAAGGTAACAGTCATACAGGCTCTCTCTAGCGCGAGGCGCTGAAATCAATACGGTTTACGGGTGTGCGGCAAAAGGTTACAGAATTCGCACAAGCCCCAAAAAACCTGATTCTACCAGACGCGGGCGGCAAATCATGAGCGTCTGGCCGTCGGTTGTCTCTATAAAGTGGGGTGATAGTGGCGCTTTTCAAAGGGTTGCGCAAAAGTCGTTGGCGGCAAATGTGATTGCGGGTTTCGTTTTTGCCCTTCGTGTGGTATAAAATGCGCCGCTTTCCGGGGATACCCCGCAGAGCTTAAATCCACACACGTGTCGACACGATGACCTGGGTGCCGGAGGCCTTGATGCCGCTGGTTGGTCATTGGGATACGTGGAGGCCAAACCCGACTTATTAAGGAACTATCATGTCCCAAGTCAACATGCGCGATATGCTGAAGGCCGGTGTGCACTTCGGTCACCAAACCCGTTACTGGAACCCGAAAATGGGTAAATACATTTTCGGCGCGCGTAACAAGATCCACATCATCAACCTTGAAAAAACCCTGCCAATGTTCAACGAAGCTCTGACTTTCGTAGAGCGCCTGGCCCAGGGCAAAAACAAGATTCTGTTCGTCGGCACCAAGCGTTCCGCTGGCAAGATCGTTGCTGAAGAAGCAGCACGTTGCGGTTCGCCGTACGTCGATCACCGCTGGTTGGGCGGCATGCTGACCAACTTCAAAACCATCCGTGCTTCCATCAAGCGTCTGCGTGACCTTGAAGTGCAAGCCGAAGACGGTACTTTCGCCAAGCTGACCAAGAAAGAGGCGCTGATGCGCACTCGCGACCTGGAAAAGCTCGATCGTTCCCTGGGTGGTATCAAGGACATGGGCGGCCTGCCTGACGCACTGTTCGTTATCGACGTTGATCACGAGCGCATCGCGATCACCGAAGCCAACAAACTGGGCATTCCTGTTATCGGCGTAGTCGATACCAACAGCAGCCCTGATGGCGTTGACTACATCATCCCAGGCAACGATGACGCCATCCGCGCTATCCAGTTGTACATGGGTTCGATGGCCGATGCTGTCATCCGTGGTCGCAACCACGTTGCTGGTGGTACCGAGCAGTTCGTTGAAGAAGCTCCGGTAGCCGCAGCTGAGTAATTGACGCCCTGGCGTTGACTCAGTAAGCAAAAAGGGGGCTTGGCCCCCTTTTTGCCCCCTCGAAAACCATTTGTCGGCAGCGCAGCTACATCATCTGTAACGTGCAGCGGCCTACAAGGGAGATTCGGGAAGAATTGATCGCCCGTTTGATCGGGTGGAATGGTTGAAAACCTATCCAAGAGGATTTTGAAATGGCAGAGATTACTGCAGCGTTGGTTAAAGAACTGCGTGAGCGTACCGGCGAAGGCATGATGGATTGCAAAAAGGCCTTGACCAAGGCCGGCGGCGACATCGAAAAAGCCATTGATGACATGCGTGCTTCGGGCGCCATCAAGGCTGCCAAGAAAGCAGGCAACGTTGCTGCTGAAGGTGCTATCGCTCTGGTTGAAGACGGTAAAGTCGCTGTTCTGCTGGAAGTGAACTCGCAGACCGACTTCCTGGCTCTGCAGGATGACTTCAAGGCATTCGTTGCTGCCAGCGTCAAGAAAGCATTCGACGACAAGCTGACTGCTGCTGAGCCGCTGATCGCCGCTCAAGAAGCTGATCGCCTGGTTCTGGTCGGCAAGGTTGGCGAAAACGTCAACATCCGTCGCCTGGCTCGCGTTGAAGGTGATGTTGTCGGCGGTTACCTGCACGGCAACAAAATCGGCGTTGTGGTTGCCCTTAAAGGCGGCAACGTTGAACTGGCCAAAGACATCGCTATGCACGTAGCGGCCAGCAACCCTGAGTTCCTGCTGCCATCGGAAGTGTCCGCTGACGCAATCGAACGTGAAAAAGCCGTGTTCCTGAGCCTCAACGCTGACAAGATCGCGGGCAAGCCAGAGAACATCGTTGAAAACATGATCAAAGGCCGTATCAGCAAGTTCCTGGCTGAAGCGAGCCTGGTTGAGCAGGCGTTCGTCAAGAACCCTGAAATCAAGGTTGGCGAACTGGCCAAGAAAGCCGGTGCTGAAATCGTTTCCTTCACCTACTACAAAGTAGGCGACGGTATCGAGAAGCCGGTCGACAACTTCGCTGAAGAAGTTGCTGCCCAGCTGGCTGCCGCCAAGCAATAAGACAGTTTTCAACTGTCGCCCGAAAGAGGCTGCCCGCTCACGCGCGCAGCCTCTTTTCAAATGGGAAGGTCGATTTTATTTGGCTTCCCCTCGGAACTGGCTTACAAAGCCGTGTTCCGATGGCGCTGTAGCAGCGTCCAGCTAGAGTGAACGCAAGCCGTAAACGGCTCGCCAAGAATTTTTAAAAATACGCCGCAGGAGAGATTCGCAATGGCTCAGCAGGGCAGTGGTTATCAGGCTCGCTATAAACGCATTCTACTCAAGCTTAGCGGCGAGGCCCTGATGGGCTCGGAAGAGTTCGGGATCGATCCCAAGGTGCTCGACCGCATGGCGCTGGAAGTCGGCCAGTTGGTCGGTATCGGCGTACAGGTCGGCCTGGTGATTGGTGGTGGCAACCTGTTCCGCGGTGCAGCACTGAGTGCGGCGGGCATGGACCGGGTCACCGGCGACCACATGGGCATGCTGGCCACTGTGATGAATGCCCTGGCCATGCGCGATGCCCTGGAGCGTGCCAACATCTCGGCGATCGTGATGTCGGCTATTTCCATGGTGGGCGTGACCGATCACTATGATCGCCGCAAAGCCATGCGCCACCTGAACTCCAAAGACGTGGTCATCTTCGCTGCTGGTACGGGCAACCCGTTCTTCACCACCGATTCGGCCGCATGCTTGCGTGCGATTGAAATCGATGCCGACGTCGTGTTGAAAGCCACCAAAGTGGACGGCGTATACACTGCAGATCCATTCAAAGACCCGCATGCCGAGAAGTTCGATCATCTGACCTACGATGAAGTGCTGGATCGCAAGCTGGGCGTGATGGACCTGACGGCAATTTGCCTGTGCCGCGACCACAAGATGCCGCTGCGCGTATTTAATATGAACAAGCCCGGTGCCCTGCTGAACATCGTACACGGCGGCGCGGAAGGGACTCTGATCGAGGAAGGCCAACAATGATCAACGAAATCAAGAAAGACGCTCAAGAGCGTATGCAGAAATCCCTGGACTCTCTGAACCACGCTTTTGGTCAGATTCGTACCGGCAAGGCTCACCCAAGCATTCTGGGTAGCGTGATGGTGCCGTACTACGGCACGGACACCTCCATCACCCAAGTGGCCAATATCACCGTAAAAGACTCGCGCACCCTGCAAGTCGTAGCCTTTGAGCGCAACATGCTCGCGGCGGTCGACAAGGCGATCCAGAGCGCCGGCCTGAACCTCAACCCGACCAACCTGGGCGAGTTGCTGCTGATCTCCATGCCTGCCCTGACTGAAGAAACCCGCAAGGGCTTCACCAAGCAGGCGCGTAGCGCAGCGGAAGATGCACGTGTTGCCGTGCGCAACATCCGTCGCGATGCCCTGGGCGAGCTGAAGAAGCTGGTCAAGGACAAGGAAATCAGCGAAGACGAAGAGCGCCGTGCGGCGGCAGACATCCAGAAGCTGACCGACAAGGCCGAAGCTGATGTCGATGCGGCCACCAAGCAAAAAGAAGCGGACTTGATGGCCGTATAAGGGTCAGGGCGCTTTCATGGAAAAGACCAAGCAGACTGTGCCTTCCGTGGTGCCGCGCCATGTCGCGATCATCATGGATGGGAATAATCGCTGGGCGAAAAAACGCTTTTTGCCCGGTGTCGCCGGGCACAAAGCGGGTGTCGATGCAGTACGGGCGGTGATTGAGGTGTGCGCCGAGGCCAAGGTCGAAGTGTTGACCTTGTTCGCTTTCTCCAGTGAGAACTGGCAGCGCCCGGCCGAAGAAGTCAGTGCCTTGATGGATCTGTTCTTCAAGGCCTTGCGTCGTGAGGCCAAGCGCCTCAACGATAACAACATCACTTTGCGCATCATTGGTGATCGCTCGCGGTTCCATCCGGGGCTGCAAGCGGCCATGCGTGAGGCCGAGGCCATTACTGCTGGCAGTAACCGTTTTGTGCTGCAGATCGCCGCCAACTATGGTGGTCAGTGGGACATCGCCCAGGCTGCGCAACGGCTTGCCCGCGAAGTGCAGGCTGGTCATCTGCGGCCGGACGAGATCACGCCCGAACTGTTGCAAACCTGCCTGGTCACCGGTGACCTACCGCTGCCGGACTTGTGCATCCGTACCGGTGGCGAGCACCGCATCAGTAATTTTCTGTTGTGGCAGTTGGCCTACACCGAGCTGTATTTCTCCGACCTGTTCTGGCCGGACTTCAAACACGATGCCATGCGTAATGCGCTGGCCGATTTCGCTTCCCGTCAGCGTCGCTTCGGTAAAACGAGCGAGCAGATCGAAGCTGGAGCCCGGGTTTAAATGCTTAAACAACGAATCATCACTGCACTGATCCTGCTGCCGATTGCCTTGTGTGGTTTTTTCCTGCTCGACGGTTCCGGCTTTGCGCTGTTCATCGGCCTGGTCGTAACACTCGGCGCCTGGGAATGGGCGCGTCTGGCGGGCTTCAGCGCCCAGTTGCCGCGCGTGGTGTATGCCGTCATCGTGGCCCTGTTGCTGTTCCTGATGTACATCCTCCCGGATCTCGCTCCTTGGGTGTTGGGCGCAGCGGTGCTGTGGTGGGCGTTGGCGACCTTCCTGGTGCTGACCTATCCGCGTACCAGCAGCCAGTGGTCCAGCGTTGCCTGCAAGCTGGTGATCGGCTTGTTGATTCTGCTGCCGGCCTGGCAAGGGCTGGTGGAGATCAAGCGCTTCCCGATCGGTAATGAGTTGATCCTGGCGGTGATGGTGTTGGTCTGGGGCGCCGATATTGGTGCCTACTTCTCCGGTCGGGCTTTGGGCAAACGCAAGCTGGCGCCGGCAGTCAGTCCGGGCAAGAGCTGGGAGGGCGTATACGGCGGCCTGGCCTTGACCTTGGTGATCACGCTCGTGGTCGGGGTTGTGCGTGACTGGTCGGTGAAAGGGCTGTGCCTGGCCTTGCTGGGGACGGCCATCGTCGTGTTCATCTCGGTCGTGGGCGACCTCACTGAAAGCATGTTCAAGCGCCAGGCCGGAATCAAGGACAGCAGTAATCTGTTGCCGGGTCATGGCGGCGTGTTGGACCGCATCGACAGTCTGACCGCTGCGATCCCGATTTTTGCCGTGCTGTTGTGGATGGCTGCTTCGTGAGCCGCCTGCAGCAGGTCACCGTGCTGGGTGCGACCGGCTCGGTAGGGTTAAGCGCCCTGGATGTGATCGCTCGCCACCCGGAACGCTATCAAGTCTTCGCATTGACCGGCTTCTCTCGCCTGACTGAGTTGCTGGCGCTGTGCGTGCGCCATGCGCCGCGTTTTGCTGTAGTGCCTGGGGCCGTTGCTGCGCGGGGCTTGCAGGATGACCTGCGCGCCGCTGGCCTTGCCACTCAGGTGCTGGTGGGTGAGGAGGGCTTGTGCCAGGTGTCGGCTGATGCCGAGGTGGATGCCGTGGTGGCGGCCATTGTCGGAGCCGCTGGCTTGCGCCCGACCCTGGCCGCTGTCGATGCCGGCAAGAAAATCCTGCTGGCTAATAAAGAAGCGCTGGTCATGTCCGGCACACTCTTTATGCAGGCTGTGCGCAAGAGCGGCGCGGTATTGCTGCCGCTCGACAGCGAGCACAACGCGATCTTCCAGTGCATGCCCGGTGATTTTGCCCGTGGCTTGAGCCAGGTCGGCGTGCGCCGGATTTTGCTGACAGCGTCCGGTGGGCCTTTCCGTAAAACTCCGCTGGCGGACTTGGAGCACGTGTCTCCGGATCAGGCGTGCGCTCATCCGAACTGGTCCATGGGGCGCAAGATCTCCGTGGATTCGGCCAGCATGATGAACAAGGGCCTGGAATTGATCGAGGCCTGCTGGTTGTTCGATGCACGGCCTGACCAGGTCGAAGTGGTGATTCACCCGCAAAGTGTGATTCATTCCCTGGTCGACTATGTGGATGGCTCGGTGCTGGCGCAGTTGGGTAACCCCGATATGCGCACGCCGATCGCCAATGCCCTGGCCTGGCCTGAGCGGATTGACTCCGGTGTTGCACCGCTGGACCTGTTCGCCATTGCTCGCCTGGACTTCGAGGCGCCGGACGAGCAGCGCTTTCCGTGCCTGCGCCTGGCGCGACAGGCAGCGGAGGCGGGCAACAGTGCGCCGGCGATGCTCAATGCGGCTAACGAAGTGGCTGTGGCAGCGTTTCTCGCACAGCGCATCCGCTTTCCGCAGATCGCGAGTATCATCGAGGATGTTCTGAGTCTTGAGCCCGTAGTGGCTGTGAATGATCTGGGGGCAGTGTTCGAGGCGGATGCCAAGGCCCGCGCCCTGGCCGAGCAATGGTTGGGCCGCAACGCGCGTTAGTCTGTGGGCGCGTTTGCGTCTTCAGGCACTGGATTGGAATGCGGAGAAATTAGATGAGTGCGCTTTACATGATTGTCGGCACCCTGGTTGCTCTGGGCGTGCTGGTTACCTTCCACGAATTCGGCCACTTTTGGGTGGCGCGTCGTTGCGGCGTCAAGGTACTGCGCTTTTCCGTCGGTTTCGGCATGCCGTTGCTGCGCTGGCACGACCGCCGCGGCACCGAGTTCGTGATCGCCGCCATCCCCTTGGGCGGCTACGTCAAGATGCTTGATGAGCGCGAAGGCGAAGTGCCGGCGGATCAACTGGACCAGTCCTTCAATCGCAAGACCGTTCGTCAGCGCATCGCTATTGTCGCCGCCGGCCCGATCGCCAATTTCCTGTTGGCCATGGTGTTCTTCTGGTTCCTGGCCATGCTCGGCAGCGAACAGATACGCCCGGTTATCGGTGCGGTTGAGGCGGACAGCATGGCGGCGAAGGCAGGATTGGTCGCCGGGCAGGAAATTGTTTCCATTGATGGCGAGCCAACCACGGGTTGGGGGGCGGTCAATTTGCAATTGGTGCGTCGCCTGGGCGAAAGCGGCACTGTCAATGTCGTGGTGCGCGAGCAGGACTCCTCGTCCGAGACCCCGCGTGAGCTGACTCTCGACCATTGGCTCAAGGGTTCCGATGAGCCGGACCCGATCAAGTCCCTGGGGATTCGCCCATGGCGTCCGGCCTTGCCGCCGGTGCTCACCGAGCTTGATCCGAAAGGCCCGGCCCAGGCCGCAGGTCTGAAAACCGGTGATCGCCTGTTGGCCCTTGATGGCCAGGCGCTGAGTGATTGGCAGCAAGTGGTCGACCTGGTGCGCGTGCGGCCTGATACCAGAATTGTGCTGAAAGTTGAGCGCGATGGTGCTCAAATTGACGTTCCCGTGACCCTGGCGGTACGTGGGGAGGCCAAGGCGGCCGGGGGTTACCTCGGTGCCGGGGTCAAGCGTCCGGAGTGGCCGCCTTCAATGATGCGTGAGGTCAGTTTCGGGCCGTTGGCAGCAATTGGCGAGGGCGCGAAACGCACTTGGACCATGAGCGTGCTGACTCTCGAGTCGCTCAAGAAAATGTTGTTCGGCGAGCTCTCGGTAAAAAACTTGAGTGGGCCGATAACCATTGCTAAAGTGGCGGGCGCTTCTGCCCAGTCGGGTGTCGCGGATTTCCTGAATTTCCTGGCTTATCTGAGTATTAGCCTTGGGGTTCTGAATTTGTTGCCCATTCCAGTATTGGATGGGGGGCATCTGTTGTTTTATCTGGTCGAGTGGGTGCGTGGTCGCCCCTTGTCGGATCGGGTGCAGGGTTGGGGGATACAGATCGGTATCAGTTTGGTGGTCGGGGTGATGTTGTTAGCCTTGGTCAACGATCTGGGACGACTGTAACGCTTCGCTGAATTGCGAATCTGCCGCATTTTGCGGCAGTTTGTTTATTGCCAGTTGGAATAAGAAAGGACTTCATGAAACGTCTGCTGCTAACTGCGGTTCTCACCGTATTGATGATCGCCGAAGTTCACGCCGAGTCCTTCACTATCTCCGATATTCGCGTCAACGGCCTCCAGCGGGTTTCCGCGGGTAGCGTCTTTGGTGCCTTGCCGTTGAACGTCGGGGAACAGGCTGATGACCGTCGCCTGGTGGAATCCACTCGTGCGCTGTTCAAAACCGGGTTCTTTCAAGATATCCAACTGGGTCGCGAAGGCAACGTCCTGGTCATCACCGTCGTCGAGCGACCTTCCGTCGCCAGTATCGAGATCGAGGGTAACAAGGCGATCTCCACTGAAGACCTGATGAAGGGCCTCAAGCAATCCGGCCTGGCCGAGGGCGAGATCTTCCAGCGCGCCACCCTTGAGGGGGTGCGTAACGAACTGCAACGCCAGTACGTTGCCCAGGGCCGCTACTCCGCGACCGTGGAAACGGAAGTGGTCCCGCAGCCTCGTAACCGTGTCGGCCTCAAGGTCAACATCAACGAAGGCACCGTGGCGGCCATTCAGCACATCAACGTGGTGGGCAACACCAAGTTCGCTGATGAAGACCTGATCGGCCTGTTCGAGCTCAAGACCACCAACTGGTTGTCGTTCTTCAAGAACGACGACAAGTACGCCCGTGAAAAACTCTCCGGTGACCTGGAGCGTCTACGTTCCTACTACCTGGACCGTGGCTATATCAACATGGATATCGCTTCGACCCAGGTGTCCATCACCCCTGACAAGAAGCACGTGTACATCACCGTCAACGTCAACGAGGGTGAGAAGTACAAGGTCCGCGACGTCAAACTCAGCGGCGACTTGAAAGTGCCTGAAGACCAGGTCAAGTCCCTGCTGCTGGTGCAGAAAGACCAGGTGTTCTCGCGCAAGCTGATGACCACTACGTCCGAACTGATCACCCGTCGCCTGGGTAACGAAGGCTATACCTTCGCCAACGTCAACGGCGTGCCGACCCCGCATGATGATGACCACACCGTGGACATCACCTTTGTGGTCGACCCAGGCAAGCGTGCCTACGTGAACCGCATCAACTTCCGTGGCAACACCAAGTCTGCGGACGAAGTGCTGCGTCGTGAAATGCGTCAGATGGAAGGTGGCTGGGCGTCGACTTACCTGATCGACCAGTCCAAGACCCGCCTTGAGCGCCTGGGCTTCTTCAAGGAAGTCAACGTCGAAACCCCGGCTGTACCGGGCGTGGACGACCAGGTTGACGTGAACTACGCCGTCGAAGAGCAAGCCTCGGGCTCGATCACCGCCAGCGTCGGTTTCGCACAGAGTGCCGGCCTGATCCTCGGTGGTTCGATCACCCAGAACAACTTCCTCGGTACCGGTAACAAGGTTTCCATCGGCCTGACCCGCAGCGAATACCAGAGTCGCTATAACTTCGGTTATGTCGACCCCTACTGGACCGCTGATGGTGTGAGCCTGGGTTATAACGCCTTCTACCGCACCACCGACTACAAAGACCTCGACGTTAACGTTGCCAGCTATGCGATTGACAGCCTGGGTGCCGGCGTCAACATCGGTTACCCGATCAGTGAGACCTCGCGTCTGACCTTCGGCCTGACCGCGCAGCAGGATGAGATCAAGACCGGTGTGTACACCGTGGATGAGATCTTCGACTTCACCCGTCGTGAAGGCGACAAGTTCCTGAACTTCAAGGCGTCTGCCGGCTGGTCCGAGTCGACCCTGAACAAAGGCGTACTGGCAACCCGTGGTCACTCCCAGAGCGTGACCCTGGAAGCCACCACGCCGGGCAGCGACCTGTCGTTCTTCAAGCTCGACTACCGTGGCCAGTTGTTCCAGCCGCTGAGCGACAATTACACCATGCGCCTGCACACTGAGCTGGGCTATGGTGACGGTTATGGTTCGACCAACGGCCTGCCGTTCTATGAAAACTACTATGCGGGTGGTTTCAACTCGGTCCGTGGCTTCAAGGACAGCACCTTGGGACCGCGTGGTACCCCTAGCCGTGGCGCTGGCGTGACCGGTAACACCGGCACCGTGGCGGATACGGACACTAGCGCACTGCCATTCGGTGGTAACGTGCTGATCCAGGGTGGTGCCGAGATCCTGTTCCCACTGCCGTTCGTGAAAGATCAGCGGTCCCTGCGTACTTCGGTTTTCTGGGATGTGGGTAACGTATTTGACTCCAAGTGCGATCAGGTCACTAACCCGACTGGCGTGAAGTCCAATACGCAGTGTAACGAAGTAAGCCTCAGCAACCTGGCGAGCTCCGTAGGTGTTGGCGTGACGTGGGTGACTGCGCTTGGTCCGTTGAGCTTTGCTCTGGCCATGCCGATCAAGAAACCGGATAACGCTGAAACCCAGATTTTCCAATTCTCCCTCGGCCAGACGTTCTAAGCGTCTGACCCAAGATAACGACAACGGATCTGTAGGAGTACATCGTGCGTAAGTTGACTCAATTGGTTCTGCTGGCAACTGTGCTGGTAACCACCCCGGCCTTCGCCGAGATGAAAATCGCCGTCCTGAACTATCAGATGGCCCTGCTGGAATCCGATGCGGCCAAGAAGTACGCGGTGGATGCCGAGAAGAAATTCGGTCCGCAACTGACCAAGCTCAAGACGTTGGAAAGCAGTGCCAAGGGCATCCAGGATCGTCTGGTAGCCGGTGGCGACAAGATGCAGCAAGGCGAGCGCGAGCGCCTGGAGCTTGAATTCAAGCAAAAGGCCCGTGACTACCAGTTCCAGTCCAAGGAACTGAACGAAGCCAAGGCTGTTGCCGACCGCGAAATGCTCAAGCAGCTCAAGCCGAAACTCGACAGCGCTGTGGAAGAAGTCATCAAGAAAGGTGCCTTTGACCTGGTGTTCGAACGCGGCGCCGTGATTGACGTCAAGCCTCAATACGACATCACCCGCCAGGTGATCGAGCGCATGAACCAGCTGAAGTAAGCCATGACCGCGATTATCAAGCTCGGCGAGTTGGCCGAGTTCCTGGGAGCCACCTTGCGTGGTTCCCCGGAGAAAGAAATTACTGGGCTAGCCACCTTGCAGGAGGCTGGCCCATCTCAGTTGAGCTTCCTCGCAAATCCCCAATACCGTAAATACCTGGCCGACAGCCAAGCCGCAGCCCTGCTGCTGAAGGCTGCTGACGCCGAGGGTTACGCCGGGGACGCGTTGGTGGTGGCTGATCCGTACCTGGCCTATGCGCGGGTATCCCACCTGTTCGATCCGAAACCCAAGGCGGCTGGAGGAATCCATCCGTCGGCGGTCATCGCCGATGATGCCCAGGTTGACCCTGCGGCCAGCATTGGCGCTTTTGCCGTGATCGAAAGTGGCGCGCGCATTGCCGCCGGCGTCACCGTAGGCGCTCACTGCTTTATCGGTGCACGCTGTGAAATCGGTGCCGATGGCTGGCTCGCGCCCCGCGTGACCCTGTACCACGACGTGCGTATCGGGCAGCGGGTGGTTATTCAGTCGGGCGCGGTGATTGGTGGTGAAGGCTTCGGTTTTGCCAATTCGAAAGGTGTCTGGCACAAGATTGCCCAGGTCGGCGGCGTATTGATCGGCGACGATGTGGAAATCGGCGTCAATACCGCTGTTGATCGCGGGGCTTTGGCCGATACCGTGATCGGTAATGGCGTGAAGCTCGATAACCAGATCCAGATTGCCCACAACGTACAGATTGGCGATCACACCGCCATGGCGGCCTGCGTAGGCATATCCGGCAGCACCAAGATCGGCAAGCATTGCATGCTCGCCGGTGGCGTAGGGCTGGTGGGCCATATCGATATTTGCGACAACGTCTTCATCACCGGCATGACCATGGTCACCCACTCGATTACCGAGCCCGGTGCCTATTCTTCCGGTACCGCCATGCAGCCTGCGGCTGAATGGCGCAAGAGTGCGGCGCGTTTGAGACATATCGACGACATGGCTCGGCGTCTCAAGCAGCTGGAAAAGCGTGTTGGGGACGTGACCCCTGGCGGTAATGCTTCATCAGAAGGCTGATACCATTTCCATATCAAGTGTGAACAGCCGCTAGACTGCCTCCTTGATTTGCTAGCGGGGCGTGCGTTTAGTCGCCCGCCCCCAATCTTTATTACAGGCTTCCCCCCGAAATGATGGACATCAACGAGATTCGCGAATACCTGCCTCACCGTTACCCGTTCCTGCTGGTGGATCGTGTAGTGGACCTGAATGTTGAGGAAAAGCGCATTCGTGCCTACAAGAATGTCAGCATCAACGAACCGTTCTTCAATGGCCACTTTCCCGCGCATCCCATCATGCCGGGCGTGTTGATCATCGAAGCAATGGCCCAGGCTGCCGGTATCCTTGGTTTCAAAATGCTCGACCTCAAGCCTGCCGACGGCACGCTTTACTATTTCGTGGGCTCCGACAAGTTGCGTTTCCGTAACCCGGTCACCCCGGGTGACCAGTTGATCCTGGAAGCCAAGTTCATCAGTTGTAAGCGCCAGATCTGGAAGTTCGAATGCCAGGCTTCGGTGGATGGCAAGCCAGTGTGCTCCGCCGAAATCATCTGCGCGGAACGCAAACTATGAGTTTGATTGACCCTCGCGCAATCATCGATCCGTCGGCCGTACTGGCCGCCGACGTTGAGGTCGGCCCTTGGTCGATCGTCGGCGCAGGTGTGGAAATCGGCGAGGGGACTGTCATCGGGCCGCACGTGATCCTCAAGGGACCGACCCGCATTGGCAAACACAATCGCATCTACCAGTTTTCCTCGGTAGGCGAAGACACCCCCGACATGAAGTACAAGGGTGAAGAAACACGCTTGGTAATCGGTGATCACAACATCATTCGTGAAGGCGTGACCATTCACCGTGGTACCGTGCAGGACCGTGCCGAGACCACGCTGGGTGATCACAACCTGGTCATGGCCTACGCGCATATCGGCCATGACAGCGTGATCGGCAACCACTGTATCCTGGTCAACAACACCGCGTTGGCAGGCCATGTACACGTTGACGATTGGGCGATCCTATCCGGTTTCACCCTGGTGCATCAGTACTGCCACATCGGCGCCCATAGTTTCTCCGGCATGGGCACTGCCATCGGCAAGGATGTTCCGGCGTTCGTCACGGTCTTCGGTAACCCTGCCGAAGCCCGCAGCATGAACTTCGAAGGCATGCGCCGTCGTGGTTTCAGCGAAGACGCGATCCACGCCCTGCGCCGCGCCTACAAGGTGGTTTACCGCCAGGGCCTGACGGTTGAGCAAGCGTTGACTGAACTGACCGAGCCTGCAGCATTGTTCCCGGAAGTCGCGGTGTTCCGTGACTCGGTCCAGGCGTCGACTCGCGGCATCACTCGCTGATCATGGCCAATCTGCGTATCGCATTGGTCGCCGGGGAAGCTTCCGGCGATATCCTGGGCGCGGGCCTGATGCGGGCGCTTAAGGCCCAGCATTCGGCGGTCGAGTTTATCGGTGTGGGTGGCCCGTTGATGCAGGCTGAAGGCCTCACGTCTTACTTCCCCATGGAGCGCTTGTCGGTCATGGGGTTGGTGGAGGTGCTGGGTCGTCTACGTGAACTGCTGGTGCGGCGCAAGTTGCTGATTCAGACCCTGATCGAAGAAAAGCCCGACGTTTTTATCGGCATCGACGCGCCGGATTTCACCCTCAATATCGAACTCAGGTTGCGTCAGGCTGGGATCAAGACCGTGCATTACGTCAGTCCGTCCGTCTGGGCGTGGCGGCAGAAGCGCGTGTTGAAGATCCGCGAAGGTTGCGACCTGATGCTGACCTTGCTGCCGTTCGAAGCCCGTTTCTACGAAGAGAAGGGCGTACCGGTGCGGTTTGTCGGGCACACGCTGGCCGACACTATCCCGCTGCACGCCGACCGCGCTGCGGCGCGTGCCGAACTGGGCTTGCCCGACGGCCCGCTTGTCGCGCTGATGCCGGGCAGTCGCGGTGGCGAAGTGGGTCGCCTGGGCACATTGTTTTTTGATGCCGCCGAACGCCTGCAGGCCTTGAAGCCTGGCGTGCGCTTCATACTGCCGTGTGCCAGCCCGCAACGTCGTGCACAAATCGAAACATTGCTGCAAGGGCGCAACCTGCCGTTGACCCTGCTCGATGGTCAGTCGCACCTGGCCCTGGCGGCTTGCGATGCGGTGCTGATCGCCTCGGGCACTGCGACCCTGGAGGCGTTGCTGTACAAGCGTCCGATGGTCGTGGCTTACCGCCTGGCGCCGCTGACCTTCTGGATTCTCAAGCGCATGGTTAAAAGCCCCTACATCTCCTTGCCCAATCTGCTGGCCCAGCGCCTGTTGGTGCCAGAATTGTTGCAGGACGATGCAACGCCCGAAGCCCTGGCGCAGACGCTACTCCCCTTGATCGACGGCGGCGAAGAGCAGACTCGCGGCTTTGACGCCATCCACCGCACCTTGCGCCGTGATGCGTCAAACCAGGCCGCCGATGCCGTGCTGACGTTGATCGGCCACAAACAGGAAGCCCTATGACGACGCAAATGGGGCTGGATTTCAGCCTGGTCGCGCAAGCCCATGAACTGGTGGCCGGCGTGGATGAAGTCGGGCGCGGCCCGCTCTGTGGCGCGGTGGTCACGGCGGCGGTGATTCTTGACCCGAACCGTCCGATCCTCGGTCTCAACGACTCGAAAAAACTCACCGAAGCGCGTCGGGAAAAACTCTTCGACGAGATCTGTGAAAAAGCCCTGAGCTGGCATATCGCCCGGGCCGAAGTCGAAGAGATCGACGAACTGAATATCCTCCACGCCACCATGCTCGCCATGCAGCGCGCCGTCGAGGGCCTGCATATCACGCCCAAACTGGCGATGATCGACGGCAACCGCTGCCCGAAACTGGCGATGCCGGCTGAAGCGGTGGTCAAGGGCGATAGCAAGGTGCCTGCCATCGCGGCAGCCTCGATTCTGGCCAAGGTCAGCCGTGACCGTGAAATGGCCGCGTTCGAATTGATCTATCCGGGCTACGGCATCGCCGGCCATAAAGGCTACCCGACGCCCGTTCATCTGGAAGCGCTGGCCCGTCTTGGCCCGACGCCAATCCACCGTCGCTCGTTCGCCCCGGTGCGCCTGGCTTACGAACAGCGCGAGAGCCTCAGCGAGGTTTAGTCGCGAGGCTGATGTTTTTGCCCAGGCCCGGTACAATCCCGGGCCTTGTTGTTTCTACGTTTAAGACAGGATCACTATGCCGGCTTCATTCGTTCATCTACGCCTGCACACTGAGTACTCCCTGGTCGACGGCCTGGTACGGATCAAACCGCTGGTCAAAACCCTGGTGGGCATGAGCATGCCTGCGGTGGCGGTCACCGATCAAAACAACATGTGTTCCCTGGTCAAGTTCTACAAGAACGCCATGGGCGCCGGCATCAAGCCGATCTGCGGCGCCGACCTGTGGCTGTCGAACAAAGACCCGGATAACCCCCTGAGCCGCATCAGCCTGTTGGCGATGAACGGCGTCGGTTATCGCAACCTCACCGAACTGATTTCCCGTGGCTTCATTGACGGCCAGCGCAACGGCTCGGTGATCATCGAGCGCGAGTGGGTGGCCGAGGCCAGCGAAGGCGTGATCATGCTTTCTGCGGCCAAAGAGGGCGAGATCGGGATCGCGCTGCTGGGCGGCAACCCCCAGGAAGCCGAAGTGCTGGCCCGCGAGTGGATGGCCGTGTTCCCCGACCGCTTCTACCTGGAAGTCCAGCGCACCAACCGCCCCAACGATGAAGAACATCTGCACGCCGCCGTGGCCCTGGCCGACAAGCTGGGCGCGCCGCTGGTGGCGACCAACGATGTGCGCTTTATCAAGAAGGAAGATTTCGAAGCCCACGAAACCCGCGTGTGCATCGGCGAAGGCCGGGCCCTGGATGACCCGCGTCGCTCGAAAAACTACAGCGAAGAGCAATACCTCAAAAGCGCCGAGGAAATGGCCGAGCTGTTCAGCGACCTGCCCGAGGCGCTGGAAAATACCGTCGAGATCGCCAAGCGCTGCAACATCGAAGTGAAGCTGGGCAAGCACTTCCTGCCCAACTTCCCGATTCCCGAAGGCATGACCATCGATGAGTATTTCCGCAAGGTATCGTTCGATGGCCTGGAGGAACGTCTCTCGGTCTTGCTGCCCAAGGACACCACCGACGATTACGAAGCCAAGCGCCAGGTCTACGTCGACCGGCTGAATTTCGAGCTGGATATCATCATCCAGATGGGGTTTCCCGGTTACTTCCTGATCGTGATGGACTTTATCCAGTGGGCCAAGAGCAACGGCGTGCCGGTCGGTCCAGGCCGGGGCTCGGGTGCCGGCTCGTTGGTCGCCTATGTGCAAAAGATTACCGACCTCGACCCGTTGGAATATGACCTGCTGTTCGAACGGTTCCTTAACCCGGAACGGGTTTCCATGCCCGACTTCGACGTCGACTTCTGCATGGACGGTCGCGACCGCGTGATCGAATACGTGGCCGATAAATACGGTCGCAACGCCGTGAGCCAGATCATCACGTTCGGCTCCATGGCGGCCAAGGCGGTTATCCGCGACGTCGCCCGGGTGCAGGGCAAGTCCTACGGCCTGGCGGATCGCCTGTCGAAGATGATCCCGTTCGAAGTCGGCATGACCCTGGAAAAAGCCTACGAGCAGGAAGAAATCCTGCGCGACTTCATCAAGGTCGATGAAGAAGCCGCCGAAATCTGGGAGATGGCGCGCAAGCTCGAAGGCGTGGTGCGTAACGTCGGTAAACACGCCGGTGGCGTGGTGATCGCGCCGACCAAGCTCACCGACTTTTCGCCGATCTATTGCGACGAAGAAGGCGGCGGCCTGGTGACCCAGTTCGACAAGGACGACGTGGAGGCGGCCGGCCTGGTGAAGTTCGACTTCCTCGGCCTGCGGACGCTGACGATCATCGACTGGGCGCTCAAGACGATTAACCGCGAACGCGCCAAGGTCAATGAAGAACCGCTGGATATCGCGTTTATCCCGCTGGACGACAAACCGAC
Source organism: Pseudomonas paraveronii (assembly GCF_963681955.1). NCBI lineage: Bacteria > Pseudomonadati > Pseudomonadota > Gammaproteobacteria > Pseudomonadales > Pseudomonadaceae > Pseudomonas > Pseudomonas paraveronii. Next base: position 1,491,848 of record NZ_OY817130.1, read on the forward strand.
CTACAGCCTGCTGCAAAAAGCCGAAACCACCGCCGTGTTCCAGCTTGAGTCGCGCGGTATGAAAGAGCTGATCAAAAAGCTCAAGCCCGACTGCCTGGAAGACTTGATCGCACTGGTCGCCCTGTTCCGTCCTGGCCCGCTGCAATCGGGCATGGTGGATGACTTTATCAACCGTAAGCACGGTCGCGCCGAACTGGCCTACCCGCACTCGGACTACCAGTACGAAGGCCTCAAACCGGTACTGGCGCCGACTTACGGCATCATCCTGTATCAGGAACAGGTGATGCAGATTGCCCAGGTCATGGCCGGATACACCCTCGGTGGTGCGGACATGCTGCGTCGCGCCATGGGTAAGAAAAAGCCCGAGGAAATGGCCAAGCAGCGCGGCGGTTTCATCGAGGGTTGCGCCACCAACAATATCGACGCCGACCTCGCCGGTAACATTTTCGACCTGGTGGAAAAATTCGCCGGTTACGGCTTCAACAAATCCCACTCCGCCGCCTACGGCCTGGTGTCGTACCAGACCGCCTGGCTGAAGGCCCACTACCCGGCGCCGTTCATGGCCGCGGTACTCTCGGCGGATATGCACAACACCGACAAGGTCGTGACCTTGATCGAGGAAGTGCGCACCATGAAGCTGCGCCTCGACGCGCCGGACGTGAACGCCTCGGAGTTCAAGTTCACCGTGAACGACGAAGGCCGCATCATTTATGGCCTGGGCGCGATCAAGGGCGTGGGCGAGGGGCCGGTGGAAGCAATCACCGAAGCGCGCCAAAACGGCCCGTTCAAGGACCTGTTCGACTTCTGTGCACGGGTCGACCTCAAACGCATCAACAAACGTACCCTCGATGGCCTGATCCGCAGCGGTGCCCTGGACCGTCTCGGCCCGTATTTCCATGATGAACCGAAGGCCTACCAGGCGAATATCGACCGCAATCGGGCGGTGCTGCTGACCGCCATGGAAGAAGCGATCAAGGCCGCTGAACAGACCGCCCGCACCCACGACAGCGGCCATGCCGACCTGTTTGGCGGGTTGTTCGTCGAGGAAGATGCGGATGTGTACGCCAACCATCGCAAGGCCAAGGAGCTGACCCTCAAGGAACGCCTCAAAGGTGAAAAAGACACCCTGGGCCTGTACCTGACCGGTCACCCGATTGACGAATACGAAGGCGAAATCCGTCGTTTCGCCCGTCAGCGCATCATCGACCTGAAACCGGCACGCGACACCCAGACCGTCGCCGGCATGATCATCGCCCTGCGGGTGATGAAAAATAAGAAGGGCGACAAAATGGGTTTTATCACCCTTGACGACCGCTCTGGCCGGATCGAGGCGTCGCTGTTTGCCGACGCTTTCCATTCCGCCCAGTCGCTGTTGCAGACCGACGCCATGGTCGTGGTGGAAGGCGAGGTCAGTAACGACGACTTCTCCGGTGGCCTGCGCCTGCGGATCAAGCGGGTGATGAGCATGGAAGATGCGCGCACCAACCTGGCCGAAAGCCTGCGCTTGAAGGTCAAGACCGAGGCGCTCAAGGGCGATCAACTGCGCTGGTTGGGCGACTTGCTCAAACGCCACCGTGGCGCATGCCCGGTGACCATGGAATACACTGGTAACGACGCCAAGGCCATGCTGCAGTTCGGCGAGACCTGGCGAATTGATCCCGCTGATGGCTTGATTCAAGCATTGCGTGACCAGTTCGGTCGTGACAACGTCTTCCTCCAATACCGTTGACGATCAGGTGGTGGCAAATCGCCTGATCTCGACCAAACATTTAATCTCGACCTGGACGTGCCTCTCCCTTAAGGTAGGGCGCGAACAGACAACCGGCTGGCCAGGCACCCCTTGGCCGTCGACCCAAGACGGACGCTTATGAACCCGAATTTTCTTGATTTCGAACAGCCGATCGCTGACCTGCAAGCCAAGATCGAAGAACTGCGCCTGGTCGGCAATGACAATTCGCTGAATATCGGCGATGAGATCGCTCGCCTGCAAGACAAGAGCAGCACGCTCACCGAAGACATCTTCGGCAAGCTGACCAGTTGGCAGATCGCGCGCCTGGCCCGCCACCCGCGCCGTCCGTACACCCTGGACTACATTCAGCACATCTTCACCGAGTTCGACGAACTGCACGGCGACCGTCACTTCTCCGACGACGCCGCCATCGTGGGCGGTATCGCGCGCCTGGATGACCAGCCGGTGATGGTGATCGGTCACCAGAAAGGCCGTGAAGTACGCGAAAAAGTTCGCCGTAACTTCGGCATGCCGCGTCCGGAAGGCTACCGCAAGGCCTGCCGCCTGATGGAAATGGCCGAGCGCTTCAAAATGCCGATCCTGACGTTCATCGACACCCCGGGTGCCTACCCAGGTATCGACGCCGAAGAACGCAATCAGAGCGAAGCGATCGCCTGGAACCTGCGCGTCATGTCCCGCCTGAAAACTCCGATCATTGCCACCGTGATTGGTGAAGGTGGTTCCGGCGGTGCGTTGGCCATTGGTGTCTGTGACCAATTGAACATGCTGCAATATTCGACCTATGCGGTGATCTCGCCGGAAGGTTGCGCCTCGATCCTGTGGAAAACCGCCGAGAAAGCGCCGGACGCTGCCGAAGCGATGGGCATCACCGCCGATCGCCTCAAGGGCCTCGGTATCGTGGATAAAGTCATCGCCGAACCATTGGGCGGCGCCCACCGCGACCCGGCCGCCGCTGCCGCGACCATCCGTGCCGAACTGGGTTCGCAACTGGCGATGCTCAAGAAGCTGGATACCGAAGCGCTGTTGGCCCGGCGTTACGAGCGCCTGATGAGCTACGGTCTCTAAACCGCAGCCGTAAAAAATGTGGGAGGGGGCTTGCCCCCGATTGCTGAGTGTCAGTCAACGCATCGGGTGACTGGCCCGCCGCTATCGGGAGCAAGCCCTCTCCCACATTTGCTTTGTGTATGCTTGGCCAACGTATTCCAAGTTTGCGGCGGTAACATCTGATGAAACCATTACTCTCCGCCAAACTCCTGCAAACCCTGGCCCCCTGGCGCAACGCCCCGGCCTGGCATATCGCTTTTTCCGGCGGGCTTGACTCCACCGTCCTGCTGCACCTCCTGGCAAATCTCGCCAAAACTGAGAAGCTTCCTACGCTTGGCGCTGTTCATGTCCACCATGGCTTGCAAGCCGCGGCCGATGCCTGGCCCGGTCATTGCCAGTCGGTCTGTGACGCCCTTGGGGTCCCCTTGCGAGTCATGCGCGTGCAGGTGCGGGCCGGTGCAAGCCTGGAGCGCGCGGCGCGTGACGCGCGCTATCAGGCGTTCGGTGAAGTGGTCGGGGCAGGGGCGGCGTTGCTCACCGGCCAGCACCGTGACGATCAGGCCGAAACCCTGCTGTTTCGTCTGCTGCGCGGCGCGGGGGTGCAAGGGTTGGCGGCCATGCCGATGCAGCGGCCGCTGGCGGGCGGTCATCTGCTGCGGCCGTTGCTGGGCAGTTCACGTGCCGAGTTGCAGGCCTACGCCCAGGCGCACGAGTTGAGGTGGATCGAAGACCCTTCCAACGCCGACCCACGCTTCTCGCGAAATTACCTGCGTCATCGTGTATTCCCGCGGCTGACCGAGCGCTGGCCGCAGGCCGTTGCGAGCCTGGCCCGTGCCGCTGAGCATTTGAGCGAAGCCCAAGGCCTGTTGGATGAGTTGGCGGGCCTCGACCTGCAAGCCGCCGACCAGCCTTCGCCTTTTCCGTGGCTGCCCTTGCCGTCATTGGCCCTGGCGCCGTTGTGTGAGCTTTCCGACGCGCGGCAACGCAACGCCCTGCGCCATTGGTTGAACCCGCTGACGCGCTTACCCGACAGCGACCACTGGGCCGGCTGGCATTCCCTGCGCGACGCCAAGCTCGATGCGCAACCCCTGTGGCGCCTGGCCGACGGCGATCTGCATCGTTGCGGCGAGCGTATCTGGTGGCTGCCCTCCAGTTGGTCGGAGTTTTCCGACGCATCGGTGAGCTGGGCGCAGCCGCAAAACCCACTAGAGTTACCGGGTAACGGCCAACTCCGATTGATCGGCCAGGTGCCCGAGGGCGTGCTGCAGGTTCGCTATCGCCAAGGCGGCGAAATCATCGACATCCCGGGTCGCGGTCGGCGCGATTTGAAGCGCCTGCTCAACGAAAGTGGGCTGCCGGGCTTTGTCCGTGGCAGATTGCCGCTGCTGTATCGGGGTGAGCAATTGCTGGCTGTGCCCAGCCTTGCAGGGCTTTGGAATGTGTCGAATGACGGCTGGCAATTACATTGGATGCCACAGACCTGCGATCAAGGTTTGAGCTGATAGCGCCTTTCCGGTAGACTACGCTCCCTTCTTGATACAACTTCTGTGGATTCGCCTGAATCGCAGCAGTTGCCGATTACCAAGCAGTCTTTGCTGGGCGATTCCAAAAAATGTGTAGCGATCAACGTACCGGTGTTTCATTGCTGGTCTGTCACCACGCGGCGGTTTTTTTGAAAGGTGCACTGTGATTAATGCAGGTGATCGGGGGCTTCGGCCTTCCTTCGCTTTCCCCGGCGGCTCGGACCGCTTTAACGCAGACTTCTAGGGTTTTTCATGACGCGCTACATATTCGTCACGGGCGGTGTTGTTTCTTCATTGGGGAAAGGCATTGCCTCCGCTTCATTGGCGGCCATCCTGGAGGCGCGGGGACTTAAGGTCACCATGCTCAAGCTGGACCCGTACATCAACGTTGACCCGGGCACCATGAGCCCGTTCCAGCACGGTGAAGTGTTCGTCACACACGACGGCGCAGAGACCGACCTGGACCTGGGCCACTACGAGCGGTTCATCCGCACGACCATGACCCAGAACAACAACTTCACCACCGGCCGTGTCTACGAACACGTGCTGCGCAAGGAGCGTCGTGGTGACTACCTGGGGGCAACCATCCAGGTGATCCCGCACATCACCGACGAAATCAAGCGCCGCATCATCAAGGGTGCAGGCGATGCCGACGTGGCGATGGTCGAGATCGGTGGCACCGTGGGTGACATCGAATCCCAACCGTTCCTCGAAGCCATCCGCCAGTTGCGTTTCGAAGTCGGCGCCAAGCGCGCGATGCTGATGCACCTGACACTGGTGCCGTACATCGCCACCGCCGGCGAAACCAAAACCAAGCCAACCCAGCACTCGGTCAAGGAACTGCGCTCCATCGGCCTGCAGCCGGACGTGCTGGTATGCCGTTCCGATCACCCGATCGATATTTCCTCGCGTCGCAAGATCGCGCAGTTCACCAACGTTGAAGAACGTGCGGTGATTGCTCTGGAAGACGCCGACACCATCTACAAGATCCCGGGCATCCTGCATTCCCAGGGCCTGGATGATTTTGTGGTCGAGCGTTTCGGCCTGCAATGCGGCGGCGCGGATCTGTCCGAGTGGGAAGCCGTGGTCGACGCCAAGCTCAACCCTGAGCACGAAGTCACCATCGCCATGGTCGGCAAGTACATGGAGCTGCTGGATGCGTACAAGTCGCTGATCGAAGCGATGAGCCACGCCGGTATCAGCAACCGTACCAAGGTCAACCTGCGCTATATCGATTCCGAAGACATCGAGAACCAGGGCACCGCACTGCTCGAAGGCGTTGACGCGATTCTCGTTCCAGGCGGTTTCGGCCTGCGTGGCGTGGAAGGCAAGATCACCGCCGTGCAGTACGCTCGTGAGCACAAGGTGCCGTACCTGGGGATCTGCCTGGGCATGCAAGTGGCCGTTATCGAGTTCGCCCGTAACGTGCTGGGCTGGAAAGACGCCAACTCCACCGAGTTCGATCATTCCAGCGGCCATCCGGTCGTAGGCCTGATCACCGAGTGGGAAGACGCCACCGGCGCCGTTGAAACCCGTACCGAATCGTCCGACCTGGGCGGCACCATGCGCCTCGGCGCGCAAGACTGCCTGCTGGAGACGGGGTCGCTGGTTCACGACTGCTACGGCAAGGACGTGATCGTCGAGCGCCACCGTCACCGCTACGAAGTGAACAACAACCTGCTGCCGCAGATCAAAGCAGCCGGCCTGAAAGTCTCCGGCCGCTCGGGCGATGGCAAGCTGGTCGAAGTGGTCGAGGCACCGGATCATCCGTGGTTCGTGGCGTGCCAGTTCCACCCTGAGTTCACCTCGACGCCGCGCGACGGTCACCCGTTGTTCAGCGGTTTCGTTAAAGCTGCACTGACGCAACATCAGAAGAAGGCGTGAACCTGATGGCCCAGAAGATCATTCGCGTAGGCGACATCGAGATTGCCAACGACAAGCCCATGGTGCTGTTCGGCGGCATGAACGTGCTGGAAAGCCGCGACATGGCGATGCAGGTCTGTGAAGAGTACGTGAAGGTTACCCAGAAACTGGGTATCCCTTATGTGTTCAAGGCCAGCTTCGACAAGGCCAACCGTTCGTCCGTGACGTCCTATCGCGGCCCGGGCCTTGAAGAAGGCATGCGGATCTTCCAGGACATCAAGCAAGCCTTCGGCGTGCCGATCATCACTGACGTCCACGAGCCTGAACAGGCTGCCGTGGTCGCCGAGGTGTGCGACATCATCCAGTTGCCGGCCTTCCTGTCGCGCCAGACCGACCTCGTGGTCGCCATGGCCAAGACCGGCGCGGTGATCAATATCAAGAAAGCCCAGTTCCTCGCGCCCCAGGAAATGAAACACATCCTGAACAAGTGCGTGGAAGCGGGTAACGACCAGTTGATCCTCTGCGAGCGCGGTTCGAGCTTCGGCTACAACAACCTCGTGGTGGACATGCTCGGTTTCGGCATCATGAAACAGTTCGAATACCCGGTGTTCTTCGACGTGACCCACGCGCTGCAAATGCCGGGTGGTCGCGCCGATTCCGCTGGCGGGCGTCGTGCCCAGGTATTGGATCTGGCCAAGGCGGGTATCAGCCAGTCCCTGGCCGGCCTGTTCCTGGAAGCCCACCCGGACCCGGACAACGCCAAATGCGACGGTCCTTGCGCCCTGCGCCTGGACAAACTGGAGCCATTCCTGGCCCAGCTCAAGCAATTGGACGAACTGGTCAAGAGTTTTCCGACGGTAGAGACCGCGTAAACGCCATTTCTCCGTGTAGGAGCCGAGCTTGCTCGCGATGCGGCCCGAGAGGGCACTATTCCTGGCAAGTTCGTTCTAAGTATTGCAATGTGCGCGACAAGTTAAATCGAGCGGTATAGAGCATTTTCGTCAACTTTGGAGTGTTTACAACAATGGCAAAAATCGTCGACATCAAAGGTCGTGAAGTTCTCGACTCCCGTGGCAACCCCACCGTCGAAGCCGACGTGCTTCTCGATAACGGCATCATCGGCAGCGCCTGCGCGCCGTCCGGTGCTTCCACAGGTTCCCGCGAAGCGCTGGAACTGCGTGATGGCGACAAGAGCCGTTATCTGGGTAAGGGTGTCCTCAAGGCGGTAGCCAACATCAACGGTCCGATTCGTGACCTGTTGCTGGGCAAAGACCCGCTGGACCAGAAAGCCCTGGACCACGCGATGATCAAGCTCGACGGCACTGAAAACAAAGGCAGCCTGGGCGCCAACGCCATCCTCGCCGTGTCCCTGGCCGCCGCCAAGGCCGCCGCCCAGGACCAGGACCTGCCGCTGTACGCGCACATCGCCAACCTCAACGGCACGCCGGGTGTGTACTCGATGCCGGTACCGATGATGAACATCATCAACGGTGGCGAGCACGCCGATAACAACGTCGACATCCAGGAATTCATGGTGCAGCCGGTTGGCGCCAAGACCTTCTCCGAAGGCCTGCGCATGGGCACCGAGATTTTCCATCACCTCAAGGCTGTCCTGAAGGCCCGTGGCCTGAGCACTGCCGTGGGTGACGAAGGTGGCTTCGCGCCGAACCTGGCGTCCAACGAAGATGCACTGAAAGTGATCTCCGAAGCCGTGGCCAACGCCGGCTACACCCTGGGCACCGACGTGACCCTGGCCCTGGACTGCGCTGCCAGCGAATTCTACGAAGACGGTAAATACAACCTGTCCGGCGAAGGCCAGGTGTTCAACTCCGAAGGGTTTGCCGAGTACCTCAAGGGCTTGACCCAGCGCTACCCGATCATCTCGATCGAAGACGGCCTGGACGAGTCCGACTGGGACGGCTGGAAAATTCTCACCGACAAGCTCGGCGAGAAGGTCCAACTGGTCGGCGACGATCTGTTCGTGACCAACACCAAGATCCTGAAAGAAGGCATCGACAAAAAGATCGCCAACTCGATCCTGATCAAGTTCAACCAGATCGGCACCCTGACCGAAACCCTGGAAGCCATCCAGATGGCCAAGGCTGCGGGCTACACCGCCGTGATCTCGCACCGCTCCGGCGAAACCGAAGACTCGACCATTGCCGACCTGGCCGTGGGCACCTCGGCCGGCCAGATCAAGACCGGCTCGCTGTGCCGTTCCGATCGCGTATCCAAGTACAACCAATTGCTGCGTATCGAAGAACAACTGGCAGGTAAAGCCAAGTACAACGGTCGCGGCGAGTTTCGCGGCTGATCAGTAAATGGTAAAAAGTCGGCAGGTTGTGTCGGAAAAATCACGAGAGTGTGAAATTCGACGCTAATCTGATGACGATCAAGCACAAGCCTGGGTCTTCCAGGCTTCGTGCTATCAGCTACTTTAAAAGTTTTGCATGGCTGTCTTTTTTCACTGGATACCCGATATTCGATGCGCAGTCCCAACTGGTTGTTCCTCGTCTTGCTCTTGTTGCTGGCTGGCCTGCAGTACCGCCTCTGGGTGGGTAATGGCAGCGTTGCGCAGGTAGAAGACCTGACCCAGCAAATTGCCGACCAGCACGCCGAAAACGAACGCCTGCTGGAGCGCAATCGCGTCCTCGATGCCGAGGTGCTTGAGCTGAAAAAAGGTACGGAGACCGTCGAAGAGCGGGCTCGTCATGAATTGGGCATGGTCAAGGAGGGCGAAACCCTCTACCAGTTGGCCCAATGAGTCACTGTTTACCGGCCTTCTGGGCCGTGATTCCTGCCGCGGGCGTCGGTGCCCGTATGGCTGCGGACCGTCCCAAGCAATACTTGCAACTGGGCGGGCGCACTATTCTCGAACACAGCCTTGGCTGTTTTCTCGACCACCCCTCGCTCAAGGGCCTGGTGGTCAGTCTTGCTGTTGATGACCCTTACTGGCCCAACCTGGCGTGTGCCGCTGACCCGCGTATTCAGCGGGCGGACGGTGGTTTGGAACGTTCGGGTTCGGTGCTCAATGCGCTGCTGCAGCTCAATGCACTGGGTGCCAGCGATGATGATTGGGTCTTGGTGCATGATGCGGCGCGGCCTAACCTGAGTCGTGATGACCTCGACACGTTGCTCGCCGAACTGGCGGATGACCCCGTGGGTGGCTTGCTGGCGGTGCCGGCCCGCGACACCCTCAAGCGCGTCGACAAGCATGGGCGCGTGGTCGAAACCGTCGACCGCAGCTTGATCTGGCAGGCCTACACGCCGCAGATGTTCCGCCTGGGTGCGTTGCATCGTGCGTTGGCCGACAGCCTGGTGGCCGATGCGGTGATCACCGACGAAGCCTCGGCCATGGAGTGGTCCGGCCAGGCGCCGCGACTGATTGAAGGGCGCTCGGACAATATCAAGGTGACCCGGCCCGAGGACCTGGAATGGCTGCGACTACGCTGGGCCAATCGGCTGTAGGAGCGAGCTTGCTCGCGAAAAACGTCAACGATAACGCGGACAATCTGGATTGAAGCGGCGCTCTCAGGTTTTTCGCGAGCAAGCTCGCTCCTACATAAACGATAAACGCCATCAATGCTCAGTACCGTACTCGGGCCGTTCGGCCAACCCTGTCTTTAAATACTCCACCAGCTTCCTGACCTTCGGCGACAAATGCCGCTGCTGCGGATACAACGCCCACACCGCCGTATTCGGCGGCTGATGCGCCTCCAGTAACGACACCAACGCGCCACTGTGCAAATGCTCCAGCACGTAATAGTCCGGCAACTGGCACAAGCCCACCCCTTGTAACGCCGCGTCCAATACCGCTTGCCCGCTGTTGCAGCGCCAGTTGCCTTGCACCCGTTGGGAAAATTCGCGCCCATCCTGGGCCAGTTGCCAGATGTCCGAGCTGCCGACCAGGCAGTTATGCCGACTCAATTCCGACAAACTATGTGGCCGCCCATACCGCGCAAGGTAGGACGGCGACGCGCACAAGTACATGCGTCGCGGCGCCAGGCGGCTGGCGACCATGCGCGAGTCTTGCAGGCGCCCCAGGCGAATTGCCAGGTCGAGGCCTTCGTGGACCAAATCCAACTGGCGATTGCTCAGCTCGATATCCACCCGCAGTTGCGGGTAAAGCCCCATGAACCGCGTCACCAGTGGCACGATAAACCGCTCGCCATACGCCACGGCGCAGGTCATGCGCAACATGCCCTTGGGCTCGCTGGCGAGGTCACCGACGGCGCGCAGGGCTTCTTCGCGGCCATCCTGCAGGCGCTGGCAGTGTTGCAGAAAGGTCTGGCCGGCTTCGGTCAGGGTCACCTTGCGGGTACTGCGATACAGCAAGCGCGTTTGCAGCCGTTCTTCCAGGCGTGCCACCTGTCGGCTGATGTGCGACGAAGACACCCCAAGGCGTTCCGCCGCCGCAGTGAATTGGCTGCATTCAGCGACGGCGACGAACTCATCGATGCCTTCCCAGCGGTTTTCCAGCATGGCGATTATCCCTGTACAGCAATAAAGTTTTGCTTTTGCCTGGATTATTAATCAGTCAGCCATGTTTTACACTCACCGCCTCAGTTTTTAACTCCCTGGAGAAACCCGGATGATCAAGTCCCGCGCGGCTGTAGCCTTCGAAGCCAAGAAGCCCCTTGAGATCGTTGAAGTGGATGTCGCCATGCCCAAGGCCGGCGAAGTGCTGTTGCGCGTGGTCGCGTCCGGCGTGTGCCATACCGACGCCTACACCTTGTCGGGCGCCGACCCGGAAGGCATCTTCCCGTCGATTCTCGGCCATGAAGGCGGTGCCGTGGTTGAAGCGATCGGCGAGGGCGTGACCTCGGTTGCCGTCGGCGACCATGTGATCCCGCTGTACACCCCGGAATGCGGCAAGTGCAAATTCTGTCTGTCGGGCAAGACCAACCTGTGCCAGGCGATTCGTGCCACCCAGGGCAAAGGCCTGATGCCCGATGGCACCACGCGGTTTTCCTACAAGGGTCAGCCGATTTTCCACTACATGGGCACCTCGACCTTTTCCGAGTACACCGTGCTGCCGGAAATTTCCGTGGCGAAGATTCCTAAAGACGCGCCGCTGGAAAAAGTCTGCCTGCTCGGCTGTGGCGTCACCACCGGTATCGGTGCGGTGATCAACACCGCCAAGGTCAAGCCCGGCGATACCGTCGCCATCTTCGGCCTCGGCGGTATCGGCCTGTCGGCGGTGATCGGTGCGGTAAAAGCCAAGGCCGGTCGCATCATCGCCATCGACATCAACCCGGCCAAGTTCGAAATCGCCAAGCAACTGGGCGCCACCGACTGCATCAACCCGAAAGACTACGACCGCCCGATCCAGGACGTGATTGTCGATTTGACTGACGGCGGCGTGGACTTTTCCTTCGAGTGCATCGGCAACGTGCAACTGATGCGCGCCGCCCTTGAATGCTGTCACAAAGGCTGGGGCGAATCGGTGATCATCGGCGTTGCCGGTGCCGGCCAGGAAATTTCCACCCGTCCATTCCAACTGGTGACCGGCCGCGTCTGGCGCGGTTCGGCCTTCGGCGGCGTGCGTGGTCGGACTGAATTGCCCAGCTACGTGGAAATGGCCCAGAACGGCGAGATCCCGTTGGACACCTTCATCACCCACACCATGGGCCTGGAAGACATCAACAAAGCGTTTGAGCTGATGCATGAAGGCAAGAGCATTCGTACCGTCATCCACTTCTGAGGTCGGCCATGAGTCTGGAAAACCTGTCGTGCCAGAAGAGCTTCGGCGGCTGGCATAAACGCTACAAGCATCATTCTGACGTGCTCGGTTGCGACATGACCTTCGCCGTCTACCTGCCGCCGCAGGCGGAGCAGGGCGGCAAGCTGCCGGTGGTGTACTGGCTGTCCGGGTTGACCTGCACCGATGAAAACTTCATGCAGAAAGCCGGCGCCCAGCGCGTGGCGGCCGAACTGGGGCTGATCATCGTCGCGCCGGACACCAGCCCCCGTGGCCCCGGTGTGCCGGGCGATCCGGACAACGCCTGGGATTTCGGCCTGGGAGCCGGTTTCTATCTGAATGCCACCCAGGAACCCTGGGCCAAGCACTATCGGATGCATGACTACGTGGTGCAGGAATTGCCGGCGTTGGTTGAAGCGCATTTCCCTGCTTCGGATAAACGCGGTATCAGCGGCCACTCCATGGGCGGCCACGGTGCGCTGGTGTGTGCATTGCGCAACCCCGGGCGTTACCTATCGGTGTCGGCGTTTTCGCCGATCAACAACCCGATGGATTGCCCATGGGGCCAGAAAGCCTTCTCCCGTTACCTGGGCGAAGAACGTTCGAAGTGGCGCGAGTGGGACGCTTGCGTGCTGATCAGCGAAACCTCGGAAAAACTGCCATTGCTGGTGGACCAGGGCGACCGCGACGACTTCCTCGCGGTGCAGCTCAAGCCCGAAGCCTTGCAGCAAGCGGCGAAAGCGGCCAATCACCCGCTCGAACTGCGCCTGCAACCCGGCTACGACCACAGCTACTTCTTTATCGCCAGCTTCATCGAAGACCATTTGCGACATCATGGTCGTGCTTTGCTCGGTTAATATGCGACAAAAGTAGGTAGAATCACGCCCTGAATTAAATCGGGGCGTTTTTTTATGCGTATTGGCCACGGCTACGATGTGCACCGTTTCGCTGAAGGCGATTTCATCACTTTGGGCGGTGTGCGCATTGCGCACCACCATGGGTTGCTGGCTCATTCCGACGGCGATGTCGTGTTGCACGCCTTGAGCGACGCCTTGCTCGGCGCAGCGGCGCTCGGCGATATCGGCAAGCACTTTCCGGACACCGACCCGACCTTCAAGGGCGCGGACAGCCGCGTATTGCTACGCCATGTGGTCGGACTGATCCACGCCAAAGGCTGGAAAGTCGGCAACGTCGATAACACCATCGTGGCCCAGGCGCCGAAAATGGCCCCCCACATCGAGTCGATGCGCGCGCTGATCGCCGCGGATCTGCACATTGAATTGGATCAAGTGAACGTGAAAGCCACCACCACCGAAAAGCTCGGGTTTACCGGTCGTGAAGAGGGCATCGCGGTGCACTCCGTCGCCTTGTTGCTGCGCGCATGAACGACCAGCAACTGTTGGGCCCGCGGGCCTATGGCGAGGCTTTGGGCAGCGCCGTATTGAAGGCTACCGCTGAAGATTTCCAGGTCGACGAAGTGCTCGATATCCCGCTGACCGGCGAGGGTGAGCACCTGTGGCTGTGGGTGGAAAAGCGTGGCCTCAACACTGAAGAGGCCGCCCGCCGGATCGCCAAGGCCGCCGGCGTGCCGTTGCGCACCGTCAGTTATGCCGGGCTCAAGGATCGCCAGGCGTTGACCCGCCAGTGGTTCAGTGTACAACTGCCGGGCAAGGCTGATCCGGACCTGAGCGGCGCGGAAAACGACACCCTCAAGATCCTCAAGACCGGCCGTCACAAGCGCAAGCTGCAACGCGGTGCCCATTCGGCCAACGGCTTTACCTTGCGCCTGACGCAACTGGCGGGGGATCACGCGGCCATTGATGCACGCCTGCAACTGATCGCCCAGCACGGCATTCCCAATTATTTCGGCACCCAGCGTTTTGGCCACAACGGCGGCAATGTGGTGGATGCGCGTGAGTGGGCGGCTCGCAAGGCCTTGCCGGAGCAGCGCAATGTGCGTTCGCGGTTGCTGTCGACGGCGCGCAGTTTCCTCTTCAACAAAGTGTTGGCAGCGCGTGTCGCGGACGGTTCCTGGCAGCGTGCCCAGGTCGGCGATCTTCTGGCCTTCACCGACAGTCGCAGTTTTTTTCCGGCGGGGGAGGCTGAATGCAGCGACCCGCGCCTGGCGATCCTGGACCTGCACCCCACCGGACCGCAGTGGGGCGAAGGCGATTCGCCGGCTACCGGTGCAACCCATGCACTGGAGCAGGCGGTTGCCGCCAGTGAAGCCGACCTGCGCGATTGGCTGGTGAATGCCGGCATGAGCCAGGAACGTCGCATTCTGCGACTGCCCATTGGCGGGTTGACGTGGCATTATCCCGGGCCTGACATTCTGCAATTGGAATTCGTCCTACCGGCCGGATGCTTCGCCACTGTCTTGGTGCGCGAGCTTGTTGATCTGGTGCCGGTGGGGCAGACGGACAGCCCATGCGTATTCTGATATCAAATGACGACGGTGCCACCGCACCTGGCCTCGCCGCGCTTCATGCTGCGCTGGCGGATTACGCCGAGTGCGTGGTGGTTGCCCCCGACCAGGACAAGAGCGGCGCCAGCAGTTCGCTGACGCTCGACCGTCCGCTGCACGTGCACGTTCTGGCCAATGGCTATATCAGCGTGAACGGCACCCCCACCGACTGCGTACACCTGGCGATCAACAGTTTGTTGGATCAGGAGCCGGACCTGGTGGTGTCGGGCATCAACCTTGGCGCCAACCTGGGCGATGACGTGCTGTATTCCGGCACCGTGGCGGCCGCCCTTGAAGGGCGCTTCCTGGGGCGGACCTCGTTCGCCTTCTCGTTGGCCTCGCGCCAATTGGATAACCTGCCGACTGCCGCCTATTTCGCGCGCAAGCTGGTGGAAGCCCACGGTTCCCTCGATCTGCCGCCCCGGACGGTGCTTAACGTCAATATCCCCAATTTGCCCATCGAGCATATTCGCGGCATCCAGCTCACGCGCCTGGGCCATCGCGCCCGTGCGGCGGCGCCGTTGAAGGTGGTCGACCCACGTGGCAAGGAAGGTTATTGGATCGCCGCCGCAGGCGATGCCGAAGACGGCGGTCCGGGCACCGATTTTCATGCGGTGATGCAAGGCTATGTCTCGATTACCCCGTTGCAACTCGATCGCACCTTCAGTGATGCCTTCAGTAGTCTCGATGGCTGGCTGGAGGGCTTGCGCTGATGGCTCGTGAACAAGACGACCTGCTGCGTCGCGGTATAGGGATGACTTCCCAGCGTACCCGCGAGCGTCTGATCCAGCGCCTGTACGAAGAGGGCCTGTCCAATGCCCAGGTGCTGGAAGTGATCCGGCGCACGCCTCGGCACCTGTTTGTCGATGAGGCCCTGGCCCATCGCGCCTATGAAGACACGGCGTTGCCGATCGGGCATAACCAGACCATTTCCCAGCCGTACATGGTAGCGCGCATGAGCGAACTCCTGCTGGAGGCGGGCCCGTTGGACAAGGTGCTGGAGATCGGCACCGGTTCCGGCTACCAGACTGCCGTGCTGTCGCAACTGGTGGAGCGTGTGTTCTCGGTGGAGCGCATCAAGGTGCTGCAGGATCGCGCCAAGGAACGTCTGGTGGAGCTGAACCTGCGCAACGTGGTGTTCCGCTGGGGCGATGGCTGGGAAGGCTGGCCGGCGCTGGCGCCCTACAACGGCATCATCGTCACCGCAGTCGCCACCGATGTGCCGCAGGCGTTGCTCGATCAACTGGCCCCTGGCGGCCGGCTGGTGATCCCGGTGGGTTCCGGTGAAGTGCAACAATTGATGCTCATTATCCGTGAAGAGGAAGGCTTTTCGCGGCATGTGCTCGGCGCTGTGCGTTTCGTGCCGTTGCTCAATGGCCCGCTCGCCTGATCATTTATTCGCGCGCAGTGAATTCTGTTGGCGGGGATGTGTCTTACGGCGGGGTCTATAGAGTCAACATGATTGGTCGTTGGTTTTAAACGCGATGAATTTTTCGTTTCAGTCGTGTGCCAGTAAAAAGCCAATGCCCAGTTATACTTACGACATATTTCAAGCCTGATACAGGCATTCATGTTCAGCCACCACAAAGGGAGCGGCGGGTGAGTCTCACAGGTCTTGCGCAGCGTATGAGTAAAACAAGCTTTCAGCGACTGGTGCTTGGCCTTGTCTTGAGTTCCTTATTGGCAGCTTGTTCGAGCACGCCTTCCGGGGGCGCGAGGGTGGTTGACCGCACCAACGCAGCACCGCAAAAACCGACCGTGACCACGGGGCAATATGTGGTGCGTAAGGGCGATACGATGTTTTCGATCGCCTTCCGTTATGGCTGGGACTACAAGGCGCTCGCCGCGCGTAACAATATTCCTGCGCCCTACACGATACATCCGGGTCAGACCATTCGCTTCGATGGACGCACCGGTTCAACGTCGACGGCAGTTGTGACAAACACCGGATCTTCGCCCTCGTCTTCGAGCAAAACCACGATCATTACGCGGCCTGCGGGCACCGCCGCGCCTACGGTTGCGAGCAAGCCGGCAGCCGCGCCGCTGCCGCCTGCGGGGCCTGCACCGAGCGGTTGGGGATGGCCTTCAAACGGTGTATTAATTGGAAAATTCTCTTCAAACGGCAGTTTGAATAAAGGCATTGATATCGCCGGGGATTTGGGACAGCCTGTTTTAGCTGCGTCTGATGGGACAGTGGTGTACGCCGGGAGTGGTTTGCGGGGCTACGGCGAGCTGGTCATCATCAAACACAGCGATACCTACGTCAGTGCTTACGGCCACAACCGTAGGCTGTTGGTTCGGGAGGGGCAGCAGGTCAAAGTCGGACAGACAATTGCCGAAATGGGGTCAACTGGTACAGACCGGGTGAAACTGCACTTTGAGATTCGCCGCCAAGGGAAGCCTGTAGATCCGCTGCAATTTCTACCCCGTCGTTGATGTGTTGCCAGCCTGTTCCCTCGCGTAGAAGGAACAGGCTCCAGCGTTGCCAAGGATAAAGGCGTCGCTTGAGCTTGAGGTCGAACTCACCAAAGGACTATAACAATGGCTCTCAGTAAAGAAGCGCCGGAGTTTGACATCGACGATGAGGTTCTCCTTATGGAGACCGGCATCGCTACGGAATCGATGTCGAATGAGGGATCAGCTGTACCTTCAGTTCGCACCAAATCCAAGAACTCCACTGCGTTAAAACAGCACAAGTACATTGACTACACGCGGGCGCTCGATGCGACCCAGCTGTACCTCAATGAGATCGGTTTTTCCCCTCTGCTGACTCCCGAAGAAGAAGTCCATTTTGCGCGCTTGTCGCAAAAGGGCGATCCGGCTGGGCGCAAGCGCATGATTGAAAGCAACCTGCGCCTGGTGGTGAAAATCGCCCGACGCTACGTCAATCGAGGGCTGTCCCTGTTGGACCTGATCGAGGAGGGCAACCTCGGCTTGATTCGGGCGGTGGAGAAGTTCGACCCTGAGCGGGGCTTCCGCTTCTCGACCTACGCCACCTGGTGGATTCGTCAGACCATCGAACGGGCGATCATGAATCAGACCCGCACGATCCGGTTGCCGATCCATGTGGTCAAGGAGCTCAACGTCTACCTGCGGGCTGCGCGTGAGCTGACCCAAAAACTCGATCATGAACCCTCGCCCGAAGAAATCGCCAACCTGCTGGAAAAGCCGGTAGGCGAGGTCAAGCGCATGCTCGGTCTTAACGAGCGCGTGTCCTCGGTCGACGTCTCGCTGGGCCCGGATTCGGATAAAACCCTGCTGGACACCCTGACGGATGATCGCCCGACGGATCCTTGCGAGCTGTTGCAGGACGATGATCTTTCCCAAAGCATTGATCAGTGGCTGTCGGAACTTACCGACAAGCAGCGCGAGGTGGTGATTCGCCGCTTCGGCCTGCGTGGCCATGAGAGCAGTACCCTGGAGGATGTAGGCCAGGAGATCGGCCTGACCCGTGAGCGGGTGCGCCAGATCCAGGTAGAAGGGCTCAAGCGCTTGCGTGAGATCCTGGAGAAGAATGGCTTGTCGAGTGAGTCGTTGTTTCAATAACGACGCAGCATGAATGTGGGAGGGGGCTTGCCCCCGATGGCAGTGGTTCAGTCACTGGATGTATCGACTGACCCACCGCTATCGGGGGCAAGCCCCCTCCCACATTATTTATGTATGTCCAAATCCCAGGCATAAAAAAACCCCGCTTTTAAGGGCGGGGTTCTTTCGACTAAGTCAGTACAAGTTAGATAACTTGAACTTCTTCAGCTTGCATGCCTTTCTGACCGCGGGTAGCGATGAAAGAAACCTGTTGGCCTTCTTTCAGGCTTTTGAAGCCGTCGGATTGGATAGCTTTGAAGTGAACGAACAGGTCGTCACCGGATTGTGGAGTGATGAAGCCGAAGCCTTTTTCATCGTTGAACCACTTAACGGTACCAGTTTGGCGATTAGACATGGTGTATCTCCTTGGACAAAGTTAACTGCGACTCAGGAAAAGCCCTGGCCGAGACTGAGTGCAAAGAGCAGGAAAAATTCTTGGAGATGGTTGGATCGAAATTCAACATATCGTGTAGAGATTCTCAGTGACACAAGCAGCACAGTGGCGCCACCTTAACCCTTTTTCCGGAACGTGCCAATGGTATTTCCGAAGGTTTCTCTATTTTCGTGACTGGCGGTGGTATTTACGTTGATTGCGCACGCCGATTTGGGGCCTGGCCCCGCTGGCTGCGGCTTATACAAGGCGGGCATTGATCAAGACATTCATTAACAAAAGTCCCACGCCCTTTGAACCCCAACGCCCACCCCGGTAAGATGCCCAACAGAATTTTTCCACCTCGCTATTCAGGACACCCGCCATGAGCATCAAATCGGACAAGTGGATTCGCCGCATGGCGCAAGAGCACGGCATGATCGAACCGTTCGTTGAGCGCCAGATCCGTGGTGAAGGCGCTGATCGTGTGATTTCGTATGGTGTTTCCAGCTACGGCTACGACGTGCGTTGTGCCGATGAATTCAAGGTGTTCACCAACATCAACTCGGCCACCGTCGATCCGAAAAACTTCGATGAAAAGAGCTTCGTCGACGTCAAGAGCGACGTGTGCATCATCCCGCCCAACTCCTTCGCCCTGGCGCGCACCGTGGAATTTTTCCGCATTCCCCGCGACGTGCTGACCATCTGCCTGGGTAAAAGCACTTACGCGCGCTGTGGCATTATCGTCAACGTAACGCCGCTTGAGCCGGAGTGGGAAGGCCACGTCACCCTGGAGTTCTCCAACACCACCACCCTGCCGGCGAAGATCTACGCCAACGAAGGCGTGGCGCAGATGCTGTTCCTGCAGTCCGATGAGGCCTGTGAAGTGTCCTACAAAGACCGTGGCGGCAAGTACCAGGGCCAGCGCGGCGTCACCCTGCCACGCGCCTGATCGAAACGTCCTACGCGTAAAGGGAATTAGTCTGGGGAAAGTGACTCTATTGGGTGTACTGCCTCGGTGCGTGCAAAACGCGCCGAGCCACGCTTGAGGAGTACCTTATGAAGATCGACCCGCGAATCAGCGCCGAACTCGCCCGGCTTGAACCCAACCAGATTGGTGTTCTGGCCTGGTCCCTGATGGCCGACCCTGCTTATGCGGGTGGTATCCCCGGTCAACCTGAGCCCGATTCCCCGTACCCTACCGAACCCGACGAACCTGGCGAACCGACCCTTCCGGACGAGCCGCCGCCCGTGCCGATGGCCTGATGCCTGCAGGTTGGGAAATGGTCAGTTCTCCAACCGACTGGCCATGGTTCCTGGCGGCCGGTCACAAAAGTTCGCCGTTGGTCGTCCTGTTCCACTGAATATCCCCAGCAAAAGCCCCAAACACCGGCAGCAGGCCGCTTGCGGGTTTTGCCGCGATCACGTTCATGCGTCGGCTCGGCAGGCCCTCAGCGCGCTCAGGCGGCGCTGCTGGGGGGGGGCGAGTGGGGCGCTTGCGGTACCGCTCAGCAAAAATTCACTTCAAATTGCCACTCAGGAATTGTTGCAGGCGCTCACTCTTCGGGTTGCCCAGCACATCCTCTGGCGTGCCTTGCTCTTCCACCAAGCCCTTGTGCAGGAACAGCACCTGGCTCGACACCTTGCGCGCAAAGCTCATCTCGTGGGTCACCATGATCATGGTGCGGCCTTCCTCGGCCAGGCCCTGGATCACCTTCAGCACTTCACCCACCAGCTCCGGGTCGAGGGCCGAGGTGGGTTCGTCGAACAGCATCACCTCCGGCTCCATCGCCAAGGCGCGGGCGATGGCCACGCGTTGTTGCTGGCCACCGGAGAGAAACGCCGGGTATTGATCGGCCACGCGGGCCGGCAGGCCGACTTTGTCCAGGTAACGACGGGCACGGTCCTCGGCGTCTTTCTTACTGCAGCCCAGCACCCGGCGCGGGGCCATGGTGATGTTTTCCAGCACGCTCATGTGGCTCCACAGGTTGAAGTGTTGGAACACCATCGCCAGGCGTGTGCGCAGGCGCTGCAGCTCGGCGTCGTCGGCCACGCGCATGCCGTGGCGGTCGCTGACCATGCGGATCGGCTTGTCGTCGAGGGTCATCGCGCCGTCGTTGGGGGTTTCCAGAAAGTTGATGCAGCGCAGGAAGGTGCTCTTGCCCGAGCCGCTGGCGCCGATCAGGCTGATCACGTCACCGGTCTTGGCCTTGAGCGAGACGCCTTTGAGCACTTCATTGTCGCCATAGCTTTTATGCAGGCCTTCAACGGTCAGTTTGTACATGGGGCGTGCATCCTCAAGGCGAAAGTAGGTAGCCGCTGCGGTAGGCCTCTGAGCCTGCAACATGGCCGATGACCATCCCAGCAGTGGCCATGCGCCGCAGCGAACGGGCGTAAAGCAGGCCGGCGTTTTTGCAATGCACAGGCGTTACGCGGTCAGTAATGGGGTCGATGATTTCGGCGATCAGTTGCCCGGCTTCGAGGTATTCGCCGGGCAAGGCGCTGAACACCAGCAAGCCGCCGACCGGCGTCGCTACCGGTTCGACGCCCGCCAACGGGGTGGCCGGGTAGGGCAGGTCGGGCAGGGGGGGCACGTCGCCGGCAATCGCGCCGAAGTGAATCAGGTAGTCGATGATCGCCTGGCAGTCGAGGCCGGCCAGGCCATGGTTGACGTCGCCCTGGCCGCGCAGTTCGACGGTCACCGAAAAACAGCCCATAGGGATCGGGAAGCGCTCGCCGAAGCGTTGCTGCAACTGCCACCACATCAGGGTGAAGCACTCATCGAAGGATTGCCCGCCGGAATCGGTGGCCAGCAAGTTGGCCTCAGAGCCGATATACCGCGCCAGCGGCTCCACCTGCGGCCAGGCCTCGGGCGTGGTGTACAGGTGCGCCACGGCTTCGAAGTCGCAATGCAGGTCCAGCACCATGTCGGCATCACAGGCCAGGCGTTGCAGTACCAGGCGTTGGGATTGCAACTGAGTCGTGACGGTTTGCTCCGCCAGGGCGGTGGACAGCGCCGCGCGGATCAGTTCGACGTTGCGCTGGGGATCGTCCCCGAGCACATCCTTGACCTGATCACCCACCTCTTCACTGAGGTCGACAAACAGACGGTTGAAGTTCTGCCCGCTTTCCAACTCATAGCGGCCCAGTGGGATGTCCATCAACACTTGTTCGAGGCCCGCCGGGTTGGCGATGGGCACCAGCACAATCTCGCTGCGCAAGCGCCCGGCGGCGGCCAGTTGCGCCAGGCGTGCCTTGAGGTGCCAGGCCACCAGCATGCCCGGCAGTTCATCGGCATGCAGCGACGCCTGGATGTAGATCTTGTGTTCGGCCTGCTCCGGGCCGAAGTGGAAGCTGTGAATCTGCCGCGCCGTGCCTGGCACCGGCGCGATCAGTTCATGGATCTGATGACGCATGAAGGCTCCTTAATGGCTCGGCCCGAGGAAAGCCAGCCAGCGGCGCTCCGCCAGACGAAACAGACCGACCAGGGCAAAGGTCACGGTCAGGTAGATCAGCGCAGCGATACCGAATGATTGAAAGGTCATAAAGGTGGCCGAGTTGGCGTCCCGGGCCACTTTGAGAATGTCCGGGATCGTCGCGGTAAACGCCACCGTCGTCGAGTGCAGCATCAAAATCACTTCATTGCTGTAGTACGGCAATGAACGGCGCAGGGCCGACGGCATGATCACGTAGGCATACAGCTTCCAGCCGCTGAGGCCGTAGGCTTTGGCCGCTTCGACTTCGCCGTGGGCCATGCTGCGGATCGCCCCGGCGAAAATCTCGGTGGTGTAGGCGCAGGTATTGAGGGCAAAGGCCAGGACCGTGCAGTTCATCGCATCGCGAAAGAACGCATCCAGCACCGGTTGGGCGCGCACGGCGGCGATGCTGTAGATGCCGGTGTAACAGATCAGCAATTGGATATAGAGCGGCGTGCCACGAAACAGGTAGGTGTAGAACTGCACCGGCCAGCGCACCAGGGGGTTACGCGATACTCTGGCGATGGACAGCGGGATCGACACCAGAAAACCGATCACCAGTGAGGCGCTGAGCAGCCACATGGTCATGGCCAGGCCGGTGATGTGCTGGCCGTCGCTGTAAAGGAATGGACGCCAGTATTCCTGCAAGAGTTCGATCATCGCACGGCCTCCCGGGAGCCTGCCGAATAGCGACGTTCAAGACGGCGCAGGACAAAGTTGGACGCACTGGTGATCAGCAGGTAGATCAATGCGGCGACCACCAGGAAGTAAAACAGTTGATAGGTGCTCTTGCCGGCATCCTGCGCGGCCTTGACCAGGTCTGCCAGGCCGATGATCGACACCAGTGCGGTGGCCTTGAGCATCACCATCCAGTTGTTGCCGATGCCCGGTAGGGCAAAGCGCATCATTTGCGGGAAGGTCACGTAGCGAAACCGCTGCCCGCGTTTGAGGCCGTAAGCCGTGGCGGCTTCCAGTTGGCCACGGGGCACCGCGAGGATCGCGCCGCGAAAGGTTTCGGTGAAGTACGCACCGTAAATAAAGCCCAGGGTGATCACCCCGGCGCTGAATGGGTCGATCTCGATGTATTCCCATTCCATGAAGTCTGTAAGACCGGTCAGCCAGGTTTGCAGGCTGTAGAAAATCAGCAGCATCAGCACCAGGTCGGGCACGCCACGAATCAGCGTGGTGTAGAGCTGGGCGGGAATGCGCAGGAAGGGCAGGCTGGACAGTTTGGCGCTGGCGCCGAGCAGGCCCAGCAACACGCTGACGGCCAGGGACAGCACCGACAACTTGATGGTCATCCAGGTGCCTTGTAGCAACAGCGGGCCGAAACCCTTCAAACTGAGCGCGCTCAGCCCGAGGGTTTGCAACAGTTCTTCGAACATAAATCAGGACCTATGGCGATAAAAAAGCGCCCCTCGCGGGAAGGGGCGCCCCAGGCATTATTTGCCGCTGTACAGGTTCAGATCGCCAAAGTGTTTCTTCTGGATGCTGGCGTAGGTGCCATCATCGTGTAACGCTTTGATACCTTTATCCAAAAAGGCCTTCAGCTCGGTGTTACCTTTTTTGATACCGATCGCTGTTTTCGACGGCAGCAGTGGGTCGTCGATGGCCGCGCTGACTTCATAACCGGCACCGGCCGGCGACTTCAGAAAGCCCAGTTCAGCTTGCAGCATGTCCTGCACGGACGCGTCGAGACGGCCGGAGGTCAGGTCAGCGTACACCTGGTCCTGGTTGGCGTAGGCCTTGGTGGTCACACCGGCTTTATCCAATACGGCCTTGGCATAGGCTTCCTGGATGGTGCCTTGCTCGTAGCCCACGGTTTTGCCCTTGAGGGACTCAGGCGTCGAGTAACCGGCGCCCTTCTT
This sequence comes from Pseudomonas paraveronii, assembly GCF_963681955.1. Taxonomy (NCBI): domain Bacteria; kingdom Pseudomonadati; phylum Pseudomonadota; class Gammaproteobacteria; order Pseudomonadales; family Pseudomonadaceae; genus Pseudomonas; species Pseudomonas paraveronii. The sequence continues at coordinate 1,515,492 of NZ_OY817130.1, forward strand.
GAAGACCAGCGAAGTCGGGCCGGAGAACAGCTCGTTGGAGAAGTCGATGGCCTTCATACGGGTTTCGGTGACGGTCATGGACGAAATCACGCCGTCGAATTTGTTGGCTTTGAGGCCTGGAATCATGCCGTCGAAGTCGCTTTCGACCCACTTGCACTTGACCTTCAGCTCGGCGCAGATCGCATTGCCCAGGTCGATGTCGAAGCCCACCAGGCTGCCGTCAGCGGCTTTGGACTCAAACGGTGCGTAGGACGGATCGACACCAAAACGCAATTCCTTGTATTCCTTGGCCAAGGCGGAACCAGCGGCCATGCACAGAGCCAGTGCAGAAAGGGTCAGCAATGCTTTTTTCATTATGTAATCCCTGGAAACCAAGATAAGCGCTTGTGGCGCGTTTAGGACTGTTACTGAACGGTGTCAGACGGATCACAAGTAGCAATTTCTGCACCATAGTTCCGAATGTCACTCCGAATGATCGTTTTAAAAGGTGGGAAGAGGGAGCTATTAGTGTAGGAGATGCCCGAAAGTGGGCATTGAAAATCGGCTGCACTATTTTGGATCGAGCGCAGATTAAAAAATGTGGGAGCAGGCTTGCCTGCGATGAAGCTGTGTCAGTTACCCTTTCAGTGACTGATCCGCCGCTATCGCAGGCAAGCCTGCTCCCACCTGTTGGTACGGTTATTTGCCGGGCGTGAGGGTCAACCTGGCTTTCCCATACACCTTGTCAAAGTTCTGCGGCTGCATCGGGAAGCTCAGGTATTGCGCCTTGAGCGACGGATTGATGCCATTGACGTAGTTCGGGCTGACCGGGTTGCCGGACTGGCCGATACCGCCCTGGCCCGTCATCGGTTCTGCCTGGCCGAAGTCGACAATCATGCGCAGTGCCGGCACTTGGGTGGTGTCGAAACTCTCTCCCCAGTTGTACGGGGCCGGGTTCAGGGTGTTGTGGTCACCGCCGCTGGCCAGCGGGCCGCGAATCACCTGGCCGTTGCGGTTCTTCCAGGTGGTGCTGTGCAGTTTGCCCCACTGCCAGGCCTTGTGATCGGCACCCAACTGGCTGTCGCCGGCAGTGATCGCGGCGGCTAGGCTGCGGGCGAGGATTGCCGGTTTGTCTTCTTTCTGCGGGGTGCGTATATCGTCCCAGAACGGGCTGTCTTCACGGCCCAGCAGGTGGTCGGCCTGGGCGGCGTAGGACAGGTTGGCGTTGCTGATAAAGGCTTTCCAAGTGGCGCTGTTTTCCGGGCCGAGTTCGTCGAGGAAGATCTGTTTGCTGCTTTCCTGCAGGAACAGCTCGTAAATCGCCGCGTCGGCGGACGTCGGCGCCAAGCGGCCGTCAAACGCCATCAGGCGATTCAGCGCTTCACGGGCCTTGGTCTGTTCGGCCGCGGGCAGCGCAGCGATCGCCTGTTTCAGCGGCTGCGCCATGCCCGGCGCCTGGAACATGTTCTTGAGCTTGGCGGCGAACGTGGTGGTCAGGTCGTATTGCATGGCGATCATGCTGCGGCTGTCATGCTTGCCGGCATTGGCCAGTTGCGCCAGGCGCTCACTGCGCTCCGGGGCATCCCACGAGTTGGACAGTTGCATGCCATAGCCGCGCGGCGCGGTGCGCTGGTTGGCGGTGCCGATCCAGCCTTGGGCCGGGTCCTGGTCATAGGGGTGCAGCATTGCGTCGGCGTAACCGTCCCAGTCAAAGCGTGCGTCCCAGCCCGGTGAGGGCAGCAGGCCTTCGCCTTCGCGGCGGTTGGGGAAGCGTCCGGTCACTTGCCAGCCGATGTTGCTCGCGTCGGCGAACACCATGTTCAAGGCGATGGCGCGGATTTCCCGGGTCGCGTCCGAGGCTTTGCCGGCGCTTTGCGCACGGGACAGGTCGAAGAACGCATCCAGGCTCTTGTCGTCCTTGAAGTCCGCCGTTTGCAGGGCCAGGCCCAGTCCCGTTGTCAGCGCCTGGCTACTGTTGAGCAGGGCGCCGTGGCGGGTTTCGTACACCACTTCGCGAATCGAGCGTTGGCCTTTGATGAAAAAGGTCTCGTTACGCACACCGGCCGGTAGCCATTTGCCGTTGCTTTCGTAGTACAGCGCGCTGCCCTGGCGTTTGACCTTTTCCAGGAACAGGTCCTGGGTGTCGCCCTTGACCGTGCTCATGCTCCACGCCACTTTGCCGTTGAAGCCGGACAACAGGGTCGGCAGGCCGGCAATCGAGGCGCCGACGGCCTGGTATTTCGGGGCGCGGATCTGTACGTAGTTCCATGGCGACGGGGCTTGCGGCTGGGCGGCGAGGTCGTTGGCCAGCAGGCTTTTGCCGCTGCGGCTGCGTTGCGGGCCAATCGCCCAGTTGCTCGAGGTGGTGATCGCCAGTGAGTTGAGGCTGCTCAGTTGCTGGCTGACCGTCTCTAGCCCAGCCAGGCCGGTGATCTGGCCCAGGTTCACGCCCTTGAGTTTGTCGGCTTCGGCCAGCGGGATCGGCTCATCCGGCGCACTTGGGGTGAGCCAGGCGAGTTTGTCGACGCCGACCTTTTGCCCCAGTACCAGGGATGACAATTCTTCCTGCAGGTTGGCCGACTCGCTGAAATTCAGCAGGCAGAACAACAGCGCCGAATCTTCCGGCTTCCAGTACTCGGGTTTGTAGCCGGTCTGGGCGAGGTCCGGTGGCAGCTTGTCGCGGTAGCGGAACAGGTAGGCGTTGACGCCACGGGCATACACTTCAAAGAAGCGCTTGAGCCGCGGCGACGAGGCGTTGTACAGCTCGCCGGCGCTTTTCTTGAGATTGACCGCGCGCATGAAACGGTCGACATCCAGCACCTCGGGGCCGGACATTTCCGCCAGGCGGCCTTGGGCCAACAAGCGCAACGTGACCATCTGCGTAATGCGGTCGCTGGCATGCACATAACCGAGGCTGAACAGCGCATCGTGGAAGGTGTTGCTTTCAATCAGCGGCATGCCCTGGGCATTGCGGCGTATCGAAACATTCTGCGCGAGGCCCTTGATCGGCTGTACGCCGGCAACGGGTGGTAGGGTGTCCTGGGTGCTCTGGAGCTGGCAACCAGCCAGGCTTAACGCACTGGCCACTGCCGCGGCAACGCCGAACCGGGGAAGAAAATGTGAGAGGGCTGGCGAGGCCATGGCAAAGCTCCTGCGGGGGGTGGCGTCAGTAAAGGCGCTACGTTAGTGAGCGCGGTGAAACGACGCAAGCAGGAGCTAAGGCTTATTTTCAGACGCCAGGTATCAAGCGCCGTGGCACTTCTTGAATTTCTTCTCGCTGCCGCATGGGCATGGATCGTTGCGGCCAACGTCCTTCAGGGCATTGCGCACCGGCTCCTGGTGAGCATGGCCGCAGTTCGGGCCGTGGACATGGCCGTGGTCGTGATCATGGTGATCGTGATCGTGGTTGCAGTCAGGACCATGGACATGGGGTTGTTGAGTCATCGATGTCGCTCCGGAATAAAATCGCCGGGGATTATCTCGCCATTGTGGTCCACGCGCACGTCATTACCGATGAATAATCCGGTTTTCAGTTCGCCTTCCAGCCGATAAGGCACGGGCCGGTCGGGGTTTTTCAGCATCTGCACCACATCACGGATCTGCGGCCAGAGGTTGGTGCGCACCGAGATCTTGAAAAAGGCGTGGCTACGCGGCGGCACGGTGAACCATTCGTTGGATTCGCCTTCGGTCAGCAGCAGGTTGCCCAGGCTGACCTTGTAGATCAGGCCGCGCACCGTCAGGTCGGCGTCGTCGCGGTTGTCCACGCGAAAATACAGCTTGAACTTCTGCTCCAGTAACTTGGCCCGTACCACTTCGACTTTCACCAGCGAGACGTGGGGCGGGGGCGTGTCGTCCTCGAACCACGAGGCACAGCCGCTCAAGCCAAGGGTCAACGCCAGCAACAAGCTGTAAGTCCGGAGCATGGCGTGATCCCTGTCAGGTGATTAGAGGTAGCTGGAGCAGCACTTCTTGAACTTCTGCCCGCTCCCGCAGAGGCACGCGTCATTGCGTCCGGCCTTCATCTCCACTGTCGGGTCGATGAAGTACCAGCGCCCCTCATTCTGTACGAAAGAAGACTGTTCGCGGTGGCTATGTTCGCCGGTGCTGTCATGCCAGCGTGCAGTAAAGGTCACGAACGCATGTTCCGGCTGGCCGCCGAACACCTCGGAGCTTTCCACCTCCAGGCCAAGCCAGGTGCTCTGGGCACTCCAGGCGGCAATGGCGTCACGGTCCAGGGCGGCCTGTTGCGCGGGCAGGGTGGTGGCCACCAGGTAGTCCACCAGGCCCAGCACGTAGGCGCTGTAGCGCGAACGCATCAGCGCGGTGGCGCACGGCGCCGGGTGGCCGGCGTGATAATGGCCGCAGCAGGCATCCAGCAGGTTGCCGCTGCCGCAGGGGCAAATGGCTGTCGTCATTGGGTTACCACCAATACTTTCCGAAGTTTTCCGGGTTGGCCCAAAAGCGGGCGTTGAGCCAGTCCGGCACCTGTTTATAGTCAAGCAGATCATAGGTAAACAGCGTCAGCACCTGCTCTTCGCGCTGGAAGCGCTCGCCGGCCTGCAGGGCCAGGGAGAAGAAGTCAGTGTCCTTCCAGTCGCAGGCTCCCAGGTCCACCAGCACCGCAATACGGCTGGCATTGAGATTGCGAATGCCGCCCAACAGGGTCAGGCCTTGTGGTTTTGACAGGTGCTCCAGGCAATCGACCACCAGCGCCAGGTCAAAACGCTGCGCCGCCAGTTCCGCCGGCAACGCGCCAGGCGCCGCGACGGACACCTGGGTCTCAGGGTGCGCCTTTTGAAAGGCTTCCAGTGCCGGGAACTGGCTGGCACCCAACAGCAACAGGCGTTTGGGCTGCTGTAAATCGAGCAAGGCAGCCAGAGCTTGCTGGGGGGTACGAGAAGAAATACCAGCGGTCATCAGAGATCCTCACATCAGGACCCTAGAGACTAGCGCGGCTGAGCGTGCGGGCCTAGAGCGGGTGGCTGAGAAAAGTCCCTCAAGTGCAGCCGTCCTCAATGAATACGGGGGTGTGGCGTACTGGCGCAGTTGAAAAGAGCGGTCTTTACTCCACCCATCGGCCCCCGCCGATCCCCCCAGGAGAAATCAGATGAGCATCATGCGGACAGCTCTACCCTTGGTTCTGCTAACCGGAGTATTGACAGGTTGCGCAGGTTTGCAAAAAACCGATTGGCCCACCTGCGCCGCCGTTGGCGGTGTGACCGGCGCGGCGATCGGTGCGACGGAAAGCTCAGCCTATGCCGGCTACGGCGCGTTGTTGGTCGGCGGCATGGCCGGTGCCTATTGCTGGGTACACGGCGATGGCGACGAAGACGGCGATGGCGTGCCGGACAGCCGTGACAAGTGCCCCGGTACGCCGAAAGGCGTGCAGGTCGATGCCAATGGTTGCCCACCTGCGCCACCCGCCGCGGTGGTTGAAGAGGTGGTTGTGGTCAAGGAAGAAACCATCGTGATTCGCGACGTCCACTTCCAGTTCGACTCGGCCAAGCTGACGGCGGCGGACAAAACCAAGCTCGACACCATCGCCACCCGCCTGAAACGCGAAGCCCCGAGCGCCCAGTTGCGCGTCAGTGGGCATACCGACAGCGTCGGCAAGGACGCCTACAATCAGAAACTCTCGGAAAAACGCGCCCACTCGGTGACGGAATACCTGATCGGCTCCGGCGTGCCTCGCAGTAACTTTGTATCGGTGACCGGTGCGGGCGAAAGCCATCCGGTGGCGGACAACAAAACCGCTGAAGGCCGTGCCCTGAACCGCCGCGTAGAAATCCAGATCAACCGCTGACAGCCCTTGCCCCTGTGGGATTCCGCAGGGGCATCGTTGGCGATCCTCGCTGAAACCGCCGCCTTCTCAAGTTTTTTGATCCTTCACTGGCAAATCGCCTGTAGAAGTCGTTACTGTGCGCCCAAAGAAAAATTTGCAATAACAAATTCCAAAACACTCAGGAGCCCCATGATGCGTAAGGTTTTTCTGTTGGCCCTGTTGGTCAGCCCCGTTGCCCTGGCCCAGAACGTCAGTGTCGAAACCAACTCGTTGATGCGCTTGCCCAACAGCACCAGCGTATTGCAACTGGAACGCCTGGACGTGGCGGACTACGGCACGTTGCTCATTCCCGCCACGATCAGCCAGGTCTCGGTGGATGAGTTGCACCTGGGCCGCGACGCACGCATCGCCATCGCTCCCGGTAACACCGCGCTGCAATTGCAGGTGCGTCAGGCGCAACTGGAGCACGGCAGCCAAATCACCTCGCGGGGTGCTCCCGGGACCCATGAAAAACCAGCCAAGGCCGGGCGTGACCTGACCTTGCGCATCAATGCCCTGACGGCGCAGGAACTGTCGGTGGATGCCCGTGGTGGCGCCGGCGCCCAAGGGTATGCCGGGTTGGATGGCGCCAACGGCGAAGACCCGGGTTGCACTTGGGGTTCCGCCGGGCGCGGCGCCAACGGCGATAACGGTGGCGACGGGTTGCCCGGCGCGGCGGGCGCGCAGGTGCGGGTCGAGCTGCCGCAGGACTTCCCGAGCGACAAGATCAAGGTCTGGGTCGATGGCGGCGCGGGCGGCTTGGCAGGGACGGCGGGCAAGCCTGGAAGGGGTGGGCAATCCAAGGGTTGCCTGGTGTACCGCGCCGATGGTGGTGACAAAGGCCGGCCAGGGCTGGAAGGGCAACCGGGGCCGGCGGGTCCTGCGGGAACTGTGACCATTCAGCGACTTTGAGTCGTTCGATCTGACGCCATCGGGAGCAAGCTCCCTCGCACATTTTGAATGCATTTCAAGTGTGGGAGGGAGCTTGCTCCCGATGGCCGTTTAAGGCGCGCCTCAGAACATCGGCCGAGCCGAAGCAATTGCGACCAGCACCAACCCCACGATCAGGTTAATGCCCACCAACTTGCGAATCTGCCCCAGTGCAGCCGCACCTGCCGGCCAATCCTCTGCCGCTACCGCTGTGCGCAATTCAGGGAGCTTCAACGCCTGGATGCGGATAAACAGCGCGGTCATCACCACATACAAACCCATCATCACCTGCACGTAACGCGGCGCGGTTTCAAACCCGCTGAAGCGCAGTTGCAGCAGGCCGACACCGCTGATCGGCAAAATCAGTACCGCCACCCAGACCCACACGAAAAAACGTTGAAACACATTTGCCCACAGCTTGAGCCGGGCAGGGCCCTCAAGCGCCGCCACAGCGGCGGGGCGCAGGATCATCCAGGCGAAAAACATGCCGCCGACCCAGATCAGGGCGGCCAATACATGCAGGGTGTAAACGAGGCTGAACACGGTCATTGCGGTACTCCGTTCTGCGCGGGATTAATTAGCGAGGTATGATAGCTGCCGATCCGAACCACTGAAAATTTATCCAGCGTTTTTGCGCCCGACTATTCATGATCAGCACTGAACTCAAAACCACGATCCAGGGCGCTTATTCGCGTTTTCTCGAAGCCAAGAGCTTGAAACCGCGCTACGGCCAACGCCTGATGATCGCCGAAGTGGCCAAGGTCCTCGGGGATATCGACACCGACGACGAAGGCCGGCGCAGCGGTGACCCCGCGATCGTGGCCGTCGAGGCCGGCACCGGCACCGGCAAGACCGTGGCCTACAGCCTGGCGGCGATTCCCACCGCCAAGGCCGCCGGCAAGCGCTTGGTGATCGCTACCGCCACCGTCGCCCTGCAGGAGCAGATCGTCTACAAAGACCTGCCCGATCTGATGCGCAACAGTGGCCTGAACTTCACCTTCGCCCTGGCCAAGGGCCGCGGCCGCTATATGTGCCTGTCCAAGCTCGACGTGCTGCTGCAGGAAGGCCACGCGCAAACCGCCACGGCGTCGCTGTTTGAAGAAGAAGGCTTCAAGATCGAAGTCGATGAAGTCAGCCAGAAGCTGTTTACCAGCATGATCGAAAAACTGGCCGGCAATAAATGGGACGGCGACCGCGACAGCTGGCCCACCGCCCTGGAAGACGCCGATTGGGCGCGCCTGACCACCGACCACAGTCAATGCACCAACCGACATTGCCCCAACTTCGGCCAGTGCGCCTTCTATAAAGCGCGCGAAGGCATGGGCAAGGTCGACGTGATCGTCACCAACCACGACATGGTCCTGGCCGACCTGGCCCTGGGCGGCGGCGCCGTGCTGCCGGACCCGCGCGACACCCTTTACGTATTCGACGAAGGCCACCACCTGCCCGACAAAGCCATCGGCCACTTCGCCCACTACACGCGCTTGCGCTCCACCGCCGACTGGTTGGAGACCACCGCCAAGAACCTCACCAAACTGCTGGCCCAGCATCCGCTGCCCGGCGATCTGGGCAAGCTGATCGAGCAGGTACCGGAGCTGGCGCGGGAGATCAAGACCCAGCAGCAGTTCATGTTCAGCGCCTGCGAGCAGGTCGCCGACTTCAAGCCCGGCGAAGACGTCGAAGGCCGCGAGCGCCCGCGCCATCGCTTTGTCGGCGGACTGATTCCCGAGCACATGCGCGAAATGGGCGTCGAGCTGAAGAAGGGCTTTTCGCGCCTGACCGACCTCTTCACCCGCCTGACCGACCTGCTCAAGGAAGGCATGGACGGCGAGGTCAACATCGGCATCGCCAGTAACCAGGCCGAGGAGTGGTACCCACTGTTCGGCAGCCTGTTGTCCCGTGCCCAGGGCAACTGGGAGTTGTGGACGGCTTTCACCGTCGAAGACCCGGAAGACAACCCGCCCATGGCGCGTTGGCTGACCCTGTCGGAAAGCGGTGCGCTGTTTGACATCGAGGTCAACGCCAGCCCGATCCTTGCGGCTGAAATGCTGCGGCGCAACCTGTGGAACGTGGCCTATGGTTGCCTGGTCACCTCGGCCACGCTGACCGCCCTGGGCACCTTCGACCGCTTCCGCATGCGTGCTGGCCTGCCGAAAAAGGCTGTCACCGCCGTGGTGCCGAGCCCGTTCCATCACGCCGATGCTGGCGTGCTGCGCGTCCCCGACCTCAAGGCCGACCCCCGGGATGCGCCGGCCCACACGGCGGCGATCATCCGTGACTTGCCGGAGCTGGTGGAAGGTTCGCGCGGCACACTGGTGCTGTTCTCGTCGCGCAAACAGATGCAGGACGTGTTCGACGGCCTTGACCGCGACTGGCGCAAGCAGGTGTTTATCCAAGGCAACCTGTCCAAGCAGGAAACCCTGAACAAGCACAAGGCGCGGGTCGATGGCGGAGATTCCAGCGTGCTGTTCGGCCTGGCGAGCTTTGCCGAAGGCGTGGATTTGCCCGGTGCCTACTGCGAACACGTGGTGATCGCCAAGATCCCGTTCTCGGTGCCGGATGATCCTGTCGAGGCCGCCCTGGCCGAGTGGATCGAAGCGCGCGGTGGCAACCCGTTCATGGAAATCTCGGTGCCGGATGCGTCCCTGAAGCTGGTGCAGGCCTGCGGGCGCTTGCTGCGTACCGAAGAAGACCGGGGCACCATCACCTTGCTCGATCGTCGCCTGGTCACCCAGCGCTATGGCAAGGCTATCTTGAATGCCTTGCCGCCGTTCCGGCGCGAAATTTCTTAAGCCTCAGTGGGCGAATTCGCCCACTTCGTGGTCTATCTCACTGCCTCGCTCTATGTCATCAGGCCATTTATCGGCCGTTTGGGAGAACCTTGCTCGTATGATTCGCACGCTGCCTGCCCTTTTTGCCCTGCTGTTCGCCGCGCCCCTGTTGGCCGCGCCCGCCGGGCAACAAACGCTGTTCAACTTCGTCCGGCCTGCCGATGTGGTCAAGGTGGCGACCCAGGACGCCAGCCTGCCGCAATACAACGCCGAACAAACCCCTGAAGGCGAAGTGCTGCGCCGCATCACCTTCAACCCAGCCGCCGAACCGAGCCTGGTGCTCAGCCCGCAGACCGGCGCCTGGGACTGGTCGCAATCCAGCGCCATGAGCCTGCGTATCCAGAGCGCCATGGACTGGGCGCTGACCCTGTACGTCAAGGTGCAGAGCAATGACGGCAAGACCCTGGTCAGCCGCATCGACTTGCCAGCCGGTCCAGCCCAGACCCTGTTGATCCCCCTGCAAGCCAACTCGCCGTTGAGCCAGGGCATGAAGGCCGGCCCGCCGATGCCGATCAGCGTCGACGGCCAGCGCGTGTTGCTGGCCAGCAGTGCCGGGGAAATCGACCGCAGCCAGGTGGTGTCGGTGACCCTGTCGATGATCAAGCCGAATGTCGCCCAAAGCATTCTGCTGGAGCGCTTTGGCGTGCAGGACAGCGAGCCGGTGCTCAAGGCGGCCTATAGCGAACTGGTGGACGCCTATGGCCAGTCCACCCGCGCGCGCTGGCCGGAAAAGGTCAGCAGCGACGAGCAGCTCAAGGCCGCCGCCGCCAAGGAGCAGCAACAACTCAAGGTTTGGTTGGCCGAGCGGGATAAGTCCTCCCTGGACCAGTACGGCGGTTGGAACAAAGGCCCGGCGTTCGACGCCAGCGGCTTTTTCCACACCGAGAAGCGCGACGGTCGCTGGTATTTGGTGACGCCTGAGGGGCATCCGTTCTATTCCCTGGGCGTCAACACCGTGGCGTCGGATAACAACCCGACCTACGTGGCGGGTCGTGAATGGATGTTCGCGGCGCTGCCCAAGGCCGGGGAACCCTTTGACAAGTACTACGGCAGCGGCGACAACCGCACCGGTAACGGCGCCGGCGAAGGGCGTAGCTTTGGTGCGGGGCGTTGGTACGATTTCTACCGCGCCAACCTGCAGCGCACGTATGACACTGACGGTTTCGACCAGAAGCGCTGGGTCAGCCACACCCTCGACCGCCTGCAGGCCTGGGGTTTCAATACTGTGGGCAACTGGAGTGCTGCGCAACTGGCCAGCGCGGACCGCGTGCCGTACACCTTGCCGCTGTCGATCGTCGGCGATTACGCCAGCATCAGTACCGGCACCGACTGGTGGGGCGGCATGCCCGACCCGTTCGACCCGCGTTTCGCCATGGCCACCGAGCGCGCCGTGGCCATCGCCGCCCGTGATCACCGCGACGATCCTTGGCTGATCGGTTTTTTTGCCGATAACGAACTGGCCTGGGCCGGTCCCGGTGACGATGCAAAATCCCGCTACGCCTTGGCCTACGGCACCCTGCGCATGACCACCGACGTACCCGCCAAGCGTGCGTTCCTCAAGCAATTGCGCGACAAATACCGCAACGAAGAAGGCCTGTCGAAAGCCTGGGGCATCCACCTGGCGGGCTGGGAGTTGATGGAAGACCCGGGCTTCGAGCCGCCGATGCCCAACCCTGAGCATCCGGAAATCGAAGCCGACTTCAAATACTTCCAGAAGACCTTTGCAGATACCTACTTCAAGACCATCTCCGATGCGCTCAAGTGGCACGCGCCCAACCAGTTGCTGCTGGGCGGGCGTTACGCGGTGAGTACTCCGGAAGCGGTGGCGTCCTGCGCGCAGTATTGCGACGTGTTGAGCTTCAACATGTACACCCTCAAACCTCAGGACGGCTACGACTTCGCCGCCTTGCGCGCACTGGACAAACCGGTGTTGATCACCGAGTTCAACTTCGGCTCGGCTGACCGCGGCCCGTTTTGGGGCGGTGTAACGCAGCTGGCCAGGGAAGAGGATCGCGGCACCGCGTATGCCAACTTCCTCAAGCAGGCCATGGCCGAGCCGTCGATTGTCGGTGTGCACTGGTTCCAGTATCTGGACCAGCCGGTGACCGGTCGCTTGCTGGACGGCGAAAACGGCCATTTCGGTCTGGTCGGTATGACCGATGTGCCGTTCCAGGGCTTTGTCGACAGTGTGCGTAGAAGCAACCTGGCGGCGGTCGACCAACTGGGCAAGGAGGCCGAAAAAGCCAAGGCGGCCCGTGCGGTTCGCGAGCATGAAGGGAGCAAACCGGGGCATGACGGCAAAGGTACGGGGCAGGGCGCCGGACATGCCGGTGGGCATTCCGGAAATGGTCATTGATTCAGCGTTGACGGGTTCACAAATCCTACAAGGGCTGGAACAATGTCGGCCACTTTTTACAGCGTTTTCCGAGGGGGCTTAGGTGCAGGTTCAGGGTCATTACGAGCTCCAGTTCGAAGCGGTACGTGAAGCGTTCGCCGCGTTGTTCGATGACCCGCAAGAGCGTGGTGCGGCGCTGTGCATCCAGATCGGCGGGGAAACCGTGGTCGACCTGTGGGCCGGCACCGCCGATAAGGATGGGGCGCAAGCGTGGCACAGCGACACCATTGTCAACCTGTTCTCCTGCACCAAAACTTTCACCGCCGTCGCGGCCCTGCAATTGGTGGCCGAAGGCAAGCTGCAACTGGATGCGCCAGTGGCCAACTACTGGCCGGCGTTTGCCGCGGCCGGTAAAGAAGCCATCACCTTGCGCCAGTTGCTCTGCCACCAGGCTGGGTTGCCGGCGATCCGTGAAATGCTGCCCGCCGAAGCGCTGTACGACTGGCCATTGATGGTCGACACTTTGGCGGCCGAAGCCCCGTGGTGGACGCCGGGCCAGGGCCACGGCTACGAGGCGATCACCTATGGCTGGTTGGTCGGGGAATTGCTGCGCCGTGCCGACGGACGCGGGCCGGGCGAGTCCATCGTGGCGCGGGTTGCACGCCCGTTGGGGCTGGACTTTCATGTGGGCCTGGCGGACGAAGAATTTTATCGCGTGGCCCATATAGCGCGCGGCAAAGGCAACATGGGCGATGAAGCCGCGCAACGTTTACTGCAAGTAATGATGCGAGAACCTGAGGCCATGACGACGCGGGCATTTGCCAATCCGCCGTCTATTCTGACCAGTACTAATAAACCGGAATGGCGGCGTATGCAGCAGCCAGCGGCGAATGGTCACGGTAATGCGCGCAGCCTGGCGGGTTTTTATAGTGGTTTATTGGACGGTAGTTTGCTGGAAAGCGACATGCTCGAACAGTTGACCCGTGAACACAGTATCGGGCCCGATAAAACCTTATTGACCCAAACCCGTTTCGGCCTGGGCTGCATGTTGGATCAACCGCAACTGCCGAATGCGACCTTCGGCCTTGGCCCGCGTGCATTTGGACATCCAGGTGCGGGTGGTTCGGTGGGGTTTGCCGACCCTGAACATGATGTAGCGTTCGGTTTTGCGACTAATACATTGGGACCCTATGTACTTATGGACCCGCGGGCGCAGAAGTTGGTCAGAATATTGGCCGGTTGTCTGTAAACCCCTTGCTGTTTCACGTTTTTTTGTTACAAATGCAAGTATAAGAAGGCGCGAAGCGAAATATTGTAACTTTAATGTTCCGGACGCGTCTGTTTAACGGGTCGTTCAGACCCCCGGTTTTTTCTCATTTTGTGGATATCTCATGTTATCGAACAAGTCCTTGGCACTGGCGCTGTGCCTCACTATTACTGGCTGCGCACAAACACCACAAAATGATGCTGAGGGCGGGCATTGGTGGTCATTTGGATCTGACAAGGCTGCTACCAAGGACGCAGTGACCCAAACCGACGTCAAACCGGACGCCAAACTCGCCGCCGGGGCCAAGCCTGCTGCACCGCTAGCTGCTGCCAGCGTCAAGCCTGCCGCGCCGGTAGCCGCCGCTCCTGCTCCAGCCCCGGTGGCCAAAGCGGATACCGGCTCCAGTTGGTGGCCGTTCTCCTCCAAGAGCGCCGACGAAAAGGCCGCCGATGCCAAGGCTGACCTGAAGGCCGACCTTAAGGCTGCAACCCCGGCGCCAGCTGCTCCTGCTGCCGCCGTCGTCGCCAAGACCGACTCCGAAACCCATTGGTGGTGGCCGTTCGAAAGCACGTCCAAGCCTAAGCCATTGGCCAAGGTCGACGTGACCAATGTGCCGATGCCCGACCCGAAAATTACCCAAGCCTGGCTGGACGACTATGAGCCGCGCCTGCGCGCCGCCATCAAGGACAGCAACCTGCAACTGGAACGTCGCGACAACGTACTGGTGGTGATTGCCCCGGTAGACGGTTCCTACAACCCGAAACGCCCGACGATGTTGCTGCCGGTTACCCTTGGCCCGTTCACTCGCGTCGCCAAGGCTGTTGAGGCTGACCCGAAGACCGCCGTACTGGTCCTCGGTCACGTTGACGCCACCGGCAGCGCTCCGGCGAGCCAGGCGTTGACCAAAGAGCGCGCGGTGTCCATCGCATCGATTTTCAGTCTCAGCGGCCTCAAGCAAGACCGTCTGATGTTGCGCGGTATGGGCGACATGATGCCACGTGCCGCCAACGACAGTACCCAGGGCCGTGCGCTGAATCGTCGCATGGAAATTATGTTTACTCAGCGTACAACTATGTTGGCCTTGCTGAGCAAGTACAACTCGGGCAAGACGCTGCCTGTGGCTGAAATGGTTGCCGTGCAGGACGTTCCCGCGCCGGCCGCAGCCGCAAAAGCCCCAGCGAAAAAGGCGGTCGCGAAGAAATCCGCAGCTAAGCCAGCCGCGAAAAAGGCCCCGGCCAAGCCAGCTGCCAAGAAACCAGCACCGGCCAAAGCCAAAGCCAAGGCTGCTGCACCGGTTGTGAACGACCAGGCAAAAAACTGATCCGTTGAACCAGAAGGATAAAGTCGCATGACCCAGGCAGTGGCGGATATGCGCCGTGACTACACACGGGATGGTTTGAGCGAGGCCCAGGCCCCGAGCGAGCCGTTCGCCTTGTTCCACCAATGGTTTGGCGATGCGGTGAAGACCGAGCAGCCGCCGGTGGAGGCCAATGCGATGACCCTGGCCACGGTCGATGAGGACGGTCGCCCGCACTGTCGCATCCTGCTGCTCAAGGGCCTGGATGCACAGGGCTTTACCTTCTTCACCAACTATCAGAGCGCCAAGGGCGATCAGCTCGCGACGCAGCCTTTCGCGGCCATGACCTTTTTCTGGCCGACCCTGGAGCGCCAGGTGCGCATCGAGGGCCGGGTGGTCAAGGTCACGCCCGAAGAGTCGGACGCCTATTTCCAGGTGCGCCCCTTGGGTAGCCGCCTGGGCGCGTGGGCCTCTCCGCAGAGCAAGGTCATCCGTGACCGCGAAGAATTGCACGACTTGCTCAAGGTCACCGAAGAGCGCTTCAGCGACACTCAGCCGCACTGCCCCGAGCACTGGGGCGGCTATCGCTTGTTGCCCGAGCGCATCGAGTTCTGGCAAGGCCGCGCTAGCCGTCTGCATGACCGCCTGAACTACCGCTTGCAAGGGGCCGACTGGACCCGTGAGCGTCTGGCACCCTGATCGTCGTCTTTCGTCACCCCACCTGACTGTTGTTTGTCACCCCGAAGCCTCTCTTCAAGAGGCCTCGGGCGTATACTGCTGCGCCGCGTTTTTCAACCAGGCCGGCAAATCGCGGCGGTTGATCTTCAGGGTGCGGGCTTTTTCCAGTTGTTGCAGCATAAACGCCCGCTTGTGCAGGTCGCTGCCCGCCAGGGAGAGCGCCAGGTCGCGGTCGATCCAGCGTCGGATGCGCAGGTACAACCAGCCATGAAAATACAAGCCGGCTACGGTAGTGACTACAATGATGAAATAATCCATGAGCGTCCTGTTTACGAAATGAGTGCTACCGTTTGTCGAGTCTTCTGGTGCTGGCACTCTGTACTAGGGCTGAATGAAAGCAATTTTCTGCGGGGCTTGCCGTGACAGGCGTCAAGCCGCAGCGTCTAATGAACACCTGTCCTTTGGAGTTGATGCTATGCGTAAGTCCGTTTTACTAGTTGCCTGCTTTACTACCCTGTCGTTGTTGTTGGGTGGCTGCGCCTCGAGTCTGACCGGCGACTCGTACTCCCGTGACGAAGCGCGTCGTGTGCAGACCGTTCGCATGGGCACCATTGAATCCCTGCGTCCGGTGAAAATCGAAGGCACCAAGACCCCAATCGGCGGCGCGGCCGGTGCCGTCATTGGCGGCGTGGGCGGCAGCGCCATCGGCGGCGGCCGTGGCAGTATCGTGACCGCCGTGATCGGCGCCGTCGCCGGCGGCCTGTTGGGTTCGGCCACCGAAGAAGGCCTGACCCGCACCCAGGGCGTGGAAATCACCGTTCGCGAAGACGACGGCAGCATGCGCGCCTACGTGCAGGCCGTGCAGGAAAATGAAATCTTCCGCATCGGTGATCGCGTGCGCATCATGACCGTTGATGGTACCAGCCGCGTGACTCGCTAAGCGTTAAGCCGCGAGCAAAGAAAAACCCCAGCCGGGTGACCGGCTGGGGTTTTTTGTGTGCGGTGTTTGCGCGGGTCAGGCTTTCTTGCGACTCGCCATTGCCGTCACCGCATAACCGATACACGCCGCGAGTATCGACCCGGTCAGAATCCCCATTCGATCCTCCCCGGCAAACTCACTGGCGCCCGGCACGAACGCCAGTGAACCGACAAACAGGCTCATGGTAAAGCCGATGCCGCACAGGATCGCGACGCCGAACACCTGACCCCAGTTGGCGCCGCTGGGCAGCGCGGCGAGGCCGGTCTTGATGGCCAGCCAGGTGAGGCCGAATACGCCGATAGTCTTGCCGATCAACAGGCCGGCGGCGATACCCAGGGGCACGTGGTGGGTGAAGCTCTCGAGGCTGACCCCGGTCAGGGACACACCGGCGTTGGCAAACGCGAACAGCGGCAGGATGCAGTAGGCCACCCACGGATGGAGGGCATGTTCGAGCGTCAACAGCGGAGAGGTTTCGGCGTTTTTGGTGCGCATCGGTATGCAGAACGCCAGGGTCACGCCGGCCAGGGTGGCATGCACGCCACTTTTCAGCACGCAGACCCACAGGATCAGGCCGATGATCAGGTAAGGCCCGAGCTTGATCACGCCCAGCCGGTTCATCGCAATCAAGGCAATCAAACAGGCGCCTGCGCCCGCCAGGGCTGCGCCGGACAGATCGCTGGAATAGAACACGGCGATCACGATGATAGCGCCCAGGTCATCGATAATGGCCAGGGTCATCAGGAACAGTTTCAGCGACACCGGCACGCGCTTGCCCAGCAGCGCCAGGACGCCCAATGCGAAGGCGATATCGGTGGCCATGGGGATTGCCCAGCCGGAAAGCGCCGCAGGGTAATCCTTGTTGATTGCCCAGTAGATCAGTGCCGGCACCACCATGCCGCCGATCGCCGCAGCGCCTGGCAGGACGACTTGCGAGGGCTTGGACAGGTGGCCGTCGAGCAACTCGCGCTTGACCTCCAGGCCGATCAGCAGGAAGAACAGGGCCATCAGGCCGTCATTGATCCACAACAACGCGGGCTTGGCGATCTTCAGCGCGCCAATCTGCGCCACTACGGGCACGTCGAGAAACGCGCTGTAGAGGTGCGACAACGGTGAGTTGTTGACGATCAGCGCCAAGGCGGCTGCGGCGATCAACAACAGACCGCTGGCGGCTTCCAGCTGGAAAAAACGGGTGAACGTGCTACGCAGAGCCAAGGTGTGCTCTCCAATCCGGATTCAATAGGTGCGTACCCTAACCCGTACCGTTAGTTGTTAAAACAAAAGTTATATTCTTATTTGTTATAAGAATGGGGCGTGGTCGGGGTTGCGCCAGAGCCTAGCAATTGTGTGTCCAATTGAGTCGTTACTGTATCTGTGTGAGGTGTAGGAAACATCCTAAGATTGCGACTGAAATCCTTAGAGATTCCCTCATGAGCGACCACCGTCCCTGGGCCCGCGAAGCCATTCATATTATTGAAGCAGACTTCCAGCGCAGCGCCGACACCCACCTGATCCCTTTAGCGCTGCCGGGCTTGCCGGGTATCGAATTGTACTTCAAGGATGAGTCCAGCCATCCCACCGGCAGCCTGAAACACCGGCTGGCGCGCTCGCTGTTCCTGTATGCGCTGTGCAATGGCTGGCTGAAACCGGGGGCGCCGGTAATCGAAGCCTCCAGCGGTTCGACGGCGATCTCCGAAGCCTACTTCGCACGCTTGCTCGGCCTGCCGTTTATCGCGGTGATGCCAGCCACCACGTCCAAGGAAAAGATCGCCCAGATCGCCTTCTATGGTGGCAAGAGTCATCTGGTACAAGATCCGACGCAGATCTACGCCGAATCCGAACGCCTCGCGCAGGAAAGTGGTGGTCACTTCATGGACCAGTTCACCTACGCCGAACGCGCCACCGACTGGCGGGCGAATAACAACATCGCCGAGTCGATCTTCCAGCAGATGCGCTTCGAGCGTCATCCCGAGCCGAGCTGGCTGATTTCCAGCCCCGGCACGGGCGGTACCACCGCGACTCTGGGGCGTTATGTGCGTTATCGCCAGCATTGCACCCGCGTATTGTGTGCCGATGCCGAGCGCTCGGTGTTCTTTGACTACTACCTGAGCGGCGATGCCGGCTTGCGCCTGGAGTGCGGCTCGCGAATCGAAGGCATTGGCCGACCGCGGGTCGAAGCGTCGTTTTTGCCCAAGGTCATCGATGCGATGGTCAAGGTGCCGGATGCGCTGTCGCTGGCGGCCATGCATTACCTGGCCGAGCGGCTGGGGCGACGGGTCGGCGGGTCCAGCGGGACCAACCTGATCGGTGCCTTGATGGCGGCGCAGCAGATGAAAGCGGCGGGGGAGTCGGGGTCGATCGTGGCGATCTTGTGTGACGGGGGCGAGCGGTATGCCACCACCTATTACGATCAGGCGTGGCTGGCGGGGCAGGGGTATGAACTGCCGGGGTTGATCGCTGCGGTGGCGGCCAGCGTCGAGCGCGGTGAGCCGCTGCCCGATAACATCCTGCGCGCGAATATCTGACACGCCACGAAAAACACCGTGGGAGCGCGCTTGCTCCCACATCTGGATGGCGGTTTTTTCAGGCCTCGATACCCAACATATCCCGCGCCAACGCCTCGGCAATCCGAATGCCGTCGACACCCGCCGACAGAATCCCACCGGCATAACCGGCGCCTTCACCGGCCGGGAACAGGCCTTTGACGTTCAAGCTCTGCATCGATTCGTTACGGGTAATCCGCAATGGCGATGAGGTGCGCGTCTCGATACCGGTCAAGACTGCATCGTGCAGCGAGTAGCCCTTGATCTGCTTCTCGAACGCCGGCAAGGCTTCACGGATCGCTTCGATGGCGAAGTCCGGCAGCGCCAGGGCCAGGTCGCCCATGGACACCCCAGGTTTGTAGGACGGCTCCACGCTGCCGATGGCCGTGGACGGTTTGCCAGCGATAAAGTCGCCCACCAGTTGCGCCGGGGCCTCGTAATTGCTGCCGCCGAGGATGTAGGCGTGGGACTCCAGGCGCTCCTGCAGCTCGATGCCGGCGAGCGGGCCGCCCGGGTAATCGACCTCAGGCGTGATGCCGACCACGATGCCGGAGTTGGCGTTGCGTTCGTTGCGCGAGTACTGGCTCATGCCGTTGGTCACCACGCGATGCAGCTCGGAAGTCGCGGCCACCACGGTGCCGCCGGGGCACATGCAGAAGCTGTAGACCGAGCGGCCATTCTTGGCGTGGTAGACCAGTTTGTAGTCGGCGGCGCCGAGTTTCGGGTGCCCGGCGTATTTGCCCAGGCGCGCGGCATCGATCAGCGACTGCGGGTGTTCGATACGGAAACCCACGGAAAACGGCTTGGCTTCCATGTACACGCCACGGCCGTGGAGCATGCGGAAGGTATCGCGGGCGCTGTGGCCGAGGGCGAGGATCACGTGCTTGGAGAGGACCTGCTCGCCGCCATCGAGGACCACGCCGTTCAGTTGACCGTCTTCGATCAACACGTCGGTCACCCGTTGCTCGAAGCGCACTTCACCGCCCAGGGCGATGATTTGCTCGCGCATGTTTTCCACCACGCCGGTCAGACGGAACGTACCGATGTGCGGCTTGCTGACGTAGAGGATTTCTTCCGGTGCGCCGGCCTTGACGAACTCGTGCAGCACTTTGCGCCCGTGGAATTTCGGGTCTTTGATCTGGCTGTAGAGCTTGCCATCGGAAAAGGTCCCGGCGCCGCCCTCACCGAATTGCACGTTGGACTCCGGGTTGAGCACACTTTTGCGCCACAGGCCCCAGGTGTCCTTGGTGCGCTGGCGCACTTCCTTGCCGCGTTCCAGGATGATCGGCTTGAAGCCCATCTGCGCCAGCAGCAGCCCGGCGAAAATCCCGCACGGGCCAAAACCGACGACGACCGGACGTTCAGCCAGGTCCGCAGGCGCCTGGCCCACTACCTTGTAGCTGACGTCCGGCGCCGGGTTGATGTTGCGGTCATCGGCAAACTTGAGCAGCAGGGCGGCTTCACCCTTCACGGTCACGTCGACGGTGTAGATGAAGCACAGCTCCGAGGATTTTTTGCGGGCGTCATAGCTGCGCTTGAACAGGGTGAAATCGAGCAGGTCATCACTGGCGATGCCCAGGCGCTGCACAATGGCGGGCCGCAGGTCTTCTTCGGGATGGTCGATGGGCAGCTTGAGTTCGGTGATTCGTAACATGACAGGGTCCGGTGTGCGGCGTTTGGTGGGGCCGGCGGTTTTGCAAACCGGTGATTATAAGCCCCAAGCGCAGTTTGCCGTCATGTTAAAACATCACAGGAGCAAATCAATCGTCCCGCGAACCACCGAAAGCCGCGCAGCCACGCTGGACTTGACCGTTGACCCGCAACTCGGCGGTCATGTGTTGCAGGCTGCCGCTGGCACTGTCGACACAGCGCTGCGGGGCTACCCACAGTTCGATGTGCTGGTTATTGGCTTCGGTCATCAGGTTGAAACGCCCGTCACCCAGTTGTTCCTCGACATAGGGAACCGGCAGCGGTGGCTGGCCTTCGCGCTCCAGCACCATGCCTTTGGCGGTGACGTTCAGCGCCCAGGCCGGCTTGTGGCCGTTGGCGCGCAGAATCGTGCGCTTGAAGTCGGGATCATCGCAGGCCGAGACGGAGCGCTCGACGCGGTACAGCTGTTGCAGCTCCACTTCGCCCTGGGTGCCGGTGGCGACGCCGGAGAACTTGCCGCGCAGGTCGGCAAACAGCACGCCTTGCTGGCCGGCCAGGGAGGCGGCTTCCTGCAGGATGCTGGTGCCGCCGGTATCCTTGACCACGTAGTTGCGCTGGTCTTGGCACGGTTGGAACAACAGCTTGCCTGCGACAGCCGTGAGTTCGCCCTGCATGCGGGTCAGCCCGACGGTGGACGGTTTGGCCGGCTCGCTTTCGAACAACTGGCAGGCGGTGAACAGCGGGAGCAAGGCAAACAGCATGAGGGTACGGGCGGCACGCATTATCGGGTCTCCTGACAAGTGCCGCCACGTTACGCAGGCTGGCGGTGCATCACAAGCCCACGTGCGAGCTTCAGGCATTTCTTACAGCCTTGAAGTTCAACCTACGATAAAGGTTTGACCGGTCTGCAAGCCCTCGACGCTTTTCGCGTAGGCCAGTGCCACATCGGCGCCCGCCGCCGGTTTGTACCCGCGAAAGTACGGTGCGTAGCTGCCCATGGCTTCCAGCAGCACCGTCGGGCTCACGGAGTTGACGCGCAGGCCCCGTGGCAATTCGATTGCCGCGGCTTTCACAAAGGCATCCAGTGCGCCATTGACCAGTGCCGCCGAGGCACCGGTGCGAATCGGGTCGCGGTTGAGGATGCCGCTGGTAAAGGTGAACGAGGCGCCGTCGTTGGCGTACTCGCGGCCGATCAGCAGCAGGTTGACCTGGCCCATCAATTTGTCGCGCAGGCCCAGTTCAAAATCGCTTTCGCTCATCTCACCCAGCGCGACGAAATTCACACTGCCTGCGGCGCAGACGAGGGCATCGAACCGGCCGGTCTGCTCGAACAGCCGGCGGATCGAGGCGCTGTCGCTGATATCCACCTGGAAGTCGCCGCTGCTGCGACCAATACTGATTACCTCGTGACGCTGCGCCAGTTCCGCCTTGACCGCTGAGCCCACGGTGCCGCTGGCACCAATCAATAGGATTTTCATCGTGCTGTTTCTCCAGTGGGGTAAGTGAGGGTTCAGTCTAGTGTGGCTTTTCAGATGGATAAACGCGCTAATAGGCAACCTTTGGTTTTCAAATGGAAACAATCTATGAGTGAGATGGATGACCTGGCGGCGTTTGCCGTATTGATCGAAGCCGGCAGTTTTACCGTAGCGGCTGAGCAGTTGGGTTGCAGCAAAGGGCAATTGTCCAAGCGCATCAGCCAGTTGGAGGCGGGGTATTCGGTGGTGTTGCTGCACCGCACCACGCGCAAGCTCAGCCTGACCGCTGCCGGCGCGGCGTTGTTGCCTCAGGCGCAGGCGTTGGTAGTGCAGGTCGAACGGGCGCGTCAGGCACTGGCCCGGCTCAAGGACGATTTGGCCGGGCCGGTGCGTATGACGGTTCCGGTGTCATTGGGCGAAACCTTCTTCGATGGCTTGTTGCTGGAGTTTTCCGAGCACTATCCGCAGGTGCAGCTCGAACTGGAGCTGAACAACAGCTACCGCGACCTGGCGCGGGATGGCTTTGACCTGGGGGTACGCTCGGGTGCCATCGAAAATGAGCGGCTGGTGGCCAAGCCACTGCTAGCCTGGCACGAGATGACCTGTGCCAGCCCGGCCTACCTGGAGCAGCACGGCGAACCGCTGACCCCGGCTGATCTGGCGTCCCACACCTGCCTGCTCAACAGCCACTACAGCGGCCGCGAGGAGTGGCTGTACCACCAGCAGCACGAACTGTTGCGTGTGCGGGTGAGCGGGACCTTCGCCTCCAATCACTACAACCTGTTGAAAAAGGCCGCCCTGGTGGGCGCCGGTATTGCGCGGCTGCCTTCCTACGTTTTACCGGCGGAACTGGCTGACGGCCGATTGCGCTGGCTGCTGCGGGATTATCAGACGCGGAGCCTGCCGATGTACCTGGTGCATCCCTATCAGGGCGGCTTGCCGCGACGCACCCAAGTGTTGGCCGACTACCTGGTGGACTGGTTCAAGCGCAGCGGCGAAGCCCTCGACCGACTCTAGCGATAACGGCGGGCGATCAGGTAGTCGACGGAGAGGCGACCCGGGCCTTTGGCCACTAACAGCAGTAGGACGGCCAGCCAGGTGCCGTGGGTCGGGTAGGCATCGGGGTACACGAACAGTTGAATGGTCAGGGTCATGGCAATCAGCGCCAGGGCCGAAAAGCGCGTGGCCAAGCCCAGCAGGATCAGCACGGGGAAGAAGTGTTCGGCAAATGCCGCCATGTGCGCGGCCACTTCCGGTGACAGCCAGGGCAGCTTGTATTCGCTGCGAAACAGCGGCAGCGTCGAGGCGGCGAGGCGCGGCGCGCCCAGTTGGAAGGTGCCGCTGATCAAGTCGATGGCAAAGCCTTCGACTTTGGTTTGCCCGGACTTCCAGAACACCGCAGCGATGGAGAAGCGTGCGAGAAAGGCGATCAAGCTGTAGGGGATTTGTTCAAAAAGTTGGATGGCCCGTTTAATCAGGCACGGTGATTGAGGGTTCATGACGATACCTTGTGTTCCAGAGACAGATGAGTGATGGCGGCTTGATTGATCAGCAACGCCAGGCATTGGTGCAGGTCGAACTCGGCCGACGCCTCCAGTGCGTGCGTGAGCGCGTCCTCCAGCATCGCGCCCTGGTTCAGGCTGTCGATAAACGCCACCGAGCCGCTGTCGATGGCGAACACCTTGACCTCCAGGCCCCGGCGCAACACCAGGGCGCCTTGGGCGTGCCAGGGATTCAACGTGGCAATCGCGCCCTCGGTGTGGTGCGCCGCCCACACGGCGACGACGGCGTAGCGGGAGTTCAACGTGGCCAGGGATGGGTGCAATTGCAGGCGCAATGTGCCCAGTTCGGTGTGTGCTTGCAGTTGCTGCAGAACAGCCTGCGGTTCCAGCGCCGGGGCATCCGCCGCGTGATAGGCACGGACCCGCAAGCGCTCCAATCGCGCGACATCCGCCAGGTAAGGCACGCTCGCGGCCGGTTCAAAGCCCTGGATAAAGTCGGAAAATGTAGCGCCGTACTCACTGATCACCGGGCTGCTGGGCGGGCTCACCTGTACGTAGCAGCCGGCCATGGCGCGGAAAAACTCATCGCCTACCAGTTGCAACGTCACCGGGTAAGCGCTCGCCAGCGCATTGATCAATGAGCTGTGGACATTGTTGCGATACACCGCAAAGCGGCTGGCCGGGTCGGCGCCGTTGCTGCTGAACAGGCCGTCGGGGCAGGCCTGGTCCGGCGCGAGCAGGGCGGCGGAAAAGTCTTCGAGGAGGCTCATGGGCGCACCTGCAACAAGTGCCGTTCGGCCTGTTGAGCCTCGGCCAGCAGCACGCTGAAGGCCGGTACCTGGTTATCCCTTTCGATCAACGTGGCCACCGGGCCGGTACGCGCGAGTACGTGCTCGTACAACTGCCAGACGGCGTTATCGATGGGCGCGCCGTGATCATCGATCAGCAGGCGCTCGCCCAGGCTGTCGGTGTCTTCGGCAAAGCCTGCCAGATGAATCTCAGCCACGGCGTGCAAGGGCAGGGCGTCGATGTAGGCCAACGGGTCACGCTGATGGTTGATACACGACACGTAGACGTTATTGACGTCCAGCAGCAGGCCGCAGCCGGTGCGGCGGATGATTTCGCCGATGAAGTCCGTTTCGTCGAGGGTCGAGCGCTGGAACTGCAGGTAGGTCGAGGGGTTCTCCAGCAGCATTGGGCGCTTGAGGGTGCTCTGGACCTGATCAACGTGTTCGCACACTCGATTGAGGGCGGCGACATCGTAGGCCAGGGGCAGCAAGTCGTTGAAAAACACCGGGCCGTGGGTCGACCAGGCCAGGTGTTCGGAAAAGGCGCGGGGTTGATAGCGCTCAATCAGCGTCGCGAGCCGTGCCAGGTGCTCACGGTCCAGCGGGCCTTCGCCGCCGATGGACAGGCCCACGCCGTGCAGCGACAGCGGGTACTGCGCGCGAATCAAACCCAGGTAGTGATGAAACGGGCCGCCGGCCACCATGTAGTTTTCGGCATGCACTTCAAAAAAACCGATATCGGGGCAGGTGTCGAGCACTTCGGCGAAGTGCTCGTGCTTCAGCCCCAGCCCGGCCCGCAAGGGGAGGCCGGGTGCCTGAGCCGCTGAGGGCGTTTGCAGGAACGGAAGCGTCATCATCAGTACTCAGGCTGGGGGCTGTTTCAGGACTTGGCGGTAAAGGCGGCTTCCTGGCCGAAACCGCTCGGCGAGGTGGTGCTTGGGGTTTGGGTGCAGGTGCCGGCCGGGACCAGTTTCCAGGCATTGGCCTGATCCTTGGTTTTGGACGTGCCGGCGCAGGAAGTGCCAGCGCCGGCGGCGCAATCGTTCTTGCCGGCTTCGGCGACACCGAAGCATTTCTGCATGTCGTCGGCAGCGTGGGCGCTGGTGCTCAGGGCGGACAGGCTCAGCGCGGAACCCAGGGCCAGGACGAGGGAAGCGGCGGACAGCGAACGGGTTTTTACGGTCATGGTGTATCTCCAGCAGTGGGTTGAGTTGGCGGGCATGATTGCCTGCTTGTACCACTAGAGGCTGGACGTTGGAATTCGTTACAAGTCGTTTGAGAAAAATTCGTCAGGGAGCACCCGAAACAAATGTGGGAGGGGGCTTGCCCCCGATGACGGTATATCAGTCACATGTTCTGTGCCTGACATGGCGCCATCGGGGGCAAGCCCCCTCCCACATTTAGCAACCGGGTGTTAACCGCCGAGGTACGCCTCACGCACCTTCGGATCGGTCAGCAACTGCTCACCCGTGCCCTGCATCACCACCCGGCCGTTTTCCAGCACATAGGCGCGGTCGGCGATTTTCAGCGCCTGGTTGGCGTTCTGTTCGACCAGGAACACGGTCACACCGTCCTTGCGCAGCTGTTCGATGATGTCGAAGATCTGCTGGATGATGATCGGTGCCAGGCCCAGGGAGGGCTCGTCGAGCAGCAACAGCTTGGGCTTGCTCATCAGCGCCCGGCCGATGGCGAGCATTTGCTGCTCGCCGCCGGACATGGTGCCGCCGCGCTGGCTGAAGCGTTCCTTGAGCCTGGGGAACAGGTGCAGCACCTTGTCCATCTGCTCCTGGTAGTCGCCCTTGTCGGTGAAGAACCCGCCCATGGCCAGGTTCTCTTCGACGGTCAGGCGCGAAAACACCCGTCGGCCTTCCGGCACCACGGCAATGCTTTTACGCATGATGTGCGACGACTGCTGGCCCACCAGCTCTTCACCCATGTAGCGGATGCTGCCGCTGTGGGCCTGCGGCGAACCGCACAGGGTCATCAGCAAGGTCGACTTGCCGGCACCGTTGGCGCCGATCAGCGTGACGATCTCACCCTGGCGCACTTCGACGTTGACGCTGTGCAGGGCCTGGATCTTGCCGTAGAAAGTGGAAACGTTTTCGAATTGCAGCATTTTACGCTTCCCCCAGATAGGCTTTGATCACTTCAGGATTGTCGCGGATCTGCTCCGGTGTACCGTCGGCCAGGGGCGTGCCCTGGTTGATCACCACGATGTGGTCGGAAATGCTCATGACCAGTTTCATGTCGTGTTCGATCAACAGCACGGTGGCGTTGTTTTCCTCACGCAACACGCCGATCAGCGCCTTGAGGTCCTCGGTTTCCTTGGGGTTCAAACCGGCGGCCGGTTCGTCGAGCATCAGGATCCGCGGGCGGGTCATCATGCAACGGGCGATTTCCAGGCGACGTTGCTGCCCATAGGCCAGGGTGCCGGCGGGGCGGTTGGCGAACTCGGTGAGGTTGACCTTGTCCAGCCAATACTCCGCGTATTCCATGGCCTCGCGCTCGCTCTTGCGGAACGCCGGGGTCTTGAACAAGCCAGCGAAGAAGTTGGTGTTCAAGTGACGGTGTTGAGCGATCAGCAGGTTCTCGACCGCCGTCATGTCCTTGAACAACCGCACGTTCTGGAAGGTCCGCACCACGCCCTTGCGGGCGATCTCGTGACCGGCCAGGCCCTGGATCGGCTGGCCGTCGAGCAGGATGCTGCCACCGCTGGGCTTGTAGAAACCGGTGAGGCAGTTGAACACCGTGGTCTTGCCGGCGCCGTTGGGGCCGATCAGCGCAACCACTTGTTTTTCCTTCACGGTCAGGGCCACGCCATTGACCGCCAGCAAGCCGCCGAAGCGCATGCTCAAGTTTTCGACTTTCAGGATCTCGCGGCTCATTTGCGCAACTCCATGTGTGGACGTTGCATGGGCAGCAGGCCTTGAGGACGCCAGATCATCATCAGCACCATCATGGCGCCGAACATCAACATGCGGTATTCGCTGAACTCACGCATCATTTCCGGCAGCAGGATCATCACGATCGCCGCGAGAATCACGCCCAACTGCGAGCCCATGCCACCCAGTACCACGATGGCGAGGATGATCGCCGACTCGATAAAGGTGAACGACTCCGGCGTCACCAGGCCTTGGCGAGCGGCGAAGAAGCTGCCGGCAAAACCGGCGAACGCAGCGCCCAGGGTGAACGCGGACAGCTTGATGATGGTCGGGTTCAGGCCCAGGGCCCGGCAGGCGATTTCATCTTCGCGCAGCGCTTCCCACGCACGGCCGATCGGCATGCGCAGCAGGCGGTTGATCACGAACAATGCGGCCAGGGCCAGCAACAGCGCTACCAGGTACAGGAACACCACTTTGCTCACCGGGTTGTAGGCAATCCCGAAGTACTCGTGGAAGGTCTGCATGCCTTCGGCGGCGGAGCGCTCGAACGACAGCCCGAAGAACGTCGGCTTGGGAATGCTGCTGATGCCGTTGGGGCCACCGGTGATGTCGGTCAGGTTACGCAGGAACAGTCGGATGATTTCCCCGAAGCCGAGGGTCACGATGGCCAGGTAGTCACCGCGCAGGCGCAGTACCGGGAAGCCCAGCAGGAAGCCGAACGTCGCCGCCATCAGACCGGCGAGGGGCAGACAAACCCAGAAGCTCCAGCCCAGGTAGTGCGAGAGCAGCGCGTAGGTGTAGGCACCCACGGCGTAGAAGCCCACATAACCCAGGTCGAGCAGGCCGGCCAGACCGACCACGATGTTCAGGCCCAGGCCCAGCAACACGTAGATCAGGATAAGGGTGGCGATGTCGACCGCACCGCGCGAGCCGAAGAACGGCCAGATCAGCGCGGCCACGATCAGGCCGATGATGATGTAGCGCTGGGTGCGCGGCAGGGTCAGGAATTGGCTGACCTTGGGCGATACCAGCGGGCCACGGTTGCCCTTGAACAAGGCGCCGACCTGCCGCGTGAACAGCACGCGCAGGAACATCAGCACCGAACACAGGGCAATGATGGTCAGGGTCACGGGACCGGTGCCATGCACTTCCAGGTTGATGCCGACAATGCTCAGCTTGAGGCCGAGTACCGGAAAGGCCACGGCCCACACCAGCAGGGCGCTGAAAAACGCCGATTTAAGATATCTGCTCATACTTTCTCAACCTCCGGACGGCCGAGGATGCCGGTCGGACGGAACAACAGCACCAGAACCAAAAGGCCAAACGCGACGACGTCCTTGTACTGGTCGCCGAAGATATCGGCACCAAACGCCTCGGCCACACCCAGCACCAGCCCGCCGAGCATGGCGCCCGGAATGCTGCCGATGCCGCCCAATACCGCTGCGGTAAAGGCCTTGAGGCCGACCAGGAAACCGGCGTTGGGGTTGATCACGCCGTACTGCATGCTCAGCAACACGGCAGCGACGGCCGCCAGCGCGGCACCGATGACGAAGGTCAGGGCGATGATGTTGTTGGTGTTGATGCCCAGCAGGTTGGCCATCTTGATGTCTTCGGCGCAGGCCCGGCAGGCGCGCCCCAGACGGGAGCGGGAAATGAACAGGGTCAGGCCCAGCATGGCCACCAGGGTGACGACGAAGACCAGGATCTGCATGTACGAAATCAGCACTTCTTGTGCGCCGCCTGGGCCGAAGGAGAAGCTCCCCGGGATCAGGTTGGGAATGGACTTGTCCTTGGAGTCCTGGGACAGCAATACGGTGTTCTGCAGGAAAATCGACATGCCGATGGCGGAAATCAGCGGGATCAAACGGTTGCTGCCACGCAAGGGACGATAGGCAACCCGTTCGATACTGTAGCCATAGGCACTGGTTACGACGATCGACGCCAGGAACGCGGCGGTCATCAACAACGGCAGGGAGTGGATACCCAGCATGGCCAGCCCGGCAAGGGCAATGAAGGCCACGTAGGAACCAATCATGTACACCTCGCCATGGGCGAAGTTGATCATTCCAATGATGCCGTAAACCATTGTGTAGCCAATGGCTATCAAGGCATAGGTGCTGCCAATGGTCAGGCCATTAACCAGCTGTTGGAAAAAATGATAGATCTCAGGCATTACAACGCTCCTAAAAACCCGATACGCATTTCACTGGTGGAGTCATGTTCCGGCCCTGCGCTGTGTTCTGTGAGCACATTTGCGCAAAGCGTTTGCCAGCGAACCGCTGGTGACGGTTTTAAGATTTTCAGGTGAGCCAGCGCCCGGATCGCGGGTGACAGGCCCATAAACCTCGTAAAACAAAGCCCACTGCTCTCACAGTGGGCTTGTTGACCAGTAACGCCTGGCTTACTGAGGGGAAACTTCGGTTTTTGGTTTGCCGAAGTGCCATTCGTAGACCACGAACTTGAAGTCCTTCAGGTCGCCCTTGGCGTCGAAGCTCAGCTCGCCGGTAGGGGTCTTGAAGGTGCCCGCGTGGATGGCTTCGGCCACTTTGGCGGTGTCTTCGCTTTTCGCGGCTTTGATACCACCGGCGATGACTTCAATGGCCGAGTAGGCCGGGAACACGAACGGACCGGTTGGGTCCTGCTTGTTCTTGGTGAACTCTTCAACGATCGCCTTGTTGGCCGGATCGGTGTCGAAAGACTTCGGCAGGGTCACCAGCAGGCCTTCGGAAGCGCCCTGGGCGATTTGCGAGATGGAGTCGTTGCCGACGCCTTCAGGGCCCATGAACTTGGCGTTCAGGCCTTTTTCCTTGGCTTGGCGCAGGATCAGGCCCAGCTCAGGGTGGTAGCCGCCGTAGTAGACGAAGTCGACGTTGGCTTGCTTGAGTTTCTGGATGATCGAGGAGAAGTCCTTGTCACCGGCGTTCAGGCCTTCGAAGACGGCAACCTTGGTGCCTTTCTTCTCGAGGGTCTGTTTAACGGCAGTGGCGATGCCTTCACCGTATTGCTGCTTGTCGTGCAGCACGGCAACGATCTTCGGCTTCACGTGGTCGGCGATGTAGTTGCCGGCCGCGGGGCCTTGGGCGCTGTCCAGGCCGATGGTGCGGAAGATCAGCTTGTAGCCGCGGGCGGTGATTTCCGGGCTGGTGGCAGCCGGGGTAATCATGATCACGCCTTCGTCTTCATAAATGTCGGACGCTGGCTGAGTGGAGCTGGAGCACAGGTGACCGACCACGAACTTGACGCCGTCGTTGACCACTTTGTTGGCGACCGCAACGGCT
Organism: Pseudomonas paraveronii; assembly: GCF_963681955.1. NCBI lineage: Bacteria > Pseudomonadati > Pseudomonadota > Gammaproteobacteria > Pseudomonadales > Pseudomonadaceae > Pseudomonas > Pseudomonas paraveronii. The sequence goes on from NZ_OY817130.1 coordinate 1,545,724, forward strand.
TGCTTGGGATCGCAGGCGTCGTCGTATTCCTTGGCTTCGAGCATTTTGCCATCGACGCCGCCTTTGGCGTTGATGTCGGCGATCGCCTGTTTGGCGCCCATGAACTGCATGTCGCCATATTGTGTGACAGGACCGGTTTTAGGGCCGGCGATGCCGATCTTGATGGTGTCGGCTGCGAACGAATGGCTGGCAACCCCGGCCAGGACCATAGCGGCAAACAGTTTGGAAATCTGCTTAGTAGCCTTATTCATAGTGCTCCACTCTTACTGTTGTATTTTTTATAGTTCTAGCGGCCTTGTGAGCTGCAGAACCGGATCAGATATCTCGAATATCCCCCCGGCAGTGCCCTGGCAACTGTACCGGTACAGTGTAGAGCGCCGGTTGATCGCTTGAAAAGCTGGCTGCTGGGGGCAATATACGGGCGTGTCGCTTAAATGAAAGAAAAAGACAGAATTGCGGCGGGTGGCTGCCGCAGTGGCGGGCAATCCGTGGCTTTCCTGACGTTTTCAATCGCTCACTCATTTGCAACTGGGTTTTTCTACGAGAGACACGACGTTATGATTGCGCCGATTTTTTCCCAAGGTGAATTCCCATGACGCAAGAACCTAGCACCCTCTATGCCAAGCTGCTCGGTGAAACCGCCGAAATCTCCTGGAAGGAGCTTGAACCGTTCTTTGCCAAGGGTGCCCTATTGTGGGTCGACGCCGGCCTGGATTTGATCGAGGCGGCCGAGGGCATGGCCGAGGATCAGCGCGATAAAGTCTCTGCCTGGCTGGCCTCGGGTAGCCTTGGCGAAGTGTCTGCGACGCGGGCATTGGACCTGCTGGAGCGCGATCCGAGCTTGTGGGCGGTGGTGGTTTCGCCGTGGATTCTGATCCAGGAAAGGGCAGCGTAAGAAACGTCTGCGCGAAAATGGTGCGTTGTTTGCGCCGCTGTAAGTGTGTAGCGGAGTAACCGCGGATGCGGTGATGGCATCTTGCCGTGGAGAAAGGTCACAGGTGCGGGTGACGTGCGCGTCACGGGAACAGTTTTGCTGACGGCGAAATGCTGGGGGAATTGTTTCGGGGTGTGAGCCGATCGCCATGGCGAGGGAGCAAGCTCCCTCGCCACATAAGCCTAGGCTGTCTTGCCGGTATGGTTGTTCAACGAAATAATCTTGGTCTTGCCGATCCGATGACGGTAAATCTCGCGCAGGTACTTGATCGCCTTCTTCACGCAATCCCGTGACAGGCGAATGTCATTGATCGAGACAAACTTCTCTTTGTCATTGATCAACTCGCGGTACTTCTTCTCATACATCGGCTTGATCGCGTACCAGTTGGTATCGAGGATCTTTGCCGGGTTTTCAAACTCGTTGAGCAGTTCGTCGATACGGTCTTCGTCGAAGTCCTCGTGGATGATGAAGTCCAGGATCGAGTTGTCCAGCGTGTCATCGAAACGGTACGGGTTGCGCGCAAAGCAGCGTTTGATGAACGCCACGATCAGCGTCAGGAAATCATCCGACAGGCACGGGCTCTTGGCGATCAGGGTGGTCAGCGACAGGTTGGCCGACGCGCCGATCACCAGGGCGTAGCGCTTGAGCGTGGTGTTGGGGAACAGGCTGTTGAGGTGGGTCTTGAGGCGGTTCAGGTCCATGTAGGACAGTTTGTAGTCCTTGGGCAGCGACACGATCGACACCACCGACGAGCAGTTCTTGAAGAAGTGCAGGTCGTGCAGCGCCGCCGCGTCATAACCGGAGTTCTTGTACTGCTCCAGGGAGGCTTTGTAGCGCTTGGACTCGATCGGCAGCAGGCTGATGCCTTCGATGGCCTGGGTGACTTTGTTGAAGTGCGGCAGGTCGATGGAGCGGAAGAACAGGTCGTCGATGTTCAGGCGCTGCGGCTCTTTGTCGAACACCTTGAACTTGTCACTCGACGGCGCCGGGGTTTCCGGGACCACCGATTCGGCGTAGGCAATCGCCACCGGGCCGGCCAGGCTCATGAACAGGTCGTTGGCATCCAGGCGGATGGTTTCGCCGATGTCGATACCGGCGCGACGGAAGTAGTTCTGGTCGTAGTCGGTGGTGACCGCCTGGGCGGTAAGAATGTTGAAGATCTGTTGTGAGATGTACTGGTTGGCGTGCTTTTCCATGGCATTGACATCAATGTTCTGGATATTGCCGTCATCGCTCTCTTCGGCGTAACGCATGATGTCATTGGAGATCAGCATCATCGCGTTCCACGGGCGGATACGCCCCTTGACGCTGGCTTCGCTGCTGTCTTCATTGGCGAAGTTGTACGAGAAATCCCATTCTTCCGACAGATACTTGCACAGCAGCCGCCCGGCGTTGATGTGCAGCGCCTCGGACATTTCGCTGCGGTGGTCGGAGATGTTCGGCAGCACGCAGATGCCGCTGGTGAAGATCGGTTCGAAGACGAAGGCGTGGCCGCTTTTGCTGTCGTGCTCGTCGGCCGGCTTGGTGTCGAACGTCTTGTTCATGTACGAGTGCTGCTGGGCCAGGCCGAATTCCGACGCCATGCCCGAGCCGGTGCCGCCGCCGGCGCTGAAGATCGAGAAGTACAGGCGCGACTGGTTGGCCTTGATGCCGCAGGAGTCGATCAGGTACGAATGGATCATCTTCCAGTCGGGGCTGGAAAAACGCTGGGTGTCTTTATTGAGGATGATCTTGGCCAGATACTGGCCAAGGATCGGCGCGTTACCGGCGCCGCCGGCATGGACTTCCGAGAGGTCCATGATTTTCATCTTGCTGTAGTCGCGCAGGAAGCCGCTTTTTTCACCCTTGCGCGAGAAGCGGATGCGCCCGGCGATGTCCTTGTCCAGGTCGCCCAGCATCACCAAGGGTTCCACCAGGAACACCGGTTTGCTGGCTTTGCCGCTGCCCAGGCGCAGGTTGTTGCGAATCCACTGGGCCGGGCTGTAGCCCTTATCTGTCGACTTGTCTTCGGTACTGAACTCGTTCAGGTAGAACTTGCGTGCGTTGTAGACCAACTCGGCCACGTCCAGCGCAATGTTCGAACCGCAGCGGCCTAGGCCGATCAGGCACACCGAGGGAAATTCCTGCTCGCTGCGCGGCTCGCCGTCGACTTCCTGGTGGGGCAGGCGCGGGAACACCATGTCGCGCAGGCCGTCGAGGTTGTCGAGGATGCGGTCGGTATTGGTCTCGGTGAAGTACAGGTATTGCTGGGTTGCCGCCGGACGCGGGCTGCTCAATGACTTTGAACCTGAAGGTTTTTCCGCAGGAGCTGTCGGCAACACATCGGAGACCACGGTGGCAGGGTTATTTTTAGAAGTCATTGTGCGCCATGTACCTGGGCGGATGGCTGTGAAATATTAAAAAGCCATCACTGAGTGGGAGTTCGCGACTTTACAGTGCGTCCGGGTCCGGGACGATGGGTTTACCCCTAGTGATTCAAGGGGAAATCCCGGCCCGACTCTGATGAATCGGCCGTTTATCGAAGTTCTTTAGATAAATGATGGCGAAATGCCAAAGATTAGACGTCAGTGACTCGGCCTGATGATGCCGGTGGGGTCGCTGCGGCCACGGGAAGTGTCTCTCGACGCTGGCGCCTCCTTGGATCACGTTCATGATCTCGCCGGCAGGCACCGCAAGGCTCAACAGCTAATCTTGACGAAATCCCCCCTGTTTGAGCGCCAGCTTGATGTTAAGCGCTGATGGGCAGGTCCAGCTCGAAGGGCGGTGCCTCCAGCGGCGCCAGGCCGAATGCTGCGCGAGCGGCATCGCAATCGGTGCTTTGCACGCCTTGGCTCCAGGATGAGTCGAACTCTCGGCACACGCTGGAGCGCTGCTCATAGATGGTGCAACGGGTGCCTTTGCCCACCTCGCCCTCAAGGCTGCAGCAGCGCGCGGGTTTCTGGTCGGTGCCGATCATTGCCACGCGGGTGTGGTTGATCTGCACCACCAGGTCATCGGGCACCGTGCCCCCCGACGAGGCGCACTCCCCCCAGAAGAAAGACACACGGAAGTGTGAACAGCAGGCACCGCAATTCAGACACGGACTGGCTTCGGACATGGGCGTCATCGATAAGGAAAGTAAGAGGGGGTGCTACAGGACGGCTCGCCATTCTAATCGCGTCATGGCCGTTGGGAAGAGGGGAGCACACTTATATCTTTCGTAGGAAAAGCCTCGTAGTTTCGGGTGAAATCATGCCCTATCAGCTTTACGAATCATTACAGACAACCGCTGCCGGCCTGACTATGTTGCAGGGACCAGAGCAGGATGCATCGGGCATCACAGCTCTCATAACAATAAAAGAGACGGACCCATGCAGAACTCGACCCAAGCGACGAATGCCTGGCGCATTCTGTTCCTGCTGTTCCTCGCCAACCTGTTCAACTTCTTCGACCGCACCATTCCGGCGATCATCATCGAGCCGATCCGCATGGAATGGCACCTGAGCGACTTCCAGCTCGGCATCATCGGCACCGCCTTCACCATCGTCTACGCCATTGCCGGTCTGCCGCTCGGGCGCCTGGCCGACACGGGTTCGCGCAGCAAACTCATGGGGTGGGGCCTGTTCGCCTGGAGCGGGCTGACGGCGATCAACGGCATGGTCGGCAGCTTCTGGGCCTTCCTGCTGGTGCGCATGGGCATCGGTATCGGCGAAGCCAGCTACGCGCCAGCGGCCAACTCGCTGATTGGCGATCTGTTCCCGGCCCACCGTCGTGCGCGGGCCATGGGCATTTTCATGCTGGGCTTGCCGTTGGGCCTGTTGCTGGCGTTCTTTACCATTGGCGCGATGGTCAAGGCGTTCGACAGCTGGCGCGCGCCGTTCTTCATTGCTGCCGTGCCGGGACTGATCCTCGCGGTCTTCATGTTCTTTATCAAGGAACCCAAGCGCGGCGCAGCAGAAACCGTGCAAGTTTCCCAGGAACCCGTCGACCGCCCGATCCGCCGCGTGCTGGCAGTGCCGACCTTCCTCTGGCTGGTGCTGGCCGGGCTGTGCTTCAACTTCGCGACCTATGCGTGTAACTCGTTCCTGGTGCCGATGTTGCAGCGCTATTTCCTGATGCCGTTGCAGGAAGCGGCTGTGGCCACCGGGGTGATCGTCGGGTTGACCGGCCTGGTCGGCCTGACGTTGGGCGGCTGGGTTGCCGACAAGATCCATCAACGGATTGCCAATGGCCGGCTGCTGTTTGCCGCGTGCAGCCTGATCATTTCCACCGTCACCACCGCCTGGGCCTTACATGCAGGGCGTATCGAGATTGGGGTGTTTGTCGCGTTGTTCAGCGTGGGCTGGTTGTTTGCCTACAACTTCTACACCTGCGTATACACGGCGATCCAGGACGTGGTCGAACCGCGCCTGCGGGCCACGGCGATGGCGCTGTTCTTTGCCGGCTTGTACTTGCTGGGCGGCGGCATGGGGCCGGTGGTGGTGGGGGGCTTGTCCGATCATTTCGCCCATTCGGCGATGTATGCCGCCGGGGCGGAGCAGATGACCGAGGCTTATAAAGCGGTGGGGTTGCATGACGCCATGTACCTGATTCCGGTGGCGCTGTTCTTGACCATGCTGTTTCTGTTCCAAGCCTCGCGGACCTTCGTGCGCGATGCCAAGCGGATGAAGGAGGGGTTGGTGGCTGTTGAGGTGCCGGCGGCGGTCATAGCTTGAGGCCTGTGTGACGCCATCGCAGGCAAGCCAGCTCCCACATTGATCGGAGATCGACATGACAACTCGGCCAAATGTGGGAGCCGGGCTTGCCCGCGATGACGCCTTCAAAGCCAACGATAGGCTCAAGTGCATAAAAAAGGCCCGCATTGCGCGGGCCTTCTTTTTAGCAGAGCAGCGCAGCAATCAACCCGCCACCAACACCCGAATCGCTTCCAGGCGCAGCGCGGCCTTGTCGAGCATGGCCAGGCCTTGCTCGCGCTGTTGGCGCAGGGCAACCAGTTCGCTGTCGCGCACGGTTGGGTTGACGGCTTGCAACGCGGTCAGGCGTGCCAGTTCTTCGTCGGTGTCGGCTGCCAGGCGACGCTTGGCCTCGGCCACACGCTCGGCATGGCGCGGGGTGATCTTTTCTTCACCGGCGTTGATGCGCGGCGTCAACTGGTCGCGCTGGGCCTGGACGAACTTGTTGGCGCTGGCCCGTGGCACGCTTTCCAACTGGTCGTTCAAGGTTTCGAACGACACCCGGCCGGACAAGTCATTGCCATTGGCGTCCAGCAGGCAGCGCAGGGCGGCCGGTGGCAAGTAGCGGCCCAGTTGCAGCGAGCGCGGGGCGACCACTTCGCTGACGTAGAGCAGCTCCAGCAGCACGGTGCCGGCCTTGAGCGCCTTGTTCTTGATCAGCGCCACGGCGGTGTTGCCCATGGAGCCGGACAGCACCAAGTCCATGCCGCCCTGTACCATCGGGTGTTCCCAGGTGATGAACTGCATGTCTTCGCGCGACAGAGCCTGGTTGCGGTCGTAGGTGATGGTCACGCCTTCGTCGTCGCCCAGGGGGAAGCTGGCGTCGAGCATTTTTTCGCTGGGCTTGAGGATCAGCGCGTTTTCCGAGTGGTCTTCGCTGTCGATGCCGAACGCGTCGAACAGGGTTTCCATGTAGATCGGCAGGGCAAACTGGTCGTCTTGTTCCAGGATGTCTTCCACCAGCGCATCGCCTTCACCCGCACCGCCGGAGTTGAGCTCCAGCAAGCGGTCGCGGCCGGTGTGCAGTTCCTGTTCCAGGCGCTCGCGCTCGGCACGGGCTTCGTTGATCAGGGCTTGCCACTCGTCGTCGTCGGCGTTTTCCAGCAGCGGCAGCAGGCGCGGGCCGAACTGATGCTGCAAGGCGTTGCCGGTCGGGCAGGTGTTGAGGAACGCGTTCAGCGCTTCGTGGTACCACTGGAACAGGCGCTCTTGCGGGCTGGTTTCCAGGTACGGCACGTGCAGTTCGATCACATGTTTCTGGCCGATCCGGTCCAGACGGCCGATCCGCTGTTCGAGCAGGTCGGGGTGGGACGGCAGGTCGAACAGCACCAGGTGGTGGGAGAACTGGAAGTTGCGGCCTTCACTGCCGATTTCCGAACAGATCAGCACCTGGGCGCCAAATTCTTCATCGGCGAAGTAAGCGGCGGCGCGGTCACGCTCGAGGATGTTCATGCCTTCGTGGAACACCGTGGCCGGGATGCCGGAGCGCACGCGCAGGGCGTCTTCCAGGTCCATCGCGGTTTCGGCGTGGGCGCAGATCACCAGGACCTTGGTGCGCTTGAGCATTTTCAGCTGGTCGATCAGCCATTCGACCCGTGGGTCGAAGCGCCACCAGCGATTGTCTTCCTCGATATCCGGCTGCGACTGGAAGCTGACTTCCGGGTACAGCTCGGCGTGTTCGCCCAGCGGCAACTCGAGGTATTCGTCCGGGTTCGGCAGCGGGTAGGCGTGCAGCTTGCGCTCCGGGAAGCCTTGCACCGCGGCGCGGGTGTTGCGGAACAGCACGCGGCCGGTGCCGTGGCGGTCGAGCAGCTCACGCACCAGGCGTGCGCTGGCTTCGGTGTCGCCATCGTTGACGGCGGTGAGCAGCGCTTCACCTTCGTTGCCGAGGAAACCCTGGATGGTGGTGTGCGCGGCCGGGGAGAGGCGGCCTTTGTCCAGCAGCTCCTGCACCGCTTCGGCCACCGGGCGATAGTTTTCGCTTTCGGCGCGGAAGGCTTGCAGGTCGTGGAAGCGGTTCGGGTCCAGCAGGCGCAGGCGTGCGAAGTGGCTGTCCTGGCCCAGTTGTTCCGGGGTGGCGGTGAGCAGCAGCACGCCAGGGATGACCTCGGCAAGCTGTTCGACCAGCGAGTATTCGGCGCTGGCGTTGTCTTCATGCCAGACCAGGTGATGCGCTTCGTCGACCACCAGCAGGTCCCAGCCGGCGGCGAACAGCGCGTCCTGGGCCTTCTCGTCGTCCACCAGCCACTCCAGGGCCACCAGGGCCAACTGGGTGTCTTCGAACGGGTTGGCGGCATCGCTTTCGATGAAGCGTTCTTCGTCGAACAGCGCCACTTGCAGGTTGAAGCGGCGGCGCATTTCTACCAGCCACTGGTGCTGCAGGTTTTCCGGGACCAGGATCAGCACGCGGTTGGCGCGGCCGGACAGCAACTGGCGATGGATCACCAGGCCGGCTTCGATGGTCTTGCCCAGGCCCACTTCGTCGGCCAGCAATACCCGTGGCGCGATACGGTCGGCGACTTCACGGGCGATGTGCAATTGGTGAGCAATCGGTTGCGCACGCACCCCGCCCAGGCCCCACAGCGAAGATTGCAATTGGCGGCTGGTGTGTTCCAGGGTGTGGTAGCGCAGCGAGAACCAGGCCAGCGGGTCGATCTGCCCGGCGAACAGGCGGTCACTGGCCAGGCGGAACTGGATGAAGTTCGACAGTTGGGTTTCCGGCAGGGTGACCTGCTCGTTCTGCCCATTGAGGCCGTGGTAGACCAGCAGGCCGTCGACGTCGTCGACTTCTTGCACGGTCATTTTCCAGCCTTCGAAATGGGTGATGCTGTCGCCCGGCGAGAACCTCACGCGGGTGAGGGGCGCATTCCGTAGCGCATACTGGCGCGTGTCGCCAGTGGCCGGATAGAGCACGGTCAGCAAGCGGCCGTCCTGTGCCAGAACGGTGCCTAAACCCAGCTCTGCTTCGCTGTCACTAATCCAGCGTTGCCCCGGTTGATACTGCTGCGCCATGCTGCCTGACTCCCGCCGTGAAAAAGCCGACTATCTTAACGGAACAAGGCCCTCATCCAAAGGACTCTGACAAAAACTCCGCGGTTTGCGCAGTGCATCGAGTGCTGAATCGACGGGTGGCGGGCACTTGCGAGTGTCGATTGGGTCACAGGTTGGCAAGCCTGCGCTCAAGTCGCCGCGCCGCCCGCCGACAGCCTGCTGACAGGAGAACAACTATTATGCTGCCACCCATGCTGCCCGTCAGCGTTGTGCCGGTCACGTCGCAACTCGATCCGGTGCGTCAAAAACCGGATATTCCGCCCGTGGTGCCCGTGCAAGCGAGTTCCAACGAGAGCACGATCGACCTGAAAAATGGCGATGCCGAGCAGTCGGCTCTTTTGCTGCGCGAGGAGCAACGCCGCCAGCAGGAACAGCAGAAACGCCGGCGTGAAGCCGATGACGACCCGCAGGCGCACTTGGCGATCCCGGGCGACGAGCTCAACGCCGACAACACCGTGCCCGTGGCGCCGCTGATCGAAGACGCGCCGCGCCAGGGGTTGTGGGTGGATGTCGAGGTTTAAGCGCGCAGTTCGCGCAAGGCCACCATCAGCCGTTCAATGTCCTGATCGGAGTTGAGCGGGCTGACGGAGATTCGCGCAATGCTGACCAGGCCTCGTGCCTGCATATCCAATGGGGTATACGCCACATCGTTGGCGCCGATATTGATGCGCTTGAGCGCCAGGCGACGCTTGAGTTCGAAGGCGTCCCAGCCGGCGAGGTTGAAGGCGATCAAGCCTGATTGGCTGGCGCCCAAGTCATGCAGGGACATCCCGGGAGTCTGACGCAAGGTCTCGCGGATTCGCGCGCTGGTCTGCCGGACACGGTTCCACACCCGCTCAATCCCCAGTTGATTGAGTTCCTGCAACGCATTGCCCAAGCCCGCCAATAAGGCGTAGGACGTTTCGCTGGTTTCAAAGCGTCGGGCATCGTTGCGCAGGGCGAAACCCTGGGCGCTCCACGGCGCTGAAAACACATCGCGCTGCGCGGGGTTCAGCCGCGCCAGAAAGTCCGGCCGCACGTACAACAGCGCTGTACCTCGCGGCCCGCGCAGGTGCTTGCGGCCTGCCGACTTGAGCACGTCGCAGTGCAGCGCCTGCACATCCACTGGCACCTGGCCGATGGCCTGGCCGGCATCGATGAAGTAAGGGATGCCATGCCGCCTGGCCACTTCACCAATCGCCTGGGCGGGGTTGATCAGGCCGCCATTGGCGGGGAGCCAGGTCAGGTCGATCAGCTTCACGCTTGCGTCGATCATCGCTTCCAGGGCTACCGGGCAGACTGCGCCGGTTTCATCGCAAGGGATCACCTCGATTCGCGCACCGGCCTGCACGGCCAGTTCCATGCTCGCCAGGTTGCCGCCCCATTCGTGGCGCCCCACCAGAATCCTGTCGCCCGGCTGCCACCGGCCCAGCGCCTGGAACGCCAGGCTCCACGCGGTCGAGCCGCTGCCAGCAAAGGCAATCGACGCGGCGGGTGCATTGAGCAACTGGCCGGCGGCGCAGCGGGCTTTTTCCACCAGGATGGCGCCATGCTCGCTGGCCTCCATCGGGCCGTCGCACGCTTCGCGTTGCAGTTGTTCGATGATGGTGTCGAGGGTCGCCTGGCTCGGCAATGCAGCACCGGCCGTGTTGAAGTGCACGAGACCGGACCGACAACCCGGCGTGGCCTCGCGCAGGCGTTGGACGTCGAGCGGGCTCATGGCTGCAACTCGAACACTGCGTCAACTTCCACCGCTACGCCCCCCGGCAGGCTGGACACGCCGACAGCCGTGCGTACATGCCGGCCTTTGTCGCCAAGAACGTTGACCAGCAGGTTAGAGGCACCATTGGCCACCACGCTCTGGCGCTGGAAGTCGTCACTGCAGGCGATAAACACGCCCAGGCGCAGGGTCCGCACCAGGCGTGACAGGTCATCGCCCAGTGCATCGCTCAATTGTGCGAGCAGACCCAGCGCGGCCAGTTCGGTCGCCTGGGCGCCGTCTTCTTCACTGAGGGATTCGCCCAGGCGGCCGACATAGGCCGGTTTGCCGTCCAGCAATGGGATTTGCCCGGAGATAAACAGCTGATTCCGGCTGACCACGTGGTTGATGTAATTGGCAATCGGCTGGCTGGGCGTCGGCAGCGTGAGGCCGAGGGCCTGCACGCGTTGGCGGATGGAATCGCGCATGTTGAATCCTCTGGGTTGAGAGGTTTCAGCATGTTGATCAAGGCGATGGACGACAAACGGATAGATATCATCCGACGTATCGAAATAACTCACGCGTCGGCGCAGGCAGCCTTCAACCACGCGCTGAAACATTCGGCCGCCGCGCTAGCGGGGCCTTGGGGCGCGATCAGCCAGTAGCCGATTTCGCTGCGATACGGCGGCCAGTCGAAGGCTTCTACCAGGCTGCCGTCCTGGAGCCGGCGCTCGATCAAACGGTGACGGCCCATGGCGATACCTTGGCCGGCTACGGCGGCTTCGACCACGATGTTGTAGTCATGCAGCATCACGCGCGGATGCGGGGTGAGGTCGACTTGATAATGGTCGGACCAATCCGTCCATTCGAACGGGCGGTGCGAGGTGGCCATCAGCAGTGCGCCGTTGTGCTGCCGGCTGGCCTTGAACGCCGGGCTGCACACGGGGGAGAGCACTTCCGGCATCAGCCGTGTGGCCTGCACGTCGGGCCAGTCACCCTTGCCATAGCGGATGGCCAGGTCGACCTCGGCCGCCGCGACATTCGCCAGTTGAATTGCTGGCACCAGCTCCACCTGGATCTGCGGATAGCATTGCAGAAAACCGGCCAGGCGCGGCGCCAGCCATAAGGTGGCAAAGGACGCGAGCAAGCCGATGCGCAACACCGTGACGCTGGGCGCCACCCGTTGGCTGCGGGTGGCGGCGGCGATGAGGTCGAGGGCAGGGCGGATTTGCTCGTAGTAGAGTTGGCCGTCTGCGGTCAGATCAATCGCGCGGGTGCGTCGGACAAATAACGGTTTGCCCAGGTACTGTTCGAGCTTGTGTACCTGATGGCTGAGCGCGCTCTGGGTCACTGACAACTCATGGGCCGCCTTGATAAAGCTCAAGTGCCGCGCCACGGCCTCGAAGGCGCGCAAGGCCAGCAACGGCGGAAGGTCCTTGTGCAGTGCCACCTGTGTGCGCCTCTTGGGTAAAGGGGAAGTGCCGATTTTGGGTGATGAGCTGCATTTTGTCGCCCGCTGATTTGCTGTCGGGCAAGTGAGGCCGCATTATTAAGCGATCCCCTCCACGACATAAGCCAAGCCATGAGTGATGACGACAAACTGATTGACCTGAACGCCGAACGCGCTAAACGGGTGCATGACCTCAACGACAAACGTCTAAATGAAGTTCGCCAGGCGTTCGAACAAGCAATGCCGCTCGGAAAAGTTAAGAAAAAACCGAAAAACAAACCGAAAAAACGTTGAAACAGCCTGTATCTATTGATGCAGGTCAGTTATTTCCCTTCTTTACGCCCCGTCGCGGGCGACATTGATCCTTGTCAATTTTCCATCCCGCCTTCTCCTTTAACTTAGCCCTATCGCAACAAGGCAAGAGCAGGAGGCCAGTCATGTTTTTCGATAATGTGGTGTTTGCCGGAGTGCTGACGGTTGGCCTCATGGTGCTGTTCTTCGTAGGGTTTGGATTTTTTATCTGGAAAGACGCAAACAAGCGTAAAAAGCCATAGGGTTTTCCAGGTTACATGAGCACGCAAGGCATTTTGGGCGACTTCGGTCGCCCTTTTTTTTGCCTGCGATTTAATCAACACCACGGGATTTATGTGGGCGCGGGGCATCGGCATAAAAAAAGGTGCGAGCCTCGCGGATCGCACCTTTTTTATGGCCGATGGGCTATCAGCTGCCCAGCGCCTTGGATGCCAACCAGAACAACCCGGCCGACAGGCCTACGGTCGCCGGCAGGGTCAACACCCAGGCCATCAGGATGGTCTTCACTGTGCCGCTTTGCAGGCCGCTCTTGTTGGCAACCATGGTGCCGGCAACACCGGACGACAGCACGTGCGTTGTCGACACCGGCAGGCTGAAGATGTTGGCCAGAGCGATCATGCTGGCGGTGGTGATTTGCGCCGACATGCCTTGTGCATAGGTCATGCCCTGCTTGCCGATCTTCTCGCCGATGGTCAGTACCACGCGCTTCCAGCCGACCATGGTGCCCAGGCCCAGGGCGAGTGCGACCGCGATAATTACCCAGAACGGTGCGTATTCGGTGGTGGCGGTCAGGTCTTTGCGCAGCTTGTCGAGGTCGGATTTCTCACGGGCCTCCAGGCCTGGCAGCTTGCCGACTTTCTTCGCGGTGTCGTCCAGGCACAGCAGGTAGCGGCGTACCTCGATGCGCTGGTCGGACGTCAACGAATGGTAGTCGGAAACACCTTTCAAGGTGTCGAGCAGCGCATTGATGGTCGGTTCAGTCTGCTGTGGGTTGCAGCGGAACTTGCCCGGCAGGTCGTCCTTCACGCTTTTGCCCAGGGCCAGGAATTCGCCCAGGGTTTCCTGGTTGCGCTGGTAGAACTGGTTCAGGTGCAGGGTGGCGTCGCGGGTACGCTCGATCTGGTAAGTGGTGCTGCCCAGGTCGAGAACGAACTGCGCCGGCACGATACCGATCAGCACCAGCATGATCAGGCCGATACCTTTTTGCCCATCGTTGGAGCCGTGGACGAAACTCACGGCCATGGCGGAAATCACCAGAACCAGGCGGTTCCAGAACGGCGGGCGCTTCTTCTCGTCGACCTTGCGGCGCTCGTCCGGAGTTTTATGCATCTTGGACAGCGGACGCCACCACTTCAGGCCGATCAGCAACAGGGCTGCGACCAGAAAGCCGGCCATGGGCGAGAACACCAGGGACGCCCCGATATCGATCGCCTTCTGCCAGTTCACCCCGTCAGCCAGGGGAATGTCGTTGATCAGCGCATTCGCGAGGCCGACACCCAGGATCGAGCCGATCAGGGTGTGAGAGCTGGAGGCGGGAATACCGAAGTACCAGGTGCCCAGGTTCCAGGTGATCGCCGCCGCCAATAAAGAGAAGACCATCGCCAGACCATGGCCGGTGTTCACATTGATCAGCAACTCCACCGGCAGTAAATGCACGATGGCGTAGGCGACACCGACACCACCGAGCAACACGCCAAGGAAGTTGAACACCCCGGAGAAGAACACGGCCAGATGCGGTGGCATGGCTTTGGTATAGATGACTGTGGCCACCGCGTTAGCGGTGTCATGAAAGCCATTGATGAACTCGAAGGCGAGGACAAAGGCCAGGGCGAGCAGCAGGCTCACGAGAACCCAAGCATCCAGTCCGCTGAATAAATCGATCATGAAGGTTTTCTGACCCGGTCGTAAGGGGGCGCGATTATGCCAGAAAACCTCGGTAATCGATGCACTAGCTGCTCATCGGTAACAATCTTCATTGAAAAAAAACCAGGCAAAGGCGCGCATCCCAGGGTTTTCGGGGGCTAGGCAAGTCTTTGATTTACAAAGCGCGGTGCCGTAAAGGTGCGTTTTTGTCACCTAAACGCCATGGCTGAAACATTTGTACGAAATTTCGTTGGTCGCAGCAGGACGCTGACTAATGGGTCCACAAGCGAATGCCCTCCGCCGGCGGTGAGCCGGCGGAGACAGCAGAACCCTGAGGCCTCAAACCTTGGTGCTTATGGCTCTTCGGCTTTGAGTTCCTGCTCAATCTTTTGGATTTCCTGGGCAAAGGCCTGATCGAGCAAACTCGCTCGTTTGCGCCATGGCTTGCGTTCTGGCTCAGGCTGAGCGGCGTAGGTGGTGACTTCCCCGCCGTATACGTCCTTGTAACGTTGCTCCTGGCGCTCAAGTTCCGCGCGCAGTTCATCTTTCGTCACAGTGTTACCTAATTTGAGTTGAGTTTAATTAGCGTGCAGCGCCACACCAGAATATCGCCCTCGGCATGTTTTAAGTTGAACAGGTGAACCGCTCAACTTTGAACGAACTGCCAACGATGACTTCCTTGAACCGGTATTTATAACCGGCAGCATAATCAACATACGCCGCCTGGCGAGCTCCGATCCCGATATTGATACCGGGCTGACCTCCGCACAGATTGCATTATAGCGGCGCATTTTAATAACACTATCATCATATAGTTAAAAAGCGTCCACTTTGTGTGAGGCTTTTGTTACATGCACACGTCAGTATTGGCTGTGAAGTGGCCGCCATAAATGCCGCCGTCTGCCTGATCCCGTCGTGCGATCCGTTTTTATGATCGCGCCTGCCGAATTGCGATAATCGCATGATCGTCCGATAATCGCCCGACGTTGCTGCTCTAACCTTGTGTATCCCGGTTGGCGTGGCTCTCAATAGCGACCACCTTTCCCGGTTGTCGATAAGCGCCAGCGGTTGAAAATAATAACGAGGATCTTGAAATGAACGATCAATTGCGCAACTCCTTCGCGTCAGTGGCGCCGCCGATCGTGGCTTCACCGGCCAAACGCATCCAGGCCTTTACCGGTGATCCGGACTTCATGACCTCCCTGGCCCGGGGCCTGGCCGTGGTGCAGGCATTCCAGGAGCGCAAGCGTCACCTGACCATTGCCCAAATCAGTCATCGCACCGAAATTCCCCGCGCCGCCGTGCGCCGTTGCCTGCATACCTTGATCAAACTCGGCTACGCCACCACCGACGGGCGCACCTATTCGCTGCTGCCCAAGGTCCTGACCCTGGGCCATGCCTATTTATCCTCGACACCGTTGGCGGTCTCCGCCCAACCGTACCTGGACCGCATGAGCGAACAGCTTCACGAAGCCTGCAACATGGCCACCCTGGAAGGCGATGACATCCTCTATATCGCCCGGTCGGCCACCACGCAGCGCCTGATTTCCGTGGACCTTTCGGTAGGCGGGCGGTTGCCGGCGTATTGCACCTCCATGGGCCGCATCCTGCTGGCGGCGCTGGACGATGCCTCGCTGCAGGACTACCTCGACCACGTCGACCTGCAAATCAAGACCAGTCGTACCCTCACCACGCCCGAAGCCTTGTTCGAGTGCCTGCAACAAGTGCGTCAGCAGGGCTGGTGCATCGTCGATCAGGAATTGGAACAAGGCCTGCGCTCCATCGCGGTGCCGGTGTATGACGCGTCCGGCCAGGTGCTGGCTGCGCTCAACGTCAGTACCCATGCCGGTCGTGTCAGCCGCAGCGAACTGGAACAGCGCTTCCTGCCGAGCATGCTCAGTGCCAGCCGTGAGTTGAGTGCGCAACTGTTTGCCTAAGCTGTTCGGTGACCGCACAGATCCCGGCTCGATCAATTGACGTTGTTTCCCTTGGCTTATTACTGTGCGGCAGCGCTCTGAGCGCTGCCCAATAATAATGACGACCCCAGGTCGTTGGCCCGCCATCGGTGTGGAATAACAATAATGAATCAGCCTTCTGTTGTCGGTACCACCCTGGACGTGCAGTCCTTCATCAATGCCCAGCCACTGTCACGCTATCAATGGCGCGTGGTGATCCTGTGTTTCCTGATTGTCTTCCTCGATGGCCTCGACACCGCCGCGATGGGCTTCATCGCGCCCGCACTGTCCCAGGACTGGGGCATTGACCGCGCCAGCCTCGGCCCGGTGATGAGCGCCGCGCTGATCGGCATGGTGTTCGGCGCCCTGGGTTCCGGCCCGTTGGCGGACCGTTTCGGACGCAAGGTGGTGTTGGTGGGTGCGGTACTGGTGTTTGGTGCCTTCAGCCTGGCCTCGGCCTACAGCAGCAACGTCGACCAGTTGCTGGTGTTGCGCTTTCTCACCGGGCTGGGGCTGGGTGCCGGTATGCCGAATGCCACCACGCTGCTGTCCGAATACACCCCCGAACGTCACAAGTCGTTGCTGGTGACCAGCATGTTCTGCGGCTTCAACCTAGGCATGGCCGGTGGCGGGTTTATCTCGGCCAAATTGATCCCGGCGTTCGGTTGGCACAGCCTGCTATTGATCGGCGGCATCCTGCCGTTGATCCTCACGGTGGTGCTGTGGGTGTGGCTGCCGGAATCGGCGCGCTATCTGGTGGTGCGCAATCGCGGCACCGACAGGGTACGCAAAGCCCTGTCACCCATCGAGCCCGGTATCGTCGCCCAAGCCAGCAGCTTCAGCGTGCCCGAGCAAACAACCGTGAAGGCGCGCAACGTATTCGCGGTGATCTTCTCCGGCACCTACAGCGCCGGCACCTTGTTGCTGTGGCTCACCTACTTCATGGGCCTGGTGATTGTGTACCTGCTGACCAGTTGGCTGCCTACGCTGATGCGCGACAGCGGCGCGAGCATGGAGCAGGCTGCGTTTATCGGTGCGTTGTTCCAGTTGGGTGGCGTATTGAGTGCTGTCGGCGTGGGCTGGGCGATGGACCGGTTCAACCCGCACAAGGTCATCGGCACGTTCTACCTGCTGGCCGGGGTATTTGCCTACGCGGTAGGGCAGAGCCTGGGCAATATCACGCTGTTGGCGACCTTGGTGCTGATCGCCGGGATGTGTGTCAACGGTGCGCAATCGGCGATGCCGTCCCTGGCTGCACGCTTCTACCCGACCCAAGGCCGCGCCACCGGCGTGTCATGGATGCTCGGCATCGGCCGCTTCGGCGCGATCCTCGGTGCATGGATGGGCGCCACCTTGCTCGGCCTGGGCTGGAACTTCGAGCAGGTGCTCAGTGCGCTGGTGATTCCGGCTGCATTGGCCACGGCCGCCGTGGTGATCAAAGGGATGGTCAGCCATGCCGACGCAACCTGAAGACGAACGCAATTCCTGCGTGAGCAGGAAAGAATAGCTAGGCAACAATTTGTTCGATAATCGAACACTGTGTCGATTATCGGATTGTTTGCCCCGTTGCCCCGGCTTAACCTTCAAGCACTTCGGCGCCACCCTCGCGCCTTTTTCGATCCACACCGGGAGCCCGACCCCATGGCTGAAATTCTTGCGCTGCGTGACGCGGTGAAGCGATTCGTGAACGACGGCGATACCGTCGCACTGGAAGGCTTCACCCACCTGATCCCTACAGCAGCGGGTCATGAAATCATTCGTCAGGGCAAGAAAGACCTGACGCTGGTGCGTATGACGCCTGACCTGATCTACGACCAGTTGATCGGCGCCGGCTGCGCCCGCAAGTTGATTTTTTCCTGGGGTGGCAATCCCGGCGTGGGCTCCCTGCATCGCCTGCGTGATGCGGTCGAAAAACACTGGCCGCAGCCCCTGGAGATCGAAGAACACAGCCACGCCGACCTGGCCAATGCCTACGTCGCTGGCGCCTCCGGCCTACCGTTCGCCGTGCTGCGCGCT
This sequence comes from Pseudomonas paraveronii, assembly GCF_963681955.1. Lineage (NCBI taxonomy): Bacteria > Pseudomonadati > Pseudomonadota > Gammaproteobacteria > Pseudomonadales > Pseudomonadaceae > Pseudomonas > Pseudomonas paraveronii. The sequence continues at coordinate 1,563,695 of NZ_OY817130.1, forward strand.
TACGCCGGTTCCGATTTGCCCAAGGTCAACCCGCTGATCAAAACCGTCACCTGCCCGTTCACCGGCGAAGTGTTGGCGGCGGTGCCATCGGTACGTCCGGACATCAGCGTGATCCACGCGCAAAAGGCCGACCGCAAGGGCAACGTGCTGCTCTGGGGCATTCTTGGCGTGCAGAAGGAAGCGGCCCTGGCGGCCAAGCGTTGCATCGTCACCGTCGAAGAAATTGTCGACGACCTCAACGCGCCGATGAACAGCTGCGTGCTGCCGACCTGGGCGCTGACCGCCGTGTGCCATGTGCCTGGCGGCGCGCATCCGTCCTACGCCCATGGCTATAACCAACGCGACAACCGTTTCTACCAGGCGTGGGACGCGATCGCTCGCGACCGTGGGACGTTTACTGCCTGGATCGATGAATACATCCACGGCACTGCCGATTTCAGTGAATACCAGGCCAAGCTGGCCGCCGCGAAGGAGGCCAAGTAATGGCTTACTCGACCAATGAAATGATGACCGTTGCCGCCGCGCGCCGCCTGAAGAATGGCTCGGTGTGTTTTGTCGGCATCGGCCTGCCGTCCAAGGCGGCCAACCTGGCGCGCCTGACCTCGTCGCCGGACGTGGTATTGATCTACGAGTCCGGCCCGATTGGCTCCAAGCCCAGCGTACTGCCGCTGTCCATTGGTGACGGCGAGTTGGCGGAAACGGCCGACACTGTCGTCCCCACCGGTGAGATCTTTCGCTACTGGCTGCAGGGCGGGCGCATCGACGTCGGCTTTCTCGGTGCGGCCCAGGTCGACCGTTTCGGCAATATCAACACCACCGTGGTCGGCGATTATCACCAGCCCAAAGTGCGCCTGCCGGGTGCCGGTGGCGCGCCGGAAATCGCCGGTTCGGCCAAGAGCGTACTGATCATTCTCAAGCAGTCGGCGCGTTCGTTTGTCGACAAGCTGGACTTCATCACCTCCGTCGGCCACGGCGAAGGCGGCGATTCACGCAAGCGCCTGGGCCTGCCCGGTGCCGGTCCTGTCGGGATTATTACCGACCTGTGCATCATGGAGCCGGAAGAGGGCAGCCATGAGTTCGTGGTCACCGCACTGCACCCCGGCGTCACCCGCGAGCAAGTGGTCGCGGCCACCGGCTGGGCGATTCGCTTTGCCGACCAGGTCAGTACCACCGAGGAACCGACGGCGGTCGAGCTGACCGCGCTGCGTGATCTCGAAGCCCGCACGGCGGCCGCCCACGGCCAAGCACCCGGAGAAGCCTGATGCGCGACGTATTTATCTGTGATGCGATTCGCACCCCCATCGGCCGTTTCGGCGGTGGCCTGTCCACCGTGCGCGCCGACGACCTGGCGGCGCTGCCGATCAAGGCACTGATCGAGCGCAACCCGTCGGTGGATTGGCACGCGGTCGATGAAGTGTTCCTCGGCTGCGCCAACCAGGCCGGTGAAGACAACCGCAACGTCGCGCGCATGGCGCTGTTGCTGGCGGGCCTGCCTTCGAGCATTCCCGGCGTGACCCTCAACCGTTTGTGCGCCTCGGGTATGGATGCGATCGGCACCGCTTTCCGTGCGATTGCCAGCGGTGAAATGGAATTGGCGATTGCCGGCGGCGTCGAGTCGATGTCCCGCGCGCCGTTCGTGATGGGCAAGGCTGACGCGGCGTTTTCGCGCAACATGAAGCTGGAAGACACCACCATCGGCTGGCGCTTTATCAACCCGTTGATGCAGGCCCAGTACGGCGTCGACGCGATGCCGCAGACCGCCGATAACGTCGCCGACGACTACCACGTGTCCCGCGCCGATCAGGACGCTTTTGCCCTGCGCAGTCAGCAACGCACCGCCGCCGCCCAGGCCGCCGGCTTCTTTGCCGAAGAAATCGTGCCGGTGCGGGTCGCCCATAAAAAAGGCGAAACCGTGGTGGAACACGATGAGCATCCACGGGCCGACACCACCCTGGAAACCCTGGCTCGGCTCAAGCCGGTCAATGGCCCGGACAAGACCGTCACTGCCGGCAATGCGTCGGGCGTGAATGACGGCGCGGCGGCGCTGATCCTGGCGTCTGCCGAAGCCGTGAAAAAACACGGCCTGACCGCCCGCGCCCGCGTGCTGGGCATGGCCAGTGCCGGTGTCGCGCCACGGGTGATGGGCATCGGCCCGGTGCCGGCGGTGCGCAAGCTGGTAGAACGCCTGGGCCTGGCCGTCAGCGATTTTGACGTGATCGAACTCAACGAAGCCTTCGCCAGCCAGGGTCTGGCGGTGCTGCGTGAATTGGGCATTGCCGACGACGCGCCCCAGGTCAACCCGAACGGCGGCGCCATCGCCCTCGGCCATCCCCTGGGCATGAGCGGTGCGCGGCTGGTGCTGACGGCCCTGCATCAACTTGAAAAAACCGGTGGCCGCAAAGGTCTGGCGACCATGTGCGTCGGTGTTGGTCAAGGCTTGGCCCTGGCGATTGAACGCATCTAATAAGAGAGGACCGCTCCATGAGTGACAAGCCCGGTTACCGGCGCCCGCAAGCGGGCACTCAACCTGATTACCTGCACCCGGCCTACCAGTCGACGAACCTGCGTTCGCCGTCTCAGCCGTTGGTGTTCCTGCCCCATTCCCTGTCGGAAATCACCGGCCCGACCATCGGCGCCGAGCGCATCAACGAGAAGGACAACGACCTGACTGCACAGCACGACGGCGAGCCGCAAGGCGAACGCATCATCGTTCATGGCCGCGTGCTCGATGAAAACGGCCTGCCGGTGCCGGGCATCCTCGTGGAGATCTGGCAGGCCAACGCGGCCGGCCGCTACAACCACGCGCGCGATCTGCACGACGCGCCGCTCGACCCGAATTTCACCGGCACCGGGCGTACCGTCACCGACGCGGAGGGCTGGTACCAGTTCCAGACCATCAAGCCCGGCGCCTACCCGTGGGGTAACCACCACAACGCGTGGCGCCCGGCGCATATCCATTTTTCGCTGTTCGGGCCAAGCGTGCTGACGCGCCTGGTCACGCAGATGTATTTTCCTGGCGACCCGCTGCTCGAATACGACCCGATCTACAACTGCGTGCCCGACACGTCGGCCAAGCAACGCCTGATCGCCACGTTCGACCTGGAAAAAACCATTCCTTCCTATGCCCTCGGCTACCGCTGGGACATCGTCCTGCGCGGCCGCGATGCCACGCCGATGGAGAAATGAGATGACACTCAATGCGACCACATCCCACACCGTCGGGCCGTATTACCACATCGGCCTGACCTGGCTGAACCGCGAAGCCCTGGCCAACGCCGCCACCCTCGGCGAGCGCGTGGCGATCAGCGGGCAAGTGGTGGACGGCAACGGTGATGTCGTCAACGACGCCATGCTGGAAGTCTGGCAGGCCAATGCCGCCGGCAAGTACGACCACCCCGAGGACGAGCAGGACAAAGCGCTGGACCCGAACTTCGAAGGCTTCGGCCGGGTGCCGGTGGATGGCGAAGGGCGCTTCCGCTTTACCACCATCAAGCCGGGCAGCGTGCCGGGGCTGGCGGGCACGACCCAGGCGCCGCACCTGGTGGTGCTGGTGTTTGCCCGTGGTCTGGTGAAGCACTTGCTCACGCGGATTTATTTTGACGGTGAGATGCTGAATGCAGATGACCCGTTGCTCGCGTGTGTGCCCACAGAGCGGCGCAGTACCTTGATTGCCAAGCCGGATGCGGACGGTGTGCATCAGTGGAATGTGGTGTTGCAGGGGACAGATAAGGAAACGGTGTTCTTCGATTACTGAGTTGGCTTGAAAACCTATCGGGGGCAAGCCCCCTCCCACCTTTGATGTGTGAATACATTCAAGTGTGGGAGGGGGCTTGCCCCCGATGAGGCCATTTCAGGCCACACCTGTGTAAATCTCTGCATGCGGAACGTGAGTATTGCAAAGTGTGTCTAGGCTATAACCGTTCCCACTGAGTGAAAAAAACATGACAACAACAACGAGTCACTACACCGGAGAAGAACGCAGCAAACGGATTTTTGCGATTGTCGGTGCTTCCTCCGGCAACCTCGTCGAATGGTTCGATTTCTACGTCTACGCCTTCTGCGCCATTTACTTCGCCCCGGCGTTTTTCCCGTCGGACGACCCCACGGTGCAACTGCTCAATACCGCCGGCGTGTTCGCTGCCGGGTTCCTGATGCGGCCCATTGGCGGCTGGCTGTTTGGCCGGGTGGCCGATAAGCACGGGCGCAAAAATTCGATGATGATCTCGGTGCTGATGATGTGCGCCGGTTCCCTGGTCATCGCCTTCCTGCCCACCTACCAAGACATCGGCGCCTGGGCCCCGGCGTTGTTGCTGGTGGCGCGGCTGTTCCAGGGCTTGTCGGTGGGCGGCGAATACGGCACCACCGCGACCTACATGAGTGAAGTGGCGCTCAAGGGCCAGCGTGGGTTCTTCGCTTCCTTCCAGTACGTGACCCTGATCGGCGGGCAATTGCTGGCGGTGTTGGTGGTGGTGATCCTGCAACAGATCCTCAGCGAAGACGAACTGCGCGCCTGGGGCTGGCGGATTCCGTTCGTGATCGGCGCCATCGCGGCGGTGATCTCCCTGCTGCTGCGTCGCACCCTGAAAGAAACCACCAGCAAGGAAATGCGCGAAGACCAGGACGCCGGCAGCATCAAAGCGCTGTTCCGTGACCACAAGGCGGCGTTTATCACCGTGCTCGGCTACACCGCCGGCGGCTCGCTGATTTTCTACACGTTTACCACCTACATGCAGAAGTACCTGGTGAACACCGCCGGGATGCACGCCAAGACCGCCAGCTACATCATGACCGGTGCGCTGTTCCTCTACATGTGCATGCAGCCGCTGTTCGGCATGCTGGCCGACAAGATTGGTCGGCGTAATTCGATGCTATGGTTCGGCGCGCTGGGCACCGTGTGTACGGTGCCGATCCTGCTCAGCCTGAAAACCGTCAGCAGTCCGTTCCTGGCGTTTGTGCTGATCACGCTGGCGTTGGCCATCGTCAGTTTCTACACCTCCATCAGCGGCCTGGTGAAAGCGGAAATGTTCCCGCCCCAGGTGCGCGCCCTGGGTGTGGGCCTGGCGTATGCGGTGGCCAACGCAATCTTCGGCGGCTCGGCGGAATACGTGGCCTTGGGCTTGAAGTCCCTGGGCATGGAAAACACCTTTTATTGGTATGTCACCGGCATGATGGCGGTGGCCTTCCTGTTCAGCCTGCGCCTGCCGAAACAGGCGGCGTACCTGCACCACGATCTATAAGGGAGGCGTTATGACTCTGCGCACGAGCAACCAATTGTTCGACGCTTACTTCAGTGCTGACAGCATGGCCGAGGTGTTCTGCGACCAAGGGCGCTTGCAGGGCATGCTGGATTTCGAAGCCGCGCTGGCGCGGGCCGAGGCCCAGGTCGGGTTGATCCCGCAGGCCGCCGTCGCACCGATTGCCCAGGCGTGCCTGGCGTCGCTGTATGACGTCGATGCCCTCGGCGTGGCGATCGCCACGGCGGGCAATTCGGCGATTCCGCTGGTGAAGGCGCTGGGCAAGCTGATTGCCGACGAAGACGCCAGCGCCGAACGCTATGTGCATTTGGGCGCGACCAGCCAGGATGTGATGGACACCGGCCTGGTGCTACAGCTACGGCGCGCGATGGTGTTGATCGAAGCCGACCTGGCGCGCCTTGGCGATATTCTGGCGGCCCAGGCCCAGCGCTATTCGGCTGTACCGATGGCCGGACGGACCTGGTTGCAGCACGCCACGCCGGTCACCCTCGGCATGAAAATCGCCGGTTGGTTGGGCGCGGTAACCCGCAGTCGCCAGCGTTTGATCGAGCTGAAACCGCGCTTGCTGGTGCTGCAATTCGGCGGCGCCTCCGGCACGCTGGCGGCGCTTGGCGAACAGGCAATGCCGGTTGCCCAAGCGTTGGCGGCGCAGTTGCAACTGACCTTGCCTGAGCAACCCTGGCATACCCAGCGTGATCGCCTGGTGGAGTTCGCCAGCGTGTTGGGGCTGATCGCCGGCAGCCTCGGCAAGCTGGGCCGCGATATCAGCCTGCTGATGCAGACCGAAGCGGCGGAAGTATTCGAGCCGGCGGCGCCCGGCAAAGGCGGCTCGTCGACCATGCCGCACAAGCGCAACCCGGTGGGCGCCGCCGTGCTGATCAGCGCCGCGACCCGCGTGCCCGGCCTGGTGGCGACGCTGTTCAGTGCCATGCCCCAGGAACACGAACGCAGCCTGGGCCTGTGGCATGCCGAATGGGAAACCCTGCCGGAGATTTGCCGCTTGGTCTCTGGCGCATTGCAACAGGCGCTGCTGGTGAGCGCGGGGCTGGAAGTCGACCCTGAGCGCATGGCGCACAACCTCGACCTGACCCAAGGCCTGGTGCTGGCCGAAGCCGTCAGCATTGTGCTCGCTCAACGCCTGGGCCGTGACACCGCGCACCACCTGCTGGAGCAGTGCTGCAAACGTGCGGTGGCCGAACAGCGCCATTTGCGCGCCGTCCTCGCCGACGAACCGCAGATCACCGCCGAGTTGTCGGCGGCAGATCTGGACCGCCTGCTCGACCCGGCCCACTACCTGGGCCAGGCCCAAACCTGGGTCAGCCGCGCTGTAACCGAACACTTTGCACTGACTGCCTGAGGAGATTGCTGTGGCTTTTGTACAACTCGCCGAGGGCGAACTGCATTACCAACTGGATGGCCCCATCGATGCACCGGTGCTGGTGCTGTCCAATTCGCTGGGCACCGACCTGCATATGTGGGACACCCAGGTCCCGGCCTTTGCCGAGCACTTTCGCGTGCTGCGCTTCGATACCCGTGGCCACGGCCAATCCCTGGTGAGCGAAGGTCCCTACAGCATCGAACAACTCGGTCACGACGTGATTGCGCTGCTGGACGCACTGGACATCCCACGCGCGCATTTCTGCGGGCTGTCCATGGGCGGGCTGATCGGTCAATGGCTGGGGATTAACGCGGGGGATCGTTTGCTGCGCCTGGTGGTGTGCAACACCGCGGGCAAGATCGGCACATCAGACGTGTGGAACCCGCGTATCGAGATGGTCCTGCGCGACGGTGCGGCGGCGATGGTGGCGCTGCGCGATGCGTCGATTGCGCGCTGGTTCACTGCCGATTTCGCGGCGACCGACCCGGATCAGGCCAAGCGCATTACCGACATGCTCGCGGCCACATCGCCCGAGGGTTACGCCGCCAATTGCGCAGCGGTGCGCGATGCGGACTTCCGTGAGCAACTGTCGGCGATCCAGGTGCCGACCCTGGTGATCGCCGGCACTGAAGACGCCGTCACAACGCCCGCCGACTGCCACTTTATCCAGAACCATGTGCAGGGGGCCGAGTACGCCGAGTTCTACGCCGCCCACCTGTCCAACGTGCAAGCCGGTGCCGCGTTCAGCGACCGGGTCATTCAATTCCTGCTGGCCCGCTGAGGAGTCTTTTGTGGACGAGAAACAACGTTACGTCGATGGCCTGAAAGTGCGCCGCGAAGTGCTGGGCGACGCGCATGTCGACCGCAGCCTGAATGCCTTGACCGAGTTCAACAGCGAGTTCCAGGAAATGATCACCCGCCACGCCTGGGGTGATATCTGGACCCGCCCCGGCCTGCCCAGGCATACCCGCAGCTTGATCACCATCGCCATGCTGATCGGCATGAACCGCAACGAAGAGCTCAAATTGCACCTGCGCGCCGCCGCCAGCAATGGCGTGACCCGCGCCGAGATCAAGGAAGTGCTGATGCAAAGCGCAATCTACTGCGGGATACCGGCGGCGAATGCGACCTTTCACCTGGCCGAGTCGGTGTGGGATGAGCTGGGGGTCGAGTCGCGCGCTTAGTGCGACTCGGCACTGCACTCCCGGCAAGAGGCAACACGTTGTCGAGGAGTGGTCGCTGACCGTCACGGAGCTGAGCGGTCAGGCCGACTCATAGTGCGTCGTAGCTTTTTCTCAAGGGCAGGCCCATTTCGTCTCGTAATGCGTTTTCGGTAAGTGGGTAAGGATTTGACGTGGTTGGCGCGGTGGTGGGGTCATTGTCGAAGTCGAAGGGTGGCTTGGCAGTTTCCAGGCCGACGACCTGGCGTTCATTGTTGGGCTCACGGGTGTGTGTGCCGTCCGGGTGGATAATTTCCGTATCGCCGGCAAGCATGCTGCCTGTGGCTGCGTTATATACGTGGCCCAGTTCGTGGTACAGGGTCGTGGTGGGCGGCAGAAAGACACGCGACTCATCCGAGGCTTCTCTGGGGGTGACCGGGTTATAGGTCACAGACAAGTCTGTCGCGCCCGCGCCACGGGTTCCCTCGCGGATGAACGTGGGGTCTCGCCATTCCGCCAGGGGAACGCCCTCCGGGAGCTTCTGGGTGACGATGTGACTATCAATGGGACCTTTCTTTATCGTGACTTTGGCGCCGGTGCGCTCTGCGACGGCGCCCAGTTCTTTCAACATGTGCTGGCTGTTGGGAGAACCTCGGTAAAACTCCAGGTCATCCTCAACCCGTTGCTTGAACTCTGGGGAACCTTCGATATCAATCGCCTTGCTCCCTGTATTTTCGGGCAATGGCACGGTCTCGATAAACTTGAATCCAAATGGCAACCCCAGGTGGTCGCTGCGTTTACCGTACACAACGTCGTCACTTGAAGTGGAATAGACGCTGTCTTGACCTCTACCCGTGTAGATATGGCTTCGGCCATAAGCGTTTATCTGATCATTGCCTTTGCCACCGTGCATGATGTTATGGCCACTTCCGCCATACATCAGGTCGTCATCGTTGCCCCCGTCCATGTAGCTGGTTTTGCTGTCAGGACCGTAACCCGAGTACATGCGGTCCTTGCCGTTTCCGCCATACATGCTGTGGTTGCCTGTGCCGCCCATCATGGTGTCATCGCCGTCGTTACCTTCGGCGTAACTGCTTGCGCTACCCAGTTTGATGGTGTCGTTGCCTGCGCCGCCGTAAACGTGGCTTTTACCGCCTCCCGTCTGTATATGATCGTTACCTTCGCCTCCATGGATTTCTGCGTGAACCATCACATCAGGATCAATTCGAACGGTGTCATCACCCTTGTTCGTCTTGATGGTTATCAATGTTGCATCGCTGTTAGCTGCGGGTAGTAAATAACTTTTGCCATTTATCACGGCATTGAGTTGGCCGCGTTCGCCTTTGCTGATGTGTATGTCGTCCGCGCCATCGCCAGTATCGATTTCTAGAAAGGTCAGATTTTCTCCGCCGCCTCCCCCTTGATACGACGTGGTTGTCAGTGTGATATCGACATTTTTGTCACTGACAATCTTGCTGGTCTGGGGGGGAGGGATGTTTATGAATGCCGCGGCGCCTGGAGCTGGCGATCCGCCGGGGAGGGCATTGGGCTCGATGGGAAGAATGGGCGCTATAGGTGCAACGGAAGAGGTTTGCATCGTCAATACTCTTTCTTGTGAACGTCGGTGACTTACCGACGATCAGTGGTGAAAAAGTAGGAGGGGTTCCCGCATGACGATGACGACTTCATTACAGTGTGTATGAAAAAATACAACGCACTGCCCGATAACGCACATCAGTTGGAATCAGCGTCCCACACCCAATTCCATACCCCCGGCAGATGCACTTCTTCACTCGCGTCTTTCACCGTGCGGGCCAATGCCGCGCGCTCCAGCGCGGTGCGGTCGGTGTAGAACGGCTCGGCAGCGGTCTTCAGGCCGTTGTCCCGGGCACTGTCCATCAGGATCTGCAGGTATTCCTGCATATGCCGGGCGGTGTAGCGGTTGATGTCGTGGAAGGTCACCACCACCGGTATCACGCCGTCCACCGTCGGCAATTCCCCCAAGGCGATGCGTTCGCGCACGACCGACAGCTGTCGGACCAGGTTTGCGCGGCGCCGTGGGCTGGCGTTGAAGCCCCAGATCTTGCCGTCGTTGGCGCTCAGGTCGGTCAACAATACCTGCATGCCGTGGCGCTGGTAGGCGGCGAAGGTGCGGCGGTCGTAGTTCCAGAAGGGCGGGCGTACCAGCGTCGGCGGCGTGCCGGTGATCGAGGCGATATCCGTCGCGCCCTGGCTGACGGTACGTTCAAGCTCGGCATCATTCAGCCAGCGATGGTTGGTATGAAACGCCGTGGCGGTGTGAAACGCCAGCACATGCCCGCCCGCGAACTCACGCTCCATGGTCTTGCGGCCACGCGAGCTGCCACCGGAGCGGCCGGCTTCGGTCTGTAAAAAGAACACCGCCTTGATGCCCGGCAATACCGGGTTGTTCGCCAGGTCGGCAATCACCGAGCGGCTCGGGTTGTTGTACCCCGACGCGCTGGGACCGTCATCGAAGGTCAGCAGAAAGCGGATCGGCGCCTGGTTTTGCAGGCGTTGCTCGGTCTGTGGGGTCAGCGCGATGGGCGCGCTGATGCAGCCGCTGAGGCTCAAGGCCAGGGCAAGCACGGCAGACGCGACGGCGAAAAATTTCATGTGTGTGCAGGCTCGAATAGAGGCCGCTGCTGGGCGGGTCAGCAGCGGCAGGCGCGCACCATACAACAAGATGCTCGACGTGGGGTCACTGGCTGACAAACGCGATCTGGTTCAACCCACGTACTGCGTTCGCGGTGGCCTACCCATTTCTTCGTTCAGGGCGTTTTCAGTGAAGGGTTTGGGGTTGGTCGTGGTGGCCGGCGTGGCGGGGTCGTTGTCGAAATCAAAAGCGGTTGCGCTGCTCTCCAGGCCGACTGCCTGACGTTCACTGTTAGGCACTTCGTGGGCCTCCCCCTCCACGACTTCCCGCGTGGAACCCGTCAAGGCGGTGCCATTGGCGGCGTTATAGGCGTGGGCCATTTCATGGTAGAGCCCAATGATGGGCGCGTAAGTCGTGCCTGCCATGCCATTAAGTTGGGAGCGGTTGTATTCAATGTGCGCACGATCAGCCCGAGACCCCGGTACACCGTCGACCATGAAGCCCCACTTGGGATCATCGCCGACCACCGGCGCGCGTTCGTTTTGCAGCAGTGCCTTGAGTTCCTGGCTGCCATAGATGTACCCGCTGCCGGCCTCCAGTCGATCCTCGACAAGGGTTACCGGCGCGCCGTTGCGCTGGGCGGCAGCGGCCATCTCGGCGAGCATTTGCTGGCCTTGGGGAGAACTGCGTAGCAACGTCAGGTCGTCTTCGACCCGTTGGATGAACGCGGGAGACCCTTTGATCACAAAACCCTTGATCGGGCCGGCGTGGACAGACACGGCGGTCAATACCGAGCCGTTGAGGTGTTTGATCGAGTCGCCAGGCTTGGCGTAGATCCGGTCGCCCGGTCGATTGGCGATGACCGTGTCGCAACCCTTGCCGCTGTAGAAGGTGCTTCGATCGTGGCCGATCAGCCGATCGTTCCCGGCGCCGCCATGCAGCACCGTATGGCCGGAGCCGGCGTACAGCCGGTCATTGCCGTTGCCGCCATCCAGATAGCTGGTTTTTCGGCTTGATCCGGCGCCGGCATAGAGGCGGTCATTGCCGTTGTTGCCATAGAGGACACTGTCACCGGTGCCGCCCATGAGCAGGTCGTCACCGTCATTGCCCTCGGCGTAGCCAAGGCCGCTGCCAAGGCGCACGACGTCATTACCGTTGCCGCCGAATACGCGGGTGTAACCACCGCCGGCCTGCACCCGGTCATCGCCGTTCCCCGCTTCAATCACGATGGGCTGCATGACGTTGGCATCAATGCGCACGTTGTCATTACCACCGTGGGTCTTCACGTGCAGGGGCAGCGGTTTGCCGTCGTTGTCGAGGCTGGCAAAGCGATACAACAGGCCATTGATCCGAACGTTCAATTGATCGTCAGAAGCCTGGCTGATGTGGATCTGGTCCGCACGGTCGCTGGTTTCAAGAATTAGGCTGTTGTTCAGGCTGAAGGAGTAGCCGTGCTCCCATACCGAGTGCCCACTGGCTTTTAGATTGCCATCATTGAGAAACGTGTGCTGATGGGCCTGGATCGGCGTGGCGGGATTCAATTTCAGATGGGCAGGTTTGGTCAACCCGTAGTGGCTGTTGTCAAAAGTTGCCGCAGTGCCCGGCGCTGCGCGTACCGCCAGTAAGGGCGGTGCGCTATTTGGGGGGCGCGGGAGCGGGTGGGAAATACCGTTCGAAACGTCCATGTGTGGTCCTTATTTAAGCGCCAGGTATCAGCCCTGGCGCTTAACAGTGACCGCTCGTGCCCAATCGTTCCCTCCAAGCTGTAATACGGCTTTACAGCAGACTGATCGGGTAGCTGACGATCAACCGGTTTTCATCGAACTCATTGTTGCTGTAGTCGCGCCTCATGCTCGAATTGCGCAAGCGCAGCGTGAGGTTTTTCAGGGCGCCGCTTTGCAGCGTGTAGCCCAATTCGCTTTCGCGGCCCCACTCCTTGCCGTCGGTGATGGTGCCGGTATGCACGTTGCTACCGCTGATATAGCGGTTCATCAGGGTCAGGCCCGGCACGCCGAGGGCGGCAAAGTTATAGTCGTGACGCACTTGCCAGGATTTTTCCTCGGCGTTGTCGTAGCTGGAGTTGTAACTATCGTTGGCCAGGGTGCCACCGCTGGTGCCGTTGACGCGCATCCAGGCGCTGTTGCCGGTGAGTTTTTGCAGGCCGACGTAGAAGGTGTTGCCGCCGTACTTGGCCGAGAACAGGCCGGACCAGGTTTTGTTGTCCAACTCGCCTGCGCGGGCGCTGCCGTCGTCCTTGCCATAGAAGAACCCGAGGTTGGCGCCCAGGGTCCAGTCGCCCACGGGCTGGCTGTGGATCAGGTTGACGAACTGCTGGCTGTAGATGTCCTTGAGCTGGGCATTCCACAGGCCGACCTGGGTGCGTTTGTCATTGAACGCGTATTCGGCGCCCTGGAAGTTGAAGCGGTCAGAAGTGAAGGCGGCTTTGCCGGACATCGACATGTCCGACATGCTGCTGTCGTCCCGTGGGCTGTTGGCGCGGAACTGGCCGCCGTAGAGCGTCAGGCCGTCGATTTCCTTCGAGGTGATCTGCCCGCCGCGCAGGGTTTGCGGCAGGGAGCGGCCGTCGTCGGCGCGCAGGATCGGCAGCGCTGGCATCCATTCGCCGACCTTCAGTTCTGTCTTCGAAATCCGCGTCTTGAACGCCACACCCAGGCGCCCGAAATTGTCGGCGGGGCGGCCATTGTGGTCCAGCGGCAATAACTGTGTACCGCCGGTGCCGCGCCCGCCATCCAGTTTGAGCGAGTACATCCCCAGTACATCCACGCCAAACCCCACGGTGCCTTGGGTGAAGCCGGACTTGGCGTCGAGGATGAAGCTTTGCGTCCACTCCTGCGCGCCGCCCTGGGCTTTGGTCGGGTTGGTGAAGTTACGGTTGATGAAAAAATTGCGCAGGTTGAGGTTGGCGCTCGCGTCTTCCAGGAAGCCGTGTTCTTCGGCGACGACGGGAAGCGCAAGGCTGGCGACTGCGGTGGCCAGCAATAGCTGGCGAGGGTGAAAGGTGCTCATGGCGTTGGACCTGTTGTTATTGGGGTTATGCAGGTGGCGGCCATGGTGCGGGGCAGTGTGGGGGTGGTTCAATCGGGGGAGGGCGGGTTTTGGGCGATGATCGAACGCAACTTGTCTTGGCGCGGTGGGTACAGGTCAGGCGTAAAAAAACCGCTTCCGGTGAGGGAAGCGGTTTGGTTTACCGCGCGACTATCAGAACAACTTCATCTTTGGCGCTTCTTCTTTCAACGGCTGGTTATTCGCCGTCTGTTCATTCCAGCCACCGCCGAGGGCCTTGTACAGGGTGACCTCGCTGGTCAACTGCGCCAGGCGGTCGGTGATCAGCGATTGCTGGGCACTGAACAGTTGGCGCTGGGCGTCGAGGAACGTCAGGTTGCTGTCGACGCCAATGCGGTAGCGACGCTCGGCCAGGCGGTAGTAATCCTGGTTGGCGGCGACGAAACCACGCTGGGCTTCCAGTTGCTCCTTGTAGGTCTCACGCGCGGCGAGGCCGTCGGAGACTTCCTGGAAGCCGGTCTGGATGGCCTTCTCATAGTTGGCCACGTTGATCTCTTTCTGGATCTTCGAGTAGTCCAGGCTGGCGCGCAGACTACCGGCGTTGAAGATCGGGATGTTGATCTGCGGGGCGAACGACCAGGTGCCCGAGCCGCCTTTGAACAGGCCGCCCAGGTCCGGGCTCATGGTGCCGGCGTTGGCCGTCAGGCTGATGCTCGGGAAGAACGCTGCACGGGCTGCGCCGATGTTGGCGTTGGCCGCCTTGAGGTTGTACTCGGCCTGCAGGATGTCGGGACGACGTTGCAGCAGGTCCGATGGCAACCCGGCCGGCACTTCGCTGAGCAGGTCATCCGACAGCGGTTTGCTGGCGAGATTCGCCGGCAGGCCGGTGCCGAGCAGCAGGGTCAGGCTGTTTTCGTCCTGGGCCACCTGGCGGGTATAACGTGCCAGGGCCACCCGGGCGTTTTCCACCGAGGTGCGTGCTTGGCTCAGGTCGAGGGCCGAGGACACGCCGACTTCGTTGCTGCGCGAGGTGAGCTTGTAGCTCTGCTCGTATGCGCCCAGGGTTTCCTGGGTCAGCTTGAGCAGTTCCTTGTCGGACTGCCAGGTCAGATAGGCAGTCGCCACACTGGCCACCAGGCTGATCTGGGTACTGCGCCGCGCTTCTTCGGTCGCGAAGTATTTCTGCAGCGCTTCCTCGCTCAGGCTGCGTACACGGCCAAACAGGTCCAGCTCATAGGAGCTGATACCCAGGGTGGCCGAGTATGAACTGCTGATGCTCTCTTTACCGGTTTGCGACGAGCGTGCCGGTACGCGCTGGCGGCTGCCGCTGCCAGTGGCCGACACGGCCGGGAACAGGTCGGCGCGCTGGATGTTGTACTGCGCCGCGTAGGCATCGATGTTCAAGGCCGCGACGCGCAGGTCGCGGTTGTTCTCCAGCGCGGTCTGGATCAGCTGTTGCAGGGCCGGGTCATGGAAAAACTGCTTCCAGCCCTGTTCGGCGGCGGCCTGGCTCGGTGCCTGGTTCGACGAATACGCCGGGCCCTGCGGGAACTGTGCGGCCACCGGCGCTTCGGGGCGCTGATAGTCAGGTATCAGCGAGCAGCCACTGAGCACGAATGCCGTGACGGCTAAGGAAAGTAGCGACTTGCTCATTGGCCAGCCTCTTTAGGAGTTTGCTTGGGTTCAGTCTTTTTGCGTTCGCCCATGGCGGACACGGTTGCGAAGAACAGTGGCACCCAGAAAATCGCCAGGACCGTGGCCGTGATCATACCGCCAATAACGCCGGTACCGATCGCATGCTGGCTGCCTGAGCCGGCGCCGGAGGAGATCGCCAGCGGCAATACGCCGAGGATGAACGCCATGGACGTCATGATGATCGGTCGCAGACGCATGCGTGACGCTTCGATCGCCGACTCGACAATGCCTTTGCCTTGTTCGTGGAGCTCTTTGGCGAACTCCACGATCAGGATGGCGTTCTTCGCCGCCAGGCCCACCGTCACCAGCAAGCCCACCTGGAAGAACACGTCGTTGGACAAGCCGCGCAGGCTGGTGGCCATCAACGCACCCACCACACCCAACGGCACGACGAGTACCACCGCGATCGGAATCGACCAGCTTTCGTACAGCGCCGCGAGGCAGAGGAACACCACCAGCAGCGACAAGGCGTACAGCGCAGGCGCCTGGGAGCCGGACAGACGTTCTTCATACGACAGGCCCGTCCAGGCATAGCCGACACCCGCCGGCAATTGCTTGGCGATGCGTTCGACTTCGGCCATGGCTTCACCGGTACTGTAGCCCGGTGCCGGGGTACCGAGGATTTCCATCGCCGCCACACCGTTATAGCGCGAGAGTTTCGGCGAACCGTAGATCCACTTGCCCGACGCGATGGCCGACAACGGCACCATCTTCCCGGAGTCGCTGCGCACGTACCATTTGTTCAGGTCTTCCGGCGACATCCGGCTGGCGGCGTCACCCTGCACGTACACCTTCTTCACTCGACCACGGTCGATGAAGTCGTTGACGTAGCTGCCACCCAGGGCGATGGCCAGGGTCTGGTTGATGTTCGACAGCGTGATGCCTTGGGCGCTGGCCTTTTCGTCGTCGACGGTGAGCTCGTACTGCGGCTCATCGTTCACGCCGTTGGGGCGCACGCCGGCGAGGATCTTGCTCTGGGCGGCCATGCCCAGGAACTGGTTGCGCGCAGCCATCAACTTATCATGGCCGACGCCGCCCTGGTCTTGCAGGAACACGTCGAAACCGGTGGCGTTACCCAACTCCAGTACAGACGGTGGCACGATGGCAAACACCATGGCGTCCTGGAACGTCTGCATGAAGTAACCTTGGGCGCGCTTGGCGATCTCGAACACCGAGGTGGACGCGTCACGCTCATCCCACGGTTTGAGCATCACGAATGCCAGGCCCGAGCTTTGACCACGACCCGCGAAGTTGAAGCCGTTCACGGTAAAGACCGATTTCACGCCCTTGCCTTCGCCGGGTTCGCCTTCCTTGTCGTTGAGCAGGAAGATGCGCATGTCGTCGATGACTTTCTGCGTGCGCTCAGCCGTTGAGCCGACTGGCGTCTGCACCTGGGCAAAGATCACGCCCTGGTCTTCGTCGGGCAGGAAGGCGGCAGGGATACGCATGAACAGCCAGATCATGCCGGCAAAGATCAGCGCGTAAACGAGGAACGCCGGAATCTTGTGCCTGAGCATGTTCCCCACGCCGCGCTCGTAGCTCAGTACGCTACGGTCGAAGTTGCGGTTGAACCAGCCGAAGAAGCCACGCTTGGGTTGGCCGTGCTTCTCGGGGTCGATCGGCTTGAGCATGGTGGCGCACAGGGCCGGGGTGAAGATCAGCGCAACCAGTACCGACAACGCCATGGCCGAAACGATGGTGATGGAGAACTGTTTGTAGATCACACCGGTGGAGCCGCCGAAGAACGCCATCGGCAACAGTACCGCCGACAGCACCAGGGCAATACCCACCAGGGCGCCCTGGATCTGGCCCATGGACTTGACCGTCGCCTCTTTCGGCGACAGATGCTCCTCGGCCATCACCCGCTCGACGTTTTCCACCACCACGATGGCGTCGTCCACCAGCAAGCCGATGGCCAGGATCATACCGAACATGGTCAGGGTGTTGATGGTGAAGCCGAACGCGGCCAGGATCCCGAAGGTACCCAGCAATACCACCGGTACGGTCATGGTGGTGATGATGGTGGCGCGAAAGTTCTGCAGGAACAGGAACATCACCAGGAACACCAGCACGATCGCTTCGACCAGGGTGTCAACCACACCGGAGATCGACTCGGTCACCACCGGGGTGGTGTCATACGGCACCACCGCCTTCATGCCCGGCGGGAAGAACGGTTCCAGGGACGCCACGGTGGCACGGATGGCCTTGGCGGTGTCCAGGGCGTTGGCGCCTGCAGCGAGCTTGATCGCCATACCGGAGGCCGGTTTGCCGTTGAATTGCGCGGCGACGCTGTAGTTCTGGCCGCCCAGTTCGATACGGGCGACGTCACGCAGGCGCACTTGCGAACCGTCGGTATTTACCTTCATCAGGATTTTGCCGAACTCTTCGGCAGTCTGCAGACGGGTCTTGCCGATGATGGTCGCGTTCAACTGCGTGCCGGGCAGGGCAGGCAGGCCGCCCAATTGGCCGGTGGCCACCTGTACGTTCTGGGCCGAAATCGCGGTGCTGACGTCTACCGGGGTCAACTGGTAGTTGTTCAGCTTGGCCGGGTCGAGCCAGATACGCATGGCGTACTGCGAACCAAATACCTGGAAGTCACCTACACCCGCAGTACGGGAAATCGGGTCCTGGATGTTGGACACGATGTAGTTGGACAGGTCGTCCTTGGTCATGCTGCCGTCTTCCGACACCAGACCAATCACCATCAGGAAGTTCTTCACCGACTTGGTCACGCGGATACCCTGCTGCTGCACTTCTTGCGGCAGCAGCGGGGTCGCCAGGTTCAGCTTGTTCTGTACCTGGACCTGGGCGATGTCCGGGTTGGTACCCTGGTTGAACGTCACGGTGACGGTCATGCTGCCGTCGGAGTTACTGTCCGATGACACATAACGCAGGTTGTCGATACCGTTGAGCTGTTGTTCGATCACCTGCACCACGGTGTCCTGCACGGTTTGTGCGGATGCGCCTGGGTAGGTCACCTGGATATCGATGGCGGTCGGCGCAATGGCCGGGTACTGGTTGATGGGCAACTTCAGGATCGACAGTGCCCCGACCAGCATGATCACCAGGGCAATTACCCAGGCGAAAATGGGACGGTCGATAAAAAATTTCGACATGGATTACTCCCCTTTGCCAGCAGCAGCGGCAGCAGGAGCGGCGGTACCGGCAGGCTGGGCGTTGTCGGCGTCCTTGACCTTGACCTGAGCGCCCGGCTTGACGTACTGCAAGCCTTCGGTGATCACACGGTCACCGGCGTTCAAGCCTTTTTCCACCAGCCAGTAAGCGCCGGCGGTGCGGTTGGCGACCAGCACGCGCTGCTCAACTTTGTTGTCCGCGTTGACCACCAACGCCGTCGGGATACCCTTGAGGTCTCGGGTCACGCCTTGCTGCGGTGCCAGGATCGCCTTGCTGTTCACACCGGCTTGTAACTGGGCGTGTACGAACATGCCGGGCAGCAGGGTGTGGTCAGGGTTGGGGAACACGGCGCGCAGAGTGACCGAACCGGTGGTCTGGTCAACCGACACTTCGGAGAACTCCAGCTTGCCTTCCTTGCCGTAGTCGCTGCCGTCTTCCAGGGTCAGCTTGACCTTGGCGGCGTTGGCGCCGGCTTTCTCCAGTTGGCCGCTTTCCAGGTCGCGGCGCAGTTTCAGCATTTCAGCCGAAGACTGCGTGACGTCGACGTAGATCGGGTCCAGTTGCTGGATCACGGCCATGGCATCGGCCTGGCCATTGCTGACCAGCGCGCCTTCGGTGACCGAGGAACGCCCGATACGCCCGGAGATCGGCGCGAACACCTTGGTGTAGCGCACGTTGATCTGGGCGGTTTGCACGTTGGCTTCGGCGGTCATGCGGTTGGCCACGGCCGTGTCGTATTCCTGACGGCTGACGGCTTGCTCATCGACCAACTGCTTGTAGCGGTCGGAGATCGACTTGGTCTGGGACAGGCTGGCCTGCGAGCTCTTCAGGGTGGCCTCATAGACCGACGGATCGATCTGATAAAGCTGCTGGCCTTCCTTCACATCCCCGCCTTCCTTGAACAGGCGCTTGAGGATGATGCCATTGACCTGCGGACGGACTTCCGCAATGCGGTAGGCGGTGGTGCGGCCTGGCAGCTCGGACGTCAGGGTAAAGGCTTGCGGTTGAAGGGTGACCACGCCGACCAGAGGAGTTTGCGCGGGCGGAGCCGCCTCTTCCTTTTTGCATCCGCTGAGCAGCGATGCCAGGGCGACGGCAGTGACCAGAGCGGTAACAGCTGGCTTAAGTTGCATGAAGATCCTCGGGTCAGGCGCGCAGACTGCGCACAAGAAGTGTGGAAGGGTAAAAAACAAGCTGTGAGTAGATAAGTAGCTTGCTACGCAATATACTTACGTTCATGGTTGTTTGTAAACTCTTGACAGGCTTCGCGGATTGTTGGCAAAGCAACGCGCCAAGTCGCGATTTTAGTACGTTCGGCGCCCATGACGGTGTCGTCCCACAATTATTCAGATGATCGTTACCGCCTATTAAAGCAGCGTTACCGATAGTCCCACGTGTTCTGATTGAGGTTTTATTGCCATGGTTCGTCGCACCAAAGAGGAAGCTCAGGAAACGCGCAGCCAAATTCTCGACGCCGCTGAGCAGGCCTTTTATGAGCGCGGTGTCGCGCGGACCACGCTGGCGGACATCGCCGGGCGGGCGGGCGTAACGCGTGGCGCCATCTACTGGCACTTCAGCAATAAGTCCGATCTGTTGCAGGCATTGCTCGACACGCTGCACGAACCCCTGAACGAGCTGGCCAGGGCCGGTGAAAGCGAGGATGAAGTCGACCCGCTGGGGTGCATGCGCAAGCTGTTGATTCATCTTTTTCATCAAGTGGTCCTGGACCCGAAAACCCGGCGCATCAACGAGATCCTGTTTCATAAGTGCGAGTTCACCGATGAAATGTGTGACATGCGTCGCCAGCGCCAGACCCACAGCCTGGAGTGCAACCTGCGTATCAGCCTGACCTTGCGTAACGCGGTTCATCGCGGGCAACTTCCGGAAAACCTCGACACCACGCGCGCAGCGGCGTGCATTCATGCCTACATCAATGGCTTGCTGAGCCAGTGGCTGCTGGTACCGGACAGTTTTGAGCTGCACCAGGATGCCGAGCGATGGGTCGATGCAGGGCTGGACATGCTGCGCTTGAGCCCTAGCCTGCGCAATTAAGTCAAAATGTGTAATTGCTTCAAATTATGTCAACAGTAAAGCCTAAGGAAGCACAACCGTCCTTCTGACTTATTGGTGGGAAGACTTTATATACGGGCTGGCGGGCGGTTGACAGGTAGCCGCCTAAGTATTTTGTAGCGATTTTGTTGCAAGGCTGTGAAGGAATGTTTCCCGGCCCTATTGAAAAAGCCCCGACGCTTGCGCATCGGGGCTTTTTCGTTTCAGCACATTACATCACAGCGCCAGCGTCGGGTAGTCGATGTAACCGACCGGGCCTTTGGCGTAGAAGGTTTCCGGGTGCGCCTGGTTCAGCGGCGCATCGGCTTTCAAGCGCGCCGGCAGGTCCGGGTTGGCAATGAACGGTACGCCAAAGGCCACCGCATCCGCCTTGCCCGAGGCCAGCCAGGCGTTGGCGCTGTCCTTGGTAAAGCGTTCGTTGGCGATGTACACGCCGCCGAAGGCTGCTTTTAATTGCGGGCCGAGGCTGTCAGCGCCTTCCTTTTCACGCGAGCAGATAAAGGCGATGCCACGTTTGCCCAGTTCGCGGGCGACGTAGGTGAAGGTTTCGGCCAGGTTGTCGTCACCCATGTCATGGGAGTCGGCGCGTGGTGCCAGGTGGACCCCGACGCGGCCGGCGCCCCAGACGTCGATGGCGGCGTCGGTCACTTCCAGCAGCAGGCGCGCGCGGTTTTCCAGGGAGCCGCCGTAGTTGTCGGTGCGATGGTTGGTGCTGCTTTGCAGGAACTGGTCGAGCAGGTAGCCATTGGCCCCGTGGATTTCCACGCCGTCGAAACCGGCGGCCTTGGCGTTCTCGGCACCGGTGCGGTAGGCGTCGACGATGTCGGCGATTTCAGCGGTTTCCAGGGCGCGCGGGGTCGGGTAGTCGGCCAGCGGGCGCACCAGGCTGACGTGGCCTTTAGGTTGGATCGCACTTGGCGCCACCGGGGTTTCGCCGTTCAGGTACGACGGATGGGAGATCCGGCCGACGTGCCACAGTTGCAGGAAAATCTTGCCGCCCGCCCCGTGAACGGCCTTGGTCACATTGGCCCAGCCGCGTACCTGATCGTTGGACCAGATGCCCGGGGTGTCCGGGTAGCCCACGCCCATCGGCGTCACGGACGTGGCTTCGCTGAGGATCAGCCCGGCGGAGGCGCGTTGTACGTAGTACTCGGCCATCAGCGCATTGGGCACGCGACCGGCGTCGGCACGGCAGCGGGTCAGCGGCGCCATGATGATGCGGTTCGACAGTTGCAGGTCGCCCAGTGTGATCGGATCGAAAATAGTCGTCATGGGATAACACCCTTCTCTTTTAAGTTGATCAGTGGGTCGCAGGGGCCAGGTCGGCATCGCCGCTCTGACGGAAAGTGATCAGGGTCACCAGCAGCGCGAGGATTGCCAGGGCCGCGGCGGCCAGGGGCACGCTGGTCAGGCCGAAACCGTGGGCGATCACGCTGCCGCCGACCCAGGCACCGAGGGCGTTGCCGATGTTGAAGGCGCCGATGTTCAAGGTGGACACCAGGTTCGGTGCTGCCTTGCCGAAGGTCACCACGTTGATCTGCAGCGCGGGCACGGCGGCGAACGAGGCGGTGGCCCAGAGGAACAGGGTGATCTCGGTCGGGATCAGCGCGATGCTGGTCCAGGTCAGCGCGGTGGAGACCACCGCCATGCTGATGAACACGCCGATCAGGGTGGCCGCCAGGCGTTTGTCCGCCAGCTTGCCGCCGATGATGTTGCCCACGGTGAGGCCCAGGCCGATCAGCAGCAGGGTCCACGTCACGCCTTTGGGCGACACGCCGGTGACGTCGCCAAGCAGCGGCGCGACATACGTGAAGAGGGTGAACATGGACGCGGCGAACAGCGCGGTCATGCTCAGCGACAACCAGATGCCGGCGCCCTTGAGCGCGGCCAGTTCGGCGCGCATGTCGAGTTTTTCTTCGTCGCGCTTGGCTGGCAGGAAGCGGATCAGGCCGATCAACGCGATCACGCCGATCACGGTCACCGCCCAGAAGGTCGAACGCCAGCCGGCTTCCTGGCCCAGCGCGGTACCCAACGGCACACCCAGTACGTTGGCCAGGGTCAGGCCGGTGAACATCAAGGCCACGGCAGACGCACGCTTGTTGGCCGGCACCAGGTTGGCGGCGACCACCGAACCGATACCGAAGAACGCCCCGTGGCACAACGCAGTGATCACGCGGGCAAACATCAGCACGTTGTAGTCGCTGGCCAGGGCGCAGAGCAGGTTGCCGATAATGAAGATGCCCATCAACGCTACCAGCGCGGCCTTGCGTGGCAGCCTGGCGGTGGCCAGTGCCATGAACGGCGCGCCGATGGCCACGCCGAGGGCGTAGCCGGTCACCAGCCAGCCGGCGCCGGGAATCGACACGCCCAGGTCCGCCGCCACATCGGGCAGCAGGCCCATGATGACGAACTCGGTGGTACCGATGGCGAAGGCGCTCAGGGCCAGGATGAGGAGCGAGAGGGGCATGTGCGTGTCCTTGTTACAGTGGTGCGCGGATTTCAGAACTGAGCTCAGTAATGAGCGCAGTGAGGAAGGCTTGGATCGTTTCTTCGTTGCGTTTGAAAAAGTGCCACTGCCCGGCCTTCTGGCTGCTGATCAATCCCGCCCGTTGCAAGGTGGCCAGGTGGGCCGACACGGTCGACTGGGACAAGCCGCAGCGCTGGTCGATCTGCCCGGCGCAGATGCCGTATTCGTGGTTGTGCAGTTGCTCGGGGAATTGCACTTTCGGGTCTTTCAGCCAAGTGAGGATGTCTCGCCGTACTGGGTGCGCCAGGGCTTTTATTATTTCGTCGAGGTCGATGGACATGGCAGTTGCTCGGTGTCGTAAAGCGTTATATCGCGATGAGGCGAACTTTAAATCGCTATATCCCGATATTCCAATATGATTTTGATCTGAGATCAGTCTAAATCGGTATA
The DNA here is from genome assembly GCF_963681955.1 of Pseudomonas paraveronii. Lineage (NCBI taxonomy): Bacteria > Pseudomonadati > Pseudomonadota > Gammaproteobacteria > Pseudomonadales > Pseudomonadaceae > Pseudomonas > Pseudomonas paraveronii. The sequence continues at coordinate 1,586,943 of NZ_OY817130.1, forward strand.
TCGAGTTATAACGATATGTTGGCGGCAGTGATAGACTGCACACCATGAATTATCTCGCACATCTGCACCTGGGCGGCCAACTTCCTGCACAACTGCTGGGCAGCCTGTATGGCGACTTCGTCAAAGGCCGCCTGCAGGGCCAGTTCAGCCCGTCCATCGAAGCGGCCATCCAGTTGCACCGCTCAATCGACCGTTTCACCGACAGCCATCCGCTGGTCGGTGAAGCGCTGTCGCGCTTCAGCCTGACCCGCCGACGCTATGCCGGGATCGTCCTCGATGTGTTTTTCGATCACTGCCTGGCGCGGGATTGGCAGCGCTATGCCGACCAGCCTCTGGAGCATTTCACTTCACAGGTGTACCGCGTGCTCGCGGCTGAACCGCAACTGCCGGGGCGGCTGGCGCAGATTGCGCCGTACATGGCGGCAGATGATTGGCTGGGCTCATACCGCGAGTTTGGGGTGATGGAGCAGGTGTTGCGGGGGATCTCGCGGCGGTTGACGCAGCCTGAGGCGCTGGGCCATGCGATGCAGGAATTGCGCACGTTATACGAGCCGCTGAGTGAAGACTTCCGGCTGTTTTATCCTGAGTTGCAACAATTTGCACACGCTCAACTGACCACTGAGATCTAACTGAGATCTAAATGTGGGAGGGGGCTTGCCCCCTCCCACATTGTTGACCGTGCCCGCTTCAGGCGGCGAATGCCGGCCGAACCGCAATCTGCTCAGCTTCCGGCAGCGGCCCGAACAACGCCTTCTGCACCGCCTGCTGCGCCTGGAACGCCAGCGCCGCGCGTTCCTGCCCGGCACAGGCAATCGGCTGGAGCACATGGATTTCCACATCGCCCTGGTCGTTGGCAAACAGGCGCATCAGGTGCGAGAGCAAATCATCATCGCCAATAAACGGCGCCAGCGGGTCTACTTGCCCGTCGCGCAGATAACGAATCGCCACCGGTTGCAGCGACACCTGCGCGTCGATCGCACTGGCCAGCAAGCGCCCGTGGAAGGTACGCAGGCTGCGCCCGTCGGTGGTGGTGCCTTCGGGGAACATCAGCAGCGGGTGCTGTTGCTCCAGGTGACGGGTCATCTGTTTGCGGATCAACTGGCTGTCGCCCGCACCCCGGCGAATAAACAGGCTGCCGGCCTTGGCCGCCAACCAGCCGGCCACCGGCCAGGTGCGTACTTCGGCCTTGGACAAAAACGACATCGGCGCGACCATGCCCAGCAGCGGAATGTCGGTCCAGGACACGTGATTGCTCACCCACAGCATCGGCGTTTGCGGCAATTCACCCAGCACCGTCACGCGAAAGGGCAGGGCGTTGGTCAGCCGCGCCATAAAGAACCGCGACCAACGCTGACGGCGCACCATCGAGTTCGCCACCCCCAGGCGCTCGAACAGACCAAACACACCGGCCATGCTCAAGCCCAGCGCCACCACCAGCAGCACCCGGGCGATCCGCGCGTACACGCGCAGGCGGCCCATCACATCGCCGCCTTGAAGTGGCGGGCGTAACGCGGGCACAACTCATCGCGCTTGAGCAGGATGAACACGTCGGCCACCTGAAAATCTTCATCCCAGCACGGCTCGCCGCAGATCTTCGCGCCCAGGCGCATATACGCCTTGAGCAGCGGCGGCATTTCCGCGATGACGTTGGACGGCAGGTCCAGCGCCGGCAGCGGTTTTTTCGGCTCGGCGCGCAGGTGTTCGTTGCACAGGTAGCGTTCGCGCAGGCGCTGCATGATCGCGTGGGCCTGGATGCCGCCATCGTGCATCGGGATGCTTGCGCACCCCATCAGGTAGCTGTAGCAGCCCTCGTTGAGCACTTCGGCCAACTCGCCCCACAGCACCGCGATGGTGCCGCCGTTGCGGTAGGCCGGGTCGACGCAGGTACGGCCGATTTCCAGGATCGGGCCCTGCAAGTGCAGCAGGCCATGCAGGCTGAATTCTTCTTCGCTGTAGAACCGGCCCAGGGTGCTGGCGGCCTGGTGATCGAGTAAACGGGTGGTGGCCACCAGTCGACCGCTGTTCAAATCCCGCACGCCGATGTGGCTGCAGTGAACATCATAATCATCCATGTCCAGGCCCAGTTCCGCGCCTTTCAGCTTGGCGTTGAACTCGCCGCTGAACACGTTGAACCGCAGGGCCTGTGCTTCTTGCAAAGCCTGGGCGCCGATCAGGCGTTCGGCTTGCAGGCGGCGTTCATTGCCGGTGTCGCTGATGCGGGCGATCTGAGTCATGGCGAATCTCCGAGTGCCAGCCACGTTCCGGCCGGTCGACTTGTTTGTCCAAACTCAGGCTATGTAGGCTCGGTGTCATCTCCATGAAGTTACGGTGACGCTTAGATGACACGCCCCTGTGTCGCCAATCTGTCATCGGCCTCGGCTAGGCTCGCGGGCTTGAATGCCCCCTTGAGTGCGTGTCATGGTCAGAGGCTTGCTGTGCGTTGCCCTGTTGTTCGTCACCGTTACCGCCTATGCCGAAACCTGGCCTGACAAAGACTGGGCCAAGGGCACGCCTATCGAAGGTCCCGCTGTCGATGCCCTGAACGCCTACGCTTTCCCTGCGCGTGACGACGCCACCCGCCAAGGCATCCGCACCGACGCGTTGCTGGTGATCCGCGATGGCGAAGTCATCTACGAGCGCTACGCCGCGCCCACCACCGCCCGCACGCCGCACTTGACGTGGTCCGTGAGCAAAAGCCTGATGGCGACGGTGCTGGGCGTGGCCTACGGCGAAAACCGCTTCAAATTGAGCGACCCCGCCGCACGTTTCTACCCGCCGATGAAACAGCATCCCACCGTGACGATGGCCGACTTGCTGCACTGGGCCTCGGGCCTCGATTGGCAGGAGGATTACGAATATGCCCCGCTGAAATCCTCGGTCGTCGCGATGCTTTACACCCGCGGCCACGCCGATATGGCTGCGTTTGTCGCCGGTATGGACGCCGCCCGCGCGCCGGGCGAGGCTTTCCGTTATTCCAGCGGCGACAGCAACCTGCTCTCCGCCGCGCTCAAGGGCATGCTTGGCCACAAGGCCTACATGAGTTACCCGTGGGACGCGCTGTTCAAGCCGCTGGGCATTCGCAACGCCACCTGGGAAACCGATGCCGATGAAACCTTCGTCGCCTCGTCCTACGCCTACCTCACCGCCCGCGATCTGGCACGCGTCGGCCTGCTGATGGCGCGCGACGGTCGCTGGGGGGAGCAACAACTGGTGCCCAAAGCCTGGGTCGACTTCAATCGCCAACCCTTCGATAAATACACGCCCGGCCAGGACGAAGCCGTGCCTGGCGGCCAGTGGTGGCTCAACCAAGGCACCCCAAGACCCTGGCCCGACGCCCCCGCCGACACTTTCGCCGCCCTCGGCCACTGGGGGCAGGCGCTGTACGTGATGCCCGATGAACACCTGGTGATCGTGCGTTACGGCGATGATCGCGACGGCAGCTATCGCCATAATGAACTGCTCAAACGCGTGCTGGCGGCGGTGCAGCCATGATCCGCCGTCGGCCGTTTACCAGCCTGTTTCTGCTGCTGTTGCTCGCCCTGCTGGGTTGGATCTGGCATGAGCGCGTCAACCTGCAAGCCTTCCCCGACATCATCGCGGCCTACACCGCCAAGGAGTATTGCTCGTGCCGGTATGTGGCAAATAACCCGGCGGAGTATTGCCGGGGCTATGTGAAGCAGTACGTGTCGATCAGCGCGTTCACCGATGACCCGGAGCGTAGTGAAGTGACGGCCAGTGGATTGGGGCGTACCCATACGGCCAGATGGTTGGGCGAACATCAGGGCTGCCGTCTCAACCCCTGAAACGCCGCTTCCAATGCAGGGGCGGCGTTGTCAGTTAGATTGCACAGGGCAAGCGGCACAGTTAAGGTTCGTTCAGGTTTTTCCGCCCCACGAGTCTTTAATGTTCAACGCGTCTGTCATCAAACCCCTGGCCTTCGCCCTGCTGGCCACCGCTGCCGTGCCTGCCCACGCCGACTGGTACCTGGACAACGAGTCCTCGCGGCTGTCGTTCGTTACCACCAAAAACACCGAGATTGCCGAAGTGCAGCGCTTCCTGGTGTTGCACGGCAAGGTCGACCGCAACGGTGCGGCGCAGGTGGAAGTGGAGCTGGAGTCGGTCAACAGCGGCATCCCGCTGCGCGATGAGCGCATGCGCAATCAGTTGTTCGCGATCAAGACCTTCCCCGAAGCGCTGATCAATACGCAAATCAACCTGCAACCGATCAACGACCTGGCCCCCGGCGCGCAGTTGGAGTTGCGCCTGCCATTAAGCGTCACGCTGCATGGCAAGACCCAGACCTACAGCGCCGAGTTGTTGGCCACGCGTTTGGATGATCGGCGTTTCCAGGTGGTGACCCTGGAGCCGGTGGTGTTGCATGCCGAGGATTTCGAGTTGGTGCCGGGAGTGACGGCGTTGCGCAAGGCGGCTGGGCTGGCGTCGATCAGTTTGTCGGTGCCGGTGGGTGCGGTACTGATTTTTACGGCGCGCTGACGTGAGCGGCGCAGTGTTCCCGTGGCGCAGCGCCAACCGTTTCGAGTTGTTGATCGACGGGCCGAGCTTTTTCCCGCAGATGCTGGCGTGCATTGCCCAGGCGCAGCGGCAGGTGGATCTGGAGTTGTACCTGGTGGAAGCCGGGGCCTGCGCCGACGCCATGGTGCAGGCGCTGGTGCTGGCGGCGGAGCGGGGCGTGCAGGTGCGCTGCCTGTTCGATGATTACGGCAGCCTGGCGTTTACCCTCGGGCTGCGTAAGCGCCTGACCGACGCCGGTGTGCAATTGTGCTTTTACAATCGCCTGAACTGGCGGCGCTGGATGCGCAACCTGTACCGCGACCACCGCAAGTTGTTGCTGGTCGATCAAGACATTGCCGTGGTCGGCGGCACCGGCGTTACCGATGAATTCTGGACACCGGGGCAGGACAGCGCCGACTGGCACGAAGTGATGGTGCAGATCAGCGGCCCGCTGGTGCTGGATTGGCAGGCGCTGTTCGACCGGCAATGGTTGGCCAACGACGACCGTCGAGCCTGGAAACCGGCCACCCACTTCGGCTTGCCGCGCTTGCCCAAAGTGCCGGCGACCGGGTCCGGTCTTGGTCGCGTCGCTTATGCCGACGCGCGCCAGCACCGCGATATTTTGCACTCGCTGATCCGCGCGCTGAGCAGCGGCCAGCGGCGCATCTGGTTGGCGACCCCGTATTTCCTGCCCACCTGGAGCGTGCGCCGGGCCTTGCGCCGAGCGGCGGGGCGCGGGGTGGATGTGCGCTTGCTGCTGACCGGCCCGCGCACCGATCATCCGTCGGTGCGCTATGCCGGGCACCGTTATTACCCGCGCTTGCTGCGCTCGGGCGTGCAGATATTTGAGTACCAGCCGTGCTTTTTGCACCTGAAAATGGTGCTGGTGGACGATTGGGTCAGCATCGGTTCATGCAATTTCGACCACTGGAACCTGCGCTTCAACCTCGAAGCCAACCTCGAAGCGCTGGACCCTACATTGACGCAGGCCGTGGCGGGCAGTTTCGAGCGGGATTTTGCCCAGAGCCAGGCGGTCAGCCTGGAGGCGTGGAAGTCGCGGCCGTTGTGGCGGCGGGTGAAGCAGCGGGTGTGGGGGTGGATCGATCGGTTGGTGGTCAACCTTCTGGATCGACGCGGATAGACATGTGGGAGGGGGCTTGCCCCCGATAGCGGAGTGTCAGTCAATTGATTCATTGGCTGACCCACTGCTATCGGGGGCAAGCCCCCTCCCACATGGTTTACAGCGTCAGGTGTTAGAGCAGTTCGAAGGTCTGCTGCTGCACATCCTGGGAGTCCAAGCCGATCTGCACATTGAACTCACCCGGTTCCGCCGCGAACTTGAGCTGGGTGTTGTAGAACTTCAAGTCCTCTTCGGTAATGGTGAAGTGCAACGTGCGCTCTTCGCCGGCCTTGAGCATGACTTTCTGGAAGTTCTTCAGCTCCTTGATCGGGCGGATCATCGAGCCGGCCACGTCTTGGATATACAGCTGCACCACGGTTTCGCCGTCGACCTTGCCGGTGTTTTTCACGGTGACGCTGGCGTCGAGCTTGCCGGTTTTGTTCAGGGTGGTGGACGACAGCGCCATGTCCGACAGGCTGAAGCTGGTGTAGCTCAGGCCATAGCCGAACGGAAACAGCGGCCCGGTGGTGTCATCGAAGTACTGCGACGTGTAGTTGCCCGGCTTGCCTGGGGTAAACGGCCGGCCGATGGTCAGGTGGTTGTAGTAGGTCGGAATCTGCCCCACCGAGCGTGGGAACGTAATCGGCAGCTTGCCCGACGGGTTGTAGTCACCAAACAGCACGTCGGCGATGGCGTTGCCGCCCTCGGTGCCGGCGAACCAGGTTTCCAGGATCGCGTCGGCTTGCTGGTTTTCTTCGAGAATCGACAGCGGCCGGCCGTTCATCAGCACCAGCACCAGCGGCTTGCCGGTGGCTTTCAGCGCCTTGATCAGGTCGCGCTGGCTTTGCGGCAGGTTCAGGTCGGTGCGGCTGGAGGACTCGTGGGACATGCCGCGGGACTCGCCCACCGCAGCGACCACCACGTCGGCATCCTTGGCGGCCTTGACCGCTTCGTCGATCATCACCTGGGCTGGGCGGGGGTCATCCACCACTTCCGGGGCATCGAAGTTGAGGAAGTTAAGGTAGTCGACCACGGCCTGGTCATTGGTGATGTTGGCGCCACGCGCATAGATCACTTTGCCTTTTTCGCCGATCACCGCGTTGAGGCCATCGAGCAGGGTCACCGATTGTGCCGGCTTACCGGCAGCGGCCCAACTGCCCATCATGTCGATGGGGGCTTTGGCCAGTGGGCCGACCAGGGCGATGGTCGCGGATTTTTTCAGCGGCAGGGTGTCGTTCTGGTTCTTCAGCAAGACCATGCTGCGGCGTGCCACGTCACGCGCGTCGGCGCGGTGCAGGCGGCTTTCGGCGTCGGTGTCGGCCGGGTCGTCCTCGGCCTTGCCGATGCGCAGGTACGGGTCTTTGAACAGGCCCATGTCGTACTTGGCGCCGAGCACTTCGCGCACGGCGTTGTCGATGTCGCTCTGCTCGATCTCGCCGGACTTGAGCAGCCCCGGCAATTCCTTGCCATACAGCGAGTCGTTCATGCTCATGTCGATGCCGGCCTTGATCGCCAGCTTGGCGGCTTCACGCCCGTCCTTGGCCACGCCGTGCTTGATCAGCTCGAAGATCGCGCCGTGGTCGCTGACGGCCAGGCCCTTGAAGCCCCAGTCCTTGCGCAGCAGGTCGTTCATCAGCCAGGTGTTGGCGGTGGCGGGCACGCCGTTGATCGAGTTGAGCGCGACCATCACACCGCCGGAACCGGCCTTGATCGCCGCGTGGTACGGCGGCAGGTAGTCCTGGTACATCTTGACCGGGCTCATGTCGACCACGTTGTAGTCGCGACCGCCTTCCACCGCGCCGTACAGGGCGAAGTGCTTGACGCTGGCCATGATGCTGTCGGCATTCGCCGCGCTGCTGCCCTGGAAGGCCTTGACCATCACTTCGGCGATGCGCGACACCAGGTACGTGTCTTCGCCGAAGCCTTCGGAGGTCCGGCCCCAGCGCGGGTCGCGGGAGATGTCGACCATCGGCGCAAAGGTGATGTCGAGGCTGTCGGCCGCGGCTTCCTGTGCGGCAATGCGCCCGGAGCGGCCGATGGCGTCCATGTCCCAACTGGAAGCCAGGGCCAGGCTGATCGGGAAAATCGTGCGGTGGCCGTGGATCACGTCATAGGCGAAGAACATCGGGATCTTCAACCGGCTGCGCATGGCCGCGTCCTGCATCGGACGGTTTTCCGGGCGGGTGATGGAGTTGAAGGTGCCACCGATGCGGCCGGCGGCGATTTCCTTGCGGATCAGCTCGCGGGGCATTTCCGGGCCGATGCTGATCAGGCGCAATTGGCCGATCTTTTCATCGAGGGTCATCTGCTTGAGCAGATCGCTGACGAAGGCGTCCTTGCCTTTAAGCGCAGCAGGCTTTGTTTCTGCCCAGACGGGGTGGGTGGCCAGAGTGGCAACAAGGCCGAGCAAACACAGCTTTTTCATGAATTTCCTTTTTCGGCGCACTGCACAGCGGTTAGGCTGATCGGCCAAAATGTGGGGAGCGTCTATTGTTGTTCGGGTGTCGTTCAGATAAATGCAGCACACTCTGAACTCTTTATCGCGCTGGGCATCTTTTTAGCTGATTGGCTCGATGCATTCCAGTAGTGGGGGCGGATTATGCCCCATGCGCGCGGTTTATAGGGCGAGTCGTCAAATTCCATCAAAGTTGGGCAGGAGAAACACCATGCAAGCAGCACAAGGTTACCGCTGGGGCTTGAAAGCCGCGGCTTTGTTATTGATCAGCACAGTGCTGAGCGGTTGCGGTATCAACACCATTCCGACCCTGGATGAACAGGCCAAGGCGGCCTGGGGCCAGGTGCAGAACCAGTATCAACGGCGTGCCGACCTGATCCCCAACCTGGTGGAAGTGGTCAAGGGCTACGCGACCCATGAACAAGACACCCTCACCGCCGTGATTGAAGCGCGGGCCAAGGCGACTTCGATCCAGGTCGACGCCAGCACCCTCGACAACCCGGAAAAACTCAAGCAGTTCCAGCAAGCCCAGGACGGTTTGAGTGGTGCTCTCAGCCGCTTGATGGTGGTGTCCGAGCGCTACCCGGACCTGAAGGCCAACCAGAACTTCCTGGCCCTGCAATCTCAGCTGGAAGGCACGGAAAACCGCATCGCCGTGGCCCGTCGCGACTTTATCCAGGCCGTGCAGGCCTACAACACCGAGCTCCGCACGTTCCCGGGGCGCCTGTGGCACAGCGTGATGTACAGCGATTTGCCGATCCGCGCTACGTTTGAAGCCACCAGTGCCGATGCCGATAAAGCGCCGCAAGTGAAGTTCAAATAAGGCTGCACTGAGGTGTCGATGCGTTTATTACGGATAGGCCTGGCGCTGTGGCTGTTGGCCTGCGCGGGCGTGGCCCAGGCGGCGTTGACCTTCCCGGCGTTGACCGGGCGGGTGGTGGACACCGCGCAGATGATCGACCCGGCGGTGCGCGCGCAGTTGACCCAGCAATTGCAGGCGCTGGAGCAAAGCCGTGGCGACCAGATCGTGGTGGTCACCGTGCCTGACCTGCAGGGCGTGCCGATTGAAGACTACGGTTATCAATTGGGGCGCCAGTGGGGCATCGGCCAGAAAGGCAAGGACAACGGCGCGCTGCTGATCGTTGCCCGCGATGAGCGCAAGTTGCGCATCGAAGTCGGCTATGGCCTGGAAGGCACGCTGACCGATGCGCAGTCGTGGGTGATCATCAATCAGGTGATTGCGCCCAAGTTCAAGGCCGGCAACTTCAGCCAGGGCATCAGCGACGGCGTCGCCGCGATGATCCAGGTGGTGGGCGGCGAGCCGCTGGCAGTGCCGGCCCATGTGGCGGATGCCAACTTCGCCAAGGATAATCCGGGGTTTTCCATCGGCTTGTTCATCCTGCTGATCGGCGTGTTGTGGCTGTGCAATCGCCTGGGCCTGCCGGTGTGGGCGATCCTGCTGGCGATTCTCAGCAGCAGCGGCCGTGGCGGTGGGGGAGGCGGCGGTGGCGGTGGTTTTCGCGGCGGCGGTGGCGGTTTCGGCGGTGGCGGGGCTTCAGGTGGCTGGTGATGACAATAACTAAAAGCGAGCGTTTACAACCATGGCACTACTGACTGAACACGAACAACGCCAAGTCGCCGAAGCGATTGCCCGGGTCGAGCAACAGACCGACGCCGAACTGGTGACCGTGCTGGCCGCGCGTGCCGATGATTACGCCTATATCCCGTTGCTGTGGGCCAGCCTGATTGCGTTGGTGGTGCCGGGAGTTGTGCATTACTTGTCGGGCTACCTGAGCATGTACACCTTGTTGCTGGCGCAGTGGGCGACGTTCATCGTGCTGTGCCTGGTGTTTCGCCTGCCTAAAGTCACCACCCGCTTGATCCCTCGCTCAGTACGCCATTGGCGTGCCTCGAACCTGGCGCGCCGGCAGTTCCTCGAGCAGAACCTGCACCACACGTTGGGCGGCACCGGGGTGTTGATTTTTGTCAGCGAGGCCGAGCGCTATGTGGAGATCCTGGTGGATGACGGGATTTCCAAGCGCCTGGATGACAGCAGTTGGGATGGCATCGTCAAGGCGTTTACCCAACAGGTGAAACAGGGCCAGACGTTGGCCGGGTTCATTGCCTGCATCGAAGCCAGCGGTGAGTTGCTCAAGGTGCATGTACCGGTGACGCAAACCCGTAATGAACTGCCCAATCGCCTGATCGTGCTCGAATAACCCAACCAGTGCCGAACCCAATGTGGGAGGGGGCTTGCCCCCGATGGCGGTGCATCAGCTGCAGATGAGCTGACTGACACACTGCCATCGGGGGCAAGCCCCCTCCCACATTTGGATCTGCGGTTGGAGGCGCCAATCTTACCGTTGATCAAATAACCCCGTGCCCTCAGCCCCCATCCCCCCTAAAATGCCCGGCATTCCCAGCCCGAGGCGTTTTGTTCATGTCCGTCACCGCTCAACCTGCCCGCCCTGCGCCGGATCATCACGCCCAGTTCATCGAACTGCTGAGCGCAAGCCTTGCGCACAACGCCTTTATCAAACTGGTGCTGGCCAAGTACGTCGGCGAGGAAGCCGAGCTGCAACGGCTGATCATCAAGGCGGTGACGGTCAAGGAGCAGCCCTGCCTGTCCTTTGTCTACCGCTACAAAACCCGCGACATCACCAAGAACTTCGCAGTGGCCGACGGCGTGGCGGCGATTGCCGAGTTGTTGCCGACGACGTTCAAGAACGCACACTTGCTGGCGCTGACCGACGAAGCCCAGCTGGAATACAGCAAGAAGAACAAAAGCTCGCTGTTCAAAAGCAAGCCGCAGCAATTGCGTGAAGCGCCGTCGGCCGAGCACAACCGCGAGAAGAATCGCTTCCTCGACCTGAGCCGGCCGTTCCTCGCCGACCTGGGCGTGACCGACGCCAAGCACGCGCTGATCCCGTCGATGTCGCGCAAGTGGAAGCAGATCAACAAGTTCATCGAAGTGTTCAGCCATGCGTTGATCGCGTCACCGCTGAGGCTGGACCAACCCGTGCGCGTCGCCGATTTCGGCTCGGGCAAGGGCTACCTGACCTTCGCCATCCACGACTACCTGCGCAATACCCTCAATGTCGAGGCCGAGGTCACCGGCGTTGAATTGCGCGAAGACATGGTTGCCCTGTGCAACACCGCCGCCGCCCGTCTCGAACACCCGGGGCTGGTGTTCACCTGCGGCGACGTGCGCAGCGTCGCGCCCAGCGAGCTGGACGTGATGATCGCCCTGCATGCCTGCGACATCGCCACCGACTATGCGATCCACACCGGCATCCGCTCCGGTGCGTCGATCATCATGTGCTCGCCGTGCTGCCACAAACAGATCCGCCTGCAAATCCAGAGCCCGGTGCTGTTGAAGCCGATGCTGCAATACGGTTTGCACCTGGGCCAGCAGGCCGAAATGGTCACCGACAGCCTGCGCGCCTTGTTCCTGGAGGCCTGTGGTTATGAGACCAAGGTGTTCGAGTTCATCTCCCTGGAGCACACCAACAAGAACAAGATGATCCTCGCGGTCAAACGCGCGGAGCCGGTGGACAACACGCAGTTACTGGACAAGATTCAGGCACTCAAGGACTTCTATCACATCACCGAGCACTGCCTGGAAACCCTGCTGCGCACCGACGATTACCTAGGCTGAACACGAAGCCAATGTGGGAGGGAGCAAGTCGAATCGTCGCACCGCCCCTCCCACCGTTAAATCGCATTGGCCTTTGAGATTGGCGCCGGCTGCACCGCCGTCTTGCGCCCCAGCATCACCGTTACGATCACCCCACAGGCGAACAGCCAGGTGATCGGTTCGATGTGCTCACCAAAGAACAGCGCCGAAAACGCGATGGTGAAGAAGATCTGCAACAGTTGAATCTGGCTGACCCGCGCAATGCCGCCCATGGCCAACCCGGCGTACCAGGCGAAGAACCCCAGGAACTGCGAGAACAGCGACACATAGCCGAACGCCCACCAGGTGCGCATGGAAATCGCGCCTTGATGCTGCGCCGCGAGGTAAGCCACCGGGCCGATCAACAGCGGCGTCGACAGCACCAGCGCCCAGCAGATCACCTGCCAGCCGCCCATCTCTTTGGCCAAACGCCCGCCTTCGGCATAACCCAGGCCGCCCACGGCAATCGCGCCGAGCATCAACAGGTCCCCCGCTTGAATACTGCCGGCGCCGGTGATCAACGCATAACTCAACACCAGCGCACTGCCCAACGCCGCACAGGCCCAGAAGGCTTTCGACGGGCGCTCATGGGACAGCCACGCGGCGTACAGCGCAACGCACAGCGGTTGCAGGCCATTGACCAACGCGCCGTGGGACGCCGGCAGCGTCTGCATGGCCCACGCCGACAACACCGGAAAGCCCAAGATCACCCCGGCAATCACCAGGCACAGGCCGCGCACCTGGCGCCAGCTCGGCCAGCGCTCGCGGCGCCACAGCAACAGCGCCGCCGCCGGGATCGCGGCGAACAACGCACGGCCCAGGCCGTTGAGCAACGGGTGGATTTCCTGCACCACGATACGCGTGAAGGGCAGGGTCAGGCTGAAGATGATGACGCCCAGCAGGCCGAGGGCCATGCCAGTGTTTTCGCGCGAACTCATGGCGGGAACCGGAATCGAGGGGGCGGAGGTGAACGTCCATCTAGCCACAGCCTCCGGGAATCGGGGGCTTACAGCTGGGTTCAGATTGATCCGTACAGTTGTAGTAGCGGGGGATTACCCGGCCCGTCGGCACGCGCCTATCTTGACTACTCTTGTCTGCCCAACCGTTGAACTGGAGAAATGTCCCATGGCCGCGAAAAAGATCCTGATGCTGGTCGGCGATTACGTCGAAGACTATGAAGTGATGGTGCCTTTCCAGGCGCTGCTGATGGTCGGTCACATCGTCCATGCGGTGTGCCCCGACAAGACGGCCGGCCAGACCGTGCGCACGGCGATCCATGACTTTGAAGGCGACCAGACCTACAGCGAAAAGCCCGGTCACCTGTTCGCCCTGAATGCGGATTTCGCCGAGGTCGAAGCCGCCGACTACGACGCGCTACTGGTGCCCGGTGGTCGTGCGCCGGAATACCTGCGCCTGAATGAAAAAGTCCTGCGACTGGTGCGCGCCTTCGATCAGGCCGGCAAGCCGATTGCGGCGGTGTGCCATGGCGCGCAACTGCTGGCGGCGGCGGGTATCCTTGGCGGCCGCGAGTGCAGTGCCTACCCGGCCTGTGCCCCGGAAGTGCGCCTGGCAGGCGGTTCGTTCATCGATATTCCAGTGACCCACAGCCACGTTCAAGGCAATCTGGTCACGGCACCGGCCTGGCCGGCGCATCCAAGTTGGCTGGCAGGGTTCCTTGGCCTGCTGGGCACGAAAATCACCTTGTAAGCAACGGAGGTCATCGCCATGTGCGAGCTGTACGTCAAGGCCGACCCGATTCTCTATGAGTCTCGCTCGCGCTCCCTGCGCATCTGCGGTGTCGTCACCACCGTGCGCCTGGAGAACCAGTTCTGGGACATCCTCAGCGAAATCGCCAGCGTGGATGGCATGACCACCAATCAACTGATCACCAAGCTGTATGAGGAAGTCATGGACTACCGCGGCGAGGTGGTCAATTTTGCCTCGTTTCTGCGCGTCAGCTGTACCCGCTACTTGAGCAAGCAGCGCCCACAGACGGCCGAGTTGAGCCTGGTGCGCAACCGCTAGACCGGCGTCAGAAGAACCGTGTCACGCTGATTTTTGCGTCGCGCCCCTTGGTGTAGGCGCGGTCGCCGCTCAACGCCGGACGGAAGTTGTTGTTGAACAGGTTGTCCACGGTGAAGTTCACCTCGGTGCCTTTCAGGTAAGCCTGTTGCGGGGTCCATTTGGCGAACAGGCCCTGGGTGTTGTAGCGCTTGTTGCCGTACTGGTCGTAGAACGAATCGCCGACGCTGGAACCCGGGCCGCCGGAGTATTTATCGCTGGGCAGGCGATCTGTCGCGCCGATGAATTGCCCCATCCATCCCACCTGGGCATTCCACGCCGGAATGTGGGTGCCCATCACCAGCACCCATTTGGTCGGCGGAATGTCGCGAGCCGACACGTCCGGGCCCCATGGGTTGGTGTAGGCGCCTTCGTGCTTGCCGGTGGTGTAGGCAAACGACACCGAACCGAACAGGTAGGTGGAGTTATAGAACGATTCCACCTCGAAACCCTTGATGGTCAGGCCGCCGATGTTGCGGTAATTGGACCTCGCTCCCGGCGGGCAAGCGGTGGCGATGGTGCCGCCGTTGATCGCCTGGTTCTGGCAGCCCACGCCCGTGGCCTTGAAGATTTCGTCTTCGACTTTGTTGTGGAACAGGGTGGTGCGCAGTTGCAGGTTATCGTCCTGGGCGATCAGGTTGTCGAAGTGGGTGATGTTGCCCACGCTGATCGAGGTGATGCGTTCCGGGTCGAGGTCGACGCTGGTGGCGGTGCGGCTGCCCAGGCCCTGCACTTCGTACTGCTCGTCGATCACCGGGGCGCGCCAGGTCTGGCTCCAGTTGGCGAACAGCGCGACGTTCGGGGTGACGGTCCAGAACAGCGCCAGGCGCGGCGACCAGCCGGTGTAGGTACGATCGCTGTAGTCGTGGCCGACGGCCGGGTCGGGGTTGCTGTAGTACGGCGCATCGTTGGCCTCGCCGCGGTTGCGCACATGGTCGTAGCGCAGCGATGGCGTGACGGTCACGTCGCCCAGGGTCAGCGCATCCTGGATGAAGAAACTGTTGGTATCCACCTTGCCATGGGGCATGAAGCCCGGCTGGAAATGCCCGTAGTTGTAGTTCGGCGTGTTGTAGGTGGCGCCGGGCATCCACATCTCGGTTTCGCGGGTGTGCTTGCGGATTTGCCCGCCGACCGTCACCGCGTGTTGCAACGGCCCGGTGTCGAACAGGCTGACGTTGCGGATGTCGAGATTCTTGTCGGTGTAGGCGGTGTCCATCTTGCGCCCGCCGGTGGCCAACTGGAAAAACGCGGTGGCGTTGCGCTCGTCGGTCTGCTCGGTGTCGGACTGTGAGTATTTGACGGTCAGGTCCACCAACGGGTTGTCCAGGGGCTGGTATTCATACTTGCCCGACCACGTGGTGTCGACCGTGTCGCGGTTGGCCAGGAAACGCTTCAACGCGCCTTCGTAGCCGTAGCGGTCGATGTTGGACTGGGTCGGTGGCGTCGGGTAACTCGCGGCAGAAAACGGCGTCCAGCGGTTGCTGTGGGAGCGTGAGTAAGACAGGCCGACACTGTGCTCATCGGTGAAGTGTGCGTTGACCTTGAACAGCTTGCCGTCCACGTCCTGGGCGGTGTTGGGCAGGCGCTGGGGGTTGATCGGGTACTGATTGTTCTCATTGGGCAGCTTGGCGGCCACCTTCATGTCGCCGCCGTCGCGTTGGGTCAGGTAGGCCAGGGCATCGAACCGGCCATCGTCGGTGCGGCCATACACGGCGCTGCTGTAGACCTGTTCGTGGTCGTTGCTGGAATAACCGTACTTGAGCATCGCGCCGCTGTTGCGGCCGTCCGCGAGCAGGTCCGGGGCATCCTTGGTGGTCATGTTCACCGTGCCGCCAAAACCGCCGTTGCCGCTGAACGGCGAGTTGGGGCCTTTCTCCACTTCGATGCTCTTGATCAGCTCGGGCTCGATGAACACTGTGCCTTGCTGGTAGCGCTCGAAACCGCTCTTGGTGGCGCCGTCGACGGTCAGCGGGACGTCTTCGGCATCGCCGAAACCGCGGATATTGATGGTCTGGCCACCGGGTTTGAGCGAACCGCCCTGGCTGACCCCAGGCAACGTCTGGAGCAGGCTGGGGATGTTGTTGGCCTGGTAGCGGTCGATGTCGGCCTGGCTCAGGGTCGAGCGGCCGACGGTGCTGGAGTCGACTTGATTACCGGTGCCGATCACGCTCAGGGTGTCCAGCTGGATCACGCTGCTGCTGGTGGTCTTGCCCTCATCGGGGCGCACGACGTAGGTGCTGCCGACCTTGATCAGGGTGAACTCGCCATTGTTCAGCAGGCTGCGAATCGCCACTTCCGCGGTGAAATCACCGTTGAGCGCCGGTGCCTGGACGTTCTTGAGCTGCTTTTCATCGAACAACAACTGGATTTTCGTCTGTTGCGCGACCTGGCTCAGGGACGTGGCCAACGCCTGGGCGGGCAGTTGCAGTGTGAACGACTGCGCGTGGGCGCTGAGGCTGAAGGCCAGGCACGTGGCAATAAGGCTCGGTCGAAGCAACAGGTGAGAAGCGTGGCAAGGCGTGCGAAACATGAAATCCCCCCGGAGTGGCCAAATAGCCAAAAAGGTGTGCGTATCAAACACAATCAGGAGGAAGACGGGGCAGGCGAAAAAAACCACACATGCGAATGAAAAATATTCTCATGTTGGCTGTTTCGGGGCTATTTCCGCGGTTCGATTCTGACAATGCCCTCGGCCGAGGTCACGGTTTTCACCGGCAACAAGGCGGGCAGGGCGTTGAGCAGGGCATCCGGGTCATTCACATCCAGATTGCCCGACACCTTCAGATGCGCCACGGCGTGACTCACCTGCAGCGGAGGTTGGGGGCGGTACAAACTCAATTCATCGATCAGGCTGGCCAGTTCGCGATTGCGGAACGACAAGTGCCCGCTGCGCCAGTCGGCGACCTCCTCGGCGATGAGGGATTGCTGTTGCACGGAGCCATTGGCGTAGCTGAAGGTGGCGCGTTGCTGGGCGTCGAGCAACGCGACCGGGTTTTTCGCATCCGGCGCAAACGCCACCTGGCCGCGGGCAACACTGACCACCAGTTGCTGCTGGCTGCGTCGCACGTCAAAAGCGGTGCCCACCACGCGCACCGTCGCTTCGCCGGCTTGCACGTACAGGGGGCGTTCCTTGTCGGCGGCCACTTCGATATACAGCTGGCCCTTGTCCAGGTGAACGATGCGTTGGTGGGCGCTGAAGTCCACGCGCAGGCGGGTGTTGGCATTCACGTAGAGGCGGCTGCCATCGGGCAGGTTCAGGGTGCGCATGCCCTTGGCGTGGGCGGCGACCTGGGTGTGATACAGCTCGCGCGGGGCGCCGACGGGTGCGGCCAGTACGGCGCAGAGCAAGGCGGCAGCCACGGCGAGGGCCGGGCGCCAGATCGCGGTTTTGCGCTTGGGCAGCGCCACGGGGGTGTTCAGTTGCTGCAATTGGCCAAGGTCGGCCCACAGCTGTTCGAATTCGGCGTAGGCACGGGCATGGGCCGGCACGGCCTGCCAGGCGGCAAAGGCCTTGCGGTCGGCGCGTCCCATGGCGTTGCGGTTACGTGCAAACCAGCTGGCGGCTTGGGCATCGACGGCGTCGCTCGCGTCGATGTCCAGGGCGTCGATGTCGCTCAGGCGGTTCATACTGGCTGCTCCGTGCCGGGGTCAGGTTGAAGGCGTCGCTTGCAATGCAGCAGGGCAAACGCGATGTGCTTTTCCACCATGCTGGTCGAAATGCCCATGCGCTCGGCGATCTGCGCCTGGCTCATACCTTCGAAGCGATGCAGCATAAGGGCTTCTCGCCTGCGGGGCGAGAGTTCGGCGAGGACTTCTTTCAACTGTTCCAGGCGTTGCAGACGAAGCGCTGCGGCCATGGGCTCGTTCTGCTCGTCAATGACCGGCTCGGCATCCCTTTCGGCTTGATCGGCGTGGACGCTCTGCCGCACCTTCTGTTTGCGCCAGTGATCGCGCAACAGGTTGCGCGCCATCTGGAACAGAAACGCCCGCGGCTGCTCAACCTTGGCCCGGTCGCGGTAGTCCAGCCATTGGGTGAAGACATCCTGGGTCATGTCCGCTGCGTCGCTGGCGTTGTCCGTGCGCTTGCGCAGGAAATACAGGATATCTGCATAAAACCCGCGAAAGGCATCGGCCGACAGCGGGTCGGGCTTGGGACGCGACATGGATATCCTTCTTGACGAAGCACGACGTAGAAAAGTCGTAAATGATATCGAGAATTATTGTCGTTTGTCTCCAGGCAAATACATTGACCCTGTGGAAGCCGCTCAGGACCTCAGCGTTCGACCGGCACCGACAGTGCAGGATTACCCAGCGCATGGGTGCGCGCGGCAAAGAATCTCAACGCCACGCCGCTGCCATCAAACAACTGCGAATACCGCCGCTTCTGCTGGCGGATAAACCCATCACTGCGCCCCGATACCGCGATCGCGAGGGTCGTCACCCTGGCCTGGCGAATCGCATCCACCAGGTGTTTATCCTGCGGCCCCAGGTCATGGCCGAAGATGCACAGCGCCCCCTCATGGCCGAGCAACTGCTCATAGCAGAACGACAGATAATCCGAACTGCGGATGGTCTTGAGCTTCTCCTCCACCTTGCCCTCACTGACAAACAACGGCACATCGTCCAGGGTCTTGATCGTGTTGTTGATCGCAAAACTGCTGAGCAAGGTGCTGTCGGTGGTGGGCAATTTACGTGCGGTGCCGTCGAGGTTGCGCACCAGGTGCAGGCCGCCGTGCAGGTAGAGGATGCGCGTGGTGTCGGTGCGGGTGTCACGCAGGTCGAAGCTGGCGTCGGCGCTGCGGAACAGGTCATCGATGCCGGGGGTGTGCAGGATCGCCCAGTAGTTGAGCAAGTCGTAGTTGCTGGTGAATACCGTGGAGTAGTTGGCCAGCTCCGCGTTGATCGTCGCCAGCGTCGACGGCTGCACCAGGCGCCACGGAATGTGTACGGCGTGGATGGTGTTGATCAACGCTTCCTTGATCGCGTAGTAGCGATTGCGCGGTGCCGCTGAACTGACTGCCAGGGCTTTGTTGACCCGGCTGGTGGTTTTCAACGCGCTCAGGGCCTGCTCGAAACTGCGGGTTTGCAGGGCGTCGAACACGCTCAGTTCGGATTGGCTCAAGGGTTTTTCTTCAACGGTGCGCGCGTTTTCGAACAGCGAGTCGTAGGCAAAGTCTTCCCAAATCGCCCGGCTGGCGCCGTTTCCGATCAGAATCCCATTGAAATCGATAGCGCTGCGCAGTGCGCTCCAGTCTTCAAGGTGGGCGTCAATATCCTGGAAATCCTTCATTGCGGCGGGTCTACTCAAAATCGGCGGGGCGGTGACTTTATCACGAGCGAGGGTTGATCCTGATCAAGGTGGGCCCTGTGATGAACGTTGATGCTGTCGGCATAACGCCTCTGAGGATTCGCCATGAGCAGCACCTTCTTCATCCCCGCCGTCAACATCATGGGCACAGACTGCCTTGACGACGCGATGGTCGCCATTCGCAACTACGGTTTTCGCAAGGCCCTGATCGTCACCGACGCCGGCCTGGCCAAGGCGGGCGTGGCCAGTATGATCGCCGAGAAACTGGCGATGCAGGACATCGATTCGGTGATCTACGACGGTGCCAAGCCTAACCCCAATGTGGATAACGTTGAGAAAGGCCTCGCGCTGCTGCAGCAGAGTGCCTGTGATTTCGTGGTGTCCCTGGGTGGCGGTTCGCCCCATGACTGCGCCAAGGGCATCGCACTGTGCGCGACCAACGGCGGGCATATCGGCGACTATGAAGGTGTCGACCAATCCAGCAAGCCACAACTGCCGTTGGTGGCGATCAACACCACCGCTGGCACCGCCAGTGAGATGACCCGCTTCTGCATCATCACCGACGAAACCCGCCACGTGAAAATGGCCATCGTCGACCGCAACGTCACGCCGCTGCTGTCGGTCAACGACCCGTCCCTGATGGTCGGCATGCCCAAGGGCCTCACCGCCGCCACCGGCATGGACGCCCTGACCCACGCCATCGAAGCCTACGTGTCCACCGCCGCCACGCCGATCACCGACGCCTGCGCGATCAAGGCCATCGAACTGATCAGCGCCAACCTGCGCCTGGCGGTCCGCGACGGCAGCGACAAGGCCGCCCGGGAAAACATGGCCTACGCACAGTTCCTCGCTGGCATGGCGTTCAACAACGCCTCCCTGGGCTTCGTGCATGCCATGGCCCACCAACTGGGCGGCCTGTATGACTTGCCCCACGGCGTGTGCAACGCGGTGCTGCTGCCTCATGTGCAAAGTTTCAACGCCAGCGTCAGTGCCAAACGCCTGAGCGACGTCGGCCGTGCGCTGGGTGCGGACATCACCGGCAACTCGCCAGAAGAAGGCGCCCAGGCCGCCATCGCGGCCATTCGTGCTTTGTCTAAGGACGTTGAAATTCCCGCTGGCCTGCGTGAACTGGGCGCCAAGTTGCAGGACATTCCACTGCTCGCCACCAACGCGCTGAAGGACGCGTGTGGGCTGACCAATCCGCGGCGGGCGGATCAGCGTCAGATTGAGGAGATTTTCCGCAGCGCGTTCTGATCCGACCGGCAGCGTGCGACGCACACAAACGCGCCGCCCGCCAGAGCCACACACAACAGCGCCAACGGCCATGCCTGCTGACTCACCAGCAGGCTTGCCACGCCACCGATCAACGCCGCCATCAACTGATGTATAAAACCACTCAACGCCATGGCATAGGAGCCGCTGACCGGTGACTCATCATTGGCCACGGACAAACTGATGGGGTAACTCATCGACTGCCCCAGTACCGCCAGGCAATACGGTAACCACAGCAGCAATGCGAGCCCGCTGGCAAACACACTGCCAAGCAGCATGATCGCGGTACCGAGCAACACCAACGCCACGCCCCAGCCCATCATCGTCAACCGTCCCGTGCGCGCGACGAAGCGATTGACCATCAACGCTCCCGCCAGATACGCCGCGCTGATCGGCCAGCCCAGCCAGCCATATTGCGCGGCACTCCACTCGAAATGCCCCTGCAAAATCAGCGGCGCGCAGGTGTTGAACGCAATGATCACTCCATAGCCCAATCCGCCGGCCAACGCCGCATGCAGGAAGGCGGGGTGTCGCACAATTTGGGTGTAAATGCGCCAGGCTGACGCCGACGAATCTGCCTTCACCAGTGTCGGAAAAATCACGCGCGGCAACACCAGCATCAACATGACGGCGCCGATCGCCAGACCATAAAAGATCGCCTCCCAGCCAAACGCGACCTGCAATAACGAGCCCACGAACTGGCCGATGCCGAGCGCGATCACAAAGGTCATCCCCAGCCAAGAAAGGCCCTTGGCCAACAGCGCACCGCTGAAACTGTCCCGCACCAACACCCGTGCCATCACCGATACGCCGCCCGCGCCCAGGCCTTGAATCAGGCGCAACGCCAGAAAAGATTCAACATTGAACGCCGACGGAATCGCGGCACTCGCCGAGGCATACACCGCCAGCGCCGCCAGCAACACTGGCTTTCTGCCAAAGCGTTCGCCCAGGCTTCCCCACAGCAACATCGGAAGCGCCATACCCACTAGGTACACTGCCAAGGCCAGGGCAACGTGGTCTTCGGCCGCC
The DNA here is from genome assembly GCF_963681955.1 of Pseudomonas paraveronii. NCBI lineage: Bacteria > Pseudomonadati > Pseudomonadota > Gammaproteobacteria > Pseudomonadales > Pseudomonadaceae > Pseudomonas > Pseudomonas paraveronii. Next base: position 1,608,376 of record NZ_OY817130.1, read on the forward strand.
GGTAGGGACTGGGCAATGGCCGGGACCGCCGGCAAATAGCTGCTGATACCGACTTGGGAAAGGAAGGCGGCGCTGCAGGCGAGGGTGAGGGTAGTGGAGTTTTTCAAAGGCGCAGATCTCTTCTTTGGACGCTAAGCTACTGGCGGCACGCTACAAGCTGTTAGTGTATTTGTCTTTAGCGTGCCGCTCAGGGCAGGCCATTGAAGGTAAAACCTTATGAGAGTTCTGTTATTCGGTGCCACCGGCATGGTCGGCCAGGGCGTTCTGCGCGAGTGCCTGCTGGCTGCTGACGTGCAGGAAGTCGTCGCCGTCGGCCGCACGCCGTTGACGCAGGAGCACGGCAAACTGCATCAGGTGCTGCACGCGGACATGCTGGATTTCCAACCTCTGGAGAACCTGCTGCAAGGCTTCGATGCCTGTTTCTTTTGCCTCGGTGTTTCATCGGCGGGGATGAATGAAACCCGCTACACCCATCTCACCTATGATCTGACTCTTGTCGCCGCCAGCACCCTGGCGCGGCTCAATCCGCAGATGACGTTTATCTATGTGTCCGGCGCCGGCACCGACAGTTCCGAAGCGGGCCAGTCGATGTGGGCGCGGGTCAAGGGCAAGACCGAGAATGCCTTGCTGCGCCTGCCGTTCAAGGCGGTGTATGTGTTCCGGCCGGGGGTGATTCAGCCGTTGCACGGCGTGCGTTCGAAGACACCGTTGTACCCGTTGTTCTATACGGTATTCGGGCCGTTGCTCTCGTTGGTGCGTCGGATAAAGCCAGGCTGGGTAGTCAGCACCGAGACCGTCGGCCGTGCGATGTTGGCTGCGGTGCGTAACGGCGCGCCGCAGCCGGTGGTGGAGCAAGCCGAGATCCATCGGCTGGCGGCCGGCAATTCCTGAACAACGGCTGATCAGTTCGCCGTCGCCAGTGCGCGGGCGGGTGTGGCGCTGAATTGAATCAACGCGACGCCGCCGATCAACAGCAACGCGCCCAGTACCCGGGGCGTTGTCAGTCGGCGTTCTCCCAGGCCGAACAGACCGAAGTGATCGAGCAGCAGCGAGGCGAGAAGTTGCCCGGCCATGGCCAGTGCGATAAAACCCGACGCGCCCAGCCTGGGCAGCAGCATCAACGCCAACGAGATAAAGCACACGCCAAATGCGCCACCGGCCCACATCCACAGCGGCGCCTTGCTGATAAACGTCAGGCTCGGCAACGGCAGGCGCAGGGCGATGATCACTGGCAGCAGCACGATAATGCTCACCAGCAACGACGCCAGCGTTGCCCACAACGGGTGACCGAGCCCGCGCCCGAGGTTGGCATTGATCGCGCTTTGAAACGGCACCACCGCCCCCGCAATCACCGCCAAAAGCAATAAACCTGCCCACTGCAACGTCGTCATGTTGAATCTCCCAGAGGTTTTGCTGGACTCTAGGCTATTCGTCACGCAAATTTAAATTCCCGTTTTTTATACAGGGCATGCAGCTAATGAATGATCTGCGCCGCATCGATCTCAATCAGTTGGTGATCCTCGATGCCTTGCTCAGCGAGCAGCACGTCACTCGCGCCGCTGCGCGTTTGCACCTGAGCCAGCCGGCGGTCAGCCACGCCTTGGCGCGCCTGCGCGACATGCTCGGTGATCCGCTGCTGGTGCGTCACGGCGGCAGGTTGCTGCCGACTGCCCGCGCGCTGGAGTTGGCGACGCCGTTGGCGCAGGCTTTGGCCCAGGTGCAGGCGCTGCTGGCACCGAATCGCTTTGATCCGGCATCGGCCACGCGCAAGTTTCGCGTGGCAATGTCGGACTACAGTGCGGCGATTTTCCTGCCGAGGCTGGTGCGCACCTTGCGCCGTGAAGCGCCCGGCATCGATCTGCAGATCATCCAGGCCAGCCGCGAAGGCATGGTGGATGGCGTGCTCAATGGCGATATCGACCTGGCCGCCGGGGTCTTCCCTGACATGCCTGCCGAATTGCGTACTACGCCGTTATTCGAAGAGCATTACACCTGCCTGGTCGACCGCGCCAGCCTGCCACCCAGCGGTACGCTCGACCTGCCCACCTACCTGTCGCGGCCCCATGTGCTATTGGAAATGCGCGGCAGCGGCACCCCGGAAATCGAGCGCGCGTTGACCGCGATCCGTGAGCGGCGGCATGTGGCGATCAGTCTGCCGCATTGGGGCGTGGCGCCACAGTTGATCGAGGGTACGGACCTGATCCTGACCGTGTCGTCGAGGGGCGTGCTCAACGTCGACCGTGAGCAACTGTCGACGGTGCCGCCGCCGTTTCATATTCCGTCGTTTGCGTTTGAGCTGGCATGGCATGCGCGGCGGGGTGGAGATCCGGGGTTGCTGTGGTTGAAGGCGCAGGTGCAGGGTGTATTGTCCGAAGGTTGCCATTAACAGGAACGACCACATGCTCACCGGCCTCAACCATCTGACCCTGGCCGTCACCGATCTGCCGCGCAGCGTCAGCTTCTACCATGACCTGCTGCAACTTCGCCTTGACGCCACCTGGGACAACGGCGCCTACCTGTCATTGCCCGGGTTGTGGCTGTGCCTGTCCCTCGACCCGGCGCGCCCGTCGGTGCCGGCGGCTGAATACACCCACGTGGCCTTTACGGTCGGCGCGGACGACTTCGCCGCGCTGGCGCAACGCCTGCGAGCCGCCGGCGTAGCGGAGTGGCGCGACAACCGCAGCGAGGGCGCCTCGTTCTATTTTCTCGACCCCGATGGCCACAAGCTCGAAGCCCATGTCGGTGATCTGGCCTCGCGCCTGCAAGCGTGTCGCGCCAAGCCTTATGCCGGTATGCAGTTTTACCCGTAGCGCGGGAACGTGCAGAATCCCTCCACCTCTCAACCGTTTGTCAGAGTCGCGCCCATGACCCCGTCCTTACTGTTCGCTGTCCTTGCTTCGGGTTTTATCTACGGCATTACGCCTGGCCCGGGGGTGTTGGCCGTGTTCGGTATTGGCGCGGCCCGGGGCCGTCGCGCCGGGGCCGGTTTTCTGTGCGGGCATTTGCTCGGCGACGTGCTGTGGTGCAGCACCGCGCTGATTGCGATCGTGGGGGCGCGGGAAGTCGGCAGCAGCGCGTTTGATGTGCTGGGCGTGCTCAGTGGCACGTACCTGTTCTGGCTGGGCTGGCGCGCGATCCGTACCCAGCGCCGCAGCAGTGATACACCCCAGGGCGCGGCGCGGCATCCGTTCTGGCACGGCATCCTGTTTGGCCTGACCAACCCCAAGGCGTACCCGGTGGCCGTCGCCACGTTTACCGCGTTGCTGTCCAGCCGTGCCGAGTTGCTGACCTGGGCAATGCTGCCGTCGTTGATCTTGCTGAGCTTTATCGGTGGGCTGTTGGCCTACGCGATTCTGATCGGCGTAGTGGGCGCACAGCGGGTGCGCACGGTGTATCAGCGTCACGAAATCCTGATCACCAAGCTCTGCGGGGTGATGTTTATCGGCTTCGCCATCAATGCGCTGGCCCACGCGTTGCCGGGCCTGTTCGGCAGTAAACCGGCCTGAGGCGGCCACGACCGTTCGTCGCACAGGTAAGTTTTTTCTAAACCTTTGCGGCTGTTAAAATTCGAATTCAGAGCGGGGTGTCTGTCCCCGCACCTATTTTTGCCCTGGAGGAACCCATCATGAGCCGCATGGCTATCCGGTTACGCACCGCCAGTTTCGCGATGCTGCTGGGCCTCGGCGCCAGCAATGCTTTCGCCCAGTCGCCGGCTGAGTTCATCGAGCAGGCGTCGGCCAAAGGCATGGCCGATATCGAAACCAGCCGCATGGCCCACGCCAAAACCTCGTCCCAGGAAATCAAGGACTACACCATCGAGGTGATCAACGAGCGCACCTTGGCCAACCAACACCTGGCGGCCATCGCCAAGAAGCTCGACCTGCCTGTGGCGCCGCGTGAGAAGATCGTCGATAAAGCCGAAACCCTGATGCCCGAGCTCAAGGACGGTGACTCCTTTGACGCCGCCTACACTGCGCAGCAGGTCAAGGAAAACGAAGACGCTATCGCCCTGTTCAAACAGGAAGGGGCCGCGTCGGATGTTCCGGAAATAAAGGCGCTGGTGGATGAGACGCTGCCCAAGCTGGAAGAGCGTCTGCAAAAGGCTCGCGCCCTGGCCTCTACCTACGGTAAAGGCCATCAAGGCGACGGTTGAGGCCTGTACTTGATATGGACAACGGCGGTTGGAGCTCATCCCACCGCCGTTTTTTATGCCGGGTTCTGGTCGGTCGCTGGCGTACTCAGAACCGCAGTTCTGCCTGGCTTGTTCCTTCCAGTGCGAGCAGATACTGCTTGGCCGCAAGCCCGCCGGCAAACCCGGTCAAGCTGCCCGACGCGCCAATGACCCGATGGCACGGCGCAATGATCGAGATCGGATTACGCCCATTGGCCGCGCCCACGGCGCGCACGGCTTTCGGGTTGCCGATCTGCCGGGCGATCTGGCTGTAGCTGCGGGTTTCGCCAAAGGGGATGGTCAGGAGTGCCTGCCAGACTTGCTTCTGAAAGTCGGTGCCGGTGAAGTCCAGTTCCAGCTCGAAATGATGACGGGCACCGGCGAAGTATTCCTGCAACTGGCGCTCGGTTTCCCGCAACACGGGGTTGTCTTTCACCTCGCGCAATTCCCCCAGGCGTACTCGGTTGGCGCGCTCGCATTCCCATAGGATGGCGTTGAGTTTGCCATTGCGCGCCACCAGGGTGAGCTCGCCGACGGGGGAGGGCATGAGTGTGTATTCGTAGGGCATGAGCGGGCTCCTGGGCGGGTGGGTGATGGCTCAGTCTAAAACAACCCATTCCACTGGAAACTGCGTTTCTTGCGGTTGAATTCTCCGCCACTTTAGACGTTCCAGTAAATCCAATCGGCAAGATAGGGATACCAATAGAGCCTTGAAAGGTAATAAAGCGCCATGAGTGGCGAGGCGGTTCCCAGCGCAACCATCGAGACGATGTTAAGCAGGGTGCCGGTCAACGCCAGCACCATCACACGCCGGCTGGCATGGCGCCTGGCAAACCATGCGCCATATGCGGACGCGACGATCGACCCGAGCGCCAGGGCTAGTCCCAGGGGGAATGGGAGCCTCACCAGAGCGACCAGCAACGGCAATACCAGCACCCAGCCGAGCACTTGGCGCAGTACGGGTTTTGGCGTGGGGTGTTCAGGTTCAAGCATGGCAAGCATCCCGGTCTTGCAGGTTGGACAGGGCGACATCATCCCGCTACGCAGGCGCTGCTGCATTCAGACTTTGCTTGAGTTGTAGCTATCGATCCTGTTGCAGCACCTTGAGCGCTGCCGACGCGAGGAACCCCGAACGGCTTTTTTCCTCCGGATGGTGCAGCACATATTCATCGATGCGATTGAGCAAATAGCCAGGCAAGGTGATGTTGAGTTTCTGCGCCTTGCCCAGGTATTTGGTGACATCGATGTCCACCACTGCCCAGGTGCAGCCGGCGTACTGTGGATTGGCTGCATGCAGCGTGACCTTCTGCGCACTGGGAATTGGCGCACCGTCTTCGGCGAGGATCTCGAAATGCCCTTCGATGGCTTCTCGCGCCATTGCCATGGCGTCGTCCAGGTCGTCGCCGGCAGAGTAGCAACCAGGAATATCCGGGACTTCCACGCCCCAGGCATGGTCTTGGTCACCGGTTGAAATGGCGATGGGATACAGCATGTTTGTTGTCCTCCAGGGACGGTTAACTCAACAGAGCTTGTTTCAGGATGCTCTTGGCGGTGTTGTCCAACAGGTCCTTCTTGGGATGGGGAATCGTCACCAGCCCAGGTTTTGTCGGATGCTTGAAGTGGTGGTGGCTACCCCTGATGCGCACGAGGTACCCGCCGTCCGCGACGATATGACCTATCAAATATCGGCTATCCACAGCACCTCCTTGTGGTGTGTGTTGGTGGTGACTATAACCACTAGAATTGAATTATCAACACTCTACCCACAGTCATTCGATGACGGGTATCGCGACAGGTGGTTGATGAAGTGTATGAGTGCGCAGGCGGCACACAGCAGAGAGGTATTGCCAGGTTTTTCCGGCTATTCAGCGAGCGTGTGACTCGTCTTCAATCAATCCAAGAAATGCGTCGACCAGGCCGCTGCGCCGTTCAGTTGGGGTCAGCACGAGCAACGGCGCGCAAGCATCCACCTCGACCAGCGGCCGATACGTTACCCCCTTGTTCATCAAACTCTGCGTACAGGCCGGCACCAGCGCCACCCCTTGCGCGGCCGCCACCAGCGCGATGATCGAGGTGATCTGCCGTCCGGTTGGCCCCGCGCGCAGCGGCACGCCGTGGTGGCGGTACAACTGCTCGATGGCCTGGTTCAGTCCTGACCCATAGTCGGGTGGAAACAGAATCAGCGGGTACGCACTGAGCTGCGCCAAACTGACGGTAACCTGGCTGGCCAGTGGGCTGTCACTGGACACCGCCGCCACCAGCCGCTCTTCGCCCAGCGACAGCGCCTGCACGTCGTCGTTTTGCGGTAACAGCCGGCTCAAGCCGATATCCAGCCGCCCATCCGCGACCTGCGCACCCAGGCTGCCGGAGGCGCATTCCACCAGGGTCAATTGCACATCGGGAAAGCGTTGGGCGAAGGCCCGGATCGCCTGGCTGAACAGATCCGACAGGGCGATTGAACTGACATACCCCAACGCCAATTGCCCGGCCGTTCCGGCGGCCAGTTTGCCAGCGATGACGTGGGCCAACTCGACCTGTTCCAACACCCCTCGGGCATACGGCAAAAACGCACGGCCCTGGGCGGTGAGGGACACCGTGCGGCTGGTGCGATCGAACAGTTTGAAACCCAGTTCCGTTTCCAGCGCTGAAATCTGCCGGGTCAGTGGCGGCTGAGCCAGGTGCAGGCGCAGGGCGGCACGACCGAAATGCAGTTCTTCGGCGACCGTCAGAAAGTAACGCAGCTTGCGTAGGTCGAGCATCCTGATCCTTGGGTATCAATCGGTGCGAATTCGGTATTGGTTTAAGCCCCGCCCGCCATTCTATAAAGACCTTTCAAAATAAGACGAGAGGTTTCATGAAAGCGCGCCTGCATTGTGCCCGTCTAGCCCTGTTCCTGTGTGGCTGCGCGGCGTTTCTCAACCTCTATGCCACCCAGAGCATCCTGCAGACGTTTGCCGCGCACTTTCAAATCAGCGCCAAGGCGGCGGGTTGGAGCATTACCGTGACCACGCTGGCGGTGGCGATCACCGCGCCGTTTGTCAATCGGCTGACCGGGCGCTTCGAGCCGCGCAGCGTGATCAGCTTGGCTGCGCTGCTGCTGGCGCTGCCGACGTTGATGACGGCCTATGCCGATAGCTTCGCCGAAGTGCTGGTCTGGCGCTTTGTCGAAGGCATGTTGATTCCGGTGGTGTTCGCGACCAGCGTGGCCTATATCGGCGACCGCTGGCGTGGCGGGACGGTGACTGAAGTCACCAGCCTGTATGTCGCGGGCACTGTGTTGGGTGGGTTCGCCGGGCGGTTTGTCACCGGTGTGATGACCGAGTATGTGGGCTGGCGCGAGGCCTTTGAGTTGCTGGCGGTGTTGAGCCTGATGGTGGGCGGGTTTATCCAGTTTCTGCTACCCGTCGGCCGGCCACGAGCGATGCAGGTTAAAGCGTCTTCGGCGGGCCTGTTTCGCAAACCCCTGGTGGCGGCGTATGCCGTAGGTTTTTGCGTGCTGTTTTCCCAGGTTGCGGCGTTTACCTACGCAGGTTTGTACCTCGGCCTACCGCCTTTTAACCTTGGGCCTGCGGCCTTGGGTACGTTGTACATGGTGTTCCTGTTGGCCCTGGTCGTGATCCCCATCGCCGGGCGCCTGAGCAAAGCCCGCCCGCCCGCCGAGCTGCTGAGTGTCGCGGCGGTGCTTGGCATCAGCGGCTCGGCGCTGACCCTGCTGCCGTCGCTGTGGTGCATCGTGGTCGGGTTGGCACTCAGTTCCACCGGCGTCTTTCTCGCCCAGGCCGCCGCCAATGCCTTCATTGCCGGCAGCGCTCGCGACAACAAGGCGGGCGCCGTGGGGGTCTATCTCACTGCTTACTACCTGGGCGGCAGTTGCGGGGCCGTCGTCCCGGCGCTGATCTGGCAGCGCTGGGGCTGGGCCGGGTGTGTGGCGCTGATCATCGCTTTCCAACTGCTGACCTTGCTGATCGCGTTGACGGGTTGGAAGCCTCCTAAACCTCAATTGATCCGCACACCATGAACGACACCGTCGCTTTGCCTGCACCTGACACATCCACCCGCCGCCGCGCGCTCATCGCCGGCTGCAGCGCCCATGCCGTACACGATGGCCTCACCGATGTGATCTACGTTCTGCTGCCTATCTGGCAAGCTCAATTCGCTTTGTCCTACGCCCAGATCGGCCTGTTGCGCGGCGCCTATTCCGGGATGATGGCGGTGTTCCAACTGATGGCCAGCCGCGCCGCGACACGCTGGGGGCGTATACCGATGCTGGTGGGCGGCACCGCGCTGGCGGGTGTCGCTTACCTGTTGGCCGGGCAAGCCAGCGGGTTGACCGTGCTGTTGCTGGCGCTGCTGCTCGGCGGCCTGGGCGCCAGCACCCAACACCCGCTGGCGTCCTCGATGATCACCGACGCGTATGAGGACGGTGGAGGGGTCAAGCAGGCGCTGTCCCACTACAACTTTTCCGGCGACATCGGTAAAACCCTGATCCCCGGCCTGGTTGGCCTGCTGCTCACGCTGATCAGTTGGCGGGCCAGCGCCACCCTGTTGGGGCTGCTCGGCCTGGCGGCGGCGGGGGTGCTGTGGTGGCTGATCCCCGCTCAGCCCCGCGCTGCCACAGCGACACCCAAGACCCAGCCTTGCACTGCAACCGGTTCCGCCACCGGCCTGCGCGCCTTGATCCTCACCGGCATCCTCGACAGTGCCGTGCGCATGGGTTTTCTCACCTTCCTGCCGTTCCTGCTGCAAGCCAAAGGCGCGGGCACGGCGGGCATCGGCCTGGCGCTGACGCTGCTGTTCATCGGCGGCGCATTCGGCAAGCTGTTCTGCGGCTACCTCGGCGTGCGCATCGGCATGATGAAAACCGTCTGGCTGACGGAAACCAGCACGGCGCTGCTGATCGTTACCGCACTGTATCTGCCGTTGGCTGGGTTGATGCTGATGTTGCCGGTGCTGGGGCTGGTGCTCAATGGCACCTCGTCGGTGCTGTACGGCGCCGTGCCGGACCTGGCCAGCGCCGGCCAACGGGAGCGGGCGTTTGCGCTGTTCTACACCGGCACCATTGGCGGCGGCGCGCTGGCGCCGGTGCTTATGGGCGGCGTGGGGGATGCGCTGGGCGTGCCGGTGGCGGTGATGGTGTTGGCGGGGATGTTACTGGTGACATTGCCGTTGGTGTGGGAGGCGCGAAGAGGGTTGGAGATGGACGATTGATTGCCTCTTTTCGGATGGAAAACTCAGTTGCGTCCTACGTCATGACATTGGCTGCCTGGTTATAGAGTTTGCGCCTCATAAATCTCAGTGCATGTTTCGTATGCCTATCAATGAGTGACGGGTGGTTGTTGCGTGATAGGAAACGATCAGAATAAGCCGTTTGTGCGCCAATGACGTATAGGCGTGAGCATGATATTTATAGAGTCGATCGCATTTACAGAGGATTTGGCAGAGCTTCTAAGTGAAGAAAGCCACAGTGAATTCCAAGAGTTTCTGGCGGAAAATCCCACTGCCGGTGATGTTATTCAAGGGACCAATGGCCTGAGGAAGATCCGCTGGGCTTCGCAGGGTAAGGGGAAAAGTGGTGATGTCAGAGTGATCTACTACTACCTCTGTATGGCCTATCAAATTAGATTGATCCTGATCTATCGAAAGGGCGTCAAAGATGATCTTTCGTCGGCGGAAAAGAGAATCCTCAGCGAGATAAACCGAAGGTGGGAGTGATGGAGAAAAAATTGTTCAATCGTCTGGTAGAAAGCATGACCCAGATGGACGAGATTGTCCGGGGTGAACGCCCCCCATCCCGCGAATTTTTTGTTGATGCCCTGAAGATAAAAGAGATTCGACAAGCCACGGGGCTTTCGCAAGCGCGCTTTGCGAAGGCGATTGATGTGCCCGTGGGAACGCTTCAGAACTGGGAACAGGGGCGACGTGAACCTGAAGGACCGGCAAGGGCATTATTGCGTGCCCTCTACAATGATCCTGGTCACGTATTGGCGGCCCTGGAGCATAGATAACCGTCTGTGATGACCGTGTGGATTAAGCCGCGGAAGTTCTTTCGCGCAAGGCGCTAGGCTGATCTTCCCTGGCCGGGAAGGTCAGCCAAAGAATGAAACGCGCCTTAGAAGGACTGGGCCAACGTAAACGGAATACGCAACGCACCGATGGGGCCTTCACGTGTACCGCACATTTCATCGTGGACGCAGTGCTGCACCAGCACACAAGGAAACGCCGGAACCCGTTGCAACAGGTCGCGCAAATGCGTGGTGGAGCCGATGCGCATCGGCTTCGCATCCTCGTCCAGCAGCGTCATCGCCGTATGCTCGAGGCTGACGCGCGCGATGTAGAAACCGCCCTCCAGCGACAGCAGTTCCAACTCGCGTACTTCACCCTTCACGGCCAGTTCGGTCAGCATTTGCATATTCATGATTCACCCTCGCAGTGGGTCGTTCATTGGCGACGAAAGAACAGCGTGACCTGGCCCCATTCGACGCCAAACTTGGACATGCTCGAACGGTTGATCAACGTGTCTTCGTCCATCAAGTACATCCAATCGTCAAAACTGACTTCGTAAATCGAGCCATCCACCGCCAGGTTGAGGCGGTAGCGCCAACGCAATGCGTTGCCGGCGACCTCGCCAATCGCCTCGCCAACTACGTCCCCCGCGCGCCCGCGCCAGCGCCCGGGGCCATCCGGTGTCAACGTCCACACCCGCTGCTGGCGCGTGCCGTCGCTGTAGAGAAAACGCTCGTCGAGAATCAAAGCATCGCCCTCGCGTCGGCTGGCGATATCCACCTCAAAGCGCTTGGCCACTTCCCCCGAACGCTTCTGGAATATGCCCCAGGCCTTGACGGGTTTGCTGAAGAAACGCTCCAGGTCCAACTGCGGTTGCTGGTCGGCGTAGTGGTCGACCTCGACGTTGCCGCAACTGCACAGGCTCAATACCAGAAACAGTGAAACCAGTAGGCGTGCCATGGATCGGCTCCTTGATCGTGTGGGGCGGAGTGTCGACGTTCAAGGGGTGATAGTTGTACATAAAAATATATTTGTACATGTTTTTAGTGGGCGCTATTTTGGAGATTGGAGAGGTGTGGAAGCGCTGAACCCAAATTTCACTCATAAAAAAACGGCCACTCAGGACCGGTTTTTTACATCCCCGTCAAAACCATCCTGACGCGAGACCTATATCTGAGCGGAGCGGGTGAAGGGAATCGAACTGGTCAGAAACAGCGTGGTCTCCCTGGTATCTGACCTTCTCGACATACACGTCACCATACACGCTGCTGATTGCTGGAAAATTCACATACAAACAGCAGTCGACGCTACTTGAAGCGGCTTTTAATTTGATCGACGACCCAGGACACAAAGCTTGCCAATGGCATATCTTCCCAGGCGCTATGCTGTTTTTTCTCTTCGGGGCTCACTGCATTGCTAGCTAAAACACTTCGTAGCATAACCATCAAAATGGTAGTTATCGAGATGATAAGCGTTCCACCAAGCACGAGAATGTGCCAATCCATCGTTTTTACCATCAAGACGGGAGCGCTCTTAAAGTACACCGCCTGTTTAAACAGGTCGCTAAGGCCTGTCATGAAGTTGGCGAGAATTGATACGAGTTTATAGACGACCCAAACGGTTATACCGATGACCAAATACTCCTTCAACAGCTTGCTGGTGAGGGAGTACGCGAGCCAGTTAAATCGTGGCTGATCTGGGGTAGGTCCGGAAGGCGGCGCTCCATTACTACCGCTGGGTAAAGGGGCAAGCCCATCCTGGGCCTCAGGTGGTGTGAACTGTTGAGATCCTGCAGCTGTACCTTCGTTTGAATCTTGAGTTGTAGACAATGGGGCTTTCCTATAGACCTAGGTTACGAAGCCGGTAGCCCATTGCTGCTTCAGAAACTGAAAATTGCTGGGCCAGAATACTGGTTTTTTGCGCAGGCGGTACCTGCTCGACAAGATGTTGAGCTACGTGTGCAGGCATCAACAATTGCGCGGCAAAACGATTGGCATCTACCTCTCGAGTATCAACGACGGCGTAAGGATCGCTTGGATCTCGATGTGCTAACTCTCCAGGTTGCACATGCCCCAAAATCCAGTGGGCAATTTCATGTGCGACTGTGAAACGCTGGCGAGCTGGCGGGTCGTATGCATTCACCTTGATCAAGGGGCCATAGCTGTCGTATTCGAATGAACCGCTTATTCCTTCGCGATCCAAACTTGAGTCAAAGACAACCCTCGCTCCCATTTTTTGAGCAAGCTGAACGGGGTCAATCGGGAGGTAACCGTCCCAGAGCTCCCTGAGCACCTGAGAGGCCTTGGCGAAAGCCATGTCATTATTCATAAACATATGCGGCGCCCTCCTTTGGTTTCGGGCTGAGAGTGGTATTTTTTGACTGTATATGATCCCACATCGACCCCTATCATTCCATAACTCGCGAAAAGGGGGGCAAACTGACTTTGTAACTTAAGGCTAGAAACGCCAATTTCAATCCCTGCCATACAAGGGAGCGCTATGGTTGAGCAACAGGCGTGGGTTGACGTGCCTCATCTTTCTTTCTAGAGATCCATTGACCATCATTGGGTTTACCGCCGTCCTTCTTCAAGGTCTCTGATTGCCTTGACTGAAACCCCGGACCGGAATGAGAGTGCCTCTACTGACCAGTTCAGCATGGCGCGGGCGGCGGCGCAGTGGACTGCCCGAAAGGACGGCGGCAGGTCATCCATGAATGGGGCAGGTCCGCATTCGACTCCCGCCTCCTTTAACGCTCTGATCTGTTCAAGGTTGATAATTTTCGCCGTCATCACACAATCTCCCGAGTGCTGTTTATTTATACAGTAAAACACGCGAACGGGAACGATTCTAGAGCCCCACGTTGAAACCGGAGGTGTCACGGTGGTGTAGAAAATGGAGGGGCGGACGTGATGCTGCGGTGGTCGGCCTGCAGGACGCGGGGGATATTTCAGGAGGAGGAGTGTTTAGGTTCGGGTGTCTGTTCAGTTCATACGGAGTCTGCGAAAAACTACAAACAGACACCTTAACAGACACCAAGTTGAAGCGAGGAAGGCTGGAAGCCTTGAAAATAGTGGAGCGGGTGAAGGGAATCGAACCCTCGTTATCAGCTTGGGAAGCTGGAGTAATGCCATTATACGACACCCGCTCAGAGCGGCTGACTTTGTACCAGATGTGCGCCGGGATTTGAAGTTTTTCTTCGAAAAATGTGCAGGTTGCGTGTGTTTGCGTAGGCAACGCGCCGACCGACTGTAGGAGCGGGCATGCTCGCTCCTGCAGTCGGTTGTGTTTCAGAGTGCAAAGGCATGCTGCGTCTGGCCCTGGCGATAGCGCAATCGGCTGGTCTGCCGCGCAGGCTTCAGAAAGCCCACCACGGCGTCCCGGCTGTCGCGGCAGGCGGCTTTGTGTTCCATGTCCAGAAAATGCCCGGTCGCCTGGATTGTGCTGAAGCTGCTGTTCGCCACGTATTGCCCGAACAACTGGGCATCCTCGGCGCTGGTGTATTCGTCCCATTCGCCGTTCAAAAACAGCACCGGCACGCTGATCTGGCGCGCGGCCTTGAGGTAGCACAGCCGGTCGCTGTTGAGGACGTGGCTGATGTGGAAGTGCATCTGCCCGTACTCGTGCTCGGCCAGGCTGCTGACGTGGCGGTAGTTGAAGCGCTTGAACAGCGACGGCAGGTGTTTGCCGATGGTGCTGTTGACGAGGTGGCCGACGCGGTCGCGGTCGAGCTTGCCGAGGTAGTCGACGCCGCGTTCGAGGTAGTCGCGCATGGGCGCGTTGATCACCGGCGAGAACGAGCTGATCACGGCCTTTTCCACGCGGCGCGGGCGCTGGGCGAGGGCGACGAGGGTGGCGGCGCCGCCCCAGGAGAACGACAGCACGTGTTCGGCGGCGAAGTGGTCGATGAGTTCCAGGAGGATCTGGCCTTCGACTTCCTTCGTCAGCATTTGCTCATGGCGGTTATGGATTTTGGAGCGACCGGCGTAGGGCTGGTCGTACAAAACCACATTGAACTGCGGGTACAGGCTTTTCACGGTTTGGGCGAAGGACGCCGTGGTGGCCATGGAGCCGTTGACCAGGATGATGGTCTTTTCGGCCGCGTCCGCGCGATAGAACTCCGTGTAAACCCGATACTGACCCTGTATATCCAACACAGCGATTTCTGGCCTCATGTCGTAAGACTCCTGGCAAGCGGGTAGTGCGCGCAGATCACTCTGCACGAGCTTTATGACAGGTAGGCATACGCCTGGAAGATGAGTGCCCATGTCGCGCCGATGACGGCTGGCCGACGGGTGTTACCAGGGCGGGCTATTTGCCGGGGAGGCCCGTGGATCAAGCGCGGGCGGGGCAAGGTGTTTCTTGGAGGTTATAGATGACTCGCCAGTCATAATGGGGCTGACGGTTTGATTCAAGCAGCACAGGCGCCAGCCTGCAAGGCGCCAAACGGGTTTTTAGCCATCCCCGGCCGAACGGTCATCAGACCAACGAAATTTCATCGGCGCTCAACGCTCGATACTCGCCGGGCGCCAGCGCGTCATCCAACGCCAGCGGCCCCATGCGTTCCCGATGCAAGCGCAGCACCTTGTTGTCGAAGTGCCCGAACATGCGCTTCACCTGGTGATAGCGACCTTCGATGATGCCCAAGCGGGCCAGGCGCGGTGCCAACAGTTCCAGCTCGGCCGGTTGAGTCGTCAGGTCTTCAAACGCGAAATACACCCCCGCCGCGAAGGTGGCGGCGTATTCCGGACCGATCTCCTGCTCGGTCTCCACACGGTAGACCTTGGGCAGTTTGGTCGTCGGTTGCGTCAGGCGCCGCGACCATTGGCCGTCGTTGGTGATCAACATCAGCCCGGTGGTGTTGAAGTCCAGGCGACCGGCGATATGCAGCTCGTCCTTGTCCGGTTCATCCAGCCAATCCAGCACCGTCGGGTGCTGTGGGTCGCAGGTGGCGCTGACGCAGCCCTGGGGTTTGTGCAGCATGAAATAGCGCGCCGGTTTACCCGCCTGCAGCACTTCATCGTCCACGCACACCCGGCTGAATTCGCGCACCTCGTGGTGAGGATCGCTGACGGGGACGCCGTCGACGCTCACCCGCCGTTCCACCAACAACAGGCGGACTTGCTGGCGATTGAAACGCGGCAGGTTGCTGAGGAATCGATCAACCCGCATTACAACGGCTCAGCCCCACGCAACTGCGCGTCCACCTGGGCACAGCGCGGGCACAGGCAGGCCTGGTTGCGTAATGCATCGGGCAGGGCTTCGAGCACCGCCGGGTCGATGGTGACGCTGTAGCACCAGCAGGCCTGGTCGGCGGTACGTGGGTCGGCCAGGGTGCAGTCGTTGCGGACGCCGCAGGCGGGGCAGAGGGTGGCTGTGGTCATTGCTCGGTTCAGGCTGGATCGGGCAGGGCGCCGAAGGTCCCTGCACGATACAGCGCCGCTCAGTCGCGTTCCAGCACCACGACCCGCTGGCCGGCGCCAATCGCGCTGCCGGGCTGCACCGGGATTTCCCGCACCACGCCGGCAAACGGCGCCAGCAGTGGAATCTCCATTTTCATCGACTCCAGCACCACCAACACATCGCCGGCCGCGGCACGTTCACCCGCAGCTACCTGGACCTGCCAGAGATTGCCCGCGATATGGCTGTCGATGCTGTACTCATTGGCCTTCAGCGGCGTGTCCTGCCCCAGCGGCGCTGGCGGTTCCTCGCTGTCGAAGTGCGCCTGGCCGCTGGCGATCCAGCGTTCGCGCTCGGCATTGAACGCCTGTTGCTGGTGCTCCCGAAACGCCTCGATACCGGTGGCTTCACGCGCCAGAAAATCCTGGTAGTCCGCCAGGTTCAACACGCTGTCCTCGATGTGCAACGCAAAGCGCCCCAGCGGAAAATCCCGACGAATCTTTACCAGCTCTTCGGCACTCACC
This sequence comes from Pseudomonas paraveronii, assembly GCF_963681955.1. Lineage (NCBI taxonomy): Bacteria > Pseudomonadati > Pseudomonadota > Gammaproteobacteria > Pseudomonadales > Pseudomonadaceae > Pseudomonas > Pseudomonas paraveronii. The sequence goes on from NZ_OY817130.1 coordinate 1,624,471, forward strand.
GGGTAGAAGCGGATCTGGTCGAAAAACCGCAGCAGCCACGGCTTGCCGTCGAAGGCCGCGACTTCCCGGTAGCGGTTCCACATCTGCAACGTGCGCCCGACAAACTGATAACCGCCGGGGCCTTCCATGCCGTACACGCACAAATACGCGCCGCCGATGCCCACCGAATTCTCGGCGGTCCAGGTGCGGGCCGGGTTGTATTTGGTGGTCACCAGCCGATGACGCGGGTCCAGCGGTGTGGCCACCGGGGCGCCGAGGTAGACGTCGCCCAGGCCCATCACCAGATAGCTCGCCTCGAACACGCAGTGGCGCACCGCGTCGACGTTGGTCAGGTCGTTGATGCGGCGGATGAACTCCAGGTTGCTCGGGCACCACGGCGCGTCCTTGCGCACGGTGGTCATGTATTTTTCGATGGCCAGTTGGCACGCCGGGTCATCCCAGGACAGCGGCAAGTGGACGATGCGCGAAGGCACTTGCAGGTTGGGCGTGGCGCATACGGCCGTCCATTCGCCGCTGATCAGCGCCAGCAGGTCGGCCAGGGGCAATTGTTCCGGCTGGTAGTGGACCTGCAACGAGCGGATGCCCGGCGTCAGGTCGATCACGCCATGCAGTGCGCGGGTTTCGAGGGCCTGCATCAGCGCGTGGGCGCGAAAACGCAGCACCAGGTCGAGCTCGGGCGCGCCGATTTCCAGCAGCAGGTGGGTGTCGCCGGCCAATCGGGCAACCAGACGCGTATCTTCCTGGCCGATATCCAACACCACAGGCGACGCCGGCCAATGTGGGAGCGGGCTTGCTCGCGATGGCATCGCTTCGGTGTTGCTGTGAGACCGCGTCGTTTGCATCGCGGGCAAGCCTGGCTCCGGCATTTGATCCCATTTCAGCGCGAGATCGCGGGCGGTCTTGAGGTCCACCGGTTCGAAGCGCAGTTTGTCGCCGGCCTTGAGTTGTCCGAGTTGCCACAGGTCGGCTTCGATCACCGTCACCGGGCACACGAACCCACCCAGGCTCGGCCCGTCCGGCCCGAGGATCACCGGCATGTCTCCAGTAAAATCTACCGCGCCGATTGCATAGGGGTTGTCGTGGATATTCGACGGATGCAGCCCGGCTTCGCCGCCATCGGTGCGCGCCCACATCGGCTTGGGGCCGATCAAGCGCACGCCGGTGCGGCTGGAGTTGAAATGCACTTCCCACTGCGTGGCGAAGAACGTGTCGATGTACTCCGGCTGGAAGTATTCCGGCGCGCCGTGGGGGCCATAAATCACCCGCAGCGTGCGCACCTGCGCCAGCGGTTCAGCGAGCAACTGCTGGCCCGCGTTGACGTCGACCAGCGGCAACAGATGCAGCACGTCGCCCGCGCGCAAAGCCCGCCCGCCGTGCCCGCCGAACTGGCCCAGGGTGAAGGTGCTTTGGCTGCCCAGATAGTCCGGCACTTGCAGCCCGCCGCGCAGGCACAGGTAACTGCGCGCGCCGGCCCCGGCGAGGGCGCCGAGGCTCAGCACCGCCCCGGCTTCGATCAGCAGCGCGGTGTTCATCGGCACGGGTTGATCGTTGAGCAGCAGCGCAATATCCGCGCCCGTCACCGCCACCACGGCGGCGCAATTGAAGCGCAACAGCGGCCCGCTCATGGTGATTTCCAACGCGGCGGCGCCTTCGCGATTGCCCAGCAGACGATTGCCCAGGCGCAGTGCGCGGCTGTCCATCGGCCCGGAAGGCGGTACGCCCACGGCCCAATAACCGAGGCGTCCGGGATAGTCCTGCACGCTGGTTTGCGTGCCCGCGCTGAGCACTTCGAACGTGTGGGCGACGTAGACCAGATCTTCCAGGCAGCGCGTCCACGGATGGCCACCGGCAAAGGGCGCGGCCAGCAGGATCTGGCGCAGGTAATCGCGGTTGGTTTCCACGCCGTAGAGCTGGCTGTCGCTCAGGGCGCGATGCAAATCCAGGCGCGCCTGTTCGCGGCTGGGCGCCCAGGTGATGAGCTTGGCGATCAGCGGGTCGAAGTACGGCGGGATCTCGCAACCGGCCTCGACCCACGTGTCGATGCGCAAGCCCTCGGCCAGTGGAAAGTCCACGTGGGTCAACAGGCCCGGGCTCGGCTGGAAATCGCGGCCAGGGTCTTCGGCATACAAGCGTGCCTGGATCGCATGGCCCTGGGGCTGCAAAGCCAGTTCACTCAACGGCGGCATTTCTCCCGCCGCCAGTTGCACCATCCAGCGCACCAGGTCCACGCCCCACACCTGTTCGGTGACGCCGTGTTCCACCTGCAACCGCGTGTTCACTTCCAGGAAGTAGAAGCGACTGTCTGCGCTATCGAAGATGAATTCCACGGTGCCGGCGCTGCGGTAATTGACCGCCTTGGCCAGGGTGATGGCGGCCGCGCACAGGGCCTCGGCCATGCCTTCCGGCAGGTTCGGCGCAGGGGTTTCTTCGAGGACTTTCTGGTTGCGCCGCTGCACCGAACAGTCGCGCACGCCAAGGGCGATCACCGCGCCCGCGCCGTCGCCGAACACCTGCACCTCCAGGTGGCGAGCGTGCTCGATGTACTTCTCGATAAACACCCCGGCATCGCTGAAATTGTTCTGCCCCAGGCGTTTGACGGCCTCGAAGCACTCGTTCAACTCCGCGACGTTGCGGCACACGCGCATGCCGATGCCGCCACCGCCGGCGGTGCTCTTGAGCATCACCGGGTAGCCCACACGGTCGGCGGCGAACAAGGCGGCGTCGAGGCTGTCGAGCAGTTCGCTGCCTTCGAGCAAGGGAATCTGCTGTTGCTTGGCCAGCGCCCGGGCCGTGTGCTTGAGGCCGAATACGCGCAGTTGGTGCGGGGTCGGCCCGATGAAGGCGATGCCGGCGTTTTCGCACGCTTGCGCGAAGGCGGCGTTTTCCGAGAGAAAACCGTAGCCGGGATGAATCGCCGTGGCGCCGCTGGCCTTGGCGATGGCGAGGATTTTGTCCACCGCCAGGTAGGTGCCGGCCGCCGCGCCTTCACCGAGGCTGTAGGCTTCGTCGGCGTGTTGGATGTGCAGGCTGGCCGCATCGGCTTCGGCGTACACGGCGACGCCCTTGACGTGCAGTTTGCGCAAGGTTCGCAGGATGCGGCAGGCGATGGCGCCACGGTTGGCAATCAGCAGTTTTTCGAACATGGGCAAAACCCTGCGGGCCGTCCCGCAAAGTGAAGGAGCACTACGGTCGTCCGCAGTGCATGTCGTGAGTGTGGGAGGGGGGCTCCCGATGGTGGTGAGCCAGTGGGTGCGTGTTTGGCTGACTTGCCGCCATCGGGGGCAAGCCCCCTCCCACAGGGTTCAGCGGTTTTGAAGACACTGCCCGGCTCGGGCCTGGCAGAGTGCAAATAACCAACTGCGCAAGCGCTTGAGTGTCAGTTCCATACGAGTAACTCCGCCGGGGTCGGGTTGTAGGCGTTGCACGGGTTGTTCAATTGCGGGCAGTTGGAGATCAGCACGATCACGTCCATCTCGGCGCGCAGGTCGACGTACTTGCCGGGGGCGGAAATGCCGTCTTCGAAGGTCAGCCCGCCGTCGGCCGTGACCGGCACATTCATGAAGAAATTGATGTTCGGCCCGATGTCGCGTTTGCCCAGGCGACCGTCGTGGGCGCAGGCCCGCAGGTAGTTGTCGCGGCAGCTGTGCATGTAGCGTTTTTCCAGGGCGTAGCGCACGGTGTTGCTCTCTTGGGCGCAGGCGCCGCCGAGGGTGTCGTGGCGCCCGCAGGTGTCTGCGACGAGGGTCAGCATCGGCTGGCCGAGGTTGGAATACAGCACGCTGCCGGTGCCCAGGTACACGTTGTTCTGGCGGCGCAACGTGCGTTGCACGTCGTAGCGCTCGCGCGGGTTTTTTGCGCTGTAGAACAGCGTATCGACTGCCTGGTTGCCCTCCAGATCAAGGATGCGCAGGGTCTGTCCGGCCTTGACCTCCATCAGCCATGGCTCGCCAGCGGGAATGGTGGCGCGGTACACCGCCGTGTCGGGTTGTTTCAGTGCGATAGACATGGCAGTTCCTCAGGCGAACAGACGGTCGGTGTTGATGAAGCCGCGCGCGTTTTCCGGGCGCGAGGTGCGGCAGTGTTCGGCGACGCTTGGGTCGGCGTTCATCCAGCTCAGTTTCAGCGGTTGTGGGGCGTATGCGGGGTTGGGGTCCATCGGGTGTTGCAGGGCGGTGAGCACCACCAGGGTGTCCATCGGCGCGTAGAGTTCGATGTAGTCGCCAGCCTTGGAGTTGCCCGGCACGAAGTGCAGGCCGCCGTCGTCGTCCGCGCTGACTTTGCTGAACAGGTTGAGGGTCATCAGCAGGTCGGACAGGCCCAGGCCCCACTTGCCCAATTCCACCAGCAGGTTGTCGGTGCCGTTGCGGTAGAAGCCGTTGCGCAGTTCCTGGTAGCGGCCCTGGCCGTACTTCTCGGCCACCTCGGTCGCGCACAGCACGCCGCCGATGCTGTCACTCCAACCGCAGGTGTCGGCGGTAATCGCCGCCAGCACGCGGCCCATGTCCGAGTACAGGCAATGGCCGCGGGTGAGCTTGGCGGTGTGTTGGCATTTGAGGCTGTCGGGCAGGTTCAGGCGTTCGGTTTTTTCGTTGGCGTTGAGCAGGGTCAGGCTGACGTTGGCGCCGCCGCGAATATCGGTGAGGCGCAGCAGTTGGCCGCGCTTGAGCACGAAGGAACGGTGGCCGCCGCCGGGCAGCATTTCTTCGGCGAACGGCGGGAACAGTTGAGTCGAATCGGTCATTGGGAAGTCGCTCCAAGTTCGGCAGCGAACGCCTTGCGCCGCTCGCTGTTCAAAGGGATGTCGTAGGTGATACGCGCGCCATAGGCGCCGGGGGCGTGGGGGTCGACGCGGACTTTGTCGAACACCAGCAGGCGCGTGCCGAGGCTGAAGCCTTCGCTGAGGTCGTGGGTGACCATGAACACCGTCAGCCGGGTTTCGCGCCACAGTTCCAGCAGTAGCTGGTGCATGTCTTTGCGAATGCCGGGGTCGAGGGCGCCGAAGGGTTCGTCCAGCAGCAATATGCGCGGTTTCATGATCAAGGCCTGGGCGATGGCCAGGCGTTGTTGCATGCCGCCGGAGAGCTGCGCCGGGTACTTGTCGAGGGCGTGGCCGAGGCCGACTGTGTGCAGCAGCGCGGCGGCCTGTTCGCGGGCGGCTTTTTTGGCTTTGCCGAACAGCCGTCCGAGCAACGGCGCGCGCGGCAGCTCGAGGCCGAGGGTGACGTTGTCGAGCACGCTCAGGTGCGGGAACACCGAGTAGCGCTGGAACACCACGCCACGGCTGGCATCCGGTTCGCTGGCGAGCGGTTGGCCGTCCAGCAGGATGTGGCCCTTGCTCGCGGTTTCCTGGCCCAGCAGCAGGCGCAGAAACGTCGATTTGCCACAGCCCGAGGTGCCGACCAGGGTGCAAAATTCGCCCTCGGCGACCTGCAGATTCAAACCCTCCAGCACCACCTGATCGCCATAGCGCTGCCACACGTTGTTGACGCTGATAAAGCTCATGCCCGCGCTCCTTCGTACCAGGGGAACGCGCGCCGGGTCAGGGCCTTGAGGCCCCAGTCCATCAGCCAGGCGAGCAGGGTGATCCACACCACGTAGGGCAAGATCACGTCCATCGCCAGGTAGCGGCGCACCAGGAAGATCCGGTAGCCCAGGCCGTCGGTGGAGGCGATGGCTTCGGCGGCGATCAGGAACAACCACGCCGAGCCCAGCATCAGCCGCAGCGAGATCAGCAGGCGCGGCAGCAATTGCGGCAACACCACGCGCAGCATCAGGGTCCAGGTCGAGGCGCCGAGGGTCTGTGCCTTCACCAGCAACTCCAGCGGAATCTCGCGTGCGCGCTGTTCCAGGTCGCGGGCCAGGCACGGGGTGACGCCGATGACGATGAGCATCACCTTGGACAATTCCCCCAGGCCAAACACGATGAACAGGATCGGCAGGATCGCCAGCGGCGGCACCATCGACAGTACCGTCAGCAACGGCGACAACGGCGCGCCGAACAATGGCAACGTCCCGGCGGCGATGCCCAGGCACAGGCCGGCGAGGGCACTGATGCCCAGGCCGAGCGCGAGGCGGCGCAGGCTCGACGCGCTGTCCTGCCACAGCACGTATTCGCCGGTGCGGCTGTCGGCGCTGAATGCCAGGCGCTTGACCGCCTCGAGCATTTGCCCGGCGCTGGGCAGCAGTTTGTCGTTGGGGTTATCCGCCAGGCGCTCGGCCGAGCCCACGAAGTAGGCGAACAGCAGCAGGGCGAACGGCAGCAGCACCAACAACAGGCGGCTGGAGCGGTCCGGGTGACGGTTGATCAGGCGCATGGCCGGGTCCTCTTACAACGTGCCGTCGGCGGCCATCTGCACGTAGCGGGGGTCGAACTGCAGCTTGAGGTTGGCCTTGTCGCCGCTGGTCACGCCGTTGGCGAAGCTCATGCCCACGGCGCTGGTGTCCTTGGCCCCTTCGCCGAGCAGGCCGTGTTCAAACGAGAACTCGGCGACCTTGCGCATGGTCGCGGGCAACTGCGCGCTGGTGGCGAAGGCCAGGGCTTCCTTGGGCGTGGCGAACAACTTGGTGGTGTCCAGTTGCGACTGGAAGCCCTTGAGGTCGGTGCCCGAGGCCTTGGCCATGTGTTCCAGGGCTTCGCTGCTGGCGGCGCCTTTGGCGTTCATCAGCGCGACCACTTCGAACCAGGCGCCGGTGAGGGCTTTGCCCAGGGCCGGGTTGTCTTTGAGGGTCTGGGTGTTGACCACCATCATGTCCATGATTTCGCCGGGCACTTTGCTGGAGTCGAACACTTGGGTGACGCCGGGTTTGGCGTTGATCGCGGAGAGCATCGGGTTCCAGGTCGTCACCGCTTGCACCTGGTCGGTGTTGAAGGCTGCGGCGATGTCGGCGTCGGAGGTGTTGACCACTTTCAGGTCTTTTTCGCTGAGGTCCGCCGACTCCAGCGCACGGGCCAGCAGGTAGTGCGACACCGAGAGTTCCACCAGGTTGACGTTCATGCCCTTGAGGTCGGCCACGGTCTTGCCGCTGCCTTTGAGCACTACGCCGTCGTTGCCGTTGGAGAAGTCGCTGACGATCAGTGCGGTGCTGTCGACGCCACCGGCGGCGGGGATGGTCAGGGCGTCCATGTTGGTCATGGTGCAGCCGTCGAACTGGCCGGCGGTGTACTGGTTGATCGACTCGACGTAGTCATTGAGCTGCACCACGTCGATGCTGATGCCGTACTTCTTGGCCCACTTGTCGAGGATGCCTTGGCTGCCGGCGTACTCCCATGGCATCCAGCCGGCATAGATCGTCCAGCACACGCTGAAGTGGTCTTTGACGGCGGCTTGGGTCTGGACGCTCAGTAGAGCGGCAAAGGCGGCGGCGAGCAGGGCGGGTAAACGGATTGCGGGCATGGGGCTTCTCCAGTTGATCGAGGGCGAGCAGGAGCAACGCGGCACCGTGAACGGTGGCTTGTCTCCCGGGCTTTTATCCCGCCGTGTAACCTCAACTGGAGGTCGCCAACTCTCGGACCAGCCACTCGCGTTTCGCGAGCCGGAACCCTAGTCGGCCATTGCAAATTGTGGTGCCGCGAACCTGTGATGAATCCTGCACGCAAGAGGCAAAGCGAGAGTCGTGCCAAGTAGGACGCGGGCGTGTAGATCGCGGGTTTGCGCGAAACGCCCCACGCCTGAGTGCGGGCGGGTGCGTTGCACTGGTGCGTCGCCGCACTGCAATGAGGCGCTTGGTTTGTCCGAAACAGATGTTTCAGTCTGTGTCGAAATCGCACCAGTTTCGCTTTTTGATGTCAGATGTTTCGTCATTCAGCAAAAGCTGAATGCCGCCCCCCAGCGTCGCTGGCGGTGCTCTTTCGCGGTCCAGGAGGCCGCCATGTATCGACGACTGTTTCTTATTGCTGTGCTCGGTCTGACCCTTTCTGCGTGCGTGCCCTATTACGATGGAGGCCAAAGTTATTACCGTTCCGAGGTCTATACCGCGCCCGCGCCGGTGTATTACTACGGCGGCGGCCCGGCGTATCAATATCGGCGTGACTATTACCCGGCCCCGCGTTACTACGCGCCGGCGCCGCGTTATTACCAGCCAGCACCGCGTTACTATCCAGGGCCCCGCATGGGTTACCGGCCTTATCCAAACCAGGGCTGGGGTGATCGCTGGGGCAATGGCGGGCGTGGTCGCGGTGGCGATCATGGCGGAGGCCGCGGTGGCCATCGTTGACAGGGCTTGAAGGTAAGCGGCGCAGGAAGCGCCGCTTTTTCGTAGCGTTTAGCGCTACTGTCAGATTTAACAGCTATTGTTTGGGGTTCTTGTGTATTTAACTGGGGGAGGCCGTTGCGCCTTTTCGATTGCCCAGTGAGCGAATGGAGCCCAGATGATCAGACAATTGGCGTGCGTTTTACTCCTGATGGTCGGTGGTGTTGCACACGTGCAAGCGGAGCAAGGCTGCCCTTATCCCTCGGCAATCAAATATGTCGACGGCTATTTCCAGGCGACGGCTGGAACACTGGTGTGGCAAAGCCCGAAGATCGGTCATCGGGCGTTTGTCGACCAGTTTATTGGCGCCATTTTTACCCCGGGCAGGGAGCAGGACCGGGACGGCGGCTATATCGACAAGTGCAGCTACCTCACCAACGAAGGGCAGAGGGTGGACTTGCGATACGGCAGATCGGGGGAGGTGGAGACGATGTCGCTGACCGGTACGTTGCATTGGCGCCTTGCCAACGACCCCTTCGACCTGCCGGTGTATATCTGCCAGGACAGTCAGCCGGACAATTGTTCATTCAGCGTTAAAAAGCCAAAAACCTGACTGTCAAAAGTAGGAGAAATCCGCAAGCGGATGGCGGCCTTCCCAGGCTTTGGTGAAGTGGGCCTGCACCACGGCCTGCGGAATGGCATTGATATCCGGCCAATGCCAATGAGGCTTCTGGTCTTTGTCGATCAACCGCGCGCGGACCCCTTCGCTGAATTCCGGGTGGCGGCAGCAATTCAGGCTCAGGGTGTAGTCCATCTGGAACACCTCGGCCAGCGACAGGTGACGGACGCGCTGCTGTTGTTCCCACACCAGGTGCGCGGTCAGCGGGCAGCCTTCGCTGAGGGTCGTGCCGGCGCGGCTGAACAACGGGTCTGCATGGTCGCGCAACAGGCTCAAGGCACGCCAGGCACAGCGCACGTCACTGACATCCAGCCATTCATCGATCTGCGCTCGGCGTGGCAGCCATTGCGCCTCGGGTTGCTGGTCGATGGCTTCCTGGGCCAAGGCCTTGAGCAGGCTGTTGAGCTGCATCGCGCTCTGTTCCTGCCAGTTCAGTTGCAGCAGGCCTTCGAGCAGTTCGTCTTGCTGGTCCTCACGCAGGAAACGGTCGGCCAGGCCCAAATCCAGCGCGTCGCGGCCGTTGATGTGTGCGCCGGTCAGGCCGAGGAACATCCCCAGCTTGCCCGGCAGGCGCGACAGGAACCAACTGGCGCCCACGTCCGGGTACAGGCCGATGCTGATCTCGGGCATGGCCAAACGGCTGCTGGGGGTGACGATGCGCACCGAGGCGCTTTGCAGCAGGCCCATGCCGCCGCCCAGCACGTAGCCGTGGCCCCAGCAGATCAACGGTTTGGGGTAAGTGTGCAGGCGATAGTCGAGGCGATATTCCGCGGCAAAAAACTGCGCGGCCAGCTCCGGCACCACGCCGGGTTGTTCGCGACACGCCTGGGCCAGGCTGCGCACTTCGCCGCCGGCGCAGAACGCTTTGGGCCCATTGCCGCGCAATAGCACGCAGACGATGTTCGGGTCTTTGGCCCAGACGTCCAAGCGTTCGCTCAAGGCCAGGATCATCGGCAGGGAGAGGGCGTTGAGGGACTTTTCGGCGTCCAGGCTGGCGATGCCGATGCGCGCGCCGCCGCTGCCGGTCAGCTCTTCGAAGTGCAGGTTCATCGTGACCTCAATCGGGAAGGTGAACGTTGAGTATGATCCCTTCATGGGAAAGCGCCGGTTGTGTGTCAGATCAATTGACAAGCGGGGTCGGCTTTCCTAGGGTTCGCCTCATTCTTTTTTACAAGGCCAGTCAATCATGACCGAAGGCGACCGTATCAAACTCGAACCCAGCTGGAAACACGCCCTGCGCGATGAGTTCGAGCAGCCCTACATGGCCCAACTGCGTGAGTTCCTGCGCCAGGAACACGCGGCCGGCAAGGAGATCTACCCGCCTGGCCCGTTGATCTTCAACGCGCTCAATTCCACGCCGCTGGACAAGGTCAAGGTGGTGATCCTCGGCCAGGACCCCTACCACGGCCCCGGCCAGGCCCACGGTTTGTGCTTCTCGGTGCAACCGGGCGTGCCGACGCCGCCGTCGCTGGTCAATATCTATAAAGAGCTCAAGCGCGACCTGAACATCGACATCCCCAATCATGGCTGCCTGCAGAGCTGGGCCGACCAGGGCGTGTTGCTGCTCAACACCACCATGACCGTGGAGCGCGCCAACGCCAACGCCCATGCGGGCAAGGGCTGGCAGTTCTTTACCGACCGGATTATCGAAGTCGTCAGCGAACACCAGCCGCATCTGGTGTTCCTGTTGTGGGGCGCCCATGCGCAGAGCAAGCAGAAGCTGATCGATGCGACCAAGCACCTGGTGCTGACGTCGGTCCACCCGTCGCCGTTGTCGGCGTATCGGGGGTTTCTGGGCTGCGGGCATTTCAGCCGCACCAACAAGTTTCTTGAGCAGAATGGCGAGACGCCTATCGAGTGGCGGCTGCCGCCGCTCTAATCATTAGGGCAACCTGTTACTTTCGACAGTATCCAGAGGGTGTTTTTGCGCATTAAATGATCCACCTGGCTTTGTCGGTTGGGTGCGCTCCAGTCGGTGGTCAATGGCCAGTCATTGATCAATTGCACTAGGAGAGTGGACATGCCCAAGAACAAAGCCCCAACCCCTCGGATGCTGGATGCGCCCTGGATTCCAGCAGCCCTGCCATTTCTGGATGATGAGGTGGCTTACAAGATACACCGGTTGGATCAACTCGCCCCGTTGGCAGTGGAAGTGTCTGTACTTTGGCCAGGTGTAGATCTGCTTGACCCCGGTGAGGTGACACGTATTACCTGGCTATGGGATAACCAGCCGGTCGGCGATGTGAAGCAATTGGAAGCCCCCTATAATGAACTTGATCTACCGAAAGTGGCTACGGAGATACCGATCATCCTTCTGGACGTGCCCGGCTTGCACAGTTTGCAATACATCGTTGAGCTGGTCCCTGGCAACGATGCAGACCCTTCATTTCCGATCCAGGTTGACTTGGACAAGTTCGCGCCTAATCAAGGGCAGCAACCTAGCAGGTTGATGTTTGACGACTACATTCAAAATAACGGCGTCACTGATGAGTATTTAGCCGACCCCGCCAACAATGACGAAGTCGTGGCAATTGTGCCGCGATGGCCCGATATGCGCCTGGAGGATCGCGTTGACGGTAAGTTGACGCTGTTGCCGGCGCTCCGAGGCCCACATTCGCGCAACGACGACATAGTGGCATCGGTGGAAATCACTCAGGCTCATAAAAACGGTGCTCCCATCGAACTGGCATTTAGAGGCGAAACGTTTCGCTTACTGCCCAGCAATCGAGAGCTCTCCGCCCAATACTATTTGACTGACCGCACCGGTTGGCAGGGGCCAGCGTCGCGTACATCCGTGGTGCTGAATGCCATCACGCCCTCGCCAATAGCTTTTCCCGCGCCAGAGGTGCCACAAGCCTTCGGCTTGGGAGCGAACGGGCTGATTGATCTGGAAGATGCCCGTGAAAATGGTGGCGTCTACATGAATATCCTAGAAATCGTTGGCGCAGATGAGGGCGACGTGGTGACGCCTTCCTGGAACTTGATTCCCCTTCCACAGATCATCGTGGGTCCTTTCCAGGTGTGGCCAGTGCGTGTGCCAATCCCTTGGCTGACCCTGGCCCAAGGCGGCTTCGAGCTGGCAGGCGGGATCATCCGGGCCAGCTACACCTGGCAGCGAGGAATCGGTGCTGCCCGGCCATCCGTCGTCAGGTTCGTCCCCGTAGACCTGACTGCAGTGGGCGAACTTAACCCGGAGAACCCCAATTTCATCAACCCTCTGCTTCTGCTTCCAACCGTCAAAGGTGTGACGGGCGATGATGTATTGACCATCCTCGACCGAGATAAGCCCGCTAATGTGGAATTGGTGTTGGGCGTTGACTTCAATGTGGGTGATCTGCTGGAGCTGATTTGGAATGACAACCCCGTGCCGGTGGATACCCACTCTGTAGCTATCGGTGAGAATCCGGGAGCGGTCATCCCGTTCCAGATTCCCTGGGCGCTCATCGACCCGGTTGGCAATGCACTGACCAATCTCTTCTACCGCACGTTCAATGGCGTGAATCGCCAGCGCTCAAACAACAAAGTCATCACTGTGGTGGTTTCGCCGATTTTGGGGCTAAAGTCCACCCGATACCCGGACGTGAACTACGCTCCAGGACCCGATTCCGGGTTTATTGGTTGCGCGCTCACTCCTCACCCCTCTTATGGCGTTCAGGTGTTTGTCCCGGGGGACGATACGCGCCTTCGGGTAGGCGATGTGTTGCGATTGAGCTGGGTGGGCTATGCCAGCCCCAATGGCAACCTCAGTCATGTGATCAGCGGCTCTGAAGGCGAGTGGGATTCTCCGCCCTTGACCTTGGAATGGGTGCAAAACGGTTACCCGTTCACGGTGCCGTTCAATCCCCATGTGTCGTTACCTGGGTTGGTCAAACCAGACGACTATCCCCATAAGCCGATCTACGGCTCAGCCACTACAAGTTACAAGGTGATTCGTGGTGGGGTGACAGTCGGCGGGTCGAATCCTAGCTTGGTGCTGGTCACTTTGATTCGCCCAAACAATGCACCGCCTTGTATTGCACCTGACTGAGTTAGCGTACGAAGGGGAAGGGCGCAATGCCCTTCCCCTTTGATCGGAACGCAGTTGAAAGCACTTTCTGATAGAACCATTTGTGCTTTTCAAAGCCTGGTAAATGCGCGCAGGTAGTGAAAAAAAGAAGGCTCACTGTTTTTAGCTGTTGATTGCGCAGCAGCATACTTTTTTGTCTTTGACAAGTTGTGAGTCTTGACAGTTACGCAATCACTGAGACCCCTGTTTAATGAGCCTACCGTCGTCAGGTTGTACTGATCTGCGGTGATGAAAAGCGATATCTCCAATAACAGGGTCGCAGGTCTGAGGGTGAAATGCCGTTGTCCGATCCTGATCCGTCCATTGATGCAAGGAGCTTAGGATCATGTCAAACAAACAGTCTTCAATGAGTGCCAAACCGCTCGCCGATGAGGGGGCGCGGCGTTCGCGTTACCGTCGAGTCGCCGACGACCCGTTGGCCCCCCCGCCTATTATTTTGAATGCGCTTCCTGATGTAGCAGGGGACGATCAACACAATGTGCTTTCCAGATCCGTTCAGCTCTTGGGTATGAAGATATCTATAGATCGATGGTTTCCTCTTGCTGATCCGGGTGAAGTCGATACCGCTTTTTTCTACGCCAATGGCAAGCTGGTCGGGTTCTACACCTATGACGGTGATGATCCTGCCCCACCTGATCCGGTCGAGATCACCCTTAACTCCGTCGCGGAGCTTCGCACCCACGGTATCAAGGAAATCACCTTTAAGATTGAGCATGCCAACGGCAATACCGCGTTCTCAGAGATAGAGACGGTGTTTGTCGACACTATCGATCCTAACTACAACAACCAGCCGCCTGCGATTGGTCTACCTGTCGATTTGACAGGAGACATCACGCCGGCATATTTGACCGGTAAGCCCGGGCTGATCTGCTCCATTCCACGGTTGGCAGACACCCGGCCGGGAGACACGTGGCAAGCGTTTTTCGGAGATGCCGATGAAATCGGCGTCAGCGGTGTTTTTCCCGACACTGGCAATGCCAGCTGTACGTTCATCACCGCTAATATCATGTCTGCCGGGCCTGGCGATTACGCTATCAGGTTTATCGCGACTGATCGTGCGGGTAACGCCACGCAGTTCTCCTTTCCCAGGACGGTCACTGTCAGAGTCAGCGAGCCGCCGGTGCTCGGTACGCTGTCAGTCGTGGAAGGGCCTTTGGTGAACAAGGAAGAGGCGCGTAACGGTGTTACGGTGCAGCTTTCGACGATTACAGATTTTTTGTCGGACGATATTGTTCGGGTGTTCTGGGAAGGCACGCCGGTCGCTTCAAGGCCGGTCGGATTGTTTCCGATTTTTCCTTTCGAGTTCCCTGTTTTGTTCGCCCAAATCGCCGAGCCCGGCGAGCTCTATACAGCCAATATTGAGTGTACGGTAAGCCGTGCAACTGCTCCCGTTACCACGACCGTGGAGGTGGACCTGGTTGAGCCCGGTACCGGCAACCCAGGCCCGGGGCCGGTGGATGACTTGCTTGATAAACCGGTTGTTCGCGGCGGCGTTGAAATGCTCGAAAACCAATTGGTGGAAAGTGATCGCAACACCGCCGCCACCGCCACTTTCACGATTCCAGAAAACCTGGTGGTCGGCGATTTCATTGACATTATTTACGGCACCATGGGAGGGATGGCGGGCTCCACCTATACTGTAACGGGAACCGAACTTCCGGATTTTGAGGTCGTACTGCCTATTGCTTGGTCGATTATCGAGCTGTACGGCAATGGAGATATCCCGTGTTATTACAGGATCCGCAACGCGAACAACTACAAGCATTCACCTAGTCAAGAGGTAGAAGTCAGCATCTACAGCCTCAATGGCCTGGCGGATGCAGAGTTCACGGTGAAAAGCCCGACACGAGGTACGCTCAATTGTGAAGCGGGGCTTAGCCCGCGGCCTTGGGTGGGGGTCCCTATCTTTATCAAAGACACCGTCACGCTGGCATTGAATGACTTGGTTACTGTTCATGCGGTCCGCTATGCCTTTGCCGATAACACCACACCGGTAGGCGATCCCATAGAGTCGCCGGAGCAAGAGGTCTCGTTCAACGATATCCAGAATGGCTTCACTGTAACGCTCGACCTTGGGGCGTGGTTCAGGGCTCACACCGCCAGTGGGGGGCGCGGGTGGGTGGGCGTCACTTGGAGCATTTTCCGACCAAGTACAGGCGATCGAGGCACCTCGGACGAAGTGCAAATCCAGTGGGATTTCCGTGTCGCGGCTCCACCGCTGAACACGTGTGTACCTGGTGCGACGCGGGCCGGTACGCTTTGATCGACCCGTTGACCCTGTGACCCGCCTCGGCAGCCACAGGGTTAATGAGATGGTCACCCCTTACACCCTGTGATGGCTACGCCTTCACAGGGTGTTTTTGTTTTCGCAGGTCATCATCATGAGCAAGTCAGCACTGATCGGTATCGGCAACCGATGTCAGCGCGATTCAGGTTGAAAAGGAGCAGTTAAGGAAAGTCCTACATAACGCGGTAACTCCAGTCTTTAGTCTTCGCGCCGTGGAAAACGGAAGCCTAGTCGGTAGGGCCTCCGGGTTCGAACTGGTACTTTTACTGAGGTTAACTGGACATGCATACGACTGACTCTTCCCGTTTTAAATACTCTCGTTTATCGACAGCGATTAAGCTGATCGCCGTCGCACCCCTCTACTTCATGAGCTCCCAGGCCATGGCGCTGGAGGATCTTGATGGTAAAACCAAAAACGTCTACGCCGGCGACTTTGCGGACTCTTTCACGCTGAGAAACAATGCCACGCTGAATCTTTATGAAGGCGCATTGGCACGTAGTGTTGTGGCGGCCAACTCGACCTTGAACATGGAGGGTGCGCGGGTTGCGTCGACCACCGCTGGCACCGCGGTCGTGTTGACCAACAGCAAGGCGCAGATCAACAACTCGCTGATCACCAGCTCCGTGGCGGGCGGCCTGGATGTCGTGCGCAATTCGACTACCTCTACGGGCAGCGAAGCGTACCTTAACTTCAGCGAAGTACGTGGTGCCACCTACGGCGCCAATGTGACCTCGCACAGCACGCTGTATCTCAACGACTCGAAACTGTTCGGCGGTAGCCAGGCCGGCCTGATCTTGCGCGGTGGTGCGGCTGAGGCGTTCAACAGCGAAATCACCGGTGCTACCAACGGCATCCGCATGACTCGCGAACACAGCACTGTACCCAACTCTCCGCAATTGCGCTTGGAAGGTACACGCGTAGAAGGGCTTGCTGGTGCTGCGATCAGGGTCGATACGCCGATCACTGCTGAAATCGATGTGAATAACGGCTCCACGCTTATTGGCAGTGACGGCACGATGGTCGAACTGGCCAATAGCGGCAACGCCAACATGCGTGTTAACAGCAGCATGCTGGCCGGTAACATCCTGGTCGGTATGGACAGCACACTGGACCTGAGCCTTGACCGCGCCATCATGAACGGCGACGTGATCAACACTGGCGGCAACGCGAGTGTCGGTCTCAACAACGGCTCGATCCTCACCGGCCGCCTGGAGAACGTCGACAAACTGGCGATCAACAGCGACGCCACCTGGGTGATGGTCGACCACCAGCAGGTCGGCGACTTGTCCCTGAGCGGCGGTAACGTCAAGTTCGGCGAGACCGGTACGTTCTACCAGTTGGACGTGGCCAACCTGTCGGGTAACGGCACCTTCATCATGAGCGCGGACTTTGCCACCCTGACCGGCGATTTCCTTAACGTGACCGGCACCTCGTCGGGCGACCACAAACTGCTGATCGCCAGCAGCGGCGCCGACCCGTTGAGCGATGACCGCCTGCACGTGGTACACACCGCCGACGGTGGCGCCCAGTTCAGCCTGATCGGCGACCGCGTGGATGTGGGTACCTACTCCTACAGCCTGATCAATGAAAACGACGGCCAGGATTGGCTGCTCGATCCGGACAGCAAGGTGATCAGCCCGAGCACCAACTCGGTGTTGGCGTTGTTCAACGCAGCCCCCACTGTGCTGCTGGGTGAAATGACCACCCTGCGTACCCGCATGGGCGAACTGCGCTTCAGCGAAGGCCAGTCGGCCGGGTTCTGGACCCGCGCCTATGGCAACAAGTATGAGGTGTCCAACGACAAGACCGGCCTGGGCTACAACCAGTCGCAACGCGGCTTTACCCTCGGTGCCGACGCGCCGGTAGCGGCTGGCGATGGCCAGTGGTTGATCGGTGCAATGGTCGGTCACAGCACCTCGGACCTGGACTTGAACCGTGGCAGCAGTGCAACCGTCAACAGCTACTATGTCGGCGGTTACGCCACCTGGCTGGATGCCGAGAGCGGCTTCTACTTCGACGGCGTGCTCAAGTTCAACCGCTTGCACAACGAGTCCAATGTGGCCATGAGCGACGGCAAGAAAGCCAAGGGCAACTACACGCAAAACGCGGTGGGCGCGTCGGCAGAAGTCGGTCGCCACATCACGCTGGACGACGGTTTCTTCGTTGAACCGTATGGTCAACTTGCTGCTGTGATCACCCAGGCGCAGAGCTACACGCTGGACAACGGCCTGGATGCCAAGGGTGACCGCTCCAGCACGGTGATCGGTGAGCTCGGTACCACCGTGGGGCGCACTATCCAGCTGGAAAGCGGCGGCGTATTGCAGCCGTACTTGAAGGCGGCGGTGGCCCACGAGTTCGACCAGAGCAACAAAGTGTTCGTCAACGACAACGCGTTTAACAACGACTTGTCGGGTTCGCGCCTGAAGCTGGGTGCGGGTGTGGCGATGTCGGTGTCGCAGAACGTGAAGCTGCATGCGGATCTGGAACACAGCACGGGCAAGAACATCAAACAGCCGTTTGGGATGAATGTGGGGTTGCGGTATGATTTTTAAGCCGCTTCACAGGCTTGTTATTCAGGTTGGCGATTGTGCATGAATAAACATAAGGCCGGTTTCAAAAGAAACCGGCCTTATGGTTTGGGCGCGCATTAAATATAATCGCGTAAGCGTCTTTTATAGCGCTATAACGGACACTTTGTTACTGCCTGTATTGCAAACATAAGCGAAAGCGCCGTTCTTGCTTACACCAATGCCTTCGGGGGTGTTGAAGCCACTGATGCTGCTGATAACAGTGTCCGTGCTGGTGTCAATAATGTGCACCCTGTTACCAATGGCTTCAGATATGTAGGCTCTCTCTGTAATCGGATTCATTGCAACTCCATTGGGTGCGTTGAAGCCGGTCAGTATTTTGCTGATTGTATTGGTGACCATATTTAGTACTAGAACAGTGGTGCCAGTGTTGTTTAGCCCGCGGTTGGTAATATAAGCTTTTGGTGCGTGGAAGTTATGCGGGCTGGTGGCGATATCTCTTGGGTAAGAGGTGCCTGAAATGTCGCCAATGAGACTTCCATTGCCTGCCGGGTTGATCATCGTAATGACACTTTGGGAGGGAGCATACAGTCGAGTATATTCAGGGTTGAATGCTAGTCCAGTGGGGTAGATGACTTTCAGGCTGTTCAGGCGTGCTCCTGTTTGGGCATTGTGAACATATACAAATGCATCGTAATTGCAGGAAAAATATGCTTTTGTTCCGTCTTCGTTGAAAGCTATCCCATAAATACGGTTAAAGCCGGTTATGGTCTGGATGATGGTGTTTGTCGCGAGGTTGACGACCGAAGCGGTTTTTGTGCCCAGGTTGCCCACGAAGAGGCGCGCGCCATCAGGGTGAATGGCAAGCCTGTAGGGGCTTGAGAACCCTGAGATGGTGTCAATCACTGTGTTGGTACGAGTGTTGATAACGGATACTGTGTGCGAGGTATAATTCGTTACATAGGCACGAGCGCCATCTGCACTCAGTACAATGTGAACCGGGAAAGTGCCGACAGTGATCTCTTTTATTACGCCTGTTTCTCTTTTAACAATATAGCGAGGTATTTTTAGCTCAGTTGCAGTATTGAACTGGTTGGTGCCATCAAGAGAAACCCTGACTTTGACATCTAGCGTCGTCCCAGCGGACAGTGGTAGTTGATAGTCAAGTGGAATAGGCTCGTTGATCTCTTTCGCATTTGCCTCTGCTATCGTTACGCGTCTTCCATCGGCCAATTCAGTGTCGTTCTCACCGTCCAACGCGATCCATAGGCTTTGGCCCGAGCTCATGAATGGATAGCCCAGAATCCGCACAGTGTTATTCGTATGCGTATCGAATTGATTTTCGACTGCCTCGGGTACTGATACGACGTCCACGGACGCGTCTGGAAGTGGCTGCACCTCTAGGTCCAGTATATTGGAAGGTATAGTGGAACTCGCACGTTCCACTGTGTACCCCACTTGCGCATGTTGATTGAGGGTGGCAGCAATAGCGCTGTTGGTGACCTGAAAATCGACGAATCCCGCATTGGCGTTACCGCTTTTCGGCGAAATTGATGGGGTACCCGCGCCAGACGGTCCTCTGAAGTAAGGTTTGATCAAATCGGTGTTGAGCATGTCGTACCTCACACGAAGCGTAAACACCGGCGGGTTTAGCACGTGTGTGGGGTTTATCGTAGCGCTTTGCCCGGGCACTATGACGGTCGCCTCAAGAATTTCCGGAACATCAAGATTCAGTGGTGCGCCGACCCGCATATCCACCGGGAAGGAAAGGCGATCACGCTGGCCATCTTTCTTCAGTATGTAATATATTTTCGCCGAGTAGTTGAGGTTTGCTAAGACAATAGTTCGAGGGACGTCGAAATAGAGGTCTTGGTTTAACCATAGATCTGTCATAGGGAATGGTTTGTTGTAGCTGCCGCCCGCTGCAGATCCTTCGAAGTACAGGGTGATGGTAGAGCCAGCGACGAACGCCGCATTCCGTGGGACGATAATAGTTGCTCCGAAGTGACTGACTTCCGGATTGAATACATGATCCGGTGGTGGAGCTTCTTCGATCCGTACTATCGGCATTGATTCGACAAGGTTACCGACATTGAAGTTGGCAATCTGGGAGTGACGAGTACCTTCAGAGTTTGTTACTTCATAACTGACATCCAATGTGCCGCCTTCCAGTTGAGCAATCTCTCCATTGGGGCCATTTGTAATATTGAAGGTTATATTGCCGTCGCCGGCCGGCCGGGGACCGATGGGTCGGTAGTAGTTGCCGCCAGTGGGATAGGTACCAATCAGATGTACCAGTACCGCGTCAAAATAATCTTGACCGGTATAGGCGTTGATTTTGATGGTTACGTTTAAAGACTCCGCTGGTATATTGCCGTCGGGTGCCTGAAGTATATGTGCGGGAGGTAGCTCGACTGGAGTGGAGTTGCCGATCACCTCCAGTACATTGACTCGTGAACGGCGATTGGGTGTAACGCCGGTACGCACACGTTCGAAGCGCACGCGCCAGGAGCCTCCAACCACTTCCTGCAGGTCTGCGAACGGAATGGGGATATGTAAATTTACGAAAATTGAGTTGATGGTGCCGAAGTATTCTTTAACCACAACCGAGCCTCCGGCAGTGTGTCCTTCGGCGCGAACTTTGATTTCATCGAATTTCAAGTAATCCTTACCGGGGACGTTGATGACAAGTGTCGCGGGTTCCCCCTCGAGCAAATTAATGTCTACGCGGCCATTATCGTCAACCTCAGCAATAAAGGGCTTGTCCAGCAGTGGATGTGGGTTACCGATCAGCGATTGAATGATTGTGACGGGGGAAGCACCGTCCATTCTGTTTCCTGCCTCGTCAATCACAAAGTACTGAGAGACGATATCGCCGTAGCCGACGTTGATCCAGGTACTGTTGTAAACCATTATGACGATAGGCTCCGTGCCCGCCGCTTCACCTTCCGTTACCGAATGCTTGACGACATGACCGTTGAGAAGGAGCCATATAACGTCTCGAGCGGCCCAGTTATAGCGAGGTGAAAGACCTGTTCGATTAGGGTACCTGTTGATGCTGACGGCGACACCTGTTCCTGCATCTTCATCAGTAACGCCGTCGTCAATAATGTGCTGTTCAAATTGGGGCGCATCGACATTCTGATTATACGAAAGATCCTGATCCGGGTCCGGTCCGCCAGGCTTGAAATCGTCGACAAAAAATCTGAAGTGCGCTGTCTCGTCAGTTCCGCCGCCTGCTCGGGTAACCCTAAAGAAACAAGGGGCTACCGCACCATAGTCCAGCCAGGCCTGAGATACATACAGCGGTATTGACAGTCCCCGATCCGCCTGAATATCGGTAACCGTCGTTGAGTCTGCCGGGATTTCACTTTTTCCAAAAAAGAGCTCAATGAAGTCAAACTCTTGCATGAGTAGGTAGGGGCGCAGAATGCAGAGCAAACCTTTTTCCGGGTTGAGGTTTTTCGCCGATTCATTGATGGCCCCGTCATAACCGATATAGGGCTGCCTGAGGCCCGGAATATCGAGGACCAGGTCGGAGAAGGGGATCGGGGTTCGAACCTCGGGGTTTTCAAGGTCGAATTCATAGATGTTCCCTGTTTCAGGCGAGGGGCGAGGTGTCGGTCCGGGCGTTGGCACAGACATAGGCACAATCTCCGGACATTGGCAGTCGTACTCACTTTGGAAAGGGGCATTGGGTACGTTTGGCATGGTCGTGATCCTTGAGTGGAAGATGAAGGCCTCGCCACCATCACTAAATGAGACCTCATATCCATTCAATGCCAAAGAAAAGTACGGCGACAGCTGTGAGAATTGACAGTGCCGACTAACGGTCAGGGCTGGCGGTTCCAATGCCTGAACAGCGGCTCCGCCAGAAACAACACGAACAACAAGCGCATCACCTGCATCGCCGTCACCAACGGCACCGACAGTTGCAGGGTTTCAGCGGTCAAACTCATCTCGGCAATACCGCCGGGCATCATGCCCAGGGTCAATGAGCGCAGGTCCAGTTGGGTCAGCGCACTCAAGCCCACGGCGGCCAGCGTCGCCAGCACCATGGTCAAGGCGGTGCCGATCAAGGTGCGCGCCATGAACGACGGCGCACTGCGAAAGAACTGACGATTGAAGTGGCAACCCAAGCCGCTGCCGATCAGCCACTGGCCGAGCTGGCTGCCGCCGTCGGGCAGGCCGATGTGCAGGTCCCACACCACACTGGCGGTGGCACTCACCAGCAGCGGCCCGAACAACCATGGGTTCGGCTGACGCAAGCGCTGCCAGCCCCAGGCCACCAGCGCGCCGGCGGGAAACAGCAGCGCCAGCCAGGCCCAGCTCACGGGTGCTGGATGAAACTGCGGCGCGCCACCGTCGAGCACATACTTGAAGATCGCCGGTACGCACAGCACCACCACCAACACTCGCAGACTCTGCCCCGCCGCGACCCGGCTGAGCACCGCGCCATTGCGCGCGCCGAGGTTGACCATCTCGCCGGAACCGCCCGGCATGCTGGAGAAAAACGCGGTGGCGCGGTCTTCACCACTGCGGCGCATCAACCACACGCCGACCACGCTCGACAGGCTGGTAACCAGCGCGCCGAAGAAGATCAAACCGAAGTGGCTCATCACCTGTTCGATCACCAGCGGAGTGAAGTGCAGGCCGATGCCGATACCCACCACCCATTGGCCGCCTTTGCGCCCGCCGGGAATCTCCGCCAACTGCCACGGCGTGAGGCAACGCACGAGGATGATCGCCAGCAATGAACCGACCATATACGGCAATGGCCAGCCGATCAGGCTGGCCAGGTAACCGCCGGCCAGACCGACCAGCGGTGTTCCCCACCAATGTTTAAAGGTGACTTCAGACATCGGCCACGGCACGCCGCTGCAGCGCACGTTTGCGGTAGATGCGTACCAGCGGCAACAGCAGCATCACGGCGGTCAATACCCAGACGCCGAAGGTGATCGGGCTCGACCACAGGATCTCCAGCGCACCGTTGGAGATCGACAGCGCACGGCGCAGGTTCTGTTCCATCAGGCCGCCGAGGATAAAGCCCAGCAACACCGGCGACAGCGGGAAGTCCAGTTTGCGCAGGATGTAGCCGAAGATGCCGATCCCGATCATCAGGAACAGATCGAACGTGGTGGCGTGAACCGCGTACACCCCGATTGCAGTGATGATCGCGATCACCGGCACCAGCGCCCAGTTCGGTACGGCAAGGATGCGCGTGAAGAGGCGGATCATCGGGATGTTGAGGATCACCAGCATGGTGTTGGCGATGAACAACGAGGCGATCAGGCCCCAGACGATATCCGGTTGCTGTTGGAACAACAGCGGGCCGGGCGTGATGTTATACAGCGACAGGGCGCCGATCATCACCGCCGTGGTGCCCGAACCCGGTACGCCCAGGGTCAGCATCGGCACCAGCGCGCCGCAGGCGGAGGCGCCGATGGCGGTTTCCGGTGCCGCCAGACCGCGCATGTCACCCTGTCCGAATTTACCGCTGGCCCCGGCCAGGCGTTTCTCGGTCATGTAGGCCACCGCCGACGCCAAGGTCGCACCGGCGCCCGGTAATACGCCCATGATGAAACCGAGCAGGCCGCAACGGATGTTCACCACAAACACCGACGAGGCTTCCTTCAGGTTAAACATCATCCGTCCGGTGGCTTTTACCGCTTCCTGGCCACGGTGGGTTTTTTCCAGCAGCAACAGGATCTCGCTGATGGAGAACAGGCCCAACACCAACACCACGAACTGGATGCCGTCGGTCAGGTGGATATTATCGCCGGTAAAACGGTACACGCCGCTGTTGGCGTCGATGCCCACCGCCGACAGGAACAGGCCGATCAGCGCCGCGACAAAGGTCTTCAGCGGTTTGTCACCGGCCATGCCGCCGAGGCAGACAATCGCGAACACCATCAGTACGAAATATTCCGCCGGGCCAAAAGCAATCGCCCATTTGGCCAGCAGCGGGGCAAACAGCACCATGCCGCAGGTGGCGATAAACGCGCCGATGAACGAACTCCACGCTGACAACGACAAGGCCACACCGGCCAGGCCTTTGCGGGCCATCGGGTAACCGTCGAGGGTGGTCATCACGGTGGAGGCTTCGCCCGGGATGTTCAGCAGGATCGAGCTGATACGCCCGCCGTATTCGCAGCCCAGGTACACGGCCGCCAGCAGGATCAGCGCCGACTCCGGCGGCAGGCCCAGGGCGAACGCGATGGGGATCAACAGCGCCACGCCGTTGATCGGGCCCAGGCCCGGCAGCAGGCCGACCACGGTGCCGATCAAGGTGCCGCACAGCGCGGTCACCAGGTTGTAGGGGGACAGTGCCACGCCGAAGCCCTGGCCCAAATAGCCGAAAGTATCCATATCAGTTCTCCAGAACGTCGAGCAGGCCGAGGGGCAGCGGAACGTCCATGGCTTTATCGAACAGCAGATAAAGGCCGACGCTCATCAAGGTGATGATCACCGCACCGGGCAACCAGCGGCCGCCATACAGCCGTGCCATTGGAATACCGATCAACATGCTGCTGAGAATGAAACCCAGGGATTCGAAGGTGCCGGCAAACACGATCAACAGTGCGACGCAGATGCCGATCTTGATCAGGGTGGCGCGGTCCAGCGCGGGTTCTTCTTCGGTGTGTTTGGTCGGCTGCGGGCGAAACAGCATGTAGATCAGCGCCAGGCTCATCAGCCCGAGCATCAGCAGTGGAAAGGCCCGAGGCCCCACGGGTTCGTAGGAAAACGACGCCTGGTAGGGCCAGGCCATCAATGCCAGGACCGCGCAGGCCAGCAGCAGCACGGCGGCGAATATGCGTTGTAAGAGCATCTAGAACTCCTGGGTCACGCCCCGGGTTCAGCAGGGCGTGGCCGAACGGCAGAGGGGGCGATTACTGGATCAGGCCGAACTCTTTGGCCAGCACTTTGTAGTCCGCCACCTGTTTCTTCACGTAGGTGTCCAGCTCCGGGCCGGTCATGGCGAATGGGAACAGCTCGCGCTGGTCACGCAGCTTGGCGAAGTCTTCGGAGGCCAGCAGTTTGTCGAAGGCATCTTTCCACCAGGCGTAGTCGGCATCGCTGACTTTTGGCCCGAGGTAGAAGCCGCGTACCACCGGCCAGACGATGTCGTAGCCTTGCTCTTTGGCGGTGGGAATATTCTTCATTTCCGGCTCGTCCAGGCGCTCGTCAGAGAACACCGCGAGCAGACGCATGTCGCCGCTGAGGATGTGCGGCATGGAGTCGGAGATGTCGGTACTGCCCACTTGGATATGCCCACCGAGCAGGGCGGTGGCGATTTCACCGCCGCCTTCCAGCGCCACATAGCGCAGGTCGCGTGGGTTGATCCCGGCGGCTTTGGCGATCAGGGCGGTTTGCATCCAGTCCTGGCTACCCACGGTGCCGCCGGAACCGATGACCACTTTGCTCGGATCTTTCTTCAGTGCTTGCACCAGATCGTCGAGATTTTTGTAAGGCGAATCACTTTTTACCGCAATCGCGCCGTAGCTGGTGCCGACTGCCGCCAGCCACCGCACGGCGCTTTCATCGAAACGCCCGAACTTGCCCTGGGCCAGGTTCAACAGCGAACCGCTGGACCAGGCCACCAGGGTCCCACCGTCCGCCGGGCGTTGCGCGACCACGGCGTTGTAGGCCACCGCGCCGACGCCGCCGGGCATGTAGGTCACGCGCATCGGCTTGCTCAGCAGCCTCTCGTTGACCAGCGCGCTTTGCGCCAGTTTGCAGGTCAGGTCAAAACCGCCGCCGGGGGAGGCCGGCGCGATGCATTCCGGGCGCTTGGGTTCGTCGGCGGCCAGCAGTTGGCCGGCGAACAGCATGCAGCCGGCGGCGAGGGCGAATTTACGCAATGAAAGGGTCATGGTGATCTCCGTCGTTGTTGTTATGAGTGGCTATTACCAGGCACTGCTTACCAGAGCGCGACGCTGTAGCTGACCAGCAGGCGTACTTCGTCCGCATCACGGGCTGAATAGTTGGAGCGATAGGTCGCATTGCGCAGGCGCACGGCCACATCCTTGAACGTGCCGCTTTGCACCACGTACTTGATCTCGCTGTTGCGCTCCCACTCCTTGCCGGTTTCGCCGTTCTTGAGCTTGATATGGTCACCCGAGAGGTAACGGCTCATGAAACTCAGGCCGGGAATGCCCAGCTTGGCGAAGTCGAAGTCGTAGCGTGCCTGCCAGGAGCGCTCTTCGGCGCCGGCAAAGTCGTTGATCTGCACGAAGTTGACCAGGTACGGGTCGCTGCCATCCACATACGGAAACGCGCTGTCGCCGGACATGTGCTGGTAGCCGGCGCTGAGCTTATGGCCATTTAGGGCATAGCTGAACAGGCCGTTGAGGGAGGTGTTGTCGATTTTACCGCCACGGGCGACGCCGGTGTCATCGCTGATCGCCAGGCGCAGGTCGGCGCCGAAGGTGCCGGGGCCCATCGGGCGCGCGGCCACCAGGCCGAGGAAGTGCTGACGGTACACGTCATCGAGCTGGGCGAAGTGGTAGCTGCCGGTGATCTTGTCGGCGAACTTGTAGTCGACGCCGCCGAAGTTGAAATGCTTACCGGTGGCGCCGCTGAGGAAGCGGCTGTTCTTGTTGTTGAGGGCGATGTCCTCGTAATTGGTGTCGTCGCGGTCCTTGGCTTTATCCAGGCGGCCGCCGGTGAACACCAGGTTTTTGAATTCTTTCGAGGTGATCAGGCCGCCGTTGAAGGTTTGCGGCAGGATGCGCCCGTCGTTGGGCTTGAGGATCGGCAGCTCGGGGATCAGCGCGCCGATCTTCAGCTCGGTGGCGGAGATCTTCACTTTGCCGGTCAGGCCCAGCTTGGAATACTCGTTGGCGGCGCGGCCATCGTCATGCGTGGGCAGCAGGCCGGTGCCGGTGCGGTCGGGGCTGGAGTCGAGCTTGACGCCGAGCATGCCCAGCGCATCCACGCCAAAGCCGACGGTGCCGTCGGTGTAGCCCGATTGCAGGTTGAGCATGAAGCCCTGGGCCCATTCGTCACGTTTGGATTGCTGCGCGCTGGTGCCGTCGCGAAAGTCGCGGTTGAAGTACATGTTGCGGGTTTCCAGGGTCGCGCTGCTGTCTTCGAAGAAGGCGGCTTGGGCAAGCGGCGAAAAGCCGGCAAGGGCGGCGGCACTGGCAAGGGCGGTCTGGGTCAGGCGGGAAAAACGCACAGGCGGGTAAGCCTGGGGCTGTGTCGACAGCATCGTTGAGTACTCCGTTATTGTTCTTATTTTGGCGAAAACGCTTCGAGGCGTTTTTCGGGCGCTACGGGTCAGGTAGCTCGGCGGGCATGGCCTACCGTGGCTGGATGCTAAACGGCGAAGCTTTCACTAACCTTTCAGTTGCCTTTCAATGTTTTCGGGCTTCACAGGCCAGGCCGCGCCTGTAAACTGCCTCGCAAAGCGTGGCGCCGACCACCCCCGAATGAGGTAGAAATCCATGCGCGTCCTCCTGGTTGAAGACCATTTGCAACTGGCTGAAAGTGTCGCCCAGGCGCTCAAGAGCACGGGGTTGACCGTCGACGTATTGCACGATGGCGTGTCCGCTGACCTGGCCTTGAGCAGTGAGGAATACGCGGTGGCGATCCTTGATGTGGGCTTGCCGCGCATGGATGGTTTCGAGGTGCTGGCGCGTTTGCGAGCGCGTGGGAAAAATCTGCCAGTGCTGATGCTGACGGCGCGCAGTGATGTGAAAGACCGCGTGCATGGCCTGAACCTGGGCGCCGACGACTACCTGGCCAAGCCGTTCGAGCTGACGGAGCTGGAGGCGCGGGTCAAGGCGCTGTTGCGGCGCAGCGTGCTCGGCGGCGAGCGCCAGCAGGCGTGCGGCGTGCTGGTCTACGACCTCGACACCCGCCGCTTCACGGTCGGCGGCGAGTTGATGACCCTCACGTCCCGCGAGCAAGCCGTGCTTGAAGCGCTGATCGCGCGGCCGGGCCGGGTGATGAGTAAGGAGCAACTGGCTTCCCAGGTGTTTGGCCTCGACGAAGAGGCCAGCCCGGATGCCATCGAAATCTACATACATCGCCTGCGCAAGAAACTCGACGGCCAGCCCATCGCCATCGTGACGTTCCGTGGCCTCGGCTACCTGCTGGAAGCCCGCGATGCATAAGCCCAGCAGCCTGCGCTGGCGGCTGTTATGGAACCTGGCGCTGTTGCTGGTGCTGTTGATGGTCGCCAGCGGCATGAGCGCCTACTGGAACGGCCGCGAAGCCGCCGACACCGCCTATGACCGCACCTTGTTGGCCTCGGCACGCACGATTGCCGCCGGCCTGACCCAGGTCGACGGCACCTTGAGCGCGAATGTGCCATATGTGGCCCTGGACACGTTTGCCTACGACAGCGCCGGGCGTATTTATTACCAGGTCAATGACATCAATCAGAAGCTGATTTCCGGTTATGAAAACCTGCCCGGCCCGCCGCCTGGCACGCCGCGCACCGATGACTACCCGGCGTTGGCACGTTTTTACGACGCCACGTACCAGGGCCAGGCAGTGCGCGTAGTGAGCCTGCTCAAGGCGGTCTCCGAACCGAACATGAACGGCATGGCGGAAATCCGCGTGGCCGAGACCGATGAAGCGCGCGTCAGCATGGCCCGCGGCCTGATGGCCGACACCTTGCTGCGCCTGGGCATGCTCGCCATCGGCGCATTGTTGCTGGTGTGGTTTGCCGTGAGCGCGGCGCTGCGCCCGCTGGAGCGCCTGCGCACGGCCGTGGAAGAGCGCCAGCCCGATGACCTGCGGCCATTACCACTGGTCGAAGTGCAGCTTGAGTTCGGCCCGCTGGTGCGTTCCCTCAACCATTTCACCGAACGCCTGCGGGGCCAGTTCGAGCGTCAGGCACAGTTTATCGCCGACGCTGCCCACGAACTGCGCACGCCACTGGCCGCGCTCAAGGCGCGCCTGGAACTCGGCCTGCGCGCCGAAGACCCGGCCATCTGGCGCAGCACCTTGGAAACTGCTGCGCAAGGCACCGACCGCCTGACCCATCTGGCCAATCAATTGCTGTCCCTGGCGCGCATTGAAAACGGCGCACGGGCGATTGCCGAAGGTGGCGCGCAATTGCTCGACCTCAGCCAGTTGGCCCGCGAGCTGGGCATGGCCATGGCGCCGTTGGCCCATGCGCGTGGGGTGGCGCTGGCGTTGGAGGCGGATACTCCCGTGTGGCTGCGCGGGGAACCGACGCTGCTCAACGAACTGCTGAGCAACCTGGTGGATAACGCCCTGGCCCATACGCGGCCCGGCGGCAATGTGATCCTGCGCGTGACGGCGCCGGCGGTGCTGGAAGTGGAAGATGATGGCCCGGGCATTCCGCTGGGCGAGCGCGACCGCGTGTTCGAGCGCTTCTATCGCCGCAGCCAGCAGGGCATGGGCTCTGGCCTGGGCCTGGC
The DNA here is from genome assembly GCF_963681955.1 of Pseudomonas paraveronii. Classification (NCBI taxonomy): domain Bacteria; kingdom Pseudomonadati; phylum Pseudomonadota; class Gammaproteobacteria; order Pseudomonadales; family Pseudomonadaceae; genus Pseudomonas; species Pseudomonas paraveronii. The sequence goes on from NZ_OY817130.1 coordinate 1,653,621, forward strand.
GATTGTCGGTGAAATCTGTCGCGCGCATCTGGCCCAGATCAGCCTGCATGATGGCGAATCGGCAGGCTTGAAAGTGCGGGTCAGTTTTATCGCCGGTTGATCAGTAGAACATCGACCGTGCTTCATCCAGCTCTGCACGCACGCTGTCGCTGTAAGGGTCCAGGCGCAGTTTCTTGATCGCCGGCAGGCTGGAGACCGGCACATCCGCCAGCGGATGCGCGGTGCCACGATGGCAATACAGCACGGCAACTTGGACCAGGTCGATATAGTCGAGGCTCGCAGAGTCGCGTTCCAGGTCGAGGTATTGGCCTGGCAGTTTCGCCAGCATTTCCGGGAAGTCCCAGACAGCCAGCAGTTTGTCGCCGAGCATCGGGTGGATGCTCTCGATCATGTGGTTGAGGCTGACCGGGTCAGAGAGCAATTCGTAATGGTCTTCGGCGTAGGTCAGGATCGGCAGCACACCGATCTGATGCACCAGCCCGCCGAGTGCTGCCTGGTCCGGCTTGAGCTGGCTGTGGCTGCGGCACAAGGCATAGCTGACGCCGGCCACTTCCAGGCTGCGGCGCCAGACGTCGCGCATTTTCTGTTCGACCACTTCGGAGCGGGCGTGGAAGATCTGCTCCATCACCAGGCCGATCGCCAGGTTGCTGCTGTAGTTGGTGCCCAGCCGGGTGATGGCGGTGTGCAGGTCGGTGACTTCCTGCGTGGCCCGCAACAGCGGGCTGTTGACCACTTTGATCAAGCGCGCCGACAACGCGGTGTCGCGACCGATCACTTTGCTCAAGTGGCTGATGCCGATCTCCGGGTCTTCGGCGGCCTGACGAATGTTCAGGGCCACTTCCGGTAATGTCGGTAGCACCAGGTCATCGTTGTTGATGGCCGCAATCAAAGCCTGTTGGACTTTTTCCGCCAGCTCGTTCATTCATGCTCTCTAAGGTGTTGCAAAGGGGTGCGGCGATCAGTGCTGGATCTCTCGATCCCGGTCCAGTTGGTACGGCAGCTCAAGCAGTTGCAAGCCGGGACCTTCGAGGGTGCCTAAATGCACATCGCCACTCTCGGCAGCTTCGGCTTGCAGTACGGCCAGAAGTTCAACCCCTTGGTCAGCTTTTGCCGCGATCACCACTTCGCCGATCGAACTGTTGTGGCTGGGAGAAAACAGTGGGGTGCCGGGCTCGGGCAATTCAGCGGCATTCAGGCTCAGGCGGTACAGGCGACGCTTGAGTTTGCCCAGGTATTGCATACGCGCGACGATTTCCTGGCCGGTGTAGCAGCCTTTCTTGAAGCTGACGCCGCCCACGGCCTGCAGGTTGAGCATCTGTGGGATAAACAGCTCGCGGGTCTGCGGCATGACCTGGCCGATGCCGGCGCGGACTTGGCCCAGCAGCCATTCATTCAAGTCAGCCTGTTGCAACTGCGCGGCCAATTGGCTGCGCACGGCTTCGGCTTGCTCGGCGGGCGCCCACAGTTCGATGCGACCTGGGGATACGCGGATAGCGATCAACTGTTCGCTGCGGGCGACGCTGTCGGTCGCGGCCGGCAGCTCCAGACCGAGGCTTGCCAGCGCCTGATCCGCGTCCGCCAGGCCGAAACGCGCCCAGGCGGCGCTTTCGTCGGTGAGTTTGGATTTGGAGAACACCGCGTACTTCTTCAGGTCCGCCAGTTGCGGTTCCAGCAACTCGGTGGCCATGGCAAGCAGCACGCCATCACTTTGCAACAGGATGCGAAAGCTCGACTGCATGCGGCCTTTCTGCGTGCAGCGCGCGCCGAGGCTGGCCTGGGTGTCGCTCAGGTAATTAAGGTTACAGGTGAGTTGGCCTTGCAGGAACTTGGCAGCGTCGGCGCCGCGGACGGCCAGAACGCCTTCGTGGGTGAGGGGGCAGAAGAAAGCAGAGTCAGCCATGGGTCATCGCAGGTCAAAAAGTCATAGGTGCATCATAGAGGGGCGCCCGACAAATGGATAGTTTCTGTAGGGGGCGACCAAAGCCGACTGTTCCGGCGCCTTAGGGCCTGTATACTTGCAATCTATTTGAGGAGCGTTCCATGGTCGAAGATGTAGAACTTAATCGCCTCTACTGGCACAGCCGTCGCGGCATGCTTGAGCTGGATGTGTTGTTGGTGCCGTTCGTCCGAGAGGTTTACTCGACGCTCAACCAAGTGGATCGCGACTGTTACGTCCGCCTGCTGGAATGCGAAGACCAGGACATGTTTGGCTGGTTCATGGAACGCGCCGAATCGGAAGATCCGGAGCTGCAGCGCATGGTTCGGATGATTCTGGATCGTGTCCAGCCCAAGTAATCCCGTCTTCGAATGCCGCTGGCAGGCCTCGCGGCTGTTGCTGGCGGCCTATCTCCTTGCCCAGTCGTTCGCGCTGGGTGCGCTGCTGCTGCTCGACCTGCCTTATTCAAGCCTTGGCCTGTTGCTGTGCCTGGCTCACGCCGCCTGGGTTATCCCGCGCCATATCCGGCTGACTCACCGTTCGTCGATTCGCGGCCTGCGCCGTGATGAAAACGGGTGGCAGTTATGGAGCGCTGCGCGTGGCTGGCACCGCGTGCAGCTACGTCCCGACAGCCTGGCGCTGCCGTTGATCGTAGTGCTGCGCTATCGGGTACAGGGCGAATGGGCGGTGCGGTCGATCTGCGTGCCCAGCGATTCGCAGGCCGCCGATGTCCACCGGCGCCTGCGGGTTCGCCTGAAGTTCAGTCGCCGTAGGTGGTTGGCACCAGAATAGTATCGCGGGCCTCGGGCAGCATCTGCGGGTAGTCGAGGGTGTAATGCAGGCCCCGGCTTTCCTTGCGTTCCATGGCCGAGCGGATCATCAGTTCCGCCACTTGGGCCAGGTTGCGCAACTCAATCAAGTCGCGGCTGACTTTATAGTTGCTGTAGAACTCGTCGATCTCATCCAGCAACAGTCGCACGCGGTGTTGCGCGCGTTGCAGGCGTTTGTTGGTGCGCACGATGCCTACATAGTCCCACATGAAGCGCCGCAGTTCGTCCCAGTTGTGGGCGATGATCACGTCTTCGTCCGAATCGGTCACCTGGCTGGCGTCCCAGCGGGGAAGGGCGGCGGGTACGGGGATGTGCGGCAATTGTTCAAGAATGTCTGCCGCCGCCGAGCGCGCATAGACGAAACATTCGAGCAGCGAGTTGCTGGCCATGCGGTTGGCACCGTGCAGGCCGGTGAAGCTGGTTTCGCCGATTGCGTACAGGCCGGGTACGTCGGTGCGCCCGTGTTGGTCGACCATCACGCCGCCGCAGGTATAGTGCGCGGCCGGCACCACCGGGATCGGGCCTTTGGTGATGTCGATGTTGAAGGTCAGGCAGCGCTCGTAGACCGTCGGGAAGTGGGTCTTGATGAATGCTTCGGGTTTGTGGCTGATGTCCAGGTAGACGCAGTCGATGCCCAGGCGCTTCATTTCATGGTCGATGGCGCGGGCGACGATGTCGCGTGGGGCCAGTTCGGCGCGCGGGTCGAAGCGCTGCATGAAGCGCTCGCCATTCGGCAGTTTCAGGTGTGCGCCTTCGCCACGCAGGGCTTCGGTGATCAGGAAACTCTTGGCCTGCGGGTGGTACAGGCAGGTGGGGTGGAACTGGTTGAATTCCAGGTTGGCCACCCGGCAGCCCGAGCGCCAGGCCATGGCGATGCCGTCGCCACAGGCACCGTCGGGGTTGCTGGTATAGAGATAGACCTTGGCCGCGCCGCCCGAGGCGAGAAGGGTGAAGCGGGCGCCGTAGGTGTCGACTTCGCCGCTGTTGCGGTTGAGCACGTAGGCGCCGAGGCAGCGCTCGCCCGGCAGGCCCAGGCGTTTCTCGGTGATCAGGTCGACGGCGACCCGTTGCTCGAGCAATTCGATGTTCGGGCGTTGGCGGGCTTGTTCGAGCAGGGTCTTGAAGATCGCGGCACCGGTGGCGTCGGCGGCGTGGATGATGCGCCGATGGCTGTGCCCGCCTTCGCGGGTCAGGTGGAACTCGAAGCCGCCGTCATCACTGCCCGCGTGATCATCACGGGTAAACGGCACGCCCTGGTCGATCAGCCATTGAATCGCTTCGCGGCTATGTTCGACGGTAAAGCGCACCGCGTCTTCGTGGCACAGGCCGCCGCCGGCGTTGAGGGTGTCTTCGACGTGGGACTGCACCGTGTCGGTGTCGTCCAGCACGGCGGCAACACCGCCCTGGGCCCAGAACGTCGAGCCATTGGCCAGGTCGCCTTTACTCAGCACTGCAATGCGCAGGTGGCTGGGGAGGGTCAGCGCAAGGCTTAAGCCGGCCGCGCCGCTGCCAATCACCAGGACATCGTGTTGAAACTGTTGGCTCATTTGAAGGATTCCGCAAAAAGCGATCCACAGGGGCTGGCGCAAACAGGACGCCTGGATCGGCGAATCAAAGGGTCACACGGGCTACTAGTATATAGAGGGGGGGAGCGGCACAATAGCCGCGCATTCGTGGCAGTGTGAAATTACGGTGCACGGCCAAGGTAAATAGACCGGTTATTGAAGTGGGAACTTTTTGCATAAGCCCCGACTCAATAGCAGGTTGCCCGAAAGCTGGGAAAACGTTGAGTTTATTGGCCCGTCGGGAGCATTGGACGCGTCAGGGAACCGGCGACAAGATTATTCGCGCAGCCGGCATTGCCCGTGCTGCGTTTTTCGTGTGTGCCAAATCAGTGCATGCCGGAAACTTGCTTGGAGGGGAGAACTTTTGCGGAAAGTCCGAGTCTATGTTTGCAAGCCTGATCGTTCAGTTATGCAAGCCTCCTTCAAGTACAACGAGGAGTGTTCATGCTAACCCAGGAAGAGGATCAGCAGCTGGTCGAGCGCGTTCAACGCGGCGACAAGCGAGCTTTTGATCTGCTAGTGCTGAAATACCAGCACAAAATTCTCGGGTTGATCGTGCGGTTTGTGCACGACACCCATGAAGCGCAGGACGTTGCACAGGAAGCCTTTATCAAGGCATACCGTGCACTGGGCAATTTTCGCGGTGACAGTGCGTTTTACACGTGGCTCTACCGCATCGCCATCAACACGGCGAAGAACTATCTGGTGTCTCGCGGACGCCGCCCACCGGATAGTGATGTCAGTTCGGAAGATGCAGAATTTTACGATGGTGATCACGGCCTCAAAGATCTCGAGTCGCCGGAGCGTGCATTGCTGCGCGACGAGATCGAAGGCACCGTTCATCGCACTATTCAGCAACTGCCAGAAGATTTGCGTACTGCGTTAACTTTACGTGAATTCGATGGTCTGAGTTATGAAGACATTGCGAGCGTCATGCAGTGTCCGGTGGGGACTGTAAGGTCACGGATTTTCCGGGCCCGGGAAGCCATCGATAAAGCCTTGCAACCGTTGTTGCAGGAAAACTAAAGACAGCGGCGACAGCCAAGAGAGGAACCGCCATGAGTCGTGATGCCCTGCAGGAATCGCTGTCCGCAGTGATGGATAACGAAGCGGATGAACTGGAACTTCGTCGGGTGCTCAATGCATTCGGTGATGCCGAAACCCGTGATACCTGGTCTCGTTACCAAGTCGCTCGGGCGGTGATGCACAAGGATCTTCTAATCCCTCGTCTGGATATTGCTGCGGCCGTTTCTGCTGCACTGGCTGATGAAGCCGTTCCGGCAAAAGCTGCACGGGGTCCATGGCGTAGCCTGGGTCGCCTGGCAGTGGCCGCCTCGGTGACTGTTGCCGTTCTGGCCGGTGTTCGCCTGTACAACCAGGACGAAATCGCCGGTGCCGAACTGGCCCAGCAGACTCAGCAACCGATCATGGCTGGCCCGCAAGTCAAAGGCCCCGCCGTACTGGCAGGCTACAAGGAAAGCTCCGACACTACCGGCCCGATGGCGAACGGTGTGCTTCAAGGGCAATCCGGCTGGCAGGATCAGCGTCTTCCAGGCTACCTGCGTCAACACGCACAGGAATCGGCCTTGAAAGGCACTGAAAGCGCTCTGCCATATGCTCGCGCGGCAAGCCTGGAAAACCGCTAAACCGTTGAGGAGCCCTATGCGCGCCATACCGCTCCTTACGCTTTTGCTCAGTGGTTGGTTTGCACTCCCCGCCCATGCTGATGAAGCCCAAGACTGGCTGACTCGACTTGGGCGTGCAGAGCAACAGCAAAGTTTTCAAGGTACGTTCGTCTACGAGCGTAACGGCAATTTCTCTACCCATGACATCTGGCATCATGTCCAGGACGGTCAGGTCCGCGAGCGGCTTTTGCAGCTCGATGGTTCGGCTCAGGAAGTCGTGCGGGTAGACGGTCGGACGCAATGCGTCAGCGGTACCCTTGTCGCCGGCCTCGGCAATTCGCGTGATGCTCCGTCACGTGCGCTTGATCCGCAAAAACTCACGCAATTCTACGAACTGGCCGTCATCGGCAAATCTCGCGTGGCCGGTCGAAATGCGGTGATTGTATCGATCACTCCACGTGACCAATACCGCTATGGCTTTGAGTTGCACCTGGACCGGGATACCGCGTTGCCCCTTAAGTCCCTGCTGTTGAACGATCAGGGGCAGTTGCTGGAGCGTTTCCAGTTCACCCGATTGAACACCTCGGTCACGCCGGATGATCGCGACTTGCAACCTACTGGCGATTGCACGCCGATTGCAGTTGCTACGGCTAAAACGCCAGAGGTGCAACCTACCGAAGAATGGCACCTGGAATGGCTGCCGCCGGGTTTTCAGCTAACCAGCAGCAGTGCGCGCAAAGACACCCAGACCAAAGCGACGGTCGACAGTCGGATGTATGAAGATGGGTTGGCACGGTTTTCGGTGTTCCTTGAGCCGATCAGCGGGGCAAGCGTTACGGAGACCCGTACCCAGTTGGGCCCGACGGTGGCGGTGTCGCGTCGGCTGAATACGGTGGATGGCGAAATGATGGTCACTGTGGTTGGCGAAATTCCCATCGGCACCGCTGAGCGCATCGCGCTGTCGGTGCGCGTTGAAAAAATGCCTGCCGCCAAGCCGTGAATTGTTAATCTTATGTTCATCCTGGCCTTTCACTCTAATTCCATGCGAGGTTGGTTGACGATAGACATGAAATGTCTGGACCAGCATTTTCACTTGCAAAAATCTCTCATGTTTTTTATAGGTCAGGGCTTGTCGGCGCTGGCCTTGTTTTGTTCGCGGAACAGAGAAGTCGGTCGCAGTTTCCGGCGTTTCTTGAACCCTGTCGCTCAACCCTGCACGTCGTAACGGGAGCTGTATGTCGATACCACGCTTGAAGTCTTACTTATCCATAGTCGCTACGGTGCTGGTGCTGGGGCAGGCCGTGCCCGCGCTAGCGGCCGAACTGCCTGATTTCACCCAATTGGTCGAGCAGGCCTCGCCTGCCGTGGTGAACATCAGTACCACGCAAAAACTGCCCGAGCGCAAAGTCTCCAACCAGCAGATGCCGGACCTGGAAGGCCTGCCGCCGATGCTGCGCGAGTTCTTCGAACGTGGCATGCCGCAACAACGCGCCCCCCGTGGTGGTGGCGGTGGCCAGCGTGAAGCGCAGTCCCTGGGCTCAGGCTTCATCATCTCGCCCGATGGCTACATCCTGACCAACAACCACGTGATTGCCGACGCTGACGAGATCCTCGTCCGCCTGGCTGACCGTAGTGAATTGAAAGCCAAGCTGGTTGGCACCGACCCACGTTCCGACGTGGCGTTGCTGAAAATCGACGGCAAAGACCTGCCTGTACTCAAGCTGGGCAAGTCCCAGGACCTGAAGGCCGGGCAATGGGTCGTGGCGATCGGTTCGCCGTTTGGCTTTGACCACACTGTGACCCAAGGCATCGTCAGCGCCATCGGCCGCAGCCTGCCCAACGAAAACTACGTGCCGTTCATCCAGACCGACGTGCCGATCAACCCGGGTAACTCCGGTGGTCCGTTGTTCAACCTGAACGGCGAGGTGGTCGGCATCAACTCCCAGATCTACACGCGCTCCGGTGGCTTCATGGGCGTGTCGTTCGCCATCCCGATCGACGTGGCCATGGACGTTTCCAACCAACTGAAAAGCGGCGGCAAGGTCAGCCGTGGCTGGTTGGGCGTGGTGATCCAGGAAGTGAACAAAGACCTGGCTGAATCCTTCGGTCTCGACAAGCCGGCCGGTGCGCTGGTTGCACAGATCCAGGACGGCGGCCCGGCGGCCAAGGGTGGTCTGCAAGTCGGCGACGTGATTCTGAGCATGAACGGCCAGCCGATCGTCATGTCGGCAGACCTGCCGCACCTGGTGGGCGCGCTCAAGGCGGGCAGCAAGGCCAAGCTGGAAGTGATCCGCGAAGGCAAGCGCCAGAACGTTGAGCTGACCGTTGGTGCCATCCCTGAAGAAGGCGCGACCCTGGATGCCCTGGGCAATACCAAGCCGAGCGCCGAGCGCAGCAGCAACCGCCTGGGCATTGCCGTGGCCGAGCTGACGGATGAGCAGAAGAAAACCTTCGACCTGAAAAACGGCGTGGTGATCAAGGAAGTGCAGGACGGTCCTGCTGCCTTGATTGGCCTGCAGCCAGGTGATGTGATTACTCACCTGAACAATCAGGCCATCGACACCACCAAGCAGTTCACCGACATCGCCAAGGCGCTGCCGAAGAACCGTTCGGTATCGATGCGTGTCCTGCGTCAGGGCCGTGCCAGCTTCATTACCTTCAAGCTGGCCGAGTAACTGGCCAATAAAAAGCCCCGCCTTCGTTTAACGAGGGCGGGGCTTTTTCGTGGGCGATGGGTTTAGCTCATCATCCCTTTCACCAGGCGTTCCTGTTCGATCAACTCACGCTGGCGTGCGTCGATACGCGACGACAGTGGGAAGTTGCTGCCGGCACGGCGCTTAGCGAAGTCCAGTTGTTGAATGGCTTGCTGGAAATCGCCGACCAGGGCGAAGTACTCGGCGCGTGCCTGATGCAGGCCGATGATGTTGCCGGACAAGCCGCGCGTCTCGGCGACTTGGTACCACACGTCCGGATCGTCCGGGCGCGACTTGAGCAAGCCGTCCAGGGCCTTTTCCGCATCGGCGGTACGGTTCTGTTTAAGCAAAAGGTCTACTCGCACCTGGTTCAGCGGATAGTTGCCGGGGTACTGGGTGAGCATCCGGTCAGTGCGCTGCTGGGCTTCCGGCAAGCGGTTGTTAGTGATGTCCAGCTCGATCTGCGCCAGGTTGTAGGTAATGTCGTTGGGCGACTTGGCCAACAATGGGGCCAGGTTTTCCCGGGCGTCCTTGAGTTTGGTGCCCTTGATTTGGGCGATGGCCAGACCATAGCGCGCCACGTCGTTTTTCGGATTTTCGTCCAGTTGGGCCTGGAAGCGCTTGGCGGCGAGGCCTGGCGTGTCTTCGTATTTCAACTGCACCCGTGCGCGAATCAATTGATAGCGCAAGCTGTCTTCCGTGCCGCCGAGCTTGGCCTGTTCGGCGCGGTTGCGGGTGTCGGCGATGCGCGATTCGGTCACCGGGTGAGTCAGCAGGAATTCCGGCGGTTTGGCATCGAAGCGGTATTGACGCATCAGGCGTTCGAACATGGTCGGCATGGAACGTGGGTCGTAACCGGCTTTCTCCAGGTTGAGGATGCCGATGCGGTCCGCCTCTTGTTCGTTCTGGCGTGAGAACCGTCGTTGTTCCTGGATCGCCGCGGCCTGGGTGCCGGCAATCGCGGCAATGCCGGCGTCGCCCGCACCGGCTGCGGCGGCAATGATGCCGCCGAGCATCGCGGCCATCATCGGGAGCTGCATGCGCTGCTGCGCTTCGACGCCCCGGGCGAAGTGACGCTGAGACAAGTGAGCCAATTCGTGGGCCAGCACCGAGGCGTATTCACCTTCGGTCTGGGCGTTGAGGAACAGCCCGCCATTGACCCCGACGATACCGCCAGGCGCGGCAAAGGCGTTGAGCTGCGGGCTATCGATCAGGATGAATTCCAGGCGGCGGTCATTGACCTGGCTGGTCTCCACCAGCTTGTACACGCTGGTTTCGACGTAATCCTTGAGCTGCGGATCGTTGAGCTGCGAGACCTGGCCGCGCAAGTAGGCAAGCCAGGCGCGACCCAGTTGGTATTCCTGTTGTGGCGAGACAATGGCAGAACTGGCGTCGCCAAGAGACGGCAGGTCGTCGGCAAAGCCTGGGGAGGCCAGCAGGCAGGCCAGCGTCAGCAGGGTGGGGCGCAAAAAAGTCATGCACAGAGCCTTTCGACAAAGAGCTTACTGTAGCCGGACACTGAGCTTCGGACCAGATATTCTAAGCAGCCTGAACGCTTGCCCGGAGTAAAACCATGACCGACGCTGTAGCCTTTGATGCCGAACTCGATGCCAGCGGCCTCAATTGCCCGTTGCCCTTGCTCAAGGCCAAGCTGGAACTCAATCGATTGGCCAGCGGCGCAGTGCTCAAGGTCATCGCCACGGATGCCGGTTCCCAGCGTGATTTCCGCACCTTTGCCAGGTTGGCCGGTCACACCCTGGTGCATGAAGAAGACGCCGCAGGTGTCTATTGTTATTGGTTGCGCAAGGCCTGAAGCGTCCGCCCCCACCACCTGAGGTTGATTGATGTTCAAAGTGTTACGAGACTGGATTCAGCGCTACTTCTCCGACGAGGAGGCCGTGGTGCTGGCGGTCCTGCTGTTCCTGGCCTTTACCGCCGTCCTCACCCTGGGTGGCATGCTTGCCCCGGTGCTGGCAGGGATGGTGCTGGCCTACCTGATGCAGGGGCTGGTCACCACCCTGGAGCGTCTGCGTTTACCGGGTGCGGCGGCAGTGGGGCTGGTATTCGCCTTGTTCATGGGGCTGTTGCTGGTGTTTATCGTGGTGGTCGTGCCGCTGCTATGGCATCAGTTGATCACCTTGTTCAACGAGTTGCCCGGCATGCTCGCCAAATGGCAGTCGCTGTTGCTGCTGTTGCCGGAGCGCTACCCGCACTTGGTGTCGGATGAGCAGGTACTGCAAGCCATCGAAGTGGCGCGCGGCGAGATCGGAAAGTTCGGGCAATGGGCGCTGACCTTTTCCCTGTCCAGCCTGCCGTTGCTGGTCAACATCATGATTTATCTGGTGCTGGTGCCGATCCTGGTGTTTTTCTTCCTCAAGGACCGCGCGATGATCGGCCGCTGGGTCAGTGGCTATCTGCCGCGTGAGCGGGCGTTGATCACCCGGGTAGCCGAGGAGATGAACCGGCAGATCGCCAACTACATCCGTGGCAAGGTCATCGAGATCATCATCTGTGGCGGGGTTACCTACGTCGCCTTTATTGCCCTGGACCTGAACTACGCGGCCCTGCTGGCGTTGTTGGTAGGTATTTCAGTGGTGGTGCCGTATGTCGGCGCCGTGGTGGTGACGGTGCCGGTCACATTGATCGCCTTGTTCCAGTGGGGCTGGAGCGATCAGTTCATCTACCTGATGGCGGTGTACGGCATCATCCAGACCCTGGACGGCAATGTGCTGGTGCCGCTGCTGTTCTCGGAAGCAGTCAACCTGCATCCGGTAGCGATTATCTGCGCGGTATTGTTGTTTGGCGGGTTGTGGGGGTTCTGGGGAGTGTTCTTTGCGATCCCCCTGGCGACGCTGTTCAAGGCGGTGCTGGATGCGTGGCCGCGGCAGGAGCCGGTGGTGGCGCCCTTACTCTGATGAGAGGAGAGGGCGCGTGCGCCCTCTCCCTATAATGCTCAGGCGCTGTGCAACGCTTGGGCTGCCGCCAGCACCGCGTCCACATGCCCCGGCACTTTCACGCCACGCCATTCCTGGCGCAGCACGCCATCCTTGTCGATCAGGAAGGTGCTGCGATCCACGCCCAGGTATTCCTTGCCGTACAGCTTCTTCAGCTTGATCACGTCAAACAGCTGGCAAACCGCTTCGTCCTTGTCGCTGATCAGCTCGAAAGGAAACGCCTGCTTGGCCTTGAAGTTCTCGTGGGACTTCACGCTGTCGCGCGACACGCCAAACACTTCGGTATTGGCGGCCTTGAACGCCGCGTACTGGTCACGGAAACCCTGGCCCTCGGTGGTGCACCCCGGGGTGCTGTCCTTCGGGTAGAAGTAAATCACCACTTGCTTGCCCTTGAGGGCTTTGATGCTGAAGGTTTGGCCGCTGGTGGCCTGGGCTTCGAAATCGGCTACGGGTTTGTCGATGACTACCGCCATGGGGGCTTCCTTACATTGGGTTCTGTGGGCGCCACGGCTCGATCAGGGCGTCGAGGTTCAGCGCATCGGCGAAGTCCAGGAACTGGTCGCGCAGCCAACTGATCTGCACGCCGGCCGGCAAGGTCACGGTGAACGTGGCGTTGAGCATGGTGCCGCCGGTTTGCGGGGCCTGGTAGGTGTCGCAGGTGAGGTTTTCCAGTTCGACGTTTTGGTCGATAAAGAACTGGCACAACTCGTTGACGATGTCCGAGCGGTAGGCAGAACTGACATACGCCACATAAGGCAGGGCCTGTGGGCGATTTTCCAGCGCGGCACTGCGTACCACATTGACGGTGAAGTTGTGCTTCTTGGCCAGGCCCGGCAAGCCGGTCTCCAGGCGCGCCAAGGCATCCCAGGTGCCGGAAATCTGCAGCACCAGCGCGCTGCACTCGCCATGGCGCGTGAGGCGGGAGGTTACGACGGCGCAGCGGTTTTCATGGCTGGCGCGGCACAGGACGTTGGTCAGCTCCATGGGGTTGGCGCCGAGGGCACTGATAACAAGGAATTGTTCGCGAACTGTGGGGGTGGACATGCAGCCTTCCTAAAACGATGAGCGGTCGATACGGTGAGGGCTGTATCGATCAAAGCATGAAGGGTAGCGAAAAGCGTCGCCAAGGGATAGGAGGTGGCGTTTTCATTGCGTAATCAGCGGGTTTTTACCCCGCCTCGACCGGTACTTTCACGCAATGATGGCATTGCCCGTCGTTTAGTTGATCCAGAACGCGTCCTCAGGCGGTACTTCGCTTGTACAAGCATCTTGGCGCCAGTACCATTACGGCTCTCTTTTTCCGGCAGGAGCGGTTGCATGATTGCGGGCAGTATGGTGGCACTGGTCACACCCATGGATGCACAAGGTCGTCTCGACTGGGATAGCCTGGGCAAACTGGTGGACTTCCACCTGCAAGAGGGCACCAACGCCATTGTGGCGGTCGGCACCACAGGTGAATCGGCCACCCTCGACGTGGAAGAACACATCCAGGTCATCGAGTTCGTGGTCAAGCGTGTCGCGGGCCGTATCGCCGTGATCGCCGGTACGGGCGCCAACTCGACGCGCGAAGCGATCGAGCTGACCAAAAACGCCAAGAAGGCCGGCGCCGACGCCTGCCTGCTGGTGACCCCGTACTACAACAAACCGACCCAGGAAGGCCTGTACCAGCACTTCCGCACCATTGCCGAAGCGGTCGATATCCCGCAGATCCTCTACAACGTGCCGGGTCGCACTGCGTGCGACATGAAGGCCGAGACGGTGATCCGCCTGTCCACCGTGCCAAACATCATCGGTATCAAGGAAGCCACCGGCGACCTGCAACGCGCCAAGGACATCCTGGCCGGCGTGAGCAGCGACTTCCTGGTGTATTCCGGTGACGATGCCACTGCGGTCGAGCTGATCCTGCTGGGTGGCAAGGGCAACATCTCGGTGACCGCCAACGTGGCCCCGCGCGCCATGAGTGACATGTGCGCCGCCGCCCTCGCCGGCGATGCCGTGACTGCGCGTGCGATCCACGAGAAGTTGATGCCGCTCAACAAGACACTGTTTATCGAATCCAACCCTATCCCCGTGAAATGGGCGCTGTTTGAAATGGGCATGATGCCGGACGGTATCCGTCTGCCGCTCACCCGTCTCAGCGAAGCCTGTCACGAACCGCTGCGACAGGCCCTGCGCCAGTCCGGCGTCCTGGTTTAATTGAGGAAGCACTACGCATGAAGCGATTGGCCGGACTTTCCGCACTTGCCTTGATTATCTCCAGCACCAGTGGCTGCGGTTGGATCTGGGGCCCGGAAGGCTACTTCCGTGACCGCGGCAGCGATTACCTGGAAGCACAAGCAACCAAACCGATGCAACTGCCGCCGGACGTCAGCGTCGCCAAGCGCCTTGATCCGTTGCTGCCGATCCCGCGCAACGTCGCCGACGACACCACCAAAGGTGAGTACGTGGTGCCGCGTCCACAGCCGATCTCGGCCGTGGCGGATGCCAGCGACTACAGCCTGCAGAAGAGCGGCGACTCGCGCTGGATCGTGGCGCAGCGCCCACCTGCCGAAGTCTGGCCGGTGGCGGTGCAGTTCTTCCAGGACAACGGCTTCCGTATCGACGAGCAGCGCCCGCAGACGGGTGAGTTCACTACAGCGTGGCAGCAAGGCAGCGAGCTGTCGGCCAGCATGGCCAAGCGCCTGCAGTCCGGTGGTGTCGCCGCTGACGCCGAAGCCCGCGTGCGTGTACGCATCGAGCCTGGTGTGCAGCGCAATACCAGTGAAGTCTATGTGGTCAGTGCCGAGCGTCCTGCCGGCAGCACCTCCAACGTCGAGTTCACCAATCGCTCGGTCAACACCGGCGTCGATGCCGCACTGGTCGACGAGATGCTGGCCAGCATGAGCCGTATCTCCGAGAAGGGCGGTTCCATCTCCCTGCTCGCCGCGCGTGATTACGACACCCCGAGCCGCGTCAGCCTCACCGAAGACGGCAGCGGCAACGTGGTGCTGAACCTGGGTGAAGACCTGGACCGTGCCTGGGCCAGTGTTGGTCGCGCGTTGGAACAAGGCCCTTGGCGTGTTGAAGACATCAACCGCAGCCTGGGCCTGTACTACATCAACGTGGCGGAAAAAGCCGAGAAGAAAGACGACGAGCCAGGTTTCTTCAGCAAGTTGTTCGGCAGCGCCCCGACCAAGGAAGAGATCGAAACCCGCGCCGAGCGTTATCAGATTCGTTTGAGCAAGGTTGGCGACAGCGTGCAAGTCACCGTCGAGAAGAACATCAACACCGTTGCGCCGGCTGAAACAGCGCGCAAAGTGTTGGGCGTGATTCAGGACAACCTGGGCTGATCCGATGCGTTTTGCCGTTCTCGGCAGCGGTAGCCAAGGGAACGGCACGCTGGTCGCTCATGACGACACGTATGTGCTGGTGGATTGTGGTTTCTCGTTAAGAGAAACCGAGCGGCGCCTGTTGCGCTTGGGGGTTCACCCCTCGCAGCTGAGCGCGATTCTGGTGACCCACGAACATGCAGACCATGTGCATGGCGTGGGTTTGCTGTCTCGGCGCTACAATCTTCCGGTGTACCTGAGTCGCGGCACCTTGCGCGGGATGCGCAAACCCATTGAACCCGCAGGCTTCCTGGCCGGTGGCGAGCAACTGCAGATCGGTGCCTTGAGCATCGATGTGATTGCCGTGGCGCATGACGCCCAGGAGCCGACGCAGTATGTATTCAGTGGCGGTGAGCGACGTTTCGGCGTACTCACCGACCTGGGTTCCTACTGCGCCAAGGTGCTGGACGGTTACCGGGATCTCGATGCATTGATGATCGAGTCCAACCACTGCCGAGACCTGTTGGCTCGCGGTCATTACCCGTACTTTCTCAAGCAACGGGTGGGCGGCGAACTCGGGCATTTGAACAACCACCAGGCGGCGTACCTGGTGTATGAGTTGGGCTGGCAAGACCTGCAACACCTGGTCCTGGCCCATCTGAGCAGCAAGAACAACCTGCCGCAGCTGGCCCGGCAATGTTTTGTCGATACCCTTGGGTGCGACCCGGACTGGCTGCAACTGGCCGATCAAGATTCAGGGCTCGACTGGCGACACATCGCCTAGCCCACCTCACTCAAAGCGGAGCCCATCATGGAAAAACGTGAAGAACTCTACCGCGGCAAAGCCAAGTCGGTATACAAAACCGACGACGCCAACCGCCTGATCCTGCTGTTTCGCAACGACACTTCGGCGTTCGACGGCAAGCGCATCGAACAACTTGATCGCAAGGGCATGGTGAACAACAAGTTCAACGCGTTCATCATGCAGAAACTCGAAGCGGCCGGCATTCCGACCCAATTCGACAAACTGCTGAGCGACAACGAGTGCCTGGTCAAGAAGCTGGACATGATCCCGGTTGAATGCGTCGTGCGTAACTACGCCGCCGGCAGCCTGGTCAAGCGCCTGGGCGTGGAAGAGGGCATCAAGCTCAACCCTTACACCTTCGAATTGTTCCTCAAGGACGACGCCAAGGGCGACCCGTTCATCAACGAATCCCACGTCGTGGCGTTCGGCTGGGGCACCGCCGAGCAACTGGCGCGCATGAAGGAATTGTCCCTCAAGGTCAACGACGTCCTGAGCAAACTGTTCGACGACGCCGGCCTCTTGCTGGTCGACTTCAAGCTTGAATTCGGCGTGTTCCACGATGGCTCCATCGTCCTGGGCGACGAATTCAGCCCGGACGGCTGCCGCCTGTGGGACAAGGACACCAAGAAGAAGATGGACAAAGACCGCTTCCGCCAAGGCCTCGGTGATGTGATCGAAGCCTACGAAGAAGTCGCCAAGCGCCTCGGCGTACCGCTGTAATCGACGCAAGCATCTGATAGCACGGAAAAAAATCGCTTCTGCGCTTTGCTTTCCTGAGATGGGCTGTTATGATGCGCGCCGTTGGAGAGATGCCAGAGTGGCCGAATGGGACGGATTCGAAATCCGTTGTACCTTCACCGGTACCTAGGGTTCGAATCCCTATCTCTCCGCCATTACATAGAAAAAGCCCCGTAGCTGAACAAGCTACGGGGCTTTTTTGTGGTGACTGTCGAGCAGAGTGCGAGCTTTCCATGCTTACCTACCCTCTCTGATCTTTTCAAGAGAGTCAGCCAATAGCAGGCGTTCGCAGCAAACGCTTTAGGGACAGAGACCGGGCACGATCTGATTTGCCATAAATCCCGAAGCTGCTCGTTCGTTGGCCTACCGCCAACCACCAACGACTAAACCTTGCCTTTCCAGGGTACCAGCTTGCGTTCGAGCCAGCGCATACCTAGGTCGAACAGCAGTGCCATGGCGCCAATTACCAGAATGCCCATGATTACCACGTCGGTGGCCATGAACTTGGAAGCGGTCAGCACCATAAAACCCAAGCCGGCGGTGGCGGCAACCATTTCAGCGGCAACCAGAGTAGTCCATCCAAAGCCGATGGCGATGCGCATCCCCGTTAGCACTTCAGGCAACGCCGCTGGCATGATCACGTGCTTGAGTACCTGGGCGCGACTGGCACCCATGGAGTACGCTGCGTGAATCTGTTCGATGGCCACAGACTTCACACCAGCCCGCGCACTCAGGGCTAGCGGAGCGAACATGGCGAGATAGATCAGCAGAATTTTTGAGCCCTCGCCGATGCCCATCCAGATGACCACCAATGGCAAATAAGCCAGCGGTGGCAGTGGACGATAGAACTCAACCAGCGGATCGAAGATCCCGCGAGCCACACGATTGACTCCCATCAGGATGCCGACTGGAATAGCGGTTAGCACAGCCAGCACAAACGCACCAAACACCCGCAAGGCGCTCCAGCCAATGTGCTTGAGCAAGGTGGCGTCGGCAAAGCCTTCCTGAAACACATCTATCAATTGCGCCCACACAGCCTGTGGCGATGGTAGGAACAGCGGTTTAACCCAGCCGCCGTTGGTGGCGATGTACCATGTGCAAAACACTACGCAGATGGTTGCCAGGCTCAATGTCAGACTCGAGCCGTTACCTGGCGCGCCATATTGCTCGCCGGGCTTGGCAGGAGCTGCGCGACGCAGCTCGTTCCAGGTGCGTATTACCGCGCGGCGTTGTTTTTCATCGAGCAGGCTCATGCGGCCACCTCGTCACCATGAATGATGCTCAGAATTTGCTCGCGCAGCGCGATGAAGTCCGGGCTGGACTTTACTGATCGAGCGTTGCGACATGCGAGGAACTGCTTACCGAAGTCCACCGGGAATTCGTGGGTGATACGGCCGGGACGCGGCGACATAATGATCAGTCGGGTAGCCATGAACAGCGCTTCCTCGACATCGTGGGTGATGAAAAACATCATTTTTTGCGTGCTGTGCCAGATGTCGAGAATCAGCTCCTGTAAGCGCTCGCGAGTCAGTGCGTCGAGCGCGCCTAGCGGTTCGTCAAGCAGCAGCATTTGTGGATCGTTGGTCAGCGCGCGAGCGATGCCAACCCGTTGTTGCATGCCACCGGACAACTGATAGATCGCATGCCCGCTAAAATCCGCCAGCCCGGTCAGCTCAAGAAAATACATGGCCCGCTCTTCACGCTCGATCTTTGACACGCCGCGCAGCTTCAGGCCAAAAGCGACGTTGTCGAGCACATTTAGCCACGGCAACAGCGCATGCTTCTGGAACACCACCCCACGCTCGGCACCGGGGCCGGAGACTTGATCGCGCAACTCTGCGCCTGCGCCGTACTTTTCTGGCACCTGTCCTTGATAGTCGCCCAAGGTGATAAGGCCGCTACTGGGCTGGATGAACCCCGCCATCAAATTTAGCAGCGTGGTTTTTCCACACCCTGATGCGCCCAGCGCAACGACAAAATCACCGGCGGCAATGTTCAGGTTAACTCCGGCCAGGGCGCTGACCTGTTGGCCTTTCTGTTGCCCCGGATAGAGCACCGAGACATCGTGGATTTTGAGGCTCAGGGTCATGGCAGTTTCCTCATGCTGGGGTCGGCATCGTCCGATCATTGGCGGGTCGGACGATGCAGGGGTTGCGTCGGACTACTCGGCGGCTTGAACAAAGTCGGGGATGATGGCGACGCTGTAGTCCGGCAGCACAGCCGAGATTTTTTTCTGCGTTTTGAGGAACTCCGCCGTTGCTGCCAGCGCCTTGGCTGCGCCGCTGTCTTTACCGTTGCCCAGCCACTTGTTGCTGGCCTGTTCGGACGCAAGCGGGAACTGATACAGCGCCAGCACCAGCGGAACTTCATCAGGCTTGGCGCCAGACTGTTTGGCGATATTGATCACTTGCGGCGAGCTGGCCGTCCAGGTGGCCGGAGCCTTGACGTAATCGCCCGTGCTGGCCTGCAAAACTTTGGTGAACGAGGTCATGCCATCCTTGTTTTCGGCCGCAAATTTCTTGTCGACGACAATGCCGTCGAAGGTGGCTTTGCCCCAGTTGGTCAGTTCGCCCGAGGTTAGTAACACGTGACCGCTCTGTTTCAGTCGACCCAGCGCCGGGTCCCAGATAAAGGCAGCGTCAATGTCGCCACGCTCCCACGCCGCCGGAATGTCCGAGGGTTGCAGATTGATAACCTTGACCTTACCGGTCAGGCCAAACTGCTCGAGGGCAAACAAGGCATGAAAATGCGTCGTGGACACGAACGGCACCGCGAGGGTTTTACCTACCAAGTCCTGCGGTGCGACGATGCCGCTGCCATTGCGTACTACCAATGCTTCAGCGCTGGCAATGTTGTCGAGAATCCAGAACAACTGCGCGTCGACGCCACGGCTGACCGCTGCGGCGATCGGGCTACTGCCCGCCACCCCGATCTGCACGTCACCGGAGGCCATCGCCAGCATCACATCGCCGCCGCTGTCGAAGTTGCGCCACTGGATATCCCAGCCGGTAGCTTTCTCGAATTCCTTCTCGGCTATAGCGTTCTTCCACGGCGCAAACATGCTCTGCACGCCGATGGTAACGGTTTGGGCATTAACGGTGGCGGCGAAGCCAATAGTCAGCGGCAACAGGAGTGATCGGCGAATCCATTTATGCAGGGGCTTGAGCATGGTGGAACTCCAGGGTGGGATGACATGTTTAAAGTTCATGCGATCTTAGTGCCGGCTCGAAGCTTGCTTTAGATCCAGTTGCTACGGCCTTTAGTGCCAGCGGGTTTCACACCCCTTGTACAATAAGGCCTGTAGCGTTTTTGGTGCGTCATTAGGGGGCGCCAAAGCGGGAGTTTGGGCTATGTTGGAGCGCTATTTTCATCCGTTCGAAGCAGGTAGGGGCTTGCAGGAACAATTGCGCGAGCGGCTGCTCAACGCGATCCTTGATGGCGCGATGCCGCCCAGCGAGGCGATGCCGTCATCGCGCAAGCTCAGCCAACTGCTGAAGGTCTCGCGCAACACCGTGGTTCTCGTTTACGAGCAACTGGCGCAGGACGGTTATCTGACTCCATCCGACCGACGGGGTTACTTCATCAACGAGAAATTCCTGCGCCAGCAACTGAACATCAGTCTGCGTCCTTCCAGTCAGAAACTGTTCGACCGGCCGGACCACGCGCCGGACTGGGGAAGTCGCATGCAAACCGAATCGGCGCAGATGCGTGCGATCGTCAAACCGCGCAATTGGCGTGAGTACCGTTACCCATTTATATATGGGCAGATTGAAGCAGACGAGCAAACTGTAGCGCGCTGGCGTGACTGTGCGCGCATCGCGGCCATGGGCGCGCACATGCGTTCTTGGGTCGACGATCAGGTGACGCTGGATGATCCGTTGTTGGTGGAACAGATCATTCAACGTGTGCTGCCCAAGCGCGGAATAAAGGCCAGGCCGGAAGAGATTCTGGTGACCATCGGAACACAAAACTCGCTGTACATGCTTGCACAACTGCTGGGACGACCGGGGCTGATCATGGGCCTGGAAGATCCAGGCTACGTAGACGCTCGCAATATTTTCGGCTTGATTGGTTGTGAGTTAAGACCCTTGCGCATCGACGGCCAAGGTCTCGTAGTGGACGAGCAACTTGATGGCTGTGAAATGTTGTTTTGCACGCCCAGCCACCAATCGCCCACGGGCGTGACGATGCCGGTGTATCGTCGTTTGGAATTGCTGGCCAGCGCCCGAGAGCGTGATTTCCTGGTGATCGAGGACGATTACGAAAGCGAGCAAAACTATCTGGGAAGCAACCATCCCTCGTTAAAAAGTTTCGATGACAGCGGTCGAGTGATCTATCTAGGCAGTCTGACCAAAAACTTGCTGCCTGGGCTGCGCCTGGGATTTATTGCCGCAGATCCGGAGTTGATTCACGAACTGCGGGCGTTACGGCGTTACATCTACCGTCATCCCCCCTCCAACAATCAGCGCACGCTGGCGCTGTTTCTGTCGATGGGACACTACGACGCCCATGCCCGCCGCCAGCGGGATCGTTTGGCTCGCAAGTGGCTATTGATCAGCCGTGCATTGGCCGAGCATTTGCCCGATTGTCACGCAAGCGGCATGGCCGGCGGTTCGTCTATGTGGGTGACCTGCCCAGCGGAACTGGATGCGTGGGTATTACAGCGTTTGGTGGCCAAGCGCGGCGTTTTGATCGAGCCGGGGGATATCCATTTTTTGGGAAGTGAACGCCCGCAATACCATTTCAGGCTGGGGTTTGGGGCGATTGCAGAGGAGTTGATCGAGCCGGGGATTACCGCGCTGGGAGATGCTTGGCGAGAGATGAAATGCAGCTTGCAGGTTGAGTCCACCGCGAGCCTGTAAACACTGCCAAAAGGCTGAGACTGTCCATCAGAGCAGATTGCAGCCTTCGGCAGTTACACCGCTTTGGGACCCGATCAGACGTTACAGATTCTCCTGACCCAACGTGCTCTTGAGGATCTCAATCATCGCATCCACATGCTGCCGCTCAGCCACCAATGCTGGGGCGAAGATGATCGCGTCCCCAGTGGTTTTTACGTGTAGGCCTGCTTCATATAAGGCTCGTTGCACGCGGTTTCCTTTCGCTCCTGGTGCTTCTCCCGGGGTCAGCTGAATACCGCTGAGCATGCCGTAACCACGCAGGTCGCTGACCTGCGGCAGACCGCGCAAACCACTCACGCATTCAAGGAAGTATGGCGACAGTTTCTCGCCTTTGGCGAACAGGCCTTCATTGCGGTAGATGTCCAGCGAAGCCAGCGCTGCCGCACACGCCACGGGATGCCCCGAGTAAGTGTAGCCATGGAAGAACTCTGGTCCAGAGCCTTTGCTGGCGCCGACGACGGTGTCAAAAATTGCCTGATCCACTGCCACCGCTCCCATCGGAATCGCACCGTTGGTGAGAGCCTTGGCCATGGTGATGATGTCTGGCTTCACGTTGAAGCTCTGCGCGGCGAACGCCTTACCCGTTCGACCGATCCCAGTGATGACCTCGTCGAACACCAGCAGAATACCGTGCTTGTCGCAGATGTCCCGCAGACGCTTCAGGTAACCGGCTGGCGGCACGTAAACGCCAATGGAGCCGGCAATCGGTTCGACGAAACAAGCCGCGATACTGTCGGCACCGTGGGTGGCGATGATGCGCTCCAGATCGCTGGCCAGATCAATGTCGCTGTTTGGCTCGCCCAGTTGAAAGCGCTGCTCTTCCTGCCAAGTGTGCCGCATGTGGCTAACATGAGGCAGTCCGCCCGCCGCGAAGGCCTGACGGTTGCGCATCATTCCGGACAAGGCCACGCCGCCAAAGTTGACACCGTGATACGCCCACTCACGAGACACAAATCGTGTGCGCTGCCCCTCGCCGCGAGCGCGATGATAGGCCAGGGCAATCTTCATCGCGCTGTCCACTGATTCGGAACCTGAGTTGGTGAAGAACAGCTTGTTCAGGCCTTCAGGCAGCAATTCGCTCAGTCGTTCGGCCAGTTCGAACGAAAGCGGCGAACCGCGCTGAAAATGAGGGGTGAAGTCTAGGGTCATCAATTGTTTCGACACGGCCTCGGCGATTTCCGAACGACCATGCCCCGCTGCGCTGCAAAAAAGACCTGAACTGCCATCCAGTAGTTCGCGACCATCGGCGGTCCAGTAGCTCAGTCCCTCGGCCCGAACAAACAGCTGCGGCGCACGCTGAAACTCACGGTTGTCAGTGAAAGGCATCCATTGATGATCAAGATTCGTTGTCATGGGTTCACTCCTGAAGGTGGACACGGTAAAGGCCGATGGTCATCAGCCTAGCCATGCACGTCTTCAGGCCTTAGATCCAGATGGGGGATTTTATGGAGCCAGGATGGGGCGCAGTGCTAGGTCTATACGCCACTCTGGCTCCATCGAAATGCCTGTCTGGATCTAAAGTGAGACCTGGCGCTTGAATAGAGTGGCGTCATTCTACTGGGGAAGCCGGCCTTGAATCCTGAACTGAGCTTTGTCCTTAACGTGCTGTGTGTACTGGTCGCGGCAGTCATTCGCGGCCTCACCGGATTCGGCTTTGCCGCCATCGCCGTTGTCGGTCTGGCAATGCTCGGCCCTCTGAATCAGGCCGTACCGCTGGTGCTGTGTCTGGAAGTCTTGTCGAGTCTGATGCTCTTGCGCGGTGCCGTGCCACAAGCCGACTACCCGCAACTCAAGCGCTTGCTGATTGCCGCCGCTTGCGGTGTGCCCTGCGGCATCTGGTTGCTGACCGGAATGAACAGCGACTGGTTGAGCATTGGCGTCTATTTACTCGTCGGGCTGCTGGCGTTACTCGGACTGGTCCGGGTCACGCTGCCAATGGGCAAAGGACAAGTAGGCGGCTGGATGGTCGGTGCCAGTAGTGGCGCGTTGATCGCGGCGTTTTCCATCGGCGGTCCGCTGGTTGTGGCTTGGCTCAGTCATATCGGGCTGAGCGCTGTGGCCTTGCGCGCCACCCTTATCCTGTTTTTTTTCGTCGTGGACCTGGCAGCGATTTTGGGGCTGGGACTGGCCGGGGCGATCCCTAACCAGACACAAACTCACGTTTTGTACCTGATGCCTGCCTTGCTGGTTGGCCTGTGGATCGGCCAACAGTTGTTCATCCGCATACGTGCCGAAGCGGCGGCACGTTTTACTCAATGGCTGTTGCTGGCGCTGGCAGGCTTCGGTTTGCTCGGTCATGTATGGTCCTGAATCAAAGGAAGTCCCAATGACCCCGACACTTTTTATCACTGGCGCCACATCCGGTTTTGGCGAAGCTTGTGCACGACGTTTTGCCGCAGCAGGCTGGTCGCTGATCCTGACCGGTCGCCGCGAAGATCGTCTGACGGCGTTAGCGGATGAACTCTCGGCACAGATTGACGTGCTGCCACTGGTGGTGGATGTGCGTGACCGACAGGCCATGCAAGAGGCCATCCTCAGTTTGCCACCGAGGTTCAGTAAGCTTCGCGGATTGATCAACAACGCTGGACTGGCGCTCGGCACCTCGCCGACGCAGGACTGCGATCTGGATGACTGGGACATCATGGTCGACACCAACATCAAAGGCCTGCTGTATTCGACACGTCTGCTGCTACCGCGATTGATCGCCCATGGCGCGGGCGCCAGCATCGTCAATCTAGGTTCAATAGCCGGCAACTGGCCGTACCCTGGCAGCCATGTATATGGCGCCAGTAAGGCATTTGTCCGTCAGTTCTCGCTTAACTTGCGCTGCGACCTGCAAGGCACAGGCGTCCGGGTGACCAACCTCGAGCCGGGCCTGTGCGAGAGCGAATTCTCCCTGGTGCGCTTCTCGGGCGATCAGTCGAAATGCGATGCGGTGTATGCAGGCGCCAATCCGATCCAGCCAAAGGACATCGCCGAAACTATCTTCTGGGTCCTCAGCCAGCCTGCCCACATCAACATTAATAGCCTGGAATTGATGCCTATCACCCAATCCTGGAACAATTTTGCGATCACGCGGGGCTCGTCAAATGGCGCGTAAGTGTGGATCAACGAAGCTAAGGGTTTAGGGATGTCAATGAAGCATTCCGGGAAATTTCAGATCCCCTTCAGCGACTCTAGAGTACGTGCGCTTTAGACACTCCAAGCACTGATCGCTAGCGTGTGCAACGGCTATTCCTGAGCCTGTCACCGGATCGCGCGGTCCGTCTCACCCGGCTACAAATACCTGGCAGGCATGGGCCTGAAGGGGCGGGCAGGGTCATGACGAATCCGCCCTTTCGGGGCACGCCGCCTGATGCACTCGTTTATGCACCGTATCGGTGCGTCGGCCCTCTAGCACCACCCTTGAACGGGCGCGTAAACATGAGCTCCACGGGCCTACACATCGGGAGTCATTAACTCATCTACGCCAAACCCACGGTACCGCAGGCCCACACACTGGCTCTATCGAAACTCTAATCTGGCACCACGCATTGGTCGACAACTTGCATTGTTGCTCACCAGGAGCGAGGCACCGGCTCCCTCTGCACTTGAACACATCGCCTAGGAATTTCCATGCAAGAAAAGCCATTTGCACCTGCAACCGGGACTGTGATCCCCCGCTATGCCGGCATCGCCACATTGATGCGCTTACCCTATACCGAGCTGACAGACCCTCGTATCCATGAAGTCGACATCGGTTTAATCGGCGTGCCGTGGGATGGCGGAACCACCAACCGGCCCGGTGCTCGACATGGCCCAAGGCAAGTCCGGGACATTTCTACCATGGTGCGCAATATCAACCGGGCCAGCGGCATCAACCCGTTCTCGCTGTGTGCCTGTGCTGACTTGGGTGACACGCCGGTCAACCCGATTGACCTGGTGGACTCACTTAATCGCATTGCCGGTTTCTACGACCATGTCGTGCAAGCCGGCATTGCGCCGCTGTCCGTAGGTGGCGACCACCTTGTCACCTTGCCAATCATGCGGGCCCTAGCCAAGGACGGACCCATTGGCATGGTGCATTTCGATGCCCACACCGATACCTGGGATCGCTATTTCGGCGACTGCAAATACACCCATGGAACGCCGTTCAGAAGAGCAATCGAAGAAGGCCTGCTGGACCCTAAGCGAACGGTGCAAATCGGTATTCGCGGGGCCCTGTACAGCGACGCCGATAACGACTGGGGCGCCCGGCAAGGTATCCGGATCATCGACATCGACGAGTTCCAGACCATGGGCGTCGAGAACGTTATCAAAGAGGCCCGAAGAGTCGTCGGCGACGGTCAGACCTATGTGTCATTCGATGTCGACGCCTTGGACCCAGTGTACGCCCCAGGTACAGGTACCCCCGAAATTGGAGGGCTTACAACTCTGGAAGCACAACACCTTATTCGCGGGCTCAGGGGCTTGAACCTGATCGGAGGCGACGTTGTCGAGGTCTCCCCACCGTTCGACGCCAGCGGCAATACCGCCCTGGTCGCATCCACGTTGCTATTCGAAATTTTGTGCGTACTGGCTGACAGTCTTGCCACTCGGAATGCGCGCTAAACGGAGCTCAGGCACAGCCTGAGGCATTGAGTTCGATGACGTTATCAATGAGCGTTTTACATCACCCATGGAGCTTTTTATGAAAACTTTCCTACGCTTCACGGCACTTTCCTTGATGGGCGCCATTGGCCTTGGCCTCTGCACCCAAAGCTATGCACAAACGCCCGATCTGCTTGAGCGCATCAAGGCCAAGAAAGAAATAGTGATCGCCACCGAAGCTCGTTACGCCCCGTTCGAATATATCGAAAACGGTAAAATCGTCGGCTACGACGCCGACTTGATGCGCGCCGTCATGGCACAGATCCCGGATGTCAAAGTTAAGCAATTGGACCTACCATTTCAGGGCTTGCTGCCCGGCCTGGACACCAAGGCGTTCGATATCGTGGTGACCGCCATCACCATCAATAAAGAACGCGCCAGCCACTTTTCGTTTACCTCGCCAGTGGCCATTTCCATGACCGGGTTACTAGTCAAAGAACGAGACAGCACGCTTAATGCTGCCGTCGACCTTGACAACAAAACCGTTGGTTCGCAAACCGGCTCGGTACAGCTGCAAGCCTTGGTCGCACTCGACAAGCAACTGAAGGACAGCGGCAAGCCTGGCTTTAAAGCCATCAAACAATACGTCAGCTTCGACGAGGCTTATGCCGACCTTGGCTCAGGGCGACTCGACGCAGTGGCGCAATCGGTGGCCAACCTCGGCCCACTGCTCAAATCGCGCCCAGGCCTATTCAAGGTGCTCCCGGGTTCAATAGGTGAACAAAGCTACTTCGCCTGGGCGGCCCGAAAGGATGCCGACAGTGAAACCCTGGTCAAGTTGTTCAACGACGGCATTGCTCGCGCATCGGCAGATGGCACCCTCAAGCAACTGCAAACGAAGTGGTTCGGTAGCACCATGGACATTCCGTCCAGCGTGACGCCCTGAGTCCATAGCCCATATCATCAGGTAGCCGACATGAATCTGACTGATCTTATCGCCCGATGCGTAGCCTATGCACCGCAACTGTTAGAGGGTGCGTTCACCACGCTGATGTTATCGGGGGTGGCCGTTGTCTGCGGGTTCTTTGCCAGCATCCTGATTCATACCCTGTCCACCCACGGTTGTCGCCCGATCGTTTGGGCGACAAAGGCTTATATCAGTGTGTTTCGTGGCACACCGGTGCTCGCGCAACTGTTGGTGCTCTACTACGTGCCGTCGGCGCTGGGTTTGAGTTTTCCCGGCATCGTCGTCGCGGTCATCGGGTTGACACTGAACACAGCGGCTTATCAGTCGCAAATATTACGCGCCGGCTTCCGATCAATCCCGCAAGGGCAAATCGAAGCGGCACTGACCTTCAACCTGACGCGCCGCCAGCGACTTTGGCACATTGAAATCCCGCAGGTCGTCGCTTCGACGCTTCCGGCGCTCATCAGCGAAATGATCGACATCGTAAAGGCCTCTGCCGTGGTCTCGGTAATCGCCGTGACCGACCTGATGAGGGTCGGCCAGCAACTGTCCTCGTCTAGCTACCGACCACTGGAGGTTTATACCCTGACGGCCGTCTTCTACCTGGTCATTACCTCGTTGCTATCGCTGGCCGGGTACTGCTTCGAACAACGAATGATGCGTCGTAATGGAGCTCAAGGATGAATGTCATCAGCCCCGAAACCATGGAACTGCTG
Source organism: Pseudomonas paraveronii (assembly GCF_963681955.1). NCBI lineage: Bacteria > Pseudomonadati > Pseudomonadota > Gammaproteobacteria > Pseudomonadales > Pseudomonadaceae > Pseudomonas > Pseudomonas paraveronii. Next base: position 1,681,228 of record NZ_OY817130.1, read on the forward strand.
TGGCGGTATGTCAACGCTATGCTTGTGACCCTTGGGGTCAGCTTGCTTGCCGCATTCATTGGCATGGTCATTGGATTCACCCTCAACGCCTTGCGCATTTGCTATGCACGTCAGTTGAGCATTCCTTACCGATTGCTGGTGTGGCTCATACGTGGAACACCCTACTTTTCACAGCTGATGATTGTCTATTTCGGCTTGCCTGTGATTGGCCTCACCCTGAGCGCCGCGCAAGCAACGGTAGCCTCCCTAGCACTTTACTCGGCGGTCTACTTCGCGGAAATCTTCCGTTCTGGTTGGAACAGCATCGCGCCGGGTCATCTGGAAGCCGCTCAAGCCTTCGGTATTAACCGCTGGCAGTCCCTGCGTCATATCGAAATGCCCCAGGCGCTGATTTTCGCGCTGCCGCTGTTGGGCAATCAGACGGTCCTTGTCATCAAGGAAAGCGCCGTGGCGTCTGTCATCACGCTGCCCGAACTGACCATGACTACCGGAGAAATCGTGTCCTCCACCTACAACTACGTCGGCCCCTACGCACTGCTGATCCTTGGCTATTGGCTACTTGCCCAAACCATTGCGTTGGCAGTGCGCGGCTGCGCAACCTTCGTGACCTCACCGCAGAGAACCCTATGACCCTACCCATCTTGCAACTGCGTACTGTTGGCAAGTCTTATGGCGCAGCCCGCGTTCTCAAAGGTGTTGACCTGGACGTCAAGCGCGGCGAAATCGTTTCACTCATAGGTCCCTCCGGCTCCGGAAAAACCACCTTGCTGCGCTGCATCAACTTCCTGGAGGCTTATGATGAAGGTGAAGTCTGGATCAAGGGGCAGTTACTCGGTTACCACTCCAAGGGCCGCACGCCGCGGGACCGCGACAGTGAAGGCGCGATTGCCGAAGTGCGTCGTCCGGTCTCTATGGTCTTCCAACAGTTCAACCTATGGCCCCACATGACCGTGCTGGGAAATGTTGCCGCCCCTCTGGTGTTGGCCAAGAAAATCAAAAAGACCGAGGCACACCGTCTGGCAGGTCTTGCCTTGGAGCGCGTTGGCTTGGCGGCCAAGGCTGATGCCTATCCTGCGCAATTGAGTGGAGGTCAGCAGCAACGAGTCGGCATTGCCAGAGCACTGGCCATCGAACCGGAAGTTATGCTCCTCGACGAGCCCACTTCAGCGTTGGACCCAGAGTTGGTCGAAGAAGTACTCAGCGTGATTCGTGGACTTGCACACGATGGCATGACCATGGTCATGGTCACCCATGAAATGAGCTTTGCCGCGAAAATCTCAGACCATGTGGTGTTTATGGAATCCGGACGAATCGTCGAAGCCGGGCCACCCGCGCAGTTGTTTGGGAAGTCGGCCACTCCACGCATTCAACAATTTTTAAAGCCCTGGCTTGACCGCAGCCTCTCTATCTAACATATCGCACTACAATAAAAAGGCGATCCGAGATATTGGATCGCCTACAAAACGGACTATAGCTGTCTTGCCCTTAAACCGGTCCTAGGTCATCAGATTTGAAATCTTTCTAGTTGTTGTCTCAACGTGCCACCAAGCTTTGCCAGATTAGTGCTAGATGCGGCCGTCTGCTCGCTCGAGGCGGCAGACTGGTCTGAAATATCACGAACACGGGTTACACTGCGACTGATCTCTTCAGCCACTGCGCTTTGTTCTTCTCCCGCCGTCGCAATCTGTCTCACCATTTCCTGAATATTGCTAATCATTGTGGTGATGACCGTTACAGTAGCGTCTGTGTCGGATATCTGAATCACCGCTTTATCAGTAAGGCCTCGACATGCTTCCATCCGTTCAACGGCTTCCCCTGAAATGACTTGTAAGCTGGCAATGAGCGTTTCAATCTCTTGGGTGGCGCCTTGTGTATGCTTGGCCAGGTTGCGCACTTCATCAGCTACCACTGCGAAACCACGACCCGCTTCGCCAGCCCTGGCCGCTTCAATTGCAGCATTTAGAGCAAGAAGGTTGGTTTGATCAGCTACAGACTTGATTACATTAAGCACGCCGCCAATATGCTCACTCTCCTGCTTAAGTCGAAGCATAGCAGTAGCCGTGTTCGAGACCTCTGTGGCCAGATGCTCAATCTGAACTACCGCTTGCTTGGCCATTATTCCGCCTGTCTGCGCCTGTTGATCGGCTGTCGCTGCTGCATTGGCCGCACTCTCGGAATTATGCGCAACTTCCATTACAGTGGCTGCCATTTCATGAATTGCCGTAGCAACCTGATCAATTTCCAAGCGTTGTTGACTAACCCCTACACGGGTTTGCTCCGTTGCCGCTGATAGTTCCTCCGCAGAACCTGATATCACGTTGGATGAGCTATGAACCTCACTAATTAGCCTGCTGAGGTTGGATTGCATTTGGCCAAACGATGCAAGCACGCTTCCAGGTTTAGCTGCTTTAGTTTCAGCAATGGCTCGAATATCGCCGGAGGCGATTCGCTGGGCGATACCGGAAAGGATTGATGGCTCCGTTCCTAATGCTCGGTCCAGTCCGCGAGTGATTACAAGTGTAAGGGTTAATGCGATTGTTGCAGCAATGAGACTAAAAATAATCAATTGATTGCGTTGCAGTTCATACTCTTCCTGCGAATGTATTATATTGGCTAGGCTGGTCTTTTCCTCAAGCTCAATAAATTGAGTGACAATCACAATCAGTTTCTTGAGGAGTGGTTCGCAATCGTTGTTGATTTTTACAATTGCCGATTCGTTGTCCCCCTTCAGTGCTAGCTCGACAATATTTAAAGCGACAGGCCCGTATAAAGCCTCTATCTGTTGAATGTTGGAAATTAAACGTTGAGCATCGACTTTTTCTTCATTAGGCGACATGCCATCTACCGATGTGGTCAGCTCGCGTAATAATGCACCCACTCGTTGGTGCGCATTGTGTACAGTGTTTTTTTCATCGGCTCGAACGGTAGGGGAGTTTGTTATAACCAGGTTTCTTGCCGAAATAGCTCGTTGTTGAGCCGCCAGTAATAATTCTGAAGAAAGCTCTTTTCGCTTGCCGATACCATTAATGTAACTGGAAAATCGACTGTTGGAGTTGCCAAGTGAAAGAATGGAAATTGCTGAAGTCATCAGAACAAGTAAAAGCAATAAGCCAAAGCTGAGGCCCAGTTTGGCTTTTACGGAAAAGATATCTTTCATTGTCTAAAATCTGCATTGGTTTTAGTGGTGTATTTTTTCGAAAATTGTGCCTGTGTGATCAGGGAGGGTCGTTACTTTCAGTATGATCAGTTTCGACGATATTACTGAGTTTAGACATTAAAAAGACCTTGCGAAGTCTGAATTTTGATCAGTCCTCGATAATATTTATTGACGTGTCGCGAGTAATTTAGTTTTCTTTAAGCCAGTTATTTATGTGTGAATGATGTATGGGGCGCGAAAAGTAATACCCTTGGACAAAAAAACAACCTAAATTAATCAAGGTTTCCAACTCCTCGCGAGTTTCCACTCCCTCGATTATGCATTCAAGTTGCATGTCGCTACTCAAGGCAACTAGAGATTTTACGATTTTGTAGCTGGTCGGGTTTTTATTAATGCCAGTGACAAAGGTTCGATCTATTTTTATTTTAGTGAACGCTAACGAAAGTAATTGGCTGAGACTGGAGTACCCAGTGCCGAAATCGTCAAGAGCAACACCGCAACCCAACTGACAGAACCTATCAATAGTATGTTGCACTTGAACAACATCCTGCATGATAGCTGTTTCGGTTATTTCCAGGTCCAGGCGCCGGGCGTCAAAATTGCTGACCTCAATAATGTCGACTATTTGTCTGGCGACTTTTTCTGAAGCACAGTCGTGTGTGGACAAGTTAAAAGAAAGGCAAATATGGGCGGGCCAATGAGAGGCAATCATCAAGGCCTTGCCAAGCAGATGAGCGGTCAAGCGATTTATTAGGCCGATCCGCTCGGCAATCGGAATGAATTGGCCGGGAGGGACGTCACCTAGCTCTGGGCTGCTCCAACGTGCCAATGCCTCGAACGCTACAGTCCGCCGGCTACGCAAATCAATCACTGGCTGAAAAACCAGGCTGAATTCGTGCTCAATATCGACCTGGCGCAACGCCTGTTCGATCATGCCTTGTCGTATCAGTTGTTGATTATGGGAAGGTGTGAGCATAAACGTGACTCCCCGGTTACCCAACCATAGGCAATAGGAGCCGTTTTTTTCGACCTGTAATGACAAATACACGCTTGGTGCTTCCCAAGCGCTGACGGCTGCCGGGACCAAAAATCAATCGCATTTTCCTGCAGGCATAATTTTCGGCGTCCATGGGAAAATTCCTTAGCAATTCAACATCGTTCAGATAGTCAAAAAATGACTATACTGAAATTGGCTAGAAAATAATAGCAATCTAGCCTTTTTATGATCTTCCTGGGGAGGTGATTAGGTGTAAGCATTTGATTTTAAGTGATATTTCCCATGAAGCAAAATGCCACTATCAGTATAGGCAAGCGAATCAAGCACTTACGACTAGACAATAAATGTACACAGGCCGCGCTTGCTGAAGCATTGGGGTGCGAGTCGATGACAGTGAGTCGTTACGAGAGGGGCGAATACGCCCCAAGCATTGAGATGTTGGAGCGAATCGCTAACGTCCTGGGCGTGGGACTGGATGCTTTTTTCACGAACCGGGATCACGCTGAACCAACCACAGCGAACCTTCGCCACTGCCTATGCGACATTGCCTATCAGGCTGATGAAACGTCGCTGAAGGAAATTCTTGGCGCCGCAAAAAGGATCCTGAAAAATCGAATGCAATAGACGTACTCGGTTCAATTCACCTAATAGCGAATACGCTCTTTTCAAGTTTGATCTTGGCAGGTGTGATAGATGTCATTAATTTGCAAAGCAAAGAGCAATTGTTTCAACGAACAGAATTTGCATTGACGAGGAAGGAACTTACAAAATCCACCGAAGCCCAGCATAAGCAAGCCAAGGCTTTATTGGGCTCCCCTGCGAGAGTCGTCTGGTCTCTCCGTCAGGTAAATCGCTAAATACATCCGACTACCGCGCCAGACGAGCCAAAAGACTGTCGATAAATACCGTTTCCGCCCGACTCATCTTCTGCTCCCGGTGCCACAGCACATGGATATCCACATCCGCGATCCCCTCATCCGGCGGCAAGCGCCAGAGCAGTCCGTTCTGCACATCCTCCGCCACCACATGAATCGGCAGGCAACCCAGGCCAAACCCGGCAATCACCAGGCGGCGCACTTCTTCGAGGCTGGATGACGACGCCACGATCCGCCCGCTGAAGCCCTGTTGGTCACGGAATATCGTCAATGGCGAGAGCATTCCGCCGATCTGGTCACTGGTAAAACTGACGAAGTTCTCCGACTGCAAATCCCCTTCGGCCAAACCGCGACGCCCGAACAGTGGGTGGTGTTTTCCGCAGAAAAAACCATAGCGTTGGTGCAGGAACAGATGCTGTTCCAGGCGCGGCTGTGGTCGGCGGTTGAGGCTCAGGCCCAGGGTGGCGGTTTTTTCCAGCAGGGCAGCGACGATGTCGGAGCTGCGCATCACCTCAACGTCTAGCTCGACCCGCGGATGTTCGCGGTGAAAGTCGGCCAGAAAGTCATCGAAAGTGTCGGAGTTGATGCGGCTGATCATCAGTAGGCGCACCTTGCCAATCACTTCATCACCGGGTTTTTGCAGGGCGTTGCTCATCTGCGAGACCTGGCCATACATCTCGCCGGCGATGGCGAAGATCTGTTCGCCGGCCTCGGTCAGTACGAAGCGCGGGCCACGGCGCGCGATGAGTTGGCAGTCGAGTTGCTCTTCCAGGCGTTTGAGGGCCTGGCTGATGGCTGGCTGGGTCAAGTGCAGGCGCGCGGCAGCGCGGCTGATGCTCAGTTCCTGGCCAATGACGCGGAAGGTGCGCAGCAGGTTCCAGTCCAGGCGGTCGTTGAGCAACGGATGAATATTGCGGCGGGTTTCGGGCATGGTGCGGCTCAATAATAAGCAGGATTTATAATTGGAATAATAAATAGAAAATTGACTAATTATAGAGCCGCGACGATAAATCACCCTCAACAAGCGCCATCAGAGCGCATGCGTTCGACCTTTCTCCTGCCAAAAAAATAACCAAAGGAGCCAGCCCCATGAAGCCTTCCGCTTCGCCCCAGCCTCGCCGCGCTGCGGCCGCCGCGTTCATCGGCACGATGATCGAGTGGTACGACTTTTACATCTACGCCACCGCCGCCGCGCTGGTGTTCGGTCAGCTGTTTTTCCCTTCCGAAGATAAATTGTTCAGCACCATGGCTGCGTTCGGCACCTTTGCCGTGGGTTTTTTCGCGCGACCGTTGGGCGGCATAGTGTTCGGGCATATCGGCGATCGGATCGGGCGCAAGAAGTCGCTGGTGATCACGCTGGTCATGATGGGCGTGGTCACCGTGTGCATCGGGCTGTTGCCGACCTACGCGCAGATCGGCGTCGCGGCGCCGGTCCTGCTGGTCTTGTTGCGCATCGTGCAGGGCATTGCTGTCGGTGGCGAGTGGGGTGGGGCGGTGTTGATGGCCGGCGAGCATGCGCCAAAGGGGCGGCGTAACTTCTTTGCCTCCTTTGCCCAGTTGGGTAGCCCGGCGGGGTTGATCCTATCGCTGCTGGCGTTCAGCGCGGTGACCCGTTTGCCCGAAGAAGACCTGCTCAGTTGGGGCTGGCGCCTGCCGTTCCTGGCCAGTGCCTTGCTGTTGATCGTTGGCCTGGCGATTCGCCTGGGGGTGAACGAGTCGCCTGAGTTCCTCGAAGACAAAGCCTTGGCCGAAAAGGCGCGGGTGCTCAAGCCGGACCAGGCCCCGGTGATCGAAGTACTGAAAACCGCCTGGCGCCCGCTGCTGCTGTGTATCGGTGCCAATACCCTGGGCATCGCCGGCGTGTATTTCACCAACACCTTCATGATTGCCTACAGCACTCAGCAATTGGACCTACCGCGTTCGTTGATTTTGGAATGTCTGTTCGTCGTCGCCATCATCCAGTTCTGCGTGCAGCCCCTGGCGGCCTGGGTCGCGGAGAAGGTCGGCGCCACGCGTTTTCTCTGCGCGATGACAGTGTTGGCGATGGCGTCACCTTACCCAATGTTCGCGTTGGTCAGCAGCGGCCAGGCGCCGTTGATCATCCTCGGCATCGCCCTGGCGGTGGTGTGCATGGCCTCGTTTTATGCGGTGATCGCAGGCTTTGTCAGCGGCCTGTTTGAAACCCGCGTGCGCTACACCGCGATTTCCCTGGCCTATCAGGTGTGCGGTGCGCTGGCCGGTGGCCTGACGCCGTTGATCGGCACCTGGCTGGCCCACGAATACCAAGGCCAGTGGTGGCCGATGGCAGTGTTTTACAGCCTGATCGCGGCGGTCTCGCTGGTGTGCGTATTGGCCTTGTCGCGCCGCCACGCCACCGCCCACCGCCTGGAAATGGCCCCTGGCGTTTAATGGAGCGGGTGCAATGTTGAAGATTAAGGGAGAGCGTCTATGGGCCAGCCTGATGGCCATGGCCGAAGTCGGCGCGACCGCGCGCGGTGGTAGCTGCCGCCTGGCGTTGAGCGCCGAAGACCACGCCGGTCGCGAGCTGTTCAGCCACTGGTGCAAGGCCGCCGGGCTGACCCTGAGCGTGGACGCCATCGGCAACCTGTTCGCCCGGCGTGCCGGTACGGATAAGGACGCCGCGCCGGTGATGATCGGCAGTCACCTCGACACCCAGCCCGAAGGCGGGCGCTTCGACGGCGTCTACGGCGTACTGGCCGGCCTGGAGGTGATGCGCAGCCTCGACGACCACGGCATCCAAACCCGCAAGCCGCTGGAAATCGCGGTATGGACGAACGAGGAGGGCGCCCGTTTTACCCCCGCCATGCTCGGCTCCGCCGTGTTCACCGGTACGTTGGCGCTGGACCAAGCCCTGGCCACCACCGATGCCGACGGCGTCAGCGTGGCCGACGCCTTGCGCATGATCGGCTACCACGGCGAGCGTGTTTTGGGCGGGGCGGTGGATGCGTATTTCGAAGCCCACATCGAGCAAGGCCCGATCCTCGAGGACAACGCCAAGAGCATCGGCGTGGTCAGCGGCGGCCAGGCGATTCGCTGGCTCGACGTGCGGGTCGAAGGGATGGCCGCGCATGCCGGCACCACACCGATGCCGCTGCGCAAGGACGCACTGTATGGCGCCGCGAAAATGGTCCAGGCCCTGGAATGCCTCGCCACGGATTTCGCTCCCCAGGGCCTCACCACTGTCGGCGAGTTGAGCATTGCCAAGTCTTCGCGCAACACCATTCCCGGTTTGCTGACCTTCACCGTCGACCTGCGCCATCACCGCGACGCCGACATTGAGGCGATGGAGCAGCAGGTCAGGGCGCGCTTGCAGGCTATCGCGCGCAAGCGTGGCCTGAGCGTCACCATCAGCCCTCACTGGATCAGCCCGGCCACGCCATTCGATGCCGAATGCGTGGCTTGCGTGCAAGCGGCGGTGGACGCCTTGGGTTACAGCCAGCAGCCCATTGTCAGTGGCGCCGGCCATGATGCGATCCACCTTGCGCGTTATTGCCCGACGGCGATGATCTTCATTCCCTGCGTCGGCGGCCTCAGTCACAACGAAGCCGAAGATGTACTGCCCGAGGACGTGCGCCAGGGCGCCGATGTCTTACTCAACGCCGTGTTGAAACGTGCCGGCCACGCTAACTGACCACCTCATTCTGGAAGACTGAAGACGATCCGCTATGGGCGCAGGCAAGTCAGCACCCACAGGCACCGTGCTCACTCAGGAGATTCCCATGCAAACGTTTTTCCACCCCGAACAACTCCTGCATCATCCGCGCAGCTACTACTCCCGTGGTCAGATGCGCACGCCGCAGGAAGTCCCCGAGCGCGCCCGCAACCTGCTGCTGGCCGCGCAAACCCTGGGCTTTGAGATCGTGTCACCCGAGGACCAAGGTCTTGAGCCACTGCTGGCCGTACACGGCGCGTCCTACCTGGCCTTCCTACAGGAGGCTCACCTGCGCTGGAAGGAAATCCCTGAAGACTGGGGCGACGAAGTCATGTCCAACATCTTCGTGCGTGAGCCCAACGCCCTGCGCGGCATCCTCGCCCAAGCCGCACGCTACCTGGCGGATGGCAGTTGCCCGGTCGGCGAACTGACCTGGCGCTCGGCCTATTGGTCGGCCCAAAGCGCCGCCGCCGCCGCCAAGGCCGTCCTCGATGGCGCGCCCGCCGCCTACGCGTTGTGCCGCCCGCCCGGTCATCACGCGCGCTTCGATGCGGCGGGTGGCTTCTGCTACATCAACAACGCGGCAGTGGCGGCGCAGGCGTTGCGCAAAGGCTTCCAGCGCGTCGCGATCCTGGATACCGACATGCACCACGGCCAGGGCATTCAGGAGATTTTCTATGATCGCAACGACGTGCTCTACGTGTCGATCCACGGCGACCCCACCAACTTCTATCCCGCTGTCGCCGGTTTCGCCGACGAGCGCGGCAACGCGGCCGGCGAAGGCTTCAACCTGAACCTGCCGATGCCCCACGGCGCCAGCGAGGCGGTGTTCTTTGAACAACTCGAACGTGCCCTCAAAGCGCTGAAGGACTTTTCTGCGGATGTGCTGGTGCTCTCCCTGGGCTTCGACATCTACGAACTGGACCCGCAAAGCAAAGTCGCGGTGACGCGGGACGGGGTTGCGCGTTTGGGTGAGCGCATCCGCGGCCTGGGGTTGCCCTGTGTGATCGTGCAGGAGGGCGGGTATCACCTGGAGACGTTGGACAGCAATGCGCAGGCTTTCTTCGGCGGCCCGCAGGCTTGGGCGAAGTAACCGGATATGAGCCTTGCGGAGGTGTGATATCTTTATGCCATCATGTGTCGTGACGATCACGGAGGATGGTATGAAGAAGCTGTTATTGGTCGGGGTATTGGTGGTGTTGGCGTTTAGCCCGTTTATTGCGGCGGCGTGCCCGAAGGGGACGCATCCGGTTGGGGGCACGGGGTCGCATCACAAAGGTGGGACTTGTCAGTAGTTGATGGCTCGACAAGGCGTGTGAAGTCGCGGTTCGAGCGTCAACCCCGTGCGGGTGCGCTTGAGGGCGGTTGACCGATGCCCGCAGCGAAAAGCCTGCTGAACCGAGCGTTCTGCAGGCTTTTTCGTTTCGGATGGAGAGATCAGGTTCTTTCCCGTGCAGGGATTTTTCCGCATACGCAAATCTCCCTGTAACCCTGCATGACTGATCGCAGGCGCACGCGGGGAAATGGATGACGTCTCTAAAGTCCTGATCCTTGCGGCCGAAATGCTCTTGTATGACATCTGATCACTAATAAGAGCCTCGAAAAATGTCCTTACGTCGCCTGTCCATCGCCCGCCGCGCGGGCCTGGGTTTTGCTTTGATTGCTTTGCTTGTGGCCATACTCGGGTTTTTTGCGCTCTCGAACATGGCCAGCATTCGTGAAAGTGCGGTCCAGGTTGAGCGCGGGCTGGTGCCTAAAATGCGTCTGGTCTCGGATATCCGCGAGATCATGTTGCGCATTCGGACCATCTCTTTGCGTATGGCGCTGGACCCGAACCCGGCAAGCATCCCGCAATACCGCAGCCAGATGGACACGCGCAGCCAGGACCTGAGCAAAAGGCTGGCCGACCTCGATGCTGTGATCGACAGCCCCGAAGTCCGCGCGTTGTATGAGCAGTTCCAGGTCTCGCTGCGCCAATACCAGCAGGGCCTGGCCCGGTCGTTTGCGCTGGCCGACCAGCAACAGGGGGCTGAGCTCAATAAGTTGCTGTTGGTGGATATGAAAACCGTGGTCGATGGCTCCGGCGCCCAGCTCAACGCATTGGCCGACTATTACAACGCGCAGATCAACCAACAAGGGCAGGCGGCCGAGGCGCAGTATGGCCGTTCGCGCACGATGGTCTTCGGCTTTGTGCTCCTGGCCGCTTTGAGTACCGTGGCGTTGGCGTGGCTGCTGACGCGCAGCATTGTCGGCCCGCTGAGTCATGCGGTGCGGGCGGCGGAAAACGTCGCCCGTGGCGATCTGACCGAAACGGTGGCGGTGACCGGCGACGACGAAGTGACCCGCCTACTCGTGGCTCTCCAAAGTATGCAAGCCAGCCTGCGCGGCACCTTGCAACTGATTCGCCAGTCGGCCGGGCAGTTGGCGTCGTCCGCGACTGACCTGAATGGCATCACCGATCAAAGCAGCCGCAGCCTGCAAAAGCAGACCGCGGAAATCGAGCAGGCCGCCACCGCCGTCAACGAGATGACCTCGGCGGCTGACGAGGTGGCGCGCAATGCGGTGTCTACCTCCGAGTCCACGCGGGTGTCCAATGAAACGGCGCGCGAAGGCCAACATCGCGTGGGCGAAACGGTCAGCGCCATTCAAGCCTTGAGCAGCAACATCGGCGAAACCTCGACCCTGGTGCAACACCTCGCCGAGCAGTCGCGGGATATCGGCAAGGTACTCGACGTGATTCGCTCCATCGCCGAGCAGACCAACCTGCTGGCCCTCAACGCTGCCATCGAAGCGGCACGGGCCGGGGAATCCGGACGCGGTTTTGCGGTCGTGGCCGACGAAGTGCGTGCCCTGGCACACCGCACCCAGCAATCGACCCTGGAAATCGACCAGATGGTCAGCGCCATGCGCGCGGGTTCCGACCACGCACTGACCTCGATGCAGTCGAGCACGGCACGCGCCACCGACACCTTGGCGTTGGCGGAAGGGGCCGGCGGTGCCTTGAGCCAGATCACCGATTCCATCGATCAGATTCACCAGCGCAATCTGGTCATCGCCAGTGCCGCCGAGGAGCAGGCCCAGGTCGCCAAGGAAGTGGATCGCAACATCGTCAACATTCGCGACTTGTCGGCGCAATCGTCTTCCGGCGCCGGGCAGATCAATGGCGCGAGTCGGGAACTGGCGCAACTGGCGGTCGCGCTGAACGAGGCGGTGGCACGCTTTCAACTGTAGTGAAGTGCGTCGAGAGTGGCGGCGCGCAGGATGGCGCTAATTCAGCGTCGGTTCTTCCACAATCTCAATATTGACCGCTTGCCACTCGCCCCCCGGCCCCCGTTCCACTTCGTAAGTGACGGTTTGCCCCTCGCGCAGCACCCGACCGCCCCGGGCGGTGCTGCTGCGAAAGAACACGTCTTGCGTATCGTGGACGGCAGTTTCGCTGCTGATGAAGATTGCAGTCTGTGGAGTCTTTCTGGACATGGCCGTTCTCCATTTTCAGTGCAATACATGGCCCAGGGTGGGCGGGGGGCGCGGTGAGTCGCAGGCTTATCAGCTGATCAATTGGACTTTGTCCGCCTGCATGCCTTTTTCCCCTTTTACCGTTTCGAAGCTGACTTTCTGCCCTTCTTTCAATGATTTGAATCCAGTGCCCTCAATCGCCCTGAAGTGTACGAACAGGTCAGCTCCGCTATCCGGAGTGATGAACCCATAGCCTTTTTCATCGTTGAACCACTTCACCGTGCCGTTCTGTCTGTCGCTCATTGTTCGTATCCTCTAAACCCTGATGTCCTACTGCGCACCGACGCAGTGCGACATGCTTAATAAAAGCCCCGCGCCAGCCCGTCGTCAACACGGCGTTAGACCAGCGGTACTGTCATTCTTGACAGGTTCGCAGGCCGTCGAAACGCGCCATGCTGCGCAGTTTCATGCGGAAAACCCGGAGTGTTCGGGCGGCTGTCCCTGCGCGCATGGCGCCCTGTCATCGCCCATACGATAATGCCGGCATCCCGATCCCCATTGGCCATCCTCCGTGATCATCAACTTCGACCTCAACGACCTCCAAGCCTTCCGCGCCGTAGTAGACAAGGGTAGTTTTCGCGCCGCCGCCGATGCCATCCGGATCTCGCAGCCGGCGCTCAGCCGTCGCATCGAAAAGCTCGAAACCGCCCTCGATGTGAAGTTGTTCGAACGCACCACGCGCCGAGTCAGCCTGACCATGGTCGGGCGCGCCTTCCTGCCGCAGGTCGAGCGCATCCTCGACGACCTCGACATCGCCCTGATGGGCATCAGCAACGTCGCCTCGACGCGTATGGGCGACGTGACCATCGCGTGTGTGCCGTCCACCGCGTATTACTTCATGCCTCATGTGATCTCGGCATTCCACAAGCTGTACCCCAAGATTCGCCTGCGGGTGCTGGATGCCAGTGCCGGCGAGGTGTGCAACGCGGTGGAAAGCGGCGAGGCAGATTTCGGCGTGAGTTTCAGCGGCAGCCTGGCCGATGAGGTGGAGTTCGAATTGCTGTTTCAGGAGCGTTATGTGCTGGCCTGCCGCCGCGATCATCCGCTTGCCGAGCGCGCCAGCGTAAGCTGGGCCGAGGCCTACGAGCATGACTACATCACGGTGGACAAAACCTCGGGCAACCGTTTCCTGCTGGACCAGGCCCTGCGCGGGGTGCGGGTGAAAAAACCGAGCATCTGCGAGACGCACCACGTGACCACGATGCTCGGTTTGGTGGAGGCGGGGCTGGGCGTGGCGATGGTGCCGTCGATTGCCATGCCGGGCTCTGAACACTCGACTCTGTTGAGTGTGCCGCTGGAGGAGCCGCAGGTGATGCGCAATGTGGGTTTGATCAAGCGCCGCGGGCGCACGTTGCCGCCGGCGGCGCTGGAGTTGGAGCGGTTGGTGCGGGAGCTGCCGTATCGGTCAGCGTGATACCGAGTCCAGGCCGGTGGATTGCACCACCGGTTGCGCCTCGGGCGAGGCGAGGTACTGCAGCAGCGCCTTGGCCTGCGCCGGGTGTTCGGCGTTGACCGGAATGCCCGCCGCAAAGCGCGTCACCGATTGCACGTCTTCGGGGAGCTTGCCGACGTAAGTCACCCCCGGTACCGGCAACAGTTCCGCGACCTGCTGCAAGCCCACCTCGTAGTCACCCTTGGCGACCTGTTCGGCCACGGGGAGGCGTTCGATCATGCTGCCCTTGGCCGGCATGCCGAGTTTTTTGAACAGTTCCTTCTCGACATACACGCCGCTGGCACTGTCCGAATACGCCACGGACTTGGCCTTGAGCAACACCGCTTTGAGTTCGGCATCGGTGTCGATGGCCGGTTTGGCCGCGCCTGCTTTCACCACCAGGCCGATCCGCGAATCCGCCAGTTCCACGCGGGACGCTTTGTCGACTTTGCCTTGTTTGATCAAGTCATCCAGGGCGTAGCCGACCATGATCACCACATCGGCGTGTTCGCCACGGGCCAGGCGGTTGGGAATCGCTTCGGGCGCCTTGCCCATCGACGGGCCGAGGACGGTGTCGAGGGTGTCGCCGCTGCGCTGGGCGTATTGCTGGCCCAGCAGTTTGTAGGCAGCGGTGAAGCCACCGGAGGTCATCACCTTGAGCTGTTCGGCCTGGGCCGTCAGCGCCAGGGCGCCGAGGGCGAGGGCCGCCAGGGTGTTCAACAGCGCTTTCATTGCGCCGCTTCCGGCATTACCTGCCCACGGGTGTTGGCCCGGTAATACAACGCGAGGGTCGAGCACAGGGCACACAGGGCGGCGAACATCAACCAGTAGGCCGGCGAGGCCTTGTCGTCGGTGATGTGAATGAACCAAGTCGAGATCGCCGGGGTGAAACCGCCAAAGATCGCGGTCGCCAGGCTATAGGCCAGGGAGAAGCCCGCCACGCGCACTTCCACCGGCATGATTTCGGTCAGCGCCGGGATCATCGCGCCGTTGTACATGCCGTACAGGAAGGAGAACCACAGCAGGGTTTCGAGCATATGCGCAAAGCTCGGTGCGTTTACCACGTAGGACAGCGCCGGATAAGCCGTAAGCACCGTCAGCGCGGTCATCGCGACCAACACCGGTTTGCGCCCGAAGCTGTCACTCAGGCTACCGCCGATGGGCAGCCAGACAAAGTTCGATACGGCCACCAGCAAGGTCACCAGCAACGCATCGGACGTGCTCAGTTGCAGCACGGTCTTGCCGAAGGTCGGCGCGTACACGGTGATCAGGTAGAACGCAGTGGTGGTCATGGCCACCATCAACATGCCGCCGATGACCACGGACCAGTTTTTCGCCAGGGTCGCCAGCACTTCGCGCATGCTCGGGCGATGCTTGCGGTTGGCGAACTCTTCGGTTTCCTCAAGGTTGCGCCGCAGCACAAAGATGAACGGAATGATCACGCAACCGACGGCGAACGGAATACGCCAGCCCCAGTCGGCCACAATCGCCGGTTCCATCCACACGTTCAGGCCATAACCCAGCGCGGCGGCGACCACGATGGAGATCTGTTGGCTGCCCGATTGCCAACTGGTGTAGAAACCCTTGCGGCCGGGGGTGGCCATTTCTGCCAGGTATACCGACACCCCGCCCAGTTCCGCACCGGCCGAGAAGCCTTGCAGCAGACGGCCGAGCAGCACCAGCGCCGGTGCCCACAGGCCAATGGTGTGATAACCCGGCACCAGCACGATCAGCAGCGTGCCGCTGGCCATGATCGACAGGGTCACGATCAACCCTTTGCGACGACCGACATCGTCAATGTAGGCGCCCAGGATTACCGCACCCAACGGACGCATCAGGAAGCCCGCGCCGAATACGGCGAAGGTCATCATTAATGACGCAAACTCATTAGCGGCGGGGAAGAACGCGGCAGCGATGTAGGTGGCATAAAAGCCGAACAGGAAGAAGTCGAACTGTTCGAGGAAGTTGCCCGAAGTAACGCGGAATACTGCACCCACTTTCGAACGGGCAGAGTCGGGTCGGGTAGGGCTTGTCATGGTTTTGTGTCTCCAGCGTTCTTTTTAAAGTGCTTGTTTCGCTTAGGACTGAGGATAGTGGCTGACACATTTAGAAATGAAAAGTGAGTAATTTGGATGCATTGATGCGTTTTGGTTATCAATTTCGGCGCAGGCACATTGTGCGTTCCTTGTTCTATGCTTGCAGGCGTAACTAACTTTTACGGCCGGGGGTGCCTATGACTGACGAACAGAAACAGCGGGACGAGCGGGAGCGGGAGCAACGTCGGCGGCGATTGGAGGAAGAAAAGCCGCAGACCTGGAAGCATCCCGAGGACGGCACGGAGCTTTCGGAGCGGGATCAGGAAATTCCGCTGAAACCCTGATGCCCCAAGTGCGGAGCGGGCTTGCTCGCGATTGCGCTGTATCCGTCAGCCAATCGAGCACCCTGTGTGGGGTTGCTGACCCTGGCGCTGCGTTTGCGCCCGGAACAGCCGCCGGCCCCTCGGGGGGTTATGAGACCAGCAACGAAATAGGATAACCCGACGCCAACACCAGATACGCCACCACCGCCGCCAGGCACAAGCCGACGAATACCCGCAACAAAGTGCGGGCGGTGGGGTGCGCGATAAACTGGATGACCCAGATACAGAACCCGGCCAAGAGGGTGGCCGCGGCGAGAGTGACCAGCACGAGAGTGTTCCTGCGAGCTTGAAGAGCTGATTTATAGTCGCAAAGCCGTCTATTGAACAGAGTGCGCATAGACGCAGCTCCTCGGGCTTTCTAAACTGCGGCTTGTCGTGGGGAAAGGGCGGGCATCGATGAATCGCAATGAATTACGCAAGGCCGACATCAACTTGATGGTGGTCTTCGAAGCACTGATGCTCGAGCGCAATGTGACGCGGGTGGCGGAGAAGTTGTTTCTCGGCCAACCGACCATCAGTTCGGCGCTCAACCGGTTACGCACCTTGTTCAACGATCCGCTGTTTATTCGCGTCGGCCACCGCATGGAACCTACCGCGCGGGCCGAGGAAATCATCCTGCATCTGTCGCCGGCCCTGGACTCGCTGTCATCGGCCCTGAGCCTGACCCACGATTTCGACCCGTCCGTCAGCACCATGACCTTCCGTATCGGCCTGTCCGATGATGTCGAGTTCGGCCTGTTGCCGCCGTTGCTGCGCGCCTTGCGCCAGGAAGCGCCGATGGTGGTGTTTGTGGTGCAGCACGTCGACTACTGGCGGATTCCCGATCTGCTGGGGTCCGGTGATATCACCGTCGGCATCACCCAGACCCGTGGCCTGCCGGCGAATGCCAAGCGCAAGTTGCTGCGCCATATCCGCCCGCGCTTGTTGCGCGCCGACGCGTCCGACCGGCCGCTGACCCTCGATGAATATTGCGCGCGGCCCCATGTGCTGGTGTCCCACACCGCCAACGTGTCCGGGTTTGCCGATGAGTGGCTGGCGGAAATCGGGCGCAAGCGCCATGTGGTGTTGTCGGTGCCGCAATACAGCGCGCTGCCGGCACTGCTGGCCGGCACCGACCTGATCGCCAGCCTGCCGGACTACACCGCCGAAGCCATGACGCTGTCGGGCAACCTGTTTTGTGAGCCATATCCGTTCGAGACACCGACCCTGGATTTGTCCATGGTCTGGCTCAGCCATGTGGACACCGACCCTGCCGAGCGCTGGATGCGTTCGCGGCTGGAGGCGTTTATGAGCGACCGCGACCTGGTGAAAAAGGTCTGATGCTTTTATCCGTGGTATATCTGGGAATCTTCCTACGGTTACTTCGGAGACTCCCATGCCACACCTGCACTTGGAATACACCGCCAACCTGACGCAACTGGACGCCGATAAGGCCCTGTTGCGTCTGAACCATGCGTTGGTGGCCTCCGGTCAGTTTGGCGCCGAATTCGATATCAAGAGCCGTTCGCTCAAGGTCGACAGTTTTCGCGTGGGCACCGCCATGACCGCCCGGGGTTTTGTCGCCGTGCGCCTGGCATTGCTCAGCGGGCGCTCGGCGCAGGTCAAGAAGCAGTTATCGGAAAGCCTGCTGGCCGTGGTGCAAGAGCTTGGGCCGTGGCCGGAGGGGGTGCAGGTGCAACTGAGTGTCGAGTTGCTGGATATCGATCGCGATTCCTACAGTAAGGTCGCGATTGGTTGAGCGCTTCCATCCTTCACAACCCTGCCGCTCTATGTCGATGCGTGAGGTCAGAGTAATCCCTGTTCAGCGCAGACTTTTACCACCTGCTCCCTGAACCAGGTATTGGCGCTGTCCTGTTCACTGGTTGCGTTCCACTGCATGTCCAGGGTGAACCCCGGCAATCCGTTGGGCGCCTCGCAATAGCCGAACACTGCGGCGGGTGCCAGCAGTCTTTGCACACGGCGGGGCAGGGTGACGATGAAGTCGGTGCCGGCGATCATCTTCAACGCGGCGCTGTAGCTGTTGGCCCGGGCGACCACTTGGCGCTTGTGGGCCTGGCGCGCCAGCCAGCCGTCGATCATGTTGGTGTCGGAGGTCCACGGCGTGGGGAATACGTGGCGTCGCTCGACGAAAGACTGCAGGCTGAACGCCGCCTCACGGGGCGCTGCACGTTTGTCGAAGACACACACCAGGTCGTCTTCGAGCAGCATCTGGGTCTTGAAGTCTTTATGGGCGCGGTGAAAGTGCGGGCCAAAGCAAATCACCAGGTCGAGGCGGCCTTCGCGCAGGTCGTCGGCGGGGATCTCGGTTTCCAGCTTGCGCACATTGACGATCACCGGCAGGTCGGCGCGGTCGAAGTTTTTCAACAGGCGCGGCAGGATCAACTGCTCGAAATACTCCGGGGCGCACACGTTGAAGCTCACGGCTTTCTGGGTGGGGTCAAAGGCCTGGCCACCGGCGTGGCACAGGTTGATGCTTTCGAGGATTTTCTGCACATGGCCGTACATGGTGCTGGCCTTGTACGTCGGACGCATACCCGCCCGCGTGTTGATAAACAGCTCATCCTCGAAGCTGGTGCGCAGCTTCTTCAAGCTGTAGCTCACGGTTGACTGGCTGACGAACAGCGTTTCTGACACCTCGGTAACGCTGCTCTGGTCGTAGACGGCGATAAACACCATCAAATCCTGCATATCGAGCTTTCTGAGCAAGTTACTGTTTAGCATCCATTCCATCCGGTAAGCCTTGGCACTGTGACAGCGCGCGACAAGGGTAGAAGATTAACGGAACGGGCGTGCCAATAGAAAGCTCTGTAGGGTGTTTCTATGTTTTGCGTGGGACAAAAAGTGTTTGCAACACGACGTCAGCGAATGTGCTCCGCGTAATGCTTCGGATCGAAGCGCGTGACGATCAGCAGCATCACCCCGATCACCGCCGTCAGCGACCACCATGCCCATTCGAAACTGCCCAACTGATCGCGGATCATCCCGGCGATCAACGGCGACAGGCCGGCAATCAGGTAGCCGATGCCTTGCACAAACGCCGTCAGGCCACCGGCGCGGCGCGGGTGGTCGAGGTGGTCGAGGGACAGGATCAAACTCATCGGGAACAGCCCGCCGATGCCCAGGCCGAGCAGGCAGGGCCACAGCAAACTCAGGTATTGGGGCGCCAGGATCAGCCCGCAGAAACCGAGGATGATCAGCACCAGCAACACCGCCACCACTGCGCGTTTATCCTGGCGACGGTTAGCGATGGCCGGGGTCACCAGGCCCGAGATGACTTCCATCGCGGTGAGGAAACCCAGGAGCAAACCGGCATGCTGTTCGCTCCAGCCTTGTTCGACGTAGTACGGCGCCAGCCACGCCAGGACACAGGTGTAGGAGGCTGTACCGAGGCCAAAAAAGATCGCCAGCAACCAGGCGCGGCCATTGCCGAAAAATCCCTCCTGCTTGTCAGAACCGACCTGGGGCAAGGCGGGCAGCGCCGCACGCTGGGCGGACCAGAAGAGCAGGGCGAGCAAGGCCAGCCCTGCCCAGATCGCCAGGCCGATGCGCCAACTGCCGGTCTGCACCTGCACGAACGGCGAGAACGACGCCGCCAGCGCCGCGCCGCCCATGATCGCCGTGACGTACAAACCCATGAACAATGAAACGTTGGCGCTGAAGCGTGACTTGATCAGCGCCGGCATCACCGCCTGGATCATCGCGATGCCGACCCCCGCAGCGATCGCGCTGACGATCAATTCCAGCGCCGAATCGAGGAACAACCGCGACAGCGTCGCCACGCCGATCACCAGCAGCGACACCGCGATGCTGCGATGTTCGCCGAAGCGCTTGGCCAGGCCCATGCCGAAAAACATCGCCAGGCCCATGGCCATGACCGGCAACATGGTCAGCAACGCGGCGCTGCTGAAACTCAACGGCACCTCGCCGCGAATCGAGGCTAACAACGGCCCTACGGCCGCCATCGACGGGCGCAGGTTAAGCGCGACCAGCACGACGCTGATCATCAGCCAGACGGCGGTGGTGGATTTTGCGTGAACGTTTTCCATGGGCCAGCCTTGAGTGAACAAGGGCGAATCAGGCCACGCACGGGGAGCGGGGGCAAATGAGAAAGTTGCAGGGGCTATCTAAAAAACGCAGTTAACTGAAATACCGCACATCAAAATGTGGGAGGGGGCTTGCTCCCGATAGCGGTGGTTCAGTCAAAGATGCTCCAACTGAATGAGTGCTATCGGGGGCAAGCCCCCTCCCACATTGGTCCGCATTCCATAGGGAGGCTGCGTCGTCAGTTAGACCGGATCACGTGCTTGATCTCCTGAAACGCCGCCAACCCCCACGGGCCCAGCTCGCGGCCGATGCTGCTCTGCTTGTAACCGCCCCACGCCGTTTGCGCGAAGATCACCTGTGGCGCGTTGATCCACACCATGCCGGCCTGCAAGGCATTGGCCACGCGTTCGGCGGCTTCGCCGTTGCGGCTGACCACACTGGCTACCAGGCCGAAATCGCTGTCGTTGGCCAGGGCGATGGCCTCGTCTTCCGTGGTAAAGCGTCGTACACACAGCACCGGGCCGAAGATTTCTTGCTGCCACAATGCGCTGTCCAGCGGCACGTCGGTGAACAGCGTGGGACGAATGAAATAGCCTTTCGCCAAGTGCGCCGGGCGCTCACCGCCGCACAGCAAGCGGGCGCCGTCCTGCACGCCGCGCTGGATATGCGCCAACACCCGTTGGTACTGGGCGTGGTTGATCAGCGCGCCCATTTCCACGTCTTCGGCAAACGGGTCAGCGACGCGAATCCCTTCAACCCGCACGGTCAAACGCTGCAGGAATTCATCCGCGAGACTGTCCGCCACCAGCACGCGGCTGGTGGCGGAACACATCTGCCCGGCGTTGAAAAAGCCGCCACCACAGGCCAGCTCAAGCGCCAGGTCGAGGTCGGCATCTTCCAACACCAGCAGCGAGGATTTGCCCCCCAGCTCCAGGCTCACGCCCTTGACGGTTTCGGCGGCGCGTTGCATCACCTGCACGCCCACCGCATTGCTGCCGGTGAAGGAAATCTTCGCCACGCGAGGCGCCGCTGCCAATGGGACGCCCACGGCCAGGCCGGTGCCGCAGACGAGGTTGAACACCCCCGCCGGGAAGCCGGCCTCGGCGATGATCCGCGCCAGTTGCAATTCCGCCAGCGGTGTCACTTCCGACGGTTTGAGCACCACGCAACAGCCGGCGGCCAGCGCCGGGGCGAGTTTCCAGGCGGTGGTGACCATGGGGAAATTCCACGGCACGATCAGGCCGACCACGCCGCAGGGTTCGCGGCGCAGGCGGGCGCTGAAGGCGTCACTGGGCAGCGCCACCGCACGGTCTTGCTCGGCGTCCAGCGCCTCGGCGAGACCGGCGTAGTACTCGAAGGTGGCGATCACGTCGTCGACATCGATACCCGCTTCGAACAACGGTTTGCCGCTGTTGCGCGCCTGCACGCGCATCAACGGCTCACGCTGTTCGCTCACACCTTGAGCCACTTTGCGCAGCAGGGCGCCGCGCTCACGCCCGGTGCTTTGCGACCAGCCGATAAACGCCGCGCTGGCGGCGTCGACTGCCTCGGCCACGGCGCTCGCATCGCCGACGCTGACCTGGGCCAACGTCTCCTCGGTGGCCGGGTTGATCACCTCCAGCACGTCATGGCCGGCACGCCACGCACCATTGATATACACACCGTTCATGACTGCGCTCATACCGCCACCTCCTGCATCCAACGTTGCTGGTCGATTTCAATCAGCGTCGGCCCTTGGCGATCAGCGGCAGCCCGCAAGGCAACGCGCAGCGAGTCCACGCCCTGGATGCGCTCGGCGGCGCAACCGAGGGCCGTGGCCACGCCGATAAAGTCCGGCGTGTAGATGTCGACGCCGACCGGTTCGATGGCCCGGTTGAGCATGTACTTCTTGATCTCCTCGTAGCCCTGGTTATTCCACAGCAGCACGATGATCGGCGTGCGTGCTTCCACGGCGCTGGCCAGTTCCGGCAGGGTGAATTGCAGCCCGCCGTCACCGATCAGGCACACCACCGGCTGGCCATCGCCACGCCCCAACCAGGCGCCGATGGCCGCAGGCAGGGCGTAGCCCAAGGTGCCGTAGCCGGTGGAGGCGTTGAACCAGCGGCGCGGGTGGTCGAGGTTCAGGGTCAGGTTGCCGCTGTACACCGGCTGCGTGGAGTCGCCCACCAGCACCGCATTGGGCAGTTCCTCCAGCACGGTGTGGAGGAAGCGGGTTTGCGCACGGGTGGCGGCGTCCCAGGTCGGCGTTAATTCGGCCCACAGGCGGGCGACGCGTTGAGCGCCCCAGGCGCTGTGGCGAGGCGCCAGCGGCAGGCGCTGGAGCTCGGCGAGCAAGGCCTCGGCGGCGATCTGTGCGTCGGCCACCAACGCCAGTTCGGGCGGGTAATTGCGCACGGTTTGGTCCGGGTCGATATCGATGCGCAGCAGCGCTCCGGGAATCTCGAAGCCGCCGGCGAAGGTCACGTCGTAGTCGGTCTCTGCCAGCTCCGTGCCGATGGCCAGCACCACATCGGCCTCAGCGACCAGGGCGCGGGTGGCGAGCAGGGTCTGGGTCGAGCCGATCAGCAACGGGTGGGCTGCGGGCAGCATACCTTTGGCGTTGATGGTCAGCGCCACGGGGGTGCCGAGGGTTTCTGCCAGGCGGGTCAACGCCGCGGCTGCCGCGATGGCGCCGCCGCCGGCCAGGATCAATGGGCGTTTGGCGGCGGCGAGCCGTTGGCTCATCTGCTTGACCGCCGACGGTGCCGCACCGGCACGCGCCACGCTGACGGGTGAAGTGCCGAGCAACGCATCGGCGTTTTCCACCAGTACATCCAGCGGGATTTCGATGTGTACCGGGCGCGGCCGCCCCGCCTGGAACAGCGCGAACGCCCGCGCCAGTACGCCGGGCAATTGCGCTGCCGACATCAAGGTGTGGGAGAACGCCGCCACGCCGGCGATCAGCGCGCTCTGGTTCGGCAGCTCATGCAACTTGCCGCGCCCGCCGCCCAACTGGCTGCGCGACTGCACGCTGGAGATCACCAGCATCGGGATCGAGTCGGCATAGGCCTGGCCCATGGCCGTGGTGATGTTGGTCATGCCGGGGCCGGTGATGATGAAACACACGCCGGGCTTGCCACTGGTGCGTGCATAGCCATCGGCCATAAAACCCGCGCCCTGTTCGTGGCGCGGGGTGACGTGGCGGATGTTCGAGCGCGCCAGGCCGCGATACAACTCCACGGTGTGTACTCCAGGGATACCAAACACCTGGTCCACGCCGTAGCTTTCCAGAAGGTTGACCAGTACTTCGCCGCAGGTCGCCATACATGTCGCTCTTATTGTTGAGGTTGGGCGGTATTGGACCGGCTGGCCGGTAGCGGCAACAATCGATAAAAAGTCATACTAGCCATGTCCTCACGTCATGGCTGCTTGCCCGATGAAACGCCTCCCGCCGCTGCCCGCACTGCACACGTTCTGGGTCACCGCCCAGTGTTGTAACTTCACCCGCGCCGCCGAGCAGTTGCACATCACCCAGGGTGCGGTAAGCCGGCAGATCGCCGGGCTGGAAAGCCATTTGGGCTACGCGCTGTTCCTGCGTCAGGCGCGGGGCCTGAGCCTGACCGAAGAAGGCCGCGAGTGGTCGCTGCGGGTGCAGCAGGTGTTCGGCCTGCTCGGTGACGCGCTGGAGCAGATCGGCAGCCGCCGCGACACCCTGCAGCTCAAGGCCTCCACCTGCGTGATGCGCTGGCTGCTGCCGCGCTTGATGCAATGGCAACGGGAACGCCCGGATGTGCCGGTGGAGCTGACCACGACCGTGGCCTACAGCGTGGACTTTCGTCGCGAGCAGTTCGATGCAGCGGTGATCTATGCGCCCAGCGCGGAACAATCGGCCGAGGCTCGGCATCTGTTCGATGAACAACTCACACCGGTCTGCGCGCCGGCTTTACGCGACCGTCTGAGTACGCCTGCGGACCTGCAGCAACAGGTGCTGCTGCACCCCACCCGGGACGAGCGGGACTGGGCGTTGTGGCTGGAGGCGGCGAAGACGCGCTTGAGCAATGTGAGCCAGGGCCACCATTTCGAGACGCTGGATCTGGCCATGACGGTGGCGTCCCAGGGCTCAGGCGTGGCGATTGGCGACAGTGCGTTGATTGGCGAAGACGTGAAGGCGGGGCGGTTGGTGGCGCCGTTTGAATTGCGGGTGCCGACGGGGATGGGCTATTACCTGGTGTATCCGCCGGGGACAGCCCCTTCGGCCGGGCTTGAAGCGCTGATGGATTGGTTGGTCAACCAGGCGCAACAGGCGTAGCGCTGAAGATCTAAATGTGGGCGCCGGCAAGCCAGCGCCCCCATGTTTTGATCGCGTTGGCTCAGTAACCGACGGTGAAACGCTGGCGCGAGTGCTTCGGTGTTTCCACTTCATCGAGCATCGCGATGGCGAAGTCGGCGAAGCTGATCCAGCTGCGGCCTTCGCGGCTCACCAGCAAATCATCCTGACCCAGGCGGAACGTGCCGGTGCGCTCGGTTTCAACGAATTCGGCCGACGGCGACAGGAAGGTCCAATCCAGTTCCTGCTCCTGACGCAACGCCTCGAGGAACGTCGCGCCGGCACTGGCTTCTGCCTTGTACGCTTCAGGGAAACCCTCGCTGTCGATCACCCGAGTGCCGCCCGGCAGCAGCAGCGAGCCCGCGCCGCCCACCACCAGCAGGCGTTTCACTGCGGCTTTTTTCACCGGGCCGATCACCGCACTGGCGGGCAGGGTGGCGAAGTGCGCCGCGCTGATCACCACATCGCTGCCGCTGATGGCCTGTTGCAAGGCCTCGGCATCTAGTGCATCGACCTGTTTGACGCTGACGCCAGGGCGCACGGCAAGTTTGTCGGTGTTACGCGCGATGGCGATCACGCTATGCCCACGCCGCAGCGCCTCTTCCAGCAGTTGACTACCGGCACGGCCAGTGGCCCCAATGATTGCGATCTTGCTCATGACGTTCTCCAGTACGGTTAAGGTTTGAAACGCTTCACCACTTCATTTCGCCCTTGGCGACTTTGGCGCTCAGTTCCAGCGAGCTTTCGTCGGCGAGGGTCGGGTAACGCTTTTTCATTGCCGCGATCAGGGCGGCGGAATCCTTGGCCTTGGCGGTTTCTTCGGCAAAGGCCTTGATGTAGTCGGCGGTAAAGGCCACGGATTGCAGCGACGGGCTGCCGAGGAAATGCCCCGGAACCACCGTGCGCGGCTTCAGCTCGGCGATGCGTTGCAGGCTGGCCAGCCAGTCTTTATGCGACTGCGCGCTCTGAGTATCGGCCATCCACAGGTGGATGTTGTCGGCGACGACCACACCGCCGACGACGGCCTTGATCGATGGAACCCACACAAAGCTGCGATCCGGCTGCGGGCCGTCCAGGCCGATCACTTCCAGGTGTTGGCCTTCGAGCGTCAGGCGGTGGCCGTCGAGCACCTGCGGCACGATGGTTTTACCTGGCTTGTCGGCGCCCATTTTCGGGCCCCAGAACGCCAGTTTGCCGACGACGGTCGCGTTGATATGGTCGACTACCGCTTGCGGGGCCAGCACCTTGGCGTCGGGGAATGCGGCGGTCAGGGTGTCGAGGCCGAAGTAGTAGTCCGGGTCGCCGTGGCTGATGTAGATGGTGGTCAGGTGTTTGCCGCTGGCGCGGATCTTCTGCACCAGTTGTTCGGCCTGGCTTTTACCGAACTGCGCGTCGACCAGGATCGCGTCTTTCGCGCCGCTGACCAGCACCGAACTGACCGGAAAGATCGCGGCCTCGCCGGGGTTGTACACGTCGAGGGTCAGCTCGGTGGCGGCGGCCTGGGCGGCGAAGGCCAGGGCGGCGGTCGCCAGGGTCAGGCGCTTGAGAGTGGAAAACATCGGGCAGCTCCGGCAATCGGTAAGGGATGCACAGAGCTTAGTTGCACCAAACACAACAAGAAATGCGATGCTGGGACATAGTTTGTTTCTAAAATCGGGCAGATCATGGATCGTCTTCAAGCAATGCGCGTGTTTGTGACGGTGGTGGATTTGGGCAGCCAGTCCGCCGCCGCCGACCATCTGGACCTGTCGCGCCCGGTGGTCTCGCGCTACCTGGCCGAGCTGGAAGACTGGGTCGGTGCGCGCTTGCTGCATCGCACCACGCGCAAACTCAGCCTCACGGCCGCCGGCGGGGAAACCCTGCCGCGTTGCCGGCAATTGCTGGAATTGTGCGGTGACATGCAGGCCGCCGTCCGCGAGCCGGATGACGCACCCCGTGGCCTGTTGCGCCTGAGTGTCAGCACCTCGTTCGGCCTGGCGCAGTTGGCCGAGGCCATCGCGGAGTACGTCAAGCGCTACCCCTTGGTGACGGTCGACCTGCAGATGCTCGATCGCACGGTCAACCTGGTGGATGAGCGCATCGATCTGGCGATCCGCACCAGCAATGACCTGGACCCCAACCTGATCGCACGACGCCTGACCGTCTGTCGCTCGGTGGTGTGCGCGACCCCGGCCTACCTGCTTGAGCATCCGGCGCCGCACAAGGTCGAAGACCTGGCGCGGCACAACTGTCTGACCCACTCGTACTTCGGCAAAAGCCTGTGGCATTTCGAGGAAGGCGGCGAGCACGTTTCGGTGCCGATCCACGGCAATATCACCGCCAACGAAGCCAGCACGCTGTTACGCCTGACGCTGGCCGGGGCCGGGGTGGCGATGTTGCCCAGTTATCAGGCCGGGGAGCACATCCGTCGTGGCGAACTGGTGCGCCTGCTGCCCGCGGCCGAGCCACGGCAGATGAACATCTACGCGGTGTACGCGTCGCGCAAACACATGCCGTCGGCGCTGCGCAGTCTGCTGGATTTCCTGGTGCAGAGGTTTCCGGAAACGCCGGAGTGGGATAGGGGCCTGTGACCCGACATACAGATGTTGAATGGCGTCCAATAATGGCAACTCGCCCTGACTGACCTATGCTTTAAACAGCGTCACGTAGATCCTTCAGAGGTCTGTGCCATGACCGTCAAAACCAGAAAGTACCTGATGATCTTCACCCTCTGCGCCTTAGCCAGCGCGCTGTACGGCACTGCCGCCTATCGCGTGGAGCAGACCCGGATGCAGCCGAGCTTTGCGATCAGTTGCAATCAGGACCAGAACCAATGCATTCCGCACACCGGCAGTTTCAGCGCGTTGCGCTAAATGGCCTACAGAGGACGATCCCACTTTAACCCTGGGGTGTGTCGGCCTTGAGGTGCTCGCGAAACGCCTTGGGCGAAAACCCGACCCGTCGGCGGAACAGCCGCGAGAAGTTGGTCGGGTCGGAAAAGCCCAGTACCTCGGACATTTCATTGATGGTCATGCTGGTGTAGGTCAGCAGGCGCTTGGCTTCCAGCAATTGGCGGTCATGCATGATCTGTAGCGCAGGTTGCCCGCCCAATTCCCGACACGTGCCGTTCAGGTGTGAGACCGAGATGCCCAGCTTGTGGGCCAGGTCTTCAATCTTCGGGTGTTCGCGATATTGCTGCTCGACCAATTGGGTAAAGCGCCGGAAATATTCTTGCCCGCGCGGTGCACGTGGGTGACGGCGCTGGATCGCCTGGCGGCTGATCCATACCAGCAGTACGCTGACCAGGGCGTGCATCATCATGTCCCGGGCAGGCTGTTCATCGGCGTATTCGTCCTGCAGGCGGGAGAACAGGCTGTGCAGGTAGTCACGGTCCTTGCCTGCCGGGTAAGTGCCGAGCGCCTGCAGGCCGTCTACCGTCGCGCCCAGTTGCGCTTGCAGATGGCTGACCAGCGGTGCCGCCAGGGTCAGCACGTAGCCTTCGACCTCTTCAGCAAACCGAAACCCATGCACACACAGCGGCGGCAGCACCTGCAAGGTCGCTTCGTTGAGGGTGGTGCGCTGGCCTTCGATTTCCAGTTGCGCCTGGCCTGTGTGGACGTACAGCAACTGGCACAGATCCGCGTGCCGGTGGGGCTGGATTTCCCACTGGTAGTCCCGGCTGCGTCGGGAAATCGTTTCGCAGTGCAACAAATCCGGCGTCGGCCATTGCTGGTTTTCCCCATACAGCTTGAACACCGGAATCGCGGAACTGGCAGTTTTAGTCATAGTTTCAATCCGATACTCAGGCAAGTGGTTCGGTAATCGCCCCGATTGGCAAAAAGCGCAGGCTTTGGCGCAGTTTTCACCTTCTTATAGCGGCCACTCAAGTGAAAAATGTCAGCAACAAGATCAATGACAACTCTTTCACCTTATCCGTTCGGGTGAATTTTTCGGGCCATAAAAATAATGAAAACGCTGAAAACTCAAGTCGCCATCATCGGCGCCGGTCCCTCGGGACTTCTGCTCGGCCAACTGCTGCATCAGGCCGGTATCCAAACCCTGATTCTAGAGCGCCAAAGCGCCAATTACGTGCTGGGCCGCATCCGTGCCGGCGTGTTGGAGCAAGGCATGGTCGACCTGCTGCGCGAGGCCGGCGTCAGCCAGCGTATGGACGCGGAAGGCCTGGTCCACGATGGCTTCGAACTGGCGCTCAATGGCCAATTGACCCACATCGACCTCAAGGCGCTCACTGGCGGTCAATCGGTGATGGTCTACGGCCAGACCGAAGTGACCCGCGACCTGATGGCCGCACGCGCCGCCGCAGGTGCCGTCACCTTGTATAACGCCCGTGAGGTGCAACCCCATGGGCTCAAAACTGATCAACCCTGGTTGACGTTCGAACATGAAGGCGAAACCTTTCGCCTGGAGTGTGACTACGTGGCCGGTTGCGATGGTTTTCACGGTGTCGCCCGTCAATCGATCCCGGCCGAATCGCTGAAGGTCTTCGAACGGGTGTACCCCTTCGGCTGGCTGGGTATCCTGGCCGACACGCCGCCGGTCCATGATGAACTGGTGTACGCCAAGCATGCGCGTGGGTTTGCCTTGTGCAGCATGCGTTCGCCGACACGCAGCCGTTACTACCTGCAAGTACCCGTTGAGGAGTCGGTCGACGCGTGGTCGGACCAGCGTTTCTGGGATGAACTGAAAGTGCGCCTGCCGAGCCACCTGGCCGAACAGTTGGTGACCGGGCCGTCGATCGAAAAAAGCATCGCGCCGCTGCGCAGCTTCGTGGTCGAGCCGATGCAGTACGGGCGTTTGTTCCTGCTGGGGGATGCGGCGCACATCGTGCCACCCACCGGGGCCAAGGGCTTGAACCTGGCGGCGAGTGACGTGAGCACGCTGTTTCGGATCTTGCTCAAGGTCTACCGCGAGGGGCGCGTGGAGTTGCTGGAGAAGTATTCGGAAATCTGCCTGCGGCGGGTGTGGAAGGCTGAGCGGTTTTCCTGGTGGATGACGTCGATGCTGCATCAGTTTCCCGAGGCGGACGGGTTCAGCCAGCGCATTGCCGAGAGCGAACTGGCGTACTTCATCAACTCCCACGCCGGGCGCACCACCATCGCGGAAAATTACGTCGGGCTTCCTTACGAAGCTATCGAATAGCCTGCTATCGTATCGAGCATTCCCGCAGGTCGTCTTTTCCTGCGGGCCTTGCTCGAAGGTTTACCGTGACTCAACTCAATCAACCCACCCCAGCCGTGCCCGCCGTGCGCAGCATCCTCGTCTCGTTGATGATGGCGATCTTCCTCGGTGCCTTGGACCAGACCATTGTCGCGGTGTCCATGCCGGCCATTTCCGCGCAGTTCCACGACGTCAACCTGCTGGCCTGGGTGATCTCCGGCTACATGGTGGCGATGACGGTGGCGGTGCCGATCTACGGCAAGCTCGGCGACCTGTACGGGCGGCGGCCGATGATGCTGATCGGCATGGGCCTGTTCACCCTGGCGTCGCTGTTCTGTGGCATGGCGCAAAGCATGGAGCAACTGGTGCTGGCGCGGGTGCTCCAGGGCATCGGCGCCGGCGGGATGATTTCGGTGAGCCAGGCGATCATCGGCGACATCATCCCGCCCCGCGAGCGCGGCCGCTACCAGGGCTATTTCAGCAGCATGTACGCGGTGGCCAGCGTGGCCGGGCCGGTGCTGGGCGGTTATATGACCGAGTACCTGTCCTGGCGCTGGGTGTTTTTGATCAACCTGCCCTTGGGCGCCGGTGCCTGGTACGTGGCCCATCGCACCCTGGTCGGGCTGCCGTTGCCACAACGCAAGCCGATCATCGATTACCTCGGTACTGTGCTGATGATCATCGGCTTGAGCGCCTTGTTGTTGGGCATCACCGAGATCGGCCAGGGCCATTATTGGCGCGATGATTCGGTGCTCGGGCTGCTGGCCTGCGCGCTGGTGGCGCTGAGCATATTTGTCTGGCATGAGCGGCGTGCGCGGGAACCGTTGCTGCCGATGCACCTGTTCGCCAACCGCAGCGCGGTGCTGTGCTGGTGTACGATGTTTTTCACCAGTTTCCAGGCGATTTCCCTGACGGTGCTGATGCCCCTGCGCTTTCAGACGGTAACCGGTTCCGGCGCCGACAGCGCCGCGCTGCATCTGTTGCCGCTGGCGATGGGCTTGCCGATGGGCGCCTACTTTGCCGGGCGCATGACCTCGGTGACCGGGCGCTATAAACCGCTGATCCTCAGCGGCGCCGTGTTGAGCCCCTTGGCGATTCTCGGCATGGCCTACAGTGCGCCGCAGGCGTTGGGGCTGACGGCAATGTTCATGTTGCTGTGCGGCATCGCTGCTGGCATGCAGTTCCCGACCTCGCTGGTGGGCACACAGAATTCGGTGGACCAGCACGATATCGGCGTCGCTACCAGCACCACCAACCTGTTCCGCTCTCTGGGCGGGGCGGTCGGGGTGGCGTGCATGTCGGCGTTGTTGTTGGCGCTGTTGCAGGACTCCAGCTTTGCCCACTTGGCCAACGGTGCGCTGGTGGCTGAGGGCGGCTCCGGCAACGTCCTGCTCGACGGCCTGAACGCGGCCCCAGGCCCGGCGCAGGACGCCCTGCGCGGGGAACTGGCGGTGACGTTCCGGCATTTGCTGATGGTGAGTGCGGCGGTGTCATTGCTGGGGCTGGCGGCGGCGATTGCGATGCCTAATCGCGTGCTGCGCGGTCGGGAAGACAACGCCAAGTAGCTGGCATGATCAGGGGCTGTAGTACCCGACCGCGACCATGAAATGCCCGGTTTTACGCACATATGCATGCTTGCGCTCGACCTTGCCGGTCACCGGGTTTTTCCAGCGGTACTTGTACTCACCCTGGTCTTGCTCCGCCATCAGCTTGAGGATCGGTTCGCCCACCGGCTTGCCGTCCGGGTCCTTGACCTTGCTGAAGTCAGTGTTGATCAGCCGCAGGTTGGTGCCATGGGCGACATAGCGCTGGGTATCGAGGTCCACCACAAACACGTAGAGATCGTCCTGCAGGAAACCGCCCTGTAATGAGTTGATCGCCTTCAGCGTGCCCGCTTCATCCTTGACCAGCGCCTTGACGGCCTGGTTCCGCAGCGCCCGCGCCTGTTCCGGCGTAGCCCGTGGCAGGTAATAGCCCACCGCCAGGATGCGCTCGCCCACGCGCTGATAAAACACATGCTTGTGCTCGATCTTGCCGTCGTTCCAGTTCTGCCAGCGGTAGTCGGCCTGCTGGATGCCCTGGCTTTCCGGCACCTTGAGCGCGTCCTTGAACGACTGGCGCAAATCCGGCCCCAGCACTTCGGATACATCGCGGCCGATCAACGCGGAGGAGGGCCCGCCGCTGGCCAGCAACACGCCCTGGGTGTCGACCACGAACACATAGCGGTCATGGTCGACAAACTCGCCCTGGCGGCTGAAGGCGGCGAAGGCCTTGTCGCCATTGCTCTGGTAGTAGGCCAAGGCTTTCTCCAGCAGGGCCTTGGCCGCCTGGGCGTCCTCCTCCGGCAAGGTGGCGGCGTGTACCTGGCTGAAACCCAACAGCAGCAGCCAGGTGAATCGGAGCAGTCCCTTCATTATCCGTGCCTCGTTCTTATTAGGTGTGAGCACAGCGTAGACGGCTACGGCTCAGGGCGCTGCCAGCCATTGATTGACGATGCCGTCGTACACCCCGGTGGCCACGTTCAGGTGCAACCACTGGTCGACGTAACTTTTCCAGGCCACATCGTCGCGGGGCAGCAGGAAGGCTTTTTCGCTGTACTGCATCTGCCGCTGCGGGTTGACCGCGCACAGCCCCGGCTTGAGTTTCTGCTGGAAGCGCGCCTCGCTGGCGTCGGTGATCATTACATCGGCCTTGCCCGCCAGCAGTTCGTCGAAGATGCTCACGTTGTCGTGCAGGCGTATCTGCGCCTGGCCCAGGTGCGCCCGGGCGAACACTTCATTGGTGCCGCCCGCCGGCTCGATCACCCGCACCTGCGGCTGGTTGATCTGCTCGACGGTCTGGTAGCGTTGCACATCGGCGCAGCGCACCAGCGGGATCTTGCCGTCGACCCCGAGGGACTGGCTGAAGAAGGCTTTTTTCTGGCGTTCCAACGACACCGAAATACCGCCCACGGCGATGTCGCAGCGTTGCGCGAGGAAGTCCGGCATCAGGGTTTTCCAGGTGGTCGGCACCCAGGTGATCGTTGCATTGAGGCTCTTGGCCAGGGACTCGGCCATGGCGATATCGATGCCCTCGTAGCGGCCATCGGCACGCAGGGAGGTGTAAGGCTTGTAGTCGCCGGTGGTGCAGACGGTGAGCGTGCCGCTGTCGAGCACGGTGTCCAGGCGCGAGGGGGCAGTG
Source organism: Pseudomonas paraveronii (assembly GCF_963681955.1). Lineage (NCBI taxonomy): Bacteria > Pseudomonadati > Pseudomonadota > Gammaproteobacteria > Pseudomonadales > Pseudomonadaceae > Pseudomonas > Pseudomonas paraveronii. Next base: position 1,713,984 of record NZ_OY817130.1, read on the forward strand.
TCCGCCAGGGCGGGCGTCGCCAGGCTCGCCAATACACACAGGGCTAAGGGAGCTTTCATGCGGTCGAGTCCTTGGCATGATCGGGCGGCCATTATTTCCAGCAAGATGGCAGAGTGGCAAGGACGGCGAATGTTTAGCCAACGTGTAACCAAACTCCGGCAACCCTGAATTGACCCACCTGAGCCAGCATGTGACGCTGCCGGGCAACTCCACCACTGTGATTCGCCCATGGACGGTTGCCCCGACGCTTACCCCGAGACACTGCCTGGCGTCGTTGCGCCGAGCGGTGTGGCGGATGTCGAGGCGTTACCCTCTGCGCTGGCTTTCTGGGCCCTGTTCCACTGTCGACATGCGCGCCCACCAGATACCTCTCTCCTACGTTGATCTATCCGATGGATGACGCGCACCTGCGCGCATCCGCCCGGCGGCGCCTGTGTGCCTGCCTGACGCAAACGTATGAGAATTGCCATGAGTGTTTTTGCCAGCCTGCACGAAGCCCACTCTTTCCTTGAGCAGAACCCGGACATCGAGATGTTCGAGCTGTTTATCCTCGACAACAATGGCGTGCCGCGCGGCAAGTTGCTGCATCGCGACGAACTGCTGGCGGTGTATGAAAGTGGCCGCCCGCTGCCCAGCACCATCCTTGGCCTGACTATCCACGGCGATGACGTGGAAAACTCCGGGCTGGTGTGGGAGGTGGGCGATATCGACTGCCGCGCCTACCCGATCAGCGGCAGTTTGCAGCGCATGCCGTGGCGGCTGATGCCGACGGCAGCGGTGCAAGTCAGCATGCACCCCACCGAAGGCTTGCCCGCCAGCGTGGCCGACCCGCGGCATGTGCTGGCCAGGGTGATCGACGGGCTCAAGGCCGACGGTTACTACCCGGTGATGGCCGCGGAACTGGAGTTCTACCTGCTCGACCAGAAACCCGACAGCAACGGCCGCCCGCAACCGGCACGCGACATGGACGGCGGCCGCCCGCGTGCGACCCAGGTCTATGGCCTGCGCGAACTGGAGCAGATCGAGCCGTTTCTCGCCGACCTTTACAGCGCCTGCAAACTGCAAGGCATTCCGGCCCGCACGGCGATTTCCGAATACGCCCCGGGCCAGGTCGAAATCACCCTGGAACACCGCGCCGACGCGCTGCAAGCGATGGATGAAGCGGTGCGCTACAAGCGCCTGGTCAAAGGCGTGGCGCACAAACACGGGATGACGGCGTGCTTCATGGCCAAGCCGTTCGACGACCTGGCCGGCACCGGCATGCACATGCACGTCAGCCTCGCGGATGCCGAGGGCAATAACCTGTTCGCCAGCGAGGCCGCCGACGGCACGCCGCTGCTGCGCCAGGCGGTGGGCGGCATGCTCAGCACCTTGCTCGATTCGCTGCTGATGTTCTGCCCCAACGCCAACTCCTATCGCCGCTTCCAGACCAACAGCTACGCGCCGCTGGCCGCCACCTGGGGCGTCGATAACCGTACCGTCAGCCTGCGCGTGCCGGGTGGTCCGGCGCAGTCGCGGCATATCGAACACCGCCTCTGCGGCGCCGACGCCAACCCCTATCTGGCGGCAGCGGCTATCCTCGCCGGTATCCACCGCGGCATCCGCGAACAACGCGACCCCGGCGCCCCGGTGGAAGGCAACGGCTACGCCCAGGCCAACGCGTTACTGCCCACCGACTGGCTCACCACCCTGCGCGCATTGGAAGATTCCAACTGGGCACGGGAGGCGTTCGGCAGTGAGTTCCTCGGGGTGTATCTGGCGGTGAAACGTGCTGAATATCGGCAGTTCATGGGCGAGGTGGGGGAGCAGGATTGGCGCTGGTATCTGCACTCGGCGTGAGTGGAATGGCAGGGGTGGAGTTTTCGACCTTTTTTTCACGTTGCAGTGGGTAAGCTGCGAATCAAGGTCGTTCACTACCGTTCCACTCATATGAGTCCGTGATGTCGTCACCACCACTTTCTTCCATCGAGATTGAATACGCCGAGCGCTGTGACCGCGAGCACGCCAGGATTTGCGGCGATACGCACCCGCCCGGGTTGCGTCGGCGTCTGGCGGCGTGGCGCGACGGGCGGCTGGTGCGCAATGCCCTCAAGGTTGCCGGCGAGCCCGGTTTGGTCCTCGACCTGGCCTGCGGCTCGGGGCGCTTCTGGCCGGTGTTGGCCGAGCACGTCAACCGGGTGATCCTCGCCTCGGATAACTCCCAGGACATGCTCGACCACGCCCGCACCCACCACCCGACGTCGCTGCTCAAACGGGTCAAGACCTTTCAAGGTTCGGCGTTTTCCATCGGCCTGTCGGCGAATGCGGTGGATTGCATTTTCTGTCTGGAATTGTTTCGCCATGTACCCAGCAGCGAAGCGCGCCAGGCGCTGCTGCAGGAGTTTCATCGGGTCAGCCGCGACACGGTGATTGTGTCGGTCGCGTCTCATACGCCGGTGGAGGACGAGTTCCGCCAGGCGGGCTTCGAGGTCCTGAATTACCAGGAGTTCATCCCCGGCTCCAGTGTGTGGCGTGTCTACGTTCTGCGTAAGACGGGATAACTCCCATCGGTCGGACTATTCTTCACGCGCTGTCGGAGTTTTCATGATTGCGTGTGCACTGCGGATGCTCGCAAGTCCCTTCCGCGATATATACTGCGCGCCATTCTTCAAGGGAGAGCCGTGTGGCCATCGATATTCACTGGATCTGCGACAACGATAGCCTCGGCCAGCATTGCGCCGAATGGCAGCAGTTGCCATTCGTCGCCCTCGACACCGAATTCATGCGGGTCGACACCTTTTATCCCATTGCCGGGCTGATCCAGATCGGTGATGGCGTTCGCGCTTACCTGATCGACCCCCTGACCATCGACAACTGGCAACCGTTGGCCGCTTTGCTGGAAAACCCGGCCGTGATCAAAGTGGTCCACGCCTGCAGTGAAGACCTGGAAGTGTTGCTGCGCCTGACCGGCAGCCTACCAGTGCCGTTGTTCGACACCCAACTGGCTGCGGCTTACCTGAACCTTGGGTTCTCCATGGGCTATTCGCGCCTGGTGCAAGCCGTGCTCGATATCGACTTGCCCAAGGGCGAAACCCGCTCCGACTGGCTGCAGCGCCCATTGTCCGAGACCCAGGTGAGCTACGCCGCCGAAGACGCGGTCCACCTGGCCGAGGTCTACATTCGCCTGCGCCCGCGGCTGTCGGACGACAAATACGCCTGGGTCCTGGACGACGGTGCCGAACTGGTGGCCAACCTGCGCCGCGAAGTCGACCCTTACGAGGTGTACCGCGAGGCCAAGCTGGCGTGGAAACTGTCCCGTGCCCAACTCGCCGTGCTGCGTGAACTGTGCGCCTGGCGCGAGCAGCAAGCGCGTGCCCGCGACCTGCCGCGTAACCGCATCATTCGTGAACACTCGCTGTGGCCCCTGGCCAAATCCCAGCCGGATAACCTCGCCGCCCTGGGCAAAATCGAAGACATGCACCCGCGCACCGTGCGTCAGGATGGCCAGTTTCTGCTGGACCTGATCAAGCGCGCCGGCAGCGTGTCCATGGACCAATGGCCGCCCGCCGTGGCTGAACCGCTGCCGGTGGATGCCGCTGCGCTGATCAAGCAACTGCGCGCCTTGGGCCAGGCGCAAGCCGAACGCCTGGACATGGCGCCGGAACTGATGCTGCGCAAGAAAACCCTCGAAGCCCTGGTCAAAAGTGGCTACCCCGATGGGCCTTATAAACTGCCAGACTCGCTGCGTGGCTGGCGCCGCGAGTTGATGGGCCAGGCGCTGCTCGACAGCCTGGCCACTGCCGGAGAACAGCCTTGAAACGTATTTGCTCCATCTATCGCAGCTTGAAACGCAACGAAATGTACCTCTACGTGCTGAAAAGCGATGCCCTGGAGCGCGTGCCGGAACCCTTGATGGAAGCCTTCGGCAAAGCCCATCACGCGTTCGATATGGTGTTGACGCCTGAGCGCAAGCTGTCGCGCGAGGACATTGCGGTGGTCCTGGAAAACCTCGAAAAGCAGGGCTACCACCTGCAAATGCCACCGGCCGAAGATGAGTACATCGAACACTTGCCCGAAGAGCTGCTGCGCCGCAACGACCCGATGTGATCGCTCAGTGCCCTGTCCTGGGCGCATTTTTCCATGGAATCGTATTAATGGACGGTGGCCGTAAGGATGCGGGCGGCCGTCTGCATTGTTTTTGAAAGGTTTGAACCATGCGTGTTCTGATTGCTGAACAGGATCACCCGCTCTACGCTCGGTTGTTGAGCGAAGCGGCACCGGACCTTGAGGTGTTGACCAGCGGCGACTCGGCCGAACTGTCGCGCCTGGCCGCCGATTGCCCGGTGTGGCTTGGCCAGCCGGACCTGCTGGCCACCCTGTTGCGCCAGGGGCACCACCCACAATGGCTGCAATCGACCTGGGCCGGCGTCACGCCGCTGCTGGCCGAAGGCTTGCCCCGCGACTATCGGCTGACCCGTGCGGTGGGGATTTTTGGCCAGGTCATGGCGGAATTTATCCTCACCTACATGCTGGGCCATGAACGCGAAGTGTTGGCGCGCCTGGTCAGCCAGGTCGAGCGCAAGTGGGACAGCCGCATGGGCCAGAGCCTCGCCGGGCGCACCGTGTTGATCGTCGGCTGCGGTGATATCGGCCAACGCGTGGCGCAGTTTCTCGTGCCGTTTGGCGTCAAGCTATATGGCATCGCCAGCCAGGCACGCGAGCAGGCACCGTTTATCGAAGTGGCCGGGATCGATCAACTGGGTCGGCTGGTGGGCGAAGCGGACTACGTGATCAACCTGCTGCCGAACACGCCGAACACCCACGACCTGTACGACGCGGCGTTGTTCAAGCAGTTCAAGCCGAGCGGGTTGTTCATCAACGTCGGCCGTGGCGTCGCGGTGGTCGATGCCGATCTGGTCGAAGCCTTGAAAGAAGGGCATCTGGCCGGTGCGGTGATCGACGTGTGTCGCCAGGAACCGTTGCCGCAACGCCACCCGTTCTGGACCGCCTGGGGCTTGCTGCTGACCGGGCACAGCTCGGCACCGACCTCGCCGCCGATGATGGTGCAACTGTTTCTGGAGAACGTGCGCGCGTACCAGGCCCAGCAAGCCTTGCGCGGTGAAGTGGATTTCGAGCGCGGCTACTGACACCGCGCCGAACCGCAGGTGGGGGCTGGCAAGCCAGCTCCCACGTCAGTCCTAGAGACTGAAATCGCCTTGCGACACCAGCTCGCTCAACGGCTTACGCGGGCTTGGCGTCTCACGGCCTTGCAGGTACTCCGGCAAGGTCGACTTGTCGCCCAGCTTGCCGATCGCGACCGCCGCATGCAGCGCATAACCCTGTGGAACCTTCAGCTCCTTGCGCGTCAGTTCCTGATCGAAGCCGGCCATGCCATGGGTGTACCAGCCGCTGAGGCTGGCCTGTAGCGCGAGGTAGCCCCAGGCCGAACCGGTGTCGAAGGTGTGCCACAGGGCTGGGGTTTCTTCGCTGGCGCCGGGGGCGATGAAGTCGGTTTTCGAGGCGATGATCACCAGGGCCGACGCATGCTGCGCCCAGTTGCGGTTGAATTCGTTCAACAGGCCCAGGAAACGCTCCCAGTCCGGCGTGTCCCGGCGCGCGTAGAGGAAACGCCAGGGCTGCGAGTTATAGGCCGATGGCGCCCAGCGTGCGGCTTCGAAAAAGCTCAGCAGGGTTTCCTGCGGGATGCTCTCGCCGGTGAAGGCGCGGGGCGACCAGCGGTCAGTGAACTGGGGGTTGATCGGGTAATCGGCAGCGCGGGGGTTGGTGCTCATGGGCAGTTCCTGATTGTCAATTCGGCGCCCAAAGCTACTGCGCCCCCGCTAGACTGACAAGTCTTGTAACACCGCCAGTCGTAAGCGCTTGGCCGCAGTGGTCTTGGGCACTAGACTGACGGCCTTTTCACCTACCGATACTGATGTAGAGCCATGGCCGCCAAAGTCGAACCTTTCTGGATACGCAAAACCCTTGAACACCTCGATCAGGAGGAGTGGGAGTCGTTGTGCGACGGCTGTGGCCTGTGCTGCCTGCAAAAGCTCGAGGATGAAGACGACAACAGCGTCTATTACACGCGCATCGCCTGCAAACTGCTCGACCTGAAAACCTGCCAGTGCACCGATTACCCCAATCGCCGCGCGTCGGTGCCCGACTGCATCCAGCTCACCCCGGGCCAGGCCGACCAGTTCAAGTGGCTGCCGCCCACCTGCGGCTACCGCCTGGTCAGCGAGCGCAAGGACTTGCCGCTGTGGCATCACCTGGTCTGCGGCGACCGTGACGCCGTGCATCACGAACGCATTTCCCAGTCCGGACGCATGCTCGCCGAAGGCAGCGTGCCCGAAGACGACTGGGAGGATTACCTGATCTTCCGCGCGGGCTGAACAAGGAGTGAGCATGAGGGGGCTGACCCAACTGGCGGCGAGCCTGGTGTTGCTGGCGCTGAGCACGCCGGCGTGGTGCGCGAAGAAAGTCGACCTGGACTATCACGTCAAACTGCTGCCCCAGAGCGATCAGGCGCTGGTGCGCGTGAGCCTGTCCCAGGGCTCGGCGGTGCGCAGCCTGGATTTCGATTTGGGCCGCGACGGTGACTACAGCGATTTCCAGGCCGACGGCCAATGGAAAGTCAGTGGCCATCGCGGCCTTTGGCAACCCAGCGCCGACAAGGCCAGCCTGACCTACCGTGTACGCCTCAGCCATGCGCGCAAGCCGGGTGCCTATGAAGCGCGGATGACGCCGAGCTGGGCGCTGTTTCGCGGGGAAGACCTGGTGCCAGCCGCGCGCCTCGACCAGCAGGACGGCGTCGAGCTGGTCTCGCGCCTGGTGTTCGAGCTGCCAACCGGCTGGAAAAGCGTCGAAACCGCCTGGCCGCGTATCGGCAAGCACGCCTTCCGGATCGACAACGTCTCGCGCCTGTTCGATCGGCCCACCGGTTGGATGCTCGCCGGTAACCTCGGCAGCCGCCGGGTGCGCCTGGGGGAAACCGACGTCACCGTGGCCTCGCCCAAGGGCCAGGCCATGCGTCGTATGGATGTGCTGACGTTGCTGACCTTCGTCTGGCCGCAGGTGGAAGCCGCGTTCCCGCGCCACCCCGCCAAGTTATTGATCGTCGGCGCCAGCGACCCGATGCGCCGTGGCGCGTTTTCGTCACGCGACTCGATCTACCTCAACAGCCGCACGCCGCTGGTCAGTGAAAACGGCAGCAGCCCGCTGATCCGCGAAGTGGTGCAAGCCATCGCTCGCTTCAACGACCATGACACCAGCGACTGGATCAGCGAAGGCCTGGCGGAGTATTACGCGATCGAACTGCTGCGCCGTGGCGGCGGGATCACCGACGAGCGCTATGCGGCGATACAGGCGCGGCTGACCCGCGAAGGCAAGGATGTCACCACCTTGCGCGGCGAGCACGTCAGCGGCGCAACCGTGGCGCGGGCGGTGGTGGTGATGCAGGAGCTGGATCGCGAGATCCGCGTGAAAACCCACAATAAGCGCTCCCTGGACGATCTCGCGCAAGCGGTGATGCGGGCGAACAGCGTCAGCACCCCAGAGTTTGTGCGACTGGCCCAGAGCATTATCGGTGAGTCGTCGGTGGTGCTGGACTCCAAGCTATTGCGCTGACCCTGAATAAAGGTGGGAGGGGGCAAGCCCCCTCCCACATTTGGATCGCCAACAGGCAGAAGACTTGGCTCAGCCGGTGGTTTTTGCGGCCTTTTCGGCGGCCACTTGCGCCTTGGTCTTCAGTTTTTTCAACTCTTCACCGGCTCGCTCGATTTTCGTGCGCAGGCTGTTCATTTCCTGGCGACCCTGTTCCAGCTTGTCCTTGAGCGAACTGTGCCCGGTCACCCCACGCGTCAGCGCCACGCCGCCAATCGCCACTTGGAGCAGCCCGAAAATCCCGCCACGGCGCAGGCCTTTGCCGACCATGATCACACCGCCGGCCACCGAGCCGATGCGCTCCCAGCCGTGTACGTTTTGCGTGGGGCGGGCCTGGCGTGGGGTGGATTCAATGACAGGTCGCAGGGTTTTGCTGTCGCTCATGATCGGTCTCCAACAAGGGCTAGTGATACGCAACTGACTGTGTGCAGGCGCCGGATGTTCCCGAAAAATCAGTACTTGGGGCCAGAGCGGGTGTTATTGCCCTTGGCCATGCGGTCGTAGAGCACCACGTTGACGGTGGCGGCGAGGTTCATGCAGCCGGTGGTCGGGATGTACACCACGTCTTCACACCAGTCGCGGATCTCTTTGTCGAGGGAGCCATCTTCGGGGCCGAAGATGTACAGCGCGCGGTCGGGGTGGGTGTATTCAGGCAGCGGGCGGGCGCCTTCCACCAGTTCGACGGCGACCGGGATGCAGCCCAGCGGCAGGATTTTTTTCAGGTCATCGATGCCGATCAGCGGAATGTCGTGGTGGACCTTCTTGGTGTCGGTGATGAAATCCCGGGCGCGCTCGTAGCGCTTGCCGGTGTAGAACACCGAGGCCACGCCGTAGCAGCCGGCGGCGCGCATCACCGAACCGACGTTTTCGGGGGATTTGGGGTTATACAGACCGATGCAGCTGTAGCGTTTATTGCCCACGGGGAAGGGTGCCTTGGAGAAAAGCGGCGATTATACGGGTGTGGTCGGTATCAAGATATGTGTTGCTTGTGAGGCCGCCATCGCGGGCAAGCCCACTCCCACCGGGGGAATGCATTCCAAAGGTGGGAGTGGGCTTGCTCGCGAAGACGGCCGGGACAGGCAGCGACGAGCTTCAGTCGTCCTTCTTCATCAACCCTGCCAACGCCGCAAACGGGTTGTGCGTGGCCTTGGCGATCGTCGGGCTGCTGGTGGAGCCTTCGCCGAAGTACTGCTGGTCGGTGTAGCGCGAGTGCTCGTTGTCGTGGCAGTAGAGGCACAGCAACTCCCAGTTGGAGCCGTCCTGGGGGTTGTCGTCATGGTTGTGGTTGCGGTGGTGCACGGTCAGTTCGCTCAGGCGCTTGCCGGCGAATTCACGGGCGCAGCGGCCGCACACGTGGGGGTACATTTTCAGGGCTTTGTCGCGGTAGCCCATTTCCCGGTCGCGCTGGGCATCGGCGAGGATGCGGTCGAGCTTGGCGGTGTGGGAGGGCGGGTTGGTCGAGCTCATCATGGCTCCTGTCTTTGGGTGGGTCACGGATAAGGTTGATTCTAGTCAATCGCGGCGCAATTAGCCCTTGAGCTTTTCCGCAATCCAGATGGTGTGCCGCGTGCCCTTGTTGCCATGGGCGAACACCTGCACTTCTTCGGCCTTGAAGCCGGCCTTGCGCAGCTTGTCGCTGAACAGCTTGTCGGCGCTGGCCGACCATACCGCAAGCACGCCCTTGGGGCGCAGGGCCTTGGCGCAGGCGGCCAGGCCACCGGCGGAGTAGAGCCAACTGTTGGCTTTTTGCGTGAGGCCTTCGGGGCCGTTGTCCACGTCGAGCATGATCGCATCAAAGCCGTGGGGCTCGGCTTGCAGCACCTTGGCCACGTCTTCCATGCGGATCACGGTGCGCGGGTCAAGCAATGGGCGTCCGGCTTTTTCGCCCAAAGGGCCGCGGTTCCATTCCACGACGCCGGGCACCAGCTCCGCCACCACCACTTCGGCGGTCTTGCCCAAGTGCTTGAGGGCCGACGCGAGGGTAAAGCCCATGCCCAGCCCGCCGATCAATACCCGCGAACCGGGGCGGCCGGCGACTTTGCGACAAGGAATTTCCGCCAGCGCGTCTTCGGAGCCATGCATGCGCGTGTTCATCAACTGGCCGCCGTCGCCGCCCTGGATCTTGATGACAAAATCCTCGCCGTATTCGAACAGGCACAAAGCACCGCCGTTGTCGGGGATCGGAGTGGTATCCAGCAGAACGAAACGTTTCATGGAAATCTCATTGGGAAGGGCATTCTTACGCGGTTGGGAGTAGCCTTACGACATTCCGGTCAGGCCATGGAGCCATCGATGAAGTGCAGCATTCTAACGGTCATTGTGTTGGGCGCGCTCGCATTGGGTGTGGCGCAGGCTCAGGAGTTGCAAACCGTACCGGTCGCGCCGGCGCCAACCCCTGGCGCGCCGGGCACGCCCACCCCGACGCTGTATCCGCAAGTCACCCCGCCGGCCGTGCCCAAGACGAACGGCTCGCCGCCGCTGGTGCCCATCGTGTTACCTGCGCCACCGAAGGACCAGACGGTCCCCGGTTTACCGCCAAACGACAGCAAGCCAAAGACGCCCGGCGGTTAACCGCGTCGAGCGCTCCAGCGTTCAGACAGGACCGCTAAACCAGCCCCAGCGCCTTGAACACAAATGCATATTCGAGTGCTACGTCACGTAATCCCTGGTAACGCCCGCTCATGCCGCCGTGGCCGGCCCCCAGTTCGGTCTTGAGCAGCAGCAGGTTGTCGTCCGTCTTGGTGTCGCGCAGCTTGGCCACCCACTTGGCCGCTTCCCAGTACTGCACGCGGCTGTCGTTGTAGCCGGCGATCACCAGCAGGGCCGGGTAGGCCTGGGCGCGGACGTTTTCATACGGCGCATACGCCTTGATGCGTGCGTAGACCTCGGGCTCTTGCGGGTTGCCCCACTCGTCGTACTCGGTGACGGTCAGCGGCAGGTCCGGGTCGAGCATGGTGTTGAGCACGTCGACAAACGGCACTTCGGCAATCGCCGCCTGGAACAGCTCCGGGCGCTGGTTGAGCACCGCGCCGATCAACAGGCCGCCGGCGCTGCCGCCGCTGATGACCAGCTGTTTGGCGCTGGTCAAACCCTGTGCAATCAGGTGTTCGGCACAGGCAATGAAGTCGCTGAACGTGTTCTGTTTGTGTTCCTGCTTGCCATTGCGGTACCAGGCTTCACCCAGTTCGCCGCCGCCGCGCACATGCGCAATGGCAAACGCGACGCCACGGTCCAGCAGGCTCAAGCGTGCGTGGGAGAACCACGGATCAAGGCTCTGGCCGTAGGCGCCGTAGCCATAGAGGTACAGCGGCGTCGGCTTGCCGAGCTGGTCGCGCTTGACCACCAGGCTGATCGGCACCTGGGTGCCATCGGCGGAGGTCGCCCACAAACGCTGGCTGACGTAATCGTCGGCGTTGAACACGCCGAGTACCGGGGTTTCCTTGAGCACCTGTTGCGCGCCGCTGGCCAGTTCCAGTTGGCGCACCTGGGCCGGGCGGTTCAGCGCTTCATAGCGCAGGCGGATTTTGTCGCTGGGGAATTCCAGGCTGTTTTGTACGTAGAGGCTGTAGGCGGCGTCAGGCAATTCCACGCGGTAGGTCGGCAGACCCTGGGGATGCACTTCGATGACCGGCAGTCCGCCGATGCGCAGGCTCAAGGTCATGGCGCTGGCGTTCAGGCTCACGCCGTCGAGCATTACCTCATCGCTGTGGGGGATCAGGTTTTGCCAGTCGGCTTGGGTTGGCACGCGGCCGGTGTCGGCGGCGACGAACAGGGCGTAGTTGATGCCGTCGCGGTTGCTGCGGATAAACCATGTCCACGCACCGTCGAGTTGGCCATGGTCGACGTCATACTCGTGGTCTTCGACCCGTGGCGCCAGGCAGGTGAAGTCCAGGTGCGGCTGGTCGGCGTCCAGCGCCCAGATTTCGCTGGTGGTCTTGCTGCCCAGGGCCACCAGCAACTGGCGCTCGGAGCTGGAACGGTAGCAGTGCAGGAAGAAACGCCCGTCGGTCTCGTGGAACACTTCCTGCGCGGCGGTGCCGTCCAGGCGATAGCGGTAGAGTTTGTGCGGGCGATGGGTGTCGTCCAGCTCGCCGAAGAATAGCGTCAGGCTGTCATTGGCCCAGGTCATGCTGCCGTCGCAGTTGTCGAACGCCAGTTCGCTGACTTTGTCGGTGGCCAATTCCTTCACGTACAGGGTGTAGATCTCTTCGCCACTGGTGTCGAGGCTGTAGGCCAGGCGCTGGTGGTCGGGGCTGATGCTGAACGCACCGAGGGAGAAAAAGCCGCCGTTGGCCAACGCATTGGGGTCGAGCAACAGCTCTTCGCTGCTGTCGTCCACTTGGTTGCTGTCGTCGGCCGGGCGGCGGCAGCGATAGTGGCGGGCGTATTCGTCGCCAGCGGTGGTGCGCGTGTAATACAGGTACGGGCCCCAGGGGGAGGGCAGCGACAGGTCGGTTTCGAGGATGCGGCCCTTGATCTCTTCGAACAGGGTTTCGCGCAGCGCCTGTTGCTCGGCGAGTTGGGCTTGCTCCCAGGCGTTTTCGGCCTTGAGGTAATCCATGACTTCAGCGCTGTCACGCGCTTGCAGCCAGGCGTAAGGGTCCTGGCCTGCGGCCTTGCGGGCAATCGGGGCGGCAGTGATGGGGGTCGATGGCGGCATGGATCACTCTCTGTCTGGAGGATGGTGGCAGGCATTGCAGCCGCGACACGCAAAAGCCGTTATCATAGCGGCCTGTTTGCCTACCTTGCCATGGACACCATGACCGAGAACGACTATCTGACCGCTTGGGGCCTTTACGCCTTCGCCGCTTTGGGCTGCCTGTTGGTGTGGTGGCGCATGACCCGCTGGATCTGGCGCTGGTTGCGCGAGCCACTGCAATTACTGATGGCCGTGCTGCTGTTGAGCCCGACCGTCGTCGACCCGGTCAAGACCCAGTTCGCGCCCGCCGTGGCGATTACCGCGTTGGACCTGGTGCTCAAAGTCGGTAATAACGCCTGGCGGGCGGTCTCCGACTTGTTCATGTACACGATGATCGCTTTTGGCGTGTACCTCGTGTTTGTGTTGATACGCTGGCCCATCGAGCGCGCCGCCAAGGCGAGCCGTGAGCGCAAGGCTGCGGTCGATGCTGCCTTGGCCGCCGAGCCGGAAGAGGATGACGAGCCGTTCCGTCGCCCCGCGCCTGTGAGCGGTATGCGGGTCGAACCGCGCCTTTAACGTTGTCTGCCCTGCAGCGAGAGCCCTGGCATGTGTGAATTATTGGGCATGAGTGCCAACGTCCCCACCGACATTGTGTTCAGCTTTACCGGGCTGATGCAGCGCGGCGGGCGTACCGGCCCCCACCGCGACGGTTGGGGCATCGCCTTCTATGAAGGCCGCGGCCTGCGCCTGTTCCAGGACCCGGCCGCGAGCAGCGAGTCGGAAGTCGCGTTGTTGGTGCAGCGTTATCCGATCAAAAGTGAAGTGGTGATCGGCCATATCCGCCAGGCCAACGTTGGCAAGGTATGCCTGTCCAATACCCACCCGTTCGTGCGCGAACTGTGGGGGCGTAACTGGTGCTTTGCGCACAACGGCCAATTGGCGGACTTCAACCCACGCGCCACGTTTTACCGCCCGGTGGGCGACACCGACAGCGAAGCGGCGTTCTGCGACTTGCTCAACCGGGTCCGCGAGGCGTTCCCGGAGCCGGTGGACATCGAGCAGATGCTGCCGGACCTGATCGCCGCCTGCGCCGAATATCGCAGCAAAGGTGTGTTCAACTGCCTGCTCAGCGACGGTGATTGGTTGTTTTGCTACTGCTCGACCAAACTGGCGCAGATTACCCGACGCGCCCCGTTTGGCCCGGCGCGCTTGAAAGATGTCGACGTGATCGTCGATTTTCAGGCCGAAACAACGCCTAATGATGTGGTCACGGTGATCGCCACCGAACCGCTGACCGACAACGAAAACTGGACCCGCTACGAACCGGGCCAGTGGAGCCTGTGGCGGCGCGGTGAATGCGTCAGCCAGGGCATTACCGAGTAAGGAAGTCGACTATGTTGCTCAGCTATCTGCGGTTGGTGTTGTTTGCCATTGGCTTGTTGGTCGGTGTGCAAGTGCCGGGGTTTATCAATGACTACGCCAAGCGCGTCGAAGCCCACCTGATCGAGGCCCAGACTGGCCTGCGCGGCTTTGAATCCACCGCGCAACAGTTCTTCAATGGCGACTTGCAGGCCCTGGTGGCCCACTACCGTGCCAGCGACGACCCGGTATTTCGCAGCGATGCCAACAGCCTCGGCACGTTATTGGATCGCCAGTTGGCGTTGGACAAGCAATTCCAGGCCATGCAAGGCCCCTGGTACATTCGCGCATTGCAGGTAGCGGTCGCGGCCGACCCGGCGATCCGCCTGGAAACCTGGAACGGTTACAGCTACCAGATCCTGTTGACCCCCGAAGCCATGGGCTGGGGCCTGGGCGGCGCGATGTTGTTGTCGTTCGGCCTGGAGTGCCTGTTCCGCTTGATCGACTGGGTGGTGTTGGGCGGCAAGCGTCTGCGCCAGAGCCGGCCGATCGAAGAGCGCGACCTCAAGGGCCTCTAACGGCCGACACAAATCCAATGTGGGAGGGGGGCAATGTGGGAGGGGGCTTGCCCCCGATAGCGGTGGGTCAGCTAAAAACAGGCTGACTGACACCCTGCTATCGGGGGCAAGCCCCCTCCCACATTTGGATTGAGTTCCTTCAGTTGCTCATTACCATCCGCTCTTCGCCGACTTCTTCGGCATAGCGCGCCACCACTTTCTGGCACAGCCCCACAATCTCTTCGACCAGTTCCACCCCCACGCGCCACGACACCACGACCTGCAGGTTCGGTAAGCGTTGCGCCATCGGCAGCATCACCAGTTCCCCCCGTGCCAGCTCTTCGCGCACCAACACAGGCGGCAGTGCACCAATGCCGAAACCATCGCGCAGCAAGCGGGTAATGGCCGACACCGAATTCACGCAGTTCATACGCGGTGCGGCGACGCCGTTGGCCTGCATCAGGCTCAAGACATCCTGGTGCGGGTGGGAATTTTTCGAGTAGGTGATGATGCGCTCCTGGGCCAGTTCGGCGAGGGAGGCGTAGTTGCGGTTGTAGATCGACTGGCTGGCGACGATCCAGGCCATGGGGTGGCTGGCCAGTTCCAGGCTACGCACGGTTTCCAGGCGCAGCAGGTCCGTTTGCAGGATCAGATCGAGGAAGCCTTTTTGCAGTTGATCGCTGAGGTTGAGTGCGGTATCGGCGACCAACTCGATTTCCACCCGTGGGAAATGGTCCATCAATTCGGCGACCAACGGGCTCAGCCAGGTGTGGATCACCGTGTCCATCGCACCGATACGAATCCGCCCGACCTTGCTGCTGGTGGTCTCCAGGGACTGTTTCAAGCCCTGCATGGTCACCATCATTTGCTCGGCGTAATCGAGTACCTTCAAGCCTTCCGGCGTCAGGCTGACGCCGCGTGAGTCACGCAGAAACAGTTTCACCCCCAGTTCGCTCTCCAGCACGGCGATGCGGCTGGAGATCGAGGCCTGGGTGGTGAACAGTTTCTCGGCGGTCAGGCGGAAACTCTTGAGCTTGGCCACCCAGACGAAGGTTTCGAGGAACTTCAAATTCATGGGATCAACTTTTTCTTATGCATGGATCGGTTTTTATTAGTTGGACGCCGCACCGGGCAAACGCCAAAAATCGAGCCGTTCCACGATAAGCGTCGTTGGGGTGTCAGGACAAGTTGCGAGTCTTGTGTAAAAGATCCCACACTACAAAAAAACAAAGCCTACAGGAGCAACCCGCGTGAGCCGCCTGCTATTGAATTGCGACATCGGCGAAAGTTTTGGCAACTGGACCCTGGGTCTGGATGCCGAGGTTATGCCGTTCATTGATTGCGCCAACGTGGCCTGCGGCTTCCATGCCGGCGACCCGAGCATCATGCGCAAGACCGTCAGCCTGGCGCTCAAGCATGGTGTGCTGGTCGGTGCGCACCCGGCGTATCAGGACTTACAAGGTTTTGGCCGCCGTTCCATGGCCTACACGCCAGAGGAAATCCAGGACCTGTTGCACTACCAGATCGGCGCGCTCGACGGCATCTGCCGCGCCCAGGGCGGACGGGTCAGCTACGTCAAACCCCATGGCGCGATGTACAACGACATGATGGCCAACCCCGCGCAGTTGCGTGCGGTGATCCAGGCTGTCGCCACTTACGGCGACCTGCCGCTGATGCTGCTGGCCACCCGTGACAACAGCGCGGCCCAGGCGCTGGGCGACGAATACGGCGTGATCCTGTGGTTCGAGGCCTTCGCCGACCGTGCCTACGACAACCAGGGCCATCTGGTTTCGCGCCAATTGCCGGGCGCGGTACACCACGATACCGAGACCATCATCCAGCAATCGGTGACCATTTCCCGTGGCGAACCCTTGACCGCCAGCGACGGCAGCCCTTTGATCCTGCGGGCCAATACCCTGTGCGTGCATGGCGATAACGCCAGTTCGGTCGCCGCCGTGCAGCGCATTCGCGAGGCGTTGAAGTGCCAATGAAGCCACGCATCGAAGTGGTGGCCATCGACTGCTTGATGGTGCGTCTGTTTGAGGTGATCGCCGAAGCCAATATGCCGTGGATGCTTGCCGCTACCCAGCGTCTGCGGCAAGGGTTTGGCGCGGCGTTGGTGGACCTGGTGCCGTCCTACACCACCTTGATGGTGCATTACGATCTCACCGTGTTGAACCCGGCCCAGGCGCGGGAATTGATCGGCCAGGCCCTCACCGACCTGCAACCCCAGGCCCAGGGCAGCGGCCACTGCCATGTGCTGCCGGTGTGGTACGACCTGAGCGTCGGGCCAGAGCTGACCTTGCTCAGCCAGCGCAGTGGCCTGGCGGTCGATGAGGTGATCCGCCGCCACAGCGCCCACGAATACCAGGTGTTCGCCCTCGGCTTTGCCCCTGGTTTTGCCTTTATGGGGCTGGTGGATGAATGCCTCGCCACCCCCAGGCTTAACACCCCGCGCAAACGCGTGGCGGCCGGCAGTGTCGGCATCGCCGAACGGCAAACGGCCGCCTACCCAGTGGTCTCTCCCGGCGGCTGGAACCTGATCGGTCGCACCCCGACCCAGCTGTTCGACCGCGACCGCGACGGTTACAGCCTGATGCAGCCCGGCGATACGGTGCGCTTCGAGGCGGTCGACCACGCCGAATTCATCAAGTTGGGTGGCGATGACACGCCGTTGGAGGCGCAGGCATGAGCGGCTTGATCATTGAGGCCAGCACCCCGCTGTGCCTGTTGCAAGACACCGGCCGCTTTGGCGTGCGACACCTGGGCGTGACCCAGGGCGGCGCGCTGGATTGGGTGTCGATGTCCTGGGCCAATTGGCTGCTGGACAACGCCCTGGATGCGCCGGTGGTGGAAATTACCCTGGGCGGTTTTACCGTGCAGGCCGAGGACTATTGCCTGCTGGCCTTGGCCGGTGCGGACTTGGGCGCCTACATCGATGAGCGCGCCATCAGCCCCGGACGCAGTTTTATCCTGCAAAAGGGCCAGCGGCTGCGCTTTACCCAGCCGTTCAGCGGCGCGCGGGCCTACCTGGCGGCGCCGGGCGGGTTTGATGCGCCGCAGGTGCTGGGCAGCTGTGCCACCGTGGTGCGTGAGGAACTCGGCGGGCTGGACGGTTTCGGCAAACCGTTGGCGCAAGGCGGGCGACTGGCCTATTCCGGCACGGGCGGTGCGATGAAAGTGTTGAGCGCAATCGCATTGCCGGCCAAGGCGCCGTTGGATGTGATTGTCGGCGCGCAGATCGGCCAGTTCAGCGGGCAGAGTCTGTTCGATGCGTTCAACACCGAATGGACCCTCGACAGCCGCGCCGACCGTATGGGCATGCGTTTGCTGGGCACGCCGCTTGAATACCAGGGGCCGTCGTTGATCTCTGAGGGGATCCCGCTGGGCGCGATCCAGGTGCCGCCGGACGGGCAGCCGATTGTGTTGCTCAATGACCGGCAGACCATCGGCGGCTACCCGCGCCTGGGGGCGTTGACGCCGTTGGCATTGGCGCGGCTGGCGCAGTGTGTGCCGGGGGAGAAGGTGCGGTTGACGCCGGTGGTGCAGGAGACGGCGCATAGGCAGCATGTGGACTTTTTGCGGCGGTTTACCGCAGCCTGAAGAACACTGAAATCCAAATTGTGGGAGGGGGCTTGCCCCCGATGGCAGTGTGTCAGTCAATAGATGTGTGACTGATACACCTCCATCGGGGGCAAGCCCCCTCCCACATTGGATTTTCGACTTTCCTGGGATCGGGGGTTACTTGGAAAGAAACCGCATGCCTTCTTCCAACCCGCGCAAGGTCAACGGATACATCTGATCCTCGACCAACTCCCGCACAATCCCGGTCGACGCCGTATAGCCCCAGGTGTCCTTCGGGTACGGGTTTATCCAGATCAGCTTCTTGTACTTGGCCATGAAGCGCTGCATCCACACATACCCTGGCTCTTCATTCCAATGCTCGACGCTGCCGCCGGCCTGGGTGATTTCATACGGCGCCATCGACGCGTCGCCGATAAAGATCACTTTGTAATCGGCGCCGTACTTGTGCAGCAGGTCCTGGGTGGAGGTGCGTTCCGAGGTGCGGCGCTGGTTGTTCTTCCATACCGACTCGTACACGAAGTTGTGGAAGTAGAAGTACTCCAGGTGCTTGAACTCGGTCTTGCACGCGGAGAACAGCTCTTCGCAGGTCTTCACATGGGCGTCCATCGAGCCGCCGATGTCGAACAGCAACAGCAGCTTGATGGTGTTGCGCCGCTCCGGACGCATCTGGATGTTCAGCAAGCCGGCATCGCGGGCGGTGTGGTCGATGGTGCCGTCGATATCCAGCTCTTCCGCTGCACCCTGGCGTGCGAACTTGCGCAGGCGGCGCAGGGCGATCTTGATGTTGCGCGTGCCCAGTTCCACCTGGTCGTCGAGGTTCTTGTACTCGCGCTGGTCCCAAACCTTGACCGCCTTGCCCTGGCGCTGGCCCGCATCGCCGACGCGGATGCCTTCCGGGTTGTAGCCGCCGGAGCCGAACGGGCTGGTGCCGCCGGTGCCGATCCATTTGTTGCCGCCGGCGTGGCGCTCTTTCTGTTCTTCCAGGCGTTTCTTGAATTCCTCGATCAGCTTGTCCAGGCCGCCGAGGGACTGGATCTGTGCGCGTTCTTCGTCGCTCAGCGAACGTTCGAACTCCTTGCGCAGCCAGTCTTCGGGGATCAGCGCCTGCAGGTGCTCGTCGAGTTTTTCCAGACCGTTGAAATAGGCGCTGAAGGCGCGGTCGAACTTGTCGAAATGGCGTTCGTCCTTGACCAGGATCGCCCGGGCCAAGTAGTAGAACTCGTCCATGTCGGCGAAGGTCACCCGCTGTTTCAGGGCGTTGATCAGGTCGAGCAGCTCGCGCACCGACACCGGCACCTTGGCTGCGCGCATTTCATTGAACAGGTTGAGCAACATGGCAGGCGCCCTTATCGGTTACCGCGACGGCTCATGAACGCCAGGCGCTCGAGCAATTGCACGTCCTGCTCGTTCTTCACCAGCGCACCGGCCAGGGGCGGGATGGCCTTGGTCGGGTCGCGTTCGCGCAGTACCGCTTCGCCGATATTGTCGGCCATCAGCAGCTTGAGCCAGTCGACCAGTTCGGAGGTGGAGGGCTTTTTCTTCAGGCCCGGCACTTTGCGCACGTCGAAGAACACGTCCAACGCTTCGCTGACCAGGTCTTTCTTGATGTTGGGGTAATGCACATCGACGATCTTTTGCAGGGTGGCGCGGTCGGGGAAGGCGATGTAATGGAAGAAGCAGCGGCGCAGGAACGCGTCCGGCAGCTCTTTTTCATTGTTGGAGGTGATGATGATGATCGGGCGCTTCTTGGCCTTGATGGTCTCGTCGATTTCGTAGACGTAGAACTCCATCTTGTCGAGTTCTTGCAGCAGGTCGTTGGGGAACTCGATGTCGGCCTTGTCGATTTCATCGATCAGCAGGATCACCCGCTCCTCGGCCTCGAAGGCCTCCCAGAGCTTGCCCTTCTTCAGGTAATTGCGCACGTCGTGCACCTTGTCCACGCCCAACTGCGAGTCGCGCAGGCGGCTGACCGCATCGTACTCATACAGGCCCTGGTGGGCCTTGGTGGTGGACTTGATGTGCCAGGTGATCAGCTTGGCGCCGAAGGATTCGGCCAACTGCTCGGCGAGCATGGTCTTGCCGGTGCCCGGCTCGCCCTTGACCAGCAGCGGCCGCTCCAGGGTGATGGCCGCGTTGACGGCCAGTTTCAGGTCATCGGTGGCAACGTAGGCCTGGGTGCCTTCGAACTTCATCGGTCATTCCTCGAATTCATCAATGCCCGACTATACCGTGCGGCCCCGGCGACTGTGAACGCAGACGGGTTATTCAGTCTCTGAATGACCAGTCACGCCTGCGCTCAGTCGATCGAAGGCGTGGTTGTTCCCGGGGCCGTTCTGCGGGCTTGTAGGAGATTGACTGTTCCGATGCTGCCGACGTTCCTCTGACTGGACGCTTTGGAAGACGAGGCATACCCTTGGGGCTTTCTTCAAGCCGCCTCAAGGACCCGTCATGAGCCGCATTTTTGCAGACAACGCGCACTCCATCGGTAACACGCCTCTGGTTCAGATCAACCGCATCGCACCGCGTGGCGTGACCATCCTGGCCAAGATCGAAGGGCGTAACCCGGGTTATTCGGTGAAGTGCCGCATTGGCGCGAACATGATCTGGGACGCGGAAAGCACCGGCAAACTCAAGCCGGGCATGACCATTGTCGAACCGACCTCGGGCAACACCGGTATCGGCCTGGCGTTTGTCGCCGCCGCCCGTGGTTACAAACTGGTACTGACCATGCCTGCGTCGATGAGCATCGAGCGCCGCAAAGTGCTCAAGGCCCTGGGCGCCGAGCTGGTGCTGACCGAACCGGCCAAGGGCATGAAGGGCGCAATCGACAAAGCCGCGGAAATCCTCGCCAGCGACCCGGCCACCTACTACATGCCGGCGCAGTTCGAAAACCCGGCCAACCCGGCGATCCACGAAAAAACCACCGGCCCGGAAATCTGGAACGACACCGACGGCGCCGTTGACGTGTTGGTGGCGGGCGTGGGCACTGGCGGCACGATTACTGGGGTGTCGCGCTATATCAAGAACACCGCGGGCAAGCCGATTCTGTCGGTGGCCGTCGAACCGATCGTATCGCCGGTGATCACCCAGGCGCTGGCCGGTCAAGAGATCAAGCCCAGCCCGCACAAGATCCAGGGCATCGGCGCCGGGTTCGTGCCGAAGAACCTCGACCTGTCGATGATCGACCGCGTGGAGCTGGTGAGCGACGACGAATCCAAGGCCATGGCCCTGCGCCTGATGCGGGAAGAGGGGATTCTGTGCGGGATCTCCTGCGGTGCGGCGATGGCGGTCGCCGTGCGCCTGGCCGAGAAGCCGGAAATGCAGGGCAAGACCATCGTGGTGATCCTGCCGGACTCCGGCGAGCGCTACCTGTCGAGCATGCTGTTCAGTGATTTGTTTACCGATCAAGAAAACCAGGCTTGATGCAAATCAGCGTGAGGGCGGGGGCCTTATGCATAATTGGCCCACCCTCGCGCCGTTTTAAACGCTGATTGTTGGACTGCGCGGGTTTTTCCCGAGGTCCGGAGTGTTTATCATGGCCGGCTGCTACGTCTGGTTTCCCCTCGACGGGAGGTTGTTGGCCAGGCGCTTATTTCCAGGAGTTGCTGCATGACCTTTTCTTTGGCCGCCAAACTGTCGGTGTTGCTGGTGTTTATCGGCAGTACGCTGTACGTGCACCTGCGCGGCAAGGCCCGTTTGCCGATGTTGCGCCAGTTCGTCAATCACTCGGCGCTGTTTGCCCCGTATAACGCCTTGATGTACCTGTTCTCGGCCGTGCCGTCCAAGCCGTACCTGGACCGCAGCAAGTTCCCGGAACTGGACGTGCTCAAGGACAACTGGGAAGTGATCCGCGAAGAAGCCATGCACCTGTTCGACGAGGGTTACATCCGCGCTGCCGAAAAGAATAACGACGCCGGCTTCGGTTCGTTCTTCAAGAAGGGCTGGAAGCGTTTCTACCTCAAGTGGTACGACAAACCGCTGCCGTCGGCCGAGGCCCTGTGCCCGAAAACCGTAGCGCTGGTCAGCAGCATCCCCAACGTCAAGGGCGCGATGTTCGCGCTGTTGCCGGGCGGCAGTCACCTCAACCCGCACCGCGACCCGTTTGCCGGTTCCCTGCGTTATCACCTGGGGCTGTCTACACCGAACTCCGATGATTGCCGCATCTTCGTCGATGGCCAGGAATACGCCTGGCGCGACGGTGAAGACGTGATGTTCGACGAAACCTACGTACATTGGGTGAAGAACGAGACGGAAAAGACGCGTGTGATCCTGTTCTGCGACATCGAACGTCCGCTGAGCAATCCCCTGATGACCCGCATCAACCGCTGGGTCAGCGCGCAACTGGGCCACGCCACCGCGCCGCAGAACGTGGATGACGAACGCGTCGGCGGTATCAACCAGGCCTATGCCTGGAGCAAGTCGTTCAGCGACAAGATCAGCAGTGTGGTCAAGCAGTGGAAGCGCAAGCATCCCAAGGCCTACCGCGTTGCGCGGCCGGTGCTGGCGGTTGTCGTCTTGGTACTGCTGTGGAAGTGGCTCTTCGGCTGATCTCGGTTTTTCCAGCTTGAAATGCAATCAAAATGTGGGAGGGGGCAAGCCCCCTCCCACATTTGATTTACAGCGTCGCCTAAGAGGCGATCAACTGGCGCAGCACATAGTGCAGAATGCCCCCGGCCTTGAAGTATTCCACTTCATTGAGGGTATCGATCCGGCACAGCACGTCGATCTTCTCGCTGCTGCCATCCTCGCGGGTAATCACCAGGGTCAGGTTCATGCGCGGCACGATCTCCACAGCGGTCAAACCGAGGATGTCGATCTTCTCCTTACCGGTGAGCTTGAGCGCCTTGCGGTTCTGGTCCAGCTTGAACTGCAGGGGCAGCACGCCCATACCCACCAGGTTGGAGCGGTGAATCCGTTCGAAACTCTCGGCGATCACCGCCTTGACCCCCAGCAGGTTGGTGCCCTTGGCCGCCCAGTCGCGGCTTGAGCCGGTGCCGTATTCCTGGCCGGCGATCACTACCAGCGGTGTGGCGGATGCCTGGTATTTCATGGCCGCGTCGTAGATCGGCATTTTCTCGCCGGTGGGGATATACAGCGTGTTGCCGCCTTCCTCGCCGCCGAGCATTTCATTGCGGATACGGATATTGGCGAAGGTGCCGCGCATCATCACTTCATGGTTGCCCCGGCGTGAGCCGTAGGAGTTGAAGTCACGCGGTTCCACGCCTTGTTCGCGCAGGTAGCGACCGGCGGGGCTGTCGGCCTTGATGTTGCCGGCAGGGGAGATGTGGTCGGTGGTCACCGAATCGCCCAGCAGGGCCAGGATGTTGGCAGCGTTGATGTCTTTGATCACCGGTAGCGGGCCGGCGATGTCGTCGAAGAACGGCGGGTGCTGGATGTAGGTGGAATCCTTCTGCCACACGTAGGTCGCGGCCTGCGGCACTTCAATCGCTTGCCACTGTGCGTCACCGGCAAACACCTCGGCGTATTCCTTGTGGAACATGCTGGTGCTGACCTGGGCGACGGCGTCGGCAATTTCCTGGCTGCTCGGCCAGATGTCCTTCAGGTACACCGGATTGCCTTGCTGATCGTTGCCCAACGGTTCGCGGCTGATATCGATGCGCACTGTACCGGCCAACGCATACGCCACCACCAGCGGCGGCGAGGCCAGCCAGTTGGTTTTCACCAGCGGGTGGACGCGGCCTTCGAAGTTGCGGTTGCCGGACAGCACCGACGCCACGGCAAGGTCGGCTTTCTGGATGGCTTTTTCAATCGGCTCGGGCAACGGGCCGGAGTTGCCGATGCAGGTGGTGCAGCCATAACCCACCAGGTCAAAGCCGAGCTTGTCCAGGTATTGAGTGAGGCCGGCGGCCTTGTAGTAGTCGGTGACCACTTTGGAGCCGGGGGCCAGGGAGGTTTTCACCCAGGGTTTGCGGGTCAGGCCTTTTTCCACGGCCTTTTTCGCCACCAGCCCGGCCGCCATCATCACGCTGGGGTTGGAGGTGTTGGTGCAGGAGGTGATGGCGGCGATGACCACGGCGCCGTTTTTCAGGCGATAGGTGTGGCCGTCATCTTCATAGTCGGTCTCGCCTACCAGGTCGGCATTGCCCACGGCCACACCGCCACCGCCTTCGCTTTCCAGGCGGCCTTCTTCCTTGTTGGTCGGTTTGAATTGCAGGTCGAGGAAGTCGCTGAACGCCTGGCTGACATCCGGCAGCGACACGCGGTCTTGCGGGCGTTTCGGTCCGGCGAGGCTGGCTTCGACGCCGCCCATGTCCAGGGCCAGGCTGTCGGTGAATACCGGCTCCTGGCCGGCGTTGCGCCACAGGCCCTGGGCCTTGGTGTAGGCCTCGACCAGTTTGACGGTCTGCGCAGGACGACCGGACAAGCGCAGGTAGTCCAGGGTCACCTCATCCACCGGGAAAAAGCCGCAGGTTGCGCCGTATTCCGGGGCCATGTTGGCGATGGTGGCACGGTCCGCCAGGGGCAGGTCGGCGAGGCCGTCGCCATAGAACTCGACGAATTTGCCGACCACACCTTTCTTGCGCAGCATCTGGGTGACGGTCAGCACCAGGTCGGTGGCGGTGATGCCTTCTTTCAATTTGCCGGTGAGCTTGAAGCCGATCACTTCCGGAATCAGCATCGACACCGGCTGGCCGAGCATCGCCGCTTCCGCTTCGATCCCGCCCACGCCCCAGCCAAGCACGCCGAGGCCGTTGATCATGGTGGTGTGGGAATCGGTGCCGACCAGGGTGTCGGGGAAGGCGTAGGTACGGCCGTCTTCATCCTTGGTCCACACGGTGCGGCCGAGGTATTCGAGGTTGACCTGGTGGCAGATGCCGGTGCCCGGCGGCACCACGCTGAAGTTGTCGAAGGCGCTCTGGCCCCAGCGCAGGAAGGCGTAGCGTTCGCCATTGCGCTGCATTTCGATGTCGACGTTTTGCTCGAACGCGCCGGTAGTACCGAACTTGTCGACCATCACCGAGTGGTCGATCACCAGGTCCACCGGCGACAGCGGGTTGATGCGCTGCGGGTCGCCCCCGGCCTTGGCCACGGCGGCGCGCATGGCGGCCAGGTCGACCACGGCGGGCACCCCGGTAAAATCTTGCATCAGCACGCGGGCCGGGCGGTACTGGATCTCGCGGTCGGACTGGCGCTCTTTGAGCCAGGCGGCGATGGCTTTGAGGTCGGCGCCGGTGACGGTCTTGTTGTCTTCCCAGCGCAGCAGGTTTTCCAGCAGCACTTTGAGGGACATCGGCAGCTTATCCAGGTCACCCAGGCTCTTGGCGGCTTCGGGCAGGCTGAAATAGTGATAAGTCTTGTCGTCGATTTGCAGGGTTTTAAGGGTTCTCAGGCTATCAATGGATGACATTACATGACTCCTTATGGTCCGCACGGCTACGGACCTGACGGGACGAACAGAGCTATCAAACTAGCGCTGTTTTCAGTAGCTGGCTAATTACTGGACTCTATGGACAGATCCAAGGTTCCGAAGTCAGCTATCATGCGCGCGTTTTCATGACAGACATTGCGATAGCGCATGTCCGTTGAGTCGCCAGGAGAATTGATGAACACCCTTTTTATGCACTGCCGCCCGGGTTTTGAAGGCGAGGTCTGTTCCGAGATCGCGGAGCACGCCGCGCGCCTGAACGTTTCCGGCTACGCCAAGGCCAAGACCGGCAGCGCTTGCGCCGAATTTGTCTGCACCGAAGAAGACGGCGCCCAGCGCCTGATGCACGGCCAGCGGTTTGCCGAGCTGATCTTCCCGCGACAATGGGCACGCGGGGTGTTCATCGACCTGCCGGAAACCGACCGCATCAGCGTGATCCTCGCGCACCTGCGCGATTTTCCGGTGTGCGGCAGCCTGTGGCTGGAGATGGTCGACACCAACGACGGCAAGGAACTGTCGAACTTCTGCAAGAAATTCGAAGTCCACCTGCGCAAAGCCTTGCTCAACGCCGGCAAACTGGTGGACGAGCCGAGCAAGCCACGCCTGCTGCTGACCTTCAAGAGCGGCCGCGAAGCGTTCATCGGCTTGGCCGAATCGAACAACTCGGCGATGTGGCCAATGGGCATCCCGCGCCTGAAATTCCCCCGCGACGCACCCAGCCGCTCGACCCTGAAGCTGGAAGAGGCCTGGCACCACTTCATCCCCCGCGACCAGTGGGACGAGCGCCTGCATGGCGACATGACGGGCGTCGACCTGGGCGCCGCGCCCGGCGGCTGGACCTGGCAGTTGGTCAACCGGGGCATGCTGGTGACCGCCATCGACAACGGGCCCATGGCCGAAAGCCTGATGGACACTGGCCTGGTGCAACACTTGATGGCCGACGGCTTCACCTTTGTGCCCAAGCAGCCGGTGGACTGGATGGTGTGTGACATCGTCGAAAAACCGGCACGCAACGCCGCCTTGCTGGAAACCTGGATCGGCGAAGGCTATTGCCGTGAAGCGGTGGTCAACCTGAAACTGCCGATGAAACAGCGTTATGCCGAGGTCAAGCGTTTGCTCGAGCGCATCGAAGACGGCTTCAAGGCACGCGGCATTCGCGTGGAGATCGGCTGCAAGCAGCTGTACCACGACCGCGAGGAAGTGACCTGCCACCTGCGCCGCCTGGTGGATGTGAAGAAAACCAAGGCCCGTTAAACTGAGCGCCTGCTGCAGGAGTAATCAATGAGCGATATGACCGACACTGCCGTCGACGGCACCCTTGATGCAACGGGCCTCAACTGCCCGGAGCCGGTGATGATGCTGCACCAGCACATCCGCGACCTGCCGCCTGGCGGTCTGCTCAAGGTGATCGCGACCGACCCGTCGACCCGCCGCGACATTCCCAAGTTCTGCGTGTTCCTCGACCACGAACTGGTGGCTCAGCAGGAGCAGGCCGGTACGTACCTGTACTGGATTCGCAAGAAGTCGGCTTAACCGCGCGCCTTGTCCCGGCGAATGCGCCGGCGTGCGCTGCGCGCCAGGCGCACCAGCAACATCCCCGCCGCACAGCTCAGGCCCACGATCAGCCCCTGCCACAAACCGCTGGGGCCGCTCGGCTCGCCCAACCAGTCGGTCAGCCCCAGGGCGTAACCCACCGGCAACCCCACGCCCCAGTAGGCAAACAGGGTCAGCACCATGGTCACCCGGGTGTCCTGATAGCCGCGCAACGCGCCGGCGGCGGTGACCTGGATCGAGTCGGAAAACTGGAACAGCGCTGAAAACACGATCAGCGTCGACGCCAGGTGGATCACCACGGGGTCCGGGGTGTAGATCGTCGCGATCTGTTCGCGGAACAACAGCATCAGGCTGCAGGACAGGCAGGCATACACCAGCGCCGTGCCCATGCCGACGCCGGCGGCAAAGCGCGCTTCGCGCGGCTGGTCACGGCCGAGGGCCTGGCCGACGCGCACGGTGACGGCCATGCTCAGGGAGTAGGGGATCATGAACACCAGGGAGCTGACGTTCAGGGCGATCTGATGGCCGGAGACCACTGTGGCGCCCAGGCTGCCGATCAGCAGGGCGATCACCGCGAAGATGCTCGATTCGGCAAAGATCGCGATGCCGATTGGCAGGCCAATGCCCAATACGCGCTTGATCACCGCCCATTGCGGCCAATCGAAACGCTTGAACAGTTCGCTGCTCTGGTACGCCGGCCCCCAGCGCGTCCAGCCTGCCAGGCCGAGCGTCATCACCCACATCGCAATGCCCGTGGCCCAGCCGCAGCCCGCGCCGCCCATGGCCGGCACGCCCAAATGGCCATAGATGAAGATGTAGTTCAGCGGGATATTCAGCGCCAACCCGCACAGGCCCATGACCATGCTCGGTCGTGTGCGGCCCAGGCCATCGCTGAAACAGCGCAACACGTAATACACCGCAACGGCCGGCATGCCTGCGGCGATGCCGTGCAGGTAGCCCATGGACGGTTTGATCAGGTCGGGTTCAACCTTCATCGCGTGCAGGATGGGTTCGGCGCTGAGCAGCAACAGCGACGCGGTGATGCCGACCACCACCGCCAGCCACAGGGATTGGCGCACCAGTGGCCCGATCTCGCTATGCTGGCCGGCGCCGTAGCGCTGGGCGACTTTCGGCGTGGTGGCCAGCAAGGTACCGGTCATCAGCAGGTACACCGGAATCCAGATCGAATTGCCCAGGCCCACCGCCGCCAGGTCTTGCGGGCTGACGCGCCCGGCCATCACGGCGTCGACGAAGCTCATCGCGGTGGTTGCCAGTTGGCCGATCATGATCGGCACGGCGAGTCTCAGCAGGCCACGCACTTCCCGGCTGATGCGGGCGGGACGGGTGAGGGTGGCGGAGGCAGTGTTCACGTACAGATGTCCAAAAAAGAGCGCAGGACGGCGGATTCTACGCGCTGACACAGCGGTCAGGAAAAAACCTGTGTTAACGATTTGTAAGCGATCCTCCAGGCCGCGCAATTCGCTGTGGGCGCTGGCAAGCCGGCTCCCACCTTCGATCTGCGGTGGAACACCGAACGCATCCCTGTACACTGCTGATCCGCCAAAGGAGCCTGCCATGCTGATTGTTGCCGACGAAAATATTCCGCTGCTCGATGCTTTCTTCCAAGGATTTGGCGAAATCCGCCGGGTGCCCGGCCGTTCCATTGACCGCGCCACCGTCGAACAGGCCGATGTACTGCTGGTGCGCTCGGTGACCAACGTCAACCGGGCCTTGCTCGAAGGTTCCAAGGTGCGCTTTGTCGGCACCTGCACCATCGGCACCGATCATTTGGACCTCGATTATTTCAATCGGGCCGGTATTCAATGGTCCAGCGCGCCCGGCTGCAATGCCCGTGGCGTGGTGGACTATGTGCTGGGCAGCTTGCAGACCCTGGCCGAAATCGAAGGGGCCGACCTCAATCAGCGTACTTACGGTGTTGTCGGCGCCGGTGAAGTGGGCGGGCGGCTGGTCAAGGTGCTCAAGGGCCTGGGCTGGAACGTGCTGGTCTGCGACCCGCCGCGGCAGATCGCCGAAGACGGTGACTACGTCAGCCTGGAGCAGATCATCGAGCAATGCGACGTGATCAGCCTGCACACGCCGTTGACCAAGTCCGGCAATGGTTCCACCTGGCACTTGCTCGATCGCGAGCGCCTCAACCGTCTCAAGCCCGGTGCCTGGCTGATCAACGCCAGCCGTGGCCCGGTGGTGGACAACGCCGCCCTGCGCGACGTGCTGCTTTCGCGTGAAGACCTGCAAGCGGTGCTGGATGTGTGGGAAGGCGAGCCTGAAGTGGATGTCGACCTGGCCGACCTCTGCGTGCTGGCCACTCCGCACATCGCCGGTTACAGCCTGGACGGCAAGCAGCGTGGCACGGCGCAGATCTACCAGGCCTTTTGTGCGCATCTGGGTCAGGCACCCGCGATTGAACTGAGCGATTTGCTGCCGCCGCCGTGGCTGGCCGAGGTTCACTTGAATGCGTCTACCGACCCGGCCTGGGCGCTGGCGACGTTATGCCGCAGCGTGTACGACCCGCGTCGCGACGATGCGGATTTCCGTCGCAGCCTCGTGGGAACGGTGGATGAGCAACGCAAGGCGTTCGACCTGTTGCGCAAGCACTATCCGGAGCGCCGTGAGATCGATGGCTTGAAGGTGCGCATCCATGGGCAATCGGCGCTGTTGTCTGGCATCGTCGAGGCATTGGGCGCTGAGCTGCTGTAGGAACGAGGTCACAAAAAAACCGGCCATCAAGGCCGGTTCTGAAAGAGCGTGGGCGCTTCAGCCTTGCTGGGCAGGCTTGACCAGTCGCTGTTCCAGCTCACGGCACGCTTGCTGGATCATCTCTTCGGTAATCTGCACTTCGCGGCCTTGGGCGTCGATGACGGAGCAAGGCAGGTATTGCGGTTGGCGGATTACTTCAATCTTGGCATCGCTGCTGTTTTGCAAGGTCATGGCCTGTCTCCTCATCAGGTTGTGTACCAACTTTAACCCCCCTGCGTGACCAAGCTGTTACAACTCCTTGCAAGATCATCGCTTCGAATACCCAGTCCACCAGAAACCGTTACAAATTTCCAGACGGGCGTTAGACCGATAACCTCTAGGGGCCAATGTCGGCGGGCATAATTAACCCGACTCATTGTTATTTACCCAAGTTCCCCCAATGTTATCTGCAGGTTCCTATCTCCCATCATCAGGTGATGCCCTCCATGTTCTCAGTCCGTCAACGCCGTGCAATTCGCCTGGCCAGCCGCTTCATTGCGCCCTACCGCTGGCAGGCGCTCGGTGCGTTGGTGGCGCTGATCGTCACCGCGGGTATCACCTTGTCCATGGGGCAGGGCATTCGCCTGCTGGTGGACCAGGGGTTCATGACCCAATCGCCGCACTTGCTCAACCAGTCTATCGGCCTGTTCATGATCCTGGTGCTGGGCCTGGCCGTCGGCACGTTTGCGCGGTTTTACCTGGTGTCGTGGATCGGTGAGCGGGTGGTGGCTGACATTCGCCGGCAGGTGTTCAATCACCTGATCTACCTGCATCCGGGTTTTTATGAAAACAACCGCAGCTCGGAAATCCAGTCGCGGTTGACCACCGACACCACCCTGTTGCAATCGGTGATCGGCTCCTCGTTGTCGCTGTTCCTGCGCAACGCCTTGATGGTCATCGGTGGCATCGTGCTGCTGTTTGTCACCAATCCCAAGCTCACCAGCATCGTCGTGGTGGCGCTGCCGCTGGTGCTGGCGCCGATCCTGATTTTCGGCCGCCGTGTGCGCAGCCTGTCGCGCTTGAGCCAGGACCGCATTGCCGACGTCGGCAGCTACGTGTCCGAGACGCTCGGCCAGATCAAGACCGTGCAGGCCTATAACCACCAGGCACAGGACGAACAACGCTTTGCCGTGACCGTCGAGGACGCTTTCGCCACCGCGCGCAAACGTATCGCCCAGCGCGCCTGGCTGATCACCCTGGTGATCATGCTGGTGCTCGGTGCTGTCGGGGTGATGCTGTGGGTTGGCGGGATGGACGTGATCAGCGGGCGCATTTCCGGCGGCGAGCTGGCGGCGTTTGTGTTCTACAGCCTGATCGTCGGCAGCGCCGTCGGCACGTTGAGCGAAGTGCTCGGCGAGTTGCAGCGCGCCGCCGGTGCGGCGGAGCGGATCGGCGAGTTGCTGCAGTCGAACAACGAGATCCAGGCGCCCGCCAGCGGCACCGTGCAGTTACCAGACCGCGTCAGCGGCCGTATGGAGCTGCAGGACCTGCGCTTTTCCTACCCCTCGCGGCCGGACACTTACGCCATCGACGGTTTGAGCCTGACCATCAATCCCGGTGAAACCCTGGCGCTGGTGGGGCCGTCCGGTGCTGGCAAATCGACGATTTTTGATCTGCTGCTGCGCTTTTATGATCCCCAGCACGGTCGCATCCTGCTCGAAGGCCACCCGCTGACCGAACTCGACCCCCAGGACCTGCGCCGCCACTTCGCCCTGGTGTCCCAGAGCCCGGCGCTGTTTTTCGGCAGCGTTGAAGACAACATCCGCTACGGCAACCCGACCGCCACCCGCGAGCAGGTCGAAGCCGCCGCGCGCATCGCCCATGCCCACGACTTCATCCTGCAAATGCCCGATGGTTACCAGACCCACCTCGGCGACGCCGGCATGGGCCTCTCCGGCGGCCAACGGCAACGCCTGGCCATCGCCCGCGCATTGCTGGTGGACGCGCCGATCCTGCTGCTGGACGAAGCCACCAGCGCCCTCGACGCGCAGAGTGAACACCTGATCCAGCAGGCGCTGCCGCAACTGATGCATGGCCGCACCACGCTGGTCATCGCGCATCGCCTGGCGACGGTGAAGCATGCGGACCGGATCGCGGTGATGGACCAGGGCAAGCTGGTGGCGATCGGCACGCATCAGCAGTTGATCGCGAGTAACCCGCTGTATGCGCGGTTGGCGGCGTTGCAGTTCAGCGATGGCGTGGAGGAACAGGCTGCGCACTGAAATCACCGCGCATAAAAATGCCCGCATCCTTCGATGCGGGCATTTTTGTGTGTGCGTCAGGCTTTATTGATCATCGAAATACCGCTCATGCCAGTCCACCAACGGCTGTGGCGAATTGAGCTTCTGCCCGTAGATCACCGAATAAGACAGCACGTTCTGCACGTACTGGCGGGTTTCGTCGAACGGGATGCTTTCCACCCACACGTCGAAACTCAGGTGATCGGCACCGCGCAGCCACTGGCGCACGCGGCCGGGGCCGGCGTTGTAGGCGGCGGAAGCGAGGACGCGGTTGCCGTTGAATTGGCTATGCACCTGGCTCAGGTAAGCCGCACCGAGCTGGATGTTTTTGTCCGGGTCGAGCACCTGGGCCGGGGAGGCCAGCGGGATGCTGAACTTGCGCGCAGTGTCTTTGGCAGTGCCGGGCATCAGTTGCATCAGGCCGCTGGCGCCGACGCCGGAGCGGGCGTCGTCCATGAACGCGCTTTCCTGGCGGGTGATGGCGAACACCCAGCTCGAATGCAGGCCGCGTACCTTGGCTTCGCGCACCAGGGTGTCGCGGTGGGCCATCGGGAAGCGGATGTCGAGGTCATCCCAGTACTGCGCCTGGCTGATGGTACGGATCGCCGGGAAGTACCACTTCATGTCGTAGGCCAACCTGGCCTGGGCGACCATTTCGTCGCGGTTGAAGTGACGGCTGACGTGGTACCACTCGCGGCGGCCATCGACCACCTGGCCACGCGCATAGAACTCCAGGGCGCGGCGCACGCCGGGGGTGTTGCGCACTTTGTTGATCAGCGCCTGGCTCATCAGCAGCGGCTTGTTGATCAACTGGTACGGGGCTCTGGAGCGGTCGGCGGCGAGGAAACCGTAGAAATCCCGCTCCCGCGACAGGTTCTTGTACAGCACCAGGGCTTGCGGGTTTTTCGGCTCGGCCAATTCAAGGCTGCGGGCCTGCCAGTAGCGCCAGCGGTTGGTGGTGGCCAAGTCTTGTGGGAGTTTGCGCGTGAGTTGGTAGGCGTCTTCCCAGCGAGCCAGGCGCAACAGCAGGCGCAGGCGCCATTCGGACACGGTGTTGTCGCGCAGTTCGGGGTCGTACTTGGTCATCACCTCAAGGGCGCGTGGGTCAAAGCGCTTGGCCAGGGTCAGGCCAATCTCGCGGGCAATCGCCACTTTTTCGTCACGGGAGAAGTGCATGCTGGTGGCGTAGCCGTCGAGCATGGCCATGGCCTTGTCCGGGTCCTGGCGCGCCAGACGGCGCAGGCCCAGGCCCACGGCGTCAGACATCGCCTCGGTGGCCGGCAGGAAGCGCGACGGGTCGCTGAGCATCTCGGGCTTTTGCGCCACGTCCAC
The DNA here is from genome assembly GCF_963681955.1 of Pseudomonas paraveronii. Lineage (NCBI taxonomy): Bacteria > Pseudomonadati > Pseudomonadota > Gammaproteobacteria > Pseudomonadales > Pseudomonadaceae > Pseudomonas > Pseudomonas paraveronii. Next base: position 1,747,038 of record NZ_OY817130.1, read on the forward strand.
CATCAGGCGGCCTTGGGCGCCGAGGGTCGGCAGGCTTTTCACCAGGCTGTTGGCCAGCGCGTAGTTGCGGGCTTCGGCGGCGAGCTTGGCGCGGTCCCAGATTTTCTGCTCTGTGAGTTGGCCATCTGAGGCCCACTGCGCAAAGGTGGCATCACAGGCCGCCGGTTGGGATTTGCCAGTCAGCCAGAGTTTCTCGGCGGTCTTGTAGCCTTCGGCCTTCAGATTGTGCGTGAGCTGGAACTGGCCATGCAGGCAATCGAGCTCGACGAAGTTGAGCTTGGGGTCGTAGTACTTTTCAAAGGTCTGCCAGTCGCCACGGTCGGCCAGCCAGCGCAACCAACGCAGCTTCATCCAGTTGGCTTGGGGCAGGTCGCCGTTTTTAGCGAGGAATTGTTCGATTTCCTCGTTGCTGGCGGTCTTCAGGCGGGCGGTCAACTCGTCGTAGGCCAGGTACGGCGTCAGCGGATAATCGGCCAGGGCCTGGCTGTATTGCATGTACGGCCCGGTATCGCCTTTGGCCAGGGCGCGTTTGGCCTCATCGTAATATTGACGTTGGGTAGTGATGTCCACGGCCAGGGCGGATTGAGCGGCAGTGGCGGTAAGAAGCAGACAAGATAAAAAGTTGAAAAGGCGACTGCGCATGAGACGTCCGTGCAGAGAAATCACGACTAGCGCCGGCATCGCCGACACTCATTGCCTCTAGCTTAGCCTTTTGCCAGCGGCCGGTGAAAGCTTTGCTGACCGGTTCGTTCAAGTTCGCCGAAATTGTCCTACAGAACGCGTCAGTAGCGAAAATGCCGACCGCATCCCACCCTCAACTCAGGTAGAATGCGCGCCCAGTTTTTGGAGAAGCGTATGACCCTGCTCAAATTCAGCGATGTGTCCCTTGCTTTCGGCGCTATGCCGTTGTTGGACAAGGTGTCCTGGCAGATCGCCCGTGGTGAGCGGGTGTGCATCATCGGCCGCAACGGCACCGGTAAATCCAGCATGATGAAGCTGGTAAAGGGCGACCAGAAGCCCGATGAAGGCTCTGTTTGGCGTGCCCCCGGCCTCAAGATTGGTGAATTGCCGCAGGAATTGCCGGTTGCCGACGGACGGACAGTGTTCGACGTGGTCGCCGAAGGCCTCGACGGCGTTGGCGCGTTGCTCGCCCAGTACCATCACCTGGCGCAGAACTGCGTCACCGAAGAAGATCTGGACAAGCTGATGCACGTCCAGCAAGACCTCGAAGCCCGTGACGGCTGGCGCCTGCAGCAGTTGGTGGACAGCACCCTGAGCCGCCTGCAACTGCCGGCCGACAAGACCCTCGCCGAATTGTCCGGTGGCTGGCGTCGTCGCGTGCTGCTGGCCCAGGCCCTGGTGTCCGAGCCGGACCTGCTGCTGCTCGACGAACCGACCAACCACTTGGACATCGGTGCGATTGCCTGGCTCGAAGAAGCCCTCAAGGATTTCCAGGGTGCCGTGCTGTTCATCACGCACGACCGATCCTTCCTGCAGAACCTGGCGACACGCATCCTTGAACTGGACCGTGGTGGCCTGATCGACTGGAACGGCGACTACGCCAGCTTCCTGGTCCACAAGGAGGCCACCCTGGCCGCCGAAGATACCGCCAACGCTTTGTTCGACAAGCGTCTGGCCCAGGAAGAAGTGTGGATTCGCCAGGGCATCAAGGCGCGCCGCACCCGTAACGAAGGCCGTGTACGCGCACTCAAAGCCCTGCGCGTTGAGCGCGGTGAGCGTCGCGAGCGCACCGGCAAGGCCAACATCATGCTGGAAACCGCCGATAAGTCCGGCAAACAGGTGATGGTGCTGGATAACGTCAGCTTCCATCACCCGGACGGTCCGTTCCTGATCAAGGACTTCTCCATGGTCCTGCAGCGCGGCGACCGCATCGGCCTGCTCGGCGCCAACGGCACCGGCAAGACCACGTTGCTCAAGCTGATGCTCAGCGGCCTGCAGCCGACCAGCGGTAAAGTGGAAGAGGGTACGCGCATCGACGTGGCCTACTTCGACCAGTTGCGTCACCAGTTGGACCTGGAAAAAACCGTGATCGACAACGTCGCCGAAGGCCGCGACTTTATCGATATCGACGGCCAGAGCCGCCATGTACTGAGCTACCTGGGCGACTTCCTGTTCAGCCCGCAGCGCGCCCGAACGCCGGTCAAGGCCTTGTCCGGTGGTGAGCGCGCGCGCTTGCTGCTGGCCAAGCTGTTCAGCAAGCCGGCCAACTTGCTGGTCCTCGACGAACCGACCAACGACCTCGACGTGGAAACCCTCGAGCTGCTGGAAGAGGTCCTGCTGACCTTCAACGGCACCGTACTGATGGTCAGCCACGACCGGGCATTCCTCGACAACGTGGTCACCAGCACCCTGGTCTTCGAAGGTGAAGGCAAGGTGCGCGAGTACGTCGGTGGTTACCAGGACTGGCTGCGCCAGGGCGGCTCGCCGCGCCTGTTGGGCGTGACCGAGAGCAAGTCCGGCAAGGCCGACTTGAGCTCCGCCGTCGTGGCCCCTGTGGCCGCCGCTGCACCGGCTGCGGAAGCCGCGCCTGCCGCGAAGAAGAAACTCAGCTACAAGCTGCAGCGTGAGCTGGAAGCCCTGCCGGGTGAAATCGACGCCAAGGAGCAGCAGATCGCCGCGGTCGAAGCGGAAATGGCTGACGCGGGTTTTTACCTGCGTCCGGCGGCGGAAACTGCCAAGGTCATCGCGTCCCTGGAAACATTGAACCAGGAGCTGGAAGGGTTGGTTGAGCGTTGGGCCGAGCTGGATGCCTGATTGATTCCAATGCATTAAAAAACCCGGTGTTCATCTGATGAACACCGGGTTTTTTATAGGAGATGAGTTCAAATGTGGGAGCAAGCAAGCCCCCTCCCACATTGGATCTCCATCGGTCTTACGAGCTTTTTACCAGCTTCACCGCCAGCACATCGCACGGTGCGCCGTGCAGTACGTCATTGGCGGTGGAACCCAGCAGCAGTGCCAGCCCGTGACGGCCATGGCTGCCGACCACGATCAGGTCGCAGCCCTGTTCTTTGGCCAGGTGATGGATTTCCTGGCGCGGCTGACCATAGGTCAGGTGGCTCTGATCTTTTTTCAGGGTCGGGTACTTGGCGATCAGGCGCTCAAGGCGTTCCTTGGCTTGATCGAATTGCTGCTGTTGCAATTGAGACAGGTCCATCGGCACGTCGCCGCCAAAGGCCATGGCCATCGGTTCGACGATATGCACCAGGGACAGCTTGGCCGTGTCGCCAGCCAGATCCACGGCGCGCTTGATCACTGGATCGCACTCTTCGGTCAGGTCGACGGCGACCAGAATATGTTCGTATGACATGGGGCGTTCCTCCAGGGGACTGCAATAAGTTCAGTATGGCTGCTTTCAGGCGGATGGGGTTGCGTCAGGTCAAATCCGCTCATCTAGAAATTCGGGAGTACACATATGACGGTCTGGATAGTGGTGTCAATCCTCGCGGTGGTTTTGAGCCCCCTGGCATGGCTGCGCCCGTCGCGTCATCAGAGCGGGCGCATGGCCCTGCGCATGGAGGCGCGCCGTATGGGCCTGGCGATGCAACTGTCGCCTCAGGAGTGGCCGCACTGGCTCAAGCAGGAGCCGCCGAGCCCGTGTGCGCAATACCACCGGCCACGGCGCGGCAAGGTTCCTGCGCTATGGAGTTACTGGCAGTTGGAGCCTGGGGTGTGGGTCAATCAATGGCAGGAACCGTGCGTGGATGAGACGTTGTTGGCGCATTTTGCGACGCTGCCGGCCAACGTCTACAAAGTCGAGGCGGACCGGCAAATGATCGCATTGTGCTGGGGCGAGAAGGGCGAGGTGAGTGATCTGCAGGCCATTGATACGTTGCTCAAGGCCCTGGCCTGAACGCCAGGCAATAAAAAAGCCCGACATCATCATCGGGCGGGGTTGGCCAGGCAGGCCGGTAACTCTGTGTGTTCCACGCCGGGTATTCATCCAGGCGTTTTGACTATTCTGTCATGGTTGCCGCAAGCCTAGCCGGATATCCGGATCTGTACAGCCTTTTTCAACATCGTGTTCATTATTGATTTTGTGAATAATCGAATATTGGCGAAGCGTGGGCCGCCGGTTGAGGTTCTGAAATGACTGGAAAGTCGCGTTTTTCCTAGCGCTTTCGAGCGATTGACAATTGCCCGGAATTGGATGAAGGTGGCGTACCCAAATCAAACGGGCGTATGAATTGAGCGTTTGTCTGTCAGATGTCTCATACAGAATCCCGACTATCGCATTGGCGGGTGTGCCTGGCGCATTGGGGTGAGCATTGACGAAATTTTCAATGTCCATCCAGAGGCCAGCGTCCAATGTGTACTGTTCAGCTTCCATATCGTGGAGATCAGTTGATGATTTACGAAGGTAAAGCCATCACGGTTAAGGCTCTTGAAAGTGGCATCGTCGAACTGAAATTCGACCTCAAGGGTGAGTCCGTCAACAAGTTCAACCGTCTAACCCTGAACGAACTGCGTCAGGCCGTAGACGCCATCAAAGCAGATGCTTCGGTCAAGGGCGTGATCGTCTCCAGCGGCAAGGACGTGTTTATCGTCGGCGCCGACATCACCGAATTCGTCGAGAGCTTCAAGCTGCCCGATGCCGAGCTGGTGGCTGGCAACCTCGAAGCCAACAAGATTTTCAGCGATTTCGAAGACCTCAACGTGCCGACCGTTGCCGCGATCAACGGCATCGCGCTGGGCGGCGGCCTGGAAATGTGCCTGGCCGCGGATTTCCGCGTCATGTCGGCCACTGCGAAAATCGGCCTGCCGGAAGTCAAGTTGGGCATCTACCCAGGCTTTGGCGGCACCGTGCGCCTGCCGCGCATCATCGGTGCCGATAACGCCATCGAGTGGATCGCCGCCGGTAAGGAAAACAAGGCTGAAGACGCGCTGAAAGTCGGTGCTGTCGATGCCGTGGTTGCTCCGGACAAACTCGCCGAAGCGGCACTGAACCTGATCAAGGGCGCCATCAGCGGCGAATTTGACTACAAGGCCAAGCGTCAGCCGAAGCTGGAAAAACTCAAGCTCAACGCCATCGAACAAATGATGGCGTTCGAAACCGCCAAAGGTTTCGTGGCAGGCCAGGCCGGCCCGAACTACCCGGCGCCGGTTGAAGCGATCAAGACCATCCAGAAAGCCGCGAACTTCGGTCGCGACAAAGCCCTGGAAGTGGAAGCGGCGGGTTTCGTCAAACTGGCCAAGACCTCTGCTGCCCGGAGCCTGATTGGCTTGTTCCTGAACGATCAGGAACTGAAGAAAAAGGCCAAGGCCTACGATGAAGTCGCCAAAGACGTGAAACAGGCCGCCGTACTTGGCGCCGGTATCATGGGCGGCGGTATTGCCTATCAGTCGGCGTCCAAAGGCACGCCGATCCTGATGAAAGACATCAACGAGCACGGCATCGAGCAAGGCCTGGCGGAAGCGGCCAAGCTGCTGGTGGGTCGCGTTGATAAAGGTCGTATGACCGCTGCGAAAATGGCTGAAGTGCTTAACGGCATTCGTCCTACGCTGTCCTACGGCGATTTCGGCCACGTCGACCTGGTGGTCGAAGCGGTTGTCGAAAACCCGAAGGTCAAGCAAGCGGTGCTGGCTGAAGTGGAAGCCCAGGTCAAAGACGACACTATCCTGGCGTCCAACACCTCGACCATTTCCATCACGCTGCTGGCCAAGGCCCTCAAGCGTCCGGAAAACTTCGTCGGCATGCACTTCTTCAACCCGGTACACATGATGCCGCTGGTGGAAGTGATCCGTGGCGAGAAGTCCAGCGAGCTGGCCGTCGCCACCACCGTTGCCTACGCCAAGAAAATGGGCAAGAACCCGATCGTGGTCAACGACTGCCCGGGCTTCTTGGTCAACCGCGTGCTGTTCCCGTACTTCGGCGGTTTCGCCAAGCTGGTCAGCGCCGGTGTGGACTTTGTGCGTATCGACAAGGTCATGGAAAAATTCGGCTGGCCCATGGGCCCGGCGTACCTGATGGACGTGGTCGGCATCGACACCGGCCACCATGGCCGCGACGTGATGGCTGAAGGCTTCCCGGACCGCATGAAAGACGACCGCCGTTCGGCGATCGACGCGCTCTACGAGGCCAAGCGCCTGGGCCAGAAAAACGGCAAGGGTTTCTACGCCTACGAGACCGACAAGAAGGGCAAGCAGAAGAAAGTGGCCGACCCGTCGGTTCACGAAGTACTCGCGCCGGTCATCTACGAGCAGCGTGAGGTGTCCGACGAGGACATCATCAACTGGATGATGATCGCCCTGTGCCTGGAAACCGTGCGTTGCCTGGAAGACGGCATCGTTGAAACCGCCGCCGAAGCCGACATGGGCCTGGTGTACGGTATTGGTTTCCCTCCATTCCGTGGCGGTGCGCTGCGTTACATCGACTCGATCGGTGTGGCCGAGTTCGTTGCCCTGGCTGATCAATACGCTGATTTGGGCCCGCTGTACCACCCGACCGCGAAGCTGCGTGAGATGGCCAAGAATGGCCAGAGCTTCTTCGGTTAAGCGTCCCATACACTTGAGCGAGAATATTTATGAGCTTGAATCCAAGAGACGTCGTGATTGTCGACTTCGGTCGCACGCCGATGGGCCGCTCCAAGGGCGGCATGCACCGCAACACCCGCGCCGAAGACATGTCGGCGCACCTGATCAGCAAATTGCTGGAGCGTAACGTCAAGGTCGACCCGAACGAAGTCGAAGACGTGATCTGGGGCTGTGTCAACCAGACCCTGGAGCAGGGCTGGAACATCGCCCGCATGGCCTCGTTGCTGACCCAGATCCCGCACACTGCGGCCGCCCAGACCGTCAGCCGCCTGTGTGGCTCGTCGATGAGCGCACTGCACACGGCCGCCCAGGCGATCATGACCGGCAACGGTGATGTATTCGTGATCGGTGGCGTGGAGCACATGGGCCACGTCAGCATGATGCACGGCGTCGACCCTAACCCGCACATGTCGCTGTACGCGGCAAAAGCCTCGGGCATGATGGGCCTCACCGCAGAAATGCTCGGCAAGATGCACGGCATTACCCGTGAAGCCCAGGACGCGTTCGGCGTGCGCTCCCACCAACTCGCCCACAAGGCGACCGTGGAAGGCAAGTTCAAGGATGAAATCATCCCGATGAACGGCTACGACGAGAACGGTTTCCTGAAACTGTTCGACTACGACGAAACCATTCGTCCGGACACCACCCTGGAAAGCCTGGCCGCCTTGAAACCGGCGTTCAATCCCAAGGGCGGCACCGTGACAGCCGGTACTTCGTCGCAAATCACCGACGGTGCCTCGTGCATGATCGTGATGTCGGCGCAGCGTGCCCAGGACCTGGGTATCCAGCCAATGGCCGTGATTCGTTCGATGGCCGTTGCGGGTGTGGACCCGGCGATCATGGGCTATGGTCCAGTACCGGCTACACAAAAAGCCTTGAAGCGCGCAGGTCTGACTATCGCCGATATCGACTTCTTCGAGCTCAACGAAGCGTTCGCCGCACAGGCCCTGCCAGTGCTGAAAGATTTGAAAGTGCTCGACAAGATGAACGAGAAGGTTAACCTGCACGGCGGCGCGATTGCCCTGGGCCACCCGTTCGGTTGCTCCGGTGCGCGTATCTCCGGCACTTTGCTCAACGTGATGAAGCAAAATGGCGGCAACCTTGGGGTTGCAACCATGTGCATTGGTCTCGGCCAAGGCATTTCCACCGTCTTCGAACGCCTCTAAGCGTTTGGTTGACGGAAGCCGGGGCCCAGTGCCCCGGTTTTTGTTTTTCGGTAGGTTTATTATTTTTTTTTAACAAATTTTGTAAGGCGGCCAGAGCATGAAAGTCGAACCAGGGCTCTACCAACATTATAAAGGTCCGCAGTACCGCGTTTTTAATGTGGCGCGGCACTCCGAGACCGAAGAAGAAGTGGTGTTCTACCAAGCACTGTATGGCGATTACGGCTTTTGGGTGCGCCCTTTGAGCATGTTCCTCGAATCCGTCGAAGTTGACGGCGAACAGGTCCCGCGCTTTGCTTTGGTACAGGCCGAACCCAGTCTTTTTTCAGGGCAATAACGGCAGGCCGCGCAGAATGCTGCGCTTGACCTCACCCGGTTGCCACTATATATAGCGTTGCCGCGTCAGGCGCCAACTGCCTTTCACTTCTCGAATTCAGGAATTTTCCGATCCATGGGCAAATCGCTGGTCATTGTGGAATCCCCGGCTAAGGCCAAGACCATCAACAAGTACTTGGGCAACGAGTACGTGGTGAAGTCGAGTATCGGCCATATCCGAGACCTGCCCACCAGCGGTTCGGCTAGCGCCAGCAAGGAGCCAGCCGCCAAGCGCGGCAAGGCGGCTGCGGGCGAAGGTCCGGTACTCACGCCTAAAGAGAAAGCGCGCAAGCAACTGGTCTCGCGCATGGGTGTGGACCCGGAACATGGCTGGAAGGCCAAGTACGAAATCCTTCCGGGCAAGGAAAAGGTCATCGAAGAGCTGCGCCGGCTCGCCAAAGATGCCGACACCATCTATCTCGCAACGGACTTGGACCGCGAAGGGGAAGCCATTGCCTGGCACCTGCGGGAAGCCATCGGCGGCGATGACAGCCGCTACAAGCGTGTGGTGTTCAACGAAATCACCAAGAAAGCCATCCAGGAAGCCTTCTCCAAGCCGGGCGAACTGGATATCGACCGTGTCAACGCCCAGCAGGCCCGGCGTTTCCTCGACCGCGTCGTGGGTTACATGGTTTCGCCACTGCTGTGGGCCAAAATTGCCCGTGGCCTGTCCGCCGGCCGTGTGCAATCGGTAGCGGTCAAGCTGGTGGTAGAGCGTGAACGTGAAATTCGTGCGTTCAACCCCGAAGAGTATTGGGAAGTCCACGCGGACCTCGGTACCGCCAAGGGCAATAACGTGCGTTTCGAAGTGGCCCGTGAGAAAGGCGAGGCCTTCAAGCCGCTGAACGAAACCCAGGCCATGGCTGCGCTGGAGAAGCTCAAGTCTTCCAGCTACAGCATCGTCAAGCGCGAAGACAAACCGACCAGCAGCAAGCCGTCGGCGCCGTTCATCACGTCCACCCTGCAACAGGCCGCCAGTAACCGCCTGGGCTTCGGCGTGAAGAAAACCATGATGATGGCCCAGCGTCTGTACGAAGCCGGCTACATCACCTATATGCGTACCGACTCCACCAACCTGTCGCAAGACGCGGTGGCGATGGCGCGCACGTATATTGAAAGCGAGTTCGGCAAGAAGTACCTGCCGGAAAACCCGAACGTCTACAGCAGCAAAGAAGGCGCCCAAGAGGCTCACGAAGCGATTCGTCCTTCCGACGCCAACACCGAGCCGAGTAAGCTGACCGGCATGGAGCGTGACGCTGAGCGTCTCTACGAGCTCATCTGGCGCCAGTTCCTGGCCTGCCAGATGCTGCCGGCGCAATACCTGTCCACCACCGTCAGTGTGGGCGCAGGCGACTTCGAGCTGCGTGCCAAAGGCCGTATCCTCAAGTTCGACGGCTACACTCGCGTGATGCCGCAAATCGCCAAGCCAGGCGACGACGATGTGCTGCCGGACATGGCCCAGGGCGACACGTTGAAGCTGATCAAGCTCGACCCGTCCCAGCATTTCACCAAGCCGCCGGCGCGTTATTCGGAAGCCAGCCTTGTGAAGGAAATGGAGAAACGCGGTATCGGTCGTCCTTCGACCTATGCGGCGATCATTTCCACCATCCAGGACCGTGGCTACGTGGCGCTGCACAACCGTCGTTTCTATTCGGAAAAGATGGGCGACATCGTCACCGAGCGTCTGTCCGAGAGTTTCTCCAACCTGATGGACTACGGCTTCACTGCCGGCATGGAAGAGAACCTCGACGACGTGGCCCACGGCGAGCGCGACTGGAAGAACGTACTCGACGAGTTCTACGGCGACTTCAAGAAGAAGCTCGAAGTGGCCGAAAGCCCGGACAGCGGCATGCGTGCCAACCAGCCGGTGATGACCGACATCCCGTGCCTGACCTGCGGCCGGCCGATGCAGATTCGTACCGCGTCCACCGGCGTATTCCTCGGTTGCTCGGGCTACAGCCTGCCGCCGAAAGAACGCTGCAAGGCCACCGTCAACCTGGTGCCGGGCGATGAAATCGCCGCCGACGACGAGGGTGAATCCGAGTCGCTGGTCCTGCGTGGCAAGCACCGTTGCCCGATCTGCAGCACGGCGATGGATGCCTACCTGTTGGACGAGAAGCACAAGTTGCACATCTGCGGTAACAACCCGGATTGCGACGGCTACGAGATCGAAGAGGGCAGCTACCGCATCAAGGGCTACGAAGGCCCGAGCCTGGAATGTGACAAGTGCGGCAGCGAGATGCAGCTCAAGACCGGCCGTTTCGGCAAGTTCTTCGGTTGCACCAACCCGACGTGCAAGAACACCCGCAAACTGCTGAAAAGCGGTGATGCGGCACCACCGAAGATGGACCCGGTGAAGATGCCCGAGCTCAAGTGCGAGAAGGTCAACGACACCTACATCCTGCGTGATGGCGCTTCGGGGCTGTTCCTGGCTGCCAGCCAGTTCCCGAAAAACCGCGAGACCCGTGCGCCGTTGGTGCTGGAGATCGTGCCGCACAAGGATGAGATCGATCCGAAGTACCACTTCCTGTGTGAAGCGCCGAAGAAGGACCCGGACGGTCGCCCGGCCGTGATCCGCTACAGCCGCAAGACCAAGGAACAGTACGTTCAGTCCGAAGTGGACGGTAAACCTACTGGTTGGAAGGCGTTCTACGACGGCGGCAAGTGGAAGGTCGAGGACAAGCGCCAGGGCGCTTGATCGGTTAATCTGATAACGCTAAAAGCCGTCTGCATAGACGGCTTTTGCTTGCTGTAGGAGCGAGCTTGCTCGCGAAGGTCGTTAACGATTACGCGAAAAACCTGATGCCCCACGGCGCTCCCGGTTTTTTTTGCGGGCAAGTCCGCTCCTACATACCAGCATCACGCCTATTCGTTGTGGAGATTGCCGTCATGGCCAACGAACTCTATACCCGTACCAATCAGAAAATTTACTTTGCGGGTTTGTCCCTGGAAGCCCTTGGCCGCGCCGAGGCAGGGAAGGAGATGAACGCCATCGCGCTGGTCCAGGCGGGACGTGAGGCGGCCTTGTTTCATCTCTACGGTGCCTTGCTGGGGTTGTGTCATGAAATCGCCGGGTTCTACCGTTTACCCCAGGCCGGTTCGCCGCGTGCGGAAATGATCATGAATCGCGAAGTGCTGGACGCCATGGCGATCCCTGAGCTCGCCGAGCTGGTGGAAATGGCGCAAAGCCCCGACAGTTGGGTAGCGCGCCTGCTCAAAGCGCATGCCGATATGTTCCAGCCGCCACGTGTTCCTCATGTCCCCAAGGGCGATGTGACCCAGCCGTTGATCGTGGCGCTGGCGCTGGAAGAGGATGAACCGAAGCCGTTGAGCCGCGAAGAGCTAGAAGGCTGGCGCCAAGAGCTGAAAAAGATGGCGCTGCGTTTTCGCGAAGGTTTGAACGAGTGCTGAGCTAAGTTATCTGCCAATTGCTCTGGGCAATGTGGGAGCAGGCAAACCAGCTCCCACCGCAGCAGCGGTGATCCAACGGACACCATTCATCCAGCCGTAAAGAAACCTCGCCAGATCCTCTGCGAGGCCCGGCAGATGACTGATATAATCCCGGCCTTTCGTGGAGAATAGACTTTTATGCCGACGTCCTTTCTGGAAATTGTTGAATTGCCTGACGGCCGAATCGAGCTGCGCCGGGCTGAGGACGAGGGTTCTCTGGTTATCTTGGACTTTTCCGAGGACGCCAAGGCATTCCTGCAAGGCCAGCACGTGGAAGTGGCTAAAGCCATGTTGAGCGTTGGTGTGCAGATGGCTGGCCGCTTGGCGGAAGGCGAACCGGAGAAGGACGACGGTCCACGGGTTCTGCACTGAGTCTCGCTGGTCGCTTTTTTGGCTGTATGTTGCAGATCGGCTTCTCAGCCTGAAGAAGCCTCGCGTCGATCGCGGGCACTGACCAAGGTCAGCTAGCCGCGAGTCTGACTGTTGCATTTACCCCAAACGAATATTCAAGCTCTGTGCATCGCCAGTGCGCGCTGCACTGATCAACTGCTGCTTGGCGTTGGCATTCAGCGGGTTCAACCAGCTCACCACTGTATGGCTGCGGCCCAGGCGCAGGGCTTCGCAGGTCAACTGTTGCGCGCTTTGCGCTCCGCGTGGTTGTAGCAACAGGATGCGCTCTCGGTTGAGACCGGCGTCCCGCAGCCAGGCTTGGGTCAGGCTGGCGGGCGGGGCGATCAGCGTCAACCAGCGTGCATCCTGTTCCTCGCTCAGTTCGCGCAGGATCGGCGCCAGCAGGCTCAGGCAGCTCCCGGCCGCACCGCGCAACGACAGTTCACTGAACGCCTCAGGCTCGGCGCTCCAGGGCGCCTCGACCGTTTCCTTGAGGATGGGCGCAAGGGGTTGGGCCATAAAGGCCTCGAACAGCGACAGTTGTGTGTGTTGGGGTGTGTGCACGAGCTGCATGATGCCTCCTTTAGCGGCGAATGACGCCGACGCTCAGGCCTTCGATCACCAGGTCCTGGTCTTTCAGGTTGACTTCGATCGGGGCGAACTCAGGGTTCTCGGCCAGGAGCCAGACCTTGCTGCCTTCGCGCTTGAAGCGTTTGACGGTGACTTCGTCGCCGATACGGGCGACGACGATCTGGCCATTACGGGCTTCGCGAGTGGTGTGGACAGCCAACAGGTCGCCGTCGAAAATGCCCACGTCCTTCATGCTCATGCCATGCACCCGCAACAGGTAGTCGGCGCGAGGATGGAAGAAGGTCGGGTTGATGTTGCAGGATTCCTCGACGTGCTGCTGCGCCAGGATCGGCGCGCCGGCAGCGACGCGGCCGATGATCGGCAGGGTCGATTCGTCGGCCTTGGCTTCGAAACCGGGGATGCGAATGCCCCGCGAAGCGCCCGGGGTCATCTCGATCGCGCCTTTGCGAGCGAGGGCCTTGAGGTGTTCTTCGGCGGCGTTGGGGGATTTGAACCCCAGCTCCAGCGCAATTTCCGCACGCGTCGGCGGGTAGCCGTTGTCGTCGAGGCAGCGCTTGATAAAAGCCAGAATCTCAGCTTGGCGTGGCGTCAGTTTTAGCATGTTGATCGCTCTGTCTTTTTATACAGTGACTGGGATTATATACAGTGGACTGCGCTTGGCAATCATCCTTTTTTGCGCGTCCGCTGGACGGTCATTCGTCAGCCCTCCTACAACGCAAAGACAGCGCTGCCTACAGAGTTGAAAGGATGTGATTAAATAGCCTTCAAATAGATGACTGCCCAGCCGGAAAGCGAACCCGCAGGCTTGACAAGACACAACCTGAAACGTATGTTTCAAACAAGTGTTTGTCAGGCGGAGTAGCCATGGCCCAGTCGGAAACCGTTGAACGCATTCTCGATGCTGCCGAGCAATTGTTCGCGGAAAAAGGATTTGCTGAAACCTCATTGCGGCTGATCACCAGCAAGGCCGGGGTCAACCTCGCCGCCGTGAACTACCATTTCGGCTCAAAAAAAGCCCTGATCCAGGCGGTGTTCTCGCGTTTCCTGGGGCCGTTCTGCGCCAGTCTCGACCGTGAGCTCGAACGCCGCCAGGCCAAGGCCGACCATAAGCCGAGCCTGGAAGAACTGCTGGAAATCCTCGTTGAGCAAGCGCTGGTGGTGCAGCCCCGCAGCGGCAACGACCTGTCGATCTTCATGCGCCTGTTGGGCCTGGCGTTCAGCCAGAGCCAAGGCCACCTGCGCCGCTACCTGGAAGACATGTACGGCAAGGTATTCCGCCGCTATATGTTGCTGGTCAACGAAGCCGCCCCGCGCATTCCGCCGATCGAATTGTTCTGGCGCGTACATTTCATGCTCGGCGCGGCGGCATTCAGCATGTCCGGGATCAAAGCGTTGCGGGCAATTGCCGAGACTGACTTTGGCGTCAACACCTCCATCGAACAGGTGATGCGCCTGATGGTGCCGTTCCTCGCTGCGGGCATGCGCGCCGAAACCGGCGTGACCGACCAGGCCATGGCCGCCGCCCAATTGCGTCCGCGCAGCAAATCCACGCCAATCCCCGCGAAGGTTTGACCGCCCCGGGTGTGCGCGGCCGCTGGCATCCGCTAAGCTAGCCGCCCATGCCGAATTCAGCTATTGACTCGCAACCCGTTGTTCTCGCCGCCCCCGTCGCGCCGCGAGAGCAACGGGTTGTGTGCGTTATTTAAGGAAGGTTTATGACTGCTGCCCTGCAAGGTTCTTTGATGGTCGACGTTGCCGGCACCTGGCTGACGGCCGAGGATCGCCACCTGTTGCGCCAGCCTGAGGTGGGCGGCCTGATCATTTTTGCACGCAATATCGAGCATCCGCGCCAGGTGCGGGAATTGAGCGCGGCGATTCGTGCCGTGCGCCCGGACCTGCTGCTGGCGGTCGACCAGGAGGGCGGTCGCGTGCAGCGCTTGCGCCAGGGTTTTGTGCGTCTGCCGGCCATGCGCGCGCTGGCGGGTCACCCCAATGCCGAATACCTCGCCGAACAGTGTGGCTGGATCATGGCCACTGAAGTCCTGGCCGTTGGCCTGGACCTGAGCTTCGCCCCCGTGCTGGACCTGGACTACCAGCGCAGCGCGGTGGTCGGCAGCCGTTCCTTCGAGGGCGACCCCGAGCGCGCCGCAGTGCTTGCCGGTGCGTTTATCCGCGGCATGAACAGCGCCGGCATGGCCGCCACCGGCAAGCATTTCCCGGGGCACGGTTGGGCTGAGGCCGATTCCCACGTTGCGATTCCCAATGACGAACGCAGCCTGGAACAGATTCGCGCCAATGACTTGGTGCCTTTCGCACGCCTGAGTCAGCAATTGGCGGCGGTGATGCCGGCACACGTCATTTACCCGCAAGTCGACGCCCAGCCTGCCGGTTTCTCGCGCCGCTGGTTGCAGGACATCCTGCGCGGCGAGCTGCAGTTTGACGGGGTGATTTTCAGCGACGACCTGTCCATGGCCGGTGCCCATGTGGTCGGGGATGCGGCCAGCCGTATTGAAGCCGCACTGACGGCAGGTTGCGACATGGGCCTGGTGTGCAATGATCGGGCGGCTGCCGAACTGGCGCTGAGTGCGGCCCAGCGCATGAAGGTCACGCCATCGGCGCGGATTGCGCGGATGCGTGGGCAAGCGATTGCGTCGACGGACTATAAGCAAGATCCGCGTTGGCTGGTGGCGCTCAGGGCACTGCGCGAGGCGCAGTTGATCGATTAAGGCGGCGGCGCGCCTATCGCGGGCAGGCCCGCGATAGGCGATCTAACCGTCAGCGCTTTTCTTGCTTATTGGGCAACGGCGCAAACAGCGCCTCGATATCCTCGTTGCCCAACTGCCAATCCCCGGTGGTCCGCCCGTCCAGCACGCCTGCTGCCAGGTCGGACTTTTCCTTCTGCAGGTGCTGGATTTTCTCCTCCACCGTGCCCCGCGCAATCATCTTGTACACGAATACCGGCTTTTCCTGGCCGATGCGATACGCACGGTCAGTGGCCTGGTTTTCCGTGGCCGGGTTCCACCACGGGTCATAGTGGATCACGGTGTCGGCTTCGGTCAGGTTCAGGCCCACGCCACCTGCCTTCAGGCTGATCAGAAAGATCTGCAGCTTGCCGCTCTGGAAGTCCTTCACCGGCGTGCGCCGATCGCGGGTCTGGCCGGTCAGCAGCGCGTAGGCGACGCCGCGTTTTTTCAGCTCGACTTCAATCAAGCTCAGCATCGAGGTGAACTGGGAAAACAACAAAATCCGGCGACCTTCGGCAAACAGCTCTTCGAGCATCTCCATCAAGCTGTCGAGCTTACCCGAGCTGCTGCCGCGCGCCGGTAGGGTGGCATCGTTGACCAGGCGCAAGTCGCAGCACACCTGGCGCAACTTGAGCAGCGCTTCAAGAATGATGATCTGGCTGCGCGCCACGCCTTTGCGGGTGATCTCGTCGCGGACTTTTTTGTCCATGGCCAGGCGCATGGTTTCGTACACGTCGCGCTGGGCTTCATTGAGCTCGACCCAGTGGATGATCTCGGTTTTCGGCGGCAATTCCGTCGCCACCTGTTCCTTGGTACGGCGCAGCAGGAAGGGTTTGATCCGACCGTTCAGGTGCTGCAATCGTACATCGCTGGCGCGTTTTTCAATGGGCACGCGGTAGTCGCGGTTGAAGCTTTTCACGTCGCCCAACCAGCCCGGCAACAGGAAGTGGAACAGCGACCACAGCTCGCCCAGGTGGTTTTCCAACGGCGTGCCGCTCAGGCACAGGCGCTGCCGTGCGTTGAGCTCACGCGCCGCCTGGGCCGCCTTGCTCGAAGGGTTCTTGATGTACTGCGCTTCGTCGAGGATCAGCACATGCAAGGGCAGGGCGGTGAGCTGCTCGATGTCTTTGGGCAGCAACGCATACGTGGTCAGCAGCAGGTCGTAGTCCTGCAAGTTCGCGAAGTGCTTTTTGCGCGTGGCGCCATACAGCGCCAGGACCTTGAGTTGCGGCGTGAAGTGCGCGGCTTCGTCGAGCCAGTTGGGAATCAGGCTGGTGGGCATCACCACCATGCACGGGCGGTCCAGGCGCCCGGCGATCTTTTCGCTGAGAATATGCGCCAGGGTCTGTAGGGTTTTGCCCAGGCCCATGTCGTCCGCAAGAATGCCGCCCACATCCAGTTGGCGCAGTGACTGCATCCAGCTCAAGCCCTCCAACTGATAGGGGCGCAAGGTCGCGTTCAAGCCCTCGGGCGCGACGCAGGTGAAATCCTTGATGTCGCGCAGGCGCTGGGCGAAGTTGCGGATCTTCTCGCCGCCTTCCCATTGCAGGGGCAGGTCTTCCAGCGGGTTGAGGCGGATCGCGTCGGCTTTGGCCAGGCGCAGCGTGGTGGTGCCGGGTTCCTGCAGGTAAAACTCGCCGAGGGTGGCCAGTACGGGTTTCAAGCGGCCGTAGGGCAGCGCCACTTGCAGCGGGCCATGGCCACCGTTGGGCAGGCCGGGGATGTTGACCAGGATCAGTTCGTCATCGCGGCGCCGCGCGAGTTTTTCCGGGTTGAGGATCTCGGTGTGCGAACGCATCAGGTTGAGCAGGATCGGCAACAGGCTCAGGCGCTCACCGTTGACGATGATCCCCAGTTCCAGATCGAACCAGTCACGCTCCGGCCCTTCGTCGACGGTGGCATACCAGTCGTCCACCGGGCTCAGGTCGAAGCCGAAGTCGTCGTCGATCTGCAACTCCCAGCCTTCTGCCCGCAGTGTCGGCGATGCGTTGAGGGTGAAGTTCAGCCAGGCGCTGTCATTGACCATCTCGAACAGCTCGCCGGCACTTTCCGGCAGCGCTTTGCTCTGGCGCGTGGCGATCTTGAAGCCGAGCAGGCGCAGTTGCTCGCGATAGCGTTGTTCCTGCTCGGGGTGCCGCTTGATTCGCAGGCTCTGGGTTTCCTGGCGGACGATGATGTCGGCGTTCTTTTGCCCGCTGACGTAGTTGCCCAGATAATTGAACGACAGCGCCGCACGGTGCTGGATATAGCGCTGCATCTTGCCGTTGCGCGGCTCGAACGCGCTGAACTCGACACTCGCCAGCCACAAGCGCGGCACGGGCAGCACATCGTCCATCACCACTTGCGGCAACACCACGCGGTTGTCCAGCACGGCCTGGAGTTTTTCCAGCAGTTCGGCGTCCTGGGCCGCCGCCGGGTAGGCCAGGGTTTCCTGGACCTTGAGCAGCACCGCCGCGATGTGTTTGCAGTTGGTGTGTACCGGGCAGGTACAGCGGCTGTCCACCAGGATCAGCGTGCCCTTGGCCGATTCGCGCAACGAGATGGTCTGCCGGTAGACGTTGCTGCCCGAGCCTTCGCAACTGGCGATGATGGTGCTGTCGCCCGACTCGACGATGCGCACGCGGTTTTCCAGGGCATAGCGCCGCCCGCGCTCCAGGCTTTGTTCTTTGAAGCGATTGGCCCACGAAGGGGCCAAGGGCTTGGTCAGCGGCGACGTCAGGGGCATGGCGCTGGATCAGTCCTGAAGGTCGGTGGGCGGTGCGCTGGGCTGCTTGGCGGTCAACGAGGTGATCTTGATCAGCAGCGCGAGGTGGCCGCCATCCAGGTAGTTGAGCTGGTTGTTCTTGGTGCGCACGTCTTTCTGCGCGAGGTGCTCGCTGGCGATGACGCTGCCGTTGCCGTCAAACTGGTTGATCCAGAAGTCGGCGTCGATATCGGTAAAACGGCCCAGTTGCAGGTTCAGCACGCCCTCGATGGGAAACTGGCCGAACTGCTCCTGGCCGTCGGTGATCGCGATCTTTACCGGTTGCTCGCCGAGGTTCTGTTCCCAGGCCTTGTGTGCGAGCACGGTGTAGTTGGCGTCTGCGCGAAGTTTGTCGACGATCGTGCCCAGGCGCGGCGGGCTCTTTCTGTCGCCCAGGCGCATGGCGCCGGCATCCCAGTCTTCCGGCGCGGCGCGGCTGTTGATCACCGGCTCCATGTTCTGGCGCACCAGAACCATTTCCACTTGGTACAGGCTGTCGGCAAACGCCGAGGGTGCGAGTACCACTAATAACAAGCTCAGAATGCGGAACACGCGCATTGGGGCGTCCTTCAAGCAGATTTCGGGATGAGGCGCTCAAACAGCGCCTCCAAGGTATTGAAACGTTCTTCGGCGCGTTCCATCGGCACCATGAACTTGAACAGCGTAGCCCCTTCGAACTTGTAACGGTTGGGCTGGCCCTGGATCAGCTTGATCAGCACCAGCGGGTCCACTGGCGTCTGCGCTTCGAACTCGATGCGCCCGCCCTGCGGCCCGGCGTCGACCTTCTTGATGCCCAGTTGCTCAGCCTGCAATTTGAGCAGGGTCAGGCGCACCAGGTTCTTGGTCGGTTCCGGCAACAGGCCGAAGCGGTCGATCATCTCTACTTGCAAGTCCTTGAGGCCTTCTTCGTCGGTGGCCGAGGCGATGCGTTTGTACAGGATCAGCCGTGCGTGGACGTCCGGCAGGTAGTCTTCGGGAATCAACGCCGGCAAGCGCAGGTTGATCTCCGGGCCGCCGCCCAGCGGTTGGTCGAGGTTCGGTTGCTCGCCCTTGCGGATGGCTTTCACCGCACGTTCGAGCATTTCCATATACAGGGTGAAGCCCACGGCCTGGATCTGCCCGCTCTGGCCGTCGCCGAGCAGTTCGCCGGCGCCACGGATTTCCAGGTCGTTGGTGGCCAGCACAAAGCCGGCGCCCAGGTCCTGGGTGTTGGC
This sequence comes from Pseudomonas paraveronii, assembly GCF_963681955.1. Taxonomy (NCBI): domain Bacteria; kingdom Pseudomonadati; phylum Pseudomonadota; class Gammaproteobacteria; order Pseudomonadales; family Pseudomonadaceae; genus Pseudomonas; species Pseudomonas paraveronii. The sequence goes on from NZ_OY817130.1 coordinate 1,766,263, forward strand.
GATGGCTTCCAGGCGTTTTTCCGCGTCGCCGGTGATTTGCTGGCGCGGTGGCGTCAGCAGGTAGGCGTAGGCCTGGTGGTGACTGCGTCCGACGCGGCCGCGCAGTTGATGCAGTTGTGCCAGGCCGAACTTGTCGGCGCGCTCGATGATGATGGTGTTGGCGCTTGGCACGTCGATGCCGGTCTCGATGATGGTCGAGGCGATCAGCACGTTGAAGCGCTTGTGGTAGAAGTCGCTCATCACCTGTTCGAGGTCGCGCTCGCGCATTTGCCCGTGGCCGATGGCGATGCGCGCTTCCGGCACCAATGCAGCGAGGTCGGCGGCGCATTTCTCGATGGTCTTCACGTCGTTGTGCAGGTAATACACCTGCCCGCCGCGCAGCAATTCACGCAGCAACGCTTCCTTGACCGTGCTGTTGTTCTGCTCCATCACGAAGGTGCGCACCGACAGGCGCCGCGCCGGCGGGGTGGCGATGATCGACAGGTCGCGCATGCCCGACACCGCCATGTTCAGCGTGCGCGGAATCGGCGTGGCGGTGAGGGTCAGAATGTCGACTTCGCTGCGCAGGGCCTTGAGCTGTTCTTTCTGGCGCACCCCGAAGCGGTGTTCTTCGTCGATGATCACCAGGCCCAGGTTCTTGATCTTCACATCGTCCGACAGCAGCTTGTGCGTGCCGATCACGATGTCGATCTTGCCCTCCGCCAGGTCGGCGACGGCGGCATTCACTTCCTTGGCGGACTTGAAGCGGCTCATCACTTCCACGGTCACCGGCCAGTCGGCAAAGCGGTCACGGAAACTGTTGTAGTGCTGCTGGGCGAGCAGGGTGGTCGGCACCAGGATCGCCACTTGCTTGCCGCCATGCACCGCGATGAAGGCTGCGCGCATCGCCACTTCGGTCTTGCCGAAGCCCACGTCGCCGCACACCAGGCGGTCCATCGGCTTGGGCGCGAGCATGTCGGCGCGCACGGCGTCGATGGTGGTTTGCTGGTCCGGGGTTTCTTCGAAGGCGAAGCCGGCACTGAAAGTGGCGTAGTCGGCTTTCGGGTCGGCGAAGGCGTAACCTTCGCGCGCTGCACGCCGGGCATAAATGTCGAGCAGCTCGGCGGCGACGTCGCGCACCTGTTCGGCGGCCTTGCGCTTGGCTTTCTGCCAGGTCTCGGAACCGAGGCGGTGCAACGGCGCCAGGGCATCGTCGCTGCCGGTGTAGCGGGCGATCAGGTGCAGGTTGGCCACCGGCACATACAGCTTGGCGCCTTCGGCGTATTCCATGGTGAGGAATTCGGCGGCCTGGTTGTCGATTTCCAGGGTTTGCAGGCCGAGGTAGCGGCCGACGCCGTGGTCGATATGCACCACTGGCGCGCCTTCGCGCAACTCGGTGAGGTTTTTGATCACGGCGTCGTTGTTGGCGTCGGCGCGTTTATCGCGGCGACGACGCTGCATCACCCGTTGACCGAACAACGGGCTTTCGGCGATCAGCGCCAGGGCCGGATCGTCCAGCTGCAGGCCTTCATTCAGCGGCGCGATGGTGATCGCCAGGCGCTCTTTGCTGGCGATGAAGTCCGGCCAACTGTCGACGGTTTTCGGGCGCAGCTTCAGGCGTTCCAGCAGCTCCAGCAGCACTTCGCGGCGCCCGGCCGATTCGGCGGTAAACAGCACGCGACCGGGGAAATCGCCGAGGAAGTTGGACAGCGCTTCGAGCGGTTGGCTGGCCTTGGCTTCAATCGCCAGGTTCGGCAGGTTTTGCGCCGGGAAGCGCGCGCGGCCCGTGCCGGCGTCCACATCCTCTTGGCTGACGACCACGCGCGGCCAGTTTTTCAGGCGGGCGAAGCAGTCTTCCACCGGCAGGAACAGTTCGGCGGGCGGTAATAAAGGCCTGGATGGATCGACGCGACGCTCTTCATAGCGGTTGCGCACGTCGTTCCAGAAGTTTTCCGCCGCTTGCTCGATGCCCGGCAGCGAGAACACCTGGGTGTCCTGGGGCAGGTAGTCGAACAGGGTGGAGGTTTCGTCGAAGAACAGCGGCAGGTAGTACTCGATACCGGCGGGGGTAATCCCGCTGCTCAAGTCCTGGAAGATCGGGCAGCGGCGGAAGTCCACGTCGAAGCGCTCGCGAAAGCGCGCCTTGAAGCGTGTCACCGCGTCTTTTTGCAGCGGGAACTCCCGCGCCGGCAGCAGTTTGACCGACTCGACCTTGTCGATGGAGCGCTGGTTTTCCGGATCGAAGGTGCGCAGGGTCTCGATTTCGTCGTCGAACAGGTCGATGCGGTACGGCAACTTGCTGCCCATCGGGAACAGGTCGATCAGCGCGCCGCGTACCGCGAATTCGCCGTGCTCATAGACCGTGTCGACGCAGCGGTAGCCGCTGGCTTCCAGGCGCGTGCGCATTTGCTCGACGTCGAGCTTCTGGCCGATATCCAGCACCAGGCTGCTGCCCAGCAGGAACTTGGTCGGCGCCAGGCGATGCAGCGCCGTGGTGATCGGCACCACCAACACGCCGTGGGCCAGTTCCGGCAGGCGGTACAGGCTGGCGATGCGCTGGGAAATGATGTCCTGGTGCGGCGAGAACAGGTCGTAGGGCAGGGTTTCCCAGTCGGGAAAGTGCAGCACCGGCAAATCGGGGGCGAAGAAGCTCAGCTCCTGCTCCAGCCGTTCGGCGCTTTGGCTGTCGGCGGTAAGCAGCAGGGTAAAGCGCTTGGCTGCGCTGGCAGCCTCGGCGATGGCCAGGCTCAGGGCGGCACCGGGCAAGTTACCCCAGTGCTGTTTACCTGCCGCGGCAGGGAGTAGCGGTAGACGCAGAACGGGCACGGAAGGTTGAGCTCCAAGCGTTGCGACAAAGTCGGTAATTGTAACGGCCCGAGGTGCCGCCTGTCAGTTGCTGACTGAGCCTATTACGGTTTGTGGGAAATGTAGTGGCTAAGACAAACAATGGCGTGTTTTGACTCAGTATGTAGTGCTGAAATGCACATAGTTTTCGGAGGGTTACGGACAAGTCGCCCCGCCTGCTCCACTAGTGGCCTTCTGGAACCCGCGTATTTACTGGGCTGCAGCGGGGTGGCTTTTTTGGATGAGAGCTTTTTGTTGTGGGACGCGCATTGCTCCTGGGGCGGCCTGGCGGCATAATGTAGCCCCTTTTTTCAGCCCCTACATGTGGAAGGTTCCCGTGACTCAGAAGCCCGACCAGTGTCTTGGTGAATGGATCGACCGTGAAGCACTCGCTGAAGCGATGATCCCGCTTATCGGTCAGCTGTACCGCAATAACAATGTGGTGAGCTCGATCTATGGCCGCAGCCTGATCAACCAATCAGTCATCGCGATTCTCAAGGCGCATCGCTTTGCTCGCCATCGTTCTGCCAACGACAGCGAACTCTCCGTCCACGAAACATTCCCTCTGCTCAAAGCCATGAGCGAGCTCAAGCTCGGCGCGGCCTCGGTAGACCTGGGCAAGTTGGCCGCCAAATTCCGCGCCCAAGCCAGCGGCCGTTCCGTCGAGCAGTTCGTGCGTGAAGAATTGGCCGACGTGGTGGGCAAGCAGAACGCTTCCGCCCGCAAAGGCACTGACGTTGTGCTTTACGGCTTCGGTCGTATCGGCCGCTTGCTGGCACGCATCCTGATCGGCAAAACCGGTGGCGGCGACGGCTTGCGCCTGCGCGCCATCGTGGTGCGCAAAGGCGCCGAGAACGACCTGGCCAAGCGCGCGAGCCTCTTGCGTCGCGACTCGGTACACGGTCCGTTCAACGGCACCATCGTCATCGACGAAGAAAACAACACCATCACCGCCAACGGTAACCTGATCCAGGTGATCTACGCGAAGAACCCGACTGAGGTGGATTACACCCAGTACGGCATCAAGGACGCCCTGCTGGTGGATAACACCGGCGTATGGCGCGATGCCGAAGGCCTGGGCCAGCACCTGACCTGCCCGGGTATTGCCCGCGTTGTCCTGACTGCGCCTGGTAAAGGCAAGCTGAAGAACATCGTTCACGGCATCAACCACGCGGAAATCACCGCTGACGACAAGATCGTGTCTGCCGCTTCCTGCACCACCAACGCCATCGTGCCGGTGCTGAAGGCCGTCAATGACAAGTTCGGCATCGTCAACGGCCACGTCGAAACCGTTCACTCGTACACCAACGACCAGAACCTGATCGACAACTTCCACAAGGGCGATCGCCGTGGCCGCAGCGCCGCGTTGAACATGGTGATCACCGAGACCGGTGCCGCCACCGCTGCCGCCAAGGCCCTGCCTGAGCTGGCCGGCAAGCTGACCGGTAACGCGATCCGCGTGCCGACGCCTAACGTGTCGATGGCGATTCTCAACCTGAACCTTGAGAAAGCCGCTACCCGTGAAGAGATGAACGAGTACCTGCGCTACATGGCGCTGCACTCCGATCTGCATAAGCAAATCGACTTCGTCAACTCGCAGGAAGTGGTTTCCACCGACTTCGTTGGCTCGCGCCACGCCGGCGTGGTGGACGCGGAAGCGACCATTTCCCAGGATAACCGCGTTGTGCTGTACGTGTGGTACGACAACGAGTTCGGCTACAGCTGCCAGGTCGTTCGCGTGATGGAAGACATGGCTGGGGTCAACCCGCCTGCATTCCCGCGCTAAGCGTTCAGGTTGAATGAAAAAGCCCCGACTGGTTCGGGGCTTTTTTCTGGCTGGGGATTTATGTTGTTTGCGCCGGCTTCATCGCGGGCAAGCCCGCTCCCACAGGGGCGTCAGGCGGTACGCTGTCAAATGTGGGAGCGGGCTTGCCCGCGATAGCGCTGGATCAGTCGCCGCCTTTGCCGCGGCCCCGACACCCTCAATCCAGCAACTCGTCACGCAAACTATCGGACAGCCCCTTCGGCGCCAGCCAGAGGCCCAGGTACGCCCTCGCCAGTTCCTCATCGCGACTGCTGAACACCACCTGGCCATTGATCTCCAGATTCAGGCCGCGTCCTGGACGAAAATCCAGGGCGTAGCGATCACCGTTGCGGATGTTGCGAAAACGCCCATGCAGTTGCGCAAGCTCTGGTTTCAGGCGGGCGCTGGTCTGCTGGCGTTCAAGGGTGGTGTTCGCGGCTTTAATCACATCGTTGCGGTCGATATCGCGAAAGTAATACAGCACCAGGCGCAGGTCTTTTTGCCGATCCCAGGACTGCTTCGCGCTGACCTCGGCCGGGGCATACAGCGCCGCTGCATACACATCCGCCCAGAGGTAAGTCAGCAGCGCTTGGTTTTTCAGCGCCAACTGCTGGGATTGCGCCGGGAAATTCGCCTGGGTGAGACGATCCACCTCATTGGCGAATGCCGGCACCGAGAACATCAGCCATAAACAGACAACCGCATGCCGCATAATGGTGGGGCCTGCCAAGGTGTGTGCCTACAGGTTAATTCAATTTTCGACGGCGATTAGGTTTATGAGCAACCTGCGACAGATAGCGATGGTGTGCGGTTTTGCGGCGCTGGCCGGCTGTGGCGGCGATACGTTGGAGCAGTTTGGTGGCCCGACCATGGGCAGCACCTATTCAATTCAGTATGTCAGAAGCTCGACGGCACCCGCGCCGAAAGAGCTCCAACGCCAGGTGGAAAATATCCTGGGCGACGTCGACCGACAGATGTCGACCTACCGCAGCGACTCCGATATCGAACGTTTCAATAACCTGCCGGCCAACAGTTGCCAGCCGATGCCGGCGCCGGTTCTGCAACTGGTGCGTACCGGCGAGCAACTGTCCGAGGCCAGCGCGGGTGCGTTTGACCTGACGGTGGAACCGCTGCTGAACCTGTGGGGGTTCGGGCCCCAGGCCCGGCAACTCAGGGTGCCGGACGCCGCGACGCTGGCGCAGGTGCGTCAGCGGGTCGGTCACCAGCATCTGCGTATCGACGGTGAGCAACTGTGCAAGGACGCCGCCGTCGAAGTCGATTTCAACAGCATTGCTGCCGGTTACGCGGTGGATCGCATCGCCGAACTGTTGACCGGCCTGGGTATCCACCACTACCTCGCCGAAGCCACCGGCGAACTCAAGGCTGCCGGTCACAAACCTGACGGTTCGCCCTGGCGCGTGGCGTTGGAAGAACCCCGTGACGATCAACGGGTCGCCGAAAGAGTCATCAACGTCGACGGCTTTGGTGTGTCCACATCGGGTGACTATCGTAATTATTTCCAGCAGGATGGTCGGCGCTATTCCCACACCCTGGATGCGCGGACCGGTGCGCCGATTACTCATCAGTTGGCATCGGTGACGGTGTTGCATCCGTCGGCGCTGATGGCTGATGGGGTGTCGACGTTGCTGTTGATCCTTGGGCCGGAGCAAGGCTGGGATTACGCTGAGCAGCACCAGATCGCTGCGTTTTTGTGCTGCGCGAGGGCGATGCTTTCGTCACACGCAGTAATCAGGCGTTCGAGCAACTGACTGCGGTGAAACCGTAATCCGCGCCGTGTAGTAAAGGCAAAACTGGCCTACGACGCGACCAAGGGTTAATGTGCGCGGCGTTGAGCCTTATATAGACTGTGCCCCGGTTCACACACTTGAGCCAAATTGTCCTTCATGACCGCTGGCCGCGGCATGATTTAGCCAGGCGTCCAACCGTGGGCCTGGCCTGTTCTGAGGAGTATGCATGGCTGTCTACAACTACGACGTGGTAGTACTGGGTTCCGGCCCGGCTGGAGAAGGTGCGGCGATGAATGCCGCGAAGGCAGGGCGCAAGGTGGCGATGGTCGATAGCCGTCGTCAGGTCGGCGGTAACTGCACCCACCTGGGTACCATCCCGTCCAAGGCCTTGCGTCACTCAGTACGCCAGATCATGCAGTTCAACACCAACCCGATGTTCCGGGCCATTGGCGAGCCGCGTTGGTTTTCGTTCCCGGACGTGCTGAAAAGCGCGGAAAAAGTCATCTCCAAACAGGTGGCGTCGCGGACCGGCTATTACGCCCGTAACCGTGTCGACCTGTTCTTCGGCACCGGCAGCTTCGCCGACGAGCAAACCATCGAAGTGGTCTGCCCCAACGGTGTGGTCGAGAAGCTGGTGGCCAAGCACATCATCATCGCCACCGGGTCGCGCCCGTATCGCCCGGTGGATCTCGATTTCCACCACCCGCGTATCTACGATAGCGATACCATCCTCAGCCTGGGCCACACCCCGCGCAAACTGATCATCTATGGCGCCGGCGTGATCGGCTGCGAATACGCCTCGATCTTCAGCGGCCTGGGTGTGCTGGTAGAGCTGGTGGACAATCGCGAGCAGTTGCTGAGTTTCCTCGACTCGGAAATTTCCCAGGCGTTGAGTTACCACTTCAGTAACAACAACATCACCGTGCGCCACAACGAAGAGTACGAGCGCGTCGAAGGCCTGGACAACGGTGTGATCCTGCACCTCAAGTCCGGCAAGAAGATCAAGGCCGATGCCTTGCTGTGGTGCAACGGCCGTACCGGTAACACCGACAAGCTGGGTATGGAAAATGTCGGGGTCAAGGTCAACAGCCGTGGCCAGATCGAAGTGGACGAGAACTATCGTACCTGTGTGCCGAATATCTACGGTGCCGGTGACGTGATCGGCTGGCCAAGCCTGGCCAGCGCTGCTCATGACCAGGGCCGTTCGGCCGCTGGCAGCATTGTCGACAATGGCAGCTGGCGCTATGTGAACGACGTGCCGACCGGTATCTATACGATTCCGGAGATCAGCTCGATCGGTAAGAACGAACACGAACTGACCAAGGCCAAGGTGCCTTACGAAGTGGGCAAGGCGTTCTTCAAGAGCATGGCGCGTGCGCAGATCGCCGGTGAGCCGCAAGGCATGCTGAAGATTCTGTTCCACCGTGAAACTCTGGAAGTCCTCGGCGTGCATTGCTTCGGCTACCAGGCTTCGGAGATCGTCCACATCGGCCAGGCCATCATGAACCAGCCGGGCGAGCAAAATACCCTCAAGTATTTCGTCAACACCACGTTCAACTACCCGACCATGGCGGAAGCCTATCGGGTCGCGGCCTACGACGGCCTCAACCGGCTTTTTTGAGCGGCTCCGGCCGGTGGCCTGAGCCGGCCGGGGAGACCGATTTCAGTAATTCTCGAGGGTGGCAGTGGCCAAACCGGGAAAGTCTGTAATCAGGCTATCTACGCCGAAGTCGGCGAGCCTGCGCATCAGTGCAGGTTCGTTGACTGTCCACACCGACACGTGCAATCCCTGGCGCTGGGCTTTTTCCAGACGCTCGGGGGTACACAGCGTCCAGTTCAACGCCAGATACTCACAGCCATAGTTTTGCGCGACCTTCAGCGGGTCGAGCCAGGCGTATTCGGCTACCAGCCCGCGCGACAGGTCCGGGGTGAGTTCCACGGCCGCTTTCAACACTTCCCGTGAGCTTGAGGTCACTGTGACCTTGTCCATGATGCCGAAACGCACGGCCATTTCCCGAATCGCCAGCACGGTGGTCGCGGCGCGGGTGCGCGAGGCGCTTTTGACTTCCAGTTGCCAGTGATCGAAGTCGCACTTTTCGAACAGCTCTTCCAGGCGCGGGATCGGGCAGGGGTTGACCCAGCCAGGGCCGCCCTTGCGTGCGTCCATCTTCATCAGGTCCGCTGCCGAATACTCGACGACTTTGCCGCGCCGGTCGGCGGTGCGCTTGAGGGTCGGGTCGTGGATGACCATCAGTTCGCCGTCCATGGACAGGTGCAAATCCAGTTCGCAACGGCGTACACCGTGCTTGAGGCACTGCTGGAAGCTGGTCAGGGTGTTTTCCGGTGCTTCGCCTTTGGCACCGCGGTGGCCGTAGATCAGGGTCACAGTTGCTCCTTTACGCCAGGTCGTCTGGCGGGGTGAATACGAATTCAGGTGTCTGGGGCGTCGCTCTGTTCCCGCGCCAGACGCCGTTCCTGCGCCTGTTTCTGCAGGATGTAGCGCGCCAGCAATTGGCGTTGGGCGTCGGTCATGGATTCGAATTCCGTGCCGATGGCAAACGCGGCGCCCTTGGCATCGCAATGGGTGACCCGGGCCCGCAGCAACAGGCCCAGCGCCTGGGGCATCAGCACCAGCTTGACCGCCAGGTGGGCGCCAAGTGCCAGGGCGGTTGGGTGCTGGAAGTCGATGCCACCTTCGGAAATGATCACCGGCTGCGGGGCGCCGACTTCGTCCAGCAGGCCGCGCGCCATGATCTGGCTGAGCAGATCCAGGCGTTTGTTCTGGACTCTGAGGAGGGCTGCCAGGCTGCGATCTTTCTCGCTGAGCTGGCGCAACAGGTGCTGGGCTTCGAATTCGCTCAGGTGCAGTTCACTGAGCAGGTTGAACAGCGGCGAATCATCCAGTAGCACTTCCTTGCTCGCCGCTTCGGGGGCGGACAGGCTTTTGATTTGAAGTGCGATCATGTCGTCGATACGGTAGTATTCGCGGCGTTCTTCTTCATCTAATGTCGACATGGCGAACCCAAAGTAGCGGTAATGGTCTGAGTGTAAGGCTGCTTACCAGACCCCGCCACCGGGACGTCTTCTTTTCCTCCGAACAAGCCCCGACATGTTCAGACCTCTCTTCGTATTTATTGGCACGCGTTATACCCGTGCAAAGCGTCGCAATCATTTTGTGTCGTTCATTTCCTTGACCTCGATGATCGGTCTCGCCCTTGGCGTGGTCGTGATGATCGTGGTGCTGTCGGTGATGAACGGCTTCGATCATGAGATGCGCACCCGCGTGCTGGGCATGGTGCCCCACGCGACCATCGAGTCGGGTGAACCGATCAGCGACTGGCAAAGCCTGGCCGACAAGGTCAAGCACAACCCCAAGGTCGTGGCTGTAGCGCCGTTCACCCAGATGCAAGGGTTGCTGACCCATGACGGCAAGGTGCAGAAAATCCTGCTCAATGCCATCGACCCGGTCCAGGAGCGCAAGGTCTCGATCATCGACAAGTTCATGCTGCAGGGCAAACTCGACGCTCTGGCGCCCGGCAGCTTTGGCATCGTGATCGGCGACAAAGCCGCGGCCAAGCTCGGCGTGGGCATCGGCGACAAGCTGACCTTCGTCGCCCCGGAAGTCACCGTGACCCCGGCCGGCATGTTCCCGCGCATGAAACGCTTTACCGTGGTCGGCACCTTCCACGTCGGCGCCGGCGAGATCGACGGCTACCTTGGCCTGACCAACCTCACCGACCTCGCGCGCCTGCATCGCTGGAAGCCGGACCAGGTGCAGGGCCTGCGCCTGAAGTTCAACGACTTGTTCGACGCCCCGCGCGGCGCCTGGGAAATCGCCCAGCACCTGGGTGAAAGCCAGTTCTACGCCCGCGACTGGACCCGTACCCACGGCAACCTGTACCAGGCCATCCGCATGGAAAAAGCCATGATCGGCCTGCTGTTGTTGCTGATCGTCGCGGTGGCGGCCTTCAATATCATTTCCACGCTGGTAATGGTGGTGAACGACAAGAAGGGTGACATCGCCATCCTGCGCACCCTGGGTGCTACGCCTGGGCAGATCATGGCGATCTTCATGGTGCAGGGGACGGTGATCGGCGTGGTCGGCACCTTGATCGGCACCGCAGTGGGCATTCTGGCTGCGCTCAATGTCAGCGCGGCCATCGCTGGCCTCGAAACCCTGATCGGCCACAAGTTTCTCAACGCCGACGTCTACTTCATCGACTACTTGCCGTCCCAGGTTCAGGCCCAGGACGTGCTGATGGTGGGCGGCGCCGCGTTGGTCCTGAGTTTCCTTGCCACCCTGTATCCAGCCTGGCGCGCGGCACGTACCCAGCCAGCACAGGCCTTACGTTATGAGTGAATCGGGCATGAGTGAAAAAGCAATCCTGAGCTGCCGCAACCTGGGCAAATCCTACGAGGAAGGCCCGGAATCGGTAGTGGTGTTGTCCAACCTGCAACTTGAGCTGCACCCCGGCGAGCGCGTGGCGATCGTCGGCAGTTCCGGTTCCGGCAAAAGTACCTTGCTCAACCTGTTGGGCGGCCTCGATACGCCGTCCCAGGGCAGCGTGTGGCTGGCGGGCGAAGAACTGTCGGCCCTCGGTGAAAAGGCCCGTGGCCAACTGCGCAACCGTTCGTTGGGTTTCGTGTACCAGTTCCACCACCTGTTGCCGGAGTTCACCGCCCTGGAAAACGTGTGCATGCCGCTGCTGATCGGCAAGACCGCGATCCCGGAGGCGCGCCAGCGTGCCAAAGCCTTGCTGGAGCGCGTCGGCCTCGGTCACCGCCTGGAGCACAAACCGGCCGAATTGTCCGGCGGTGAGCGCCAGCGTGTGGCGATTGCCCGCGCGCTGGTGAACAACCCGGGCCTGGTGATGCTCGACGAACCGACCGGCAACCTCGATTCCCACACCGCCCAGGGCATCAAGGACTTGATGCTGGAACTGAGCACCCAGATGCGCACCGCGTTCCTGGTGGTGACCCATGACATGAGCATGGCCCGGCAGATGGACCGCGTATTGCACCTGCAGGAAGGTCATCTGGTCGCCATCTGACCTGTTTCAAGCCCGGGGCATGACGCCGGGCTTTTTCATTTTTCAGGCGGTGCACGCGAATGTTCAGACCGTTATCGATTTTCATCGGCATGCGCTATACCCGCGCCAAGCGCCGTAACCGTTTTGTTTCGTTTATCTCGATGACCTCGATGATCGGCCTCGCCCTGGGCGTGCTGGCGATGATCGTGGTGTTGTCGGTGATGAATGGCTTTCAACGCGAAATGAGCTCGCGCATCCTCGGCATGGTGCCTCACGCTACCATCGTCGGTGTGAACCCGATCGACGATTGGCAGCCGGTAGCCGCGGCGGCGATGAAGAATCCCGAAGTGACCGCCGCAGTACCGTTCACGCAGATGGACGGCATGTTCTCCTACAAGGGCGCGATGCAGCCGATCGAGATCAGCGGCGTCGACCCGGCCCAGGAAGGCAAGGTGTCGATCGTGGCCCAGCATATCGTCCAGGGCAAACTCGAAGACTTGAAGCCCGGCGAGTTCGGCGTGGTGGTCGGCGAAATCACCGCGCGGCGCTTTCGCCTGAACGTGGGCGACAAGCTGACCCTGATCGTCCCGGAAATCAGCAGCGCGCCGGGTGGCATCACCCCGCGTATGCAGCGATTGAACGTGGTCGGTATCTTCAAGGTCGGCGCCGAGCTGGACGGCTCCATGGCGTTGATCCATATGGCCGACGCCGCAGAAATTCAGCATTGGCAGCCGAGCCAGGTGCAGAGCGTGCGCCTGGCGGTGAAAGACTTGTACGCGGCGCCCAAGGTTTCGGCGGATATCGCTGCCAGCCTCGGTGCGGCCTACAAGGCGGATGACTGGACCCACACCCAGGGCAGCCTGTTCAGCGCGATGAAGATGGAAAAAACCATGATCGGCCTGCTGTTGCTGATGATCGTCGCGGTGGCGGCGTTCAACATCATCGCCACGCTGATCATGGTGGTGAACGACAAGGGCGCGGACATCGCGATCCTGCGTACCATCGGCGCCACGCCACGGCAGATCATGGCGATCTTCATGGTGCAGGGCACGGTGATCGGTATCGTCGGCACCCTGATCGGCGGCGTGCTGGGCGTGATTGCGGCGCTGAACGTCAGTGAGCTGGTGGGGTGGCTGGAGCGGGTGAGCGGGCAGCATATCTTCAGTTCGGACGTGTACTTCGTCAGCAACCTGCCCTCGCAATTGCAGGGTGGGGATGTGCTGCTGATTTGCTCGGCCGGGTTTGTGTTGAGCTTTTTGGCGACTATTTATCCGGCGTATCGGGCGGCGAAGATTGAGCCGGCGCATGCCCTCAGGTATTCGTAGGATTTAAGACCGCTATCGGGAGCAGCTCCCTCGCACATTTTGATCTGTGAATACATTCAAAATGTGGGAGGGAGCTTGCTCCCGATAGCGCCGGCACTGCTTGCATCAAACTCCCTGTGGCAACTCGATCACAAACCGCGTCCACCCCGGCTCAGACTCGCAATAAATCCGCCCCCCATGCGCCCGCACAATCGACTGGGTAATCGCCAGCCCCAGCCCTGCGTGTTCACTGCTGCCTTCATGCCGCGCCGGGTCCGCCCGGTAGAAACGGTCGAACAACCGCGGTAACACCTCCGCCGGGATGCCTTCCCCGCTGTTCTCCACCGTCAGCGTCACGCCGTGTGCGCCTTCTGTCAGATGCACCCGCACCTCGCCGCCCGCCGGGGTAAAGCGCAGCGCGTTATCCAACAGGTTCGACAATGCCCGGCGCAACATGCCGCGGTCGCCGGTGGTGTGGGCCATACCCTCGCGCACCAGGCTGACGTGCGCGTCTTCCGCCAGCAAGACGAAGAACTCCAGTAGCGCGTCGACTTCATCCGCCAGCTTCAACGGTTCGCGCGTGGGCGCCAGCAGCCCGTGATCGGCCTTGGCCAGGTACAACATGTCGTTCACCAGTTGCGCCATCCATTGCAGCTCTTCCAGGTTGCTGTGCAGCGCCTCGCGGTAATCCTCCAGCGGGCGCGGTTGGGTGAGGATGACTTGGGTGTGGGTCAACAGGTTCGACAGGGGCGTGCGCAGTTCGTGGGCGATATCGGCGGAGAACGCCGAGAGGCGCTGGAACGCGTCGTCCAGTCGGCCCAGCATGGCGTTGAAGGCTTGGGCCAGTTCCGCCAGTTCCACCGGCATACCCTGCTCGGGCAAACGCTGGGTCAGGGAATGGGCCGACACGCCGGCCGCCACTTCACCCATGCGCCGCAACGGTCGCAGCCCGCTGCGCGCCGCCCAGGCGCCGAGCAGCGCGGTGGCCAGGGCCGAGAGGCTGACCGTGAGCCAGATCAAATGCTGCATACGTTGCAGGAAGTGTTGGTGGTGGGTGATGTCGAGCATCAGGCTCAGTTGCGGCGAGTCGGGTTGGCCCGGCCTTAACGGCGCGTTGTACACGCGGTACTCGGTGCCGGCGTTCTGCAGGCCGTGCAGGCCAGGCGATTCGGGCAGGCTGATGTTCGGTGCGCCGTCAAACCAGCGTTGGCCGGCGGCGGTGATGCGTAATGCGAGGTCAGGCTGGCGATTGAGCTCGGCGCGCAGTTGCGCTTCGCGTTGGGCGAATAACTGCAGCGAGTCGACGCCCTGCAAGGTGCTGCGCAGCGCCACCAGTTTGCTTTCGAGCAGTTGCTGGTCCAGTTCGACAAAATGCGCCTCGCTGGCCCGGTTGAACAGCACGCCGGCGAGCAACGAGACCACGGCGGTGCAGGCCGCAAACAGCAGGGCCAGGCGGCTGCTCAGGGACAGGTGCTTGATCAACTGCATCGTTCCTCCAGCACATAACCCATACCGCGCACGGTGTGGATCAGCTTATTGGGGAAGTTGTCGTCGACTTTCAGGCGCAGTCGGCGGATCGCCACTTCGATGATGTTGGTGTCGCTGTCGAAGTTCATGTCCCACACCTGGGACGCGATCAGCGACTTGGGCAGCACTTCGCCCTGGCGCCGCAGCAGCAGTTCGAGCAAGGCGAATTCCTTGGCGGTGAGGTCAATGCGCTGGCCGTCGCGTTCGACGCGGCGGCGGATCAGGTCCAGGCGCAGGTCGGCCAGTTGCAGGGCGGTTTCCTGCGGTGCGCTGCTGCCACGGCGCAACAGGCTGCGCACCCGTGCGAGCAGTTCGGAAAAGGCGAACGGCTTGACCAGGTAATCGTCGGCGCCCAGTTCCAGGCCGTGTACGCGGTCTTCCACGGCGTCGCGGGCGGTGAGAAACAGCACCGGGATGTCGAGTCCGGCGCTGCGCACGGCCTGGAGGATCTGCCAGCCATCGCGGCCGGGCAGCATCACATCGAGGATCAGCAGGTCGTAGTCGCCGGTCAGCGCCAAGTGTTGGCCGCTGGTGCCGTCGGCCACCAGTTCAGTGGTAAAGCCGGCCTCGGCCAGGCCTTGGCGCAGGTACTGGCCGGTTTTGGGTTGGTCTTCGACGATCAGCAGTTTCATGGGCAGCTCTTGGCAGCGGGTCACGTCGGGCTTTATACCGTGGTGGCCAGGGGAGGGGCGCAACCTGACAAAGTTGTAATCTAGCAGTCAGCTAGCTGGCAGGGGGGCAATCTTAGAGTTGTCCTCAGACTGATCCCACACCTTTGGAGAATTGAGATGGCATTGCGTACCCCCCTGTTGTTGGCAGGCTGCCTGTTGGCGTTGAGTGTCGGGGCAATGGCTGACACGGCCCACACCTATGCATTCGGCCAGCCGGCATCTGCCGATAAGGCCACGCGCACCGTGGAAGTGGTGCTGCAGGATATGTCCTTTTCGCCCAAGTCCCTGGATGTAAAGGCCGGTGAGACCGTGCGTTTTGTGCTGGTCAACAAAGGCCAGTTGCTCCACGAGTTCAACCTGGGCGATGCGGCCATGCATGCTGAGCATCAGAAGCAAATGATGCAGATGCAGTCGAGCGGCATGCTGAACGCCACCGGTATGGGCAAGATGGACCACGGCGCTATGGACCACGATGCTATGGGCAATATGGGCAATATGGGCAATATGGGCAATATGGGCGGGATGAAGCACGATGACCCCAACAGCGTACTGGTAGAACCCGGTAAAACCGCCGAGTTGACCTGGACGTTCACCAAGGCTTCCGGCCTTGAGTTTGCCTGCAATATTCCCGGGCATTACCAGGCGGGTATGGTCGGCAAGCTCAACGTCCATTGAGCCTGCGAGAGGGCGCGTGCTGTGTTTCTTAGGGGCGGGGGCAAAGGCTGGTAGAATGCTCGGGTTTATTTAGCCAGGTTTCCGCCATGCATCCCGCAGCCGAACATTCGCCGCTGGGCAAGTCCAGTGAATACATCAGCACCTACACCCCCTCGTTGCTGTTCCCGATCCCGCGCGCCGCGAAATGGGCCGAACTGGGCCTGAGCGCCGAGACCCTGCCGTACACGGGCGTGGATTTCTGGAACTGCTTCGAACTGTCCTGGCTGCTGCCGTCGGGCAAGCCGGTGGTGGCCATCGGTGAGTTCAGCATTGCGGCCGACTCGCCGAATATCATCGAGTCCAAGTCCTTCAAACTGTACCTCAACTCGCTGAACCAGACTGCGTTTGCCGATACGCAAAGCCTGGAGGCGACGTTGCGCAACGACCTCAGCGCTGCTGCCGGCAAGCCGGTGGGTGTGCGCATCCGCAGCCTGGCCGAGGTTGAGGCCGAAGGCGTGATGGCGTTGCCGGGTGTGTGCATCGATGACCTGGATATCAGCGTCAGCAACTACGAACACCCGCGTCCGGAACTGCTGCGTTGCGATGACTCGCGGATTGTCGAGGAGAGCGTGCACAGCCACCTGCTCAAATCCAACTGCCCGGTCACCAGCCAGCCCGACTGGGGCAGCGTGGCGGTGCAATACCGCGGCGCACAGCTGGATCACGCCAGCCTGCTGGAATACCTGGTGAGCTTTCGCCAGCACTCGGACTTCCATGAACAGTGCGTGGAACGGATCTTCCTGGACTTGCAGCGCTTGCTGAAACCGGAGAAGTTGACGGTGTTTGCGCGTTATGTGCGGCGGGGTGGGCTGGATATCAACCCGTATCGCAGTACTGAGGATGTGCAGTTCCAAAACCTGCGCCTGGCGCGCCAGTAACCTTGTACACAAACCAAAATGTGGGAGGGGGCTTGCTCCCGATTGCAGTGGGTCAGGCACAGAGACTGTGACTGACACTCCGCTATCGGGGGCAAGCCCCTCCCATTTTGGTTCTCTGCTTGGCTTGGGCTCGGGTTAAATGCCGATGTTGCCCAAGGTGATCACAATATTGCGCAATGTCCCGGCAATGCCCGGATGGTCCAACTCGAAACTTTCTACCGCCCGGTTCACATCATCAGCGATGCTCGGCGGCTGAGTGGCCGGTTCCAGTTCAAGTTGCACTTCAAACTTGGCAAGCAAGGCTTCCAGCGCTTCACGTTTTTCGGACGGCAGCGGTGGTTCTTGTTCCAGTTGCTCGCGCAGGATGTTGACCTGTTCTTGCAGTTTTTCGCGGGCAGGCATGGTGTTCTTCCTTTTATCGATAGGCACTGGCGTAGACCACGGCACGCCGAGAAAGGTCTACGAGAGGAGCTGTAGATTAATCTACCGGCGCCGTCTGTGCATGATCTCAATCAGGGCTTTTCGCCTTTGAGCTGGCGCAGGCTGATGTCCGCCAGGCAGGTACCGAGCTCGCCGAGGTGATCGATCACCGAATGCACCCCCAACCCATACAGCGCCACGGTGGCCTTGCCGCGTTTGTATTCGCGCTGTTGCTCGGTCAATGCCTGCCATTGCTCTGGCGCCAGGCCGCACAGCGAACCGCAGGACGCCAGGCCGATAGTCCACAGCCCAGCGTTCAGGCCCGATTGCAGCAGGCGCGGCTCGCCGCTGACCAGTACGCAGCCTTCCAGGCGTTCGATGTTCAATTCCATCAAGGCTTGCCAGCACGCATGGGGGGCGGGCCAGCGGATGGAAGACGGCGACGCCGCCTTGAGCCAATCGGGCAGCGCAGCGGCCAGCGGGGTTGTCACCGAGGGCGGCAGCTCATCCAGCCAGGCGCAGGGCACGCCTTGTTCCTTGAGGCTGCGCAGGATCTTCAATGCTCCTGGCGTGGCTTCGGAATGCGGGGAGGGTGAATCGGTGCGCGCCTGGGAACCAAAATCCACCAGGCAGCCACTCAGGCCAAACAACACGGCGGTCAAGGTGGGGGCAGTGGCGATGGCTATCTCGGCATGAGGCATTTCGACATCCCTGAAATAGCTGTGACGCTATCGGAGTGGCGTGACAAGTCCATGACACTTTGTAGGGTTTTTGTACATTCTCTGTATGTCGTTTCTTAGCATCTGCCCAAGAAGGACACTTCCGTCATATACTGGCGCCTTATTCAGGGCATAGCGCCCATGACAGACTATTCAAGGAGCAAAAGCTATGCGCTGGAGCCACTACTTCGCTCAGTTTTCGGTGTGTGCCGCTATCCTGATGACCCCTTTCGCCGCACAGGCCGCGTCGGAAGATGATCCATGGGAAAGCGTCAACCGCCCGATCTTCACCTTCAACGACACCGTTGATACCTACGCCCTCAAACCATTGGCCCAAGGCTATCAGTTTGTGACCCCGCAATTCGTGCAGGACGGCGTTCACAACTTCTTCCGCAATATCGGCGATGTCGGCAACCTGGCCAACAACGTGCTGCAACTCAAGCCGCACGCCGCCGGTGTGGATACAGCCCGCCTGTTGATGAACACCACCTTCGGCGTGCTGGGCTTCGTCGACGTAGGCACCAAAATGGGGCTGCAACGCAGCGATGAAGACTTCGGCCAGACCCTTGGTTACTGGGGCGTCGGCAGCGGTCCTTACGTGATGCTGCCGCTGCTGGGTCCAAGCACCTTGCGCGACGCGCCGTCCAAATACGTGGACAGCTACACCCAACCGTACCGCTACATGAACGACATCGGCTGGCGCAACAGCACCTTCGGCCTGAACATCGTCGACACCCGTGCCAGCCTGCTCGACAGCGAGAAGCTGATCACCGGCGACAAGTACACCTTCATCCGCAACGCCTACCTGCAGAACCGCGAGTTCAAGGTCAAGGATGGGAAGGTCGTCGACGACTTCTAAGTCCAGACGTCTTGAAACGAAAAAAGGCGACCGCGTGGTCGCCTTTTTTGTGCGCGGGTATTAGCGCATTTTCAGGATCTTCAGCCCCAAATGTTGTTTTTCGCCCTCGTTCTTCGCCCATACCACCTGGGTGTCCGCTTCCAGGCCCGTGAGGGCGGCATGTTCCGACTCGATGCGCACGGTCAGCAGATCGCCCACCGTGAACTGGCGAGGTGCCTGCACTTGCATGCCGGAGCTGGAAAGGTCCACGCAAACCCCGTCAATTTCCTGCCCGGCGTGGATCAAAGAGACATCGGCATTCACTCGCATGCGGATGAAATCGCGCTTTTCAGCGTAGTCGCGCTCGTGTTCGCTCACAGCTTCCATCCTTACTTTGTGTTGTGGTGATGGCTGTTCTTATAACTCCCTGTGATTTGCGATGTAAAGACGCCCGGCGACCATCGGCATGAGCTTGAAACCCCTGGCGGATGGGAGTACCGTCTGCGCCTTAGAAGGGCACCTCTGCTTTACCGTTGTGCGTGGGCAAAAAGCCTATGCTTTGTAGGACAGAGAGGCTAGAAAGCGAATCCAGTAGCGTGAGCACGGCCATTGCCGAGCCGCCTACGCCAACCTAATTCTGGCGCCGTTTGCCCACATGCCAAAAACCAGTGCCACGCTGCTGATAATCGATGACGACGAAGTAGTGCGCGCAAGCCTTGCGGCCTATTTGGAAGACAGTGGCTTCAGCGTCCTGCAGGCCAGCAATGGCCAACAGGGTCTTCAGGTATTCGAGCGCGATAAGCCCGACCTCGTGATCTGCGATCTGCGCATGCCCCAGATGGGCGGCCTCGAGCTGATTCGCCAGGTGACCGAGCTTGCTCCGCAGACGCCGGTGATCGTCGTGTCTGGTGCCGGGGTGATGAACGATGCCGTCGAGGCCCTGCGCCTGGGCGCCGCCGACTACCTGATCAAGCCCCTGCAAGACCTGGCGGTGCTGGAGCACTCGGTGCGCCGAGCCCTGGATCGTGCACGCCTACTGGTGGAAAACCAGCGCTACCGCGAAAAGCTCGAAACCGCCAACCGCGAACTCGAAGCCAGCCTGAACCTGCTCCAGGAAGACCAGAACGCCGGTCGCCAGGTGCAGATGAACATGCTGCCGGTCAGCCCGTGGACCATCGATGAGTTCAAGTTTGCGCACCAGATCATCCCGTCGCTGTACCTGTCGGGTGATTTTGTCGACTATTTCCGCGTAGATGAGCGGCGGGTGGCGTTTTATCTGGCCGACGTGTCCGGCCACGGCGCATCCTCGGCATTTGTCACCGTGTTGTTGAAGTTCATGACCACACGGCTGTTGTTCGAATCCAAGCGCAATGGCACCTTGCCGGAGTTCACCCCCTCCGAGGTGCTGGGCCACATCAACCGAGGTCTGATCAGCTGCAAGCTGGGCAAGCACGTGACGATGGTGGGTGGCGTGATTGATGAAGAAACCGGTCTTTTGACCTACAGCATCGGCGGTCACCTGCCGATGCCGGTTTTGTACACTCCTGACAGTGTGCGCTACTGGAAGGGCGTGGTCTGCCCGTCGGCTTGTTCAATGAAGCCACCTACGAAGACCACATCCTGGAGCTGCCGCCGACCTTCAGCCTGACGCTGATGTCCGATGGCATCCTCGACCTTCTTCCAGAGCCTACACTCAAAGAGAAAGAAGCCGCCTTGCCCCAACGGGTCAAGTCGGCGGGCGGCAGCCTGGATGGCCTGCGGCAGGTTTTTGGATTGGCCACGCTAGGGGAGATGCCGGATGATATCGCCCTATTGGTGTTGAGCAGGAATCTTTGATGAGTACCGGAAGAATCCAATTCGCCGAGCAAGACGGGACCTTCGTCCTGAAGTTTGTCGGTGAAGTGCGCCTGACCTTGTGTTCGGCGCTGGATGCAACGATTGAGCGGATTTTCACAGCACTGAATTTCTCGGCGATCGTGATCGATCTGACCGAAACCCGCAGCATCGATAGCACCACCCTTGGGTTGTTGGCCAAGTTGTCCATTCTGTCTCGGCAGAAGGTCGGCCTGTTGCCCACCGTCGTCACCACCCACGAAGACATCACCCGTCTGCTGCAGTCCATGGGCTTCGATCAAGTGTTCAACATCGTTGACCGCCCGATCCCCTGCCCGGAATGCCTGACCGACCTGCCGTCCCAGGATCAGTCCGAGGAAATCGTGCGGATCAAGGTGCTGGAAGCGCACAAAATCCTGATGGGTTTGAACGAGTCCAATCGCGAAGCCTTCCACGACCTCGTCAACGCCCTCGAACGTCACTGACCTCACTCTCCAAGTGGGGAGGGGCTTGCTCCCGATGCCGGTGGGCCAGCTACAGATTTGCTGACTGATGCACCGCCATCGGGGGCAAGCCCCCTCCCACATTTGACACTGAAAAAAAGGGCGGCACCCTCACAGGTGCCGCCCTTTTTGCTGCCGCCGCTGTTACAGCTTGGCAGACAACAACGCTTCGAGCTTCTCTTGATCCCGAGCAAACTGACGAATCCCCTCGGCCAGCTTCTCAGTCGCCATCGCATCTTCGTTGGACTCCCAACGGAACTGCGCTTCAGTCAGATGCATCCGCGCTTCACCGGCATGGCCTGGCGACAGCTTGCGCTCCAGCTTGCCGGTATCGGCCGCCAGTTTCTCCAGCAGGTCCGGGCTGATCGTCAGGCGATCACAGCCGGCCAGCTCTTCGATTTGGCTCAGGTTGCGGAAGCTTGCACCCATCACCACGGTCTTGTAGTCATTGGCCTTGTAGTAGTTGTAGATGCGCGTCACCGACTGCACGCCGGGATCATCGGCGCCGGTGTAGTCGTTGCCGTTGGCTTTCTTGTACCAGTCGTAGATACGGCCCACGAACGGCGAAATCAGGAACACACCCGCTTCGGCACAGGCCACGGCCTGGGCGAAGGAGAACAGCAGGGTCAGGTTGGTCTGGATGCCTTCTTTTTCCAGCTTCTCCGCCGCGCGGATACCTTCCCAGGTGGACGCGATCTTGATCAGTACGCGATCACGGCCAACCCCGGCTTTGTCATACAGGTCGATCAGACGGTGCGCACGCTTGAGTACGGCGTCAGTGTCGAACGACAGGCGTGCATCCACCTCGGTAGAGATACGGCCGGGCACCACTTTCAAGATTTCTTGACCCACCGCCACCGCAAAACGGTCACTGGCCAGGCCAACATCACCGTTGCAGTCCTTCACGCATTCATCCAGCAACTTGGCATAGCCCGGAATCGACGCGGCTTTGAGCAGCAGGGAAGGGTTAGTGGTGGCATCTTGCGGCTTGAGATTGGCGAGGGCCGCGAAATCGCCGGTATCGGCGACGACGGTGGTGAACTGTTTGAGTTGTTCCAGCTTGGAAGTCATGGGCGTGCTCTGTCCTATGGGTCTGATGACATTACCCGAGCGCTGGCAGGCGCTCAAGGGCGCAAATGCGTTCGATCGTTTGCGAGGGCAACAACCTGAAAACAGCCGTTTGAATGACTGGCCTTGCTGCTAAATAGGAGGGCAAGATCGCCCGCAGGTTCAACCCAACAGCCCAATGAACACCGCGATAAACACGTGGGCGCCGGTTTTACCGGCCCTCCAGCAACCCGGCCGCCTGATCCAGCAACGCCAACGGATCACTCGCTTTATGAATATCCACCGACAACAACTGCCTGAACTTGCGCGCCCCAGGGAAACCCGTGCCCAACCCCAGCACATGCCGCGTAATGTGATGCATCGAGCCACCGCTCGCCAAATGCTCCGCGATATAAGGCCGCAACTGCGCCAACGCCTCTGCCCGACTGATCACCGGCCGTGCACTGCCGAACAACTGCTGATCCACCTCCGCCAGCACATACGGATTGTGATAAGCCTCCCGGCCCAGCATCACCCCGTCAAACGTCTGCAGATGCTCTTGGCATTGTTCCAGCGTCTTGATCCCGCCGTTGAGAATAATCTCCAGCTCGGCAAAATCCCGCTTCAACTGCGCCGCCACGTCATAACGCAACGGCGGAATGTCGCGATTCTCCTTCGGCGACAACCCCTCCAGAATCGCAATCCGCGCATGCACGGTAAAACTGGTACACCCCGCGTCCTTCACCTGCCCGACGAAATCGCACAGTTGCGCATAACTGTCCCGCCCATTGATCCCGATCCGGTGCTTCACCGTCACCGGAATCGACACCGCATCGCGCATCGCCTTCACACAATCGGCGACCAACGCCGGATGGCCCATCAGGCACGCGCCGATCATATTGTTCTGCACCCGATCGCTGGGGCAGCCGACGTTGAGGTTCACTTCATCGTAACCGGCCGCCTCGGCCATACGGGCACAGGCGGCCAGATCGGCGGGAACACTGCCGCCCAGTTGGAGGGCGAGCGGGTGCTCGGCCTCGCTGTGGCGCAGGAAGCGCTCGTGATCGCCGTGGAGGATCGCGCCGGTGGTGACCATCTCGGTGTAGAGCAGGGCGTGTTTGGAGAGCAGGCGTAGGAAGAACCGGCAGTGGCGGTCGGTCCAGTCCATCATGGGTGCAACGCTAAAGCGCCGAGACAGTGCGGGGCTTGATTCTGCTGGGCTAAAGCTCTGTTTTTGAATCATTTTACTCAACGTGTATTCGGCAGGTTTTAGGGCGTTTTCAGGCCTTTTTTAAGGCTCGGTGGTACGATGTACCACCCAAAAACTGACGCGTACCACTTTCGATATGGCGACTATCAGGGCAAGAAAACTGGCGGATGGGACTGTGAGCTACACGGCTCAGATCCGCATCAAGCGCGACGGAGTGCAAGTCTACCAAGAGAGCCAGACCTTCGCCCGAAAACAGGCCGCCCAGGCCTGGGCGCGTAAGCGCGAGTCTGAGCTGGATGAGCCTGGTGCGATCGAGCGGGCAAACCGTAAGGACGTCACCGTCAAAGAAATGATCGAGCAGTATCTGTTGGAAGTGGAGAAGGCCCGTCCGCTGGGCAAAACCAAGAAGGCCACGCTCGAAGCCATCGGCAAGATGGACATCGGCAAGCTGAACGATACAGACATCAATACCCAACGCCTGGTCGACTTTGCCCTTTGGCGCATGAGCAAGGCGGGCGGCGGGGTCCAACCCCAGACCGCCGGCAACGACCTGGCGCACCTCGGCGCTGTTCTGGCGATTGCCAAAGACGCATGGGGTTACCAGGTCGATCCACTCGCGATGAGCGGCGCCCGACGAGTGCTACGGAAACTCGGCTACAACCTCAAAAGCCGCGAGCGTGACCGCCGGCCGACGTTGGACGAACTGGGAATGGTGCTGACGCACTACCAAGCCATGCAGGCGAGGCGCCCGAGCGTCACTAATATGCTGAAGGTCGTGGGTTTTGCCCTGTTCTCCACGCGACGGCTGGATGAAATAACCCGTATCCGTTGGGCGGACGTCGACGAGCCTGGCCAGCGGGTGCTGGTGCGCGACATGAAGAACCCCGGGCAGAAGATCGGCAACGACGTTTGGTGCTACCTGCCGGATGAGGCGTGGCAGATCCTCCAAACAATGCCGAAGGCCGGCGAAGACATATTCCCCTACAGC
Source organism: Pseudomonas paraveronii (assembly GCF_963681955.1). Lineage (NCBI taxonomy): Bacteria > Pseudomonadati > Pseudomonadota > Gammaproteobacteria > Pseudomonadales > Pseudomonadaceae > Pseudomonas > Pseudomonas paraveronii. The sequence continues at coordinate 1,790,320 of NZ_OY817130.1, forward strand.
CCTGAATCTATATCCACCTCCTGGGCGAAAGCCTGCAAGTTTTTGAACATCGCGGACCTGCACTTTCACGACCTTCGACATGAAGGCGTCAGCCGCCTGTTTGAGATGGACTGGGACATTCCGCGTGTGGCTAGTGTTTCCGGCCACAGGGATTGGAATTCGATGCGTCGATACACCCACCTGCGCGGCAAGGGTGACCGCTATGTGGGCTGGGAATGGCACGAGAAAATCCTGAGGGCGCCCGTCCAACTGGGCGCCGCATCACAGAAGTGGCTTAAAAGGCGTGTTTTAACCCGTTGAGCTGGTTGTGCTCTTTAACCGCGGCGGCGCGCTGTCGATCTAGATATGCGGCCAGGTCAGTGAGATGAACGCCCTTGGCCGACTTCTGGCTCGGCTCCAGGCGTGTGATGGGAATCTTGATCTGACCACTCATCACCTTGCGCTGGAACATTTCCGGCGTAAGGTGCGTGAAGTAATCCCGGCAAACCTGCTCCAGCGAGATGATTGCCTGGCCGTCGTATTGGGCCATCAGGATAAAGGCTGTGTTCATGATGGACCCCCTCACATCCGAAACGATTGGTGAATGAACACCGGCTGAGCCTTATGTTCTGCGGGTTTCGCCATGGCGCCCTGGATTTCGAAAACGAACTGATGCCGCTTTTGGTTGGGCGCAGTCAGCGCCTCGGTCAAGCTAGGCACGACGTCGGTGCATTGCTCGTAGGCGTGGGGGCCGCTCCAGCTATCAGCCTTCACCACCTGGCAATCCGTTCGTGACGCATCCGCGCACAGGTACAGCAGCAGGAATACGGTCATGACTCGTCTCCCGGAAACCCTGGAAAGTCATCGTTGGCGTCGAGTTCTGCGTAAGCGAACACCCTCCAATGGATACCGCGACGAAGGTAGTGGCCGAGCATCCAATGGATGACAGCGGCTTGCTCATCTTCACTACGCTCCCCAATACAGTGCCCTTGCTGCCGCAGTAGCTGGGCTGTACTGGCTAATTTGGTGTGAGGAATACCAAGGATGTAGCGCAGGTCAGCGGTCAGTTCCAATGGTGCCGATACTGGTGTCACTGGCTCAAAAGAGTAAAAAGTGCGGGTGTCGCTCGAATTTTGATTTGAATGCATGGTGCTTCTCCTTTCTGGCGGTTGGGGAGTTGCAGCTCCCCGTGTCCCGTTTGTGTTGGGTATCAGCGCGCGTATCGACGCGGTTTGTTTTGTTTGGCTGCTTCGCGCTCGGCCATGAATGCAGCCCATTCCGCCGATTTGCTCTGCTGACGGATGCGGCTACAGGCACCATGCTTGCGGGTGGAGCGTGCCTTGCCGCAGATGTCGCAGCGGCTGGGCAAGTCCAACCGGTGGCTCGCCATAGCGGGGCGGGTTCGGATTCTTGGGTCCATCAGTTCCCTCCCATGAGCATGCGCGTCAGTGCATTGGGCTGGCCATCTGGAGTCAGCTTGTCGAGTGGTTGTGTGACACTGCGGCCGTTCCCGGCGCGCAGAGTTGCAACATTGCCGTCGATGGCGACGATCACGCCTGTACGAGCGCTCAAACGATATTCCCGACCGCCGCCGCTCATTGCGACGTAGCTGACCGTGTCGCCGATAGCCAGCGGGGTTGTGGTAGCCTCTACAGCGCCGCCTTGGGGTTGATTCACTTGCATGGTGCTTCTCCTTTGGGTGGTCGGTGTCGAGGGGTTGCAGCCCCTCGACACCACCTTCTTATCGGCTTTCGCCGGTTGGGTTTTGCTTGCGCACCAGGTGCAGCAGCAGGTTCTCAAACTCAACAACCTCATCAGTTGCTGACTGCCATTCCAGGACTGCCTGGATCTGTTCCCGGCTGCACTCCAGCACGAGGATTTCTTTATCGCTTGCCGCACGAACCTCCAGGATCGCGACCAACCCAGCGGGGTCGTAGGCTTCGGCGTGAACAATCTTCCCGGACTCGTTGAACCAGGCCTTCAGCTCTTTAAGATGTCGTAGGCGGTTGGTTTCCCCCTTTTCGCCGTCGCCGGTGATGACTTGTACGTGCATGGTGCTTCTCCTTTGGGTGGTGGCCGGCGTTGCAGCGCCTGGCGGGTGTTGCTGTTGATTGGTCAGGCCTGGAAGTGCCAGCACTTCACGATGGGTTGCTTGGTGATGACTGCGTTGCTGGTCTTGGCCTGGTGAGCCCGTACCGCGCTGTCAGTGGCTTTGTTGATGTCGAGCAGCTTCCGGGAGCGGGAGTCTTTCAGGCGCTCGCGCAGCTCGCTGACGTCGGCGATCTTCTGGCGATGCTCGGCCGCGCACTTCACAAAGTCGTTGAGGTTGATGGCGATGATGTTGTCTTTCTTGCTGTGGTTGACCACCGGGCCGTCGGCGTCGAGACCTTCGAGGTACTCGTACACTTCCCAGAATTCAGCCACTACCGGGTGGTCGGAGCTGATCGAAGACTGGCGCTCGATCGCCATGCGAATAATCTGCGTGCGGGTGTGGCTGATCTGCGGTTCAGTCAGAGGGACCACCATGCACAGGCAGTCGAGCAGGGCGAGCAACTGGGCGTGGTTCTTGTTGATCCGCTCCACGCGGATGTAACCGCGCAGCTTGTTGCCGCACTGGTGGCAATCGCTTTGCTCGTCGTGAAACGGGGTCTCGCAGGCGAAGCAATGCGAATGCAGATTGCGCAATTTCGCCTCGTAGCCAGGGATGCGCTGGGCGAATAGGTCCATCACTTCCAGCTCTTTGCGAACGGCCTGTAGAACAAAATTGCTGAGTGTCGAGCCTTCCAGGGCGTTTAGTCGGTCTGCCGCCGCGCGGCTCTCAGGCGTCACGTTCGGGCGCACAAAATGCAGTTTCACGATCCGGGTCATGATCGCTTCAGACGCCACGACAGGGGCGTTCTGGCTGATGGCGATCGTGCCGCGAAATGGGGGCTCGTAGGTCTCGTTGCCGGCGGTTTTAACGCCCTTGGTCGCGAGCGTCCCGCCGCCGTAGTAGTCCTTAAGTTCGTCCCACTCAAAGGTCTTGGCGTGGGCCTTGTCGTCGCCGCTGCGGTCAGATTCCAGCAGTACGATGGGCATGCCGGAGACCTGGCCCATCAAGCGGCTGCGGCCGGCCTTGGTGGATTTGGACGGGTCGAACCCTTCGTAACCGTCCCGTCCCGCCAGTTTCCAGAGCAGGGTGAGCAAGGTGGTCTTGCCGGCGCCGGCTTCGCCCGTGGCTTCAAGAAACGGAAACGACTGGTACCGAGCGCGGATCTGTTCGGCGAACAGTGAGCCAAACCAGAAAGTCAGTGCGACGATGCCCTGCGCGCCGAAGCACTGCCACAGAAGTCCCAACCACTGCTGATCGTATTTTTTGCCATCCTTCTCCAGATCGATCTTCACGCCCTTTTGCAGGGTCTTGAGTTTCAGCTTGCCCATCTCAAAAAACTCCTCTTCGTTGATGTGGATGACCTGGCCCTCGCGGACGGCGACGTCGTTGAACACGTAGCAGTGGTATTCCTTGCTGTAGCCCACGTAGTCGATGGTCTGAACGGTCTTGATGCCGAAAAGCTGGTCTTTCATGAGTTTGTCCAACTGTTGTCCACTGCCGGTGAACACGGCCCCAGCGCCCATGCCGAGAAGTCTTTTTTTGAACTCGCTGGCGGCGGCGACCTGACCGCCGGTGAAGGTGTTTTTCACGGAACCACCGTCGTGCGGGAAGTCGACGCGGAAGAAGTACCAGGACTCGTCGGTGATCTCGTTGCGTTGGAAATAGAGGGCCTTGGGGTAGCAGTTGGCGATTTCGACGACGCAGCCGGCCACGTTCAGCGCTTTCTCCCTGAGCTGCTTTTCGTTCAGCACTTGGGCTTCCTGGTCATCGCTTTTCTCCAGCGCTTGTTTGGCGCTGTTGTATTTCGCGAGATCCAATTTCCACCAATACAGGCGGGAGTCGAAACAGAAGTGAAACTCCTCCCGCTCTCGCCACTGGTACATGAGCAATGCCTTGTCGCTAGCACTCTCAGCAATGAGCAGGGCGCCCTGGTGACGGGCTTCTTTCAGGTCTTTGTCGATACGCTCGGCACGGGCTTTCTCGTCGTCGATAAACGCCCATCGCTGATGCAGATCGTTCCAGTCGACCTTGCGCGCATCCGGCTGCGATACCTGGGCGGCGTCGCAGGTGAAGCCGAGTTCGCGGGCACGTTTCACCCAACTACGTGTGTATTTGTGAGCGCCTGGCTCGTTGTCCAAGGCCCAAACCAACTTGGGTGTTTTACCGCCGCGCGCGGTGACGAGTGCCTTCAGCGACTCTTCTGGAAACGCGTTTGACGACAGGGCGGCAACAGCAGATATACCGTTCTGAACGAGCGCGATGGCATCGAAAATGCCTTCAACAATCCACAGATCGTCTACCTCCAGCAGGTCCAGGCACGGGGGGCACCACCAATGCCCCCTGTAGCTCTTGAGAGGCTGGAAGCGGGCCTTCTTCTTGCCGAAGCGGGAAGGCTGGTCAATCAAGCGCTCCCAGTACCCACCATGCTCCAGGGAAAGCGGACGGTTGCTGAGCCGATGTTCAGGTCGCGATCGAAGTAGCTCTCCTGGGTGTACCAGCCCTCAATCAGCTCGACGCGAAAACCTCGGGCAAACGACAGGTACGCCTTGGCACTGGCAGCAGGCTGATCACTGGTGGCCGGCGCACGCTTGCTCCAGTCGTCGAACAGGTCCGGGTACAGCTCCTTGGTCGGAGCCATATACCGGCATTTTTCCTCGCGGCCACAGCGTATGAACCAAGGTTCGTCGTGGCGGGAAAACAGGCGTTTCTGATTGCACTGCGGGCAGGTGCCCTTGCGCATGTAGTGCGTGCCGACCATGTGCTGCAGGCCGTAATCAGATTCCAGGCGCTGAAGTACATCAGCGCGGATCTGTTGCTCCATGGGCTTGCGATTCACTGCGCATGCTCCGCAACAGCCACGACGAGCTGCTTTTTCAGCTCGCTGCGCGTCTTGCAGATGCCGGCCAGGTAGGGCAAGTCCTCAAGCACCTTCGGTGCCCGCTGACCGCTCGGCACATTCCGGTAGCGATCGGAGTACCAAATATCAGCCATGGTGACTTCGTACTGAGTGGTCAACCACAGCAGGTATTGCTGCGCCTGCTGTTCGTCCAGCTCCAGTTTTATGGTGATTTTGCTCATTTCGGCCACCAGTAAGTTGCAAATTTCCCTACCCACGCGGTGCGGGCATCAATCAGGAGTGGGGTTCGGATTAGTGCGGGAGGTTGCGAGTAAGCAGCAGCCGTGTGGGGAGCAAACGTGCTGAAACGGGGTGTCGCTGTTGGGTGCAGTTATCGAGCAGCCAGATGACCGGGCGGTACGCGCCGCTGTTGGGGTGAACGCCAAGCCAGGCAATACGCTTGCAGGTCATGCTCTCGAACTCAGAGACGGCCAACTCAGCGATGCGCTGCACCAGATGCTGAGGGACTTCAAGAGACAGCGTCAGGTACCGGGCGCAATTGTCGAGCAATTGGCTGTCACCGGCCAGATGCTCGCAACGGTGGCGGTAGAGGTAGGCCACTGCTGCTTGTTGCATCGCAGCGCGGTAGTCACTGGTGGGGTTTGTAGTGAGGGCGATAGTTTTCATACGGTTGTGGCCTCCATTTCCAGCTGGTCCAACAGATCGGGTTGATCGTTGGCTGTTTTCATTGCCTGGCGACGAATGACTACGTCCGCAATCGGCAGCTTTACCGCCGGGTTGGGCATGCCGCTGGGGCTCAGTTCGTGGGTCATTTGAAATTCGGCGCGGCCAGCCCAGCCGCATGCTTCGTTCGTGCATTGCAGGTAGGTGATGCGCAGGAAAATATGTTGGCCTTCGCTGGTGCGAATACGCATGCGGCCGTGACAGTGAGGGCAAACCAGCTTGTAAGTGCTCATAAACAGTGTCCTTTACAACGCTTCCGCAGCTTCGTGGGCAATGTTCAGCGGTGTGATTGCGTCACCGATGGCCAGGCGGATGTCAGTGCCAGAACAGTCGTGATTGGTGGTGGCGACGATTTCTTTTAATGTGTTCAGTCGCTGTTGAGCTATCACCAGCAGATCCGATAGATGTTTCCTTTCTTCTTCAAGGATGTAGGTCATGGGTAATCACTCAAAAAAAGAGGTCGAACGCTTGCTGCAACGTTTGCAGGAGCGGCATGAAGCACTAGCGAAAGTCATGCGTGGTCGTGATGCGACAAAGCTGACTGACAGGGAAGAGCCCGGACTGGTAGTCAGTGCCGAAGACATCCGCTTTGCTGTCGACGACGTAGCCACCGCGCTGAAAGAGATCAAGGCACGTCTAGGCAAGGGCTGACTGCAGGCGCTCACTGTTTTTTCCCCCGGCTGTGCAGCAGAATCGTTGCCAGGACCTCGGAGTGGCGAGCCGCCATGTAATGGCTGTGAGCGCGCAGAATTGCCTCCGCTTCGTCCCGCTCAATAACGCCGTCGTCCAACGCCTTTGCAATGATCTGATCGACCACACCGCGCTTGGCTGCGGCCCTTACCGAACGGTTGTAGAGGTCGATGTTGTCCAGCGTTTCAGGTTTGGCCAGGGGCACGAACATGCCGCCATACATGGCCGCGATGTATTCCGGCAGGTAGGTGGTGCCCATGTCTTGCTCTAGCAGATGGATCTGCTCATCGCTCAGAGGCCGGCTGCCGGCGTTTTCGTAGATGTGGTTATCGAACTTCTTGAGTTCGTACCCCAGGCGCGCAGCTGCGCATTCCCGGCCACCTTCGTAGTCGTTGATCACTGCGCTCATTACCTGGCGCTTGGTCGCTAGAACTGGGCGTTTCATCTTCTGGTTTCTCCCTGGAGTCATCGCCCCTACAGTCATTTCATACAGCCTGTGCTGTGATTTGCTCGGCGCTTTCCGCAAGGATTCCCGGCAGCACTTCCTTGCCGATTGCCCGAGAAAGGTCGCGCAGGATTTGGAACGTCAACCGGCCACGGGGCAGCTTGTCGTGCCCTGCCCAGCGCTGAACCACTTGCGTCACCGTGCGGACCTCATAGCCGTGGCTCAGGGCGAACTGACGGAAGTTGCTGCCGCGCTCAATCAGCCGTGCTTGGATGTGGCGCTTTTCCATGGCTTGGCTCATGGTTGATGTGTTCCTAGTTGGTTAAGATGTACTCATTGCGCATAAGCCTATTTATTCTATTTAAATAAATCAAGCGGTATTTACTCAAAATGCAGAAAAAGTCTTTGGACGCCGTGCTTGACCGCTTGATGACGGTCTTTGCCGTTGATAGCGACAGTGAGTTGGCACGTAAGCTGGACGTGAATCGACAGACGCTGGGGAGTTGGCGCAGCCGGCAATCCATTCCTTATGCGTTATGCGTAAACGTGAGCGAGGCTGAAGGCGTTTCTCTGGATTGGTTGCTCACGGGGGAGGGGGCAATGTTGCGAGGTATGTCAGTGGTGCCGGCCGTATCGCCTCCTATTAGCCCGCAAGAGGACGCAATCCTGGCGCTATTCCGTTCATTAGAAGAGACCGATAGGCGGGAGATACAGAGCGCTGCTGAAGAAAAGAAACGCATAAGGGACATAGAGCAGCGCCTAAAGGATTTGACGGAAGCCCTTGCTGATACCAAACGGCCAGCATAATCTGTACCTATTAAGAACGTATCAATTGCGCAGGGACGCTGATGATCGTCGCCGCTAAAGCTCGACAAACAGAGCTAACAGGCCCGCCGACCGGCGCTGTCTTGAATCAACATAAGGATGTGGTCCATGTTCAAAGCAATATCGGCCTTTGTCTGTCTGTTCATTACGTTAATTTCGATCGCGTCTGCTGATATCCGCCAGATAGACGAGGGCCTCCTTGTTAATGCCGTCGGTGATCCAGTACTCAAAAAGGCCCACGAAGAAGACGCGCCAGGCTGCATAGCAACTCGATATACATTTGGCGACGAGATCTTTGCGATGAAACTTGAGTTCAAGTGCGACCGAATCAATGTCGCATGGAATGGTTCAAGGGAGCCTCAGAATGTTTCACGTAGCCAATATGCTGCGCAGCTCGCGCAAAGGGCGGTGATTGCATTGACGCAGGGGAGCGGTGTCGAAGTTGAAAGGGTTATGGATGGGGCGATTTATAAAAGCCGCACTTTTGCGAATGGTCTTTCTTTAAGTGGGGCTTGTGTTATGAGTACTTGTTTGCTGACATTTAAGTGATTTGTAAGCGCTTGATCTCTCAAAGCGTCTGGTATTTTTGAGATTGATGGGTTTTAACTGATTTGCAATGTTTTTGGTGGTTTAAAATTTTGGGGTTTGGGGAGCGTTAGTATGCCGGTGCAAAAGGCTAGAGTCGGAATTTATGATATATCGAAGTGTGGGTATTATACTTGGCGTGGCGCAGATTCTGAATTTGGAAGCATAGAGGAAATTCTGCAAGATCTTGGGGGTTGGAGTAAGGATAAGCCGTTAAGTCAAACTAAGACTTATCAGCAGTCCGAGTTTACTGAGTTGTGCCCTGCATATATTTTGGATATAAAAAAGAAGAACGGTAATTGGCTTGTTAAAATATGGAATGAGACTCCCGCGTCAGAAGGAAGCGTTCATTCTGTCGTGGGGAGTTCCAGTGTTGGTCATCCTACAGTAATTGCTAACAAAATCCAGAAGGGAAGTATTCCTGGTTTTGCAACGTATTTCTGGGTGGTGCCTGATAAAAATGTTTTTGCAAGTATTGGCTTCCAGCATCTTATTACCGGTCAGCCGGCTTTTCAGCAATACATTAAGTCTTATATGGAGCTTTTTTCGAAATTTGTAGTGCATGCAAAAAATGCTAGTGCTGGGGCTGATATTGAATTGCTTGGCTATAGGGAAAGCGAAAAGGATAGGCCGCAAAAGCTTTACCCGAAATTTCAGACGGGCTTGTACCGTAAATCGGGAGAGTTTGATTTTTTACTCAAAAATGTCGAAAAAATATCTCGTGCTATTCGCAAAACTAGACTTCAGCTTAATCGTAAAGATGATCTTAAGGTCTGGCAGCAGGTTCTGCGCTGGACGAAAATTTCGGAACCAGAAAAAAAGCCGGCTGATTTTATTAATTTGCAATATGAGATTGGTACTCATATAACCGAAAGTGATATGAGCGGAATTATTGATGAGTACAAAGAAAATACCGAAAGACAATGGGACGATTATGGGTTTAAAATAAAAGGTGATCCGAAAACTCACTGGTTAAGTCACGCTACAGCTAGAGGAGAATTTGAATTGGATGTTGAGAAGGATAATGATGAGGTGTTTAATACGGACTCTTTGTTGGCTGCACTAGATAAGCGTAAAGCAGCAATACTTAAAATGTTACTATGAGAAAGTTGCTAAAGGTTGTGGCTTGGATAACCTCAGTTTCTTTTGTTGGGGTGTCTTGCTGGCTGGGAAGGGAAGTTCCTTTCGAAAAGCAGTGGCCTCTTTTTGAGGCTCTGCGTACCACTGCGTCTATTATTTTTGCGGTTGTTGGTGCGTGGATTGCGATAGTCTATCCAGAAAGGCTAAAGTTATCATTTGTAGACGAAAAGGCGTCAGGTGAAGGTAGCCAAACTGGATTGAGTAGGTTGTTCTCTCCTGTCGTTCATTCAACCGCAATTTTGTGCATTATTTTAGTTATAGGTGTGGTGGCGCCGCTGATAAAAATATTTCCATTCGCTTTAGAGTATAAAGACTTGCTGCGCGGACTTTCATATGGCGCGCTTGTGGCTTTAACACTGTGGCAACTTTGGACTATTGTTCTAACCTTGGTGCCGGCTGATGTCATAAAGACTATGACCGATAGAGAGGATGAGCGCAAAAGGCTACTTGAAGGATATTCGAAGCAGAGTTCAAAAGAGTAAGTGTTTTATGCTTTAAATTTACTTAACCTTCTAAATTCCCGGCGTTGCAGTTCAGCGATGGCGTCGGAGGAACAGGCTGCCTGAAATCACCGCGCATAAAACATGCCCTGCCCTTCGATGCGGGCATTTTTGTGTGTGCGTCAGGCTTTATTGATCATCGAAATACCGCTCATGCCAGTCCACCAACGGCTGTGGCGAATTGAGCTTCTGCCCGTAGATCACCGAATAAGACAGCACGTTCTGCACGTACTGGCGGGTTTCGTCGAACGGGATGCTTTCCACCCACACGTCGAAACTCAGGTGATCGGCACCGCGCAGCCACTGGCGCACGCGGCCGGGGCCGGCGTTGTAGGCGGCGGAAGCGAGGACGCGGTTGCCGTTGAATTGGCTATGCACCTGGCTCAGGTAAGCCGCACCGAGCTGGATGTTTTTGTCCGGGTCGAGCACCTGGGCCGGGGAGGCCAGCGGGATGCTGAACTTGCGCGCAGTGTCTTTGGCAGTGCCGGGCATCAGTTGCATCAGGCCGCTGGCGCCGACGCCGGAGCGGGCGTCGTCCATGAACGCGCTTTCCTGGCGGGTGATGGCGAACACCCAGCTCGAATGCAGGCCGCGTACCTTGGCTTCGCGCACCAGGGTGTCGCGGTGGGCCATCGGGAAGCGGATGTCGAGGTCATCCCAGTACTGCGCCTGGCTGATGGTACGGATCGCCGGGAAGTACCACTTCATGTCGTAGGCCAACCTGGCCTGGGCGACCATTTCGTCGCGGTTGAAGTGACGGCTGACGTGGTACCACTCGCGGCGGCCATCGACCACCTGGCCACGCGCATAGAACTCCAGGGCGCGGCGCACGCCGGGTGTTGCGCACTTTGTTGATCAGCGCCTGGCTCATCAGCAGCGGCTTGTTGATCAACTGGTACGGGGCTCTGGAGCGGTCGGCGGCGAGGAAACCGTAGAAATCCCGCTCCCGCGACAGGTTCTTGTACAGCACCAGGGCTTGCGGGTTTTTCGGCTCGGCCAATTCAAGGCTGCGGGCCTGCCAGTAGCGCCAGCGGTTGGTGGTGGCCAAGTCTTGTGGGAGTTTGCGCGTGAGTTGGTAGGCGTCTTCCCAGCGAGCCAGGCGCAACAGCAGGCGCAGGCGCCATTCGGACACGGTGTTGTCGCGCAGTTCGGGGTCGTACTTGGTCATCACCTCAAGGGCGCGTGGGTCAAAGCGCTTGGCCAGGGTCAGGCCAATCTCGCGGGCAATCGCCACTTTTTCGTCACGGGAGAAGTGCATGCTGGTGGCGTAGCCGTCGAGCATGGCCATGGCCTTGTCCGGGTCCTGGCGCGCCAGACGGCGCAGGCCCAGGCCCACGGCGTCAGACATCGCCTCGGTGGCCGGCAGGAAGCGCGACGGGTCGCTGAGCATCTCGGGCTTTTGCGCCACGTCCACCATCAGGCGGCCTTGGGCGCCGAGGGTCGGCAGGCTTTTCACCAGGCTGTTGGCCAGCGCGTAGTTGCGGGCTTCGGCGGCGAGCTTGGCGCGGTCCCAGATTTTCTGCTCTGTGAGTTGGCCATCTGAGGCCCACTGCGCAAAGGTGGCATCACAGGCCGCCGGTTGGGATTTGCCAGTCAGCCAGAGTTTCTCGGCGGTCTTGTAGCCTTCGGCCTTCAGATTGTGCGTGAGCTGGAACTGGCCATGCAGGCAATCGAGCTCGACGAAGTTGAGCTTGGGGTCGTAGTACTTTTCAAAGGTCTGCCAGTCGCCACGGTCGGCCAGCCAGCGCAACCAACGCAGCTTCATCCAGTTGGCTTGGGGCAGGTCGCCGTTTTTAGCGAGGAATTGTTCGATTTCCTCGTTGCTGGCGGTCTTCAGGCGGGCGGTCAACTCGTCGTAGGCCAGGTACGGCGTCAGCGGATAATCGGCCAGGGCCTGGCTGTATTGCATGTACGGCCCGGTATCGCCTTTGGCCAGGGCGCGTTTGGCCTCATCGTAATATTGACGTTGGGTAGTGATGTCCACGGCCAGGGCGGATTGAGCGGCAGTGGCGGTAAGAAGCAGACAAGATAAAAAGTTGAAAAGGCGACTGCGCATGAGACGTCCGTGCAGAGAAATCACGACTAGCGCCGGCATCGCCGACACTCATTGCCTCTAGCTTAGCCTTTTGCCAGCGGCCGGTGAAAGCTTTGCTGACCGGTTCGTTCAAGTTCGCCGAAATTGTCCTACAGAACGCGTCAGTAGCGAAAATGCCGACCGCATCCCACCCTCAACTCAGGTAGAATGCGCGCCCAGTTTTTGGAGAAGCGTATGACCCTGCTCAAATTCAGCGATGTGTCCCTTGCTTTCGGCGCTATGCCGTTGTTGGACAAGGTGTCCTGGCAGATCGCCCGTGGTGAGCGGGTGTGCATCATCGGCCGCAACGGCACCGGTAAATCCAGCATGATGAAGCTGGTAAAGGGCGACCAGAAGCCCGATGAAGGCTCTGTTTGGCGTGCCCCCGGCCTCAAGATTGGTGAATTGCCGCAGGAATTGCCGGTTGCCGACGGACGGACAGTGTTCGACGTGGTCGCCGAAGGCCTCGACGGCGTTGGCGCGTTGCTCGCCCAGTACCATCACCTGGCGCAGAACTGCGTCACCGAAGAAGATCTGGACAAGCTGATGCACGTCCAGCAAGACCTCGAAGCCCGTGACGGCTGGCGCCTGCAGCAGTTGGTGGACAGCACCCTGAGCCGCCTGCAACTGCCGGCCGACAAGACCCTCGCCGAATTGTCCGGTGGCTGGCGTCGTCGCGTGCTGCTGGCCCAGGCCCTGGTGTCCGAGCCGGACCTGCTGCTGCTCGACGAACCGACCAACCACTTGGACATCGGTGCGATTGCCTGGCTCGAAGAAGCCCTCAAGGATTTCCAGGGTGCCGTGCTGTTCATCACGCACGACCGATCCTTCCTGCAGAACCTGGCGACACGCATCCTTGAACTGGACCGTGGTGGCCTGATCGACTGGAACGGCGACTACGCCAGCTTCCTGGTCCACAAGGAGGCCACCCTGGCCGCCGAAGATACCGCCAACGCTTTGTTCGACAAGCGTCTGGCCCAGGAAGAAGTGTGGATTCGCCAGGGCATCAAGGCGCGCCGCACCCGTAACGAAGGCCGTGTACGCGCACTCAAAGCCCTGCGCGTTGAGCGCGGTGAGCGTCGCGAGCGCACCGGCAAGGCCAACATCATGCTGGAAACCGCCGATAAGTCCGGCAAACAGGTGATGGTGCTGGATAACGTCAGCTTCCATCACCCGGACGGTCCGTTCCTGATCAAGGACTTCTCCATGGTCCTGCAGCGCGGCGACCGCATCGGCCTGCTCGGCGCCAACGGCACCGGCAAGACCACGTTGCTCAAGCTGATGCTCAGCGGCCTGCAGCCGACCAGCGGTAAAGTGGAAGAGGGTACGCGCATCGACGTGGCCTACTTCGACCAGTTGCGTCACCAGTTGGACCTGGAAAAAACCGTGATCGACAACGTCGCCGAAGGCCGCGACTTTATCGATATCGACGGCCAGAGCCGCCATGTACTGAGCTACCTGGGCGACTTCCTGTTCAGCCCGCAGCGCGCCCGAACGCCGGTCAAGGCCTTGTCCGGTGGTGAGCGCGCGCGCTTGCTGCTGGCCAAGCTGTTCAGCAAGCCGGCCAACTTGCTGGTCCTCGACGAACCGACCAACGACCTCGACGTGGAAACCCTCGAGCTGCTGGAAGAGGTCCTGCTGACCTTCAACGGCACCGTACTGATGGTCAGCCACGACCGGGCATTCCTCGACAACGTGGTCACCAGCACCCTGGTCTTCGAAGGTGAAGGCAAGGTGCGCGAGTACGTCGGTGGTTACCAGGACTGGCTGCGCCAGGGCGGCTCGCCGCGCCTGTTGGGCGTGACCGAGAGCAAGTCCGGCAAGGCCGACTTGAGCTCCGCCGTCGTGGCCCCTGTGGCCGCCGCTGCACCGGCTGCGGAAGCCGCGCCTGCCGCGAAGAAGAAACTCAGCTACAAGCTGCAGCGTGAGCTGGAAGCCCTGCCGGGTGAAATCGACGCCAAGGAGCAGCAGATCGCCGCGGTCGAAGCGGAAATGGCTGACGCGGGTTTTTACCTGCGTCCGGCGGCGGAAACTGCCAAGGTCATCGCGTCCCTGGAAACATTGAACCAGGAGCTGGAAGGGTTGGTTGAGCGTTGGGCCGAGCTGGATGCCTGATTGATTCCAATGCATTAAAAAACCCGGTGTTCATCTGATGAACACCGGGTTTTTTATAGGAGATGAGTTCAAATGTGGGAGCAAGCAAGCCCCCTCCCACATTGGATCTCCATCGGTCTTACGAGCTTTTTACCAGCTTCACCGCCAGCACATCGCACGGTGCGCCGTGCAGTACGTCATTGGCGGTGGAACCCAGCAGCAGTGCCAGCCCGTGACGGCCATGGCTGCCGACCACGATCAGGTCGCAGCCCTGTTCTTTGGCCAGGTGATGGATTTCCTGGCGCGGCTGACCATAGGTCAGGTGGCTCTGATCTTTTTTCAGGGTCGGGTACTTGGCGATCAGGCGCTCAAGGCGTTCCTTGGCTTGATCGAATTGCTGCTGTTGCAATTGAGACAGGTCCATCGGCACGTCGCCGCCAAAGGCCATGGCCATCGGTTCGACGATATGCACCAGGGACAGCTTGGCCGTGTCGCCAGCCAGATCCACGGCGCGCTTGATCACTGGATCGCACTCTTCGGTCAGGTCGACGGCGACCAGAATATGTTCGTATGACATGGGGCGTTCCTCCAGGGGACTGCAATAAGTTCAGTATGGCTGCTTTCAGGCGGATGGGGTTGCGTCAGGTCAAATCCGCTCATCTAGAAATTCGGGAGTACACATATGACGGTCTGGATAGTGGTGTCAATCCTCGCGGTGGTTTTGAGCCCCTGGCATGGCTGCGCCCGTCGCGTCATCAGAGCGGGCGCATGGCCCTGCGCATGGAGGCGCGCCGTATGGGCCTGGCGATGCAACTGTCGCCTCAGGAGTGGCCGCACTGGCTCAAGCAGGAGCCGCCGAGCCCGTGTGCGCAATACCACCGGCCACGGCGCGGCAAGGTTCCTGCGCTATGGAGTTACTGGCAGTTGGAGCCTGGGGTGTGGGTCAATCAATGGCAGGAACCGTGCGTGGATGAGACGTTGTTGGCGCATTTTGCGACGCTGCCGGCCAACGTCTACAAAGTCGAGGCGGACCGGCAAATGATCGCATTGTGCTGGGGCGAGAAGGGCGAGGTGAGTGATCTGCAGGCCATTGATACGTTGCTCAAGGCCCTGGCCTGAACGCCAGGCAATAAAAAAGCCCGACATCATCATCGGGCGGGGTTGGCCAGGCAGGCCGGTAACTCTGTGTGTTCCACGCCGGGTATTCATCCAGGCGTTTTGACTATTCTGTCATGGTTGCCGCAAGCCTAGCCGGATATCCGGATCTGTACAGCCTTTTTCAACATCGTGTTCATTATTGATTTTGTGAATAATCGAATATTGGCGAAGCGTGGGCCGCCGGTTGAGGTTCTGAAATGACTGGAAAGTCGCGTTTTTCCTAGCGCTTTCGAGCGATTGACAATTGCCCGGAATTGGATGAAGGTGGCGTACCCAAATCAAACGGGCGTATGAATTGAGCGTTTGTCTGTCAGATGTCTCATACAGAATCCCGACTATCGCATTGGCGGGTGTGCCTGGCGCATTGGGGTGAGCATTGACGAAATTTTCAATGTCCATCCAGAGGCCAGCGTCCAATGTGTACTGTTCAGCTTCCATATCGTGGAGATCAGTTGATGATTTACGAAGGTAAAGCCATCACGGTTAAGGCTCTTGAAAGTGGCATCGTCGAACTGAAATT
Organism: Pseudomonas paraveronii; assembly: GCF_963681955.1. Lineage (NCBI taxonomy): Bacteria > Pseudomonadati > Pseudomonadota > Gammaproteobacteria > Pseudomonadales > Pseudomonadaceae > Pseudomonas > Pseudomonas paraveronii. Next base: position 1,806,002 of record NZ_OY817130.1, read on the forward strand.
CGACCTCAAGGGTGAGTCCGTCAACAAGTTCAACCGTCTAACCCTGAACGAACTGCGTCAGGCCGTAGACGCCATCAAAGCAGATGCTTCGGTCAAGGGCGTGATCGTCTCCAGCGGCAAGGACGTGTTTATCGTCGGCGCCGACATCACCGAATTCGTCGAGAGCTTCAAGCTGCCCGATGCCGAGCTGGTGGCTGGCAACCTCGAAGCCAACAAGATTTTCAGCGATTTCGAAGACCTCAACGTGCCGACCGTTGCCGCGATCAACGGCATCGCGCTGGGCGGCGGCCTGGAAATGTGCCTGGCCGCGGATTTCCGCGTCATGTCGGCCACTGCGAAAATCGGCCTGCCGGAAGTCAAGTTGGGCATCTACCCAGGCTTTGGCGGCACCGTGCGCCTGCCGCGCATCATCGGTGCCGATAACGCCATCGAGTGGATCGCCGCCGGTAAGGAAAACAAGGCTGAAGACGCGCTGAAAGTCGGTGCTGTCGATGCCGTGGTTGCTCCGGACAAACTCGCCGAAGCGGCACTGAACCTGATCAAGGGCGCCATCAGCGGCGAATTTGACTACAAGGCCAAGCGTCAGCCGAAGCTGGAAAAACTCAAGCTCAACGCCATCGAACAAATGATGGCGTTCGAAACCGCCAAAGGTTTCGTGGCAGGCCAGGCCGGCCCGAACTACCCGGCGCCGGTTGAAGCGATCAAGACCATCCAGAAAGCCGCGAACTTCGGTCGCGACAAAGCCCTGGAAGTGGAAGCGGCGGGTTTCGTCAAACTGGCCAAGACCTCTGCTGCCCGGAGCCTGATTGGCTTGTTCCTGAACGATCAGGAACTGAAGAAAAAGGCCAAGGCCTACGATGAAGTCGCCAAAGACGTGAAACAGGCCGCCGTACTTGGCGCCGGTATCATGGGCGGCGGTATTGCCTATCAGTCGGCGTCCAAAGGCACGCCGATCCTGATGAAAGACATCAACGAGCACGGCATCGAGCAAGGCCTGGCGGAAGCGGCCAAGCTGCTGGTGGGTCGCGTTGATAAAGGTCGTATGACCGCTGCGAAAATGGCTGAAGTGCTTAACGGCATTCGTCCTACGCTGTCCTACGGCGATTTCGGCCACGTCGACCTGGTGGTCGAAGCGGTTGTCGAAAACCCGAAGGTCAAGCAAGCGGTGCTGGCTGAAGTGGAAGCCCAGGTCAAAGACGACACTATCCTGGCGTCCAACACCTCGACCATTTCCATCACGCTGCTGGCCAAGGCCCTCAAGCGTCCGGAAAACTTCGTCGGCATGCACTTCTTCAACCCGGTACACATGATGCCGCTGGTGGAAGTGATCCGTGGCGAGAAGTCCAGCGAGCTGGCCGTCGCCACCACCGTTGCCTACGCCAAGAAAATGGGCAAGAACCCGATCGTGGTCAACGACTGCCCGGGCTTCTTGGTCAACCGCGTGCTGTTCCCGTACTTCGGCGGTTTCGCCAAGCTGGTCAGCGCCGGTGTGGACTTTGTGCGTATCGACAAGGTCATGGAAAAATTCGGCTGGCCCATGGGCCCGGCGTACCTGATGGACGTGGTCGGCATCGACACCGGCCACCATGGCCGCGACGTGATGGCTGAAGGCTTCCCGGACCGCATGAAAGACGACCGCCGTTCGGCGATCGACGCGCTCTACGAGGCCAAGCGCCTGGGCCAGAAAAACGGCAAGGGTTTCTACGCCTACGAGACCGACAAGAAGGGCAAGCAGAAGAAAGTGGCCGACCCGTCGGTTCACGAAGTACTCGCGCCGGTCATCTACGAGCAGCGTGAGGTGTCCGACGAGGACATCATCAACTGGATGATGATCGCCCTGTGCCTGGAAACCGTGCGTTGCCTGGAAGACGGCATCGTTGAAACCGCCGCCGAAGCCGACATGGGCCTGGTGTACGGTATTGGTTTCCCTCCATTCCGTGGCGGTGCGCTGCGTTACATCGACTCGATCGGTGTGGCCGAGTTCGTTGCCCTGGCTGATCAATACGCTGATTTGGGCCCGCTGTACCACCCGACCGCGAAGCTGCGTGAGATGGCCAAGAATGGCCAGAGCTTCTTCGGTTAAGCGTCCCATACACTTGAGCGAGAATATTTATGAGCTTGAATCCAAGAGACGTCGTGATTGTCGACTTCGGTCGCACGCCGATGGGCCGCTCCAAGGGCGGCATGCACCGCAACACCCGCGCCGAAGACATGTCGGCGCACCTGATCAGCAAATTGCTGGAGCGTAACGTCAAGGTCGACCCGAACGAAGTCGAAGACGTGATCTGGGGCTGTGTCAACCAGACCCTGGAGCAGGGCTGGAACATCGCCCGCATGGCCTCGTTGCTGACCCAGATCCCGCACACTGCGGCCGCCCAGACCGTCAGCCGCCTGTGTGGCTCGTCGATGAGCGCACTGCACACGGCCGCCCAGGCGATCATGACCGGCAACGGTGATGTATTCGTGATCGGTGGCGTGGAGCACATGGGCCACGTCAGCATGATGCACGGCGTCGACCCTAACCCGCACATGTCGCTGTACGCGGCAAAAGCCTCGGGCATGATGGGCCTCACCGCAGAAATGCTCGGCAAGATGCACGGCATTACCCGTGAAGCCCAGGACGCGTTCGGCGTGCGCTCCCACCAACTCGCCCACAAGGCGACCGTGGAAGGCAAGTTCAAGGATGAAATCATCCCGATGAACGGCTACGACGAGAACGGTTTCCTGAAACTGTTCGACTACGACGAAACCATTCGTCCGGACACCACCCTGGAAAGCCTGGCCGCCTTGAAACCGGCGTTCAATCCCAAGGGCGGCACCGTGACAGCCGGTACTTCGTCGCAAATCACCGACGGTGCCTCGTGCATGATCGTGATGTCGGCGCAGCGTGCCCAGGACCTGGGTATCCAGCCAATGGCCGTGATTCGTTCGATGGCCGTTGCGGGTGTGGACCCGGCGATCATGGGCTATGGTCCAGTACCGGCTACACAAAAAGCCTTGAAGCGCGCAGGTCTGACTATCGCCGATATCGACTTCTTCGAGCTCAACGAAGCGTTCGCCGCACAGGCCCTGCCAGTGCTGAAAGATTTGAAAGTGCTCGACAAGATGAACGAGAAGGTTAACCTGCACGGCGGCGCGATTGCCCTGGGCCACCCGTTCGGTTGCTCCGGTGCGCGTATCTCCGGCACTTTGCTCAACGTGATGAAGCAAAATGGCGGCAACCTTGGGGTTGCAACCATGTGCATTGGTCTCGGCCAAGGCATTTCCACCGTCTTCGAACGCCTCTAAGCGTTTGGTTGACGGAAGCCGGGGCCCAGTGCCCCGGTTTTTGTTTTTCGGTAGGTTTATTATTTTTTTTTAACAAATTTTGTAAGGCGGCCAGAGCATGAAAGTCGAACCAGGGCTCTACCAACATTATAAAGGTCCGCAGTACCGCGTTTTTAATGTGGCGCGGCACTCCGAGACCGAAGAAGAAGTGGTGTTCTACCAAGCACTGTATGGCGATTACGGCTTTTGGGTGCGCCCTTTGAGCATGTTCCTCGAATCCGTCGAAGTTGACGGCGAACAGGTCCCGCGCTTTGCTTTGGTACAGGCCGAACCCAGTCTTTTTTCAGGGCAATAACGGCAGGCCGCGCAGAATGCTGCGCTTGACCTCACCCGGTTGCCACTATATATAGCGTTGCCGCGTCAGGCGCCAACTGCCTTTCACTTCTCGAATTCAGGAATTTTCCGATCCATGGGCAAATCGCTGGTCATTGTGGAATCCCCGGCTAAGGCCAAGACCATCAACAAGTACTTGGGCAACGAGTACGTGGTGAAGTCGAGTATCGGCCATATCCGAGACCTGCCCACCAGCGGTTCGGCTAGCGCCAGCAAGGAGCCAGCCGCCAAGCGCGGCAAGGCGGCTGCGGGCGAAGGTCCGGTACTCACGCCTAAAGAGAAAGCGCGCAAGCAACTGGTCTCGCGCATGGGTGTGGACCCGGAACATGGCTGGAAGGCCAAGTACGAAATCCTTCCGGGCAAGGAAAAGGTCATCGAAGAGCTGCGCCGGCTCGCCAAAGATGCCGACACCATCTATCTCGCAACGGACTTGGACCGCGAAGGGGAAGCCATTGCCTGGCACCTGCGGGAAGCCATCGGCGGCGATGACAGCCGCTACAAGCGTGTGGTGTTCAACGAAATCACCAAGAAAGCCATCCAGGAAGCCTTCTCCAAGCCGGGCGAACTGGATATCGACCGTGTCAACGCCCAGCAGGCCCGGCGTTTCCTCGACCGCGTCGTGGGTTACATGGTTTCGCCACTGCTGTGGGCCAAAATTGCCCGTGGCCTGTCCGCCGGCCGTGTGCAATCGGTAGCGGTCAAGCTGGTGGTAGAGCGTGAACGTGAAATTCGTGCGTTCAACCCCGAAGAGTATTGGGAAGTCCACGCGGACCTCGGTACCGCCAAGGGCAATAACGTGCGTTTCGAAGTGGCCCGTGAGAAAGGCGAGGCCTTCAAGCCGCTGAACGAAACCCAGGCCATGGCTGCGCTGGAGAAGCTCAAGTCTTCCAGCTACAGCATCGTCAAGCGCGAAGACAAACCGACCAGCAGCAAGCCGTCGGCGCCGTTCATCACGTCCACCCTGCAACAGGCCGCCAGTAACCGCCTGGGCTTCGGCGTGAAGAAAACCATGATGATGGCCCAGCGTCTGTACGAAGCCGGCTACATCACCTATATGCGTACCGACTCCACCAACCTGTCGCAAGACGCGGTGGCGATGGCGCGCACGTATATTGAAAGCGAGTTCGGCAAGAAGTACCTGCCGGAAAACCCGAACGTCTACAGCAGCAAAGAAGGCGCCCAAGAGGCTCACGAAGCGATTCGTCCTTCCGACGCCAACACCGAGCCGAGTAAGCTGACCGGCATGGAGCGTGACGCTGAGCGTCTCTACGAGCTCATCTGGCGCCAGTTCCTGGCCTGCCAGATGCTGCCGGCGCAATACCTGTCCACCACCGTCAGTGTGGGCGCAGGCGACTTCGAGCTGCGTGCCAAAGGCCGTATCCTCAAGTTCGACGGCTACACTCGCGTGATGCCGCAAATCGCCAAGCCAGGCGACGACGATGTGCTGCCGGACATGGCCCAGGGCGACACGTTGAAGCTGATCAAGCTCGACCCGTCCCAGCATTTCACCAAGCCGCCGGCGCGTTATTCGGAAGCCAGCCTTGTGAAGGAAATGGAGAAACGCGGTATCGGTCGTCCTTCGACCTATGCGGCGATCATTTCCACCATCCAGGACCGTGGCTACGTGGCGCTGCACAACCGTCGTTTCTATTCGGAAAAGATGGGCGACATCGTCACCGAGCGTCTGTCCGAGAGTTTCTCCAACCTGATGGACTACGGCTTCACTGCCGGCATGGAAGAGAACCTCGACGACGTGGCCCACGGCGAGCGCGACTGGAAGAACGTACTCGACGAGTTCTACGGCGACTTCAAGAAGAAGCTCGAAGTGGCCGAAAGCCCGGACAGCGGCATGCGTGCCAACCAGCCGGTGATGACCGACATCCCGTGCCTGACCTGCGGCCGGCCGATGCAGATTCGTACCGCGTCCACCGGCGTATTCCTCGGTTGCTCGGGCTACAGCCTGCCGCCGAAAGAACGCTGCAAGGCCACCGTCAACCTGGTGCCGGGCGATGAAATCGCCGCCGACGACGAGGGTGAATCCGAGTCGCTGGTCCTGCGTGGCAAGCACCGTTGCCCGATCTGCAGCACGGCGATGGATGCCTACCTGTTGGACGAGAAGCACAAGTTGCACATCTGCGGTAACAACCCGGATTGCGACGGCTACGAGATCGAAGAGGGCAGCTACCGCATCAAGGGCTACGAAGGCCCGAGCCTGGAATGTGACAAGTGCGGCAGCGAGATGCAGCTCAAGACCGGCCGTTTCGGCAAGTTCTTCGGTTGCACCAACCCGACGTGCAAGAACACCCGCAAACTGCTGAAAAGCGGTGATGCGGCACCACCGAAGATGGACCCGGTGAAGATGCCCGAGCTCAAGTGCGAGAAGGTCAACGACACCTACATCCTGCGTGATGGCGCTTCGGGGCTGTTCCTGGCTGCCAGCCAGTTCCCGAAAAACCGCGAGACCCGTGCGCCGTTGGTGCTGGAGATCGTGCCGCACAAGGATGAGATCGATCCGAAGTACCACTTCCTGTGTGAAGCGCCGAAGAAGGACCCGGACGGTCGCCCGGCCGTGATCCGCTACAGCCGCAAGACCAAGGAACAGTACGTTCAGTCCGAAGTGGACGGTAAACCTACTGGTTGGAAGGCGTTCTACGACGGCGGCAAGTGGAAGGTCGAGGACAAGCGCCAGGGCGCTTGATCGGTTAATCTGATAACGCTAAAAGCCGTCTGCATAGACGGCTTTTGCTTGCTGTAGGAGCGAGCTTGCTCGCGAAGGTCGTTAACGATTACGCGAAAAACCTGATGCCCCACGGCGCTCCCGGTTTTTTTTGCGGGCAAGTCCGCTCCTACATACCAGCATCACGCCTATTCGTTGTGGAGATTGCCGTCATGGCCAACGAACTCTATACCCGTACCAATCAGAAAATTTACTTTGCGGGTTTGTCCCTGGAAGCCCTTGGCCGCGCCGAGGCAGGGAAGGAGATGAACGCCATCGCGCTGGTCCAGGCGGGACGTGAGGCGGCCTTGTTTCATCTCTACGGTGCCTTGCTGGGGTTGTGTCATGAAATCGCCGGGTTCTACCGTTTACCCCAGGCCGGTTCGCCGCGTGCGGAAATGATCATGAATCGCGAAGTGCTGGACGCCATGGCGATCCCTGAGCTCGCCGAGCTGGTGGAAATGGCGCAAAGCCCCGACAGTTGGGTAGCGCGCCTGCTCAAAGCGCATGCCGATATGTTCCAGCCGCCACGTGTTCCTCATGTCCCCAAGGGCGATGTGACCCAGCCGTTGATCGTGGCGCTGGCGCTGGAAGAGGATGAACCGAAGCCGTTGAGCCGCGAAGAGCTAGAAGGCTGGCGCCAAGAGCTGAAAAAGATGGCGCTGCGTTTTCGCGAAGGTTTGAACGAGTGCTGAGCTAAGTTATCTGCCAATTGCTCTGGGCAATGTGGGAGCAGGCAAACCAGCTCCCACCGCAGCAGCGGTGATCCAACGGACACCATTCATCCAGCCGTAAAGAAACCTCGCCAGATCCTCTGCGAGGCCCGGCAGATGACTGATATAATCCCGGCCTTTCGTGGAGAATAGACTTTTATGCCGACGTCCTTTCTGGAAATTGTTGAATTGCCTGACGGCCGAATCGAGCTGCGCCGGGCTGAGGACGAGGGTTCTCTGGTTATCTTGGACTTTTCCGAGGACGCCAAGGCATTCCTGCAAGGCCAGCACGTGGAAGTGGCTAAAGCCATGTTGAGCGTTGGTGTGCAGATGGCTGGCCGCTTGGCGGAAGGCGAACCGGAGAAGGACGACGGTCCACGGGTTCTGCACTGAGTCTCGCTGGTCGCTTTTTTGGCTGTATGTTGCAGATCGGCTTCTCAGCCTGAAGAAGCCTCGCGTCGATCGCGGGCACTGACCAAGGTCAGCTAGCCGCGAGTCTGACTGTTGCATTTACCCCAAACGAATATTCAAGCTCTGTGCATCGCCAGTGCGCGCTGCACTGATCAACTGCTGCTTGGCGTTGGCATTCAGCGGGTTCAACCAGCTCACCACTGTATGGCTGCGGCCCAGGCGCAGGGCTTCGCAGGTCAACTGTTGCGCGCTTTGCGCTCCGCGTGGTTGTAGCAACAGGATGCGCTCTCGGTTGAGACCGGCGTCCCGCAGCCAGGCTTGGGTCAGGCTGGCGGGCGGGGCGATCAGCGTCAACCAGCGTGCATCCTGTTCCTCGCTCAGTTCGCGCAGGATCGGCGCCAGCAGGCTCAGGCAGCTCCCGGCCGCACCGCGCAACGACAGTTCACTGAACGCCTCAGGCTCGGCGCTCCAGGGCGCCTCGACCGTTTCCTTGAGGATGGGCGCAAGGGGTTGGGCCATAAAGGCCTCGAACAGCGACAGTTGTGTGTGTTGGGGTGTGTGCACGAGCTGCATGATGCCTCCTTTAGCGGCGAATGACGCCGACGCTCAGGCCTTCGATCACCAGGTCCTGGTCTTTCAGGTTGACTTCGATCGGGGCGAACTCAGGGTTCTCGGCCAGGAGCCAGACCTTGCTGCCTTCGCGCTTGAAGCGTTTGACGGTGACTTCGTCGCCGATACGGGCGACGACGATCTGGCCATTACGGGCTTCGCGAGTGGTGTGGACAGCCAACAGGTCGCCGTCGAAAATGCCCACGTCCTTCATGCTCATGCCATGCACCCGCAACAGGTAGTCGGCGCGAGGATGGAAGAAGGTCGGGTTGATGTTGCAGGATTCCTCGACGTGCTGCTGCGCCAGGATCGGCGCGCCGGCAGCGACGCGGCCGATGATCGGCAGGGTCGATTCGTCGGCCTTGGCTTCGAAACCGGGGATGCGAATGCCCCGCGAAGCGCCCGGGGTCATCTCGATCGCGCCTTTGCGAGCGAGGGCCTTGAGGTGTTCTTCGGCGGCGTTGGGGGATTTGAACCCCAGCTCCAGCGCAATTTCCGCACGCGTCGGCGGGTAGCCGTTGTCGTCGAGGCAGCGCTTGATAAAAGCCAGAATCTCAGCTTGGCGTGGCGTCAGTTTTAGCATGTTGATCGCTCTGTCTTTTTATACAGTGACTGGGATTATATACAGTGGACTGCGCTTGGCAATCATCCTTTTTTGCGCGTCCGCTGGACGGTCATTCGTCAGCCCTCCTACAACGCAAAGACAGCGCTGCCTACAGAGTTGAAAGGATGTGATTAAATAGCCTTCAAATAGATGACTGCCCAGCCGGAAAGCGAACCCGCAGGCTTGACAAGACACAACCTGAAACGTATGTTTCAAACAAGTGTTTGTCAGGCGGAGTAGCCATGGCCCAGTCGGAAACCGTTGAACGCATTCTCGATGCTGCCGAGCAATTGTTCGCGGAAAAAGGATTTGCTGAAACCTCATTGCGGCTGATCACCAGCAAGGCCGGGGTCAACCTCGCCGCCGTGAACTACCATTTCGGCTCAAAAAAAGCCCTGATCCAGGCGGTGTTCTCGCGTTTCCTGGGGCCGTTCTGCGCCAGTCTCGACCGTGAGCTCGAACGCCGCCAGGCCAAGGCCGACCATAAGCCGAGCCTGGAAGAACTGCTGGAAATCCTCGTTGAGCAAGCGCTGGTGGTGCAGCCCCGCAGCGGCAACGACCTGTCGATCTTCATGCGCCTGTTGGGCCTGGCGTTCAGCCAGAGCCAAGGCCACCTGCGCCGCTACCTGGAAGACATGTACGGCAAGGTATTCCGCCGCTATATGTTGCTGGTCAACGAAGCCGCCCCGCGCATTCCGCCGATCGAATTGTTCTGGCGCGTACATTTCATGCTCGGCGCGGCGGCATTCAGCATGTCCGGGATCAAAGCGTTGCGGGCAATTGCCGAGACTGACTTTGGCGTCAACACCTCCATCGAACAGGTGATGCGCCTGATGGTGCCGTTCCTCGCTGCGGGCATGCGCGCCGAAACCGGCGTGACCGACCAGGCCATGGCCGCCGCCCAATTGCGTCCGCGCAGCAAATCCACGCCAATCCCCGCGAAGGTTTGACCGCCCCGGGTGTGCGCGGCCGCTGGCATCCGCTAAGCTAGCCGCCCATGCCGAATTCAGCTATTGACTCGCAACCCGTTGTTCTCGCCGCCCCCGTCGCGCCGCGAGAGCAACGGGTTGTGTGCGTTATTTAAGGAAGGTTTATGACTGCTGCCCTGCAAGGTTCTTTGATGGTCGACGTTGCCGGCACCTGGCTGACGGCCGAGGATCGCCACCTGTTGCGCCAGCCTGAGGTGGGCGGCCTGATCATTTTTGCACGCAATATCGAGCATCCGCGCCAGGTGCGGGAATTGAGCGCGGCGATTCGTGCCGTGCGCCCGGACCTGCTGCTGGCGGTCGACCAGGAGGGCGGTCGCGTGCAGCGCTTGCGCCAGGGTTTTGTGCGTCTGCCGGCCATGCGCGCGCTGGCGGGTCACCCCAATGCCGAATACCTCGCCGAACAGTGTGGCTGGATCATGGCCACTGAAGTCCTGGCCGTTGGCCTGGACCTGAGCTTCGCCCCCGTGCTGGACCTGGACTACCAGCGCAGCGCGGTGGTCGGCAGCCGTTCCTTCGAGGGCGACCCCGAGCGCGCCGCAGTGCTTGCCGGTGCGTTTATCCGCGGCATGAACAGCGCCGGCATGGCCGCCACCGGCAAGCATTTCCCGGGGCACGGTTGGGCTGAGGCCGATTCCCACGTTGCGATTCCCAATGACGAACGCAGCCTGGAACAGATTCGCGCCAATGACTTGGTGCCTTTCGCACGCCTGAGTCAGCAATTGGCGGCGGTGATGCCGGCACACGTCATTTACCCGCAAGTCGACGCCCAGCCTGCCGGTTTCTCGCGCCGCTGGTTGCAGGACATCCTGCGCGGCGAGCTGCAGTTTGACGGGGTGATTTTCAGCGACGACCTGTCCATGGCCGGTGCCCATGTGGTCGGGGATGCGGCCAGCCGTATTGAAGCCGCACTGACGGCAGGTTGCGACATGGGCCTGGTGTGCAATGATCGGGCGGCTGCCGAACTGGCGCTGAGTGCGGCCCAGCGCATGAAGGTCACGCCATCGGCGCGGATTGCGCGGATGCGTGGGCAAGCGATTGCGTCGACGGACTATAAGCAAGATCCGCGTTGGCTGGTGGCGCTCAGGGCACTGCGCGAGGCGCAGTTGATCGATTAAGGCGGCGGCGCGCCTATCGCGGGCAGGCCCGCGATAGGCGATCTAACCGTCAGCGCTTTTCTTGCTTATTGGGCAACGGCGCAAACAGCGCCTCGATATCCTCGTTGCCCAACTGCCAATCCCCGGTGGTCCGCCCGTCCAGCACGCCTGCTGCCAGGTCGGACTTTTCCTTCTGCAGGTGCTGGATTTTCTCCTCCACCGTGCCCCGCGCAATCATCTTGTACACGAATACCGGCTTTTCCTGGCCGATGCGATACGCACGGTCAGTGGCCTGGTTTTCCGTGGCCGGGTTCCACCACGGGTCATAGTGGATCACGGTGTCGGCTTCGGTCAGGTTCAGGCCCACGCCACCTGCCTTCAGGCTGATCAGAAAGATCTGCAGCTTGCCGCTCTGGAAGTCCTTCACCGGCGTGCGCCGATCGCGGGTCTGGCCGGTCAGCAGCGCGTAGGCGACGCCGCGTTTTTTCAGCTCGACTTCAATCAAGCTCAGCATCGAGGTGAACTGGGAAAACAACAAAATCCGGCGACCTTCGGCAAACAGCTCTTCGAGCATCTCCATCAAGCTGTCGAGCTTACCCGAGCTGCTGCCGCGCGCCGGTAGGGTGGCATCGTTGACCAGGCGCAAGTCGCAGCACACCTGGCGCAACTTGAGCAGCGCTTCAAGAATGATGATCTGGCTGCGCGCCACGCCTTTGCGGGTGATCTCGTCGCGGACTTTTTGTCCATGGCCAGGCGCATGGTTTCGTACACGTCGCGCTGGGCTTCATTGAGCTCGACCCAGTGGATGATCTCGGTTTTCGGCGGCAATTCCGTCGCCACCTGTTCCTTGGTACGGCGCAGCAGGAAGGGTTTGATCCGACCGTTCAGGTGCTGCAATCGTACATCGCTGGCGCGTTTTTCAATGGGCACGCGGTAGTCGCGGTTGAAGCTTTTCACGTCGCCCAACCAGCCCGGCAACAGGAAGTGGAACAGCGACCACAGCTCGCCCAGGTGGTTTTCCAACGGCGTGCCGCTCAGGCACAGGCGCTGCCGTGCGTTGAGCTCACGCGCCGCCTGGGCCGCCTTGCTCGAAGGGTTCTTGATGTACTGCGCTTCGTCGAGGATCAGCACATGCAAGGGCAGGGCGGTGAGCTGCTCGATGTCTTTGGGCAGCAACGCATACGTGGTCAGCAGCAGGTCGTAGTCCTGCAAGTTCGCGAAGTGCTTTTTGCGCGTGGCGCCATACAGCGCCAGGACCTTGAGTTGCGGCGTGAAGTGCGCGGCTTCGTCGAGCCAGTTGGGAATCAGGCTGGTGGGCATCACCACCATGCACGGGCGGTCCAGGCGCCCGGCGATCTTTTCGCTGAGAATATGCGCCAGGGTCTGTAGGGTTTTGCCCAGGCCCATGTCGTCCGCAAGAATGCCGCCCACATCCAGTTGGCGCAGTGACTGCATCCAGCTCAAGCCCTCCAACTGATAGGGGCGCAAGGTCGCGTTCAAGCCCTCGGGCGCGACGCAGGTGAAATCCTTGATGTCGCGCAGGCGCTGGGCGAAGTTGCGGATCTTCTCGCCGCCTTCCCATTGCAGGGGCAGGTCTTCCAGCGGGTTGAGGCGGATCGCGTCGGCTTTGGCCAGGCGCAGCGTGGTGGTGCCGGGTTCCTGCAGGTAAAACTCGCCGAGGGTGGCCAGTACGGGTTTCAAGCGGCCGTAGGGCAGCGCCACTTGCAGCGGGCCATGGCCACCGTTGGGCAGGCCGGGGATGTTGACCAGGATCAGTTCGTCATCGCGGCGCCGCGCGAGTTTTTCCGGGTTGAGGATCTCGGTGTGCGAACGCATCAGGTTGAGCAGGATCGGCAACAGGCTCAGGCGCTCACCGTTGACGATGATCCCCAGTTCCAGATCGAACCAGTCACGCTCCGGCCCTTCGTCGACGGTGGCATACCAGTCGTCCACCGGGCTCAGGTCGAAGCCGAAGTCGTCGTCGATCTGCAACTCCCAGCCTTCTGCCCGCAGTGTCGGCGATGCGTTGAGGGTGAAGTTCAGCCAGGCGCTGTCATTGACCATCTCGAACAGCTCGCCGGCACTTTCCGGCAGCGCTTTGCTCTGGCGCGTGGCGATCTTGAAGCCGAGCAGGCGCAGTTGCTCGCGATAGCGTTGTTCCTGCTCGGGGTGCCGCTTGATTCGCAGGCTCTGGGTTTCCTGGCGGACGATGATGTCGGCGTTCTTTTGCCCGCTGACGTAGTTGCCCAGATAATTGAACGACAGCGCCGCACGGTGCTGGATATAGCGCTGCATCTTGCCGTTGCGCGGCTCGAACGCGCTGAACTCGACACTCGCCAGCCACAAGCGCGGCACGGGCAGCACATCGTCCATCACCACTTGCGGCAACACCACGCGGTTGTCCAGCACGGCCTGGAGTTTTTCCAGCAGTTCGGCGTCCTGGGCCGCCGCCGGGTAGGCCAGGGTTTCCTGGACCTTGAGCAGCACCGCCGCGATGTGTTTGCAGTTGGTGTGTACCGGGCAGGTACAGCGGCTGTCCACCAGGATCAGCGTGCCCTTGGCCGATTCGCGCAACGAGATGGTCTGCCGGTAGACGTTGCTGCCCGAGCCTTCGCAACTGGCGATGATGGTGCTGTCGCCCGACTCGACGATGCGCACGCGGTTTTCCAGGGCATAGCGCCGCCCGCGCTCCAGGCTTTGTTCTTTGAAGCGATTGGCCCACGAAGGGGCCAAGGGCTTGGTCAGCGGCGACGTCAGGGGCATGGCGCTGGATCAGTCCTGAAGGTCGGTGGGCGGTGCGCTGGGCTGCTTGGCGGTCAACGAGGTGATCTTGATCAGCAGCGCGAGGTGGCCGCCATCCAGGTAGTTGAGCTGGTTGTTCTTGGTGCGCACGTCTTTCTGCGCGAGGTGCTCGCTGGCGATGACGCTGCCGTTGCCGTCAAACTGGTTGATCCAGAAGTCGGCGTCGATATCGGTAAAACGGCCCAGTTGCAGGTTCAGCACGCCCTCGATGGGAAACTGGCCGAACTGCTCCTGGCCGTCGGTGATCGCGATCTTTACCGGTTGCTCGCCGAGGTTCTGTTCCCAGGCCTTGTGTGCGAGCACGGTGTAGTTGGCGTCTGCGCGAAGTTTGTCGACGATCGTGCCCAGGCGCGGCGGGCTCTTTCTGTCGCCCAGGCGCATGGCGCCGGCATCCCAGTCTTCCGGCGCGGCGCGGCTGTTGATCACCGGCTCCATGTTCTGGCGCACCAGAACCATTTCCACTTGGTACAGGCTGTCGGCAAACGCCGAGGGTGCGAGTACCACTAATAACAAGCTCAGAATGCGGAACACGCGCATTGGGGCGTCCTTCAAGCAGATTTCGGGATGAGGCGCTCAAACAGCGCCTCCAAGGTATTGAAACGTTCTTCGGCGCGTTCCATCGGCACCATGAACTTGAACAGCGTAGCCCCTTCGAACTTGTAACGGTTGGGCTGGCCCTGGATCAGCTTGATCAGCACCAGCGGGTCCACTGGCGTCTGCGCTTCGAACTCGATGCGCCCGCCCTGCGGCCCGGCGTCGACCTTCTTGATGCCCAGTTGCTCAGCCTGCAATTTGAGCAGGGTCAGGCGCACCAGGTTCTTGGTCGGTTCCGGCAACAGGCCGAAGCGGTCGATCATCTCTACTTGCAAGTCCTTGAGGCCTTCTTCGTCGGTGGCCGAGGCGATGCGTTTGTACAGGATCAGCCGTGCGTGGACGTCCGGCAGGTAGTCTTCGGGAATCAACGCCGGCAAGCGCAGGTTGATCTCCGGGCCGCCGCCCAGCGGTTGGTCGAGGTTCGGTTGCTCGCCCTTGCGGATGGCTTTCACCGCACGTTCGAGCATTTCCATATACAGGGTGAAGCCCACGGCCTGGATCTGCCCGCTCTGGCCGTCGCCGAGCAGTTCGCCGGCGCCACGGATTTCCAGGTCGTTGGTGGCCAGCACAAAGCCGGCGCCCAGGTCCTGGGTGTTGGCGATGGCTTCCAGGCGTTTTTCCGCGTCGCCGGTGATTTGCTGGCGCGGTGGCGTCAGCAGGTAGGCGTAGGCCTGGTGGTGACTGCGTCCGACGCGGCCGCGCAGTTGATGCAGTTGTGCCAGGCCGAACTTGTCGGCGCGCTCGATGATGATGGTGTTGGCGCTTGGCACGTCGATGCCGGTCTCGATGATGGTCGAGGCGATCAGCACGTTGAAGCGCTTGTGGTAGAAGTCGCTCATCACCTGTTCGAGGTCGCGCTCGCGCATTTGCCCGTGGCCGATGGCGATGCGCGCTTCCGGCACCAATGCAGCGAGGTCGGCGGCGCATTTCTCGATGGTCTTCACGTCGTTGTGCAGGTAATACACCTGCCCGCCGCGCAGCAATTCACGCAGCAACGCTTCCTTGACCGTGCTGTTGTTCTGCTCCATCACGAAGGTGCGCACCGACAGGCGCCGCGCCGGCGGGGTGGCGATGATCGACAGGTCGCGCATGCCCGACACCGCCATGTTCAGCGTGCGCGGAATCGGCGTGGCGGTGAGGGTCAGAATGTCGACTTCGCTGCGCAGGGCCTTGAGCTGTTCTTTCTGGCGCACCCCGAAGCGGTGTTCTTCGTCGATGATCACCAGGCCCAGGTTCTTGATCTTCACATCGTCCGACAGCAGCTTGTGCGTGCCGATCACGATGTCGATCTTGCCCTCCGCCAGGTCGGCGACGGCGGCATTCACTTCCTTGGCGGACTTGAAGCGGCTCATCACTTCCACGGTCACCGGCCAGTCGGCAAAGCGGTCACGGAAACTGTTGTAGTGCTGCTGGGCGAGCAGGGTGGTCGGCACCAGGATCGCCACTTGCTTGCCGCCATGCACCGCGATGAAGGCTGCGCGCATCGCCACTTCGGTCTTGCCGAAGCCCACGTCGCCGCACACCAGGCGGTCCATCGGCTTGGGCGCGAGCATGTCGGCGCGCACGGCGTCGATGGTGGTTTGCTGGTCCGGGGTTTCTTCGAAGGCGAAGCCGGCACTGAAAGTGGCGTAGTCGGCTTTCGGGTCGGCGAAGGCGTAACCTTCGCGCGCTGCACGCCGGGCATAAATGTCGAGCAGCTCGGCGGCGACGTCGCGCACCTGTTCGGCGGCCTTGCGCTTGGCTTTCTGCCAGGTCTCGGAACCGAGGCGGTGCAACGGCGCCAGGGCATCGTCGCTGCCGGTGTAGCGGGCGATCAGGTGCAGGTTGGCCACCGGCACATACAGCTTGGCGCCTTCGGCGTATTCCATGGTGAGGAATTCGGCGGCCTGGTTGTCGATTTCCAGGGTTTGCAGGCCGAGGTAGCGGCCGACGCCGTGGTCGATATGCACCACTGGCGCGCCTTCGCGCAACTCGGTGAGGTTTTTGATCACGGCGTCGTTGTTGGCGTCGGCGCGTTTATCGCGGCGACGACGCTGCATCACCCGTTGACCGAACAACGGGCTTTCGGCGATCAGCGCCAGGGCCGGATCGTCCAGCTGCAGGCCTTCATTCAGCGGCGCGATGGTGATCGCCAGGCGCTCTTTGCTGGCGATGAAGTCCGGCCAACTGTCGACGGTTTTCGGGCGCAGCTTCAGGCGTTCCAGCAGCTCCAGCAGCACTTCGCGGCGCCCGGCCGATTCGGCGGTAAACAGCACGCGACCGGGGAAATCGCCGAGGAAGTTGGACAGCGCTTCGAGCGGTTGGCTGGCCTTGGCTTCAATCGCCAGGTTCGGCAGGTTTTGCGCCGGGAAGCGCGCGCGGCCCGTGCCGGCGTCCACATCCTCTTGGCTGACGACCACGCGCGGCCAGTTTTTCAGGCGGGCGAAGCAGTCTTCCACCGGCAGGAACAGTTCGGCGGGCGGTAATAAAGGCCTGGATGGATCGACGCGACGCTCTTCATAGCGGTTGCGCACGTCGTTCCAGAAGTTTTCCGCCGCTTGCTCGATGCCCGGCAGCGAGAACACCTGGGTGTCCTGGGGCAGGTAGTCGAACAGGGTGGAGGTTTCGTCGAAGAACAGCGGCAGGTAGTACTCGATACCGGCGGGGGTAATCCCGCTGCTCAAGTCCTGGAAGATCGGGCAGCGGCGGAAGTCCACGTCGAAGCGCTCGCGAAAGCGCGCCTTGAAGCGTGTCACCGCGTCTTTTTGCAGCGGGAACTCCCGCGCCGGCAGCAGTTTGACCGACTCGACCTTGTCGATGGAGCGCTGGTTTTCCGGATCGAAGGTGCGCAGGGTCTCGATTTCGTCGTCGAACAGGTCGATGCGGTACGGCAACTTGCTGCCCATCGGGAACAGGTCGATCAGCGCGCCGCGTACCGCGAATTCGCCGTGCTCATAGACCGTGTCGACGCAGCGGTAGCCGCTGGCTTCCAGGCGCGTGCGCATTTGCTCGACGTCGAGCTTCTGGCCGATATCCAGCACCAGGCTGCTGCCCAGCAGGAACTTGGTCGGCGCCAGGCGATGCAGCGCCGTGGTGATCGGCACCACCAACACGCCGTGGGCCAGTTCCGGCAGGCGGTACAGGCTGGCGATGCGCTGGGAAATGATGTCCTGGTGCGGCGAGAACAGGTCGTAGGGCAGGGTTTCCCAGTCGGGAAAGTGCAGCACCGGCAAATCGGGGGCGAAGAAGCTCAGCTCCTGCTCCAGCCGTTCGGCGCTTTGGCTGTCGGCGGTAAGCAGCAGGGTAAAGCGCTTGGCTGCGCTGGCAGCCTCGGCGATGGCCAGGCTCAGGGCGGCACCGGGCAAGTTACCCCAGTGCTGTTTACCTGCCGCGGCAGGGAGTAGCGGTAGACGCAGAACGGGCACGGAAGGTTGAGCTCCAAGCGTTGCGACAAAGTCGGTAATTGTAACGGCCCGAGGTGCCGCCTGTCAGTTGCTGACTGAGCCTATTACGGTTTGTGGGAAATGTAGTGGCTAAGACAAACAATGGCGTGTTTTGACTCAGTATGTAGTGCTGAAATGCACATAGTTTTCGGAGGGTTACGGACAAGTCGCCCCGCCTGCTCCACTAGTGGCCTTCTGGAACCCGCGTATTTACTGGGCTGCAGCGGGGTGGCTTTTTTGGATGAGAGCTTTTTGTTGTGGGACGCGCATTGCTCCTGGGGCGGCCTGGCGGCATAATGTAGCCCCTTTTTTCAGCCCCTACATGTGGAAGGTTCCCGTGACTCAGAAGCCCGACCAGTGTCTTGGTGAATGGATCGACCGTGAAGCACTCGCTGAAGCGATGATCCCGCTTATCGGTCAGCTGTACCGCAATAACAATGTGGTGAGCTCGATCTATGGCCGCAGCCTGATCAACCAATCAGTCATCGCGATTCTCAAGGCGCATCGCTTTGCTCGCCATCGTTCTGCCAACGACAGCGAACTCTCCGTCCACGAAACATTCCCTCTGCTCAAAGCCATGAGCGAGCTCAAGCTCGGCGCGGCCTCGGTAGACCTGGGCAAGTTGGCCGCCAAATTCCGCGCCCAAGCCAGCGGCCGTTCCGTCGAGCAGTTCGTGCGTGAAGAATTGGCCGACGTGGTGGGCAAGCAGAACGCTTCCGCCCGCAAAGGCACTGACGTTGTGCTTTACGGCTTCGGTCGTATCGGCCGCTTGCTGGCACGCATCCTGATCGGCAAAACCGGTGGCGGCGACGGCTTGCGCCTGCGCGCCATCGTGGTGCGCAAAGGCGCCGAGAACGACCTGGCCAAGCGCGCGAGCCTCTTGCGTCGCGACTCGGTACACGGTCCGTTCAACGGCACCATCGTCATCGACGAAGAAAACAACACCATCACCGCCAACGGTAACCTGATCCAGGTGATCTACGCGAAGAACCCGACTGAGGTGGATTACACCCAGTACGGCATCAAGGACGCCCTGCTGGTGGATAACACCGGCGTATGGCGCGATGCCGAAGGCCTGGGCCAGCACCTGACCTGCCCGGGTATTGCCCGCGTTGTCCTGACTGCGCCTGGTAAAGGCAAGCTGAAGAACATCGTTCACGGCATCAACCACGCGGAAATCACCGCTGACGACAAGATCGTGTCTGCCGCTTCCTGCACCACCAACGCCATCGTGCCGGTGCTGAAGGCCGTCAATGACAAGTTCGGCATCGTCAACGGCCACGTCGAAACCGTTCACTCGTACACCAACGACCAGAACCTGATCGACAACTTCCACAAGGGCGATCGCCGTGGCCGCAGCGCCGCGTTGAACATGGTGATCACCGAGACCGGTGCCGCCACCGCTGCCGCCAAGGCCCTGCCTGAGCTGGCCGGCAAGCTGACCGGTAACGCGATCCGCGTGCCGACGCCTAACGTGTCGATGGCGATTCTCAACCTGAACCTTGAGAAAGCCGCTACCCGTGAAGAGATGAACGAGTACCTGCGCTACATGGCGCTGCACTCCGATCTGCATAAGCAAATCGACTTCGTCAACTCGCAGGAAGTGGTTTCCACCGACTTCGTTGGCTCGCGCCACGCCGGCGTGGTGGACGCGGAAGCGACCATTTCCCAGGATAACCGCGTTGTGCTGTACGTGTGGTACGACAACGAGTTCGGCTACAGCTGCCAGGTCGTTCGCGTGATGGAAGACATGGCTGGGGTCAACCCGCCTGCATTCCCGCGCTAAGCGTTCAGGTTGAATGAAAAAGCCCCGACTGGTTCGGGGCTTTTTTCTGGCTGGGGATTTATGTTGTTTGCGCCGGCTTCATCGCGGGCAAGCCCGCTCCCACAGGGGCGTCAGGCGGTACGCTGTCAAATGTGGGAGCGGGCTTGCCCGCGATAGCGCTGGATCAGTCGCCGCCTTTGCCGCGGCCCCGACACCCTCAATCCAGCAACTCGTCACGCAAACTATCGGACAGCCCCTTCGGCGCCAGCCAGAGGCCCAGGTACGCCCTCGCCAGTTCCTCATCGCGACTGCTGAACACCACCTGGCCATTGATCTCCAGATTCAGGCCGCGTCCTGGACGAAAATCCAGGGCGTAGCGATCACCGTTGCGGATGTTGCGAAAACGCCCATGCAGTTGCGCAAGCTCTGGTTTCAGGCGGGCGCTGGTCTGCTGGCGTTCAAGGGTGGTGTTCGCGGCTTTAATCACATCGTTGCGGTCGATATCGCGAAAGTAATACAGCACCAGGCGCAGGTCTTTTTGCCGATCCCAGGACTGCTTCGCGCTGACCTCGGCCGGGGCATACAGCGCCGCTGCATACACATCCGCCCAGAGGTAAGTCAGCAGCGCTTGGTTTTTCAGCGCCAACTGCTGGGATTGCGCCGGGAAATTCGCCTGGGTGAGACGATCCACCTCATTGGCGAATGCCGGCACCGAGAACATCAGCCATAAACAGACAACCGCATGCCGCATAATGGTGGGGCCTGCCAAGGTGTGTGCCTACAGGTTAATTCAATTTTCGACGGCGATTAGGTTTATGAGCAACCTGCGACAGATAGCGATGGTGTGCGGTTTTGCGGCGCTGGCCGGCTGTGGCGGCGATACGTTGGAGCAGTTTGGTGGCCCGACCATGGGCAGCACCTATTCAATTCAGTATGTCAGAAGCTCGACGGCACCCGCGCCGAAAGAGCTCCAACGCCAGGTGGAAAATATCCTGGGCGACGTCGACCGACAGATGTCGACCTACCGCAGCGACTCCGATATCGAACGTTTCAATAACCTGCCGGCCAACAGTTGCCAGCCGATGCCGGCGCCGGTTCTGCAACTGGTGCGTACCGGCGAGCAACTGTCCGAGGCCAGCGCGGGTGCGTTTGACCTGACGGTGGAACCGCTGCTGAACCTGTGGGGGTTCGGGCCCCAGGCCCGGCAACTCAGGGTGCCGGACGCCGCGACGCTGGCGCAGGTGCGTCAGCGGGTCGGTCACCAGCATCTGCGTATCGACGGTGAGCAACTGTGCAAGGACGCCGCCGTCGAAGTCGATTTCAACAGCATTGCTGCCGGTTACGCGGTGGATCGCATCGCCGAACTGTTGACCGGCCTGGGTATCCACCACTACCTCGCCGAAGCCACCGGCGAACTCAAGGCTGCCGGTCACAAACCTGACGGTTCGCCCTGGCGCGTGGCGTTGGAAGAACCCCGTGACGATCAACGGGTCGCCGAAAGAGTCATCAACGTCGACGGCTTTGGTGTGTCCACATCGGGTGACTATCGTAATTATTTCCAGCAGGATGGTCGGCGCTATTCCCACACCCTGGATGCGCGGACCGGTGCGCCGATTACTCATCAGTTGGCATCGGTGACGGTGTTGCATCCGTCGGCGCTGATGGCTGATGGGGTGTCGACGTTGCTGTTGATCCTTGGGCCGGAGCAAGGCTGGGATTACGCTGAGCAGCACCAGATCGCTGCGTTTTTTGTGCTGCGCGAGGGCGATGCTTTCGTCACACGCAGTAATCAGGCGTTCGAGCAACTGACTGCGGTGAAACCGTAATCCGCGCCGTGTAGTAAAGGCAAAACTGGCCTACGACGCGACCAAGGGTTAATGTGCGCGGCGTTGAGCCTTATATAGACTGTGCCCCGGTTCACACACTTGAGCCAAATTGTCCTTCATGACCGCTGGCCGCGGCATGATTTAGCCAGGCGTCCAACCGTGGGCCTGGCCTGTTCTGAGGAGTATGCATGGCTGTCTACAACTACGACGTGGTAGTACTGGGTTCCGGCCCGGCTGGAGAAGGTGCGGCGATGAATGCCGCGAAGGCAGGGCGCAAGGTGGCGATGGTCGATAGCCGTCGTCAGGTCGGCGGTAACTGCACCCACCTGGGTACCATCCCGTCCAAGGCCTTGCGTCACTCAGTACGCCAGATCATGCAGTTCAACACCAACCCGATGTTCCGGGCCATTGGCGAGCCGCGTTGGTTTTCGTTCCCGGACGTGCTGAAAAGCGCGGAAAAAGTCATCTCCAAACAGGTGGCGTCGCGGACCGGCTATTACGCCCGTAACCGTGTCGACCTGTTCTTCGGCACCGGCAGCTTCGCCGACGAGCAAACCATCGAAGTGGTCTGCCCCAACGGTGTGGTCGAGAAGCTGGTGGCCAAGCACATCATCATCGCCACCGGGTCGCGCCCGTATCGCCCGGTGGATCTCGATTTCCACCACCCGCGTATCTACGATAGCGATACCATCCTCAGCCTGGGCCACACCCCGCGCAAACTGATCATCTATGGCGCCGGCGTGATCGGCTGCGAATACGCCTCGATCTTCAGCGGCCTGGGTGTGCTGGTAGAGCTGGTGGACAATCGCGAGCAGTTGCTGAGTTTCCTCGACTCGGAAATTTCCCAGGCGTTGAGTTACCACTTCAGTAACAACAACATCACCGTGCGCCACAACGAAGAGTACGAGCGCGTCGAAGGCCTGGACAACGGTGTGATCCTGCACCTCAAGTCCGGCAAGAAGATCAAGGCCGATGCCTTGCTGTGGTGCAACGGCCGTACCGGTAACACCGACAAGCTGGGTATGGAAAATGTCGGGGTCAAGGTCAACAGCCGTGGCCAGATCGAAGTGGACGAGAACTATCGTACCTGTGTGCCGAATATCTACGGTGCCGGTGACGTGATCGGCTGGCCAAGCCTGGCCAGCGCTGCTCATGACCAGGGCCGTTCGGCCGCTGGCAGCATTGTCGACAATGGCAGCTGGCGCTATGTGAACGACGTGCCGACCGGTATCTATACGATTCCGGAGATCAGCTCGATCGGTAAGAACGAACACGAACTGACCAAGGCCAAGGTGCCTTACGAAGTGGGCAAGGCGTTCTTCAAGAGCATGGCGCGTGCGCAGATCGCCGGTGAGCCGCAAGGCATGCTGAAGATTCTGTTCCACCGTGAAACTCTGGAAGTCCTCGGCGTGCATTGCTTCGGCTACCAGGCTTCGGAGATCGTCCACATCGGCCAGGCCATCATGAACCAGCCGGGCGAGCAAAATACCCTCAAGTATTTCGTCAACACCACGTTCAACTACCCGACCATGGCGGAAGCCTATCGGGTCGCGGCCTACGACGGCCTCAACCGGCTTTTTTGAGCGGCTCCGGCCGGTGGCCTGAGCCGGCCGGGGAGACCGATTTCAGTAATTCTCGAGGGTGGCAGTGGCCAAACCGGGAAAGTCTGTAATCAGGCTATCTACGCCGAAGTCGGCGAGCCTGCGCATCAGTGCAGGTTCGTTGACTGTCCACACCGACACGTGCAATCCCTGGCGCTGGGCTTTTTCCAGACGCTCGGGGGTACACAGCGTCCAGTTCAACGCCAGATACTCACAGCCATAGTTTTGCGCGACCTTCAGCGGGTCGAGCCAGGCGTATTCGGCTACCAGCCCGCGCGACAGGTCCGGGGTGAGTTCCACGGCCGCTTTCAACACTTCCCGTGAGCTTGAGGTCACTGTGACCTTGTCCATGATGCCGAAACGCACGGCCATTTCCCGAATCGCCAGCACGGTGGTCGCGGCGCGGGTGCGCGAGGCGCTTTTGACTTCCAGTTGCCAGTGATCGAAGTCGCACTTTTCGAACAGCTCTTCCAGGCGCGGGATCGGGCAGGGGTTGACCCAGCCAGGGCCGCCCTTGCGTGCGTCCATCTTCATCAGGTCCGCTGCCGAATACTCGACGACTTTGCCGCGCCGGTCGGCGGTGCGCTTGAGGGTCGGGTCGTGGATGACCATCAGTTCGCCGTCCATGGACAGGTGCAAATCCAGTTCGCAACGGCGTACACCGTGCTTGAGGCACTGCTGGAAGCTGGTCAGGGTGTTTTCCGGTGCTTCGCCTTTGGCACCGCGGTGGCCGTAGATCAGGGTCACAGTTGCTCCTTTACGCCAGGTCGTCTGGCGGGGTGAATACGAATTCAGGTGTCTGGGGCGTCGCTCTGTTCCCGCGCCAGACGCCGTTCCTGCGCCTGTTTCTGCAGGATGTAGCGCGCCAGCAATTGGCGTTGGGCGTCGGTCATGGATTCGAATTCCGTGCCGATGGCAAACGCGGCGCCCTTGGCATCGCAATGGGTGACCCGGGCCCGCAGCAACAGGCCCAGCGCCTGGGGCATCAGCACCAGCTTGACCGCCAGGTGGGCGCCAAGTGCCAGGGCGGTTGGGTGCTGGAAGTCGATGCCACCTTCGGAAATGATCACCGGCTGCGGGGCGCCGACTTCGTCCAGCAGGCCGCGCGCCATGATCTGGCTGAGCAGATCCAGGCGTTTGTTCTGGACTCTGAGGAGGGCTGCCAGGCTGCGATCTTTCTCGCTGAGCTGGCGCAACAGGTGCTGGGCTTCGAATTCGCTCAGGTGCAGTTCACTGAGCAGGTTGAACAGCGGCGAATCATCCAGTAGCACTTCCTTGCTCGCCGCTTCGGGGGCGGACAGGCTTTTGATTTGAAGTGCGATCATGTCGTCGATACGGTAGTATTCGCGGCGTTCTTCTTCATCTAATGTCGACATGGCGAACCCAAAGTAGCGGTAATGGTCTGAGTGTAAGGCTGCTTACCAGACCCCGCCACCGGGACGTCTTCTTTTCCTCCGAACAAGCCCCGACATGTTCAGACCTCTCTTCGTATTTATTGGCACGCGTTATACCCGTGCAAAGCGTCGCAATCATTTTGTGTCGTTCATTTCCTTGACCTCGATGATCGGTCTCGCCCTTGGCGTGGTCGTGATGATCGTGGTGCTGTCGGTGATGAACGGCTTCGATCATGAGATGCGCACCCGCGTGCTGGGCATGGTGCCCCACGCGACCATCGAGTCGGGTGAACCGATCAGCGACTGGCAAAGCCTGGCCGACAAGGTCAAGCACAACCCCAAGGTCGTGGCTGTAGCGCCGTTCACCCAGATGCAAGGGTTGCTGACCCATGACGGCAAGGTGCAGAAAATCCTGCTCAATGCCATCGACCCGGTCCAGGAGCGCAAGGTCTCGATCATCGACAAGTTCATGCTGCAGGGCAAACTCGACGCTCTGGCGCCCGGCAGCTTTGGCATCGTGATCGGCGACAAAGCCGCGGCCAAGCTCGGCGTGGGCATCGGCGACAAGCTGACCTTCGTCGCCCCGGAAGTCACCGTGACCCCGGCCGGCATGTTCCCGCGCATGAAACGCTTTACCGTGGTCGGCACCTTCCACGTCGGCGCCGGCGAGATCGACGGCTACCTTGGCCTGACCAACCTCACCGACCTCGCGCGCCTGCATCGCTGGAAGCCGGACCAGGTGCAGGGCCTGCGCCTGAAGTTCAACGACTTGTTCGACGCCCCGCGCGGCGCCTGGGAAATCGCCCAGCACCTGGGTGAAAGCCAGTTCTACGCCCGCGACTGGACCCGTACCCACGGCAACCTGTACCAGGCCATCCGCATGGAAAAAGCCATGATCGGCCTGCTGTTGTTGCTGATCGTCGCGGTGGCGGCCTTCAATATCATTTCCACGCTGGTAATGGTGGTGAACGACAAGAAGGGTGACATCGCCATCCTGCGCACCCTGGGTGCTACGCCTGGGCAGATCATGGCGATCTTCATGGTGCAGGGGACGGTGATCGGCGTGGTCGGCACCTTGATCGGCACCGCAGTGGGCATTCTGGCTGCGCTCAATGTCAGCGCGGCCATCGCTGGCCTCGAAACCCTGATCGGCCACAAGTTTCTCAACGCCGACGTCTACTTCATCGACTACTTGCCGTCCCAGGTTCAGGCCCAGGACGTGCTGATGGTGGGCGGCGCCGCGTTGGTCCTGAGTTTCCTTGCCACCCTGTATCCAGCCTGGCGCGCGGCACGTACCCAGCCAGCACAGGCCTTACGTTATGAGTGAATCGGGCATGAGTGAAAAAGCAATCCTGAGCTGCCGCAACCTGGGCAAATCCTACGAGGAAGGCCCGGAATCGGTAGTGGTGTTGTCCAACCTGCAACTTGAGCTGCACCCCGGCGAGCGCGTGGCGATCGTCGGCAGTTCCGGTTCCGGCAAAAGTACCTTGCTCAACCTGTTGGGCGGCCTCGATACGCCGTCCCAGGGCAGCGTGTGGCTGGCGGGCGAAGAACTGTCGGCCCTCGGTGAAAAGGCCCGTGGCCAACTGCGCAACCGTTCGTTGGGTTTCGTGTACCAGTTCCACCACCTGTTGCCGGAGTTCACCGCCCTGGAAAACGTGTGCATGCCGCTGCTGATCGGCAAGACCGCGATCCCGGAGGCGCGCCAGCGTGCCAAAGCCTTGCTGGAGCGCGTCGGCCTCGGTCACCGCCTGGAGCACAAACCGGCCGAATTGTCCGGCGGTGAGCGCCAGCGTGTGGCGATTGCCCGCGCGCTGGTGAACAACCCGGGCCTGGTGATGCTCGACGAACCGACCGGCAACCTCGATTCCCACACCGCCCAGGGCATCAAGGACTTGATGCTGGAACTGAGCACCCAGATGCGCACCGCGTTCCTGGTGGTGACCCATGACATGAGCATGGCCCGGCAGATGGACCGCGTATTGCACCTGCAGGAAGGTCATCTGGTCGCCATCTGACCTGTTTCAAGCCCGGGGCATGACGCCGGGCTTTTTCATTTTTTCAGGCGGTGCACGCGAATGTTCAGACCGTTATCGATTTTCATCGGCATGCGCTATACCCGCGCCAAGCGCCGTAACCGTTTTGTTTCGTTTATCTCGATGACCTCGATGATCGGCCTCGCCCTGGGCGTGCTGGCGATGATCGTGGTGTTGTCGGTGATGAATGGCTTTCAACGCGAAATGAGCTCGCGCATCCTCGGCATGGTGCCTCACGCTACCATCGTCGGTGTGAACCCGATCGACGATTGGCAGCCGGTAGCCGCGGCGGCGATGAAGAATCCCGAAGTGACCGCCGCAGTACCGTTCACGCAGATGGACGGCATGTTCTCCTACAAGGGCGCGATGCAGCCGATCGAGATCAGCGGCGTCGACCCGGCCCAGGAAGGCAAGGTGTCGATCGTGGCCCAGCATATCGTCCAGGGCAAACTCGAAGACTTGAAGCCCGGCGAGTTCGGCGTGGTGGTCGGCGAAATCACCGCGCGGCGCTTTCGCCTGAACGTGGGCGACAAGCTGACCCTGATCGTCCCGGAAATCAGCAGCGCGCCGGGTGGCATCACCCCGCGTATGCAGCGATTGAACGTGGTCGGTATCTTCAAGGTCGGCGCCGAGCTGGACGGCTCCATGGCGTTGATCCATATGGCCGACGCCGCAGAAATTCAGCATTGGCAGCCGAGCCAGGTGCAGAGCGTGCGCCTGGCGGTGAAAGACTTGTACGCGGCGCCCAAGGTTTCGGCGGATATCGCTGCCAGCCTCGGTGCGGCCTACAAGGCGGATGACTGGACCCACACCCAGGGCAGCCTGTTCAGCGCGATGAAGATGGAAAAAACCATGATCGGCCTGCTGTTGCTGATGATCGTCGCGGTGGCGGCGTTCAACATCATCGCCACGCTGATCATGGTGGTGAACGACAAGGGCGCGGACATCGCGATCCTGCGTACCATCGGCGCCACGCCACGGCAGATCATGGCGATCTTCATGGTGCAGGGCACGGTGATCGGTATCGTCGGCACCCTGATCGGCGGCGTGCTGGGCGTGATTGCGGCGCTGAACGTCAGTGAGCTGGTGGGGTGGCTGGAGCGGGTGAGCGGGCAGCATATCTTCAGTTCGGACGTGTACTTCGTCAGCAACCTGCCCTCGCAATTGCAGGGTGGGGATGTGCTGCTGATTTGCTCGGCCGGGTTTGTGTTGAGCTTTTTGGCGACTATTTATCCGGCGTATCGGGCGGCGAAGATTGAGCCGGCGCATGCCCTCAGGTATTCGTAGGATTTAAGACCGCTATCGGGAGCAGCTCCCTCGCACATTTTGATCTGTGAATACATTCAAAATGTGGGAGGGAGCTTGCTCCCGATAGCGCCGGCACTGCTTGCATCAAACTCCCTGTGGCAACTCGATCACAAACCGCGTCCACCCCGGCTCAGACTCGCAATAAATCCGCCCCCCATGCGCCCGCACAATCGACTGGGTAATCGCCAGCCCCAGCCCTGCGTGTTCACTGCTGCCTTCATGCCGCGCCGGGTCCGCCCGGTAGAAACGGTCGAACAACCGCGGTAACACCTCCGCCGGGATGCCTTCCCCGCTGTTCTCCACCGTCAGCGTCACGCCGTGTGCGCCTTCTGTCAGATGCACCCGCACCTCGCCGCCCGCCGGGGTAAAGCGCAGCGCGTTATCCAACAGGTTCGACAATGCCCGGCGCAACATGCCGCGGTCGCCGGTGGTGTGGGCCATACCCTCGCGCACCAGGCTGACGTGCGCGTCTTCCGCCAGCAAGACGAAGAACTCCAGTAGCGCGTCGACTTCATCCGCCAGCTTCAACGGTTCGCGCGTGGGCGCCAGCAGCCCGTGATCGGCCTTGGCCAGGTACAACATGTCGTTCACCAGTTGCGCCATCCATTGCAGCTCTTCCAGGTTGCTGTGCAGCGCCTCGCGGTAATCCTCCAGCGGGCGCGGTTGGGTGAGGATGACTTGGGTGTGGGTCAACAGGTTCGACAGGGGCGTGCGCAGTTCGTGGGCGATATCGGCGGAGAACGCCGAGAGGCGCTGGAACGCGTCGTCCAGTCGGCCCAGCATGGCGTTGAAGGCTTGGGCCAGTTCCGCCAGTTCCACCGGCATACCCTGCTCGGGCAAACGCTGGGTCAGGGAATGGGCCGACACGCCGGCCGCCACTTCACCCATGCGCCGCAACGGTCGCAGCCCGCTGCGCGCCGCCCAGGCGCCGAGCAGCGCGGTGGCCAGGGCCGAGAGGCTGACCGTGAGCCAGATCAAATGCTGCATACGTTGCAGGAAGTGTTGGTGGTGGGTGATGTCGAGCATCAGGCTCAGTTGCGGCGAGTCGGGTTGGCCCGGCCTTAACGGCGCGTTGTACACGCGGTACTCGGTGCCGGCGTTCTGCAGGCCGTGCAGGCCAGGCGATTCGGGCAGGCTGATGTTCGGTGCGCCGTCAAACCAGCGTTGGCCGGCGGCGGTGATGCGTAATGCGAGGTCAGGCTGGCGATTGAGCTCGGCGCGCAGTTGCGCTTCGCGTTGGGCGAATAACTGCAGCGAGTCGACGCCCTGCAAGGTGCTGCGCAGCGCCACCAGTTTGCTTTCGAGCAGTTGCTGGTCCAGTTCGACAAAATGCGCCTCGCTGGCCCGGTTGAACAGCACGCCGGCGAGCAACGAGACCACGGCGGTGCAGGCCGCAAACAGCAGGGCCAGGCGGCTGCTCAGGGACAGGTGCTTGATCAACTGCATCGTTCCTCCAGCACATAACCCATACCGCGCACGGTGTGGATCAGCTTATTGGGGAAGTTGTCGTCGACTTTCAGGCGCAGTCGGCGGATCGCCACTTCGATGATGTTGGTGTCGCTGTCGAAGTTCATGTCCCACACCTGGGACGCGATCAGCGACTTGGGCAGCACTTCGCCCTGGCGCCGCAGCAGCAGTTCGAGCAAGGCGAATTCCTTGGCGGTGAGGTCAATGCGCTGGCCGTCGCGTTCGACGCGGCGGCGGATCAGGTCCAGGCGCAGGTCGGCCAGTTGCAGGGCGGTTTCCTGCGGTGCGCTGCTGCCACGGCGCAACAGGCTGCGCACCCGTGCGAGCAGTTCGGAAAAGGCGAACGGCTTGACCAGGTAATCGTCGGCGCCCAGTTCCAGGCCGTGTACGCGGTCTTCCACGGCGTCGCGGGCGGTGAGAAACAGCACCGGGATGTCGAGTCCGGCGCTGCGCACGGCCTGGAGGATCTGCCAGCCATCGCGGCCGGGCAGCATCACATCGAGGATCAGCAGGTCGTAGTCGCCGGTCAGCGCCAAGTGTTGGCCGCTGGTGCCGTCGGCCACCAGTTCAGTGGTAAAGCCGGCCTCGGCCAGGCCTTGGCGCAGGTACTGGCCGGTTTTGGGTTGGTCTTCGACGATCAGCAGTTTCATGGGCAGCTCTTGGCAGCGGGTCACGTCGGGCTTTATACCGTGGTGGCCAGGGGAGGGGCGCAACCTGACAAAGTTGTAATCTAGCAGTCAGCTAGCTGGCAGGGGGCAATCTTAGAGTTGTCCTCAGACTGATCCCACACCTTTGGAGAATTGAGATGGCATTGCGTACCCCCTGTTGTTGGCAGGCTGCCTGTTGGCGTTGAGTGTCGGGGCAATGGCTGACACGGCCCACACCTATGCATTCGGCCAGCCGGCATCTGCCGATAAGGCCACGCGCACCGTGGAAGTGGTGCTGCAGGATATGTCCTTTTCGCCCAAGTCCCTGGATGTAAAGGCCGGTGAGACCGTGCGTTTTGTGCTGGTCAACAAAGGCCAGTTGCTCCACGAGTTCAACCTGGGCGATGCGGCCATGCATGCTGAGCATCAGAAGCAAATGATGCAGATGCAGTCGAGCGGCATGCTGAACGCCACCGGTATGGGCAAGATGGACCACGGCGCTATGGACCACGATGCTATGGGCAATATGGGCAATATGGGCAATATGGGCAATATGGGCGGGATGAAGCACGATGACCCCAACAGCGTACTGGTAGAACCCGGTAAAACCGCCGAGTTGACCTGGACGTTCACCAAGGCTTCCGGCCTTGAGTTTGCCTGCAATATTCCCGGGCATTACCAGGCGGGTATGGTCGGCAAGCTCAACGTCCATTGAGCCTGCGAGAGGGCGCGTGCTGTGTTTCTTAGGGGCGGGGGCAAAGGCTGGTAGAATGCTCGGGTTTATTTAGCCAGGTTTCCGCCATGCATCCCGCAGCCGAACATTCGCCGCTGGGCAAGTCCAGTGAATACATCAGCACCTACACCCCTCGTTGCTGTTCCCGATCCCGCGCGCCGCGAAATGGGCCGAACTGGGCCTGAGCGCCGAGACCCTGCCGTACACGGGCGTGGATTTCTGGAACTGCTTCGAACTGTCCTGGCTGCTGCCGTCGGGCAAGCCGGTGGTGGCCATCGGTGAGTTCAGCATTGCGGCCGACTCGCCGAATATCATCGAGTCCAAGTCCTTCAAACTGTACCTCAACTCGCTGAACCAGACTGCGTTTGCCGATACGCAAAGCCTGGAGGCGACGTTGCGCAACGACCTCAGCGCTGCTGCCGGCAAGCCGGTGGGTGTGCGCATCCGCAGCCTGGCCGAGGTTGAGGCCGAAGGCGTGATGGCGTTGCCGGGTGTGTGCATCGATGACCTGGATATCAGCGTCAGCAACTACGAACACCCGCGTCCGGAACTGCTGCGTTGCGATGACTCGCGGATTGTCGAGGAGAGCGTGCACAGCCACCTGCTCAAATCCAACTGCCCGGTCACCAGCCAGCCCGACTGGGGCAGCGTGGCGGTGCAATACCGCGGCGCACAGCTGGATCACGCCAGCCTGCTGGAATACCTGGTGAGCTTTCGCCAGCACTCGGACTTCCATGAACAGTGCGTGGAACGGATCTTCCTGGACTTGCAGCGCTTGCTGAAACCGGAGAAGTTGACGGTGTTTGCGCGTTATGTGCGGCGGGGTGGGCTGGATATCAACCCGTATCGCAGTACTGAGGATGTGCAGTTCCAAAACCTGCGCCTGGCGCGCCAGTAACCTTGTACACAAACCAAAATGTGGGAGGGGGCTTGCTCCCGATTGCAGTGGGTCAGGCACAGAGACTGTGACTGACACTCCGCTATCGGGGGCAAGCCCCCTCCCACATTTTGGTTCTCTGCTTGGCTTGGGCTCGGGTTAAATGCCGATGTTGCCCAAGGTGATCACAATATTGCGCAATGTCCCGGCAATGCCCGGATGGTCCAACTCGAAACTTTCTACCGCCCGGTTCACATCATCAGCGATGCTCGGCGGCTGAGTGGCCGGTTCCAGTTCAAGTTGCACTTCAAACTTGGCAAGCAAGGCTTCCAGCGCTTCACGTTTTTCGGACGGCAGCGGTGGTTCTTGTTCCAGTTGCTCGCGCAGGATGTTGACCTGTTCTTGCAGTTTTTCGCGGGCAGGCATGGTGTTCTTCCTTTTATCGATAGGCACTGGCGTAGACCACGGCACGCCGAGAAAGGTCTACGAGAGGAGCTGTAGATTAATCTACCGGCGCCGTCTGTGCATGATCTCAATCAGGGCTTTTCGCCTTTGAGCTGGCGCAGGCTGATGTCCGCCAGGCAGGTACCGAGCTCGCCGAGGTGATCGATCACCGAATGCACCCCCAACCCATACAGCGCCACGGTGGCCTTGCCGCGTTTGTATTCGCGCTGTTGCTCGGTCAATGCCTGCCATTGCTCTGGCGCCAGGCCGCACAGCGAACCGCAGGACGCCAGGCCGATAGTCCACAGCCCAGCGTTCAGGCCCGATTGCAGCAGGCGCGGCTCGCCGCTGACCAGTACGCAGCCTTCCAGGCGTTCGATGTTCAATTCCATCAAGGCTTGCCAGCACGCATGGGGGGCGGGCCAGCGGATGGAAGACGGCGACGCCGCCTTGAGCCAATCGGGCAGCGCAGCGGCCAGCGGGGTTGTCACCGAGGGCGGCAGCTCATCCAGCCAGGCGCAGGGCACGCCTTGTTCCTTGAGGCTGCGCAGGATCTTCAATGCTCCTGGCGTGGCTTCGGAATGCGGGGAGGGTGAATCGGTGCGCGCCTGGGAACCAAAATCCACCAGGCAGCCACTCAGGCCAAACAACACGGCGGTCAAGGTGGGGGCAGTGGCGATGGCTATCTCGGCATGAGGCATTTCGACATCCCTGAAATAGCTGTGACGCTATCGGAGTGGCGTGACAAGTCCATGACACTTTGTAGGGTTTTTGTACATTCTCTGTATGTCGTTTCTTAGCATCTGCCCAAGAAGGACACTTCCGTCATATACTGGCGCCTTATTCAGGGCATAGCGCCCATGACAGACTATTCAAGGAGCAAAAGCTATGCGCTGGAGCCACTACTTCGCTCAGTTTTCGGTGTGTGCCGCTATCCTGATGACCCCTTTCGCCGCACAGGCCGCGTCGGAAGATGATCCATGGGAAAGCGTCAACCGCCCGATCTTCACCTTCAACGACACCGTTGATACCTACGCCCTCAAACCATTGGCCCAAGGCTATCAGTTTGTGACCCCGCAATTCGTGCAGGACGGCGTTCACAACTTCTTCCGCAATATCGGCGATGTCGGCAACCTGGCCAACAACGTGCTGCAACTCAAGCCGCACGCCGCCGGTGTGGATACAGCCCGCCTGTTGATGAACACCACCTTCGGCGTGCTGGGCTTCGTCGACGTAGGCACCAAAATGGGGCTGCAACGCAGCGATGAAGACTTCGGCCAGACCCTTGGTTACTGGGGCGTCGGCAGCGGTCCTTACGTGATGCTGCCGC
The DNA here is from genome assembly GCF_963681955.1 of Pseudomonas paraveronii. Taxonomy (NCBI): domain Bacteria; kingdom Pseudomonadati; phylum Pseudomonadota; class Gammaproteobacteria; order Pseudomonadales; family Pseudomonadaceae; genus Pseudomonas; species Pseudomonas paraveronii. The sequence goes on from NZ_OY817130.1 coordinate 1,839,044, forward strand.
TGCTGGGTCCAAGCACCTTGCGCGACGCGCCGTCCAAATACGTGGACAGCTACACCCAACCGTACCGCTACATGAACGACATCGGCTGGCGCAACAGCACCTTCGGCCTGAACATCGTCGACACCCGTGCCAGCCTGCTCGACAGCGAGAAGCTGATCACCGGCGACAAGTACACCTTCATCCGCAACGCCTACCTGCAGAACCGCGAGTTCAAGGTCAAGGATGGGAAGGTCGTCGACGACTTCTAAGTCCAGACGTCTTGAAACGAAAAAAGGCGACCGCGTGGTCGCCTTTTTTGTGCGCGGGTATTAGCGCATTTTCAGGATCTTCAGCCCCAAATGTTGTTTTTCGCCCTCGTTCTTCGCCCATACCACCTGGGTGTCCGCTTCCAGGCCCGTGAGGGCGGCATGTTCCGACTCGATGCGCACGGTCAGCAGATCGCCCACCGTGAACTGGCGAGGTGCCTGCACTTGCATGCCGGAGCTGGAAAGGTCCACGCAAACCCCGTCAATTTCCTGCCCGGCGTGGATCAAAGAGACATCGGCATTCACTCGCATGCGGATGAAATCGCGCTTTTCAGCGTAGTCGCGCTCGTGTTCGCTCACAGCTTCCATCCTTACTTTGTGTTGTGGTGATGGCTGTTCTTATAACTCCCTGTGATTTGCGATGTAAAGACGCCCGGCGACCATCGGCATGAGCTTGAAACCCCTGGCGGATGGGAGTACCGTCTGCGCCTTAGAAGGGCACCTCTGCTTTACCGTTGTGCGTGGGCAAAAAGCCTATGCTTTGTAGGACAGAGAGGCTAGAAAGCGAATCCAGTAGCGTGAGCACGGCCATTGCCGAGCCGCCTACGCCAACCTAATTCTGGCGCCGTTTGCCCACATGCCAAAAACCAGTGCCACGCTGCTGATAATCGATGACGACGAAGTAGTGCGCGCAAGCCTTGCGGCCTATTTGGAAGACAGTGGCTTCAGCGTCCTGCAGGCCAGCAATGGCCAACAGGGTCTTCAGGTATTCGAGCGCGATAAGCCCGACCTCGTGATCTGCGATCTGCGCATGCCCCAGATGGGCGGCCTCGAGCTGATTCGCCAGGTGACCGAGCTTGCTCCGCAGACGCCGGTGATCGTCGTGTCTGGTGCCGGGGTGATGAACGATGCCGTCGAGGCCCTGCGCCTGGGCGCCGCCGACTACCTGATCAAGCCCCTGCAAGACCTGGCGGTGCTGGAGCACTCGGTGCGCCGAGCCCTGGATCGTGCACGCCTACTGGTGGAAAACCAGCGCTACCGCGAAAAGCTCGAAACCGCCAACCGCGAACTCGAAGCCAGCCTGAACCTGCTCCAGGAAGACCAGAACGCCGGTCGCCAGGTGCAGATGAACATGCTGCCGGTCAGCCCGTGGACCATCGATGAGTTCAAGTTTGCGCACCAGATCATCCCGTCGCTGTACCTGTCGGGTGATTTTGTCGACTATTTCCGCGTAGATGAGCGGCGGGTGGCGTTTTATCTGGCCGACGTGTCCGGCCACGGCGCATCCTCGGCATTTGTCACCGTGTTGTTGAAGTTCATGACCACACGGCTGTTGTTCGAATCCAAGCGCAATGGCACCTTGCCGGAGTTCACCCCCTCCGAGGTGCTGGGCCACATCAACCGAGGTCTGATCAGCTGCAAGCTGGGCAAGCACGTGACGATGGTGGGTGGCGTGATTGATGAAGAAACCGGTCTTTTGACCTACAGCATCGGCGGTCACCTGCCGATGCCGGTTTTGTACACTCCTGACAGTGTGCGCTACCTGGAAGGGCGTGGTCTGCCCGTCGGCTTGTTCAATGAAGCCACCTACGAAGACCACATCCTGGAGCTGCCGCCGACCTTCAGCCTGACGCTGATGTCCGATGGCATCCTCGACCTTCTTCCAGAGCCTACACTCAAAGAGAAAGAAGCCGCCTTGCCCCAACGGGTCAAGTCGGCGGGCGGCAGCCTGGATGGCCTGCGGCAGGTTTTTGGATTGGCCACGCTAGGGGAGATGCCGGATGATATCGCCCTATTGGTGTTGAGCAGGAATCTTTGATGAGTACCGGAAGAATCCAATTCGCCGAGCAAGACGGGACCTTCGTCCTGAAGTTTGTCGGTGAAGTGCGCCTGACCTTGTGTTCGGCGCTGGATGCAACGATTGAGCGGATTTTCACAGCACTGAATTTCTCGGCGATCGTGATCGATCTGACCGAAACCCGCAGCATCGATAGCACCACCCTTGGGTTGTTGGCCAAGTTGTCCATTCTGTCTCGGCAGAAGGTCGGCCTGTTGCCCACCGTCGTCACCACCCACGAAGACATCACCCGTCTGCTGCAGTCCATGGGCTTCGATCAAGTGTTCAACATCGTTGACCGCCCGATCCCCTGCCCGGAATGCCTGACCGACCTGCCGTCCCAGGATCAGTCCGAGGAAATCGTGCGGATCAAGGTGCTGGAAGCGCACAAAATCCTGATGGGTTTGAACGAGTCCAATCGCGAAGCCTTCCACGACCTCGTCAACGCCCTCGAACGTCACTGACCTCACTCTCCAAGTGTGGGAGGGGGCTTGCTCCCGATGCCGGTGGGCCAGCTACAGATTTGCTGACTGATGCACCGCCATCGGGGGCAAGCCCCCTCCCACATTTGACACTGAAAAAAAGGGCGGCACCCTCACAGGTGCCGCCCTTTTTGCTGCCGCCGCTGTTACAGCTTGGCAGACAACAACGCTTCGAGCTTCTCTTGATCCCGAGCAAACTGACGAATCCCCTCGGCCAGCTTCTCAGTCGCCATCGCATCTTCGTTGGACTCCCAACGGAACTGCGCTTCAGTCAGATGCATCCGCGCTTCACCGGCATGGCCTGGCGACAGCTTGCGCTCCAGCTTGCCGGTATCGGCCGCCAGTTTCTCCAGCAGGTCCGGGCTGATCGTCAGGCGATCACAGCCGGCCAGCTCTTCGATTTGGCTCAGGTTGCGGAAGCTTGCACCCATCACCACGGTCTTGTAGTCATTGGCCTTGTAGTAGTTGTAGATGCGCGTCACCGACTGCACGCCGGGATCATCGGCGCCGGTGTAGTCGTTGCCGTTGGCTTTCTTGTACCAGTCGTAGATACGGCCCACGAACGGCGAAATCAGGAACACACCCGCTTCGGCACAGGCCACGGCCTGGGCGAAGGAGAACAGCAGGGTCAGGTTGGTCTGGATGCCTTCTTTTTCCAGCTTCTCCGCCGCGCGGATACCTTCCCAGGTGGACGCGATCTTGATCAGTACGCGATCACGGCCAACCCCGGCTTTGTCATACAGGTCGATCAGACGGTGCGCACGCTTGAGTACGGCGTCAGTGTCGAACGACAGGCGTGCATCCACCTCGGTAGAGATACGGCCGGGCACCACTTTCAAGATTTCTTGACCCACCGCCACCGCAAAACGGTCACTGGCCAGGCCAACATCACCGTTGCAGTCCTTCACGCATTCATCCAGCAACTTGGCATAGCCCGGAATCGACGCGGCTTTGAGCAGCAGGGAAGGGTTAGTGGTGGCATCTTGCGGCTTGAGATTGGCGAGGGCCGCGAAATCGCCGGTATCGGCGACGACGGTGGTGAACTGTTTGAGTTGTTCCAGCTTGGAAGTCATGGGCGTGCTCTGTCCTATGGGTCTGATGACATTACCCGAGCGCTGGCAGGCGCTCAAGGGCGCAAATGCGTTCGATCGTTTGCGAGGGCAACAACCTGAAAACAGCCGTTTGAATGACTGGCCTTGCTGCTAAATAGGAGGGCAAGATCGCCCGCAGGTTCAACCCAACAGCCCAATGAACACCGCGATAAACACGTGGGCGCCGGTTTTACCGGCCCTCCAGCAACCCGGCCGCCTGATCCAGCAACGCCAACGGATCACTCGCTTTATGAATATCCACCGACAACAACTGCCTGAACTTGCGCGCCCCAGGGAAACCCGTGCCCAACCCCAGCACATGCCGCGTAATGTGATGCATCGAGCCACCGCTCGCCAAATGCTCCGCGATATAAGGCCGCAACTGCGCCAACGCCTCTGCCCGACTGATCACCGGCCGTGCACTGCCGAACAACTGCTGATCCACCTCCGCCAGCACATACGGATTGTGATAAGCCTCCCGGCCCAGCATCACCCCGTCAAACGTCTGCAGATGCTCTTGGCATTGTTCCAGCGTCTTGATCCCGCCGTTGAGAATAATCTCCAGCTCGGCAAAATCCCGCTTCAACTGCGCCGCCACGTCATAACGCAACGGCGGAATGTCGCGATTCTCCTTCGGCGACAACCCCTCCAGAATCGCAATCCGCGCATGCACGGTAAAACTGGTACACCCCGCGTCCTTCACCTGCCCGACGAAATCGCACAGTTGCGCATAACTGTCCCGCCCATTGATCCCGATCCGGTGCTTCACCGTCACCGGAATCGACACCGCATCGCGCATCGCCTTCACACAATCGGCGACCAACGCCGGATGGCCCATCAGGCACGCGCCGATCATATTGTTCTGCACCCGATCGCTGGGGCAGCCGACGTTGAGGTTCACTTCATCGTAACCGGCCGCCTCGGCCATACGGGCACAGGCGGCCAGATCGGCGGGAACACTGCCGCCCAGTTGGAGGGCGAGCGGGTGCTCGGCCTCGCTGTGGCGCAGGAAGCGCTCGTGATCGCCGTGGAGGATCGCGCCGGTGGTGACCATCTCGGTGTAGAGCAGGGCGTGTTTGGAGAGCAGGCGTAGGAAGAACCGGCAGTGGCGGTCGGTCCAGTCCATCATGGGTGCAACGCTAAAGCGCCGAGACAGTGCGGGGCTTGATTCTGCTGGGCTAAAGCTCTGTTTTTGAATCATTTTACTCAACGTGTATTCGGCAGGTTTTAGGGCGTTTTCAGGCCTTTTTTAAGGCTCGGTGGTACGATGTACCACCCAAAAACTGACGCGTACCACTTTCGATATGGCGACTATCAGGGCAAGAAAACTGGCGGATGGGACTGTGAGCTACACGGCTCAGATCCGCATCAAGCGCGACGGAGTGCAAGTCTACCAAGAGAGCCAGACCTTCGCCCGAAAACAGGCCGCCCAGGCCTGGGCGCGTAAGCGCGAGTCTGAGCTGGATGAGCCTGGTGCGATCGAGCGGGCAAACCGTAAGGACGTCACCGTCAAAGAAATGATCGAGCAGTATCTGTTGGAAGTGGAGAAGGCCCGTCCGCTGGGCAAAACCAAGAAGGCCACGCTCGAAGCCATCGGCAAGATGGACATCGGCAAGCTGAACGATACAGACATCAATACCCAACGCCTGGTCGACTTTGCCCTTTGGCGCATGAGCAAGGCGGGCGGCGGGGTCCAACCCCAGACCGCCGGCAACGACCTGGCGCACCTCGGCGCTGTTCTGGCGATTGCCAAAGACGCATGGGGTTACCAGGTCGATCCACTCGCGATGAGCGGCGCCCGACGAGTGCTACGGAAACTCGGCTACAACCTCAAAAGCCGCGAGCGTGACCGCCGGCCGACGTTGGACGAACTGGGAATGGTGCTGACGCACTACCAAGCCATGCAGGCGAGGCGCCCGAGCGTCACTAATATGCTGAAGGTCGTGGGTTTTGCCCTGTTCTCCACGCGACGGCTGGATGAAATAACCCGTATCCGTTGGGCGGACGTCGACGAGCCTGGCCAGCGGGTGCTGGTGCGCGACATGAAGAACCCCGGGCAGAAGATCGGCAACGACGTTTGGTGCTACCTGCCGGATGAGGCGTGGCAGATCCTCCAAACAATGCCGAAGGCCGGCGAAGACATATTCCCCTACAGCCCTGAATCTATATCCACCTCCTGGGCGAAAGCCTGCAAGTTTTTGAACATCGCGGACCTGCACTTTCACGACCTTCGACATGAAGGCGTCAGCCGCCTGTTTGAGATGGACTGGGACATTCCGCGTGTGGCTAGTGTTTCCGGCCACAGGGATTGGAATTCGATGCGTCGATACACCCACCTGCGCGGCAAGGGTGACCGCTATGTGGGCTGGGAATGGCACGAGAAAATCCTGAGGGCGCCCGTCCAACTGGGCGCCGCATCACAGAAGTGGCTTAAAAGGCGTGTTTTAACCCGTTGAGCTGGTTGTGCTCTTTAACCGCGGCGGCGCGCTGTCGATCTAGATATGCGGCCAGGTCAGTGAGATGAACGCCCTTGGCCGACTTCTGGCTCGGCTCCAGGCGTGTGATGGGAATCTTGATCTGACCACTCATCACCTTGCGCTGGAACATTTCCGGCGTAAGGTGCGTGAAGTAATCCCGGCAAACCTGCTCCAGCGAGATGATTGCCTGGCCGTCGTATTGGGCCATCAGGATAAAGGCTGTGTTCATGATGGACCCCCTCACATCCGAAACGATTGGTGAATGAACACCGGCTGAGCCTTATGTTCTGCGGGTTTCGCCATGGCGCCCTGGATTTCGAAAACGAACTGATGCCGCTTTTGGTTGGGCGCAGTCAGCGCCTCGGTCAAGCTAGGCACGACGTCGGTGCATTGCTCGTAGGCGTGGGGGCCGCTCCAGCTATCAGCCTTCACCACCTGGCAATCCGTTCGTGACGCATCCGCGCACAGGTACAGCAGCAGGAATACGGTCATGACTCGTCTCCCGGAAACCCTGGAAAGTCATCGTTGGCGTCGAGTTCTGCGTAAGCGAACACCCTCCAATGGATACCGCGACGAAGGTAGTGGCCGAGCATCCAATGGATGACAGCGGCTTGCTCATCTTCACTACGCTCCCCAATACAGTGCCCTTGCTGCCGCAGTAGCTGGGCTGTACTGGCTAATTTGGTGTGAGGAATACCAAGGATGTAGCGCAGGTCAGCGGTCAGTTCCAATGGTGCCGATACTGGTGTCACTGGCTCAAAAGAGTAAAAAGTGCGGGTGTCGCTCGAATTTTGATTTGAATGCATGGTGCTTCTCCTTTCTGGCGGTTGGGGAGTTGCAGCTCCCCGTGTCCCGTTTGTGTTGGGTATCAGCGCGCGTATCGACGCGGTTTGTTTTGTTTGGCTGCTTCGCGCTCGGCCATGAATGCAGCCCATTCCGCCGATTTGCTCTGCTGACGGATGCGGCTACAGGCACCATGCTTGCGGGTGGAGCGTGCCTTGCCGCAGATGTCGCAGCGGCTGGGCAAGTCCAACCGGTGGCTCGCCATAGCGGGGCGGGTTCGGATTCTTGGGTCCATCAGTTCCCTCCCATGAGCATGCGCGTCAGTGCATTGGGCTGGCCATCTGGAGTCAGCTTGTCGAGTGGTTGTGTGACACTGCGGCCGTTCCCGGCGCGCAGAGTTGCAACATTGCCGTCGATGGCGACGATCACGCCTGTACGAGCGCTCAAACGATATTCCCGACCGCCGCCGCTCATTGCGACGTAGCTGACCGTGTCGCCGATAGCCAGCGGGGTTGTGGTAGCCTCTACAGCGCCGCCTTGGGGTTGATTCACTTGCATGGTGCTTCTCCTTTGGGTGGTCGGTGTCGAGGGGTTGCAGCCCCTCGACACCACCTTCTTATCGGCTTTCGCCGGTTGGGTTTTGCTTGCGCACCAGGTGCAGCAGCAGGTTCTCAAACTCAACAACCTCATCAGTTGCTGACTGCCATTCCAGGACTGCCTGGATCTGTTCCCGGCTGCACTCCAGCACGAGGATTTCTTTATCGCTTGCCGCACGAACCTCCAGGATCGCGACCAACCCAGCGGGGTCGTAGGCTTCGGCGTGAACAATCTTCCCGGACTCGTTGAACCAGGCCTTCAGCTCTTTAAGATGTCGTAGGCGGTTGGTTTCCCCTTTTCGCCGTCGCCGGTGATGACTTGTACGTGCATGGTGCTTCTCCTTTGGGTGGTGGCCGGCGTTGCAGCGCCTGGCGGGTGTTGCTGTTGATTGGTCAGGCCTGGAAGTGCCAGCACTTCACGATGGGTTGCTTGGTGATGACTGCGTTGCTGGTCTTGGCCTGGTGAGCCCGTACCGCGCTGTCAGTGGCTTTGTTGATGTCGAGCAGCTTCCGGGAGCGGGAGTCTTTCAGGCGCTCGCGCAGCTCGCTGACGTCGGCGATCTTCTGGCGATGCTCGGCCGCGCACTTCACAAAGTCGTTGAGGTTGATGGCGATGATGTTGTCTTTCTTGCTGTGGTTGACCACCGGGCCGTCGGCGTCGAGACCTTCGAGGTACTCGTACACTTCCCAGAATTCAGCCACTACCGGGTGGTCGGAGCTGATCGAAGACTGGCGCTCGATCGCCATGCGAATAATCTGCGTGCGGGTGTGGCTGATCTGCGGTTCAGTCAGAGGGACCACCATGCACAGGCAGTCGAGCAGGGCGAGCAACTGGGCGTGGTTCTTGTTGATCCGCTCCACGCGGATGTAACCGCGCAGCTTGTTGCCGCACTGGTGGCAATCGCTTTGCTCGTCGTGAAACGGGGTCTCGCAGGCGAAGCAATGCGAATGCAGATTGCGCAATTTCGCCTCGTAGCCAGGGATGCGCTGGGCGAATAGGTCCATCACTTCCAGCTCTTTGCGAACGGCCTGTAGAACAAAATTGCTGAGTGTCGAGCCTTCCAGGGCGTTTAGTCGGTCTGCCGCCGCGCGGCTCTCAGGCGTCACGTTCGGGCGCACAAAATGCAGTTTCACGATCCGGGTCATGATCGCTTCAGACGCCACGACAGGGGCGTTCTGGCTGATGGCGATCGTGCCGCGAAATGGGGGCTCGTAGGTCTCGTTGCCGGCGGTTTTAACGCCCTTGGTCGCGAGCGTCCCGCCGCCGTAGTAGTCCTTAAGTTCGTCCCACTCAAAGGTCTTGGCGTGGGCCTTGTCGTCGCCGCTGCGGTCAGATTCCAGCAGTACGATGGGCATGCCGGAGACCTGGCCCATCAAGCGGCTGCGGCCGGCCTTGGTGGATTTGGACGGGTCGAACCCTTCGTAACCGTCCCGTCCCGCCAGTTTCCAGAGCAGGGTGAGCAAGGTGGTCTTGCCGGCGCCGGCTTCGCCCGTGGCTTCAAGAAACGGAAACGACTGGTACCGAGCGCGGATCTGTTCGGCGAACAGTGAGCCAAACCAGAAAGTCAGTGCGACGATGCCCTGCGCGCCGAAGCACTGCCACAGAAGTCCCAACCACTGCTGATCGTATTTTTTGCCATCCTTCTCCAGATCGATCTTCACGCCCTTTTGCAGGGTCTTGAGTTTCAGCTTGCCCATCTCAAAAAACTCCTCTTCGTTGATGTGGATGACCTGGCCCTCGCGGACGGCGACGTCGTTGAACACGTAGCAGTGGTATTCCTTGCTGTAGCCCACGTAGTCGATGGTCTGAACGGTCTTGATGCCGAAAAGCTGGTCTTTCATGAGTTTGTCCAACTGTTGTCCACTGCCGGTGAACACGGCCCCAGCGCCCATGCCGAGAAGTCTTTTTGAACTCGCTGGCGGCGGCGACCTGACCGCCGGTGAAGGTGTTTTTCACGGAACCACCGTCGTGCGGGAAGTCGACGCGGAAGAAGTACCAGGACTCGTCGGTGATCTCGTTGCGTTGGAAATAGAGGGCCTTGGGGTAGCAGTTGGCGATTTCGACGACGCAGCCGGCCACGTTCAGCGCTTTCTCCCTGAGCTGCTTTTCGTTCAGCACTTGGGCTTCCTGGTCATCGCTTTTCTCCAGCGCTTGTTTGGCGCTGTTGTATTTCGCGAGATCCAATTTCCACCAATACAGGCGGGAGTCGAAACAGAAGTGAAACTCCTCCCGCTCTCGCCACTGGTACATGAGCAATGCCTTGTCGCTAGCACTCTCAGCAATGAGCAGGGCGCCCTGGTGACGGGCTTCTTTCAGGTCTTTGTCGATACGCTCGGCACGGGCTTTCTCGTCGTCGATAAACGCCCATCGCTGATGCAGATCGTTCCAGTCGACCTTGCGCGCATCCGGCTGCGATACCTGGGCGGCGTCGCAGGTGAAGCCGAGTTCGCGGGCACGTTTCACCCAACTACGTGTGTATTTGTGAGCGCCTGGCTCGTTGTCCAAGGCCCAAACCAACTTGGGTGTTTTACCGCCGCGCGCGGTGACGAGTGCCTTCAGCGACTCTTCTGGAAACGCGTTTGACGACAGGGCGGCAACAGCAGATATACCGTTCTGAACGAGCGCGATGGCATCGAAAATGCCTTCAACAATCCACAGATCGTCTACCTCCAGCAGGTCCAGGCACGGGGGGCACCACCAATGCCCCCTGTAGCTCTTGAGAGGCTGGAAGCGGGCCTTCTTCTTGCCGAAGCGGGAAGGCTGGTCAATCAAGCGCTCCCAGTACCCACCATGCTCCAGGGGAAAGCGGACGGTTGCTGAGCCGATGTTCAGGTCGCGATCGAAGTAGCTCTCCTGGGTGTACCAGCCCTCAATCAGCTCGACGCGAAAACCTCGGGCAAACGACAGGTACGCCTTGGCACTGGCAGCAGGCTGATCACTGGTGGCCGGCGCACGCTTGCTCCAGTCGTCGAACAGGTCCGGGTACAGCTCCTTGGTCGGAGCCATATACCGGCATTTTTCCTCGCGGCCACAGCGTATGAACCAAGGTTCGTCGTGGCGGGAAAACAGGCGTTTCTGATTGCACTGCGGGCAGGTGCCCTTGCGCATGTAGTGCGTGCCGACCATGTGCTGCAGGCCGTAATCAGATTCCAGGCGCTGAAGTACATCAGCGCGGATCTGTTGCTCCATGGGCTTGCGATTCACTGCGCATGCTCCGCAACAGCCACGACGAGCTGCTTTTTCAGCTCGCTGCGCGTCTTGCAGATGCCGGCCAGGTAGGGCAAGTCCTCAAGCACCTTCGGTGCCCGCTGACCGCTCGGCACATTCCGGTAGCGATCGGAGTACCAAATATCAGCCATGGTGACTTCGTACTGAGTGGTCAACCACAGCAGGTATTGCTGCGCCTGCTGTTCGTCCAGCTCCAGTTTTATGGTGATTTTGCTCATTTCGGCCACCAGTAAGTTGCAAATTTCCCCTACCCACGCGGTGCGGGCATCAATCAGGAGTGGGGTTCGGATTAGTGCGGGAGGTTGCGAGTAAGCAGCAGCCGTGTGGGGAGCAAACGTGCTGAAACGGGGTGTCGCTGTTGGGTGCAGTTATCGAGCAGCCAGATGACCGGGCGGTACGCGCCGCTGTTGGGGTGAACGCCAAGCCAGGCAATACGCTTGCAGGTCATGCTCTCGAACTCAGAGACGGCCAACTCAGCGATGCGCTGCACCAGATGCTGAGGGACTTCAAGAGACAGCGTCAGGTACCGGGCGCAATTGTCGAGCAATTGGCTGTCACCGGCCAGATGCTCGCAACGGTGGCGGTAGAGGTAGGCCACTGCTGCTTGTTGCATCGCAGCGCGGTAGTCACTGGTGGGGTTTGTAGTGAGGGCGATAGTTTTCATACGGTTGTGGCCTCCATTTCCAGCTGGTCCAACAGATCGGGTTGATCGTTGGCTGTTTTCATTGCCTGGCGACGAATGACTACGTCCGCAATCGGCAGCTTTACCGCCGGGTTGGGCATGCCGCTGGGGCTCAGTTCGTGGGTCATTTGAAATTCGGCGCGGCCAGCCCAGCCGCATGCTTCGTTCGTGCATTGCAGGTAGGTGATGCGCAGGAAAATATGTTGGCCTTCGCTGGTGCGAATACGCATGCGGCCGTGACAGTGAGGGCAAACCAGCTTGTAAGTGCTCATAAACAGTGTCCTTTACAACGCTTCCGCAGCTTCGTGGGCAATGTTCAGCGGTGTGATTGCGTCACCGATGGCCAGGCGGATGTCAGTGCCAGAACAGTCGTGATTGGTGGTGGCGACGATTTCTTTTAATGTGTTCAGTCGCTGTTGAGCTATCACCAGCAGATCCGATAGATGTTTCCTTTCTTCTTCAAGGATGTAGGTCATGGGTAATCACTCAAAAAAAGAGGTCGAACGCTTGCTGCAACGTTTGCAGGAGCGGCATGAAGCACTAGCGAAAGTCATGCGTGGTCGTGATGCGACAAAGCTGACTGACAGGGAAGAGCCCGGACTGGTAGTCAGTGCCGAAGACATCCGCTTTGCTGTCGACGACGTAGCCACCGCGCTGAAAGAGATCAAGGCACGTCTAGGCAAGGGCTGACTGCAGGCGCTCACTGTTTTTTCCCCCGGCTGTGCAGCAGAATCGTTGCCAGGACCTCGGAGTGGCGAGCCGCCATGTAATGGCTGTGAGCGCGCAGAATTGCCTCCGCTTCGTCCCGCTCAATAACGCCGTCGTCCAACGCCTTTGCAATGATCTGATCGACCACACCGCGCTTGGCTGCGGCCCTTACCGAACGGTTGTAGAGGTCGATGTTGTCCAGCGTTTCAGGTTTGGCCAGGGGCACGAACATGCCGCCATACATGGCCGCGATGTATTCCGGCAGGTAGGTGGTGCCCATGTCTTGCTCTAGCAGATGGATCTGCTCATCGCTCAGAGGCCGGCTGCCGGCGTTTTCGTAGATGTGGTTATCGAACTTCTTGAGTTCGTACCCCAGGCGCGCAGCTGCGCATTCCCGGCCACCTTCGTAGTCGTTGATCACTGCGCTCATTACCTGGCGCTTGGTCGCTAGAACTGGGCGTTTCATCTTCTGGTTTCTCCCTGGAGTCATCGCCCCTACAGTCATTTCATACAGCCTGTGCTGTGATTTGCTCGGCGCTTTCCGCAAGGATTCCCGGCAGCACTTCCTTGCCGATTGCCCGAGAAAGGTCGCGCAGGATTTGGAACGTCAACCGGCCACGGGGCAGCTTGTCGTGCCCTGCCCAGCGCTGAACCACTTGCGTCACCGTGCGGACCTCATAGCCGTGGCTCAGGGCGAACTGACGGAAGTTGCTGCCGCGCTCAATCAGCCGTGCTTGGATGTGGCGCTTTTCCATGGCTTGGCTCATGGTTGATGTGTTCCTAGTTGGTTAAGATGTACTCATTGCGCATAAGCCTATTTATTCTATTTAAATAAATCAAGCGGTATTTACTCAAAATGCAGAAAAAGTCTTTGGACGCCGTGCTTGACCGCTTGATGACGGTCTTTGCCGTTGATAGCGACAGTGAGTTGGCACGTAAGCTGGACGTGAATCGACAGACGCTGGGGAGTTGGCGCAGCCGGCAATCCATTCCTTATGCGTTATGCGTAAACGTGAGCGAGGCTGAAGGCGTTTCTCTGGATTGGTTGCTCACGGGGGAGGGGGCAATGTTGCGAGGTATGTCAGTGGTGCCGGCCGTATCGCCTCCTATTAGCCCGCAAGAGGACGCAATCCTGGCGCTATTCCGTTCATTAGAAGAGACCGATAGGCGGGAGATACAGAGCGCTGCTGAAGAAAAGAAACGCATAAGGGACATAGAGCAGCGCCTAAAGGATTTGACGGAAGCCCTTGCTGATACCAAACGGCCAGCATAATCTGTACCTATTAAGAACGTATCAATTGCGCAGGGACGCTGATGATCGTCGCCGCTAAAGCTCGACAAACAGAGCTAACAGGCCCGCCGACCGGCGCTGTCTTGAATCAACATAAGGATGTGGTCCATGTTCAAAGCAATATCGGCCTTTGTCTGTCTGTTCATTACGTTAATTTCGATCGCGTCTGCTGATATCCGCCAGATAGACGAGGGCCTCCTTGTTAATGCCGTCGGTGATCCAGTACTCAAAAAGGCCCACGAAGAAGACGCGCCAGGCTGCATAGCAACTCGATATACATTTGGCGACGAGATCTTTGCGATGAAACTTGAGTTCAAGTGCGACCGAATCAATGTCGCATGGAATGGTTCAAGGGAGCCTCAGAATGTTTCACGTAGCCAATATGCTGCGCAGCTCGCGCAAAGGGCGGTGATTGCATTGACGCAGGGGAGCGGTGTCGAAGTTGAAAGGGTTATGGATGGGGCGATTTATAAAAGCCGCACTTTTGCGAATGGTCTTTCTTTAAGTGGGGCTTGTGTTATGAGTACTTGTTTGCTGACATTTAAGTGATTTGTAAGCGCTTGATCTCTCAAAGCGTCTGGTATTTTTGAGATTGATGGGTTTTAACTGATTTGCAATGTTTTTGGTGGTTTAAAATTTTGGGGTTTGGGGAGCGTTAGTATGCCGGTGCAAAAGGCTAGAGTCGGAATTTATGATATATCGAAGTGTGGGTATTATACTTGGCGTGGCGCAGATTCTGAATTTGGAAGCATAGAGGAAATTCTGCAAGATCTTGGGGGTTGGAGTAAGGATAAGCCGTTAAGTCAAACTAAGACTTATCAGCAGTCCGAGTTTACTGAGTTGTGCCCTGCATATATTTTGGATATAAAAAAGAAGAACGGTAATTGGCTTGTTAAAATATGGAATGAGACTCCCGCGTCAGAAGGAAGCGTTCATTCTGTCGTGGGGAGTTCCAGTGTTGGTCATCCTACAGTAATTGCTAACAAAATCCAGAAGGGAAGTATTCCTGGTTTTGCAACGTATTTCTGGGTGGTGCCTGATAAAAATGTTTTTGCAAGTATTGGCTTCCAGCATCTTATTACCGGTCAGCCGGCTTTTCAGCAATACATTAAGTCTTATATGGAGCTTTTTTCGAAATTTGTAGTGCATGCAAAAAATGCTAGTGCTGGGGCTGATATTGAATTGCTTGGCTATAGGGAAAGCGAAAAGGATAGGCCGCAAAAGCTTTACCCGAAATTTCAGACGGGCTTGTACCGTAAATCGGGAGAGTTTGATTTTTTACTCAAAAATGTCGAAAAAATATCTCGTGCTATTCGCAAAACTAGACTTCAGCTTAATCGTAAAGATGATCTTAAGGTCTGGCAGCAGGTTCTGCGCTGGACGAAAATTTCGGAACCAGAAAAAAAGCCGGCTGATTTTATTAATTTGCAATATGAGATTGGTACTCATATAACCGAAAGTGATATGAGCGGAATTATTGATGAGTACAAAGAAAATACCGAAAGACAATGGGACGATTATGGGTTTAAAATAAAAGGTGATCCGAAAACTCACTGGTTAAGTCACGCTACAGCTAGAGGAGAATTTGAATTGGATGTTGAGAAGGATAATGATGAGGTGTTTAATACGGACTCTTTGTTGGCTGCACTAGATAAGCGTAAAGCAGCAATACTTAAAATGTTACTATGAGAAAGTTGCTAAAGGTTGTGGCTTGGATAACCTCAGTTTCTTTTGTTGGGGTGTCTTGCTGGCTGGGAAGGGAAGTTCCTTTCGAAAAGCAGTGGCCTCTTTTTGAGGCTCTGCGTACCACTGCGTCTATTATTTTTGCGGTTGTTGGTGCGTGGATTGCGATAGTCTATCCAGAAAGGCTAAAGTTATCATTTGTAGACGAAAAGGCGTCAGGTGAAGGTAGCCAAACTGGATTGAGTAGGTTGTTCTCTCCTGTCGTTCATTCAACCGCAATTTTGTGCATTATTTTAGTTATAGGTGTGGTGGCGCCGCTGATAAAAATATTTCCATTCGCTTTAGAGTATAAAGACTTGCTGCGCGGACTTTCATATGGCGCGCTTGTGGCTTTAACACTGTGGCAACTTTGGACTATTGTTCTAACCTTGGTGCCGGCTGATGTCATAAAGACTATGACCGATAGAGAGGATGAGCGCAAAAGGCTACTTGAAGGATATTCGAAGCAGAGTTCAAAAGAGTAAGTGTTTTATGCTTTAAATTTACTTAACCTTCTAAATTCCCGATCCACCGCCCGCTTGGCCGTCTTCTCGCTCGCGTACAGCCACCGCAACCGTCTCGGCTTGGACTGATCCCCCGCCGTAATCGTCTTTTCCTTCCCGGTTTTCTGGTCGCGGTAGTACGCGATGATCCCCGTGTAATCCCCTTTGTTCTCTTCTGCCAAGTCTTCGACATTGTCCTCCGGCAGCTTGCTCTCCAGCTCCAGGCTCACCGTATACCCGCCGTCCGCACTCAGGCTGTGCTGTACGTTGCCGCCGTACCAGATGATCTCGTCGATTTCCGCTTTCACGCCCTGGAACGTGTACGTCAGCTCAGGGATCAGATCCGGCCGGCCCATGGCCAGGTTGTAACTGAGCGTGGCACTACCGCGTTGCAGGCGTCGGAACTCAGACCGGGCAGCGCGCAGGGCTGACTGCTGGTCGCTGTATGTGTGGCGCAGGTCTTTGAGGTTGTCGCCGCCGCCGGCAATGGCTTCCTGTTTTTTTGCACTGTTCACGTCGTAGTAGTACGCACGCACGCCGTCGTAGCTGTCGCGGTCGGCCTGCAGGTATCGGTGTTGGTCACCGTCGGCGCGGGTGAGGGTGATGTGTGGCAGATCCAGGCCGCTGGCGGTCTTGCCTCCGCCAGCCGGTAGGCACAGCAGGCAACCGGCTTTGACACTGGCCACCGCATCGAATTCTTCGCCCAGGCGGCTGATCAGGTTGGCGTCGGATTCGTTGGCCTGGTCGAGCTGCAGGATGGGCAAACCGTCGAGCGCGCCTGCGATGGTGGCGGTGAGGCCGTTGCCGATGGCGATATCGCCCAGGACTTTGCCGAGGGTGGTGTTGCTCCAGCTGCGCTCGCGTTTGGTTTTCAGGCCCTTGCGCAGGTCTGCCGATCGAGCGCGGATGCTCAGCACGTCTGGAGCGCCGGTGTGTTCGGTTTCGTCGACGGTATAGGTGCCCTTGTCCACCAGGCCGGTATCGCTCCAGCCCAGCCACAACCGCAGCACCGCGCCCTTTGGCGGGATCGACAGCAGGCCGTCATGGTCACTGAGGGTAATGCTGAGCTGGTCGGCCTCGACTCCGCGGTTGTCGGTCAGCTCCAGGCTCATCAGGCGCGGGCTGACCAGTTGCGCGATGTCCAGGCCGTCGACGGTGAGCCTGAAGGCTGGCACGGGATAGGCCGCGTCACGGACATACTGCTCGGCGGTGCTGCGCACGTAGCCGGTGACTTTGGAGATGACCGATTCGATCACAGCAGGCCTCGCAGGATGTTGACGCCAGTACTGGTAGCCGCACCGAGCAGGTCGATGCGGTCGTCGTCGGTGCGCTTCAGGCTCAGGGTGAACTCGATGCGCCGTGGGGTGCCGTCGCTGAAAAAGATAGTCTTGGTCTCGCTCATGCTTTCGATCACCCACAGGCCGTAGATCCGGCCACTGCCTTCGACCATGGGCCAGGCCTTGCCGGTGTTTGCCATCAGGCGCAGGGCGTCGAGGCTGAGGGCGCTGCCGGCCAGCTCCGGCAGGATGATGCCGGGGAGGGTGATAGTGTCTTCGCCACGGCCGACGAATTGCCGCGCGGGAGCGGCGCCGATGCGGTTGTTGCTGGCGTGACGCCAATCGGTTTGGCGTTGCAGCTCCTGGTAGGCGGCGGTTCTGAGGCTGAACACGAACATGCCGAGGGCCATCATCATGGTGGTTATTCCAGGTCCGAAAGTTTGCTGCGCTGACGCGCTTTCTTTTCGTTTTCGATGCGGGCCAGCATGGCGCGCACGGTCTTTTCCAGGCTTTGCAGGTCTGTCCCAGGCCCGGCGGTGATGGAGAATTCGTAGGTGTCGTGGCTGTCGTAAACGGCTGCGGCGGGCGCACTGCTGATAGGTGGCGTGTTATCCACGGCAAACGCCGGCATGGCGGTGGCGCCCAGGGCCAAGGTGCCGGCTGCGGTCAGCTGTTTGCTCATGCTGGTCAGCGCGTTCAGCGGGCCTTTCTGCCCACCCTCCAGGCCTTGGGTGAGGCCGGCCATGGTGAATCCACCCAGCTCCGCGAACACCCGTGACGGGCTGTGGATACCGAGCTTTTCCTTGAACCAACCGATGCTGGCGTCGCCGATCGAGCTGATGGTGTCTTTGACGGCGCCGAGACCGGCTGTCAGCCCATTGACCAGACCATTCACGATCATGCTGCCGAACTCGGTGAATTTCCCAGGCAGTTCCACGCCGAAGTAGTTCATAACCCCGGAAAAGGCCTGGTAGAACAAGCCAAGCGGGCTGAAGTTAGTGATCAACTGAAGAATGCCAGAGAGGCCCTGGTCAAAGCTGGTCTTGATGTTTGCCCATAGGTTGACGGCACCAGTGGCGATTGAGCTGATGCTCTGCAGCAGCGTCATGATCATGCTGCCGAAGGCTGCGCCGAACCGCTGCCCCATCGATTGGGCCGCACCGCCGACGTCGTCGACCGGTTTCAACAGGTCACTGAACCAACCAATCAGACCGCTGATGCCGGCGGATATCATGTCGAACAGTGGTTTTACGATGCTGCCAAGCAGCCGCAACGCAGTCCCCACAACAGGTATGGAATAGGCGGCTTTCGCCAGACTGCTCAACAGCCCGCCAAATTTACTGAATCCACTGAGTACGGGTTGCAGGGCTGCGGTAAGCCCTTGCCAGAAGCCGAGGAAGAAACCTTTTATCGGCTTCCAGTATTTGTAAACAAGGAAACCAGCAGCGATGAGGGCTGCAATTGCTGCCATCAACCATCCAATAGGTGTTGCGAGTATCGCAGTGCCGATTGTGCTGACAGCACCACCCAGTGTGGTAGCGAACAGACGGGCACCCTGGGCCAACATAGGGAACACGTTACGAGCCAGACCGGTCAGCGTGGGGAGCAACCGGCCGAGCATTTTGGTGATGCCGCCACCTTGGAGACCGAAAATTGTCATGCCGTAGCGCAGCACGGCGAACGGTCCCAGCATGCTCGCCATGGTCAACGCCAGGCCACCGAACACGAATGCCAGCCCAGCGATCGCGGCCACGACTTTGACCAGGCCTCCAGCCAACTTCGGGTTCTCCCGGGCCCAGGCGCCGATGCTGTTTGCGATCTCGCCCAGGGTTTTGATCAGGTCCTTCAGGTCCGGCGCAACGGCTGCGCCGAACTCTGCCATGGCGTTGGTGAAGCTGCCCTCGGCGGCCTCCATGACATTGGAAAGTGTGCTGAGCTGTTCGTTAACGCGAGTGCGAAGGTCTGCCTGGGTTTGCAGCTTCTGCTGGACTTCCCGATACCCGGCCAGGCCCTTGTTCATCATGGCGTCGAGGGTCGACATCGTCTCCGCATCATCCCCGAACAGCGTTTGCTTAACTTCTGTTCGGTCGATATCGTTCAGGGCTTTCAGCTTCTCAATTTGCGCATACAAATTTTCCAGACCGGCAAAGTTGCCTTTGTCATCCGTAAAGTTGAACGATATCCCCTTGTTTGACTTCGCGAGCATTCTGTTCGCTTTGTCGACTTTGTCTTGGTTCAATCCAGCCTGGAAAATTTTGCGGAAAGCGTTGCCTGCGGAACCACCGTCCATAGCAGCCTGGTCCATCATGATCAGCAGCGGCGCGAGTTCCTTGGCTGCATCGATCCCTGACTTCTTGATGACGTCCATCACCGGGGCGATTTTGCTGAAGCCCTGGAGCATGTTGCCTGGGTCAACACCGGCATAGAACCCGCGCTGGATGGTGTCCATCAGGCCCATCATGTCTTTTTCAGTGGTGCGCGTGGCGTCCTGCATCTTGGCGGCAAATTCCGCCGCCTCAGTGGCCTCCATCTTCAACTGAACGCCCAGGTACGCGGCCGCCTCACCCGTGCCGCCGAGGATGCTTTGCGCGCTCAGACCCTGACGCCGAAGCATGGTCATCATGTTCTGGAAGTCAGCCGTGGTGCCTGGCAAGCGGTCGCCCAGCTTGGTGGCCAGGTCGGTGATTTTCTGGAAGTCCTCCGAGACCTTGCCGGTGTCGTCCATCATCGACACCTTGAGCTGTGTGGCGGAATCCTCATTGGGCGCGAAGGCTTTGACTGCGGCGGCAATCGGTCGGGTCGTCGCGTAGCCCACGCCCAGCCCTGCGGCGCCGTTCACGGCGAGGTTGCCGGCGGCGCGCTGGGACTTTTCCATCTGGCTACGAGCCAACGCCGCGCGCTTGTGCTGGGCGCTCAGCTCGGCCATGCGCTTGCCTTGCGTGCTGATGCTGGCGTTGGTAGCGTTGATTTGCTCGCGCAGCTGGCGCTCATGGGGGCCGAGATTTTTAGTGCTGATGCCGGCGTCGTAGAGCTTCGATCGCAGCCCTTGCAACTGCACGTTCTGCTGTTGGTGCTGCTGCTTGAGCCGCTGGGCCTCGCGCACCGCTGCTTGAAAGCTCCTGGTCATCGCCCTGGTCGGCGCGTCGGTCGCGGCGAGTTCCTGGCTGAGAGATTTGACTCGATCGCGTGCAGCGGTGAGTGACGCGCCGGTTTGTTCAGCCGCTGCCCGCTGAGCCCGCCAGGCGCTGACGTCTTTTTGCTGGGAGGTGAGTTCTTTCAGGCGGTCGCGAGCGGCCTTAAGGGCGCGTGCGGTCTCAATGCCCCCTTCGCTGATGTGCTTCAGCGGGCGGGTGGCCTTGTCGATGGTACTGAGCAGCACCTGTAGTCGCAGATCATTTGCCATCGGTCGAACTCCGCACCCGGGCGCGCTCGCGCCATTCCATCAGCTCTTGCAGGCCCAACTGATCCATATCAGCCGGTGCCCAGTGAAAAACCACCGCCAGGTCTGCCATGGCGTCGTCTACGCAACGAGGGATGCGTCCGTCTTCATCGATTTCTGTAGCAAAAAACCGCACACCTTGGTGCCGAGTGCGAACAGATCGGCAGGGTCCATCGACGTGACTTCGACGGCAGTGAGTGTCGGGTTACTGATGCGCGGCACGACCTTCACCAGGCTGTTGACGTCGATTTGCAGCAGTTCGGCCAGACTCACACCGCGCAGCTCGCCCGCGTTGGGTTTGCGCAGGGTGATGCTGCCGATGGTGGTGGTGCCACGACGGATTGGGGTGTCGAGGATGACGGTGTTGTCGTCGGCCAGGGGTTTAACTTCGGGTTGTTCGGTATCTGCGTTTTTCATGGAAAAGGTCCTGTTGATGAGAGGGTACGATTAGCGATCGAGAACGTGGATCAAAGGCCGATGGCGGAGCGCTGTTTCTCCAGCATGTCGACGCCGCCGACCTTCTCGATGAAGTTGAGCAGGTCGATTTCGATGATGTCTTCGTTGTCGACGGTCAGCTTGTAGTAGCTGCAGGTGGTGGTGATGGAGTGCTCGGTGTCCTCACCAGGGGTGGCGTCACCCATTTCGATGGTTTCGTGACGGCCGCGCACGGTGACTTCCACCGCACTGACTTCCCCGGTGTCGTCCTGTTCGTAAGCCCCTGCGAAACGCAGTGCCACACCCGACGCATTTACCGCACCGAACTGCTTGAGCACGATCAGATCGAGACCGCCGAGCTTCCACTCCAGCTGGATGCCATCGTCGGAGAAGCCCAGATCGGCCTTGACCGGTCCATTCATACCGGCGGCACGATAGGCTTCCATCTTGCGGCCCAGAGCGGGCAGGGTGACGGTCTTGGCTTTGCCTCTGTAGCTGCCGCCGTCGTTGAACAGCATCATGTTTTTCAGTTTGTGTGGCAGGGCCATGGCGGTGTTCTCCGGGGTTATGGCACGGGGTTAACTCCCCTTGCGGGGAGGCCCGGTTTAAGCGTTTACAGCGGTTGCGAACTGCATCAGGTAGCTGTCGGTGATGCGCTGGCGCAGGGTGAGGTTTTCCAGTGGCGGCACAGGCGTGTAGTCGTAATCGATCGTCAGCTTGCCGGCCTTGAGGGTGTCCTTGTCGTTGATGTCTTCCGGGTACCAGCAGCTCCCGCCGATCAGATAGCCCTGGGCAACCAACTCGCGGAACTTGGCGTTGATGCCTCCGATGATGTCTCGCACCAGCGATGCGTGCATGGGCTTGTCCATGGCCCACATCTGCGCTTCGGCCATCGTGTCGGCAAGGATCTGCGCGGTGCGGGTGTAGTTTTCGAAGGCAAACAACGGATCGTCGCTGCAGGTGCGGCTACCCCAGAAACGAAAGCCGCCCTCGTTGATCAGCGTGGTGACCTCGTTGCTGTTGAGGTAGTTGGCGTCGGTGGCCGGGTTTTGCAGATCCCAGAACACGTCGGCGCTGATGCCGGTCACGCCGTTGACGGCGACGTTGGAGAGGGTCTTGTGCCAGCCGGTTTCCTGGTCGATCTTTGCCCGCAGGCCGAGGGCGCGAGCCGTGGCATAGGCGGTAACGGTCTTGCTGGTTACGGTGTCCCAGTTCAGGAAGTCCGGCCAGATCAACATCAGTTCACGGGCGCCGAAGTTTTCGCGGTAGGCGACCACCTCTTCCTTGGTTTTGCAGTTCCAGGCGCTCACGTAGCCGAAGGCTCGCAGGTCCTGAAGAATCGAAACGAGGGCGGTGGCTACCGGCTGGCTGTCGTAGCCAGGCACACCGATGATGCGCGGCGTCATACCCACCCGGGCCTTGGCGGCCAGCAGGGCTTTCATGCCGGTGTATTTGCCGTCGGCGGTGGTGGTGCCGATCAGGGCGCTGGTGGTAGCGGCTTCGTCTGCGCCTTCCTTGACCCGCACGACGATGGTGTAGGGCTTGGTCTGGTCTGCGATGGCTTGCAGGCTGCTGGCCAGGGTGCCTTTGACACCGGCTTTGGCGATGGCGCTTTGCACGCTGGTCAGAAGGACAGGTGTGTCGAACGGGAATACAAGCGGGTCCGCATCTTCAGCCGTGCAAACCAGGCCGATGACTGCGGTGGGGATGGTACGAATGGGGCGGGTGCCGTCGTTGAGTTCGATGACCCGCACGCCGTGGAGATAGTCTGAACCGGCCATGGGTGGTTGCCTGCGCTGTGATGGAATGACAGTACACAGGCTGCCGCGCGCGCGCCGAATGGGCGAGCGGCGGGACTTGTAGGGGAGGTGTTTACAGGGCCAAGTGGTGAGTGCCACCTGGCTGAATTCACTGAGACTCGCCGGCTAGCCAATCCGGCGCTGGGGGGCGGTGCTCACTCAGGGGGAACTCGCCAGCTTCTGGCCAGTTGCGCAGCGCGCGCCGGTAGGCCTGCAACTCGGCGTATTGCCCCAGGGTTAGCGTGAGTGGCGAACCTTCATCCACCTCGTCGCGATGCCGTGAAACGACACCATCAGTCGCCAACAAGCGCTCGTCACGCCACTGCCGCTCAATGGCGGCCAACACTTCAGGCGATGGCTGCGGCGGATCAATCAGCACCGGATAGCCTTGATCATTTGCTACCAACCACTTGCCTTGCTCTTGGCCTGCCTTAAGCGCTTCATAGTCCTCATCAGCGACCTCAACCGATCCGTCTGGAATGAAGCCGTGAAACGCCAAACTGTAAAAGCCACCATCCGCCGCACAGTAATGATTCATAAATCCCCCTTAGTTACCCTTAGCGCGCCAAAAGAATTGGGCTGCCCCACCACTTCCCGAGTGGGAATAGTTAAACCCCGTCTTCGAAAAAGCACCGACCTGATGAGGACATCCGCGCGAGGCAGGCAACTGCACCCCCGCATCAACGTAGGTCAGTTGGATATTCGTGCAGGCGTTCGGGAAGGCGTTCATGAACGTAATCGGTGTGATCACCCCCGCCGCCGTGGATCCTGTCAAACCCCACATTTCAATGTCGCCGCTCGGCAGCTTTTGAAATCCTGGGGAGCCGAGCGAAGCCCCGAAAGCGCCGATAGATCCCTGATAGGCGAACATTGCAGAGCCGCCCGTGACCGCCCAGCCGAAGGGCGAAGCTGTCAGCGTCAGTGTGTCACCCAAATTAATGTTGACCGAATTAATCGTAGGGTTCACAGATGTCACCCAAATCGTATCGGCGCCCTGTCGCTGCAAGGTAATACCTGAGGACATGGCAGCAAACGTCAGGGTAGAACCCACAGGCACGCTCGACAAAAGCGGCAGCGTCGCGCTGTTTACCGTGCCCCCCGCATAAATCATCGAGTTAACCATGGCCGGGGTTATCACTTGGCCTTGTGTCAGGCTATAGACCGTGCGGCGAAGCCCGCCCATAGCGTCATTCACAAACTCGGTCGTGGCCAGCAACTTGCTGTTATTGAACAGAGCCGGTGTGCTCGTCGCCGTGGGGCTAATCAAGGCCGGCGAATTAATAGGCGCAAAGCCTTGGGTCACGTTCTGGAACGTCAGGGCCGTAGTGCCCAGGACAATCACCCCATCCGTGACCAACTGCCAACGGGTGTCGGCCAGGGTCGCGCCCTGCTCGACCGACGTCAGCAGCGCCGAGGTCACCTCGGCATTGGTGTCTGCATCCGCCGACCGGGTCCAGACTGCCGATGCCGCCAGGTAAATACCATTGTCCTTGGTCACTGCCTGGTTTTTCACCAGCACGCGGTCACCGGCTACCAGGGCCACCCCGTCGACCGTCTGAAGTCCGGCCAACGGGATGTCGCCCGTGGTGGCCACACGTACCGATTGCTTGCTGTCGAGCTTGTAAAGTTCCTCCAGAATCCGCTGATCAACATACTCGCGAGTCGCCAACACCACCGCCGGGTCGATCTTTAGCGTGATGTTGCCGGAGCTGGACACAATGAAATTCATCCGCACCACTTGCGTGCGGCCGGAGCCCTGCGACAACAACGGCTTGAAGCTCGGCGCGCAGTTGGCCACAGCCACCAGATCGCCGTCCGCGTCATACAGACCGATCTCGCGAATCCAGCGCCCGCCCTCGTCGGCCGGGATAATCTGCTCTGCGATGATCACTGCAGAGTTAGCTGGGTCAACCCGGAGCTGATTGAGTGGGCGTCGGCGCCATTCGTTGATCAGGCGGGTTTGCGCCTCGTTTGGAATGGGGTCAGTGTCATTTGCATCACCCACGCCCATTTCAGTGATTTTCCAGGGGATACCGAGCGCGTCGGCGTTTGCCTGCTTGGCTCTCCCTACTTTAGTGAGGATGGCGAAAAACTGTGAATTCACATCAATCATAATAAACGTCCAGGGTGTCTATGGAGTGTTCACGCCCGACCACGCCAAAGGAACCGGTGACCTCAATGTCACGCATGACCGGCGGATAAACGTCGATTTCATCGCCTTCATAAACGCTGGCGAAGATGTTGATCGCGCCCGTGGTTTCAAGGCTGATAGCCAGGCCAGTGAGGTGACGGGTGACGGGCCTGGCGTCATCGATCAACCAGGTCAGTTCCTGATACATCTCTTCGGTGATGCCGGTTTCCAGCACGCCGACCTTGATGGCAAAGGTGCCTGGCACACCCAGAGGATTGGTTTGCCACCATTCAAGAACTTCGATCAGGTAGCCCAAAGGCTCGACCACTCGCCGCAGGGCGCCGATGGTTCCCTTGCGCGAATGGATGAAGTGGGATGACCGGATGGCAGATCGTTTCGCGGCTTCGGTCCATTTGCTGTCCCAGCGGTCCACCGAAAAGGCCCAGGCCAGGTACGGCAATATTTCAAGTGGGCAGGTGTCTGGGTTGCAGAGCTGTCGCAGGGGAATGGGCACGCGCTGAATTTGCGCGAGCGCCTGTGCCGCTTGGCGTTCCAGCAGCGTGGAGTTCCCCGGTAGCAGTTGCTGGGCGGCCATTATTCGACACCTCGGGTGACGGTGACTTTGGTGCAGAACGGCGCCTGGGCTTTGGTCGCGACGATATCGACCCAGCCTTCCAGCTCGACCTTGCGCACGCCCTCGACATGCAACGCCGCATGCAGGGCTGACTCTGAAACTTCCATGCCCAGACGACGCCGTTGGTGGACGTAGGCCAATAAACGCTGCTCGGCGGCTGCAAGGACCGGTTCCGACTCTGGCCCGCTGGAGAGCAAGAAGAGCTGGGCTTTGACCTGGTAGTTGAGAATCTGCGCACCCTGGACAAGCAAGCGGTCCGCCACCGGCCGGCGGTCTTCGTCGCTGAGGTAGGTCTTGACCAGGGCGAGCAAGTCAGCCGAGGCGGTGCCATCGCCGAGCAGCGATTGCACGGTGACCACAGCAACGGCAGGTGAAGGGCTTTCAGCGGTGGCGTCGGCGACCCGCCCATCAGATGCTCGGGCGTGGAAGATGTAGCTGTTGCGCGGACCGGCGGTGCTCAGTCCTTCCCAGGCCATCTGCGCCCGTTCGCGTAGGCTGTCGTCGCTCTCCATGAGCCTTGGCACAGGCGGTACCGCTAATGCGCTGCCTTCCTGGATGACCAACTTTTTCACATTGTAGTTGCCCGCCAGTTGTTCCAGATCGGGGCCTTTGGCAAAGGCCAGTAGGTTAGCCATGGACGCTTCATTAACCCGCTGACGCCATATGGTCTCGCGGTAGGCGTTCTCCTGCAGCAGCTTGGCCAGGGGCTCCGAATCCATGTCGAGGCGCTCGGCAATCTGTTCCTGTTCCTCGATCGGCCAGAGGCTGATCATGTAGGCCTTGCGCTCGGCCAGGATCAGTTCGAAGTCGATCTGCTCGACGATCTGCGGCGCGGGGAGCTGACTGAGGTCAATCGCGGCAAAGGAATTCATACACTGCCCCCCAGTTGCAGCGGAAGGCTCAGGCTCAGCGCTTCATTGGTGTCGACGATGGTGCCTTCCAGCTCCAGCACCGACTGACCTTGCAGGTTCGCGCCGACGAACTGCACGCGGCTGAGGCTGATACGGGTTTCCCAGCGCATCAGCGCCATGACTGTGCCCGCGTACACACGCAGGCGCGTGGCATCGTTGAACGGATGGTCCACCAGCTCGGGCAGCAGGCTGCCGTATTCGCGGCGCATCACTCGGGTGCCGATGCGGTTGGTGAGGATGTCGGTGATGCTCTGACCGATGTGGGCCAGGTCTCCGATGGCGGCGCCGGTTTCTCGGTTCATTCTGGTTTCCCCGTCTTCGCACCGCCCACCAGCACGCCGCCATGCGGGTGCTTGACCAGGCTGATGTTGGCCGCGATCACGTCTTCGGAGACGGTCACGAGGCCGACCACGTTCTGGTTGCCGGTTTGGTTGTAATCGCCCTGGTGATTGATCGGGCCGATGATGTTGATCCCGCCCTTGCTCACGAGGCTGGTGGTGCCGATGTCCGGCAGGGTGGCGTTCAGGTGATGGGCGACGCTGTCGTACTCGATCACCGCGCCGTCGGCGTAGGTGCGACGGTGCAGGCCGGCGCGGTTGCCGTTGGCGGGGATGTGGTCGCTGAACAGACCGGTTAGGACGACGCCGTTGGCGAGCTGGCCGGATGGGCTGAACAGGATCACCTGTTCGTCCACGGTGGGCGGGTCCCATTCGCGGTCAGACCCGGTGCGCAGGGCCAGCCATGGCAGCCAGGCGGTGGTCAGTGTTCCGGTTTTAACCTGCACGCGCGGGGGCTCCATCTGCACGGCGGCGATGACGCCGAAGCGGATTAGGTTTTCGAGCATGCGGGAGAGGGCGGCTAGATCGTTCATGGCGCCGATGGTGGCGCCACGCGCGTGGGAGTGCAGCTCAAGCGGGTTGTAATGCGGGGCAGTACAAGTTGATTACGTCGTTGGTTTTGGTTGCTTTTTGGGGCGGCGCGGACGAGCAGGAATTTCGCCGGTCAAATCAAGAGCGGCTTTGCCTGTGACGACTACGCGATATATAAATTGCTCAAGAGTTGCAATTAATACTTTGAACGCCTTTTGATCTGGTGCCCACCCGCGATGAGCCGCAGCACTTCCTGCGTCGGTGACAACACGCAGAGTATTAGCTTCGGTCTCACCAATAAAACCATTTGCTAGTAATTCTGCTACTTTTTCTTCTAGCGAAAGACTTGCATCTATTTTTAGAAAATCAGTAACTCGATCAAAGGCAGTCCTCAGTCCGACCGAAGCAAGTATGAAAGAATTAACTTCATGAGCCTTATAGGTTTCATCCAGAATTCTGTAGAGCTGCGGGTCTATTTGTCCAATGCTCCAGATCCAGTCAGGCTTTTGGCTTTTCTTTTCTGGAATTGGGTAGGTTTCAATTGTTCTTGGATGAGCAGAAATGGGTTCTCCAGTTACAGGATGATAGTCGTAGTCGCAATCTTCAGAGTCCCAACTGCTTTTGTGATAAAAGACCGTTTCGCAACCGGCGCACTGGACTAGCTTGTGATCTACTTGCCCTTCCGTATAGTTTCTAGCGTCTTTCACATGCCATGGCTGATCGAACGCACCATGAATGATGCAGACTCTTTCTCCATCACATCTAGGGCAGTGTGCACGGAAAGTATCTGTCATCTGAAAAACTCCATTCTATCCGGCTTAAGTCTTGTCCTGCTGTGAGCTGAACTTTTGATGCGTTTTTACACCTGTAATGCTTTGGCGTCTACGCAGATAAATGACTGAGCAAGCTGTCTCGAATCATATCGAGGTCTGAATCCGTAAAGCCCAGCACCTCCCGCTGTTCATAACGTACATCGGGAGCACCATGCTCCGCCCGATCCTTCAAACCATACTGATGAACCCTTGCAATCCGGGCGATACGCCCGGTAAACCCCACCGTAACCGAGTTGCTATCCCCACGGAGCTTCAGGTATGAAGCGGTCCGCAGCTTCTTGAACATCGCCAGCTTTCGCCGAATACGCCCCTGTTTCCCCCGCAGGTTCCGCTGCTTACGCGGCGCAAATTTGCTCCCGTCCGGATTTTCCTGCGCAATTACTCGCTTTTGCTGACTGCGCCGCAACTCCTGCCCAATACTCCGGGCAAGTTTGCTGCGCTCCCCTGGCTCCAGCCGATCCAGTAGCACCGCCGCCCAGGTCTCCAGCGCTTCTAGGCTATTTGCCATCAGGCACTATCCATTCACTGGTATTGCCCAGGGCACCGGGCTTCCAGTTCGGATCGAGGTAGCCCGCTACTCGCTGCGGTTCGTTCGGGTGTTTGACAGTGGTGTTGCCCTGGTCATCTTTTCCGACCACCACCCGCTCTGTGAGCGGCAGGGTTAGGCTGAGGTCCACTTTGTTCTTGTCGAGGATGTCGGCTTCGAACTGGATGCCGGCCTTGACCTTGTCGAGGTTCTCCAGCAGTTCGGATTGGTTGACGCTGAGCCAGCCAAGGATCGGCAGGATTACACTGTCGGGATGGCCGGCGAACTCGGTGAGGATGATCTGCAGATCAAAGCTGTATTCAAACGACAGGGTGTGGGCAGCGGTGCAACGGACCTTGCCGTTGTCGATGAAGATCAGCAGGCGGTCGGGGTTGTGCTTGAACTCGGCCACTGTGGCCAGAAGGTGAGCGCGCAGACTTTCGGGCTTGTTCATGGGGTGGCCTGCTGGTGTTTGTAGACCATGTCGACCTGCGCCGCGCAGTCAGCCCAGGCGGCTTCGACGTGGTCTTCGTCGGTCAGTAGGTCACCGTTGTTTAGGGGGCTGGTCGCTGGCAGGTGGCACGGCACCACGGCCGGACAGCCAGTCACGGTAAGCTGCGGCGCCGGTGAGGGCGGGGCGCTCGCGCAGCCGGCGAGCAGCGTCAGGCAAAGGCTGAGCAGCCCAGTTGCGTAGTTCGTCGTTTTCACGTTTCAGCTCCTCTATGGTTCGCTCGCGTTTCGCCAGGCTCTGGTGCAGTTGATCCTGCTGGGCGCGCAGGGTGCTCTGTGCGTCGCGTTCCTGTTTCAGGGTGGCAGTGAGGGTGTTAGCGGTCCGCAGGTTGCGGTCGGCGTCTTCGCGGGCGGTCTTGGCCGTAGCGTTTGCCAGCTCGGCTTGGCTTTCGGCGACGTCGATGCGCTGTTGCTGGCCCCAGATCAGCAGCGCCAGGGCGCCGAGCAGGGCCATGCCGTACAGGGCCTGGCGCAAGGTACTCACGCGCGGTACCAGCCGAGTTTGTTCATCGCTGCGGAGTCGAGCTGCTTGATGGGCCCACGCACGATCACGGCCCTCGCGCCGTTCATCAACTGGATGGCCTCAGCCAACAGCTCCATGTCGTCCTGTTCGGTCGACTCCGGCACCACCAGCAGGTCACCGTCCTGCACCCGTAGTTTTTGCAACGCTTCGAAGTCGATCATGCCGCCACCCCTTGTCCGCACTCGCAGCCGGCGTGCCGCTCGTAGGCGCGCTGGAGCTTGGTGTCGTAGAGATTCCGCAGATAGTCAGGCCCGTTGTAGAGCTTGGCGAATTCGGCCCACTTGCGGGCTTTCAGGGCCTTGTGTAGCGCTGGGTCGGTCTCGATAAAGCGAGTGAAGGCGTCGAACTGCTGCGATTCGCCGGCACTCATCGCGGCCACGAACGCCTGCACACTGGCATAGCCGAGGTGCTTCCAGTGGAAGCCCATGATCTGGAACGCGCCCCAGGAAGCCGACTCCAGCGCGGCGGTGTCGTCGATCAAGCGGGCCATGGCCAGGCGCTGGTGTTCGGCGGTACCGCCGATGTATCCGCCGGGTTTTGGGTTGACCAGGGCAGGGTTGGCGGTGGCGAGCTGGTCGGCGTGTCGCTTGAGTTCGGCCGTGTTATCGCCTGCGTTTCGGGCCGTGGCGAGCTGGCGGTACATGATGTGCCGTTCGAACAGGATCACCGGCTTGCCGTTGTCGAGAAAGCCCTTGCCCTTGGATTCCACTTCGTTGACCGCGTAGATGGCCGCAAGCGTTATGCCGAGGCGTTCGGCAGCGACCACCAGATCGTGGTTGCGCAACAGAGCGGCGCAGTCGCCACCGGCCAGACTGGTTTGGGTCTTGGTGCCGGCGATGCCATCGGCTACCAGGCCGACTTTGACCTGATAGGCGCGGACGGCGGCTTCAGTGGTGTCGCCGTAATCACCGTCCGGCACGAGGTTGGCGCCGTGCCGGTTGAGGTTTTTTTGCAGGATCAGCACCGCTTGCGAGCGGTCGCCGTGGCGAAGAGTGGTCATAGCTGCTCCACCTTACGGTTGAAAAACCTCTTGGCCGCCGCGCGGGTACCTTCAACGCCGAGCAGCCCGATGACCCCACCGAAAAACGGCGCGGTGGATGTCGGAATGCCAAGCAGGGCCAGGCCATGGCTCGCGGCCAGGGCCAGCGTGCCGCACAGCGGGGCCTCGATCAGCATGCGGCGCAGGGTGCCGCCGCCGTACATGATCCGCAGGGCCGCGATGATCAAGGCGAGGACTCCGGCGTAAAGAGTCGGCCAGTTCTGTTCGAGCCAGGCGGCGAGCCAGGCCCAGGTGTCGGGACGTTCAGGCATGCGCTTCATTCCGTTGTCCAGGGTTGGTGGGTTCAAGGGCTTGGTGCTGCGGTGTCAGTCCCATAGGTTCACCATCTGCCGTTGGGGCGCGCTGGTTTGGGCTTCGGGCATGTTGACGACAAGGCCTTGCGGCAAGATTGGACCGTGGTCGGCCAGGCCGGGGTTGGCTTCAAGCACGGCCTCGGTGACGCCAGCGGTGCGGCCGTAGTGCCGCCAGCAGAGGGCGTCGACGGTGTCGTTTTGATTGGCGCGGACGGCGACGGACATCAGATCAGCTCCACGGTGGTGCGGGTGCGGCCGAGGAAGTCGCGCACAGCCCAGCGCAGGTCGCGGCGGTAATCGTCGATGTTCGGGGTGAGGGCTTCCGCTTTGTCGCTGCCGGTGTTGGTCGCGCTGTAGTCGCGGTAGCGCTCGCAGACTTCGGCACCGGTTCCGGCCTCGATCGCGCGGCGGTAGAGGTGGACCTTTACCGACACGTCCTTGATGCGATCACCCGGCACCTCGACCAGGGTGGCGTAGCCAGCGGCTTGTTGCGCGGTTCGCCATTCGCTCAGTTCGTTGTTGAGGTTGATTGCGGCGGCGATCACGGCGGTTTCCAGGCGGGCCGGGGTGACGCTGCCGTCGATGCGCAGGGTGGCGCGCAAGCCGTCTAGGTCAATCGACGGCCAAAACGGGTCGGTGTTGATATGGCCGCTGTCGACGGTGCCGCTGGCTACAAATGCGCTCACAGGGAAAGTCCTCTGCTTTCTGCTTTGGAAACTTCGCGCAGGATCTGCTTCCTGGTGAATTCGGGGTGTTGCGTACAGAGACGGTCCATTGCGCGCATGGCGTTGCGATTTGCAAGGCTATGCTCATGCGCATTGGCCGGCATGATGGCGCCGTGTTTGATTGGGCCAGTGCAGACGGTGCGGTCATAAGCCTCTGTCTCGGCTATGTACCGTTCAGCCGCAGCAGACAGGCGCCTTTCGGATTCCGTAGGAGTGAAATCACTCTGGTAGAGGCTGGCAAAGGCGGTGTTCATGACTGCACTCGAAAATAGGTCGCCGGTGGTCGGGGCTTCACGTTCAGGAGGAGCGGCCTGGCCGATCCGCCCCGAGCCGGCGGGGTGCGTGGGGACGCTCGGTTAGCTGCTGGGGGCAGCGTGTTTTTTCAGGAGGCGTTCGGCGCCGTCCAAATCCTTCTTGCCGCCGCAGCCGTCGTGTAACTCGATGGCGCGTTTGAGCAGGTCGATACCGGCTTGAATCTGTCCGGGCTGGCCTGGCTCTTCGGCGGTGATGCCATGCAATGTCGCGCGGCCCGTTGCCAGGAACAGCTTGGCGCGGGCCTGATCCGGCATGTCTTCGGCTTCGGTCAGCTCGACGGTGCGGTGCAAGATGCCCAGGTCGAAACTGCCGTTGGCCTTCTGGGCTTTCAGTGCAGCGGTCGCAATTTCCTCCGCCACCAGGCAACCGGTGGTGCGCTCAAAACGGTCGGGCATGATCAGCTTGTGCTTGAGCACGTAGTCGGCAATATCCAGGGCGCCGCTGTAATCCTCGACGTCAATGCGCCAGACCATGACGGTGGTCATGACGTCGTCTTGGGCACCGTTGCCGGCTTCAAGCACACCCTCGACATACGGGATGTACTCGGGCAGCAGTTGCAGCTTGAGCGCGGCCTTGCCTTCGTTGGACTGGATGGCTTTCAAGCGCAGCCGGTCCTGCAGCAACTGATTCAACTGATGCTCGTAGGCGGTGGCACCGGCCATAGACTGCTGCGGCGCCGTTTTGGCCGCTTCCATTGCCGCGCGAGCGCGGCGTTGGTGGGCTTGGGCGATGCTGAGTGCCATGGGTTAACCCTCGACCGGAGTGATGTTTTCCAGCAGGCATCCGAGGCCGTATTCCTCAACCACATAGGCCTCGTTCGACGATTCGAAGTTGGAGACGCGGTTCCACTCCGGTTCTTCCTTGAGGTAGCGGCGACGGGCGCCGATCTGCCAGTACACCGACAGGTTGGCGAAAGTAGTGATGAGGATCGTGCCTTCAGGGATGTACGGCACCTCATACAGCGGCAGGCCACCGACGCGGCGTTGCGAGATGATCAGGTCGCTTGCCAGGGTGTTGGTCGCGTCCTGGTCCTTGTTGACCAGGGCCAAGAACTTGTCGTGGACCAGCTCGCGGCCGGTCATCACCACCAGGCCAGGGTTGCGGCGATACCAAGGGTCGAGCAATTGGATGGCGTCGTAGACCAGGGCGTCGATGTTTTTGAAGTCGCCGGTTTTGCCGATGGTGATCTTGCCGGCGACCGCGCCTTCCTTCAGCACGCGGTCGGGTGCGTGGGTGCGGTACTGCTGGAGCCAGCCGATGTTGACGTCTTCCAACAGCGGGTGCGCCGTGCGGTCGGTTTGCTCTGCCGCCGAAACGCCATAGAAACCAATCTGGATGCGGTCGAGCGCCTGGCGTTGAGCAATGGCGCTGGACAGGCGGGTTTGGAAGTCCGGGAACTTGGCCCAGGCGTCGAGTTGTTTGTAGCTGACGAAGGTATCGAAGTCGGTTTGTTCGGCCCGGTATTTGTCGCTGGACAGGGTGCCAATGCTGCTCGGTTCACGCTTCTTGACCTTGGTGTTGGTACGGCTGGCAACGGTACCTCCAACGCCCAAGCCGACTTTGTCGCCTTCCTGTTCGTCGACGCCGATGACGTTGACCTTGGTCAGGAACTCGCTCGATTCCTGAATCTTGGTTTCCAAGCGTTGCTGGATAGTTGGGTCAACGCTGAACGTGGCGGTTGCCGATTCGATGCCGTTGAGCTGTGCAACCTGTGTGAGGTAGCCAGTGAAGAGTTTTCGAGTGTCGTTACGCATGGGTATCTCCGATATTGGGCTGGGCGTGAAGGCCGCAGGTCAGAACTCAGCCAGGGCTTGTTTGCCGCCGCCGGTTACCGGTGGGCGCTGGGTTTGGGAGTGGTCTTGGGTCTTGCCGAGGGTGGTTTTCAGATCGACCAAGTCTTTGCTGAGCTGCTCAACCTTGGTATTCAGCTCGCCGAAGAATTTCTTCTCAGCGGCCAGTTGGTCGGGCAGGTCTTTGACGTGGTCGGCAATCGCTTCCACGGCCTGGCCCATCTGAGCGAATTCGGCATCGTCCTTCGCCTGTTTGCCGCCCAAGAGCGCCTGCACCTTGCTGAAAAGCTGGGCGCCGAGGCTGGGCTTGTCCTCGATTTCCTCAAACTGCAGCTCGGTTTCCACCGCCTCGGTGAACATCGACGTCGCGGAATAGTGGCGGTCTTTGAATGGGCTGGATTCGGGCTTCTGCGCAGAGAAAGACAGTACGTCGGTGCCCAGGCTGGCCGGGGAGTCGGTCACCGCCAGGCCGACGATGTAGGCCTCGCCGGTGTCCGAGAAGCTGTCGTCGATTTCGATCGAGGTATAAATCTTCTGCTTGGCCTTGTTCATGGCGATCAGATCGGGCGTCGGTTCGACCTGGGCGAACAGGGCCAGTTTTTTCGCACCGTTGATTTCCACTTCTTCGGTCTTGACCGCGAGCACGTCGCCGTAGGCTTTGAAGGGGCTGTCGGGCAGCAGGCTGCGGAAATGCTCCAGCCAGATACGGGCGCCATAGGTGGACGGGTTGAAGTTCTTCGCGGCCTGTTCCAGCCAGCTGCGTTTGATGGTGCGCTTGTCGGAGGTAGCGCCCTCGACGGCGACGCGGAACCAATTGCTGCGAAATTTCTTCATGCCGGGAATCCTCAATGCGTTGGGCGCTAAGTGCGTTGCAATGAGGGGCATGGTCGTGACGCGCGCGAGTTGCGGCAACGGGGCGGGATTGTAGAGAGCGGGACTACAAGGGGCGGCGCTACTGACTCGCAAGCGCGGGCGGCAGCATCGCGGCCATGACTACGACTGAACTGCTCCCAATCGATCCCCGACGACAATCCAAGTTTCTGTATTGGATGGGTTGGCGCATCTGCGAGATTGCCGAGGCTACGGGCGAAAAGGAAAAAACGCTACACAGCTGGAAGGCCCGCGACGAGTGGGACCGGGCAGATAACGTCGAGCGAATCGGCGGGGCGTTGGAAGCGCGGCTGGTGCAACTGATCCTCAAGGAAGGCAAGAGCGGCGGCGATTTCAAAGAGATCGACCTGCTGCACCGGCAGTTGGAGCGCCAGGCCAGAATCCAGCGCTTTCAAGGCGGCGGTACCGAAACCGAACTCAACCCCAACCTTGCCAAGCGCAACGAGGGGCCGAAGAAGAAAACGCCGAAAAATGACATCAGCGAAGACCAGATCGAGCTGCTGCGCGAAGCGTTTATCGACGGGTGCTTCGACTACCAGAAAGACTGGCACCGGGCGGGCAATCAGCGCACCCGCGTCATCCTCAAGAGCCGACAGATCGGCGCCACTTACTATTTTGCCCGCGAGGCGTTCATTGATGCGCTGGAGACCGGGCGCAATCAGATCTTCCTGTCGGCGTCGAAGAACCAGGCTTATCTGTTTCGCGGGTACATCCAGGCGTTTGCCCGCGAGGTCATCGGCGTCGAGCTGACCGGTGATCCCATCGTCCTGCCGAACGGCGCCGAGCTGTTCTTCCTCGGGACCAATGCGCGCACCGCCCAGGGCTACCACGGCAATTTCTACTTCGACGAGTTCTTCTGGACGTTCAAGTTTGAGGAGCTGAACAAGGTTGCGTCGGGGATGGCGATGCACAAGAAGTGGAGAAAAACCTACTTCTCCACGCCCTCGACCATGGCTCACGAAGCCTACACATTCTGGACGGGTGAGCGCTTCAACAAGGGCAAACCGGCGGCGCAACACACCAAGGTCGATGTTTCCCATGGCGCACTCCAGCAAGGCCGGTTCTGCGAGGACCGGTTGTGGCGCCAGATCGTCACCATCCTCGACGCGGAGCAGGGTGGTTGCGACCTGTTCGACATTGAAGAGCTGCGCCGCGAGTACAGCCCCGAGGCGTTCGCCAACCTGCTGATGTGCGAGTTCGTCGACGACGGTGCGAGCATCTTTCCGTTGACGGTGTTGCAGCCGTGCATGGTCGACAGTTGGGTCGAGTGGGCCGAGGACTACAAGCCGTTTGCCATGCGGCCGTTTGGCGACCGTCAGGTGTGGGTGGGCTATGACCCGGCGGAAACCGGCGATTGCTCGGGCCTGGTGGTGGTCGCGCCGCCGCTGGTGCCAGGGGGCAAGTTCCGAGTGTTGGAACGTCACCAGTTCCGAGGCATGGACTTCGCGGCGCAGGCCAGCGTGATCAAGGCCGTCTGCGACCGCTACTGGGTGACGTACATCGGGATCGACGTCACCGGCCTGGGCAGCGGCGTGGCGCAGCTGGTGCGCCAATTTTTCCCCAACGTCACCACGTTCAGCTACTCGCCCGAGGTTAAGACCCGCCTGGTGCTGAAGGCCTACGACGTGATCCACCGGGGCCGGCTGGAGTTTGACGCCGGCTGGACCGACATGGCGCAGTCGCTGATGGCGATCCGCAAAACCATCACCGCAGGCGGCCGCCAATTCACCTACACCGCCGGCCGCAACGACAACACCGGCCACGCCGACCTGGCATGGGCGCTCTTTCACGCATTGCACAACGAACCGCTGGAGGGGCAGACCACTGCCAACACCGGGCGAATGGAGATTTTTTGATGTCGAACCGCCGCAGAAATACCAAGCAGTTGGCCCAGGCGCCCGTCGTGGCGACGCAGGAATTTATCCCGCGCAGTGACACCAAGATGGAGGCGTTCAGTTTTGGCGACCCGTCACCGGTGCTGAGCGGCCGGGAGGTGTTCGATTATCTCGAGTGCTGGTTTAACGGGCGCTGGTACGAGCCGCCGCTGTCGCTGGACGGTCTGGCGCGGTCGGTCGGGTCCAGCGTGCATCTGCATTCGGGGCTGATGTTCAAACGCAACCTGTTGAGCAAGACCTTTATCCCGCACCGGCTGTTGTCGCGCGCGGCGTTCGAACAGTTCGCCCTGGACTTTCTGTGCCTGGGCAACGGCTATCTGGAAGGGCGGCGCTCGATGCTCGGCCCGGTGCGCGAGCTGGTGCCTCCGCTGGCGAAGTACATGCGCTCGGGCAAGGATGGCCGGCAGTTCATGGTCCAGGGCTGGAAGGAAGAGCACGAATTTGAACCGGGCACCGTTTTCCATCTGCGGGAGGCGGATCTGCACCAGGAAGTGTACGGCCTGCCTGAGTGGATCAGCGCCTTGCAGTCGGCATTGCTGAACGAGTCGGCCACGCTCTTTCGGCGCAAGTATTACGAGAACGGCAGTCATGCTGGCTTCATCCTCTACATGACCGACGCCGCGCAGAACGAAGCGGACGTCGACTCCTTGCGAAAAGCGCTCAAGGATTCCAAGGGGCCTGGCAACTTCCGCAACCTGTTCGTGTACTCGCCGAACGGCAAAAAGGACGGGTTGCAGATCATCCCGGTCAGCGAAGTGACGGCCAAGGACGAATTCAACTCGATCAAAAACCAGACCCGCGACGACGTGTTGGCCAGCTTGCGTATTCCGCCGCAACTGATGGGCATCGTGCCGCAGAACGCGGGCGGGTTTGGGTCGATCAGGGAGGCGGCGCAGATCTATGCGGCCAATGAGCTGGAGCCGATTCAGGCTCGTATGGCGCAGGTGAATGACTGGCTCGGGGAGGAAGTGGTTAGGTTTAAACCCTATGAACTTGCGGGGGAGATCTGACGAGCTGCGCTGATACTAGGTAGTATCATTATATTTATTTGTCCTCAGCGGGGTGTGGCCCCGCTTAACAGGGTTAGATGCTTATAGCTCTTTTTCTTGGTCGGATATTTGACACTCTCTTTCGAAGGCTAACGCTTCAGCTCTATCGAAGTTGTATCGGGAAATAGAATTTATTGCCATAAATCCTGAGAGTCCGACGTCGGCTTGGCCGATTATCAGTCCTCCGTGGCAGTTGTGCGCGTGACAGTTACTAATATTAAATAAATTATTTGTGATCAGGAGGTTGCCGGGCCGGATAAGTATTTCAACTCCATTGCAAAGAAAACGACCTTTGTTGATTTTTACTTTATTTGGTGGGGAGAACTCAACTTCTAATAGTATTTTTCTGTGTGCCTCTCTGATGGTTAATGTAGTGCCTATGAGCTGAATGTCCCATGGGATGGTTGTGTAAAAAAGTTGATTATTTTTTATGTGTAGTATTTTTTGATTGAATTCATCAAATAACACTAGATTCAATAGTAGGTGGCCGTCAGTAAGTATAAAACCTACTAGGGGGATCTTATCTACCATCACCGGTATCATGACCGTGCCGTGCCCCGCGTCCTGGCAAGTAAATGAATTGCCGCCTACAATTATTTCGGCCTCCTTGTCAGAAAAGTGAAGATTGTAGGGCTTCTTTACTCCATCTTTAAAGTTGTATGGGTTTTGGTTTGCGGCTGTTACTACTGATTTAGGTAGCAAGCCAGCAGTCTTTTCACGGTGGTGCTGATCACATAGAAGTGTTATTTCGTCTGCGATGTGCCTTTTTACCGTTGCCCATTCCTCCATATGTTCATATTCGTAAAGCGGTAGACCGCAAATTACACAGCCAAACCCACATCGCTGCCTAACTTCCCTCTGTATAGGTAGCGGGATATTTCTACTAGTACAAGCCTCTTCAGGTTTCATAGTTAGTCCTTTAAAGAAGATTCTTAGTGATTGTCTTTTAAATCAATGTCGCAAGGAATGTAAGACTAATGCCTGCCACTTCCACCCAGAGGATACGGTAGTGGGTGAATCAATGGATACCTGCCTAGAACTTTTCTTCCCTATACCCTTCAATCATCCCCACGCTTTTTGGTATCGCGGCGCACCGTATTGGTGCGCTTCAGCCGGTGCTGTCTTCTTTCTAATCTGGCGCGCGCCGTCGTCCCCCCACCTCGCCTGCGGGCTAAATGGGTCGTTTTTTCTGCGCCCCTGCGCACCACTCTCGGCGGCTCAGGCTGGGCGCGTGCTTGGCGTTTTGGAGGGGGTAGAAACCTGCGGAACGCTGCGAGGGTTGATGTTTTTCGCAACGATTATAAGCACGCACAGACCTACTGAATTCAGTAGGTGCCTCGGGAAAAAGGTTAGTTTTTTTTTGAGGGGGGTGTTGTGACTTGGAAGGCCCGTGTTTGTTGGGCTTGAGACCTAACTTTGATGGGTTAGGTTGGGTTAGGTTAAAGGTTAGTAATTCGTAAGTACATGTTTTTAAAGGAATTTACATATTGAATAATTAACACTAATAAAGGTTAGGAAATAACCAGACCTAACCGAAAAGCTAACCTTGTCAACCCCTCGAAAAGCCATAACAAACAAGGCTTTCAGGGCGCTCTGCAAAAAACTAACCCTCCTAACCTCTTTCCCGTGGGTCAACATGAAAACGCGAGAGGTGCCTAGGGCGGGCCGTTTTTGAGCCTTCGTGCGAAATTACGCAGTACTTACGACCTTTACGTTCACGCGCCCGCACTCTCACTCACACAGCGTCAGACATTGACGTTTACATGGGGGGTTGGGATTGGGGGCGACAGGCAATGGCGATAAGTACCGTGGCGCAACCATGCGGATATGGTTTTTGTCGGCCCGACCAAGGCGCTGCAGCGCCTTTAGCGCATTCATCTGCCGTGCGGTGATGGGTATCGACAAGTCTCTTTTCTTAGCAAGCACGCTCAGACCAAGCGCAGCGGTGATGGTAGACCAGCCTGCCGGAGTCTGGTTTCCATCGGATGCAAAAAAGCCCGCCGGAGCGGGCCTTGATGTGGGGGGCTATTGAACATAGGGCGCGTTATGTCTACCTGCAGTCGAGGTTCAGCATCATCCCTCGCTCGTCGATCGAGACACTTCTAGTGTCGAATTGCGGCAGACGCATCAGCAATCCCTAGACGATTCGATCCTCGAATAAATCGGCTCAAGGTCAGAAAGTAAAGTTGATTGCCTAACCCTGTCTTCGAATCCAAATTGTCTAGCAACAGCCTTAGCTGCTCTAACATATGAAGCACTGCAAAATGGCGAAACTACGATTTCATCAATCAGAGAGACACAATCAATCGGAGCTGTGTGCGGCTTAAATGTTTCAAGATCATCTAGCTTAGCCCCTTTAATTTGCATATATGCCCTCACTTCCCTTTCATGAGCATAGGACTTTCTCTTATAAATAGGATCAAGAAACGCTTTCTGGTCATACGCGCTCATCACTGCATCGAATTCCGTTTGCGTCGTGTGCGTATAACTGATGTATCGAACCCTCGCAATCTTACCGTCGAATTCAGCACCAAGTGCATTTGCAAGTTTCCCAACCGTTGTGCGGATTGCTACTGCTTTTCCAGTATCGCCATAGAGCTTCCACATTGCTTCAGATTCATCATCACCTTGATACCAGCAGGACACTACTCTCGACTGAAACAATCTTTTCGCAAAGACCCTAAAATTGCTTAGATCTTGAGGCCCGCTATCGGCATTTGAACAATTCATGGAAGGCGGGCAGTTATCTTTGACGAGTTTAAGAACGTCAGGTGGAGGATACCCTTCATAAGGATCGCTTGCGCTATATGTTCCTAAACTAGCCATAAATAGCGCTTTATCATCTAAAATATTAATGAGTCTATCAAGCGTTATGTATCGCCAAATAACCTCTTCGCCTGCTAGGTCCCCCACTAAAGTCGCTGGCATTTGCCCTCCTTATAAAAAATATCAATCGCTTTCGTAATATTAGCCTTGTCAGGACATTGCTATCGAAATATTTTCCTTTAGCTTGTTGCCTTGTGGTGATTCTACAAGCACTACCGGGCGTATGTTCATTGATGCATGTCGCAATTTAAAAGAGACGCGACTTCGCCACTGTTGGTTGGAGATACACCTCCATCGGTAAGGTCGTCGGCGGCCAGGTGAAACTGGGTTCCCAGGATCATGATTCAGACTTAGCTTCCGCACCAGAATAGAGCGCCAGTCCCATGGTGGTCCCATGGGGCTGTTTTTTTTGACGCAAAAAACCGTAAGCACTAGAATTTCTCTAGTAAAATCAGTGGCTTGCGTTTTATTAATTTGGCGGTGAAGGAGAGATTCGAACGCACGATACGTCTGATAGCTCTATCTGCCTTGTCGGTAAATTTATTTATGGGAGATCCTGCTTCTTCAGCCTGGCTAACCCTTGTTTGATGTGACCTGCATTCTCACCAAGCGTGTGAAGAGAGCCGCGGACGTTCCCACCAGTCGTCAATTCACCACGCTCCTCTGTCCACAACACAAGCTCCATTATTGCCGCCTCTAATGCCAGTTGGTTCTCATACATCCTTTCCAGCACATCCGCCAGTGAGTATTCGTTCGCCATCAATATCGCCCTGGTTCGTAAAGCTTGAAGCATAGCAGCGGATATGCGCGGAGCTGATAGGTGGGAAGAGCTGTCGTGCTTGGCAGGGGCAGTGGTAAAAAAGTGGTACTGGGTTTTTTATGGTGCGCTACAAGGCACGTACTGAAAGGTCTGTGGAATTAGCAGGTCCAATCCATCATCGGCGCGACAGAGAAACTGCGGGAAAGTGGACCTGTCTGTAGGGACATTGGCAATCTGAGTCAACGAGGCGAATGGCGTAGTTTATCGGGGATGTTTCTTAGGTGTCGGGGAGGTGTATACCGTGCTCTTCACCACTTCGAGCGGGGCGTTGCCATGTGTGGAATATGCCAGGAATATCGGTGAAATATCCCGCATTCTTCTCGACTTGCTCCTCAAACCTCCCGCCGCTAACCTCCTCAAGCCGCTGCCAATCCAGCGGCCGGAGGTGGAAGTCCGTATCGCTAAAGGCGTTTTAACTCCCGTCACTATTTGGAGCTTCGCCCATGCACAGCAACACGCCCAGTCGCTCTATTGATCGCGACCCTTCGCCCGTCGATACCAAGCTTCACGCCACAGCTCAATGTGCCATTGCTCGTGACTTGCCTCAATCCACCGACAATGCGCCTGACGAACACCCAACCCACAACCTATTCCTCGTCAGCCCCGACATAGACACCGAAACCCTCCTGGCCAACGCCTCCGAAAACCTCGCGTCCGCCAGCGAAATGGCCGCTACCGTGGCTTTTAACCTCGACGGCTCCCAGCGCGCCATTGTCTTGGGTATTCAGCAACTGATCGACCTGAGCGCGCTACTCGTTGACCGAGCCCAGGACCAAGTCGCCCGTGTCATCAGCCCGGCTACAGCCTGACAATCGACCTCCGCCGCCTTACCCCAAGGCGGCAACCTGAACCCATTCTGTCTTCCGGCGAAGTTTCATCATTCCCTGTGCCGTTGAGGCCTACGATCATCTCTATGGGAAACCCCCGAACCCACAGGGAACTGAAAAAATGATCTCGAAGCTTGTCAAAGTCGTGATGATCGCCGGCGCGTTGCTGTTGAGCGCTTGTTCGTCGGATTCGTCGGGCGTGAGTCGCGACCCTTGCTTTTCAGGCGGATGCCAGGCGTTTGGTGACCACAGCCCGAACAAGGCCGCCAAGATGAATTTTGGCGGCAGTGGGCTGGGGAGTCGTTATGGTGAGTACGGTTCGGGGTTGTTGCAGGATGACTGATGAGGTGGTGGGGCAGTCAGGGATGTGTTGATTGAACCGCCGCTATCGGGAGCAAGCCTCCTCCCACATGAGGGCCCCGGCGCGTGAAGCTGCATGCTATCAAATAGCTATGCCTGTGACTTCAGGTCGCGTCTGTCAGGCTTGACACTCACCCCGGTCAGCCCTGCCAAAACGCCTATTTTAGAGCTGTCAATTAGCCAAACAGCGCATGAGCGCCGGTTGGCGTGATATTCTGCGCGCCATCCTGGTCTAGTCTTTCTCCGGAACGTACACCCGTATACGTCCCGGCGGCTGGCTGTCGCCCAGGTAGCTGAAGCCAATAATGATAAGAAGTCAGCGCAGAAGGGACATAAAAGTGAGGTCGATACGTCGGCCTTGTGTGCCCACCCTGCGGTCCTTGAATGAATGTGCAAACCCCACGGTGCGTTGCCTGGCGCAGTGTGATCGAGGGTTCGCCAGGCTCAGGGGCAGTGGGGCGGATGGCGTTTTATCATAGGTGCTACTGATGTTTAAGAAAGTAAACACTGCCCTGCTGGGGTTGGCTTTGTCGATGGGGATCACGTCCGTTCACGCGCAAGAGGCAAAGAAAGTCGATGTGCTGCTGATCGGCGGCGGCATCATGAGTGCGACCCTGGGTGTCTGGCTTAACGAGCTGGAACCTAGCTGGTCGATGGAAATGGTCGAGCGCCTCGATGGCGTCGCCGAAGAAAGCTCCAACGGCTGGAACAACGCCGGTACCGGTCACTCGGCCCTGGCTGAGCTGAACTACACCCCGGAAGACAAGAACGGCAACGTTGAGATCCCGAAAGCGGTCGAAATCAACGAAGCGTTCCAGATCTCCCGTCAGTTCTGGTCCTGGCAGGTCCAGCAGGGCGTGCTGAAGAACCCGCGTTCGTTCATCAACTCCACACCGCACATGAGCTTTGTGTGGGGCGATGACAACATCAAGTTCCTGAAAAAGCGTTACGAAGCCTTGCAAGCGAGCCCGCTGTTCGCCGGCAT
The DNA here is from genome assembly GCF_963681955.1 of Pseudomonas paraveronii. Lineage (NCBI taxonomy): Bacteria > Pseudomonadati > Pseudomonadota > Gammaproteobacteria > Pseudomonadales > Pseudomonadaceae > Pseudomonas > Pseudomonas paraveronii. The sequence continues at coordinate 1,882,413 of NZ_OY817130.1, forward strand.
GCAGTACTCCGAAGACCCGGCGCAGATCGCCAAGTGGGTTCCGTTGATGATGGAAGGGCGTGACCCGAACCAGAAAATCGCGGCCACCTGGAGCCCGCTGGGGACGGACATGAACTTCGGCGAGATCACCCGCCAGTTCGTCGCTCACCTGCAAACCACGCCGAAGTTCGACCTGAAACTGTCGAGCGAAGTGCAGGACATCACCCGTAACGCCGACGGTTCGTGGCGTGTGAGCTACAAAAACCTGAAAGACGGCAGCAAGACCGAAACCGACGCCAAGTTCGTGTTCATCGGCGCGGGCGGCGGTGCACTGCACCTGCTGCAAAAGTCGGGCATTCCTGAAGCCAAGGACTACGCTGCCTTCCCGGTTGGCGGTTCGTTCCTGGTGACCGATAACCCAACCATCGCCGAGCAGCACCTGGCCAAGGCCTACGGTAAGGCTTCGGTTGGCGCGCCACCGATGTCGGTGCCGCACCTGGACACCCGTGTGCTGGATGGCAAGCGCGTGATTCTGTTTGGCCCATTCGCGACCTTCTCGACCAAGTTCCTGAAAGAAGGCTCGTACCTGGACCTGCTGACCAGCACTACCACCCACAACATCTGGCCAATGACCAAAGTCGGTATTCGTGAATATCCGCTGGTCGAGTACCTTGCTGGCCAGTTGATGCTGTCGGATGACGACCGCTACAACGCCCTGAAAGAGTACTTCCCGAACGCCAAGCAATCCGACTGGCGCCTGTGGCAAGCCGGTCAGCGCGTGCAGATCATCAAGCGTGACGAAGAGCAGGGCGGCGTGCTGAAACTCGGCACCGAAGTGGTCAGCTCCGCTGACAACACCATCGCCGGCCTGTTGGGCGCATCGCCAGGCGCGTCGACCGCGGCGCCGATCATGCTGACCGTGCTGCAGAAAGTGTTCAAGGACAAGGTGGCGACCCCGGCCTGGCAGGAAAAACTGCATCAGATCGTGCCAAGCTATGGCACCAAGCTGAACGACAGTCCTGAGGCTGTTGCCAAAGAATGGGCCTACACCGCCGGTATCTTGCAACTGACCCCACCACCTGCGATTCCGCAGATGACCGCTCCCAAGGCCGCCGAGGCTGCCAAGCCTGCGGCTGAGCCGAGCAAGCCGGCGTCTGATCTGGCGCTGTAAGACCTGGCCCTGAGACTGGGGCCGATCGGTCAAAAAAAGCCCGCTGAGCCGATAACGCTCAGCGGGCTTTTTGTGGGCGCGTGTTTATGCGCGGGGGTGGGTGCGCTCCACCGCAGGCAGTTCAACTGTTCGTTCGGCTGCCGCCAGCGCCGCCGTCAAGCCGGCTCGGTCCAGCACAACGCAATAGGCCGGTTTGGCCCGCTCAAACCGCCAGCTTTCATCCAGCCCACCGGCATCCACGGCGTCAAAACCGAGCTCATCGAGCAACTGGATCACTTGCGCTTTTGCCGCAGCGTCATCCGCAGCCACCGGCAGTGCGCGGCGGTCGGGGGCGCCGTGAGGGCGGGCATCCTGCGTCAGGTCTGGGGCAAAGATTGCGTTGAACACCTTCACCACATGCGAATGCGGCAAATGCTCGGCGAGCAGCCGGCTGGTGGTGGTTTCGAAACGGTCCAGCTCAGGGATGTGCCCGTCGCGATCGGGGTAGTAATTGTTGGCGTCCATCACTGTTTTGCCTTCCAGCCACTGCGCGGGCACGCTGCGGTAATGTTCCAGGGGGATCGCCACAAGCACCACGTCACCAAATTGTGCCGCGTCCTGCGCGCTGCCCACTTGAACGCCCCAAATGCCGCTGAGTACGCTGCTCATGGTCTGGGGGCCACGGGAGTTGCTCAACATCACTTCATGCCCGGCCGCCAGCGCCAGTTGGGCCACCGCGCGCCCGATGAAACCTGCTCCAATCACGCCAATCTTCATGACCTAGCTCCTGCAAAGTAGGGGAGCGGTTATGATGATTGGTAGCCAATGGGTGATAAATGAGCGTTGTGACGAGGCTGTTATTACTGGGAGTGGGGAATGATGGACCGTCTTTCGAGCATGAATGCCTTTGTGACCGCCGCCGAGTTGGGCTCTTACGCACGAGCCGCGGTGCGTTTGAACATGTCAGCGCAGATGGTGGCCAAACACGTCGCCGCGCTGGAACAGCGCCTGGGCGCGCGCTTGCTCAATCGCACCACGCGCCGGCAAAGCCTGACGGAGTTGGGTAGCGCTTACTACGAGCGTTGCAAACATATCCTGACGGAGGCCGAGGCCGCCGATTCCCTGGCGCAGATCATGAATGACACCCCACGCGGCAAGCTGAAAATTACCGCCCCGGTGACCTTCGGCTCCTACAGTCTGATGCCTCTGGTGACCGCGTTTTTGCGTGACAACCCCGAGGTAAGCATCGACCTGCATCTCACCGATCGTTTCGTCGATCTAGTAGAAGAAGGCTACGAAGCCGCCTTCCGCATTGGCCCCCCAGCGATCACGGGGTTAACCGCCAGACCCCTGGCGCCGTATCGTCTGGTGGCCTGCGCGGCGCCTGCCTACTTGGCAGCACGGGGCACACCGCTGCGGCCGGCGGACCTTCAGCAGCATGAATGCTTGGGTTACGCCTTCTGGTCACGTCCGGCGGATCGCGAGTGGGTGTTCTACCAGGGCTCGGTCCCGCACACCGTGCAGGTTGCCAGCCGTTTGCAGATCAACGAAAGCAAGGCCTTGATGTCGGCTGCACTGGACGGGTTTGGCATTGTGCTCGGAGCTGAAGATTTTCTGCGCCCGGCCCTGGCCAGGGGCGAGTTGGTGCGGGTGCTGCCGGACTTTGACGCGCCGAGCCGGCCCATGCATTTGGTCTACACCGCCAACCGCCAGCGTACCGCCAAGTTGCGGCGTTTTGTCGAGGCTGTGCTGGAGCGCTTTGGCCCGATTTGAGCGTTCAAATCACGACCCGGCCTTCCGTCTGTTCCTTGGGATGCACTGTCGGCAGGTTCAGCAACCCGACAGACACCACCTGTTAAAAAGTACCCAGGCCTTGCAGGAGCGCGGCTGGAACAAGGGGGGATTTTTTACTGATACAGGTGTTGGGCGTTAGCGCCCGAGGGGTTTGTATGTTGCTCCGTTATGCAGCATTGGTGGTCATGGTCGTCGCGGCGTCCGGGTGTGTGCAAGAGCGCGTCGTGCATGCGCGTCGACCGTTAGAGCGTGAGTATGTGGAGGTGGTCGCGCCACAACCGCCGCCGATGCAAGTGATCGAAGTCGAGCCGGCGGTGCGCGAAGGTTATGTTTGGTCGCGCGGTTACTGGCGCTGGGAAGGTGGACGCTATGTGGCCGTACACGGCCATTGGGAGCCGGTGCGCGAGGGCTACCGTTATGTGCATCCGCACTGGGTGCAACGAAATGACGGTTACCACTGGCAGCATGGTGGCTGGGTTCGCTGAACCCCTCTCAGACCAATCGCTTCATGCCCGCAGCCTTGGCTGCGTCGAGGTCAAAGGTGGCGGTGTATTCGCAGCCGGCTGCGTGGGCGCAGCGCGCGATCAAACAGTCGGCGAAATCGGCTTTGTTTGCCGAGAACCGCCGGAGTGCCTGCCAGATGATCTCGGCATGCTCGATGATCAATTCACGGGTACGCAGCAGCGTTTCCAGCACTGTCACCACGTCGCTCTTGGCTGACTGATAGCAACTTTGTAAAACCCACACCAACTCCACCACCGACACCAGGCTGACAAAGCCTGGCGACAGGGTGGTGAGGGATTCGATCAGCTCGGACGCCTTGGCGGATTGGACCGGATCGTCCTGGGTGACATAGCGCACCAGCACATTGGTATCCAGGCCGATCATTGGGCTTTTGCTCCCTGTGCCGCAATGGCGCGGTTCATGTCCTCGATGGAGATGGCCTGGGCAGGCTTGCGGATCAAGCCCTTGAGGTCGTGAACGGTTTTGCTCGCGGCAATAATGGAAAATTTGCCGTCTTCCATTTCGACGAATTCGACCCGGTCTCCCGTTTCCAGGCCCAGGGCGGTCCTGACTTGGACGGGGATGGTGATTTGTCCTTTTGAGGTAAGCGTGGCTGTCGCCATGTTGAAGGTCTCCAGCGTGATGCTCCTTACCTTAGGGTAAGGAGTGTGGGAGAACAAGATCCGTTGGTCCATAGGTCGCTCCTCGGGTGTGGGTCAGTCGGGCTTCGTAAAAAACGATAGCCCGACGCTTCCCGCCGACAAGCCTGAACACAAGGTTAAAGCGCTACAGCATGTGTGGGCTGACTTACTGCACCACGCGGTAGCACGGCACATACGCCGCGCCGCCCGGCAACTTCATGCGGTGCTGCGCGACGAACGCCTGGAGCAGTTCATCCAGTGGCTTCATGATGGCCGGGTCGCCATGGATCTCGTAAGGGCCGTTCTGTTCGATCAGGCGAATGCCCTTGTCCTTGACGTTGCCCGCCACGATCCCCGAGAACGCGCGACGCAGGTTGGCCGCCAGTTCATGGGGCGGCAGCGCGTGACTCAGTTGCAGACTGGCCATGTTTTCGTGGGTCGGGTCGAACGGGCGCTGGAAGCCTTCATCGATCTTCAACAGCCAGTTGAAGTGGAACGCATCGTTGCGCTCGCGGCGGAACTGCTTCACGGCCTTGAGCCCGGCGGTCATCTGGCGGGCCACTTCGGCCGGATCGTCGATGATGATCTGGTAGTGCGCCTGCGCCGCTTCGCCCAGCGTGGCGCCGACGAATGCGTGCAATTGTTGCAGGTACGGCGCGGCGTGTTTTGGCCCGGTGAGGATGACCGGGAAGGGCACGTCGCGGTTGTCCGGGTGCATCAGGATGCCGAGCAGGTAGAGGAACTCTTCCGCCGTGCCGGCGCCGCCCGGGAAGATGATGACGCCGTGGCCGACGCGCACGAAGGCTTCCAGGCGCTTCTCGATGTCCGGCAGGATCACCAGTTCATTGACGATCGGGTTCGGCGCTTCGGCGGCGATGATGCCCGGCTCGGTCAGGCCCAGGTAGCGCCCGCCGCTGATGCGTTGCTTGGCGTGGGAAATGGTCGCGCCCTTCATCGGGCCTTTCATCACGCCGGGGCCGCAGCCTGTGCAGACGTCGAGGCTGCGCAGGCCCAGTTCGTGGCCGACTTTCTTGGTGTATTTGTATTCTTCAGTGTTGATCGAGTGCCCACCCCAGCACACCACGATTTTCGGCTCGACACCCGGGCGCAGCGTGCGGGCGTTGCGCAACAGATGGAACACGTAGTCGGTGATGCCCTGGGAGTTGCTCAGGTCGATGCGTTGGCTGTCCAGTTCGTTCTCGGTGTAGACGATGTCGCGCAGCGCGCTGAACAGCATTTCACGGGTACTGGCGATCATTTCGCCATCGACGAAGGCGTCGGCCGGCGCGTTCAGCAGTTCCAGGCGCACGCCGCGATCCTGCTGGTGGATACGCACTTCAAAGTCTTTATAGGCGTCGAGGATGGTCTTGGCGTTGTCGATGTGCGCGCCCGTGTTGAGGATGGCCAGGGCGCACTGGCGGAACAGGGTATAGATGCTGCCGGAGCCGGCTTCGCTCAGTTGCTGGACTTCACGCTGGGAGAGTGTTTCGAGGCTGCCCTTGGGGCTGACGGAGGCATTGATGACTTGACGTTGGGGCATTCTGATTCCTTGAAAGCGCAGCCACCGCGCCCTTCAGGGGGCGATGGCTTGAGAATGGTGGGCGCCGAATTCGGTCGCACGAGACGGTTATTCTGGCCGCCTCGCGGGCAGGGCGCAAACACCGTCCAGCACCATCATGCCGCAGAACCTACTGAATCAGCTTCCAGTTTTTGTAGAAAAACCGCCGCAGGGCGAACACCGCGCCGGCAAAACCTGCGATCACGGCATTGAGGACGGAGGGCAACATGGTCGGCCGCACGATATCAATGAACAGGCAGTAGCGTTTGGCGTCGTTCTTGTTGAAGGATGCATGCATCAGCGTGTCATCGAAGATAAACAGCGGGTCGTCGTGCCAGTAATGCTTGTGCTTGCCCACTTGGATGTACACACCCTCGTGGTGGGGCGCCGGCGCCATGTTGTAGAGCACCCGGAACATCATGCGCAGAGGGCCGAAGTGAAAGGACGTCGAGCGGTTTTCGTTGAACACCGACACGCCGATGGTCTTCACGAACGGCAACTTCTTGCGCAGCTCCGGGATATCCAGGGTGGTTTCGGTCGGCCGGCCGTACCATTGGAAAAACAACATGCCGCGTTTCTTCTCGGCCATGCGCTCGTCCAGGTAGCCGATGATCTCGTCCTTGTGGGCCATGGCGTCGTCGATCACCTGTTGCAGGTCTTCACGCCAGGCGGGCGGCAGGTCGCGCATCGTGTAGACGTGGCGGTTGCGGCTGCTCAACAGGTCGAACAGGGTGTTGAACGGTGCCAGCAGCCAGGTATTGCGGCCGCTGCCGATGAAATATTTCTTGAACGTGTCGCCGTCATACAGACCGTTGCGCAGGAAGTCATAGACACCGCAGACCAGCACCAGGCCGAGGAACACCGCAGTGGTCAGGGGGAAGAGGCAAATAATCAGCAGGACGCCGAATGCCCAGGCGATCGACACGGCTTTTTTGCGTAAGGCAGATTTGTTCATGAAACTCAGCTCCAGCTGGGCGCCATTCGACAAGTCCAGGTCCGTGGCTGCGAGTGGTGGGATTATGAAACATATTGAAACAATCCCATCATGATAAGGCGTTCTCAGGTGGATCGGCGCTTTAAATATTACGAAATTGTGAAGAGATGGCACAGTTTTTAACCCACGGCCCGGCTTGCGCAGCGAGTGTTGGATTGGATTTTGTAAACAGAAGATTTGCGACTATCGTGACGCTTCGGTTTTTTGGACGTCATAGACCGGTACGATTAAGTTGAATGGCCACCATTGGCCTTCGGCACCTTGGAAGAGGCAGAAATTTTATGATCATCAAACCGCGGGTTCGTGGCTTTATCTGTGTGACCGCTCACCCTGTTGGCTGTGAAGCGAACGTCAAGGAACAGATCGACTACGTGACTCAACACGGCGTCATCGAAGGCGGCCCGAAAAAGGTGCTGGTCCTCGGTGCTTCCACCGGTTATGGCCTGGCCGCGCGCATCAGTGCCGCGTTTGGCTGCGGCGCCGATACCCTGGGCGTGTTTTTTGAGAAAGAAGGCGAAGAAGGCAAGCTGAGCTCCGCCGGCTGGTACAACAGCGCCGCGTTCGAGAAGTTTGCCGTCGAAAAAGGCCTGTACGCCAAGAGCATCAATGGCGACGCGTTCTCCGACGAGATCAAGCGCCTGACCATCGAGACCATCAAGAAAGACCTGGGCAAGATCGACCTGGTGGTCTACAGCCTGGCCGCGCCACGCCGCACCGACCCGCAGGGCGTGGTGCATAACTCCACCCTCAAGCCGATCGGCAAGGCCGTGACCCTGCGCGGGATCAACACCGACAAGGGCGTTGTCGTCGACACCACCCTTGAGCCGGCCACCCAGGAAGAAATCGACGGCACCGTGAAAGTCATGGGCGGCGAAGACTGGCAGCTGTGGATCGACGCCCTGCGTGAGGCGGACGTGTTGGCCGAAGGCGCCAAGACCACGGCGTTCACCTACCTCGGCGAGAAGCTGACCCAGGATATCTACTGGAACGGCTCCATCGGCGAAGCCAAGAAGGACCTGGACAAGAAAGTCCTGACCCTGCGCGACAACCTGGCCGCACTGAAGGGCGACGCCCGCGTGTCGGTGCTCAAGGCTGTGGTCACCCAGGCCAGCTCCGCGATCCCGATCATGCCGCTGTACCTGTCGTTGCTGTTCAAAGTGATGAAAGAGCAGGGCACCCACGAAGGTTGCATCGAGCAGGTCTATGGCCTGTTCAAGGACAGCCTGTACGGCCGCGAGCCGAAGCTCGACGCCGACGGCCGCCTGCGTGCCGACCTGGCCGAGCTGCAACCGAAAGTCCAGGACGCCGTGGCTGCGCTGTGGAACCAGGTCACCGACGACAACGTCAACGAGATCAGCGATTTTGCCGGCTACAAGGCTGAGTTCCTGCGCTTGTTCGGCTTTGAGATCGACGGCGTGGACTACGAGGCTGACGTGAATCCGACCGTGAAGATCAACGGTCTGGTCCAAGCCTAAATACGTTCGAAAAACATGTGGGGGCGGGCTTGCCCGCGATTGCAGTGGGTCAGCCGAAACTTCCGGCACTGACAAACCGCCATCGCGAGCAGGCCCGCTCCCACATTCGTTGTGTGTAAAGCCATCGCGATCTGCCAGACTCCATCCGCTATCAACTCACGCTAACGGAGGATCTGATGACGATTCGTGCAGTCGTTTTTGATTTTGGCGGTGTTCTGTTCGATTGGAGCCCGCAGCACCTGTACCGCAAGCTGATCGCCGATGAAGAGGAGCGGCAATGGTTCCTCGACAACATCTGCACCCAGGCCTGGAACACCGAGCAGGACGCCGGGCGCACCCTGGCCGAGGCGACGCGCAGCCTCATCGCGCAATACCCCCATCACGAAACCTTGATCACGGCCTACTACGACCGCTGGCATGAAATGCTGCGCGGGCCATTGCCGGAGGGCGTGACTATTCTCAAGGCGCTGCATCAAGCCGACATGCCGCTGTTCGGGCTCACCAACTGGTCGGCCGAGACGTTCCCTTATGCGCGGGCCAACTACCCGTTCCTGCAGTGTTTTCGCGACATTGTGGTTTCCGGCGAGTTGAAGCTGATCAAGCCCGACGCAGCGATTTATCACGCCAGCCTCGGCCAGGTGCGCGCTCACCTGCCGGATATCCAGCCTGGCGAAGTGGTGTTTATCGATGATGTCGCGGGCAACATCGACGCGGCCATTGCCCTGGGCTGGCAAGGCATTCACCACGTTTGTGCCGAGCGTACCGCTGAGCGACTGCGTGAATTGGGCGTGGGCTTTTAGCGCGCCCATTTCTCCAGGGCAAAATCCACGAAAGCCCGCAGTTTAGGCAGGCGGTAACGATCCTGGCCGTACAGCAGATGCATGGGGCGGCTGGGCAGTTGATAACGGGTCAGTAATGCCTCCAGCTTTCCGCTCTGCAGGTCGGGCTGCACCAGGGCATCGGGCAGCATGACGATGCCCATGCCTTGCACCGCCGCCTGGCGCAGGGCTTGCGAGCTGTTGATGGTCAGCGAGCCGGACACGGGGATCTCCACTTCGCCGTCCGCGCCGCTCATGCGCCACAGTTTGTCGGCGTTACGCCAATCGTCGCTGGAGGGGTAGGCGAATGCCAGGCAGTCGTGTTGTTGCAGATCTTCCGGCGTTTGCGGCGTGCCGCGTCGCGCCAGGTAGTCCGGCGCGGCGCACAGGGTGATGGTGTAGTCCTGCAGGGGCCGGGCGATCAGGCTTGAGGGTTCCAGCTCGCCCAGGCGGATGGCCACGTCGAAGCCGCTGTCGACCAGGTCCATGCGTTGATTGCTGAGCACCACGTACAACTTGATCAGCGGGTAACGTTGGGAAAATTCGCTCAAGGCCGGCGCCAGGCGTTCGGTGCCGAAGGCGGGCGGGGCGGTGATGCGCAGGGTGCCCTTGGGCACGTCGCTGTGGGCCTGTTCGGCCAATTGCTCGGAGTCAGCCACCAGCCCCAGCACTTCCAGGCAGCGCTGGTAATACTGCCCGCCGAATTCGGTGAGGCTTTGCTTGCGCGTGGTGCGCTTGAGCAGGCTGACCCCCAGGCGTTGCTCCAGGGCGCGCAAATGGTTGCCGACCATGGTGGTCGACATCCCACTGGCATGGGCCGCGGCTGTCATGCTGCCGGTCTCGACCACTTTCACATACACCGACATCGCCTGGAACAGATCCATTATCAAGCCCTGGTTTAAAGTCATTGCAGGAAAGCACAGTTTATCCAGCTTGGGTGGCTAACGATACTGGACCCATCCCAACCCAGCACTGGAGCTTGCCACCATGACCGCCGCTTGCCTGATGAGCACTTACCAACCCTTGGCCTTGAGCTTTGTGCGTGGCCTGGGCACGCGCTTGTGGGACCAGCAGGGCCGCGAATACCTGGACGCCGTGGCAGGCGTGGCCGTGACCAATGTCGGACACTCCCATCCGAAACTGGTGACAGCCATCAGCGAACAAGCCGGGTTGCTGTTGCACACCTCCAACCTCTACAGCATCGATTGGCAACAACGCTTGGCCCAGCGTCTGACCCAACTGTCCGGGCTGGATCGCGCGTTCTTCAACAACTCCGGCGCCGAGGCCAACGAGACCGCGCTAAAACTGGCGCGGTTGCACGGCTGGAAAAAGGGCATCGAGGCGCCGTTGGTGGTGGTGATGGAGAACGCTTTCCACGGCCGCACATTGGGCACCATGGCGGCCAGCGACGGGCCTTCGGTCCGCTTGGGGTTCCAGCGCTTGCCGGGGGATTTTCTCAAGGTCGGCTTTGGCGACCTGGCGGCGCTGGAGGCGATCACGCATGCGTTCGGCACGCGCATCGCGGCGGTCTTGCTGGAACCGATCCAGGGCGAAAGCGGGGTGCAGATGGCGCCAGCCGGCTACCTGAAAGCCCTGCGCGCTCACTGCACGCGCCACGGTTGGCTGATGATGCTCGATGAAATCCAGACCGGCATCGGCCGCACCGGCGCCTGGTTTGCCTTCCAGCACGAGGGCATCGTGCCGGACGTGATGACCCTGGCCAAAGGCCTCGGCAACGGCGTGCCCATCGGCGCCTGCCTGGCCAGGAACGTGGCGGCCGACTTGTTCACTCCGGGCAGCCACGGCAGCACGTTCGGCGGTAACCCATTGGCCTGCCGGGTGGGTTGCACCGTGCTGGAGATCATTGAAGAGCAAGGCCTGCTGCAGAACGCCGCGCAACAGGGCGAGCGCTTGTTGGCGCGCTTACGGGTGGAGTTGGAGGAGCACCCGCAGGTCCTGGCGATTCGCGGCAAAGGCTTGATGATCGGCATCGAACTGGCAAGCCCGTGTCGCGACCTGGCCCTGCGCGCCGCCCAGGAGCATGGGCTGCTGATCAACGTGACCCGGGGCAAGGTGATCCGCCTGCTGCCACCGCTGACCCTGGAGGCCAAGGAAGTGGAGATGATCGTGCGGGCCATCACCCGCTTGCTGGATTGAAATGAGATCCCTTGTGGGAGGGTGCTTGCCCCCGATGGCGGTGTATCAGTCGAGCAATCTGCAACTGACACACCGCCATCGGGGGTAAGCACCCTCCTACAGGGGATTCCGCTGATCTTCAGAGGTCACTCCCATTCAACCACTCTTGGTTCATCGTCTCGCTATCCCCCAGGTATTCCAGCAACCAACTCATCGCCGGGGACAGTTTGTTCTGCGCCCAGGCCACGCATGACGGGCTGGCCGGGAACGGCCGGCGCAGTTGCAGCGCGACCAGCTCACCGCGTTCGATCCACGGCAACACCTGATGCGCCGGCGCCATGCCGACGCACAGACCGTCGCGCAGGCAGTCAATGGCCGAAGCCCAGTTCGGCACCACCAGCCGGCGCTGGTTATCCAGGGTCCAGGTATCGCGCTTGGGCAGGTTGCGCGAGGTGTCGGTCATGCACAGGGACGCGAACGGGCGCAGTTGATCGTCACTGAGCAAACCGTCCAGCGCCGCCAGCGGGTGTTTCGCGCTGACCACACACAACCAGTTCAACAGGCCCATATCGCGAAACGTGAAGTGACTCGCCACCGGCACCGCGCTGGTGGCGCCGATCACGATGTCGGTGCGCTCATCGGCGAGGGCGTCCCACACGCCGTTGTACACCTCGTACTCCAGCAGCAATTCCACGTCAGGGAACTGCCGATAGAAATCCAGCACCAACTGCCGGCAGCGCTGCGGCTTGACGATGGAGTCCACTGCGACCTTCAACTGGCCGCTCCAGCCATTGGCCACTTGCTGGCACAGGCGCCGTGTGCCGAGCATGGTTTTCATCACACTGCGGGCTTCGTCTATAAATAGACGGCCGGCGGGAGTGAGCTCTACGTCACGATGGCGCCGCACAAATAGGGGCACGGCCAGCCATTCTTCCAGCTGACGCACCGTGTAGCTGATGGCTGACGGTACTCGGTGCAATTCCTGGGCGGCGGCGCTGAAGCTGCCATGGCGTGCGACCGCATCGACCACATCCAGGGAGTATTCGGACCACATGGCGGCTGCCTTCAAATTAATTGATAGAAGTGTCCAATTATTATCGCTTCACAGAGAAATTGTCAGCTTCATAATGGGCAGTAGTCAGCAAATTGTTTGATGGCAAGATCTACAAGGCTTCAATGAAAAATTCTTTTGGTTTCACCTGGTACCTGGCGGGGCTGAGCATGCTTGGTTATCTCGCCATGGACATGTACTTGCCGGCGTTCGGCGCCATGGGCGAGCAATTACACATCGGCGCGGGTGCAGTGGGCGCCAGCTTGAGTATTTTCCTCGCCGGCTTTGCCGTGGGGCAGTTGTTGTGGGGGCCGTTGTCTGACCGACTGGGGCGCAAACCGATCCTGCTCACGGGCCTGAGCCTGTTCGTGCTGGGTTGCATCGGCATGTTCTGGGTCGAGACCGCAGCGCAGTTGCTGGCACTGCGCTTTATCCAGGCGATTGGCGTGTGTTCCGCCGCTGTGAGCTGGCAGGCGCTGGTGATTGACCGTTACCCGGCCGATAAGGCTCACCGCGTGTTTGCCAGCATCATGCCGCTGATGTCGTTATCGCCGGCCCTGGCGCCGCTGCTGGGGGCCATGGTGTTGAATCACTTTGGTTGGCAGGCGATTTTCGCGGTGTTGCTGGGCGTGTCGCTGCTGTTGCTGCTGCCGACTCTATTCCTGCGCACTGCGCCGAAACGGCTGGCGGAGGAGGGCGAACCTACGCGCCTCGGTTATGGGCAGTTGCTCGGCTCGCGCGTGTTCACCGGCAACGTCATGATCTTTGCCGCCTGCTCCGCCAGTTTCTTCGCCTGGTTGACCGCCTCGCCGTTCATCCTTGGCGACATGGGCTACAGCCCGAATGACATTGGCCTGAGTTATGTGCTGCCGACCCTCGCGTTCCTGATCGGTGGCTACAGTTGCCGCAGCGCTTTGCAGCGGTTCCAGGGCAAGACGTTGTTGCCCTGGCTGCTGGTGGCCTACTGCATCAGCATGCTTGCGTTGTACCTGGTCGCCACCTTGAGCGTGCCGACCCTGACCACCTTGCTGATTCCGTTCTGCCTGATGGCCCTGGTCAACGGTGCCAGTTACCCCATCGTGGTGGCGAATGCGCTGATGCCGTTTGCGGAAAACTCCGGCAAGGCGGCGGCGCTGCAAAACACCCTGCAACTGGGCCTGTGTTTTCTCAGCAGCCTGTTGGTGTCGTCGATGCTCGAGCAGCCGCTGCTGATCACCGTGATTGTGATGCTGGCGACCGCACCGCTGGCGGTGCTGGGGTATTGGCTGGCGCGGCCGAAAACCGATCATTCGCAGCTGGAAAACGCTTGAGTTGGCAATGCATTCCAACATGTGGGAACTGGCTTGCCTGCGCTGGTATCGGCTCGGTGAACCTGATGCGCCGCGTTGTCTGCATCGCAGGCACGCCAACGCGTGATTGCGGTTTCTTCCGCGTCTTGAGCGATACGCCCTGGAACGTCACTGCCCTATTCAGCGTGGTCGTCGACGTGCGATTGGCGATTTTGTAACACCGTGGGATGGGATCTTGTTCGGGTGATTGTATACAGCTCTATGGACATATAGTCCAGGTATTGCATACAGTGGCCCCACAACAAAAACAGAGACCCGCTCACCATGACTATCCCGAAGGCGTCACCGCAACGGCCCGAAGATGAGAATCTCGGCGTCGCCGCCAACATGGCTTACGGCCTGCAGCATGTGCTCACTATGTATGGCGGCATCGTTGCCGTGCCGTTGATTATTGGCCAGGCGGCCGGGTTGTCGCCGGCGGATATTGGCCTGTTGATCGCCGCGTCGCTGTTTGCCGGTGGTCTGGCCACGCTGTTGCAAACCCTTGGCCTGCCGTTCTTTGGCTGTCAGTTGCCGCTGGTGCAGGGCGTGTCGTTTTCCGGAGTGGCGACGATGGTGGCGATTGTCGGCAGTGATGGCGCCGGTGGGGTGCCGGCGATTCTCGGGGCGGTGATGGCTGCGTCGTTTATCGGGCTACTGATCACGCCGGTGTTCTCGCGGATCACCCGGTTTTTCCCGCCGTTGGTGACCGGCATTGTGATCACGACCATCGGCCTGACCCTGATGCCGGTGGCCGCGCGCTGGGCCATGGGCGGCAACAGCCACGCGGCGGATTTCGGCAGCATGGCGAATGTCGGCCTGGCCGCGCTGACGCTGGTGCTGGTGTTGTTGCTGAGCAAAATCGGCAGCGCGGCGATCTCGCGGTTATCAATCCTGTTGGCGATGGTGATCGGCACCGTGATTGCGGTGTTCCTCGGCATGGCGGACTTTTCCGGCGTGAGCCAGGGGCCGATGTTCGGCTTCCCTGCGCCCTTTCATTTCGGCGTGCCGACCTTCCATGTGGCGGCGATCATTTCCATGTGCATTGTGGTGATGGTGACGCTGGTGGAGACCTCGGCGGACATCCTGGCCGTGGGCGAGATCATCGACACCAAAGTCGACTCCAAACGCCTGGGTAACGGCTTGCGTGCCGACATGCTGTCGAGCATGTTTGCGCCGATTTTTGGTTCGTTTACCCAGAGCGCGTTCGCCCAGAACGTCGGCCTGGTCGCGGTTACCGGGGTGAAAAGTCGGTTTGTGGTCGCGACGGGCGGGGTGTTCCTGGTCATCCTCGGCCTGCTGCCGTTTATGGGGCGGGTGATTGCGGCAGTGCCGACCTCGGTATTGGGCGGTGCCGGGATTGTATTGTTCGGCACCGTGGCGGCCAGCGGTATTCGCACCTTGTCCAAGGTGGATTACCGCAACAACATGAACCTGATCATCGTTGCCACCTCGATCGGTTTCGGCATGATCCCCATTGCCGCGCCGAATTTCTATGATCACTTTCCTGGCTGGTTCGCGACCATTTTTCATTCGGGCATCAGTTCCTCGGCGATCATGGCGATTCTGCTGAACCTGACGTTCAATCACTTCACTGCCGGCAACTCGGACCAGCAGTCGGTGTTTGTGGCGGGGACTGAGCGCAGCCTGTGTTTCCAGGACGTGGCAGTCTTGCGCGAAGGCGATTACTTCAGGGGTGGCAAGCTGTTTGATGCCGAAGGGAAGGAGATTCCGCTGCTGGCCGAGGTGTCGAAAAAAGCGCCGAAGGCCGAGACCAGCGAAGCCTGAATGGGTGGGAGCGAGCAAACCCGCTCCCACAGTGGACCTCAGCCAGCCTTAAGGGCTTTGTGCGGCACAGAACACGCCTCGTCCAAAAACTTCACCACGGTCCCCATGCACGCCTGGCGTTCTTCCACATGGGGCATGTGGCTGGAGTCTTCAAACAGCGCCCAGCGCACATCCGCGATTTCATCCAGGAACGGCTTGACCACCAACGGTGTGGCTTCGTCATGCCGGCCGGAGATCACCAGGGTCGGCACCTTGATCGCCGACAGACGGCCAATCACGTTCCAGTCCTTCAAACTGCCGATCACATGGAACTCGGTCGGGCCGCTCATGGCGTGGTACACGGTCGGGTCTGCATCGACCTGGGCGAAAGTGCGCGCGACCTCGTCTGGCCATGGGTTGACCCGGCAGACGTGCTGGTCGTAGAAAATTCGCGAGGCGGCGAGATATTCCGGGTCTTGGTAGGTGCCGGCGGCTTCATGTTTGAGCAGGGTTTCATGCACGCCTTCGGGCAACAGCTGACGCAGGCGGTTGGCTTCGCTGACCCAGGTGCGCATGCAGGTGGGCGAGTTGGCCGGGATAAACGCACGCAGGCCCTTGGGTTGCAGAATCGCATGTTCGCTGCCGAGCATGCCGCCCCAGGATTGCCCGAGAATTGCGTAGTTCTGGCTGATTTGCAGGTGGTCCAGCAGGTTGTTCAGTTCGTCGAGGAACAGGCTGACAGTCCAGAAGGACGGGTCTTTGTCGGGCAAGTGCGTGGAGCGGCCGTTGCCCAGTTGGTCGTAGTGGATGACAGCATGGCCACTGGCGGCAACGTCCTTGAAGGCGTCGACATAGTCATGGGTGCAGCCGGGACCGCCGTGGATGATTACCAACGGTGTACGGCCGGAGGTCAGGTCGCCGGTGATGCGGTACCAGGTCTGATAGGGGCCGAAGGGCGCGTACCCTTCGCGGATTTTCTCGATGAATTCCATTTCGTACCCTGCTTTGAAAAAAAGGATCAGGGACACGATAATCGGCACAGAACGTTTAGGTAACTAGCAAAACAGCTAGGTTTTGCCGAGGGTCAACCCTCCAGCAAGCGATAATGGGTGGCGCGCACCACGGCCTGTACGCGATTTTTCGCCCCCAGTTTGTGCATCGCTGAGGCGAGATGCAGGGTGACTACCGCCAGTGAGCGGCTCAACTGCGTGGCGATTTCGGCGGCGGTCAGGCCGTCGGCGGCCCATTTCAGGCACTCGCGCTCGCGTTTGGTCAGACGGATATGCGGGTAGGTGCGTAGTTCATTGCTGAACAACGGGTAGGCCGCTTCCTGCAATGCATGGGAAATCAGGTTGAAATCCGACAAGGTTTGCTGCGCATCCTCCAGCACCGTGTGCGCCTTGCCGGTGCGCAAGCCGGTCAACGATGCGAAGCCGCCCCGGGGCAGGTGAATCGGCACGCTGACGCCGCAGGTCAGTTGCTGATCATGCAGGTAAGACGAGACGGGGGCGTGGCACGGGTCCATGATCTTCTGCAGCGCGGTTTGCGCCTTGGCCTCGTAGGACCAGACAAACGGCGACACCGTGCTCAAGGCCAGGTGCTGCACCGGATCGATCTGGTAAAACCCTTCGCTGCACCATAAGGCGTGCCAATCGGAAGGGGTGTTGCGCAGTTGCAGCACAGAAGGTGTGATCAACGCACCGTTGAGGTCGATGGGCACCGGCGAATAGTCATACACCAGCGCATCGAAACCCAGCTGTTGGGCGAGGATAAACGTATTGTCCATCTGCTCATCCAGGCTCCTGCCCGGCATGAGACGGTGATTGAAGGCAGTTAGCTTGGCCAGCATCCGTTCTGCTCCCGAATTCATATGAATCTCGACTTGCTGCAAGTAGAATGCCACGCCCCGGCGAAGGACTGCCAGGCCAAACCTATAAGAAATACTAGGTTATGGATGCACGGCATCCTCGGTAGCTTATGGCCTCATAAGCGGCCGCAACCCGCCAGGCCGATACCACACAAGGAACGTATGCATGTGGCGTGAAATAGCCCCCGACCAGCAGTACACCGTGCAAGTCGATGGCCATGACCTCGTGGTCTACAGCTTTGGCGAAGGCGATGAGGTGCTGTTGTGCCTCAACGGCGGGCCGGGGCTGCCGTGTGACTACTTGCGCGACGCCCATGGCTGGCTCAAAGAGCATGACCTGCGAGTGGTTGCATTCGACCAGCTTGGCACCGGTGCTTCAGCCAGACCGACCGATGTTTCCCTGTGGGAAATCGGCCGTTATGTCGAAGAAGTCGAAACCGTGCGCCAAACCCTGGGCCTGGGCCGCGTGCATTTGCTCGGGCATTCCTGGGGCGGCTGGCTGGGCATCGAATACGCCATCCATTACCCCGATGCGCTGAAAAGCCTGATCCTGGAAAACACCGTCGGCGACATTCCGCACCTCTCCCGGGAACTCGAACGCCTGCGCGGCGCCCTCGGCAGCGAAACCGTGGCGATGATGCAGCGCCATGAAGCCATGGGCACCCTGGATCACCCGCAGTACCAGGCCGCGATCACCTTGCTCACCTATCGCCATGTGTGCCGCCTGGACGAATGGCCGGCGCCGCTCCGGCGCTCCCTCGACGACTGGAACATGGGCCCCTACGCAACCATGCAGGGCCCCAACGAATTTCTGTATATCGGCAACCTCAAGGACTGGAACCGCATCGCCGAGATGGCTGAGTTCAAGATGCCGATGCTGATCACCACCGGCCAGCACGACGAACTCACCCCAGCCTGCGCCCTGCGCATGAAACTGGCCGCCCGGCACGCCGAATTGCAGGTGTTCCCCAACAGCAGTCATATGCCATTTTATGAAGAGCCCCAGGCGTACTTCCCGGTACTGCTGGACTTCCTCGCGCGTCACCGAGGCTGACGGATGAACCTGGCGCGCTACCGTTTCGTGCTGTCCCGGCCGCTGCAATTGCTGCCGGTGCTGTTTGGCATCAGCCTGATCACCTTCGTGCTGGTGCGCTCGATTCCCGGTGACCCGGCGCGCGCGCTGCTCGGCTCGCGCAGCACGCCGGATGCGTTACTGAAGATCCGCGCACAGTTCGGGCTCGACCAGCCCCTGTGGCTGCAATATTTTTACTTCCTGAAAAACCTGCTCAAGGGCGACCTCGGCCAATCGCTGCTGTACAAGGTCGATGCGTTGAAGCTGATCGTCACCCGTATCGAGCCGACCCTGGTGCTGGTGCTCGGCAGTGTGCTGTTGGCGCTGCTGATTGCAGTGCCGCTGGCCACCGTCGCGGCGCGTCGCAAAGGCGGTTGGGCGGACAACCTGATCCGCGTGTTCACCACCGTCGGCCTGGGCATGCCGGCATTTTGGCTGGGGTTGATGCTGATCCTGCTGTTCAGTGTGCAATGGGGCCTGTTTCCGGTGTCCGGTTACGGTCGCACTTGGCTGGACAAGGCGCACCATATGGTCCTGCCGTGCCTGACCATCGCCCTGGCCCTGTCGGCGGTGCTGGTGCGCAACCTGCGGGCGAGCATGTTGATGGAGTTGCAGGCGGACCCTGTCACCGCCGCCCGGGCGCGCGGGTTGTCGGAAGCGGCGGTGTTTCGTCGGCATGTGCTGCCCAATGCCCTGGTGCCGGCGGTCAACCTGCTGGCGGTGAATATCGGTTGGCTGATCAGCGGCACGGTGGTCATCGAAAGCCTGTTTGCCATTCCCGGCATCGGCCAGTTGCTGGTGCGCGGCATCTTTACCCGCGACTACATGGTGGTGCAGGGCGTGGCCATGGTGCTGGCCTGTGCGACGGTGCTGGTCAACTTTGTGGCGGATGTGGTGACCGTCGCCCTCGACCCGCGGGTGAAGATGCAATGAGCAGCCGTCCATTGATCGCCCCATGGCGTCTGCGTCTGCGCTTTGGCTTTCGCGACGGTCGGCTGACCGCCGCGTGGGGCTTGCTGATTCTGTTGACGTGGCTAGGCCTGGCTCTGTTTGCGCCATGGATCGCGCCGTTCGACCCGATTGCGCAGAACACCGATATCAGTTTGCTCGGGCCGAGCCTGGGCCATCCCTTCGGTACGGATAATTACGGTCGCGACATTCTCTCGCGGGTGATCTGGGGCGCACGCATCGACCTGCAATTGGCGATTATCGGGGTGATCTTCCCGTTCATGCTCGGCACCGTTATCGGCGCGGTCTCCGGCTATATCGGCGGGCGTTTCGACAGCGTCTGCATGCGCATCATCGACGTGATCCTGGCGTTCCCGTTCCTGGTGTTGATGCTGGCAATCATGGCCATCCTCGGTCCGGGCTTGAAGAGTTTCTATATCGCCATGGCGCTGGTGGGCTGGGTGTCGTATGCGCGGTTGATCCGCTCGCAGATCCTGGTGCTCAAGGAAAGTGACTTCGCCCTGGCGGCGAAAAGCCTCGGCTTTGGTCACGGGCGCATTCTGTTTCGGCATTTGTTGCCGAATGCGATGTTTGGCTCGATTGTGTTTTCCATGTCTGACGCGGTGCTGGTGCTGCTCAATGGCGCGGCCGTGAGTTACCTGGGCCTGGGCGTGCAACCGCCGACCGCCGAGTGGGGGACGATGGTCGCCGAAGGGCAAGCCTTTATTACCACCGCCTGGTGGATCTGCACTTTCCCGGGCCTGGCCATCGTGACCTTGGCGATGGGCTTCAGCCTGCTCGCCGATGGCGTGGCGCAAGTGCTGGGAGAGCGCGCATGAGCCTGCTTCAAGTGCGCGACCTGAGCGTGATTGCCAACAATGCCGGGCGCGAGGTGACCCTGGTCGACCGCGTCTCCTTCGACTTGGCCGAAGGCGAAATCCTCGGCCTGGTGGGCGAAAGCGGTTCGGGCAAGACCATGGCCTGTCGCGGGCTGATACGTCTATTGCCGTCGCCCAACCTGCGCGTGCAGGGCGGTGCGGTGTGCCTGGCCGGCCAGGACTTGCTGCAACTGGACGACGCGGGCATGCGCGCGGTACGCGGCGGGCAATTGGGCATGATTTTCCAGAACCCCAGCAGCCACCTCGACCCGCTGATGCGCATCGGCGAGCAGATCGCCGAGGGCATCCGCCTGCATCAAGGCGCGTCGAAAAAAGACGCGCGCCGGCAAGCCATCGAGGTGTTGCGCCAAGTGGGTATTCCCGATCCCCAGGCACGGGTCGACAACTACCCCCACGAGTTTTCCGGCGGCATGCGCCAGCGCGCCATGATCGCCGTGGCATTGGGCTGCAACCCGAGGGTGCTGATTGCCGACGAACCCACCACGGCCCTCGATGTGACTGTGCAGGCGCAAATCCTGCGGCTGTTGCTCGATCTGCGCGACCAGCGCGGCCTGTCGATCATCATGATCACCCACGACCTCGGCGTGGTGGCGCAAACCTGCGACACCATCGCGGTGATGTACGCCGGGCGCCTGTGCGAGCACGCCAGTAAATACGAGCTGCTCGCCCATCCCCGGCACCCGTACACCGCGGGCCTGATCGACTGCCAGCCGGCCCACAGCACCGGCCACGCTTTGCTGCGCACCATCGCGGGTCAGCCGCCATTGCTGGATGCGTTGCCCGCCGGGTGCCGCTTCCACCCGCGTTGTCCGCAGGTCGGCAGCCTATGTACCGAAGTGTTGCCGCAAGGTGCGCGGGTGGCCTGTCACTATCCGTTGGGAGGTCGCCCATGAGCCTGTTGCAGATCAAGGACCTGGAAGTGCGGTTTGCCGCGTCCGGCAGCGGCATGTTCGGCCTCAACAAGCAGTGGGTGAGGGCGGTCAACGGAGTGTCGCTGAACCTCGCGGCGGGCGAGACCCTGGGCCTGGTGGGCGAATCCGGCAGCGGCAAAAGCAGCCTTGGCCGGGCGATTCTGCACCTCAACCCGATCAGCGCCGGGCAGGTGCTGTTCGACGGCATCGACATGGCACACGGCAGCGCCATCGACATCGCCCGCCTGCGCCATGAAACCGCGATGATCTTCCAGGACCCGTATGCCGCGCTGAACCCACGCCACACGGTCGGCGAAACCCTTGCCGAAGTGTTACGGGTACAGCGCAAAGTCGCGCCGCAGCAGATCGCGCGGCGTGTCGACGAGTTACTCGAGCTGGTCGGCCTGCGCCCTGAATTGGCCGCTCGCAAGCCCGGCTCCCTCAGCGGCGGCCAGTGCCAGCGGGTCGGTATCGCCCGGGCGCTGGCGGTGGAACCGCGCTTGATCATTGCCGATGAGTGCGTGGCGGCCCTGGATGTATCGATCCAGGGCCAGATCATCAACCTGTTGCTGGAACTGCAACAGCGCATGAACCTGGCGATCCTGTTTATCGCCCATGACCTGGCCATCGTGCGCCGCCTGTGCGACCGGGTAGCGGTGATGTACCTGGGCAAGATCGTCGAGGAGGGGCCGGTGGAAGCGGTCTTCACCTCACCGCGTCATCCGTATACGGCGGCGCTGATCCAGGCGATTCCCGAGATCGATCCGCATCGGCCGTTGCCCACAGAGCCGTTACCCGGCGAGCCACCGAGCCCGCTGAACTTGCCTACAGGCTGTGCGTTTCACCCGCGTTGCCGGTATGCCCAAGCCATGTGTTCCGTGGTATTGCCGCCTACTCGTTTCCTGCACGAGCATCGGTACAGTTGCGTGCTTGAAGAACCTTTGCTTCAGCCCACCCCTGCCATTCTTGAACAACCGCCGTTATAAACAAGGAGTTATGACATGCAATCACGCCACTTGAAGTTGCTCGCCGCCGCGACATTGACCGCCTGGTCGCTGACCGCCGGTCTTGCCCAGGCCGCCGGTGTCCTCACCATCGGTTGCCGTGAAGACAGCACCACGTTCGACCCGATCAAAAGCGCGCAAAACCGCGACACCTGGGTATTCGCCAACGTCTACGACACCCTGGTACGCGTGGATAACCTGGGCACCAAGATGGAACCGGGGCTGGCAGAAAACTGGGAGATTTCCAAGGACGGCCTGACCTACACCTTCAAGCTACGTGCGGCGAAGTTCTCGGATGGCACGCCGATCACGGCAGAGGATGCGGCGTTCAGCCTGTTGCGCATCCGCGACAACAAGGCCTCGCTGTGGAGCGACCCATTCAGCCTGATCGACACGGCCAAGGCCGCCGATCCGCAAACCCTGGTGGTGACGCTGAAGACCCCGGCGGTCGCCTTCCTCTCGCAACTGGCGTCGCCGACGGTGTCGATCCTGTCGGAAAAAGCCATGACCAAAATGGGCGAAGACGCCTACGCGCAAAACCCGGTGACCTCCGGGGCGTTCACCGTGGACGAATGGCGCAAGGGCGATCGGGTGATCCTGAAGAAAAACCCGAACTTCTGGCAGGCCAAAAACGTCAGCCTGGATGGCGTGGAGTGGGTCTCGGTGACCGACGACAACACGCGCATGCGCATGGTGCAGAACAACGAACTGGATACGGCGATCTTCGTACCGTTCTCACGGGTTGAAGAGCTGAAAAAAGACAAAAACGTGGTGATCCATTCCGACCCGTCCACCCGCGAAGATCACCTGCTGATCAACCATGGGCACGGCCTGCTGGCCAAACCGGAAGTTCGCCAGGCGCTGGACATGGCCATCGATAAACAATCGCTGGTGAAGACGGCCACTTACGGTCAAGGCACCGTGGCCTATTCCTACATCCCCAAAGGCTCGCTGTACCACTACGCCAACAACCTGCAACGCCCGTATGACCCGACCGCCGCGAAGAAACTGCTGGCCGATGCCGGTGCCAAGGACTTGAAGCTGAACTACGTGGTCAACGCTGGCAACGAAGCCGACGAGCAGATCGCGGTGATCATCAAGGACCAGTTGGCCAAGGTCGGCGTGACGGCCAACCTGCAGAAAGTCGACCCGACCCAAAGCTGGCAGATGCTGGTGGACGGTGAGTACGATATTTCGGTGATGTACTGGACCAACGACATCCTCGACCCGGACCAGAAGACCACCTTCGTACTGGGCCACGACACCAACCAGAACTACATGACCCGCTACAAGAACGACAAGGTCAAGGCGTTGGTGACGGCGGCGCGCATCGAGGCCGACCCGGCCAAGCGTGAGCAGATGTATGTCGAACTGCAGAAACTGGCGAAACAGGATGTGAACTGGATCGACCTGTACTACAGCCCATACATCAACATCTCACGCAAGAATGTGAGCAACTTCCTGCAAAACCCACTGGGCCGTTTCACCCTCGAGGAAGTGGTGAAAAACTAAAGAACACTGCTAAATAAATGTGGGAGGGGGCTTGCCCCCGATAGCGGTGGGTCAGTCACACATACAGTGACTGACACCCTGCTATCGGGGGCAAGCCCCCTCCCACATTTTGTTCAGGTTGTGTCAGCGGTTACTGCGCGTCAAACGCCTGTCCATTGATCCCGGTACTGTCCGGCCCCATCAGGTACAAGTACACCGGCATGATGTCTTCCGGCGCCGGGTTGTCGGCCGGGTTTTCCCCCGGATAGGCCTGGGCCCGCATGCTGGTGCGCGTGGCGCCGGGGTTGATGCTGTTGGCCCGTACCGGCGCAACGGTGTCGAGCTCGTCGGCCAGGGTTTGCATCAGGCCTTCGGTGGCGAATTTCGACACGCCATAGGCCCCCCAATACGCCCGGCCCTTGCGCCCGACGCTGCTGGAAGTGAACACCACCGAGGCGTCCTGGGACAGCTTGAGCAGCGGCAACAGCGTGCTGGTCAGCATGAACATCGCGTTGACGTTGATGTGCATCACCCGCATGAAGTTCTCACCGGACAACTGCTCGATCGGCGTGCGTGGGCCGATGATCGAGGCGTTGTGCAGCAGGCCGTCGAGGTGGCCGAATTCCTTTTCGATCATCGCCGCCAGCTCATCGTACTGATGGGGCAGGGCAGTCTCCAGGTTGAACGGGATCACCACCGGTTGCGGGTGGCCGGCGGCTTCGATCTCGTCGTACACCTGGGCCAGGTTGGCTTCGGTCTTGCCCAGCAACAGCACGGTTGCGCCATGGGCGGCATAGGTTTTCGCCGCCGCCGCGCCAATCCCGCGACCGGCACCGGTCACCAGGATGACGCGGTCTTTGAGCAGTTCGGGACGTGCAGAGTAATCAAACATAAATAGCCTCGACAAAATTCAGTAGGTTGCAAACCCCAATCTTGAGCGCAGTGAAGATCCAATGTGGGAGGGGGCTTGCCCCCGATTGCGGTGTGTCATTCAACACATTCATTGACTGAACCACCGCAATCGGGAGCAAGCTCCCTCCCACATTGGATCTTCATAGGTCAGCAAAACCGGTAAACCATCAGCAACTGCACAGCGCGTTATCCAGCACCTTGCGCAATTCCAGCGGGTGGTCCACCACCACATCCGCGCCCCAGTGACGCGGGTTGTCGTCCGGGTGGATGTAGCCATAGGTGACCGCCGCCGTGCGGGTGCCGGCGTCGCGGCCGGACTCGATGTCGCGCAGGTCATCGCCGACGAACAGCACGCTGGCCGGGTCCAGGTTGAGCATCTGGCACGCCAGGATCAGCGGCTCCGGGTGCGGCTTGCTGTGTGTCACATGGTCCGGGCAGATCAGCAGTGCCGAGCGCTCGGCCAGGCCTAACTGCTGCATGATCGGCTCGGCAAAGCGCAGCGGTTTGTTGGTGACCACGCCCCAGATCAGCTTGGACTTTTCGATGTCTTCCAGCAGCTCGGCCATGCCGTCGAACAACGTGCTGTGGATCGCGCAGCCCTTGAGGTAGCGTTCTAGGAACTCCAGTCGCAGTTCTTCAAAACCTGGGGATTCGGGGTCCATCGAGAACGTCACAGCGACCATCGCCCGTGCGCCGCCGGAGATTTCATCGCGGATATGCTGGTCGTTGATCGGTGCCAGGTTGCGGTCGGCGCGCATGGCCTGGCAGATGGCGATAAAGTCCGGCGCGGTGTCCAGCAGGGTACCGTCCATGTCGAAGAGAACCGCTCGCAACTTCACAGGCTTACTCCTCGCGCAGGGTCTGGATCATGTAGTTGACGTCGACGTCGCTGGCTAGCTTGTAGTGCTTGGTCAGCGGGTTGTAGGTCAGGCCGATGATGTCCTTGACGCTCAGCCCAGCCTGACGGCTCCAGGCGCCCAGCTCGGAAGGGCGGATGAATTTCTTGAAGTCGTGGGTGCCGCGCGGCAGCAGCTTCATGATGTATTCGGCGCCGATGATCGCGAACAGGTAGGCCTTGGGGTTGCGGTTGATGGTGGAGAAGAACACCTGGCCGCCGGGCTTGACCATGCGGAAGCAAGCGCGGATCACCGAGGACGGGTCCGGCACGTGTTCGAGCATTTCCAGGCAGGTGATCACGTCGAACTGCTCGGGCATTTCCTCGGCCAGGGCTTCGGCGGTGATCTGGCGGTATTCGACATTCACCCCGGATTCCAGCTGATGCAACTGGGCCACGGCCAACGGCGCTTCGCCCATGTCGATGCCCATCACGGTAGCGCCGCGCTGAGCCATGGCTTCGCTGAGAATACCGCCGCCGCAACCGACGTCCAGCACCTTCTTGCCGGCCAGGTTGATGCGCTCGTCAATCCAGTTGACCCGCAGCGGGTTGATGTCGTGCAGGGGTTTGAACTCGCTTTCGCGGTCCCACCAGCGGTGGGCCAGGGCTTCGAATTTGGCGATTTCGGCGTGGTCGACGTTGCTCATGGTGGTTCCTCTAAATCTGATAAATCGGTTTGTCGGCCCTGAACACGGGTTCAGGACCGGCGTTATTCGCGGTGCCCGCTGATGCGCTGGCCCCAGGCAATGGCCATGGCGGTCAACTGTGGTTCATCCATGCGGGTCAATTGCCGGTTGTCGAGCAACTGCTTGCCGGCGACCCAAAGGTGTTTCACGCAATCGCGTCCGGTGGCATATATAAGCTGTGAGACCGGATCGTAGATCGGTTGTTGCGCCAACCCTGAAAGATCAAAGGCGACGATATCGGCCGCTTTACCGACCTCCAACGAGCCAATCTCGCTTTCCTGGCCCATGGCACGGGCACCGTTGAGGGTCGCCATGCGCAAGGCGCGGTGGGCATCCAGGGCGGTAGCCGAGCCGGCGACGGCCTTGGCCAGCATCGCCGCGGTGCGGGTTTCGCCCAGCAGGTCGAGGTCATTATTGCTGGCGGCGCCGTCGGTGCCGATGGCCACATTGACGCCAGCCTGCCACAGACGCTCCACCGGGCAGAAGCCACAAGCCAGTTTCAGGTTCGATTCCGGGCAATGGATGACGCTGGTGTTGCTTTCTACCAGCAAAGCCAGGTCGTCCTCGCTGATTTGGGTCATGTGAACGGCCTGGAAGCGTGGACCCAGCAGGCCGAGGCGACCGAGGCGCGCCAGCGGGCGTTCGCCGGTCCGCTCGACAGCCTGTTGTACCTCAAGCGCGGTTTCGTGCACATGCATATGGATCGCGGCGTCCAGCTCCTCGGCGATCACCCGGATCTTTTCCAGGTTGGCATCGCTCACGGTGTAGGGCGCGTGGGGGCCGAAGGTGATCTTGATGCGCGGGTGATGCTTGAGGTCGCCGAACAGCTCGATGCCCTGGCGAATCGCCTCATCGGCGGTGCCGGCGCCGGGAATCGGGAAGTCGAGGATCGGAATCGCGATCTGCGCGCGCATCCCGCTGTTGTGGACGCAGTCACTGGCAATCTTGGGGTAGAAGTACATGTCCGAGAAGCAGGTAATGCCACCCTTGAGCTGTTCGGCGATGGCCAGGTCGGTGCCGTCGCGCACGAAGGCTTCATCGACCCACTTGGCCTCCGCGGGCCAGATGTGCTTTTCCAGCCAGGTCATCAGCGGCAGGTCATCGGCCATTCCGCGAAACAGGCTCATCGCCGCGTGGCCATGGGCGTTGATCAGGCCGGGGCTGAGCAGCATGCCCGGCAGCTCGCGCACTTCGCCGGCGGAAAGTTTCAATGCCGCGGCCCGTGGGCCGATAAAGGCAATGCGCCCATCGCGGATGCCCAGGCCATGCTCCTTGAGCACCACGCCGGCGGGTTCGACAGGTACCAGCCACGTCGGCAGTAGCAATAAGTCGAGCGGGGCGGCAGTGGAGGTCATCGCAGGCTTCTTCCCGGGCAGCTATAAAAGAAGGGCGAAGTATACCCGAGCGTCCTGGCTGGCGGATCGCTATAATCGGCGGCTTTTGTTCATGAGTGCGGGGTGAGGGATGCGCGATCGACTGTTGGCTGCGGAGAAAGTGAAGGCCATCGATTGGCGCGATGGCGCACTGCACCTGCTCGACCAGCGTGTTTTGCCGTCCCGGGAAAGCTGGGTGACCTGCACCACGGCCGATGAGGTGGCCACGGCGATTCGTTCGATGGTCGTGCGCGGCGCCTCGGCCATCGGCATCAGCGCCGCCTACGGCCTGGTACTCGCTGCCCGCGAGCGGATCGCCGAAGGCGGCGACTGGCAGGCCGCATGGGAAGAAGACTACGCACTTCTGGCCGATACTCGCCCGACCGCTGCGAACCTGTTCTGGGCCCTCAAACGCATGCGCGACCGCCTGGACCGCCTCAAGAAACACGCCAATCCGCTGGCTGTGCTGGAAGCCGAAGCGATTGCGATCCATGAAAGCGACCGCGAAGCCAACCTCGTCATGGCCCAGTTGGGCGTCGAGCGGATTCGCAAGCACCAGGGCAATGCTCAGGCGATCCTGACCCACGGCAACGCAGGCGCCCTGGCGACGGGAGGGTTCGGTACGGCCCTCGGGGTGATTCGAGCTGCCTTTCTGGAGGGATTGGTCGAGCAGGTCTACGCCAACGAAACCCGGCCCTGGCTGCAAGGTTCGCGGCTGACCGCCTGGGAGCTGGCGGGCGACGGCATCCCCGTCACGGTCAACGCCGACTCGGCGGGCGCGCACATCCTCAAGACCAAGGGCGTGACCTGGGTGATCGTCGGCGCCGACTGCATTGCGGCCAATGGTGATGTGATCGGCAAGATCGGCACCTATCAATTGGCGGTGTGCGCCATGCACCATGGTGTGCGTTTCATGGTGGTGGCGCCGAGTTCGACCCTGGACCTGATGATGGCTGCGGGCGACGACGTGGCCCTGGAAGAGCGCGATGCGGGCGAGTTGCTGGAAGTCGCCGGCCAGCGCTTCGCCGCCGATGTGAAAGCCTTCAACCCGGTATTTGACGTGACCCCGGCCGACTTGATCGACGTGATCGTGACTGAAAAGGGCATTGTCGAACGGCCGGACGCCTCCAAAATCGCCCAGTTGATGTGCCGTAAGCGGCTGCATTGAGGGCGTTGGTGCCTGCCAGATTGCTATCGGGGGCAAGCCTCCTCCCACACTCGACCTGTGAACACAGTCAAAATGTGGGAGGGGGCTTGCCCCCGATCAGCCTTAAAAGGCCATAGATTCTTCGGATCTGCCGGGTAAAAACAGCCCCACCCCGGCTCTGAGGCCCTCTCGTCGTCCTCAAGCCTGTCATCCGTCAACTTACTACGCTCCATGCCCGTCAGGGGGATAGGTGCGTGGCGGCGATTGTGATAACATCCGGCGGTTTCCAGGGCCGCCCCGAGGGGCTGCCCTTAACGTGCAGATCCGTGTCATAACTCGTTGATTTGTCGTAAGTCGTTGCCAGGCACCATGCCGGCAGCGGCGAGCTTCGTTCGTCCCATATGGATGTGACGAGGTTTCACCCGAAAAAGGAATCAGGCTTCTCATGGGCGAACTGGCCAAAGAAATCCTCCCGGTCAATATCGAAGACGAGCTGAAACAGTCCTACCTCGACTACGCGATGAGCGTAATTGTCGGTCGGGCACTGCCTGATGCGCGCGATGGCTTGAAGCCCGTGCACCGGCGTGTGCTGTTCGCGATGAGCGAGCTGGGTAACGACTGGAACAAGCCGTACAAGAAATCTGCCCGTGTTGTCGGTGACGTGATCGGTAAGTATCACCCTCACGGCGACACTGCGGTGTACGACACCATCGTTCGGATGGCCCAGCCGTTTTCCCTGCGCTACCTGCTGGTAGACGGCCAGGGCAACTTCGGTTCGGTCGACGGCGACAACGCCGCGGCCATGCGATACACCGAAGTGCGCATGACCAAGCTGGCGCACGAGCTGCTGGCCGACCTGCACAAAGAAACCGTGGACTGGGTGCCGAACTACGACGGCACCGAAATGATCCCGGCGGTCATGCCGACCCGGATTCCCAACCTGCTGGTCAACGGCTCCAGCGGTATCGCCGTGGGCATGGCCACCAACATTCCGCCGCACAACCTCGGTGAAGTCATCGACGGTTGCCTGGCCCTCATCGACAACCCTGAGCTGACCGTCGATGAGCTGATGCAATACATCCCCGGTCCGGACTTCCCGACTGCCGCGATCATCAACGGTCGCGCCGGCATCATCGAAGCCTATCGCACCGGCCGTGGCCGCATTTACATGCGCGCCCGCTCGATGATCGAAGACATCGACAAGGTCGGTGGCCGTCAGCAGATCGTCATCACCGAGCTGCCTTACCAGTTGAACAAGGCGCGTCTGATCGAGAAGATCGCCGAGCTGGTCAAGGAGAAGAAGCTCGAAGGCATCACCGAGCTGCGCGACGAGTCCGACAAGGACGGTATGCGCGTCGTGATCGAGCTGCGTCGTGGCGAAGTGCCTGAGGTGATCCTCAACAACCTCTACGCCCAGACCCAGCTGCAAAGCGTGTTTGGTATCAACGTCGTGGCCCTGATCGACGGTCGCCCGCGCATCCTGAACCTCAAGGATCTGCTGGAAGCCTTCGTCCGTCACCGTCGCGAAGTCGTGACCCGCCGTACCGTATTCGAACTGCGCAAGGCCCGCGAGCGCGGCCACATCCTGGAAGGCCAGGCAGTTGCGCTGTCGAACATCGACCCGGTCATCGCTCTGATCAAGGCTTCGCCGACCCCGTCGGAAGCCAAGGAAGCGCTGATCAAGATGCCGTGGGAATCCAGCGCCGTCGTGGCGATGGTTGAACGTGCCGGCGCCGATTCCTGCCGTCCCGAGACCCTCGACCCGCAATACGGTCTGCGCGAGGGCAAGTATTTCCTGTCGCCGGAACAGGCCCAGGCCATCCTGGAACTGCGCCTGCACCGCCTGACCGGTCTGGAGCACGAGAAGCTGCTGGCCGAGTACCAGGAGATCCTCAACCAGATCGGCGAGCTGATCCGCATCCTCAACAGCGCCGTGCGCCTGATGGAAGTGATCCGCGAAGAACTGGAAGTGATCCGCGCCGAATACGGCGACGTGCGCCGCACCGAAATCCTCGATGCCCGTCTGGACCTGACCCTGGGTGACATGATCCCGGAAGAAGAGCGCGTCGTGACCATTTCCCACGGTGGCTACGCCAAGACCCAGCCATTGGCTGCGTACCAGGCCCAGCGTCGTGGCGGTAAAGGTAAATCGGCTACCGGCGTGAAGGATGAGGACTACATTGCTCACCTGCTGGTCGCCAACAGCCACACCACGCTGCTGCTGTTCTCCAGCAAAGGCAAGGTGTACTGGCTGAAAACCTACGAAATCCCGGAAGCCTCCCGCGCCGCCCGTGGTCGTCCGTTGGTCAACCTGCTGCCGCTGGACAGTGATGAATACATCACCACCATGCTGCCGGTCGATGAATACACCGAAGGTCACTTCATCTTCATGGCCACCGCCAAGGGCACCGTGAAGAAGACCCCGCTGGAATCCTTCAGCCGTCAACGCAGCGTGGGCCTGATCGCCCTGGAGCTGGATGAAGGCGACGTACTGATCTCCGCAGCCATCACCGATGGCGAGCGTGAAGTCATGCTGTTCTCCGATGGCGGCAAAGTGACGCGCTTCAAAGAGTCCGACGTGCGAGCCATGGGCCGTACCGCCCGCGGTGTGCGCGGCATGCGTCTGCCGGAAGGGCAGAAGCTGATTTCCATGTTGATCCCGGAAGAAGGCAGCCAGATCCTTACCGCTTCGGCGCGTGGTTATGGCAAGCGTACTGCCATCAGCGAGTTCCCGGAGTACAAGCGTGGCGGCCAGGGTGTTATCGCCATGGTCAGCAACGATCGCAACGGCCGTCTGGTCGGCGCGGTCCAGGTGCTCGATGGCGAGGAGATCATGCTGATTTCCGACCAGGGCACCCTGGTGCGTACCCGTGTTGCCGAAGTGTCGAGCCTGGGTCGTAACACCCAGGGCGTGACGCTGATCAAGCTGGCCAGCGACGAGACGCTGGTAGGCTTGGAGCGCGTTCAGGAACCGTCGGAAGTCGAAGGCGAAGAACTGGAAGGCGAGGCATTTGACGGCGAGGTGATCGCAACCGGCGATGACAACGTCGACGAACCGACCCTCGACGCTGCCGCAGACGAAGAAGAACCGCAGGAATAAGCGGACAAGCAAGGGGGGCGGATGAAGATTCGCCCCTTGTTGTTTGTCACCTTTGAAATATCAATGCTCCCCCTGTAGGAGCGGGCTTGCCCGCGAAAATCGTCAACGATAACGCGTGCATCCTGGATAAACGCTGTGATCTTGCGTTTTTCGCGGGCAAGCCCGCTCCTACAGGCAGCGTTAGCAGTTAATATTCGATTTATTGCACCACCCCCACCAGATCAGAGTGAGATTGGATGTGAGCAAGAGAGCCTATAACTTCTGTGCCGGTCCCGCGGCGCTTCCTGAAGCAGTCCTGCAGCGCGCGCAGGGTGAACTCCTCGATTGGCATGGAAAAGGCCTCTCTGTGATGGAAATGAGCCATCGCAGTGATGAGTTCGTGTCCATCGCCACCAAGGCCGAGCAGGACCTGCGCGACTTGCTGGACATTCCCTCCGACTACAAAGTGCTGTTCCTGCAGGGCGGCGCGAGCCAGCAGTTCGCCCAGGTGCCGCTGAACCTGCTGCCCGAAGACGGCACGGCCGATTACATCGACACCGGTATCTGGTCGCAGAAAGCCATCGAAGAAGCTGCGCGCTACGGCAACGTCAACGTCGCCGGTACCGCCAAGCCTTACGATTACTTCGCGATTCCAGGTCAGAACGAGTGGAAGCTGTCGAAGGACGCGGCCTACGTACACTACGTGGCCAACGAAACCATCGGCGGCCTGGAATTCGACTGGGTGCCGCAAGTGGGTGATGTGCCGCTGGTGTGCGACATGTCTTCGGATATCCTCTCGCGGCCTATCGACGTGTCCAAGTACGGCATGATCTACGCCGGCGCGCAGAAGAACATCGGCCCGAGCGGCATCGTGGTCAACATCGTCCGTGAAGACCTGCTCGGTCGCGCCCGTTCGATGTGCCCGACCATGCTCAACTACAAGGTCGCGGCCGACAACGGCTCGATGTACAACACGCCGCCGGCCTTTGCCTGGTACCTCTCGGGCCTGGTGTTCGAGTGGCTCAAGGAGCAGGGCGGTGTTGCCGCCATGGGCAAGCTCAACGAAGTGAAGAAGCGCACCCTGTACGACTTCATCGACGCCAGCGGCCTGTACAGCAACCCGATCAACCTGACCGATCGCTCATGGATGAACGTGCCGTTCCGTCTGGCCGACGACCGCCTGGACAAGCCGTTCCTGGTCGGTGCCGAGGCGCGTGGCCTGCTGAACCTCAAGGGTCACCGTTCGGTGGGCGGTATGCGCGCCTCCATCTACAACGCTGTCGATATCAATGCCATCAACGCGTTGGTGGCCTACATGGCAGAGTTCGAAAAGGAACACGGCTAATGTCTGAGCAAGAACTCAAGGCCCTGCGCGTGCGCATTGACAGCCTGGACGAGAAAGTCCTGGAGCTGATCAGTGAGCGCGCGCGCTGCGCCCAGGAAGTGGCGCGGGTGAAGATGGCGTCCCTGGCGGAAGGCGAAGTGCCGGTGTTCTATCGTCCGGAGCGTGAAGCCCAGGTGCTCAAACGTGTGATGGAGCGCAACAAGGGGCCGTTGGGCAACGAAGAGATGGCGCGGTTGTTCCGTGAAATCATGTCTTCCTGCCTGGCGCTTGAGCAGCCGCTGAAAGTGGCTTACCTCGGCCCGGAAGGCACCTTCACCCAGGCGGCGGCGATGAAGCACTTCGGTCACGCGGTGATCAGCAAGCCGATGGCGGCGATCGACGAAGTGTTCCGTGAAGTGGCGGCCGGCGCGGTGAATTTTGGCGTGGTGCCGGTGGAAAACTCCACCGAAGGCGCGGTCAACCACACCCTGGACAGCTTCCTTGAGCACGACATGGTGATCTGCGGCGAAGTCGAGCTGCGCATCCACCACCACCTGTTGGTGGGTGAAAACACCAAGACCGACAGCATCAGCCGCATCTACTCCCACGCCCAGTCCCTGGCCCAGTGCCGCAAGTGGCTGGATGCGCACTACCCGAATGTCGAGCGCGTGGCGGTGTCCAGCAACGCCGAGGCGGCCAAGCGGGTCAAGGGCGAGTGGAATTCGGCGGCGATTGCCGGGGATATGGCCGCGAGCCTGTATGGTCTGACGCGCCTGGCCGAGAAAATCGAAGACCGCCCGGACAACTCCACGCGCTTTTTGATGATCGGCAGCCAGGAAGTGCCGCCCACCGGCGACGACAAGACCTCGATCATCGTCTCCATGAGCAACAAGCCCGGCGCGCTGCATGAACTGCTGGTGCCGTTCCACGACAACGGGATCGACCTGACGCGCATCGAGACTCGTCCTTCGCGCAGCGGTAAATGGACCTACGTGTTTTTTATCGACTTCGTCGGCCATCACCGCGACCCGCTGGTCAAAAGCGTGCTCGAGAAAATCAGTCAGGAAGCCGTGGCACTCAAGGTGCTGGGCTCTTACCCGAAAGCGGTTTTGTGAGGCGTTAACATGAGTGGCAACTTCCTCGCCCTGGCGCAGCCGGGCGTGCAGCAACTGTCGCCTTACGTTCCAGGCAAGCCTGTGGACGAGCTGGCGCGTGAGTTGAACCTGGACCCGGCGAAGATCGTCAAGCTGGCCAGTAACGAGAACCCGCTGGGCCCGAGCCCCAAGGTCCTGGCAGCGATTCGTGAAGAGCTGGCCGAGCTGACCCGTTATCCGGATGGCAACGGTTTTGCCCTCAAGTCCCTGCTGGCGCAAAAGTGCCGGGTCGAGCTGAATCAGGTGACCCTGGGCAACGGTTCCAACGACATTCTTGAACTGGTCGGTCGCGCCTATCTGGCGCCGGGCCTGAACGCCGTGTTCAGCGAACACGCGTTTGCGGTCTACCCGATCGTCACCCAGGCCGTCGGTGCCGAAGCGCGGGTGATTCCTGCCAAGGACTGGGGCCACGACCTGCCGGCCATGCTGGCGGCGATCGATGCGCAGACCCGCGTCGTGTTTATCGCCAACCCGAACAACCCGACCGGCACCTGGTTCGATGCGCAGGCACTGAACGACTTCCTACAGGATGTGCCGGAACATGTGCTGGTGGTGCTGGACGAGGCCTACATCGAGTACGCCGAAGGCAGCGACCTGCCCGATGGCCTGGATTTCCTCGCGGCCTACCCGAACCTGCTGGTTTCGCGCACGTTCTCCAAGGCTTATGGCCTGGCATCGCTGCGCGTCGGCTACGGCCTGTCGACGGCGGTGGTGGCTGATGTGCTCAACCGTGTGCGCCAACCGTTCAACGTCAACAGCCTCGCCCTCGCGGCGGCCTGCGCAACGTTGCAGGATGCCGAGTACCTGGAAGAAGGGCGGCGCATCAACGAAAGCGGCATGTTGCAGTTGCAGGCCGGCTTTCGTGAGCTGGGTCTGGGCTGGATTCCGTCCAAGGGCAACTTTATCTGCGTCGATCTCGGTCAGGTGGCGGCCCCGGTATTCCAGGGCTTGCTGCGCGAAGGCGTGATCGTGCGTCCGGTGGCCAACTACGGCATGCCGAACCACCTGCGCATCACCGTCGGCCTGCCGGCTGAGAACAGTCGCTTCCTGGAGGCGCTGGCCAAGGTTCTGGCTCGTGGTTGATGTCACTGCATTGCAACCTGCTGTGCCTATGATCGGTCGCCTGGTGGTGGTCGGTCTGGGCTTGATCGGTGGTTCCTTCGCCAAAGGCCTGCGCGAGAGCGGGTTGTGTGGCGAAGTGGTCGGCGTGGACCTGGACCCGCAATCGCGCAAGTTGGCGGTTGAGTTGGGGGTCGTCGATCGCTGTGAAGCCGACCTGGCGCTCGCGTGCCAGGGCGCCGATGTGATTCAGCTCGCCGTGCCGATCCTGGCCATGGAGAAGTTGCTGGCGGTACTGGCCGGCATGGACCTTGGCCAGGCGATCCTCACCGACGTCGGCAGTGCCAAGGGCAATGTGGTGCGTGCGGCGCAGCTGGCGTTTGGCGAGATGCCCGCGCGTTTTGTGCCGGGCCACCCGATTGCCGGTTCCGAGCAGAGCGGGGTGGAGGCGTCCAATGCGCAGTTGTTCCGTCGGCATAAAGTGATTCTGACGCCACTGGCGCAAACCGATCCGGCGGCCTTGGCCGTGGTCGACCGTCTGTGGCGCGAGCTGGGCGCGGATGTGGAACATATGCAGGTCGAGCGCCACGATGAAGTGCTGGCGGCGACCAGTCATCTGCCCCATCTGCTGGCGTTCGGCCTGGTGGACTCGTTGGCCAAGCGCAACGAAAACCTCGAGATTTTCCGCTATGCCGCCGGTGGCTTTCGCGATTTCACGCGGATCGCCGGCAGCGACCCGGTGATGTGGCATGACATCTTCCTCGCCAACCGCGAGGCTGTGTTGCGCACCCTGGACACCTTCCGCAGCGACCTTGACGCCTTGCGCGACGCGGTCGATGCCGGGGATGGCCACCAGTTATTGGGCGTGTTTACCCGTGCGCGGGTGGCGCGTGAACATTTCAGCAAGATCCTGGCGCGCCGGGCCTACATGGAAACCGCTGTGAACGCCGATGACCTGACTTTCCTCGCCAACCCGGGCGGCCGCTTGAGCGGGCGTATTCGGGTGCCGGGCGACAAGTCGATCTCCCATCGGTCGATCATGCTTGGTTCGTTGGCTGAGGGCGTGACCGAAGTCGAGGGTTTCCTTGAGGGTGAAGATGCCCTGGCGACCTTGCAGGCGTTTCGCGACATGGGCGTGGTGATCGAGGGGCCGCACCATGGGCGCGTGATCATTTATGGTGTCGGGTTGCACGGCTTGAAGCCGGCGCCGGGGCCAATCTATCTCGGCAACTCCGGCACGTCCATGCGCCTGTTGTCCGGCTTGCTCGCCGCGCAGCGCTTCGACAGCGTGCTGACCGGCGATGCGTCGCTGTCCAAGCGCCCGATGAATCGCGTGGCTGAGCCGCTGCGGGAAATGGGCGCAGTGATCGAGACCGGCCCGCAAGGGCGTCCGCCGCTGACCATTCGTGGTGGCCAAAAGTTGAAAGGCCTGACCTATACGCTGCCGATGGCCAGTGCGCAGGTCAAATCCTGCCTGCTGCTGGCGGGCCTGTATGCCGAGGGCAAGACCTCCGTCACCGAGCCGGCCCCGACCCGCGACCATACCGAGCGCATGTTGCGCGGTTTTGGTTATCCGGTGGAGGTGGTAGGTGCAACGGCGACGGTCGAGTCGGGCCATGCGCTGACGGCCACCCATATTGAAGTGCCGGGGGATATTTCCTCGTCGGCGTTTTTCCTGGTGGCGGCTTCGATTGCCGAAGGTTCCGAGCTGTTGCTGGAACATGTTGGGATCAATCCGACGCGCACCGGGGTAATCGACATCCTGCGGCTGATGGGCGCGGATATCACCCTGGAAAACCCGCGTGAAGTGGGCGGCGAGCCGGTGGCCGACCTGCGGGTGCGTGCTGCCGCGCTGAAAGGGATCGAGATCCCCGAAGCGCTGGTGCCGCTGGCGATCGATGAGTTTCCCGTGCTGTTTGTTGCCGCTGCCTGCGCCCAAGGGCGAACCGTCTTACGCGGCGCGCAAGAGTTGCGCGTCAAGGAGTCCGACCGTATCCAGGTCATGGCCGACGGTCTGTTGGCGCTGGGCGTGAAGTGTGAACCCACCCCTGATGGGATTATCATTGACGGTGGCCTGATGGGCGGTGGTGAGGTCCATGCCCATGGCGATCACCGGATTGCGATGGCGTTCAGCGTGGCTTCGCTGCGAGCAACGGCGCCGATTCGTATCCGTGACTGCGCCAATGTCGCTACGTCTTTTCCGAATTTTCTTACACTGTGTGCCCAAGTCGGCATTCGTGTTGCCCAAGAGGCTCAATTGTGAATATCAAAGCACCGGTGATTACCATCGACGGGCCAAGCGGCTCGGGCAAGGGCACGATCGCCGGCATCCTGGCCAAGCGCCTGGGCTGGTGCCTGCTGGATTCCGGCGCGCTGTACCGTCTGCTGGCGTTTGCTGCCCGCAACCACGGCGTCGACCTGACCAACGAAGAATCCCTGAAGCTGCTGGCGGCGCACCTTGACGTGCAGTTCGTCGGTGCGACAGAAGGTCATCCCCAGCGCATCATCCTGGAAGGGGATGATGTGACCGATGACCTGCGTAATGAGCAAGTCGGTTCCTGGGCTTCCCAAGTTGCCGCGCTGCCCGCCGTGCGTGATGCGCTGCTGCAGCGCCAGCGGGCGTTTCAGGAGCCGCCGGGCCTGGTGGCCGATGGCCGCGACATGGGCACGGTGGTGTTTCCCGAGGCGCCGCTGAAGATTTTCCTGACCGCCAGTGCCGAGGAACGCGCGCGTCGCCGCTACTTGCAGTTGAAGGGCAAAGTCGATGGTGTTAGTCTGTCGAGTC
The DNA here is from genome assembly GCF_963681955.1 of Pseudomonas paraveronii. NCBI lineage: Bacteria > Pseudomonadati > Pseudomonadota > Gammaproteobacteria > Pseudomonadales > Pseudomonadaceae > Pseudomonas > Pseudomonas paraveronii. Next base: position 1,920,214 of record NZ_OY817130.1, read on the forward strand.
TGCTAGATGAGATTCGTGCACGCGATGAGCGTGATACCCAGCGCGCAGTAGCCCCGCTCAAGCCGGCGGCTGATGCCATACAGCTGGATTCCACGGAGTTGTCCATCGAGCAGGTGCTGGAACGCATCTTGAGTGAAATCGCCCTTCGCGATATCACCGGGTGACCAAGAAGTCTGCAGGGGACCAGTCATAGTCCTGCGGTGCTTCTTTTAATTGAAACTAACCCACACCGTCTGGGGCGTGGAGATGGGCGTATTCTTCGCCCTTATCAACAGGAATTAAAATGAGCGAAAGCTTTGCGGAACTCTTTGAAGAAAGCCTAAAAACCCTGAACCTTCAGGCAGGCTCCATCATCACCGGTGTTATCGTTGATATCGATTACCAAGCTCGCTGGGTAACCGTTCACGCTGGTCTGAAGTCTGAAGCACTCATCCCGCTTGAGCAGTTCTACAACGACGCTGGCGATCTGACTATCAATGTCGGTGACGAAGTTCACGTTGCTCTGGACTCGGTTGAAGACGGTTTCGGTGAAACCAAGCTGTCCCGTGAAAAAGCCAAGCGCGCTGAATGCTGGATTGTTCTCGAAGCAGCCTTCGCAGCTGAAGAAGTGGTCAAGGGCGTTATCAACGGTAAGGTTAAAGGCGGCTTCACTGTCGACGTTAACGGCATCCGTGCGTTCCTGCCAGGTTCTTTGGTCGACGTCCGTCCAGTGCGCGACACCACGCACCTGGAAGGCAAGGAACTCGAATTCAAGGTCATCAAGCTCGATCAGAAACGCAACAACGTTGTCGTTTCCCGTCGCAGCGTCCTGGAAGCAGAGAACTCCGCCGAGCGTGAAGCTCTGCTGGAATCCCTGCAGGAAGGCCAACAAGTCAAAGGTATCGTCAAAAACCTCACCGATTACGGCGCATTCGTCGATCTGGGTGGCGTCGATGGCCTGCTGCACATTACCGACATGGCTTGGAAGCGTATCAAGCATCCTTCCGAAATCGTCAACGTTGGCGACGAGATCGATGTCAAGGTTCTGAAATACGATCGCGAACGCAACCGTGTTTCCCTGGGCCTGAAGCAACTGGGTGAAGATCCATGGGTCGCTATCAAAGCCCGTTACCCAGAAAGCACCCGCGTCACCGCGCGTGTTACCAACCTGACTGACTACGGCTGCTTCGCTGAGCTGGAAGAAGGCGTTGAAGGCCTGGTACACGTTTCCGAAATGGACTGGACCAACAAAAACATCCACCCTTCGAAAGTCGTACAAGTCGGCGACGAAGTGGAAGTTATGGTTCTGGACATCGACGAAGAGCGTCGTCGTATCTCCCTGGGCATCAAGCAGTGCAAATCTAACCCATGGGAAGATTTCTCTGGCCAGTTCAACAAGGGCGATAAAATCTCCGGCACCATCAAGTCGATCACCGATTTCGGTATCTTCATTGGTCTGGACGGCGGCATCGACGGCCTGGTTCACCTGTCCGACATCTCCTGGAACGAAGTGGGCGAAGAAGCTGTTCGTCGCTTCAAGAAGGGCGACGAGCTGGACACCGTTATCCTGTCGGTTGACCCAGAGCGCGAGCGCATCTCCCTGGGTATCAAGCAACTGGAAAGCGATCCGTTCTCCGAGTACGTTCAAGAGAACGACAAAGGCGCAATCGTTAAAGGCATCGTGAAAGAAGTTGACGCTAAAGGCGCCATCATCACTCTCGCCGACGATATCGAAGCGACTCTGAAAGCCTCCGAAATCAGCCGTGACCGCGTTGAAGACGCGCGCAACGTTCTGAAAGAAGGCCAGGAAGTAGAAGCCAAGATCATCAGCGTTGACCGCAAGAGCCGCGTGATCCAACTCTCCATCAAGTCCAAGGACGAGATCGAAGAGAAAGAAGCTATCCAGAGCCTGCGCGACAAGCCAGCTACCTCTGACATCGCTTCGGGTCCGACCACTCTGGGCGACCTGCTGCGTGCACAAATGGAAAAACAGAACTAAGTTCTGTCAGACCATAGAAAAAGGGCGACTTCGGTCGCCCTTTTTTGTGCCTGAAATTTGTTGAATCAACAACTTAGAACCACGTAGAGCTGATCGGTGTCAGAACTGATTATAGTCTTTGGATAAGCTATTCACGTGTTGCTGATTCAGTAAGGATTTTCAATGAACAGGCTCATCTTAGTGTTCGCAATGGCCATGCTTGCAGGTTGCGCCGCCACCAATGCCAAGACTCACGCCCGGCATGGCGTCAGTGGCATCGAGATCGACTGCTCAGGCTTGGGCTCCAACTGGGAGAAGTGCGAGAAGCGCGCGGCTCGAGAGTGCAAGATGCAGGGGTACAAGGTCGTCACCAGGTCCAGCGATGCCAAGGACGAGGAAGGAGATTATTTGTTCGGCTGGAACCCGGCAGGCGCCGTTACCCGCACGATGCTGGTGATCTGCAATTGAGCGTGTAAGCGCTTGATAGTGAAGTCGATCTGGCGGGTAGATAAGTTATTGCATGGGCTGTTCAAATTCATCAAGTCATGCTAAAACCTTTGAAGCGCTTTTCCTAGCTGCTTGAAAAAGAAGGGAAAAATATGACGAAGTCGGAGTTGATCGAACGAATTGTCACCCATCAAGGGCTGCTCTCATCCAAGGATGTGGAGCTGGCCATCAAGACCATGCTTGAACAAATGTCCCAATGCCTGGCCACAGGCGATCGCATTGAGATCCGAGGGTTCGGTAGCTTCTCGCTGCACTACCGTGCCCCGCGCGTAGGCCGTAACCCTAAAACCGGACAGTCCGTCAGCCTGGATGGTAAGTTCGTTCCGCATTTCAAACCAGGTAAAGAGTTGCGAGACCGGGTCAACGAGGAAGAGGACGAGGTTTGAAACTCGTTCAGGGAGTAAGTCATGAGTAGCTTCAAGCGCGTGCTTGGTATTTTGGTGATACTTTTGGTTTTGCTCTGCATTCTGGCGTTCGTGCTGGAGAACCAACAGGTGGTTTCTCTACGGTTTTTTGGGTGGGTCGTGCCACAGTTTCCAGTATCTGTCTTTATCGTGGCTGCCTTACTTCTCGGTATGACGGTGGGCCCTCTGGTTGGTTGGATTGCAAGCCGTACTATAAGAGCGCGACGCCGCAAGCATTTGGCTTGACTGCGTAAAGTGACGTCGCTCTGCTCATATAGAGACGGGAAGGCGGCTGCCATCCCGGAGTCGATCAGCAAATCTCTTTAGCTCCTGCCTTGAGCTTTACCGCTAACGCAACTAACGGTAGATAGGCCAGAAGTAGCCCAATTACCCCATCCAATATGTTACCGCTGACCAGCAGTGCCATGGGGAGCAGCCAACCAATATTGATTGCCGCCACCGTCAGGGTTACCGGCAAGTGTTTGCCAAACTGGCGTGAAGCAAATTGGTAAGCGTGGCTGCGATGTGCTTCATAAACTTTTTCCCCCCTCAACAAGCGGTGCAGCAGGGTCCAAGTGGCATCGGTAATAAACACGCCGAGCAGGATTAGCCAGCTCCAAAGGAGCTGCGGCGCAGTCCAGGCTGCCTGTAATGACAGTATCCCCAGCGTGACTCCCAAAAAGCCACTGCCGGCATCGCCCATGAAGATGCGCGCTCTAGGAAAGTTCCAATACAGGAAGCCCGCAACCGCAAATGCTAATAGCAGCGGCAGCAGCGCCAAACGATCATATCCGGCAAGCCAATACAGCAGAGCACTGCTGAGACCGACACAAATTGCTTCGACGCTGGCTATGCCATCAATTCCGTCCATGAAATTGTATAGGTTTAACAGCCAGACTAAATAAACAGCCGCCAACACATGACCGACCCAGCCAAGGTCGATTGAAAACCCTAGTAGTTCCAGCGGCGGAAGTCCGCCAACCCAGAAAAGTGCCCAAGCAGCCGCAATGAAATGCCCGAGTAGGCGCCAGCGAGCACCAATATGGCCATGGTCGTCAAGAAACCCCAATACTGCGATACCGGCACCGGCGCCCAAAAGCGCCCAGGCAAAAGACCAGGCGACGGCACCCAGGTTTGCAGTCAGTACCAGGGCAAGCAAAAAGCTTATAACGATCGATACTCCGCCGCCTCTGGGGGTCGGTACGACATGCGAACTGCGCGCGTTGGGTATATCGATCAGGCTTCTGGCGAGTGCGTAATGGCGCAAGGCACCTGTCAGAATAAGTGCGACAAGGGTCGCAGCCGGTAACAGCCACCACATATTCATTTAGCGTGTAGTTCCAAAAAATGTTTGCCTGTTTTACGCAGTGCGTCATCCACGCTGCACGGTGGTGTCCATCCCAAGAGTTCGCGAGTCTTGGAGATATCTACTTGTAGAGAGCCACATAATCGTTGTGCGAGAGCCCGTCGCCCCAATATGGCGGCTCCGGCTTCGAGCATCCAGGCGGGTAAGGGCAGTAGGTGTGCGGGCTTCCCGATAGCCTTGGCCATACGGCGTAACAACGTTGTAGTCGAGAGATCCTCGCCATCACTCACTAAAAAAGTTTGGTTTGCTGCAGCAGGGTGTTCGACACAGGTCACTATCAAGTCAACGAGGTTATCCAGAGCGACCAGGCTGCGTTGGTTATGGATAGCGCCAAGCGGCAATGGCAGGCCCTTATGCAGCCAGCACATCATGCTGAGAAAGTTCGCCTGCACGCCGGGGCCATACACAAGAACGGGACGGATTATCACAACCTCCATCCCTGTTTCGTCTGCTAAGGCACGTAGACCGCGTTCGGCCTCCATCTTGGAGATACCATAAGGGTCGGTTGGCGCCGTCGGACCATCAGCCGTGTAAGCCATGCCCCCCGTGGTGCTTTCTCCGTTAACTTTGATTGAGCTGATGAAGATGAAGCGTTTGACGCCGGCATCGGCGGCTTGCCGCGCCAAATGGAGGGTTCCATCAACATTGACCCGGCGGTATTCGACTAGCGGGTCGGCTGAGTTGTCACTCATGACGTGTACACGAGCCGCCAAATGGATCACTAGATCTTTGCCAGCCAGCAATGGCTGCCACTTCTGATCTGCGGACAGCCCGCTTATCTGAACCTGGTCAATGTGCTGATCAAACTCTGCATTCAGGTTGCGCATGGCAGCGGTGATGTTGTGTCGTCGTGCCAATAATGGGGGAACTAGACCACGACCAACGAAACCGCTCGCTCCTGTCAGGAGGATTTGCATGATCAAGTAGTCTCTAGGAGTGAAAGAACGTCTTCTGACATTTCACGCATGATACTAATGCGATCGAAATGTTCTACGAAGGCATGGCGGGGGCTGGTCGCGATAGTCAAGGTTTCGAGGGCCTTTACCCCGGCGGCGACATCGCAAGGCTCAAAGACAGCCGCGTTTTCGATATGCATGGAAACAAAATTCGCCGCATAACCGGATATGCCGGCCCAGATCGGCTTGCCCAGCGCAGCGTATTCGAACAGTTTCGACGGTAAAACTTTGCGAAACGCATCATAGTCGTTCAAGTGTAGAAAGAGCACATCCGCAGACTGATAAATCTGAATCAACTCATCGCGCTTGACGGGGGTTAATAATTCAACATTAGTACATCCTTGCGCCGTAATGGCTTCTCTTAGAAGCGCCAGCCGGCCTCCGTCACCGATTACCCGAAATCGCAACACGCCTTCGAGCTGTTTTGCTAAAAACGGGACGATATGATGTAGGCCCTGGCCTTCACCAATGTTCCCGGCATAGACGACGTCCATCACCTTCGGCGAGCTAACTGTGATTTCCAACGGCTGGGCGCTCAAGAACTCGCTGTCGATGCCGTTTGTAAAAAATGAATAGCTCTGGTCTGGATAGCGTGATTTGAAGTACGGATAAAATCCTTCAGAAACCAGATTCACCTTTTTCGCTGAGGTGATGGCAAATCTTTCGAGTAGCGAAAGTATTGGCTTCATTAGCCAAACCAGTTTCTTCGGTAAAACATCTTTGATCGTATCAACAAAAATATCGCGAATGTCTAAATAAAGCGGAGCTTTTTGTTTGCGTGCGATGAGGGCGCCCAGCACTGCCGTCATAAGGCGTGAAGAGGTGGCATAGACAAGGTCATGGCGCTTGTCTTTTATTATTTTGCGCACAGTATTTGCGTAAACCAGAAAAGCCTTGGCTTGATCAATCATTCCGCTTTTGTGGGCGGGCAGGGCGACTCTTCGCACCGTCAGGCGAGGATGCTCTTCCAGTTCCGGCGCTGCGCTAGTGAAGGTGCTATAGCGGTTTGGCAGGGTTGTAATCAATTCGATATGAGCATCCACTGGCAGTCGCTTGAGCAGCGCGTCTACCAACGCGGTTGAGCGAAAGGAACCCGCCGAAAGGTCAGGTTGGTAATAGAAGCTCAAAATTAAAAGTTTCAAATAAACCTCACCAGGTTATACGAGTGCTCAGCACGGTGGATGACAGTTCAGCAATGATGCATTGGTTTGGAATTGATTCACCGAATACTGGATGCCACGTAGCAGAAATCAAGCTGACACTTTTCGCGCCTTGTACGGTAGCGACGGCGACCTGACCTCTTGGGAGCGTTAACGTAAAGGTGTCGCCATTTTGAATAATCTTGACTTCGGGGTGTACGTAGAGCCTGGCTAATGCTCGGTTGAAATCGCCTGTGACCGAATCGCGGATTTGTAATTCGCCCGGTGTAGCTATCCATTCACGCGTGTGCAGATTTTTGCCTTTCAATCGCTGGTAGCCATCGTGACTGCTGCGAATATGCACGGCGTTTTCATTTTGTTCGATCAAACTCAGTGTCGTTCGTGCTCGGCGTGCGACCCTGAAGCCTGCCCATACTTCAGATGAGTTTTCATCATTAACGTCGACTGTATTGTGTGCCGCAGTACTGCGTTGGCGATGACGTTCGGAGTCTTCACCGTATTGCGAGGTTCCGGAGTTAACGAACACTCGATGCCCAAACAAACTGAGTTCGAAGCTCAAGGTGTCCGCGTGGGTATGTCCGGGTTGATAGTCGGGGGCTACTTGTGTCAGGTTCAAAAGCGCCTTGCTGGCGTCACTGAAATTAACCGCCACGTAACCACTTTCGATATGGTGTTCTGCGTAAACAGCCAAGGGCTTTGGCTTGTTGTTTGCTGGTAAACACCCCAGTTCGCTGGCATATATTTCAATATTGCCTAATGTTGGGGCAATACCCAATGCCGAGTCGTTAAAAAATGGTATATCTCCATCCGGGTGCTGGAGGCTGCGCAGCCAGACGATGCCCTTTTTAATAATTTTTTTCCACTCGGGAAGGCGTGTTCTTAGTGTTGGTATTGCAGTATGAGTGGCTAAATTCACTAAGTCACACATGTCCCAAAGCAAGGACGCGTGGTACATGGGGGATAGTTCAAAATGCGCGCCATCAGCCAAAAACTGCTCTTTGACCTCTGTGTCCAGTATCTTCAATCCGGCAGATTGCCAACGTTCAGCATCTGCACCATCTAAGAAGCAGCCGCCAAATAGCAGCGCCTTACCATTCACAAATATATGGTTGGCGAGGATGTGGTGCTCAACCTGCTCTGAGAGTGCATGGCATTGTATGGCTAGGCTATCCAGCCACTTCGGCTCAAGGGTGGGCTGCTGATTGAACCATTTAATGAGGTTCACAATGCGCAGTGAAAGTGTATAAGGCTCCCAGCCGCAACCTGCATAGGGTGGGTTGCCGGCAATCCAGCTGTTTACCAAGGTTCTATCAAAATCAGGTCGTGTGCGGTCTGATGACACGAGGTGATCAAGGTAGTGCAGGTTGTACTGCCAGATCTTCGGGCGCTGTTGATTGCTCCACTCAATCGGTGCTTTAAGGCCCATAAATTCGAACTGTTCGTCAGCTGTAAAGTGCGAAGAACTCCAGTGCGGTGGATTCGCTAAGCCGAAACTCATCCGTTTGACAGGTGTGGGGGCAGTAAAAGAACTGATTTTAGCGTAACGATAATACAGTCGATAGAAAATCTGCTTCATCCGCAACAGTTTTACCGTATGGTAGAGCTTTAGTAGTCGATGCATTAACGTATTGCCCATGAGAAACACTTGAATAGTGAAAAGTCAGATTGGTTGATTTTAGTGATGCTCATGGAAAGTTATGTTTTAGCCAGCGTTCGAAGTACAACACCTGCCATAGCTTGTAGGTGTTATTGGCGGTACCCATGAAATGGTTTTTGACCAGTTTCTCTACTTCTTCAGGTCGCAGGTAAGCATAAATACGTTCGAACTCTGACAGCAGGCGTTCTGAGCCAATGCGACGGATAATGCCATCGAGAGGGGGGTTGAATCCGGTTTTTGGACGATCGACAAGTGAGGCGGGTAGCAGGCTTTTTAATAGAGTCTTAAGTGGCGCCTTGGGATTGCCGCCTTTCAACAAATCGGCACTGGAGGTCGCCAAGCCTTTCGCAACAATTCGTTCATCCAGCAGTGGAACGCGCAGCTCAATACTGGCGAGCATGCTGGCTTTGTCAGAGACGCTGAGGTTATGACTGAGAAAACCTGTCAGGTCAAAGTGTTGTGCACATTTTACCTTGTCTGCCGGATCACCACTGTAATCAAGGAGTACAGCGTTCAAGCGTTGTTTGTAGTGGCATTCCAGCCCCGCAAAATCGCGGAAAAAGCCCTTGAGTTCTTGGCGCGAAAAATATCCCAGCATTCGAGAATAGGCCAGAGGCCAATAGCTTTCTTCGGCATAGGAAACCAGCCGCTCAAATTTCTTGTCAAGTTGCTTGGGGAATAGCTTCAGTTTCAGCAGCGCGTTCAAGACCGGGTAGAGCAGACGGATCAACCGGTGATGCTTCAGGACCTTGTAGCGTGGGTATCCAGCAAATGCTTCGTCTCCGCCCATTCCACTGAGCATCACTGTGTATCCGCTCTTCCTGGCTTCAGCCGATAAGCGGTAGGTGGCCCAGAAGGTGTAATCGGATACCAGCTCTTCTGTATTCGCGGCGACAAAATCGATCGACTCGAAAACATCATCTTTTGAATCAAGAATCTCTGTGACGACCAGATTTTTGTGCAGGTAATCGGCGATTTCAGCTGAAAACCTCATGTCGATGACGGAGTCAACCGTTGCTTCGTACTTTGCAAAAAAAAGATCTGCTGCACCTGTGAAACTTGCCAGTATGCTCGAATCAGCGCCACCACTGAAAAATACACCCACTGGAACGTCTGCTTCCAATTGCCGCGTGACAGCTGAGCGTACATTTTCTGCAAGGCTCTGTTCTGATGTGTAGCTCGTTATGGTCTGGTGCCGCTGCGTCCTGCAGTCGCCGGTCAATAGATCGAACTCAAGGTAAGTCCCCGGCATTAGCTTTTTGATAGCTTTGTAGCCGGTGTTCGGCTCGTAGAGGAAGCCGTTGTTGAAGAACTCAAAAACGTCGTCATTGTCGATCTCAGTCACGACGTCCGAATAACACTTGAGGCCACGGATTTCGGAGCAGGCATAGATGCCATATTCGCCAGTGTAGCAATATACCGGCTTTATCCCGATCACATCCCTTACCAAGAATGTTTTCTGGCGCGGTTTGTCCAGAATGACAAATGTATACATTCCTTGCAGACGTTTGAAGGCGTGGTCCCCGTATGCTACATACAATTGAAGGATTACCTCGGTGTCGGAGGTGCCATTGAATGTGTAGCCTTGTTCGATCAACTGGTTACGTAGTTCATGATGATTAAAGATTTCTCCATTGAATACGATGCTAATTCCATTGCCAGTAAACATCGGCTGGCTGCCAGTTGCCGAAAGATCCAAAATGCTGAGTCTATTATGACCAAGTCCAACTTGGTGGTTGGCAATTTCGGCGAAATAGGTGCCGGAAGCGTCTGGGCCACGATGCTTGGTGGCCGCGAGACTCGCTTGCAATTGGTCTCGTGGCGCAGGAGTATCGCGTTTGACCGCAAAAAAACTTAAACCGCACATTAAACTGGTTGCTCCCTATTTTGTTGGTCAGTAACTTTGTTTTTTATGGCGTGTTCGGTTGCTGAGCATTGGGGGGTGTTCAATTCCGTGTTTTTTACGCTGTCACTGATTTTTTGCATAGGCCATTTTTGCGCATAAATTAATCCCCATGCTGTGGCGAGCAGTATGTTGAAAGAGATCAATCGAAAGACCGCAAAAAATAATCCATATATAGCCATGGTCATGACGGTCATGCGAATAACTGTCAAATAGTTGGGCTCGGATTTTAGAGTGGCCAGTTTGTACAGGGCGGGGCCCACGATAATTAGTGTGTAGGTCAGGAGTCCTAGTACTCCACTCACCATTAGCATATACAAAGGCCAGTTGTGTATGTATCCAACAAGTTCTATAAGTGATGAGCCGTCAGGTTTTTCCCAGTGCATTTCATGCTTTACACCTATTCCATTACCGAATACGGGGCTGCTCAAAAACATGTCCCATGCAATTTCGTATTCTTTGACTCTAGATGCTACGTTGAAATCCTCTTTCTTTTTCGTGATGGTATTTAAAACGATTATTTCCGTGTTCTCTGGGGTATTTGACGAGATGGGGGCGGTAGTCATTGGCAGTGCTACGTCGGACAGGGAGTTCAAGCGCCCCAGCCAAGATTGATCCATACCGGTGGAGAAGATGAATACCAAGCCTAATACCAGTTGAGTGGTAATGTTGGCAGAAATTTTTACACGGAGATTTTTGTGAGTGATAAAAATATAGATTGAGAATAGAGCAATGGTAGCGACGCCACTGATCAACATGCTTCTCGTTAACGTGATCAGCACCGCTGTCAGGCAAAGCAATGATATGAAGGCACTCACCAGTGCGATATATCGGTTTCGCGTTAATGTGTTGATAACAAAACCTGCGGCCATTCCAGAAGGCAGCAGTGCATCTGTCGCCTGCGGTAACAGCATGGTTATCCGGTCCCGCAGGGGGCCTACGGTATTTGCCATATTCAGTGCGGCTTCCCGTGACAACTTTATCTGTTCTCCATCCACCAACACGGTCCAGTACGGTTGCCATATATCATATTGGAAATAGTACAAAACGATATGGCCTGCGCTCAATAAGACCAGTGCGCCGATCGAGGCGCCAATCCAATAAATGTTTTTTTGCTCACCGTTGATAAGTACGCATACGGGCATGAGCGCAAATATAAATAAAAAGGGTGTAACGCCCCTGATCCAATCTTGTACAGGGACATGGTGTTTCATCGCAATCAATAAGTTGAGGCACAGTAACCCAGTGCCGATCAAAAGTGGCCAGGCAAAGAAACGAAAAATGGATTTTATGCTTCGGATACGAAGAAGTCTGATAAAGGTGCTGACGAACACCGTTGCCGTGAGTGCGGCAAATATTAACTCTTGGGTACCTACGGATGGCGGCGCGGGGCGCAGCGCAAATACCAGCGGGAATAATGCCAATAAACCGTGCCATGGCGAAGCGACGGCGGCCAGCACTAGGAACAGGCCTCCTAGTATGCCGATATAAAAAAGCACACCGGCATTCTGCGTAAGTAGAATAGCAACGCAGGCTGATATTGCAATCATCAGGCTGCTTTTAAAGTAGTCACTGCCATTCATCGCGATGCTCCAATTGCCATATCAGGGGCGTATTGCCTTGTAGTCTGCGGACGTTTGTCCGACAATTCTGGCCGGAACTCCTACAACGATTGAGTTGTCAGGGATATCCTTTAGTACTACAGCTGACGCGCCAATTTGACAGTTGTCACCGATTTTTATATCGCCAATGATCTTGGCGCCCGCTCCGATATAGCAGTTATGCCCAATGACCGGGCATCGATTGATCTCACTTGTTACATAACCTTCGGCAGCGCCAATTGTGATTCCCTGACCCAGTACACATCCGTCCCCCACTTTGGCATTCGCATGGAGCACGACCCCAATCGCACCGTAAGCGAAAATGGTGCCCTTTCCGATGTTTGCCGAAACCGGGATGTACGAGTTGAACAACAGAAAGATCAGGTTGCGAACAAAGCCCGGCAAGACGGGGATTCGGCGCTGGTAGAACCAATGGCCTATTCGATATAGTTTCACTGCATTCACTGTCAAAACCTCAATGTGCGAAGATCAGCCAGTCGAAGCCGAAGCACTCCTGCTGCGATAATTGTAAGCGAACCCATATAAAGTACGCCCCAGATCAAGCTGATGTCTTTCATGATTACTGCGATTGGCGAAAGTAGTGCTACCCAGAAAACCACTGACAACCGGATTCCGGGTTGGCACATAACATGCAGAAATAACAGGTACGCCGAGAATCCTATAGCGTAAAAGAGCTCTGCCTGCTTAAGACCGTGAACAAAGAGAATCATTCCGGCCACTGCCAGGGGGGCAATGATCAGGTTGACGACGATGACCTTGCGATGAAGTCCGCAGGCCACGAGGTAGCGTTCTGTCACTACGGACCAGTAAAGCACAGGTAAGCAGGGTAGCATCGCTAAGTAGGCGGAATACTGGGGAAATAGCCAGCCGGCTGCGTAACCTGTCAGTCCTGCCAGAGCAAAGTACAGTAGCGCCGTTGACATGATGATTTTATATTGCTCCTGGCGCTGGCCGCCAGAAACGAAAGCGACGAATACTGCCCTGACATTGATGGGAAATAAACTTGTCGCCGATTGAATGATTGATACGCTCACCCGGAAAAGTCCGAGATCTCGGACGGGAAGGCTTTTTGAAAGGATAAAAGGGAGGATATTGGTAAATAGATTGAATACCAGAGTGATGGATACCATTCTCGGTAGTAATACCACGACGTTTTTGCAAGTAGACAGTAGCTGTTTCCCCATGGGCAACCGTGCGCCATGACAGACCAGTACCGCAATCGCAAACAAGCAGGGTAGCAGGTTCGTCAGAATCAGCACATCAACGATGTTCAATGGCAATATTTTTTGGTAACTGATGAGAAGCGCCGAGAAAAACACACATAGGAAAATCATCAGATAGCCGACAATCCACCGTTGAAGGCGTAGGCCGAAGAGCGATAACAAGCATGCTGAACTGAGCAGCATCACGCCTAATAACAAAGGATTGCCGATGCTATCGATAAGATTCATCGCGCTGAAAAGTAGAAAAATCAACACCGCCATAAACAGTGAGGTGACGAGTATGTACTCGGCCTCCACGCTGGCAATGAGTTGTTCGTTGATGATGTCTAGGAGCTTCTGAAATAGAAATACCAGTACGTTAGCCTTAATAAAGGCGCCATAAGCCTCCAGGCCATACAGCCCTGGGATGACAAAATTGACAACTAATCCACTTAACAGTGTCAGCGCCTGAATCAGTAGATTGAACATGCTAAGACCTCGTCAAACTTATTACGACAAATGCTATTCCGCGAGTACCTGATGACCGCTATTGCGTCATCGCATAAGATCTGGCGGAAACCTGTGTTTTCCGCCAGACCATTATGTTTGAGCCTGATGCCTTCAGGCCCAGACGCCGCGGGTATCAATGACTTGTCGTGATGACAATTGGTCTTTTGAGATGTTCTTGAACGGACTGTGGTCCACAAGCAGAACAACGACATCAGCCAAGGACAGCGCGTTATCAATGTCGCTCAATGCTGCAAGACCGTTCAGGCGTTCTGGTATTTGTTCGATGTTGGGCTCCACCGCCAGCACGGTACCTGGGTGGTTTTTTGCGATTTGCACCGCAATTTCCAGGGATGGGCTTTCACGAAGGTCGTCGATGTTTGGCTTGAATGCCAGGCCCAGGCAAGCGATTGTCACATCTTTGGCTGTCTTGGAGGGATGCGCCTGCAGGAACTTACCAATCGCAAGCCTTACTTGGTCCAGTACCCATGTTGGCTTACTATCATTCACTTCGCGAGCGGTCCGGATCAGGCGCGCATCATCAGGCGTCTTACTGACAATAAACCAAGGATCGACAGCAATGCAGTGCCCGCCAACACCCGGGCCCGGTTGCAGAATGTTGACTCGCGGGTGGTGGTTGGCTAAGCGAATCAGTTCCCATACGCTAATCTCAAGTTTTTTGCAAATCATCGACAGTTCATTGGCAAAAGCAATGTTCACATCGCGGAAACTGTTTTCAGTGAGCTTGCACATTTCGGCTGTGCGTGCGTCGGTAATGATGCATTCGCCCTTAACGAATGTTTGATATAAGTGCTTTGCGGCTTCCGAGCATTTTCTGGTCAGGCCGCCGATGATCCGATCATTCTCAATCAACTCTCGTAACACGTGCCCAGGTAGGACGCGTTCTGGACAATGCGCAATACGGATATCCGATGCTTCGCCCAGCGTCTGCGGGAAGCTCAGGTCTGGCCGTGCTTGCGCCAGCCACGCGGACATTTGCTCAGTGGCTCCCACAGGAGAAGTCGATTCGAGGATTACCAGGTCGCCTCTCTTCAGTACCGGGGCGATGGATTTACTAGCCGCTTCAATATAAGAGAGATCAGGCTCGTGGTCGCCCTTGAAGGGGGTCGGCACTGCAATCAGGAACGCATCGGCGGGTTCGGCGATGGTGGTCGCCCTCAGATAACCTTCAGTTACCGCGGTGCGTACGACGATGTCCAAATCCGGTTCGATAATATGGATATCACCACGGTTGATCGTGGCTACCGCTTGTGCGTTGACATCGACGCCGATAACTTTTTTCTTTCTTGCTGCGAAAACGGCGGCAGTAGGGAGTCCGATGTAGCCTAGGCCGACTACAGAAATAGTTTCAAAGCTCATGGATTAGCCTTTTTTGATTTGGGAAAGAGCTTCAAGGATCCGAGCGGATGCCTTTCCGTCGCCGTAAGGGTTGTGCGCGAAGCTCATCTGGTGATAAACGTCAGGGTCCGTCAGAAGACTGCGCAGATTATTTGTAATGACCTCGATGTCGGTACCGACCAACCTGACGGTACCCGCTTCGACGGCTTCCGGGCGCTCAGTAGTGTCGCGCATGACCAGCACAGGTTTGCCCAGTGATGGAGCTTCCTCTTGTATGCCGCCTGAGTCGCTGAGAATCAGGTGCGAACGCTCCATCAAATAGACGAATGGCAAATAATCCAGGGGCTCGATCAAATGAACATTTTGAATGCCCGCCAACAATCGATTGACCGGCTCGCGTACGTTTGGATTCAGGTGAACGGGATAGACGATCTGGACGTCAGGAAAGTCTTTGGCCGTTTTGATCAGGGCCTGGCAAATTTTCTCGAAACCGTCGCCAAAGCTTTCGCGACGGTGGCCGGTGACGAGGATGATTCGTTTTTCTTCACCCAGGAATGAAAACTGTTGGTGAAACTTCTGTTGCAGAGCGGGGCTGTTTTTGATTCTTGCCACAACCTCAAGCAGCGCATCAATAACGGTATTGCCAGTCACATGGATGCATCCAGCATCAACCCCTTCTCTCAGCAGGTTCTGCCTGGACGTTTCTGTAGGCGCGAAATGTACAGCCGCGAGCGCGCCGGTCAACTTGCGGTTGGCTTCTTCTGGCCACGGTGAGTAGAGATTGCCGGTGCGCAGACCTGCCTCGACGTGAGCGACGGGGATCTGGTGATAATAGGCCGCTAGTGTTGTCGCGAAGGTCGTCGCTGTATCCCCATGCACCAAGACGATATCGGGTTTGAACTTGGCGAAGACACCTTTCATCCCTTGTAAAATGCTGCTGGTGACATCAGTCAGATCCTGGCTCGACTTCATGATATTGAGATCGAAGTTCGGAGCGATCTCAAACAGGTTGAGCACCTGATCCAGCATTTCGCGATGTTGTCCGGTTACGCAGACCTTGGCATCGAAGCGCTCGTCTGCAGCAAGTCTCAGCGCCAAAGGGGCCATTTTAATTGCTTCAGGACGCGTGCCGAATACACACAAGGTTTTCAAGATCATTGCCACACCAGTGTTAAAAATGAATTTCACCACACGCTTCTGTTAATCATGCGGCGGGGGAGTCGTAAATTTTTATAGTTCCTTGAACGTCTAAGCTTTTTTGATAACGTGTTTACTCACTTCTCTTCGCTGCTTTTTACATGACAGGGGGCTAACGCCTGCCTGTATTTTTTTCAAAAGCCCATCTAGAGCCCGTTTTGTGAGTCGACGCTGGACTCAGGGTTGCTGTAAGGGGTTTCTTACAGCTGGGTATTGCATTTGAATCAGCGCCCTCTTGTTGCACCCTTGCTGCGTTGCGCATGGACTGGCATCGTTGGCATGGCTATTCGTACAAAATAACGTTTGAGGTCACGGATGCGTCTACAACGCATGTCTATCATTTTTTTGTGACGTTTTATTGCTGAGTTTTTGATGTGATTAAGATTATAGCCTTCTTTTCCAATGGTTTTTCAAGGCCGTGATATTTCTGGCGGTTGGCAGTAGGGATTTGCATGGCGCCATTTTTTTTGCAGTCAATGTGTTTGGAGCAATCACACTGCGCCTTAGGTGTCTTTGATTAAAGTAATAAAAAATGTAAATATTTCAGTTTTTTAATCTGATCAATTTAGACACTAGCATTACAGAGACTGGGGTGTGAATCCTAGTGCGCCGGTTATACTGGTTTTGTGTGACTGTCATCGGCGCGGGGGCGGGTAAGATGGACGAATCCCGCGAGTGTCTCTGAGTTTTCCTACGCATGGATTGGCCTGCCAACAACGTGTACGTGCGCTTCGGGTCAGCCAGTCGGTTGCCCCTGGCTCAGGGAATTGCAGAGGATTTGTGGTACAACCTGAGTATCATATCGGGATTGGATCTGTGGTGAGTCGTAAGGCCCTGCCTCGTTTCTGGTTCCCGTGCCGGATGAGCCTTTTTTGTGCTTCGGGTGCCACGCCTGTATGGCGCTTGTTCAGCACCGATCAATCATCGTAAATCGATTTTTGGCGGACTCAAGGGTAGCTGTTCATTTTTTGATTTTGGAAGACTGGAGAGGTGTTCGAGAGGGTCATGGATAAGGTAAGAGTTTTTTTATTGAATCTTCCGCGCCGACACAAGCGCATTCTGCAAGTGCTTGCAGATGTGGTGCTGGTATGGCTTTCGTTGTGGATGGCTTTTGTCGTCCGTCTCGGCATTTTCGAAATGAACGAGCCTGTTCGGCATCACTTGTGGCTGTTTGTGAGTGCTCCTATCGTCGCTGTCCCTCTGTTTATCCGTTTTGGCATGTACCGGGCGGTGATGCGCTATTTCGGCAACGATGCGCTTGTCACAATAATCAAGGCAGTCAGTCTTTCCTCGCTCATCCTCGGTATGTTCGTCTATGTCTATAGCAATCATCAGATAGTTGTCCCGCGCTCGGTTATTTTTAACTACTGGTGGTTGAGCATGATTATGATTGGCGGCTTGCGCTTGGCAATGCGTCAATATTTCTTGGGGGACTGGTTTACCGGAGTACAGCATGTTCCGTTCACTAGTCGCGATGACGGCTTGACGAAGGTTGCTATCTACGGTGCCGGTTCAGCGGGCAACCAACTGGTTGCAGCATTACGCATGGGCCGAGTCATGCGTCCTGTCGCGTTCATCGACGATGATAGGAGCATTGCCGGTCGTGTGATTTCAGGCTTGCAAGTGTTCAAGCCCAAACATATCGAGCAGATGATCGACGCCACAGGCGCACAGGAAATCCTGCTGGCGGTACCGTCGGCAAATCGGGGGCGCAGGCGAGAAATTCTGAGCTATCTTGAACGTTTCCCGCTTCATGTTCGCAGCGTTCCGGGCTTCATGGATCTTGCGAGTGGTCGAGTCAAAGTGGACGACATCCAAGAAGTGGATATCGCCGACCTGTTGGGGCGCGACGCCGTACCTGCTCAAGAGGATCTCCTCGAGCGTTGCATCGTCGGCCAGTCGGTGATGGTCACGGGCGCAGGTGGATCAATTGGTTCGGAGCTTTGTCGCCAGATCCTTGCACTAAAGCCCACGACGCTGCTGCTGTATGAGCATAGCGAATTCAATCTTTACAGCATTTTATCTGAGCTTGAGTACCGAGTCGCACGCGAGTCATTGCCGGTTAAGCTGTTACCGATGCTGGGCTCTGTGCGCAACGAGACTAAGTTGCTCGATGTGATGAAATGCTGGCATATCGACACGGTTTACCATGCTGCCGCTTATAAGCATGTTCCGATTGTCGAGCACAATATTGCCGAAGGCGTGTTGAACAATGTCATTGGCACGCTCAATACCGCCCAGGCTGCTCTTCAGGCGGGGGTCGCTAACTTTGTACTGATTTCCACCGACAAAGCTGTTCGTCCTACCAATGTGATGGGCAGTACAAAACGACTTGCAGAACTGGCATTACAGGCGCTCAGCCGTGAGAAAGCGCCGGTTATGTTCGGTGATAGGTCGGGTTTTTCCCGCGTCAACAAGACTCGCTTTACGATGGTGAGATTCGGTAATGTGCTGGGTTCATCAGGCTCCGTCATTCCGCTTTTTCACAAACAAATCAAGTCCGGCGGCCCTTTGACCGTCACTCACCCAAAAATCACACGCTATTTCATGACGATCCCCGAAGCGGCACAGTTGGTCATCCAGGCCGGCTCCATGGGGCTGGGCGGTGATGTATTTGTGCTGGATATGGGCGAGCCGGTGAAAATTGTCGAGTTGGCGGAGAAAATGATTCACCTTTCCGGCCTGAGCGTTCGTTCCGACAAAAATCCCCATGGCGATATCGCCATTGAATTCACTGGGCTGCGTCCTGGCGAAAAACTTTATGAAGAGTTGCTTATCGGCGACAACGTAGTCGCCACGCAGCATCCGATGATCATGAGTGCCAATGAAGACTTCCTGTCATGGGATGTCCTGAAAGGCAAATTGAGTGAGCTGCTTGCAGCGGTAGATGTGGATGATTACTCCCGCGTCCGCCAACTCTTGCGTGACACCGTCAGTGGTTACTCTCCGGATGGCGAAATTGTCGACCTGATCTATCAACGGCACCGGCTTTAACCCTGAATTCACACGCTGTAACGCAGCCATTTTTGACTCTCTACGCACATCACCTAAGTTAGAGAAGCAGCTTTGGAAAAGCTGCTTTCACTCATTGATGTCATGGAGCGTCACTCATGCCAAACGCTTGTTTTTCCTCCCTCGTTTTCGCCCTCCTTGCGAGCATCTCGGTAGCAACTACCGCGGCGCCTGCGATCACGCCCGAGCCCGCTACCATCCGCTCTGGCCAGATGAACCCGGTGGAGCAGTCCACCAAGGTCAATCTCAACGCTGCAGATGCTGAAGCCTTGCAACGTGATCTCCTGGGCATTGGCGCCGCAAAGGCGAGGGCTATCGTTGCTTACCGCAACAGCAACGGCCCTTTCAAGGCGCTTGATGAGTTGTTGGAGGTTAAGGGGATCGGCAAGGCACTGCTGGAGCGGAATCGCGACAGGCTAGCGATCAACTAAGGGGGCAGTGTTCGCCGAGGAGGCCGGTTATTGACCGGCCTTTTTATAGTGCAATAGCTGCGCCTTCAAACGTTCACGTACCCGCCCATGATGCGCGTCGCCAATTCAGCGCTCTCGACACTTCTGCCCAGCACCCCTTCATCCTTGGATTTGAGATGTGTGCATAGAACCCGACATGGGTCAGGTTCAGTGCTTTCATCAAGGGCGGCAGCCGGTGGCGCGGACGCCATCGCGGCAAAAGCAGACGGAGGCTTCCTTGATGATGCGGGTTAGAGCGTTGTGGTCGTGTGAATAGCGCATAGCCTGCCTCGTAGACGTGCCGACATGTTAACCAAGCTGAATTTTTACCCACGGGGTGGCGTTGGCATGGAAAGTGATTACTGTCACAGGGAGGATTGTTCAACAATCGTGAGGTAACGATGCCATTCAGCTTGTCCTTAGCCGACCAGATCGCCCTGGAACTGCGTGCCGATATCATCGGTGGCCGACTGTTGCCGGGAATGGCGCTGGTCGAGGTGGAGTTGGTCAAGGCCTATAACGCGTCGCGCAATACGATTCGTGAGGCGTTGCACCGTTTGGGGCAGGAAGGGTTGACGCGCTATGTGCGTAACAAGGGCGTGATGGTGCGTCGGGTGGAGCGCGAAGAGGTGCGGGATTTATTTGTCGTCCGTCGTACCCTTGAATTGCAGGCCATTGCCCAGAGCGGTGCGCTCACCCAAGACCAATCCGAGCGTATGCAAAACGCCATCGAGGCCACCACGCTGGCCCGCGAGCGCGAGGACTGGCGTGCGGTGGCCACCCACAGCCTGGTGTTTCACCAGCAGATTGTCGGGCTGATGCGCAGCCCGCTGTTCGATGAGTTTTTCGCTCAGGTAATCGCCCAATTGCGTCTGGTGTTTTGCGCCGCCCCCGATGAACAGCGCTTTCAGTCGCCCTGGCTGGAGCGTGATCGTGAAATATACGAGTTACTGATCCACGGAAATAAACCGGCGGCGGGCGAGGCGATGAGCCTGTACCTGGATGATTCCGAACGCCTTTCGTTAGCCCTGTTTACGCACCCTTGATCGAGGAACCGCAGCATGTACAAAGACTATCCAGCCGCTTACCAGGTCAGCAAAGGTTCGGCGTTGCAGGTCGACACAGCGTTTTATGAGCGTATTCGTGAGCGCAAGGATCAGCGCACTTTGATCGAGCAGTTCGAGGTGCCCATCCGCACGGGCAGGGCGTGGAAGGTACCGGCCGGGCATGTGTTTCGCGTCACCACGCCGGTCGGTCCGCAGGTCGGCGATTTCAACGTGTGGAACGCGAATGATCCCCGCGAGCGCTTATGGGCCGCGCGCACGCGCCAGTTGCAGGGTGCGCATGTCAGCACCCATGACCGACTGTGGTCGAACCTGCCGTTCCTGCGGCCGCTGGTGACCATCACCGATGACAGCCTGGCGAGTTACGGCATTGATGAACACGGCGGGCGCCTGCACGATTTGCTCGGTACGCGCTGCGACCCGTATGTGAACCGCATGCTCACTGGTGAAGATTTCCATCATCACTGCCACTCGAACCTGACTCGTGCGGTGTTGCCTCACGGTCTGACGGAATTTGACGTGCATGACGTGCTGAATATTTTCCAGTGCACGGGCCTGAATCACGACGACATGTATTTCATGAAGGCGTGCCCGGCGCAGAAGGGCGATTACCTGGAGTTTTTTGCCGAGATTGATTTGCTATGTGCGCTGTCGACTTGCCCGGGTGGGGATCTGTCGCTGCCGATGTGGGGGCCGGATGCGCAGGACCCGCTGACGGTGTGCCGTCCGCTGGGGGTTGAGATTTATCGATTGGAAGAAGAGTTGCTGAACGGCTGGAGCTCGCCTGAGCGTGCTGCCTATAAGGGACTGCACGGGTTGCAGATTGCCAAGGCAGATTGGGAGTAACCGGGGAGGGGGCTGCTTCGCAGCCCAACGGGAGCAAGCTCCCTCGCCACAGGGCAAACCAGGTCAGCGGTCCTGCGAGTCCTTGGCATCCGCCTGCGCATTGCGCTCGGCCACGCGTTTGCGTTGTTCGTCGGTGAGTTCCACTTTGTTGGCGCTGTCACGCAGCATCAGCAGCCCGCCGACGATCGACCCGATCGCAACCACCATAATCAACCATGCATACCACGGCATAACGCTCTCCTTGAGGCAGATTGCCGTGGGAGGTTTTTCCCACGGTAATAACTGCTTTGAGTTACAGGCTTTCTGAGTAGTTCAGTGTAGGCCTGTTCCGCCTCAAAACCTTAGAGCCCGGTCAACATTGCATCTGCCGGTGCGGCGGCGCGGTCGTGCGCGGTCATTTGGAAGTAGATGAAACCGACCACCATGAAGCCGAGGAAGATCATGCCGATCAGCGCGTTGAACCAGGCCATGGCTACCAGGCACACCACCGCCAGTACCAGCGCAATCCCCGGCACGATCGGGTAGCCCGGTGCGCGGAAGGTGCGTTCCAGCAGCGGTTCGGTCTTACGCAGTTTGAACAGGCTGAGCATGCTCATGATGTACATCACGATGGCGCCGAATACGGCCATGGTGATCATTGCTGCGGTCAGGGTCATGCCGCCCAGGTTGATCAGGCCGTCGCTGTAGATGGCGGCAATGCCGACCACGCCACCGGCGATGATTGCCCGGTGTGGTGTGTGAAAGCGCGACAGTTTGGCCAGGAACGACGGCAGGTAGCCGGCCCGAGCCAGGGCGAAGAATTGGCGCGAGTAGCCAAGGATGATGCCGTGGAAGCTCGCCACCAAACCGAACAGGCCGATCCACACCAGCATGTGCAGCCAGCCGGAGCTTTCACCGACCACGGTTTTCATCGCCTGGGGCAGCGGGTCGTTGATGTTCGACAGGGTGCGCCAGTCGCCCACGCCGCCGGCGAAGAACATCACGCCCATGGCCAGGATCACCAGGGTCAGGATGCCGCTGATGTAGGCTTTTGGAATGGTGCGCTTGGGATCTTTCGCTTCCTCGGCCGCCATGGCCGCGCCTTCGATGGCGAGGAAGAACCAGATGGCGAAGGGGATCGCCGCGAACATTCCGGCAATCGCCGGGGCGCCGAAGGTGTCGGAGCCGGCCCAGCCATTGAGGGCGAAGTTGCTGAAGCTGAACGCGGGGGCGACTACGCCCATGAACACCAGCAGTTCGGCGACGGCGAGTACGCACACCACCAGTTCGAAGGTAGCGGCGAGTTTCACGCCGAGGATGTTCAGGCCCATGAACACGATGTAGGCGCCGACGGCTGCGTGTTTCGGGTCGAGGGCGGGAAACTGCACATTCAGATAAGCGCCGATGGCCAAGGCGATGGCGGGCGGGGCGAACACGAATTCGATCAGCGTCGCCAGGCCCGCGATCAGGCCGCCTTTCTCACCAAAGGCGCGGCGGCTGTAGGCAAAAGGACCGCCGGCGTGGGGAATGGCGGTGGTCAGTTCGGTGAAACTGAAGATAAAGCAGGTGTACATCGCGGCGACCATCAATGAGGTCACCAGAAAGCCCAGCGTTCCCGCCACGCCCCACCCGTAACTCCAGCCGAAGTATTCCCCGGAAATCACCAGCCCGACCGCGATGCCCCACAAATGCAGGGTGCCCAAAGTGGGTTTGAGTTGTGTGTTCATCGTGCTGCGCTCCCTGAACCGGTTGGAATGATTCAAAGTGTTGCAGCGGCCATGCCACTCCAGAAAATCGTGTCGTAAAGATGCGCAACTGTCGTGTGGGGGATGGTTTGGCGTTTGAAATTTTCCGGCGTTGCACCAGATAGGTGCGGGGGTGACTGTACCGGCGCTATCGGGAGCAAGCGCCCTCCCACAGGTTGATCGGCGCTCGGGATGACAACTCGGTCAAGTGTGGGAGGGCGCTTGCTCCCGATAGCGCCCGCCCAGGCGCCGAAATCCCCGGTGTAAACCCCGCATAAACCCAGTCTTTACGCCATCTTTACGCCCCATCCACCCCCTCGCTCTCGTTCCTTTACACCACTCCTGCCGACAATTGCCCCACACGCGGCACTCGCCGCTAAACGGAGAGACTTCCATGAGCGTTCTGGACGGGGTGTCACTGCTATTGGCCGTGGCGCTGTTCATTTATCTGCTGGTTGCGCTGTTACGCGCGGATCGGAACTAGGAGCAGGCTATGCACAGTTATGACTATTGGCTGATCATCGCCTTCTTCGCCGTGGTGCTGGTGCCGGCCCCCTTCCTGGGGCGGTTCTACTACAAGGTGATGGAAGGCCAGCGCACTTGGCTCACGCCGCTGCTCGGCCCCGTGGAGCGCGCGTGCTATCGCCTGTCGGGCGTGGACGAGCAGCAGGAACAGAGCTGGCAGAAATACATGCTGGCTTTGCTCGCGTTCAACCTCGCCGGATTTGTGTTGCTGTTCGCGATCCTGTTGTTCCAGGGCAACTTCCCGCTGAACCCGCAGAAGTTGCCGGGCCTGGAGTGGACTCTGGCCTTCAACACCGCGATCAGTTTCATGACCAACACCAACTGGCAGTCCTACAGCGGTGAAGCGTCCCTGAGCTACCTCAGCCAGATGGCCGGCCTCACCGTGCAGAACTTCGTCAGTGCGGCCACCGGTCTTGCCGTCCTGGTCGCGCTGTGCCGTGGGATCGGTCGCAAATCCACCAAGACCTTGGGCAACTTCTGGGTCGACATGACCCGCGCCACGCTTTACGGCCTGTTGCCGTTGTGCCTGGTGATGGCGTTGTTCCTGGTGTGGCAGGGCGTGCCGCAAACCTTCGCGCATTACGTTGATGCCGTGACCATGCAAGGCGTCGACCAGGTGATCCCTTTAGGCCCGGCGGCCAGCCAGATTGCGATCAAGCAAATAGGCACCAACGGCGGTGGCTTCTTTGGCGTGAACTCGGCGCACCCGTTTGAAAACCCGACGGCCTGGGCCAACTTGTTCGAGTTGTCAGCGATCATCCTGATCCCGGTGGCGCTGGTGTTTACCTTCGGCCATTACGTGAAGGACCTGCGTCAGAGCCGGGCGATTCTCGCCTGCATGCTGGCCCTGTTCCTGATCGGCGGCGCAACCTCGCTGTGGGCCGAATACCAGCCCAACCCGAGCCTGAACAACCCGGCGGTTGAGCAAACCGCGCCGCTGGAAGGTAAGGAAGCGCGTTTCGGCACCACCGGCACTGTGTTGTGGTCGGTGACCACCACCGCGGCATCCAACGGTTCGGTCAACGGCATGCATGACAGCCTCAGCCCTCTCAGCGGGATGGTGGCACTGGTCAACATGATGGTCGGCGAAGTGATCTTCGGCGGCGTCGGTGCCGGTATGTACGGCATGTTGCTCAACGTGTTGATCGCGGTGTTCCTCGCCGGGCTGATGATCGGCCGCACCCCGGAATACCTGGGCAAGAAGCTGCAGGCCAAGGAAGTGCAATTGCTGGTCGTGACCCTGATGGTGATGCCGATCGGCGTACTGGTGCTCGGTGCCATTGCAGCCAGCCTGCCCGGTCCGGCCGGTGCGATCAGCAACCCTGGTCCCCACGGTTTCAGCCAGTTGCTCTATGCCTACACCTCGGCCAGTGCCAACAACGGCTCGGCGTTCGGCGGCTTCAGTGCCAACACCCCGTTCCACAACTTGATGCTGGGCCTGGGCATGTTGATCGGTCGCTTCGGCTACATCCTCCCGGTACTGGCCCTGGCCGGCAGCCTGGCGATGAAGAAGACCGCACCGATTGGTCAGAACAGCTTCCCCACCCATGGCCCGCTGTTCGTGACCCTGTTGACCGTGACCATTTTGCTGGTGGGCGGCCTGACCTTCCTGCCGACACTGGCACTGGGCCCTATTGCTGAACACCTGAGCATGGCTGCTTTTAAATGAAGAGCCGAGGGATATGAAAATGAATATGCCTGCAAAAAACGCGACGCCGGTCAAAACCCACGAGCCCGCCAAAACCGCGATCTCCGCGCTGTGGCGCCCGGCGTTGGTCCAAGCGTTCGTCAAGCTCGACCCTCGGCAACTGCAACGCTCGCCGGTGATGCTGGTGGTCGAACTGACTGCCATCCTCACCACCGTGTTGTGCTTCGTGCCCGACACCACTGTGCCGACCTTCGTCGCCGTGCAAATCGCCGTGTGGCTGTGGTTCACCGTGCTGTTCGCCAACTTCGCCGAGGCCCTGGCCGAAGGGCGTGGCAAGGCCCGCGCCGATAGCCTCAAGGCCGGCAGCGAAGGCCTCAGCGCACGTCGCCAAGAGGCCGATGGCAGCTTCAAGGTCGTGCCGGCCACCGGCCTGCGCAAAGGTGATGTGGTACGCGTCGCCGCCGGGGAAATGATCCCCGGCGACGGCGAGGTCATCGAAGGTATCGCGGCGGTCAACGAAGCGGCGATCACCGGCGAATCCGCGCCAGTGATCCGCGAATCCGGCGGCGATCGCTCGGCCGTCACCGGCAACACGCGCCTGGTTTCGGATTGGCTGCTGATCCGCATCACCGCCAACCCCGGCGAGTCCACGCTGGACCGCATGATCGCGCTGGTCGAAGGCGCCAAACGCCAGAAAACCCCCAACGAAGTGGCGCTGGATATCCTGCTGATCGGCCTGACCCTGATCTTCCTGCTGGTGGTCGTGACCCTGCAGCCGTTCGCCCACTTCGCCAATGGCAGCTTGCCTCTGGTGTTCCTGGTCGCACTGCTGGTGACGCTGATTCCTACCACCATCGGTGGCTTGCTGTCGGCCATCGGTATCGCCGGCATGGACCGCCTGGTGCGCCTCAACGTGATCGCCAAGTCCGGTCGCGCCGTGGAAGCGGCGGGGGACGTGCATGTGTTGCTGCTGGACAAGACCGGCACCATCACCTTTGGTAACCGCCGCTGCTCGGCAGTGGTTGCGGCGCCGGGTGTGAGCGGCCGGGAATTGGCCGAGGGCGCGCTGCTGGCGTCCCTGGCGGACGACACCGCCGAAGGCAAATCCATCGTCGAATACCTACGTGCCTTGCACCCGCAAGCCGAGCCGTCCCTGGCGGAACTGACCGCCGTACCGTTCACCGCCGAAACCCGTTTGTCCGGCGTCGACTATCAGGGCCGCGTATTCCGCAAAGGCGCCGTGGACTCGCTGCTGGCGTTTATCGGTCAGCCTCGTAGTGATCTGCAACCGGCCCTGTCGCGGGAAATCGACAAGATCGCCCAGAGCGGCGGCACGCCGTTGCTGGTGTGCGCCGATGGCAAGTTGCTCGGTGCGATCCATCTGAAGGACGTGGTCAAGCCCGGCATCCGCGAACGGTTTGCCGAGCTGCGCAAGCTGGGGATTCGTACCGTGATGGTCACCGGCGACAACCCGCTGACAGCGGCCGCGATTGCCGCCGAAGCCGGTGTGGACGACGTGTTGGCCGAAGCCACCCCGGAGAAAAAACTCGCGCGGATTCGCCACGAACAGAACGACGGTCGACTGGTGGCGATGTGCGGCGACGGCGCCAACGACGCTCCGGCGCTGGCCCAGGCGGACGTCGGCATGGCGATGAACGACGGTACCCAGGCTGCGCGTGAAGCGGCCAACATGGTCGACCTCGACAGCGACCCGACCAAGCTGCTGGACGTGGTGCAGATCGGCAAGGAATTGCTGGTGACGCGCGGCGCGCTGACCACCTTTTCCATCGCCAACGACGTGGCCAAGTACTTCGCGATCCTGCCGGCGCTGTTCGCCTCGATCTACCCGCAACTGGGTGTGCTCAACGTGATGCACTTGCAGAGCCCGCAGAGCGCGATCCTCTCGGCCATCGTGTTCAACGCACTGATCATCGTCGTGCTGATTCCCCTGGCGCTGCGCGGTGTGCGAGTGCAGGCGGCGAGTGCTGCGGCGTTGCTGCGGCGCAACCTGTTGATCTACGGCTTGGGCGGCCTGCTGGTGCCGTTCGTGGGCATCAAGGTGATCGACATGTTACTGACCGCGCTGCACCTGGTTTGACCTGATTCCTGTGGGCACCGGCAAGACGGTGGCCACAGGTTGCAATGACCGAATTGAGGAAATTGAAATGTCCAACATCATCCGCCCGGCCCTGAGCCTGCTGGTCCTCATGACCCTGATCACTGGCGTCGCCTACCCGCTGGTGGTGACCGGCGTCGCCCAGGTCGCCTTCCCGGACCAGGCCAACGGCAGCCTGGTGCGCGACGCCAGCGGCAAGGTGCGCGGCTCCAGCCTGATCGCCCAGGACTTTACCGGTGACAGCTGGTTCCACCCGCGTCCGTCTGCAGGTGCCTTTGCGACTGTTTCCAGCGGCGCGAGCAACCTGGGGCCGAGCAACCCGGCGCTGGCCACGCGCGTGTTCGATGACGCGAATAAACAGTTCGTGCCCGCTCAAGGCCCGGTGCCGTTAGCTTCGCTGACGACCTCCGGCAGCGGTCTTGATCCACACTTGCCACCGCAGGCGATTGCCTATCAACTGGCGCGGGTAGCCGCCGCGCGGAATGTGCCGGTGGCCACCCTGCAGCGCTTGCTGGATGAACACATCGAAAGCCCGCTGGTGGGCCCGCCGGTGGTGAATGTGCTGGCGCTGAACATGGCCTTGGAAAAATTGTAAACAGGAGCACCGCTATCGCGGGCAAGCCCGCTCTCACAGGGCAATGCATTCCAAATGTGGGAGCGGGCTTGCCCGCGATAGCGCCCTGAAAGACACCCTATAAACCCCTGAAGGAACCCCCGCGCATGAGCGACTCCGGCCGCGCCGATGCCCTGTTAGCCGATCTGCCCCGGGACGGCCGTGGCCGGCTCAAAGTCTTCCTTGGCGCCGCGCCGGGTGTGGGCAAGACCTACGCCATGCTCCAGGCCGCCCACACCCAGTTGCGCCAGGGCGTCAGGTTGCTCGCCGGCGTGGTCGAAACCCACGGCCGCGCCGAGACTGAAGCGTTGCTCAGCGGCCTGCCGCAGCAACCGTTGCTGCGCAGTGAATACCGTGGCGTGATGCTCGAAGAAATGGACCTGGACGGCCTGCTCGCCGCCAAGCCGCAACTGGTGCTGGTGGACGAACTGGCTCACAGCAACGCGCCCGGCAGCCGCCATGAAAAGCGCTGGCAGGATATTCAGGAACTGCTCGCCGCCGGCATCAACGTGTTCACCACGGTCAACGTCCAGCACCTGGAAAGCCTCAACGATCAGGTGCGTGGCATCACCGGCGTGCAGGTGCGCGAAACCCTGCCGGATTGGGTGCTGCAGGAGGCCGATGAACTGCTGCTGATCGACCTGCCGTCCCGCGAGTTGCTGGAGCGTTTGCGCGACGGCAAGGTGTATGTGCCGGAACAGGCCCGCGCCGCCATCGATGCGTTTTTCACCCAGACTAATCTGACGGCCCTGCGCGAGCTGGCGATGCAGACCGCCGCCGCCCACGTCGACGATGACTTGGCTCAGGGCTATCGCCAACTCGGCCAGGCCGCGCCGGCGGTGCGCGGTCGCTTGCTGGTCGGTGTCGATGGCGATGCGCAAGCCGAACGCCTGGTGCGCCATGCCAGCCGCGTGGCGCAGCGACGCCACTTGCCATGGAGCCTGGTGCATATCGATAACGGTCGTGTGCGCGATGAACAAGCGCGCCTGCGCCTGCAAAACGCCCAGCAACTGGCCGAACGCCTCGGCGGTGAAGTGGTCCTGCTGCGCGCGGGAGAGGTGACCAAGACACTGATCCAGCATGCCGCTGAGCGCCGTGCCAGCCTGGTGTTGGTCGGGCAGTCGCGGATGAACTGGCGACGTCGGCTGTTCGGTGGTGGCGTGGCCGAGCGCCTGTTGCGCAATGCACGCGGTTTGGAAATCAACATCCTCGACAGCGACGACGTGCCTGCACCGCCGCGCCTGCCGGATGTACGCGGGCTGGTGTGGTTCGACTATGCGTTGGCGGTGGTGGCGACCGTGATCGCAGCGGCGTTGGCCTGGGCGGTCGCCAGCGTGTTGCCGTTGCCGAATATCTCGCTGGTGTTTCTCGCGGCGGTATTGCTGGTGGCGGTACGCAGCAGCCTGGGGCCGTCCCTGGTGTGCGCGGCGCTGTCGTTTCTGACGTATGACTTCCTGTTTATTCCGCCAAAATTCTCCTTCGCCATCCAGCGTGAAGAAGACGTGCTGACCCTGCTGTTTTTCCTGCTGATGGCGGCACTCACCGGCAACCTCGCCGCACGCCAGCGTCGGCAGTTGCAGGCGTTGCGCGATACCCAGGAAGAAACCAGCGAGCTGCTCGACCTGTCGCGCAAGCTCACCGCTGCCACCGATCGCCAGGCGGTGATCAGCGCGGCGGCGCATCACCTGGAAGGCTGGAGCGACCTCGATCTGTGCCTGGTCAACCGCGATGACCACGGCGGCTGGAAAGTCGAAACCGGCGGACCGCTGACCTTCACCGAAGCCGAACGCGCCGCCGCCGACTGGGCCTGGCAGCACGATCAGCCGGCAGGCAAGGGCACCGGCACCTTGCCGTTTGGGGGCTGGTGGTGGTGGCCGCTGTCGAGCGAAGAGGGCCCGCTGGGGTTGCTCGGTGTCAGTGCGAAACCGGGCCAGGAGCTGAGCGGCCAGCGCCGTCGCTTGCTGATCGCCTTGAGCCAGCCGCTGGCCCAGGCGTTGGCCCGCGCGCAATTGGCGCAGGAGCTGGAGTCCGCGCGGCTGCACGGCGAGACCGAGCAACTGCGCAGTGCCTTGCTCGCGTCGGTGTCCCACGATTTGCGCACGCCGTTGACGTCCATGCGCGGCAGTATCGACAGCCTGCTGGCGCTCGGCGAAGCCATCCCGCTGGAGGATCGCCGCGAGTTGCTCGAAGGCACCCGCGACGAAGCCGAGCGCCTCGACCGCTATATCCAGAACCTGTTGGACATGACCCGCCTGGGCCACGGCGCGTTGAAGCTGGCGCGGGACTGGGTCTCGCCCGGTGATATCGTCGGCAGCGCCCTCGGCCGCTTACGTGCGGTGCTGGCGCCGCTGCAAGTGAGCATCGATGTCCCGCCTGAATTGCCGTTGTTGTATGTGCATGCCGCGTTGATCGAGCAAGCGCTGGTCAACGTGCTGGAAAACGCCGCCCGATTCTCGCCGGCCCAAGGCCATTTGCAAGTCAGCGCCGGGGTGTCGGATAACCAGCTATTCTTCGCGGTGGCGGATGAGGGGCCCGGGATTCCCGAGGACGAGCGCGCGAAGATTTTCGATATGTTCTACACCGCTGCCCGTGGCGACCGCGGCGGGCAGGGCACAGGCCTGGGCTTGGCGATCTGCCAGGGCATGGTCGGCGCCCATGGCGGGCATATCAGCGTCGCCGATGGGATTGGCGGGCGGGGCACCTGCATCACGCTGTTCCTGCCGTTGCCGACACAGCCTGGCCTGGAACGCGAGGTGTGAGCTACTCTCTTTTTTCGATGGATTTTGATTGGACACCATGAGCCAGACCGCGACGATTTTGGTCATTGACGACGAACCGCAGATCCGCAAATTCCTGCGCATCAGCCTGGCTTCCCAGGGCTACAAAGTGATCGAGGCCAGCAGCGGCAATGAAGGCCTGGCCCAGGCCGCCTTGAGCAAGCCGGATTTGCTGGTACTTGACCTCGGCCTGCCGGACATGGACGGCCAGCAGGTGCTGCGCGAGTTTCGTGAGTGGTCGACGGTGCCGGTACTGGTGCTGTCGGTGCGCGCCAGCGAAGTGCAGAAGGTCGAGGCGCTGGATGGGGGGGCGAACGATTACGTCACCAAACCCTTTGGCATCCAGGAGTTTCTCGCCCGCGTGCGCGCCTTGTTGCGCCAGGCCCCAGCGGGTGAAGCCCAGGAAGCGGCGCTGTGTTTCGGCCCGCTGACAGTGGACCTGGCCTACCGCCGGGTGCTGCTGGACGGCGTCGAAGTGGCGCTGACCCGCAAGGAGTACGCAGTGCTGGCGCAATTGGCGCGTCATCCGGGGCGGGTGATTACCCAGCAGCAATTGCTCAAGGATATCTGGGGGCCGACCCATACCGAGGACAGCCACTACCTGCGCATCGTGGTGGGCCACCTGCGCCAGAAGCTGGCGGATGATCCGACCCAGCCGCGGTTTATCGTGACCGAGGCGGGGGTGGGGTATCGGTTGTTGGGGGCTTAAGGCCTGGTGGATTTTCGTTGGCTGTCAGGGCCTCATCGGGGGCAAGCCCCCTCCCACAGTTTGATTTGTGAACACATTTCAAAATGTGGGAGGGGGCTTGCCCCCGATATGGCCCTCAGCCACACCGACAATCTCAGTGCTGCTCACTTTCATACCGATCCAACGTATCACTGGCAATCTCGCGCCCCAGGGCGATCAATTCCGGCGCCTTGTAGAACTCGAAAAACCGGCACACCCGCTTCGGCACGTTGATCAGTACGTCCGGCGGGTAGCCGGCGATCTTGTACTGCGCCAGCGATGTCTGCATCACCTCGAAGCTCTGGTTGATCAGGTCCAGCAACGATGCCGGGCCGACGTTATCGATGATGAACGAACCGGTCGCCGACTTCGGTGCCCCGGCGGTTTCCGGTGCGGCGGCGGGTTGCTGGGCTTCGGGTTCGGCCGACTCCAGCCACGGGTTGATCTCGGCCGCGTGGGCCTGCAAGGCTTCCTGCTCGAGCTTCATCAACTGCTCGGCCTGTTTGCGGCGAAACGGCAAGTGCGAACCCAGCGACTTCGCCAGGCTGTTGAAGCGGCTCTTGAATGCCGGCGGCCGCTGGATCACCGGCAAGTGGTAGTGTTTCTGGTTGGTCGCGTTGAGGTTGACCGCAATGATCAAGTCGCAATGGCTCGACACCACGGGCACGATCGGCAGCGGGTTGAGCAGGCCGCCGTCCACCAGCATGCGGTTGCCCTGCATCACCGGGGTGAACAGGCTCGGAATCGCCGCCGAGGCGCGCATGGCCTGGTGCAGGCAGCCTTCCTGGAACCAGATTTCCTGCTGGTTGGTGAGGTCGGTGGCCACGGCGGTGTAGGGGATGCGCAGCTCTTCGATGTTGATTTCGCCGACGATCTTGCGGATCTGCCCGAAGACCTTCTCGCCGCGAATCGCACCCAGGCGAAAGCTCACATCGACCAGGCGTAATACGTCGAGGTAATCCAGGCTTTCGATCCAGTTGCGATACTCGTCGAGTTTACCGGCGGCGTAGATTCCGCCCACCACCGCGCCCATGGAACAGCCGGCGATACAGGCGATGTCGTAGCCGCGCCGTTCGATTTCCTCGATCACCCCGATATGGGCGTAGCCCCTAGCTCCACCGGAGCCCAGCACCAAGGCAACACGCTTCTTCATGGTCGATGTCCTTCGTTAAGCAGGCGCCCACAATGCACCCAATGAGGGGGCGGCTTCAATCTTCGCGCAACCGCGCAATATTTTTCCAGAATAACGGCCGGGCTCGGGTATGCTCTGGCAATAGGCGCTTCTGATTTCAGGTAGTGGACAAGGCACTTTTCTTTGTAGGCAACGTCTACAGAATCCGACTGTTTTTCTTTATTTTGAGGTGTCATCGATGAAAGCCTGGATGTGTGTGCCTGTGATCATGTTGGCCCTGGCCGGTTGCGCCGGGAAAACCGCCTATCGCGACAGCTGCGGCAGCCAACTGGACGCCGCGTGGAAAGAGCTGGACCTGGCCAAGGCCGAAGGCTTTGCCGGCACCGTGAGCTACTCCAAGGCCTTGTCCCTGCTGACCGGCGCCAAGACCCAGCAGCAATTCGAAGCCTTTGAAGGCTGTGCCAACAAAGCCGAGAAGGCGCGTTTCTATATTCGTGAGTCTCGCGCCGGCCGCTGATTCGTAGCAGTTGCCGAGTGCAACGAGGCTGCGTCACTGATCTTGAGTGATGCAGGGATTATTCGTCGTCAGTGGAGTAAAGCATGTCAGCTTTGGTAGATCAGTTAGTCGCTCAGGTCATTGGCCTGGAAGTAGGGTTACTGAGCTGCCAGGCTCGGCTCACCGCCGTCACCGACGATGAGGCCCTGCATGATTTGCGCACCACCGTGCGGCGCCTGCGCAGCCTATTGCGACCTTTGCGCGGCTTGCCGGGCGTCGAACAACTCGAATTGGCCGCCCGCACCGTCGGCCAATTGACCACGCCGTTGCGTGATCGTGAAGTGCTGGCCGCGTATCTGCTCCAGCATGGACACCCTGCCGCCGCCGACCGCCGCCTGCGCCTGCAACCCGATGCCTATCGCCACGTCGCGCAGGGCCAGGAATTGGCCCACCTGCTGCAAATCCTCGATGCATTCCCGCGTTTTATCCGTGCGTCGCAACACCAGAAATTGCTCAAGGGCCTGCGCCTGCGTATCGAGAAACGCCTGGTCAAGCAATGGCGCAAACTCGATGACGCCCTGCAGGACCCAAGCCACGATCGCCATCGTCTGCGCTTGTTGATCAAGCGCGTGCGCTACGCCGCCGAAGCCTACCCCGAGCTGGACAAACTCCCGGCCAAGGCCATGTCGCGCCTGAAACAAGCTCAAGGCGCCCTGGGCGATTGGCACGATTGCTGGCAGTGGCTGGTCCAGGCTGAACATCAAGCCGATCTGCAGCCGTGTGTCACGGTATGGCGTCGCACCATGGCCCAGGCCGAAGGCGAGGCGGATCGGGTGCTGGACAAGCTCAGCGCGGATTGTTTCTGAATCGGTCCGGTTTTTGGCCGGAATAGGCGCTGTACCTGGCGGGCGCGCTGGTTAAGATCGCTCCTCTGGTCTTTTTGACGTGAGGTCGCCATGCGCTTTAGTGATTTGCTCGACGCCGCCCGTAGCCACCCGCAGGAGGTCACCATCCCCGCCGAATGGGCGCAGGGTCGCGCGAGCTTTGGTGGCCTGGTGGCCGCATTGCAATACGAGGCGCTGCGTGCCCAAGTCCCCGCCGACCGGCCTTTGCGCTCGTTGGCAATCACCTTCGTCGGCCCGGTAGCACCGGGTGTGCCCGCCAGTTACCAAGTCGAAGTGCTGCGCGAAGGCAAGGCCGTCAGCCAATTGCTTGGCCGGGTGGTGCAGAACGGTGAAGTGGCGACCCTGGTCCAGGCCAGTTTCGGTGCGTCCCGTGAATCGCAAGTCATGGTGGCGAGCGAACCGCCGCCGACCTTCAAGCACTGGGATGAATGCCAGGAGCTGCCTTACATCCAGGGCGTCACCCCGGAATTCATGCGGCACCTGGCGATGCGCTGGAGTGTCGGCGGCTTGCCGTTTACCGGCAACACCTCCCGCGACATGGGCGGTTGGGTGCGCTTGCGCGGCGATGTGAAAGAGGAGCCGCTGACCGAGTCGCACATCCTCGCCCTGGTGGACGCCTGGCCGCCGGCCTTGCTGCCGCACCTTAGAAAGCCCGCGCCGGGCAGCACCCTGACCTGGACCATCGAGTTTATCCAGCCGCTGCAAGACCTGAGCACACTTGACTGGTGCCAGTACCACGTCACCATCGAACACGCCCGCGACGGCTACGGCCATGCCGCCGCCGCGCTATGGAGCCCGGCCGGCGAGTTGATCGCCATCAGCCGCCAGACCGTGGTGGTCTTCGCCTGATCCTCAGTGCTGGTGGCGCTTGCGCCAGGCGCGCCACCAGCCACCGCTCAACACAAAGCGCGGGAAGGTCACGAACTGCTCGACCAGCAGGCGTTGGACGGCATCTTTGCGATCACTGAAGGGTTCACTGGCCTGGGCTTCCAGATTGTGGCCATGCCGCTGCAGCGCAAGGCCGGCCAGGATACCGACAACACCCACGGCCAAACTGGCCAGGCTCAGGCTGAACACTCCGGAAACGATCAACAGAAACCCGATGATAAACAGCGGCACCGCGATCATGTGCAACGCCAGGTTGGTCGGGTGCTGGTGGTTTTGCGGGTACTGACGCCATTGCCAGGCGGGGAGATTGGGATGACGTTTGCCCATGATGGTGAATCCTCTGTCCGTTGAAACAACTTGAACAGAGTTTAGGTCGGGTCGGCTGGCGCGGCGAATCAAGGCTGGCTATGGGGGTCATAGCCTCGCCTTGTATTGCTTATAGCTTCAACTGCCCGATCGCTTTGCTCAGCTCCCCGGCCAACGTGGCCAGTTCATTGCTGGT
Source organism: Pseudomonas paraveronii (assembly GCF_963681955.1). Taxonomy (NCBI): domain Bacteria; kingdom Pseudomonadati; phylum Pseudomonadota; class Gammaproteobacteria; order Pseudomonadales; family Pseudomonadaceae; genus Pseudomonas; species Pseudomonas paraveronii. The sequence goes on from NZ_OY817130.1 coordinate 1,955,435, forward strand.
GGTTGCCGAATCGACAGTTTGCTGCACGGTGTTTTCGGTCACATCACGAATACTCACGACTGCACGGTTCATTTCTTCGGCGACATGGCTCTGTTGCTCGGCGGCGACGGCGATCTGGGTGTTGCTTTCGCGCATCTGCGCCACGGCGCCGGTGATTTCGGCCAGTGCGGCGCCGGCTTCCTGGGCTTGTTGCACGCAGTCGTCGGCCTTGAACGAGCTTTCCTGCATGAAGTCCACCGCATCGCGGGTGCCGGCTTGCAGCGCCGAGACCATGTGGGTGATTTCGTCGGTGGAGGTTTGCACGCGCTTGGCCAGGTTGCGTACTTCGTCGGCGACCACCGCGAAACCGCGGCCCATTTCCCCGGCGCGGGCGGCTTCGATGGCGGCGTTAAGCGCGAGCAGGTTGGTCTGTTCGGCGATGCTGTGGATCACGCTGACCACACTGTTGATTTTCTGGCTGTCTTCGGCGAGTTTCTGGATCATTTCGGCGGTCTGTTGCACGCCGCTGGACAGCCCGGCAATCGAGCGTTGCACCCGGTCTACCACTTCGCGGCCGCTGCCGGCCAGGGTGTCGGCGGTCTGGGACAAATCGCGAGTGGCGCCGGCGTGCTGGGCGATGTGGTGGACGGTGGCCGTCATCTCGTTGATGGCGGTGGCGGCCTGATCGGTTTCGCTTTGCTGGCCGAGCATGCCGTGCTGCACCTCGTTCATGCTGCTGGCCAGCCGCGCGGCGCCTTCATCCAACTGCTTGGCGGTGCGGGCTACGGTGTTGACCACCCGCTGGTAGCCGGCTTGCATGGCATTGAACGCGCTGGCCATCTGGCCGACTTCATCTTCGCAGGCCAGTGGGACACGCGCTGACAGGTCGCCGGTTTTCTCGACGTGTAGCATCACGTCCTTGAGGGTGTTGAGATGGCTGAGCAGGAAGCGGATCAGCAACTGCGAAGCGCAGAGCATTGCCAGCATCAGGATCAGCACCGCTACCGCGTAGTTGGCGAAGCGCTCACTGAACACCTGGCTCAGGCTGGGCGCGTAAGCGAGCACGGCGATCTGTTGCCCGTCGGCGCGGGCAACCACTTCAGCGCCCATCAACGGGTTTTCGCCGAACAATGGCAGGTGATTGAGTTCGACCCAGCCGCTGGCACTGCTCAGGTCTGACAGATCTTGATCGGCCAACTGTGGGACTTGACCACGGGCAAACGTCAGCCACGCCTCACCTTTGGGCAGCGCCTTGTCGGTCGGCCAGGCACTGAGCAAGCGCGCCTGGGCTTGTGCCGAGGACTGGGACGCCTGGCTGCGCGACTGCTGTTCGAGATGCACGGCGTATAACACCAACAACAGCGTGGTGATAAAAGCGACCGCATTGACGGCCCAGAATTTGTACTTCAGCGAGATATTGCTAAGCCAGGCACCCATGGAAGGTTTTCTCTGATAGCGGAAACAGCATTGGCAAGGTGCCATTATTGTGCCGTTACTCAGAAAAGTCACTTTGATATGGGTCAATGCGTCACATCAAACCACGGTGGGCAGCCCGAAAAAGGCGCGGGCGCAGGCGGTGCTGTGCTGGGCCAGGTCTTCCGGGCTTTCGTTGCGGTGCAGGGCAACTTCGCGCAGCACCTCCGGCAGGTAGGCCGGTTCGTTGCGGCCGTTTTTCGGCTTGGGCCGCAGGGTGCGCGGCAGCAGGTAAGGCGCATCGCTTTCCAGCATCAGGCGGCCCCGAGGAATTTCCCTGACCAGCGGATGCAGGTGCGTCCCGCGGCGCTCGTCGCAGATCCAGCCGGTGATGCCGATGTGCAAGTCAAGGTCGAGGTAGCTGAACAGCGCCTGCTGCTCGCCCGTGAAGCAATGCACCACGGCGGCGGACAAGTGATCGCGGTAGTCCTTGAGGATCTCCAGCAGACGCTGGTTGGCGTCGCGTTCGTGGAGAAATACCGGCAGTTTCAGCTCGACGGCCAGGGCCAGGTGTTCTTCGAGGACTTTTTCCTGCTGCGGGCGCGGGGAAAAATCGCGGTTGAAATCCAGCCCGCATTCGCCCACTGCGCGCACGCGGCTGTCGTTGAGCAAACCGCGTAAGCGTTGGGCGCTGTCGCCGTTCCAGTCGCTGGCGGAGTGGGGGTGGATGCCGGCGGTGCAGAACAGCCGTTGGCCGCTTTCATCGAGTTTTTCGCACAATTGCAGGGCCTGTTCGCTGCCATCGACACGGGTGCCGGTGAGCACCAATTGCTGCACGCCGGCGGCATAGGCGCGCTCGAGAACGGCCTGGTGCTTCTCGTCGAAACTTGGGTTTGTCAGGTTGACGCCGATATCAATGAGTTGCATGGTGCTATCTCCGCCTGCGGCCGGAAAGCATATCAGAGCTGTAGATTTATAAGAAAAATCAAGAACTACAACGAGTTATAGCTGTCTTTGAACGTCGCAAGCGACATTGTGGTTGGCTTGTTGTCTGCCCTGGTGCCGCCGTTGCGTACTTTGTCAGCGCATAAAGCGCTCTGTTTCTGACCTCCAGCCCCTGGTTTTTCGCGAAGGTGCTGGCCAGTATTCTTTCCGGAGAGCGGATGATCCGACCCTCGGCGTTACTTATGTTGTGCCTGACGTTATTGCTGCCCATGGCGGCGGTCGCGCGGCTGGACGGGCCGCTGGAAGTGACCAAGCCGAGCAAGGTGCGCGACCTGGCCGAGATTCGCTCCAGTCGCACCCTGCGCGTACTGGTCAACCAGAGCCGCAACAGTTCCGGTGAAATTCAGGGCCAGGCCATTGGTGTCGAATACCATCGCCTGCGTGCGTTCGAGCAGTACCTCAACGACCAAGCCCGCGATGGCCAGGACATCAATCTCAAGATCATCCCCAAGGCCAAGGGGCAACTGCTCGGCGCGCTGGCGCGTGGCGAAGGCGACCTGGTGGCTCCCGGAGAATTGCTGGAAGTAAAGGCCGCGCACAAGATCAGCGCGAGCGACCCGATCGCCAGTGGCGTGCCGTTATGGCTGGTGGGGGTCAAGGGGGAGCGGCGGTTTACCAAGTTGGAGCAGCTATCCGGGCGCACCCTGACGCTGACCACTGGCAGCGCGGCGGCGGATTCGATCAACCAGGTCAACCAGAAGCTGGCCCTGCACAAGCAGCCGCCGATCAAGGTGGAGTGGGTCGACCCGAGCCTGGCGGTGGAGGATGTGCTGGAAATGGTCCAGGCCGGCATCTTTCACCTGACCATCGTCGAGAAGCCCATCGCTGAACGTTGGTCGAAGATCCTGCCCAAACTGCGCTTCGACAAACAGGTGGCGATCAATGAGCCGGGCGAGGAGTACTGGTTCGTGCGGCAGGACGCCGCGATGCTGCGCGCAAGTATTGATCGTTTCCTCAAGACCTACCGCACGCCTTCCGACCAGGACGTGGCGTTTCAGCGCATTTATCGACGCCTTTACCAAGTGCGCAACCCGCTGGCCCGCATCGACCGCCAGCGCCTGGAGAAACTGCGTCCGGTCCTGCAAAAACATGCGCGCGAGCAAGGCATGGATTGGTTGAACCTTGCTGCGCTGGCCTTCAAAGAGTCCGCCCTCGACCCAGGTACGCGCAGCAGCGGTGGCCCGACCGGCCTGATGCAGATCACACCTTCGGCGGCGCAGCGGGTGGGGGTGAACAATATCGAGAATCTCGACAGCAATGTGCAGGCGAGCGCGCGTTACCTGTCGATGATCCGCCGCAAGTTTTTCGCCAGCCCCAAGCTCAACGAGCGCGAGCGCATGGCTTTCGTGCTGGCCGCCTACAACATGGGGCCGGAACGCGTGCAAGGCATGCGTACCGAAGCCAAGCGCCGTGGGCTTAACCCCAATCAGTGGTTCTTCCAGGTCGAGCGCATTGCCATGGAGCAGGTGGGGATGAGCGCCGTCAGCTATGTGAATAGCGTCAACAAGTACTACCTGGCGTTTGATCGGGAACGGAACTCCCTGGAGCCGCCGGCGTTGGAGCCGAAAATCGCCTCACGCAAGTGATCGATTTTATAGATATTAATCAGGCAATTTTTCGGCTTTTATCATTGCATAAACTGATTAATATGGCGGCCAACCAACCCCTACTTTGAAAAGGATTATCACCATGAGCCCACTGATCAAAAGCATCCTGTCCACCCGCGCCGGCTATGGCCTGACTGTTCTGCGCATTGTTGTCGGTATCATCTTCGCCGCCCACGGTTCGCAAAAACTCTTTGGCTGGTTTGGCGGCTACGGCCTGGCGGGCACCGCGCAGTGGATGGAAAGCATTGGCCTGGCGCCGGGCACCTTGATGGCCTTGTTGTCGGGCGGTACCGAGTTCTTCGCCGGCCTGGCCCTGATCATCGGTCTGCTGGCGCGCCCTGCGGCATTGGGCCTGACTATTCTGTCGCTGGTGGCGATTTTCTCGGTGCATATCCATAACGGTCTGTTCATGGCGAACAACGGTTATGAGTTCGCCCTGGCCTTGCTCGGCGGCTCCCTGGCCGTCCTGTTCGAAGGTGCTGGCAAACTGTCTGCCGACCGCGCCATCGCCAACTGATCGCCCTGTAACCCCTGGAGAAGGCTCGCCATGCGCGGGCCTTTTCGTTGCGCGGGATTCTTGACACCGCCCCATCGGCTTCTCTAGGATGTTGGTTATGCGCCGATTTAAACAGCTAATTGCGGGGCGCCACTGGGACTCGATGCAGCCCGACAGAAGCCAGCTCTGACTGAAGACGCAGGCTTCGAAATACCGCTAAAGCGCTGGTTCGGTGTTGCCTCTCACCTGCCCGCAGACTTTTGAGGCAGAGACACGACACGATGAATGCACCACACCCCCTCATACGCCTGGCCCCGATCACTGCGGACCTGAATCAACGCAATCCAAGAATTCTCCTCGGCGGCAAGCACCAGCCGACGCTGTTGCGTTACCTGGATGGTTGGCCGCGGCGTGGCGGGCGGCCTTCGGCGTTCCTGATCCAGTTTGTCGAAGATGGCGATTCCCTGGCGCGCTTTGCCAGCAACAGCTTTGACCTTGCGGTGATCCAGGCGCCCAGCGCCAGAGATGCGGCTGAGGTGATCCATCAACTGACGCGGATTGCCCGGCAAGGCTTGATCGCACGGCGCTGAGCCCTCAATAAAACGCCGACGGCGGCACCGGACAACGACGGCGACGCCATTGAAATAGCCCCCAGGCAATCAGGCCCAGCAGTGCCGGCAACGGTACAATCACCAGCAGTTGTATGTTGCGTTCCAGGCGCTGCACCGGCGCGTAAAGGGTGTTTTTCAGCGCATGCAGTTCCATCGGTAAACGCAGGCGTTCCTTGTTGAGCGCTTGCAACTGGGTGTTGGTATCGACCGCCTCGGTGCCCAGGGTCGTGCCCTCAGGGTTAAGGCGCTGCCATTCCTTCTCCGTTTGTGCCAAGCGCCGTTCCAGCTCGATGGCCTGGTCCTGGTAGGCGCGCTCGGCAGCCTCGCGGCGCTTCTCCAGCAGGTTCAGTGAGTGGCCCGTCACTGCACGCGGGCGAATATTCGCAAGGGCTTGCGGTGCTGCGAGGTTATCCAGAGCGTTCACTACAAACAGTTTGTTAGCGTTTTGCGCGGAGCCGCTGGGTGGCTTGCTCAACATATCCGTATCGGCAACCACTATCACTTGGATCTGCGTCGCCTTCTGCAGCCCCGGCGGCTGCCCGCCAAATCCGTCGGCAAACGCTGAATAGGCTGGCCCTTCGAGTCGGGCAGCGATCACATGATGCTCGCCACGCGTGGAGAACGCGCTGTCCACGGCGCTTGAATCCAGCAGTAACGACTGTCTGGAGCTGCGCAGCAGTGGCGTGAAGGTGGCCCGGCTTTTATCCAGGGAGAACAGGGCGCCGCTGTTCGACACGGTCACCGTGTCCAGCTTCCAGGTGCTGACATCATGGGTATTCATCGCTTGGCGTGGCAGGGTGAATGTGGCCGGTTGATGTTCCGATGGGGCATAGGTGCGGTCGACCAGCACCTTGTTGCTCGGCATGCTGACCCCCCAGCCGGCGAGTAACCCGTCTAGCCTGGTGGCCGAGGCTGTTGCCTTTGAGTCGCCTTTGCCGAGGGGGTCGATAAACATCAGCAGTTTGCCGCCGTTCAGGACGAACTGGTCAACCGCGTACAGCGTTTTCTCCGGCAGCTCGCGGGGGTTTATGAGCATCAGGGTTTTGATCCGCGAGGGGATATGATCTGCAGTCGGCTCCAACTCCAGTAGGTCGAAATGTCGGTGCAATTCCAGCACCAACGGTTCGATGGACGCTTCTGCCGGTAACCCTGATAACAGCCCAACGACCGCAGGCTCCGGATGCTGCAACTGGGTGATCAGGTGGCTGATTTCATACTCCAGCAGCGGCTCGTTCTCTGGGTCGAACGATTGGATACGTTGGGCAGCTTGGCCCTCCCGAGTGCCGATAAGACCGAAGAACCCCGGTTGATCGCGTAGTCCATATAATCCTGCTTTGTAGGCATCCTCTGAAAAGGGAGCGGGATCGATAATGTGCAAATTGATCCTGCCGTTTGCTGCGTGTTCGAACGCTCTCAGTTTTTCTTCAACGCGTTTGGCATAGTGTTTCAGGATGCTGCTTTTTTGTGCCGGTAGACTTGAATTGAAATAGTAGAAGTCCAGTGGACTTTCCAGTGTGGTGAGTAAGTGCACTACCTCGGGTGACAATGTGTTGGTTTTTTGTTGAGAAAAATCCTGGCGTAGATCGGGAAGTTTGACTGCCCATACCAAGTTGAATGCGAGGAACAAAAGCAGTATGACGCTAAGTGTCATGCCGGTGCGCAATGGATATCGCATCGAGAGTGTTCCTTCTCAGCTGTTCTTGTAGTTGAGGATCGCGGTCGTCGCAGCAAGAAAAGCAATGATCATGCTGATGAAATACGCGCAGTCTTGAAAGGTAAGTGTCCCGTGGTCAATCAGGCCAAAACGCAGGAGCGGGCTGAGAGACGTCAAACTATCGATGATCCAGATGGGCGCTTGACGCTCAAGTGCATCCAACACCGAAGACACGCCACTGGCCAATAACAGCAGGCTCAGCGTCAATATGAAAATGGCCAGGCGTTGGCGGGTCAGTGCGCAAATAAAAACACCGACAGAGAGATAGCTCCCGGCTAATAACCAACTGGCCAGAAATTGTGAGGCAATGACCCCGTTGTCCGCAGTGCCCAGCAAGTTGACAACCGTCACGATGGGAAATGTCAGCAATAATGCCAGGCCCGCCACGACCCAGGCGGCGAGGAATTTGCCAATAACCAGTTCCGCGGGCCTGACAGGCAGGGTTTTCATGAAATCGCCAAAGCCGGTCTCGTTCTCATCCGCCCAAAGTTGAGTCGACAGCGCAGGGATCAGTAACAGGTACAACCAAGGATGCCATTGAAAAAAGCCCTGCAAGTCGCTGCTGCTTCGCTCCAGCAATGGGCTTGTGTGCAATCCCAGTAAGGCGGACAGCACCAGGAATACTGCAATGCTCAGGTAGGTGGCAGGTGCCGATAGATAGCTGGCAAGCTGGCGTTTGAAAACAGGTGGCAGCAGGTTCAATGGGATGCCTCCTGGCTCAGGTGGTGAACGACATCGTTCAGGCGACCTGGCTCCAGATTCAGTGAGTGTATTTCCCAGCGCCGGTTGGCAATCAATGCGCAGATGGCGGGGTAGATGGAGTGTCCCGGCATGGCGAGAACGGTCACCGTGCCTGGACCGTGCCGGTCCTCTTCGATACCTGCCACGCCGGGCAGCACGGCGAGTGCCAACAAATCGAGGGCCGACTTCGCCGCCAGGGTGACCGCCCGGAAGTGCCGGGAGCTGCGCTGTAGCTCGGGCATTGGGGTGTCCGCCAGCAGGCGACCGCCGCCAATGACCAGGGCCCGGGTGCAGACGCCGGCCAGTGCTTCGCAATCGCGTGAGGCAACGATAATCGTCATCTCGTCGGCCAATGACTGGATAAGCGTGCTGATCTTCCCTTGCTGATGGGGCGCCAAGCCTTCGCCGGGTTCGTCCAGCAGTAGCACGTCGGGGTCGTGCAGCAGGGCTTGGGCAAATGCGACTTTGCGTTTCAGGCCCGGCGGAAGCGTGTTGATCGGGTAACCGAGGACTGGCCAGAGTTCGAGTCGGCTGGCGGCGCGATCCACCCGCCTGCGCTTCTCCGCGCCCTGGAATCCACGAACGGTGGCGATGAAGCTGAGCAAGTTCTTGACTGACAGGGTCGGGTGGTTGACGCCGGATTCGGGTTGATAGCCTATTGCCTTGCGTGCGTGATACCCATGGGTCTGTGTATCCAGCCCCAAAATCCGCACCTGCCCCGAGGAGGGCTGGGTGGCGCCGGCGATCATCTTCAAAAGTGTAGTTTTACCTGCCCCCTCCAATCCAAATAACCCAAGGCACTCTTGGCGTTTGGCAGAAAATGAGACATCGCTGATTACACTCTTTTTGTTCAAGTATTTTGTGAGGTTGCTTATCTCGATCATTATGCTTTTCTATTCGGTGGGTAAGGCAAGAAGAATGAAGAGGCAAGCGCCTTTATTGAGTGATACAGGGCTCGGGTTTAAAAATGGTACGTTCAATGCATCGTGCTTGGAAGCACTGAAGTATATTAATAAGAGAAGTCCTACGTTCAGTCGATTAGCGCGCTGAAACAATCGTTGAGTGATAAATGCATGTTGATGGTCGGATGTTTATCTGATGTTTATATACGCTTTGCTTGTTGTCATGAGGCCCGATTACTATGATGCTTCTACGTACCCTAGTTCTTGAACGCTCGGGTGAAGATACGCCGGTCAACGGCGCTCTGCTCTGTGGTTTTGCTATACCCCAGATCGCGTCAAACTTTCTTGTGTACAGTCTGGATGAAGAAATAGAACCGGGTAGTTCCCGGGTATATGTCGCAGCATTACGTAGGAAAGTTGAACGGTACTTCTTGGGCGGGGTGGATGCTCAGGAAGATCTGCAAGTTGCGATGCGAGTATTTAAACAAATACTGACCCTGGCGGCGTCCGGTACCAAATCGGGCAGTGTCGGTGACGGCCAGGTTCCTTATCATTTTATCGACTTGAAAGGCTGCAAGTTGCCGCCCGCCAGGCCCGAAGATCATCATTCAATGAACATCAAGAAAGCCTTGGTGATGAAGGTGATTACCTTGGGGACGTCTGCCCCTGCGTCAGAAGCGATTGAAAGTCCCACGCTGATTGTCCCGTCCATTCGTTTTTCTTCCCGAATGGTCTCGGCTCCCAAAGTGACGAAGGAGCCTGAAAAGGTCTTGCCCGTGATGATCCAGGAGCCGGCTCAACCTCCGCAGCAGGCGCCAGAGGTCTTGGCGCCAAATGAATCGCTGGCCGTTGTGGTTGCACCCAGTGCGCCGCCGGCATTGAGCGAACAGGAGGAGCAAAATTCGCTGTTCGAGGTGGATAGCACCTTGACCAACCTCGCGCGCGTCGCCCAGGAACTGACCCAGCAAAAACTCGCGATGCAAAAGCGCGAAGAGGTGCTTGAGCAGCGCCAGGTTCAGCTGCAGCAAGGGCTGGCGGAGCTTGAGCAAAAACGCCAGGAGCTGACCCGTCGGGTGGCGCAGGAGGAGGGCGCCCTGCAGTTGCAGGCTCAGGCGCTGGAAGGGCGTGAGGCACAGTTGGCAAATGCCTTGGGTGCGCAGCAGCAAGGGCAGCGCCAAATGGATGAGCGCGCCCGCGTCTTGGAGGAGCGGGTCACTCAAGTCGAGGTGCAAGAGTTACGGGCGCGCCAGAAGAGTGAGACGTTGGCGGCGTTGCTCGTGCAGTTACCTGGGTTGCGCCAGAATGTGCAGGCCGTCCTCTTTGAGCTCGACCAGGCGTTGGACGGCCTGGCGAGAAATGAGCTGCTTCAACCCAGCAGCGATCTTGGTGCAACCCACTTGTGATGCGAGGCGTCGGTGGGTCTGGCTACTTTCCCCCGTTCATTTATCATCACCCTCTGTTCGTCGACGCCGGGCCTTCAAGCTGCGGCGTATTGGAATCAATGGACATTGCCTGGGGATGCACGCGTTTGAGTACCAAGCTGATTACCAAAGAAGGTCATGAAGCGCTGAAGAAGGAGTTGGATTACCTGTGGCGCGAAAAGCGTCCGGACACCACGCGCAAGGTGACGTGGGCCGCCTCCCTGGGGGATCGCAGCGAGAACGCGGACTACCAGTACAACAAGAAGCTGCTGCGTGAGATTGATCGGCGGGTACGCTACCTGCGCAAGCGTCTGGAAGACATGCGCGTGGTGGAGTACATGCCCGAACAGGAGGGGCGGGTATTTTTCGGCGCCTGGGTCGATATTGAAAACGAGCAGGGCGAGACCAAGCGTTTTCGTATCGTCGGCTATGACGAGATCTATGAGCGGATGGACTACATCTCCATCGACTCACCGATGGCACGGGCGCTGTTGCGCAAGCAAGTCGACGACGAGGCCATCGTGCAGACACCGAACGGCGAGGTGTGCTGGTGGATCACCGGTATCGAGTATGTGAAATAGGCAATCATGGCCCGCAGTCTTTGAGGCTGCGGGCCATCGTCCTTTCAACCTTCGCGCAATACCGTCAGCGGGCTGGCATTCAGCGCGCGGCGCGTCCCGAATACCCCGGCACCGCCGATCAGCACCGCACCGATCACCGGCAGCAGTAGCAACCACACGTGCGGGTGCCAGGCCAGGTCAAAGGCGTAGCGGTACAGCACCCATGTCACCAGCTCGGTGCCCAGCGCCGCGAGCAAACCGCTGACCGCGCCCAGCAGGCCGAACTCGATGCGTCGGGCCTTCACCAGCAGCTTGCGCTCGGCGCCCAGCGCCCGCAGCAGCGCACCTTGGCGAATGCGCTCATCCAGGGTGGCCTGCAGGCCGGAAAACAGCACCGCCATCCCTGCCGCCAGCACAAATAGCAGCACATATTCCACCGCCAGCGTCACTTGGGCGAGGATGCTGCGCAGTTGCTCCAGCAGGGCCTCGACCTGCAGGATCGTGGCGGCCGGGAATGCCCGGGACAGGTCGACGATCTGCCGGTCATGGCCGGGGGCCAGATAGAAGCTGGTCAAGTAGGTGGCCGGCAGGTCTTTCAAGGTGCCAGGCTGGAAAATCATGAAGAAGTTGGGCTGGAAGTTATCCCAATTGATGGTACGCAGGCTGGTGACCCGAGCTTCACGATTTTCCCCCGCCACCGTGAACACCAGATGGTCGTCGAGCTTGAGTTTCAGGCTTTCGGCGACCTTGGCTTCCACCGACACACCCGGTATTTCATCATCCGGTTGCTGCGCCCACCAAGTCCCCGCAGTCAGGGCATTGCCCGGCGGCAGGTCGGCGGCCCAGGTCAGGCTCAGGTCGCGCTGTACCGCACGGTCGCCGCTGGAGTCCTTGCTGACAATCTCCTGCACCGGCTCGCCGTTGACGCTGATCAGCCGGCCGGGCACCACCGGATACAGCGGCGCCGATTGCGCCTGCAGCTCGAGCAGGCGCGCACCAAAGGCGTCTTTGTCGGCGGGCAGGATATTCAGCGCGAAGTAGTTGGGCGCATCCTTGGGCAACTGGTTTTGCCAGGTGTCCAGCAATTCGCCGCGCAGCAGGGCGATCAAACCCATGGACAGCAGGATCAAGCCGAACGCCAGGGACTGGCCTGCCGCCGCCAGCGGATAGCGCAGCAACTGGCCCAGGCCCAGGCGCCACGGCAGGGACGCCCGGGCCAGCAGGCGGCGTAGGCTCTGCAACAGCAGCAGGAGCAGGCCGCCGAGAATCAACGCCGCAACCACGCCGCCGCCGAGCAGGGCGAAGGTCAGCACCAGGTCGAGGCTCAGGCGCCACATGATCAGGCCCAGGGCAAGCAGCGCCGCGCCGTAGACCATCCAGGTGCTGGACGGGATAGGTAGCAGGTCGCGTCGCAGTACGCGCAGCGGTGGTACGCGGCCCAGTGCCGCCAACGGCGGCAGGGCGAAACCGGCAAGGGCCACCAGCCCGGTGCCGATCCCGGCAATGGCCGGCAGTAGCCCACCGGGTGGTACGTCCGCCGGCAGCAGGTCGTGCAGGAAATAGAACAGGCCAAATTGCGCGAGCCAGCCGAGCAGGGCACCGGCCAGGCTCGCCAACAGGCCGAGTACGCTGAGTTGCAGGCTGAACAACAGCATGGCTTCACGCCGCGATAAACCCAGGCAGCGCAACAGCGCACTGGCATCAAAGCGTCGGCTGGCGAAACGGTTGGCGGACAGCGCCACGGCCACACCGGCCAGCAGCACCGCCACCAGGCTGGCCATGTTCAGGTAGCGCTCGGCCTTGCCCAGGGCGCCGCCGATCTGCTGGTTGCCATCCCGGGAATCCTGCAGGCGCTGGTTGGCCGCGAGGCCCGGCTTGACCAGGTCGCGATAGGTTTGCAGTGCCGTACTGGCCGGGGCCCCGCGCCACAGTTCGCGGTAGCTGACGCGACTGCCAGGCTGGACCACGCCGGTGGCGTCGAGGTCGGCCAGGTTGATCATCACCCTTGGCGTGAGGCTGTAGAAATTGCCAGCGCGGTCCGGTTCATAGGTCAGCACGCGCGTCAGGCGCAGGGGCTTCATGCCCACGTCGATGCTGTCACCCACTTTCAGGTCGAGTGCCGTGAGCAGCCGCGCCTCCACCCAGGCTTCGCCGGGTTTCGGGCCGCCGCCTGGGGTTTCGTCACCGAACGGCGCCGCTGCGCTTTTCAGTTCGCCGCGCAGCGGGTACTGCTCGTTGACCGCCTTGATGCTGGACAGCTGGATGCCGTTATCGGTGGCGATAACGCTGGAGAACTCGACGACGCGCGCGTGATCCAGGCCCAGTTCGGTCCCGGACCTGATTTGCTCGGGGCGTGCGGGTGAGCTGCCCTCGAGCACCAGGTCGGCGCCAAGAAACTCGGTGGCGCGCAACAGCATGGCGCCATTCAGGCGCGCGCCGAAGTAGCCGATGGCAGTGCTGGAGGCGACGGCCACCAGCAGGGCGAAGAACAACACGCGCAATTCGCCGGCGCGGGCATCGCGCAGCAATTGGCGCATGGCAAGGCTGAACAGGCGCAGCAGCGGCAAACGTGCCATCAAGGCTCCAGGGGCGCGACCATCAGGCCGGCTTCAAGGCGGATCAGGCGTCGGCAACGGTGGGCCAGGCGCTCATCGTGAGTGACCAGGACCAGTGTCGTGCCGCTTTCTTTATTCAGTTCAAACAGCAGATCGCTGATGCGCTCGCCGGTATGGCTGTCGAGGTTGCCGGTGGGTTCATCGGCAAACAGCACGTCAGGTTCGGCGGCAAATGCGCGGGCGATCGCCACCCGCTGTTGCTCGCCCCCGGAGAGTTGGCGTGGCGAGTGGGTCAGGCGTTGGCCCAGGCCGACCCGTTCGAGCAGGTGCCTGGCACGCTCGCGGGCGTCTTTGCGGCCGTCCAGCTCCAGCGGCAGCATGACGTTTTCCAGCGCGTTGAGGCTGTCGAGCAGTTGGAATGACTGGAAGACGAAGCCCACGTGTTCGGCGCGGATGCGTGCGCGCTGGTCTTCGTCGAGGGTGCTCAGGGCTTGCCCCGCGAGCGTGACTTCGCCACTGCTGGGCAGGTCGAGGCCGGCCAACAGGCCGAGGAGGGTGGATTTACCGGAACCGGAGGCACCGACGATAGCCAGGCTATCGCCCTTGTTCAGTTCCAGGCTCAGTTCGTGCAGGATAGTCAGTTCACCTTCCGCGCTGGGAACCACTTTGCTAAGGTTCCGCGCGGTGAGAATGCTTGCGCCCATGGAGAATCCGATGCGAATGTGGTTTTTGAGTGCTGGCCTGGCCTTGACGTGCATGGCCCAGAACGCAGCGGCGGGTACGGTCCTGATCGTTGGCGATAGTATCAGTGCCGGTTTCGGACTGGATACCAGCAAAGGGTGGGTAGCCTTGCTGGGACAGCGGCTCAAGCACGAAGGTTTCGACGATGAAGTGGTCAACGCGTCCATCAGTGGCGACACCAGTGCCGGAGGCCTCGCGCGACTGCCGGCGGCGCTTGCAGAGCATAAGCCAGGCTTGGTGATTATCGAGCTGGGCGGCAATGACGGCCTGCGCGGACAGCCGCCGGCGCAATTGAAACAAAATCTTGCATCGATGATCGAGCAGTCCCAGGCGGCAGGCGCCAAGGTGCTGCTGCTGGGCATGCAGTTGCCGCCTAACTACGGTCCGAAATACACCACGGCGTTTGCCGGGGTCTACGCGGCGCTGGCCAAGGAGAAGAGCGTGCCGTTGGTGCCGTTTTTCCTCGAAGGCGTGGGCGGTCATCCCGAGCTGATGCAGGCCGATCAACTGCATCCTGCGGTCGGCGCCCAGGGCAAGTTGCTGGAAAATGTCTGGCCGACGCTAAAACCGCTGTTATGACGCTTTTCTACCGGCAGGCTTTCGGCTAAGGTGGCGCCCCCCCGATTTGGAGCCCTCGATGTCGCGTCCTGCCTGGTCCCTGTTTAATTACCAACTGATCGAGCCGGACGAACAGCTGGATCTGTTCGCCTGCCAGGAAGTCCGGGTGCACCTGGTCACGCGTCAATTGGAGCTGGGCGGCACGATCGATCGCACGCTCTGTGGCACGTTGTTGCCGGCTCAGCCACGCTGGTCGGCGGTGGACCGCTCGCTCTTCCAGGACCAGCGCCTGTGCCCCCTGTGCCGTGCCATTCTGGAGTCGCAAAAGCGTGGCACGCCGCCGATCTGGCCGGAGCTGCGCTTCGAGTTGTAAGGGGGGCTACGAGCTTGCAGCTAGAAGCCCGCTTCACGTATACAATCGTTTTTTACCTACACGTTGTTCTGCGAAGGATTTTTCGGATGTTGTCGCGCCTTTCCGTCGTCACCTGCTGCCTGTCTCTTGCCGCCCTGTGTGCGGCGGGTTCCGCAGCAGCCTTGCAATTGCCCTTGCCGCCACCGGGTGAAGACGTCGTTGGCCAGGTCCAGGTGATCAAGGCCAAGTACGAAGACACCTTTGCCGACCTGGGCACCACCTACGACCTGGGCTACTCGGAGATGGTCGCCGCCAACCCGGGCGTCGATGCCTGGTTGCCGGGCGCTGGCACCGAGATCGTTTTGCCGACGCGGTTTATCCTGCCGCCAGGCCCCCGCGAAGGCATCGTGATCAACCTTGCCGAGTACCGGCTCTACTATTTCCCCAAGGGCCAGAACGTGGTCTACACCTTCCCGCTGGGGATTGGTCGTGAGGGCTGGGGCTCGCCGGTCGCCCATACCACCATTGTCGCGAAAACGCCGAACCCGACCTGGACCCCGCCAGCCTCGATCAAGGCTGAGCATGCCGCTGAGGGCGACCCGTTGCCTAATGTCGTCCCTGCTGGCCCGGACAACCCTTTGGGGCCGTTCAAGTTCTCGTTGGGCACGCCGGGTTACCTGATCCACGGTTCCAACAAGAAGTTCGGCATCGGCACGCGTACCAGCCACGGCTGCTTCCGCATGTTCAACAATAACGTGCTGGAAATGGCCAGTATGGTGCCGGTGGGGACGTCGGTGCGCATCATCAATGATGCCTACAAGTTCGGTAACAGTGGTGGCAAGGTTTACCTGGAAGCGCATACGCCTCTGAACGATGACGGCACCCCCTCGGTGGTCGACAAGCACACGGCAGTGATCAACGCCCTGCTCAAGCGTGAAGACCTGGCCAATCATCTGCGGGTGAATTGGGATCAGGTGCGTGACGTGGTGGCTGCCGAAGATGGCCTGCCGACTGAAATCGGTGTGCCGGGCGCGGCGCCGATGGTGTCGAGTACGCCGATCGACCTGCTGCAGTAAGCCTGCGTGATCCAAAGCCCGCCTCGGCCTTGCGCCGCGGCGGGTTTTTTATTGCCCGCTCCCGCAGGACTCGCGAAATTCAGGCAATAAAAAAGCCGATCCAAAAATGGATCGGCTTGATAACAATCCCGAAGGATTATTACTTCTTGCTAGCTTTTTCAAGCATGCGCAGAGCGCGCTCGTTAGCTTCGTCAGCAGTCTGTTGTGCTTTTTGAGCAGCAGCCAGAGCTTCATCAGCTTTACGGTAGGCTTCGTCTGCACGAGCCTGGGAGCGAGCTGCTGCGTCTTCAGTTGCAGTCAGACGAGCTTCGGTTTCTTTGGAGACGCTGCTGCAACCGGTAGCCAGAACTGCGGCCAGGGCGATAGCAGAGAATTTCAGAACGTTGTTCATCGTGTTCCCCTTCAAGGAATTTCAATTAGATAGCTGTTATCTCAGAGTGAGCTAATAGCCGGCGTACATACTACTCATTACTTGTAGTAAGTAAACTGACCTAGCGCAAGAAGCAAAAAAAAATTCTGTGCCGAATCTATTTTCGCTAATCTTTGGGAGGATTGTATAAAAAGTGTTCGGTTTTTTGCAGTCTGCTGAAGATTGGACCCTGCCTGAAAGGGCCGGCCCGCATGTGTCAAGCCTTGTAAATAGATGAAAATCTATATATCTGGGCTAACACTTTTGTACAGGTTGACTTTGCCAAACCCTGCATCTTTTGCGCATGTAGAGGTGACTTTAACAGCGCCAGTTCGTCTCAAGCTTCAACTGCCGGCAATGTTCAGGCTTTCGGTCAGCGATTGATCGAGGCCCTTTCTATATCCGCCAGCGCCCCGGGAGGACGAGTGCGTCTTGAGCAATTTCAGGATTGCTGCCTACTATTCTCTACGTGCTGGTTGTGAGCGCTCAAGGTTTTCTCGTTGTCGAAACCGGCACGGGGTGGCGTAGATGTTCCTTCGCCGGAAAAACATCGGTAAGGTAGGGGTCAGAATCCAAGACCCGCGAGGAGTAGTGATGAGCGAGGCGTTGTCCATCCACCATGACCAGGCTGGTCATCAGTTCGAGACCAATGTGGACGGTCATCGTGCCTACCTGACGTATATGGACCTCGGGAAACAGACCTTGGACATCTATCGGACTTTCGTGCCCAACGCACTGCGAGGCCGTGGTATTGCGGCCGCATTGACCGAGGAAGCCTTGAAGTTTGCCGAAGAGGCCGGCTACACGGTGATCCCGTCATGCTCTTACGTCGAACGCTACATGGAGCGCCACCAGCGCCATGCCGCCAAGCTGTAAGGCGTGAACAGCAGCATGAAAAACGCCGGGCTTAGCCCGGCGTTTTTGTGTGCGCAGATCAGGATCAGGTACGTTTGCGTAGGGGCAATACGTCCTTGAGCTTGGCGTGCATGCTGCGCAGGGTGGTCTCGGTGGTCGACCAGTCGATGCAGGCATCGGTGATCGACACGCCATACTGCAAATCGGCCAGGTTTTTTGGAATCGCCTGGCAGCCCCAGTTCAGGTGGCTCTCGACCATCAGGCCGATGATCGACTGGTTGCCTTCCAGGATCTGGTTGGCGACGTTTTCCATCACCAGCGGCTGCAGGGCCGGGTCCTTGTTGGAGTTGGCGTGGCTGCAGTCGACCATGATGTTCGGCTTGATCTTGGCCTTGTTCAGCGCCTGTTCGCACAGCGCAACGCTGACGGAGTCATAGTTGGGCTTGCCGTTGCCGCCGCGCAATACCACGTGACCGTAGGCATTGCCCTTGGTGGTGACGATGGACACGCCGCCTTCCTGGTTGATACCCAGGAAGCGATGAGGGCTGGAGACTGATTGCAGCGCGTTGATCGCCACGGTCAGGCCGCCGTCGGTGCCGTTCTTGAAGCCCACGGCCGAGGACAAGCCCGACGCCATTTCGCGGTGGGTTTGCGATTCGGTGGTGCGCGCGCCGATGGCCGACCAACTGATCAGGTCCTGCAGGTACTGCGGGGAGATCGGGTCGAGGGCTTCGGTGGCGGTGGGCAGGCCCATTTCGGCCAGGTCCAGCAGCAGCTTGCGACCGATGTGCAAGCCGTCCTGGATCTTGAACGAGTCGTCCAGGTACGGGTCGTTGATCAGGCCCTTCCAGCCCACGGTGGTGCGCGGCTTCTCGAAATAGACGCGCATGACCAGATACAAGGTGTCGGACACTTCTTCGGCCAGCGCCTTGAGGCGCTCGGCGTATTCGTGGGCCGCCTTGAGGTCGTGGATCGAGCACGGCCCGATTACCACGAAGAGGCGGTGGTCGGTACCGTCGAGAATGTCACGAATGACTTCGCGACCCTTGGTGACGGTCTGCAGTGCAGCGTCGCTCAGGGGGATTTCGCGCTTGAGCTGATCGGGCGTGATCAGGGTCTCGTTGGATTCGACGTTCAGGTCGTTGATCGGTAAATCAGCCATCGTGTTACTCGTCAGGGTCACGGGTGCCGGCCGCCAGCCATTCCCGTGCGGCGGAGCACAGCATGATTTGAATGCAGGGGGGAGGAACCTTAGCGCGTAATACCGGCCCGCGACAATGGGCAAAGCCCGCTTTAATCCAGCGCTGGCGCCACAAACGCCTCATGGGAGAACTCACCGGCATGCCGCGCCACCCACTCGCGGGCCATGGTTTCGAACTGCGCGGGCGTCGACTCGGCGTCTTCGTGCTGGCGGCAGTAACGCTCTATCCGGCATGCTTGCTCACCCATGCGTGCGCCGAACAACGCATGTTCATCGGTGAACGAGATGCCGACACGATAGCCGTTTTCCACCTTGCGGCACCATGCCACATAGCCCGGATAGCGGGCCCCGGCGCCCAGGGATGGGATATGCAGATCAACCGCCGTACCTTGGCGCCAGGCACGCGGGCAATTGCAGGCGATGCCGCCCAGGCCGATAGTGTGCAGGCGTTGGCGGGGAATGGGAGGGGAGGGACGTTGGATCAATAGGGCAGCGACATCATCAGGATGAGGTAAAAAACGACCCATGTACACGGACTCCGAGCACCGTCCAGTCGACGGCGGTGGCAGCAGTATAGTGAAGGAACAGGCATTGACCGACCTGGATATTGACCAGCAACTGCTGGGATTACCAGGCATTTCGCTCGTGGTGTTCACCAGCGTGGGCTGTTCCAGTTGCCGTTGGGCGCATCAGCAACTACCGAGCTGGCATTTGCCGGTGGATCGGCTGTGCTGGGTGGATGCCGGGCACAACGGCGGTGCGGTGGAACGCTATCAGGTCTTTCATTTGCCGGCGTTGTTCGTGGTGTGCGAGGGTCAATTCCTTGGGCAAATACAGACACGCCTTACGCCTTCCGACCTTACCGACGCTATTCATCAAGCGCTTACCCGTACTCCAGAGGATTTGCCATGACAGCATTGTCGCCACGCATTGGCATTATCGGCACCGGCGCCATCGGTGGTTTCTACGGCCTGATGCTGGCGCGTGCCGGCTTCGACGTGCATTTCCTGTTGCGCAGCGAATATGCAGCGGTCAGTGAGCGCGGCCTGCGCGTCAACAGTCGCGTGCATGGCACTTTGCATCTGAACCCGGTGCAGGCCTACGCCCGCGCGGCCGACATGCCACCGTGCGACTGGCTGCTGGTGGGCACCAAATCCACGGGCAATGTCGACCTGGCCCCGACCATCGCCCAGGTCGCGGCGCCCGACGCCAAGGTGGTGTTGCTGCAAAATGGTCTCGACGTCGAAGACAGCCTGCGTGAACACCTGCCGGCGTCCCTGCATCTGCTCGGCGGGCTGTGCTATATCGGCGTACACCGTTCTGCCCCCGGCGTCGTCGAGCATCAGGCGTTGGGGCGGGTCAACCTGGGTTATCACAGCGGCACCGCCGCCAACGACGAAGCGCGCCAGAAGGCGATTGTCGAAGCGGGCGCCGCGTTGTTTCATCAGGCCGGCATCGAGTCCCAGGCCATGGCCAACGTACACCAGGCGCGCTGGCACAAGCTGGTGTGGAACGTGCCTTACAACGGTCTCTCCGTACTGTTGGGCTGCGGCACCACAGCGATGATGGCGGATGAGTCCAGCCGCGAACTGATCCAGGCGCTGATGGCCGAAGTGGTGAAGGGCGCCCACGCCTGTGGCCACGACATCCCGGCCAGCTATGCCGAGCAGATGTTTGCCATGACCGAAACCATGGACGACTACCTGCCCAGCATGTACCACGACCATATCCATAAACGCCCGCTGGAACTGGCGGCGATCTACGCCCGCCCACTCGCCGCCGCCAAGGCCGCCGGCTGCGAGTTGCCGCGAATGCAGGCGTTGTATCAGGCCTTGAGTTTTATTGATCGGCATAACCGCTGATTGGGGGGAACCACCATGGCAAAGGGATTGGGCGACAAGCTGGTACTGGCGATTTCATCGCGGGCGCTGTTCGACTTGAGTGACAGCCACAAGGTCTACCTGGCCCAAGGCGTGGAGGCCTACCGCAAATACCAGATCGAGCACGAAGAAGAAACGCTCGAACCGGGCGATGCCTTCCCGCTGGTCAAGAAGCTGCTGAGCCTCAACGCCAGCCTGGGCCGGGCCCGGGTCGAGGTGGTGCTGGTATCGCGCAACAGTGCTGACACCGGCCTGCGCGTGTTTAATTCGATCCAGCATTACGGCCTGGACATTTCCCGCGCCGCTTTCGTAGGAGGGCGTAGTCCATATCCTTATTTGGCGGCGTTTGGGTGCCATCTGTTCCTTTCGACCCATGCTGAAGATGTGCGCAGTGCGCTCGATGCCGGGTTTGCTGCCGCGACGATTCTGTCAGGCGGCGCGCGCAGGGCATCGAGCGAGGAACTGCGGATCGCATTTGATGGCGATGCGGTGTTGTTTTCCGACGAATCGGAGCGCGTTTATCAACTGGGTGGGCTGGAAGCGTTCCAGGCCAGCGAGCGCGAATCGGCACGCCAGCCGTTGCATGGCGGCCCTTTCAAGGGCTTCCTCGCGGCGCTTAACTTGTTGCAGCGTGAGTTCCCGGACGAGGCATGCCCGATTCGCACCGCGCTGGTCACGGCGCGGTCGGCGCCGTCCCACGAGCGGGTGATTCGCACCTTGCGCGAGTGGGATATCCGCCTGGACGAGTCGTTGTTCCTCGGCGGCCTGGAAAAATCCGCGTTCCTGGAGGCGTTTGCCGCCGATGTTTTTTTCGATGACCAGGCTGGCCATTGCGAGAAAGCCAGGGAGGTGGTGGCCACCGGGCATGTGCCCCATGGCATCAGTAATGAGGTGAAGATTCAGACGTCGAGCTAAGTCAGTCAAACTCCCCGAGGCGCTGCTAAGCTCATTCAATCTCCGCCATCCTGGCTGTCCAGGAGGTTTTATGATCCGGTCGATGCTGTATGCCACGGACCTCGGTCTGTATGCGCCTTATGTGATGCAACATGCGCTGGCGCTGGCGCGAACGTTCAAGGCTGAGCTGTCGGTGGTTCATGTGGTCGAACCCATGGGCCTGTTCGCCGAATCGGTGTTGCAGAGCTACCTTGATGAAAAGGCCCTGAACGAATGGCAGAGCCAGGGCCTGAATACGGTGATGGCGACGATCGAGCAGCGGGTGCTCGACAGTTTTCGCGAGGAACTGGGGGACGGCGCGCAAGACTTGCAATTGATCCACTCGGTGCGGGTGATCCAGGGTGACCCGTGCGAGGTGATTCTCGACCAACTGCGTAAACTTTCCGTGGATCTGTTGATCGTAGGCAGTCACAGCCACGCAACTGCCGCGGCCACCCCCCTTGGGCGCACCGCTGCACGGGTGTTGCAGCTGTCTCCGGTGCCGGTTTACCTGGTGCCGTCGTTACAACGTCAACGCAGTGATGACGTGTGAAGGGAAAGGGTAGATAAAAAGTTCTAGATTTATCTGTCTAACCTTTAATATAGTTATATACCGTCGCTGATACCCGTGGCGTCTATCTGCTTTGAGGGACACATATGAAGCTTCAACAACTGCGCTACATCTGGGAAGTGGCGCACCACGATCTCAACGTTTCCGCTACCGCTCAAAGCCTCTACACCTCGCAACCGGGTATCAGCAAGCAGATCCGCCTGCTCGAAGACGAGCTGGGTGTCGAAGTGTTCGCCCGCAGCGGCAAGCACCTGACCCGCGTCACCCCGGCCGGTGAACGCATCATCACCACCGCCGGCGAGATCCTGCGCAAAGTCGAGAGCATCAAGCAGATCGCCCAGGAATTCTCCAACGAGAAGAAGGGCACCCTGTCGATCGCCACCACCCACACCCAGGCCCGCTATGCGTTGCCGCCGGTGATCCGCGACTTCATCAAGCAATACCCGGATGTGGCCCTGCACATGCACCAGGGTTCGCCGATGCAGATCGCTGAAATGGCTGCCGACGGCACCGTCGACTTCGCGATTGCGACTGAGGCCCTGGAGTTATTCGGCGACCTGGTGATGATGCCGTGCTATCGCTGGAACCGTTGTGTGGTGGTGCCCCAAGGTCACCCACTGGCCAAGCTGCCGAAGCTGACCCTGGAAGCCCTGGCGGAATACCCGATCGTGACTTATGTGTTCGGTTTTACCGGCCGCTCCAAGCTCGACGAAGCCTTCAGCCATCGTGGTCTCACACCGAAAGTGGTGTTCACCGCAGCCGACGCCGACGTGATCAAGACTTACGTTCGCCTGGGCCTGGGCGTGGGAATCGTCGCCAAGATGGCGGTCGACACCCAACTCGATAAAGACTTGGTCGTGCTCGACGCCAGCGAGTTGTTCGAGTCCAGTGTGACCAAGATCGGTTTCCGTCGCGGCACGTTCCTGCGTGGTTTCATGTGCGACTTCATCGAGAAATTCGCCCCGCACCTGACGCGCGAAGTCATGGCCAAGGCGATCCAGTGCCACAACAAGCAGGAACTGGAAGAGTTGTTCGACGGCGTAGAACTGCCCGTCCACTGAGTGGTTTATTTGGCCTCGGTAACCGTAAAGTGTTGCCGGGCGCCCGCCACTAGAATCTCCACCTCATCACCGTCGAACTTGCCCAGCAGGCTGTTGCCCAGGGGCGAGCGCGGGGTGATGACGGTGACCGGTTGCCCCACCACCTCCACTTTCAAGCCCGCAGCATCCGGCGCCAGGAACAACCATTGCTGGCGACCGTTTTCGTCTTCCAGGCCTACTAGCGCGCCGACTTCTATGCCCCGTTGCGCATCGTATGCACGCAGTTGCAGTTGCAGGTTCTGGCACAGCGTCAGTGACTGCTTGATTTCCTCCACCCGCTTGGCTTGCCCGGCCGCCAGGTAAGACGCTTCCAGCCCGAGGGTGTCGTATTTGTTTTCCGCGATGTTTTCTTCGTGGGTCGCGGTTTCGTAGGCGGTTTGCGCGGCGCGTTGGGCGATGTCGAGGTCGACGCTGAGTTTTTCCAGGATCAACTGGAGGACGGCGTGTTTATTCATGGTTGGGTTTGATCATTCGCAAAATTGCAGGACATTCGCCCGGCTCTTTTCATTGGGCGCGTTCTGGTCCTGTTGCAGCCAGAACTGGCATTTGGGGTTGGACAGGTTGCGCGCGTTGTTGCGGGCCTGATCCAGGGTTTGCTGTTGTTCCTGCTTGCGCAGGTTCTCTTGATACTGCTCAAACATGCGGTTCGGCGGTTCCGGTGCAACCGGCGTGGGTTTGCCGAGTTGTTGAACGGCCTGGGCGACGGGCGCCAGGCTTTGCGGGAACAGATAGCGAGACGCCAGCCAGGTGGTCAGCGCAATGGCGATAAACCCCAGCCACACGCCCAGGGCGATGGCGAGACAGAGCTTGAACAGCGACAGCGGGCGGTCAGACATGGCGGTCTCCTGGCAGGCATTTACGACGTGGCGGCGATTGTCGCACAGCCACCGTGCAGAATAATCGCGATCAAGCCTTCTGCATCGGGGCATTTATGCGGACAATCGAGCCTTTGAGCGTTGGAGCCCGGAATGAAAGCCCGCTGGGATATTTTTTGCAGCGTCGTCGACAACTACGGCGACATTGGCGTGACTTGGCGCCTGGCCCGGCAATTGGTGGTGGAGCACGCTTGTGACGTGCGTTTGTGGGTCGATGACCTGCGGGCCTTCGAGCGCATGTGCCCGCAGATTGATGTGCAACGGGAGCAGCAATGGCAAGAGGGCGTCGACGTGCGCCATTGGCCGGCGCAGTGGTCGGCCACGCCATCGGCGGATGTGGTGATCGCCGCGTTTGCCTGCCAGTTGCCGCCTGAGTACATGGAGGCGATGGCCGCGTGCGAGCGTGCGCCGTTGTGGATGAACCTGGACTACCTGAGTGCCGAAGACTGGGTGGTGGGGTGTCATCGCCTGCCGTCGGTGAAGTTCAAGGGCGTGCAGAAGTACTTCTTTTTCCCCGGCTTTCGGTCGGGCACCGGTGGCCTGTTGCGTGAGGCGGGGTTGCTGCAACAGCGCCAGGCGTTTCAACAGGATGCGCGCGCACAGCAACAATTCCTGCAAAGCCTGGGCGTATTTCCCGCAGCCGGTGCGCGGTTGATGTCGCTGTTCGCCTACGAAAATGCCGCGCTTGCCGGTTGGCTGGACGTGTTGGCGACGGACGGGCGCGCCACTCATCTGCTGGTGCCGGAAGGGCGCATCCTCGGCGACATGCAGCGCTGGCTCGGCGTGGATCGGCTGGCGGCTGGCGATATACACCGGCGCGACGGCCTCACCGTGCAGGTGCTGCCGTTCGTGCGCCAGGAGCAATATGACCGCCTGCTGTGGTGTTGCGAGTTCAACGCCGTGCGCGGCGAAGACTCGTTCGTGCGCGCCCAATGGGCCGGGCGCCCGTTGCTGTGGCACATCTATCGCCAGGACGAAGACATCCATCTGGACAAGCTCGACGCCTTTCTGGAGCTGTACACCGCAGCCCTCTCGCCGGCGGCAAAAGCCGCAGTGGTGGCGCTTTGGCAGGCCTGGAACACCGAGGGCGATATGGCCCAGCCGTGGAAAAAGCTGCTGGAACACTGGCCGGAAGTGGCTGCACACGCCGAAACATGGTGTCTGGAACAGGCCTTGCAGGCGGATCTTGCGACGGCGCTGGTACAGTTTTATGAAAGTTGGATATGATACGCGACCTTGATTTTTGTAAACCCCATCCAAATTTCGGATATCTGCAATGAAAACTGGTAAAGAACTGAAACCCGGTATGGTAATCCGTATCGACAACGACCCTTGGTTGGTTCAGAAAGCTGAGTTCACCAAGTCGGGCCGTAACAGCGCGATCATGAAGACCAAGCTGAAAAACCTGCTGACTGGTTACAAGACCGAAACCGTTTACAGCGCCGATGACAAGCTGGACGACGTGATCCTCGACCGTAAAGAAGCGACCCTGTCCTTCATCAGCGGCGACGCTTATACGTTCATGGACACCACTGACTACACCATGTACGAGCTGAACGCTGAAGATATCGAAGCCGTTCTGCCGTTCGTTGAAGAAGGTATGGACGACGTCTGCGAAGCTATTTTCTTCGAAGACCGCCTGGTTTCCGTAGAGCTGCCGACCACTATCGTGCGTAAGGTTGCCTACACCGAAGGTTCCGCTCGCGGCGACACTTCGGGCAAAGTCATGAAGCCTGCCAAGCTGGCTAACGGTACCGAACTGCAAGTGGCCGATTTCATCGAAATCGACGACATGATCGAGATCGACACCCGTGAAGGTGGTTCGTACAAAGGTCGCGCCAAGAAGTAATTCTGGCCCCTCCGATACGAAAAAAAGCCCGACCTTGAGTCGGGCTTTTTCGTGGGCGTTTAGTTGTCACTTCAGGTGTGGCTTCAGCATCATCAGCAGTACGGGTCAGACGGTGACGTGCAGACGCACATCGACGTTGCCACGGGTGGCGTTTGAGTACGGGCAGACTTGGTGGGCGGCGTCGACCAGGCTTTGCGCATCATCCTGGGCCAGGCCCGGCAGGCTGATATGCAGGTCGATATCCAGACCGAAGCCGCCGGGGATTTGACCGATGCCGACATGGGCAGTGATCGACGCATCATCCGGGATTTTGCGTTTGGTCTGGCTGGCGACGAATTTCAGTGCGCCGATAAAGCAGGCCGAGTAGCCGGCGGCGAACAGTTGTTCCGGGTTAGTGGCCTGACCGCCAGCGCCGCCGAGTTCCTTGGGGGTGGAGAGTTTGACGTCGAGGATGTTGTCGTTGGAAACGGCACGACCATCACGGCCGCCGGTGGCGGTGGCTACTGCGGTATAGAGCGTTTGCATGGTGTTGTCCTCTTGGTGTTTTGCGCTAAATGTTTGCGCGCTAAGTAGTTGGTGAGATGAATGTATAGCGCAAATGTTTAGTGCGCAAGATAAATTTCAGGATTTTTTCGTAAGGGCGCCTCAAAACCACCTGTGGGAGGGGATTGCCCCCTCCGCAGGTATTGGGCTTGGGTGTGTTTAGACCGCGCCTTGCAGATTGCCCCGCAACGCAATCAAATCAGCTTGCAGCTTGCGCAGTTGCTCCAGCTCCAGGCCGCTGGCGCCGAGGATGCACTGAGGAATGCCCTTGGCCTTGTCTTGCAAGGCACGGCCGGTGTCGGTCAATTCCACCACCACCACGCGTTCATCTTCGCGGCTGCGCGTGCGGCTGAGCAGGCCTTCGGCTTCCAGGCGCTTGAGCAGGGGGGTCAGGGAGCCCGGGTCGGTCAGCAGGCGGCTGCTGATTTCGCCGACGGTCAAGCCATCCTCTTCCCACAGCACCATCATGGCCAGGTACTGCGGATAGGTCAGGCCCAAGGCTTGCAGCAGCGGTTTGTAGACCTTGGTCATCAGCAATGAGGTGGAGTGCAGGGCGAAGCACAGCTGGTTATCCAGCAACAGGGATTGGCAAGGATCGGGATTTTTGCTCATGGCGCGGCCTCAAAAAAACGTGTCTGGCTGGAATCTAGCGGGCAAGTCTTTAATGCGCCAGATAATTCTGTGCGAGTGGTCAGACCAAGCCGCTTTGCAGTGCCAGGTCCCAGGGCGGCACCGGGCTGAAGCGCGATTTCAGGTATTCGAGCAACAAGCGACTGCGTGCGTTCGGCTGTTGTTCCAGGCGCAGTGCGTAGATGCCGGTGGTTTCCGGGCTGGGCAGGCCGTTTTCGCAAAACAGCGGCAAGAGTTCGCCGCGGACCAGGTATTCACTGGCCAGCCAGGTGGGTAGGTGCGCGATGCCGAGCCCGGCCAGGGCGCCGGAGAGCAGGGCTTCGGCGTTGTTGGCGCTCATGCGGATGCGTTGCGGGCGATAGGTGGCGCGGCGCCCGTCCAGTTCGAAGCGCCAGGCGAACATTGGCGCCAAGCCATCCCAGTCCAGCCCGTCGTGTTCGCTGAGGTCTCGCGGATGGGTCGGCGTGCCACGGTTTTTCAGGTAGGCCGGGCTGGCACAGGCAATGCGCACGATACTGGCCAGCGGCGTGGCGATCAGCCGGGTGTCGACGATATGCCCGGCGCGCAGCACCAGATCGACCTTGCCCAGGTGGGCGCCCTGCATGTCCACAAAGCTATCGATCAAGTGCAGGTGTACATCCAGCCCGGGGTAGACGTTCAGGAAGTCGGCGATCACCGGCGCCAGATGCCGTCGACCGAACGCCGCCGGTGCATCCACGCGAATCAGGCCCTCCGGCGCATGGCTCAACGACACCGCTTCCGCCCGCGCCAATTGCAACTCGGTGACGATGCGCCGCGCCCGCTCGGCGAACGCCAGGCCGGCCGGTGTCGGCAGCACCGCATGGGTGCTGCGCTGGAACAAGCGGCTGCCCACCGAGCTTTCCAGGCTGTCGATGCGTCGGGCCACGGCCGAAGGTGTCAGCGGATGGCGACGTGCGGCGGCGGAAAAACTGCCGGTTTCCAGTACATCGAGAAACAGGCTGAGTTGATCGGTCAGAATATTCGGGTTCATCGGTCGATGCTTATGCGAGATTGGCACAGCCATTGTGCGTTGCTGTGCGTATCCGCGCCAGAGCGGACTGCGTAGCATGCAAGGCTTGGGATGGTGGAGTAATGCGTGGTGTTGGATTTAGCGATGTACCTGGTATTAGGCGCGGCATTGGGCACGGTGGGCGGCCTGTTCGGCATTGGCGGCGGGTTGATTGCCATCCCGGTGCTCGGCGTGCTGTTCGGCCTCGATCAGCAGATCGCCCAAGGCACCGCGCTGGTGATGGTGGTGCCCAACGTGATGCTCGCGCTGTGGCGTTATCACCAGCGCAATCGCATTGAACTGCGCCACGCGCTGCCGCTGGGGGTGATGGGTTTCAGCTTTGCCTGGCTCGGCTCGATCTGGGCCGTGGGCCTGGATGCCGGCGCGATGCGCATCGGCTTTATTGCTTTTCTGGTGGCACTGTCGGCCTACAACCTGTTGCGCATGTTTACCCGCAATGCGCCGCCGACGGCACAGATGCGCCATGCCTGGCCGTGGCTCGGCGTGTTGGGCGCGGTCTCCGGCTCCATGGGCGGTTTGTTCGGTGTCGGTGGTGCGGTGGTCGCCACGCCGGTGCTGACCAGCGTGTTCGGCACCACCCAGGTGGTGGCCCAAGGCTTGTCCCTGGCCTTGGCGTTGCCCAGCACCGGGGTGACCCTCGTCACCTACGCCTGGCACCACGAGGTGGACTGGATGATCGGCATCCCCCTGGCGGTCGGCGGCCTGCTCAGCATCAGTTGGGGGGTGAAAGTCGCCCACGCCCTGCCGGAGCGCCTGTTGCGCGGTTTGTTCTGCGGTTTCCTGGTGGTGTGCGCGGTGATGCTGACGTTTAAAGTTTGAAGCCTTCGATGATGTACTCCGCCAGGCAGTCGGTGATGGGCGACGTCATCAGCGGGTTACGCAACAAGCGCAGATTCATCGACGGCAAGGGTGGGAAACCATCGTCGCTGCCGAGCACGCGCAGGTCATCGGTCACCAGGCTTTCCATGCTGACCATCGCCGCCAGGCCGGCGCTGACCACGGCCTGGATCGCCGCGCCGTTGGAACTGTTGTAGGCCAGGCGATAATTGCGCCCGGCGGTGTCCAGTGCGGTACGGGCCCACTGGTTGTAAAGGCAGTCGGCGCCAGGCAACGCCAGCGGCACGGCGTCGTGTTCGTCCACGCAGAAGCACGGCGCCGCCGCCCACACGATGCGCTCGGTGCGCAACAACTCGCCGATATCATTGCCGGGCTCGCGGCTGATTACCGTCAACGCGAGGTCCCGCCGTTGCATCAGCACCGTTGACGCCTCGCAGTGCATCTCGATCTGGATCAGCGGGTACGCCTTGGAAAACTGTTTCAGAATTCCCGGTAGGAAGCGCATCACATAGTCGTCCGGGGTGCCAATGCGCACCAGCCCGACCATATGCGGTTCGCGCAAGGTATTGAACACCTCGCTGTGCAGTTTCAGGATGCGCCGCGCATACCCCAGCAGCACCTGGCCCTCGGGTGTCAGCCGCACTTGCCGACCGTCGCGTTCGAACAGTTTGCGCTGCAGCACGTCTTCTTCCAGACGCTTCATCTGCATGCTCACCGCCGATTGGGTGCGGTTGACCTGCTCGCCGGCACGGGTAAACCCGCCCTGGTCGGCGATGGCGACGAAGGTGCGCAGCACGTCGGTGTCGATGCTTGGGTAGGGAGCCAACTGATCAATCTCCGAGATGTATTTCATAAGAAACATTCGTTGGATTGATCATAGCCTCCGACACACACTTGCGTCATCCCCATGGGAGGGCGAGAAGATGAAAGGTCAAACAGGTTTTGTAGTAGTGGCGAAGCGGCCGTTTCGCGGGCTGTTCCAGGCGATTGCACGGTGGCAGACGCTGCATCACGAGCGGCGGTTGCTGGCCACCTTGAGCGATGCGGCGCTCAAGGACATCGGGCTGAGCCGCGCCGACGTGGAGCGCGAAACCCATCGGCATTTCTGGGAAGATCCGCTGCGAAAATGACCGAGGATGCAGTAGGGTAGTGGGCAGGCTCATACGGAGATGCCCATGCCCGCCGACCTGTCTTTTTCCCTCAAGCAAGCGCGCCGCATGGCACTGGCGGCGCAGGGGTTTTCCGGGCGCCAGGCGCCCGCGTTGATCAAGGCCACGCACCTCAACCGCTTGATTGAACGCCTGGGTGTGGTGCAGATCGATTCGGTCAATGCCGTGGTGCGTTCCCATTACCTGCCGTTATTTTCCCGCCTTGGCCAGTACGCCCCGTCATTGCTTGAGCAGGCCGCGTGGAGCCAGGGCCGACAGCGTTCGTTGTTCGAATATTGGGGGCATGAGGCCTCGTTGTTGCCGATGGCACTGTACCCCTTGATGCGCTGGCGCATGGAGCGGGCAAAACAGGGGCAGGGCATCTATGCGCAGATGGCGCGCTTTGGTCGCGAGCAGCAGGCCATCATCCAGCGCGTCTTGAACACCGTCGAACAACAGGGCGCCCTGGGCGCGGGCAGTCTGTCGACCCGCGAAGAGCGCGCCGGCCCCTGGTGGGACTGGAGTGATGAAAAGCACGCGCTGGAATGGCTGTTCGCTGCTGGCCTGGTCACGGTTGCCGGTCGGCGCGGGTTTGAGCGGCTCTACGATTTACCTGAGCGCGTCATTCCCGGCGACAGGCTTTACCACGCCCCGCTGAGCGAGGCCGAGGCTCAGCGCGGTTTGCTGCTGCACAGCGCGACCGCGCTGGGCGTCGGCAGCGAAAAAGACCTGCGCGATTACTTCCGTCTGGAGCCTGCCGACACTCGCAACCGCTTGGCCGAGCTGGTCGAAGACGGCCAATTGCTGACGTGCCGGGTGCAGGGCTGGAAGCAGCCGGCCTATTGCCTGCCGGAGCCGAAAGTACCGCGCAAGGTGCCGGCCAGCGCACTGCTGTCGCCGTTCGATTCGCTGATCTGGGAGCGCAGCCGCACCGAGCGTTTGTTCGATTTCCGTTATCGGCTGGAGATCTACACCCCACAAGACAAGCGGGTGTACGGCTACTACGTGCTGCCGTTTCTGCACAACGAGCGCATCGCCGCGCGCGTCGACCTGCGCGCCGAACGTGCGCACGGGCGCCTGGCCGTGCATGCGGTACACGAAGAAGAGCCGGGGCTGGATGAGGAGGGGATGCGTGCGTTGGCGCTGAACTTGCGGCAAATGGCCGACTGGCTGGGCCTGGAACAGGTGCAGCTCAATTGTCAGCGGCCGAGTGCCGACCGACTAAGGGCGGCGATGCTCACACAACTGTAGGAGCGAGCAGGCTCGCTCCTACAGAATGCGCTCACCGTTTTACTTGCTTCAACGTTTCGGCGATCAGGAACGCCAGCTCCAGCGACTGATCGGCATTCATCCGCGGGTCGCAGTGGGTGTGGTAGCGGTCCGACAAGCCGTCTTCGGTGATTGGCCGCGCACCGCCGATGCATTCGGTGACGTTCTGCCCGGTCATCTCGATATGAATCCCGCCGGCATAGGTGCCTTCGGCTTCGTGTGCCTGGAAGAATTCCTTCACCTCGCCGAGGATCTGCGCAAAGTCGCGGGTCTTGTAGCCGCTGCTGGCCTTGATGGTGTTGCCGTGCATCGGGTCGGAGCTCCACAGCACCTGCTTGCCCTCGCGCTGCACGGCGCGAAGCAGCGCCGGCAGGTGGTCGCCGACCTTGTTAGCGCCCATGCGGGCGATCAGGTTCAAGCGGCCGGGGTCGTTGTCCGGGTTGAGGATGTCGATCAGGCGGATCAGGTCGTCCGGGTTCATGCTCGGGCCGACCTTGACCCCGATCGGGTTGTGTACCCCGCGCAGGAACTCGACGTGGGCGCCGTCCAACTGACGGGTGCGATCACCGATCCACAGCATGTGGGCCGAGCAGTCGTAGTAGTCGTTGGTCAGGCTGTCGCGGCGCACGAAGGCTTGTTCATAGTTGAGCAGCAGCGCTTCGTGGGCGGTGAAGAAGCTGGTTTCGCGCAGTTGCGGCGAGCTGTCCATGCCGCAGGCGCGCATGAAGGCCAGGGTTTCGTCGATGCGGTTCGCCAGTTGGCTGTACTTCTCGGCCAGTGCGGAGTTGGCGATGAAGTCCAGGTTCCACTTGTGTACCTGATGCAGGTCGGCAAACCCGCCCTGGGCGAAGGCGCGCAGCAGGTTAAGGGTGGCGGTGGACTGGTGGTAGGACTGCAGCAGGCGGTCGGGGTCCGGCACGCGGTTTTTTTCGTCGAAGCCGATACCGTTGACGATATCGCCACGGTAGGCCGGCAGGGTGACGCCATCGATGGTTTCATCGTTGGACGAGCGCGGCTTGGCGAACTGGCCGGCCATGCGCCCGACTTTCACCACCGGGCAGCCGGCGGCGAAGGTCATCACGATGGCCATCTGCAGCAGCACCTTGAAGGTGTCGCGGATTTTTGCGGCGGAGAACTCGGCAAAACTCTCGGCGCAATCGCCGCCTTGCAGCAGGAAGGCGCGCCCCTGGGTCACCTCGGCAAACTGACGGCGCAACTCGCGGGCCTCCCCGGCAAACACCAGCGGCGGGTAGCTGGCCAGGCTCTGCTCCACCTGCAACAGGTGCGCAGCGTCCGGGTACTGGGGTTGTTGCTGGATCGGCAGGGCGCGCCAGCTGTCGGGGCTCCAGGGTTGGCTCATCGTGAACTCGATAGGGTGATTGACGGTCGGGCGCCAATGTTATCAGCAATTAGTGCGTGACCTGTTGCCGCTGGTTGGCCGACAATCGCGCCTTTGCCGTGGGGTTAGACCCTTTAGGAGTTGAGATGACCGAGGAGCGTGTCGAGCGCCTGCTGGCCGAGGTCCATGATGACTTCGGCATTGTCCGTGTGCTCGAAGTGGCCGATTACCGTTTTCTCGAGTTTGGCGACGCCATCGAGCAAAGCTGCGTGTTCACCGCCGACCCGAGCTGGCTGGAGTACGACTACACCCGTGCGATGCTGATCGGTGCGTTGTGCCATGAGCAGCCGGAGAGCGCGTTGTTCCTCGGCCTGGGCGCCGGCACGCTGACCCAGGCGTGCCTCAAGTTCCTGCCGCTGGAGGATGTCGAGGCCATCGAGCTGCGCCCCGATGTGCCGCGCCTGGCCATTGAGTACCTGGGGCTGGACGACGATCCACGCTTGTACATCCGCATTGGCGACGCTCTGGAATTGCTCGAAACCGCCGAAACTGCCGACCTGATTTTTGTCGACCTGTACACCGACGTCGGCCCCGGCGTCGGGCACCTGGCCTGGACCTTCCTGGAAAACTGTCAGAAGAAACTCAACCCCGGCGGTTGGCTGGTGATCAACCAGTGGGCCACCGACGATGGCAAGCCTTTGGGTGCGGCTTTGTTGCGCGGGTTGTATCACCGGCATTATTGGGAGCTGCCGGTGAAGGAGGGCAATGTGATCCTGCTGGTGCCTTCGGAGTTGGATCAGGAGCTGGACCATGCCGCGCTCTCGGCCCGCGCCGAAGCGCTGGCGCCGCGACTGGGCTATTCGTTGCAGCCGTTGATCAAGGCGATTCGGCCGGCCACCTAGTTGTCTGAACGGGCGTCATCGCGGGCAAGCCCACTCCCACATTTGACCGAGCACATCCTGAAGGAATGCGGTCGATGTGGGCGCGGGCCTGCTCGCGATGACGGCGGCACGGTCAACTCAAATTCCCCTGAATACCCCTGGGCGCTTCTCGAGCATGGCGCGCACGCCTTCCTTGGCGTCTTCGCTGTTGAGCAATTGCTCGACCACCGGCGGCAATGCGGCCGCCGCGACGGCTTCGCCCTCCATGCGCGCCAGGCGGGCCGACATCAAGGTGGCCTGCACGCCGAGCGGCGCCTGGCGTGCGATGCGGCTGGCCAGTTCGACGGCGCGCGGCAGCAAGTCTTCGCTGGCCATCACCTCCTGCACCAACCCTAGGCGCAGGGCTTCGTGGGCATCGAACTCATCGCCGGTGAGCAGCCAGCGCATCGCGTTGCCCCAGCCGGCAATCTGATGAAAGCGCAACGTCGCACCGCCAAATGGAAAGATCCCGCGCTGTACTTCCATTTGCGCGAAGCGGGTGTTGCTCGCGCAAAGATTGATATCCGCCGCCAGCATCAACTCGATACCAAGGGTCAGGCAGTAGCCCTGGGCGGCGACGATCACCGGTTTGCTGACCCGTGGGCCGGCGAATACGCCCCAGGGATCGCAGCCCCCGAGTGGCGGTTGCCAACCTCCTGCCATCACCCCACTGACGTTGGCCAGGTCCAGCCCGGCGGTGAAGTGGTCGCCGTGGGCGAACACTACGGCCACCCGCGCATCGTCATTTCGATCAAATTCGCCATAGGCCAGGCTCAGTTCGTTGAGTAGCTCCAGGTTAAAGGCATTGCGCTTGGCGACCCGATCCAGGCCCAACAGCAGGACATGGTCCTTGTATTCACGGCTGACGAGGCTGCTGCTGGCTTGATTCATCGGGTGTGCCCTCGGGCGCAGGGAAGGGTTTCGGACCAAAGGGTCTGAGTGGACGGGTGAACCGTTTAAGCGTTTTAACCCACAAGACCGGGCACTTGAAAAATAGACCTTGGCGCCCATCTGCGCAAAGACGGTGAAGCAGCGCGGTTTATCGGCGCTTTGCGATAAAAAAAGCTCCCTTTTTCAGCTATTTCCGGTATAGTGCGCGCCGGCCTTTAACCGGGCCGCGTTTAGGTAGCGCAATTCCCCGAAGTCAGCTTCGGCTGCACGTCCGTACAGCGGACTCTTCCTTGACGAATCTTTTTCATTCATTCGTTTTCGCAAATCCCCGCCGACAAAGCAGCCAGGGCGACTCTTGAGTCTCAACACGGCACGCGCAGCTTTGGAGCATGGGTCTTTGCGGATGCACTTAGAGGCAGACCCATGACCCAGGAAACCGGCGGCTTCGCCGCTTTTAATCTTAACCCGAACATTCTTGCTGCCGTCATTGCGACTGGCTACGAAGAACCTTCGGCGATTCAGCAGCAATCGATCCCGATCATCATGGCCGGCCAGGACATGATTGGCCAGGCGCAAACCGGTACCGGTAAAACCGCCGCGTTCGCCCTGCCTATCCTGCACTGCATCGATCCTGCCAAGCGCGAACCGCAAGCCCTGATCCTGGCGCCAACTCGTGAGTTGGCGCTGCAAGTAGCAACCGCTTTTGAAACCTACGCCAAGCAAATGCCAGGCGTAACCGTTGTGGCCGTCTACGGCGGCGCGCCGATGGGCCCGCAACTCAAGGCTATCCGTAATGGCGCACAGATCGTTGTCGCCACTCCGGGTCGTCTGTGCGACCACCTGCGTCGTGACGAGAAAGTCCTGTCGACCGTGAACCACCTGGTTCTGGACGAAGCTGACGAAATGCTGAAACTGGGCTTCATGGATGACCTGGAAGTCATCTTCAAAGCGCTGCCAGCGACCCGTCAGACCGTGCTGTTCTCGGCCACCCTGCCGCAGTCGATCCGTGCCATTGCCGAACGCCACCTGCGCGATCCGCAACATGTGAAGATCCAGACCAAGACTCAGACCGTTACCGCGATCGAACAGGCTCACCTGTTGGTTCACGCTGACCAGAAGACCTCGGCTGTATTGAGCCTGCTGGAAGTCGAAGACTTCGACGCGCTGATCATGTTCGTGCGCACCAAGCAAGCGACCCTGGACCTGGCCAGTGCCCTCGAAGCCAAAGGCTACAAAGCCGCTGCGCTGAACGGTGACATCGCCCAGAACCAACGTGAGCGCGTGATCGAGTCCCTCAAGGATGGCCGTCTGGACATCGTTGTGGCGACCGACGTTGCTGCGCGTGGCCTCGACGTTCCGCGTATCACCCACGTGTTCAACGTTGACATGCCTTACGATCCAGAGTCCTACGTTCACCGTATCGGCCGTACCGGCCGTGCCGGTCGCGAAGGTCGCGCACTGCTGCTGGTGACGCCACGTGAGCGCCGCATGCTGCAAGTGATCGAGCGTGTGACCGGTCAGAAGGTTGCTGAGGTCCGCCTGCCGGATGCCCAGGCCGTTCTCGATGCCCGCATCAAGAAACTGACCAACAGCCTGTCGCCGCTGGTGGCTGACGCTGAATCGACCCACGGCGAGCTGTTGGACCGCCTGACTGCCGATATCGGTTGCACCCCGCGTGCCCTGGCTGCAGCCCTGCTGCGCAAGGCAACCAACGGTCAGGCCCTGACCCTGGCAGCGATCGAGAAAGAACGTCCACTGGTACCGAACAACGCTCCGCGCGGTGATCGTCCAGAGCGTACTGGCGACCGTCCGGACCGTGGTGATCGTGAGCGTCGCGCTCCGGTGCCATTGGCTGAAGGCCGTGCTCGCTGCCGTACCGCGCTGGGCGCGCGTGACGGTATCGCCGCCAAGAACCTGCTGGGCGCTATCCTCAACGAGGGTGGCCTGGCACGTGAAGCCATCGGTCGCATCCAGGTCCGTGACAGCTTCTCCCTGGTGGAGCTGCCGGAAGACGGTCTGGAAAAACTGCTGACCAAGCTGAAAGACACTCGCGTTGCCGGTAAGCAGCTCAAACTGCGTCGCTACCGCGAAGATTGATCCGCCTCTGGGCTGATTGATCGCACCTAAAAAATCCCCGACTGGTTCGGGGATTTTTTTTGCCCGGCGCTTGGCCAGAGGAGGCCGCCGGAAAGACCGGGGGAGGGCGGCGTTTTCACCAATGCAGTCGCGACTGTCAGCTGCCGATCTCGCTGGTTTTAGGAAAAGTCCGGGCGTCTGAGCGGTTTTTCTGGCTGCCTACTTGGGTGTAAACCACTTATTGTTGAGTGATGAAGTGTTGCGGATAAGTGAGCATTGCATCGATCAAGATTGTTGAAATATCTGGGCATTACGGCGGTTGTTGAGCCGATGTATATCGAGCATGTTAGGGATGCAACTGGGAAAGGTTAGTGCGTAGTCCTGTCGACGGACAGGCAGCGAATTTGAAGTCTATTGATTGTTTTTTTCCAGAAAAGGTCTGTAGCTGTTATGCGTGTTAATTATTCACAGTTTTTTCCACAAATAATTCCTGAACCTGTTGTTTATCCGCCCACGTTGCCGCCAGTTAATGGGGCGGGAGTACAACGAAGCGACCACAACGAAGAACGCAGTTTGCAGCAGGCAAAGCGCACGTTCATTTCGGATGCTGTGCCCACTCGCTTGACAAGAAGTACGCCAGCAGTGCCTGTGGAGCGTACGACCACGACCTCAACGCTGAATAGGGTGAGCGATCCAAAACCCGAAATTAAGAATGTGGCCACGTCACCCAATGGGCTGTATTACGTGAAGTATTCGCTTCCCGCGCCTGGCGCCGGGTTGAGCAATATCACATTTCCAATGAGTATCGACGAGGGCCAGCAGCGAAAGGGTAGCGAGGGTGCGGGGATTTATTATGCGATGCATTTCCGCGTTAACGATGAGCAAGGTGCGCGTCTGGGCCGTGGTTATATTGGCCTGCAGCCACGGGGGGATGGCAAGGCGCTGATTGTGTTTTCTGGAAACGGCGAGCATTTCAAGGCGCCACAAGGCCGCGACGAGTTTGATGGAGGAGTGGGGGCCAGCAATAGCACACTGGTAGATTTTAAGTTTGGGAACAAATATAACCTGACCGTGGAACGCGATGCTGAAAATCCCCGGAAGCTGAGAGGGTTTATTCAGGATGTCACGGACCCCGATAAGCCAGGGCCCAAGCAACATGTTAAAGATATTTATGTCGATCAGAACGCGGCGTTGGCCGGTAATGAGGTAGGGTTCGTGGAACACTACGGCGCGAAAATAAACCAGAGTTCACAGATTGCCCCCACTCGCGGTAGTTTTTCCGCACCCTTCACTCAAGATGATAAGGGCAATATCAAGGTTGGCGAAATCAAGAGTGGTGGACTCTATGGCAGGTACAAGAACTCACTGGTAGGTAACCAGCAGGTTATCAGCGAAGGCGGTAAAGGTAAGGAGATACACTTTTCTTTACAGGGAGCGGGTTATGAGAAGGCCTGAAAACCCTCGAAGATGAGGGCTTCCGGTTTTTCCCTGGCGTTTCGCCGCTGTCACCGTGGACGTGGTGTCAGCCGAAGCGATAGATGTCCATGCCCAGCGCCCCCATCGTGAACCCCTGGTGCGCCACGCTGAAGTCACCACCGGCGCCCCGCGCAAAGTACAGCGGCAACAGATGCTCATCAGTGGGATGACTACGCACGGCGTGGGGCGCCTGGCGCCGATAATCGTGCAATGCGGCCTCGTCGTTGGCCGCGAGCTTGTCCACCATCCAGTCACGGAACGCCCGCGCCCACGGTTCGATGCTTTCGGGCCCGGCGTGCCAGTCCAGTTCACCGAGATTGTGGGTGATGCTGCCGGAGCCGATCAGCAACACGCCTTGTTCGCGCAGGCCGGCGAGGGCGTGACCGACCCGGGTCTGCAGGGCCGGGCCCATACGGCTGGGCAAGGACACTTGCACCACCGGGATATCCGCCGCCGGGTACATCAGCGACAGCGGCACCCAGGTGCCGTGGTCTAGGGGGCGGCGGTCATCGATGCGCGCACTCAAGCCATCGGCGTGCAGCAATTCGACGATATCGCGCGCCAATTGCGGGTCGCCCGGCGCTGGGTACTGCACGGCAAACAGTTCGGCGGGAAAGCCGCCGAAGTCATGCAGGGTTTCCGGTGCGGCGCTGCCGCTGACCAGCAATTCCTGACTTTCCCAGTGCGCCGACACCACCACAATCGCCTTCGGCCGTGGCAGTTCAGCCGCCAGGCGCTGAAGGGCCGGGCCGCTGGCGCCGGGTTGCAGGGCGAGCATGGGCGAACCATGGGAGATAAACAGAGTGGGGAGCATAGGACGGGCCCTCAGGGTTAACATGCCCTATCTTCAATCAGATCAATGATCTAAATCTAATATAAGTTTTAGCGCTTTTTGATCGAATTTTTAGGGTGATGTATGGATTCTCAGTTTTGGCGGGAACGCTGGGCGCGTAATCAGATCGGCTTTCACTTGCCCGAGGTCAACCCGTACCTGCAACGGCACTGGCCGCAGCTGGCCCTTGCGCAAGGGGCAAAGGTGCTGGTGCCTTTGTGTGGCAAGAGCCTGGATCTGGTATGGCTGGCGAGCCAAGGGCATCGTGTGCTCGGGGTGGAGCTGTCGGAGCAGGCGGTTGAGGCATTTTTCAGCGAGCAGGGGCTGACACCACGTATCAGCCAGCGCGGCGTGTTCAAGGTGTACCGGGCGGATGTGATCGAGGTGTGGTGCGGTGATTTTTTCGCGCTGGACGCGGATGCGTTGCGCGATTGCACGGCGCTTTATGACCGCGCGGCGTTGATCGCGTTGCCGCCGCTGATGCGCGCGCGTTACACCGAGCACCTCAATGTTCTTCTGGGGGCTGGTTGTAAGGGGTTACTGATTACCCTCGACTATGACCAGGCGCAAAAGGCCGGCCCACCGTTTGCGGTGACCGATGATGAGGTGAAATTGCTGCTGGGGGCACACTGGGCGCTCGAAGTCCTTGAGGAACAGGATGTCCTGGGTGAGAGCTGGAAGTTCGTTCAGGACGGCGTAACCCGGTTGGAAGAGCGAGCCTACCAACTCACAAGGCGCTGATTAGGGGGCTGGCGCGGCGCGCACAAAAAAGGGGCGATCAGATCGCCCCTTTCCGTTTCGCTGCCAAGCGGTCAGCCGCGACGACGCAGTGCGTCAATCCGCTCTTCCAGCGGCGGGTGGCTCATGAACATGCGTGCCAGGCCCTGCTTGATGCCGCCGTTGATGCCAAAGGCGGTCAGGCTGTCCGGCATATGCACCGGCAGGCCCTGTTCGGAGCGCAGGTGCTGCAAGGCCGCGATCATTGCTCCGGTGCCGGCCAGGCGGGCGCCGGCTTCGTCTGCGCGGAACTCCCGTTTGCGCGAGAACCACATCACGATCGCGCTGGCCAGGAAGCCCAGCACCAGTTCAGCGAAGATGGTCGCCCCGTAGTAGGCAATGCCGCGGCCTTCTTCGTTCTTGAAGATCACCTTGTCGACGAAGTTGCCGATGATCCGTGCGAAGAACATCACGAAGGTGTTCACCACGCCCTGGACCAGCGCCAGGGTGACCATGTCACCGTTCGCCACGTGGCCGATCTCGTGGGCCAGCACCGCCTTCACTTCATCGTAAGAGAAGCGCTCCAGCATGCCCTGGCTCACTGCAACGAGCGCGTCGTTCTTGTTCCAGCCGGTGGCAAAGGCGTTGGCTTCATAGGCCGGGAAGATCCCGACCTCGGGCATCTTGATACCGGCCTCACGGGACAACTGCTCGACGGTCTGCAGCAACCATTGCTCATGCCGGGTGCGTGGCTGAGTGATGACCTGGGTGCTGGTGCTCATCTTCGCCATCCACTTGGAGATGAACAGCGAGAACAGCGAGCCGGCAAAACCAAAGACCGCACAGAAGATCAGCAGCTGATTGAGGTTCAGATCAACCCCGTTGGCCGCCATGAACCCGTTGAAGCCGAAAAGGCTCAGGGTGATGCTGGCAATCAGCACGACCGCCAGGTTAGTGGCCAAGAACAGCAGGATGCGCATCATGGTTGTAGAGTTCTCCTCATGCTAAATATGTCGCGTACTGCGGGGTATATAAGGTGCGGCCTGGGGTGATTCAACCGAGCGACTATTTCAAACTGTGTCCTACAGCCTGAAGGTAGAGTCTTGAAGGGAATTTCCCACCTGCAATCCTCCGTCTGATCAGCCTCTTGTTGCCCCGCGGCCCTTTGATTATAGGGGTCAAGCGCCGGGAGAGGGGCAACCGCAGTGCTGCGCGGGAGAATGGGCAGAGAAGTGTTGCCAGATAATCGCTGTACGACCAGATCCCGGTCGTACAGCGGCATAGTCGTTACTGGCGATAGGACTTGAGGAAGTTGCCGATGCGACCGATGGCCATGTCCAGGTCATCCACACGCGGCAAGGTCACCACGCGGAAGTGATCCGGCCACGGCCAGTTGAACGCCGTGCCTTGGACCACCAGCAGCTTTTCCGACAGCAGCAGGTCGAGCACGAACTTCTCGTCGTTGAGGATCGGGCAGACTTTTGGGTCGATGCGTGGGAAGGCGTACAGCGCACCCATCGGCTTCACACAACTGACGCCGGGAATATCGTTGAGCAGTTCCCAGGTACGGTTGCGTTGCTCCAACAGGCGGCCCTGAGGCAACAGCAGATCGTTGATGCTCTGGTAACCGCCCAGGGCAGTCTGGATCGCGTGCTGGCTCGGTACGTTGGCGCACAGACGCATATTGGCCAGCATGTCGATGCCTTCAATGTAGCTCTGGGCGTTGTGCTTAGGCCCGGAGATGGCGACCCAGCCGGAGCGGAAACCCGCCACGCGGTAAGACTTGGACAGGCCGTTGAAGGTCAGGCACAGCAGGTCTGGCGCCAGGGAGGCGGTGCAGATGTGGACGGCATCGTCGTAGAGGATCTTGTCGTAGATCTCGTCGGAGAACACCACCAGGTTGTGCTGGCGCGCCAGCTCGAGCATGCCCAGCAGCACTTCCCGCGAGTACACGGCGCCGGTCGGGTTGTTCGGGTTGATGATCACCAGGGCCTTGGTGTTCGGGGTGATCTTGGCCTTGATGTCGGCCAGGTCCGGGAACCAGTCGGCGCCTTCGTCGCACAGGTAGTGTACCGGGCGGCCACCGGCCAGGGTCACCGCAGCGGTCCACAGCGGGTAGTCCGGTGCCGGCACCAACACTTCGTCGCTGTTGTTGAGCAAGGCCTGCATCGACATCACGATCAGTTCGGACACGCCATTGCCCAGGTAGATGTCTTCGATGCCGACCCCTTCGACCTGTTTCTGCTGGTAGTACTGCATCACCGCCTTGCGCGCACTGAACAGGCCTTTGGAATCGCTGTAGCCCTGGGCGGTGGGCAGGTTGCGGATCACGTCCTGGAGGATTTCGTCTGGCGCTTCGAAACCAAAGGGCGCCGGGTTGCCAATGTTCAGCTTGAGGATGCGATGGCCTTCCTCTTCCAGGCGTTTGGCGTGCTTGAGCACTGGGCCGCGAATGTCGTAGCAGACGTTGGCGAGCTTGTTCGATTTGCTGACCTGCATGGCGATGTGATCCTGAAAATGAACGATCCAGACGGTGCGGCGCCTACCGTGCTGAGAATCCTGCGTTGGTCGCACCCATAAATACGTTTGAATGCAGCTAACGCGGGTGCCAGACTGCCGGGTTGAAGAGGCGCAATCATACGTGCCGCCTGATCCCTGGAAAAGACACAGATCAGGGTTTTTCAGTTGCCGAGGTGTACTGATGGAAAAGCTGCAGAAAACCATTGATGAATGGAAAGCGATGCTCGATCCGGAGCAATACAACGTGTGCCGCCTGAAGGGCACCGAACGGCCGTTTTCCGGCAAGTACAATGCCACCAAGACCGACGGTGTGTATCACTGCGTCTGCTGCAATGAGCCGCTGTTCGACTCTACGACCAAATTCGATTCCGGCTGTGGCTGGCCTAGCTTCTACGCACCGATTGGCAAAAACGCGATGATCGAGATCCGCGATATCAGCCACGGCATGATTCGCACCGAAGTCACCTGCGCCAAGTGCGATGCCCACCTGGGGCATGTGTTCCCGGACGGCCCGCAGCCGACCGGCCTGCGCTATTGCATCAATTCGGTGTGCCTGGACCTCGTACCGCGCTGAGCATGAGTCGCCCCTGTGTCTTGTGCAGGGGCGATGTATACCGGGTTATCAGTTTGATCAATTCAATTGCACGCAATTAAATTGCTCGCTATGTTTTCCTTCCTTCCCCATATTCGAGGCATTGCCATGAGCGACAACCTGCTGAGCATCCCTTGCACCACCATCAAGGGTGAGCAAAAGACCTTGGCCGACTTCGCCGGCAAGGCCATTCTGGTGGTCAACACCGCCAGCAAATGCGGCTTCACCCCGCAGTACAAAGGCTTGGAGCAACTCTGGCAGCAGTACAAGGACCAGGGCCTGGTGGTGCTGGGGTTTCCGTGCAACCAGTTCGGCAAGCAGGAACCGGGCAATGAAAGTGCGATTTCCGAGTTCTGTGAGCTGAATTTCGGCGTCAGCTTTCCGTTGTTCAAGAAGATCGACGTCAATGGCAGCGCTGCTCATCCGCTGTTCGTACAGTTGAAAAAGCAGGCTCCGGGTCTGCTGGGTTCCAAGGGCATCAAGTGGAACTTCACCAAGTTCCTCATCGGTCGCGACGGCTTGGTGGTCAAGCGTTTTGCGCCAACCACCAAGCCCCAGGAGTTGACCCAAGCGATCGAAGCCCTGCTCAAATGACCCACCTGCCCACCGTGTCCCTGGCCCTGGACAACCAGCTGTGTTTCAAGCTCTACGCCGCGTCACGGGCGGTGACCCGCGCCTACAAGCCAATGCTCGATCAGTTGGGCCTGACCTACCCGCAATACGTGGTGATGCTGGTGTTGTGGGAATGGCACCAAGCAGCCCCGGCCCAACCCACGGTCAAGGCCCTGGGCGAGCGCCTGATGCTTGATTCGGGTACGCTGACGCCGCTGCTCAAGCGCCTGGAGCAGCTTGGGTTAGTGAGGCGCCAGCGCAGCGCGCAAGATGAGCGTGAAGTGCATTTGAGCCTGAGCCAAGCCGGTGTGCAACGGCGCGACCAGGCCCATCAATTGAAAACCCGCTTGCTGTGCGACAGCGGCGTCGACCTCAACCAGGCCGACGCCCTGCGCGAGAGCTTGGACCAATTGCTCGCGCAGATCAGAGACTTGTCGTCTTAGGCACCCACAGGTCCAGCAACGCGTTGAGTTCTTCGCGGCGAAACGGCTTGGCCAGGTAGTCATTCATCCCCGCCGCCCGGCAACGCTCGCGTTCTTCCGACAGCGCGTTGGCGGTCAAAGCCACAATGGGCAGGTCCGGCCAACGCCCGCTGCGACGAATCTGCCGACTGGCCTCGTAGCCATCCATCACCGGCATGTTGCAGTCCATCAGCACCATGTCGAAGCGCTGTGCTTCGAGGAGTTTGAGCGCTTCGCCACCGTGGGCGGCGACGATCACTTCGCAGCCCAACTTGCTGAGCATGCCCTTGGCCACCAGTTGATTGACCGGGTTGTCCTCCACCAGCAGGATACGTGCCCGCTGGGCGAGGGGCGCGGCGTCCAGCGGGATTGGATCTTGGATCAAGCGCGCATCGCTGCGCAGATTGCGTTGCAGGATCTGGTACAGCGCGTTGCGGCTCAAAGGGCGCGCCTGTTGCTGCAACGGCGCGAAGGCCGCGACTTCCTCGCTGGGCATGAAATTGCCATAGGCGGTCACCAGCAGGATCGGTGCCGTGATGGTCGGCCGCAGGCGGAACAGGCACTCCGGGCAGTCTGTGATGAGTAAATCAGGGGTTTTTCCGCTCAAGTCCTCATCAAGAGAATAGCAACGCGGTGTCAGCCCCCAGTGAGGTAGCAGGGTGTTGAGCAGCTCCGCCAGGCCGCTGTCGCCGCTGGTGATTGCAATGACTTCGCCCACCAGCGGCGCGAGCCGGGTCGCGGGCGAATGGGCGGGCAGCGGCAGGTCGGCGCAGAACTGGCTGCCGAAGCCGACTTCGGAACTGATGCTCAGCCGTCCGTGCATTGCTTCGCACAGGTTGTGGGTCAACGCCAGGCCCAGGCCGGTGCCGCCAAACTGGCGGGTGATGCCCGCACCGGCCTGTGTGAACGGCTGGAAGATCTTCACCTGCGCGTCCTGGGCAATGCCGATCCCGGTGTCGCACACTTCGACTTTCACTCGGCCGTCCTGGGCGCTGAGGCGCACATCCACGCGGCCGAAGCGCGTGAACTTCAAGGCGTTGGACAGCAGATTACTGACGATCTGTCGCACACGTGTCGGGTCGCCGAGCACCTGGGCCGGAAACTG
This sequence comes from Pseudomonas paraveronii, assembly GCF_963681955.1. Classification (NCBI taxonomy): domain Bacteria; kingdom Pseudomonadati; phylum Pseudomonadota; class Gammaproteobacteria; order Pseudomonadales; family Pseudomonadaceae; genus Pseudomonas; species Pseudomonas paraveronii. Next base: position 1,999,858 of record NZ_OY817130.1, read on the forward strand.
CGGATCGATCAGGCACGTCAGTTCGACACTCGGCGCGGCGTTCTGCGACAACAGGTTGGCAGTGTCTTCCACCAGCGAGCCGAGGTCGAACGGGATGCGTTCCAGCTCCAACTGGCCCGCGTCGAACTTGGACAGGTCGAGGATATCGTTGAGCAGTTCCACCAGCACCTTGCCGGAGTCGTGGGCGATCGACAGTTGCTGGCGCTGTTCCGCGTTGAGCGGGCTGTCCAGCGACAGCGCGATCATGCCCAGCAACCCGTTGAGTGGCGTGCGGATTTCGTGACTCATATTGGCCAGGAACGCCGCCCGCGCTTGAGCCATGCCGAGGGCGGTCATTTTCGCCGCTTCCAGCTCATCGTTGGACTGACTCAAACGTTGGTTGCTGGCCTTGAGCTCCAGTGTGCGCGCCGAGACGATGTCTTCCAGTTGCCCCAGGTATTCGGTGAGGCGGTCTTCGGCATGGCGGCGTTGCTGGATCTCGGTTTCCATGCTGTCGAATTGCTGGTTGGCAACGCTGACCAGCACGCCGATTTCATCGTGTTCATGCCCTGGCGGGCAATCCAGGCGTGTCTGTCTGCGCGTGCTCAGCTCGCGAATGATGCGCACCAGGGGTTGGGTCAATATCACGTAGAACAGGCCCAGCAAGATGCCGCTCAGCAACAGGCTGCGTGCAAACCCATTGAGCAGGGTTATCTCGGCGCGGCGCAGGAAGCGGCTGCCAAAAGCGTAGGTGTCTACGTCCAGGTGCAGTACGCCAAGGGATTCGTTGGGCATATGGCTGAGATACAGCCGGTCTTCGAACTGGCGGTTGGCGCCGAACAGGAAATCGCTGAGGGGCCGGTAGGTACTTTCCTTGCGCGGCCGTTCGACGTCGGCCAGTACCACGCCGTTGTTGTCGGTCAAACGCGCCTGAATGATGGCGGGGGAGTGCAACAGGCCGAGGGTCAGCTCCTGGGCCAGTTCGGTGTCGATGTTGTAGGCGATGCGCGACGCCGGGTTGTGGCTGATTTCAATCAGTGAGCGAATTTCACGGTTGATGGACGCGTCTTCGCTGGCATAATCAATGCCGATCTGGATCAGGCTGAGCAAGGTTCCCAAGACGAGACCGACCAGCACCGTCAATCTGGCTTGTTTATAAGACAAGCGGTGGGCGAACTTGATATCCATCGAGTGTTGAACCACTTCACGTTTCCCTTCGCCCGGCAAGCATAGTTGAACATCCACAAGCTCACGCTTGCCCGGCACGTATCGTCAGTTTTTTGGAGGGTAGCCCGGAGCGCTTAGCCACAGGGTTGCCAATACGCCATCTTTTGCAAGAAGTTGCCAGAGGAATAGTCGTGGATTCTCGATTGAATGCCTTTCTTGAGCGTGCCGACGCTGTACTCGCCCGCCTGGAACCCTTGTTGCCCGCCCCACGCCAAGTCATAGACTGGAACCAGTGTCTCGCCGCCCGTTGGCAGCGCGAAGGCCGTAGCGGCTTCCTGTTGCCGCTGGAGGTCAGCCTGGACATGCGCCTGTCCGATCTGATCGGTGTGGACAAGCAGCGTGAAACATTGGCGCGCAACACCCAACAGTTCCTCGACGGCCTGCCCGCCAACCATGCGCTGCTGTGGGGCTCGCGGGGCACGGGGAAATCGTCCATGGTGCGCGCCTTGCTCGCCCAGCATGCCAGCGCCGGTTTGCGCTTGATTGAAATCGAACGCGATCACTTGGCCGATCTGCCGCGTGTGGTCGAACAACTGCTCAAGCTGCCGCAGCGCTTCATCCTGTTCTGCGATGACCTGTCGTTCGAGGCCGGTGAAGGCGATTACCGTGTGCTCAAGAGCGTGCTGGACGGCTCCCTGGAACAGGCGCCGGAAAACGTGCTGCTGTATGCCACATCCAACCGTCGTCACCTGGTGCCGGAAAACCAGAGCGACAATGACAACTGGAAGCGTGTGGATGGCGAGCTGCACCCCAGTGAGGCGGTGGAAGACAAGATCGCCTTGTCCGACCGTTTTGGCTTGTGGCTGTCGTTCTACCCGTTCACCCAGGAACATTTCCTCGACGTGGTGGAGCACTGGATCGGCGAGCTGGCGCGTAAGGCCGGCCTGCAGTGGCAGCGTGATGAAGCCCTCGATATTCTCGCCGTGCGCTGGGCCACCGGGCGTGGCAACCGCAACGGCCGTTGCGCGTATCAATTCGCCCGTTACTGGGTGGGCCTCAAATTGCTGGAGCGTCAACCATGATCGATTTGCAGCAGGCCGGCACCGGTCTGGATGGGTATGCCATGTTGTGCGCGCAGTTGGAGTCGCTGCTGGCCGATGAGCGGGATTTCATCGCCAACAGCGCGCAGTTCTCTGCGTTTTTGTTCAACCAGTTGGATGACCTGAACTGGGCCGGTTTCTACCTCAATCGTCATGAAGAGTTGGTGTTGGGGCCGTTCCAGGGCCAGATCGCATGTGTGCGCATTCCGTTCGGTCGTGGCGTGTGCGGTGCGGCGGCCGCGTCGCGCCAGACCCAGCGGGTGGAGGATGTGCATGCGTTCCCCGGGCATATTGCCTGCGACAGCGCGTCGAACAGCGAACTGGTGGTGCCGCTGGTCAAGGATGGCCAACTGATTGGCGTCCTTGACCTCGACAGTCCGTCGCTGGCCCGTTTTACCGCGCAGGACCAGGCCGGTATCGAGCAGTTGGCGGCAATTTTCCTGCGCTTGACCGACTGCTGATCGACCGTTTCGGGGGTGAGCCGGCCGGTGCGCCCCTGCCTATCCTGGAGAACCCAGGCCGTTGAGTTGCATGTGCAGCAGGCGCTCCAGTTCCAGCATGCACTTTTCCAGGGCCTTGATACCGGTTTCGATCACCACCCGATCATCGTCGCGGGCGCAGGCCTGCTCCAGCGCTTCGCATTGCGCCGCCAGCACACCGGCCTGGACGATGCGCGCGGCGCCCTTGATCTTGTGGGCCTGCTCGATGATGTCCTGCGGTGGGGCCTGCTGGGCCCACAGCGTGACCAATATCTGGCGATCGTGACAACTGCTGCTCAGCAGTTCCTCAAGCAGCCGCCGACTCAGTTGTGGGTCGCCGCCCGTCAGCGCATCCAGGTTGCTGAGGTCTAGCCGCGAGCCGGACGGCTGCGGCGTGATCTGCGCCAGTTGCCGTTCCAGCGCTGTGAGGCTGATCGGTTTGAACAGGCAGTCGTTCATCCCGGCTTCGGCGCAGCGCAGTTTCTCTTCGGGCTGGGCATTGGCGGTAAACCCCAACACCACGCAGGGTGTCAGTTGTTCCCGCTGTTCGTACTCGCGGATCGAGCGGCTCAACTCGTAGCCGTTCATGATGGGCATGTTGCAGTCGGCGATCACCAGGTCGAAGCGCGCCTGGCGCCAGGCCTGGAACCCGGCGGCACCATGCTGGGCCGCGGTGAACTGGTGGCCCAGGTAACCTAGCTGCTGGCACATCAGCAGGCGATTCGCCGGATGATCATCCACCACCAGCACGTTGAGCACCGGCGCCGGTGCGGGCGCGGCCGGCTTGGGTTCGTCTGCGGCCTGGATGGGCTGCAGGCAGTTCATCTTCAGGCTGACATGCACCTGGGTACCGACCATGGGCACGCTGCTCAGGCTGAGTTGCCCGCCCATCATCGCGCACAGGCTGCGGCAGATCACCAGCCCCAGGCCCGCGCCGCTGCGGGCCAGGTGCCCGGAATTGTCGGCCTGGGCAAAGGGTTCGAACAGGCGCAACTGGTCGTCGCGGCTGATACCGATCCCCGTGTCTTCGACCACCAGCTTCATTTCGACCTGCTGCGGCAACTCGGTGGCTTGCACCTGTACCTTGATCTTCACCTGCCCGCGCTCGGTGAACTTGATCGCATTGCTCACCAGGTTGGACAGCACCTGCTTGAAGCGCAGCGGGTCGATCAGCACATCGGTGTCATCGAGCTCAGGCTGGAACTCCAACAGCAAACTGAGGGTTTTCTGGCGCGCCAGGCCGTCGAATACCCGCACCACCGACTCAATCACTTCCCGCAGGTTCACGCGTTCCGGTGCGAGGCTCAGGCGACCGGATTCGATCCGTGCAATGTCCAGGATATCGCCGATCAGCTCCAGCAGGTCTTTGGCGGAGTGGTAGGCCACTTCGATCGCCGGACGGTCAAGGTGTCCCTGGTCAGCGCGCTTGAGGGTCAGTTCCAGCATGCCGATCACCGCATTCATGGGGGTGCGGATTTCGTGGCTCATGGTCGCAAGGAAGGTGCTCTTGGCGCGGTTGGCTTCGTCGGCACGCTCCTTGGCGGCGCGCAGCTCATCGAACAGCTGGCGTCGTTCGCTGATGTCGATCCAGCCGCCGATGACGCCCTGGACTTCGCCGGTGGAGTCGCGGTAGGGCAGTATCCAGTGGTAGATCGTCAGTTTTTTGCCATTGATCAGCAGGGTGCGATCAAGGATCAGCGGGTTGCCCTCGGCGACCACGCGCAGATAGTCGGCGTGATACTGAGCCGCTTCGGTTTCCAGGGCCGTGCTCATCTGCATCGCACTTTTGCCAATGACCTCTTCGCGCTTGACGCCGAACACTTGCAGGTAGCTGTCGTTGCAGGTTTGCAGCAGGCCATCGCGGTCGCGCACGTAGATCGGGTGCGGGGTTTCATTGACCAGCGCGCGCATGAATTCGAACTGGTCGTTGAGGGCGCGTTCGGCCATCTTGCGGTGTTTGATCTCCCGGCGCATGTACGCGTTCCAGGTCAGGGAAATCAGCAGCAGCAGGCCGGTGACGATGATGATCTGGGCAATCAGGTGGTGGTAATTGCGCCAGTAGCTGTCGGAGGCGGCGGTGTAGCCTCGCCAGCGGCTGTTGATCACGCCGAGTTCATCGGGGGCGATGCTGAGCAGTGCCTTGTCCAGGATTGAGCTCAACTCGGTGGCGCGCCGTGACGTGGCCAGCGCGAAGACCGCGGGGAGGGTGCCGATGCTGCTGCTGATCTGCAGTTTGTCCTGAAATACTTGGGAGGACAGGAAATAGTTGGCGATCACCAGCGAATTCACCGCGCCTTCCACGTGCCCTTGGGCCAGCAGTTCCGAGGCCTTGAAGGTGTCACTGGTTTCCACCAAGTGAATGTGCGGGAACTCCTTGCGCAGAATGGTTTCCAGGGGGTTGCCCTGGGTGATCGCCAGACGCTTGCCTGCCATCTGTTCAAGATTCGATGGGGCGCCGGGCTCTTTGCGCGTGAGCAGTACGTAGGAGTTTTCCAGGTAGGGACGACTGAAGTTCAGTTGAGCTTCCCGTTCCGTGCTGGGAATGATGGCGCCGATGAGATCGGTTTTGCCGGCTTCGACTTGCTCGATCATCGCGTTGACATCACGCGCGCGCTGGACCTCGAAGCGCAACCCGGTGCGCAGGCGGATCAGCTCCAGGAGGTCGGCCGTGATACCGCGGAAGTTGCCGTCGGCATCGAAGAAGGTCAATGGCGCGAAGGTTTCGTTGGCGATCACCCTGACCACCGGGTGCGCTTTCAGCCAGCGCTCCTCGCGTTGCGTCAGTTGCAGTTTTTGCGCAGTGAGCAGGACATCGCTGCCCGCACTCCAGCGTTTGGCAATGCTGTCCTGTTCATTGGTCGGCACTGCCGCCAGCACGGCGTTGAGGATGCTCAAGAGGGTGTGTTGGTCCTGGCGCACGGCGAAGCTGAAGCCATAGGCCTCGTGCTTGCCGAAGTTGGCCATGCGGATATTTTTCAGGTAGCCCTTGTTGATCATGTAATGGGTGGAAATGGTGTCGCCAAGAAACACATCCGCCTGGTCGAACGCCACCGCATTCAGGGCGTTCTGATAAGACGGGTAGGCGCGAATCATCGCTTCGGGATACAACTTTTCGACTTCGCCCAGGGGCAGGTAGTGATAGACCAGGCTCAGACGCAGCCCCGCCAGGCCGTCACTGAGGCTGCGGGTTTCGCCCTCACGCGTCACCAGCACGGGCTGGTCCACGGCATACGGTGCTGAAAGGGTGAGCAGCGGGTTGGCGGCCTCAAAGCCATTGGACGAGCCCAACAGGTCTATTTCACCGGCTTCGAGCGCCTGGATGGACGCTTCCCGGTTGGGGTAGCGCAGCACTCTGATCGGTAGCGCCAGCGCCTTGGCCAACAGCCCGGCGTAATCGGCGGTGAGCCCCTCATAATCGCGTCCGCTGGACGTGAGGTCGAAGGGCGGGTAGTCGGGAGCCGCGGTGCCGAGCACCAGTTCGCGTTTGTTCTGCAACCACTGGCGTTGCGTCTTGTCGAGTTGAGTGTCCAGTTGAACGGCGCCTGCGCGGCTCAATAAGGTGAAGTGTTCCGGTTCCGTTTGAGCAGCGAGCACAGAGGTGCTCAAGCACACGCCTGCGCTCAATATGATCAGATAGTCCTTTATACGCCTGGGCATCCGCTTTCTCACACTAGCGCGTTTCGTTTTGCCAACTCGATAAGTTCTACCAAGGACTTGGCTTTGAGTTTTTGCATAAGCCTCTTTTTATAGGTGCTGACCGTTTTGTTACTGAGAAACATACCCTTGGCAATTTCCTTGTTGGTGCGACCTTGTGCAAAAAGTTGCAAAACCATTAACTCACGGTCATTCACTGCCTTAAACAATTCCAGTTCCTGGGAGTTGCCTTCCGGGCCGCTGGCATTCAATGCCTGGCTGGGGAAGTAGTTGTAGCCGGATAATACCGCGCGTATCGCACTCAGCAGCTCACTCAGGTCGCCCTCCTTGCACACATAGCCATCGGCGCCCGAGCGCATGCAGCGTGTAGCGAACAGCGTTGGACATTGAGCCGTCAGAATGAGGGTTTTCATCGAGGTGTTCATTGCGTTAAAACGGCACAGCACTTCGAGGCCATCAAGTTTCGGAATACTGATATCCAAAATGATCAAGTCTGGAAGGCATTCGCGAACCATTTGTATCGCATCACAACCATTATCCGTTTCGCCGACGACTTTATAGCCTTCGTGTTCCAACAACATTCGAATCGCCAACCTGATAACAGGGTGGTCGTCAATGATGAAAACTGTGTTCATAATCACATTCCATGCAAGTGCAAATAAAGCGGGCACATTAGCTCAGAAGGCGAGGGGGTAGCATGAAGGTCAGGGGGTGTAAGTACAGAACAGGAAATTTCCTACATCAAAAAAAGTATTGCCTTACGATCTGTCAAGGCTTTGTGGGCGTTTGTGTCAGAATTCGGTCGGCAGCGAGGAACACGACCTCTGTCCACGTTTTAGACGCTTTTTCTGGTAAGTTTTTCCTATAGGTGGGTGTTTAAATTCCTACATGTTTAGCGGGTTTATCAGTGTCATTAAATCGTCCCGGTTTAATGGTTTTGATAAGTAGCCAAGTAACGGTAAGTTGCGTTTAAATGCTTGAGCCTTCAGATTCGCCAGTTCGAGTAGGGGCAGCCCGCTCAGCAAGATAGCCCCTGCGATAAAACCTCGACGACTGGCGATCTCGACTAACTCAAGCCCAGGCAGATCAGGCAGGCATTGGTCGCACAGCATGAGGTCGAAGGGCCGCTCAGACTGGATCATCAACCGGATCGCCTGTTCGGCGTTTTCCGCCAGTGTCAGGTGCTCGAAGCCGAAGCTGTTGAGCAGACACCGGGTTGCCAGGAGCTGAAAGGGGTGATCCTCCACCAGCAGGATGCGAAGGCAGTTCTTGAACATAGGAAGGGCACACGGTGAGTCAAGCGGCGATTGGGCGGGGCGTAGGAAGGTGCCCCATGCCCTTTAAGAGCGTGCGTGATTATTCATCGGGTGTTTGTACTGATTCGATCAGGCCGCTCTGTTCCCCTCGTAGGTAGATTCTGTTCAGGGAACAGGCCGCTGGATCAGTCATCTATTGCGGGCTGGAACGCCCGGTCGATTAGTGCGTAGCAGATGTCGTCCGCAGCCTCCATCAAGTGCACCGAGGGGGGGCGCGGGCTCAGCGTTGTTCTTCCCGTTGCGGCAGACCGAGATTGTGCGGCGATCTGCTTAAGGATCGGCAATCCATTACATGCAACCAAGCAATTAGTTTGGGTTTTTTAATATATTTTTGGTTTGTGTCATGTGTGACGTGGTTGAGTACTTCGCGCTGTCACAATATTACAATGCTGGGTTCTTAGAGTTGCGATCGCTTTAGCTCGATTTTTTAGACTGGATTTTTATGATAGGTTGAATTTTTGCTATTTGCGAAAGATAACTATAGTGTTGGAGTTTTTGCGGGGGGTTCTATGGGAAGCATGAGCTGGGACAGGTTGCTGAATAATACTCGCCTTGGTGGTCGGCCTCCTAAATCTGAGCTAGGCCGCTCACCTTTCCACTCAGACCATGACAAGGTCATCTTCTCCGGGGCTTTCAGGCGCCTTGCAAGAAAGACACAGGTTCATCCTCTCGCCACTAATGACCATGTTCATAATCGCCTCACACATAGCTTGGAAGTCGCTTGTGTCGGTCGGACGCTGGGCGTGAGAGTGGGCCAAGAACTTCTAAATGAAAGACTTATCCCTGAGCAACATTCAGCTTCTGATATTGGTGATATTGTCCAAACTGCTTGCCTGGCTCATGACATTGGCAATCCTCCCTTTGGACATACTGGTGAAGAAGCTATTCGTCACTGGTTCTCCAATGATGTGGGGGCAAAGATGATTGAGCAGTTGCCATTCCATGAGGCTACTGACTTGCGCAGGTTTGAAGGTAATGCCCAAGGGTTCAGGGTTTTAACGACCTCGGAATATCATCCCAATGAAGGGGGAATGCGTCTGACCTATGCGTCACTCGGGGCTTTCATTAAGTATCCTTGGCTGGCGGGTGATGCTGTTAACATGCAACGGCCTATCCAGAACAAATATGGCATTTACTGCTCTGAATTGGGTTTGTTCAATGAAGTGGCCGATGCGACTGGTTTGATAAAATTGGGTGAAAGTTGGCGGTGCCGCCATCCTCTGGCTAATTTGATGGAAGTCTCCGATGACTTCTGCTATGCCATTCTTGATTTAGAAGATGGTGTAGAGATGGGTATCCTTGAATGGGATAAGGTTTTTGAAATCTTGTGCCTTGTCCTTGGTGACCATCAGAAGAATCAGCTTGTCAAAGAAATACAGGGCATGAAAGTTGGCCGAAGACTTTCTATGGTGCGTGGAAAAGTCATTTCAGCTTTTGTAGATGCTGGGGCGACAGCGTTCATGAGCAACCACAACAAAATCATGACTGGCAAGGTGTTAGGCATCTTGGATCTTTGCGATAAGAACGTGCGTGAATGTGTAACCGCCGCCAAAGGTCTTGCGCGTGATGAAATCTTCCAACATCCAAGGAAAGTTGAGTTGGAAATCGGAGCTTACAGCACGATTTCTACGTTGCTCAGCGTTATCTGTTCTGCTGCTTTGGATTACGTCAAAAAGGGCGGTGTAGCGGATTCTAAGACTAGAAGGGTGGCAGAGCTTATTGGTCTGGATCTGAAAGCGCTAGATGATAATGTTGGCGTGTCAAAAGAGTACGGCGCAATTATGCAGGTTTTGGATTACGTGAGTGGTATGACGGATAACTATGCTATCCACTTGGCTCGCCAGTTCAGTGGGATGGGTGGGGAACGTTGAGTTTTGAGTACTGATCTATTTATATATTTATTTTGTTATCGCTATCTAACGGCGGAGAAAATGATGCGGTCGTGGTCCTTGTGAAACGAGCTACGGCTTAATGCTTCTCTGCGCGGAATGACCCGCCCAGCTTCCCGGTGCCGGGTGGGCGGGGCAAGCGAAAATCTACAGGCCGACCGCGTCGATATCGATTAACAGCAAGCGCTGGCCGTTATCGAAGAATTGTCCGGCGGTCAGGCAATACTGGTTGGTGGTGGCGTCGCGGTAGGTCGAAGACAGCGTCAGGCGACGCTCCTCCCAGCCTTCGGCCAGCAGATGATAGAAGTATGGGCGCCATGACCAGTTGTGACCGAGGTAGCGGCTGTCGGCTTGCCAGGCATCCTGGCGCCATTCGAAGTTGGGGGTCAGTTGGGTGCCATGTCGGTCGCACTGGTAGAAGCGCAGCAGCCAGGGAAAATCCGGCAATTGCGGCAAATGGCTCAGCGGTGCCTGGCCCTGGGCCCAGGTCTGGAGGATTTTCATCAGTTCGGTCAATTGCTGGCGTAACAGCATGATGCGTCCGCGTTCGGCGAGTTTTTTCTGCACGTAAGCGCTACGCAGTTGGGCAAAGCGCGGTACGAAAGCATCGGCGGCGAACCAGTCCAATTGCGCCTGGGCAAACAGATAACCCTGCACGTACCGCGAGCCGCACTCCAGCGCAAAGCTCAACTGCGCTTCGGTCTCCACGCCTTCGGCAATGATCCAGCAGCCGGTTTTTTCCGCCATTTGCGCGAGTGCCCGCACGACTTCACTGCTGGGGCCACCTTTTGCAGCTTCCTGAAACAGGCGCATGTCCAGCTTGAGAATGTCCGGCTGCAACGCCAGCACGCGGTCGAGCTGCGAATAGCCGGCGCCGAAGTCATCGATGGCGATGCGTGCGCCGGCCTCGCGATAGCGCGCCACCACGTCGGCCAGGCGTTGGATATCGCCGCCCAGTTCAGTGATCTCGAACACGATGCGCTGTGGGTCGACGCCGTGGGCCTGCACCTGTTGCAGGCTGGGCAAGGCTTGGCCGGCACGCAGGCGATTGATCCAGCGCGGCGAGATGTTCAGGCTCAGAAACCAGTCCTGCGGTGCCTCGTGCAGACGGCTTAACGCGTTGTCGCGGATTTGCCGGTCCAGGCGCCGCAAGGCCACGCCTGAGGTGCGCGGGTCGGCGAACAACGGGCCGACCGACAGCAGGCGACCGTCAGCCTGGCGCAGGCGGCCAAGGGCTTCGACGCCGGCAATGCGCCCGGTGGCGGTGTCAATGAAGGGTTGGAAGCAGGCGAGCGGTTGCCCGTCGATCACGGGGCCTCCTTAACGCGTTGGCAAGAAAAGACCCGGCCTTCGTTGACGAGGGCCGGGCCGATTGTGTTTGCAAGAATGCAGCCAGCAGGCCTCAACCTTTGCGTGAGGCGCCCTGCATGGCCAATTTGATCAGCGGGATCAAGCCGGCGCCCAGCCGCACCAGGCGGGTCAGGCTGCTGAGACTGCCGCCCTTGGCGCCCTTGCCGGTGAAGAAACCGATCAGCGTCACTGCCGCCACGCCCCACAGCGGCGCGTGCTTGATACCCAGGCTGTCCTGCCAGTTCTGGCCCATGTTGCGCACTTTGTGCAGGGGCGCCATCAGTTGCTGGGACTCATGGCGGATTTCCTGGCGGTGCATTTCCATGCGCAGGCGGATCAGCGCCTTGCGCATTTCCTGGCGCGAGTGGGTGTGCGGGAATTCAGTCAGGCTCATGGCAGCAGGCGCTCCCGGTCATTGGCCAGCTCTTCGAGCGTGGCGTGGAACGGCGTGGATTCATCGAATACCGCCGCCTTCAAGCGCACAGCGCAGAACACAGCGGCCAGGGTATAGAACACACAGAGGCAGATGATTCCGGTCAGGCGGTAGCCGGTGTCCCATACCAGAATCATCACCAACGTCGACAACCCCACCAGCAACAGCAGGGCAAACACCAGGGCCAGCCCGGCAAACAGCAGCAGGCTGACGGTGCGGGCCTTCTGCTCCTGCAACTCGATGCCGAACAGTTCGACATGGCTGTGCAGCAAGCCCAGTACGGCTGCGCCCAGGCGTCGGGACGTTGAACTTGGGCCCGTGGACGAGCCGGATTCGCCGATAGACATAGGATTAGCGCCTTGTAGCAAGCAGGCCGATCAAAAAGCCCACGCCGGCGGCAATGCCCACCGACTGCCAAGGGTTGGCCTGCACATAATCTTCGGTCGCGGTGACGGCGGCCTTGCTGCGGTCGCGCAGGGAGTCTTCGGTCAGTTGCAGGGTTTCACGGGCCTTGAGCAGGCTGTCGTGGATCTTGGCGCGCAGTTCGTCGGCCTGGTCGCCGGCCAGGATGGCGGTGTCGTCCAGCAACTTTTCGGTGTCACTGACCAGGGTCTGAAAATCCGCCATCAGTATTTCTTGAGCCGTCTGTGCTGTTTTGCTGGCCATGGATATCTCCGTGAGTGGCTGATCGGTACGTGTGGTTTCGAGTCACCGGCATCGGTGAAGGTTCATTGCAATTGTCTGGTACAACTTTTGCTTTTCCTTGGTGCGCAGGCCCCGGGGCCTGCGCTGAATCTGGGCGGTTGGGCCGCAAACCGGTGAAAACCTTACCCTATATAACTGAAACTCGCGGAAAAACCCTGTCGGGAATGCCCGGTTGTGCTGATCGCTGCGCTAAAGCGGTTCACGCCCTCAGAAGAGGGGCGGAGCCGGTGGTACCAATTTAGTGCGCGAAACGCCGGCTTGAACCGCTTTGGTGCTTTTTGCCTTTATCGCAGGCCTGCCAACCTCCATGGAAAATCTGCAAAGCGCAGTGGACACCCTCGTCCACAGTTCTAACACCCTATTTATTCTGATTGGTGCGGTCATGGTCCTCGCCATGCACGCCGGTTTCGCCTTCCTCGAAGTCGGCACCGTGCGCCAGAAGAACCAAGTCAACGCCCTGTCGAAAATCCTCAGTGACTTCGCGATCTCCACCCTGGCCTATTTCTTTATAGGCTATTGGATCTCTTATGGCGTGAGCTTCATGCAACCGGCAGCGGTGATCAGTGCCGATCACGGTTATGGCCTGGTGAAGTTCTTCTTCCTGTTGACCTTTGCCGCGGCGATTCCGGCGATCATTTCCGGGGGCATTGCCGAGCGTGCACGATTTGTTCCGCAACTGTGCGCTACCGCGCTGATTGTGGCGTTTATCTACCCGTTTTTCGAAGGCTTGGTGTGGAACGGCAATTTCGGCGTGCAGGCCTGGTTGCTGGCGACCTTCGGTGCCAGCTTCCATGATTTTGCCGGTTCCGTGGTGGTACATGCCATGGGTGGCTGGCTCGCGTTGGCGGCGGTGCTGTTGCTCGGGCCGCGTAACGGGCGTTATCGCGAAGGTCGCCTGGTGGCCTTTGCACCGTCGAGCATTCCGTTCCTGGCGCTGGGTTCGTGGATTCTGATTGTCGGCTGGTTCGGCTTTAACGTGATGAGCGCGCAGACCCTGAATGGCGTCAGCGGCCTGGTGGCGGTCAATTCGTTGATGGCCATGGTCGGCGGTACAGTCGCGGCGCTGGTGATTGGCCGCAATGACCCGGGTTTCCTGCACAACGGCCCGCTGGCCGGGCTGGTGGCGATCTGTGCCGGCTCCGACCTGATGCATCCGGTGGGTGCATTGGTCACGGGCGTTGTCGCCGGCGGTCTGTTTGTGTGGTGCTTCATTGCTGCCCAGGATCGTTGGAAGATCGACGACGTGCTGGGTGTCTGGCCGCTGCATGGCCTGTGTGGCGTGTGGGGCGGGATTGCCTGTGGCATCTTCGGCCAGACTGCCCTTGGCGGGTTGGGCGGGGTCAGCCTGATCAGCCAATTGATCGGCACCGCGTTGGGTGTGGCGGTGGCGTTTACCGGCGGCCTGCTGGTGTACGGCGTGATCAAGCGCGTACACGGGCTGCGCCTGAGCCAGGAAGAGGAGTACTACGGCGCGGACCTGTCGATCCACAAGATCGGTGCGATCAGTCAGGATTGATCGGCGCCTCTTCGTCAGGGGTCGCCCGCGGGTAAAAGCCGTGTAGCAGACGGTAGCGGTTATGCCGCACGTCATCGACCCGCGCTTGCACCTGCTGGTCTGGTATGCCCAGCAGGATCAGGGCGTGGGAGGCGAGCATCAGGCTCGACTCCAGAAGTTCGGGCACCACTTCGCTGGCGCCCGCGGCTTTCAGCTCGGCCAATTGGCTGTCGTCGCGTGTGCGCACCAGGATCGGTACGTCGGCGTTGATCCGGCGGGCCTCCTTCAGTACCACGAGAGCGACCTCGGTGTTATCCACGGCGATCACCACCAGGCGCGCACGGTCCAGGCCGACCGCACTGAGCAGGGCGCCACGACGGCAGTCGCCATAATGCACGCTGCTGTCTTCGGTAGCGGCTTCCTGCACCCGTTCCGGGTTGTCATCCAGTGCGATAAACGCCTGTTGTTCAAGGTGCAGAAAGCGCCCGATCGATTGCCCGACGCGGCCATAGCCGCAGATAACCGCATGGTCACGTAACTCGGCGTTGAGCGCGGTGATGGCTTCGAGTTGCACCTGTTGGTTGGGCTTGCGGTGCAGGCGCAGGGCAATGCTCGGTGCCGCCCGCAGTAACAGCGGGGTCAGCAGCATCGAGCAGAAGGTGACGGCCAGCAGCAACCCGTTGAACTCATCCGGTATCAGTCGGCTCTGCTGCATCTGCGCCATCAGCGCAAAACAGAACTCGCCGCCCTGAGCCAGGGCCAGGCCGCTGCGCCAGGCGGTTTCTCGGTCGCTGCCGCGCAGTTTGACCAGTGCCGCGACCACGCAGCCCTTGGTCAGCATCAGCGCCAGGGTCAGGCCGAGGATCAGCAGGCCGTGGCTGATGAACAATTGCAGGTCGATGAGCATGCCGATGCTGACGAAAAACAGCCCCAGCAGAATGTCGCGAAACGGTCGGATATCCGCCTCGATCTGATGCCGGTAATGGCTTTCCCCCAGCAGCATGCCGGCCAGGAACGCACCTAGCGCAGGGGAGAGGCCCAGCAGGTGAGTGAGCCAGGCGGTCAGCAACACGATCACCAGCGCCAGCAGCACAAACAGCTCGGCCGAATGGGAGGCGGCGACTTCACGGAACAAACGCGGCAATAACCAGCGGGCGGCGAGCAGCAGGCCGACGAACAACAACAGCGTCTTGCCCAGCGTCAACGGCAGAGCCCAATACCAGGCCTGCTCGCTGCTGCCGGCGAACACCGGGACCAGGGTCAGCAGCAACACCGCTACCACATCCTGGAACAGCAGCACCCCAATCGCGTTCTGGCCATGGCTGCTGAAGATTTCCCCGAGGCTGCCCAGCTCTTTGCTGACGATGGCCGTGGACGACAACGCCAGCCCCGCACCGAGCAGCAGGGCGATGTTCGGCGACACGCCAAAGGCCATCAACAGGCCCCCCAGCAGCACCCCGCACCCCAGCACCTGCAGGCTGCCCAGGCCAAATACCACGCGGCGCAGGGCGAACATTTTGCTCAGCGAGAACTCCAGGCCCAGGGAAAACAGCAGGAACACCACGCCCAGTTCGGCGAGGTCGGGCAGGTGTTCGCTGTCATTCACCCAGTCGAGGGCGGTCGGCCCCACGGCCAGGCCCACGCACAGGTAGCCCAGCACGGGCGGCAATTGCAGCCGGCGAAACAGCGCAATCACCACCAGGGATGAGGCGAGAATGATCAGCAGGTTGGCGAACACAAGCATCTCCATTGTAGGGCGCGCGGACAAAAAGCCGCGAGAGTCGCTGAATCAGTTATAGGCCGTGGTGACCTGGGTCAGGGTTTATCGGCTCGCCAGCGCTATTGAGTCGGCCTAAAATGGGCGCCTATCCCTGATCAGGTTCTATCGTCATGCCTCCTGAATGCCAGTTGTTCACTACTCTGGGCTGCCATCTGTGTGAGCTCGCCGAAGAAGAAATCATGCCGTTGGTCGAACATGGGTTGATGGTGGAACTGGTGGACATCGCCGATTCCGAAGCCCTGTTCGAAGCCTACGGCCTAACGATTCCGGTGCTGCGCCGGGTAGACACGGGGGCTGAACTGGCTTGGCCGTTCGACACCAAGCAGGTCGTGTCCTTCCTACTCTAGCGCTTGGGCGATGGCAGCTTTCTCAATATTGGGTTACTGTATGTTTGTACAGCGATTGAATAGAGGGAACGCCCGTGGTGAATGTTGAACAACTGAAAAGCAGCGTTAATCGCATGTCCGCCGATATCGTGCGCGACGCGGTGAACGAGCTGCGCCTCGATGGCCTGGTCACGGAAGGCAAGACGCCGTTTAACAAAGTGCATTTCAATACCTGCTTTGCCGAGATCGAAGCGTTGTTCCAGCGCGCCGGTTATCACAGGCAGTTGGATGTGGTGGGTTACCAGGGCTTGCTGTACGCGCTGTATGATCCGGGCCGTTGGGAAGCGGTGGACGTATTGCGCTGGCTCAAGGAATTTACCGAGGCCGCCAGTGCTTCGCCGATCCTGCGGGCACAGTTAGCCAAGGCCTGAGATCCGCCCTAGGCTCAATCCCGCTTCATGCGGGATAATGCCGGCCTGTTTCCCAGGCTTCGAGCATCTGCATGTCCACTTCCGGTTTTTCTGCGTCCCAGCATCAAGCCAGCACTTTGTACTTGCCGCCCGGCCCTTGGGCGACGGTGCTCGATTGCCTGTGCGAGCATTTCCCGGCGATCGGCCGCGCGCAGTGGCTGGACCGCATCGCCCGTGGCCGCGTGCTGGATCTCCAGGGCAGTCCGATCCGTCTGGACCTGGCCTACAAGGAAGGCCTGTGCATCTATTACTTCCGCGAAGTGCCGAACGAAAAAGTCATCCCGGTGCAGGAAACCATCCTGTACGCCGACGAACACCTGGTGGTGGCGGACAAACCGCACTTTCTGCCCGTCACCCCGGCCGGTGAGTACGTCGAGCAAACCCTGTTGCGCCGCCTGATTCGCCGCCTGGACAATCCGTCCCTGGTGCCCCTGCACCGCATCGACCGACATACGGCGGGGCTGGTGCTGTTCTCGGCCAACCCGCGAAGCCGCTCGGCCTATCAGCAGTTATTTCCCACTCGTAAAATCGACAAATTCTACGAAGCTATCGCCCCGGCCTTGCCGAACCTGACCTTCCCCCTGGTCCACAAAAGCCGCCTGGTGGATGGCGAGCCATTCTTTCGCATGCAGGAAGGGCCAGGCACCAGCAACACCGAAACGGCCGTGGAAGTGCGCGAAACCCACGGCGATTTATGGCGCTATGGCCTGTTCCCCGTGACCGGCAAGAAGCACCAGTTGCGGGTACACATGACGGCCCTCGGGGCGAGTATTTGCAATGACCCGTTCTACCCCGACGTGATCAAGGATGCCGTGGACGACTACGCCAATCCCTTGAAGCTGCTCGCCCAGGGCGTGCGTTTTATCGATCCGGTAACGGGTGAAGAGCGCAGTTTCCGCAGCCAAATCACCCTCGACTGGTAACCCCGGAAACGACAAGGCCCGCGCGAGGCGGGCCTTGTGTGCAAGCGTTGCGGCTTACAGGTCTTTAACGGTACGCACTTGATCTTTGTTGATGCGGGTACGCTTGCCGTCAAGCTGTTCGAATTCGTAGAAGCCCGAAGTCTTGTCATATTCTGGGGTGTCGACAGCCTGGATTTCGCGACCGTCATTCAGGGTGATCACTGTTGGCGAGGCGCAACCGGCAAGGGTAGCGAGGCCCAGTGCAAGCATGAGAGCGGCGATGGTCCGTTGAGTCATGGGTGTGTCTCCGAGAGAATTCTTTTTGAGTGCTGACTGTGTGACGCGTGGCGCGTCGACAAAGTTCCTTGTGCGAGGTTCATTCTGACATGCCAGGCCCTGTGTGTAACAGCGCAGGCGTGTTCAGGTTGGCCAGGCGCGGATCATCTGCCGGGCATTCCAGCCCGACGCCACCCAACTGCAGGAAAATCTTGCGCGGGCTGCGCTCACCGGCTTGCCAGGCCTGTTCTACCGCGCTTTGCAGGTAGGTGGGGATGATGCAGATCAACGGTTCCCAGAATTCTCCGTGGCGCACCATCACCGGCAGCCGCGGATTGCGCTGCGCCGTCTCGCGCAGATCGGCGAGCAGTCGGGCGTCAAGGTGCGGTACATCGCACGGTAAGATCAGCACGTGCCCATGGCGGGCGGCGCTCAATCCTGCGCGGATACCGGCCAGCGGTCCGGGGAAATCCGCGCTGTCGTCACTCACCACCTGGTCGGCATAGGGCGCGTAACGCTCCAGGTTGCGGTTGCACGAGATGATCAGGTCGTCGGTCAGTGGGCGCACCAAGTGTTGCAAGTGCGCAATCAGCGGCTGGCCGTGCCATTCCAGCAAGCCCTTGTCTTGTCCGCCCATGCGTTGGCCGCGGCCACCGGCCAACAGCAGAATCGAACAGGGCAGGGGCGAAGAGTCGTCGGGCATGTGGGTTCCGCTGCGGCAGGTAAATAGGGGCCTGTGATATAACATCGGGCTATTCCTTCGACAACCGGACCGTGCCATGAAAGCCAAGGCAGATGCGCCCTTCGTACCCCTGAATATCGCTGTACTGACCGTCAGCGACACCCGCACCCTGGACACCGATACCTCGGGCCAGGTTTTTGTCGACCGCCTGATCGCCGCCGGCCACCTCCTGGCCGAGCGCGTGCTGCTCAAGGACGACCTCTACAAGATCCGCGCCCAGGTGGCTCACTGGATCGCCGAAGACGTGGTGCAGGTCGTACTGATCACCGGCGGCACCGGCTTCACTGGCCGCGACAGCACGCCTGAAGCGGTGAGCTGTCTGCTCGACAAGCAGGTCGATGGTTTTGGCGAGCTGTTCCGTCAGATCTCCGTGGCCGACATCGGCACCTCCACCGTGCAATCCCGCGCCCTGGCCGGCCTGGCCAATGGCACCCTGGTGTGCTGCCTGCCGGGTTCCACCAACGCCGTGCGCACCGGCTGGGACGGCATCCTCGCCGAGCAACTGGACAACCGTCACCGTCCCTGCAACTTCGTACCGCACCTGAAACAGGCCGAACCCTGTGAATCCCGTGGATAAGTCGGGCAAGACCGGCGCCTTGATGCCGGTGGAAGAAGCCCTGCAACGCTTGCTCGAGATAGCCGACGCCGCACCGATCCGCGAGCAGCAGGTGTTGCCCCTGGCCGCGTGCGATGGCCGCGTATTGGCGCAGGATCTGATCGCCACCCTCGACCTGCCGCCCTGGCCCAACAGCGCCATGGACGGTTATGTCCTGCGCCTTTGCGACTGGGCCGGCGAGCCGTTGGTGGTGAGCCAGCGCATCTTCGCCGGTCAAGCACCCGCGCCATTGGCCGCTGGCACCTGCGCGCGCATCTTCACCGGAGCGCCCGTGCCGGAAGGCGCTGACTGCGTGGAAATGCAGGAAAACGCCGTGGTTCACGCCGATGAGCGGGTGAGCTTTACCGAGCCGTTGCATATCGATCAGAACATTCGCCCGCAAGGGCAGGAAACCACCGTCGGCGAATTGGTGTTGGCCGCGGGCACGCGCCTGGGCCCGATCGAACTCGGCCTGGCCGCGTCCCTCGGCCTCGACCATTTGGCTGTGGTACGCCGCGTGCGGGTCGCGGTGCTGTCCACCGGCGATGAGTTGATCGAGCCCGGTTTGCCCCTCGGTCCGGGGCAGATCTACAACAGCAACCGCCGTGTGCTGTGCAGTTGGCTGGAGCGCCTGGGGTGTGAAGTGATCGATGCCGGCATTCTTCCGGATGACCTGGAACAGACGCGCACGCGCTTGGCCGGCCTGGACGCAGTTGACCTGATTCTGTCGACCGGCGGTGTGTCGGTAGGCGAGGCGGATTTTCTCGGCATTGCTCTACGTGAAGAGGGCGAGCTGGCCTTGTGGAAGCTGGCGATCAAGCCCGGCAAACCGCTGACCTTCGGCCATTTTCGTGGCGTGCCGGTGATCGGCCTGCCGGGCAATCCGGCGTCGACGTTGGTGACGTTTGCCCTGTTGGCGCGCCCCTATCTGCTGCGCCGCCAAGGTGTGGCTGAAGTCCAACCGCTGCGGTTTGAGGTGCCGGCAGGGTTCGTCTGGCCCAAGCCGGGCAACCGCCGCGAGTACCTGCGCGGGCGCATCGAGCAGGGCAAGGCGGTCATCTACCGCAACCAGAGCTCCGGCGTGCTGCGCAGCGCGGCGTGGGCGCAAGGGTTGGTGGAGGTGTTGGAGGGCACTACGCTGGAGATGGGGGATCGCGTCAATTTCATCCCGCTGAGCGAAGTCCTGAACTAAACATCGATTCAAGTGTGGGAGGGGGCTTGCCCCCGATGGCGGTGTATCAGCCACAGATGTGTTGACTGAAACACTGCCATCGGGGGCAAGCCCCCTCCCACATTTGGATTGGTGTCTGTCTGGGGCTACTCAGTAGTCGTCGCCACGCTCGGTGATATCGCGCTCGACCGGCGCGGCGTCCGGGTCGTACCCCACCGGAAACTTGCCCTTCAACGTCCAGGCAAACGCGATGATCTCGGCGATCGTGCGGTACAACTCTTCCGGGATACTGTCGCCCAACTCCATGCGCGCGAGCAGCTTCACCAACTCGGCGTTTTCATAGATGGGCACTTCATTTTCCCGCGCCAGCTTGAGGATCGCTTCGGCCAGGGCATCGTCGCCCTTGGCGGTCAGGGTCGGCGCTTGTTGGCCGTCATACTTGAGGGCGATGGCCTGGCGCGGCGGGTTGGCGTTGTTCATGCGGTTTCGTCCACCCAGCGTTGCTCCAATCCGGTTTTCGGCCCGCGTGGCGGGGTGCCGAGGTGGCAGTCGAGGTCGCCGACATTGATGCCCGACGTCACCAGGCGCTCGCGCAAACTGCCCAAGTGACTTTCGATCAAGCTGGCGGTGAACGGTCGGGTCGCCCACAACTGGCTCGACAGTTTGCCCTGCGACAATTGCGCCTGGACCTGTAACGGGCCCAGCGGCTCCATGTCGAAGGCCAGTTCCACGCGCCAGAGCATCTGCTTGGGGTCTTTTTTGTCTTTGCGTTCGGGCTGGTCCTTGTCCGGCGCGGGGTCTTCGCGCTGGAACTTGACCTGCAGCGGCACGATGTCCTGCAGGGTACGCATGGGGATTTCCAACTGCCAGGTGGTTTGCAGGCGGCCATCGGCAGTGGTGCCGGTCTGTTCCAGGCTCGACAGTTGATGGCTCTGTAGTCGCGAGATGGCACCGGCGGCCAGGCGCAGCAGGTTTTCCAGGTCGCCTTCGCCCTCCAGGCGTTGCATCAGCCGCGCCGGCAATGGAAAACCGGCTGGTGCCTGGCGGGCGCTGACTTGCCCGAGGGTGTTCAGCGGGCTGCGCACGAAGTTGGGCAGCATCTGGGCCAGGGTGTTGGCGGCGAGTATGGCATTGAGGTTGGTGCTGGCGGGCAGGGCGGGCAGCAGATCGGCGACCAGGCGCAGCAGGGCACCTTTCATATCCAGTGGTGGGATTTGCGGGTTTTGCCCGGCCAGTAACTTGGCTTCAAGAAACGCGCCGCTGTTCTGGATCACTTGAGCCAGCACCTTGGGATTGCTGACTTGTGCGAGGTCGGGCAACGCGGCGAGCAAACGGTCGGCGGCCGCGCGCAGCTCGACGGAAGTGCTGTCGTCCCGGGGCAGTGTTTGCAACGCGGTGAACACCGCATCCAGCGAGCCCTGGCGACTTTGCTGGGTGGCGAGTTGCTGGGTCACGGCCAGTTGATCCTTGAGCCCGCTCAAAGGCACGAAGTTCAGGGTCTGCGCATCCTGCACCACGGCGCTGAGCAGGCTGCCGATACGCAGGGGTTGCGGGCTCTCCACGGTCAGGGTCGTACCGGCCAGGGCGTTGTTGAGCACTGTCACCAACGAGCGGTAGATCGTCAGTTGCGTGGTGCCTTGGGGCAGGATTTGGCTGGTCAGGACTTTGGCTTGCAGCAAGGTGCCTGCCGGCATTTGCGTGGTGTCGATGCGGGTGAGGGCGGCGACGTTGGCACTCAAGGCTTGCTGCAGGCTGAGGGTCAGGTTGCCGGCAGGCGTCTGGCTCACCGCCACATTGCTGCCCAGCGGCAAGGGTTGCGGGCTGCTGGCCTGGACCAGCGTCTGGCGGCCACCGTCGAGGGTCAATTTTAGTAGCAACTGAAAGGCTTCACCGCCTTGTTTAAGTGCGATGACTTCGGCGTTCGCGGTTTTTCCCGGGTCGATCAAGCCGATCTGCGGCTCCAGCAGTTTCAGCAACTCACCGCTTGCCGGCGCTGGCGCAGGGGCCGGCCCGGCTGTCGGGGCAGGAGGAAGCGTAGGAAGGTTGATCTCGCCGGTCATCGTGCGTGTCGTCTCAGGGGAAATAGCCCTCTTTAGCGTAGGGCATCGCATGTATAATGCGGCCCGTCTGCCATGAGAGCGGTAAAAACCTCACAACTATTTGATCCAGCTCTCTAAAATCGGTCGCCAAAGTCGTTATTGTGCTCCTTTCTATAACGGCCGCCGCACCGCCGACTTGAACCGTAAAGGCCCGCGATCTTTTGACCAGCCCTCTTCTTGAAGCCGTAGCGCTTGCCTGTGAACGTGACCTGCGCCTGCTGTTCGAGCACCTGGACCTGCGCCTGGCGGGCGGCGACATGGTGCAGATCAGTGGCCCCAACGGCAGCGGCAAGACCAGCCTGCTGCGTTTGCTGGCCGGGTTGATGCAGCCTACGGCGGGCGAAGTGCGGCTCAACGGCAAACCGTTGAACGAACAACGCACCGAGCTGGCCCGCAATCTCACCTGGATCGGCCACGCCGCCGGGATCAAAGACGTGCTCAGCGCCGAAGAAAACCTCAGTTGGCTCAGCGCCCTGCATCATCCGGCCAGCCGCGAGGCGATCTGGCAGGCACTGGCCGCCGTCGGTCTCAAGGGCTTCGAAGACGTGCCCTGTCACACCCTGTCCGCCGGCCAGCAGCGCCGCGTGGCCCTGGCGCGCCTGTATCTGCCCGGCCCGCCGCTGTGGATTCTCGACGAACCCTTCACCGCCCTCGACAAACAAGGCGTCGCCCAGTTGGAAGAACATCTGGCCCGGCATTGCGAGCAGGGTGGCCTTGTCGTGCTGACGACGCACCACAGCCTGACGCGCCTGCCCGCCGGTTACCGCGACCTGGACCTGGGGCGGTGGTCGGTATGAGTGTGTTCGCCCTGTTGGTGGCCCGCGAGGCGCGGCTGTTGTGCCGGCGTCCGGCCGAGCTGGCCAATCCGCTGGTGTTCTTCGCGATTGTCATCGCGTTGTTCCCGCTGGCGGTCGGCCCCGAGACTAAACTGTTGCAAACCTTGTCTCCGGGACTGGTGTGGGTGGCGGCCCTTTTGTCCGTGCTGCTCTCGCTGGACGGGCTGTTTCGCAGTGATTTCGAGGATGGCTCCCTGGAACAGTGGGTCCTTTCGTCGCACCCCCTGCCGCTTCTGGTATTGGCCAAGGTACTGGCACACTGGGCGTTTTCCGGCCTGGCGCTGGTGTTGCTCTCGCCGTTGCTGGCAATGATGCTAGGGTTGCCCAGCGAATGCCTGCCGGTATTGCTCATGTCCTTGTTGCTCGGCACGCCGGCGCTCAGCTTGTTGGGCGCGGTGGGCGCGGCGCTGACGGTGGGTTTGAAACGCGGCGGCCTGCTGCTGGCCCTGTTGATTCTGCCTTTGTATATCCCGGTGTTGATCCTGGGCAGCGGCGCTTTGCAAGCCGCGCTCATGGGCATGCCGGCGACCGGTTACCTCTTGTGGCTTGGCAGCCTGACCGCCCTGGCGGTAACCCTGACACCCTTTGCCATAGCGGCCGGCCTGAAGATCAGCGTCGGCGAATAATGAAGTTGGGTTACGTGTAACCCGTTCTTCAACATAAGAAAGGCCCTACGCTTCTTGCAACCACAAGACGCAACCGTGATGGAAACAGCAATGAACTGGACCTGGTTTCACAAGCTCGGCTCGCCCAAATGGTTTTACGGCATCAGCGGCAAGCTGCTGCCGTGGTTGAGCGTCGCCGCCGTATTGCTTATCGGCCTCGGCCTGGTCTGGGGCCTGGCCTTCGCACCGCCGGATTACCAGCAGGGCAACAGCTTTCGCATCATCTATATCCATGTGCCTGCCGCGATGCTCGCCCAGTCCTGCTACGTGATGCTGGCGGTGTGCGGCATCGTCGGCCTGGTGTGGAAGATGAAACTCGCGGACGTCGCCCTGCAATGCGCTGCGCCCATCGGTGCGTGGATGACCGCCGTGGCGCTGGTCACCGGCGCGATCTGGGGCAAACCCACCTGGGGTTCGTGGTGGGTGTGGGATGCGCGACTAACGGCCATGCTGATCCTGCTGTTTCTGTACTTCGGTCTTATTGCCCTTGGCAATGCGATCAGCAATCGTGACAGCGCCGCCAAGGCCTGTGCGGTGCTGGCGATTGTCGGCGTGATCAACATCCCGATCATCAAATACTCGGTGGAGTGGTGGAACACCCTGCACCAGGGCGCCACCTTCACCCTGACCGAAAAGCCGGCCATGCCCGTGGAAATGTGGGCGCCGCTGTTGCTGATGGTACTGGGGTTCTACTGCTTCTTCGGCGCTGTGCTGCTGATGCGCATGCGCCTCGAAGTGCTCAAGCGTGAAGCCCGCGCCAGTTGGGTCAAGGCCGAAGTGCAAACCAGCCTGGGAGCGCGTGGATGAGTTTTGCTTCTTTCAGTGATTTTCTCGCCATGGGCCACCATGGCCTGTATGTCTGGACGGCCTATGGCATCTGCCTGGCAGTACTGGCTCTCAACGTCGCCGTGCCGATCCTGGCCCGCAAGCGTTACCTGCAACAAGAGGCGCGTCGTCTGCGCCGGGAGACCGATAAGTGAATCCGCTGCGTAGAAAGCGTCTGTTGATCATCCTTGCCATTCTGGCCGGCGTAAGTATTGCCGTGGGCCTGGCGATGAGTGCCCTGCGGGAGAACATCAACCTGTTCTACACCCCGACCCAGATCGCCAATGGCGAAGCCCCGCTGGACACGCGCATCCGCGCCGGCGGCATGGTGGAGAAGGGCTCCTTGAAGCGTTCCGGCGACTCCCTGGACGTCACCTTCGTGGTCACCGACTTCAATAAGGCCGTGACCATTACATATCGCGGCATCCTCCCGGACCTGTTTCGTGAAGGCCAGGGCATCGTCGCCCTGGGCAAACTGAATGCCGACGGTGTGGTAGTGGCCGATGAAGTACTGGCCAAGCACGATGAGAAATACATGCCGCCGGAAGTTACCAAAGCGTTGAAAGACAGCGGCCAATCCGCCCCAACTCCAGCCAAGGAGGGCTAAGTGATGACGTCCGCATTGTATATTCCGGAGCTGGGCCACTTGGCGATGATCCTCGCCCTGTGCTTCGCCATCGTCCAGGCGGTGGTGCCGTTGCTCGGCGCGTGGCGTGGCGACCGTCTGTGGATGAGCCTGGCGCAGCCCGCCGCCTGGGGCCAGTTTGCCTTTCTGGTGTTCGCGTTCTGCTGCCTGACCTACGCCTTTATGACCGACGACTTTTCCGTCGCCTATGTGGCCAGCAACTCCAACAGCGCCTTGCCCTGGTATTACAAATTCAGCGCCGTGTGGGGCGCCCACGAAGGTTCGCTGCTGTTGTGGGCCCTGATCCTCGGCGGTTGGACCTTCGCCGTGTCGATCTTCTCCCGGCAACTGCCGCAAGTCATGCTGGCGAGGGTGCTGGCGGTGATGGGCATGATCAGCATCGGCTTCCTGCTGTTCCTGATCATGACTTCCAACCCGTTCAGCCGCATCCTGCCGCAGGTCCCGGTGGACGGGCGTGATCTCAACCCGCTGCTGCAGGACATCGGCCTGATCGTCCACCCGCCGATGCTCTACATGGGCTATGTCGGCTTCTCCGTGGCCTTCGCCTTCGCCATCGCCGCCTTGCTCGGCGGGCGTCTCGATGCGGCCTGGGCGCGCTGGTCGCGGCCGTGGACCATCGTCGCCTGGGCCTTTCTCGGCATCGGTATCACCCTGGGTTCGTGGTGGGCTTATTACGAACTTGGCTGGGGCGGCTGGTGGTTCTGGGACCCGGTGGAAAACGCGTCCTTCATGCCTTGGCTGGTGGGCACCGCGCTGATTCACTCGCTGGCCGTCACCGAAAAACGCGGCGTGTTCAAGAGCTGGACCGTGTTGCTGGCCATTGCGGCGTTTTCCCTCAGCCTGCTCGGCACTTTCCTCGTGCGTTCGGGCGTTCTGACTTCGGTGCATGCGTTTGCGTCCGACCCTGCGCGCGGCGTG
Organism: Pseudomonas paraveronii; assembly: GCF_963681955.1. Lineage (NCBI taxonomy): Bacteria > Pseudomonadati > Pseudomonadota > Gammaproteobacteria > Pseudomonadales > Pseudomonadaceae > Pseudomonas > Pseudomonas paraveronii. The sequence continues at coordinate 2,025,676 of NZ_OY817130.1, forward strand.
TTCATCCTGATCTTCCTGCTGTGTGTGGTCGGCGGTTCCCTGACCCTGTTCGCCCTGCGCGCGCCGGTGGTCAAGAGCCAGGTCGGCTTCAACCTGTGGTCGCGGGAAACCCTGCTGCTGGGCAATAACCTGGTGTTGGTGGTGGCCGCGTCGATGATCCTGCTCGGCACCCTGTACCCGCTGGTGCTGGATGCGCTGACCGGCGCCAAGCTGTCGGTCGGCCCGCCGTATTTCAACGCCTTGTTCATCCCGTTGATGGGCTTGTTGATGGTGGTCATGGCCATCGGCGTGCTGGTGCGCTGGAAAGACACCCCGGTGAAATGGCTGGTGGGCATGCTGACCCCGGTGCTGCTGGGCAGCGCGGCCTTGGCCGTGATCGCCGGTATCGCCTATGGCGATTTCAACTGGGCGGTCCTCGCCACGTTCATGCTCGCCGCCTGGGTGTTGCTGGCCGGTATGCGCGACATTGTCGACAAGACCCGCCACAAAGGCCTGATCAAGGGCCTGCCCACCCTGACCCGCAGCTACTGGGGCATGCAGGTCGCGCATATCGGCATCGCCGTGTGTGCCCTCGGCGTGGTGCTCTCCAGCCAAAACAGCGCCGAGCGTGACCTGCGCATGGCCCCCGGCGAGTCCATGGACCTGGCCGGTTACCACTTCATCTTCGAAGGCGCCAAGCACTTCGAAGGGCCGAACTTCACGTCCGACAAAGGCACCGTGCGCGTGGTACGCAACGGTAAGGAAATCGCCGTGCTGCACCCGGAAAAACGCCTGTATACCGTGCAGAGTTCGATGATGACCGAAGCCGGGATCGACGCTGGTTTCACCCGTGACCTTTACGTCGCCCTGGGTGAACCGCTGGGTGAGGGCGCCTGGGCGGTGCGCGTGCATGTCAAACCGTTCGTGCGCTGGATCTGGTTCGGCGGTTTGATCACCGCTTTTGGTGGTGTGCTCGCGGCGCTGGACCGGCGCTATCGGGTCAAGGTCAAGAGCCGGGTGCGCGAAGCTCTCGGTCTGCAAGGAGCGGCGGTATGAAGCGTTGGTTGATGGTCGTGCCGCTGGGGTTGTTTCTGCTGATGGCGGTGTTCCTGTATCGCGGGTTGTACCTGGACCCGGCCGAGTTGCCCTCGGCCATGATTGGCAAGCCGTTCCCCGCCTTCAATCTGCCGACGGTGCAGGGCGACAAAACCCTGACCCAGGCTGACCTGCTGGGCAAACCGGCGCTGGTCAACGTGTGGGGCACCTGGTGCATCTCCTGCCGAGTCGAGCACCCGGTGCTGAACAAACTGGCGGAGAAGGGCGTGGTGATCTACGGCATCAACTACAAGGACGACAATGCGGCGGCCTTGAAATGGCTGGCGGAATTCCACAACCCGTACCAACTGGATATCCGCGATGAAGACGGCAACCTCGGTTTGAACCTTGGCGTCTACGGCGCTCCGGAAACCTTCTTTATCGACGCCAAGGGCGTGATCCGCGACAAGTATGTCGGCGTCATCGATGAAGTGGTCTGGCGCGAACAACTGGCCGCCAAGTACCAGGCCCTGGTCGACGAGGCCAAGCCATGAAGCGCTGGTTAGCTGCTGCCGTATTGGCCTTGGGCCTGGTGGGCGTGGCCCACGCCGCCATCGACACCTACGAATTCGCCAACGACGCCGAGCGCGAGCGTTTCCGTGACCTGACCAAGGAACTGCGCTGCCCCAAGTGCCAGAACCAGGACATCGCCGACTCCAACGCCCCCATCGCCGCCGACCTGCGTAAAGAGATCTTCCGCATGTTGGGGGAGGGCAAGGACAACCAGCAGATCATCGACTTCATGGTCGACCGCTATGGCGATTTCGTTCGCTACAAACCGGCGCTCACCGGCAAGACCGCGCTGCTCTGGTTCGGCCCCGCCGGGCTGCTGCTGGCCGGCGTTGTGGTGATGGTGGTGATCGTCCGCCGTCGCCGCGCCGCCCCTACCGATGGTTCCGACGCGCTATCCCCCGAAGAGCGCCAACGCCTCGACCAATTGCTGGACACCAAGACTGATGATTGATTTCTGGCTCGCAGCCGGCTTGCTGCTTCTGATTGCCCTGAGTTTCCTGTTGATCCCTGTATTGCGTGGCCGTCGTGCCCAGCGTGAAGAGGATCGCACCGCGCTGAACGTGGCGCTCTATCAAGAACGCGTGGCCGAACTGCAAACCCAGCAGGACGAAGGCGTACTCAACGCCGCGCAACTCGACACCGGCCGTGCCGAAGCCGCGCGCGAATTGCTGGCTGACACCGAAGGCGCAGAAAAGCCTCGCGAATCGCGTTTGGGCAAGCCGCTGCCGTTGCTCGCTGCGGTTTTAGTGCCGGTGCTGGGCCTTGGCTTGTACATGCACTTCGGCGCCAGCGACAAGGTCGAACTGACCCGCGAATTCTCCCAGCCGCCGGTGTCCATGGAAGACATGACCCACCGCCTGGAACGCGCCGCGGCGGCTCAACCGGATTCCGCGGAAGGCTTGTACTTCCTCGGCCGTGCGTACATGGCCCAGGACCGTTCCGCCGATGCCGCCAAGGTCTTCGAACGCACCGTGGCCCTGGCCGGGCGCCAGCCGGAGCTGTTGGGGCAGTGGGCTCAGGCCCAGTACTTTGCCGACAACAAGCAATGGTCGCCCAAGGTTCAGGCCCTGACCGACGAAGCCCTCAAGCTCGACCCGAGAGAAGTCACCAGCCTCGGCCTGCTCGGCATCGTGGCCTTTGAAGGCCAGCGCTACCAAGAGGCGATCGATTACTGGAGCCGCCTGCTGGCGCAATTGCCACCGCAAGACAATTCCCGCGTCGCCCTGCAAGGCGGGATCGATCGCGCGGCAGAAAGGCTGAAAGCGAACGGTGGCACCGTCGCCCAAAAGGCCGTGATGAAAGTGCGTGTGGACTTGTCCGCCGACATCAAGGCCAAGGCCCTGCCCGGTGACAGCGTGTTCATCTTCGCCCGCGCCGTCTCCGGCCCGCCGGCACCGCTCGCGGCCAAGCGCGTGACCGTCGCCGACCTGCCCGTCACCGTCGAACTGGGCGATGCCGACGCAATGATGCCGCAGTTGAAACTGTCCAACTTCCCCGAAGTCCAACTGGTTGCGCGCATATCCCGGGCCGGTAAACCGACCAGTGGCGAGTGGATCGGCCGCAGCCAACCCTTGACCAGCACCACCACTGCGCTGCAGCAGCTGACCATCGACAGTCCGGACAAGTAATTCGAGGAAACGCCTATGACCGCCCTTGCACGCATCACCCTGCTCAGCCTGGTATTGGGCTTGAGCGCTTGTGCGGTCCACCGCCCACCTCCCGCGCCCACCGGCCCGACCATCCCACCGTCGGGCCCGTCGACCCAACCCGGCACCAGACCTTCCAGCCCGGTCACCGCCCCAGCGAAAGCGCCACCGAGCAAGTCGCCAACCTTCGCCCCACCACCGGGCGCGGCCAGCCACTGGGACGGCAAGATGCAGGTGTACGTGCTGGAAGACCAGCCCGACACCTTCTACCGCCAGCGCACTTACTACCGCTGGAGCAACGGCTGGAGCCGCTCCATCAGCCCGGACGGGCCGTGGGAAGAGACCGACGTGCAGGGCGTGCCGCCGGGGTTGAGCAAGCACTACGCGCAGTGACAAAAGGCGACCTTTGGGTCGCCTTTTTTTCGTAGGCTTCGTAGGGTGGTCGTTCAAACACTGGAGAGCCAATGCCGGGGCCGGACTTGCCCGAGATAGCGGCCTGTCAGATAAAAGTGATTTCCGAAGTCAGCGCTAGGCGTGCGTGGCATTAGGTGTCTTCAACGTGCATTTAGCGACGAGGATTGCCAGCACTGCCAAACTGAAGGTTGCCCAGGCCATCATCCACGGTCACCAGCAAGACCGGTAGTATCAGTATCGCTAGAGCCAACCACCGCCCGGAGAGTGGTTGCTGGTTTAAAACGTCAGCCGTTAATGACATCAGCGACACCTTATCAAGAAAGGTTCTGAGTTAGATGCAGGGATTTTTGAGTTCCATGCTATTCGCCACAATGCTTTCCATAGGTTTTGGACCGATAGCCTTGATCATCCTGAGGCAATCCATCGCCGGTGGCTTTCGCAGCGCGTTACCTGGGGCTCTAGGTGCGGCCGTTGCAGATGCGGTTTTTGCGGCTGTCGCATTTTCTGGTTTGCAGACAATTAAGGCATTTTGGTTAGCCAACAACCGTCTATTGACCTGGGTGGCAATTGCTTACCTGTTTTATCTGGGGGCCATCACATTTGCAAAACATGCAGTTGTGGCACAACTAAGACCTACCGCAGGATTTATCCCAGTCTTTTTACTGACACTAACGAACCCACTCACGATCGTAGCGATCTCCTCCTATGTGATTGCCAGCGGCACGGTGCTTGACGGGCAGGGACTGTACCTGAGCCTTGCAGGTTTTCTGGTGGGCTCATTTTCAGGTCAGATGTTATATGCGCTGGGCGGCAACGTTATCAGGACTGCGCTGGTCGATCATCCTGATCTCGGTTTGATCAATCGCATCAGCGGTGGGCTATTGATTGGCTTTGCGGCCTGGCAATGTGCGCGCATTTTGTCTGGAGGCTGATCCTCTGCCATCCGCGAAACCCTGCGCAGTTGCCTGCAACCGAACATGAAATTGCTGACAGGCACGCCTGACCGGGTGCGTGGCGCATCGCAATCCGATACTGTGGCCGCCGCCGGGCTGGTCCAGGTCAGGCGCCGTGATGCGTAGCCGGCCAGGTAACAAATCTGCAGATAAGCGAAGAGGGTGTATTGATGGCGGGCAGGTTGATCTATCTCATCGGGCCATCGGGTTCGGGCAAGGACAGCCTGTTGGACGCTGCACGATCACGTTTGGCCGAGCGTGGCTGCCGCATTGTGCGTCGGGTGATTACCCGCTCGGCGGAAGCGCTGGGCGAGGCGGCGCAGGGGGTGAGCGCCGAGCAGTTTGTCGCGATGCAAGCCGAAGGTGGGTTTGCGCTGAGTTGGCAGGCCAATGGGTTGTCCTATGGCATTCCCAAGGAGATCGATGCGTGGCTGGCGGCGGGGGCGGATGTGCTGGTCAACGGCTCTCGTGCCCACCTGGCGCAGGCCCGCGAGCGTTACCCGACGTTGCTGGTGGTGTTGCTGAGTGTTGATCAGGCGGCACTGCGCCAGCGCTTGCTGGCGCGGGGGCGTGAGTCGGTGGCGGATATCGACGCGCGCCTGGCGCGCAATGCGCGGTTTACGGCGCAGTTGCTGGCCGGCATGGAGGCGGGGTTGCTCGTGCTGGATAACTCCGGCCCGCTGGAGCATACGGTCGAGTGTTTGCTGCGTTGCCTGGACCCGTCAGCGGTTTAACAACCGTTCCACATACTCCACAAACGCCCGCGCCTTGGCGCTCGCCATCCGGCCTGTCGGAAAGACGGCCCATAAGTCCCGCGCCGGCAAATGCCAGTCGGTCAGCACCGGCTTCACCGCGCCACTGGCCAGTTCCGGCGCGAACATCCAGGCCGACGCCAGGGTCAGGCCCAGGTGGTTCAGCACGGCCGCGCGTACCCCTTCCGCCGCCGTGACGTGCAAGCGACCATGGGCGACGATCGGGTATTCGCGGGCGTCTCGGGTAAACGTCCAGCGCGCACCTTCGCCCTGGGTATAGATGACCGCCGGGTGTTGCAGCAGATCGGCGGGCGTAGCGGGTTCGCCGAAGCGTTCGAAGTAGGCCGGGGTGCCCAGGATATGGCAGGGCGAAGCCCCGATCTTGCGTGCAGTCAGCCCCGAATCGCTCAGGTTGCCCATGCGCAGGGCGACGTCGATGCCTTCTTCCACCAGGTTTAGGCTGCGATCGTCGAGCACCACTTCGATGTTCATCCCAGGGTACTGCTCCAGAAACGGCCCCAGGTGCGGCAGGATATGCAGGCTGGCAAAGGTCACGGCGGCGCTGATGCGCAAGTTGCCCGACAGCCCGGCGCCCGCGCTGCGGGCAGCGTCGTCGGCCTCGTTGGCTTCATCGATGGCGCGCTTGGCTTTTTCGAAATACGCCAGGCCCGCTTCGGTCGGCGTCAGGCCTCGGGTTGAACGCAACACCAACCGCACCGCCAGGCGCGCTTCCAATTGCGCGACGCTCTTCGACACGGCGGGCTGGCCGATGCCCAGGCGTTTGGCGGCGGCGGAGAACGAGCCGGTTTCGACAACGTGGACGAAGGTTTCCATGGCGGTCAGGCGGTCCATCGGGTGTCCCTTGCTTGTGATTGAGCGCATCGCGACGCAGTACGGCGCACAAGCCTACGGGGAATAACCATGACTTGTCATCCGCTCCTAAACGGCGTTTATCATATTGAAGAAGGTTGAATGGTTATGTCCTTGTCAGTGGAAGATTGGCGTAACTCACCTGCGGGTATTTCTTTAGATAATATTTTTTTAGTGTAAAAACAACCTGATATTCGCGAGGTATTTGTGTGGTTGAATATTTAAATTGCAAATGAAATCTTAGTTATCTAACTGGGTGTTACGTAGCGCGGGGATGTTGCGGCTGAAACTAAAATGGAGTTGGTCTGATGTTTTTCACTGTGCGAGATTGTCAGCGATGACGATGAGCCTGGCTCAACTAGTTTGCGTCTATCGATACTTGATCTCCGGGTCGATTTGATTCGGTCTCTTTATTTATTCGTTAACAAAGCGAGTGCCGCACAATGAATGGATTTGATCTGCGTTCTGTTACTTCCCGTGCTGGTTTACCGATATCGGACCCCGGCCCGTTTGGTGCGGGCGCCACTCAGAAACCGTCCTTTACAACTGACCAGGCAGCCAAACAAATCACCCGGGAAAATCATCGTTTTCGCGACCGTAACGGCGATCAGAAGATCGACTTGCACTACACGGTCGACGCAAGTTTCACCGCCCAGCAGAAACAGCGCGTGCGCCAGGCAGTGCAAGCCTGGCAGGATGTGGCCAATATCAATTTCCGCGAGCAGTCAAACGGTACGGACGGAACGCTCAGTATCCGCAACAACCCTCGCGGCGACCGGGGAGTTGCCGACATGCCTCATGGCGGCACGACCCGTACATCGGCCACGATCGGCACCGCGGGAAGTGCGAGTTCGCCTGCGCTGGGCAGTCACTTTTCGGTCACGGCTATTCATGAAATCGGTCACGCCATCGGCCTGCAACATCCGGGAAACTATAACGGCGGCGGCGCCAACTACCAAAACGGCGCGGCCTATGCGCAGGACACCAAGGCACGCACCGTGATGAGTTACTGGTCGGAACGCCATCAACCCGGCCATGACTTCAAGTCGCTCAATCCGTCTGCACCGATGATGGACGATATCGCCGCAGCGCAACGCCTGTATGGGGCCAATCACCAGACCCGCAAGACCGACACCGTCTATGGTTTCAACTCCAATACCGAGCGCGAAGTGATGAGCCTTACCAGCGCCAGGGACAAACCGGTGTTTTGCGTTTGGGATGGCGGCGGTGTGGATACGCTGGATTTTTCCGGGTTCTCCCAGGATCAGAAGATCGACCTGAATGCGGAGTCGTTCTCTGACGTGGGCGGCTTGAAGGGCAATGTGTCCATCGCCAAGGGGTGCATTATTGAGAATGCGATCGGCGGTGCCGGCCGTGATGCTTTGATTGGCAATGACGCGGCCAATCGGCTCAAGGGCGGTGGCGGTGCTGATACGTTGAGAGGCGGAGGCGGGGCGGATACGTTTGCCTACGATAACGCCAGCGACTCTACCGCGCAGAGCCCCGACCTGATCGAGGACTTCACCAGCGGCACCGATAAGATTGACGTCTCGGGTGCGTTAAAAGCGGCGGGTATGCGTGCCCTGGTGTTTACCGACCGGTTCAGCGGCCGTGCCGGTGAAGCGGTGCTAAAACATGATGCCAGTACGGGACGGTCGAGCCTGGCCATTGATCTGAAGGGAACGGGCAACGCGGACATGGTGATCAACAGCAAGGGGCAGATCAAACCGAGCGATGTACGGTGGGGTGGACCGCAGCCTGTGCCATCGCCATCGCCATCGCCGACGCCGACGCCGACACTGACACCGACGCCAACCCCAACCCCGCCGCCGGGTGAAACCCCAAACGGGCCGTCCGCACTGATCGAAATGCTTGCCAAGACACTGTCAGCGCTCGTGTTACAGCTGCTGCAGCTTATCGCCCCATCGTCCAGTGGAAGGCCACGGTCGTAACCCCACCTACGATCCCGGCGCATCATGCCGTCAGGCAGTGACCACCGAGGTGTGGCGCGAAGCACTGAGAAAGCGCAGCAACGCCACCAGCGGGAACGCACTGCCCACCAGCATCACGCCCAGCCAGCCGCCGTGTTCGTACACGCTGCTGGCAATCGCCGAGCCGAAGGCACCGCCGATGAAGATGCTGGTCATGTACAGCGCGTTCAGGCGGCTGCGGCTGTTGGCATCGAGGGCGTAGATGGCGCGTTGGCCGAGGACCATGTTCATCTGCACGCAGAAGTCGAGGACCACGCCGGTCACTGCCAGGCCGATCACGCTGTACAGCGGGTGGATGAAGGCCGGCAGGAAGCTCAACACCGCAAACACCATGGCCAGCAGCGACGCACGGTGGGTGTGGCCGGCGTCGGCCAGACGCCCGGCGATGGGCGCGGCGATGGCGCCGATGGCACCGACCAGGGCGAAGATGGCGATCTGGGTCTGGCTCAGGCCATGATTGCGCACCAGCTCCAGCGGCGCGGCGGTCCAGAACAGGCTGAAGGTGGCAAACATGCAACCTTGATAAAAGGCGCGCTGGCGCAGCAGCGGTTGTTCACGCAGCAGGGTGCCGAGGGAGCGCAGCAATTGGCCATAGCTGGCGCTGTGGTCGGGCTGGCGCTTGGGGATGGTCATCAGCAAGACCACGCTGATAACGGCCATCAACGCGGCGGCGGCCATGAACATTGCACGCCAGCCGAAGTGGTCGGCGACCACGCTGGACACCGGCCGTGCCAGCAGGATACCCAGCAACAGGCCGCCCATGATGCTGCCGACCACGCGGCCACGGGACTCGGCAGGTGCCAGGTGCGCCGCCAGCGGGATCAGGATCTGCACCGACACCGAACTGAAACCGATCAACAACGAGACCAGCAGGAACAGGTTCGGTTGCTCGGTAAACGCCGCACCCAGCAGGCTGGCGATGGCGATCACCGTGGTGCTGATCATCAGCTTGCGGTTTTCCAGCAAGTCACCCAGGGGCACCAGGAAGAACAGGCCCAGGGCGTAGCCGATTTGTGTCAGCGATACGATCAGGCTGGCCATCGCAGGCGTCAGGCCGATGTCCGGTGCGATCAGTTCGATGATCGGCTGCGCGTAGTAAATGTTGGCGACGATGGCGCCGCAGCAAAACGCAAACAGCATCACCATCCCGCGGGTCATGGTGCTCGTAGCGTGGGGAGTAGCGTTCATGGTGTTCTCATAAAAGCGAAGGAAGATGGCGAGCGAGAGTAAAGACAAGACTCGGCGGCGAGTAGGCTGTTGGCGGTGATATCACTCATGCCGTGAAATGATGACTGAAGCCTTGGCGTTGGCTTCGAGCCCCCATGATACATTCAGACACACCTGCCGAAACAGGCTATCCGGCAGCCTGAGAAACACGCTGAACACCAAACAAATGTGGGAGCTGGCTTGCCTGCGATGTGGACACCCCGGTGTATCTGACACACCAGGGCGACGCTATCGCAGGCAAGCCAGCTCCCACACGTGCTCGCCTTCCTTCAGTGGGCGCGGCTTACTGCCCGTTGTAGATCTGGTCAAACACCCCGCCATCGTTGAAGTGGGTTTTCTGCACGGTGCGCCAGTCGCCAAAGGTCTTCTCGACCGACAGGAAGTCGACTTTCGGGAAACGATCGGTGTACTTGGCCAGCACTTTCGGGTCACGCGGGCGCAGGTAATTGTTGGCCGCGATTTCCTGGCCTTCCGGAGACCACAGGTACTTCAGGTAGTCTTCGGCGACTGCACGCGTGCCTTTCTTCTCGACCACTTTGTCCACCACCGTGACCGGCGGCTCGGCTTCGGCGGAGACGCTTGGGTAGATCACTTCGAACTGATCGCGGCCGAATTCGCGGGCGATCATTTCCGCTTCGTTTTCAAAGGTCACCAGCACGTCGCCGATCTGGTTGGTCATGAACGTCGTGGTGGCGGCACGGCCACCGGTGTCCAGCACGGGCGCTTGTTTGAACAGCTTGCCGACAAAGGCCTTGGCCTTGTCTTCGTCGCCACCGTTCTTCAGCACATAGCCCCAGGCCGACAAGTAGGTGTAGCGGCCGTTACCCGAGGTTTTCGGGTTGGGCACGATCACTTGCACGCCATCTTTGAGCAGGTCCGGCCAGTCTTTCAGGGCTTTCGGGTTGCCTTTGCGCACGATAAACACGGTGGCTGAGGTGAACGGCGCGCTGTTGTTCGGCAAGCGGGTGACCCAGTTGTCCGGCACCAGTTTGCCATTGTCGGCCAGGGCGTTGATGTCGGTGGCCATGTTCATGGTGATCACGTCAGCCGGCAGGCCGTCGATCACCGAGCGTGCTTGTTTGCTGGAGCCGCCGAAGGACATCTGCAAGGTCAGCTTGTCGTTCGGGTGCTCGGCTTCCCAGTGTTTCTGGAAGGCGGTGTTGTAGTCCTTGTAGAAATCGCGCATCACGTCGTAGGAGACGTTGAGCAGGGTGGTCGGTGCGGCCTGGACGACGCCGGCCAATGCAAGGCCGGCGGCCAGGAGAGAGGCGCTAACGAGTTTTTTCACTGCTCATTCCTTGTTGTTCGAGAGTAGAGAGACGCACTTTGCCAGCGACTATAGCTGGGGGGGGCATAGTCGTTTAAAGATTAAAAAGTTCTTTGCTTATTCCTGCTTCTTAAACAGCGCGTTGCCACACCGCGAACAAAACGCCGCGTTCGCGTCATGGGTGTTTTTCTTGCACACCGGGCAGTCCGTTTGCAACTGTTCACCGCGCATGGCATTGGCCAGTTCGGCGGTGAAAATCCCGGTGGGCACGGCGATGATCGAGTAACCGGTGATCATCACCAGCGACGAAATCACCTGGCCCAGCGGGGTTTTGGGCACGATATCGCCAAAGCCCACGGTGGTCAGGGTCACGATTTGGGGATACTGGTGAAGCCGTGCGCCGGCCCTTCGATCACGTACATCAAGGTGCCGAACACCGTTACCAGGGTGCAGACGCTGAGCAGGAACACCACGATCTTCTGTTTGCTGCCGCGCAACGCCGACATCAGGTAGTTGGCCTGCTTGAGATACGGCCCGAGCTTGAGCACCCGGAAGATCCGCAGCATGCGGATGATGCGGATGATCAGCAGGTACTGGGCGTCGCTGTAATACAGCGCGAGGATGCCGGGGACGATGGCGAGCAAGTCCACCAAACCATAGAAACTGAAGGCATAGCGCAACGGCTTGGGCGAGCAGTACAGGCGCAGGCCGTACTCGATGGCGAAGATGACGGTAAAGCCCCACTCGATGTAGGCCAGCACGTTGGCGTAGTTGTCGTGGACTTCCTGAATGCTGTCGAGGATCACCACCACCAGGCTGGCGAGAATGATCAGCAGCAGGGTGCTGTCGAAACGCCGCCCGGCGGGTGTGTCGCTCTGGAAAACCATGACGTAGAGACGCTGGCGCCAGTCGTTGTTGCTGTCCATAACTCTCGCCCCTATCGGATATCGGGCAAGCCTAGGGGGATTCGAACGGGCTGTCCACGCAGGCTTTGTGCCGCATCCGGCGGCCGGCGCTGTAGGATAATCTGGCTGAACCCGGGGGGGCGCATGATGGGTAAGTCAATGAGCCCGAGTTGTCCTCATCGCAGGCAAGCCAGTTCCCACACTGGCTCGCATTTCACGGAGCGCTTACTGATCGCGAATCGAAAAATTCGCCATATGCTCCAGCCCCTTGATCAGTGCCGAATGGTCCCAATTACCGCCACCGAGGGCGGTGCAGGTGCTGAACACTTGCTGGGTGCCGGCGGTGTTCGGCAGGTTGATCCCCAGCTCCTTGGCCCCGGCCAGCGCCAGGTTCAAATCCTTCTGGTGCAGATTGATGCGAAAGCCCGGATCGAAGGTGCCCTTGATCATGCGTTCGCCGTGTACTTCAAGGATCTTCGACGCGGCGAAGCCCCCCATCAGCGCTTCACGCACCTTGGCCGGGTCGGCGCCGTTTTTCGCGGCGAACAGCAGCGCTTCGGCCACCGCCTGGATGTTCAGCGCGACGATGATCTGGTTTGCCACTTTGGCCGTCTGGCCGTCGCCGTTGCCACCGACCAGAGTGATGTTCTTGCCCATGCTCTGGAACAGCGGCAAGGCACGCTCGAAGGTCTGCGGCTCGCCGCCGACCATGATGCTCAAGGTGCCGGCCTTGGCCCCGACTTCACCGCCGGACACCGGCGCATCGAGGTACTGCGCGCCGGTCTGGTTGATCCTCGCGGCGAACGCCTTGGTCGCGGTGGGGGAGATCGAACTCATGTCGATCACCACTTTGTTCGGCGACAGACCGGCGGCTACACCATCGGCGCGGAACAGCACGTCATCGACCTGCGGGGTATCGGGCACCATGACGATGATGAATTGCGCTTCCTGGGCAACTTGCTGCGGGCTGGCCAGCGCGATGGCGCCGGCCGCGATCAACTCGGCTGGCGCCTTGCCGTGGTGTTCGGACAGGAACAGTTGATGACCGGCTTTCTGCAGGTTGGCGGCCATGGGTTGGCCCATGATGCCGGTGCCGATAAATCCGATTTTAGCCATGAAGACATCCTCTTTTTATTAGATAGAGCGCGGTCTGCCAAACACAGGGGTTCCCAATGTGGGAGAGGGGTTCGTGTCGTGCCTCTCAGATCGCGTTGTGGGTCTTGAGCCAACCCAAACCCGCTTCGGTGGTGGTCAACGGCTTGTATTCACAACCGACCCAACCCTGGTAACCGATGCGGTCCAAATGCTCGAACAGGAACCGATAGTTGATCTCCCCGGTCCCCGGCTCGTTGCGCCCCGGGTTATCCGCCAGTTGAATGTGGTTGATCTCACCCAGGTGCGCAGCCAGGGTGCGGGCCAGATCGCCTTCCATGATTTGCATGTGATAGATGTCGTATTGCAGGAACAGATTGTCACTGACCACCTGCTCGCGAATCGCCAGGGCCTGCGCGGTGTTGTTCAGGTAGAACCCAGGGATGTCGCGGGTGTTGATTGCTTCCATCACCAGCTTGATACCCACCGCTTGCAGCGTGTCGGCGGCGTATTTGAGGTTGGCGACAAAGGTCTTTTCTACGGTGGCATCGTCCACGCCTTGTGGCCGGATGCCTGCCAGGCAGTTGACCTGGGTGTTGCCCAGCACCTGGGCGTAGGCGATGGCCAGGTCGACCCCGGCGCGGAATTCTTCGACCCGGTCCGGGTGGCACGCCAGGCCCCGTTCGCCCTTGGCCCAGTCGCCGGCCGGTAGGTTGAACAACACTTGGGTCAGGCCGTTGGCGTCCAACTGCGCCTTGATTTCGGCGGAGTTGAATTCGTAGGGGAACAGGTACTCGACGCCTGCGAAGCCGGCATCGGCGGCCGCTTTAAAACGAGCGAGAAAAGCCTGTTCGGTGAACAGCATGGACAGGTTGGCGGCAAAGCGCGGCATAAGGTTCTCCTTAATCGAGCAGGGAAATGGCAGTCGGCGCATCGTTGCCGACCAGAGCCAGGTCTTCGAATTCGTTGACGGCGTTGATCTCGGTGCCCATGGAAATATTGGTCACGCGCTCCAGAATAATCTCAACGATCACCGGAACCTTGAATTCTTCGAGCATTTCCTGGGCGCGGCGCAGTGCCGGCTGGATCTGGCCTGGCTCGAACACGCGCAGGGCCTTGCACCCCAGCCCTTCGGCGACCGCGACGTGGTCGACGCCATAGCCGTTGAGTTCCGGAGCGTTGAGGTTGTCGAAAGACAACTGCACGCAGTAGTCCATTTCGAACCCGCGCTGGGCCTGGCGTATCAATCCCAGGTAGGAGTTGTTCACCACCACGTGGATATACGGCAGCTTGAACTGCGCACCCACGGCCAGTTCTTCGATCATGAACTGGAAGTCATAGTCGCCGGACAGCGCCACCACCTTGCGGCTCGGGTCGGCCTTGACCACGCCGAGCGCCGCCGGGATGGTCCAGCCCAACGGGCCGGCCTGGCCGCAGTTGATCCAGTGGCGTGGCTTGTAGACGTGCAGGAATTGCGCACCGGCAATCTGCGACAGGCCGATGGTGCTGACGTAGCAGGTGTCTTTGCCGAACACCTGGTTCATCTCTTCGTACACCCGTTGCGGCTTGACCGGCACGTTGTCGAAGTGGGTCTTGCGCTGCAGCGTGGCTTTGCGCTGCTGGCAGTCATGCAGCCAGGCGCTGCGGTCCTTGAGTTTGCCGGCGGCTTTCCACTCGCGGGCGACTTCGATGAACATCGTCAGCGCCGCACCGGCGTCGGAAACGATGCCCAGGTCCGGGGTGAATACGCGACCGATTTGCGTCGGCTCGATGTCGACGTGGATAAATCGGCGCCCCTCGGTGTACACCTCCACCGAACCGGTGTGGCGGTTGGCCCAACGGTTGCCGATGCCGAGCACCACGTCCGATTTCAGCAGCGTCGCGTTGCCATAACGGTGGGAGGTTTGCAGGCCGACCATGCCCACCATCTGCGGGTGATCGTCGGGGAGGGTGCCCCAGCCCATCAGGGTCGGGATCACCGGGATGCCGGTCAGCTCGGCGAACTCCATCAGCAGGTCGCTGGCATCGGCATTGATCACGCCGCCACCGCTCACCAGCAGCGGGCGTTCGGCCTGGTCGAGCAGGGCCAGGGCTTTTTCCACCTGGATGCGCGTGGCCACGGGTTTGGCCAGGGGCAGCGGCTGGTAGGCGTCGATGTCGAATTCGATCTCGGCCATCTGCACGTCGAACGGCAGGTCGATCAGCACCGGGCCAGGGCGGCCGGAACGCATTTCATAAAAGGCTTTCTGGAACGCATACGGCACCTGGCCGGGTTCGAGGACGGTGGTTGCCCACTTGGTCACCGGCTTGACGATGCTGGTGATGTCCACGGCCTGGAAATCTTCCTTGTGCATTCGCGCCCGGGGGGCCTGGCCGGTGATACACAGGATTGGAATCGAGTCGGCCGAGGCGCTGTACAGGCCGGTGACCATGTCGGTGCCCGCCGGGCCCGATGTGCCGATGCACACGCCGATATTGCCGGCCTTGGTGCGGGTGTAGCCCTCGGCCATGTGCGAGGCGCCTTCAACATGGCGAGCAAGGACGTGATCGATGCCACCCACCTTCTGCAAGGCCGAATACAGCGGGTTGATCGCGGCGCCTGGGATACCGAAGGCGGTGTCGACTCCTTCGCGGCGCATCACCAGAACGGCGGCTTCGATTGCTCTCATTTTGCTCATTATTTTGGTGCCTCTTGCGTTTTGTAATTGTATACAAGTTGCGTCTGCGCAAAGTGTATTCATGGCGGGCGGCGCAGGTCAATGCATTTTATTCGGCGGTCTTTGCGTTTGTCTTGGTGCATTTTTAGGCTGGTTTTCCGACGACACGCGGATAATTTTGATTTTTTGTATACATAAATCATGATGATTGTGTTCTATTTATTGTGTTTTGTGGCTGCTGAAGAAGAGTCCACGGCTTTCCCATAACAGAATAAGGACGGCACCCATGAGCGCTTTAACCCTGAAAGTCGCAGTCAACCTGGCCGGCCAGGCCCTCGCCGCAGGCCGCGCCATTGCCGCAGCACCGCTGACCATTGCCGTGCTCGACGGCGGCGGCCACCTGATCACCTTGCAACGGGAAGACGGCGCCAGCCTGCTGCGCCCGCAGATCGCCATCGGCAAGGCCTGGGGCGCGATTGCCCTGGGCAAAGGTTCACGCCTGCTCGCGCTGGATGCGCAGCAGCGCCCGGCATTTATCGCTGCGTTGAACAGCCTGGGGCAGGGCAGCGTGGTGCCGGCGCCGGGCGGGGTGTTGATTCGGGATCAGGAAGGGGTGGTGCTGGGGGCGATCGGGATCAGCGGGGATACGTCGGATATTGATGAGCAGTGTGCGATCACGGCGATCGAGGGGGTGGGGTTGTGGGCGGATGCGGGGGTGTCAGCCTGATTATTGGATGATTGCCAGGGCCTCATCGGGAGCAAGCTCCCTCCCACCTTTGACGGTATTCACAAATAGACATGTGTAAACCCGATCAAATGTGGGAGGGCGCTTGCCCCCGATTGCCACGGGCGCCTCGGTGTCTCAGTCCGGCGCACAGCCCTTGAGCACCAACCGAATAATCGTCTGCGCCGCCGCCTCGTAATCCGCCTCATCCAGCTTGGCTTTACCCGTCACCGCCGAAATCTGCCAATCAAAATCCGCATACGTCTGGGTCGCGGCCCAGATGCTGAACATCAAGTGATTGGGCTCAATCGCAGCGATCAGCCCGCGATCGACCCAGTGCTGGATACAGTCGATATTGTGCTTGGCCTGGGCGTTGAGTTGCTCGACCTGCTCGGCGCTCAGGTGCGGGGCGCCGTGCATGATTTCGCTGGCGAACACCTTGGAGGCGAAGGGCAGGTCGCGGGAGATGCGGATTTTCGAGCGGATGTAGTTGCTCAGCACCACCGCCGGCTCGCCCTCCCGGTTGAACGGCGTGGAGGCCGCCAGGATCGGCTCGATAATGCTCTCGAGCACTTCGCGGTAGAGGTTGTCCTTGGACTTGAAGTAGTAGTAGACGTTGGGCTTGGGCAGCCCGGCCTTGGCGGCGATGTCGCTGGTTTTGGTCGCGGCGAAGCCCTTGTCGGCAAACTCCTCGCTTGCCGCCCGCAGGATCTTTTCTTTATTGCGCTCGCGAATGCTGCTCATAAACCAGAGGGTTCCTTGCCATGACAGGCGGTTGCGCATGGTAGCACCGGCCATCCGCGAGCCTCAACAATGTGCCCGCAACGCCCATGGCCGCGTTATGCTCGCGCCATCTCACCCTTGATGGAAGCCCGATTCATGGCAGGAAGCAGCTTGTTGGTTTTGATCGACGATATCGCCGCAGTACTCGATGACGTTGCACTGATGACAAAGATGGCCGCCAAGAAGACCGCCGGCGTGCTCGGCGATGACCTGGCGCTCAATGCCCAGCAAGTCTCCGGGGTGCGCGCCGAGCGGGAAATCCCGGTGGTGTGGGCGGTGGCCAAGGGGTCGTTTCTCAACAAGCTGATCCTGGTGCCGACGGCGTTGTTGATCAGTGCGTTTGCGCCCTGGGCGGTGACGCCGTTGTTGATGCTCGGCGGCGCCTATTTGTGTTTCGAGGGCTTTGAGAAGCTCGCTCACACGTTTCTGCATAGCAAAGCCGAAGACCAGGCCGAACACGCCCAGTTGGTCGCCGCCGTGGTGGACCCGGCGACCGATCTGGTGGCGTTCGAAAAGGACAAGATCAAAGGCGCGATCCGCACCGACTTCATCCTCTCGGCCGAAATCATCGCCATCACCCTGGGCACCGTTGCCGATGCGCCGTTGACGCAGCAGGTGATCGTGCTATCGGGCATTGCCATTGTGATGACCATCGGCGTCTACGGCTTGGTGGCCGGCATCGTCAAGCTCGATGACCTGGGCCTGTGGCTGACCCAGAAGCCTGGGCAGATGGCGCGCAGTATCGGCGGTGCGATCTTGCGCGCGGCACCGTACATGATGAAAAGCCTGTCGGTGATCGGTACGGCGGCGATGTTCATGGTGGGCGGCGGCATCCTCACCCATGGCGTGCCGGTGGTGCATCACTGGATCGAGGCGGTCAGCCAGAGCACCGGTGGCCTGGCGTGGTTGATGCCGACCTTGCTCAACGCGGTGGCCGGCGTTATTGCCGGGGCGCTGGTGTTGGCACTGGTCACTGTAGCGGGCAAAACCTGGCGCGCCGTGCGCGGTTGATTGGATATTCAGGGTTTTGCCTACAAAAAACTCAGAAATGGACCGTCTGTAAAAAATAGATTATTTGTGCAAGTTGGCGTAGTGTCCGCTTGGTCAGTGACTGAGCCTGCGTCAATTACCCGTATCCCTTCAGGTTAACCAGGCCTCAGGCACTACCCAGAATAAAAATAATTCGGTAGGTGCCTTCATGAAACACGTCAAACAGACGCTCTATGCCGTAACGATCACCCTCGGGCTGCTGTCGGTGGCCCACGCGCAACCGCTGCGTTTCGCCACGGAGGGCGCTTATCCGCCGTTCAACTACGTGGACTCGAATAACCAACTGCGTGGTTTTGACGTCGATATGGCGAACGCCCTATGCGCCAGGCTCGGCGTCGAATGCACGATTGTTGCCCAGGACTGGGAGGGCATCATCCCGGGCCTGCTCGCGAAAAAGTACGACGCGATCATCGCCTCGATGGCCATCACCGAAGAGCGCCAGAAGACCGTCAGCTTCACCCAGCCCTACAACCGCACGCGCATGGTCCTGGCAGTGCCCAGGGGCAGCGACATTCAGGACACTGCACCGGCCACGCTGGCCGGCAAGACGGTCGGCGCTCAATCGTCCTCGACCCAGGGCATCTACAACCAGGATGTCTATGGCGCCAATGGCGCGCGGGTCAAGTTGTATGTCGGGCAGGACGAGGCCAACAGTGACCTGCTCAATGGTCGCCTGGATGCGGTGGTCAACGACAGCGCGCCGATGCAGGAGTGGTTGAAGAGCACCGACCCGCAGTGTTGCCGGGTGCTGGCTATCCCCGGTACGCAAAGCGATGCCGGTATTGCCGTGCGCAAGGCTGATGAGGCGTTGCGCATCAGGCTGAACCAGGCCATCGCGGATGTGGTCGCCGACGGCACGTATCGACAGCTCAAGTTGGCCCATGGCCTTGAGGATGATTAAGCACGGGAGTGTCTTCCATGTTCGAGTCATTGGGGTTGTTGTCGTTGGGCGCGGGCGGTTGGGGCGGCGCGCTGCTGGCGGGCGCTGGGGTCACGATGGCGCTGGCATTGGCGTGTGTGCCGCTGGGGTTGCCATTGGGCTTGTTGGTGGCGTTGTGCAGCAAATCGCCTAACGCAACGGTGAGGGCGATGGCGGCACTGTTCTCCACGTGTTTTCGTGGCTTGCCGGAGTTGCTGACGTTATTGATCGTGTATTACGGCATCCAGATCGCGCTACAGAAATTCCAGGCGTATTGGGGCGGTTCGGCCGAGTTTTCCATCAACGCGTTTGTGGCGGCGGTGATCGCGTTCAGCCTGGTGCTGGCGGCCTTTTCCAGCGAAGTGTGGCTGGGTGCGCTGAAGACCGTGGCACGCGGTCAGTATGAAGGCGCCCAGGCACTGGGCTTGAGTCGCAGGCAGACGTTTTTCAAGGTGGTGCTGCCGCAGGTGATGAGGATCGCCTTGCCGGGGCTGTCGAACAACTGGTTGAGCCTGCTCAAGGACACGGCGTTGGTGTCGACCATTTCCCTGGTGGACTTGATGCGCCAGACCAGCCTGGCGGTGAACGCCACCAAGGAGCCGATGCTGTTTTATCTGGCGGCGTGTTGTCTGTACCTGCTGCTGTCATCGATCTCGGGTTTTTGCATCGCGCAGCTTGAAAAGCACTACGGCCAGGGCCGGGAGCGTGCCTCATGACGGCGGGCGAGCGCTTTGCCGAGTGGCTCGGGCTTGAACTGTTTCAGCGCTATGGGGCGCAGTTGCTCGATGGTTTGTTGCTTACCCTGCAATTGGTGGCGCTATCGAGCAGCGTCGGGATGGTGCTCGGCGTGCTGTTGGCGTTGGGCAGGACTTCGCGCTGGCGTTCGTTGCAGTACGCGTGCAGGGCCTATGTCTACTTTTTCAGGGGCTCTCCACTGCTGGCGCAACTGTTCCTGATTTATTACGGCTTGGGTTCCTTCCATGGTTTTTGGCGCGACCTTGGCCTGTGGGGGTGGTTCGGCGACCCATGGTTTTGCGCTTTGCTGGCGTTCACCTTGAATACGGCGGCCTACCAGGCCGAGATCTTTCGTGGCGGGTTGCTCTCCGTGCCGCGTGCCTACTATGAGGCCGCGACGGTGTTGGGGTTGAACCGCACCACCACGTTTTTCAAGGTGACTTTGCCGCAGGTGCTCATCGTGACGGTGGGGCCACTGGGCAATGAACTGATTTTGATCATCAAGGCCAGCGCGATTGTGTCGCTGGTGACCTTGCTGGATTTGATGGGCGTGGCGAAGCTGGCGTTCTCACGCACTTTTGATTTCCAGGTGTATGTGTGGGTGGCGCTGGTTTACCTGGTGGTGGTCGAGTGTGTCCGGCGCGGGGTGAAGCGTCTTGATCGTCGACTTACCCAGCATCTGCGGCCAACTGACGAATGATAGAAGAGGGCGGGCACATGGGGTCATCAATGGAGTTAAAGCAGTTGATCTGCCCACCTGCGCCGGTGGTCATCGACGTCGAAGGGCTGAGCAAATGGTACGGCCCGTATCAGGTGTTGCACGGCATCGACCTGCGGGTGGTGCAAGGCGAACGCATTGTGCTGTGCGGTACCTCGGGCTCCGGCAAGTCCACGTTGATCCGTTGCCTCAATCGTCTGGAGCCGGCGCAGCAGGGCCGAATCCAGGTGCTGGGCACCGACTTGAGCGCTTCGCCGACGCTCTGCCGGGCAGCCTTGCGTGAGGTCGGCATGGTGTTTCAGGGCTTCAACCTGTTTGCGCACCTGACCGTCTTGCAAAACTGCATGCTGGCGCCGATGTCCGTGCGCGGCATGCCCCGCGACAGTGCACAGGAGCAGGCCATGGCGCTGCTGAAAAAAGTCGGGATTGATCAACACTGGAAAAAATACCCGTCGCAACTGTCGGGCGGCCAGCAACAACGGGTCGCGATTGCCAGGGCATTGTGCATGGCCCCAAAAATCATGCTGTTCGATGAGCCGACGTCAGCGCTGGACCCGGAGGCTGTCGGCGAGGTGCTGGACGTGATGGTCATGCTCGCCGAAAGCGGCATGACCCTGCTCTGCGTCACTCACGAAATGGGCTTTGCCCGGCAAGTCGCCGGGCGTGTGCTGTTTCTCGATGGCGGGCGGATCATCGAAGACCAGCCGCCGGAGGCGTTTTTCACTGCGCCGCGAACGCCACGTGCCCAAGCGTTTCTGGCGCAGGTGCTGGGGTAGGCGGCTGGCATCGAGCAGGCAAAAAAAAGCCATTCGAGCGCGTCGAATGGCTTGTTTACCGCGCGCTGCGCTTATTCGGCAATCTGCAATTTGCGCGATTCCGTATAGATGTAGCGCACCTTTTCGTACTCGAACGGCGAGTTCAACTGACCGTAGCGGAAGCTGGTCTGATAACGCTTGTCGACCACGCGCAGGGCCCAGATCTCCGGATGGTTGGAGCTGACTTCGGAGACGTTCAGGAAGTTGATTTGCGATTCGGCGCTGTAGTCGACCACCAGGCCGGTGGTATCGCGCAGGTTCGACGGGCCCAGGATCGGCAGCACCAGATAGGCGCCGCCAGGCACGCCATAGAAGCCCAGGGTCTGGCCGAAGTCTTCGCTTTGGCGCGGCAGGCCCATGGAGGTGGCCGGGTCCCAAAGGCCGGCGACGCCGAGGGTGGTGTTGACCAGCAGGCGCCCGGTGGTTTCCAGGGAACGGTGGCCCTTGAGTTGCAGCAGGCTGTTCAACAGGTTGGGCACATCGCCCAGGTTGTTGAAGAAATTGCTCACGCCGGTACGCAGGAAGCTCGGCGTGACGTAGCGGTAACCGTCGACTACCGGCAGAAACACCCATTGGTCGAAGCGGTAGTTGAAGTGGTACACGCGGCGGTTCCACGACTCCAACGGGTCATACACGTTGAGGGCGGTCAGCGACGAGCGTTCGAATTCGCGCTGGTCCAGGCCTGGGTTGAACTTGAGCTTGCTCAGCGGCTCCTTGAAGCCGTCGGCACCCACGACGGTGGGCGCGTGAGCCTTGCTGTTGTCGGCATTGGCCACGCTTGCGCACATCAGGGCGGCAAGCAGCAGAAGATATTTAGCCACGGAAAAACTCCAGCATGGCGTCGGCGTTGACGCGGTAATTGAGGTTGCCGCAATGGCCGCCCAGCGGGTAGACGGTCAAGCGATCGCCGAAGGTTTGACGCAGGAAGCCGAGGTCGCCCGGGCCGAGGATCACGTCGTCGGCGTTGTGCATGACGGCGATTTTCGGGCTGGTGTGCAGGTAGTCCTTGAGGGCGTACAGGCTGACCTGATCGACCAGTTGCAACAGGCTGCCGCCATCGGAACGGGCGCGCCACATCGGGATGACCTGTTCGGTGAGGTAGCAATCGAAGTCACATTGCAGCGCGCGCTTGAGGAACGGCGTGAGGCTGGTGCCTTCGGTGATCGGGTACTTCGGTGGGATGATCAGGCCACGGCGATTGATCAGGTCCGAGGTGAACGCGATGTCGGCCGACGAAAAGCGGAACGTGGTGCCGATCAGCATGGCCATTTGTTCGTTGGTCAGGTGTTGCTTGGAGTTCTGGAAGTCGTAGAGCAGGGCGTCGTTAAGGTCTATGTAGCCCTTTTGCTGGAAGTAACGGGTCAGTTTGTTCAACACCAGCTCATAAAAGGTTGTGGTGTTGTTGATGCCCTTGACCTCGGTTTGCACCAGCTTGTCGAGGTTGGTGATTGAGGTGTACAGGTTGACCGGCGGGTTGAGCAGCAGCACTTTCTTGAAGTTGAAGCTGCGGCGGGTTTCGTCGAGTTTGCTGACAAAGGCCGCATCCAGCGCGCCGAGGCTGTAGCCGCTGAGGTAAAAGTCGGTGACCGGCAGCGAGGCGTTCTGCGCGCGCACTGCTTGCATCACGCGGTACATATCTTCGGCGTCTTCCTGGGTGATGCCAGGCGTGGCGAAGCGCGAGGCTGCGCTCATGAAGTCGAAGCTGGTCGGCGATGACAGTTGCACGACGTGGTAGCCGGCCTGGTAGTAGAGTTTTTTCAGGTACTCGTTGATGCTGCTGTCAAACCGCGCACCGGTGCCCGCGATCAGGAAGATCAGCGGCGCAGCGCGGTCTTGTTTGGCGATGCGGTAGGTGAGTTTCTTCACCGCCCAGAAGTTGTCGGGCAGGCTGAACTCTCGCTCGGGGCGCATGTTCAGGGTGTAGTCGGACTGGTTGATTTCGTCGTTGCTCGGCAAGCTGGGCCGAAGGTCAGGCGGCGTGGTGGCAATGGTCGCTTCGAACGGGTTGGTCAAAGGGAAGCCATAGCTGGCCTGGTCGATGTCGACGGCCAGTGCTGACGCACTCAAAAAAAGGCTGCCTAGCAAGGCAGCGCAGCGCAAGGAACGGAGCATGACTTAATCCCTAAGAGGAAACGTGCTGAATGAAGTTCGCAGGCTATGACCACCGCGTTGCCACCGAAGTGCCAGCCTTCGGCACGAAAAATCGGAAAAAAACGTCGGAATCGGGGTGATAGTCGCCAGAAGATACACTTTGCGACGCAATGATGGACACTTATCTGCGTACACATCTTGCTAACGGCCGCCGGGGGATTAAGCTGAGCGCCGTTTTTGCCTAATCGGAGTGCTCCATGTCCCGCCGCTTGCCGCTGATCCTGCTGCTTATTGCCCTGCCGTTATGGCTGGCCGCCAGTTATGCCGCACGTTACGGCTTTATGGAGGATGGCCGGTGGGTCGGTATTTGTGCGGATGAAGCCAGCCGCTGGGAATGCCAGGTGCGTTCGAACCTCGGTTTGATGATTCACTTCAAAATGATGGGCTGGGCGGCGCTGATGACGTCGATGCTGGCGTTTTTCGTGCCGGGGCGCGCGGGGTGGGGGTTGGCGGTGCTGGGGCTGGTGTTCGGGTTGCCAGCGCTGGCGTTGTACAACACCACGTTTGCGGTGTTTGCAGTGGTGATTGCGGGGTTGCGGTTGGTCCGCAAGCCTCGGGGCGCCTGATAGGGCCAATCGGGGGGCAAGTCGAATCGTCGCACCCCGATGGCGCTCTTAAGCCTTGCGCATCCGCAAGCAGCGCCACAAAGCCACAACCATCAACCCGCTGACCAGCGCCCAACCCCACGCCTGCTGGTTCAGCAGACCTTCGCGGAACAGCTGAGGCGCAATGCCGGCACCGATGATAAAGGTCAGCAGGGCGATTTCCCGACGTGGCCCGGTCACGGGGCGAACCAGATAGACCAAGGCGGGCAGTACCAGCGCCGCACTTGGGAAGCTGCGATAACGTGGGTCAAACACCAGCGCCAGCATCATGACCGCACCCGCGAACCCGGCGATTGCCACCAACCCGCCTGCGCGCTGCTCCAGCCAGTTGAATGCTCGTTCGCGCCAACCCTCGCGGTCGCTCAAGGCCAGGGCTGCGTGTGCCAGTACCAACAGGTTCAACGCGACCAGCAGCCCCGCCCACACCCATTCATCATTGAAGCGTGCAGTTACGCGGGTCAGTTCGGCCCAGGTGCCGATGGAGCAGGCGGCGACGGCCCCGAGCAGCGGTAGCAGCCAGGCGGCGCGCAGGCTGCGCACCCGCCCACCGAGCGCCAGCGTGCCCAACAGGATGATTCCGCCCACGCCCAGCCACAGCGGCCAGTACGGCACGTTGGTCACTGGGCCGGCGAGGATGCCCTTGTCCTGGCGGTCGGCATCGAA
The DNA here is from genome assembly GCF_963681955.1 of Pseudomonas paraveronii. NCBI lineage: Bacteria > Pseudomonadati > Pseudomonadota > Gammaproteobacteria > Pseudomonadales > Pseudomonadaceae > Pseudomonas > Pseudomonas paraveronii. The sequence continues at coordinate 2,050,200 of NZ_OY817130.1, forward strand.
CAAGCCCCAGTACCCCCCGACAGCGCCTTCACTGGCACGCTTCCACGGCTGATCAAAGGCTTCGATCAGGTTGTAGTGCCAACCATTGGCTTCGGCCATGGCCACGAAGCCGCGCATGAACTTGGCCTCATTGACCCGGCTCGGCACCGCAGTTTCGCGCTGGCGGCCTTCGCTGGGCCAGCCGGTCTCGCCGATCAGTACGTCCTTGGGCGCAAATTTGTTGCCGAAGGTCTGGCGCACATCGCCGACATGCTTGAGTGCCTGGTCGATCCCGGAAGGATCGTCTTCCCAGTAGGGCAGCAAGTGGATGGTCAGGAAATCCACCGCCGGGGCTATTTCCGGGTGTTGCAGCCAGAACTCCCAGACGTCGGCATACGTGACCGGTTGCTTGATCTGGCTTTTGACCTTATGGATCAGCTTCACCAACTGTGCGGCCGTGACTTCCTTGCGCAGCAGGGTTTCGTTGCCGACGATCACCGAGGTGACCACGTCGGCGTTGGCGTTGGCCGAGGCGATCAAGGCATCCACTTCTTTCTCGGTGTCGAGCGGGTTGCCGTTGACCCAGGCGCCGATCATCAGTTTCAGCCCGTGCTTGCGCGCCAGGTCCGGCAAGGCTTCCAGGCCGGTCATGGAGTAGGTACGGATGCATTCGAAGCGAGTGGCCAGCAGGGCCAGGTCGGCGTCCATGCGCTCGGGACGCAGCGTGAACGGCTGGTCGAACGGCGATTGGTCCTTGTCGAAGGGCGTGTAGGAGGCGCATTGCAGCTTGTGGCTGGCGCTGGCCACGTCCGGCAACACCACCGGCCGGCCGAGGCCGTACCAGTACCCGATCAGCGCGAGCAGGCCGAGGATCGAGGCGAAAAAATAGGGCAGGGCAGGGAAGCGGGCAGTCGCGGGCATGGTCGGCTTATCTGGGGAGCAAAGGCGCGCATCTTACCCGGATTTGTCGCGTCCCAGTGGGGCTGCATGATTTAGACATGCAAAGTTCGGGCGGGGTATGCGGCGAGTGTCCCATAAAAGCGCTAGCTGGCGATGTGATGTCGTTTCTTGCTTACCTGAGGTCGCTGACAGAGCAGGACAAAGGCCCCGGCAGGTTGATGATCGAAGTGTCAGCACTCCACTGATGTCGTAGCGGCCGGAAAGATGCGCGTGAAGGGGGCGCGGCGCACCACATAACAACAGGTTGACGTCGCTCGACATCCGTCGGGCGCAGCACTTTCGGGGAAGTACGATGAAGATGCGACGACTCTTGGGCGCAGTTGCCACTCTGGTAGTTGCGATGAGTTCCACACTGGCCAGCGCCGACAGCAAAACCCTGAGCATCGGCTATGTGGACGGTTGGTCCGACAGCGTTGCCACCACCCATGTGGCGGCAGAGGTGATCAAGGCAAAGCTCGGTTATGACGTCAAACTGCAAGCGGTCGCCACCGGGATCATGTGGCAAGGCGTTGCCACGGGCAAGCTCGACGCCATGCTCTCTGCCTGGCTGCCCGTGACCCATGGTGAATACTGGGCCAAGAACAAGGACAAGGTGGTCGACTATGGCCCCAACTTCAAGGATGCGAAGATCGGCCTGATCGTGCCGGAGTACGTCAAGGCCAAGTCCATCGAAGACCTCAAGACCGATACGACCTTCAAGAACAAGATCGTCGGTATCGACGCCGGTTCAGGCGTAATGCTCAAGACCGACGAAGCGATCAAGGCCTATGGCCTGGAGTACAAGCTGCAAGCCAGTTCTGGCGCCGCGATGATCGCCGAACTGACCCGTGCCGAAGACAAGCAGGACTCCATTGCGGTCACCGGGTGGGTGCCACACTGGATGTTCGCCAAGTGGAAACTGCGTTTCCTGGACGATCCAAAAGGGATTTATGGCGCGGCTGAAACCGTCAACAGCATCGGCAGCAAGGGCCTGGAGACGAAAGCGCCGGAAGTCGTGGCGTTCCTGAAGAAATTCCAATGGGCTTCCAAGGACGAAATCGGTGAAGTCATGCTCGCCATTCAGGAAGGCGCCAAGCCTGATGCAGCCGCCAAAGACTGGGTCGCCAAGCACCCTGAGCGGGTTGCCGAGTGGCTCGCCAAGTAACCCCCCTTTGATGTAACCCCTTGTGGGAGGGGGTTTGCCCCCGATAGCGATGGATCAGTCAGATCATCAGTGACTGACACACCGCAATCGGGGGCAAGCCCCCTCCCACATTATTTTCGCCGCCCGCAAATGTTTCTGCGCCCTCGCAAACCCTCGCTACACTCCCTCCTAATACTAAGGTCGTCTGGAACGTGTCCCGCAGTCGCATACAGTGGATATTGTTTCAATAATAACAAAGCTGTGCTGCGAGGATAAAAACAATGAACGACAGCATTTACCTCTCGATTCAAAACAGCCCGCGCTTCAAGGAGCTGGTTAGAAAAAGGGAAAGGTTCGCCTGGATTCTCTCGGCGATCATGCTAGGGCTTTACTCCGGATTCATCCTGTTGATCGCCTACGGGCCACAATTGCTGGGGGCTAAGATCAGCCCCACTTCGTCCATCACCTGGGGAATCCCTCTCGGTGTCGGGCTGATTCTTTCGGCCTTTGTCCTCACTGCGATCTACGTGCGACGCGCCAACGGCGAATTCGACGACCTGAACAATGCGATTCTCAAGGAGGCTGCGCAATGATCCGTCGTCTATTGGCTGTACTCGGTGCTTCGGTCTTCGCGCCTGCTGTATGGGCGGCGGAGGCATTGACGGGTGAAGTGCAAAAACAACCGCTGAATATTCCAGCGATCCTGATGTTCGTGGTCTTTGTAGGCGCGACGTTGTGCATCACCTACTGGGCGTCCAAGCGCAACAATTCGGCGGCCGACTATTACGCGGCCGGCGGCAAGATCACCGGTTTTCAGAACGGCCTGGCGATTGCCGGCGACTATATGTCTGCCGCGTCCTTCCTGGGTATTTCCGCACTGGTATACACCTCCGGCTACGACGGCCTGATCTACTCGATTGGCTTCCTGGTGGGCTGGCCGATCATTCTGTTCCTGATCGCCGAGCGCTTGCGTAACCTGGGCAAATACACGTTTGCCGACGTGGCGTCCTACCGCCTCGGGCAAACCCAGATCCGCAGCCTGTCGGCGTGTGGTTCGCTGGTGGTGGTAGCGTTCTACCTGATCGCGCAGATGGTCGGCGCGGGCAAGCTGATCCAACTGCTGTTCGGCCTCGATTACCACATAGCGGTGATCATGGTGGGTATCCTGATGTGCATGTACGTGCTGTTCGGCGGCATGCTGGCGACCACCTGGGTGCAGATCATCAAGGCAGTATTGCTGCTGTCTGGTGCTACGTTCATGGCCGTAATGGTGATGAAGCACGTCAACTTCGACTTCAGCACGCTGTTCTCCGAGGCGATCAAGGTTCACCCTAAAGGTGAGGCGATCATGAGCCCTGGCGGCCTGGTGAAAGATCCGGTCTCCGCGTTCTCCCTGGGCTTGGCACTGATGTTCGGTACCGCCGGCCTGCCGCACATTCTGATGCGCTTCTTCACCGTGAGCGACGCCAAGGAAGCCCGCAAGAGCGTGTTGTACGCCACTGGCTTCATCGGCTACTTCTACATCCTGACCTTTATCATCGGTTTTGGTGCGATCCTGCTGGTCAGCACTAACCCGGCGTTCAAGGATGCTGCAGGCGCTTTGCTCGGTGGTAACAACATGGCAGCGGTTCACCTGGCCAACGCGGTGGGTGGCAGTATCTTCCTGGGCTTCATCTCGGCTGTGGCGTTTGCCACCATCCTCGCGGTGGTTGCGGGCTTGACCCTGGCCGGTGCTTCGGCGGTGTCCCACGACCTGTATGCCAGCGTGATCAAGAAAGGCAAGGCCAACGACAAGGATGAGATTCGCGTCTCGAAGATCACCACTATCGCTTTGGCGGTGCTGGCAATCGGTCTGGGTATCCTGTTTGAAAGCCAGAACATTGCGTTCATGGTCGGCTTGGCCTTCTCCATCGCGGCTAGCTGTAACTTCCCGGTGTTGCTGCTTTCCATGTATTGGAAGAACCTCACCACCCGTGGCGCAATGATTGGTGGCTGGCTCGGTTTGATCAGTGCCGTGGGCCTGATGGTCCTGGGGCCGACCATCTGGGTGTCGATCCTGCATCACGAAAAAGCCATCTTCCCGTATGAGTACCCTGCGCTGTTCTCGATGATCATCGCGTTCGTCAGTATCTGGTTCTTCTCCATCACCGACAAGTCGGCGGCGGCAGTCAAGGAACGGGCGCTGTACTTCCCGCAGTTTGTGCGTTCGCAGACTGGCCTGGGGGCGAGTGGGGCGGTTGCTCACTAAGGTTGTAGCTCAATAGGAAATGCCCCGGTCGAAAAACCGGGGCATTTTTTTGGCTGGGGGGTTGTGTTGGCCGGGCTATTGTCATCGGGAGCAAGCTCCCTCCCACATTTGGCTGCATTCCAAGGTGGGTTGTCGGGCAAATGTGGGAGGTTGTCGCTCAATAGGAAAAGCCCCGGTCGACAGGCTGGGGCATTTTTTTGCCTGGGCATTGCCATCGGGAGCAAGCTCCCTCCCACATTTGGCTGCATTCCAAGGTGGGTACTCGGTCAAATGTGGGAGGGGGCTTGCTCCCGATAGCGGCGTTTCAGACAAAACAGTTTCTCGGTTCCTGCACAAATAAAAACGGCCTCCATGAAGGAGGCCGCTTTTTTATTACGCGTCAGTCAGATGCTTACTTGCGATCTTCCAACTTGGTAATGTCACGCGACTCGTAGCCGGTGTACAGCTGGCGCGGGCGGCCAATCTTGTACGGGCTGGAGAGCATTTCTTTCCAGTGGGAGATCCAGCCCACGGTCCGCGCCAGGGCGAAGATCACGGTGAACATGCTGGTTGGAATGCCGATCGCCTTGAGGATGATCCCCGAGTAGAAGTCGACGTTCGGGTACAGCGAGCGTTCGATGAAGTACGGGTCGGTCAGGGCGATCTCTTCCAGGCGCATGGCCAGTTCGAGTTGCGGATCGTTCTTGATGCCCAGTTCCCTCAACACTTCGTCGCAGGTTTTCTTCATGACGGTGGCGCGCGGGTCGCGGTTCTTGTAGACCCGGTGACCGAAGCCCATCAACTTGAACGGATCGTTCTTGTCCTTGGCCTTGGCGATGTATTTGTCGATGTTCGAGACATCGCCGATTTCATCGAGCATGGTCAATACGGCTTCGTTCGCACCGCCGTGGGCAGGGCCCCACAGTGCGGCGATACCGGCGGCGATACAGGCGAACGGGTTGGCACCCGAAGAGCCGGCCAGGCGCACGGTAGAGGTGGAGGCGTTCTGCTCGTGGTCGGCATGGAGGATGAAGATCCGGTCCATTGCCTTGGCGAGCACCGGGCTGATCGGTTTGATCTCGCACGGGGTGTTGAACATCATGTGCAGGAAGTTTTCCGCGTAAGTCAGGTCGTTGCGCGGGTACATCATAGGTTGCCCCATGGAGTACTTGTAAACCATTGCGGCCAGGGTCGGCATCTTGGCAACCAGGCGGATCGCGGAAATTTCGCGATGCTGCGGGTTATTGATGTCGAGGGAGTCGTGATAGAAAGCCGACAGGGCGCCGACTACGCCGCACATGACTGCCATTGGGTGGGCGTCGCGACGGAAGCCGTTGAAGAAAGTCTTCAACTGCTCGTGAACCATGGTGTGGTTCTTTACGGTACTGACGAACTCGGCTTTCTGCTCGGCGGTTGGCAACTCGCCATTTAGTAGCAGATAGCAGGTTTCCAGGTAGTCCGATTTTTCAGCCAGTTGCTCGATCGGGTAGCCCCGATGCAGCAAAATGCCATTGTCGCCATCGATATAGGTAATCTTCGACTCGCATGAAGCGGTCGACATGAAGCCTGGGTCGAAAGTGAAACGGCCCGTGGCCGTAAGGCCCCGTACGTCGATAACATCAGGACCAACGGTGCCGGTTAAAATGGGCAGCTCGACGGGGGCTACGCCCTCGATGATCAACTGCGCTTTTTTGTCAGCCATGTGGCCTCCTATTTATGCTTCAAATCATCAGACAGACCCCCCACGCAGGGCCCGGACCACTATAGTGAGATAAATTCAGATGTCAATTTGCCTAAAGTCTTGCTCCAGAAGGCTTTCACAGGACTTTTTCCTCGAAATTTACCGCCATTTACGCCTTTTATTCCGCCAGCGCAATGCGCTATTAGCGTGAGGTCAGCGCGTTGTCATTAGTAGCCTAACTGTCTATACTCGGCCACCGACCGCCAAGGGCTTTTGGGCTTGCTTTCATTGGGGGTCGCACTCCCTGGGTGGCGTTACCTGACCAGTACACTCCCCAACAACTTTGCCCTGATTGTTAGGGGCTCTTCAGTGTGAAAAAAAGCCGTGAATAGCCAACGACCTGTAAACCTAGACCTAAGGACCATCAAACTCCCCATCACCGGCGTTACGTCGTTCCTGCACCGTGTTTCCGGCATCATCCTCTTCCTGGGCTTGGGCTTCATGCTTTACGCATTGAGCAAATCCTTGGGTTCCGAGGAAGGTTATGCCGAGGTGAAGGCATGCTTGACCAGTCCGCTGGCCAAGTTCGTAGCATGGGGTCTCTTGTCCGCTCTGCTGTATCACTTGGTAGCCGGCGTGCGCCACTTGATCATGGATATGGGCATCGGTGAGACGCTGGAAGGCGGCCGCCTGGGCTCGAAAATCGTCATCGCCATTTCCGTGGCGCTGATCGTTCTGGCAGGAGTTTGGATATGGTAACCAGCGTAACGAATCTGTCGCGTTCGGGCCTCTATGACTGGATGGCACAGCGTGTGTCTGCGGTCGTTCTCGCGGCTTATTTCATTTTCCTGATCGGATACCTCGTCGCAAATCCGGGCATCGGCTATGAACAATGGCATGGCCTGTTTTCCCACAATGCGATGCGAATCTTCAGTCTGCTGGCCCTTGTAGCCCTGGGCGCTCACGCCTGGGTCGGCATGTGGACCATCTCGACCGACTACCTGACGCCAATGGCGCTGGGCAAGTCTGCGACAGCAGTACGGTTTCTCTTCCAGGCAGTATGCGGCGTCATGATGTTCGCTTACTTCGTCTGGGGTGTGCAGATTCTTTGGGGTATCTGATCCATGGCTAACATTCCAACTATTTCCTTCGACGCCATCATCATTGGTGGCGGCGGCGCCGGCATGCGCGCAGCGCTGCAACTGGCTCAGGGCGGTCACAAGACTGCCGTGATCACCAAGGTGTTCCCGACGCGTTCCCACACCGTATCGGCTCAGGGTGGCATCACCTGCGCCATCGCCTCCGCCGACCCGAACGATGACTGGCGCTGGCACATGTACGATACCGTCAAGGGTTCCGACTATATCGGTGACCAGGACGCTATCGAATACATGTGTCAGGAAGGCCCGGCCGCCGTGTTCGAGCTGGACCACATGGGTCTGCCGTTCTCGCGTACCGAGCAAGGTCGTATCTACCAGCGTCCATTCGGCGGTCAGTCGAAGGATTACGGTAAAGGTGGCCAGGCTGCCCGTACCTGCGCTGCGTCCGACCGTACCGGTCACGCGCTGCTGCACACCCTTTATCAGGGCAACCTGAAAGCTGGCACCACGTTCCTGAACGAGTACTACGCGGTTGACCTGGTGAAAAACCAGGACGGCGCATTCGTCGGCGTGATCGCTATCTGCATCGAAACCGGTGAAACCACCTACATCCGCGCCAAGGCTACTGTTCTGGCGACTGGCGGTGCAGGTCGTATCTACGCATCGACCACCAACGCCCTGATCAACACCGGTGACGGCGTTGGCATGGCGCTGCGTGCTGGCGTGCCGGTGCAAGACATTGAAATGTGGCAGTTCCACCCAACCGGTATCGCCGGTGCCGGTGTACTCGTCACCGAAGGTTGCCGTGGTGAAGGTGGCTATCTGATCAACAAGCACGGTGAGCGTTTCATGGAGCGTTATGCTCCGAACGCGAAAGACCTTGCTGGTCGTGACGTTGTTGCCCGCTCCATGGTCAAGGAAATCATCGCCGGCAACGGCTGTGGCCCGAATGGCGACCACGTAATGCTGAAGCTCGATCACCTCGGCGAGGAAGTGCTGCACAGCCGCTTGCCAGGTATCTGCGAGCTGTCCAAGACCTTTGCTCACGTTGACCCGGTGGTTGCTCCGGTTCCGGTTGTTCCGACTTGCCACTACATGATGGGCGGCGTGCCGACCAACATTCATGGTCAGGCGATCACCCAGAACGCCGAAGGTGTGGACGAGATCATTCATGGTCTCTTCGCAGTAGGCGAAGTGGCTTGCGTATCGGTACACGGCGCCAACCGTCTGGGCGGCAACTCGCTGCTCGACCTGGTGGTATTCGGCCGCGCTGCCGGCCTGCACCTCGAGAAGGCGCTGACCGACGGCATCGAATACGATGACGCCACTGACGCCAACATCGAAGCTGCCCTGGCCCGTCTGAACGCTCTGAACGAGCGTACCGATGGCGAAGACGTGGCTACCCTGCGTCGCGAGCTGCAAAGCTGCATGCAGAACTACTTCGGTGTATTCCGTACCGGCGAATACATGCAGAAGGGTATCGCCCAGTTGGCCGACCTGCGCACGCGCATCGCCAACGTCAAGATCAACGATAAGAGCCAGGCGTTCAACACCGCTCGTATTGAAGCCCTTGAACTGCAAAACCTGTTGGAAGTGGCTGAAGCGACTGCGATCGCCGCCGAGGTTCGTAAAGAATCCCGTGGTGCTCACGCTCGTGAAGACTTTGAAGATCGCGACGACGAAAACTGGTTGTGCCACACCCTGTACTTCCCGGGTGACAAGCGCGTAACCAAGCGTGCCGTTAACTTCTCGCCGAAGACGGTTCCGATGTTTGAACCGAAAATTCGGACTTACTAAGGGTGGCTGCCATGTTGAAAGTCAGTGTGTATCGCTACAACCCTGATCGGGACGCTGCGCCGTTCATGCAGGATTTCCAGGTCGATACCGGTGGTAAAGACTTGATGGTGCTGGATGTGCTGGCCCTGATCAAAGAGCAGGACGAAGGTTTCTCCTATCGTCGCTCTTGCCGTGAAGGTGTTTGCGGTTCCGACGGCATGAACATCAACGGCAAAAACGGCCTGGCGTGCATCACGCCGCTGTCCGCCGTGGTTAAAGGCAACAAGCTGATCGTTCGTCCTCTGCCAGGTTTGCCGGTTATCCGTGACCTGGTCGTCGATATGAGCATCTTCTACAAGCAATACGAGAAAGTTAAGCCATTCCTGCAGAACGACACGCCGGCTCCGGCCATCGAGCGTCTGCAGTCCCCGGAAGAACGCGAAAAGCTCGACGGTCTGTACGAGTGCATCCTGTGCGCTTGCTGCTCGACTTCCTGCCCGTCCTTCTGGTGGAACCCGGACAAGTTCCTGGGCCCAGCCGCTCTGCTGCAAGCGTATCGCTTCCTGGCAGACAGCCGTGACACCCATACGTCCGAGCGCCTGGCTTCACTGGATGACCCGTTCAGCGTATTCCGCTGCCGCGGGATCATGAACTGCGTCAACGTATGTCCCAAAGGCCTGAACCCGACTAAGGCCATTGGTCACATCCGTAACATGCTGCTGCAAAGCGGCGTGTAATAGACGTTGTAGCAAAGCAGGACCGTTGTGCCCGTAAATGCTACGGCGCAGGCTTCAACCGGCGCCGTAGTCTTAACTTGAGCAGCGACTTACAAAGCCGCGGCTCTTATTTTGAAGAAATGAGACAAGCAGGGGCATTCGGGTTGGTACCCGAACTATCAGCGTGATCCTAAGTGGCTTGTTTTGGTCGCTGCACTGGGCCTTTTGCAAGCAAACTCGGTGTCGCCGCCGGTGGTGTCCCCAAATCGAGGGTGACCAAGCATGCAAGAAAGCGTGATGCAGCGCATGTGGAACAGCGGCTATCTTTCAGGTGGTAACGCTGCCTATGTGGAAGAGCTTTATGAGCTCTACCTGCACGACCCTAACGCTGTGCCAGAAGAATGGCGCACCAAATTTCAGACGTTGTCTTCAGACGGCAACGCTGCCACCGATGTATCGCACGCAACAATTCGCGATCAGTTCGTGCTGCTGGCAAAGAACCAGCGCCGCGCCCAACCGGTTTCAGCCGGGAGCGTGAGCAGTGAGCACGAGAAGAAGCAAGTTGAAGTACTGCGACTGATCCAGGCCTACCGTATGCGCGGCCATCAGGCGGCCCAGCTCGATCCGCTGGGCCTCTGGAAGCGTCCTGCACCTGCAGACCTGTCGATCAATCATTACGGCTTGACCAATGCCGATCTTGATACGATCTTCCGTGCCGGCGACCTGTTCATCGGCAAAGAGGAAGCGAGCCTACGTGAAATTCACGAAGCGTTGCAGCAGACATATTGCCGCACCATTGGCGCTGAGTTCACGCACATCACCGACTCCGAACAGCGTCACTGGTTCCAGCATCGCCTGGAAGGCGTGCGTGGCCGTCCGGTGCTGTCCGCCGATGTGCGCAGCCACCTGCTGGAGCGCGTGACCGCAGCCGAAGGCCTGGAAAAATACCTGGGCACCAAATACCCGGGTACCAAGCGTTTCGGCCTGGAAGGCGGCGAAAGCCTGATTCCGATGCTCGATGAGCTGATCCAGCGTTCCGGCTCCTACGGCACCAAGGAAATCGTGATCGGCATGGCCCACCGTGGCCGTCTCAACGTGCTGGTCAACACCTTCGGCAAGAACCCGCGCGACTTGTTCGACGAGTTCGAAGGCAAGAAAAAGGTCGAGCTGGGTTCCGGTGACGTTAAATACCACCAGGGCTTCTCGTCCAACGTGATGACCACCGGCGGTGAAGTTCACCTGGCCATGGCCTTCAACCCATCCCACCTGGAAATTGTTTCTCCAGTGGTCGAGGGTTCGGTGCGGGCTCGCCAGGACCGTCGTAACGACACCACCGGTGAGAAGGTTCTGCCGATTTCCATCCACGGCGACGCGGCATTTGCCGGTCAAGGCGTGGTTCTGGAAACCTTCCAGATGTCGCAGACCCGCGGCTTCAAGACTGGCGGTACCGTTCACATCGTCATCAACAACCAAGTGGGCTTCACCATCAGCAACCCGTTGGACGCGCGTTCCACCGAGTACGCCACCGACGTTGCCAAGATGATCCAGGCACCGATCCTCCATGTGAATGGTGATGATCCGGAAGCCGTGCTGTTCGTGACCCAACTGGCTGTCGACTACCGCATGCAGTTCAAGCGTGACGTGGTGATCGACCTGGTTTGCTACCGCCGTCGCGGTCACAACGAAGCGGACGAACCAAGCGGCACCCAGCCGTTGATGTACCAGCAGATCACCAAGCAGCGCACTACCCGTGAGCTGTACGCCGAAAGCCTGACCAAGGCCGGTGTGGTTGACGAAGTGCGTGTTCAGGCGAAAGTCGACGAATACCGCAACGCGCTGGACAATGGTTTGCATGTTGTAAAAAGCCTGGTTAAAGAGCCGAACAAAGAGCTGTTCGTCGACTGGCGTCCGTACCTGGGCCACGCCTGGACTGCACGTCACGATACGTCTTTCGATCTGAAGACCCTGCAGGAACTGTCTGCCAAGCTGCTGGAAATTCCGGATGGCTTCGTCGTACAGCGCCAGGTTGCGAAGATCTACGAAGACCGTCAGAAAATGCAAGCCGGCGGCCTGCCGATCAACTGGGGTTACGCTGAAACCATGGCGTACGCGACCCTGGCGTTCGAAGGTCACCCGATCCGCATGACCGGCCAGGACATCGGCCGTGGTACGTTCTCGCACCGTCACGCGGTTCTGCACAACCAGAAAGACGCGGGCACCTACATCCCGTTGCAACACCTGTACGAAGGCCAGCCACGTTTCGACCTGTACGATTCGTTCCTGTCCGAAGAAGCCGTGCTGGCGTTCGAATACGGTTACTCGACCACCACGCCTAACGCGCTGGTGATCTGGGAAGCCCAGTTCGGCGACTTCGCCAACGGTGCCCAGGTGGTTATCGACCAGTTCATCACCAGCGGCGAGCACAAGTGGGGCCGTCTGTGCGGTCTGACCATGCTGCTGCCACACGGTTATGAAGGTCAGGGTCCGGAGCACTCCTCGGCCCGTCTGGAGCGTTACCTGCAACTGTGCGCCGAGCACAACATCCAGGTGTGCGTGCCGACTACCCCGGCCCAGATCTACCACTTGCTGCGTCGTCAGGTCATTCGCCCGCTGCGCAAGCCGCTGGTAGTGCTGACACCGAAATCGCTGCTGCGTCATAAATTGGCCATCTCGACCCTGGAAGATCTGGCGGAAGGCTCGTTCCAGACCGTGATTCCAGAAATCGATGCACTGGATGCGGCCAAGGTCACTCGCCTGGTCCTGTGCAGCGGCAAGGTCTATTACGATCTGCTGGAAAAACGCCGTGCCGAAGGCCGCGAAGATATCGCCATCGTGCGTATCGAGCAGCTTTACCCGTTCCCGGAAGATGACCTCATGGAGATCATCGCGCCTTACACCAACCTCACTCATGTAGTGTGGTGTCAGGAAGAACCGATGAACCAGGGCGCGTGGTACAGCAGCCAGCATCATCTGCGTCGCAGCATTGGTAACCACATCAAGGGCTTGGGCCTGGAGTACGCCGGTCGCGATGCTTCTGCCGCGCCTGCATGTGGTTATGCATCGATGCACGCTGAGCAGCAGGAAAAACTCCTGCAAGATGCTTTCACTGTCTAACGCCTTCGCGCTGACTGAAACCGAATTTTAAGGACCCACAGATAATGGCTATTGAAATCAAAGCCCCGACATTCCCGGAATCGGTTGCCGATGGCACCATTGCCACTTGGCACAAGAAACCAGGCGAGGCTGTAAAGCGTGACGAACTGATCGTCGACATCGAGACCGACAAAGTCGTTCTGGAAGTGTTGGCCGAAGCTGACGGCGTGCTGGGCGCGATCATTGCCAATGAAGGCGATACCGTCCTGTCCAACCAGGTACTGGGCTCGATCGAAGCGGGCAGCGCTGCTGCTGCTCCGGCCGCCGCACCGGCTGCTGCTTCTGCTCCAGCTGCTGCTGCTCCGGCTGCTGGTGGCGAAGATCCAATCGCCGCACCGGCTGCTCGTCAACTGGCCGAAGAAAACGGCATCAACCTGGCTTCCATCAAAGGCACCGGCAAAGATGGCCGTGTGACCAAGGAAGACGTGGTTGCTGCAGTTGAAGCCAAGAAAAACGCTCCAGCAGCTGCACCTGTCAAGGCTGCAGCGCCTGCTGCCGCTGCTCCTGTGTTCGCCGCTGGCGACCGCACGGAGAAGCGCGTTCCGATGACCCGCGTGCGTGCCACCGTGGCCAAGCGTCTGGTTGAAGCCCAGTCGAACATGGCGATGCTGACCACCTTCAACGAAGTCGACATGACCGAAGTCATGGCCCTGCGTTCGAAGTACAAGGATCTGTTCGAGAAGAGCCACAACGGCGTGCGCCTGGGCTTCATGTCGTTCTTCGTGAAAGCGGCCACCGAAGCGCTGAAACGCTACCCGGCAGTCAACGCTTCCATCGACGGTAGCGACATCGTTTACCATGGCTACGCAGACGTCGGCGTTGCCGTGTCCAGCGACCGTGGCCTGGTGGTTCCGGTTCTGCGTAACGCCGAGCTGATGAGCCTGGCTGAAATCGAAGGCGGCATCGCCGGCTTCGGCAAGAAAGCCCGTGATGGCAAGCTGACCATCGACGAGATGACCGGCGGTACCTTCACCATCACCAACGGTGGTACCTTCGGTTCGATGATGTCGACCCCGATCGTCAACCCGCCGCAAGCCGCGATCCTGGGCATGCACAACATCATCCAGCGTCCGATGGCTATCAACGGCCAAGTCGTGATCCGCCCAATGATGTACCTGGCGCTGTCTTACGATCACCGCCTGATCGATGGTAAAGAAGCCGTGACTTTCCTGGTGACCATCAAGAACCTGCTGGAAGACCCAGCTCGTCTGCTGCTGGATATCTGATAGAAGCAGCTGCCGGCCTCAAGTGACAGGCTGCCGGAAACGGCAGTCGGGCTTGGGGCTTGCGGCTTGAAAGCTTGCTGCTAAATAGAGGAACTATTTTCATGTCGCAGAAATTTGACGTTGTAGTGATTGGTGCAGGTCCTGGCGGCTATGTTGCTGCCATCAAGGCCGCACAACTGGGCCTCTCGACTGCTTGCATCGAAAAATACACCGACAAGGAAGGCAAACTGGCACTGGGCGGTACTTGCCTGAACGTTGGTTGCATTCCTTCCAAGGCGCTGCTGGACAGCTCCTGGAAATTCCACGAAGCGCAAAGCGGTTTTGCCATCCACGGCATCAACCACGCTGGCGTGACCATGGACGTACCCGCGATGGTCGGCCGTAAAGCCAACATCGTTAAAGGCCTCACCTCCGGCGTTGCGACCCTGTTCAAGGCCAACGGCGTAACTTCCCTGCAAGGTCACGGCAAACTGCTGGCCGGCAAGAAAGTTGAAATCACCAAGCCGGACGGTTCGGTAGAAATCATCGAAGCCGAAAACGTGATCCTGGCCCCAGGTTCGCGTCCAATCGACATTCCACCAGCACCTGTTGACCAGAATGTGATCGTTGATTCGACCGGCGCCCTGGAATTCCAGGCAGTTCCTAAGCGTCTGGGCGTGATCGGCGCTGGCGTGATCGGCCTGGAACTGGGTTCGGTCTGGTCCCGTCTGGGTTCCCAAGTCACTGTTCTCGAAGCCCTGGATACGTTCCTGCTGGCTGCTGACACTGCAGTGTCCAAAGAAGCGCTGAAAACCCTGACCAAACAAGGTCTGGACATCAAGCTGGGCGCTCGTGTGACCGGCTCGAAGGTTAACGGCGAAGAAGTTGTCGTGACCTACACCGACAAGGATGGCGAGCAAACCATTACTTTCGACAAGCTGATCGTCGCCGTTGGTCGCCGTCCAGTGACCACCGACCTGCTGGCTTCCGACAGCGGCGTGAACATCGACGAGCGTGGTTTCATCCACGTTGACGATCACTGCGCTACCACCGTTCCAGGCGTCTACGCCATTGGCGACGTGGTTCGCGGCATGATGCTGGCGCACAAGGCTTCCGAAGAAGGCATCATGGTTGTCGAGCGCATCAAGGGCCACAAAACCCAGATGAACTACGACCTGATCCCATCGGTTATCTACACCCACCCGGAAATTGCATGGGTCGGCAAGAACGAACAGCAGTTGAAAGCTGAAGGCGTTGAAGTTAACGTCGGCACCTTCCCGTTTGCTGCTTCTGGCCGTGCCATGGCAGCCAACGACACCGGTGGTTTTGTCAAAGTCATCGCTGATGCCAAGACTGACCGCGTATTGGGCGTCCATGTGATTGGCCCAGGCGCAGCAGAACTGGTCCAGCAGGGCGCAATCGGTATGGAATTCGGCACCAGTGCCGAGGACATTGGCATGATGGTTTTCTCCCATCCGACTCTGTCCGAAGCATTGCACGAAGCCGCGCTGGCAGTGAATGGTCATGCCATTCACATCGCGAACAAGAAGAAGCGCTAAAACGAGATAATAAGAAACCACGGCGGCTGCCCGTCGTGAGCCTTGCGCGCAAGACTCACCGCGGAATGTCCGCTGGACGCAGTCTTGCGCAGCTTGACCGGGCTTAAGTCCGGCAAGTTGCGTAAGCAGCAGTCACAGGTGGCGCGGCACTCATAATGAGCGCAGCGCCGAATGCGCAGTACCTAACGAAGACGGTAAAAAGCATGAATCTTCACGAGTATCAGGGTAAGCAGCTGTTCGCTGAATACGGCCTGCCAGTATCCCAGGGCTACGCAGTAGACACCCCGGAAGCAGCAGCAGAAGCTTGCGATAAAATCGGCGGGACCGAATGGGTTGTAAAAGCCCAGGTTCACGCAGGTGGTCGCGGTAAAGCGGGCGGCGTTAAGCTGGTTCGCAGCAAAGAAGACGCCAAGGCCTTCGCACAACAGTGGTTGGGCAAGCGTCTGGTGACTTACCAGACTGATGCCAATGGCCAGCCAGTCACCAAGATCCTGGTTGAATCGTGCACTGATATCGCTAAAGAGCTGTACCTGGGCGCTGTCGTTGACCGTTCGAGCCGTCGTATCGTGTTCATGGCTTCCACCGAAGGTGGCGTGGACATCGAGAAGATCGCTCACGACACTCCAGAAAAAATTCTCAAAGCCACTATCGACCCACTGGTTGGCGCTCAGCCATTCCAGGGTCGCGAGCTGGCTTTCCAGTTGGGTCTGGAAGGCAAGCAAGTTGCCCAGTTCGCCAAGATCTTCGTAGGTCTGGCCAAACTGTTCCAGGATCACGATCTGGCCCTGCTGGAAGTGAACCCGCTGGTGATCAAGGCTGACGGCGATCTGCATTGCCTCGACGCCAAGATCAACATCGACGCCAACGCCATGTACCGTCAGCCTAAGCTGAAGACTTTCCACGATCCGTCGCAAGACGATCCGCGCGAAGCGCACGCTGCCAAGTTCGAACTGAACTACGTAGCGCTGGAAGGCAACATCGGCTGCATGGTCAACGGTGCTGGCCTGGCCATGGGTACCATGGACATCGTCAACCTGCATGGCGGCAAACCAGCCAACTTCCTCGACGTGGGCGGTGGTGCTACCAAAGAACGCGTAACCGAAGCCTTCAAGATCATCCTGTCCGACGCCAACGTCGCTGCAGTACTGGTCAACATCTTCGGCGGCATCGTTCGTTGCGACATGATTGCCGAAGGCATCATCGGTGCAGTGAAAGAAGTCGGCGTGAAAATCCCGGTGGTTGTTCGCCTTGAAGGTAACAACGCTGAACTGGGCGCTAAAGTACTGGCAGAAAGCGGTTTGAACATCATCGCGGCTACCAGCCTGACCGACGCTGCTCAACAAGTTGTCAAAGCTGCGGAGGGCAAATAATGAGCGTCCTGATCAATAAAGACACCAAAGTTATCTGCCAGGGTATTACCGGTTCGCAAGGTAGTTTCCACACCCAGCAAGCCATCGAATACGGCACCAAGATGGTGGGTGGTGTAACTCCGGGCAAAGGCGGCACCGAGCACCTGGGCCTGCCCGTGTTCAACACCGTGAAAGACGCTGTAGCAGCCACTGGCGCCACCGCCAGCGTGATCTATGTTCCAGCTCCTTTCTGCAAGGACTCGATCCTGGAAGCGGCATTCGGCGGCATCAAGCTGATCGTGTGCATCACCGAAGGCATTCCTACCCTGGATATGCTGGACGCCAAGGTCAAGTGCGACGAGCTGGGCGTGGTCCTGATCGGCCCTAACTGCCCAGGCGTGATCACTCCAGGCGAATGCAAGATCGGCATCATGCCCGGTCACATTCACTTGCCAGGTAAAGTCGGTATCGTTTCCCGTTCCGGCACCCTGACCTACGAAGCTGTGAAGCAGACTACTGACGCCGGTTTCGGTCAGTCGACTTGCGTCGGCATCGGCGGTGACCCGATCCCAGGTTCGAACTTCATCGACATCCTGAAGCTGTTCCAGGAAGACCCGAAGACCGAAGCGATCGTAATGATCGGTGAGATCGGCGGTTCGGCTGAAGAAGAAGCGGCTGCCTACATCAAGGCACACGTGACCAAGCCGGTTGTTTCCTACATCGCTGGTGTGACTGCCCCTGCTGGCAAGCGCATGGGCCATGCTGGCGCAATCATCTCTGGCGGCAAAGGCACTGCAGACGAGAAATTCGCTGCACTGCAAGACGCAGGCGTAAAAACCGTGCGTTCGCTGGCAGACATCGGCAAGGCCTTGGCCGAGCTGACCGGTTGGGCAGTCAAGTAAGCCTCGCGCTTAACTGACGCTTCACCAGCAAAGGCCACCTTCGGGTGGCCTTTGTGCATTCTGGGCGGCCCATTTATTGAAATGTACTTGGTCCCATGTGGGAGGGAGCAAGCTCCCTCCCACATTTTTTGTCTGTATCGCCACATTAAGTATGAAAACACGACATTCCAATGTCGCTTATCGGACAGTCCGCCCTGCAACAGTGCGTTTATCGGCCAAATTCTGTACCCTTGCCGCCTCTTTAAAGCGCCCGCATCCCAAAAGGAAGCCGCGCTAGACCGGTTGGTGCCCATAAGGGCCGACAGCATTTCCCTCATCCATAGGGAAGCCCTCTCTAAATTCCGATTCAGTAGTGTGGTATTTCCTCAAATGAAAGTGTTGAAAAGCCAGGACATCCTGGCGTTGGGCTTTATGACCTTTGCCCTGTTCGTGGGCGCCGGCAACATCATCTTCCCGCCTATCGTTGGTTTGCAGTCCGGGCCCCATGTCTGGATGGCGGCGTTGGGTTTCCTGATCACTGCAGTCGGGCTACCGGTGGTCACGGTAATCGCCCTGGCCAAGGTCGGCGGCGGTATGGACGCGTTGAGCAGCCCGATCGGCAAGATCGCCGGTGGCGTGCTGGCGGCGGCGGCGTATCTGGCGGTAGGGCCGCTGTTCGCCACCCCGCGTACCGCGACCGTGTCCTTTGAAGTGGGCCTGGCGCCGTTGACCGGCGAAAGCCCGCTGGCCCTGTTCCTCTACAGCTCTGTGTACTTTCTGGTGGTGTTTTTCGTCTCCCTGTACCCCGGCCGCTTGCTGGACACCGTGGGCCGTTTCCTGGCACCGCTGAAAATTATCGCGCTGTCCATCCTCGGTATCGCCGCGTTTGCCTTGCCGGCCGGTGAAGTGGGGGTCGCGACCCCGGAATATGTGTCTGCGCCGTTCTCCCAAGGCTTTATCAATGGTTACCTGACCATGGATACCCTGGGCGCGCTGGTGTTCGGCATCGTGATCGTCAACGCGATCCGTTCCCGTGGGGTCGAATCGCCCAAGCTGATCACCCGTTACGCGATCATTGCCGGGTTGATCGCCGGCGTCGGCTTGGCGCTGGTGTACATCAGCCTGTTCCGCCTTGGAGCGGGCAGCCATGAAGTCGCTGCCGGTGCCGCCAATGGCGCCGCTGTTCTGCATGCCTACGTGCAACACACCTTTGGCTCCCTGGGCAGCGGCTTCCTGGCTGTGCTGATCTCCCTGGCCTGCCTGGTCACCGCCGTCGGCCTGACCTGTGCCTGTGCCGAGTACTTCAGCCGAATCCTGCCGCTGTCCTACAAGACCCTGGTGGTGATCCTGGCGCTGTTCTCGCTGTTCGTGTCCAACCTGGGCCTGACCAAACTGATCGCGTTCTCGATCCCGGTGCTCACCGCGATCTACCCGCCGTGCATCGTGCTGGTGGCTTTGAGCTTCTGCAAAGACTTTTGGCAGGAGCAGAGCCGCATCGTTGGCCCGGTGATGCTGGTGTCGTTCATCTTTGGCTGCATCGATGCGCTCAAGGGCGCCGGCCTGGCGGGTTGGATGCCGTCGCAATTGGCCAACCTGCCGTTGAGCGAGCAGGGCCTGGCGTGGCTGGTGCCATCGGTGATGATCCTGGTGGTTGCTGTGGTGGTGGACCGTATGCTCGGCAAGCGCAGCGAAGCCATCGCGTAACGCACGCTTCAGGCTGTACCGAAATGCCCCGTATCAATCGATATGGGGCTTTTTTTTGCGTGACGGGCAGTGTCTTTTCCAGTGGGCTAACGTCGAAGGGGTAACGAAAAGCTCCAGCCAGCTCCCACAGTTTCCCTCTGCTGTGTATAAGGACCCGCATGCCGTTTATCGAAGCCAACCTGATCCACCTGCTTGCCGCACTCTGGTTTGTTATCTGTTGGGGCGGCTACACCCGTTACGCGACCTGGAAAGCCCGCGACACTGCCTGCCTGGCCAGTGTGCTGCACCTGTATCGCGAAGACTGGATGCGTCGCATGCTGCTACGCGACAACCGCATCGCCGACGCCAGCGTGATCGGCAACCTGGAGCGTAACGCCTCGTTCTTCGCTTCGAGCACCTTGATCATCCTTGCCGGCATTCTCACGGTGCTGGGGGCGTCCGAGCGAGCCGTGTCGTTGTTGGCGGACATCCCCATGGTGCAGCAGGCGTCCCAGGGCATGTCGGAGATCAAGTTGCTGTGCCTGGCGCTGGCGTTCGTCTACGCGTTCTTCACGTTCAGCTGGTGCATGCGCCAGTACAACTTCGCGGCCGTGCTGGTGGGGTCGGCGCCGATGATCGGCGAGCGGCACGTGTCGGAGCAGGAGCGCAAGGCGTTTGCCCTGCGGGCGGCGCGGGTCATTTCGATGGCGGCCAACCAGTTCAACTTTGGCCTGCGCGCTTACTACTTCGGCATGACCATGCTGGCGTGGTTTGTCAGCCCCTGGCTGTTCATGTTGATGAGTGCCGGGGTGGTATTGGTGCTGTATCGCCGGGAGTTTCATTCCGACGTACTGCAAGTGATGGTGTATACGCAGACCGACACGCCGCTGCCGGACGTGGCGAAAGAACCGCTGGTATAGAACACTGCGGGTTTTGTCCGACTTATCGCGCCTCGCCCAAGTGCTAAATACATCAGGCAAAGTAAAGCCCGCTATCTAAGCGGGCTTTCTTTTTGCAGCCAAGCTATTTCAAGCCCCGGTATCAAGAACCGGTTGCTGGGGTAGCAGGGGCTGCTTCTTGTGTTGCAGCTTTGTTCGATTCGGCCTGAGCTTTGGCAGCATCGGCGTTTTCTTTCGCAGCGTCGTTCACTTTATCTTGTGCGTTCGCCATATCTTTCTGAGCTTGCTCGGAATGCGCGGCGGCATCTTGGGCTTTGTCTTCGGATTTTTTATCGCAGGCAGCCAGACCGAGGGCGGCGGCCAACATCATGGAAATAGCTAAAGTCTTGCGCATGGGTGTTTCTCCTTAGTGAAGATATCTACTGGCCTTTCGAGCATATGGGGCCAGCATTAGTTCCTTTTATCCCGCAGATATATAAAGCATTTTTCCAAGGAACTTTCCCCGACGGTCCATACTCCGCCGGACCCACACTCATAAGAGCCTGAACCGAATGACCGAAAACTCCTTGTTGGAGCGTGCCAAACGCTTTATTTCGGCTCTGCGCCATTGCCAGGTGCTGGGCATTACCGTTCATCATGCCAGCGAGGAGGGGATCACCCTGGTCCTGCCCTACGGCCCGACGATCGTTGGCGACCCCCAGACGGGCGTCATCCATGGTGGCGCGTTGACTTCATTGATGGACACCGCCTGCGGCATGGCCACCCTCTGTGTGTTGCCGGAGTTCGAGGTGTGCCCGACCCTGGACCTGCGCATCGACTACATGCATCCCGCCGAACCGCACAAACCGGTGTATGGCTTCGCCCAGTGTTACCGCGTGACCACCGACGTGATTTTTACCCGTGGTTTCGCTTACCAGGACGACCCGCAACAACCCGTCGCTCACGCGGTGGGCACGTTCATGCGCATGGGCAAGCGCCTCAAGGGCGCACAAGGGTTGGGCAACACGATCAAGGGAGAGCAGGCATGACTCATTCATTCAAGACGCGTCTGGAGCAGGCCCATCAGTGCGGCAACTATGAGGCGCTGCTCGACCTGATCCCCTATGCCAAGCTGATCGGCATCGAATGCACGCGGATAGGCGATGAGCTGCTGTTCCGCCTGCCGGCGAACAAGGACAACATTGGTAACCCGATATTGCCGGCGCTGCACGGCGGCGTGATTGCAGGCTTTATGGAGCTCTGCGCTGCGTTGCACCTGCTGGTGTTCACCGGCGCTCCGGGCCTGCCGAAAATCATCGACTTTTCTCTGGATTACCTGCGTGCCGGCCAGTTTCGCGACACATACGCCAAATGCCAGGTCTGGCGCCAAGGTCGACGGGTGGCAAATGTGGCGATCACCGCCTGGCAGAGCACTGCGGCCGAACCCATTGCCACCGCTCGCGCGCATTTCAAGATCGAGGAAGTGCCCCGCCCTTGAAATTCTGGTCTTAGCCCCCAACTTTGATGACAACCCGCCGCCAACCCTCTAGGGCGCGGCCACTGCCATCCAATTGGAGTTTGATGACCATGAGTGTGGAAACTCAAAAGGAAACCCTGGGCTTCCAGACCGAGGTGAAGCAACTGCTGCACCTCATGATCCATTCGCTGTATTCCAACAAGGAAATTTTCCTTCGCGAATTGATCTCGAACGCCTCTGACGCTGTCGACAAATTACGTTTCGAAGCCCTGTCCAAGCCGGAGTTGCTGGAAGGCGGCGCCGAACTGAAAATCCGCGTGAGCTTCGACAAAGACGCCAAGACCGTCACCCTCGAAGACAACGGTATCGGCATGAGCCGCGAAGAGGCGATCACCCACCTGGGGACCATCGCCAAATCCGGCACCGCCGACTTCATGAAGCACCTTTCGGGCGACCAGAAGAAAGATTCGCACCTGATCGGCCAGTTTGGTGTGGGCTTCTACTCGGCTTTCATCGTCGCCGACAAGGTTGAAGTGTTCAGCCGCCGCGCAGGCCTCGCCGCCAGTGAAGGTGTGCATTGGTCTTCGAAAGGCGAGGGCGAGTTTGAAATCGCCACCGTCGAAAAGGCTGATCGTGGTACGCGCATCGTGCTGCACCTCAAGGCCGCTGAAGATGAATTCGCCGATGGCTGGCGCCTGCGCAACATCATCAAGAAGTACTCCGACCACATCGCCCTGCCGATCGAGCTGCCGAAAGAGCAAGCAGCCGCCGAAGGCGAAGAAGCGCCAGCCGTTGAGTGGGAAACCGTCAACCGTGCCAGTGCCCTGTGGACCCGTCCGCGTACCGAGATCAAGGACGAGGAATACCAGGAGTTCTACAAGCACATCGGGCACGACTACGAAAACCCGCTGAGCTGGAGCCACAACAAGGTCGAAGGCAAGCTGGAATACAGCTCGCTGCTCTACGTACCGGCCCGCGCGCCGTTCGACCTGTACCAGCGCGAAGCGCCAAAGGGTCTGAAGCTCTACGTGCAGCGCGTGTTCGTGATGGACCAGGCGGAATCGTTCCTGCCGCTGTACCTGCGCTTTATCAAAGGCGTGGTCGACTCCAACGACCTGTCGCTGAACGTGTCGCGGGAAATCCTGCAGAAAGACCCGATCATCGACTCCATGAAGTCGGCGCTGACCAAGCGCGTTCTCGACATGCTGGAAAAACTGGCGAAGAACGAGCCTGAGCAATACAAAGGTTTCTGGAAAAACTTCGGCCAGGTCATGAAAGAAGGCCCGGCGGAAGATTTCGCCAACAAGGAAAAAATCGCCGGCCTGCTGCGCTTTGCGTCCACGCTGGGCGAAGACGGCGAGCAGGTGGTGTCCCTGGCCGAGTACCTGGCACGCGCCAAGGAAGGTCAGGACAAGATCTACTACCTGACTGGCGAAACCTACGCTCAGGTCAAGAACAGCCCGCACCTGGAAGTCTTCCGCAAGAAAGGCATCGAAGTGCTGCTGCTGACTGACCGTATCGATGAGTGGCTGATGAGCTACCTCAGCGAATTCGACGGCAAGACCTTTGTCGACGTGGCGCGTGGTGACCTGGACCTGGGCAACCTGGATTCCGAAGAAGACAAAAAAGCCGCTGAAGAAGTGGCCAAGTCCAAGGAAGGCCTGGTTGAGCGGATCAAGGCTTCCCTGGGCGATGCCGTCAGCGAAGTGCGGGTTTCCCACCGTCTGACCGACTCTCCGGCGATCCTGGCCATCGGCGAGCAGGACCTGGGCATGCAGATGCGTCAGATCCTCGAAGCCAGCGGGCAGAAGGTGCCGGATTCCAAGCCGATCTTCGAATTCAACCCGGCTCACCCGCTGATCGAGAAACTCGACGGCGAACAGAGCGAAGAGCGTTTTGGCGACCTGTCGCACATCCTCTTCGATCAGGCGGCCCTGGCCGCTGGCGACAGCTTGAAAGACCCGGCCGCTTATGTGCGCCGACTGAACAAGCTGTTGGTTGAACTGTCAGTTTAAACCCGCTGTAGAAAAACCCGCTTCGGCGGGTTTTTTCATTTGTGCCCCTCAACTGGAGTAAATGATGAGCCAAGTCACTGTGCGTTCCGTGGTCTATCAGATTAATGGCCAATCCTATGAAAGCCGCCTGGCCTTCGATGCCAGCCAAACCGGCCCGCTGCCGGGACTGCTGATGGCGCCGAACTGGATGGGGGTGAGTGCGGGGGCCGAAGAGATTGCCAAGCGCGTCGCCAGCCAAGGCTACGTGGTGCTGATCGCCGACCTGTACGGGCAAACCGTGCGCCCGTCGAATAACGATGAAGCCGGTGCGGCGATGATGCCGTTGAAGAATGACCGCCCGTTGCTGAACAAGCGCATGCAGGCCGCGTTAGCGCAACTGCAAGGCCAGAGCGAAGCTGCGGTGGATACGTCCAGGTTGGCCACCTTCGGTTTCTGCTTCGGCGGTTGCTGTGCGCTGGAGCTGGCGCGCACCGGCGCACCGTTGAAGGCTGCGGTGTCGTTCCACGGCACCCTCGACACACCAAACCCGGCGGATGCGAAGAACATCAAGGGTTCCGTGCTGGTGTTGCATGGTGCTTCCGACCCGCTGGTGCCAAAAGCGCAACTGCCGGCGTTCGAAGATGAGATGAACGCGGCCGGTGTGGATTGGCAACTGCTGAGCTATGGCGGTGCGGTGCATTCCTTCACCGACCCGCAGGCCAATGTGCCGGGCATGATGATGTACGACGCGAAGACCGCTGCGCGGGCGTTCCAGTCGATGCATAACTTGTTGGATGAAGTGTTCAAGGGCTAAGTCTCTAGCGTCTGTCCTGGCCTCGTCGCGAGCAAGCCCGCTCCCACATTTAGCCGCGTTATGCGGTGGAATGTGGAAGCGGGCTTGTTCGCGAATGCTATCTCACCGGCAACTCAATTCTTTCGGTTTCACCGGGAACCGTCGGCCAATCCCCCGCCGCCCAACGCTGCCTGGCCTGCTCGATCACGGCCGGATCGCTCGCCACAAAATTCCAGTTGATCCGGCGTGGCCCATCCAGCGGCGCGCCGCCGAACACCATCAGGTGACAATCGGTCTCGGCAGACAGAGTCATCTCCTGTCCGCTCGGCAACACCACCAGGCTGTGTGCCTCAAGCGGCTCACCGTCCAACTGCGCGTCACCCTCCAGCACGTACACCGCGCGTTCCTCATGCTCGTCTGGGATCAGCAGGGTGGTGGCCGTCTGCATCTGCACGTCGGCATACAGCGTGGGCGATAGGACCGGCACCGGTGATTTGAGGCAGAAGCCATTGCCCGCGATCAGGCGGATCTGCACGCCCAGGTTGTCACTGGCCGGCAAGCTAGCCGCCGGATGGTGGCTGTAGTGCCCTGGCCCGGTCTCGTGGTCCTTGGGTGAGGCGAGCCACACTTGCAGCCCATGCAGGCTGAATCCCTTGGCCTTGAGTGCTTCGGGCGTGCGTTCGACATGGGCAATCGCGCTGCCGGCAGTCATCCAGCTCACGTCGCCGGCCGCCACCAACTGGTCCGAACCGAGGCTGTCCTTGTGCTGCAAGGCGCCTTCAAACAGGTAGGTGAGGGTCGACAGGCCGATATGCGGGTGCTGGCGGATATTCATACCGCTGCCCGGCGCATAGCGGGTCGCCAGCATATGGTCGAAAAACACGAACGGCCCGACGCTGCGACATTCCCGCGATGGCAGCGGGCGCAGGATGGGCTGGCCTTCGACATCTTCGAGGCGAGGGCGGATCACGGTGAGGGTGGTCATGGTGCGTCCCTGTCGGAGCGGGTTGGATAGCCCAGAGCATAACCCGCTCGACCGGAGGTTGCCGCTATTGGCTGAAGGCGCCTTCCGACAATTTCGTTTCGATACTCACCTCGGCGGTGGTCATCAGCTTGTGTATCGGGCAGCGGTCGGCGATGCGGTGCAGTTCGTCGCGTTGCTGATCGGTGAGCACGCCCTTGAGCGTCAGCTTGACGTTGAGCACGTACTTGCCCTTTTGCTCTTCGCTGTCGTCGTGGGTGACTTCCACGGTTACGCCGGTCAGCGGGATGCCCTTTCTCTGCGCATACAGCTTCAGGGTCAGGGCCTTGCATGACGCCAGGGCTGCGTCGAAATAGTCATGGGGCGAGGGGGCGGAGTCGTCACCGCCCAGGCTTTTGGGCAGATCGGTGAACAGCTCGTGGTTATCGATGTTGAGGCTGTGGCGGAAGTTGTCGGCATTCAGGGTGTTGACGGTAACGGTCATGGCGAACCTCTCAAGCGTGGCAGGAAGAAAGTCATGCAGTTATAGAACATGCTGGCACTCAGGTGTTCCAGGATTTTTTCCAGGACGCGGCGGGCATGACTCCCGTCATCAAGCCCAAAAAAAACGCCCCGAACCAGTCGGGGCGTTTTCATCTGATCAAGCTGCGGGGCTTACTTGCCCTGCCAGCGTTTCAGCACCAGGGTGGCGTTAGTGCCACCGAAGCCGAAGCTGTTGC
This sequence comes from Pseudomonas paraveronii, assembly GCF_963681955.1. Lineage (NCBI taxonomy): Bacteria > Pseudomonadati > Pseudomonadota > Gammaproteobacteria > Pseudomonadales > Pseudomonadaceae > Pseudomonas > Pseudomonas paraveronii. Next base: position 2,076,435 of record NZ_OY817130.1, read on the forward strand.
TCATCACGGTGTCGACTTTTACGTTTTCAACGGTCTTGGTCAGGATCGGCATATCGGCGACGACCGGGTCGATCTCTTCGATATTGGCCGAGCCGGCCATGAAGTTGCCTTCCATCATCAGCAGGCAGTAGATCGTTTCGTGAACGCCGGCGGCGCCCAGGGAGTGACCGGACAGGCTCTTGGTGGAGCTGATGGCGGGTGCCTTGTCGCCGAATACCGCGCGCACACCTTCCATTTCCTTGGCGTCGCCGACCGGAGTCGAGGTGCCGTGGGTGTTCAGGTAGTCGATCGGGGTATCCACGGTGGACAGGGCCATCTGCATGCAGCGGATGGCGCCTTCACCGCTTGGCGCAACCATGTCGTAGCCGTCGGAAGTGGCGCCGTAGCCGACGATTTCCGCGTAGATCTTCGCGCCACGGGCCAGAGCGTGTTCCAGCTCCTCGACCACCACCATGCCGCCGCCGCCGGCGATGACGAAACCGTCACGCTTGGCGTCGTAGGCGCGGGAGGCCTTTTCCGGGGTGTCGTTGTACTGGGTGGACAGGGCGCCCATGGCGTCGAACAGGAACGACTGGCTCCAATGTTCTTCTTCACCACCGCCAGCGAACACGATGTCCTGCTTGCCCAGCTGGATCTGCTCAACCGCGTTACCGATGCAGTGAGCGCTGGTGGCGCAGGCGGAGGAGATCGAGTAGTTCACGCCCTTGATCTGGAACGGCGTGGCCAGGCAGGCGGAAACGGTGCTGCCCATGGTCCGCGTGACACGGTACGGGCCAACGCGCTTCACGCCTTTCTCGCGCAGGATGTCCAGCGCTTCCATCTGGTTCAGGGTGGACGCGCCGCCGGAGCCGGCGATCAGGCCGGTACGCACGTTCGAGACCTGATCGTGGCTCAGGCCGGAATCGGCGATGGCGTCCTTCATGGCCAAGTAGGCGTAGGCGGCAGCGTGGCCGACGAAGCGGTAGATCTTGCGATCTATCAATTCTTCGAGGGGCAGGTCGATGGAGCCGGAAACCTGGCTACGCAGACCCATTTCGGCATATTCCGGGTTGAAGCGGATGCCAGGGCGACTTGCACGCAGGTTAGCGGTGACGGTCTCTTTGTCATTGCCCAGGCAAGAAACGATGCCCAGACCAGTGATAACGACGCGGCGCATGCGGATAACCCTTAAAAGTTTTCAGTGGAAGTGAATACGCCGACCCGAAGGCCTTCGGCAGTATAGATCTCGCGACCGTCGACAGTCACCGAACCGTCGGCGATGGCCAGGTTCAGCTTGCCCTTGAGGACGCGCTTGATTTGAATGTTGTAGGTGACTTTCTTGGCGCTTGGCAGAACCTGGCCAAAGAACTTCACTTCGCCCGAACCCAGGGCGCGACCGCGGCCCGGCAAGCCTTGCCAGCCGAGGTAGAAGCCGACCAGTTGCCACATGGCGTCGAGGCCCAGGCAGCCCGGCATGACAGGGTCACCTTCAAAATGGCAGGCAAAGAACCACAGGTCCGGAGTGATATCCAGCTCGGCGACCAATTCACCTTTGCCGTACTTGCCACCCTCTTCGCTGATATGGGTGATGCGATCCACCATCAGCATGTTCGGGGCGGGCAGTTGCGCGTTACCTGGGCCGAACAGCTCACCGCGACTGCAGCGCAGCAGGTCTTCCCGAGTAAAGGCGTTTTGTTTGGTCATGCGAGCTCCTCAATAATCCCATGCGGCAGGGTAGGGCAAATCTTCCCGGTACCGACGACGCGTTCATGCCTCATATCGGCAGCCTACACATAGACTATTGCGTTGTAGTGAAAGTCACAGCGTCAAGGCACTGAATGTACACTTGTTCACTGAAATTATAAACCGGGCCTGTTTAGCGGTCCGTTCGGGTGCCTAAGACTGCCGCACTTTCGTCTTTCACGCCAGTCGCAGTTGGCTAATGGCGTGGCGCTATTGCACCCAGCGCTGCAGGATTTGCTGCAAATCCGTGCGTTTGAACGGCTTGGCCAGGTAATCGTTCATTCCGGCGGCCAGGCAGAGTTCGCGGTCACCCTGCAAGGCGTTGGCGGTGAGGGCGATGATCGGCAGGTCGGCACAGCCCGGCAGGTGGCGAATCTGCCGGGTGGCTTCGTAGCCGTCGATCAGCGGTAACCGGCAGTCCATCAGGATCGCGGTGAAAATCAGGCTCTCGGCGCTGCGGATAGCCTCGGCGCCGTCGGTGGCCAGGCTCACTTCAAAACCCAGGCTGCGCAGCATCGCTTCGACCACGGTACGGTTGACCGGGTTGTCTTCCACCAGCAACACATGCCGGCCATTGCCCGCGCTGGCTTTGCCTTCGGCGTTGGCGGCAATGGCCGGCACGCTGTGCTGGTCGATGGCCAGCGGGATTTCCAGGGTGAACACCGAACCACGGCCTTCTTCGCTCTGCGCGCGCAGGGTGCCGCCCATGCGTTCGGCCAGGGTCCGGGCGATGGGCAGGCCCAGGCCGGTGCCGCCGTAACGTCTTGAAATGGAACTGTCGGCCTGCTGGAAGGCATCGAACATCAGTTCCAGGCGCTCGGCGGAAATGCCAATGCCGCTGTCGCGCACGGTGCAGGTGAACCACACCAGTTCATGGTCGAGGGGTTGCCAATGGGGCTCGACGCTGACGCTGCCGTGCTCGGTAAACTTGAGTGCGTTGCCGATCAGGTTCACCAGAATCTGGCGGATACGCGTCGGGTCGCCCTTCACGCGCAACGTGTCCAGGCCCTGCGGGATCGGCAATTCGAGGCTCAGCCCGCGCTGCTGGGCGCTGTGCTGGAAGGCCTGGGCGCAGCTGTTGATCAGGTCCGCGAGGTTGAACGGAATGTGCTCCAGCTCCAGAGCGGCGCGTTCGATGCGCGAAAAGTCGAGGATGTCATTGATGACCTTGAGCAAATGCTCCGTGGACTCGGAGGCCAGCGCCGCATATTCGGTCTGCTCTTCGGTCATCTCGGTGGTTTCCAGCAGTTGCAGCATGCCCAGCACACCGTTCATCGGCGTGCGCAGCTCGTGGCTCATCATCGCCAGGAAATCCGACTTGGCGTTGTTCGCCCGCTCGGCTTCCTCGCGGGTCTGGATCAACTGGGCCATGGCCTGCTGCTGTTCGCGGCTGGCCTGGTTGAGGCCTTCGGCAAGGTTGTTGATGTGTCGCGAGAGGTCGCCGAGCTCCGAGTCATCGACAATCGGCAGCGGGGTCTTGTAGTCGCCTTGCTGGATCGCCTTGACCGCATGGCCCATGGCGCTGATCGGCTGCGACAGGCTGGCGGCCAGGCGCCGCGCGAGCAGGAAGGTAAACAGCAGGGCGAACAGCGCGAGCACGCCGGCCTTGAACAGAATCTCCTGCTGGCGCTGGCTGAAGGCATCGTTGGACATGCCGACGATCACCCGGCCCAGGTAGTCGGCACGCGGCGCCTTGGGTTCGTTGAGGTTGTCCTGGAAAAAATCATTGCCCAGTTGGATATGTTGCAGGCGGATCGGTGCCTGGAACACTTTGACCGACAGCGAACGGTCGTGATTTTCCGAGGGTTGCTCGACGTACACCAGGATGTTCTCGGCGCTGTCCTGAATCTCCAGAAAACGCACATGGGGCGTGGCCAGCGTCGCGCGCAGCAGGCTGTCGAGCACGTCGTTGTTGCCGGAGATCACCCCATATTCGGTGGCCGGTGCCAATTGGTTGGCGATCAGTTGGCCGGTGTGGTCCAGTTCCTGGCGCAGGTCCTGGATGCGCACGAAGGTGAAGAAGCTGATCAACAGCAACGTCAGTAACAGTGCCGGGCCCAGGGTGATGAGCTGGGTGCGGGTGTTGATGTCCCAACGACGACGCAAGGTCATGGGCGTTTTTCTCCTTCGGCCAGGCGGGCGGCGACGTTGGCTTCGTCGACCTGTTCGATGCCCAGTGAGCGTGCGACTTGCGGGTTGCCCATGACTTTGAAGTGTTCCGGGTACAACGTGCGCGGCCAGCCAGCGGGCGGGTGGTCGAGCAGGCGGTCGAGCACGGCCAGCCAGTCGGTCTGGTCGCTGTAGGTGCTGGCCAGGCTGCCGGCCTTGACGAACCCGGCATTCGGCCCCACCAGCGGCAGTTGCCGGGCGTAACTGCTCAGCAGCAGGTTCTTCGCGGTTTTCGGGTTGTATAGCTGCGGGTCGTCAAGACCGAGCAGTACATCGCTGTTTCTGAACAAATGCAGCAGTGGGCGGCTGTCGTTAGTGTCGTCCCAGCGTTGGGGCACGATCTCCAGGCCCATCGGCGCGGCGTACTGGCGCAACTCGCGGAGCAGGAACTCACTGTCGGCGCCGTAGAGCACGCCGATGCGCCTGGCCTGGGGCAGGATTGTGGCGATCAGCCGCAGTTGGCGCTCCAGCGGCGGGTCACTCCACAGCAGGCTGATTTTGGCCGGTACGCCCTGGCCCAGGCGCTGGCGTGCCTGCAGGCGGCTGATGCGCAACACCAGGGTCGACGGGCCTTGGGCATCCTGCAGGCGCCAGTCCAGGCTGGGCAGGTCCAGCAGGATCAGGCGCGTACCGGCGGGTAATTGGCTTGGGCCGGGTAGGTCGGTGAGCGGCGTGAAGGTCACGTGGTCGTCGGGGCGCTGCAGGGCAAGCGCCTGGACGAACGCCTGCACCCCGGCGCCGTCTTCGGCGGCGGTCAGCAGGATATCGGCGCTCCAGGCCGGTACGCTCAGCAGCAGGCACAGCAGCAGCAGGCCGCGTTGCCAGCGTCTGGGGAGAGAGAGGAGGGTCGTCCGTGACTGATCGCCCATGTCAGAACTCTAACTCCGCGCTGAAGTAGAGCACTTGGCGATGGTCGTAGTTGTTGTCGGCCCAGGTGGTGGGCTGGTCATCCAGGCGTTGTTGCAACATGCCGGCCAGCTCCACGTTGGCTTTGCCCAAGGCGATGCGCTTGGCGACGCGCAGGTCGACCCGTTCGAAGCGATAGCGGTTAAGGGCGTCGTCGCCATAGTAGAACAAGGCGCTGGACCAGCCTTGCCCCCATTCGCGCAACCAGCCGGCCGAACCGCTGTTGCGTGCGGTTTGCGCCTTGTCCAGCGGGTTGGTGGAGCTGGCGTCGACGTAAGCATAGGTCAGCCGCAGGCGATCGGCGTTGCTCATGCGCCAGTCGAATTGGGATTCCGCGCCGGTAAAGCGCGAGCTGTTGGCGTTGCTGGCAATGTACTGATTGTTGCGCAGCGGCGAGCTGATCATGTCGGTGATTTCGTCGTAGAACAGTTTCACGTCCATGTTCAGACCGATGTCGGCAAAAAAGCCGTTATAGCCCAATTCGCGGGATTTCATCAGCTCTTTATCGAGGTTGCCCGGGCCGCGTGTCGCGACGAAGTACTGCCCGGAATTTTGTCCGTAGGCCGGCGAGCTGAGGTTGGTGACGCGGTAGCTCCAGTTGACGTTGTTCTCGAACATGTCCGGCGAACGGATCGCTTCGGAGTACACCGCGCGCAGGCCGTGGCGCGGGTTGATCAGGTAGTTGACCGCCACCCGCGGCGTCAGCGAGTTGCCGCTCAGGTGGGTGTCTTCGTACATGGTGCCGCCCTGCAGCAACCAATGCTCGCTGGCGCGCCATTCAAGCTGGCCGAACAGGCGCCAGGTGGTGTCATCCAGGGTGCCGTTGAAATAGGTGTCGGAGTCGGCGCGGTCATAGCGATAGTTCATACCGCTGACCAGGCGCAAGCTGTCGGACAGGCTCAGGGTGTCCTGGACCTCCAGGTCGTAGCGGCTTTCGCGGGTGCTTTGGTCGATGTCGCCGCATACGCTCTGGCTGGCGCCGTTGCGCCATTGGTCCAGCACTTGGTTGCCCAGTGCTTGTTCGTCGGCACTGCCGGGGGGCGCAACACCTTGGCTGTAGGTGTCCATGTGCCGGGCCAATCGCTCGGCGTAATTGGGGTTGAGCTGCCACAGTCGGGTCAGTTCCGGGCTGAACGACACCTTGGCATCACAGGCTTTCCAGATCTGCCGGCGGTCCCATTGTTGGGCCGAGCCCTGGATATACAGACTGTGTTCGGGATTGAAATCGAAATTCCAACGCAGGGAACCGGCATAGTCCTTGGCGGCGACGTCGGAATTGTTGCCGCCTTCGGTAATCCCGGCGAATACCGGCGCATAGGTATAAGGACGCTGATTGGTCCCTTCCTTGGCATTCAGTTGCCAGTCGATGCTCTGTTGCGCGTTCAGCGTCTGGCTCACCGCCAGACTGAAGCGGTTGAGACGCCGACCGTCACGGCGGTCGGCGCCCACCGCGTCGTTGTCAAAGCCATCATCCTGCTGCCCGGACAGCGACAGGCGCAGGTCGCCGGTTTCCCAGCCCACGCCCTGGCTGGCATAAAAATCATTGATCCCGCGCTCGCCGCGTACCACTTTTATCCTTGAACCGTGGCTGTTAGCCGGTGACCGCGTGAGGATATTCACCACCGCCATCAACGCGTTGGCGCCGTAGCTGACGGTGTTGGGCCCGCGAAACACTTCGATCCGCTCGATATCTTCCATGGCCACTGGAATATCACTCCAATCCACCGTGGCCAGGCCGGCACGGTAAACCGAGCGGCCATCGATCAAAACCTGCATGCGTCGCGCATCACTGGCATTGGTGCCGTGGTAGTTCACTGCCGCCTGATTGCCGCTGGTGTAGCCGACCATCATGCCCGGCACCAGCCGCAGCAGCTCGGCGATGTCGCGTGCGCCGCTGGCCTTGATCAGTTCGCTGTCGATCACGGTCATGCTGCCGGGCACGGCGGCGGCCGATTGTTTGAGGCGTGTGGCGGTCAGCACCTGCGGCAGCGGTTGGTTGTCGAGGAACAGGTCGTCGGCGATCGCCGCACCGCTGCACAGCAACATCAACCACAGAGATGAACGGGGAGTAGGGCCCAAATACACGACACGGCCTTGATAATTACGAATAGCCGACCATGTTAACCGAGGCTGGGCCATTTGCCAGTCGTTGTCCTTGCAATTCCCCCGCGCCGGTATGGCATTTTCCGACAGGCATGTGAATTGATACGAGGGCTGGCCGCAAGCGGGGGGCTCCGTATAATGCTGCCATCGCCACTGGTATGGATTAACGGATTGCATATGACTGAACAGCGCCCTATTGCGGTCCTGGGAGGCGGAAGTTTTGGTACCGCCGTGGCTAACCTGCTGGCTGAGAACGGTCATCCGGTGCGCCAGTGGATGCGCGATCCCGAACAGGCCGAGGCCATTCGCGTCCATCGAGAAAACCCGCGCTACCTTAAAGGCATCAAGATTCATCCGGCGGTCGAGCCGGTCACCGACTTGCAGGCGACCCTGGAGGCCTGCGAGCTGTGTTTCGTCGCGCTGCCTTCCAGTGCCTTGCGCTCGGTGCTCGCGCCCCACGCCGAACGCCTGGCGGGCAAGCTGCTGGTCAGTTTGACCAAGGGCATCGAGGCGCACACCTTTAAGCTGATGAGCGAAATCCTCGCAGAGATCGCCCCGCAGGCGCGCATCGGCGTGCTGTCCGGGCCGAATCTGGCGCGGGAAGTGGCCGAACATGCACTGACCGCCACTGTGATCGCCAGTGAAGACGAAGCCCTGTGCGAGCGGGTCCAGGCCGTGCTGCATGGCCGTACCTTTCGCGTGTACGCCAGTGGCGATCGCTTCGGCGTCGAGCTGGGCGGTGCGCTGAAAAACGTCTACGCGATCATTGCCGGCATGGCGGTGGCGTTGGGCATGGGCGAGAACACCAAGAGCATGCTGATCACCCGTGCCCTGGCAGAAATGACCCGCTTTGCGGTGAATCAGGGTGCAAACCCGATGACCTTCCTGGGGTTGGCGGGCGTGGGCGACCTGATCGTCACCTGCTCGTCGCCGAAAAGCCGCAACTATCAGGTCGGTTTTGCCCTCGGCCAGGGCTTGAGCCTGGAAGACGCGGTGACGCGCCTGGGCGAAGTGGCCGAGGGGGTCAATACCCTCAAGGTGCTCAAAGCCAAGTCCCAGGAAGCGGGTGTGTACATGCCGCTGGTCGCCGGGCTGCATGCGATCCTGTTTGAAGGGCGCACCCTGAACCAGGTCATCGAATTGCTGATGCGCGCCGAGCCGAAAACCGATGTCGACTTTATTTCCACCAGTGGTTTCAACTGAGGAACGCGTCATGAACGATCCGAAAGCAGCCCCCAAGTACGAGTCCATTGTCCTTCGCATCCTGTGGATGCTGGTGTTTGCCCTGGTGTGGCAAGTGGCGCAGTTCCTGCTCGGTGCGCTGGTGGTGGTGCAACTGATTTACCGGCTGGTCTACGGCGCGCCGAACCTGGGCCTGATGAATTTTGGCGACAGCCTCAGCCAGTTTCTCGCGCAGATCGGCCGCTTCGGCAGCTTTCACACTGAGCAAAAGCCCTGGCCATTCGCCGACTGGCCGACGCCGCGTGCGCCGGAAGGCGAAGCCGCCCACAGCGTGCCGCCAGCACCGCACCCGGTACGTGATGAAGAGCCAAAACTGTGAAACTGTGGATTTTGCGCCACGGCGAAGCCGAAGGGCACGCCCGCACCGATGCTGAGCGCAAGCTGACCGAGCAGGGCCGGGCCGAAGTCTTGCGCAGCGCGGCGCACCTGATCGGCCAGCCCATCAGCGCGATCATTGCCAGCCCGTATGTACGGGCACAGCAGACCGCGCAGCTGGTGCGTGAAGCGCTGGGCTTCGCGCCGGACATCCGCACCGTGCCCTGGCTGACGCCGGACTGCAACCCGCAGCAGGTGCTGGAGAAACTCGACACGGATGACAATGTGCTGCTGGTCAGCCATCAGCCGCTGGTCGGCAGCCTGATCAGCTTTTTGCAGCATGGCCATCAGCGTCAGCCGTCGCCGATGTACACCGCCAGCCTGGCGGAGTTGGAGGGGGAATTCCCGTTGGCGGGGCTGATGAGCCTGGTTGGCGTGAAGCATCCGTAGGCACTTTCGCTGCTTTGTGTGTGCTATATAGTCAACCGAGCAAGTGCTTGGTTGGCTATCATCGGATCACAAAGGAGCGCGTCCCATGCCCGTCGCTTTTCGTTTGCCGTTGCAGGTCTTCTTCGAACGTGAAGCGCGGCATCCGCGCAAACCCTTCCTGGTGCAGCCTGTCGGCGGCGGCGAGGTGCAGACCCTGACCTGGGGCGAGGTCGGCCACCAGGCCCGCTGCGCCGCCCACTGGCTGCGCGCCAGGGAACTGCCCCAGGGTTCGCACATTGCCCTGATCTCGAAAAACTGCGCGCACTGGATCATTGCCGACCTGGCCATCTGGATGGCCGGGCATGTCTCGGTGCCGCTCTATCCCAACCTCACCGCCGATTCCGTCGCCCATGTGCTGAAGCACTCCGAGGCGGTGCTGGTATTGATCGGCAAGCTCGATGACTGGCCCGCCATGGCGCCCGGGGTTCCAGCCGACGTGCCAACCATCAGCCTGCCGCTGTGCCCGGCGGGCGACTTCGATTTCAGTTGGGCTGACCTGCAAGCCTATTCACCGATCCAGGATGAGCCGCGACCTGCCGCTTCGGACCTGGCCACCATCATCTACACCTCCGGCACCACCGGTCTGCCCAAAGGCGTGATGCACAGCTTCGATGCCTTGGGCTTTGCCGCCACGCGAGGCACCGAATTGTTCGGCCTGGGGGAGGACGACCGGCTGCTGTCGTACCTGCCCTTGTGCCATGTGGCGGAGCGGATGTTTGTGGAGATGGCTGCGATCTATACCGGGCAAACCGTGTATTTCGCCGAAAGCCTCGAGACTTTTCTGGCGGACCTGCGTCGGGCACGTCCGACGGCGCTGTTCGGGGTGCCGCGTATCTGGACTAAATTCCAGATGGGCGTCTACAGCAAGATCTCGGCAAAACGCCTGGACCGCCTGTTGCGGCTGCCTTTCATCGGCAAGCGCGTGGGCCGCAAGGTGCTCGCCGGTCTGGGCCTGGACGCGGTACGCATTGCGCTGTCCGGCGCGGCGCCGGTGCCTGAGGCCTTGCTGCGCTGGTATCAGCGTCTGGGGCTGGATGTGCTGGAGGTGTATGGCATGACCGAGAGTTGCGGCTATTCCCATGTGTGTCGTCCCGGCCAGCAGACGATCGGCTGGATCGGCCTGCCGTGTCCGGGCGTTGAAGTGCGTATCGACCCGCAGGGCGAAGTGCAGGTGCGCAGTGGCGCGACCATGCTCGGCTACTTCAAGGACCCGGAAAAAACCGCCGAAACCCTCACCCCCGACGGCTTCCTGCGCACCGGCGACAAGGGCGAGCAGGACGCCGAGGGCCGGCTGCGCCTGACCGGTCGCCTCAAGGAAATCTTCAAGACCAGCAAGGGCAAGTACGTGGCCCCGGCGCCGATTGAAAACCGCCTGGCCGAACATGCGCGGATCGAACAGGTGTGTGTGGTCGGCGACGGCCTGCCCGCGCCGATGGGCCTGTGTGTGCTGTCGGCGGTGGGGCCGGCGGATGTGCGCCAGGCTTTGCACAGTAGCCTTGAGCGCTGGCTGGAACAGGTCAACGCGGCGCTGGACAAGCATGAGCAACTGCGTCAATTGGTGGTGGTGAAAGACAGTTGGGCGGTGGAGAACGGCTTTCTGACGCCGACCTTGAAGATCAAGCGCAACGTGATCGAATCGACCTACGGCCCGCAGTTTCAGGTGTGGAGCGAGCGCACCGAAGTCATTCTGTGGCAGGATTAGGGCCATCATAAAACCAATAGGACAACGGTATGAGCCTGTGGCGCACCCAACCCGATATCGAGCAACTCAACGCCCAGCAGAAAAACACCATCGGTGAGCTGCTGGATATTCGCTTCGAAAGTTTCGACGACGAGTCCCTGACCGCCAGCATGGTCGTCGATCACCGTACCCATCAGCCCTACGGCCTGCTGCACGGCGGCGCGTCGGTAGTCCTGGCCGAAAGCGTTGGTTCAGTGGCGGCCTACCTGTGCATCGATACGAGCAAGTTCTATTGCGTCGGCCTGGAGGTCAACGCCAACCACTTGCGCGGGGTGCGCAGCGGGCGGGTGACGGCGGTGGCCAAGGCGATTCATATCGGCCGCACCACCCAGGTGTGGGACATCCGCCTGACCAATGATGATGGCAAGTCCAGCTGCGTCTCGCGCCTGACCGTGGCCGTGGTGCCCCTGGGCGAGAACCCGCCGGCGCGATAGGTGTGGCGTGAGTGTCATCATTCCTGGCGGTTACGGTCATTGCTGTAACGGCCAGGCGTGGTGACAATCAGTGTCTGTTTTTATAGATGGAACCGGTATGTCGCAGCACGTGTTTTTTGCCCACGCCAATGGCTTCCCTTCGGCCACCTACGGCAAGTTGTTTGCCGGCCTGGCCCCGGAATATGCAGTCGCGCACCTGCCGCAGCACGGCCACGACCCCAGGTTTCCGGTGGACGACAACTGGCAGAACCTGGTGGACGAACTGATCCACCATCTGGAGCAGCAGCCCGAGCCGGTGTGGGGCGTGGGCCATTCCCTCGGCGGCGTATTGCATTTGCACGCGGCCATGCGCTGCCCGCAGTTGTATCGCGGCGTGGTGATGCTCGACTCGCCGGTGCTGACCCGGGCCGACCGCTGGGTGATCCGCGCCGCCAAGCGCTTTGGTTTTATCGACCGCCTCACCCCGGCCGGGCGCACCCTGGGCCGCCGTGAAGAGTTCGCCGACCTGGACGCCGCGCGCAGTTACTTCGCCGGCAAGACCCTGTTTCGCGGCTTCGATCCGGAATGCTTCGACGCTTACCTGCAACATGGCCTGCATCAGGTCGGCGATCGCCTGCGCCTGCGCTTCGACCCGGCCACTGAGATCAGCATCTACCGGGGCGTGCCCCACACCAGTCCAGGCCAGGTGCGCCAGTTGAAAGTGCCGCTGGCGGTGGTGCGCGGGCGCCAGAGCCGGGTGGTGATGCGTCACCACGCCAGCGGCGTCGGTCGCCTGCCCATGGGGGAAATGCTCACCATGCCCGGCGGGCACATGTTCCCCCTCGAACGCCCCCAGGACACTGCGACCTTGCTCAAGCAACTGTTCGCCCGCTGGGAAGCTCGTGAGCGCAGTTGCGCATGAGTACGCCGGTCGAAGAAGTGCGCCTGAGCTTGCCGCATATCGAATTGGCCGCGCATCTGTTCGGTCCCGAAGACGGCCTGCCGGTGATTGCCCTGCATGGCTGGCTGGATAACGCCAACAGCTTCGCGCGGTTGGCGCCGAAACTGCAGGGGATGCGTATCGTCGCCCTCGACATGGCCGGCCACGGGCATTCGGCGCATCGTCCGACGGGGGCCGGTTATGCGTTGTGGGATTACGTCCACGATGTGCTGCACGTCGCTGAACAACTGGGCTGGAAACGTTTTGCATTACTTGGTCACTCCCTCGGCGCCATCGTCTCCCTGGTATTGGCCGGTGCCTTGCCGGAGCGGGTGACGCACCTGGGTTTGATCGACGGTGTGATCCCGCCGACCGCCACCGGCGAGAACGCCGCCGAGCGGCTGGGCATGGCGTTGCAGGCGCAAATGAACCTGCAGGGCAAGCGCAAGCCGGTCTACAGCAGCCTTGATCGCGCCGTCGAAGCGCGGATGAAAGGGCTGGTGGCCGTCAGCCGCGAAGCCGCTGAACTGCTGGCCCAGCGCGGTTTGATGCCAGTGCCGGGCGGTTACACCTGGCGCACGGACAGCCGCTTGACCCTGGCATCGCCGATGCGTCTGACCGACGAACAAGCCATGGCTTTCGTGCGCCGCGTAGGTTGCCCTACACAGCTGGTGGTCGCCGCTGACGGCATGCTGGCGAGGCATCCCGAGTTGCTTTCCCAGCTACCCTTTACGGTGACGACCCTGCCCGGTGGCCATCATTTGCACTTGAATGACGAGGCTGGCGCGGTCCTTGTTGCAGACTGTTTCAATCGGTTCTTCTCTGCGCCTTGACTTGACGCGGTCAACTGCCGAGGCTGGGCGGATTGAAAGGGAGTCAACCATGAACGATCTCAACACCGATCTTGAAACTGCTGCGACCTCCGATGGCCAGGGCTCAACTATCCGATGAGCGTGCGTAAAGGCTGTATCCGTGTCCTGGGCCTGTGTGTGTTCAGCCCGTTGGTGTTCGCCGCCGACGTGCCGGGTAGCCAGGACTTGCCTGCCGTGGCCCGCCAGGTCGACGCGCAAATCGTCGATTACCGCCCCGCCGAAGCAAAAGAGCGCATTTACCCCATGGGCGCGGTCCGCAAGATCAGCGGCCAGTTGCGCTACGAGGCCCAGGCCACCACGCGCGGCCAGGCCACTGCCATCACCTATGAACTGCCCGCCGAGCACACATCCAGCGCTGCGTTCACCGCCACGCGTGAAGCGTTGCAGCAGCAGGGCGCGCAACTGTTGTTCTGGTGCCAGGCCCGCGACTGCGGTGAAAGCAGCCTGTGGGCCAATGAAGTGTTCGGTAACGCCAAGCTGGTCGGCGCCGATGGCCAGCAGGAATACCTGCTGCTGCGTCTGGCCGCCCCGCAGGACAATTCCCTGGTGGCGTTGTACGGCATCACCCGCGGCAATCGCCGGGCTTACCTGCATGTCGAACAGATCGATGCCAGCGCACCGCTCGGGGAGCTGCTGCCGACCTCCGCCACGCTGTTGCGCGAACTCAAAAGCACCGGCGAGCTGGACTTTCCGGCATTGGGCGCGGACCCGGATGCCACCTGGTTGACCCTGATTTCCCGCGGGTTGAACCTCGACACCACCCTGCGTGTCAGTTTGACCGGCCCTCATGCCGAAGCGTGGCGCCAGGCCCTGGTTGACAAGGGCGTGCGGGCCGCACGCCTGGAAACCGGCACTGAGCCAGCCAAAGGCCTGCACCTGCATCTGATACGCTGACCGTAACAGGGCGAACGGACCCGCGCCGTTCGCCTAAACTAGCTGCCTACAGCCTTATCCTAGAGAAAATCCATGCTCAATAACGATCGCCTGCTGGTGCAAATCCTGCTGCTGGTGCTGTTTGGTGCCAGCTTCTGGGTGATGGCGCCGTTCTGGTCGGCGCTGTTCTGGGGCGCGGTGCTGGCGTTTGCCAGTTGGCCGCTGATGGTGTTGCTGACCCGCTGGTTGGGCGGCCGTGAATCCCTGGCCGCCGGCATTCTGACCTTGGGCTGGATGCTGCTGGTGGCGGTGCCGCTGGTATGGCTGGGGTTCAACCTCGCGGACCATGTGCGTGATGCGGTGGCGTTGATCAAGGATATTCAGGTCGACGGTTTGCCTGCGGCGCCGGCCTGGTTGGGGTCGATTCCCTTTGTCGGAGAACGGCTGGTGGCGATGTGGGGCAGTATCGACGAGCAGGGCGCGGCGCTGATGGTCAGCCTCAAACCGTACCTGGGGCAGGTGGGTAATTGGCTGCTGGCGCGCAGCGCGCAGATCGGCGGCGGCATCCTCGAACTGACCCTCAGCCTGGTGTTCGTATTTTTTTTCTACCGCGATGGGCCGCGCCTGGCGATGTTCGTACACCGCCTGCTGGAGCGCTTGATCGGCGACCGTGCCGGTTACTACATCGAGCTGGTGGCCGGCACCGTGCAACGGGTGGTCAATGGCGTGATTGGTACGGCGGCGGCCCAGGCCGTACTGGCGCTGATCGGCTTCCTGATCGCCGGTGTGCCGGGCGCGCTGGTGTTGGGTATTGTCACTTTCCTGCTCAGCCTGATCCCCATGGGGCCGCCACTGGTGTGGATTCCGGCCACGGCCTGGCTGGCGTGGAAGGGCGATTACAGCCACGCGGTGTTCCTCGGCGTGTGGGGCACGTTCATCATCAGCGGCGTGGACAACGTGCTCAAGCCGTACCTGATCAGTCGTGGCGGCAACCTGCCGCTGGTGATCGTGCTGCTCGGGGTGTTCGGCGGCTTGATCGCATTTGGTTTCATCGGCCTGTTTATCGGTCCGACCTTGCTCGCAGTGGCATACAGCCTGCTGATGGATTGGAGTGCGACCCAGGCCCAGGCCCAGGGCCGCCGCGAAGACAAGCCGCTGTAGCTGATTGGCGACGGCCGGTGTGGGGGCGAGCAAGCCCGCGCCCACATTGACTGGCATTGGCCTTCAGGCGCGGGGCAACCACATCACCGCGGTCAACCCGCCGCCAGGGGTTTCCTCCAGGCTCAAGCGCCCGCCCAGGCGCTCGACCGCGTCCTTGGCGATGGTCATGCCCAGGCCCACGCCGCCGGAGTTGCGGTTGCGCGAGCCTTCCAGCCGATAGAACGGCTCGAATACCGCCTCGCGCTTGTCGGCGGCAATCCCGGGGCCGTGGTCGATCACACGGACGACCAGGGCCTCGCGGCCGTCTTCCAGCTCCACGCGGGCGGCGCCGGCGTAGCGCAAGGCGTTGTCGATCAGGTTATTGAGGCACGAGCGCAACGCCATCGGTTGTACCTGCAACGGCGCACTGGTACCGGCACATTGCACATCCGCACCTTGGTCCTGGGCGTTCTCACTGATCGACTCGACCAGCGCCTGCACATCCAGCCAGTGTCGGCTTTCGCTGGTGCGTTGTTCGTGCAGGTAGCTCAAGGTGGCGTCGAGCATACCGATCATGTCGTTCAGGTCCTGGCGCATCTGGCCTTGCAGCTTGGTGTCTTCGATCTGCTCCAGGCGCAGCTTGAGGCGCGACAGCGGGGTGCGCAGGTCATGGGAGACCGCGCCGAGCATGCGCGCGCGCTGGCCGACTTGTTCGCGAATGCGTTTTTGCATCAGGTTGAAGGTCGACGCGGCCTGCCGTGCTTCGCGGGGGCCGGATTCGTCGAGGGGCGGGCTGTCGAGGTCCAGGCTCAAGCGCTCGGCGGCCTCACTCAGGCGCTGGATCGGCCGGCTCAACAGTTTGGCGCCATACCAGGCGGCGATGATCAGCGAGAAAAACTGAAACGTTAGCGGCACCACTGGTCCGCCAAACCGCGGGCGAGGACGTATATGCAGGGGCTTCATCGTACCGTCCGGTTGCTCGACGAAGGTTTCCTGGGGCGGCGGAGGCGGCGGGCCGTAGTGGACGTACCAGAAAAATGCCAGCGCATGGGCCAGTACAATCGCCACCAGCAACACACCGAACAGCCGCCCGAACAGCGTGTTGAAGGCGTTGCGCATCAGCCGATATCCCGTGCGTCGAACAGATAGCCTTCACCGCGCACGGTCTTGATCAACTGCGGTGCTTTCGGATCATCGCCCAGCTTCTGGCGCAGGCGCGAGACCAGCAGATCAATGCTGCGATCGAAGGCCTCGATGGAACGACCGCGGGCAGCATCCAGCAACTGTTCGCGGCTCAATACCCGGCGCGGACGCTCGATAAACACCCACAGCAGGCGGAACTCGGCGTTGGACAGCGGCACCACCAGGCCATCGTCGGCCACCAGTTGGCGCAACACGCTGTTGAGCCGCCAGTTATCGAAGCGGATATTGGCGCGCTGCTCGGTGCGGTCATCGCGCACCCGGCGCAGGATGGTCTGGATGCGCGCCACCAATTCACGCGGCTCGAACGGCTTGGACATGTAGTCGTCGGCGCCCAGTTCCAGGCCGATGATGCGGTCGGTGGGCTCGCAGCGGGCGGTGAGCATCAGGATCGGGATGTCCGACTCGGCGCGCAGCCAGCGGCACAGCGTCAGGCCGTCTTCGCCCGGCAGCATCAGGTCGAGCACCACCACATCAAAGGTTTCGGCTTGCATCGCCACGCGCATCGCGGCGCCGTCGGTGACGCCGGTGGCGAGAATATTGAAGCGTGCCAGGTAGTCGATCAGCAGTTCGCGGATCGGCACATCGTCGTCGACAATCAGCGCGCGGGTGTTCCAGCGCTTTTCATCGGCGCTCACTGCGCCTTTGGGCTCGTCGTTCAGCGGGACGGAAGGGATATGCATAGTGCGATCATCTGCCTGGTGGTGGCGGTCAGCATAGGCGCCCAGCCACATGGCTGGAAGTGCTGGTCGGTGGGTCGTGCGGGCGAGGCTAGCGGCAGGGCGTGTTAGGGGCATGTCGTGAATGTATCTGTTTTGATACAAATGCCCGAAATGTCCGCTTGAGCGCGCTTGGTCAGTATTTACCGATCATCGGATCCCGCAACGGCGTCGCTTGCGCTACAATCCGCGCCGATTTCGACTTGCCTGAGAGCCCATTCCAATGTCCGTCTGCCAGACTCCTATCATCGTCGCCCTGGATTACCCCACCCGTGACGCCGCACTGAAGCTGGCTGACCAGTTGGACCCGAAGCTGTGCCGGGTCAAGGTCGGCAAGGAACTGTTCACCAGTTGCGCGGCTGACATCGTCGGCACCCTGCGTGACAAAGGCTTCGAAGTGTTCCTCGACCTGAAATTCCACGACATCCCCAACACCACCGCGATGGCGGTCAAGGCCGCCGCCGAGATGGGCGTGTGGATGGTCAATGTACACTGCTCCGGCGGCCTGCGCATGATGACCGCCTGCCGTGAAGTGCTGGAACAGCGCAGCGGCCCTAAACCCTTGCTGATCGGTGTGACCGTGCTGACCAGCATGGAGCGCGAGGACCTGGCCGCGATCGGCCTGGATATCGAACCGCAGGAGCAAGTGCTGCGCCTGGCGGCCCTGGCGCAGAAAGCCGGCCTCGACGGCCTGGTCTGTTCGGCGCTGGAAGCCCGGGCCCTCAAGACCGCCCACCCGTCGCTGCAATTGGTCACCCCGGGGATTCGCCCGGCGGGCAGCGCCCAGGATGACCAGCGCCGTATCCTCACGCCGCGTCAGGCGTTGGACGCGGGCTCGGACTACCTGGTGATCGGTCGCCCGATCAGCCAGGCGGCGGACCCGGCCAAGGCATTGGCGGCGGTGGTCGCCGAGATCGCCTGATCGATCACCGATCAACCATGTGGGAGGGAGCAAGCCCCCTCCCACATTGACATCTGCTGTGTATCAGCTGACTTTGAGCACCAGCTTGCCGAAGTTCTCCCCGTTGAACAGCTTCATCAGCGTCTCCGGGAACGTCTCCAGTCCTTCCACAATGTCTTCCTTGCTCTTGAGCTTGCCCTGCGCCATCCAGCCGGCCATTTCCTGCCCGGCGGCGGCAAAGTTCGCCGCGTGATCCATCACCACGAAGCCTTCCATGCGTGCGCGATTGACCAGCAATGACAGGTAGTTGGCCGGGCCTTTTACGGCTTCCTTGTTGTTGTACTGGCTGATCGCGCCGCAGATCACCACGCGGGCTTTCAACGCCAGGCGGCTGAGCACTGCGTCGAGAATGTCGCCGCCGACGTTATCGAAATACACATCCACGCCCTTGGGGCACTCGCGCTTGAGTGCGGCGGGCAGGTCGTCGTGTTTGTAATCGATGGCGGCGTCGAAGCCCAGTTCATCGACCAGGAACTTGCACTTGTCGGCGCCACCGGCAATGCCCACCACGCGGCAGCCTTTGATCTTGGCGATCTGTCCGGCAATGCTGCCCACCGCCCCCGCTGCGCCGGAGATCACCACGGTGTCACCGGCTTTCGGTGCGCCGGTGTCGAGCAGCGCGAAATAGGCGGTCATGCCGGTCATGCCCAGCGCCGACAGGTAGCGCGGCAGGGGCGCAAGCGTGGGGTCGACCTTGTAGAAACCACGCGGCTCGCCGAGGAAGTAGTCCTGCACCCCCAGGGCACCGTTCACGTAGTCGCCGACGGCGAATTTCGGGGTGTTCGAGGCGATCACTTTGCCCACGCCCAGCGCCCGCATCACTTCGCCGATGCCGACCGGCGGAATGTAGGATTTGCCCTCATTCATCCAGCCGCGCATCGCCGGGTCGAGGGACAGGTATTCGTTGCGCACCAGTACCTGGCCGTCCTGTGGGGTGCCCAGCGGCACTTCCTGGTAGGTGAAGGTCTCCCGCGTGGCCGCGCCGACCGGGCGTTTGGCGAGCAGGAACTGGCGGTTGGTCTGGGCAGTCATGGCAAGGACTCTTGAGAAATGAAGCCTGATTGATAGACCCATACTGGCGTGCGGGCAAGGTCGGCCGAGGGCTGCGAATGCTCGTCGATAGGCCTCGATGATAGTGACGCAGGCGGTCTTATCATTGTGATTCATGCAGCGCTAACCGGTCTTCTGATAGTGCTGACGCGCGCGTCCCGGGGTTGGCTAGACTCGCGCCACGGCTATTTCTCCCATAGGACATCCCCATGAGCATGACGTTTTCCGGCCAGGTCGCCCTGGTCACCGGCGCCGCCGCCGGTATTGGCCGCGCCACCGCGCTGGCGTTTGCTGCCGAAGGCTTGAAGGTAGTGGTTGCCGACCTCGACGTGGCGGGCGGCGAAGGCACTGTTGCGCTGATCCGCGAGGCCGGTGGCGAGGCGCGGTTCGTGCGCTGCGACGTCACGCTGGAAGCTGACGTGCAGCAATTGATGGCGCAGACCATTGCCGCATATGGCCGCCTGGACTACGCCTTTAACAATGCCGGGATCGAGATCGAGAAAGGCAAGCTGGCGGACGGCACCCTCGATGAGTTCGACGCGATCATGGGCGTCAACGTCAAGGGCGTGTGGTTGTGCATGAAATACCAATTACCGTTGCTGCTGGCCCAGGGCGGCGGAGCGATCGTCAACACCGCGTCGGTGGCGGGGCTGGGCGCCGCGCCAAAGATGAGCATCTACGCCGCGTCCAAACACGCTGTGATCGGCTTGACCAAATCGGCGGCCATCGAATACGCGAAAAAGAAAATCCGCGTCAACGCGGTATGCCCGGCAGTGATCGATACCGACATGTTCCGTCGTGCCTATGAAGCTGACCCGCGCAAAGCCGAATTTGCCGCCGCCATGCACCCGGTTGGGCGCATTGGCAAGGTCGAGGAAATCGCCAGTGCCGTGTTGTACCTGTGCAGCGACGGTGCGGCTTTCACCACCGGCCAGGCTCTGGCGGTGGACGGCGGCGCCACCGCGATCTAGGACTCCAAGCCGCACCGCTCTCGAAAAAGTTTGAGGTGCTGTGGGGCGTTTCCATAGCTGGCAAAACGCCGTGATCCAATGTGTATCAGGAGGTAAATAAGTCAATAAAATCAATACTTTAGTAACTGTTGGCGGCCTGTTTTGGCGGGCTTCTGTGCTTAACTGTTTTGGGTTGAATAACAGATAGTTAAGTGAGTGGCTCATGGATTTAGGGATCGATCGACAAGCCCTTGTACCGGTGGTGCAGCAAATCGTCAGCGCGGTGGCGGAATGGATTCGCAAGAGCGGGGTCAGCCCCGGCACACGCTTGCCGTCCATCCGCCAACTGGCCCTCGACAACCTGCTCAGCCAGTCCAGCGTGATCGAAGCATTCGAGCGCATGGAGGCCCAAGGCCTGCTGACCTCGAAGCAGGGCTCTGGGTTTATGGTGGCGCAGCCGCCGGTGACTCAGGAACGCCACTGGTATGAAGGCGCGGAGCGAGAGTGGGGCGCTTTTACCGACAGCCCGGTGGGCGAGTTGAAATTGGGCTGCGGCTGGTTGCCGGACGCCTGGCGCGAAAGCGATGACATCAGCTACGCGATCCGCGAAGTCAGCCGCACCGATACCGAGGGCCTGTTCAACTACAGCACGCCACTGGGGCTGCCGGCGCTGCGCGAGCAATTGCTCAAGCGCCTGACCCGGATTCACGTGGTCACCAGCCTCGACCGCATCCTCACCACCCATGGCGCCAGCCACGCTCAGGACCTGTTGATCCGCACGTTGCTCAAGGCCGGCGACACCGTGGTCGTAGAAACCCCTGGTTATGGCAACCTGTTTCGTCAGTTGACCTTCCACGGCGTCACGCTGCTGGAAGTACCGCGCACCCAGGGCGGCCCGGACATCCCGGCGCTGGAAGTTCTGCTGCGCCGTCATCGTCCCAAGTGCCTGTTTATCAGCAGCCTGTATCACAACCCCACCGGCACCAGCCTGTGCCGCAAAGTGGCCGAACGTTTGCTGGAGCTGGCGCACAGTGAAGACTTTCTGATTATCGAAGAAGATGTCTACGCCGACCTGCAACACGCCAGTTGCACGCGACTGTCGGCGCTGCCCCATGAAGATCGGGTGATCTATGTCTCGAGTTTCTCCAAGACCCTCAGCAGTGCCTTGCGCGTCGGCTACCTCAGCGCCAGTTCGCCGATCATTGCGCAATTGGTACACCTCAAGACCCTCACCGGCATCGGCACCTCGCGTTTTGCCGAAGCGGTGATGGCCACGTTGCTGGCCAACGGCACCTATCGCAAATGGGTGCAGCGCCTGCGCAAACGTCTGAACACGCAAATGGCCGCGACCTTGCAGGTATTGGAGGATGAGGAATGGCAGGTGTTCGCCGTGCCCGCCGGGGGCATGTTTGTCTGGGCGCGGCCCTGCGTGGGCGACCGTTCGCGGTTGCAGGCGTATGCACGGCAACTGGGTGTGCTGATGTCACCGGGGGCGCTGTTCAGCCCTACGGGTGAACACAGTGAGTGGCAGCGCATCAATGTGGCCTATGCTGCTGATCAGCGGGCCCTGGCGTTGTTCCGCGCTACGGGGCCTGCCAGATCGACCTCGACCATTCTGAAAACGACGAGAGTGTAGCTTTTTGCCATTATTGTGGCGCCAACGACTTGTGTTCAGTGCCTCGTGGTTGCGAATCTCGCTGCTGGGAAACCGGGCTTGATGGCATCCGCCATTGCAAGAGGATTCAAGCGCATGATTTCGGCCGTGCAACGACGTTTCGCCAACCTCGGTATGGCGAAAAAACTGGGTTTGGGCTTCAGTCTGGTGCTGCTGTTGACTGCGTTGGTGGCAGCGATCGGCGTGTGGTCCCTGCAAACCGTTGGCCTGCGTTTCGAGGGCCTCAAGACCATGTCTGCGCTCAACAGCGGGCTGCTCAAGGTGCGTTTGATCGAGCAGGACTACGCGCTGCACGCCGACCCCAAGTCCGTCGACGCCCTACATGAGCGTGTCGACGCCTTGGCTGCCCTGGCCGGCAGCCTCAAGGCCGGGTCCGCGGCCAACGTGCCGCTGATGACCGAGGTCGAGCAGGCCTTGGCCGCTTACCGCAAGGCGTTCGATGAGTTCGTCGAACTGACCCAGACCAAGGACCTGGCGCTGGAAATGGCCAGTTGGTCGGTGTCCAGCGTGGCCAATAACCTCGATGTGTTGCAGGCCGGCCTGGCCGACGATGGCGCCTATGGCC
Organism: Pseudomonas paraveronii; assembly: GCF_963681955.1. Classification (NCBI taxonomy): domain Bacteria; kingdom Pseudomonadati; phylum Pseudomonadota; class Gammaproteobacteria; order Pseudomonadales; family Pseudomonadaceae; genus Pseudomonas; species Pseudomonas paraveronii. The sequence continues at coordinate 2,098,480 of NZ_OY817130.1, forward strand.
TAAAGGAAAGCCAGGGCAAGGAGGGCGCCGAGTTTATCGAGCAGGCGGGGCAGGTCAGCCAGGTTTCACGGTTGATGTTGCAAGCCATGAACGAAGCCCATGTGCGCCTTGATCAGAGCCGCAAAGGCGAGGATGACAGCGCCGAACAAGGCAAAATCGAACAGGCCGAGCAGGCGCTGGCCCAGGTCGAGCTATTGAAAACTTCGGTCAAGGACTCCGGTTACCAGACGGTGCTCAATGAGGTCGCCGGGCATATCGCCGCGTTCAGCGAAAAACTCGGCGAATACACCGGCCTGCTGGCCCAGGAAAAAGTGGTCTACAAACAATTGCATGATCGCGCCGACCAAGTGGTCAGTCAGGTCGACCAGGCGTATGCCGCTGAAGACCAGTCGATGCAAGCACAACTGAAGGAAAGCGCGCTGCTGATCATCGGCTCGTCGGCCCTGGCGCTGTTGATGGGGTTGATTGCCGCGTGGGTGATTACCCGGTTGATCGTCGCACCGCTGCGCCGTGTGATCGCGGTGGCCCAGCAGATTGCGGCCGGCGACTTGAGCGGGCGCATGGAAGTCAGCCGCCGCGATGAAATCGGCCAGTTGATGCAGGCGATGCAACAGATGGGCAGCGGTTTGAGCCAAATGGTCAGCGGGCTGCAAGCGGGTATCGAGCAATTGGCCAGTTCGGCCCATTCGCTGTCCAGCGTCACCGAGCAGACCAACATCGAGGTCAGCAGCCAGAAGGAAGAAACCGAACAGGTTGCCACGGCGATGAACCAGATGACCGCCACGGTCCACGATGTGGCGCGTAACGCCGAAGAGGCTGCACAAGCGGCGCAGACCGCCGATGACAAAGTCGACAGCGGCCAGCAGGTGGTGCGCCAGAGTTTGCAGCGCATCGAATTGCTGGCCACCTCCAGTACCCGCGCCAGTGCCAGCATCGAAAGCCTCAGCGTCGAAATCCAGAACATCGGCAGCGTGTTGAGCGTAATCAAAAGCGTGGCCGAACAGACCAACCTGCTGGCACTCAACGCGGCCATCGAGGCCGCGCGCGCCGGTGAGCAAGGCCGTGGTTTTGCGGTGGTGGCCGATGAAGTGCGGGCGCTGGCCAAGCGCACCCAGCAATCGACCGAGGAAATCGAACGCCTGGTCGGCACCTTGCGCAGCGCGGCACAATCGTCGGTGCAGCAGATCCAGCAGAGCGGCGAGTTGGTGAAGCTGGCCGTCAGTGATGCGCTGGAAACCGAAAGCGCCCTGGGCAGCATTGCGGTCGCGGTGTCATTGATCCAACAGATGAATCAGCAGATTGCGGCGGCGGCCGAGCAGCAGAGCTCGGTGGCCGAAGAGATCAACCGCAGCGTCACCAGCATTCGGGCGAGTGCCGATCAATCGGCGTTGAGCATGCAAGGCAATGCCGCGTCGAGTATTGAACTGGCGCAGTTGGGCGCGGAACTCAAGGGCATGGTGGGGCACTTCCGCCTTTGATCGCCGCTGGCAGGCCGCGATCAAAGGGCAGGGGGCAATCAGGCATGGTTGGCGAGGAAGGTCAGCAGCGCTTCATTGACGAAGTCCGGGTTCTCGCGACTGGAGATATGCCCGGCGTCGGGAATCAGGCTCAGGCTGCAGCCGATCAGGCTGGCCATCTGCTCGGACTCGGCGGGCGGGCGCGGTGTGTCCTGTTCGCCGCACAGCACCAGGGTGGTGTCGGCGTCCAGGCGTGACAACTGCTCCAATACATCTTCACGGCTGAAGATCAGCCGGCCCAGGGGCACGATGCTGTCTAGCAGGCGCGCCGCGGGGTAGTCCTGCAAGACCTTGCGGAAATTTTGGTACAGCGCCGATTCGCGGTCGATGCCCGGGCGGAAAAAGATCGGCGCGACCCTATCCAGCAGCGGCTCCGGGATAGCGCCGGCGTCTTCAATCATCTTGAACAGCGAGAAGTAGTGCTGGCGCGTGGCCTCGGGCTCGGCGCCGAGGTAGGTGTCCATCAGCACCAGGCTGTTGACCCGCTCGGGTGCCCGCAGGGCCAGGCGCGCGCCCCACATGCCGCCGACCGACAAGCCCACCAGGTTGACCCGGGTAATGTGCAACTGGTCGAGCAGTGCCAGGGCCTGGCGCGCCAGGTCGTCCAGGGATCGCGTGTGTGTCGGCAGCGGCCCGGACTCGCCATGGCCCCATAGCTCGGGGACGATCACGCGATACTGGTGCGACAGCGCTTCGATCTGCGGTGCCCACATGTCGCGGTCCCACAGGTAACTCGAACCCAGCAGGACGACCGGGCCGCAGCCCTGGTCAACATAGTGCAGCGGTTGTCCATCAATCACGGCGACAGGCATAACAGGCCTCCAACTTCACGAAGTGAGGGACACTTTTGTACGCGAGTCGACGGCCAGCGGATAGGTACTAAAAGATGGCATGTGGCGAGGGGGGCTCGCCACATGGGGAGGGGCGGTCAGTCGTAGATGACTTTTTTCTTCCACTCGGCGTCGGTTTCGGCGACTTTCAGGCCTTCGGTCAGTTCGTTGACTTCGTCTTCCGCAGGCTTGCTGTTGGTCAGCACCGTAGAGTTGGCGCGCACCAATTGACTCTCCAGCAATTGCAGTTGCTCTCTGTAGAGCGCGGGCTCGGGCTGCTTGCGCAGGTACTGCACGCCGCGCTCGAAGGCCAGGCGCGCCTGGCCAGGCTGGTTCTGTTGCAAGGCATGCTGGCCGAGGTTGTTGAAGAACTCGATGTGCAGCAGTACCAGGATGTGGCGAATTTCCCGGATCCAGTGCTTGGCTTCATTGGTCGGCAGGAAACCGTCCTGGGCGGCGCGGGTGACTTGGCCGTGCAGGGCTTCCAGCAGGAACCGCACGTCCTTGGCCTTGGCTTCGGTCTGGATCGGGCCGGGCGGGTTGTTGATCGGGATCGATTCGCCTTGGGCCACCAGCGCATTCAGTTCGGCGATCCGCGCCTTGAGCGGTGCGCTGGTCTTGTTGAGGTGCAACAAGCGTTGGTTGACGTTGAGCTCCAGGCGGGTCAGCAGCAGCTTGAGCGCTGGGGTCATCAACTGGCCAGGGAAGGTCTCGGTGATCTCACCACAGCGACGCAGCCGGTCATTAAGCTCGATCACGGCGCGTTGCTTTTCCAGTTTGTTGTTTTCCACCGCGTGGTTCATGTAGCCAATGGCGATCAGTATTACGATCCCGGCTATTACCAGCAGGGTGATCATGAGTGGTGTCACCGGTGTGACCTCTTTATAGGGTTTGCTGTGGAGTGTAGTGACTGGGACATCTGTCGGATAGGACTGTTCGACCAGTTGCCCAGGTAGTTTCTTCTATATACGTAAGCATTCCCTGCGTAGATGCACAATGCCATCAGTTGCTGGATGAACTATAGCGTCTTGTCGGGCGCCAGAATATAGGCGTCAAGGCACGGACATGCAGAATGCCAGCGCGGGCCGGAAAACGGGGGCGAAGTCATTGATTTAAATAAATTTATCCTTGGGGGTTGACGACCTTTCAATCCATCCATAGAATGCGCGCCACTTACAGCGTAAAGCACACAGCGAAACGCGGTAGGGAGTGAATGTTGTACGTGTGTCCCCTTCGTCTAGTGGCCTAGGACACCGCCCTTTCACGGCGGTAACAGGGGTTCGAGTCCCCTAGGGGACGCCAATGCGGGAATAGCTCAGTTGGTAGAGCACGACCTTGCCAAGGTCGGGGTCGCGAGTTCGAGTCTCGTTTCCCGCTCCATTTTTAAGCAGTGTTGCCTTCGGGCGGCATTGAGTGAAACCAGGACCAAGTCTTCGGACAAGGCCTCTGGGCACTGAAATACACACCATGTGTTTCAGTAGCGTGTCCCCTTCGTCTAGTGGCCTAGGACACCGCCCTTTCACGGCGGTAACAGGGGTTCGAGTCCCCTAGGGGACGCCATTTGCGGGAATAGCTCAGTTGGTAGAGCACGACCTTGCCAAGGTCGGGGTCGCGAGTTCGAGTCTCGTTTCCCGCTCCAATTTTTGATTCGCAGTGTCCATTGGACCTGGGGGTCAGCGAAAAAAAGACGCTTCGGCGTCTTTTTTCGTTTCTGCGATAAATCAAATATTGCATCTGCTGAGGGTGGCTTGAGCGCTTCGGGCTATCCGACACACCTCAACCGCGCCTGAACAAAAAACAATGCCCTCCATAGAGGAGGGCATCTGTTTAAGGTTGGCTGCATCAATCCCGTCAGCTAGCGTCCATGCCGTTCAATCGGACACGAGCGTGTGCGCGCAGCGTTCGGGCTTGATGGAAATGGCCTAGAGCTCTTTCGCCATGTCACGCAGCAAAAACTTCTGGATCTTACCGGTCGAAGTCTTCGGCAGCTGTGTGAACACCACCGTGCGTGGCACCTTGAAGCCCGCCAGGTGTTCGCGGCAGAAGCTGATGATGTCGGCTTCGCGGATGTTCTGGTGGTCGGCCTTGAGTGTGACGAAGGCGCACGGCGTTTCACCCCATTTTTCGTCGGGGCGGGCGACGACGGCGGCTTCCAGGATTGCCGGGTGCCGGTACAGCACACCTTCAAGTTCGATGGTGGAGATGTTCTCGCCGCCGGAGATGATGATGTCCTTGAGCCGGTCGCGGATTTCGACATAGCCGTCGGGATGGGTCACCGCCAGGTCGCCGGTGTGGAACCAGCCGCCTTCGAACGCTTCAGCAGTTGCCGTTGGGTTCTTCAGGTAGCCCTTCATCACCGTATTGCCGCGCATGAAAATCTCACCGATGGTGTGGCCATCATGAGGGGTTGGCTCGAGGGTTTTCGGGTCGGCGACCATCACGCCTTCCAGGGTCGGGTAGCGCACGCCCTGACGCGCCTTGATCTGCGCGCGTTCGTCCAGGGGCAGTGCATCCCATTCCGAGTGCCAGGCGCACAGGGTCACAGGGCCATACACTTCAGTCAGGCCGTAGACGTGGATCACCTTGATGCCCATTTCTTCCACGGCGCCGATGACTTTGGCGGGTGGCGCCGCGCCGGCGACCATGGCGTTCACCGGGTGGTCGATGGTGGCCTTGGCCGAGTCGGGCATGTTCACCAGAGCGTTGAGCACAATCGGCGCACCGCACAAGTGAGTGACCTGGTGCTCGCGGATCAGGTTGAGGATTTTCTGTGGGTCGACGCGGCGCAGAAACACATGGACCCCGGCCAGGGCCGTGATGATCCACGGGTAGCACCAGCCGTTGCAGTGGAACATCGGCAGCGTCCACAGGTACACGGGGTGGTTGCCGATCGCCCAGATCATTTGGTTGCCCAGGGAATTCAGGTAGGCCCCGCGGTGGTGGTAGACCACGCCCTTGGGGTTGCCGGTCGTGCCTGAGGTGTAGTTCAGCGAGATGGCTTGCCATTCATCTTCAGGCCACTGCCAGGCGAAGTCCGGATCGCCCTCGGCGAGAAACGCCTCGTAGTCCAGGTCGCTGACCGGCTGGCCTTCGCCGTATTCCGGGTCATCGACATCGATGACCAGGGGCGGATGGTCAAGCATGCCGATGGCCGCATGCACCACATCGTGGAACTCACGGTCGGCAATCAGTACCTTGGCTTCGCCGTGCGCGAGCATGAAGGCGATGGCCTCGGCATCCAGGCGCACGTTGAGGGCATTGAGTACGGCGCCAATCATCGGCACGCCAAAATGCGCTTCGAGCATGGCCGGGATGTTGGGCAGCATGACGGCCACGGTGTCGTTTTTGCCGATCCCGCGACCGGCCAGGGCCGAGGCCAGGCGCCGGCAACGGCTGTAGGTTTGCGCCCAGGTGGCGCGTATCGATCCGTGGATCACGGCAGGGTAATCGGGATAGACGCTGGCAGTGCGTTCAATGAAGCTTAAAGGCGAAAGAGCAATGTGATTAACGCTGGTCGGCTCGAGGCCTTGGTCGAAAATTGACATGGTGCGGATACCCGGTGGCTGATTATTAGCTCTATTGTTCGAGACGCTGGTAACGGCAGTTAAGCTGACGGTGCCGGCCTTGAGGCTTTATCGTTGGCACGCCGGTCCCTGCGGGAAAAGCGCAATGACTTCTCCGGCGGCTTTTATATACTGTCCGCGCGGATGTATGGAAGTACTACCTGTGTTGTATAGTATATGTACTATATCTTGCTTAAACGCTTCCGCTGACCTCGACGTCGCCCTCCCTGTATAGGTTTCAAGATGATCGGCAATTCCGTGCGCTTACCAAGCGGCTCGCCGCTGCTCGGGCATGACCCGCAGCCGAGTCTCCTGCTGGATGCCGAGGCTCGGCCGCTGGAGCTCAACGCGGCGCTGTTGGCGTTGCTTGAGCAGTTGTCCCTGGCCGATTGTGTGAGCCTGTTGCCGGTCAATTGCTTGCCGCTGGTGCAGGCGTGCCTGGGGCAGCAGCGGGCGATCGAAAACGTCGAGGCGCAGTTCGCCGAGCGCATTCTGGTGTGGACGTTTATTCCCGACCCTGGCGAAAATCGCGTGCTGGCGCGTTGCCGGGACGCCAGCGCGCAGATCGTCGCCGAGCGCGAATCCACCAAGGCCCGGCGCCTGTATCGGCTGATCATCGAAAACACCACCGACCTGATTTCCCGGCACACCCCGGATGGCGGTTTTCTCGATGCATCACCGGCTTCCTGGGCCTTGCTGGGCTACTGGCCGGGGGAATTGCGCGGGACCCTGGCTCAACGCCTGTTCCATCGGCAGGGCTTGGCGGGGTTGGTGCGGCGCGCGCGGGAGGGCCTGGAGCAGGACGGTTATTACACCATGACCTATCGCATCCGCCATCGCGAGGGCCATTACCTGTGGTTCGAAACCGCCTGCCGGGCGATCCGCGAGACCTACACCGGCGCGGTGGTGGAGGTGGTCAGCGTGTCCCGCGACATCACCGCCAGGGTCCAGGCCGAGGAAACCACCCTGACCGAGCGCAAGCTGCGCGAGGCCCAGCAGCGTCATCACCAGGACGAACTGGCGCACACTGCGCGCCTGGTGACCCTGGGCGAACTGGCGTCGGGTATCGCCCATGAAATGAATCAGCCGCTGGCGGCGGTGGTCAATTACGCCAATGCCAGCCAGCGTTATCTGGCCGCGATGGGCAGCGATTCGCCGGCGGCCGAGCGGGTGGCTCAAGGCCTGGAGCGGATCTCGGTGCATGCCAACCACGCCGCGCAAGTGATCAAGCGCTTGCGCGCGTTTCTGCGCAAGGGGCGCAGACGCATGGAGGCGCTGAACCCCGGCGAGGTCGCCCGCGAAGCGGTGCGCCTGTGTGCCTGGGAGGCCAGCGATTGCCAGGTGACGATCGAGGATCGCTTGCCGGATAATCTGCCGCTGATTTACGCCGACCGGGTGCTGCTGGAGCAGGTGCTGCTGAACCTGCTGCGCAATGCCATCGATGCGAATCGCGAAGCCCATCCCGGCCAGCCTTCGCTCATCGTCATGAGTGCGCTGGCGCAGCGTGACGGGTGGGTGCAGATCGACGTGAGCGATCAGGGTCCCGGTGTCTCGCCGGCGCAGTTGGAGCAGATATTCACCCCGTTCTATACCAGCAAGGCCAATGGCCTGGGCCTGGGCTTGTCCATGAGCCGCAGCATCATCGAAGGCTTCGGTGGCGAGTTGCAGGCCGAGCCGATGCCGGTCGGGCTGCAAATGTGCTGCCGCCTGCCCGCACTCGCCCAGAGCGGTGCCCCACAATAAGAAGAGGAATCAAGCGATGGTGAGCGTGACGGAGCAGGTGGTGTATGTGGTGGATGACGACCAGGGGATGCTCGATTCGACCGTCTGGTTGCTGGAGTCGGTGGGCCTCAAGGCGCTGCCGTTTACCAGTGGTCGCGAGTTTCTCGACGCCTGCGACAGCCGCCTCAACGCCTGCGTGCTGCTGGATGTGCGCATGCCGGGGATGGGCGGCCTGAATGTGCAGGAGCACATGCGCAACCGCGACCTGCACCTGCCGGTGATTTTCGTCAGCGGCCACGCCGATGTGCCGATTGTGGTCCGTGCGTTCAAGGCCGGGGCACATGACTTTATCGAAAAACCCTACAACGAACAGTTGCTGCTCGACAGTGTCCTGCAGGCCCTGAGCAAGGCCGATCATCGCCAGAGCCTCGGTGAAGGACCGGCGCGGGTGCAGGCGCGGCTGCAGCAACTCACGCCACGCGAGCGCGATGTGCTACTCCCGCTGGTGCAGGGTTATACCAATCGGGAAATTGCCGAGCAGTTGGGCGTCAGCGTCAAGACCATCGACCTGTATCGCGCGCGGGTCATGAAACGCATGGCGGCCAGCCATTTGCCCGAGCTGGTGGGCATGGCGATTGCCGCCGGCCTGGTGGACCCCCTGCAATTGCGCTGATCGGCCTCAGGCCACGGCAATCTGCAGGTTCGGCCGCTCGCTGGCCCGTGTTGCCAGTACGCGCTCGATGGCGCCGGTCAGCAGGTTTTCCAGTAGCTCGGTGCGTTCTGCATCATCCAGCGTCTGCCCGGCCAGCCAGCTCGGCGCATTGTTCAGCAGTGTGGCGATGGCGTGGCCGGCGGCTTGCAGGGCGTGCGCACTCAGCCGCCGCGGTCGCCCGAGCATTTGCAGCAGGCGCTGCTCGTATTGTTCGCGCAACTGCCGGACCCGCAGTTGCTGGTCCTCCGTGAGGCAGCCGCAATCACGCTCCACCAGGCGGAAATGCCACGGCATCTCTTGATGCAAGTTCAGGTGGGCATGAATCAGCCGCTGCAGATTGTCCTGGCGTGAGCGCGGCCGTTGTTCGACGCGCCCCAGGGTGGTCAGCAGTTCTTCGTAGAACTCTTCGATCCAATCCAGCAGCAGGTGCTGTTTGCTGGGGTAGTGGTGGTACAGCGAGCCCGGGGTCAACCCCAGGCTGCTGGCCAGCTCGCGCATGCCGACTTGACCGAAGCCTTTACTGGCGAGCAACTCCAGGGCCTTGTTGCGGTGTTCGCACAGGCGCGAGCGATACTCAGCCATAGGTATGGAAGCCGCGCCCGGTCTTGCGCCCCAGGTAACCGGCGGCCACCATTTCCTTGAGCAGCGACGCGCTGCGGTATTTGCTGTCCTGGAAGCCCTCATAGAACGCCTCGAGGATCGCCAGCAAGGTGTCCAGGCCGATCAGGTCGGCCAGGGCCAGCGGGCCGATAGGCTGGTTGCAACCCAGGCACATGCCGGCGTCGATGTCTTCGGCACTGGCCAGGCCTTCCTGGAACACCAGGATCGCTTCGTTGATCATCGGCACCAGAATCCGGTTGACCACAAAACCTGGGCGGTTGCCGGCGGTGATCGCGGTTTTGCCCAGGTGCTGTGCCAGCTTAATGGCCTGGGCGTGGGTCTTATCGCTGGTCTGCAGGCCACGAATCACTTCGATCAGGCCCATCACCGGCACCGGGTTGAAAAAATGCAGGCCGATAAAGCGCTCGGGGGCGTTAACGCCGGCCGCCAGTTCGGTGATGGACAGCGAAGACGTATTGGATGCGATCACGCACTGCTCATCGACGTGAGCGGCGATCTGTTGCAGCACGCGCCGTTTCAGTTCGAGGTTTTCCGTGGCCGCCTCGATGACCCATTGGGCATTTGCCAGGCTGGCGTAGTCGGTGCTGGTGCGGATCTTGTCCAGGGCCGTATGCTTCTGGGATTCGCTGAGGGTGCCCTTGCTGACTTGGCGATCGAGGTTCTTGCTCACGGTGGCCAGGGCTTTTTCCAGGGCGCCGGCGGAGATATCCAGCAAGGTCACGTTGATGCCGGCCACCGCGCAGATCTGGGCGATGCCGTTACCCATGGTGCCCGCGCCGATCACGCCGATATTTTGCAGATTCATCGTCAGTCTCTCTTCAAATGTGCGGTGCCGTTGCAATACGGTCCATTGGGCGAGAGTCTATGGCCCGACAATGGGGCGGCCTATGCCGAAACCTGTCAGTTGTATTGGCGTTTATTACCATGTGTCCGCTACAGGAACTCAGAATGATGCCCACGCGGGAAAAGGATTCGGTTGCCGTCTACTTCGTGCAGGTCATGATCCATGCGCTGCGCGATCAGCCCGAGCGGCTGGCCGCCGTGCTGTGCGAAGCGGGCATCGAGCCGGCGCTGCTGACCCAGCCCGAGGCCCGGGTGCCGGCCAGCGCGTTTGCGGCGTTATGGCTGATTCAGATTCGTGAGTTGAACGACGAGTTCTTCCGCCTGGATTCCCACGGCATGCCGCCGGGCAGTTTCGCCCTGATCTGCCGTGGCCTGATCCAGGAACCGAACCTGGGCAAGGCGCTCACCCAGTGCCTGGCCAGTTTCGCCCTGTTCCTGCGCGACTTTCGCGGCCGCCTCAGCGTGCATGGCAAGCGTGCGGTACTCAGCCTGGAAGTCGGCGGCGGCGATGAGGACACACGGCGTTACGGTGAGGAAACCTTTCTGGTGCTGATGATCAGCCTGCTGTGCTGGCTGGGCGGACGCCGCGTGCCCATCGATCGCGCCGACTTTCGCCATGCGCGTGCGCCGCTCAGCGACGATCAGTTGCTGTGGGGCTACAACCTGACGTTTGGCGCGGCCCGCACCGAAATCGAATTCGCCAGCAGCTACCTGCGTCTGGCCGTGGTGCAGGACCTGGCGTCGCTCAAGGTGTTTCTGCGCAGCGCGCCGCAATGGCTGGTGATCCGGTTTCGCAACCAGGACGGCGTGGCGACCCAGGTCTATCAACGCCTGCGTGGCAGCCACTACAGCTTGTGGCCGGCGCTGGAGGACTTGGCCGTGGACTTGCACATGAGCCCCAGCACTTTGCGCCGGCGTCTGGAGCGCGAAGGTTGCTCGTTTCAGGAGATCAAGGATGAAGTGCGCCGCAGTCTGGCGCTGGAACTGCTCTGTCAGACGCGGGCGAGCATCGGTGAAATCGCCGCGCAATGCGGTTTTCAGGAGCCCAGCGCGTTCCATCGGGCGTTCAAGAAGTGGACCGGCGAAAGCCCTGGGCGTTATCGCGAGCGGGTCCAGGGCAAAGTGTCTCGGCCTGCGCGCCTGGACGCCTGAGTCATTTGCGGTTGAGTGCCGCGTCGCGGTAAGTCCTGGGTAACTCGCCGGTCCATTGGCGAAAGGCCCGGGTGAACGCCGACGGGTCCGAGAAACCCAGCTGTTGCGAGGTCTGATTGATCGACATCGACGTCTGGCTCAAGTAATGAATGGCCATGTCGCGGCGTACCCCGTCCTTGAGTTTCTGAAACTTGCTGCCTTCGGCCAAGAGCTTGCGCCGCAGTGTTCTTTCCGTCAGGTGCAGCTCGCTGGCGGCGCTCTGGATGGTGGCCTTGGCGAGATCGTCGACGTTCTCCAGGTGGTCCAGCACCCGCCGCGTGTAAACCGGGTAATAGGCGGGACGGGTGAACCAGTCCACCGGCGCTCGCTGCAGGTGATAGGCCAGGGTTTCTGCGGTTTGCACCAGCGGCGCGGTGAGAATCGCGGCGTCGAACACCAGGCAAGTCTCGGGTTGGTCGAAGTGCGCGGGGCATGGAAACATCAAGCGGTATTCCGCTGAATGGGCGGGCTCGGGATGATCGAACGTCACCCGCTTGAGCGTGATCCGCTGGCCAATCAACCAGCTTGGGAACCGATGCCAGAGCAACAGTAAAAAACCCCTCAGCAGGTAGCCGGCGTCCAGGCTCGGGTCACTCAAAGCCATTGAAAACAGGGCCTCATCACCGACGACTTTCAGCTCCAGGTGCAGGGAGTCGTTCATCACGTTGTAGAAATGGCTGAGCTTGTAATACACCGAATGCAGGTTGTGCGAGTGGATCACTTGCTTGGCCATTATCGCGAAGCAGCCCTTCGGACAGCGCTGTGAACCCGCGCCGAAAAACTCGTCATCACTCAAGCGCCACACGGCCTGCATCAAGCGACTGAACTGGTCGGGGGTGATGCGCAGGTGCAGGTTGTCCAGGCGCTTGCGGCTGATGCCGGCTTCCTTGAGCAAGACGTCTTCGTCCAGCGCGAGGCGGCGTGCGGCCGTCATCAGGATGTGGGCGAAGTACATGGAAATGGAATAGCGCTCGATGCCCATCGTTCAGCAGTCCGGCAGCAGGGGAGGCTAGTTTAGCCAAAAGTGACTGTCCGTTTATGTCTGTTTTTCGACTGATTTGGTAATTGCCACCCAGGGCCGGATCGGAGGAAGCTGAATAGAGCTATGCGCTACGGGCTCCGTCCCTGCTTGCAACCGTCCCAGGTTTTTTGGGTAATGGCCGTTTTGGTTAATTGCCCTGCATGGGGGAGTGGGCGAGGGGTGTAGCGGCCTGTCTAACGAGTGAATGAGGAAAATAACAATGAGTGGTTATGCCCATCCGTACCGCGACACCGAATTCGTGCTGGAGGCGTTGGTCGGATTTGAGCAGTTGTGCGTGAGCGCCCAGCTTCAGGATGTCAACAGCGAGCTGGTCAGCGCCATCTTGAGCGAGGCAGGCCGCTTGGGCTCCGGCGTGCTGGCGCCGCTCAACCGGGTCGGTGATACCCAAGGTACGCACCTGGGGGAACAGGGCGTGCAAGAAGCACCGGGGTTTGCCGAGGCGTATCGGCAATTCCAGGAAGGCGGCTGGCCCTCGTTGACCGCTGCGGAACAACACGGCGGGCAGAACCTGCCGAACGTGATCGGCACGGCCGTCAATGAGATCTGGCACTCAGCCAACATGGCATTCGCCTTGTGCCCCATGTTGACCCAGGGCGCTATCGAAGCCATCGCCCATCACGGCTCGGCCGAACTGCAAGGCGCCTACCTGGAAAAACTGGTGAGCGGCGAGTGGACCGGGACGATGAACCTGACCGAGCCGGATGCCGGCTCCGATCTGGCGGCCATCAAGAGCCGCGCCGTGCCCCAGGGCGACCACTATCTGATCACTGGCCAGAAGATTTTCATCACCTGGGGCGATCACCAGATGACCGACAACGTCGTGCATTTGGTCCTGGCACGCCTGCCGGATGCGCCGGCGGGCGTCAAAGGCATTTCGCTGTTCGTGGTGCCCAAGTTCCTGCTCGATGCCCAAGGCCAGCCGGGCGTGCGCAATAACGTCCAGTGCATCTCCCTGGAACACAAATTGGGCATTCATGGCAGCCCGACCTGCGTGATGAATTTCGGCGACCCCGAAGGGGCGGTCGGGTATCTGCTCGGCGAGCCGCACATGGGCCTGACCTGCATGTTCACCATGATGAACCATGCCCGCCAGAGTGTTGGCTTGCAGGGCTTGTCGATTGCCGAGCGCGCTTACCAGCAGGCCCGTCAATACGCCAAAGACCGTCTGCAGGGCACGCGCAAGGACGGCAGCCGTTTCTCGATCATTCGCTTTCCCGATGTGCGCCGGATGCTGTTGCAGATGAAAGCGTCCATCGAAGCGATGCGCGCGTTGTCGCTGGTGGCCGCCGCCGAAGTCGACCGTGCCGCGCATGCGCCCACGCCGGAACTTGCGCGCCATCACCAGGGGCGCGTCGATGTGTTCACCCCGATCGTCAAAGGCTGGCTGACCGAACTGGCTCAGGAAGTCACCTCCCTCGGCGTGCAAATCCACGGCGGCATGGGCTTCATCGAAGAGACCGGCGCGGCGCAGCATTATCGCGATGCGCGCATCCTGACCATTTATGAAGGCACCACCGGCATTCAGGCGCTTGACCTGGTGGGGCGCAAGACCCTGCTGAACCAGGGCGCGTTGCTCAACAGCCTGCTCGAGGAAATGGATCAAACCGTCGAGCAACTGCGTCACATCGACGCCCTCGACTATCAGGCAGTGGCGTTGGCCGCCGCGCTTGGCGCCGGTCGCGAGGCCTTGTCGCGGTTACTCGACAACGCCAAGCACGATGCGGATTGGGCCGGCAGCGTCAGCGTCAACTTCCTGATGCTCTTCGGCTACCTGTCGGGCGGCTGGCTCATGGCGCGTTCTGCCGTGCAGGCGCACGCACAGCTGCAAGCCGGCACGGGCGATGCGGCCTTCCTCAAGACCAAAGGCGTCAGCGCACGCTTCTACGCGGAGCAATTGTTGCCGCGGGTACATGCGTTGTTGGCGGCGATCAGCGCTGGGAGCGCGAGCATCATGGCGCTGGATGAAGAACAGTTCTGACACCGCGTTGGTTTTTGTGCCTAACTTTTTTGAGGTTCACCCCATGCATCACCAGCGCATTCGCCTGGATTCCTTGCACGAAAAAATCATGAGCGCGGCGCAGGCCGCCGCGTTCATTCAAGACGGCATGACCGTGGGCATGAGTGGTTTCGGTGGCGCAGGGGACGCCAAGGCCGTGCCACTGGCGCTCATCGAGCGCGCCCGGCAGTGTCCGCTCAAGATCAACCTGATCACCGGCGCGAGCCTCGGGCGTGGCCTGGACGGGCAGATGGCCGAGGCCGGGCTGCTGGCGCGGCGCATGCCGTTTCAAGGCGACCCGGTGCTGCGCAAGGCGATCAACGAAGGCCGCGTGGTGTTTATCGACCAGCACCTGAGCGAAGTGGTCGAACAACTGCGCGACGGTAGCCTGCCGACTCCGGATGTCGCGGTGATTGAAGCGGTGGCGATCACCGAACAGGGGCATATCGTGCCGACGTCTTCGGTCGGCAATTCGGCCAGTTTCGCCCAGACGGCGCGGCAGGTCATCGTTGAGCTGAACCTGGCCAGCAGCCCTTATTTTGAAGGGATGCACGATATTTATCAGCCCCACGGGCGCCCTGGCCGCGGGCCGATTCCGGTCATCAGCCCGGATGATCGCATCGGCACCCAGGCCATTGCGATTGACCCTGCCAAGATCGTCGCCATCGTGCTGTGCAATACGCCGGAATCTGCGATTCCCATGCTGCCGCCCGATCATGAGACCCAGGCGATTGCCGACCATCTGGTGGCGTTTTTCGAGCAGGAAGTGGAGCACAAACGCTTGGGCAGAAGCCTGGCGCCGTTGCAAGTCGGCGTCGGCTCCATTGCCAACGCCGTCATGTGCGGGCTGATCGATGCGCCGTTCACCGACCTGGTGCAGTACTCGGAGGTGTTGCAGGATTCGACCTTTGAATTGCTCGACGCGGGCAAGCTGAAGTTTGCCTCCGGCTGTTCGATCACCCTGTCCGGCCCCTGTGGCGAGCGGGTGTTCGGCAACCTGGAAAAATACGCCGACCGCCTGGTGCTGCGCCCCCAGGAAATCTCCAATCACCCGGAAGTGATTCGACGGTTAGGCGTGATTGCCATCAACACCGCGCTGGAATTCGACCTGTACGGGAACGTCAACTCCACCCACGTCTGTGGTACGCAGATCATGAATGGCATCGGTGGCTCGGGAGACTTCGCCCGTAACGCGCTGCTGTCGATTTTCGTGACCAAGTCGATCGCCAAGGACGGTGCGATTTCCCGCGTGGTGCCGATGGTCAGCCATGTCGACCACACCGAGCATGACGTCGATATCCTGGTGACGGAACAAGGGCTGGCGGACCTGCGTGGTCTGGCGCCGAAAGAACGGGCCGAGTTGATCATCAGCCACTGCGTGCACCCGGATTATCGCGAGGCGTTGCGCAGCTACTTCAAGGCCGCGTGCGCCAAGGGTGGGCATACGCCGCATGTGTTGAGCAAGGCCTTGAGCTGGCACATCAATCTGCAGGAAACCGGTTCCATGCAGGCGGCCGCCGTCGGCGTCTAGGCTGGGTTTGCACTTGAAACAAGCCCGCCATTGCGGCGGGCTCCTGCTGCACTCAGAGCTTCGGTAGCTGACCGACTCGGCCCATCATTTCGGTGACGATCTGCAGGTCGAGGAGGAACTGCTCGACGGTCTTGAACTCATTGTCGGTGTGCCCGGTGTACTTCACTTCCGGGCGTGCCAGGCCGAACTGCACGCCGTTGGGCAGTTCATGCACGGAGGTGGCGCCGGCCGAACTGCCGAACGCGTGTTTCATGCCCAGGTTTTCCGTGGACACCGCCAACAAGGCCTTGACCCACTCACCTTCCGGGTTGCGGTACATCGGTTCGGCGACCGAGTAGGTGAAGTTCACGTTGACCTTGGTTTTCTTGTCCCAGGCGCTGAGCTTGTCGGCAATTTGCGCTTTGAGTTTCTCCGGCGATTTACCCTTGGGTACGCGCAGGTTCACCGCCAGCTTGAAGGTTTTGTCGTCCAGGTCGACGAACGTCAGCGAGGTGGTCAGCGGCCCCATGAAGTCATCGGCGAAGCCCACGCCCAATTTGCCGCCCAGGTAATCCAGGCCCCAGTTGTCGGCGGCATAACGCGCCGCGTCGGTGATGTGGTTGTGCTTGAGGGCGATCTTGCCGTCGACGCTGTGGATCAGCTCCAGCATGCGCGCGACCGGGTTCACCCCGGATTCCGGTTCGGACGAGTGCGCGGAGACCCCGGTGACTGTCAACTGCACTTCTTTGCCGACCACCTTGGCGCTCACCTGGAAGTCAGCGCCATTGCGCTGGGCGTATTGCGTACCGGCCTCTTGCAGGCTGGCGGCCAACTCGGCAGGTTTGTCGCTGAGCAACGTGGCGACCGACGCCGAGGGAATCTGGTTGGTCGCTTTGCCGCCGGTCATGGCGATGATTTCCGCGCCTTTGCCTTCACCTTTGCGGCGCGGGAAAGTGGCCATGACCGTGCCGTAGCCTTTTTCGGCAATGACCACCGGGTAGCCGCCATCCAGCGCCAGGTTGTACGGCGGCGTCGGGTTGCGTTCGAAGTAATAGGGGATCGCGTCGCCGGAGGTTTCCTCAGTGGTGTCCACCAGCAGCTTGAACGTGCGAGCCAGCGGCAGCTTCTCTTCCTTGATCACCTTCATGGCGTACATCGCCACCACGATGCCATTTTTGTCGTCTTCAGTCCCGCGGCCGTACATGCGGTCGCCGATCAGCGTGACCTTGAACGGATCGAGCCGGGTGCCGTCTTTCAACACCCAATTTTCCGGCGTCACCGGCACCACATCCGCATGCGCGTGGATGCCCACCACTTCATCGCCGCTGCCTTCCAGGGAGATTTCGTACACGCGGTTGTCGATGTTACGGAAGTTCAAGTTGAAGTCTTTCGCCAGGCCCTGCAGCTTGTCGGCGATCTTGAGGAATTGCGGGTTTTTGTACTGCGGCACGCCGTCGACGTTGAACGTCGGAATTTCCACCAGCTCGCGCAGAGTCTCGGTGGCGGCCTTGGCGTATTTCACCCGCGCATAAATGCCCAGCAGGCGATTGATTTCGTTCTGTTGCTCAGCGCTCAGGGTTTTGTGCCCGAGAAAGTCGCTGATCGCCGGGCCGACATCGCTGGTTTTACCCAGCTCGCCCTGGGCCAGGGTGCCGAGGAAACTGCGGAAGTCAGTCACCGAGGTTTCGCTGAAGCCCTTGAGAATCGCCGTGCTCTGCTGTGGGGTGATGTTGGCGAAAGCGGGGCTGACGAAGGTCGAGAGGCTCGCGGCGAACACGCTGGCGGCAGCCAATTGCTTGAGTGGAAAGTACATGGCGGGACGCATTCCTTTGCTGGTAGTGAGTGGGAGATTTCTGATCATTAAGTCAGAAATATTTCCACACACTACCACCACACGGGCTGAGAATGGCAGACCTTGGCGTAGGAAATTTCTCAGTCAAACGCCCCCGCGTCGGAGGGGACATCTCTGTGCGCGCGGGCGTTGAATCCTGTTCAGGTCAAGGTTGGCCAGGGTGCGGCGCAGGGTAATCGGCCGTTACGTCCAGTGCTTTGGCGTAGGGCCCATCCCACAACTGCTCATGCAATTGCCCTATACGCTTGGCCATCGCTTCGCTGCGCATGACCACCTCCAGGTTGCGCGAATTATCCAGATACCCGCCCAGCCAATTGCTGGTGCCGACCCACGCCACTTGCCCGTCGATCTCCAGGGTCTTGCTGTGGATCACCCGTGCGTAGGGGATAAACCCTTGTTTGGCCTGGGGCAGGGTGACGATCTTGATCTGCACGTTGGGCAGCACCGCCAGGCTTTTCAAATAGGGCAGTTCCAGCGCATCGGTGTTCCAGTTGGACACCATCAGCTTGACCGACACCCCGCGAGCGGCGGCGGCACGCACGGCGTTGTCGATCACCGCATAGTAGGGCCGGGTTTTATCCGGGCCGTAAGACAGCGGCGCGTAGTCCAGCAGTTGCACGCGCACTTCGTGCTTGGCTTCGCCGAGCAGGCGCGGCAGTTCGAGTTGGGAGTCGCCCACCCCGGGCGGGTTGTAGCGTTGCGGGCTGGCCACCAGGTAATTGCCGCTGCGCGCAGGCGCCTGGCCGGCCATCGGCAGCGGCACCGGGTTGTGTGCGCTCAGCGCCGCCTGGGCTTGCCAGTCCTGATCGAAAATCGCCTGGACCTGGCCGACCACCGTGGCGTCGGTGATGCGCAGTCCGGTTTCGTGGATATGTTCCAGCGAGCGCCAGTCGAAATTCTGGCTGCCGACAAACGCCTGCCGCCCATCCACCACCATGTATTTGGCGTGGATGATGCCGCCGCTCAGTTGCCCGTAGGGCAGCACGCGCAAGGTCAGATTGGGAATCGCACGCAGGCGTTCCAGTGTGGACGCTTCTGATAAGCGAATGCCTTTTTCCTCCAGCAGGAAACGAATTTTCACGCCGCGTTTACCGGCGGCTTCCAGGCGCTCGATTACCCGCTCCAGCACCGAGCCTGGATGGTCGGCGGCATAAAACTGGCCGATATCGATCGTGCTTTTGGCACCGTCGAACAGCTCGATCCACACCGGGCCCGGCTGGCGCAAATCGGCGCTAGCCAGTTCGGTGTCCAGCGGCACGGTGTGCACCAGTTCAAACCCCGGAATTGAAAAGTCCGCCTGGGCCAGCGGACTGAGCAGCAAGCCGGCGAGGCCGGCGATACGGCATTTCATCGATAGGGACATAGGCATCTCGTCAGGGAAAAAGACAGGGCGGGCGCCTCACGCGCCCGCCCTGACAGTCATGCCGTGCGGCTGTGCAACGAGGTGGGCACCAGGTGCGGCACTTCGCCCTGCACGCGGGCACCGGTGGCGGCGCGAATCAGCAGGATCTTCAACTGATCGTTGATGCGTTCCAGGCTGTCCTGGAAGAAGTTGTGGAACACCACGCAGAACAGCGCGATGGCGATCCCCAGGCCCGTCGCGAACAACGCCGTACCGATGCCGCCGGAAATCTGCCCAGGGTCGGACACCCCCGCGCTGGCCAACGCCTTGAAGGTGTCGATGATGCCGAGGATGGTGCCGAGCAAGCCCAGCAACGGTGCGGCGGTGGTGATGGTTTCGATGATCCACAGGCTGCGGGCCAGCGGGGCGCGGGTGGTCAGGTATTGGGTTTCGATCACATCATCCAGGTCCTTGCGTGAACCTTGCGAGGCTTTCTGCACCAGCACCGGCGTCACCATGTTCAGCGGCAGGCTGTCGCGGCGGGTCAGGCTTTCCGGCAGGTCGCGCTCGCTGTGTATATGGGCGCCCAGCACCTCGGTCAAGGCGCGGGCCTGGCGGCGCACATAGGCGAAGTAAATACCGCGCTCGATGGTGATGAAGATGGCGATGGCCATCGCGGCATACATCACATAAAAGGTGATGTCGTGGAGCAGGTTCATGTCCATGTTCGATTACCTCGCTGTTAGAAATTGGCTTCCAGGGACACCGTCACGGTGCGTTCCAGGCCAACGATGTAGGCCGGGTCGCCGTCGCGGAAACCGCTGTAGCTGGCCGCGTTGGTCTTGGTGGTGTACACGCCGTCCAGGTACTTCTTGTCGAACAGGTTGTCGACGTTCAGGCGCAGGGTTGCGTCCTTCACCACTTTCTTGTCCACCGGCAGGTAGATACCGGCGCCGGCGTTGAACACGGTGCGGCCGGAGATGGCTTCGTCGTTCGTCAGGTCGCCGTAGAGCTTGCTGGTGTATTTGCCGCCGAAGGTGCCGTAGAAGCGCCCGTCGTCATACCCGATGTTGGCGGCCAGCATGTTTTTCGGCACGTTGGCGAACTGTTTGCCGCTGGTGGGCAACAGGATGGCTTTGCCCGCGTTGTACACGGTCAAGTCGTCCTGCTGCTCGGCCTTGGTATAGGTGTAGGAGGTGTAGTAGTTGAAGTGCTGGGGCAACAGGCCGCTCCACTCCAGCTCCAGGCCGCTGTTGTTGACCGATCCGGCGTTGATGTCGGCGTAGTCGCCGTTGATGTCCTTGGACGAAACCTGGCGATCCTTGAACTGCATGTAGAACAAGGTGGCGGCCACGGTCATGTCGTCGCCGGTGAAGCGCCAGCCCAACTCATGGTTCCAGCTGGTTTCCGGCTTGGAGTTGATCGAGTCCACGCCCTTGTCGTACAGCACGTAGTTCTGCGGGATACGCATGTTGCGCGACAGGCTGTAGAACAACTGGTCGCGTTCGTCGAGCTGGTACTTGAGGCCGGCGTTGGGCAGCAGCTTGTTGTAGGTCTGGTGACGTTTTTCCGGCTGCTCGGTGAGGCTGCCGTTGTTGGTGCCGTCGCGCTTGACGTTCATGTAGGCCAGGCCGGCCACCAGGGTCCAGTCCGGGTTGATGTACCAGGTGTCCTGAGCCCAGACTTTCTGCGCCGGGGTGACGGTGAAACGATCACGGCCTTGCACGGTGTTGCCGTTGGCATCGACCACGGCGTCGCCGTCCGGCCAGGTGTCGGTAGGCTTGCCGTTGCTCTTGAGCGCGATGAACGGTTGGGTCTGGCTTTGACGCGCGCGCTCGTACCAGTAGCCGAATTGCAGGCTGTGATCGCCCAGGTCCCAGTTCAGTTTGGTGGTAATGCCGGGGCGCCAGGTCTGGGTGCGGGAGGGGCGGTAGTACACGCCGGTGGTGGAGGAGCCGTCGGCGTTGTATTGGGCGGCGGTGGGCAAGTTACCCAGGTCGAAGACGCCGCCTGCGTTCGAGCCGCGGTTCAGCGCGTAGCTCGACGAGCCGACGCCGCTGCCGTTACCCCAGTAGTAATACGGGATCACCGACAGGGCCAGGTTGTCAGCCAGTTTGAACTGGGTGTTGAGCACGCCGGTAAAGGTCTGGAACGGGTTCTGCGCGAGGGCATAGTAGCTGTTGAGCTTGCCGTTGCTGCCGACCGTCGGTGTGGCGGGGTAGGGGTCGAACTTGCGGCCGTTCTGCTGGAACTGCGATTTGGTCAGTTGGCTGTAACTGTTGTTGTCCTGCTCGTGGTACTTGAGGATCAGGTTGGCGGTGTTGCCATTGCCAGCGTCGAAGAAGCTGTTCCACTCGACCTTGTCCGCACGCACGGCCCCCGAGCCGCGCCACATCTGCCCTTCGGTATGGGACGCCGACAGCCAGTTGCTCAGGCCGTTGACCTCGCCGGTGTTGAGCCGGGCAAAGGTCTTGCGGGTGGCGTTGCTGCCGACCGTCTGTTTGACGAAGGCCCCGGTTTCCTTGGTGGGGCGAATGGTCACGA
The DNA here is from genome assembly GCF_963681955.1 of Pseudomonas paraveronii. NCBI lineage: Bacteria > Pseudomonadati > Pseudomonadota > Gammaproteobacteria > Pseudomonadales > Pseudomonadaceae > Pseudomonas > Pseudomonas paraveronii. Next base: position 2,119,765 of record NZ_OY817130.1, read on the forward strand.
TACCGATGTTGCCGCCGCTGGAGCCGATGTGCGGGCCGTCGGCCTCCGACGAGCCTTGGGTGACGAAAATCTGGTCGATGTTTTCCGGGTCGCCCAGCAGGTTGGAGTACAGCGCGTAGTTGCCGGAGTCGTTGATCGGCATGCCGTCCACCGACATCCCCACCTGGTCGGAGTTAAGCCCGCGCATGGTGAAGCGAAAGCCCGACAGGCCGGTGGCATCTTCGCTGGAGATGTTCAGGCCCGGGGTGTACTTGAGCTTGTCGATGGCGTTGCCGGTGGCGGTTTGTTTATCCAGCGCTTCCTTGGTTATCGTGGAGCGCCCCTTGATGCTTTCTTCCTGCACCATGTAACCGCCACCGGCAGTGGCCTTGCCCTGTACGCCGATGGTGCCGACGTCGCTGTCGCCGGTGTCGGCCATGACCATGCCATGCCCCATGCTCGCGGCAACGAGTGCCAGATGAATCCGTGTGAACCTCATCAGTGTCGTCCTAGTGTCGGGTGCTTATTGCACGCTGTAGTTGAAGGTGGCGGTGAAGCGCTGCTCATTGCGCCCCCCGAAGGCTTGCTCGGGGAACGGCTTGACCTGCTTGATACGCCGCAGGCTGTTGGCGGCGGCCCGGTTGAGCAACATGCTCGAGGCCGGGGTCTGCACGCCGGAGTCGAGTACCCGACCCTGGCGGTCCACCAGCAGCCAGACCACCACGTCGCCACTCGGGCGTTCGAGGGAGGCCTGGCGTCCGGTGGGGTATTGCTTGTAAGTGTCCAACTCATTACGCAGACCCTTGAGGTAACCGCCCTCCAGGGCCTGACCGTCGACCTTGGGCGGTGCGGGCGGGGCCGGAGTCGGCGCAGCCTGGGCGACCGCCGCGGGCGCGGGTTTGGCCGCCACCGGGGGCGGCGTCGGCGTGGGTTTGGCGACCACGGGCTTGGGCACTGGCTTGGGCTTGGGCGTGGGTTCAGGTTTTGGCAACGGCTTGGGCGGTGGTGGAGGCGGGGCCGGCTCGGCCTCTTCATCCTCGATCACCGGCGGTGGCGGTTCTTGTTCCACCACGGGTGGCGGCACCACCTCGGGCTCCGGCTCGACCAATGCCAACTCGACCGCCGACTCGTCGTACACCGGCTCGACCTTCAACGTCTGGGACTGGATACCCAGTGCAATCAGCACCAGGGCGATCAGGGCCGGGACACTGCCCAGCAGCCGACGCGCACGAAACAGAACGTACATGATCAGGACTTACGCGTGGCGATGGACACGGAGGTAAAGCCACCCAGACGCAGGGTGTCCATCACCTCCACCAGGCGCGAAACCTCCACGCCCTTGTCGCTGTTGACGATGATCGTCGACTTGGTATCCGGCTTTTCCGCCGCCTTCAGCGCCGGTACCAGAGCGTCGACCGTGAGGTCCTTGCCATCCAGTTGCAACTGGCCTTCCAGGCCCAGGGTGAGGATGAATTTGTTCTGCGGCTTGAGCTGCTGTGAACTGCTGGCGCTGGGCAGTTGAGTCTTCATGCCGAGTGCCGGAATCACGTTCAGACTCACCAGTACGAAAAACACCAGGAGGAACATCATCACGTCGATCATCGGGATCAGTTCGATGTGTGCCTTACGTTTTTTCGGTTCATCCCAGGTTCTCATTCCGCTACCCCGTTATTGAATTAGGGGCGACACGCTAACAACGAAAAATGACCGAACGGTTAACTTTAATTTACGTTTTGACGTGTCTAGGACGTGTCTTACAGATCGGTTTCCAGTCACTTTCATGAAGTAATGAAACTGAAACCCAGGGGGTACATTCTCGAAAAATTTACACCGAGAGCCGTCTTGTATGAGTCAGTCATTGCCGCATTTGTTGACTTCGCGTTTGCTGTTGCGGGCGTTGGAAAAAGGCTTTCCGGGATCTGCTACGTGGCGCAATGACTGGGAGCGCCGGGCGTGAGTCGCGCGGTTGACCACGATCGGCGCCGGGTACTGGCCGGGCTGGCGCTGGCCACGACCTTTTCGATCCTCAGCCCGTTTGCGCGCAGTGCGGGGATCGATTACCCGTTCACCTTGGGCGTGGCCTCGGGTGATCCGTTGCCGGATGGTTTTGTGATCTGGACGCGCCTGGCGCCGTTGTTCAATGCGGCGGACGGTCGCGGCGGGTTGGCGCGTGCGGTGCCGGTGCGTTGGCGGGTCGCCAGCGATGCGGCGATGACGCGCATTGTGAGGCAAGGTGAGGTGATGGCGAGCGAGCGCTTTGCCCACTCCGTGCATGTGGAGGTCGCGGGGCTGGAAGCCGGCAGGCCGTATTGGTATCAGTTCGAAGGGCTGGGGGCGCAGAGCGCGGTGGGGCAGTCGCGTACCGCGCCGGCCCTGCATGCCATGGCGACGGCGCGCTTGGGGTTCGTGTCGTGCTCCCACTGGGAGCGCGGGTACTTCAGTGCCTATCGTCACTTGGCGGCGGAGCAGCCGGACCTGGTGTTTTTCCTCGGTGACTATATCTACGACAGTTCCTACGCGGCCGACTCGGGAAAAGTCATTCGTTCCCACGGCAGCGGCAACGCGCTGACCCTGAGCGATTATCGCAACCGCTATGCGCTGTACAAGACCGATCCGGATCTCCAGGCCTTGCACGCGGCGGCGCCCAGCGTGGCGACCTGGGACGATCACGAGGTGCAGAACGACTATGCCAGTCGCTGGTCCCAGGACCCGAAGGTTGCCGTGGCGCAGTTTCTCAAGCAGCGGGCGGCGGCGTATCAGGCCTATTACGAGCATATGCCGCTGCGCATGAGCAGCCTGCCCAACGGACCGGACATGCGCGTTTACCGGCGCCTGGACTACGGCCGGCTGGCACGTTTCCATGTGCTCGACGGTCGACAGTATCGCTCCGAGCAACCGTGCATTCAGGCCAACGGCAGCCATCAGGGCCACATCGCTGCCAACACCTGCAGCGACTTGCGCGACCCCGCTCGCACCCTGCTCGGTTGGCAGCAGGAGGCCTGGCTGGACCAGGGGTTTGCCCAGTCGAAAGCGCAATGGAACGTGATCGCCCAGGACTTGCTGGTGGCACCGCTGCTGCAGCGCGACCTGACCCAGCACACGCTGGGCCATTGGACCGATGGTTGGGATGGCTACATGGCGAACCGTTCACGGATGCTCGCGTCCATCGCGCGCCATCAGGTCAAGAACCCGGTGTTTTGGGGCGGCGATATACATTCATTCTGGGCCACGGATTTGCATGCCGATGCCAACAACCCGGACTCGCCCGTGCTCGCCACCGAATTCGTCGGCACCTCGGTGACCTCCGATGGGCCGCCTTATGACGCCGTCACCCAGATGCTGCCGCAGAATCCCCATGTGAAGTTTTTCGACAGCCGCCAGCGCGGGTATGTATCGGTGGCGTTGGATGCACAGCGCATGCTCACGCACTTTCGCGTGATTACCGATCCGCGTGACCCGGCCGCCACGGTGTCGACGCTTAAGTCGTTCGTGGTGGAACCGGGGCGCGCCGGGGCGAGCGCGGTTTAATCCAGGCTGTAGCGCACCGACAGCGTGCCCTTTTTCTCCGACAGGGCCAGGATCGTCACCTGGCCCAATTCGCCTAACGCCTGCACATGCGTGCCACCACAGGCATACGCGGGCAATTCGCCGAAGCCGACTTCGCGGGTGCCGTCTTCCAGGCGCATCTGGCGCGGGTAGTCGGCGGCGATCCATTGGTTGATCTGCTGTTGAATCGCGTCGGCGTCCATCGTGTGTGCGCTTTCACCGCGGATAAAGGTGATCTTGCCTTCGCCCGGCCAGTGGTGGGCCTTGATCGGCATCCAGCCCAACGCCTCGCCAGCGTTGCCGATCAGATGCCCGGCGGAATGCAGGCGGGTGTGCAAGGCCCGGCGTTCGGCATCGACCCGTGCGTTGATCGGGCCAGGTTCTACGGGCTGGTCGAGGTAATGCACCACGCGCTCCGCCTCTTGGGTGACCCGCAGCACCCGGCTGTCGCCCAGCCAGCCGGTGTCGAATGGCTGGCCGCCGCCCTGGGGGTGGAAAATCGTCGACTGCAGCGTGACCGCAAACTGCTCTTCGTGGGCGGTGCAGCTCAGCACTTCAAGCTCGGCGGTCAGGTGGTCGTGGGTGAAAAACAGGCGCTCGGTCATCGTCTACATCCGCATCAAGGTTCTGCGGGCAGTATAAATAGTGCGCAGATGGGTGATAATCCGTTCAATTATCAATGGACTTGTGCGTCATGAGCATCAATCTTCCTTTGCCGCTGCTGGGTGAAATGGCGATTTTCGTCAAAGTGGTGGAAGCCGGCAGTTTTTCTGCGGCAGCGCGACAATTGAGCGTGTCGCCTTCGGCGGTGAGCCGCAGCATCTCGCGTCTCGAACAGGCGTTGGCCACGCGCCTGCTGCAACGCACCACGCGCAAGCTGCGTTTGAGCGAGGGCGGCGAAGAGGTGTTCAAGCGTTGCCAGGAGATGGTCAACGCGGCGCGTTCGGTGATGGAAATCAGCGGTCAGTTCACCCACGAGGCCGAGGGCCTGGTGCGGGTCAGCGTGCCCAAGGCGGTGGGGCGGTTCGTGGTGCATCCGCATATGCCGGAGTTTCTGCGGCGCTATCCCAAGGTCGATGTGCAACTGATCCTTGAGGATCGGCAGGTGGACCTGATCGATGACAATGTCGACCTGAGTATCCGTATCACCGACAGCCCGCCGCCGGGTCTGGTGGGGCGGCAATTACTGCCCATCGAACACGTGGTGTGTGCGACGCCGCAGTACCTGGCCGAGCACGGCACGCCGAGTCACCCCCATGACTTGCTCGCGCACAGCTGCATCTACCTGGGCGAAACCCCGGGGGACTCACGCTGGAAGTTTCGCCGGGCGGGCAAGGCGGTCACCGTGGGCGTGCGTGGGCGTTATGCGGCGAACCACACCGGCGTGCGCCTGGATGCGGTGTTGCAGCATGTGGGGATTGGCAGCTTGCCGTATTTCACGGCGCGGCATGCGTTGGATGAGGGGCGTTTGGTGCAGGTGTTGCCCGAGTGGGATTTTATTGCGTCCTACCATGGCGAGGCCTGGTTGCTGCATTCGCCGACGCGGTACCTGCCGCCGAAGGTGCGGGTGTTCATTGATTATCTGGTGGCGTGCATGGCCACGGAGCCGACGCTGGTGTGGGAGGGGGCTTGCCCCCGATAGCGGTGGATCAGTCATGCATGTATTGGCTGACACACCGCCATCGGGGGCAAGCCCCCTCCCACATTGAATGATCAGTGCTTGCTCTGGTCCTGCGGCATGGCCAGCAGTTGCTTTTCCTGGTTCCAGTCGAACGGTTCGTCGTTCTGTTCGGCTTCAAAGCGCCGCTCTTCCAGGGCCTGGTACAGGTCCAGTTCTTCGTCGGGCAGGATGACCTGGCTCATCATGTCCTGGCCCAGGTACTGGCTCTCGGTAGTGTGGGAGGGGGCTTGCCCCCGATAGCGGTGGATCAGTCATGCATGTATTGGCTGACACACCGCCATCGGGGGCAAGCCCCCTCCCACATTGAATGATCAGTGCTTGCTCTGGTCCTGCGGCATGGCCAGCAGCTGCTTTTCCTGGTTCCAGTCGAACGGTTCGTCGTTCTGTTCGGCTTCAAAGCGCCGCTCTTCCAGAGCCTGGTACAGGTCCAGTTCTTCGTCGGGCATGAAGTGCAGGCAATCGCCGCCGAAGAACCACAGCAGGTCGCGTGGCACCAGATGGGCAATTTGCGGGTAGCGCAGGATGACCTGGCTCATCATGTCCTGGCCCAGGTACTGGCTCTCGATCGGATCGATCGGCAGCAGGGCGCGCAGTTCATCGAAACGTTCCAGGAACAGCAGGTGGCTTTCCTCGGGCACCTGTTCGGCTTCGCCGACGGCAACCAGGATGCTGCGCAGGTGGTCGAGCAAGACGAGATGATCGGCAACGACGTTGGACACGAGATAAGTCCTCAAAGCAAAAACGGGCGCGAGAGTATATAGCCCAAGCGCCCGTAATTATATGGCCTGTGGGATCAGCGGACTTTACCCGCGGCCTGGGTCAGCTCTTCCTTGCTGAAATCATCCACGTCGATCACCTTGCGCCTTGCCGCTTCGGCATCACGCAGGCTTTGCGCTTCGGCCGGTTGCAGTACGCCTGCGTGCAGGGCAGCGTCGATCGCATGTTCGCCGGCAGCCGGTTTGACCTGGCCGCTTTTGAGGGCAGCGTGCAGTTTTTTCTGCAGCGGATGGCTGGCGCCGAGCAGGTCGCAGGCATGTTGCAGGGCGCCCACCGGGTCTTCCACCGCTTGCGGGCGGTAGCAGCCGGCGAGCATTTCTTCCAGGGTTGGGTCGCCTTTGGCGCGGCCCATAATGGCGGCCACTTCGGCATCCAGTGCATCGGACGGCCCGGTATGGCGACGCCCGAACGGAAACACGATGACTCGCAGCAAGCAGCCGAGCAGCTTGTTCGGGAAGTTGCTGAGCAGTTCATCCAGCGCGCGTTCCGATTCTCCCAGGCTTTCTTCCATGGCCCAGGTGAACAGCGGTTCCAGGTGGTCCGGCGAATCCAGGTCGTGATAACGCTTGAGCGCCGCCGATGCCAGGTACAGATGGCTTAGCACATCGCCCAGGCGTGCCGACAGGCGTTCGCGGCGTTTCAACTCGCCGCCCAGCAGCATCATGCTCAGGTCGGCGAGCAGGGCGAATGCGGCAGCCTGGCGGTTCAATGCGCGAAAGTAAGCCTGGCTCAAGCGGTTGCCGGGGGCTTTTTCGAAGTGGCCGACACCCAGGTTAAGCACCAGGGTGCTGGCGGCGTTGCTCACGGCAAAACCGATGTGCTGCATGAGCAGGCTGTCGAATTCCTTGAGCGCCTGGTCGTGGTCTTCGCGACCGGCCAGGGCCATTTCCTTGAGCACAAAAGGGTGGCAACGGATCGCACCCTGGCCAAAGATCATCAGGTTGCGCGAGAGGATATTCGCGCCTTCCACGGTGATGAAGATCGGCGCGCCTTGCCAGCTTCGGCCCAGGTAGTTGTTCGGGCCCATGATGATGCCCTTGCCGCCGTGGACATCCATGGCGTGGCTGATGCACTCGCGGCCGCGCTCGGTCAGGTGGTACTTGAGGATCGCCGACAGCACCGAGGGTTTTTCACCGAGGTCCACCGCGTTGGCCGTGAGCATGCGCGCGCTGTCCATCAGCCAGGCGTTGCCGCCGATGCGCGCGAGGGCTTCCTGAATACCTTCGAAGGCCGCCAGCGGGACGTTGAACTGTTCACGCACCTGGGCGTATTGGCCGGTCACCAGGCTGGTGAACTTGGCCGCGCCGGTGCCGACCGCCGGTAGGGAAATCGAGCGGCCGACCGACAGGCAGTTCATCAACATCATCCAGCCCTTGCCGAGCATGTCCTGGCCACCGATCAGGTAGTCCAGGGGGATGAACACGTCTTTGCCGGAGTTGGGCCCGTTCATGAACGCGGCGCCCAGCGGCAGGTGACGACGGCCGATGTGGACGCCGGGGGTGTCGGTGGGGATCAGCGCGAGGCTGATGCCCAGGTCTTCTTCTTCGCCCAGCAGGTGGTCCGGGTCATGCGCCTTGAACGCCAGGCCGAGCAGGGTCGCGACCGGGCCCAGGGTGATGTAGCGTTTTTCCCAGTTCAGGCGCAGGCCGAGGGTTTCCTTACCTTGCCATTCACCTTTGCAGATCACTCCGGTGTCGGGCATGGCGCCGGCGTCGGAGCCGGCCAGTGGGCCGGTCAGGGCGAAGCAGGGAATATCGTCGCCACGGGCCAGGCGCGGCAGGTAGTGGTTGCGTTGTGCATCGGTGCCGTAATGCAGCAGCAGCTCGGCCGGGCCGAGGGAGTTGGGGACCATCACGGTGGACGCCAGGTCACCGCTGCGCGTTGCGAGTTTCATCGCCACCTGGGAGTGGGCATAGGCGGAGAAGCCCTTGCCGCCATACTCCTTGGGAATGATCAGGGCGAAGAAACCGTGGGTCTTGATGTGTTCCCAGGCTGCGGGCGGCAGGTCCATGGCCTGGCCGATTTCCCAGTCGCTGACCATCGCGCACAGTTCTTCGGTAGGACCGTCGATAAACGCCTGTTCTTCTTCGGTCAAACGTACCTTGGGGTACGCCAGCAACTTGTCCCAATCGGGGCGGCCGCTGAACAGCTCGCCGTCCCACCAGACGGTGCCAGCGTCGATGGCATCGCGCTCGGTCTCGGACATGGGTGGCAAAACCTTCTGAAACCAACTGAACAGCGGTTTGGTGAAGTATTGGCGGCGCAGGTCGGGCAGCAGCAGGGGCGCGGCCACGATCGCAATCAACACCCAGAAGATCAGTAGCAGCCAACCCGGTGCGTGGCTCCAGGCGCCCATCGCCAGCAGGTAAACGGCGACCACGCCCAGGGCGGGCAGGGGCGCGGTGCGCCGGTGTGCCAAATAGGCAATGCCGACCACCAGAACCAATATCCACAACAACAACATATTCAATCCTCCATGAAACCAGGGGCGAAACCACCAAAGAGCTTAGTCGGCATCCGAGAAAGCGCGGTGATCAGGGTGTGGCGAGTTGCACTGGGAGCACCTTGGGATCATCGATCACCAGGCGCTGGCATTTGGCCGAATCGTCGTTATCTCTGTGGCAGACCTGTCGTTAGACTTAAGGCTTCCCCCGGAGATCAAACGCATGGAAACCTACCTGAATCCCAGCCGCTTCATCGATAGTGACCACCCAGCGGTGGTGGAGTTCGCCGAAAAACATCGCGGTTCCAGCGCGGATTCAGGTGACCAGGCAGTCAGTCTTTATTACGCCGTGCGTGAGGCGGTGCGCTACAACCCCTACACCTTCAGCCGCGACCCCAACACCCTGAACGCCAGCTTCGCCCTGGCTGCCGGCCAGAGCTACTGCGTGCCCAAGGCCACCTTGCTCGCCGCCTGCGCGCGGCACTGCGGCATTGCGGCGCGCATCGGTTTGGCGGATGTGCGCAATCACCTGTCGACGCCACGCCTGATCGCATTGCTCAAAAGCGATGTGTTCGCCATGCACGGTTATACCGAGCTGTACCTGAACGGTCGCTGGGTCAAAGCCACGCCGGCGTTCAACCAGCAATTGTGCGAACTGTTCGATGTGCCGCCGCTGGCGTTCGATGGGATCAACGACAGTGTGTTCCACGCCTTCAATCGCCAGGGCCAGCGCTCGATGGAGTACGTGGTGGACCATGGGCAATTTGCGGATGTGCCCGAAGATTTCTTCTTTGCCCACCTGGAGAAATGTTACCCGCACCTGTTTGGCGAGCAGATGCCGAGCGTGCTGGGTGACATGCAGAGCGATTTAAGCCGCCCGTGAACCGGCGTATGCTGCTGCGTTCATCAAGCCATGTTCATCAACAATAAGGCGCGGTCATGCTGAAGATCTGGGGGCGTAAAAATTCATCGAACGTCAGGAAAGTCCTGTGGTGCGCCGAGGAACTCGGCCTGGACTATGAGGCCATCGATGCGGGCGGCGCTTTTGGTGTGGTCGACACGCCGCAATACCGTGCATTGAACCCCAATGGCCGGGTGCCGATGATCGAAGACGGCGACTTCGTGCTGTGGGAATCCAACACCATCGTGCGTTACCTCTGCGCCAAGCAGGCGTCGAACTGGTACCCGAGCGATGTAAAGGCGCGGGCCAGCGCCGAAAAATGGATGGACTGGACCACCTCGACCCTCGCCGAGCCGTTCAAGGCGGTGTTCTGGGGCATGGTGCGCACCCCGGCGGAAAAGCGTAATTGGGACGCCATCAACGCCGGGCGCCAGGCCTGCATCGATGCGCTCGGCACCGTGGAGAAGGCGCTCGCCGCACAGCCCTACCTGTCGGGCGACGACATCGGCATGGGCGATATCCCCTTGGGCAGCTTTATTTACGCCTGGTTTGAAATGCCCATCGAACGGCCTGCGATGCCCCACCTAGAGGCCTGGTACCAGCGCCTGCAACAGCGGCCGGCTTACCGCAAAACGGTGATGACCGCGTTGACCTGATACTGACTATTAATACAGGTGACTGTACTTGTGCGGCGCGGGCAAGCACCATGCTTGTCTTGCGCCGCCGTTGAACGACGTGCGGTGTAGCCTCATCTATTGTTTCTATTCCCTTCTTTGGTGCGTATTCCGATATGAGTTCCGCTCTGTCCATCCGGCAGCTAACCAAAACCTACGGCAACGGTTTCCAGGCCCTGAGTGGTATCGATCTGGATGTTGCCGAAGGTGATTTCTTCGCCTTGCTCGGCCCCAACGGCGCCGGCAAATCCACGACCATCGGCATTCTCTCGACCCTGGTCAACAAGACCAGCGGCACGGTGAATATCTTCGGGCATGACCTGGACAAATCCCCGGCGGCGCTCAAGCGTTGCATCGGTGTGGTGCCCCAGGAATTCAACTTCAACCAGTTCGAAAAGACCTTCGACATCGTCGTGACGCAGGCCGGCTACTACGGCATCCCGTCGAAAATCGCCAAGGAACGCGCCGAGCAGTACTTGACCCAACTGGGCCTATGGGACAAGCGCGACGTGCCTTCGCGTTCGCTCTCCGGCGGCATGAAGCGACGCTTGATGATCGCCCGCGCGCTGGTTCACGAACCGCGCCTGCTGATCCTCGACGAGCCGACCGCCGGGGTGGATATCGAACTGCGTCGCTCGATGTGGACTTTCCTCACCGAGCTGAACCAGAAAGGCATCACCATCATCCTCACCACCCACTACCTGGAAGAGGCTGAGCAGCTGTGCCGCAACATCGGCATCATCGACCACGGCACCATTGTCCAGAACACCAGCATGCGCAACCTGCTGGGCCAGTTGCATGTGGAAACCTTCCTGCTCGACCTGAAGAACGAACGGTCGGCGCCGCCGCAACTGCTCGGCTATCCATGCCGCCTGGTGGACAGCCGCACCCTGGAAGTCCAGGTGGATAAAGCCATGGGCATCACCGCGCTGTTCGGCCAGTTGGCCACACAGAACGTCGAAGTGTTGAGCCTGCGTAACAAAACCAATCGCCTTGAGGAGTTGTTCGTGTCCCTGGTGGAAAAAAACCTGGCGAAGGTGGCGGTATGAGTTCTGAACTGCAACCCAACCTCATCGCGCTGCAAACCATCGTCTACCGCGAAGTGAAACGCTTTACCCGGATCTGGCCGCAGACCCTGCTGCCGCCGGCGATCACCATGGTCCTGTACTTCGTGATCTTCGGTAACCTGATCGGCCGGCAGATCGGTGGCATGGGCGGTTTCACCTACATGGAGTACATCGTGCCGGGCCTGATCATGATGTCGGTGATCACCAACTCCTACGGCAACGTGGTCTCGAGTTTCTTCGGTAGCAAGTTCCAGCGCTCCATCGAAGAACTGATGGTCTCGCCGGTCTCGCCGCACACCATTCTGATCGGCTACACCCTGGGCGGCGTGCTGCGTGGCTTGATGGTCGGCGTGATTGTGACCTTGTTGTCGCTGTTCTTCACCCAGCTGCAAGTGCATCACCTTGGCATCACGCTGGTGGTGGTGGTGCTGACGGCGACGATCTTCTCGTTGCTGGGCTTCATCAACGCGGTGTTTGCGCGCAACTTCGATGACATCTCGATCATCCCGACTTTCGTGCTGACGCCGCTGACCTACCTGGGCGGGGTGTTCTACTCCATCACCTTGCTGCCGCCGTTCTGGCAGACCGTATCGCTGGCCAACCCGGTGCTGCACATGGTCAATGCCTTCCGCTACGGCATCCTCGGGGTGTCGGATATCCGGATCAGCGTGGCGATCACCTTCATGATCGTCGCCACGGCGGTGTTGTACATCGGTTGCGCACGGTTGCTGGTGAGCGGGCGCGGGATGCGCACGTAACATCGGATTGCACGCGGTAAAAAATGTGGGAGCGCGCTTGCTCGCGATAGCAGTGGATCAGTCAGCGATACAGTGACTGACCTCGCGCAATCGCGAGCAAGCCCGCTCCCACATTGGGTTCTGAGTGCAGTGTTTACCCCTGCAGCGCCAACTCGATCAGTGCGTGCAGCTCGTCCACCGCCAGCGGCGCGGTGGAGAATAGAATGCGAAACACCGTCGGCGCCGCCAGCAGGTTGACCAGGCGGTCCACGCTCGGCAGCGGTGTAGTGTTCGGGTAGCGCTCGACAATCGCTTGAAGCTGCCCGCTCAGGATGCTCACGCAATACCCTGGCGTCTGGCTGGATTGCACATCGCGCATCATGTTGCGCCCCGGCGCCGAACTCATCTCATCCAGGTATTGCTCGGCCCACGCCTGCAGGTCACCGCGCAGGCTGCCGGTGTTGGCCGGCTCGCTGTCCGGGCGCATGCGCGCCAGGGCCACATCGGCGAGCAGTACGGAGAGGTCGCCCCAGCGGCGGTAGATGGTCGAAGGCGTGACACCCGCACGCGCCGCAATCATCGGCACAGTCACGCTGGAACGCTCGTGGGCTTCCAGCAGTTCGCGCACCGCCGAATGGACGGATTCTTGTACCCGGGCACTACGGCCCCCCGGGCGGAGGCCTTCTTTTATCGCCATGCGTGTGACCTTAACACAAAGAATTTGCTTTAAGCGTCGGCCAGTAGCACACTCAGCAAAAGCAAAATATTAGCTTTAGCGGAGCGTGCCCATGTCCAGCCTCACTTCTCATCGTTCCAGCCTGGTGTTCCTGGCGATCACCTTGCTGACGTTCCTGGCGGCGTCCAGTGCGCCGACGCCGTTGTATCACCTCTACCAGGAAGGCCTGCATTTTTCCTCGGGCATGCTCACATTGATCTTCGGGGTTTACGCCTTGAGCTTGTTGGCGGCGCTGCTGACCGTGGGCTCGCTGTCGGATCACCTCGGGCGCAAGCCGGTGATTTTTGCCGCGCTGGTCCTGAATATGCTGGCGATGTTGCTGTTTATCAATGAGAGCGGCGTGGCCTGGCTGATCGCTGCGCGGACGCTGCAGGGGTTCGCCACCGGCATGGCCACCGCGGTGTTGGGCGCGGCTTTGCTCGACACCGACCGCCAGCAGGGGCCGCTGGTCAATAGCGTTGCGCCCTTGCTGGGCATGGCTTGTGGTGCGATGGGCAGCAGCCTGCTGGTGGAATTCGCGCCGCTGCCCACCCAGTTGATCTACTCGACGCTGCTCGCGCTGATGTTCGGGCAGGCCGTGTATGTGTGGCGCCTGCCGGAGACCGTCAGCCGCATCCCCGGCGCGCTGGCGTCATTGCGTCCGACCCTGCACGTGCCGCCGCAAGCGCGCCGCGCGTTATGGCTGTCGTTGCCGGTGGACGTGGCGGTGTGGGCCATGGGCGGCTTCTATCTGTCCCTGGCGCCGTCGCTGGTGCGGGCGGCGACTGGCTCGACTTCCAACCTGATCGGTGGCGGCTTGGTCGCGGTGTTGACCTTGAGCGGCGCGCTGATGATCTTCAGCCTGCGCAATCGCCCGGCCAATAAGGTCCTGCGGTTGGGCGCCAGCCTGCTGGCCGTTGGTGTGGCGCTGATCCTCGTGGCGGTCCACAGCGCCAGCCTGCCGCTGTTTTTCATTGCGACGTTGATCGCCGGCAGTGGTTTTGGCGCGGGCTTCCTCGGGGCCTTGCGCAGCGTGGTGCCGCTGGCCTTACCCCATGAGCGGGCGGGGTTGATGTCGGCATTTTATGTGCTGAGCTACCTGGCGTTCTGCCTGCCGTCTTTGCTGGCGGGCAATCTGATCCGCAGTTTTGGCCTCATCGCTACCACGGACGGCTACGGCGCCGTGCTGATCGTGCTGACCCTCGGCGCCCTGGCCGGGTTGCTGCGCCAGGACGTGCTGCGCGTCGGGTGCAAGGGCAGCGCCTGATGCTATATTGGTAAAATAGATAACAGTTAGAGATATTACCCGTTATATAGATATACGCTCAGGTTCTACCATGGCCTCAACCTCATGCGAGGAAGAGGATTGCCATCATGACCTGCTCGACCACCCTGAACTACAAACCCTTCAGCCACCTGACCCGACCGCGGGAAGTGATTCGCCAGTTCACCCCGAACTGGTTCGCCGCCACCATGGGCACCGGAGTGCTGGCGTTGGCCCTGGCGCAACTGCCGGTCAAACTGCCGGGTGTGTACGCCATCGCCGAAGGATTGTGGCTGTTCACCATCGGCCTGTTCATCCTGTTCAGCGCCTTGTATGCGGCGCGCTGGGTGATGTTTTTCGACGAGGCGCGGCGGATCTTCGGGCACTCTACGGTCTCGATGTTCTTCGGCACCATTCCCATGGGCCTGGCCACGCTGCTCAACGGTTTGCTGTTGTTCGGCCTGCCGCGCTGGGGCGCTGGCGTGGTGCCGCTGGCCGAAGCGCTGTGGTGGCTGGACGTGGCGATGGCAGTCGCCTGCGGCGTGCTGATCCCGTTCATGATGTTCACGCGCCAGGAACACAGTATCGACCAGATGACCGCCGTCTGGCTGTTGCCGGTGGTCGCCGCCGAAGTCGCCGCCGCCAGCGGTGGCCTGTTGGCGCCGCACCTGGCGGATGCTCACGGGCAATTGGTGATGCTGGCGACCAGCTACGTGCTGTGGGCATTTTCGCTGCCGGTGGCGTTCAGCATTCTGACCATCCTGATGCTGCGCATGGCCCTGCATAAGCTGCCCCACGCCAACATGGCCGCGTCGAGCTGGCTGGCGCTTGGCCCGATTGGCACCGGTGCCCTCGGTATGTTGCTGCTGGGCGGCGATGCGCCGGCGATCTTCACCGCCAATGGCTTGCCCGCTGTCGGTGAAATCGCCAACGGCCTGGGCCTGATAGCCGGTATCACCCTGTGGGGCTTCGGTTTGTGGTGGATGCTGATCGCGGTGCTGATCACCCTGCGTTACCTGCGCGCCGGTATCCCGTTCAACCTGGGCTGGTGGGGCTTCACTTTTCCGCTGGGGGTCTACGCCCTGGCCACGTTGAAGCTGGCGAGCGTGTTGCACCTGGGGTTCTTCAGCGTATTTGGCGGTGTGCTGGTGCTGGCGTTGGCGCTGATGTGGCTGATCGTCGCCAAACGCACGGTGCAGGGCGCCTATAAAGGTGAGCTTTTTGTTTCACCGTGTATTGCAGGATTAGCGAATAAGTAAGCGGGATTAGGTAAAGTCGTGGCCTGAAAAAAAACCAGGCCACGCAGGAACACGGACGATGAGCCACCCCTCACAATTCACCTTGCTGCGCACGCGGCGCTTTCTGCCGTTCTTCATTACCCAATTGCTGGGTGCCTTTAACGACAACATCTTCAAGCAATCGCTGATCCTGGCGATTCTCTACAAGTTGACCATCGACGGCGACCGCGCCATCTGGGTCAATCTGTGCGCCTTGTTGTTTATCCTGCCGTTCTTCCTGTTCTCGGCGCTGGCCGGGCAGTTTGGCGAGAAATTCAACAAGGACGCGTTGATCCGCGCGATCAAGGTCGGCGAGATCATGATCATGGCCGTCGGCGCCACGGGCTTTTTGTTCAATCATCTGGAACTGATGCTGCTGGCGCTGTTTGCCATGGGCACCCACTCGGCGCTGTTCGGCCCGGTGAAGTACTCGATCATGCCCCAAGCCCTGCACGAGGAAGAGCTGGTGGGCGGCAACGGTCTGGTGGAAATGGGCACGTTCCTGGCGATCCTGGCTGGCACCATCGGCGCGGGGATCATGATGTCGTCCACCAACTACGCGCCCGTGGTGGCGGTGGCGATTGTCGGCGTGGCGGTGTTGGGCTACCTGGCCAGCCGCAGCATTCCGCGGGCCGCAGCGTCTACGCCGCAACTGCGGCTGGACTGGAACATCTTCAGCCAGTCCTGGGCCACCCTGCGCCTGGGCCTGGGGCAGACCCCGGCGGTGTCGCGTTCGATCGTCGGCAACTCGTGGTTCTGGTTTGTCGGCGCGATCTACCTGACGCAGATCCCGGCCTACGCCAAGGAATGGTTGTACGGCGACGAAACCGTGGTGACCCTGATCCTCACGGTGTTCTCAGTGGGTATCGCGCTGGGTTCGATGCTCTGCGAAAAACTTTCCGGGCGTAAGGTGGAAATCGGCCTGGTGCCGTTCGGCTCCTTCGGCCTGACGGTGTTTGGCCTGCTGCTGTGGTGGCATTCCGGCGGCATGCCGCAGAACGTGCAGGCCAACGACTGGCTGGCGGTGCTCGGGTACGGCCAGGCCTGGTGGGTGTTGTTCGATATTCTGGGCCTGGGGGTGTTCGGCGGCTTCTATATCGTGCCGTTGTACGCGCTGATCCAGTCGCGCACCGCCGAGAACGAACGGGCGCGGGTGATCGCCGCCAACAATATTCTCAACGCGTTGTTCATGGTGGTCTCGGCGATTGTGTCGATCCTGCTGCTGAGCGTGGCCAAACTGTCGATCCCCGAACTGTTTCTGGTGGTGTCGCTGCTCAACGTCGCGGTCAACGCCTACATCTTCAAGATCGTCCCCGAGTTCACCATGCGTTTCATGATCTGGCTGCTCAGCCATTCCATGTACCGCGTCGAGCATCGCAACCTGGAGCTGATCCCGGACGAAGGCGCGGCCTTGCTGGTGTGCAACCACGTATCGTTCGTCGATGCGCTGTTGATTGCTGGCGCGGTGCGTCGGCCGATTCGCTTTGTCATGTACTACAAAATCTACCGCTTGCCGGTACTCAACTTTATCTTTCGCACCGCCGGGACGATTCCGATTGCCGGGCGCAATGAAGACATCCAGATCTACGAAAAAGCCTTCACACGGATTGCGCAGTACCTGAAGGACGGCGAGTTGGTGTGCATCTTCCCGGAAGGCAAGTTGACCGCCGATGGCGAGATGAACGAGTTCCGTGGCGGCGTGACGCGCATTCTGGAAGAGACGCCGGTGCCGGTGATTCCGATGGCGTTGCAGGGGTTGTGGGGGAGCTTTTTCAGCCGCGATCCTGACAAGGGCTTCTTTCATCGGATCTGGTCGCGGGTGGTGTTGGTGGCGGGTGAGCCTGTTGCGGTAGAGGCGGCGACACCTGCGCAGTTGCAGGCGGTGGTTGGTGTTCTGCGTGGGGGAGTCAGGTAGTTCTGTGCTGGAGGTACCGGCCTCATCGGGGGCAAGCCCCCTCCCACACTAGACCGCGCTCGTCAGAACAACTCGGTCAAATGTGGGAGGGGGCTTGCCCCCGATGGCGGTAGCGGCCTAAGCGCTGATCTTAAGCCCGACAAGCCCGCAAATGATCAACGCCACACTGGCCAGCCGGAACAACGCCATGGATTCCCCAAACAGGATAATCCCGGCGATCACCGTGCCCACTGCACCCACGCCGGTCCAGATGGCGTAGGCGGTGCCCAGCGGCAATTCCTTCATGGCCAGCCCCAGCAGGCCGAGGCTGATGGCCATGGCGGCAATCGTCAGGGCGGTGGGCAGTGGCTTGCTGAAACCGTCGGTGTACTTCAAACCGACGGCCCAGCCGACTTCAAACAGCCCGGCGAAAAACAGAATGATCCAGGACATGATGACCTCCCTCTCTAAAAGCGGGGTCGTCCCCTGATGTGTACGCGATAGCGTCGCGAGGTCGTCCCCGCGGCGCTCGGTAGAGTGCCGAAGATTGATCGGTCGATCAAGTTTTCGCGGTGTTCTCCAGTGCGCGGCGGTCTTGCTTTTCGCTCATGCGGCGGAAGTAAGTCGACAGCAGCGCCCCGGAAATATTGTGCCAGACGCTGAACAGCGCACTCGGCACCGCAGCCAGCGGTGAAAAATGCGCGCTGGCCAAGGCCGCGCCCAGCCCGGAGTTCTGCATGCCCACTTCCAGCGCCAGCGACTTGCGTTGCGCCAACGGCAGCTTGAACAGGCGGCCGGTGAAGTAGCCCAGCACGTAACCGAAGCTGTTGTGCAACATCACCACGGCCATGATCAGCAGGCCCGACTCGGCGATCTTCGCCTGGCTGGCGGCCACCACGGCGGCGACGATGATCACGATGCTGACCACCGACACCAGCGGCAGCACCTCCACCGCATGGCGGACCCGCTCGCCGAGCACGCGTTGTGCGACGACGCCGAGCACGATCGGCAACAGCACCACTTGCAGGATCGACCAGAACAACTCCATGAACGACACCGGCAGCCAGGCCGAAGCCAACAGCCAGATCAGCGCCGGGGTCAGTAGCGGGGCGAGGAGGGTGGTGACGGCGGCGATGGCCACCGACAGCGCCAGGTCGCCACGGGCCAGCCAGGTCATCACGTTGGACGAGGTGCCGCTTGGGCAGCAGCCGACCAGGATCACCCCGACGGCAATTTCGGGCGGCAGGTTGAAGGCCTGGCACAGCAACCAGGCCACGCCCGGCATGATTACAAAGTGCGCGACCACGCCCAGGGCCACACGCCACGGATGGCGGGCGACTTCGGCGAAGTCTTCGAGTTTGAGGGTCAGCCCCATGCCGAACATCACCAGGCCCAGCAGCGGGACGATGGCGCTTTTCAAGCCGATGAACCAGCCGGGTTCGAAGAAGGCCAGCACGGCAAAGATCAACACCCAATAGGCGAAGGTATTGCCGACGAAGCGGCTCAAGGCGGCGAGTGCGCGCATGGGGCGGTCCTTATTATTAGGTGTACGGAAAAACCATTGTAGGAGCGAGCTTGCTCGCGAAAATCGTCAACGATGACGCGGGCATGTTGAATGCACGCGGCGCGCTCAGGTTTTTCGCGAGCAAGCTCGCTCCTACAGTAAGGCGATAGTGCGCTTAGATACCCTGTGGGGTCTCTTCGCCGCCCAGTGCTTCGATCAGCGCCGGCAGGAATTCGCCGAAGGTCAGCATCATCAGGGTAAAGCTGGCGTCCAGTTGGCCCAGCGCTTCGTCGCCGCCGTCCTGTTCAGCCTGGTCCTGCAGCAGGTCTTCGAACTTCAGGCGCTTGACGGTCATCTTGTCGTCGAGCATGAAGGACAGCTTGTCCTGCCAGGCCAGCGACAGTTGGGTCACCACTTTGCCGGTGGTCAGGTGCAACTGGATTTCTTCGCCGGTCAGGTCCTGGCGCTTGCAGCGCACGATGCCGCCGTCTTCGTGGGTGTCGCGCAGTTCGCATTCGTCGAGGACGAAGAAGTCATCGGCCGGTTTCTGGGTGGTGACCCAGTCGGTCATGATCGCGGTTGGCGCGGTTTTCACGGTGAGTGGGCGCACCGGCAGGGTGCCGATCACTTCACGCAGGGTCGACAGCAGGTCTTCGGCGCGTTTCGGGCTGGCCGAGTTGACCAGGATCAGACCCTGTTTCGGCGCGATCGCGGCGAAGGTCGACGAGCGACGGATAAACGCGCGCGGCAGGAAGGCCTGGATGATTTCATCCTTGATCTGGTCCCGCTCCTTTTTATAGACCTTGCGCATTTGCTCGGCTTCGATCTCTTCGACTTTCTCTTTCAGTGCGTCACGCACCACGCTACCCGGCAGGATGCGTTCTTCCTTGCGCGCAGCGATCAGCAGGAAGTCACCGCTGACGTGAACCAGGGGAGCGTCTTCGCCTTTACCGAAAGGCGCGACGAAACCGTAAGTGGTCAACTCCTGGCTTGCACAAGGGCGCGCCAGTTTGGTGGCCATTGCAGTTTCCAACGCCTCGGCATCAACAGGCAGATCTTGGGTCAGGCGATAGATAAGCAGGTTCTTGAACCACATGGGGTGAGTCTCTCCTTTATACAAAGGGGGGCATTATTGTCTTGATAGCGGCTGAGGCCAACCCTGCCTAAGCCATTGGAAGGGCTGAAAAAAAAGATTTAAGAAAGTGCTTGCCAGACCTTGGGTCGCTCCGTAGAATGCGCGCCACACCGAAACGAAGGGTGATTAGCTCAGCTGGGAGAGCATCTGCCTTACAAGCAGAGGGTCGGCGGTTCGATCCCGTCATCACCCACCATTCGCTTCATGTGTTACGCGCAGCGGTAGTTCAGTCGGTTAGAATACCGGCCTGTCACGCCGGGGGTCGCGGGTTCGAGTCCCGTCCGCTGCGCCATATTCGGTCACCTGGAACGCTGAACGCCAGGTCACCACAGAAAGCCCGCTCATTGAGCGGGCTTTTTTTTGCCTGGGATTCAGCTCGGCGATCTCAAGGTCAGCTTATCGCCGTTTATTGGATCTAGAAGAAATCAGCAATCACCAAGATTTTTTCCGTGGCGAAAAGTGACTCATATATCGCTTCATGTGGAACTTCACGCGCTAACCAAGCGCTTGCGTTGTAGACCCGCGCCTTGTTGAAAAACACTAGGTGCGTCTCGTCTCCACGCTCAAACAGTTTGAATTGTTGCTCCTCCATGTCGGCGCAAAGCTCGTCGAATAGCGTGGGGTCTCTTTTTGACAGCGCGACGAGGATATCGGCCCTGTCCAGGCCGGCTTCACTGGCCGCCCATAAGACGATACGCGTTGCCACCTCCATTTTTTCGCTTGGGGTGCCAGCGTTCAAAGCGTGTTGGACATCGGGGTAGCTGGAGGCCAGGCGCGAAGCAATGGTCTTTTTTCTCGTGGCGCTCATGACTGACTCCCGATGACTTTTCTCGATGACTTCGCGTGCGTTCATCTACCCCGGCGATCTGTTCCCCTTTAGACAGGGTCCGGTTGACCGGCTGGCTTTCCGTCTACGGCCTGGCCGGCAAGAACGCGTGCGGCGATATAACCGAAGGTCATGCCGGGACCGAGTGTGATGCCGCCGCTGGGGTAATGGCCGTTCATGATGCTGTTCATATCATTGCCCACAGCGAACAGCCCCGGAATCGGCGTGCCGTGTTCGTCCAATGCGCGGGCATAGGCGTCGGTGTTCAGGCCGGCGAAGGTGCCGAGGCTGCCGGGCACCAGCTTCACCGCATAGAAGGGGCCTTTGTGCAGGCTGCCGAGGGACGGGTTCGGCCCGTGCAGAGCGTCGCCCTGTGCTCTGTTGTACAGCGATTCACCGCGCTGGAAGAGCGGGTCGTGACCTTGTTCCGCACCCAGATTGAAGGCGCTGACGGTCACTTCCAACTGTTGCGCATCGATGCCGCATTTGTGTGCCAGTTCGATCAACGTCGGCGCCTTGAACAGGTAGCCCGCGCGCACGTACTTTGCGGTCGGAAACGGAAAGGGTTTGGACCAGCCCAGGCCATAGCGACGTTGGGCGCGGTGATCGCAGATCAGCCAGGACATCGGCGTTTCTGCTGGCCCCGTGGCGTTAAACAGTGCGCACATGTAGTCGTGGTAGGAGTCAGCTTCGTTGACGAAGCGTCGGCCATCCTGGCGCACGGCAATGAAGCCGGGTTTGGCACGTTCCATCAGGTGCGGAAAACCGCTGAAACCACCGTCTTCGCGCGGCACCCGGGACACGGGTGCCCACGCGGCCGCATGGGCGAAGTCGGACGCCACGCAGGCCCCGACGCGCTCGCCCAGTCGCAGGCCATCGCCGGTATTGCCCTTGGGCGCTGCGCTCAAGTGTTCGGTGCCGTTGGGAGCCTGCTTGAACAGGCGGGCGATGCGCTGCTGGTCGTGGGGGAACCCACCGCAAGCGAGCACCACGCCACGTCGAGCGCGGATCTCGATCAGGCGCCCGGCAGATTCGACGCGAGCCCCGAGCACGCGCTCGCCGTCACGCAGCAGTTCGCGCACGGGCGTGTCAGTCAGCAGGCGCACCTTGCGATCCAGCGCGCTTTTGAGCAGCCGGGCAACCAGCGCGTTGCCGTTCACCAGGTGCAGACCACGGCCATGAAGCAGCAGGTCGCGGGCATGGCGTAACAGGCGCTTGCCGGCGTAGAGCAATGAGGACGGCGACTGGCGCGCGTTGAGAAAATGATTGAGGTCGGCACCGCCGGCGATGCCCATTCCTGCCAGGCTGATCACGTCGAGCGGGCGTCGGAGTTTATTGATCCAAGGGCCGAGGCGACGACCGTCGAACGGTTGCGCACAGACCGAACGGCCGCCTTTTGCGTAACCTTCGCTGGCGTGAAAATCAGGCATTTTACTGCCGGAGAAAAACTGCACCTCGGTGTGGCGTTGAAAAAAATCGACCATCTGCGGGCCTTGTGCGAGGAACATCTCCACGCGCGGGTCGAGCACTTCGCTGCGCAGTTCATGGCGCAGGTAAATCCGCGATTGTTCCAGGTCTTCAACGATACCGTCGGCGACGGCCAATGGGTTGCGCGGAATCCACAGCCAGCCGCCCGACCAGGCGCTGGTGCCGCCTAGCTGCGGCTCCTTCTCCACCACGATGACGTCGAGGTTCAGGTGCGCGGCGGTCACCGCCGTTGCCAGGCCGGAGGCGCCGGAGCCGACGACCAGAACATCACACAGTAGGGGGGCGTTGATGGGCATAGGCATTACCGCGAAAAGAAATGAGGTTGGCCGCTCCCGATCAGAAGCGGCGCAACGCTGCGATGGGGTTATTTGAGCGGCGAAAAATCGGTCGGACGCAGCAGTCGTGATTCCAGCGTCACCACGGCGTCCAGTTCCTTGTTCTGCCGTGCGAAGTCCTGCCAGCGGGGATCGGCCGCCATGGCGTTGCGGCGGGTCATGCGCTCGTCAAGGCTGGCGTAGCCCCAGATGTGCACCACTTGATTGACTTCACCGATTTCGGTGGTGAAAAAGCCGACCAGATTGCCCAAGTGCTCTTGCTGCACGGCTAAGGCGGCGCTTTTGTACAGGGCCAGCCAGTCGCCGAGCTTGGTGGGTTTAATCGTGTAGGTGCGCAGTTCGTAATACATGCTGTTCTCCAGTGTGGGATGGGTGTGCGCGGCTGTGGTCGAGCCGCTGAGCGATATCGCTGGCGGCGAGGTAACCGAACGTGATGCCTGGGCCGAGGGTGATACCGGGGCCGGGGTAAGTGCCGTCCATGATTGAATTCATTTCGTTGCCCGCCGCGTAGAGGCCGGGGATCGGTGCGCCGCTGCGATCCAGCACGTTGGCCTGGGCGTTGGTGACCAGGCCGCGTGCCGAACCGAGGTCGCCGGTAAATAAACACACGGCGTAGAAGGGCGCCTTGCGCAGGGCTTTCAGGCAGGGATTGGGCTGATGCAGCGGGTCACCCATGTAGCGGTTGTAGGCCGTACTGCCCTTGCCGAATTGGCGGTCGACGCCTTGATCGGCATCCGCGTTGTACTGCGCCACGGTCTGCTCCAGCGTGTTCGCCTCCAGGCCGGCGATGAGCGCCAATTCGCCGAGGCTGTCGGCACGCAGCAGATAACCGGCGTCGATCAGTGCGCTGTTGTCGACGGGGCGCGGACGCGCCAGGCCCATGCCGTAGCTGTTCATCGCTTCGCTGTCACAGATCAGCCAGCAGGGCGCATTGGCGCCGCCATTGGCGAACATGGCTTCGACGAAACAGTGATAGGAGTTGGATTCATTAACGAAGCGCCGCCCGACCCGGTTGACCGCAATAACGCCGGGTTTGGCGCGGTCGGTGACCAGATGCGGAAAGCGCTCCACGCTGCCGTCGCTCTTGTGCAGCACCGAAACCGGGGCCCAGAAGAAATTCGCCGCCAGGTTGTCGCCGATTGCCGCGTTGACCGAGGCCGCCAGGCGTTGCCCGTCACCGACGTTGGCCGGCGGCGACATGCTCCAGTGCTCCGAATCAGTCGATGGCCGCTGTTCGGCGGCGTGTGCGCTTGCGGCAAAACCCCCCATGGCCAGCACCACACCGCCACGCGCGAACACGGAATGAGTTGTTCCGCGCCTGGAAATCTGCACGCCCTTGACCGAACCCTGTTCAACGATCAAGGCCTCGGGGGTTGCTTGCAGCCACAGGTCGACACCCTTGGCCAGCGCAGTGGTGGCCAGGCGCGCGATCAAGGCATTGCCCACGGTCAGGCGGGTGCCGCGTGGATGGTTGAGGCGGTCGACGGCGTAACGTCCTATCAGTTTAAGGCAGTGCCAGAGGGATTTGGGCGAACGCTTGAAGCTGAGGAAGTGCTGGATATCGACACGATTGACCATCATGCCGCCGAAAAGCAGCATGCCGTCCGGTGGGCGTTTGAGGTCTTTGAAATGCTCACCGAGGTGGCGGCCGTCGTACTCGTCGATTTCCAGCGCGCGACCTGTTTGCGTGCCACCCGGCAAGTCCGGGTAATAGTCGGGCGACAACGGTCGCAGGCTGTACTTGAGTTCGCTGTGGGTTTCCAGGTAACGCAGGGCTTCACGGCCGTGTTCGATGAAGGCATCGATCAATGGCGGGTTGTAGCCGCTGCCGATCACCTCTTTCAGATAACGGCGCATCTGTTCGGCGGGCAGGCAATGCCCGGCGGCCCGGGCCTGGTCGGTGTCGTGCAGCCACACCGCACCACCGGAAATCGCCGACGTACCGCCGAAGGCCTCGGTCTTTTCCACCAACAACACCTTGAGGCCGCGGCAACTGGCAGTCACCGCTGCGGCGAATCCGGCCGCGCCGCTGCCCAGGACAATCACGTCATAGGTCAGCTCGGCATGGGCAGAGGGCAGGGAAGTCTTCGTGTTCATTATTGTTATCGCCTGTTAAGGACGCCCCCGGAGAGTCAGATCTCCAGCGGCGTCACGCCCATGAAGTGACCGAGGTTGCCCAACTGCGCCAACGCCATTTCCGGCCCGGTCTGGATCGGGCAGCCGAGGCGTCGGGCCATGGCGAGAAACGGGGTCACCGCCGGCGATGTCACGACATCCGCCACCAGGGTTTTGCCGTTCAGAGTTTCTATCAGCGCAGTCGGCAACGGCATCGGGCCGTTGTCATTGGTTGCACTCATGCCGACGGGCGAGGCGTTGACGACCAGGTCGAAGTGCTCAAGCGACGCCGGGCTGGCGTTGATCACAATCTGCGGGAAGGCACTGCGTAGAAGGTCGCCGAGCACCTCGACGCGCGCGTCGTTGATGTCGCTGATGACCAAATGGCTGACCCCGGCCTGGCACAACGAATACGCAATCGCGCTGCCGACGCCGCCGGTACCGATCACCAGAACCTGTTGGTCCTTGGGGTTGAAACCGTGTTTGCGCGCAGCGTTGAGAAAGCCTTCGCCGTCGACGATATCGCCCACCAGTCGACCGTCGGTCTCGCGGCGGATCACATTGACCGAGCACAGCGCCGCCGAGCGTTCACTGACGCCGTCCAGGCGGCTGGCCAGCAGTTGCTTGTAAGGAACGGTGACCACGCATCCGCGTAGGTTTTGCCAGCCGCGCAGGGTCTGGACGAAATCATCCAGGGCGCTCTGTGCAAGGTCGATGGCAAGCATGGCGACGTTCTGCTGGTGGTCGGCGAACCAGCGATTGAAGTTTTCCGGCGATTTCACCTGGGCTACAGGTGAGCCGACGATGGCGACCAGTTCAGTCGAACCCTGAATCATGGGAGGTACCCGCTTATTAGCTGTGTTGTGCCGCTGATACTGCAAGCGGTGAAGGCAGCGAACAATCGAGCTTGTGAGGGATTAGGTTGATAATCGCAGTGTCAGTGCGATAATCGCAGTCTATGCACGATAAAGAATCCGAGTGATGAAGAAACCCACCATCCACCCGCGGGATTTGATCGTCGGCCTGCAAAAAGGCCTGGCGCTGCTGCAGTTGTTTTCCCAGGAGCATCCGCGCCTGAGCGTGCCGCAAGTGGCGCGCATGGCCGATATGACCCAAAGCGCCGCGCGGCGTTTTTTGCTGACCTTGGTGCATGACGACTTTGCGCAGACCGATGGCCGCCATTACTGGCTGACCGCGAAGGCCTTGCGTATTGGCCAGGCTTACGTCGATTCCGCGATACTGCCGCGCATGCTGCGGCCCATCGTCGAACAGGTGGCGCGGACCACCCAGGAGCATGTGTCGGTGGGTGTTCGCGACGGTGATGACATTGTGCATGTGGTGCGCAGTCGCTATAGCCACATCACCTCGATGTCGATTCGTCCCGGTTCACGGGTGCCGATGTATTGCACCGGCAGCGGACGGCTGTGGTTGGCGAGTTTTTCGCCAGAGGCGCTGTGCGCTTACTTCCAACGCAACCCGCCTCGAGCCATCACGCCTTATACGCTCACCGACGAAGCCCTGATCCGCCGCGAAATCGCCCTGGCGGGCGAGCGTGGTTACGTGATGGTGGATCAGGAATATGAAGTGGGCATGCGGGTGCTGAGCGTGCCGCTGCTGGATCGGGAAGGACAATTGCAGGCAACGCTGACGCTGACGACTCACGCGTCGCGCATGACGGTTGAGGACATGCGCGAGCGGTATCTGTCGCCGCTGTACGAAGGGCAGGCGCTGCTGCGGCCGATCATGACACTTTGAATGTCAGCACAGGCTTCAGTTGAACGGCGTTACGCGACGTCCTGGGCGTTCGAACTCGCATCGGTTGAATGCTGCGCAGCGGCCGCATGAAGCCCGGCGATATAGCCGAACGTCATGGCCGGCCCGAGGTTGATCCCACCGGAAGGGTAGTAACCGCCCATGACGCTCGCCATGTCGGTGCCGACTGCGTAGAGCCCGGTGATGGCGGCTCCACTGCGGTCCACTACCTGGGCATGGCCATTGGTCTTGAGGCCCGCGAATGTGCCGAAGCTGCCAGGGCGGACCTTCACGGCATAGAACGGGCCGTGTTCGATCGGGGCCACACAGGGGTTGCCTTCGGTAATGAGGGGATCGCCTTGTTTGCGGTTGTAAGGCGTGGAGCCCCGACCGAACGCAGGGTCCTGACCGTTGCGGGCGTGCTCGTTGAAGTTGCGTACCGTTTCAGACAACCCCGCCGGATCGATACCGCAGGCTTCGGCCAGCGCGTGGATGGATGCGGCGCGGTGTAAATACCCACTGCGTACCGACGGCCCCACCGGCAGCGGGAACGGCCGCGAATGACCCAGCCCGAAGCGGCGCTGGAAGCGGTGATCGCAGATCAGCCAGGACGCAACTTCTTCGCCTTCAGGCGCCGCGGTCATCATGGCAGCGGTGTAATCGTAGTAGCCGTCGGCTTCGTTGACGAAGCGCTTGCCGGTGGACAGCACGCCAATCAGGCCGGGTTTGGCGCGGTCGATGATGTGGGGGAAATGCCCCGTGCTGCCGTCCGCGTGCGGGACCAACGAAACCGGGGCCCATGCGGCGGGTGATGCAACGTCTACCTCCAGCACGCCACCGGCAGATTCGCCCAGTGAAATGCCATCGCCCGAACAATCGACAGGGGGCAAGGCCAGGTGGTCGTTGTCTGTCGGCGTGCGCGGGAAAAGCGCCTTGCGCCGACGCATGTCGTTGGGGAAACCACCGGCTGCCAACACGACGCCTCGGGTGGCATAGATGTGCGTGGTGCCGTCTGGCGTGTCGACAATAGCTCCCAAGACCGTGCCTTGATCCAGGATCAATTGGCGAGCGGGGGCGGACTCGATCAGCGTCACACCGCGATCGACCGCCGATTTGGCCAGGCGTGCGACCAACGCCTGGCCGTTGACCAAGTGCATGGCCCGACCGTGGAGGGCCAGATCTCGCAGGTGGCGTAGAAAACGCTTGCTGACATGGATAAAGGATTTGAGCGATTGGGTCATGCTCAAAAAGGCCGCCAGATCAGGCCCGGCCATGATCGGCATGCCGAGGAAAGACGTCTCTCTCATGGGTTTGCGCATGCGTCGGATCAACCGCCCCATGTTTCTCGCATCGTAGGGCGCCGCGATCACCTGATGGCCTTGAACGGCGGCGCCGGGAACATGCCCATGAATGTCGGGGATGCCGTTGCCATCGACCCATTTTAACGCGGTGTTTTCTTCAAAGAACGCCACCATCCGTGGCGCATTGTCCAGAAAAGCATCGACCCGTTCGGCGTTGTAGCGTGAACCCAGTTCATTCTTCAAATAGGTGCGCGGTTGCTGTGGATCTTCATCAATACCCGCGCGCTTGGCCAATGGATTGCCGGGAACCCACAGCCATCCACCCGACCATGCTGTCGCGCCGCCGAATGTTGCATGCTTTTCCACCACGATGACCTTAAGGCCCTGGGACGCGGCGGTCACGGCGGCGGCAAGGCCGGAAGCGCCGGAGCCGATCACTAACAGATCACAATCGAGACGTCTTGACCTGGGGTTGTTCTGGGTGTTCACACTGAGTCACCTTGACTGATATTAATTGCGGTGAGCCCTGGACTCATCAGGGCGGGAGACCCCGGAATCAACTGCTGGATTTCTGCTACGGCAGCGATGAGTGACGGGGCGATTTGATGCAGCCGCGCTTCGGAAAGCCGGAAAACCGGGCCCGCAACACTGACCACCCCAATCACCTTGCGGCTGATTGGGTGAAACAGGGGGACAGCGATGGCTGACATCCAGTCGGCAAATGTCTGAATGGCCATCGCATAGCCGAGGGTCCGTGCCGATTCGATTCTTGGCAGCAATGCCTCAACGGTTTGCGGGGCAGAGGGACCATAGTCCTGGACCAGACCGAAGCCCTGTCGACCGACCAGCGCCAACGCCTGCTCGTTATCCATGCTTGCCAACCACGCATAGCCGCTCGCGGAGCATGAGAGCTTGGCCGCCATGCCCATGTCCGGGTCATAACGCAGCCCGGAACGTGCGCCTTGCGCACGCGCAACCCATGTCAGGCGATCCTCGTCCACCACGGACAACCGCACCAGCTCACCGACGTCTGCCGCCAGACGATTGAGCACCGGCTGCACCGCATCAACCGTGCCGTCGGCGCTCAGGTGGGTGAAGGCGAGGACCTGCAACTTGGAGGTCAGCACATACGTGCCACGTTCCTGCTCCTGGCGTGCATAGCCGGTTTCACACAAGGTGTTCAGCAGACGATGGGTTGCGCTTCGAGGGATGCGCAGCTGTTCCGCAATCGCGGTCAGGGGAATCCCTTCACCGCTGTTGGCCAGCATTTCCAGAATGGCCAGACCACGGTCAAAGCGCCCTACGTAACTGCTTTCGGTGTGACTCGCTGCGCTTGGCATAACCTGGCTCCTCATTGGTTTTGTGACGCCCGTCGTTTCGCTGGAATTGGCTTTCGATGATTCTGGAAAACTATTCCAGTTCCAGCGGCAGTGTCAATTCGCCCGGTTGCGCCGACAGGGCGCAAGTCCCGGATTACGGGGGCTTCGGGGGGGAGTCTTATTTAGTGTTCGGTTTTTAAGGAAGAATGATCAATCGGAAAATCAGGCTTTTGTGCGGTTATCGAACACAAACCAACCGAGAAAATCGCTTTGCTCCACGCGTGTTTTTTCCACTTGATTTAAAACTGGAACTCAGTTCTAACTAAAAAAGACAGCGGCTCAGGTCGTCACTTTTCGTGACCGAAGCACGTCGCTTTTTTTGGAATTCGCGAACGAGAGTCGACCATGAGCGAACAGATATTTTCCCTGGCTGCCCTGACCGTGCTGGAGCTGTCGCCTCCGGACATGGTCGAGGTCGCTGCCCGCGCCGGATATAGCCATGTCGGCTTGCGGCTGGAACCGGCAACGCCGCAAGAACATCACTTCCCCTTGATGGCAGATGCCGAGTTGCGGCATCGAACGCACCAGCGTCTGCGCGACACCGGGATCAAGGTGCTGGACATTGAGATCCTGCGATTGAAGCCGGAAACCCGCGTGCAGGATTTCCTTGGCCTTCTGGAAGTCGGTGCCGAGTTTGGCGCGACTGAATTGTTGATCGCCGGCAACGACCCGGACGAAGCCCGCCTGGGCGATAACTTCGCGGCGCTGTGCGACATGGCGGCACCGCTCGGCATCCACCCGCACCTGGAATTCATGCCTTGGACAGACGCACGCGATCTTTCGCAGGCATGGCGCATTGTCGAGAGCGCTGCACGTCCCAACGGTGGGGTTCTGATTGACGCGTTCCACTTCGATCGGTCTGGCTCATCGCTCACGGAACTGGCCGCCGCCACGGCCAAGGCGCCGCATCGTTTCCGCTACGCGCAGCTGTGCGACGTAGCGGGACCGCGCCCCGACGATATGGATGAAATCCTGCGTCAGGCGCGCAATGAACGACGTTTCCCGGGTGACGGCGATTGTGACCTGGACGGCCTGTTGAGCGCGCTGCCCGCCGGTATCCCGCTGAGCCTGGAGACCCCCTCTCGACAGTTGTTGGAGCAAGGCGTTAGCGCTTTCGACCGGGCGAAGAGGGCGCTCGACAAGGCTCATCACGTATTGCAACGGCGCTGATCGGCAGCGTCGCCCGGACATCGGGCGTACACTTTCGCGGCACCGGACACCTCGAAGGCGGCTAAATACGTTGAATATCGACACCCGAATCAAATTCCGCCATCTGGTGTGCTTTCTCGAAGTGGCGCGCCAGGGCAGCCTGGCGCGCGCCTCGGAAAAATTGGCGATCAGCCAACCGGCGCTGTCCAAGACCCTCAAAGAACTCGAAACCCTGCTGACCGCCACGTTATTCGTGCGCAGCAAAAGTGGCGCGGCGTTGACTGAAGCCGGGGTGGCTTTCCTGCGTTATGCCGGGCCGAGCGTACAAGCGCTGCGCGAAGGGGTGAATAGCCTGCGTTCCGGCGAGCATGAGCCCTTCACCGCGCGGCTCGGCGTGCTGTCCACCGTGGAAAGTTTGCTGGTGCCCGAGGTCGTCTGTCGTTTGCATGCCCGGCATCCGGCGTTGGTCGTGAGCGTGGTGACCGGGCCAAGCGCGTACCTGTTGTCGCAATTGCGTGTGGGGGAACTGGACCTGGTGGTCGGCCGCATGACCGATAGCCCGCAGATCCTGGGGCTGATGTTCGAACATCTGTACAGCGAATCCATGACCCTGGTGGTGCGTAACGGCCATCCGCTATTGGCTGACCCACAGGCGCATGAACACATCGAAAATTATCCGCTGGTATTGCCGCTGGCGGGGACGACGATTCGCAAATTCGCCGACAGCCTGTTTGTGCAGCACAGCATCAGCCCACCGCGCCAGCGTCTGGAAACCCTGTCGTTGATCTTGAGTCGGCGTTATGTGCAGTGCAGTCAGGCGATCTGGGTCGCGCCTTTTGACGCGGTCAGGCAGGACCTGAGTCGAGGTGATCTGGTTGAGTTGGAGTTGGGTATTCGCGAACCCGGTGGTTCTGTGGGGCTGTGCAGCAATCCTGCGTTGACGATGTCCATGGCGGCTCAATGGTGCGTGGAGGTGTTGCGCGAGGTGGGCGAGGAATATCGCGAGGGTTGTTATCCATAACCATTCGGATATGGATAGGGTCGGTTTTTTCAGTTTTGGATGGCGTCTTATCAAGGGA
Source organism: Pseudomonas paraveronii (assembly GCF_963681955.1). NCBI lineage: Bacteria > Pseudomonadati > Pseudomonadota > Gammaproteobacteria > Pseudomonadales > Pseudomonadaceae > Pseudomonas > Pseudomonas paraveronii. The sequence goes on from NZ_OY817130.1 coordinate 2,150,783, forward strand.
GACTAGGTCGTTGATTGCTGTTTAGGCAGCGTTAACCGCTGATTTTTATCCATAACAAAAAAGGAAACCGACATGTCTGATGCGGACAACAGCCGTTTCGTCATTCGTGACCGTAATTGGCACCCCAAAGCCCTGACGCCTGACTACAAAACCTCAATCCTGCGTTCCCCGCGTCAGGCGTTGGTGAGCATCCCTCTATCCCAGTCGGAAACCAGCGGCCCGGACTTTTCCCACCTGAAGATGGGGCAGCACGATAACGATCTGCTGCTGAACTTCGATCACGGGGGCTTGCCCATCGGCGAGCGCATCATCGTCGCCGGTCGGATCTGTGACCAATACGGCAAGCCGATTCCCCATACCCTGGTGGAAATGTGGCAAGCCAATGCCGGTGGTCGCTATCGGCACAAGAAAGACAGCTATCTGGCGCCCATCGACCCTAACTTCGGCGGCGTCGGCCGGGCCTTGACCGACCGCGATGGCAACTACAGTTTCCGCACGGTCAAGCCCGGCCCGTATCCGTGGCGCAATGGTCCCAACGACTGGCGCCCGGCGCATATTCACTTCTCCATCAGTGGCCCGTCGATTGCCACGCGATTGATCACCCAGCTGTATTTCGAAGGTGACCCACTCATCCCGATGTGCCCGATCGTCAAGTCGATCGCCAATCCGGATGCGGTGCAGAGCCTGATCGCAAAGCTTGATATGAGCATGGCCAATCCCATGGATTGCCTGGCTTATCGCTTTGATATCGTTCTGCGCGGTCAGCGCAAGACCCACTTCGAAAACCGTTGAGGAGGCACGCCCATGCCCGTTGAACTTCTGCCTGAAACCCCGTCGCAAACCGCCGTTCCCTACGTGCATATCGGCCTGGCGCTGGAGGCGGCGGGCAACCCGCCCCGCGAGCAGGAAATCTGGAACGAAATGGCCAAACCCGGCGCGCCGGGGGAGCACATCCTGTTGCTGGGCCATGTCTATGACGGCAACGGTCACCTGATCCGCGATGCGTTCCTGGAATGCTGGCAGGCTGACCACGAAGGCGTTTACGACAGCGACTACAACCTGGAAAAGCCCTTCAACAGTTTTGGCCGCACGGCGACCACGGACACTGGCGAGTGGCAGGTCCATACCGTCAAGCCGGGCACCGTGAAGAACGCTGCGGGTGTGCGGATGGCGCCGCACGTCAATGTTTCGCTGTTCGCGCGGGGCATCAATATTCATTTGCAGACCCGCGTGTACTTCGACGACGAAGCCCAGGCCAATGCGGTCGATCCGGTGCTGAATCTGATCGAGCAGCCGCAACGTCGGGAGACGCTGGTCGCCAAGCGTTGCACGGTTGATGGCAAGTTGGCTTATCGTTTCGATATCCGCATACAAGGCGAAGAAGAAACGGTGTTCTTCGACTTCTGATGGGGCACCACGGGAAGCCCGCTGATTGAGCGGGCTTTTTGCGGTCTGGGCTTTGGAAAACCCGGTGCGGGGTGGCCTGATAACGGGCCATCGGGTAAACGCAATAGCGCCGCGTTTGGCCCAGCAGAAGCCCGTTTTTACCGGGGCGCGCCGCTCATTGGAAAATATTTAAAATAAATTGCATTTAAATCAACACATTGCAGATTTTTCGTATATGATGCGGCCCACACCGAAAGTGAAGGGTGATTAGCTCAGCTGGGAGAGCATCTGCCTTACAAGCAGAGGGTCGGCGGTTCGATCCCGTCATCACCCACCATTCGCTTTATGTGTTACGCGCAGCGGTAGTTCAGTCGGTTAGAATACCGGCCTGTCACGCCGGGGGTCGCGGGTTCGAGTCCCGTCCGCTGCGCCATATTCGGTCACCTGGAACGCTGAACGCCAGGTCACCACAGAAAGCCCGCTCATTGAGCGGGCTTTTTTTATGTCTGGGATTCAGCTCGACGATCCCATCTTCTATTGGCGGGACAAGCAATTGCGTATTTCCCTGGGCACCTATCGCCGACGCGAGCCTCAAGTCGGCTAGTCGATGCAGAAAAGCCGCGCAGCCGGCGTAAAACCAGGCACTACGATCACGCTACTCATACACCGACACCCGATTGCGCCCGGCCTTCTTCGACGCAAACAGCGCATGGTCCGCCCAGGCGATCAGGTCGGCGTAGTTGATCGAGGGCTGGCTCAGGTCGGCCACCCCCAGGCTGATGGTGAAACGGATGCTCTGGCCGTTGTGCAGCACTTCCAGCCCTTCGACTGCCTTACGCAGACGCTCGGCGAACACCCATCCGTTGGTCTTGTCGGTGTCCGATAGCACCACGCCGAACTCCTCGCCACCATAACGCCCAGCCATATCGGTTTCGCGCACATGCTCGTGGATCAGCCTGGCGATTTCCTCGATGACCTTGTCGCCCGCCTGATGACCATAGGTGTCGTTGATCCGCTTGAAGTGGTCGATATCCAACATCACCAGGCTGGTGGCATTGCCGTAACGCTGGTGCCGCGCATAGGCACCTTTCAGGCTTTCTTCCCAGTGACCGCGGTTGTACAAGCCCGTCAGCCGATCGGTCCTCGAGAGTTGCTGCAATTGCGTATTGGCGGCCTGGAGTTGATGCCGGTTGGTGGCGACGTCGGTGACGTCATAGATCACCAGGCAAATATGCTTGATTTTGCCGTCGGTGGAGCGCAGCGGTAAAAATGTGGTGTTCTGGTACATGAACTCTTCCTGGCCGGTGATCGGCTGGTAGTTCTTGAACCGCACCAGATACGGGCGCTGCTCCCAGATAGTGAACGCGGGTGTGCCCAGGGTAGCGACGCTTTCCACCTTGCGGCTGAACCATTGCGGGTCGATTTCGGGAAACAGACTCAAGAAATTCTGATTTTGGGCGTCCTTGGGCTGCAACCCGGAGCGGTTCTCCATGAAGGTGTTCCAGACCTGCACGCAATAGTTGCGGTCGAGCACCACAACACCGACGTCGATGTTCTGGACGATCGCCAGCAACCAGTGAAACTCGTTCAGATCGAGAGAATCGTTCATGGCTCAGTTCGTCAAGTAGGCGAGTTTGTGGGTCAATCGTTCGATTGAGTCTTCTGTGAACAGCAACAGCAGGTCGAAACGAATGTCATGCCCTTCCAGGCTGTAGCTGATTTCCACGGCCAGGGTCTTTTTCCAGCGCTTGCGGTTGACCTGGATCAGCTCATCGATGCTCGCGTGCTGGCCGAGGATCTGCGGGTGACCTTGAGAAAACACCACATCGATTTGCTCGGCAATGCTGCTCAGGCAAGCACCGATCAGAACGCTGGAGAGGTCTAGCAGCATTTCCAGGTCTGAATAATCGCTGCTCTGGCGCTGCATCAATTGCGCTATGTCGGTGATTTCCGAGTCGTGAAACATCAGCAGGGCTTCGCCAGCGATGCCACTGCCGATAAAGCCCTGGCAAATGGCTGTGAGTTCCTTGCAACTGCTGGCGTCGGTCAGCGCCATGTGCAACTCGCCGACTTCGAGGATGTTCACGTTCGGTACTGGCAACTGCACAAAGACGCCCAACACCTTGGCTATCAGGGCGGCCGCCCGGCCGATGGCAACGTTGATCGTTTCGCGGAACACATCGTGAAAACTGATGACCGTGTTCGCTGCCCGATGATTCCCCGGTGAAGGGTGGCCGGGTTCTGTCAGTAGCCCCACCTGACTGAGTGTCTGGCGCAGTTCGCTTTCGTCGAAAGGCTTTTTCAGGAACGCCAGCGCGCCCAGCTCAAGCACGCGGCGCACCGCTTCTTCCTGAATGTCACCGGAGATCACGATGACTAGCGCCTTCAATCCTTCGGCGCGTAAGGCGCTCAATACCTGATAACCATCCATCTCTGGCATGGTCAGGTCGAGCAGCACCACCTGTCCCAAACCCCGGCGTATGGCATCCATAGCCTCGCGACCGTTCCCTGCCTCGGTGACCGAAACCGGCCAGTCCGCCGGTAGCGCCCGTAATACCTGCTTACGGGCCATGATGGAGTCGTCACATATTAGTAGGGGAATCACTGACAAAAGATAGGCACTCATCGGTGTTGAATATCAGGCGAAGCACAACAGCCCATCATGCCCCATAAGCACACCAATACCACCTTATTAAACAGTGCTTTATTGAGCGCGACATCCTAGCCAGTCACGATTGGCCCGCCAACCCCGGCGCCAAACGAATGATGAAGTGATCCAAGTTTTCAATAAAGGCCCTGAACACCCCGAACGTCTGCTTGCATGTCCGGATTTTTCGATTACACCGGGTCATCGTGCGCACGGTTGAGTCTGATGATGTGAGGTTCTGATAGACGCTCGGGCATTGCATCAAGACGCTGCGGTGCGCACATTTTCAGTTGAGGAGTAGGCGTACATCAACGGCCTGCACGGGTTAGAAGAGTTCGTCCAGCAAGCAGTAGAACGCAATGCGCTGTTCATCGGGCTTGACGCCGTACTGGTCAAAGAAAGGCGCCACCCACTCAGGCCCGCAATTACGCGCGATGCTTCGCGCGGCCAGCGCAAGGTCCTGGTAGCGGTCACTGACACCCAGGCGACCACAATCGATAAAACCACTGAAACGATTCCCTTCAGCCATGAAGTTCGGCAGGCACGCATCGCCGTGGGTCACGACCAAGTCATGGGTGCTGGGCCGCGTCGACAGCAACTCGGCGAACACATCGGCGGCCGTCCGACCCAGGCGCTCATCGTCGAAGTCAGTCTCATCCACCTCGCCGGCTCGGACACGCTGGCTCGCGACCGCTATGCGTTGTTCCAGTGAGTGGTCGAAGGGGCATCGTGTAACGGGTATCTGGTGCAGGGTACGCAGTGCATTCGCCACGATGGCAATGACTTCAAGCGCAGACAAGTGGCCGGCGCTGGCCAGATCGCGTCCCGGGACGGCGCTCATCAGCAGCCAGCGCCGATGGTTTTCGCTCAGCACATCGAGCACGGTTGGCCCGGGCACGTAGCATTGCTGGAGCCAGCGCAGCCGCTCGATCTCGCCCGCTAGTTCCTCCAAAGGCCCGATGGGCTCTGATTTCAGGAACAAATCCCCGCGCTCACCACCGCGCAGGCGAAAGACATCGGCGCCGGACTCGCCAATGGTTTGGGGTTCGATGAGCGCGAAGGGGAATTGCTCACGCCACTTTCTTGGAATATTCATGCTGGCATTTTTCCATTTTCCTCGGATCGCTGCCAACTCAAGACGCAATGGCGGCGATGTTCCTGGACTTCGCCGCTGCACGCCTGTTCACAACCCCACCAGCCGGTAGCCCACCTGCAACTCGGTAATGAAGTACTGCGGCTGCGCCGGGTCCTCCTCCAGTTTTTGCCGCAAATGCGCCATATGCACACGTAGATAGTGAGCGCGGTCGACGTAATCCAGGCCCCACACTTCCAGCAGTAGTTGCCGGTGAGTCAGTACCCGGCTCTGACCGCGAATCATCGCGCAGAGCAAGCGGTATTCAATGGGCGTCAGGTGTACCGGCTGGCCCGAGCGCGACACTTCATGGGTGGCCAGGTCGACCTCGATCTCGCCAAACGTCACCTTGCTGGTCGCCACCACGGTGCCGGTCTGCCCATGCCGACGCAGTTGGGCACGGATGCGTGCCAGTAGCTCGGGCACGCCGAACGGCTTGGTCAGGTAGTCATCGGCACCCGCGTCCAGGGCGGCGACTTTTTCTTCTTCGCGGTCACGCGCCGACAGCACCAGGATCGGCACCGCGAGCCAGCCGCGCAGTTCGCTGATCAGCTGTTTGCCATCGCCATCCGGCAAGCCGAGGTCGACGATCACCAAGTCCGGCTGACGGCTGGCGGCGTGGATCAGCGCACGTTTGACGCTGTCGGCCTCGAACACCTGAAAACCTTCATCTTGCAGGGCAATGCCGACAAAGCGGCGGATGTTGGCCTCGTCTTCAACAATCAGAATGCGTGCAGTGCTCATAGGAGTTCCATGGACGGCGGGGTGCCCGCCGGTAGCGTGATGATGAAATGCATGCCGCACACGCGGCCGGGGTTGGCGTCGATGCGTCCGCCGTGGGCCTCGACGATGCGTTTGGCCAGCGCCAGGCCCAGGCCGATGCCGGCGACGGACGATTCCTGCTGGCCGCGCGTGAAGGGTTCGAACAGATTGGCCGGGGCGCTACCGGGGCCGGTGTCGCTGACCTCCAGCACAATGCTCTCGCCGACCTGGCTGGCGGCCACGCTGATGAGCGTGCCCGGCGGGGTGTACTTGGCGGCGTTGTCCAGCAGGTTGACCAGCACCCGCTCGATCAACAGCGCGTCGACTTCCACCAGCGGCAAGTGTGCGTCGAGCGTGGTGTTTACGCGGTGCTGCGCCAATGGCTCGCGCAATTGGCGCAGGGCGCTGCCGACGATTTCTTCCAGCGAGTGCCATTGGCGGTTCAGGCGCACGCCGCGCTCTTGCATGCGTGCCATGTCCAGCAGGTTTTCGATCAGGCGCTGCATGGACGTGGCTTGTTCGTGAATGCCGTGCAGCAGTTCGGTCAGTGGCCCCGGCGGGGCGTGGGGCAGGGCGGTGTCGGCGGCGCCGATCAGCGTGGTCAGCGGTGTGCGCAGGTCGTGGGAAATTGCTGCGAGCAGGGTGTTGCGCATTTTTTCGCCTTCCATCTGCACCAACGTGCTTTGCGCCACTTCAACGAAATGCACGCGCTCCAAGGCAATCGCCAACTGGCTCATGCAGGCTTCCAGCAGGCGGCGTTCCTGCGGATCGCTCAAACGTTCGCTCTGGGCCAGTTCCAGCACCAGCACACCGCGCACGCGCATCGGCGCTTTGAGCGGCAAATAGCAGCCCTTGGCCGCCGACAGGGTGTCGGTGCCGTGGCCGGCGGGGTGGCCGTGGTCGTAAGTCCATTGGGCGATGCTGTCGTCGATCGGCAGCCCGCCCGCGCTGACGCTGTGTACGCCATCGGCGGCGTCCGGCAGGGCCAGGCCGACCCGTGCTTCGAACACGCCGCTGAAGGTGCGCAGCGCGACTTCGCTGATTTGCTCCACGGTCAGCGCGGCCGACAGGTCGCGGGCCAGGCGCGCCAGGGAGGTCGCGCGGCGTTCGCGCGCGGCGGCGGTGCGCGCTTCGTGGCGCAGGCGCGCGGTGAGTTGGCCGGTGATCAGGGCGATGCCGAGCATCAACGCAAAGGTGAAAAAATACTGGGTGTCGTTGACGGTGAATGAATAGCGCGGCTGTACGAAAAAGAAGTCGAAACACAGCACCGCGAGCATCGCGGCCCACACGCCGGGGCCGCGTCCATAGCGCAGCGCCACCAACACGACCGTGAGCAAAAACAGCATGACCACGTTGGCCAGGTCGAACACCTGCAACAGCAGGGCGGCGACGGCGCTGGCGGCGAAACAGGCGAGGCTGGCCCAGACGTAGGCCAGTCGAATGCCGGGCCGCGCGGCGGGTTTTTCGAGCACGGCGGGCTTGCCCGGCAGCAGGCCGTGGGCGATCACGATCTGATCGATTTGCGGATGGTGGCGGCTGATCCGGTCGCTGACCGACTGATGCCAGAACTGCCACCTGCGGCGCGGATGATGGCCGAGTACCAGGCGATTGGCGTTGTGCTCGCGGGCGCAGGCAACCAGGGCTTCGGCGACGTCCATGCCCGGCAGTGTGGCCGTATCGGCGCCGAACTCGCTGGCCAGGGCCAGGGTTTTCATTGCGCTCAGGTAGCGCTTGGCGCCGCGCCCTTTGGCCGAAGCGACGTGGACGACAATCCAGTCCGCTTCCAGTTTCTGCGCCAGGCGCGCCGCTTCACGCACCAGGCGTTCATCGCCGGCGTCACCGGCCACGCCGACCAGCAGCCGTTCGCGGGCCGGCCACAGGGTCTTGATCGATTGTTCGCGGCGGTACACGCGCATCTGCGTGTCGACCCGGTCGGCCGTGCGCCGCAGTGCCAGTTCGCGCAGCGCCAGCAGGTTGCCTTTGCGGAAAAAATTTTTCGACGCACGCGCAGCCGCCGGGCCCAGGTACACCTTGCCGTCCCTGAGGCGTTGCAGCAGATCGTCCGGCGGCAGGTCGATCACCACCACTTCGTGGGCGTTGTCGAACACATGGTCGGGCACGGTTTCCCGCACGCGGATGCCGATGATCCCACTGACCAGGTCATTCAGGCTTTCCAGGTGTTGGACGTTGAGGGTGGTCCAGACATCGATGCCGGCGCTGAGCAGTTCTTCCACGTCTTGCCAGCGTTTGGGGTGGCGTGAGCCGGGCACATTGCTGTGGGCCAGTTCATCCACCAGCACCACGGCGGGGTGGCGGCGCAGGGCGGCGTCGAGGTCGAATTCACTGAGCGCGAACTCGCGATGCTGCAGTTCGGCGCGGGGCAGTTGTTCCAGGCCATGCAGCAGCTCGGCGGTTTCTGTGCGGCCATGGCTTTCCACCACCCCGGCCAGCAGGTCGCGGCCCAGGGCGACTTCGCGTTGCGCCGCGGCGAGCATGGCGCAGGTCTTGCCCACCCCGGCGTTGGAGCCGAAGTAGATACGCAATTTGCCGCGCAAGGCGGCCTGTTCTTCTTGTTGTACCCGCGCCAGCAGGGCGTCGGGGTCGGGGCGTTCGTCGTTTAAGGCGGGCATATTCTTCCTCTAGTTGTCTGTAGGAGCGAGCTTGCTCGCGAAAAACCTGAGGGTGCCGTTGGGTGTCAGGTTTCCCGCGTTATCGTTAACGCCCTTCGCGAGCAAGCTCGCTCCTACAGTGGATGGGGCGCTATACGAGGCCCAACCCCGTCAGCAACAGGTCGATGAGCTTGATCCCGGCGAACGGCACCAGCACCCCGCCCAGGCCATAGATCAGCAGGTTGCGGTTGAGCAACGCCGCCGCGCCGATCGAGCGGTAAGTCACGCCGCGCAGAGCCAGGGGGATCAGCGCAACAATGATCAGTGCGTTAAAAATCACCGCACTGAGAATCGCCGAGTTGGGGCTGGTCAGGTGCATCACGTTCAATGCGCCGAGCTGTGGATAGGTCGCGACAAACGCCGCCGGGATGATTGCAAAGTACTTCGCCACGTCATTCGCCACGCTGAAGGTGGTGAGGGCGCCGCGCGTCATCAGCATCTGTTTGCCGACCTCGACCACTTCGATCAGCTTGGTCGGGTTGCTGTCGAGGTCGACCATGTTGCCGGCCTCTTTGGCGGCCTGGGTGCCGCTGTTCATCGCCACCGCCACGTCAGCCTGGGCCAGTGCCGGTGCGTCGTTGGTGCCGTCGCCGGTCATGGCCACGAGCTTGCCCTGGGCCTGGTAGTCGCGGATCAATTGCAGCTTGTCTTCCGGGCGGGCCTCGGCGAGGAAGTCATCCACGCCAGCCTCCACCGCAATGGCGGCGGCGGTCAGGCGGTTGTCGCCGGTGATCATCACGGTCTTGATGCCCATGCGCCGCAGTTCGGCGAAGCGCTCCTTGATGCCGCCCTTGACCACGTCCTTGAGTTCCACCACACCCAGCGCCTTGGCGCCATCGCTGACCACCAGCGGCGTGCTGCCGCGCCGCGCGACTTCATCGACCTTGGCTTGCAAGGCTGTCGGAAAACTGCCGCCCAAGGCCTCGATATGGCTGCGAATCGCGTCCGCCGCGCCCTTGCGAATCGCCCGGCCTTCGGGCAGGTCGACGCCGCTCATGCGGGTTTGCGCGGTGAAGTGGACAAAGCTGGCGCCGAGCTGGTTGATGTCCCGCGCGCGGATGTCGAACTTCTGTTTGGCCAGGACCACGATGCTGCGGCCTTCCGGGGTTTCATCGGCCAGGGATGCCAGTTGCGCGGCGTCCGCCAACTCGGCCTCTTTTATCCCTGGCGCCGGCAAAAAGCTGCTGGCCTGACGGTTGCCCAGGGTGATGGTGCCGGTCTTGTCCAGCAGCAATACGTCGACGTCGCCCGCCGCTTCGACCGCCCGCCCGGAGGTGGCGATGACATTGGCCGACATCATCCGGCTCATGCCCGCCACGCCGATGGCCGAGAGCAGGCCGCCGATGGTGGTGGGGATCAGGCACACCAGCAACGCCACCAGCACCGTGGCGCTGACCACGCTGCCGCTGCCGCTCATGGCCACGGCGAAGATCGAGTAAGGACTGAGGGTGGCGATCACCAGCAGGAACAACAGGGTCAGGCCCACCAGCAGGATGTTCAGGGCCACTTCGTTCGGGGTCTTCTGGCGCTTGGCCGATTCGACCATCGAGATCATGCGGTCCAGAAACGACTCGCCGGGGTTGACGCTGATGCGCACCACCAGCCAGTCCGACAGCACGCGGGTGCCGCCGGTGACCGAGGAAAAATCGCCACCGGCCTCGCGAATCACCGGCGCCGATTCGCCGGTGATCGCGCTTTCGTCCACCGACGCCACGCCTTCAATCACGATGCCGTCCAGCGGCACCAGGTCGCCGGCTTCGATCAGCACCACCTGATCTTTGCGCAGCAGCGTCGCTTCCGTTGGCAGCCACGCCGCGCCGTGCTTGGGCTGTTGCAGCAACTTGGCCAGGGTCTGGCGTTTCATGCCGCGCAGGCTCGCGGCCTGGGCGCGGCTGCGTCCTTCGGCCAGGGCCTCGGCGAAGTTGGCGAACAGCACGGTGAACCACAGCCACAAGGTGATGCTGAGGATAAAGCCGCTGGGCGCTTCACCCTGGCCACCCAGGGACTGGAACCACAGCAGGGTGGTGAGGATGCTGCCCAGGTAGACCACGAACATCACCGGGTTTTTCCATTGCGCCTGGGGCAGCAGTTTCTTCAGCGCATCCCCACACGCGGTGAGCACGATGGCGCGATCAAACAGAGGTAAACGAGCATTCTTCATGAGGGAAATCTCTTACTCACTGGCCGCAATAGGGGGCTGACGCGATGGCAGGCGGGCGTCCAGCGCAAGGTTGAGTTGCAGCACATTGACCCGCGGTTCGCCGAGCAGGCCGAAGGTGCGCGCGCTGGTGTGTTGGTCGACCAGTTGCAGCAGCTCGGCTTCGGGGATTTGCCGCAGGCGCGCCACCCGTGGCAATTGCAGTCGCGCATTGGCCAGCGAGATATGCGGGTCGAGGCCTGAAGCGGAAGCGGTGACCGCGTCCACCGGCACCTGGGCGTCGGCGGCCAGGCCGTTGTCCTGGCGATAGGCCTGGACGCGTGCGGCCACCTGGTCCAGCAGTTTCTGGCTGGTCGGCCCCAGGTTGCTGGCGCCGCTGGAACCGGCGTTGTACGGCTGCGACACGCTTTTGCTTGGGTCTTGCGGGTCGGCGCCGAGGGTCATGCTCGGGCGGCCATGGAAGTACTCCGGCCGGGTGAAGTGCTGGCCGATCAGGGCCGAGCCCATGACCAGGCCGTCGCGTTCAATCAGCGAGCCACGGGCCTGGAACGGGAACACCAGTTGTGCAGTCACGGTGGTGAGCGCCGGGTAGGCGAACCCCGTCAACAGCATGAAAAACACCGCCGAAACCAGCACCGGGCGCAACAGCCCTTTGAATATCGATTGAGTCGTCATCCACGTGTCCTCAGTTGTACGTCTGGCCGGACAGCAACTGCAGTTGCTCCACCAGCGGGCCGAGCGCGAGCGCTGGCAAAAAGGTCAGGCCGCCGACCACCAGCACCACGAACACCACCAGCAGCATGAACAGCGGGGTCGCGGTGGGAATGGTGCCGGCACCGGCAGGTACGGTTTTCTTCATTGCCAGGGAACCGGCCACGGCGAGCATCGGCAGCATGGTGAAGAAGCGCCCGATCAACATCGCCAGGCCGATGGTGGTGTTGAAAAACGGCGTATTCGCGTTCAAGCCGGCGAAGGCCGAGCCGTTGTTGGCGGTACCGGAGGTATAGGCGTAGAGCACCTCGCTGAAACCGTGGGGGCCGAGGTTGTTCAGGCTGGCCATGGTGTCGGGCCACAGGGCGGCGAGGGCGGTGAAACCGAGGATGCTGATGGGGTGCGCGAGCACCGAGAGCATCACCAGTTTCATCTCCCGCGCCTCGATTTTCTTGCCGAGGAACTCGGGGCTGCGGCCGATCATCATGCCCACCAGGAACACCGTCAGCAGGGCGTATTGGATCAGGTTGATAAAGCCCACGCCGTCGCCGCCGAACACGCAGTTGAGCATCATCTGCGCCAGGGGCACGAAACCGCCCATGGGGGTCAACGAGTCGTGCATGGTGTTGACCGAGCCGGTGGTCGCCGCTGTGGTGGTGGCGATGAACAGGCTGCTGTCGGCGATGCCGAAGCGCAGTTCCTTGCCTTCCATGTTGCCGCCGCTTTGTTCCAGCGACAGGCTCTGGTTGGCGCCGGCCTGGGTCAGCAGCGGGTTGCCGTTTTGCTCGGCGCCGTAGACCAGGGTGAGGAAGCCGATGAACATCACCAGGAAGGTGCCGAAAAACACCCAGCCCTGGCGACGTTGCAACAGCATGCTGCCAAAGGTGTAGGTCAACGCCGAAGGGATCAGCAACATGCTGAGGATGTGCAGGGCGTTGGTCAGCGGCGTCGGGTTTTCGAACGGGTGCGCAGCGTTCATGCTGAAGAAGCCGCCGCCGTTGGTGCCGATGTGCTTGATCGATTCAAAGCTGGCCACTGCGCCGACAATCAACTGTTGCTGCGCGCCTTCGAGCGTGGTGACCAGGGCCTGGGAGGCGAAGGTCTGCGGCATGCCCTGCCAGACATACACCAGCGCCATACCCACGCACAGCGGCAGCATCACGCGGTAGAGCGTGCGGGTGAAGTCGACCCAAAAGTTGCCGATATCGCCCGAGCTGGAGCGGCTCAAACCGCGAATGAAGCCGGCCGCGGCGACCACCCCGGAGGTGGCGCCGACGCACATCAGAAAGGTGATGACCGCCATCTGGCTGAAGTTCGACAGGCTGGTCTCGCCCGAGTACGCCTGCCAGTTGGTGTTGGTAATAAAGGAAACGGTGGTGTTGAACGCCAGGTCCGGCGTTTGTGCGGCCAGCCCCAGCGGGTTGATCGGCATCACCGCCTGCAGGCGCAGGACCAAATAACCCAGCAGCATCATCGCCGCGTTCGACAACAACAGCGCCGAACCGTAGCGGGCCCAGCCCATGGTTTCCCGTGGGTCAATGCCCAGCAGGCGATAGGTATAACGTTCCGGCAAGGCATGGTGAGCCCCGGTGAACACCCGGGTCAGCCATTTGCCCATCAGTACCGCGAGTCCCGTCATTACCCCCAGGACCAGCGCAAATTCCAGCAGCGTGCTTAACATGTCGTGGCTCCGTTCAAATCTTGCCCATGGCGACAATGGCCATGGCAGTCGCAACAAAAAACACCAGGGAAAGGCCAATAAACATCAGGTCGTACATGGCGAACTCCCTAGAATTTTTCTGCGCGAATAAGGGCGTAGCCCAAGTAAGCGAACAGCCCCACGGCGCAGAGGCCGCTGGCGATATAAATGAACGTGAGTGTGAGCACGGTGTAACTCCCCTGAATGAATAAGCCGCAATGGCGGACGCGGGGAGGTTAATCGCTGGGGTATCAAGCCCAGGCACTGATTACAGGCGGCGGTATTAAGACGGTATATAGGTGGGTTTATACGGGGCGAACGAAAAAAAGGGATAGCCCGCCGCCCGGGTATCCCTTGAAAAACTGGGGTTCTGCTGATGTTGACGCGCCGCTTATTTGGCTTTCTTTTTCTTCTCGCTGCGGGTAGCGAGGTGTTCGAAGCAAAACGCGGCGGTGCCGAAGAGCGCAATCATTGACAGGACGATCATGCCTAAAGTTGAACTTTCCACGATGACTTCCTACGGGTGTTTGGGGGTAGGAAGTTACGGTAAAGTGTTCGGGCTTAGTGACTCAATAGAGTCGACGTAATCGTTATGGCGAATCGGCAAACTATACGAACTCTTTACGGGGTAGTGGGTAAGTACACAACTTTGCTGCTGTATTGGCTCGGTCCATGTGGGAGCAGGCTTGCCTGCGATGGCAGTGTGTCAGCCAGCCTATTTGCAACTGACCCACCGCCATCGCAGGCAAGCCAGCTCCCACATTTGGATCGAGGGACATCAGCTAGATGTCCATCAATCTTCAGGCCGCCGCGGGAGCAAGCCCCCTCGCCACAGGTCCTGTGGAGGCCTGGGCGCTGATGACCGCCGGCCTTACAAATTTCGGCTGTGCCGGTAATCGCTGACTGCCTCATACACCGCTTTACGCAACCGGTTGATCCCGCCGATGGGACGGTGCGCTTCCAGCCCGAACCACGGGTTGAAGGACTGGTTGTCGCATGCCAGGTTCAACGCCGGCGTATCGAAATCCTGAGCGGGAATCGTCACCTTGGCCACAGTTTCATAGGGCGCATCGCTTTCTTTCCATTCGATGCTGGTGTCTTCGATCGGCATGAACTTCTGCGGGTTCTGTCGCTGGATCTGCAGCACGAAACACGCTGGCACGCGGTCGGTGGACAGTTGCTGGTTCAGGGCGCTGCGCAGGAAGTTCGGCAGGTCCTGGTTCTGTTTGGGCGGCACATAGTCCGGGCAGCTTTGCGGGTCGGGTGCGACGCGGAACTTGGCGTTGGCCGCGCCGAACTTGTAGGGCGAGACGGAAAAGTATGTGGTCTGGGTCGGGCTGGCCGGTGCGGGGGCCAGGGTCGCCAGGGCGATGAACAGGTGGCGCACCTGCCAACTGCGGGGGTCGAGCTTGGGGAAAAACGCCAGGACTTTCTTGCCGTCCGCCTGGGCGCCGATGTTCTGCGCGTACTCGGCCACGTCGCTGACAAAGAAGTTCGGGTGGCTGAACATCACAAAGTCCTGCTCGGCCCGCGCTTGCTGGTCGGCGAGCAACTGTGTGCCCGGCACGTCGAGCAGCTTGATGGCCATGCCGCGCGCATCGCGGATGCTGTCGAATTGCGGGTAGGCGTTGCCGTTGGACAGCCGCATCATCGCGTGCCAGGTCTTGCCCGGTTCGGCGAATACGCCTTGGCGCAACGCCGGGTCGAGGTCGGCCAGCACACTGACTTCGGCCTTCACGCAACCGTGGGCCTTGGCATGGGCATCGCGTAGGTAACGTGTGCCTTCGCGGTGTTGGTCAACGATACGCACTGCCGTCTGGATAATGCCTTGGGTCATTGCGGCTTCACCGGACGGAATCTGCTCGTCCGGCGACACCGGGCCGCTGTGCTGCCAGGCGTACCAAGCAGTGGCCGCCAGCCAGCCGAGCAGGCCAAGGGCCGCCAGCCATAACAGGGTTTTGCCGAGCACGGCGCCGAGGCGCAGCCACAGGCGAGCAAGCATGGACGGTTGCGGGTTATGCGAGTGGATAATCATGGCAGTTGTTGCTCCAGCGGGCCGCCGAGGACTTTGAGGTATTCCAGCAGTGCCCAGCGTTCCTGCGGCAACAAGCCGCGGCCGATGACGCCGTTGCCACGTTGGCCAGCGCGGAATTCATGGCCGCTGTTGTGGTTGCCGGTGATGCGCGTATCGAACAGGAAGGCATTGTTGAACGCACCGGTCTCAAAGCCCAGGTGGCGCGGGTCGTAGTTGAAGGTGCCTTTATAGAAGGTGGTGTTGCGCTCGTCCTGGGGCGAGAGCAACTGGTAAATCGTCGGTACCGAGCCGTTGTGCAAAAACGGCGGGGTGGCCCACACGCCGGCCAGCGGCCGCGCTTTGTAGGCGCGCAACTCGCGCACGCCGATGGGCAGGCCGTAACCGTCCAGGCGCGGGCGCTCGGCCGGGGTGACGCCGGCGGCGCGGTAGGCGTGGTCCTCAACGAACGCGGTGACGTAGGCCAGCCCCTTGGCCACGGAGATTTTTTTCAGGTCCAGCGGTTCGGTGGGCGTGGGGTGCAACTCGACGTTCAACTGGGCCAATTCTGCCGGGTCCCACTTCAAGGCGCTGAGGTCATAGCGCTGGTCGGCGATATTGCTGGCGGTGCTGGGGTCGGTGCCGATGTAGTCCACCGGGAGCATTTTCAGTTGCTGCACCGGGCGGCCATTTTGCTGGGTGACGGCCGGCACATGGCAGCCGGCGCAGTTTTCGGCGAACAGCGTGCGGCCCTGGGCGGCGAGGGGCTTGTCGATGGCACCGAACAGGTCTTCCGGCCAGGTCGGCGGCTTGAGACGCTGCAGGGTTTCTTCGATCAGGTTCAGGTCGCGCACCCGCACGCTCGACGGGTAGCGTGCGTCGCCCTGAAGCGGTTGGCCGGCGCTGTCGAAGAAGCCCAGGGTCGCCCCCACGCCGAGGGCTTCGCCGATATTGCGGGCCATCGGTTGTTGCGCCGAACCGTTCCATTGCACCCAGTCGAACGTCCAGATATCCCACAGCTGCGGGTAGTCCACGGGCGCGTTGGCAACGCGGTAATTGTCCGGCGAGATCGCGTCGCCGAAGCTGGCGTTGGCGATGCGGCCGAAGGCATCGGTGCGCCCCGGGCCTTCCTCGGTGGGGTAGAGGCCACGGTGGGTATCGTTCCAGGCGACTTTGATGAACTGGTTCAGCGACTGTTTGAAGTCTTGGCGCAGCAGGTCTTCATTGTGGTCATCGTAATCGTGGCCGAGCACCTGGCGGGCGAAGCGTTCGAATTTCCACGGGTTGTAATACGTCGCGGCGAGGCTGGCCACCAGGGCCTGGCCGAAACTGCCGCCGCGCAAGGTCGGCACGCTGGAGGGCAGCACGTGCTGGGCCGAACCGCCGTCGATGCGCAGGGCCTGGCCGTTGAAATGCAGTTCGCCGGTGTGGCAGGCGGCGCAGGTGATGTCCAGGTATTCGGTGTTGCTGCCGGCGTTCTTGTGCCGGGCGAAGCCGACCGGCAGGTTGCCGGGGTTTTGTGGGCTGGGCACTTGCCTGGGGTCGACCAGGAAACCGAAGCGTGCCAGGTACTCCGGCGTGGCGAAGCGCTGTTCGGAAAACGGCAGTTCCAGGGCGGTGAACCAGTCGTAATGCAGGCCTTTTACCTGGGTGCCCTGGGGCGTGAAGTAGTAGGTCTGGCGGTCGGCGGCACTCCATTGATCCTGGTAATGCACCTGTTCCACGGGGACGTAGTCCGGCAGCCTGGGGTTGGCGGTGTAATAGAGCACCACTGCCAGGATCAGGCCCAGCAGGGCGAGGATCAGCAGTGAAACACGGGAAAAAATGCGCAAGATAACTATCCTTGTCGAGTGATTGCGTTGTTATGCCACTACGCCACAGGTGCGGCAAGTGGCCATGATCTTGGTGGCTGGCGGTCCCGCGATCCGTCGCGGGCGTCCATCATGAATGAAAATGCTTTTAAACACGTGAACTTATCAGAAGTTTCCTGCTCAGATGCCGGTAGCCATTGGTCGTGGCCGCCTGATAAGCTCGCGACTTTATTCGATTGCCCTTTTGGCGCATGAACAAGGAAATAGCATGAAACAGCATCGGTTGGCGGCGGCGGTGGCCCTGGTTAGCCTGGTACTTGCGGGTTGTGATTCGCAGACCAGCGTAGAGCTGAAAACCCCGGCGCAGAAAGCTTCCTACGGTATCGGCCTGAACATGGGCAAAAGCCTTGCCCAAGAAGGCATGGACGATCTGGACTCCAAAGCGGTAGCCCAGGGCATTGAAGATGCCGTCGGTAAGAAAGAGCAGAAGCTGAAAGACGACGAACTGGTTGAAGCGTTTGCCGCACTGCAGAAGCGTGCTGAAGAACGCATGACCAAAATGAGCGAAGAGTCGGCAGCCGCCGGCAAGAAATTCCTCGAAGACAACGCCAAGAAAGACGGCGTAGTCACCACGGCTTCCGGCCTGCAGTACAAGATCACCAAGAAAGCCGACGGCGCCCAGCCTAAGCCGACCGACGTGGTCACTGTGCACTACACCGGCAAGCTCACCAACGGCACTACCTTTGACAGCTCCGTGGATCGCGGCAGCCCGATTGACCTGCCGGTCAGCGGCGTGATTCCGGGTTGGGTCGAAGGCCTGCAACTGATGCACGTCGGCGAAAAGGTCGAGTTGTACATCCCATCCGACCTGGCCTACGGTGCCCAGAGCCCGAGCCCGGCGATCCCGGCCAACTCCGTGCTGGTATTCGACCTGGAACTGCTGGCCATCAAGGACCCAGCCAAGGCTGAAGCCCCTGACGCACCAGCCGCCAAGAAGTAATCGGCGCCTGAACACCCAACGCCCCGTCTCGACGGGGCGTTGTTGTTTGTGCAGGGTGCTTTCACACTCAGCCTGTGCAAATCCAAACGAACAACCGTCACTTGCAACAGTCTGATAAAAGACTCGAGTGCGGGTAGCCGGACGCAAGCGCCAAGTCAATGAATTCTTGGGTTTTTTTGATGTGCGCAAAAAACGCCCGATCTGACTAAGAGCCTTGTAAACCGTGGCTTTCAGCCATGAAAATGGGCTCTGTTCACAAGGTTATCCACAATTTGTGTGGATAACCTTCTCTGACCCATGGAACTGGAGTGCCGAATGAAACCACCCTTCAATTTCGCCCGTTTCCTGCCCATGGCCGCGCGCCTGCTGGGGCGTGGGCGCTTGCCGACGTTGTTGTTCGCCGTGGCGGCCAAGGGCGCAAGCCAGGGCAACCGCCTCGGTAAGCTCAAGGATGACCTCAAGTTGCTCCAGGCCCTATGCCTGGCCTACTGGCGGGGCGAGTACCGGGCGATCAGCCCGAAGGCGCTGGTGTCGGTCGTGGCAGGACTGATGTATTTCCTCAGCCCGATCGACGCGATACCGGACTTTATCCCCATGTTCGGCATGCTCGACGACATCGCAGTGCTGGCCTGGGTCATGAAGAGCCTGAGCGCCGAACTGAGCGCCTTTCGCGCCTGGCGTGAGGCGCAGCGTCCGGAAAAGCTCGCCGTGGTTGAGCGCCTGCCGGCGACGCCCGCGCTGCTGGCCCAGGAAAACCCGCAAAAAGCCCCATGACACGGATATCCCCCTGCGACCTTTGTGGCTGTTAGGATTACACTCCTAAGAAAGTGCTTACTTAGTAAGTGTTGTTATCCTACGGGGCTGTCATGGATATTCAGATAATTTCACGGAATGGCGAGCCCGAGTATGCGGTGTTGCCATGGGATCAGTACCAGGCGCTGCTAAAAGCCGCCGGTCAGCAGCAACCTGCGCCAACACCTTCTTCTACTGCCCAAGTCGCGCCTCCTCAGGACCTGCACCCGCTTGCAGACCTGCGCGGCTTGCGCGAAGCCAAGGGGCTGGCCATCGAAACCCTGGCCCGCACCGTGGGGATCAGCCCCTCGTACCTCGGATTGATCGAAAGTGGTGAACGCCAGCCGGATGCCGCGATCCGCCGCAGCCTGGCCTGGGAATTGGGCGTGGCAGGTTGGAGGGATGAATCTTGAGCCTACGTATCAGCCGTCAACACTGGGATGGGTTACTCAACGAACTGGACCAGGCGCGCCGCCAGCGCCACTTGCTGACCTACCGCGCGCTGCTGGAGCGCCTGCAATTTCCCACGCCGGCGATGCAGACACTCACCGCGGCCCTGGAGCACCTGGCGGCGCTGGACGCCAAAGCCGAGCAGCCATTGCGCAGTTCCCTGGTGATCAGCCAAGGCGCCAGCCGCCTGCCGCGTACCGGTTTCTTTGAATGCGTGGAGCGCCTGGGACGCTTTTGCGGGCCTTCCGATGGCGTGGCCGCTGCGTCCTGGCACGCTTCGGAAGTGGTGCGCGTGTTCGAGTACGAGTACCCGGAATCTGCCGAGGCTTAAATCGGCAGGGGCAGCATGTCCAGGCTGTCGATCACATGGATGCTGTAACCGGGCACATCCTTGGCATGATGCTTGGCCTGGGATGCCAGCTCCGCCAATTGGCTGGCATCGAGTTGTCCACAGGCCTGTGGATACAAATGCACCACGCCGATGGACAGCGACAGCAGTGCGTATTCCTGGCGCACACCCTGGCGGTTCGAGGCCACAAAACAGCCGGCGTCCAGGTGTTCTGCGCGATAAAAGCGCCGGCATTGGGTGTGGAAATCATCCAGCAGTTGATTGAGCCGTTTGCGCCAATCCTGCGGCCCGAGCACCAGCAAAAAATCATCGCCGCCGATATGCCCGACAAAGTCGCGGCTGGGGTCGACCCGGTCGTTCAGGCATTGCGCCAGGCACAGCAACACTTCGTCGCCACGCCCGTAGCCATAGATGTCATTGAACGGCTTGAAACTGTCGATATCCACGTAGCAAATCACCGACTCGCGTTGTTGTTGCAACAGCCGCGTCAGGCATTGCTGGATCGGCACGTTGCCGGGTAGCAGGGTCAGCGGGTTGGCGTAGCGGGCCTGCTGGATTTTCAGCTCGGTGATCAGTTTGAGCACATCGATCACCCGGCCCAGGCCGAGGTAGTCGCCGTTCAGCGTGATGATGAAGTCTTCCTCGATGCGTTGCCGGGCGCGGCTGGTCAGCAGCCGGCTGACCTGTTGCAGGGACTGGCTCAACTCCACCGCGAGAAAATCATCGCTCATCAAGCGGCTGATCGGCTTGCGCGCAAACAGGTCGGTGGCGAACGGCTTGAGCAGGGCGTCGGACAACGAGTGGCGATGCACAATCCCGACCGGCCGGCCGCATCCATCCAGCACTGCCAGGGAGTTGAGGTTGGCCTGGCGGCGGAAGGACTCCAGCACCAGGGCGGTGGCGGTGTCCTGATCCACTGCCGGCTGCTTGTTGAGCAGGGCGCTGAGGTCACTGCCCTCTTCGCTGAGGGCAATGTTGGCGTTGTCGGGTTTGGGTAGCATCAGGCGCGCTTCCTGCGGCGGGTGTTCTTGGGGACGACAGAGCAAGTAACCCTGGACCAGATCGACGCCCATCTCGGTCAACACCGCCAACTCTTCCGGTAGCTCGATGCCTTCGGCAATCACCTGGGCGCGCGACGCCCGGGCGATCTGCAGGATGGAGCCGACAAATTCGCGCTTGAGCGCGTCCTGGTGGATGCCGTCGATAAAATGCCGATCGATCTTCACGTAGTCCGGACGCAGTTCCGACCACAAGCGCAGGCTGGAATACCCCGCGCCCAAGTCGTCGAGCGCGATGGCGAAACCCATGTCGCGGTAGTGATGCAGGGCGGTTTGCAGCAGGTCGAAATCGTCGGTGGGCGTCTGCTCGGTGAGTTCGATCACCACCTGGCTGGGTGGGATGCCGAAGTCCCGCAACAGTTGCAGGGTGCGGCCGGGTTGGTGCGCGGTTTCCATCAGGGATTCCGGCGAGATGTTGAGAAACAGCTTGCCCGGCAACTTCTGCGCGCTGAACCGCCGACACGCGCTTTCGCGACAGGCTATTTCCAGTTCGCTGAGGCGCCCGGCATGCCTGGCCACGGCAAACAGGGCGACGGGGGAGTGCAACGGGCTGTTGGACGGGCCACGGCTCAGGGCCTCGTAGCCGAGGATGCGCCGTTCGGACAGGCAGATGATCGGTTGGAACAGGCTGTGCAAACTGCCTTGAGCCAGGATAGAGCCCAATGCATTCAGCTGTTCGGTCATGGTCATGGCGATCTCGATCTCGATCGAAAAAAAAGGACCGCAGGCGGTGAGCCAGCGGTCCTATATTTCACGACAGAATGATGTCTATATGATGACACTCCGCAGAGCGATCACATTAAATCGCCATCATCTACTGCTTGGCCACCTGTTTGGTCACTTTCAGGTAGTCCAGCAGAATCCGGCCTGTCTCGGCCAGGTAGGCGTCGTCTTCCGGCTTGGTTTTGTCCGCCTCGGTCGGCAGCGCGTCTTCATCTTCTTTCTTCAGTTCCTTGAGTGGGTCTTCGCCCTTGGCCTTGCGGCGGACGTTCTCCAGCACCAGTTGCTGATTCTCGATGTCGGTGTGCTGCTTGCGGCGATCGATTTCGTTGAGGCTGACGGTTTTTTCTTCCATCAACTTCTTCGCCAGGGCCAGCTTGTCGCGGATAAACACGAACTCGGCATCCTTGGCGGAGCGGGTGTCGTGGTCAGCTTTCAACTGCGCCAGGAACGGTTTGAACGGGTCCGACGCCGGCTTGATCGCAGGACGGATGGTGTCCCACGGCATGGCTTCGGGCAGGGCGCTCTCGCCGATTTCCTTGGTGTCGATGATCGACGGGAAGTCGATGTCCGGCAGTACGCCCTGATGCTGGGTGCTCTGCCCGGAAACCCGGTAGAACTTGGCCAGGGTCAGCTTCAGCTCGCCATGGTTCAGCGGCTGGATGGTCTGCACGGTGCCTTTGCCGAAGGTCTGGCCGCCGATGATCAAGGCGCGGTGATAGTCCTGCATGGCACCGGCGAAAATCTCCGAAGCCGAGGCCGACAAGCGGTTGACCAGCAATGCCATCGGGCCTTTGTAGAAGGCACCCGGGTTCTCGTCTTCGAGCACGTCGACGCGGCCGTCAGCGTTGCGTACCAACACGGTCGGACCCTTGTCGATAAACAGACTGGTCAGCTCGGTGGCTTCCTGCAGGGAGCCGCCGCCGTTGTTGCGCAGGTCGATGACCACGCCGTCGACTTTTTCTTTCTGCAGCTCGGTCAGGATTTTCTTAACGTCGCGCGTGGTGCTCTTGTAGTCCGGATCGCCGGCACGGAAGGCCTTGAAGTCCAGGTAGAAGGCCGGGATTTCAATCACGCCCAACTTGTAGTCCTTGCCATCCTGCTTGAGGCTGAGGACTTTCTTCTGCACGGCCTGGTCTTCGAGCTTCACCGCTTCACGGGTGATGGACACGATTTTGCTGGTCTGGTCGTTCGGTGCATTGGTGTGCGGAATCACTTCCAGGCGCACCACGCTGCCTTTCGGCCCACGGATCAGCTTGACCACTTCGTCCAGGCGCCAGCCGACCACATCGACCATCTCTTTGTCGGCCTGGGCCACGCCGATGATCTTGTCGGCAGGTGCAACCTGCTTGGTCTTGTCCGCCGGACCTGCCGGAACCAGACGCACGATCTTCACTTGGTCATTGTCGCTTTGCAGGACGGCACCGATGCCTTCCAGCGACAGACTCATATTGATATCGAAATTTTCCGCGTTATCCGGCGACAGATAATTGGTGTGCGGATCGTAGGACATCGCGAAGGTGTTGATGTAGGCCTGGAAGATATCTTCGGCACGGGTCTGGTCCAGACGTGCCAACTGATTCTTGTAGCGCTTGGTCAACAGCTCTTGAATGGCCTTCGGCTCTTTGCCGGCGATCTTCAGGCGCAGCACTTCGTCCTTGACGCGTTTGCGCCACAGGTCATCCAGGGCGGCGGTGCTGGTCAGCCAAGGGGCGTCCTTGCGATCCACCAGAAGGCTTTCCTTCTCGGCGAAGTCGAGCTTGTCGACGCCTTTGTTCAGCTCACCCAGGGCGAAGTCCAGACGCGCTTTGACACGGTCCAGGTAGCGCTTGTAGATGGTGAAGCCGGGCTGCAGGTCGCCGCTTTTGAGGAAGTCGTCGAACTGGGTCTTCCACTTGTTGAACTCAGCGATATCGCTGGCCAGGAAGTAGCTGCGCGACGGGTCCAGCAGCTTGAGGTAGCTGTCATAGATGATCACCGAGCGAGCGTCGTCCAGCGGCGGCTTGCTGTAGTGATGGCGCTTGAGCAACTCGACGACGTTAAGGCTCGCAATCACCTCGTCGCGATCAGGCTGAAGGTTGTCCCAGCTGTTGGCTGCGAACGTATTGGTCGACATCGACGACAGGCCGAGACCAATGAAAAGAGCTAGGGCGGTGCTTGGGAACAAATGCTTCATGCTGATTCGACGCGGGGGCAATTGATAACGCATATTAGGCCGTCTTTGAAGTCGCCGGTTCCATATGGGCCGGTCGCATAATGCAAAAAGCCCGGCGATACAGCTACGGGCTCAGTCCAGACTCACTATGGAGGCACTGTGAAAGCATTGCAAGGCGTTGAAGGTCATGTGGAGTGGTTGGAAGAGCCAAGTCCTACATGCGATGTAGGTCAGGTTCGCATTCGGGTGGCGGCTGCGGGACTCAATCGCGCCGATTTATTGCAGCGAGCGGGGCTTTATCCGCCACCGCCGGGCGTCAGCACGGTGTTGGGCCTGGAGTGTTCCGGGGTGATCAGCGAGGTCGGCGCGGGCTCGTCCTGGCAGGTCGGCGACCGCGTCTGTGCGCTGCTGGCCGGGGGCGGCATGGCCGAGGAAGTGGTGGTGGACGCCCGCCATGTGCTGCCGGTGCCGGAAGGCCTGTCGTTGACCGAAGCGGCGGCCTTGCCCGAGGTATATAGCACCGCATGGTTGAATCTGTTCCAACTGGCGGGCCTCAGGCCCGGTGAAAAGGTGTTGCTGCATGCCGGCGCCAGTGGCGTGGGCTCGGCGGCGATCCAGCTGTGCAAGGCGTTTGGCAGCCCGTGCTGGGTCAGTGTCGGCTCGGCGGATCGGCTGGCCTACTGCGAAGCGCTCGGCGCCCAGGGCGGTGTGGTGCGCACGGACGGTATTGAAGGGCTGCGGGATTTCGGGCCGTTCGATGTCATCCTCGACCCGGTCGGCGCCAGCTACGCGGCGCTGGACCTCAAGCTGCTGGCCCTGGACGGTCGTTGGGTGTTGATCGGCCTGATGGGCGGGCGCGAGGCGCAGTTGGACCTGGCGCAGGTGCTGGGCAAGCGAGTGCAACTGCTGGGCTCGACCCTGCGCAGCCGCGACGATCAGTTCAAGGCCGACCTGTTCAGTGATCTAAGCCAGCATGTCTGGCCGTTGTTTGCCGAAGGCCGCTTGAGCCCGCAACTGGCCAAGACCTTCCCGATCAAGGATGCCGAGGCGGCGTTTGCCGAGCTTGCGACCAACCAGATTTCCGGGAAATTGGTGTTGGTGATCGACGACAGCCTGATCTGACCTCGAATTGGAATGGGGTCCATGTGGGAGGGGGCAAGCCCCCTCCCACATTTGGATCTCGGTTGAGTCAGGCCCAGTGGTGGATTGGCCAGCCGGCTTTTTCGGCGTGCTCGCGCAATACCGGGTCGGGATTCACCACCTGCGGATGATCCACTTTCAGCAGTAACGGCAAATCATTGCGCGAATCCGAATAGAAGTACGCGCCTTCCAGGGTTTCACCTTGCTGTTCCAGCCATTCGAGCAAGCGCGTGATCTTGCCTTCGCGGTAGGTCAGGACGCCGACGGTACGGCCGCTGTACACGCCGTGGCTGACATCCAGTTCAATCCCCAATACTTCATCGATACCGATACGCGCCGCAATCGGCGTGACCAGGTGGGTGCCCGACGCGGAAATCACCAGGACCCGGTCGCCGTTCGCGCGGTGGCGGGCGATGGTGCGGGTGGCGTCGCTGTAGATCAGCGGTTCGATCACGTCCTCGACCCATGGCTCCACCAGATGCTCGATCTCCTCCGGTGTGCGGCCGATCATCGGCTCCAGGCTGAAGTCCATGAACGTTTCCATGGCCAGCTTGCCCTGGCTGTAGGCGTCCATCAGTTCGTTGTTCTTGCGCATGAACGACTCGGGGTCGACCCAGGCCAGGCGGCCCATCTGCTCGCTCCACAGGGTGGCGCAGTCGCCGTGGATCAGGGTGTCGTCCAAATCAAAAATTACCAATGCCATCCGTTACGCTCTCTCATTAATGCAATGCCGCTCAGGCTACTTCACACAGTGCGCTTGGGTCGATGGAAAGTGCCAGGCGCTGGCCGTCAGGGTGCAGATCGTCCGCCGAGCGGTTGAGCACGTCCACCACCAATTCCACGCCGCGCGCTTCGATGCGGTAGCGAATCACGTTGCCCAGCAGGCTGTGGCTGCGCACCAGGGCGTCGAGTTCGCCGCTGCGGCTCAGTTCGATGGCTTCCGGGCGAATCGCGATGCGCCCGCTGATCGGCCGTTGCAGCAGTTGGCTGGCCTTGTCCGCGTCGAGCAGGTTGT
The DNA here is from genome assembly GCF_963681955.1 of Pseudomonas paraveronii. Lineage (NCBI taxonomy): Bacteria > Pseudomonadati > Pseudomonadota > Gammaproteobacteria > Pseudomonadales > Pseudomonadaceae > Pseudomonas > Pseudomonas paraveronii. The sequence continues at coordinate 2,176,448 of NZ_OY817130.1, forward strand.
AGTTGCCGATGAACCCGGCGGCAAACGCATCCACCGGCGCGGTGTAGAGGGTTTCGGCATCGCCGCTTTGGACGATCTTGCCCTGGTTCATCAGGAAGATCCGGTCGGACATGGTCAGCGCTTCTTCCTGGTCATGGGTCACGAAGATCGTGGTCAGCCCCAGTTCGCGCTGGATCTGGCGGATCTGCTCGCGCAGGTGCTTGCGAATGCGCGCATCCAGCGCCGACAGCGGTTCATCCAGCAGCAACAGGCGCGGGCGGGTGACCAGGGAGCGGGCGAGGGCCACGCGCTGGCACTGGCCGCCGGACATCTGGTGCGGATAGCGCCCGGCCAGGTCCTTGAGTTCCACCAGTTGCAACACGTCCTGCACGCGTGTGTGGCTGTCGTCGGCGTTGACCTTTTGCATGCGCAGGCCGAAGGCGACGTTTTGTTCCACGGTCATGTTGGGGAACAGCGCATAGCTCTGGAACACCATGCCGATCTGCCGTTTCTGCGGGCTCAGGGGCACGATGTCGTGGCCGTCGAGGAGGATCTGGCCACTGTCCACCGAGGTCAGGCCGGCGATGCAGCGCAGCAAGGTGGACTTGCCACAGCCGGACGGGCCGAGCAGGGTGACGAATTCGCCCTTGGCGATCTCGCAATTGATGTCACTGAACACCGGGGTGCCGGCGTAGCCTTTTTGCAGGTGTTGGACGCTGACGAAGCTCATTGGCTTTTGTCCTTGTTCAAGATGTTGGCGGCCCAGGTCAGCACCAGCACAAAGAAGAAATAGGAAATGACCACGGCACTGGTGAAATGGCCGCTGCTGTTGCGCATGTTGTTCAGGTACACCTGCAGGGTTTCGTAGCGCGTGCCGACGAGGATATTGGCGAACACGAACTCACCGAACAGGAACGAAAACGACAGCAGCAACGCCACCATCAGGCCCTTGCGCAGGTTCGGCAGCACCACCAGGATCGCCGCCTGCCAGGTGCTGGCGCCGAGCAGTTGCGCGGCGTCCATCAGGTCGCGCAGGTTGATGGCTTGCAGGTTGTTGGTGATCGCGCGGTACATGAACGGCAGCGCCACGGTGAAGTAGCAGCCGATCAGAATCCACGGCGTGCCCACCATCGCCAGCGGCCCGGAACCATAGAGTTGCAGCAGGCCCACCGACGACACCACCGGCGGCACCGCGAAGGGCAGCAGGATCAGGATGTTCATCAGCGCGTCGAGCCTGGGGAAGTGGTAATGCACCACGAACAGCAGCGGCAGGATCAGCACCACCGATAAAATCAACGCGCCCACGCAGACCAGCAGGGACTGGCCGAAAGCCATCAGAAAGCGCGGGTCACTCCATAGCTGCACGTACCACTTCACGGTAAAACCGGCCGGCAAGATCGTCGCCGACCAACTGCTGGCAATGGAGTAGACAAAGGTGCCGATCAGCGGCAGCACCAGGATCGCGAACAACAGGTACACCACCACCCGGTGGTAGAGGGTGGCTGGGCCGGCTTCAGCGCGAGACATGGTAGCTCCTCTTGAGCAGCAGTTGATGGACCACGGTGACCACGGTCATCAGCGCCACCAGCACAACGGCCAGCGCGCTGGCCATGTTCGGGTCCAGGGAGATGTCGCCGGAGACCATCGCCGCGATCCGGATCGGCAATACGTTGAAGTTGCCGGTGGTCAGCGCGTAGACCGTGGCGTAGGCGCCGAGGGCGTTGGCCAGCAGGATCACGAAGGTGCCGAGCAGCGCCGGGGTCAGCACCGGCAGGCCGATGTGGCGCCAGAACTGCCAGCCGTTGGCGCCCAGCAGGGCGGCGGACTCGCGCCAGTCTTCGCGCAACGCATCGAAGGCCGGGTAGAGCAGCAGCACGCCCAGCGGGATCTGGAAGTAGGTGTAGAGAATGATCAGGCCGGTCTTGGAGTACAGGTTGAAGTCCTGAATGATCCCGGCTTGCTTGAGCATGAGGGTGATACTGCCGTTGAAACCGAGCAGGATGATGAAGGCAAAGGCCAGGGGCACGCCGGCGAAGTTGCTGGTCATGTTGGCGAAGGCGGTGACGAAGTTGCGCAGCGGCGAGTCCACGCGGCGCAACGAGTAGCTGCCGAGCACCGAAATGATGATGCCGAACACGCTGGAGTAGAAGCTGATCTCCAGGCTGTACTGGATCGCCTGCAGGTAGAACTTCGAACTGAAGATTTTGCTGAAGTTGGCCAGGCCCCAGCCGAACTCTTCCGATTGCAGGCTGTTGATCATCACCCACGCCAGCGGGGCGATTTCAAACACGATGAAGAACAGTGCGAAGGGCACCAGGCAGAGGATTGCCAGCCATTTACTGCGGGTCATGGCACTCACTTCAACAGCTCCCGGCAGACAGGTTTGTCGTGGGGCACGCCGAGCAACGCGCAGACGGTGCCGCACAGCTCGGTTTGCCTGGGCGTGGCGTCGGGATCGAACGTGAAGGCCGAGCCGAGCACGAACAGCGGCACCTCGCGTTCTTCCGGCAGCAGGCCGTTGTGGGAGCGGTCGTTGTTCATGCCGTGGTCGGCGGTCACCAGCACCTGATAGCCGGCGTCGAGCCAGCCTTGCAGGTAATCGGCGAGGAGGATGTCGGCCGAGCGTGCGCTGTTGCGGTATTGCGCGCTGTCGAGGCCGTGCTTGTGACCGGCATCGTCGATGTTCATCGGGTGGACCACCAGCAGGTTCGGCGCGTGTCTGCAGCGCAGGCTTTCGGCGTCGGCGAACAGGTGCGAATCCGGGTAGTGGTCCTGCCAGTAGAAGTGCCCGTGCTGGATCGCCAGGGTTTTGTCGTCGGTATGCCGGTCACGGGCGGCGATAAAGGGCGTGCGGTTATACAGCTCGCTGACCCAGTGATAGGCCGCCGCCGCAGTGGTGAGACCGGCGTCGCGGGCGTAATGGAACAGGCTGCGCTGGTTGGACAAGCGCGAGACATGGTTGTGGACGATGCCGCTGTCGATCGGCGGCACGCCAGTGAAGATGCATTCGTAGAGCGGCCGGGAGAGGGACGGCAGTTCGCATTCGAGTTTGTACAGTGCTGCGCGTCCTGCGCCGACGTAGGCTTGCAGATGCCCCATGGCATGACGGGCAACCTCGAAGTTCAGGCCGTCGAGCACCACAAGGATGACGTTGTGCTTCATAGGGGGAGACGCTCCGCAACAGATGGGGTTGGATCGGGTTTGCGGTTGGAACCGGAACACATGTGGGAGCAGGCAAGCCTGCTCCCACACTGACCGCATCTACAGCTCAGGCATTACTGCATATTGATGATGACTTCTTCCTGCCACTTCTGCGGCAGCGCCTTGGAGCTCTTCTCCCAAGCGTCGGCATCCTTGATCGGGGTGACGTGCTTGTATTGCTCGTTCGGCAGCAGCTTGTCCTGTACTTCCTTCGGCAACGTCAGGTGTTCGGCGCGAATCGGCCGCGCATTGCCCTTGGCCAGGTTGATCTGGCCGGCGTCGCTGAAGATGTATTCGCGGGCCAGTTTGGCGGCGTTCGGGTGCTTGGCGTATTTGTTGATGAGGGTGGTGTAGCCGGAAATCACCGAACCGTCCGATGGGATCAGCACCACGTAGTCATCCGGGTTGGCCATCTTGGCTTTGTAGCTCAGGCCGTTGAAATCCCAGACCACGCCGACTTCCACTTCGCCTTTTTCCATGGTGGCGATGGTCGGGTTGGCAAGGGACAGGCGACCTTGCTTGGCGATGTCGGCGAACATCAGCAGGGCGGGTTGCAGGTTTTTCTCGTCGCCCTTGTTGGCGATGGCGGCGGCCAAGACACCGTTGGCGGCTTGGGCGGCGGTGCTCACGTCACCGATGGAGACTTTGTATTTACCGCCCTTCAAGTCAGCCCAACTGGTTGGCACGTCCGAGCCGTGCAGCAGTTTTTTGTTGACGATAAAGGCGATGGTGCCGGTGTAGGCCAGGGCCCAGTTGCCGTCTTTATCTTTCGCCCAATCCGGGACCTGGGCCCAGGTGCTTGGCTTGTAAGGCTGAACCACGCCCTGTTTCACCGCGATCGGGCCGAAGGCGGCGCCGACGTCGCCGATATCGGCACTGGCGTTGTCTTTCTCGGCGGCGAACTTGGCGATTTCCTGGGCCGAGCTCATGTCGGTATCGATGTGCTTGAGGCCGTAGGTCTTGGCCAGGTCATCCCAGGTGCCTTTCCAGTTGGCCCAGTCATCGGGCATGCCGACGCTGTTGACTGCGCCTTCCGCTTTCGCGGCGGCTTCGAGCGTTTTTAGATCGGTATCAGCGGCCATGGCGGCGGTGCACATGGCAATGGTCGAGCCTAACAGTGATGCCAGGAAAAGCTGTTTCATCCGAAGCTCCTTTGGGCGTTTTCAACGCGGCGTTTTATATGAACGTTAGCGGTGGTGTTGGTCTAGGTCAGCAATACCTGAGCCAATCTAGGCGGGATGGATGACAGTTTCGTGTCGATGTCGTTTTTAGCGCGCCGATGTCGCTCAGCGCAGGTTTAGCGTAGACCATGCCAAAGCGCCCGCAGGCCTTGGACTTGGCCGATGGATTGCAGGGTTCGTCGCAAGGCTCGACAGGGGCTGTCATCTGTCGGTCATCTGCAATGCCTAGGCTGGCACGCAGAAGCACAAGCCCAAATATCGAGCGATTTATGCACCTGAACGGTGCTGGTCTAGTCCAGGTAGGTAACGTTGATGCGTGATGAGGCAATCAAGGCGGTGACATCCATCGGCCTGGCGCTGCAAGAGCAGATCGACCACGGCCTGTTGCCGCCAGCCAGCAAGCTGCCCGCCGAGCGCAAGCTCAGCGAGTTGTTTGGTACCACCCGGATTACGGTGCGGGAAGCCTTGTTACAACTGGAGGCCCAAGGGCAAATCTATCGCGAGGAGCGCCGTGGCTGGTTTGTCTCGCCGCCGCGCCTGGCCTACAACCTGATGCAGCGCAGCCACTTTCACGCAATGGTCAGCGACCAGGGGCGCGTGGCGTCGACCGAGGTGATCAGCGCACGGCTGCAACCGGCGTCGGCAGCGGTATGCGCGTGGCTGCAACTGCCGGCGCTGTCCAGCGTGATCCAGATTTGCCGCCGGCGCAGGATCGACGGGCGCCTGGTGCTGTATGTGGAGCACTACCTGAACCCGCAGTATTTTCCGGGGATTCTGGCGTGCGACCTGAACCAGTCGATGACCGAGCTGTACGCCCGCAAGTACGACTTGCACTACGGGCGGGTACGTTTCGAGATTGTGCCGACCTCACTGCCGGTGGAAGCCGCCGCCGCGTTGCGCGTGTCGGTGGGCAGCCCGGGTTTGCGCATCGCGCGGGTCAACTATGACCAGCATCAGCGCTTGATCGACTGCGACCTGGAGTTCTGGCGGCATGATGCCATCCATGTGGGCGTGGATGTCATGGGCTCAGCGTCTTGATCAGTTGATCCACATTGCTTTCCAGCGCCGTCACCGGGTCGGCGCCGTCGACGTTCAATACCAGCAGTTGCGCGCCGCCGGCCGTCACTGCGGTTTTCACCGCCGCGCTGGGCGGGCGTCGGCAGGGCGTTTTGTTCCTGCTGTAGCCAGTGGATCTCATCCAGGCTCACGCGCAGGTCGGCGTAGATGCCTTGCTCGGCGGCGCTGAGGTCGCGGCGGGCGTCCAACTGGTGGCTGGGCACGGCGACCACGGTCTGGGTTTCACCGTGCAGGGCCATCACCGTACCGGCCACCGCCAGGATGATCAGGCACAGCAGCAGCACATAGAGGTTTCGTGGCCGGCACCGGCGGGGCGTACAACCTGTGTCGTGCTCATTGAGGCTGGATATCCGCTTGGTCGATTTCAACGACGTGACCGGGGCCTGCATCGAACAGCACATAGAATTCAGCGGACGGCTTCTTGAAGGTCAGCGTCGAATCCGCGCCGAGCTTGCCGGGCACCAGGATGGTTTCGTCGTAGCCGATCACATCCAGGGTCACGCCGGGGGCGCCGCTGCCGTCGGAAAAACCGCCGCTGCATTCGATCTGTTCGCCGGGGATTTCCTTGCATTCGCACATCGGGTTGTGGGCCACGGCTGTGGGACAGAAACCGGCGCACAGCAACAGCGCGGCGCAGGCGCGGCTCAGGCGTATCAACGTCATGGTTTGACTCCTTGCTGGTTCAGCCAGGCAATGGTGGCAGGCGAGGCCTGGCTCAGCGCAATGGAACCCTGGTGCATCGTGCCGTCCCAGCCTTCCATGGTGACCCACAGTTCGGCGTCGGCCGGCGTGCGCTCGGGCACCGGCAGCAGCGCGCCCATGCGGTATGGCGTGCCGAAGAAGATCACCCCGGCGGCGCGCAGGCTGCGGGGTTTGCCGATGCGCAGGTAGGTTGCCTTGACCTGGTCGGCACAGGCGGCGCACAGGGCGGCGTTGAAGAATTTCATCGGGCCGGCCGGGTCCGGGCGCGGGCCTTCGTTGCGAAACTCGGCGAGGGTCAGGCTCCAGGGGCCTACCTGCACCTCGCCGGCCACCCGCTCGCCGATGCCGCTGTCACCGCGAAACAGTGCGGCGTCGGCAAAGTACTTGGGCATGAAGCCCAGGGGCACCAACAACAGCAGGACGTTGATGTGGAAGCGCCATTTCAGCCAAACGGCCCGCAGCGGCGAAGGCGTTGCAGCAGCGAGCTTGCTCATCGGTTGCCCTCCGAAGTTTCAGCCTGCATGGCCGGGATGGATGCCGCTTGGCGTGGCGCCTTGTGGCTGCGCTTGAAGGCGTGGAGGGTGGCCAGGGCTGTGCGTTTGGTCCAGATCAGCAGGCCGCTCAATACCATCATGCTCAGCACCAGGCCGAAGAATGCCCAGATCAGCTTGATCCACAGCCCGCCAAAGTCGCCGGTGTGCAGCGGGCGCATGGACTCGGTGACGAACTCCAGCGCCGAGCGGTTGGACAGCAGGTGCGAAACCGCCACTTCGCCGGTGTAGGGGTTAATCTGTGCGGTCTGGTACATCAACGGGTACCAGCCCCGCCCGCCGATCTGCAGATGGCTGTAGGCGTTGAGTGGCAGGAACACAAAACTGGTCTCCAGCCCCGGAATCCGTTGGCTGGCGATTTCGATCGCGTCGTCCAGGGCAATCATCGGCGCCGGCACGCCGGGGGCGGACATTGGCACGTTCTCCCGGGCAATCACCGGCACGACGGGTTCGCTGGAGATGGAAATCTGGTTATCCCCCAGGATCGCTTGAATCAGGAACCAGGTGCCGGTGATGGAAATGACCGCGATAAACCAGATCGACCAGATACCGCTCAGGCGGTGGAAGTCGCCCCAGAAGATTCGCGCGCCCTGGCGGATGCGCAGGGTCGGGCGCAAAAAGCCCTTCCAGAAGCGTTTGTACACCACCAGCCCGGTGATCAACGACGCCAGTAACGGCAGGCCGAGCGCGGAGACCAGGTACCAGCCCCAACTGAACCCATTGCTGAACGGCACCAGCCACCAACCATGCAGGGCGCGGGTGAATTGTTTGAAGTCGAACGCCGGGCTGATGCCCTGGATCGCCCCGGTGTACGGGTTAACGTAGACCTCCACCGAGCGCCCGTCGGGGTAGCTGAGGTCGACACTCAGGGCGAAGTGCGACTCGTCCGGGCGGACGATGGATTGCACGATCACCTGGGGCTCGGCGCGCTTGATGGCGTTGATCACCTGGTCATAGCTCAGCGGCTCGGCATCATCTGACGGCTGGCTTGCGCGAATTTCCGGGTTGGCCAGCCAGACGATTTCCTGGCTGACCACCGCCAGGGTGCCGGTGACGCAGACGATCAGTACAAAGAACCAGATGGGTAAGGCCAGCCAACTGTGTACGAGGAACCAGAGTTTTGAGCGCGACTTCTTCGACATGTGAATGGGGGTCTTGATCGGAGGGGGCAATGAGCGCCCGAAAAAGGCCGGTCGTAGCTTTTGCTGACGCGACGGGCTGTATCTAAGTTAAGACGGATGAGAATGAGAAATCCCTAACCGAGATATGAAAGCAAATGTTTCAGGTTCGCATTTATGGCGCTTAAGGTAACGCCGACCCTCGATCAAACGGTGGAGGCCGGCTTGCCCGCGATAGCAGTGGGTCAGGCACCGAATGCATCGACTGACACGCCGTCATCGCGAGCAAGCCCGCTACCAGGCTCAGCCTTGCTTGAACATCTCCTCGGCACGCTGGCGGATTTGTGCTTCGCTCAGATCCTCTTTGCGCGTGGCCAAGAACCACACATGACCGAACGGATCTCTCAACGTGCCGGAGCGGTCGCCGTAGAACTGGTCCTTGGGTTCGGAAATGGATATACCGCCGGCAGCGATCGCTTGTTTGTACTGCGCGTCCACATCGCCCACATATAAATGCAGGGCGACACTGGTGTGGCCATCGCTTGGGCTGCCAAAGGCCATTTCACCGCAGGGCGAGGCGAGCATGATCGCCGAGTCTCCGATACGCAGTTCGGCGTGGCCGACCGTGCCGTCGGGCATGTCCAGGCGCATGACTTGCGTGGCGTTGAAGGCTTTTTTGTAGAACTCGATGGCTTCGGCAGCTTTTTCGACGCCCAGGTAGGGCGTGATGCTGTGATAGCCCTCGGGGATAGGTTTTACGCTCATATCGTTCTCCTTGAATTATGGTTATGGGGGCAGGCTCTTTCACTATAGGCCACGCCAACCGTGGCTTGCGGCCAACCGACGAGGTGTTGCCCCGGCAACAGCGAACAGGCAGATCGTTTCGCCATCAGTGCTGCGGCGGGCGCTGTCCAAGGGGTTTAAGGTGAACATTTCCCACAGGGAGCGGTTTTTCAGCTGGGCTCCAACAACTGAGCCCCCGGCCCACGCGCACCGAGTTGGTCGCCCTGGTTGCGCAACGGGCATGCCTCCAGCGACAAACACCCACAACCGATACAGCCATTGAGCTTGTCCCGCAGGAGCATCAGCTTGTTGATGCGCTCGTCCAAATCTTCCCGCCACGATGCCGACAAACGCTGCCAATCTTTAGCGGTAGGCGTGCGTCCATCCGGCAGGGTCTGCAATGCTTCACCAATTGTCGCCAGCGGAATCCCCAGGCGCTGGGCGATTTTGATCACCACCACCCGGCGCAGGACGTCGCGGGGGTAACGCCGTTGATTGCCGGCATTGCGATTGCTTTTAATCAGCCCCTTGGTTTCGTAAAAATGCAGCGCCGTGACCGCCACGCCGCTGCGGGCCGACAGTTGGCCGACAGTGAGCTCCTTGGTAACCATGAAAAACTCCAGATAGACGCTTGACCTTGACTTAACTAGAGGTTTTACCCTGCGTGGCATCGAATCGCAAGATTCTGCCTACGTAGAAAGGGGAGTGTTCATGCAGGTATCAGAGAAGAATCTCAGTTTCACTCAATTGATTGAGTTTCAGGTCGAGCCCCAACAACAGCTCGCCCTGGTCGCGGCGTTATCCACCCAGAGTGAGCGCCTGGCCCAGGGGCACGGCGGCTTTCTCAACGCGAGTGTGCAGGTCAGCGATGACGGGCGGCGGGTACTCAATTACCTGCAATGGCGCTCACGCGAGGACGGCGAGGCGGCCTTGCAGTGCTTTGAGCACGGCGAGGAAAATTTCTGGACACTGATACGCGCCCACCAGGCCACGGCCGTGACCTTCGGTTCGTTCCAAGTGCTGCACAGTTTCGAGCGCAGCCATGACAATGCGTTGCACTGCCGTCTAAATGGATAGGTGCAGCATACGCTCACCTTGTACGTTTTCCCCCGGACGGCGCTTGTTCACCGCCAGCTCGCCGATTTTGATCAGGCGCGTGCGCGTGACGTTGCGGCTCAGGCCCAGCAGGTTGGCGGTGTGGACCTGGTTGTAGTGGCTGAAGCGGTAGGCGGCACGCAGCAACGCGTCCTCGACTTTTTCATGCAGGGCGCCGGCCTGTTCCTCGAACAGCTTTTGAAAGGCCCGTTCAAGCAAGGCTTCGGCACTGTTGTCGGTGCTGTGCTGGCTGTCGTCCTGACGCTCGATGCGCAGGTTCGACAGGCGCAAATCGTCGCGTTCGATCAGACCATTCCGGCAGATCAGCAAGGTGTGGTGAATCACGTTTTCCAGCTCGCGGATATTGCCCGGCCAGCTGTAGCTTTTTAGCTTGTGTTCGGCCTCGCGACTGAGGGTGATCGGGCCGTAGCCCAGGCGCTGGCTGTAGGCTTGGATGAAGTGGCGGGTCAGCGGCAGGATGTCGCCGGGACGCTCGCGCAACGGGCTGAGCTCCAGGCTGACCACGTCGAGGCGGTAGTAGAGGTCTTCGCGGAAATGCCCGGCGTTGATGGCTTTTTCCAACTGCACGTTGGTCGCCGCCAGCACGCGCACATCGATGGGAATGCTCTTGCGCGAGCCCAGGCGCACCACTTCCCGCTCTTGCAGCACGCGCAATAATTTGACCTGGATCGCCATCGGCAAATCGCCGATCTCATCGAGAAACAAGGTGCCGCCGTCGGCCTCTTCGAACCAGCCGGCCTTGGCGCTGAGGGCGCCGGTGAAGGCGCCTTTTTCATGGCCGAACAGTTCGGCTTCCACCAGCGATTCGGAAAACGCCCCGCAGTTCACCGCTACAAAGGGCCGGTTACGCCGTGCGCTGAGGTTATGAATATGACGCGCCACCAGCTCTTTACCGGTCCCGGTTTCGCCGATGATCAACACGCTGGCTTCGCTGGGCGCCACTTGCTGGATATGGTCGAGCAGCGCCTGGGATTTCGGGTCTTCGAAGACCTGGGCCGTGGCGCGGATCGAGGTGGCGAGGGCGGGCGAGGGCGGTAAGGTTAAAAGCTGCATGGGCACCTCTTTATGAATAGAACGTAGGAGTCGGCAGGGACTGGTTCAACGCCCAGTCCCCCAGTTCGTGGAGTTTGTAGTCCACCGGATCGTGCAGGCTTTGCGTGCGCAGGTTGCGCCAATGGCGATCCAGGCGCAGTGACGCATGGGTGGAGCGCGCGCCGGTGACTTCAAATAGACGGCTGCACAACTCCAGGCCCTGGCGGCTGGCGGCGACCTTGGCGGTGGCGATGGCGATGGCCAGTTGGCCGCGTTCGTTTTCGCTGAGGTTCGGCCCCTTGGCCCAGGCTTGATCGAGCAGCGTGGCGGCGCGTTCCACCAGTAGGCGTACACCTTGCAAGGCCACCCAGAATTCGCCGTAGTGGTGCAGTACGTAAGGATCCTGGCGCACATCCTCGGCGGTGGATTTGTGCCACGCGCGGGTTTCGGTGAGGGTGTAGTTGCGCGCTTCGTCAAAGGCACCTTCGGCGATGCCGAGGAACATGTGCGTGAAGGTCAACTGTGCGATCAGTGGGCGTAGGCAGGCGAAGGGTGTGCTCAGTGGACCCGGGTCGAGCAGCAACTCCGATTCCTCGACGCGTACCCGTTCGAAACTGGCGCTGCCGCTGTCGGTCTGGCGCTGGCCGATATTGTTCCAGTCGTTGTGCAAAGTGATGCCGCTGCGTCCACTGGGGATGGCGGCGATCAGCAACTTGCCGCCGGCGCTCTCATCCACCGCCGAGGCGATCAGCATTTCCGAATCGCTGGCGCCGGAGCAGAAACTCTTCTTGCCGGAGAACTCACGCCAGCCGCCAAAATCCTTGACCAGTGTGCGCGTGTCCAGCGGGTTGAGGGCGTTGCCCCAGAACCAGTTTTTGCGCGCGGTCTGTTCGAACCAGGGTTGCCATTGGTCCGGGCGCGAAAACAGACGGACCGTGGCGAGCATCAGGTGGTGGAAACCGAAGACGTGGGCGATGGAGCTGTCGACCTTGGCGAATTCACGCACGATGCCCAGGGTGTCGCTCCAGCGCCCACCGAGGCCGCCGTATTGAGCGGGAATGCTCAGCGCCAGCAGACCGCTTTGGCGCAGGGCATCCCGTTCGGTTTTTGGCGTGCCACCGCGCTCGTCGCGTTCGACGGCGGTGAGGGCGAATTCGGCGGCGAGCTGTCTGGCGGTCTGCAAAGGTGAGGGCAGGACGCTGTGGGGTTTGGCTGTCACGCGGTATTCCTCATAGGGCTCTAATGCCGTGTGCGATCTATTGGGCAATGAAGATCAAAGGTGGGATCTCAGCGTTCTCAGGCCTTGGCTGGCAGCACATCATTGGCAATCATTTCGCCAAACGGCCCCGTCAGATTGGTGACGCCGCGTCCGGCCAGGCTGGCGTAGGGCTCCGGCAATAGCGGGAACACCAACTCGGCGAAGCGATAGGCTTCTTCGAGGTGCGGGTAGCCGGAGAAGATGAAGCTCTCGATGCCCAAGTCCGCGTATTCCTTGATCCGCTCAGCCACTTGCTGCGGGTTGCCCACCAGCGCCGTACCGGCACCGCCACGTACCAGGCCGACACCAGCCCAGAGGTTGGGGGCGATTTCCAGGTTGTCGCGGCGCCCATCGTGCAAGGCGGCCATGCGGCGCTGGCCTTCGGAGTCAAAGCGCGAGAAGGATTTTTGCGCGGCGGCGATGGTCTCGTCGCTGATGTGTTCGATCAGTTTGTCGGCGGCTTTCCAGGCGTCTTCTTCGGTCTCGCGCACGATCACATGCAGGCGGATGCCGAATTTCACGGTCCGCCCGTGGCGCGCGGCACGTTCACGCACATCCGCGAGCTTTTCGGCGACGGCGGCAGGTGGTTCGCCCCAGGTCAGGTACACGTCCACCTGTTCGGCGGCGAGGTCGTGGGCGGCGTCGGAAGAACCGCCGAAGTACAGTGGCGGATAAGGCTTCTGCACCGGTGGGTAAAGCGCCTTGGCATTCTGTACACGCAGGTGCTTGCCTTCGAAGTCCACCGATTCGCCCTGCAACACGCGGCGCCAGATCCTGAGGAATTCGTCGGAGACTTCATAGCGTTCGCTGTGGTCGAGGAAGCTGCCGTCGCCGCGGTTTTCGTCGGGGTCACCGCCGGTCACGACGTTGATCAGCAGGCGGCCGTTGGACAGGCGATCCAAGGTCGCCGCCATGCGCGCCGACACCGTGGGCGAGATGATGCCTGGGCGAATTGCCACCAGATAGCGCAAGCGTTCCGTCAGCGGCACCAGCGCCGAGGCGATTACCCAGGAGTCTTCGCACGAGCGCCCGGTAGGAATCAGCACGCCGTAGTAGCCAAGGCTGTCAGCAGCCTGGGCGACTTGCTTCAGATAATTGAGGGTGACCGGGCGAGCACCTTGGGTGGTGCCCAGGTAATGACCGTCGCCGTGAGTGGGCAGAAACCAGAAAACATCCATGACGAATCCTTAAGCGATTTTCAGCAGAGAGGGGGAGTGCGCGGCGAACAAAGGCGCTGCGCGTTCTGCCGCAAGGCGAATACGGCCCTTCAAGGCTTCGTTGGTGATTTGGTAATCGGTGAAATCGGCTTCGGTGGCATACACGCCGATCGGCAGGGTCAGGGCCTGGAAGAAGCTGAACAGCGGGCGCAACTGGTGATCGAGTACCAGCGCGTGACGTTCGCTGCCGCCGGTGGCGGCCAGCAGCACCGGGGTGTCGATCAACGAATTTAGGCCAACCAGGTCGAACAGGTGTTTGAGCAGGCCTGGATAAGAACCGCGATAGACCGGTGCGGCGACGATCAGCAGGTCGGCCTGTTCGATGGCCAACAGTTGGGATTCGACCTCGGCCGGCAACTCATCGCGCGACAGTGCGCCGCCCAGTGGCCGGGCGATATCGCCGAGCTCGATAAGAGTGGTCTGGATCGGCAATACTTTTGCCAGTTCGGCCAGCACGGCCTGGGTTAACACCAGGGTACGGGACGGGCGCCAGGTTCCGCCGGAGAGGGCAACGACATTCAGGGGACGGGTCATGAACAGTTCCTTTTTCAACAGTGGTTCATCGCAGGAGAAGTGAGTCGGTCTGAGCAAGAGCTGTACCAACGGCTGCAGGCCTTGAATCGCTTGGGCTGCGGGCTTACTGCTGAAAACGGTGCTGTTGTCTGCCTGGTGTTTTGTTGAATGGCTGTTGCCTGGGCAACAGTTGCGTGGCGAACAGTGTCGGGTTCGCGTGGAGCCATTTATAGAGGGTTCCTTTTATTCCGTAAATGAACGTATTTCTATATTTATAGATTTTATTGGAATATGCGTGCTGCCCTATCGAGGGTGTGGCCTCGGTTGATAGCGACTATCACGGATGATGATTTTTCTCCGTTCAAGGTCGGGAGTAGCCTGTGTTCATTGACTTGAGACCTCCTTCGCAGAGCCACCGCCATGAACCGATTTCTTGCTGTTTGCGTATTACTTGTCACTTCTGTCGTTGCCGGTTGTGCGACCCATCCCTCGCCTGAATTGCGCCCTTACACTGCACAAGAAACCCGGGAACTGGCGCTGGAGGCGTTGAGCCGTCGCGGGTTGTCGTTTGACGAGTATCAACAGCAGCGGGCTGCCCTGACCCAGGCACAGAAGCCTTTCGGCTTTGATCACCAGGGTGAAATGAACGCCGAACGTAATGTGACCCTGCATGGTCGTCCCAGTTGAGCCGGTGCTCAGTGCCAAAAAGCCCGAGGTTTCTCAAGAAACCTCGGGCTTTTTGTTTGCCATGGCGCTACTTCAGCCTGTTAAGCTGAATTTCAGGAGCGTTCCTACGCACATTTACGTCAAGTGGTCCTTTTTTAATGGCATTCGATCGGGTAAACCTGACGACCTCTGTTCCGGTCGATGCCCCTGAGACGTTGCTCTCGGGAACCAGCTCTGCGAGTCCCCAAGGTTATGAATAAACGTCCGTTGTATTTCGACTATGCCGCCACCACCCCGGTGGATGAGCGGGTCATCCAGGTGATGATCGAGTGCCTGGGCTTCCATGCCAATTTCGGTAACCCTGCGTCCAGTTCCCACGCATTCGGCCAAGCGGCCCGGCAAACGGTTGAGCGGGCGCGTCGCCAGGTGGCCGAGTTGGTCGGTGCCGAGCCGGAGCAGATCGTCTGGACGTCCGGCGCGACCGAGTCCAACAACCTCGCGATCAAGGGTGTAACTCAAGCACGGGGCGTGGCGGGTGGGCATATCATCACCAGCCAGATCGAGCACAAGGCCACGCTGGATACCGCGCGGCAGATGCAGGAAGCCGGTGTGGCCGTGACCTACCTGGTGCCGGACGCCGATGGGTTGATCAGTGCCGAGGCGGTGAGTGAAGCACTGCGTGAAGACACCTTCCTGGTCTCGCTGATGCTGGTGAACAACGAATTGGGCACGCTCAACGACATCCCCGCCATCGGCGCGCGGGTGCGTGAACACGGCGCGTTGTTGCATGTGGACGCGGCGCAAGGTGTGGGCAAGGTGGCAATCGACCTGGCGCAATGGCCGGTGGATTTGATGTCGTTTTCCGCGCACAAGGTGTATGGCCCCAAGGGGATCGGCGCGTTGTATGTCGGGCCGCGGGCGCAGCAGAAGGTGATGGCGCAGATTCACGGCGGTGGCCACGAGGGCGGCTTGCGCTCAGGCACCCTGGCGACCCACCAGATCGCGGGCATGGGCGCGGCGTTCGCCCTGGCGGCGCAGGCTTTTAGCGAAGAGCAGGCGGCAATCGTGGCCTTGCGCCAGCGCTTGCTGGATCAACTGGCGACGGTTGCCGGTGTGCGTCTCAATGGCAGCGCCACCCAGCGCATTCCTCACACCCTCAGCCTCACGTTCGGTGAAGGCGAGTTCGACGCTGCAGCCTTGAGCGCGGGCATGGCTTTTTCCGCGACCTCGGCCTGCAATTCGGCAAGCAATGCGCCTTCCCACGTGCTGCTGGCGCTGGGGCATGACGCCCGCAGCGCCGGTCGAACCGTTCGCTTGAGCCTGGGGCGGTTCACCACCGAGCAGGACATCGACCAGGCCGTGCAATTGATCAAGGCCGCCCTTGCCAGTGCGCCGGCGTTCTGGGCGGTTTGATTCTTCATTTGCAACACATAACAATTATTCGTGGTTAGCAGGAGACACAATGAGTACTCAGCCTTTGACCCATGGAACGGTTCCCCAGCGCCTGGCGCATACCCGTGAACTGATGCGCCGCGAAGGCATTCACGCCTTGCTGGTGCCGTCGGCTGACCCGCACTTGTCCGAATACTTGCCGGGCTACTGGCAGGGGCGTCAATGGTTGTCGGGGTTCCACGGGTCAGTGGGGACGCTGATCGTCACCGCGGATTTCGCCGGTGTCTGGGCCGACAGCCGCTACTGGGAACAAGCGACCAAGGAGCTCAAGGGCAGCGGTATCGAACTGGTGAAACTGCAGCCGGGTCAACCAGGTCCGCTGGAATGGCTGGCCGAGCAGACGCCGCATGGCGGTGTGGTGGCGGTCGATGGTGCGGTGATGGCCGTGGCTTCGGCGCGTACTTTGGGCGGCAAACTGGCAGAGCGCGGCGCACGCCTGCGTACCGATATCGACCTGTTGAATGAAGTCTGGAACGATCGCCCGACGTTGCCGAATCAGCCGATCTACCAGCATCTGCCACCGCAGGCCACCGTCAGCCGTGGGGAAAAACTCGCTGCGCTGCGCGCCAGTTTGAAAGAAAAGGGCGCCGACTGGCATTTCATCGCGACCCTGGATGACATCGCCTGGTTGTTTAACTTGCGCGGTGCCGATGTATCGTTCAACCCGGTGTTTGTGTCCTTTGCCTTGATCAGCGCACAACAGGCCACTTTGTTTGTGGCGCTGAGCAAAGTCGATGCCGAGCTGCGCGCTGTGCTTGAGCAGGATGGCGTGACCTTGCGCGATTACAGCGAAGTCGCCGATGCGCTGCGGGCGGTGCCGTCGGGCGCGAGTGTGCAGGTTGATCCGGCACGCGTGACCGCCGGCTTGCTGGAACACCTGGATGCCAGCGTCAAGCTGGTGGAAGGGATGAATCCGACTACGCTGGCCAAATCCCGCAAGAGCCTGGCCGACGCGGAACATATCCGCCAGGCCATGGAACAGGATGGCGCGGCCCTGTGCGAATTCTTCGCCTGGCTGGAGAGTGCGCTGGGCCGTGAACGCATCACTGAACTGACCATCGACGAACACCTGACGGCTGCACGTACCCGCCGGCCCGGTTATGTGTCGCTGAGCTTCAACACTATCGCCGCGTTCAACGCCAATGGCGCGATGCCGCATTATCACGCCACCGAAGAAGAGCATGCGCTGATCGAAGGTGATGGCCTGCTGTTGATCGACTCGGGCGGCCAGTACTTGGGGGGGACCACTGATATCACGCGGATGGTGCCTATCGGTACGCCGAGTGATGAGCAGAAACGTGATTGCACCCGCGTGCTCAAGGGGGTGATTGCGCTGTCCCGTGCTCACTTTCCCAAGGGCATTATGTCGCCATTGCTGGATGCCATCGCACGAGCGCCGATCTGGGCCGAAGGTGTCGACTATGGGCATGGCACAGGTCACGGCGTAGGTTATTTCCTCAATGTGCATGAAGGTCCGCAGGTGATCGCCTACCAGGCGGCCACTGCGCCGCAAACCGCGATGCAGCCGGGCATGATCACTTCCATTGAGCCGGGTACGTACCGTCCGGGGCGTTGGGGCGTGCGTATCGAGAACCTGGTGTTGAATCGCGAAGCAGGCAAGACCGAGTTTGGTGAGTTCCTCAAGTTCGAAACCCTGACCTTGTGCCCTATCGACACCCGTTGCCTGGAGCCGTCGTTGCTAACGGCGGAGGAGCGCCAGTGGTTCAATGCGTACCATGCAGAGGTGCGTCAGCGTTTGAGCCCATTGCTCAGTGGCGCCGCGTTGGAGTGGTTGCAGGTGCGGACTGCGGCGATTTGATCGGTCGCTGCTCGGCAGGTGCCGCTTGCGATCTGCGCGCAAGCGGTTAGCCGCAGCGTCGCGAAGGGCTGCGTCGGTTCGAGGCGTTCAAGGTGGGCGGTGCGGAGCAGTCGGAAGTGGACTGCTCGGGCCGTCATTTACAGATGACGATCATGCTCCGGCTGGTGTAGCCGGCAGGGTTGAGGCCGAAGGGATAGTCCCCAGGCTCCTCGGAGTTGTCACCGGACTTGGCGATAACCCGGTAGCCTTTGGCACCGCATGAATTGACTGCACTGGTGTAGCACTGGTCCCAGGAGGAGGACAGGCCGGAACAGTTGATATGCAGCCCTTTTTTGCCCCGTTTCACTTCTGTTTTGGTGGTCGCGGCACAGCCAGCAATGGCCATGACCATTAACAGTATCAAAATTCGCTTCATTCCTATCCTTAATAGCGGCTTCGAAAAAATGCATGAAGCCAGCTTTACTCGCTCTCGATTGTAGCGTTCGCGCTGTCCTTGTCGAAACTCTCCATGAATGACATTTGGTTGCGGCCTAAACATGGCCTAAATGAGCGGCAAATACCAGAGCTACCGTCAAAGATGATTAATCGGCTGGTACCAGAGGTTTAGCCTCGTTTCGCATGGTCAGCGTGGCGCCAACGGAGGCCAGGATAATGCAGGCGATGGCCATCCACTGTGCAAGCGACAAATGCTCCTGCAGGAAGAACAGGCCCGAGAGTGCGCCGAATGCGGGTTCGATGCTCATCAACGTGCCAAAAGTACGGGCGGGCAGGCGAGTCAGCGCGACCATCTCCAGGGTGTAGGGCAGCGCGGTGGACAGGATGGCGACGCCGATGGCGACCGGAATCAGCGCGGGCGTCAGCAGCGTCACACCCGCATGGACGATGCCGATGGGGGCGACGAACAAGGCGGCGATCATGACGCCGAGGGCGGCGGTTTGTACGCCGTTATCATTCCCCGCCTTTTGGCCGAACAGAATGTAGAGCGCCCAGCAAACACCTGCGCCTAATGCATAAGCCGCCCCGACCAGGTCGATGCCAGTGCTGGCTTCTCCCATGGGAACTAACAGTAGGAGGCCGACGACTGCGAGGGCGATCCACAGAAAGTCCACCACCCGGCGCGATGCGTAGAGGGCGACCGCGAGCGGCCCGGTGAATTCCAGGGCTACCGCAATACCAAGGGGGACTGTGCGCAGCGACATATAGAAGAGGAAGTTCATGCCGCCCAGGGCCATTCCGTAGACGATCACGGTGCGCAGGGATTTGGCCGTCAGCGTGGCGCGCCATGGGCGCAATATAAGCAACATGATGATGCTGGCGAAAATCAGACGCAGCGTGGTGGTGCCTTGGGCGCCTACGATAGGGAACATGCTCTTGGCCAGCGAGGCGCCGGACTGGATGGAAGCCATGGCGATCAACAGCAGACCGACGGGAAACAGTGCCGAGGCCAGGCTGCGGGGGGAGGTGGTCATTGGGGGTGTTCGTCCGAGGTCATATTTGAGTAGCAGAGAGCCCTATGATGCTTAACTGTGCGGCATTGAGCAATATATTGCTCAATCATCAATCGGCGGGCCTCTATATATAGAGGGAGTTCAGAGGTTTTCGGCTGTTTGATAGAAAAACCAAATTAAGGGTTGACGGCAAATCCTGGACGTCTATAATTTGCCCCACTTCCGGCGCAGTCGAAACGGAAAACTCCTTGGTAAACAAAGAGTTATGCGAGATTCGACAGCGGCCTGCTTCAGTTCATCGAGGCCTGGAAGGAGTTGGTAGAGCAATGTTGTTTGGCTCTATTAACGTTTCGATCTTCTCGGTCGAAAGCGGAGAAAAAGAGGTGTTGACAGCAGCGTGTAACGCTGTAGAATTCGCCTCCCGCTAACGAGAGATCGGAAGCGCAAGTGGTTGAAGTTACAAAGGAAACTTTGAAAACTTCTTAAAATAATCACTTGACAGCAAATGAGGCTGCTGTAGAATGCGCGCCTCGGTTGAGACGAAAGATCTTAACCAACCGCTCTTTAACAACTGAATCAAGCAATTCGTGTGGGTGCTTGTGGAGTCAGACTGATAGTCAACAAGATTATCAGCATCACAAGTTGCTCCGCGAGAAATCAAAGATGTAACCAACGATTGCTGAGCCAAGTTTAGGGTTTCTTAAAAACCCAAAGATGTTTGAACTGAAGAGTTTGATCATGGCTCAGATTGAACGCTGGCGGCAGGCCTAACACATGCAAGTCGAGCGGTAGAGAGAAGCTTGCTTCTCTTGAGAGCGGCGGACGGGTGAGTAATGCCTAGGAATCTGCCTGGTAGTGGGGGATAACGTTCGGAAACGGACGCTAATACCGCATACGTCCTACGGGAGAAAGCAGGGGACCTTCGGGCCTTGCGCTATCAGATGAGCCTAGGTCGGATTAGCTAGTTGGTGAGGTAATGGCTCACCAAGGCGACGATCCGTAACTGGTCTGAGAGGATGATCAGTCACACTGGAACTGAGACACGGTCCAGACTCCTACGGGAGGCAGCAGTGGGGAATATTGGACAATGGGCGAAAGCCTGATCCAGCCATGCCGCGTGTGTGAAGAAGGTCTTCGGATTGTAAAGCACTTTAAGTTGGGAGGAAGGGCAGTTACCTAATACGTGATTGTTTTGACGTTACCGACAGAATAAGCACCGGCTAACTCTGTGCCAGCAGCCGCGGTAATACAGAGGGTGCAAGCGTTAATCGGAATTACTGGGCGTAAAGCGCGCGTAGGTGGTTAGTTAAGTTGGATGTGAAATCCCCGGGCTCAACCTGGGAACTGCATTCAAAACTGACTGACTAGAGTATGGTAGAGGGTGGTGGAATTTCCTGTGTAGCGGTGAAATGCGTAGATATAGGAAGGAACACCAGTGGCGAAGGCGACCACCTGGACTGATACTGACACTGAGGTGCGAAAGCGTGGGGAGCAAACAGGATTAGATACCCTGGTAGTCCACGCCGTAAACGATGTCAACTAGCCGTTGGGAGCCTTGAGCTCTTAGTGGCGCAGCTAACGCATTAAGTTGACCGCCTGGGGAGTACGGCCGCAAGGTTAAAACTCAAATGAATTGACGGGGGCCCGCACAAGCGGTGGAGCATGTGGTTTAATTCGAAGCAACGCGAAGAACCTTACCAGGCCTTGACATCCAATGAACTTTCTAGAGATAGATTGGTGCCTTCGGGAACATTGAGACAGGTGCTGCATGGCTGTCGTCAGCTCGTGTCGTGAGATGTTGGGTTAAGTCCCGTAACGAGCGCAACCCTTGTCCTTAGTTACCAGCACGTCATGGTGGGCACTCTAAGGAGACTGCCGGTGACAAACCGGAGGAAGGTGGGGATGACGTCAAGTCATCATGGCCCTTACGGCCTGGGCTACACACGTGCTACAATGGTCGGTACAGAGGGTTGCCAAGCCGCGAGGTGGAGCTAATCCCAGAAAACCGATCGTAGTCCGGATCGCAGTCTGCAACTCGACTGCGTGAAGTCGGAATCGCTAGTAATCGCGAATCAGAATGTCGCGGTGAATACGTTCCCGGGCCTTGTACACACCGCCCGTCACACCATGGGAGTGGGTTGCACCAGAAGTAGCTAGTCTAACCTTCGGGAGGACGGTTACCACGGTGTGATTCATGACTGGGGTGAAGTCGTAACAAGGTAGCCGTAGGGGAACCTGCGGCTGGATCACCTCCTTAATCGACGACATCAGCTGCTCCATAAGTTCCCACACGAATTGCTTGATTCATTGAAGAAGACGATAAAGAAGCAGCCCGAAATTGGGTCTGTAGCTCAGTTGGTTAGAGCGCACCCCTGATAAGGGTGAGGTCGGCAGTTCGAATCTGCCCAGACCCACCAATTTTGTGTGGGAACCTGTAGAAATACGGGGCCATAGCTCAGCTGGGAGAGCGCCTGCCTTGCACGCAGGAGGTCAACGGTTCGATCCCGTTTGGCTCCACCACTACTGCTTCTAGAAGTTGAAAGCTTAGAAATGAGCATTCCATCGTGATGATGGTGAATGTTGATTTCTAGTCTTTGATTAGATCGTTCTTTAAAAATTTGGGTATGTGATAGAAAGATAGACTGAACGTTACTTTCACTGGTAACGGATCAGGCTAAGGTAAAATTTGTGAGTTCTCTTAATTGAGAAATTCGAATTTTCGGCGAATGTCGTCTTCACAGTATAACCAGATTGCTTGGGGTTATATGGTCAAGTGAAGAAGCGCATACGGTGGATGCCTTGGCAGTCAGAGGCGATGAAAGACGTGGTAGCCTGCGAAAAGCTTCGGGGAGTCGGCAAACAGACTTTGATCCGGAGATGTCTGAATGGGGGAACCCAGCCATCATAAGATGGTTACCTTACACTGAATACATAGGTGTAAGGGGCGAACCAGGGGAACTGAAACATCTAAGTACCCTGAGGAAAAGAAATCAACCGAGATTCCCTTAGTAGTGGCGAGCGAACGGGGACTAGCCCTTAAGTGGCTTTGAGATTAGCGGAACGTTCTGGAAAGTACGGCCATAGTGGGTGATAGCCCTGTACGCGAAAATCTCTTAGTCATGAAATCGAGTAGGACGGAGCACGAGAAACTTTGTCTGAATATGGGGGGACCATCCTCCAAGGCTAAATACTACTGACTGACCGATAGTGAACTAGTACCGTGAGGGAAAGGCGAAAAGAACCCCGGAGAGGGGAGTGAAATAGATCCTGAAACCGTATGCGTACAAGCAGTGGGAGCCTACTTGTTAGGTGACTGCGTACCTTTTGTATAATGGGTCAGCGACTTATTTTCAGTGGCGAGCTTAACCGAATAGGGGAGGCGTAGCGAAAGCGAGTCTTAATAGGGCGTCTAGTCGCTGGGAATAGACCCGAAACCGGGCGATCTATCCATGGGCAGGTTGAAGGTTGGGTAACACTAACTGGAGGACCGAACCGACTACCGTTGAAAAGTTAGCGGATGACCTGTGGATCGGAGTGAAAGGCTAATCAAGCTCGGAGATAGCTGGTTCTCCTCGAAAGCTATTTAGGTAGCGCCTCATGTATCACTGTAGGGGGTAGAGCACTGTTTCGGCTAGGGGGTCATCCCGACTTACCAAACCGATGCAAACTCCGAATACCTACAAGTGCCGAGCATGGGAGACACACGGCGGGTGCTAACGTCCGTCGTGAAAAGGGAAACAACCCAGACCGTCAGCTAAGGTCCCAAAGTTATGGTTAAGTGGGAAACGATGTGGGAAGGCTTAGACAGCTAGGAGGTTGGCTTAGAAGCAGCCACCCTTTAAAGAAAGCGTAATAGCTCACTAGTCGAGTCGGCCTGCGCGGAAGATGTAACGGGGCTCAAACCATACACCGAAGCTACGGGTATCACTTAGGTGATGCGGTAGAGGAGCGTTCTGTAAGCCTGTGAAGGTGAGTTGAGAAGCTTGCTGGAGGTATCAGAAGTGCGAATGCTGACATGAGTAACGATAATGGGTGTGAAAAACACCCACGCCGAAAGACCAAGGTTTCCTGCGCAACGTTAATCGACGCAGGGTTAGTCGGTCCCTAAGGCGAGGCTGAAAAGCGTAGTCGATGGAAAACAGGTTAATATTCCTGTACTTCTGGTTATTGCGATGGAGGGACGGAGAAGGCTAGGCCAGCTTGGCGTTGGTTGTCCAAGTTTAAGGTGGTAGGCTGGAATCTTAGGTAAATCCGGGATTCTAAGGCCGAGAGCTGATGACGAGTTATCTTTTAGATGACGAAGTGGTTGATGCCATGCTTCCAAGAAAAGCTTCTAAGCTTCAGGTAACCAGGAACCGTACCCCAAACCGACACAGGTGGTTGGGTAGAGAATACCAAGGCGCTTGAGAGAACTCGGGTGAAGGAACTAGGCAAAATGGCACCGTAACTTCGGGAGAAGGTGCGCCGGTGAGGGTGAAGGACTTGCTCCGTAAGCTCATGCCGGTCGAAGATACCAGGCCGCTGCGACTGTTTATTAAAAACACAGCACTCTGCAAACACGAAAGTGGACGTATAGGGTGTGACGCCTGCCCGGTGCCGGAAGGTTAATTGATGGGGTTAGCTAACGCGAAGCTCTTGATCGAAGCCCCGGTAAACGGCGGCCGTAACTATAACGGTCCTAAGGTAGCGAAATTCCTTGTCGGGTAAGTTCCGACCTGCACGAATGGCGTAACGATGGCGGCGCTGTCTCCACCCGAGACTCAGTGAAATTGAAATCGCTGTGAAGATGCAGTGTATCCGCGGCTAGACGGAAAGACCCCGTGAACCTTTACTATAGCTTTGCACTGGACTTTGAATTTGCTTGTGTAGGATAGGTGGGAGGCTTTGAAGCGTGGACGCCAGTTCGCGTGGAGCCAACCTTGAAATACCACCCTGGCAACTTTGAGGTTCTAACTCAGGTCCGTTATCCGGATCGAGGACAGTGTATGGTGGGTAGTTTGACTGGGGCGGTCTCCTCCTAAAGAGTAACGGAGGAGTACGAAGGTGCGCTCAGACCGGTCGGAAATCGGTCGTAGAGTATAAAGGCAAAAGCGCGCTTGACTGCGAGACAGACACGTCGAGCAGGTACGAAAGTAGGTCTTAGTGATCCGGTGGTTCTGTATGGAAGGGCCATCGCTCAACGGATAAAAGGTACTCCGGGGATAACAGGCTGATACCGCCCAAGAGTTCATATCGACGGCGGTGTTTGGCACCTCGATGTCGGCTCATCACATCCTGGGGCTGAAGCCGGTCCCAAGGGTATGGCTGTTCGCCATTTAAAGTGGTACGCGAGCTGGGTTTAGAACGTCGTGAGACAGTTCGGTCCCTATCTGCCGTGGACGTTTGAGATTTGAGAGGGGCTGCTCCTAGTACGAGAGGACCGGAGTGGACGAACCTCTGGTGTTCCGGTTGTCACGCCAGTGGCATTGCCGGGTAGCTATGTTCGGAATAGATAACCGCTGAAAGCATCTAAGCGGGAAACTAGCCTCAAGATGAGATCTCACTGGGACCTTGAGTCCCCTGAAGGGCCGTCGAAGACTACGACGTTGATAGGTTGGGTGTGTAAGCGCTGTGAGGCGTTGAGCTAACCAATACTAATTGCCCGTGAGGCTTGACCATATAACACCCAAGCAATTTGACTACTCGAAAGAGCATCAGATTGCGGTGTGTGAAGACGAAACGAACCGAAAGTTCGACTCTTACAAAACACCGAAAGCTATCACATACCCAATTTGCTGAAGCGAGGCCAGCTGGCCGCGACTCAGTACCCGAATTTCTTGACGACCATAGAGCATTGGAACCACCTGATCCCATCCCGAACTCAGTAGTGAAACGATGCATCGCCGATGGTAGTGTGGGGTTTCCCCATGTGAGAGTAGGTCATCGTCAAGATTAAATTCCAGAACCCCTGTTTGCTTACGCAGACAGGGGTTTTGTTTGTCCGCTCGAAAAGTGCGAAGAGGCTCATCGCGATAGTCTTCAGTGCGTCCTTGCCGTGATTTAGTAGAGGTCCTTTGAACGTTTGTGCCGCGATCTTCAAACTGCAAGATCATACAAGAACGGTTGACCCTTCCTTCGATAGCCTGACAATTCTCACCTACCAGAGGATTGGTCATGGCTCAGCAACAGCACTCAGCACAACCTGTAAATCTCGCGCAAAAGGCTTCCCTCATCAGTGAACAGTGGAGCCCGAGAGTCGTAGCCGAGATGAACGACTACCAGTTCAAGGTTGTACGCATCGAAGGCGAGTTCATCTGGCACTCACATCCAGAAACCGACGAGGCGTTTCTCGTGCTTGAAGGGATACTGCGTATCGACCTTCCGGAAGGTCCCGTGTATGTGGCGCCGGGGGAGTTGTATGTCGTTCCTCGCGCAATAGAACACCGGACGGCCGCCGAAGGCGAAGCCAAACTGATGATGATCGAACCTCGCGGCATCTTGAACACCGGCCATGAAGGGGGAGACCGCACCGCCATGAACGACCAGTGGATCTGAAATCCATCCTGCTGTTCGAGGCCACCGTCGCCATCTGGCAACAGTGGCCTCATCCCCCGATGCTCGGTGCCGCCTGACTCAACGGCACCACACGATCCTTCCAGGCTACCGTTTGGGAAATCGATGCAAAGTGTTTCTGCATTTTTGCTATGGTGCAGCACATTTTCACAAGGATTGATCTTTCATCCGCAGGACGCGGCGTCGACCTTTTTCAACGAGATGCTGTAGAAATGCCTGAACCGATACCGATCAAAGACCACGAAAACGAAAACCGCCTGGTCAACAAACGCCTGCTCGCCTGCGCCTTGTTGGTGATCGGCATCACCTGCGCCCTGGTGGGCCGCTTGTATTTCCTGCAGGTCGTGCAATTCGACTATCACTCGACGATTTCTGAAAACAACCGTGTCCACGTACTGCCCATCACGCCGACTCGTGGCTTGATCTACGACCGCAACGGCGTTGTGCTGGCTGACAACCGCCCAAGTTACAACCTGATCATCACCCGCGAGCGCACCACCGACCTCAAGGGCGAGCTGGACGCGATCGTCAGTCTGCTGCACCTACCAGCAGAAGACCGCGCCGTGTTCGACAAGGCGCTGAAGCAGGCGCGGCATCCTTTTGTGCCGGTTACGTTGTTTTATGAGCTGACCGAAGAACAGATCGCCGAACTCGCCGTCAACGAATTCCGCCTGCCTGGCGTAGACGTCGAACCGCAATTCGTTCGCCACTATCCCCTGGGCGCGCACTTCGCTCACTCTATCGGTTACGTTGGCCGCATCAACGAAAAAGAATCCAAGACCCTCGACTCGGTGGAGTACCGCGGCACGCAGTCCATCGGTAAGACTGGCATCGAGCGGTTCTACGAGTCAGAGCTGCATGGCCATGTCGGCTATGAAGAAGTCGAGACCAACGCCCAGGGACGCGTACTGCGCGTGCTCAAGCATACCGACCCGATCCCCGGCAAAAACATCGTGCTGAGCCTCGACGTCAAACTCCAGGAAGCGGCTGAAGAAGCCCTGGGCGATCGCCGTGGCTCCGTGGTGGCCCTCGACCCGCAAACCGGCGAAGTACTGGCCATGGTCAGCAAGCCCAGCTTCGACCCCAACCTGTTCGTCACCGGCATCAGTTTCAAGGAATATGCCGCCCTGCATGATTCTATCGACCGTCCGCTGTTCAACCGGGTCCTGCGCGGTCTCTATGCGCCGGGCTCGACCATCAAGCCGGAAGTGGCCATCGCAGGTCTCGACAGCGGGGTAGTGACCGCCCAGACCCGTGTGTTCGACCCCGGTTACTACCAATTGCCCGACTTTGACCACAAATACCGCAACTGGAACCACAGCGGTGATGGTTGGGTGGATATGGACGCGGCCATCATGCGCTCCAACGACACCTATTTTTACGACCTGGCCCACAAGCTGGGCATCGACCGCCTGCATGACTACCTGGCCGAATTCGGCCTCGGCCAGAAAGTCTCCCTGGACATGTTCGAGGAGTCAGCTGGCCTGATGCCGTCCCAGGCTTGGAAGCGCGCGACACGGCGCCAACCCTGGTTCCCGGGCGAAACGGTGATCCTCGGCATCGGCCAGGGTTATATGCAGGTCACGCCGCTGCAATTGGCCCAGGCCACCGCGTTGATTGCCAATAAAGGCGTGTGGAATCGACCGCGCCTGGCCAAGACGATCAACGGCGTGGCGCCAGTGGACGAGCACCCGATGCCCAACGTGGTCCTCAAGGACCCGCGTGACTGGGAACAGGTCAACCACGGGATGCAACTGGTGATGCACGATCCCCGCGGGATCGCCCGGGCGGCCGCGCAGGGTGCTCAATATCGGATTGCCGGCAAGAGTGGTACCGCGCAGGTGGTGGCGATCAAGCAGGGTGAGCGCTACAACCGCGACAAAACCCTGGAGCGCCACCGTGACAACGCGCTGTTTGTCGGGTTTGCGCCGGCGGAGCACCCTCAAATCGTGATTTCGGTGATGATCGAAAACGGCGAGGCCGGTGGCCGAGTCGCAGGCCCGGTGGTGCGCCAGATCATGGACGCCTGGCTGCTCGACCACGAAGGCCACCTGAAGCCGCAATATGCGACGCCGAGCAAAGCCCCCGGCGATCCCCACGTCTGACTCACACCTGCCATTCGTCCCACTGCGCCACGCCCTCATGTGCCAGCCACGGCACATCATGGGCCGTCCAGATATGCGCGGTGGGCCTGACACCCGGATCATCGTCCAGCGTCGCCACCCGCACAATCACATGGGGCTGATGCCCACGCTCGGCCATCAGATGTGAGCCACAGCGGGAGCAGAAGCGCCTGAATTTGCCTGGCGAAGATTCGAAGGCCGCCAACAGTTCCTCGCCCTGCGTCCAGCGAAAATGTTCACGCATCACGCCTGCGGTGCTCACAAACGCCGCCGCATGCGCCTTGCGGCAGCTATCGCAGTGGCAGTGGCTGATGGGCATGTCCAGGCTGTCCACCTGGTAGCGCACGGCTTTACAGAAGCAACTTCCATTCAACGGGTCAGTCATAACCTATGGCCGGGTCAACAATGGGGGCATCATCATCGCGCAGAACCCAAGGTTGCGCATTGGTCGATGTCGCCTACTGTCAATGGAGGAGGTGACGTATGCACGTATCAGATCGAATCGAACGGAAAGTCCTACTGAACGCTCCACGCAAAAAGGTGTGGGAGGCGCTCACCGATGCCGAGCAATTCGGCCGCTGGTTTGGCATCGCCCTCAAGGGCAAGACCTTTGTCGCCGGGGAAACGATCGAAGCGCCGATCACTTACCCAGGTTACGAACACGTGATCTGGAAGGCCAGGATCGAACACATCTTGCCGCAGACGCGGTTTTCGTTCTCGTGGCACCCCTTCGCCGTAGAAAAAGGCATCGACTACGACAAGGAAACACCGACGCTGGTGGAGTTCACCGTTGAAGACCGCGCCCCGGGCATTTTGCTGCGGGTTGTTGAATCCGGCTTCGACGCAGTGCCCGAAGCCCGCCGCCTGAAAGCCTTCAAAATGAATTCCCGCGGATGGGACGAGCAAATGCGCAATATCGAAGGCTACCTGAGCCACTTCCACCAAGGCATCGCCTGAGGCGATTGCGCGCCGTGTGCGCGTTAACGTGCCGCGTTTGGCCGGATGCCGGGTAGAATCACGCCCTGAAAGTGATTCCTGAGGTGCGGCACGGTGGATTTACAGCAGGGTTTTGTCCTGACCCGGCATTGGCGCGATACCCCGGCGGGGACGCAGGTCAGCTTCTGGCTGGCCACCGACCAGGGGCCGAGGTTCATCCGCCTCCCCGTGCAAAGCTCGGTGATGTTCATCCCCGAAGCCCATCGCAAACCGCTGGATTGGCTGCTCAAGGGCGAGCGCGATATCGAATTGCGCCCGCTGGAGCTGTGCGATTTCCATCACCGCAAGGTCTTGGGCCTCTACACCCGCCAGCATCGGCAACTGATGGACCTGGAAAAGCGCCTGCGCGCCGCCGGTGTCGATGTCTACGAAGGTGACGTGCGCCCGCCCGAGCGTTACATGATGGAGCGTTTCATCACCGCCCCCGTGTGGTTCGACGGCACGCCCGACGCCACGGGCGCGCTGCTCGACGCGCAGATGAAACCCGCGCCCGACTATCGCCCGCCGCTCAAACTGGTGTCCCTGGACATCGAGACCACCGCCCAGGGCGATCTGTATTCCATCGCCCTCGAAGGCTGCGGCGAGCGTCAGGTGTATATGCTCGGCCCGCCGAACAAGAGCGACGCGGTGGACTTCAAGCTCGACTATTGCGACACCCGCGGCCAATTGCTCGAACGCCTCAACCAGTGGCTGGCCACGCATGACCCCGACGCGATCATCGGCTGGAACGTGGTGCAGTTCGACCTGCGCGTGCTCCACGAACATGCCCAGCGCCTCAACGTGCCACTCTTGCTCGGCCGTGGCGAAGAGCCCATGACCTGGCGCGAACACGGCAGCCGCAATCATTACTTCGCGGCCGCGGCGGGGCGGCTGATCATCGACGGTATTGAAGCGCTGCGCTCGGCCACCTGGAGTTTTGAATCCTTCAGCCTGGAAAACGTCGCGCAAACCCTGCTCGGCGAAGGCAAAGACATCTCCACGCCCTACCAGCGCATGGACGAAATCAACCGCATGTTCGCCGAGGACAAGCCGGCCCTGGCGCGTTACAACCTCAAGGACTGCGAACTGGTCACGCGGATTTTCGAGAAGACCGAGCTGCTTAAGTTCCTGCTGGAACGGGCCAGCGTCACCGGCTTGCCGGCCGACCGTAACGGTGGCTCCGTGGCCGCATTCACCCACCTGTACCTGCCGCTGATGCACCGCCAAGGCTTCGTCGCGCCGAACCTGGGCGACAAACCGCCCCAGGCCAGCCCCGGCGGGTTTGTCATGGATTCGCGCCCCGGCCTCTACGAATCGGTGTTGGTGCTGGACTACAAAAGCCTCTACCCGTCGATTATCCGCAGCTTCCTGATCGACCCCGTGGGCCTGGTCGAAGGCCTCAAGCACCCCGATGACAGCGCGTCGGTGGAAGGCTTTCGCGGCGCCCGGTTTTCCCGTACCCGACACTGCCTGCCCGCCATCGTCGCGCGCATCTCCGAAGGCCGCGAAGAGGCCAAGCGCGAACACAATGCACCGTTGTCCCAAGCGCTGAAAATCATCATGAACGCCTTCTACGGCGTACTCGGTTCCAGCGGTTGCCGGTTCTTCGATACGCGCCTGGCGTCGTCGATCACCCTGCGCGGCCATCAGATCATGCGCCAGACCCGCGAACTGGTCGAAGCCCAGGGCTATGAAGTGATCTACGGCGACACCGATTCCACTTTCGTCTGGCTCGGCAGCGCACACTCCCAGGAGGACGCCAGCCGCATCGGCCAGGCGCTGGTGCAGCACGTCAACGATTGGTGGCGCGCGCATTTGCACACCGCATTCGGCCTGCACAGCGCCCTGGAGTTGCAATACGAAACCCACTTCACGCGCTTCCTCATGCCGACCATTCGCGGCGCCGAGGAGGGCAGCAAGAAACGTTACGCCGGGTTGGTGGTGCGCGGCGATGGCAGCGAAGAGATGGTCTACAAAGGCCTGGAAACCGTGCGCAGCGACTGGTCGCCCCTGGCCCGGCAATTCCAGCAGGAGCTCTACCATCGTATCTTCCACCGCCAGCCCTATCAGGATTACGTGCGCGACTACGTGCGGCGCACCTTGAGCGGCGAATTCGACGAGCTGCTGATCTACCGCAAGCGCCTGCGCCGCCGGTTGGACGACTACGAGCGCAACGTCCCGCCCCACGTGCGCGCCGCGCGCCTGGCCGACGACTACAACGACGGCATGAACCGCCCGCGCCAGTACCAGCGCGGCGGTTGGATCAGCTATGTGATCAGCGTCAACGGCCCGGAACCGCTGGAAGTGCGCCAGGCCCCGATCGACTATGACCACTACGTCACCCGGCAATTGCAGCCAGTGGCCGATGCGATCCTGCCGTTTGTGAATGACGACTTCGGTACCCTGGTCGGCGGGCAAATGGGCCTGTTCTAAACTGTTTGCCTCGCGCGGGTGAGCGTCTACGCTGTTGGCGTGCTCGGCAATTGCTACGCGACACCAAGGAGGAAACCCCATGTACACGCTCTATGGCACCGACGACTCCGGCTCATGCATGATCGAAATTGCTCTGCAGCGTTGCGCGGTGCCATGGCATCGGGTAGACGCCAGCTCCTGGCAGGACGGCGAGGGCAGCGAAGCGCTCGCGCGTATCAACCCGCTCAAACAGATCCCCACGCTGGTAACCCCCGATGGCCAGGTGCTGACGGAAAGCGCGGCGATCCTGATCCACCTGGGCCTGGAATTCCCTGCCGCCAACCTACTCGCCGGCAACCGCGGCCAGATCCTCCGCGGCCTGGTGTACATCGCCGCCAATTGCTACTCGGCAATCGGCATCATTGACTACCCGACACGCTGGCTGGGCGACGCCGATGAGGCCGCGCAAGCACAATTGATCAGCGGCACGCGCTGCTACCTGCACCGGGCCTGGTTGGTGTTCGCCGATCAGTTTGCCGACCAATTGTTCGCCGCCGATCAGCAGCCGAATGCCCTGGGCATCATGGCGGCGGCGGTGTCGCGCTGGGATGCGGCGCGAGAAGCGTTGCACGCCTCGCGGCCGGCGTTTGCGCAGACCCTGGACAGAGTGGATGCCGATCCGCTCGTGGCGCCTGTGTTTGCTCGGCATTGGCCGGAGTGGGAGGTCTCTTAATGTTTCGGCAACCAAAAGAAACAATGGCCGCCAAACCGCCCCATCCCTTGCGTAGCCGGCGTCCTGGCCTACGCTTTCTCAAGGTGGTGTAGGAATCATCCTTGAATTTGGCTGTCGCAGACATGAAACTCAAGAACCCTGCATGGAATTCAAAGGAGGTGCGCATGCTCATCCGGTCGCTGACCCTGGCTACCTTGATGGCTTTTACGGGGCCGCTGTTGGCTGCTGCTGATATCAACCCGCTCAAGCAGGATTTGGGCAAAGCCCGGCCGCTGGTGGTGGTGGAGCTTGATTCCGGCAATGAAACATTGGTCAAGCTCAAGAAACAGCTGGACGAGCCCGCCACCAAGCAGTCCTTTGAAGAGCGCGGCATGGTGTTGTACACCGTGAAGTTCGGCAGCATCGGTGCCGAAGGGGAGATGTTCGCCAAAGACCCGAAGGACAACAAGAAGCTCACACCGCCTGAAACCAACGCGCTGATCCGCGCCCTCAAATTAGGCGCTGGCAGCGGCACCAAAGTGATCCTGGTGGGCAAGGATGGTGAGAAGAAAGTTGAGAAGACCGTGCCACCGGATGCCCTCGACTTGAAGGACTTCTTCAGCGCCATCGATCAGATGCCGATGGCCGAGAAAGAAGCGGCTGCCGCTGCAGAGCCCGAACCTGTCGCACCCGCTCCGGCCAAGGGCGCCAAGCCCGCCAAACCGGCAAAACCTGGCAGCAAACCGGCCCCTCAGCCATTGGATGACTGAGGCCTATCCTTCTGCGGGCGCGCGCCCGTAGATATCGTCAAAACGCACAATGTCGTCTTCGCCCAGGTACTCGCCGCTCTGCACCTCGATCATCACCAACTCGATGATGCCGGGGTTGGTCAGGCGGTGTTTGTGCCCGGCCGGAATGTAGGTGGACTCGTTGGCGTTGATCAGCAATTCCCGCTCGCCATTGGTGATCTGTGCGGTACCGCTGACCACCACCCAGTGTTCGCTGCGGTGGTGATGCATCTGCAACGACAGTGACGCCAGCGGCTTGACCACAATGCGCTTGATCTTGAAGCGCGCACTTTCCTCCAGCACGGTGTAGGTGCCCCATGGTCGCGTCACTGTGCGGTGCAGATTGTACGCCGGATGGTTCTGGCGCTTGAGCTCGGCCACGATGTGGCGCACATCCTGGCTGCGATTGGCATCGGCGATCAGCAGGGCGTCGGCGGTGTCGACGATGATCAGATCGCGCACGCCCACCGCGCCGAGTACGCGCTTGGGCGAGTCGATGTAGCAGTTGTGTACGTCATGCAGAATCGCTTCGCCATTGACCTGGTTGCCCTGGGCATCGCTGGGGGTGAGCTGGCGCAGGGCTTCCCAGGAGCCGATATCGCTCCAGCCAATGTCACAGGGCACCACGGCCACCTGCGCGGATTTCTCCATCAGCGCCACGTCGATGGACAGGTCCGGTGCGCTGCCGAAGCCTTTGGCATCCAGTTCACGCTGGCGCGAGGTTGTATTCTGCAGGCTCTGGCTGTGCGCCAGCGCAACCTTGGCGGCCGCCAGCACCTGCGGGGCGTGGGTGGTCAGCTCGTTCACCAGGGTGCTGGCCTTGAAGCAGAATATGCCGGCGTTCCACAGGTGCTTGCCGCCGTCGAGGTAGCCTTGCGCGGTGGCGAGGTCGGGTTTTTCGACAAAGCGGTTGACCCGGTTTCCCGCCCCCAGCGCTGCACCTTGTTCGATGTAGCCGAAGCCGGTTTCGGGGCGATCAGGCTCGATACCGAAGGTCACCAGATAGCCGGCTTCGGCCAGCTCGCGGGCCTGGCTCACGGCCACGGCAAACGCGGTTTCATTGAGGATCAAATGGTCGGCGGGCATCACCAGCAACGGGGCGTCGTCGCCAAAGTGCTCCTGCACATGCAGCGCGGCCACGGCAATCGCCGCTGCCGTGTTGCGGCCGAAGGGCTCCAGCAACAAGTCCAGGCGCAGTTGTGCGTTGTTCACCAGACGGTAGTCATCCAGGGTGCGAAACAGCAGGTCACGGTTGGTGACGGTGAGCACGCTTTCCACACCGGGCAGGCGGCTGGCGCGCAGGAAGGTTTTCTGCAGCAGGCTCTGGCCATCGCGCATGTGCATGAACGGCTTGGGCATGTTCTGCCGGGACACTGGCCACAGTCGGGTACCCGAACCGCCGGAAATGATGCAGGGAATTAATCCGTCGTGGGTATTCATCAATGGACTTCTTGGGTGGAAAGGACGGCCCACGCCTTTGGGATCAAGTGTGATCGCAATCGCGCTGACCCGCATCATCGGCGACTAGCCGCGCAGCGGCAACTGCGACGTGTTGAGCATCAGGCAGGTGTTCAGCGCGCCTGCCCGCGCTGAACGGCGACGCGTGTCAACCCAGTCGAGCTGCCGCCCGCGCAGTGATCTCGCCCCGGACCTTGCGCGACTCGGCCGTGCGCTTGTTGGCTTCTTCCAGCACAGACGTGGGCGCGGTATCCGGCCGGCCTGAATTGAACGGCGGCGCCGGTGCGTATTCGATCTGCAACTGCACCAGTTGCGCGGTCGCTTCGTCGTACAGCTCAGCCGCCAGGGTCAGGGCGAAGTCGATCCCTGCGGTAATCCCGCCGCCAGTGAACAGGTTGCCGTCACGCACCACGCGCGCCTGAACCGGGATGGCGCCGAGCGGGGCGAGCAGGTCGTGGTAGGCCCAATGGGTGGTGGCCTTGCGACCGCGCAGCAAGCCGGCCGCACCGAGCACCAGCGAACCGGTGCACACCGAGGTGACATAACGCGCGGTGAGCGCCTGGGCCTTGAGGAAGTCGAGGGTCTGCGGGTCTTCCATCAACGGGCCGACGCCGCTGCCGCCGGGGACGCAGAGCACATCCAGGTGCGGGCAATCGGCGTAGGTCATGGTCGGCGTGAACACCAACCCGGTGCTGGACGTGACCGGCGCCAGGTCTTTCCACACCAGGTGCAATTTCACATCCGGCAACGAACCCAATACGTCATAGGGGCCGGTGAGGTCGAGTTGTTGGATGCCGGGGAACAACAAAAAGCCGATCTGCAAGGTCATGAACGAAGCTCCGATAAAGGGTGGACGGCTTCACTTTAGAGGCCTAGGCTTTGGCGAATACGCCATTGAACCCACATATCACGCCAATCATGCCTCGACTCATTCACGTACTCGCTTTTGATAATGCCCAAGTGCTCGACGTGACCGGGCCTTTGCAGGTGTTCGCCTCGGCCAACGACCTGGCGCGCCAGCGCGGTGCGCCGTTGCCCTACGCGGTCTCGGTGATCGCCGCCCAGGCAGCGCCGGTGATGACCTCCGCCGGCCTGGCGCTGGTGGCCGAGCCGTTGCCGGCCGTCGACACGCCTTGCGACACCCTGATCATCGCCGGCGGCTGGGGCGTGTACGGCGCCGCCGAAGATCCGGCGCTGGTGGACTGGGTGCGCGAAAAAGCCCGGCACACCCGGCGTATGGCGTCGGTGTGTACCGGGGCTTTTCTGTTGGCGGCCAGTGGCTTGCTCGACGGCTGCCGCGTGGCGACCCATTGGACGCGCTGTGAAGAGCTGGCGCGCAAATTCCCGGCGCTGACGGTGGAGTCCAACCCGATTTTCATCCAGCAGGGCGCGGTGTGGACGTCGGCCGGAGTGACCGCCGGTATCGACCTGTGTCTGGCCCTGGTGGAAGAAGACCTGGGGCGTGCCGTGGCCCTGGAAGTGGCGCGACACCTAGTGGTGTTCCTCAAGCGTCCCGGGGGGCAATCGCAATTCAGCGTGACCTTGTCATTACAAAAAGGCGACAGCCGCTTCGCCGAGTTGCACGCGTGGATCGCGGAACACCTGACCCTCGACCTGAACCTCGCCACCCTGGCCGCCCAGGCCGGCATGAGCGAGCGCAGCTTCGTGCGCCATTACCGCGCTGAAACCGGCCAGACCCCGGCGCGCGCGGTCGAGCTGATCCGCGTCGAAACCGCCCGCCGGCAACTGGCGGACAGCAGCGCATCGATCAAACGCATCGCCGTGCAGTGCGGGTTCGGCTGTGAAGAGACCTTGCGGCGCAGCTTCCTGCGGGTCTTGTCAGTGACGCCGCAGGCCTATCGCGAGCGCTTTTCGCCAGTGGCCTAGGCGAGTAATTCCAGGAGCGCCGCAAGGGTCGCTTGCGGCGCTTCCTGAGGAATATTGTGGCCCACGCCGGGCAGCACCTGCCGCCGATAGACGCCGCTGAAATGCTGCGCGTCTTCATCCTCCAGCGGCGGCGGGCCTACGCCATCGTCGGCGCCGCACAGCGAAATCGTCGGCACCGTGATCGTCGGTTGCAGCGCCAGCGCCTGTTCGATGGACGCCAGTGCGGGATCGCCCGGCGTGTACATGAGCATAGAGGTGCGTATGTGAAGCAGCGGAGGGGCGATGCGCATGGTGGGCTTCTGTCGGCTGGGCGATGATTGCTGATGAAACTAGTGCCGATCCGCTAAAGCCACAAGTCTGAGAGCGTCGAGGATCAAGTGTGTCCTGCATCCAGGTTGGCTGACTCACCGCCAGCGTTGGCGTTCAAGGTTGCCACACCGTCTTCTCGCCGCTCAATTTGCGGTCCAGAAACGTCGCCGCGCTGATCAGCGCCAAATGGCTCAACGCCTGAGGCATATTGCCCAAGTGCCGCGCCTGGTTGTCGAACTCTTCGGCGTACAACCCCAGCGGGTTGGCATACCGCAGCAACTGTTCAAACTCCAGATGCGCCTTTTCCACCTGCCCGGCGCGGGCCAGGCATTCGACGTACCAGAACGAGCAGGCGGCAAACGCGCCTTCGGTGCCTGGCAGGCCGTCGATCTGGCTGTCGTCGTTGCGATAGCGATAGACCATGCCGTCGCGCACCAGGCTTTTCTGGATCGCTGCGAGGGTCGAGAGCCAGCGCGGATCGGTGGCGGCGACGAAGCGCACCAGCGGCATCAGCAGCATCGACCCGTCCAGCGCGGTGCTGCCGGTATGCTGCACAAAGTGCCCGCGTTCTTCGTTCCAGAAGTTACCCCAGATATCCGCGTAGATCGCCTGGCGCGTCTGGTCCCAGCGCGCGAACGGCGCCGGTAGCGAGCGCTTGGACGCCAGGCGAATCGCACGGTCCAGCGCGACCCAGCACATCAGTCGCGAATGCAGGAAGTGGTGCTGCTCGCCGCGCATCTCCCAGATACCCACGTCTTTGCGGTTCCAGATGTCGCAGACCTGATCCGCGAGCTCGACCGTGTGTTTCCAGCCTTCGTGGGAAATGGCTTCGCCGTATTTGTTGACCAGGTAAACCGCGTCCATCAACTCGCCGTAGATGTCCAGTTGAACCTGGTCGAACGCCTCGTTGCCGATACGCACCGGCGTCGCACCGCCATGCCCGCGCAAGTGCGTCAGTTGGGCTTCCGGCAGTTCCTGGCGGCCGTCGATGCCATACAGGATGTTGATCTTGGCGGGCTGGTCGCTGCAGTCGCTGACCCGGCCTCTGAGCCAGCGCATGTAGTGATTGGCCTCTTCGACAAAACCCAGGCGCATGAAGGCGTAGACCGTGAACGAGGCGTCGCGTATCCAGGTGTAGCGGTAGTCCCAGTTACGCTCGCCGCCGGGCGATTCCGGCAGGCCGAAGGTGGCGGCGGCGATGATCGCGCCATGCTTGCGCGAGGTCAAAAGTTTCAGGGCCAGGGCCGAGCGATTGACCATTTCGCGCCAGCGCCCGCGGTAGTTCGATTGCGCGATCCAACCTCGCCAGAATTTCAAGCTATGCGCCAGCGCCAGGTCGGTGCAACTGCTGTCGACGCGCGGGTCGTCTTGCCCGCCGAGGACGAATTCGGCGCCTTCTTCCTGGGCCAGGACGAAGCTGGCCACTGCGGCGTTGTCGTCTATCTGCATGGGGTGGCTGCTCGACAGGCGCAGGCCGGGCTGGCCGTCGGCGGCGAAACACACGGTGCCGTTGTCGAGGCTGGCATGGGTGGGCGTGCGCGCATAGTCGTGACGCACGGCGCAGCGCAGGTGGATCGTCACCCGGCCACTGACCGCACGCACGCGGCGAATCAACAGGGGCAGGTCGTCGATCTCCTCACTGATGGTCAAAAAGTCAGTGATTTCCACCACCGCGTCATCGCTGAGCCAGCGCGTCTGCAGCACGTTGGTGTCGGGCAGGTAGATCTGCTCGCGGCGGGCGTTGGGCAGGTCCGGTGTCAGTTGGAAAATGCCGGCGTCGGGGGTGTCGAGGAGCGCGCAGAAAATCGAGGGGCTGTCGAACTCAGGCCAGCAGAAAAAGTCGATGCTGCCCTTGTCGTTCACCAATGCGGCACTGCGCATGTCGCCGATGATGCCGTGGGCATCGATGGCGCTCTGAGGCTCGTTCTTGAAATCAACCATTGCCGCGATACTCCGGGAAAAGGCGCAAGCCGCCCTCGATAAACAAGGTGCTGCCGGAACGGGCAGCGGTGACCCAAGCGACTTGTTGCTCCAGCGAGAAATGCATCAGCTACCTACCTTTGAGTTGCGTTCAGTTAGCTGACTGGCAGGGCACCGCACAAGTTCACGTAAAAAAGCCCGTCAGCTCAGCCGGCTGGCATTCGCCGATTGAGCACGCTCTTGATGACTGAGCCTTTACGCCGACCCCGGCGATGGGGCGGGTTGCGCCGAAACCGCTTGGGAGGGGGATGAGTTCCTTATCCCGGCAGATGCTCTTCCTACCCGGCAGTTGGAAACTTTCAGCTCTCTCAGGAACCGACTCCCACAGTTCTGCCACACAGGATAAGCCTGCTTCCGCTGGTTTCCTTTACGATTTGTCGATCGTCGGGCGGCTGGGACGGTGAGGTAAGGCGTCTGATCAAACCGAACTGGAGAACTAAATGTCGGTATCAGTATTCCATCAGTCTGTCGCTCATTCCTCTGATGAGAAGTCTCTCAGAGGCCACATGTCCACTGCCGAGTGGTCTACGACCTCGTCTGCCAGCCAGAGCTCGTTCTGGGATTCGTATCACTTCGGCTCGGCATTCGGCAGCGCGGCGTCACGCCCGCACTTTGGCCACGGTCATTTTCACCCGGGGCCGCCGCCACGTCCGCTGCCTGATGCTGTGCGCCCGAACCCAGGCCCACCTCCGCGCCCAACTCCCGAGCGGCCTGACCCGTATTACTCGAAGCAAAGCAACCAACAACTGGCCCAGGCGCTGCTGAGCAATTATGGCGCGTTCAAGGGGGGACAGTATTCGCGGAAAGTCACGCTCGAAAGCGTGAAACAAATGGCCAATCGACCGTTGACCGGTAATCCCCAGATGGACGCCAATATTCGGCTGGCGAAGGAACTGATGCGGCGTCCCGATCTGCTGCGGGCGCTCGATCGAAACATGAGTACCGGGGCTTCGGATGGTCGCTTGTCCAAGGACGATATTCTGAGCCTCATTGGTTCAGATAACCCCTTTAAACTCAAAGACGACAAACAACTGGTCAAAGAAATGCTCGGCCATTTCCATCAGTTGAAGGGGAGCGGCCGAGGCGACACCATAAAGCTCGACAAGCTCAAAGAACTCGCGGCGCAACCATTGACGGGCAAACCCTCCACTGACCATCTCATCCAATTGGCCAAGGAAGTCATGTCCCGTTCGATTCTGCAGGGGCGGATGGATAACGTTGACGAGTGGCAGCGTGACGGCAAGATTTCGCGACGCGAATTGCTGAAACTGCTGCGTTAACTCTGGCACAGCCGAATGCCGCGTCACCCGCGGCATAGGTTGGCGAGCGTGTTGAGCAGGAAGCACCACTTCAACCAGGCAGGAACCGCTTGCGAGGTTTTACCACGAGGACATTGCCTTCAGCCGTTGAATGGCTATTGGTGTCTTCATCTACCGAATCAGGTGTGGACGATGAATCCGACATCATTTGAATCTCAACCCTCCCAATACACTGTTGCGACCTTGGCGATACCTGCACGGGAAGCCGGAGTCCAAAGCAAATCCCGTTCGCAGGCGCTCAACCTCACGTCGTCGCCGAAGTTCAGCTTCAGGGCGCCCACTGCCGAAGATTTCGATAAAGGTTCTCGAGCGCTCATGGAAGAACCGGTGTCCAACCCAGTGCTTTCAACGCTCGCCGGTTTATGGAGCAAGTTGTCCTGTCGTCCCGCCAATAACGCCGACCGGCATTTAGGCTAGCCGTTGTACCGTTCTGCCCGGGAAAACGATAAGGCAGAGAAAAAGCGATCAGGCATGCATGAGCTACTTGAAGGATTCAGGCCGCTCATGTCTTTTGTTCATACCCGCAGTATTTTGCCGCTGACCGCCACCGCTGCCAGCAATCCCCCGATCAGCAGGAAGGCGGTCGCCAGGCTGCTGCCATGGGCAATGAAGCCGATCACCGCAGGCCCGGCCAGAATGCCGGCATACCCGAGGGTGGTGATGGCCGGCACGGCAATGTGTTCCGGCATGACGGTCTGCTTGCCGACCGCGGAGTAGAGCACCGGGACGATATTTGAGCAGCCGGCGCCGACCAATGCGTAGCCCAGCAGAGACATTTCCCAGGCTGGCGACAGGGTGGCGAGGAAGATCCCGGCCGCCGCCAGCGTTCCGCCTGCGACGATCACCCGCGCAGCTCCCAGTCGACGCACAATCCGGTCACCGCTCAGACGGCCGGCGGTCATGGTCAGGGCAAAGGCCGCATAACCCAGGCCGGCATAGGCTTCATCCAGGCCGCGTTCAGCGCTGAGGAACACCGCGCTCCAGTCGAGCACGGCGCCTTCGGCCAAAAATACGATGAAACACAAGCAACCGATAAACAGCACCACGCCATGGGGAATGGCAAACGGCGGCCCTGAGCTTTCACTGCCGTAGGGCAACCAATGCGGGCCGGCCTTGAGCAGCGCCAGCGCCATGATGACGATCACCACCAGAGTCGCCTGCAGCGGCGAAAACCCCAACCCCAGCAACCCGGAAACCCCCGCTGCACCGACGATGCCCCCCAGGCTGAACAACCCATGGAAGCCCGACATCATGGTTTTGCCGCTGGCGCGCTCAACGATTACCGCTTGCAGGTTGACCGTGGAATCGACCGTGCCCAGGCCCGCGCCGAACAGGAACAGAGCGGCGATCAGCAGTGGGATCGAACTGACGGTGGCCAGCATGGGCAGGGCCAGACAGAGCAGAATCGTCCCGGCGCTCAGTACGCGCCGGCAACCATAACGAGAGGCCAGTGCGCCGGCCATCGGCATGGCGATGATTGATCCGACGCCCAGGCACAACAGCAACAGGCCCAGGGTGCCCTCGTTGAGTTGGGCGCGGGCCTTGGCATACGGCACCAGCGGTGCCCAGGCAGCGATGCTGAAGCCGGCGATGAAGAAGGCAATACGGGTCGACATTTGCTCCAGCCGCCCGGGAACCACGGGCGCTGGGGTGGGGATGGCAGTCATGGAAAATCCTTGGTTTTGCGTTCAGCGAACGATGTCCGGCGCGACATCCTTGCACATCAGGCCCCAGCGAGCGAGCCAGGTTCGCGCGGGGTTCACGCCGACTGCGGATTTTATTTTCTCCATCACGGAACGCTCTGGCCGCTCGCAGCCACCTAGAGGTCATCGCGCTGTAGGAGGTGTTCTGGAAGGTGCGTAATCCCCGTGAGAATTGCTGAACCCCAGGCTTCTTGCGGCGGATGACGCACCTTCCAGGCCACTTCCCACACGTCGACCGTTCTGTAATACGCTGCTGCTTCTGTGTGCAGGTGACTTGACGGAGGAAGCGATGAAGGACTTTCAGGCAGGCGACAACATGACCCGGTTCTACGATGCCCGCGGCAATATCTATGGGGTGGTCAGCCCGGCCTGTTTGCGCCGCCACGGTGTCGAGGTGCCCGACA
Organism: Pseudomonas paraveronii; assembly: GCF_963681955.1. NCBI lineage: Bacteria > Pseudomonadati > Pseudomonadota > Gammaproteobacteria > Pseudomonadales > Pseudomonadaceae > Pseudomonas > Pseudomonas paraveronii. Next base: position 2,218,183 of record NZ_OY817130.1, read on the forward strand.
ATGCAGCGCTCGCGGCGAGCAGGCGGGACGCGTGGGCACTGCCGGCGATTGCCGCCGAATGTGGCTGGGGGCCTTCGCCGCGTCCGGCCGGTGCCAAGGCGCACCGGTGTGATGGGTTGTTGGTGGGACCGTTTCAGGCGGCGCCGCCGTTTGATCTGTTGATCGTCAACACGGATGGCTCCCTCGCGGAACGCAGTGGCAATGGTCTGACCATCTTTGCCCAGGCGCTGAGCGATCAGGGTTTGATGACGCAGGGCTGCGAGCTGCGGGTGCATCACGACAAACCGGATGCGAGGTCGCCGCTGGCGACTTATGTAGAGCCGGCGCTGTACGAGCAGGTTCGCGGGTTCTGGCTGGCCTTGGGGCAGCCGGCGTTCGGCCCGCTGGCGGTCGGCGCGGTGGGCGTAGACCCGCTTGTCGCCGAGGGTTGTGCGTTCAGCCATGTGCCCGCGCTGGCGGCAATCAACCCGCAATGGACGCGCAGCCAGTTTGTCCGGGTGGGCAACCCCCATTGTGTGACGTTGGTGACGCAGGCCGCTGCACTGCCGGACAATCAGCCGATGCTCCAGCCCGCGCTGTTCGAGCCATTGCAGGCGATTGCATTTGCGCCACCTGCCGGGCGTGGCCAGCCCTGCGTGGCCGGGGTCAATTTGCAATGGGCCGCCCGGGCGTCCGGCAATCGAGTACTCGCGCGGGTGTTCGAGCGGGGAGAGGGGCCGACGGCATCCTCCGGGACCAGCGCCTGTGCCGTGGCGTGCGCGGCGTGGCGCGCTGGTTGGGTCGAGGGCGGGGAGGTCGCGGTGGTGATGCCGGGCGGTACGGTGCCGGTTCGGTTGCAGACGCAGGCTGAGACAGTGCTGAGCGTCAGCTTGTTCGGGGCTGCACGGGCGCAGATCGAGGCAGGGCCGCGCGGCTGATCGATTCGAGTCGCAAGCACAGCGTACTCGATTCGATCGTCGCCCCCCGCGTTCTACAAAAACGCCACCTGCGCGGGCTGGCGCTTCATCAATACCTTGCCGTTGCGGATCGAGTACAGCGCCAGGCCCTGGCTGCGAATCACCTCGTAGTCGCTGTCTGCCGAAAGGATCAACAGGTTGGCCGGCCGGCCGGGCTCCAGGCCGTAGCGATCACCGAGGGCCATGGCCTTGGCGCTGTTGTCCGTGACCAGGTCCAGCGCGCTTTGCAGGTTGCGGTAACCGAGCATGTGGCAGATGTGCAACCCGGCTTCGAGCACCCGCAGGATGTTGCCGTTGCCCAGGGGGTACCAGGGATCGACGATGGAGTCCTGGCCGAAGCACACGTTCATGCCGGCTTCCAGCAGCTCGTTGACGCGGGTCACGCCGCGCCGTTTCGGGAAGCTGTCGAAGCGCCCTTGCAGGTGAATGCTTTCGGTGGGGCAGGAGACAAAGCTGATACCGGAATGCCCGAGCAGGCGGAACAGTTTGGCGCAGTAGGCGTTGTCGTAGGAGCCCATGGCCGTGGTGTGGCTGGCGGTGACGCGGGCGCCCATGTCGCGGCTGCGGGCTTCTTCGGCCAGCACTTCGAGGAAGCGTGAGTGTGGGTCGTCGGTTTCGTCGCAGTGAACGTCCACCAGGCAGCCGCTGCGTTCGGCCAGGTCCATCAGGAACTTCACCGAACTCACACCCTGGTCGCGGGTGTATTCAAAGTGAGGGATGCCGCCGATCACGTCGGCGCCCAGGCGAATGGCTTCCTCCATCAACTCGCGGCCGTTGCGGTATGACTCGATGCCCTCCTGGGGAAAAGCGACGATTTGCAGGTCGATCAGGTGCGTACTGTCTTCGCGCACTTCGAGCATGGCTTTGAGCGCGGTGAGGTTCGGGTCGGTGACGTCGACGTGGGTGCGCACGTGCTGGATGCCATGGGCGGCGAGGGCCTGGATGGTTTTTTTGGCGCGGGCCTTGGTGTCTTCGTGGGTGATGGTGGCTTTGCGTTCGCCCCAGCACTCGATCCCTTCGAACAGGGTGCCGCTCATGTTCCAGCGCGGTTCGCCGGCGGTGAGGGTGGCGTCGAGGTGGATGTGCGGTTCGACGAAGGGCGGTATCACCAGGTTGCCGGCGGCGTCGAGGTCGTCGGGCGCGGCCGTGGGCGCTGTCGTTTGTGGCGTGATGCTGGCGATCCGGCCGTGTTCCAGGTGCAGATCATGCAGGCCTTCACGGTTGCGCAGGCGGGCGTTGATGATGTGCATGGGCAAGTTCCTCTTGGCTAAAATCAATCAGGCAGGCGGCCGCCAGGTTACCATTTTGGTGAAACCGGGCGTCGAGGGTCGGTATCATGCCTGGACGTCAGCCAACGCTGCCCGCCCGCGCAGTACGGCGCTGAGTAGCATGTAGGTCAGCGACGCGGCCACGATCCCCACCAGCGGTGCCACCCAGGGCGAATTGAACGCCAGTACGGTGCCCACGGCGTAGGCCGTCAGCCCCGGCCAGTTGAACGCGGGCAGGCGCGCCTCGGCCAGGCGCGGGTAGCGGCCGCGATAGCGATAGAAGAAGTCCGCCATGATCACCCCACCAATCGGTGGAATCACCGTGCCCAACAGGATCAGGTACGGCACCAGCATGTCGTACATGCCGAGCAACGCCAGCAGCGTGCCAATCACCGCACCGGCCAGGGTGACTGTCTTGCGGCGGCGGGTGCGCAGCAGGTTGCAACCGGCCACGGCGAAGTTGTAGATGGTGTTGTCCTGAGTGCTCCAGATATTGAGCAGCAACATGGCCATCGCGGCCGTGGCAAAGCCTTGCAGCAGCAACACCTCCACCACGTCGGGCTGTTGATAGACGATGGCGCCATAGGCCCCGATCAGCACCATCAAGCCGTTGCCGACAAAGAAACCGATCAGGCTGGCCAGCACCGCGACCTTGGCCGAGCGCGAAAAGCGCGTCCAGTTGGTGGCCTGGGTCGCGCCGCTGACAAAGGTGCCGAACACCAACGTGATCGCCGTCGACAAGTCCAGTTCCGACGTCGGCACCACCGCCAGCAACCCCTGCAGCCCGCCGACTTTCACCGTGGCGACCCACATCGACAGGCACAACAGAATGCCCATGGCCGGTACGGCGATGTAGGACAAAATCTCCAGCCCGCGATAGCCCACGTAGGCCGTGGCGCAGAACAGCAGGCCAAACAGCACCATCAGCACCAGCACGTTGCCCTGGCTCAGCTCGAAATATTTGCCCAATACCACAGCGGCGGTAGCGGTGCCCCAGGCGTACCAGCCGATCTGGGTGAAACCGAGGATCAAATCACTGAGCTTGCTGCCGACTTCGCCAAAACAGAAGCGCCCCATCAACACCGAGTTCAGGCCGCTCTTGAATGCGATGTAACCCAAGCCTGCGGCATAAATGCCCAACAGCAGGTTACCCAAGGCCACGACGCCGAGCATGTCGACGAAACTGAACGCCACGCCCAGCTTGCCGCCAGCAAACATGGTCGCGGTAAAAAAGGTAAAGCCCAGCAGCACCATGGCGGTGGACGCCAGGCCCTTGCGCGCATGCATCGGGACTTCGCTGAGGGGGTAATCGTTGCCCGGTTCTTGCTGCGTCATGTGCCTTGCTCCCTGAATGAGTGACGCAGGCCTATTGCACCGCGCGTGCCAATTCAGCCGCAGTGACGGGCGCACGGTGGGCGTTGTGCAGTATGCACAGGATTTATCGCCAAACAGGCGCGGAGCGCGGGCGGGAGTGGTCGCGGTGCCCAATCGGGCACGAAAGCGGTGCAGCGGTGATGCACATTGGATCAGTCGAACAGCGTTTGCGTGGTCTCGCCGCGATGAAAGGCAAAGGCCGCCTCAAGATCACTTTCGATGGTGCGTCCACGGGACAGCGGCGGCAGCTCGTCGAGGGCGAAAAAACCCACCTCGGTGGTTTCGAACCCGGCCGTCGGTGCCAGTTGGTCGACCCGTTCACACAGGAAATACAGCTTGTAGAAGTCCCGCACATCCGCGCGGTACAAGCCCTTGGCTTTGTGCGTGACGCTGTAGAGCGCCCGCGCGGTCACCGTCAGCCCGGCTTCCTCGCGGATCTCCTTGACGATGTTTTCCGCCGCCGACAGACCGATATCGGCATAGCCCCCCGGCAGCGCCCAGCAACCATCGGTCGCCTCGCGCACCAGCAGAATGCGCTCGCCGTCGATCACCGCGCCGCGTACATCGATCATCGGCGTCGAGTAGCGCTGGGCGAAATCCGAGACCAGCCCGGTGATGCGTTCCAGCGGCACATTGCCCAATTGCGCGAGCATGCTGTGGGCGATCTCGGCAATTTCCTCCAGGCGCTCGCGTTCGAAGTCGTCGGTGCAAAAATGCAGCCCCGTGGAAGCCAATGCCTGCAAGCGTTTGGCCTGGGCCAGCCAGGTGTTTTCCATAGGGCGCTCCGACAGGGCGTTGACGTGAGGTTTACTCGCCGCGATAGATGCAGCCGCTGGTGCAGGTTTCATGGATGCGAATCGCGCTGAGTTCGGGCAGCAGGGGTTTCAATTCGGTCCAGATCCACTTGGCCAGTACTTCGCTGGTGGGGTTTTCCAGGCCGGGGATGTCGTTCAGGTAGTTGTGGTCGAGGCGTTCATAGAGCGGCTTGAAAATCGCCTTGATCTCCGAGAAGTCGCGAATCCAGCCGGTATGGGGGTCCAGGTCGCCGCTCAGGTGGATCGCCACCTTGAACGAATGTCCATGCAGGCGCCCGCACTTGTGGCCGTCTGGCACGTGGGGCAGGCGGTGGGCGGATTCGAATGTAAATTCCTTGAAGATTTCCACAGTATTTTTCAGCTCGGTCAGGTTTCTGGCAGGCGGCGAGTTTAACAGCTACATCGCGCCTCGCGCATACCGCTGGGTCAAAGCGTCTGCAAGCGCTCGCCCAGGCCCCCCTGGTCGGCCAGTTGCAGAAACTCATCGCCCAGGCGCCGGCTCTCGCTCATTGCGGTTTGCCAGTACTTGTTGCGACTCGCGTCATCGCCCAGAAAGCGCTTGAAGTCGCTGCGGTCCGGCAGTTTGCCGTGGGGCAGGCGGGCCAGGTAGTCCTTCGACGGTGCCAGCAGCAACACGTCCTGCAAGCCTTGTTGATTGCTGCGTCGCCATGGCAGGCTCTTGTCGAACCAGCCGGGGATGACGCGGTCGGTGAAGTGCGGGTACAGCACGATGTCATCGCCGTGGTAGGGCAGGTCGAGGTGGTAATCCAGCAGGCCGCCGTCGCGGTAGGTGCCCGCGCCCGCGCCAGGCAGGTCGCGCACGCCTTGCATCACCATGGGGATTGAGCCAGACGCCAGCAGCGCCTGGCGCAGGTTGCCCAGGTTCAGGTCGAGGAAGCGCGACGGGAAATCCTGCAGCGCATGCACCGGCGGCGCCTGGCGTGGGTCGTGGAGGATCAGCCGTTCGAAATGCCGCGCCAGCCGTGCGCGGCCGCGCAGGTTGTCGGCAATTACCGACGATAAGCCCAGGCCCAGGCGCCCGCGGTGATCGTCGGCGAGCAGGCCGTGGCTCTTGACCACCATGATGTTCAGCCGATAGTCGGGGTTGTCCAGCACCCGCGCATCGCGCCCGGCCAGCAGGTCATCGAGCATGCGCCGGCAGCTCTGGCTGACCTCGGCCATGGTCACGCCTTTGGCAAAGCGCTGTTCGTTGTACAGGCGGCCGAGGTCGAGCAGGCCTTGCACCGGGTCGGGCAGGCAGGCGCTGGCAAACCGCCAGGAACCGATGGAGGCACCGATCAGCGCGCGTTCGCGCGGCGAGCGGGGTAGCCAGTCGCCGAACAGCGCCAGGTCCAGGCCCTGGATGCCCAAGGCCTTGGGCCCGCCCGCCGCACCGGGAAGGATACCGACATCGGCAGGCGTGAGGCCTTGCTCGCGAATGCGCGCAAAGGCGCGCTTGCCGGCCTTGAGTGTCAGGGCGGGAAACTTGATGTGGATGGCTGTCATACCGGTCTCTGTTGAAGCGAGCGGGGCAGTATAGAAAATCTCGCCGGGTGAAGGAAAACGCGGGTGACGCGAATTGCCATGGTGGCAATTCAGCTTCAGTTAAGTTGCCGCGGGTATGGTGGCGTAGGACAAATATCGTGAAGCGGAGACTTATCATGAAGCGCCTTACAGTGCTGGTCGCCGCCGGGATCGTCGCCTCTTTGGCGGCACAGGCCCAAGGAGTGGACCCCGACAAACCACTCCGCGTGCCCGGCACTGTTACTATTGTCGCCTTCGACCAGCTTGAAGCCACGGCCCTGGCCCTGCATCCCGGTTCTACCCTGCTGGACACCGACCTGGATGAGGAATATGGCAAGTACCTCTACCAGGTCGAACTGGAGGATGCCGACGGCATCGAATGGGAGGTTGAATTGGACGCGCTCACCGGGCATGTTCTCAAGAATCATCAGGATACGTAATGAAGGTATATCGACGCGCCGTTGGCTGGGTGGGGCTGGTGCTCCTGGCGTTTTGCTCAAGCCTGCCAGCCCGCGACCTCAACCAGGATGAAGCCCTGGCTCTGCGCCAGCAGGGGGTGATCCTGCCGCTCGAGCAACTGTTGCAGCAGGCCATGGCGCGCCACCCCGGCTCGCGGCTGCTGGAGGCTGAGCTTGAGAAAAAGGACGGCCAATATGCGTATGAAGTGGAACTGGTGACGACCGAAGGCGTGGTGCGCGAGATCAAACTCGACGCGACCAGCGGTGCGCTGATCAAAGACGAGGAAGACTGATGCGCCTGCTGTTGGTGGAAGACAATGTACCGCTGGCCGATGAGCTGATGGCCGGCCTGCAGCGCCAGGGCTATGCCGTCGATTGGCTGGCCGATGGGCGCGATGCTGCGTACCAGGGCCGCAGCGAACCCTATGACTTGATCATCCTTGACCTCGGCCTGCCCGGCTTGCCCGGGCTTGAGGTGCTGGCGCAATGGCGCGCGGCCGCGCTGGCCACCCCGGTGCTGATCCTCACCGCCCGCGATTCCTGGGCCGAGCGCATCGAAGGGCTCAAGGCCGGGGCCGACGATTACCTGAGCAAGCCGTTTCATCCCGAAGAGCTGCACTTGCGCGTCCAGGCGCTGTTGCGCCGCTCCCACGGCCAGGCCAACCAGCCGACCTTGCAAGCGGCCGGCCTGCACCTGGATGAAGGGCGTCAATGCGTGCTGCGCGACGGCGACGAAATCCAGCTGACCGCCGCCGAGTTCCGCCTGCTGCGCTATTTCATGCTGCACCCGGAACAGATCCTCTCGAAAAGCCATCTGGCCGAGCACTTATATGACGGCGAGACCGAGCGCGATTCCAATGTGCTCGAAGTCCACGTCAACCACCTGCGCCGAAAATTGGGCCGCAGTGTGATCGAAACCCGGCGCGGCCAGGGGTATCTGTTTGGCGCCAGTCCTGCATGAGGTCGATCCAGCGGCACCTGAGCCTGGGGCTGATCAGCGTGATGGTGGTGGTTGGCGTGGTGCTGGCGCAAACCAGCCTATGGTTGTTCGAAGCCGGTTTGCAGCGCTATTTGGAAGCCGGTTTGCGCAACGACAGCGAGAACCTGCTGGTCGCGCTGGTGCGCGGGCCGAATGGTGTGCAACTCGACGAGCAACGCTTGTCGCCGGCCTATCAGCGGCCGTTCTCGGGGCATTATTTCCGTATCGATTTCGCCGACACCCGCTGGCGCTCCCGCTCATTGTGGGACCAGGAGCTGCCACGCCTGCCCGAGGTCGGGCTCAAGGGCAACCTGCAACTGGGGCCGGAAGGCCAGCAACTGTTGGTACTGCGCTCGGACTACAAGCGCTTCGGCCAATCGATTTCCATCAGCGTGGCCCAGGACTACACGCCCGTGCGGGAAAGTTTTCGGCTGATGCGTCAGATCGGCCTGGTGCTGGGGGTGGCGGCCCTGTTGCTGGTGTTGATCCTGCAACGGGTCACGGTCCGTCGCGCTTTGCGCCCGCTGGAAGTTGCGCGCAACCAGATCGCCCAGCTGCAACAGGGCCAGCGCTCGCAACTCGACACCCAGGTGCCGCTGGAGCTGGAGCCGCTGGTGGCGCAGATCAACCACCTGCTGGCCCACACTGAAGACAGCCTCAAGCGTTCACGCAATGCCCTGGGCAACCTCGGCCACGCGCTGAAAACCCCGCTGTCGGTGCTGTTGAGCGCGGCGTCGAGCGAAGCGCTCAAGGATCAGCCGCACTTGCGCACGCTGTTGCGCGAGCAGCTTGAACAGGTGCAACAGCGCCTCAACCGCGAACTCAACCGCGCGCGCCTGGCCGGCGAAACCCTGCCGGGCGCCTTGTTTGATTGCGCAAAAGAACTGCCGGGCTTGCTGGCGACCCTGAACATGGTCCACGGCGACCACCTGGACTTGAGCCACCACGCCGCTCCAGGCCTGCAATTGCCCTGGGACCGCGAAGACTTGCTGGAGCTGCTCGGCAACCTGCTGGACAACGCCTGCAAATGGGCGGATGCCGAGGTGCGCCTGAGCGTCAGCGAGACGCCGCACAGTTACCTGCTGGCGGTGGAAGACGACGGCCCCGGCATTCCCAAAGCCCAGCGTGACCAGGTGTTCAGCCGTGGCACGCGCCTGGATGAACAGATCGACGGCCACGGCCTGGGCCTGGGGATCGTGCGCGATATCGTCGAGGTATGGGGCGGGGTGTTGCAGTTGCAGGAAAGCCAACTGGGTGGGCTCAAGGTGCTGATCGAACTGCCCAAGCGCTGACGCCGATCAAAAAGGTGGGAGGGGGCTTGCCCCCGATAGCGGTGTGAAGTCGATGTAGACTTTGACTGGCACGCTGCAATCGGGGGCAAGCCCCCTCCCACATTGGATCTCTTTCAGAGTCGGTGGCGGTCACTCATACCCGGAAATGATCCATCAACCCCTGTTGCTGATTGGCCGGGCGGTGAGTCACCAAATGCTGACACCGATCAAAAAGGTGGGAGGGGGCTTGCTCCCGATAGCGGTGAATCAGTCGATGTAGACTTTGACTGACCCACTGCAATCGGGGGCAAGCCCCCTCCCACATTGGATCTCCTTCAGAGTCGGTGGCGGTCACTCATACCCGGAAATGATCCATCAACCCCTGTTGCTGATTGGCCAGGCGGTGAGTCACCAAATGCTGACGCCGATCAAAAAGGTGGGAGGGGGCTTGCCCCCGATAGCGGTGTGAAGTCGATGTAGACTTTGACTGGCACGCTGCAATCGGGGGCAAGCCCCCTCCCACATTGGATCTCTTTCAGAGTCGGTGGCGGTCACTCACACTTGGAAATGATCCATCAACCCCTGCTGCTGATTGGCCAAACGGTTCAACGCCTGGCTGACCCGCGCCGATTCGTTGGCCTGTTCCGACAGCGACTCGGTCACATCGCGGATCGTCGCCACGTTGCTGTTGATCTCTTCGGCCACCGCGCTTTGCTCTTCGGCGGCACTGGCGATTTGCAGGTTCATGTCGCTGATCACCGTGACCGCTTCGCCGATCTGGCGCAGGGCGGTGACTGCCTCGCCGACTTGTTCGACGCTGCCCTGGGCCTGGCGATAGCTGTTGCCCATGGCGCCGACCACATCGGTGGTGCCGCTTTGCAGTTGCTCGATCACCAGGCGGGTTTCTTCCACCGATTCCTGGGTTCGTCGGGCGAGGTTGCGCACTTCGTCGGCCACCACCGCAAACCCACGGCCGGCCTCACCGGCGCGGGCGGCTTCGATGGCGGCGTTGAGGGCCAGCAGGTTGGTCTGCTCGGCGATGCCACGAATCACTTCGAGCACTGAGCCGATCTTCGCGCTGTTGGTCGCCAGGCCTTCAACCTGGGTCATGGCGGTGCTCATGTCCGCTGCCAGATGGCCGATGTTGGTGGTGGTGCGGTCGATGACTTTCAGGCCGTCACGGGTGGCCTGGTCCGCATCGCGTGCGGCTTGGGCGGCCTGGGCCGCACTGCGGGCGACGTCCTGGGCGGTGGCGCTCATTTCATGGGAGGCGGTGGCCACCTGGTCGACCTGGCGGTATTGCTGTTCCATGCCGGCGCTGGTCTCGCTGGCGATCGCGGCGGATTGGTCGGCGGTGCCACGGGCGTCCTGCACCGAGCGTTTGACCTCGGCGATGATCGGCTGCAGTTTGTCGAGGAAGCGGTTGAACCAGCCGGCCAGTTGCCCCAACTCGTCCTGTTTGTCGTAGGCCAGGCGGCGGGTCAGGTCGCCTTCGCCGCTGGCGATGTCTTCGAGCATGTGCGCCACGCCCAGGATCGGCCGGGTCACGCTGCGCGCCATCAGCCACACCAGCCCCAGGCCGATGACGGCGGCGAGCAGGCCCAGGCTCAATTCGAGCAAGGTGCCGCGGGTGTTATCGGCGTCCAGTTGCGCCTTGAGCGCTTCGGCCGGGCCCACTAGGATTTTTTCCGGCACATCCAGCAACACGCCCCACGGTTTGCCGTCGGGGATCGGCGTGAACGGCGCCAGGACCTTGAGTCGATGGTCGGCCCGCAGGCTGCTGATCCGCGTACTGCCGGCCAGGGCGCTGATCAATTGCGCGCCGCTGGCGGGGTCGACCTGGTCGAGGCGCTGGCTGAGTTTGCTCGCATCCGCGCTGTAGCCGGCCAGCAAGCCGGTGGGGCTGAGAATGCTGACCTGGGTCTGGCCGTCATACAGCTTGTGGCTCGCCTGTTGGCTCACTGCCTGCAGGCTGTTGAGGTTGATGTCCACCGACAGCGAGGCGATGACTTTGCCATTCACCGTCAGCGGGAACACGATGCTGGTCATCAGCACGTTTTGGCCGTCGATGACATAGAAGTACGGTTCGATCACGCACGGTTTGAGGGTGGTGCGCGGGCAGGTGAACCAGGCGTTGGCCTTTTCCCCACTCGGACCGATGCTGGTGTCGGACATGTCGCTTTCGGGCAGCGACATGGCGGTGAGTTTGCCGGGCGTCGGCTGTGACCAATAGAGGGCGAACCGGCCTTTGTCGTTGCTGCCCAGCTCTGCCTGGTTGACGAACAGCTCATCCTTGCCGTCCAGGGTATTGGCTTCGAACACCAGGGACAACCCGAGCAGGTCGGGGTTGGCCTGCAAGGCGGCCTTGACTTGGCGGGTCAAGTCTTCACGGGTGTCGAAGGCATCGATGAAGCGCTTTTCTGCCTGTTCACGCAGGAACAGCACCTGGCGGGAAAACCCATGACCGTATTGATAGGCATCCATGAACTGCCGGCGGATGCCCAGCGCCTGCGCTTCGCCCTGGGCTTCGATACGCGCCTGGGCCGCTTCATCGAGCATGTGCATGCTGGAGGCTTTGACCCGTTGCGAACTCTGTTCCATGCGATACAGCGACAGACCCACCAGCAGGGTCACGATTCCCAGCAGGCAGAGGCCTGCGAGCAGGGTGATTTTCCATTGAATGGACAGCTGTCTGAGGGACATCGCGGGGCATCCTTAACCTGAAAACATAGAGAGCCCTTGTATCGGCAGCTGTGGGTTTTTCTTTATTCAAACGTTCAATTTAAATCTGTAAGCGACGCCGTTTTTTGACATGCGAGCGCGCCTGCTGCAAAGTGCGCGCCCTCTAATAAGACCTCCTTTAAGCCTGCACGCCGGCAGTCATCCTCGATGGCCGCCAGCGCGCGGGCATGCCTGTTGTTTGTTTTTTGCTTGAGGTAACCATGATTAACGCAGTCATCGCCGCAGTCGGCACCATGCTGGTGCTCAGCCTGTCCCGCGTGCATGTGGTCATCGCCATTATCGTCGGCGCCCTGGTGGGCGGGCTGACCGGTGGCCTGGGCATCGACGCTACGCTCCAGGCCTTCAACGGTGGGCTGGGTGGTGGCGCGACGGTGGCTTTGTCCTACGCATTGCTCGGTGCTTTCGCGGTGGCGATTGCCAAGTCCGGCCTGGCCCATGCCCTGGCGGACAAGGCGCTGCTGCTGGTTGATCGCCAGGAAGCCAGCGGCGGCAGCCATGTCAAATGGTTACTGATTGGCCTGCTGTGGGTGGTGGCGATTGCCTCGCAAAACATCCTGCCGATTCATATCGCGTTTATTCCGCTGTTGGTGCCGCCGTTGTTATACGTGCTGACCAAACTGCAACTGGACCGCCGCCTGATCGCCTGCGTGATGACCTTCGGTTTGATCACGCCTTACATGTTCCTGCCGGTGGGCTTCGGCAACATCTTCCTCAACCAGATCCTGCTGGCCAACGTGGCCAAGAGCGGCGTGGACATCAGTCAGGTCAACGTGACCCACGCCATGGGCCTGCCGGCGCTGGGCATGGTGGTCGGCCTGCTGGTGGCGGTGTTTGTCAGCTACCGCAAAAAACGCGTGTACGACCTGGAGAAAATCGAGCGGGTCGAACAGGTCGCGGTGCAGTACAACCCGCTGACGCTGCTAGTGGCCGGCCTGGCGATTGCCTCGGCGTTCATCATTCAACTGTGGCTGGACTCGATGATCATCGGCGCCCTGGCCGGGTTCCTGATTTTTTCGGTGTCGGGCATCGTGCGCTGGCGCGAGACGGACGACTTGTTCACCGAAGGCATGAAGATGATGGCGATGATCGGCTTCATCATGATCGCCTCCTCAGGGTTTGCCGAAGTGCTCAAGGCCACCGGTGACGTGCGCTCGCTGGTGGAAACGTCGGCGGCGTTCATCGGCCATAGCCGTGGGGTAGGGGCGTTGCTGATGTTGCTGGTGGGGTTGCTGGTGACCATGGGGATCGGCTCGTCGTTTTCCACGGTGCCGATCCTGGCCGCGATTTTCGTGCCGCTGTGTGTGCAATTGGGCTTCAGCCCGCTGGCGATCGTCTGCATCGTCGGCACGGCCGGTGCCTTGGGCGATGCCGGTTCGCCGGCGTCGGACTCGACCCTGGGCCCGACCTCCGGCCTGAATATCGACGGCCAGCACCACCATATCTGGGACACCGTGGTGCCGACGTTCCTGCATTACAACATCCCGCTGCTGGTGTTTGGCTGGGTGGCGGCGATGACGCTCTGACGAGGTCGTCCTACAGAATCCGCGCAGTTGGCCGTTAACCTCTCAAGCCGCCACTAATAAGAGAGAAAAGCCATGCGTCTGAGCCTGAAGGTCAAAGTCCTGTGCCTCGCCATAGTGCCGGTGCTGTTGTTTGCGTTGGTGATCAGCCTGACCACGGTGTGGATCCTCAAAGGGCAAGCGCGCAACGAGGTGGATGAGACCCGCCAGCACTTGCTCGACGCCGCCAAAGCCACTCTGCAGAGTTATGTGGAAGTGGCCATGAGCACCATCAAGCCGCTCTACGACGCCGCCGCCCCGGGTGATACGGCGGTGCGTGCCGAGGTGGTCAAGCTGCTGTCCAATACCAGCTACGGCAAGGACGGCTACTTCTTCGGCTACGACTCCGAGACCATCCGCCTGTTCAAGGGCAACAGCCCGGACGGCGTGGGCAAGAGCTTCAAGGACAACCGCGACCCCAATGGGGTCTACGTCAACCGCGACCTGGTCAAGGTCGGCAAGGACGGCACCCACTACCTGCAATACAGTTCGACCCAGCCCGGGCAGACCGAATTGGTGCCCAAACTGGGTTATACCGAGTACCTGCCCAAGTGGGACATGGTCATCGGCACCTCGGTCAACCTGGATGGCATCGACGCCCAGGTCGCGGTGGTCGAGGCCAAGGTCCAGAAGCGCATGGAGGGCGTATTGCTGAGTATCCTCGGCGTGGCTGTGCTGGTGTTGCTGGTGATTGCCGCAGCGGGCATGGTCCTGGCCAATACCATCCTGCGTCCGCTGCACCTGATGAAAGCCAACCTCGACGACATCGCCGCCGGCGAGGGCGACCTGACGCGGCGCCTGGCTATCACCAGCCAGGATGAGCTCGGCGATCTGGCCGGGGCGTTCAACCGTTTTGTCGACAAGATCCACGGCCTTGTACGCCAGATCACCGAAATGACCGCGCAACTCACCGGGCTGGTGGGCCAGGTGTCCGACCAGGCGCAGCGCTCGGAACAGGCCATGGAGCGTCAGCGTCACGAGACCGACCAGGTGGCCACCGCGATCAATCAGATGTCCGCCGCCGCTCAGGAAGTTGCGCACAGTGCCCAGGGCGCCTCCGTCGCGGCGCAACAGACCGACGCCGAGGGCCAGGCCGCCAAGCGCGTGGTGGACCGCAGCATCGCGCAGATCCATGCGTTGGTGAACGATATCCGCAGCAGCGGCGTGTCCCTCGACAGTCTGCAGCAGGACGTGTCGTCGATTGTCAGCGTGCTCAGCGTCATCCGCTCGATTGCCGAACAGACCAACCTGTTGGCCCTTAACGCCGCGATCGAAGCGGCGCGGGCGGGGGAGGCCGGTCGCGGGTTCGCCGTGGTTGCCGACGAAGTGCGCGCCCTGGCCAGCCGCACCCAGACCAGCACCCAGGAAATCCAGGGCATGATCGACCGCCTGCAAAAAGGCACCGTCGCCGCCGTGGAGGCTATGCGCCGTTCCAGCGACGCTGGCGACGGCACCTCGGTCCAGGCCAACGAAGCCGGGGCGTCGTTGGACACCATCGCGCAGTTGATCGGCACCATCAACTCGATGAACGCGCAAATTGCCAGCGCCGCCGAAGAGCAGACCGCCGTGGCCGAGGAGATCAACCGCAGCGTGCATCAAATTGCCGTGGCGGTAGACAGCGTGGCCGATGAAACCCAGTTGGGCGCCCAGACGTCGCGCAGCCTGGCGGACCTCGGCCAGCGCTTGGGCCAACTGGTGGCCCAGTTCAGGATCTGAGGGGAGTTACTCGACGTCGCGCATCAACAGGCCGAAACGCAGATCCATCTCCGTCGGCAAGGGCACATACACCGTGTGCCCATCCCCCGGCGCCACCTCGATGGCTTCGCCCTTGGCGTTGTGCAGTGTGGCCAGGTCGAAGTGAAAATTGCCGGCGGGGGTCATCAATTCCAGGTGATTGCCCAGCGCAAAACGGTTTTTCACCTTGACCTCGGCCAGCTCGCCCCGGCGCTCGCCGGTCAATTCCCCGACGAACTGCTGACGCTCCGACACCGAACTGCCGTTCTGGTAGTTCTGGTATTCGTCGTGTACATGGCGGCGCAGGAAACCTTCGGTGTAGCCGCGTTGTGCGAGTGACTCCAGGTTGGTCATCAGGCTGCGGTCAAACTCGCGACCCGCCACCGCATCATCGATGGCCTGGCGATACACCTGGGTGGTGCGCGCGCAGTAGAAGTGGGACTTGGTACGGCCTTCGATCTTCAACGAATGCACACCCATGCGCGTCAGGCGCTCCACATGCTGCACCGCGCGCAGGTCCTTGGCGTTCATGATGTAGGTGCCGTGCTCGTCTTCGAAGGCGGGCATCTGTTCATCCGGACGGTTGGCCTCCTGCAACAGGAACACCTGATCGGTCGGTGCGCCAATGCCCAGTGTGGGTTCCGGCCGGTATTGCTGGACGATATCGCCGGTGGCGTTTTCCACTGCCGGCGTGGCCTGGTATTTCCAGCGGCAGGCGTTGGTGCAGGTGCCTTGGTTGGCGTCGCGCTTGTTCATATAGCCCGAGAGCAGGCAGCGCCCGGAATAGGCCATGCACAAGGCGCCGTGGACAAACACTTCCAGCTCCATGGCCGGCACCTGCTCACGGATTTCGCCGATCTCTTCCAGGGACAATTCCCGCGACAGAATCACCCGGCAGATCCCTTGCTGTTGCCAGAATTCCACACTGGCCCAGTTCACTGTATTGGCCTGCACCGACAAGTGGATGGGCATCTGCGGGAAGTGGCGACGCACCAGCATGATCAGCCCCGGGTCGGACATGATCAGCGCATCCGGGCCCATGGCGATCACCGGGGCCAGGTCCTTGAGGAAGGTCTTCAGCTTGGCGTTGTGCGGCGCGATGTTGACCACCACGTAGAAGCGCTTGCCCAGCGCATGGGCTTCCTCGATGCCCAGGGCCAGGTTGGCGTGGTCGAATTCGTTGTTGCGCACGCGCAGGCTGTAGCGCGGCTGGCCGGCGTATACCGCATCGGCGCCGTAGGCAAAGGCGTAGCGCATGTTTTTCAGGGTGCCCGCGGGGGCAAGCAGTTCGGGGGCAAGGACGAGAGACATGGGGAGTGGGACCCAAAAGGTCGCGAGCGTAGCCGAAGGCGTACAGGGATTTATTGATCCAGGTCTACGCTTGCTGCAACAAAGAGGGCACTCCCAGCGATTGCGACGGACTAAGCATTTGGACGCAAACGCGCGTCCGGCTTTTTTGACATGGATCGGACATGAATCAAACCAACCTGCAATTCAAAACGCTGCTGTTACTGCTGGTCCTGGTGACCGTCGCCTTTATCTGGATATTGCTGCCGTTTTACGGCGCGGTGTTCTGGGCCGTCATCCTGGGTATCATCTTTGCCCCGATGCAGCGGCGTCTGCAGGTGAAAGTCGGCTGGAACCGCAACCTGACCTCCCTGGCCACCCTGATGGTGTGCCTGGTAATTGCGATTCTGCCGGTGATCATCACCAGCGCCTTGCTGGTGCAGGAGGGGGCCACGCTGTACAAAAATGTCGAAAGCGGCAAGCTGGACGTGGCCGGGTATATCGAACAGTTCAAGAACTTCCTGCCACCTTACTTTCAGCACCTTCTGGACCGCTTCGGCATGGGCAACCTGGAAGGCCTGCGCGAGAAAATCGTCAAGAGCGCGATGCAGGGTAGCCAGTTCTTTGCCAGCCAGGCGTTCAGCTTTGGCCAGGGCACGTTCGATTTCCTGGTGAGCTTTTTCATCATGCTGTATCTGCTGTTTTTCCTGCTGCGTGACGGCCCGGAGCTGGTGCGAAAAGTCCGCACGGCGGTGCCGCTGGCCGAGCCGCAAAAGCGCCGTCTGCAACTCAAGTTCAACCGCGTGGTGCGCGCCACGGTCAAGGGCAACGTGCTGGTTGCCGTGACCCAAGGGGCGTTGGGCGGTTTGATCTTCTGGTTTCTGGACATTCCCAGCGCGTTGCTCTGGGCGGTGTTGATGGCGTTTCTCTCGCTGCTGCCGGCGGTGGGCGCAGGGATCGTGTGGGGGCCGGTGGCGGCATACTTCCTGTTGAGCGGGGCGATCTGGCAAGGCGTGGTGCTGGGCCTGTTCGGCGTATTCGTCATCGGCCTGGTGGATAACGTGCTGCGCCCGATTCTGGTGGGCAAGGACACCAAGATGCCGGACTACCTGATTCTGATCTCGACCCTGGGTGGCCTGTCGGTGTTCGGCCTGAACGGCTTTGTGATCGGGCCGCTGGTGGCGGCGTTGTTCATGTCCAGCTGGGCGCTCTTTGTCGAAAGCAAGCCACGGGTCAAGTTGCCGTTGCCCTAGGCCTCAGGCGCGGAGCCTGAAGGTTGCCGCTTGTTGCTCGGCAGCCGATAACGAAGTGAGCGGGCCGCTGACGGGCTCGCCATCGTGCATCAGGTACCAGCAGGCGAGTACACCCAGCTTGCGCAGGGGGGCAGGAACGGCGCTGCCGATGACGGACATGATCTGAACAGTGGGCATAAGGACCTCCAATCGCTATGGGGGTCACCTTACGGGGTGCCAGCGTCGAGGAAAAATCACCCGGCTTGATAGTCGACATCAACGCCAGGCGTCACTCCACCACTTGGTCGAGCATGTTCACCACTTCCTGCTCATTGAGCAGGCCTTTGCGCACCAGGCTTTCGGCCAGCAGTGCGAGGAATTTTGCGTTGCGGTGGCCTTCCAGATGCTTGAGTTCGGTCAGTGCGCTGTAGACCTTGCTGGACGTACAGAGTCCGGCAACGTGGTGTGGGTTTTGCGTGGGCATGGTCAGCCGTCCTTGTTGTTATCGGGTTCAGAGGTGGGATAGTGAAAGTGAGTCGTGACATAAACATGACAGCGCGAGACCCGGTCGGGCAAGTAGACTTTCGGCTTCAATGATGTGGGATTGCGGCGCGGCCATTGTCCTCATAGCGACCTTGGTGCGATCAAACCGGACGATTTGCGATAAACCGCTGCGCAAAAAAAGGCCCCGCGGGTGGGCGAGGCCTGTTCAGGCAGATCGATTCAAACTTACCAGCCGCGGCCATAGTAGCCGTGGGGAGGGCCGTAATAGCCACGCGGTGGGCCGTAATACACCGGCGCCGGGCGGTAATAGACCTGTTGTTGCACATACACCGGCGGTGGCGGTGCGTAGTACACCGGCGGTGGTGCGGCGTAAACCGGTTGCGGTTGCACATACACTGGCTGCTGCACGTAGACCTCACGAGGTTGGCTGGCAACCACGGAGCCCACGACAGCGGCGCCGACTAACGCACCCAAGACGGCCGGACCACCCCATCCACCACCGTGGGCGGAGGCTTGGCCTGCCATAGCGAGTGCACCGATAAGCAAGGCGATCTTGGGGATTTTACGAATCATGGTCATTCCTCGGTTAGCCCCTGCGCTTGTGGCCTGCAATCAATTAGCTCAAGTAATGTCGCGGGGATACTTTTAAGACAACGTATTTCTGAAAAACAGCACGGCCGATAGGTAAAGGTTGTGTAAGGTCTGTACCGATTTGCTTACTTCAAGGAGTTACCCATGCAGATGCACCCCAACAAGGATACCCAACTGTGCATGTCACTGTCGGCGCGTCCCGGGAATTTCGGCCTGCGATTTCATAACCATTTGTATGAACAACTGGGTCTGAACTTCTACTATAAAGCCTTCAGCAGCCAGGATTTAGCTGGCGCGATCGGCGGTATCCGGGCGTTGGGGATTCGCGGTTGCGGGGTGTCGATGCCGTTCAAGGAGGCCAGCATTGCCCTGGTGGACGAACTGGACAGCTCGGTCAAAGCCATCGCATCCCTCAACACCATCGTCAACACGGCCGGCCACCTCAAGGCCTACAACACCGACTACATCGCCATTGAGCAACTGCTGAAAACGCACGCAGTACCGACAGAATCGACCTTTGCCCTGCGCGGCAGCGGCGGCATGGCCAAGGCCGTGGCCAGTGCCCTGCGTGACGGCGGGTACGCCAATGGCGTGATCGTGGCGCGTAACGAAGCGGCGGGCAGGGCGCTGGCGCAGAGCCTGGGCTATCAATGGCAGGCGCAACTGGGTGATCTGCGCCCGCAGATGTTGATCAACGTGACGCCGATCGGCATGACCGGCGGGGCCGAGGCCGATCAGCTGGCTTTCGAGGCGGACGCCGTGGACCAGGCGCAGACCGTGTTCGATGTGGTGGCGATCCCGGCGGAAACGCCGTTGATCGTGCGTGGACGTGCCCAAGGCAAGCGTGTGATCACCGGGCTGGAAGTGATCGCGATCCAGGCGCTGGAGCAGTTTGTGTTGTACACCGGCGTGCGGCCGACCCAGGCACAGTTCGAAAAAGCCGTCGCTTTTGCGCGAGGCTGAAGAACATTGCACATCAACTGTAGGAGCAGGCAAGCCGGCTCCTACAGGGTTTTGACCGTGTCAGGCCTGTTCCAGCTGTGCCAGCCGTTCTTCGAGCGCGGCAATCCGCGCTTCCAGCTCTTCGATGCGCTCGACTGAGACCCCGCCGGCCCCGCGCTCCACCGGGCTGCCGCGCGCGGCGATAATCGCCTCGATATCCGCCGGGTCGCCCAGCGCGTGGGTATAACGATCCTCGCGCTGCCCCGCCTGGCGCGGCACCAGCACGGCCAGCCCGCGCGCAATCAGGCGTTCCAGTTGGTGGACGACCTGGTCGGCGTCTTCGAAATCATGCATGCGCCCGCTGCGGGTCAGCAACTCGTTGACCGTCTGCGGCCCACGCAGAAACAGCAGCCCGGTCAGGATCACCTGGGCCGGCACCAATTCCAGGGCCTTGTCGACCCGGTGTTCCCAACGGTCGGCGCGGCTGCCCATGACCAGGCGGGTGAACCCCTGGCCTTCCAGCACACGCAGGCTTTGGCCGACCTGGCCTTGGCTGAGGTTCATCACCGGCTCGCGGCTGGTCTTCTGGTTGCAGGCCAGCACCAGGGCGTTGAGGGTCAGGGGGTAGGTTTCCGGGTTGGTCGCCTGTTTTTCGATCAGGCAGCCCAGGATGCGGATTTCCGTGCTGTTCAGGCGCGGCTCAGGGGTGTCGGTGTCGTGCTCAGCGGTCATCGCGCTTTCCCTATGCAGTGAACGCACTAGCCTAATCCTGAAAAAATAAAAGACAAGCGGCCGGCACGGCTATAATCGCCGCTGGTTCCAACCCCGCCCTTATCGATGAGACTGTCATGACTATTTCCCTGTACGCCGCTTCCGTCCCAGTCTTCAAGCAAATGCTCACCGCCTTGAGTGGTGTGCTGGACAAAGCCGAAGCCCACGCCACCGCGAAAAACATCGAACCCAACGCCTTGCTGCAAGCGCGCCTGTTCCCGGACATGTTCCAACTGGTGCGCCAGGTGCAGATCGCCGTCGACTTCGCCAAGGGCGTTTCCGCGCGCCTGGCCGAGATCGAACTGCCGAAATACGAAGACAACGAAGTGACCTTTGCCGACCTGCAAGCGCTGATCGCCAAGGTCCTGGCGTTTATGGACAGCATCAAGCCCGAGCAAATCGACGGCAAAGAAGGCATCGAGATCATCACGCGCCCAGGCACGCCGAAAGAGAAGCGCTTCAGCGGCCAGTCCTACCTGCTGACCTACGGCCTGCCGCAGTTCTTCTTCCACGTCACCACCGCCTACGCACTGCTGCGTCACAACGGTGTGGAAGTGGGCAAGCGCGACTACATGGGCGCGTTCTAAATAACCGTGTTTTAAACGCATAAAAAAGCCCGGGGTCGTTCCTTTGAGAACGGCCCCGGGCTTTTTTGCGAGCGCTGTTTAAACCGGCTGCTCGTCCTTGCCCAGGCACGCTGCCGCAGTAAACAGCACATCGGTGGACGAGTTGAGTGCGGTTTCCGCAGAGTCCTGCAACACGCCGATGATGAAACCGACCGCCACTACCTGCATGGCGATATCGCTGGGAATGCCGAACAGGCTGCATGCCAGTGGAATCAGCAGCAGCGAACCACCGGCCACGCCCGACGCACCGCACGCGCAAATGGCGGCGACCACGCTGAGCAGCACGGCGGTGGGCAGGTCTACGGTGATGCCCAGGGTGTGTACGGCCGCCAGGGTCAACACGGTGATGGTGATCGCCGCACCCGCCATATTGATGGTGGCGCCCAGGGGGATCGACACCGAGTAGGTGTCTTCATGCAGACCCAGGCGTTTGCTCAACGCCAGGTTCACCGGAATGTTCGCCGCCGAACTGCGGGTGAAGAACGCCGTGATGCCGCTTTCGCGCAGGCACAGCAATACCAGCGGGTAGGGGTTGCGGCGCAACTTCCAGAACACGATGGCCGGGTTGATCACCAGCGCCACGAACAGCATGCAGCCGATCAGCACCACCAACAGGTGGGCGTAGCCGAGCAGGGCACCGAAGCCGGAAGTGGCCAGGGTCGAGGCTACCAAGCCGAAAATCCCCAGGGGCGCGAAGCGGATCACCACGCGCACGATCAAGGTCACGCCGTTGGACAGGTCATCGAGCACCGTGCGGGTGGTTTCGCCGGCATGGCGAATCGCTATACCCATGCCGATGGCCCAGGCCAGAATGCCGATGAAATTGGCGTTCATCAGCGCGCTCACCGGGTTATCCACCACGCTCAGCAACAGGCTCTGCAACACCTCGCCGATGCCGCCGGGGGCGCTCACGGTGGCGTCGTGGGTGGCGAGCACCAGCGGCGAGGGAAACAGCGTGCTGGCGATCACCGCAACCACGGCGGCCGCGAAGGTGCCCAGCAGGTACAGGAACAGGATCGGCTTGATGTGGGTTTCCTGGCCGTGTTTATGGTTGGCGATTGACGCCATCACCAGCACAAACACCAGGATCGGCGCCACGGCCTTCAGCGCGGTGACAAACACTTTGCCAATGAAACCGGTGGCCTTGGCCGCCTCGGGCAACACGAGGGCCAGCAGAATGCCGGCGATCAGGCCGATGACGATTTGCGTGACCAGGCTGACGCGCGCGAGTCGTTGGAAAAGGGAAGGGGCAGCAGTCATAAACGGTTGTCTCTGGTTTTTTTAGTAGGACGCAGCATTGCAGGTGGAGCGCGCTGTAGGAAGCGGGCGCGGAGTCTATCATGCTGTAGGAAATGTCCCGATTGGTGCGGCATTCCGTCACCCATTTGCGGCCAATTCGCACAGATCCTGTTAATATCGCCGTCTCTCATCTTTCCTCTTCGTCAGCGGGCCTCCGGGCTTTCGTTGATGTTGTCGTTTCTGGAGTTTTCATGCTGTTTCCCATCCTGCTGCTGTCGGCCGCCGGTTTTACCGTGCTGACCACAGAATTCATTATCGTCGGCCTGTTGCCGTCGATTGCCCGGGACCTGAATGTCAGCGTGTCCCAGGCCGGCCTGCTGGTGACGCTGTTTGCGTTCACCGTGGCGGCGTTCGGCCCGTTTCTCACGGCCTACTGCGCGCGGTTCCAGCGCAAGCGCCTATTCATCACGATTTTGATCATGTTCGCCGTGGCCAATGGCGTGGCGGCACTGGCACCGAACATCTGGGTGATGTCCCTGGCGCGCTTGATTCCGGCGTTGGGTTTGCCGGTGTTCTGGGCCTTGGCCAGTGAAACGGCGGTGGACATCGTCGGCCCGGAATACGCCGGCCGGGCCATCGAGAAGATCGGCTTCGGGATCGTCTGCGCCACCGTCTTCGGCATTCCGGTGGGCACGCTGATTTCCGATATGTTCGGCTGGCGCAGCGCGTTTGCCATCCTCGCGGTGATTGCGTTGGCCAAGGCACTGCTGCTGTATGTCTACCTGCCGGTGACACAGGCGAAGAACGCGCAGGTGACGTTGCGCTCGCAATTCAAGCTGTTGCGCAGCCCGTTGATGCAGGGGCACATCCTGCTGTCGATCCTGGTCTTCAGCGGCATGTTCACCGCCTACACCTACCTGGCGGACATCCTTGAGCGCCTGGCCGGGTTCGACGGCACGCTGGTCGGCTGGTGCCTGATGGGCTTTGGCGCAGTCGGGCTGATCGGCAACTCCCTGGGCGGCCGCGCGGTGGATCGCCACCCCTTGATCGCATCGATGGTGTTCTGCGGGTTCATGATCGGCGGTATGGTTGCGGTGGTGCCGGCGATTCATTCCACCATCGGCCTGGCGGCGGCGATGGCCGTGTGGGGCGTGACCCAGGCGGCGATGTTCCTGGTCAGCCATGTGCGGCTGATGAAGGCCGCCCCGCATGCGCCGGCGTTTGCCGCGTCGTTGAATATTGCCGGGGGTAACCTGGGTATTGGTCTCGGTGCCTTGGTCGGAGGGCATGTGATCGACACCCTGGGCCTGGCCAGCCTGGGCTTGGCCGCGTCCGGGTTTATCCTGGTGTCGATGTTGCTGGCGTTGTGGCTGATGGGCGTCAAACCGCTGCCGACCAGCGCCTGAACCTTCAGGGCAGGGCGGTGAACAGTTCCCGCCTGGCACCTTCGGTAATCGCCACGATGCCGGGGTGCTTGACCTTGCGTTCTACCGAAATCGCATAGAACGACTCGGTCACCGCATCCGTCTGGCCAATCAGCGCGACGCCATACTGGCGCACCACCTCATCGGCGATCACGCTGGGGGCGATAAAGATCCCGCTGCCGGATTGGCCGAATGCCTGCATCAAGGCGCTGTCGTCGAACTCGCCGATGATCTTCGGTTGGATCTGCTGTTCGGCAAACCAGCGTAGCAAGCGGCTGCGCACCACCGTCTCCGCCCCCGGAATCAGCAATGGCGCCCCCTGTAAACACTGTGGGAAAACGCCGCGGTGTCGGTCAGCCAACGCTTGAGTGGCGAAAAAACTGATGCCGCATTCGCCCAACTTCTGGCTGTAGCCTTTGATGTCCAGATGCGTGGGCATGGGGCTGTCGGAAATCACCAGATCGAGGCGCTGGATCGCCAGGTCGGCGAGCAGACGTTCGAGTTTGTCTTCGCGGCAGGTGATGCGGATCGGCTCGCTGAGCTCCATGGTCGGCGCGATCAGCCGGTAGACGATGGATTTGGGCACCACATCCGCCACCCCGACCCGAAACAGGATCTGCTGTTCATCCGGCTGCGCGCGCAACATCGCCTCCAATTCATTGCCGGTCTGGAACATCTGCTCGGCGTAGGGCAGGGCCTGGCGCCCGGCCTCGGTCAGCTCCAGCTGGCGGCCGACCCGCTGAAACAGGGCGATACCGAAGGTTTGTTCCAACAGACTGATCTGCCCGCTGATGGTCTGGGGCGTGAGGTTCAATTGCTCACAGGCGCGCACGATGCTGCCGGTCTTGGCCACCACCCAGAAGTAATGCAATTGTCGGTAATTGAGCATGCCGGCCTACACTTCGTTAAAACCGAAGTATACGCGAGAAAAATACGAATTTTCCTGAAGTGTCCCTCTGCCTAGAATGCGTCGCTATCGAGGGGCCACTATTTGGACCCAATGGTTCTAACGAGGAAAACATCATGAAACTCAATTCCCTGGGCGCGGCATCGTTGCTTGCGCTTTCATTGGTGGTGGTCAGCGGCTGTGATCAGGTCGAAAAAAGCGCACAGCAGGTGATGGGCAAGGCCACCGAATCGGCCAAGCAAGTGATCGATGAAACCCACAAGGCCGCCGAACAGGCGTTGAGTGAAGCGACCCAGGGCCTGATCAGTCCGCAGAAAAAAGACGATCAGCCGCAAAACGAGTCTGAATCGACACGTAAAGAAGCCTAATTTTCCAGCACAACGTCAGGATTGATCTATGGACTACCTTGTACAACTGGCCGCCAGCCCCACCGCCTGGGTCGCATTGGCCACCTTGATCGTGATGGAAATCGTGCTGGGCATCGATAACCTGATTTTTATCTCGATCCTCACCAACAAATTGCCCGAGCAGCACCGTGCCAAGGCGCGACGCATCGGTATCAGCATGGCGTTGGTATTGCGCCTGGGTCTGTTGAGCACCATTGCGTTCATCGTGCAGTTGACCACGCCGGTGTTTGAAATCTTCGGCCAGGCGTTTTCGTGGAAGGACATGATTCTGATCGCCGGCGGCCTGTTCCTGGTCTGGAAGGCAACCACCGAGATCCATCACAGCATGGACCCGGAGCCTGAAGAGAAGACCAGCACCGGCAATGCCGTGTCCATCGGCTTTGCTGCAGCCATCGGCCAGATCCTGATGCTCGACCTGGTGTTCTCCATCGACAGCATCATCACCGCCGTGGGCATGACCGAGCATTTGCCGATCATGATCGTTGCCGTGGTGACCTCGGTCATCGTGATGCTGGTGGCGGCTGAACCGCTGGCCAAGTTCATCAACGACAACCCGACCGTGGTGATGCTGGCCCTGGGCTTCCTGATCATGATCGGCATGACCCTGATCGCCGAAGGCTTCGGCGCCCATGTGCCAAAAGGCTACGTGTATGCGGCCATGGCGTTCTCGGCGGCGATCGAGTGCTTGAACATCGCCCGGCGCAACCGTCACAAGCGTTTGCTGGCCGCTCGTCAGTAATCGCAGCAACCTCAAAAAGGCCGGCTGGGCTCGTAAGAGCCCCGCCGGCTTTTTGCCGTCTGTTAGAATCCGCGCACTTGATAGCTTGAGGTCCACCATGAACGAGCCGATTCGCCTTACCCAGTACAGCCATGGCGCGGGGTGTGGCTGCAAGATTTCGCCCCAGGTATTGGAAGTGATCCTCGCCGGCAGCGGCGCACAGAACCTTGACCCCAACCTGTGGGTGGGCAACGCCTCGCGCGACGATGCGGCGGTGTATGCCATCGACGACGAGCGCGGTGTGGTCTCCACCACTGATTTTTTCATGCCGATTGTCGACGATCCGTTCGACTTCGGCCGGATTGCCGCCACCAACGCGATCAGCGACATCTACGCCATGGGCGGCGATCCGTTGATGGCTATCGCCATTCTGGGCTGGCCGGTAAATGTATTGGCGCCTGAGGTTGCTCGCGAAGTGATCCGTGGCGGCCGCTCCGTGTGCGACGAGGCCGGTATTCCCCTGGCCGGCGGTCACTCCATCGATGCGCCGGAGCCCATCTTCGGCCTCGCCGTGACCGGTATCGTGCAAAAGCGCCATATGAAGCGCAACGACACCGCCACCGTCGGCTGCCGTTTGTACCTGACCAAACCCCTGGGCATCGGCATCCTGACCACCGCGGAAAAGAAGGGCAAATTACGCGAGGCGGATATCGGCCTGGCTCGTGACTGGATGTGTACCCTCAACAAGCCTGGCAGCCGCTTCGGCAAATTGGCCGGTGTAACGGCAATGACTGACGTCACCGGCTTTGGCCTTCTCGGCCATTTGGTGGAAATGGCTGACGGCAGCGGCGTGACGGCGCGCATCGAATACGACAAAGTCCCACGCCTGCCCGGGATCGAGGACTACCTTGACCAGGGCTGCATGCCGGGCGGCACCTTGCGCAACTTCGACAGTTATGCGAGCAAACTTGGGCGCCTGCAGGAGCTGCACAAACGCGTGCTGTGTGACCCGCAGACCAGCGGCGGCCTGTTGATCGCTGTTACGCCCGAGGGCGACGCCGAGTTTCATGCGGTCGCCCGCGAACTGGGCCTGACCCTTGAGTCCATCGGTGAATTGGTTGAGCGACAGACCCACGCGGTAGAGGTGTTTTGATGGCGACTGACATCACCGACTACCGCGACATCTTCCTCAACGACCGGCCGATGATGGATACCCGCGCGCCGGTCGAGTTCGCCAAGGGCGCGTTCCCGGGCGTGGTCAACCTGCCACTGATGACCGACGACGAGCGTCAGCGGGTCGGCACTTGCTACAAGCAGCAGGGCCAGCAAGCGGCTATCGTGCTCGGACACGAGCTGGTGTCCGGAGCAATCAAGGCCGGGCGCATCGAGCAATGGGCGCGGTTCGCCCAGGCCAACCCGGACGGCTATCTGTACTGCTTTCGTGGCGGGTTGCGCTCGCAGATTGTGCAGCAATGGCTGAAAACCGAAGCCGGTATCGAGTATCCCCGCGTCGGTGGCGGCTACAAAGCCATGCGCAGCTTTTTGCTGGACACCGTCGAACAGGCTGTCACCGAGTGTGATTTCGTGTTACTGGGCGGCATGACCGGCACTGGCAAGACCGAAGTACTCGGCCAACTGCGCAACGCCCTGGACCTGGAAGGCCACGCCAATCATCGCGGTTCCAGCTTTGGCAAGCGAGCTACGGTGCAACCGTCCAACATCGACTTCGAGAACCGCCTGGCAGTGGACCTGCTGAAAAAACGTGCGGGCGGCGTCGAGCAGTTTGTGGTCGAGGATGAGAGCCGCATGATCGGCAGTTGTGCACTGCCGTTGCCGTTGCACAAGGGCATGCAGACCTTTGCGATGGTGTGGCTGGAAGACAGCATCGAAGGCCGTGTCGAACGTATCCTGCGTGATTACGTGGTCGACCTTTGCGCCGAATTCATCGCGGTATTTGGCGAAACCGGCTACGCCCTGTTTGCCGAGCGCCTGACCCAGAGCCTGGCCAATATCCACAAGCGCCTGGGCGGCGAGCGCTTCCAGCGGTTGCAGGCGATTCTGCAGGACGCCCTGGCGGAACAGGCCCGTAGCGGCGCCGTGGACCTGCACCGCGTATGGATCGAAGGGTTGCTGCGTGAGTATTACGACCCGATGTACGCCTTCCAGCGCGAAAGCAAAGGCGCACGCATCGAGTTTGTCGGGGAGCAGGCGGCGGTGGTGGAGTATTTGCGCGAGCGTGGTGCTTTGCGAGGTTGATGCTTGCCTGTGACAAGGCCCTCAACCTCACCCATTACCTAAAGGATCGCCGCTCCAATCAAACCGCAGACCACGCCCACCAGCATGGTCAAGCCTGCCACCGTGAGCAGCACCCGCGCGTCGAAATCCTTGCGCAACATGAGCAGTGACGGCAGGCTCACGCTCGGCAGGGTCATCAACAAGGCCACGGCCGGGCCGCTGCCCATGCCCAGCGTCATCATGGTTTGTACGATCGGTATCTCTGCGGCGGTCGGAATTACGAACAGCGTGCCGACAATCGCCAGCGGCACCAGCCACAGCAGGCTGTCGGTCATCGCCCCATCCACGTGGGGAAACAGCCAGACCCGCGCCGCGCCCAGCACCAGCACCGCCAGGATGTAGACCGGGATCGTGCTCCAGAACAGTTGCCACAGGGTGCGCAACCAGCGGCTGAAAAACGGTTGCGACTCGATCACGCTGGCCTCGGCCACCGCCCCCAGCGCCGCTTCCGGCACTTGCTCCGGGCGTGCGATCCGCTGGGCCACCAGGGACACGCCGACCACCAGCACAATCCCTGCCACCAGCCTTAACGCCGTGAAGCCCCAACCCAGCACAAACCCCATGAATACCAGGGTGGCCGGGTTCAGTACCGGGTTGGCGATCCAGAACGCCAGCGCCGCGCCTACTGACACTTGCTGCCGACGCATGCCTGCCGCCACCGGTGCCGCGCAGCAACTGCACATCATTCCGGGCAAGGCGAACAGCCCGCCGCGCAGGGTCGAACCCAGCCCGGCACGACCAAACAGGCGCAGCAGCCAGTCGCGGGGGATCAACACTTGCAGCAACGAGCCGAGGATCACCGCTAGAACGGCGGCTTTCCAGATCGCCAGGAAATACACCTGGGCATAGGCCAGCGCCGCCGCCAGTGGCGAGGTTTGCTGGTCATTGAGAATTGAGGCGCCGATGCTGTGGTTGTCGGCGGCGACAAACGCCTTGAAGTAGTAGGGCGACCACTTCACGTAGTAAAGGCCGATGCAGGCGACCAGCAGGAACAGCGCTGGTTTCCACCAGAACGACCAGCCCCGGTTGGGCTGGGTGGAGACGAGGTTGGACATGGTGTTGATCCGCAGATGAGTCAATAGCCGCGCATCATACGCCCCTATCGCTCAGGCTTCAGAGATCTGCGCTGACCTGGGTCGCATCCGGGCAGGT
Organism: Pseudomonas paraveronii; assembly: GCF_963681955.1. Classification (NCBI taxonomy): domain Bacteria; kingdom Pseudomonadati; phylum Pseudomonadota; class Gammaproteobacteria; order Pseudomonadales; family Pseudomonadaceae; genus Pseudomonas; species Pseudomonas paraveronii. The sequence continues at coordinate 2,246,958 of NZ_OY817130.1, forward strand.
TTGTTCGCCATTATTCAGGCCCTGCTTATAGTTGCGGCTCAGCAACGATGCCTTGCCGTTGTGCCAGGTGAGTGTCAGTACATACAGCGTGTCGTAGTCATTGCCGGACCAGTCTTCGGTGATGGTGTGCTTTTCGCCCACCGCTTCACTGGCCACCTTGTTGATCAACTCCGGCAGATAGCCGTGGGACCAGGCAGTGTAGATGATGGCGTTATGGTATTTGTTTTCCACCAGTTCGTCGGCGAGGGCGTTGGTGTCATTCGCCGAAAACTTGATGTTTACCGGCAACCCGAGCTTGATTGCGCTGGGGCTGATGGTCATCAGTGGGCGAATGTAGCTGTAGGAATTGTCTTTTTCGCCTTCCTCGACATTGCGCGTCGGGTTGGCGGCGAAGACGAAGTTGGCCTTACCGAACTTTTCCGGCAACACGGTGGCCAGGTTCATCGCGCGGTTCAGGCCCTGGCAATTGAGCTGGCCCAGGCCGCCGGCGGGTTTTTCGCCGTGGCGCAGGAACACCAGGGTTTGCACGCCGTCCACCGGCTCGGCGCTGCTGATACGCGATTGCAGGGCCAGGTCGAGGACGCCGCCGACCAGCAACAGCGGCAATATGATGTATGAATATCGTTTGAGGCGTTGCGCAAGGCACAGAGGCTTGATTGTCATTAGGTTCGAGTCTTCAGTGCATCGGATTAAGGCGGACAAGCCCGGCCCCAGTGACGCATGCTGCGTCCTGCGGTGTTCCGTGTGGTTCTGCAAGGTGCCTCCATTCACCGTTCAGGCGCACTTAAGAGTCCGCGAGGTCACTTTGGTTCGCCCGTGGGGGAGATTAGCGAGGGGATGTTGCGCAATGATGACCCATGCAGGATGCCGGGCAGATGATTATCATGGGGGTTTTCCGCCGAGGGATATCCCGATGAATTCACTCGCCGCTTTCCCGATCAACCGCAAATGGCCCGCCCAGCATCCGGAGTGTCTGCAACTGTATTCGTTGCCCACGCCCAACGGGGTAAAAGTCTCGATCATGCTCGAAGAACTGGGCCTGCCCTACGAGGCGCACAAGGTCAGCTTCGAGACCCAGGACCAGCTGTCGCCCGAGTTTCTGTCGCTGAACCCGAACAACAAAATCCCCGCGATCATCGACCCCGACGGCCCCGGCGGCCAGCCGTTGGCGCTGTTCGAATCCGGTGCGATCCTGCTTTACCTGGCGGAAAAAACCAGCCAGTTGCTTTCCGAAGACCCGGCGACACGTTATGAAACCATTCAGTGGCTGATGTTCCAGATGTCCGGTATCGGCCCGATGTTTGGCCAGGTGGGGTTCTTCAACAAGTTCGCTGGCAAGGCCTACGAAGACAAGCGCCCGCGTGACCGCTACGTCGCCGAGTCGCGGCGCTTGCTGGAGGTCTTGGAAAAACGCCTGCTGGGCCGCACCTGGATCATGGGCGACGACTACAGCATCGCGGACATCGCGACGTTTCCGTGGATCCGTAACCTGATCGGGTTCTACGAATCCGGCGACTTGGTCGGCATCGCCGATTTCCCCAATGTGCTGCGCGCGCTGGACGGCTTTATCGCACGTCCGGCGGTGATCCGTGGCCTGAACATTCCGAGCTGAGCCCATGCCGACTTTCGATTTCAAACAACTGGATGTCTTCAGCAGCGTGTCGCTCAAAGGCAACCCGCTGGCGGTGGTGCTGGGGGCCGACAGCCTCAGCGACCAACAGATGGCCGACTTCGCCAAGTGGACCAACCTCAGCGAAACCACGTTTTTACTCACGCCCCGCGATCCACGGGCTGACTACCGGGTGAGAATCTTCACCACCTTGCAGGAACTGCCGTTCGCCGGGCACCCGACGCTGGGCAGTTGCCACGCGTGGTTGCAGGCGGGGGGGATTGCGCAAGGGGAGGAGATTATCCAGGAGTGCGAAATCGGCCTGGTGCGTATCCGTCGCCAAGGCGATGAGCTGGCGTTCATCGCGCCGCCGTTGTTGCGCTCGGGCCCGCTGGAGGCGGCGTTGCTGGAGCGCGTGCGCCTGGGCTTGGGCCTGGCGCCCGAGGCCATTGTGCGCAGCCAGTGGGTCGACAACGGCGCGGGTTGGCTGGCGGTGATGCTGGCCGACCGCCAGGCGGTGCTCGATCTGCAGCCCGATTATGCGCAATTGCTCGGCCTGGCGGTGGGCGTGATTGCACCCTGCGATCCCGAACGCGACGCTGTAGACGCGCACTTTGAAGTGCGCGCGTTCATTGCCGGCGACGGGTTCCCCGAAGACCCGGCCACCGGCAGCTTGAATGCCGGGGTGGCCCAATGGTTGTTGGGCGAAGGCCTGGCGCCGAGCCGCTACGTGGTCAGCCAGGGCACGGCGATGGGGCGCGCGGGGCGTATCCGCATCGAGCGCCAGGGCGATGAAATCTGGGTCGGCGGTGCCGTGGCGGTGTGCATCGAAGGGCGTCTACAGCTCTAGATCAATGCAATTGTTGTGGGCCTTGCCATAAACTATTGTCTGCCTGGCATTTGCGCTGCCGGGGTCGGGGGGCATACGCTTTCGCCCCAACGTTTTTAGCCTTATTCAGGACAGCCATGACCAGCCAGTTCCCTCAAGCCCGCCCACGCCGTCTGCGCCGCTCCCCGGAGTTGCGTAGCTTGTTCCAGGAAACCGAGTTCACCCTCAATGATCTGGTGCTGCCGATTTTCGTCGAAGAAGAAATCGATGATTTTGTGCCAATCACCAGCATGCCGGGTGTGCTGCGCATCCCTGAGAAAAAGCTGGCCGGGGAAATCGAGCGTTATGCCCGCGCCGGGATCAAGTCGGTGATGACCTTTGGCGTGTCGCACCACCTGGACGCCAGTGGCAGCGACACTTGGAAAGAGCGTGGCCTGGTCTCGCGCATGTCCTCGATCATCAAGGACGCGGTGCCGGAAATGATCGTGATGTCCGACACCTGTTTCTGCGAATACACCGATCACGGCCATTGCGGCGTGATGCATGGCGCCCATGTCGACAACGACGCGACGTTGGTCAACCTCGGCAAGCAAGCTGTGGCGGCGGCCCGTGCCGGTGCCGATGTGATCGCGCCGTCGGCGGCGATGGACGGCCAGGTCCAGGCGATTCGCCGGGCGTTGGATGACGCCGGTTTCACGCATATCCCGATCATGGCCTACTCCACCAAATTCGCTTCGGCCCTTTACGGTCCGTTCCGTGAAGCGGGTGGCAGCGCGCTCAAGGGCGACCGCAAAAGCTACCAGATGAACCCGATGAACCGCCGCGAAGCCGTGCGTGAATCGCTGCTCGACGAGCAGGAAGGCGCGGATGCGCTGATGGTCAAACCGGCCGGTGCCTACCTCGACATCATCCGCGACATCCGCGAAGCCTCGCGCCTGCCGGTGGCGGCGTATCAGGTCAGCGGCGAGTACGCGATGATCAAATTCGGTGCCCAGGCAGGCGCGATCGATGAGGACCGGGTGGTGCGGGAAACTTTGGGTTCGATCAAGCGCGCTGGCGCGGACCTGATCTTCACTTACTTCGCCATGGACCTGGCGCTGGCAGGCATCTAAAGCACCCAACTTGTGGGAGCGGGCAACCCCCGCTTCCACAGTGGGTTGTAGCGTTTTTCAGCGCTGTGCAAGCGCCAGGTTCAACCCCAACCCTGCAAAGGCCGCCGCAAAACTGCGCCGCAGCCAATTCTGAACCCGTGGTGACTCGATCACCGCGCGGCGAAACACATTGGCCAGCAAGCCATACACCACAAACACCGCAAACGTCATGGCCATGAACACGCCGCTCAGCACCAGCATTTGCAAGGCCGGCGCCGTGCTGGCCGGTGTGACGAACTGAGGCAGGAAGGCCAGGAAGAAAATCGTCAGCTTGGGGTTGAGAATATTCAGCAAAAACCCGCGGAGCATCAGGCCACGGGCCGTGGTTGCCGTTGGCGTGTCATTCATCGCGAAGGCCGAACGATCGCGCCACGTGGCGTAGGCCAGGTACAGCAAGTAGGCGGCTCCGGCGAATTTCAGCGCTTCGAACGCCAATGCGCTGGTGTGCAGCAGCGCGGAAAGGCCGAGGATGGATGCCAATAAGTGCGGGATGATCCCGGCGGTACAGCCCAGCGCGGCGAACACGCTGGCGCGCTTGCCGGCCATGAGGCCCGTGGACACGGTAAAGATCACGCCGGTGCCGGGAATCAGCACAACGATCAGGCAGGTGATGAAAAAGTTCATGCTGAGCATGGCATTCAAACTCCTTGTACGAATGGTTGATGAAAGATCCTGTCATATTCGCATTACGTTGGCGAGGGGAGCACAGGGCGAACCCGCGTTAGACTTACCGGTCGATATCAGCAATGCCCGGCTCATCGCCCTTCAAGGAAGCCCCATGTACCTACGCCACCTGATCCTGTGTCTCATGCCCTTGGTGGTGCTGGCAGGTTGCTCGACCGCACGCGGCCCGCAACAGCCGGAGCGCAGTGAAGCCGAGGTCAAGGCGCAGATCGTGCGCCTGCTGCCCGCCAAGGTCGCCGATCGCAACGGTTGGGCCAAGGATATCTACACCGCGTTCGACACCCAGCACATCTACCCCAGTACCGAAAACATCTGCGCCGTGCTGGCGGTGACCGAGCAAGAGTCCACTTACCAGGTCGATCCACCCGTGCCGAATATGGGCAAGATCGCCCAGGATGAAATCCTGCGCCGTGCCGGTAAGGTGCATGTGCCAGCGGTGTTGGTCCGCACTGCATTGCAACTGCGTTCGCCCACCGGTAAGTCCTACGCCGATCGCTTGAACGCTGCGCGCACGGAGAAGGACTTGAGCGGGATCTTCGATGACTTCATCAGCATGGTGCCCTTGGGCAACACGCTGTTTGGCGGCTTCAACCCGGTACACACCGCCGGCCCGATGCAAGTGAGCATCGAGTTTGCGCAGAAGCAGGCGCGGGGTTATCCCTACACGGTGGACGGCACGATCCGACGGGAAGTGTTCACCCGACGTGGCGGTATGTACTTCGGCATCGCTCATTTGCTCGGTTACCCGGTGAGTTATGACCGGCCGCTGTACCGGTTTGCCGACTTCAACGCCGGTTGGTACGCCAGCCGCAACGCGGCGTTCCAGGCCGCCGTCAGCCGCGTCTCAGGCACCGAGTTGGCGCTGGACGGGGATTTGATCCGCTACGGCTCGCTGTTGCCCGGCAGCACCGAATTGGCGGTGCGTTCCCTCGGCGCCAGGCTGGACATGCGCAACCCCAGCATCCGCAGTCAGCTGGAGCAGGGCGAGCAATTGGATTTTGAGCAGACCACGCTCTACAAACGCGTGTTTGCCCTGGCCGACACAGCGGCGGGCAAACCGCTGCCGCGGGCGATCCTGCCGGGCATTGTGCTCAAAAGCCCGAAGATCACCCGCAACCTGACCACCGCCTGGTTCGCCCAGCGGGTGGATGAGCGCTATCAGCGCTGTATGAGGCGCTGAGGCCAGCCCTGAACGGGGTTGGTGAATCAGCCCCAGGCATCGCAACGGATATGCGCGGCTGATGGTAATGGTCGCCGCGTGGGGGCTGGAGTACACCTCATGCCTGACTCCAAGGAAGAACCCGCGATGATCGCTCACGCCGTGCCCGAAGGTTTTGTCTCACTGCCGCGCAGCAGCCCGCTCCTCGACTTGTTAGGTCCGGCCTATTGCCGGGGTGACGGCTTGCAACTGGAAATCGGCCTGCGCGCCGACAACCGTCACGCCAATGGCCGTGGCACGGTGCATGGCGGCGTGTTGGCAACCTTGGCGGATATCGGCATGGGCTATGCGATGGCGTTTTCCAGTGAGCCGCCGTTGCCGTTGATTACCGCGAGCATGACCGTGGATTACCTGGGCGCGGTGCAAGTGGGGGAGTGGATTGTGGTGCGCCTTGAGCATCACAAGCGTGGCCGGCAAATGGCATTTGCCACGGTGAGTCTGCAGGTGGGGGACAAAATCGTGGCGCGGGCGAACGCGGTGTTTGCGGTGCCGCGTGCGGACTGAAGGCGAAAAAAAGGCCCGGTTTTTCGTGGAACCGGGCCTTTTCGTGTGTTGCTCTTGAATCAGCTGCGCTCAAGGGCCAGGGCTACGCCTTGGCCGCCACCGATGCACAGCGTCGCCAGGCCTTTCTTGGCGTCGCGTTTGATCATTTCGTGCAGCAGGGTCACCAGAATGCGGCAGCCTGACGCGCCGATCGGGTGGCCAATGGCGATCGCGCCGCCGTTGACGTTGACCTTATCGGCGTCCCATTCCAGCTCTTTGGCCACCGCCAGGGATTGCGCGGCAAAGGCTTCGTTGGCTTCGACCAGATCCAGGTCGGCCACATTCCAGCCGGCTTTCTCCAGGCAACGGCGGGTGGCCGCGACCGGGCCGATGCCCATGATGGCCGGGTCGACGCCGGCATTGGCGTAGCTGGCGATACGCGCCAGCACGGGCAGGCCGAGGGCCTTGGCCTTGTCGGCGCTCATCAACAGCACGGCGGCCGCGCCGTCGTTGAGGCTGGACGCGTTGCCAGCGGTGACGCTGCCGTCTTTCTTGAACGCGGGTTTGAGCTTGGCCAACGACTCGGCGGTGGTGCCGGCGCGCGGTTGTTCGTCCACGGCGAAGGCCACCGGGTCGCCCTTGCGCTGCGGGATCAGAATCGGGGTGATCTCATCGGCAAAGCGGCCGGCTTCGATAGCGGCGGCGGCTTTTTGCTGGGACGCGGCGGCGAAGGCGTCCTGGGCTTCACGGCTGATGCCGTACTTGTCCACCAGGTTCTCGGCGGTGATGCCCATGTGGTAGTCGTTGAATGCATCCCACAGGCCGTCGGTGATCATGCTGTCGATCATCTTGGCGTGGCCCATGCGCAAACCGGTGCGCGCGGCGGGCAATACGTAGGGGGCCAGGCTCATGTTCTCCATGCCGCCGGCAATGATCACGTCGGCATCGCCACAGCGGATGGCCTGGGCGCCCAGGTGCAGGGCCTTGAGGCCCGAACCGCAGACCTTGTTCAAGGTCATCGCGGGTACGGCATGGGGCAGGCCGGCGAGGATCGACGCCTGGCGCGCCGGGTTCTGGCCTGAGCCTGCAGTGAGCACGTGACCGAGGATCACTTCATCCACCTGGGCCGGGTCGAGGCCGGTCTGCTCCAGCAGGCGACGGATCACGGCAGCGCCCAACTCCGGTGCCGGGATGTTCGCCAGCGAACCTTGAAAGCTGCCTACCGCGGTACGGGTGGCAGCAACAATCACAACGTCTTGCATGGAATGTGTCCTCACTGGAATTGCATTTCTGGAACATGGTCGGGGACGATCAGTTTACCGGCTGTCTTGCTGACAATCTCTTCAATACTGACCCCTGGGGCACGCTCCTTTAGGATAAAGGCGCCGTTGTCGATTTCCAGGTAGGCGAGGTCCGTCAGTACGCGCTTGATGCAGTGGGCACCGGTCAGCGGCAGGGTGCATTGGCTGAGCAACTTGGACTCACCGTCCTTGGACGCGTGGGTCATGATCACGATGATGTTTTCCGCGCCGGCCACCAGGTCCATGGCGCCGCCCATGCCCTTGACCAGCTTGCCGGGGATCATCCATGAGGCGATGTTGCCCTGTACGTCCACTTCAAACGCGCCGAGCACGGTGAGGTCGACATGGCCGCCGCGAATCATTGCGAAAGATTCGGCGGAGGAGAAGATCGAGGCGCCGATGCGCGCGGTCACGGTTTGTTTGCCGGCGTTGATCATGTCGGCATCGATGGTCTCTTCAGTGGGAAACGGGCCCATGCCGAGCAGGCCGTTTTCCGATTGCAGCATCACTTCCATGCCTTCGGGGATATAGTTGGCCACCAGGGTCGGAATGCCGATGCCGAGGTTGACGTAGAAACCGTCCTGCATTTCGCGGGCGACGCGTTGAGCCATTTGTTCGCGGGTGAGAGCCATGGTGCTGTTCCTCTTATTCTCTTCGGGCTGGAGGGATTATTTGCGGACGGTGCGCTGTTCGATGCGCTTCTCGAAGGTGCCGCAGATGATCCGGTCGACGTAGATGCCAGGGGTGTGGATCTGCGACGGTTCCAGCTCGCCCGGTTCGACGATTTCCTCGACTTCGACCACGGTGATCTTGCCGGCGGTGGCGGCCAGCGGGTTGAAGTTCTGGGCGGTGTGGCGGTAGATGACGTTGCCAAAGTGGTCGGCTTTCCAGCCTTTGACAATGGCGAAGTCGCCGGTGATGGATTCTTCCATCAGGTACGGGCGACCGTTGAATTCGCGGGTTTCCTTGCCTTCGGCAACCGGGGTGCCGACGCCGGTGGCGGTGAAGAAGGCCGGAATGCCGGCGCCGCCAGCGCGCATTTTTTCCGCCAGGGTGCCTTGAGGGGTGAGCACCACTTCGATCTCGCCGCTGAGCAGTTGCTTCTCGAACAGGGCGTTTTCGCCCACGTAGGACGCGATCACTTTGCGGATCTGCTTTTCTTCCAGCAGCACGCCCAGGCCAAAACCGTCGACGCCGCAGTTATTGGAAACCACCGTCAGGTCGCGGGTGCCTTTGCGTTTGATCTCGGCGATGAGGTTTTCCGGGATGCCGCACAGGCCAAAGCCGCCGGCGAGTACGGTCATGCCGTCTTCCAGGCCTGCCAGTGCCTCTTCATAGGACGCAACGCGTTTATCGAAACCTGCCATATAGCACCTCTTTTATTGTTTGTGGGCCAGTCAATGTTCCGAGTGTTGCGCCGACGGATTGATTTGTTAAGTTGTTTTTTAAGGTTGATTGATTTAAAAAACTGCATAGTCGAGCCGTCATCCGGAGTAACGTCATGACCGTCAAACAGATGCGTGCCTTTCTGGCCGTGGCACAGAGCCTGAGTTTTGCTGCTGCCTGCGAGCGGCTGCACCTCTCTCAATCGGCACTGAGCCTGACCATCAAAGGCCTGGAAGAAGGGCTGGGCGGGCGCTTGTTCAGCCGCAATACCCGCAATGTCGCGCTGACCCCTGAAGGGGAATCTTTGTTGCCGCTGGCGCGTCGGTTGATTGCCGATTGGGACAACGCCGAGGATGAACTGCGCCAGCGCTTCACCCTGCAGCGCGGGCGGGTAACGGTGGCAGCGATGCCGTCGTTTGCAGGCAACCTGTTGCCGCCGATCCTGAAGATATTCCGTGCGCGTTACCCCCATGTGAACGTGACGGTGCATGACCTGATCAACGAACAGGTGCTGGAGATGGTCCGTGATCGTCAGGTCGAGTTGGGCGTGGCGTTCGAACCGTCCGAGGGGTCGTCGCTGGCGTTTACGCCGTTATACCTGGACCGCTTCATTGCCGTGGTGCCCATGGATTCACCCTTGGCACTGCGTGCTGAAATCGACTGGAAAAGCCTGTTGGAACAACCGTTCATTGCCCTGCAACGACCCTCAACGGTACGGGTGATGCTGGAGGAGCATCTGGGCGCCTTGCAGATGAAATTGCCGGTGGCGCTGGAGAGTCATCAATTGGCGACGGTGGGCAAGATGGTTGCCAGTGGCCTGGGGGTCAGCGCCGTACCGGCATTATGTGCGCAGCAGATGCAGGAGGCGGGCGCCCATTGCATCACCTTGACCGATCCGGTGATCGAGCGGCCGATTGGTGTGTTGACCAAACCGGGGCATGAACTCTCGGCGGCGGCACAGGTGTTGTTTGATATTTTTCGCGATGAGGCGGGGAAAGGCCGTTACCCCAACTTTTGAAGTTGCATAAAAAATGTGGGAACTGGCAAGCCAGTTCCCACATTAGTTGAGTTGTACTTAGGAGTAGCGGTCGATTACTTTAACTTGTGCGCTGTCTTTGAAAGACGCCCACGCGTGGTTAAGTGTGTCGAACACCTGCTCGATAAAGTTACGATCGGCCGCCGCTTTCTTGCCGACATAACCCTGGCCACGACGATACACCTTCAGGCGCGCCGCCAGTTCACGGTTATTTCTGTCGAACTCGGCTTCTTCGGTGTGGGGCGCCAGGCAGTCAATTTGGACTTTGCCCGATTTACCAATCCACAGGATATGGTCGTCGAGTGTGTCTTTCTGCGCTGCGAACATCTCAGCCAATTGTTCGATAGTTGGTTGGTTGTTCAGATTCATGTGTAAGCCCCTTGACCAGTTGGCGATCTATCAATTGATTCGTTAAAACTGCTTAGTTGTCTCCGGTTCCGAAAACCGGGCGTCAGTGACGGTCTGCCGAATACGGGCAGGGTCTTGAACCTGATGCATGTAGTCTTGCTGATGAACTGCTACGCAATGGTTTCATAACGAAGACAAGCAGCGTTTGAGCTCCTTGTACCGAACCCTTTGGGTCGGTCAGCTTCATCAATCTGCCTTGTGGGCAGTGCACATCCGGAAAAAACAGCTCGGCGGTCAGACGAGCTTGTTCAAAACGCTTGTTACCAACGCTCCCGATCCGGGAGACGTCTAGATCATGCAAGGACAAAAAGGTTACGTCAACGGTTATGTAGTGATTATTTTTGATCACTACATAAATCGTCGTGGGGACGGGGCCGTGCGGGGAAGTGTGACTTGGGCGTCATTTTTTGTGCGGTGGGTCGCCGGAGCTCGTTAGCCTGGCCGGGTTGCCCACTCATTTTTGATGCGCAGTGTTCTGGTTATCCCAGGCGCTCTGCCAATAGCGGCAACAACCGCTCGCAGGACGCCGCGATCTTCATCTGCAACAACTCATCCCCACGGGTCTTGCCCAGATTGATGGCAATCACCCGCTTGCCTTGCTCGACCATCGCCTTGCACAGGCGAAACGCCGAGTAGGCCATCAGCGACGACCCCACCACCAATAAACCCTCGGCTTGCTCCACCGCCGCCATTGCCCTGGCGGCGGTGGCCTGGGCAACGTTCTCGCCGAAGAACACGACGTCCGGTTTCAGCCGTTCGCCGTTGCAGTGGGGGCAGCGGGGCACGCGAAAGCGTTGTTCAAAAGCAGGATCAAGCAGGGTATCGCCGTCGGGTGCCTGCACGGCATCGACGCCGGCCAGGTAGGGGTTCTCGGTTTCCATCAACCGTTGGATCACATCGCGTGCGCAGGGCCGCTGGCAATCCAGGCATAGCACGCGATGCAAGCTGCCGTGCAGCTCGATCACATCATGGCTACCGGCCTGGTCATGCAACGTGTCGACGTTTTGCGTGATCAGCCCGCTGATACGCTGGCGGTGTTGCAAGGCGGCCAGCGCCAGGTGGGCCTGGTTCGGCTGCGCAATGCGCACCCGTGGCCAGCCCAGCATCGCCCGCGCCCAATAACGGCGGCGCGCTTGTGGGGTGGCCAGGAACTCCTGGTACATCATCGGCGCCTTGCCCCGGCGTATGCCCTCGCTGTCCCGGTAGTCCGGGATACCCGACGACGTGCTGATTCCCGCCCCGGTCAGCACCAGAAAACGCCGTTCGGCCATGGTCCGGTGCAGGATATCGAGGTGGTCTTCCTGATGTTCGAGCATGTCGAGCATGGGGTCTCCTATTCGCCGCGAATGTATTGCTCCAGTTGCTTGATCAGGTTGGCTTGTTCGGCAATGGCCTCCTTGACCAGATCGCCGATGGAGAGCAAACCCAGCAGTTTTCCGTCGACGACCACCGGCAAGTGGCGCAGGTGACTGTCGGTCATGATGTTCATGCATTCTTCGACCGTTTTATGGGCATCAACCGTTATGACTGGAGAACTCATGACCTCATGGACTTTGGTGGTGACTGAAGAGAGGCCTTTGAGTATCAGTTTTCGTGCGTAGTCACGTTCGCTGATGATGCCAACCACCTCGCCCTGCTTGACGACCGGCAAGGCCCCGACATTTTTCGATGACATCACCACCAACGCTTCGAATACGGTGTGGTCCCATTCAATGGTGTGGACTTCCTGGTTTTGCTTGTCTTTGGCTTTGAGTACTTCTGAGACGGTTTTCATGGCGGCCACTCCGATGTTGTTGTTGGGAAGTCTGCAATCCCCTACAGAATCCTAGACGGCTCGCGCGGGAGCAAGGACCAAAGCGGCGTTAAACCCGTCAAAAAACGTCATACCCCGGATTTATTCATGGTTTACCCGGTACTTGTCGGCTTTTTCGCTCGCTTCGGGCTGGCCGCCGTCTTGCGGGGTGCGGCCGTGCGTTTCTTTTTCCACGGTGTGGCGCCGCGGCCTGCCGGGCTGGCAGGGCCGGTGATGGTCATGCGCATACCGTTGCAGCGGGCCACTTGCTTGCTCATCCAGGCCGCTTGTTTGGCGACGAATTCTTCCAGGCTCATTTCGCCGCTTTGCACCATGTCCAGCGCCTGTTCCCAGATCGCGGTGGTGCCCGGGTCGGCGATGGCGCGGGGCACTGCGTCGATCAGGCTGAACGCCGCCGGGGTGGCCGAGAGTGCCTTGCCGTTCTTCATCAGGTAGCCCCGGTCCAGCAGGCCCTGGATGATCCCGGCGCGGGTGGCTTCGGTGCCGATGCCGGTGGTGTCCTTGAGCTTTTGCTTGAGCAGCGGATCTTCCACCAGCTTGGCGACGTTTTTCATCGCCTTGATCAGGTCGCCCTCGGTGAAGGGTTTGGGCGGCTGGGTCCACAGGTCCTTGAGATTGACCTTGGCGACGGCGTAATCCTGGCCTTGCACCAGTGCCGGCAGGGCTTGCGGTGCTGGCGCCTCACGGCCTTTGGCCGGTGGAAGGGCTTCGGGCAGCGCGCGCTTCCAGCCCGCTTCGATGACGACTTTGCCCACCGCGCGCAGCGCCTGGCCTGCGCAGTCGAAATCCGCCTGGGTGCGATCATATTCGTGGTTGGGCAGAAACTGCGCCAGGTAACGTGCGCGAATCAGTGTGTAGACCGCCCGATGCTTGCCGGTGAGCTGCCCGACATCCTTGCCGGCGCCGGTGGGAATGATGCCATGGTGGGCGCTGACCTTGGCGTCGTTCCACGCCCGCGAGCGGCGTTGGGGATCGATATGCGGCATCAGTTCGTTGACGGCCGCGTCGGCACGGCCCAATGCGGCAAGGATCTTCGCCGCGTCGCCATGTTGACTCAAGGGCAGGTAGCCGCAATCGCTGCGCGGGTAGGTGATGGCCTTGTGGGTTTCGTAGAGCGATTGGGCGATGTCCAGGGTTTCCTGGGCGCCGAGGCCGAGCTTCTTCGAACAGATTTCCTGCAGCGTACCCAGGTCGAAGGGCAGCGGGGCGACCTCGCGCATGCGTTCGGTGCGCAACTTCACCAGTCGCGCGCTGGCAGCGCGGGTCATGGCGTCGGCGGCATCCCGGGCGAGTTGCGGGTTGAGGCAGCGGCCTTGGTCGTCACAGGCATCGTCGACGGCGCGCCATTGGGCGGTGAAGATCATGTGCGCGTGGCGCAGGTCGACATCGATGGCCCAGTAGGCCACCGGTACGAAATCGGCGATGCTGCGGTCACGGTCCACCACCAGGCGCAGGGTCGGAGTTTGCACGCGACCCACCGGCAGCACGCCCTGGTAACCGGATTGACGGCCGAGCAAGGTAAACAGGCGGCTCATGTTCATGCCGATCAGCCAGTCGGCGCGGGAACGGCCGAGGGCCGAGTGGTACAGACTGAAGGTTTCGGCGCCGGGTTTGAGCGCGGCCAGGGCCTTGCGAATGGAAGCGTCGTCCAGCGCCGACAGCCATAGCCGCTGGATCGGCCCGCGATAGCGGCAATGCTCCACCAGCTCGCGGGCGATCATTTCACCCTCACGGTCGGCGTCGGTGGCGATCACCAGCTCCTGGGCTTCGCCCAGCAGGCGCTTGACGGCCTTGAACTGGCTGGCGGTCTTGGGCTTGACCCGCATCTTCCATTTGTCCGGGATGATCGGCAGGTCGGCGAGCACCCAGCGCTTGTACTTGGCGTCGTAGGCATCGGGCGGGGCGGTTTCCAGCAGGTGGCCGATGCACCAGGTGACGGTCACCCCGTTGCCCAGCCAGCAACCGTCGCCACGGCGAGTGGCGCCGAGCACGGCCGCAATATCCTTGGCCTGGGAGGGTTTTTCACAGAGGAACAGCCGCATGGTCATCACATCAGATCAGGTTGATGCCTTGCAGGATGCGGAGTCCGAGGGATTTGAGCAACCATTATCTGTATGGATGTACAGCAATTTGTGTGGCGCCGCAGAGCAGATGTGGGAGGGGGCTTGCTCCCTCCCACAGGGGACCTGCGGTGTTCAGGCGGTCGGGTCAGTTGTTATCGATATCCACGTGCCGCGTTTCCTTGAGGCAGAACATCCCGACAATCAGGCTTACCCCGGTCACGACCACCGGATACCACAAGCCGTAGAAGATATCGCCGGTGTACACCACCAGCGCAAACGACACGGTTGGCAGGAACCCGCCAAACCAGCCGTTGCCGATGTGGTAGGGCAGGGACATCGAGGTGTAGCGGATGCGTGTCGGGAACAATTCCACCATCAGCGCCGCCAGCGGGCCGTAGCACATGGCCGCGATCAGGATCAGCACAACGATCAGCACCACCACCATCACCTTGTTGACCTGGGCCACATCCGCCGATGTCGGGTAGCCGGCCAGGGTCACGGCAGCGCGCAGGGCCGCCTCGTCAAAGCCATCGATGCGCACGTCGCCCACGCTCACCTGCACCGGGCTGCCCGCGGGGGCGGCGGCGCTGCTGTAGGGCAGGCCTTGCTTGACCAGGAAGGTCTTGACCTTGTCGCACGGGCTATCAAAACGCGCCTTGCCGACCGGGTCGAACTGGAAGGTGCAGGTGGCCGGGTCGGCCAGCACGGTGATCGGCGCCTGGCGACTGGCCTGGTCCATCGCCGGGTTGGTGTAGTGCGCCAGGCCCTTGAAGATCGGGAAGTACAGCGCGGTCGCCAGCAGCAGGCCGAGCATCAGCACCGGCTTGCGCCCGACCTTGTCCGACAGCCAGCCGAAGAAGATAAAGAACGGTGCCCCAATCACCACGCTGATGATCAGCAGCATATTGGCCAGGGCCGGGTCCATCTTCAGGAACTGCGTGAGGAAGAACAGCACATAGAACTGTGCCGCGTAAAAGGTCACCGCTTGTCCGCCGTTGATGCTGAACAGCGCAATCAGCACCACCTTGAGGTTTTCCCATTTACCGAAGGACTCACGGATTGGCGCCTTGCTGGCCTTGCCTTCCTCTTTCATTTTCAGGAACGCCGGCGATTCATGCAGGCTCATGCGAATCCAGGTGGAAATGCCCAGCAATACGATGGAAAACAGGAACGGAATGCGCCAGCCCCACACTTCGAACTGGTCACCGGTGAAGTAGCGGCAGGCCAGTACCACCAGCAAAGACAGCAGCAACCCGAGGGTAGCGGTGGATTGAATCCAACTGGTGTGCAGGCCGCGCTTGCCGGCGGGGGCGTGTTCGGCCACATAGGTGGCTGCGCCGCCGTATTCACCGCCCAGTGCCAGGCCTTGCAGCATGCGCAGGACGATCAGAATGATCGGCGCCGCGATGCCGATGCTGGCATACGTCGGCAACAGGCCGACACAGAACGTCGCCACGCCCATCAGGATAATGGTCACGAGGAACGTGTACTTGCGCCCGATCATGTCGCCCAGCCGGCCAAATACCAGCGCACCGAACGGGCGCACTACAAAGCCGGCCGCGAAGGCCATCAAGGCAAAGATAAACGCCGTGGTGTCGTTGACCCCGGCAAAGAACTGCTTGCTGATCACCGCCGCGAGGGCGCCATAGAGGAAAAAGTCATACCACTCGAACACCGTCCCCAGGGACGAGGCGAAGATGACTTTTCTCGATTCGCTACCGGTGCTCGCGCTGACCGCCGAGCCCAGGGTTTGAGCATGTTCTGACATTGGGTATCCCTCACAGTGATTATTTATTGTTGTTCCACTGTCGGCGCCAACCTCAGCGCCGGTCTGTTTTCCGTTCCCCTGTAGGAGCGAGCTTGCTCGCGAAAATCGCCAACGATTACGCGGGAAATCTGGATGAACGCGGCGCCTTTGTGCTTTTCGCGGGCAAGCTCGCTCCTACAGTGTTCGGCGAAAGGATCAGTTGCGCGGCTTTCTCCGCGATCATCAGCGTCGGTGAGCAGGTATTGCCGGACGTGATGCGGGGCATGATCGACGCATCGGCGATGCGCAGTCCCGGCACGCCGTGGACCCGCAGTTGCGCGTCGACCACCGCGTCCTGGTCACTGCCCATGCGGCAGGTGCCCACCGGATGGAAAATCGTCGTGCCGATGCGCGCTGCGGCTTCGTGCAGTTGCTCTTCGGTTTGCAGTGCATCGCCGGGCAAGTATTCCACCGGTTTGAACGCGCTCAGGGCCGGTGCGGCGACGATGCGTCGAGTCAGGCGAATCGCATCGGCGGCCACCTGCAGGTCTTGCGGATGGCTGAGGTAATTGGGCTGGATCAGCGGCGCATCTGCCGGGTTGGACGAGCGAATATCGATACGCCCACGGCTTTGCGGGCGCAGGTCGCAAACCGACGCGGTAAACGCCGGGAACGCGTGCAACGGCTCGCCAAAGCGCTCCAGGGACAGCGGTTGCACATGGTATTCAAGGTTGGCCGAGGTTTGTTCCGGGCCCGAGCGCGCAAACGCGCCGAGCTGGCTGGGCGCCATCGACAGCGGGCCGCTGCGGTCATACAGGTAGCGCAGGCCCATGCCCATCTTGCCCCACACGGTGCCCGCGATCTGGTTCAGGGTGCGCGCGTTTTCCAGCTTATAGATCAGCCGCAGTTGCAGGTGGTCCTGCAGGTTGCCGCCGACGCCCGGCAATTCATGCAACACATCAATGCCGAGCGGTTTGAGCACGTTGGCCGGGCCAATCCCCGAGCGTTGCAAAATGCCAGGTGAACCCACCGCGCCTGCGCACAACACGATTTCCTTGCGCGCCTTCCAACTGAGCTGTTGGCCGTGCTGACGCCCGAGCACTGCCGATGCGCGGCCGTTTTCCAGCAATACGCGGTCGACTTCCACCTCGGTCAACACGGTCAGGTTCGGCCGCCGGCGGATCGGCTTGAGGAACGCCTTGGCCGCATTCCAGCGCACGCCGGCCTTCTGGTTGACCTGGAAGTAACCGCAGCCTTCGTTATCGCCCTGGTTGAAGTCGCTGATGTTGGCGATGCCGCTTTGCGCCGCAGCCTCACGGAAGGCATCCAGAATCGGCCACGACAGCCGTTGTTGTTCAACCCGCCATTCGCCGCCATCGCTGTGAAATTCCGAATCGCCGGCAAAATGGTTTTCGCTCTGCTTGAACAGCGGCAGCACGTCTTTCCACGCCCAGCCGGCGTTACCTTCCGCCGCCCAGCCATCGTAATCCTGGGCCTGGCCGCGCATGTAGATCATGCCGTTGATCGACGAACAACCGCCGAGCACCTTGCCCCGTGGGTAGCTCAGGGCGCGGCCTTGCAGGCCGGCCTGGGCTTCGGTCTTGAAGCACCAATCGGTGCGTGGGTTGCCGATGCAGAACAGGTAGCCGACGGGGATATGAATCCAGGGGTAGTTGTCGCGTCCACCGGCTTCAAGCAACAGCACACGGTGGGCGGGGTTGGCGGACAGTCGATTGGCCAGCAGGCAGCCTGCGGGGCCGGCGCCTACGACGATGTAATCGTATTCAGCAGTTGCAGTGGGCATCTGAGGTCTCGCTTGTTTTTCTTATTGGCTCCATCCTAGTTGTTAGTTTTCGTCTTAAAAATGTTAGTTTTTACCCAGCCGCTGTGCGTTTTTAAACAGCGCGGCCCAGGCTCACGGATTGGAGGCGCTATGTTCGACTGGAATGACCTGCGGTATTTTCTCGAGTTGCAGCGCAGCGGCCGCCTGCTCACCGCCGCGCACCGTCTGAAAACCACCCACGCCACCGTGGCGCGGCATATCGAGGCCATCGAAAAAAGCCTCGGCACCGCGTTGTTCGTGCAGCACGCCCACGGCTATGAGTTGACGCCGTCCGGTGAGGCCCTGCTTAAACATGCCGAAGCCATGGAAAACGTCGCGCTGCTGGCTGAAGACGAACTGACCCACACCGCCGCGCCCCTGGGCAAGATCCGCCTGGGCGTGGCCGAAGGGCTGGGCGTGATGTTCCTCGCCAGCCGCATGGGCGGGCTGTTTGAGCGCTATCCGGGGTTGGAAGTGGAACTGGTGGCCGTGCCGCGCTTCGTCAGCATCCTCAACCGCGAAGCCGAGATCAGCATCCACCTCGAACGCCCCAGCGTCGATCAACTGGTCACGCGCAAACTCACCGACTACCGCCTGGCGCTCTATGCCAGCCGCGCTTATCTGGCGCGTAACCCGCCGATTGAAAAACGTGAAGACCTTGCCGGCCATGCTTGGATCGATTACGTCGACGACCTGCTGTTCAGCCAGGAACTGAAATTCCTCAGCAGTTTCTGTCGCAACCCCAAGGTGGTGTTCCACAGCACCAGCGTGATCGCCCAGCACCAGGCGGCGCGTTCCGGGCTGGGGATTGCTGTGTTGCCGTGCTTTATGGCGGCCAGTGACCCGGACTTGGTGTCGTTGCTGCCGGGGGAGGGGATTCAGCGCAGTTATTGGATCAGCTCGCGCCGGGAATTGCACAA
Source organism: Pseudomonas paraveronii (assembly GCF_963681955.1). Classification (NCBI taxonomy): domain Bacteria; kingdom Pseudomonadati; phylum Pseudomonadota; class Gammaproteobacteria; order Pseudomonadales; family Pseudomonadaceae; genus Pseudomonas; species Pseudomonas paraveronii. The sequence continues at coordinate 2,265,429 of NZ_OY817130.1, forward strand.
GTCGGTGCGGCTGCGGGTGCTGTGGGATTACGTGGTGGAGTTGTGCGCGCGCGAGCAGCCACTGTTGCTCGGCGAGTCCACCTGAAGAAACCGGATCAAAAATGTGGGAGGGGGCTTGCCCGCCGATAGCCGTGTGTCAGCCAAAACATGCATGACTGAAGCACCGCTATCGGGGGCAAGCCCCCTCCCACACTTTTTATCGGATTCAGCTTCCAAGATCAGGTCGGCTATAAGGCCAAGCAAGAGCAAAAGCAGATCAGGGTCTATCTGATCTATGGAGATCCAAATGTGGGAGGGGGCTTGTCCCCGATAGCCGTGTTGAAGTGCGCCCCAAAAGTTGGACACTCATCCAACTCCTGGGGCTTTTTCATGAGCAAGTACACCGCGCAGTTCAAACTTTCCGCCATTACCGCCCTCCTAGAGCGAGGCCGTGGCTTTCGCCATATTGCAGCCCGATTTCAAATGGACCCCACTTTGCTTCGCCGCTGGGTGGAAGCTTACCGGCTGCACGGTGAGGCCAGTCTGAGTAGTTCCGGTGGACGTTATAGTGCTTTGTTCAAGTTCTCCGTTCTGCAACGCATGTGGCGTGACTCCCTCTCTTTTCGCCGCGCAGCGGCACTCTTCAATCTGGGTGACTCTACCCAAGTGGGCAGATGGCAGCAGCAGTATTACAGTGGCGGTATTGAAGCCCTGGCCTCAGGGGAAAAAGGATTGAATATCGCTATGTCCAAACCACCAGCTAAACCTCGAAAAACGGCTGCCCCACTCACCGACCAAGAGCGTGCTCACAAGGCTTTACTTGATGAACTCCAGTATTTGCGCATGGAGAACGCCTACCTAAAAAGCTTGGGGAGTTAGGCGAGGCGGTAATGAGGCGCGAGAAAGAAGCGAAGAAAAAGCCCGATTAGTCTCTGAGTTGAGGCAAAGCTTCCCTTTGGACCCTTTGCTCAAACTGGTTGGGCTCGCCCGCAGCACGTACTACTACCAACTCAAGGCGATGGACGGAGCAGACCGGTTCGTTTCGCTGAAAGCCTCTATCCAGAGCCTTCAAGACGAGCATAAGGGGCGCTTCGGCTATCGTCGTATGACTTTAGCTCTGCGCAGCAACGGACAGTTGATCAACAGTAAAACGGTGCGGCGACTGATGGGGGAGTTGAGTCTGAAATGTACGGTACGACCGAAGAAATACAGATCGTATCGAGGGCCGATGGGAAAAGTCTCGCCCAATACCCTGGCTCGTCAGTTCGAGGCTGAACAACCGAATCAGAAATGGGTAACGGATGTCACCGAGTTCAAAGTGGCTGGCGGAAAGCTGTATCTGTCTCCAGTTTTAGACTTGTACAACGGAGAAATCGTGGCTTATCAGACCGCCACACGCCCCCAATATGCGTTGGTGGGCGACATGCTGGAACAAGCTCTTGAGCGCTTGCCTGAGGGCGTCAAACCCATGCTGCACTCGGATCAGGGTTGGCACTATCGATACCCAAAGTACCGGGATCAACTAGAAAAAGCAGGGTTGGAACAGAGCATGTCACGCAGAGGAAACTGCTATGACAACGCCACAATGGAGAGCTTCTTTGGTACGTTGAAGTCAGAATTTTACTACCGGGAAAGCTTCGACAGCGTGGCTCAGTTGCAGGCTGGACTGGCTGAATACATCCATTACTACAACCATAAACGAATCAAAACGAAGCTTGGCGGACTGAGCCCTGTAGCGTACAGAGCCCGGTCCGCTGTAGCCTAACAATCACTGTCCAACTTTTGGGGCGCACTTCATGTGTCAGCCAAAACATGCATGACTGATTCACCGCTATCGGGAGCAAGCCCCCTCCCACATTTTTGACCTGGTTCAGCTTCCAAGATCAGGTCGGCTATAAGGCCAAGCAAGAGCAAAAGCAGATCAGGGTCTATCTGATCTATGGAGATCCAAATGTGGGAGGGGGCTTGCCCCCGATAGCCGTGTGTCAGCCAAAACATGCATGACTGAAGCACCGCTATCGGGGGCAAGCCCCCTCCCACATTTTTGACCTGGTTCAGCTTCCAAGATCAGGTCGGCTATAAGGCCAAGCAAGAGCAAAAGCAGATCAGGGTCTATCTGATCTATGGAGATCCAAATGTGGGAGGGGGCTTGCCCCCGATAGCCGTGTGTCAACCAAAACATGCATGACTGATTCACCGCTATCGGGGCAAGCCCCCTCCCACATTGGATCTGTGGTGTTGCTTGAACTGAGTCAATCGCGCAGTTCGAATTCCGCACTGCCCAGCCGTTCGCCGTTTACCAGCACATGCACCGCGTGCTTGCCGGGGTAGTGTTTGCGCGTGGTCAGTTCACGGATATGTTGTTCGCGGCTGATGCGCTGGTGCTCGCCTGCGCCAAGGGTAAAGGCCTTGAGCTTGAACACTTTGGCCGCGCTGTGGCCGGCGCTTTTTACATAGTCGATGGCGTAGTCCACCACCAGTTTCTGTGGCGCAGCGGCGGTGGATTCGAGGCTGAAGGTCAGGTTGATCCGCTCCCCCAGTTTGATCACCGCCGGGGTGACGCGCAGGTGATGAATCTTGACCTCGGCCTTGGCTCCTGCGCCGATGATCGTCAGCGCGCGGGTGTTGCCTTGCTTGATCAGGCTGCGCAGCGCATGGCGGGCGATCCACGCAGTGTGCGGGTTATCCAGCGACCAGCCTTCGATCCGGCTGAGCACCCAATCGGGGTGGTCCTTGGTGATGTCGTTGAGGTGGTTGGCCACGGACTTGCGCACATAGAGGCTGCTGTCGGCCTTGAGGCTGTCGAGGATCGACGCGCATAGCTCGGGGTTGGCCTGCACGTCGGCCAGGCGAAATGACCACGGCAGTCGCGGTCGTGAGCCTTCGCTGGCGAGACGGCGCACGTGTTCGTTGTCATCCAGCGCCCACTCTTGCATCACCGCCAGGGTGCGCTCGAAGTCGTGCAGCAAGAAGTGCCGGATCGCGAATTCGGAGGAACCAAAGGTCGTGAAGTATTTGAGCGCAGCCATGGAACGCTTGAAGTCATCCCGGCCATGACTTGCCACGTAGTGTGGCAGGAACAGGCTGACAAACCCGCTGTTCAAGCGCGGTGCGAGCGCATAGAGCAGCTTGAGGGTCTGCGGGTAATCCAGCGGGATCACCGCATGCAGGCTGTCGCTGACCCGCGCCATGCGCTGCATCACCGACAACTCGGCCAGCCCGGCCTTGGCGTGCTTGAGAAACCCCGTGGCGTCGAACGCCGGGTACACCGCCGTCATCTCGGTGGCAATGTGTTGCAGGCGTTCGAGGTTGAAGATTTCCTTGAGGGCCGGGGCGCTTTGGTCGGTCATCGGTGATTCCAGGGGGGGTTAGAGAAACCAGCGGTATTCCCGCGTGTTGATCTCCTGTTGAAACGCCAAGTGGTCCTGGCGTTTGTTCTCGCAGTACACGTCGACAAATTCTGCGCCCAGCTTATCGCGCAATACCGCTTGATGTTGCATGGCGCGCACGGCTTCGAGCATTTCCAGGGGGAAGTCGGTGCCGCTGTTGCGGTCATCATTCAGTGGGGCGATGGGTTCGCGCTGGGCTTCAAGCCCGTGCTCCAACCCCGCCAGAATCGCCGCCAACACCAGATAGGGGTTGGCATCGGCGCTGGCCAGGCGGTGTTCGATGCGCAGGTTGCGCGGGTCGGATTCCGGGATGCGCACGCACGCATCGCGGTCTTCAAAGCCCCAGCTCGCACGGGTGGCGGCGTTGACCGTACCCCCCAGGCGGCGGAAGGCGTTGTGGTTCGGCGAGAAGATCGGCATGCAGTGCGGCAGCAGCTCCAGGCAACCGGCCACGGCATGGCGCAGGGGCTGCTGTTGATGGGCGGCGAGCAAGTTGTTGCCGGCGCCGTCGTACAGGCTGACATGCACATGCATGCCGCTGCCGGGGAATTGCAGGTAGGGCTTGGCCATGAAGCTGGCGCGGTAGCCGTGCTTGAGCGCAACGCCACGGGTGCTGCGGCAGAACAGGGCGGCCCAGTCGGCGGCGCGCAGGCCATCGTCCAAGTGGCCGAAGTTGATCTCGAACTGGCCGGGGCCGAGTTCGGCGGTGATCACCGTGATGTCGATGCCTTGGTCCTTGGCGGTTTGTGCCATATCGTCGAGCACCTCGCTGAAGCGCGACAGTCGCTCGATATGCAGGTTGGGCTGGTCGTCGGCGTCTTCACTCAACGGGTCGCGGGCGAATTGCGGCAGGCCGTTGTCGAGCTTCTTGTCGAACAGGTAAAACTCCAGTTCGAAGGCCACCACCGGATGAATGCCCTTGTGGTGCAGGCGTTCCAGGACTTTGGCCAATACTTCTCGCGGTTCGAATTCGATAGGCGCTTCGGTGCCGTCCGAGGTGATCAGCATCTGGCCCAGTGGCTGCGATTCCCAGCTCACCGGCATGAGTGTGCCGGGCACCAGGCGGCGGTTGGCATCGGGGTCGCCGTCGTTGAAACAGTAATCGCCGATCTTGAACAGCCCGCCCTGAACCCCCAGCAGCACGGCGTTCTGCGGCAGCTTCAACGGGCCGCCGGCGGCGACTTTTTCCAGCATCTCCACTGGGTAGCGCTTGCCGTAGAAATGCCCGGGGATGTCCAGGGCGATCAGGTCAACGTAACGCACGTCGGGGTGGTTCTGGCGAAAGCTCCGTACTTCGGCCAGCAGCGTGGAGGAATGGCTTTTCACGGGTGTAGCTCCTAGTTGTAAACCCACAGCACGCGGGCGGGCAGTTCGGTCAGGTTGGCGTAGCGGCAGCGGGCGAAACTGGCCAGGTGGAAGCTGTCGCCCTGGCGCAGGGTGACCGAATCGGCTTCCCCTTCCACCCACAGCGTCAGCTCGCCCTCCAGCACAAACCCGGCCTGTTCGGCGCGGTCGCTCATGGTCTGCTCACCGCTGTTGGCGCCGGGGGCCAGCAGGCTGTCGAGCATCGAAAACGCACCGTTCATGTTGGGGGAGACCAGGATGTCGGTGATGCCATTGGCGTAATACACCGTGCGCCGCTCGTTGGGGCGCGTCACCCAGTTGATGGCCTTGGGCTTGCTCAGGCTGTAGAAATAGGTGGTGGGTACGTCAAGGGCGTGACTGATGGCGGTCAGGTCCGCCACGGTCGGGCGTGACAGGCCACGCTCGACCTGAGACAGGAAACCCACCGAGCGCTCGATCTTTTGCGCCAATTGCGCGAGGGTGAGTTTCTTGTACTTGCGCAGGTCGTGGATCAGGATCGCGAGGGCTTCGAGTTCTTCTTGTTGGTTCATGAAATTTATTTCGTTAAATTTCATGAAAAACTACATGAATATTTTCACGATGGCAACGCCTGCTTTTTTTCAGGTTCCTGAGGTAAGGTAACCGGCTGCAATGGTCGCGTTACCTTCATGGAATGAGAGCAGGATGCTTGCCACCCTAAGACACTACCCCCGCACCGTGAACCTGTTGCTGTCGGCCACGTTGATGCTGACGCTGGCCAAGGCGATCACCTTTCCATACCTGGTTATCTACCTCACCCGTCACTTTGCCCTGGACATCACCCAAGTCGGCCTGGTGATCGGCAGTTCGCTGATCGTCGGCTCGTTGCTCAGCGTGTACGGCGGGTTTCTCGTCGATCGCATCAGCAGCTATCGGTTGCTGCTGGGCTTGAGTGCGCTGTTTATGGTGGGCTTTATCGGCACGGTGCTCGCGCAGAATATCTGGGCGTTCTATGGCTGCCTGATCCTGATCAACCTGGCTTACGCGGTCATCGATATTGCGATCAAAGCCGGCTTTGCCAGCCTCCTGCCGGAAGACGCGCGCAGTGAAGTGTTTTCGATCAAGTACACCCTGACCAATATCGGCTATGCGCTGGGGCCGTTCTTTGGCGCGATGGTGGCCAAGCTGGATATCAGCTTGCCGTTTATGCTCTCGGCGCTGTTGGGGGCGGGGTTTTTCCTGGTGTACTGGCGCTGGGGCGATCGTGCGCTGGCGACTGTCGATACCACGCAAAAGCCGGTGTCGTTCCTGGCCGTCGGCCGCGTGTTGTTAAAGGATCGGCGGCTGGTGTGCTTCACCGTTGGTGGCTTGCTTAGCGCGGTGGTGTTCGGCCAGTTCACGGCGTATCTGTCGCAATACCTGGTGACCACCACCACTGCTGAATACACCTACAAGGTCATCAGCGCCGTACTTACGACCAACGCCGTGTTGGTGATTGCCCTGCAATACGTGATTGGCCGCCGCATCTCGCACCGTTACTTGAGCCAGTGGCTGATCTTCGGCTTGAGCATGTTCATGCTGGGGTTGATCGGCTTTGCGCTGTCCACCAGCGTGCTGTGGTGGGTGCTGGCGATGGCGGTGTTCACCGTGGGGGAAATCGTCGTGTTCCCGGCCGAGTATATGTTTATCGACCGCATTGCCCCGGACCACCTGCGTGGCATGTATTACGGGGCGCAGAACCTGTCCAACCTCGGCGCCGCGCTGGGGCCGGTGCTGTGCGGGCTGGTGTTGGCCAGTCAGCCGGCTCCGTTCATGTTCTACATGCTGGGGGCGTTTATCATCGGCGGTGGGGTGTTCTATTTCATGGGTGCGAGGCTGAAGGCAAGTCATCCAGGGTGAGTTTGCCCAGGTGGTTGCTCTGCAGCTCGTAGCGTAATTCTTCGACCATCTTGTCCACTTCTTGCGGGGTCTGCAGCCGTTTGGTGCTGATCCCGGTCACTACCAAGTCGACGCGGCCGGTTTCGGCGTCGAAGACTTTGAGGGTCAGCGAGGCGTCGCGGCACAGGGTGAATTCGCAGGTCAGCGGCGACAGGCCTTCTTCGATGCAATTTCGCAGTTGAGACAGGGTAAACATGCTAATTCCTTCCGGGTGTCGAGTAGGACGACACAGCCTCTAAACCCTGTGTCCACCTCCGGAAGGTTAAGCATTACGCCCACGCGCAATAAGGCGAATTCGCACTAGCGGCACTAGTGCATTTGCACGTTCAACGTTTGTTTTTAAGGCGCAATTCACCGGCGAACAGCCCGCGTTCACGGGCCCAGACGATCGCCGCGCTACGGCTATGCACCCCCAGTTTTGAATACACCGTGGCCACATGGTTGCGCACCGTGTTGGGTGCCAGCTTCAGGCGCGAGGCGATCTCTTTGTCGGCCAGGCCTTCGCAAATCAAACCCAGTACATCGCGCTCGCGCGCGGTGAGGTCGGTGAAGGCAATGCCCGGCACGTTGGGGCGGTTGACGCTTTTGGCGTTGGCCAGTTTTTCGATCAGGGTCTGGCTGAACCAGGAGGCGTCCTGCATCACTTCCTCGATGGCCGCCACCAGCTCCAGTTCCGAGCGTTTGCGTTCGGTGATGTTCATCAATACCAGCAGGTAGCAGGGCACATCCTGGATGCTTACGGTATCGGCGGACACCACGCAGTCGATCACCTCATCGCCTTTCTTGCGCACCTTCAGATCCAGCCCGTCGAGGTTGCCGGCTTTTTCCAGGGTGGCGAACAACTGCGCGCAGGCCTGGGCGCTGTCGATGAAGTTGATGTCTTCGATGGCTTTGCCGATCAGCTCTTCGCTGGTGTAGCCGGTCATGTTCATGAAGGCTTCGTTGATATCCAGTACTTGCTGGTTGGCGGCGCTGCACACCAGGGTCGGCACGGGCGAAAGGCGGAACGACTTGGCGAAGCGCTCCTCACTCTGGCGCAGGGCGATTTCCGCCTTGCGCCGAGGCTCCAGGTCGGTGAAGGAAAACAACATGCAGTCTTCCTCGTTCATGTCCAACGGCTGGCCGGCCACGATCACCAACTTGCTGCCGCCCTCGGGCAATCTCAATTCGGCCTGCATCTGCGGGATGGTTGCACCTTCGGCCAGGCGCTGGATGGCCAAGTCCTTGCGCTCGGCGTGTTCCAGTACGTCGAGTTCGTACACCGAACGGCCGATCACCTGGTCGCGGTTGAAGCCGGTCATCTCCAGAAAGCCCTGGTTGACCTTGATGTAGCGCAGGTCGCTGAGGCGGCAGATCACGGCGGGGGCGGGGTTGGCGTTGAACGTCTTCTCGAAGCGCTGCTCGGCGCTCGCCCATTCGGTGGCGTCGCTGAGGATCAACACCAGCAACTCCGGTTCACCGCGTGAATCGGTCAGCACCAGGCTGCGTAGGCGATGGACCCAACTGCGCTCGCTGTCGCCGGTGGACGTGACTTCCACGACCACGTCGCTGAACGCTTCGCCGGCCGCCAAACGGCTGAGGGGGTAGCTGTCCAGCAACAGCGCGTGGTTATTGCGATAGCGCAAGGCGAACCGCTCGGCATACGCCTGATTGTTCGCGCCCAGGTGCTCGACCGCGCTGACCCCGTGCATGCTCAGCGCGGCTTCGTTGGCCCAGAGGATGGTCTGGTCGAGCTCGGCCAAGATCACTCCGTCGGACAACCCGGAGATGATTTGCTGCAATTGGCGGCGATTGGTTTCTTTGGCGAGGACGTCCTGGCTCATGGTTTCTCCGGGGAATGGGCGCATGGGAGTTACGACACCCGGGCTTTGGGATAGTGCAGAGCAATTGTGCCGTGCGACCTGGCACACGTTGGCGAGGCTGTTTTTCCACCGGCCGCATTGAAGGCGTAAGATGCCGGCCTTTTTAGCGTATCCCGCAAAGGTGCATCTTGAGCGCAGGCAAAGCCGTCGGATTGTTAATACTCACTTCTCTACTGGCGGCCTGCGGCACCTCGCCGCCACGCACGCCCAACGACCTCTGCGGCATCTTTCGCGAAAAGGCGGACTGGTACGACGCCGCCCAAGTCACCCAAAAGCGCTGGGGTGTGCCGATCCAGTTGCCGTTCGCCATCATGTACCAGGAGTCGGCCTTCCGGCAGGACGCCAAGGCCCCGCGCAACTACCTGTTGTGGATCATCCCCTGGGGCCGCGTCTCCACCGCCGCCGGCTACGCCCAGGCCAAGGATGAAGTGTGGAACGACTACCGCAAAAGCACCGGCCGCAGCGGGGCCAGTCGCCAGGACTTCGACGACGCCATCGACTTCGTCGGTTGGTACATGGACAAGACCTACACCCTCAACGGTGTGTACAAGTACGACGCCTACGGCCAATACCTGAATTACCACGAAGGCTGGGGCGGCTATCGCCAGCGCACCTACGCCGGCAAAGCCTGGCTACCGCCCGTGGCCAGCAAGGTGCAGGCCCGCTCGCAGTTGTATGCGCAGCAATATGCGGGTTGCAAGAATGACTTGGGGCGCGGGTTTTGGAGCCGGTTTTGGCATTGGTTGTGAGGCCAGTCGTGCTCAACGCGGTAATGCACGATGCTGCATGTAGCCCAGCATCTGATCGTACAGGTCAACCCGCCGATCCCTTTGCAGATCATTGAGGCTGTTCCAGATGGGCGCACTGCGCGCGCTGCTCAGGTCGATATCGGCGAACAGAATCTCCTGACGATTGGCCGACGCCACCTTGCCGATCGGCCACCCATTGGTCCCGGCAATCAACGAACACCCCAGGTAACGGGCATCGCGTTCTTCGCCGATTCGGCTGGCGGCGGCGATAAACACGTTATTGACGTGCGCAGCCGTCATCGTCAGGTAAGACGCCATGCACTTGCCGGCGTCGTCGAACAATGGGGGCGGCGTCCAAACCCAGTTGTTCAGGCTGCAAATGATATCGGCACCTTGCTGGCTCAGAATGCGCGGCACTTCGGGGAACCAGATGTCCCAGCAGATCAGCATGCCGATCCGCCCGATGGGTGTCTCAAAGACTGGAAAGCCGGTGTTTCCAGGGGTGAACCACAGCTTCTCGAGGTTCCATAAATGGGCCTTGCGGTACTTGCCGATAAAACCATCCGGGCCGAGCAGCACCGCCGTATTGAATAATTGCATGCCGTCGATTTCGCTCAGGCCCGCCACCAGATAGACCTGGTACCTGCGGGCAAAGTCGATCCATGCCCGCATACTCGACCCGCCCGGCACTGCTTCGGCGTGATCGAAGGCATCTTTGCGACAGGAAAAGAAGTAACCGCAGTTGGAAAGCTCCGGCAGCACGATCAGATTGGCGCCGCCGTTCGCCGCCTCGGCTGCCAGCTCCAGGCTGCCTCGCAGGTTTGCGGCACGGTGGTCCACGCCGACCTGGGGATCGAATTGCACGACAGAAACACGTACAGGGCTTGTGGTTTGGTTCATTGCGGGTGACCTCTTTGGGTGGATACCGCCGGAGTGGCTGGCGCTCCATAAGAGGTGATCTGACGGGCGAGAGAAAATCGGGCGCTTCCGGTTGAGGTGTCAGTGGGCTCTTGATAGTTCGCTGCCCCTATTCGTGGAGAGAGGTCAGGTCTTTCGGTCCCTGCGAAATTGGATCGACACGCACTGGCATTGGTTGTGAGAACGACACCCGGCAACTGGTACAGACCTGTGAACTCTGACAGTAGGCAAGATGCAGTGAGCTTCTTAAGCTGCTGCGTGTGCCCTCACGGATTGTTGAAGAAGGAAACTGGCAATGAAAAAGTCTGAATTTAGCGCTTACCTTGATAAAGAGATTAATACTGTCCAGGGCCGTATCTCACCCAAGGACAGCAAGTCCGATAAGGTCGATTCGGGCCGGGTGGAGTTTTTGACAGCGTTGAAGGATGTTGTCGATGGGAAGCCCCAGCCTAAAAATGTGGGCGTTGTCGGCGCCGTCAATGACGTGTTGCAGACACTAGGTCTGCTCTCTCGCGACAAAACCTTACTGTCCGGCCTTGAGCTTTGAGGCGGTGATTGCTTTTGTTGTGGTGAGGCAATCATCCCTCATCACAACGCGTGCCGCCGGTGCAGCGCGGCTGCATGCACTCCAGTGATCAATTCACCGCCCCCCCGATTATATTCACCGAGTGCGATCTCGAAATAGCGCCTGTGCGCGAGGTGCTGCCCAGCCGGCGGAAACGCCCCGCAGGTTAAAGAGAAATGTCATTGATCTGACGCTTCCTACACTTGCCAAACCCCGCTGATTCTGGGAAAACCCAGCCTTTGCGCAGTCAACGAGAGCCCCCCATGAGCGACGAACAACTCCAGATCACCGACATCCGCCCCGGCACCGGCAAGGCCGTGGTCAAGGGTGCGTTGATCACCACCCAATACACCGGCACCCTGGAAGACGGCACGGTGTTCGATTCGTCTTGGGAGCGGGGCAAGCCGTTTCAGTGTGTGATTGGAACGGGTCGGGTGATCAAGGGCTGGGATCTGGGGTTAATGGGCATGCAAGTTGGCGGCGTGCGCACATTGTTCGTGCCGGCGCACCTGGCGTATGGCGAGCGCTCGATGGGCGCGCATATCAAGCCCAACAGCCCTTTGCGCTTTGAAATTGAATTGCTGGAAGTGCTGACGCGCGATGATTGAGGGCGGCTGAACATGGACGTTGATTTGCACGCGTTACCTGGCTGTTCCATCGAGGGCGTCGCGGTGGTTGAGCTGCTGGACGCTGATGAAGCCGAGCTGCAGGATTTTTTTGAGCGGTCGCCGAGTTACTTCCTGGCGGTGAATGGCGAACCGGCCACGTCGACCGAAGCTCGGGACGAATTACAGGGCCAGTTGCCGGCCGGCTGGAGTTGCCGCCGGATGTATTGGCTGGGCTATCGCGACAGCGAACAGCAACTGGTGGCCGTGGTGAATATCGCGGCGGATATGCTCGCGAGCGGGGTGTGGCATATCGGCTTACTGCTGGTGGATACGCGCCTGCATGGCAGCGGGCTGGCGCAACGGTTGCACGCCGACCTCGAAGCATGGGCCGTCACGCAGGGTGCCGAGTGGCTGCGCCTGACGGTGGTGGTCGGTAATCGCAAGGCCGAGCGCTTCTGGCCGAAACTGGGGTATGTGCCGGTGCGTATTCGCGAGGGGATCAGGATGGGGCGACAGCTGAATACGGTGTCGATTCAGGTCAAGGCGCTGGTGGGTGGGCAGGTGGATGATTACCTGATACGGGTGCCGCGAGATCGACCTGTTGCACCTTAGCTGCGGATAGACACATTCAACCTGTGGGAGGGGCGGTGCGACGACTCGACTTGCTCCCGATGGCGGTGGGGCAGTTAGCTTATCTCTAGCTGCACCATCGCCATCGGGAGCAAGCTCCCTCCCACATTTAAGCGTCGGAGGGCTTCAAGATAGGGGTTCCTGAACCCATCCTGAAGAATTCTCCTATTCATGATGTAGGTACTTTCCTGCGGTTTACTCTCCTGTAGTCGGGGCGTAAGCTTCGCGCGTTTTCATCAATAGCGGAGACCCTCAGTGGGTACTTGTTCAAGTGACAGTTGTCGGCCGGTTTCGGTAACCGGCACAGACTTGGCAAGGTAACGCGCATTGTTCCGATGCCGTTGTCTCGCCAAACAGCGAGAAGCGGCATCCCGGCGGCGACCAGTTCTGGCGCCTGTCTTGATCCCCTCTCATCGACGCTGACCAGCACCTGACTCACCTCAGGCTGCTACGGACGCGCCTGCCTTTTTGCGGCAGGCGGGCCCGGCTGGCTGTGCCTTCTTAATCGGGCGCGGTTTAGCTGGCCGTACCTGCACGACGGTTTCCTCGCGCAGGAGTAACACCATGAACTTCACTCTGTTGAAAGAGTTCTTCGCCGGCTTCCTACGGACCCGGCATATCGCCCGGCATTTCCGTCGCCTGGCACTGCTCGACAGCGTCACCGACGCCAGCGTCAGCCGCGAAGTCCCGCCGACTCTGGCACAGACCCTGGTGGTCGCCGCCAACAGTAGCGCGGAGCAACTGCTGGGCACCCTGGGCAGTCATGCCGAAGGCTTGAACGCCCAGGAAGCCGACGCGCTGCGGGAGCAATACGGCCTCAACGAAGTCGAGCATGAGCAGCCGCTGCCCTGGTGGGTGCATGTGTGGCACTGCTACAAAAACCCCTTCAACCTGCTGCTGACCTTGCTGGCGGTAATCTCCTGGCTGACCGAAGACATGAAGGCCGCCACGGTGATTTTTTCCATGGTGGTGCTGTCGACCCTGCTGCGGTTCTGGCAGGAGGCCAAGTCGAACAAGGCTGCCGATGCGCTCAAGGCCATGGTAAGCAACACCGCGACGGTGTTGCGTCGCGAGGTAGGCAAACCCATCGAACTGCCGATCAAGCAACTGGTGCCGGGCGACCTGGTCGTGCTGTCGGCCGGCGACATGATCCCCGCCGACTGCCGCGTGCTCAACGCCAAGGACCTGTTCGTCAGCCAGGCGGCAATGACCGGCGAATCGATGCCGGTGGAGAAGTTCGCCCAGCAGCAGGACGCCAAGACGCGCAACCCGCTGGACCTGGAAAACATCCTGTTCATGGGCACCAACGTGGTGTCCGGCGCGGCGACGGCGGTGATCCTGACCACCGGCAACAGCACCTATTTCGGCGCGTTGGCCCAGCGTGTCACCGCCACTGACCGTGCAACCACCTCGTTCCAGCAGGGCGTCAACAAAGTCAGCTGGCTGCTGATCCGCTTCATGTTCGTGATGGCACCGCTGGTGCTGTTCATCAACGGTTTCACCAAGGGCGACTGGACCGAAGCGCTGCTGTTCGCGCTGTCGATTGCCGTGGGCCTGACCCCGGAAATGTTGCCGATGATCGTCACCTCGACGTTGGCCAAGGGCGCGGTGTTTCTGTCGCGCAAGAAGGTCATCGTCAAGCGCCTGGACGCGATCCAGAACTTCGGTGCCATGGACGTGCTGTGTACGGACAAGACCGGCACGCTGACCCAGGACAAGATTTTCCTGGCGCGCCATGTGGACGTGTGGGGCGAAGAATCCGACGACGTGCTGGAAATGGCCTACCTCAACAGTTACTACCAGACCGGCCTGAAAAACCTGCTGGACGTGGCGGTGCTGGAGCATGTGGAGGTGCATCGCGAGCTGAAAGTCGCCACCGCGTTCCAGAAGGTCGATGAGATTCCGTTCGACTTCAACCGTCGCCGGATGTCGGTGGTGGTGGCCGAGCAAGGCCAGCCGCACCTGTTGATCTGTAAAGGCGCGGTGGAGGAGATTTTGTCGGTGTGCGGCCGGGTGCGCCACGGCGACACCAATGAAGCGCTGACCGATGAGTTGCTGGCGCGCATCCGCCAAGTGACCGCGGCCTTCAACGAAGAAGGCTTGCGGGTGGTCGCGGTCGCCGCGCAGCCGATGTCCGACGGGCGCGATACCTACAGCCTGGCAGATGAAAACAACCTGACGCTGATCGGTTACGTCGCCTTCCTCGATCCACCGAAGGAAAGCACCGCGCCTGCCCTCAAGGCTCTGAAAGCCCACGGCGTGACCGTCAAAGTGCTGACGGGCGATAACGAACTGGTCACCGCCAAGATCTGCCGCGAAGTGGGCCTGGAGCAGCAAGGTCTGCTGATGGGCAACGACATCGAGGACATGACCGACGCCGAGTTGGCCAAGGCCGTGGAAACCACCAACGTGTTCGCCAGGCTGACGCCGTCGCACAAGGAGCGCATCGTGCGCTTGCTCAAGGCCAACGGCCATGTGGTGGGCTTCATGGGCGACGGGATCAACGACGCACCCGCGCTGCGCACTGCCGATATCGGTATTTCAGTGGACAGTGCGGTGGACATCGCCAAGGAAGCGGCTGACATCATCCTGTTGGAAAAGAGCCTGATGATCCTGGAGGAGGGCGTGCTCGAAGGCCGGCGCACCTTCGCCAACATGCTCAAGTACATCAAGATGACCGCCAGCTCCAACTTCGGCAACGTGTTTTCGGTGTTGGTCGCCAGTGCGTTCATTCCGTTCCTGCCGATGCTGCCCATGCACCTGCTGGTGCAAAACCTGTTGTACGACATTTCGCAGATCGCGATTCCATTCGATCACGTCGATGAAGAAATGCTCGCCAAGCCGCAACGCTGGCAACCGGGGGACGTGGGCCGTTTCATGCTGTTTTTCGGGCCGATCAGTTCGATCTTCGACATCACCACGTTCGCACTCATGTGGTATGTGTTCGATGCCAACACGCCGGACCACCAGACCCTGTTCCAGTCGGGCTGGTTCGTGGTGGGGCTGCTGACCCAGACGCTGATCGTGCACATGATCCGCACCCCGAAAATCCCATTCCTGCAAAGCCGTGCGGCGATGCCGTTGATGGTGATGACGGGGGTGATCATGGCCGTGGGGATTTTCCTGCCGATGGGGCCGCTGGCGCACTACTTCAAACTGCAGGCGCTGCCGTCGCTGTACTTTGTGTTCCTGCCGGTGATTCTGTTGGCGTACATGGCGTTGACCCAGGCGGTGAAGGGTTACTACATCCGCAAGTTTGGCTGGCAATAACACGCGCTATCAAACGCTCCTGGACCCGGTTCCCTGCGGGTCCAGGGGTGGTTTCAATTTGCCGCAGCATTCATGGAGTTTTTTATGCAGGCAATCAACAACATCAACCTCAACTCCCTGATCGATACCGTGGTCAGCCTTACCGCGGCGTTTATCCTCGGTGGCTTGATCGGCTTCGAGCGCCAGTACCGCCAGCGCACGGCGGGCTTGCGCACCAACGTGCTGGTCGCAGTGGGCGCGGCGATTTTCGTCGACATGGCCAACCGCCTGGGCGGCGCGGAAGGCGCGGTGCGGGTGGTCGCGTATGTGGTGTCGGGCATCGGCTTTCTGGGGGCCGGTGTGATCATGCGCGAAGAGGGCAATGTGCGCGGGCTCAACACCGCCGCCACCCTCTGGGCCTCGGCGGCGGTGGGCGCCTGTGCCGGTGCCGACCTGATCCTCGAAGCGCTGCTGGGCACGCTGTTTGT
The DNA here is from genome assembly GCF_963681955.1 of Pseudomonas paraveronii. Taxonomy (NCBI): domain Bacteria; kingdom Pseudomonadati; phylum Pseudomonadota; class Gammaproteobacteria; order Pseudomonadales; family Pseudomonadaceae; genus Pseudomonas; species Pseudomonas paraveronii. Next base: position 2,281,127 of record NZ_OY817130.1, read on the forward strand.
GCTGGCGGCGAACACGTTGCTGCGGCCGATCGTCAATAACATCAACCGCCAGCCGCTGGATGTGGTGTCGGCGGAGGTGACCAACATCCTCTATGTGATTGCACAGCGCAGCCAGCAACAGGCGGTCATGGTGTTGCTGGAAGCCGAGCTGGCGCGTAGCAACTACCCGGCCAGTGATGTCGATGTGCGATCGTTTGGCAGTGAAGAAGTGGAGATCGAAGCCACCCTGGTCGCCACCTCGGTGGACGGTGACGAGCTGGACGCCCTGGTGGCGCGTATTTCCACCTCGAGTCTGGTGGTGCAGGCTTTCTGGAGCCCAAGTACCACCGATTGATCGACCCTAGCCAAGCCTGGACCTGCCAAGGGTTGGCTATGCTCTTGTGAGGAAAGGTCCTACACGCAGCCAGGATTATCCCTTCGTATGAAACGTCACTCCATTGCTAAGGTTGATCGCTGCGGCTTTCCAGCAGCAATGATATGGCTTCAAGTGTTCGTGGTGGTTTTCAAAGGAAGGGACCAGGCACCCGCCTTCTGGCGAGCTGAGGGGCAGTACCGTTTGTCGGAACTGTCAATTCTCACAGGTGGCTGGGTTCCGTGTGATGTGTCAGCGTACTTTGTCCTGTCAGGGGTTTTTATGAGCAAAGCGTTAATAGTGGATGACCACCCGTTTATCCGTGCCACTGTCAAATTTCTGTTGAAACAGGAAGGTTTTACTGAAATCGATGAAGCCGGTAATGGTGCGGATGCCGTGCAGAAGGCCAGGGAAGGGCGCCCGGACCTGGTGATTCTCGACCTGGCGATGCCCAAGTTGGGTGGCCTGGAGGTCATCAGTCGGATCAAGGCCTTGGGTCTTCCATGCAAGATCCTGGTGCTTACATCCTATTTGGCGGTGTTTTTTTCTACCCGTTGCATGCGGGCGGGCGCCATGGGGTTTGTCGCCAAGACCGGTGAGCTGGACGAACTGCAAAAAGCAATCAAGGCCGTGATGTCCAACTACAGCTGCTTTCCCAGCCTGCCCACCAGTTCGGTGCGCCGCGATGATTTGCAAACGACTGAGTGCGAGTTGGTGGAAGCCCTCTCGGATCGCGAGTTGACGGTGCTGCAGAAGCTGGCCCTGGGCCTGAGCAACAAGGAAATCGCCGAGGACATGTTGCTGAGCCACAAGACCATCAGCACCTACAAGACTCGGCTCAAGGAGAAGTTACGCATGTCGTCGGTGGTGCACTTATCCAAGTTTGCCCAGCGCAATCATCTGATCTGAAATGACCGCCACTGCGTTTAAGCGGTTCGCCGCGATCTTGTTGATGGGCCTGTTGCCCATGATCGCAGTGGCCGTCGATGAGTCACACGCACTGCGCTTGTTGGGGCACTCTCAGCTCGAAAACGCCAGCCTGATGCTGGATGAAACCGACTGGCGCTGGCTACGTGAGCGGCGCACGTTGGTGATGGGGGTGTCGGCGCCGGATTATGCGCCATTCGACCTGAGCAACAACAACGACGAGCTTGAAGGCATTACCGCCGATTATGCGGCGCTGGTGGCGCAGGCGTTGAATGTCACCGTCGAAGTGCGGCGCTACCAAACCCGCGATGAAGTGATTGAAGCGCTCAAGCAAGGCGCGGTGGATTTCGTTGGCTCGGCCAACGGCTATGAAGCCGCGGACCCGCAGTTGGTGCTGTCGCGTTCATACGCCAACGATCAACCCACCCTGGTCACCCGTATCGGCGACACCCAGGCCCTGAGCGCAGACTTGGCCGGTAAGCGTGTGGCCATGCTGTATCACTACATGCAGCCCGATGCCGTGCAGCAGTTCTACCCCCACGCGCAGTTGCAGCTATTTGCCTCGACCTTCGAAGCCATCGGTGCGGTGGCGTTCGGTCGGGCCGATGTCTACCTGGGGGATGCCATCAGCACCCGGTACCTGATCAACAAGAACCACCTCAATAATGTGCGCGTGGCAGATTTTTCCGGCCTGGAGGTCAACCCTTTCGGGTTCGCGTTCACCAAGGATAATGTTCGCCTGCGCAACATCGTCAACACCGCGTTGGCCACCGTGCCGGTCAACCAGCAGATGGATATTCTGCGCCGCTGGAGTGCTGGCGGCAGCGGTTACATGGAAGCGGAACGGCTGCGCCTGAGTGACAGTGAGCAGCGCTGGCTGGAGAAACACCCGCGTGTGAAAGTGGCGGTGCTCGACAAGTTCGTGCCGTTGTCGTTTTTCAATGAGCGAGGGCAATTCGAAGGGTTGAGCTCCGAGGTGCTGTCGCGGATCAGCTTGCGCACGGGCCTGAAGTTCGATGTGGTGAAGGGCAGTTCGCTGCCTCGACAAATTGACGAGGTCAACGCTGGCCAGGCGGACATGTTGGCGGTGATTACCCCCAGCGTCGAGCGAACCGAGAAGCTGCGCTTCACCCGGCCTTACCTGTCCAACCCGTATGTGTTGGTGGTTCGCGCCGAAGACGAGCGGCTGGTGACCCTGGAAGACTTGCCCGGAAAACGCCTGGCGTTCATTCGCAGCAACAGCCTGGGTGAGCAAATCGCGCGGGATTATCCCAGCATCGAGTTTGTCGACAGCGCGAACCCTGAGGCGGCCATGGAACTGGTGGCCAATGGTGGGGCCGATGCGACCGTGATTTCGCTCATCAGTGCGCGCTATATGATCGCGCGTCACTACCGTGACCGCTTGCGTATGACCAGCACCGTCGGCACGGAGCCGGCGCGGATCACGTTTGGCGTCAACCGTAGCCAGTTGGAGTTGTATTCGATCCTCGACAAGGCGTTGTTGAGTATCACGCCTGAAGAGCTGGATGAGCTGACCAATCACTGGCGCAGCGAGATCATCATTGAAGACAGCTACTGGCTGCGCCATCGCAACGCAATCATCCAGGGCTTCAGTCTCGCTGCGGTGCTGTTGTTGATTACCCTGTGCTGGGCCTTTTACCTGCGCAGCCTGATTCGCAAGCGCGCCCAGGCCGAGCGCGCGTTGAGCGATCAGATGCGCTTTATGAGCGTGTTGATCGACGGCACGCCTCACCCGATTTACGTGCGCGATCGCCAGGGGCGGTTGATGGCCTGCAACAATGCCTACCTCGACGTATTCGGTTTCAAGCTCGAAGACGTGATCGGCAAGACCGTGGTGGAAACCGACACTGGTAACCCGCCGCAAGCCCAGTCGTACCATGACGACTACCTGAAGTTGATGGCGCGGGGCGAGCCGCAGATTCATGACCGGATCCTCAGGGTGCCGGGCGGCGAAGTCCTCACGATTTACCATTGGATGCTGCCGTACCGCGACGGCGACGAGAAGGTCGTGGGCATGATTGCCGGCTGGGTGGATGTGAGTGAGCGCCACCGCTTGCTGGGCCAGTTGCAGGAAGCCAAGGACGATGCCGACGCCGCCAACCGCGCCAAGACGACGTTCCTGGCCACTATGAGCCACGAGATCCGGACACCGATGAACGCGGTGATCGGCATGATCGAGTTGGCGCTCAAAAGCGCCGAGCAAGGTCGGGCGGATCGCGATGCGCTGGAGGTGGCGTCGGTGGCATCGCGGGGCATGCTGGAATTGATCGGCGATATTCTGGATATCGCACGGATCGAATCCGGGCATCTGTCCCTGGCCCAGGAGCCGGCCAACCTGCATGAGTTGCTGGCTTCGGTGGTGCGGGTATTTGAAGGACTCGCGCGAGCCAAGGGGTTGGCGCTGCGCGTGACACTCGATCCGGCGCTTGATCGCCCGGTGCTGATCGATCCGCTGCGCTTCAAGCAGGTGGTCTCGAACCTGCTCAGCAATGCCATCAAGTTCACCAGCAAAGGCCAGGTGCAACTGGGCGCCCAGGGGGACGTTTCGGAGGATCGACTGCTGCTCAGGTTGTGGGTGCAAGACACGGGTATGGGAATCAGTGCTCAGGATCAGCAGCGGCTGTTCAACCCGTTTATCCAGGGCAGCAACGCTGAACAGTCGGCACGCAGCGGTTCAGGACTGGGGCTGGTGATCAGCCGCAGTTTATGCGAGATGATGGGTGGTCAGTTGCACCTGAGCAGTGTGCTGGGGCAGGGCACCCGAGTGGACGTGAGCGTGGCGCTGACCCTGGCGGCCGCGATGCCGGCGCCGGCTTCGGCGCCTGTCCCGCACGGCCCGCCGACGCGCGCGTTGAGTATCCTGGTAGTGGATGACTACCTGGCCAACCGTTTGCTGCTGGCCCGGCAATTGAGCTTCCTGGGGCATCGCATCACCACGGCGGAGGACGGTGTTCAGGGGCTGGCGTTGTGGCAGGCCGGGCACTTCGATGGGGTGATAACCGACTGCAATATGCCCCTGAAGGACGGTTACACATTGGCCCGGGATATTCGTACACAAGAGCGCGAGCGAGGCCTGGTGCCGTGTCTGCTGCTAGGGTTTACCGCCAATGCCCAACCCGAAGAAGCCGAGCGCTGCCGCCAGGCAGGCATGGACGGGTGCCTGTTCAAGCCCACCGGGCTCGAAGATTTGCGATCGGCCCTGGTCCCGCGCATGGCAAGCCCATGCGAGCCGCAAGCCGAACCGGCGTTTGATCTGGGGACGCTGATCATCCTGACAGGGGACGATCGCGCCGCGCTCAACGAATTGTTGATGCCGCTGCTCGACAGTCTGGAAGCCGATCACAGGCTATTGCCGTCGTTGCGACGCCAGGCCGACTTCGCCAAGTTGCATGATCTGGCACACCGCGCCAAAGGCGGTGCGCGGATGGTCAAGGCGCACGTGCTGATCACCTGTTGCGAAACCTTGGAGGCCGTGTGTGAACGGCACGACCTCCAGGCGCTGGGTGGGGCGGTTGAGGGCGTCGACCAGGCGATCAATGATTTGCATCACAGCCTGAGCGTTTATTGCAATCAGCCTTGACGCAGGGAGATGTCATTCGGTGAATTTGGGACAACTCCTACACGAAGGGGGAACATGCCTGATTTTGTCTGCGGGATATGTCTGGAAAATGGGCCGCTCTCACTCAACGAGCACTGCCTGCCAGGGGTTTGCCATGCCGAACAAAGCACTGACCATCCTGATTGCCGATGAACAGCACCTGCAACGGCTGTATATCGAAAAAATGCTCAACCGTTTGGGGTATCACCGGATTGTGCCGGTGCAAACTTTTGAGGAGGTTCAGATCCTCACGGCGATTCCGGCTGAACCCTTTGACGTGCTGATCGTCAATGCAGGGTTGGTGGCCCATACCGGTGGGCCGCAGGCCCAGGTGCGCCACGTGCTGGTCTATGATCACCTGGACTTGGACGTACCCGTAGGCTCGACACCGCAGGTACTGGTCCGTTTGCCCGGGGTACCGGATAACGTCAATCTTGAACACTTCATGGACATCATCGACCCACCCGAGGCCACTACTGGCCTGCGGGTATTGCCATGGCTGCGGGAGTTATCGCGCATGCCGGTGGCTGGGGTTTAGTCCCACTTCGGCGCGATACCTTGGGGGCTGGTCAGGCGCTGGCCCCGTTCCAGCCCGGCAATTTGCGCCATGTCGGCAGCGCTCAAGGTCAGATGCAGGGCCTTGAGGTTGCTTTCCAGGTTGGCGCGTCGGGTGGACGATGGGATTACCGCGTAGCCCAATTGCATGGCCCAGGCGAGAGCCACTTGCGCCGGGGTGGCTTGATGGCGTTCGGCGATCTGTTGAATTACCGGGTCTTTCAGCACCTCGCCGTAGGCCAGGGTCATGTACGAGGTGATCTGGATGCCATGGTCGGTGACGAAATCCACCACCTTCTGGTTTTGCAGGTAGGGGTGCAGCTCGATCTGGTTGGTGGCGATGTTGTCCGCGCCTACCGCAGCAATCGCCTGCTGCATCAGATCGACAGTGAAGTTGGAAACGCCGATCTGACGGGTCAGGCCCAGGCGCTTGGCTTCCAACAACTGGTCCATGAATACGGCGACGGGCACCTGGTCTTCCGGCGATGGCCAGTGGATCAGAGTCAGGTCCAGGTAGTCGGTCCTGAGCTTGCGCAGGCTTTCCCTGAGGCTTGGTATCAGTTGGCCTTCGGCGAAATTGGCGATCCAGATCTTGCTGGTGATAAACAGCTCGTCACGCGGCACACCGCTGGCGGCGATCGCTTGGCCGACGTCGGCTTCATTGTCGTAGATCTGTGCGGTGTCGATGACGCGGTAGCCCAGTTCCAGGCCGTTGCTCACGGAGTCGATCACCACCTGGCCTTGCAGGCGGAAGGTGCCGAGGCCGAAGGCCGGGACGTTGTGCGTGGGGATAGACATCAGTAACTCCTGAGGGGGGTGAACAATAGCGTCGAGTATCCGCCCGTCGTTCCTTCGGAAAAACCGTCCAATCCGAAAAGGACTCTTTACCGCAAGTCACGAATGGCCAGACGGCTGATCGTTGCGGCCGCCTGGCTTGTCCGCGCGTTGCGGGCAAGCCAGCGTCCATTGCTCAGCCGATGGTGTGTTCGCGCAAGCGCTCGGCTGCACTGCGCAACAACTGCTCGGTGCTGTCCCAGCCCAGGCAACCGTCGGTCACCGACACACCGTATTTCATCGCCGGGCCTAATGGCTGGCAGCCTTCGAACACGTGACTTTCGAGCATCATGCCGATCAGCGAAGTGTCGCCCTGCAGGCGTTGTTCCAGCACTTCATTGAACACTGCCGGCTGACGCAGTGGGTCTTTGCCGCTGTTGGCGTGGCTGCAATCGACCATGATCCGCGCGGCTACCTTGGACTTGGCCAGGTCTTGTTTCACCTGGGCCACGCTCTGCGCATCGTAGTTCGGCCCACGGTGACCGCCGCGCAGCACCAGGTGCGTGTCGGGGTTGCCCGGGGTCTGGATGACCGCCGGGTGGCCCTGGCTGTCGAGGCCGAAGTGCCGGTGCGGGTGGGACGCCGAGCGCATCGCATCGCAGGCAATGGCGACACCGCCGTCGGTGCCGTTCTTGAAGCCGACGGGCATGCCCAGGCCGCTGGCCATTTCGCGGTGGATCTGCGACTCGGTGGTGCGCGCACCGATGGCGACCCAACTGAGCAGGTCGTCGAAGTAACCGGCGGCCATGGGTTGCAGCAACTCGGTGGCGACCGGCAGGCCCAGGCGCAGCATTTCGCGCATCAGTTCGCGGGACAGGCGCAGGCCAGCCGCCATGTCATCGCTGCCATCCAGGTGCGGGTCGTAGGCCAGACCTTTCCAGCCGATGGTGGTACGCGGTTTTTCGACGTAGGCGCGGATTACCAGCAGCATCTGGTCGCTGACTTCCAACGCCAGCTTCTTCAGGTTGCGTGCGTACTCCATGGCCGATTCCGGGTCGTGGATCGAACACGGGCCAACGATCACCAGCAAACGTGAATCTTCGCCATTGAGGATGGCGCGCACGGCTTGGCGATGGGCGTGGATTTGTTCATTGAGGAATGGGCTGAGTGGCAACTGGTGCTTGAGCTCAAGGGCGCTGGGCAAGCGCAGGGTCAGTGCTTCATTGGCGCTGGTCAGGGCAGAAACGGGCAGAGCGGCGACGGAGGAGTTCATCTTCAAGGCTTCCTGGGCAAGCGGCGGGCGATTCCCGCGCGCTCTGCCCTACTGGGGTGTTCGACAATTGGCCGTAGTGGCTACGTGTGCTGGCTTGCCACCGATAGGTGACCGATCGGAGGCGGCAGGCTGTCCCGAGCGGAGCTTGCTAAATCGCCATGCGGTGCTGGTGTCGTAGCGGTAATAGGTGGCGTAGTTCATGTCGTGATTCCTTTAAATGTTCTTGATCAAACAAAGTGTTCAGGGCTGAAAAAGCAAAACCCCCGATCGGGGAGCCGACCGGGGGTTAGATTTCTCTGGTAGGCGACCCCTTGAACAGTGGGCGCCGATTTCAGGTATCAGGCGCGCCAGTGGCTAAACCAATACCCAAAATAAAAGCTGACTCGTGCACTCAAACCGTTCACACGGGTAGCCGACACCGAGCGCGAGGCGCTGGCAGCAGGACAAACCTGAGTGTGGGTGAGTTGCAACATGGTGTTTCTCCAAATGATGGTGGGAGCTTACTAGAGGCGCACGGGTGGATTCAATCAGTAATTTCTATTGTGTCGAGGTACTTACGGCTATGGGGTGAGTGCCGATATGCTGGTCGCCACTCGATAATGATTGCTGGGACGCGACCATGACTGCCTTGACCCTTGCGGTTGCTCAATCCATTTCCATCGCGGGCGACGTGCCGGCCAATATCCAACGGCACCTGGCGTTCATGCGCGCAGCGGCTGAGCATGGCGTGCAACTGCTGGTGTTTGCGGAGTTGTCGTTGACCGGCTATGAGCCGTCCTTGGCGGGTGAATTGGCGATAGCCCCCTCGGACGCACTTTTAACACCGCTGCGCGAGATGGCGCGGGAGCTGCGCTTGACCGCCGTGGTGGGCATGCCGATCCGCTTGGCGCCAGGGGCGGGCGTGTTGATCGCCGCACTGGTGCTGGGGGCAGACGGTTCGCTTGCGGTATACACCAAGCAGCATCTGCATCCCGGCGAAGAGGTGGCGTTTGTCGCGGGGCAGGGCGGTGTTGCACTCGAGTGGGGGGATGAGCGAATTGCGCTGGCGGTCTGCGCAGACTTCTCCCACGCCAGCCATCCACGTCAGGCCGCACAAGCGGGCGCCACGGTATACGCCGCCGGCGTGCTGATCAGCGAAGGCGGCTACGCAACGGACAGTGCGCTGCTTCAGGGCTATGCCGCCGAGCATGGCCTGGTGGTGTTGATGGCCAATCACGGTGGCCCATCGGGCGGCTGGGCGTGCGCGGGGCGCAGTGCTATCTGGGCTGCCGATGGGCATGTGCTTGCCGCCGCGCCGGGTGTGGGCGATGCACTGGTGATTGCTCATCGCGACAGCGGGCGCTGGACCGGCCGATCAGTAGTGCTGTGTGCTGAAGAGGTTCGATGACATGACGTTTCACTTGCGCGCGGCGACTGAACAGGATCGCTCATTTGCCCGGACGCTGACCTACGAAGCCATGCGTGGCTACTACGCGCAATACGGTTTGCTGTGGTCCAACGATGGTTTCGATGTCGCCTGGGCAGGGCGCGAGAATTGGCTGATCTGCAGCGACGACACCGTGATGGGCTTTATCAGCCTGAGCCGCGATAGCCAGGCGCTGTATATTCGCGAGTTGCATATTCTCGAACCTTTGCGTGGGCGCGGAGCAGGCAACTGGGTACTGGAGCAAATGGCGCTCAAGGCATGCGGTCAAGGCCGCGGTCTTTTACGGTTGACCGTATTTAAAACCAATCCGGCAAAAAGGCTTTATCAGCGCAAGGGTTTGCAGGTTGCGGGTGAGGAAGCGTGCTTCTGGCGCATGGAGCGCGACTGTCGGCCCAAACCTGTGGACCAATAAGTGACTCATCTGCGCAAAACAGGCACAGCTGTTTAATAAGCGCATACTGCGTTTAGGACATTATTTCCTGTTCCTGCCTCAGGGGCTCATTCTCGGCAAGAATGACGCCTTCTTTCATGCCCAGAAGGACCGCTACCTTATGGGCCTCTCCACGCCGTCCTTTCTTGCGCCCAGCGAGCACCTGATAAGTGGTTGCCGGGTCGACACCGTGTTCCCGGGCGAACGCTTGAACTGACTTACCTTGATGTTCAAGCCAAGCCTTGGCTTGTGCAGCAGTACGAATTCCGGGCATAGTTCAAAACCGTTCAAGTTTGTTTAATCAAGGGATGAACATATCACCTCTTGAAGGGTGCCAATTTAGGATCATACATCCAAATGAGTGGAATCGGTTCGCGTTTACGGCAAGAAAGAGAGCGGCTTGGCTTGTCGCAAAAAGTGTTTGGTGAAATTGGAGGCGTAGAAGCGAACGCACAAGGGAAATATGAAAACGGTGGGCGTGCCCCGAAAGCCGATTATTTATCGCGTGTGGCCGAAAGAGGGGTGGATCTCCTTTACGTATTAACGGGAGCACCCACACCGGCTCAAATGGATAATCTGAGTCATATCGAAGAAAAAGTGCTGGGCGACTACCGGTCGATGTTCAAAGAGGACCAGGATGCAATCAGCCGGTTGACCTCAACCTTGGCCGAGCATTCGGCAACCATGAAAGTGAACGGCAAATTCAAGCTATAGCCCGCAATTCCTGACCTTTCGCCCAGAAAACAGCGCTGCTCGTCGTTCGACGGGCACGCTCTTCGCGCTCAAACGCTATATATATGACACTTGCAACTAGGTCTGCGCCTTGGTTTTTTGCTAAGGTGTTCAGCAACCTATAAGACCATATCGCGAGGTGTCTGCTTGATTAGGGTGCTAGTAGTCGATGACCATGATCTCGTTCGTACAGGCATTACACGAATGCTGGCTGACATCGATGGCCTGCAAGTAGTCGGCCAGGCTGAATCGGGGGAGGAGTCCCTGATCAAGGCCCGGGAGTTGAAACCCGATGTGGTGTTGATGGACGTCAAGATGCCTGGGATCGGCGGTCTTGGTGCCACTACCAAATTGTTGCGCAGCCATCCGGACATCAAAGTCGTGGTGGTTACCGTGTGCGAAGAAGACCCGTTTCCTACACGCCTGCTGCAGGCGGGTGCAGCGGGTTACCTGACCAAGGGCGCAGGCCTGGCGGAGATGGTACAAGCCATTCGCCTGGTATTTGCCGGCCAGCGCTACATCAGCCCGCAGATCGCTCAGCAGTTGGCGATCAAATCCTTCCAGCCCACCAGCGACTCGCCGTTTGATGTGCTGTCCGAGCGGGAAATCCAGATCGCCTTGATGATTGTCGGCTGCCAGAAGGTGCAGGTCATCTCCGACAAGCTGTGTCTGTCACCCAAGACCGTCAACACCTACCGCTATCGCATTTTCGAGAAGCTCGCCATCAGCAGTGATGTTGAATTGACCCTGCTCGCAGTGCGCCACGGCATGGTGGACGCCAGCGCCTGACATGACCACACCGTTTGATCCGAGTGCCTTTCTCTCGACCTGCAGCGGCCGCCCCGGCGTGTACCGCATGTTCGACAGCGAGGCGCGCCTGCTGTATGTGGGCAAAGCCAAGAACCTGAAAAGCCGCTTGGCGAGTTACTTTCGCAAGACCGGCCTCACGCCGAAAACCGCCGCCCTGGTGGCGCGTATCGCCCAGGTCGAAACCACCATCACCGCGAATGAAACCGAGGCGCTGCTGCTTGAGCAGACGCTGATCAAGGAATGGCGGCCGCCCTACAACATCCTGCTGCGTGACGATAAATCCTACCCCTACGTGTTTTTATCTGACGGCAACTTCCCGCGCCTGAGTATTCATCGGGGCGCGAAGAAGCAGAAGGGCAAATACTTCGGACCTTACCCAAGCGCCGGTGCGATTCGCGAAAGCCTGAGCCTGCTGCAAAAGACCTTTTTCGTGCGTCAGTGCGAAGACAGTTTCTACAAGAACCGCACCCGGCCGTGCCTGCAATATCAGATCAAGCGTTGTAAGGCGCCCTGTGTCGGCCTGGTTGAGCCGGCGGAGTACGCCGAGGATGTGCGCCATTCGGTGATGTTTCTCGAAGGGCGCAGCAATGCCCTCACCGACGAACTCTCCGGCGCCATGGAGCAAGCCGCGAGCACCCTGGATTTCGAACGAGCCGCCGAGTTGCGCGACCAGATCTCCCTGCTGCGCCGTGTGCAGGACCAGCAAAGCATGGAAGGCGGAACCGGCGACGTCGATGTGATCGCCGCGTTCGTCAACCCGGGTGGCGCCTGTGTTCACCTGATCAGCGTGCGTGGCGGTCGGGTGCTCGGCAGCAAGAACTTCTTCCCGCAGACCGGTATTGACGAGGAGGTTGCTGAAGTCATGGCTGCGTTCCTGGGTCAGTATTACGTCAGCAGCCCCGAGCGCGATTTGCCCTCGGAACTGATCGTCAACGTCGTGCATGAAGACTTCCCGACGTTGATCGAGGCCATCCACGCGTTGCGTGGCCGTGAACTGGACATCAGCCACCGCGTGCGCGGCACGCGTGCACGCTGGCAGCAGTTGGCCGTGACCAACGCCGAGCAGGCCCTGAGCGCGCGCCTGGCGAATCGACAGCACGTGGCTGCGCGCTTCGAGGCACTGGCCGAAGTCCTCAACCTGGACGAGCCGCCCCAGCGCCTGGAGTGCTACGACATCAGTCACTCCAGCGGCGAGGCCACCGTGGCGTCCTGCGTGGTGTTCGGGCCGGAGGGACCGATCAAATCCGACTACCGGCGCTACAACATCGAAGGCGTCACCGCCGGCGACGACTACGCCGCCATGCACCAGGCCTTGACCCGCCGCTTCAGCAAATTGAAGGACGGGGAGGGCAAGCTGCCCGATATCCTGCTGGTGGATGGCGGCAAGGGCCAGCTGTCCATGGCCCGCGACGTGCTCAACGAACTGGCGGTGCCCGACCTGATCCTGCTCGGCGTGGCCAAGGGCGCCACGCGCAAGGCCGGCTTCGAGACGTTGTACTTGAATGATGCCGCCCACGAGTTCACTTTGAAGGGCGACTCGCCTGCGCTGCACCTGATCCAACAGATCCGTGATGAAGCCCACCGTTTTGCCATTACCGGCCATCGCGCCCGTCGCGGCAAAACCCGGCGAACCTCAACCCTGGAAGGCGTGGCCGGGGTAGGTCCGACACGCCGACGCGACCTGCTTAAACATTTTGGTGGCTTGCAAGAGCTCTCCCGTGCCAGCATTGACGAAATAGCCAAAGCACCCGGTATCAGTAAAAAGCTCGCTGAGTTGATTTATGCAAATCTGCACAGCGAGTAGAATGCCTTCTCACCTCGCAGCCAGTTGTGCCGATGAATATCCCTAATCTGATCACCGTTCTACGCGTCCTGCTTATCCCGATTTTCATTTTGTTGTTCTATTTGCCTTACGAATGGAGCTACATGGCCTCCAGTTCGGTGTTCGCCGTTGCTGCCGCCACCGACTGGCTTGACGGCTACCTGGCCCGCCGCCTGGAACAGAGCACGCCGTTCGGTGCGTTCCTCGACCCGGTGGCTGACAAACTGATGGTGGCCGTCGCCCTCGTGTTGCTGGTGCAGGAACACGGCAACCTGTGGCTGACCCTGCCGGCTGCGGTGATCATCGGCCGCGAGATCGTCGTTTCGGCCCTGCGTGAATGGATGGCCGAAATCGGCGCCCGCGCCCACGTCGCTGTGTCGAACATGGGCAAATGGAAAACCGCCGCGCAAATGCTCGCGCTGGTGATCCTGCTGGCCAACCCGTCGGACTTCTCCTTCTGGGTCTTGCTGGGCTACGCCTTGCTACTTGTCGCCGCCGGCCTGACGCTGTGGTCCATGCTCCAGTATTTACGCGCTGCCTGGCCTCACCTGCGGACCACCGTTGAAAAAAAATAAAACTTTTTTGAATCAAGGGGTTGACGGGTGCTGAGGATTCTATAGAATGCGCATCACCAAGACGCGGGAATAGCTCAGTTGGTAGAGCACGACCTTGCCAAGGTCGGGGTCGCGAGTTCGAGTCTCGTTTCCCGCTCCAAGCATTCACAAAAACGCCACTCAGTAGAGTGGCGTTTTTGTGTGCGTGACATTTACGTTCGGCGTTGAAAAGCGAGGCTTCGGCCCCGACTCTCACCGATACCCGAGTCCGAAACGCCAAACCCCGTGCCAAGGACTACACCCTCCCTGACTACAACGGCCTCGCCCTCTTCGTTAGTACGAAAGGTGCAAAGTGCTGGCACTTCCGCTTTTCCTGGGCGGATAAGCAACCCCGTATTTCTCTCGGTACCTACCCTGAAATTAGCTCAGGAGATGCTCGTGCTCTGCGTGATGCCCCGAGGGCACTGGTCGTCAGGGGCGCCAATCCGCGTGTCCTTCGGCAGCTGGAGCGTAATGCCAGGCGCCTGGCCGCGGCAAACGCCTAAGAAGCGGTTGTTCAGCATTGAAAGTGGTACGCAAAGTTGAGCATCGTGTTTCTGGTGGTGGGTCTCGATAGTCCGGTCGGACCCGGAACCTCGCGCTTCAATTGGCCGCCGAGTCGGCTGGCAGCGAGGGCGCTCAGGTTGAGATGTAGAGGGGGGCGCCTTACCTTCGCTGTTCATGGCCAGTTAAACCGTTGGGCCAGGTCGGTGATCAGTAGTTGGGCAGGTGCAGCTGCACCTCCATGGCGTCATGAAGGAGTCTGACGACCTCAATCACGTCGTCGTTTGCCATGCGATAGAACACGACATGGCTTGATCTCCAGCGAGTCCCAGCCGACTGCGCGCAGTCCGATCCTTCCTATCAGTAGCTCGAACAATCGCAATGCTATTTTGTCGCGAACCTCGCGAAAGGGGCGTGGGCGGGCAATCAAACTTAAATCCGGGTTAAGCCCATTGCTGCCAATTTTCCTTGCCGAGGCTCGTTCCTGCCGGAAGTCTGGCGCTCTCGCCGCCATTGTCCAGGTGACACACCTGTAGCGGCTTTGAACGCGCGGCTGAGCGCGACGTCGCTGCCGTATCCAGCCTGCTCCGCCGCGACTGCGATCGAACCCGGTTGAATCTGCAGCCAGGCCGTGAGCATCCATTGTTCATCTGCGCCCGGCAGCGCGATCAATCCCGAGTCTGGACCTTGGCGCTGTTTCTTACGCTGTAAACGCTGATCCCCCGCGACGTTTTCCTCGAACGGTCGGCGACTGCTTGATAACGCTTGAGCAGTCGCCTTCGGGCTAAAGCGCCTTGCCGAAACGGAATGAAGCGCCATAAGCCGAGTCGGGTAAATGGCTGCGGCCATCTGCCCTTAACCTGGACCTGAAGGTACCGCTTTGCGGCTGGGTCCTGTAGAGGCCGCGCTTTTGTAATTCGGGAATGATCAACTCCACGAAATCTTCGAGTGTGCCAGGGCTGATCAACGGATTGATCATGTAGCCGCTGGTGCCGGAAATGCGTGCGTGTTCTTCGATCCGGTCGGCTACCTGTTGTGGGGTACCCACCAGGATCAGGTCGCTGCCGCGGGTGACTTTGGCAAAACGTTGCTTCACATCCCCAGCGGTCAACGGCTTACCACTGCCATCGGGGTGCATGACATAGGACGTCAGCCCTTCGGTGTGGGTCGACAATGCATCGCTGTCGGCATAGCGACTGATATCGATGCCCGTGTCGCCCGCATAACTGACCAGTTGCGCTTGAAGATGGTAGTTGCTTTGCAACGCGTCATATTTGCGCTGCGCTTCAATTTCGGTTTTGGCGGTGACGATGCGCAATACAGTCAGGGACTTCACATCCTCTCGCTGGCGACCGAGAGCCTGGGCCTTGGTCCATATGTCCTCCAGGCCCTGACGGATTTCCTGAGGGTTGGACTTGGCAATGAAGATCAGCTCGGCATGCTTGGCGGCGAACTCGCGACCGCGACCCGACCAGCCGGCCTGGATCAGTAGCGGTGTGCGCTGCGGCGACGGTGAGGTGAGGTGCGGACCGGCGACTCGATAGTGCTCGCCCACGTGGTTAATCGGCCGTACCCGATCACCCCGGGCATACAGCTGATGAGCTTTGTCCGCGACTACCGCATCGTCGGCCCAACTGCCTTCCCACAGCTTGTACACCACATCGAGAAATTCTTCGGCGCGTTCGTAGCGGTCATCGTGTTTGATCATCTGTTCAAGGCCGAAGTTACGCGCGGCGCTGGACAGGTAAGAGGTCACGATGTTCCAGCCCACCCGCCCGTTGGTGAGGTGGTCCAGGGTGCTGAAGCGCCGAGCGTGGGAGAAGGGGTGTTCATAGCTGGTGGTGACCGTGACGCCGAACGCAAGGTTTTCGGTGACCGCGGCCAGGGCGGGAATGATCATCAATGGATCGTTGGCCGGAGCTTCCACAGCCCATTTCATTGCGGCATCGGCATTGCCACCAAAGACGTCGTAGAAACCCAGCACGTCGCCGAAGAACAGCATGTCGAGGTTGGCCTGGTCGGCAATGCGCGCCAGGTTCGACCAGTAGCCCAACGAGTTGATTGCCAGGCGTTCGTCAGCCGGATGCGTCCAGAGGCTCGGCGCACCTCCACAGCCCACACTGGCTTGTTCGTAGAGTGCAAACAACAGAGGTTTTGGATCGGACATCATGGCTCCTGAAAAAATTGAAGAGGCGTATCTGTATCAACTCAAACGCATAGATTGAAACGCACTATAAAAGTAATTTGTACTTCTGTAATGGAATAAGAGCCTTGTATCAGGCTATATGGAAACCTAAGCCTCAGGCGCCATCCTTGCCGGAGGCGGCACCGCTCAGAATGAATGGCCGCGCTTCGAAATACCCTGCGATCTTTTGTTCTTGCTCTACGCGCCCGAGGAGTCAGAACGCGTATTGCACGCGGGTGTAGTAGTAACCGCCGGTGAAGCCGAAGGGTGAAAAACTGCCCCAGTTATCGCCGAATGAAGAGTTGCTTACGCCGATATGGTCCGGGTACTTGTCGAACAGGTTCTGCGCGCCGACGGCGACGGTCAGTTGTTTGTTGAGCGCATAGGCCACGTCCAGGTCGGTGATCCATTTGGCCGAATACTCGCGGTCCAGGCTTGGATCGCTCGAGCTGTTGACCTCGGTGTAGGTGCCATAACGGGTCAGCCGCAGGTTGACGTCGAAGTCGCTGATCGCCCAGTCAGCGGAGAAGATCATCTTGCTGCTGGGCGAGGTTTTGGTAATCAATGCTCGCGATTGGCGTCCGAGCAGCTGGAAGTCGCCCAGGGCGGTCAGTTGTGACGGTGTGTCGTTGACGCTGAGGATTTTCGTGTGGTTGTAGTTCAGTGCCGCAGTCCATCTCACCGAGCCGAACTGGTTCAGGTTCTGCCGGTAATTGCCGACCACATCGACCCCGGACGTCCGGGTGTTGGCGCCGTTGGTGAAGTACTGCGCGCCAGCGGTGGCCGGCACACCAATGCTGTCGAGCAGGGCGGCGACGCCCGGGCCCTGGAAACGTTCGCTGAGCACCAGACGGTCGCGCAGGTTGATGACGTAGCCGTCCACGGTCAGGCTCAGGTTTTCGCTGGGAGTCAGAGCGAAACCGAGACTGAAGTTGGTCGAGCGTTCGGGTTTCAACGACTCGGCCCCAAGAGCCTGGGCGCCGGCCGAATCCACCGGCAGAATCACGTAGTTGTAAGACTGGTAGACACCATTGATGGTGTCGAACCCGGTCGAGCGCGCGGTGAAAATCTGATTGGCCAGCGACGGCGCGCGAAAGCCATTACTGATGGTGCCGCGCACCGAAAACACCGGGTTGAATTCGTAGCGGGTGCTGAGTTTGCCGCTGCGGGTGCCACCGACGCCTTCGTTGTAATGCTCGTACCGTGCGGCGACGCCGAGGTACCACTGTTCGACGGGGTAGAAGCCCAGGTCGATGTAGCTGGCGACGCTGTTGCGGCTGACTTTCTGTGCGTCTTCAGGACTAATGCCGTTGGTGACCTGGGCGCCCGGATCGGGACGCTGCCCGGCGCGCGGATGGCTGGCGGGGAACACGTAACCGCCATCGATATACGAGGCTTCGGAGCCGGCGCGGGTCTCGTAGCTTTCACGTCGGTGCTCGAAGCCGAAGGCGACATCCAGCGGCTTGGCCAGGCCGATTTCGTAGCTGTTTTTAAGATCCAGATTACTGGTCAGTTGGTCCGCGATGTAAATGCCGGAGGTGAACTTGTTCGGGGTGTTTTCGCCCAGCGACGGGTTCTGGTTGTTGTAGGTGCGTTGCTTGGCGTAGTTACGCCCGTAGGTGCTGCTCAGGTCCCAGGCCCAGCCGCTGAAATCCTCGCCCTTGGCACCGAAAGCGGACTGGAAGTCGGTTTCGTTGATCAGCCAGTAAGGACTGTAACCGTCGGGATAGCCATTGGGGCCGGTGGTGATGGTGTTGCGCCCGTTGGGCAGGCGGAAATTCTGGCCGTCGTTGTTCTCCCGGGTGGCCAAGGTCGAGAACGAGTAGAGCGTGACGGCATCGTTCAACGGCAGGTCGAGGTTGTAGGCGACATCGGCCAGTTGACTGCGGGGCAGTCCGTAACCCTTGTAAGTGTGGTGGCTAGCGTTGGCCTCACGCGGGTCGGGCGAGCCGTCGGCCTGCGGATAGTAATGCGTGCTATAGCCGTTGCTGCCGGCCTTGTTGTCGCGTTCCTGATAGCGGGTGTCGAGCGAGACATTGAGTACACCGGCTTCGCCGATCTGAAAACCATAATTGAGCGCCTCCTGCGCGGTCCCGCGTTTGCCGTCATAGCCTTGGCCGAGGGTGGTGTCGGAACTGCCGCCGGTGGTTTGCTTGAGGATGATGTTGATCACCCCGGAAATGGCATCCGAGCCGTACTGTGCCGCTGCGCCATCGCGCAGCACCTCGATGTGATCGATGGACGCCACCGGGATCAGGTCGAGGTCGCTGGGTGCCGCGCCGCTGTTGATGCCGTTGATGTTCAACGTGGCGCTGGTATGCCGGCGCTTGCCGTTGACCAGCACCAACACATGGGACGCTGTCAGCCCCCGCAGGGTGGCCGAGCGCACTACGCCGCTGGCGTCCCAACCGGCGCGGTCGGGCAGGTTGAAGGACGGGATGAACTTGCTCAGCGCCTCCAACAGGCTCGGTTTTCCGACCGAACGCAATTGTTCGCCGGTCACCACGTCGATCGGAATCGGGCTGGTGGTGACGGTGCGTTGGACGGTGCCACGGTTACCCGTGACGACTACCGTGTCGAGAGTCGGTGAGTTGCTTTCGGCGGCCTCGATATTGAACGAGGCCAAGCCACAGGCAATCGACAGGGGCAGCAATAACGGGCGGTAGGCAGGCGCGGCAAGGCGCGTTTGGCAGGTGAGCATGAGAGTGAGGCTCCTGAATGTCGGCTAAGGTCCGTGTCACTTCTTGCGAGCGGCGACGGCTTCGATTTCGACCAAGCCGCCCGGTAGCGGCAGGGCGACTACCTGCACGGCGGTGCGTGCTGGTTTGTTCGGTTGCGCGGCGCTGCCGAAGAACGGCGTATAGCCTTCCTGCAACCCGGCGAAATCGAGCTTGCCGCCCTTGGCCGGATCGCCCACCAGAAACACCCGAAGTTGCACCACATCACCCAGGTCCAGGCCTTGGCTTTGCAGCACGCCTTTGAGCTTGTTGAGAATCGAGGTGGTCTGCGTCGCGGTGTCGCCATAGGCAGCGAAGGAATCCTTCGGCGCTTTCGGGTCGTGCAGGTCGGCGAGCAGGCCGCTGACAAACAGCAGGTCGGTCTGTGCCGGAACCGACACCGCCAGCGAAATCGGGAAACTCGAATTGGGCAGGGCGATGCGCTTGATCTCGTCGGCGTGGCTGGTGAGGGCGGTGGCGGTCATGAGGAGTCCTGTGAGCAAAGTCATGGTTTTCATCGGTCAGTCCTTTATTGAAAAAAAGTCAGGCGGCAACGCCCGCTTGCTGGCGTTCGGCATGGCGGCCGATCAGGGAAACGATGCGTCGCGCCGAGTCGGCGGCGCTGTTCTGCCAGATGCCGACGCCGCCATGGGCGAGGGCGTCGCTGGCCAGATACGTGCGGCCCTGAGGCTCGTTGAGGATCTGGTAAGCGCTCTCGCCGACCTCGTCGTTGACGATCCACGGGCCTTTGCTGAAGGGCACCTTGGCCCAGTTGATCGCCACCGGTTTTTGCAGCTTGGTGCTGTGTCCGGGGTGCAGCAGTTCCACGGCTTGCCGCGAGGAGGCGAACTGTTCGGCGAGGGATTTCTTGCTGAAGGCCTGGGCTGATTGGCTGGTGTTGTAGGCCGCGACCAGAATCCCCTGGGCACTGTTCAACCGGTCGCTGGGGTACCACAAACCTTTGACTTCATGATCCAGGTACGACAATCCGCCGTAGATGTTGAAGTCGGTTTCCCAGAAACGCGGCGACTGCCAGGCGACTTTGTTCGCCTGATCGCTTTGCGCGCTGAGAATCGCTTGCTTGAACGGCTGGCTGAAGTTACTCGGCAGCTTGGCCAGCAACGGCAAGGGGACCGTGACGATGGCGTAATCGGCGCTCAGCGTCTGGGTGGTGCCGGTCTTGCGGTCCCGGTAGGTGATGCGGCTGCCGTTTTCGGAGGTCTGAATGTCGCTGACCTCGGCGTTGAAACGCACCGCGTCCTTGAGCTTGTCGTAGAACGCGTAGGGAATCCGGTCCATGCCGCCAACCGGTTGGAACATGGTTGAGGAAAACTCCGGGATCTCATCGAACACCAACGCGCCCCAGAGCTTGGGATTGAGCAGGGTCTGTAGCTCCAGCGGTGCACGGGTGATGCCGGTTTGATCGCCGGCACCGGGGATACGGGTGTACCCCGAGCGCACCGAGCCTTTGTATTTGAAGTCGGCGTTAAGATCGCCATAGACCTTGAGAAAATTGAGCAGCGCCTTGCGATCATCAACGCTCAAGTCCTGGTCCAGGGCCTTGCGGCTGACGGTGCGCGCCAGCAGTTCAGACAGTTGGCCGCGGGTGTCGTTGACCGCCTGGCGTAACTGGAACGCCGGTTTGGTCGGATCGGGCAAGGCCAGCGCATTGCGGCTGCTGTTGACCAGCACTTGCAGCTCGACACCCAGTTCGCGGCAGTAGCCGAGGATCGTCTGGTGATGGCTGGGAATACGTGCAGGACCGGCGTTGAAAAACTGCCCGTCGTCGAAGTCGACGGTCTGGCTGACGCCATCGTCGAAATCGACTTTGGTGCCGCGCCGCAGAGTCCAGTTGCGTCCACCCACTCGCTCGCGCGCTTCGAGAATGGTCACGGTGAAGCCAGCCTTGCGCAGCTCGTAGGCGCTGACCAGCCCGGATATACCGGCACCGACCACCACCACGTGCTTGCCTTTGCCACTGCTGCCCAGTTGCAGCGGATTGAATGTTGCCGCCACGGCCTGAGGCGTGAGCCCCAATGCACCGAGGGCGCTGACAGCGGCGGAATAGCCACCGACGGCGGCAATGCGGGAAATCAGTTCTCTACGGGTAACAGCCATCGTGGTGCTCCTTGGCATTAAGCGATATCGAATCCGGCGTAGGGGGGGCGTCGTTAGGGGGGTCAGAGGTCGTAGCGCACGGACAACAACAGGGTTCGCGGGTCGTTGATGGAGTAGAAGCGGGCGCCGCTGGAGGGCACGTAGCCGACCGACTGCGGGTAAGCGCGATCGAGCAGGTTTTTCACGGCCAGCGTGGTGGTCCAGTGACCGTCGCCGGAGAGGTAACGGGTGTTGGCGTTCCAGAAGGTCTGCTGAGGGATTTCCTGGACGTCGTCGTTGAGCGCGTTGGCGTAGGACTTGGTCTGGAACTGCGCATCGGTGCCCGCCAGCCAGGTACCGGGCAGTCCGGCCGGGATGGTGTAGTTCAGGCCGACGCTGGCGTTCCAGCGCGGCGAGAACACCAACTGTTTGCCGTTGGCATCGACCCCAGCGCCGCTGGCATTCTCGAAGTCGTCGTACTGGCTTTCCAGGTAGCCGACATTGGCGGTCAGTTGCAGATCGCGGGTCAGCGCAGTCAGGGTTTCCAGTTCTACGCCATAGGTGTGTGCCTGGCCGACGTTGGTCCGCAGGCTGACACCCAGCGCCGGGTCGTAGGCATTAGTCTGCAGGTCTTTGTAGTCGTTGTAGAACAGTGCGACGTTGGCTCGCAGGCGCTGGTCGAAGAAGTCACCCTTGAAGCCGGTTTCCCAGGTCGTCACGTCCTCGGGCGAAAACGCCTGTTCGGCAGCGGCCTGGGTCGGCGCGCGATTGTCGTAGCCGCCGGCCTTGAAGCCTTTGGCGACGTAGGCGTACTGGTTGAGGTGCGGTCTCCAGGCGTATTCGAAGCCGAGTTTCGGGCTGGTGGATTGCCAGGATTTGCTTGAATCGGCGCTGAAATTGGTACCGGTGATCTGCCGGTCGGTGTTGACCACGTAGTTGGTGTAATCGAAGTTCTTGTGTTCGCGGGTGAACCGTAGGCCGGCGATCAGCGACAGTTGCTGCGTGACTTTGTAACTGCCCTGGCCATACAACGCATAACTTTCGGTATTGGTTGTGCTGTATTGCCCCTGGCCGATCACCCGGTTGCGCGCAATCGAGTAGGTCAGGCTGTCGCGCTCGGCGTCGAATTTTTCCCGGTACAGGTATAGGCCAGTGCTGAAACTGAAATCGTCGTAGTCGCCGTTGAGCTGGAACTCCTGGGTGGCATAGTCCTGCTTGTAGGTGATCAGGCTGTTCTGAATGAGGGCGGCCTGCCCGGAGTTGTCATAGTCCACAGGCTGGTTGAAGGCGGAATAGGCGGTCACCGATTTGAAACTCAGATGATCGTCGAGGGTGTAGATCGCCCGCAGCACCGAGCTGCCTTGGTCGAGTCGGTTCTTCGGATCGAGGCTGCTGTAACTTTTGAATTTGTCGAAGTGGCCGTCGGCATCAAACGGCGTGTAGCTGGTGGTGTCGCCACGGTCGAAGGTGCCGGCCAGGGTCAGTTGCACATCCCACGGCGAATCGATCGGGTTGAAGCGCAACTTGCCGCGGTAGGACTGGATGTCGACGTTGTTCACATCCTCACCGCGGGTCGGGTTGGAGACGGAGCCGTCACGGGTCAGGCGAATCGCCGAAAAACTGCCGAACAACGCGTTGTCCACCAGCGGGCCACTGATCAGCAATCGGCCGTTCTGCGCGTTGTAGTTGCCGGCGCCGAGCTCGAAGAAACCCCGGGTTTCCTGGTTCGGATCGCGGGTGATCACGCGGATCGCGCCGGCGCTGCTGTTGCGTCCATACAGCGTGCCTTGCGGGCCGCGCAACACTTCGACGCGCTCGACGTCGTTGAAGTCGAGCATCGAGGAAATCGCCCGCGGGATGTACAGGTCATCGGCGTACACCGCGACGGCGGATTCCTGGATCGGGTCGGTTTCGCCGATGCCACGAATCCCGTAGGTCTGGGCGCTGTAGGAGATCGACTGACGGCTGAGGGGCAGGTTAGGCACTTGCCCGGAGAGGTCGCGGATGCTTTTGATCTGCTTGTCTTCCAGGGCTTTTTCGTCGAACGCAGAAATCGCCAGCGGGGTTTTTTGCAGGTCTTCGCTGTGGTGTTCGGCGGTGACTGTGACAACGGGGAGGGCACCATCCATGGTGTTTTCTTCGGCGTGGGCCGACAACCCGAACATCGCCAGCGACACGGCCAGCGTCAAACGGTTTGCAGTGAAGGTGTTATACATGGTGAACCCCAGGTGTGTAGATGCAGCGTTGGCGTTGTTGTGTTTTTTTTGGCAAAGCGTTGCCGGGGCCATGATTCGAAAGCCATGGCGGCGGGGGCTTGAGCCGTTTTCAGGTTTTTGGGTGTGGCAGTTGACCGTGGAGTGGTGTCGGCCGGAAAAACTGCAGTTCCGTGGGCCTCCACCTGGTCAGGGGTCGGTGATGGTTGTAACAATATTTGTATAATACGGCGCTGTAAAAGTCCGATTAGTTATAAGTTAATTATAAAAAACAGGCATTAAGTTTGTAAGTTAAATGCGTAAATCTGATGTTTTGTCTTTGGCTGACATGACGCAATCGCGGGCAAGCCACGCTCCTACAGGTTATGTACATGACCTGTGGGAGCGTGGCTTGCCCGCGATGACGGTGGTTCGGCTGGATTCAATACCCGCGTTGTACGTTCGCCTGATTCTCCAACGCCAAACCGTTGAGATAACGCTCAAGGTTGGCCAGGAAACTGTCAGCAATCTCATGGCCACTGTTGGTGGAAATCGCCGAGGTATGGGGTGACAAGCGCACCCGTGGATGGGTGTAGAGCGGATGTCCGTCCGGCAGTGGCTCGGGATCGGTGACGTCCAGCGAAGCCAGGCCGATTGTTCCGCTGTCCAGTGCTTCAAGCAACGCCCCGTGATCCAGCAGACCGCCGCGGGCGATGTTGATCAGGTGCAGGCCGGGTTTGGCGCTGGCGAGCACCGCGCTGTTGACGATATGCCGGGTCGCGCCGGTCAACGGCGCGGCCAGCACCAGATGGTCGGAACGGGCAAACAGGTCATGGATATCTCGCGCGGCTTCGACGCCTTCCACCTCGAACGGCGTCTGACTCTGACGCAACGCCAGCACATTGATGCCCAAGGCGTGGGCCTTGCTCGCCAAGCTGCGGCCAATCGCACCGAAGCCGAGAATCCCCAACGTGGTGCCCTTGAGCGGCGTCAGTGCGGTGAAATTCCATTGCGAGTCATGCACCCAAATGTCCGGCAGACGCTTCGCGGCGGCGAAGATCGCGGCCAGGGCAAACTCGGCGATGTTCTCGGCGGCGCTGCCGCGCGAAGTGCTCACCGGCGGGCCGTTGAACAGCCATTGGGGGTAGAAGTCGATGCCGGAGGACACTACCTGAACCCACTTCAAACCGTAGGGCCAACCCGGCGGCGGTGTGTCCGGCGCCAGATAGCCGCGAACATTGATTGGCCGCGCCAACAAAATACTGACTTCAGTCGGCAGATCGCTGGGTACGCCGCTCGGCACATCGATTAACCGGGCGTCAGGATGCGTGTGTGCAAGGCGCTGACGAATCACATCGTTGAAGTCTTCATCCAGTTGGCTGGCGATAATGAGCTGGCTCATGGACGTTCCTTTTGCTGGCGCTGGGCGAAGACCGCTTTGCCGACACCTTGCAGCACGGCATCGTTCTGCGGCGTGTGAACACGGCTGCACAGCACATCGCGGTAATGCCGTTGCAGCGGATTTGTGCGGGACAGGCCGGGGTTGCCAGACGCCTCGATGGCCAACTCGACGGCGCGGATGGCGTTGCCGGTCACCAGGTACTTCAGTTGCGCGGCGTTAATGGCCGGCGTGCGTCCTTCGGCGGCGCAATCCAGCAGGCTGCGGTTGGCGAACAACAGCGTGTCGATGTGCCCGACGGTTTCCTGGAAGCGCGGAAGGGTGGAGAGCGACGCGCCGAGGTTGGATGGCTTGCGTTGTTCCAGCCAATCCACCAACCAGTCGCGAGCGGCTTGGGCGACGCCGTCGTAAACCGACGAGAGCAACACCGACATCCACAGGAAGCCGTCGCCATCGAGTTCGGGTTGCGGTGCGCTCCAGAGGCTGACGCTGACGGCGTGATCCAGCGGCACCAGTACATTGTCGAACACCACTTCATGACTGCACGTCGCGCGCATGCCCAGATGGTCCCAATCCTCGATGATGCTGATGCCGGGCGTGTCCTTGTGCACCAGCCAGGCACCGACCAGCGGATCTTCATCGGTGCTGCGCGCCCAGACGCTGAACCATGTCAGGCCATGACTGCCGGTGGAGTAGATTTTTCGGCCACTGATGCGCCAACCGGCGGAGGTGCGCCGGGCAACGGTCGCTGGCAAACCACCGCGAGCCGGGGTGCCGAGGTCGGGCTCGACCCGCAGGGCGTTGATCAACGCGCCTTGCTGGACGGCGTCTTGCGCCACTTGCAGGCGCAATGCTTCGGGCCAGGTTTTACTGTCTTGCAGGCGCGCGTGCTGGATGTACTGCATCACCAGGATCAACGCCGTCGAGGGTTCACCCTTGGCGATTGCGCTGATCGCCTTGCGCGCCTGGGCCAGATTCGCGCCACCACCGCCGAGAGCTTTGGGCACGGTCAGTGCGACCAGACCGTGCTCCTGCAGCAGCTTGAAATTGTCCTGGGGGAAGGCGCCGCTTTCGTCATAAAGGTGCGCCGTGGCGCTGAGTTGTGCGCCGATGTTTTCCAGCAAGGCGTCGAAATTCGCCGCCTCGACAGATCGCAGTAAGGGCGGGTGTTGAGAAGAAAGACTCATGGTGGATTCACTCGATCAAAAAGGCTGGGAATCGGCTCATAGCGCTAGCAACCGGAAACTTTTGTCCCACAACGGACTGACATCCAGCCGTTCGCTCAACACACCCGCAGCGAAGAACAAATCCGCGACCTCCTGTTGCGAGGCTATCGCCTGGTCGTCCACTTCGATGACTTTCCACGGCTGGCTGCGGCTGTTGTACATGTCGAGAAACACCGCTTTGTCGACGCCCAGTAGCTGCGCGGATTTGGCGGCCCAGGGATCGGGGTTGTTATTGATCCATTCCAGCGTGCGCGCCGTGCGCTGCAAGTAGTCCTGAATCGCTTGTTTGCGCAGCGGGTCTTCGAGGGCCGCGGGGCGCGCCGCCATCAAGTAGTTGCCGGACAAATAACCCTCAGCTGTTTTCAACACCCGGGCGCCACTGCGGAATTTCGCTAACTGGATAAACACCCCATAAATCACCCAGGCATCGAGCTGACCGCTCTGGAAAGCACTGAAACCATCCTGCGGCGTGAGCGCTACCGCCGTGATGTCGTTCATCGTCAGGCCCTGTTCTTTCAGTGCCTTGATCAGAAAGTAATGCGAGGTGGTCGAGCGCACGTACCCGACCCGTTTGCCGCGCAACTGCCCGACCGATTCGAGTTTCGAGTCCTTGGGAATCAGGAACACCTGGTTGTTCACGTCGCCTTGTATCACTGCGATGAGTCGCGGTTGGCGATGGCTCTGGATAGAGAAGATCGGTGGGATCTCGCTCATGGAGCCGATGTCCAGGCTGCCCGAGGCCAGCGCTTCGACGATCAGGTTGCCGCCGGCAAATTCCGCGTAATCGACTTTGTAAGGGCGGTTAGCGGTGCCGGCGTCTTCGGTGAAATACGACTCCTGGCCGCGATAAGTGGCGACGCCCAGGGTCAGGTCCGAAAGCGAGGTGTTTTGCGCGAACGCACGTGACGCCAATCCCATCGAGGACAACCCCAACGCCCCGATGGCGAGTGAGCTGGCCGTCAGGAAGCCGCGACGATTAAACTGCCCCGGCAGGCGATTAAAGGATTCGCTCATGCCAGTGCCTCGCTCTTCTGGTGAACCTGGGCGGTTGTGTAACGGTTGGCGGGTGCTTCGAGCCCTAGGTTGTCGCGCAGGGTCGTGCCGCTGTATTCATCGCGAAACAGACCGCGCTGTTGCAGCACAGGCACGACAAGCTCGGTGAAATATTGCAGGCCGTCCGGCAGCACCGAATTGATGATGAAACCGTCAGACGCGCCTTCTTCGAACCAAATTTGAATGGCATCGGCAACCTGCTCAGGCGTCCCGACGAAATCCCGCCGTGGCCGGGAGAAACGCAGGGCCACTTCGCGCAAGGTCAGGCCTTCGTCTTTGGCCAGTTGTTTGATCCGGTCCGAGCCGCCTTTCTGGCTATTGGAGCCTAAGTCACCCAGCTCGGGGAATGGCGCATCCAATGGGTACTGGCTGAAATCATGGTCATTGAATGGCCTGCCGAGGGCGACAATCGCATCCTCAATACTCACCAGTTCCACCGCTTGCTGATAGCGGCTTTCAACTTCTGCTTCATCGCGGCCAACGATCGGACGGATGCCCGGCAGGATCGACAGCTCTTGTGCATCCCGGCCGAAGCCGCTGGCGCGCTTTTTCAGGTCTTGATAGTAGGCGCGTGCTTCGTCGAACCCCTCGGGGCTGACGAAAATCGCATCGGAATTCTCCGCGGCGAAATTACGTCCGTCCTCAGAGGTACCGGCCTGGAAAATCACTGGCTGACCTTGTCGGGAGCGGGCGATGTTGAGCGGGCCTTTCACCGAGAAAAATTCACCTTTGTGCTCCAGCGCATGCAGTTTGCCGGGGGTGAAAAACTCGCCGCTTTGCTTGTTGTAGGCGAAGGCGTCGTCTTCCCAGGAGTCCCACAACCCCTTGACCACATTCACATGCTCCTTGGCGATGCGGTAGCGCACCGCATGGGGCGGGTGCTCGGCCTTGCCAAAATTATCGGCGGTGCCGCTGAGCCAGGAGGTCACCACGTTCCAGCCGGCACGACCGCCGCTGATGTGGTCCAGGGACGCAAACTGGCGCGCCACCTGGAACGGTTCGGTGTAGCTGACGGTGACGGTTGCCACCAGGCCGATATGGCGAGTGGTCGCGGCCAGCGCCGAGAGGATGGTCAGCGGCTCGAAGCGATTGAGGTAGTGCGGGCTCGACTTCTCATGGATGTGCAGGCTGTCGGCGATAAACACGAAGTCGAACTTCGCCGCTTCAGCCAGTTGCGTTTGCTGCTGATAAAAACCGAAATTCACGCTGGCATTGGGCAGGGCTTGCGGGTGGCGCCATTCGCCCCAACCATGGCCGACGCCATGGACCATCGCCCCGAGTTTGAGTTGGCGTTGTTTGCTCATGGTTCTACTCCTTTAGCGCGAAGCTTGGGTAAGTGGGGGACGTTTGGTGTTGAAGCTTTTGTCGAAGCCTTGGGAGACGTCGATGTGTCGGGTCAGCAAGCCTTCTTCCTGATAGATGTCGGCGGTGGCCTGCAAGCCGCTGACGACCGCGTCGTCAATAACCACCGGCTGCATGTGGGTCGCCTTGGCCACGGCCACATGCACCGCCAGGGGCAGGCCGGTGATTTTGGCCTGGGCGGCGGCGTACTCATTGGGGTGCTCGTTGCTCCAGCGGTAGGCCCGGTCGACCCGGGCGACGAAGTCGTCCAGTTGCTGGCGCTTATCGACGATGGCCTGGTCGGTGGCTGCGAGATAAAGGTGATTGCTCAGCAGGTTGCTGCCGCTGACCAGGATCTTGGCTTGACTCTGAGAGGTGACGACGGTGGTGTAGGGATCCCACGTGGACCAGGCATCCGCGGTGCCGTTATCCAGCACCAGTCTTGACTCGCTGGGCAGCAGGAAAACGAACTGCACATCCTGGGTGCTCAGGCCGGCGTCGCGCAGGGCCTTGATGGCCAGGTAGTGTCCGATCGAGCCGCGCGTGGTGACGATGCGCTTGCCCTTGAGGCCTGAGACATCCTTGATCGGTGAATCCTTGGGCACAAGAATGGCAGTGGTATTGCGCCCCTCGGCATGAATGATACTGACCACTTTGAGCGGCGCACCGGCGCCGAGGGCGAACACATAAGGGGCATCGCCCAGGGCGCCGATGTCCACCGCTCCTGCGTTCAACGCTTCACCTAACGGCGCGGCGGCGGGGAACTCGGAGAACTGGATCTCGTAGGGCACATTTTTCAGTTCACCGGAGACCTCCAGCAGTACCTTGATCGTGGACTTTTGATTGGCCACCAACAGCGGTTGCAGGTCGGCGGCGTGAGTGACGGCGCCAAAGGTGAGGGCGGTGGCGATCAGCAGATATTTGAATGGCTGGGTGAAACTCATAACAGCATGCTCCAGGCGGGTCTTGATGCTTCTTGTCACCTCCGCCTGGAGAAAGGGGTCGGGCTGAATTCAACGTTGGGCGTATCAAACGGCGCTGCCCGGTATACGGTGCAGAAGCCTTAAGGGCTCAGATCACAAAAAAGCCATGGGTTGCGTCGCGGGCCAGTTGCGCCACCAATCCATATTCCCAGTCCAGATAGGCTTGCATTGCTTCGCGAGGATTGTCGGTGCCTTCATAGGGGCGGCGATAGCGATCAATGCGCGGTGAAGCCAGATGAGTTTCACCGTCTTGCAGTGGCAGTTGCGCAGCGATCCAGCTGGCCGTGCCGCCCTTGAGCAGGAACACCGGCTTGCCGGTCAGGGCCTCGACATCAGCGACAGCCAGCCGTGCCAATTGGCTGCTGCCACAGGTCAGCACGTAGCGTTGTGCGGCCGGTACGTTGGCCAGCGCTTCGCGCAATTGCCCGCGCAGTGCCCACCATGCACCGGGGATATGGCGTTTGACGTAGTTGGCGCTGCTGGTGAAATCCAGCACCACACTGTCGCGATGGGTCAGCCATTCGGCCAGGGTTTCGGGGCTGATTTCCTCGGCTTGCTGCGGCGTGGGGACCGGCGCCTGCCAGGCACCTTTTTCGCTGAAATGCGAAGGCTGCACGTCATCCAGCACATGCACCTCCCATCCCAATTGCGAAAGCCAGGACGCCGACATGTCGGCCCTCACGCCATCGTCATCGACCAGAACCAGACGCGCGCCGCGGACACTCGCGAAGTGATCGGTTTCCTGCACCAGTTGGCCGCCCGGTGTCGAGCGGGCCGAGGGCAGGTGGCCGGTCTCGAATTCTTCCGGGGTGCGGACGTCGAACAGGTAAGTGCTGCGGGTTGCTTCTTGTTGCCAGCCTTGCAAGTCGGTCAGAGTTGCACGGCCGACGAGGGCTTTGTCGGCAACGCGACGGGCATCCTGAGCGGCGATGTGTCGGTATTCTTCGCTGGTCGGCGCAAAACGGCGCGACTGGCCGTGTTGCAGTTTTTGACCGGCCAGGGTCCAGCCGATGGTGCCGTTGCGCAAGGCGGAAACCGGGTTGGGGATGCCTGAGTTGATCAACGACTGCGTGCCGATGATGCTGCGGGTGCGCCCGGCGCAGTTGACGATGATCCGCGTCGCCGGGTCCGGTGCCAGTTCTCGGGCGCGCAATACCAACTCCGCGCCCGGAACGCTGATGCCGGTGGGAATGCTCATGGTCTGGTATTCATCGAAACGCCGGGCGTCGAGCACCACCACATCGGCTTCGCTGTCGAGCAGCGCCTGCACTTCTTCCGCCGCCAGGGATGGCGTGTGACGCTGGCTCTCCACCAGTTCGCCAAAGGCCTTGCTCGGCACGTTGACGTCGATAAACAGCTCGCCACCGGCACGGCGCCAACCGTCCAGGCCACCCTCCAGCAAGCCGACATTGATGTAGCCGAGTTCTTGCAAGCGCTGAGCGGCGATCTGCGCCAGGCCTTCGCCGTTGTCGTAGACGGTCACCGGGGTATCCAGCCGCGGGATCCGCGAGTACACCTCCAGCTCAAGCCTGGACAGTGGAATGTTGGCGGCGAACAACGGGTGCGCCTCAGCGAAAGGCGCCTCTTCACGCACATCGACGAGGGCCAGTTCTTCTTTGCTCAACAGTGCCTTTCGAATCTCGGCGAAGGAGCGGATCAGCTCTTTTTTTACAGGGCTTGTACTCATAAGGCTTGGCTCTCTTTGGACAGATCCCAGATGTTGGGGAGAAAGGCGTTGGAATAACCGGAGATAAACAGTTTTTCGCTGCCATCGGGCTGATACACCGCGCGGCGCACGGCGCCGATGTTGGCGCCATAGACATGGATGCTGATGGACACCTGATCATCAAAGGCATTGCTGACTTGATGAATGTCGCCAATCTTGGGTGACACCGCTTCGACCTGACCGGGTTGCAGATGAATCCGGTTGCCCTCGGCCACCAGCGTGCCGTCGGTGTGGCGGGCGAAACCTTGGGAATATTCGGCACCGCGCAACATGCCGATCAGGCCCCAGACCCGATGATCGTGGATTGGCGTGCGTTGCCCTGGCCCCCAGACAAAACTTACGACGCTGAAGCGCTGCCGTGAATCGGCATGCAACAGGTATTGTTGATAATGCTGCGGGTCAGGGCGGGCAAAGTCTTCCGGCAGCCAGTCGTCGTGGCTGACCAATTGGCCGAGCAGCTTGCCACCGCGATGCAACAGGTCGCCCTCGCGCGGGTGGCTGTCGATTAGTTCAGCCAGGGCGCCTATGAATACTCTGAGTCTCTCCGGGTGTCGGGCCTGGGTCATGGCGATTCCATCGTTCGTTTCGAAGGTTGTTGTGATTATCTAAGCATAATGATTGTTGTTAATATGCTATTTTTTAATGATTAGGTTATAGCTGAAAGGAATTAAGAACTCGATTGAATAGCGTTAGACGTTATCGATAGGAGCCAAGGAGCGCTCTGGGCTATCCAGATTCCAGCAATAGAACTATGCTTTTCAGACATCTTATTGACTGTTCTCTATGTGCGGGCCAAATGAAAATTGATGATATCGATGCCTTTGTCGAGGTGATTCGTTGCCAGTCCATCAGCCATGCGGCCGAGTCGTTGCAGCTGACCCAGCCGGCCATTACCCGGCGTGTGCAGAACTTCGAGCAAGCATTGGGCGTGGAGCTTTTCGACCGCAATACCAAGCCGCTCAAGCCCACATTGATCGGCACGCGGGTTTATGAACAGTGCCGTTTGATCCTGCGGGAAATGGACGCGTTGCGCGAACTCGTGGCCACTGATGCGCCGCCCACCGGGCTGCTGCGCCTGGGCGTTCCGCAAACCATCGGCGATGTGGTGCTGCTCGATGCCCTCAAGCATCTGCGCGTCGAATACCCCGAATTGCGCGCGCAGGTGGCAACAGGGTGGGGCAGTCAACTGGTCGGCAAGATCGAACGCGGTGAACTGGATGCTGCGGCGGCGCTGTTCCCGGCGGGTAAGATTTTTCCGGACAACATCGTCGGTGAGTCCATCGGCAAGATGGAATTGGTGGTGGTCTGCGCCAAGGCGCAAGTGCCCAAGCGTGCGTGCAAACTCGCCGACGTTTACCAGAGTGGCTGGATTCTCAATCCTGACGGCTGTGGTTTCCGCGCCGGGTTGCAACGCACTCTGTCAGATCAAGGACTGGCTCTGCGGGTCAATCTGGAAACCTTCGGTACCGAGTTGCAGTTGGGCCTGGTCGCCGACGGAATGGGGCTCGGCCTGGTACCGCGTCCGTTGCTGGAGCGCAGTGCGCATTTCGATCAGTTGGCGGTGATGCCGCTCAAGGATTTCAAACCGCTAATGGATCTGTGGCTGATCTATCCGCACTTTCTCGGCAACCTGCAAGGGCCGGTCGATGCCTTTGGCAAACTGGTCGCTGGATCGTTGCAGAAGATCAAGCGCGCGGCGTGATGAGCGGAGAGGGCGGTTTATAATAAAAAAAAATAATAATTAGCTTAGATTAAAATGTGCTTTTTATTATTTTTTGGCATCCCCTAGGCTGGCGTGAAATCCTTAAGGCCATCCAGGAAGTTTTGCCATGAGCAGCGTCAGCCCGTTATCCAGCGTCTCGAAAAATGTTCGCCAGCGCGTCACTCCCGAAGAATGGGAAGTGCGGGTCAAACTGGCCGCAGCCTATCGGCTCGCGGCGTTGTTCAAGTGGACTGACCACATCTACACGCACTTTTCCGCGCGGGTGCCGGGACCTGAGGAACATTTCCTGATCAATGCCTTCGGGTTATTGTTCGATGAAATTACTGCGTCCAACCTGGTCAAGGTCGACATCGACGGCACTATCGTCGACGACCCGACCGGCCTGGGCATCAACTACGCCGGGTATGTGATCCACAGTGCCATTCACGGCGCGCGTCCCGACCTGCAAGCGGTCCTGCATACCCACACCCGCGACGGCATCGCGGTATCGGCGCAGCGCGATGGGCTGTTGCCGATCTCGCAGCATTCCATCGGTTTTTCCGGGCGGGTGGCCTATCACGGTTACGAAGGCATCGCCCTGGACCTGGACGAGCGTGAACGGCTGGTGGCGGACCTGGGGGACAAAAGTGTGCTGATCCTGCGCAACCACGGGCTGCTGACTGCCGGTGTCAGCGTTGAACACGCCTTCCAGCAACTGCGCGGCCTGGAACGTGCCTGCAACATTCAGATCGCGGCGCAGGCCGGTGGCAATGCCGACTTGATCTTCCCGCCGGCCGAAGTGGTGGCCAAGGTCGAGAAGCAGGCCGAGGTGTTCAAAAGTGGTGACGGGCCGGGTGTTGCGCGGCACTGGGATGCGCTGATCCGGCAGTTGGAGCGTAGTGATACAGCTTACAAAGAGTGAGTTCAACACCACATTCCCTGTGGGAGCGGCTTGCTCGCGAAGGCGTCGTCACATCCAGCATCACCGGCGCCTGGTACTCCGCTTTCGCGAACAAGCCCGCTCCCACAGGTTGTGCATCCTTGACCGATTAAGGCGCACGATCCGCCAACTCTTCAAGCAAATCCGCCGAAGGCACGAAGAACAAGCCACCCGTGACCGCCGTGCTGAAATCCAGCAAGCGGTCATAGTTGCCCACGGGCCGGCCGACAAACATATTCTCGAGCATCAGCTCGATCGGCTCTGGCGACCGGGCATAGCCGATAAAGTAAGTACCAAACTCCCCCGCACCTGGCCGGCCGAACGGCATGTTGTCCCGGAGGATTTTCACCTCCTGGCCGTCCTTGGTGATGGTGGTCAAGGCGCTGTGGGAATTGGTCGGTTTGGCTGCATCATCAAGTTCAATATCGGACAGTTTGGTGCGGCCGATCACGCGTTCCTGAGCCTCGACGGACAGCCCGTTCCACGCGTCCATCTTGTGCAGGTATTTCTGCACCAACACATAGCTGCCGCCGGCAAACGCTGGATCTTCATCGCCAATGATCGTGAATTTGGCCATGTGTCGATCATCCGGATTCTCCGTGCCGTCGACAAAACCGATGATGCTGCGCATGTCGAAATAGCGGAAACCCTGGACCTCATCCACCACCGAAACCGCATCGCCCAGCGCTGAAAGCAGTTGCGTCGCCAACTCAAAACACAGGTCCATCTGGTCTGCACGTATGTGCAGCAGAACGTCTCCCGGCGTCGACACCGCGCGACGCCCCTCGTCACCGAATTCGCGAAAGGCGTGCAGCGAGGTCGGGCGCGGGCCGCCGAAGAGCGTGTCCCAGGCACTGGAACCAAAGCCGCAGACACAGGACAGGTAACCGGTAGGCACGCGTTTGCCGACGGAGCGGGTAAGGGCGGTGATGTCGGCGCACCAGCCTCGGACTTTCTCGGCGGCATCGCTGCCGGGCGCCAGTGTGGCGACGATGAAGATTGCGCTTCGGGTGATGGGGGCGCAGACGGCTTGAGGATCAGGCGTTGGGTTGGTCATGGGCGTGAAGGCTTCATCGATGCAAAGTGCAAAGACAGTAGCAAAGAAAAGTGGCGAAAGGATTTCTTGTTGCGAGGGGGCTTGCCCCCGATCGGCTGCGAAGCAGTCGACAATCCAGACCACTCGATCTGAATGAAAGGGCGCAGGGGTCGCTATGCGACCCGACGGGGGGCAAGCCCCCTCGCCACAGGTTTAATGCCAGGCATTAATAATTGGAGCTTACCGCAAGGTAAGCTCCTTTTTATTACGTGCGGAATCGCTACTGATCAAGCCACTTTTTCTGCCGCTTGCCGTTCACGCTCGGCCACCAATTGGCGGGTCAGCGGGATCAGGCGCTTGCCATAATCGATGGTATCGTTGAGTGGGTCAAAGCCGCGGATCAGGAACGTGGTGATGCCCAGGTCGTAGTAGTCGAGCAGGGCTTCGGCGACTTGTTCCGGGGTGCCGACCAGAGAGGTCGAATTGCCTTGTGCGCCGAGCAGGCCGGCGATCCCGGTCCACAGGCGCTTATCCAGACGCGAGCCCTGGGCTGCGGCCGCCAGCAAGCGCCGGGAGCCTTCGTTCGGTGGTTCGTGCCGAACAAAGCCGTTCTGTTCGGCCAATGCTGTGGCTTGTTGCAGGATGCGCTCGGCACGTTCCCAGGCTTGCGCTTCGGTGTCGGCCAGAATCGGTCGCAACGACAGGCTGAAACGAATGCTGCGCCCATGTTTGGCCGCCTCGGCGCGCACCTGATTCACCACTTCGCGCACCTGTTCGTATGTTTCGCCCCACAGCGCGTAAACGTCCGCATGCTTACCCGCCACCGCGATGGCCGCCGCCGATGAGCCACCAAAATACAGCGGTATGTGTGGCTGTTGTGGCGACTTCACTTGCGAGTGCGCACCCTCGACCTGGTAGTACTTGCCCTGATAGTCGAAGGGTTTTTCGCGGGTCCATTCCTGACGTAGCACGTCGAGGTATTCATCGGTGCGGGCGTAGCGCTCGTCTTTGCCGATGTAGCTTCCATCGGCGCGTAATTCACGATCATCGCCGCCGGTGATGATATGCACGGCAGTGCGCCCACCATTGAACACGTCGAGGGTGGTGAACTGTCGTGCGGCCAGGGTCGGGGCGGCGAATCCCGGTCGATGGGCAATCAGGAACTTCAGCTTTTTCGTCACGCTGGCGGCATGGGAGGCAATCAGCGTGCTGTCCGGACTGTTGGAGTGGAACGCCACCAGGGCGCGGTCGAAACCGGCTTCCTCATGGGCGCGGGCGACGGTCTCCACATATTCGGGCTGCAACACCGGGCCGCTGCGCGGCTGGGTTTCCGAGGATTGGTGGCCACCGATGTAACCGATAAATTCGATGCTCATGCTGGGTTCCTTGTCTTTGGATAGGCGTGATTCAAGCCTCCACCGGGCAGGGGTCGGTCTGTGACGTCGAAAGTAGGCGCAGGGGGGCAGGGCTGTGAAATGCCGTTTTGTTCTAAGTTAATTATTAATTAAATGAATCATAAAAAATAATAGATATCAGGAATGCGCATTTTAATCGGCGTCAGGAATGCATCCGCCACAGGACGTGGGTTGCAGCGTTTAATTATGCAAATAATTTATCTGGATTATTTTATATCTGATTTTTAATCATATTAGG
This sequence comes from Pseudomonas paraveronii, assembly GCF_963681955.1. Lineage (NCBI taxonomy): Bacteria > Pseudomonadati > Pseudomonadota > Gammaproteobacteria > Pseudomonadales > Pseudomonadaceae > Pseudomonas > Pseudomonas paraveronii. The sequence goes on from NZ_OY817130.1 coordinate 2,317,194, forward strand.
TTATTCCTAAAAAGAATTTCACTGGCGTTTTTTATGCGAATAGCATGAATCCGAAGCCATATTCTTGATGAGGAAGGAAGCCTGATGACCGAAAAGACCTTCGATACGCAGAGCACTAGTAGCTCGTTTTCCGTCAGCAAGGCTGTTGAAAGCCAGGGTGCGTCGAAGCTGATCCCCGACTGGCTACACAACTGGCGAACCCCCGAAGTCTTTCTGCGCCTGCTCAGCCCGATTGCGTTGCTGCTCTTGTGGGAACTGGCGTCGCAGCTCTGCCTGATCCCACAACGGATCATCGCCGCACCCTCGCAAATCGGTGGCACCCTTTGGGCGATGATTGTGTCCGGGGAGCTGGGCAAGCATTTGCTGGTGTCGCTGCAGCGCGCGCTGCTGGGCTTGAGTATCGGCGTCAGCGTCGGTGTCGTCGCGGCACTGATCACCGGCCTGTCCAAGCGCGGTGAGGTAATCCTCGATTCGCCGATGCAGATGCTGCGCACCATTCCTTCCCTGGCACTGGTGCCGTTGTTCATTCTCTGGTTTGGCATCGGCGAGTTCACCAAGATCGCGCTGATCGTCACCGGTACGACCTTCCCGGTGTACCTGAACCTGTTCGCCGGGATTCGCAACATCGACCCCAAATTGATCGAGGCCGCCAACACCCTGGGCCTGAATCGTCGCGAGTTGATCTGGCATGTGATCCTGCCGGGCTCCTTGCCCTCATTCTTTGTTGGTTTGCGTTACTCGCTTGGAATTTCCTGGCTGGCCCTGGTGTTCGTCGAACAAATCAACACTACCGCCGGCATCGGTTTTCTGGCCAGTGATGCGCGGGACTTCATGCGCACCGACGTGATCGTCATTTGCCTGCTGATTTACAGCGTGCTCGGTTTGCTGATCGACGGACTGATCCGCACGCTGGAGCGTTTTGCCCTGGCCTGGCGCCCATCTTTTGTGAGGAACTGACATGTCGACTATCGCGGCAAAAAACCTGCAGTCAGAAGCACCGGTGCAACTGCGTAATGTGGTGCGCCAATTTGGCCAGCAGCGGGTCATCGATGGCCTGGACCTGGACATCGCACCGGGCGAATTCGTCGCGCTGCTCGGGGCCAGCGGTTCGGGCAAGACCACCTTGCTGCGCAGCCTGGCTGGCCTGGACAGTATCGACAGCGGTCATCTGCTGGTGCCCAAGGCACGGGCCGCGGTATTTCAGGAGCCCCGATTGATGCCGTGGAAGCGCGCCTGGAAGAATGTGATTCTCGGTCTGCACACCCCGGACGCCAAGGCTCGTGCGGTGCAGGCGCTGACGGAAGTGGGACTGGCCCATAGGCTTGAAGCTTACCCGGCGACGCTTTCCGGCGGTGAAGCGCAACGCGTGGCACTGGCCCGTGGGCTGGTGCGCGAACCCAAGCTGCTGCTACTCGACGAACCGTTCGCTGCGCTTGATGCACTGACGCGGATTCGCATGCATCGGCTGATCATCGAGTTGTGGCGCAAACACAACCCGGCGGTGCTGTTGGTCACCCATGACGTGGACGAAGCCATCCTGCTGGCCGACCGGGTGATCGTGCTGGCCAACGGCAAGATCGCCGAACAATTGTCGATCGATCTGCCGCGAGCTCGAGACACCGGTCAGGAGGGTTTTCAGGAAATCCGCGCGCGCTTGCTGAGTTTGTTGGGGGTTGAAGTGGAAACCGTTGCCGTGGCTGAACGTCAGCTCACGAACAGCACTGTCCGGCGTTTTGCCCATGGCTGATGCAGCTTCCAATTCATTGACACGGGAATGTTCTGTTATGCCGATCCTCGTTCGGAAATCTGCGTTGGTGTTGTTGTCCAGCGTCGCGTTGTTGCTCGGCGGTTGCGGTGACACGGTTGCGCCTCAATCTTCATCCGCTGCCAAGTCAGACTTGTCCGGCGTGAAGCTGATTCTGGGCGATCAAGCCAAGGGCTTGCGCACCGTGGTCGAGGCGGCGAATGCGTTGGAGGGTATCGACTACAAAGTTGAATGGGCGAACTTCCAGGGTGCTGCTCCCTTGTTCGAAGCTTTGCGCGCCGGTGCCGTCGATCTGGGGCCGGCTGGTGACACCCCGGTGCTTGCCGCCGCGACCGGGGGCACGCCATTGCGCATCGTAGCGGTACGGCGTAGTCAATCAAGGGGCATTGCGATCCTGGTTCCAGCCGATTCGGATATCCGCACCGTTGCCGATTTGAAAGGCCGAAATGTCGTGGTGTCTTCGGCCCGCGGCAGTATTTCCCAATACCTGTTGATTCGCGCGCTGGCCAACGCAGGTGTTGATGAACAGGACGTCAAGGTCGGGTTCGTCCTGCCGACCGACGCTTTATCCGCATTCAACGCCGGCAAGATCGAAGCCTGGGCCACCTTCGGTATCTATCAGGCATTTGCCGAGCAGCAGGGCGCGCGGGTGCTGATCAGCGGCGAGGGGATCAACACCGGGCTGACCTTCATCACGGCTTCCGATGAAGTGCTCACCGACCCGCTCAAGCGCAAGGCGCTGAGCGACGTGTTGCAGCGTTTCGCCAAGGCCTTCGAGTGGGCCCGACAGAACCCGGACGAGTACGCTCGGGTCTTCGCCAAGGTCAACGATATCCCGCTTGAAGTCTCTCAACGGCTGCGCAGTTGGGGCGACGAGTCGCTGTTGCCGGTGGAGCCGAGGGATGTGCAGGCGTTGCAGCAAGTCGACGATTTGTTCGTGGAAAAGAAGATCTTTCCGCATCGCGTCGAGGTGGAAAAGTTGACGGACACTGAGGTGTTCTCCCTGACGCCTTTGACGGTGACTCAATCGGTGCCAGCGCGGTAATCCGGTGCCGGCGCATGTTCTATCCAAAGGCTAACAGGAGTAAATAAATGGGCAATGTCCAGAGCGCCACCAATGCCTTCGAGGTGTTCCGACACCCGGCATCCCGCGGCGAACTGCTCGACCTTGGCCGGGTCCTCCGGGAACCCCTGGCGCTGTCGCGGCTGCACAGCACGCCCAAGCGGGTGTTGAGTCGCCGTGAAGGAGTCTTGCTCGGGGTGTTTGCCTTGGTGTTGCACGGCGCGGTGATTGTCTGGGTCAACCAGAACCCACCGCCGGCACTGCCCGTGGTGCCGCCGGAGATCCCGCCGATGACCATTGAGTTCTCGCAGCCAGCGCCACCGGTGGTGGAGCCACCACCGCCCGAGCCGATTCCGCAGCCAGTGGTCGAACCGCCACCGCCGGTTGAAGATGAGCTGGCCGTGAAGCCGCCACCTCCGAAACCGATTCCAAAGCCCAAGCCTGTGGTTAAACCGATTCCCAAACCCGTGGCCAAACCTGTGGAGCAGCCACCCGCACCGCCAGCACCGCCGCAACCGGTCGCCACCCCAGCGCCACCCGCACCGCCAGCGCCGAAACCGGTGACCCCGGCGTCGGCCAGCGCCGGTTACTTAAAGAACCCGGCACCGGAATACCCGTCGCTGGCGATGCGTCGCGGCTGGGAAGGTACAGTGATGTTGCGGGTGCATGTATTGGCCAGCGGCAAGCCCGGTGAGATCCAGATCCAAAAAAGCAGCGGCCGCGATCAACTCGACGACGCCGCACTGGCAGCCGTCAAACGCTGGAGTTTCGTGCCAGCCAAGCAGGGCGATGTCGCCCAGGACGGCTGGGTCAGTGTGCCCATCGACTTCAAAATAAAGTAATTCAATCCTATAGACAGACACCGCGGGCCACCTGACAAAAGGCGCATCGCTACAACCGATTTAATGCCTAGTTGGAGAGCCTGACCATGAACCTGATCGCATCCCCCTTCGAATCCATCGAACACACCGTCATCTGGCTATTAATCCTCTTCTCCGTTGCGACCTGGGGCCTGGCCTTGTTAAAGGGCGTGCAGTTCACCCGACTCAAGACGCAGGATCGAAAATTCCATAAGCAATTCTGGGCCGCTTCAAGCCTTGACTCTGCCGCCGATTTCGCCAACAGCCTGCCTGGCGCTGCGGCCCGTGTGGCGCTGGCAGGTTATGCGGCCATTCAGGTTAGCGACCACCAGAACGCCGACCTCAGCCAGTCGATCAATCACCAGGACCGTCTCGAACGTGCCTTGCGTCAGCAGATCGTGCGTGAACGACGCTCGCTGGAAACGGGCCTGGCGATCCTCGCCAGCATTGGCAGCACCTCGCCCTTTATCGGTCTTTTCGGGACTGTTTGGGGCATCATGTCGGCCTTGAAAGGCATCAGTGCGGCGGGCTCGGCGAGCCTGGAAACCGTGGCCGGACCGATTGGTGCCGCACTCGTCGCCACCGGTGTGGGGATCGCTGTCGCGGTGCCGGCGGTGCTGGTTTACAACTACTTCCTGCGTCGTCTGAAACTGACCTCCGCGGACCTGGATGACTTCGCCCACGACTTCTATAGCCTGGCGCAGAAACATTCATTCCGCGTGCTGCTGCACCCGGTGCTGAGCAAGTCCGGCGCCACCGTCGCCGGGCAGAAAGTCAAGGAGGCCTCCTGAGATGGCCTTCTCCACACAAGACAGCGATGAAGTGCTGAGCGAAATCAACGTCACGCCTTTGGTGGACGTCATGTTGGTATTGCTGGTGGTGTTCATCGTCACCGCGCCGCTACTGACTAACGCGATCCCGATCAACCTGCCGAAGACCGAAGCGGTGGCGCCGGTGGAACAGAACGATCCGCTGGTGGTGAGCATCGACGACAAGGGCAAGGTGTTCATCAACAAGGACGAAATCCAGCCGAATCTGCTCGAGTTCAACCTGCAAGCCGCCAAAGCGAAAAACCCTGACGTGCGCGTGCAATTGCAAGCCGACAACGGGGTGAATTATGGCGAAGTGGCGCGGGCGATGGCCTCGATCGAGCGGGCGGGGATTACCAAGTTGTCGGTGATTACGGCGAAATAGGATTCGGGTTTATAGCATTAGAGGTGGGGCGGTGAATTATGGGGGAGGCCGCGTTTGGCGAGCGATCTCTGCTAGCTGTTTGTAAGCGGGCGGTGAATCCATCTTGCTTTTTATCGTCGTGAGTTCGAAGCTCCAGAGACAGCCAAAGCAGTGCCTGCATCAGATCAGTCGCGACAAAATGGCTTAAGATAATCAGGCTGGAATGGAACATATCGACTAAAGGACTCGTCATTTATGGAAACTCCCTTTTCACAAATCAGCGATCGTCTGAACAATCACCGATTTACGGTAGCGGACAACGCCCACGGACTATCCGGTGCAGGTACAGTATTTCACTACCATGTCGAGGAAAATGCCATTTCGGGCACTTACCAAGGCGGCCGAATTCGCATGGGTAATCAAGTCGGGCGCGCGACAGGCCCCGATACCATTGAGCTTCTTTTTCAGTGCTTGACTACGGATGGCGAGATTCTTGCCGGCTGGTCGCGTGGCACGGTAGGCGTTGATCACGCAGGGCGCACCACGCTGACCTTCGTATGGGGGTGGTTGTCGGGTGCGACTGGAGGAGGGGAGTCTAGCTACGTCGAGCTTGCCGCATAGCGGCTAAGGATTATTAGATTACAGATCGAAGAACTTGCGCTTAGCACATGCAGCCAATCTCGATGACGCCGAGTGCAAGGCTGGCTTTGTAGCCGCCCAAATCGTCATTTGGCTATAGGTAGAATCCAATAGCGTGGCGTGGATTCACTCCTTTTTTGCTCTTGATACACCCTGAAAACAAGTCCAGAATCAAGTCCATTCCTACTTCAGGAATAAACGAAACCCCTTATATTTCAATGGGTCGGACACCAGGTACGAGTCTCGTTTCCCGCTCCAAACATAGCGCTGCAGAGTTCCACTGAATTCTGTAAGCGATTGAAATAAGGACCTTCGGGTCCTTTTTTCGTTCCGGCGGGAACCACTGAAATCCAGCACTATCCGGTGCGTTTGAGTCCAGGATTCTGACGCGTGCGGAATCGGTTTGTTGCTGGAGCAGTTTGCGTAGCGAGATGAGCATCTGGCCCTGACTCTGTTCAGGCGCTCGTGATGGCACTCTCAGAAATGTCTATTCGGCACGCCCGAATCACGGGTATTGACTACGCAGTTTGCGCTGATTGAAAACTGCCCCACCCGCGTTGCGGATGAATCTGGTGTTTGCGTTCGAAGCATTCGGCCACGGCGGGTTGACGCCGCTTCCTCACTGACCGTGTTTGTTGCCGGCACAGCGTCTAGACCATTGGCCTGGGTCGAGTAAGTTCTGTTGAGCAGACATAAAAAATCCGATGCCAGAGGTCTGGCATCGGATGTTCAGATAAGCCCGGCTTGGACTCAAATGCTCAAGTGAATGGCATTCCCCATCAAAGAGCGTTCTCGTTGGGTTGCGATCAGCCTGTTACCAGCGATAGTTGACCGATCCGATCAGCGTGCGCTCGTCGCCGTAGCGGCACGAGGCGTTGCAGAACAGGTACTTTTCATTGGTCAGGTTTTGCGCCTTCATGGCCACAGTCCAGTTCTTGTCGACTTCGTAGCTGACTTTGGCGTCGAACAGGGTGTAGGCATCAACCTTCTCGTCGTTGTCCGAGCTGGAAGTACGGCTGGTGCCCATGTAGCGGGCGCCACCGCCGATCACGACCTTGGACAGGCCCAGAGCGCTCAAGCGATAGTCGGCCCACAGGTTGGCCATGTGGTAAGGCACGCCGTCGATGCGCGTCCCCACCCGGCTGGCGACGGAGTCATCGGTGATCTTCGAGTCGGTGTAGGTATACGATGCGGTGGTGCTGAGGTTAGGGGTAATCTCCGCCTTTGCCTCCAGCTCGAGACCGCGTGAACGGGTTTCACCAAACTGCACGGTGTTGCCGGAGAGGTCGGTGCTCAGCGAGTTTTTCTGCTTGAGGTCATACACTGCGGCGCTCAACAGTGCATTGGTCCCTGGCGGGGTATAGCGCACGCCCACTTCGTACTGTTCGCCCTCGGTCGGCTTGAACGAGGTGTCGGCGTTGGCGTTGAATACGTTGGCCGGCAGGAACGACTGGCTCCAGCTGACGTATGGGGCCAGGCCATTGTCCGCTTCATACACCAGGCCTACGCGGCCAGTGGCTTTCTTGTCGGTGCGTGGAGTGCGTGCGCCGGTGGCATTGGCGTAGGTGCGGCTTTCCGCCCAATCCTGGCGACCACCCAAGAGCAGGGTCCACTTGTCGAATTTGATCTGGTCCTGCAGGTAAACGCCTGACTGGGCGCTATGCAGGTCCGAGCCGCTGTCGGCGGAAGTGATGCGCGTCGATGCGCCGTACACCGGGTTGGCCGGGTTGAAGATGGAGTTGGCGCTGGAGAAGCGATGCGAATCGTAGGTCTTGTGGTAGTAGTCCACGCCAGCCAGCAGAGTGTGCTGCCACCCGCCGCTGTTGAGCGTCCATTCCACGTTGTTGTCACTGGTCCAGCCTTCGGAGCGCTCTCGGCGGATACTCGCCCGGCGTGCCAGCAGGCCCTGGTTGCGCAAGGCGGTGCTGCCGGTATCGGCGACTTGCATGTAGTCCCAGCTCAGGTCGGCATCGAAGTGGCGCAGAGCGTGACGGACTTTCAGGTCAGGCGTGAAGTTATGTTCAAACAGGTAGCCGACCGTGGTCGTGTAGTTGTTGTAATGATCAAAACCGCGCTCGCCAGTGTACAAATCGCGGTCGACCTTGGGGTAATTGGCGCTTGACGAGGTCGTCAGGTCAAAGTCCAGCGGTGGTGCAAAACCGGTACGCGTTTCTTGATAGCTGGCCAGGACGGTCAGCGAGGTGTCCTCGTTTGGGCGCCAGGTGAAGGCCGGTGCGATGTAGCGGCGGTCGTCGTCGGCGTCGGTGGTCTGGGTGTCGCTGTCGCGCCACAGGCCTGTGAGGCGATAAGAGAACTTCCCCTCGTCGTCGATTGGGCCGCCCAGGTCGAAGCTGTACTGCTTGCGCGCATGGCTGCCATATTCAACGTTGATTTCATGCAAGGGCGTGTCGGTCGGACGCTTGGTGATGGTGTTGATCAGGCCGCCCGGCGACAGTTGGCCGTACAGCACCGAAGAGGCGCCCTTGACGACTTCCACGCGCTCCAGGCCGTAGGGTTCGATGCCCCCGTCATACACGCTGCCTTGCAGTTTCATGCCATCGCGCAGGATACCGCCGGTGCCCGAACCCACGTTGAAACCACGGATCACGAAGTCATCAGCTACGCGACTGAAACCGCCCGGCTGTGCAATCACGCCCGGCGTGTAGCTCAGGGCTTCAGCCAGGGTGTCGGTCTTGCGGTTGTCCATTTCATCGCGAGTGATGACCGAAATCGACTGCGGAATCTCCTTGATCGCCGAGTTGGTTTTGCTCGCGCTGGTGCTACGCGTCGCTACTGGGCCGGTGACCTGGCCGGTCGGGTTCTCGATCGCCTTCGCATTAATGTTGGTTTCCTGCAGCACCAGCGTGCCGCCTGGCGCCGCAGTATCGCTGCTGTCGGCGGCGTGGGCTGCGGTCAGTGACAGGCTGCTGAGAAACAAGGCTAGCGCCAACGGATGATAGTCGAAGACGTTTTTTGCGTGCATGGAGGCTCCTGAATGTGGTGTTTTTAGTGGGTAAGCATCAGGCCGCTCGTTACTCGATCCCCATCAGGCAGCGGGCGGCCAACGGTGAGCGGTCAGGGGTAGTAATCGTCGAAGAACGTCTCGCGTTCCAAGCGCAGCAGGGCGGCTTTCTTGTGCGGCAGGGTGATGGTCTTGAGCCGGCCGTAGCCTTGAGATTCGAGGAAACCGATCTGCCGGGAGTGGTCGATCCGCGGCTCGCCGAGGATGCGCTGGGTGCGTGGTTCGTCGATGAACATGTAGTGCATGAGTGAGCGGAACCAGCCTTTGAGCTTGCCGGCGCTTTGGTGCTTGCTCTCGCCAACCACTACGTGCCAACCACGGTCGTGGTCTTGCACGTCGTAATAGGGTGCGATGCGATCTTCCTTGCACCAGTAGATCTCGAAATAGGCGAAGGGCTCGTCGTTGTAGCTGCCGATCAACGGCAAGACACGCGGGTCGTCAAGCATCTGCTGCAGGTACTCAGCATGCTCGTCCAGGCTGCCGGTTTGCTCCCAGAAGAACGCGACTTGCTCCAGGTTCATCCAGCGGTTGAAACGCTCCAGGTCGAGTCCGATGTCTACGGTGCGCAGGCTGAAGGTGGTGTTCAGGCCGGGCAGTTCGCGGCGATAGACCTCGCCGTGTGGGATCGGAGGGCGCTGCGGGTGACGTTTGTCGCCGCTGAAGGTGTAGCGCACCGGCATACCTGCGGCAGAACTGGTGGTAAGCCAGGGCAGGGGGTGTTGCCAGAAACTGCTGCGCGCGCATGCCAGGCGGGCCATATGGCCGTCATGGCCAAGCAGGGTGTCGAATACGCCTTGGCGTATGGCATCGCGTGCGCGCTCGAGGGCGAGCGGGGCGCTGATTTCCAGCATCGGGACGCGGGACGAATTGCAGAAGACTTGGCCGAGCAGCGCCAGCAGGCCACTGATGGGGAACGCTTCGGGCATGTTTTCCAGTAGCACGTACCCGTCTTGCCGACGGAAATGCACCGGGTCGATGCCCGCGATGGCCAGGCTGCCGTTGCCATCGTCCGACACTTGGGCGATCACGCTGCGGCCGTCAGCCAGATGTAGGGTGAAGTTCGGCGTGGTCATGATGATTCTCCATTAGTGGTTTCTCACGTATGCCGACCCGCAGGAACCTGCTGGGTCTTGACCTGCTGAGTTCGTCCAGGCCATAGCTTATGTAAGTTTTTAACGAATGGGAATCTTAACTATTTAGATTTTTATTAAATTAGCCTGCATTCAAGCTCTGTCAGCGTTTACGTGCCAGCAACCACATGAAATACGGACCGCCGATGAAGGTCGCGAACATCCCGGCCGGGATTTGCCACGGGAACACCAGGTTGCGCCCCAACCAGTCGGCCAGCACCAGGAGCGTGCCGCCCAGCAGTGCCGAGAGCAGCAATTGCGCGATAGGCCGTTGCGCGCCGAGCAGGCGCGCCATGTGCGGTGCGATCAGGCCGATGAAGCTCAGCGGGCCTACCACCAGGGTGGCGGCGGCTGTCATTACTGCGGTGAGTAACAGCAAGACCAGGCGGCTGCCGGACAGGGAAATACCCAGCGCTCGAGTGCGCTCGGCGCCCAGTGGCATGATCGAAAGCCAACGGTTGCACAGGGGGGTTACCAGCAGGAACAGCACCGCCAGGGCACTGATGACTACCGCCTGGCTGGCGTCGATACGATAGGTCGAGCCGGTCATCCAACTGAGCATGAGTAACACTCGGGAATCGCCGCTGACCATGAACAGTGCGGCGAAAGCATTGAGCAAAGTGCTCAGTGCGACACCGGTAAGTAGCATGCGGTCCGGCGCGAAGGCGCTGCGCCAGCTCAGAGTGACAATGGCCAGCAGGGCAAGCAGGGCGCCGAACGTGGCCGCCAGCAGCAGTATTAATGGGTTGAAACCGGGGACTACCAGCAAGGCAAGAATACCGCCCAGCGCGGCACCGGAACTGACACCGAGCATTTCCGGGCTGGCCATGGGGTTGCCTGTCATGCGTTGCATCAGAGTGCCGGCGAGAGCCAGCAGGATGCCCGCGGCGAACGCGGCGGCCACCCGTGGCGCACGCCATGGCAGCAAGGCGTCGAACTCCGCGCCGCCGCTGAAATACCAGCCATCCGGGCCGCGTCCCCAGGTCAGCGCCAGACACGCGGACGCTGCCAGCACCGCGAGCAGTATCCACGCCGTGCGTTTAAGCGAGGTAACGTGAGCAGCGGCGCGTTGGGTTGGTGGAGCGACGCGGGTTTCATGCAGGCGGGTCAGCAGCACCAGTAGCAGCGGTGCGCCGAGGAATGCAGTGAAGATGCCGGTGGGCATTTCTCCGCCCAGCAGTGCTGCTGACGCCTGCACCACTTGATCGGCGAGCAGCAGCAGCAAGGCCCCGAACAGGGGGGCCCAGACCAGCCGCTGGCGCAAGGTGCGGGCGCCGGCCAAGCGGGCCAGGGCAGGGGCGGCCAGACCGACGAAGCCGATCACTCCGACGCTGGCGATGGCGCTGGCGCTCAAGCCCACCGCTACCGCCAGGGCCAACAGGCGCAGGCGGTTGGGCGACAAACCGAGGCTGCCCGCCGCCGCATCGTTGAGGCCGAGCAACGCCAGCGGGCGGGCGAGCAGGGCGGCGAGCAAGGCCGCCACCGCCAGGCGCGGTGCCAGGTGATACACATCCTGCCAACTGTTCTGGTTCAGCGAACCCGATTGCCAGATGAACAGATTGCTCAAGACCTCGTGGTTGGCCAGCACCAGCAAGGTGCTCAGGGTCCCGCAATACAGGTTGATGATCAGCCCGGAAAGAATCAGCGCCACCGGCGACAAGCGCCGGCTCCAGGCCAGGCCCAGCACTGCCAGCATGCCCAGGCCGGCACCGGCCAGCGCTACGCCTTCCTGCCCGCCGTCGAGCAGGCTTGGCGCATAGATCGCGCAGGCGGCCAGCGCCAGGTGGGCGCCGGAAGCGACGCCGAGGGTGGTCGGCTCGGCGATGGGGTTGCGCAGTACTTGCTGGAACATCACCCCGGCCAAGGCCAGGGCCGCGCCCACCAGCAGGCTCATGACCAGGCGCGGCAGATAGCTGTAGCGCACCAGCAACGTGGGCAGATCGCTGGGTGACACTGGGCCGATGGCATTTTCCCAAGAGGCATCGGCCAGCAGCGAATTGCCTTGGTGGGCGCTCAGGGCCAGGGCGATGAATAACAGGCCGAGGGCCAGCCATACCGGTTGGCGGCGCAGGCGTGAGGTGCTGTCAGGCATGGTTGGCTTCCATGGTGAGCAGTTGCTCGGTGATCGACAGGGCCAGGTGTTGTGCGGTCAGCAAACCGCCACTTGGGTAGAAGCGGGGCAGCGCCTGGATGCGGCCCTCGCGGATCATCGGCAAGGCGCGCCAGATTGGGCTGTTGTTCAGCCGGCGTTGCGCCGCCACGGCTTCGCGGGGGTTGGTGTAATACAGCAATGAGGCCTCCGGATGTTCCAGTAGCGTCTCGATGCCCACCGCGGGGCTGCCGCCCCATGCGTTGGTGCGCCCCTGGTAGGCGTTGCGCAAACCCAACCTTTCGAGGACGGCCTGGTACATGCCCTTGGCACCGAACAGCAGTAGGTGGCGGCCGTCTGGATTGAGGCGTGCGATATACACCGGACGGTCGCTGATCGACGTGAGCTTGGCGCGTAAGTCGTCGAGCAGGCGGTCAGTCTGTTCCAGCAAGGCGCGCGCTTCGTCGCGTCGATCCACCAGGGCGCCGAGGTCCAGCATCACCTGGCCGGCGTTGCGATAGGGCTGGGCGTTCGAGGTGTAGATATCGAAGGTGCGCAACGGCGCGATGCGGCGCAGCAAGGTACCTTCCAACTGCCAGGAAGTGCCGATGATCAAGCCAGGCTTCAGGCGTTGCAGGTACTCCAGGTTTGGCTCGATGCTCGGGCCCAGGTCCAGGACGTCGTCGGGCATTTCCGGATAGGCGACGAACTCGCGATAATAACCGGCGTTGACCACTGCCATGGGGGCTACGCCCAGGCCTAGCAGGCTTTCGGTGAGGGCGGGCTCGAAACTGACGATATCGACTTTCGGCAATCTAGGGCCAGCGGCGCGGACCAGGGTCGAGGCGCACAGCGCGACCGGCAACAACGCGAGGCCGGTCAGGGCTCGACGACGGGTAATGAGCATTGCAACAGACTCCGAAGCAGGCAGGTCGCCTCTTGACGAGAATACGAGTCTATAGCAACAGCATATAATTCCCAATACCTGTAATAATGCCGCCGGCGCAGCCTAAAGAATCTCCCGCAGGCTTCGTTTACTCCAGTGACCCCACTCTATCGACGGCGACGGCGTGACGGCCTGCGCCAGCCGACCCCAAGGAGACACCATGTCATTGTTCGGTATGCTGGTCCGCGCTTCGCGCACAAGGTTGGCCGTGGCCATTGGCGCAAGCCTGGTCTGCGGTTTGGCCAACGTGCTGCTGGTGGCGCTGATCAACCAGGCCCTGAATGCACCGCTGGACGGCTTGGCCGGCTACGCGTTGCCTTTCGTATTGGTGATAGCGCTGGTGATGGGCAGCCAAGTGCTGTCCCGCACGCTGTTCGCCCACCTCAGCCAGCAAGGCCTGGCCACCCTGCGCCTGCACATCTCGCGGCATGTGGTTGCCGCGCCCCTGCGCGGTCTGGAAAAGGCCGGGCGCGGGCGCATCCAGGCCGCCCTGGCCGACGACACCACCACCTTGTCGAACTTCTTCACCGGTTTCCCGATGCTGGTGACCAGTGCCGTGGTGGTGCTCGGTTGCCTCGGGTACCTGGCGTACCTATCGTGGGCGATTTTCCTGGTCTCGGTGCTGGCCATCGGTCTTGGTTCGCTGGGTTACCACCTGTGCCATTCGCACATGCTCCAGTACTTCCGCAAGGCGGGTTCCAGCCAGGACGAACTCTTCAGTCACTTCGACGCCATGGTCTCGGGTGCCAAGGAGCTCAAGCTCAACCGCTCCAAGGCAAGGCGCTTTCTCGATGAAGTGCTCGTCAAGGCTGTCGAGCAAGTGCGTCACAACCGTGCCAAGGGCCTAATGCTGTTCGCCATCACTGGCGGCTGGGGGCGCTTGCTGTTCCTGGTGCTGATCGGCGTGGTGCTGTTCCTGCGCTTGTGGATTCCTTCCGATACGGCGGTGATCACCGGCTACGTGATGGTGTTCCTGTACATGATGGGGCCGCTGGAAGGGGTGCTGCTGAACCTGCCGCAGATGAGCCAGGCGCGCGTCGCCAGTGCGCGCATCGAAACGACGCTCGCGGAGTTGAAGGCTGAAACCCAACTGCAAACCCCGATTCCTGACGTGCTGCCCAAAGGCGTGACAGTGGAGCTGGATGGCCTGACCCATGGTTATTTCAGCGAGCGAGAGGATGAGGTGTTCACCCTCGGCCCGGTGGCGCTGACCCTAAACCCTGGCGAGATTACCTTTCTGGTTGGTGGTAACGGCAGTGGCAAGACCACCCTGGCCAAGCTGATCGCCGGCCTGTACCGGCCGGAAAGTGGTGAGGTGCGCGTCGATGGCCGGCCGGTGGCGGCGGGCGAGTGGGACGACTATCGCCAGCTGTTCTCGGCGGTGTTCTCGGACTTCCACCTGTTCGATACCCTGCTCGAGGCCCCTGACTCCAGCCTGGATACCCAGGTGAGTGAATGGCTGGCCAAGCTGCACCTGGACCACAAAGTCAGCGTCAGTAACGGTTCGTTCTCCACCCGTGAATTGTCCCAGGGCCAGCGCAAGCGTCTGGCGTTGATCGTCGCCTGCCTCGAAGGGCGGCCAGTGATCATCTTCGACGAATGGGCCGCCGACCAGGACCCGGCGTTCCGCGAGGTGTTCTATTGTGAGCTGCTGCCCGAGCTGCGCGCCCAGGGCAAGACGCTGCTGGTCATCTCCCATGACGACCGCTACTTCCACCTGGCCGACCAGTTGATCAAGCTCGAGCGCGGCCAGATCGTCCAGCACCAGGTGCCTGTCGTGGCGGCTGGGTTGCAGCCGGTAGTTTAAAGATTGTGGGGAGGCACGAGACATCCCTCCCCACAATCGAGTCCAATCCTGCCCCGCAAATAACAATATTTATCAAAGACACTTAATTCCCCGCGCATTTCTTTCGTCCTTATTAGCAGTGTTCCAGGCAAGGCCGGTCCGGCTTGTCGATTGCTTCCAAGGAGATTTGCCGTGTCTGTCGCCCCCGATCGCATCCGCCTGTTCTGCTTCGCTTGTTCTGGTGCGAGCGCCATGGCTTTCGCACCGTGGCGTGCCGCCTTGCCGGCCTGGCTCGATGTACAGCCAGTCGAGCTGCCCGGCCATGGTCGCCGTGGTGATGAGCCGTTGCAGGTGGACATGCCCAGCCTCGCGGCGAGCCTGGCGAGCGAGTTGGCGCCGCTGATCGACGGTCCTTACCTGATGCTCGGCCATAGCGTCGGTGGTGTCGTTGCCCTGGAAGTGGCCCATGCGCTGGGCGCCCTGGGGATTAAGCTGCCCAGCGGCTTGATCGCCGTGGCCAGTACCGCGCCCAGCCAGCGCGACGGCAAGCCGGATGCGCAACCCATGAACGATGCCGAGTTGATTGCCGAACTGCGCCGCCTCGACGGTACGCCCCAGGCAGTACTCGATGACCCCGAATTGCTGGCCATGGTGCTGCCAGTGCTGCGTGCCGACTTCCTGCTTGGCGACCGCTATCAACCGCCTTGCCGCGGGCCTTTGCCGTGCGCACTGCATGTCTTCGGCGGGCGTGACGACAGCGTCGCGGTCAGTGCTCTCGCGGCCTGGGAAGCTGAATGCAGTGGGCCGTTCCAGCTGGATATGTGCGCCGGTGGACATTTCTTCCTGCACCGCCAGCGCGACGATTTCTTACGGCGCCTGGTTGCGCTGGCCCAGGCACAGCGTCCCTCACTCCCTTCCTTGCGCGCCCTGGGCTGACCCATGCCGCACCGTCTTCCTCGTTTCGCGGAGTCTTCCATGCTTGATTCACGTTTCGACATCCGGCCCCTGCGCCACGCCAGTACCCCGTTGCCCCTGCTGATCGAGGCCCGTGAGCCCGGCCTTGATCTGTCGGCTTGCCTGCCCGATCTGCGGGCGTTGATCGATGAGCAACTGCTCAGTGCCGGTGGCGTGCTGCTGCGTGGCTTTGACGTGCAGACTGCCGAGCGTTTTCGCCGTTTCGCCGTGGGCTTCGGTTCGGACCTGCTCACCTATGAATTCGGCTCCACGCCGCGCAGCAACGTCGCCGCCGGGATCTATACCTCCACCGAATACCCGCCGCACCAGCATATCCCGCTGCACAACGAGCAGGCCTACACCCGGGACTGGCCCATGAAAATCTGGTTCTTCTGCCAGCAGGCATCGCCGGTGGGTGGCGCGACGCCGATTGGTGACAGCCGCGCGATCTACCGGCGGGTTGGCGAGCAGATTCGCGAGCGGTTCGCCACCAAAGGCCTGATGTACACCCGCAACTACGGCAACGGCCTGGACGTGTCCTGGGAGCAGGTGTTCAACACCGAGGACCGCAGTGTCGTGCACGCCTACTGCGAGGCCCATGGCATCAGCTTGGAATGGAAGGAAGAGGGTGGCCTGCGCACGCGTCAGGTCTGTCAGGCGGTGGCCACCCATCCGCGCACCGGCGACGCGGTGTGGTTCAACCAGGCGCACCTGTTTCATGTGTCCAACTTGCCCGAGGAAGTACGCGAAACGCTGCTCGACCTGGTCGAGGAGGAGGACCTGCCGCGTAACGTCTATTACGGCGACGGCAGTCCGCTGGAAGAGACCCTGCTCGAAGACATCCGTGGCGTGATGCAGCAGGAGCAAGTCGAGTTCGCCTGGCAGGACAACGACGTTCTGATGCTCGACAACATGCTCACCGCCCACGGCCGTGGGCCCTTCCAGGGACCGCGCAAGGTGGTGGTAGCCATGGCCGAGCCGCATGGCGCCGACGTGCGCTGAACAGCCCTCGACTTTTACTGAATTTTTTGCGATTGCAGGAGGACGCCCCATGGCCATCCCACATCAGCCTCAACCCCAATCCCTCATCGAGATGCTGGCGCAGCGCGCCGAACAACAAGGCGAGCAACTGGCCCTGCGCTTTCTCGGCGATGGCAACGAAACCACCGAGCTGTTCACCTACGCCCAGCTCGACGCCCGGGTCCGTCACCTGGCCGCCTGCCTTGGGCAACGCGCCGAGGAAGGTGATCGGGTGCTCCTGCTGCTGACCAACGGCCCGGAGTACATCGTGGCGTTTTTCGCCTGCCTGTATGCGGGGTTGATCGCGGTGCCAGCCTATCCGCCGGAGCGCAATCGCCAGTTCCATACCGAGCGCCTGCAAGGCATGGCTATGGATGCGGAGCCCTCGCTGATTATCTGCGAGCAGGCGGCCCTGGAAGCCTCCCTGCTATTGCGTGACGGCCTCGCCCTGGCGAACCTGCCGGTTGTGGCAAGCGTCCAGGACCTTGAGGCCCAGCCGGCCCAGATCTGGCAGTCACGTGAAGTGCCGGGCGACGCCATCGCCATGCTTCAATACACCTCTGGCTCCACCTCCGAACCCAAGGGCGTTGAAGTCACTCACGCCAACCTGTTGGACAACCAGCGCCTGCTGCAAATGGGCTTCGGCACCCGGCCGGGCGACGTATTTGTCAGCTGGCTGCCGCTGTACCACGACATGGGCCTGATCGGCGGCATGCTGCAACCGATCTACGCCGGCGTGCCGCTGGTATTGCTGACCACCCAGCACTTCCTCGCCCGGCCGGCGCGCTGGCTGGAAGCGATCCACCGCTATGGCGGCACCTTGAGCGGCGGTCCGGACTTTGCCTTCCGCCTGTGTACCGAAAGCGTGCGCGACAGCCTGCTCGCCGAGCTCGACTTGAGCCGGTGGCGTGTGGCGTTCTGCGGCTCCGAACCGGTACGTGCCGATACCCTGGCCGATTTCGTTGCGCGCTTCTCGCCGGCGGGGCTGTCGGCAACCACGCTGCACCCTTGCTACGGCCTGGCCGAAGCGACCTTGATGGTCACGAGTAATACCCGGGGTGGCCCCTACTACACACTGCATGTCGACCACGAAGAGCTGGCCCATGGCCGGGTGGTGCCCGATCCGTCCGGCACCGAAGTGGTCAGCAGCGGCGGGCTGCTGTTCGACGATCAGGTGCGCCTGATGGACCCGCAAACCCTGCAACCCGTCGCGCAAGACACGGTCGGCGAAATCTGGGTGCGCGGCCCTAGCGTCGCGCGTGGCTACTGGCGCAATCCCGAGGCCACCGCCAAGACCTTCCTCGACTTGCCCGATGGGCGTTGGCTACGCAGCGGTGATCTGGCGTTTCTCCACAACGGTGGTCTGTTCATCACCTCGCGGGCCAAGGACGTGATCATCATTCGCGGCCAGAACCGTTACCCACAAGACATCGAAAAAGCCGTGGAGCAGGGCGTCGAAGCGGTACGCAAAGGCCGCGTCGCCGCGTTCCCGGTACAGGTCGACGGCCGAGAATGCATCGGCATCGCCGCCGAGATTGGCCGCAACGTGCAAAAGAAATTCGACCCGCAGACGTTGATCGATGCCATCGACCGGGTGGTCAGTGAAACCCAGCAGGAACCCGCCAGCGTCATCGCCTTGCTGGAGCCGGCTGCGTTGCCCAAGACCACCAGTGGCAAACTGCAACGCTCGGCCTGCCGCCAGCGCCTGGAAACCGGCGAACTGGGCGCCTATTACGTCTACCGCCGTCCGGTACTCGGCCTGGTCCCCACCGGGCACGGCGGCGCCCCCCAAGGCGATACCGAGCAGCGCCTGGCGGCGATCTGGTCCGAGGTGCTTGAGGGTGTTGAGATCAGCCGCGACGACGTATTTCTCGCCAGGGGCGGTCATTCCCTGGCCGCCGTGCAAGTCGTGTCGCGAGTGCGTGCCGAGTTCAATGTCGAGTTACCGCTGAGCGCGCTATTCGCCGCAAAACCGCTTGCCCAGTTGGCCGCCATGGTTGACGCCGCGCCGCGTCTGGCCGTCGGCGTGCCGTTGCAGAGCATGCATGCCAGCGGGCCGCAGCCCATGTCGCCGGTGCAGCGCAGTCTGTGGTTGGCACAGCAGTTGGGCGGCGAACAGGGCCGGGCAGCCTATAACATGGTCGCCCGATTACGCCTGTGCGGCGACCTTCGGGTGGACGCCCTGCATGCCGCATTGGGCGATTTGATGCAGCGCCAAGCGAGCCTGCGCAGCGCCTTCGTGCCGGGGTCGGATGGCGTGGCGCTGGTGCACTGTGCCAACCGGGTTGAGCTGGCGTTGCCGCTGCTCGACCTAAGTGGTCTGCACGACGCCGAACAGGCCACCGCGCTGGCCGTGGCCGAAGCCGAGGCAGCGGGGCAACCGTTCGATCTGCAACGGCCGCCGTTGCTGCGCGTTACGCTGCTGCGACTGAACGGCCAAGAGCACTGCCTGTTACTGAGCATGCATCACCTGATCGGCGATGGCTGGTCATTCGGCGTACTGGTCCAGGAACTGGGCGCGCTTTACCAGGCACAATTGACGGGGAGCGAACCGTCGCTTGCGCCATTGAACATCCAGTACAGCGATTACGCGGCGTGGCAGAATGCCAAGGCCGGCAGCGCCGAGCGTCAGCGTGAACAAGATTTCTGGCGTGATTACCTGCGCGGCGCAGCGCAGCAACTGGCCTTTCCCACCGACCGTCCGCGCCCGGCGACGCAACAGACCGCCGGTGCGAGCGTGACCTTCCAGCTCAGCGCCGAGCAAGTCGCGCGTCTTGAAATACTCGGCCGGGCCCACGGCGCCAGCCTGTTCATGGTCCTGCGCGGGGCCTTTGACTGGCTGTTACATCGCGTCACCGGCCAGGACGATTTGGTCTACGGCACGGATATCGCCGGTCGACCGCGCGCCGAGCTGGAAAAAATCATCGGCTTCTTCGTCAACATCGTTCCGCTGCGTGCTCATGTCCGTGAGGAGCAGTCGTTCAGCCAATGGTTGGCCCACGTCAGCGAGGATTCTCTGGCGGTTTTCGAACAGGCGGACTTGCCCTT
Source organism: Pseudomonas paraveronii (assembly GCF_963681955.1). Lineage (NCBI taxonomy): Bacteria > Pseudomonadati > Pseudomonadota > Gammaproteobacteria > Pseudomonadales > Pseudomonadaceae > Pseudomonas > Pseudomonas paraveronii. The sequence goes on from NZ_OY817130.1 coordinate 2,336,689, forward strand.
CGAGCAGATTCTCGACGCCAGTGGCGTCGCTCGCGAACGCCAGCGCAACCCGCTGGTGCAGGCGCTGTTTGTACTGCACAGCATGCCGCGCGGGCAGTTCGCCGTGCCGGGGCTGAGCGCTGAGTTACTCGCCGTGCCGGCGCAAACCTCGAAGTTCGACATGGCCCTGTTCCTCACCCCCAACGCCCAAGGCCTGGGGGGCGAATGGGTGTTTGCCACCGCGATCCTCGACGAGGCTCGGGTACGCTGCTGGGCCGATGCCTGGGTCGACCTGCTCGAACAAATTCTCGCCGCGCCCGACCAGCCTCTCGCCGCGTTGACCCTCCGCGCCCTGCAACCCCTGCCTGTCGCCCCGGCCAGTGGTCGCTCGCGGCTGGAGGCCAAGCGCGACAAGCTCAAGTCCTTCACCCGCCAGGCCGCGCCGTCCGCTGCCGAATCTGCGGTACGTTGCACGCCGCTGAATGCCGACAGTCAGTTCCCCCTGGTGATCGAGCCGGTCAGCGCCGACCTCGACCCTTGTGTCTGGGCCAGCCAGCATCGCGAGTTCATCGAAACCAAGCTGCGCTGTCATGCCGGCTTGCTGTTCCGTGGCTTCGGTTTGAGCACCGCGCAGGATTTTGAGGCCTTCGCCGAGGCCATCCAGCCGGGCTTGTATGGCGCCTATGGCGACTTGCCGAAGAAGGAAGGCGGGCGCAACACCTACCGCTCCACGCCTTACCCCGAGCAGCAGATGATCCTGTTCCACAACGAAAGCGCACACCTGCGCCGCTGGCCGCGCAAGCAGTGGTTCTTCTGCGAGCTGCCATCGCCGGTCGGTGGCGCCACGCCCATCGTCGACTGCCGCGCCATGTATCGCGCCTTGCCGGCCGAGCTGGCCGAGGTCTTCGAGCGTAAGGGTTTGTTGTACGTGCGCACCTTCACCCCGGGCTTCGACGTGGATTGGCGCGACTTCTACAAGACCGACGAGCGTGCCGTGGTCGAGGCTGCGTGCCGCGAGCAAGGCGTGGAACTCGAATGGTTGGCCAACGGCGGCCTGCAGACCCGCACGCCTTGCCCTGCGGTGATCCGCCATCCGTACACCGGGGAAAAGTCATTCTTCAATCAGGTCCAGTTGCACCACGACTATTGCCTGCAAGCCGATGTGCGCCGCGACCTGCTAGGCATCGTCGGTGCCGGGCACATGCCGCGCCAAGTGTATTTCGGTGACGGCACGCCCATTGACGACGCGGTGATGGAGCAACTGGGCCAGCTCTACGAAGCCTGCGCCGTGCGCTTCGAGTGGCGGCGTGGCGACGTGGTGATGCTCGACAACATGCTCGTCGCGCATGCCCGCGACCCGTTCGAAGGCCCACGGCGGATCGTCGTGGCCATGGGCGAAATGACTGACCGCAGCGTGTTTGACAGCGCTGCCGAAGGCACCGTCGAGCGCTCTGGCCAGTCGGCCGGCCTCTCTGTTTAAGGACATCCCCGATGAACGATCTGAGCCTTGATTTGACCGCGCAACACACCCTGGCCTTGAGCCCCGAGCAGCGCGCCTGTCTGCTCGGCCACGACCCTGCGCGTCCTGACGCGGGCAGCCACCGGCTGCGCATCGCGATAACCGCGGCGGATGGGGCGGCGAACCTCCAGACGGCACTGCAACGCTACGCGGCGAGCAAGCCGATCCTCGGCGCACGTTGGCTGCAAGTCTCCGGTTTCCGGGGCTGGCGCCAGGCCTTGCCGAATCAGGGGGGCGCGGTGCGCTGGGTTGAGCTGGACACCACGGCGCCAGCGTTGGCGCTGCGCGACGACGAAGTGCTCGCGGTCAGCCGGCGGGCGCTGGCGGATGGCGCGTTCGAAGTGGAATTCGTGGCCGCCGCACTGGCCCTGGACCCGTCGAGCCTGGAGCGCCTGGCCGCCGATGTGCTGGCGCTGGCACGCGGCGACACGCCGGTCTCCAGCGAAGTGGGCTATGAACACTACGTGCAATGGCGTCAGGACATGGCCGCTGACGAAGAAGCTGCCCAAGGCCGTGCCTATTGGCAACACGCCCAGGTCGATCCCGCCCAGGGCGCTGCCTTGCACCTGGGCCTGCGCGGCAACCCGGCGACGGCTCAGGCAGAGCGCCTGAACGTGCAGCTCGAATTGCCGGGGTCACGACTGCGCGCCCTCCAGGCCTTGGCGGATGGCCTCGGCCAACCCCTGGACGTCGTCCTGCAAGGCGTGTGGTGGGCACTGTTGGGGCGTCTGAGCGGTCAGCAGCGCTTCGTGGGCGGTTGGCTGCACGATTGTCGCGGCGACTATGATCACTTCGAACACACCTTGGGCGTATTCGAGAAAGTCCTGCCGTTGCGCGTCGAGCTGGACCCTGCGTGCCGTTTCGCCGACTGGCTGCAGCAGGCCGAAGGTCGCTTGGGCGATCATCTCGGCTGGCAGGAATACTGCCCAATCGAGGCGCCGACCAGCACCGCGCCGTTGTTGGCGGGGTTCGTCTTCGAACAGGCGCGCCTCGCGCCACGCCAGGTGCTTGCCTACCCAAGCCGCCCGGCCTTCGAACTGCTACTGCGCGTTCGCGCTTGGGGCGAAACCCTGCAAATCAACCTCGAAGCCAACAGCGCTGCGTACAGCGCCGCTGGCCTTGAGGTGCTGCTCGAACAATTGCGCACGCTACTGGAGACCCTGCCGGCCGACGGCGTCATTGCCCTGGCCGACCTGGAGCCGATTGGGGCAGGGGAGCGCGAACGCCTGCTGGCACTGGCCCCGAATCATCCCGCTCCGAACGGTGAGTGGCTGCCGCAACGCCTGGCCCGACATGCCCGGCAAACCCCACAGGCCATCGCCCTCAGCGATGGTCGGCAGCGCCTCGATTATGCCGAGCTGCAGCACACGGTCACACGCATGGCCGGCTGGTTGCAAGGCCAGGGTGTCGGCGTTGGACAGTGCGTGGCCATCGAAAGCGCACGCTCGCTGCAAGGCGTGCTGCAGGTCCTCGCCGTCCTCAGCGCCGGTGCTTACTACTTGCCGTTGGAACCGGCCTGGCCGGACGAACGTCGCCATGACCTGCTGACCCGCGCCGCGCCAGCCTTGGTGCTGTGCGACCCGGCCTCCAGCAGCGCCCAAGGTCCATGGCCGAGCGCCAGCCTGGAGCAAGCGGCAAACGATGCGGAACTGCCATTCCAGCCGCCGCTTCTCAGTGACCATCACGTGGCCTACCTGTTGTTTACTTCCGGCTCGACCGGTGTGCCCAAAGGCGTGCTCATCGAGCATGGCGCGCTACGCAACTATGCACAGGCGGCCTGCACGGCGCTGGGCCTGGAACCTGGCATGCGCCTGGCCTTGACCAGCCCGCTGACCGTCGACCTGGGCCATACCTTACTGTTCGGCGCCTGGCAGGTGGGCGCCGAGCTGGTTATCGCCGCCCAGGACGATCTCGCCGAGGGTGCCGCCTTCAGGCGCTTCCTGGCCCGGGAACGTCCGGACGTGGCGAAGTTCGTGCCGTCGCACTTGGCGGCCTTGCTCGAAGGCGACGCACCGCAGTTACCCGGCACCCTGATCCTCGGCGGCGAAGCCACGCCGCGCCGGCTGGTCGAGCAACTGTTCGCCCACGCGCCGACGTTGCGCCTGTTCAACCACTACGGCCCCACCGAAGCTACCGTCGGCGTGTTGTTTCACCCACTACGGGCCGACGCGCCGGACCGCGATGACCGGGTGCCGCTGAGCCGCGTCCTCGACGGCAACCGCGTGTACCTGCTCGACGACCGCCTGCGCCTGGTGCCCACCGGCGCCTTGGGCGAGTTGTACATCGGCGGCGCGCAACTGTGCCGTGGTTACTTGGGTGAGACCAATGCCGAGCGCTTCGTTGACGACCCCTTTATGCCGGGCCAGCGCCTTTATCGCTCCGGCGATCTGGGCCGGTATCGCGCAGAGGGCGGCCTGCAACTGGTCGGCCGCCAGGACCATCAGGTCAAGTTGCGAGGCCAGCGCATCGAGCTGGGTGAAGTCGAGGCGGCATTGTTGACCTTGCCTGGCGTTGACCAGGCCGTGGCGCGGCTGTGGTCGCCCAGTGAAGGTGCGGCCAGCCTGATCGCCTACGTGGTGCTCGCCCAAGGCGTTGCCGACGATGCCTTGCAACCGTTGCTGGCGGCCTTGGCCGAACGCCTGCCCGATGCGTTGTGCCCGGCGCGCCTGCTCGCCTTGCCGAGTCTGCCCCGTCTGTCTAACGGCAAGGTCGATCGCCACGCCTTGCCCGATCCGGACCAACTGGCGCGTCGTCAACCCGCTCGTGCGCCGGCCAGCGAGCTGGAAGCCAGCCTGCGCGATGCCATGGCTGAACTGCTGGGCTGTGCGCCGACCGCCTTGGGCGTGGATGACGACTTCTTCGAAGCCGGTGGCCATTCGCTGTTGGTGATCAAGCTGTTGGCGCGCTTGCGCACGATGTTCAAGCTCGAAGTCCCGCCGGGCGTGGTCTTCGACCACCCCAACGCGGCCAGCCTGGCCGTGGCCCTTGGCGAGCTTGCCGACCCGGCGCGCCTGGAAAAGATTGCCCGCCTGCGCCGCGAACTGGACAGCCTTAGCGATCAGGAACGCGCAGAGCTGCTGGACAAGGCCCGCACCGCCAAAGGCCTGGCGACCCACTGACAATGGACCGGCTGAGGCCGGTCCCCTTTATTCCGGATTGGATTGACCATGACCGATATCGACCGCGATGAACTGCTTGCCCTGTTACTTGATGATGAAGCGCCAGCCGCACCCACCGGGCCGGGCCGACGCACCGAGAATGGGCCGGCGCCGCTGTCGTTCGCCCAGCGCCGCTTGTGGTTTCTCCAACAATACGACGTGGACAGCCCGGCCTATAACTCGGCACGGGCGCTACGCATTCATGGCCAGCCGGATGTCGCGGCATTGCAGGCTGCCTTGTGCCGGCTGATCGAACGCCACGCCAGCCTGCGCACCCGCTTCGTGCTGGTCGATGATCGGCCAATGCAGGTCATCGAGCCCAGTGTGGATTTCCACCTCGAATGCGTGAAGCTGCCAGCCGATGCCAACCTCGAAGCGGAACTGCGCCAGCGCGTCGCCGTGCCATTCGACCTTGGCCAGGCGCCGCTGCTGCGCGCCAGCCTGTTGTGCGACGAGGAGGGTGCGGTGTTGCTGTTGTGCCTGCACCATATCGTCGCCGATGCCTGGTCCAACCCGCTGCTGATCGCCGACCTGGGCCAGGCCTATGCCGCAGCATTGGGCGGCAACGACCGCGCATTGCCGAGCCTGCCCCTGGATTACGCCGACTACGCGACCTGGCAGCACCAGCGCTTTGCCGGCCAGGGTGCCACCGAAGGCCAGGCGTATTGGCGCGAGTATCTGGGCCAGGACGTGCCCGTATTGGAACTGCCCAGCGATCGCCCACGTAGCGCCGCGCCACGTCTGCAAGCGGCGCGGCACGATGTTCGCGTGCCGGCCGCCACCGCCCACGCCGTGCGTGAATTCTGCCGCCAGCAGCATTGCTCGCCATTCGTGTTGTTGCTTGGCGCTTGGCAAGTGTTGCTGGCGCGCTACAGCGGTCAACTCGACTTCGCCGTCGGCGTGCCCAACGCCGCACGCAGTCATGCCCAAGTGCAAGACATCGTCGGCTTCTTCGTCAACACCCAAGTCTACCGCGCCCGACTCGAGCGCCAACTGACCACCCGACACCTGTGCGGCCGCCTGCGCGCTGAAAGCCGCATCGCGCTCGAACAGGCGGAATTCCCGTTCGAGTGCGTGCTGGACGGTTTGAACCTGACCCGCGACCTGCATCACACGGCGCTGTTCCAGGTGCTGTTCAACTTCCGCCATGCCCGCGACGCCCAGGTCTTGCACCTGCCGGGGTTGAACGTGGAGGTGCTGGACATCGAGCTGGAAAGCGCGCGCTTCGACCTGACCCTGGACGTCATCGCCGGCCCCGACGGCATTGATTGCCGGCTGGAGTACGTCACCGCGCTGTATGACGCCGCGACGATCGACCAACTTGGCCGGCATCTGTGCCAGTTGTTGCAGGGCATGGTCGCCGCGCCCGACCGCTCGGTGTTCAGCCTGCCGCTGCTGGGCGTTGCCGAGCGGGAACAATTGAGCGTTTGGAACGCCACTGACATCCGCTACCCGCAGTCTCCAAGCGTGCCTGCGCTGATCGCCGAACAGGTTCGTGCCACGCCTGACGCGTTGGCGCTGGTGTATGGCGACACACGCCTGAGCTACGCCGAGCTGGACGCTCGCGCCAACCAACTCGCCCATTGGCTGCAAAACCAGGGCGTGGGGCCGGATGTGCCGGTTGCCGTTTCGGCCGAGCGTTCGGTGGAGTTGGTGGTAGCGCTGCTGGGCGTGATCAAGGCCGGTGGTGCGTATCTGCCGCTGGACCCGGACCTTCCGCGGGAGCGTCTGCAAGGCATGCTCGCCGACAGTGGCAGCCCGTTGCTGTTGACTCAAACCCACCTGCTCGACAAGTGGGCTGGCGAGGCCGGCGTGGCGGTGCATGTCCTCGAAAACTTGCCATTAGCGACACAGTTGCAGACCGCCCCGAGCGTCGATATCGGCCCGGAAAACCTGGTTTATTGCCTGTACACCTCGGGCTCCACCGGCAAGCCCAAAGCGGTCGGTAACCGCCACGCTGGCTTGCTCAATCGCCTGCAATGGATGCAGGCCGAGTACGGTCTCACTGCCAATGACCGCGTGCTGCAAAAGACCCCGTACAGCTTCGACGTGTCGGTGTGGGAGTTCTTCTGGCCGCTGCTCAGCGGCGCGGCGCTGGTCATGGCACCGCCGGGCGCGCACCGTGATCCGCAGTGGCTGCGCGAGTTGATCGTCGAGCACGGCATCACCACGCTGCACTTCGTGCCCTCGATGCTCCAGGCGTTCGTTTCGGCGGGAGAACTGCCGGCTTGCACCTCGCTTAAACGCATCATTTGCAGTGGCGAAGCCTTGCCGGCGGAATTGCAGCGCCAAGTGCTGGCACAAACCGCCAGCGAGTTGCACAACCTGTACGGCCCGACTGAAGCGGCCATCGACGTCACATCCTGGGCATGCCGTGAGGACGGTAACAGCGTGCCGATTGGCCGGCCCATCGCCAACACGCAGATTCACATTCTCGACGCCGACCTCAACCCTGTCCCCGTGGGCGTAGCAGGCGAGTTGTACATCGCCGGCGTGAACCTGGCGCGCGGTTATCAGGCGCGTCCATCGCTGACCGCCGAACGCTTCGTGGCCAATCCGTATGGTGCGCCAGGTGCGCGCATGTACCGCAGCGGTGACCTGGCGCGCTGGCGTGCCGATGGTGCGATCGACTACCTCGGTCGCCTCGATCACCAGGTCAAGTTACGCGGCTTGCGTATCGAGCTGGGCGAGATCGAAGCGGTGCTGCTCGCCCATGCCAACGTGCAGGAAAGCGTGGTTATTGTCCGCGACGACAAGCTGATCGGCTACTGGGTGGGCGACGCGACCGAAGAGGAGGCGCTCAAGGCGCATCTGGCCCGGCACGTCCCTGAATACATGCTGCCGTGGCGATTGATGCAGGTGCCGGCGATGCCGCTCTCGGCCAACGGCAAGCTGGATCGCAAGCAACTGCCGCAGCCTGAAGGGCAGGTCGCTGTCGAGGGTTATGTCGCGCCGCGCAGCGAGGTCGAGCAGACCCTGGCGGCCATCTGGGCGGAGGTTTTGGGCCTGGAGCAAGTCGGTATTGCCGACAATTTCTTCGAACTGGGTGGCGACTCTATCCTGTCGTTGCAAGTGATCAGCCGGGCGCGACGTGCCGGTTGGCAGCTCAACCCCCGTGACCTGTTCGAGCATCAGCAAATCGCTGCCTTGGCGCGAGTCGCCGTGCCCCTGGATCAAGCTCGCGTTGACAGCGGTCCAGTGCAGGGCGAGGCGCCCGTCACGCCGATCCAGGCGCACTTCTTCGCCCAGGCAGTGCCGGTCCCAGGCCACTGGAACCAGGCGTTGCTGCTGCGTCCGCTGCACAACCTGGAGCCTCGCGCGTTGGGCGAGGCGCTGGTGGCGCTGTTTGCGCATCACGATGCCCTGCGCCTGCAATTTCAGCGCGTCGAGGACCATTGGTGCGCCCGCCATGGGCAGGGCACAGCAGCGCTGCTGGATTGCCGAACCTTGAGCGGGTCCGAACCCGAGGCGATCAGCGCGGTATGCGCAGAAGCCCAACGTGGTTTCGATCTGGGCCAAAGCGCTCTGTTCAAAGGGCTGCTGATGCAGTTGGCCGATGGCGAACAACGTCTGTTACTGGTCGCTCATCACTTGGTGGTGGACGGTGTGTCCTGGCGCATCCTTCTCGAAGACCTGGCGCAGCTCTATACCCAGGCGCTCGCCGGTTCGCCCCTGGCGCTCGCCTCGCGTACCAGCAGCTTCAAGGCTTGGGGCGAGTACCTCCAGAATTGGGCGCGTCAGGGCCTGAACGACACCGAGCAAGCCTACTGGCAGGCATATTCCGAGACGCCGGCCACCGCGTTGAGCGTGCAACGCCCGCAAGGCAGCCGCGCCCTCGGCGCCACGGCCCAAGTGCGTGTGCAACTCGACCCGGCGCGCACCCGTGCACTGCTGGGCGCGGCTCACGGTGCTTATCGCACGCGCATCGATGAGCTGCTGTTGGCCGGGCTGGCCCAGACGTTGTGCCAATGGAGCGGCCAGCCGGCGGTGGACATCCTCCTCGAAGGCCACGGCCGCACGCCGGCCGCGGATGCCCCCGTGGACCTGGACCTGAGCCGCAGCGTGGGCTGGTTCACGGCGCTGTACCCGCTGCAACTGGTGCCTGGCGGTGATTCGTCCGCGCACGCCATCAAAGCCATCAAGGAGCAACTGCGCCAAGTCCCCGGCCAAGGTCTTGGCTACGGCGTGTTGCGCTACCTGAACGAGGGCGCGCTGGCTGGCCAACTGGCGGCCCGGGCGAGCCCGCAAGTCACCTTCAACTACCTTGGCCAGTTCGACCCAGGCCGCTCGGCGGGTGGCCTGTTTGCCTGGGCCGAGGAAAGCCTCGGCGCGTCCCTGGACCCGAGCGCTGACGCCGACAGCGAATGGGTCATCACCGGCCAGGTGCGCGACGGCTGTCTGCAACTGAGCTGGCGCTACGGCACCGAGCGTTTCGACCGCGACGTGGTGCAAGCCTTGGCCGAGCGCTACCTGGCAACCCTAGGCGGTTTGATCGACCATTGCCTGAGCCCCGACGCTGCGGGCGTCACGCCCTCGGACTTCCCTCTGGCGACCGTCAGCCAGTCCCAATTGGACGCGCTGCCGGTGGCCGCCGCCAACCTCGAAGACCTTTACCCGTTGTCGCCGCTGCAACAGGGCATGCTCTTTCATGCCTTGCAGGGCGGGGCCAGCAGCGCTTATGTGAATCAGGTCTGTGTGCCGCTGAGCGACGTCGACGGCCCGCGTTTCGCTGCGGCCTGGGAGCGGGTCACCGAGGAACACGCGATCCTGCGCGCCGGTTTCGCCTGGGAAGGCGACTTGCAGCAGCCGCTGCAATGGATCCATCGCCGGCTGCCATCCCCGGTGCGGCACTTGGACTGGCGCGCACGATCGGCCATACAGGCTCGATTGGACTTGGCCGAACTGGCCGATGCCCAGCGCGACCAAGGCTTCGACCTGCGCCAGCCGCCGTTGCAGCGGGTGTTGCTGGTACGCCTGGGCGAAAGCGACTACCAGTTGATCTGGACCCGCCATCACATCCTTCTCGATGGCTGGGCCACGGCGCGGCTGATCGAAGAAGTGCTGCTGCATTACCGAGGCGAATCGCCCGTCGCGAGCGCTAGCCGCTACCGGGATTACCTGGCCTGGCTAGGCTGCCAGGACGCTAATTCGAGCCAAGCGTTCTGGAGCGAACAACTGCGTCAGTTGGATGAACCGACCCGGCTGGCCGACGCCTTGCCAGCGGTGCAGGTCCAGGCGGGGCATGGCGACCTGCGCCTGCAATTGGACCCCAGTGTCACCTCGGCGTTGGTGGCGTTTGCGCGCCGTGAGCGCGTGACGTTGAACACCTTGGTGCAAGGTGCCTGGAGTCTGCTTTTGCAGCGCTACACCGGACAGCGCAGCGTTGCCTTCGGCGCCACCGTGGCCGGGCGCCCGACTGCACTGGTCGATGCCGAGCGCGTGCTCGGGCTGTTTATCAATACCTTGCCGATTATCCAGGCGCCCAGCCCCGAGCGTTTGCTGGGCGACTGGCTGCGTGACCTGCAATCGCTGAACCTGGCGGTCCGCGAGCATGAACACACGCCACTGTTCGATATCCAGCGCTGGGCCGGGCAGGGCGGCCAGGCGCTGTTCGACAGCGTGCTGGTGTTCGAAAACTACCCGGTGGACAGCGCCTTGCGCAGCGGCAGTGGCGTGCGGTTCGGCCAGGTCGTCTCGCGGGAAACCACCCATTACCCGTTGACCGTGGTGATTCATGCCGGCGATACGCTGAACGTGCAGTTGAGTTATTTGCTAGGCGCCTTCGATGCGGCCAGCGTGGTTCGCCTCGGCGAGCATTTCAACAACCTGTTGCTGGCGATGGCATCCCAGGCGCCGGGTGCGTCCCCGGTGCGCCTCGGCGAGTTGCGCATGCTCGATACCGCGGAACAACGGCAATTGTCGGACTTGAATGCCACCCACTTCCAGTACCCGTCATACCGGAACCTTCCCGCGCTGCTCGACGCACAGGTTCGCGCCACACCCCACGCCTTGGCGCTGGTGTATGGCGACACACGCTTGAGCTACGCTGAACTGGACGCCCGCGCCAACCAACTCGCGCACTGGCTGCAAGGCCAGGGCGTGGGGCCGGATGTGCCGGTCGGCGTTTCCGCCGAGCGCTCGGTGGAGTTGGTGGTGGCACTGCTGGGCGTGATCAAGGCCGGTGGCGCGTATCTGCCGCTGGACCCGGACCACCCGCGTGAGCGCCTGCAAGGCATGTTGGCCGACAGCGGCAGCCCGTTGCTGCTGACTCAAACGCACCTGCTGGACACGTGGTCGGGCGATGCCGGCGTGCCGGTGCATGCGCTGGAAAACTTGCCCTTGGGCATCCAGCCGTCGACCGCACCGACCGTCGATATCGGTCCGGAAAACCTGGTCTACTGCCTGTACACCTCCGGCTCCACCGGCAAGCCGAAAGCCGTCGGCAACCGCCACGCCGGCTTGCTCAATCGCCTGCAATGGATGCAGGCCGAGTACGGTCTCACTGCCAATGACCGCGTGCTGCAAAAGACGCCCTACAGCTTCGACGTGTCGGTGTGGGAGTTTTTCTGGCCGCTGCTCAGCGGCGCGGCGCTGGTCATGGCGCCGCCGGGTGCGCACCGTGATCCGCAGGCGTTGCGCGAGCTGATCGTCGAGCACGGCATCACCACGTTGCACTTCGTGCCGTCGATGCTCCAGGCGTTCGTTTCGGCGGGAGAACTGCCGGCTTGCACCTCGCTCAAACGCATCATTTGCAGTGGCGAAGCCTTGCCGGCGGAATTGCAGCGCCAAGTCTTGGCACAAACCGCCAGCGAGTTGCACAACCTGTACGGCCCGACTGAAGCGGCCATCGACGTCACATCCTGGGCATGCCGTGAGGACGGTAACAGCGTGCCGATTGGCCGACCGATTGCCAATACGCAGATCCATATCCTCGATGCCGACCTCAACCCCGTCCCCGTGGGTGTGGCGGGCGAGTTGTACATCGCCGGCGTGAACCTGGCGCGCGGTTATCAGGCGCGTCCATCGCTGACCGCCGAGCGCTTCGTGGCCAACCCCTACGGCGCGCCAGGCGCGCGCATGTACCGCAGCGGCGACCTGGCGCGCTGGCGTGCCGATGGTGCGATCGACTACCTCGGTCGCCTCGACCATCAGGTCAAGTTGCGTGGCTTGCGTATCGAGCTGGGCGAGATCGAAGCGGTGTTGCTCACCCATGGTGCCGTGCGTGAATGCGTGGTGGTTGCCGGGGATAATCAACTGCTGGGTTACTGGGTCGGCGCCGATGCCGATGAAGCCGCGCTTAAATTTCACCTCGCCCAGCACGTTCCTGAATACATGGTGCCGTGGCGATTGATGCAATTGCCGGCGATGCCGCTCTCGGCCAACGGCAAGCTGGATCGCAAGCAGTTGCCACAGGTCGAGGCGCAGGCCGCCGCTACAGGCTATGTCGAACCGCGCAATGACGCCGAGCGTTGTCTGGCCAGGATCTGGTCCGAGGTGCTGGGCGTGGAGCGGGTTGGTGTGACGGATGACTTTTTCGAGCTGGGTGGGCATTCGTTGCTCGCGACCCGCCTGGCCTCGCAGATCCGCCACCAGTTAGGCGTACAGATACACCTCGGCGCGGTGTTCGACACACCGACGGTCGAGGCGCTTGCTCGGCACCTGGAGCACACTCCGGCGCACACCCCCGAAGACGAGGTGGACGCCATGACCCAATTGCTGAATGAACTGGAGCGCATTGAATGAACGACCTGAGCCAAGCCCACGGCCCCAGCTACCGTGACGATCCGTTGCGCCCGCTGGCCGAACGGCTCAACGCTCTTCCTGCCGAAAAGCAGCGGATATTCCTGCAGCAGTTGCGTGAAAAAGGCATCGACGCGCGCCGTCTGCCTATCGTCCCGGCGCCTGCCGAGGCGAAGTCCACGTTGTCCTACAGCCAGCACCGGCTATGGCTGCTCTGGCAGTTGGAGCCGACCGCCAGCGCTTATCACATCACCGGCGGCCTGCAACTCACCGGTGAACTGAACGAAGCGGCGCTGGATGCGGCCCTGGCCAATATCGTCGCCCGTCACGCGGTACTGCGCAGCGACTTCCCCAGTGAGGACGGTGAGCCGGTGCTGCGTGTACATGCCGCCGATGCCGGTGCCGTGATTCTGGGGCGCGAAGACCTCAGCGATTTGTCGACCCAGGCCCAGGACGTGGCCTTGACGCGCCTGGCTCAGGCTCAGGCCCGACAACCGTTCGACCTGACCCAGGGGCCTTTGCTGCGCCTGTGCCTGGTGCGCTGTGACGCCGAGCGGCATGCCTTGCTGGTCACTCTGCACCACATCGTCGCCGACGGCGTCTCGGTGGAGCTGTTCGTGCAAGAGTTGGCTAGCGGCTATGCCCGTTGCCTGCAGGCCGTCGACAGTCCGTTGCCCAGCCTTGACGTGCAATACAGCGACTATGCGCGCTGGCAGCGCCTATGGCTGGAATCCGGGGAAAGTGAGCAGCAACTGGCCTATTGGCGTGAGCGCCTGGGCAGTGACGAGCCGGTGCTGGAGTTGCCAGCGGATCACCTGCGTTGCGGCTTGCCCACCTATCGCGGGGCGCGGGTCGGCAAGCCGTTGTCTGACGCCACCAGCCGCCGCTTGCGGCAGTTCGCCCGTAGTCAACAAGCCACGCCGTTCATGGTTTTGCTCGCAGCCTATGGCGTGTGGCTAAGCCGCCTGTGCGGCCAGGCAGAATTGCGCGTCGGCATCCCGGTTGCCAATCGCGAGGCCGTCGCGACCCAGGGTTTGATTGGTTGCTTTGTCAACACTCAAGTCTGGCCGTTACGCGTCTCGCGCCGTGAATCCTTCATCGACCAGCTTAAGGCCGTGCGCGAGCAGGCATTGCAAGCCCAAGCGCATCAGGATTTGCCCTTCGAACAACTGGTTGAAGCACTGCAACCCCAACGCAGCATGGGCCGCAACCCGCTGTTCCAGGTCATGTTCAACCACTTGCAGCGCGGCGACAGCCAGCTGGACGCGGGCGGGCTGGTCTTCGAGCGCCTGGACCAGGCCGCTGAAACCGCGCAGTTGGACCTGACCCTGACCACCGAGGAAAACCGCCAGGGCCAGATCACCGCGACCTTCAGCTACGCGACCGACCTGTTCGAGGCCTCCACCGTACAAGCCTGGCACGCGCATTTCCTGTTCCTGCTCGAGCAACTGCTGGAACAGCCCGAGCGTGCGTTGCACGAACTGCAGCAACTGACCCCCGCCGAGCAACAGCAACTGTCCGGTTGGAACGCAACCCAGGAAAACTACCCCTCATACGCGAATCTGCCGGCGTTGATCGACCAGCAAGTGCGCGCCACGCCTGATTCACTGGCACTGGTCTGCGGCGACACACGCCTGAGCTACGCCGAGCTGGACGCCCGCGCCAATCAACTCGCCCATTGGCTGCAAAGTCAGGGCGTGGGGCCGGATGTGCCGGTTGCTGTTTCCGCCGAGCGTTCGGTGGAATTGGTGGTAGCGCTGCTGGGCGTGATCAAGGCCGGTGGTGCGTATCTGCCGCTCGACCCGGACCTTCCGCGGGAGCGCCTGCAAGGCATGCTCGCCGACAGTGGCAGCCCGTTGCTGTTGACTCAAGCCCACCTGCTCGACAAGTGGGCTGGCGAGGCCGGCGTGGCGGTGCATGTCCTCGAAAACTTGCCATTAGCGACGCAGTTGCAGACCGCCCCGAGCGTCGATATCGGCCCGGAAAACCTGGTTTATTGCCTGTACACCTCCGGTTCCACCGGCAAGCCCAAAGCGGTCGGTAACCGCCACGCTGGCTTGCTCAATCGCCTGCAATGGATGCAGGCCGAATATGGCCTGAGCGCGAGCGACCGCGTGCTGCAAAAGACCCCGTACAGCTTCGACGTGTCGGTGTGGGAGTTCTTCTGGCCGCTGCTCAGCGGCGCGGCACTGGTCATGGCACCGCCCGGTGCGCACCGTGATCCGCAGTGGCTACGCGAGTTGATCGTCGAGCATGGCATCACCACGCTGCACTTCGTGCCCTCGATGCTTCAGGCGTTCGTTTCGGCGGGAGAACTGCCGGCTTGCACCTCGCTTAAACGCATCATTTGCAGCGGCGAAGCCTTGCCTGCCGAGTTGCAGCGCCAAGTCTTGGCGCAGACTGCCAGCGAGTTGCACAACCTGTACGGCCCGACTGAAGCGGCCATCGACGTCACGTCCTGGGCATGCCGTGAGGACGGTAACAGCGTGCCGATTGGCCGGCCTATCGCCAACACGCAGATTCACATTCTCGACGCCGACCTCAACCCTGTCCCCGTGGGTGTGGCGGGCGAGTTGTACATCGCCGGTGTGAACCTGGCGCGCGGTTATCAGGCTCGTCCATCACTGACCGCCGAGCGCTTCGTGGCCAATCCGTATGGTGCGCCAGGTGCGCGCATGTACCGCAGCGGTGACCTGGCGCGCTGGCGTGCCGATGGTGCGATTGACTACCTCGGTCGCCTCGATCATCAGGTCAAGTTGCGCGGCTTGCGTATCGAGCTGGGCGAGATCGAAGCGGTGCTGCTCGCCCATGCCCACGTACAGGAAAGCGTGGTTATTGTCCGCGACGACAAGCTGATCGGCTACTGGGTGGGCGACGCGACCGACGAGGAAGAACTCAAGGCGCATCTGGCCCGGCACGTCCCTGAATACATGGTGCCGTGGCGATTGATGCAGGTGCCGGCGATGCCGCTGTCGGCTAACGGCAAGCTGGATCGCAAGCAACTGCCGCAGCCTGAAGGGCAGGTCGCAGTCGAGGGTTATGTCGCGCCGCGCAGCGAGGTCGAGCAGGCCCTGGCGGCCATCTGGGCGGAGGTGTTGGGCCTGGAACGCGTCGGTATTGCCGACAACTTCTTCGAGCTGGGTGGCGACTCTATCCTGTCGTTGCAAGTGATCAGTAGGGCGCGTCAGGCAGGCTGGCAATTGAGCCCTCGCGATCTGTTCCTGCACCCGAGCCTGGCAGCCTTGGCCCATGCAGCGCGAAGTGCTCGCCAGTGTGCCGAGCAGCAGCCGGGCGTGACCGTAGGGCTCGCACCACTGACGCCGATTCAGCAGTATTTTTTCAGTCAGGAAATCGCACAGCGCCAGCACTGGAACCAGTCAGCCTTACTGCGCCCGTTACAGGCCTTGCAAGCCGAACCCCTGCGCGCCAGCCTTGCAGCCCTGACTGAACACCACGCCAGCCTGCGTCTGCGCTATCAGCAGGACGCTCATGGCACCTGGCAACAAGGCTACACAGCGTTTTCTGACGACAACCTGCTGGTGGAAATTGATGCCTCGGACGCCGAGATCTTTCTTCACGAAGCCGAGCGCCTGCAAACCAGTCTCGATCTGAACAACGGTCCATTGTTGCGCGCCGCCTTGCTGGGCTTGAGCGATGGCAGCCAACGGCTGTTGATCGTGGTCCATCACCTGGTGGTGGATGGCGTGTCCTGGCGAGTGCTGGTGGAAGACTTGCAGCAAGCCTATCGGCAGCAGACCGCTGGCCAGGCGGTGACGCTGGCGCCGGTGGGTGCCAGCTTTGCCCAGTGGGGTGAGCGCTTGCAGGCATTCGCGCAAAGCCCGGCGCTGTTTGATGAGCTGGATTACTGGCGCGCGCAGACGCTTGGGCAACCGGCACGGGTGCTGGGGTGTGAAGGCCAGGCGGTGGAACGCCGACTGCGCCTGCCGGCCGAACTGACCCGGCGCCTGCACAAGGAAGCGCCAGGCGCCTATCGCACGCGTCTGGATGAACTGCTGCTCGTAGCCTTGGCCCGAGTGCTCTGCCGACAAAGCGGGCATGCGTCGCTAAGCGTTGCCCTGGAAGCTCACGGACGCGACGCGTTGCCTGCGCCCTACCACGAAGGCCTGAATATCGAGCGCAGCGTCGGCTGGTTCACCAGCCTGTACCCAGTGCGCCTGAGCCCAGGCCTTGGCGACCTGGGTTCGGCGATCAAGGCGGTCAAGGAGCAACTGCGCCAGGTGCCGAACAAGGGCATTGGCTACGGTGTGTTGCGCTACCTCGGCCCGGCGTCTGCCCAGGCATTACTCGCCGAGCAGGCCCCGCCGCAAGTGATGTTCAACTACCTGGGGCAATACGACGGCAGCCTCGATGGCCAGCGTCTGTTTGGCCTTGCCAGTGAACCGCAAGGCCGTCAGCGCGACGATGCCGCGCCCCTCAGTCACGCGCTGACGGTCAATGCGCGGCTGGTTGAAGGCCAGCTGCAATTCGAGGGCCGCGCCGATACTGGACATTACAGCGCCTCGCAACTGGAGTGTCTGCTGGACGATCTGCGCGCCGAACTGAGCCTGCTCGCTGCCCATTGCCTGACCCCTGAAAATGCCGCCCTGACGCCTTCCGACGTCCCACTGGCCGGGCTGACTCAGGCCCAGCTTGACGCCTTGCCCCTGGCAGCGCGCGACGTAGAAGACCTGTATCCACTGTCGCCACTGCAACAGGGGCTGCTATTCCATACCCTGCAAGACGATGCTGAATCGGCCTACGTCAATCAGATCGACGTGGTGCTCGAAGGTCTCGACCCGCAACGCTTCCTTCAAGCCTGGGACACGACCGTGCAACAGCACGCCACGTTGCGTAGCGTGTTTCTCTGGCAGGGCGAACTCAGCGTGCCACTGCAAGCGGTCCTGCGCCGTGGCCCGGCAGTGGCGCAACTGCATGACGCCCGCGGGCTCAGCCAGCAGGCGCTGGACGAATGGGCCAACGCCGAGCGCGTTCAAGGTTTCGACCTGACGCGCTTGCCGCTGCAACGGGTGCAACTGTTACGCCTGGATGCCACCCGCTGCCGCATGATCTGGACCTTCCACCACATCCTTCTCGATGGCTGGAGCAGTGCGCGGCTGATCGGCGAGGTGCTGCAACATTACGCGGGCGAACGCCCACTGGCGCCGCGCAGTCAGTATCGCGACTACATTGCCTGGCTGGGCGCCCAGGATGGACGGGCGGCCCAAACCTACTGGCAAGCGCGCCTGGCGACTATGGAGGGCCCGACGCTGCTCGCCGAAAGCCTGCCAGCCCGGGATACCCAAGGGCTTGGCGATGCGATCGGGCATGGCGTGATCCGCAGCGGCCTGTCGGTTGCAGACAGCCAGCGTCTGCGCCAGTTTGCCCGCCGCCAACGCGTGACGCTCAACACCCTGGTGCAAGGTGCCTGGGCCCTGCTGCTGCAAACCTATACCGGGCAATCACCGGTAGCATTTGGCGCGACCGTAGCGGGACGGCCGAGTGCTCTGGACGATGCCGAAGCGGTGGTTGGTCTGTTCATCAACACCGTGCCGGTGATCGCCGGTGGCGAAGCGGGCCAGGGGGTGGGTGATTGGTTGCGTGAACTGCAAACCCAAAGCGCCGAGGCGGGTGAATTCGAACACACGCCGCTGGCGGACATCCAGCGATGGGCGGGGTTGAGCGGACAAAGCCTGTTCGACAGCCTGCTGGTGTTCGAGAACTATCCGGTCGATCATGCCATGCGCCAGCGCAGCGGCGTACATATCGAAGCGTCGAGCACGCTGGAAGCGACCCACTATCCGTTGTCTCTGGCGATTTTTGCCGGTGAAACGCTGGACATCACGTTCGGTTACCGCCGAGATGCGTTCGCCACCGCCCGGGTCGAGGCGCTGGCCGGACATCTCAACAGCCTGTTGCTTGGCCTGATCGCCGATGCCCACCGGCCGTTGGCTGCGATCAGCCTGCTAAGCGATACCGAACACGCTCAACTCATGGCCTGGAGCACGTCGGACTACGCGCCGCCGGCTTTCGCCAGCGTGCAGCAACGCATCGCTGCCCACGCTGCGGCCGATCCGCAGCGCGTCGCCCTTATCTGTGCGGGTCAGAACCTGACCCGTGGCGAACTGGAGCAACAGGCCAACCGCCTGGCCCACGCGTTGATTGCCCGTGGCGTCTGCGCCGAAACGTGTGTCGGTGTGGCCTTGCAGCGGTCCAACCGGCTGTTGGTGGCGTTGCTGGCGGTGGCCAAGGCCGGTGCGGCATTCGTACCGTTGGCGTTGGACTACCCCCGCGAACGTCTCGGCTATGTGCTGGAAGACAGCGGCATGAGCCTGCTGATCACCGAGCAGATGGCCCTGGAACGTCTGCCCGCAGCGCCGGGCCTGGCGTTGCTTGATCTCGACACGCTAGACCTGGACGGCTACAGCGACCAGGCCCCCGACGTCGAGGTGCACGCGCAAAACCTCGCGTACCTGATTTACACCTCAGGCTCCAGCGGGACCCCCAAAGGGGTGGCCGTGGCCCATGGCCCGCTGGCCATGCATTGCGACGCCACCGCGCCGTTGTATGACATGAGCGCGCAATCCCGTGAGTTCCACTTCATTTCCTTTGCCTTCGATGGCGCCCATGAGCGCTGGCTGACCGCGTTGACGTGCGGCGCCAGCTTGGTGCTGCGCGACGAGGAGCTGTGGTCTGCGGCGCGCACCTTGCAGGCATTGGCGGAACATCAGATCACCAACGCCGGCTTCCCTCCGGTCTACCTTGCCCAGATGGCTGCCGAAGCCCAGGCCCAAGGCTGCGCCCCGGCATTGGATCTGTACTCCTTTGGCGGCGAAGCCATGCCTCAGGCCAGCTTCGAGCGCATCCGCCAGACTTTGGCGCCGCGTACCCTGATTAATGGCTACGGGCCGACCGAAACCGTGGTCACGCCACTGGTATGGAAAGTGCCGGCCAGCCAGGCCTGCCTGTCGGCCTACGCCCCGATCGGCCGTCCTGTTGGCGACCGCCGCGCCTACATTCTCGACGCGTACCTGCAGCCGGTGCCGGCCGGGGTTAGCGGCGAGCTGTACCTGGGCGGCACGGGCCTGGCCCGCGAATACCACGGCCGACCGGGGATGAGCGCCGAGCGTTTTGTGCCGGACCCATTCGGCGCGCCCGGTGCGCGCATGTACCGCAGCGGTGACCGTGTGTTGTGGGGGGCCGATGGAGTGATCGAATACGTCGGTCGCATCGACCAGCAGATCAAGATTCGAGGCTATCGCATCGAGCCCGGTGAGGTCGAAGCGCGCATCCAGCAACACCCTGAAGTCGAGACCTGCGTGGTGCTGGCCTTGCCTTCGCCGACCGGTCCGCGGCTGGTCGCCTATGCCGTGGCCACAGTGTCGGCGGATGAGCCGAGCCTGGAGGCGCGCGTCAAGCAGGCGCTGGCCGGGCAGTTGCCGGACTACATGATTCCGGCGCGGCTGGTGTGGTTGCCAAGCCTGCCGGTCACCCCAAACGGCAAGCTCGACCGGGCTGCGCTGCCGACCCCGGACTGGCATGTCCAGGACGGCGAATTCATTGCGCCTCATGGCGAGGTGGAAACCTTGCTGGCTGGCCTCTGGCAACAGTTGCTGGGCCATTCGCAGGTCGGCGCGACCGAAAACTTCTTCGAGTTGGGCGGCGACTCCATCGTGTCCCTGCAACTGGTGGGCCGTGCGCGTCAGGCTGGCGTGCTGCTGACGCCCAAGGATGTATTCGAACAGCAGACTATCCGGGGCCTGGCCCAGGTGGCCAAGGTTCAGGAAAACGTCGACCAGGCACAAGGCCCGGTCACGGGTTCTGCCGCGTTGACGCCGATCCAGGCCTGGTTCTTCGAAAGCCCGATCAATGCCCGTCAGCACTGGAACCAGTCGGTACTGCTGCAACCGCGAGAACCATTGGACGCGACGCTGCTGAGTCGCGCGTTGCAGGCTTTGGTGGCTCACCACGATGCCTTGCGCCTGCGCTTTACCCAGGACGCCGGCGGCCTCTGGCAGCAGAGCCACGTCGAGACGGCTTCGGTGCCGCTGGATCATGTGCAGGTGACTGACGCCACACAATTGGCCAGCGCCTGTAGCCGCATTCAAGCCGGGCTGAACCTCAGTGCGGGTCCTTTGCTGCGCTGTCTGCTGCTGGATAGTCCGCAGGGGCAGCGTCTGTTGCTGGCCGCTCATCACCTGGTGGTGGACGGTGTGTCTTGGCGCATTCTTCTCGAAGATCTGCAACGTGCCTATGGCCAGCTCCAGGCTGGCCAGCCGTTGGATTTGGGGCACAAAACCAGTGCTTTCCAGCGCTGGGGCGAAGTGCTCCAGGCTCAGGCACCCTCGCGTGTGGCGGAACTGGACTTCTGGCGCGCCACCCTGGCAACAGGCGTGGCCAGCCTGCCCTTGATGGATGAAATGGGCAGTCGTCGCCGCGACCAAGTGCGCGAGTGTCAGGTGCGCCTGGACGAGCCACTGACGCGCCAATTGCTGACCCAGGCGCCACAGGCCTATCGCAGCAGAGTCGATGAACTGCTGCTCACCGCGCTGGCCCGTGTGGTCCTGCGCGCGACGGGTGGCGAGAGCCTGCTGGTAGGCCTGGAGGGCCATGGCCGTGAGGTCCCGGCCGATTACCGCGATGTTGACCTCAGCCGTAGCGTGGGCTGGTTCACCAGCCTGTACCCGGTGCGCCTGCACGCCGACCCAGCAGCGCCAGCCGGTGTGGCGATTCGTGGCATCAAGGAGCAACTGCGCCAAGTGCCTGATCAAGGTATGGGGTATGGAATCCTGCGCTACTTTGGCGAGCCTCAGGTGCGTGTCGAACTGGCCGGTGGCCCGCAACCGTCGATCACGTTCAACTACCTTGGCCAGACCGACCGTGGCCTGGATGCCCAGGGATTGTTCAGCATCGCGCCCGAGCGTGGCGGTGATGATCAGGCGGCCGATGCGCCGTTGGGCAACGAACTGATCATCAATGCTCAGGTGCGCCAGGGCGAGTTACACATGAATTGGCAGTACAGCGGCGCGCGGCTTGCTTCGGCCTGGGTCGAGCAATTGGCGCAGGCATGCCGTGCCGAGCTGCAAGGCTTGATCGAGCATTGCCTTAGCCCGGACGCGCAACGCTTCACCCCCTCGGACTTTCCGCTGGCAGGGCTGGACCAAGGCACGCTGGAAGGCCTGCGGTTGCCCGTCGATACCGAGTTGCTTTATCCGCTGTCGCCGTTGCAGCAGGGCATGTTGTTCCACGCCTTGCAGGCCCCAGACGAAAGCCACTACCTCAACCAGTTGAGTCTGGCCATCGACGGCCTCGACGCTGCGCGCTTCAAACACGCCTGGGACACCACGGTGGCGCGGCATGACGTGCTGCGCACCCTGTTCCTTTGGGAAGGGTTGAGCCAGCCATTGCAAGCAGTACGTCGCAGCGTGCCGTCTCCGGTCCGGCTGCTCGACTGGCGCGAACGGGCGGACCGCGAAATAGCCGTCGAGGCGCTGGCGCAGCAGGAACGTAATGAGGGCTTCGATCTGGGTACCGCGCCCTTGCTTCGAGTGCTGTTGGTACGTCTGGGTGAGCAACGCTATCAGTTGATTTTGACCAGCCATCACTTGTTGCTCGATGGCTGGAGCTCATCGCGACTGATCGCCGAGGTCTTGCAGCACTACCGGGGCACACCACCTGCGGAGGTGGCAGGGCGCTTTGTCGATTACGTGCAATGGCTGCAGCAGCATGATCTGGCGCAGCGCCAGGCTTTCTGGCGCGAGCGCCTGGTCGATCTGGATGAACCGACCTTGCTGGTCAACACCGTGACCGGCGTGGGCGAGGGTGTTGGTCACCGCCAGCACCACTGGCAATGCGATGCGGCGATGACCGCGCGGCTGATCGCCATCGCCCGCCGCGAGCGCGTGACCCTCAACACCTTAGTGCAAGGTGCCTGGAGCCTTTTACTGCAACGCTATAGCGGGCAGGCCACGGTAGCATTTGGCGCCACTGTGGCGGGCCGTCCGGCACAGTTGCCTGATTCCGAACGCACGCTGGGGCTGTTCATCAACACGTTGCCGGTGATTCAGACGCCGCCCGCTCAGCAGCCTTTGGGCGAATGGCTGCGTCAGTTGCAAGGCTTCAACAGTGCGCTGCGCGAACATGAACATACGCCATTGTTCGAGATCCAGGGCTGGGCCGGGCAGGGTGGCCAAGCCCTGTTCGACACCTTGCTGGTGTTCGAAAACTACCCAGTGGAACAGGCCCTTGGTGAAGCCAGCGGCTTGCGTTTCTGGCCAGTGCAGCGGCACGAAACCACGCACTACCCACTGACCCTGGTGATTCATGCCGGCGCGCAATTGCAGATTGAATTCAGCTACCGTCAGGACGCTTTCGCCGAAGCCGAGATAGTCCGTTTCAGCGAACACTTGGCCGGATTGCTGGCGCAGTTCGAAGACAGCCGTCGTCCGTTGGCTAGCCTGACCTTGTTGAGCCCTGTCGAGGTTCGCCAGATCGACGCGTGGAACGCCACTGACATCCGCTACCCGCAGTCTCCAAGCGTGCCTGCGCTGATCGCCGAACAAGTTCGTGCCACGCCTGACGCCTTGGCGCTGGTGTATGGCGACACACGCCTGAGCTACGCCGAGCTGGACGCCCGCGCCAATCAACTCGCCCATTGGCTGCAAAGCCAGGGCGTGGGGCCGGAGGTGCCGGTTGCCGTTTCGGCCGAACGCTCGGTGGAGTTGGTGGTAGCGCTGCTGGGCGTGATCAAGGCCGGTGGCGCGTATTTGCCGCTGGACCCGGACCTTCCGCGTGAGCGCCTGCAAGGCATGCTCGCCGACAGTGGCAGCCCGTTGCTGTTGACTCAAACCCACCTGCTGGACAAGTGGGCTGGCGAGGCAGGCGTGGCGGTGCATGTCCTCGAAAACTTGCCATTAGCGACACAGTTGCAGACCGCACCGACTGTCAATATTGGCCCGGAAAACCTGGTTTATTGCCTGTACACCTCCGGCTCCACCGGCAAGCCCAAAGCGGTCGGTAACCGCCACGCTGGCTTGCTCAATCGCCTGCAATGGATGCAGGCCGAATATGGCCTGAGCGCGAGCGACCGCGTGCTGCAAAAGACCCCGTACAGCTTCGACGTGTCGGTGTGGGAGTTCTTCTGGCCGCTGCTCAGCGGCGCGGCACTGGTCATGGCGCCGCCCGGTGCGCACCGTGATCCGCAGTGGCTACGCGAGTTGATCGTCGAGCACGGCATCACCACGCTGCACTTCGTGCCCTCGATGCTCCAGGCCTTCGTTTCGGCGGGAGAACTGCCGGCTTGCACCTCGCTCAAACGCATCATTTGCAGTGGCGAAGCCTTGCCGGCGGAATTGCAGCGCCAAGTGCTGGCACAAACCGCCAGCGAGTTGCACAACCTGTACGGCCCGACTGAAGCGGCCATCGACGTCACGTCCTGGGCATGCCGTGAGGACGGTAACAGCGTGCCGATTGGCCGACCGATTGCCAATACGCAGATTCACATTCTCGATGCCGACCTCAACCCCGTCCCCGTGGGTGTGGCGGGCGAGTTGTACATCGCCGGTGTGAACCTGGCGCGCGGTTATCAGGCGCGTCCATCGCTGACCGCCGAGCGCTTCGTCGCCAACCCCTACGGCGCGCCAGGTGCGCGCATGTACCGCAGCGGTGACCTGGCGCGCTGGCGTGCCGATGGTGCGATTGACTACCTCGGTCGCCTCGATCATCAGGTCAAGTTGCGCGGCTTGCGTATCGAGCTGGGCGAGATTGAAACCGTACTGGTGGGGCATGAGGCCGTTCGCGAAGCGGTCGTCATTGCCCAGGACGACAAACTGATTGGCTACTGGGTCGGTGATGCCTGTGATGAGGCGGCGCTTAAATTTCACCTCGGCCAGCACGTTCCTGAATACATGGTGCCGTGGCGATTGATGCAGGTGCTGGCGATGCCGCTGTCGGCCAACGGCAAGCTGGATCGCAAGCAACTGCCGCAACCCGAAGGGCAGGGCGTGCCGAGTGGGCATGTGCCACCGAGCAGCGATGCTGAACGGGCACTGTCAGCTATCTGGGCCGAAGTGCTGGGCCTGGATCAGGTTGGGGTCACCGACAGCTTCTTCGAGCTGGGTGGGCATTCGCTGAGCGTCATGCAAGTGCGCGCCCAATTGCAACAACGCCATGGCTGTCACCTGCCGATCAACGCCTTCTTCGATCACGTCACCGTGCAGAAGTTGGCCGAGCAACTGCCGAGCGATTTGTTCGCCGCAGCGGTCGAGCAGCGTGAGCGCCTGGATGACATGGCTCGCTGGTTGGATGAATTCGAGGTTTGAGATGAGTATCGATCCGCACCAAATCGCCCGGCGTTTCGCCGAGCTGACCCCTGAACGGCGCCAGGCCTTCCTCGCCAAGCTCGAGGAAAACGGTATCCGCTTCACCGACCTGCCCATGGTCGCGCTGCCTCGGCCGGACGCCTCGCCGTTGTCCGCTGCCCAGCGCGGCCTGTGGATCGCCTGGCAGCGCGAGCCCGACAGCCCGGCCTACAACCTGGCGGGCGTGCTGCGCCTGGGGGGGGTGTTGAATGTCGGCGCCCTGGAGCAGGCTTGCAACGATTTGCTCGTGCGCCACGAAGCGCTGCGTACGTCCTTCACTCAGGACGCCGACGGCGAGCCTCAGCAATACGTCAACCCCGCTCGGTTTCAGGCACTGGCGTACCTCGAACCGGACGAGGACGCATCGCGGCACCGGGCCCAGGCACTGACTTGCGAGCCATTCGACCTGCTAGCCGGACCGGCACTGCGCCTGGAGTTGCATCGCCTGGACCTACAGCAGCATCGGCTGGTCATCGTCCTGCACCATATTCTCGCCGATGGCTGGTCCATCGGCCTGATCATCGAAGACCTGGCCGCGGCTTATGCCGCGCGCTGCCAGGGACAGGCTGTGCAATGGTCGCCGCTGGCCGTGCAATACGCCGATTACGCCGGTTGGCAGCAACGCTGGCTGGATGCTGGAGAGCAGGCCCGGCAACTCGATTATTGGCGAAAGCAACTCGGCGACGATCACACACCCTTGGCGCTGCCGCTGGACCGCCCACGCAGCGCGGTTCGCGACCCGCGTGGGGCGAGCGTGCGCGTGCAATTGCCAGCGCACACCAGCGAACGCTTGCGCAGCCTTGCCAAGGCCAACGGCGCGACCACGTTCATGGCCATGCTGGCGCTGCTTAACCTTTTGCTCGCACGCCAGAGCGGTGCCGACAGGGTCAGCATCGGCTCGCCGCTGGCCAACCGCAGCCGTGCCGAAACCCAGCGCGTGGTGGGCTACTTCACCACCTTGAGCGTGTTGAGCACCCGCGTCGACGAGCTATGCAGTTTTACCGTGCTACTGAATCAGGTGCGCGGCACCTTGCTCGAGGCTCAGGAACATTCCCAACTGCCGTTCGACCAATTGTTGCAGGCCCTGGCGCCACCCCGTGAGGCGGGCACGCATCCGCTGTTTCAGGTTAAGTGCACTGAGCAGTCGGCCAGCCGACCACAGCGCTTCGCCGACCTGTCCATGAGCCTCGACGGGCTGGCGGCGGGCGACGTGCATTTCGACCTGAGCGTGGATTTCACTGACCGTGCCGATGGCATCGACGTGCTGATCGCCTACGCCTGCGACCTGTTCGACGACGAGCGCATCAAGACCTTGGCCGCTAGTCTGTCTGCACTGGCCGACGCCGTCAGCCTGGCGCCGGACCGACCGTTGCTGGAACTGGCCGTCGGGCCTGTAGACCGCGCCGATGCCCCGGCAATCGCCGCTGAAGATGTGCTTGTCGCCTGGCAGCGCCAGCATCGTCTCAACCCTGACGCCGCAGCCTTGACCTGCAACGGTACTACCTTCAGTCGCGCACACATCGACCACGCCGCCGAGGCCCTTGGCCAACACCTGCTGGCCCGTGGCGTCGGTCCCGGTGCCAGGGTGGCGTTGCTGACCGGACGCACGCCGGGACTGGTGACCGGCATCCTGGCGGTGCTCAAGTGCGGCGCTGCCTATGTGCCCATCGATGTGCGCTGGCCGGCCGAACGCCGCGCTGCGGTGTTGGCCGACAGCGGTGTGTGCTTGGTATTGGGTGACGACCCTCAAGTGCCTGGCCTGGACTGGCTGGCGCTGGATCTGGACGTGCCGATGCCCTCGTCGCTGGCAGCCTGGCCGATCCAGGTGCCGCAGTTGCCGGCCTATTTGATCTACACCTCGGGTTCCAGCGGCGCGCCGAAGGCGGTGGTCGCCAGTCGCGGCAACTTGGCCGCGTATGTCGCAGGGCTGGGCCAGCGCCTGCAATGGCCTGCGAACAGCAGTTTCGCCATGGTCTCGACAGTGGCCGCCGACCTCGGTCATACGGTGCTGTTCGCCGCCCTGAGCCAGGGTGGCCTGCTGCACCTGGCCGACGATGAGCATGCCTTCGACCCCGACGCCTTTGCCCAGTGGCAAGGCGAGCAGGGCGCCGACGTACTGAAAATCACCCCAAGTCATTTGCAGGCCTTGCTTAACGCCCGCGAACCGGCCCAAGTGCTGCCACGGCACACGTTGATCCTCGGCGGCGAAGCCACTTCCTGGCGGCTGCTCGATGAGATTCGCAAGCTCGCCCCGCAATTACGAATTTTCAACCACTACGGCCCCACCGAGACCTCGGTTGGCGCGCTGTGCCAGGACGCCGCCAATGCGGATCGCCTGCACGCCCGCACGTTGCCCATCGGCACCCCGCTGGCTGGCGTCGAGGCCCGGGTCCTGGATGCCTATCTGAATCCGGTGGCGAGGGGCGTGATGGGCGAGTTGTACCTGGGCGGCCCTGGCGTCACCCAGGGTTATTCGGGCCGGCCGGGCTTGACCGCCGAACGCTACGTGCCGGACCCGTATGGCGCGCCCGGTGCGCGTCTGTATCGCAGCGGTGATCGCGTGCGCCGCCTCGACGATGGCAGCCTGGAATATCTGGGCCGCAGCGATGATCAGGTGAAAATCCGTGGCTACCGGGTTGAGCCTGGCGAAGTCAGCACCGCTATCCGCCATCTGGCCGGGGTACGCAACGCGGCGGTGATCGCCGTGCCCGGTCAAGACGGCGGTGACCAGTTGCATGCCTATCTGGTGCTGGCGGCCGGGACTGCCGTGGAAACCGTGCGCCAGTCCTTGGCTATCCAATTGCCGGACGCCTTGGTGCCATCCCACTGGACAGTGCTGGAGCAACTGCCACTGACCGCCAATGGCAAACTCGACCGTCGCGCATTGCCGACGACGCAGACCATCCTGCCCGTGAGCGAGGGCCCGCGCGGCCCGGTGGAACAGGCGCTGGCGCAGTTATGGAGCGACCTGCTGGGGCGTAGCGATATTTCCCGCGACGCATCGTTTGGCGAACTGGGCGGCGACTCGTTGCTCAGCCTCAAATTGCTTGCGCGCATCCGCAAGCAGGGCCTGCAAGGGGAGCGCAAGCTGAGCCTGGCCGACCTGCTCAATGCCCCGAGCCTCGCCGCCTTGGCCGAACGCTTGGCCCCACCGCCAGTGACCGACCCGGACGTGGTGTTTTTGTCGCGTTCGGGCGACGGCGTGCCGCTGTTTTGTCTGCCGGGGTTGATCGTCAACAGCAGCGAATTCAAGCCGCTGGTGGATGCCCTGGGGGGGCAACGGCCGGTGTATGGCTTTGTCAGCCATGTCTATACCGAACAGCGTTGGCGTGGCTACGACTTGCCAGCGCTGGCCGGCGAGTACGCGGACTACATTGCCCGCACCGTCAAGGGCGGACGCTGCGCCTTGCTCGGCTGGTCGTCCGGGGGCGAGTTGGCCCTGGAGACTGCGCGCTTGCTGCAAGGGCGCGCCCAAGTAGATGTGCTTTGCTTGGTGGATGTGTTCGAGTCGGTGCCATTCCATCCACGGCAGCCGCTCGACAAGGCCGCGCGCGCCCAGGCGCAACCACTGCTGGACAGTTGGCTGGCCCGCTCGACCATGGCTGCCCAGTGGCGTGGGTTGTTCGCGCTGATGGACGACCCTGAGCGCGATGCCCTGGCCGAACATGTGCTGGCTTGCGACGGGCAATTGCCCAGCGACGGGCCGGATCTACTGTCTCGGGAATTCGAACAGTGGGCGTTGCTCGACAAGCGATTGAAAGCTGCCCGCCATGTGCATGCGCCACTGGCGATAGACGCGCATGTCTGGCAGGCCGCCGACTCCCTGACCCGCAGCGAACGCCTGCGCGACTGGAGCACCCTGGTCAACGTCGTCGAGCAGCGCTGCGTGGCGGATGCGCACCATCTGGACATTATCCGCCACCCGGGATTCATGACCGACCTGGCGCGGTCCTTAGCGGCCCTTGAATCAGCTAAGCGACCAGAGGGCGCTAAATTTGCCAAGGCCGCGAGCGTCTTCTAAGAACACGTTATCTGGCGGCCGGCCCCGATGTTCCGGCCCGCTCTCTCACCCTCTCTGGAAGGAATCGGTCACATGACCCAGCACCTCACCCCGGCGGCTCCCCACGACCTGATTGGCATCGGCTTCGGCCCTTCCAACCTGGCCCTGGCCATTGCCTTGCAAGAGCGCGCGGAGCAGGGCGGCAAGGCCTTCGACGCGCTCTTCCTGGAGCGCCAGTCCGACTATAACTGGCACGGCAACACCCTGGTCGCCCAAAGCGAACTGCAGATTTCCTTCCTCAAGGACTTGGTGACCCTGCGCAATCCGTCCAGCCGTTTCTCGTTCGTCAACTACCTCAAGGTCCATGGCCGGCTGGTGGACTTCATCAACCTGGGCTCGTTCTATCCGTGCCGCATGGAGTACAACGACTACCTGCGTTGGGTCGCTATGCAATTCGCCGAGCAGAGCCGTTATGGCGAGCACGTGCTGCGCGTCGAACCGGTGGTCGAAGCGGGCGGTCGGGTGCGGCATCTGAATGTCATCAGCCAGAACTTGCACGGTCGCGAAGTGAGCCGCCAGGCCCGCTCGGTGATCGTCAGCACGGGTGGCACACCGAAGGTTCCCCAGGCGTTTGCCGGCTTCAAGGACGACCCACGGGTGTTCCACCATGGCCGTTACTTGTCGGCCATGGCCACCCAGCCGTGCACCCGTGGAGAGCCGATGCGTATCGCCGTGGTCGGTGCCGGGCAGAGCGCCGCCGAGGCCTTCATTGACCTCAATGACAGCTACCCGAACGTGCAGGTTGACATAATCCTGCGCGCTGGCGTGCTCAAGCCTGCTGACGACAGCCCGTTCGTCAACGAAATTTTCGGCCCCGATTACACCGACCTGGTGTTCAATCAGCCGGAAACCGAGCGCGAGCGGCTGATCCGCGAGTACCACAACACCAACTACTCGGTGGTGGACCTGAGCCTGATCCAGCGCATCTACGGAATTCTCTATCGCCAGAAAGTCTCCGGCATCAATCGCCATGGTTTCCTCTGCCGGCGAATGATCGAAAGCGCCAGTGAGGTTGATGGCCGCGTGCAATTGCAACTGCGCGACCTCGGCACGGGCAGCACCGAGGCGCGGCGCTACGACGCGGTGATCCTGGCTACCGGCTACGAACGTCGTTCGCATCGCGAACTGCTCGCCCCACTCAAAGACTATCTGGACGACTTCCAGGTCGATCGCGATTATCAACTGCTGGCACGCCCGGAGCTGGAAACACCGGTCTTTATCCAGGGCTTCAGCCAGCAGTCCCATGGCCTGAGCGACACGCTATTGTCTGTGCTGCCGGCACGCTCCGGGGAGATCGCTGCCGCCCTGGAGAAGCGACTGGAGGGCATTCGTCAGCCCCAATCGGCCCCTGAAGCCCGCCGCGCGGCCGGTCTAAGCGTCTCGGCCTGATGGCTGAATATTGGCGGCCGATCGGGTATGCTGGGTAAATGATGTTGTTTCTCATTTGTCCATTTTCATGAACAAGGGTGCCAGGGGCTGATGATCGACGTGCTTGCACCGCTGTTTCGTGGTGATTTCGAAACCTACCGGGAAGTGTTGGTGCTGGACGACGATCCTCGTCCGGCCACCCCCTACCACACGCTGTTGGCGCCCAGCGCTTTTGGCGACTTGCAAGGCCGCTTCGGCCTGCGCTACAGCGGTAGCGACCGCCGTGCCTTGGTGTCGTTGTGGGCGAAGCACTACATCGTCAAGCTGCTGCCACCTGTGATGGGGGCCACGTTGCTGTTGCGCTGGCGTCTGCCGCTGTCCCTGGCCGACACAGCCCTGGTGTTGGATGAGGAGCTCTTGCCCCAGGCGTTTCGCCTGATCGGCAAAGGCGAGCCGTTCGCGGCCGATGTAAGCGATCCGTTCGAGCTGTTCTCGGGCTTGCTGGACGATCACTTGCAGCCGCTGTTCCAGGCCATGGCCAGTCAGGTGAAGCTGTCGCCCAAGGTGCTGTGGAGCAATGCGGGCAACTACTTCGAAAACCTGCTCAACCTGATGGCCAAGGCCGGCATGCCCGCCGAACGCCTGGCGCCAGGCCGCCTCTTGCTGGAAACCAAGACCCGCCCCGATGGTACCCGCAATCCGCTTTTCCAACCGGTGCAGTATCTGCCCATCAACGATGAACACGGTCAAGCCAGCTTGCGCCGCGAGCGTAAGGTCTGCTGCGTGCGCTACCTGTTGCCCGAGCTCGAGTTATGCGGCAACTGTCCGCTTAAGGTCAAGCCATCCGGCAAGCGGGTTTGTGCCTGAGGGACACATGTGGGGATTTGATCCCGCTGCGCGCCAAGCGAATGGATTGTATGTGGCGCGCACATGTTCGCGAGGCTGCGTTGCTGACACACGGATTCGCTAGCAAGATGCCATCCCGGCTAACGCCGCCCCCCCGAAAAAACTGCGACCCGGTGGAATCACTCAGTAGTGAAAACTGATCGCCGATCCATCGCGCGGGTGCGGCATGACGCCCATGCTGATGCCGTAGATGGACTCCAGGACTTCACTGTTCATCAAGTCCGCCGGTGGGCCCTGGATCAGCAACCGGCCGCTGTGCAACGCCACCAGGTGGTCGCAGTAACGCGCGGCCATGTTGATCTCATGCAGTACCACGACCACGCCGAGGTCCAGCTTGTGGCTCAATTCGCGAATCAACCCCAGTACCTCGACCTGATGAGCAATGTCTAAAGCCGAGGTCGGCTCGTCGAGCAGCAGATAGCGGCTGTTCTGTGCCAGCAGCATGGCCAGCCAGACCCGCTGGCGTTCGCCGCCAGAGAGGTTGTCCACCAGGCGGTCGGCATAGGCAGTGGTGTGAGTCAGTTCCAGGGCCTGTTCGACCTGCGCGTGATCCTGCTCGCTCAAGCGTCCCAGGGCGCCATGCCACGGGTAGCGGCCAAAGCGCACCAGTTCGCGCACGGTGAGGCCGTCGGCGGCGGGCAGTTGTTGCGGCAAGTAGGCCACCTGCCGTGCGAACTCGCGGTTTTTCCAGGCCGACAACGGCACGCCATCGAGCGTTACCGTTCCCTGGCTCGCGGCTTGCTGGCGGGCAAGCAACTTGAGGAGGGTCGATTTCCCGGAGCCGTTATGCCCGATCAAACCGATGATCTGGCCATCGGGCAGGGTCAGGTCCAGCGGGTGCAGGAGGGTGCGCTCGGGGATTTCGAAAGAGACGGCCTGCAACTCGAACATTGGAAGGTCCTAGGGCAAAAAAGACACTAATTTAGAGCAAACAAGAAGCATTATCAAAGGTTGTGTGGTGCGCGTCGGTGAAGATGGCGCGTTATCCTCGCAGGGTTCATTCGTTGTTTCTTGAAACCATCGGTTTGCGGCTCTCCACTCAAATGTGATGAGCGTCGTTCACCTTTCAGACGTTGCTTGCAATGTGAGCTTCGATAAATGGGCGGATAGCTGCCTTCAGGTCGGCGACGCGGGTGAAGGTGCCCCGGTGCGAAGTTGCACGCCACTTGACCACCCGTTTGCGTTCGACCTGACCCGCGATTGCGTCGGATTTGACCGGCATGCGTTGAAACCATGATCGGCAGAGAACGGCCGATTGTGTTGAAAAAGTCGATCCTTCCAGGCTGCGCATGTACTGACTGCTGAAGATGCCTTTCTTGTGCGCGGCTACGCGAAATCTGAGCCCGGAACCCTCTGCTCAAAGTAAAGATTTCAATCTCAAGCGCATACTTTTCTGCCGTGGAAACCATGGCCGACTTTTTCAACACAATCGGCCAGGAGCAGACATTCAAACCGCTAGCCAAATACACTGTCGAGAAGATCGCATTCAGAAATTTTGGTGCAAGTGTGCAGCCAAGGAAAAGGGAGGATTCATGAGTCTTGATCTATGCTTGGAAGCTGATAATACGCTCACAATTTCGACGCTGAGCAAAGCACTTGCGAATGCTGGTGCCTGGGAAATAGAGGTCGCAGGAAATGGGCTATACGCTGAATTTAACTCGGGACTTAAATTGAGTACCAAAGACGTACTCGACGACCCTACGATTTATGCTGAGAATACAATGGGTATCGCCTTCCCTGTCGCGGTGCGTTGCACCATCAGAATAAAAGGGCCCGAACCAGAGGGGGAGTCGGCTATGGAAGATTTGGATAAAATCGCTCAGTCCATATTTCAATCGTGTTCGGCCTTCTTTCTTATTAGCTTTCAGTTCGAACAAACCTTGTACTGGCGAGATGCGACAGGACTGCATCGTCCTTGAGGTAGGTGCCTGCGCGTCCTCTTTCAGACATTTCTGAATGGTGTTTTTCGGACGAAAACGCCCCTGAATTGAGGAGCTGCTTTTGGCCGTTGCTGCTCCTCGGGGTAACACGCCAGATGCTAAGACGGAACGTATCGGAAGAGTGTTATGACAAACAGCAAAAAGCCGCAACACTGCACGATCTGCGCACGCCTACTCGACAATACGGAAGATCCCCTATCAGGCAATACCGGCGGGGATTGCTGGGCATGCATAGGCGCTATCGAGGCGGAAATGGGATGCGCAGAGTCGCTCGACTACGTACGCCAAGAATACGAGGCAGGACTTCGGCCTGGCTGGATCGATCCGTTCAAGCCATGACTCGAAAGCTGGATTACGACTGCTTTGGGCCGTTCTCTCCCGATCATGCCCACGAATCGTACTGGTCAAATCCGATGCAAATGACTGGTCAGGTCGAATGCAAATGGGTGGGCAAGTCCGTGCAATTACCCACCCAGGCACAGAGCGCTTCAGTGCGGCCTGTATTAATAAACCTGAGGCACGATGAGTTCCGGTGGTGTCGGACTGCGGGAATAGTCCTCCTGTCTGACGCGTTGCGGCAGTTCGATCACCGGTAGCTCCACTTCTTCATAGGGCATCTGCCCGAGCAGGTGAGAGATGCAGTTGAGCCTGGCTTTCTTCTTGTCATCGGCGTGCACCACCCACCACGGCGCTTCTGCGATGTGGGTGCGTTCGAGCATGATTTCCTTGGCCTTTGTATACGCTTCCCAGCGCCGCCGAGACTCCAGGTCCATGGGGCTGAGCTTCCATTGCTTGAGTGGGTCGTGAATGCGACTGAGAAAGCGCAGATGCTGTTCCTGGTCGGAAATCGAGAACCAATACTTGATCAGTTGGATGCCGGAGCGGGCTAGCATGCGCTCGAACTCGGGTACGGTGCGGAAGAACTCTTCGTACTGATCTTCGTCGCAAAAACCCATGACTTGTTCGACGCCTGCGCGGTTGTACCAACTGCGGTCGAACAGCACGATTTCACCGGCTGCCGGCAGGTGTGAAACATAGCGTTGGAAGTACCATTGCGTCCGTTCACGGTCGTTGGGGGCGGGCAGGGCGGCGACGCGACAGACGCGAGGGTTGAGCCGTTGGGTAATACGCTTGATCACACCGCCTTTGCCGGCGGCATCGCGCCCTTCGAACAGGATGACGACTTTGGCGCCAGTCTTGACAACCCAGCTTTGCAGCTTCACCAGTTCGCCTTGCAGGCGGAACAGTTCACTGAAGTAAATCCTTCTGGCGGCCTTCTCGCTGCCTTCTTCTACCTGTTCATCAAACAGGGCGTTCAGGTCGTGCCCGTCTTCGGATAATTCCAGTTCCAGCTCTTCGTCACTGTGATCAAGCAGCTCACGGTGGATGCGCTGTATCAAGGCGTCTTCTGTGGAGAGCATGGGCGGAACTCGCGTCGTGGGGATGGCAAAGTCTTAGTCGAAATTTGTTACGAGGCAATTACAACAAAATATGTCGCTGCCTCGGCAAAAGGCGAAAAGAGTGCTGTTTGCCATTCATTTTTCATAAAAACGTAACAAGGCTGCTGCAGAGTTCGGTAGCCCGTAATCACAAGGATTTTCCTGAATGAAACGTCTGATGAAGTCTGCTGCACTCGCCGTTGCGGTTTCTCTTAGTGCCACCTCGGTATTTGCTGCCGAGAATGTTCGTCTGACCGGTTCCGGCGCCAGTTTTCCTGCACCGATCTACCTCACCTGGTTCAAGGATTTCAGCAAAAAAACCGCAGATGTCACTGTGGATTATCAATCCAAGGGCAGCGGCGCGGGTGTGCAGGATTTCCTGAATAAAACCGTGGATTTCGCGGCCAGCGACTCGGCCATGAAAGACGAAGATATCGCCAAGGTTGCCGAGGGCGTGCAGTTGCTGCCGATGACGGCAGGTGAAATCGTGCTGGCCTATAACCTGCCAGGCAATCCCAAGGGCCTGAAGCTGCCGCGCGATGTCTATTCCAACATCTTCCTGGGCAAGATCACCAAGTGGAACGATCCGCAGATCGTCGCCGCCAACCCTGGCCTGAAGCTGACCGATACGCCGATCACCGTGGTGGTGCGTGCCGACTCCAGCGGTACCACTGCGGTATTCACCAAGCACCTGTCAGCGATCAACCCGGAATTCCAGAAGGCGCTGGGTGAAGGCAACACCGTCAACTGGCCAGCCAGTGACAAATTCATCAAATCGCCCAAGAACGATGGTGTGACCGCCACGGTTCGCCAGACCCCGGGCGCTATCGGTTATATCGAATACGGCTTCGCCAAGTTGGCCAAGGTTGACTTCGCCCAGTTGCAGAACAAGGCCGGTCAGTACGTTGTGCCGAACGCCGAAAGCGGTGCCGAAGCGCTGGCCGCGGTGAACATGCCGAAAAGCCTGGTGGCCTGGTTGCCGGACCCGGACGGTGCCAAGTCCTACCCGATCACTTCCTACACCTGGATGATCTTCCGTAAGGACAACGGTAACCCGGCCAAGGCCAAGGCCATGCGTGAAATGGTCGAGTACAGCCTGACCGAAGGGCAGAAAATTGCCGACTCGATGGGTTACATCCCGCTGCCACCGTCGGTTGTCGATCAGGTTCGCAAAGCGTCCGCCAACATCCAGTAACGCTCATGAGGCCTCTTTCGGTGTGTGCGCTCAGCCATGCCGGAAGAGTTTCCCCCCGCTCCGGAATTAGCCAATGAACACACCTTTTGTCGTACCGGTTAACCCGGATTCTGCCTGCCAGCCTCCCTCTACGAAGGATTTGCTGGTTGATCGCACCTTCCGTGCGCTTGCGCGAATAGGGGGGATTTTGATTCTGGCGTTGGTCTTCGCCTTGGTCTTCGAGGTAGGACGCAAGGCCCTTCCAGGCATGGAAAAGCACGGTTTTGACGTGATTTTCGGCAGCGTCTGGGACGTTAACCAAGGTAAGTACGGCATTCTGCCGGCTATTTGGGGCACGCTTTACAGCGCCCTGATCGCGTTGCTGATCGCAGGTTTTTTCGGCGTCAGCATGGCGATTTTCCTGACACAGGATTTCCTGCCTGCGAGATTGGCAGCCGTCTTTCGCACCATTGTCGAATTGCTCGCAGCCATCCCCAGCGTCGTCTATGGGCTGTGGGGGATTTACGTGGTGATCCCGGCGATTCGCCCGCTCACGGCGTGGTTGAACAGCGAACTGGGTTGGATTCCTTTCTTCGGCACCTCCTTGAGCGGGCCGGGCCTACTCCCTGCGGCGCTGGTACTGGCCATCATGATTTTGCCGACCATTGCCGCCGTTTCGCAGGACGCACTTACCAGTGTACCGATGAAAACCAAGCAGGCCGCCTACGGCATGGGGACCACCCATTGGGAAGCGATTCTCAAAGTGATGGTGCCGTCCGCTGCCACAGGCATTTTCGGCTCCTTGGTCCTCGGCCTGGGCCGCGCGCTGGGTGAAACCATGGCGTTGGCCATGCTGGTGGGTAACGCGAACAACATTTCGCTTTCTCTGTTTGCCCCTGCCAATACGCTGGCCGCCTTGTTGGCGCTGAACTTCCCCGAAGCTGGGCCCAACGAGATCGAGGTGTTGATGTACGCCGCACTGGTGCTGATGTTCATCACACTGGTGGTGAACATCCTCGGCTCCATGATCATGCTTTACGCCCAGCGGGGTACCAAATGATGACTGACCTCACTTCTCCTGCAAGCAGTTTGAGCTCGCCGGTGGGCGTCTTGCCCAGCCTGCAGCGCAAGTTCGAAGGCCGCGCCCTGCGCAGTCTGGTGTTGACCACGCTGGTCTGGGCTGGCGCGCTGCTGGCCAGCGTGCCGCTGATTTCCGTGCTCTATATGCTGATCACTCGCGGCGGGGCGCGCCTGAGCCTGGAGGTATTCACCGAGTTGCCGCCTACCGGTTTCGAGACGGGCGGCGGTTTTGGCAACGCGATGGCAGGCACCTTCGTGATGGTCGGTATTGCGGCCGCGATCGCGGTACCGGTCGGCATCATGGCCGCCATCTTCCTGGCGGAACTTGGCCCCGACAGCAAGATGGCAAGCGCCGCGCGTTTTGCCGCCAAGATGCTCACGGGCCTGCCTTCCATTCTGGCCGGGGTGTTTGCCTACGCCCTGGTGGTCATGACCACCGGTACCTACTCGGCACCGGCCGGTGGCGTGGCATTGGCGGTACTGATGCTACCCATTGTCGTGCTGACGGCTGAAGAGTCGATGCGGATGGTGCCTAAGATCATGAAGGACGCCGCCTACGGCATGGGCTGCACCCGCTCGCAGGTTATCTGGAAAATCATCTTGCCTACCGGCATGCCGGCGATCCTTACGGGCGTGATGTTGGCTGTGGCACGTGCCGCTGGCGAAACCGCACCGTTGTTGTTTACTGCGCTGTTCAGCAACTACTGGATCTACCACGACGGCAGCCTGGCGGTGATGAATCCGACAGCATCGCTTGCCGTACTGATTTACAACTTCTCTGGCATGCCCTTCGACAACCAACTCGAACTCGCGTGGGCGGCTTCGCTGGTGCTGGTAATGATCGTGCTGGTCGTGAACGTTGTCAGCCGTATTTTCGGCAAGCCCAAGTACTGAAAACGGGAGCATCTGAATTTTGAACGTATCAACTGCGCAAATAGCCGCTCCGTTTGTCACGCAGACACCTGTGGTCATGGACTGCAAGCTTGACAAGATTTTCTATGGCAACTTCATGGCTGTACGTGACAGCCACGTGCCAATTGAAAAGAACAAAATCACCGGGTTTATCGGTCCTTCCGGCTGCGGAAAAAGCACCGTGTTGCGTAGCCTCAATCGCATGAATGATCTGGTCAAGGGCTTTCGTTTTGAGGGGCATGTGCATTTCCTTGGGCAGGACGTTTATGGGAAGGGCGTCGATCCCGTGGTCGTGCGCCGCTATATCGGCATGGTGTTTCAACAGCCCAACCCGTTCTCGATGAGCATCTTCGACAACGTTGCTTTTGGTCTGCGTCTCAATCGCTACAAGGGCGACCTGGGCGACCGCGTAAAGCACGCCCTGCAAGGTGCTGCGTTGTGGGATGAGGTCAAAGACAAGCTCAAGGTCAGCGGCCTGTCCCTCTCGGGCGGTCAGCAGCAACGGCTGTGCATCGCCCGGGCCATTGCGACCGAGCCGGAAGTGCTGTTGCTGGATGAGCCGTGTTCGGCACTCGACCCGATCGCTACCCGTCGGGTCGAGGAGTTGATGGTCGAGTTGAAGAAGGACTACACCATCGCCCTGGTTACCCACAACATGCAACAGGCCATCCGTGTGGCTGACACGACAGCCTTCTTCTCGGTGGATATCTCCCAGGGCACGCGCACGGGTTATCTGGTGGAGATGGGTTCCACTGCGCAGATTTTCGAAAACCCGCGAGAACAGATGACTGGCGATTACATCAGCGGCAAATTCAGCTAGGCAACACACGCCCGATCAAGACCGCATGCCGCCAACGCTGATAAAACGGCCTTGGCCGGCCCCGGTTGTTTTGCTTTGTTATCTACTGTTTCTCAGGAACGCCAATGTCTGCAATGCGTCGTCTTGATTTACCCGCGATTGAACGCGCACTGCGTAAGGTGCAGGGCCGCTTTGCCGAGCTCAGCCGGCACTTTACCGAGCAGCGCGATCCCTTGACCGACGAGGTGTTGCAGAATGTGCTTGAAGGCTATGCGCTGATTGATGACTATGTCGCGCGGGGCGTCGATCTGTTCAACCTTCAGCAACTGAACCTGATGCTGGAGATCAATGCCACCGTTCTGTGTGGCCGAGACCCGGCACGCCGGTTGGAATACGCTGAGCACTTGGCAGCTACCGAGGAACACTTCTTCAACAATGTTGAGGGGGGAATAAAGGACTTGTACAACTGGTATTGCGCCTATCGCAGCGAGTCGGTGTGGAAGCGCGCGGCCGGTGTGTATGTCCGCATCCTCAGCAAGCCGCAATTGTTCATTGAAGGTAACAACCGCAGCGGGTCGCTTATAGTCAGTTATTTGCTCATGCGTGCAGGCTTGCCACCCTTCGTGCTGACCCTGGAAAACGCCGAGGGCTACTTCAACCCCTCATCGGTGATACGCAACTCTGCCAAGCATGGTGTAAAGGCCTTGTACGAATTGCCCAAGATCAAGAAAAAATATGCAGCCTTCCTGGAAGAACAAGCACCTGATCCAGAGGCGTTTTTTCTGAGCAAGACGCCATTGCCCGTCTCCCAGGGGGACCACGGATGAGCCGGTATCCAATCCTGGCGACATGTCGTGTTTTTAGCGCGCGGGCGTGGCGGGCCACCAAGACTTGTCTGCCGATACCACTCACCAGGCGCCAGCGCATCCGTATTTCGTTTGATATCGATGACACCTTGGCTTGTCAACTCCACCACTGTGCCGTTGAACACAGCCGCCTGCCTGCCTGTGTCCACCGCTGGCTGGGTGAGCCGTTGCGCATGGGCACACGCTCCCTGACCCGCGAGCTACGGCGCCAGGGCTGCAGTATCTGGGTATACACCTCGTCCGGCCGGGCGCCGTCCTACATCAGGCGCTGGTTGTTGTTGTACGGCATCCGCGTCGACGGCGTGGTCAACAGCGTGCTGCACAGCCGCGCCTTGACCGCGCATGGACTGTTGAACTCGCCCTCGAAATTTCCGCCAGCATTTGATATCGACTTGCATGTCGATGATTCCGAGGGCGTGCGGCTTGAAGGGCATGATCACGGCTTTCGTGTTGTTGTCGTGAAGCCAGAGGATGAGAGCTGGGCGCTGCGGGTCCTGGATGCCGTCGCTGAAGTCCAGGCGCAACTGGCCTGGCAGCGACCGCAATAAGCGCAAACCCGCTCGCATCACGTCGCTGGCATTTTGATAACGACCGAACTGAGCCAGGTTCTGGATAGCCTGTTCCTGGTCAGGGGGCATAACATTTCGCGTCGACATGATTGGCTCAAGCCCTGGGCAATCATGTTCTTTCGAGCATTGGCAGATCCTGCCGTTGTGCCCGCCAGCACACCGTTGGGATTGGTATTCGACGAACTGCGCATTGGCGTGGGTGTTGCGCCGTCAGCCTGGCCAAGCTGTGTTTTATGTGTGCGGCGTTCTCGCCAATCGAGTGACGCGAGTTGCGCACTGAACAAACCTTGGGCAGTTATTTCTGGTGATCACTTCTTCGTGATTTGCCGAGCAAGCGCCGCTTTTGTTTTTCCAGGAAAAACATCACCTCGAGCTTCAGATCATCGGGGTCGAGGAAATAGACCGCATAGTAGCCCTCGCCATAATCCGGATAGTCAGCGGGTGCGTCGACAATCGTAACCGCCTGATCCAGCAGGAATGCGTAGAGCGCATCGACGTCCTCACGCGCGCCCAGCTCGAACGCATAGTGGTGATAGCCCACATCGCCGGTCCGGTGCTTATGTTTGCGACCCTGGGCATCGGCTTCGGTGATCCAGAACAGGGTTTCGCCGTTGGTCCAGCCAATA
Organism: Pseudomonas paraveronii; assembly: GCF_963681955.1. Lineage (NCBI taxonomy): Bacteria > Pseudomonadati > Pseudomonadota > Gammaproteobacteria > Pseudomonadales > Pseudomonadaceae > Pseudomonas > Pseudomonas paraveronii. Next base: position 2,377,180 of record NZ_OY817130.1, read on the forward strand.
ACCCGGTCGAACTCCCACTCGATGGTGAATCCCAGGAAACCGAGTACCTGATCATAGAACGCCCTGGAGCGTTCCAGATCACTGACACGAATGGCCAAGTGATCGATCCCGATGACGTTCACCATGTCAGGTCTCCTCGATTTCGGTTTCGGTTTCTAGGGACAAAGAGCGCTGTTGAAACTCAGAACGGTGCGTCGATATCGACCACGACAATCAGCTTGTGGTTGACGAACTCCTTGAGCCCGAGACCGATCAGCTCGCGGCCGTACCCCGAGCGGCGCACGCCACCGAAAGGCAGATCGGCTTCGACCTTGGTCGGATGGTTGACGAACACCATCCCCGTGGAGATTTTCTTCGCGACTTCTGCGCCATGCGCCGTATCCCGGGTGAACACCGAGCCGCCGAGGCCGAACGGTGAGTCGTTGGCGATGCGTACTGCATCGTCTTCATCCTTGGCGCGGAACACCATGGACACCGGGCCAAAGAACTCCCAGTAACGAGCGGGGTTGTCCTCGGCGACATCGGTCAGGATCGTCGGCTGCACGAATGCCCCATCGACAGGCACGGGTGGCCCGACTTCTTCGGCCTTGGCGCCGAGCTTCACCGCGTCGAGGATCTTTTGCTTGACCTCATTGGCGGCGCTTTGCGAGGAGAGCGGCGCCAGGGTCGTCTTCGCATCGAAGGGATCGCCGGCGACCAATTCCGCGACGCCCTTGCGATAGAGCGCAAGGAAGTCGTCATAGACCGCATCGACCACGATCATGCGCTTGGAGGACACACAGACCTGTCCGGCATTCCAATGCCGGCCGAACACCGCCCATTGGCTGGTTTTCGCCAGGTCCGCGTCAGCCAGCACGACGAAGGCGTCGGCGCCGCCGAGTTCCAGGGTGGACTTTTTCAGCGCTTTGCCCGCTTGTGACGCCACCACCGCGCCGGCGCCTTCCGAGCCGGTCAAGGCGACGCCCTGCACGCGGGCATCGTTGATGATCAGCTCGATCTGCGAACGCGTGGCGTACAGATTACGGAAGGCGCCATCAGGCAAACCGGCATCCTTCATCAACTTTTGAAAGCGCGCGGCGCTTTGCGGCACATTCGCCGCGTGTTTCAGCAGCACGGTATTCCCGGCAGAAAGCTGCGGCGCCAGAATGCGGGCGATCTGGTAATAAGGGAAATTCCACGGCTCAATCGCCAGCAGCACGCCGAGCGGTTCGCACACGAGCACCGCCTCACCTTCGGCAGGGTCGAGAACCGGGAGTTTCTCCGGTTTGAGCAGGGTTTCGGCATTGCGCACGTAGTATTCGAAGATTTTTGCCGACAGCTCGACCTCGGCTTTCGCCTCGGCAAACAGCTTGCCCATCTCCAGCGTCAGTACCTTGGCAAAGGCGTCGCTGTCTTTGCGCAGGATATCGGCGGCATTCTGCAGGATGCGTGCGCGCTCGGCGAAAGGCGTGTCCTTCCAGGCCAGGAAGGCCTCATGGGCCTTGGCGATGGCTGCGGTGACCTCTGCATCGGTCGCATCGGGAAAGGTCTGCAGTGTCTCGCCGGTATAGGGATTGATCGTTGCATATGCCATGTAAAAGCTACTCCAGAACCGTTTCGACTAATGGGCCAACCCGCCGCTGAGTGCATGTGCCGGGACTGATGAAGGTACACGAGGAACGGGTTTCAAGCATGGAGCGAAAGGTCGCATGTCCATAGACACACGACATGCAGGGGAATTCACTTGACTTCAAGGGCTGCGACGACCATCACTAAAAGATGCGTGTCGCTCTGCCGATCCGCGTCGCCAGTTGTCCGCCGTCAGCGGTGGCGAGCATTGCGCCAGACCTCGGACTGCTTGAGCGGTTGGGGTTTCGGATGACGCTTATGGCGATTGGCTGCTGTCATCCTTTGTCACTTGTTGGACCTACTGCAACGCAAGCTCACTCACGGATACAAGGAGATAAGTATGAAAGCTGCTGTTGTTGCCCAAGGGCAACGCGTGAACGTGACCGAAAAAACATTACGGCCTCTGAAACATGGTGAGGCTCTCCTCAAAATGCAGTGCTGCGGGGTCTGCCATACTGACCTGCACGTCAAGAACGGTGATTTCGGTGATAAAACCGGGGTGATCCTTGGCCATGAAGGCATCGGTATCGTGCAGGCGGTAGGACCCGGTGTCACCTCGCTGAAGCCCGGTGATCGTGCCAGCGTAGCGTGGTTCTTCCAGGGCTGCGGGCACTGTGAATACTGCAACAGCGGCAACGAGACACTCTGCCGCGACGTCAAAAACTCCGGTTATACCGTGGATGGCGCAATGGCCGAAGAGTGCATTGTCGTCGCCGACTACTCAGTGAAAGTGCCTGATGGGCTTGATTCTGCGGCGGCGAGCAGCGTGACCTGTGCTGGCGTCACGACGTATAAAGCCGTCAAGGTTTCCAATATTCGCCCGGGGCAATGGATTGCGATCTACGGGCTGGGCGGCCTGGGGAATCTGGCGTTGCAGTATGCAAAAAATGTCTTCAACGCCCGGGTTATTGCCGTGGACATCAACGATGATCAACTGCAGTTCGCCAGGGAAATGGGCGCCGATCTGGTCATCAACTCTCGCAACGAGGATGCCGCAAAAGTTATCCAGGAGAAGGTCGGCGGAGCTCACGCGGCTGTCGTGACGGCCGTCGCCAAAGTCGCGTTCAACTCTGCGGTGGATGCCCTGCGTGCCGGTGGACGCCTGGTCGCAGTCGGCCTTCCGCCTGAAGCCATGAGCCTCAATATTCCTCGGTTGGTGCTTGACGGGATCGAGGTGGTTGGCTCGCTGGTCGGCACTCGACAAGACCTCGTTGAAGCCTTCGAGTTTGCCGCGCAAGGCAAGGTGGTGCCGAAGGTAACAATGCGTCCGATCGAAGATATCAATCAGATTTTCGATGAAATGCAGGAGGGGAAAATCAAAGGCCGCATGGTGATTGATTTGAGTCATTAACGGGCCATTGGCAGCCGCTTAGGCGGCTGCCAATGTAGTGGTCTTATGAAGCCGGACACCCATTTAGGCGAGAATGCTCGCCAGATGGAGGTGTCAGATGACTAAACAATGCCGCTCCTTTACGGCTGAATTCAAACGCGAGGCTGCCGACCTCGTGCTGATGGTTTTCTAGCAACCCATTCGAGATATCCCTATGAAACCCAATCCGACAATCGATAACGTATTACGCGTCGCGTTGGTTACAGGGTCCACTTCCGGTATCGGCGCAGCCATTGCACGTGCACTAAGCCGGGCAGGCTATGCAGTGGTGCTCCATTCGCGAAACTCTGCGGATACGGGACGCGCTATGGTTGCCGAGATGAAGCAGGCTATTTACGTGCAAGCTGATCTTGCTTTCGAAGCTGACAGGGTCAGGCTTATTAACGAGGCGATCGCCGCGTGGGGGCAGCTCGACGTATTGGTCAATAACGCCGGTATTAGCAGAGTCATTCCGCACGGCGACCTTGCCTCGGCCAACTCGACGGTGTGGCACGAACTTAACGAGATTAATGTCGTGGCGCCGTTCCACCTCGTCGCATTGGCCGAGTCGGCGTTGCGCGATGCCGCCCGTTACCGTCGAGCAGGTTGCGTCGTAAACATCAGTTCGCATGCCGGTATCCGTCCTAAGGGCGCATCGATTCCCTATGCGGTAAGCAAAGCTGCGCTTAATCACATGACCCGCTTGCTCGCGGTATCGCTTGGGCCAGACATTCGCGTAAACGCTGTGGCGCCTGGCTTGGTCGACACGCCTCTGACCGCAGAGTGGACAGAGGCCCAAGAGTTGTGGCGAACTCGCGCACCCATGCGCAGGGCCGCTAGCCCAGACGACATCGCAAAAGCTGTTGTAATGCTGGTCGAGTCGGACTACTTAACCGGCGAGATACTCCTCTCCGACGGCGGGTTGAATCTGACCTAGGTTTAGCGTGCTCCGGTATCTGGAGAGGGTTGCAGGCGTTCCGCTTGCGCCTCGTTGACGGTGCCGATGCGTATTATTCCGAGATATCAGGCCTCGGAAAGCTGAAACCGATAACCGACCCCATACAACGATTCGATGGGCGTTTCCCCTGGGCACGCCTGCTCCAGCTTGCGCCGCAAGTTTCGGATATGGCTGTCCACCGTGCGGTCGGTGACCACGCGGTGGTCGGAGTAGATCTTGTCGAGCAGTTGGTCACGGGAAAAAACCCGCCCGGCGGAACGTGCAAAGGTGCTGAGCAGTCGCAGCTCCAGCGGGGTGAGGTCCAGGGCGATGCCGTCTATCGAGGCGCGATATTGCGCTTCGTCGATCAGCAGTCGCGGCGGGGCGTTGACCAGTAGTTGGGGGCCGCGGCGCAGGATGGCCTTGACCCGGGCCACCACCTCCCGGGGGCTGAAAGGCTTGCAGATGTAGTCGTCGGCGCCCAGGTCCAGGCCCAGCAGGCGGTCCACCTCTTCGACGCGGGCGGTGATCATGATGATTGGCACGGCGCTGAAACTGCGCAGGTCCTGGCAGACTTGCATGCCGTCACGCCCGGGCAGCATCAGGTCGAGCAAGATCAGGCGCGGTGTTTGCGCACGCACTGTCGGCACTACCTGCAAGCCGTTGTCCAGGCATTGGGTCGAGTAGCCTGCCGCGACCAGATAATCCTGCATCAAGGCGGCCAGCTTCGGTTCATCTTCGACAATCAGGATCGGGCTTTTGTCGCTCATGGTTCAGATATTCCGTGGCAAGCGCAGGGTCAGCCAAAGGCCACCGAGGGGAGAGTGAGCGGCGCTGAGGCTGCCGCCGTGGGCGAGGGCGATGTTGTGACAAATCGCCAGGCCCAGACCGGCTCCGCCACTGGCACGGTTGCGCGATGATTCGCCGCGATAGAAGCGCTCGAACAGGCGCGGCAACTGCTCGGTCGAAACCCCGGGGCCGGAGTCGATGAAGTCGATGCACACGTGGGTGCGATCGACGACGGCGCGGATGCGTATGAGCCCGTTCGGGTCGGTGTAGCGCACGGTGTTTTCCAGCAGGTTGGAAAACAGTTGCTGCAGGCGATTGGCATCGGCCAACAGTTCCATAGGCTGGGGCGGCAGTTCCAGTTCGACGCGCAGGTGCCGGTCGTTCAGGCGCTCCTGGAACATCGACACGCTGGCTTGCAGCAGTTGATCGAGTGCGCACGCGCTCTTGCGGTAGGTCAGCGCCCCCACATCCGCCAGGGACAGTTCATACAGGTCATCCACCAGCTTGCTGAGCATGCTGACCTCACCTTGCAACGACTTCATCGAGCCTGGGTTCAGGCTGCGTACACCATCCTCGATGGCCTCCAGCTCGCCGCGCAACACCGACAGCGGGGTGCGCAACTCGTGGGAGACATCAGCCATGAATTCGCGGCGCATCTGTTCATTGCGCTCCAGGGTGTAGGCGAGTTGGTTGAAGTCACGGGCCAATTGGCCCACTTCATCATTGGAGGCCACCGCCACCCGGCCACTGTAGTCGCCGCTGGCCAGGCGGTGGGTCGCCGCGGCCACCCGTTTGACCGGCTCCAACAGCGTGCGGGCGATCCACCAGGCAATCAGCATCGCCAGCACCAGCGAAAAGGCGCCCATGACCAGGCTGGTGCGTAACTGGTATTGCTGGAACCGTTCGCCGCCGGCTTCGGTCACGCTCTGGAACGGGGTCACGGCCAGCCAGCCAACGGTTTCCTCGGCCACCACAATCGGGCGTAACAGGGCGTCGTCGCCGATATCCGGGTAGCCGTTCACGCGTTTTTTGTGTTCATCCAGCAGGGCGATGCGAAACAGCGCGCCTGTCAGGTCCGACGCCATGGGCGCACGCAAATCATTCTTCGCCGGATCTTCGCCGACCTCGGGCCGCATAATGTCGAACCAGCGATCCGACCGGTTGCGCAGGAACTCCCAGCTGCCTTCACGCGCGTAGGCACTGGCCAGGCGCGGCAGCACGGGGGCCATGCGCTCCAGCGCCTGCTCATTGAGATAACCGAGAAAGCCCCGCCCAAAACTCCAGCTCGTCGCCACACCCATGCTCAGGATGACCAGCAACACACCGGCCAGTACCGCAATAAACAGCTTGGTGGAGATACTCAGCTTCATGAAGGAGGGCCGTTAAGAATGGATCGGACCATTTAGGCCCTGGCGAAGAAAAGATTCAACCCGGCCGGGCAATCTTCAATTTTCCTGCACATTTGCCTTGCACGATAGCGCTGACTCAAGCAATCCCGTCTTGTAGAGGCCGTTATGTCGACGAAAATCATCGCCAAATACCTGGTAACCGCCGCGGTTTGCCTGTCTTTGTTCATTCTGGTCCTGCTGGGCGGTTGCTCCGGTGGCGAGCCGGCACCTCAAGCGATCACCCCCAAAGTTTCGGTGATCAGCGTAAAACCTCAGAGCCAAGTGCTGATCACCGAGTTGGCGGGACGCACCCAGGCCTTCATGGTGGCGCAGATTCGTCCGCAAGTCGGCGGTATCGTCCAGCGGCGGTTGTTCGTCGAGGGCGCGGATGTCAAGGTCGGGCAAGCGCTGTACCAATTGGATGCGGCGTCCTATACCGCCGCGCTGGCGCAATCCGAGGCGAGCCTGGTCAAGTACCGCGCCACGCTTAAATCGGCGCAGACCACCGCCAAGCGCGACGCCGAACTGGTGAAGATCAATGCCATCAGTCAGCAAACCAACGAAGACGCTCAGGCGACCTTGCTGACGGCCGCCGCCGACGTGCAAGTCGCCGAGGCGGAAGTCCAAACCGCACGGATCAACCTGGCTTACACGCGCATCACCTCGCCGGTCAGCGGGCGCATTGAAACGTCCACGGTGACCCCAGGCGCGCTGGTCGTCGCCAATCAGGACAGCGCATTGACCACCGTGCAGCAACTCGATCCGATCTATGTGGACGTGACCCAATCGACCACCGAACTGCTGCGGCTCAAGCGTGACCTGGCCAGCGGCGTGTTGCAGTCCAATGGCAACGGCGAGGCGCGGATCAGCCTGAAGCTGGATGACGGCACCACCTACAACCAGACTGGGCGGCTCAAGGTCAGCGGGGTGAGTGTCAACGAAGGCACGGGCACCGTCACCCTGCGTGCCGAATTCGCCAACCCGGACCACCTGCTGCTGCCGGGCATGTATGTACGCGCGGTGCTGGAACAGGCGCGCGATGACCAGGCCATTCTGATCCCGCAAAAAGCCGTGAACCGCAGCGCCAGCGGTGTGACCACGGCGTTGCTGGTGGTCGATGGCAAGATTGAACAACGTGAGCTGACCGTCGATCGCGCGGTGGGTAATCAGTGGTGGATCACGGCGGGCCTGAAGGCCGGTGATCAGTTGGTCGTCGAAGGTGGACAAAAAGTCCGTGCCGGCGCCGCCGTCCAGGTGCAGGACGCCAATGCTCAGGCGGCCACGCCGTCCACCCCTGCGAAGGAGGGTTAAGCGTGGCGCACTTTTTTATTGATCGACCGATTTTCGCCTGGGTCATCGCCATCGTGATCATGCTCGGTGGCAGCCTGTCCATCAGCCAGTTGCCGCTGGAGCAATACCCGGACATCGCGCCGCCCACGGTGAAGATTTCCGCGACCTACACCGGGGCCTCGGCCAAGACCGTGGAAGACTCGGTGACCCAGGTCATCGAGCAGCAGATGAAAGGCCTGGATAACCTGACCTACATGTCGGCCACCAGCAGCTCGGCGGGCAGCGCCAGCATCAGCTTGACCTTTACCGCCGGCACCGACCCGGATGTGGCCCAGATGCAGGTGCAGAACAAGCTGCAACAAGCCGAGTCGAGGCTGCCGCAATCGGTACAAAGCGAAGGCCTGACCGTGACCAAGGGCGGCTCGGACTTCCTGATGATCGTCGCCCTGGCATCGGATGACCCCAGCGTTACCGGGACTCAGATCGGCGACTACATTTCCACCACCTTGCTCGACTCCATCAGCCGCATAGACGGCGTCGGTGATGTGCAAACGTTGGGATCAGGCTACGCCATGCGTATCTGGCTGGACCCGGCCCTGTTGGAAAAATACGCGCTGATGCCTTCGGACGTCAGCAGTGCCCTGGAGGCGCAGAACACCGAAGTCTCCGCCGGGCAGCTCGGTGGCTTGCCGGCGATCAAGGGGCAGCAGTTGAACGCGACGATCAGCGCCCGCAGCAAACTGCAGACCGTCGAAGAGTTTCGCAATGTGGTGGTCAAGTCCAACAGCGAGGGTGCCGTGGTGTTGCTGGGCGATGTCGCAACCTTGGAGTTGGGCAGTGAAAGCTACGACATCAGCACCGCCCTCAACGGCAAGCCCGCCGCTGCCATGGGGGTGCAGTTGGCGGCAGGCGCGAATGCGCTGAACGTCGGCAAGGCGGTCAAGGCCAAGCTCAAAGAAATGGAGCCGTTCTACCCGACAGAAATGCAGCTTAAAAATGTGATTGCCTACGACACCACGCCGTTTGTCAGCCTGTCCATCGAGGAAGTGGTCAAGGCCTTGGGCGAGGCCATCGTGCTGGTGGTGTTGATCATGTTCCTGTTCCTGCAAAACCTGCGCGCGACGCTGATCCCGGCGATTACCGTGCCGGTGGTGCTGCTGGGCACGTTCGGCGTGTTGGCGATGTTTGGCTATTCGATCAATACCTTGACGATGTTTGCCATGGTCCTGGCGATCGGCTTGCTGGTGGACGACGCCATCGTGGTGGTCGAAAACGTTGAGCGACTGATGGGCGGCGGACTATCGCCCGTGGCGGCCACGCGTCAATCGATGCGTGAAATCACCAGCGCATTGGTCGGCATCACGATGGTGCTGAGCGCGGTGTTTATCCCCATGGCGTTTTTCGGCGGTTCCACCGGGATTATCTATCGGCAGTTTTCGGTGACCATTGTCTCGGCCATGGTCTTGTCGGTGTTGGTGGCGATGACCCTGACACCCGCACTCTGCGCCTCGTTGCTCAAAGCGCGCGACGGCCAGGGGCATGGTGCCCAGCACGGGTTCTTCGGCTGGTTCAACCGTACCTTTGAGCGTGCCAGCGCCGGTTACGAGCGTTGGGTGGGTGTGGTGTTGCGGCGCTGGGGGCGCAGCCTGTTGCTCTATGGCGGGGTGCTGGTGGTCATGGCGGTGGGCTACACGAGCCTGCCCACGTCGTTTCTGCCGGACGAAGACCAAGGGATCCTCCTGGCGCAGATCCAGTTACCGGTCGGCGCGACGGACAGCCGTACCCAGGACGTGATCAAGCAGTTCGAAGACTACATCCTCAAACAGCCCGAAGTCGAAGCGATGATCAGCATCAGCGGGCTGGGCATGGGCGGTAACAGCCAGAACACCGCACGGGCGTTTATCCGCCTCAAGGACTGGGACGAACGCGGTGGGCCTGGTCAGGGTGCGGCGGCGATTGCCCAACGGGCGACCATGGCGCTCTCCAGCATCGGCGATGCCGACGCTTTCGTCATGCAACCTCCGACCGTGCGCGGTCTGGGCCAGAGCTCGGGGTTCGACCTGCAACTCAAGGACCTCGCAGGCCTGGGCCATGATGCGCTGGTGGCGGCCCGCGAACAGTTTCTTGAGCTGGCCAGAAAAGATCCGCGCCTGCTGGGGGTTCGCAGCAACGGCCTGGACGATGCGCCGCAGCTCAAGGTCAGCATTGACGACCGCAAGGCCGGCGCCCTGAGCCTGAGTACCAGCGATATCAACACCACCTTGTCGACGGCGTTGGGCGGTACTTATGTGAATGACTTTCTCAACCAGGGCCGGGTGAAAAAAGTCTATGTGCAGGGCCAGGCATCCGCGCGCATGCAGGCTGCGGACCTTGATCATTGGTTCGTGCGCAACAGCAGCAATGAAATGGTGCCGTTCTCATCGTTTGCCAGCAGCACCTGGAGTTACGGCTCACCCTTGCTGGAACGCTACAACGGCAACGCCTCCCTGGAAATCGTCGGTGATCCCGCGCCAGGCGTGAGCTCCGGCGACGCCATGGACGCGGTGGAAGCCATCGTCCGGCAATTGCCCCAGGGCATCGGCTACGAGTGGACCGGGCAGTCCTATCAATTGCGCCTGTCCGGGTCCCAGGCCCCGCTGCTCTATGCACTTTCCGTATTGTTTGTGTTCCTGTGCCTGGCTGCGCTCTACGAGAGTTGGTCGGTGCCGTTTTCGGTGATTCTGGTGGTGCCCCTGGGGGTGATCGGTGCGGTGCTGGCGACCCGCGTCGCCGGGTTGAGCAACGACGTGTATTTCCAGGTGGGGCTGTTGACCACCGTGGGTCTGGCCGCGAAAAACGCGATCCTGATCGTGGAGTTCGCCAAGCACCTGCAAGAGCAGGGCAACAGCCTGATCGACGCGACGCTGATCGCGGTGCGCCAACGCCTGCGGCCGATTCTGATGACGTCGCTGGCCTTCATGTTCGGCGTGTTGCCGCTGGCCTTGAGTACCGGCGCAGGCTCCGCCGGGCGCCAGGCCATCGGTACGGGCGTGCTGGGCGGTATGTTCAGCGCCACGGTGCTGGGGATCTTCTTTGTACCGCTGTTTTTTGTGCTGATCCGCCGCCGTTTCGGCCGCGAGCGCAGCGCTAATCAATCTGCTCCGACAGGTGATGCATGATCAAGTCACACTGGCCTTTGCTGGCCGCCATGGTCCTGGGTGGCTGCGTCAACCTGGCGCCCCAGTATGAGCGGCCTGAAGCGCCCGTCTCCGGGCAATGGCTGCCGGCGGCCAGCCTGCCGAAAGGGCAGGTGGGTGCCGATGTCAAATGGCAGCAGTTCTTTACCGACAGCCGCCTGGCGCAGTTGCAGGCGTTGGCGCTGGCCAATAACCGCGATTTACGCCTGGCCAGCCTGAATGTCGAAAAGGCCCAGGCGCAGTACCGCATCAAGCGCGCGGACCTGTTTCCCACCATCGATGCGAGCGTCAGCGGCACCCACAGCCGTACACCCGGGTCGTTGTCCAACACTGGCACGGCGGCCACCACCCACGATTACAGCGCGCAATTGGGGCTGAGCAGTTATGAACTGGACGTGTTTGGTCGGGTACGCAACCTTCGGGATGAGGCGCTGGAAGACTACCTGGCGCTGACGGAAACCCGCCGCAGTACGCAAATCAGCCTGGTGGCCGAAGTGGCCACCGCCTGGCTGACCCTGGCCGCCGACAACGAACGGCTGCTGCTGGCCCAGGAAACCCTGACCAGCCAGTTGGCCACCTACGACCTGACCCAAAACAGCTATGCCCTGGGCGGCTCCTCCGCGCTGTCGGTGGCGCAAGCCCAGACCACGGTCGAGTCGGCGCGCGGCGATGTGGCGTCCTACGAGAGCCAGATTCTGCAGGACCGCAATGCCTTGCGCCTGTTGGTCGGCAGTGACCTTCCCGAGGCACTCTTGCCGGGCACGCACTTGGAGTCGGCGGCGGTGCTGGTGGACATACCGGCGGGCCTGCCGTCGAGCCTCTTGCAACAACGCCCGGATGTGCTGTCGGCGGAACACACGCTCAAGTCGGCGAATATCGACATCGGCGCGGCCCGTGCGAAGTTTTACCCCAGCATCAGCCTGACCGCCAACGCCGGCTCGTCCAGCTCGGCATTGGCCGGCCTGTTCAAATCCGGCAGCGGTGCCTGGACCTTTGCCCCGAGCATCAGCGTGCCGATTTTCGACGGCGGGAGTAACCGCGCGACCCTGGATTCGGCCAAAGTCGAGCGCGACATCCAGATACAGACTTATCAGCAAACCCTGCAGACCGCGTTCCGCGAAGTGGCCGACGCGCTGGCCGTGCGCAGCACCCTGGATCGCCGGATCGCCGCGCAACAGGCGCTGACCGACGCCAGTCGCAAAAGTTTCGAACTCTCGGACGCCTTGTATCGGGGCGGGTCGCAAAGCTACCTGGAAGCCTTGGATGCGCAACGCTCGCTCTACAGCGCCCAACAGGACCTGATCACCCTGCGTCTGACCGAGCAGAGCAACCGCATCACGTTGTACAAAGTGTTGGGGGGCGGTTGGAATTAATGGCTCTGCCCGTTGCATACAGAAGCGCAGCGATGGAACGGCTTGCGTGCGTCAAATCGGCTAACTTCATTCAATGGGAAATAAACATGCGTGCCTATCGTTCCAATTTAAGCCGTTGCGTTCAGGTACTGACCTGCGCCTGTTTCATCACGCTTTCACCCCTTTCCCGGGCGGACTCCGACAAGGACCCCTGGGAACGCATTAACCGCCCCATCTTTTCATTCAATGACACGCTGGATACCTACGCACTGAAACCACTTGCCCAGGGTTATCAATTTGTCACCCCGCGCATTGCGCAAGACGGCATTCATAATTTTTTCAACAATCTGGGGGAGGTCAAGAACCTGGCGAACAATGTACTTCAAGCCAAGTTCCATAGCGCCGGGGTTGATACCAGTCGCTTGTTACTCAACAGCACCCTTGGCCTGGCGGGATTGATCGATGTCGCGACGCCCATGGGGCTGCAGCGCAATGACGAAGACTTCGGTCAAACCCTCGGTTACTGGGGGGTAGGCAGTGGTCCTTATCTTGTACTGCCGCTCTTGGGGCCAAGCACGCTTCGCGATGCGCCGGCGATCTTTCCCGATATCTACGCCAACCCGGTTCGTTATATCGGCGACGTGCCTACGCGTAATAGCCTGTACGCCGTGGGCATGATCGACGGACGCGCTCAATATATAAAATCTGAAAAGCTCATCAGCGGGGATAAATACAACTTCATTCGAAGTGTTTATCTACAACACCGAGAGTTCAAGATTAACGATGGACACGTAAAGGACGACTTTTGATCGGTGCGTTTTGCACCTTGAGAGCAAGATACGCGCTGACAGATCCAACTGCGCCGTCCATCAAAGCCTGGGCTTCGATGGACGGCAACTGGCGTCATGCCGCACTGGGTTTCACGCGGGCGTCGCTGGCGGTTTCACGAAACAGCCGGGGCGACATGCCGAATGTCGATTTGAAATGCCGGCTGAAGTGAGAACTGCTGCCATAGCCCCACGCATAGGCGATCTCGGTGAGTGAGCGATGGGCCTGGTCGTGGTTGCGCAGGTCCTCGGCGCAACGGGACAAGCGCCGCTGCCAGATGTATTCGCTGACACTGCACCCCAGTTCGTCCTGAAATGCCCGATGCAAACTGCGCACCGAGCACTGCTCGGCATTGGCGATGCGTTCTATGCTCAAGTCGCGGTCAGCCAGGTGACGCTCGATATACGCCTTGAGGCGATTCTGTTTGAAGAAGCGGAAGTCGTGGTCGAGTTGCTTTTCATCTTGCTTGTTCTTCAGCGCATTGTTCAGCAGCCCCGCGATACTGTCGCCGATCAGCCCGGCCGACTGGCTGTTGAGCAAGGGATATTGGTGGTAAGCGTCGCTGATCAAGTGCATCAACATGCGCCCCAGCCCGTTACGGCCGTTCAAGTGCATGTTGTCGGTCTGCGTCAGTTGCCCGGCGGTGCCCTGGAATAACAGGATAAAGTGCTCGCAGCCCTGGGTACTGGTGACGCTGAAGGGTTTGCCGCAGTCGACCAGGAGCATTTCGTCCGGCGCGACGCTGCTGTTTTGCTGGCCTTGCTCGAAGTGACTGACGCCGGCGACTTGCAGTATCAACATACGCGGCGTGTCGACGACATCGAGCGCCTTGCTCAGGTGGCGTGAATAGCGATGGGCACTGGCGGTCATGCGGCAGAAACGCAACTGGCCCAAGTCACCGTATTCCAGGCGACCCTGGAAGTTGCCGTTGTGCAACGGGTCGATGTTGGTGGACTCCAGGCGCTTTATATACTCGGGCGTGCGACCCAGGTGATCGCTCATGAACTCCTTCCACTTCATCAGCCGATCAGAGCGAACGACCTGATCAGTGGACACGCAGGCTAGATTATTCATTGTTTCGCCTTTTGTTTTTTGTTTTGGGCTGAAGGGGCAAGGTGTGAGCCTTGCCCCTTCCGGACAGACGATCAGAAAGGGTAATTATGGCTCCCGGCTTGCCAGGTGACCCAATGGGCCCGGGTAAACTCATCCAGTGCATAGTGACCGTTGAAGCGCCCAAGACCGGAATTCTTTTCGCCGCCAAACGGTGCGTTGGGCTGATCATCGACGGTGATGTCGTTGATATGGGTCATGCCCGCCACGATGCCACGGGCAAAACTCAGGCCGCGCGCCATATCGCGGGTAAACACGGCACTGGACAAACCGTACTCGCTGGCATTGGCCAACGCCAGGGCATGGGCCTGGTTGTCGGCGATCAGCAGCGGCAGCAACGGCCCGAAGGTTTCATCGCGGGCCAAGGCCTGGTCAGGGCTCACTTCGCCGAAGACATGGGCCGGCAGCACCAGCCCGCGAGCCTGGCCGCCACACAACTGCTTGAGACCGGCGCGCTCGGCGGCGGCGATCTTCCCCAGCAGACCATCGAGCTGACTCTGGTTGACCACCGGCCCGATCACCGTGTCGGCCTTGGCCGGGTCACCGGTTTTGAGCTTGCGTACACGCTCCACCACCAGGGCCGCGAAGTCGGCATACAGCGAGCGGTCGACAATGACCCGGTTGACGCTCATGCAGATCTGGCCCTGATGCAGGAAGCGTCCGACGACTGCGGCATGCGCCGCTATCTCGATGTCCGCATCCTCCAGCACCACCAGCGGCGCGTTACCGCCCAGCTCCAGGGCCACGCGCTTGATGTGCTTGCCGCCGGTGGCGATGCGCCCGACATTGCGTCCCACATCGGTGGAGCCGGTGAAGGAGATCAGGCTCGGTATCGGGTGCTCGACGAACGCATCGCCAATCTCCGAACCCGCGCCGACCACCACGTTCAGCGACCCCGCCGGGAACCCGGCCTCTTCGAACAGATGGGCAATCAACAGGCCGCCGGTAACCGCCGTATCACTGGCGGGCTTGAGCACCACGGTATTGCCCAGCGCAAGGGCCGGCACCGCCGAGCGCATGCTCAGGTACAGCGGGAAGTTCCACGGGCTGATTACACCGACCACCCCCAGCGGCTCGCGAAATACGAAGCTCTGTTCGCCAGGCTTGTAGCTGGTCAGGATCCGGCCTTCAACCTGCATCGGCAGCGTTGCGCATTCGCGAACCAGGTTGAGGGTGAACTGCCATTCCATGCCCGCCTTGATGCGGGTGCTGCCGGACTCGCGGATCAGCCAGTCGATGATTTCTTCGCTGCGGTTCTGGATGACCTGGGCGAGTTTTTCCAGCTGCGCACTGCGCTGGGTCGGGTGCAGCGCTGCCCAGTCGGTTTGCGCGCGCTGGGCAGCCTGGTAGGCGTCATCCAGGTCGGCCACCGAGGCCAGGGGCATTTCCAGCAAGGTTTCGCCGTTGAAGGGGTTACGGTCGTCCAGGCGTCGTGCAGAACGACCTGCACGCCAGGTGCCGTTGATGTATTGATCGCCGTTGATGGCGTAGGCCGCGAGTATTGGAGTTGTCATAGTCTTACCTTAGAGGCAGGTAGCCGCGTCGATTGAGGGTGGGTGAGGGCAGACCCTTTAGGTTGTGCGTATTCAGCTTCGGATCCAGGCGCGTCCCCAGGCGTTGAGGGTGTATTCCTCCTGCGGCCAGACGCCAGGCGGGCGCGTGGCCTCGGTGATCTCCAGCTCGGCCGAGAACTCCAGGCGGTTGCGGTCGGCATCGACCACCATGAAGAACAGGTTGTTGCCTGGGCCATGGCGTCCCGGGCCGAAGAACAAGGTGATGCGTTCCTTGGCGAAGCGGTCGCCCCAGTCGCGAATGTCGTTCCATTCGTTGGTTTCGTAACAGTGGTGATCCCACTCGTTTTTCGACCCGCGGAAGAACGCCAGGGAATGGTGTTCATCGTCCGAACGCAGGAAGCAGGTGGTGAGCTGGCCGCTTTGCTCGTCGACGACATTGTCCGAGACGGTGAAGCCCACGGTGTTGACGTAGAAGTCGATCATCGCTTCCAGCTCCGTGGTCTGGAACACCACGTGCTGCAGGCGGCCCGGCATGCCGTTGCGGTCGAGCGTGGACGCGCCGCGAGACACGCCAAATAGGGTTTGTCGACCCTGGGGGTCACGGATTTGAAAGGCACCCGTTTCCAGCAGCGGCGAGTCGAGCGCTTCGACGTTACAACCGTTGCCGAGCAGGCGCGTGCGCAGTGCGCTCAAGTGCGCTTGGCTGCCCAGGTCATACGCCGCCGCGAGCAGGCCGCTATGGTCGGCGGGCGAGATCAGCATGGCCCGTTGAGGCCCCTGGAGCAGCCAACTGCCGTCAGCCTGCGCCAGGCCGTTCATGTCCAGCAGGCGCCGATAGAAGTCGACTTGCTGCTGTGGATCTTTGCTCGCCAGGTGCAGGTAGCACAGGCGGGCGGGGGTGGAAGTCTGCAAGGTTTGCATAAACACCTCTGGGTCTGAAGGTTCAGGGGTAGACGGGCGCCATGCCCGGCTCAGCTGCGCAGTGGCTTGTCAGCGTGATGCCGAACAACGACTGCAAGGATTCGGCGACCTGATCGTGCGTGGTCCTGTCGAAGATGGCGGCGACATAGCGATCCGGGCGCAGCAGCAGAAACTTCTGGCTGTCGCCGAGCAGCTCCTTGAGCGCGTTCTCACGGTCTTGCAGCACGGTGCAGCCGGGGATCGACGGCAGCGTCTGAACGTGCGCGGGCAGGATCAGGATGCGTTTGGCCTCCAGGTGGTCCCACAGACCGTGCCGTAGTTCATCAAGGCGTTGGTGGGTCGGGTCGCCATATTGGATCAGGGCAAAACCGGCACCGATGGTCGTGTCCAGCAGTTGTGTGTGGCCTTGGGCATCGGTCAGCAATGGCTGAGGAAACATTTGCCCGCAGGCCAGCTTCCCGGCCTTGCCTTCGGGCAATACCAGGCCTTTGGTAAACCGTGGTTTGGGCTTGAAGCGCATTTGCAGGAAATAATCGCGCAGCGGCGGCACCAGGCCGATTAATGCGAATGCCGTGCTGATCAGGCGCGCCCGCAGCACGGTGGCCGGCGCCATGACCACGCCAAGGTTCAGGGCCAGTTTGATCAAGGCCCAGGCATGGTCGCGCCGCTCGCTTTCGTAGGACAGCAGGGCGGTCGCGGCCATTTGGCCCTTGAGCACGGCGATCAGCTTCCAGCCCAGATTGTGCGCATCGCGAACGCCGCTGTTCATCCCTTGCCCGGCGTAGGGTGGGGTCAAGTGCGCGGCATCGCCGGCAAGAAATACGCGGCCGACCTGCCAACGCTCGGCGACGCGGGCATGAAAGGTGTAGACCGTCTTGCGCACGATGGACACCGGGGCATCGCCCTTGAACGGACGCAGCAGCGTGTGCAGGCATTCGGGGCTGAGCACCTGCGCATCGGTTTCGCCCGACTTGAGCTGGAACTCAAAGCGCCGAGTACGGTGCGGGCCGGGCACTTCCACCACCGGGCGGCGGGCATCGCAATACACGCGGGTCTGCCAGAAGGGGTCGTCATCCTGGTCGGTATCGACCACCAGCCAGCGTGAGGAGAAGCTCGACCCTACCATCTCGATCCCCAGTTGCTTGCGCACCGGGCTGCGACCGCCGTCGCAGGCGATCAGGTAGCTGGCCTTGACGTCGAGCAGTTGGCCATCGGCATCCTTGATCAACGCGCGCACGCCATGCGGGTCTTGAGTGAACTCGAGCAGTTCGTGATTGAAGCGCGCTGTCAGGTTCGCAAAACGTTCAAGGCCGACCTTCAGCGTGCTTTCGAACAGCGGCTGGCGAAACGCATTACGCTTGGGAAACCCATATAACCTGCCGGTGGGCTCGACCTTGCCGAAGCAACGCCCGCCCGCGCGGGTGAAGTAATGCACGCCATAGCCGGGCACCACATCGCGCAACACGGCGTCATCCATCCCGATGGCTTGCATGGTGCGCAAGGATTCATCGTCGATCGAGACGGCGCGGGGTTCGGTCACGGTGCCGGGTTTGCGGTCGATGATCAGGGTGTCCACATTGGCCTGGCCGAGGAGGTTGGCCAGGGTCAGTCCGGTAGGACCGGCACCGATGATCAAGACTTGGGTGCTGAAGCTGTTGAGGGTTGTCATTGTTATTCCCTTCCAAAGTTTTCAGTCTGGCTACGCGGGGCGGTGGGTGAGCGTCGCCATGCGCTGCGACAACGCCTGCGCGAGGGCCTGCATGTGTGCCCCTTGTTGCGCTTCCAGTGCGTTGTCGCGCTCCTGAATCGGACGAAGGCAACTGATGCTGCCGACCACCTTGCCGTCGCTGTCGAAGATCGGTGCCGCGAGGCCGTAGACGCCGGGATCAATTTCAGCCGCGCTGGCGACATACCCCTGACGGCGCAGTTGCTGCAGCGAGCGGCGGAACTGTTCCCAGGTCTGCCCCAGATGGCTGGCGCGCACTTCATCGGGGTTTTCCAGAAACAGCTGGCTGTGCTGGCGCGACGTCATGTTGGCGAGGATCGCCTTGGAGGTCGCGCCGCGGAACAGCGGGCGGGGTGAACCACGGGAGTAGCTGACCTCGCTGAACAAGTCGCCGTGCTGGTGGATACACACCACCTGGTCCTTGAACAGTCGACAGATCAGCCACACCTGTTGCTCGCTCCAGCGTGGCAGGTCCTGCTCCAGGGCGTGTGCTGCGCGCACCAGCGGGTCGCTCAGGCGCAGTTGGCGGTCCCAGGTGATAATCCGCGCGCCCAGCGCGTAGCGGCCGGCTTCGACCTGAAACAACAGGTTCGCCTCGGCCAACTCGCGCACGTAGCGGTAGATGGTCGACCGCGTGTAACCCAGCGCAGCGCCCATCTCGTCGACCGCCCAGATCGGGCTGGCCTCGGTAAATAAGTCCAGCACCCGCAGCATGCGTTCCAGGCTTGAGCCTTTGCTATCGGCGTCCTGCTCGGGCAGGTGCTCTGATTCAGGCAATAACTTCATGGCTTACTGCTCATCGGCGATGCTGTTGCGCAGGATGCCGATGCCCGAGATCTCGACCTCGACGGTATCGCCGGGCTTCATCCATACCGGCGGTTCGCGGAATGCGCCGACGCCACCGGTGGTGCCGCTGACAATCACATCGCCGGGCGCCAGTTCGGTGAAGGTGGAGCAGTATTCGATCAGGTGGCGCACGTCGAAAATCATGTCGCTGGTGCGGGTGTGTTGCATCACTTGGCCGTTCAGGCGCGTGGTCAATTCCAGGTCTTGCGGGTCGCCGATCTCATCTGAGGTCACCAACCAAGGACCGAAGCCGCCGGTGCGCGGGAAATTCTTGCCCGGCACGAACTGGATGGTGTGCTTCTGCCAGTCACGGACGCTGCCATCGTTGTAGCAGGCATAACCGGCCACATACTCCAGCGCATCTGCGGCCTTGACGTGGCGCGCGGTTTTGCCGATGACCACGGCGAGTTCGCCTTCGAAATCCAACTTATGCGAAGCCTGCGGACGAATGATCGGTTGCAGGTGCGCAACCTGGCTGTCGGCGAAACGCGTGAAAATCATCGGGTAGGTCGGCATTTCACGACCGGTTTCACGCACGTGGGTGGCGTAGTTGATGCCGATGCACAGCACTTTGCCCGGGTTCTCGATCACCGGCAGGAACGTGACGTCCGCCAATGCTACGCGTGGCAGCGGGGCCAGGACGGCCGGCGTCAGTTCACCCAGGCGATTGATGGCGATGGCCTGCTTGAGGTCGGTGCCAAAGGTGGGTTTGACCGATTCCAGGTCAATCACCTGAGCGCCCTCAACCACGCCGTAGGTGGTACGGCCTTGAACGATAAAGCTCGCGAATTTCATGAAGTGTCCTCTCGGAAAGGGGAGCGGGGGTGGACTGCAATGGACTTAATCTAGTCTTGCGAATTAATCCTGTAAAGTGGGATTTTTGTAGAAATCCTGCATTTCGGAATAAATGTGTTTTTTCTGTTCGGTGATCGGATCGCGGCCCGAAACGCCAAACAGCCCGTGCCATTCCAGCAAGTGGATGGCTACGGGCGTGGCGATTGGAGGAGGGGGGGGGAACGCTATGCCGCTTTAGCGCGGTGCCCAGCAGCCATGCAGCGACATGCGCATACGGAATGGGACTTTGATACGGGCGATAGGCCCGGCCGCCATGTCAGTGGAGTCCAGCACCACCAGCTCGCTGCGGCCTTCGGCAATGAGGTTGAGCAGGCAGACCACGTAGCCATCACCTTCCGCGGCCTCAGCGGAGCGTGGAATGAAAATGGGCTCCTGAAAGCACCCGCTGTCCCCGGGAAACCAGGCATCGGTGACGCCGGTTGTCAGGTTGATGTGAGCCAGCAGGTTGAAGAACTGAAACGGCATCGGGCCATTCGCCGAGTTATACGGCCGCTGCGGATCAAAGGCGAGCAGGAATCCGTGTTCATACTTGCGACCTATGTAACGGTCATCGCAACGGGGAAACTCACAGGGATAGTCCGTCAGCGCCTGCGGTTGCAGTTCGTCCTGTGCGCTGCTCAGGTCAAAGACCCAGCGCATCAGGCTGGCCGCCAGGGTTTCCGGCGGCGGTACGAAACCGTCCGCCTGGGGGAAGAAGTAGAAGACGTTGCCACCGGTGACCGGCATGTCCAGATAGACCTTACCGTCTTCGTCGAACGCATTCAGGGTATGGCCCTGGAAGCCGTCCTTGGGCCCTTTGAACCACCGCACGTCGCGCGCGTCGCCGTGGCGCGGCACCACGGCAAACAGTTGGGGCAGCTCGGGTTGCCACTGGAAATGCTGGCCGCCTTTTTTCATGCGCTCGACGTCCACCGTCAGGGGGATCAGCGGGAACACCACATAGTGCTCGGTGACCGCGAAGTCGTGGACCATCGCGGCGTAGGGCGCCTGGAACCAGATCTGGTGCAGCAGTTTGCCCTGCGGTGAAATTTCGAAATACGCCATGTCCGGTGTGCCGTCGCCTTTGGCTTCGTAGCTGAAGGCCAGCAGGTTTCCGGTCAGTGGGTCGAGCTTGGGATGGGCGGTGAAGGTGGCTGACTCGATCTGCCCGTCGAAATTCCACTCGCCGAGGGTTTCCAGCGTGTGTGGGTCCAGCGCCCACGGCATGGCATCTTCCTTGAGTGCCAGCAGCACGTTGTTGTGCGGGATCACGGAGGTGTTTGCCGTGGTGTTGTTTTTTGCCGCGAGCGGGTCATTGGTGTAGGCATTGCGATAAACGCCGTTGAGCGAACGCCCTTCACGGCGCTGGGCGACCAAACGATCGGTGAGCACATAGCGCCGACGCAGCGAGACCCTGCCATCGGCAAAATAGAAGCCGCTGACCATGGCGTCGCCGTTGAAGAAGATATCGGTGCCCAGCATGGGCGGGTATTGCGGGTCCGGCGAGACTTGATAAAAGGTGCCGCGGATCGCCTCGGGAATGCCGCCTTCGATCTCAAGGTCGTACACCTCGCCCTCTACGCGGCTGGGGGCGTACAGCGCGCCGGAAAACTCGGGGGTTTGGGGAAATGGAATATTCATCGCGTCATCTCATTGATCCAGTGGGTTCACGTCAGGGCAGGGTATTCAGGCAGATTGCGGCGACAGGGCTGGCGTGCGCGGTTTGACGCCTCGACGAAAGCGCGCCACCACCAGGCATGAAATGATCAAGGCCACGACATACGCCGAGGCTGCCAGCCATCCCACCGCCCGAAAATGCCCTTCGCCGACCACCAGCGCGGCGCCAAACGGGCCCAGCCCTTGACCGACAAAAATCGCCGCATTGCCCAGGCCGGCCAATCGACCGGAAGGGTCCAGTTCGGCCGCCATCGACAGCAGGTAGGGCAGGCTGAAAAACCACACCATATGGATCAGGCACGCGGTGGCGGCAAACGCGACGGTACTGTCGCCGTAGACCATGACCAGGGTCGCCAGCAACGCGGTACCAAAGCTCAGCAGTTGCGGAAACAACAGGCCCAGACGGCGCCCCAACAGCCCGGAGAGCCCGGCGCCCAGGGCACCGGCAAGGATGCTGCCGCCGAGGATGGCGCCGATTTGCTGGGGCTCCAGGCCAATGCTTTTGCCAATGCGTTCCTGATACACCCACAGCGCCGAGTGTCCGAAAAACAACAGTGCAAACAGCATGATCAGCAGCACGGCGGTCAGCCCGAACGGCTGAGCCGCACCATGGGCGATGCGATGGGCATCAGGGTAGTGTCTGGGGATTTTCCAGCAACCCAGCGCCGCGAGCAGGCTGGTGATGGCCAGCAACGAAAACGCGCCCTGCACACCAAACGCCTGCAAGAGCGTGGGCATGGACGTCACCAGCAGCATGCCCCAGAGCAGGTTACCGATATTGATCACGGCAAACGTCGCGTCTTTCGACCTGCGCAGCGCAGCGGTCGCATACACCACCGCCATGACCGCGCCACCGCTGGCGCCGCAGATGATCCTGAACACCACCAGCCAAGCCTGGCTGTGCAGTTGCGTGCTTGCCAGGTTGCCGGCGGCCAGGATCAGCAAGGCAACCAGCGCAAAGCGGCGGCGGTCGACCCGTGCCATAAACAGCGCACAGACGCCGCAGGCCATGGCCATCGCTATCAGCTCGGCGGCGAAGATCGCGCCGATGGCATTGAGCGGCAGGCCCAGTTGATCAATCAACGCGCCGCCCAGGATCGGCTGGATCTGCAGCGTTCCCAGGGAAATGACCATCATCAGGCAAATAGCGCCCAGTGATTTCTTGCTGTCGATGGAGTCGAGCGCATTCATCACACATCACCTCAGTCAGAACTTGTGAACGTAGCGGACTTGCACGGCGTAATCCGTTTTGCTGCGGTTTTCCACGCCGGTCTCTTTATAGGTATTGAGCCAGAAGGCCTTGTCTTCGGTCATTTTCCAGAACAGGCCGGGACCAATGCCCAGTACTTTTTCGCGAGAATTACTCAGGCGGTCGCCGTTGACCTGGTCATCCGAAATCTGCCTGAAGTAATAGCCGTTGATCCCGACTGAAACCTTCGGGAACACCTCATACGAAGCCGTAAAGTTGGCCCAGGCCGATTGCCCTGATTGGGTGTCGCGCACCGGCCGTCCTTCAAAAACCTGCGTCGAACTGCTTGCCGGGTCGTTGTTCTTGAAGTTGTACAAGTAATTCAGGCGCCAGCTCACTTCCCAGCGCGGTGCCGGCATCAAGGTCGCGGCCCAGTAGGGGTTGAAGGAGAAGTAATTGGAGCCGGTATTCAAGTCCTTGTGTTTGTCGTACTTGCCGGTGGGCAGGATCGTATCGAAGGCCACGCGCTGCACAAACACCGGGCGGCCTTCGGCGTTGACGATCGGATCGAACTGGATCTGCGGGCCGACAGTGATGTCGCCCAGGCCAACGCCGTTGTCCTTGAGTTTGGCGCCGTTGTCGCCAAACTCGCCGTCCAGTGAGATCACGGGTACCAACAGGCTCCAGCCCAGGTGCGCGCCGCCGCCGATGGTGTCGGGTGAGTAATAGCTGAATTGGTTGATCAAGCTAATGACATTGATCTTCGGGTTATCGAAGTTGCGGTTGTCCTTGCCGCCATTGTCACGAACGCTGCTGGCCGTACTGAACTTCAGATAGGTCTGATGCGTTAGCCCGGGTGGTCCGGCGAACCCGTCGTAGAAGCTGGTGCCGCCTAGGTTGATGCCGCTGGGTTGGCTGACCGTGGGCGGTGGTGGGCCATCGGCGGCGTGCACGGTAAAGGCGATGAGGCTGAGTGCCAGGCAAGCCGGCAGGGATCGAGTCAAGTTCATTGCGATGGCTCTATTATTGGAATTGTGAGCGGGGGTTAACACCCCTGGCACTTCGACTGTAGTGCCCGGGCAGACGCAATGCTTGAGTGCAACGGCCAGATTTGACTGAGCGTGCCACAGGCGGTAAACGCGCAGGCACGGTAGCGTCATACCGCGCATTTTCACCGGGGTCTGCGCGCGTCGGCCGCCGTTGATTTCCGAGACCGGTGTGGATCGTGCTTTTCAGGTCGCCGAAGGTGGCACTCACAGCAGGCAATCAGCTCGATGCGGAGACAGTGGAGGCTATATTATCGAGTAAAAAGTTTTATTGACTAAAAATAAATATCGGGTAATTATTTCTGTGCATCTGCTTTCATGCAGAGTCATCTCCAGGGTTATCTCCCGATGAGTCATCAACCCCCGTCTTTTCTTGCGACGCTTTACGTCGAGGCCACTGAATCGTCGTCGGCCACTTGCGTGGCCCCTTTGCTGATGCATGGCTTTCCCGCCGAGCCGAAACACCGAGTCACGTGGCACAACTGGATGCGTCCGCCCTTCAGCCAGTGGGGGTTCCGCAACCTGGCCCGACTGCGCCCCACCATTGACGTACCGGCGGGTCCAGGGCCGGTCGCTACGCTCAAGCAGGCGCCCAAAGCGTTGGACGAGCTGTGTTTCGACAGTGAGTGTGGGCTGAGCATCCGCGTTATCGATCACCTCAACGCCAGCCAGACCGACGCCTTTTTGGTGATGCAGGGCGACACAGTCTTGTTCGAGCGCTACTTCAACGGTCAGCAGGCTTGCGACCGGCACATCATGTTTTCGGTGACCAAGTCGCTGATCGGCACCCTTGGCGAACAACTGGTTTGCAGTGGCGTGCTCAAACCCGGGTTACCCGCCGCGTACTACGTGCCCGAGTTGGTGGGCAGTGCGTTTGGCGATGCGACGGTGCGCGAGTTGTTCGATATGGCCGTGGGCATCGACTACAGCGAGGTGTACGACGATCCCAGCTCGGAGAGCTCGCAGTACGGTTACGCCTGCGGGTTTCAACCGGCCCCGGCGCAATACGTCCAATTCGAGTCGTTGTACCAGTACCTGCCGTCCCTCAAAAAACGCGCTCGCCACGGTGGTTTTTTCCATTATGTGACCGCGACCACTGAAGTCTTGGCTTGGGTCATGGAACGCGCCTCGGGCAAGGCCTGCAGTCAGTTGTTGGGGGAAATCTGGAGCCGGTTGGGTTGTGATCGCGACGGCTATTTCATGGCTGATCCCTGGGGGCGTAACGTCGCCGGGGCGGGTTTCAGTGCGACGTTAAGAGACATGGCGCGCTTCGGCCGCCTGCTGGCCAACGATGGCTGTCATGAAGGGCGGCAGTTGCTGTCGCCCGAGACCGTGGCACGTATCGCCGCCGGCGGGGATCCCGCGATCTACGCGCAAAATGCCGAGTTCTCCAACTGGACACCGGGTGCTTCCTATCGAAGCCAGTGGTACGTATTCAACGATCACAGTCAGGCCCTGATGGCCGGCGGTATCCACGGTCAGTACCTGTTCATCGACAAGCCCTCCGGCGTGGTGATCGTCAAGCAATCGTCGTTGACCGATGCCGTCGGCCCGTTCGATGCCGATAGCGTGCGCATGCTGCGCGCTATCAGCGCTCACCTGAGTCACTGAGACACCCCGAAAAATAAGAGTCTTGCGTTCTATTCACCTGGCTTTGCCAGGTGTTGGCGGCGCTTTGCGTCGCCATTGACTGCCCTGTAACAACAATAATCACACAGGAGCTTCTTATGGTTTATATCAAGCGTTTCTCTCGAGCGCTCTTAGCGGTCGGCTTACCCTTGACCACCCACGTTGCGTTGGCGGGCTACACCTTTGAGGACGGCGATCTCAAAGGCGAAGTCAACCTCACCGTAGGGGGAGCGACGCTATCAACCCGTGGCGTCAACTTCGGCAGCGGACGGGTCGATGCGCGCAACAGTAAAAATGGCGGCACCAAGATCGACTGGCAAGAGTTCTACGTAAAGCCTGGGGTCAAACTCGAGTATGCGTTGCAACCCGATTTCAGCTTGCTGGCCGGCGGTTCGCTGGTCGCGGCAAGCACGTTCGGCGATGGCGATGCGGGCGGCTTCACTCGCAGTTCCGACGGCAAGGTTGCCGCTGAAGAACTGTACGGCGGGTTCCGCGCCGGTGAGTGGACGTTCACGGCTGGCCGCCAGAACTACATGGTCGGTACGGGGTTCATCGTCATGGACGGTAACCTGGACCAGCTCAAGGACGGCGCCTACTGGTTGGGGCCCCGAACCGCCTTCAAGGATTCGGCGATTCTGGCCTGGGAGCATGGCGCGTTGAAGTCTCAGGCATTCACCCTGCGCACCGACGACGACCTGGGTGATTTCCGCATGACCGGCGTCAACCTCGATTACAACGTCGATGACCAAGTGACACTGGGTGCCATGGCCATGCGGGTCAACGCCCTGGGGCCAAAAGGCAGTACGCTGCCTCGTCGTCGCGACGGCATGCAGGTGTACAACCTCCGCGCGCTCAATGCCAAGGTGCCCGGCGTACCGGCATTGACCCTGAATGCGGAGTACGCGTTGGAGCGCGGTAGCGGCGAGGGGGTCGATTACGATGCCAACGCCTGGTACGGCCAGGCCGACTATGCCTTCAGCACGTTGCCGTTGACGCCCGTGATCGGTTATCGCTACGCGAGCTTTTCCGGTGACGACAACCCGAGCGATAACCGCCAGAAAGCCTGGGACCCGCTGAGCAAGGGCTTCGTCGACTGGGGCACGTGGCTCGTCGGCGACGTGGTCGGCAACTACCTGCTGTTCAACAGCAACGAAAATGTCCAACAGTTCTCGCTCAAGACCCACCTCAACGAGACCCTGACCCTCGGCGCGATTCACTACCAGTTCTGGCTCGACGAGAAAAACTACATGGGCGCAGCGGTCAGTGATCGGCGCTTTGCCGATGAGAGCGTGATATTCCTCGACTGGACCCCAACGCCGTCGTTTTATACGTCGCTGTCCTATAACTGGGTCAAACCACTGGCCGCTGCCAAGCAGGTATTCGGTGACGACCAGACCTTCAGTGCGTTGGAACTGTATTTCACCTATCGCTATTAAGTGCCGCGAGCCTTTGCGGCCGCGCTGGAGTGTTTTTATCATGAACCGTTTTTTGCGTAATACCGTATTGGGCACTGTCGCTTCGTTGTTGATCAGCGGTTTTTGCCTGGCCGAAGAACGAACCGTAAGGATCTACAACTGGATCGAATACCTGCCGCCGGAAGTGCTCAAGAGCTTCCAGGAAGAGACCGGAATCCGCCCGATCTACGATGTATTCGACAGCGCCGAAACCATGGAATCCAAGCTGCTGACGGGAAACTCCGGGTATGACGTGGTATTCCCCGGCTCCGCCAACCTCGGGCATCTGATCACCGCCGGGGCCGTCCAGCCGTTGGACCGCGCGCAGTTGCCGAACTGGCAGCACCTGGACCCCGAGTTCATGAAATCCCTGGAAGCGGTGGGTGACTCCGGCAATCGCTATGCCGCGCCTTATCTGTGGGGCACCACGCTGATCGGCTACAACGTCGACAAGGTGCGCAAAGCCCTGGGCGCCGACGTGCAGATGAACAGCTGGGACATCATCTTCAAGGAAGAAAACCTCGCCAAGCTCGCCAGTTGTGGCGTGGGTTTCCTCGACGCCGGCAACGAGATCCTGCCGATTGCCTTGCACTACAAGGGCCTCGACCCCAATAGCCAGAAGCGTGAGGACTATGTGCAAGCCCAGGCCGTGATGATGAAGATTCGCCCTTACGTCACTTACTTCAACTCGTCGCGCTACGGCATGGACCTGGCCAACGGTGATATCTGTGTGGGCGTGGGCTGGTCCGGCGGTGTCGCATTGGCCACGCGACTGGCAGATGCCGCCGGCAAGGGCGTCAAGGTCGAGATGGCACTGCCCAGGGAAGGCGCGCCGATGTGGGCGGACGTGATGATGATCCCGGCCAATGCGCCCGATACTGCAGAGGCCCATGCGTTCATCAATTACATCCTGCGCCCGGACGTGATTGCGCGCATCAGCAACAAGATCGGCTACCCCAACCCGAACAAGGACGCCACTGCGCTGGTGGACGCCAGCATCCGCAACGACCCCAACATGTATGTGCCGGAGGAAGCGCGCAAGACCCTGTTCGCCCTGGAGCCGATCCCGGCCGCCGCGGAGCGCATCCGTACCCGCACCTGGACCGCTATCAAGAGCAACCGCTGATCAGTATGGCCTGACCCTGCAATGGGTCAGGCCTGCATGCCGTAAAACAGCAACTCGGTGATACGCCTGACCTGGGTAGAGTGCGCGTCGATATCCGGGTGTTCCTGGTTCACCAGCCGGAACAGTTGCAAGTGTGAATAGTCGTTCAACAGGAACGCGGCCAACTCCACATCGAGTTGCGGGCGCAGCTTGCCGGCCAGTTGCAGTTCCCTGAGCAGTTGGCTGATTTCGGCCCTGAGCGCATCGTTCATGGCCCGATAACCGGCGGGCAGTTCATTGTTGCCACCGAACAGGATCAACGGCAGCAGTTCGCGCCACAGGCTGGGGTGCATGACTTCCAACGCATAACCGGTAAGAAGGCGTTCCAAGTGGCAGAGCGCCTCGACCGGGTCGTCTATTTCCTGGATCCGGCTGCGGGTGTCGGTGATGGCGCGTTGATCGGCGTGGTGCAGGATTTCCAGGATGATTTCCTGCTTGTTGCCGAAGTACTTGAACACCGTCGGCGCCGATACGCCGGCCTGGTTGGCGATCTGCTCGATGGTGGTGTTCTGGAAACCCTGGCGTTCAAACAGTTCGATTGCCGCCTTACTGATGGCTTGCCGGCGTTCGGCTTTCTGACGTTCACGCAGTCCGCTCACGGGAGATCCTTGTCGCGATGAAAAAGAGGCGTATGCCGCCCGTTACCCCTGCAAAATACTTAATTGGATAAATCTTTTAAAGCACTAATTGCCATTCAAGGGATTTGCTGCGGGTGCTTCTTCAACCGGTAAGCGAATTGAGCGCGGCTGAGCCCCACGAGCCTGGCGGAGGCCAGGTTGCCGGCGTTGCGTTGCGCGCTTCATTGATCAGGTTTGATTCAAGGTCTTCGACGGAGCAAGACACCGAAGTGGATGGGCACGCCGTCAATCAGCGTCGAGAAAAGGTCTGGGCCACTGGCCCAGACCTGCTCGACGTCATCTACGAGGAAAACGCGCTGTCGTTGAACGCTGACTTCGAGCAACAGGCTGATAACCGCACCGAGGGCAACCAGCGGGGGCTCGATTGGCGGCGCACGCTCTAGGCTTTCGTATGCCGGGCAACGCCAAGCTCGGGTAGGTTCAGTGGCGCCTTACGCACCATGACGCTGATGATGGCCAGCGCCGCGATCGCCACCCCGGGGGAGGTCGCCAGCAGGACTCCCGTGGTGCCTGCACCTGCGGCGAGCAGTTGTCCCGCCGCCAGCGGTCCGGCTACCGAGCCCAGCCGGCCGATGGCAACGGCTGCACCGACGCCAGTGGCGCGCACCGCCGTTGGATAGGACGGTGGTGCCGACGCATAGAGCACCAACTGCGCGGCCATCACGAACAAGCCTGCGGCGAAACCGGCGATGGCCATGGGCACGATACCCACCGACAGCCCGACCCCGGCCAAGGCCGCGAGCAGCCCGGCATACACGAACAGCACCACTCTGAGGGCATTGCAGCGGTCCAGCAGGACACCACCGAGCAATGAGCCAAGGGCGCCGCCAATGTTGAACAGCATCTGCACCATGCCCGCCTGGGGTTTGCTGAAACCTTGTTCGAGCAACAACGACGGCAGCCAGTTGAGCAGCATGTACATCACGGTCAGGGTGAAGAAGTAGCTGAGCCACAACGCCAGCGTGGTGCGCGCGCGGCCTTCGCCGAACAGCGCCTGGCGGGTGGAGGGACGAGCACTGAGGGTCTTGTCGAGCTGTTGGCGAAAGGCGTTGGACTCGGGCAGCAGCAGGATCATCAATGGCACGGCCAACAAGGGCGCCAGGCCGCCGATGATAAAGGTGGTCTGCCAGTGTTCACTGGAAAACATCGCCACCACCGCCGCCAATGCGCCGCCCAACGGCACGCCGCAGTACATGACACTGATGGCGGTGCCACGGTTGCGTTCGCTGGCCGCTTCGGCGCACAGGGCGATCAGGTTGGGCAGCGCGGCGCCCAGCCCCAGACCGGTCAGAAAACGCACCAACAGCAGGCTCGAGTAGCTTTCGACAAACGCGGTGCAAAGCGAGAACAGCCCGAACAGCAGCACGGCGATCACCAGGATTTTCTTGCGCCCAATTCGGTCGGCGACCCAGCCGCCGAAGAACGCCCCCGGCAGCAGGCCAATGATCCCGATGCTGAATACCCAGCCGAGCATCTTCGGGTCCAGGGCAAAACTCTGACGCAACCCTGCGGCGGTGGTTCCGGCGGCTTGCAGATCGAACCCCTCGATCAGCGCAACGATAAAGCACAACGCGATAGTCAGCGTCGAACGACGCGATGGACTGTCCATGGGCAAACCTCATTGTTGTTGTTTTTGTTGTGGTGGCGAGCGCAAGTGGCTGCTGCGATTAAGATAACAAAGATAACTAAAAAATGAATGGCGTATTAGAAATGCAAAAATAGATAAATAAGTACTTTAAATTCATAGTGTTGAGATGTGTATCTGTGATGATCTTAAAAGTAGATAGCTTTATTAATGTTCGATTATCGGTCATTTGCGGTTGACGAGCACCGTCGGCTGTTTCCATTCTCTGTTCGCGAAGCCGACTGGGCCGAGCGTGTGCCACCCCAAAAACAACAACAAAAAATGGACAACGAACATGCCAAAACTCCCTATGGAGGACGCCGTTGCAGTGGCGTCCGTCTCCTGTGTGTCGAACCGCAAGCCAAGCCTGGTCATGGCGTTACTGGCCTTGAGCGTGCTGCCCACCCCGCTGTGGGCGGCCGGCTTTATTGACGACAGCCACGGCACCTTGACCCTGCGCAATTACTACCTGGACCGCGACTACAAGGACGATGGTGCGAAGACCGCTGCGCGGGAATGGGCTCAGGCGTTCATCCTCAACCTGGAATCGGGATACACCCCAGGGCCGGTGGGCTTTGGCCTGGATGTGCGCGGGCTGATGGGGGTCAAGCTCGACTCTTCGCCGGACCGCAGCGGCACCGAGTTGTTGCCGGTGTCGGCCAGCGACAAGCGTGCCGCCGATGAGTACTCGCGCCTGGCGCCGACCGCCAAGCTGCGGTTTGCACAAACCACCGTGAAGACCGGTGACGTGTCGATCTTCCTGCCGTTCGCCTTTGCCAGCCCGTCGCGCCTGCTGCCGCAAACCTTTCGCGGCACCACCTTGAGCTCCAAGGATATCGATGGCCTGACTCTCAATACCGGCTACATCGACCGCATCAACAAGCGCGACTCCACCGACTACCAGGCCATGACCATCGCCTCGCCCAACCGGCGTTTCAACGCCACCGCCACCACCTCGCACCTGGCTTACGTCGGCGGTGACTACCAGGTCAACAAAGACCTCAGCCTGCGCGCCTATCACTCGCAGATCGCCGACCTCTACCAGCAGGACACCCTGGCGTTGCTGCACAATCTGCCCGTGGGCGATGGCGTGCTCACCAGCGATCTGCGCAGTTTCTTCAGTCGCGAGGACGGCAGCGCCAAGGCCGGGAACGTGGATAACCGCAACCTTTCGGCGTTGTTTGGCTACCGCCTGGGCGGTCACAAATTCAGCCTGGGCTACATGCATTCCAGTGGGGAGACGGCCACGCCCTATATCTCGGGGACGGAGCTGATGGGCATGAGCGAACTGACCATGAGTTCGGACTTTCTCAACGCCAAGGAACGCACCTGGCAGGCGATCTACGACTATGACTTCGCGGCTTCCGGTTTACCGGGCCTGAAGGGCCGGCTGCGTTATGTGCGCGGCGATAACATCGAGCTGGCGGCGTTCAATGCCGAGGATCGCAAGGAGCGTGAGTTCCAGATGGAGCTGGGCTACGTGATCCAGAGCGGTCCGCTGAAGAACGTCGGGCTGATGGCGCGCAAGTCGATCTATCGCAATGACTTCCCGAGCGGCGCGGCGTTTCGCGATGAAAACCAGACTCGTTTCCTGGTGCTCTACACCGTGGCGCTCTGGTAGGCCTGTCAGTCCTGATACACCTTCTTCAGCAAGCGCAGCAGCTCTGCACGTTCTTGACCGTCCAGGGCTGCGGTGGCGTCCAGGTCACTCTGGGCGGCGATCTCTTTGAGCGTCTTGAGCAGGGTTTCGCCGGTCTTGCTGAGGAAGATCCCATAGGAGCGCTTGTCCGGCTTGCAGCGCACACGCACGGCGAGGGCGCGGCTTTCCAGCTTGTTCAGCAACGGCACCACCTGGGGCGGCTCAATCGTCAGGGCGCGGGCGAGGTCGGCCTGCATCAGGCCGGGGTTCTGCTCGATGATCGCCAGGGCCGAGAACTGAGCCGGGCGCAGGTCGTGCTCGGAAAGTCGACCGATCAGGTTCTGGAACAGCTTGAGCTGGGCGCGACGCATGGCGTAACCGATCAGGTCGTCCAGGGCCGAATCCAGCGGCGCACGCCCCTCGGTGGTGTCGGGCAGGGCCAGGTTGGCGTCGGCGATGTTGGAAGGCTTGGCCATTAACAGTGCAATCCTCAGAAGGTGGAGGTTAAGAAAGATATCTAGTTTGCCGAGGTTGGCGCGCCATGGCTATGCCGGCTTTTCATAACACCCGAGCAGCTTAGGGTTTGCAGGGGAAAAATATTGGTTATCAAGATTAATAGTTAATTGACATAACTATATTTGCGGTTTAATTTCGAATCATCTTCCAACCCAGAACAAGAGCGTACCGTCATGAGTAATTACGAAGGCCGTTGGACCACCGTCAAGGTTGAAATCGAGGAAGGCATTGCCTGGGTGATTCTCAATCGCCCGGAAAAACGCAACGCCATGAGCCCGACCCTGAACCGCGAAATGATCGACGTTCTGGAAACCCTGGAGCAGGACCCTGCCGCTGGGGTGCTGGTCTTGACCGGTGCCGGCGAAGCCTGGACCGCCGGCATGGACCTCAAGGAATACTTTCGCGAAGTGGATGCCGGCCCGGAAATCCTCCAGGAGAAAATCCGCCGCGAAGCCTCGCAATGGCAATGGAAACTGCTGCGCATGTACGCCAAGCCCACCATCGCCATGGTCAATGGCTGGTGCTTCGGCGGCGGCTTCAGCCCATTGGTGGCCTGCGACCTGGCGATCTGTGCCGACGAAGCCACCTTCGGTCTCTCGGAAATCAACTGGGGCATCCCACCGGGCAATCTGGTGAGCAAGGCCATGGCCGACACCGTGGGCCATCGTCAATCGCTGTACTACATCATGACCGGCAAGACCTTCGGCGGGCAGAAGGCCGCCGAGATGGGCCTAGTCAACGAAAGCGTGCCGCTGGCGCAACTGCGCGAAGTGACGATTGAATTGGCGCGCAACCTGCTGGAGAAAAACCCGGTGGTGCTGCGGGCGGCCAAGCATGGCTTCAAGCGTTGCCGTGAACTGACCTGGGAGCAGAATGAGGATTACCTCTACGCCAAGCTCGATCAGTCGCGCTTGCTCGACACCGAAGGCGGCCGCGAGCAGGGCATGAAGCAGTTCCTCGACGACAAGAGCATCAAACCCGGCCTGCAGACGTACAAACGCTGAGGCTTGCCGGCGAATAGTGGGCCGCATCCCGCTGTTCGCTGCCTCACGCTGGCGCTACTGTGACATCGCTTGAATGCATTCCCCATAAAGACAATAAAGAGGAATCACCATGCTGGACGTGCCCCTGTTGATCGGCGGCCAGTCGTGCCCCGCCCGTGACGGTCGAACCTTCGAGCGTCGCAACCCGGTGACCGGTGAAGTGGTTTCGCGGGTTGCCGCCGCGACCCTGGAAGATGCCGACGCCGCCGTGGCGGCGGCCCAGGCGGCGTTCCCCGGCTGGGCCGCACTGGCGCCGAATGAACGCCGCACCCGCTTGCTCAACGCTGCCGAGCAATTGCAGGCGCGCAGCGCCGAATTCATCGCCGCCGCCGGCGAAACCGGCGCCATGGCCAACTGGTATGGCTTCAACGTGCGCCTGGCGGCCAATATGCTGCGCGAAGCGGCGTCGATGACCACCCAGATCACCGGTGAAGTGATCCCCTCCGATGTTCCCGGCAGTTTCGCCATGGCCCTGCGTCAGCCTTGCGGTGTGGTGTTGGGTATCGCGCCGTGGAATGCCCCGGTCATCCTTGCCACACGCGCCATCGCCATGCCGCTGGCCTGCGGTAATACCGTGGTGCTCAAGGCCTCGGAACTGAGCCCGGCGGTGCATCGCCTGATTGGCCAGGTATTGCAGGATGCCGGCCTGGGCGACGGCGTGGTCAACGTCATCAGCAATGCCCCGGCCGATGCCGCCGCGATTGTCGAACGGCTGATCGCCAACCCGGCTGTGCGCCGGGTCAACTTCACCGGCTCGACGCATGTCGGACGGATTGTCGGCGAACTCTCGGCGCGTCACCTCAAGCCGGCCTTGCTCGAGTTGGGCGGCAAGGCGCCGTTGCTGGTGCTCGACGACGCCGATCTGGATGCGGCGGTTGCCGCAGCGGCGTTTGGGGCCTATTTCAACCAGGGCCAGATTTGCATGTCCACCGAACGCCTGATTGTCGATGCCAAGGTCGCCGATGCGTTTATCGCCAAGCTGACCGCCAAGGTCGCCAGCCTGCGCGCCGGTGACCCTGCGGCGGCGGATTCGGTCTTGGGTTCGCTGGTGGACGCCAGCGCCGGCACACGCATCAAGGCGCTGATCGACGATGCCCTCGCCAAGGGCGCCCGGCTGGTCGCGGGCGGCCAGTTGGAGGGCAGCATCCTGCAGCCGACCCTGATCGATGGCGTCACCGAGCATATGCGCTTGTACCGCGAAGAATCCTTCGGCCCGGTGGCGGTGTTGCTGCGCGGTGACGGTGATGAAGCACTGCTGCGCCTGGCCAACGACTCCGAGTTCGGCCTGTCGGCGGCGATCTTCAGTCGCGACAGCGGGCGTGCGCTGGCGCTGGCGCAGCGGGTGGAATCGGGCATTTGCCACATCAACGGCCCGACCGTGCATGACGAAGCGCAGATGCCCTTTGGTGGGGTCAAGTCCAGCGGTTACGGCAGCTTTGGCGGCAAGGCGTCGATTGAACACTTCACGCAATTGCGCTGGGTGACCTTGCAGAACGGGCCGCGGCATTACCCGATCTGAGTCGGCGGCGCGACATAACAATAACAAGGCGGCTGTGATCCGCCTTGCTGGAGGACACCCTTGTGAGTTCCGAATTCAGACCGCAACCCCAGTCCGCACCGCGCTACCGCGCGGTCTCCATCGGCCATGCGCCGGTGGAAGTCACTGAAGAACAGGGCGTGCTGCATATGCGTTCCCTGGAGCCATTGGCCGAGTTGCCGGCGCGCTTGCTCGATCGTCTGGTGCATTGGGCCCGGGTGCGTCCCGAGCAGACCTTCATTGCCGCACGCCAGGCCGATGGTGACTGGCGTCGCGTCAGCTACGCGCAGATGCTTGAGAGCGTGCGGGCGATTGCCCAGGCCTTGCTGAGTTACGGCCTGTCGGCAGACAAGCCGCTGGCGTTGCTGTCGGGCAACGACATCGAGCATTTACAGGTGGCCCTCGGCGCGATGTATGCCGGTATTCCTTATTGCCCGGTGTCGCCGGCGTATTCGTTGTTGTCCCAGGACTTCGCCAAGCTGCGGCATGTCTGCGACCTGCTGCAACCAGGGCTGGTGTTCGTCAGCGATGCGGCGGCCTACCAGCGCGCGATCGACGCGGTATTGCCGGCCGAGACGCCGCTGATCAGCGTGCGTGGCCACGTGCCCGGACGCGCCCAGGTCAGCTTCGCGAGCCTGCTGCAAACCCCAGGCGGCAGTGCGGCCGATCAGGCGTTCAAGGCCACCGGCCCGGACAGCATCGCCAAGTTTCTTTTCACCTCGGGCTCGACCAAGTTGCCCAAGGCAGTGATTACCACGCAACGCATGCTCTGCGCCAACCAGCAAATGCTGTTGCAGACATTTCCGGTGTTCGGTGAAGAACCTCCGGTGTTGGTGGACTGGTTGCCGTGGAATCACACCTTCGGTGGCAGTCACAACGTCGGCATCGTGCTCTACAACGGCGGCACCTTTTACCTCGACAACGGCAAGCCCACGGCCCAGGGGTTTGCCGAGACCCTGCGCAACCTCAAGGAGGTATCGCCCACGGCCTATCTGACGGTGCCCAAGGGCTGGGAAGAATTGGTCAGCGCCCTGGAGCAGGACGCCGAGTTGCGCGAGTGCTTTTTTGCGCGGATGAAATTGTTTTTCTTCGCCGCCGCCGGCCTTTCGCAAAGTGTCTGGGACCGCCTCGACCGCGTGGCCGAACAGCACTGCGGCGAACGCATCCGCATGATGGCCGGGCTGGGCATGACCGAAGCCGCGCCGTCCTGCACCTTCACCACCGGGCCGTTGTCCATGGCCGGTTATATCGGTTTGCCCGCGCCGGGCTGCGAGGTGCGCCTGGTGCCGGTGGACGGCAAGTTCGAAGGGCGATTTTGCGGGCCACACATCATGCCGGGGTACTGGCGGGCGCCCGAGCAAACCGCTGAAGTGTTCGACGAACAGGGGTTTTTCTGTTCGGGAGACGCAATCAAACTCGCCGACCCGAATCGGCCGCAACTGGGGCTGATGTTCGACGGGCGCATTGCCGAGGATTTCAAACTGTCCTCCGGGGTGTTTGTCAGCGTCGGGCCGTTGCGCAATCGTGCGGTGCTCGAAGGCTCGCCCTATGTGCAGGACCTGGTGATTACCGCGCCGGACCGCGAATGCCTGGGCGCCCTGGTCTTCCCCAGGCTCTACGAATGCCGCCGGCTGGCGGGCTTGGACGCCGACGCGAGCGACGCCGACGTACTCGCCAGCGCGTCGGTGCGCCAGTGGTTCGGCGACTGGTTGCAGCGCCTCAATCGCGACGCCACCGGCAATGCCAGCCGTTTGGAATGGATTGCCTTGCTCGACGAGCCGGCGTCTATCGACCGTGGGGAAATTACCGACAAGGGCTCGATCAACCAGCGTGCGGTACTGCAATGGCGTGCGGCCAAGGTCGAGGCGCTGTATCGCGGTGAAGATGCTGCGATCCTGCGTGCCGAGCCCAGGCCTTGAGCGGCGTCGGGCAATATTCGGCGTTTGCCGACGTGGCGATTTACGCGGCGGTACGCACGCCGTGGGTCGACCTCGGTGGCGCTCTGGCCCAGGTGTCGCCCATCGACCTGGGGATCAAGGTCGGCCGTGAAGTCCTGGCCCGTGCCGGTGTCGACCCGCTGGCGGTGGACAGCGTACTGGCTGGGTCCATGGCCCAGGCCAGCTTCGATGCGTATTTGCTGCCGCGACATGTCGGATTGTACAGCGGTGTGGCGCAATCGGTCCCGGCGCTGGGGGTGCAGCGCATCTGCGCCACGGGCTTCGAGCTGTTGCGCCAGGCCGCTGAGCAACTGCGCGACGAGGTGCAACTGGCCTTGTGCGTGGCCAGTGAGTCGATGTCCCGCAACCCGATTGCGGCCTACACCCACCGGGATGGGTTTCGTCTGGGGGGCGAGGTGCAATTCAAGGATTTTCTCTGGGAGGCCCTCTACGACCCGGCCCCGGGACTGGACATGATCGCCACCGCGGACCACCTGGCGCGCCGCTATGGCCTGAGCCGCGAGGCCGTGGACCGTTACGCCTGCGAGAGCCATCAGCGCGCGTTGCAGGCGCAGCGTGACGGCGCTTGGGCCGAAGAGATCGTGACGGTCGATAACCAAGTGTTCGAGCTTGAGGGGTATCAGCCGCGTGGCATCAGCCTGGCGCACCGCGCCGCTGCCGTCACCCAGGACAGCCACCCACGGCCCACCGATCTTGCGGCCCTGGCACGCTTGCGTGCCGTGCATGTCAATGGCGTGCAAACCGCTGGCAACAGCTGCGCGGTGGTCGATGGCGCGGCGGCAGCCCTGGTCGGGCGCGCCTCGGCCTGCACGCGTCCGGCCCTGGCCCAACTGCTGGCCAGCGCGGTGGTCGGCGTGGCGCCGGAGTTCATGGGCATCGGCCCGGCGCCGGCGATCCGTCTGCTGCTGCAGCGCAGCGGGTTGAGCCTGGATGAGATCGGCCGTTTCGAGATCAACGAAGCACAGGCGGCCCAGGTATTGGCGGTGGCCCAGGAACTGCAGTTGGACAGCGCCCGGCTCAACGTCCAGGGCGGTTCGCTGGCGGTGGGGCATCCACTGGCCGCCACCGGCCTGCGCTTGGTCATGACGCTGGCCCGGCAATTACGCCGGCACAACCTGCGCTACGGGATTGCCGCGGCGTGTGTCGGCGGTGGGCAGGGCATGGCGTTGTTGATCGAGAACCCGGCCTATCGCGGTTGAGCGTTCAACGGTGTAACTCCTTTTTTATTCGATGAGGTTTGCCATGTGGAGCTATCAGGCGCCGCTGCGCGATATGCAATTTGTGCTTGAACATTGGCTGCAAGCCCCCGAGGTGTGGAGCCAATGTTCGGCGTTCGAGACGTTGGACATGTCACTCGCCGTGCAGGTGTTGGAGGAAGCGGCGCGCTTCAGTCAGCGGGTGCTGGCGCCCCTGAACGCCAGCGGCGATCGTCAAGGCTGTCGCTGGAACGCCGGCCAGGTCAGCACGCCGGACGGTTTCGCCGAGGCCTATCGCGCCTATGTCGACGCTGGCTGGCCGGCCTTGGCGTGCGCCGAAGGGCAGGGCGGCCAAGGGTTGCCGCAACTGCTCGACGCGGCGCTGCAAGAGATGCTCTACGCCAGCAATCACGCGTGGGCCATGTACACCGGGATCGCCCACGGCGCCTACCTCTGTCTCAAGACCCACGCCGCACCCTGGTTGCAGGCGCGCTACTTGCCCGAGATCGTCAGCGGGCATGCCTTACCCACCATGTGCCTGACCGAGCCCCAGGCCGGCAGCGATGTCGGGCTGCTGCGCTGTCGCGCGACCCCCGAGGGCGACGGCCGTTATCGCCTGCAGGGCAACAAACTGTTTATCTCCGGCGGCGAGCACGACCTCACGGCCAATATCCTGCACCTGGTGCTGGCGCGCCTGCCCGATGCGCCGCCGGGCAGTCGCGGCCTTTCACTGTTCCTGGTGCCCAAGCTGCTGGACGATGGCCAGGCCAACGCTGTGCATTGCGACGGCATTGAACACAAGATGGGCATCAAGGGCAGCGCCACGTGCTCCCTGGTGTTCGACGCCGCCCAAGGCTGGCTGATCGGCGACGCCAATCGCGGCTTGGCGGCGATGTTCGTGATGATGAATTCGGCGCGCCTGCATGTCGGCCTGCAAGGCCTGGGGCATGTCGAGGCGGCTTGGCAGAACGCTGCGCAATACGCCGCCGAGCGCGTGCAAATGCGTGCGCCGTCGAGGCCGCAAGGGGCATCGGCCCAAGCGGCTGACCCTATCCGTTATCACCCGGCGATGCGCCGCGTGTTGCTGGAGTTGCGCACGGCCAGCGAGGGGATGCGGGCCATCGGTTATTGGGCCGCGCATTTACTTGATCAGGCCGAGCACGACCCGGACCCGCAAGCGCGAGCGTGCGCCGGTCAACTGGCGCAGTTGCTGACGCCGATCATCAAGGCGTTTTTCACCGAGCAGGGTTTCCGTCAGGCGAGCAATGCCTTGCAGGTCTTCGGCGGTTACGGCTACGTCGCCGAGTTCGCCATCGAGCAAACGCTGCGCGACAGTCGCATCGCGATGATCTATGAGGGCAGCAACGAGATCCAGGCCAATGACCTGCTGCTGCGCAAGGTGCTGGGCGATGAGGGGCGGGCCTTCGACTTGCTGCTGGCAGTGCTGCGCACCGAGGCCGGGCAGGGCGGCCAATGCGCCGCGTGTGCAGGTTTCGCCGAAGCGCTGGGCAGCCTGTGTGACGCACTGGCCCGTGTGGTCGAGGCCATACGTGAACGGGCGCTGGAAGACAGCGAGTACCCCTATCGGGCCGCGCCGGACTTTCTCCAGTTATGCGGCGTGGCCCTGCTGGCCCTGGCATGGGCGCGGGCCGCTCGGGTTTCCCGGGCATTGCCCGAGGACGATCCGTTGCGTGCCGCCAAGCTGCAAAGCGCCGGGTTCTTTTTCGATTACCTGCCGTCGCGGTTGGCGCAGCACCTCGGCGCGATAGACGCGGCACGCGCGGCGTTGGTGTTCGTCTGACGCGGTCGGATGCTTGCGGTACTATGGCGACCCACGTTTTCTGGAAGTTGCCTGGATGAGTAAACCCGGTCAGTTGGTGCTGGTTGCACTGCGCAAGATGATCGCCAGCGGCGAGTTGGCGGCGGGCGAGCGGCTGATGGAGATTCCCACGGCGCAACTGTTCGGTGTGTCACGCATGCCCGTGCGCATGGCGTTCCGTACCCTCGAGCAGGAAGGGCTGCTGGTGCCGTTTGGCGGGCGCGGGTATCAGGTGCGTTCGGTCAGCCCGGACGACATTGCCGGCGCCGTCGAAGTGCGTGGCGTGCTCGAGGGCCTGGCTGCGCGTCAAACTGCCGAGCACGGTTTGTCCGACGCGGCGCGTGCCACGCTTGAGCGCTGCCTGGTGGAAGGCGATCAACTGTTCGACAAAGGGTACGTGACCGAGGACGACCTTGAGGTCTATCACGACCTGAACATGCGCTTTCACCGCGTCATTGTGGAAGGCAGCCACAACCCGGCGATCGCCGATGCGCTGGCACGCAATGATCATCTGCCGTTCGCGTCGGTCACCGCGCTGGCGGTGGATCTCGACGACATGGTCCGCGAATACCGGCGTTTCAACTATGCCCACATGCAACATCACTCGGTCTTCGATGCCCTGGTCAATCGCCAGGGCGCGCGGGCCGAAGCGATCATGCGCGAGCACGCCAACGCGACCTTGCGTTATGCCGAGATCTTCGGTTCGGCGACCGTCAATGCGCGGATGAAGGTCATTCTGCCCACGGCGTGACGCCTTTCAGAGATCGAGCACCAGCAGCGCGGTTTTCGCGCGCGAGCAGCAGGGGGTGAACTGGTCGTTCAGCGCTTGTTCCTGCTCGGTGAGGAACAGGTCGCGGTGCTCCGGGATGCCTTCGAGCACGCGGGTCAGGCAGGTTCCGCAAATCCCTTGTTCGCACGACACGGCAATCTCGATGCCGTGGCTTTCCAGGACCTGGACCACGCTCCGGTCGGCGGGTACGTCGAAAACCTGGCCGCTGCTGGCAAGCTTCACCGAAAAACTCCCGTCGAGGCTACTGTCCACCGGCGCCGCCGCGAAGTATTCGCGATGCAGGCATGCCTCCTGCCAGCCCTGGGCCCGAGCGCTGTCGAGCACATGCTGCATGAAGCCGCCGGGGCCGCAGACATACAGGTGGACGTTGGCGTCGGGCGCCGCCAGTACCTGGGCGGTGTTCATTGCCGTATGGGGCTGCTCGTCGAAATGCAGGAACACGCGTTCGGCGAACGATGCGTTCTTGAGGCGTTGCACAAAGGCTGCGCGTTCACTGGCGCGGGCACAATAATGCAGTTCGAAGTCGGCGCCGATATGGGCCAGGCGCTCGGCCATGCACAGGATCGGGGTGATGCCGATGCCGCCGGCGAACAGCAGGCTGCGTCGGGCTTCGTGCGCCAGCGGGAACAGGTTGCGCGGTGCGCTGATCTGCAGGCGGGCGCCCGGGTGTATGTGTTCGTGCAGGCAGCGGGAGCCACCCCGAGAGGCTGGATCCTTGAGCACCCCGATCAGGTAGCGATGCTGTTCTTCAGGGTGATTGCACAGGGAATATTGGCGGATCAGCCCGTCCGGCAGATGCACGTCGATATGTGCGCCGGCGCTGAAGGCCGGCAGCGCTTGGCCATCGACGCTGGCCAATTCAAAGCTGCAAATGTCCTGGGCTTCGTTGTTGCGCGATACCACCACCACATCGATCATGTTCAGTCCTCGTAGAGTTATCGCGCCGTTCAGGCGCTGGTGGTGGTGATCAGTTGCGCTGCGAGGGCGCGTTCCTTGGCGATCAGCCGTTCGAGGACCTTGCGCGACTGCACGCCGCCGGCATCGATATTGAGCTTGAGCAGAGTGCGCGTCGGGTGGGCCAGCAGGTTCTGTTGCTGGCGTTCAAGCATCTCCAGGTCTTCGCTGAAAATCTTGCCCTGGCCTTCGCGAATGCTCGCGGTCAGTGCCGGGTCCTGAGGATTGAAGCTGCGCGCCATGCCCCAGAAGTACCAGATCGACGTTTCGGTTTGCGGGGTGATGAAGTCCACCACGATGCTCGCGGCCTTGTGCTCGGGCGCGGCGTGGTAGCCGCCCTTGCCGGCGTGGGCCACGCCGACTTCGATCAGCACGTGGCTGGGCGGGGTGAAGCGGCAGATCTGCCAGCGGTCCACCGGCACGTCATCGGCGAGGTTATTGCCACGCAGGGCCATGCGCCAGAACGGCGGGGCCATGATGTTTTCCATGTGTCGGGCGGTGACGACTTCATCGCCTTCGACCGTGGTCACGGGGGGCGCTTCGTCGATTTCCTTCTGGCCGATGCTGGAGGCGTGGACGTAGGTTTCGTGGGTCAGGTCCATCAGATTGTCGATCATCAGGCGGTAGTCGCACTGGATCTCAAACAGGCCGCCGCCATAGGCCCACTGGTCACTCTCGGCCCATTCCAAGTGGTGGATCAGCGCCGGGTCGGCCAGGGCCTGATCGCCGGGCCACACCCAGATGAAACCGTAGCGTTCCACCGCGGCGAAGGTCTTGTTGCAGGGAAACCCGCGCACCCGCTGCCCAGGCATTTCGACGGTCTTGCCATCGTCCCCCATGACCAGGCCATGGTAGCCGCAGACCAGCTTGCCGTTCTCCACATAGCCCAACGAGAGCGGCGCGCCGCGATGCGGACAGAAGTCCTCGACAGCCACGACGGCGCCTTCCAGCCCGCGATAAAACACCATTTTTTCACCGCAGATCTGCCGACCCAGCGGCTTCTGTGCGATTTCATCGGGGGTGCAGGCGACATACCACGTGTTCTTGGGGTACATGGTGACTCTCCAGGCGAGTGATTGTTCTTATTTAATGGATCCATTAAATGAAGCGATTCACTTTGAGTCAACATGCAGTGTGGTTTTAGCGAGATTTATTTGGGCGATTATCGATCATCTTTTTGTTTGTGGATCCATTGCTCGCGTCTTTGCGGGATGGGTAACCCGGCCCGAGGCCGGGTTTTTGTTGCTCCAGAAGGCCTATCCGATGGCCACATTTGAGCGATCTAGCCCAGGTGGATCACTGGGCATTCACTCACCAGAGCTTCCAGGTGTAATCGACATTCACCCGTAGCTCATTGTCATCCCGATGACTGGCCTGGGCGATGAAGTCATTGCGGTACCAGGCGTTGCGCACACGCAGGGTCAGGCCTTTAAGGGGCGTGCCCTGAAGCACATAGTTCAGTTCGATGTCTTTTTCGCTTTCCTTCAGGTTGCTGCCGCCCAGCTTGGGTAGCTCAATGTTGTCGCCGCTGACGTAGCGCAGCATGCCATTGAGCCCGGGCAAGCCCAGCGCGACAAAGTTGTAGTCGTAGCGCACCTGCCAACTGCGTTCCTTGGGGTTGAGGAACTCCGAGCTCAGCGTGCCTTCGGTGATGACCAAGGGCTCGGTGCCGAACAGGTAAGGCATGGCGGTCTTGCCGGTCAGTTGCATGTAGCCGGCGCCGAATTTGTGCGCGCCCAGGCTGTACGTCAGCATCAGGGCGGCGTTGCGATTGTCCACCGGGCCGGCCTTGGCGGCGCCGTTCTCGCCGGTGACGAACAGGCGAACGTCGCTTTTCAGGCTGCCGGGGCCTATCGGGCGATTGTCGACGAAACCGTAGAAATCCTTGCGGTAAAGGTCAGCCAGTTCGGCGTGGTAGTACTTCAACGTCAGTTGCGGCGACCAGGCATAGTCGCCGCCGAGGAAGGTAAAACGGTCGGATTCGGCGGCGCCGTTGAAGCGGCCGTTGGGCGAGGCCACCGACATTTTCTGGTAGTGGGTGGAGTCGCGCAGGTTGATGCGATCGAGCCAACCGACGTGCAGGGTCAGGTTGTCGATTTCCTGGGACTTGAGGTACGCGCCGCGAAAAGTCTGCGGTAGCAGACGGGTGGGGCTGGCGAAGGCGATTGGCAAAAACGTACTGATGGTACCCAGTTGCAACTCGCTCTTGGAGGCCCGGGCTTTGGCGGTCAGGCCCAGCTCCGAATATTCGCTGGCCGGCTCACGGGTCTGGGGGTTGTACGGTAGCAGGCCGGTCCCCGTGCGCGCGGGCGAGGAGTCCAGACGGACCCCCAGCAAACCCTGGGCGTCCAGGCCGAAGCCGACAGGCCCTTCGGTATAACCCGAGCGCACGTTGAGAATGAAGCCCTGCGCCCACTCGCGGGCAGCCGCCTGCGGCGTGGCGTTCACGTAATTGCGATCGAAGTAATAGTTGCGTATCGCCAGATCGGCCTGGC
Organism: Pseudomonas paraveronii; assembly: GCF_963681955.1. NCBI lineage: Bacteria > Pseudomonadati > Pseudomonadota > Gammaproteobacteria > Pseudomonadales > Pseudomonadaceae > Pseudomonas > Pseudomonas paraveronii. The sequence continues at coordinate 2,421,237 of NZ_OY817130.1, forward strand.
TGTCGTCGACAAAACCGGCGGCGCACGCCTGGCTTACGGAAAAAACGCAGGTGCAGGCGCTGACGCCCCGAGAGAAATTCCTGAGCATGGCAGTGTTCACTTTTATTGTTGTTGGAGTAACCCCCGCGCCATCGTGGCGCGGAAGTGGAGTGCGAATTGGCGGTCAGTCAGCCGGTGAGCGGTTGCGGCGTACCGACAGGTAAAACATCGCCAGCGCCGCAATCACAATGCCGGGTGCCGAGGCCATCATCACGCCGGCGGTGCCCGTGCCCAGTGCGAGCATCTTGCCGGCCACCAACGGGCCGCTCATCGCACCCAACCGGCCAATGGCGACGGCGCTGCCGACGCCCGTGGCGCGAATTGACGGACGATAGAAATGCGGGGCCAACGCATACAGCACGCATTGCCCGCCCGTGGCGAAGAAACCGGCGACGAAGCCGGCCGCCAGCATGCTGTGCCATTGGGTGGCCATGCCCAGCGCGGTCAGTGAGGCGAGAATGCCGAGGTAAATCAGCGCCGACAACGCCCAGGCGGGCAGACGATCCATGACCCAGCCCAGCAACAACGTGCCTGCCGCCGCGCCAAATTGCAGCGCGAGCATCACCCAGCTTGCCTGAGAACCGCTGAAGCCCTGGCCGACCAACAGGCTTGGCAGCCAGTTGATCAGGATGTAAACCACCATGAGCGTAAAGAAGTAGCTGACCCAGATCATCACGGTCGGCCATGCCGCGCCCCCGCGGAACAGGCCGCTGACCACACTGATCGGCGCGGCGTCGCGCACGCTGCGAAACGCCGCGGACTCCGGCAGATAAACCCCCAGCAGCGGCACGATCAGCAACGGCACGATACCGCCGACGTAGAACACCACTTGCCAGCCACCGGCCAGTTGCGCAATGCCAATGCTGGCCGCCAGCGCCGCGCCCAGGGGCACGCCGCAATACATCAGGCTCACGGCGCTGCCACGTAGGCGGGGGCCAGCCACTTCACTGGTCAGCGCGATCAGGTTAGGCAGTGCCGCGCCCAGGCCGACGCCCGTGAGGCAGCGCGCAACCAGCAGGCTGTTGAAGTCCCAGGCCATGGTCGTGACCAGCGAGAACAATCCGAATAGGGCCACCGAGGCCATCAACACCCGTTTGCGGCCGATCCGATCAGCCAGCAAACCGCCGAGAAACGCTCCGGGCAGCAGGCCGAAAATGCCGGCGCTGAAGACCCAGCCCATGTGTAGTTTGTCCAGTTGGAACGCGGCCGCCATGCCTTGGGCGGCGATGCCCGAGGCTTGCAGGTCGAGGCCTTCCATCAGGGCGACGAGGAAGCACAGACCGATGGTCCGCGCCATGTACAACGGTGTCAGCACGTTTAGCGATGTCATGGGAAATACCCGTTTTATTGTTGTAATGGGCACAGCAAAACCGTCCGGCCGCTGCGTGGGCGACCGGACGGGGGGATGCACGGTTCAGCGTTTGAGCAGGTCCAGCGCGACGTCGACGATCATGTCTTCCTGGCCGCCGACCATGCGCCGTTTGCCCAGCTCGACGAGGATGTCCACGGTCTTCAAACCGTACTTGGCCGCGGCGATTTCGGCATGGCGCAGGAAGCTCGAATAGACCCCGGCATACCCCAGCGCCAGCGATTCGCGGTCGACCCGCACCGGCCGGTCCTGCAACGGCCGCACGATGTCATCCGCCGCGTCCATCAAGGTGTAGAGGTCGGTGCCGTGGTTCCAGCCCAGGCGTTCGGCGGCGGCGATGAACACTTCCAGCGGCGCGTTGCCGGCCCCGGCGCCCATGCCGGCGAGGCTGGCGTCGATGCGGTCGCAGCCTTCCTCGACCGCCGTGATCGAGTTGGCCACGCCGAGCGAGAGGTTGTGGTGGGCGTGCATGCCGGTTTCGGTGTCCGGTTTGAGCACGGCCTTGAACGCACGGAAGCGATCGCGGATGTCCTGCATGTTCATCGCGCCACCGGAGTCGGCCATGTACACGCAGGTCGCGCCGTAGCTTTCCATCAGCTTGGCTTGGGCGGCGAGCTGCTCGGCGGGGATCATGTGGCTCATCATCAGGAAACCGACGGTGTCCATGCCCAGTTCGCGCGCGTATTCGATGTGCTGTTTCGACACGTCGGCCTCGGTGCAATGGGTGGCGATGCGCACCACGCGGGCTCCGGCGTTGTAGGCCGCCTTGAGGTCATGCACCGTGCCGATGCCGGGCAGCAACAGCGTGGTGATCTTGGCGTGGCTGATCACGTCGGCGGCGGCTTCGATCCATTCCAGATCGGTGTGCGCGGCGAAGCCGTAGTTGAAGCTCGAACCTTGCAGGCCGTCGCCGTGGGCGACTTCGATCGAGTCGACCTTGGCCTTGTCCAGCGCACGGGCGATGTCCTGCACGTTCTGCAGCGAGTACTGATGGCGCACCGCATGGTTGCCGTCGCGCAGGGTCACGTCGGAGATGTAGATTTTCTTACCGTTCATGTCGCTCTCCTCAGGCCTGTTGCATCGACTGCGCCATGCGCTCGGCGGTAGCCAAGGCAGCGGAGGTCATGATGTCGAGGTTGCCAGCGTAGGCCGGCAGGTAATGGGCGGCGCCTTCGACTTCGAGGAACACCGAGGTCTTCAGGCCGGAGAATTTACCCAGGCCGGGAATGTTCAACGGCGCGTCTGCCGGGATCACATCGAACTGCACGTTTTGCTTGAGGCGATAGCCCGGCACATAGGCCTGCACGGCCGCCGCCATCTCGACGATGGACGCTTCGACCAACGCCTGATCCGCCGCTTCGGACAGCACGAACACCGTGTCGCGCATGATCAACGGCGGCTCGGCCGGGTTCATCACGATGATCGCCTTACCCTTGGCCGCGCCACCGATGACTTCGATGGCCTTGGAGGTGGTTTCGGTGAATTCGTCGATATTGGCGCGGGTGCCGGGGCCGGCGGATTTGCTGGCGATCGAGGCGACGATTTCGGCGTAATGCACCTTGGCCACGCGCGACACTGCGGCGACCATCGGGATAGTCGCCTGGCCGCCGCAGGTGACCATGTTGACGTTGAGCTGATCGAGGTTCTGTTCCAGGTTGACCACCGGCACGCAGTACGGGCCGATGGCCGCGGGCGTCAGGTCGATCAGGCGGATGCCGGGTTTGATCGAGCGCAGGAACGCATCGTTCTGCACATGCGCACCGGCCGAGGTGGCATCGAAGACGAAGTCGATGTGCTGGAACACGTCCATGCGGGTCAGGCCTTCGACGCCTTCGTGGGTGGTGGCCACGCCCATGCGCTGGGCGCGGGCGAGGCCGTCGGAGGCCGGGTCGATGCCGACCATGACCGCCATTTCCAGGTGTTTGGCGTTGCGCAGGATCTTGATCATCAGGTCGGTGCCGATGTTGCCGGAGCCGACGATGGCGACTTTGAGTTTATTCATTGTTATTGCCTCATATGCACGCAAGTCGCCGATCACTCGGCGCGACTGTCTACCGAGAAGTTCACACCAACCCGGCCGATGCCCTCGATCTCGGCCTCGAACCGATCACCGGCGGCGACCGCCACCATCGGCCCCAGCGCGCCGGTGAGAATGATGTCGCCGGCCCGCAGCGGATCGCCCAGGCGCGCCATGGCGCAGGCCAGCCAGACGGCCGCGTTGAGCGGATGACCGAGGCATTCGGCGCCACTGCCGCTGGACACTTCTTCAGCGTTGCGGGTCATCCGCATGCTGGCCTGGCGCAGGTCGAGGCCATCGAGCCGTCGAGCCGGGCCACCGAGTACAAAGCAGCCGCTGGACGCGTTGTCAGCCACGGTATCGACGAAGCGGATGTTCCAGCCCTGGATGCGACTGCCGACGATTTCCAGTGCCGGGACGACCCAGCCGGTGGCCGCCATCACGTCGGCGAATGTGCTGTCGGCGCGGGGCAGGTCGCGTTCGAGGATCAGGGCGATTTCAGCCTCGATCTTCGGTTGCAGTACGCGGCCGGTTGGCACGGTGGCGTTGTCGCCGTAGCACATGTCGGCAAACAGGGTGCCGAAGTCCGGCTGGTCCACGCCCAACTGGGCCTGGACTTTGGGGTTGGTCAGGCCGATCTTGCGGCCGACCACGCGGCGCCCGTTGGCCACGCCGTGGTCGACGTTGAGGCGCTGGATGGCATACGCGGCGGCGGCATTGTCTTCACCGATCCGCTCGCGCAGCGGCCCGATGGCTTCGCCATGGGCTTCGGCCTGGCGCAGGTCGGCGGCGAGTTGTTGCAGGGTGTCTTGAGTCAGTGTCATGTCAGCCTCGATGATCAGTGGGTCAGGAAGTCCAGGACCATGCGGTTGAACTTCTCGGCGTGTTCCCACTGCGCCCAGTGGCCGCAACGGTTGAACACGTGCAATTGCGCCCTGGGCAGGCCGGCCAGCAGGCGCAAGCCGGTGTCCATCGGCACGAAGCGGTCCTCGCGGCCCCAGACGAGCAGGGTGTCGGCGTTGATTTCGTGCAGGCGGTGGCTGAAATCCGGAAATTGCTTGGGGTTGAGCGTGCTGCTCTTGACGAAGTTTTCCAGGTGATCGCGGCGCGACAGGAGGTTGTCCAGGCGGGTCTGGAACAGTTCGTCGGTGAGGCCGCTGGCGTCGAAAACGAAGACGTTCATCATCTTCTTCAGGTTTTCGATGGTCGGGTCGCGGTACAGCGCGCCGATCAGTTTGATGCCTTCGGTGGGCTGCGGCACGAAGGCACTCGGGCCGCCGGTGCCGCCGCCCATCAGGATCAGTTTGCCGATCCGCTCGGGGTATTCCAGGGCGAAGGCGACGGTGCTGTGGGCACCCATCGAATTGCCGATGATGTGGACGCGGTCCAGCCCTAGCACATCGAGCAGGCCCTTGAGCGCTTGGGCATTGAGGTTCGAGCGCGAGCCTTGGCTGACGATCGTGTCGCTTTTGCTCCAGCCCGGGCAATCCATCAGGATCACGCGAAAACCGGCATTCACCAGCGGTTCGATATTGCGATTGAAGTTGGCCCAGCCGCTCGCGCCCGGCCCGGAGCCGTGCAGCATGACCACGGTTTCGGCACCTTCGCCAAGGTCGTTGTAGTGCAGTTGCAGGTCCAGGTCGCCTTCCTTGATACGGGCAAAGCGGCTGGTGGAGGCTTCACTGAAAGCAGTGGCGGTCATGGCAGTGTTCCTTGAATTCATGGATGAGGGGTCAGCGGCTGTGCGCCAAGCGCACCGAAACCTGCGATCCACTCGGGAATCGGGCGGTAGTAGCGGCCTTCGGTCTGATACGGGCCGAAGGCACTCAGGGCAGCGAAGGCGGCGACCCAGGTTTTCACCTCGTGGGTCGACTTGCCGGCCAGCGCCGACAACGCGTCATTGCTCAAGCTGTCGAGGTCGCGCATGCGGCCCTGTTCGAGGCTGTCGAGAAACTGCTGATCCCAGGCCGGGTTCAGCGGGTGCAGGCTGTGCGGGTCTTCGACGAAGTCTCGCGCGGCTTGAATCACCCGGTTCTGGCGGGCCTGTCGTTCATCGGCGGGGAGCTGGCGCCCGCTGCCCATCAGACGGTCAGCCATGCGCGCATCGACCTTGGCCAGTTCCGGTACCGGCGGTTGATGGGACAAACCGCCGGAGGCCAGGAACAGCACGCGTTTATCCAGCGCTTTGGCCCATTGGCCGATCGCTTCACCCAACAGTCGGGCGCGTTTGAAACTCGGCAGCGGTACGGCCACCGAGTTGATAAACACCGGAATCACCGGGCAGCGCTGCAAGCCGCCGAGCAACAGTTCCAACGGTTGCGCGAACCCATGGTCGACCTGCATGCGATACGACACAGCGGCATCGACACCGGCATCCAACACCGCCTGGGCGCAGGATTCGGCCAGCGCTTTGGGCACGTCCAGCGGGCCGGCGGCGGTGTCGAAATCACCAATCGCGTCGGCCGCCATGCCGATGCAAAAGGCCGGCATCACGTCGTAGAAAAACCCGTTGTAATGGTCGGGAGCGAACAGCACCACCAACTGCGGGTCGAAGCGCGCGATACGCTCGCGAGCGGCGTTGATCACGCCATCGACTTCGGCCAACACATGCGGCGCCGGATCGACGTAGCCCACCAACGGCGTATGAGACAAACAATGCACAAAGGCGCTCATGTCACGCGACCTTGCTGACAACAGCGTTCGCCGAGGTGTGTGGCAGGGCTTTGAGCGCCCGGGCCAATTCATCGCAGGCCTGGCCAACGGTTTGCGGGATGGCCAGCCCGGCGAGGAAGCGGTCCGGACGCACCAGGGCGATGGACGACGTGCCGAGGGCGAACCATTCTTTCAACCGACCGCTGCTGTCACCCACGCGGATCACGTCGTGGCTGGCATCGCTCGGGACTCTGAGCTGCACGTCCGGCAACACTTGGATGAAGCGCGTGCCCAGGGCTTTCCATTGCGCGATTTGCGTGGCCGACAGGCCCCAGGTCGGATCGCAGCCCCAGGCAATGATCGCAAAGTTGTCGCCAATCACTTCATCCAGCAGCACCGTGGTGCCGGCGTCCGTCAAGACCTTGGGCTGAATGAACATCTTGCCGACCGGCGAGTCCTTTTCATTCGGCACGATCAACGCGCCGCGGGTGTATTGCGGCATCGGTTTGAAGCGCATTTCGACGAAGTAGCGCTTGACCGGCGGCAGGTAGTTGAGCAGCCACGACACCCCATCGCGCAGGGTGCCTTGCCAGCGTTTCGGCGGGGCCAACACGTGGCCGGCGAGCACGGAGAGATTGATCATCGCCTTGGCGTGGTCGCGGCGTTCCTCTTCGTAGCTGTCGAGCAGGTTATCGGCGGCCAGGCCCTTGATCACCAGCGCGAGTTTCCACGCCAGGTTCGAGGCATCGCGCATGCCGCTGTTGTACCCCTGGCCTTGCCATACCGGCATGATGTGCGCGGCATCGCCGGCCAGCAGTACCCGGCCCTGACGGAACCGCCCGGCCAGACGCGCGTTATGGGTATAGACGCGGCTGCGGATCAGCTCGATGCGGTCCGGATTCGGCAATACTTTACTCAGCAGCTTGCGCAGGTTCTCGGGCTTGCTCAGCTCGGTCTCGGTTTCGCCGGGCATCACCATGAACTCGAAACGACGCACGCCATGGGGCAGGGCGGCGGACACGTAAGGCCGCACCGGGTCGCAGCACAGGTAGACATGGGGCGTGGCCAGCGGGTCGTTGGCGATGTCGACCACGATCCATTGATTGGGCGCGGTCTTGCCCTCGAAACTGATGTCCAGGCTGCGTCGCACCAGGCTGTTGCCACCGTCGCAACCGATCAGGTAACGGGCATTCAGGCGTTCGCTGCGGCCATGCTGATCCTTGAGGTTGAGCACCACCGCGCTGTCGCTTTGTTCAAAGCTGTCTAGCTCGCGACTGAACAGCACCTTGACGTTGCTGAAGCGCTGCAGGCCGTCGAACAGCACGCGGTCGGCCAAAGGTTGAATGAACGCGTTGCGACGGGACCAGCCGAACTCGTCGGTTTTCGGTTGGATATCGGCAAAGCAGCGACCCTTGGGGGTCAGGAAACGCATGGCGTGCCAGGGCGTGGTATGCGGCAGCACCTTGTCCGCCAGACCGACGGCCTGGAACGTGCGCAGGCTTTCATCGTCCAGGCCGATGGCGCGGGGGTAGTCGATCAGGGTGTCGAGCTTTTCCACCAAGGTGACGTTTACGCCACGTTGCCCCAGGTAATTGGCGATCATCAAGCCGACAGGGCCGGCGCCGACGATGGCAACGTCGGCGGTCAGCTCCAATGTGGAAGGAGCGGGTGCAAGACTCATGGGTATCTCCGTACAGCGTTTTTGGATTTCTTGTGGGGCGCAGTATGGAAATCACGAGGCTGGTGGACAACGAAAACCCCTGCTAGGGTGCACTAGGTGCACAGCATTGATTTTAAAAGAGAATGGAGCGTCCATGAGCGAAACAGAATACAAGAGCGTTCGTGGGCTGATGCGTGGTTTGGCCCTGATCAATGGCTTGAATCGTTTTGATGGCGGGGCCAGTACGGCGCAGTTGGCCGAGCAAAGCGGGCTACATCGGACCACGGTTCGTCGATTGCTGGAGACCTTGCAAGCCGAGGGTTACGTGCGCCGCAGCGAGTCGGATGACAGCTATCGCCTGACGTTGAAAGTCCGCGAATTGAGCGAGGGGTTTCGCGACGAGCAATGGATTTCTTCGATTGCTGCGCCGCTGCTCGGCGAGCTGCTGCAACAAGTGGTCTGGCCCACCGACCTGTGTACGCTGGACGGCGATGCCATGGTGATACGCGAGACCACGCATCGCTTCAGCCGCCTGTCGTTTCACCGCTCCATGGTCGGTCGGCGTTTACCCTTGCTCATGACCGCCACGGGGCGCGCGTACTTTGCGTTCTGCCCGCCGGCCGAGCGCGAAGAGCTGATCGAGTTGTTGATCAGCCGCGAAGATGAACAGTCGGCGCTGGCGGCGGATCGCGGCTTTGTCGATCGGCTGGTGGAGCACACCCTCGGCAAGGGCTACGGCGAAAATAACTCCCATTGGGGCCTTGAGCGCAAGATCGCCGCGATTGCGATTCCGGTCATGCACGAGGAGCGGGTGATGGGCTGCCTGAATCTGGTTTACATCGCCAAAGCGATGTCGGTTGACGAAGCCGCCCGCCGTTATCTGCCGGCGATGCAGGGTGTGGTGGAGAAAATCAGGGCTCAGTTGGCGTAGGGGTGGTGCTTGGCGTTGGGGACTCTAATCTGCCGGCGGCGCTTTTTCCGCCGCCTCATTGATCAGCACCATACTCTGCGGCGAAGACAGCGCCACGCCAAGTTCGCGCAGGCGCCCGAGGACGGTGAACAGCAGGTCGCTGCGGGCTGTCCCCACCGAGCGCGGGCTGTTGACGTAACCGCTGACGGCGATGACCAATCCGTTGGCGGTCAGGTCCTTGAATGTCACCGAAGGCGCCGGTGTATCCAGCACGGCTTCGTGTTCGGTGAACGCGCTCAACAGCAGATCGCGGATCTGCAGCACGTCCGTTTCCAGCGGCAGGGTCAGCGTAATGCCGACGACGCCCAGCGCATTGCCCATGGTCACGTTGCGCACGTTCTGGGTGATGAACTGCGAGTTGGGCACGATCACCGTTGAACGGTCGGACATCTGGATTTCCGTGGCGCGCACGTTGATGCGGCGGATATCGCCTTCGACACCCGCGAGGCTGACCCAATCCCCGACCTTGACCGGGCGTTCGGTGAGCAGGATCAGGCCCGAGATGAAGTTCTGCACGATCGCCTGCAGGCCGAAACCGATGCCCACCGACAGGGCGCTGACCACCCAGGTCAAGTTGGTCAGGCTGATATTCAGCGTGGACATCACCACCACTGCGACCAGCACGAAGCCGATGTAACCCACCAGGGTCACCAGCGAGGCGCGCATGCCGGCGTCCATGTTGGTTTCCGGCAGCAGCCGTTCGCCGAGCCAGTCTTTGAGCACGCGCACGCCGAACAGACCGATCACGAGCAGGGCAAGGGCCAGCAGAATATCGCCGGGGGCGATGGTCAGGTTGCCCAGCGGCTTGCTGCCCAGGTCGAGTTGCGTCAGGCCCGCCAGCAGCTCGCCCGGGCTGGAGCCGGAGGGCAGGAACGCCAACAGGACCGCGGTGAACATCAGCAGGGTGCGGCCCACGCCCGCGAGTAGCGTGCTGGCCTGTGCCTGGTGGCGCTCGGACAGGCCCAGGGCCGAACCGAGCGCCAGGCCGCCAGGTTGTTTCGGCGAGAGCAGGGTCTCACAGAAATCGCCGAAGCAGGCGATCAGCAGATAAGCCGTCGCCGCGACCACGCTCATCCACAGCAGTTTGACGGTGAGGAAGTAAGCCAGGGTCAGGTAGCCGCCCAATAGCGCCAGCAGGCTGATCCCGATCCAGGCCCCGACGACAAACGGAATCAGCCCGGCGACGCCGCTCATGCGCTCAAGCGTGTAGCGGCGGCGGGTGCGGTGGTAACGCAGCAGGGCAAAGAAGAACACCAGCGCGACGGCCAGCGCGGTCAGGCCGTTTACCGCCACAGTCAGTGCCAGGCTACTGTCGATGACGCTGTTGATGCGTTCCTGGGTGCCGATCACCATCAGGGCCAGCCCCAACAGCACAGGGAACGGGCCCAGGGCGACAGCGATCTGGTCGGGGATCTGGGGCAGGCGCCAGGACGGATGCGCACGCATCAACAGGGCGCGGCCGAGGCCGACAATGAAGGCGCAGAACACCACCAGGGTCTGCAATTGATCGAGCAACGTGAGCATGTCGGCGCTGGGCACGGTGTCGCGTGTCAGGCCCCAGCGCAGCAGTGAGGCCGCCACGCTGATGGTCAGCACGCTGGCCAACCCCACCGCCAGCGCCAGCGCGCTGCGTCGCAGGCGGCCTTCGGGCAGCCAACGCACCGTCAGCCGCACCAGCGCGTGCTCCAACACCCGTCGTCCCGCCACCCAGATCAGCAGCGCACTTAACAGCATGCTCACGAAAAACCAGCGGTTTCCCGGCGCCACGGCGGTGTCCGTCACGCTGCGTGCGTCGACGTACAGGCTGCGTAAACGGCTGAGGTCGTCGTCGGTCGGGCGGATGATGTTGGACCAGAACACCACGCTGATCGGGCTCGCCGAGCGGGTGCTGATCTGTGAGTCGAAGAGGCTGCGGCGCAGGCTGAAGATCTGCGCGGCGAGGTCGCTGGCTGATTGGCTCAGGGTGCTGGCCTGGCGCTGCTCGGCGAGCAGGGCGTTCTTCTGCCGGGTCAGTGCGGTGCGTTGCTGGGTGAGGCTCGGGGGCGCATCGGCCTGTAGCGGGCCGAGCACGTTGAGCTGGTCATCCAGGTGTTCAAGATCGATGGCTTGTTTGGCGGCCAGGGTGTCGGCCTGTTTTTGCACCTGCAAGGCGGCCTGGCGCAAGGTCGAGAGCAGGTCGTCATTGGCGCTGCCCGAGACTTTCTGGCGGATCAGGTCGAGTTGCTCGTTGAGGTCTTGCACACTGGCGTCTTCAGCCAGCAGCGGCACACTGCGCAGGTCGCTGGTTGGGGAGGGCGCAGCCTGCACGAGGGCGGGCAACGTGGCGCACAGCATCAGCAGGGCGAACAGCCCGGTGAAAAAACGGCTCGTGGTGACTCTGTGCATGCGTTTGCCCTTTGACCGTTGCGCAAAATGGCTAAGCGTTACCACTCTATGAGGCGAAGGCAAGCCATTCGTGCGAATTTTTTGCGGAAGCCTGCCTGGCAATCGCGCGTAAGTGCTAGATGGCAGACTCTTGGATAACGTCGGCATCCGCCACGGTCTTCCCCTATCTATGTAGGTCACCCGTTCGCCAAGCCTCAAGTACGTTCGGCACTCCCCCTATTGCCATACGGACGCTCGATCATGCTGACCCGCTGTATCTTTCCCCTTTTGTTACTGCTGTTGCCTTGCCTTGTCGGCAACACCCAAGCCCAAGCCAGAGACCTGGCCCAGGGCCTGAGCGACGGCAGCGCCTCTATCGCGCTGCAGAATCGCGACCAGCGTTATGCGTTGTGGTCCGGTATCGGTTTGTTGAAAAACGCTATCGGCCAAACCTGCACCGCGGTGCTGCTGGATACCCGCAACCGCCAGGGCAAGGCCGTCGGCCCGGCGTATGTCTTGACCAGCGGGCATTGCGTGTACTTCAGCTTCGGCACGGCCCATATCAACCAAGCCATCGAGGCGAGCATCACGTTCAATTATTTCCACGACACGCCGGCGCAACAGCGCACGTTTCGCATTAAAACGGCGCATTGGACCAGTATGGTTGGCACTGATCTGGCGGTGCTCGAGCTGGATACGTCACTCGCCCACCTGATCACCGACGGCATCATGCCGCTCAAGCTCGCCACCCATCAAAGTACGGGGGAGCGTGAGGTCGTCAATGTCGGTTCCCCGAGCGGCTTTCGTCAGAAGGGCTTGCGCATGAGCGCCTGCAAGGAAACGCCGACCAACAGCTTTGTCGAGCATCCCGGGGTGTTTCCCGGCGCCCTGAAAAACCGCTGCAATGACCTGCAGTACGGCAGTTCCGGCAGCCCGATGCTGGATCGGCATACCAACGAAGTCACTGGCATTGTCAGCAAAGTCGCGGCGGTCATTAAAAAAGACATCCTCAACAACTGCCAGAACGTCTCGGCGTGTGAAGCGGCCAAGTTCAACTACAGCTATCCGGCCAACGACTTGCACCGTTGTTTTGTCGAGGGCCAATTCTTGAACAATACGACGGATTGTCAGCTCAAAGCCGTTGATATCCTCCTTGAGGAGCCCTGGAAGCTGAACCCCTATGTCCATATGCAACTGGGCGAACTCGGGCAGAATGTGCAGCCCACGTGGAACATCCGGTTCTCGATCCAGGACCCGTTCTATCGCTTCAAGGCCGTGCGCAACGTCAATGAATGCAGGTTTCCCAGTGGTTATCAAACTGCGACAGCGTCAACCGAGGGTTACATCAACCAAGCCATCGGCCCGGCGCTGGGCGCTTATGTGCTGTGCATCATCGGCGTCCAAACCCCCGGCGAGGCGTTGACGCCGGCCTTGCTGCACAATGCGTTCACCCATTCGGTGTTCTTGACCGACCCGGCGCCGGCCCCGCGCATCGGCCTGAACTACAGCGTCAACTGGGACTACCCGCAAACCGCCTTCAGCCATCATTACTTCTATGTGGACACCTCGGCTGAAGCCACCTGCCGTGACACCGACGACGTCCGCTACCTCCTGGCCGCTGGCGGTACGAACTACCCGGTCTCGCAACTGCCCGTCACCCTGTGCAGTTTTGCGCGTAACCAGGCCGGGCAACCTTCGGCCATACGCACGGATGTCATCGAGCGATCCTCCTACCTACCGCCCACCCAAACGCGCCAGCCGGCACCTGCTGCACAATGAGAGCGGTCAACCTTCGACCCGAAAGCCCCCGGACAGTTTTTCCTTCAGATAACCCACCAACGCACTCACGGATTTGGGCACATGGGGCGAGTAGGGTCGAATCAAGTAAATCTCATCGGCAAACGCGCCCTTGAGCGTCCAGCCCTTGAGCACCTGCACCAACGTGCCGCCGGCCAGTGCCGCGTGGGCGCTGAAGTCCGGGAGCAGGGCGATGCCCAGGTGATTGAGCGCCGAGTCGCGCAAGGCTTCGCTGTTGTTGGTGGAGAAGCTCCCGGCGATCGGCACGGTGACCCGCTCGAGCTTTTTGCTGCCGCGCTCGAAGGTCCAGGCGGGCTGATCGGTGCCGCGCGGATAGTAGAGGCAGTTGTGCGCGCTGAGGTCACCGGGCGTGCGCGGTTCGCCGTGGCGTTGCAGGTAGTCGCGGGTGGCGACCAGCACCGAGGTGGTGTCGCACAGCTTCCACGCCACGTGGGTTTCCGGCACCTGAAAACCGTGGCGCACCGCCAGGTCGTAGCCTTCGGCAGCCAGCGAACTCAAGGCATCCGACACATCCAGCTGGATACGTACCTGCGGGTACCGCTGCAGGAATGCCGACAGGTGCGGCACCAGTTGCTGCCGTGCGAACGCGACCGGTGCGGTCAGGCGTACCAGGCCGCGGATTTCCCCGGCGGCGTCGCGCACCGAGGAAAAGCTGCGGGCGATCTGTGCGTAGGCGCTGCGCACGTCCCGCGTCAGTGACTGCCCGGCGTCGGTCAGGCGCACGCTGCGGGTGGTGCGGGTGACCAGGCGCGTGCCGGTGGCTTTTTCCAGGTCGCTGATGCGCTGGCTGACCGCCGACTTGCTCACCCCCAGGCGCGCGGCGGCGGCGGTGTAGGTGCCGTGTTCTTCCAGCACCGAGAGCCAGTGGATGTGGGTCCACAGCCCTTCGATCTCAGACTTTTCCATGGGCTTTATTGTTCGCTTGTGAGGACAATCAGTTCTGGATTCTGCTCTGGTTTGGAACAAATCGAAAGCCTATCGTGTGTCCCAACGCTACCCACCAGGGATCGACTGCCATGACTACAACCCTCGAGCACTACATCAACGACCAACGCGTGAGCCGCGATGATCGCTATCAGGACGTGTACAACCCGGCCACCGGCGCCGTGACCGGGCGCGTCGCCCTGGCCAGCCGCCAGACCGTCGGCGAAGCCGTCGCCGCCGCGCAAGCCGCCTTCGCCGATTGGGCCGACACCCCGCCGATCCGCCGCGCCCGCGTCTTGTTCCAATACCTGCACCTGCTGCGCGAACGCAAGGACGACCTGGCGCGCATCATCGTCGCCGAACATGGCAAGGTGTTTACCGATGCCCAGGGCGAAGTCGACCGTGGCATCGACATCCTCGAGTTCGCGTGTGGCATTCCCAACCTGCTCAAGGGCGAACATTCCGATCAGGTCTCGCGTGGCATGGACAACTGGACGATGCGCCAGCCCCTGGGTGTAGTCGCTGGCGTCACGCCGTTCAACTTCCCGGTAATGGTGCCGATGTGGATGTACCCGATCGCCATCGCGGCGGGCAACACCTTCATCCTCAAGCCCAGCCCGACCGACCCGAGCGCCGCGCTGTTCATGGCCGAACTGCTGCGTGAAGCCGGTCTGCCCAAAGGCGTGTTCAACGTGGTGCAGGGTGACAAGGAAGCGGTGGACGCGCTGATCGAGCACCCGGACGTCAAGGCCGTGAGCTTTGTCGGTTCCACGCCGATCGCCCAATACATCTACGAAGCCGGCGCACGCCACGGCAAGCGCGTGCAAGGCCTGGGCGGCGCGAAAAACCACATGGTGGTGATGCCCGACGCCGACATTGAACGCACCGTCGACGCGCTGATGGGCGCGGCCTACGGCAGCGCTGGCGAACGCTGCATGGCGATCTCGGTGGCGGTGCTGGTGGGCGATGTCGGTGACAAAGTCATCGCCGCCCTGACCGAACGGGCCAAGACACTGCGCATCACCGACGGCCGCGACCTCAAGGCCGAAATGGGCCCGATCGTCTCGCGCGCCGCACTGGAACGCATCAGCGGCTACATCGAACAAGGCGTCCAGGCCGGCGCGCAGCTGCTGCTCGACGGGCGCGATTACGTGCCGACCGAACCCGGCCTGGAACACGGCTTCTGGCTTGGCGCGACCTTGTTCGACCACGTGACTCGGGAGATGAGCATCTACCGCGAAGAAATCTTCGGCCCGGTGCTGGCCTGCGTGCGCGTGAATGACTTTGCCGAGGCCGTAAAGCTGGTCAACGACCATGAATTCGGCAACGGCGTCAGTTGCTTCACCCGCGACGGCAACATCGCCCGCGAATTCGCGCGGCGTATCGAAGTGGGCATGGTCGGCATCAACGTACCGATCCCGGTGCCGATGGCCTGGCACGGCTTTGGCGGCTGGAAGAAAAGCCTGTTCGGCGACATGCATGCCTACGGCACTGAAGGGGTGCGCTTCTACACCAAGCAGAAGTCGATCATGCAGCGCTGGTCGGAGAGCATTGAGCAGGGTGCGGAGTTTGCGATGCCCGTCTCCAAGTAAGGTCTTACAAACACTGCAGGACCTCATGTGGGAGGGGGCTTGCCCCCGATGGCGGAGTATCAGTCAACAACGACTTGGCTGACCCGCCGCCATCGGGGGCAAGCCCCCTCCCACAGAGGTTATGCGGTGTCGGTGAGAATGGGGTTTATCGGCGACCTGCCCGCGTACTCACATTCACCCACACCGCCAGCACCAACATGCTGCCATTCACGATCATCTGCCAGTAACTGTGGATACATGACCAAATGCCACTTACCCCGCCGATCAATCGGTGGAATACGGTCAATGTGGGAGGGGGCTTGCCCCCGATGGCGGAGTGTCAGTCGACAACGACTTGGCTGACCTGCCGCCATCGGGAGCAAGTCGAACCGTCGCACCGCCCCTCCCACATTTTTTTGCCCGTGGTCAGGCAGTGGTCTTCGTGGGCCTGAGGCATTCGATGGAGCGGTCCACCGTGGTTTTGGCGATTTCCAGCAAATGCCACACCGCGAGGATCTTCGCCCGCTCCGGTTTCTCCAGCAGCTCCCCGCAATCCAGCGCAGTCGCCGAAGCGCTGTCCAGCAGACTGGCGGTGTAGAGCAGGGCGTCTTCGAAGCTCAGGTCTTCGTTGACGGCGTGGAAACCTTGGGTGGGCAGGTAATGGTCGATGGCGCGGTTGAAGGCAGCGCGGTCTTTGGTGGGATCGATGGGTGGGTCGGGTAGGGCTTTGGTCATGGTGTAATTCCGTGATGGATTGAGATTCGCCACCCCGCCGCGACTAAACGTAGGGTGGCGGCTGTACGCAGGTTAGTCGACCGGTCATCACGAAAATCCGGCGCACCCGAAGGCGCCCTGCGCACAGCCACCATAAAAACTGATGGAAGACCGTGCACGTGATGAGAGGTCGGGCGACTAAACCCGATCACTGATTTGGCAGTGACGGACCGCAGACTAGCCATCGATTCCAACAGGCACAAGGCGGCGCAGATTGTCTAGGAAACGTCCTGCAATTTAAAGCGACCCGGCTTGCTGGCCCTTTAAAAACCATGACCAAATGCCACTAACGAACACGTGATGGTTTCTATCTGTAGGAAAGATCTGCCATGACGGAACTTGATGGCAGCGCTGACGACTTTTCGCTTTTTCAGGGTGTAGTGGGCCGAGTTAAATATCGACGCCAACTAACCTCCGTAAAGGATTGCGATGAACATAAACGTCAGTAATTTTCGCCAAGCAGTATCTAAGATCAGGCTCTCAAACGCAGCATTTGAAGAGTTGCTGAGTGCCAGCGCGATGTTGGGTGCAGAAACCAAAACCGGTCGATTCGATATAAAACACGCTTGCATTGATCCGTTTTATTCGCAGTCCCTTGGCGAGGCGTTGCGCAATATACGAAACATTATTGAACATGAAAGTCATGTCTTGATCCTTGATGGATTTAGGACGGATAACCTTGCAAGTTTCAAATCACTGGTGTGGGCATTTGGATCTTTGCTTGGTACGCCAATGGTGCAAAATCATCTTGGTCATAAGGTTATTGAGGTTTACGACCGAGGCGGTAAAAGCATTGAAGAGGGTGCGAGGTACCATCAGACCCGTCAGGGCGCCTACGTACATAACGATGGCGTCAGCGACCCTCTCCCTATCGACTATTTGATTCTGGCTTGTGGACAGAAAGCGCTTCTGGGAGGCGAGAGCATTCTTATTGATGCAAGCGCGGTATATGCGGAGCTGATGGCATTTCCGGAAGTTCTCGAGGAGCTTAAATGCGATTTCTATTTTGAAAATAGAGGCATGTCAGAGGACGAGTGCCTATTTAAAGCGCCCATCCTGAGTTTTTCCAATGAAGGTATTCCCTTGATAAGGTACTTTCGCGTCTACATTGAATCGGCTCACCTTAAAGCGAAAATGCCGTTGACGTTGGCGCAGGTTCAAGCATTGGATTTTCTGGATACAGTTCTCGATCAATCATCTGTTCAGCATCGTGTATTGCTTGAGCCTGGTCAGGTGCTTATTTCCGCGGACAACAAGTTTCTCCATACCCGAACGCATTTCATCGATATGCATTCTCCACGCTCGGAAATTGATGATGCAGAGCCTTTAAACGCCTTGAATCGCTACATGTTGCGGATGTGGTTACGCAAGCAATGATGCCCATGTCACGCATGGCGCGCGACCTTTATACCCACTCAAAAGCCGAGCCCTCATGGACAACGCCAACATAGCCATCACCCTGGTCTTGATCTCCGCCTTCATGCACGCCACTTGGAATGCTGTTGTCCGTGCCGGCAGCAGCCGTTTCATGACCTTGGCCATGGTCGATGGCACCGCATTAGTGATCTGCCTGGCGGCGCTGCCGTTGGTCAACGTACCGAGCCTGGAGGTGTGGGGCTATGTGCTGATTTCTGTGATGCTCAATACGGTCTATCGATTGTTCCTAATCAAGGCTTATGAAACAGGCGACTTCGGCCAGGTCTACCCGGTGATGCGTGGCGTGCCGCCGGTGTTGGTTGCGGTGTTTTCCTACTTCCTTTTGCATGAACAGCTATCGTTCCCGTCGATGGCGGGAGTGCTGCTGATTTGCGCGGGGATCATCAGCCTGACGTTTGTGCGCAGGATGACCGCGCAGATGTTCAAACCAATTCTGATGGCCGTGTGTGCGGGGGTGTTCATCGCGTCCTACACGGTGGTGGATGCCAAAGGTGTAAGAGCCAGTGAGACGGTGCTGCAGTACATCATCTACCTCACGCTGTTCCAGAGCATTCCGATTCCGATGCTGGCGTTTTTCAAGACGCGATCAGCACTCACCCAGGCTGTGCGCGACCACTGGCGGGTAGGTGCAATGGGCGGTGTTTTTTACTTGGCGTCCTACGGTTTGGTCCTGTTTGCGTTGTCGCTGGACGCAGTGGCCAAGGTCTCAGCCCTGCGGGAAACCAGTGTTATTATCGGCGCCATCATTGCTGCGCTGTTCTTCCGGGAGCAGTTCGGCTGGCGACGGATGCTTTCGGCATTCGTCATTGTCTGTGGGATCATCCTGATCAAAGTGAGCACCTGATGGCCCAGCGCCCGCCACCCACTCCCATGCTTCAAGCCTTCGTCAGCGCCGCGCAAACGGGCAGTTTTGCGCGTGCTGCGTTCGAGTTGAACCTCACCGCCAGTGCCATCAGCCATCAAATTGCGGGCCTGGAAGAATGGTGGGGGGTGCAGTTGTTCGAGCGGCATTCGCGGGGGGTCAAACTCACGACAGCGGGGCAGGCCTTGTTGCCAGTGACCGATGGTTTTTTCAAAGAACTGGATACGGTGCTGCATTCGCTCAACCCGAGTAGATCCCAGCCACTTTACCTTTCATGCACCTCCTCTCTTTGTGCAACCTGGCTGATTCCCAGAATGCATGGTGCCCACGCCGAAGCGGCATTCAACCTTGATCTGGTGTTGACCAGCGCGGACATAAGCAGCGCCAGCTTAAGTGCTCACCCGTTCGATGTCGCGGTGGTGATGGGGTATGGCGACTACCCGGATCATCATGCCGAACTGCTGATGCGCGATGCGGTGTTCCCTGTGTGCTCGCCGGAATTCAAACGTGTGAATGGTGATATTGCGCTGGAGGAAATAGCGCGGTACCCGCTGATTCATCGCGTCGACGATCAGGTATGCCCAGGGTGGGAGAGCTGGTTTGCATTTCAAGGGCTAGAGGCACCGCCGTATCACCATGGGCCGCGCTTTCCAGATTCCAGCCTGGCCATCAGTTTGGCAGTGAAAGGCGGTGGGATTGCGCTGGGCAGGACGGCACTGGTGTATGACCAATTGAAAGACGGTGAATTGGTTGCGTTGGAGGCCCCCTTAATGATGTCGCCTGCTGCGTACTACATCATTTGTCGAAACGGACGACAATCAGAGCCCGATATCGCCCGTTTGCTTGATTGGCTCAAGGCCCAAGCGCATCAGTTTATGGGGGAGGTGCAGCGTTCCGGTAAATGACTCACCGGCGACCTGCCCGCGTACTCGCATCCACCCACACCGCCGCTCAAACAATGGAATGCGGTCAATGTGGGAGGGGCGGTGCGACGGTTCGACTTGCTCCCGATGGCGGTGGTTCAGGCACTCATGCAGTGACTGACCCACCGCCATCGGGGGCAAGCCCCCTCCCACATGGGAGAGTGGGGCTCACCGCCGGCCCGCCCGCGTACTCACATCCACCCACACCGCCAGCACCAAAATGCTGCCCTTCACAATCATCTGCCAGTAACTGTCCACATCCAGCATCGACATGCCGTTATCCAGGCTGGTAATCACCAACGCCCCGAGCAGCGCGCCATACACCGTGCCCGAGCCGCCGCGCATGGAGGTGCCGCCGATAAAGCACGCGGCGATGGCGTCGAGTTCGCCCATGTTGCCCGCCGACGGTGAACCGGCGGCGAGGCGTGCGGTGTTGACCAGGCCGGCGAGGGCGCACATTACGCCCATGATGCCGAAGATCCACAGTTTCACCGCCTGCACGTTGATGCCCGACAGGCGCGTGGCTTCCATGTTGCTGCCCACCGCATACACGCGGCGGCCGAAGACGGTCTGGCTGGTGACGTAGCTGAACACGCCGAGCAGCACCAGCAATAGCAGCACCGGCACCGGGATGCCGTCGTAGCTGTTGAGCGTGGTGACGAACCCGGCCAGCACCGCGCCGATCACCCCCACGCGCAGTACGTCGCGCACCAACGAGTGGGCGGCCAGCCCGTGCAGTGCGCGGTTGCGCCGTTGTTTCCAGGTCAAGAACAGCGTCAGGGCCAACAGCAAAACCCCGAGGCCGATGCCCACCGCATGCGGCAAATACCCCTGGCCCACATACACCAGCGACGGCGACACCGGTGCGATGGTGGTGCCGCCGGTGATGCCCAGCAGAATCCCGCGAAACGCCAGCATGCCGCCCAGGCCGACGATAAACGACGGGATGCGCAGGTAAGCGGTCATGTAGCCGTTGGCCAAGCCGATCATCAACCCGCACAACGCCACCAGGCTGAGGTTGGCCAGCAGCGGCAGGTGATAGACCACGTCCAGGATCGCCGCGAGCCCGCCCAACAGCCCGAGCATCGAGCCCACCGACAAATCGATCTCGCCGCTGATGATCACCAGCACCATGCCGCACGCCAGAATCCCGGTGATCGACATCTGCCGCAGCAGGTTGGACAGGTTGCGCGGCGTGAGGAAACCGCCCTCGGTCTGCCAACTGAAAAACAGCCAGATGAACGCCACGGCGATCACCAGGGCGAGCATTTTGTAGCGGGTAAACAGCTGTTTGAGCTGATTCATCTAAGCGGTCTTCCGATCATTATTATTTTGGCTGAGCGCGGCGGCGAGGACCTGTTCCTGGGTGAGCCCTGCATTGATGAAATCCCCACGCAACTGGCCGTCGCCGATCACCAGCACGCGGTTGGACACGCCGAGCACTTCGGCCAGCTCCGAGGAGACCATGATGATCGCCACGCCTTCGGCCGCCAGCGCGCCCATCAGTTTGTAGATCTCATACTTGGCGCCCACATCCACCCCGCGCGTGGGCTCGTCGAGGATCAGCACCTTGGGCTTGGCCATGAGCATTTTTGCGAGCACGGCCTTTTGCTGATTGCCGCCGGACAGGCTGGTGATCGGCAAAAACGGGCTGGCGGTCTTCAGGTGCATGCGCGCGATCTGCCGGTCGATGCTGCCCAGTTCGGCTTCGGCGTCGATGCGCGTCAGGTGCGCGTAGGTGTCGAGTACGGTCAGGGTGATGTTCTGGCCCACGCCCAGGTCGGGAATGATGCCCTGGCGCTTGCGGTCCTCGGGCACCATGCACAGCCCGGCGCGGATCGATTTGAGCGGCGTGCGCGTGTCGATCCGTTGGCCGTCCAGCCACACCTCGGCGCTGTAGCGGCCCGGGTAGGCGCCGAACAGTGCCGACACCAACTCGGTACGCCCGGCGCCGACCAGCCCGGCAATGCCGAGGATTTCCCCGCGCTTGAGCACGAAGGAAATATCGTCGACGCGTTTGCGCTTGGGGTTGTCGACGTCGTAGCAGGTGACGTGGCGTGCTTCGAACATCACCTCGCCGATCTCATGGGGCTCGGTGGGGTAGAGGTTGCTCATTTCGCGCCCGACCATCTGCGTGATGATCCGGGGGATATCCATGTCGGCCATGGCGGTGGTCGCGATGTGCTGGCCATCGCGGATCACCGTGATGGTGTCGCACACCGCGGCCACTTCATCGAGCTTGTGGGAGATGTACACGCAGGCCACGCCCTTGGCCTTGAGCCCTTTGATGATGTCCAGCAGCACCTCGATTTCCGAGCGGGTCAGGGCCGAGGAAGGTTCGTCGAGGATCAACAGGCGTGCCTGTTTGTTCAGGGCCTTGGCGATTTCCACCAGTTGCTGGTAGCCGCCGCCATACTGCGACACCGGCAGCGCGACGTTCATGTCCGGGACCTTGAGTTCACGCATCAACGCTTCGGCGCGGTGCAGCATCGCCGGGTAGTTCATGCGCCCGCCGGGCAGGGTCAGCTCGTGGCCCATGAAGATGTTCTCGGCTACCGACAGGTCCGGCACCAGGGTCAGTTCCTGGTGAATGATGACGATGCCGGCGGCCTCGGTTTCGCTGATCGACTGGGCTTTGAGCGGTTGCCCGTCCCAGAGGATTTCGCCGTCCCAGGTGCCATGGGGATAAACCGCCGACAGCACCTTCATCAAGGTGGATTTGCCGGCACCGTTCTCGCCGCACAGGCCGACACATTCCCCCGGCCGCACCTTGATATCGATGCCATTGAGCGCGTTGACACCGCCAAAACTTTTGACGATGCCGTTCATTTGCAGCAGGTAGTGCGACATGGCGATGGCTCACACAAAAGGCCGAAGAAACGCGGGTTCCTGTAGGAGCGAGCTTGCTCGCGAAGAACCCGAGGACCCCGCGTTCATCCTGAATGCCCGCGTCATCGTTGACGTTTTTCGCGGGCAAGCCCGCTCCTACAGGCCGATCTGCTCTTTGGTGTAGAACCCGTCCTTCTCCAACAGGTCGATATTGGCCTTGGTCAGCGGAGTCGGGGTGAGCAGGATGGTGTCGACTTTCTTGCTGCCGTTGTCGTATTGCGAGCTGTAGGTGGGCTTTTCATTGCGTGCAAGCTGCACCGAGAGCTTGGCGGCTTCGGTGGCGATCAGCTTGAGCGGCTTGTACACGGTCATGGTCTGGGTGCCGTCGATCACGCGCTTGACGGCGGCGAGGTCGGCGTCCTGCCCGGAGATCGGCACCTTGCCCGCCAGCTTCTGCGCGGCCAGGGCCTGGATCGCACCGCCGGCGGTGGCGTCGTTGGAGGCGACGATGGCGTCGATCTTATTGTCGTTCCGGGTCAGGGCGTTTTCGACGATGCTCAGGGCTTCGGTCGGGTTCCATTCCTTGACCCACTGCTGGCCGACAATCTTGATGTCGCCCTTGTCGATGGCCGGTTGCAGCACCTTCATCTGGCCTTCGCGCAGCACCTTGGCGTTGTTGTCGGTGGGCGCGCCGCCGAGCAGGAAGTAGTTGCCCTTGGGCGCCGCCTGCAGCACGCCATTGGCCTGCATCTCGCCGACCTTTTCGTTATCGAAGGAAATATAGGCGTCGATGTCGGCGTTGAGGATCAGACGGTCATAGGACACGACCTTGATCCCGGCCTTCTTGGCTTCGGCGACGGCGTTGGTCAGCACGGTGGCGTTGAACGGCACGATCACGATCACATCGACGCCGCGTGAAATCAGGTTTTCGATCTGGGATATCTGCTTTTGCTCGTTGGCATCGGCTGACTGCACGAAGACCTTGGCGTCGAGTTTTTCCGCCGCCGCGACGAAGTAGTCACGGTCGCGGGACCAGCGTTCCAGGCGCAGGTCGTCGATGGAAAAACCGATTTTCGGATGCGCGGAATCGGCCATCACCGGCAGGGCGAGCAGGGCCAGGGCGCTGGCGAGCAGCGTGCGTTTGAATGATTTCATGGTGGTGCGTCCTTTTATTGTTGTTGGAAAGACACAGCGTGATGCGGATAGAACTGTAGAGCGTCCCTCGACGCTCGGTGCGCAGATTTGTCGCGCAAATGTCACCGATAGATAAACCGATTGACCACGCCTTCAAGCATCTCCTGCCGGCCACTGACGGCCTGCGGGTTGAACTCGTGGGCAAACGCGTGTTCGGCCAGGGACTCAAGGCTGAACTCGCCCGCCAGGACCGCCTGGCCCAACGGCTGCTGCCAACCGGCATAGCGCTGGTCCTTGAACTGCTGCAACCGATCGTTCTGCACCATTGCCGCCGCGCGTTCCAGTGCCAGGGCGAGTACATCCATGGCGGCGACGTGGCCGTGGAACAGGTCGATCTCGTCCAGGCTCTGGCGGCGCACCTTGGAGTCGAAGTTGTAGCCGCCGTTCTTGAAGCCGCCGGCCTTGAGGATTTCATAGGTCGCGAGGGTCATTTCCTCGACGCTGTTGGGGAACTGGTCGGTGTCCCAGCCGTTCTGCGGGTCGCCACGGTTGGCGTCGATGCTGCCGAAGATCCCCAGGGACACGGCGGTGGCGATCTCATGATGAAAGCTGTGCCCGGCCAGGGTCGCGTGGTTGGCCTCGATATTCACCTTGATCTCGTGTTCCAGGCCGTATTCATGCAGGAAGCCGAACACGGTGGCGCTGTCGTAATCGTATTGGTGCTTGGTCGGCTCCTGGGGCTTGGGTTCGATCAGCAGGTCGCCCTTGAACCCGATCTTGTGCTTGTGCTCCACCACCATGCGCATAAAGCGCCCGAGCTGTTCGCGCTCGCGCTTGAGGTCGGTATTGAGCAGGGTTTCATAACCTTCACGGCCGCCCCACAGCACGTAATTGGCACCCTTGAGCCGCAGGGTTGCGTTCATCGCACTGAACACCTGGGCGGCGGCGTAGGCAAACACCTGCGGGTCCGGGTTGCTCGCGGCACCGGCGGCAAAACGCGGGTTGCTGAAGCAGTTGGCGGTGCCCCACAACAGCTTGATACCGGTCTGTTCCTGATGGCGCTCCAAGTGGTCGACCATCTGCGCAAAGTGGTTGCGGTACTCCTTGAGCGAACTGCCTTCCGGCGCAACGTCGGTGTCGTGAAAACTGTAGTAGTCGATGCCCAGCTTGGAGAAAAACTCAAAGGCCGCGTCAGCCTTGCCGATGGCCACGTCCATCGGCTCGCCGCTGCGCTGCCACGGGCGCTTGAAGGTGCCCATGCCAAACATATCGGCGCCGGGCCAGACGAAGGTGTGCCAATAACACGCAGCCATGCGCAGGTGCTCGCGCATCGGTTTGCCGAGGATCAGCTTGTTGGCGTCGTAGTGACGAAAGGCGAGGGAGGCATCGCTGCTGGGGCCTTCGAAGCGAACCTTCTCGACACCGGGGAAGTACGGCATGGCGTTTTCCTTATTGTTCTTGGCGGTGTCTGGATACTAGCAACGGCACCTGGCCCGCTGATTATGAAAATCACCAAGGTGTAGTGCGATTTTGAGTGGTGGGGGCTAGTCTGTTGCCACTGGCCTCAGGACAAAAACAATGAAAACCCTACCGCCCGTCCACCGCATCGCCCTGTTGTTCAACGGCAGCAAAATCTACGACCGTGGCATCATCACCGGCATCGGCAATTACTTGAGCAGCACCCGCGCGTCCTGGGATTTGTTCCTCGAGGAGGATTTCCTCTGCCGCCTGCGCGGTATCGAGCGCTGGCAGGGCGACGGGATCATTGCCGACTTCGACGACCCGCTGATCGGCGAGGCGCTGGCCGACATTAAGTTGCCGGTGGTGGCGGTGGGCGGCTCCTATGAGGATGCGTGTGCCTACCCCGAGGGCATTCCCTATGTGGCCACCGACAACCATGCGCTGATGAAGCTGGCGTATGAACACCTGATCGAAGCCGGGCTGACCCGGTTTGCCTGTTTCAGCCTGCCGCCAGCCCAGGCCAATCGTTGGGCCCAAGAGCGCGAAAAGGCCTTCAAGCATCTGCTGCAACGCGACGGCTTGCCGGTGGAGGTGTATCGCGGCCTGGGCACCAGTGCGCCGTTGTGGGACAGCGCGGTGGAGCAGCAGATCGCCTGGCTGCACAGCCTGCCCAAACCCATCGGTATCATCGCCGTCACCGACGCCCGCGCCCGGCAACTGCTGCAAGCCTGCCTGACTGCCGGTATCGCCGTGCCGGAGGAGGTCGCGTTGATCGGCATCGACAACGACCCGCTGACCCGCACCCTCACGCGGGTGCCGCTGAGTTCGGTGATCCAGGGCACGGAAACCATGGGCCGCACGGCCGCCGCGTTGTTGCATCAGATGCTGCACGGCAAACCCTGCACCGGCACGCAGATCCTGGTACCGCCGGAGGCAATCAATGTGCAGGCCTCCAGCTTGCATCAGCCGTTGGGCAATCCGTATGTGATGCAGGCGCTGCTGTTTATCCGCCAGTACGCCTGCCAGGGCATCAAGACCGCGCAGGTCGCGGCGTATGTCGGCGTGTCGCGCTCATCCCTGGAAGCGCACTTTCGCAAGGAGCGCGGGTGCAGCGTGCATGACGAGATCCTGCGCTTCAAACTCGCCGCCGCCGCCAAGGGCCTGGAAAGCCACGAACTGGCGATTGCTGATATTGCGGCGAAGTGCGGCTTCAAGTCGGCGCAGTACCTACATACGGTGTTTCGCCGTGAATTTGGTTGCACGCCGCGGGAGTATCAGCAAGGCGTGGCCTAGAACACCGCCTTGACCTGCAAGCCCAGCACCAGTGCGTTGTCGATGTCCTTACCGGAAAACGCCCCAGGCTCGAGGATGTATTGCACATCCGGGCGCAGGTTCAGCCATGGCGTGGCCTGGTAGCCGTAACTGAGTTCGATCAATTGTTCGGCGTTGTCGAGGTTGGGGTAGCTGGTACCGGCGTTGAAGGCGGCCAGCTCCTGCACATCGCGGCTGCGCGGGTTTGGCATGGCGCGGCCATAACCCAGGGCGAGGGTGTCGCGTGGCCGGCCTTCGAACGGTTTGTACAGCACGACGCCCGCGCCATACCACTTGGTGAACGGCGAGGCCGCTTCGCTGGCGGCGGAGTATTGGCCGAAGGCGTGCAGCACGCGACCTGCCGACGCGCTGGACGCCCAGACTGCCTGGTCGATCAGCAGGTAGTGACCGCCGCGTCCGCTGACCTTCTCAGTGCTGCCGATGCGTTTCACATCGGAGCTATCGTAGTAATAGCCCAACTTGTATTCACCCGGCAGCGTGCCGGCCGATTTGTACACCAACTCAATCGGTACCACAGTGCCGGTGGTGTGCTTGGGGCTCAGCTTCCAGGCGCGGCTGGAGTTGCCATTACTCTCCGGGTCCACGTTGAACGCGGCCACGCGCAGTTGCCAGGACGGCGAAAAGTCGTATTTCACCCGCGCGCCCAGGCGGGCATTCGGGTAGTTGGTCCAGCCGCTGCCTCCGGACATGTTCAGCGGGTGCCCGCAGAAACCGGCGTTCATGAAATTGCATAGGATGCCGCTGTCCAAGCCTCCCAGGTCGTTGCCCATCGCCATATAACCGAGCTTGAGGTTCACCGCCGGGGTGAACAGCGTGCGCTCGTAGCTCAACTCGGTCAGGCGGGTGTAGAGGCCGCCGTAGTTTTCCTGGATCGGCAGGCGGTTGCCTACCAGGTCCTCGGAAGCGCTGTTGCCGCGTCGGTCGTTGATGGTCAGTTGGATGCGGTCGCCGTTGTTCAAGCCGTACAACTTGCCCAAGTCGAACTGCACGCCCAGCTTGATGTTTTGCGAGTAGCGTGCCGAACGGTGTAGGCCGCCGTGGGCGTTGTACGCGGTTTCGCCGCTGTAGTCGCCGGTGAAGCGAACGCCTTGCTCGTCGAGTTCACGGCGCAGGCCGCCCCAGTCGCCGGTCAGGGTGGTGTCATCGGCTTGGGCGGGCAGGGCAGCACCAAACGCCAGGCCCAGCAGCAGGCGCCCAACGAGGTTGTTGGGTAAAAAGTGAGAAGCAGGAGGCATGCGTGGTCTTCCAGAAACACAACGCGCGGTACGGGGGTACCGCGCGAAAGGGCAGGGTTATGGCAGGGCGTAGGCGATCACAGAGTCGCCACGGTCGGTGGACTGGCGCGCACCGCCGGCAGTGATCACGACGTACTGTTTGCCGGTTTTCGGCGACACGTAGGTCATCGGGCCGCCTTGGCTGCCGACGGGCAGGCGGGCCTTCCAGATTTCGTCACCGTTGCCGCTGTTGAAGGCGCGCAGGTAGAAGTCCTGGGTGCCGGCGATAAAGATCAGGCCGCCCTGGGTCGACAGCGTGCCGCCGAGGGTCGGCAGGCCGATCTTGATCGGCAGGTGCATGCGGATGCCCAGGGGGCCGGTGTCTTCCACGGTGCCCACCGGTACTTGCCAGGCGATTTTCTGGGTCTTCATGTCGATGGCGGTGAGGGTGCCGAATGGCGGCGCCTGGCACGGGATGCCGGCCACCGACAGGAAGCGGTTTTTATTCACCGCATACGGCGTGCCCTTGAGCGGCACCGCGCCCATGCCGGTGTTCAGCGCTTCGCCACCGGACGTGGCCTGGGCCTTGTTCTGCGATGGGATCATCTGAATCCACAGGCCCAGGCGCATGTCGTTGACGAAGATAAAGCCGTGTACCGGGTCGGTGGAAATACTGCCCCAGTTCATGCCGCCCAGGGAGCCGGGGAAGCTCAGCGATTTGTCGGTACCCGGCGCGGTGTACAGGCCGTCGTAGCGCATGCCTTTGAAGTCGATGCGGCACAGCAACTGGTCATAGGGCGTGGCGCCCCACATGTCCGACTCGGTCAGGGTCTGCGCGCCGATCTGCGGCATGCCCAGGGATTTGGGCTGGGTTGGCGAGTACGGTTCGTTGGGGATATTCGCCGCCTTGACCGGTACTTCCTGCACGTCGGTCAGCGGCTTGCCGGTGGCGCGGTCGAGCACATAGATCTGCCCGGCCTTGGTGCCGATCACCACCGCCGGTACGGCTTTGTCGCTGCCCGGCGGGGTGAAGTCGATCAGGCTCGGTTGCATCGGCAGGTCGAAGTCCCACAGGTCATTGTGGACGGTCTGGTACACCCACTTTTCAGCACCGGTGGAGGCGTCCAGCGCCAGCACGGAAGCCCCGTATTTGTGGTTCAGCTGGGTGCGTTCCACACCGTAGATATCGGTGGACGAGCTGCCCATTGGCAGGAACACGGTGTTCATCAGTGGGTCATAGGACATCGGCGCCCAACTGTTGGGCGTGCTGCGCACATAGGCGCTGCCTGCTGCCGGCGCTTGTTTGTCGTCCGGATTGCCCGGGTCGAAGGCCCAGCGCATTTGCCCGCTGATCACATCGAAGCCACGGATCACGCCACCGGGCATGTCGGTCTGCACGTTGTCGGCCACGCGGCCACCGACCACCACGGTGGTGCCGGCGATCAACGGCGCCGAGGACAATTGGTAATAACTGTCGGGCACATCGCCCAGGCCGGCTTTGAGATCCACCTGGCCGTGGGTGCCGAAGTCTTCGCAGAATTTACCGGTGTCGGCATCCACGGCGATCAGGCGCGCATCGATGGTGTTGGTCAGCAAGCGACGCTGGCACTGCGCACCGGCTGCCACGCTGGCGGCGATGATCGGCGAGCTGTTCGGCTGGGTCGGCTGTGCGATCGGCGCGGTGGCATCGAAATACGCCATGCCTCGGCAACGCTGCCATACCGCCGACTTGGCGTTTATTGCGTTCTTCCACAGCTCTTTGCCGGTGTCGGCGTCCAGGGCGATCAGGGTGTTGTGCGGCGTGCAGATAAACACTTTGTTGCCGATCTGCAGGGGCGTCAGTTGGTCTTCGGCACCATTGCCGTCGCTGATGGCCACGTCGCCGGTGTGGTAGGTCCACGCCACTTTGAGTTTGTCGATGTTGTCGCGATTGATCTGGTCCAGCGCGGCAAAGCGGCTGCCCCCTTCGGTGTTGCCGTAGTGGGCCCAGTCTTTCTGTGCATCGGCTGCGGCCACTGGCGTGATGCCAGGGCCTTTACCTGTCGGCGCTACGCTTGGGTGAGCCACGAACATATTGCCCGCCGCGACCGCCACGCCCACCGCCAGGACGGCGGCGATGCCATAAGCAGCGCGCGCAGGTCGGCCGGCCAGCAGCGGATACACCAGCGCCACCACCAGGCCGACCACCGCGAACATGAACAGCCGCGAAAACAGCGGCCAGAACACCAGCCCCACCTCCGCCACCGCCCAGATCGCGGTGCCCACCAGGAACGCCGCAAACAACCACGCGCCAGCGGTTTTGCACTGGGCAATCAACAGCCCGGAAACGGCCATGACCACGCCGCCGATCAGGAAGTACCAGGAGCCGCCCAGGCTGACCAGCTTGAAGCCGCCAACGGCTAGCGCGAGGCCGAGCAGGGCGATGATCACGCCCAGGCCCAGGAGGAGGAATCTAGAGGCGCCAGTGGCGCGCGATGCTCGTTTCATGTCGACAGGACTCGAGTGGGAGGGGCAAAAACGTGATTTTAGCAAGATAAGTAACTGGTTAGTACATTTAGCTCGGTAATAGACTCTTCCCTGTAGGGGGATGATAGCCGGGCGCAAAAAAGCCGCTTGCTCCGTGAAGAGGCAAGCGGCTTGGTTATTCAGCGATCAACGAAACGCTGGCACGACCTGCTCGATAAACAGCGCCAAGGACTTTTTCTTCTCGGCATGGGGCAGGCTGTTGTCGCACCAGAAGCTGAACTCATCCACGCCCAGCTCCTGGTAGTACTGGATACGCGGGATGATTTCTTCGGCGGTGCCGATCATGGCGGTCTTGTGCAGGCTGTCCAGCTCGAACTCCGGGCGGCCGGCGAATTTCTCTTCCGGGCTCGGCGCCAGGAAACCGTTGACCGGCACCTCCTTGTTGCCGAACCAGGCATCGAAGGTGCGATAGAACTTGGAGATCGCCTTGGCCCCGACTTTCCAGCCTTGCGGGTCGTCGGCGGCGTGTACGTGGGTGTGGCGCAGCACCATCAATTGCGGGCGCGGCACGCCGGGGTTGTTGTCGAGGGCGGTCTGGAATTTGTTTTTCAGGTCCAGGACTTCTTCGTCGCCCTTCATCAGCGGCGTGACCATCACGTTGCAGCCGTTGGCCACCGCGAAGTTGTGGGAGTCCGGGTCGCGGGCGGCGATCCACATCGGCGGGTGGGGTTTCTGCACGGGTTTGGGCACGCTGGTGGAGGTGGGGAATTTCCAGATATCGCCGTCGTGGGCATAGTCGCCTTGCCACAACGCGCGCACCACCGGGACCATTTCGCGCAGCGCCTGGCCGCCGCTGGAAGCGGGCATGCCGCCGGCCATGCGGTCGAACTCGACCTGGTAGGCGCCGCGGGCCAGGCCGACTTCCATGCGGCCGTTGCTGATCACGTCGAGCAAGGCGCATTCACCCGCCACCCGCAGCGGGTGCCAGAACGGCGCGATGATGGTGCCGGCGCCCAGGTGAATGGTGGTGGTCTTGGCCGCGAGGTAAGCCAGCAACGGCATCGGGCTTGGCGAGATGGTGTATTCCATGGCGTGGTGCTCGCCAATCCATACGGTGCTGAAGCCACCGGCTTCGGCCATCAGGGTCAATTCGGTCAAGTCTTCGAACAACTGGCGGTGGCTGATGCTCTCGTCCCAACGTTCCATGTGTACGAACAGGGAAAACTTCATGACGTTTACCTCGGATCTATTGTGATCGGCCTGTCGACCACGGGCCCTTAAGTGCTCTCACCGTTGTAACGCTTGCCTTGGATAACGGCTGTTCGGTGGATTGATTGTTGGTATACCATAATATGGAATATCCACAAAACTTTTCTCTCCAACGGTTACACCCTCACCTCACAAGGAAGGTGAGCCCGATGAACATAAAACAAAAACTGATCCTGGCCTTTGCGGTGATTGCCAGCCTACCGGTGATTCTGGTGGCTGTGCTGATCATCCTCAACGTGCATGAGGTTCTTCACCGAGCCGACCATGACCGCGTGGTCTCACGCCACTGGGACGGGGCTGACACCCTGCAATCAAACTGTGGGAGGGGGCTTGCCCCCGATAGCGGTGGGTCAGCTACAGATAAGCTGGCTGTTCCTCCGCCATCGGGGGCAAGCCCCCTCCCACAAAATTTTGTGTGTGGCTTAGGCTGGCATGGGCAATACACCAGTGGCCCGGCGTTCTGCCGGGGCACGATGAGGTTCTTCACCGAGCCGACCATGATCGCGTGGTCGCTCACGCCACTGGAGCGGGGCTGACACCCCGCAATCAAACTGTGGGAGGGGGCAAGCCCCCTCCCACAAAATTTTGTGTGTGGCTTAGGCTGGCATGGGCAATACACCAGTGGCCCGGCGTTCTGCTGGGGCACGATGAGGTTCTTCACCGAGCCGACCATGATCGCGTGCTCGCTCACGCCACTGGAGCGGGGCTGACACCCCGCAATCAAACTGTGGGAGGGGGCTTGCCCCCGATAGCGGTGGTTCAGCTACAGATAAGCTGGCTGTTCCTCCGCCATCGGGGCAAGCCCCCTCCCACAAAGTTTTGTGTGTGGCTTAGGCTGGCATGGGCAGGGCGCCCATCTTGCCGTGGCAATACACCAGTGGCCCGGCGTTCTGCTGGGGCACGATGAGGTTCTTCACCGAGCCGACCATGATCGCGTGGTCACCGCCTTCATACTCGCGCCACAACTCGCATTCGATCACCGCCGTGGCATTCGCCAGGATCGGGTTGCCCAGCTCGCTGAGCGTCCACTCGATGCCTTGGGCCTTGTCTTTGCCCTTGCGCGCAAAGGCATAGGCTTCGGTTTGCTGCCCGCCGGAGAGCACATGGATGGCAAAGCGTTTGTTCTTGATCAACACCGGGTACGAGTCGGAGCTGTAGTTGGGGCAGAACAGCACCAGCGCCGGGTCCATCGACAATGAACTGAACGCGCTGGCGGTCAGCCCGACGATTTGCCCGTCGTCATCGAGCGTGGTGATCACGGTGACCCCGGACGGAAACGAACCCATCACTTGTTTGTAGAGAGCGGCATCGATCATGGGACGGTCCTCGGCGGTGGAGCGGTTTTTATAGGTTTGTAGGTATGATGGTATACCGTAATACAAAGCATGCAACTGCTTTTTCAAGCGCCCGATGAACGTCAGTTCTTGGTCTTTTAACCAATAAATGCTGGGGTAAAGGTGAGAAATGGCTATTGGCCATGTATCACATTAGCAGATCAGATAAGCGCCAGAACTACGGATCAGTCTTGTGAAAAAATCGGGCTGCGTGTGGCGCTGTCGGGCGACGCGTCAGCGCCCGCCCGCTCCCACATGTTTGACCGATATCGACATGAGATGCCCATTGCTTCTTAGGCCGCGGGGGCACGCCTGCTTCATCTGCTGTGTAGGCCGTTCCCGCCAAACTCCTCCAACGCATCCATTAACGCACCTTCGAAGTAGTCCTTCGAGGCGCGGTCCCAGAGGATATGGAACGCTGGCGCCTCCACGCTTCCCGAGTGGATGACGATCACATTGATCCGCGCCGCCGCCGTCTGCGCCACCGCTCCCGGCTTGAAGGCCGGAAAACTGAGGTCGACGCCGCACAGCTTGGCCATCACCTGGGCAATCGCGCCGCCGCTGAGCAACACGCAGGCGTGACTGTCCTGGCGCGGCAGCAGGTAGTGGGCGCGGTGGTCCAGTTCCCAGCGCGCCTCTTCATCGGCGATGCGCTGGCCCTGATCCTTCGGGCTGCCCAGCAACAGGTATTCGTTCTGCGACAGGCGCGCCACCCAACCGCCGTCCGCTTGCGCGCTGGCTTGGTTGGGCGCGGCGGGCAGGTTGAAGCCTCGCGCCGTAAGGTAATCGGCGCTGTGTGCGCCGCGAAAGCCGACCCGGGGCAGGTCGGTCTGGTCGACCAGATGGCAGGGCCGGGTGATCAATTCGTGGGCTTTCAGACTGGTCATGGCTTAACCCTCCTGGCGTTGGTTGGTGGGGTCGAAGAACGGTAGCTGCACCACTTCGGCCTGGACGACGATGCCGCCTTCGACGCGAATCGGAATGCATTGCCCCGGTGTGCTCTGGTCGATCCCGGCGTAGGCCAGGCCGATGATCCGGCCCAGGCTGGCGG
This sequence comes from Pseudomonas paraveronii, assembly GCF_963681955.1. Lineage (NCBI taxonomy): Bacteria > Pseudomonadati > Pseudomonadota > Gammaproteobacteria > Pseudomonadales > Pseudomonadaceae > Pseudomonas > Pseudomonas paraveronii. Next base: position 2,454,707 of record NZ_OY817130.1, read on the forward strand.
AGTATTCACACGAGGTGACGTTGCCGCTGATGTCCGGGCCGTTGAGCACCAGGTGGCCTTCCAGCGGTTGCACGCTGCCCTTGGGCAAGCTGAAGCCGACCAGTTTGCGTTTCAGCGGCTGGGCTTCGAGGATGTCCACCGAGCGGCGGCCGACGAAGAACGGTTTGTTGCGACTGACCGCCCAGCCCATGTCGATTTCCGCCGGATGGGTCATACCGTCGGTGTCCTGGCTGATGATCACGTGGCCTTTTTCCAGGCGCAGCAGGCGCTGGGTTTCGACGCCGAAGGGGCGAATGTCGAAGGCTTTGCCGGCGGCCATCAACGCATCCCACAATGCGAGGCCATGACGTGCGGCAACGTGGATTTCATAACCCAGTTCGCCGACGAAGCCGACCCGCAGCAGCCGCGCCTTGATCCCGGCCACCGTGCCCTGGCGCACGCCGAGGTAAGGGAAACCCTCGGCGCTCAGGTCGAGGTCGCTGCACAGCTGTTCCAGCACCTTGCGCGAATCCGGCCCGGCCACGTTCACCGCACAGATCGCGGCGGTGACGTTGGTCACATCCACGTCCAGGCGCCATTGCGCGTTCCACTTGAGCATCTGCTGGTAGATGCGGTCGACGCCGCTGGTGGTGGCGGTGACGTAGAAGTGCTTGTCGGCCAGCCGCGCGCACACGCCGTCGTCGATCACCACCCCATGTTCATTGGTCATCAGCGCATAACGCGAACGGCCCACCGGCTGCTTGAGAAACGCGAAGGTGTACATCCGGTTGAGCAGTTCGGCGGCATCCGGGCCGCGCACGTCCAGGCCGCCGAGGGTCGACACATCGATCAGCCCGACCTTGTTGCGCACATGCAGGGCTTCGGCCTGCATGCAGGCGTCGCGGTCCTCGGCCTTGCCGTAATAGGCCGGGCGCTGCCAGATGCCGGCGGGCATCATCTTCGCCCCGGCCTGCAGGTGCCGCACATGCATCGGCGTTTGCCGGTAAGGGTCGAAGGCGCGACCCGCCACATGGGCGAGTTTCTCCGCAACAAACGGCGGCCGTGCGGTGGTGACGCCGGTTTCACTGATATTGCGCTGGGTCGCCCAGGCCACCAGGCGTGCGGTCGGCAGCGCCGAGTGGCGGCCCTGGGACGGGCCCATGCCGACGGTGGAATAGCGTTTCACCAGTTGCACATCGCGGTAGCCGATGCGGGTGGCGTTGACGATATCCGCCACTTGCAGGTCTTCGTCGAAGTCGACGAAATCCTTGCCCTTGGGGTGCGGGAAGATCGGCCAGTTGAAGTTGACCTGGGCTTCGGCGCGCAGCGGTACGGGCGCGCTGGCCGTGATCAAACCGAGGGCGAGGGCGATGGTGTTGGCGGCGTTGGTCGCGTCTACCAGCACATTGTCCAGTTGGTGCCGACCGTGGACCGAACCGGCCACATTCAGGTTCTGCGGCAGGCCGCTGAGGCTGAACTCCGCACGCGAGTCCTCATAGGCCAGCTTGCCGCCGGCCTGGCACAGCAGTTGGTACACCGGCATATAGCCGGCCGACATGCACAGCAGGTCGCAGTCGATCACCTGCCCATTGTCGCTGACCTGGCCTTGAGCGGTGATCTGGCGCACATCGACACCCTTCACATGGCGCAGGCCTTTTTCATGCAAGGCCTCGAACACCGTGCTGTTGGGCAGGCAACGGATCTTGCGCTGCCCCAGCGCGCCAGCCAGGGCCTGGTCGGCTGGGGCGTGACGCAGGTCGATCACGGCGGCGACGTCCACGCCCTGGTCATGCAGGTCGAGGGCGGCGAGGTAGCCGTCATCGTTGCCGGTCAGCACCACCGCGCGTTTGCCGGGCTTGACGGCGTAGAGCCTCATCAGGCGTTGCGCGGCACTGGTCAGCATCACCCCCGGCAGGTCGTTGTTGCGAAAGATCACCGGCTGGTCGAACGAACCGCTGCACACCAGGCACTGCTGCGCGCGCACTTTGTACATGCGCTTGCCCTGGATCACCGGCAGGTAGTTGTCGGTGAACCAGGCGTTGCAGGTGGCCTCGGTGAGCACCTGGATATTCGCGTGTTGCTGCACCGCGCCGAGCAATTCGCGGCGCAGGCTGTCGGCGCGGGTGCCGGCGATATCGAAGCGCGCATAAGTCAGCGAACCGCCGAGGATCGGCTGCTGCTCGATCAGCAGCACTTTGGCCCCGGCATCGGCGGCGGTCAGCGCCGCCTGCAAACCGGCGGGGCCGGCACCGATGACGGCCAGGTCGGTGAACAGGTAAGCCTTGTCGTAGTACTCGGGCTGGAAGTTCAGGTCGAGCACGCCCAAACCGGCCTTTTTACGGATGATTGGCTCCCACACTTTCCACATGCCCTTGGGCTTGTAGAACGAACGGTAATAGAACCCCACCGGCATGAATTTGGAGAACTTGCCCATATAGGCATCGCGGTCGTTGTCCAGCGTGCCATTGACGTTCTGCGCGCTCACCGCCAGGCCGTTGGTCAGCGCGTGGGCATCGGCCAGCACGTTGGGTTCCTGGGGCAATTGCACCAGGCTGTTGGCGTCCTGGCCGGCCATGCTCAGCGGGCCGCGTGGACGGTGGTATTTGAACGAACGCGACATCAGGAAGCGCCCGTTGGCAAGCAGGGCGCTGGCGATGCTGTCGCCCTGCAAGCCTTGGTAGGGGTGGCCGTCGAAACTGAAATCGAGTGGCTGATCGCGTTGGATCAGCAGGCCCATGGGGGCGGGGAGGCGGTTCATCCGGCGATCTCCTTGGCGGCGTTGAAGTCGACACGCGTGTTGAACACTTCCCTGGGGTCGAAGGTGCGCTGGATTTCATCGGTGACGGTGTGGCGCTCGGCGAGGAACCAATAGCTGGACGGCGTGTGCATCCACCATTCGCGCACCACACCGGCGAGGTTGTCGGTGTTGAACACGTAGTCGGCCCATTCGGCGTCGCTGCAGTTGACCGGATCGGGCATAGACTTGAACTCGCCGCCGTAGGTGAACTCGCTGATATTGCGCGGCCCGTTGAGCGGGCAAATCATGATTTTCATAGTCCGCTCTCCATCAATGGCTGGCCGCCGTGGCGCCCATTTCGTTGACTTGCTGGAAGGTCGAGAAACGTTCGAGGCCGAAGGGTTTGATCAGCTCCGGCACCTTGCCGCCGCTGGCGACCAACTCGGCCATGGTCTTGCCGCAGATCGGCGTGGCCTTGAAGCCCCAGGTGCCCCAACCGGCGTCGAGGTAGTAATTGTTCACCGGCGACAGGCCCATGATCGGGCTGTAGTCCGGGGTCATGTCGGTGATCCCGGTCCACTGGCGCATCAACTTGGCGTTGGCCAGGAACGGGAACATCTCGATGGCATGGGCCAGCAGGCTTTCCTTGAGGTCCAGGGTCGAGCGCGTGTTGAACAGCGGGTAGGGATCGGAACCGCCGCCGAACACCACTTCGCCGCGACTGGTTTGCTGCACGTAGCAATGCAGGGCCGAGGAACTCACCAGCGGGTCGAGGAACGGTTTGAACGGCTGGGTCACCATGGCTTGCAACGGGAAGGTCTGGATCGGCGAGCGGATGCCGGCCTTGGCCATCAACAGCGAACTGTGCCCGGCAATCGCCTGCACCGCGCAACCGCACCGGATGGTGCCGCGATTGGTTTTCACCGCAGTGATGGCGCCGTTCTCGATGATCAGGTCTTGCACTTCGGTGAGCTGATGGATTTCCACGCCGCGCTTGGCCGCCTGCTTGGCGTAGCCCCAGGCCACCGCATCATGGCGCGCAGTGGCGCCGTCGATGTGCCAGAGCCCGGCGAGCACCGGCAGGTGGCCGGGGTCGAGGTTGAGGCTGGGCACCAGTTCGCGGATCTGCTGGCGGTCGAGCATCTCGGTGCGCCCGCCGAAGTGCTTGTTGACCTCGGCGCGCTGGCGGAACGAACGCACCGTGGCGTCGGTGTGGGCCAGGGTCAGTTGGCCGCGCTCGGAGTACATGATGTTGAAATCGAATTCATTGGACAGCGCCTGGAACATCTTCACTGACTCGGCGTAGAAGCGCACCCCTTCGCTGGTCAGGTAGTTGGAGCGGATCACCGCCGTGTTGCGCGCGGTATTGCCGCCGCCCAGGTAGGACTTTTCCAGCACGGCAATGTTGCTGATGCCGTGGTACTTGGCCAGGTAGTAGGCGGTCGCCAGGCCGTGGCCGCCGGCGCCGATGATCACCACGTCGTAACTCGACTTGAGCTCTTTGGGCGGTGGCAGATCCACCTCCACCGGGTACTCCGAACTCAGCCCGTATTTCAATAGATTGAATGGCATACGGCCTCCGATTGGCTGCGTAGGGCGTGATGTTGCGCAAGGGCGGCGGTCACGGTGTTTTTCATCAGGAAGGCAATGGTCATCGGGCCGACACCGCCGGGGACCGGGGTGATGGCGGCGACGTGGGGCAGGGCAGCGTCGAAGTCGACATCGCCGACCAGGCGGCTGCGGCCGTCGTCATCGATACGGTTGATGCCGACGTCGATCACCACCGCGCCGGGCTTGAGCCAGCTGGCATCGATCAAGCGTGGGCGGCCCACGGCGGCGATCACGATGTCGGCCTGGCGGCACAGCGCCTGGGCGTTGTGGCTGCGCGAATGCAGCACCGTCACCGAGCAATCGGCCTTGAGCAGCAGCGCCGCCATGGGCTTGCCGACGATGTTCGAGCGGCCGACCACCACCGCGTGCTTACCGCGCAGGTCGCCACAGGTTTGCTCCAGCAGGTACAGGCAACCGCTGGGAGTGCAGGGCGTGAGCACGGCGCGCCCCTGGCTGAGGCCACCGACGTTCTGGCTGTGGAAACCGTCCACGTCCTTGTGCGGTGCGATGGCTTCCAGGGCGCGCAGTTCGTCCATCTGCTTGGGCAGCGGCAATTGCAGGAGAATGCCGTGGATCGCCGGGTCGGCATTCAACTGGGCGATCAGGATCAACAGTTGTTCGGTGCTGGTATCGTCGGGTAGCCGATGCTCCAGGGAGCGGATGCCCACTTCTTCGGCACGCAGGACCTTGTTGCGCACATAGACCTGACTGGCCGGGTCGTTGCCCACCAGGATCACCGCCAGGGCCGGTTGAATAGCTTGCGCATGCAGACGCGCTACGTCCTCGCGGACCTGCAGCAGCACCCGCGCAGCGGCGGCTTTGCCATCGATCAGTTTAGGCGCGCTCACCGGAATACCACCGTTCTGTCCTGGTTGAGGAACACCCGGTGCCCCAGGTGGTACTTGACCGCCTTGGACAGGGCCACGGTCTCGGTGTCACGGCCGATAGCAACCAGGTCGTCGGGCTTGTACACATGGTCGACGCGTTGTACTTCCTGCTCGATGATCGGCCCCTCATCCAGGTCGCTGGTGACATAGTGCGCGGTGGCGCCGATCAACTTCACGCCACGCTGATAGGCCTGGTGATAGGGCTTGGCGCCTTTGAAGCCGGGCAGGAACGAATGGTGAATATTGATCGCGCGCCCCGACAGTTGCCGACACAGGTCGTCGGAGAGGATCTGCATGTAGCGCGCCAACACCACCAGTTCGGTGCGGGTGTCGTCGACGATCTTCATCAGCTCGGCTTCCTGCGCGGCCTTGGTGTCCTTGGTCACGGGCAGGTAGATAAAGCGGATGCCCTCGCGCTCGGCCATGGGCCGCAGGTCGAGGTGGTTGGAGACGATGGCGGTGATGGTCATGTCCATCTCGCCCTTGTGGTAGCGGTAGAGCAGGTCGGTGAGGCAATGGTCGAACTTGCTCACCATCAGCAGCACGCGCATCGGCTCGCGGGTGTCGTAGAGCTCCCACTGCATGTCGAAGGCCTGGGCGACGTCGGCGAAACCGGCGCGGATCTGTTCCAGATCGCCGGCGTGGCCATCGTTGAAACGGAACACGGCACGCATGAAGAAGCGGCCGCTGAAGTCATCATCGAACTGCGCCATCTCCCCGATGTAGCACGCGTTGTCCGCCAGGTACGTGGTGACGGCAGCGACAATGCCGGACACCGCGGGACAAGTGACCTTGATGATGAAATGGTTTTTTTCGTGTTGCATGACACGTCCTCGGGATGATGGCGGCAGCTCATCGCATAGCGAAAAAACGTCAGAGGACAGCAGGCTCATTCCGTGAGCGCATTTTCTTGTGAGGAATAAAATATTCCTGAGTTGGCTTTATAGGGGAATGGACGCGGGGCGTCTAGGGGGTTTGGGAAAGTTTTTTAACTGAGGGGAAATTTTTATCGGGGAGGACGGCATCGAACGCTATTAAAAATGTGGGAGGGGGCTTGCCCCCGATGAGGGGGGGGGGGCAGTGAAAGATGCATTCACTGACACTCCCTCATCGGGAGCAAGCCCCCTCCCACAGTTGGATCTCTGTGCTTCAGGTGTATCGAGTCCGGATTACTCTTTGTCGTTGCCGTAATTCATGATCGACAGCAGGCGAATCGGCACCCGCACCAACTCTTCCGGCCCATGGGGAATCTCGCCCTCGAACGTCAGGCTGTCGCCGGCTTCCATCCGATACAGCTGATTCCCATGCCGATAAATCAGCTCCCCTTCCAGCAAGTGCAGAAACTCGGTCCCCGGGTGGGCAAAGGTCGGGAACTCCTCGCTGGCGTCATCCATGCTGACCATGTACGCCTCAAAGCTCTTCTTCGGCCCCCGCGTATGGTTGAGCAGATGGTAGGTATGCCCCTTTTCCGTCCCCCGGCGCACCACTTCCATGCCTTGGTCGGCTTTGACCAACAAGGCACTGCCATCTTGTTGATCGTATTCGGCGAACAATTTCGACAACGGCAGCCCGAGCACGTCGCACAGGCGACTCAGGGTGTCGAGGCTGGTGGAGACCTGGGCGTTTTCGATCTTGCTCAACATGCCCTGGCTGATATCGGCAATCTTCGCCACGTCGGACAGCTTCAGGTCCTGGGCCTGGCGCTGGCGTTTGATCTGCAAACCCAGGTATTGCTCCAGCTTGAGGCGGGGGGCGGTTTCGGTGGACATAGTCATCAGATCCTGCACGCTTTCCGTTCAGTAATATTAGTTTCGCACTAGGAAAGTGCAAGCGACGGCGCTTGGCGGCCGCGCCCCGGCACGTATTCCCACGGGGAAAAGAATTTTCCCATATATACAGCACAAAAGCGCTTTCACCGGCACTTCGATCGGCTGCTCGCGAATCTGGCAAGGGTATTGCATTCCTGTGGGGAAACTAACTTTCTTTTTAAGAATAAAAAGACAGTCCAGGCCCACCCACACGGTTTTGCCTTTCGCGAGGAGTGACACGCAATGTTGCCAGCAGAAACCCAGCGCATCATCGACAAGTACGGCATCAAGTACGTGCTTGCGCAGTTTGTGGATATACACGGTGCGGCCAAGACCAAGTCGGTGCCGATTTGCGGGCTCAAGACGGTGGCCGAAGAGGGCGCCGGGTTTGCCGGGTTTGCCATCAGCGGCATGGGCATGGAACCCCACGGCCCTGACTTCATGGCGCGGGGTGACCTGTCCACGCTGACCCCGGTGCCCTGGCAGCCAGGTTACGGGCGCGTGGTGTGCGTCGGGCATGTCGACGGCAAGCCCCATCCCTTTGATAGCCGCTACGTGCTGCAGCAGCAGGTGCAGCGCCTGCAAGACAAGGGCTGGACGCTGAACACCGGCCTGGAACCCGAATTCAACCTGATGCGCCGCGATGAACAGGGCAAGCTGCAACTGGTCGACCCCAGCGACAACCTCGACAAGCCCTGCTACGACTACAAGGGCCTGTCGCGCTCGCGGGTGTTCCTGGAGCGCCTGACCGAAGCCTTGCAGGCGGTGGATTTCGAGGTCTATCAGATCGACCACGAAGACGCCAACGGCCAGTTCGAGATCAACTACACCTACAGCGACGCCCTGACCTCGGCCGACCGCTTCACCTTCTTCCGCATGGCCGCCGGCGAGATCGCCAATGACCTGGGCATGATCTGTTCGTTCATGCCCAAGCCCGACCCGAAACGTGCCGGCAACGGCATGCACTTTCACCTGTCGATCAGCAGCGCCGAGAACAAGAACCTGTTCCATGACGCCAGCGACCCGAGCGGCATGGGCCTGTCGAAACTGGCCTATCACTTCGCCGCCGGCCTGCTCGCCCATGGCCCGGCGCTGTGTGCGTTCGCCGCGCCCACCGTCAACTCCTACAAGCGCCTGGTGGTGGGCCACTCGCTGTCCGGCGCCACCTGGGCCCCGGCCTTTATCGCGTTTGGCGCCAACAACCGTTCGGCCATGGTGCGCGTGCCTTACGGCCGCCTGGAGTTCCGCCTGCCGGACGCCGGCTGCAACCCTTACCTGGTCAGCGCCGCGATCATCGCGGCGGGCCTGGACGGCATCGATCGCGAGTTGGAAATCGACCACGTCTGCAACGAAAACCTCTACAGCCTGAGCCTGGAGCAGATCGCCGAACGCGGCATCAAGACCTTGCCGCAATCCCTCAAGGAAGCCTGCGACGCGCTGGAAGCCGACCCGCTGTTCGCCGAGGTGCTGGGCCCGCAGATCGTAGGTGAGTTCATCAAGCTCAAGCGCATGGAATGGGTGGAATACAGCCGCCATGTGAGCGACTGGGAAGTCCAGCGCTATACCGAATTTTTCTGACACCGTGTGACGGAGACTTGATATGTGTGGAATCGTAGGTCTGTACCTGAAAAACCCCCGACTGGAACCCCAGCTCGGCCAGTTGTTTGAACCGATGTTGCAGGCCATGACCGACCGTGGCCCGGACAGTGCGGGTTTTGCCATCTACGGTGATGAAGTCGCCGACGGCTGGGTCAAGCTGACCCTGCAAGCGACCACCGAGGGCTTCGACTGGAAAGCCCTGATGGGCGAACTGGAAGGGCGCCTGGGCTGTTCGCTGGACTGGTTTCAGAACGCCAGCGCCGCCGTGTTGAAGATCCACGCCGACGAAGCCCCGGTGCGCCTGGCCTTGGCCGAACTGGCGCCGAGCGTGCGCGTCATGAGCGCCGGGCAGAGCATCGAAATCCTCAAGGGCATGGGCCTGCCCCAGGAAATTTCCCAGCGCTTTGGCCTGGCGAGCATGCAAGGCAGCCACATCATCGGCCACACCCGCATGGCCACTGAAAGCGCGGTGACCATGGAAGGCAGCCACCCGTTTTCCACCGGGGCCGACCTGTGCCTGGTGCACAACGGTTCGCTGTCGAACCACTTCCGCCTGCGCCAGGAACTCAAGCGCGAAGGCATCCATTTCGAAACCGACAACGACACCGAAGTCGCCGCCGGCTACCTGACCTGGCGCCTGCAACAGGGCGATTCGCTCAAAGACGCGCTGGACCACGCCCTGGAAGACCTCGACGGCTTCTTCACCTTCGCCATCGGCACGCGCAACGGTTTTGCGGTGATCCGCGACCCGATCGCGTGCAAGCCGGCGATCCTCGCCGAGACCGACGACTACGTCGCCATGGCCTCCGAGTACCAGGCGCTGTCGAGCCTGCCAGGCATCGAGAACGCCCGCATCTGGGAGCCCGCACCGGCCACTTTGTACATCTGGGAACGCCAGTCAGCTTAAGGAGCGCACACATGAAAATCATCGATCTTTCCACCGCCACCGTGCGTGACCTCAACCAGGCGCTGCACGCGCAGGCCATCGACAACGAATGGCGCGTCACCCACTCCAACGGCAAGCACAACCTGGCGGTCGGGGTGAATCAGGCGGTGTCCATCGATATCGAGGGGCACGCCGGCTACTACTGCGCGGGCATGAACCAACAGGCGTCGATCACCGTACACGGCAACGTCGGCGTGGGCTGCGCCGAGAACATGATGTCCGGTTCGGTGCGCGTCAAAGGCAGCGCGTCCCAGGCGGCTGGGGCCACGGCCCATGGCGGCTTGCTGGTGATCGAAGGCGACGCGGGGGCGCGTTGCGGGATTTCCATGAAAGGCATCGACATCGTGGTCGGCGGCAGCATCGGCCACATGAGCTGCTTCATGGGCCAGGCCGGGCGTTTGGTCGTCTGCGGCGATGCCGGCGACGCGCTGGGCGACTCGCTGTACGAAACCCACATCTACGTGAAGGGCACGGTGGAGTCGCTGGGCTCCGATTGCGTCGAAAAAGAGATGCGCAGCGAGCACCTGCACGAGCTGCAAGAGCTGCTCGATCGCGCCGGTTTCGCCCACCGCGCTGCGGATTTCAAGCGCTACGGCTCGGCCCGCCAGTTATACAACTTCAAAGTCGATAACGCCTCCGCATACTGATTCAGGAGCTACAACATGAGTGAACAAACCCCTCCAGTGTTGCGCGAGTCGGCCACCTTCGACCGCCTGACCATCCAGGAAATCCAGCGTGCCGCCGAAACCGGCATCTACGACATTCGCGGTGGCGGTACCAAGCGCAAGCTGCCGCACTTCGATGACTTGTTGCTGCTGGGCGCCAGCGTGTCGCGTTACCCGCTGGAAGGCTATCGCGAGAAGTGCGGCACCGACGTGATCCTCGGCAACCGCTTCGCCAAGAAGCCGATCCACCTGAAGATCCCGGTGACCATCGCCGGCATGAGTTTCGGTGCGTTGTCGGCCAACGCCAAGGAAGCCCTGGGCCGTGGCGCGAGCATCGCCGGCACCAGCACCACCACCGGTGACGGCGGCATGACCCCGGAAGAGCGCGGCCAGTCGCGGCACCTGGTGTACCAGTACCTGCCGTCGCGCTACGGCATGAACCCCGATGACCTGCGCAAGGCCGACGCCATCGAGATCGTCCTCGGCCAGGGCGCCAAGCCCGGCGGTGGCGGCATGTTGCTGGGCATGAAAGTCACCGAACGCGTGGCCGGCATGCGCACCTTGCCGATCGGCGTGGACCAGCGCAGCGCCTGCCGCCACCCGGACTGGACCGGCCCGGACGACCTGGCGATCAAGATTGCCGAGTTGCGCGAAATCACCGATTGGGAAAAACCGATCTACGTGAAAATCGGCGCCAGCCGGCCGTATTACGACGTGAAGCTGGCGGTCAAGGCCGGTGCCGATGTGATCGTGCTCGACGGCATGCAAGGCGGCACAGCCGCCACCCAGGAAGTGTTTATCGAGCATGTGGGTATCCCGATTCTGTCGGCCATCCCCCAAGCGGTACAGGCTTTGCAAGAGATGGGCATGCACCGCAAGGTCCAGTTGATTGTGTCGGGCGGGATTCGTAACGGCGCCGATGTGGCCAAGGCCATGGCGATGGGCGCGGATGCGGTGGCCATCGGCACGGCCGCGCTGATTGCCCTGGGCGACAACCACCCGCGGCTGGACGCGGAACTGAAAAAGATCGGCTCGGCCGCCGGCTTCTACGACGACTGGCAGAACGGCCGCGACCCGGCCGGCATCACCACCCAGGACCCGGAGCTGTCGAAACGCCTGGACCCGGTGGAAGGCGGGCGGCGCTTGGCCAACTACCTGCGGGTGATGGTGCTGGAGGCCCAGACCATGGCCCGTGCGTGTGGCAAGTCGCACCTGCACAACCTCGACCCCGAGGACCTGGTGGCGCTGACGGTGGAGTCGGCCGCCATGGCACGGGTGCCGTTGGCGGGGACCCGTTGGATACCGGGTTCCGGTTACTGAGTTACGAGCCGGCTTGCCGGCTGTTACGGCGTTCCACCCCTGTAGGAGCGAGGGGGACGCCTAGTTCTTGCTCGCGAAGGTCGTTAACGATAACGCGGGGATCCTGGATGCCCGCGTTGCCTGAACGTTTTTCGCGAGCAAGCTCGCTCCTACCAGCATCTCCCCTATCTTTTGCAGGAGCTTTGAACATGATCAATCGTCTTCTCGGCAAATCCCTCTTCGGCTTATTGGCCGCCGGTGCCTTCGCACCCTTGGCCCAGGCCGCCGATGCGCCCACCTTGAACACCGGCAGCACCGCCTGGATGGTCACCGCCGCGGTGCTGGTGCTGTTCATGTGCCTGCCGGGGCTCGCGCTGTTCTACGGCGGGTTGGTCCGGGCGAAAAACATGCTCTCGCTGTTCACCCAGTGTTTTGGCGTCGCCGGGCTGGTGGGCGTGCTGTGGGTGATCTACGGCTACAGCATGGTGGTGGACACCACGGGCATGGTCGAAGGGCAGGTGACCTTCAACAGTTTTGTCGGCGGCCTGAGCCGCGCGTTCCTGGCGGGCATGACCCCCGAGAGCCTGGTGGGGGATATTCCGGAAGGCGTGTTCGTGACCTTCCAGATGACCTTCGCGATCATCACCCCGGCGCTGATCGCCGGCGCCTTCGCCGAACGCATGAAGTTCTCGGCGGCGCTGCTGTTCATGGCCATCTGGTTCACCCTGGTATATGCCCCGGTGGCGCATATGGTCTGGGGCGGTTCGGGGGCCTTGATGCATAACTGGGGCGTGCTCGACTTTGCCGGCGGCACCGCCGTACACATCAACGCCGGTGTGGCCGCGCTCGCCGCATGCCTGATCCTCGGCAAGCGCAAGGGCTACCAGAACACGCCGATGCCCGCGCATAACCTGAGCCTGACCATGGCCGGTGCGGCGATGCTCTGGGTCGGCTGGTTCGGCTTCAATATCGGCTCCGGCGGCGGCCTCAACGGCACCTCGGGGATTGTCATGCTCAACACCCAACTGGGCGCCTGTGCGGGGATTCTCGGCTGGATGTTCACCGAGTGGTTCAAGGTCGGCAAACCCAGCGCCCTGGGCCTGGCCAGCGGTGCATTGGCCGGCCTGGTGGGGATCACCCCGGCGTGCGCCTATGTCGGCGTCGGCGGCGCGTTGGCCATCGGCTTGTTGTGCGGGGTGTTCTGCTACTTGAGCGTGACCGTGTTGAAGCGGCGCTTCGGCTACGACGACAGCCTCGACGTATTTGGCCTGCACGGCATCGGCGGCATGATCGGCGCCGTGCTCACCGGGGTGTTCTGCGTGCCGTCCATGGGCGGCCTGGTGGAAGGCGTGACCATGGGCGCCCAGGTAGTGGCACAGCTCAAAGGGGTGGCGCTGACCACCGTATACTGCTTCGTGGTCAGCTGGATCATCCTCAAGGTGGTCAATGCCCTGGTCGGCCTGCGCGCCCATGAGTCGGTGGAAGAGATGGGCCTGGACCTCGCCGAGCATAACGAGCGGGCCTACAACCACTGATCCTCCCCCCTGAGTAAACGCAGCTCAAAATGTGGGAGGGGGCTTGCTCCCGATGGCGCCGGTGAAGTGCGCCCCAAAAGTTGGACACTCATCCAACTCCTGGGGCTTTTTCATGAGCAAGTACACCGCGCAGTTCAAACTTTCCGCCATTACCGCCTTCCTAGAGCGAGGCCGAGGCTTTCGCCATATTGCAGCCCGATTTCAAATGGACCCCACTTTGCTTCGCCGCTGGGTGGAAGCTTACCGGCTGCACGGTGAGGCCAGTCTGAGTAGTTCCGGTGGACGTTATAGTGCTTTGTTCAAGTTCTCCGTTCTGCAACGCATGTGGCGTGACTCCCTCTCTTTTCGCCGCGCAGCGGCACTCTTCAATCTGGGTGACTCTACCCAAGTGGGCAGATGGCAGCAGCAGTATTACAGTGGCGGTATTGAAGCCCTGGCCTCAGGGGAAAAAGGATTGAATATCGCTATGTCCAAACCACCAGCTAAACCTCGAAAAACGGCTGCCCCACTCACCGACCAAGAGCGTGCTCACAAGGCTTTACTTGATGAACTCCAGTATTTGCGCATGGAGAACGCCTACCTAAAAAAGCTTGGGGAGTTAGGCGAGGCGGTAATGAGGCGCGAGAAAGAAGCGAAGAAAAAGCCCGATTAGTCTCTGAGTTGAGGCAAAGCTTCCCTTTGGACCCTTTGCTCAAACTGGTTGGGCTCGCCCGCAGCACGTACTACTACCAACTCAAGGCGATGGACGGAGCAGACCGGTTCGTTTCGCTGAAAGCCTCTATCCAGAGCCTTCAAGACGAGCATAAGGGGCGCTTCGGCTATCGTCGTATGACTTTAGCTCTGCGCAGCAACGGACAGTTGATCAACAGTAAAACGGTGCGGCGACTGATGGGGGAGTTGAGTCTGAAATGTACGGTACGACCGAAGAAATACAGATCGTATCGAGGGCCGATGGGAAAAGTCTCGCCCAATACCCTGGCTCGTCAGTTCGAGGCTGAACAACCGAATCAGAAATGGGTAACGGATGTCACCGAGTTCAAAGTGGCTGGCGGAAAGCTGTATCTGTCTCCAGTTTTAGACTTGTACAACGGAGAAATCGTGGCTTATCAGACCGCCACACGCCCCCAATATGCGTTGGTGGGCGACATGCTGGAACAAGCTCTTGAGCGCTTGCCTGAGGGCGTCAAACCCATGCTGCACTCGGATCAGGGTTGGCACTATCGATACCCAAAGTACCGGGATCAACTAGAAAAAGCAGGGTTGGAACAGAGCATGTCACGCAGAGGAAACTGCTATGACAACGCCACAATGGAGAGCTTCTTTGGTACGTTGAAGTCAGAATTTTACTACCGGGAAAGCTTCGACAGCGTGGCTCAGTTGCAGGCTGGACTGGCTGAATACATCCATTACTACAACCATAAACGAATCAAAACGAAGCTTGGCGGACTGAGCCCTGTAGCGTACAGAGCCCGGTCCGCTGTAGCCTAACAATCACTGTCCAACTTTTGGGGCGCACTTCACCGGATCAGTCAGCTTGTTTGTAGCTGACCCACTGCCATCGGGGGCAAGCCCCCTCCCACAGTTGCCTTGCTGCTCCACGGTGGATGGGGTTGGACCTGGCCGAGCATAACGGGCGGGCTTACAACCACTGATCCTCCCCCTGAGTAAACGCAGCTTTTTAATGTGGGAGGGGGCTTGCCCCCGATGGCGCCGGATCAGTCAGCTTGTTTGTAGCTGACCCACTGCAATCGGGGGCAAGCCCCCTCCCACAGTTGCCTTGCTGCGCCACGGTGGATGGGGTTGGACCTGGCCGAGCATAACGAGCGGGCCTACAACCACTGATCCTCCCCCTGAGTAAACGCAGCTCAAAATGTGGGAGGGGGCTTGCTGCGCCACGGTGGATGGGGTTGGACTTGGCCGAGCATAACGGGCGGGCTTATAACCACTGATCCTCCCCCTGAGTAAACGCAGCTTTTTAATGTGGGAGGGGGCTTGCCCCCGATGGCGCCGGATCAGCAGCCTGTTTGTAGCTGACCCACTGCCATCGGGGGCAAGCCCCCTCCCACAGTTGCCTTATTGCGCCACGGTGGATGGGGCTGGACCTGGCCGAGCATAACGAGCGGGCTTACAACCACTGATCTTCCCCCTGAGTAAACGCAGCTCAAAATGTGGGAGGGAGCTTGCTCCCGATGGCGCCGGATCAGTCAGCTTGTTTGTAGCTGACCCACTGCCATCGGGGGCAAGCCCTCTCCCACAGTTGCTTTGTTGCGCTGCAACTGGCTGGCCACCAGGGTGTTCTTCAGCAGGTAGGCAATCGTCATCGGCCCCACGCCCCCCGGCACCGGTGTAATCGCGCTGGCCACGGTGCGTGCGCTGGCATAGTCCACATCGCCCACCAACCGCGTGCCGGTCTCGGTGCTGATGCGGTTGATCCCCACGTCGATCACCACCGCGCCGGGCTTGAGCCAGTTGGCATCGATCAACTGCGGCCGCCCGACGGCGGCGACGACGATGTCGGCCAGGCGGCACAACGCCGGTGCATCGACGCTGCGCGAGTGCACCACGCTGACCGAGCAGTTGGCCTGCAACAGCAGGGTCGCCATCGGTTTGCCGACGATGTTCGAGCGACCAATCACCACCGCGTGCAAGCCACTCAAATCGCCGCAGGTTTCATGCAGCAGGCGCATGCAGCCGCTGGGCGTGCAGGGCGTGAGGACCTCGATGCCTTGCACCAGGCCGCCGACGTTTTCACGGTGGAAACCGTCCACGTCCTTGATCGGGTCAATCGCATGGATCACCGCTGCCTCATCGATATGCGCCGGCAACGGCAACTGCACCAGCACGCCGTTGACCGACGCGTCGGCGTTCAACTGGGCAAGCAGGTCGAGCACTTGCGCCTGGCTGGCGTCATCCGGCAGCCGGTATTCAAGGGAGCGAATCCCGACTTCCTTGGCCCGTAGCAGTTTGTTGCGCACATACACTTCGCTGGCCGGGTCGTTGCCCACCAGCACGACGGCCAGGGCCGGGAAGATTTTTTGCGTGGCAAGCAGCAGGACCTCGTCGCGAACCTCGTCGAGAACCTGGGCAGAAATGGCCTTGCCGTCGATATCGCGGGCAAGGGAGGAGAGTGTGCTGGTCAAAAGCGTCACCGTTGTCTGGAAAAATAGGGGAGCTGAGGGATAAATCCCTCAGCGATAAGCCGCCCAGGGCATTCAGGCTACCAGTTGATGGCAGGCATACACCACCAGCACACCGGCGATCAGCGTGGCATAGGGCAGCCAGCCGGCGCGGCGTTGGCCGTCATCGGCCTGGAGATACAGGTCGCTGAGCATCGCCGCGGGGAAGCGGCCTTTGTCCTGCACGTAGTGGCGGTAGCAGAACACCGGCAGGATCAGCAGCGCCAGCAGCAAGCCGGTGACCAGCGTACCGGCGCCCCAGATATCCGCACCCAGGCCCATGCACGCCAGGTTGACGAAGCTCAGCACGCCGCCGGCCGCCAGCAGCACGGTGGGGGCTTTGTACGGGCGCACCCAGTCGGGGCGGTCGAGGCGGTGGATCCAGCCGGCGTTGAGGTTGAGGAAGTTGAAAATGATGTAGCTGACGTTGGACGCCGCCAGCACGAACACATAGTCCGACATCAGCAACAACAGCAGGTTGAACGACAGGTCGGTCCACATCGCCGCCGTGGGCGCGCCGTGTTCGTTGGTGCGGCCCAGGTACTTGGGCAGCCAGCCGTCCACCGATGCCTGATACAGGGTACGCGACGAGCCGGACATTGAGGTCATGATCGCCAGCAACGTGGCCAATACCAGCATGATCAGTACGATATTGGCGACCACCTTGCCGCCGCCGATGCTGTCGGCCATCACCTGGCCAACGCCCATGCCGCTGTAGATCGCTGGCGACAGCAGGCCGCTGTACACCGCCGGTGTCACCACCGCGCCGCTGGCGTCGAGCACCGCCGGGGTCACCAGTTGGCCGAGCCCCAGGCTGCCTTGAAACGCCAGCGGCACCAGGGTGAACACCAGGATGCACAGCAGGCCGGCGTAGAAGATCGCCTTGAAGGTGTCACGCTTGGGGTCCTTGAACTCGCGGGTGTAGCACACCGCCGTTTCGAACCCGTAGGTGGACCACGCGGCCATGAACAGCCCGCCGGCCATCAGCGACCAGCCGGACATATCCCACGGGCCGTCGATGACTTGCCCGGCTGCGTCATGGGCCAGCGGGTACAGCGGCAGGAAGTTGGCTTGGGTCGCGTCCCCGGTGAACAACGGCACCACGCCCACCAGCAACAGCGGGATCAGCGAGGTGACGCCGAGCACCAGCGTCAGGCGCGCCGAGCGCAGGATGCCGCCATGCTGCACGGCAAACACCGTAAGCAGGATCAACAAGCCAATGGCGAATGTCGCGTTGATGCGCAACGACAGGCCGCTCTTGACCCAACCCAGGTCGAGCAGGGTCAGTTGCCAGGTGTTGATCAGCGCGTCGGCGGGAAACAGCGCGGTGAGGATATACCCCGCCGCCAGCCCCGAACCGATGGACAGCACCGGCGACCAGGCCAGCCAGTTACACCACACCGACACCGGTGCGATCAACTTGCTGTAGCGCACCCAGGCCACCGCGCCGTACACCGACGCGCCGCCGGACTTGTGCGGGAACAGCCCGGCGATCTCGGCATAGGTGAAGGCCTGGATAAACCCGAACAGGATCGACACGATCCACACGATCCAGGCCGGTTTGCCCACCGTGGCGGCAATCGCGCCGATGGAGAACAGCACCAGCGCGGGGACGCCACTGGCGACCCAGAATGCACCGCGCCAATCGATCTTGCGGTGCAGGCTGCCCACTGAGCTGGCAGCCTGCGGTACAGCCTCGAACGTCGTCGCTTCCATCTTCGTATTCCCATGTCTGAGTAGCGGTTAAGAAGGGCAATCAAAGTGGGCAGTCAAAGTGGGGTGGCACACATCGGTATCGGGACGATCAGCTACGCACACGGCTCTTGTCCGGGTCATAGAAAATCGCTGCGCTGACCGTGGCGCTGATGCGCTTCTGTAGGCCATCGACTTTGCCGATCTCAAGCAGGGTGCCGGGTTCGGCGCAGCTCACGTCGACCCGGCACAGCGCGATATTGCTGGCCAGCAACGGTGAGCGGCAGGCACTGGTGATGACCCCGACCTGGGCGCGGCCGTGGTACACCGGGTCGCCGTGGTGGGCCGCCTCGTTGCCGCGCAGGTGCAGGCCGACCAGCTTGTGGCTGGGATGGGCGCTGCGCCGCAACAGGGCGTCGCGGCCGATAAAGTCATCGGTCTTGCTCTTGAGTGGCACGCTGAAGCCGATGCCGGCCTCGAACGGGTCGGTCTGGTCGCTGAACTCGTAGCCGGCAAAAATCAGCCCGGCTTCGATGCGCAGCAAGTCCAGCGCTTCCAGGCCGAGGGGCACCAGGCCCAAGGGTTGGCCGAGTTGCCAGATGCGGTCCCACACCCGTTCGGCGTCTTCGGGCTGGCACCACACTTCAAAGCCCAGTTCGCCGGTGTAGCCGGTGCGCGAAATCATCAACGGGCAGCCCTCGAAACTGTCCAGCCGGCCGACCAGGAAGCGGAACCAGCCGAGGCTGTCGACGCTCGGTTGGGTGGGCGGCGTCCAGACCATCTGCTTGAGCAGCTCGCGGCTGAGCGGCCCTTGCACCGCCAGGTTGTGAATCTGCTCGCTGGCGGACTTGACCCACACCTTCATACCCAGTTTTTCGGCCTGCTCGCGCAGCCACACGCCGGCGTAGTCTTCGCCGCAGATCCAGCGGAAGTTGTCCGGGCCGAGGCGCAGCAGGGTGCCGTCGTCGAGCATGCCGCCGTGCGCGTGGCACATCGCCGAATAGACCACTTGGCCCACCGCCAGGCGCCGCACGTCGCGGGTCAGGCAGTATTGCAACAGGGCTTCGGCGTCGGGGCCGATGATCTCGAACTTGCGCAGGGCGGTCAGGTCCATCACGGCCACGCGTTCGCGGCAGCCGAGGTATTCCTCGGTGGCGCCGTAGCCGTCGTAGCGCAGCGGCAGCCACCAGTTGCGGTAGTCGGTGAAGCTGCCGGTGAGGGCGCTGGTGCGTGAGTGAAACGCGGTCTCACGGGTCAGTATCGGGTCGGCATCGGCCGTGGTTCGAGTGCTCATGGCGATGGAAAAACGCTCCTTCTCGCTATAGATACGGACATGGATATCGGTCGGGTTCCAGCCATTGGCCGGGTCGATGTCATCCGGGCACGAGGTACTGCCGCACACCAGTTCGGTCATGGCCCGCAGCAGCACGTAGTCACCGGGCCGCGACCACGGCTCATCCAGGGTCATCTGTTGGTGTGCATCAATGCCGGTGTTGAAGAAGAAATTGATCGCCGGCCAGCCGTTGCGCGCCTGCACGCCGTAGGGCGCGAGTACGCGGCTGAGGTTGTCGCTGCAGTTGTCGTGCCCGAAATAGCCATGGGATTCGTAGTAGCGCGCCGCGCAGGCCAGGGCGAAGGCGTCGTGGCGTCCGACGGTGTCCTGCACCACCTCCAGCATCGGCTGCATCCGGCGGTCGAAAAACTTCGAGAACAGCCCCGGTGCCGGGTAGGCGCTGCCGTTCAGCGTGCGCGTCACGGTCTGGTCCAGGTCCAGCTCCACGCCGCGATCCAGGGCGCGGCGGTCGAGGGCGACGAAGTCCGAACACTGGCGGCCGGCGACGTCCAGCACCTGCACGTACTGGCCCTTGGCGACGGTGTAGCTGCGGGCCGTGCCCGCGTGCAGGGTGAACTCGTCCAGCACCTCGCCCAATGGCTCGGGCAGGGCGGGCATCAGCAGGGGCGACGGGTTGGCCCGTGTCACCTGTAGGCGCAGTTCGCTGGGCCGGTATTGTCGGTCGACGGCGGTGGGCCTGGCAGGGGCGGCGACGATCACCAGCAGGCGATCATCGGCGACGAACTGCCGGGCGTGGCCGGGCGGGCTGGCGTCGTCCCACAGCGCGGCGGCCAGGGGCAATGCCTGCGCGTCGATGCCGCGCCGCTTGAGCGCCTGGCCGACACGCAGGGGTACGCGGCAGGCGCTTGAGCCGCTCAGCCCCCAGCTCGCCAGGGCACTGCGACCGCTGGCGTCGAGGGCCAGCAGTGCGCAGGTTTGCCGGCCTTCGACGTCGATCACCTGCAGGCCGTCGCCGGGCTGCAGGTCGACCAGGGTCACACCGCCTGCGGCCACGCGGTAGCGTTCCAGGTTCGGCGCCCGGGCAAACAGCCCGGGTTCTCGCGGGTGGGAAACACGCGGAGCATTCATCATGGGCACCCGCTCAGCCGACTGACTTGATGGGCGTTGCGGGCTCGCCCAGGTACGCCGCCATCGAGTCGTCCAGGGCCTGCAGCCACGGGGTGTGGTGCGGCGGCGACTGGGTGCCGGTCATCAGCGAGCGGTAGGACTTGTCACGATAACCCATGATGTTTTCGGCCTTGTCGTGCTTCCAGTGCAGGAAGGTCTCGTTGACGGCTGCAATGTCGAAATTCGGGTAGTCGGTGGCGTCCACCAGGTGCTGGATGTAGGCGCCCTGGAACTCGAACATCTGCTGGTTGGTTTCCAGGGTCTGTTCGCGTGCCTGCCACTGCTGGCTGTCGGCGATCATCGCGGCCTGGCTGGGCAGCGCGATCCGCCCCAGGATCACATCGCGGGCATACCAGGCCTGGGCGTCGAACATGTTGAACGAGTACCACTGGTCTTGCATGCCGAGGTAGATCAGCCGCGGGTTGGGTTCCCAGAACACGCCCTTGTAGAGGTTCATCGGCCACAGGCGGTTGTCGGTCCTGAGGCTCAGTTCATCCGGCAGGAACGGGAAGTGGTGCTTGTAGCCGGTGCACAGGATCACCGCGTCGACGTGCTTGCTGCTGCCATCGGCAAAGAATGCGCGGTTGTTTTCCAGGCGCTGCAGCAGCGGTTTTTCTTCCCAGTTGTCCGGCCAGGCATAGCCCATGGGCGTGGTGCGGTAGCAACTGGTGATGCTGCGCGCACCGTATTTGTAGCATTGCGAGCCGATGTCCTCGGCCGAATAGCTGCTGCCGACGATCAGCAGGTCCTTGTCCTTGAATTCCAGCGCCTCGCGAAAGTCATGGGCATGCAGGATACGCCCGGCGAACTGCTCGAAGCCTTCGAAGTACGGCACCTTGGGCGTGGAGAAGTGGCCGCAGGCGTTGATCACGTAGTCGAATTCTTCACAGGTCAAGGTGTCGTGGGTGTAGTCGTGGGCGTACACGGTGAAGTGCTGGGTCTGTTCGTCGAAGGTGACCTGGCGCACCACATTGTTGAAGCGGATGTAGTCGCGCACGCCGGCCTTTTCCACCCGGCCCTTGATGTAGTCCCACAGCACCTCGCGGGGCGGATAGGAGGCGATGGGCCGGCCGAAATGTTCTTCAAAGGTGTAGTCGGCGAACTCCAGGCATTCCTTGGGGCCGTTGGACCACAGGTAGCGGTACATGCTGCCGTGTACCGGCTCGCCGTTTTCGTCCAGGCCGGTGCGCCAGGTGTAGTTCCACATGCCGCCCCAGTCCTGCTGCTTCTCGAAGCACACCAGTTCGGGAATAGCGGCGCCTTTGTCGCGGGCCGACTGAAAGGCGCGAAGTTGTGCCAGGCCGCATGGGCCGGCGCCGATGATTGCTACACGTAGCGTCATGAACGTGTCTCCTGAGGGGTTTCAGCGAAAGATCACTGTCTTGTCGTGGTTGATGAACACCCGGTGTTCCAGGTGGTATTTCAGGGCTTTGGAAAGGGCGACGGTTTCGGTGTCGCGGCCGATGGCGACCAGGGAGTCGGGCAAGTGGGTATGGTCGACGCGCTGGATTTCCTGCTCGATGATCGGCCCCTCGTCGAGGTCGCTGGTGACGTAGTGGGCGGTGGCGCCGATCAGCTTCACCCCCCGGTCATAGGCCTGGTGATACGGCTTGGCGCCCTTGAAACCGGGCAGGAACGAGTGGTGAATGTTGATCGCGCGCCCCGAGAGTTGCTGGCACAGGCCGTCGGACAGGATCTGCATGTAGCGCGCGAGCACCACCAGATCGGTCTGGGTGTCTTCGACGATGCGCATCAATTCGCCTTCCTGGCTGGCCTTGGTGTCCTTGGTGATGGGCAGGTAGATGAAGCGGATGCCTTCACGCTCGGCCATCGCCCGCAGGTCCAGGTGGTTGGAGACCACGGCGGTGATGGTCATGTCCATTTCGCCTTTGCGGTGGCGGTAGAGCAGGTCGGTGAGGCAATGGTCGAACTTGCTGACCATCAGCAGCACGCGGGTCGGCTGGCGTGAGCTGAACAACTGCCACTGCATGTCGAAGCCGCCGGCGAGTCCGCCCAGGTCTTCGCGCAGGGCGCCGACATCACCGCTGACGCCCTTGTTGAAGCGGAACACCGCGCGCATGAAAAACTGCCCGGTGAACTCGTCATCGAATTGCGCCAACTCGCTGATGTAGCACTGCTGCCGGGCCAGGCAGGCGCTGATCGCGGCGACGATCCCGGACGCTGCCGGGCAGGTGATCTTGAGAATGTAATGTTCGCTTGAGGCGTCCATCGAAGGCTCCTGAATAAGATGAAGGAAGACTCAGCCCTTGGCCGTGCGCTTGGTTTTTTCCGGGTCGTCGAAAGGCAGGGCGTGGGTGGTGGCGGCGCCTTCGAGGCTGCCGCGCACCTGCAATGCGATGCCGGGTGTGGAACAGGCGACGTTCATGCGCGCGAGGGCCATCGAGCGTTTGCTCAGGCGCGAATACATGCCGCAGGTGATCACGCCGACTTGCTGGTTGCCCTGCCACAAGGTGTCGCCAGCCTCGGCCGGGCGCACGCCGTCGAGCAGCACGCCGGTGATCCTGAAGCGCTCCTGGCCGCGCAGGCGCAGGTGTTCCTCGGCGCCACGGAACGCTTGTTTGCCGGGCGAAACCGTGAAGTCCAGGCCCATTTCCCACAGGGTGTCGCCGGCCTTCTGGTCGGCGAAGGGGTACATCTGCGAGTTGTCGTAGGGGAAAAACATCAGCGAACTTTCCACCCGCAGCCAGTCCAGGGCGGTGAAGGCGCAGGGAATGATTCCCAGGCTCGCGCCCTGTTCGAGGATGCTGTCCCACAGGAACGGTGCGTCGGCCGCCTTGCAGAAAATCTCGTAGCCGCGCTCGCCGGTGTAGCCGGTGCGGGAGATCATCACCGGGCGCTCGAACAGGCGCGTTTGCAGGTGATGGAAGTACGGCAACTGGCGGATGCCAGGCACGTGCTCGGCGAGAAAATCCACCGCCAGCGGGCCTTGCAGCGACAGGTCGTGCAGGTCGTCGTCGAACAGCACCGCCACTTGCCGGCCCTGAGCGGAGCGCACGAGCATTTCATGCCCGGTGCCGGCGCCATGCACGACCATGAAGGCATTGGGCCCGGTGCGGTAGACGATGCAGTCATCGACGAATTTGCCGTCCTCGTCGAGCATCGATGCATACACCGATTTGCCGGGATAGAGCTTGGCGATGTCGCGGGTGGTGGCCCACTGCAACAGGCTTTCGGCGTGCGGGCCTACGTAGTGGACTTTTTTCAGGCCCGATACGTCCATCAGGCCGGCGCGGGTGCGGATCGCTTCGTGGTGGTCGGCCAGCGCGCTGTTGTAGGTCCAGGCGGTGCCCATGCCGTTCCAGTCTTCGAGGTTCGAGCCAAGGGCGCGGTGCCGCTCGGCTAATGCAGAAATACGCCAGGAGTGGGTCATGTGATGTTCCTCGTCGGGAAAAGAAGGTCAGGCGAGTGGATCGAACTGGCTCAGCCACTCGACCAGGGGCTGTCGATAGCGGGTCATGCCCTTGTAGTCGGCGATGGCATCGGGCAGGTCGCGCAGCACGCGGTGCAGGCGGCAGCCCCAGCCGGGTTGGGTGGCCAGTTCGTCCAGGCTGATCAGGTAGGTGCGAATGCTGAACATCACCGCGTTGCTGCGCGGCAGGCGCGCCATCACTTGCAGTTCGACCCGCAGGTGTACCTGTTGCCCGACGTTCTGCGCGGTGATCCGGCCGCGGTCGGCGCCCCATTGATGGAAGGTTTCCGGGGATGAATCCAGGCGCGGGTTGATGGTCAGGGTCCAGTTCAGGCGCCGGACCGGCTGGCCGGCCTGCAGGTTGAGCAGGTACTTCAGCGCACGGTCGAACACGCCCATCTGGTTGGCCATGGGCACCGGTGCATGCCACTGCTTGAAGCTCATGCCGGCATCGAACGCCAGCGACCAGTCGGCCGGGCTGGTGACCAGGCCGGCGTCCATGTACAGGTCTCCGTCGCGCTGGTCGAGCAGGGCGAAATCCCCTTGTACCTGGCGGCCGATGTATTCCAGCGGTGCGCAGGGCAGGCTGGCGGCATCGCCGAAGATGAACGGTTGATCGATCTGCAGCAGGTGGTTGCGCCAGTGCCAGCGGTCGCCGTCACGCACCAGGCTGAACCACTGCGGGTAGTCGACGGCGAGGTTTTCCATGAGCATGTGCAGCGCATCCCAGGCCGCCGCTTGCATGTGCGGCATCACCAGGTAGCGGCGTGGGTCGTTGTCCAGGATCAGGGCGCGTTCGGCCATTTCCGAGCGGTAGTGCTCGTCGATGTCGAAGGCGTGCTCGTAGACGGAACCCGGGTCGCGGGAGGTGGCCGGTTCGATGTTCACCGAGTACCGGTAGCTGTCCTCGATAAACGGGAAGGGGAAGCGACGGATCGCCGCCGGGCTGTTGCGAAAGCTGAAATCGTCGCGATAGCTCAGCACAGGGCTCGATTGCAGGGGCATGGCACTCACTCCTATAGGTCCAGCGAAACGCAGGGGCCGCTGCCGCGTGAGACGCAGGGCATCAGAAATTCGGCCTGCTCGGCCGGGCTGAGGAAACTGTCGCGGTGTTCGATGGCACCGCCTTGATGGCGCGTGATGCACTGGCCGCAGACCCCGCCACGGCACAGGTTGGGCACCTGCAACCCCGCGTGTTCCAAGGCTTCGAGCAGGCTCTGCTCGGCCTCCACGCGCAGGGTGCGGCCACTGCGCAGCAGTTGCAGGTCGAACGGCTGGCCCGGTTGCGCGCCTTTGAATGCCTCGGCGTGCAGCCGATTGCGCGGCCAACCGAGGCGATCGGCGTGTTGCTCGACCGCCTCGATCAAGGGTTGCGGGCCACAGGTGTAGACGTGGCTGCCCAGCGCCCGGTTGGCGAGGATGCGGCTCAGGTCCGGGCGGCGGTCGTAGGCGTGCAGACGCGGGCCGAGGCGCTGTTGTAACTCATTGAGGTAGGCATCGCTGAGCCCTGGGCGGAACAGGTAATGCAGTTCGAAATCGGCCTGCTGCTGTTCCATCGTGGCGATATAGGCCATGAACGGCGTGATGCCGATGCCGGCGGCGATCAGGATGTGCCGGCGTGCGGTGCCATGGGGCGCGAACAGATTGGCCGGCGGCGAAATCCGCAAGGTGTCGCCGACCTGCACCTGGCGATGCAAGTACTGCGAACCGCCGCGAGAAGCCTCCTGCAGGCGCACGGCGATGCGGTAGTGGTGCGTGTGCGCCGGGTCGCCGGTCAGCGAGTAGGCGTTGCGCACCGTGCCCTCGGCCAGCGGCAGATGCACCTGTACGTGGCTGCCGGGCGAGAAAGCGGGCAGGGCGCCGTCGCAGGCGGTCAGGGTGAACTCGCGCACCACGGGCGTGAGCATTCTGGCCGCGCTGACCTGGACCTTGAGGGCGGCGCTCATGGTTGGAACCCCGCATAGGGCTGTTCGGGGTTGCTGCACACGCCGAGGTAAGCGCCCAGGCGCCGGGAAAAATGGGTGCGCACTTCCAGCCCGACGTTGCAGCCGATGCAGTTCAACACCGGCGCTGGGCCTGCGGTCTGGGTCAGCCCGCAATGGGCGCAATACACCTGGCGCAGGCCCGGCGTCGTGCAGGTCATGCCGATCTCGGCGTCTTCCAGGCCAGCGGCGCGGGCCTCAGCGTGAATGCGCCAGACAAAGGCTTCATCGCCTAGCAGGTGGAGTCGACAGCCCACGGTGGCGCTGGCCAATGCCTGTTGCAAGCGCCGGGCAAAGTCGGGTTGTTCGCCGCTCAGCAGCAACGGGTTGTCCAGTTCGGTGACCCCCTGCGTGAAGGCGGTTGCCGATTGCATCACCACGATGGTGCGGTTGTGGGTGTGCGTCATGCGGGCTCTCCAAGGTGCGTTTTGTTTCCTGTTGGGAGAGATACTTTCCTATGAGGAAAATCTTCTCAATCTGGAAAAAGGGCTATGCCTTTGGAGATAAGCCTTGCCGCACCACCGTTCGGGGCATGGAAGTTGCTGGTCTTGCATTAACGCTCAGCAACCGGACGGGGAGTTATCGAAGAGTGCGAACACGACCGAAGGGCTGGCCGCTCTGGTTGGGGCCTGTGCGCCCCGAACAGGCGCGTAGCGTGCGCAGGCTGCTGGCCGGGTTGCCCCTGCACGCGGACGGTGCCTTGTCGGGTTTTCTGGACCGTTTCGACGCACTGCTGCCCGCCGCCAGGCTCAATTTGATCCTCGGCGGCGAAGACCTCGGCCCGACGCGGCGTGGCTTGATCGAGGGCTGCCAGGGCGTGGCGCACTGCCCCGGGCGCGACGCGAGTGCGATGGACACGCCCCAGGCGTGCGGTCCTTGCCGGCAAAGGGGTGTGCACCGATTGGTGTGCGCCTTGCCCGAGGGTGAAAAGGGCGCATTGCTGCTTGATACCCCCAGACGGGCCGGTGCCAGTTGGCGTCAGTTGCTGGAGGAAGCGGCGCACGCCGTGGC
The DNA here is from genome assembly GCF_963681955.1 of Pseudomonas paraveronii. Lineage (NCBI taxonomy): Bacteria > Pseudomonadati > Pseudomonadota > Gammaproteobacteria > Pseudomonadales > Pseudomonadaceae > Pseudomonas > Pseudomonas paraveronii. The sequence continues at coordinate 2,481,525 of NZ_OY817130.1, forward strand.
GGTCACCGTGCGTCTGCGCAGCGACAACCGTGAGCAGCAGCGCAGACAGGCAACGTCGCGCCACGGCGCGCTGGCCCGTGAGTTGCACGATTCGGTGGCGCAGCAGTTGGGTTACCTGGCATTCCAGGCCCACGGCTTGCAGTCACAGTTGGGCGCGCCCGTCCTGCAGGACCTGTGCGCCGGCCTCAGCCAGTTGCAGCGCCAGGTGCGCGAGCTGATCACCAGCGCGCGCCTGACCATGGACGGACGCTCGCTGCGCCAGGCCCTGGCCGACTCGGTCGCGGAGTTTTCGCGGCGCTGCATCATCGTGTTCGAGTTGGACAACCGCCTGGCCGACGATGCCCTGAGTCCGGAAACCGAGTTGCAGATCCTGCAGATCGTGCGCGAGGCCCTGGCCAATGCGGTGCGCCATTCCCACGCGCGGCATGTGCGTATTGAACTGCGCCAGACCCAGGACGGCGATGCCTCGGTGTCGGTGGAGGACGATGGCATCGGCTTGAGCCCGGCGTGCGATGAGCACAACCATTTCGGCCTGGCAATTATCCGCGAGCGCGCCGCCAGCATCGGCGCGCGGCTGAGCATTGAAGCGATCCGCCCGCACGGCGTGCGCGTGCACCTTGGCCTGCGCCGCCACCACGACCTGCCACAAGGGAGTCTCGATGGACTGCACGACCTTATTACTGATCGATGATCACCCGCTGTTTCGCAAAGGCCTGGCGCAACTGTTCGATGCCAGCGACGACTTCGAAGTGGTGGGGCAGGCGGCCAGTGGCCGAGAAGGCATCAACCTGGCCGTGAGCCTGACGCCGCAGCAGGTCTTGCTGGATCTGCACATGCCTGGCCTGAGCGGCCTGCAGGTGCTGGACGAACTGCGCCAATTGCGCCTGGACTGCCAGGTGGTGGTGCTCACGGCGTCGATGGACCGCGCCGAATTGCTCAGCGCCTTGCGCCTGGGCGCCAGCGGTTACGTGCTCAAGGAAACCGAGCCCGAGGCATTGCTGGCGTATATGCGCAACTGTCACAAGGGCGCGATCATGCTCGACTCAACCCTGATCGCCTTGCTCGCCGACCCGGCCGAGCCCAGGCCACACGGCGAGACGCCGGGCGGTGAGCACCTCACCGAACGCGAAGGCCAGACCCTGGCGCTGATCGCCGCCGGCATGAGCAACAAACAGATCGGCAGGGAGCTGGGGATCAGCGACGGCACGGTGAAAATCTATGTGCGCAGCCTGTTGCAGAAACTCAACCTGCATTCGCGCCTGGAGCTGGCCGCCCGGGTGCACAGCGGCGCGTTGCTCAAACACGAGGAGCGTCATTAGATGAGGGAAAGCCCTGACGCTTGGGTGCAGACACCGCCCGCGCACCTGATGGATTGTTTTCCCGCCGCTTTGCTGCACCTGCGCGACAACGGCCAGATCGCCCACTTCAACCTGGCCTGGGCCGAGTTGATGGGCGCGCCGGGCGCGGAACGCAACGTCGTCGACTACGTCCATCAGGAAGACCGCCCGCTGTGGCGCCAGGCTTTGCATGAGCTGCGCCGACGTCCCGAGACCTCGTTCAACCAACGCCTGCGCTTCGTGCATCCGTGCGGCGAGCTGCGCTGGTTCGAGATCAGCCTCAAGCGCGGCCCGCAGGGTTTCTACCTGGTGGCCGGGGATGTCACTGCGCACAAGCGCCGCGAAATCGCCTTGCTAGCCAGCCAGCGCAGCAGCATGAGCTTGCTCGACAGCATGCCCGGGCTGATCTATCGCGGCCGTAACAACCGCGACTGGACCATGGAGTTCGTCAGTGCCGGCTGCCTGCAATTGACCGGCTACCCCGCCGAGCGGCTGGTGGACAACCATGAGTTCACCTACAACAGCCTGATCCTGGCCCAGGACGCCGACTACGTGTGGCGCGAGGTGCAATATGCGTTGTCACGCCATGAACCGTTCGAGCTCAATTACCAGATCCGCTGCGCCGACCAGTCGATCAAGCATGTGTGGGAGAAGGGCGTGGGGATCTATGCCGATACCTGCGAGGTGCTGGGCATCGAGGGGGCGATTTTCGAGCGTAGGACGTAGTTCAAAAAATGTGGGAGGGGGCTCAATGAGCGCCGGCAGCCTTGTTCAGATCGCCGTGGCCCAGCGTGGGGATCTATGCCGATACCTGCGAGGTGCCGGGCATCGAGGGGGCGATTTTCCAGCGTAGGATGCAGTTCAAAATGTGGGAGGGGGCAAGCCCCCTCCCACAATGGGTGACTCAGTGGGCGCCGGCAGCTTTGTTCAGATCGCTTTCCGCCCACTCGGTGTACACACAGGCATCTGCGGTGGCCCAGCGCACGCGCACCGGGTCGCCGGCCTTGAGCGGCATGCCCGCAGCGGACAATGCCTTGACCGTCATCGAGGTGCCGCCCAGGGTTTTCACGCTGCAGGTCTGGCTTTCGCCGAGGAACAGCACTTCGCCGACGAGCGCCGACACCTCATTCCAACCGGCGGCCAGGGGCTGTTCGGCGGCCTGTTCGACGCTCAGCGCCAGGGCTTTTTCCGGGCGCACCATCAGCAGCACATCCTGCTCGCTGCGCAGGCCGCCGGTCAGGCGGATCGACACGGATTGGCCTTCGAATGACGCGGCCGCGTTGCCCTGGGCCTTGAGCTTGAGGAAGTTGGAGTTGCCCAGGAATGAGGCGACAAACGCGTTCGGCGGGTTCTGGTACAGGTCGAAACCGCTGCCCAGGCCGACGATCTTGCCGTGGCTGAAAATCGCGATGCGTTGCGACAGGCGCATCGCTTCTTCCTGGTCGTGGGTCACATAGACGATGGTGATGCCCAGGCGCCGATGCAACTGGCGCAGCTCGTCCTGCAAGTCTTCACGCAGCTTCTTGTCGAGGGCGCCGAGCGGTTCGTCCATCAGCAGGATGCGCGGCTCGTACACCAGCGCCCGGGCGATGGCGACGCGCTGTTGCTGGCCGCCGGACAGTTGCGACGGGCGGCGATGGGCGAATTGTTCCAGTTGCACCAGCTTGAGCATGGCGTCGACACGCTTCTCGCGCTCGGCGCTGGCCAGTTTGCGGATCGCCAGGGGGAAGGCGATGTTGTCGCGTACCGACAGGTGCGGGAACAGCGAGTAGCGTTGGAACACCATGCCGATGTCGCGCTTGTGCGGCGGTACGTTGACCAGCGATTGACCACTCACCAGGATCTCGCCGCTGCTCGGCGTTTCAAAACCGGCGAGCATCGACAGGGTGGTGCTTTTGCCCGAGCCGCTGGAGCCGAGGAAGGTGAGGAACTCGCCGTCCTTGATGTCCAGCGAAATGTTGTCCACGGCGCAAAATTCGCCATAGAACTTGTTCAGGTTGCGCAGGCTGACCAGGGGTTGGCCCGGGTTCTGCGCGGCATCTTGGATCACTGCACTCATGTTCTGCTCCTGGGCGCTCAAGCGCGGGTTTCTGTGCGCCGGCGGACGGCGGCGGCGATGACCATGACCAGCACCGAGAGGCCGATCAGCAGCGTCGAGGCGACGGCGATCACCGGTGTCAGGTCCTGACGCAGGGTGGTCCACATTTTCACGGGAAGGGTTTGCAGGGTCGGGCTGGCCATCATCACGCTGAGCACCACTTCGTCCCATGACACAAGAAAGGCGAACAGCGCACCGGCCACCATCCCCGGGCGAATCGCCGGGAAGGTCACCTTGAACACCGCCTGCAGGCGCGACGCCCCGCAGATCACCGCCGCGTCTTCAATCGACTGATCGAACAGTTTCAGCGAGTTGATGATCGAGATGATGGTGAACGGCAACGCGACAATCACGTGGCTGACCACAAAGGCGAACATCGTGCCGGTGTAGCCGAGCTTGAGGAACAGCGCGTACACCGCCACGGCGATGATCACCAGTGGCACGATCATCGGCAGGGTGAACAGGCCATAGAGCAGCTCGCGGCCGGGGAAGCGCCCGCGCACCAGGGCAAATGCCGTGGGCAGGCCCAGCGCCACGGCGAACACGGTGGTCAGCACGGCGACCTTGAGGCTGGCCAGCGCCGCGTTCATCCAGTCGGCGTTGGAGAAGAACTGGCCGTACCATTTCAGCGTCCAGCCCGGTGGCGGGAACACCAGCCATTGCGACGAGCCGAACGACAGCAGCACGATAAACACGATCGGCAGCAGCAGGAACAGCCCAATCAAACCGGTGGTGGTGTAGAGGCCCAGGCGCATCCTGCGGCTCATGGCATTCGGAGTCAGCAGCATGACGGCTTACCTCGCATTGCTCGCGCCAACCGGGGATTCCGGCTGAAGCTTCAGGTAGAAGTAGAACAGCACCAGCGTGATGAAGATCAGCAACGCGGCACCGGCACTGGCCAGGCCCCAATTGAGGAACGATTGCACCTGCTGGATGATGAACTCGGGCAGCATCATGTTCTGCGCACCGCCGAGCAGCGCCGGGGTAACGTAGTAACCGAGGGACATCACGAACACCATCAACCCGCCAGAAAACAACCCCGGCCGGCACAGCGGCAGGAACACCCGGAAGAAGTTGGTCCACGGGCTCGCGCCGCAGATGGAGCCGGCCTGCAGGATCATCGGGTCGATGGCCTGCATGGTCGCCTGCAACGGCAGCACGATGAACGGGATCATGATGTAGCTCATGCCGATCACCACGCCAGTGAGGTTATGCACCATCTCCAGGGGAACATCGATGATGCCCATGGCCATCAGCGCCTTGTTGATGACCCCGGAGGCTTGCAGCAATACCAGCCAGGAGTAGGTGCGGGCCAGCAGGCTGGTCCACATCGACAGCAACACGATATTCAAGATCCAGCGGCCCCAGCCGCGTGGCACCAGGGTAATCGCCCAGGCCAGCGGGAAGCCCAGCAACAGGCTGAACAGGGTCACCAGGCCCGCCACCGAAAAGGTGTTGAGCATTACCCGGGCGTAGGCCGAGTTGGCGAACAGCTGTTCATAGTTGCCCAGGCCCGGCACCGGTTCCAGTACACCGCGCAGCAACAGCCCGATCAGCGGTGCGAGGAAGAACAGGCCGAGGAACAGCAGGGCCGGGATCAGGTTGCCCGCGCCCCGCCAGCGCTGGGCCAGGGACGGCGCTACGGCGTTGCTGCAAACCGCGCCGGCAGCGCCGAGGGCGCTCCCGGTCGGTGTAGTTGCCGTCATTTTCATTTGACTAGCCATTCATTCCACCGTGTCGCAATGGCCGAACCGTTCTTGGCCCAGTAGGCGAAATCGAGGGTGATCTGGTCCTTGGCATACGCCGTCGGCAGGTTGGACGCCAGGACTGAATCCAGGCGCTGCACGCTGTCGATATTCACCGGTGCATAGGCGGTCAGGTTGGAGAAATCGGCCTGGCCCTTGGCGCTGCTGGCACTGGCCAGGAACTTCATCGCGGCGGCTTTGTTTTTGGTGCCCTTAGGCACGACGAGGATGTCGGCCATGACCAGGTTCTGCTTCCAGCTCACGCCCACGGGTGCGCCGTCTTCCTGCAGGGCGTGGATGCGACCGTTCCAGAACTGGCCCATGCTGACTTCGCCGGAGGCCAGCAGTTGCTGCGACTGCGCACCACCGCCCCACCAGACGATGTCTTTTTTGATGGTGTCGAGTTTCTTGAAGGCGCGGTCCAGGTCCAGGGGGTAGAGCTTGTCGGCCGGTACGCCGTCGGCCAGCAGGGCCAGTTCGAGCACGCCAGGGCTGGGCCATTTGTAGAGGGCGCGTTTGCCGGGGTAGGTCTTGGTGTCGAACAGCGCGGTCCAATCCTGGGGTTTGCCGGCGCCGAGTTTGCTTTCGTTGTAGCCCAGCACAAAGGAGAAGAAGAACGAGCCGACGCCATGGTCGGAGACGAAGCGTGGGTCGATCTTGTCGCGTTGGATTACCGAGAAGTCCAGGGGTTCGAGCAGGCCTTCGGCGGCGGCGCGCAAGGCGAAGTCGGCCTCGACATCCACCACGTCCCACTGCACGTTGCCGCTTTCGACCATGGCCTTGAGCTTGCCGTAGTCGGTCGGGCCGTCCTGTACAACGGTGATGCCGCTGGCCTTGCTGAAAGGGTCGGCCCACGCCTGTTTCTGCGCATCCTGGGTGCTACCGCCCCAGCTCACGAAATTCACGCTTTCGGCCGCCAGGGCCGCGTGAGTGGCCGTAGCCAATAAACCCGCGAACAGCACAGCGGTTGCACGTTTGTTCAACACCATTTTCACGCCCTCATTTGTTTTGTTATTGAGCGGGCTTGGTAATGCCCGCCTATCGGGAGCAGTAGGTCCATCGGAGCCTCTAATCGAGGCCCAAAAGGCGACCGTGCCAAGGGCTGTTATTGGTGCTGTCCCTGGCGGGCGCACTTGGCGAAAGCGTTCGGTCTATGGAATATCATATTATGGTATTCCAAACTTTGTGCAAGCATTTTGCCTTACCGGTTATCCGTCATTCGGTGAAGGGAATGCTCTCGACCACCTCCAGGTCGTAGCCGGTCAGCCCGGCGTATTTCAGGGGCGGGCCGAGGTGACGCAACTTGCCGACGCCCAGATCCTGCAATATCTGCGCCCCGGTGCCGACTTCCGAATAAATCCGCGACTGCGAACGGTTGAACTGGCGCGGTGCCTGGGTCAGTTGCGGTACGCGCTCCAGCAGCGCCTGGGACGATTCATGATTGGCCAGCACCACCACCACGCCACGGCCTTCGGCCGCGACGCGTTGCAGGGCGGCCCACAGCGTCCAGTTGGACGGACCGCTGTACTCGGCGCCGACCAGATCGCGCAGCGGGTCGATCACATGCACGCGCACCAGCGTAGGTTCATCGCGGCGCAATGGGCCCATCACCATGGCCATGTGTACGCCACCGTCGATGCGGTCTTCAAAGGTAATCAGGCGGAACGTGCCATGCACCGTGGGCAGGTCGCGTTCGCCAATGCGCACCACGGTGCGTTCGGTACTGAGGCGGTAGTGAATCAGGTCGGCGATAGTGCCCATCTTGATCCCATGCTTGCGCGCGAAGATTTCCAGGTCAGGCCGGCGGGCCATGGTGCCGTCGTCGTTCATCACTTCGACGATCACCGAGGCCGGTGCATGCCCGGCCAGGCGGGCCAGGTCACAGCCGGCTTCGGTGTGGCCGGCGCGGGTCAGCACGCCGCCATCTTTGGCGCGTAACGGAAAGATATGCCCCGGCTGCACGATATCGGCAGGCCCCGCGTTGACGTCCACGGCCGCCGCCACCGTGCGTGCGCGGTCGGCGGCAGAGATACCGGTGGTCACGCCGCTGGCCGCTTCGATGGACACGGTAAACGCGGTGCTGAACGCGCTGCCATTGCTCGGCACCATCTGCTCCAGGCCCAGGCGCTGGCAGTGTTCGTCGGTGAGGGTCAGGCAGATCAGGCCACGGGCTTCGCGGGCCATGAAACTGATAGTCTCGGCGGTGCAGCACGCTGCAGGCAGCAGCAGGTCGCCTTCGTTTTCCCGATCTTCGTCGTCCACCAGGAGCACCATCTTGCCTTGGCGGTAGTCTTCGATGATGTCTGCGATGCTGTTGAAGGACATGTTGGGTGCTCGACTTGTTGGTTGTGTGTATTATGGTATACCACAAAATCAGGCGAGAGGATGTCACGATGAAGGCCTATTGGATTGCCCATGTAGATGTGTCCGATGCAGAGCAGTACACGCAATACACCCAACGCGCGCCGGCGGCGTTTGCGCAGTTTGGCGGGCGGTTTCTGGCCCGGGGCGGGCGCAGCGAAGCGATGGAAGGCGGGCCGGCGCGGCAGCGTAATGTGGTGATTGAGTTCGATAGCTATGAGCAGGCGGTGGCGTGTTACGAATCCGCCGAATATCAGGCGGCGAAGGCGCACCGTGAGGGGGTGGGGCAGGCGCAGATCATCATCGTGGAAGGGCTGGCGCCTTAGTTTTTTTCAGGTGTAAATCGATTCAAATGTGGGAGGGAGCTTGCCCCCGATAGCGGTGTGTCAGCCAACGGCGATGTTGAATATGCCACTGCCATCGGGGGCAAGCCCCCTCCCACATTGGGTTCGGTGGTGTGGAGTAGGCTGCGTTGCAGCGCCCTGGTTTCTACGATGAGCAGGGCTGATTCACGCGCTTCAAACTGTGGGAGGGGGCTTGCCCCCGATGGCGGTGTGTCAGCCAACGGCGATGTTGAATATGCCACTGCCATCGGGGGCAAGCTCCCTCCCACATTGGGTTCGGTGGTGTGGAGTAGGCTGCGTTGCAGCGCCCTGGTTTCGACGATGAGCAGGGCTGATTCACGCGCTTCAAACTGTGGGAGGGGGCTTGCCCCCGATAGCGGTGTGTCAGCCAACGGCGATGTTGAATATGCCACTGCCATCGGGGGCAAGCCCCCTCCCACATTGGGTTCGGTGGTGTGGAGTAGGCTGCGTTACAGCGCCCTGGTTTCGAGGATGAGCAGGGCTGATTCACGCGCTTCAAACTGTGGGAGGGGGCTTGCCCCCGATAGCGGTGTGTCAGCCAACGGCGATGTTGAATATGCCACTGCCATCGGGGGCAAGCCCCCTTCCACATTGGGTTCGGTGGTGTGGAGTAGGCTGCGTTGCAGCGCCCTGGTTTCGAGGATGAGCAGGGCTGATTCACGTGCTTCAAACTGTGGGAGGGGGCTTGCCCCCGATAGCGGTGTGTCAGCCAACGGCGATGTTGAATATGCCACTGCCATCGAGGGCAAGCCCCCTCCCACATTTGAACCGAGTTCAGCCTGAAGATCAGCGGATGAAATGGATCTTGCCGCTGTCGTCATTGCCGATGTAGATGCCATACACCCCGGCCTGGCGTTCCTCGATGTAGCGTTCGAGGATCTGCCGGATCGCCGGGTAGTAGATGCTGTCCCAGGGAATGTCCTCGGGCGCGAAGAACTGATAGTCGAGGGTTTCCGGCCCGAACTGGCCGGTGATCTCCAGCGCAATGGCGCGGAAGATGATGTACACCTCGCTGATCTTCGGCACGCTGAAGATCGAGTAGGGCGAAAGGATCTCCGCGCGCACGCCGCTTTCTTCCCAGACTTCGCGCAACGCCGCTTGTTCAGTGGTCTCGCCACCTTCCATGAACCCGGCCGGCAGTGTCCAGGTGCCGGGGCGCGGTGGGATCGCGCGTTGGCACAGCAGGTACTTGCCGTCCTGCTCGATGATGCAGCCGGCGATGATCTTGGGATTGATGTAGTGGATATAGCCGCAACCGCGGCACATCAGGCGCTCATGCGTATCGCCCGGTGGCAGCTGGTGACCGAGGTCACTGCCGCCGCATTTGGGGCAAAAGCTTGGCCTGAACACGGTCAGTGACCTATGCGCGGTTCTTTGAGGGCGATGGGCAGGGTGATCTCGGGGATCTTGCCGGTCTCTTCCTGTTTGCGCTTGAGGTAATCCAGGGCCACGGCTGCTGCCGCGCGCACGTGGTCGACGCAGGCCTGGTGGGCGGCGAGCGGGTCGCCGCTCTTGATCGCCTGGACCATGCGTTCCATTTCCTGATTGCTGGTGCCGCGACGGTTTTCCTGGGACACCGACGTGGCGCGCAGGTAGCTGATACGCGCCTGCAACTGACGCAACTGGGTGGCGGCCACGTGGTTGCCGGAGCCTTCAAGCAACACGTCGTAGAACCCCTGTACCGAATCGATGACCTGTTGCAGTTCGCCGTCCTTGAGGGCCTTGCGGTTTTCCTCCAGGGCTTTTTCCAGGGCCTTGATGTCCTTGGCCTTGGCGCGCAGGGTGAACAACTGCACGATCAAGCCTTCAAGCACGCAGCGCAGTTCATAGATGTCGACGGCGTCGGCCAGGGTAATGATCGCCACCTGGGGGCCCTTGGCATCGGCGAATTCCACCAGGCCTTCGGACTCCAGGTGACGCAAGGCTTCGCGCACCGAGGTGCGGCTGACGCCGAGGCGGTCGCACAGGTCGCGCTCCACCAGGCGGTCACCCGGCAGCAGCTGGAAGTTCATGATGGCGCTGCGCAGTTTCTCCAGCACGATTTCGCGCAGGGTGATCGGGTTGTGATTGACCTTGAAGCTGTCGTCGAGTGGCAGGCGTTTCATGGGGGCTGCTCTGAATGGGACGGTTAACGGGAGGCCTCGGCATCGGCTTCGGCGAAGGCTTCCCGGGCCAGCCGGAAGCTGTCCACGGCGGCGGGAACCCCGCAATAGATGCCGACCTGAAGCAGAATTTCGCGTATTTGTTCACGACTCAGCCCGTTACGCAAGGCGCCGCGCACATGCAGCTTGAGCTCGTGGGGCCGATTGAGGGCCGAAATCATCGCCAAGTTTATCATGCTGCGTTCTTTAAGCGACAAACCCTCCCGGCCCCACACATGGCCCCAGCAGTATTCGGTGACCATCTCCTGCAGGGGGCGGGTGAAGTCGTCGGCGTTCTCGATCGAACGCTGTACGTAGGCTTCGCCCAGCACCTGGGTGCGGATCTTCAGCCCCTGCTCATACTTTGCGTTGCTCATTGCACACAGCTCCTCAGGCCAGGGTGGGCAGCGGGCCCAGCTTGCCTTTGTGATAGATCATCGGCGTGACCGGTTGCTCGGGCAGGATCAGGTTCTTCACGGCGCCGACGATGATCGCGTGATCGCCGCCGTCGTACTCGCGCCACAGCTCGCACTCGATGATCGCCGTGGCCTTGGCCAGCAGCGGGTTGCCCAGCTCGCTCAAGTGCCACTCGATGCCCTTGGCTTTTTCCTTGCCTTTGCTGGCGAAAGCGTAGGCTTCGGCGGTCTGGTCGGCGGACAGCAAGTGAATCGCAAAGCGCTTGCTGTCACGCAGGATCGGGTAGGTGTCCGACGCATAGTTGGGGCAGAACAGCACCAGGGCCGGGTCGATCGACAGCGCGCTGAACGCGCTGGCGGTGATGCCGACGATGCCGCCGTCCGGGTCGAGGGTGGTGACCACCGTGACCCCGGACGGGAACGAGCTCATGACGTCTTTGTATATGCCGGGTTCGATCATGGTTGTGGACTCTTAACGCATCACAAAAGGATCAGGCATGGGCGCCTGGGAGAGGTTGATCCACACCGTCTTCAGCTCGGTGTAGGCGAGCACCGAATCGATGCCGCTTTCGCGTCCGTAGCCACTGTTCTTGAAACCGCCGATGGGCGCCATGGCCGAGACCGCGCGGTAGGTGTTGACCCAGATGATCCCCGAACGCACATCGCGCGCCAGGCGGTGGGCGCGCCCGAGGTCGCGGGTCCAGATGCCGGCAGCGAGGCCGAACTGCGAGTCGTTGGCGATGGCCAGTGCTTCGGCTTCGTCCTTGAAACGGATGACCGAGGCCACCGGCCCGAACACTTCCTCTTGCATGATCTTCATCGAGTTGCGGTCGCACTCGAACAGCGTCGGCTCATAGAACCAGCCTTCGCCGAGGTTCTGCGGGCGTTTGCCGCCAGTGCGCAGGCGTGCGCCTTCGGCGATGGCGTCCGCCACCAGGCCTTCGACCACGGCCAGTTGCTGCGCGGTGGCCATGGGGCCCATTTCGCTGGCGTCGTCTTGCGGGTTGCCGATGCGGATGCGTTGGGCGCGCGCTACCAGGCGCTCGACGAATTCGTCGTAGATAGTGTCCTGCACCAGCAGGCGCGAACCGGAGACGCAACTCTGCCCGGACGCCGCGTAGATGCCGGCGATTGCACCATTGATGGCGCTGTCGAGGTCGGCGTCGGCAAAAATGATATTCGGCGACTTGCCGCCCAGTTCCAGGGAGAGTTTGGCGAAGTTCTCCGCGCTGCTGCGCACCACATGCCTTGCCGTGGCCGCGCCGCCGGTAAAGGCGATCTTGCGCACCAGTGGGTGGCGGGTGAGGGCGGCGCCGGTGCTGGGGCCAAAGCCTGTGACCACGTTGACCACGCCCGCTGGAATGCCGGCTTCGAGGGCCAGGCGCGCCAGTTCCAGGACGGTCGCCGAGGCATGTTCCGAGGGCTTGATCACGATGGTATTGCCCGCCGCCAGGGCCGGTGCGAGTTTGATCGCCGTCAGGTACAGCGGGCTGTTCCACGGAATGATCGCGGCGACCACGCCCATGGCTTCATGCACGGTGTAGGCGAACAGGTCTGGCTTGTCCAGCGGCAGGGTGCCGCCTTCGAGCTTGTCGGCCAGGCCGGCGGTATAGTGGAAAAACTCCGGCAGGTAGCTGACCTGGCCACGGGTTTCGCGGATCAGCTTGCCGTTGTCGCGGCTTTCCAGCTGGGCCAGGTGTTCCTTGTTCTCGGCGATCAGGTCACCCAGGCGGCGCAACAGTTTGCCCCGTGCGGTAGCCGTGAGGCCACGCCAGGCCGGGCTGTCGAAGGCGCTTTGCGCGGCCTGTACGGCGCGCTCCACGTCGGCTTCGTCGGCGTCGGGCAGTTGCGCCCAGGGTTCGGCCAGGGCCGGGTTGAGGCTGTCGAAGGTCTTGCCGGAGAGGGCATCGACCCATTCACCGCCGATGCACATCTGGAAGCGTGCGAGTGTCATGCAACGATCCCCTTTATTGGAGTGTTTTGGGCGTACACCGTGTCGAGGAACCCCAGCAGCAACTGGTTGACCAGGCGCGGTGACTCTACCGGCATCATATGCCGTTGCTCGGCCAGCACCGCAACGCTGGCGCCGGGAATACGGTCGGCCAGTTGCCGGGCCATGTCCGGGGTCGAGCCGGGGTCGAGTTCGCCGGTGGCGACCAGGGTCGGTGCGCGCAACCCCGGGAGGTCGTCGGCACGGTACATGTCCTGGGTCGCAAACAGTTCATAGGTGGTCAGGTAACCCTGGGGGTCGTTGCCCGCCAGGGTTTCCCGCAGCGCGGCGATCTGCGCCGGGTTGGCCGCCTGGTATTCGCGGCTGAACCAGCGCGACAGTGCGGCTTCGGCATTCGCGTCCGGGCCGTGTTCGGCGGCCTGGGCGGTACGTGCGATCACGCCGGCACGCTGTTCAGGGCTGCGGTTGAACACACTGTTGAGCACCACCAGGCCCTTCAGGCGCTCGGGGTAATGCAAGGCAAACGCCCGCGCGACCAGGCCGCCCATGGAAAATCCGATCACGCTGGCCTGGGGCAGTTGCAGGTGATCGAGCAGTTCCAGCAACTGGTCGGCATAGCCGAGCAGCGGGGTGTCGGCGGCCGGGCGCGGGCTGGCGCCATGGCCGAGCATGTCATAGGTGATCACGCGGTAATTCGTGGCCAGGCCAACGACTTGTCCGCCCCACATTTCTTTATTCAGGCCCACGCCGTGGATCAAAACCACAGGCTGGCCTTGGCCGGTCGCCAGATAACTGGTGCCAGCCGGGGTGCGTTCAGCGGTGAGCCGAATCATGGAGCGCTCCTGCATGCTTTTTGTTGGGGGGCCGGTCTTGCTTATTGGGCTTTTTCAGCCGCCAGCTCTTCCAGGTCGATATAACGGTTGCCGATGCGCGGATGCAGGCGGCCGCCATCGGCGCAACCGAGTACCACGACGATTTCGTCGGCACGCGGCGCATCTTCGATCTGCATTTCCAGGGTGATGTAGTGCGAACGCAGGCCTTCGTCGTCCTTGTGCATCATCGGGATCTGGATCGACGTGCCCGGGCCGCCGCGCTTGTTGGTAAAGCTCAGGTAGCTCTTGGCCTTGACCGCCTCACGGTAATGGTTGCCGAAGCGCAGGGTGTGGATGATCGCGCTGGCATGTTCGATCTCGCCGTCGGCACCGACCACTGCCGCCTTGCCGTAGGCCTCGATTTTTTCCGCGCCGCCGATGATGCCCACCAGGCGCTCGACCATCAGCGCGCCGAGGTCGGAGCAGTTGGCACGGATCTCCGGCTTGAGGTCTTCGACGAAACCACGACCCAGCCAGGGGTTTTTCAGCACCACGGCCAGGCCGACCATGGTCACGGGAGTGTCCGAGGCCTTGCCGCCTTCGATAAAGGTTTCTTCTGCGTAGCTGACGATCTTGCGGATTTCGAAACTCATGGGCTGCTCCGTCTGATGTGAGAGGTCTGCGTATGATGGTATACCATAATACGAGAATCGCAATAGACGTCAGCGCGTTCGAATGATCGACGGTTGTACGCCGCCCTCATCTGCGGATGCGGACAGTGCCACCAAGGTCGGCGGGATGTGCGGGAGTGTGCGGATGTACCTCAAGGCAACCGGCTGCGCGGTCGAGCTCAAGGTGAAGGCTGGCGTGGGGTCAGCAGCAGAGGCGGTGAGTGGCTCACCGCCTTGCATTGGCGGGGGTTAGAACTTGAAGCGGCCTACCAGGCCCTTGAGCTGACCGGAAATATCCGTCAGGCGGCCAGAGCCGGTCTGTGCCGAGTGGGCAAAGTCTTCTACTAGCTGGGCATCGGCATGGATCTGCGCGATGTGTCGGTTGATCTGTTCGGCGACTTGATGCTGTTCCTCGGCGGCGGTGGCGATTTGGGTGTTCTGGTCGCGGATCGAGTCCACCGAGCCTTGGATCTTGTCGAAGCTGTCGCGGGCCTGCTGGATGCGTTCCACGCTGGTTTGCGACACCTGCAGGCTGCCCTGCATCTGCAGGGTGACTTCCTGGGTGCGGCGTGCGAGGTTGCCGAGCAGGCTGTCGATTTCGCCGGTGGAGTCGGCGGTGCGGCGGGCCAGGGCGCGGACTTCGTCGGCGACGACTGCAAAGCCTCGGCCCTGGTCACCGGCGCGCGCGGCTTCAATCGCTGCGTTGAGCGCCAGCAGGTTGGTCTGCTCGGCAATCGAGCGGATGGTGTCGAGGATGGTGTTGATGTTTTTGCTGTCCTGCTCCAGCAACTGCATGGTCTGGGTCGATTTTTGCAGTTCTTCGCTCAATTTGAGCACGCTGCCGGTGGCTTCGCCGATGTGCTGCTGGCCGTCATGTACATCGCGATAGCCTTCGTCGGCACTCGACGCGGCGGCGCTGCAGGAGCGTGCGACTTCGTTGGCGGTGGCCACCATTTCGTTGAACGCGGTGCTCACCAGTTCCACCGCTTCACGCTGGCGGCCGGCGGCCTGGTTCATGTTGTTGGCCACTTCGCGGGTGTCGGCGGCGGCGGTTTGCAGGTCGGATGAAGCACTGCCGATGCGCTGTACCAACTGGGCGATCATGCTCAGGAACTGGTTGAACCAGCCGGCCAGGCTGGCGGTTTCGTCCTTGCCTTGCACCTTGAGTTGACGGGTGAGGTCACCTTCACCTTCGGCGATTTCTTGCAGGCCGTCGGCGACCCCGCGAATCGGGCGCACAATCATGCTGGCGAAGCTCGCACCGACAATCGCGAAGACGACGGCGAGTACCGCTGCGATGGCCGCGATCAGCCAGGTCAGACGCGTGGCGTCGGCCATCACTTCGTCGCGCTTGATCAGGCCGATAAAGCGCCAGCCCAAGTCTTTGGAACTGACCACGTTGGCCATGTAGGCCACGCCATCGATATCGACTTGGGTCACGCCGTCGCCGCGCTTGGCCAGTTCGGCGTAGTTGGCGCCGAGTTCGGTCATCGGCTTGAAGTTGTGCTTGGCATCGCTGGGGTCCACCAGCACGTTGCCGTTGGCTTCCACCAGCATCAGGTAGCCGCTGTCGCCCAGCTTGATGTTGCGCACCAGCTCGGTGAGCTGCTTGAGCGAGACGTCCAGTCCGACCACGCCGAGCAGGGTGCCGCTGGCGTCGACCACGGTATGGACCGTGCCGATCAACACCACATCGTCCGGCGCCCAGTAGTAGGCCCCGGTCCGCACGGTGGTGCCCGGTGCGGCCACGGCGGCTTTGTACCAGGGGCGCACGCGCGGGTCGTAGTTGTTCAGTTTGGTGTCGTCAGGCCAGCTCGCATAACCGCCATCGCTCAGGCCCAGGGACAGGTAGGCGGTACTCGGATGGCTTTTGGCGAACTGCTCGAATATCGCCAGCAGCTCTTTATTCGTCGGCGTCAGCGCGATTTGCGCAGCGTCGGCACCGGCGTAGTTCTTCAGCTCCTTGGCCGCGACAACGCGCGGGTCTTTGGCCACGTACTCGACGTTCTGGCTGATGCCGTCGAAGAACTGCTTCATGCCGTTATCGATCTGACGGATCTCGCGGCCGCTGCTGTCGAGGAAATTGGCCACAGCCGCCTCGCGCAGGTTCAGCACCACCAGCACCGCCACCAGGATAACCGGCACGCACGCGATGGCCGCAAACGCCCAGGTCAGCTTTTGCTTGATATTCATGACTTCTCCCGCGGGTATTTATAGTTTTGGCAAGGGGAAAACAGTAGCGTCGCATGTGTTTTTATGAGGGGTGCGGCCATGCGTACCCCTTATATCGACCGCCGGGGCACGCACTTGAGGCCGTGGGTGCGTTCAGCCGATACGGTTGCCGCCCAGCGCATCACGCTGCATCGACTGCAGGTTTTTCTCGATGGTTTCGCAGATGGATTCCATCTGGATCTGGTGCTCGCTGGAGTGAAACGGGCTTTGCAGGTCGGTGCCGATGCGTTCGATGGCCAGCAGCATGAAGCCCACCACCGTGGACGCCAGCGGGGTGAACCAGCCCAGGGATTCGACCAGGCCCACCGGCACGATCAGGCAGAACAGCGAAATGAACAGGCGCGGGAAGTACACGTAAGGGTAGGGCAGCGGGGTATTGGCGATGCGTTCCATGCCGCCCTGGGCGTTGGACAAATCCACCAGAGTCGACTCCAGCCGCGCCAGACGGATACTGTCCAGGCGCCCGGCCTTGTATTCCCTGGCCAACAGCGCCGCCGAGCCGGTGAGGATGTCATTGGCGAAGTTGTTGGTGGCGCCGTTGCGCGCAAATTCCTCGGCCGGGATAAACGCCCGCACCTCATCGGGGCACGGCTGGCCCTTGAGGTGGGAGGCCAGGCAGTTCACGTAGGCCACATGGCGACGCAACAGGGTGGCCTTGACCGGGTTCACGTCGCTGCCAAGGTCATCCAGCAGCGTCAGCACCTGCCGCGCGAAACTGCGCGAATTGTTAACCATGGCGCCCCATAAGGTGCGCGCTTCCCACCAGCGGTTGTAGGCACTGCTGTTACGAAAACTGATCAGCACCACCAGCGCTGAGCCGAGCAAGGTCAGCGGCATCAACGGCAGGTTGATCTTGGCGGTGAGAAACAGCATGAAGTCCACGGTGACGGCGACGTCCCACAGCAACAGCCAGAACAGGGCCCAACCGACATACCCCATGGTTTTGATGATCAGGCGGTATTTTTCGATGATGGCGGCTTTCAAACGGAGACCTCGCGGCGAGCGATAAGCAACAGTGCCTAAGCTCGGACGGTGGTTTGCGGTGAAAGGTTCGGCGGCGGGGGCAACGCGTCGGATCAAATCAATGATTGCGCCCGTCGAGCGGGGTAGAGAGCAAGGACCACCACCATGCTATGCTCGAAAAGCTCACTGAGGGATTTCAAATGACGAGTACAACCGATGTCAGTATTGCCAGCAAAGTGCTCAGGCTGGCTAAAGCGCATCATGTCACCGCCGAACGTGACAGCATCAGTCGAATGGCGGTTGCTATCACCGGACTGGCTGGCGATGTGGTCGAATTGGATGGCGTGGAACAGTTATTGGTCAACCTTAAGCGCAAGGGTATTTTGAGCAAGTCGGAAACCCTCGCACTTCAGGGCAGTTATCTTCAGGAGAAGCGCCGCGCCAAGAAGAAACTCAGCGCATGAGTTTTGATCCTTTTGGAGACTTCGACACCGCTGGATATCTTCAGAATGCGTTACAGCTTAAAGATCCTGTAGAGGTCAAGGAATCCGAGCATCTCTCGTTTGAGCTGAGCATGGAAGATGCACTGGATTATTTGGCCAGGAAAAAACCGATTGATTACAAGTCGGTGCTCAAAGTACACCAAATCTTGTTCTCTGATTTCTATCACTGGGCGGGTAAAGATCGAAATGATCTGGTGCCGCATCTTGCCGTATTCAAGGCTTTCCACGACGATCCTCGGCATACTGTTTTTGAGCATCCGGGCTCAATCAAACGCTCGATTGACTATGCGCTTGAACTGGCGTCGAACAAGAAACGCTTTAGAGAACGCCCTGGCGATGTGATGGGGCAATTGGCATTTGCACACCCTTTTCTTGATGGTAATGGGCGCACGATTTTGCTTGTTTTCATGGAACTTTGTTATCGAGCAAAGTTCGCTATTGAGTGGTCGAAAACGAGTAAGGACGATTATCTTCGCGCACTTAGCGAAGAGATTGGGGCACCTTTCAAAGGGCATCTGAATAACTACTTGAAACCCTTTGTTGTCGATATCGCCCACCGTGATGAATGGCCTGGGATGATAGGTGGCATCAAGGGGCTGGATGGTCTGGATAAAGAAGGGATAACTTACGAAAATCTAGACAATCCTGAGGTTCAACAGATCTACAAAGTCTATCGAGCGCAGATGATCGATACGCTCCCGCCCGCAAAAAAATAAAGTAGTGATGTAATGCTCTCTGATCAGTTGTACTGATCCTATCGTTTACCGTTGAGCCAAAATACTCGCCAGCAACCCAGGAAAGCGCGCCTCAAGCACATCCGCGCGCAGCGAATTCAGATGAGTGGTGCCGACGCTGCGGGTGTGGACCAGCCCGGCATCGCGCAACACGCGAAAGTGGTGGGACATGCTGGATTTCGGCCGCCCGCCGTCCAGTTCGCCGCAGGTGGCTTCGGGTACGCCGGCCAGGCAGCGGACGATTTCCAGGCGCACTGGGTCGCTCAAGGCGTAGAGCACGCGTTCGAGGGTCAGGTCTTGTTGGGCGGGGTGTTTGAAGGCTCGCATAAAACAAATGATAACAGGGCTAGCGTTGAATACCATAGTTCGAATACCATCGAACTATCGAATCACGCACTTGCCCCTGGAGATTCCCGATGGCTGCTCTGTTTGAACCCTACAAGCTTAAAGACGTGACCTTGCGCAACCGCATCGCGATCCCGCCGATGTGCCAGTACATGGCCAACGACGGCATCGTCAACGACTGGCACCATGTTCACCTGGCCAGCATGGCCCGTGGCGGCGCGGGTTTGCTGGTGGTCGAAGCCACCGCAGTGTCCCCTGAAGGCCGTATCACCCCCGGTTGCGCGGGTATCTGGAGCGACGCCCACGCTCAGGCGTTCGTGCCGATGGTCAAGGCCATCAAGGCTGCTGGCGCGGTACCGGGCATTCAGATCGCCCATGCCGGTCGTAAGGCCAGTGCCAACCGCCCGTGGGAAGGCGACGATCATATCCCCGCTTCAGATGTGCGCAGCTGGGAAACCATTGCACCGTCGGCCATTGCGTTCGGCGCCAACCTGCCTAACGTGCCGCGCGCCATGACCCTGGACGACATCGCCCGGGTGCGCCAGGATTTCGTCGACGCCGCCCGCCGTGCCCGCGACGCCGGTTTTGAATGGATCGAACTGCACTTTGCCCACGGCTACCTGGCCCAGAGCTTTTTCTCCGAGCATTCCAACCAGCGTACCGATGCCTACGGCGGCAGCTTCGATAATCGCAGCCGTTTCCTCCTGGAAACCCTGGCCGCTGTGCGTGAAGTCTGGCCGGAAAACCTGCCGTTGACCGCGCGTTTCGGTGTGATCGAATACGACGGCCGTGACGAGCAGACCCTGACCGAATCCATCGAGTTGGCCCGTCGCTTCAAGGCCGGTGGCCTCGACCTGCTGAGCGTCAGCGTCGGCTTCACCATTGCCGACACCCAGATCCCGTGGGGCCCGGCGTTCCTGGGGCCGATCGCTGAGCGCGTGCGCCGCGAAGCCGGTATCCCGGTCACCTCGGCCTGGGGGTTTGGCACGCCGCAACTGGCAGAAGGTGCGTTGCAGGCCGGGCAGGTGGACTTGGTCTCGGTGGGGCGTGCGCATCTGGCTGATCCGCATTGGGCGTACTTTGCCGCCAAGGAGCTGGGGGTAGAGAAAGCGTCCTGGACCTTGCCTGCGCCGTATGCCCATTGGTTGGAACGCTATCGCTGAGGTAGCCGCTCAGCAAGACCTGTGGGAGATGTTGAGCCCCGGCGAGGCCGCGATAGTGGTGGGTCAGGCAGCAACAATGCTGGCAGAACCACCGTCATCGAAGCCTCGCTGGGGCTCGACATCTCCCACATTCGATCTCCAGGGCTGACGGAAAGTGTTCTGCCCCCACCTTGCGGGCACTGTCGAGTCCCACATTTGATCTTCATGGCCGTCGAACGAGGGTAGATCTTACAACGGCGTCAGCACATTCATCACCGTATCCAGCGCTACCCGCGTGTCATCCAGTTGCACCAGCGAAGCATGCCGGGCGCCGAGGGCGTCGCGGTTCTGGATCGCGGTGAGGATCGCCTTGTGGCGGGGCAGGCTCAGGCCCTGGATATCCGGGCGGCGGTTGGTGATGTTGATCGACTCGCGCAGCGGCAGCGACAGCATGTTGCACATGTACGCCAGCAGGTCGTTGCGCGTGGCGTCGGCAATCGCACGGTGGAAGTCCAGGTCGGCCTGCAACAGCGCGTCGTGGGTCTGCGCGGTTTCCATGCCGAGGTAGGCTTTTTCGATGGTGGTGATGTCTTCGTCGGTGGCCGTGGTCGCGGCCATGGCGGCGATTTCCGGTTCGAGGATGCGCCGCACACCGGCCAGGGTGTTGAAAAACTCGCTATGGGGCGTGGACTGCATCAACCAGGACAGCACGTCCGGGTCGAGCAGGTGCCACTTCACCCGAGGCCGCACCACCGCGCCCACTCGGGGCTTGGAATACACCAGGCCCTTGGCGCTGAGCACTCGCGTGGCCTCACGCAACACCGAGCGGCTGACCTTGTACTCCTCGCACAGCGTGGCCTCCATGGGCAGTCGTTCTTCTGGTTTGAAGCGACCGGAAACGATGTGCATGCCCAAGTCCTGGACGATCTGGGCATGCATGCTCTTGCGCGGCTTGGACGGCTGGTGATCCATAACGACAGGGATGCTCTGGCTAAATAGGCGGCATCATAGCATCCCAATTAGTGGGAATGACGTGGGACTTCGGCCCCACGGCAACCCACCAGGAAATCGAAGTCGCAGCCCTGGTCCGCCTGCAGCACATGGTCGATGTACAGCTGGCGATAGCCGCCGACGATCAACTTTTGCGGGGGTTTCAGGTCGGCCATGCGCGCCGCCAGCTCGGCGTCGGGGATGTCCAGGTGCAAGCGCCCGTTGGCGCAGTCGAGTTCGATCCAGTCACCTTCCTGCACCGTGGCCAACGGCCCGCCGGCAGCGGCTTCCGGTGCCACATGCAAGACCACCGTGCCATATGCCGTGCCGCTCATGCGCGCATCGGAAATCCGCACCATGTCGGTCACGCCCTGGGCCAGCAGCTTGGCCGGCAGGCCCATGTTGCCGACTTCGGCCATGCCCGGGTAACCCTTGGGCCCGCAGTTCTTCATGACCAGGATCGAGTTGGCGTCCACGTCCAGGTCCGGGTCGTTGATACGCGCCTTGTACATGTCGAAATCCTCGAACACCACGGCGCGGCCACGGTGCTGCATCAACGTCGGGCTGGCGGCCGACGGCTTGAGCACCGCGCCCAGCGGGGCGAGGTTGCCGCGCAGCACACAGATGCCGCCGTCGGCGCGGATCGGGTTGTCGAGGGTGCGGATCACTTCGTCCTGGCCGTAGATCGGCGAATCCTTGGTGTTCTCGCCCAACGACTTGCCGTTGACGGTCAAGGCGTTCGGGTGCGGGATCAGGTTGGCTTCGCCGAGACGGCGCAGCACCGCCGGCAGGCCGCCAGCGTAGTAGAACTCTTCCATCAAGAAACGCCCGGACGGTTGCAGGTCGACGATGGTCGGCATGCCGCGCCCGATGCGCGTCCAGTCGTCCAGATCGAGCTCGACACCGATGCGCCCGGCGATGGCTTTGAGGTGGATCACCGCATTGGTCGAGCCGCCGATGGCCGCATTCACGCGGATCGCGTTTTCAAAGGCTTCCTTGGTGAGGATCTTCGACAGCTTCAAGTCTTCGCGCACCATCTCCACCGCACGCATGCCGGACATATGCGCCAGCACATAGCGCCGTGCATCCACCGCCGGGATCGCCGCGTTGTGCGGCAGCGACGTGCCGAGTGCCTCGGCCATGCAGGCCATGGTCGACGCGGTGCCCATGGTGTTGCAGGTGCCCGCCGAACGCGACATGCCGCCCTCGGCCGCGAGGAAGTCATCCAGGGTGATGGTGCCGGCCTTGACCTGTTCGCTGAGCTGCCACACCACCGTGCCCGAGCCGATGTCCTGGCCCTTGTGTTTGCCGTTGAGCATCGGCCCGCCGGTGACCACGATGGCCGGCACGTCGCAACTGGCCGCGCCCATCAGCAGCGCCGGGGTGGTCTTGTCGCAGCCGGTCAGCAGCACCACGCCGTCGATGGGGTTGCCGCGAATCGCTTCCTCCACGTCCATGCTCGCCAGGTTGCGCGTGAGCATGGCGGTGGGGCGCAGGTTCGATTCGCCATTGGAGAACACCGGGAATTCCACGGGGAAGCCGCCGGCCTCGATCACGCCGCGCTTGACGTGCTCGGCGATCTGGCGGAAGTGGGCGTTGCACGGGGTCAGCTCGGACCAGGTGTTGCAGATACCGATGATCGGTTTGCCATGGAACTGATGGTCGGCGATGCCCTGGTTCTTCATCCAGCTGCGGTACATGAAGCCGTTCTTGTCGGCGGTACCGAACCACTGGGCGGAGCGCAGGCCAGGTTTTTTATCAGACATGATGGTTTCTCTTATTGTATGACTATATGTTCTCTGTGCGGCTAAACATAAGCGCAAAATGTTCGGTTTGGAAGTGTTGTTTCGTAAATAGTACTACTATATAGTCGATCTCAACTGAGGTATTGCCCTGGCGGATTTTCGCGAGAGGCGTCCCCCGAGCTTCTATAAAAACAACAATCGGAGATCGACTCCCATGAGCCAGGAACTGCGGCTTATACGGCGCATCACGCTGAAACTGATTCCCTTCCTCATCCTGCTGTACCTGATCGCCTACGTGGACCGCTCCGCCGTGGGGTTCGCCAAGCTGCACATGGGCGCCGACGTCGGCATCGGTGATGCGGCCTACGGCTTTGGCGCAGGCCTGTTCTTCATTGGCTATTTCCTGTTCGAGATCCCCAGCAACCTGATGCTCGATCGCTTCGGCGCACGGCGCTGGTTCGCCCGGATCATGATCACCTGGGGCACCATCACCATCGGCATGGCGTTCGTGCAGGGGCCACAGAGCTTCTATGTGATGCGCTTTCTGCTCGGCGCGGCGGAGGCGGGGTTCTTTCCCGGCGTTCTGTACTACATCACTCAGTGGTTCCCGGTGCGCCATCGCGGCAAGATCCTCGGGCTGTTCATCCTCTCGCAACCGATCGCAATGATGATCACCGGCCCGGTCTCCGGCGGCCTGTTGGGCATGGACGGCACCCTCGGGCTGCACGGCTGGCAATGGCTGTTCATCGTCATCGGCACCCCGGCGATCCTGCTCACCTGGCCGGTGCTGCGCTACCTGCCGGACGGCCCCAAGCAGGTCAACTGGATGAGCGAGGACGAAAAAGCCTGGCTCACCGGCGAACTGGCCAAGGACCTGCAAGCCTACGGCCAGACCCGCCACGGCAATCCACTGCACGCCCTCAAGGACAAGCGCGTGCTGCTGCTGGCGCTGTTCTACCTGCCGGTGACCCTGAGCATCTACGGGTTGGGCCTGTGGCTGCCGACGCTGATCAAGCAGTTCGGCGGTACGGACCTGGTCACCGGCTTTGTCTCGGCGGTGCCGTATATCTTCGGGATCATCGGGCTGTTGATCATCCCGCGCAGTTCCGACCGTTTGAACGATCGCTACGGCCACCTGGCGGTGCTTTACGTACTGGGTGCCATCGGCCTGTTCTGCAGTGCCTGGCTGAGTGTGCCGGTGCTGCAAATGGCGGCGCTGTGCCTGGCGGCGTTCGCGATGTTTTCCTGCACGGCGGTGTTCTGGACCCTGCCCGGGCGGTTTTTTGCCGGGGCGAGTGCGGCGGCGGGCATTGCCTTGATCAATTCGGTGGGCAACCTCGGCGGCTATATCGGCCCGTTCGTGATCGGCGCGCTCAAGGAATACACCGGCAACCTGGCCTCGGGCTTGTACTTCCTGTCCGCAGTGATGGTGTTCGGCTTGCTGCTGACCGGCGTGGTCTACCGTCTGCTGGAGCGCAAGCATGTGCTGCCGGCCGAGCAATTCGCCGCGAGCGCCCGTGGCGCCACGCGTACTTAATCGATTATCAGGAGAAGCGGCATGCGTTTAGTTCAGTTCGAGTTGCGCAACGGTGAGCGTCGGGTCGGCGTGGTGGAGGGTAGCCAGGTACGCGAAGTGCTCAGCGCGCACAGCGTGCGCGAGTTGGCGCTGGCCGCAATTGAAGCGGGTGTGGGCCTGGCGCAGCAGGTGCAGAGCCTCGGCCTGGGCGCCAGTCACACCTACGCCGAGCTGCTCGCCGACCTGAAGATCCTGCCACCGCTGGACCACCCGGACCCGGCCCATATGCTGATCAGCGGCACCGGCCTGACCCACCTGGGCAGCGCGTCGGCGCGGGACAAGATGCACCAGCAGGGCGGTGACGACAGCGCGCTGACCGACACCATGCGTATCTTCAAATGGGGCGTGGAGGGCGGCAAACCGGCGGCCGGCCAGGCGGGCGTGCAACCGGAGTGGTTCTACAAGGGCGATGGCAGCATCGTCGTGCGCCCCGGCGCGGCGTTCCCGGTGCCGCCCTTTGCCGAAGACGCCGGCGAAGAGCCGGAGATCGGCGGGCTGTATGTGATCGGCCACGACCGCAAGCCCTATCGCGTGGGTTTTGCGGTGGGCAACGAGTTCTCCGACCACGTGATGGAACGCAAGAACTACCTGTACCTGGCCCATTCCAAACTGCGCAGTTGCAGCTACGGCCCGGAGTTGCGCGTGGGCGAGTTACCGCAGCATCTGGCCGGCACCAGCCGCATCCTGCGCAACGGCGAAGTGATCTGGCAGAACGAATTCCTCAGTGGCGAGGCCAATATGTGCCACAGCCTGGAAAACCTTGAGTACCACCACTTCAAATACAGCCAGTTCCTCAAACCTGGCGATGTACACATTCATTTCTTCGGCACCGCGACCCTGTCATTCGCCGACGGTATACGTACCCAACCGGGCGATGTGTTCGAGATCAGCCAGGCCGAGTTCGGCGCGCCGCTGGTCAATCGTGTCGGCAGTGCTAACGCCGTCTTCGCACCCGGCGACGTCATCACCCTTTAAAGGAGAGCCACATGTCCCAGTTCCTTGGCCACAACTACATCGGCGGCCAGCGCAGCGCCAACGGCAGCCTCACGCTGCAGAGCATCGATGCGGCGACCGGCGAAGCCTTGCCCCAGGATTTCTACCAGGCGACCCCGCAGGAAGTCGACGCCGCCGCCAAGGCCGCGGCAGCGGCTTACCCGGCGTACCGCGCCCTGAGTGCAGCGCGCCGCGCGCAGTTCCTTGACGCGATCGCCGATGAGCTGGACGCGCTGGGCGATGCCTTCGTCGAGCTGGTCTGCCGTGAAACCGCACTGCCCGCTGCCCGTATCAAAGGCGAGCGCGGCCGCACCAGCGGGCAGATGCGGCTGTTCGCCACGGTGTTGCGCCGCGGCGATTTCTACGGCGCGCGCATCGACAAGGCACTGCCGGAGCGCCAGCCGCTGCCACGCCCGGACCTGCGCCAGTACCGCATCGGCCTGGGCCCGGTCGCCGTGTTTGGCGCGAGTAACTTTCCCCTGGCGTTTTCCACGGCAGGCGGGGATACCGCCGCCGCGCTGGCGGCCGGTTGCCCGGTGGTGTTCAAGGCCCACAGCGGGCATATGGCCACGGCCGAGCGCGTCGCCGATGCGATCATTCGCGCGGCCGAGGCTACCGAGATGCCGGCGGGCGTGTTCAACATGATCTTCGGCGGCGGCGTCGGTGAAGCGCTGGTCAAGCACCCGGCGATCCAGGCGGTCGGCTTTACCGGCTCGCTCAAGGGCGGGCGCGCCTTGTGCGACATGGCGGCGGCACGCCCGCAGCCGATCCCGGTGTTCGCCGAGATGTCGAGCATCAACCCGGTCATCGTGCTGCCCCAGGCCCTGCAGGCGCGGGCCGAAACCGTGGCACGCGAGCTGACCGCCTCGGTGGTGCAAGGCTGCGGCCAGTTCTGTACCAACCCCGGGCTGGTGATCGGCCTCGCGTCGCCCGCCTTCAGCGCGTTCACTCAGCAGGTGGCGCAACTGATCGGTGATCAGCCGGCGCAGACCATGCTCAATGCCGGCACCTTGAGCAGCTATGGCAAGGGCCTGGAAAAACTGCTGGCACACCCCGGCATCCAACATCTGGCCGGTCAGGCTCAAGCCGGGCATCAGGCGCGGCCGCAGTTGTTCAAGGCCGATGTCAGCCTGCTGATCGACGGCGATGAAGTGCTGCAAGAGGAAGTGTTCGGCCCCACCACGGTGTTCGTCGAAGTCGCCGACCAGGCCCAGCTCAGCGCCGCCTTGCATGGCCTGCACGGCCAGCTCACGGCGACGATCATCGGCGAGCCGGCCGACCTGCAGCAGTTCGCCGAACTCACGCCGCTGCTGGAACAGAAAGTCGGGCGTATCCTGCTCAACGGCTACCCGACCGGCGTGGAAGTCTGCGACGCAATGGTCCACGGCGGCCCGTACCCCGCGACGTCGGATGCGCGGGGCACCTCGGTCGGCAGCCTGGCCATCGACCGCTTCCTGCGCCCGGTGTGTTTCCAGAACTACCCGGACAGCCTGCTGCCCGACGCGTTGAAAAACGCCAACCCATTGCGTATCCAGCGCCTGGTGGATGGCACGCCGTCACGCGACGCGCTGTAACGCGCACCTGAGAACAATAACAATCCAGGAGGCAACATGTCGTTTCACGCCGTCAGCGCACACCGTGCGCAACTGGGGGAGGGCCCGTTCTGGGACGTGCCCACCCAGGCCCTGTATTGGGTCGACATCGCCGGCAAACAGGCGCTGCGCCTGATGGACGGGCAATTGCAGGCCTGGCAGTTGCCGGAGCATGTGTCCGCGTTTATCCCGTGTGAAAGCGGCGATGCGCTGGTGACCTTGAGCAGCGGCGTGTATCGACTGAACCTCGCGACCGAAGCCTTGCGCCTGTTCTGCGTGGCCGACCCGCACGCGGGCAACCGTGGCAATGAAGCGCGCTGCGACGCCCAGGGCCGCCTGTGGCTGGGCACCATGCAGAACAACCTCGGCGAGCACGGCGAAGACCTGCCCGTTACACGACGTTCCGGCGGGCTGTTTCGCGTGGATGCCGATGCGCGGGTCACGCCGTTGCTGCACGGCCTGGGCATTCCCAACACCTTGCTGTGGAGCGAGGACGGCGCCCAGGTGCATTTCGGCGACAGCCTCGACGGCACGCTGTATCGGCACGCGATCCAACCGAACGGCCAACTCGACCCAGCCCAAGTGTGGTTCGGCCCGCACGGGCGCGGCGCGCCGGACGGCTCGGCGATGGACAGCCAAGGCTATCTCTGGAACGCACGCTGGAACGGCAGTTGCCTGCTGCGCCTGACGCCGGAGGGTGAAGTGGATCGGATCATCGAACTGCCCGTCAGTCGCCCCACCAGTTGCGTGTTCGGCGGCCCCCACCTCACCACCCTGTACATCACCAGCGCCGCCAGCCCTCTTGATCACCCCCTGGATGGCGCGGTGTTTGCCATCGAGGTCGATGTGCCCGGTAAACCCTGTCACCGCTTTGCCGGCTGAACGCTGTACCGCTTCACCCCTGTAGGAGCGAGCTTGCTCGCGAAAAACGTTAACGATGACGCGCGCATCCTGAATGCACGCGGCGCTCTCTGGCTTTTCGCGAGCAAGCCCGCTCCTACAAAAGAAAACAACAATAAGGAGTCAACCGTATGAATCGTCGTCGTGCTATCCGTTCCTTGTGCTGCGCCGCTGTGGCGGTCTCGGCCATCAGCTTGAGTGGGCTGTCGCTGGCCGCTGAAGCAGTAAAAATCGGCTTTTTGGTCAAACAAGCCGAAGAACCCTGGTTCCAGACCGAATGGGCCTTCGCCGAAAAAGCCGGCAAGGAACATGGTTTCAGCGTGATCAAGATCGCCGTGCCCGACGGCGAGAAAACCCTCTCGGCCATCGACAGCCTGGCCGCCAACGGCGCCAAGGGTTTTGTGATCTGCCCGCCGGACGTGTCCCTCGGCCCGGCGATTGTCGCCAAGGCCAAAGCCAACGGCTTGAAAGTGATCGCCGTGGATGATCGTTTCGTCGACGCCAAGGGCAATTTCATGGAGGACGTGCCGTACCTGGGCATGGCCGCTTTTGAAGTCGGCCAGAAGCAAGGCGCGGCGATGGCCGCCGAGGCGAAGAAACGCGGCTGGGACTGGAAGGACACCTACGCGGTGATTACCACTTTCAACGAACTCGACACCGGTAAAAAGCGCACCGACGGCTCGATCAAATCCCTCGAAGAAGCGGGCATTCCCAAGGACCACATCCTCACCGCCGCGCTCAAGACCCTCGACGTGCCCGGCAGCATGGACGCCACCAACTCGGCCCTGGTCAAGCTGCCCAGCGGCGCGAAAAACCTGATCATCGGCGGCATGAACGACAACACCGTGCTCGGCGGCGTGCGCGCTACCGAAAGCGCCGGCTTCAAAGCCGCCAACGTGATCGGCATCGGTATCAACGGCACCGACGCCATCGGTGAGTTGAAGAAGGCCAACAGCGGCTTCTTCGGTTCGATGCTGCCCAGCCCGCACATCGAGGGCTACAACACCGCGCTGATGATGTACGAGTGGGTCACCACCGGTAAGGAACCGCCGAAGTACACCGCGATGGACGAAGTGACGCTGATCACCCGCGCCAACTTCCAGGAAGAACTGACCAAGATCGGGCTGTGGAAATGACCGCAGCGGCACTGCGCTTTGACGGCATCGGCAAAACCTTCCCCGGGGTCAAGGCGCTCGACAGCATCAGTTTCACTGCCCTCCCGGGGCAGGTCCACGCGCTGATGGGCGAGAACGGCGCGGGCAAGTCGACGCTGCTGAAAATCCTCGGCGGCGCCTACATCCCGAGCAGCGGCAACGTGCAGATCGGCGCGCAGACCATGGCCTTCAAATGCGCGGCCGACAGCATCGCCAGCGGCGTCGCGGTGATCCACCAGGAGTTGCATCTGGTGCCGGAAATGAGCGTCGCCGAAAACCTGTTCCTCGGGCATTTGCCGGCGCGTTTCGGCGTGGTCAACCGCCGGCGGCTGCGCGAGCAGGCGCTGGCCTGCCTCAAGGGTCTGGCCGATGAAATCGACCCGCAGGAGAAGCTCGGCCGCCTGTCCCTGGGCCAGCGCCAATTGGTGGAAATCGCCAAGGCGCTGTCGCGTGGCGCGCATGTGATCGCTTTCGATGAACCGACCAGCAGCCTGTCGGCCCGCGAGATCGACCGGCTGATGGCGATCATCACGCGCCTGCGCGACGAGGGCAAAGTGGTGCTGTACGTGTCCCATCGCATGGAAGAAGTGTTCCGCATCTGCGACGCGGTGACGGTGTTCAAGGACGGCCGCTACGTGCGCACCTTCGACGACATGAGCGCGCTGAGCCACGACCAGTTGGTCACCTGCATGGTCGGTCGCGATATCCAGGATATCTACGACTACCGCCCGCGCGAGCACGGTGACGTGGCGCTCAAGGTCGACGGTTTGCTCGGCCCCGGCCTGCGCGAGCCGATCAGTTTTGACGTGCGCAAGGGCGAGATCCTTGGCCTGTTCGGCTTGGTCGGCGCCGGGCGCACCGAGTTGTTTCGCCTGCTCAGCGGCTTGCAGCGCGCCACGGCGGGGCAGTTGGAACTGTGCGGCGAAAGCCTGAACCTGCGTTCACCCCGCGACGCCATCGCCGCCGGCGTGCTGCTGTGCCCGGAGGACCGCAAGAAGGAGGGCATCATCCCGCTGTCCAGCGTGGCCGAGAACATCAACATCAGCGCGCGCGGCGCCCATTCCCGGTTTGGCTGGCTGCTGCGCGAGGGCTGGGAGCAGGGCAACGCCGGCCGGCAAATCAGCGCGATGAAGGTCAAGACCCCAAGCGCCGAGCAGAAAATCATGTACCTGTCCGGCGGCAATCAGCAGAAGGCCATTCTCGGCCGCTGGCTGTCGATGCCGATGAAGGTGCTGCTGCTGGACGAGCCGACGCGGGGCATCGACATCGGCGCCAAGTCGGAGATCTACCAGATCATCCATGACCTCGCGGCCAGCGGTATCGCGGTGATTGTGGTGTCCAGCGACCTGATGGAGGTGATGGGGATTTCTGACCGCATTCTGGTGCTGTGCGAAGGCACTTTGCGCGGCGAACAACGGCGCGAACACGCCACTGAATCCAACTTGCTGCAACTGGCCTTGCCGCGTGGCCTGGCGAACTGAGAGACGACTATGACGACCCAACACAACGCGTTGCCGACGGCACGCAAACCCTTGGATATGCGCGCGCTGCTCGACAACTGGGCGATGTTGCTCGCGGCGCTGGGGATTTTTCTGCTGTGCGCCTTGCTGATTGACAACTTCCTCTCGCCGCTGAACATGCGCGGGCTGGGCCTGGCGATTTCCACGGTGGGTATTGCCGCCTGCACCATGCTGTTCTGCCTGGCGTCGGGGCACTTCGACTTGTCGGTGGGCTCGGTGATCGCCTGCGCCGGCGTGGTCGCGGCGATTGTGATGCGTGACACCGACAGCGTCCTGCTCGGCATCGGCGCGGCGCTGCTGATGGGCCTGATCGTCGGGCTGATCAACGGCATCGTCATCGCCAAGCTGCGGGTCAATGCGCTGATCACCACCTTGGCGACCATGCAGATCGTGCGCGGCCTAGCCTATATCTTTGCCGACGGCAAGGCGGTGGGGGTGTCCCAGGATCAGTTCTTCGTGTTCGGCAACGGCCAGTTATTGGGCGTGCCGGTGCCGATCCTGATCACCATCGTCTGCTTCCTGTTCTTCGGCTGGCTGCTCAACTACACCACCTACGGGCGCAACACCATGGCCATCGGCGGCAACCCGGAAGCCGCGCTGTTGGCCGGGGTCAACGTGGACCGCACGAAGATCCTGATCTTTGCCGTGCATGGCCTGATCGGCGCGTTGGCCGGGGTGATCCTCGCGTCACGCATGACCTCGGGCCAGCCGATGATCGGCCAGGGCTTTGAGCTGACGGTGATTTCCGCCTGCGTACTCGGCGGGGTGTCGTTGAGTGGCGGCATCGGCATGATCCGCCATGTGATCGCCGGGGTGCTGATTCTGGCGATCATCGAGAATGCGATGAACCTGAAGAACATCGACACCTTCTACCAGTACGTGATCCGCGGTTCGATCCTGCTGCTGGCGGTGGTGATCGACCGTATGAAGCAACGCTGAGCACCTTCCTCTGCATTAGCGGAAGAACTCGCCGGGAGTGGCGTCGAATTGTTGGCGAAACGCGTTGATAAACGCCGACGTGGATTCATACCCACACGCCAACGCCACATCCGTCACCCGCTCGCCTTGCTCCAGGGCGGGCAGGGCGCTGAGCAGGCGCAAGCGCTGGCGCCAGGCGCGGAAGGTCAGCCCGGTGTCACGCAAAAACAGGCGGCTGAGGGTTTTCTCGCTGACCGCCAGCTTGCGGCTCCAATCCCCCAGGGTCGTGGGTTGCTCCGGGTGCAGGTTCAAGCTGCGATAGATCTGCCGCAAGCGCGGGTCCAGGGGCAACGGCAGCATCAAATCGACCTGGGGCGCCGCCGCCAGTTGGTCCAGTATCACCTGGGCCAGCCTGCCGTCCGGTCCCGCTTCGGCATATTCCACCGGCAGTTCACTGAAGCGGCGGATCAACTCGCGCAACAAACTGCTCACCGCCAACACTTGGCAACGTTCGTCCGCCCACCCAGTGACGCTGCAATCCAGGTACAGGCTGCGCATCTCCGTGTGCGGCGAGCTGTAGACCCGATGCGGCATGCCCGCCGGAATCCACACTGCGCGCTGCGGCGGCGCGACGAAGCGGCCGACGCTGGTCTGAATCTCCAGCACCCCGGAAATCGCGTAGGACAACTGCACCCACGGGTGGCTGTGCCGGCGGGTCAGGGCGCGGTTGGGCAAGGATTCGGTGCGCCCGTACACCGGGCGTGGCAGGCTGGAAAGCCCGGGCACGCTGCGGCGGACGGTCTTGTCATGTCCTTTAGGCGGCATTTACTGGCTCATTGGCGTTAGTCGGTAATAAAACGTTACGTTAGAGTCGTGATGACGCTCTTGGCAACCCCGGAAGATCCTGCTTATGACTCGCCCGCGCTTTCTGCCCGACAATTTCACCCTGACCCTGATCGCCACGGTGGTCCTCGCGTCCTTGCTGCCCGCCAGCGGCCAGACCGCCGTGGCCTTCGGCTGGGTGACCAACCTGGCCATCGCGCTGCTGTTTTTCCTGCACGGCGCCAAGCTGTCGCGCCAGGCCATCGTTGCCGGGGCCGGTCACTGGCGCCTGCACCTGTTGGTGTTCAGCCTGACCTTTGTGCTGTTCCCGCTGTTGGGCCTGGCGCTCAAGCTGCTGTTGTCGCCGCTGATCGGCAAAGACCTGTACATGGGCATGCTCTATCTGTGCGCGTTACCGGCCACGGTGCAGTCGGCGATTGCCTTTACGTCGCTGGCGCGCGGCAATATCCCGGCGGCGATTTGCAGCGCGGCGGCGTCGAGCCTGTTCGGGATCTTCCTCACGCCGTTGCTGGTGACGCTGCTGCTGAATGTCCACGGCGAGAGCGGTTCGACCGTCGACGCCATGCTGAAAATCAGCGTGCAACTGCTGCTGCCGTTCATCGCCGGGCAGATCGCCCGCCGCTGGATCGGCGAGTGGGTCGGTCGCAACAAGGCCTGGCTGAAGTTCGTCGACCAGAGCTCGATCCTGTTGGTGGTCTACGGCGCGTTCAGCGAAGCGGTCATCCAAGGCATCTGGCAGCAGATTCCGCTGTGGGAACTGGGCGGCCTGGTGGTGGCCTGCTGCGTGTTGCTCGCTCTGGTATTGGTGGCGTCCACGCTGTTGGGCAAGGCCTTCGGTTTTAACCAGGAGGACCGCATCACCATCCTGTTCTGCGGTTCGAAGAAAAGCCTGGCCACCGGGGTGCCCATGGCCCAGGTGCTGTTCGCCGGCGCGACTATGGGCGTGTTGATCCTGCCGTTGATGCTGTTTCACCAGATCCAGTTGATGGTGTGTGCGGCGTTGGCGCAGCGTTATGCTCAGCGCCCGGAAAGCATTCCGGAACTGATGGGGCAGGTCGACCCGTGAGGGGGCTACGCTGATCCTGCCGAGGGCGATTTATCCCGGATGAGCGTCAACAGCCGAGCGAGAAACCTATAGAATGTTCGGCGGCGGCGCTTGTCCTGGGTGGCCGTTCGATCATCGTCAGAGTGCCTCGCCCTTCAATGAGCCTTTCAACCGCAACGCCCCGTGCCAACTGGCAACCGGTCATCGCCCTCGCGCTGGCCGCCTTTGTGTTCAATACCACTGAATTTGTGCCCGTTGGCCTGCTCAGCGCCATCGGCGCCAGCTTCGACATGCCGATCGCCAGCGTCGGCCTGATGCTCACGATCTATGCCTGGATCGTGTCGCTGACCTCGCTACCGGTGATGCTGCTGACGCGCAATATCGAACGGCGCAAGCTGCTGATCGTGTTGTTCGGCCTGTTCATCGCCAGTCACATCCTCTCCAGCGTCGCCACCAGCTTTGGCCTGCTGATGGTCAGCCGGATCGGCATCGCCTTGTCCCACGCGTTGTTCTGGTCGATCACCGCGTCCCTCGCGGTACGCCTGGCGCCGGCTGGCAAACAAGTGCAAGCCCTCGGCCTGTTGGCCACCGGCACGTCGCTGGCGATGGTGTTGGGCATTCCCCTTGGTCGCCTGCTCGGCGAAGCGATGGGTTGGCGCACCACGTTCCTGGTGATTGCGGCATTCGCCGCGGCCCTGGTGTTCTGGCTGGCGCGGACCTTGCCGCTGTTGCCGAGCCAGAACTCCGGCTCCCTGCGCAGCCTGCCGCTGCTGTTCAAACGCCCGGCACTGGTGGCGCTCTACGTGCTCACCGCCATGGTGATCACCGCGCAATTCACCGCCTACAGCTATATCGAACCGTTTGTCGAACGCGTCGCCGGCCTGAGCGGTAACGTCGTGACCCTGTTCCTGCTGGTGTTCGGCGGTGCGGGCATCATCGGCTCGCTGTTGTTCAGCCTGGTACACCGGTTCAGCCCGCATCTGTTCGTGGTCGGCGCGGTGTTCCTGCTGGCCGCGTGCCTGGCACTGATGCTGCCGTTGAGCGGGGCCGAATCCTACCTCGTCGGCCTGAGCGTGTTCTGGGGCATGGCGATCATGGGCTTCGGCCTGGCCATGCAGTCCAAAGTCCTGGTGCTCGCGCCGGACGCCACCGACGTGGCCATGGCGATGTTCTCCGGGATCTACAACATCGGTATCGGCGGCGGCGCGTTGATGGGCAGTTGGGTCGGCAGCCACTTCGGCTTCGCCTGGATCGGCGCGGCGGGCGGGTTGTTGGCGGCGCTGGCGTTGATCGGCTATTGCCTGGCGATCCGGCGGTTTGGGCAGGGCGTCGCGCGCGACTAAAACCAGACAAATCTTACAAGGCGCCTTGACGCCCGTTGCTACCGTCACCCAGGACCTCCCACATCCTGTGGTGACGGCGATTGCCACGCCCTTCGAGCAGGGCCGTGGCGTTTGAAAAGCAATGGAGTCGATTGTGCAAAAGCGTTTGACCGCAGAGTTTGCAGGTACCTTCTGGTTGACGTTCGGCGGGTGTGGCAGTGCCATTCTGGCGGCGGCATTCCCGGAACTGGGGATCGGTTTTCTGGGAGTGTCCCTGGCGTTCGGGCTCACTGTACTGACCATGGCCTACGCGGTCGGCGGTGTCTCGGGCGGGCACTTCAACCCGGCGGTGACCATTGGCCTATGGGCCGGGCGCCGCATTCCCGGCGTCGATGTGCTGCCCTACATAGCCGCTCAGGTCGCGGGTGCGATCGTTGCCGCCGCCGCCCTGTTTGTGATTGCCAACGGGCAGCCAGGCTTTGAAGTGGGTGGTTTTGCCGCCAACGGCTATGGCCCGCTGAGCCCCGGCCAGTTCGACATGAAGGCGGCATTGCTGGCCGAACTGATCGCTACGTTCTTCTTTGTGCTGATCATCATGCGCGTGACCGCACCGGGCGCGGTTGCCGGCTTTGCGCCGATTGCCATCGGCCTGGCGCTGACCTTGATTCACCTGATCCTGATCCCCGTCACCAACACCTCGGTCAACCCCGCGCGCAGCACCGGGCCGGCGTTGTTCGCTGGCGTCGAGTACCTGGCGCAACTCTGGGCGTTCTGGCTGGCGCCGATTGCCGGTGGCGTGTTGGGTGCGTTGGCGGCGCGTGGGTTGGAGGAGCGCAGCCCGGCTTGAATCGAGAACGGGGGAATCAAGCGCATTCCCCCGGCTAAAGGGTCCCTGTACGTTGCGAGAGACGGCGCTGGCGCCAACGTGAAGACGCTGGCTTCCGCCGGTTCACGCCTGTTCCTCGCCTCGCAACTGCACGCTCATCGCATCGCAACTCTGCGCCCAGTCGCTCAGCCACTGCGGCATGGGCGGCGAGGCTTCGTCCAACCCCAGTTCACGCAAAAAATCCGCCGGGGGCAGGGTGCCCTTGGCTGAGCGGAACAGCCCGCGCATCACCACCACGCCGACCACCCGACCTTTGCTGACGAAACGGTGCTCCATCAGGCTCCACTTGTGGTCCCAGCCGAGCATGCGGGTGTGTACCTCGAACACCTCGAATAACTTGAGCTCGCGGCGAAACTTGCCCCAGGTATCGCCCACGATCGGCAGCGCCTTGTTGCGCAGGGCCACGCGAAACGCGCCGGTGCGCAAGACAAAATCCATCCGCGCAACGTCCGCCAGGGAGAAGTAGCGGCCATTGGTGACATGCCGGTTGAGATCCAGGTCCAGCGGCCACACCCGCATGCGCACCACGGTGGTCGCCAGGCCATGGGCAGGTTTGCGCCAGGGGCGACGGCAGAGCATGTACAGCAATCGAAACCAGAGATTCATAGAGACGCCAAACAGTTAATCAGTGGCAGCACTGTAAGGGCGCCAAATCGGCTAAGGTAGGTGCGCAAATGACTTATTACATGCCAAAAGCGCAAAAAAGGTCCATGAATGCACATTACCTTGCTCCTGGCCGATCACTGTTCCGCCGCCAGCGCCACCCTGGCCCTGGAAATGCTCAGCGCCGCCAACCTGTTTGCCGACAGCCCGCCCTTCGAGGTTGTGGTCGCGTCCCTGGACGGCCAGGCCGTGAACGCCTGGGGCGGGCAGCGTCTGCAAGTGGACTGTTCGACCGCGCAGATCGGGCAGACCGAGCTGGTGTTGATCCCCGGCTTTCTCTTCACCTTGAAAGAGGCTTTGCCGACGTTTGCCGCCTTCGGCCCCTGGCTGCGCGAACAGCATGGGCGCGGCGCTGTGCTGGCTTCGATGTGTACCGCCGCCTTTGTGTTGGCTGAAGCCGGTGTACTGCAAGGCTTGCATGCCACCACCCACTGGGCCTTTGCCGAACTTTTCCGGCGACGCTACGCGGACGTGATCCTCGATGACGCGCTGATGCTCTGCGAAGAAAACCGCGTGATTACCGGTGGTGGTGCCAGTGCGGCGATGGACCTGATGCTCCACCTGATCCGCCGCTTCGGTTCGCCGGAACTGGCTCACACCTGTGGCAAATACCTGCTGATCGACACGGTGCGCACGGTGCAGTCGGTGTACGCCATGTGGTCGTTGCCCAAGAACCATGGCGACGCGCAGATACTGCGCGTGCAGCATTGGCTGGAGCAGCACTGCGCCCAGACGCTGGCGATTGACGACGTGGCCGGGCGCTTTGGTTTTGGTGTGCGCAATTTCAAGCGGCGTTTCAAGGAAGCCACCGGTTATACACCGATCGCCTATGTGCAGACCCTGCGCCTGGAGCGCGCCAAGCAGATGCTGGAATCGACGCGCATGACCCTCGAAAGCATCACCTACGCGGTGGGCTATGAAGACAGCAACTCGTTTCGGCGCCTGTTTCAGCAGCGGGTGGGGATGCTGCCGGCGGCGTATCGCAAGCGATTTCAAGCCAACAACCGATGAGCAGACGAAAAAAAACCGGCTGATCAGGCCGGTTTGGGGTGTTCCGCAAACAGCGCGGGGTCAGGCGTTGTTGCTGTGCAGGCGATCAGCGCCGCCTTCGGCCAGGCCACGTTCCTGCAGGCGATCAGCGCCGCCTTCGGCCAGGCCACGTTCCTGCAGGCGATCAGCACCGCCTTCAGCCAGGCCACGTTCCTGCAGGCGATCAGCACCGCCTTCGGCCAGACCACGTTCCTGCAGACGATCAGCACCGCCTTCGGCCAGGCCACGTTCCTGCAGGCGATCAGCACCGCCTTCGGCCAGGCCACGTTCCTGCAGGCGATCAGCACCGCCTTCAGCGACACGGTTGCCTTGCAGGCGATCCGCACCACCTTCGGCGACGCGATTTTCGTTGAGGCGATCAGCGCCCCCTTCAGCGACGACAGGGTGGGCAAAAGCGTTTGCTGCAAGTACCGAGAAAGCGAGGCTAAGCAAGAGTTGGCGTTTCATGAGAGTGTGCTCCGAGTGTTTGATTAGGGTGTTGCCTGGTGTGGGTTTGATGTTACGCGTTGCTATTTTTAAGAGAACTTCATTGGGTTGATGGTGACTATCGATGCCAGCGATAGCCCGTGTGGGCGGGCTATCGCGCAGCGGTCACGGCATCTGCGGCAGTTCCAGGGGGCGCAGGTCAAACACCAGTACTTCGGCATCCTCACCGTGGCTCAGGTGGATCTGGCGCTCATCACGCACGCGGGCACCGTCGCCTTCCTGCAGGCGCTGGCCGTTGATCTCGACGCTGCCACGGGCCACATGGATGTACACGTGGCGGTCCGGCGCCACGTCCAGGCGTGCGCTTTCGTCGGCGTTGAACAGCCCGGCGTACACCCGTGCATCCTGACGCACGTGCAGGGAGCCGTCGGCGCCATCCGGCGAGATGATCAACTGCAAGCG
Organism: Pseudomonas paraveronii; assembly: GCF_963681955.1. Classification (NCBI taxonomy): domain Bacteria; kingdom Pseudomonadati; phylum Pseudomonadota; class Gammaproteobacteria; order Pseudomonadales; family Pseudomonadaceae; genus Pseudomonas; species Pseudomonas paraveronii. The sequence goes on from NZ_OY817130.1 coordinate 2,519,426, forward strand.
TCCACGTTTCTGCGCTGCGCTGAAGTGCTCTTGCTGATAGCGCGGCTCGGCGCCGGCCACATTCGGCACGATCCAGATTTGCAGGAAGTGCACGCCACGGCTCTGGCTATGGTTGAACTCGCTGTGGGCCACGCCGCTGCCGGCGCTCATCAGTTGCACATCGCCGGGACGGATCACCGAACCGGTGCCCAGGGTGTCCTTGTGTTCCAGGGCGCCTTCAAGCACATAGGAGAAAATCTCCATGTCGCGGTGCGGGTGCTGACCGAAACCACGGCCTGCGGCGACGCGGTCATCGTTGATCACCAGCAGGTCGGAAAAACCCTGTTCGGCGGGGTTCCAGTAGTTGGCGAACGAGAAGGTGTGGAACGACTTCAACCAACCGTGATTGGCGGCGCCGCGGTCGGAGGCTTTGCGAAGGGTCAGCATGGTGGTGTCCTCAAGTCAGAGCGGGCTGCGAAATGCAGGGCGCTTGCGTTGAGAAGAAGGTTACTGGTTACTGAAATATTCATTAAGGAGCTGATATTTGAATAACTGTCACGTTTAAGTTGACAGTCTCAGGCGTGGCATAATGGCCGCTGCCTTCCTTCCTGATGGACGTCTCTCTCTATGAACACCGTGGCCATGGCGCTGTTTCCAGACTTCCTCCTGCTCGACATGGCCGGGCCGCTAGAAGTGTTTTCGATTGCCAACCGCTACCTGCCAGCGGCGCAGCACTATCAGATCCTGACCGTCGGCACCGAGCCCGGCCCGCTGCGTGCGTCCAATGGCGTGGTCGTCCAGCCCGACCTGCTGCTGGCCCAGGCGCACGAGGCCTATGACCTGCTGTTGGTGCCGGGTGGCCCCGGTGCCTATAACGAATGCCACCCCGACCTGTTGCCCTGGCTCAAGGCCGCCGCCCCGCGCGCGCGGCGCTTCGGCTCGATCTGCACCGGTGCCTTCGTGCTCGGGCATGCCGGGCTGCTCGACGGCCACCACGTGACCACCCACTGGCATTACACCGAGCGGCTGATCAAGGCCTTCCCCCAGGCCATCGTTGAAACCGACCGCATCTACCTGCAGGACGGTCGCCTGATCACTTCGGGTGGGGTGACGGCGGGCATCGACCTGGCGCTGTCGGTCGTCGCCCAGGACCACGGCAAGCAGGTGGCGGTGGACGTGGCCAAAGTGCTGCTGGTGGTGATGAAACGCCAGGGCGGGCAGGCCCAGTTCAGCCCGATGACCGCCGCCGTGGCGCCCCAGGAAACCGCGATCACGCGGGTGCAGAACCAGGTGCTGGCGCATCTGGACCAGCCGTTCACCATCGAATCCATGGCGGCGCTGGCGGGCATGAGTGCGCGGCACTTTGCGCGATTGTTCGCCAAAGAAGTGCAGATGACGCCCATGGCGTTCCTGCAAGGCGCGCGCATCGACCGCGCCCGGCACTTGCTGGAAACCACCGACCTGCCGCTCAAGACCGTGGCCTTTCACGCAGGCTTCGGCAGCGTGCGACATATGCGCTTTCTGTTCAGTGAAAAACTCGGCCTTAACCCCACCCAATACCGCCAGCAGTTCAGTTAACGACAGGATGTCCGTCTCGCGCACCCGATTGTCCGTATCGCTCCCCGTGCCAGCATTGTCCTGTTACAACGAGCTGGCAAGATAACGGCAGGCCCATGGAAGAAGGATGCGCAGGCGCCCAAGCTCGGGTGTTTCAGCGCTTTTACGCAGATGAACAACGACCATGCGATGCGCTTTGGCCCTTACACCTTTCATCGCCAGCAGCGCCTGGTCAGCAAGGCGGGCATGCCCGTGCCGTTGGGCGGGCGCGCGTTGGATATCCTGGCGGTGCTGCTCGAAACGCCGGGGCAATTTGTCGGCAAAGACACCCTGATCGCCCGCGTCTGGCCGTGCAGCGTGGTGGAAGAGAACAACCTGCGGGTGCATATCGCCGCCCTGCGCCGTGCATTGGACGGCCGTCGCTACATTCTCAATGACCCCCAGCGCGGCTATTGCTGCGTCGCGCCGCTGCAGGATGCCGCCCGCCACGTGGCACTGCGGCACAACCTTGCGACCCGACTCAGCCCGTTGATCGGCCGCGACGAACTCTTGGGTGCGCTGGTCCGGCGCCTGTCCGGGCAACGCCTGATGACCTTGACCGGAGGCGCCGGTGTCGGCAAGAGCAGCCTGGCGCTGGCGTTGGCCGAGCGCGTGTTGCCGCGTTATCGCGACGGCGTATGGTGGCTGGACCTGGCCAGCGTCGATGCGCCCACGGCAATCCTGCGCCACGTGGCCCAGACCCTTGGGCTCGAGGCGTGTGACAGTGCCTCGGCGTTATCCCGTCAATTGGCCTCGCGCCAGTTACTGTTGGTGCTCGATGGTGCCGACGTATTGCTCGGTGCCTGCCGTCATCTGGCGCGCGCGCTGCAGGCCAGCGCGCCCGGAGTGACGCTGTTGTTGAGCAGTCGCGAAGCCTTGCGGGTGCCCGGCGAGTGGGTGCAGCGCGTGCCTCGCCTGGCGCTGCCGATGCCGTCCGCCTGGGGCAGTGTCGAGCAGGCGATGGCCTACTCGGCGGTGCAGGTGTTCGTTGCGCGGGTACGCGCCAGTCAGCAAGGGTTTGCCCTGCGCTCCCAGGACTTGCCGGCGCTGCGCGATATCTGCCGCCGGCTCGACGGTATCCCTTTGGCCCTGGAACTGGCAGCCGCCCAGGTCGACGCCCTCGGCGTGCAGGGCTTGCAGGTGCAATTGCGCAGCGGCCTGCAAGTGCTGGCGCGCGGTCGGCGCACGGCGGTGGAACGGCACCGATCCCTGGCGGCGGCCCTGGATTGGTCATACGAGCGCCTGAGCCTGCCGGAGCGCTGGATGTTCCTGCAACTGGGGCTGTTCAAGATGGCGGTGAGCTTGCCCGCCCTGACTCAGTTGATCGCCGGCACCGAGTTGGCCCACGCCGACCTGGCTTACCTGCTGCGGCGACTGGTCGACACCTCGCTGCTGAGCGTGGAACCCGGTCTCGGTCCCGAGCGTTATCGCCTGCTCAACAGCGTGCGCAGCTACGCCCTGGCGCAACTGCGCGACCCGCTGCAGGTGGCGCAGTTGCAGCAAGGGTATGGGCATTATCTGGGCGCGTTTTCAGGCCGGCCGTTTGTCTTGCAACTCGTCGAGCAGGCGGCGCACGCCGATTAGGTCCTGGGTGGCGAACCCTTCGGTGAATCGCGCGTAGACCGCGTTCAGCAGCTCGTGGGCCGCTTGCCGGCGGTCTTGGCGCTGCCACAGCCGCGCCAGTGCGGTCGCACTGCGTAACTCCCAGGCCAGGGCACCATGCTGGTGCGCCAGGCCCAACGCGTCGAGCAGCAGTGCTTCTGCCGCCTGGGGATCGTCGATGTGCTCGGCGCGCACCCGCAGAATCTCCGCAGTACACCAGCCGGCCGCGCCGTTTCTGGCGCGTTCGAACATCGCCGTGTCCACCGCCGTCGCGTTGAAGGTCACCAGGGTGTCTGCGACCAGGCCGAGCCCGTGCATGTCTTGCTCTGGCGCCGTGCCGGCGTAGTGTCTGGCCCAGGTGTGAAACAGCTGCACCGAGTGTTTTTGCGCTTGTTGCATCAACAGGTCCAGCAGTGAATGCGCCGTGGTCGCGTCGCCGTTGTAGCGGGCGATGACCACCCCGGCCAGGGCCAGGGTGTAGCAGATCGAGGTGCCGTGGTTGATCTGCAGCGCCAGTTCCAGGGCCTGGTTCGCGGTGCGCCAGGCGCGCTCCGGGAAGCCCCGCAGCCACAGGATGCGGGCGAGGATCGTCAGAGAGGCGACGCTCTGGTCGTACTGCACGCCGAAGCCATGGGTGAACCGGTTCAGATGACCGCTGTGGGCCATGCGCTGGATCACCTGTTCGGCATTGTGCTGGGCCAACGCCTGGTCACCCGCAAAGTGCTGGGCCAGTACCCGCAGGCGTTGGGCGCTGAGGTCGAGCAAGGGGACGGCCTGGGGGCCGAGTTGATCGAAGTGCAGGCTTTGCGCAAGCGCCTGGCGATAGTTGCCGCAACACAGGTTGACCGCCATGTGGCCCGACACCGCACGCAACTGGCCGCTCAGGTCATTGTTCGCTTCGGCCAGGCGCCGCGCGCAGGCAAAGGCGTCAATGGTCTGCGGCGTACCGCCCTGGGTGTGATACGAGAAACTGCCCAGCGCCAGTTGCAACGCCATGTGCAAGTGCGGGTTCGGCGCCGGCGATTGCGCCAGCCGCGCGAGCGCCTTGCCCACGTACAGCCCGTGCTCCCTCAGCAGTGACAGCTCCTGCCACAACGGCATCGCGCTGACCGTCAGGCGAATCCCCAACAGGTGCGCGCCCTGGTCGCCCAGGCCCCAATCCAGCGCGGTGCGGATGTCTTCGCGCAGGGGCGCATAGCGGTCGATCCAGGGCTGGGTCGCGGTCCGTTCCCAATCTTCCCGTGCCTGTTCCATCAAGGCCAGGCAGCGTGCGGCGTGGCGCTCGCGGGTGGTGTCGAGTTCAGCGGCCACGCTGAGCTTTTCCAGGGCGTAGGTGCGGGTGATGTCGAGCAGGCGGTAGACCATTTCGTCATCGCCGGGCTCGACATTGAGCAGCGACTTGGCCACCAGTTGGGTGATCGAACCCAGCACCTCGGCCGGCGCGATCTGCTCCCCGGCGATTACCGCCGCCGCGCTGGCCAGGCTGAAGCCGCCACGAAACACCGCCAGGCGGCGCAGGCAGATCTGTTCGCAGGGCGAGAGCAGGTCGAAACTCCAGTCCAGCGTGGCGCGCAAGGTCTGCTGACGGGGCAGGGCGCTGCGGCGGCCACGGGTCAGCAGGCGAAAGTTGTCTTCCATCTGCACCAGCAAGCCCGGCAGGCCGAAGCGTTCGATCTGCGCCGCTACCAGCTCGATGGCCAGCGGGATACCGTCGAGGCGCTGGCAGATATCAATCGCCAGCGGCAGTTCGGCTTCGCTGAGCGCGAAGCTGTCCTGATGGGACATGGCCCGTTCGATCAACAGTTGCAGGGCCGGATAGCCCAGGGCCTGGGCACGGTTGCCGGTGGCGGGCGGGCAGGCCAGCGGCTCCAGGCGCTGCACGTACTCACCCTCGGCTCGCAGTGCTTCACGGCTGGTGGTGAGGATGTGCAGGTCGGGCGCGTGGCGCAGCAGGGTTTCGCTGATCAGCGCGATGTCGTCGAGCAGGTGTTCGCAGTTGTCGATCACCAACAGCAACTGGCGCGCCTGCAGGCTGCGTGCCAGGGTGAGCAGCGGCGCGTGTTCGGCGAGTGTGAGGTCGAGCAGGGCGGCGAGGTTGGGCAGGATCATCGACGGCGTGCTGAGGGGCGCCAGGTCCAGCAGGCGGATACCGTCGCGGTAGTGCCCGATCAACAATTCGGCGACGCGCAGCGCCACCGTGGTCTTGCCGATGCCCCCCGCGCCGGTCAGGGTGATAAAACGTTGTTGCGGCAATTGCTGCACCAGCGCATCGATCAGCGCCTGGCGGCCGATCATCCGCGTGCGGCGCAGCGGCAGGTTATGGGCCTGGCTTTGGGGAATACCGTCGGCTGGAATGGTCATCGGTTCGATGCTCAGTGGCGCCACAAAACTGTAACCGCGCTGGGCCACGGTGACGATATAGCGCTGCCCGGCCTGGCCATCGCCGAGGGCCTTGCGCAACGCCGCCATATGCACCCGCAGGTTGCCGTCTTCGACCACGCTTTTGGGCCAGACCCGCGCGATCAGTTCCTGCTTGCTCACCACATTGCCGGCCTGTTCCAGCAGGATCAGCAGGATCTCCACCGCCCGCCGTCCCAGGCGCAGCGGCCGGCCCGCCTCCAGTACCAGGCGTTGGCGTGGGTGGATCCGGTACGGGCCGAAGTGCACGGCCTGTTCGCTGAGGTCGCTCATGCCTGCGCATGCTCTGAGACAAGGGGCTGCCCAGCATATTCCACGCGTGCAGCGAGCACTAGGCCGCGATGACCTGCTTGTGGCGCAGTTGGTGATTGCGCCAGGTCATCGGGTTGACGCCTTCGCTGCGGGTGAACATATGGCAAAAGTGCGCCTGGTCGCAGAAGCCACATTCCAGGCTGATTTGCGTCAGGCTCAAGGACGTACCGGTGATCAATTCCTTGGCGCGCTGGATGCGCTGTTGGCGAATCCATTCCTGTGGCGACAGCCCGGTGGTGCATTTGAAGGCGCGGGAGAAGTGGCTGCGTGACAGGGCGCAGGCCTGGGCCAGGTCGGCAATCGTCAGGCTTTCGCCGAGGTTGGCGAGGATCAGTTGCTTGGCGATACGCTCGCGCCGGGGGCAGAGGCCGCCGGTCGCGCAGATGCTTGGAGCACGGTGCTCAAGTCGGGCCATGACGAATATCCGTGGTCGATGGGAGCGTTCCCGGTGAATGGAAGAGTGTAGACGGCGTTATTTTTGGAACCGAACCGCTCGGCTGACGAGTTAATCGTTGTTAATTTCGCCAGGTGCGGACGTAAAAAAGACAGCACAGGTGTGCAATCGCGCTCGCCTGCCGCGTGCTTAGCTAGTGCTCTGCTAACTGTTTGGATACCGCCATGAACCGCAACGACCTGCGCCGTGTCGACATGAACCTGCTGGTGATTTTCGAAGCGCTGATGTTCGAGAAGAACCTGACCCGGGTCGCTGAAAAACTCTTCATGGGCCAACCGGCGGTGAGTGCGGCCCTGGGCCGTTTACGCGATTTGTTCGACGACCCGTTGCTGCTGCGCAACGGGCGGGGCATGGAGCCCACGCCACGCGCAATGGCGATACTCAAGGAGCTGCAACCGGCCATGGACACCATCTCAAGCGCCGTCAGCCGCGCCAAGGATTTCGACCCTTCCACCAGCTGTGCGGTGTTCCGCATCGGCCTGTCCGATGACGCCGAGTTCGGCCTGTTCCCGCCGTTGCTCAGCCAACTGCGTGACGAGGCACCGGGGATTATCCTGGTGGTGCGCCGCGCCAATTACTTGTTGATGTCGTCGCTGTTGGCCAGTGGCGAGATCACTGTAGGCGTCAGCTACACCACGGATCTGCCGGCCAATGCCAAGCGCAAGAAACTGCGCGATATACCGTGCAAGGTGCTGCGCGGCGATGGCGGCATAGAACCGCTGACCCTGGACGAATACTGCGCGCGGCCCCATGCCATGGTGTCGTTCTCGGGGGACTTGAGCGGCAATATCGACCTCGACCTGGCGCGTATCGGCCGAGCGCGCCGGGTGGTGCTGGCGGTGCCGCAATTCAGCGGATTGCGTGCGTTACTGGCGGGCACGCAGATCATCGCGACGGTGCCGGACTACGCGGCGTGTGCCTTGACGGAAGGCACCACGTTACGCGCACAAGACCCGCCGTTTGCGATCGATGCGGCGGAGTTGTCGATGGTGTGGAGCGGGGTGCATGACAACGACCCGGCGGAGCGCTGGTTGAGGAGCCGGATCAGCGCGCACATGTCCACTTTCCCTGTGTAGGCGCCCCCTGAAAGGTCGCCCCGCCAAACAGCACAAACATCCAATTCCGAATTGCCCGTCGCCGCCAAACTCCCTCCATCGCTCAGCTCTCCAGGGGGGAAGAACACAGCATGAACCCAACACTCGAAACCAGCCCCGACGAAGTCGTCACCCTGATCGTCAAACACCGGATCAAATCCGGCAGCGAGGCTGACTACGAAGCCTGGCTACGGCGCATCGTGCGCATCGCCGGCGAGCGTCCCGGCCATCTCGGTGTCGACGTCGTGCGCGGTAAACAGGATGGCCTGGCGCTGTTCACCTGCGTGTTGCGCTATCGCTCCACCGACGACCTGCAACGCTGGCTCGACTCTCCGCAGCGCAAGACCCTGATCGAAGAAGCCGCGCCGATGCTGGCCGACGGCGACCACACCGAAATCGGTGCGGTCAACGAGTTCTGGTTCACGCCGCAAACCGACAGCGTCGCCAAACCGCCGCGCTGGAAACAGGCCGTGGTCACCCTGTGTGTGATCCTGCCGCTGACCCTGCTGGTGCCGATCGCGTGGGGTCCGATACTGGCTCTGCATCCGTTGCTGTCCAACTACGTGGTCGCCACCTTCCTGGTGACCGTGACCATCGTCGTGCTGGTGGTGTACCTGCTGATGCCAGCGGCTACCCGCCTGTTCGCTCCCTGGCTTGAAGCCTCTGTAAAGGAAACCCTATGAACGCCGATCTGATTCTGTTCAATGGCCAGTTCCACACCGTGGACCGTGAAAATCCACGCGCCACCGCCGTCGCCATTCGCCAGGGGCGCTTCGTGGCAGTGGGCACCGACGGTGAAGCCATGGCCCTGCGTGGCAGCGCCACCCAGGTCATCGACCTCAAAGGCCGCACGGTGATCCCCGGCCTCAACGACTCGCACCTGCACCTGATCCGTGGCGGCTTGAACTACAACCTCGAACTGCGCTGGGAGGGCGTGCCGTCCCTGGCTGACGCGCTGCGCATGCTCAAGGATCAGGCCGACCGCACCCCCACGCCGCAATGGGTACGCGTGGTGGGCGGCTGGAACGAATTCCAGTTCGCCGAAAAGCGTATGCCGACCCTGGAAGAACTCAACCAGGCGGCGCCGGACACCCCGGTGTTCGTGTTGCACCTGTACGACCGTGCCTTGCTCAACCGCGCCGCCCTGCGCGTGGCCGGCTACACCAAGGACACGCCCAACCCGCCGGGCGGCGAGATCGTGCGCGACAGCCACGGCAACCCCACCGGCATGCTGGTCGCGCGGCCCAACGCAATGATTCTCTACTCGACCCTGGCCAAGGGGCCGAAACTGCCGCTGGAATACCAGGTCAACTCGACCCGCCAGTTCATGCGCGAACTCAATCGCCTCGGCCTGACCAGTGCAATCGACGCCGGCGGCGGTTTCCAGAACTACCCCGATGACTACGCGGTGATCGAGCAACTGGCCAAGGATGAACAGTTGACGGTGCGTATCGCCTACAACCTGTTCACCCAGAAGCCCAAGGAAGAACTCAGTGACTTCAAAAACTGGACCGGCAGCGTCACCTTGCACCAGGGCGACGACTACCTGCGCCACAACGGCGCCGGCGAGATGCTGGTGTTCTCGGCGGCGGATTTCGAAGACTTCCTCGAACCACGCCCGGACCTGCCGCTGAGCATGGAGCAGGAACTGGAGCCGGTGGTGCGCCACCTGGTCGAGCAGCGCTGGCCGTTCCGCCTGCACGCCACCTATAACGAATCGATCTCGCGCATGCTCGACGTGTTCGAGAAGGTCAACCGCGATATCCCGTTCAATGGCTTGCCGTGGTTCTTCGACCACGCCGAAACCATCACCCCGCACAACATCGAGCGCGTGCGCGCCCTCGGCGGCGGGATTGCGATCCAGGACCGCATGGCGTTCCAGGGTGAGTACTTTGTCGAGCGCTACGGCGCCAAGGCCGCCGAAGCCACGCCGCCGATCAAGCGCATGCTCGCCGAAGGCGTGCCGGTCGGCGCGGGCACCGATGCCACGCGGGTCTCGAGTTATAACCCGTGGACCTCGTTGTACTGGATGGTCAGCGGCCGCACCGTGGGCGGCCTGGAGTTGCACGCCGAAGGCCTGCCGCGCCTGACCGCGCTGGAACTGTTCACCCATGGCAGCGCCTGGTTCTCGTCCGAACAGGGCAAGAAGGGCCAGATCAAGGTCGGCCAGTTGGCGGATGTCGCCGCGCTGTCGGCGGATTTTTTCAGTGTCGATGAAGAGGCCATCAAGTGGATCGAATCGGTGCTGACCGTGGTCGGCGGCAAGGTGGTGTATGGCGCCGGCGACTTCGAAGATTTCGCGCCCCCGCGCGTGCCGGTGCTGCCGGACTGGTCGCCGGTGGTCAAGGTGCCGGGGCACTGGCGTCCGACGTCGCCGCTGCAAGCCCAGGTTCACCAGTGCAGCGGCCCGTGCGGCGTGCATTCCCATAGCCATGAAAAAGCACGCCTTTCCAGCGTGCCGGTCAGCGACTTCCAGGGTTTCTGGGGCGCGTTTGGCTGTTCCTGCTTTGCTTTCTAATCAACCCACAAAGGAGCTACTCCCATGACTTACAAACGCCTGAATAAAGATGACGCAGTCGTGCTGTTGGTGGATCACCAGACTGGCCTGATCTCCCTGGTGCAGGATTTCTCCCCCAACGAATTCAAGAACAACGTGCTGGCCCTGGCCGACGTGGCGAAGTTCTTCAACCTGCCGACCATCCTCACCACCAGCTTTGAAAGCGGCCCCAACGGCCCGCTGGTGCCCGAGCTCAAAGAACTGTTCCCGGACGCGCCGTACATCCCGCGCCCTGGCCAGATCAATGCCTGGGACAACGAAGACTTCGTCAAAGCGGTGAAGGCCACCGGCCGCAAGCAGATCATCATTGCCGGTGTGGTGACGGATGTGTGCGTAGCGTTCCCGACCCTGTGCGCCCTCGACGAAGGCTTTGAGGTGTTTGTGGTCACCGATGCTTCCGGCACTTTCAACGAAACCGTGCAACAGGCTGCCTGGGCCCGTATGACCGCTGCCGGCGCGCAACTGGTGAACTGGTTCTCCGTGGCCTGCGAGCTGCAAGTTGACTGGCGCAACGACATGGAAGGCCTGGCCAACCTGCTGTCGCCGCGCATTCCCAACTACCGCAACCTGATGAACAGCTACTCGGCGTTCACTGCCAAGTAACCCGACCTCACGAATGTAGGTAATCAATGTGGGAGGGGGCTTGCCCCCGATAGCGGTGTGTCAGTCACGCATGCATTGGCTGACACCCTGCCATCGGGGGCAAGCCCCCTCCCACATTTGATGGTGTTCACACATTGGGTTTGTGGTGTGGTCACTGACAGGCTATAAGTCAGCAAAATGTCCACCGAGAAGCGACAATGAACCCCTTCGAAGACATGCGCCTGTTTTGCCAGGTCATGGAATCCGGCAGCTTCACCGCCGCCGCCGAACAACTGGGGCTGTCCAAGCAATTCGTCAGCCGTCGTCTGATCCAGCTCGAAGACCGCCTCGGCGTGCGTTTGCTCAACCGCTCCACCCGCCGCCTGGATGTCACGCCCCTGGGGCAGAGTTACTACGAGTCGGCCTTGCGCCTGCTCGGTGAAGTCGAGCAAGTGGAGCAGGGCATCGCCGGCCAGAACAGCGAGCCACGCGGCACGATCCGCCTGAGTGCGCCGTTGTCGTTTGCCATGGCCCACCTGGGCTGCCTGCTGCCGGCGTTTTTGCAGCGCTATCGGCAGGTATCGGTGGAAGTCGACCTGAGCGACCGCCCCGTGGATTTGATCGGCGAAGGCTACGACCTGGTGCTGCGCATTGGCATTCTCGAAGACTCCACCCTGATCGCCCGCCGTATCGCCAGCGTGCAGCGTGTGTATTGCGCCAGCCCCGAGTACCTCGCGTTGCACGGTACGCCGCAGAAGCCTGACGACCTGGCCGACCACGATTGCCTGCCCTACGGCCACGGCCGCCAAGTGCAATGGCGGTTCCAGAACAAGGGCAAGCTGCAGTCGCTGAACGTCAGCGGGCGCATGCGCGTGAACAACGGCGAGCTGCTGCGCGACACCGCTATCGCCGGCCTGGGCATCACCTACCTGCCAACCTTTATCATCGACGATGCCTTGAAGGACGGGCGCCTGGTGACGCTGCTGGAGGACTTCGCCCCCGACGCCCTGACCCTGTCGGCGGTGTACCCGCAGCACCGGCAGAGTTCGCGGCCGGTGCAGGCGCTGGTGGACTTCCTGCGTGAGCGCCTGGCTAGCGGCTGCTGAATAGCTGACGGATCAGGTTCGGCGTGGTACCCGTCCAGCGTTTGAACGAGCGCCGGAAGTTCGCCGCATCGTTGAAGTTCAGGTACGCGGCCACTTCATCGTTGCTGAACCCCTTGACCTGATACAGGTGCAACGCGACGTGCTTGCGCACCCGATCCACCTGCTGTTGAAAGCCGGTGTCGTGCTTGTGCAGTTTGCGCTTGAGGGTCGCCGGGCTCATGGCGAACGCCTGGGCCGCCTGTTCCAGGCTGGGCGGCTGACGCACCTGTTCGCGCAGGTAGTCGTAGAGGCAATCGAGAAAACTGTCGGCAAAGCCGAGCGTTTCGACCTGCTCGCGGGCCTGCTGCCGCGCGACTTGGCCGGCGGTGGCCGACGCGCCGGGCCAGGCCATGACCAGGTATTCGCGCGGGATGCACATCATGTCCAGCGGGCGGGCGAAGCGCGTGTGTTCCCCCAGGTGTACCCAATATTGTTCGACATAGTGCGGCTCGCCATGGCTGAAGCTGCATTGCCACGGCAGGCGTTGGCCGCTGAGCCATTGGCTCATTGCGACCAGCGACGTCATGCTGGCTTCCAGCAGGAACCGCCAGTGTTCGCCGGCGCCGCAACTGTCCCGCCAGTACAGGTAGGCGTGGTGCTCATCGAGCTCCACTTGCAGCGTGACCAACGGGCTGAGCAACACCTGTTGCTGGATCAGGATCTCCAGCGCCTGATCGAGGTTTTGCGCGTGGCCCAGGGCATGGCTGGCGGCGCCGTAATAGCCGGGCAGCAGGCGTTGGCCAAACAGAAAGCTGCTCTCATCGGCATCGAGCAGGCGCCGGCTGTTGCCGATCAATGCGAGAAACTGCTGCGGGCTCAGTTGCGCTTTACCGGCGAGGATGTCCTCGTGGAACAGCCCGGTGCCGCGCAGCAGCCGATGGCTGTCGATGTCGCGGGACAACGCCAGGTCGATCAGCGTGGCAGGTTGGTAATGCCCAGGGATGAAGCGGCTGTCGGCTTCATACCAACGGGTTTTCACGGCCATCTCAGGCGCTTTTCGCAAGCGGTTGTTTGGCCCGGGCGAGCGCCAGGTTCAGGCGCTTGAGCAGGTCCTGCGGCGGTTCTTCCAAGGCCATTACCACGGCCAGGGTCGCCGCCAGTTGCAGGCGCTCGCCGTGTTGCCGCGTCTTGTGCGCCAGGCTGCGTACCGCTTGCTCCAGCTCCAGCGCCAGCACCTGGGCCTGGCGCTCGCCGGTGTTGGGCAACACCACCACAAAGCGGTCGCCGGCCAGGCGGCAAAGTAAATCCTGACGGCGCAGGTTGAGCAGCAGCACATGGCTGAGGGCTTGCAACACCGCATCGCCCTCGGCGTGGCCGTAGGCCTGGTTGATGGCGGTGAAGTTGTCCAGGTCCAGGGCCAGCAGCGACAGCGGTTGTTGCTGGTCACGGCTGTCTTGCAGGCTGTGGGCCAGTTGGCGCTTGAGGTAATCGGCGCCACCCAGGGGCGTGAGTTTGTCGAACAGCCGATGCTCGCGAAACAGCCGCTCGCGTTTTTCCATTTGCGCGCTGATCGCCAGTTGTTCGCGGTGCCAGTGGTAGATGCCGAGGGTCAGCAGGATCATGCCCACCGGCATCGGCCCGGACTCCAGCCAGTGATCCCAGGTGATGCTGGCGGGCAGGCGAATGAATTCGTCGAGGCTGTCGATCCACCAGGAGAAAAAGATGCACGACAGGCCCAGTGCCAGGTAATTGGTGACGCGCCCGGCGGGGCGGCTTTTCAGCACCAGGCCCAGCCATACCAGGGCGAGCAGGGCGGAGCCGCCCTCGCCGATGATATCCAGCCATACCCACTCGTTGATGCTTTTCAGCTCGCCGCAGGCCAGGAACAGCAGCAGGCCGAGGTTGGCGGCGATCAGCAGCAGGGCGAGTTTCCAGCGGTGGGGTTTGAGCACGGAAAACATGGCCGCGAGTCCTTGGGCAAATGAGCGATGGGCGCCAGCACAGCAGATGGATGTGACGGTTGGATGACGAGGGGGGAGGGTCGAATCAGCTCACCCCACACGCGATGAAAACCAACGGTGGGAGGGGGCTTGCCCCCGATTGCGGTGTGCCAGATGGCTTATCTATTGACTGACCCACCGCTATCAGGGGCGAGCCCCCTCCCACCGTTGACCACCAGAGGTCATTTCGGCTCATTCCACGTTGAGAACCAGGCAAAACTCACGATTTACGGGCTCCACGGTCGATCCCTGTCACAGAACCGTCATCCCTCATCCCTAGCTTGCCCTCCCAGTTGCCGGGCCCCTTGCCTGGCGCCAACGGACTCTTGGGGAGGATTTCATGTACAAGCGCACCGGGCTCGTCAGCTTTACGCTTACCGCCTTGGCCCTGGCGATGGCCAGCGAGCGGCTCCAGGCGGCCGACATCGCCAACATCGAGCACGTCGACGTGGTCGGCCAGGCTGCCGCTATCGACCAGGCGCTCAAGGAGCAGCGTTCTTCCGACAGCATCAAGAGTGTGGTGCATGCCGACGGCGTGGCCCAGTTGCCGGATGAAAACGTCGCCGAAGCCGTGCAGCGCCTGCCCGGTGTCAGCGTCGAGCGCGACCAGGGCGAAGGGCGTTTTGTCAGCGTGCGTGGCCTCGGCCCGGACCTCAACAGCGTGACCATCAACGGCACCCTGGTGCCGTCGCCCGAAAGCGAACGTCGCGCCGTGGCCCTCGATGTGTTGCCCTCCGAGCTGGTGCAGTCGCTGTCGGTGATCAAGACCCTGACTCCGGACATGGACGCCAACTCCCTAGGTGGCACCGTCGATGTGAAGAGCTTGTCGGCGTTCGACCACAAGGGCCTGTTCTACACCGGCAGCACTGAGGCCAGCTACGACAAGAACACACGCCAGACCAGCCCGAAATTCTCCGGCGCGGCCAGCAATCGCTTCAGCCTTGGCGATGGCATCGACAACTTTGGCGTCGCCGCAGCCCTGAGCTGGCAGAAGCGCGACTTCGGCTCGGACAACGTCGAAACCGGCGGCGCCTGGGACTTCAGCCAGGGGGCCAAACTCAGCGAGTTCGAGCAGCGCGACTACGACATCAGTCGCGAGCGCGCCGGTGGTGGCCTGAACTTCGACTACAAGCCCGATGACCTCAGCAGCTACTACCTGCGCACCCTCTACAGCCGCTACACAGACACCGAGACCCGCAACGCCGCCAGCCTCGAATTTGCCGACCCCCAGGCGCCTGGCGAGCTGGGCGTGGCGGAGGGCAAGCGCAAGCTGAAGAACCGCGAGGAGACCCAGGAAATCCAGTCCTACGTGTTCGGCGGCGAACGCATGTTCGGCCTGTGGACCCTCAGCGGCCAGGCCGGCTACAGCCAATCCAGCGAAGACAGCCCGGCGCACATCGCCGGCGCCACCTTCGATGGCGGCGACTTTGCCGACAGCGGCTTCTACGACACAGACAAACCACGCCCCATCGTCGGCGCCGGCTTCTACGACGCGAGCAACTTCACCCTGGACAAGGTCGACTGGGAAAAACAGAACACCCAAGACACCGAGAAGAACCTGCGCCTGGACCTGGCCCGCGACTACGACCTGAGCGGCTACGCGTCCCAGGTCAAGTTCGGCGGCAAGGTCAGCCGGCGCCACAAGGACAACGACCTGGAAGCCTGGGTTTATAAGAACTTCGACACCCTGGGCTTTACCGACGAACAGCTCAACCTCACCCAGTTCCAGACGGGCAACGTCGACTACCGCCTCGGCAATTACGGCCCGGGTATCAACGCGGGCAGCATCAAGCAACTGATCGGCGGCCTTAACCGCGATGACTTCTATGACGAGACCGAATCCCGGGTCAACGATTTCACCATCCGCGAAGACATCAACGCCGGCTACCTGATGAACACCGTCGACATCGACGACTGGCGTTTCATCGCGGGCATGCGCTACGAAGGCACCGAGTTCGAAGCCAAGGGCACCGGCGCCACCGACGGCCAGTTCAGCGCTACCGAGACCAAACGGCGCTATCACCATTGGTTGCCGGGCCTGCATGCGCGTTACCAGATCGACAAGAACACCCAGGTGCGCGCGGCCTGGACCAAATCCGTGGTGCGCCCGACCTTTGGCCAGTTGGCGCCGGGTTTTGTGATCGACGATGACGAAGCGACCTTCGGCAACCCGGACCTCAAGCCCCTGGAGTCGAGCAACCTGGACCTGGGTATCGAGCACTTCATGGGCCGTGCGGGCACCGTGTCGGCGTTCGTGTTCTACAAAGACATCAAGCACTTTGTCTACAACACCGACGTGGCCGGCACCGGCGCCTGGACCAACTTCGCCGAGGCCCACACCTATGCCAACGGCGACAGCGCCAAGCTCTACGGCCTGGAACTGGCCTACTCACAGAAGTTCGACTGGCTGCCCGCGCCGTGGAACGGCCTGCTGGTCGGTGCCAACACCACGTTCAGCCGCTCCAGCGCCGATATCGAAGGCTTCGACGCCGCCAGTGGCGGCAACCGCAAACGCAACATCAGCCTGCCCAACCAGTCGGACACCGTTGGCAACCTGATGCTCGGCTGGGAAGACGACAAGCTCAGCCTGCGCCTGTCGGCCAACTACAAATCGGACTACCTGTATGAACTGGCTTCGATCAACGACAAGGCCCACGACCTGCACGTCGACGCACAGACCTTTGTCGACTTCAGCGCGCGTTACTCGCTGACCAAGAACCTGCAGGTCAGCTTCGAGGCGCAGAACCTGACCGACGAGTCGTACTTCGTCTACACCGGCCACCGCAGCTACAACGGCCAGTACGAGGAGTACGGCCCGACCTACAAGCTCGGCCTGACCTTCACCCATTTCTAACCAACACCTCAATCCGAATGTGGGAGGGGGCTTGCCCCCGATAGCGGTATGTCAGTCGCCGGATTCATTAGCCGAACCACTGCCATCGGGAACAAGCCCCCTCCCACATGGGTTCTTCATCGTTTTCGAAGGATTTGCCTGTTCATGAGATTTTCCAAGCTATACCTGCTGATGGCCCTGGCCACCTGCGGCCATGCGCTGGCCGCCGACCTGGCCCTGACTCGTTGGGCACCGAACCTGAACGCCGAGGCGCTGGCCTTCCTGCCCAACGGCCCTGAACGCCTGGCCGCCAGCACCCGCGACGGCCTGTTGCTGCTCGACGACAAAGGCGCCGAACTGGCGCGTTTCAAGGGTAACTTCAGCAGCCTCGACAGCCGCGCCGCGGGTGCCCAGGTGCTGGTGGCAACCCTGGATAACCAACGCCAGCAGGCCATGCTGATCAGCCTGGATAGCGCCGGCAAACGCTGGGGCGCGCCGCTGTACCTGCCGACCCGCGACTATCCGGTCAACGGCCTGTGCCTGTATCGCGACCCGGCGGCCAACCTGTTTGTGTTCCTGGTGGGCGAAGAGGGCAAGGGTGAGCAATGGCTGGTGGGCAATGGCCCGACGTTGCTGGCACAACCCCTGCGTGTACGCGGCTTGCCGCTGCCGCCGTCGGCGCAGTTCTGCCAGGTGGACGATGCCGCCAATCAGTTGCTGGTCAATGAGCAAAACGTCGGCTGGTGGGCCTACCCGGCGCACCCGGAAGCCGAGGTGAAACGCACCCCGGTCGCGCTGTTTGACAATCCCAAGCGCGCAGCCGGTGCCATGGCGCTGGTGCCCGGTGGTGTGGTCGCGCTTGATCCAAAGACCGCGCAACTGCAGCTGTTCCAGCAGGAGGGCGAACGCTGGGTTGCACAATCGAACCTGCGCCTGCCGGGTGTGACGGAACCGGAAAACCTCGCAATCAAAGGCCGGCAACTGCTGCTGCGCGACGACGACACCGGCAACCTCTATCAGGCTGAACTGACGTGGCAGGCCAAGCCTGTCGCGCCGGCGCCAGTGCTGCCGGAAGTCGCCGCCCAGCGCCAGACCGACCCGGTCGGCCGTCAGGGCGATGCGGCGGATGACCCGGCGATCTGGATTCACCCGGAACAGCCGGCGCAGAGCCGCGTGCTCGGCACCAACAAGAAACAGGGCCTGCTGGCCTACGACCTCGACGGCAAGCTGCTGCAAGAGCTGGCGGTGGGGCGCCTGAACAACGTCGATGTGCGTCCCAACTTCAAGCTCGGCCAGCAGACCGTCGACCTTGCCGTGGCGAGCAATCGCGACCACAACAGCCTGAGCCTGTTCAGCATCGACCGTCGCAGCGGCGAGTTGCGCGAAGCCGGCGAAGTGCCGACGCCCCTCAAGGAAATCTACGGTATCTGCCTGTTCCAGCCGCCCAGCGGGGACATTTACGCGATCGCCAATGGCAAGGACGGCACCTTCCTGCAATACCGCCTGAGCGCGCCGGATGGCCGGGTGCAGGGCGAGCTGGTGCGTCAGTTCAAGGTCGACAGCCAACCCGAAGGCTGCGTGGCCGACGACCAGCGCCAGCGCCTGTTCATCGGTGAAGAAGATGTCGGCGTCTGGGCCGTCGACGCCCGTGCCGATCAGCCGGCGACGCTGACCAGCGTGATCAAGGTCGGTGCGCAACTGCATGCGGATGTCGAGGGGCTGGCGCTGTATCAGAGCGGCGCGCGCGATTACCTGGTGATCTCCAGCCAAGGCAATGACAGCTACCTGGTGGTGGATGCCGAACCGCCGTTCGCCGCTCACGGCGCCTTTCGCGTCGGCTTGAACGCTGAAGCCGGGATCGACGGCGCGTCGGAAACCGATGGCCTCGAAGTCACCGCCGTCAACCTCGGCGGGCCGTGGAGCCAAGGCATGCTGGTGGTGCAGGACGGGCGCAAGCGCATGCCCGAGCAAACCCAGAACTTCAAGTTCGTGCCCTGGCGCGATGTGACTGGCGCCCTGAAATTGCCGTGAGCCGTCATCACCCGGTCATCACTTTTTAATCGAATAGGAGTTCACCACCATGCACGCGACGATGGAACATATGACGATCTGGGGTTTGATCAGCGACGCCAGCCTGTTGGTCAAGGCGGTGATGGTCACGCTGCTGTTGGCGTCCTTGCTCAGTTGGTACCTGATTATCCAGCGTGGCAGTGTGCTGCGGCGCCTGGAGCGCCAGTTGAACGGGTTTGTGCCGCGCTTTCGTGCCGCACCGGACGTGCAGACGCTGTACCGCGACAGCGTGCAAGCGGGCGAGGGCGGCGTGGCGACGATCTTTATTGCCGGCGTTCAGGAATACCAGCACCTGCACAGCCACGATCCGGCGGTGCTGGAAGGGGTGGAGCGCGCCTTGCAGGTGGCGATCACGGAGCAGGAAATCGAGCTGGAAAAAGGCCTGCAATTTCTCGCCACCGTGGGCTCGGTCAGCCCTTACATCGGCCTGTTCGGTACGGTGTGGGGCATCATGAATTCCTTTCTCGGCTTGTCCCAGGTGCAACAGGCCACGCTGTCCACGGTGGCGCCGGGCATCGCCGAGGCGTTGATCGCCACGGCCATTGGCCTGTTTGCCGCCATCCCGGCGGTGATCGCCTACAACCGCTTTTCAGCGCGCAGCCAGACGCTACTCACCCGCTATTACGCCTTCGGCAATGAACTGCAAGTGCGCCTGCATCGCAGTCTGCGCGGCATGCCGAGCCACCTGGCCACGGCCGCCTGAACAGGAGCAAGCCCATGTTAACCAGGCCGCAACGCAAGCACGGGCCCAAGGCCGAGATGAACGTGGTGCCTTACATCGACGTGATGCTGGTGCTGCTGGTGATCTTTATGGTCACCGCGCCGATGCTGACCCAGGGCGTGAAGATCGAACTGCCCAAGGTCGCCGCCGAGGCGCTGGCCACCGATACCCGTCAACAGATCCTCACGCTGTCGGTAAAGGCTGACGGCGGTTACTACTGGAACCTCGGCGGCGAGCTGGACACGCAGCACCAGACCGACAGCGCCGTGAGCCTGGAGGAGATGGGCGCCAAGGTCATGCAGGTGGTGGCGGCGCGCAGTGATACGCAGGTCTATATCCGTGCTGACGAAGACGCGGGTTATGGGCGCGTGGTCGCAGCGATGGCGGTGTTGCAAAAGGGCGGCGTCAGCAACCTGGGGCTGGTGACCGAGGCCCCGCAATGACGGCGATGATCATGCACAGTTCGACCCTGGTTATGGCACCTCGGGATTTCAGCGGGTGGTGGCGCAAGGGTATGGCGGCGAGTCTGGCCGTTGCGCTGCATGTGGGCGTGGTAGCCGCGCTGATGCTGGGCTGGTCACCGGAGAAACCGAGGGTGCAAGCGCCTCAGGTGATGCACACCCAGCTGGTGATGCTGCCGCCGGCGCCCGTGCCCGAACCGGTGGCTGTGGCGCCGCCACCGCCTGCGCCCGTGGTGGTCCCGCCGCCGCTCAAACCCACCCTCGACCCGCAGGTCCAGGCGCAAAAACTGGAGAAGGCTGCCTTGGCGCGTAAACGGGTCGAGGACAAAAAACTTGAGCAGCAACAGGAGCGCTTGGCCTCCGAACAGCGCAACCGCGAGCTGGAGCTGGCGCAACAACGGCTGAACCAGGACCGGCTGGCCGCTGAAAAACCGCGAGTCGCCACACCCGCTCCGGCCCCGGCGTTCGACAGTCGTCAATACCTGCCGCTGAGCAAAGAAGCACCGGAGTACCCCGAGCGCGCCCTGGATAAAAACATCGAAGGCGATTGCTCGGTGGAATACACCGTCAACCCCCAGGGCCGCGTGGAAAACCCCAAGGTGCTGGACGGCTGTCACCCGCTGTTTATCCGGCCGTCACTGGCGGCGGCGAATACGTTCCGCTACCAGCCGAGGATTGTTGAAGGCAGGGCGGTTGCGGTGCCGGCGGTGCGTAATACCTTTCACTACCGCATCAAGTAGGGACTGGCGCTGGCCAGGCCCTTGATCGTGGTCTTCTGATTCGCCGCCCGCAGCGGTTGCAGGTCGGCGGTCGGCGATCGTCAAAGGCTTCGCTTACCTGCGCCTGGAGAAGGGGGCGGTGCGCAGTTCACGTTATGTCCATTGCATTGGGTGGCGTGTCGGTCTGTCTTGGCGAGCCCGCAGGATCAGGTACGAAAGCGCCCCACCAGCCCGCTCAGTTCGGCGGCCAACTTCGACAGTGCATGGCTTGCCGCGTTGGTCTGCAAGGCGCCCGCTGCCGATTGCGCCGACAGGTCGCGGATCGCCACGAGGTTGCTGTCCACCTCACGGGCAACCTGGGCTTGCTCTTCGGCGGCACTGGCAATCACCAAGTTGCGCTCATTGATCTGGCCGATGGCGGCGAAGATATCCTCCAGCACTACCCCCGACGCCTGCGTGATCTCCAGCGTGCCTTGTGCCCGAGCCGTGCTGCTGCGCATCGAATCCACCGCCTGTTCGGCAGTGCTCTGCACGCTCGCAATCATCTGCTCGATCTCGCGGGTCGACTCCTGAGTGCGGTAGGCGAGGGTGCGCACCTCGTCGGCCACGACCGCAAACCCCCGACCGGCTTCACCCGCCCGGGCGGCTTCGATCGCTGCGTTGAGGGCCAGCAGGTTGGTCTGCTCCGAGACGGCTCGGATCACGTCCAGCACCTTGCCGATGTTGCGCACCTCATCGGCGAGGTGCTGGATACGTTCGGCGCTGCCCTGAATCTCGGCGGTCATCGATTGCGTACCGTTGATGTTCTCGCGTACCTGCTGACGGCTTTTTTCTGACAGCGTATTGGAGGCGGTGGCCGCTTGCGAAGTAGACACCGCGTTGCGCGCCACTTCTTCGACCGCACTGGTCATCTGGTTAACGGCGGTTGCGGCCTGTTCGAGCTGCATGTCCTGCTGCTGGAGGCCACGGTTGCTTTCTTCGGTGACGGCGTTGAGTTCTTCAGCGGCCGAGGCCAACTGCGTGGCTGAGTCAGCGATCTGGATCAGTGTTTCACGCTGGCTGGCTTGCATGCGTTGGAGCTCAAGGAACAACTCGCCAATTTCGTTGCGGCCAGGCGAGACGACCTCGCGGGTCAAATCGCCCCCGGCAATGCGCTTGAAGTGCTCGCCGGCCGCGCGCAATGGGCGCAGGACGGTGCCCGAGATGAATATCCAGCAGACGACAGCCAGTGCCAGGGTCAGCAGGATCAAGGCAATGGCCAGGGTTTGCGAAGTCTGTAGCCGCGCAGCCGCCTGCGTGTTGATCTCCTGAGTACGGGCATCCAATGCGCCGACCAGCTTCATGCGAATGTCCTGGAGCTTGGTCATGCTGTTGCCGGCATCGATGTTGACTTGAAAATACTGTTTGGCGGAGCGCGCGCGAGCGGCGGCGCGCTGACCGACGATGGCCACGCCATATTCGGCGAACGCATGCTTGAGATCTTCGGCGAGGGCCTTCAACTTCGGGTCACGCAAGTCTGTGGTAGAGGCATTGACCTTGGCGATGGCTTCACTCCAGATCGCCTCGCTGCGAACCAGCCGGGCTTCAGCGTCATCGAAACGCTCGCCGACGGTCTCGATGAACGCCGAGGACACGTTGGCGCTGGTACGGATTGCCAGCAGCAACGCATTGTTGATGCCGTCGATTTGTCGCGAGGTACGCCCCAACTCGTCAATCTGATCGTAACTGAGTACCGCCGACCGCCCGCCGTTAAGGGTCGAAAACAACAGTGCAATGGCGAACAGCAGTAGCACCCCGATCATGCCGGTGCGAATTTTCAGATGGGCAAACATGGGAGTACTCCGCGGACCACTTGATTGATATTGATCGAACTATCCGCATTCATCCCCGGAACTTAAATGGCAGAAGTGGAAACCCGTTCGATTATCGAACCAAGCGTTCAAGGGGTCGGGTGCGCGGGCTGAGTGGGGTTTGCGACGCAGCCGTTTCACCCGCTTCGCTGACAAGCCGTATGGCATGCCCGCAAGGCTTCAATCCAGCAGGCGACTGACCTCCCGCAGACGCACGTCGTTCAGGTTCCCCGTAGACGCCAGCAGGTTCAACTGCGCGAGCAGAATTCCATAGCGCTGCTGGGCCAGACGTTGCTGGGTATCCGTGACTTTCTGCTGTGCGTCCAGCACATCCGTGTTGATGCGCGAACCGGCCTCAAAGCGCTGGGTTACCGACGTGAGGTTGACTTGGCTGGATTTCAGCGCCTGCTTGAGCGCCCGGTATTGGCTCATGCCGCTGGTCACTTGCAGGTAGGCCTGGCGGGCCATCAGCCCGGCGTTGCGGCGCGCGTCTTCGAGCTCATCCAGGGCCTTGCTCTGCAACGCATGGGCTTCACGCACGCGGCTGCTGGTACGGCCACCGCCATACAGTGGCACGCTCAGTTTGACCCCGACCACCGTGTGGTTGTAACGATTCTCGGGCAGGGTGACGTCGTACACTTCGCCGCCCACCGAGGCAAAACGGCCATGGGCGGCGATCAGGTCAAGGGTCGGCAAGTGGCCGGCTTGTTCCTTGTTGATGTCCTTTTCGGCCAGGCTCAGGGCAATCTGCGCCTGCTGCACGGCGAGGTTGCCTTGTTGCGCGGTGGTCGCCCAGGCGTCGATGGCGGCGGGCACCGGGGCACTGAATTGCGGCTCCTTGCCCGACCACGGGAGCGCCTGGGCGGCAGTCAATTGGGTGAGGGCTTCGGTGGCGATATCCAGCGCGCCGCGTGCGGCGATTTGCTCGGCGAAGGCCTGGTCGTACTTGGCCTGCACCTGTTCGAGCGCGTTGTGGGTGCTGGCGCCATCGGCCAACAAACGCCGGGTGCGGTCCTGGCTCTCCTGCAGGGTTTGCAACTGTTGCGTGCGGGTGTTGAGCAGTTCCTGGTTGAGCAGCACATCAAAGTAGGCGCGGGCGACACGCAGCATCAGGTCCTGGCGCGCCTGTTCGGTCTGTATTTCGCTGACGCTGATCAACAGTTTGCTTTGGTCGTGGGCGATCACCTTCTGCCAGCGCAACAACGGTTGGGTGAGGACCACGGCATAGGCGTTGGTGTTATTGCGGTTGCGATGGTAGTCGGACGAATCCTCGGCATCGACCCAGGCCGCGCCGCCGGTGAGTGACAGGTCCGGCAACAGGTTGGCGCGGCTTTGCGGTTCTTTTTCCGCCGTGGCCAATTGTTGCGCCTGCGCGGCGGCGAACTTCATGTCGTGGGTCAGCGCCTTCTGGTACAGCTGGTACAAGTCTTCCGCCGAGGCGTTGGCCGGGCAGCAGGTGAGGGTGAGGCCGCACAGGAAAGTGAGCAGTGTGATGGGGTCGAGATGCAGCCCTGGAATACGCAAGGGGATGTGCTCCACTGGAAAATTTATCGGCTGAGGGTGCTTCTGCGCATCATCAGTACCATGGGAATGCCGATGGCCATGACCGCCCCCAACGTGCCGAACAGCATGCTGAAGGCCAGCATTTGCGCTTGTTCACGTGCTTGCAGGTAAGGCATCAGCGCCAAGGCTTGTTGATGGCTTGCAAGGTTCAGGGACAGAAACAGCGGGTTGGATTCCACGCCGCCCCAGCCACTGGCAACCAGGCTGGACTCGGTCACATGCTCGGACAGCAGGCGATAGCGCTCCCACGAAAACCGCGTGAGCAGGGTCGCGGCAATGGCGATGCCGACGCTGCCGCCCAGTTGGCGCATCAGGTTGAGCACGCCCGAGGCGCCCGAGATCAACGTCAGCGGCAGACGGCGCATGGCCAGGTTGGTCAGCGGTACGAAGATCATGCCCAGGCCCAGGCCGCGAATCACCAGGGGCCAATAGAGCGTGTCCGGGTTACTGTCGAGGGTGAATTGGGTGTGCAGGAACATCGCGTAGCAGTACATGACGATGCCCAAGGTCACGAACACGCGCTCGTCGATCTTGTTTTCCTGGGACAGCTTGCCGATCACCAAGGTGCTGATGGCACTGGCCACCGCCCCGGGGAAAATCACCAGCCCGCTCTGGTACGCGCTCTGTGCCAGCAACGTCTGCAAAAACAGCGGCACCATGAATAAGGTGCTGTACAGCCCGAAGCCCACGCAAAACGCGCAGATGCAGCCCATCAAAAACTCGCGGTTCTGAAACAGCGCCACATTGACGATCGGGTTGGTCGCGCGCCGTTCCCACCAGAAGAACCCCACCAGGCTGAAGCTGCTGAGCAACAGACAGGCGACCGTCCAGTTGGATTCCATCCAGTCCCAATGCTCGCCGCGCTCCAGCAGGATCTGCAGGCTGCCGACGCCCAGGGCCAGCAGGCAGAAGCCGCTGTAGTCGACGCTGCTGGGTTTGCTTTCATTGGCTGAATCGCCGATGCACAGCCAGCACAGCAGCAGGGCTACGGCCCCGATAGGCACATTGATCAGGAATATCCAGTGCCAGGACAAGGTGTCGATCAGATAGCCGCCGACGGTGGGGCCCAACGTCGGCCCCATCATCACGCCAACGCCGTACAACGCCATGCCGCTGCTGACCTTCTCCTTGGGGAATACGTCGTAAATGATTGCCTGGGAAATCCCCAGCAACCCGCCGCCCGCCAAGCCTTGCAGTACGCGGAATGCCACCAGTTGCCAGAGTTCGGCGGAAAAGGCGCAGCCCACGGATGCCAGTACGAACACCGCCGTGGAGACCAGGTAATAAGTGCGCCGCCCAAACCAGGCCGACAGCCAGCCGCTGACCGGCAGGATCACCACGTTGGCCACCACGTAGCCGGTAGACACCCAGGAGATTTCATCGACCGACGCCCCGTAGGTGCCCATCAGGCTGGGAATCGCTACGTTGACGATGGTGACGTCGAGCAGCTCCATCATCGACACCAGCGTCACGGTCAGCGCAATCAGGTACGGCGACCTCATAGCGTTTGGCTACCGTGCTGTAGCGTGGCGACTTCGACGAAGGCGCTCATGCCGGGGCTCAACAAGGCTTTGTAGTCATCCGTCACGTCTTTGAGGGCAATCCTGACCTGGACGCGCTGCACCACCTTGGTGAAATTGCCGGTGGCGTTCTCTTGAGGCAGCAGTGAAAACTTTGCACCGGTAGCCGGTGCGAGGCTTTCGACCACCCCGTCGAATGTGTGCCCGGGAAACGCATCCACGCTGACTTTGGCGTGCTGGCCGACTCGCACGCGCCCGACCTGGGTTTCCTTGAAGTTGGCGGTAATCCACAGTGGGTCGGTGGCAATCAGGCTCAACAGCTTCTGCCCGGCGACCACAAATTGGCCGGGTTCCACTTCTTTTTTCGAGACAATGCTGCGCACCGGCGCGGTTTGACGGGTGTCGTGCAACTTGATCCGGGCCTGTTCCAGTTCGGCTTGCGCCGCCGCGATCCGGTAGTCCTGCACCTTGAGTTCGGCTTTGTTGGCCAAGGTGCTTTGCGCGGCAGCCTGGGCATTGCTGCGTGCTACTTCCTGGGCGTGGCTCAGGGCGTCGAAACGCGCCTTGGCCACCTCAAGATCCTGGGTGCTCAACACGCCTTGGGCGCCCAGGCGGCGGGCGCGCCCATAGTCGTTGCGCGCCTGCTGCAGATTGGCGCTGGATTGTGCCAGCGCCGCTTGCGCCGCCTGGCGCATCGCGACCGCGCCGAGGACCTGGCTGTCCAACGCGCCCGGGCCGCCGCCACGCCCTGCGGCGGCAAGCAACGCCTGCCATTGCGCCTCACGCTGCTCGACCTGGTATTGATATTCGCTGTCGCGGATCTGAAACAGCAGATCACCGCTTTGCACCGTGACGTTGTCCGTCACCGGCACGCTCACCACCACCCCCGAGAGCTTGGCGCGCACCGGAATGATCACGCCATCGAGCTCGGCGTTATCGGTACTCACGTAAGCGTTGGAATACTGCCAACGCTGCCAGCCGAGCAGCAGTAACCCACCGACCACAACGCCGCACAGTGTCAGTTTTATCAATTTACCTTTGGTCATGTCCTGTTCCCTGTGGTCATGCGAGGCGCTCAAGCAGTGAATCACCGAGTGCGCGTTTGCCACCGGTGAGAAGGACGGTCGATGCTTCCTGCGGAGTCATAGAAAGAATTAACGGCGCGTTCCACCGAATCCCGGGCATGGAGCCCCCTGGCGAACACGCTTGTGTTCACTGTCGTTGGCGCTGAGGGGCTTGGTGACGCAGGCAATCAGCGCTTAACGTTTTCGCGAATAAGGCCCGATCGATATTGGTTTTTTAATATCAGTGCGTCTTGAACGAAACGCTTGTCTTTCGCAAAACCATGGCGGCGGTGCGGGGCGTCATGCCAATCATGCGGCGCATCATGCGGGCTAAGTGCGCCTGGTCGGAAAAGCCGCCGTCGGCGGCGGCGTCCGACAAGCTGGAGCCGTCAGCGAGGGATTTGGACGCTCGCTCGAGTTTGTTCCAGATGATCCATTGGGAGAGGGACACGCCCATCTGGTGCGTGGCGACATAACGCAAACGCGGGCCGGACAGGCCGACTGCATTGGCGGCGCGGCTGACGGAGCCAGGACCGTCGTGGTCCAGGCGCAGAATGTTCAAGGCTTTGTAGAGGCGTTGGTCGATGGGCGACACAATCGCCAGCAATCGCCCCAGGGCTTCGACGAACTGGGGCAGGGAGGTGGTGCGGTGAAAGCACTCCAGCAGTTCGTCACTGGCCAGGGCAATGCCATTGTCTTGCAGCAATGCGTTGAGCGCACGGCCCAACGGGGTGTCCGCGTTGACGTACACAAAGGCCACCGGATGACTATCGGCCACGGCGCGGTGTTCGACATTGGGCCCGATGATCACGCCGGCCGCACGGATCAGCTGGCCGGGCAGTTCCAGGGTGACTGGCTGGTGTACGCCGATGCACAACTGAATCGCAACATGAGAATGTGCAGTGTTTTGATCCGCGCGACCCATGTAGCCGGCCCATGAATCACCAAAGGTAACATTGCCATCCCACATGTAAGGTCTTCCTGACTCGGAGGGTGAATAGTGCGTGTGCAGGGTAGGCCTGCACAAATCTTGATTCAAGCACTGGGCGCCGGGTCTCTCTGCGACGCTGCGCGCATGCCTCCCAATTTGATACAGGTTTCGTCGTATTCGCTAGCAGGGTCGGATGGTTCTCTTGCCCACGCACGTCGGGTTTTCGCGCGCTGCGGGAAAGGGTTGCAAGGGTTTTAGTCTGACCGTAGATAACGTTGTATTTTTCCCAGGCCTGCGGTCAGATGGGCGCGGAAAATTAGTGGGTCAGGTTGGTCACTCATGCGCGCAGAACTCGCACACTATGGCGGTATTACCGTCATGATTCCGGCCGCGCTGGTCATCGCTGTGTGGCTGCGCTATTCATCGCCGCAGGCGTTCAGGTGGTGGGTAGTCACCGTCACTTGCACTTATTCAATCGTGGCGTTCAGCAAGTTGCTGTTCAAGGGCTGGGGCGTTTCGTTTCAACACCTTGATATTGCCGTGCTCAGTGGCCACGCCATGAACACGTGCCTGATGGTCACCGTGGCAATGAGTTTGATTGCACGCCAGTTCAACCTGGCCTTTCGCTGGCCGGCGGCGCTCGCCGGACTAATCGCCACCGGCTGGTTCAGTGCTTATTGTGTCGCGCCGTATATTCACCCTCTGAACGAGGCGTTGGCGGGCGGGTTATTGGGCGCTGTGGCTGCGCTGGCTTTCTTGTGGCGAATAGACGTCGCGCCGGTCAATGTGCCGCCGTCGCTGATCGGCGCTGGGCTAGTGGTCGTGCTATTGAGTGCGCTGGCGCCCAAGTACAACGCCGAGCGCCTGCTTAACCATTTAGCCGTCAGCGTCTCGGGGGCGCAACACGCCCACCAGGAGCCCGCGTGGCGCGCCTTGACTGGCCGTACAGGTTCACGAGTGCCCCTCGGCGCTGAAGATGTGCGCCAGTAACTCGTCGGTCTTGGCTTGCATGAAATGGCGGTCGCCACGGCTTTCTACGCACAGGCATACGGACAGGGGATTACTGACTTGCAACTTGAAGCGCCAGTCAGCGAAGACCATGGACAGTCCGGAGCCGGACTCGTCGAAGTCTAAAGAGTTGCCGGCATATAACACGTGCATACGCTCAACTACCGTTGTCGAGTTGTCGACGTTGAGATGAATGTTTCCCGAAGAAGGGAATAGGCCAATACGCTCTACGAGTAACTTTGAACCTTTCATGGCCGTGCCCCGTCGCTATGTTCAGTGGGCACTTTATTATGAAGAAGAACAAAAGTAAGCGAATGTTATTTTTAGTCAGGCAATGCAGTTGTTGTTATTTATTGTCCTGCTCGATAGATGGTCGCCCTCTGTCAGCTGTGATCATAATTAAAGGGTCGTAAGTTATCTATTCTTGGAAGTTTGAGATAAGGCAGTCCCTTTGCCGATTTATTACTGTGCGGTGTGTGGGAGGTTGCCTTGTTCAAAAAAGTTTTGATCGTGTGTATTGGCAATATTTGCCGCAGTCCCACTGCGCAACAACTGCTGGGGGCCGCCCTTCATTCATCCGGTATCAAGGTGAGTTCGGCAGGCCTGGCGGCTTTGTCTGATCACCCGATGGAGCCCACGGCAGACGAAGTCCTGCAAGAGCATGGGCATGCTCCCCAAACGCACAGGGCCCGGCAACTGAGCGTCGAGGCCGTGAGCGAGGCGGATCTGATTCTGGTGATGGAAAGGCATCACATCGACGGCGTACTCAACCTCGCTCCCGAGGCCCGGGGCAAAGTGTTCCTGCTGGGCAAGTGGCAGCAAGAGCTTGAAATCCGGGACCCGTATCGACAGGGAAAGCCGGCCTTTGTGCAGGCCTATGCCTTGATTGAGCAGGCGGCACACGCCTGGGCACAGCGCTTGGCGCGATGACGCCCCTTTTAATGATTACAAGGACGAAGACTCGATTTATGTATTCACCCCAGAACGCCTCTGCTGACAATCCGCACCGTGACGAGATCGATGTACTCGGCATGCTGGGCACCCTGATCGATCACAAATGGTTGATCGCTGGAGTCACCGGTACCTGCATGTTGATCGGCGCAGCCTACGCAGTCCTGGCGTCTCCGGTGTACCAGGCCAACGCCTTGATCCAAGTGGAACCGAAGAAAAACGACATGCTCGGTTTCTCCGATGTGAGTAGTTTGTTGGGCAAGGAATCACCGGCGGTGACTGAGATCGAGCTGATCAAGTCGCGCACGATCATTGGCAAGACGGTCGATACCTTGAAGTTGGACATTACCATCACCCCCCAGCACTTCCCGTTGATCGGCGGTTTTCTTGCCCGGCGCTATGCGCCACAAACCCCGGGCGATATTGCGTCGCCGCTGTTCGGCATCAGCCGCTATAACGCCGGTGGCGAGCGCCTGAGTCTGGCGACGCTGAAGCTGCCGGCCGCATTGTTGGGTACCACACTGGTGTTGGTGGCCGGAGATGACCAAAGCTATCAACTGTTTGACGAGGACGGCCGGCAGATCGCTGCGGGCCGCGTCGGCGAGCCGTTCGCCGAGGATGGCGTGGAGGTGCTGGTCGAAGCCCTGCGGGCTAACCCGGGTGCGCGCTTCAAGATTGTACGCAAACCACGCCTGGACGCAGTCGCTGATTATCAGGACCTGCTCAATGTGGTGGAGCGCGGTAAGGAATCGGGAATCATCAGCCTATCGCTGGAGAGCACTCACCCGGCCTTGGCGGTGCGCACGCTGAATGAAATTTCCAACCTGTATGTGCGCCAGAATGTTGACCGCACTTCAGCCGAGGCGGCGCAGAGCCTGGCGTTCCTCAATGATCAATTGCCACAGGTGCGCCGCGACTTGGAGAAGGCTGAAAGCGCGCTGAATCGCTTTCAGACCCGTAGCAAATCCATCGACATTAGTCTCGAAGCCAAGGCCGTGCTCGATCAGGTGGTTGCCCTGGACACCGGGATCTCCGAACTCAAGCTGCAACAGGCCGAAATGGACCGCAAGTTCACTCGTCAACATCCGGCCTATCGCGCGTTATTGGCCAAGCTTGATGAGCTCAACGGCAAGCAGGCGCAATTGACCAAGCGGATCGAAGGTCTGCCCAGCACCCAGCAAGAACTGTTGAGCCTGACCCGGGATGTGCAGGTGGGCACCGAGATTTATACCCAACTGCTCAATCGTTCCCAGGAACTGGATGTGATGCGGGCCGGCACCGTGGGTAACGTGCGCTTGATCGACAGCGCCGACGCAAACATCAGCAAGCCCGTTGCGCCGCGCAAGGTCATTGTGGTGCTGCTGGCGATGCTGCTCGGTGGCATGTTTTCGGTGGGACTGGTGCTGGTGCGCAGCCTGCTCAATCGTGGCTTGGAAAACCCCGATGACATCGAGAAGCTCGGCTTGCCGGTATATGCCTCAATCCCATTCAGTCCGTTGCAAAAGACCGCGGAAATCCGTGCCCTCAAGGGCCGCTCGGCGATGCCGCAGCTACTGGCCCTGAATCATCCTCATGATCTGGTCATGGAGGCGATGCGCAGCCTGCGCACCAGCCTGCATTTCGCGATGCTGGAGGCGAAGGACAATCGCCTGATGATTTCTGGCCCCAGCCCGGAGGTGGGCAAGACGTTTGTCTCGGCGAACCTGGCTGCGGTGGTGGCCCAGTCCGGGCAGCGGGTACTGCTGATCGATGCGGATATGCGCAAGGGCTATATGCACAAAATGCTCGGCACTACCGCGCAAAACGGTTTGTCGGATCTGTTGGTCAAACGGTGCCAATTGCAGGAGGCGATTCAAAAAACCGATTTGGAACTGTTCGATTTCATCGGGCGCGGGCAGATTCCGCCCAACCCGTCCGAATTGCTGATGCACCCCAATTTTGCTGTGTTGTTGGCCGAGGTCAGCGAGCTGTATGACCTGGTGATCATCGATACGCCGCCATTGCTGGCGGTGACGGACGCCGCCATCGTCGGGCGTCAATCCGGTACAAGCCTGCTGGTGACCCGTTTTGGCGTCAACTCGGCGAAGGAAGTCGAGTTGACCCTACGGCGCTTCCATCAGAACGGTATCGAGCTCAAGGGCGCAATCTTCAATGGTGTGGAAAAACGCCGCTCTGCCAGTTACGGCTACGGCGACTACGGCTACTACCACTATGCCTACCACTCTGACAAAGCCTGACGACTTATGAGCAAGGTTCTTGAGAAGCCGCTGCTGGGGCAACGTTCGTTGTCGAGCCGGTTTCGCCTCAACGTTTTGAGCTATGGCTACACCCAGTTGGTGACACTGGCGGCGCAGTTGGTACTGGTGCCGTTCTTCCTGCACGCCTGGGGGACTGGGCGTTATGCCGATTGGTTGGTACTCACCGGTATTCCGTCGATGCTCAGCCTGCTGGACCTGGGTGTTGCCCAAGCCTCGGCCACCCGCGCTACGGTGCGCGCAAGCCAAGGGGATGTGCCAGGTGCGCGGCGCAGTGTGCAGACCGCGTTGGCATTTACCCTGGTGGTGGTTGCGCTGGTATCGCTGTTCGCGTTGACCTTGGGCCGGTGGATCGACTGGGTCGGGTTACTGAAGCTCAAGAGTCTTGAGCCTGGCCAGGCAAGCCTGGTGGTGCTGTGCATGTCCGGTTACCTGTGTACGCGTTTATTGGGTGGGCCGATCGAAGCATGGTTCCGGGTGATCGACAAAACCGTCGGCGGTGTCTTGATCATGGCCAATCGCAGAACGCTGGATATCGTGCTGTCGATTCTCATCCTGATGCTGGGCGGTACCGAGCTGCAGTTGGCCCAAGGCATGTTCTTCAGCCAAGTGCTGTTCCTGGTGTTAGTGACGCTGTTTGTGCGACGTATTTCGCCCTGGCCGCTGCTTGGATTGGCGTCGGCCTCCTGGGCAGAGTTTCGCGGCATTTGGAAACCCGCCGTGGGCAGCGCAGCCATCCCGCTGGCGCAGTTGATCACCCTGCAAGGCGGTTTGCAGCTGCTGAACCAGATCGCCGGCCCAGGCGTGGTGGTGGGTTACACCATGGCACGTACTTTGATGCGGCTGATCATCCAGTTGGGCATCACCTGCAGCAATGCGCTGACCCCTGAAATCTCGCGCCTGGCCGGGCGCGGTCAGTTCGAGGAGGCTCGGCGCTTTACCCAGCGCGCCAGTTCTCTCGTACTGGGTGTGTGCGTGCTGGTTTACGGCGCCGGTATCTGGGCCGGCCCGCAAATTATTATGCTGTGGAGCCATGGTTTGGTGCAGATCGACCGGGTGTCATTGGCGCTGATCGGCTCCCATACAATTTTGAACGTGGCCTGGTTCATTCTCGCGGCAATGTTGATCTCCACTAATCGTCACACCCGGACATCGGTGATTTACGCCCTGAGCAGCTTGGCGGTGTTGCTGTTGTGGATGCTGTGCATCGACCGGATTGACCCGTTGTTGGGAGCTTCGCTGTTGCTGTCGCTGCCGGAACTGGTGGTGCTGGTGTACCTGCGGTTGATCAGTAAGGTGCAGTTCGCTGGGGAGGTGTGCCCATGATGTTGTCCCAGGCGCGCTTGACCCTGTACCTGCCGCTGACGTTTTTCGCCTTGCCGTTGGCGTTGAGCAATAACCTGTCGCAGCCCTTGGCATTGCTGCTGCTATTGCCCTTTGTGGTGTATGCGGCGCGCGGATTCACCCGGGCAGCGGCTTTGCTGGCGTTCGTGGTCGGCGCCAGCATCCTGCAGGTGCTGGTGTCCAGCGGCTCGAAAATCTCCTTGTATCAATTTTTGCGTTCCGGCATTCCGTTTCTCTATTTTGTGCTGCTGTTGGCCGGCTATCGCTATGCGCTGGCCAACGTGGAGAAAATCGCACGCGCCCACAGCGTCAGCTATCGCCGCATCATCGAGCGGGCGATCTACATTTTTGCCCTGGGTCAGTTGCTGCAAGTGAGCCTGTATGGCGTCGGCATTGATCTTACCAACGCGGCCTCCAAGTCCAGCGACGAGGTGGGCCGGATCATGCTGTTTCCCACCAGTTCGGCCGTGCTGCTGTTTTTCTACGCCTGTTGCCAGCGCAAGATCGCGTTGATGCTGATCCTCGCGGTGACACTGCTGGCGGCGGGTTCCAAGACCATCCTGGCGGCAATGGCGGTAATGATCCTGTTATCGGCGATCACCCAGCGCAAGCTCAAATCCCTTGCGGTGCTGGTAGTGGCCATCGGTGCCTTGGGCACGCTGACGTTTTATGCCAGCCCCCTGGCGGTGTCGCGTTTTGCCGCGTATCTGTTTGAGGAGAAGGGCGAGGACGTCACCCGTGCCTTCGAGATCTCTCATGCCAAGGCGTCCTTTCTGGAGAACCCGGCCACGGTGTTTCTCGGCAATGGCCTGGCGAAGCAATTGACGCCGGGGGTACCCACCAATGACGAGCGTTGGTTCGAGAATTCCAAGTTCGATATCGAGAACGGATATTGGGGCGTACTCGCGAAGTTGGGCGTGGTGGGGGTCGTGCTGTTTGGCCTGCTATTCAGCGCCTTGCCACGCAACCCAGTGTCGCTGGCGGTGGGGGCGATCCTGCTGATCTTCTCGTTCAAGACCAGTTACCAGTTTTTCACCACGTTTGACGGCAGCTATCTGCTGGTGTGGTCGATATTCATCGGGCTGCTCAATAACGCAGCACCTGCGCGCCAGGCCTTTGTCCTGCCTATACCCCCTACACATTCCTCGTTAAAACAGGCTGGATCATGAGCGCATCTTTACGCCCCGTCAGGGCCGGGATACTGACGTACCATTTCAGTGAGAACTTCGGCGCTGTGTTGCAGGCCTATGCGTTACAGCGCTGGCTGCAGCAACAGGGCTTGCAGGTCAGTTTGATCAACTACCATCCGGCTTACGTCGAAGACGGCAGCGAGCTCAAACAACTGCTGAATCCACGTCACTTCAAGGGCAATCTCAAGGCGCTGTACTTGAAAACCCTGTCTTTGAAAACCTGGGTGTTTGGGGCTAACGCTCAATCTCGTCAGTTTGAGGCGTTCAAGGCGCGCTTCCTGAATATCGACGGGCCGCGCTATACCCGTGCAGATCAGCTCAACCAAGCGGTCCGCAACCAGCAGTTGTTGGTGGCAGGCAGTGATCAGATCTGGAACCCATCGGGCCAGACGGGCCTGGACCCTGCGTATTTTCTTGCTTTCGATTGCGACAAGGCGATTCGGCGCATCTCTTACGCCGCAAGCTTTGGCAAGGAGTACCTGGAGCCTGAGTACCATGCGAAAGCCGAGGTGCTGCTCAAGCAACTGTCAGCGGTCAGCGTGCGTGAAGAGAGCGGGGTGGCAATTGTCCAGCAAGTTTCGGGGCTGGCGGCCCAGTGTGTGCCCGACCCGACGCTGCTGCACCGCGATTACTCGGCGTTGCTGGCCACGTCCACGCAGACCCGCAGCGGCCATGTGTTCTGTTATGCGTTGCGTACCGGCGTCGGTGTCAGGGAGGTCGCTCAGGCGTTGTCCCAGCACGTCGCCGGGCCGATTGTTTCGCCCTATAACGCGCACCGGCGCTGGCGGCAGATCGGCCAGACCGTGCAAGTCGGGCCGCAGGACTGGCTCAAGTTGTTGAAGGAGTCGGCGTATGTGGTGACCAACTCTTTTCACGCAACAGTGTTCGCGATCATTTTCGAGAAACCGTTTATTGCCGTCGGTTTGCCGGGCAGCAAGGCCTCGCTCAACGCCCGCGTGTGCAACCTGCTGGCAAAGCTGGAACTGTCCCAGCGCTTTTTGCCGGCGGACAACGCCGATCAGGTGCAGCGCTTGATCGCTGCGCCGATTGACTGGGTCGCGGTGCGCGCCCGGCGCCAGGCGTTGCAGCAAGTGGGCGAGCGCTATTTGTTGGAACAACTCGCGGCGATCAAGTCATGAGTGGCTTTGAACGCCTGAAGTATGTGGACACCTTGCCCCGCAGCGACAAGGCTCGGCGCCTGGTCTGGGGCGTGGTGTATCGGTTGCTGTTTCGCCCTACGCCACGGTGGATGCTGCATGGCTGGCGGTGTTTTCTGCTGCGCTGTTTCGGCGCCAGGATCGGTGTTGGTTGCCGCAT
Organism: Pseudomonas paraveronii; assembly: GCF_963681955.1. Classification (NCBI taxonomy): domain Bacteria; kingdom Pseudomonadati; phylum Pseudomonadota; class Gammaproteobacteria; order Pseudomonadales; family Pseudomonadaceae; genus Pseudomonas; species Pseudomonas paraveronii. The sequence goes on from NZ_OY817130.1 coordinate 2,554,902, forward strand.
CGCACCCACCTGCTGCATCTGGGCACCGTGGAACCTTGAAGTCGGTGACTTTACGGCCATCGCCGATGGAGTGGATGTGTACGCCATGGCCAGGATCACCATTGGATCAAAAGTCGCCATCAGCCAACGCAGCTTTTTATGCACGGGCACCCATGACACTCGCAGCCTGCTGCGGCCGCTGGTGACTCGGGCGATCGTCATCAAGGACCACGTATGGGTTGCCGCCGAGTCCTTCATCCATCCGGGTTGCGTGGTGGGCGAGGGCTGTGTGGTTGGCGCGCGCTCGGTGGTCACCACCGACTTACCGGCCTGGATGATTTGCGTCGGTGCGCCCTGCCGCTCCATCAAACCGAGAGACATCGCACAATGAAACAGGTAAAGCGCATGATGGATAAGACATGGAAGTTGATGTTTTTTTTCAGCGAGTTTTTTCGCGACATGTACACGTTTATTCGCCACAACGGGTATTCGCCGTTGGCGAGCCGCAACAAGAAGTTGTTTTACAAAATCCTGATTGAAACCCACACCGTTGAAAAAGGCCTGTCGCTCAAGGAGCCCAAGCCGCTGTTCGGCAAGGATAAGATCAACGGTATCATTCATATGCTCAACGAGTACGACCGCACCTACTCGTCGTTACCGCTGGAAATGGCGCTGGGCGCCTTCCAGGGTTATCTCGACCTGCATCGCACCCTGGGTTTGAGCGATGACTTCCTGTTTTACCTGGATGCTTATGTCGAGCATCTCAAGCGCGACGGTACCTCGGGCAATGGCGGCACCAAGCGCGCCGCGCCGTGGCTGGGCAATGGCGGGCTTGACGCCAAGGCGTTCCTGGAGTCGCGCTCCAGTTGCAGGATGTTCCAGCCCGGCAAGCTAGACAGCCGCTTGCTGACCTCGCTGGTGGAGCTGGCGCAGTCGGCGCCGTCGCAATGCAACCGCCAGTCGTCGCGGGTGCATGTCTACCAGGACCGCGCGGTGATTGCGCAATTGCTTGAGCTGCAAGGCGGATCGCGCGGCTTCGCGCATTCCGTGGACAACCTGTTCGTGGTCACCTCGGAAGTGACTGCCTGGGGCGGTGCCGGCCAGCGTAACCAGCTATATGTCGACGGTGCACTGTTTTCCATGGGCCTGCTGCTGGCGTGTCATGCCAATGGGCTGGGCGCTTGCCCGTTGAACCTGGCGATCCTGAACACGCTGGAAAAGAAAATCTGCAGTGTGGGCGGTATCGAAGCCAGCGAGCGGTTGATCATGATGATCGCGGTGGGCAAACCCCTGGAAAGCCACTTCCGGGCCGCGCGTTCGCCACGACGTTTGACCGCCGAAATTCTGCAACTGCACGGTGGCTGACATGAAACGCGAAACCGTCAGTGTGATTATCCTCACCTACAACGAAAGCCTGCATATCGCCCGTGCGATCGAATCGGTGCGCGCCTTCAGCGATGAAGTGCTGGTGGTCGACTCGTTCTCCAGTGACGACACCTGCGAGATCGCCCGGCGCCACGGTGCCCTGGTGGTGCAGCACGCGTTCGTCAACCAGGCCAAGCAGTTCCAGTGGGCGCTGGATAATTTGCCGGTCACCGGTAACTGGACGATGCGCCTGGATGCCGATGAAATCATCGAGGCCGACCTGGCCGCGCAGATCAACACGCGGCTACCGACGCTGGACAAGGACATCACCGGCATCAACTTCAAGCGCAAGCATATTTTCATGGGCCGCTGGGTGCGCCATGGCGGCCGCTACCCGTTGCAGATGCTGCGGCTATGGCGCACGGGGCAGGGGCGCATCGAAGATCGTTGGATGGACGAGCACATCTCGGTGGCCGAGGGCCGCACCATCACCCTGGAAGGCGGGTTTGCCGATCACAACCTGCATGACTTGACGTTCTTCACCCACAAGCACAACCAGTACGCGACCCGGGAAGCGATTGAGATCATCAACTCGCGCCTGGGGTTATTTGTGGTGCGCCATGAATTGAATGAGGGGCACAGTTCGTTCCAGGCCAGGCTCAAGCGCCTGGTTAAAAACCGTGTGTATAACCGCGTGCCGTTTACCTTGAGTTCGACCGCGTACTTTCTCTGGCGCTACTTCATTCAACTGGGTTTTCTCGATGGCCGCAGCGGCCTGGTTTATCACGTGCTCCAAGGTTACTGGTACCGCTTTCTGGTGGGCGCCAAGGTGCTTGAACTGGAAACCGCGATTGCTCACTTACGCGATAAGGACGCAATTATCCGCGAACTTTCAACGTTGACCGGACATAACTTGACGCTGCCCACACCGAAGTAACTGACCGTTTTTAACAAACACCCAAGTTCGGGTGTCGGCCTTCGTTCGCCTATTATTTGGGAGATAGACATGAAAAAAGTCGCGCTTATTACCGGGGTTACCGGGCAGGATGGTTCTTACCTGGCGGAACTGTTGCTGGAAAAAGGCTACGTGGTGCATGGCTTGAAACGCCGCTCTTCGTCGTTCAATACCCAGCGCATCGATCACATTTACCAAGACCCCCAAGCCCCGCATAAAAACCTGATTCTGCACTATGGCGACTTGGCGGATGCGTCCAACCTGACGCGCATCATCCAGCAGATCCAGCCGGACGAAATCTATAACCTCGGCGCCCAATCCCACGTGGCCGTCAGCTTCGATTCGCCGGAATACACCGCCGATGTGGATGCCCTCGGCACCTTGCGCATCCTCGAGGCGATCCGTCTGCTCGGCCTGGAAAAGAAAACCCGTTTCTACCAGGCCTCCACCTCCGAGCTGTACGGGTTGGTGCAGGAAACCCCGCAAAAGGAAACCACGCCGTTCTATCCGCGTTCGCCCTATGCCGTGGCCAAGCTGTACGCCTACTGGATCACCGTGAATTTCCGCGAAGCCTACGGGCTGTATGCCTGCAACGGCATCCTGTTCAACCACGAATCGCCGCGTCGTGGCGAAACCTTCGTCACCCGCAAGATCACCCGGGCCTTGACCAACATCGCCCTGGGCCTGGAGCAATGCCTGTACATGGGCAACATGGACGCCTTGCGCGACTGGGGCCACGCCAAGGACTACGTGCGCATGCAGTGGATGATGCTGCAACAGGACAACCCCGAGGACTTCGTGATCGCCACCGGCGTGCAGTATTCGGTGCGCGACTTCATTCGCTGGTCGGCGGCGGAGTTGGGGGTGCGCTTGCGTTTTGTCGGGGAGGGCGTGGAGGAAGTCGGGGTGGTCGAGCACATCGACGGCGACCAGGCGCCCGGCATGCTGGTGGGCGACGTGATTGTGCGGGTGGACCCGCGCTACTTCCGCCCGGCGGAAGTCGAGACGCTGCTGGGCGACCCCTCCAAGGCCAAGCAGAAACTGGGCTGGGTACCGGAAATCAGCGCCCAGCAGATGTGTGCGGAGATGGTGCGTGAAGACCTGAAAATCGCGCGGCGCCATGCGTTGCTGCGCCTGCACGGCCACGATGCGCCGATTGCCGTGGAGAACTGAGCATGGCACGTGATCTGAACGCGCGGATTTTTGTCGCCGGCCATCGCGGCATGGTCGGCTCGGCCATCGTGCGCCGCCTCTGGGCCTTGGGTTATACCCAGATCCTCACCGCCAGCCGTGATGAACTGGACCTGTTGGACCCGGTAGCGGTGCAGGCGTATTTCGCCGAGCAACGGGTCGACCAGGTGTACCTGGCCGCGGCCAAGGTCGGGGGGATTCATGCCAACGCCACGTACCCGGCCGATTTCATCTACCAGAACCTGATGCTCCAGGCCAATGTGATCCACGCCGCCCACACGCATGGGGTGTTCAAGTTGTTGTTCCTCGGCTCATCGTGCATTTACCCGGTGCTCGCCGCCCAACCGATGACCGAACAAGCGCTGCTCTCGGGCGCGCTGGAGCCGACCAACGAACCCTACGCCGTGGCCAAGATCGCCGGCATCAAACTGTGCGAAAGCTACAACCGCCAGCACGGGCGCGATTACCGCAGCGTGATGCCGACCAACCTGTACGGCCCGGGCGACAACTACCACCCGCACAACAGCCATGTGATCGCCGGCTTGCTGCGCCGTTTCCATGAGGCGGTGCAGCGCGGTGATGAAGAGGTGCTGATCTGGGGCAGCGGCGCGCCACGGCGCGAGTTCTTGCATGTGGATGACATGGCGGCCGCCAGCGTGCATGTGATGGAGCTCAGCCAGGAGCGCTATGGCGAACACACCGAACCCATGCGCTCCCACGTCAACGTCGGCACCGGCGTGGATTGCACCATCCGCGAACTGGCCGAGGCGCTGGCGCGGGTCACGGGCTTCAAGGGGCGTTTGCGTTTCGACACCAGCAAACCCGACGGGGCGCCGCGCAAGTTGCTCGATGTCAGCCGTATCAACGCCCTCGGCTGGGAAGCCTACGTGCCGTTGGAAGAGGGCCTGCGCGATGCCTACAACGCGTATCGCGCTGCCCTCGAACAGCCTCGGGGCCAGTGATGAAGATCCTTCTGTATGGCATCAACTACAGCCCCGAGCTGACCGGCATCGGCAAGTACAGCGGTGAACAGGCGCGTTGGCTGGCCAGCAAGGGCCACGCGGTGCGGGTGGTCACGGCGCCGCCGTATTACCCGCAATGGCAGGTCAGCGAGGGCTACTCGGCGTGGCGGTTTCGCACCGAGCAGGTCGACGGCGTGACGGTGGTGCGCTGCCCGTTGTACGTGCCGCGCAAGCCCACGGCGCTGAAGCGCTTGCTGCACCTGATCAGCTTTTCCGCCAGCTCGTGCCTGGCGGTACTGGGGCAGCTGCGCTGGAAGCCGGACCTGGTGATCCTGGTGGTGCCCACCTTGTTCTGCGCGCCCCAGGCGTTGCTGTTGGCCAGGCTGTGTGGCGCCAAGTCGGTGCTGCATATCCAGGATTATGAAGTCGATGCGATGTTCGGCCTGGGCCTGGGCGGCAGCCCTTTACTGCGGCGACTCGCGTGGGGTGTGGAGCGCGGCTTGCTGCGGCGCTTTGATCGGGTCTCGACGATATCCAGCGGCATGCTCGATAAGGCCGCCGGCAAGGGCGTCGAGGCTCAGCGCCTGCTGTTCTTTCCCAACTGGTCGGAGACCGAGCGTTTCCTCGATGTGCCGCGCAACAGCGGGCTGCTGGAACGGCTCGGCGTGCCGGCGGGAAAGCGGGTGCTGTTGTACTCGGGCAACATCGGCGAGAAGCAGGGGCTCGAACTGATCCTCGATGCCGCCCAGGCCCACGCCCATCGCCCGGAGCTGGTGTTTCTGATCGTCGGCCAGGGCGCCGGCAAGGCCCGTCTGCAGCAGCGCGTAGAGCGCGAGGGCTTGCACAACGTGGTCTTCGCCCCGTTACAGGCCTATGAAGACTTGCCTGCGCTACTGGCCTCGGCGGACGTCCATTTGGTGATCCAGAAACGCGGCGCGGCGGATTCGGTATTGCCCTCCAAGCTGACCAATATTCTGGCCGTCGGCGGCAATGCAATCATCACCGCCGACCCCGAAACCACCCTTGGTCGCTTGTGCGATGAGCATCCGGGCATTGCCGTGCGGGTCGAGCCCGAATCGGTCACCGCCCTGAATGAAGGGATCGCGCGGGTGCTGGCATTGCCGGCGCACAACGCGGTGGCGTTGAACTACGCCGCAGAATTTCTCGATAAAGAACGCATTCTCCAACGCTTCCTGGCACAGGTTTGACGCTTATGTGGCTTGATTTACCGACCTTCAATACGGTCGTGGCATCGACGCCGTTGGTGGCCATCGACTTGGTCGTGAGCAAACCCAGCGGTGATACGTTGCTGGGCTTGCGGATCAATCGGCCGGCCTATGGCTTCTGGTTTGTCCCTGGTGGGCGTATCCAGAAAAACGAAACCCTGGACAACGCCTTCCGCCGCCTGACCCGCGAAGAACTGGGCCGTACCTTTGAACGCGCCGATGCGCGGCTGCTGGGCGTGTTCGAGCACTTCTACGACGACAGCGTCTTCGCCAACACCGGGAGCGGCCCGGACACCCACTATGTGGTGCTGAGTTATTGCCTGACCCTCGCCGAGGATCAGGTGCTGGAACCGCCCACCGAGCAGCATCGGCACTACCGCTGGTGGTCGCTCGATGAGCTGCGCTACAGCCCACGTGTACACGAGAACACCCGTGCCTATTTCTGACCCTCTATCGAAGGACGCCTTCATGTTATTACCGGTGATCTTGGCGGGAGGTTCGGGTTCGCGCCTGTGGCCGCTCTCGCGGCAACTCAACCCCAAGCAGTTCTTGCGCCTGACCCATAAAAACCTGTCGATGTTGCAGCAGACCATCGGCCGCCTGGAGGGCGCGGATGTCGCCTTGCCGCACGTGATCTGCAATGAGCAGCACCGTTTTCTGGTGGCCGAGCAATTACGTCAATTGGGCATGGAGCAGGCGCGCATCCTGCTGGAACCCATGGGGCGCAATACGGCGCCGGCGATTGCGTTGGCGGCCTGCAAGGCGGTCGACGAGTCCCATGACCCGATCCTGCTGGTGCTGGCGGCGGATCATCTGATTGAAGATGTTCCCGCGTTTCATGCCAGCCTTGCGGTGGCGCGGCCCCTGGCCGAGGCCGGCAAGCTGGTGACGTTCGGCATCACGCCGACCTGCGCGCACACCGGATATGGCTATATCGAACAGGGCGCGGCGGTGGGCGAGGGCGGGTACGCCGTGAAGCGTTTCGTCGAGAAGCCGGACGCCGCCACCGCTGCGGACTACGTGGCGCGGGGCGATCATTACTGGAACAGCGGCATGTTCATGTTCCGTGCCAGCCGTTACCTGGACGCCTTGGCACGCTTGCAGCCGGCGATTCTCGCGGCTTGTCGCGCGGCGTTGGCTGCGGGTAGCCAGGATCAGCTGTTCACCCGGGTCGATGAGGCGCTATTCGCCGCCTGCCCGGACGACTCCATCGATTATGCCGTGATGGAAAAAACCAGCGACGCGATCATGGTGCCGTTGCAGGCCGGTTGGAGTGATATCGGCTCCTGGTCGGCGTTATGGGAAGCCAGCGAGAAGACCGACGGCGGCAACGTGCTGCAGGGCGATGTGCTGCAACTGGATACCCGCGATACCTACGTGAACGCCGACAGCCGCCTGGTCGCGACGGTGGGTGTGCAGGACCTGATCATCGTTGAAACCAAGGACGCGGTGCTGGTGGCGCACAAGGACCAGGTGCAGCAGGTCAAGGGCATTGTCGACCAACTCAAGCGCGACGGGCGTCATGAACACCTCAACCATCGTGAGGTCTACCGGCCCTGGGGCATGTATGACGCCATCGACAGCGGCCACCGCTACCAGGTCAAGCGCATCACCGTGAAGCCCGGCGCCAAGCTCTCGGTGCAGATGCATCATCACCGTGCGGAACACTGGATCGTGGTCAGCGGTACGGCCAAGGTCACCAATGGCGAGCAGACGTATCTGGTCTCGGAAAACCAGTCGACCTATATCCCGATTGGCCAGGTGCATGCACTGGAAAACCCGGGCGTGATTGCGTTGGAGTTGATCGAGGTGCAATCGGGTTCTTATCTGGGCGAGGACGATATTGTGCGCTTTGAAGACAAGTACGGCAGGGCCTGAGGTTTTCCGACAATTAATAACATTTGCCTCAATGTTAAATTGCCAGCCTTGTTAACTTCGCGACCTCAATGTGTTGATACACGGGGGCTGGCGTCGAGAAATGTTATTTTCGAATGAATACGTTCAACTTACCGGGTAATGGCCGGGCTGGAGTATGGCTGGTGCGCTGTTTACTTGAGTGGCACTATCAAGGCGTACTTCAGTGGCACACGCTCGTTTGCTGAATACTCACTATCGATAAGGAGTCTGATATGAGAAAACAACTGGCTATTATTGTGCTCAGTCTTTTGAGTACTTCTGCCCTGTCTGCCGAGTTGCCGCTTGGTCTGAGTACCGCAGTGGTGGGATCTGTGACGGTGGGGGAAACCCTGCTGGTCGGCACGGCACTGGTAGCGGGCGTCGCCGCCGCTTCCAGCAGCGGTGGCAGCTCCAACGGTGGTACTACCACAGGCACTACAGGCACCACGGGTACCACCGGTACCGGCAACTAATAGAACGCCTTCCGCTTTATAAGACTGCTTGGAAACCCCGCCCAAGTAGTCTTTTTTTCTTGTCGTTTATCGCGAGTGTCTTAGCCCTATGATGCGTATTTTTTCTGTGGCGGTCGTGGCCTCCGCATTGTTACAAGGCTGCATGTTTGCGCCCGGTCAATATATGGATACCGAGGCAATGACCAAGGAGGGCGGTGCAGAAAGCAGTCGCGTGGAGTTGATCCCGATTACGCCAAAGTTGCTGGCCATGGACGCAGCGACTCAAGTGTCTTATGCGCTTCCCAAAGAACTGCTCGATTATAAACCCGGTCCCTATTTGATCGGCCCAAATGATGCGTTGTACATCACGGTCTGGGATCATCCGGAGTTGACCGCGCCTTCCGGTCCGCAGCAGCAAATTGACGCCAACGGGCGTCTGGTCAACCCCGATGGCAATCTGTTCTACCCCTATGTGGGCGAAGTGGCTGCCAAGGGCCGCACCCTTACGGCGTTGCGCAGCGAAATCAGCGACAAGCTACGTCAGTACATCGACAGCCCCCAGGTCGATATCAGTGTGCTGCGGTTTGCCAGCCAGAGAGTGGTGATCACCGGGGCAGTGCTCAAGGCCGGGCCTGTACCGATCACCACCATCCCGATGAGCGTCATGGAGGCCATCGGTGCGTCCGGCGTCGATCCGATCAATGCCGACCTCTCGAACCTGACGCTGACCCGCGACGGCAAGCGTTACACGCTCGACCTCGACATGTTGAATCTCAACCCGTCGCGCTTGAACGATATCTACCTCAAGGACGGTGACCAGTTGTACCTGCCCTACAACGACCGCAAGCGCATCTATGTGATGGGCGAGGTCATGCAGCCTCGCGCGCTGAGTTTCAAGACACGCAGCATGAACCTCTCGGATGTGTTGGGCTCGGTGGGCGGCATCAACCAGAACACCTCGAACGCCGATGCGATCTACGTGATCCGCGGTGCGCAGAACCTGGACGCGCAACCGGCCAAGGTCTTCCATCTGCAAGCCGGTTCCGCAGCGGCCATGGCCCTGGCCACGCGCTTCGATGTGCAGCCCCAGGACGTGGTGTTTGTCGGCCCCGCCAATATCACCCGCTGGAACCGGGTCATCAGTCAGTTGTTACCTTCTGCCTCGATCATCGGCACCGGTGCTTCCACCCAAAACAACCTGAGCGAAGCCAACAGCCGATAAGGGTGGAACCAGCGTGGACAGTGTGAAAATCGGTATTTACGTGTGTCTTGCGTGGCTGTTGTGCGGCTGCAATCCGCTGATGCAGGCCTCGCTCGATACCTTCAAGGCGGCCGTCGTCGGGCCTGCGCCATTGGCGCTGAGCCAGGCCCAGGTGGACGCCGTGCCGTTTCCCCAGATCAAAGTGACCACGGTGTCCAGCGAAGGGGTGATGGCGATGATTCGCCAGCGCGATGACCTGCAGTTCTGGGTCGCCTCCGGCAAACAGGTGCTGTTGATGCGCGATGGCCTGGTAGTGCGCACCGTTGGCCTGGGCACTGATCTGGATGGCACACGCTGGCAAGGGCAGTCGCCGTTCCAGCAGGGGCTGCACCGCGTGCCGGACGGCTACCGCAGCAGCCGGCAGATCGACCTGGTGGAGGGCTATCGCGTCGGCATCACCGTCACCAGCCGCCTGACCCGCGAGGGCATGGAGACGCTCGAGATCCTCGACAAGCCTTACGCCCTGCTGCGCGTCGATGAAGACATCGAAGCCGAGGCCCTGGGGTTTCGTGCGCGCAACCGTTATTGGGTCGACCCCACTGACGGCTTCATCGTGCAAAGCGAACAGCACCTCAGCCCCCGCCTCACGTTGAAAATCACCCAACTGCAACCCGCCCGCCAGGAGGCCCGATGACCGCTCGCAAACGATGGGTGCTGGCGCTGTTGTGGAGCGGCGCCAGTGCCTGCCAGGCCGCCGTGACGGTGAGCGGTCAAGTCCTGCACCCCGGGCCGATCACCCTGCCACCCGAGGCGCGCCTGCTCGACGCGATCACCGCGTCGCAACCGGATGCCCAGGGCTACTGGCTGGCGGCGGCCTGGCTGCACCGGCCATTGATCGAGCCCCAGGCCCGGCTCAAAGCCGGTGTGCTGTTTGATCTGGATACGTTGCGTCAGGCCGCATTGGCCGCCGGGCGCGACGGCAGGGCCGACGTGGCGGCGCGCGTCTATCGACAGGTGCAGGCCTTGCCGGTGACCGGCCGGCAACGCGCGGTGCTGGACCCGGTGGCCGTGGAGGTCGGCTTTGCGCCCAACCTGCGGGTCAGCGAGGGTGATCAACTGATCTACCCGGAAAGGCCCACGAGCGTGCGCGTCGTGGGCGCCGTTGCGGCCCCTTGCACCTTGGCGTTCCAACCGATGCGTGCGGCGCGCGACTACCTCGACGAATGCCCGGCGGTGGCGGGTGCCGATCTCGACTACGTGTGGCAGATCCAGCCCGACGGCCAGGTCACGCGCCTGGGCATTGCCCCGTGGAACCGCGAGACAGCTGCCGCGCCTGCACCGGGCAGCACATTGCTGGTGCCGCTGCGCAGCGACGACCTGGAACCGCCCACGCCTGAGCTGAACCAACAACTGGCCGAGTTTCTTGCCACCCAACCCCTGGCTGAGGTCACGCCTTGAAATTATGTATTGCAGCCGTGCTGCTGGTGCCCTGTGGCGTCGCGCATGGCGATCCGCGTTACACCCAGAGTGATTTTGGCGGGGTCGGGCTGTTGCAAACGCCGACCGCACGCATGGCCCCGGCCGGCGAACTCAGCGTCAATGCCAACCGCACCGAGCCTTACAGTCGCTACAGTTTTTCGGCGCAGCCGCTGGACTGGCTCGAAGGCACCTTTCGCTACACCGCCATTACCAACCGGCCTTATGGCGCCGAATCGTTCAGTGGCAGCCAGAGCTACAAGGACAAAGCCATCGACGCCAAAGTGCGCCTCTACGAGGAAAGCCACTGGTTGCCCCAGGTCGCAGTGGGGATGCTCGACCTGGGGGGCACCGGGCTGTTTTCCAGCGAGTACCTGGTGGCCAACAAGCGGTATGGCGAATTCGATTTCAGTGCGGGCATCGCCTGGGGCTACCTGGGCAGCCGTGGCGATTTCGGCAACCCGTTGGGCGCGCTGAGTGATCGGTTCAACGAGCGGCCTACCGCCGAAGGTTCCGGCAACTTTTCCAACGGTTACTTCCGCGGCCGGCCCGCGCTGTTTGGCGGCGTCGCCTACCAGACCCCCTGGGCACCGTTGAGCCTCAAGCTGGAATACGAGGGCAACGACTACCAAAGCGAGCCCCGAAACAACAACCAGCGCCAGGACTCGCCGGTCAACCTCGGGCTGGTCTACAAGGTGGCCGACGCCGTCGACGTGAGTGCCGCCTGGGAACGCGGCAACACGGCGATGTTCGGCATCACCCTGCACACCAATTTCGTCAGCCGCAAGGCGCCGGTCAAAACCTACGACCCGCCGGCCCCCAAGCTGCCCGCCCAGGCGCCGACCGTCGCCATGGATCAGGTGGATTGGGCCGCGGTGTCCAGGCGCTTGCAGGACAATGCCGGCTATAGCGTCGAGCGGATTGCCCAGCGCGGCCCTGAGCTATTGGTGTATGGCGAGCAGCAACGCTATTTCTCCAGCGCCAAGGCCGTGGGCCGCGCCAGCCGGATCCTGGACGCCAGCGTCAATGACCAGATCAGTTGGTTCACCCTGGTCAGCGAGCGGTACGCCATGCCGATCGAAGAAACCAGCGTACCCCGCGAGACGTTCCGCGAGGTGATCAACCAGCGCGAGGCATTGCAAACCCTGCGTCGCCAGACTGAAGTCAACCCGCCTGGCGCCCAGGCGCAAACGCTGCTCTACACCCAACCCCCCAAGCCCTTGAGCTACGGCGTCGGCCTGGGATACAAGCAGAACGTCGGCGGGCCGGATGGCCTGCTGTATCAGATTTCCGCCGACCTCGACGCCGAATACCGCTTCACCCGCAACACCTGGTGGAGCGGCCTGCTCAGCGTCAACCTGCTGAACAATTACGATGGCTTCACCTACGACGCCCCCAGCGGCTTGCCGCGCGTGCGCACCGATCTGCGCAAGTACATGACCAGCTCCGATGTAACCTTGCCGACGTTCCAGCTCAACCATGCGGTGCGACTGGATCAGGATCTGTACGGCATGGTCTATGGCGGTTTACTGGAGTCGATGTATGCCGGTGTCGGCAGTGAAGTGCTGTACCGGCCGATGGGCCAGCGCTGGGCGCTGGGCGCTGATCTGAACTACGTGCGCCAGCGCGGATTCGAGCAGGACTTCAGCCTGCGCGACTACCGCACGGTCACGGGGCATATCACCGGCTACACCGACTTGCCGTTCAACACACAGGGGGCGCTGAGTGTCGGTCGCTACCTGGCCCGGGACTGGGGCGCCACCCTGGACTTGTCGCGCGAGTTCAACAATGGCGTGCGGATTGGCGCGTGGGTCACCCGCACCACCGCGTCAAAAGAAGCCTACGGCGAAGGCAGCTTCGACAAAGGCCTTTATCTGTCGATTCCCTTCGATGAGTTGATGAGCCTGTCGACGATGCGCCGCGCCAACCTGGTGTGGGCGCCGCTGACCCGCGATGGTGGTGCGCGGCTCAATCGCGCGTATTCGCTGCATACGATGACCGACGGCCGCGACAGTGACCTGTTCTACCGGAACTTCGAGAAAGTCACTGAATAGGCGGGGAAGGGGGACGTGAAGTCCCCCTTTTTTGATCTTAGTAGATGTCTTTGGACAGCAGGGTGAACGGCGTTTTCAGCAGGATCTTGATGTCCAGCCACAGTGACCAGGTGTTGATGTAGCGCAGGTCGATGTCGACGCGTTTTTGCATCTTCTCCAGGGTCTCGGTCTCGCCCCGGCACCCATTGATCTGCGCCAGCCCCGTGATGCCGGGCTTGATACGGTGGCGCGCCATGTACGCGTGAATCTTCCCCGAGTAGTAGTCGTTGTGCGCAACCGCATGGGGCCTTGGACCGACCAGGGCCATGTGTCCTTGCAGCACGTTGAACAACTGCGGCAGTTCATCAATGGACGTGCGGCGTATAAACCGCCCCACCGGGGTGATGCGCGAATCGTGGCGGCTGGCCTGGCGTACCTCCTGGTCGTCATGCACACGCATCGAGCGGAATTTCCACACCTTGATCACCTGACCGTTCCAGCCGTGGCGGTCCTGCTTGAAAATCACCGGGCCGGGGGAGGTCAGTTTGATCAGCACGGCGAACAGCAACAGCAGCGGGCTCAGCAGGATGATCGCGAGCAAGGCCAGGCTTTTGTCCAGCAGCGACTTGCTCAGTGCGGCGGTCGGGCGGCTGGTCAGCGGGCTTTCATTGAGGAAAATCGCTGGCAGGCCATCCACCTCGGCCACGCAGTGATTGAGCAGCAGCATGTTATTGAGGTCGGGGACCCAAATGACGTCCACGCTGATCTCCAGCAGGTTGATGTACAGCGCCTCGATGTGGGTGGCTTCCTGCAGCGAATGGGTGATGTACAGCCTGCGGATACCGTGCTGCCTGATCAACTGCGGCAGGTCCTGCAACTCGCCGAGTATCTGCGATTGTACGCCTGGGGAGGCGGACGCCGTGGTGCCGACGAGGCCGACCAGCGGCGAGCGTTTTTGCCGGGAAAGTGTTCTCGCAAGGTCGGCGGCAAGTTTGCCGGTGCCAATTATTAACGACTTATGCCGCTCGTGAAGTTGCCCATGATAATAGCGGGAAAGACTATGGATGGGGATGTAACAGAGCGCCAGCACGGCATAACTGGTTGCCGCCCACAGCAGCAGTATTTCGATCGGGAATAAGGCATCGGCATTGCAGGCGATGCCCACCGCAAGCAGTATCAGCAGGGTAAGTAACCAACCCATAAAAAGTCGGCCTAATCCCACGCCGTAATCATCTTTCTTGCTATAAACGTCACACAGCATATAGGCCGGAATCGAGGCCAATATGCTAAAGGCGGCCAAAACCCGGTAGTGATACTCCAGTTGGCCGGTCTTTAAAATAACCAATGCAAATAACAGCGCGACGACCAAACTTGAGGCCAGTGTCCACTGCCCCCAAAAGGTCAGACCTTTGGGGGTTAGGTGACGATGCATTCTCCGGTTATTTAGCATACTACTGCTCCCAGTGGTGACCACTCGCGGTGGCAGGCTTAAGCGAGACGTGGCGTTAAAGCGGCCAAATGACAGGCACACGTAAGCGCGCACAGATTGATATTAATCAACGGCAGGGGGCAGTAGCTGACGACTTATAACAGGCGCATAGCGGTAGTTAAGTGGTTGTTGGGTGAGACGGATTGTTATAAAAAGGCAGATATACGAGCGTGATCAACGCCAAGATTGACGATTTTGGAATTATTGTTTTTTTCAACGGAGTTGCTGGGAAAGCTCCATGGGCTTTTTTATTCTCTGGGTCAAACAATAACCACGATTTCTCACCGAGCGGAACAAACGCTCGCCATCGTTGATGCGCTTGAATTTCTCCTGAAGTCGGCTGAGGCACATTTCCAGGCCGCGGTACAACTCAGGTTCGCGACCAATATTGCGAATAAGTTCTTCTTTGCTCACCACGCGTTCTTCATGGTGTAACATTTTTTTGATAAGTGCTGATTCAATGGTGGTCAGGGAAATGCGTAGGCCGCCCTTGCTCAACATTCGATCATGTTGCGTAAGTATCCAGAAGTCGGGTGCCTGTACCGGAGGTTTTTCGGTGTGTGTCGCCAGTGTTTTTTGATGCCGGTCGGCCTCGCAAAGTTGAACATTGAGTTCAAGTTTATTGTAAGGTTGTAATGTTCTATAAATAACAGATTTCGCTGCGGTATTGGGACTGTCGAGTTTTTTGAACGCGGGGTAATGAGCGTGCTGTGGATTGAAGTAATGGTTGGCGAGCGATGGTGTGTGGGGTGCCTGATCCTCAGTTGCCTGCGTTAGTGGCAGCCAAGCGATGTCACCATAGAGTAACTCCGCGTTCGACGCAAAGTCGGGCAGCGGGATAAAAGCGGAGGGCGCGGTGGGTAGGTGTTTCTTGAGTGAGCTCATAGTGGTTACCATGGTCAGGTGGGTAGGAGTTATAAACTTTCAGGCGGCGAGTAGTAACTGCCCTGAAAGTGATTGAAAGGCAAGCGCTTAGCGAGTGTCGCACTGTCGGAAAACTCAACCTTGTCCGCAATGAACGAAATTCGGGTGGCGCTTATCAGCTCTAGCATGCGGTCATAGAGGCGGTCGAACAGGTCTGAGCGAGTATTCAAACTCAACCTCAGGGCAGCATCCGGAAATGGCATTTTTATATAGTCATAGAGCTTTAGTTCGATCAGCAGGTCAGCCTGCTTTGTATCCAGAGTGTAGTTATTGTAGGCGAGCTTGATACTGCTTCGGTCTTTCAGGGCATAAAGCTGGCGCACCATCGCGCGGCGTTCTGTTGGGCCGGGGAGTGCGTCCAAGGGGTTCTCCACGCTGATAACGAGTTGTTGTTTATAGCTTTCCAAGACATTCGCGACATGGATAAGTTCATTTAGCGTATCTTCGGACATAAGCGCCGATTGGTCGATGCGCAGAAATTTATGAGTCGCAGGCTGTGCCGAAGCAAGGCGACGGTGACTGAAGTCGGCAGTCGTGCGCGGGGCGATGCGCAATAACGCGTCACGGTAGGCGCATTTAAGTTGCTCGCGATATATGGGGTGCAAATGCTCTGGAAGGTTGAGCGGATTACATGCGCTAGTTACGCGAATTTCATTGCCCCAAAGTGTGCAGCTTCGTTCAACTATCGCTTGCCTGAAGAGCTTGGGGTGCGCTATTCCGGCAGGCGATATTTTCTCGTTATTCACGATGCTAGCTCTCTTGGGTCGGGTGTAAATGATGGGCGGAAATAATTCCGCGGCTCAATTTATAGCCGTAGCCACGGATGTTCTGAATGATGTTTTCGCCATAACATGCCTTGATTTTACTGCGCAGGCGGCTGATGGATTTCTCCAGGGCGCGAGAGTCGTAGAATTTGGTATTGAGTCCCATAACGCTGGCGATTTCATCATGACTGAGCAGCCGACTATGGATCAGTGCCTCAAGGACTTTCATTTCGACGAAGGAAATCTCGAGTTTCTGGCCGTTGCCGTAAAGGCACATCCGATCCTGATCCAGGATGAGTTTGCAGTAGTTCAAACGATACGTTTCATTGAGAAACGCCTCGACTAAACTCAACTTTTCCTCCGGCGAGGTGTCTGTCACTTTTAGACAGTAGTCCGCACCGGCCAAATAATATTTGGTTTTGCTTTGAGTTGAGGCGAACGTGATGAAAATAACTATTAGACAGGCCGGATTTTTAGTCCTGGTCTTTTTTATGATGTCCAGGGTTTGACTGCTGGCAGAAGGGGTGTCGATTTCTATGACAATGGCGCGATAATCGGCGTGATCTTCCTGATGACCGACTAGTTGACCGTAGCTGCGTGTATCGACTTTTAAATCATTCGGTACAGTGCGAACTATAAGTGCTCTGAAATCCTCGGTTTTAGACGTAGTCCGTGCAATAGCGAGGACGTTGGAAAAATGCATCACCTACTCCCTTTTCTGGCATGCAAGGCCGACAGTTCAATCGCTGCTAGCGTTAGATACTAATCGAATTGATTCCGCCAAAACGTGACAAATTTTAACATTCGTCACTTTGTTCTAAAGGCTGCAGCGGGGTGACGGGGGCGTGTTGCGGGGCCGCATTTGCGCGGGTGTACACATATGCTAGTGCAGATTGTTAGTATGCGGTAAGTGTCTTAGGTCAATTGGTTTTTAGGCCTATGGTGATTTAATTTTTTCTATAAATGAGGCCGGGTGGCGGGGCGACGAATAGCCTGAAAATGCCAGCGCGGTGCCGTCGATTCCGCGCTGGCATGAGTGATCCTGCCGGGACCAATGACTGCTTAAGCTAATTCTAAAAAGGTATTTATTACCGCTTTTTAAGATCGTTTAGCTTGGTCGCTCCCCCAAGACACTCATGGAGTGAGCCGCCGATGCTGCAATCAATCAACGCCTTGCCGCTGCTGGACCTGTCGCTGCTCGATGGCAGCCCGGCGCAGCGCGGCGCATTTCTCGATGAGCTGCGTTTTGCCGCGCGGCACATCGGCTTCTTCTACCTCACCGGTCACGGTATCGATCCGGCGCTGCTGGCGCAGGTGCAGCAGCAAGCGCGGGCTTTTTTCGCCTTGCCCGAGGCAGAAAAACTGGCCGTCGGCATGCTCAACTCCGCGCACTTTCGCGGCTATAACCGCGCAGCGTCGGAAATCACCCGCGGCCAGCCGGACCTGCGTGAGCAGTTCGACGTCGGTGCCGAGCGCGAACCCTTGGCCGTCGATCAGCACCCTGCGGCCTGGGCACGCCTGCAAGGCCCCAATCAATGGCCGGCGGCGTTGCCCGAGCTCAAGCCCTTGGTGTTGGCCTGGCAGCAGGCGATGACCCAGATGTCGTTGCGCCTGCTACGTGCGTTCGCCCAGGCCTTGTCCCTGCCCGAGAACGCGTTCGACGCGCTGTACGGCGACACGCCCAACGAACATATCAAGCTGATCCGCTATCCCAGCCGCCATGCCGGTCAAAGTCGCCAGGGTGTCGGCGCGCACAAGGACTCCGGCTTCCTGAGTTTCCTGCTGCAAGACCAGCAGGCCGGTTTGCAGGTAGAAGTGGAGGAGGGCCGCTGGATCGATGCCGCGCCGCGTCCCGATACGCTGGTGGTGAATATCGGCGAATTGCTGGAACTGGCCAGTAACGGCTATCTGCGTGCCACGGTCCACCGCGTGGTGTCGCCGCCGGTGGGCAGCGAACGCTTGTCCCTGGCATTTTTCCTCGGCGCGCAACTGGATGCGGTGGTGCCGGTGTACCAACTCGCGCCCGAACTGCTGCGCGATGCCCACGGCCCCACCAGCGATCCGCGCAACCCGTTGCTGCGCGACGTCGGCTGGAACTACCTCAAGGGCCGCCTGCGCTCCCACCCGGATGTCGCCCAGCGTTTCTACGCCGACGCCACGTTGCCCCACGCACTGTCCGCCTGATCAGGAGATCACTCAGTTGAAGACATCCGCACTTACCCTGGCGGCCTTGCTGGCCGCTTTCAATGTGTCGGCCGCCGATGCCTTGCGCGTCGCCGCCGACCCGATTCCCCATGCGCAAATCCTCGAATACGTGCAGACGCTCGACCCGAGCCTGAAGCTGAACATCATCGAGATCCCCAGCGGCGTGAACTCCAATGAGTTGTTGGCCCATGGCGATGTCGACGCCAATTACTTCCAGCACCTGCCGTATCTCAAGTCCCAGGAACAGGCGCTCGGCCAGAAGTTCGCCGTGGCGGCCACCGTGCATATCGAACCGTTGGGGATTTATTCGCACCGCCACACCCGCTTCGACCAGGTGCCCGACAACGGCACCGTCGCCGTGCCGAATAACGTCACCAACCTCAGTCGCGCCCTGTACCTGTTGCAAGCCAATGGCCTGATCACCCTCAAG
The DNA here is from genome assembly GCF_963681955.1 of Pseudomonas paraveronii. Lineage (NCBI taxonomy): Bacteria > Pseudomonadati > Pseudomonadota > Gammaproteobacteria > Pseudomonadales > Pseudomonadaceae > Pseudomonas > Pseudomonas paraveronii. The sequence goes on from NZ_OY817130.1 coordinate 2,573,450, forward strand.
CCGGGCTTCAACGATGCGGCCAAGGACCAGGCCACGCCCAAGGACATTGCCGAGAACCCCAAGCACCTGAAGATCCTGGAAATCGAATCGCCGCAAATTCCCCGGGCGCTGGAGGATGTCGACCTGGCGGTGATCAATGGCAACTTCGCCCTGGAAGCCGGGCTGCAACCGGCCAAGGATGCGTTGGGGCTGGAAAAGGCCCAGGGCAACCCTTACGCGAATATTCTGGTGACCACGCCCAAACTGGCGCAGGACCCGCGCATCCAGCAACTGGCCAAGGACCTGCGCTCGCCGGCGGTGGCCCAGTTCATCAGCGAGAAATATGCCGGTTCGGTGATCCCGGTGGCGCTCGAATGATCGTCGTCGAGGGCGTCAGCAAAACCTACGCCGACGGCCAGCCGGCGGCGCTGGATAACGTGTCGCTGCAGATCGCCGACGGCTCGATCTTCGGCATCGTCGGCCGCAGCGGCGCGGGTAAAAGCACCTTGCTGCGCTGCCTTAACCTGCTGGAGCGGCCGACCTCCGGGCGCATCCTCATGGATGGCCAGGACCTGACCCGCTTAACCGACAAGGCGCTGCGCCAGCAACGCCAGCGCATCGGCATGATCTTCCAGGGGTTCAACCTGCTGCACTCGCGCAATGTGGCGGATAACGTCGCGGTGCCGTTGGAGATTGCCGGGCTGCCCAAGGCCGAGCGTGCCGTGCGGGTGGAGGAGTTGCTGGCGTTGGTTGGCTTGAGCGACAAGGCGGCGGCGTTTCCTTCGCAACTTTCCGGTGGGCAAAAGCAGCGCGTCGGCATCGCCCGCGCATTGGCCGCGCGCCCGGCGTATCTGCTGTCGGATGAAGCCACCAGCGCCCTGGACCCGGAAACCACGGCTTCGATCCTGGCGCTGTTGCGCGACATCAACCGGCAACTCGGGGTGACCATCGTGTTGATCACCCATGAACTGGAGGTGGTCAAGGCGATCTGCGACAGCGCGGTATCCCTGGCGGCGGGGCGCGTGGTGGAAAGCGGCACGCTGCTGCAACTGCAGGCTGACCCGTCATCGCGCCTGGGCCGCTCGCTGGCGCCCAGCCTGCACGTGGTGAGGGCCGTATGAAAACCGACTGGTATGAGGTGCTCCAACTGCTGCTCAACGCCACCGGCGAAACCCTCTACATGGTGCTGCTGGCGGGGCTGTTCACCTTGTTGATCGGCCTGCCGCTGGGCGTGTTGCTGTTTATCAGCCGCCCGGCTGGGCTGTTCCCGCTGCCACGGCTCAACCGTGTGTTGGGCGCGGTGATCAACCTGGGGCGTTCGTTGCCGTTTGTGGTGATGTTGATCGCGCTGATTCCGCTGACCCGCCTGATTGTCGGCACCACCTTGGGCAGCACGGCCGCCGTGGTGCCGATCACCATGGGTGCTTTTCCATTTTTCGCACGCATTGTCGAGGCCGCCCTGGACGAAGTGGACGCGGGCCGCATCGAGGCGATCGTGGCGATGGGCGGCGATATCCGGCATGTGATTTTCAAGGTGCTGCTGCCCGAAGCCTTGCCGGCGCTGGTGGCCGGGGTCACGCTGACCCTGGTGATGCTGATCGGCTTTTCGTCCATGGCCGGGGTGATCGGTGGTGGTGGTTTGGGCGACTTGGCGATTCGCTACGGCTACCAGCGTTTCAACAACCAGATCATGGTGGTGACGGTGGTGGTGTTGGTCGTGCTCGTGCAGGGCGTGCAAAGCCTGGGGGATCGCTGCGTGAGGTCGTTGGCGCATCGCCGATAAACGCTTAATGTTGATCGCGGCATGCTCAACGGTCGCGCACGGCCTTGAGCAACAGCGTTTCGAAGGCTTGCTGCACCCCAGGCCCATCAGTGTGGGCCAACTGTTCACCGTTCACCCCTGGCGGCAGGCTGGCCCAGATGAACATGCCGCCTACATCCTCTACCTGGCCTACAAACAGTGGACCGGCGGCTATTTCGGCCAACGCATCAAGCCCGTGCTGGACCCCCCCGGCGGCGGGTATGGCTGCAACGGGTCACGGCGTTGCTGCTGCTGCTGGGCGTTGCCGGGATGCTGGCACGGGGCTTTTCCGACTGACGACGGAGAGTTTATGAGCGGTAGTGGTGATATGACGTTGCCCTGATAGACTCCAGGCACTCTCTCAGGATCGCATCCCACCATGCCTGCCCCCGGAGGAAATGGAGTTCCGCTCGCTACCCGCTTATACAAATCCCGCATGTTGGGGCTGACGCTTGGCTTTGCCTGCGTGGCGTTCGGCATGTATCCGCTCAACCCACCGTCATGGGTGTGGGTGTTGATGGTGATCAACGGCTTTGTCTGGCCGCATCTGGCTTATCAATGGTCGCGCCGTACCGCCAACACCTTGCGTTGTGAGCGCCGCAACCTGCTGTTCGATTCGTTTTGCGGCGGCTTCTGGGTCGGCGCCATGCACTTCAACCCACTGCCCAGCGTCACCACCCTGTCGATGATGACCATGAATAATGTGGCCATCGGCGGTACCCGTTTCATGCTGGCGGGCTGGGTGGCGCAGGCGTTGGGTGTCGGCGTGGCGCTGCTGATCTTCACCCCGGCGTTCGTCAGCATGACCACCCAGGCGCAGCTGTACGCCTGCTTGCCGATCCTGATGCTGTATCCGCTGGCCCTGGGCTGGATTTGCTATCGCCAGGCCGTGAGCCTGGCCGGGCACAAGCGCGAGCTACTGGCCCTGAGTCGTACCGACAGCTTGTCCGGCCTGCTCAACCATGGCGCGTGGAAGGACCATCTGGACATCGAGTTCCAACGCTGCCACCGCGAACCACAGGGCGCGGTCATTGCCCTGATCGACATCGATCACTTCAAAGCGATCAACGACACCTACGGCCATGTCACTGGCGATATCGTCCTGTGCCAGCTCAGTAAAGTGCTGCGCCAGAACCTGCGCGCCACCGACCTGGTCGGGCGCTACGGCGGTGATGAATTCTGCGTGATCCTGCCGGGCGTGCCGCTCAATCGGGCCACGGAAGTCATGGATACCCTGCGTGATCGCTTCAATGCGCTGGCCTATGCCCAGGACCCGACCCTGCGTGCCAGCTTGAGCATCGGCCTGGCGCCTTATCAGCCTGGGCATGCCGATTCCACCAGTTGGCTCAACGATGCTGACCAGGCGTTATACGAAGCCAAGAGCAGCGGGCGCAACCGGGTCAGCGCGGTGCAGGGCCCTTGGTTGAGGTCGGTCTAGTGGGGTAGGGTGTGACGATCCCTTCCAATAAAAACAAGGATCGATTCATGCTCTTCACCTTCCCCCGTACTCTTTTGGCCGCGACCCTGGCCGTGTCCTTCGCACTCCCGGCCTACAGTGCCGAACCCCACACACAGATCCAGGCGGCTGCCGAACAGTACCAGGCCGACGCGCTGAAACTGCTCGAGCGCCTGGTCAACATCGACTCGGGTTCTGGCTACGGGCCGGGCCTGACCCAGGTCAGCGACATCGCCGTCGATGAGCTCAAGCAGTTGGGCTTCAGTATCGAACGGGTGCCCGATGCCGCGGCCAACAGCAGCCATGTAATCGCCACCCTCAAAGGCACCGGCAAGGCCAACATCCTGCTGATGGCCCACATGGACACCGTATTCAAAGAAGGCTCGGCCGCCGCACGTCCGTTCCACATCAAGGACGGTCGCGCCTACGGTCCCGGCGTGATGGATGACAAGGGCGGTATCGTCGCCGGTATCTACGCGCTGAAAGTCCTGAAAAACCAGGGCTTCACGGACTACGCGCGGATCACCTTCCTGCTCGACGCCAGCGAAGAAACCGGTTCCGACGCCGCCTCAGCGCTGATCCGCAAAACTGCCAAGGCCCACGATGTGACCTTGAACCTCGAGCCCGGTCGCCCGGCGGATGGCCTGGTGGTCTGGCGCAAAGGCAAAGCCGCTCACGCCGGCGTCGCACCGGAACTGGGGCGCAACGCCGCGATGGAAGCCGCCCATCAGATCCTGCAACTGGGCCAGCTGGGCGATGCAGAAAAGAAAACCACCATCAACTTCACCGTGCTTCAGGCCGGTGATCGCGTCAACGTGATTCCTGACCAGGCGACGGCCAAGGCCGATGTGCGTGCGGCGTTGCCGGAAGAGTTCGACCGCATCGAGAAAGACCTGGCGCGGGTATCGGCCAACAAGTTGATCCCCGAGACGCAAGTGAAGACCAGCCTGCAGCGCGGTCTGCCGCCGATGCCACAGACGCCGGAATCGGACAAGTTGGTGGCGATTGCCCAAGGCATTTATGGCGAGCTGGGGCGCACGCTGACCATTGAAGGCAGTGGTGGCGCGGCGGATGCGAGTTTGTCGGCCGGGGTAGGAACGCCGACCCTGGATGGGTTTGGGATTGTCGGTGGGAATATCCACACGCCCGAGGAATATGCGGAGGTGGGGAGTGTGGCGCCGCGCATCTATTTGTTGAGCCGCATGATCATGGAGTTGGCGAAGCGCTGACTTGAGGTTCTCCGGGATCGTTCTGTGAGGACCTGCTGATTGTCCTATGCATAGAACGAACAAGGTCGCGTTTACCGGCTAGTCCCCAGGGCTCGAGGGGCTTAGGGTGTAGGCACTTTGGAGGTACACCATGAAAAAACTCATCGGCATCTACACCAGCCCCCGCGCCCATTGGGTCGGCGACGGTTTTCCGGTGCGCACGCTATTTTCCTACGACACCCTGGGCAAGCACATCAGCCCATTCTTGTTGTTGGACCACGCCGGTCCGGCGGATTTCACCCCGACCGCACAACGTCGCGGCGTCGGCCAGCACCCGCATCGCGGCTTTGAAACCGTGACCATCGTCTACGACGGCGAAGTCGAACACCGCGACTCCACCGGGGCCGGTGGCACGATCGGCCCCGGCGACGTGCAATGGATGACCGCCGCGAAGGGCATCCTCCACGAAGAGTTCCACTCCGAAGCCTTCGCCCGTAGCGGCGGGGTGTTGGAGATGGTGCAACTGTGGGTCAACCTGCCGGCCAAGGACAAAATGGCCGACGCCGGCTACCAGACGATTGTCGACGGCGATATTCCGCTGCTGCCGTTGGCCAATGAGGCCGGCCAACTGCGCCTGATTGCCGGTGAATTCGCAGGTACAAAAGGCCCGGCACGCACCTTCACACCCATCGACGTGTGGGACCTGCGCCTCAACGCCGGCAAGGCGCTGACCCTGGACCTGCACGCCGGACGCAACACCGCGCTGGTGATCTTGCGCGGTACGGTGCTGGTCAATGGCGCAGAAATCGCGCGCCAGGGGCAATTGGCACTGTTTGAGCGCGACGGCACGCAACTGTCCCTGGAGCCCAGCGACGATGCCAGGGTGCTGCTGCTCAGTGGTGAGCCGATCGACGAGCCTATCGTCGGGCATGGGCCGTTCGTGATGAATACCGAGCAGGAAATCCATCAGGCGTTTGCTGATTTTCACTCCGGTCATTTCGGGCAGATGCAGCGCTGAAAGGTTGACGCCAAGCCTAATGTGGGAGCGGGCAAGCCCCCACATGCGTAATTGCATGGACTTGACCCGTGAGGCCGAGAGTGGTCGTTATGCTGTAAACGTTCGGCGGCGATCATGAGTTCGAACCGGCAGACTCTTCTTTGCGGACATGATCCGTATGCTTCCTTGGAATAGGCTTACAAGCCTGCCGACGCAATTTTCTATTTTCCGGCTTCTTGGTCAGCTTCGAGAATCAAGCTCGGGGATGGGCCGCGAGCCTTTGCGAACCACCACATGGCAAATGTCCCAAGAATAGTCGTTAACACGGCCAAAATCAGGATTACGGTCTGGGTGCCCAAGGGCGCAGCTAACAAAGCCACCAGTAAACCTGCCAGAGGCTGGGACATGTTGTTCAGCAGCGTGATCACACCTACCGTCTTGCCGAAGTCCTGAGGCGGTATCACCCGCTGCCGGATAGTGCGTATGTAGACGTTGAACATTTTGTCGAAGCCTGCGATCAACAGGAAACCCAGCACATAGCCGAGCAGACTCGGACTCAGGGCGCTGATGAATGCCCCCGTTGCGATCATCGAATATCCGACACCCCCGAGGACTCGCAGAGGCAGCACCACCCGAGCGAGAAGGAACAGGATCACGATTGTTGTCACCGCACCCGCCGCCTGAAGCCCTGCATAGCTATCCTTGCCGGCGCTGTACTGGCCGATCACCATGGCCGCCGAAGTTGCCAAGGTGACACCAACGATCAGGTTGACGCCTACCGCCAGAATGATGATTTTTTTCAATTCCGCCAGGCTACGGATATGCCCAAAAGCGATCCGCAACGGCTGCAGCCAGATGTCTTGATGCTGCTCGAACACGTCCAGCGTCATACGGCCAAGACGTTGCCACGCCAGCATGCTCAGGTCTGCCAGCAGGAACAATCCGGCGATCCAAAGCACCACCCAATGCCAAGCCCAAACCTCAAGCATCAGTGCCGCCACCAGAGGCCCGAGGACCAGTCCCGTCTGGTCGGCGATCTGGGAGTAGGACAACGTCTTGGTGTAGCTGTAGTGCTGGAAGATATGCGGCATCAGCACTTCGCGAGCCATGATGCCTTGCGTGGTCAGCACTCCGCACAGTGCCGACAGCACCACTATCCAACCGATGCCACCAAAGATTCCGTAGAGCACCACCCCCAGCACACAGAGCCATGCCCGGTAGACCTGACTGATATGCAGGATCTTAATAGGCGGGTACTTGTCGCACAGCGCGCCGCACAGCGGGAACGCGAGAAATCGCGGTAGCGATTCGACGAAGAACGCTAGCCCTGCCCATGAAGCGCTGTTGGTGGTCTGGAACACCACCAGCGGCACAATAAACAACAGGATCTGATCCGCCAGCCTCGATAGAAAGAGCGAGATAAAAAAGGCGAGGTAATCCTTACGCATAGGGAACTCCTTTGTGTAAGCGACGTGGCATAGCGGTCTGAAGAAACATCAGTATGAGTTTGCAAGGTGTCTAGATAATCCGGCGCGATGCAAACGCCTGGTCAGTGCTGATGCAATCAGGTGGTCAGATACGGTGCAATTTCCCACCCGCATTTCGCTCCGCGCTATACCCCCACATCCCCATTTCATGCGATCTTCTCGGCATTCACCCTGGAGTCGTCTGGATGCCCTCATTTATCGCTGATCACCCCATGTTGTGCGCCCTGGCGCTGATCTTTATCGACATCGGTGTGTGGCGCCTGATTTCCGCTGAGCTGGCCAACTGGAAGCTGGCGGCGCGGCTGGTGATTTTTGCGGTGTTCAGCGCCGTGTTGTTCAACGACGGCATGAACCCGATGCTCGTCGCGCCGTATGCCGACAACACCGCGTTGCACCTGGCCGCCACCGCGTTGCAGATCGGTTGGTGGCTGTTCGCGGCGCGGACCCTGACGGTGTTGCTCGGTGCGGTGATGATGCAGCGCGTGGGCCATACCGGTCGGCTGTTGCAGGACCTGCTGGGCGCGGTGATTTTCCTGATTGCGATCATCGCCGCCATGGCCTATGTGCTCGACCTGCCGGTCAAGGGCGTGCTTGCCACCTCCGGTGCGGTGGCGATCATCGTCGGCCTGGCGTTGCAAAGCACCCTCAGCGATGTGTTTTCCGGGATCGTGCTCAACACCACCAAGCCCTACCAGCTCGGCGACTGGATTTCCATCGACGGTACTGAAGGCCGCGTCACCGATATCGACTGGCGCGCCACGCGGTTGCAGACGTCCCAGGGCAGCATGGCGGTGATCCCCAATTCGTTGGCGGCCAAGGCCAAGATCATCAATTTCTCGCGCCCGGCGGATATGTTCGGCCTGTCGGTCTGCCTGCAAGTCAGCCCCCACGCACGTCCGCAAACCGTGATCGAGGCGTTGGAACGGGCGATGCAAGGTTGCCGGCCGCTGCTGGCCAAACCGGCGCCGAACGTGGCGTTCAAAACCTCGTCCAGTGGCGGCGTCGAGTATGAAATCAGCGGTTTTGTACCGGCGATGCTACTCAAGCGCGAAGTGCGCAATCAGCTATACGACCTGGCTTTCCGGCACCTGCAGGCGGCAGGTGTCGGTCTGCTGTCGGCCACCGAAAGCAGCACGCCGCCGGCGCTGTCAGGTGCGCGGGCGTTGCTGGAGCGTTCGTCGATTTTCTCCACCTTGCGCCAGGAAGAGAAGGACACCTTCAGCCAGAACATGACCCTGCACAGCTACCGTGCTGGCGAGATGATCCTGCCGGCGGGGGAAGTCAGCGATCATTTGTTTATCGTCGAAACCGGCGTGGTCTCGGTGATGCTGAACAAGGCTGGGCACACGTTCGAAGCCGGGCGCATGGGGCCGGGGGAAGTGATCGGCGAGGCCGGGATCTTGTCCGACGAGGCCACGCTGGCGGACTTCAGCGCCAAGACCTACTGCACGCTCTACCGCGTCGAGAAGGAATACCTCAAGCCGTGCCTGGATGCGCGGCATGACATCGGCGAAGCGATGAAAGCGCTGCTGGATTTTCGCGTACATACGGCGCAGACCCTGACCCAGGAAGCGCCGGTGGTGCCGGTGAAGAAGGGCTTCCTGCAGTGGTTGCGCAAGCGCGGGTTGTAGCGCGATCAGGGCGCCGGGGCGAGGCGGCAACGCTCGTCGAAATCTTCGGCCAACTGCGCCAGCGTCACATCCCCCAGCCGCGCCAGTAACAGAGCCTGGGCCTGGTCGAACGCGTCGCTCAGCGCCGCGTTCACTGCCTGTTCCACCAGGCATTGCGGGTGGTCGGTGGACAGGCCGATGGCGAATATCGACGGTGTGCCCAAGGCATTGTGAATATCCAGCAAGGTGATTTCACTCAAGGGTTTGCCCAGCGTCCAGCCGCCCTGATGGCCTTTTTCCGAGCGTACATAGCCTTTTTCCTTGAGCAGCCCCAGTGTGCGCCGCACCACCACCGGGTTGGTGCCGAGCATCTGCGCGATGGTCTCCGAGGTGGCGCGCGCTTCATGGCGGTCCATATGGATCAGTACATGCAGCATGCGCGAGAGGCGGGTGTCGTTTCTCATCAAAAAACCTCAAGTCGATTGGGTCGAAAGTATCCTTCGTAACCCAAAAAGTTGCGAGACACTTGACGCGCTATTTTTACGTAACTTATGGTGTGTCGTGAAAGCGCGCGGATGACCGTGCGCACCTGACAAGGGGCACTTTCATGATGCATGACGTCATTATCGTGGGCGGTAGCTATGCTGGCTTGTCCGCCGGCCTGCAGTTGGCGCGGGCGCGACGCAAGGTTCTGGTGATCGACGCGGGGCAGCGGCGCAATCGGTTTGCCGCCACCGCCCATGGCTTTCTCGGCCAGGACGGCGAGGCGCCGGACGTCATTGCCGCCGAAGGTCGCAGTCAGTTGATGGAATATCCGAGCGTCACCTGGGTGCAGGACAGCGCGATCCAGGCCGGCCCGGTGCAAGGTGGTTTCAGCGTGCGCACGCAGTGCAACGCAGAGTTCAAGGCCCGCCGCCTGATCCTCGCCACCGGGGTGGTGGACGAATTGCCCGCTCTCGAAGGCTTGGCGGAACGCTGGGGCAAGCACGTGTTCCATTGCCCTTACTGCCATGGCTATGAGCTGGATCAAGGCCGCATCGGTGTGTTGGCCACCTCGCCGCTGGCGATGCACCATGCGCTGATGTTGCCGGACTGGGGCACCACCACCTTGTTCACCAATGGCGTGTTCACCCCGGATGCAGAGCAACAGGCGCAGTTGGATCGGCGCGGGGTTCGCGTGGAGCACACGGCGGTGACGCGGATCAGCGGCGAGCGCGTGGATCTGGAACTGGCTGATGGTCGCGTGATTCAACTGGACGGCGTATTCACGATGTCCCGCACTCGCCTCAGCCCCTTGGCCGAGCAGTTGGGCTGTGCGCTGGCCGACGGCCCTACCGGCCCGTACCTGCACACCAACGAAACCCGCCAGACCTCCGTGGCCGGGGTGTTTGCCTGTGGCGATGCGTCCCTTGCCGCCGGTTCCGTGGCGCTGGCGGTGGCCGAGGGCGTGCGCGCCGGGGTGGGCGCGCACGTTTCGTTGATCCACGGTTGAGGTCGGCCGGGCTGGCCGGGATCGGCGCTCAGCGCACCAGGCACGGGCGCTTGTTATCGAAACTCCAACCGGGAATCAGGAACTGCATGGCCACGCTGTCATTGCGCGCGCCCAGGCCCATGCCTTTGTAGTATTCGTGGGCCTGGGCCACGGCGTCCATGTCGATCTCTACACCCAGGCCTGGTTTGGTCGGCACCTGGATGTGACCGTCGACAATCTGCAACGGCGCCTTGGTCAGGCGCTGGCCGTCCTGCCAGATCCAGTGGGTGTCGATCGCGGTGATAGCGCCCGGTGCGGCGGCCGCCACCTGGGTAAACATCGCCAGGGAAATATCGAAGTGGTTGTTGGAATGCGAGCCCCAGGTCAGGCCCCATTCATGGCACATCTGCGCGACGCGCACCGAGCCTTGCATCGTCCAGAAGTGCGGGTCGGCGAGGGGGATGTCCACCGATTGCAACTGGATCGCGTGGCCCAATTCGCGCCAGTCGGTGGCGATCATGTTGGTGGCGGTAGGCAGGCCGGTGGCGCGGCGGAATTCAGCCATGACTTCGCGGCCCGAATAGCCGTTTTCCGCGCCGCACGGGTCTTCGGCGTAGGCCAAGACGTGATGTTGGTCGCGGCACAGGGCGATGGCTTCCTTGAGTGACCAGGCGCCGTTCGGGTCCAGGGTGATGCGTGCGTCGGGGAAGCGCTCGGCCAGGGCGGTGACCGCTTCGATTTCTTCGGCGCCGCGCAACACGCCGCCCTTGAGCTTGAAGTCGTTGAAACCGTACTTGGCCTGGGCGGCTTCGGCCAGGCGCACGATGGCGTCCGGGGTCAGGGCCGGTTCATGGCGCAGGCGAAACCAATCGTCGCCGTCGGCTTCGCTGCGGTAGGCCAGGTCGGTCTGCTGGCGGTCGCCGATATAGAACAGGTAGCCGAGCATCTTCACCGCGTCGCGCTGCTGGCCTTCGCCGAGCAGGGCGGCCACTGGCACTTCGAGGAATTGGCCGAGCAGGTCGAGCAGCGCCGCTTCCATCGCGGTGACGGCGTGGATGGTGATGCGCAGGTCAAACGTCTGCAGGCCGCGACCCGCGCTGTCGCGGGCGGCGAAGGTGCGGCGCATGGCATTGAGGATGCTCTGGTACTCGCCGATCGGTTTGCCGATCACCAGGCTGCGTGCGTCTTCCAGGGTTTCGCGGATGCGTTCGCCGCCCGGTACTTCGCCCACGCCGATGTGCCCGGCGCTGTCCTTGAGGATCACGATATTGCGCGTGAAAAACGGCCCGTGGGCGCCGCTGAGGTTGAGCAGCATGCTGTCGTGGCCGGCCACCGGGATCACTTGCAGGTGGGTGACGATTGGGGCGTGGCTGGCGTGGTGCTGGTGTTCTGTGTTCATGAAAACGCTTCCTTATTTGCTCAAGACGGGGGCGGGGTGCAGCACGCTCGGGCTTTGGGCGCCGGGCCGGGTCTTGGCGAAGAACACCAGGATCGCCGCGAGGATCGAGGTGCCGGCCAGCCCATACAAACCGCCCTGGATCGACCCGGTGGTCTGCTCCAGAAACCCGAAGGTAGTGGGTGCGACAAACCCGCCGAGGTTGCCGATGGAATTGATCAGCGCGATCACTGCCGCCGCGATGCGCGCATCCAGGTAGCCCTGGGGAATCGGCCAGAACAGCGAGGACGCCGACTTGAACCCAATCGCCGCAAAACAGATGGCGACAAAGGCAAAGATCGGCCCACCGGTGGTGGAGAAAAACATCCCCGCTGCGGCAATCAACAGCGCCGTGGCCACCCACGCCTGCTGGTGCTTGTACTTGCCGGCCAGGGCCGCGAACGAGTACATGGCGATGATCGAAATCAGCCAGGGAATGGAGTTGTAGAAACCCACCTGGATGTCACTCAGGTCGCCCATCTTCTTGATGATGCTCGGCAGCCAGAACGTGGCGGCATAGATGGTCAGTTGGATGCAGAAATACAGGGCGCAGAACAGCATGATCTGGCGGTCCTTGAGCAGCGTGCCCAGGGTTGGCTTGACCGTGTTGGCGGCGTCACGCTCGCGTTGTTCGCGCTCGATCTCGCCGACCAGCGCGTCCTGTTCTGCGCGGCTGAGCCATTTGGCATCGTGGGGTTTGGAGTCGAGCCAGAACCACACGAAAAAGCACAACAGCACCGAGGCCATGCCTTCGATGATGTACATCCATTGCCAGCCGTGCAGGCCCAGCCCGTTGATTTGCAGCAGCACGCCGGACAGCGGGCCGGAGATCAGCGAGGCCAGGGCCGAGCCGCTGAGGAAGATCGCAATCGCTTTGCCGCGCTCCACCCCGGGCAGCCAGCGGGTGAAGTAGTAGATCACCCCCGGAAAGAACCCGGCCTCGGCCACGCCCAGCAGAAAACGCAGGATATAGAAGTGGGTTTCGTTCTGGATAAAGGCCATCAGCGTCGCGGTGATGCCCCAGGTGAACATGATGCGGGTCAGCCAGATACGCGCGCCGACTTTTTGCAGCAGCAGGTTGGAGGGCACTTCGAACAAGGCATAGCCGATAAAGAACAAACCGGCACCGAAACCATAGGCGGCCGCGCCGATGCCCAGGTCGTGTTCCATGTGGGTGCGTACAAAGCCGATGTTGACGCGGTCGATGTAGTTGACGATGAACATGATCACGAACAATGGCAGCACATGCTGCTTCACTTTCTTGATCGCGCGGGCCAGGACGGGGTCGAGGGCGGGCGCAGCTGTCGCAGGGCTGGAAGCGGTCACGGGGTAGAACTCCCACGGATTATTGTTGTGCGGGGATGGGTTCAGGGCTGCCGGAGATGTCTGACAACTTGATAGACATCATACAACTGCTTTTTTCCATGTGGCAACGTAAATTTCGGCAGTATGAGCGCGCTGTGGGAGCTTTATTTCCTAAGGATTAGGCGTCATTGTGCTTGATTTCAACCGCCTCGACGCAATCCAAGGCAAGCCTACTCCCACAAAAATCGTGGCCAGACATAGTGGAATTTGTTTGTTGTCATACAAGTAGGTGGTCGGTGGAGGTGTTAGTATTGGCCGGGCCCAACCCATGGAATGACCGATGCACACCGACGCCCCCCGCAAGCGCTCCCAAGGCCTTGCCCATGACATCGTCACTACGTTGACCCAGCGCATTCTCCTCGGCCAAATGGCGCCGGGCGAAAAGCTGCCCTCCGAGTCGGCCATCGTTGGCGAGTACGGCGTCAGTCGCACGGTGGTGCGTGAGGCGTTGTCGAAGTTGCAGGCGGCGGGGCTGGTGGAAACCCGGCATGGGGTGGGCACCTTTGTGCTTGAGCGGGACCAGCGCCAGGGCCTGCAACTGAACCACGACACCGCCGTCAGCGTGCGCGGCATTCTTGAGTTGCGCCTTGGCCTGGAAACCCAGGCCGCTGCCCTGGCTGCGTTGCGTCGCAGCGAGGCGCAGTTGCAGCTCATGCGCCAGGCCCTCGACGACTACCAGGCCTCGCTGGCCAACAATGACAGCAGCGTCGAACCCGACGTGCGCTTCCATCAGTTGATTGCCCAGGCCACCGGCAACAGCTACTTCACCGATGTGATTTATCACTTGGGCAACTCGGTGATCCCGCGCACGCGCATCAATGCCGAGGAGCGCGGCGATATCGACCTGATGAAGCTGGGCCAGTTGGCCAACCTGGAACACGAGGCGATCCTCAAGGCGATCCGCCGCCAGGACCCCGACGCCGCCCGCGCCGCCATGTTGTTGCACCTGAGCAACAGCCTGGAACGCATGACCGGCGAGTAGCAGGGGTATTTTCTTCAATACCCGGCTCGTTGGGGTGTTTACCGTGGCCCTTGTTCATCACCACAACAAGGAACCGCAATGAGCTTGATCCTTTCCATGGCCGCCTTCGCGTTGGCCACTTCCATCACACCGGGGCCGGTGAATGTGGTCGCCCTCAGTTCGGGCGCACGCTTCGGGTTTGCCGCCAGCCAGAAACACGTGTTCGGCGCCGCCGCCGGCTTCACGCTGTTGCTGGTGCTGATCGGCCTGGGGCTGCATGAAGTGCTGGTGCGCTGGCCCATCCTGACCCAGTTGATTCAGTGGGGCGGGGTCGCTTTCCTGCTGTACATGGCCTGGAAACTCGCGGTGGACGATGGCCGCCTGGACGCCGAAGGCACCGCAACGGCGCCGTCGATGTTGTACGGGGCGATCATGCAATGGCTTAACCCGAAAGCCTGGCTGGCCTGCGTGGCGGGGATGGGGTTGTTTGTCGCGGATGGCGACGCCAGGCAAGTGTGGCTGTTTGCGGCGCTCTACCTGGTGATCTGCTATCTGTCGGTGGCGTGCTGGGCCTATGCCGGCACGTTCTTGCGACGTTACCTCGGCAACCCGCAGGGCGTGCGGGTGTTCAACCGTTCGATGGCCGCGTTGCTGGTGGCCAGTGTGGGTTATTTGCTGATGGCTTGAGCAAGTCGCGGTACTGCCCCGGCGTGGCGGCGAAGTGCTGCTTGAAGGTGCGCTGGAAGTGCGCCTGGTCGGCAAAGCCGGCGGCCAGGGCCACGTCGGCGATCAGTTCGCCGTTGCGCAATTGGGTGCGGGCAAACTGGATGCGCCGGTTCACCAGGAACGCATGGGGCGTCAGGCCGTAATACAGCTTGAACGCGCGGATCAGATAAGACGGCGACAGCTCGGCCGCCAAGCAAATGTCTTCGAGTTTCAAGGCCTGAGTGCAGTGTTCGCGGATGTACTCAGCGGCGCGCTCCAACTTGTGGTTGACCTCCCGCACCGGCGTGTTCGAAGGGTTCAGGCGCTGCTGCACCTCACTGAAGTAACTCACCAGCACGCTCTGTTTTTGCAGCAGTTCGGCCTGCTCATCCAGCAGCACCCGGTACAGTTCGATCAGGCCGTTGTACAACACCGGATCGCGGGTATAGGGCGTATTGAACGGTCGATAACCCTGGTCGGTGCTGAAACCCAATTGGTGTTGCAGGTCCGTCAGCCAGGGGGTGTCGAGGTAGAGCATGTGATACGACCAGGGCTGGTCGTGGATCGGGTTGCACGCATGCACATCGCCAGGGTTCATCAACACCACCGTGCCGGCACTGATCTGAAAGGTGTCCGCACCGTAGTGGTAATCGCTGCACCCGGTGGTGATCGCGCCGATGGAGAAATGCTCGTGGGCGTGGCGGGTGTAGGTGACCTTACGCCCATCGGCGATGGTCCGCGCTTCGATGAACGGCAAGCGCTCGTCGCGCCAGAAGCGCGGCGCTTGTGCGGGGTGAGTGGCAGTGTTCAGCGACATGGCGGTGGCTCCATCCCTCGAGAGATCGAGGGAGGATCATTGCACAGACGGCGAGGGCCGTCAGCCGGGAAGTCCGATTTAGTCGCCAGTTGCAGGCTGCGCGGTACGCCGTGGAACCCGGTGCCTTGCTGGTCGATGCCGAGGGTCAGCAGGGTGTCGGGCGTAAGGTCTGCTTCAGGATGGCGTATCGATTGCCTAAAGAAATCAGTGGTGATGTCGATAGGCTATCATCACCCACAAGGACCGTTACCCGATGAAATGGCTGAAGCTCACTGCCGTACTCACCTTGCCACTGCTTGGCGCCTGCTCCGACTACCACTACAAAAACTATCAGGGCGACTGGGCCCCGGAAAAGCTCCAGCCTGTCGACCTCTCCAATGGCGCGCCCGACGCCGCGCTGGTGTACTTCGACACCTGGCGTGAACGTGAGCTGGGCGTGCCGTTTCACCGCCTGGCCCTGGCGATGGAAGTCGACGGTGTGCCATTGCCTGGTGCGGGTCGCCACTCGATCCTCAACGTCACCGGCGAACAAGCCCTGAAACTGGCCCCCGGCAAACATTCGCTACGTTGGTGCAACGTGTCGATGAATGCCCTCGGCACCGGTGGTGCGTTCTGCAACAACGGCGCGGACGACGTGGAGTTCAAGGCCGGCCAGCGTTACGTGGTGACCTACCGCCTGACCGCAAGCACCAAGGGCATCGGGCCGAACTACAGCACCCAATACCACACCTATTCGAGCATCAAGAACCTGGATACCCAGGAAATCATCTATCCGCCTGTCGGTACCGGCACGTTGATTTCCAACGAGTAAACGCTTGAATCTCACAGCTGTTTAGACAGAAACACCCGGCTGCTGCCCTCGGGTTCACAGGGTATTTCGCCAAACCGCACCCAGCCGTTCTTCTCATAGAACCCCGGCGCCTGGAAGCTGATGGTGTAGAGCACGGCATTGCGGCAACCCCGGCGCCGGGCTTCGTCTTC
Organism: Pseudomonas paraveronii; assembly: GCF_963681955.1. Classification (NCBI taxonomy): domain Bacteria; kingdom Pseudomonadati; phylum Pseudomonadota; class Gammaproteobacteria; order Pseudomonadales; family Pseudomonadaceae; genus Pseudomonas; species Pseudomonas paraveronii. The sequence goes on from NZ_OY817130.1 coordinate 2,589,723, forward strand.
GAATGCGTGCAGCAATTGGCTGCCGATGCCTGCACCGCGCAACGTGGCGGGTAGGTGGAAGAGGTCGAGGAAGGCCATGCCGAATGCGCTCCGGCCGGTGATGCCGCCGAGCACTTGCTGGGTGTGCGGGTCTTTGACCAGCACCGTCAGCGGGCGTCGGTCATGGTAGCCGGTGGCTTGTTCGTTGAACGCCGCCAGGCCGTTGGCAAGGATGCGTTCGGCGTCGGGGTTGGGTTGGTCGCTGATTTCAATGAGGGGGTGCTGCATCGCGCTGGATTCCTTGTTGTGCTGAGCCTTGACTCTGTCCCTGGAGGCAGACTTTATGCTTTTTTCGTTGCGTCTGCCGTAGGATTTCCTACGCGAATTCCTGTGGTGTTTGCGGGTGTCGTTACCGTAGAGGTTGCCGGCTGCGACTTTTTGGGGACGCGAATCGCGTTGCTGCTTTGGGTGAGCACGCAGTAGGCCGATTGTTCCTTTGGCCTCGAGTGCGGCGGCCATCACGTCGAGACGACCTATAGCAGTCGCCTAGCTCGACAACGTATAAAACCCCAGCAGGGCGCCCGGTCCGGTAAAAATAACGCTGAGCGGCGCCCAGAAGGTCAGCACCCGTTTGAGGTTCTTTTTCAACGCCTGTTGAAAGGTGAGCGGTCTTGCGATGATCACGTTGCAGTTCCTTCCCCGGACTTAAAATGAGCGGCGCTGATCGTTACTGAGCCTTGCGTGCCACGCCATCCCGCTGTGATCCGACGCCGAGGGTAGCACCGCGCGACAGCCCTATGGCGTGCTGGCGGGGCGGAACTGGGGAGGATGAAACCGCCCCAGCCCGCCAGTTGCCTTACGCCCGCTGCCAGCCGCCCATGTTATCGGGCTTGATCTCGAAATCGATGGCCTCGCGGTAAGGATCGCCAAGCGGGGCGTATTGGCCGTTGCCGGCTGCCTGGGTGGGTTGCCAGCTTTGGGTATTCGGATCGAAGACCTCGGCATCGTCCCCGGCCGTGCTATCCAGCGGGTTATGGCGTGGAGCGTCGTTATCGTAGCCGCCCGGTTTGGCTATCAGGATGTCATTCCCTTTCGTTGGACCCTGTGAGTTGTGGCTTGAATTGTCGTTATTGAACCTGCTTGCGTCTGACGCCGGGTAAAGCGCGGGGTATAGGTTGGAACCGCCGATGGAAGACATGAGTACACCTCGTAGATGGGGAATGAAAAGATCCGCCAGACCCCGGTCTGGTTGATCGCATCGGCAGGCTACCGAGTCATGAAGGGGCGCTCAATAAGGTGAATTCGGGCGGATGTAACTGGTTAAAACCGGCGCTGGACGCATCCACAGAATGCGCGACGTGGCTGTAGGGCGTGTCTGGGTCAGACTGCGCCGCGTCAGGAGTAGCGTCAGATGTTGGGCATGCAGATAGGGGTTTTTCGGGTTGAAATACATTTGCCGACTGGGCGTTCGCTGACGGTTAGATGTTTTGACACATAAATGCGCCCCACGCGGCGCCGACCTAAAGGTCCATCACCATCTCATGCCACGCCATCCCGCCATGATCCGACGCCGACGGTTGCACATAGCGGTAGCCCATGCGTGTGTACAACTCGACATGGCGGTCTTTGCACATCAAGTGAAGGGTTTGCTTGCCCATCGCGCGCATGCGCTGCACGAACTCGCGCATCAACGCGGTGGAATAACCCTTGCCCTGGTGCGCCGGAGCGACCACCACCGACATGATCACCGCATTCGGTGCCTCGGCCGAATGCCCGACCAACTCCTTGAACGCCTCATCTGACATCACCACCTTGTGGGCGCAGCCGCTGTTGATGAAGCCCACCACCTCGCCATCTGCCTCCAGGATCAAAAAGCCTTGCGGGTACAACGCAATGCGCGTGGCGATCTTTTCCAGGGTTGCGGCTTCGTCGCCTTCGTAGGCGCTGATTTCGATGTCAAAGCAACGGGCGGCGTCGCTGGGGAGGGCGTTGCGGAAGGTGAGGGCGGGCATGCGGTTTCCTGGGGTGTTAAGCGAAGGGCCACATCATAGCGGGGTGTCAATAGCGTCGCCATCGTGGCCTCGCTGGGGTTGGATGGCTCCCACAGGGTGAGCTTCGGCAAGCGGGATTTTTTGCGGGCAATGCAGTTCTCTTGTGGCTTGGCCAGAGCAAAAGCCGAACTCGGTCAGAAATGTGGGAGGGGCAAGCCCCCTCCCACATTTTTGACCGAGTTCGGATTTCAGTATCAGGTCGGCTATAAGGCCGCCTGAATCAAACCCCACCCACCAACGTCCCCGCATCCATCCGCCGCTTATACGCACTGTCCCGACTCGCCAACCAGAAATACAACGGCGACGTCACCACCAACCCCACCACCCACGACAAATCCGCGCCGTTGATGTGCTCCGAAATCGGCCCCACGTACAGCGGCGTGTTCATGAACGGAATCTGCACCGCAATCCCCACCGCATACGCCAGCAGCGCCTGGGGGTTGTAGCGTCCGTAAATCCCGCCGTCCACGCGGAAGATCGACGCGATGTCGTACTTGCCCTTATGGATCGCGTAGAAGTCGATCAGGTTGATCGCCGTCCATGGCACCAGGACCACCAGCAGCACCAGGACCATGTCGACGAAGTGGCCGATAAAGTCTTTCGAGGCGAATACGGCGGCAACCGAGCAGGCCGCGAGCACGATGATCGAGATCACGGCGCGGCTTTTCGCGGTGGGGATCCAGCGGTAGGCGAAGGTCTGCACCAGGGTGATGATCGACAGCACCGCACCGTACAGGTTGAGCGCGTTATGGCTGATCACGCTGAGCAAAAACAGCACCAGCATCAGCGGGCCGATGGTGCCGGTGGCGAGTTTGACCGCGTCCATGGTGTCCATGCCTACCGGGGTGGCGAGCACGGCGACGGCGCCGAAGATGAATGACAGGCTCGAACCCAGGGCCGAGCCCAGGTAGGTGGTCCAGAAGGTGGCGGCGACGGGTACGTCGGCCGGCAGGTAGCGCGAGTAGTCGGAGACGTAGGGCGCGAACGCGATCTGCCACAGTGCGGCCAGGGACACGGTGGCCAGCCAACCGGAGAGGTTGAAGCTGCCGCGGGTCAGAAAGTCCGTGGTCTGCACATGCGTGAAGATGTAGCCGAAGCCGAGCACGATCCCCGCGCCCAGCACCCAGGTGCCGATGCGGTTGAGCACATGGATGAAGCGATAGCCGATGATGCCGATGATCCCGGAGCCGATGGCGCCGATCACGATGCCCACCGGCACCGGCACGCTGTCGACCACGCCGTGCAGGGATTTACCGGCGAGTACGATGTTGGAGGCGAAGAAACCGATGTACATGACCCCGGCGATCACCACCACCAGCAACGCGCCGAGGGAGCCGAATTGTGCGCGGCTCTGGATCATTTGCGGGATGCCCATTTGCGGGCCCTGGGCCGAGTGCAGTGCCATCAGCACGCCGCCGACCAGGTGGCCGACGAGGATGGCGACGATGCCCCAGATCAGGTTGAGGTGGAACAGTTGCACGCCCAGCGCACCCGTGACGATCGGCAACGGCGCGATGTTGCCGCCGAACCACAGGGTGAACAGGTCTCTTACCTTTCCGTGGCGATCTTGTGGGGGCACGTATCCAATCGTGTGTTTTTCGATAAGCGGGGCGGATGATGTTGCAGTGGTAACCATGACGAGCTCCAAGGCAAGGTGAGTACGTTGACGTACTTCGCTGTGCGCCGCTCAGCGGCGCTTTGTTGTTGGAGTGATCATCTGCAATGGGTGCGGGAAGGTAAATTAGTAAGTTTGTTGCTATAGACCTTAAAAAAAGTATCTCGCGTGGCCATGCGCTCCGGTATGTTGCCTGCTTGTGTTTTGGGGCGAAGTCCCACATTTGCGGAGGGCCCGATGGCTGCCTATAACCTGCGCCAGCTCAGATATTTCGTCACCACGGCCGAGTGCGGCAGCGTCGCCGAGGCGTCGCGCAAGCTGTATATCGCGCAACCGTCGGTGTCCACCGCGATCAAGCAGTTGGAAGACAGCTTTGGCGTGCAGCTATTCATCCGCCATCACGCCCAGGGCGTGTCGCTCACCCCCAGCGGCGCACGGTTTTATCGCAAGGCGCTGGAGCTGCTGCGGGTGGCCCACGAGTTCGAACAGAACGCCCTGGCCGACAATGACGTGGTGGCGGGGCAGATCGATATCGGCTGCTTTGAGACCGTCGCACCGTTGTACCTGCCGCGCTTGATCGCCGGTTTCAAGGCGCGCTGGCCAGGGGTGGAAATCCGCATTCGCGATGGCGAGCAACAAGAGTTGGTGCAAGCGCTGACCGCCGGCAGTATCGACGTGGCGATGCTGTTCGAGCATGACCTGGGCGCCACCATCGAGACCACGCCGTTGATGCCGCCGCAGCAGCCATATGCGTTGCTGCCGGCTGATCATCGCTTTGCGCAGCAGGCCAAGGTGTCGCTGGCGGACCTGGTGCTGGAGCCGATGATCCTGCTGGATGTACTGCCGAGCCGCACGTACTTCGTGAGCATCTTTGAAGAGCGTGGGTTGACGCCGAACATCGTGTTCAGCTCGCCGTCGATCGAGATGGTACGGGGCATGGTGGGGCGCGGGTTTGGCTTTTCGATCCTGGTGACCAGGCCGTTTACCGAGTACACCTATGACGGCCAGAAAGTCGTGTGCCTGCCGCTGGCGGAAACCGTCACCGGTTCGGGCTTGTCCGCCGTGTGGTTGCGCCGCGCACCACTGACCAAGCCGGTGCAGTTGTTCGTCGATTACTGCCGCGAGGAGCTGGCGCGTTTGCTCGCCTGATCGGCGCGCTCAAGCCAGGGCCGACAACGCATCGGCCTGGCTGTACTGAGTCACGCAGGCGTTAACCCTGATCAGCGATGGGATTACTCGCTGGGTCCGACGTTTTGGATGTTCAGTTGCTTCAGCCGTGCGTCGAGTTGCGTGCCGAAGTTGTTGACCGCCTTCAAGTGCTCCGGGCTGTAGGTGTCATCCGGACGGTCCGGGCGGAAGTGCACGGACAGCGGCACCACGTTGCCCGGCGGGTTCAAGTTGTTATCGAAGTAGGGCTTGCCGTGGTGCGGGTTCAGATCGTTGATGCCGTTAGCTTCTGCCACGTCAAAAAAGGTATCCAGCGTGCGGTATGCGTCCTCTTCTCTTACGCCCATGCGTATGGTTTCCCGGTCAGGCGCACCTGCTTGGGGGCGCATACGCAACTCTTCGGGTGGCGCAGCGTTGAGCGGGCTGTTCGACGGCGAGTGCGGTGGAATTCCTATCATGGTCAATACTCAAAGGCTGTTGAAGTGAAAACGGCTATTAGCCGTTTCCCTATGTGGGCAGCCTTCAAATACGGTTCCGTCAGCTGCGGGCGGCGATTGATGCAGGTTATGTCGTCCGCACCGCAGAGGGGCGGTCAACGCAGCGAGTTCAGCAGTCTTTGCAACATCTGATCACACTGCGCCAACTGCGCCACGCTCACAAACTCGTCCGGCTTATGCCCCTGGTCCATGCTGCCAGGCCCGCATACCACGGTGGGAATGCCCACCGCGTCGAACAAGCCGCCCTCGGTGCCGAACGCTACCGTGCCGAACGCTCGCGAGCCGCAAAATACCGCGATCAACTCGGCAGCCTCGCTCTGCTGATCAGTCATCAGCCCCGGATACGCCGACAACTCAGTAAAGCGAATCGCACTCTGCGCGCTCACCGCCTGCATGCGCGGCAATACCTGTTGCTCGGCGTAGGCGCGCAACTCATCAGCCACTGCTTGCGGGGCCTGGCCCGGCAGCGCGCGGATCTCAAAATCAAACTGGCAATCGGCGGGCACGATGTTCAGCGCCTTGCCCCCGCCAATCACCCCGGTCTGCACCGTGCTGAACGGCGGATCAAACCGCGCATCCTGCTGGTCTTGCAGGCGCTGTCCGATGCGTCCCAGCTCGCCGATCAATTCGGCGGCATGCTCGATCGCATTCACGCCATGGGGCGCATACGCCGAATGGCAGGCCGCGCCATGCACATCGCAGCGCATCGCCAGTTTGCCTTTGTGGCCGAGCACCGGTTTGAGTTCGGTCGGCTCGCCGATGATGCACAGCATCGGCTTCACCGGCCGCTGCGCCAGCACGCTGAGTAACGAACGCACGCCCAGGCAACCGACTTCCTCGTCGTAGGAAAGGGCGATATGCACCGGCCGCCGCAAAGTGGCCGCGACCAGCGCCGGCACCAGGGCCAGCACACAGGCGATGTAGCCCTTCATGTCCGCAGTGCCCCGGCCAAACAGCTTGCCGTCATGCTCGGTCAATTCAAACGGCGGCACGCTCCACGGCTGACCCTCCACCGGCACCACGTCGGTATGCCCGGACAGCACAATACCGGGCAGCTCCACCGGGCCGATGCTGGCAAACAGGTTGGCCTTGGTGCGGGCCTCGTTGTAGATCAGTTCGCTGGCCACGCCGTGACTCGCCAGGTAATCGCGCACAAAGGCGATCAACCGCAGGTTGGATTCGCGGCTGGTGGTATCGAACCCCACCAGCGTCTGCAACAACGCGCGGCTGCGGCTCATCGTTCGTCCCCGGCGACGCCATAGCCGGGCGCGCGGTCCGGCGCCAGGGCGCGGTCGATGTAGGCTTGCACCTGTGGGCGATAGGCGTCCCACAGCGTGTGCAGTTGGCCCATCGGGTTGGTGTCGGCCCAATCCACCCGCAGGTCGATGATCGGCCAGGTCAGCTCGCCCACCACCTGCAACGCGGCCGAATGCACCGGGCCGGCTTCGCCACCGGCGGCGATGGCAGCATGCAGTGCGGCCAAGAGTCGATCGGCCAGTTGGCCTTCGCCTTGCTCGAAGGCCTGGACCATCGCCTCGATCACCGCACGGTCGGCGAGCATATTGCCGGCCGCGACGCACTGTTCGCCCGACACGGCGTGGTGCTTGCCGAGGGTTTGGCTGCCGCTGAAATGCACGCTGCGGCCCAGGTGATCGATCGCAGTCAGTTGGCGGTATTGGCTGTAGCCGTTGCGGGTCAACGCCTGGTCGATTGCAGCGGCGGGGGCCAGGCCTTGTTGCAGCAGGTCGAGCACGTCCGGGCCGAGTGCCGGCAGCGTGATGTTCTGGGTCGCGACTGCCCCGACACCGGGCCGCAGCCAGGGGCAGCGTGCGCCCACGGCGATGCTCGAAGAGCTGATGGCAATGCCCAGTTGGCCGGTGTCGGCGCAACGGCCGACGATTGAAAAGGTCATGTGCGGCTCCTTACTCGGGAATCACGGCGATCACATCGATTTCCATCAGCCACTGCGGCTGGCCGAGGGCCGATACCACCAGCCCGGTGGAAATCGGAAACACGCCTTTAAGCCATTTGCCGACTTCCTGGTACACCGGCTCGCGGTAGCGCGGGTCGATCAGGTAGGTGGTGGTCTTGACGATATGGCTGAGGTCGCTGCCGGCTTCTTCCAGCAGTTGCTTGACGTTGCGCATGGCCTGCTCGGCCTGGGCACGCGGGTCGCCGAGGCCCACCAGGTTACCGTCGAAATCGCTGCCGACCTGGCCGCGTACATACACGGTGTTGCCGGCGCGCACGGCCTGGCACAGGTCGTTGTCCAGGCTCTGGTTGGGGTAGGTTTGCTGGGTGTTGAACATGCGGATACGCGTGTGGGTAGGCATCAAAAAACTCCGGGGAAAATGATCAGGCGCTGACAGGGGACGGGCGAACGACCGGGGCCGCGACGCGATACTCGAGGTACTGACGCTGGGTGGCGATGTGGTCGGCCAGGTACTTGGCGTCGTGCCACACGCCCCAGATAAACGACGAGCCACGGCGCGACTGCCAGGGCAAGCCGAGGAAGTAGATGCCGGCTTCGCTGGACACGCCGCGCTGGTGCTGCGGCTTGCCGGCGGCATCGAACGCATCGACCTTCAACCAGCTGTAATCCACGGCAAAACCGGTGGCCCAGATGATCGAGGTGATGCCGGCCCGGGCCAGGTCCAGTTCCAGGATCGGCTGTTTCACGCACTCGGCATCGGCGAAGACGCGCCGGGCTTCGGGCTCCACGGGCAGGTCGAGGCCGTTGCGCTCGATATACGCATCCGCCGCGTCCAGCAGGGCCAGGTAGTTCTCGTCGCCGCGTGCCAGGTTTTCCACCAGGTTGGCTTGGAAGGTCGCCACGCTGCCGTTGAACGACTGGGTGAGCCCGACCAGGGTGATGCCTTGCAGGGCCAGTTCACGGAAGTCGATGGTCTTGCCGCCGTGGGCGCCGCTGACGGCAATGGTCACGTGTTCGCGGCCAGGTTTCATCGCCGCCTGGTCCCATTCGCCCAGCACACCGAGCCACCAGCAGAAATCGCGCTGGCGATAGGCGCGAGGCGGGCGGTCGTGGGCGCCGACCGACAGGTACACCTGGCGACCGGAGCGTTGCAGCTCATCGGCGATCTGCACGCCGGAGGAGCCTGCCCCCACCACCAGCACGGCGCCGGTCGGCAACTGCGCCGGGTTGCGGTAGTCGGCGGAGTGAATCTGATGCAGCGCGGTGTCTTTAGGCGCAATCGCCGGAATTACCGGCGTCTGGAACGGCCCGGTCGCCGCCACCACGCGGTTGGCTTCGATCACGCCGTCGCTGGTGTGTACGGTAAAGCCTGGGCGACCCTCATTGCGCACTACAGAGGTCACCTCCACGCCAGTGCGGATCGGTGCATTGAACTGGCGTGCATAGGCTTCGAAGTAATCCGCCACGCGCTCTTTCGGCGCGAACGCATCGGGGGCCACACCTTCGAACGCCAGGCCGGGAAAACGGTCATGCCAGGCCGGCCCGTTGGCCACCAACGAGTCCCAGCGCGCGGTGCGCCAGCGCTCGGCGATCCGGCTGCGTTCCAGCACCAGGTGCGGCACGCCTTGCTTGCTCAAATGCTCGCTCATGGCCACGCCAGCTTGGCCGGCGCCCACCACCAGGGTGTCTGTTTGTGTGATTGCTTGCGTCATGTGTCTGTCCTTGCGTAATGCAGTTGGATTCAGCTTGGGCATGACTTCAAGGTAGGGGGCGGGCGGTTTTTAATAAAATATTATTAAGCTGGGAAGTGAGCATAAATATCGGATGCAACCTCACCCTATCGGGTGATTTCGATGACGGGGTAGGTGTGTGACCATTCCTGCAGTTCTTTGAGCGAGTCTTTGAAGTGGAAAACGACCGGCTTTCTTCAGTGCAATGGTTCGAACAGATGGCCCGGGTGACCGAGAGCCTCGGGCAAGCGGGCTTCGCCGCCACCTTGTTCGAGGCCCTCGGTTATATCCAGCCGATTCAGGCCACGACGCTGTATTTTTACCCGCGCGGCGGCATGCCCAGCGCGCTGTTCGAGTTGGAAGGGCCGTGGTTGCCACAAGGTAATGTGCGCCAGTACTTGTCCGGCTTCTATTTGCTCGACCCCTTTTATGGCGCGTGCGTGGAAGGCGTCCGCTCAGGCTGTTACGACCTCGCCGACGTCGCCCCCGATCACTTTGAGCTCAGCGAGTACTTCCAGTCGTTCTACCGCCACTCGCACCTGGAGGATGAACTCAACTACATCCTGCAGTCGAGCAACGGGTCGAGCCTGGCGGTTTCACTGGCCTTTACGCAAAAACTCGACGCCGCCACTACCCAGCAGTTCAAGCGTATTGCGCCCTGGGTGCTGGCGGTATTGGGTAAGCAATTCGTTGGCCTGGATGCCCACGGTGCCCGCTTCGAAAACGTGTTGGAACAGCGTATTCACGCGGCGCTCAACAACTTCGGCTCATCGATATTGACCGAGCGTGAATGCCGCATCGCTCAACTGATCCTGCGCGGGCATTCCACCCGCTCGCTGGCCGAGCGCCTTGAAGTCTCGGAGGATACGATCAAGTCCCACCGCAAACACATCTACACCAAGCTCGACATCTGCGCACAGTCGGAACTGTTTGCCTTGTTTATCGACTCGTTGGCCGAAGCCCAGGGCGTGCTGAGCAAAGACCCCCTTGAAAGCTACATGAGCAAGAACCGCTGAGCGGCGTTGCTCCTCCTTGCATCATCACTAACAAGAGAGAAAAGCCATGAATCTACCCGCTCAACCGAACCGTCTGACCAAGGACTATCAGAAGGCCGATGCAGCCCACCATATCCATGGGTTTGTGGACCAAAAGGCGCTGAATGCCGAAGGCCCGCGTGTGATGGTGCGTGGTGAGGGGCTGTACCTGTGGGACAGCGAAGGCACGCGCTACCTGGACGGCATGTCCGGCTTGTGGTGTACCCAGCTGGGTTACGGCCGCAAGGACTTGACCGCTGCCGCCGCGGCGCAGATGGACCAGTTGGCCTACTACAACATGTTCTTTCACACTACCCACCCGGCGGTGATCGAGCTGTCGGAGCTGCTCTTCAGCCTGTTGCCGAGCCACTACAGTCACGTGATCTATACCAACTCCGGCTCCGAGGCCAACGAGGTGTTGATCCGTACCGTGCGCCGCTACTGGCAAGTGGTCGGCCAGCCGCAGAAAAAGATCATGATCGGGCGCTGGAACGGCTATCACGGCTCCACCCTGGCGGCTTCTGCGCTGGGCGGCATGAAGTTCATGCACGAGATGGGCGGCCTGATTCCTGACGTCGCACACATTGACGAGCCTTATTGGTACGCTCATGGAGGCGAGCTGACCCCCGCTGAATTCGGCCATCGCTGTGCCCGGCAGTTGGAAGAGAAAATTCTTGAGCTGGGCGCTGAGAACGTCGCGGGCTTTATCGCGGAGCCGTTCCAGGGCGCCGGTGGCATGATTTTTCCGCCGCAAAGCTATTGGCCCGAGATCCAGCGCATCTGCCGTCAATATGATGTGCTGCTGTGCGCCGATGAGGTGATTGGGGGGTTTGGCCGTACCGGCGAGTGGTTCGCCCATCAACACTTCGGCTTCGAGCCGGACACCTTGTCCATCGCCAAAGGGCTGACGTCCGGCTACATGCCGATGGGTGGCCTGGTGCTGAGCAAACGCATGGCCGAAGCGCTGGTGGAGCGCGGCGGCGTGTTTGCCCACGGGCTGACCTATTCCGGCCACCCAGTGGCGGCGGCGGTGGCGCTGGCCAACCTCAAGGCCCTGCGCGATGAAGGCATCGTGCGCCAGGTGAAGGACGACACCGGGCCGTACTTGCAGAGCATCCTCCACGAGGTGTTCGACAACCACCCCATGATCGGCGAGATCCAGGGTGCCGGACTGCTGGCAGCCTTGCAGTTTGCCGAGGACAAGACCACGCGCAAACGCTTCGACAATGAAAACGACCTGGCCTGGCAGTGCCGCACCTTTGGCTTTGAAGAGGGCGTGATCATCCGCTCGACACTCGGGCGAATGATCATGGCGCCGGCATTGGTGGCCACGCGCGCGGAGTTGGACGAGTTGGTCGAGAAGACCCATATTGCCGTAGACCGCACCCATCAGTGCCTTTGATACGGAAGCAGAGGCAATACAGCGCGCCAATGACAGCATCTATGGGCTGGCGGCGTCGGTATGGAGTGATGACCTCAACCGCGCCCACCGTGTGGCTCGCGCCCTGAATGCCGGGACTGTTTCGGTCAATACCGTCGATGCGCTGGATGTCGCGGTGCCCTTCGGTGGCGGCAAGCAATCGGGGTTCGGTCGTGATCTGTCGCTGCATGCCTTTGACAAGTACACGCAGTTGAAAACCACCAGGTTTCAGCTGCGTTAATGCAGGCTGTCGTCCGGTCGTGCATGCATGAGTGCACGACCGCCTTGCCTTCACTCGCCCCAGCAACGAAAACGCCTGTAACTCTCCGGAATACTTGACCGCAGGCGCTGCATGCAACGACAGTTTCAAACTGTGCAGCGGCGACGACACATGAATGCGCACGGTAAACGGCGAGAGATCCAGGGCCTTGGCGATGTCCCAGTGGGTCTTGTCCTGGGCGCTCAGGCGCAGCACCTCTTGCTGGCACGTGTTGGAAGGGCTGGGGAATATCGCGCGGGTCGAATAGCACACGTGGGATAACGGCATGTTGAGATCATGGAAGGAGCTAGGGATGTTGGAGATCAAGCGTGCCAACCAAGCGGACGCCCAGGCGGCGTTCGACATCCGCCTATATGTGGGGCACGATGAGGCGATTTATCACTCGCCGTCGGGGTTGCAGTTGGCGTGTATTCCGATGGTCAAGCGACTCAGCTGAGCGCACCGGAAAGCCCCTGGAGGTGCCGTTGAGCTTCAGTGAGGCCGCGATGACGGAGGGGCTGGCAAAAAATGGGGCGTTGGAGCGCCAGGATAACCAGTACGGTCGCCTGTATCCCGCAAAAGCCGGCGATCTGTGTCTGTCGCGCATCGTTCCAAGTGGCTAGGGTCGAGTCACGTTAACTGACGAGCGAGCCCACCATGGAACTCACCGCTGTCCCGTTTGGCATCACCGATTGGTCCATCCTTGAGCCCGAGCTTCATCCCGGCGTTACGGGCAGTGCCTGGTGGCGCACTTGCCACTTTGGCACTACCCGTGTGCGCATGGTCGAATACACCCCCGGCTACCTGGCCGATCACTGGTGCTGGCGTGGGCATGTGCTGCTGTGCCTTGAAGGTGAGTTGCAAACGGAACTCGAAGATGGCCGCCAGTTCACGCTGACGGCCGGGATGAGTTATCAGGTGGGTAATGATATGGAAGGGCATCGCTCATCGACGCGGGTTGGCGCCAAGCTGTTCATTGTGGATTGAGCCTGCCCGTGTCCCTCAATGCATCTTGCCAGGGTCCATGGCACCCAGCCCACGGGCAGCCGCTTTGACCTCGACGGTCTGCCGCTCGCCCTTGGCATTTTCCACGGTCAAGGTCAGCGGCACCTGGTCGCCTTCCTTGATCTGCCCGGTCAGGCCCATCAGCATCACGTGATAACCGTCCGGGTCGAGCTTGACCGCTGTGCCTGCGGGCAGGGCGATTGAGTCCACCGGGCCCATGCGCATCACGTCGTCCTTCATGCTCATTTCATGGATCTGTACGTCCTTGGCCACCGGCGAGGCGACGCGCAGCAGTTTGCTGTCGCTGTCGGCCGTCACGGTCATGAACGCGCCGCTGGATGGCTGGCCCGGCACCGTGGCGCGCACCCATGCGTCGCTGACGTGGACCTGGGCGCTGGCGTGCGCGGCAAGGCCCAGCAGGGACAGGCCGATCAGGGTGCGCTTGAGGTGTTGAACGGCAGTCATTAGCAGACCTCCATGACGGTGAGCAGGTCTTCTGCGCACTCTTTAGCGGTAAGGGATGCCGACAGGCCCAGGCGCAGGTTGCCGCGGGTGTCGAACACGAAACTGGTGGCGGTGTGGGACAGGGTGTAGGTGTCGCCGGCGGGGACCTTTTCATAAAAGATCCCGAATTCCTTGGCGGCCACGGCGATTTCTTCCGGGGTGCCGTACAGCGCTTCGAAGCTGGGGTCGAAGGCTTTGACGTACTTGTCGAGAATCTCCGGCGTGTCGCGCTCGGGGTCGAGGGTGATAAAAATCACCTGCATGATCTCGCCGTCGCGGCCCATCAGTTTCTTGGCCTGGGCGGCGCGGGCGAGGGTGGTCGGGCACACGGCCGGGCACTGGGTGAAACCGAAAAACACCACCGGCATCAGGCCACGGTACGAACTCAGGGTGACGGTTTCACCCTGGGTATTCTTGAGTTTGAAGGTGCGGCCCATGATCTTGTCGCTCAAGTCCTTGCCGTACTTGAAATTCAACTTGGGGCTGTTGTCACAACCGGCCAGCAGGCCCAGACCCAACAGGCCCATGCCGGTCAGGACGTTGCGGCGGGTGAATAACGTACTCATCAACTGTGCATCCTGTGAAGCGCCTGCCTTGCTCTGGATCTATACGCCAGGCGTTGAAAAGGAGTAAACGCGGAGGGCGCCAAGTCTACCAACCCTGGCCGATGCGCGTAATCTGCGACGTTCTGCCACAGGGGCGCGCTGCGCTTCATCCCTTCGGGGCTTCGATGCTAGAGTCGGCGCCATGAAATTGCGCCACTTCGACCGTTCGCTGATCGCCTGGACCCTGTACGTCTGCGTCCTGCTGAACCTGTTCGTGTGCGGTTTGGGCCATGGCCAGATGTTGGGCCAGCAACTCAATGGGATCGGTGGTGCGTTCTGTTCGGTGGACGGCAGCCAGGCGCCACTTTCCGACAAAGGGTTGAGCAGCCCGGCGTCCGGCAATATCTCGAACTACTTTGCCTGCCCGGTGTGCGCCGCCGTGAGCGTGGCCATCGTGTTTCTGATCGGCCTGGCCTGGCTGCTGGGCCTTGGCCAGACCCCACGGCCAGCCCATGACCGGCGCAACAAGGCGCCGCCGCGTTATTCCTGGCCTTCGGCCAACCCCCGCGCATCCCCCGCAGTCTGACGTGTGCCTTGGGCTTCCTGTGATCAGGAGGCGTTTTATCGTCACGACTGTGAGTGCGTTTTATGAACCCTCTATTGCCTACCGGCGCCAGCCGCTTGGTCAGCAAGGCGTCCCGTCGCCTGCGCGCGGAACCGGCGGGGCCGCAATACCCGAGCAATTCCCGCAGCTTCGTGCATCTGGATGCACGCCTGTTGCCCTATTGGCACACCTTGTTCGATATCTGCCCGGCACTGCTCAAGCTCGACCCACCCGAAGGCTTGAACCTGTTTCGCAGCTTCATGACCTGGGCCTACCGCAACCAGCCGGCGCAGGACTGGACCTGGCACCTGAACGTCTGCCGCTGGCTGCTGGGCTCGCCATACCGCGCGCAGATCGACGATGAACCGATCGACGCGTTCATGGCTGCGGCGGCGGCGCGGTGGGTGCACACCGATGACAGTCTGGCCCAGGGGGTGGTCCTGGCCTGGCAGGGTGCGGAAGTCTTCGATTGGAAGGGGCGCGCGTTTGCGCTCGTCGAACATCGGGCATTGCCAGCCCCCGCATGGGACTTCGCCTGGTGCCCGTTGACCCGGCGGGACGGCTTCAGCGGTTGGTTGCCGGTGCCATGAGGTGCCCACAGGCGGCTGCCCGTGGGGGCTTGCGAGCCCCGGCGAGGCCGCCGCGCTGGTGGGATTGTTACAAAAAATGAAAAACTGAATGACGGTTTTAGCGACTATTTCCCGGCCGCCCAACGCTATACCGTGCGCGCACCCGTTAAAGGCAGCACCACCCGACCTACAAAGAACAGGGCTGGGCTGTGACGGGTTGCCTCAATTACTTTCAGGAGCCTTCATGAATCACAAGACTTGCATGGCGCTCGCCGTCTCTCTTGGCGCTGCGCAGCAGGTGGCTGCGTCGGGTTTTATCGACGACAGCAAAGCCACTCTCGACCTGCGCAATTTCTACTACAACCAAGACACTCGTAACGCCAAGGCCCCTACGGATAAGGAGTGGGGCCAGGCGTTCATGTTCAACTACCAGTCCGGTTTCACCGAGGGTCTGGTCGGTTTTGGCCTGGACCTGCAAGCCATGTACGGCCTGCGCCTGGACGCCTCGGGGCGCGCAGGCAAGGCCGGTGAAGACAACACCCCCGGCAGCGTTTTTCCGTTGTCCGATGGCAAGGCCGCCAACGACTTCAGCAAAACCGGCGCCACCGGCAAGATGCGCATCTCCCAGACCCAGTTCAAAGCCGGCACGCTGATGCCCAAGCTGCCCGTGCTGACCACCGAAGACGGCCGGCTGTTGCCGCAGACGTTCCGTGGCTATCAAGTGGACTCCAAGGACCTGCAAGGCTTCAACCTGATCGCCGGTAAAATCGAGCAGGTACTGGACCGTAACTCCAGCAACGGCCAGGGCATGTCCATCGTCGGTGCGAATGATCCGGTCAAGGGCAAGTTCAGCAACCAGTTCTACTACGGCGGGGTGGATTACGCCGTCAGCAAGCAACTGCAACTGCAGTACTACTACGCCAGCCTGGAGAACTTTTACCAGCAGCACTTCTTGGGCCTGATCCACAACTGGCAGTTGCCGGTGGGGCAGTTCAAGACCGACCTGCGCTATTTCTACAGCACCGCCGACGGCAAGAACGCCAGCGCCGCCGGGCGTGGCGAAGGCTATGTCAGCTCGGGGTATTACGGCGCGGGCGTCAACACCGGCAAGGTCGACAACCGCCTGTGGAGTGCGCTGTTCACCTACGGCCTGTACGGGCACTCGGTGAGCCTCGGTTATCAAAAGACCACCGGCGAAAGTGACTTCCCCCATATCAACCAGGGGCAGGGCCGTTCGCTGTACCTGATCACCAACTCCCAGTCGCTGAAGTTCGTCAATGCCGGGGAACAGGCCACGGTAGGCAGCTACGCCTACGACTTCACCAGCCTTGGCATTCCGGGCCTGCGCTCGAGCGTGACCTATATCCACGGTAGCCACATCCAGGCGGCGCGTCGCGATAACAGCGAGTGGGAGCGCGACCTGCGTGTCGATTACGTGATCCCCTCGGGCACGTTCAAGGGCCTGGGCCTGACCTGGCGCGGTGCGGTGTGGCGCGGTAACGACACGGCCGACAAGGACGAGACGCGACTGATCGTCAGCTACAGCATCCCACTGCTGTAAGCCGCGCCGTCGCAACGCTTGATCGGTATCAAGGCCACGCGTTGCGCCAGGCCGCACACTGAAGTCCCAACGGCCGGTCCCCTTGAGAGGCCACCATGCTTTACCCCCTGTTTCTAGTGGCTCACCTGTTCGCCGCGCTGATCTTCATCGGCACGGTGTTTTTCGAGGTGCTGATCCTGGGGCACCTGCACCGGCAATTGCCGGCGCGGGTGATGGTATTGGTGGAGCAGGGCGTCGGCCAGCGTGCCCGGGTATTGATGCCGTGGGTGTTGCTGGTGCTGTTCGGCGCGGGCCTGGGCATGGTCTGGTTGCGTTACCTGCCAGTGTTGGCTGCGCCGTCGGCGTCGGCTTTCGGCACCTTGTTGACCCTCAAGCTGATCCTGGCTGCCAGTGTGCTCGTGCATTTTCTGCTGACCATGGCGCGCATGCGCTGGGGCTCGGTGAGTGCGCGCTATGTCCGCTGGGTGCATCTGAGCCTGTTCGCGCACATGGTCGCCATTGTGCTGCTGGCCAAGGGCATGTTTTACCTGAGCTGGTAGACAGGCGGGGCTGCGACCTTGACGCATATCAAGGTGCGTTGCCGGGTCGCACCGGACAATGCACCACCGCCGCCCGAACCGGAGTCTGTCATGCGCACCCATCTTCATCCCGCTCGCTTTCGTCACGATCAAGGCGTGTTGGACCTGGCTTGCCAAACGGACACCCGCCGCTTCCATGCCGGTGTCGGCTCCCTCGACCTGTTGCGCGCCTTGCGCGACAGCCGTCAGCGCCAGCGGCCCCTGGCGCTGAACCTGCACTGGCCGACGAGCGACGTTGGCGGTGACTATTGGCACAGCCTCGCCCAGGAAATCCACCTGATCAGCTGCCAACTCGGCAGCCGCCAGCCGGTCGATCACTTTCACCTGCGCGGCACCACACCGGCGTTCGCCCAGGTGCAGCAGTTGATGGCGCTGTTGCATGAGCGCTTCAACTTTCTCGACCACGACCGGGGCGACTACTGCATCGACCTCGACCCCTGGCACATGGACTGGGCCACGATGGGCCTGCTCCGCGGACAAGGCTTCAACCATGCAAGCATCGGCGTGCCGGACGCCAACCGCGAGGGGCCGCTGTGCCAGGCGCGGTATCAGGACCCGGCGCCGATCGAGTCGCTGGTGGATGCGGCCCGCACCTTCGGGTTTCGCTCGGTGAACATCGACCTCGGCTACGGGCATGCCTGGCAAACCCCAGCCAGTATCGAGCTGAAACTGACCAGCCTGATCGCCCTGGAGCCGGATCGCTTGCAAGTATTCGATTACGCCCACGCGCCTGTGCGCTATCAATCCCAGCAACCCCAGGCGTTCTGCAGCGAGTCGGATAAGAGCGCCATGCGCCGTCTCTGCTTTCAGCACCTGGCGGCGGCGGGCTATCACTACATCGGCCTGGGCCAGTTCGCCCGCGCCGACGATGACCTCAAGCAAGCCCAGGAACGCGGGCGCCTGAGCCGTAACTGCGAGGGCTTCACCCTGCACGGTTACTGCGACCACGTCGGTTTCGGCCTCGGCGCCATCAGCCAGATCGACACCCTGTGCGTGCAGAACACGGCCGATGCCCGCGAGTACCGCGAACAGTTGGGTAATGCTCAGCTCGCCACGCAGCGGGGCTGGTTCCGCGAAACCTCTGACCCGGTGCGCCTGCACGTGGCCGAACGCCTGGCCTGTGACCTGGAACTGGATGTGCAGGCGGTGGAGCGGCGCTACGGCCTGGTGTTCGCGCGCTATTTCGCCTACCTGTGGCCGCTGCTGGAAGCCCTGCACCGCGACGGTCTGATCGAGCTGTCCCCGACGTTCATCTGGTTGCTGCCGGCCGGCCTGCCGCACGTGGATGGTATCTGCGCACTGTTTGAACGGGCTGTGCTCGCCACCCCGGTCAGCGCCAACGACGAGGTGATCGACCATGAGTGCGTTTGAATTCGACCGTGCCCTGGTGCACAAATACGACCGACCGGGACCGCGCTACACCTCGTACCCGACCGCGCCGCAGTTCAACAGCGCCTTCGCCCTGGATGACTATCATCAGGCGGTCCGCGCCAGTCACCAGGTGGCCACGCCCAAGGCGTTGTCGGTGTACATCCACATCCCGTTTTGCCAGAGCCTTTGTTATTACTGCGGTTGCCACAAGATCATCACCCGCAAGACCCACCGGGCCGTGGAGTACCTGGCTTACCTCAAGCGCGAGATCCAGATGCAGGCGGCGTTGTTCGAGCGTTCCCGGCGCCTGACCCAGTTGCACCTGGGCGGCGGCACGCCGACCTATCTGGACGATACGCAACTGGCCGAGCTGATGGCCTGCCTGGCCGAACACTTCACCCTGGATGACAGCGACGCCCATGAGTTCTCCATCGAGGTCGACCCGCGCACCATCAGCGTCGAGCGGATAAACACGCTGCGCCGCCTGGGCTTCAATCGCCTGAGTTTCGGCGTGCAGGACTTCGACCCCGACGTGCAGGCGGCGGTCAATCGCGTGCAAAGCGAAGCGCAGATTCTGCAACTGGTGGCCGCAGCCCGTGAGGCACACTTCAAATCGGTGAGCGTCGACCTGATCTATGGCCTGCCGCTGCAAACCGTGGCCAGCTTCGACGTGACCTTGAGCAAGCTGATCGCCCTGCGCCCCGACCGTGTGGCCGCCTACAGTTACGCGCACCTGCCGAGCCAGATCCGCGCCCAGCGCATGATCCGCCCCGAAGACATGCCACCGCCGGCGCGCAAGCTGGAACTGCTGGAACTGACTATCCGCCGCCTGACCGAGGCCGGTTACGTCTACATCGGCATGGACCACTTTGCCTTGCCCGACGATGAACTGGCGCTGGCCCGCGTCAACGGCACCTTGCAGCGCAACTTCCAGGGTTATTCGACCCATGCCGACTGCGACCTGATCGGCCTTGGCGTATCGGCCATCGGCAAAGTCGGTGACAGCTACAGCCAGAGCGTCAAGGAGCTGTCCCAGTACTACGCCCGACTCGACGCGGGGATGCTGCCGGTGCAGCGCGGTTATCGGCTCAACCCGGATGACGTACTGCGCCGTGAAGTGATCAACGGCCTGATGTGTGACGGCCGGGTCGACTTCCCACGGATCGAGGCGGACCACGGCGTGCGCTTCAACGACTATTTCGCCGAGGCACTGCTGCAATTGGACGAGCAGGTAGCGGACGGGCTATTGCTGATCCAGGCCGATGCGCTGCAACTGTTGCCCAAGGGCCAACTGATGGTGCGCAGCGTGGCCATGGCCTTTGACGCCTACCTGGGCGGCGCGCACAAAGGCCAGTTTTCCCGCACGGTTTGAGCGGATAGGACTGTATCCCCTGTGGGCGCTGGACAGCGCCCACAGGGGATTTTCATTTCAATCCCTGTTCAGTGTGATGTGCCTTCGGCAAATTCAACCTTGTTGCCCACGTTGTACTTGCCCGACGGTTTGTTCATCGGGATGCGCTTGATCTCCTTGAGTGTCTGGCTGTCGTAGACGATCAACGCGCCATCGGTGGCCCAGATGCTCAGCAACAGGTAGCGACCATCGCGGGTGAATTCCACGTGGGCGGCGGTCTTGCCTGGCATTGGGCGCAGGGTGTGGGCGATTTCCAGGGTCTGTTTGTCGATCAGGTGAATCGCATCGTTGTCCGGCCCGAAAAACACATCGCTCCACACGTAACGCGAGTTCGCATGGCTGCGCAGGAAAAAGCCCGGGCCGAGGGTGGGGATCTGCTTGATCAGTTTCCACGTATTGAGGTCGATCACCGAGATTTGCCCCTTGCTGATATTCGGCGTGGCAAACACCCACTGGCCATTGCGCTGCCAATACGTCCCTGAACCCAGGTGCGGCATGCCGGACAGCGGGATGTCGGTGACCACGTGGCCGCTGTCCAGATCGATGACCTGGCCGCCGCCGGCCTTGCGTGAGGTGGCGATCAGTTGGCGGTAGTCGGGGGAAAACGAAAAGTCATCGAGCACGTCCTGGGCCTGGATGCGCCGGGGTTCGAAGCTCGGCTGGGCGGCGGCATAGGACAGCTCCCAGACTTCATTCACGTCCTTGAGCGCTACGATAAAGCTGTTGCGCGGCGGTGCGGTGTACACCGCGCTGACCCGGGACGCGGTGTCCAGGGTCTTGACCAGCGACAGGTCGCGGGCATCCAGCACCACCAGGTTGCCCGGCAGGTAATTGCCCACCAGCACCCAGCGTCCGTCCTTGCTCACCGCGAGGTTGCGCGTGTTGAGTGCCACGCGGGTTTCGGCGATCAGTTTCAGGTTGTGCAGGTCGTACAGGCTGATCCAGCCGTCGCGCGAGGCGAAGTACACAAAGCGTCCATCCGGCGAAAATTTCGGCCCGCCGTGGACCGCGAAATGGGTCGGGAAGCGGTCCAGCACGGCAAAGGTGTCACCGTCGAGAATGTCGATGTGATGGTCGCCGGACTCCACCACCACAAACAGGTTGAGCGGGTCGGCGTGATGCGAAGGCATGGTCGGCAAGCGGCTCAGGTCTGCCAGCAGGGTGTGGCTGTTACGGATGTCCTGTTCGTTCCAGGTTGCCGGTGTGGCGGGCGGTTGCTGCAGGAAATTCGCCAAGCCGTCGATCTGCGCGGCACTCAGCTGTGGCGCAAACGCGGCCATCTGACTGGCCGGGCGCCCTTGCTCGATGACCTTGCGCACTTCCTCGGGCTTGATCCGCCCCAGGCTTTCCGGCAGCAGCGCCGGGCCGCTGGCGCCGATGCGGTTGAGGCCGTGGCAGCTTGCGCAGTGACGTTGGTAGTCCTCGGCCGGCGTGCCGTGGGCGGTGGTAGCCCAGAGCAAGGGCACCAGCAGCAGGCGTTTCATACCGCCACCGCTTCGCGGGCCGGTGACAGGCTGGCGGGAAAGTGCAGGGCGGCCCCGGCGAACAGGTTCACCACCTGGCCAATTACCGTCAGGGTCGGCACACCGGGTTCGCAGTCGGCGGCCATTGTCGGCAATTGGCGCAGGGTGCCACGCGCCACCTGCTGGTCGGCGCGCGCGCCGTTGCTGATCAGCGCCGCCGGGGTGTCCGCCGGCAGGCCTGCTGCCACCAGGTGTTCGGCGATCAGCGCGAGGTTCGACAGGCCCATATAGAACACCAGCGTCTGGCTCGGCTCCGCCAGGCTGGCCCAAGGCAGCTTCAACGCGCCGTCGCGTTGCAGGTGCCCGGTGACGAAGCGGCAGGAGTTGACCAGGTCGCGGTGGGTCAGGGGGATGCCGGCATAGGCGCTGCACCCGGACGCGGCGGTGATGCCCGGCACCACCTGGCAGGGCACGCCGTGGGCCAGCAGGTATTCCAGTTCCTCGGCGCCACGGCCGAAGATAAACGGGTCGCCGCCCTTGAGGCGCACCACCCGTTGGCCCTGGTCGGCCAGTTCTACCAGCAGCTCGTTGAGCTCATCCTGGGGCAGGCTGTGGCAGCCGCTGGCCTTGCCCACGTAATGGCGCGCGCAAGTCAGCGGGATCAGCGCCAACAGCTCGGCGCTGACCAACCGATCGAAGACCACCGCATCGGCCTGCATCAGCAGGCTCCAGGCGCGCAGGGTCAGCAAGCGCGGGTCGCCGGGGCCGGCGCCCACCAACGCGACTTCGCCGGGGTGGAAAGGGCAGTGCAAACTGGCAGGTAAGGCGGTCGGAGTGTGCATGAGACGTCCTTGGTACATCATCAGGTGGGCTGCCCCCGGTTGTGTCACCGGGTGGTCGAGCAAGGGATCAGGTTGCAAGGCTGCAGGGCGATCTCGGCGTCGCTGAGGTGGCAACCGGGGTCGGGGCCCCAAAGGTCGCCGTCGGCCCAGGCGCGGGTGCGCGTATTGCCGTTGCAGATCGGCAGCCAGCGACACTCGGCACACCGCCCGCCGATGGCCCGCGGGTGTTCGCGCAGGCGCAGCAGCAACGGGTCGGGTTGGTCCAGCCAGAGTTGGCGGAACGTGGTGTTGCGCACGTTGCCTACCGAGTGCTGCCACCAGTACGTGTCGGGGTGGACCTCGCCGGTATTGTCGATGTTGGCGACGCCGCTGCCCGAGGCATTGCCGCCCCAGCCGTGCAGCAGGTGTTCCAGTTGCGGGTAATGCTCGGGCAGATGCTGGTGGACCCACTGCAGCAACAGCACGGCGTCGGCGTCGTTGTTGCCGCTGACGAAGTCACTGTCGACGCCGTTTTCGATGTCGTGCCAGGCCTGCTGGAATATCAGCGTCATCGCATCGCGGCTCATCTGCCGGTGCGCGTCCAGCTGGCGGCTGCGTTTGCCGCGCCCGCTGTAGTTGAGGTGCGACAGGTAGAACTTCTGCACATCGTAGTCACGCATCAGCGCCAGCAGTTGCGGCAACTGGCCATGGTTTTCCTGGGTCAGGGTGGTGCGCAGGCCCACGCGAATCCCGGCCTCGCGGCACAGGCGGATAGCGTGCATCGAACGCTGGAAACTGCCCTGCAACTGGCGAAACGCATCGTGGGTCGCCTGTAGACCGTCGATGCTGATGCCCACGTAATCGAAACGCGCGTCGGCGATCTGCTGGATATTCTGTTCGTCGATCAGCGTGCCGTTGCTCGACAGCGCGACAAAAAAACCTTTGTCGCGGGCATAGGCGCTGAGCTGGAACAAGTCTGCACGCAGCAGCGGTTCGCCGCCCGACAGAATCAGCACGCGCACCCCGGCCGCGTGCAAGTCATCGATCACCTGGAGTGCGGCCGGGGTGTCCAGTTCATCGCGAAACACACTGTCGGCGCTGGTGGCGTAACAGTGTTTGCAGGTGAGGTTGCAGCGCCGCAGCAGGTTCCAGATCACCACCGGCGGCCGGTCCTTGCCGGGCGGCGAGGTGCGGGGCGGCGGGCATTGTCCGGCCAGGGTACGCAGGTACTGACTGATCCGCAGCATGGGACGCTCCTTCTAGGTTGCCGGCGTCAGGCGCAGGCCGGTTTTTTTCAGGATGCGGCTGCTCACCAGCATCTCGTCGGCGCGGCAGGCATCGCCGAGCAGGTAGCGCAGGTGCTCGCGGTAGCTGTCGATTTCTTCGCGGCTACGCCCATGCACCATGGCGAACAGGTTGTAGGGCCAGTCGGGACGGCGCGGGCGGCGGTAGCAATGGCTGACAAACGGCTGCGCCCCGATCAATTCGCCCAGGCGCGGCATCTGCACGTCGGCCACATCCCACACGGTCATGCCGTTGTGGCGATAACCCAGGCGGTAATGGTTGGGCACGGCGGCGACACGCCGGATCGCGCCCTCGGCCTGCAGGCGCTTGAGCAGGTCGAGGGTCGACTCGACGCTGATGCCCAACTGCTCGGCGAGCCAGGCCCAGGGATCGTCCAGCAGCGGCAGGCCAGCCTGGGTGAGGGCGACCAGGCGCAGGGCCAGGTGGTCATCAGACCGGGAAATACAGACCGACATGGTAGGTTTGCTCCTTCGGCAGATTGAGCACCGCCAACCCCGTCAGGGTCTCGATGCGGGACAGGGTGGCGGCCAGTTCCGCCTCGGTGCCGCAGGCCAGCACGAACCACATGTTCCAGCGGTGTTCGCGGCGGTAGTTGTGGGCCACCTGGGGCAATGCGTTGAGTTGTTCGGCGACCGCCTCAAACCGCGCCTCGGGCACAGTCAACGCGGCCAGGGTGAAGGCGCCACCGAGGCGCTCGACATCGAACATCGGACCGAAGCGTGTCAGCACTCCGTCTTCGAGCAGGTCATGCAGGCGGTCGAGCACTTCACTCGGCTGGCTGTGCAGTTCCTGCGCCACCTGCTGCCAGGGATCGCGCACCAGTGGCAGGCCGTGTTGCAGGCGATTGATCAGGCGCCGGTCGAGATCATCCATGGGCCCACACCTGCGACGACGGCGGCGTAAAGCGCCCGCCGCATTGCTTGAAGGCGCGGGTGCTGAACAGCAGTTGGTGCGGCAGGTCACTCAATTGCTGCTGTTCCAGCACCCGCTGGATATGCGCCGTGACCTCCTTGCGTTCGCGGCCATGCACCATGCAGAACAAGTTGTAGCGCCACTGCGGCAGGCGGCGCGGGCGCTGATAACACAGGTTGACGCCGGGCGCGTGGCCCAGGCGGTTGCCGACTTCATCCACCAGCGCATCGGGCACATCCAGCACCAGCATCGCATTGGCGACAAAGCCCAGGGCGCGGTGATTGAGCACCAGGCCGACGCGGCGGAACAGGCCTTGTTCCTGCCATTGCTGCATCTGTTGCAACACCTGGTCATGGTGCGCGCCGATCTGTTCGGCGAGGTTGTCGTAGGGTCGCGTCACGAGGGGCAAACCGCGCTCCAGGCATTGGCGCAGGTCGAGCATCTGTTCTTGGCTCAGCGGGACGATCACGGATGCGCTCCCAGGGAAAACCCGAGGTCGATGCGGTAGGCGGTGAGCATCGGCAGGTCCAGGGGGATGAGGCCGGTGTCTTGCTCCAGCTCGTCGAGGATCTGTTGCAGGTGCTGACGGTGCGGGCCGGTCAAGACAAACCACAGGTTGTATTGATGCTCGCGGACATAGTTATGGTTGACTTCCGGGTACTGGTTGACGCGCCGCGCCACCTGTTCCAGGCGTTCGACCGGCACCGCCAGGGCGGCCAGGGTGCTGGCGCCGGCGCGGGTGTGTTCGAACACCGGGCCGACCCGCGACAGCGAGCCGGCCAGTTCCAGGCGGTGCAGGCATGTCATCAACTGTGCCTCGCTGCAGCCCAGCACCTGGGCCATTTCGCGATAAGGTTCGGCGCACAGCGGCATGCCGTGCTGGTAGCGTTCGATCAATTGACGGCTGAGCAGGTCAAGGTCCATCTCAATACCCCATTTTTTGCGCGCGATTGCTGAAGAAAATTCCACTGGGACTCAAGGCCGGCAGGGTCTTGAGCAAGGTCATGCGATACGGGTCCCAGACCTGTACCTGCTCGCCGTCGCGCACCGACAGCCACAGCTGTTCGCCACGCCCGGTGAACTCCATGTGCAGCACGCCGGGGCCGGGGCGCAGGTCGGCCACCACCTGGTGGGTCTCGGTGTCGATCACCTGCACGCGGTCGTTGTCCGGGTAGGCGAAATTGACCCACAACTGGCGCCCGTCCGGGCGTGCGGTGACGAAAATCGGTTGGCCGGCCACGTCGATGGCGGCGGTCTGCTGCCAACTGCGCGCATCCATCACCAGCACCTGGTGATGGCCGACGGCGGGCACAAAGGCTTGGTTATCGGCCACGGCCCAGCCTTCGAGGTGGGGCATCTTGTACACCGGCAGTTTGGCCTGGCCGCGCCCGTAATCCGCGAGCACGCGCTTTACGCCGCGCTCCGGATGCCACAGGTCGAGTTGGGCCATGCCGTCCTCACCGAACAGCCCGGCCATGTAGTAACGGCCGTCGGCGGTGATCAGCGCGTCGTAGGGTTGCTCGCCGATGTCCTGGTACCGCGTGATCCGCGGGGTGTTGCCCTGGCTGAAGTCGGCGCTCCAGATCTCGCCGCTGTCGAACAGGCTGAACACGAAGCGCTGGCCGGGCGCATCCACCAGGCCCACCACCCGCGAGCGTTTGCCGTCGGCCAGGGGCGTGGCGGGAATGTCGGCGACCTGGGCCAGGGTCTGCGCATCGAACACCTTGACCCCGCCGGGCTGGTAGTTGGACACGGCAATCAGGCGCCCGTCCTGGCTGATCGCGCCGCCGATGCTGTTGCCGCCCTGGATGATGCGTTTTTCAACGCGTTGGCGCAGCAGGTCGACTTTGCTCAGGCCGCCATCGCGGCCGAAGATGTAGGCGTAGCGCTGGTCGCGGGAAAACACCGCCGAGGCGTGAGACAGGTCGCCCAAGCCGTCGATCCGCCCCAGCTCCGTCATCCCGCTGGTTTCGATGATTTGCACGCTGGCGCTGGCGCGTTCGATCACCAGGCCCAGGTCGCCAGTCCCGCGCAGCGGCGGTTGGGCACAGGCGCCGAGCAGCAGGCACAGCGATAGAAGAGTGGGACGCATCATGGTGCGGGGCTTCCTTGCAGGAGGCGTTCGACCAGCCAGGCGATCTCGCCGGCACTGAGCAACGGCGCCCAGCCGGGCATCGCACGGGCAGGGCGGCCATAGGTAATGGTGGCGGTCAGGCTGTCGCGGCTGTGCCCGGCGAGAGCCGCCGGGGTGAGGGGCGGACCCAGGCCGCCGGTGAGGTACAGGCCGTGGCAGGCGCCACAGTCCTGGGTCAGCAGGTGTTCGAGGCGGGCGGCGTCCGGTGTGGCCAGCGCCCGCGCGGGAATCAGCAGGAGCAGCGCCATGGCCGTACCGATCATCGATGCATTCATGGCGCGCTCCTTGTGCTTATTTCAAGGTCAGGACCCATTCGGCCAAGACCTTGGCTTCGTCTTCCGTCACCTGATTCGGCGGCATCGGAACCGGTCCCCAATTGCCCTGGGTGCCGTTCTTGATGTGGCTGGCCAGGGTCACGGCGGCGTCTTTCACGCCGGCGTTCTTGGCTGCAACATCCTTCAAGGCCGGTCCCACCAGCTTGCTGCCCACCATGTGGCAGCCGACGCAGGGTTTGCTGTTGAACAAGGCCTGCCCATCTTGGGCGAGGGCCGGTTGCAGGCTGAGTGCAGCGGTGCAGGCCAACAGTGCGAAGAGAGTATTTTTCATCGGAAGTCCTTGTGTTGATGGGGCTCAATAAATGTCGTGTTGGGTGTTGTAGACATTGAATTTTCCGGTCGGGGTGATCAGGCGCTTGTCCTTGATCACGGCTTTGAGCTTCAAGGTCTGGTCGTCGATCACCACCAGCGCCGATTCCTCGGTCTGGCCGTTCCACACCGAGAACCACACCTCGTCGCCGGCCTTGTTGTATTCCGGCTGCACCACGCGCAGCGCGCCTTGCTTGATGCCGGCGTATTCGGCGATCGGCAGCACGGTGTAACCCTTGTCCAGATGGTCGATGTCAAATACCGCTGCCGATTGGCTGAGCTTGGCGTCGGGGTTGAGGGTGGTGTCGACATACAAATGCCGGGAGTTGGGATGGGTCTTGATGAACAGCGAGCCGCCGCCCTGGCCCTTGAGCGATTCCACCTGTTTCCAGGCGTATTGCGGGTGGTCGACCGGGTCGGTGCCGATCACCGAAATACCGCCGTCGCCCAGGTGGCTGGTGGCCCAGACCGGCCCGTAGGTGGGGTGCACAAAGTTGGCGCCACGGCCTGGGTGCGGGGTCTTGCCGACCTCGACCAGCGCGGTGAGCTTGCGTTCCTTGGAGTCGATCACCGCGACCTTGTTCGAGTTGTTGGCCGCCGTCATGAAGTACCGGTGCGTGCTGTCCCAGCCGCCGTCATGCAGGAACGGTGCGGCGTCGATGGTGGTGACGGTGAGGTTCTTGATGTCTTGGTAATTGACCAGCATCACCTTGCCGGTTTCCTTGACGTTGACGATGAACTCCGGCCATTCGTGGGAGGCGATGATCGCCGCGACGCGGGGCTCGGGGTGATATTCCTGCTTGTCGACGGTCATGCCGCGGGTGGAGACGATCTGTTTGGGCTCCAGGGTCTCGCCGTCCATGATGGTGAACTGTGGCGGCCAGTAGGAACCGGCGATGGCGTACTTGTCTTCGTAGCCCTTGAACTTCGAGGTCTCCACCGAGCGCGCCTCGATGCCGACCTTGATCTCGGCGACTTTGGTCGGTTCGGCAGGCCACAGGTCGATCATGTCGATCTTGGCGTCGCGGCCGATCACCAGCAGGTAGCGGCCCGAGGCGGAGATCCGCGAGATATGCACGGCATACCCGGTGTTGATCAGTTTGACGATTTTCTTGCTGTCGCCATCGATCAGCGCAATCTTGCCGTCGTCGCGCAGGGTGACGGAGAACAGGTTTTCCAGGTTGAGGCTGTTCAGCTGTTTCTTCGGCCGGTCTTCGGGCTTGACCAGCACTTTCCAGGTCTTGAGGGTTTCGGCCATGCCCCATTCCGGTGGGGTTGGCGCGGTGTGCTGGATAAAGCTGGCCATGTGGCTGATCTGGGTTTTGGTCAACGCATTGGAGGTGCCCCAGTTCGGCATGCCGGCGGGGGAGCCATAGGTGATCAATGCTTCCAGGTACGCCTGGCCACGGGCCTGGGTGATGTCCGGGGTCAGCGGTTTGCCGGTGGCACCCTTGCGCAGCACGCCGTGGCAACCGGCGCAGCGCTCGAAGTAAATCTGTTTGGAGGTGTCGAAGTCGGCCTGACTCATGTCCGGCGCGCCGGCGCTTTTCACTTCTGTCGGCTGGGGTGCGCCATGGGCGCTCATGGGCAGTGCCAAGGCCAGCGCGCAACTCAGTGCGGCGAGGCTCAGGGTGAAGGGTTTTCTGTTGCGAGTCAGCATTCCATTTACTCCTCAGGCGGGACCTTTACGGTGCCTCGCAACGCGGTGCGGGGCGCAGGTTCTTCGTGCCGGCACAGACTATGGCGCCATGCCGGAATACCCGCTTGACCGCGATCAAGTTCGCCGCAGGCGACGCTTGCCAGGTTGTCGCAGGCGCCCGTAGCGTGGCCGTCAAACCCGCTGTGGATGCCTGTCATGACTGAGCCCTTCTACCAACCCCTGGACAATGAACAGCTGCTGTTCGAACACGCCTGGCGCCACCGCATGCCGGTGCTGATCAAAGGCCCCACGGGCTGCGGCAAGACCCGTTTCGTGCAGCACATGGCGCATCGTCTGAACTTGCCGCTGTACACCGTGGCCTGCCACGACGACCTGAGTGCCGCCGACCTGATCGGCCGCCACCTGATCGGCGCCGAGGGCACCTGGTGGCAGGACGGCCCATTGACCCGCGCCGTGCGCGAAGGTGGCATCTGCTACCTGGACGAAGTGGTCGAGGCCCGCCAGGACACCGCCGTGGTGCTGCACCCGGTGGCCGACGACCGCCGCGAGTTGTACCTGGAACGCACCGGCGAAGTGGTCAAGGCGCCGCCGTCATTCATGCTGGTGGTGTCCTATAACCCCGGTTACCAGAACCTGCTCAAGGGCATGAAGCCCAGCACCCGCCAGCGTTTCGTCGCGATGCGCTTCGATTACCCGGCCGTCGAGGGCGAGGCGCGCATCGTCGCGCGTGAGGCTCAGGTGGACCTTGCCCTGGCGACCCAGGTGGTGCGCCTCGGCCAGGCCCTGCGCCGCCTCGATCAACACGACCTGGAAGAAGTGGCCTCCACGCGCCTGCTGATTTTCACCGCGCGCCTGATCGCCGCCGGCATGCCCATTCGCGAAGCCTGCCTGGCGTGCCTGGCCGAGGCGCTGACGGACGACCCGCACACCGTGGCCGCCTTGATGGACGTGGTCGATGTGCACTTTGCCTGAACCCCGCCGCCTGCCGGGCGACCTGGCGATGTGGTTTTTCATCCTCGCCGAGTTGTCGGTGTTCGCGATTCTGATCCTCGCGTTTGCCGTGACCCAGGTGCTCAAGCCCGAGGTGTTTGCCGAAGGGCGCGCGCAACTGGACACCTCCACCGGGCTGGCGATGACCTTGAGTCTGTTGAGCGCCGGGTTGCTCGCCGCGCTGGCGTTGCAGCAGGTGCGATTGCAGCGCGGGCGACGCGGCGCCGGTTTGTTCGTCGCGGCGCTGTTGGTGACGCTGGTCTATGTGGCGATCAAACTCACCGAGTACGCCCACCTCGGCGCTGCCGGACTGGGCCTGGAGCACAGCACGTTTTTTACCTTGTACTGGATACTTACGGGGTTTCATTTCCTGCATGTGCTGCTGGGCATGGTGATTCTCGCGTGGCTGGCGCTGGGTTGCTGGCGCGGCGGGCTGTCGGTCGGCGGGCTGGAGTCGGGTGTGCTGTATTGGCACATGGTGGACCTGGTGTGGGTGGTGCTGTTTCCGTTGGTTTACGTGATTGGATGAGGTGCTGATGACCGCTTCCCAAGGGCTGATCGTGTGTTGGGCTGCGTTGGTGGTGCTCAGCGTCGGCACCGTGCTGGCCGGCGGCTCCGGGCTGTGGCTGGTGGTTTTGCTGCTAGCGGTGGTCAAGGCGTGGATGATTGCCGATGGGTTTATGGAGTTGCGGCATGCTCCAGGGTTTTGGCGCGCTCTGGTGCTGGGCTGGCCTGTCGTTTTGGTGTTGGTGGTGGGGCTTGTCTAGGCTCGGAGTGCCCAAGATCAAAAGCCAAAGCGAGGCGGCCGTATAGCCGACTTGATCCTGGAAGCCAGGCCTGGTCACCTGTGGGAGCTGGCTTGCCTGCGATGGCATCGCCTGGGTGGACCTGATGGACTGAGGTGACTGCATCGCAGGCACCTCCGCTCCGCCTGTTTTGGGAAAATTCTTACGCCCCTCTCGGAAAGTCTCACCTGAGCAACACGTTAGTCGCGTGATTTGATTCCGGCCTTTTCAGGCAGGGATTGCGGGCATGACTGACGCGTTTTGGGCCGCCCGCGAGGGCGACGCGCTGCTGCACACCTCAATGATGGCCGATGTTCTCGGCGGTGTGCTGGAAGTCGCCGCCTATGCCGCCATCACGTCCGTGGGCTGCCTGGCCGCTGGCGCGCTGATTGCCGCAGCGACCGGCGTGACCATCGCCACTGGCGGCGTTGGCTGCGTCGCCCTGGGGCTGGCGGTCGGCGCGGTGGTGGGGGTCACCGCCGGGCTCTCGGGGGCTGACGTGAAGATCTCCAGTTGGTGCGAAACCGCCGCCAACTGGGTTTTTCCGCCGGTGATCGAGGCCTTTATCACCAGCGGCTCAGACGACGTTTTCATCAATGGCAAACCGGCCGCCCGGGCCGCCGGAAAGATGATGGCGGTGCCGGTCGCGCCCAGTGAGCCCCCGGCCCCCAGTTTTCTGGACATGGCACAGGGATTTTTCTCACAACTGTGGCGCCCGACGGTCGCCACACCCGCTGCCGGTACCGTGCCGTGTGCGCTGGACACGGTCGCCTGCAGCAAGCACCCACCCATGCCCGAGCAATTCATTGCCGAGGGTTCCAGTTCGGTCTTCATCAACGGGCAACCGGCCGCCCGCAGCGGTGACCGCAGCACGTGTGGCGCCAAGATCGGCAGCGTCGAAGGGCTGATTTCTGCCGATGTGCGTATCGGCGGCGACCCCGTCGTGGTGCGCGAAATTCGCAGTGGCAAGACACCGGGCGTCGGTTTGGCGATTGCCGCGCTGCTCGCCCTACGCGGCAATGTGCGGGGCTTTAGGAGCGCATTGCCATGCCTGGTCGGCAGCGCGCTGGCGGGCGGGGCGGTGGCGTATGGAACCGGCAAGCTCACCTCGGCACTCAACAGTGCGGTCAACGGCTCGCCCAACCCGGTGCATAGCCCGACCGGCGCCAAAATCCTCGGTGCCGAAGAAGAACTGGACTTCGTCCTGCCAGGCCTGCTCCCCATCGACTGGCAGCGCTTCTACAGCAGCCTCGATCAACGCCACGACGGCCTTTTCGGCGCCGGCTGGAGCGTTGCCTATGAGGTCGCCGTCGAGATCGATCAAGATGACCACCTCACCTACATCGACGAACAGGGGCGCCGTATAGACATCGGCTACATCCCGTTGTCAGGCGGCGCCTTCAGCCCCGGCGAAGGCCTTGCGGTCAGGCGCAGCGCCGACGGCACTATCCTGATCGAAAGTATCGACGGCCTGTATCGGCTCTTCGAACCCGACCCTCTGAACCCCTCGCGGATGCGCCTGCACCTGTTGGGCGATCGTAACGAAGGGCGCATCTTTCTGGATTACGACGCGCAAGGGCGCCTGTGTCGCCTGCGCGACAGCCACGAGCTGATGCACGTCGACGTGAGCTACACCGCCGAGCATCCGCGGCGCGTGAGCCATATCGAGCGCCGTTACCTGCATCGGCAACATTTTGCTGGGCGCAGCGACGTGCTGGTCAGCTATCGCTACGACACCCACGGCAACCTGGCCGAAGTCCTCGACGCACAAGGCACGCGGCAACGACGTTTTGCTTACGACAACGCGCAACGCATGGTCGAACACCAACTGCCGAGCGGCTTGCGTTGCTTCTACCAATGGCGCGCAGTGTCTGGCCCGCAGGGTGAAGAATGGCGCGTCAGCCGGCATTGGACCGATGCCGGCGATGCATTCACCTTCGACTACGACCTGGATGCCGGTATCACGCGCGTCACCGATGGCCTGCAGCGGGTCAGCACGCGCTATTGGAACCCGCAGTACCAGATCACCCGCTACGTCGATAACCTGGGCCATACGTGGCAGTTCGAATGGAGCGAAGATCGCCAATTGCTCGGCGCGATTGATCCGCAAAACGGCCAGTGGCGCTTCAGTTACGACGACTCCGGCAACCTCAGCGCAGTGACCGACCCTCTGGCCAGGATCAGCAACACACAGTGGCTGGCGCATTGGGCATTGCCCGAAGTGGAAACCGACCCGGCGGGTAACCGTTGGCATTACCGCTACGACCGGCATGGCAACTGCATCGAAGAGATCGATCCGCTGGGCAACCGCACCCGCTACGTCTACGACGATTTCGGCCAGCCGGTGCAGATCATCGATGCCACCGACAAAATCCGGAAGCTGCACTGGAACGAGTGGAGCCAACTGATCGAAGAAGTGGATTGCTCGGGCTACGCCACCGGCTACCAGTACGATGCGTTCGGCAATGTGCTGGTGCACACCAATGCTGAAGGTGAGTCGGTGCGCTATCAGTACAACCGGCAAGGGTTGTTGCTGGAATGCCGACTTTCGGACGGCCGCCTTGAGCATTTCCAGCGCAACGCCAGTGGTTATCTGACGGGCTATGTCGACCCCGCTGGCAACACGTCCCGCTATGCCTACGACCGGCGCGGCCAGGTCAAACAACGCTGGGACGCGCACAACCGCTGCGTCACCTTCGACCACGACGCCTACGGGCGACTGCTGAAACTGACCAATGAAAACGGCGAAAGCTATCGCTTTGAGTGGGACGCGGCCGACCGCCTGGTGCAGCAACACGACCTCGACCACAGTCAGCGCTGCTATGCCTATGACCCGCTGGATAACGTCGTCGCCGTCGCTTACCTGCCGGGAAGCGAAGGCGAGGCGGTAGACGCGCTGACACACCAGTTCCAACGCGACCCGCTCGGGCGCCTGGTCAGCAAAGTCACCGCCGACGGCACCACCGTTTATAAGCACGACCTGAACGACCAACTGGTCGCGGTCACCTTCACCGCCCTCGACGGGCGCGAGCAAGCACTTGGCTTTAGCTATGACGCGCTGGGGCAACTGCTCGAAGAACACAGCGCGGCGGGGTGTCTGCAACACCATTACGACGCATTGGGCAACCTGACTCAAACCCACTTGCCTGACGGACGCTGGCTCAATCGCCTGTACTACGGCAGCGGCCACCTGCATCAGCTGAATCCAGATCCGATTGGGTTGGCGGGTGGACTGAACCTTTATCAATACACACCCAACCCACTCACGTGGATGGACCCACTTGGGTTAAGTTGCTCGAGTGACGCAAAAAAACTTGGAGGACGCCTAGGCAAGGCTCCAAGCAAAGACTATCGAGCCCACCACGTTGTGATGTCCAATTCGAAAGATGCACGTATGCGCTGGTTGAGAAGACGAATGGACAGGCTAGGCATAGATATAAATCAAAAAGAAAACGGTATATGGCTGCCTGCTAATTCAAAAGCGCGCCTGCCAAATACAAAAGCAACGGCTCACGCGGAAGAGGGTGTGCATGGTAACGCTTACAAAAAACACGTATGGGAGTCCCTAAAAGAGGCAAAGACTAAATCCGAGTTCGAGCAAGGTTTAAAGGCACTCAACCTTGAACTAAGCGGCGGAAAAACCTTTCCGCTGGTCAAATAGGAGACTTTTATGAAAGAACTTTTGCTCTCATTGTTAAATGAATATCATAACAAATATGCTGAGCTCATGTCGTTCGTAGAAAGTACGTACAAAACAAAAAAGTGGGGAGTGGGCGTCATGCCTTCATACAATCCTGCACCGTACATCTGCGAGCTACAAGGATGCAAGCCTGGACGTTTACTTAAAAAAGATTCTGAGCCAGCTAAAGATAGGCATTGCTACTTTTTAGACGCCAATGAAAAAATCATAGCGGAAATACAATACGCCAAATACGCAGACTTTAAAGGCCAATGGATTGTATATAGACGTTTTTTTATTAATGAGCCAGGTCGCATTGTAGAATTGACATTCGGCAGTAATTTTGAAAATAGTGCAGAGGCCAATCTCGATTCGGCTTCTATTAATATCCTTAAAGTCAATCATGTAATAGCGCATTATAGCTTGCTCGATACAGGTGAGTACTTCGAAACATTTTACAAGTACGATGCCGGTGCAGTCTCTTTCGTCACTGAAAACATATGGCGTGAGACCTTCACGACGCGAAATTATGAAATAAATAGCAAGAATGGCAACTTAACGATTTTTGAAAAGTTGCCGGACAATAGAAAGCTGTCAATATATTCGGAAAGCTGAACTGATCGTGCCGCTTCACCATGCAGGCAGAGTGGGAATGGTATTTCTTGAACTAGGGGGGATGTCATTGTTTGTTTTTCTAACAGTTCAAATATATTCGTCCCCTTTACCCCGAGAATCGATGCCGTTTTCAAAGGCAAGGTAAGTAATGACCCGTCACTACGTCACATAAAAGTATCGAAAACAGGAGAGTGCCTACACGGTGTGTATGATATTTAAACTAAAACTTGGTGGGTCTAACGACGAAAGCTGATTGGAAAAGAGGCACGCATCAGCGGCGTTATGGCAACTGGGGCAATGGTTATAAAGGAGTGTTATGGTGAGTGAAAAAATCACATCAAAGATATTATCCGGCGTTGAGCGGGAGGGATTAGTTCTTCCTACAAAAATGCTTTTCGAAAACGAGTTCATTGGTAGCTGCAAACTAAAAAACTCGAAACTCTCTGACCCAATTTTTGACCAGTGTGATCTGGAAGGTTGCGAGTTTGAAAAAACTGACTTTTCCGGATCTCGATTCTTTAATAAAACAGCTTTGATCAAATGCACGTTCAAGAGCGTCGATTTTCAAACATCCGGTCTAAACGATAGTGAGTTTGAAAGCTGCACGTTTACAAAATGCAATTTTCGAGAGACGTCACTTAAAGGCTGTCGCCTTAGCAACTGCACATTCATTCAGTGCAAAATTATAGATAACTCATTTAATGCGAAGAAGATTGCCAATATTAAATTTACTGGAAAGCTCCAAGAGATATATTTCATATCCGATCAGTCGAACACTCCTCTTCTCGTCGACTTTGAACTTTGCAAGCTGGAGTATGTGACTTTCCAGAACTGTAATCTTGATAATATCATTCCCCCTGCGGATCCCCAGCACATTTTTTTAAAGACGTGTCTGCCCGCGCACAAAAGGCGCTCGCCCTCTTATCGTCTGAGCCAGACAATCAGGTCAATAAGATATTGAAGCGGCGATTGCAAAAGCTCACCGCTCAACGCGGGGCGGTTTTCAATATTGAGAGCCTTGAAGATTATGAAGGTCTAGAATTTACCACGCGATTTATTTCACTTCTTCAGGGGTCTTAGAAAGCTGAAAAAAACAGCGGCAGCCTAAGAGGCTATTCAGAAATGATCTGAGCCTTTAACCGAGCGCAAAGAAGCATAAATAAATTTGTTCTGAAGGGCATGAATTCCTCACGCGTATGCTCGAAGGCAAGGCGCTGGCGGGTGTGCGGATCAGCAGCCGGGAAAACGAACTGCACTACGCCTTCAGCGACACCGAACAACGACTGTTGGAATGCAATGCAAATGTGGGAGGGGGCTTGCCCCCGATGGCGGTGAATCAGTCACCACATGCATCAACTGAAACACTGCTATCGGGGGCAAGCCCCCTCCCACATTTGTTCAGCTATTAGGGTACTTCGATGCTATTCAACCAAACCTCACGCCTAACCAAAATCACCAGCCCCCTCGGGCCGGACGTGCTGCTGCTCAATCAAATGGGCGGCGGCGAAGAGTTGGGGCGGCTGTTCGCCTATGAGCTGCAACTGACTTCCCTGGACGCCAACATCGACCTCAACCAGTTGCTCGGCAAGCCGATGAGCGTCGGCCTGCAACTGGCGGACGGTGGCGAGCGGTATTTCCACGGGATCGTCGCGCAGTGCAGCCAGAGTATCGACCAGGGCCAGTTCGCCAGCTACCAGGTGACGCTGCGCCCGTGGCTGTGGTTGCTGAGCCGCACGTCGGACTGTCGGATTTTCCAGAACCAGAGCATCCCGCAGATCATCAAGCAGGTGTTCCGCGACCTCGGCTTTTCCGACTTCGAAGACGCCCTGAGCCGGCCGTACCGCGAGTGGGAATACTGCGTGCAGTACCGCGAGACCAGCTTCGATTTCGTCAGCCGCTTGATGGAACAGGAAGGCATCTACTACTTCTTCCGCCATGAACAGGACCGCCACGTGCTGGTGCTGGCCGACGCCTACGGCGCCCACGCCACGGTGCCGGGCTACGCGTCGGTTCCGTACTACCCCAAGGACGAGCAGCAACGCGAACGCGACCACCTGCACAACTGGCACCTGGCGCAGCAAGTGCAGCCGGGCTCGCTGGAGCTTAACGACTACGACTTCCAGCGTCCCAGCGCGAGCATCGACGTGCGCTCGGCCATGCCGCGCCCGCACGCCGCCGGCGACTATCCGCTGTACGACTACCCCGGCACCTACGTGCAAAGCGCGGACGGCGAACACTACGCGCGCACCCGCATCGAAGCGCTGCAAACCCTGCATGAACAAATCGAATTCAGCGGCAACGCCCGCGGCCTCGGTTCCGGCCACCTGTTCAGCCTCACCGGCTTCAGTCGCCAGGACCAGAACCGCGAATACCTGATCGTCGGCATCCGCTACAACATCCATCAGGAAAGCCTGGAAAGCGGCGGCGGCTCAAACTCTGCGCAGTACGAAAGCAGCCTCACCTGCATCGATGCCCAACAAAACTTCCGCCCGCTGGCCAACACCCACCGGCCCATCGTCAAAGGCCCGCAGACCGCCCTGGTGGTCGGCCCCAAAGGCGAGGAAATCTGGACCGACCAATACGGCCGCGTAAAGGTGCATTTCCACTGGGACCGCCACGACCAATCCAACGAAAACAGCTCGTGCTGGATACGTGTGTCGCAATCCTGGGCCGGCAAGAACTGGGGCTCGATGCAGATCCCACGGATCGGCCAGGAAGTGATTGTGAGCTTTCTGGAAGGCGACCCGGACCGGCCGATCATTACCGGGCGGGTGTACAACGCGGAGCAGACGGTGCCCTACGATTTGCCGGAGAACGCGACCCAGAGCGGCATGAAAAGTCGTTCGAGCAAGGGCGGCACGCCGGCCAACTTCAATGAAATCCGCATGGAGGACAAGAAGGGGTTGGAGCAAGTGTATATCCATGCCGAGCGGAATCAGGACGTCGTCGTCGAAGTGGACGAAAGCCACTCGGTGGGGCATGACCGCAACAAGCGCATCGGGCACAACGAGACGGTGACGATTGGCGCTAATCGCCTGCGCGTAGTACGCAACAACGACACCCTGCTGGTGGGCGGCGCCAAATCCGACAGCGCCGCCACGCGCTATACCGTCGAAGCTGGAGACAGTATTCGCCTGGTGTGTGGCGACAGTGTGATTGAGCTCACGGCAGACGGAGCCATCAACCTGACCTGTGGCTCGTTCAATCTGTTTTCCTCCGGCAGCAGCAAGATCCAGACACAAGGCAAACTGGATATCAACCAGGGCAGTGACAAGGGCACATCACCCGGTCAGCAGGGTGTGCGAGCCACTATCCATAACGCCGTCGAATCAACATTTGCGGACAAGCCGGGCGCCGGCCAATAACGAGATACTTACACCATGAACTACTTGATCAATGAAGCCCAATTCACCTTGCCCGATGCAGCCGTACAGGATGCCTCGATCAATATCCTCAAGTTCGCCCACCTGGGCACCACGCTGGTCGTCAGCCGTAGCCCGCTGGCGGACGGCGAAACGTTGCGAAGTAACTTCGAAGCGCAGCTCAAGACGCTCGAACAGCAGGAGACGTACCTTCGTTACTCGCCAGTGCAAGCCATAAAGGTGGGGACCGCACAGGATGTCGATGCCTATGAAGTGCAGAACAGTTTCAACAAAGGCAGTGACAGCTTTTACCAGTACCAGTTGGCGCTGCAACTACCGGGCACACGCCGCCTGATCGCGTTGAGTTACGTCAAGACCCAACCCCTCGGGCCAGCCGAAGCGGCTCACTGGGCAACGCTCAAGAGCACGCTTAACTGCTTCGCTGCGCCCTGAATCAAACGGAGCCAAACCAACCGCTACTCAATCCCCCAAGAATACCCGACCACCCCGATCAACAATTCTTGATCGCCATCAAGCGGTTTTCACCCCCCACCTTCCTATCATGGCCACCGCCAAGCCATGAGGAAGCGACCATGTCAGAGACCTTCACCAAGGGCATGGCCAGGAACATCTATTTCGGAGGAAGCGTGTTCTTCTTCCTGATTTTCCTGGCCTTGACCTACCACACCGAACAAACCTTTCCCGCCCGCAGCAACGTCGACCAGCTCACTGAATCGGTGATCCGCGGCAAGAGCGTCTGGGAGCGCAATAACTGCGTCGGTTGCCACACCCTGTTGGGCGAGGGCGCGTACTTTGCGCCGGAGCTGGGCAATGTGTTCAAGCGTCGTGGGGGTGACGAAGGGTTCAAGCCGTTCCTGCACGCCTGGATGAAAATGCAGCCCCTTGGGGTGCCGGGGCGTCGGGCCATGCCGCAATTCAACCTCAGCGACCAGGAGGTGGACGACATGGCCGAGTTCCTCAAATGGAGCTCGAAGATCGATACCAATAACTGGCCACCGAACAAGGAGGGCTGAGCCATGCGCAGCGCCAATCCCTATCTGAAATTCCAATCCCAGGCCGTGGCCAAACCCTACTTTGTGTTTGCCTTGATCCTGTTCGTCGGCCAGGTGCTGTTTGGCCTGATCATGGGCCTGCAATACGTGGTGGGCGACTTTCTGTTCCCGTTGATCCCCTTCAACGTGGCGCGGATGGTCCATACCAACCTGTTGATCGTCTGGCTGTTGTTCGGCTTCATGGGCGCCGCCTATTACCTGATACCCGAGGAGGCCGACCGCGAGCTGCACAGCCCCAAACTGGCGATCGTGCTGTTCTGGGTGTTTGCCGTGGCCGGGGTGTTGACCATCCTCGGTTACCTGCTGGTGCCGTATGCGGCGCTGGCCAAGCTGACCCATAACGAACTGTTGCCGACCATGGGTCGCGAGTTCCTCGAGCAACCGACCATTACCAAAATGGGCATCGTGGTGGTGTGCCTGGGCTTTCTCTACAACATCGGCATGACCCTGCTCAAGGGCCGCAAAACCACGGTCAGCATGGTGATGATGACCGGCCTGATCGGCCTCGCGGTGTTCTTCCTGTTCTCCTTCTACAACCCCGGCAACCTCGCACGGGACAAGTTCTACTGGTGGTGGGTGGTGCACCTTTGGGTCGAAGGCGTGTGGGAACTGATCATGGGCTCGATGCTGGCATTCGTGCTGATCAAGGTCACCGGCGTCGACCGTGAAGTGGTGGAGAAATGGCTGTACGTGATCATCGCCATGGCCTTGATCACCGGGATCATCGGCACCGGGCACCACTTCTTCTGGATCGGCGCACCCGAGGTGTGGCTGTGGGTCGGCTCGATCTTCTCGGCCCTGGAGCCGCTGCCGTTCCTGGCGATGGTGATGTTCGCCTTCACCATGGTCAAGCGTCGGCGGCGCCAGCACCCGAACCGCGCGGCCACCTTGTGGGCCAAGGGCACCACGGTGACGGCGTTCTTCGGCGCCGGGGTCTGGGGCTTCCTGCACACCCTGGCACCGGTCAACTTCTACACCCACGGCACCCAGCTCACGGCGGCCCACGGCCACCTGGCGTTCTTCGGGGCCTACGCGATGATCGTGATGACCCTGATCAGCTACGCCATGCCACGCTTGCGCGGCCTCGGCGAAGCCCCCGATGCGCGTTCGCAGACCATTGAAATCTGGGGCTTTTGGCTGATGGTGCTGTCGATGGTGATGATCACCCTGTTCCTCACCGCCGCCGGCGTGGTGCAGGTGTGGTTGCAGCGCTGGCCGGCGGACGGTGTGGCCTTGCCGTTCATGGCCACGGTCGAGCATTTGACTATCTTGTTCTGGGCGCGGTTGGCCAGTGGCGTGGTGTTCCTGCTGGGGCTGCTCTGCTACCTGTACAGCTTCCGCCAACGCCAAGCCGTCGCCGGTGCGCCGGCACCGATTGTGTATTGATCGTCAATCCCTAAGAGGGCGGCCCGGCTGGTACAGCGGGCCGTTTTACGTTTGGAGCACACGTCATGGCCTTTACCCTGGAATTGGAAGAGTGGGTCGGCAGCGTCTGGCACCGCTTCATCACCCGCCGCGCCAATGTGGATTTCCCCGAGGCGCAGGTCGCGCTGACGGATCATCAGCGCAGCCTGGCCCTGTTGTTTCGCGCCCTGGGCGGCGCCGGCGGGATGGCGCTGGAGGCGGCCTGCGAGCGCGACCTGTTGCTGCGCCGCAACCTGTTGATGCGCATCGCCGGCACTTGCAAGCAGGCGCCCCTGGCGTCCTGCGACGGTAACCGCTTGCGCTTGCCGGCACGCCTGGCGGTGTTTCCCGACGCGGCGCTGAATCACGAGTTGTACCGCTGGCTGGCGCTGCTCGCGGCCCACGCCGGGCCGATGAGCCATTGGGCGCGTGACAACCAACGCTGGACCTGGCTGCTGTTGCAGCGCTACCCGGCGATGCTGCCGCGCTACCAACGCCTGGTGGAGGCGCACCTGCAACTGCGCCCCGACCCCGCCAGCCTCAAACCCGACGAAGCCGCGCTGGAACGGGCCTTGCGCAAGGCCCTGCGCGAACCCGGCAGCGTGCGTCACTTGCCGCGCAGTTCACGGGCCGCCTGGCCGTTGCCGTTATGGCTGTACCCGGCGCTGCAGTTGGACACCGCGCAAAATACCGACTTGGAAGAGGAGGGCGACGACCTCTCAGCCCCACCCGGCGAGCAACTAGGCGGGCCCAAGCGCGCCACCCGTATCGACGACGCGAGCCGCGATGGCGGCCTGTTGGTGGTGCGCCTGGAAAACCTGTTCAGTTGGAGCGAACACGTCGACCTCGATCGCTGGTCCGACGATAGCCAGGACCCGGACGCCGCCCGCGTCGCCGAAGACCTCGACCAGTTGAGCCTGTCGCGCCAGCGCGTGCGCAAGAGCGGCGGGCTCAAGCTGCACCTGGATCTGCCGCCCGCCGATGTCGACGACATCCCCTTGGGTGAGGGCATCAAGTTGCCCGAGTGGGACTACCGGCGGCAGTGCTTGCAGGCAGGCTTCGTCAACCTGCAATTGATGCAGCCGCGTTGCGACGCGCCGCAACCCTTGCCCGCGCGGTTGCAGGCCCAGGCCCAGCGCCTGCGTCGGCAATTCCAGAGCTTGCGCACCGACCGCCAATGGCAGCGCCAGCAGCCTCAAGGGTCAGAGGTGGACCTGCAAGCCTGGCTGGATTTTCATGTGCAGCGCCAGCAGGGCGCCTGCGCCGAGCGCGGTCTGTTTCTTGAGCAGCGCCACACCCACCGCGACCTGGCGTGCCTGTTGCTGGCCGATCTGTCGATGTCTACCGATGCCCATGTCAACGATGAGCAAAAGGTCATCGATGTGATACGCGACAGCCTGCTGCTGTTCGGCGAAAGCCTGGCCGGGGCCGGGGATCGCTTTGCGTTGTATGGGTTTTCTTCGCTGCGTCGGCACCAGGTGCGCTTGCAGGTGCTCAAAACCTTCCAGCAAGCCTATGACGACCGCACGCGTGGCGCGATCCAGGGCCTCAAACCGGGTTACTACACGCGCATGGGCGCGGCCATCCGCCAGGCCACCCAGTTGCTGGGCGCCTGCCCGCAGCGGCGCAAGTTGCTGTTGTTGATCACCGACGGCAAGCCCAATGACCTGGACCTGTATGAGGGCCGTTACGGCGTGGAGGACACGCGCCAGGCGGTGGTCGAAGCGCGGCGCCAGGGCTTGATTCCGTTCTGCATCACCATCGACAAACAGGCCGGCGACTATCTGCCGTACATGTTCGGCGCGCATGGTTTCACCCTGATCCATCGCCCCGAACAATTACCGCAACGCCTGCCGCAGCTGTATCGGCAGTTGACCGAGACTCAGTAAAAGTCCCTGGGCAACCAGAAGAACATCACCACGCAGAACAGCGTCAGGCCCAGGCAGAACCACTGGAAACGCTTCAGTCGGCGCGCCTGGGTGCTGGCGTGGGCCTCGGGCAGCGGTGTGGCGCAGCGCTCGCACAGGTCGCGCTCCACGGCGTTGCCGTGCTGGCAGACCAGGCAGGTTTTCACTCGAATTGCTCCAGGCGCGGGCGGTCGAGAATCGCGATTTGCCGGCCGTCCTGGGTGATGATTTTCTCGTCGATCAAGCGCCGGATAATCCGCGAAAAGGTCTCCGGCTGGATCGACAGGTGCCCGGCAATCAATTGCTTGGCCATCGGCAGCTCGAAGCTGCAGTTGGTGCTTTGCAGGCGCACCAGTTGCGTGAGCAGGTAGCGCACCACGCGGTGGGTGGCGTTTTTCAGCGACAGGGTTTCGATCTCGTTGACCCGCTGGTGCAGGCGCACGCACAACGTGCCGAGCAGGGCGAAGGTCAGGCGGCTGTTGCTCTGCAGCAAACGCATGTAGGTGGCGTTGGACAGCCGGTACAACTGCGTGGGGCACACCGCTTCGGCGCACGCCACGTAGTTGGGCGTATCCATCAGCATCATGGCTTCGGCGAAGGTCTGCCGTTCGCCGATCACCTCGAACACCTTCTCCTGGCCGTCCGGGGTGAGGCGGTAGATTTTCACTGCGCCGGCGATCACGAAGTAGAACGCGTCGGCCGGTTCGCCCTGGCGAAACAGCGGTTCGCCTTTGTCGACACTGAGCAATTGGCTGCTGCTCATCAGTTCG
Organism: Pseudomonas paraveronii; assembly: GCF_963681955.1. NCBI lineage: Bacteria > Pseudomonadati > Pseudomonadota > Gammaproteobacteria > Pseudomonadales > Pseudomonadaceae > Pseudomonas > Pseudomonas paraveronii. The sequence continues at coordinate 2,633,080 of NZ_OY817130.1, forward strand.
TTCAGTTGCGCCTCGTCCAGGGGCTCGAACAAGTGGTGGCTGCGCAGGATTTGGTGATGAACACGATGGAGCACCATCTTGACCTCGGGGGATAACGGGAAGGGATGCCCGAGGATAATCCTGTTGGCGTCGGCCGTACTTGATCCGCGACAAGGGCAGCGCACACACAACGTTGCACGATCGTCGCAGTGATCGGTTGCGAAAGTGTGCTATGCGCGGGCCGGCACGAGGCCGGGCGCGGCGGCTTTGGCGAACAGTATGTCGTTCTCCAGGTGGATGTGTTCGCGCAGGTCGGCATGAAAGGCGCTCAGCTCGCGGTACAGGCTGCGCCAGGTATTACAGGCCTCGGCTGGCGGAGTGATCTGGTTCGTCAGGCTCAACAGTTGTTCCAGCGCCTCGGCGTGCTGGTCGTGCTCATGGCGCATCACCTGGATCGGCATCGCCGCCTGCGGCCCCATGCCCATTTGCAGCATCGGGAACAGCACCTGTTCTTCCTTGAGCATATGGTTTTCCAATTCCTGCTGCATATCGCGCAGCAGGTCGGCCAGGCCGGTGGGGCATTGCAGGTGCTGAGCGTGGACCTGTTCGACGCGGCTCGCCATGCGCACCAGTTCCGGCAACTGCTCGCGATGACGTGCGTGGTAGCGCGCCAGCAGATGGTCGATCAAGTGGTCCTGGGGTTGGGTGTTCCAGTCGCTCACGGTCATCGGGCTTTCCTCATCGGCAGTACGGATATGAACCGGTGATTGCAGGTCGCGTGCCAACTTCAACTTATTGAAAAGTAACGCTATATCCCGGAGTAAGGTAATCATGACCACAGGTTGTCAGGGTGTTGTGAACCCCAGGAGGGTCGAAATGACCGCGCCGCCCGACGGCATTCTCGGCCAAAGCGCGGTGTTGCTGCAGTTGCTCGACGAGCTGGCGCTGCTGGCCGAAACGCAGTTGCCGGTGTTGTTGCTCGGCGAAACCGGGGTCGGCAAAGAGCTGTTCGCACGGCGCCTGCATCGCCTGTCGCGCCGTGGCAACAAGCCTTTGGTGCAGGTCAACTGCGCGGCGCTGCCGGAGGCGTTGGCCGAAAGCGAGCTGTTCGGTCACGTCAAGGGTGCTTTCTCCGGCGCCACCCACGACCGCGCCGGGCGGTTCGATGCGGCGAACGGCGGCACCTTGTTCCTCGATGAGGTCGGCGAATTGCCCTTGAGCGTCCAGGCCAAGCTGCTGCGCACCCTGGAGAATGGCGAGATCCAACGCCTGGGCGCCGATCGACCATTGCATGTGGACGTGCGCATCATCGCCGCGACCAATCGCCACCTGCCGGACAGCGTGCGCGACGGCCTGTTTCGCGCCGACCTGTATCACCGGCTGTCGGTGTACCCGGTGCCGATCCCGGCGTTGCGCGAGCGTGGCGAGGACGTGTTGTTGCTGGCGCGGCATTTCGTCGAACTCAACCGTGAGCGCCTGGGCTTGCGTGACCTGCAGCTATCGCCAGCGGCGCAACGGGCGCTGCTCGATTACCCCTGGCCGGGCAATGTGCGCGAGCTGGAGCACGTGATCAGTCGCGCCGCGTTGAAACAGCTCAGCCGTGCTGAACCGCGCAGTCCGGTGATCTGCCTGGAGCCGCACGCCCTGGGCCTGGATGCGGCCGTCGTCGCGGTTGAATGCGCCTTGCCCGCGTCATCGATTGAGGCCTTCCAACCCTTGGCGGTGGCGGTGGATGAGTGCCAGCGCTGGAACATTCGCCACGCCCTGGAACACTGCGCCGGCAATTGGGCGAGTGCCGCGCGCTTGCTTGGCGTGGACGCCAGCAACCTGCACAAACTGGCGCGGCGCCTGAAGCTCAAGTGAGGGGTGCGACAACGCGCCAGCCGTGCGTATTCGTCGCACCGCCTACTGGCCGGACTTGATTCTGGTCAAGGGCCACCCGCCATCATCGCCCCTACCATCCGTCCCATCTTCAGCCCGACGCCTCAAGGGACTCCATGACTCGCTCCGCGCGCTTGACACGCCACTGGCTGACTGTGCTGGTGGTGTTGCTCATCACCAGCTTCACCGCCCAGGCCCGGTCTTACGGCGACATCGAACAGCAGCGTATCGAACGCACCTTTCCCGCCCAGGATGCGGTCTCCGCACCGGACGGCCCGTTCAAGGTGCGCACCATTTCGAGCGCCGGCAAGCCCATCGGCTACGTGTTCCAGAGCCTGGATGTGGTGGCGATCCCGGCGTATTCAGGCAAGCCGATCAACACCCAGGTGATCCTCGACACCGCCGGGGTGATCCGCGATGCCTACGTGCTGGAACACCACGAGCCGATCCTGTTGATCGGTATTCCCGAGATCAAACTGCACGAATTCACCGCGCACTATTCCGGCGTCGATGTGCGCCAGCGCGTGGTGGTCGGACGTTCCAGCGACCCGAAGGCCGTAACGGTGGATGCGATTGCCGGTGCGACCGTGACCGCGATGGTGGTCAATGAAGTGGTGATGCGGGCGGCCCATGACGTGGCGGTGTGGCTCAAGCTGATCGACGGCAAGGCCGCTACCGCGCAGAAAGTCGCGCTGATCCGCACCGATCGGTTTGACCCCGCCACCTGGGCGCAATTGACCGGCAATGGCGCGATCCGCCGCCTGCTTTTGACCCGTGGCCAGGTCGACGCGGCCTTCAAGGACACCGCCGCCGAAGGCGCCGAGGCGGCGGACGAAACGTTCATCGAGCTTTATGTGGCCGACATCAACCCGCCGAGCATCGGCCGCAATCTGTTGGGCGAAGAACACTACCGCAGCTTGATGCAGGGGCTCAAACCCGGCGAACAGGCCATCGCCGTGTTCGGTCGTGGGCTGTTTTCATTCAAGGGCTCGGGTTATGTGCGCGGCGGGATTTTCGACCGGGTGCAGTTGCGCCAGTTCGGCAACGTGATCAGCTTCCGTGACCTCGACCACCAACGCATCGACGACGTCTACGCCGAGGGCATACCGGCCTTCGACGAGATGTCGGTATTCATCGTGCGTCCGCAGGCCGGCTTCGACCCCGGCTCGGCCTGGACCCTGGAACTGCTGGTGCGGCGCCAGACCGGTCCGGTCAGCGGCACGTTCAGCAGCTTCGAACTGCCTTACCAGATGCCCGAACAGTACCTGGAACGGCCGCTGCCCACCGCCGCCGAACAAGCCGCGCTGGATGAGGCCAGCCGCCCGCTGTGGTTGAGCATCTGGTACCAGAAACAGGTCCAGGTCATGGTGCTCGGCGTCGCGCTGCTGCTGCTCACTGCGATCCTGTTCCTGCAGGACAGCCTGGCCCGGCGCCCGCGTCTGCTGCACTGGCTGCGCCGGGGTTATCTGGTGTTTACCGTAGGGTTCATCGGCTGGTATGCGCTGGGGCAGTTGTCGGTGGTCAATGTGCTGACCTTCGTGCATGCGCTGGTCCAGGACTTCCGCTGGGAGCTGTTCCTCACCGACCCGCTGATCTTCATGCTCTGGGTCTTCACCGCCGCCAGCATCCTGCTCTGGGGGCGCGGGGTGTTCTGCGGCTGGCTGTGCCCGTTCGGGGCCTTGCAGGAACTGCTCAACGAAGCCGCGCGCCGCCTGAAGATCCGCCAGTTCGAATTGCCCTTCGCGGTGCATGAACGGCTGTGGGCGATCAAGTACCTGATCCTGCTGGTGCTGTTCGGCCTCTCGCTGGAATCGATGGCCACCGCCGAACGCTTTGCCGAAGTGGAACCGTTCAAGACCGCCATCACGCTCAAGTTCGACCGCCAGTGGTGGTTCGTGCTCTACGCCGTGGCGTTGCTGGTGATCAACCTGTTCACCCGCAAAGTCTACTGCCGCTACCTCTGTCCCCTCGGCGCTGCCCTGGCGATTCCGAGCAAGTTCCGCCTGTTCGACTGGCTCAAACGTCGCCAGGAATGCGGCAACCCATGCCAACTGTGCGCCAAGGAATGCGAGATCCAGGCGATCCACCCGGACGGCCATATCAACGCCAACGAATGCCACTACTGCCTCGACTGCCAGATGACCTGGCACAACGAAAACAAGTGCCCGCCGCTGATCAATAAACGCAAGAAGCGCAACAAGGCGGCGCCCGAACAGATTCCCGTAGTGCAGATAAATCCCAACACTTGAAGGAGCAACCCATGAACGATACAGACGATAAACATGACGGCCTGACCCGGCGCAGTTTCCTCGGCACCGGTGCGGTGACCGGCGCTGTGCTGGCGGGTGCGTCGGCCCTCGGCGGCGCGGTGTTTACCCGTGAATCCTTCGCGGCGGCGGCCAAGGACGCCAAATCGAAAATCCATGTAGAACCCGGCCAGCTCGACGATTACTACGGCTTCTGGAGCGGCGGCCACCAGGGCGAAGTGCGGGTGCTGGGCATCCCGTCGATGCGCGAGCTGATGCGCATCCCGGTGTTCAACGTCGACTCGGCCACCGGCTGGGGCCTGACCAACGAGAGCAAGCGCATCCTCGGCGACGGTGCCAAGTACCGCAACGGCGATTGCCACCACCCGCACTTGTCCACCACCGATGGCCGCTACGACGGCAAGTACCTGTTTATCAATGACAAGGCCAACAGCCGGGTGGCGCGCATCCGCCTGGACATCATGAAGTGCGACAAAATCCTCACCGTACCGAACGTCCAGGCCATCCACGGCCTGCGCCTGCAAAAGGTGCCCTACACCAAGTACGTGTTCTGCAACGCCGAGTTCATCATTCCGCACCCCAATGACGGCCACAGCTTTGACCTGCAGGATCGCAACGCCTTCACCATGTTCAATGCCATCGACGCCGAGAAAATGGAAATGGCGTTCCAGGTGATCGTCGACGGCAACCTCGACAACGCTGACATGGACTACACCGGCAAGTACGCGGCGGCCACCTGCTACAACTCGGAAAAGGCCACCGACCTGGCCGGCATGATGCGCAACGAGCGCGACTGGGTGGTGGTGTTCAACATCCCGCGCATCGAAGCAGCGATCAAGGCCGGTAAGTTCATCAGTGTGGACGGCGTCAAGGTGCCGGTGGTGGACGGGCGCAAATCCGAGGACGGCAAGGACAGCGAGTTCACCCGCTACATTCCGGTGCCGAAGAACCCCCACGGCTGCAACACTTCGCCGGATGGCAAGTACTTCATCGCCAACGGCAAGCTGTCGCCGACCTGCACCATCATCGCCATCGACAAACTCGACGACCTGTTCAGCGGCAAGATCCCTGACCCGCGCGGCGTGGTGGTTGGTGAGCCGGAACTGGGCCTGGGCCCGCTGCACACCACCTACGACGGGCGCGGCTTTGCCTACACCACGCTGTTCATCGACAGCCAGGTGGTCAAGTGGAACATCGCCGAGGCCATTCGCGCCTATGGCGGCGAGAAGGTCAACTACATCAAGCAGAAGCTCGATGTGCAGTACCAGCCGGGTCACAACCATGCGTCGTTGACCGAAACCCGTGACGCCGACGGCCAGTGGCTGATGGTGCTGAGCAAGTTCTCCAAGGACCGCTTCCTGCCCACCGGCCCGCTGCACCCGGAGAACGACCAGTTGATCGACATCTCCGGCGATGAAATGAAACTGGTCCACGACGGCCCGGCCTTCGCCGAGCCCCATGACTGTGTGATGGCGCGCCGCGACCAGATCAAGACCAAGAAAATCTGGGAGCGCAACGATCCGTTCTTCGCCGAGACGGTAGCCATCGCCAAGAAGGACGGGATCAACCTGGAAACCGACAGCAAGGTGATCCGCGACGGCAACAAGGTGCGCGTGTACATGACCTCCATGGCCCCGGCTTACGGGCTCACGGAGTTCACCGTCAAACAGGGCGATGAAGTCACCGTGACCATCACCAACATTGACATGATCGAAGACGTGACCCACGGCTTTGTCATGGTCAACCACGGCGTGAGCATGGAGATCAGCCCGCAGCAGACCTCGTCGATCACGTTCATTGCCGACAAACCGGGGCTGCATTGGTACTACTGCAGCTGGTTCTGCCATGCCCTGCACATGGAAATGGTCGGGCGGATGAAGGTCGAGCGCGCCTGACACAAGGACACAGCAGGACAAAGGTGGGAGGGGGCTTGCCCCCGATGGCGGTGAATCAGCCAAGGATGCATCAACTGATACACCCTCATCGGGAGCAAGCGCCCTCCCACATTTAGCCGCATTCAGTTTAAGGACATCACTGTGGCTCGATCACTCATCACCTTGATAGGGCTCGCACTGCTCTCGTTCGGGGTGAACGCTGGCGTGCGCCCCATCACCGACTTGCCCCTGCAAGCCGACGGCCCCAACCACTGGCGCCTGCCTGCCGGCGAATACCGGGGCTCGTTCCGCATCGACCAACCGCTGCAATTGACCTGCGCCCCCGGCGCCATCTTCCAGGCCGAAGGGCAGGGCAACGGCCTGCTGATCAGCGCGCCGGATGTCAGTGTCCAAGGCTGCACGTTCCTCGATTGGGGCGACGACCTCACGGCCATGAACGCCGGTGTCTTCATCCAACCCCAGGCCCGCGGTACACAACTGCTGGGCAACCGCCTGCAAGGCCAGGGCTTTGGCATCTGGGTCGACGGCACCCAGGACGTAAGCCTGATCGGCAACCGCATCCAGGGCGATACCTCGGTACGCTCCCAGGACCGTGGCAACGGCATTCACCTGTACGCCGTACACGGTGCCCGCGTCATCGATAACCAGGTGCGTGACACCCGCGACGGCATCTACATCGACACCTCCAACGGCAACCTGCTGCAAGGCAACACCCTGGAAGACCTGCGCTACGGCATTCACTACATGTTCGCCAACGACAACCAGGTCCTGGGCAACACCACGCGCCGCACCCGCACCGGCTACGCCTTGATGCAAAGCCGCAAGCTGACGGTGATCGGCAATCGCTCCGAGCAGGACCAGAATTACGGCATCCTGATGAACTACATCACCTATTCGACTTTGCAGGACAACGTCGTCACCGATGTGCGCGACGGCTCCACCGGCGACACCATGATCGCCGGCGGCGAAGGCAAGGCGCTGTTCATCTACAACTCGCTGTTCAACCGCATCGAAAACAACCGCTTCGCGCGCAGCGCGGTGGGCATTCACCTGACCGCCGGCTCCGAAGACAACCGCATCGCCGGCAACGCCTTCATCGACAACCAGCGCCAGGTCAAATACGTCGCCAGCCGCTTGCAGGAATGGTCGGCGGACGGCCGGGGCAACTACTGGAGCGACTACCTTGGCTGGGACCGCAACGGCGATGGCCTGGGCGATGTGGCTTACGAGCCGAACGACAACGTCGACCGCCTGCTGTGGATGTACCCCCAGGTGCGGCTGTTGATGAACAGCCCCGGCATTGAGTTGCTGCGCTGGGTGCAACGTGCGTTTCCGGTGATGAAGTCGCCGGGAGTGATGGACAGCCACCCGCTGATGCAAGCCCCCACGCATAAGGAACCTGCATGATGAATGTCGTCGAGATCGAAGGCGTCAGCCAGCGCTATGGGCGCGCCACGGTGCTGCACGACCTGAACCTGAGCCTGGCCCCCGGGGAAGTGCTGGGGTTGTTCGGGCACAACGGCGCGGGCAAGACCACCGCGATGAAACTGGTCCTTGGCTTGCTGCGCGCCAGCGCCGGCGAGGTGCGGGTGTTTGGCCGTGCGCCGAGTGATCCCCACGTGCGCCGCTGGCTCGGCTACCTGCCGGAAAACGTCACGTTCTACGCGCAGTTGAGCGGCGTCGAAACCCTGCGCCACTTTGCCCGGCTCAAGGGCGCGCCGATGCATCAGGTCGACAGCCTGCTGGACGACGTCGGCCTGACCGCGGCGGCGGGGCGGCGGGTCAAGACCTATTCCAAGGGCATGCGCCAGCGCCTCGGGCTGGCCCAGGCCTTGCTCGGCGAGCCACGCCTGTTGCTGCTCGACGAACCCACCGTGGGCCTCGACCCGTTCGCCACCCAGGACCTGTATCGCCTGCTCGACCGTCTGCGTGCGGCCGGCACCAGTACCATCCTGTGTTCCCATGTGCTGCCGGGCGTCGAGGCGCACATCAACCGCGCGGCGATCCTCACCCAGGGCCGCCTGCTGGCCTTGGGCAGCCTGGCGCAGTTGCGCGCCGAGGCCGGCTTGCCGACGCTGATCCGCACCAGCGGCTTGCAGCGCGTCGAATCGCTGCAACAACGCTGGAGCGCCGCCGGCCATGTGACCCGGCGCTGGGGCGTCGAAGGGCTGCAAGTGGCGGCGCACAACGGCAGCAAGGTGCAACTGCTGCGCCAACTGCTGGCCGAAGACAGCCCCAGCGACGTGGAAATTCTGCCGCCGTCCCTTGAAGACATCTACCGGCATTACATGGACAGCGCGATGGTCACGGCACAGGAGGCGGCCTTATGAACCCGATCTGGAACATGGCGCGCAAAGAGTTCTGCGACGGCCTGCGTAACCGTTGGTTGTTGGCGATCAGCCTGTTGTTTGCGGTCTTGGCCATCGGCATTGCCTGGCTCGGCGCCGCGGCTGCCGGGCAACTGGGCTTCACCTCGATCCCGGCGACCATCGCCAGCCTGGCCAGCCTGGCGACGTTTTTGATGCCGCTGATCGCGCTGTTGCTGGCCTATGACGCGATCGTCGGCGAAGACGAGAGCGGCACCTTGTTGTTGCTGCTCACCTACCCCTTGGGGCGCGGGCAGATCCTGCTCGGCAAGTTCGTCGGCCATGGGCTGATCCTTGCGCTGGCCACGGTACTCGGCTTCGGCTGCGCGATGCTCGCCATTGCGCTGCTGGTCGACGACGTGGATTTCGCCATGCTGCTCTGGGCCTTCGGCCGGTTCATGCTGACCTCGGCCTTGTTGGGGTGGTGCTTTCTCGGGATGGCCTATGGCTTGAGCAGCCTGTGCGCAGAAAAATCCACCGCCGCCGGGCTGGCGCTGGGCGTGTGGTTCTACTTCGTGCTGGTTTTCGACCTGGCGCTGCTGGCCTTGCTGGTGCTCAGCAAAGGCCAGTTCAACCCGCAGGGGCTGCCCTGGTTGCTGCTGCTCAACCCCACCGATGTGTATCGGCTGATCAACCTTTCCGGTTTCGGCACGGGCACCCAGTCCGTGGGGGTCATGGCCCTGGGGTCGGACCTCGACGTGCCGCCGCTGGCCCTATGGGCGTGCCTGCTGGCATGGGTGGCCGTGCCGCTGGCGCTGGCCTACGGGCTGTTCCGCCGCCGCGCGGCGTGAGGACTTTTTATGACTGTTGGAGTGAGTGATATGGGTTTCAAGACACGGTTAGTCGCGGCCTTGCTGGTCGGCTTATTGATAACCGCCTGCGACAAGGCGCCGGAGTCGAGCTTCAGCGAAGCGCCGGTGGCGTTTCATCCCAACGACGAGTGCCACGTATGCGGCATGGTGATCAACCAATTTCCCGGGCCCAAGGGCCAAGTGGTAGAGCGTGACGGGGTGAAGAAATTCTGTTCCACCGCCGAAATGCTCGGCTGGTGGTTGCAACCGGAAAACCGCCACGACGACGCCAAGCTGTACGTGCACGACATGGGCCGCAGCCAGTGGAATGCACCGGACGACAAGCACCTGATCGACGCCCGCACCGCCTACTACGTGATCGGCACCGGGCTCAAGGGCGCCATGGGCGTGGTGCTGGCTTCGTTTGCCGATGAGGCGAAGGCACAGAAAGTCGCGGCGGACACCGGTGGCCGGCTGTTGCGTTTCGAGCAGATCGACCTGGCGCTGTTGCAGCAACCGATGTCGATGATGCACAGCGGGCATTGACCGCGAGGGGGTATCAACCGGCTTGATACCCCATCAACTGCTCTTCGTTGAGGATTCGAATGGTGCGCTGGCGCACCTCGATCAACCCGCCTTCCACCAGCCGATGCAGAATCCTCGAAAACGTCTCCGGCTGAATCCCCAGCTTCGACGCCACCAGGCGCTTGGGCACCTGCAACACCACCTCGCTGTTGACGCCGTCGCGCTCCTGGAACAGGAAATTGATCACCCGGCGACTGGCATTGGCCAGGGTCAGGGTGTCGATGTCCTGGAGGCGCTGATGCAGGTGAATACTCATGCTCGCCAGAATCGCCAGGCAAATGGCCGGCTGATCTTCCAGCGCCCGTCGATAGTGTTGGCCTTCGATACTCACCAGGACGCTGTCCTTGAGCGCGGTGCCACTCACCGGGTACGCCTTGGCCTGGGTGAACAGCAGCGCTTCGGCAAACGTCTGGCCGGGGTGGATGACTTCCACCAGATGCTCCTGACCCTCGCCCGTGACCCGGTGCAGCTTGATCTGGCCGCTGACCAGCAGAAAGAACCGATCGGCGGGATCGCCCTGATGCATGAGCGGGGTGTGATTGGGCAAACGCCTGAGACTGGCCAGGGTGCAGACATCCTGAAAGGTTTTTTCAGGCAGCCGGCTGAACAGGTGATGCCGGCGCAAGGTTAGAACGATTTGGGGATGGGTGAGCATAAGGGCCTCCACGGGTCATCAGGGTAGGGCGGCCCGGGGTTTGGGGATATGCCTCGAAGGGGGTACCTCTTCCCGCGTTCGGTCAGCTTGGGTTAAAGAGGCGGCCTTAATGTGGGAGGGGGCTTGCCCCCGATGGCGGTGGATCAGTCATGCATGGAGTGGCTGGCATACTGCTATCGGGGGCAAGCCCCCTCCCACATTTGGATCTCCATGGGTCAGATAGACCTTATTCTGCATGTACTCTTGGGCGCGGCCTTATAGCCAACCTGATCCTGCAAGCCGAACGCGGTCAAAATGTGGGAGGGGGCTTGCCCCCGATGGCGGTGGATCAGTCATGCATGTAGTGGCTGGCATACTGCTATCGGGGGCAAGCCCCCTCCCACATTTGGATCTTCATGGGTCAGATAGACCTCATTCTGCATGTGCTCTTGCCCGAGCATTAGCGAGGTGCCGAGTGTTGGGGCAAGAGCGGAGCCACCAGCCGCCGCTATCGAAGAAACGGATATGTACCCAATCCCCCGAAAAACCATCAACCCGCCTGCCGCAAATGCTCCATCGCCCAAACCGCTGCCTCCACCCGCGACCGCAACCCCAACTTATGCAGCAAATTCTTCACGTGTACCTTCACCGTCCCCTCGGTAATCCCCAGTTTATGCCCGATCACCTTATTGCTATACCCACTGGCAATCGTGCGCAGCACCTGGCGCTCCCGCTCAGTCAAATCCACCGCCGCATGGGGTTGCGGCGAGCGCAGCGCCTGGGCCAGCACCCGCGTCAACCCGGGGCTGATCACCAACGCCCCATGCAACGCATCGCGGATGAATTCCACCACCAACTCCGGCTCCATGTCTTTGAGCAGATACCCGTTGGCATCCAGGCGTAGCGCGTCGCGAATGTCATCCTCGGCATCGGACACGGTAAACAGCAGCACCTTGCCCGCATAGTTCATGGCACGCAGGCGGCGCAGGGTTTCCAGGCCGTTCATCTGCGGCATGTTGTTGTCCAGCAGCACCAGGTCCGGTTGCAGGCTCTCGATCTGGTCCAGGGCTTCCTGGCCATTGCCGGCTTCGCCGACCACCTGCAAATCGTCTTCCAACTCGAGTATCTGACGCATGCCGCGGCGCATCATCGGGTGATCGTCGACCAGCAGGATACGGTGGCGGGGGAGTGTGCTCATGGGTGGTTGCCTTGTAGAGGTTGCCCGAGAAATTCCGGTTGAAAGCGCATTTGCACCCGCGTGCCCTGGGGCTCGCGGGGGACGATGTCGAGTTGGCCGTGCAGGCTGCGTGCACGTTCGTCCATGATGGTCAGGCCGTGGTGTTCACGTTGGTCGACGGCGCCGCAAAAGCCACGGCCGTCGTCCTCGATGCTCAGGCTTACGGTCTCGCCCTCCTGGCGCAGTTGCAGCCAGGCGTTTTGCGCATGGGCGTGGCGCAGGCAGTTGGACAGGGCCTCGCGGGTGATTTGCAGCAAGTGGATCTGCTCGCTGGCCGACAATTGGAAGGCGAGCGCGTCGACGTGCAGGTGCACCTGGAATTCGCCGCGCCGGGAGAACTCTTCGGCGGTGTCCGACAGTTCCTGTACCAGCCCGGCATCGTGGATTTGCAGGCGGAAGGTGGTCAGCAGCTCGCGCAGTTGGCGGTAGGCGTTGTTCAGGCCGTCGCGCAGTTCGGCGGTGACGGTGGCCAGGGTCTCCACCGGCTCGCCACGACGGATCAGGGTTTGCATGCGGCTGACTTGCAGCTTCATGTACGACAGCGCCTGGGCCAGGGAGTCGTGCAGTTCCCGGGCGATGATGGTGCGCTCGTCAAGCAGCAGCAAACGATGATCCTGTTCGCGCTGGCGTTTGAGCGACAGCGAGGTGCCGATCAGGTTGGCCAGGGCCTGGATCAATTGCTTCTCCCAGTCCTGCGGGGGATGGCCATCGTCGAAGTGGGCCTTGAGTTCGCCCAGTTCCGAGCCCTGGTTGCTGATGCTGAATACCTGCGGCGGCGCGACTTTGTGTTTATGGCAGCTCGCGCAATCGCCGATGGCGCAGATGTTGCGGCTGTCGCCGCCGTGCAAGGCGAGCATCTGCTGGGCCGGTGCGAGGAAGTGGCCTTGCAGGCACAACGACAGGCGCAACCCCGGCAGGCGTTTCTGGAAGCGCCGGATCAATTCGTCCAGGCCTTCGGCATTGGCCAGGCGCGTGGCCAGGCTACTGCTGCTCTGGTACAGCAGTTCGAGGGCGGCGTTGGCTTGTTGCAGGTTGAGGGTCTTGAGGCGCACCTGGCTTTCCAGGGTACGGTGGGACGCCTCGATGGTCTCGGCCATGGTGTTGAAGCTCAGGGCCAGTTGCCCCAGCTCATCGTCGGAACGGTGGTTGACCCGGGTCTTGAAGTCGCCGTCGCGAAAGCGCCGGGTGGCCTGTACCAGTTCCTGCAAAGGGTTGACCACGCCGTACTGCAATTCATACAGGCCGATCAACAGGATGATCAGCGTGCTGAACAGCGCCAGGCCCTGGATCCCTTGCTGCCAGCCTTGTTTTTGTTCGCTCTGTTGCTGCAACAGGCTGACGAATTGATTCATTTGCTCGACGAATGCCGGTGCGCTGGCCTGGAACAGCGCCGCATCACCGCGCACCAGGGCCGGGTGCAGCTCGTCGTTCCAGCGTTGCTGGATCTGTTGGTAGCTCTGCAGCAGGGCGCTGTTCGGGCCGTCTTCCAGCACCGCCTTGAGCGACTGGCTGTCGAGGCGTCCTTGCAGGCTCTGGGTGATGGCGTCGATCTCCGCAACCGGCGCGGCAGCGGCGAGTCGCCAGCTCAGGTGGTAGGTCTCCATGCGCACGGAACCGGCAGTGTTGATCGCGGCGGCGTCGCCCTGGCTGAACCAGGCGATCAGCCCCGCGCTCAAGGAGCTGGCGAGGGCCAGGATGGCGATCAGGATCACGGCCAAGCCGGCGCGCGCGGGCAGGGAGCTGCGTAGCCAGTTAAACATCACGGCGTATTCGGAGGGGGGAGAAAGCCTGCATGGCGGCACCTGAAAAGGAAAAACGAGCTGGGAAAGCGCGATCCCTGGCGCACTACCTCTAAAGAGTTGCCGGCAAACCCTCCCACGGGAAAACGCCGGCACAAGAGATCAATCCATTGATAAATAAAGACTTTCTCTTGTTATAGGGACTACCTCCTTAGAGGTATGTGCGGTCAGCATAGCCTTATACCCCCCAGGTGGACGTTGATCTGCGTCAAGTTCTGCGGGGGGGCCGCCCCTAACCTGCGCTCATGAAATCACCTTCTGGAGCGCTTACCGTGACTCAACCCCGTATAAGACAAGGCTTGGTGCTGGGCATGAGCACGCTGGCCTTCACCGTCTGCTTTATGGTGTGGATGATGTTCGCCGTGTTGGGCGTGCCCATCAAAGAGCTGCTGCAACTCAACGAAACCCAGTTCGGCCTGCTGGCCGCCACGCCGGTCTTGACCGGTTCCCTGGTGCGCTTGCCATTGGGCTTGCTGACTGACCGTTTCGGCGGGCGCATCGTGTTCTTCCTGTTGATGCTGGCCTGCGTCCTGCCGCTGTACCTGATCACCTACGCCACCGCCTATTGGCAGTTCCTGGTGCTGGGCCTGTTTGTCGGTCTGGCCGGTGGTTCGTTCTCGGTGGGCATCGCCTACGTCGCCAAGTGGTTCGACAAGGACAACCAGGGCTTCGCCATGGGCGTGTTCGGCGCCGGTAACGCCGGGGCTGCGGTCACCAAATTCCTTGCCCCGGCGCTGATCGCCCTTGGCACCTGGCACCTGGTGCCCAAGGTGTTCGGCGCGATCCTGTTCATCACCGCGCTGCTGTTCTGGTTCCTCACCAGCGAAAACAAGGCCCACCGCAGTGCCGGCGGCGCCACCTTGCGCGAGCAACTGCGGTGCCTGAAAGACCCGGCCGTGTGGCGCTACTGCCAGTACTACTCGATTGTCTTCGGCGGCTACGTCGGCCTGGCGTTGTGGATGACCAAATACTACGTGCAGGAATACGGTTTCAGCCTGCAAAGCGCCGCGCTGCTGGCCGCCTGTTTCTCCCTGCCCGGTGGCGTGCTGCGCGCAGTCGGCGGTTGGATGTCCGACCGCTGGGGCGCCCAGAGCGTGACCTGGTGGGTGTTGTGGGTGAGCTGGATCTGCCTGTTCCTGCTCAGCTACCCGCAGACCCAACTGCAAGTGATGACCGTCAACGGTCCGCTGGATTTGCACATCGGCCTCAACCCCACTCTGTTCACCGTGCTGCTGTTCGTGATGGGCATCGCCTTCGCGTTCGGCAAGGCCTCGGTATTCAAGTACATCGCCAATGACTACCCGCAGAACATGGGCGCGGTGTCCGGCATCGTCGGCCTGGCCGGTGGCCTCGGGGGCTTTGTGCTGCCGATTCTGTTTGGCGCCCTGGTGGACCTCACCGGCGTGCGCTCGTCCTGCTTCATGTTGATGTACGGCGTGGTCTGGGTGTCCCTGACCTGGATGTACCTCAGCGAAATCCGCAAACAACCGCTGCTGGGCCACACCGCCCAACGTCTCCAAGGAGAATGAACATGTCCATCGCGCAAAAGCCCGAGTCGGGCCCGGTGATTCACGACTGGCGCCCCGAGGACCCCGCGTTCTGGGGGGCCAGCGGCAAAAAAACCGCTACCCGCAACCTGTGGATCTCGATTCCCGCACTGCTCCTGGCCTTCGCCGTGTGGATGGTGTGGAGCACGGTGATCGTGCGCCTGAACGCCATCGGCTTCAGCTTCACCACCGACCAGCTGTTCTGGCTGGCGGCGTTGCCCGGCCTGTCCGGCGCGACCTTGCGGGTGTTCTATTCGTTCATGGTGCCGATCTTCGGCGGACGCCGCTGGACCGCCCTGAGCACCGCGTCGCTGCTGCTGCCGGCGCTGTGGATGGGTTTCGCGGTGCAAGACCCCAACACCCCTTACAGCGTGTTCGTGCTGATCGCCTTGCTGTGCGGGTTTGGCGGCGGCAACTTCGCCTCCAGCATGTCCAACATCAGTTTCTTCTACCCCAAGTCGCAGCAGGGCACGGCCCTGGGCCTGAACGCCGGCCTCGGTAATCTTGGCGTGTCGGTGATGCAGTTCTGCGTGCCGCTGGTGATCACCTTCGGGGTGTTCGGCATGGTCGGTGGGCAAGCGCAAACCCTGCCCGACGGTAGCCAGTTGTGGCTGCAAAACGCCGGGTTCATCTGGGTGCCGTTCATCCTCACCGTCACCGTGGCGGCCTGGTTCGGCATGAATGACCTGTCCAGCGCCCGCGCTTCGTTCAGCGAGCAGGCGGTGATCTTCAAACGCAAGCACAACTGGCTGATGTGCTGGTTGTACCTGGCGACCTTCGGTTCGTTCATCGGCTTTTCGGCGGCGTTCCCGCTGCTGATCAAAACCTCGTTTCCGGACGTGGTGGCGTTGAAGTTTGCCTTCCTCGGCCCGCTGGTCGGCGCCCTGGTACGCCCACTGGGCGGCTGGCTGGCGGACAAACTGGGCGGCGCGCGGGTGACCCTGTGGAACTTCGTGCTGATGATCGTGATGGTGTTCGGCGTGCTGCACTTCCTGCCGCAGAACGGCCAGGGCGGCAATTTCTACGGTTTCCTCGGGATGTTCATGTTGCTGTTCATCACCACTGGCGTGGGCAACGGCTCCACCTTCCGCATGATCCCGGTGATCTTCCGCACCCAGCACGAGAAAGCCAGCGCCGGTAAATCCGCCGCCGAGCGCGAGCAGGCCATCAAGAATGCCGGCAAGGAATCGGCCGCGGTGCTGGGGTTCAGTTCGGCGATGGGCGCCTTCGGTGCGTTCTTTATTCCCAAGTCCTTCGGCACCTCCATGGCCGCCACCGGCAGCCCGGCGATGGCCTTCTACATGTTTGTCGGTTTCTACCTGAGCTGCATCGTCGTGACCTGGTGGTGGTATGCCCGCAAAGGCTGCGCCACACCCTGCTAGTCCGACCTGAATTCGCGGGGCAACGCACCCCGCAGCACGCCTGATGAGGAAAGCACCATGAGTCATTTATTGGATCAACTGCGGTTCTTCAACCGCAAACAAAACGAATTCTCCGACGGCCACGGTGAGACTCGCAAAGAGTCCCGTGACTGGGAAAACGTCTACCGTTCGCGCTGGCAGTACGACAAGATCGTGCGTTCCACCCACGGCGTGAACTGCACCGGCTCCTGCTCGTGGAAGATCTACGTGAAGAACGGCCTGATCACCTGGGAAACCCAGCAGACCGACTACCCGCGCACCCGCAACGACCTGCCCAACCACGAACCCCGCGGCTGCCCGCGTGGTGCGAGCTACAGCTGGTACATCTATAGTGCCAACCGGCTCAAGTACCCGAAGATCCGCAAGCCGCTGCTCAAACTGTGGCGTGAAGCGCGCCAGACCCTGGCGCCGGTGGAAGCCTGGGCGAGCATTGTCGAGGACAAGGCCAAGGCCGACTCCTACAAGAGCAAGCGCGGCATGGGCGGTTTCATTCGCTCGAACTGGGAGGAGGTGAATGAAATCATCGCCGCCTCCAACGTCTACACCATCAAGCAATACGGCCCGGACCGCATCGTCGGCTTCTCGCCGATCCCGGCCATGTCGATGGTCAGCTACGCGGCGGGTTCGCGTTACCTGTCGCTGATCGGCGGCGTGTGCCTGAGCTTCTACGACTGGTACTGCGACCTGCCACCGGCCTCGCCGATGGTGTGGGGCGAGCAGACCGACGTGCCGGAATCGGCCGACTGGTACAACTCCAACTACATCATCGCCTGGGGTTCGAACGTTCCGCAGACCCGTACCCCGGACGCGCACTTCTTCACCGAGGTGCGCTACAAGGGCACCAAGACCGTGGCGATCACTCCCGACTATTCGGAAGTGGCCAAGCTCACCGACCTGTGGCTCAACCCTAAGCAGGGCACCGACGCCGCGCTGGCCCAGGCCTTCAATCATGTGATCTTCAAAGAATTTCACCTGGACAAGCCGAGCGCCTACTTCACCGACTACGCCAAGCGCTTCACCGACTTGCCGGTGCTGGTGATGCTCAAGCCGATGACCGGTTTCGCCCCGGGCGCAGGCTACCAGCCGGACCGCTTCCTGCGCGCCTCCGACCTCACCGGCAACCTCGGTCAGGACAACAACCCGGAATGGAAAACCATCGCCCTCGACGAGAGTGGCGAACTGGTCTCGCCGCAAGGCTCCATCGGCTATCGCTGGGGCGAGAAGGGCAAGTGGAACATCCTCGCCAAAGAGGGCGGCGAAGGCCGCGCGATCGACCTGAAACTCAGCCTGATCGGTGACGACGTCGCCGAAGTCGCGTTCCCGTATTTTGCCGGCGAAGTCCAGGAGCATTTCCAGCACGTGGCCGGCGAGGCGGTGCAGTACCGCCGCGTGCCGGTGCACAACGTGACCCTGGCCGACGGCAGCGTGGCCAAGGTCGCCACCGTGTTCGACCTGTCGGCGGCCAACCTGGCCATCGACCGTGGCCTGGGCGGCCACAACGTGGCCAAGGACTACGACGACGCCAGCGTGCCGGGCACCCCGGCGTGGCAGGAAGCGATCACCGGCGTCAGCCGCGAGAAAGCCATCCAGATCGCCCGTGAGTTTGCCGACAACGCCGACAAGACCAAGGGCCGCTCGATGATCATCGTCGGCGCGGCGATGAATCACTGGTACCACATGGACATGAACTACCGCGGGCTGATCAACATGCTCATGCTCTGCGGTTGCGTCGGCCAGACCGGCGGCGGTTGGGCGCACTATGTCGGCCAGGAAAAACTGCGCCCGCAATGCGGCTGGTTGCCCCTGGCCTTCGGCCTGGACTGGAACCGCCCACCGCGCCAGATGAACGGCACCAGCTTCTTCTATGGCCACAGTTCGCAATGGCGTCACGAGAAAATGAGCATGCACGATGTGCTCTCGCCACTGGCCGACAAGTCGCAGTTCCCCGAACACGCGCTGGATTACAACATCCGCGCCGAACGCGCCGGCTGGTTGCCCAGCGCGCCGCAGCTCAACACCAACCCGCTGCACATCTGCCGTGAGGCGGCCGCCGCCGGCATGACGCCGAAAGACTACGTGGTCAAATCCTGGCAGGACGGCAGCCTGCGCTTTGCCTGCGAACAGCCGGACAGCCCGGTGAACTTCCCGCGCAACATGTTCATCTGGCGCTCCAACCTGCTCGGTTCGTCGGGCAAGGGCCATGAGTACATGCTCAAGTACCTGTTGGGCACCAAGAACGGCGTGATGAACGAAGACATCGGCCACAGCACCGAGTGCAAACCGACCGAGGCCGAATGGGTCGAGGACGGCGCCATCGGCAAGCTCGACCTGGTGACCACGCTGGACTTCCGCATGTCCTCCACCTGCGTGTATTCCGACATCGTCTTGCCGACCGCCACCTGGTACGAAAAAGACGACATGAACACCTCGGACATGCACCCGTTCATCCACCCATTGTCGGCGGCTATCGACCCGGCGTGGGAATCGCGCTCCGACTGGGAAATCTACAAAGGCATCGCCAAGGCGTTCTCGGCCATGTCGGTCGGTCACCTGGGTGTGGAACAAGACCTGGTCACCGTACCGCTGATGCACGACAGCGTCGGCGAACTGGCCCAGCCGTTTGGCGGCACTGACTGGAAAAGCGCACGCGTGGCCCCGGTACCCGGCAAAAACGCGCCGAACATCGCAGTGGTGGAACGCGACTACCCGAACATCTACAAGCAGTTCTCGTCGCTGGGCCCGATGCTGGAAAAACTCGGCAACGGCGGCAAGGGCATCAACTGGAACACCGATGAAGAAGTCGAGTTCCTCGGCGAACTGAACCATCACGAAAACGATGCCGGGATCAGCCATGGCCGGCCGAAAATCGACACGGCTATCGACGCCGCCGAGGTGATCCTGTCCCTGGCCCCGGAAACCAACGGCAAGGTCGCTTTGAAAGCCTGGGCCGCGCTGTCGGAATTCACCGGCATCGACCACAGCCACCTGGCGATCTCCAAGGCCCATGAAGCGATCCGCTTCCGCGATATCCAGGCGCAGCCGCGCAAGATCATCTCCAGCCCGACCTGGTCTGGCCTCGAAGACGAACACGTGAGCTACAACGCCGGCTACACCAACGTCCATGAAAACATCCCATGGCGCACCATCACCGGCCGCCAGCAGTTCTACCAGGATCACCCGTGGATGCAGGCGTTCGGCGAGCAGTTGATGAGCTACCGGCCACCGGTCAACACCAAGACCATCGAAGGCGTGAAGGGCAAGCGCAGCAATGGCGAAACCGAGATCGTGCTGAACTGGATCACCCCGCACCAGAAATGGGGCATCCACAGCACCTACAGCGACAACCTGCTGATGCTCACCTTGAGCCGTGGCGGCCCGATTGTGTGGCTCTCGGAAATCGACGCCAAGCGCGCCGGGATCGAGGACAACGACTGGATCGAGTGCTTCAACGTCAACGGCGCACTGACCGCCCGTGCGGTGGTCAGCCAGCGCGTCAAGGAAGGCATGGTGATGATGTACCACGCCCAGGAACGCATCGTGAACGTGCCGGGTTCGGAAACCACCAAAACCCGTGGCGGCCACCACAACTCGGTAACCCGCGTGGTGCTCAAGCCGACCCACATGATCGGCGGCTATGCCCAGCAGGCCTACGGTTTCAACTACTACGGCACGGTCGGTTGCAACCGCGACGAGTTTGTCGTGGTGCGCAAAATGGCCAAGGTCGACTGGCTCGATGGTTCCACCGGCGATGACTTGCCGCGCCCATTGCCGACTGATATCGAGGAGAACTGAGATGAAGATTCGCTCACAGATCGGCATGGTCCTGAACCTGGACAAATGCATCGGCTGCCACACCTGTTCCATCACCTGCAAAAACGTCTGGACCAGCCGTGAAGGCATGGAATACGCCTGGTTCAACAACGTCGAGTCCAAGCCCGGCATCGGTTACCCCAAAGAATGGGAAAACCAGGACAAGTGGAAGGGCGGCTGGGTGCGCAACGCCAACGGCTCGATCAACCCGCGCATCGGCGGCAAGTTCCGCGTGTTGGCGAACATCTTCGCCAACCCTGACCTGCCGAGCCTGGACGACTACTACGAGCCGTTCGACTTCGACTACCAGCACCTGCACACCGCGCCTTTGGGCGAGCACCAGCCGACCGCGCGCCCGCGTTCGCTGGTGTCCGGCAAGCGCATGCAGAAAATCGAGTGGGGCCCGAACTGGGAAGAAATCCTCGGCACCGAGTTCGCCAAGCGCCGCAAGGACAAGAACTTCGACCAGATCCAGGCCGACATTTATGGCGAGTACGAAAACACCTTCATGATGTACCTGCCGCGCCTGTGCGAGCACTGCCTCAACCCGGCGTGCGCGGCCTCGTGCCCGAGCGGTGCGATCTACAAGCGTGAAGAAGACGGCATCGTGCTGATCGACCAGGAAAAGTGCCGTGGCTGGCGCATGTGCATCAGCGGCTGCCCGTACAAGAAGATCTACTTCAACTGGAAGAGCGGCAAGTCCGAGAAGTGCATCTTCTGCTACCCGCGCATCGAAGCCGGCATGCCTACCGTGTGTGCCGAAACCTGCGTCGGCCGGATTCGCTACCTCGGCGTGTTGCTCTACGACGCTGACCGCATCAGCGAAGTGGCGAGCACTGCCAACGAGCAGGACCTGTACGAGAAGCAGCTGGAAATCTTCCTCGACCCGAATGACCCGGCGGTGATTCGCCAGGCCCTGGCCGATGGCGTGCCGCAGTCGGTGATCGACTCGGCGCAGCGCTCGCCGGTCTACAAAATGGCCGTCGATTGGAAACTCGCACTGCCGCTGCACCCGGAATACCGCACCTTGCCGATGGTCTGGTACGTGCCGCCACTGTCGCCGATCCAGAACGCCGCAGCCGCCGGCACCGTGGGCATGAACGGGGTGATCCCGGATGTCGACAGCCTGCGCATTCCGTTGCGTTACCTGGCCAACCTGCTGACCGCCGGCGATGAAAAACCGGTCAAGCGTGCGCTCAAACGCCTGTTGGCGATGCGTGCCTACAAACGCTCCCAGCAAGTCGACGGTGTGCAGGACCTGCAAGTGCTCGAAGACGTCGGCCTGAGCGTGGAACAGGTGGAAGAGATGTACCGCTACCTGGCGATCGCCAACTACGAAGACCGCTTTGTGGTGCCGAGCGCGCACCGTGAAGACGCCATGAGCGATGCGTTCGCCGAACGCTCCGGCTGTGGCTTCAGCTTCGGCAGCGGTTGCAGCGGCAGCTCCGACACCAACATGTTCGGCGCCAAGAAGGCCAACCGCCGCGACGTGCTGAAAACCGTCCAGATCTGGGAGGACTGAGCCATGCGCATTCTTAAAGTGATTTCGTTGCTGCTGGACTACCCCACCGAAACCCTGGTGAACGGCCGCGACGAACTGGAACAGGCGATTATCGAGTCGCGGGAAATCAGCCCCAAGCAGCGCGGCGCGTTGTTCGAGTTGCTTGAGCTGATCTGCGCCAATGACCTGATGGATGGCCAGGAACACTACGGCGCGCTGTTCGGCCGGGGGCGCTCGCTGTCGTTGCTGCTGTTCGAACACGTCCACGGCGAGTCTCGCGACCGTGGCCAGGCCATGGTCGACATGATGGCCCAGTACGAAGAGGCCGGGTTTGCCATCGGCGTCAAGGAGCTGCCGGACTATATCCCGCTGTACCTGGAGTTCCTCTCGACCCGCGAAGACATCGAGGCCCGCGAGGGCCTGGCGGATGTGGCGCACCTGCTGGCGCTGCTCGCCGCACGTCTGGACGAGCGCGAGAGCGCCTACGCCAGTTGCTTCCGGGCATTGCTGCAGATCTCGGGTGCCGAGCCGCACCAGGCCGTGGCCGAGCTGCGCGCCCAGGTCGCCGCCGAGCCGCGTGACGACTCCCTCGAAGCCCTGGACAAAATCTGGGAAGAGGAAGCGGTGGACTTTATGCAGGCCGAACAACAGGACCGTTGCAGCTCGATGCCCAGCGCACCGGGTAAAGCCCGCGAAGAAAGCGCGGTGCCGTTGCACTGGGTGGATTTTCAGCAAGAAGGGCAGGCCGCAGTGCCAGCCGCGGAGGTGGGTAATGTCTAAGTGGAATTTGCTGGTTTTCGGGGTGTACCCCTATGTCGCCCTGGCGATCTGCCTGTTGGGCAGTTGGGCGCGGTTCGACCTGTCGCAGTACACCTGGAAGGCCGGCTCCAGCCAGATGCTCAACAACCGTGGCATGCGCGTGGCGAGCAACTTCTTCCACATCGGCGTGCTGTTCGTGCTGGCCGGGCACTTTGTCGGCCTGCTGACCCCGGCGTCGGTCTATCACCATGTGATCAGCACTGAGCACAAGCAATTGCTGGCGATGGTCTCCGGCGGCGTCTTTGGCCTGCTGTGCCTGGTGGGCTTGCTGATGCTGGTCAAGCGCCGCCTGAGCGACCCGCGTGTACGTGCCACATCGAGCCCGTCGGACATCCTGATCCTGCTGGTGCTGCTCGCGCAGTTGGTGCTTGGCTTGCTGACCATCGTCGCCTCCACCGGGCATATGGACGGTTCGGTGATGGTGATGCTCGCCGACTGGGCGCAGAACGTGGTGCTGTTGCGGCCGGTGGACGCGGCGGCGTCGATCGAGCCGGTCAGCCTGATCTACAAGGCGCATGTGGCGCTGGGCTTGACCCTGTTCGTACTGTTCCCGTTTACCCGCTTGGTGCATATGGTCAGCGCGCCGATCTGGTACTTGGGGCGTCGTTATCAAATCGTGCGGCAGAAGTATTGAGGAGAACGTCATGACAACTGGATGCGGATGTGGTGGCGGTAAAGGCGGCAGCGGTGGTTGCGGCTCGTCGGTCAAAGAACCGCTGGTGGCCGAGGTTGCGGCCCCGGCGCTGTTCGAGGAACTCAAGGCACCGGAGTTGATCGCCAGCAGTGAACAGGAATGGCCGATCATCAGCGTCAACGGCGTGCCCGTCACGCCGGAGGCCATGGCCCTGGAGTTGCAATATCACCCGGCCGAAAGCCGCGAAGAGGCGGTGTATCTGGCCGCCCGTGCGCTGGTGATCCGCGAGCTGTTGCAGCAGCGGATCGCCGAGCTGGGCCTGGCGGTGGAGATCGCCGCTGGCGAGAACGAAGAAGAAGCCGCCACGCGCTTGCTGCTGGAGCGTGAGGTCAAGGTGCCCGAGTGCGACGAGGCCACCTGTGTGCGTTACTTCGAGAACAACCGCGGGCGCTTTCACAGCGCGCCGTTGCTGGCGGTGCGGCACATTCTGCTCGAGTGCGCGCCGGACGACGCCGAGGCGCGCCATCTGGCGCACACCCAGGCAGAAGTGCTGCTGGCGAACCTGAACGAGCAGCCCGGCCACTTTGCCGAGCTGGCCCTGCAGTATTCGGCGTGCCCGTCCAAGGCCCAGGGCGGTTCGTTGGGTCAGGTGAGCAAGGGCCAGACCGTGCCCGAGCTGGAGCGTCAGTTGTTCACCCTGGCGCCGGGCCTGGCAAGTAAGCCACTGGAAAGCCGTTACGGCTGGCATGTGATCAATGTCGATCAGCGCATCGAAGGCCAACCGCTGCCGTATGAAGCGGTGGCGGTGGCGATCCGCACCCAGTTGCAGCAAGGGGTGTGGCAAAAGGCATTGGTGCAGTACCTGCAAACCCTGATCGGCGCGGCGGATATTCGTGGCATCGCGCTGCAGGGCGCCGACTCGCCGCTGGTGCAGTGACATGAGCCTGGTGGATGGGGTAGGCCGTTCGATCGATTACCTGCGCTTGTCGGTGACCGACCGTTGTGATTTTCGCTGTGTGTATTGCATGGCGAAAAACATGACGTTCCTGCCGCGCCAGCAGGTGCTGACCCTGGAAGAGCTGGAACGCCTGGCCGCGCTGTTCGTCGGCCAAGGCGTGCGCAAGATCCGTCTGACCGGCGGCGAGCCGTTGATCCGCCCGGGCATTGTCGGGTTGTGCCGCAACATCGCGGCACTGCCGGGCTTGCGCGAACTGGTGATGACCAGCAACGGCTCGCAGTTGGCACGCCTCGCGCAGCCGCTGGTGGATGCCGGGGTCAAACGCATGAACATCAGCCTCGACAGCCTGGATCCGCAGCGCTTTCGCGCGATCACTCGCAACGGTGATCTGCGCCAGGTGCTGGACGGTATCGAGGCGGCGCGAGCGGCCGGGTTCGAGCGGGTCAAGCTCAATTGCGTGGTGATGAAAGGGCGCAACTTCGATGAAGTGCCGGCGCTGGTGCAGTACGCGATCGACCAAGGCATCGACATCAGCTTTATCGAGGAAATGCCCCTGGGCGACGTGGGCCGTTCCCGCGGCGAGACGTTCTGTGCCAGTGATGAAGTACGCGCCGTGATCGCCCGTCACCATGCCGTGCTCGACAGCACCGAAAACAGCGGCGGCCCGGCGCGCTATGTGCGCCTGGCACGGCATCCGGGCACGCGCATCGGCTTTATCTCGCCCAACTCCCACAACTTCTGCGGCAGTTGCAACCGCGTGCGCATGACTGTCGAAGGGCAATTGCTGCTGTGCCTGGGGCAGGACAACGCGGTGGACTTGCGCGCTTTGCTGCGGCGTTATCCGTTGGACGATGGGCCGTTGATCGAGGCCTTGCACAAGGGGTTGAAAGGCAAACCGCTGCGGCATGATTTCACCGGGGCAGGGGAGGTGCAGGTGGTGCGCTTCATGAATATGAGCGGCGGTTGAATGTGGCAGGGTGCTTGCTGTGGGAGGGGGCTTGCCCCCGATAGCAGTGTGTCAGCCAATACATGCATGACTGATCCAACGCTATCGGGGGCAAGCCCCCTCCCACAGCAAGCGCCCTCCCACATTTGGATCTTCGTTCAGACTTGACCTTGATCAATGGCAGCCCAAACGCTTGACCGTAATATCACTGCATATTGTGTTTAAAAGATTTATTAAATCTATATGTAGTGTCTGGAGCCTTCCAATGCAAAGCATGCTCAGCCCGCTGGTCAGTAACCGCCTGCACAAACGCGACGGCAGTCTCGTTGCCTTCGACGCCGAAAAAATCCGTCAGGCGCTGATCGCCGCCGGCAATGCCACCGGCGAGTATCGGGAGGCCGAGGTCGACCTGTTGCTCGGCGCGGTACTGGCGCGGCTGCGCGGCATCGAACGGCTGGATGTGGAGCAGATCCAGGACAGCGTCGAGCGGGTGTTGATGGATGCCGGTTACTTCCTGTCGATGCGCGCGTATATCGTCTACCGCGAACAACACGGCCGCCTGCGCCGCGATCGCAAGACCCTGGTGGAAGTCGCCACCTCGATGAACGAATACCTCGACCGTGAAGACTGGCGCGTACAGGCCAATGCCAACCAGGGGTATTCCCTCGGCGGGCTGGTGTTGAACGTGTCGGGCAAGGTGACTGCCAATTACTGGCTGGACGAGGTCTACAGCCAGCAGATTGGCCGCGCACACCGTGAGGCGGATCTGCATATCCATGACCTGGACATGCTCGCCGGCTACTGCGCCGGTTGGTCGCTGCGCTCGTTGTTGCACGAAGGCCTCAATGGCGTGCCCGGCCGCGTCGAAGCGGGGCCGCCCAAGCATTTGAGCAGTGCCCTGGGGCAGATGGTCAACTTCCTCGGCACCCTGCAAAACGAATGGGCCGGTGCCCAGGCGTTCAGCTCGTTCGATACGTATCTTGCGCCCTACGTGCGCAAGGACCAGCTGAGCTACCCCGAGGTGCGCCAGGCGGTGCAGGAGTTCATCTACAACCTCAACGTGCCGTCGCGCTGGGGCACGCAGACGCCGTTCACCAACCTGACCTTCGACTGGGTCTGCCCGGAAGATTTGCGCGAGCAGATCCCGGTGATCGGTGGTGAGGAAATGCCGTTTGCCTATGGCGACCTGCAAACGGAAATGGAGCTGATCAACCGTGCCTACATCGAAGTGATGCAGGCCGGGGATGCCAAGGGGCGGGTGTTCACCTTCCCGATTCCGACCTACAACATCACCCATGATTTCCCCTGGGACAGCGAGAACGCCGACCGCTTGTTCGAGATGACGGCGCGCTACGGTTTGCCGTATTTCCAGAACTTCCTCAATTCCGACATGCAGCCCAACCAGGTGCGCTCCATGTGCTGTCGCTTGCAACTGGACGTGCGCGAGCTGCTCAAGCGTGGCGGCGGGCTGTTCGGTTCGGCGGAGCAGACCGGCTCGCTGGGCGTGGTGACAATCAACTGCGCGCGCCTCGGTTACCTGTTCAAGGGCGACACCAGCGGCTTGCTGCAGCGCCTGGACAGCCTGATGGAAATGGCCATGGAAAGCCTGGAGGTCAAGCGCAAGGTGATCCAGCACCACATGGACGCCGGGTTGTACCCGTACACCAAGCGTTACCTGGGTACCTTGCGCAACCACTTCTCCACCATCGGCCTCAACGGCATGCACGAGATGCTGCGCAATTTCACCGATGACACGCAGGGCACGCACACCGAAGAAGGCCGCGCGTTCGCCCTGCGCCTGCTTGACCATGTGCGCGCCACCTTGCTGCGCTTCCAAGAAGAAACCGGTCACCTCTACAACCTCGAAGCCACGCCGGCGGAAGGCACCACCTACCGTTTCGCCAAGGAAGACCGCAAGCGCTACCCGGACATTCTGCAAGCCGGCAGCGTGGATGCGCCGTACTACACCAACTCGTCGCAACTGCCGGTGGGCTTTACCGAAGACCCCTTCGAAGCCCTCGAACTGCAAGACGAACTGCAATGCAAATACACCGGCGGCACCGTGCTGCACCTGTACATGGCCGAACAGATTTCCTCGGCCCAGGCCTGCAAGCAATTGGTGCGTAAAGCGCTGGGGCGTTTCCGCCTGCCGTACCTGACCGTGACCCCGACCTTCTCGATCTGCCCGGTGCACGGCTACCTCGCCGGCGAACACGAGTTCTGTCCCAAGTGCGATGAAATCCTCGCGCTTGCTGCCCAGTCCTGAACCTGTTTTTCAACCCGCAAGGAGATTCACCATGCAAGCATCTCAGCCACAACGTCAGCGCTGCGAAGTCTGGACCCGGGTGATGGGTTACCACCGGCCGGTGTCCGCGTTCAACCCCGGCAAACAGTCCGAGCACAAGGAGCGTGTTCACTTTACCGAAGCGGCTTGTGCGGCCGGACGCCAATGAGTCGAATGCTACGGGTTGGGGGCATGGTGCCCCTGACCACCCTCGACTACCCTGGCATGCTCGCCTGCGTGCTGTTCTGCCAGGGTTGCGCCTGGCGCTGTCGTTATTGCCATAACCCGGACCTGATCGGACCGCGCGGAAGCGCGGAGATCGATTGGCGCCGGGTTTTGCTGTTTTTGCAGCGCCGCCAGGACCTGCTGGACGCGGTGGTGTTCAGCGGCGGTGAGCCGACCCTGCAGGAAGGCTTGCCGGCGGCGATGGACGAAGTGCGCGCCATGGGCTTTCGCGTGGGCCTGCACAGTGCAGGGATCAAGCCGGCAGGCTTTGCCAATGCGCTGCGCCATGCCGACTGGGTGGGCTTCGATGTGAAGGCCCTGGTCGAGGACTATCAACTGGTCACCCAGGTCAAAGGCAGCGGCGTCGCCAATTGGCGCAGTTTGGAGACCTTGCTGGCCAGTGGCGTGGACTACGAGTGCCGCACCACGGTGCATTGGCATCTGATCGATACGTCGCGCCTGTTGCGCCTGGCCCAGCGTTTGCAGGCCAGTGGTGTCAAGCGCTTCGCTGTGCAGATGGTCCGCACGGCAAGCATGCTCGATGAGCAACTGCCGATTGCCCCGGCACAGATGGCGTTGCCGGAGTTGTGGGGCCACATGCGCGAGTTGTTTCCGGCTTTTGTATTACGAGGGTGACCGATCGCCCTCCCAGGATTTTTAAAGATGCTGCCCGTTTCGGGCAGGTATTCATCAAGGAATGTTTAGAATGACGCAGTTAACCACGGCACAACGCATTGTCATCGGCTTCGCGATTGCGCCGCTGGCTCTGGTCGGTTTGGTGTTTTACGCCTTGCACGACCTGGCAACCCTCAAGCAACAGTCCGAACAGATCGTGCAGCAGGACTGGCCGAAAATCGCACCGATCATGGTGATCGCCACCGGCGTGCGCGATAACGGACGCAACACCCGCGACCTGCTGATCGACCAGGATAACCAGCCGGCCCAGGAGGCCATCGGCACCACCCGGCAGCGCATTACCCAGGCGTTCGCCGCCCTGGAGCCGCTGTTCGATACCGCCGAAGGCAAGGCAGCCTATGCCGCGTTGAAAGCCCATCGGGAAACCTACGTCGCGGCCTTTACCCAGGTGCAGGCGCTGATCAAGCAGGGCGCCCACGACCAGGGCCTGGCCCTGCTCAAACAGCAGGTGGTGCCGGCCGAACTTGAGGTGTTCAAGAGCCTCGATGCGTTGATGGCCATGCAAGGCCGGCTGTTCGTCGAGCGCGAGCAAGCTGCGCAAATCCTCTACGACGATGCGCGCCGCATGATGATCGGGCTGTTGCTGCTGTGCGTGAGCCTGGTCGTGGTGGCCGCCGTAATCGTCACCCGCAGCGTCACCCGACCTTTGGGCGGCGAGCCGGACGAGGTGGCGCGGGTGCTCAACCATATCGCCCAGGGCGACCTGACCATCGAGGTGCCGCTGGGCAACAGTGCCGACGGCAGCGTGATGCGCAACCTGCACCAGATGCAGCAGAACCTCAACCAGATGGTCCGGCAGATCGCCGCCTCGGTGGATGGCGTGGCCAGCTCGTCGGAAGAGTTGAGCGCGGTCAGCAGCCAGACCAGCAGCAGCCTGCAGTTGCAGGGCCAGGAAATCGAACAGGCCGCCACGGCGGTGAACGAAATGACCGCCGCCGTCGACGAAGTCGCGCGCAACGCGGTGAGCACCAGCGAAGCCTCGCGCCTGTCGGAACAGACCGCCCAGCTTGGGCGGGCGCAGGTGCAGGAAACCGTGGCCTCGATCAACACCCTGGCCACCGGCGTGGTGGAAACCTCCGAACGTATCCAGCAACTCGCCGGCCGCGTGCAAGACATCAGCAGCGTGCTGGACGTGATCCGCAGCATCGCCGACCAGACCAACCTGCTGGCCCTCAACGCCGCGATCGAAGCGGCCCGTGCCGGCGATGCCGGGCGCGGTTTTGCGGTGGTCGCCGATGAAGTGCGCGCCCTGGCTCATCGTACTCAGACCTCGACCCAGGAGATCGAGCAGATGATCGGCAACATCCGCCAGGACACCGAACACGCCGTGGCCGCCATGCACGACAGCAGCGAGCGGGTGCAGGCGACCTTGGGCGTGGCGCAGCGTTCGGGGGAAGCGCTGGATGAAATCACCCGGTCGATTTCGCAGATCAATGAGCGCAATTTGATGATCGCCAGCGCCACCGAAGAACAGGCACTGGTGGCGCGGGAAGTGGATCGTAACCTGGTGGGGATACGGAACCTGTCGCAGCAGGTGTTGCAGGGAGCTTTGCATACCGAGACGGCGGGGCATGATCTGGCGGGGATGGCGGGGGAGCTGCATCAGACGGTGGCGCGGTTTAAGGTTTAGGTGGTGTGGCGATGCGTTTCTTCGGTAATGGCCAACCCGAAAAGTAACCAACGCGCGGCGGCCTTATAACCGACCTGATCCTGAAAGCCCAACGCGGTCAAAAAAATGTGGGAGGGGGCTTGCCCCCGATGGCAGTATGTCAGTCACTACATGCATGACTGATCCATGAAGTGCGCCCCAAAAGTTGGACACTCATCCAACTCCTGGGGCTTTTTCATGAGCAAGTACGCCGCGCAGTTCAAACTTTCCGCCATTACCGCCTTCCTAGAGCGAGGCCGTGGCTTTCGCCATATTGCAGCCCGATTTCAAATGGACCCCACTTTGCTTCGCCGCTGGGTGGAAGCTTACCGGCTGCACGGTGAGGCCAGTCTGAGTAGTTCCGGTGGACGTTATAGTGCTTTGTTCAAGTTCTCCGTTCTGCAACGCATGTGGCGTGACTCCCTCTCTTTTCGCCGCGCAGCGGCACTCTTCAATCTGGGTGACTCTACCCAAGTGGGCAGATGGCAGCAGCAGTATTACAGTGGCGGTATTGAAGCCCTGGCCTCAGGGGAAAAAGGATTGAATATCGCTATGTCCAAACCACCAGCTAAACCTCGAAAAACGGCTGCCCCACTCACCGACCAAGAGCGTGCTCACAAGGCTTTACTTGATGAACTCCAGTATTTGCGCATGGAGAACGCCTACCTAAAAAAGCTTGGGGAGTTAGGCGAGGCGGTAATGAGGCGCGAGAAAGAAGCGAAGAAAAAGCCCGATTAGTCTCTGAGTTGAGGCAAAGCTTCCCTTTGGACCCTTTGCTCAAACTGGTTGGGCTCGCCCGCAGCACGTACTACTACCAACTCAAGGCGATGGACGGAGCAGACCGGTTCGTTTCGCTGAAAGCCTCTATCCAGAGCCTTCAAGACGAGCATAAGGGGCGCTTCGGCTATCGTCGTATGACTTTAGCTCTGCGCAGCAACGGACAGTTGATCAACAGTAAAACGGTGCGGCGACTGATGGGGGAGTTGAGTCTGAAATGTACGGTACGACCGAAGAAATACAGATCGTATCGAGGGCCGATGGGAAAAGTCTCGCCCAATACCCTGGCTCGTCAGTTCGAGGCTGAACAACCGAATCAGAAATGGGTAACGGATGTCACCGAGTTCAAAGTGGCTGGCGGAAAGCTGTATCTGTCTCCAGTTTTAGACTTGTACAACGGAGAAATCGTGGCTTATCAGACCGCCACACGCCCCCAATATGCGTTGGTGGGCGACATGCTGGAACAAGCTCTTGAGCGCTTGCCTGAGGGCGTCAAACCCATGCTGCACTCGGATCAGGGTTGGCACTATCGATACCCAAAGTACCGGGATCAACTAGAAAAAGCAGGGTTGGAACAGAGCATGTCACGCAGAGGAAACTGCTATGACAACGCCACAATGGAGAGCTTCTTTGGTACGTTGAAGTCAGAATTTTACTACCGGGAAAGCTTCGACAGCGTGGCTCAGTTGCAGGCTGGACTGGCTGAATACATCCATTACTACAACCATAAACGAATCAAAACGAAGCTTGGCGGACTGAGCCCTGTAGCGTACAGAGCCCGGTCCGCTGTAGCCTAACAATCACTGTCCAACTTTTGGGGCGCACTTCAGTGTATCAGTTGATGCATCCTTGGCTGACTCACCGCTATCGGGGGCAAGCCCCCTCCCACATTTTGATCTCCGTGGATCAGATAGAACTCGTTCTGCTCTGGCTCTTGCTCTTGGGCGCGGCCTTATAGCCAACCTGATCCTGCAAGCCGAACTCGGTCAGAAATGTGGGAGGGGGCTTGCCCCCGATGGCAGTGTGTCAGTCACTACATGCATGACTGATCCACCGCTATCGGGGGCAAGCCCCCTCCCACATTTTGATCTCCATGGATCAGATAGAACTCATTCTGGATCTTGATCTTAGGCGCCCCGTTAAACCACGCTGGCCGAACACAGGCGAGGCACCCCCAAAAAACGGATATGTACACAGCCGCCATCACCGAAAAAACGGCACTCAACCCCACCCCCAAAACTGCAACCACCACCCACACCCCACCAACCCCGTACTCAGCAACACGCACAACCCCGCAAGGCAACGCGACCCGCGCCCAACCCCCCGAAGCTGCCGCCACCCCAACCACAAACACCACCCAACCGCCGCCATCAACAACACCGCCCGCGCCGATTGCACCCAAGCCAACCCCAACCCCTCATACCGCAACAACTTCACCGTGGTCGCCGACAATCCGAGGAACAACCCTGCACCACCCAGGGGCGTCAGCGTCAGTACCAGGGGCCGAAACAGCGCACGATCCCCCGCCACCCACGCCGCCAGCCGCAGCAGCAGCCAGCAGCCACCCCCCAATACCAACGAACTCCCCCCCAGATACAGCACAATGCACACGCCATCCAACCAACTGAAGCTGTCATTGAGCTGCGGATAATGAGTCAGCAACCACCACGGCGCGTTGTCTTGCAGTGGCCATAACCAGTCATGGCTGACCAGCCACGTCGCCAGGCTTTGTTTAAGCGCGATAAACCACGGACTGACGGTCCATTGAAAAGCCCCCATCGCCAAACCGATCACACCAAACAGCAACAAACGCGCGTCCCACACCGAGCCTTGCTGATGGGGCGCCTGCAGGATCTCCTGATTGCACGAGCGGGCGATCAGTTGCACCGCGCCACGTTGTCCGCTGCAGCGGCCGCAGGCGTGGCACTCGCTGGCCCCTTGCAGGCGGCGGATATCCAGCAGTGGCGCGCAGTTGGGCAGCGGCAGGCGCGGTGCGTCGTTGGCTTTCCAGCGTTGTTCATCCACCGCGAAATGCACCGGCGCCAGGCGGGCGAGCAGGGCGAAGACGCCGCTGACCGGGCACAGGTACCGACACCACACGCGCTTGCCGCGCACGAACAACAGGCCGGCGATCACCGCAGCCAGGGTCGAACCGCCGAGGATCAGCAGGGCGGCCTGGGCGTAGTCATACACGCTGATCAATTGGCCGTAGAGGGTGGTCAGGCAAAAGCCCAGCGTCGGCCAGCCACCCCAGCGTACCCAGCGCGGAATGCCGAGGCCGCGCCCGTGCTGGCTGGCCCATTCGCTCAGGGAGCCTTCCGGGCAGAGCACGCCGCACCACAGGCGCCCGAACAGCACCATCGAGAGCAACACGAACGGCCACCAAAGGCCCCAGAAGATGAATTGCGCGAGCAGCGTCAGGTTGTTCACCAGGCGTGCCTGGCTGTCCGGCAACGGCAGCAGCGCCGGCAGCACCAGCAGCACGGCGTAGATCAGTACCACGGCCCATTGCACGGCACGGATCAACCGGGCATGACGACGCATGCCATCGCCCAGGCGCTGCAGCCAGCTCATGCTGCGTGCCGCGAGCGGCGCAGGCCGTTGCCCACCCACAGCCAATAACCGAGCAGCACCAGCACGGTCACCAGGCTCGGCGCGGCGCGGTAGCCGACAAAGTCTGCCAGCAGCGCGCCCAAGCCGTGGCTGTCACTGAGCAGGGCGCTGCTGTCCCAGCGGCTTTCACCGAAGCTGGAATAAACCCACTCGGGCATGTCCATCGCCAGCAATTGCCCGCTGATACGGTCCACGGCCGCCACCAGTAAGGCTCCGCCGAGCAGCAGCAACAGCGCTTCGCTGAGGGCGAAAAACAGCGACCAGGAAATGAAGCGCCGCGTACTGCGCAACAGCAGCACCGTGAGCCCCGCCAGCACCAGGCCCAGCACGCCGCCGATGGCGAATAGGTTCAGCGCCGGGCCCTGTAGACGCGCGCCGGCACCGTACAGAAACACCACGGTTTCACTGCCTTCGCGGCTCACCGCCAACAGCGTCAATAGCAACACGCCCCAACCGCCCTGGCGGGCCAGGCGTTCATCGGCTTCGCGTACCAGGGTGTGTTTGAGCGTGGCCGCGTGGCGATGCATCCAGAACACCATCTGCACCATCAGGCCGCTGGCCAATAACGTCAGCGCCGCTTGCAGCCATTCGCCCTGGGGGCCGGTCATGGCCTCACCGGCCCACAGCATCAGGCCGGCCAAGCCTGCGGAGCAAAACAACCCCAGGACCACCCCGGCCCACAGGAAACGCCCCAGGCGCGAGTGCGCGGTCTGGCGGCTGATCCAGACCTGCAGAATGCCGATCACCAGCAGCGCCTCGACGCTTTCGCGCCAGACAATAAACATCGATTGATTCATCAACGGCTTCCGGGGCTATTGGGCGAGGATGCTGCCTTCGGGCAACTGTGGGTTGAACTCGTCAAAGAACGGATACAGCCCTGGCGTGAGCGGGTGGATCACCACGAAGGTGGTCACACCGGGGGACAAGACTTTCTCCACGCGCAGCGGTGTGCTCTCGAATTCGGCCGGGCCTTGGCCGAGGTTGTGCAGCACGATCTTGAAGCGCTCACCGGCCTTGACCGTGAGTTGCGGCGGGATGAAGTGGCCGTCCTGCAAGGTCAGTTCATAGGTCGGCAACGGCGCCGCCAGGGCCGCGCCGCTCAGCAGCAAGCTGCCCAGCAGCAGGGCGCGGGGCATCAGTAGCCGCCTTTCTTGCCGATGCCGGCGTAGACGAATTCGTAATGCACTTCGCAGCGTTCGAACCACGGTGCGACGCCGGTTTCCTTGTCGGTATGGCGGCCCAGGGACTGGTGGCCGCTGGGCGGCAATACGCTGAAGGTCAGGGTGTATTTGCCCGGGCCTTGAAGCTTGACGTTGTCGCCGTAGTGCGGCCCGTCATTGGCGACCATGGCGTGGAAATCACCGGTGATCGGCGTGTCGCTGCCTTGCTTTTTCAAGGTAAAGGACAGGTTCAGGTACGGCACGAAACTGCCTTCCTGGAAGCCTTGGGCATTGTCCGCCGTGGCGCGTACATCGGCTTCAAGGTGGACGTCGGAGTCGGCGGTGGCGCGCATCATACCGGCGGGCGCCATCTCGATCGGTTGCAGGTACACCGCGCCGATTTCCAGCCCCGGGCAGTGCTGCGGTTCGCCGATCGGATACTCCTTGGCGAACGCCGCAGAGGTGGACAACAGCAGGACCAGGGACAATGAAGAAGGGATACGCATGGAGGCTTCCTGACGGGGAGGGGAGAAAACCCGAGTCTAGAAAGGTTGATCGTAAACAATAATGATTCTTGTCAAGTTTAGGCGATATTTCATGTTGACCGACCTTGACGGCGGTCAAGGCCATCCACCCTTGCTCAGGTTAGGTTGGCTCTATCGTTCGCCGGTAGGGAACCTCGTCATGGCCAAGCCTTTTCCGCTGCACCCCAAGCACCCCGAGCGCATCTGTTGGGGCTGCGACCGCTATTGCGCCACGACCGACCTGGCCTGTGGCAACGGCGCCGACCGCACCATGCACCCGGCCGAGATGATCGGTGATGACTGGTACGAACACGGCGACTGGGGGCTCACCCCCGAACCACCTGCCACGGACGAGCCGTCAGCGGCCTGATCACAATGAACGCAATGGCTGGTTGTACGGCCGATGGGCGGTTACTCTCTGTGCTCAGTTCAGGGAGAGGTGACCCCGATGTCGTTGATCACAACCATCGAAGACTTACGCAAGCTGGCGCAAAAACGCGTTCCAAGGATGTTTTACGATTACGCCGATTCCGGCTCTTGGACTGAAAGCACTTACCGGGCAAATGAAAGCGATTTTGCCCAGATCAAATTCCGCCAACGGGTGGCGCGCAATATCGATGAGCGTTCGATCCGCGCCACCATGATCGGCCAGGACATGGCCATGCCAGTCGCCCTGGCGCCCACCGGCCTGGCCGGGATGCAGCATGCCGATGGTGAAATTCTCACGGCCCGCGCCGCTGCAGCCTTTGGCCTGCGCTACACCTTGTCGACCATGAGCATTTGCTCCCTGGAAGACATCGCCGAACAGGTCGGCCAGCCATTCTGGTTTCAACTCTATGTGATGCGCGACCGCGCCTTTATCGAGCAGTTGATCGAGCGCGCCAAGGCCGCCGGTGTCGATGCGTTGGTGTTGACCCTGGACCTGCAGATCCTCGGGCAACGTCACAAGGACCTGATCAACGGCCTGTCGGCGCCACCCAGACTGACCCTGCCGAATATCCTCAACATGATGACCAAGCCGCGCTGGGTGATGGGCATGCTCGGCACCAAACGCCATGGCTTCGGCAATATTGTCGGGCATGTCAAAGGCGTGGCCGACATGAGTTCGCTGTCGTCGTGGACCGCCCAGCAATTCGACCCGCGCCTGAGCTGGGACGATGTGGAGTGGATCAAGAAGTGCTGGGGCGGCAAGCTGATCATCAAGGGCATCCTCGATGTGGAAGATGCGCGCCTGGCCGCGAATGCCGGCGCCGATGCGTTGGTGGTGAGCAACCACGGCGGTCGTCAGCTGGATGGCGCGCCGTCGAGCATCAGCCAATTGCCGGCGATCGTCGAGGCGGTGGGCGAGCGTATTGAAGTGTGGCTCGATGGCGGTATCCGTTCCGGCCAGGACGTGCTCAAGGCGATGGCATTGGGCGCCAAAGGCACCATGATCGGTCGCCCGCATTTGTACGGTTTGGGCGCGATGGGTGAAGCGGGCGTGACCAAGGCGCTCGAGATCATCGCCCGCGAGTTGGACGTGTCGATGGCGCTGTGCGGGTATAACGATATACGCGATGTGAATCGCGATATTTTGCTGCCTGGCACCTTTCCCCAAGGTGCGGGTTGAGCAAAAAAATCGTAAAAAAATAAAAAGAGTTGTCCACGAAAACCGTGGGTATCTCTGTGGATAACTTTGCGCGGGCCCGGCGGGGGTTGGCGATTCAACCCAAGGTCAATATTTGATCAACTTCTGGCGCGGGCCAGCATAGGCTGGGTTTGCGCTTGACAGCCCCGCGCGAACCCAGTGCCGAAAACACATTTTATGAGGCGTTGGTGTGTTCGGTTGAGTGGGTGACGACCTGTGTCGGTATCTTCGTCATCACCTGCACCCGATTGCGTCCATGAGCCTTGGCCTGGTACAGCGCCTGGTCGGCCTGGGACAGTAAGTGCGAGAGGTCGTGGCCGGCCGCCGTGGTGGTCACGATGCCGATGCTCACGCTCAAGAACCCCGGCGTCAGCAGGTCCAGTTCGGCAAACCCGCGGCGGATACGCTCGGCCACTTCAAACGCACCGGCCGCATCGCTGTCGACCAGCAGGCAGGCGAACTCTTCACCGCCGATACGCGCAAACACATCACCGCTGCGCAGCGTTGCCCGGGTCACCTGGCTGAAGGCGATCAGCACCTGGTCGCCCATGGGGTGGCCGAAACTGTCGTTCACGCGCTTGAAGTGGTCCAGGTCGCACAGCAACAGGGCTGCGCTGCGCTGGCGACGGTTGCAGTCGGCCAGCAGTTTTTCGCCCTTGAGCATAAAGGCGCGGCGGTTGCCGGCGCCGGTCAGTGCATCGCTGAAGGCGGCGGCCTTGAAGCGCAACTCGGCGCGCTCCTTGACCATCGCCAGGGTGACGTAGGCAATGCCGATGGCATACAGCATCGATTCAAACAGCATGAACGAGAAAAACGGCACGCCTTCGCCCCCCGAGGCCTGGGCGTTTTTCATCGGCAGGCCGGGGTCGGTGAACGCGCGTATGCCGTAGAACGCGGTATGCAAAAGGGTCAGCACCAGGGCGGGGGCGTAGGCAACTTCCAGGGTCGCGCGGTTGCGCCACAGCTCCAGGGCCGACAGCACGCCATAACCGGCCGCCAGCAGCGAATACAGGGAGACCCGCGCCGACAGCGAACCATAGAACTGCGGCAGCAGGCACATCAACAGCCACACGCCACACCCGGCAAAAATCCCCGGCAGGCTGGGCTTGCGTTGCACGAAGGTGCGCATGGCGGTCCAGTTCATCGCGGCGCTGAGCAACAGCACGACATTGCCCAGGATCAATGCGACAAAGTCCACGCCCACGCCACGCACCACGATCAGCCCGGTACCCAGGGAGGCGAGCAGCAGCATGATGCCGAGATAGCCCAGGGTTGGCTCGCGGCCACGGCTCCAGGCATGCACGGTGAGCAGGCCCATCAGGCAGAACACGAACACGGCCACTATCAGTAGCGTCGGGATATGCAGCGACATTGCCTTGCCCTTGGAGAGACCTTTTGTGGGCGCGATTGTAGCGGTATGCGACCCGCTTGACGCTGACCTTGCCACCGCGACATGCTCCTGCTCCTTTGAGCAAAGGCCCGACCATGGACAACAGCCCCGTTCGCATCACCGCCGAAGAGACGCTTTCGGACAATTGGTACCTGCTGAAAAAATACAGCTTCGACCTACGCCGCCGCGACGGCAACTGGCAGGCCCAGACCCGCGAGGTGTACGACCGGGGCAACGGCGCGACCATCCTGCTGTACAACCGCGCACAGCGCACCGTGCTGCTGATCCGACAGTTCCGCATGCCCACCTTCGTCAACGACTACCCCGGTTACCTGATCGAAGCTGCGGCCGGGTTGCTGGACAACGCCAGCCCCGAGGAACGCATTCGCCTGGAAGCCGAAGAAGAGACGGGCTATCGGGTGGGGCATGTGGAGAAGATCTATGCAGCATTTATGAGCCCGGGGTCGGTGACTGAGCGGATTCACTTTTTTCTCGGTGAGTACCAACCGGGGGATCGGGTGGGCACGGGCGGTGGGATTGAAGAGGAGGGTGAGGATATCGAGGTGCTGGAATTGGGGTTCGAGCGGGCGCTGGCGATGGTGGAGAGTGGGGAGATTGTGGATGGGAAGACCATCATGCTGTTGCAGCATCTGGAGTTGCGGATGTTGAAAGAGGGGTGGTGAGAGTGGGGCGTGTCGATATCCGTTTTCTCAAAAGTAGCCAAAGCTAGGCCCGGTGTGCCTCAGATCAAAAGCAAAGCGGCCTTGTAGCCGACCTGACTCTGCGAGCCGAACTCGGTCAAAAATGTGGGAGGGGGCTTGCCCCCGATGGCAGTGTGTCAGTCACTACATGCATGACTGATCCACCGCCATCGGGGGCAAGCCCCCTCCCACATTTTGATCTCCATGGATCAGATAGAACTCGTTCTGCTCTGGCTTTTGCTTTTGATCTTAGGCGCCCCGTTAAACCACGCTGGCCGGAGTGAGGGCACACCGAGCACTAGCGAGGTGCCGAGTGGTGGGGCAAGAGCCCTAATGAGATGGTCAGCCCGGCGAGAACCTCAGGTCTACACTACTGAGGTTCTCACTTTTCCTGAGGAGGTTTTCTCATGAACAGCGTAACGCTTCTAGGCATCGACATTGGCAAGAACAGCTTCCACTTACACGGCCAGGACGCACAAGGCCATCAGGTACTGCGCAAGAAGCTCAATCGAAGCCAGTTGCTGCCATTACTTGCACAAATGCCCCCCTGCAAAGTCGCCATGGAATCCTGTGGCGGGTCACAGTTTCTTGCCAGAGAAATCACCAAGCTCGGTCATCAGGTCCAACTGATAGCGCCGCAGCATGTGAAGGCTTACGTCACCGGCAACAAGAACGACTTCATTGATGCCGAGGCTATCTGTGAGGCCGCATCACGTCCCAGAACGCGCTCTGTACAGGTCAAGTCGGTTGATCAGCAGGTGTTGTCGACCGTGCATAAACTGCGTAAATCACTGGTGAGTCGGCGCACTGGAGTGATCAACCAGGTGCACGGGTTCTTACTGGAGTTTGGCGTTATCTTTCCCGCTGGCTATGCCGCGCTGGATCGGGTTCCTGCATTGATGGAAGAGCACAATCTACCGCTGCGCCTGCGGCAGGCTATTAGTCGGATGCTTGATGACATTCGTCAATTGACCAGCGAAATCAAAGCACTGGATATCGAGATCAAGCAGCAGGTGAACGGGAGTGACGCTGGCAAAAGATTACAGAGCATCCCCGGCATAGGCCCCCTCATCGCTAGCGCGCTGGTGGCCGATGTCGGGGACGCTTCGATATATAAATCGTCCCGAGATTTTTCGGCTTCGTTGGGGCTGGTGCCACGGCAATACTCAACCGGAGGGCAAACCACGCTCCTGGGTATCAGCAAGCGCGGGGATCGGTATTTGAGAACCTTGCTGATGCAGGGCGCCCAAACCCTGCTTTATCGAATCGATAAGCGAAACGACGCCCTTGGAGTCTGGGCCAGAAACCTACTGGCTCGGAAACCGCTTAACAAAGTTGCCTGTGCGCTGGCTAATAAAATGGCCAGGATTGTCTGGGCGCTGCTGACCAAAGGTGGCACCTACAACGGGCATTTCACCGTGTGACCCAGCTTTACCACCGGCTTTTGCGACGTCAGTAATTGATGGCGA
Organism: Pseudomonas paraveronii; assembly: GCF_963681955.1. NCBI lineage: Bacteria > Pseudomonadati > Pseudomonadota > Gammaproteobacteria > Pseudomonadales > Pseudomonadaceae > Pseudomonas > Pseudomonas paraveronii. The sequence goes on from NZ_OY817130.1 coordinate 2,673,264, forward strand.
TAAACGGCAGATACCCTGGCTGAGAACCTGATAAGCAAAATAGCTTTCGAAGCTGAAGCGCTTTTAAGGACAGGCAGGAGCGAATACTCATCAAGGGCCGAACGCGTAACCGCGCTCACAAGGAGCCCGGATACATTAGCGCAAGCCTGATTTACCGTTCATCGTGACTGGATAGCAAAAGGTGGGCTGACCATACATTTGGTTACTTTGAGGCTTTTTTTTCCAAAGTGACCTGCTGTAAGAGCGGAACCATAAGCCGCCGTTACCGAAAAAACGGATATGCACACGGTCACCAATCCCCCCCAACCCCGACTACCGGCTATTGTCAGAAATTTCCCACAGGAGTACAAATGTACTCCATGACAACCCTAACCCCCCGCCGCACCGCCATCCTGACCTTCATCCGCGACCGCATCGCGCAACAAGGCCAACCCCCCAGCCTCGCCGAGATCGCCGAGGCATTCGGCTTCGCCTCCCGCAGCGTCGCGCGCAAACACGTGGTGGCCCTGACCGAAGCCGGCTTCATCGAGGTCAACCCCCACCAGGCCCGTGGCATTCGCCTGCTCAACCCGCCAGCGCGGCCTGAATGGCTGGACGTTCCGGTGCTCGGCCGAGTCGCCGCCGGCTTGCCCATCGGCGCCGATGCCGAAGTCCACAGCCGCCTGCAACTCGACCCGGCCACTTTCGCGAAGACCCCGGACTATCTGTTGCGGGTACAGGGCGACTCAATGATCGAAGACGGCATCCTTGACGGCGACCTGGTGGGCGTGCGCCGCAGTGCCGAAGCGGTGAACGGGCAGATTGTGGTGGCGCGCCTGGACGGTGAAGTCACCATCAAGCGTTTCGAACGCAAGGGCGACAGCGTGCGCCTGCTGCCGCGCAACCCTGCGTATCAACCCATCGTGGTCAGGCCCGATCAGGAGCTGGCCATCGAAGGCGTGTTCTGCGGCCTGGTGAGGCAAGGCTGATGGGCGCCGTCGTTGCCCTGGACGCGCTGTTCAATGGCGGGCGCGTGTGGAAGGGCCGGCCCGCCGCGCCACCGGCCAGTGTCCACCCCACGGGGCTCGCGGCGCTGGATGCGGTGCTGCCCACGGGCGGCTGGCCGGAGTCGGCCCTCAGCGAAATCCTCATGGCCAAGGACGGCGTGGGCGAACTGCAACTGGTGTTGCCGACCCTGGCGCGTTTGTCGGCGGCGGGGGAACGCATAGTGCTGGTGGCGCCGCCCTACACGCCGTACCCCCACGCCTGGCAGAACGCCGGGGTGGATGTGCGTCAGCTCGCGGTGGTCCGGGCCGAGGAGCGGGATGCGTTGTGGGCGGTCGAGCAGTGCCTGCGTTCGGGCAGTTGCGGTGCGGTGTTGTGCTGGCCGCGCAAGGCCGATGATCGTGCCTTGCGGCGCTTGCAGGTGGCGGCGGAAACCGGGCAGACCCTGGCGTTTGCCTGGCGCGCCTTGAGTGAAGCGCTCAACGCCTCGCCGGCCGCCTTACGCCTGGCGGTCGACGCCCGGCCCGCGCAAGTGCGGGTGCTCAAGTGCCGGGGCGGGCTGGCCCACCCGGCGCCGATTGCGCTGGTCGGGCACTGAGGTTGGCATGCGCTGGGTCTGTATTGTTTTTCCGCAATTGGCGCTGGACGCGGTGCAGCGTATGCATCCGGCGCCGCACGAGCCGCTGGCACTGCTGGCCGGTACGCCGCAGCGGCGCGTCCTGCAAACCGTCAATGCGGCCGCGCACACGTTGGGCCTGCGCCCTGGTCAATCGCTGACGGCGGCGCATGCGCTGGTCAAAACCTTTGCCTGCGCCGAATACGACCCCGTGGAAATCGAACGTTGGCAGCAGTTTCTGGCGGCCTGGGCCTACCAGTTCAGTTCCCAGGTCAGCGTGTTTTACCCGCGCGCCTTGCTGTTTGAGATCGAGTCGAGCCTGGGCCTGTTCGGGCCTTGGCCGCGCTTTGAGGCACGCCTGCGCAAAGAGCTGAGCGAGCTGGGCTTTCGTCATCGCATCGTCGCCGCGCCCAACCCGGCGGCGGCGCGGGTGCTGGCGAACCTCTACGATGGCCTGGCCGTGGCCGATGATCAGGCATTGATGCAGGCCTTGGCGCCGCTGCCCATTGACCGCGCCGGCCTGGATCCGCAGGCCGCTATCGCCTTGTCGCGCATGGGCTTGCGCCGCCTGGCCCAGGTGCAGGCGTTGCCCCGGCACACCTTGGCGCGGCGCTTTGATGCGGCGTTGCTCAAGCATCTGGATGCCCTGAGCGGGCAGCGGCCGCTGGCCCTAGGGTTCTATCAACCGCCGGACCGCTTCGATGTGCGCATCGAGCTGAACTTCGACGTGCAATCCCACCAGGCCTTGCTATTTCCGCTGCGCCGTCTGACCGGTGACCTGTCCGCCTTCCTCTGTGGCCGCGACAGTGGCGTGCAGCGTTTCGCCCTGCACCTGGAACACGCCCAGGCCCCGGACAGCGTGATCAAGGTCGGCCTGCTCAGCGCCGAGCGTGATGCGGCGATGCTGTTCGAACTGGCCCGCGGGCGCCTGGAGCAAGTGCAAGTGAGCGCACCCGTGCGCGGTGTTCGCTTGGTGGCCCAGGACCTGCCGGTGTTCGTGCCGCAACGCCAGGACCTGTTCGATGACCGCCCGCAACAGACCCTGCCCTGGGAACAACTGCGCGAACGCCTGCGCGCGCGGCTTGGCGATGAAGCGGTGCAAGGCCTGCGCTTTCACGCCGACCACCGCCCCGAATGCGCCTGGCAAGCGGCGGCCGATAAAAACCCGTGCCCCACTTTGAACAACGTGCAACGCCCCGGCTGGTTGCTCGCCGAGCCGACCTTGCTGGCCGAGGCGGGCGTGCAGATCCTGAAGGGCCCGGAGCGCATCGAATCGGGCTGGTGGGATGGCGCCGATATCCGCCGCGACTATTACCTGATCCAGACCCGCGCCGGTCAGCAAGGCTGGGCCTACCGCACCGTGGGGCAAAGCGATGGGCTGTGGCTGCAAGGCTGGTTTGCATGAGCTACGCCGAGCTGCATTGCCTGTCCAATTTCAGCTTCCAGCGCGGTGCCTCCACGGCGCTGGAGTTGTTCGAACGGGCCAAGCGCCAGGGCTACAGCGCCCTGGCGATCACTGACGAATGCACCCTGGCCGGCATCGTGCGCGCCTGGCAGGCGGCGAAGGCAGTGGGCTTGCCGCTGATTATCGGCAGCGAGATGCGCCTCGAAAACGGCCCGAAATTGCTGCTGCTGGTGGAAGACCTCAGCGGCTACCAACACCTGTGCCGCTTGATTACCCTGGCCCGGCGGCGGGCGGAGAAGGGCTGTTATCGCCTGCTGCCAGAAGACTTCGACCAACCGCTGCCCGGCCTGTTGGCGCTCTGGATCGCCGAAGACAGCGACACCCAGGCCTCGATCCAATGGTTGCGCCGTACCTTCGCCGAGCGCCTGTGGCTGGCGGTGCATCTGCATTGCGGGCAGGACGACGCGCGTCACCTGGAGCAACGCCTGGCACTGGCCGCCAGCCTGCAGCTCCCGGCAGTGGCCTGCGGCGATGTGCATATGCATGCCCGCGGCCGCCGCGCCCTGCAAGACACCATGACCGCCATCCGTCATCACGTGCCGGTGGCCGAAGCCGGCACGCGCCTGCATCCCAATGGCGAACGGCATCTGCGCAGCCTGCCGGCGTTACAGGCGCTGTATCCGCCGTCGTTGCTCGACGAAACCCTGGTCATCGCCCGCCGCTGCACCTTCGACCTCAGCCAACTGCGCTACCAGTACCCGCGTGAGCTGGTGCCTGCCGGCTATGACGCCCGATCCTGGCTGCGCGCCGTCACCGAAGAAGGCATCGCCCGGCGCTGGCCGCAAGGGGTCGACGCCAAGACCTTGCAGCAGATCAATAACGAACTGGAGCTGATCAGCGAGCTGGGTTACGAAAGCTATTTCCTCACCGTGCATGACATCGTGCGCTTTGCCCGCAGCCGTTCGATCCTGTGCCAGGGCCGGGGTTCGGCGGCCAACTCGGCGGTGTGTTTCGCCCTGGGCATCACCGAGATCAACCCGAGCCTGATGAACATGCTGTTCGAGCGCTTCCTGTCCAGGGAGCGTAACGAGCCGCCGGACATCGACGTCGACTTCGAACACGAACGCCGCGAAGAGGTGCTGCAATACGTGTTCAAGCGCTATGGCCGCACCCGCGCCGCACTGACGGCGGTGGTCAGCAGCTACCACGCTGCCGGCGCGGTGCGCGACGTGGCCAAGGCCCTGGGTTTGCCGCCGGACCAGGTCAATGCGCTGGCCGAGTGCTGCGGGCGCTGGAGTGACGATGCACCGCCCGTGGAGCGTTTGCGCGAAGGCGGTTTCGACCCCGACAGCCCGGTGCTGCGCCGCGTGCTCACGCTGACCCAGCAACTGATCGGCTTCCCCCGGCACCTGTCCCAGCACCCCGGCGGCTTCGTGATTTCCGAACACCCGCTGGACACCCTGGTGCCGGTGGAAAATGCGGCGATGGCCGAGCGCACCATCATCCAATGGGACAAGGACGACCTCGACGCCGTCGGCCTGCTCAAGGTGGATATCCTTGCCCTGGGCATGCTCAGCGCGATCCGCCGTTGTTTCGACCTGTTGCGCCGCCACCGCAGCCTTGACCTGTGCCTGGCGACGATCCCCAAGGAAGACCCGGCGACCTACGCGATGATCAGCAAGGCCGACACCCTCGGCGTGTTCCAGATCGAGTCGCGGGCGCAGATGTCGATGCTGCCCAGGCTCAAGCCGCAGACCTTTTATGACCTGGTGATTGAAGTTGCCATCGTGCGCCCGGGGCCGATCCAGGGTGGCATGGTGCATCCGTACCTGCGGCGGCGGAACAAAGAGGAGCCCACCACCTATCCGTCGCCGCAGCTTGAAGCGGTACTCAAACGCACCCTCGGTGTGCCGCTGTTCCAGGAACAGGTGATGCAGATCGCCATGGTCGCCGCCGATTACAGCCCCGGCGAAGCCGATCAGTTGCGCCGCTCCATGGCGGCCTGGAAACGTCACGGCGGCCTTGAACCGCACCAGCAACGCTTGCGTACCGGCATGCTCAAAAACGGCTACAGCGAAGCCTTCGCCGCGCAGATCTTCGAGCAGATCAAGGGTTTTGGCAGCTATGGCTTTCCGGAATCCCACGCGGCCAGTTTTGCCTTGTTGACTTACGCCAGTTGCTGGCTCAAATGCCATGAACCGGCGGCCTTCGCCTGTGCGTTGATCAACAGCTGGCCCATGGGGTTCTACAGCCCGGACCAGATCCTGCAGGATGCGCGGCGCCATCGTTTGCAGATCCGCCCGGTGGACGTGCAGGCCAGTGACTGGGAGTGCAGCCTGGAACCCATCGACGGCGCGCAACCGGCGATTCGCCTGGGGTTGCGCATGATCGCGGGGTTTCGCGAAGAGGATGGGCGACGGATCGAAGCGGCGCGCGAGCACCGTGCATTCAGCGACATTGCCGACCTCGACCGACGCGCCGGGCTGGACTCCCGCGCCCAAGCCTTGCTGGCGGATGCCGGGGCCTTGCGGGCCTTGGCCGGCAACCGGCACACGGCGCGCTGGGAAGTGGCGGGGGTACACAAACAACTCGGGCTGTTCGCCGGCCTGCCCAGCCCCGACGAAGCACGGGTGGAACTGCCGGCGCCCACGCTGGGCGAGGACCTGCAGGCCGATTACGCCACGCTCGGCACCACCCTCGGCCCGCACCCGTTGGCGTTGCTGCGTGAGGAATTGCGCAAACGCCGCTGCCGCAGTTCCCTTGAGCTGATGGCGGTGGAGCATGGCCGCACTGTCAGCGTCGCTGGGCTGGTGACCGGTCGCCAGCGCCCCGGCACCGCCAGCGGCGTGACCTTTGTGACGTTGGAGGATGAGTTCGGCAACCTGAACGTGGTGGTCTGGCGCGACCTGGCAGAGCGCCAGCGCCAGGCCTTGGTAGGCTCGCGCCTGCTCAAGGTGGACGGGCGCTGGGAGGCGGTGGGCGAGGTGCGGCACCTGATCGCCGGGCGTCTCACCGATCTGTCGCCGTTGCTGGAAGGCGTCGCTGTGCGCAGTCGGGATTTTCACTGAGCGCAGTTGCCCTGGCCTGCGTGGATAAGCTATATGCAATGAAACGAAATCCCCCACCTGCTGAGCCCTGACATTCATTTGCTGAGTAAGCCCTATAACCGCGAAACCCAGACGCATCGGGTGCGCAGCGTGCTTGCCGCGCCACAAGGTTGACCATGACTTCATCGCGCAACATCCCTCAGATCACCAGCCAACCCCTCGGGTTCGTGCGGGTTCGCGGCGCTCGCGAACATAACCTGCGTAACGTCGATGTGGATATCCCACGGGATGCCCTGGTGGTGTTTACCGGCGTGTCGGGTTCCGGCAAGTCGTCCCTGGCCTTTTCCACGGTGTATGCCGAGGCCCAGCGCCGCTATTTCGAATCGGTGGCGCCTTATGCGCGGCGCCTGATCGATCAGGTCGGCGTGCCCGATGTGGATTCCATCGAAGGCCTGCCGCCCGCCGTGGCCTTGCAACAACAGCGCGGCACGCCGAGTGCGCGTTCGTCGGTGGGCAGCGTGACCACGTTGTCCAGTCTGATCCGCATGCTGTATTCGCGCGCCGGCAGTTATCCGCCGGGGCAGGCGATGCTGTATGCCGAGGACTTTTCGCCAAATCTGCCCCAGGGCGCCTGCCCGCAATGCCACGGCCTGGGCCGCGTGTATGAAGTGACCGAGGCGCTGATGGTGCCCGATCCCTCGCTGACCATCCGCCAGCGCGCGGTGGCGTCCTGGCCTTTGGCGTGGCAGGGCCAGAACCTGCGCGACATTCTGGTGACCCTGGGCTATGACGTCGACATCCCGTGGCGCGACCTGCCGAAAAAGCAGCGCGACTGGATCCTGTTCACCGAAGAAACCCCGACCGTGCCGGTGTACGCCGGCTTCACCCCGCAACAGACCCGCGAGGCGTTGAAGCGCAAGCTGGAGCCGAGTTACCAGGGTACGTTCAGCGGCGCGCGGCGCTATATCCTGCATACCTTCAGCCACACCCAAAGTGCGCTGATGAAAAAGCGCGTCGCGCAGTTCATGCAGGGCAGCGCCTGCCCGTTATGCGCCGGCAAGCGGCTGACCCAGGCGGCGTTGTCGGTGAAGTTCGCCGGGGTGGACATTGGCGAGCTGTCGCAACTGTCGCTGACCCAGTTGGCCGAGCTGCTGCGGCCGGTGGCGGCGGGGCAGGACACGATGACGCTGTCGGTGGAAAAACGCCTGGCCGCCCAACGCATCGCCGAGGATTTGCTCGAGCGGGTCAGCACCTTGACCGAGTTGGGCCTGGGCTACCTGTCCCTGGAGCGCAGCACGCCGACGTTGTCGTCCGGCGAGTTGCAGCGCTTGCGCCTGGCCACGCAACTGGGTTCGCAGTTGTTCGGCGTGATCTATGTGCTCGATGAGCCGTCGGCGGGGCTGCACCCGGCGGATGGCGAGGCGCTGTTCACGGCACTGGCGCGTTTGAAAGCCGCCGGCAATTCGTTGTTTGTGGTGGAACACGACCTGGAAACCATGCGCCGCGCCGACTGGCTGATCGATGTCGGCCCGGCGGCCGGAGAACACGGCGGGCAAGTGCTGTACAGCGGGCCGCCGGCGGGCTTGGCGCAGGTTGAAGCGTCGCAGACCCGTGAATATCTGTTTGCCGAACGGCGCCCGGCGAATCCTCGGCGTCGGGAAGCGACCGGTTGGCTGAGCCTGGAGGGAGTGACGCGCAATAACCTCAAGGCGGTGAGTGTCGATTTTCCGCTGGGTTGCTTCACGGCGGTGACCGGTATTTCCGGCTCGGGCAAATCCAGCCTGGTCAGCCAGGCGCTGCTGGAGTTGGTGGGCAGTGGCCTCGGCCGCGTGCTGGAAAGCGACGATGAGCCGAGCCTGGAAGATGACACCCCGCAAACCAGCGGCGGGCGTATCAGCGCCGGGCTGGAGCAGATTCGCCGGCTGGTGCAGGTGGACCAGAAACCCATTGGCCGCACCCCGCGCTCCAACCTGGCGACCTACACCGGGCTGTTCGACAACGTGCGCAAACTGTTCGCTGCCACGCCGGCCGCGCAGCAGTGTGATTACGATGCGGGGCAGTTCTCGTTCAACGTCGCCAAGGGCCGCTGCGCGAACTGTGAAGGCGAAGGGTTCGTCAGCGTTGAGTTGCTGTTCATGCCCAGCGTGTATGCGCCGTGCCCGACCTGCCACGGCGCGCGCTACAACCCCGAGACCCTGGCGATCCAATGGCAAGGCTTGAACATTGCCCAAGTGCTCGGCTTGACCGTCGAGCAAGCGGCGGCGGTGTTTGCCGAGCAGCCAGGGGTGCTGCGTTCGCTGCTCGTGCTGCGCGATATCGGCTTGGGCTATCTGCGCCTCGGCCAACCGGCGACGGAACTGTCCGGCGGCGAAGCACAACGCATCAAGCTGGCCACCGAGCTGCAGCGCAATGCCCGGGGCGCCACCTTGTATGTGCTGGACGAACCGACGACCGGCTTGCACCCACGCGATGTGGACCGTTTGCTTAGTCAGTTGAATCATTTGGTCGACGCGGGGCATACGGTGGTTGTGGTGGAGCACGAAATGCGCGTGGTGGCCCAGAGTGACTGGGTGATTGATATCGGGCCGGGCGCTGGGGATCTGGGCGGCAAAGTGGTTGCCAGCGGCACGCCGCAACAGGTGGCGAAGAGTAAGAAAAGCCGCACCGCGCCGTTCCTCGTTCGAGAGCTGATCTGAGCATTAAAGGAGATCAGCTGTGGGAGGGGCGGTGTGACGGTTCGACTTGGCCCCGATGGCGGTGGTTCAGGCACTCATGCAGTGACTGACACTCCGTCATCGGGGGCAAGCCCCCTCCCACATGGGTTAGGCGGTGTTCGTGAGAGTGGGGCTCCTCGCCAGCACCGGGATGCTGCCCTTGACGATCATCTGCCAGTAACCCCGCCGATCAAACAAGGGAATGCGGTCAATGTGGGAGGGGGCTTGCCCCCGATGACGGAGTGTCAGGCACAGATACTGTGACTGAACCACCGAGTCGAACCGTCACACCGCCCCTCCCACAGTTGTGATCAATGTCCGTTCAGTTGGATCTGTTGCTTGGCCAGCTTCACCACATTCTCCACGGTAAACCCGTACTTCTCCTGCAACTGGGTCAGGTGCTCGATCGGCTGGTGCGTCGGGCCGTCTTCGCCGACGCCGATCGAGTCATGGGTAATGGGCGTGCCGGGGTGGCCGGAATTGGCCTTTTGCACGGCATCCATGGCCAGGGTGCGCAGGGTGTTGATGCATTGGGTGTCGACAGCGGTGGCGGCGTGATTCATGAAACCGGTCTCCCTCGGGTGGCGATCTACAGTGGAGGGCAGGGTGCGGCAAAGGTTTGATTGCGTCGCCGATGTAGCGACGAACGGAACTGGTTTGCCCGCAAACATGACAAGACCCCTTGGAATGGGCTAGCTTCAAGGGCGTAATCATTGATCAACTTGCGGAGGTAGGCCATGCCAGTGAAACACGACCTGTATCAGGACTTGGGTTTGAGCAAGGACGAAGTCGATGGGCACCGGGCGCAAAATCCGCGTCTGAACGCGCTGTTTGATAAATACAACGCCGTCGATGACTTGGTGGTGAGCGCTGAAAAGGCAGCGGGCAGCGATGAGGAGCTGAAGAAGTTAAAGGAAAAACGCTTGTTGGTTAAAGATGAGATCAAGGATTTGCTGCAGTAAAACGGGCGATCCATTCACTACTGAGGGAGCGCATCAGTCGCTCCCTTGCACATTTTTTCAGAATTGACTGAAAGACATCATCCCCGCCGATACTTATGATCCCCGCCGCCCACCCGGCTCTGGGGGCTTATAGGGCGCGAGGACTGCGCTGCTGAGCCGGGTGGGCAGTTTGTTTCAGGCCAGTAGCGTGTGAGTGCATTCATCCATCGAGCGCTGTTGCGTCTCGGCATACAGCGCCAACTCATCAAGGGTCTTGCGCCCCAGCGCCTGTTCGAATTCGGCCTGGTTCGAATTGGCCGCGTAGTGACTCTGCGCCGCGTCTCCCAGGTTTGACTGAAAGATCCCTGCCGCACTCACTGGCAGAAAATCCTCATACACCAGCGGTTCTACATCGACGTGACCGGCGGCGATCAGCGCGTCCAGCGTGCGCGGTTGGTCGGCTTGGCCGCGTGCCGCGAGGCCTTTGTCGGTGGCGAAGTAGCGGAAGTAGGCCAGGCCTTGTTCGCGCATCTGCGTGTGGTCATCCGGGAAGGCCTGGAAGTGCTGTTCCATCAATTGCATGTAACGCGCAGCGTTGGCCTCGTTGGGGAAGGCGCCGAGGGCGTCGCGGGCGGCGTTCAGCAGTTGGTCGTACAGCGTGCGGCCCTTGGGCGTGAGGGCGACGCCGCGTTGTTCGATTTCGCCGAAGCGCGCGCTGTGGCTGCCTTGGGCGTCGGTGAAGGCGATGGTTTCGTCGAGGGCCTTGAAGCTGGTCTGGCGCAGCAGGATCGGGCAGTCGCGACGCGGCGGGCCTTCGATCACCGCCTTGGGGGTGATGCCTTTGCCGGGCATGGCGGCCTGGACCTGGTCGATGTCCAGGGTGCGCGGGGTCAGGTGATTGATGTGCGGGCCCTTGAAGGCCACCACGTCGGCGATCAGGCGGTGCTGGTCGCTCAGTTGCCGGTACTGCGCGGCGGTGACGGTGGCGGTGTGGTGCCAGCGGAAGGTTTCCAGGGCCTGGCGGATGAATGCCTCGGCGTCGCTGGCGTTGAGGCCGCCGTCGCGTTCGGCTTGTTCGATCAGGGCGAGGGCGCCGGGGGTGAAGATCGAGCGCTTGGCCAGGGCGGCTTCGGCGAAGGCGCGCAGTTCGGGGCTTTCGATCAGTTCCAGGCGCAGCAGCGAGGTGAACACGCGGAACGGGCTGGTTTGCAGCGCACGTTCATGCACGGCGCGAAACGCGGTGGAATGCACCGGCACGCCGGCCGGGGTCAGGTCGTAGTAGCCCACCGGTTGCATGCCCATCACCGCGAACAGGCGGCGGATGGTCGTCAGTTCGGCGGCGGTACCCAGGCGAATGGCGCCGTGGCGTTCCATGTCCAGGCGCTGGATTTCGCCGGTCCGTTGCAGGTGTTGCGCCAGGCTCGGGTCGGCGTCGAGCACGCGCTGGTTGATGTCGGCCACCAGCTCCATCAGCGCGCCGTACAGGGGCACTTCATCGCGGTACATGTCGGACATGGCCTTGGAAAAGCCTTTGCGGATGTCGTCGGGGCTGATAAACGCGGTGGTGGGCATAGAAAAATTCCTGGCTGCTGTAAGAGTAATGAATGCCGTTATCCCGATTCTGTTGGGCACCGCAGACCCGCGCAAACGAAGATTCCTCTGGACTTCATTCTGCAAACGAATGATTGAGGTAAAACCGTCTTTATGTGCATCTGAGCGTGGATGGGTTCTACACTGGCCTTACGCGATGGCTGGGGGAGGGTTGGATGAGCGTCACAATTGTGCAAACCACTGAAGGCCAGCGCCTGGCCGCCGAGACGGCCGAGCGCTGGCGCGAGTGGGGCCCGTACCTGAGCGAGCGCCAATGGGGCACGGTGCGCGAGGACTACAGCGCCGATGGCGATGCCTGGCGCTACTTCCCGCACGAACATGCGCGCAGCCGCGCTTACCGCTGGGGCGAGGATGGCCTGGCCGGGTTCAGTGACAAGGCGCAACGCTGGTGCATGGGCCTGGCGCTGTGGAACGAGCGTGACGCGATCCTCAAAGAGCGCCTGTTCGGCCTGAACAACGCTGAGGGCAACCACGGTGAAGACGTCAAGGAACTGTACTTTTTCGTCGACGGCGTGCCGAGCCATGCCTACATGCGCATGCTCTACAAATATCCCCACGCGGCGTTTCCCTACGCTGACCTGATCGCCGAAAACGCCCGACGTGGGCTCGCGGATGCCGAGTACGAAATCCTCGATACCGGCGTGTTTGAAGACAACCGCTATTGCGACGTCAGCGTCGAATACGCCAAGCACCAGCCCGACGATATCTTCATGCGCGTCAGCGTCCACAACCGCTCGGACCAGCCGACACGCCTGCAAGTGCTGCCCCAGGTCTGGGCGCGCAATGATTGGAGCTGGACCGTCGGCGCGCCGAAACCGCAGTTGCGGCTGGACGGCGACCGCGTGCTGGCGCGTCATCATGAATTGCCCGATCACCACCTCAGCGCCTGGGGCCAGGACGGCGTCGAATGGCTGTTCTGCGAAAACGAAAGCAACTTCCCCAAGCTGGACGGCAAACCGGCGCCGGGGCCGTTCAAGGATGGGATCAACGATTACGTGGTGGCGGGACAGGAAACCGCGATTCGCCGCGACACCGGCACCAAGGCGGCCGCGCGTTTCATCCTGGCGTTGGCGGGCCTGGAGCGCAAAGCCGTCTATTTGCGTTTTGCGCCCAAGGACGCGCCCCAGGTCAATGCGCGCAAGCTGTTTGAACAGCGCCGCCAGGAAGCCGATGACTTCTACGCCGCGTTGCAGCAGGGCATCGCCGACGCGGATGCGCGTAATGTGCAGCGCCAGGCCCTGGCCAGTTTGCTGTGGTCCAAGCAGCTCTATTATTTCGACGTGAACCAATGGCTCGACGGCGACCCGACCCAGCCCGCGCCGCCGCCCGAGCGCCTGCAACGGCGCAATAGCCATTGGCGGCACCTGTCCAACTTCGACATCCTCTCCATGCCCGACACCTGGGAATACCCGTGGTACGCCTCCTGGGACCAGGGCTTTCAGGCGGTGGCCATTGCGCTGATCGATCCGGGGTATGCCAAACAACAGCTGTTGCTGCTGGTAAAGGACCGCTTCATGCACCCCAATGGTCAGTTGCCGGCCTATGAATGGCGCTTCGACGACGCCAACCCGCCGGTGCATGCCTGGGCCAGTTGGCGGGTGTATCAGCAGGACAAGGCGTTGACCGGCGTAGGTGACATGGATTTCCTGGAGCGAATCTTCCACAAGCTGCTGCTGAATTTCTCCTGGTGGGTCAACCGCAAGGATGCCGAAGGACGCAACCTGTTCCAGGGTGGGTTCCTGGGGCTGGACAATATCGCCTTGTTCGACCGCTCGGCCACGCTGCCGCCGGGTTATCAGTTAGACCAGGCCGATGGCACCGCGTGGGTTGCCGCCTATGCACTGGACCTGATGCGGATGGCTCTGGAACTGGCCAGGCGCAATGTCGTGTACGTCGATATCGCGGTGAAGTTTTTCGAGCACTTCCTGTATATCGCCGGCGCCATCAACCGTGTCGACGACAGCGCCGAGGGCCTGTGGGACGAGCAGGACCTGTTCTTCTACGACGTACTGCGCCGTCCCGACGGCCAGAACGAACCGGTGCGCCTGCGCTCCATCGTCGGCCTGATGCCGCTGTTCGCCGTGTTGGTGCTGGAGCAGCGCGAGCATGAAGGCCTCGAAGGCTTGCGTGAGCGGCTGTTGGGCTTCATGCACCACCGGCCGGAACTGGCCAAGCTGGTCTCGCGCTGGAACGAGCCGGGGCAGGGCAATCGCCTGTTACTGGCGCTGTTGCGCGGCGAGCGCACCAAGGACTTGCTGCGGCGCATGCTCGATGACGATGAGTTTCTTTCGGCGTTTGGCGTGCGTTCATTGTCCAAGGCCTTCGCCGACCAGCCCCTGGCGCTGAAGATGAATGGCGACACGCTGTGCGCACGTTATCAACCCGGTGAATCCGATTCACGTCTGTACGGCGGCAACTCCAATTGGCGCGGGCCGTTGTGGATGCCGGTGAATTACATGCTGATCGAATCGTTGCGCGAGTTTCATCGGTACTACGCGGATAACTTCTCGGTGGAGTACCCGACGGGCAGTGGTTATCTGTCGTCCCTGGAGGAAGTCGCCGACAGCCTCAGCCAGCGTCTGAGCCGATTGGTCCTCAGGGATGACAATGGCCTGCGTCCGTCGATGGCCGGGTATGCGCAGTTGGAGGCGGACCCGGCCAGCCGTGACCTGGTGTTGTTCCATGAGTATTTTCATGGGGAAACCGGGCGTGGGTTGGGCGCGTCCCACCAGACGGGGTGGAGTGCGTTGGTGGCGTTGCTGTTGCATGGGCCGTCCACGCATTGAAGGCGGGTAAATTCGCCGTCCTGGCCTTTACAAAGATGTCGATCATGGCGAGCGCCGCTGCTGACCGCTGGCCCGGAAACGACAAATCCCGCCAGTCGCGGGATTTGTCGTTTCAATGCGTGCTTTACAGCCAGCGTTCTCAGGAAGGGAACAGCTCGCTCAGCTTCATCGCCAGCATCATGTCGCCTTCGGTGCGCAGCTTGCCGCTCATGAAGGCCTGCATGCCGTCGGTGTCGCCGCTGACGATGCCTTTCAGTGTTTCGCCGTCCATGACCAGGGTCACCTGAGCGTCAGAGTTTTCGCCTTCCTGCAATTCGCAGGCGTTGTCTTTGACGATCAGCGAGAAGTGTTCGCTGTCATCGATACAGAAACCGAATACCAGGTCCAGGCCGGCAGCAGCGGCTGGGTTGAATTTGGCTTTCATTGCTTCTACGGCTTTAGCTACGTCAGTCATGGTTTCGATCCTTTAGGGTAGAGTCCAGCGACCTTGGGGTCACGGTTGGCCGCACTTCATCGGAAAGTGATGAGCTGCGGCGCCTTCAACAGTTGCAAGTGGGTATGACTGTTGAAGGAAGCCAGTGCCACCTCGCGACCGCGGAATTTCAGCTGGTTGAGCGAGGTGTTAACAATTTGCCAGTTCAGTTCGAAGGCCTGGGCGGCAGGCATTCGGGTAATCAGGTGGAGCAGGGCGGTAATGGTGCCGCCGGAGGTGAACACGGCGATCTTGTGCGTGTTGTCGGCCGCTTCCAGCAGACGCTGCAGGCCACCCTGGACGCGCTCGACAAACCCCAGCCAGCTTTCCAGCCCCGGCGTATCGTAAGTGCCGGCCACCCAGCGCTCGATGATCAGGGCGAAGATGCGCTGGAATTCGCTGCGGTTCTGCGCGGCGTTGCGCAGGATGTCCAGGGCGTCGGGTTCGCGGGTGAGCAGGTCGGGGAGCAGGGCGCGGATGATCGCGTCGGCGTCGAATTCGTTGAAGGCGCTGTCGACTTCCAGGGCCGGAACCGCCAGGCCGAGGGCGCTGTATTGATCGAAGGCGGCCGTGGCGGTGTGCTGTTGGCGGCGCAGGTCGCCGGCGACGCAGCGGTCGAACGTCACGCCCATGTCTGCCAGGTGGCGACCGAGGATTTGCGCTTGTTCCACGCCAACGGGCGACAGGACGTCATAGTCGTCTGCACCGAAGGAGGCCTGGCCATGTCGAATCAGATAGATGCTGCCCACGTCCGTTTTCCCGGTACGTTGAAAGTCTGGCGAGGTTATGAGGATGCCTGCGAGCTGTCAATGAAAAAACATACGCTTGTTTTAAAAGTGCGTTAGAGCGCTTGCCTGCTGGCGGTTTGAGCACTGGCCCCCCGGCGGTCCCGTCGGTATGCTTGGGCGATCCGCGCCTGGCGCCGTGCATTGTTAAGGAGACACATGGATTTTTTGGCTGAATACGCGAGCTTTTTGGCGAAGACCGTCACCCTGGTGGTCGCGATTCTGGTGGTACTGATCAGCTTCGCGGCACTGCGCAGCAAAGGTCGTCGCAAATCCGCCGGCCAGTTGCATGTCAGCAAGCTGAATGATTTCTACAAAGGTCTGCGTGAGCGCCTTGAATCGACCCTGCTCGACAAGGATCAGCTCAAGGCCCTGCGCAAGTCCGAAAGCAAAGCCGAAAAGAAGAACAGCAAAAAGAAACCCGAGGCCAAGCCACGGGTGTTCGTGCTCGACTTCGACGGCGACATCAAGGCCTCGGCCACCGAGAGCCTGCGCCATGAAATCACCGCCTTGCTGAGCCTGGCCACGCCCAAGGACGAAGTGGTGCTGCGCCTGGAAAGCGGCGGCGGTATGGTTCACAGCTACGGTTTGGCGTCGTCGCAACTGGCGCGGATTCGCCAGGCGGGCGTGCCGTTGACCGTGTGCATCGACAAGGTTGCGGCCAGCGGCGGCTACATGATGGCGTGCATCGGCGAGAAGATCATCAGCGCACCGTTCGCGATCCTCGGTTCCATCGGGGTGGTGGCGCAGTTGCCCAACGTCAACCGCCTGCTGAAAAAGCACGACATCGACTTTGAAGTGCTGACCGCCGGCGAATACAAGCGCACCCTCACCGTGTTTGGCGAAAACACCGAGAAGGGCCGGGAGAAGTTCCAGGAGGACCTGGACATCACTCACCAGTTGTTCAAGAACTTCGTGTCGCGCTATCGCCCGCAACTGGCAATCGATGAAGTGGCGACCGGGGAAGTGTGGCTGGGTGTCGCAGCCCTCGACAAGCAACTGGTCGACGAGCTGCAAACCAGCGACGAATACCTGGCCACCAAGGCCAAGACCGCCGAGGTGTTCCACTTGCATTACGCCGAGCGCAAGAGCTTGCAAGAGCGCGTGGGCCTGGCGGCCAGCGGTTCGGTGGACCGCGTGCTGCTGACCTGGTGGAGCCGGTTGACCCAGCAGCGGTTCTGGTAAGCCTCTTCAGAGGATAGGTAATACCTGTGGGAGGGGGCTTGCCCCCGATGGCGGCGGGTCAGTCACAGTTGCATTTACTGACACACCCTCATCGGGGGCAAGCCCTCTCCCACATTTAGTTCGGTGTGGGTATCGGCTTGCGCATCAGCCTCCCCACCACCAGCGCTCCGAGCAGTCCCAATAACCCTGCCACCCACAGCACCCCGCTGAACCCGCCCACAAACGCCTGCCGCGCCAGCGGTTGCACCCTTACCCGCGCCGCCTCGGGCACCAGGTTCAGCGCCGCCGGCATATCACCCGCCACCACCCGCGAAGCGATTCCCGCCACCTGCGCCTGCCATTGCGGGTCGATATTTGCGCGCAACAACTGTTCGCTGTGGCTGCTCAGCAGTGCCCCATACACGCCAATCGCCAACATGATCGCGCTGAAGCGCATGGTGGTGCTCATGCCCGACGCCATCCCCGCACGCTCCCGTGGTACGCAGGCCATGATGTTTTTCTGCGTATCGCCATTGAGCAGGCCCGCCCCGGCGCCCGTGACGGCTATCGCCAGGGCGAAGGGCAGGTAGCCGCCGACATTCAGCGCCCAGGCGCTCAGCAGGTTGCCGCAGCCGACGAGGGTCAAACCGCTGGCCATCATCGTCGCCGGCGCCAAGCGTTGCGCCAGGCGTGCGCCGATCCGTGGGCAAATCAGCATCGTCAGCGCAAACGGCAACATGCCCAGGCCCGAGGCAATCGCCGAAAAGCCCAGGCCGTTCTGCAGGTAAAACGGCAGCAACGTCATCATCACCTGGGCGCAGCCGGCGTAGGCGAACATGCCCAGCAAGGCACCGATAAAACGCGGGTGGCGGAACAGCTGCAGGTCGACCATCGGCCGCTGCTGCAACCGCTCGACCAGCACAAAGATGCCCAACAGCAACCCACCGCCGAGCAGGCGCGCGTAGGTCTGCGGGCTGTCCCAGCCGATGCGGTTGGCCTCGATCAACCCCCACATCAAACACACCAGGCTGGCGCTGAACGCCAGGCTGCCCCACGGGTCGAGGCGTGCGGCCTGGGTATCGCGGGACTCGGGGATGGCGTGCAGCACCAGCGCCATCAGCGCCAGGCCCACCGGCAGGTTGAGGTAGAAAATCCAGCGCCAGCCCAGGTACTCGGTGATCAAGCCGCCCAGAGTCGGCGCGGCGGTCATCGCCACGCCCATGCACGCGCCCCAGAACGCCCAGGCCTTGGCCCGTTCCACTTCGTCGTGGAAGGTGTGGCCGATGGAGGCGAGCGCCGAAGTGAGCAACAACGCTGCACCGACGCCTTTGATGGTGCGGGCGATATCCAGCCACAGCGCGCTGGGCGCTGCGCCGCAGCCGAGGGACGCGAGGATGAAAATGCCCAGGCCCCAGATCAGGCTCTGCTTGCGGCCGAAGCGGTCGGCGATGCTGCCGGCGGGCAACAACAGCGCGGCGAAGGCCAGCATATAGGCGCTGACCACCCACTCGATATCCGCGAAGTTGGCCCCCAGGTCGCGGGCGATGCTCGGCAGGGTGACGGCGACGATATTGGTGTCGAGCACGATCAGCGAGCAGACGCCGGAAGCGGTCAGCAGTGTCAGGCGCGGGCTGACCCGGCTCATAATGTAATTACCCTACGGGCAATACGGAAAAGGTAGTTGACGGACATCGCAAGGGCTCTCTACTGTTGAAGTACCTTGAGCTTATCCCCGTGCGCTGCTGCCTTTATTAGTCGTGGTGAGCCACTTCATTACCTTTGAGCTAATCCTCGTATGGATATCCGCCACTTTCGCTACTTCCTGGCCGTGGCCCGGCAGCGCAACTTCACCCGTGCCGCCGAGCAACTGGGCATCGCACCGCCGACTCTGAGCCGGCAGATCCAGGACATGGAAACCAGCCTGGGCACGCGCTTGTTTATCCGCCAGCAGCGCGAAGTCAGCCTGACCGAAGCCGGTGCCGCGCTGCTGGTCGAGGCCGAAGCCACCGTGCGTCAATTCGAGTTCGCCCAACGCAGTGCCCAGCGTGCCGGGCGTGGCGAGACCGGCCACATCGAATTGGGCTACGTGGCTTCGGCGGTGTATTCCGGGCTGTTGCAGCGGCAAATGCACGGGTTCAGCCAGGCGTTTCCCGACGTCAGCGTGAACGTGCGCGAATGTGCGATGGCGACCCTGCCCGGCGCGGTGGCGGATGGGCGCTACGACATTGGCTATGTCCGTTCGCCGATGACCCTACCCGACGGCGTGGAGGCGGTGCGCCTGCACAGCGAAGGTTTCGTGCTGGCGCTGCCCCAGGATTCCTGGCTGCTGGGGTTGAAGGCCATCGGTTGCGAGCATCTGCAAAACGAGACGTTTATCCTGCCGGAGCAAATCAGCGGCACCCTGCACGTCGCCGCCCAAGGCGGCTACGCGCCGCGCCTGGGGCCGCAGCCGGGCGGGTTGGTCGCGGTGGTGGCGTTGGTGTCATTGGGGCAGGGCGTGGCCGTGGTGCCGGCGTCGGTGGTCGGGCATGTGAGTCTGCCGGGCGTGGTCTATCGCAGCATCCAGGGCAGTGACGCGGCGTCGTGGCTGTCGTTGATTCACCGGCGCTTTGAGCAAGCGCCGGCGGTGGCGCGGTATATCCAGCAGGTCAAGCAAGCGCCAACCTGAGGCGTTACACCAGTCGCGGCTGCACGGAGTCCGCCAGGCGCGTGAGGATCAGGCAGCACGACACCGCACCGGCATCCAACACGCCCAGCGAGCGTTCGCCCAGGCGGCTGGCGCGGCCGATCTTCGCCACCAGGTCCTTGGTCGAGTCGCGGCCCTGGGAGGCGGCGGTTTTCATCGCATCGAGCGCATCGTGGAAGGACGCCCCCCGCGCATGGGCGTGCTCAAACGCTTCGACCGCCGGGATCAAGGTGTCCATCAGGCACTTGTCGCCCACGCCGGCCTCGGTGATGTCCTGCAATGAGGTCAAGCCGCCGCGCAGCAGGTGGGCGAAGGTGGCCGCGTCGATGTCTTCGCTGCCGCGCACTTCATCGGCCATGCCGATAAACAGGCTGCCGTACAGCGGCCCCATGGAGCCGCCAATGCCTTCCATCAGGCTTAGGGTCAGTTCGTCCAGGGCTTCGGCCAGGCTCAGTTGGCGGCCTTCGATCGTGCGCCCGCAATGGGCGAAACCCTTGGCCATGTTGATGCCGTGGTCGCCGTCGCCAATCGCGCCGTCGACTGCGCTGAGGTACTCACGGTTGGCCACGATCACGCTGACCAGATCGGCGACGATGGCGCTGCCGTCGCGGGTGGAAAAATGCTCGCTCATGGTTCACTCCGCCTGGGTCATGCCGATGGAACGGCAGGGTTGGTCGATCAGGGTTTTCAGCTCAAAGTCGAGGCCGAGCAGGGTCAGGGTCACGCCCATCATTTCCAGGGACGTGAAGTAGTTGCCCACGTAGCAGCGGTGGATCTTCAAACCCTTGGCGGTGAGTTGGCGTTCCACCTCGGCGTAGAAAATATACAGCTCCATCACCGGCGTGGCGCCGAGGCCCGAGACCAGCACCACCACGCTGTCGTCCTGGCTGAAATCGCGGTCGGCGAGGATCGGCGCGAGCATGCGCTCGGCCATGGCGGCGGCGGGTTCGATCGGGATGACTTCGATGCCCGGTTCGCCGTGATGGCCGATGCCCAGTTCCATCTGGCCGTCGGCAATCTGGAAATTCGGCTTGCCCACGGCGGCAATGGTGCAGGGGGTGAGGCCAATGCCGATCGAGCGGCAGTGGTCGACGGCTTTTTGGGCGACGCGGATCACACCGTCCAGGTCGTAGTGCTGGGCGGCAGCGGCACCGCCGATCTTCCACATGAAGATCTCTCCGGCCACGCCGCGGCGCTTGGCAATCTCGGCCTTGGGCGCGGACGCGACGTCGTCGTTGGCGACCACGGTGCGGATACGCATGTCTTTGCTGGCGGCCATTTTCATCGCCAGCTTCACGTTCATGTTGTCGCCGGCATAGTTGCCGTACAGGCAGGCCACGCCGGCGCCGTGGTCGGCGGCGCGGAAGGCGTCGAAGAAACTTTTGGCGGTGGGCGAGGAGAAAATCTCGCCGACGGCCACGGCGTCGACCAGGCCGGGGCCGACGTAGCCGAGGAAAGCCGGCTCATGGCCCGAGCCGCCGCCGGTGACGATGCCGACGCGGCCTTGGCCCGACGGTTTGGCTTTGACGATGACCCGTGGATTGGTTTCGTACTGGCGCAATTGCGGGTGCGCGACCAGGATGCCGCGCAGCATGTCCTCGACCACGTGGTCCGGATCGTTGATGACTCGATTCATAACGCGGGTTCCTGTGTTCTTGTTTTAAGGGGTCACAGCTGTTCAGTGTGGTGTGCTTAGGGTTCGAGTACGACCTTGAGTGACTTGTCGCCTCGCTCCATCACCGCAAACGCCTCCTTGAAGTCCGCCAGGGCAAATTTGTGGGTCACCACGTCACGCATGTCGATCTTGCGGTTGCCGATAAAGTCGATAGCGCGTGGGTACATGTACGGGCCCAGGTGCGAACCGAGGATGTCCAGTTCCTTGCGGTCGCCGATGATCGACCAATCCACCGTGGCCTCGTCGTTGAACACGCTGAACTCGACGAAGCGCCCGAGTTTGCGCAGCATCGCCAGGCCCTGGTTGACGGCCTTGTGATGACCGGTGGCCTCGATATAGATGTCGCAGCCGTAGCCCTCGGTCATCTCGCGAATCTTCGCCAGCACGTCCACCTCGGCCGGGTTCCACACTTCGTCGGCGCCCATGCGCAGGGCGAGGGCGGCGCGTTCGGGTTTCATGTCGAGCACGATCAGTTTTTTCGGATTGCGCAGGCGTACCGCGCCGATGATCCCCAGGCCCAGCGTACCGGCGCCGGCGACCACCACCACGTCGTCGAAATCCACATTGGCGCGCTCCGCCGCGTGCAGTGAACAGGCCAGCGGTTCGATCAGGATCGCTTCGTCGGGCGCAATCGAGTCCGGCACTGTGTGGATGATGCCTTCCTTGGTGAAAATCATGTACTGCGCCATGGCGCCCTGCACATTGTTCTGGAAGCCATACAGGTCGTGCTTCTGGCACATCCAGTACTGACCGTGGTTGCAGAAGCGGCAGCCCCAGCACGGCACGATCTGCTCCGAGATCACCCGGTCGCCGACCTTCACCCCGCGCTTTTCCGCGCCGGGGCCGAGAGCTACCACGCGACACACGAATTCGTGGCCGGGGATCATCGGCGGTTTGACGTAGCGCGGTTGCTCGGCGTCGCCCCAGAACGACGGGGCGCCGCGATAGGTCTTGATGTCGCCCATGCAAATGCCACACAGCTCGACCTTGGTGAGGATTTCATCGGGGCCGGGAGTCGGCACGTCGACGGTTTCCAGGCGGTAGTCTTCCGGGCCGTGGCAGACCACGGCCTGCATGGTTTTCGGGATGATCGGGGCGAGTTGCTCGGGCGTGCGTTCGGTAACGGTGGACATGACAAAACCTCACGACAAATAGATCAATTATTGAATGCTGTAGCCGCCGTCGATCACCATGTTGGCGCCGGTGATCATCTGCGCTGCGTCGCTGAGCAGGTACAACGCCAGCCCGGCGATTTCTTCCGGCTGGGCAAAGCGGCCCGCCGGGATCTGCAATTTGGCCCGCTCGCCGACTTCGCCGGCCCAGGCCTGCTTGCCCAGGGCGGTCTCGACGATGGTGGGGGAGATGGCGTTGACGTTGATCTGCGGCGCCCATTCCATGGCCAGTACCTTGGTCATGCCGACGATGGCCGCTTTGCTCGCGCAATACGCGACATGCCGGTCCAGGCCAATCACGGCGGCCTGGGAGGCCAGGTTGACGATGCGCCCGCCGCCCTGGACGAGCATGTGCCGGGCACAGGCCTGGGCGACGAAGAAGCTGGCCTTGAGGTTGATGTTGAGGGTGGTGTCCCAGGCGCTTTCGCTGACGTCGATGGCCTTGTCCAGCAAGGCCACGCCGGCGCTGTTGATCAGGTAATCGAGGCGTTGGAAGTGCTCGAAAACCCGGTCGACGCTGTGTTGCACCTGGCTGATCTGGCTGAGGTCGACGGCAATGCCCAGATGTTCGGCGCCGAGGCTGGCGGCCACGGCCACCACCGCCGGGTCGCGGTCCAGCAGCGCCACGCGTGCGCCGCGCTCCACCAGCAGGCTGGCGCAGGCCAGGCCGATGCCGGCAGCGCCGCCGGTGATCACCGCGCAACGGCCGCTGAGGTCGAAGGCTTGGTTCCAGAATCCAGACATGAATGACTCCCTTGTTGAAGGCGGTGGAGATTCAATGTGGGAGGGGGCTTGCCCCCGATGGCGGTATGTCAGTCACCTGATCTATCACTGTTACACCGCTATCGGGGGCAAGCCCCCTCCCACACTGGCTCCCACACTTGAGTGTGTTTCAAGCCAATAGCTACTTGCCGCCGCTGACTTGTTGGTACAGCGCGTCGGCGTTGGCGTTGGTCACCGGTACCCACGGCAGGATGTAGCTCTTGGCGGTGCCGTCGGCCCATTTCACGTCCTTGGCATAGCGCTCCCAGATCACCGACTGCGGCTTGTAGTCCTTGCCGGCCAAGGCGCGCAGGGCCACGTCCAGCGCGCCTTGGGACTGGGCCTGGGCGTCCTGTAGGAAGGTGGTGACTTCGTCTTTCTTTGCCGCCTGGATCGCATCCGGCATGCCGTCGATCGAGGTGACGGGCACGTCCTTGGATGTCAGGCCGTGGGATTTCAGGGCCTGCACGGCGCCGAGGGCCATGTCGTCGTTCTGCGCGATCACGCCGTTGATGCCTTTGGGGTGAGCGTTGAGCCAGTCTTCGGTCAGCGCCAGGGCCTGGGCGCGGTCCCAGTTGGCGGTTTTTTTCTCGATGATTTTGATGCCTGGGTGTTTGCCGAGCACTTCCAGTTCGCCTTTTTCCCGGTCGATCTGTGCCGACTGGCCGATCGGGCCCTGGATGATCACCACGTTGCCCTTGCCGTTGAGCTTGTCGACCATGGCCTGGGCCTGCAGGCGGCCGCCTTCCACGTCATCGTTGCCCACGTAAGGCACGGCGGCGTCGGCGACTTTTGTATTGGACGCGATCACCACCACGTCGTTGCTCATGGCCTGCTTCACGGTGCCGACGCCGGCCTTGGTGTCGATGGGCACGAACAGAATCGCGTCGTAGCGCTGGGTCACCATGTTTTCGATCTGGTTGTTCTGCGTCAGGGCGTCGTAGTTGCCGTCGAACACGGTCAATTGCACGGTGCCGTCCTTGACCGCCGGGTGTTCCTTGAGCTCGCGGACCCAGTTCTGCATGAACTGACCCTTGAGGCCGTAGACGGCTGCGCCGACCTTGTAGGTCTTGCCGTCGGCGGCCAGGGCGATACTGCTGGCGAGCAGGGAGAGGGCCGCCACGGCAGCCAGGGTGGTACCAAGTTTCATGAGGGGAACTCCGTTATTGTTGTAGTAGGGTCGTTCTCTAGCGTTTTTTCTTGCGCCACACGTCGATCAGTACTGCAAACACGATGATCAGGCCCTTGGCGACCTGCTGGTAATAGGACGACACGCCGAGCAGGTTCAGCCCGTTGTTGATCACACCGATCAGCAGTGCGCCGAACAGCGTGCCGACGATGCTGCCGGTGCCGCCCGACAGGCTGGTGCCGCCGATGACCACGGCGGCAATCGCGTCCAGCTCATAGGACGCCCCTGCCTGGGGCAGGGCGGAAGTGGTGCGCGCCGACAACACCACGCCGGCCAGCCCGGCGAGCAGGCCCGAGACCACGTACACCGAAAACATCACCTTGCGCACGCCGATGCCGGAGGTGCGCGCGCTCTTTTCATTGCCGCCCACCGCGTACACATAACGGCCGTAAGTGGTGTAGCGCAGCACCATCCAGAAGATCAGCGCGACCACGGCAAAGATGATGATGGGGATGCCGATCGGGCCGATCTTGCCGATACCCAGCGCCAGGTACGCGTCGGGCAGGTCGGTGATCGGGCTGCCGTCGTTGAGGATGAAGGTCATGCCCCGCGCAATGCTGAGCATGCCGAGGGTGGCCACGAACGGCGGGATCGACAGGTTGGCGACCATGAAGCCATTCACCACGCCGAGCATCGCCCCGGCGAACATCCCGGCGCTCACCGCCGCCAGCAGGCCGTAACCCTGGGTCGCGACCATGGCGCTGCACAGGCCGGCAAACGCCAGGATCGAACCCACGGACAGGTCGATGCCCTTGGTCAGGATCACGTAGGTCATGCCCACGGCGAGGATGCCGTTGATGGAGGTCTGGCGCAGGATGTCCATCCAGTTGCGCCACGTCATGAAGTATTCGCTGGAAAACGCCATCACCACGCACAGCAGGATAAACACCAGCGGCAGGCCGAAGCGGTCCAGGGACAAGCGCAGGCGGTGGCGCGGCGCGGCGGTGAGGGGGGAGGCAAGGGTTTTGGCGTTCATGAGGCAAGACTCAGCAAGGCTTCCTGGGAAAGGGCGGTGTCGGTGCTGATGGTCACCAGCCGGCCGCCTTTGAATACCGCGATGCGATCGCTCAAGTGCAGCAGTTCCGGCGCTTCCGACGACACCACGATGGCGGCGCCGCCGGCACGCACGAACTGGTCGAGCAGGTGGTAGATCTCCTGCTTGGCGCCTTCGTCGATGCCGCGAGTGGGCTCGTCGCACAGCAGGCACACCGGTTCGGTCGACAGGCATTTGGCGAGCACGACTTTCTGCTGGTTGCCGCCGCTCATGGAGGCCACCGGCAGCTCCAGGGAGGTGGTCTTGATCTGCAGGCGCTTGACCATGTCCTGGGCCAATTGGGTTTCCTTGCGTGCATTGATCAACGACCAGCTCGACAGGCGCTTGTAGGCCGACAGCGCAATGTTCGACAGAATGCTGCTGCTCAGCACCAGGCCGCTGTCTTTGCGGTCTTCGGTGACCAGCGACATACCGGCATCGATGGTCGCCTTGGGCTGCCCGACCGGCATGGGTTTGCCCTGCAGGGTGACGCTGCCGGAATCGGCCACCGTCAGCCCGTAGATGCAATTGAGGAACTCGCTGCGCCCCGAACCCATCAGGCCATAGATGCCCAGGATCTCGCCCTGGCGCAGTTGCAGGCTGATGTCGTGGAACTCGCCTTTACGGCTCAGGTTGTCGACCTGCAGGCAAGTGGCGGCGGCGCATTCGCGGCCGACCTTGTGGTCGATGCGCGTCAGTTCCTGGCCGACGATGCCGCGCACCAAGTGGTCGCGGTCGATATCCGCCATGCGCCCGCTTTCCACGAAGGCGCCGTCGCGGAAGATGCTGTAGTCATCGGCGATCTGCGCCAGTTCGCTCAAGCGGTGCGACACATACACGATGCCGGCGCCACGGGCGGTGAGGCGGCGGATTGCCTTGAACAACGTCTGCGCTTCGTGCTCGCCGATGGCCGAGGTGGGTTCGTCCATGATCATCACCTGGCAGTCATGACTGAATGCCTTGGCGATTTCCACCAGTTGGATTTGCGCCACGCTGAGGCGGTGCATCGGGCTGCTGGCGTCGACGTCGAACTCCAGGCTTTCGAGCAGCTCGCGGGTGCGCCGGTTCAGCGCTTTGTTGTCGACGATGCAGCCGGCGCGGCGTGGTTCGCGGCCCAGCCAGATATTTTCGGCGACGCTCATGTAGGGGATGGGTTCCAGCTCTTGGGTGATCATCGCGATCCCCGACGCCAGGGCTTCACTCGGGCGGTTGAACTGCACCGCTGCGCCGTTGAGCAGGATGGTACCGGCGTCACGCGCGGTGATGCCCATCAGAATGCTCAGGAACGTCGACTTGCCCGCGCCATTGCCGCCGCACAGCGCGTGGACGCTGCCAGCCCGCAGAGAGAGGCGCCCGTCACGCAGGGCAGGGATACCGGCGTAAGCCTTGGCGACGTGTTCAGCCTGGAGCAGTAATGGCGTGGCCATCGGCGTGTCCTCGTGCTGTGAATTCTTATTAGGTCGCACAGTCATGTTTCGCTGTGAGCATATGTGTATCAAATGAAATTCTGATCAGTCAATCTCTTTCATGTAAAAGCTGTGATTCTCATCTTTAGCCTCAATAACGCCTTTTTAGACGGCTTTGACTGCCGGGTCAGTTAAATCATGCTTGACAGAGGGGGGTGGTTGCCCGCGAAATGCCTGAGCGAAATTTCAGTTAGTGATCATCTGATCAGTCATAAGCACGACCTCGGCAGCGGAGCCAGACGCCATGAACACACCTTTCCCGGTGGCTATCGGATGCGATGAAGCGGGTTTTGAGCTCAAAGAGTTGTTAAAGCGCCATATCGAGGCGCTGGGTCACCCGGTGACCGACTTCGGCACCCATTCCACCGCGCCAGTGCTCTATCCGGACATCGCGCTGGCCGTGGCCAATGCCATCAATGCCGGGCAGCAGCGCCTGGGCGTGCTGGTGTGCGGCACCGGGATCGGCATGGCTATCTCGGCGAACAAGGTGTTGGGGATTCGCGCGGCCCAGGCCCACGACACGTACTCGGCGGAGCGTGCGCGCAAGAGCAACGATGCGCAGATCCTGTCCATCGGCGCACGGGTGATCGGCGCGGAGCTGGCCAAGAGCATCGTCACCGCGTTCCTCGCGTCGGAGTTCGAGGCGGCGCGTTCCGGGGCCAAGGTCGAGCGCATCAATGCGATTGAGCGCGATGGGCATCAGTAGTAGACGTGGCGGGGCAAGAGTCGGGAGAATGCGCCTTTGACGCCGAAACGGAAGCCCGTCCCCATGAGTGACAGTACCCAGCGCATGGCCAGTGATATCGATCAGATGACCGAAGTGGCGATGCTCTATTACCTCGAGAACGTCACTCAGGAAGCCATCGCCAAGCGCTTTGACCTGTCGCGGGCAAAAGTCAGCCGCCTGCTCAAACGTGCGCGCGACGAGGGCATTGTCGAAGTGCGCGTGTTGCAGCACCCGGCGATGAACAATGAGCTGGAACGTGCCCTGGTGGAGCGCTTCAAGCTCGATCGCGCCCTGATCGCCGTCGACCACAGCGACCCCGACACCCAGCGCTCGGCCGTCGCCAGCCTGGTGGCCAATTACCTGAACAAGACGTT
Source organism: Pseudomonas paraveronii (assembly GCF_963681955.1). Taxonomy (NCBI): domain Bacteria; kingdom Pseudomonadati; phylum Pseudomonadota; class Gammaproteobacteria; order Pseudomonadales; family Pseudomonadaceae; genus Pseudomonas; species Pseudomonas paraveronii. Next base: position 2,700,873 of record NZ_OY817130.1, read on the forward strand.
GAGCGACGGCATGATCGTCGCCGTGGGCATGGGTCGTAACGTTGGCGCGGTGGCTGATAACGTGTTCCTGCCGGTGACGCGCAATTGCACATTTGTTTGCGCCATCGGCGGTTCGCTCAAGGCCGGCGAATACATGAACCCCGACCATATCTGCCGGCGCCTGGCCCTGCGCTTTGGCGGCGAGAGTGAAAGCCTGTACGCGCCGGCCCTGGTGGCCAACCCGGAACTGCGTGGCGTGCTGATCAATAACGACACGGTGCGCTCGACCCTCGATCGCGCGCGGCGGGCGGACATTGCGCTGATCGGTATTGGCGACATGAGCGAGAACAGCAATATGGTGCGTATGGGCTGGTTCTCGCCCCAGGAAATTGCCCAGGCGCGGTTGTCCGGCACGGTGGGCGACATGATGGGTTATGACTTTATCGATATCCACGGGCAGCCGGCGGTCAACGCCATTCAGGGGCGGGTGATCGGGCTGACGGTGCAGGAGTTGTTTCGGATTCCGGATGTGGTGGCGATTGCCAGTGAGAACACCAAGGCGGCGGCGACGCTGGGGGCGTTGCGGTCGGGGGTGATCAATACCCTCGCGACTACGGTCACTAATGCTCATACCATATTGGCGCTGGATGAAGCGACCAGAAAGTCCTGATTCAACATGGCTCAAAATGTGGGAGGGGGCTTGCCCCCGATAGCGGTCTTTCAGATAAATATATGCTGGCTGATACGCCGCCATCGGGGGCAAGCCCCCTCCCACATGGTGTGTGTGGGCTTTGGGGACAGGTTTTGTAATGGTTTTGTGTTGTAGGGAATTTGGGTTTCGACTGTAGGATTCAAGTCCTTTTGTTAATTCAGGACTTGCATGAACGCCCTTTCGGAACCCCCCAGTCGTCTTTCCCCAAGACAACCGCTGCTGCTGTTCTCGCTGAAGCACCCCATATTCCAACTGCTAACCCTGTCCCGGTCCCCTGGCCGCGCTTTGCCGTGCCCGGCATTCTGAACACCGATAAAGAGACTCTATAAATGGAATGGTTAGCGGACCCCACGGCCTGGCTCGGCCTGTTGACGTTGATTGTGTTGGAACTGGTGCTGGGTATCGACAACCTGGTGTTTATCGCGATCCTGGCGGACAAGTTGCCGCCGGAGCAGCGCGACCGTGCGCGGTTGATCGGCTTGTCCCTGGCTTTGCTGATGCGCCTGGGCTTGCTGGCGAGTATTTCCTGGTTGGTGACCCTCACCCAGCCGTTGTTCGAGGTGTTCGACAAGAGCTTCTCCGGGCGTGACCTGATCATGCTGTTCGGCGGTGTGTTCCTGTTGTTCAAGGCCACCATGGAATTGCATGAACGCCTTGAAGGCCATGTGGCGCAACGCTCGGGCAATGTGGCCTATGCGATGTTCTGGCCGATCGTCGCGCAGATCGTGGTGCTCGACGCGGTGTTCTCCCTCGACGCGGTGATTACCGCCGTGGGCATGGTCGATGAGCTGGCGGTGATGATGATTGCGGTGATCATTTCCATCGGCCTGATGATTGTCGCGAGCAAGCCGCTGACCCGTTTCGTCAATGCGCACCCGACGGTGATCATGCTGTGTCTGGGCTTCTTGATGATGATCGGTTTCGCCCTGACCGCCGAAGGCCTGGGCTTCCACATTCCGAAGGGCTACCTGTACGCGGCGATTGGTTTCTCGATCCTGATCGAGGTGTTCAACCAGATTGCCCGGGCTCGGCGCAAGAAGGCCGCGCAAGGCGTATTGCCCATGCGTGAGCGCACCGCCCATGCGGTGATGCGCTTGCTCGGTGGTCGCAGCCTGGCAGGGGAAGAGGTGAGCGAAGAGGTGACCGACCTGTTGGGTGAGCCGGATGTGACTCAGGGCCCGCTGTTTGACCGGCGTGAGCGGGTGATGATCAGCGGCGTGCTGCAACTGGCCGAGCGGCCGATCCGCAGCTTGATGACGCCACGGGCCAAGGTCGACTTTATCGACTTGGCGGACGATCTCGACACTATCCGCCTAAAACTGATGCGTTCGTCCTACTCGCGGCTGCCGTTGATCCGCAACGGCGCTGTCGATGAGCCATTAGGTTTTGTACAAAAAAAGGAGTTGCTCAAGGAATACCTGGCCGGCAACGAACTGAACCTTGAGCACCTGGCGCGCCGGGCGATCAACCTGCTGCAGAGCTGCTCGATCCTCAACGCCCTGGAGCAGATGCGCCAGGCCTCGACCCACATCGCCTTCGTGATCAACGAGCGCGGTGATTTCATCGGCGTGTTGAGCATGACCGATATCCTTGAGTCCATCGCCGGTGAATTGCCGGATGCCACGGGGCATGCAGGTTTTCCGGGTGCCGTTGCCACCGGCGTAACCGCCTAGGCTCGGGTGTACTGCTCGAAGGCTTTTTCCAGCGCGTCTTCGCGAAGGCCGGGCAGGGCGTCGAGCAGTACCTGGTCGCGGTAGATCAGCAGCATCGGGATGCGGTCGACGCGCGGATGTTTGGGCGTGTTGATGCAGTCAAGGATCAAGACTTTGACCTGGCCCTTGTAACGCTCGCTGATTTGCAGGAACCGCGGCATCGCGTCACTGCACGCGGTGCAGGCATGTGACATGAACACGATAAACACAGGCTGTGGGGTATCCAGTTCCCGTTCAAACGCAGCCTTGTCCTCAACCACGGCGTTGACATAGTTCATGAGGGCTTCTCCCGGTTGCTCATGTGCTTACGCTAGGTGGGGAGATCACCTACGTCTACTGTCAATCTTCACAGGTCACTCCCGGTTCAAGGTGTGTGAGCGCGATAAAGGTGCACGGTAACGCCAGGGCGGTGCGTTCATGTGGACGTGTCACGGGGTGTGGGGCCTTGGGTAGCAAAGGGATCGCCGTTACTCGCGTTACGCCGTATGCCGCATCAATATGTATGCCGCTGATTTAAAACGACTTTATTCCCAGCGTATTTTTCCATTACCGCGTATGGCACAGTTTCTGCTGTCTATTCCGTTGTTACATACCAAGTTCCGGTATAGCGGAATACACAACTCCTGGAGTGCTTGTCATGCATCACCGACCTTCCGTGTTCAAAGCGTGTGTTTTTCTCTTCGCCGCATCGGCTTCCCTCGCAAGCACCGTGCAGGCGGCGGGCAGCAAGCTCGATGATGTGCTCAAGCGTGGGCATCTGGTCGTGGGTACAGGCAGTACCAATGCGCCGTGGCACTTCCAGGGAGCGGATGGCAAGTTGCAGGGGTTCGATATCGACATCGGTCGCATTGTGGCCAAGGGCTTGTTCAACGACCCAAGCAAGGTCGAGTTTGTGGTGCAGTCGTCCGACGCACGGATTCCCAACCTGCTGACCGATAAGGTCGACATGAGTTGCCAGTTCATTACCGTCACCGCCAGCCGAGCGCAGCAGGTGGCGTTTACCCTGCCGTACTACCGCGAAGGCGTCGGCCTGCTGCTGCCGAACAACAGCAAATACAAGGAAATTGAAGACCTGCAAGCCGCTGGCGACGGCGTCACCGTGGCCGTGCTGCAAAACGTGTACGCCGAAGAACTGGTACACCAGGCGCTGCCCAAGGCCAAGGTCGATCAGTACGACAGCGTCGACCTGATGTACCAGGCGGTGAACTCCGGCCGCGCCGATGCCGCCGCCACCGACCAGTCTTCGGTCAAATACCTGATGGTGCAGAACCCTGGGCGCTACCGCAGCCCGGCTTACGCCTGGAGCCCGCAAACCTACGCGTGCGCGGTCAAGCGCGGCGACCAGGACTGGCTGAATTTCGTCAATACCGCGCTGCATGAAGCCATGACCGGTGTGGAATTCCCCACCTACAAGGCCTCGTTCAAGCAATGGTTCGGTGTCGAGCTGCCGGAGCCTGCGATCGGTTTCCCCGTCGAGTTCAAGTGATTCGTGAAAACCGGGGCGCCGCGAACGGCGTCCCCATCAGGTACTGTCGACCATGAACTATCAGTTGAACTTTGCCGCCGTGTGGCGCGACTTCGACACCTTGCTGGCGGGGCTGTGGCTGGGCCTCGAGCTGGCGCTGCTGTCGATCGCCATCGGCTGCGTGATCGGCCTGCTGATGGCGTTTGCCATGCTGTCCAGACACCGCGCGTTGCGCATGTTGGCCTCGGTGTATGTGACGGTGGTGCGCAATACGCCGATCCTGGTGCTGATCCTGTTGATCTACTTTGCGTTGCCGAGCCTGGGCATCCGCCTGGACAAGATCCCTTCGTTCATCATCACCCTGTCGCTGTACGCCGGCGCCTACCTGACCGAAGTGTTCCGCGCCGGGCTGTTGAATATTCCCAAGGGCTTGCGCGAAGCCGGGCTGGCCATCGGCCTTGGCGAGTGGCGCATCCGCGCTTATATCACCGTGCCGGTGATGCTGCGCAACGTACTGCCGGCGCTGTCGAACAACTTCATTTCGCTGTTCAAGGACACCTCGCTGGCGGCCGCGATCGCGGTGCCGGAGCTGACTTATTACGCCCGCAAGATCAACGTCGAAAGCTACCGGGTGATTGAAACCTGGCTGGTCACGACCGCGCTCTACGTGGCCGCCTGTTACCTGATCGCCATGCTGCTCCGTTACCTGGAACAGCGTCTGGCGATCCGTCGTTAGAAGAGGCTCGCATGTACCAATCCCCCAGCTGGCTGCATGAGTTGTGGATCGCCCGGGACACCCTCTGGGCGGGGTTCCAGGCCAGCGTGTATGTCTCGGCGCTGGCGATTATCTTCGGCACCCTGATCGGCATCGTCGCCGGGTTGATCCTGACCTACGGCAGATTCTGGATGCGCGCGCCGTTTCGCCTGTATGTCGATCTGATCCGTGGCACGCCGGTGTTTGTGCTGGTGCTGGCGTGTTTCTACATGCTGCCGGCGCTCGGTTGGCAGATCAGCGCGTTCCAGGCCGGTGCGGTCGGGCTGACGCTGTTCTGCGGCTCCCACGTCGCGGAAATCGTGCGCGGCGCGCTGCAAGCCATTCCCCGTGGGCAAATGGAAGCGGGCAAGGCGATTGGCCTGACGTTCTACCAGACCCTGGGCTACGTGCTGCTACCCCAGGCGCTGCGGCAGATCCTGCCGACGTGGGTCAATTCCTCCACGGAAATCGTCAAGGCCTCGACCCTGTTGTCGGTGATCGGCGTCGCCGAGTTGCTGCTCAGCACCCAGCAGGTGATTGCGCGCACCTTTATGACCCTGGAGTTCTACCTGTTCGCCGGTTTTTTGTTTTTTGTCATCAACTACGCCATCGAGTTATTCGGGCGCTACATTGAAAAGCGGGTGGCCTTGCCATGAACCAACCTCAAACGACCCAACCGCTGCTGGACATTCGCGGCCTGCGTAAACAATACGGCCCGGTGGAGGTGCTCAAGGGCGTCGACCTGGCCATGCAGCGCGGCAACGTGGTGACGTTGATCGGCTCCAGCGGCTCGGGCAAGACCACGCTGCTGCGCTGCGTCAATCTGCTGGAAGAATTCCAGGGCGGGCAGATCACCCTGGACGGCGAGTCCATTGGCTACAGCGACATCGCCGGCAAGCGCGTGCGCCACCCGGAGCGGGTGATCGCCCAGCACCGCGCCATGACCGGCATGGCCTTCCAGCAGTTCAACTTGTTCCCGCACCTGACGGCGCTGCAGAACGTCACCTTGGGCTTGTTGAAAGTTAAGAAAATGCCTAAGGACGAAGCCGTGGCTTTGGCGGAAAAATGGTTGGACCGTGTAGGACTCCTGGAGCGCCGCAATCACTTCCCCGGCCAGTTGTCCGGCGGCCAGCAACAGCGCGTGGCCATCGCCCGTGCGATTGCGATGAACCCGAGCCTGATGCTGTTCGACGAAGTCACCTCGGCCCTCGACCCCGAACTGGTGGGCGAAGTGCTCAGCGTGATCAAGGGCCTGGCGGAAGAGGGCATGACCATGTTGTTGGTGACGCATGAGATGCGCTTTGCCTACGAAGTCTCGGACAAAATCGTCTTCATGAACCAGGGCCGTATTGAAGAACAGGGCTCGGCGAAGGACATCTTCGAACGCCCGCAGTCGCCGCGCCTGGCGGAATTCCTGAAGAACATTCGTTTTTAACTGTCAGTCAAGGAGCACTATTTATGAGCATTACGCGTTACGGCACCGGCAGCACCGCCGGTGGTGGCCAGCCCCGTCCTTTCGCCCGCGCGGTGGAAGCGGACGGCTGGCTCTACGTCTCGGGCCAGGTGCCGGCGGTGGACGGTGAAATCATCAACGGCGGCATCGTCGAGCAAACCCGCCAGACCATGCGCAACGTGGTGGCGATTCTCGAAGAGGCCGGCTATGAGTTGAAAGACGTAGTGCGCGTCGGCGTATGGTTGGAAGACCCGCGGGATTTCTGGAGTTTCAACAAAGTCTTCGGCGAATACTTCAGCCCCGAACACGCCCCGGCACGCGCCTGCGTGCAGGCCAACATGATGGTGGATTGCAAGGTCGAGATCGATTGCGTGGCCTACAAGAAAAAGGGCTAAATGCCCCACTCTCAAAACCCCATCAAATCCAATGTGGGAGGGGGCTTGCCCCCGATAGCGGTGTATCAGCAACAGATGTGTCTAATGGCACACCGCCATCGGGGGCAAGCCCCCTCCCACAAGGGATCACCTTTCAGCGGACCGAAACTCCCATGACCGAAGACACCATCAAACGCCGCGCCAAAGGCCTGGACCGTGCATTCGACATCCTCGACTTCCTCAAGGAAATCGGCCAGCCCCTGCGCCCGAATGATATTGCCAGCGGCATCGGCAGCCCCAAGTCCACGGTCTACGAGTTGGTCGCCTCCTTGCTGGAACGCCGCATCCTGGAAACCGTGGGCAAGGACGGGCACGTCTACCTCGGCCGCCAGCTGTACTTCCTCGGTCAAGCGCACCTGCGCCATTTTGACCTGACCCGCGAGGCCGACCATGCCTTGCAGGCGATCGTCAGCCAGACCCACGAAACCGCGCAGATGTGCCTGCTCAACGGGCGCAAATACACGGTGGCGCTGATGCGTGAAGGCGAGCGGCATTTCCGGATTTCCTCGGACATCGGTGAAAACGCACCGATCCCGTGGACCGCGTCCGGGCGCCTGTTACTGGGGCACTTGAGCGACCAGCAGATCATCGACCTGATCGACCCTGACGACTTCATCCTGCCGGACGGCCAGCGCTTGCCGCTGGAGACTTTCCTCGCGCAGATCCGTCAGGCCAGCGTCGAGGGCTTCTTTTCCTTCGACAGCGTGGCCGACACCTTTACCCATTGCTTTGCCGCCCCGGTCCGGGACGCGCAGGGCGTGAGCATTGCGACCCTGTGCATCGTCGCCCCCCGCGCCGATGCCAGTAAAAACTACAATGACTACCGCCGGGTGTTGATCGAAAGCGCCAACAACCTGGCCCGTCGCATCAACGAATAGGAGCTTTCCATGTCTGCCATCAACGCCGTTGCAAAAGGCGCCGCCGCTGTCGGCGCCCATCTGGTCCGTGACGTCAGCCTGCCGGCCCTGGTGCTGCACCGCGACGCCCTCGAACACAACATTCGCTGGATGCAGGCCTTTGTCAGCAACAGCGGCGCCGAGCTTGCGCCCCATGGCAAGACCAGCATGATGCCGGCCCTGTTCCAGCGCCAGATCGCCGCCGGTGCCTGGGGCATCACCCTGGCCAGTGCGGTACAGACCCGCGCCGCCTATGCCGGCGGCGTGCGCCGGGTGTTGATGGCCAACCAACTGGTGGGTGCGCCGAACATGGCGTTGATCGCCGAGTTGCTGGCCGACGCGGACTTTGACTTCCACTGCCTGGTCGACCACCCGGACAACGTCGCCGACCTGGGCCTGTTCTTCGCCGCCCGTGGCCTGCACCTGAACGTGATGATCGAGTACGGCGTGGTCGGTGGCCGTTGTGGTTGCCGCAGCGAGCAGGCAGTGCGCGACCTGGCCAAGGCGATCAAGGCCCAGCCGGCGTTGGTGCTGACCGGTATCGAAGGCTACGAAGGCGTGATCCACGGCGAGCATGCGATCAGCGGCATCCGCGAATTCGCCGCGAGCCTGGTGCGCCTGGCCGTGGACCTGCAGAACAATGGCTCGTTCGACCTGGCCAAGCCGATCATCACCGCGTCGGGATCGGCCTGGTATGACTTGATCGCCGAGTCCTTCGAAACGCAAAACGCCGCCGGTCGTTTCCTCAGCGTGCTACGTCCCGGCAGCTATGTAGCCCATGACCACGGCATCTACAAAGACGCGCAATGCTGCGTGCTCGACCGGCGTAGCGACCTCAATGAAGGCCTGCGCCCGGCGCTGGAAGTCTGGGCCCATGTGCAATCGTTGCCTGAGCCTGGCTTCGCGGTGATCGCCCTGGGCAAGCGCGATGTGGCCTACGACGCCGGTCTGCCGGTACCGCTCAAGCGCTACAAAGCCGGGATTGTGCCGACGCAAGGCGATGACGTGAGCGCGTGCAAGGTCACGGCGGTGATGGACCAACATGCGTTCATGAGCGTGGCACCGGGGGTTGAACTGCGCATCGGTGACATCATTTCCTTCGGCACTTCCCACCCGTGCCTGACCTTCGACAAGTGGCAGGTCGGTTGCCTGGTGGATGAGCAACTGCAGGTGATCGAGTCCCTGCATACCTGTTTCTAGACCGCGTCGCCTCTATCGTGAGCAAACCCGCTGCGCCCTTTGGATGTGCGAACACATTCAAAGGTGGGAGCGGGCTCGCCCGCGAAGGGGCCATCAGCCGCACCGGAGACAACAGGCATGAACACAACACCCCGCATCGCCCTCATCGGCGAATGCATGATCGAACTGCAACACCGCGCCGACGGCAGCCTGCACCAGAGCTTCGGCGGCGACACCCTGAACGCCGCGGTGTACCTACGCCGTGAGCTGGGCGCGCTCGGCAGCGTCGACTACGTCACCGCCCTGGGCGATGACAGCTTCAGCGACGCCATGTGCCAACAGTGGACCACCGAAGGCCTTGGCCTGGGCATGGTCCAGCGCCTACCCGGGCGGTTGCCGGGGTTGTACTGCATCCAGACCGACGCCAACGGCGAGCGCAAATTCCTCTACTGGCGCAACGAAGCGGCCGTGCGCGACTGCTTCACCACGGCCGCCGCTGCACCGATTTTGGCCGCGTTACCGGGCTATGACGTGGTGTATTTCAGCGGCATCACCCTGGCGGTGCTGGGGGAAGTCGGGCGTGAGCGTTTGTTGCACGCCTTGATCGAAACCCGTCGGCGCGGCGGTCGGGTGGTGTTCGACAACAACTACCGACCGCGTTTGTGGGCCAGTGTCGAGGCCGCGCGTGCGGCCTATCACAAGGTCTTGGCCGAAGTGGATATGGCCTTGCTGACCGAGGATGACGAGTGCGCGTTGTTTGGTTATACCGACAGCGAGCAGGTGTTCGCGGCGTATCCGGCAGTCGCGGAAGTCGTGCTCAAGCGCGGTGCCGAGGACTGTTTGATTCGTTGCGCAGGCCAGCGCTTTGCCGTGCCGGCGTTGAAGGTCGAGACGGTGGTCGACACCACGGCGGCGGGGGACTCGTTCAGTGCGGCGTACCTGGCCAGTCGGCTCAAGGGCGGTGCGCCGCAAGAGGCGGCCTTGGCTGGGCATCGGTTGGCGAGCCGGGTGATCCAGGTGTCGGGGGCGTTGATTCCTCGGGGGTGAATGGCCGCCTGCGGCGGATCGGGGGCAAGCCCCCTCCCACAGTTGACCGCATTGCGCTCACTGTGGGAGGGGGCTTGCCCCCGATAGCGACCTAAAGCCAACCCCTCAATCCCGATAAAACACCTGCACCAAGTGATACCCAAACTTGCTCTTGACCGGCCCATGCACCACCCGCAGCGGCTTCTTGAAAATCACCGCATCAATCACGCCGACCATCTGCCCCGGCCGAATCTCGCCCAGATCTCCGCCGCGCTTGCCGGACGGGCAGGTGGAGTACTTCTTGGCCAGCACATCAAACGCTTCGCCCTTGGCGATGCGCTGCTTGAGCTGTTCGGCTTCTTCGCTGGTTTTCACCAGGATATGACGGGCTTGGGCTTTCATGGTTCTCTACCAAGTGTGCGACGGCGCGCGATTATGCCTTAACTGAATCATCGACGCTGATCATGCTGCGAATTTTGGTGGCGAGCAGGTCGATGGAAAACGGCTTGGAGACCATGTCCATGCCGTCCTCCAGAAGGCGCTGGCGTTCGGTGGCTTTTTGCGCATAACCGGTCATGAACAAGATGCGCAGGCCCGGGCGATGCTGACGGGCGATTTCCGCCAGTTGCCGGCCGTTCATGCCCGGCAGGCCGACATCGGTCACCAGCAGGTCCACGCGCAAGTCCGATTCCAGCAGCGGCAAGGCCGTGCGCGCATCCGCTGCCTGGTGCGCGGTGTAGCCCAGTTCATCGAGTACATTCACCACCAGCATGCGCACGGCCGGGTCGTCCTCGACCACCACCACGGCCTCTCCGGCCAGGGCCACCGGCGCCTCACTGAGGCTGGTCGGCAGGCTGCTTTCCAGGGCGGTGCCGTGCAGGCGTGGCAAATACAAGCGCACGCAGGTGCCCTGGCCCGGTTCGCTGTGGAGGGTCACATGGCCGCCGGATTGCTGGGCGAAGCCATAGATCATCGACAGCCCGAGGCCGGTGCCCTGGCCGATGGGTTTGGTGGTGAAAAACGGATCGAAGGCCTTGGCGAGGATTTTCGGCGCCATGCCGGTGCCGTTGTCGCACACGCCGAGCATCACGTAATCACCGGCCTTGACCGGTTCCAGCGTGGTGATGTCGGTGCCGTCCAGGTAGCTGTTGGCGGTTTCGATCAGCAGTTCGCCACCTTCGGGCATGGCATCCCGGGCGTTGATCACCAGGTTGAGCAGGGCGTTTTCCAACTGGCTGGCGTCGGTGTTCACCGGCCAGATATCGTTGCCCAGTTGCACCTTGAGCGTGATGTGCGCGCCCTTGGTGCGCCGGAACAAGTCTTCCAGCGAGGCCACCAACTGGTTCGGATCGAGCGGGCGGCGGTCCAGCGACTGGCGCCGCGAGAACGCGAGCAGGCGGTGGGTGAGGGCGGCGGCGCGATGGGCGGAGGCCACGGCGGCGTCGGCAAAGCGGCCGATGTCGTCGCTGCGCCCGGCGGCGATGTAGCGTTGCATCAGGTCCAGGCTGCCGATGATGCCGGTGAGCATATTGTTGAAGTCATGGGCGATGCCGCCGGTGAGCTGGCCCACCGCTTCCATCTTCTGCGCATGGCGCAGGGCGTCTTCGGCACGTTCGCGTTCGACCATCTCGTTTTGCAGGCGCTGGTTGGCCTCGGCCAGTGCCAGGGTGCGCTGGGCCACACGCTCTTCGAGGTTTTCGTTGAGGTGGCGCAGGCGTTGCTCGGTGCTTTGCTGGGCTTTGAGGCTGGCTTCGGAGCGCTGTTGCAGTTCCTGGGTGAACTGGCGGCGTTCGTTGGTTTCGATGGCGGTGACGAGGATGCCGCACACGCTGGCGGATTCATCGCGGATCGGGCTGTAGGTCAGGTCGAGCCAGATCTCGGTGTCGCGCCGGTTGCGTTGCAGGACAAAGCGCTGCTCGCTGAAGGAACGCACCTGGCCACTGAGAACCGCGTCATAGATCGGTGCGGTGAAACTGTGCAATTCCGGCCAGGTCTGGTGCGCCGGTTGGCCCATCGCGTCAGGGTGCTTGTTGCCCGCCAGCAGGGCGAAGGCGTCGTTGTAGAGTTGGATGAGTTCGCTGCCCCATAACAGCAGCATCGGCATCGGCGAGTGGACGACAATATCCACGGCGGTGCGCAGGCTTTGCGGCCAATCATTGGCCTCACCGAGGGGGCTTTTGGCCCAGTCCAGCCGCGCAATCAATGCGGCGGCTTCGCTACCGGTGGATGTTTCCTTCATAAAAAGCCCTGAGCGTAACGCTTTGAAAAATGACAACACCCATTATCCGGTGGGACAACGATGGGTGACTACCCCCGAAAAATAGCATGCATTGGGGGTTTGTCTTCAAATGAGTGCGTTGGCGCTGAAACCTTTCACCTTAAAATGCCAGTTCAGGCCGGTCGCGGAACTGTGCCAGGGCCTCCGGGTTGGCCAGCGCGTCGGTGTTTTTCACCGGTTCGCCATGTACCACATTGCGCACCGCCAGTTCGACGATCTTGCCGCTGATGGTGCGCGGGATATCGCTGACGGCGAGGATCTTCGCCGGTACATGGCGTGGCGTGGTGTTGGCGCGGATCACCTGGCGGATCTGCTGTTCGAGGGCGTCATCCAGCTTGACGCCATCGTTGAGCCGCACGAACAGCACCACCCGCACATCGTCCTGCCAGCGTTGACCAATGGCCAGGCTTTCCAGCACCTGCGGGACTTTTTCCACCTGTCGATAAATCTCAGCGGTGCCGATCCGCACGCCGCCAGGGTTGAGCACCGCGTCGGAGCGCCCGTGAATCAGCAGGCTGCCGTTGGGCCGCTGCTCGGCGTAATCGCCCTGGGCCCAGACGCCGGGGAATTGGCTGAAATAGGAGGCGCGCAGTTTTTTCTGCTGCGGGTCGTTCCACAGGCCGATGGGCATGGCGGGGAAGTGCCGCGTACACACCAGTTCGCCCTTTTCACCGACCAGCGGCCGCCCCTGGTCGTCCCACACCTCGATGGCCATCGCCAGGCTCTTGCACTGCATTTCACCGCGGCGCACCGGCAGCACCGGATTGCCGATGACGAAGCAGGAGACGATATCGGTGCCGCCGGACATCGAGGACAGGCACACCTCGCCCTTGATCTCGCGGTACACGTAGTCGTAGCTCTGGGGCGACAGTGGCGAGCCAGTCGAAATCAGCCCTTTGAGGCTGCCCAGGTCATGGCTCAGGCGCGGCTGCAGCCCGGCCTTTTCCAGGGTGACGAGGTACTTCGGGCTGGTGCCGAACACGCTGATCCGTTCCGCGTCGATCAGGTCGATCAAGCGCTCGGGACCAGGGTGAAACGGCGAGCCGTCGTACAGCACCGCCGTGGCGCCGAGCGCCAGCACCGAGACCAGCCAGTTCCACATCATCCAGCCGCAGGTGGTGTAGTAGAACAGGCAATCCTCGCAGGACAGGTCCGCGTGCAGGCCGTGTTCCTTGAGGTGGGTGAGCAGCACGCCGCCGGTGCCGTGGATGATGCACTTGGGCACGCCGGTGGTGCCGCTGGAATAGAGGATATACAGCGGATGGTCGAACGGCACCGCGACAAACTCAGGCGCGCCGCCGGGTTGATAGAAGTCACTCCACAGCGCGACGTTGGCGGCGCTCCGATAGTCCTCGACCCGCGCCTGGGGCCGTGCATACGGCACGATGATCAGTTGCTGCAGGGACGGCAGGCGTTCGAGGATCTCGTTGAGCTTGGCGCTCTGGTCGATGGTCTTGCCGGCGTAGCGGTAACCGGCGCAGGCGATCAGCACCTTGGGTTCGATCTGGCCGAAACGGTCGATCACGCCTTGGGTGCCGAAGTCTGGCGATGAGCACGACCAGATCGCGCCCAGGCTGCTGGTGGCGAGCATGCCAACCAGGGTTTGCCAGGTGTTGGGCATGCACGCGGCGACCCGGTCGCCCAGCCCAACCCCGACTGCCCGCAGGCTGCGTTGCAGGCCGGCGACGTGGGCGGCCAGTTCGGCGTAGCTCAGTTGCTCACGCTGGCCGTCTTCGCCGATGGCGACTACCGCCGGGTGATCGTCGCGACGGCGCAGCAGGTGTTCGGCAAAGTTCAGGGTTGCGCCGGGGAACCACTGGGCGCTGGGCATCGCGGCGTCTTCGATCAACACCGCGCTGGGCGGGCTGCGAAACTGCACGTCGAAAAACGCCACGAGCGCCTGCCAGAAGTCGGCGCGCTGGTCGATGCTCCACTGGTGCAACGCCGGGTAGTCGTCGAGCTGCACGCTGTAGCGGTCATTGATAAAGCGCCGGAACTGGTCCATCCGGGTGTGGCGGATGCGTTCGGGGGAGGGTTGCCAGAGGATCTCGGACATAAGCACGTCTCTTATTCTTGTACAGGTCTTCCAAACAATAGCGTTCCAATGTGGGAGGGGGCTTGCCCCCGATGGCGGAGTATCAGCTAGCACATGCGGTACTGACCCACTGCCATCGGGGGCAAGCCCCCTCCCACATTGGATTTTCTGTGTTTGGTCTATTGGGCCAGCCAACCACCATCGATGTTCCATGCCGCGCCGCGCACTTGGGCACCGGCCTCGCTGCACAAAAACAATACCAGCTCGCCCAGTTGCGGCGGGGTGACGAACTCCAGCGACGGCTGCTTCTCCGCGAGCAAATCATGCTGGGCTTGTTGCGGGTCGACGCCGTTGGCGGCGCGATCATCGATCTGCTTCTGCACCAGCGGCGTCAGCACCCAGCCGGGGCAGATCGCGTTGCAGGTCACGTTGCTGGTGGCGGTTTCCAGGCCGACCACCTTGGTCAGGCCAATCACGCCATGCTTGGCCGCCACATACGCGGCCTTGCCCACCGACCCCACCAGGCCATGCACCGAGGCGATATTGACGATGCGCCCCCAGCCCTTGGCCTTCATGCCCGGCAGGCTCAGGCGCGTGCTGTGGAACACCGACGATAGGTTGATCGCGATGATCGCATCCCAGCGTTCCACCGGGAACGCTTCCACCGCCGCCACATGCTGGATGCCGGCGTTGTTGACCAGAATGTCCACGCCGCCGAATTCACGCTCGGCGTAGGCGATCATGTCGGCGATCTGCGCCGGGTCGCTGACGTCCGCCGGGTGGTGCCCGACCTTGCCGCCGAACGCCTGCACCTGGGCGATCACCGCGCTGGCGTCGCCGAAGCCGTTGAGGATCAGATTGGCGCCGGCCTCGGCCAAACTCAAGGCGATGCCCAGGCCAATGCCGCTGGTGGAGCCGGTGACCAGGGCGGTCTTGCCATTCAAGTTTGTCATAGAAACCTCACACAATGCCGGTGGCGTAGAAAGTACCGATCACCACGAACACCGCGAGGGTCTTGATAATCGTGATGCCGAAGATGTCCTTGTAGGCTTCGCGGTGGGTCAGCCCGGTGACCGCCAGCAACGTGATCACCGCGCCGTTGTGGGGCAGGGTGTCCATGCCGCCGCTGGCCATGGCCGCGACCCGGTGCAGCACTTCAAGCGGGATATTGGCCGCGTGGGCCGCTGCAATAAAACTCTCGGACATCGCCGCCAGGGCGATGCTCATGCCGCCAGACGCCGAGCCGGTGATACCGGCCAGCAGGGTCACGGTAATCGCTTCGTTGACCAGCGGGTTGGGGATGCCCTTGAGCCAGTCCGCCAGCACCAAAAAGCCCGGCAGCGAGGCGATCACCGCACCGAAGCCGTATTCCGAAGCGGTGTTCATCGCCGCCAGCAACGCACCGCTGACCGCGCTCTTACTGCCTTCGGCGAGCTTGCTTTTGATCGCTGACCAGCCGAACACCAGCACCATGATGATGCCCACCAGCAACGCGGCCTGCACCGCCCAGATCGCGGTGAGCTTGGCGATTTCGGTGGTCACCGGCGCGCTCATGCCGGGCAGGCTGAGGCTGTGGGTCTTGCCGTACCACTGCGGAATCCAGTGGGTGAACAGCAGGTTCATCACCCCCACCAGGATCAGCGGCGACAGCGCGATCCAGGGGTTAGGCAGGCTCAGGTTTTCGGCAGTCTCCGGCTCGTTGCGCAGCTCGGTGCCATAGCCTTCACCGGCCCGTTGCGCTTTGTTGCGCTGGCGCGCCAGGTAGAGCATGCCGGTGCAGAACACGAAGACCGTGCCGATCAGCCCCAGCCACGGCGCGGCCCAGGCGGTGGTGTTGAAGAACGTACTGGGGATGATGTTCTGGATCTGCGGCGTGCCGGGCAGCGCATCCATGGTGAACGAGAACGCACCCAGGGCGATGGTCGCCGGAATCAAGCGCTTGGGAATGTCGCTCTGGCGGAACATCTCCGCCGCGAACGGGTACACCGCAAACACCACCACGAACAGCGACACGCCGCCGTAGGTGAGCAGGGCGCAGACCAGCACGATCACCAGCATCGCCTGGCGCGTGCCGAGCAAACGGATCGCGGCAGCCACGATGGAGCGCGAGAAACCCGACAGCTCGATCAGCTTGCCGAACACGGCACCGAGCAGGAACACCGGGAAATACAGTTTGATGAAACCGACCATTTTCTCCATGAACACCCCGGTAAACGCTGGGGCGACTGCGGACGGGTCGGTGAGCAGGACAGCGCCGAGAGCGGCGATGGGGGCAAACAGGATAACGCTATAGCCACGGTAGGCAGCCAGCATCAGCAGCGCGAGGGCTGCCAGGGCAATGATCACACTCATGGTGTGTCTCCATCGGATTGTTATTTTTGTGGGGTGAAGCTGTGGAGGAAGGCTATAGCGAGATGTGTGCCATGTTCATAACCTATTGAAATAAATAGATATTATTTTATCGGTGAACAGATTTTTCAAATGCTGTCTCAATTTAGAGACAAAAACAGATCAAAGGTGGGAGGGGGCTTGCCCCCGATAGCGGTGGGTCTGCAAAGAATAGGCTGACTGAGGCACTGCCATCGGGGGCAAGCCCCCTCCCACAAGGATTGTCTTTATATTGAGATTTGTGTCTCTTTATTGAGATGTGGCCAGCCCCAGCGCGACCATTTTCTTGTACAAGGTCGACCTGCCCAGCCCCAAGCGCTGGGCCGCATCCACCACATTCCCGTCGCAGGCCTTGAGCGCCGCCCCGATCACCTGCCGATCAAAGCGCTCGCGCGCCGCCGCAAACGTCTCGCCCTCGACGGTCTCCACCGCCCCGCGCGCCACCGGGCTGAACGTGCCGATCGCGGCGCGAATCTCTGCCGCATCCAGTACCAAGTCATCGCTCAACAACGCCGCACGTTCCAGCACGTTGCGCAGCTCGCGGATATTCCCCGGCCACGCATGCTGCGCCAACAACGCCAGGGCCTCGCGATCCAGTTCGTGGTGGCTGCGCAGGTCTTCGAGGATCGCTTCGCTCAACGCCGGAATATCCTCCAGCCGCTCGCGCAACGGTGGCACCCGGATCGGCAGCACATTCAGCCGGTAATACAGGTCCGCACGAAACTCGCCGCGCTTGATCGCCGCTTCAAGGTCCATGGACGTGGCGGCAATCACCCGCACATCGCTGTGCAGCATCTCGTTGGAGCCGACCGGTTCGTATTCCTTCTCCTGCAACACCCGTAGCAACTTGCTTTGCAGTGGCAGCGGCATGTCGCCGATTTCATCGAGAAACAGCGTGCCGCCCTGGGCGATCTGCAACTTGCCGGGCCGGCCTTTGCGGTCGGCGCCGGTAAACGCGCCTGGCGCGGTGCCGAAGAACTCGGCTTCGAGCAAGTCATGGGGAATCGCGGCGCTGTTGATGCTGACAAATGCCTTGTGCGCGCGGGGCGATGCCCCGTGAATCGCCTGGGCCAGCAGCTCTTTGCCGGTGCCGGTTTCGCCGAGCAGCAACACCGGCGACTCCGCGCTCGCACTGCGCCGCGCACGGCGTTTGACTTCCAAACTGGCGGCGCTGGTGCCGATAAAGTGCGCAAAGGTGTACTTGCTTTGGCGCGAACGCAGCAGCGAGCGGGTCGACGCCAGCTCCTGCTGCATGCTCAGGTAGCGCTCGATCAGCGGCGACAGGTTGCGCAGCTCATCGAACAGCGCAAAGCCGATGGCGCCGATCACCGCGCCGGCATCGTTGTGGATCGGCAGGCGCATCACCACCAGCGGTCCCTTGGGCGTGTCCTGGATATCCAGCAGGATCGGCAGGTCTGTGCGTACCACCTGGCGGAGCAGGCTGTTGGAGATGACTTTTTCGCAGGGTTGGCCGATGGCTTCGTCGGCGCTTTTAAGGCCGAAGCGCTTGGCGTAGCGCTCGTTCATCCACACGATGTTGGCGTCGCGGTCGACGATCACCGTGCCTTCGCTGGACTGCTCGATGATCTCGAACAGCGACTGGATGGCCAGGCCGCGAACCTGTTGGTAGTCCTTGAGGCTGGTGTTCATGCGTGCAGAATCCTGTAGGAGCGAGCTTGCTCGCGAAAAACGTTAACGATGACGCGGGCCTGCTGGTTGAACGCGGTGTCCTTGCGCTTTTCGCGAGCAAGCTCGCTTCTACAAGGGGATGTGTGCGGCGGCCAGCAGTTCCTGGGTGTAAGGGTGTTGCGGCGATTCGAATACGTCATGGCTGGCGCCACGCTCCACGACCTTGCCGTCCTTGATCACGATCATGTCGTGGGCCATGGCGCGGACCACGGCCAGGTCATGGCTGATGAACAGGTAGGTCAGGCCGTATTTGTCCTGCAGTTCGCGCAGCAACGCCACCACTTGCTTCTGCACCGTGCGGTCGAGGGCCGAGGTCGGTTCGTCGAGCAGCATCAGCGCCGGTCTGAGCACCAGCGCGCGGGCGATGGCAATGCGTTGGCGCTGGCCACCGGAAAACTCGTGGGGGTAGCGATGCCGGCTGGCCGGGTCGAGGCCGACGTCCTTGAGCACCTGGATCACCTGCGCGTCGCGCTCGGCGAGGCTGCACGGCGCATGCACCTCCAGGCCTTCGCTGATGATCTGCTGCACCGACATGCGCGGGCTGAGGCTGCCGTAAGGGTCCTGGAATACCACCTGCATCTGCTTGCGCCATGGGCGCATCTGCTTGTGATTGAGCGGGTCGAGGGCCACCCCCTGGAAGCGGATGCTGCCGGTGGAATCCAGCAGGCGCAGGATCGCCTGGCCCAGGGTGGATTTACCCGAGCCCGACTCACCGACGATGCCCAGCGTCTTGCCGCGCTGCACGCTGAGGCTGATGCCGTCCACCGCGCGCAGGTAGGTCTTGCGCTGAAACAGGCCGCCGCCGAGGGGGAATTGCACGCTCAGGTCGTCCACCTGCAACACCGTTTCACGCGTTTCGCTGCACAGCGCCTCGCCCGCCGGTTCAGCATCCAGCAGCAAGCGGCTGTAGGGGTGTTGCGGCGCGGTGAACAAGGTCTCGCAGTCGGCCTGCTCGACGATCTCGCCGGTATGCATCACGCACACCCGCTGCGCCATGCTGCGCACCAGGTTGAGGTCGTGGCTGATCAGCAGCAGCGACATGCCCAAGCGTTGTTGCAGGGACTTGAGCAGCAGCAGGATCTTGCGCTGCACGGTCACGTCCAGCGCGGTGGTGGGCTCGTCGGCGATCAGCAGTTCCGGCTCGCAGGCCAGGGCCATGGCGATCATCACGCGTTGGCGTTGGCCACCGGAGAGTTGGTGCGGATAGGCCTTGAGCCGTTCCTCGGGCTTCTGGATACCGACCAGTTCCAGCAACTCAATGATGCGCGCCTGCGCCGCCTTGCCGCCCAGGCCCTTGTGCAACAGCAGGGTTTCGCCGATCTGCTTTTCGATGCTGTGCAGCGGGTTGAGGGAGGTCATCGGCTCCTGGAAGATTATGGCGATGCGGTCGCCGCGCAGCTTTTGCAAGGTGGCGGGCGACGCACCGATCAATTCCTGGCCGCGATAGCGCACGGAGCCGCGGGTTTGCGTGCCGGCTTCGGGCAGCAATTGCAGGATCGAAAGGGCCGTCACCGACTTGCCCGAGCCCGACTCGCCGACCAGCGCCAGGCACTCGCCGGGGCGTACATCCAGGCTCAGGTTGTGCACCACGGCCTGGCCGCTGAAGGCGACGCAGAGGTCGCGGATCTCGATCAGGTTGTCGCTCATACGGACTCACTCATGAACGGGGGTCGAAGGCATCACGCAACGCCTCGCCGATAAATACCAGCAGCGACAGGATCAGCGCCAAGGTGAAAAACGCCGTCAGGCCCAACCAGGGCGCTTGCAGGTTCTGCTTGCCCTGGGCGATCAACTCACCCAACGACGCGCTGCCTGCCGGCATGCCGAAGCCGAGGAAATCCAGGGCGCTCAATGTGGAAATCGCACCGGTCAAAATGAACGGCAGGTAGCTCAGGGTGGCCGTCATGGCATTGGGCAGGATATGCCGGCGAATGATCTTGGCGTCACCCAAACCCAACGCCCGCGCCGCCTTGACGTACTCCAGGTTGCGCCCGCGCAGGAACTCGGCGCGCACCACGTCCACCAGGGCCAGCCAGGAAAACAGCGCCATGATCCCCAGCAGCCACCAGAAGTTCGGTTCGACAAAACCGGACAGGATGATCAGCAGGTACAGCACCGGCAATCCGGACCACACTTCCAGGAGGCGTTGGCCGAGCAAGTCGACCCAGCCGCCGTAGTAACCCTGCAACGCGCCGGAGGCGATGCCGATGCTCGCACTGATCACCGTGAGCGCCAGGGCAAACAGGATCGACACCCGCGCGCCGAAGATCACCCGCGCCAGTACATCGCGCGACTGGTCATCGGTGCCCAGCCAGTTCACCGCTGAAGGCGGGCTGGGGGCAGGGCGGGTCAGCTCGTAGTTGGGCGTGTCATCGCTGAACGGCACCGGCGGGAACAGCATCCAGCCGCCGTCCTGCTTGATCAGCTTTTGCACGTAGTCGCTGCGATAATCCGCCTGGAACGGCAATTGCCCGCCGAACTGCTGTTCGGTGTAGCGCTTGAACACCGGGAAATACAGCTCGTTCTTGAAGCTCAACACCAGGGGCTTGTCGTTGGCGATCAGCTCGCCGCCCAGGGTCAGGATAAACAGGCCGATAAACAGCCACAGCGACCACCAGCCGCGGCGGTTTTTCTTGAAGCGTTCGAAACGCCGGCGGGCCACGGGAGACAGATTGAGCATCAGGCGTTCCTCGCGGCGAAGTCGATACGCGGGTCCACCAGGGTGTAGCAGAGGTCGCCGATCAGTTTTATCAGGAGGCCGAACAAGGTGAAGATAAACAACGAGCCAAACACTACCGGATAGTCGCGGGACACGGCGGCTTCGTAGCTCATGCGCCCGAGGCCATCGAGGGAGAAGATCACTTCGATCAGCAGCGAGCCGGCAAAGAACACGCTGATAAACGCCTGGGGAATCCCCGAAATCACCAGCAGCATCGCATTGCGGAACACATGGCCGTACAGCACGCGGCGTTCGCTCAAACCTTTGGCGCGGGCGGTGACTACGTACTGGCGCGTGATCTCATTGAGGAACGAGTTTTTCGTCAGGATGGTCAGCGTGGCGAACCCGCCAATCACCAGCGCCGTGACCGGCAAGACCAGGTGCCAGAAGTAGTCGGCGATCTTGCCCACCGTGCTCAGTTCGTCGAAGTTTTCCGAGACCAGGCCGCGCACCGGGAACCAGTTCAACGACGTGCCGCCAGCGAACACCACGATCAGGAACATCGCAAACAGGAACGCCGGCATCGCATAGCCGATCACGATCGCGGTGCTGCTCCACACATCGAAGCTGCTGCCATGGCGCACTGCCTTGCGAATCCCCAATGGGATCGACACCAGGTAGGTGATCAGCGTGGCCCACAGGCCGAGGGAGATGGTGACCGGCATTTTTTCCAGGATCAGGTCGGTGACTGTCGCGCCGCGAAAGAAGCTGTTGCCGAAGTCCAGTTGGGCGTAGCTCTTGAGCATCAGCCACAGGCGTTCCGGTGCCGGCTTGTCGAAGCCGTATTGTTTTTCGATGTCCTTGATCAGTTTCGGGTCCAGGCCCCGGCTGGCCCGCGAGCCGCTGCTGAGGCCTTCGCCTGCGGAGCCGCCGATGGCACCGCCGCCGATGCCTTGCAGGTGGGCGATCGCCTGTTCCACCGGCCCGCCGGGCGCGGCTTGTACGATTACGAAGTTGACCAGCAGGATGATCACCAGCGTCGGGATGATCAACAGCAGGCGGCGCACGATATAGGCAAACATCAGTGGGCCCCTCCGCGTTTTTTAAGCTGCGCGTTCATTTGTTCGTTCGTCAGTGGCGTGGGGCTGATTTCCCACCAGGTTTCCAGGGCTTCGTCATTCTTCGCCTCGATCGCCGGGCGGCCGAAGCGGTTCCACCACGCGGCGGACGTGCCGGGCGGGTAGTAATTGGGGATCCACAGGTAGTTCCATTGCAGCACCCGGTCCAGGGCGTGGGCGTAGGTGAGCATCTGCGCCTGGGTGTTGGCCTTGACCAGGCCTTTGATCAGGCTGTCGATGGCCGGGTCCTTGAGCACCGTGTAGTTGTTGGCGCCCGGGTCGAACGCCGCAGTGGAGCCGAAGTAGTTGTACAGCTCCATCCCCGGCGACATGGTCACCGGGAAACCGGTGACGATCATGTCGTAGTCCCGTGTCATCAGCCGGTTGACGTACTGCGAGGAGTCGATGCGGCGGATGTTCAGGGTGATGCCGATCTGTGCCAGGTTGCGCTTGTACGGCAGCAACAGGCGTTCCAGGCCGGCCTGGGCATTGAGGAAGGTGAACTCCAGCGGCTCGCCCTCGGCGTTGACCAGCTTGTCGCCATCGGGTTTCCAGCCGGCTTCTTCCAGCAGGGCCAGGGCTTGCAGTTGCTTGTCGCGGATCATGCCGCTGCCGTCGGTGACCGGCGCCTTGAAGACCTGGGTGAACACCTCGTCGGGCACCTGGCCGCGCAGCGGTTCGAGGATCGCCAGTTCTTCTGGAGTGGGCAATTGGCTCGCGGCCAGCGGGCTATTGGAGAAGTAGCTCTGCTGGCGGATGTACAGGTTGCGCATCATCTGCCGGTTGGCCCATTCGAAATCCCACAGCATCGCCAGGGCCTGGCGCACGCGACGGTCCTTGAACATCGGGTTCTGCACGTTGAACACATAGCCCTGGGCCGGTTGCGGCATCTCTTTGGCCAGGTGCGCACGTTGCAGGCGCCCGTCATCCAGCGCCGGGCCGTTGTAGCCGATGGAGTAGCCGGTGGCGGAGAACTCGCGGTTGAAGTCATACGCGCCGCCACGTAGCACTTGGCGCGCCACTTCGGTGTCGCCGAAATATTCCAGGCTCAGGTGATCGAAGTTGTACAGGCCACGGCTGACTGGCAAGTCCTTGCCCCACCAGTCAGGGTTGCGGGTAAAGGTAATGGTGCTGCCCGCGTCGATCTTGCTGACCTTATACGGGCCGCTGCCCAGCGGCGCTTCGTAGCCGCCGCCGTTGGCGAAGTCGCGGGTTTTCCACCAGTGCTCGGGGAACACTGGCAGGGTGGCGATATCCAGCGGCAGGGTGCGGTTTTCATCGCTGGAAAAATCGAAGCGCACCTGCCGCTCGCCTTCGACTTCGACGTGTTTGACGTCGGCGAACAGCGTGCGAAAGCGCAGGCTACCCTGGGTCATCAGCAAATCGAAGCTGTAGCGCACGTCTTCGGCGGTGATCGGTGTGCCATCGGCGAACCGTGCCTTGGGGTTGAGGTAGAAGCGCAGCGACAGGCCGTCGTCCGCACGTTCCATCTTCTCGGCGACCAGGCCGTAAACGGTGTACGGTTCATCCAGGGAACGCAGGGCCAGCGGCGAATACAGCCAGCCGTCGATCTGGGACACGCCGATGCCTTTGTCGATATAGGGCAGCACATGGTCGAAGCGTCCGATCTCGATGGCCGAACGCCGCAGGCTGCCGCCCTTGGGCGCGTTGGGGTTGGCATAGTCGAAATGGCTGAAGCCGGTGGCATACTTGGCCGGTTCGCCATACACGGTCAGGTAGGTTTGCGGGGCTGCGATCACAGCGGTACTGGCCAGCAGCAGGGCCAGGGTGGAGCTAAATAGAGTCGAAAAAACCAGTCGCATTATCAGCCTTGAGCGCCGGGTGAAGAAGAATAGGGATTTGTACGCTAACGGCCTGAGCATCGCCAGTCATCCCATGCACAACGGCCCACCAAAAGGCGGGCCGTTGTTTCAAGCATCAGCGCGGACTGAATCAGTCCTGACGGCTGGTGACTTCCAGCAGGTGATAACCGAACTGGGTTTTCACCGGGCCTTGCACAGTGTTGACCGGGGCGCTGAACACCACGGCGTCGAATTCTTTAACCATCTGGCCTGGACCGAACGAGCCCAGGTCGCCGCCTTGACGGCTGGAGGGGCAGGTGGAATTGGCTTTGGCAACGTCTGCGAAATCGGCGCCGCCTTCGATTTGGGCCTTGAGTTCATTGCACTTGTCTTCGGTGGCAACGAGGATGTGACGGGCGGTGGCTTTGGCCATGGGAATTAACTCCTTGAGTAAAAACGCTGAGCGTACCGGATTCAGTCGGTTATTTCCCGGCAAAGTTCCCCTGTTCGTGGCGGGCGTGCTTGATCTACGACAAGGGCAATGCGCAGGCGACAGCGCAAGATTGTCGCATTCATCCGTTTAGGAGCCGTGCTATGCAAGTGCTCGATCGACGCAAGGCCATGGCAATTCCCCCTTTGTTTCGCCTGGCGTTCCGCCCGTTTTTCCTCGGCGCCTGCCTGCTGGCGGTGCTGGCAATTCCGCTGTGGTTGTTTGCCCTGGGTGGCGCCACCGGTACTTGGCAACCGGCCGGCGGCTGGTTGGCCTGGCACCGGCATGAGCTGCTGTTCGGCTTTGGCGTGGCGATCATCGCCGGCTTTTTGCTGACGGCGGTGCAAACCTGGACCGGCCGCCCCGGCCTCAGCGGCGCGCCGCTGGCGCTGCTCGCCGGTCTATGGCTGGCGGCACGCCTGAGTTGGTTGGTTAACCTGCCATGGCCGCTGCTGGCGGTGCTGGAGTTGAGTTTTCCGCTGGCCGTGGCCGGGGTGATGGGCTGGACGCTGTGGAAGGTCAGGCAAACCCGCAACTACCCGATTGTATTGGTGCTGGGCCTGCTCGCCGTGGCAGACGCGTTGGCGCTCTATGGGGTGCTGCGCCAGGACGAAGGCATGCAGCGCCAGGCGGTGCTCACTGGTCTGTGGCTGGTGGCGGCGATGATGGGGCTGATCGGCGGCCGGGTGATTCCGTTCTTTACCCAGCGTGGTCTGGGCCGGGTCGATGCGGTCAAGCCGTGGCCGTGGCTGGACCGCGTATTGCTCGGCGGTTCGATCCTGATAGCGTTGCTCTACGCCAGCGGGCTGGCGGTGTTCCCCAGTGGCTGGAGCGGCGCGCTGTTCGCCGTGCTTGGCCTGGGCCACCTGCTGCGCCTGGTGCGCTGGCATGACCGTGGCCTGTGGCGCGTGCCGCTGCTGTGGTCGCTGCACCTGGCATATGCGTGGCTGGCTGTGGCCTGTCTGGGCATGGCGCTGTGGCATTTCGGCGCGCCGCTCAACCCGAGCCTGGCCGTGCATGCGCTGACGATCGGCGCCATGGCCGGGATGATCCTGGCGATGGTGGCGCGGGTCAGCCTGGGCCATACCGGTCGGCCGTTGCAGCCGCCGGGCGGGATGACCCTGGCGTTTGCACTGTTGAACCTGGCCGCAGTGTGCCGGGTGGTGCTGGTGTTGATCTGGCCCGTGGCGGCCTTGTGGCTGGCGGGGATTTGCTGGACGGTCGGCCTGGGCCTGTACCTGTGGCGTTATGCGCCGATGCTGTGGCAAGCGCGGGTCGACGGGCATCCCGGTTAGGAGCATTGCATGCTGTATTCGTGGTTGTTGATCGTGCATCTGCTGGCGGCGATCGCCTTTATCGGCACGCTGTTTTTTGAAGTGATGATCTGGCACAGCGCCCGCGAGGAGCTGGCCTGGTCGGCGCGCTTCACTGCCGAACACGCCATCGCCCGGCGTTCGCGGCGGGTGCTGCATGGCGTGGTAGTGCTGCTGTATGGCGCGGGCATCGGCCTGGCCTGGCATTACCGCGGCATGCCCTGGAACAGTCATTTCGGACTGTTCCTGAGCCTGAAAATCCTGCTGGCCCTGAGCATCATCGGGCACTACCTGCTGCTGGCCTACTGGCTGACCCACGAGCGCCTGAGCCCCAAGCGTGCGCTGTGGATACGACGCAGCATTCTCGCGCACATGGTGGTGATCGTGGTCCTGGCGAAGTCATTGTGGTGAGCGGCGTGCGGCGCCATGCCGCGGCGGATTGTTGATCGTGATCAAGGGATAGAACCTGCGCAGTTCCCACACTGTGGCGAATTCTCTGGAGGTCCGTCCCATGCCCCTGTCCCTCGCGCAACTGCGCCGCAACTACACCCTCTACGGCCTGCGGGACGACGGCGAGCAGGACGATCCGCTGGTGTTGTTCGGTCAGTGGCTGAGCCAGGCGCGCAAAACCGAAGTGCCTCCCGCCGAGGCCAACAGCATGGCCCTGGCCACGGTCGACAGTGAAGGGTGCGCCCATTGCCGCATCCTGCTGCTCAAGGGCTTCAGCGCCGAGGGCTTTGTGTTTTTTGGCAATTACCAGAGCGCCAAGGGCGAGGAGCTGGCGAGCAACCCCCAAGCGGCGATGACGTTTTTCTGGCCGGGCCTGGAGCGCCAGGTGCGCATTGAAGGCGCGGTCGAGCGCCTCGATCCGGCGCTGTCGGACGCCTATTTCGTCGCCCGTCCGGCCGCCAGCCAACTCGGCGCCTGGGCCTCGCCGCAGAGTCAGCCCCTGGCCCACCGCAGCGAGCTGGAAGGTTTGCTGCGTGAGGTCACCGAACGTTTCGCCGGCCAGCAGCCGCCACGGCCCGAGCATTGGGGCGGGTACTGCCTGAAGCCGCGCCGCATCGAGTTCTGGCAAGGCCGCCCTGACCGCCTGCATGACCGCCTCGACTACCGCCTGCAAGAAGGCGCCTGGCAGCGCACGCGGCTGGCGCCCTGACGAGGTACCTCCTTCGAGGAATAGGCCCTGCGCCCGTTGCGGCGCAGGCTGAGCGCATCTTTTTATCTGCCTGGAGCCTTGATCATGGCCCATTTGACCCAACGCAGTTTTGTCTCCCTGAACATCGCCGTGCTGACCATCAGCGACACCCGCACCTTTGACACCGATACCTCCGGGCAGACTCTGGTAGAGCGCCTTGAAGGTGCCGGCCATGTACTGATCGACCGTGGCCTGGTGATGGACGATATCTACCAGATCCGCGCCCGTGTCTCGCAGTGGATCGCCGACCCTCAGGTGCAAGTGATCCTGATGACCGGCGGCACCGGCTTCACCGCCCGCGACAACACGCCACAAGCGGTGTTGCCGCTGCTGGATAAACAGGTGGACGGTTTTGGCGAGCTGTTCCGCCAGGTGTCCCTGGCGGAAATCGGCATGTCCACCTTGCAGTCCCGCGCCCTGGCGGGCATGAGCAACGGCGTGCTGGTGTGCTGCGTGCCCGGTTCGCCCGGCGCGTGCCGCACCGCCTGGGACCAGATACTGGTCGGTCAACTGGACAGCCGCACTGGCCCGTGCAACTTCGTTGCGCACCTCAAGCCCCAGTTCGAACAGACGCTCAGCGCCTGTGAGGCGCGGTCATGAACACCCGCGTGTGTGACAGCGGGTCGTTGATGCCGGTGGATGAGGCGATCGCGCAACTGCTGGCCCAGGCGCCGCCTGTGCCAGCCACCGAAGTGATCCCCCTCGGCCAGGCTGCGGGCCGGGTGATCGCCGAAGAACTGTTTTCCCCCCTCGACTTGCCGGGCTGGGACAACAGCGCCATGGACGGCTACGCCCTGCGCGCCGCCGATGTGCCGGAGCAGGGCGGCTACCTGGTGTTGGCCGGGCGGATTGCCGCCGGGCACAGCAGCGACGTGCCGTTGCAGGCCGGGCAAACGGTGCGGATTTTCACCGGCGCGCCATTGCCGCCCGGCGCCGACAGCGTGGTGCCCCAGGAGCGTTGCCGCGTCTACGGCCAGCGCATCTGGTGCCCACCGCTGCGTCTGGGCGAACACGTGCGCAAGCGCGGCGAAGAGCTGCAACGCGGGCAAAGCCTGTTGCGTGTCGGCCAGCGCCTGCGCGCCCAGGAAGTCGGTCTGCTGGCGTCGGCCGGCATCCCTTGGGTCAAGGTCTATCGCCCTCTGCGCGTGTGCCTGCTGAGCAGCGGCGATGAACTGCGCGAGCCGGGCGAGTCACTGGCGCCGGGACAGATCTACAACAGCAACCGCCACCTGGTGACCGCGTTATTGCGCGGCTGGGGCGTGGAGGTGCTCGACTACGGGGTGATGGCCGACGCGCTGGCCGCCAGCCGCGACGCGTTGATCCTGGCGTCCTCCGAATGCGACCTGCTGCTGACCACCGGCGGCGTGTCGGTGGGCGAGGAGGACCATCTCAAGCAAGCCATCCAGGAGCTCGGTCGCGTGGACTTCTGGCGCCTGGCGATCCAGCCCGGCAAGCCCCTGGCGTTTGGCGAAGTCGCGGGCAAACCGTGGATCGGCCTGCCCGGCAACCCGTCCGCCGCGCTGATCACCACGTTGGTGGTGGTGCGTCCGTTCCTGTTGCGCGCCCAGGGTGTCGAGCGCGTATTGCCGGTGCCGATCCAGGTGCCGGCCGGGTTTGAATGGTCCACCCCCAACAAGCGTCGCCAGTACCTGCGCGCGCGCTTGAGCCCGGGCGAGGATGGGCAATTGCGCGCCGTCCTGCACCCCCAGCAAAGCTCGGCGATGCTCACTGCCGCCTGCTGGGCCGATGGCCTGGTGATCGTCGAGCCCGAGCAACTGTTGCTCAAGGACGCACCGGTGCCTTTCCTGTCTTTCGCCGAGTTTCAATGAGGAGTCTCCATGCAACTGGTCTGCCCGGCAGGCAACCTGCCTGCGCTGAAAGCCGCGGTGCGCCAAGGCGCCGATGCGGTGTATGTCGGTTTTCGCGATGACACCAATGCCCGGCATTTCGCCGGGTTGAACATGGACGACAAACAGTTCGACGCCGCCGTCGCCCATATCCGCCAGCACCAGCGCAAGCTGTATGTGGCGGTCAACACCTACCCGCAACCGAAGATCTGGTCACGCTGGCAGCGCGCCGTCGACCGTGCGGCCGATCATGGTGTGGACGCGCTGATCGCCGGCGACCCCGGTGTGCTCGGTTACGCCGCTGCGCGCCATCCGCAGATGGCGTTGCACTTGTCGGTGCAGGGCTCGGCCACCCATGCGGCGGCGCTGAAGTTCTACGTCGAGCGTTATGGCATTCGTCGCGCGGTGCTGCCGCGGGTGCTGTCCCTGGCCCAGGTGCGGCAGGTGGCGGCGAGCAGTGTGGTGCCGATCGAAGTGTTCGGCTTCGGCAGCCTGTGCATCATGGCCGAAGGGCGATGCCACTTGTCGTCGTATATCACCGGCGAGTCGCCCAACCTGTGCGGTGTGTGTTCGCCGGCCAAGGCGGTGCGCTGGAGCGACGACGCCGATGGCCTGAGCGCACGCCTCAGTGAAGTGCTGATCGACCGCTACACCCCGGAGGAACCGGCCGGCTACCCGACCTTGTGCAAAGGCCGCTTCCTGGTCGGCGGCAAGCGTTTCCACGCCCTGGAAGAACCGACCAGCCTCGACACCCTGGACCTGTTGCCCGAACTCAGCGCCATTGGCGTGGCAGCGGTGAAGATCGAAGGCCGGCAACGCAGCCCGGCCTATGTGGAACAAGTCACCCGAGTCTGGCGCGCCGCCCTCGACGCCCACCGCAGCGCCCCGGCCAATTTTGTGGTCAAGGACCAGTGGCGCCAGGTGCTGGCCGGACTTTCCGAAGGCAGCCAGACCACCCTGGGTGCTTACCATCGCGCATGGCAGTGAGGAATTACAGATGAAACTCAGCCTGGGACCGGTGCTGTTTTATTGGGATAAGGAACACCTGGGGCGCTTCTATTCAGACATGGCCGGCTTGCCCCTGGACGTGATTTACCTGGGGGAAACCGTGTGCTCCAAACGCCGCGCGTTTTCGCTGGATCAATGGTTGGGCCTGGGCCGCGAGTTGCAGTCGTGCAGCCCGGCGCAGATCGTGCTGTCGAGCCTGACCTTGATCGAAGCCGCCTCCGAGCTGTCGAGCCTGCGCCGTCTGTGCGACAACGGCGAGGTGCTGGTTGAAGCCAACGACATGGGCGCGGTGCAGTTGCTGATCGAGCGCAAGCTGCCCTTTGTCGGCGGCCCGGCGCTCAACCTGTACAACGGCCACGCCCTGGTGCAATTGCTCGATGCGGGCATGCAGCGTTGGGTGCCGCCGGTGGAGTGCTCGCAAAGCCTGATCGCCGATGTACTGGAGCAGGTGCGCGAACTCGGCCGGCCGTTGCCCGAAGTGGAGATCTTCGCCTACGGGCATTTGCCCCTAGCGTACTCGGCCCGTTGCTTCACCGCCCGCGCGGAAAACCGGCCCAAGGACGATTGTCAGTTCTGTTGCATCAACTACCCCGATGGCATGGCCCTGACCAGCCAGGAAGGGCAGCCGCTGTTCACCTTGAACGGGATTCAGACGATGTCGGCTGATGTCACCAACTTGCTCGCCGATTACCCCGGCCTGGTCGCGTGTGGTGCTGACCTGTTGCGCCTGAGCCCACGGGCTGAGGGCATGGTCGGCGTGGTCCAGGCGTTCGACCAGGTGCGCCAGGGCGCAATGCCGCCGTTGTGCGTCGACGGCTGCAACGGTTACTGGCACGGCCAGGCCGGCATGCTGCGGGTCGAGGAGGTGGGCCTGTGTTGAGTCGCAAACAATGGCTGCTCAAGGGCGCCGATCGCTTGCTGCCGCTGGTGCGCCACGTGCCGTTCCGGGTGCAGCGCCTGGCCTTGCAGCAAGGTCTCAACCGCTGCCTGGCCGAGCCGTTGCGCGACGGCGGCTTTGACCTGCTGCGCGGGCGCTGGATGTGCTTGCGCATCCCGGATCTCGGGCTGTGCTGGTACCTGACCCTGGCACGGGACGGTTTGCGCCTTGCCGAAAAAGCCGAGGCCCAGGTGACGATCAGTGGTAACTGGCGCGAGTTCTTGTTGCTGGCCAGTCGGCAGGAAGACCCGGACACCTTGTTCTTCCGGCGCCGCTTGGTGATTGAAGGCGATACGGAGTTGGGGCTGGGCTTGAAGAACCTGATCGACAGCCTCGACTCCGATGTGCTGCCGCCCTGGTTGTGGCGCAACCTGGAGCGGGCAGGGCGCGGGCTGGCGGCCTGACGCGAGCGACCTATCCCTTCGCAACGAGCGGATAGGTCACTGTCACGTGCTAAGGCGTCGGCACCAGAAACGCCGCCTCCAGCAACTGCCGGGTATAGGCATGTTGTGGGTTGGCGAAAATCGCTGGGGCATCGCCCTGTTCCACCACCTGCCCGTGCTTGACCACCATCAACTGGTGACTTAGCGCTTTCACCACGGCCAGGTCATGGCTGATGAACAGATAGGTCAGGTTGTACTTGGCCTGCAAACCGCGCAGCAATTCCACCACTTGGCGCTGTACCGTGCGGTCGAGCGCCGAGGTCGGTTCGTCGAGCAGAATCAGGCGCGGTTTGAGTACCAGGGCGCGGGCAATGGCGATGCGTTGGCGCTGGCCGCCGGAGAACTCGTGGGGGTAGCGATGCCGCGATTGCGGGTCGAGGCCGACTTCCTTGAGCGCCGCAATAATCGCCGCTTCCTGCTCCGCCGGGCTGCCCATCTTGTGAATGCGCAGGCCTTCGCCGACGATCTCACTGACGCACATGCGCGGGCTGAGGCTGCCGAACGGGTCCTGGAACACCACCTGCATTTCCCGGCGCAACGGGCGTACCTGTTGCTGGGTCAGGCGGTCGAGTTGCTGGCCTTCGAAGCGAATCCCGCCTTTGCTCGCGATCAGACGCAGGATCGCCAGGCCGAGGGTGGACTTGCCTGAGCCGCTTTCGCCGACGATGCCCAGGGTTTGCCCCTGGGGCAGGCTGAAATTGATGCCGTCCACCGCCTTGACGTAGTCGACGGTGTTGCGCAGAAAGCCTTTTTTGATCGGAAACCAGACTTTCAAATCATCGACTTCCAGCAACGGCGGCCCGACGGCCGTGTCGGCCGGCCCACCGCTGGGTTCGGCGGCGAGCAGTTCCTGGGTGTAAGGGTGCTGCGGCGACTGGAACAAGGTTTCGCAATCGGCTTGTTCGACGATGCAACCCTGCTGCATCACGCACACCCGGTGGGCAATGCGCCGCACCAGGTTCAAGTCGTGGCTGATCAGCAGCAACGCCATGCCCAGGCGCGCCTGCAGTTCCTTGAGCAGTTCGAGGATCTTCAACTGCACCGTTACGTCGAGGGCGGTGGTCGGTTCGTCGGCGATCAACAGCTCCGGCTCGTTGGCCAGGGCCATGGCGATCATCACCCGTTGGCGCTGGCCGCCGGACAGTTCGTGGGGCAGCGCCTTGAGGCGTTTATGCGGCTCGGGAATGCCCACCAGTTCGAGCAACTCCAGGGTGCGTCGGGTCGCGACTTTACCGGTCAGCCCTTTGTGCAGGCCGAGCACTTCGTTGATCTGCTTCTCGATGCAGTGCAGCGGGTTCAACGAGGTCATCGGCTCCTGGAAGATCATCGCAATGCGGTTGCCGCGAATATGCCGGATGGTTTTTTCTTTGAGGGTCAGCAGGTCCTGGCCGGCGTATTCGATGGTGCCGGCGGGGTGCCGCGCCAAGGGGTAGGGCAGCAAACGCAGGATCGAATGGGCGGTCACCGATTTGCCGGAGCCGCTTTCGCCGACCAGCGCCAGGGTTTCGCCGCGCTTGATGTCGAAGCTGACATTGTTCACCACGCGGTGGTGATGCTCGCCGGTGACGAACTCGACGCAGAGGTCGCGGACTTCGATCAGATTGTCCTGATTCATCTCATTTCCTCGGGTCGAAGGCATCGCGAGCGGACTCGCCGATAAACACCAGCAAGCTCAACATGATCGCCAGCACGGCGAAGGCACTCATGCCCAGCCACGGCGCTTGCAGGTTGGATTTACCCTGGGCCACCAGTTCTCCCAGCGACGGCGAACCCGCCGGCAGGCCGAAGCCGAGGAAGTCCAGGGCGGTCAGGGTGCCGATGGCGCCGGTGAGGATGAACGGCATGAAGGTCATGGTCGAGACCATGGCATTGGGCAGGATATGCCGGAACATGATCGCGACGTTCTGCATGCCCAGTGCCCTGGCCGCGCGCACGTATTCCAGGTTGCGCCCGCGCAGGAACTCGGCGCGGACCACGTCCACCAGGCTCATCCACGAGAACAGCAGCATGATCCCCAGCAGCCACCAGAAGTTGGGCTGTACGAAACTGGCGAGGATGATCAGCAGGTACAGCACCGGCAAGCCCGACCAGATCTCCAGGAAGCGTTGCCCGGCCAGGTCGACCCAACCGCCATAGAAACCCTGCAGGGCACCGGCGATCACGCCGATGATCGAACTGAGCACGGTCAGGGTCAGGGCAAACAGCACCGACACACGGAAGCCGTAGATCACCCGTGCCAAGACGTCGCGGCCCTGGTCATCGGTGCCCAGCAGGTTGACCGAAGACGGCGGCGCGGGGGCCGGCACCCTCAGGTCGTAGTTGATGCTCTGGTAGCTGAACGGGATCGGCGCCCACAGCGTCCAGGCGTCCTTGGCCTTGAGCAGTTCCTGGATATACGGGCTCTTGTAGTTGGCCTCCAGGGGAAATTCGCCGCCGAAGGTGGTTTCCGGGTAGCGCTTGAGCGCCGGGAAATACCAGTCACCGTCGTAATGCACCGCCAGCGGTTTGTCGTTGGCGATCAGCTCGGCGCCCAGGCTCAGGCCGAACAGGATCAGGAACAGCCACAGCGACCACCAGCCACGCTTGTTCGCCTTGAACCGCTCGAATCGGCGGCGATTGAGGGGGGACAGTTTCATCTCAATGCTCCCGGCTGGCGAAGTCGATACGCGGATCGACCAGGGTGTAGGTGAGGTCACCGATCAGTTTCACCACCAACCCGAGCAGGGTGAAGATAAACAGCGTGCCGAACACCACCGGGTAATCGCGGTTGATCGCCGCTTCAAAGCTCATCAGGCCGAGGCCGTCGAGGGAGAAGATCACTTCCACCAGCAAGGACCCGGTGAAGAAAATTCCGATGAACGCCGACGGGAAACCGGCGATCACCAGCAGCATGGCGTTGCGGAACACGTGGCCGTAGAGCACGCGGTGGTTGGTCAGGCCCTTGGCCTTGGCGGTGACCACGTACTGCTTGTTGATCTCGTCGAGAAAGCTGTTTTTGGTCAGCAGCGTCATGGTCGCGAAGTTGCCGATTACCAGCGCGGTGATGGGCAAGGCCAGGTGCCAGAAGTAGTCGAGGATCTTGCCGCCCCAGCTCAACTCATCGAAATTGTTGGAGGTCAGCCCGCGCAAGGGGAACCAGTCGAAGTAACTGCCGCCGGCAAACACCACGATCAGCAGGATCGCGAACAGGAACGCCGGGATCGCGTAGCCGACGATGATCGCCGAGCTGGTCCATACGTCGAAGTGGCTGCCGTGTCGCGTGGCCTTGGCGATTCCCAGCGGGATCGAGACCAGGTACATGATCAGCGTGCTCCATAACCCGAGGGAGATGGACACCGGCATCTTTTCCTTGATCAGGTCGATGACCTTGGCGTCACGAAAGAAGCTGTTGCCAAAATCCAGCCGGGCGTAGTTCTTGACCATGATCCACAAGCGTTCCGGTGCCGACTTGTCGAAACCGTACATGGTTTCGATTTCCTTGATCAGCGCCGGGTCCAGGCCTTGGGCGCCACGGTAGCTGGAACCGGCCACCGCGACTTCGGCACCGCCGCCGGCAATGCGGCTGGTGGCGCCTTCGAAGCCTTCGAGTTTGGCGATCATCTGCTCCACCGGACCACCGGGGGCGGCCTGGATGATGATGAAGTTGATCAACAGAATCCCGAACAGCGTGGGGATGATCAGCAACAGGCGGCGAACAATATAGGCCAGCATTTAATCGCCTCCGCTCGCCGGGTCGGCGCTCGTGTTCAGGGGGATGGCAGGTTTGACGTCGGGTTTGGCCCACCAGGTGGCGGTGCCGACGTCATAGCGCGGTGCTACCTTCGGATGGCCGAGGTGGTCCCAGTACGCCACGCGGAAGGTCTTGATGTGCCAGTTGGGGATCACGTAGTAGCCAAATTGCAGCACGCGATCCAGGGCCTTGGCATGGGCGACCAGGCTTTGGCGCGAGTCGGCGTCGATCAGTTCCTCTACCAGTTGGTCGACGGCCGGGTCCTTGAGGCCCATGTAGTTGCGGCTGCCGGGTTTATCGGCGCTGGAGGATTTCCAGAATTCGCGTTGTTCGTTACCCGGCGAGGTGGACTGCGGGAAGCTGCCCACCAGCATGTCGAAATCCCGCGAGCGCAGGCGGTTGACGAATTGCGAGACGTCGACCCGGCGAATTACCAGGTCGATACCCAGGTCCGCCAGGTTGCGTTTGAAGGGCAGCAGGATACGTTCGAACTCGGTCTGCGCCAGCAGGAATTCGATGGTCACCGGTTTGCCGGTGGCGTCGACCATCTTGTCGTCGACGATGCGCCAGCCGGCTTCCTGCAACAGTTGGTAGGCCTCGCGCTGCTGGGTGCGGATCATGCCGCTGCCGTCGGTTTTGGACGGTGCAAAGGCCTGGGTGAAGACTTCGGCGGGGATCTTGTCGCGCAGCGGTTCGAGGATGGCCAACTCGTCCGGGCCGGGCAGGCCGGTGGCGGCCATCTCCGAGTTCTCGAAGTAGCTGCGGGTGCGGGTGTAGGCGCCGTTGAACAGCTGTTTGTTGCTCCACTCGAAATCCAGCAACAGGCTGATGGCCTTGCGCACGCGCACGTCCTGGAACATCGGCTTGCGCGTATTGAACACGAAACCCTGCATGCCGGTGGGGTTGCCGTTGGGGAGCTCTTCCTTGACCAGGCGCCCTTCGGCCACCGCTGGAATGTTGTAGGCGTTGGCCCAGTTCTTCGCGCTGAATTCCAGCCAGTAGTCGAACTGCCCGGCTTTCAACGCTTCCAGGGATACCGTGCTGTCGCGGTAATAGTCGGTGATGCGCTGATCGAAGTTGTAGAAACCCTGCGTGATCGGCAGGTCCTTGGCCCAGTAGTCCTTGACCCGCTCGTAGCGAATCATGCGCCCGGCCTTGACCTCGGCGACCTTGTACGGCCCGCTGCCCAGCGGGATTTCCAGGTTGCCCTTGGTGAAGTCGCGGGTGGCCCACCAATGCTTGGGCAATACCGGCAATTGCCCGAGGATCAGCGGCAATTCGCGGTTGTTGGTGCGCTTGAACTTGAACAGCACGCGCTGCGGGTCTTCGGCCACCACTTCGTCGACGTCGGCGTAGTAGGTGCGGTAGAGCGGCGAGCCGTCCTTCATCAGCATCTGGAAGGTGAACACCACGTCTTCGGCCTGGATCGGGTGGCCATCGTGGAAGCGTGCTTCGGGGCGCAGGTAGAAGCGTACCCAGCTGTTGTCCGGGGCTTTTTCGATTTTGCCGGCCACCAGGCCGTATTCGGTGATGGGTTCGTCCAGGCTCTGCATGGCCAGGGTGTCGTAGATCAGGCTGATATTGTCTGCCGGCACGCCCTTGCTGATGTAGGGGTTGAGACTGTCGAAACCGCCCATGCTCGATTCGCGAAAGGTGCCGCCCTTGGGGGCGTTGGGGTTGACGTAGTCGAAGTGCTTGAAATTGGCGGGGTACTTGGGCGGCTCGTTGTAGAGGGTCAGCGCATATTGCGGGGCGGCGTTGGCCGCCGTGCATAGCAACAGACTGCCGAGCAGTGCAGTACGCAAAGACATCATTGGGCTTTCTCCGAAGCTTTCAGCCACCATGCGCTCAGGCCCAGGCTGTAGGGCGGCGTGGTGACAAAGGCGAACCGGTTGCGGTACGCCAAGCGATGATAGTTGAGGTACCAGTTGGGAATGCTGTAATGCTGCCACAGCAGGACCCGGTCCAGAGCCCGGCCGGCGGCCAGTTGTTCGTCGCGGGTCTGTGCCGACAGCAGTTGTTCGAGCAGGCGGTCGACCACCGGATTGGCGATGCCAGCGTAGTTCTTGCTGCCCTTGATCGCCGCCTGGCTGGAGTGGAAGTACTGCCACTGCTCAAGGCCGGGGCTGAGGGTTTGGTTGAGGGTCATCAGGATCATGTCGAAGTCGAACTGATCGAGGCGCTGTTTGTATTGCGCCCGGTCGACTGTGCGCAGGTGCGCGTCGATGCCGATACTGTTCAGGTTTTCCACATAGGGCTGCAGGATGCGCTCCAGGTTCGGGTTGACCAGCAGGATCTCGAACCGCAGCGGTTGCCCGTCCTTGTTGAGCAGGCGTTGCCCGGACAGCTTCCAGCCGCCTTCGCCGAGCAGGGCCAGGGCGCGGCGCAGGGTCTCGCGGGGGATGCCGTGCCCGTCGGTCTGGGGCAGGCTGAACGGTTGGGTGTAGAGATTGGCCGGCAGTTGGTCGCGGTAGGGCGAGAGCAGCAACCATTCATGGCCGACCGGGACGCCGGTCGCCGAAAATTCGCTGTTGGGGTAATAGCTCAAGGTGCGTTTATAGGCGCCGCTGAACAGGCTGCGGTTGGTCCATTCAAAGTCGAACATCAGCCCCAGGGCTTCGCGCACCTTGGCCTGACTGAAGGTCGGGCGCCGGGTGTTCATGAACAGGCCCTGGCTTTGGGTCGGGATCTGGTGGGCGATCTGCGCCTTGATCACGTCGCCGCGGTTGATCGCCGGGAAGTTGTAGCCATTCGCCCAGTTCTTGGCCTGGTGCTCGATATAGATATCGAACTCGCCGGCCTTGAAGGCTTCGAAGGCGACGTCGCTGTCGCGGTAGAACTCCACTTCGACCTTGTCGAAATTATAGAAACCCTGGTTGACCGGCAGGTCCTTGCCCCAATAGTCCTTGACCCGCTCGAACACCAACTGCCGGCCAGGGGTGACTTTGCTGAGGCGATAAGGCCCGCTGCCCAGCGGTGGTTCGAAGGTGGTGGCCTTGAAGTCGCGGTTTTTCCAGTAGTGCTGGGGCAGCACCGGCAGTTCGCCCAGGCGCAGGATCAGCAACGGGTTGCCCGCGCGCTTGAATACAAAACGGATACGGTGGCGGTTGAGGATGTCGACCCGCGCCACTTCCTGCAGGTTGGTGCGGTACTGCGGATGACCTTCGGTCAGCAGGGTGCGATAGGAAAACGCCACGTCATACGCGGTGATCGGCTTGCCATCGTGAAAGCGCGCTTCCGGGCGCAGGTTGAACACCACCCAACTACGGTCCTCGCTGTACTCCACCGACTGGGCAATCAGCCCGTAGCTGGAGGTCGGTTCATCGCCGGACGGCGCGTACTGGCCGGTGCCGACCATCAACGGTTCGTTCAGCTCATTGACGCCGTATTGCAGGAAGTTCGGCGTGGAAACCGGGCTTGAACCCTTGAAGGTATAGGGGTTGAGGGTGTCGAACGTGCCAAACGCCATGACCCGCAACGTCCCGCCTTTCGGCGCTGCAGGGTTTACCCAATCGAAGTGGGTGAATTTGGTCGGGTACTTGAGCGTGCCGAACTGCGCATAACCGTGGCTTTCGGTAATCGTCGCGTGCGCAGCAAAGCTCAAGGCCAGACTTATTAGTAGAAGGAGGGGACGCGTCAAGTCAGAGATCCGATCCAGGCAGCTTGGGCTTTATGATCGGTACAGTAACAGCTTGTTCCCGTTGGAAAAAGGCTGTTGGAAAGGGTGGCATGAGGCTGGCGGGGTATTGAACGGCGTAGAGATCAAATGTGGGAGCTGACTTGCCTGCGATGGCATCACCCTGATGTAACTGATACACCTCGGTGTCTGCATCGCAGGCAAGCCAGCTCCCACAGGAGCGCGCTTGCCTGCGGTTTATCTTGGCCCGGAAACCACCAGCATCTGCCCAGGCTTGAGCGCCATGCCAGTGCGTGGGTTCCAGCGCTTGAGATGTTGCATCTCAACGTTGAAACGCTTGGCGACGATATACAGCGAGTCGCCTTTCTTGACCTTGTACTGCACTGGTTTCTTGCTGTCGGCCTTGGCCACCAGCTTGCGCGTGTCCTGCATCACCAGGGTCTGGCCGACCTTGAGCGCCTGGCCGTTGAGCTTGTTCCAGCGTTGCAGGTCATGCACATCGACCTTGTTGGCTTTGGCGATCAGCGTCAGGTTGTCGCCGTTGCGCACCTTGTAGTTGCGGGTACGGCCAGCCACGGACCGGGTCTCGACTTCGTCGAATACCGGCTTTTTCGGGCGCAACGCCAGCAATTCTTCAGGCTTCATCGCCGAAAGGCTGCTGGTCAACAGTTGTGCCTTGGAGCTGGGCACGAGCAAATGCTGGGGACCGTCCAGGGTGGTGCGTTGTTTCAGCGCCGGATTGAGCTGGAACAGTTCGTCTTCGTCGATCTCGGCCAATGCGGCGACCCGTGACAGGTCCATGCTTTGCTTGACTTCAACCATTTTGAAATACGGCGTGTTGGCAATCGGGTTCAGGTTGACGCCATAGGCTTCGGGGGCCAGCACTACCTGGGACAGCGCCAGGAACTTGGGCACGTAGTCCTTGGTTTCCTGGGGCAGGGGCAGGTTCCAGTAATCGGTTGGCAGACCGAGCTTCTCGTTGCGCTCGATCGCCCGGCTTACCGTGCCTTCGCCGGCGTTATACGCTGCCAGGGCCAGCAGCCAGTCGCCGTTGAACATGTCATGCAGACGTGTCAGATAGTCCAGGGCGGCGGTGGTGGAGGCGGTGATATCGCGACGACCGTCGTAGGCGCGAGTCTGGCGCAGGTTGAAGTAGCGTCCGGTGGAGGGAATGAACTGCCACAAGCCGACCGCATCGCTGCGCGAATAGGCCATTGGGTTATAGGCGCTTTCAATCACCGGCAGCAGCGCCAGCTCCAGGGGCATGTTGCGTTCTTCAAGGCGTTCGACGATGTAATGAATGTAGAGGCTGCCGCGTTCCCCGGCGTTCTCCAGGAAGGACGGGTTGCTGGCGAACCACAGGCGCTGTTGCTCGATACGCGGGTTGACGCCGACGCCGTCCTGCAATTGAAAGCCCCGACGCATGCGTTCCCATACATCCTGGGGGGCTTCGGGGCTGGGCTTCTCTGAGAGCCAAATAGGTTTTTGCTTGATCTTGGCAGCAAGATTCGGTTTGGGTTGCACGGTGGATTGTGCAGCGAAATTGGTCGATTGGCAGCCCGCCAGAGTCGCGGAGACAGCCACCGCCACGGCTTGAGCCAGGCGGGTCAATGCGTCTGAATGATTGGATTTACGAGTAGATGACGACATTGGCTGGAAGTAAGTTCCGGGCAAAAATGTCGGGCGATTCTAGAAAGCGCTTTGGTTCCGGTCAACCATTCAGAAATTACGTATCAGATTGCGTCACGTTAGAACTTATCTTTCCAAGCCCTCAAGCTAGCAAACACCTCGGCTCCAGAGCGGTTGTCGCGGCCATTCCGTTCGTCAGCTTTTTGTTTAACGGATGTTTCAGCGGTACGCAGGAACGGGTTGGTGCGCTTTTCCAGGGCCAGGCTGGAAGGCAGCGTGATCTCGCCACGGGCGCGCAGTTGGTTGACGCTTTCCAGCCGTTCGGCGATATCGGCGTTGTCCGGTTCCACCGCGTGGGCAAACCTGAGATTACTCTGCGTGTATTCGTGGGTGCAGTACACCAGGGTGTCGGGCGGCAGGGCGGCCAGGCGTTGCAGCGAGGTGTGCATTTGCGCTGGCGTGCCTTCGAACAGGCGACCGCAACCGGCGGCGAAGAGGGTGTCGCCGCAGAACAGCACGCCCTGGTGATAGAAGGCGAGATGGCCGAGGGTATGGCCGGGGACGGCGTACACGGCGAAGTCCCAGCCCAGCACGGTGATGCGGTCGTTGTCCTGCAGGGCGACGTCCCGCGCTGGGATCGTTTCGCTGGCGGGGCCGTAGACCTTGGCACCGGTCACACGTTTCAGCGCTTCGACGCCGCCCACATGATCATGGTGATGGTGGGTGATGAGGATGTCGCTGAGCGTCCACTCCGGGTTCTGCTCGAGCCAGGCCAGCACGGGGGCGGCATCGCCGGGGTCGACCACGGCGCAGCGGCGGGTTTGGGGTTCCTGTAACAACCAGATGTAGTTATCGGTGAAGGCGGGCAGGGCACTGATCTGTATCATTCTTCGATTCGCCAAGCTGAACACATTGGTGCATCTTAGAACGTCTAGGCGAGTTGGAGAATGCAATGACTGATAAAGCGTTCGCCCAGGCCGATCCTGAATGGCTGGCCCTGATCAGCGCAGCCCGTGACTGGCTGTCCGGGCCGATCGGGCAATTTTTGCTGGATGAAGAACGGAGCATGCTCGAAGACGAGCTGGGCCGGTTCTTTGGCGGTTACCTGGTGCATTACGGGCCGTCGGCCCAGACGCCGCCGTCCGCGCCGCAGGTGCAGCGCAATGTGCGCCTGGGCGCGCCGTTGCCGGGGGTGGAGATCGTCTGCGAAGAGCAGGCCTGGCCGTTGAGCGAGCACGCTGCCGATGTGGTGGTGCTGCAGCATGGCCTGGATTTCTGCCTGTCACCCCACGGTTTGTTGCGCGAAGCTGCCAGCAGCGTGCGCCCAGGTGGCCATTTGCTGATTGTCGGCATCAACCCCTGGAGCAGTTGGGGCCTGCGCCATGTGTTCGCCCATGACGGCCTGCGCCAGGCCCGTTGCATCTCACCGTCGCGAGTGGGGGACTGGCTGAACCTGCTGGGCTTCGCACTGGAGAAACGCCGCTTCGGATGCTATCGTCCGCCGCTCGCGTCGACCAAGTGGCAGGGCCGTCTGGCCGGCTGGGAGCGTCGGGCGGGGGCCTGGCAACTGTCGGGTGGCGGCTTCTATTTACTGGTTGCACGCAAGATCGTGGTCGGGCTGCGGCCGGTGCGTCAGGTGCTACGCCAACCCATGGGCAAGCTGGTGCCGATGCCGATGGCCAAGGTCAACCGCAAGCAAAGCGAACCGTAGAACCCTCTTTTTGATTTCAGGCCGAATCATTCGGCCTCGGGATGCTGTCGGCCTATGCCCGGCGACCCGTTTTGATGGATGCAACCGATGACCGATAGCGTTGAACTCTTCACCGATGGCGCCTGCAAAGGCAACCCTGGCCCCGGCGGCTGGGGCGCCTTGCTGGTGTGCAAGGGCGTGGAGAAGGAACTCTGGGGCGGCGAAGCCAACACCACCAACAACCGCATGGAGCTGATGGGCGCCATTCGCGGCCTGGAAGAGCTCAAGCGGCGTTGCGACGTGCTGCTGGTGACCGACTCGCAATATGTGATGAAAGGCATCAACGAGTGGATGGTCAACTGGAAGAAGCGCGGCTGGAAGACGGCGGCCAAGGAGCCGGTCAAGAACGCCGACCTGTGGCAATTGCTCGATGAGCAATGCAATCGCCATAACATCACCTGGAAATGGGTGCGCGGGCACATCGGCCATCACGGCAACGAGCGCGCCGACCAGTTGGCCAACCGTGGCGTCGACGAAGTGCGGGGCTACAAGCAGAGCTGATGCCGGCTGACGTGTTAAGATTGCGCCCCTTGAAATACACCACACCGTTGAGAGCTGAACCCTGATGGCCATCCGATCTGTTGTACTCGATACCGAAACCACCGGCATGCCGGTGACCGATGGCCACCGGATCATTGAAATCGGCTGCGTCGAATTGATGGGCCGTCGTCTCACCGGCCGTCACTTTCACGTCTACCTGCAACCGGACCGGGACAGTGACGAGGGCGCGATCGGCGTCCACGGTATCACCGACGAATTCCTCAAGGGCAAGCCGCGCTTCGCGGAAGTCGCCGACGAGTTCTTCGAGTTCATCAACGGCGCGCAGTTGATCATCCATAACGCGGCGTTCGACGTCGGCTTCATCAATAACGAATTTGCCCTGATGGGGCAGACGGATCGCGCGGATATTTCCCGGCACTGCTCGATCCTCGACACCTTGATGATGGCCCGTGAACGTCACCCGGGCCAGCGCAACAGCCTGGATGCCTTGTGCAAACGCTATGGCGTCGACAACTCCGGCCGTGAGCTGCACGGCGCGTTGCTCGACTCCGAGATCCTGGCCGACGTTTACCTGACCATGACCGGCGGGCAGACCAGCCTGTCCCTGGCCGGCAACGCCTCCGACGGTGCCGGTTCGGCGGAAGGTTCGGGCAATCGCCCTTCGGAAATCCGTCGTCTGCCGGCTGATCGCAAACCGGCGCCGATCATCCGCGCCAGCGCGCAGGACCTGGCTGAGCATGCGGCGCGTCTGGAAGCGATTGCCAAGTCGGCGGGCGCGCCGGCGTTGTGGACCCAACTGACCCAGCAATAATCTGGCTGAGCGCAGTCAAACACTGTGGGAGGGGGCTTGCTCCCGATAGCGGTGGATCTGTGGCATCAATGTCGACTGGCACGCCGCTATCGGGAGCAAGCTCCCTCCCACATTGTTGAGTCGCTGCCTTCAAAATCTTCATTCGCTACATCCGCTCACAGCTTCTACCCTGAGTGCATCACCCTCAGGACTAAAAGCACTCATGTACAAAGACCTGAAGTTCCCCATCCTTATCGTGCATCGCGACATCAAGGCCGATACCGTTGCCGGCGACCGGGTCCGAGGTATCGCTCAAGAGCTGGAACAAGAGGGCTTCGGTATCTTTTCTGCGGTGGACTACGCCGAAGGCCGGCTGGTGGCCTCGACCCACCATGGCCTGGCATGCATGTTGATCGCTGCCGAAGGCGCCGGGGAAAACACGCATCTGCTGCAAAACATGGTCGAACTGATCCGACTGGCGCGTCTGAGGGCGCCGAACCTGCCGATTTTTGCCTTGGGTGAACAAGTCACCCTGGAAAACGCCCCCGCCGATGCGATGAGCGAACTCAACCAACTGCGCGGGATTCTTTACCTGTTCGAAGACACTGTGCCGTTTCTTGCCAGACAAGTTGCCCGCGCGGCACGCACTTACCTCGATGGCTTGTTGCCGCCCTTCTTCAAAGCCCTGGTTCAACACACCGCCGACTCCAATTACTCCTGGCACACGCCCGGTCACGGTGGTGGCGTGGCCTATCGCAAAAGCCCGGTGGGGCAGGCGTTTCATCAGTTTTTCGGGGAAAATACGCTGCGCTCCGACCTGTCCGTTTCTGTGCCGGAGTTGGGCTCGCTGCTCGATCACACCGGGCCGCTGGCCGAAGCAGAAGCGCGCGCCGCGCGTAATTTTGGCGCCGATCACACCTTCTTTGTGATCAATGGCACCTCGACCGCCAACAAGATCGTCTGGCACTCGATGGTCGGTCGTGATGACTTGGTGCTGGTCGACCGCAACTGCCACAAGTCGGTGTTGCACTCGATCATCATGACCGGCGCGATCCCGCTGTACCTGTGCCCGGAGCGTAATGAACTGGGCATCATCGGCCCGATCCCCCTCAGCGAATTCAGCCCCGCGTCGATCCGCGCCAAGATCGAGGCCAGCCCGCTGACCCGTGGCCGGCCGGCGAAAGTGAAGTTGGCGGTGGTCACCAACTCCACCTACGACGGCCTGTGTTACAACGCCGAGCTGATCAAGCAGCAATTGGGTAACAGTGTCGAGGTGCTGCACTTTGACGAAGCCTGGTACGCCTACGCGGCGTTCCACGAATTCTTCGCCGGGCGCTATGGCATGTGTACTTCACGCACGCCGGACAGCCCGCTGGTGTTCACCACGCATTCCACGCACAAGTTGCTGGCGGCGTTCAGCCAGGCGTCGATGATTCATGTGCAGGACGGCGGCGCGCGGCAGTTGGATCGCGATCGGTTCAACGAAGCGTTCATGATGCATATCTCTACCTCGCCGCAATACAGCATCATCGCCTCGCTGGATGTGGCTTCGGCGATGATGGAAGGCCCGGCGGGGCGCTCTCTTTTGCAGGAAATGTTCGACGAAGCCTTGAGTTTCCGCCGCGCCCTGGCCAACCTGCGCCAGCACATCGCCGCCGAGGATTGGTGGTTTTCCATCTGGCAGCCGCCGTCCGTGGCCGGCATCGACCGGGTCGTCACGGCAGATTGGCTGTTGCAGCCGCAGGATGATTGGCATGGCTTTGGTGACATAGTCGAAGATTACGTGCTGCTGGACCCGATCAAAGTCACGTTGGTGATGCCCGGCCTCAATGCCGGCGGCGCGTTGAGCGACTGCGGGATTCCTGCTGCGGTGGTCAGCAAATTCCTCTGGGAGCGTGGTCTGGTGGTGGAAAAGACCGGGCTTTATTCGTTCCTCGTGCTGTTTTCCATGGGGATCACCAAGGGCAAATGGAGTACCTTGCTCACCGAGTTGCTGGAATTCAAGCGCAACTACGACGCCAACGT
The DNA here is from genome assembly GCF_963681955.1 of Pseudomonas paraveronii. Taxonomy (NCBI): domain Bacteria; kingdom Pseudomonadati; phylum Pseudomonadota; class Gammaproteobacteria; order Pseudomonadales; family Pseudomonadaceae; genus Pseudomonas; species Pseudomonas paraveronii. The sequence goes on from NZ_OY817130.1 coordinate 2,745,750, forward strand.
CAGCCTCGCCAGTTGCCTGCCTTCGGTATTCGCCCAGGGCCCGGCGCGCTATCAAGGGCTGGGGCTGCGCGACCTGTGCGATCAATTGCATAGCTGCTACCGTAGCAACGCCACCGCCAAACACCTCAAGCGGATGTACACCGTTTTGCCCGAAATCGCGATGAAACCGGCCGACGCCTATGACCAATTGGTCAGGGGGGAAGTGGAGGCGGTGCCCATTGATGCCTTGCCAGGGCGCATCGCCGCCGTGATGCTGGTGCCTTATCCGCCGGGCATTCCGTTGATCATGCCGGGCGAGCGCTTTACCGAGGCAACGCGTTCGATCATCGACTACCTGGCGTTTGCCCGCACGTTCGATAGCAGTTTCCCCGGTTTTGTCGCGGATGTTCATGGGTTGCAACACGAAGATGACGGCAGTGGTCGTTGTTATACCGTCGATTGCATTAAGGGTTAAGGATGTTTATGCAAGCTGTAATGAACCCGAAGTATCCAGGGCTCAGTGTGCGGGTCGCCGACGAGGGCTTCGACGCTTACGTGTGGGGCAATGATTTCAGTTTTGAGGTCAGCGCCTATGGCGTGCCGGAGATGGGCAAGCGGGTCGAACAGTGGCCCGTGGAGCGCATCCTGCCCTATCGTAAGTGCTACGGCATCGACCCGGAGGAGTTCGCCAGTTTTCGCGACGCGCCCGACAGCGCGATCTTCATGGCCTTTCTCGACGATCGAGCGGTCGGGCATGTCGTGGTGAGTACCAATTGGAACGGTTTCGCGCACGTTGACGAGCTGGCCGTGGCGTTGCCCGCGCGCCGTCATGGCGTGGCCAAGGCGCTGTTGGACGTGGCGCAGTTCTGGAGTCGCAAGAAAAACCTGACGGGCATGATGCTGGAGACCCAGAACAACAACCTCGGCGCCTGCCGTCTGTATGAGCGTTGCGGGTATGTGATGGGCGGGATCGATCACCTGCGCTATCGCGGGATCGACCCGCAAACCCGCGAGGTGGCGATTTTCTGGTATCGCTTGTTCAAGACGGAAGTCGAAGCGGTCTGACGCGTTCAGCTCGCCAGCAGGCCTTCAGCTTTCTGCGTGACAATCTCCAGCAGCGCATTCAATGCCGGTGACGTCACGCCGTCCCTGAGGGTCAGCGCATACAGGCTGACCATGATCGGCGGCGATACCGGGCACGCGTCCAGCCCGGCCTCCCGGGCGCCGAACGCGGTGAACGGGTCGACAATCGCCAAACCTTCACCGGCCTCCACCATGCTGCGCATCATCTGGTAGGTCTGCACCCGTGTCTGCACCACCGGCAACGGGCGCAGGGCTTGCAGCTTGGCGTCGAGCAGGCGACTGAGCGGGTCTTGGCCCTCCAGCCCGATCATCGACTGCCCGGCCAGGTCCTGCAGGGCGATGTACTTCTGCTTGGGTTTGAGCCAGCCATGGGGCGCGAGCAATTGCAGTTTGCCCTGGGCCAATACGCTGCTTTGGATCTGCGGATGTTCCGGGTCATGCAGGCTCAGGCCCACATCGGCCTCGTGCAGCAACAGGCTCCTGACGATCTCGCGGGTCGGCTGGCTCGACAGGTTGCACGGCGTGTCCTGGAAGCGCCGGCGCAGCACGGCAATGCTGTGTGGCAGCAGTTGATTGGCCAGGGGCGGCGTACACAGGGCGCGCAGGGTTGGCGCGTGATGGTGTTTCAGGCGGCTGGCCAGGCGTTGCAGCGGCTCCAGCGCTTCATACACATGGGCGATTTGCGCCTGCAACTCCAGGGTTTCCCGTGTTGGCTGCAGGCGTCCGCGCACGCTGGCGAACAACATAAAGCCCAGTTGCTGCTCGGCGTCCTTGAGCGCTGCGTCCACATCGCCCACGGGGAGTTGCAACCATTCGGCGGCCGTGCCGAGGTGTCCGGTCTGCAAGATGGCCTGAATCACTTCGATATGACGTAAACGCATGGCCGGAGTCTATGTGCAGTGGGATGGGGATTCAATGGTTCAAGCCGGCGCGCAGAAAAAACACTGCGGCATCTGGCGTTCGGCCCAGACCTCACTAGAATGGCTCGTCTGATCATCAACGACCAATGCCGGTTACCCGGCACTTACAACAAAAACAGGTCTGGTCTCAAATGCCGATGCCCACGAAACTTTTCGGGGTAACGGCCAGGCAACTGCTGGTCCTGGTGACCGTGGGGTGCGTGGCCGCTTATCTCTTGAGCAATCCCGACGACACTACGCCCGAAAACCTCGCACTCGATGCGTTCATCCGTTCCCAGGAACAGGTGGGCGCGCAGGTGGGTGCGGTATTGGGCATCACGCTGGTCAGGCAGGTGGTGGCGTATCCCGCGTATGGCACGCCGGGCTACAAGCGCTTGATGTATGTCGTAGAGGGCGAGAAGGGGCGACTGATGGTCACGCTCAAACAGACTGAAGGGGACCCGGGGATTGAAGTGACGGAGGTGCGCCGCCCGTGATCGCCCGGCCCAGTCAATGCCGTCAATGGCCAGGACTGAGCTGGTACGCTCGGGGGGATCAAACTTATTGCGCGCGGATGGTTTCCGATTCGCGGACGATAATGGTCCCCGACTGAATCAATCTGAATTCATCGCCGTCCAGTTTTTCTACACGGTCGCCAATGGCCAGCTTGTAGGTTGTGGTGGGCGCCGAGCCAGCCAGGCCGTCTAACGGTGGGATGGATTCCTGGAACTCATGCACCGAATAAACGCGACCTTCCGCGTCTCTGGCATGGAACTGTCCGACAAGTACTGCTGCCATCTGTTTAGAACCTCTGGAGATAAACACTCGATTTGCGGTTCTGTAGACCGTCATGGAGCGGGGTAGTTTACCTATGGAAAAAAAATACTATTCGCTGAAGTTTTCAGACGCTTCCTACGCAGGCGATCGCGAGGCAGACGCCGGGGTGGATATCAGAACCTTCTGGTGAACACGCCGCGAAGTCTTTATAACTACACACTCCTTTAGTCAGACGTCGGGAAACCTCAATGAGCAAGGTCTACACGATTGCCGTCCTGGTGGGCAGCTTGAGAAAAGAGTCGATCAACCGCAAGGTCGCCCTGGCATTGGCCGAACTGGCCCCCGCCAACCTCACATTGAACATTGTCGAAATTGGCGATTTGCCGCTCTACAACGAGGACATCGACGGGGCATCGCCGCCCGCAGCCTACAGTACTTTCCGTCAACAAGTGCGGTCATCCGACGCAGTGCTGTTCGTGACCCCGGAATACAACCGCTCCGTGCCCGCCCCGCTGAAGAATGCCATCGATGTGGGCTCGCGCCCTTATGGGCAAAGCGCCTGGAGTGGCAAGCCGGGGGCGATCATCAGTGTCTCGCCGGGGGCGATTGGCGGCTTTGGCGCCAACCACCATCTGCGCCAGTCCCTGGTGTTCCTCGATGTGCCGTGCATGCAGCAGCCTGAAGCCTATCTGGGTGGCGCGGGCAGTGTGTTTGATGAGGCCGGCAAACTGTCGGAGAAGACCAAGCCGTTTCTGCAGGCGTTTATCGATGCCTACGGCAAGTGGGTAGAAAAACAGCACGGCTGATCGCCGATGTGGGAGCGGGCTGGCTCGCGATGGCGATGTATCAGTTGAAGATGCATTCACTGAAGCAGCGCAATCGCGAGCCAGCCCGTCAGCCTGTGTTCACATCAGCGCAACCAGTGGGTACGCGCCAACTCGATCACTTCATCGCCGCGCCCGCTCATCACTGCCTTGAGCATGTACAGACTGAAACCCTTGGCCTGCTCCAGCTTGATGCTGGGTGGCATCACCAGTTCCTGGGTCGCCGTCACCACGTCTACCAGCACCGGGCCATCATGGGCCAGGGCGCGACGCAGGGCCGGTTCGAGGTCTTCGGATTGCTCCACGCGAATGCCCAGGATGCCCATCGCATTGGACATCGCCGCGAAATCCGGGTTTTTTAGCGCGGTGCCGGTGTCAAGGTAGCCGGCAGCTTTCATTTCCATGGCGACAAAACCGAGTGACGCGTTATCGAACACGATGACTTTCACCGGCAGTTTCAACTGCGCGAGCGAGATGAAATCCCCCATCAACATGGTAAAACCGCCGTCGCCGGACATCGAAATGACCTGCCGCCCAGGGAAGGCCGCCTGCGCGCCGATGGCCTGGGGCATGGCATTGGCCATCGAGCCGTGGTTGAACGAGCCGATCAGGCGGCGCTTACCATTCATCTTCAGGTAGCGTGCGGCCCATACGGTGGGCGAGCCCACGTCGGCGGTGAAGATCGCGTCGTCGTCGGCCAGTTCGCTGAGCAAGCGCGCCACGTATTGCGGGTGAATCGGTCGGTTGGCCTTTGACGGTTGTGCCAGGTCGTCGAGGCCCTGGCGGGCTTTCTGGTAGTGCTCCAAGGACGTTTCGAGGAAGCTGCGGTCGGTCTTGCGGGTCAGGTGCGGCAGGAGTGCATCGAGGGTCTCGCTCACGTCAGCGGCGATGCCCAGGTCCAGGGTGGCGCGCCGGCCCAGTGCCTGGGGGTTGCGATCGACTTGGATGATCTTCGCGTCGGTGGGGTAGAACTGGCGATAAGGGAAGTCAGTGCCGAGCATGATCAGCGTGTCGCAATTGAGCATGGCGTGGTAGCCGGAGCTGAAACCGATCAGACCGGTCATGCCCACGTCGAACGGGTTGTCCCATTCCACATGCTCCTTGCCGCGCAAGGCGTTTACCACCGGCGCGCCCAAGGCATCGGCCAGGGCCACCACTTGGGCATGGGCGCCGGCGCAACCGCTGCCGCACAACAGGGTGGTTTTCTGGCTGCTGTTAAGGATTTCGCGCAGGCGTTGCAGGTCCTGTTCTGCCGGCAGGGTGCGCGGCGCATGCAGGGGCGGCCAGGGTTTGAGCGTGTCTTCCACTTCCAGCAGCGACACATCCCCAGGGATCACCACTACCGCCACGCCGCGGTTGAGGATCGCCGAGCGCATGGCCCGATGCAGCACCTGGGGCATCTGCTCGGGGTTGGTCACCAGTTCGATAAAGTGGCTGCACTCCTTGAACAGTTCCTGGGGATGGGTTTCCTGGAAGTAGTTCAGGCCGATTTCGGAAGACGGGATTTGTGCGGCGATGGCCAGCACCGGCACGTGGTTGCGATGGCAATCGAACAGGCCGTTGATCAAATGCAGATTGCCCGGCCCGCAGCTGCCGGCGCACACCGTCAACTCGCCGGTGGCGGCGGCTTCGGCACCGGCGGCGAAGGCGGCGACTTCCTCGTGGCGCACATGCATCCATTCGATGCTGTCCATGGTGCGCAGGGCGTCGGTGAGGCCGTTGAGGCTGTCGCCGGTCAGGCCCCAGATGCGCTTGATGCCCGCCTGTTCAAGGGTGGACGCCAATTGCTGGGCCAAGTTGATTTTCGCCATGAAGAACTCCAATCGTCAGTGAGGTTAAAAGTGGCTGATCAATAGAGGACAGTTCGATCACGGCGAATGCTCCGTGCTTAATGTGAAGATTGCGTCATGGTTGTGCGGTATTGGCGAGTGCGCCGGGCGATAAACCATTGGTCGCGGAGCAGCGCCATGCAGGGCGCGACTTTGCGATTGGGGCGCTGGCCGCGGCTCAGGCGGCGCATCTGGTCACGCACCACGGCCAGGGTGGCGAGGGCGGCGAGAGGCTTGCGCTGCCAGCTGATCGGTTTCAGTTGCGGGTTGAGGTCGCGCCCTTCGCGCCAGTGTTTGATCAGTTGCGGTTCCAGGGTCAGGGCGGTGGCAATGCCGGCCATGGCGATGCCGCTGTCGAGGACTTGCTGCACCACCGGCAGGCGACGAATGCCACCGGTCACCATCACGGGCATTTTGGCGATGGCCGCCAGTTCGCGGGCCATTTCCAGGAAATACGCTTCGCGGGCCAGGGTCCGCCCGTCCCGGGCTTCGCCTTGCATGGCCGGTGCTTCATAGCTACCGCCGGACAGCTCCAGCAGGTCGATGGGTAGCGGATTCAACAACTCGACCACGGCGCGCGCATCCTCTGCGTCGAAGCCGCCGCGCTGGAAGTCTGCCGAGTTGAGTTTCACCCCCACGCAAAACGAGGGGCTGACACTGGCACGAACGGCCTTGATCACTTCAAGCAGCAAGCGCGCGCGGTTTTGCAGGGAACCGCCCCAGTGATCGGTGCGCCGGTTGCTCAGGGGCGAGAGAAATTGGCTTAGCAAGTAGCCATGCGCGCCGTGGATCTGCACGCCGCTAAAGCCCGCTTTCTCGGCCAGGTGCGCGCTGGTGGCAAAGCGCGTGATCACGTTCTGTATCTGGTCTTCGGACATGGCCTTGGGCTTGGCGAACATTTTCGAAAAACCACCCAGGTCGAGGGCTACGGCGGAAGGCGCCAAGGCTTGCTGGCGCAGGTTGGCCGGCGTCTGGCGCCCCGGATGATTGAGCTGGACCCAGAAGTGCCCGCCCTTGTTTCGCCCGATGGCCGCCCATTCGCGAAAGCTGTCGAGCTGCTGCTCGTCTTCAAGGACCACGCCGCCGGGGCCGGTCATCGCGCGGCGGTCGATCATCACGTTGCCCGTCAGCAGCAAGCCAGGCTCGCCATCCGCCCAGGCCTGGTACAGCTGCTTCAATTCGCTGGACGGCGCTTGTTGGGCGTCCGCCATGTTTTCCTCCATCGCGGCCTTGGCGATACGGTTGGCAAGGACTTGGCCGTTGGGCAGTTGCAGGGGTTTGAAAGGTGACATGGTTGACTCCTGAGCGGGTGAGGCCTCAGGCTAAGATTAAAGTTAACTTTAATGTCAAGCAGGCGTGACGATGAATATTGGCGAACTGGCAAAACAGAGCGGGCTGGCGGCGTCGCGTATTCGCTTTTATGAAGCCGAAGGGTTGATCAGCCAGGTGGGGAGGCAGGCCAACGGCTATCGGCGTTATGCACCCGAAGCGCTGCAAACCCTGCAACTGATCCAGAGCGCGCAACAGGCCGGGTTTACCTTGCAGGAACTCAAGGCATTGATGCCGGCCCCGGGCGAGCACAAGCGCGAGGAACTGATTGAGGCGTTGGAGCGTAAGGTGCAGCAGATCGAAGGGATGCAGGTGCAACTGGCGCACAGCAAGGCGCAGCTGCTGGGCGTGATCGAGGCGGTGCGGGCGCAGCCGGAAGGTGTGCCGTGTTCCATGGGGCAGAAACAGGTGCTGGCGTCGATCAAAATCAAAGCATAAAAAAAGCCCTGGCATGCCAGGGCTTTTCACGACGTTAACGCTTAACGCCGACGGAACAGCGGCAGCGGTTCGTCCGTTGCAGCCTGGTACGTCACGGAGAAATCCTTGAGGCTCTCCAGCGCTTCATACGGGTCTTTGTCGGCGCGCAAGGCGAAGGCATCGAACCCGCAGCGGTGCAGGTAGAACAGCTGGTCGCGCAGCACGTCGCCAATCGCGCGCAATTCGCCCTTGTAACCGTAGCGGTCACGCAGCAGGCGCGCGTTGGAGTAGTTGCGCCCGTCGGTGAAGGCCGGGAAGTTCAGGGCGATGACCTGGAAGTGAGCCACGTCGTCACCGATCTCTTCGGCTTCTTCATCGGCGTCCAGCCACACGCCCAGGCCGCCGTCGCGGGCCTTGAGCGCATGGCCGTGCTCGCGCCACAGGGCCAGCGGCACGATCAGGTCGTCGCAGTTGGAGATGCCGTCGAAGGTCGCGTCCTTGGGCAGCAGGTGCCAGGTTTCGTCGACGACTTCGTTGTTCTTAATGATTCGCTGCATAGACGCGCTCCTTGAACAGGTCAATGCCGATGCGCTGGTAGGTGTCGATGAAACGCTCATCTTCGGTGCGCTGCTCGATGTACACATCGATCAGTTTGCCGATCACCTCGGGCATGGCTTCCTGGGCGAAGGATGGGCCGAGGATCTTGCCCAGGCTCGCATCGCGGCTGGCGCTGCCACCCAGGGACACTTGGTAGAATTCTTCGCCTTTCTTGTCCACGCCCAGGATGCCGATGTGGCCGACGTGGTGGTGACCACAGGCGTTCATGCAGCCGGAAATGTTCAGGTCCAGCTCGCCGATGTCGAACAGGTAGTCCAGGTCGTCGAAACGGCGCTGGATCGATTCGGCAATCGGGATCGACTTGGCGTTGGCCAGGGAGCAGAAGTCGCCGCCCGGGCAGCAGATGATGTCGGTCAGCAGGCCGATGTTCGGCGTGGCAAAACCACCTTCGCGCAGTTCGCCCCACAGGGTGAACAGTTGGCTCTGCTCCACGTCCGCGAGAATGATGTTCTGCTCGTGGGAGGTGCGCAGTTGACCGAAGCTGTAGCGCTCGGCCAGGTCGGCCACGGCGTCCAGCTGCTTGTCGGTGATATCGCCGGGGGCGACACCGGTAGGCTTGAGCGACAGGGTCACGGCGATATAGCCCGGCTTTTTGTGCGCCAGGGTGTTGCGTGTACGCCAGCGAGCGAAGCCTGGGTGCTGCTGGTCGAGCGCGGCGAGTTCGGCGTCCTGATTGCTCAGGGCCTTGTACTCGGGGTCGACGAAGTGCTTGGCCACACGGTGGACTTCGGCTTCGGTCAGGGTGGTCTGGCCGCCGCGCAGGTGTTCCATCTCGGCGTCGACTTTCTGGGCGAACACCTCAGGGGTCAGCGCTTTGACCAGGATCTTGATCCGGGCTTTGTACTTGTTGTCGCGACGGCCGTAGCGGTTGTAGACCCGCAGGATCGCGTCGAGGTAGCTCAGCAGGTCCTGCCACGGCAGGAACTCGTTGATAAACGCGCCGACCACCGGGGTACGCCCCAGGCCGCCACCCACCAAGACACGGAAGCCCAGCTCGCCGGCGGCGTTGTGGACCGGCTCCAGGCCGATGTCATGCACTTCGATCGCCGCACGGTCCGACGTCGAGCCATTGATGGCGATCTTGAACTTGCGCGGCAGGTAAGCGAATTCGGGGTGGAACGTGGTCCATTGGCGGACGATTTCACACCAGGGGCGCGGGTCGATCAGTTCGTCGGCGGCAACCCCGGCGAATTGGTCGGTGGTCACGTTGCGCAGGCAGTTACCGCTGGTCTGAATGGCGTGCATCTGCACGGTGGCCAGTTCAGCCAGGATGTCTGGCACATCTTCCAGTGCCGGCCAGTTGAACTGTACGTTCTGGCGGGTACTGATGTGGGCGTAGCCCTTGTCGAAGTCGCGGGCAATCTTGGCCATCATGCGCGTCTGGCGCGAAGTCAGTTGGCCATAAGGCACGGCCACCCGCAGCATCGGCGCAAAGCGCTGCACATAAAGGCCATTTTGCAGGCGCAGAGGGCGGAACTCTTCTTCGCTCAGTTCACCTGCTAGGTAGCGTCGGGTCTGATCACGGAACTGCTTGACGCGGTCCTCGATGATGCGCTGATCGTATTCGTCGTATACGTACATATAGGTCCTGTTCTCGGCAAATCTGCGCGCACGGCCGCGCACTCCCAACGGAGCCGGGGCACGATACCAGTTTGCGTTTATGCGCAAAAGTGATGTTTGAGTATATGCAAAGAACCAAATCGACTAATGGGTACGATTTTTAGCATACCCACATTTGTCATGCGGGCAATCATCGACTTTACTGTGGGCGAGTCTGAATGCAATCACCTATAAAACCGACAAGAGGCGATGCGATGAGCAATTCGACAAAAGCCCGTAAACCCGACAGTACTGTGGACGCCTGGGCCATTCTATTCCTGATCATTCTCGTGGTAGGGACTGCGGTGTTTTGGGTCGGCCATCAATAAGAGCGTTGACTGAGCCTCGAATGACTGTCTGATTGCCAGTATCATGGCGGCCAATGTTCAAGGCTTGAATAACCATGTTGAAGGTTTTGTTTACGTGCGTGTGGTTGCTGGTGCCGGCGTTTTGCGGAATGGCCCAGGCGGCGTCGGTGGTGTTTCTCAACCCGGGCACGTCGACGGAAACCTTTTGGGTCAGCTATGCGCAGTTCATGCAGGCCGCGGCCAAGGACCTCGGCCTGGATTTGCGTGTGCGCTATGGCGAGCGCGATCCCCACAACACGCTGACCCAGGCCCGAGAGGTGCTGCAAGGCAGCGAGCGGCCTGATTACCTGGTACTGGTGAATGAGCAGTATGTTGCACCGCAGATTCTGCGCATGGCCCAGGGCAGTGGCGTCAAATTGCTGGTGGTGACCAGTGCGCTGACCTCCGACCAAGTGCGTTTGTTGGGTGCCCACGATGGCATCAATTTGATTGGCAGCCTGGTAGCCGACGACGAACAGGCTGGCTACTTGATGCTCAAGGACATGTTGCGCCAGCACGGTCGAGTTGCGCCCGGCGAATCCCTCGACCTGTTGGCATTTTCCGGCATCAAGACCACCCCCGTTGCCCTGTTGCGAGAACAAGGCATGCACCGAGCACTGGCCGAGCATCCCGAGGTGCGCCTGCGTCAGTTGGTCTATGGCGAGTGGAGCCGCGAGCGCGCCTTTGAGCAAGCGACGCAGCTGTTCAAGCGCTACCCGCAGACGGCGCTGGTGTGGTCGGCCAACGATCAGATGGCGCTGGGTGCCATGCAGGCGTTCCAGGACAGCGGGCGGTTGCCCGGCAAGGACGCGCTGTTCAGTGCGGTCAACAGCTCGCCGGAGATCTTGCGCGAGCGTCTAAACGGCCGGTTGTCGTCCTTGGTCGCCGGGCATTTCACCGTGGGCGGGTGGGCGATGGTGCTGATCCATGATGATGCCAAGGGCGTGGACATTGGCGCCTATGGCGGGCGCGACCGCCGTGAGGCGTTATTCCAACTGATCGATGCCGCCCAGGCGCGGCGATTGTTGGGACCCACGCCGACGGTGAATTTTCGTGCACTGTCCGCCGTGGGCAAGCCCGCGTCCTATCGCTATCCCTTCAGCATGCAACTGCTGCTGCGCTAAACCCCGGCCAGCAGCAACACCAGCTTGACGATGCCGAACAGGGTCAAGGCAAACACCGCCGTGAACAGAATACCCAGAACCACAAAGTGGCTGGGCTTGCCATGGGTAAAGTCGCGGGCGCGGTTCTTGCCGCTCTGTACGCCAAAGGCGGCGGCGACGACGCTGTGCAGCATCTGCCACAGGGTAGGCGGCTTGTTGTTGGCTGGATCGTCCATACGTGCCTCGACACAAGGTGTGTGAGGCAAGCATAGACAATCTGCGCGCGCTTAGTTGTCGTAACCCAGGTTCGGTGCCAACCAGCGCTCGGTCACGGCCAGGTCCTGGCCTTTGCGTGCGGTGTAGCTCGCCACCTGGTCTTTGTCGACTTTGCCCACGGCGAAGTATTGCGCCTGCGGGTGGGCGAAGTACCAACCGCTGACCGCTGCCGCCGGGAACATCGCGTAGTGTTCGGTGAGGAATACACCGCTGCGACCGGCCTGCATCTCGCGGGCCTCGGGGTCCAGCAGTTGGAACAAGGTGCCTTTCTCGGTGTGGTCGGGGCACGCCGGGTAGCCGGGGGCAGGGCGGATGCCGCTGTACTGCTCTTTGATCAGCGCCTCGTTATCCAGTTGCTCGTCCTTGGCATAACCCCAGTAGTTTTTGCGCACCTGCTGGTGCAGCCATTCGGCGCAGGCTTCGGCCAGGCGGTCGGCCAGGGCCTTGACCATGATCGAGTTGTAGTCGTCGCCCGCGTCCTGGTAAGCCTTGGCCACTTCCTCGGCGCCGATGCCGGCGGTGGTGATAAAACCACCCACGTAGTCGGTGATGCCGCTGTCTTTAGGCGCGACAAAGTCGGCAAGGGAGAAGTTCGGCTTGCCGTCGGTCTTGATGATCTGCTGGCGCAGGTGGTGCAAGGTTGCCAGGGGCTTGCCGTCTTCGCCGTAGACTTCCAGGTCGTCGTCCTTCACCTGGTTGGCTGGCCAGAAGCCAAACACCGCGCGAGCGCTGATCAGCTTCTCGTCGATCAGCTTGGCGAGCATTTCCTGGGCATCGGCATACAGCGCGGTGGCGGCTTCACCCACCACTTCATCGGTGAGGATGCGCGGGAACTTGCCGGCCAGGTCCCAGGAGATAAAGAACGGGGTCCAGTCGATGTATTCGGCCAGCACCTTGAGGTCGATGTTGTCCAGCACCTTGGCGCCGGTAAAGGTCGGCGTGACCGGCGTGTAAGTGCTCCAGTCGAATTGCGGCTTCTTGGCGATCGCCGCCGGGTAGCTCAGGCGTTCGGTGCGCGCGCTGCGGTTCGAGGTGCGCTCGCGGACTTCGATGTATTCCAGGCGGGTCTTCTCGACGAAACCGGCCTTCAACTCCTTGGACAGCAGTTGCGTGGCCACGCCCACCGCGCGCGAGGCGTCGGTCACATAGATCACCGCATCGTTGCTGTACTTGGGCTCGATCTTCACCGCCGTGTGCGCCTTGGAGGTGGTGGCGCCGCCGATCATCAACGGCAGGTGGAAGTCCTGGCGCTGCATTTCGCGGGCGACGTGGACCATCTCGTCGAGGGACGGCGTAATCAGGCCGGACAGCCCGATGATGTCGCACTTCTGTTCCTTGGCCACCTGCAGGATCTTCTCCGCAGGCACCATCACGCCCAGATCGACGATGTCATAGCCGTTGCACCCCAGCACCACGCCGACGATGTTCTTGCCGATGTCATGCACGTCGCCCTTCACCGTGGCCATCAGGATCTTGCCCTTGGCTTCCGGCTTGTCGCCTTTCTCCAGCTCGATGAACGGGATCAGGTGGGCCACGGCCTGTTTCATGACGCGTGCGGACTTGACCACCTGGGGCAGGAACATTTTGCCGGCGCCAAACAGGTCGCCGACGATGTTCATGCCGGACATCAGCGGGCCTTCGATCACTTCGATCGGGCGCGCGAACGACTGCCGGGATTCTTCGGTGTCTTCAACAATGTGCGTGGTGATGCCCTTGACCAGCGCGTGTTCCAGACGCTTGTTGACTGGCCAGCCGCGCCATTCCTCGGTTTCGGCTTCTTTGACGCTGCCGTCGCCCTTGTACTTGTCGGCGATGGCGAGCAGGGCGTCGGTGCCGTCCGGGGTACGGTTGAGCACCACGTCTTCCACTGCATCGCGCAGTTCGGCCGGGATCTGGTCGTAGATCTCCAACTGGCCGGCGTTGACGATGCCCATGGTCAGGCCGTTGCGGATCGCGTACAGCAGGAACACCGAGTGGATCGCCTCGCGCACCGGGTTGTTGCCGCGGAACGAGAACGACACGTTGGACACGCCACCCGACGTCAGTGCATACGGCAGCTCGTCGCGGATGTAGGCGCAGGCGTTGATGAAGTCGACCGCGTAGTTGTTGTGCTCTTCGATACCGGTGGCGACCGCGAAGATGTTCGGGTCGAAGATGATGTCTTCCGGCGGGAAACCGACTTCATTGACCAGGATGTCGTAGGAGCGTTTGCAGATCTCTTTCTTGCGCGTTTCGGTGTCGGCCTGGCCGGCTTCGTCGAAGGCCATCACCACCACGGCCGCACCATAGCGTTTGCACAGCTTGGCGTGATGGATGAACTGCTCGACGCCTTCCTTCATGCTGATGGAGTTGACGATACCCTTGCCCTGGATGCACTTGAGGCCGGCTTCGATCACTTCCCACTTGGAAGAGTCGATCATGATCGGCACGCGGGAGATGTCCGGCTCGCCGGCAATCAGATTGAGGAAGGTCACCATGGCCTTCTTCGAATCGAGCATGCCTTCGTCCATGTTGATGTCGATCACCTGGGCGCCGGCTTCCACCTGCTGCAGGGCGACTTCGAGGGCTTCGGTGTAGTTGTCTTCGCGGATCAGCCGGGCGAAACGCGCGGAGCCGGTGATGTTGGTGCGTTCGCCGACGTTGACGAACAGCGACTGGCGATCGATGGTGAACGGCTCCAGGCCCGACAAGCGGCAGGCCTTGGGAATGTCCGGGATCTGGCGCGGCGCGTAACCGGCCACGGCGTTGGCGATGGCTTCGATATGCCCCGGCGTGGTGCCGCAGCAGCCGCCGACAATGTTCAGGAAACCGCTCTGGGCGAATTCCTCGATGACGTTGGCGGTTTGTGCCGGCAATTCGTCGTACTCGCCGAATTCGTTGGGCAGGCCGGCGTTGGGGTGCGCGGACACATAAGTGTTGGCTTTGTTCGACAGCTCTTCGAGGTATGGACGCAACTCGCTGGCGCCCAGGGCGCAGTTGAGGCCCACGGAAATCGGCTTGGCGTGGCGGACCGAGTTCCAGAACGCTTCGGTGGTCTGGCCCGACAGGGTACGGCCGGAGGCGTCGGTGATGGTGCCGGAGATCATGATCGGCAGTTCGAAGCCCAGTTCCTCGAACACGCCCTGCACGGCAAAGATCGCAGCCTTGGCGTTGAGGGTGTCGAAAATGGTTTCGATGAGAATCATGTCCGCACCGCCTTCGATCAGGCCCTTGGTGGCCTCGGTATAGTTCTCCACCAGTTCATCGAAGGTCACGTTGCGGTAGCCGGGGTTGTTCACATCCGGCGACAGCGAGCAGGTACGGCTGGTCGGGCCGAGCACGCCGGCGACGAAACGCGGTTTGTCCGGGGTCTCCAGGGTCTTGGCGTCGGCCACCTTGCGCGCCACACGGGCGCCCTCTACGTTCAGCTCGTAGGCGAGCGACTCCATGCCGTAATCGGCCTGGGACACTTGGGTGGCATTGAACGTGTTGGTTTCGAGGATGTCGGCGCCGGCATCCAGGTACGCCTTCTCGATGGAGGCGATGACGTCCGGGCGGCTGAGCAGCAACAGGTCGTTGTTGCCCTTGACGTCGCTGGGCCAGTCGGCGAAGCGTTTACCACGATAGTCTTCTTCCTCCAGCTTATAGCTTTGGATCATAGTGCCCATGCCGCCATCGAGGATCAGGATACGTTCCTTGAGGGCTTGGTGAAGGGCTTGCAGACGAGCGCTACGATCGGACATGGGACTACTCTGGTCAGGCATTACGGAGGGCGTGGATCATAGCAAACCTGTGTGGATTTGGAGCATGTGCAGGTTTTGCATGAATATCGTTCATGTTGATGTCAGTGTTAGACCGGTAGAATCCGCCGGGTTTTCTATTTTGGCTTTATATATTGGGACCAGGCTCATGCCGTATCGCATCATCATCAGCTTCATTCTGTTGCTGATTGGCAGCACCGCACAGGCCCAAGATTCCGCTCCGGCGATTTCCTACACCCGTGATATCCAACCGATCTTCACTGAGAAATGCGTAGCGTGCCATGCCTGCTACGACTCGGCCTGCCAGTTGAACCTGGGCAGCGGCGAGGGCGCAGCGCGGGGGGCGACCAAGGTGCTGGTCTACGATGGTGATCGCAGCCAGGCGACCAAGCCGACGCGCCTGTTCTACGACGCGTTCGGCAAGGCCGCCTGGCGGCACGAAGGCTTCAGTTCCGTGCTCGACGCCCAAGGCAGCCAGGCCGCGCTGATGGCGCGCATGCTCGAACTGGGCCACCGCCGCACGCCGTTGCAGCCCAACGGCAAGCTGCCGGACGACATCGTGCTGGGCCTGAACCGCGAGAACATGTGCCCGCTACCAGGGGAGTTCGACGCTTACGCCGACGCGCACCCCAATGAAGGCATGCCGCTGGCCGTGACCGGTTTGAGCGACCAGCAGTACCAGACCCTGCGACGCTGGCTGGCCTCCGGTGCGCCGATTGACCAACAGGGCGTGGCGCCAAGCGCCCTGGAAGCCGCGCAGGTGCTGCAGTGGGAAAACCTGTTCAACGCCCCCGGCGCCCGCGAAAGCCTGGTCGCCCGCTGGCTGTTTGAACACCTGTTTATCGCCCACCTGTATTTCGAAGGCGGTGAGCCGGGGCATTTCTTCCAGTGGGTCCGTTCGCGCACCCCCAGTGGTCAGCCGATCGACCTGATCAATACCCGTCGCCCCAACGACGATCCCGGTACCCGGATCTACTACCGGCTGTGGCCGATACAAGGGGTGATCGTCCATAAGACCCACATCACGTACCCGCTCAGCGCGGCGAAAATGGAACGGGTCAAAGCCTTGTTCTACAGCGGCGACTGGCAGGTCACCGCCTTGCCGGGCTACGGCCCTGGCCGTCGTGCCAACCCGTTCGAGACGTTCGAGGCGATTCCGGCCCAGGCGCGCTACCAGTTCATGCTCGATAACGCCGAGTACTTTGTCCGCACCTTCATCCGCGGCCCGGTGTGCCGGGGCCAGATCGCCACGGACGTGATCCGCGACAATTTCTGGGCACTGTTCCAGGCCCCCGAACACGACCTGTACATCACCGATCCGCTCTATCGCGGTCGGGCCACGCCGTTGTTGGCAATGCCCGGGCAGAACGACGACGTGGGCAGCGTGCTCAGCCTGTGGCTCAAGTACCGTGACAAGCGCAACGAGTACGAAGCGCTGCGTCGGTACCGCTATGGCGAGTTGCCTGCGCCCGGTTGGTCGACGCTGTGGGTCGGCAATGACAATGCGTTGTTGAGTATCTTCCGTCACTTCGACAGCGCGTCGGTCAACAAAGGCCTGATCGGTGAAGTCCCGCAGACGCTGTGGTTGTTCGATTATCCGTTGCTGGAGCGCACCTACTACCAATTGGTGGTCAACTTTGACGTGTTCGGCAACGTCTCCCATCAGGCCCAGACCCGCTTGTACTTCGACCTGATCCGCAATGGCGCGGAACAGAACTTCCTGCGCCTGATGCCGGCCAATTCGCGGGAGGATTTCCTCGACGATTGGTATCAGAACGGCGGCAAGGTCAAGTTGTGGATGGACTATGAGTCGATCGACGACGATAAACCCACCGGTCTGAAGCTGAATGAAACGGACCCGAAACGCGATTTCGTCAACCAGTTGCTGGCCCGTTATGGCGACCTCAATGCCAGCCCGGACCCGATCAATCGCTGTGTCGGCGCCTATTGCTCGCGGCCGAGCCTCGAGCCGGTGCTGCGCGATGCCGAGCAGGCCCTGAGTCGCCTGACATCACGCCCGGCGGCGGGGCTCAAGGTTATCGACCAATTGCCGGAAGCAACCATGCTGCGCGTCGAAACCCGCACCGGTCATCGTGAGGTCTACAGCCTGCTGCGCAACCGTGCCCACAGTAATGTCGCGTTCATGCTGGGTGAGGCTTCTCGCTATCAACCGGGCCTGGACACGTTGACGGTCTACCCCGGCGTGCTGAGCAGTTATCCGAACTTCATGTTCAATATCCCGGCCGAGCAGGTGCCGGCGTTTGTCGCGGCGATGGAAAGTGCCCGGGACGCCCAGCACTTCGAGAAAATCGTCGATCGTTGGGGTGTGCGCCGCAGTCATCCGCAGTTCTGGGAGTACTTCCACGATCTGTCGACCTACATCCGCGAAACTACGCCGGTGGAAGAGGGTGTGCTGGATATGAACCGCTATGAAAACCTCTGACGACGATGGCGAGGCTTTTCCGACAAAATTACTGGGGCTTTGTATCTGCGTAATATTTTGGCGTAAACTGCCAGCAAGCCTGTGAGGAGTTTCCATGACTGCCATAACCATTACCGACGCCGCCCACGATTACCTGGCTGACCTGCTGTCCAAGCAGAACACCCCGGGTATCGGCATCCGCGTCTTTATCACCCAGCCTGGCACCCAGTACGCCGAGACGTGCATCGCCTACTGCAAGCCAGGCGAAGAGAAGCCGGAAGACACCGCGCTGGGGCTGAAAAGCTTCACCGCGTATATCGATGCCTTCAGCGAAGCGTTCCTCGACGACGCGGTGGTCGACTACGCGACCGACCGCATGGGCGGCCAATTGACCATCAAGGCACCGAACGCCAAGGTGCCGAACGTCAACGCCGACAGCCCGGTCAACGAGCGTATCAATTACTACCTGCAGACCGAGATCAACCCTGGCCTGGCCAGCCACGGCGGGCAGGTCAGCTTGATCGACGTGGTGGAGGACGGTATCGCCGTATTGAAGTTCGGCGGCGGCTGCCAGGGCTGCGGCCAGGCGGACGTGACCCTGCGTGAAGGCATCGAGCGCACCTTGCTCGAGCGCATTCCGGAGCTCACGGGTGTACGTGATGTGACTGACCACACGCAGAAAGAAAACGCCTACTACTGAGTCAGGTGTTCACTGCGAACTAAAAAACGGCGCCCCGTGAGCGCCGTTTTTTATTTAATTTCAGTTGGTTACGACTTTTGTCTAACGCTAAAGATTAAGTGTGGGAGGGGGCTTGCCCCCGATAGCATCCTGTCAGTCTCCTTATTAATCGACTGATACACCGCTATCGGGGGCAAGCCCCCTCCCACAAATTTTTGTATTTATTTATTTAAAACAGTGTGTTGATAACAACTCATGATGTTTTGGATTAAGGTCGGTACAAGTGCGCATGCCCGGCCCGATACAGCGACGACGCGCTGAAACTGTCACTGGCCAGCACCCGACCCACCACAATCAGCGCCGTGCGCCTGAAGCCCTTGGCCGCGACCTTTTCGGCGATGTCCGCCAAGGTGCCGACGGCCCAATCCTGATCCGGCCAGGTCGCACGGTGTACCACGGCAATCGGGCAATCCGCGCCGTAGTGCGGCAGCAGTTCGGCAACGATCTTCTCCAAATGATTGACCCCCAGGTGAATCGCCATGGTTGTGCCATGACGGGCCAGGCTGTCGAAGTCTTCACCGGCAGGCATGCGGGTTTTGTCCGCATACCGGGTGAGGATCACGCTCTGGGCGATGTCCGGCAGCGTCAGTTCGGTCTCCAGCAGCGCTGCGCAGGCCGCTACGGCGGTGACCCCGGGGATGATCTGGAACGCAATGCCCAACTCGCGCAACTGCCGGATCTGTTCGCCAATCGCCCCATACAGGCTTGGATCGCCGGAGTGGACCCGCGCCACATCCTGGCCCTTGGCATCGGCGGCCTTGATCACGTCGATAATCTGTTCCAGGTGCAGTTCGGCGCTGTTGACCACCTGTTCGGCCTGATGGCCTTCCAGTACCGCCGCCGGCACCAGCGACCCCGCATAGATGATCACCGGGCAACTGCGGATCAGCCGCTGGCCTTTGACGGTGATCAATTCCGGGTCGCCGGGGCCGGCGCCGATGAAGTAGACGGTCATGGAGAATTCCTGTGGAAAAGCGGGCGAGCATGAAGATTGCTCATGATCGGAAGCGGCGATTATCGCGATTTCAGTCGGCGCAGGCCAATGCCAACGTGGCTCGGGCGGATTTTTTGCGCGGGATCAGTAAGCGGGCAGGGGCGCCGCTGAGCTGTTCGGCCAGGGCCAGGGCCGCGCTTTCGGCGATGCCGTAACAACCGGTATGGGCAAAGGCGACGGCAGATCTATGGCTCAGGCGACCTTCATACGCTGCCAGTTGCGCGGCGCTGAAGCACTGCAGTGGCAGGTTCAGGACTTGCGCCAGAGCTAACAAGCCCGGCTCGTCCTGCTTGCGATCAATGCTGGCCAGCGCCGTGATGCGGTGGCGCTCGATACCGCCCTCGGCGAGGGCGGCGTCCAGCAGGTCGAGCAGGGCTTGCAGCGCGCAGCCGCGCTGGCAGCCCAGGCCGACCACCAGGTTCATGCCGAGTATCGATCGTCGCGATTGCGGCGAAACAGCCAGGCGCTGATTAGGCCCAGCGCCAGCCAGAACACGACGTTGGTCAGTTGCGAGGCAATCTTGAACTGCGCTTCGAGGGCCTCAGGGGCCAGCATCGAATGCACTTCAGGTTGCGGTGCGCCAATCACATGAGGTACCACGAGGATCGCCGCGCCCAGCGCTTTGAGCAGCCAGTTGCCTCCGAATACCAGCAGCGCGATACCGGCTGCGGTTGAGGCCGCAGTGCCGATCCACCAGATCTGCCGTTGCGCCAGGTCGGCGGCGGCAGTGCCCGGCAATTCCGGTGGCAGGCCCAGGGTTGGCGCCAGAACAAAGGTCGCGTAGCCGGCCAGGCCCCACAGCAACCCTTGAGCCGTGCGGGTCGGCGCGCGCAGGGTGTAGAGACCGGCGAGCATCAGCGCGAAACCGACCGCCACCACCAGGTTGCCGCCGGTGGTGGACAGCACGCGCTGCCAGCCGTCTTCCGGCTCCCAGGCTTCGGCGTCATGAGTGTGCGCGGTTGTACCGGCGGCGTGCTCATGCACCACTTCCGTCGCGGCCGGGGCTTTTTCAAAGGTTTCCGCCTGCATGATCAGCGGGGCGACCCAAAAACTTTGCAGCAGAGTCAGCAACAGGGCGGCCAGCAGCCCGCTGAAACCTGCGGTTTGTGCAATACGCTTAATCATGTTGGCAGGTCTCAATGGCACGGGAACGCGGCGCTGTGGCGGGTATCGTGGGCGGCGTTGTGTACCGCTTCGATATGCGAGAACCCGGCGAAATACACCAGGCACGCGCCGAGGATCGACGCGCCGATGGCGGCGCTCAGGCGTTGGCTCAGGGTGGCGGTACTGCTAGCGGTATGCGAGGTGCTGCTGATGATCGACATGGCGCGTCCCTTCAGGGTTTCAGGGTGACACGAGCGCATGAAAACCCCGCGAGCCAGGCACGCAGGATTCAAACAGCGCCCGCCCACCGCGGGTTTGTTGGATGATTTTTTCGGGCCGGTCTCCGGGCTTGCGAGGGGGCTCTTGAACTGAGTCCTGAAAGCATCGCCTTCCCATGCACAAAGCACAGTGGCCGTGACGCTTCGCTCGCTTACCGTTGCGGGGGCAGCACCGGACTGGTCATATCGCTATGACGCACCGGTTTCCCGTTTCACCCTGTGAAGGGCACCCGAAACAAGGTGAGTAGGAAAGCATGCAGGGCGACGGTAGTCAAATTGACCGAGCACCTGTAGCCTTGCACCTTCGAGGTTCTTCGGCCCAGGCCGAAGCTAAGAAGGGAACGCGGTTCAAGCCGCGGCTGCCCCCGCAACTGTGAAGGGTTTATCTGACTGCCACGCCACTGCCATCAAGGCGGGAAGGCGCAGCCAGCGCCGGTCGCAAGACCCGCAAGCCCCAAGCCAGGAGACCTGCCTCGTCACCGATTTTTCAATTCAACCGGGCGGGGTGATCCGGTGACGAAATCTGCTGCTGTGCGCTGCGCAGGGCCTATCGTCCCGTATGCCCGCCCCCAAGGGCATCCGATGAAAACACTGGCCAAACTCCCCGTCACCATCGTTACCGGCTTTCTCGGCTCGGGCAAAACCACCTTGCTGCGCCATATGCTCGATAACGCCCAGGGCCGTCGCATTGCGGTGATCGTCAACGAGTTCGGCGAGCTGGGCATCGACGGTGAAATCCTCAAGCAGTGCTCCATCGGTTGCACCGAGGAAGAAGCCAACGGTCGCGTGTATGAGCTGGCCAACGGCTGCCTGTGCTGCACCGTGCAGGAAGAGTTTTTCCCGGTGATGCGCGAACTGGTCGCCCGTCGCGGCGACCTCGACCATATCCTCATCGAAACCTCCGGCCTGGCCCTGCCAAAGCCCTTGGTGCAGGCGTTCCAGTGGCCGGAAATCCGCAGCGCCTGTACAGTCGACGCGGTGATCACCGTGGTCGACAGCCCCGCCGTGGCGGCCGGCACCTTCGCCGCGTTCCCGGACCAGGTCGACGCCCAGCGCAAACTCGACCCGAACCTGGACCACGAATCACCGCTGCATGAGCTGTTCGCCGACCAACTGGCCAGCGCCGACCTGGTGATCCTCAACAAGTGCGACCTGATCAACCCCGAAGACCTGGCCCGCGTGCGCCTGGAAGTCGCCGAAGAGTTGCCGCCGGCGGTGAAGATCATCGAAGCCAGCAGCGGTCGTGTGCCGCTGGACGTGTTGATCGGCCTGGGCGCCGGCTCCGAAGCGCACATCGACGCTCGCCACAGCCATCACGATCATCATCACGAAGGTGAAGACGATCATGATCACGATGCGTTCGACTCCATTTCCATCGACCTGCCCCAGTCCGACGAAGCCCTGCTGCTCGACGCCCTGACCCAACTGGTGGTGCAGCACGGCATCTTGCGCGTCAAAGGCTTTGCGGCGATCCCGAACAAGCCGATGCGCCTGCTGATCCAGGGCGTGGGCACGCGCTTCGACAAGCACTTCGACCGCGCCTGGAGCGCCGACGAAGCGCGCATCACGCGCCTGGTGCTGATCGGCCAGGAGCTGGATGCGGCGGGCCTCGAAGCGCAATTGCGCGCCGCCCTCAGCGTTTAACCCATGCACTTGCTCAGGACCCAGCCCGGCGGTTTCGTCGCGGACGACAATATTGCCGACCTTGGACAAACCCCCGCCGAGCTGGTGATCCTGTGCAGTGGCGACTCCAGCCTGGCGCTGCTCGCTGAAGCGGCCCAGCAATTGCCCGAGGACTACCCCAGCTTTCGCCTGGCCAACCCGATGCAGGTGCAGAACCATGCCTCGGTGGACTTGTACGTCGACGAGGTGCTGCGCCACGCCAAGGTCATCCTGATTTCCCTGCACGGCGGGATCGGCTATTGGCGTTACGGCATCGAGCGTCTGGTGGCGTTGGCCGAGCGCGGGGTCACGCTGATCCTGGTGCCGGGGGATGATCGCGCGGACCCGGAGCTCAGCGGCCTCAGCACCGTGGATGCCGCAGCGCGTGAGCGCCTGTGGCAGTTCCTGCGCCAGGGCGGCCTGGGCAACGCGCTGGATTTTTATCGCTGCCTGGCCAGCGGCTATCTGGGCCGCGACTATGCCTGGGCCGAGCCGAAAACCCTGGCGCGCAGCGCGATTTATCACCCGCACAAGGCCAATGCGTGCCTCAGCGACTGGCAGTTGGACTGGAATCCCGAGTTCCCGGTGGCGGCCGTGCTGTTCTACCGCTCCCATCTGCAAGCGGCCAACACCGGTTTTATCGATGTGTTCTGCCAGCGCCTGCAGGCGGCGGGCCTGAATCCGTTGCCGATGGCGGTGGCCAGTCTGAAGGAGCCCGGCTGCCTGACGGCGGTCGAGGATTGGCTGGATGAAGTGCAGGCATCGGTGATTCTCAACACCACCGGCTTTGCCCAATCCAGCCCAGAGGCGCCACATTTGCGCCCGTTTCGCCGCAATATCCCGGTGATTCAGGCGATTTGTGCCCAAGACAATCAACCCGGCTGGCAGGCCAGTGAACAAGGCCTCGGCCCGCGTGACCTGGCGATGCACATTGCCTTGCCGGAACTGGATGGTCGCATCATCAGCCGGCCGATCAGCTTCAAGGACCTGGCCTGGCGCAGCGAGCGCAGCCAGTCGGACGTGGTGTGCTATCGCGCAGCGCCGGAGCGCATGGACTTTGTCGCTGAACTGGCGCGCCGTTGGGTCGAACTGGCGCGGGTGCCGAATGCCGACAAGCGCATCGCTCTGATCCTCGCCAACTACCCAACGCGCGACGGTCGCATTGGTAACGGTGTGGGCCTGGACACGCCGGCGGCGGCGCTGAATATCCTGCGGGCCTTGCAGGCCGAGGGTTATCCGCTGCCCGAAATCCTGCCGGAAAGCGGCACCGCGTTGATCCACGAACTGCTCGGTGGCGTCACCAACGACCTGGACAACCTCGACCTGCGCCCGTGCCACCAAAGCCTGGGCCTGGACGACTACGAGGCGATGTTCAAGCGCCTGCCCGAAGCCAACCGCCAGGCGGTGCTGGAACGCTGGGGCACGCCCCACAACGACCCGATGTGCCGCGACGGCCGCCTGATGATCGCCGGCCTGCGCCTGGGCTTGACGTTTATCGGCATCCAGCCGGCCCGCGGTTACCAAGTGGACGCCAGTGCGGTGTACCACGACCCGGACCTGGTGCCGCCCCACGCCTACCTGGCGTTCTATTTCTGGTTACGCCACACCTACGGCGCCCACGGCGTGATCCACGTCGGCAAGCACGGCAACCTGGAATGGCTACCGGGCAAGGGCGTCGGGTTGTCGGAAAATTGCTGGCCCGACGCGCTGCTCGGGCCGCTGCCGAATATCTACCCGTTTATCGTCAACGACCCGGGCGAGGGCGCCCAGGCCAAACGCCGCACCCAGGCGGTGATCATCGATCACTTGATGCCGCCGCTGACCCGTGCCGAAACCTACGGGCCGCTGCGCGACCTGGAGCTGTTGGCGGACGAATACTACGAAGCGCAACTGCTCGACCCGCGCCGCGCCCGCGAGCTGCAAAAGGACATCCTCAAGCTGGTGCGCGAAACCCGCATCGACCAGGAACTTGAGCTGGACAGCGATGCCGACGCGGCCATCTGGCTGCCGCGCCTGGATACCTACCTGTGTGACTTGAAGGAATCGCAGATCCGCGACGGCCTGCATATCTTCGGCGAGTCGCCCCAGGGCCGCTTGCGCATCGACACGTTGCTCGCGTTGCTGCGTATCCCCCGTGGCGACGGTCGAGGCGCGCAATCGAGCCTGTTGCGGGTGTTGGCCAAGGCCTTCGAACTGGCGTTCGATCCGCTGGACTGCGCCCTGGCCGAGCCTTGGACCGGTCGCCGTCCAGAGGTTTTGCAAAGGATCGATCCCCAACTGTGGCGCACGGCCGGTGATACCCGCGAGCGCCTGGAACTGTACGCTGCGTGGTTGATCGAGCGCGCGCTGGAAGGGCCGCTGGAACAGTTGGAAGTGCCCGGCTGGGAGGACGTCAAGTCGGTCATCGAAAGCCTGCGCAGTGTCGTGGCGCCGCGCCTGGATGCGTGCGGCCCGGCGGAAATGCGCGGCTTGCTCGACGCCCTGGGCGGCCGCTTTGTACCGGCCGGCCCAAGCGGCGCGCCGAGCCGGGGGCGCCTGGATGTGCTGCCCACCGGGCGCAATTTTTTCAGCGTCGACGTGCGCAACCTGCCGACCACTACTGCTTGGCGCATCGGTTTCCAATCGGCCAACCTGATTCTGGAGCGGCACCTGCAAGACCACGGCGACCACCTGCGCCAGCTCGGCTTGTCGGTGTGGGGCACCGCCACCATGCGCACCGGCGGCGACGATATCGCCCAGGCCATG
This sequence comes from Pseudomonas paraveronii, assembly GCF_963681955.1. NCBI lineage: Bacteria > Pseudomonadati > Pseudomonadota > Gammaproteobacteria > Pseudomonadales > Pseudomonadaceae > Pseudomonas > Pseudomonas paraveronii. The sequence continues at coordinate 2,770,514 of NZ_OY817130.1, forward strand.
GCCCTGATGGGTGTGCGCCCGGTGTGGGCCACGGGCAGCCAGCGGGTGGACGACTTCGAAATCCTGCCGATCAGTTTGCTGGACCGCCCGCGTGTCGACGTGACCTTGCGCGTGTCCGGGTTCTTCCGGGATGCCTTTGCCAACCTGATCCGCCTGTTCGATGCAGCGGTACAGGCGGTGGCGGCGCTGGACGAGCCCGACGACATGAACCCGCTGGCCGCCAAGGTCCGCAGCGAGCGCCAGGCTCTGCTTGAGTCTGGCCTGGACGAAGCCGCAGCGGCGAAACAGGCCGGTTGGCGTATTTTCGGCGCCAAGCCCGGCGCCTACGGTGCGGGGGTGCAGGGCGCGATCGATGGTCGCCTGTGGCAGAGCCGCGAGGAATTGGCCGAGGTCTACCTGAACTGGGGTGGCTACGCCTATGGTGGTGCCGACGAGGGCACCGCCGCCCGCGGGCAATTCGCCCAGCGCCTGAGCCAGGTGCAGGCGGTGCTGCAAAACCAGGACAATCGCGAGCACGACCTGCTCGACTCCAACGATTACTACCAATTCCAGGGCGGCATGCTCGCCGCCGTGGAAACCCTGAGCGGCGACAAGGCTGCCAGCTACCATGGCGACCATAGCCAGCCGGACTTGCCGAAAATCCGCACCTTGAAGGAAGAGCTGAACCGGGTGATCCGTTCCCGCGCCGCCAACCCCAAGTGGATCGAAGGCGTGAAACGCCATGGCTATAAAGGCGCATTCGAGATGGCGGCGACCGTGGACAATCTCTTCGCGTTCGACGCCACTACCGCGCTGATCGACGATCATCAATACGCCTTGCTCGCCGACGCCTATCTGCTCGACCCTGACACCCGCGCCTTTGTGCAACAGCACAATCCCGATGCCCTGCGGGATATGACCGAGCGCATGCTCGAGGCCCAACAGCGCGGCATGTGGCAGGCGCCGGGGGCGTATCGCGAGGCGTTGGAAAACCTGTTGCTGGATATAGAAGAAGACAGCTGATGACTGAGATACCCCATTTTCCGCTGTCGGCCGTGGTCGGTGCCGACGACCTGAAGCTGGCGCTGTGCCTGACCGCCATCGACCCCAAGATCGGCGGTGTGCTGATCGAAGGCCCGCGCGGCATGGCCAAGTCCACCCTGGCGCGTGGGTTGGCAGACCTGTTGGCCAGCGGTCAATTCGTCACCTTGCCGTTGGGCGCCACCGAAGAACGACTGGTGGGCACCCTGGATCTGGATGCCGCATTGGGCGAAGGCCGCGCGCAGTTTTCACCCGGCGTGCTGGCCAAGGCTGACGGCGGCGTGTTGTATGTCGACGAGGTCAACTTGTTGCCTGATCACTTGGTGGACCTGCTGCTGGACGTGGCCGCCAGCGGTACCAACCTGATCGAGCGTGACGGCATTTCCCACCGGCATTCGGCGCGCTTTGTGCTGATCGGCACGATGAACCCGGAGGAGGGGGAATTGCGCCCGCAGTTGCTTGATCGCTTCGGTTTCAACGTGGCCTTGAGCGGGCAAACCGTACCGGCCGAGCGTGGGCAGATCATCCGCCGACGCCTGGACTTCGACAGCGACCCCGCAGCGTTCTGCGCGCAGTGGGCGCAGCCGCAGTCGGCATTGCGCGAACGCTGCACCCAGGCGCGGGCCTGCCTCGACAGCATTGCATTGGATGACGCGGCGTTGGCACAGATCACCGAGCGCTGCTTTGCCGCGGGCGTGGATGGTTTGCGCGCCGACCTTGTCTGGTTGCGTGGCGCCAGAGCGCATGCCGCCTGGCGCGGCGCGACGGCCATCGCCGAGGAAGATATCGAAGCCGTGGCCGAGTTTGCCTTGCGCCATCGTCGCCAGGCGCAGTCCCCACCGGCAAGCCCACCCAACCCTGAGGGCCAGGCGCCCCAAGCGTCCGACACCTCACCCGGCCAAGGCCAGTGGGGCGATATGCCTGCGCCGGCCTTGCCCACGGGCGCTCGCCGAGACGTGCCCGCCTGGCCAAAAAAGCCCTAGGCATCCGCCCCCGACCTGACGCGGGGGCGGATGCCCGGCCCAAGGCGGGGCGACTGGATAAAGGCAGGCACGGCAAACCGCGCAGCGCACAGCACGGCGCGATCAACTGGCCGGGCACCTTGCTCGGGGGGCGGCCGCAGTGTCGTGAGGATCTGCGCTTGCACCTGCGCAGCCGCTCGGCCCAAGAGTTATGGTTGGTGATTGTCGACGCGTCGGCGTCCACCCGACGGCATCGTGCGTTGACCGATGCCAAAGGGCTATTGGCCCAACTGTTGGATGACGCCTACCGGCAGCGGGCGCGCATGGCATTGCTGACGGCGAGCGGACAGTCGCCGAAGTGGCAGGTGCAGGGCCTGAAAGCCGCGAAGAGCCTGACGGGTTGGCTGGATCAGCTCGGCGCGGGCGGCGGTACGCCGCTGTTGGCCGCGCTGAGCGAGGCGGCACAATGGCTGGCGGCGCGCAGAAAACGCTACCCCACCGAGCAGCAGCGGTTGCTGGTAATGACCGATGGGCGGCTCAAGGAGATTGTCACGTTGCCAGCGCTGGATTGCCCGGGGTTACTGGTCGACATCGAACGCGGGCCGATTCGGTTGGGGAGGGCACGAGAGCTGGCTCAGCGCCTCTATTTGGATTATCGACATATCGATAGTTTTTAGGCTCTAACGCCGGATCGGGAAGCGTCACTCTTGTAAAGTCGAATTTTCCGACATCAATCACCGATAACAAATATTTACTCTCTGAATCCTCTCGCGTTCAGGAGTAAAGGGATGACTTCCAGCGTATTACCGAGCGTTTTCTTCGACCACAGTCGACACACCCTGAGCGTGCGCAACGTCGAGGCTCGTCTTGACGTATTGGCCTTCGAGGGCCTGGAACACCTGAGCCAACCCTTCACCTATCGCATAGCGTTCACCAGCACCGAACATGACCTCGCCGCCGAAACCCTACTCGGCCAGGACTTCCTTTTCAGCCTGGTGCGTGAATACCCCAAGCGCGAACAGGTCATGCAGTATGGCGAGAGCGATCTGGCCTTCATCTCGCGTCTGCTGGCCGACGGCGGCATGGGGCTGAGCTTTGAACTGCAAGGCAAACCCGTGCGCGACGTGGTGCAAACCACCTTCATCCTCAACGGCGACCGACACCAGTACTTCAACCAGAAAGAAAGCTGGCAGCGTTTCAACTGGCCGGGTCGCAGCGACTATCCCGGCGTGAGCCTGAGCTGGACCAGCGTGCATGCCGGCGAGCGGTTATTCGGCGATTACCCCGGCACCTGGGGCCTGATCCGCCTGCTGGAGAACGCCCAGGTCACGCCGTTGGACGACGGCAACAGCCGCTACCGCCTGGCCCTCAAGGCGCCTGACGGTTTGAACCTGACGTGGCACCTGCGCACCGAACTGGATGCGGGACCGTTGGCGTTGCTCAAGCTGCGCAGCTTCACGTTGCCGCAACAGATATTCCTCAACGAGGGCTGAGCCATGGCGTCGGTGAGGCGGCTCCTTGCCGGTCAGGAAGCGCCCGGCACATTCGGCCAAAGATCCGCCACCAAAAACAACCGCTCAGCTTCCTCCCAGTCCTCGCCGTTCTGAACCAGCCGCACCAGCAACTGAGCAGGGGCCATTGGCGCCAGGTCCGCCAGCCATCCTTGCATCTGTTGTTCGCTCCACACCGCTTCTGCCAGATAATGCGCTGGCGCCAGCCACGCATGCCGGGGCAGGGGCTGCCAGCGACCGGGCGCACTGGCGCTGACAAAGTCCCGCCAATCACGCTGATGCAGCCAGCGCCCACGCAAATGCTCTGGGTGAGCGCCGTGGGGCGGTTCCGCCTGGCCAGGCCAGGGATAGAGCAAATAGCCGCCGAGCCACAAGTGCGCATCGAACTGCTCGATGCCCAGCGCCGCTAACGCCTCGTGGCTCTCCGGGCGTGCCGAAATCGGCAGCTGATGCTGGGCCAGGTGCGCCAGCTTGCGATCCAGCCGATCATGACAACCCGGCCCCAGCCACCGTGCGGTGTCCTGGCCGTTGCCGTCCTGCGGACCGAGGTAGAGTTTGATCGCCAGTTCCAGGTGATGCACGCCGTCGCGGTCGCGCAGGAGCATGTCCAGTTCACCCAGAGTATGCCCGGCGCGGCGGATCGGCAGGTTGGCGGCCAACAGTTCCACGCCCGGCGCATGCTGCACTGCGAACTGCCACAGGCGTTCGTAATAAAGGCCCAGGCGCCGGGTGCGTGCCAGATTCAACCAATGCTGCAGGGGGCTGCTGTCCTGGTCCAAGTGCCGCAGCCAGTGCTCGAGACGGTCGGGCGCCTGTACCCAGTCGCTGCCGGCCAGCGGATGGCGTTGCGGCCACGGCGTTTGCGCGAGCATGGGCGGGGCGAGCATCACCCACGCCAAGTCGCGCACCTCGGGATGGCGCAGTTGGCGGGGCAGGTTGTGCAAGTCGGGGAAGACGGTCATGGTCCGAGCATAGCCTTTTACGCAAGGTCGGGTGGCTGAGAAGCGTTGTCATCAAGGCTTCACGGCGACAAAGGATTTTGCCTGACGCGGCCTTTCGCCCATAATCGTTCTTTTTTGCCACACCCCAATCCCGCAGGAGCCCCATGGAGCAATTTCGCAATATCGGCATTATCGGTCGCCTGGGCAGTACCCAGGTGCTGGACACCGTCCGCCGGCTGAAAAAGTTTCTGCTCGAGCGCCACCTGCATGTGATCCTCGAAGACACCATCGCCGAAATCCTCCCGGGCCATGGCCTGCAAACCTCGTCGCGCAAGATGCTCGGTGAAGTGTGTGACATGGTGATTGTGGTCGGCGGCGACGGCAGCCTGCTCGGCGCCGCACGGGCGCTGGCGCGGCATAACGTGCCGGTGCTGGGGATTAACCGTGGCAGCCTGGGGTTCTTGACCGATATTCGTCCCGATGAGCTGGAAGTCGAAGTGGCCAAGGTGCTCGACGGCCATTATCTGGTGGAGAACCGTTTCCTGCTGCAGGCCGAAGTGCGTCGCCACGGCGAAGCCATTGGCCAGGGCGATGCCCTCAACGATGTGGTGCTGCACCCCGGCAAATCCACGCGGATGATCGAATTCGAGTTGTATATCGACGGCCAGTTCGTGTGTAGCCAAAAGGCCGATGGCCTGATCGTCGCCACGCCCACCGGCTCCACCGCCTATGCGCTGTCGGCGGGTGGCCCGATCATGCACCCCAAGCTTGATGCCATTGTGATTGTGCCGATGTACCCCCATATGTTGTCCAGCAGGCCTATCGTGGTCGACGGCAACAGTGAGCTGAAAATCGTGGTTTCCAAAGACATGCAGATTTACCCGCAAGTCTCCTGTGACGGGCAGAACCACTTCACCTGCGCCCCCGGTGACACCATCACCGTGAGTAAAAAGGCGCAGAAGCTGCGGCTGATCCATCCGCTGGACCACAACTACTATGAAGTGTGCCGCACCAAGTTGGGCTGGGGCAGCCGCTTGGGGGGTGGAGGCGACTGATGCTCGATCCCGCGCGTAGCTACGACCTGATTGGCGATGTGCACGGTTGCGCCCACACCCTTGAGCACTTGCTCGACCAGTTGGGTTACCACAAGCACGCTGGCACCTGGCGCCATCCATCACGCATGGCGGTGTTCCTCGGCGACATCATCGACCGTGGCCCGCGGATTCGCGAGGCGCTGCATATCGTCCATGACATGGCCGAGGCCGGGCAGGCGTTATGCATCATGGGCAACCACGAGTTCAATGCCCTGGGCTGGGCCACGCCTGCGCCGCCGGGCAGTGGCAAGCAGTTCGTGCGCGAACACACGCCACGGCACGAGCGGTTGATCCACGAGACCCTGACCCAATTCGAGCATCACCCGGGCGACTGGCACGACTTCCTTGGCTGGTTCTATGACATGCCGCTGTTTGTCGACGCCGGACGTTTCCGCGTGGTGCATGCGTGCTGGGATGACGGGTTTATCCAGCCGCTGCGCGCGACTTTTCCCGACGGCTGTATCGATCAGCATTTCCTGCAGGCCGCCGCCGTACCGGGCAGTTTCGCCTGCAATGCCTTTGATCGCCTGCTGCGCGGCACCGACATGCGTCTGCCGGACGGTTTGACCCTGACCGGCGGCGATGGCCTGACGCGTTCGTTCTTTCGCACCAAGTTCTGGGAAGAAGACCCGAAAACCTACGGCGACATCGTGTTCCAGCCCGACGCATTGCCGGAGCCGGTGGCGCGGACACCGTTGTCGTCGTCTGAAAAGAATTCCCTGCTGCGCTACGGCGTCGACGAGCCTGTGCTGTTCGTCGGGCATTACTGGCGCAGCGGCAAACCGGCGCCGATCCGTCCGAACCTGGCCTGCCTGGACTACAGCGCGGTGCTGTACGGCAAGCTGGTGGCGTATCGACTGGATCAGGAAACCCGCCTCGATCCGCATAAATTCGTATGGGTCGACGTTGAGCGACCCGAGGTAATTACATGAGTGCCGTGCCCGTATTACGCTTGCCGCTGAGCGTCGACCTGGGCGGTTTCGTCAAACTGTTGCAACGCATGCAGGTGCCCCATCGCGTCAGTGAAGAAGCGGGCGAGCAGGTGTTGTGGGTGCCCGCGACCATCAGTGACGACGTGCGCGTCTTGTATCAACGTTTTCCGGCCGGCGATCCGGACCAGCAACTGGATATTCCCGAGCAGGCGCCCGTCACGCGCCCAAGTTTTGTCCAGCAAGTACGCCACAGCCCGGTGACGGCGCTGGTGCTGCTGGCGAGCCTGATCGTCGGCGCGGTGACCTTGCTCGGTGAAAACCTGCAAGCCATGAGCTGGCTGACCTTCCTGCCGTTCCGGGTGATGGGTGAGTACATCCAGTTCACCCCGCTGGCCGATACCTTGGCCTCGGGCCAGTGGTGGCGGCTGGTCACGCCGATGTTGATCCACTTCGGCATCCTGCACCTGGCCATGAATGGCATGTGGTACTGGGAGCTGGGGCGACGTATTGAAGCGCGCCAGGGCAGTATCAACCTGCTGGGCCTGACGCTGTTGTTCAGCCTGGCCTCCAACTTCGCTCAATACACCTATGGCGGCCCGGGTCTGTTTGGTGGCTTGTCCGGCGTGTTGTATGGGTTGCTGGGACACTGCTGGATCTATCAACTCCTCTCGCCCAACCCGGCCTATCGCCTGCCCCGTGGGGTATTGGTGATGATGCTGGTGTGGCTGGTGCTGTGCCTGTCGGGGCTGGTCTCGATGATCGGTTTCGGCGAAATCGCCAACGCCGCCCATGTCGGCGGCCTGGCCATCGGTTGCCTGACCGGCTTGTTGGGCGGTTTATACAGTCGTCGCAAATCCACTATTCGTTAAGGAAGAGCCTGAATGTCCTCTTTTGCTGAAATGATCGAAAACATCACCCCGGACATCTACCAGAGCCTCAAGCTCGCCGTGGAAATCGGCAAATGGTCCGACGGCCGCAAGCTCACCGCCGAACAGCGCGAGCTGTCGCTGCAAGCGATGATCGCCTGGGAAATCCAGAACCTGCCGGAAGACCAGCGCACCGGCTACATGGGAACGCAGGAGTGTGAATCGAAGTCGATCACGGTGCCGAACATCCTGTTTAAGTCGGATGCGATCCATTGATTGAAATTGGTCGCGGTGCAGTCAGCAAAATGTCGGCGCAACTCGGTGAGCCGACTGTTCAATACGCGTTTCGTCTGGGCGATACCGAGGTGCCGGTCAACCCGTTGATCGGCACCCATGTGCGCCTGGAATACCTCGGTGCGATCCATTGCAGCCATTGCGGCCGCAAGACCAAGACCAGCTTCAGCCAGGGTTATTGCTACCCATGCATGACCAAGCTGGCCCAGTGCGACCTGTGCATCATGAGCCCCGAGCGTTGTCATTACGCCGCGGGTACCTGCCGTGATCCTGCGTGGGGCGAGCAGTTCTGCATGACCGACCATGTGGTTTACCTGGCCAACTCGTCGGGGATCAAGGTCGGCATCACCCGCGCCACCCAATTGCCCACGCGTTGGCTGGACCAGGGCGCCAGCCAGGCGCTGCCGATTGTGCGTGTTTCCACGCGCCAGCAGTCCGGTTTTGTCGAAGACCTGTTCCGCAGCCAGGTGGCCGACAAGACCAACTGGCGTGCCTTGCTCAAGGGCGATGCGCAATCGGTCGACCTCAAGCAGGTGCGCGATGAGCTGTTTGCGTCTTGCGCCGACGGCCTGGTGAGTTTGCAGGAACGCTTTGGCCTGCAAGCCATCCAAACGATTGCCGACATTGAACCGATCGAAATCCGTTACCCGATCGAGCAGTATCCGACCAAGATCGTCAGCTTCAACCTGGACAAGAACCCGATTGCCGAAGGCACGCTGCTGGGGATCAAGGGCCAATACCTGATCTTCGACACCGGCGTCATCAATATTCGTAAGTACACGGCCTACCAGCTCGCCGTGCATCAGTAAAAGGATGCCACCCATGCGCACCGAACAACCGAAGATGATTTACCTGAAGGACTATCAGGCGCCGGACTACCTGATCGACGAGACGCACCTGACCTTCGAGTTGTTCGAGGACCACAGCCTGGTCCACGCGCAGTTGGTGATGCGCCGCAACCCCGAGCGTGGCGCCGGCTTGCCGCCGTTGGTGCTGGACGGCCAGCAGCTCGAGCTGTTGAGCGTGAACCTGGCTGACCAGGAATTGACGGACGCTGACTATCAGTTGACCGACAGCCACCTGACCGTGCAGCCCACGAGTGAGGCCTTCACCCTCGACACCACCGTCAAGATCCACCCGGAAACCAACACCGCCCTCGAAGGCTTGTACAAGTCCGGCGGCATGTTCTGCACCCAGTGCGAGGCCGAGGGGTTCCGCAAGATCACTTACTACCTCGACCGTCCGGACGTGATGAGTACCTTCACCACCACCGTGATCGCCGAGCAACACAGCTACCCCGTGCTGCTGTCCAACGGCAACCCGATTGCCAGCGGTCCTGGCGAAGACGGCCGGCACTGGGCCACCTGGGAAGACCCGTTCAAGAAGCCGGCGTACCTGTTCGCGCTGGTGGCCGGTGATTTGTGGTGTGTCGAAGACAGCTTCACCACCATGACCAGCCGTACCGTGGCGCTGCGTATCTATGTCGAGCCGGAAAATATCGACAAGTGCCAGCACGCCATGATCAGCTTGAAAAAATCCATGCGCTGGGATGAAGAGACCTACGGCCGGGAGTACGACCTCGACATCTTCATGGTCGTCGCCGTCAACGACTTCAACATGGGCGCCATGGAGAACAAGGGCCTCAATATCTTCAACTCCAGCGCCGTGCTGGCACGCGCCGAAACCGCCACCGACGCCGCCCACCAGCGGGTCGAGGCGATCGTCGCCCATGAGTACTTCCACAACTGGTCGGGCAACCGCGTGACCTGTCGCGACTGGTTCCAACTGTCGCTCAAGGAAGGTTTCACCGTGTTCCGCGACTCGTGCTTCTCTGCGGACATGAACTCGGCCACGGTCAAACGCATCCAGGATGTGGCATACCTGCGCACTCACCAGTTCGCCGAAGACGCCGGCCCCATGGCCCACGCCGTGCGCCCGGATAGCTTTATCGAGATTTCCAACTTCTACACCCTAACCGTGTACGAAAAGGGCTCGGAAGTGGTCGGTATGATCCACACGTTGCTCGGCGCCGAAGGCTTCCGCAAAGGCAGCGACCTTTATTTCGAGCGCCATGACGGTCAGGCCGTGACCTGCGACGACTTCATCAAGGCCATGGAAGACGCCAACGGCGCCGACCTCAGCCAGTTCAAGCGTTGGTACAGCCAGGCCGGTACGCCACGCTTGGCGGTGAGCGAGTCCTACGATGCGGCAGCCAAAACCTACAGCCTGACGTTCCGCCAGAGCTGCCCGGAAACGCCGGACAAGGTGGAGAAGCTGCCATTCGTAATTCCGGTGGAATTGGGCCTGCTGGACGCCAAGGGCGCCGCTATAGCGTTGCGCCTGGCCGGTGAGGCAAGCGCTGCCGGCACGTCTCGCGTGATTTCGGTGACCGAGGCCGAGCAGACCTTCACCTTCGTCGATATCGTCGAACAACCACTGCCTTCGCTGCTGCGCGGTTTCTCGGCGCCGGTGAAGCTGAGCTTCCCATACACCCGTGATCAGCTGATGTTTCTGATGCAGCACGACAGCGACGGCTTCAATCGCTGGGATGCCGGCCAGCAATTGTCGGTGCAGGTGTTGCAGGAGCTGATTGGCCAGTATCAAGCGGGTCAGCCGCTGAAGCTGGATCAACGCCTGATCGACGCATTGCGCACGGTATTGAGCGATGAAAGCCTGGACCAGGCGATGGTCGCCGAAATGCTCTCGTTGCCGGGTGAGGCCTACCTGACGGAAATCAGCGAAGTGGCCGATGTCGACGCCATTCACGCCGCCCGTGAATTCGCCCGCAAGCAACTGGCCGACCAGTTGTTCGACGGTTTGTGGCTGCGCTACCAGGCCAATCGCGAACTGTCCAAGCAAACCCCGTATGTGGCGGCTGCCGAGCACTTTGCCCGGCGTGCCTTGCAGAACATTGCGCTGTCGTACCTGATGCTCAGCGGTAAGCCGCAAGTGCTGGCGGCAACGTTGGACCAGTTCGACACCAGCGACAACATGACCGAACGCCTGACCGCATTGGCCGTGTTGGTGAATTCGCCGTTCGAGGCGGAAAAAGCCAAGGCCCTGGCGACGTTTGCCGAAAACTTCAAGGACAACCCGCTGGTCATGGACCAGTGGTTCAGCGTGCAGGCCGGCAGCGTGTTGCCGGGCGGGCTGGCACGGGTCAAGGCGTTGATGGAGCATCCGGCGTTCACTATCAAGAACCCGAACAAAGTGCGCGCGCTGGTGGGCGCGTTTGCCGGGCAGAACCTGATCAACTTCCACGCTGCGGACGGTTCGGGCTATCGCTTCCTGGCGGACCTGGTGATTCAGTTGAACGGCTTCAACCCGCAGATCGCCTCGCGCCAGTTGGCGCCGTTGACCCGCTGGCGTAAATACGACAGCGCGCGGCAGGCGCTGATGAAGGCGGAGCTGGAGCGTATTCGTGCCTGCGGTGAGCTGTCGAGCGATGTGTTCGAGGTGGTCAGCAAGAGCCTTGCGTAAACCCCGTAATTAAAAAAACGGCCAGCAGGCCGTTTTTTTCGCCGCGGATAATTGGCGGCCGAGCGGCTGCTGACATTTTCTGACAGGGTGCTCTGATAAGCTGCCTACTTTCCTTTTTTGGTGGGCTCAATGTGTCGCGTACCACTCGTCTACTGACTTTGCTCCAGGCCCTGCGGGGCAAGAAGCGTCCGGTGACCGCCGCCGTGCTGGCGGCACAGTTGGAGGTGTCCGAGCGCACGCTGTATCGCGACATCGCCGAATTGACCGCGCTGGGGGCGCCGATTTTTGGCGAGGCCGGGGTAGGGTATGTGCTGCGCAGCGGGCTGTTTCTGCCGCCATTGATGCTCAACGCCGAGGAAACCGAAGCCATCGTACTCGGTCTGCGCTATGTGGATCAGCGTGGCGACGACGTCTTGAGCCATGCTGCGGCCAATGCCTTGGCGAAAATTGCCGACGTGCTGGACCCCGCCGCCCAGGAAGCGTTACGCAACCCGACACTGCTACCTGGCCCGCCAGGGTTCGGCTACCCGGAAAACCGCGTACCGCTCAATGTGTTTCGCGAAGCCATTCGCAATCAGGCCAAATTGCACGTCGATTACGCCGATGCGAGCCAGACTCAGAGCCAACGGCTGATCTGGCCCCTGGCGCTGGGCTTTCTCAATGAGGTGCGGGTGATTGTGGCCTGGTGCGAACTGCGCGGTGCGTATCGCACCTTTCGCACCGACCGCGTGGCGGCCGCCGAGGCCCGCGGCGAGCGTTATCCGGGGCGCCGCAGTGACTGGCTGCGGGCCTGGCGCAAGTTGATGGAGCAGCAGCAATCCTCGCCGTTTACTCCTGACAAAAACTGACACAGCCTTGGTTTAGCATCGCGTCATAAATCACCACAAAGGAGCTGTGACATGTCCCTCGCAGAACTGGCCCCGGCCATCGCGGCCTATATTGCGGCAACCAATGCCCGCGACACCTCGACCGTCGCCCACTGTTTTGCCGACGACGCCAACGTGTTCGATGAAGGCACGCACCAGGTCGGCACCGCTGCCATCGCACGTTGGATGGAAGACACCGCGCAGCGTTATCAGCCCAGGGTCGAAGTACTTAACGTGCAGCATCGTACCGGCAAGGTATTGGTCAACAATGTGGTTTCCGGGAACTTCCCCGGTAGCCCGCTGGAGCTGCGCTATACCTTTCGCTTGAATGAACAGGGCAAGATTTCACGGTTGGATATCTCCTTGTAAGTCATAATGGCGCGCATGACTTTCGACTCGCCTCTCGCTGCTTATCAATACGCCACTGCCCAGTTGGGCTTCGTCGCCGACGATGCCCAGCGCCGCGCGGTGGATGCCCTGCAGGCCTGCCACCAGGCCTTGCACCTGGGGCGCTCGCCGATCCTCGGGGTTTACCTCTGGGGCCCGGTGGGCCGGGGCAAAACCTGGCTGATGGACCAGTTTTACCTGAGCTTGCGCGTGCCTGCGCGGCGCCAGCATTTTCATCACTTCATGGGCTGGGTACACCAGCGTTCGTTCCAGCTCACCGGCACCCATGATCCGTTGCAAGCGTTGGCCCGTGAGTTGGCCCAAGAGGTGCGCGTGCTGTGCTTTGACGAGTTGTTCGTCAATGACATCGGTGACGCAATCATCCTCGGCCGCTTGTTCCAGGTGATGTTCGAAGAGGGCGTGGTGATGGTCTGCACGTCCAATCAACCGCCCGAGCAGCTCTATGCCGGCGGCTTCAATCGCGAGCGCTTCCTGCCGGGCATTGCGGCGATCAAGCAGCACATGCAAGTGGTGGCCGTAGACGGTGGCGAAGACCATCGCTTGCACCCGGGTGTCGGCGTGCAGCGCTATTGGGTCGATCAACCGGATGCACTGGCCGCGGTGTTCAAGCAATTGAGCGAGGGCCAAGCGGTGCGCCACGGGGTGGTCAGTGTCGGTCATCGCTGCATTGTGGCGGTGCAGGCCAGCGACACGGTGCTGTGGTGCCGGTATGCCGACTTGTGCGAGCAACCTTTGGCGGCGATGGATTTCATGCTGCTGTGTGATCGTTTCAAGGCGATCCTGCTGGGTGAGGTTCCCAACCTGAGTGCGCAAAAGCGTCCGGGGCGGATCGCCCGAGGCACCGAGGACGGTGTCCAGCGGGTGGCGGCCGGTGATCGCGAATTGCCCGAGTTGTCAGTACACGATGACAGCGTGCGGCGCTTTATCGCCCTGGTGGATGAATGCTATGACCGCAAGGTGCCACTGTTCATCGAGGCTAAAGTGCCGTTGGAAAGCCTCTATACCGAAGGCTATCTGGAATTCCCTTTCAGGCGAACCTTGAGCCGCTTGCAGGAGATGCAATTGCAGCGCTTTGGGGTGTAGGAAAAAGCCTCGTGCAAGGCCTATAGCGGCTTTCGATGCGGAAAACCTTCGCGCTTTCCGGCAGCTTTTTGTAGCTAATCTCCTTCATCTAGCGCCTGCTCCACGCTTACAATCGTCCTCCTCAGAGGGAGCTGATTCCCTTGTTTGTCGTTATCGAGGAAGGAAATGGACACCCCTGACATCCTGGTGCTGCAAGCCAGCTACACCAATCCTGTGCATGCCGAGGCCATCGCCCTGGTGCTCAATCATTACGCTGAAGACCCTATGGGTGGCGGCCACAGCCTGCCAGCCGACCTGCTGCAACAACTGCCGGCTGAACTGGCCAAGCGCCCGCATGCGTTCAGTGTCTTGGCATTCGTGGGCGGCGAGCCTGCGGGGTTGGTCAATTGCTTTGAAGGGTTTTCCACCTTCGCCTGCCGCCCGCTGGTCAATGTCCACGATGTGGCCGTGATGAATCAGTTTCGGGGCCTGGGGCTGAGCCAGAAAATGCTGCAGAAGGTCGAGGAAATCGCCCGTCAGCGTGGCTGCTGCAAGATCACTTTGGAAGTGCTCGAGGGCAATGCTGTGGCGCAAGCGGCGTACCGCAAGTACGGTTTTGACGACTCGGTATTTGATCCGGCCCATGGGCGTATGTTGTTTTGGAATAAGCCGTTGTAATAAGTCACAGGCAAAAAAGGCGCCATTCAATGGCGCCAAGTTAGCCCTCTCGCAAACTTTGAGAGCCGGGTGGTTAGAGTTTCCAGTCCAGTGCCAAGGTGATCGAACGAGGGTCTCCCCAGTACACACCGTTATAAAAGCCGACGCGTTCATAATATTTTTTATCGAACAGGTTGTTGACGTTAACCGACGCCGAAACATGTTCGTCGAACGAGTAACGCGACATCAGGTTGACCACGGTGTAGGCCTGCTGGCTGATCTTGGTGGATTCGGTGAGCAGGTAGCCATCCTGGTCCCGACCGCCGATCGGCCGCTCGGCGAAGTCGTAGAAGTCGCTCTGCCAATTGACTGCGCCGCCCACCGTCAACCCGCGCCATGCACCTGGCAGGCGATAGGCGGTCGACATCTTCAGCATGTTCATCGGCTGGTCGGTGTTGTTGCGCTGCTTATCGCCGTTGAGCGAATGGGTGTAGGTGTAGCCCGCCGTGAGGTTCCAGTCCGGCATGATTTCGCCCGATACCTCCACTTCAAAGCCTTGCACCTTGTTGCCTTTGCCGCCGGATTTGTAGAACTGCTCGCGGGTGACCGGGTCTGGCGGGGCCGCATTGTCGAGTTCTGCGACGTTATCCTGGGTGCTCCAGAAATACGCGGTGGACAGGTTCAAACGCTCATTGAGCAGGCTGCCCTTGAGGCCGATTTCATAGTTACTGCCGACCACCGGTTCGAGATATTTTTTGCTGGCGTCCCGCTCGTCCTGCGGGTTGAAGATATCGGTGTAGCTGGCGTACACCGTGTATTCCGGCGTCAGGTCGTAGAGCAGGCCTGCGTAAGGTGTCCACATATCCGTGTGGGTCTGGCTGGATTTGGTTGAGGCGGTCAACTGGTTATCGAGGTTGTATTTGGGAGAGACGCTTTCGGTTTCCCAACTGCCATATCGGCTGCCCAGTACTGCGTGCCACTTTTCGGTCAGGCTCAAACGTGTGGCGAGGTAGCCGGCCTTCTGTTTTTTGCTGCTGTGTTCACCCTTGAGGCCGGTGGTGCGGTCGGCGAATTTGCTGATGCCGCCCATGTGCTTCCAGTCTTCGATGGTTTCGTAGCCTTGGGGCGTTACAAAACGTTGGAAGGGGGACGTGTCGCGCTGCTCGGATTCGCCATAACCCACCATCAACTCATGTTCGCGCCCCAACAGCGAATAGGCACCCGCCAGGTTAAAGTCCACCGCATCCATTTTCGAGGTGCCGACCATCTGGTTGGTCCAGGCCGTCATGCCGCTGCCATCTGCATTCGGAAAACCGGCGCCGCCGTAATATACCTTGCCGTCGGTATCGCTTTGCCGATGGGTGTAGGCGGCTTTCAGGCGCCAGTCCGTCGACAGGTTGTGGTCGATGGAGGCGAAGGTGGTCTTGTCCTTCAGTGGCCAGGAACTCCAGTCGGCGGCGAGGTTGGCCGAGCGCGAGAGAGTGGCCTTGCTACCGTCGCTGTTCCAGTAGGGCAGGGTGCCCCAGGAAGTGCCTTGTACGTGTTTGTTCTGGTAGTCGAAGCCTACGGCTACCACGGTGTCGTCCGTCAGGTCGGCTTCCAGAATGCCGTAGCCCACTTCCCGTTGCAGCGCGTAGTTGTCGCGAAAGGATTGGCTGTCACGGTAAGCCATCACCGTGCGCCCGCGCAGGCGTCCGTCAAAGGCCAGTGGGCCGCCCACGTCCAGGTAGCTGTAGTAGTTGTCATGGCTGGAGCCGCTGACGCCGGTCTTGGCTTGCCACTGCGTGGTCGGGCGTTTGCGGACCATGTTGACGGTGGCGGAGGGATCGCCGGCACCGGTCGTTAGCCCGGTGGCGCCGCGTACTACTTCGATACGGTCGTAGATGATGGTGTCCGAGTCGGACTTCATGCGCCCGAACGTATTGAGCATGCCATCCACCTGGAAGTTATTGATCGAATAACCCCTGGAGGAATAACTGGCCCGGTCCGAATCCAGATGCTGAACCGTCACGCCGGTGGTCTGGCGCAAGGCGTCGGTCAGGGTATTGAGGTTGAAATCGTCCATCTGCTGGCGGGTGACCACCGAAATGGATTGAGGGGTTTCCTTGATCGACAGGTTCAGCCGGGTAGCGGTGCTCATCGCGCCGGTGGTGTAGGCCCCGGTGTGTTCGGTATTGGCACCCAGGCCTTCGGCGGTGATGTTGGTGCTGCCTAGCTCCAGCGTGGGGGGCGGCATCTGTTCGGGGTCGGTTTCAGCCAGCAGGTCCGGGCTCAGCGCCAGGCTGAACAGGCTGAGGGTAAAGGTCATGGAGCGGGTAAAGGGCGCGAACATCGCGGAAGACTCCTTGTCGTCTTTGCGACCTTCTCAGTAAGAGAAGGCCTTGGCTCAAAGACGAAAGGAGGCGCGGAACTTTAGGTTTAAACGAGAACGATTGTTAACTTTCTATTGTGAAGCCTGTTTACTTGAGCACCACGTTGGGAGTGTCGGCCGTCTTCGGTTTGATCAGGCTGAAGTCGATCAGGGCTTTCTGCTGGCGCTCGTAGGGGTTGCCGATCAACAACGGGCGCGGTTTGAAGCTGTCGCTGACCAGGCTTTTGCTGTGGTCCAGCTCATCGAAACTCAGGCCGGCCAAGTCAGCCCAGGTGTGGATCAGCTGCGAGCTGCTGTAGGGCCGTTGCAGGTCGCCGGCAAATTTCCAGTCGTGGCTTTCGCGCCATTTCGGTGAGGCGTAGGCCATGAATGGGATGGTGTACATCGGCGCTGTCGGCTTGCCTTCGTTACGGCCCAGGGTGCTGTGGCCTGCGGAGTCGAACACGTCTTCACCGTGGTCCGACAGGTACAGCAGGAAACCGTTGGGGTCGGTCTTGGCGTAGTCCTTGATCAGGCTCGATACCACGAAGTCGTTGTACAGCACCGCGTTGTCGTAGCTGTTGTAGATCGGCAATTGAGCATCGCTGATAGCGTCCGGAACGCCCTGGCGATCGGTGAACTTCTCGAAGGTTGGCGGATAGCGGTACTGGTAGCTCATGTGCGTGCCCAGCAGGTGGACCACGATGAGCTTGCGCTCGGCGGTGTCGGCCAGGGCCTTGGCGAAGGGCGCCAGCACGTCGCCGTCGTATTGGCGGGCGTTCTGGTTGCGGTTGTTGTTCAGGTAGACCTGCTCGTCGGCCTGTTCGGAAAAGGTCGTGAGCATGGTGTTGCGCTTGGTCATGGTCTGCTGGTTGGTGATCCAGAAGGTCTTGTAACCGGCCTGTTTCATCACGCTGACAATCGACGGCGTCTTGAGGTAGAGGTCCGGGTTCTCTTCGTCGGCGAAGGTCAGTACCTGTTGCAGCGCTTCAATCGTGTAGGGGCGAGGGGTAATGACGTTGTCGAACACCGCCAACTGGTCACGCAATTTGTCCAGTTCCGGCGTGGTACTGCGCGGGTAGCCATAGAGGCTCATGCGCTGACGGTTGGTGGACTCGCCGATCACCAGCACCAGGGTCGAAGGCTGGCCGGCCATGCTGTCCTTGAGGTTTTTCAACGGCGGGATCTGGCTGGCGCTGGTCAGCATGCCTTGCATGTTGTCCAGTTGCTCGGTGTAGCGGCGGTAGGCGACGATCATCTGCCACGGTACAGCTGGCTCGATGCGGGTTTCGAAGCGGTCGATGGCCAGCTCCATGGTTTCGCTCGTGGCGATCTGCTTGACCAGCGGGTAGCCGACGACGGCCAGCACAATGGCTACCGCGGCCAGTATCGACTGACCGCGAGGCAGGTAAACCGGGCGCAAGCGCGTCCACAGGAAGATGGCGAAGGCGGTGTGCGCAATGAACGCCAGCACGATCCACCAGGCGAAATATTGCGTGGCGTATTCGCCCGCTTCAGAAATGTTCGACTCGAACATGATGAAGATGACGCTCTGGGAGAATTCCTGCTGATAGATGAAGAAATAACCCAGGCTGGCCATGGAGCAAGCCCACAGCACCACACCAATCACTGCGGCGAGCAGGCGTGTATGGCGCGCGAACAGCAACATAGGCGCCAACCACAGCGCGCTCATGAAGAAGGCTTGGCGAAAGCCACTGAAACCGGAAGTGCCGGTCAGTTGAATCAGCAGTTGGGTAATACCCGAGAAGTACCAGAAAAACAGGAACAGCCAACCCAAGCCGGCCCAATCAAAACCTTTCGCAGACGTAGTGCTGCGTTTGAACATCGCCATCCAGCGCTCCAACCCGATAATTTTTCAGCTGATGCGCAGGGACGCACGCAACAGAGGCCGCCCTTGTGTGAGGCGGCCCTTCGGGCGGGAGTATCGTGACGGGAATGTGAAAAATTCGTGAGTTTTTTGTAAGGATTACCTTACAACGTCACTCAGCAGAGGGCGGGCTGTGGGCTGGAAGGCTGATCCAACTGGCCTTGCAGGTGTGAGCGCAGGCGCAAGACTTCCTGTTGCAGTTGGTCGCGTTCGGCCTTCAATTGGCGTAACTCGTCACGACGGATGCTGACGTAGAGGGTCTGTGGCGGGCGGGTCATCTGTGCTGTGCTCATTGCTTACCTCGCAAATAGCCGGTAGATCGCGGTGCCAGAACGCATGATTCAAGATTCTCGGCATCAGTCGGAAGCAATTCTGAATTCTTTTCAGTATCAATGGAACTTTTATATTTTTAGTGGTCGTGTGACTTTTGCGGGGGTGATGGTGAAATGCTGGCTACTTTTTTGTCATGAAACTACACCGATCCGCTCTGGACTAACCCTCATTAGCCTCGTTGCGCTATAAACTATGCCACACATTTTTTAGTAGTTAGGAGCATCAGCACATGCAACTGGGGATTATTGGACTAGGCCGCATGGGCGGTAATATTGCACGGCGCCTGATGCTCAACGGGCATACCACCGTTGTTTACGACCGTAACGAAGCATTTGTCAAAGGCCTGAGCGAAGAGGGCGCCACCGGCGTCGCCGATTTGAAGGCGCTGGTTGCCGGGCTGCAAAAGCCTCGCGCCGTGTGGGTGATGCTGCCGGCAGGCGACCCCACCGAAAACACTATCAATGAGTTGAGCGAGCTGTTGGACGATGGTGACGTGATCATCGACGGCGGCAACACCAACTACAAGGACGACGTGCGTCGCGCCAAGGCCCTGTCGGAAAAAGGCCTGCACTATGTCGACGTCGGCACCTCGGGTGGCGTATGGGGCCTGGAGCGTGGCTACTGCATGATGATCGGTGGCGACACCGAGACCGTGCAGCGCCTTGACCCGATCTTCGCCAGCCTGGCGCCGGGCCTGGGTTCCATCCCACGCACCAAGGACCGCTCCGCCGTCGCTGACCCCCGCGCCGAGCACGGTTATATTCATGCTGGCCCTGCGGGTTCGGGGCACTTCGTGAAGATGATTCACAACGGCATCGAGTACGGGATGATGCAGGCGTTTGCCGAAGGTTTTGACATCCTCAAGACCAAAAACTCGGAAAACCTGGCAGAAGACCAGCGCTTTGACCTGAATGTTGCCGATATCGCCGAAGTCTGGCGCCGTGGCAGCGTGGTGTCATCCTGGCTGCTGGACCTGACCGCCGACGCCTTGGCCACCGACCCTAAACTCGACGGCTACTCCGGCTCGGTTGCCGACAGCGGTGAAGGCCGCTGGACCATCGAAGCGGCCATGGAACAAGCCGTGCCGGTGCCGGTGTTGTCCACGTCTTTGTTTGCGCGTTTCCGCTCGCGCCAGCAGAGCACCTACGGTGACAAGATGTTGTCTGCCATGCGCTTTGGCTTCGGTGGTCACGTAGAGACTTCCAAAAAATGACCGCCAACGGCAAGAAATCCAAGGCCGAACCCGCGCCCCCCACTACGCTGTTTCTGTTTGGCGCCCATGGCGACCTGGTCAAACGCCTGCTCATGCCGGCGTTGTACAACCTGAGTCGTGACGGGCTGCTGGGCAATGGCCTGCGCATTGTCGGCGTTGATCACAACGCTATCAGCGATGCCGACTTTGCCAAGAAACTCGAGGACTTCATTCGCACCGAAGCCGCGAGCAAGGTCAAGGGCAATGCCGGCAACGCACTGGACCCACAGCTGTGGGCGCAGTTGGCCAACGGTATCAGCTACGTCGAGGGTGATTTCCTCGACGACGGCACCTACGCCGACATCGCCAAGAAAATCACCGACAGCGGCACCGGCAATGCGGTGTTCTACCTGGCCACCGCGCCGCGCTTCTTCGGTGAAGTGGTGCAGCGCCTGGGCAGTGCCGGTCTGTTGACGGAAACCGACGATCACTTCCGCCGCGTGGTGATCGAAAAGCCGTTCGGTTCCGATCTGGCCACCGCCGAAGCGTTGAACGCCTGTTTGCTCAAGGTGATGAGCGAGAAGCAGATCTATCGCATCGACCACTATCTGGGCAAGGAAACGGTACAGAACATCCTGATCAGCCGTTTCTCCAACGTGTTGTTCGAAGCGTTCTGGAACAACCATTACATCGACCACGTACAAATCACCGCCGCCGAAACCGTCGGCGTGGAAACCCGGGGTAATTTCTTCGAAAAAACCGGGACTCTGCGCGACATGGTGCCAAACCACCTGTTTCAACTGCTGGCGATGGTCGCCATGGAGCCGCCGGCGGCGTTTGGCGCCGACGCAGTGCGGGGTGAAAAGGCCAAGGTGATCGGTGCCGTGCGTCCCTGGTCCGCAGCGGATGCGCGGGCTAATTCGGTGCGTGGGCAGTACGCTGCCGGTGAGATTGGCGGCAAGCAGGTGCCCGGCTACCGTGAAGAAGCCAATGTCGCGCCCGACAGCAGCACTGAGACGTTCGTCGCCCTGAAAGTGATGATCGACAACTGGCGCTGGGTAGGCGTGCCGTTCTACCTGCGCACCGGCAAGCGCATGAGCATTCGCGATACCGAGAT
Source organism: Pseudomonas paraveronii (assembly GCF_963681955.1). Taxonomy (NCBI): domain Bacteria; kingdom Pseudomonadati; phylum Pseudomonadota; class Gammaproteobacteria; order Pseudomonadales; family Pseudomonadaceae; genus Pseudomonas; species Pseudomonas paraveronii. Next base: position 2,791,487 of record NZ_OY817130.1, read on the forward strand.
CGTGATCTGCTTCAAACCCGCGCCCTATGCGCAGTTCCGCGACACCGAGGTGAGTGAACTCAAACCCACTTTCCTTAAGATCCAGATCCAGCCCAACGAAGGCATGTGGTTCGACCTGCTGGCGAAAAGGCCAGGGCCGACCTTGGACATGGCTAACATTGAGTTGGGGTTTGCCTACGAAGACTTCTTCGAAATGCAGCCGTCGACGGGTTACGAAACCTTGATCTACGACTGCATGACCGGCGATCAGACCCTGTTCCAGCGCGCCGACAACATCGAAAACGGCTGGCGTGCGGTGCAGCCGTTTCTCGATGCGTGGAAGGAAGACGACGGGATTCAGGCCTACAAGGCCGGTGAAGATGGCCCTGCAGCGGCCGATGCGTTGCTGGCCCGCGATGGCCGCGCCTGGCACTCGCTCGGATGAGTGATGCAACGAATCATCCCATCCGGTTTGTATTGAGTGATATGGACGGCACTTTATTGCGTCCGGATCACACCCCGACCCAGCGCACCCTTTCAACGGTTCGCGCTTTGCGTGAAGCGGGCGTGTTGTTCAGCCTTGCCAGCGGGCGTCCGCCCAAGGCCATGTTGCAGATGATCCAAGCGTTTGGCATCGAGGTGCCGGTGGCGGGCTTCAATGGCGGCACGCTGGTCAACCCTGACGGAACTGTGCTGGTGGCGCACCGCCTGCCGGCAGAGGCGGCGCTGGTGACATTGGCGCTGTTTTCCGGGGAGCCGGACGTGGAGGTCTGGCTGTTTGCCGACGGCGAATGGCTGCGGCGCGATCCGCCTGGGCCGATGGTCGCGGTTGAAACCGCTGGCCTGGGGTATGGGCCGTTGGTGGTGGAGAGTTTCGAACCTTACCTGGATCGGGTCGACAAGATCGTCGCCGCCAGTCGCAACACGCAATTGCTGGTGGAGCTGGAAGCGCAATTGCAGCCCAAGGTGCAGGGCTTGGCCCAAGTGTCGCGTTCGCAACCGATCTACCTGGATGTAACCGCCATGAAGGCCAACAAAGGCGAGGCCTTGAAAACCTTGGCCGCGCACCTCGGGGTGCCGTTGGCACAGACGGCGGTCATCGGCGATGGTGGCAACGACCCGGCGATGTTTCATGTGGCCGGGTTGTCGATTGCCATGGGCCAGGCTGAAGAAACCGTCAAGCGCCAAGCCGATGTCGTCACCGGCAGCAATCTCGAGGACGGTGCGGCGCAAGCGATCGAGCGGTTTATTCTCAAAGTGCCACACACCGTGTTCGATACGCCAAGTTAGAGCATCGGCGTTTTAATACTGAACTGGCGAGCCCTGCCGTTTACAACGCAGTGCTCGCCAGTTGCAGTTTCGAATTACTTCGGCATGGCCCAGGACTGCAACTGGTGGCCATCTTTATCGAGCTCGGCGCGCGCCTGCAACAACAAGTCTTCTAGTTGCGCCGGATCGGTATAGGTACTCGATGACAGCTGTTTAGTGCCGATACGGGTATTGGTGCGGTCGATGACGCTCAGGCTGAGGGCACCGTTGCCATCATGCCAGGCCACGCACTGGAAGGGCCGGAAAGCACGGTCTGCGATCAAAAGAGCTTCGTTGATGCGGAGCGGGGCGTTCATGTAGGTCTTCTCTCTAAATGCCCAATCAAGTGAGTGCCGTCGGTTGGGCTGACCGTGCGGCAAGTTACTTGTACTGATGCGCGATGACGGGGTACGGGTCACATGTTAGAGCAACAAATTTCAACTTTCCGTGATTAGCATCATGTAAGCGGCTGTTTTGAAAGCCGAATACGGTACTCAGCGGGAACGGCTTTTTTTGTGGGAAGTGACGGTGGAGTGGCTTTTTGCCAAGACATATAGCAAAACGATACAAGGCAACTGTCAAGATTTTGATACTGTAACTTACAAACATCGCAAATCGTTGTTTATAAATAACTTTAGCAATTCTGGCGCCAAGGAATAGTCATGATTGGTACACCTGCGCAACGCCGCTTGCTCGTGGTCGACCCCTGTGATGATTGCCATGAGCTGATGCCAGGCTTACGTGCGGCGGGATGGGAAGTGGACAGCTGTACGTTGGCGGCCGTGGGTGATCGATCCTGCGATGTGGGGTTGCTGCGTTTGCAGCCGTACCACCTGGAGCGGCCCGAAGCCGTCAAGGAGCTGATCAGCCGCAGCGGCACTGAGTGGATCGCGGTGCTCACCCAGGATGTGTTGCGGCTGCAGAACGTCGGGGATTTTGTCTGCGAATGGTTTTTTGACTTCCATACCTTGCCGTTTGATGTGTCCCGGGTGCAGGTCACCCTTGGCCGCGCCTTTGGCATGGCAAGGCTGCGGGGCAAGGGCTATACCGCGGTGGACGAGCCCGAACATGAGCTGCTGGGCGACAGCCGACCGATCCGCGAGCTGCGCAAGTTGTTATCCAAGCTGGCGCCCACCGAGTCCCCGGTGCTGATCCGCGGCGACAGCGGCACTGGCAAAGAGCTGGTGGCCAAAACCCTGCACCGCCAATCCCAGCGCCATGCCAAACCGTTTGTTGCGATCAACTGCGGCGCGATCCCCGAACACCTGATCCAATCCGAACTGTTTGGCCACGAAAAGGGCGCATTTACTGGCGCCCATCAGCGTAAGGTCGGGCGGATCGAGGCGGCCAATGGCGGCACATTGTTTCTTGATGAGATCGGCGATTTGCCGATGGAGCTGCAGGCCAACCTGCTGCGATTCCTCCAGGAAAAACAGATCGAGCGTGTCGGCGGCAGCCAGCCCATCCCGGTGGATGTGCGGGTGCTGGCGGCGACTCACGTCGACCTGGAAGCCGCCGTGGCAAAGGGTACGTTTCGTGAAGACTTGTATTACCGTTTGAATGTACTGCAAGTGGTCACTGCGCCGTTGCGCGAGCGCCACGGCGACGTTGCCATGCTGGCCAACCACTTTGCGCGCTTCTACAGCCAGGAAACCGGGCGCCGTCCGCGCAGTTTCAGCGAAGACGCGCTGGTGGCCATGGGGCACCACCCTTGGCCGGGCAATGTGCGTGAGCTGGCCAACCGTGTGCGTCGGGGCCTGGTACTGGCCGAAGGGCGGCAAATCGAAGCCGTTGATCTGGGTTTGCAAGGTCAGCAGGCAATTTCGTCGCCGATGGCTACACTGGAAGATTACAAACACCGCGCCGAACGCCAGGCGCTGTGCGATGTGCTCAACCGGCACAGCGACAACCTGAGTGTCGCGGCCCGTGTGCTGGGGATTTCCCGGCCGACGTTCTACCGGTTGTTGCACAAACACCAGATCCGCTAGGGCGGGTAAACCGAAAAGCCCCGCAACGACCCTTATCGTTGCGGGGCTTTTCCTTGTGCGCGGTTTAGAAGTAGTACGGGAATTTCAGGCTGAAGGTGAAGTCCGGCGCATCATCCGTCATGCCAATGGCCAGGTTCGGCACGATCGTCAGGTTATCCGACGCCGCGATGGTCATGCCCACGTTGAAATAGCCGGCGTTGGCGTCGCTGGAGACCACCGATTGCCAATCCGCGCCGCTTTGCTTGACCTTGCTCTTGCGTTGCACGAGGTCGGACACCGAGAACGACATACTCATTTTCTCGTTGAGGGCGAAGGCGACACCGACCCCTAACTGGAAGCTGTCGCCCAGACTGACCTTGCCGGGGATTTTCTGGTTGACGTTGGGGCTGATGTCGCTGAACGAATCCTCGAAGTTATGGGTGTAGGACAGCGAACCGAACAGCACCGCCGGGTCGAAGGTCTTGACCAGGGAGATACCCGGCGTCACCGACCACACGCCGTTACCGGTCGGCAGGGTTTCCGGCACGGCGAGGTTGGTGTTGGTCGGCGATTCGATCAGCTTGATGCCATAAGGATCTTTGCCGGTAGGCGCCTTGACCCGAAACGACACCACCGCATCCGGCAGGCTGGCGCTTTCGTCGAGAAATTTATACGCAATGCCGAAGTTCACATCGCCGATGGTTGGGTCTCGGGTAACCGAGCCTTCCGATGTGGTGTTGGCGCTGCCGCCGGCACCGCCGGACTGGTACGTCGACTCGCGATACACCACCGGCACGTTCACATCGAACTGCCAGCGGTTGTCCACGTTGTAGCGCCCGGTCAGGTCCAGGGTCCAACTGTCGGACTTGATTCGGTCCAGGTTGATATTACCGAGGAAGATCGAGTCCAGTGCCAGAAAGCCGTTAAGGGATAACTGGCGTGCGTCATAGCGGGCATAGGTGACGCCGGTTTCAAAGCTGAACTTGCCATTGCCGAAGAAGCCACTGGCCTCGTTGTACAAGTTGCTCACGCTTTGTGCCGGCGCCGAGTCATCCTTCAGGCTTTGCCCATAGGAGCTGCCACCGCCGGCGCCGCCCGATGCCGCCGCCGCGCCCACCCCAGGCGCGTTGCCGGCCACGGTGGTGCCGCCTTTTCTCAAGTCGGCAGGCGACTTGACCAAGCGTCTAGGCGCGGGTGTTGCGGGTTGGTCTTCTACTTGTCGAACGCGTTGCTCCAATACTGCCAGTGCTTTTTGCTGCACTTCATAACGTTGCTTGAGCTCCAGAAGTTCCTGTTTCAAGGTTTCAATATCGGTGTCCGGTGCGGCATATAGCGCGGACGCCGGCAGGAGCGTACTCAAACAAATCACGGCACGTAACGATAACGATCGATGCATGAAATAAGCCGTCCCATTCCTAATGCGTAAGTGTCGTGGCTCAGCGTAGTTCAATAACCGGAAGGGCGAAGGCCTTTGAGTTGATCTAGGTTAAGATTTTGCGTGATATTGTTCAGACCACTGTTTCCCATCACTACATTGAGTTGGGTCAGATTGTTCACGAAGTTGCTGTTCCCTTGGATGACCGTGCCTTGCAGGACGTTGCCGCCGCCAATTTGCTGCACGACGTTGCCTTGATTGTTGCTGGCCAGCAGCGCCATCTGCAGGCCGCCGTTCTTGGCGCTCACTGTGACCTGGCCAGCGGCAGTGCTGCCGGTAATCGGCTGGCCGGCCAGTAACGCCTGGCCTGACTGCACATAGTTGGCCGGAGTCAAGCCGTCTTTGGTGACGTTGATGTCAACGCCGTTGGTGGCTGTGTTGCCATCACCCGCCGCGCGCACGCTTTGAACCACGCCCTGGCCGGTGCCGAGGCCGGAGCCGCCGACGACGGTGCCGGTGCCGGTAGGCTGCTGGGTCGTGCCGTTGCCATCGCTGCCGGTAATCTGCACGTAAAATTGCGGCGTGATGGTGGTGGAGTTGACTTGCATGTTGGCAGTGCCGGTCACGGTGGCACCGGCGGCGTTAGTCCAGGTACTGCTCATCACAATGCCAAAGCTGACAATCCGCCCCGGCATCACATAGCGGCCGCGCAACTCGGCCATTTCCGAATCCTTGAGTTCAATCGGCTTGAACGCCGATGAAGCATAAACAGGTGCTGAGGCTGCCAGGCACATGACTGTCAGCCAACGGAGAGTATTCATCGTTTGCTCCTGGAGCTTCCTACCCCTTATTGCGCTTCTATCTAGAAGAAGTCGCTCTGGATAAAACCGAAGTCCATCAATTCGCTGTCGCGCACCGGGCTGAACTCGTTCAGCTTGTTCTTGGCAGTCAGTGGCGTGGGTGGGTCGAGCAAGACGTTGGCCTTGTCGTAGCCTTCACCCAGTACGGCGAATACGATGCCGTTCCAGCCCTTGATGAAATCGTCCTTGGCATAACGCTTGTGACCCAGCACGGGATCGCCGATATACACCCAGTCTTTGTCGGCGCGCTGCAACACCACGAAGTGCTTGTAGCCGCGAATATCGAGCAGCACGACGACCGGCACTTTGACCGTGATCAGCACTTCCGGAGTGATCCGGTAGCCCCTGGCGCGCATGTGGATGCTTTCCAGGTAGCGCTTCATGTCGAGCATGGAAAAGCCCTGGGTACGCACCAGATCCTGGTCGGCGTTGGCCAGCATGCCTTTGATGACGTGATCTTCATCCACGTCCATCCAATAGGCTTGGCGCAGGATGGTCGCCAGTGCGGCGGCCCCGCAGCTGAAATCGGTTTTCTGTTCCACCAGGTTGGCGAACTTGCGCTCGCGGATGCTCTCGACCTTTTTGTAGATCAACCCACCGCCGGGCATGACCACGGCCATTTGCCCTGCCCAGGTCGGGCCGGTGAGTGCTAACAGCAGGCAGAAGGCAACGAGGCGCATGATCGTATGACCTGTTGGACACTGGAAATAAAAAGGGCCTTGTTGCCAAGGCCCGATCTGGATCAGAAGCGAGTGGTGGATTGGACCACTACGTTGTTCTGACCTTGGTTGTTGCTGCCCGACAGAACGTTGGAGTTCGACACCCCAGAGCTGTAGTTCATCGAGTTGTTCACGCTGGCGTTGTTGACAACGGGTTTGGCGCTCCAGCTGTGGCCGCTGCTGATGTTGAGCGTCAGGTTGCTGGATACTTCCTGCACGCCATTGACGGTTGCGAGGCCGCCAGAACCGTCTTTGTTCGACTGAACGACAGTGCTGTTGCTGGCTTGGTTGGAAGTGCCCGCGGCGGCGTTCAACTGAATGATGCCCGAAGCGTTGTTACCGCTATCGTTGAGAGAGGCATTGTTTTTGGTGCCGCTGTTGATCACCAGGTTACCGGTGTTCGATTGTGCGGAGTTCACGGCGGCGAACACGAAATCAGCATCGGCAGACTGAACGACTACGTCGTTTTTGCCTTGGTTGTTGTCACCGCTGAGAACGTTGCCGTTGGCTACGCCGCTGCTGTGGTTGTAGGAGCTGTTGGCCGACGCGTTGTTTTGGGTTTTGTCATTGATCACCACGTTGCCATGGTTGCTTTGACCGTCATTGGCGGCCGCGGCAGCGACGGTTGGTGGTTGTGGATGATGATGAGTCTGACCCGCTTGAGCAGCAACAGCCATGAGAGCAGCGAGAGCGAAAGCCAGTGGTTTAAGAGCCATTGTAGGTTTCATGGTGTATCTCCTTGCTTCTATTTAGTTGGTTAAGTGTTGGTACGGTGTAGCTGGCGACTCAGCTCCATCAGTTGAGTCGTAGATTCAGGGTGTTAGCCACTCGGTTCCCCACCCCGGCGCTCTGGTTGACCTGTACCACTCCACGGCTGCCGGTGAAGGCCTGGTCGCTGGTAACGACCTGGCGGCTGCCAGTGGTAGGGTTCAACCCGGAGTCTGTTGCAAGCGCAACGTTCTGTTGCGACATGACACTGTCGTCGATGCTCTGCGGGCCAGCGTTGATGCTGATTCGCACGGCATTGATCATCTGGTTCTGGGCCCCGGCTGACTGGTTGACACTCAGTACACCGTTGCCATTGCTGAAGGAGGTGCCGTGGATCGCCGCTGTGGCATCCATGGCGCGGTCTGCGGCAGCGCCGCTGATTTTTTGCGTGATGGCGATGTTCGCCTGGGCGTTGTGGCCCACCGCGATCGCGACGTTGTTGCTCAGTTGTTGCTGGTCGCCTGCGGCCTGGTTGAGCGTCACGACGCCGTTGTATTGCTTGGCCGAGTTATCGATCGTTGCGTTATTACTGCTGTCGGCCATTGCCGCCGTGCAGCTGAGTACGGCGAGGAGCATCCAGGAGGCGTTCATTTCATCGCTCCCCCGATCATGCCGCCGATATTGTTCAGCGGGGCGAGGCCGCTGGATACCGCGCTGTTGACCGTGCCGGCGACACCGCCGCCGCCATGGCCGGCTGCGCTGCCAGCGCCCAGGCCAAGGCTATTGGTGTTGGTCAAACCGGCCAGCTCGCCATTGGGCATGATGCTGCGAGTGATGCTGACGCCACTGCTCACACCGGCGAAGTCGTTGTCGCTGACTTCGCTGTTGATGGTCGCCGAGGGATTGGTATTGACCGTGGTGGGGTAAGGGTCGGTGCCGCGTGTCCGGCCTATCGCATAAGGTTGGACTTGACGTTGAATCACGATCACACCATCGCCTGCCGCGAGCACTGGAAGGCTCACGCCGGTACTCAGTACGCAGCTAATCAGCAGGAGGCTCAGTGAGCCTGGATTATGTGTGTCCATGGCAAAATTCCTTATTCGTAGCGCTGACCCTAAACAGCGCTGTAAGGAATAGAGCAGGAGGCGTGCCGCTTTCAATTTATTGTTGTTAATCAAACAGCTATGAAACTTAGCAGGCTAAGTGATGGCCACGCTGTTTCAGCGTTGATACAACCTGCCGACGCCGGCCGGCAATTCCCGATATACCTGGCCCGCAGGCGGTGAGTTCGGGAGCCTGTATCAGTGATGTAACACTGTGTGTGACAAAACGATGAATCCGCGCAGGCCGGGTCGTTCAGGACAGAGAGCTGTTTCAAAAATGGACACAGCAGGCGCAAGCAAACCCACGGATGCTGGCAACAGGCTCAGCCCTTGGGCGCTCTACGTGGGATGGAGTTGAGGACGGGATTGCCATCCTGGTTCTGGGTCAGGTAGACCGGCAAAACCTTGGGCAAGGAGGGCACGAGGTTGTTGACCTCGCTGATGTTGTAGGTGCCGTCGATACGAATCGTCCCGGTGTCGGTATCGGCCAGCATCACGGGCTTGTTCAGGTAGCGGTTGATCAGTGGTAACGCATCGGCCAGGGCCAGGTTATCCAGGACCAATTTACCCTGGCGCCAGGCGAGGGCGCTGTCGCCGAGGTTGATCGAGCGCACACGCGGGGTGGTATCGCCCTGTTGATAGCTGGCTTGCATGCCCTGGGTCAGTGGCACGCTGCTGTGTGCCGGGTCGCTGGAAATCTGCACCGAGCCTTCGAGCAACATCACCCGTACCTGGTCTTCGTATTTCCACACGTTGAATTGGGTGCCGGTTACTCGTACCTGTCCCTCACCGGCCCTGACGACAAATGGATGGGTGCTGTCATGACTGATCTTGAAAAACGCCTCGCCCTTGCTCAGCGTGACCCTGCGCTGGTCCCTGTAATTGGCGTAGACCAGTTCGGTGCCCAGGTTGAGCTCTAGCTGGCTGCCGTCGTCCAGCGTGACTTGGCGCAAACCATTGCGGGTTTCGAACCGTTCATAGGCACTTGGCAACCACCCCGCTTCCCAGCCGGTGAACGCCGCCAGGGGCAGGGCCACCAGGCACACCGAGGCTGCCACGGCATAAGTACGCAACCGGCTGCGCGGTTTGAGCGGCACTAAAACGGGGGCAGGGGCGTGGCGTGGCAAGTGACCGGCAACGTCCCAGATTTCCAGCATCGCGGCGTACTCGAAAGCATGCAGCGGATGAGCATCGTGCCACCGTTGAAAGGCCTGTCGTTCGTCCGCCGTGCAATCACTTGCATGCAGGCGCATGCACCAATCCGCGGCGGCGTCGGTGATGGCGTCATATTCGGCTTCTGAAACAGACTTTTCGGTCATTAATTCATCCTGATTTCCCACATTCTAACCTCCCGAGGCAGATGGCGAGAACAGCGATGATGGCGATTGCACATCAATTGAGCGTTATTCTCGTTGGACACGCCTAAAACGGCTCGGTGACGGAGTCGCGGCCCACGGTAATGGGCGGCGAAGCGCGCAAGGCAGCAGATAGCTCAAGCGCCCGTTGACAGCAGGCACGGGAGGCGTTGTTTAATCGTTGGTCTGGATTCTAGTTGTCTCTTCCAATTACAAAATCGGAGCTACAGATGTCTGCCCAGTCCCCGATAGTGGATAGTTCTTCAGCGTTTATCGGTTTTAACGAGCTGGTGGGGTTGCTGCACGCGGTGTTTGTGAAACACGGCACGTCGCCGGAAGTGGCGCAGATCCTCGCGCACAATTGCGCCAGCGCCGAGCGCGACGGCGCTCATAGCCATGGCATCTTTCGGATTCCCGGTTATGTCAGCACGCTGGACAGCGGCTGGGTCGACGGCAAGGCCACGCCGGTGGTCACGGATGTCGCTTCCGGCTTTGTGCGGGTCGATGCCGCGAACGGCTTCGCCCAACCGGCGCTGGCCGCGGCCCGAGCCCTGCTGGTGGACAAGGCCCGCAGCGCCGGTATTGCGCTGTTGGCGATTCACAATTCCCATCACTTCGCCGCGTTGTGGCCGGATGTCGAACCCTTCGCCGAGCAAGGCCTGGTAGCGCTGAGCGTGGTCAACAGCATGACCTGCGTGGTGCCCCATGGCGCTGATCGCCCGTTGTTTGGCACCAACCCGATCGCGTTTGCCGCACCACGCGCGGACGGCGCGCCCATTGTCTTCGACCTAGCCACCAGCGCCATTGCCCATGGCGACGTGCAGATCGCCGCGCGCAAGGGCGAACGTCTGCCGCCGGGCATGGGCGTGGACAGCCTCGGCCAGCCGACCCAGGACCCCAAGGCCATCCTCGAAGGCGGTGCGTTGTTGCCGTTCGGCGGGCACAAAGGCTCGGCGTTGTCGATGATGGTCGAGTTACTGGCTGCAGCCTTGACCGGCGGCAACTTCTCGTTTGAGTTCAACTGGGCCGATCACCCGGGGGCGCGCACGCCGTGGACCGGCCAACTGTTGATTCTGATCGACCCGAGCAAAACCGCCGGGCAAAACTTCGCCGAGCGCAGCCAGGAACTGGTGCGGCAGATGCACGCGGCGGGGTTGCGGCGGTTGCCGGGGGATCGACGTCATCGCACGCGGGCGAAGTCGTTGGAGGCAGGCATTGAAGTGGATGCGCACGCATTGAATCAGTTGCGTGAGTGGGCCGTCTGAAAACCACGTAGCCGCAGCCTCGCCAGGGCGCGGCAGCGGCTACGCAAGGTGCACAGTATTAGTTGCGACGACCGAGCAGCAGGCCGACCACCAGGCCAAAGCCTGCGGAAATCGCCACGGTCTGCCACGGGTGACCACCGATGTAGGTTTCGGTGGCATCCACCACCGGCTTGCTGCGCTCGCGCACATGGGACACCGAATCGAGGGCTTGCTTGAGCTTGATCGCGACCTGCTCGCGCAAGGTTTCACCTTCTTCGCCCACCAGGGAAGCGCTGCTTTTGAGCAGTTTGTCTGACTCTTCGATCAGCGCAGTCAGTTCGCTGAACGCTTGATCCTTGATTTGATCTTCGACGACTTGGGCGGCAGATTTACGGGCCATTGGGTGACTCCTTGCAGGTAAATGTGACAGTGAACAATGGAGTGTCGGGCGGCGGCAAAAGTTGCAGTTTTTTGCTGGCCGCTGTGGGTATGCGAAATCCGAATCAGGAAACGTAGACCTACAGTGTAAGATGTCACCTATTTGTGCAGCAGGAAATTCAACATGAGCTTCAATCTCGCCAACAAGACCCTCGCCGAACGCGCCGAGCTGGAAGATGAAAAGTCCCGTCTCTATGACCTCTGGCAAAGCAACCTGGGCAAGGCCAAGGGCGAAGCCGCGCGCCTGTTCGGCGAGCGCGCCAAGCGCAAGGGCAAGTGGGCCGAATGGGTCCGCGCGGAACTCGACGGCATGTCGCCGCCGGAGTTCTCCAATATGGTGCGCAGCGAAGTCAACAAGCTGATGGCAGCGGCGAAGTAAAGCTGGCGACAATCGCTTCGCGGACTTTCAGCAACATCGGATCAAGTTGAGCCTGGGTGCGCCAGCCCAGTTCCACCGGGTAGCGCGGCAGCGCCAACGGGCAAGGCAGCACCTGCAAGCCCGTCATGCGTGCGATGGCTTCGGCGGCGTGCCCGGGAATGGTCGCCACCGCCTGGCTGCCCTTGAGCAGAAACGGCAGCGCAGCGAAGTGGCTGGTGGAGGCGCACACCTGGCGGCTCAGCCCTTGTGCTGCCAACCCTTCATCGGTAATCCCGATAAACCCGCCGGATGACACCAGCACATGCTCGCGGGTAACGAACGCTTGCAGGTCGATGCCTTGCTGGCCTGGCGCCAGGCTGTGCGGGTCGACCAGGCAGCGGTAATCACCTTCCCCCAACACCTGCCGGCTCAACCGGCGTTCGGCAAAGCCTCCGGCGGTAATCGCCAGGTCGAGGCTGCGGTCGAGCAGGGCGGCGGCGACGATCTGGCTGTGGGTCTGACGGAAAATTACGCGCAATTTCGGCATGCGCTGGGCAATTTCCTCCATCAGGCGGCGGCCGTAGGCAATCTCGAAATCGTCGGATAAGCCCAGCACCACGGAGCGTCCCTGATAGTGCTGGGTGTCCGGGTGGGTCATCGCCAGGCTCTGCCGACAGCGGTCCAGCGCCTCACTGATCACCGGCTTCAACTGATTGGCCCGCAAGGTCGGCGCCAGGCCGCGGCCGGTGCGCACGAACAGTTGGTCGCCATACACCTCGCGCAAGCGCCGCAGGCCCGCACTGATCGCCGATTGGGTCACGCCCAGGCGCAACGCCGCGCGGCTGGCGCTGGATTCGTCGTGCAGGGCTTCGAAGGTTTTCAGCAGGTTGAGGTCGACTTGGGTGATATTTATCTGGCTCATATCATTCAGCACTGGGGTGGGCTTTATTCATGATCCGGGCTGGCCGGAGAATGGGCAACCCCTCATTGTTCGGAGTGATCCTGATGCCTGTTTCTACTGTGGCGGCTTTGCAAATCGGTTCCTTGCCCGGCGGCAAGGCCGATACCCTGGCGCAAATCCTGGCCTATGAAGATCCGATCCTGCGCAGTGGCGCGCAATTGGTGGTGATGCCCGAGGCGCTGCTGGGCGGTTATCCCAAAGGCGAAGGCTTCGGCACGCAACTCGGTTATCGCCTGCCCGAAGGCCGCGAAGCCTTTGCGCGATATTTTGCCAACGCCATCGACGTGCCCGGCGCCGAAACCGAAGCGTTGGCCGGTTTGTCGGCGCGCACCGGTGCCAGCCTGGTCCTGGGCGTGATCGAGCGCAGTGGCAGCACGTTGTATTGCACCATGCTGTATTTCGAACCGGCGGACGGCCTGGTGGCCAAGCACCGCAAGCTGATGCCCACCGGCACCGAACGGCTGATCTGGGGCAAGGGCGATGGCTCCACATTACCGGTGGTCGACGCGGCGGTCGGGCGCATCGGCGGCGCGGTGTGCTGGGAAAACATGATGCCCCTGCTGCGCACGGCGATGTACGCCAAGGGTGTGCAGGTGTGGTGTGCGCCCACGGTGGATGAACGCGAGATGTGGCAGGTGAGCATGCGCCACATTGCCCACGAGGGTCGCTGTTTTGTGGTCAGTGCGTGCCAGGTACAGGCGTCGCCCGCTGCGCTGGGCGTTGAGGTGGCCAACTGGCCTTCAGACCGCCCGTTGATTGCGGGCGGCAGTGTGATTGTCGGTCCCATGGGCGACATCCTGGCCGGGCCGCTGCTGGGCGAAGCCGGGCTCTTGACCGCGCAGATCAATACCGACGATCTGGTGCGCGCACGGTATGACTATGACGTGGTGGGGCATTACGCTCGGCCGGATATTTTCGAGTTGAGCGTGGATGAGCGGGCCAAACCGGGCGTGCGCTTCATGACCGACTGATCACATGGCCTGAGGTCTACCAGCTAGCGGTGTTCGGCAGATCCAACGTCCCCCGATCCACAAAGCGCAGGGTGCCGAACAGTCCACCGGCCAATTTTCCGCGCAGGACGTAGGGCAGGTTGTTCAAGCTCTGGGTCTGGCTCAGGCCGAGGGTTTGCCGCAACACGGAAAATGCTGAAACGCTGACCGGCACCGTCAGAATGGCCTCGGAAAAGCGTGGGATGCTTCCGTGCTGATCACTCACCCCCGACGCCAGCGGCCGGCCATTGACCTCCAGATCCAGGGCCACGCCGTTGTAGTCGATCGCCGTTTCATTGGGGTTCTGCACCCGCAGTTTCACCGCGAAGCGCACTTCCAGGTCCTGGCTTTGCAGCGGTTCGATGCCCACCACGTTGATATTGACCGGGTCGCGGTTGGGGAACAGGGCGCAAGCGCTCAAGGTCAGCAGCAGTATCGATAGAACCATGAGCTTGCGCATACAAAGGTGCTCCTAGTGCGTGACGTCCGGGTCCTGCATCACTTTGAGGGTAGAGGACTCCGGATCAAATTCATCTTCTTCCAGCGCTAAGAACTCTTCCGGCAGGAAAATGTTCAGCAGGATTGCACAGAACGCGCCCACGGTGATCGGCGACTCGAAGATGTTGTGCAGCGCCTTGGGCAGGTCGCGCAACACTTCCGGCACGGCGGCGACACCCAGGCCCATGCCCAGGGAGATCGCCACGATCAGCATATTGCGGCGGTGCAGGCCGGCTTCGGCGAGGATCTTGATCCCGGCCACGGCGACGGTGCCGAACATGATCAGCGTCGCGCCGCCCAATACCGGCTTGGGCATCAGTTGCAGCACCGCGCCGATCATCGGGAACAGCCCCAGCAGCACCAGCAGGCCGGCAATGAAGTACGCCACATAGCGGCTGGCCACGCCGGTCAGTTGGATCACACCGTTGTTCTGGGCAAACGTCACCATCGGCAGGCTGTTGAAGGTCGCGGCCATCGCCGAGTTGAGGCCGTCGGCCAGCAGGCCGGACTTGATGCGCTTGATGTACAGCGGGCCCTTGACCGGTTGTTGGGAAATCATCGAATTGGCCGTCAGATCACCGGCGGCTTCCAGGGGCGAAATCAGGAAGATCACTGCCACCGGGATAAACGCCACCCAGTCGAATGAGAACCCATACTTGAACGGCACCGGTACGCTGATCAACGGCACGTGGGGCAAGGCCGCCATATCCACACGGCCCAGCCACCAGGCCACGACGAAACCCAGGGTCAGGCCGATCACGATCGAACCCAGGCGCAGGAACGGGTTGCTGAAGCGGTTAAGTATCACGATGGTCAGCAGCACCAGCGCGGCCAGGCCCATATTGCTTGCGGCGCCGAGGTCGTTGGAGCCAAAGCCGCCGGCCATGTCGGTGACTGCCACCTTGATCAGCGACAACCCCATCAGGGTAATGATGGTGCCGGTCACCACCGGGGTGATCAGCTTGCGCAATTTGCCAATGAACTGGCTGAAGACGACTTCGATAAACGCCGCAAAAAAGCAGATGCCGAAAATCGTCGAGAGAATCTCATCGGTGCCGCCGCCCCGGGCCTTGACCATGAACCCGGCACTGAGAATCACGCTGATAAACGAAAAACTGGTGCCCTGCAGGCACAACAGGCCCGAGCCGATCGGGCCGAACGTGCGCGCCTGCACGAAGGTGCCGAGCCCGGACACGAACAATGCCATGCTCACCAGGTACGGCACTTCGCTTTCCAGGCCCAGCACACCGCCGACGATCAAGGTAGGGGTGATGATGCCGACGAAACTCGCCAACACATGCTGCAAGGCGGCAAATATAGCCGCAGTGAAATGCGGGCGGTCTTCCAGGCCATAGATCAGGTCGGATTTATAGCGCGGGCGCGGGGCTTGAGCGTCAGACAAAGTGCGGGCTCGGGTCAGAAAATGGAGACGCAGGATGCCAGAAACCGGTGATCGTCAGAAGTGTAAAAAAATATTTATGGAAGCCCTGCTAAAACCGCTGGCCCTGCCGATATCGTCTATAGGCCCACCCAACAATGACAACAAGTGGTGACCAAGGTCAGAGTGGCGTGTTGACGCCAACTGATCATTCCGCTGCACGGATGCGCGCAGACACTCCTTCTTGAGAATACCTCTATGTCTCTTCGTCATCTGAATATTGCTCCTCGAGCTTCTCTTGGCTTCGCATTCATTGCGTTGTTGGTGGTGGTATTGGGCGTGTTTGCAGTCAATCGCATGACGCTGATCCGTCAGGCGTCGGTGGATATGAGCAGCAACCAACTGCCCAGCGTGGCCTACTTGGGCAATCTCACGGAAAACGTCTTGCGCATGCGTATCTTGTCGTTTCGCGTGCTGGTCAACCGTGAACCGGCCGCTTTGCAAGAGGCGCAAACGCGCATCGCTGCACTGATCGACAAGGTCAGAGCCGCCCAGGCCGGTTATTCAGCGTTACCTTCCGTGCCTGAGGAAGCGGCCCTGTACAAGACGTTTGTCGGCACCTTGGACAACTACCTGACGGCCCAGGCCGAGATGCTGGCCCTGTCCCAGCAAAACAAGGTCGATGAGATGCGCGACTTGATCAATACCCGGATCAAGAACGGCACCGATCAGATGGGCGAGCAGTTGAACAAGCTGATCGCCATCAATTCCGCCGGCGCCAAGCAAGCCAGCGACCAGGCGGGCCAGAGCTACGACAGCGCGATCACCGGCATCGTCGTCGTCGCGGTGGCCGCCGCCTTGCTCACGGTGCTGTTGGCCTGGTTGCTGACCCGCAGCATCGTCACGCCGCTGCGCAAAGCTGTGGAGGTGGCGGAAACCATTGCCAGCGGCAACCTGAGCAAAGTCATTGAAGATGATGGCAAGGATGAACCGGCGCGGCTGATCAGCGCGTTGTCGACCATGCAAACCAACCTGCGCCAGACCATCCAGCACATCGCCGGTTCGGCCACGCAATTGGCCTCGGCCGCGGAAGAGTTGAGCGCAGTCACCGAAGAAGCCTCCAAAGGCTTGCAGCAACAAAATAATGAAATCGACCAGGCAGCCACCGCCGTCAATGAGATGACCGCCGCCGTGGAAGAGGTGGCGCGTAACGCGGTGTCCACCTCCGAAGCCTCCACCCAGTCCAACCAAGCGGCCCGGGAAGGCCGTGACCGCGTGGTCGAGACCGTCGGCGCGATCCAGACCATGACCCAGGATGTGCAAAACACCTCGCTGCTGATCGAAGGCCTGGCCACCCAGGGTCGGGACATCGGCAAGGTCCTCGACGTGATCCGGGCGATTGCCGAGCAAACCAACCTGCTGGCGCTCAACGCTGCGATCGAAGCCGCCCGAGCCGGTGAAGCCGGGCGCGGCTTCGCGGTGGTGGCGGACGAGGTGCGGGCGCTGGCCCATCGCACCGCGCAGTCGACCCAGGAAATCGAGAAAATGGTCGCCGGTATCCAGAACGGCACCGGTGAAGCCGTGCAATCGATGCAACAGAGTAATCAGCGGACCCATAACACCCTGGAACTGGCCCGTGCGGCCGGCGTGGCACTGGAGCAGATCACCCAGTCGATCAGCCTGATCAACGAGCGCAACCTGGTGATCGCCAGCGCGTCGGAGGAGCAGGCCCAGGTGTCGCGTGAAGTGGACCGCAATCTGGTCAACATCCGCGACCTGGCGACCCAGTCGGCGGCCGGCGCCAACCAGACCAGCGCGGCCAGCCATGAGCTGTCGCGCCTGGCGGTGGATTTGAACGCGATGGTGGCCAGGTTCGTTATCTGACCTGAAATGCGCTAAAAAATGTGGGAGTGGGCTTGCCCGCGATAGCGGTGTGACAGTCAGCGCATTTAAAGCTGACCCACCGCAATCGCGGGCAAGCCCCCTCCCACATTTGCGCTATTGCGCCCAGGCGCCTGGATTGACCAGGTTTTTCGGCTTCTGACCCGCTAGCGCCGCGAGCAGATTATCCACCGCGCACTCGGCCATCGCTTCGCGCGTTTCATGGGTCGCCGAGCCGATATGCGGCGTTGCCACCACATTGTTCAAACGCAGCAACGGCGAATCGTGGGGCAGCGGTTCGCGCTCGAACACATCCAGCCCCGCCGCGCGAATCGTGTGTTGCTGCAAGGCTTCGATCAGCGCGGCCTCATCCACCACTTTGCCGCGTGAGATATTGATAAAGATCGTCTGCGGCCCCATCAGCGCGAATTCTTCAGCACCGATCAACTGCTCGGTTTCGGCGGTGAGCGGCAGTGTCAGGCAGACGAAGTCCGCTTGTTGCAGCAAGTCTTTCAGGCTGCGGTACTGCGCGCCGAAGCGTTTTTCCACCTGCGGCTTGGGCGAGTGGCTGTGGTAGAGCACCGGCATGCCAAAGCCAAAATGCCCGCGCTGGGCCAGTGCTTCACCAATGCGGCCCATGCCGATGATGCCCAGGGTCTTGCCATGCACATCGCTGCCGAAGTGCGCCGGGCCGATATTTTTATTCCACTGGCCGGCACGCACCATATCGGCCAGTTCGACCACCCGGCGCGCGGTGGCGAGGATCAGCGCGAAGCCGGTGTCGGCGGTGGTTTCGGTCAGCACATCGGGTGTGTTGCTGAGCAGGATGCCGCGCCGGGTCAGGTACTCGACGTCGTAGTTGTCGACGCCGACGGACACGCTGGCCACCGCCTCCAACTGCGGTGCCAGGTCCAGCAGGGTGGCGTCCAGGCGCAGGCTCGCACCGAGCAAACCGTGGGCGCCGGGGAGGGCGTCGCGCAGCTTGGCCAGGCCGGGTGCGTCGAGCGCGTCGATCAGCGTGACCTCGGCGCGCGCATGCAGACGAGCCATCAGCGGCGCGGAGAGTTTTTTGTACAACACGACAGACTTTTTCATCCGGTCTTCACCTTTAATTCGAGGGTATGCAACGGCGCGCGCTCACGGTCGCTGGCGCCGGGCTTGAGGAAAATCGTCAGCACCACCGAGAACATCAACGCGCCGCTCATCAGCAGGTAAGAGGCGCCGGGTGAACCGGTGCTGCTATTGAGGTAACCCACCAGGTACGAGCCGCCGAACGAGCCGAGCGCGCCCATGCTGTTGATCAATGCCATGGCGCCGCCGGCGACGTTGGCCGGCAGGATTTCCGGGACAATCGCGAAAAACGGCCCATAGGGCGCATACATGCACGCCCCGGCAATCACCAGCAGCGTGTAGGACCACCAGAAGTGTTCGGCGCCGAGCACGTAAGACGCATAGAAAGCGATGGAGGCGATCAGCAACGGCGGCCACACAAACCGCTTACGCTTTTGCAGCTTGTCCGACCCCCACGACACCACCAGCATGCCGATCACCGCCGCCAGGTACGGCAGCGCCGACAACCAGCCGGCCTCGACCATGTTCATCTGCAGCCCGGCCTTGAGGATCGACGGCAACCACAGCACAAACCCGTACACGCCGATGCTCCAGCAGAAGAACTGCAGCGCGAGGATGATGACCTTGGGCGAGCGAAACGCTTCGGCGTAGTTCTTCACCGCTTTGATCCCCACCTGTTCGGCGGCGAGGGCGGTTTCCAGTGCGCGCTTTTCGCTGTCGTTCAGCCACTTGGCATCCTTGGGCCGCTCATCGGCCAGGCGCCACCAGATAAACGCCCACAGCACCGCCGGCAAGCCTTCGACGATGAACATCCAGCGCCAGCTGAAATGCTGCACCAGATAGCCAGACACCACCGACATCCACAGCATGGTCACCGGGTTGCCGAGGATCAGGAACGTGTTGGCCCGCGAGCGTTCGGCACGGGTGAACCAGTGGCACAGGTACACCAGCATCGCCGGCATCACTGCGGCTTCGACCACGCCGAGCGTGAACCGAATGGCGATCAGCATGTAAGCGTTGGACACCACGCCCGTCAGGGTGGCCAGGCCGCCCCAGAGGATCAGGCTGACGAAAATCAACTGCTTCACGCTGCGCTTTTGCGCGTAGATCGCCCCCGGCACCTGGAAGAAGAAGTAGCCGAGGAAAAACAGGGCGCCGAGCAAGGACGACATGCCCGGCGTGATCATCAAGTCTTCGGCCATCCCGGAGGCGGCGGCGAAACCGTAGTTGGCGCGGTCCAGGTACGCCAGGCTGTAGGTGATAAAGACGATGGGCATGATGTACCACCAACGGCGGGTGGCGAGTTTAAAGGTATCCATGGGGTTGCTCCTGAGCTTGTTGTAGTTGTGGCAACAGGGAGTGGGTCAAGCAACGGATCGGGTCGGCAGCTCCGCACGTGTGGGTAAGCCTTCCATATCGCCGCGGCTCTGCACGGCACGGCTGCCGATCCAGTTGCCGCGGTGTACCGCCTCGCGGAAGCTGAGGTTTTCGAGCAGGGCGCTGATCATGCCGACGGCAAAGCCATCACCGGCGCCGACGGTGTCGACCACCTTGTCCACGCGCACGGCGGCGACAAAGCCCTGGTCCATTTGGGTGCGGTAATACGCGCCTTCCGGGCCGAGCTTGATGGCCACCGCTTCGGCGCCCTGGTCCAGGTAAAACGCGGCGATATCCGCCGGGTCGTCGAAACCGCTGAGTAGCCGACCTTCGCTCAAGCCTGGCAAGACCCAATCGGCCAAGCCTGCGAGGGCGTTGATTTCGCGGATCATCTGCGGCTGGCTGGCCCACAGCGCCGGGCGCAGGTTCGGATCGAACGACACGCTGCGCCCGGCCTTGCGCATTTGCGTCATCAGCTCGCGGGACAACTCACGCGTGGCCTCGGACAAGGCCGGCGGAATGCCGGTGGCGTGCAGGTGACGGGCGCCCAGCAGCGCCGGGCTGATGGCCGCAGTGGACAAGTGGCTGGCCGCCGAGCCCTTGCGGAAGTACTCGACCTGGGGATCAGCGCCGGTTTCTTCGCGGGACTTGAGCTGAAAACCGGTGGGATGCAGCGGGTCGACCGCCACGTGCCGGCAATCCAGGCCTTGTTGTTTGAGCGTGTCGAGCACAAAGCGGCCCAGGGAATCGTTACCCACCCGGCTCAGCCAGGCGACGTTGAAACCCAGGCGCGACAGGCCAATGGCGACATTGCTGTCGGCCCCGGCGATGCGTTTGTGGAAGTGGCCAACCTGGGCCAGGTCGCCGGTCTGTTCGGCGACAAACATCGCCATGGTTTCACCGAACGACAGGATATCGATCTCAGACATGGGCGTACTCCGCACGGGGTTGGCCAAGCAGGGCGAGGGTGGCGACCTGCTGGGCGGTGACTTCGACCAGGTCGTCGCCTTGCAGCGGGAATTCCACCGCCCGGGTAATACCTTGAGTCATGTGGCCCAGCAGTTGTTCCCACAGATGCAGGTCGGTGGCGCCGGGCGGCAGTGCCACCAGCTTGCCGTCCGCGCGACGGGTCACAGCCTTGCAATGCAGGTAGTCGACATGTCGGCCGAGCAGGCGCGCGGCGGTGAGGGCGGATTGGTCCTGCCAGTGCCAGTTGCCGATGTCGAAGGTCATCTTGACCGGCAGGCCAAGGCGCTCGACTTCGCTGAAGAAGCGCTGCAGCGGTTCGATGCGGCCGCCGTGCAGGGTCTGGTCGTTTTCCACCAGCAACTTGACCGGGTGGCGGCTGAGCAGGGCGTGCAGGCTTTGCAGGTCGTTGGTGTCGGTGAAGTAGCCGAGGGAGACTTTCAGCCAGCGCGCACCAAAAGCCTGGGCGCGGTCAAGGGTGGCGGCGAGCTCGGCATTCGGCTGGGCGCGGCCGGCGACCCACAGTTCCAACGGGGATGAGAACACGCACTCCAGGCCCTGCTCGGCAGCCGCCTGGGCCAGTTGCGCGGGTTGCTCAATAGTCAGCAGTTCCTCGCGCCACTCGATGCGCCGGGCACCGGCAGCCGCCAGCAGCGCGACAAAACTCAATTGGCCCTGCTGGCGCACGAGGTCGGCGCCGTAGCTGGAAAGGCTGATGGAGACGGGGTATTCATGCATTGTTGTGTCCCTCTGAAACCGGTTTCATTTTTTTGTGTTATTCACGCTAAGCGCCAGCAAGCCGGCAACTACACGGGGTTTGTCGAGCCTCGGATGATCAGCTCGGGCAGGAAGTCCAGGGTGCGCGTCGGCGCCCTGTCACCGCGCAGCCGTTTGAGCAGACAGTCGAAGGCACTGGCGCCAATCGCCTGAGTCGGCTGGGCGAGGGCGGTGATGCCGGTGCCCACCAGCGGGTACCAGTCCAGGTCATCCAGGGCGATCAGGCCAACGTCCTCGAACAGGTTGCAGCCCAAGGTCTTGAGCGCGCGGGTGCAGGCCAGTGCGGCGATGCCGTTGGCGCAGAACAACGCTTTAGGTCCGGGTTTGGCGAGAAAGGTGCGCAGGCGGTTTTCCAGCGCGTCATCCAGTTCCAGCACCGCGCCGCTCAACGCCGGGCGGCGGGCAATTTCGGCCATGAAACTGTCAAGACGCTCCAGGCGCGAGCTGGTGCCGTCGGTGGCCTCGCTGACCAGCAACACGTCGCGGTAGCCCTGTTGCTCCAGGTGTTCCACCGCCATGCGCACCGCAGCCGGGTTATCCAAACCCACCAGGTCGCTGTGCAACGGCGCGACCTTGCGGTCCACCAGCACCAGGGGCATTTCCCGTTGCAGCTCCAGCAGTTGTTCGAGGTGGTGGCCGAGGGTGTTCACGATCAGCCCTTCGATGTTGTACGAGCGCAGCGCCGCCAGATGCTGGCGCTCCTGCTCGTCATCGCGGTCGGTGTTGCACACCACCAGGCTGTAGCCGTGCTGGCGGCAGGCGGTTTCGACGCCGTGCATCACGGCAATGGAATAGGGGTTGCGGATATCGGCCACCAGCATGCCGATCAGACGCGTGCGGCCGCGTTTCAAACCACGGGCCATCTGGTTGGGGCGGTAGCCGAGTTGATCGATGGCCTGCTCGATGCGCAGCGCGATGGCGTCGGAGAGCAGGGCGCGGTCGTCGCCGATAAAGCGCGACACGCTGGCTTTGGACACGCCAGCGCGCTGGGCGACGTCAAGCATGGTCACGCGGCTGCGCTGGGCGGCAGAGAAACTGTTCACGGTCATCGACCTTCTATTTTTATTGGAATGACTGAAACCGGTTTCAGGAAACCACTAAAGTACGAAAGTCGTCAAGAAGTTGTAGGACAAAGCCAGATGACTGGTGCGTTCAGACCAATACGCTTACCCAGGCCGCCGCCAACAGCAGCAAAGCCATGCCGCGGTTGAAACGCTGCATGGTATTGGTCGAACGCAACATCTGTGCGGTTCCGGCACCCAACAGTGCCCAGGTGCCCAGGCAAGGGAGCGAGATCAGAAAAAATGCCAGGGACAGGTAGACCACCTGGCTCTGGCGCTCCGCACCATTGCCGGCAAAAACGCTGACTACCGCCAGTGCCATCATCCAGCTTTTCGGGTTGATCAATTGCAGGCTGGCGGCGCCGATCAGGCTCAGGGGCTTTTGGCGTGTATCCGCTTCGATGGCTTGGGCGGGGGCGCTGAAAATCTGCCAGGCCAGGTAATTCAGCCAGGCGATGCCGATCCATTGCATGGCGGTTTGGACCTTGGGTAGCTGCACCAAGGACCGGCCAAACCCCGACCCCACCACCAGCACGAGCAGCGCAGCACCGGCGCAGGCGCCCAGGATGATTGGCAGCGTGGCCCTGAAACCGAAGCGTGCGCTGTTACTCAGTACCAGAATATTGGTCGGGCCGGGGGTGATTGAGGCGACGAAGGCAAACAGCATGAAAGGCAGTAGCGTGGACAGCATGGTGGACGACTCCGACAGACCCATCGATGGCGTCGATCTTCACAAGCCCGCGTATCACCTGTCTGGAAGATTTGAGCAGCGCTTGCGGTAGGCGGCCGGCGTCAGGCCATAAGCGCGCACGAACCAGCGGCCCAGGTGGCTCTGGTCGGCAAAGCCCAGGGTGATCGCCACATCGGCCGGTTGTTCGCCCTTGGCCAGCAAGTGCCGGGCGCGGGCCAGGCGCAGTTGCACCAGATAAGCATGGGGCGGCAGGCCAAACGCGCTCCTGAACGCACGGGTCAGGCGGAAGCGGTCGACACCGCAGGCCAGCGCCAGGGCATCCATGCCCACATCGTGATGCAGGTGGGCATGCAGGTATTCCCGCGCCTTATGGGCGACCAGCGGCAGGCGTGGGTCGTCACGGTAACGGGTGCGCCAGTGGAGCTGGCCGGTGAGGCGTTCGAGCAATTGGTCCATGGCCCGTTGCCGCACGATGCGCAACTCACCGCTGTGCAGGGTGCGAAAGGCCTGGCTGGTGGCGAGGGCCAGGCGTGGGTCGCTGGTCAAGGTCGTGGCAAAGCTCAGCTGGCTGTTGACCGGAGCCTCTTCGAATACCGCGCTCACTTCCCGCGCCAACCACTGCGGGTCGAGGTAGAGCATGTGGTAGGTAAAACCGTCCGCCGTGGGCGCGTCGCCGTCATGCAGCTCGCCGGGTTCCACCAGGAACACCTGGCCGGGCACGCTGTTGTGGCGCGTGCGGCGGCAGTTGAATTGCTGTACGCCTTGTTCGGTTACGCCGATCAGGTAGCTGTCGTGCCAGTGGGGATCGTAGGCATGGCCCTCGAAATGCGCGCGCAGGGTTTCGATGCCGGTGTCGGCGTCCTGGGACAGATCGATCCAATTGTGCGCGGCCATCACAACACCGAGGCGGAAGAGACGATGCTATTAGCGCCCACTGATGCGTGGGCGTCTAGAAGGTTTGTGCAGCGTCAACTGAACAATCCCGCCGCAATATTGATCGAGAAACCGAGGATCGCCGTGTTGAACAGAAACCCGATCAGCGATTGCCCCAGCACTACCTTGCGCATGGCGCGGGTGGCAACGCCTACGTCTGCTGTTTGTACGGCGACGCCGATGGTGAAGGAAAAGTACAGAAAGTCCCAATAGTTGGGGGTCAACAGCCCCTCGGCAAAGCGCAGCGCCGGCTCTTTGCCGGCCCAGGTGTAATAGAGCCGGGCGTAGTGAACGCTGAAGATCACCCCGATCAACAACCATGAACCGATGATCGTCAGGCCGGTAAAGCCGTAGTGCAACAGGCGCTCGGCGGTGCTCAGGTCCTTGCTGCCGACCAGTTCGAAGGTGATGGTGGCCAGGCTGGCGATGGCCGCGATGCACACCATGAACAGCACCAGGCCGGCGTTCTCATCCTCGATCTCGGCGATGCGTTTGACATCTTCGGCCTTGGCGCGGATGGTCAGCCACAGCATCAGCACCAGGTAGATCCAGACGCCGGCATTCCAGCCGATCAGGACTTTGCTCGCGAGTGTATCGGCGGGTACCAGGATGCCAACGGCAAGGCCCAGGACGGCGGCGCAAGAGAGGCGAGGGTGGGTGCGGGCGAGGAAGGGCATGGGGGCTCACAACAAGGGCGGTTGTGAGCACCATAGCGCATTTTTTCGCGGGTTATGGACGCTTGCGCACCAACTTCATGACGACCACAAAGAACACCGGTACAAACAGCACCGCCAGCGTTGCGGTGATCATCCCGCCGATCACGCCCGTACCAATCGCTTGCTGGCTCGCCGAGCTGGCACCGGTGGCAATCGCCAGGGGCACCACGCCGAGGATGAACGCCAGCGAGGTCATGATGATCGGCCGCAAGCGCAGCCGGGCGGCCTTCACGGTGGCGTCGAGCAAGTCTTCGCCCTGGTCGTACAGGTCCTTGGCGAACTCGATGATCAGGATCGCGTTCTTCGCGGACAGGCCGATGATGGTGATCAGCCCGACCTTGAAGAACACATCGTTGGGCATGCCGCGCAAGGTCACGGCCAACACCGCGCCGAGCACGCCCAACGGCACCACCAGCAGCACCGACGTCGGGATCGACCAGCTTTCATACAGGGCGGCCAGGCACAGGAACACGATCAGCAGCGACAGGCCCAGCAGCAATGGCGCCTGGGCACCGGACAGGCGCTCCTGCAACGACAGGCCAGTCCATTCCTGGCCCAGGCCCGCCGGCAGTTGGCTGACCAGGCGCTGGATTTCTTCCATCGCCTCGCCCGTGCTGTGTCCCGGTGCCGCTTCACCGGAAATGGCGATGGCCGGGTAGCCGTTGTA
The DNA here is from genome assembly GCF_963681955.1 of Pseudomonas paraveronii. Classification (NCBI taxonomy): domain Bacteria; kingdom Pseudomonadati; phylum Pseudomonadota; class Gammaproteobacteria; order Pseudomonadales; family Pseudomonadaceae; genus Pseudomonas; species Pseudomonas paraveronii. Next base: position 2,816,867 of record NZ_OY817130.1, read on the forward strand.
ACGGGTCAACTGCGAAGGACCCTGAGTCCACTTGGCTTCCACGAATGCGGACAACGGCACCATCTTGCCGGCGTTGTTGCGCACGTTGATCTTCATCAGGTCTGCGACCTGGCTGCGTTGGTCGCCTTCGGCTTGCACCACCACGCGCTGCATGCGGCCCTGGTTGGGGAAGTCGTTGATGTAGGCCGAACCGATGGCCGAGGACAGCACATTGCCCACATCGGCAAAGGACACGCCCAGCGCGTTGGCTTGCTTGCGGTCGACCTGCAGTTGCACTTGCGGCGCTTCGGCCAGGGCGCTTTCGCGCACGTTGGCCAGGATCGGGCTTTTTTCGGCGGCCGCCAGCAGTTCGCTGCGCGCCGCCATCAACGCCGCATGGCCGACGCCGCCACGGTCCTGCAAGCGGAACTCGAAACCGCTGCTGGTGCCGAGGCCGTCCACCGGCGGGGGCAGGATCGCGTAGGCAATCGCGTCCTTCAGTTCGCTGAACGCCATGTTGGCACGGTCGGCAATCTCGGCGGCCGAATCCTCGCTGCTGCGTTGCGACCAGTCCTTGAGCGTGGTGAACGCCAGCGCCGCGTTCTGCCCGGAGCCGGAGAAGCTGAAGCCCATGATCATGGTGGTGTCGCCGACCCCAGGCTCCTCGGCGTTGTGCGCTTCGATCTGCTCGGCCACCTGCACCGTGCGGTTCTTGCTCGCGCCCGGCGGCAGTTGGATATCGGTGATGGTGTAACCCTGGTCTTCCACCGGCAGGAACGAGGAGGGCAGGCGACTGAACATCAACCCCAGGCCGACCAGCAGCACCAGGTAGATCACCAGGTAACGGCCGCTGCGCTTGAGGGCATACGCCACCCAGCCTTCGTAGCGGTCGGTGAACCGTTCAAAACGCCGATTGAACCAGCCGAAGAACCCGCCCTTGGTGTGGTGGTCATCCTTGGCGATCGGCTTGAGCAGGGTCGCGCAAAGTGCCGGGGTCAAGGTCAGGGCGAGGAACGCCGAGAACAGGATCGAGGTGGCCATCGACAGCGAAAACTGCTGGTAGATCACCCCCACCGAGCCTGGCATGAACGCCATCGGCAGAAACACCGCGACCAGCACCAACGTAATGCCAACGATGGCCCCGGTGATCTGGCCCATGGCCTTGCGTGTGGCTTCTTTGGGCGACAGGCCCTCGGTGACCATGATCCGCTCGACGTTCTCCACCACCACAATCGCATCGTCCACCAGGATACCGATGGCCAGCACCATGCCGAACATGGTCAGCACGTTGATCGAGAACCCCAGCAACAGCATGGTGGCGAAGGAGCCCATCAACGCAATCGGCACCACCAGGGTCGGGATCAGCGTGTAGCGCACGTTCTGCAGGAACAGGAACATCACCGCGAACACCAGCGCCATCGCCTCGAGCAAGGTGTAGACCACCTTGGTGATCGAGACTTTGACGAATGGCGAGGTGTCATACGGGATCTTGTATTCGACATTGGCCGGGAAGTAGCGCGACAGCTCATCCATCTTCGCCCGCACCAGGTTCGCGGTGTTCAGCGCGTTGGCGCCCGGCGCCAGCTGGACGCTGACGGCGGTGGACGGCTTGCCGTTCAGGCGCGTGGAGAACTGGTATTCCTGGCTGCCGATTTCCACCCGCGCCACATCGCCGATGCGCACGGTGGAGCCGTCGGGGTTGGCCTTGAGCACGATGTCGGCGAATTCCGCCGGGGTCGACAACTGGCCCTTGACCAGGATCGCCGCGGTGATTTCCTGGGTCTTGGTGCCCGGCAGATCGCCGATGCTGCCGGCCGACACCTGGGCGTTCTGCGCGCTGATCGCGGCATTCACGTCGGCCGGGGTCAAGTTGAAACCGATCAGCTTCTGCGGGTCGATCCAGACGCGCATGGCCCGCTCGGCGCCATACAGCTGGGCCTTGCCTACACCGTCGAGGCGCTTGAGCTCGTTCATCACGTTGCGCGCCAGGTAATCGCTGAGCGCTACGTCATCGAGCTTGCCGTCGCTGGAGGTCAGGGTCACCAGCAGCAGGAAGCCGGCGGAGACTTTCTCCACCTGCAAACCCTGCTGGGTCACCGCCTGGGGCAAGCGCGGCTCCACGGCCTTGAGGCGGTTCTGCACATCGACCTGGGCCATTTCCGGGTTCGTGCCCGGCTGGAAGGTCGCGGTGATGGTGGCCGAGCCGAGGCTGCTCTGGGATTCGAAATACAGCAGGTGATCGGCGCCGTTGAGCTCCTGCTCGATCAGGCTGACCACGCTTTCATCCAGGGTCTGCGCCGAGGCGCCGGGGTACACCGCGTAGATTTCGACTTTCGGCGGCGCGACGTTGGGGTACTGCGCCACCGGCAACTGCGGGATCGCGAGGGCGCCGGCCAGCAGGATAAACAGGGCGACCACCCAGGCGAAGATCGGGCGGTCAATAAAGAACTGCGGCATTGTCAATGATCCTTATTGGCCGGAAGCCTGGGCGGGCGGCGTCGGGCTGTCATCCACCAGGACTTTTTCACCGGGACGTGCGTGTTGCACGCCCTCGACGACGATACGGTCACCGGCCTTGAGGCCGCTGCTGACGACCCAGCGATCATCGATCACCGCGCCCAGCTCTACCGGTTGCAGGCTCACCACCTGTTCGGCGTCCAACAACAGCACCATCGGGATGCCGGCGCTGTCACGGGTGATCGCGCGTTGCGGCACGCTGATACCTTGTTTGTCGACCGCCTGTTCCAGGCGCACGCGCACAAAACTGCCGGGCAGCAGGTCGAGGTCCGGGTTGGGGAACTCGCTGCGCAGGATGATTTGCCCGGTGCCGGGGTCGACGCTGATCTCGGCGAAGAGCAATTTGCCCGGCAGCGGATACAGGCTGCCATCGTCCTGGATCAGCGTGGCCTTGGCCTGGTCCTGGCCGACCTGCTTCAAGCTGCCGGCGCGGAAGGCGCGGCGCAGGTCGTTCAGTTCACGGGTGGACTGGGTCAGGTCGGCGTGGATCGGGTCCAGTTGCTGGATGATCGCCAGCGGCGTGGCCTCGTTCTGGCCGACCAGCGCGCCTTCGGTCACCAGCGCACGCCCGATGCGCCCGGAAATCGGCGCGGTGACGGTGGCGTAGCCCAGGTTCAATCTGGCCCGTTCGACGGCGGCCTTGTTCGCGGCGACCTCGGCGTTGGTCTGGCGCAGGGCGGCGCGGGCGTTGTCGTAGTCCTGGCCGCTGATGGCGTTGCCTTCGACCAACTGGCTGTAGCGCTGTTCTTGCAGGCGCGCCTGGAACGCATTGGCCTCGGCCTTGCTCAGGTTGGCCAGGGCGCTGTCCAGATCGGCCTTGAACGGCGCAGGGTCAATGCGAAACAGCACGTCGCCCTGTTTCACGTCACGGCCTTCCTTGAACACCTGCTGCATCACCACGCCGGCGACCCGCGCCCGCACTTCGGCAATGCGCGGCGCGGCGATGCGCCCGCTGAGTTCGCTGCTGATGGACAGGGGTTTGGCCGCAAGGGTTTCGATGCGCACGTTGGCCAGGGGCATTTCCGGCGCCTCGGCGGACGACTGGTCACACGCACTCAGGGCGAGTGTCAGGGCCAGCAGGCAAAACGGCGCAAACAGATTCTTCGACATGCTCTTATCCCAATATTGACTGGCGCATCCTAATGGCACCTGCGCCGTGGTGCTGTGAAGCTGTGTAGGTCGTCTGTGAAGAAATGTAAGGCGCGGCCCATGTTCGGCTGCGGGCGTATATCCTTGCACGACCTTGCAAACACTGAAGATCAAATGGGGCAGGGGCTTGCTCCCTCCCACAGGGGATTTGTGTAAGACCCATAACCGCATTATTTGGAAACACCATGCCCAACATCCTCCTGGTCGAAGACGACGCCGCACTCTCCGAGCTGATTGCCAGCTACCTGGAGCGCAATGGCTATCACGTCAGCGTGCTCAGCCGGGGCGACCATGTCCGCGAACGCGCGCGGCTCAACCCGCCGGATCTGGTGATCCTCGACCTGATGCTGCCCGGCCTCGACGGTCTGCAAGTGTGCCGCTTGCTGCGTGCCGACTCGGCGGGCCTGCCGATCCTGATGCTGACTGCCCGCGACGACAGCCACGACCAGGTGCTGGGCCTGGAAATGGGCGCCGACGATTACGTCACCAAACCCTGCGAGCCCCGCGTGCTGCTGGCCCGGGTACGCACGCTGTTGCGCCGCCGCAGCTTGTCCGAACCGCAGGTGGCCAACGACCAGGTCGTCATCGGCAACCTGTGCATCGACCTGTCGGAACGCACCGTGACCTGGCGCGAGCAGGCGGTGGAGTTGTCCAGCGGTGAATACAACCTGCTGGTGGTGCTGGCGCGGCATGCCGGTGAAGTGCTCAGCCGCGACCAGATCCTGCAACGCCTGCGCGGGATCGAGTTCAACGGCACCGACCGCTCGGTGGACGTGGCTATCTCCAAACTGCGGCGCAAGTTCGACGACCACGCCGGCGAGGCGCGCAAGATCAAGACGGTGTGGGGCAAAGGCTATCTGTTCAGCCGATCCGAGTGGGAATGCTGAACCATGTTTCGTGTGCTGCTGCGTCTCTATCTGATCACGATCGTCACCTACAGTGCGGCGATCTACCTGATTCCCACGCTGGTGATCCAGGTGTTCGAGCACCGCTATGTGGACTACAACATCGAACAGTCCCGCGGCCTGCAGACACTCATCGTCAAGCAATACCAGCGGGCGCCGGTGGAGCGCTGGTCCCAGGTCACCGAGCAACTGGGCCGCGACTTCGCGCCGCTCAAGGTTGAACTGCTGCTGCACCAGGACGCCCGTTACACCCCCGAAGAAGAGCAACTGCTGGCCCAAGGCAAGCCGGTGATCCGCCTGGGCGAGTGGGGGTGGATGGCCGAGGTCAGTGCGCCGATCAACCCGCAGTTCGCGGTCAAGCTGACGATCCCGCCGGACCCGTTGGACATGAACCTGCTGTACTGGTCGATGAACGTACTGATCGGTGCCGCGCTGCTGGCCTGCCTGCTGGTATGGCTGCGCCCGCACTGGCGCGACCTGGAGCGCCTGAAAAGCACCGCCACGCAGTTGGGCAAGGGTAATTTTTGCGAACGCACGCGCATTCCGCCGAGTTCCAACATCGGTAGCCTGGCGACGGTGTTCGACACCATGGCCGACGACATCGAACACCTGCTGAATCAGCAGCGTGACTTGCTCAACGCAGTCTCCCACGAACTGCGCACCCCGCTGACGCGCCTGGATTTCGGCCTGGCCCTGGCGCTGTCCGAAGACCTGCCCCAGGCCAGCCGTGAGCGCCTGCAAAGCCTGGTGGCGCATATCCGTGAGCTGGATGAGCTGGTGCTGGAACTGCTGTCCTACAGCCGTCTGCAAAACCCTTCGCAACTGCCGGAGCGGGTCGAGGTGGTGCTCGATGAGTTTATCGACAGCGTGCTGGGCAGCGTCGATGACGAGCTGGAGAACCCCGAGATTGTCATCGACGTGGTGCTCGACTGCAGCGTCGAGCGCTTCAGCCTCGACCCGCGCCTGACCGCCCGTGCCCTGCAAAACCTGCTGCGCAATGCCACGCGCTACTGCGACAAACGCATCCAGGTGGGGGTCAAGGTGTGCCCCAAGGGTTGTGAAATCTGCGTGGACGATGATGGCATCGGTATTCCGCTGGAGCAGCGCGAACGCATCTTCGAGCCGTTCTATCGCCTGGACCGCAGCCGCGACCGCTCCACCGGCGGGTTTGGCCTGGGCCTGGCGATCAGCCGACGTGCCCTCGAAGCCCAGGGCGGCACCTTGACCGCGCAGGCTTCACCGCTCGGCGGCGCACGGTTTCGCGTGTGGTTGCCCAGTGTGACTGATTAGAAAAACCGGGTGGGAAGGCGCACACTGTGCCCCCGCTTTACCCGAGGAGAGATTGGCAATGTCCGGTGTTCACACGTCTGCGCAACAGGGGTTTTCGACCCAGGCCGTCACTTACGCCCAGGGCCGACCGAACTATCCACGGCAACTCACGGGCTGGCTGGCTGACGTACTGCGCATCGACGCGCAGTCGACGGTGATCGACCTGGGCGCCGGCACCGGCAAATTCACGCGCCTGCTGAACGCCCTGGCGCCGAGCCTGATTGCCATCGAGCCCGTGCAGGCGATGGCTGCGCAGTTGGCCAAGCTGTTGCCGGATGTACGCCTGGTCAACGGCACCGCCGAGTCCATTCCCCTGGCGTCCGCCTGCGCCGATGCGCTGGTCTGCGCCCAGTCCTTCCACTGGTTCTCCACCCAGGCCGCGCTCGCGGAAATCCACCGCGTGCTCAAGCCTAACGGGCGTCTGGGCCTGGTGTGGAATGTGCGGGATGAATCGGTGGACTGGGTAGCGGCGATCACCGCGATCATCACGCCTTACGAGGGCGATACACCGCGCTTTCACAGCGGTAAATGGCGCGAGGCGTTCACCGGCGAGTATTTTTCCGCCCCCGAAATGACGTGTTTTCCCTACAACCATGTCGGCAGTCCGCAGGAAGTGATCATGGATCGCGTCCTCTCCGTCAGCTTTATCGCGGCACTGCCCGCCGCTGAAAAAGCCGAGGTCACCGCGCAATTACGCAACCTGATCGCCACTCACCCGGCGCTGAAAGGCCACGATACAGTGGCCTTTCCCTATCAGACCCAGGCCTACGTTTGCCACCGACTGACGTAAAAGGCATAAAGTCAGATCATATTGATATAAGTGGTTATAAGAAAAATCGCTATCCTGCGGCCAGAATTTTATATGGCCGCAGGTAGTTGTAATGGATGTGGGTAACGTTGGTTTCGTAGTTGCTGGCCTGATCGTTGGTTTTATCGTCGGCATGACCGGTGTCGGCGGGGGCTCATTGATGACCCCGATCCTGCTGTGGTTCGGCATTAACCCGGCCACTGCCGTGGGCACCGACTTGTTGTACGCCGCGATCACCAAGTCCGGTGGGGTGCTGGTGCATGGCAAGAACAAGAACATCGACTGGACGATCACCGGCTGGCTCACCCTGGGCAGCGTGCCCGCCGTGCTGTTGACCCTGTGGTTCCTCGCCAGCCTGCACACCGACCCCAGCGCAATGAACGCCGTGATCAAACAGGCCTTAGGTGTGGTGCTGCTGCTGACCGCCCTGGCCATTCTGTTCAAGCATCGCCTGTTGGCCTTCGCCCAGCGCCATGCCGGCGATGATTACCACATGCACCCGCGCAACCTGAACGCGCTGACGGTGGTCACGGGGGCGGTCCTCGGCGCCATGGTGGCACTGACCTCCATCGGCGCCGGTGCCCTCGGTACCGTCGCATTGTTTATCCTTTACCCCTTCCTCGCCACGCGGCGCCTGGTCGGCACCGAGATCGCCCACGCCGTGCCCCTCACGCTGGTGGCGGGCCTGGGCCACGCCGGCATGGGCAATATGGACTGGCACCTGCTGGGCTTTTTGCTGATGGGGTCGCTGCCGGGGATCTACATCGGCAGCCACATGGCCGGCAAAGTCCCGGACGGCGTGCTGCGTCCGTGCCTGGCGATCATGCTGATGACCATCGGCTATAAACTGGCTTTCTAAGGTACGCGGTCACGTATTGCCGCTGCTCACCGCCTTGATCAAACCGGTGGCTTGAACAGCACCACCGCCGCGCGCAGTTTGTTGTTGCCGAACCGGCACATGCGCTCGAACTCCGCGTGGCTGACCGGCAGGTGCTGGCAGTCCAGGGGCTGGCGGTGCTGGCTGTGGTCCACATCCGGGTCGTGCAGGTAGACGAAGTCGTCGTCGCAGTCGGTGACCATCACCCAATGCGGCGACTTGGAGCGGGTCAGGCGATAGCTGCTGATCAGCACCAGCGGCTGCCCGCCGTCGCGCAGTACCCTGGGCAGATCCAGCGCGCCGCCGAGTACTTGTTCGACCGTGCTGGCGGCCAACTCTTCCTCGAAGGCGTCATGCACTAAACGCATGACGTCCTTTTTATGCTGATCGCGCACGCCGTCGAGAAACAACGGCCCACGCACGTTCACCTGCATCCGCACGCGAAAGCCCCGACGCCAGGCGGCCAGCGCCAGCCCCTGGGGGCTGCAGCCGCCATGGCCGGCGGTCATGAACACGGTGGTCGCTTCACGCCAGATCTGCAGTTCTTCGCGGCGTGCGGCGACGCGTTCCGGCAGCAACGCGCCCATGGCCATCAGCAGGCAGGCGGCGCCACAGGTGAAGTCGGTGGTTTGCTGGTAATACGGCACACGTTGCACGCGCGCGTCCTGGTGCTGGACGATGCGTTTTTCCAGGCGCAGGGCGGGGGCGTGGTCTTCGTAGTAATCGTTGATCAACGCAAAGCGCCGGTAGCCGTTGCGCTCATACAGGGCGAGGGCGCCGGGGTTGTCGGTGCGTACTTCCAGGCGCAGGTACGCACAGTCGTGCTCCACCGCGCAGGCCTCGATGCGGCTCAACAACTGCTTGCCCAGGCCGAGGCCGCGCGCGTGTTCGGCGATGGCAATCGAGTACAGCCGCGCCAGGGAGGTGCCGCGATGAAACAACACCAGCGCATACCCGAGCAATTGCCCGTCCTGTTCGGCCACCAGCAACTCGGCGTGGGCGCGGCTGATCATCCATTGAAAACTGCGTGGCGACAGCCTGTCGGTGGTGAAACAGTGCTGTTCCAGTGCCACCAAAGCCGGCACATCGCAGGGGGTTGCAACGCGAAAGAAAAGAGCCATATGACCGCCGTAAAAGTTACGTAACGAAACGGGACTTCTCTAAAAGATCGTGCTTAATAGAAAAGGTCGAGTTCTCTAAAGCGGATCAAATATTATGTCTGCGGTACAAAGTCATTGGCGTGAAGTATCCGAGCAAAGCGTCGCGGCGACAATAACTTCCAAAGGTTATTTTTCTGCTCCGCCCAGAGGTGCAAGTCAAGTAGTGATCATTGTCGAACGCAAGGAAGACTGGGCCTCCTACTTCCCTAGCGAAGACATCGTCACGGCCCAGGAGTACCTCGAACAAACCCGCGAAAGCGAGACCGGCAAGCGCGTGCAGGTGATCAACCTGTGTCGCAGCTACAAGTACCTGGGGCACGGTTACTACTGTTCGCTACTGGCCGAAGCACGCGGGCACAAGGTGATTCCATCGGTGCGCACCATCAGTGAACTGACCAAGAAGTCACTGTATGGGCTGGCCCTGGACGACCTGGATAAAACCCTCGATAAAGCCTTGAGTCATCATCTTTACAGCAATACCGAAGGCTTTACGCTGACGCTTTACTTTGGTCGAACCAATATTGATCCGTTGCAGGAGTTGGCGCGCCAATTGTTTGAAGCGTTCCCGTGTCCGATCTTGTTAGTTGAATTCAAAAAGAATAACGGCTGGCATATCGAAGGGGTCAAGTCCGGCGTATTACACAAACTACGTGATGACCAGGAAGATCAATTCGCCCACGCCCTCGACAACTTCAGCCGCAAGATCTGGCGTCAGCCGCGCTCGCGCCGATTGGCTCGCTATGACCTGGCGATCCTTCACGACCCCCAGGAGCAACTGCCGCCCTCCAACGCCAAGGCCCTGGAAAACTTCGTCCGGGTCGGTAAAGGTTTGGGCATCGATGTGGAACTGATCGAGCGCAAGGACTACGCACGTCTGGCCGAATACGACGCCTTGTTGATCCGCGAGACCACCAGCGTCGACAACCATACCTACCGCTTCGCCAAGAAAGCCGAAAGCGAGGGCCTGGTGGTGATGGACGACCCCGCATCGATCCTGCGCTGTACCAACAAGGTCTACCTCACCGACCTGCTCAACAGCCATCAACTGGGCATGCCGGCCACCGAGATTCTCTACAAGGAGCGACCGGAAGACTTCGAACGGGTCGGCGAGCGCCTCGGCTTTCCCTTGGTGTTGAAAATCCCCGACGGTTGTTTCTCCCGCGGGGTGATCAAGGTCGAAAGCCAGGAGGCCTTGCTCAAGGCCACCGCTGAACTGTTCGAGCATTCGGTGCTGCTGCTGGCCCAGGAGTTTTTCTACACCGAGTACGACTGGCGCATCGGCGTACTCAACCGCAAGCCGATCTTTGCCTGTCAATACTTCATGTCCAAGGGCCATTGGCAGATCTACAACCACAAGGCCATCGGCCAGGACATCAACGGCGAATGCCGCACCCTGGCGGTCCACGAAGCCCCCAAGGCCGTGGTGGAGTTGGCCGTGAAGACTGCCAATCTGATCGGCGACGGCCTTTACGGCGTGGACCTCAAGCAATCGGGCGACAAGGTGGTGGTGATCGAGGTCAACGACAACCCCAACCTGGATGCCGGTATCGAAGATGCCTACTTGCAGGACGACTTGTATGGCCTGGTGCTGGAGGAGTTCGTCCGGCGCCTTGAGTTGAAGCGTCAGGGCCAGGTCTGGTGAGTCGCGATGATCCAGCGCTTTGAATTGATCGATGGAAAGTTGCGCAGCGGGGAAGGCGACGAGGCCCCGATCATGTTGTTCAGCAACCCTGACCATGCCGAGCGCAACTGGCTGCTTGAGCACCACAAACTGGACGAGCATGCCCTGGCCTCGGCGCTCGACCCGGACGAAGTCTCACGCATCGAATTTCACCCCGACAACCTGTTTCTGATCTGGAAGCGCCCGGAGAACTACTCCGGCGGTGGCACCCTGGTGTTTGAAGTGTCGTCCTGCGGCCTGCTGTTTTCACCCGGCCGGCTGTTGGTGATCGCCACCGATGAAACCCCGCTGTCCGGGCTCGGCGCCCGGCGTCCGTTGCACACGCCGCTGGATGTGCTGCTCGATCTGCTGCTCAACAATATTCACCACTACCTCGGCCACCTCAAGGTGATCAAGCTGGTCGCGCGGGAGCTGCAGCAGCAGTTCAACGCGTCCATGAGCAACCATCATCTGATGCAGATGTTCAACCTCAGCGAAAGCCTGATCTATTACATCAACGCGCTGCACAGCAACGGCGCCGTGCTGTCGCGGCTGCGCAACCACGGCGAGAAGGAGCATTTCAGCGCCGAGATTCTCGGCCTGATCGACGACCTGATCATCGAGAACCACCAGTGCTACAAACAGGCCGAGATCTATTCCAACGTGTTCTCCGGGCTGATCGACGCGCGCGGCAACCTGATGAACAACAGCATGAACAACCTGTTGCGCAAGCTGACGCTGATCAACGTGGTGTTTCTGCCGCTCAACCTGATCGCCAGCATCGGCGGCATGTCGGAGTTCAGCATGATGACGGCGGGTACGCCGTGGTGGGTGTCGTACCCGCTGTTTCTGTTAGCGATGGGCCTGGGCGCCGGGTTGATGGTGCTCGGGCTCAAGCGGATGGCAGGTGGTGCGAATGTGATGTGAAGCCCCACGCCTGTGGGCGCTGGCTCAGGAAGCGGGTTGCAGGGTGAGCACCTCGAACCCGTTCGCCGTCACCGCCACGGTATGTTCCCACTGCGCCGACAGGCTGTTGTCCTTGGTCACCACCGTCCAGCCGTCCTTCAGGCTGCGCACCTTGGCGCTGCCCTGGTTCAGCATAGGTTCGATGGTAAACACCATGCCTTCGCGCAGCTCCAGCCCGGTACCGGGGCGGCCGAAGTGCAGGACCTGGGGTTCTTCATGCATCTGCCGGCCGATGCCGTGGCCGCAGTATTCGCGCACCACACTGTAGCCATTGGCCTGTGCGTGGCTCTGGATCGCGTGGCCGACGTCGCCCAGGCGTGCGCCGGGTTTGACCTGGCGGATACCGGCCCACATGGCCTCGAAGGTCATCTCCACCAGGCGACGTGCCTTCGGCGAGACGGCGCCGATCATGTACATCTTGCTGGAGTCGGCGATAAAGCCGCCTTTCTCCAGGGTGATGTCGATATTGATGATGTCGCCGTCCTTGAGGATCTGCGTGGCGCTGGGCATGCCGTGGCACACCACTTCGTTGATCGAGGTGTTGATGGAGAAGGGGTAGTCGTATTGCCCGAGGCTCGCCGGGCGGGCTTTCAACTCGTGGCGGATGAAGGCTTCGACGGCGCTGTCCAGTTCCAGGGTGGAGCGCCCGGCGGCAACAAAACCGTCGAGCATGCTGAACACCTGGGCCAGCAAGCGCCCGGATTCGCGCATCACGGCGAGTTGTGCGGTGGTTTTGATCATCAGCTGCGCCCCCGGATCAGGTCGGGTTTGTCCAGCAACAGCTTGTTGATCAGCTCGTTGTAGGGCAGGTGCGGGTTGAGTTCGGCGAGCAGGCCGATCTTGATCCAGAACTCGGCCTGGGCGTTGATGGAGCGGTCCATGGCCGCACTGGCCAGGCGCAGTTGTTCGTGTAATTGGTCGCTGATCTTGACGATGCCCATGTGCTTCACTGTGTCGGATTGATATACGAAGCGTATACGTTTCGTATGTCACTCGTAAAGCCCCTCTCAGCTAAATGGCCCCTGGCCATTGACTTGCCGGGCAGCCGCCGGGTAATTTCGTCACATGACATTTCAAACCTTGTATCGCCAGCCAAGCATTATTACCGCCATTCCTCATTTGGCGGGATAGCGCTCGGCTGCACCCAAACCCGCCCTAGAGGCGGGTTTTGTTTTTCCGTCTCCAGGTGCCCTTACCAAAGCCAGGAGACACCCATGCGCACTTGCCCCGTCCCACAGACCGCTGCCCCGGGACTGCTTGAGCACTACGTAAAAAAAATCCTTGCCGCGCCGGTCTACGACTTGGCCGTGCGCACGCCCTTGCAAGTCGCCCCGGCGCTGTCGCTGTTGCTCGACAACCAGGTGCTGCTCAAGCGCGAGGACCTGCAACCGACCTTTTCCTTCAAGATTCGTGGCGCGTACAACAAGCTGATGCAGCTTAGCGCCGAGCAGAAGGCCTGCGGCGTGATCACCGCGTCGGCGGGCAACCATGCGCAAGGCGTGGCGCTGGCGGCGCGGGAGTTGGGGATCAAGGCGACGATCGTCATGCCCCGCAGCACGCCGGAGTTGAAGGTGCTCGGCGTGCGCTCGCGAGGGGCGCACGCGGTGCTGCACGGTGAGAGCTTTCCGTTTGCCCTGGCCCATGCGTTGCAACTGGCCGAAGCGTCCGGTTGCACCTTTGTCTCGCCGTTCGACGATCCGGACGTGATCGCCGGCCAGGGCACGGTGGGCATGGAAATCCTGCGCCAGCAACCGGGCGCGCTGGACGCGATCTTCGTGCCGGTGGGCGGCGGCGGCCTGATCGCCGGGATCGCCGCCTACGTCAAATACCTGCGGCCCGAGGTGCGTATTGTCGGCGTCGAACCCGAGGGTTCCAGTTGCCTGTTAGCGGCCTTGCGTGCCGGCGAGCGCGTGGTACTGCCCAGTGTGGACGGGTTTGCCGATGGCACGGCGGTGGCGCAGATCGGCGCCTATGGCTTTGAAATCTGCCGGGATTGGGTGGATGACGTCATCACCGTCAGCAACGACGAACTGTGCAGTGCCATCAAGCTGATCTACGACGATACGCGCTCCATCGTCGAGCCTTCCGGCGCATTGGCCGTGGCGGGCATTCGCAGCTATGTCGCGCAAAACCGTGTGCGCGGGCAGACGCTGGTGGCGATCAACTCGGGGGCGAATATCAACTTTGATAGTTTGCGACATGTTGCTGAAAGAGCGGCAGCGCACAGTGTTGGTTAATACCAAGGCCAGGGTTAAACGTTTAATCGGAGCTGTTCGCCGATGATGGCCGTCGAGTGAATTGAGGTGGGGCCAATTTATACAAGACGGTGTATTGCTTATGAGGAAAAGTTACAACGAGAACGGATTTTGCCGAGTAGGCTGATTGATTGTAAGCGTCTTCCAGGGTTGGCAGGACGTGGCAGGCTTGCGCCTGCAAGACTTATAACAATCGATTGGCAGTCTGGAAAGGAGAGGTTGACCATGCTTTCGGAATTAGAACTTCGCAGTATCATTGAAGGAAGTTTCCTGCCTAAACGGTGTGAATGCACCAAAGCTGAAGATGCCTCGCTGACGATCAAGGTGTATGACGACCTTGATCGTGACCGCGTGCATCTGGAAGTCAAAGGTATCAACGCTGACAGACTCGACAGCAGTCGAGCCATTTGCAACCTGATCACCGGGTTGCGCGAGGACCTCAAGCAATCGCATGGGCCAGCGCTGCAAAAAGCAGCAGGGCGCGCCCTCTATTAAGGCTGTTGGTATCGTCGATGGATGGGCCTGGTCAATACCAGGCCCAATGTTGTTTATGCCCGCTGCAGCCGGTGATCGCGGGTTCATTCCAGTTGTTGACGATACGGCAGGTCCGGGCCGGTCTTGCCGCAGGTGAGCGCGGCGGCACGAATTGCAAAGCCCAGCATCGCGTCGATTTGTGCGCGGGTCAGGTGTTGCAGGCCTTCGACCGAATCCAACTGCTGCTCGGTCAGCCAGGCAATCAGCGCGGCCTGGAAGGTATCCCCGGCGCCCACGGTATCGGCCATCACCACCTTCAGCGCGGGTTGCGACCAGTGGCCGTGCTGGCGGCTGAACACGCTGGCGCCATTGCTGCCACGGGTGAGGAATACCAACTGGCAGCGGTGTTGCAACCAGCCCTCAAGCACGCTTTCCGGCGATTGGTCGGGGTAGAGCAGGTGCAGGTCTTCATCGCTGACCTTGATCAGGTCGGCATGCTTGACCAGTTCGGCCACGCGGTCGCGCCACAGCTGGATATCCGGCTGCGGGTTGAGCCGCACGTTGGGGTCGAGGCTGATCAGGCGCTTGCCGCTTTCGCGCTGGACCAGGGCCAGCAGGGTGTCGCCAATCGGTTGCACCACCAGGGAAAACGAACCCACATGCAGCCCGCGAACCTCATCGCCCAGGGTCGGCAGGTGCGCGCGCGTCAATTGGCGGTCGGCACAGCCTTCGCCGCGAAAGCTGTATTGCGGCGAGCCATCGGCGCCCACGGCGACCATTGCCAGGGTGGTCGGCGCGGCGAATTCCACCAGGAACTGCGGGTTGACGCCTTCGTCCCTGAGCACCTGCAACAGGCGACGCCCGAGGAAGTCGGTGGACACGCCGCCAAACAGCGCGGCCTCGATGCCGAGCCGGCGTAAACCGACGGCGACGTTGAACGGTGAGCCACCGGCAATCGCCTTGTAATTGACCTTGGACGCCTGCCCGCTGGGATCTTCCTCACTGAAAAAATCAAACAGCGCTTCACCACACACCAGATACATAGTCGTTCGCTCTTAAAGGGTTGCCACGTGCTGCTGATAGCGCTCGTAGGCGTGTTGATAGGCGCTGACATTGTCGGCCACCGGCAGGGTACGGCTGGCCGGGTCGACGCTCACGCATTTCTCGCACAGGCTGGCCAGGGATTCGCCGGACTGGCTCCACGCGGCCTGGATCGCCGCGCCCAGGGCGGCGGCTTCGCTTTGTTCGGTGCAGATCACTTCGGTGTGCATGATATCGGCAACCATCTGCCGCCACACCGGGCTTTTCGAACCGCCGCCGATCAGGCGGATGCTCTGGCTGTGCAGGCCGGTCTGGCGCAACAGGTCGAGGCCGTAGCGCAAGCCGAAGGTGGTGCCCTCGACCACGGCGCGGCACAGGTTGGCGCGGGTCAGGTTGGTCATGCTCAAGCCGTGCAGGCTGCCGGTGGCGTGGGGCAGGGCGGGCACGCGTTCGCCATTGAGGAACGGCAGCATGCTCACGCCGTCGGCACCGATCGGCGCCTGCTCGACCAGGGCGTTGAAGGCGTTGAGGTCGAGGTCGAACAGCTCGCGAATCACCCCGGTGGCGTTGGTCAGGTTCATCGTGCAGATCAACGGCAACCAGCCGCCGCTGGAGGAACAGAAAGTCGCGACCGACGCCTCGGGGCTCACGTTGGGCTGGTCGGAAAAGGCATACACGGTGCCCGATGAACCCAGGCTCATGGTGATCACGCCGGGGGCGATATTGCCGGTGCCGATGGCGCCCATCATGTTGTCGCCGCCGCCGCTGGACACGATGGCGTCGGGGTTGATACCGAGGCGTTCGGCGATGGTCGGCAGGATCGTGCCGACGGCGTGGTCGGCTTCGATCAGCCTCGGCAAAGCGGCTTGCAGGCGGCCACTGGGGTCGATGTGCTGGAGCAGCGCCACGTCCCAGTCACGGCTGCGCACGTTGAAGTAGCCGGTGCCCGAGGCATCGCCGTATTCCGCGACGGCGCGGCCGGTGAGCCAGTAGTTGAGGTAGTCGTGGGGCAGCAGGATATGCGCGATGCGCGCGAACACCTCGGGGTGCTGCTCGCGGGTCCACAGCAGTTTGGACACGGTGTAGCCCGGCGCAATTGCCACGCCGAGACGCTCCAGCGAAGCGCTTTCGCCACCCAGGTACTGCAACAGGCGCTCGTTTTCGGCGGCGGTTTCGGTGTCGCACCACAGCTTGGCCGGGCGCAGCACCTGGCCGTGGTCATCGAGCAACACCAGGCCGTGTTGCTGGCCGGACACGCCGATGCCGAGGATATCCTGGCCGTCCACACCGGCCTGTTGCAGGGCGCGGTGGGTGGCTTCGGTAAAGGCGTCCAGCCACTCCTGGGTGTGCTGCTCGCGACGGCCATTGGCGCCGCTGATCAGCGTGTGTGCCGCGGCGCCCAGGCCCAGCACTTTGCCGCTGGAAGCGTCGAGGACGATGGCTTTGGTGCCTTGGGTGCCGCAGTCGATGCCGAGGAACAGGTTTTGCTGGGTCATGAGGGTTTGCTCAGCATTGTTGTTGGATTGTAAATGCGCTCCAAATGTGGGAGGGGGCTTGCCCCCAATGGCGGTGTTTCAGTGTCAATGTTCTTTACTGACCCACCGCTATCGGGGGCAAGCCCCCTCCCACAGGTTTAAGCCGGTTTCTTCAGGAGTTGCTGCAGTGTTTTTGTGACGCCGTTGTCGCGCAGGCTCGCATAGCATCGCTCGAACGCTGCCACAAACTCAGCCGACTTGGGAATAGCCGTGCCGAAAATCTCCTCCACCCCGAGCAGGCGCTGACTGATCCGCGCATCATCACCCACCAGCTCCTGGCAGAACTCGGCACGCGGGTCCGGAATTTTGTAGGCCACGCCATTCTCATCGACACCCTTGAGGTACAACGCCCAGGCGGCCACCACCAACGCTGCGCGCTCGGTCTCGCGCCCATCGGCAATCAGGCGGTTGATCGTCGGCACGGTGAACTTGGGAAATTTCGACGAGCCATCGGAACACACGCGCTCCAACTGGTCGGCAATCGCCTGGTTGGAGAAGCGGTCCACCAGGGTCTGCTTGTACTGCGTGAGGTCGATGCCGGGCACCGGCGCCAGGTTCGGCGTGACGTCCAGGTCCATGTACGCGCGCATATACGCGACGAACAGCGGGTCATTCATGGTCTCGTGAACGAACCGATACCCCTTGAGAAACCCCAGGTAAGTCAGCGCCAGGTGGCTGCCGTTGAGCAGGCCGATCTTCATTTCTTCATAGGGCGTTACGTCGGCGGTGAACTGCACGCCGACCTTTTCCCAGGCCGGGCGCCCGTTGACGAACTGGTCTTCCAGGACCCACTGCACAAAGGGCTCGCACACCACCGGCCAGGCATCGTCGATAGCATGCTCATCGTGCAATTGCAGGCGATGCGCGGTGCTGGTCATCGGCGTGATGCGGTCGACCATGGCGTTGGGGAACGTCACGTTGGCTTTGATCCAGTCATGCAGTTCGGCGTTGTGCAGGGCGGCGAAGGCCAGCAGTGCCTTGCGCGTGACGGCCCCGTTGTGCGGCAGGTTATCGCAGGACATTACGGTGAACGCCGGAGTGCCGGCGGCGCGACGCTGGGTCAGCGCGGCGCAGATAAAGCCGAACACGGTTTTCGGTGCCTTCGGGTGCGCCAGGTCGTGCTGGATCTGCGGCAGGTGGGCCATGAACTCGCCGTTGCTGTCGTCGATGCAATAGCCGCCTTCGGTGATGGTCAGCGAGACGATGCGGATCTGCGGGCTGGCCAGTTTGTCGATCAACGCCTGGGCGCCGTCTTCGGCCAGCAGCATGTCGCTGATCGAGCCGATCACGCGCACTTCGGTGTCGTCGCTGTCGCCCAATTCATACAGGGTGAACAGGTAATCCTGACCGGCCAGGTCGTCGCGGGCCTTGCGGTCCTCGGCGCGCAGGCCGACGCCGCATATGCTCCAGTCCAGGCCCTCGCCGGTATTCATCAGCGCATCGGTGTAATACGCCTGGTGCGCACGGTGGAAACCGCCGACGCCGATATGGGCGATGCCCTGACGGGTATCGGCAATGGCGTAGGCCGGGATTTTCACTTCCGGCGCCAGTTGGGTGAGGTTCTGTTTATTCAGTTTCATCACAAATCTCGCGAAATCAGGCGGCGGCGCGCAGTGGGCGGGTAACGGCCACGCCGTCGGTGTCGAACAGATGGCAGTGCGCCGGGTCCAGGTGCAGGTGCAGCGTCTCGCCATACTGGCTGGCCATGTCGCCGCGAATGCGCAGGGTCAGCGGCTCGCCGTTGGCGGTGATGACGTGGCAGAAGGTATCGCTGCCCAGGCGCTCGCCGACGTCGGCGGTGACGGTCAGGCTAGTCTGGCCCGGTGCGGCGAGTTCCAGGTGCTCCGGGCGAATACCCAGGGTCACCGCGCTGCCCACGCTCAGGGTGGCGCCGCTCAGCGGCAGGCTGATCAGCGTACCGGCGTCCAGTTGCACCTCGCAGCCCTGGCCCTCGACCCGCGTGACCTTGCCCTTGAGGAAGCCCATCTTCGGCGTGCCGAGAAAGCCCGCGACAAACAGGTTGGCCGGCTGGTGGTACAGGTCCAGCGGCGAGCCGACCTGCTCGATGCGGCCGCTGTTAAGCACCACCACTTTGTCGGCCAGGGTCATCGCTTCGACCTGGTCGTGGGTCACATAGATCATGGTCGCTTGCAGCTCTTTATGCAGGCGCGCCAGTTCCAGGCGCATCTGCACGCGCAGCGCGGCGTCGAGGTTGGACAGCGGCTCATCAAACAGGAAGATCTTCGGGTTACGCACAATCGCTCGGCCGATCGCCACGCGCTGGCGCTGGCCGCCGGACAGTTGCTTGGGCTTGCGCTCCAGCAGCGGGCCCAGTTCGAGGATGCGCGCCGCTTCGCTGACTTTGCTCTCCACCAGCTGCTTGTCGACGCCCGCGAGGTCCAGGGCAAACGACATGTTCTTGCGCACGCTCATGTGCGGGTACAGCGCGTAAGTCTGGAACACCATCGCCAGGTCGCGTTTGGCCGGGGTCACTTCGGTGATGTCGCGGCCATCCAGTTCGATGGTGCCTTCGCTGACTTCTTCCAGGCCGGCGATCAGCCGCAGCAGCGTGGATTTACCGCAGCCCGACGGGCCGACGAAGACCACGAATTCCTTGTCGTTCACTTCCAGGTCGATGCCCTTGATGATGGAAAAGCCTTCGAAGCCTTTTTGCAGATTCTTGATTTTCAGGTTGGCCATGGGATGGGCCTCCGCTTGGAATTTTTATAGGAAAGCCGTTATTTCACGGCGCCGAAGGACAAACCGCGCACCAACTGTTTCTGGCTGATCCAGCCAAAGATCAGGATCGGCGCGCAGGCCAGGGTCGAGACGGCCGACAATTTGGCCCAGAACAAGCCTTCGGGGCTGGAGTAGGAGGCGATCAGCGCGGTCAGCGGCGCGGCATTCGACGAGGTCAGGTTCAACGACCAGAACGCCTCGTTCCAGCACAGTATCAGCGACAGCAACACCGTGGATGCCAGGCCGCCTTTGGCGATCGGCAGCAGTACGCGGACCATTTCCTGCCACAGGGTGGCGCCGTCCAGGCGGGCCGCTTCGAGGATGTCTTTGGGGATGTCCTTGAAGTAGGTGTAAACCATCCACACCACGATCGGCAGGTTGATCAGGGTGTAGATGATGATCAGCGCGATACGCGTATCCAACAGGCCGAAGCTCTTGGCCAGCAGGTAGATCGGCATCAGCACGCCCACCGGCGGCAGCATCTTGGTCGACAGCATCCACAGCAGCGTGCTTTTGGTGCGTTGGGTCTCGTAGAACGCCATGGAGTAGGCCGCCGGCACCGAGATCAGCAGGCACAAGGCGGTGGCGCTGAACGAAATCAGCACCGAGTTCCACGCGTAGCTGAAGTAGTTGCTGCGCTCGTTGATGTGCAGGTAATTCTCCAGCGTCGGCGTGAAGATGAACTGCGGCGGCGTGGCGAACGCATCGATCTCGGTCTTGAAGCTGGTCAGCACCATCCAGAAGATCGGGAAGAAGATCAGAATCGCGATGGCCCAGGCCAGGGTGCCGAGTAACAGGCTTTGCAGGCGGCGGGATTGTTGAAGCGTCATGGCGCGGCCCTCAAGGCTTGTCAGTCAGGTTTTTGCCGATCATCCGCACCAGGATGATCGCCGCGATATTGGCGATGACCACGGCAATCAAGCCGCCGGCCGAGGCCATGCCCACGTCGAACTGCACCAGCGCCTGGTTGTAGATCAGGTAGGCGAGGTTGGTCGAGGCGTAGCCGGGGCCGCCGTTGGTGGTGGTGAAAATTTCGGCGAA
This sequence comes from Pseudomonas paraveronii, assembly GCF_963681955.1. Classification (NCBI taxonomy): domain Bacteria; kingdom Pseudomonadati; phylum Pseudomonadota; class Gammaproteobacteria; order Pseudomonadales; family Pseudomonadaceae; genus Pseudomonas; species Pseudomonas paraveronii. Next base: position 2,837,302 of record NZ_OY817130.1, read on the forward strand.
TACCGAGAGCAGGAAGATGGTTTCGATCATCACCACCACGGCAATCGGGCGCGCCAGGTGGGGCAGGGTCAGGTGCCAGAAAATCGCAATCGCGCCGGCGCCGTCGAGGCGTGCGGCTTCCTTTTGTTCCTGGTCGAGAGACTGCATGGCGGTCATCAGCAGCAGGATGGCGAAGGGCAGCCATTGCCACGAGACAATGATGATGATCGACAGCAGCGGGTAATGCGCCAGCCAGTCCACGGGCTGGGCGCCGAACAGCTTCCACACGTAGGCGAGAATCCCCGACACCGGGTGGAAAATCAGGTTCTTCCAGATCAGCGCACCGACGGTGGGCATGATGAAGAACGGCGAGATCAACAACACCCGCACCAGGCCGCGGCCGAAGAACTCACTGGCCTCCAGCAGGGCGCTGATCAACACGCCAAATACCACGCTGATCAACAGCACGCTGCCGACCAGCAACAGGGTATTGGTGGCGCCGGGCAGGAAGCCCGAATCGGTGATGAAGTAGGTGAAGTTCTCCAGCCCCACGAACTGGTTTTCGCCGGGGTAGAGCAGGTTGTAGCGGATCAGCGAAAAGTACAGGGTCATGCCCAGCGGCACGATCATCCACAGCAGCAGCAAGGCTACCGAGGGGCTGACGAGAAACCAGCCGGGGTTGGCCAGGCGGCTTTTGCGTATTGTATTCATGGTGATCAAGACCGATTAGAGGCAGGTGCGCAAAACTCCTGTAGGAGCGAGCTTGCTCGCGAAGGTATTTCAGGCGCATGTCGGCGTCGGATGTACCTTTTTCGCGAGCAAGCTCGCTCCTACAGAATCGGGGGTTACTTGGGATAACCGGCCCGCTTCATTTCACGCTCGGTGGTGGTCTGCGCGGCGCTCAAGGCTTGATCCACCGTTTGCTGACCGGTCAGCGCACCCGAGAAGAACTTGCCGACCTGGGTACCGATTGCCTGGAACTCTGGAATGGTCACCAGTTGGATACCGATATACGGCACCGGTTTGAGCGTTGGTTTGGTCGGATCGGCGACTTTCAGCGATTCCAGGGTGACCTTGGCGAACGGCGCGGCCTTCATGTATTCGTCGCTGTAGGTCGACTTGCGCGTACCCGGCGGGACGTTGGCGATGCCGTCGGTCTTGGCGACCAAAGCGCCGTATTCCTTGGAAGTCGCCCAACTGGTGAACAGCTTGGCAGCGTCCTTGGCCTTGGAACTGGTCGGGATCGCCAGGCTCCAGGAGTACAGCCACGAGGTGCCTTTGTCGGTCTTCTCGTGCGGGGCGAAGGTGAAACCGACATGGTCCGCCACCTTGCTTTGGGTCTTGTCGGTGACGAACGAACCGGCCACGCTGGCGTCGACCCAGATCGCGCACTTGCCGCTGTTGAACAGCGCGAGGTTTTCGTTGAAACCGTTGCTCGACGCACCCGGCGGGCCGGACTTCTTCATATTGTCGACGTAGAAGTTCAGCGCGTCCTTCCATTCAGGGCCATTGAATTCAGGCTGCCATTTCTCGTCGAACCAGCGCGCCCCGTAGCCGTTGGCCAAGGTGGTGATCAGCGCCATGTTTTCACCCCAACCGGCTTTGCCGCGCAGGCACAGGCCGTATTGCTCTTTGGTTTTGTCGGTGAGTTTTGCCGCGTATTCGCCGATCTGCGTCCAGGTTGGGTGCTCGGGCATGCTCAGCCCGGCGTCCTTGAACAGGTCGGTGCGGTAATAGGTGATCGAGCTTTCCGCATAGAACGGCAGGGCGTACAGCGAACCCTTGACGGACAAACCGTCACGCACGGAAGGGAACACATCGTCGAGGTCGTAGGATGCCGGCAGGTCTTTCATCGGTTCCAGCCAGCCCTTGGCGCCCCACAGTGCGGCTTCGTACATGCCGATGGTCAACACATCGAACTGCCCGCCCTGGGTAGCGATGTCGGTGGTCAGGCGTTGGCGCAGGACGTTTTCTTCGAGCACCACCCAATTCAACTTGATGTCCGGGTGCTCGGCCTCGAAGGTCTTCGAGAGCTTTTGCATGCGGATCATGTCGCTGTTGTTGACGGTGGCAATGGTCAGGGTTTGCGCGCCAAGGCTGACGGCGCTGAGGGTCATGCAGGCCGTCATGCAAGAACAGGCAAGCAGTGTTTTTGCTGTGAACTTCATCGCGCACTCCTTTTCTGCGCCCAGGGGCTGCAGAAGGACAATTATTGTTGTTGTGTCTTCCCACGCTGAGCCAGGAAGAGTGTGCGTTGATTACAGCCCTCAAATGGGGGGTGTGACAAATCCTTGGGCGCACTGGGACTGATACTTTTTTGCACTCGCCCACAAAAAGCCGAAACGCTTAAGCCAGGTTCTGTTCGGTGAGCCGCTGCACCGCCAGGCGCCGGTAGTGGGAAGGGGTCATGCCTTTAAGCTGCTGGAAGCGCCGATTGAAGTTGGAAATATTGTTGAACCCCGACTCGAAGCACACATCGGTGACGGCCTTGTCGCCATCGGCCAGCAGTTCGCAGGACTTGCTGATGCGCAGGCGATTGACGAACTCGATAAACGTGCGCCCGGTGGCCTGCTTGAACACCCGCGAGAAATACGTCGGTTTCATCCCCAGGTAGTCGGCCACTTCCTCCAGTGACAACTCCCGCGCGTAATGCGCAAAGATGTAGTCCACCGCCCGGTTGGTGCGGTCGATGCTGTGTTCGTCGGCCAGTTGCGGCGTGGTCACGCCGGAGAGCAGTTGGTAGTCCTCACACGCGCTCAACACTTCCAACAGGATAAAGAAGTGCCCCAGGCGCGCCATGCCCTGAGCGTCCTCGATGCGTTGCATGAGGGTCATGGCCTGGGCGATGGTCTTTTTGCAGCGAAACTCGATGCCGGATTGCGCTCGTTCCAGTAGCGGTGCCAGGGTCTTGAGTTCGGCAAAAATGTGACTGCCGTTCTCCAGCAGCTCATCGGTGAAGTTCACCAGCATGTCGCGCTTGGGCACCACTTCGTCTTCCTCGACCTGGCTGATCCAGTTGTGAGGCAGGTTGGGGCCGGTGAGGAACAGGCTTTCCGGGTAGAAGTTGCCGATGTAGTCGCCGATGAACACCTTGCCGGAACTGGCGACGATCAGGTGCAGCTCGTACTCCTTATGGAAATGCCAGCGCACCAGGGGGCAAGGGAAACCGTGCTGGCGATAGATGATAGACAGACCGTTGTGATCGTCCATCAGCTCGTAGGAAGGGTCGGTGATTCGCGTTGCTCGGGTCATGCTGCCGTCGCTTTATTGTGGTTGCGATTTGAATAATGCCCCGTTGCGTGCGACCCGGCCAGCGTCAAGCGTTTAAAGGTTACGGTTTTTTGCCTCGATCCACTGGGACATGTACTGGGTACTTTTGTGGGCGTGGTGACGCAGCATGCTGCCGGTGAAATTGTCCCGGCGATGCGCGTCGAGGCGGCTGCGACAGTGTTCCAGGCACTCTACCAGTGCGGGGCCGTGGCGGTGCAGGTCATAGCGGCGGGCCAGCAATTGCCGGCCGTGCTCCTGGGCCTGGGTCCAGCGCTCGCGGTCCTGGTACAGCGCCACCGCAGCGGCGGCGAGGGTGGCGGCGCTTTGTTCGATCAGGCCAGGCCATGGCTGCTCGTCGCCCATGGCTTCGGCGCCGACCGGTGTGGTGATATTCGGCGTGCCGCAGAGCATGGCATCCGCCAGCTTGCCCTTGATCCCGGCGCCAAAGCGCAGCGGCGCCAGGCAGATGCGCGCAGCCGTCATCACTTGCAGCGCATCTTCGGCCCAGTTCATTACATGAAAGCCCTGGGCCGGGTTGTGCAGCGCGGTGGCCTTGGGCGGGGTGTAGGCGCCGTAGACATGCAATTGGGCGCCCGGCAGTTGCTGGCGGATCAACGGCCAGACACTGTTCTTCATCCACAGCACCGCATCCCAGTTGGGCGCGTGGCGGAAGTTGCCGATGCTGAGGAAGTGCGCGCGCTCGTCAAACGGTGCGAACGCCTCGGTCGGCGGTTCCAGCATCAATGGGCACCAGTGGAGCAGGGCGGCGGGCACCTTGAACTGCTCGGTGAGCAGGCGGATTTCCATGTCGGAGATCATCAGGCTGATGTCGCAGCGATAGATGGCTGCGATCTCGCGCTTGGCCAGGTCGGTGTCGGCCATGCGCTGGAACTCGTCTTCCAGGCCCGGTGCAAACAAGGCGCTGAAGTCGTCGTTGTCCGGCTGGGCCTTGAGGTGGTCCTTGAACCGCTGTTGGCGCGCGTCGCGCAGGCTTTGCAGGTCGGAGGTTTCCAGCACCCGCAGGGCCGCGGGGCAGTGCTTTTCGACGCGCCAGCCGAACTGTTCTTCCATCATGAAACGGTCGAACAGCACGATGTCCGGGGCCAGTTCGCGGATAAAGTCATCGAAACTGCTGTTATTGAGTTCGATGGCGCATTCGGCGATTCCCAGTGCCGGTAGGTCGGCTTTGTGTTCGCCAATGGTCGCCGGGCTGCTGAAGGTAATATCCCAACCTTGTGTCAGAAAAGTTTCGAGAATCTGCATCATATGCCCGCCTGCGGCCGAGGAACGCGGTTCCGGCCAGACATAACCAATGACCAGGACTTTGGTGGCGGGCTGATTCATCAACAACGGATTCCTTGAGCGGGGACGAAAACCGCGCAATTAAACCACAACCGCCCGCGTGCCCGGCGTGACATGACAATTTGTGTCAGGCGGTAGGTCGTCACGGCACTTTGTGGTTAACTTCCGCCTCTCGAATTCGTTTAATCAAAACCAGCATAAGGATTCCGTTCATGGCTCAAGTCACCCTTCGTGGTAATCCAGTCCAAGTTGAAGGCGAACTGCCGCAAACCGGCTCCAAAGCGCCAGACTTCACCCTGACCGCCGGCGATCTGTCGGACGTGACCCTGGCCACCTTCGCCGGCAAGCGCAAAGTGCTGAACATCTTCCCAAGCGTCGACACCCCGACCTGCGCCACGTCGGTGCGCACGTTCAACGCCCAGGCCAACAATGTGAGCAACACGGTTGTACTGTGCATCTCCTCTGACCTGCCGTTTGCCCAGAAGCGTTTTTGCGGCACCGAAGGCCTGGACAACGTGCAGAACCTGTCGGACTTCCGCAACGCTGATTTCGCCGTTGACTACGGCGTTTCGATTGCCGACGGCCCACTCCGGGCTCTGACCGCCCGTGCCGTCGTCGTGTTGGATGAAAACGACAACGTACTGCACAGCGAACTGGTCCCTGAAATCGGCCAAGAGCCAAACTACGAAGCAGCCCTGGCTGTTTTGAAGTAACTGTTTCTGCGCATTACTGTCGTTATGCAGTAACACTGCGCGGTACATAATTGCGGCCTGGCCTAGTCCAGGCCGTTTTTATTTGCTGGTCAGATGTTTAGCGAAATAGCCGGTGGACTAAGCTCAACAGTTAAAAGTTGTAAGCCCAAGGTAAATAGCCGGTAAAGGCGCTTTTCTTAACGCGCCCCAGTGCTTATCTTTCAGCCTCCCAAAGAAGAAGCTCTCGCGCCCAATGGTTGATCACTCCATGCAATCCTCCCCCCGCAACTCCCGTCGCTGGCTGTTCGGCCTGCTCGTGCTGCTGGTTATCGCCGGCCTGTGCTGGAAATTCTGGCCCACCGGCGCTATCCATCCAGAAGCGCCAGCCGGCCGTACCGGTAAAACGGGCATGGCGCGCCCGGGCTTCGGCGGCTCCACCGGCCCGGTGCCGGTGCGTGTGGCGCCGGCGGTGTTGGGGGAATTCCCGGTGTACTACAAGGCGTTGGGCACGGTCACCGCGCTCAACACCATCAATGTGCGCAGCCGGGTGGGCGGCGAGTTGGTGAAAATCGCCTTTGAAGAAGGGCAGATGGTCAAGGCCGGCGACCTGCTGGCGGAAATCGACCCGCGCAGCTACCAGAATGCCTTGCTCCAGGCCCAGGGCACGCTGATGCAGAACCAGGCCCAGTTGAAAAACGCCCAGGTCGACGTCGAGCGTTATCGCGGCTTGTATGCCCAGGACAGTATCGCCAAGCAAACCCTGGACACCGCCGAAGCGCTGGTCCTGCAATACCAGGGCACGGTCAAGACCAACCAGGGCGCAGTGGACGACGCCAAGCTCAACCTCGAATTCACCAAGATCCGCGCGCCGATCGCCGGGCGCGTCGGCCTGCGTCAGCTCGACGTCGGTAACCTGGTGGCCGCCAACGACACCACCGCGCTGGCGGTGATCACCCAGACCCAACCGATCAGCGTGGCCTTCACCCTGCCGGAGAGCACCCTGGAAACCGTGCTCGCCCGTTACCACGCCGGCAACAAACTGCCCGTGGAAGCCTGGGACCGCAGCGACGCCAAGCGTCAAGCCACCGGCGTGCTGCAGAGCCTGGACAACCAGATCGACGTCACCACCGGCACCCTGAAATTCAAGGCACGCTTCGATAACAAGGACCAGGCGCTGTTCCCCAATCAGTTCGTCAACGTGCATTTGCTCGCCGACACCCTGCATAACGTGGTGCTGGCACCGTCTGCCGCTATCCAGTTCGGCAACGCCGGTACGTTTGTCTACAAGCTCGATGGCGACAAGAAGGTCAAGGTGCAGCCCCTGGTGGTCGGCGATACCGACGGCGACAACACGGTGATCAAGCAAGGCCTGGTCGCCGGCGACCGCGTGGTGCTGGAAGGCACCGACCGCCTGAAAGACGGCAGCGAAATCGAAGTGGTCAACGACAGCAGTCAAGTCCCGACCACCCCGACCGAGCACCTGCAAGGCAAGCCCGCCGCAAAAGGGGAGACCGGCGCTGACGCCGGCAAGGCGCAAAAGGTCGGTTCATGAACCTGTCGCGGCTGTTTATCCTTCGCCCGGTCGCCACCACGCTGAGCATGCTGGCGATTGTCCTGGCAGGGATCATCTCCTACCGCTTGTTACCGGTCTCGGCCTTGCCCCAGGTGGATTACCCGACCATCCGCGTGATGACCCTGTACCCCGGCGCCAGCCCGGATGTGATGACCAGCGCCGTCACCGCGCCCCTGGAGCGCCAGTTCGGGCAGATGCCTGGCTTGACCCAGATGGCCTCGACCAGCTCCGGCGGTGCGTCGGTGCTGACCCTGCGCTTCAACCTCGACATCAATATGGATGTCGCCGAGCAACAGGTGCAGGCCGCGATCAACGCCGCGACCAACCTGCTGCCCAAGGACTTGCCGGCGCCGCCGGTGTACAACAAGGTCAACCCGGCAGATACGCCGGTGCTGACCCTGGCGATTACCTCCAAGACCATGCTGCTGCCCAAGCTCAATGATTTGGTCGATACGCGCATGGCGCAAAAGATCGCGCAGATCAGCGGCGTCGGCATGGTCAGCATCGCCGGTGGCCAGCGCCAGGCCGTGCGCATCAAGGTCAACCCTGAGGCCCTGGCGGCCAACGGCTTGAACCTGTCGGACGTGCGCACGCTGATCGCCGCGTCCAACGTCAACCAGCCCAAGGGCAACTTCGACGGCCCGACCCGCGTGTCGATGCTCGACGCCAACGACCAACTGGTGTCGCCGCAGCAGTATGCCGAACTGATCCTGGCCTACAAAAATGGCGCACCGCTGCGTCTGAAGGACGTCGCGCAGATCGTCGACGGCGCCGAAAACGAACGCCTCGCCGCCTGGGCCAATGAAAACCAGGCCGTGCTGCTGAATATCCAGCGCCAGCCCGGTGCCAACGTGATCGAGGTGGTCGACCGCATCAAGGCGCTGCTACCGAGCATCACCGATAACCTGCCGGCGGGCCTGGATGTGACGGTGCTGACCGACCGTACCCAGACCATCCGCGCTTCGGTCACCGATGTGCAGCACGAATTGCTGATCGCCATTGCCCTGGTGGTGATGGTGACTTTCCTGTTCCTGCGCCGCGTCAGCGCCACCCTCATCCCGTCCATCGCCGTGCCGTTGTCGCTGGTGGGCACCTTTGGCGTGATGTACCTGGCGGGTTTCTCCATCAACAACCTGACGCTGATGGCCCTGACCATCGCCACCGGGTTCGTGGTGGACGATGCCATCGTGATGCTGGAGAACATCTCGCGCTATATCGAGGAAGGTGAAACCCCGCTGGCCGCTGCGCTCAAGGGCGCCAAACAGATCGGTTTCACCCTGATTTCCCTGACCCTGTCGCTGATCGCCGTATTGATTCCGTTGCTGTTCATGGGCGATGTGGTCGGGCGCCTGTTCCGCGAGTTCGCCATCACCCTGGCGGTGGCGATCCTGATTTCCCTGGTGGTGTCCCTGACCCTGACGCCGATGATGTGCGCGCGCCTGCTCAAGCGTGAGCCCGAGGAAGCAGAACAGAGCCGTTTCTACAAGGCCAGCGGGGCCTGGATCGATTGGTTGATCGCGGCCTACGGGCGCAAGTTGCAGTGGGTGCTCAAGCACCAGCCGCTGACCTTGCTGGTGGCCATCGCTACCCTGGGCCTCACCGTGGTGCTGTACCTGGTGGTGCCCAAGGGGTTTTTCCCGGTGCAGGACACCGGGGTGATCCAGGGCATTTCCGAGGCGCCGCAGTCGATTTCCTTCGCTGCAATGAGCCAGCGTCAGCAGGAACTGGCGAAGATCATCCTGGCCGACCCGGCGGTGGAAAGCCTGTCGTCCTACATCGGTGTGGATGGCGATAACGCCACCCTCAACAGCGGTCGCTTGCTGATCAACCTCAAGGCCCATGGGCAGCGGGATTTGAGCGCGGCCCAGGTGATCACCCGCCTGCAGCCGGAAATCGACAAGCTGGTGGGCATTCGCCTGTACATGCAGCCGGTGCAGGACCTGACCATCGAAGACCGCGTCAGCCGCACCCAGTACCAGTTCAGCATGTCGTCACCCGACGCCGAGTTGCTGGCGCTGTGGAGCGAAAAGCTGGTGCATGCCTTGAGCCAGTTGCCGGAACTCACCGACGTCGCCAGCGACCTGCAGGACAAAGGCCTGCAGGTGTACCTGGTGATCGACCGCGATGCCGCCTCGCGCCTGGGCGTCAACGTGTCGACTATCACCGATGCGTTGTACGACGCCTTCGGTCAGCGGCAGATTTCCACCATCTACACCCAGGCCAGCCAATACCGCGTGGTGTTGCAGGCCCAGTCGGGCGAGACCCTGGGGCCGGATGCGCTGAACCAGATCCACGTCAAGACCACCGACGGCGGCCAGGTGCGCCTGTCGAGCCTGGCCCGCGTGGAACAGCGCCAGGCGCAGTTGGCGATTGCGCATATCGGCCAGTTCCCGGCGGTGATGATGTCGTTCAACCTGGCCCCCGGTGTCGCGTTGGGCAAAGGCGTGGAGTTGATCAACCAGACCCAGAAAGACATCGGCATGCCGGTGGGCGTGCAGACCCAGTTCCAGGGTGCAGCCCAGGCGTTCGAAGCCTCGCTGTCGAGCACCTTGCTGCTGATCCTGGCGGCGGTGGTCACCATGTACATCGTGCTCGGCGTGCTCTACGAGAGCTACATCCACCCGGTCACCATCCTTTCGACCCTGCCTTCGGCGGCGGTAGGGGCGTTGCTGGCGTTGCTGCTCAGTGGCAATGACCTGGGCATGATCGCGATCATCGGCATCATTTTGCTGATCGGTATCGTCAAGAAGAACGCGATCATGATGATCGACTTCGCCCTCGACGCCGAACGCAACCAGGGCCTCGACCCGCAGACCGCGATCTACCAGGCGGCGCTGTTGCGCTTCCGGCCGATCCTGATGACCACCCTGGCCGCGCTGTTCGGCGCGGTGCCGTTGATGCTGGCCACCGGTTCCGGTGCGGAGCTGCGTCAACCCCTGGGCCTGGTGATGGTCGGCGGTTTGCTGGTGAGCCAGGTATTGACCCTGTTCACCACGCCGGTGATCTACCTGTACTTCGATCGCCTGGGTCGGCGCTGGCGCAAAGAGCCGCAACGCCTGGAGCCGGTTGAGTCATGAACCTGTCCGGACCTTTCATTCGCCGCCCGGTCGCGACCATGCTGCTGAGCCTGGCGATCATGCTGCTGGGCGGGGTCAGCTTCAATCTGCTGCCGGTGTCGCCGCTGCCGCAGATCGACTTCCCGGTGATCGTGGTGTCGGCCAGCCTGCCCGGCGCCAGCCCGGAGGTGATGGCGTCTACTGTGGCCACGCCGCTGGAGCGCTCATTCGGCGCGATTGCCGGCATTACCACCATGAGCAGTTCGTCGAGCCAGGGTTCGACCCGGGTGATCCTGGCGTTCGATTCCGACCGTGATATCAACGGCGCGGCGCGGGAAGTGCAGGCGGCAATCAACGCTTCGCGCAACCTGTTGCCCAGCGGCATGCGCAGTATGCCGACCTACAAGAAGATCAACCCGTCCCAGGCGCCGATCATGGTGCTGTCGCTGACCTCGGACGTGTTGCAGAAGGGCCAGCTGTACGACCTGGCCTCGACCATCCTTTCGCAAAGCCTGTCCCAGGTGCCGGGCGTGGGTGAAGTACAGATCGGCGGCAGTTCGCTGCCGGCGGTGCGCATCGAACTCGAACCCAAGGCGCTCGACCAGTACGGCGTGGCCCTCGACGATGTGCGCAACACCATCGCCAACGCCAACCAGCGTCGGCCCAAGGGCTCGCTGGAAGACGCCGAGCGCAACTGGCAGATCCAGGCCAACGACCAGCTGGAAAAAGCCAAGGACTATGAGCCGCTGCTGATCCGCTACCAGAACGGTGCGGCCCTGCGCCTGGGCGATGTGGCCAAGATCAGCGACGGTGTGGAAGACCGCTACAACAGCGGCTTCTTCAACAACGATTCGGCGGTGCTGCTGGTGATCAACCGCCAGTCCGGTGCCAACATCATCGAGACCGTCCGGCAGATCAAGGCGCAGTTGCCGGCATTGCAGGCGGTGCTGCCGTCCAGCGTCAAGCTGAGCCTGGCGATGGATCGCTCGCCGGTGATCACCGCCACCTTGCACGAGGCCGAAATGACCTTGTTGATTGCCGTTGGGCTGGTGATCCTGGTGGTCTACCTGTTCCTCGGTAACTTCCGCGCTTCGCTGATTCCAACCCTGGCGGTGCCGGTCTCGCTGGTGGGCACCTTCGCGGTGATGTACCTGTTCGGTTTCTCGCTGAACAACTTCTCGCTGATGGCGCTGATCCTCGCCACCGGCCTGGTGGTGGACGATGCCATCGTGGTGCTGGAGAACATTTCCCGGCATATCGACGAGGGCGTGCCGCCGATGAAGGCGGCGTACCTGGGCGCCCAGGAAGTCGGCTTTACCTTGCTGTCGATGAACGTGTCGCTGGTGGCGGTGTTCCTGTCCATCCTGTTCATGGGCGGGATCGTCACCAGCCTGTTCCGTGAGTTTTCCATCACCTTGTCGGCGGCGATCATCGTGTCGCTGGTGGTCTCGCTGACCCTCACGCCGATGCTCTGCGCGCGTTGGCTCAAGCCTCATATCAAAGGGCAACTGACCGGTTTGCAGCGTTGGAGTCAGAAGGTCAACGACCGCATGGTCTCGGCCTACGCCACCAGCCTGGACTGGGTGCTGCGCCATCGGCGCCTGACCTTGCTCAGCCTGCTGATCACGGTGGGGGTGAATATCGCGTTGTATGTGGTGGTGCCGAAAACCTTCATGCCCCAGCAGGACACCGGGCAATTGATCGGCTTTGTGCGCGGCGACGACGGGCTGTCGTTCAGCGTGATGCAGCCGAAGATGGAAATTTTCCGCAAGGCCGTGTTGCAAGACCCGGCGGTGCTCAGCGTGGCCGGTTTCATCGGCGGCAACAGCGGCACCAACAACGCGGTGATGCTGGTTCGACTCAAACCCATCAGCGAACGCAAGGTCTCCGCCCAGGCGGTGATCGAGCGCCTGCGCAAGAGCGTGCCACTGGTGCCGGGCGGGCGGCTGTTCCTGATGGCTGACCAGGACCTGCAATTTGGTGGTGGCCGTGACCAGACCAGTGCGCAGTATTCCTACATCCTGCAAAGCGGTGATCTGTCTGCGCTGCGCCTGTGGTACCCGAAGGTCGTGGCCGCACTGCGTGCGTTACCCGAACTCACCGCCATCGACGCCCGCGAAGGCCGGGGTGCGGCCCAGGTGACGCTGGTCGTCGACCGCGACCAGGCCAAGCGCCTGGGTATCGACATGAACATGGTCACCGCGGTGCTGAACAACGCCTACAGCCAGCGGCAGATCTCCACGATCTATGACAGCCTCAACCAGTATCAGGTGGTGATGGAGGTCAACCCGAAATACGCCCAGGACCCGATCACCCTGAACCAGATGCAGGTGATCACCTCCACGGGCGCGCGGGTGCCGTTGTCGACCATTGCCCATTATGAGAACAGCCTGGCGGACGACCGGGTCAGTCACGAAGGCCAGTTCGCCTCGGAAAACATCGCCTTCGACATAGCCCCCGGCGTGACGGTGGAGCAGGGCACTGCGGCCATCGAGCGGGCGATTGCCAAGGTGGGCTTGCCGGAGGACGTCATCGCCAAGATGGCCGGCACCGCCGATGCCTTTGCGGCGACCCAGAAGGGCCAGCCGTTCATGATCCTCGGCGCGCTGGTGGCGGTGTACCTGGTGCTGGGCATTCTGTATGAAAGTTACATCCACCCGCTGACGATCCTCTCGACCTTGCCGTCGGCTGGCGTCGGGGCCTTGCTCTCCATCTACCTGCTGGGCGGCGAGTTCAGCCTGATCTCCTTGCTCGGTTTGTTCCTGTTGATCGGGGTGGTGAAGAAAAACGCGATCCTGATGATCGACCTGGCGCTGCAACTGGAGCGCCATGACGGCCTGAGCCCGCTGGAATCGATTCGCAGCGCCTGCCTGTTGCGGTTGCGGCCGATCCTGATGACCACGCTGGCGGCGATTCTCGGCGCCTTGCCGTTGTTGCTCGGCAGGGCCGAAGGCGCGGAAATGCGCCAGCCCCTGGGCCTGACCATCATCGGCGGGCTGGTCTTCAGCCAGATCCTGACCCTTTACACCACTCCGGTGGTTTACCTTTATCTCGACCGCGCGCGCCATCGTTTCAACGCTTGGCGCGGCGTGCGTACCGATGCTGCCCTGGACTCTGCGCTATGACCGATTCGACCTTTGCCACATTGGCCATGACCCGTGGTTCCCGCGTCGCCAGCCTGCTGCTCTGCGGGGTGTTGCTCAGCGCTTGCGCCGTCGGCCCCGACTACACACGTCCGGCCGTCATCGAGCCTGCGCAGTTCAAACAAGCCGAGGGCTGGCGCCAGGCCACGCCGAGCGACGCACTGGCCCGTGGCGCCTGGTGGGAACTGTACGGCGACCGTCAGCTCAATGACCTGGTGCTGCGCCTGAACAACGCCAACCAGACCGTGGCCCAGGCCGAAGCGCGCTTCCGTCAGGCCCAGGCGCTGGTGAGCAGCTCCCGTGGGGCGTTTTACCCGACGGTGGACCTGAGTGTCGGGAAAACCCGCGCCAGCCAGGGCACCGGCAGCAGCAACGCCAGCCTCAGCAGTTCCAGCAGCGGCATCCGCGACACCCTCAACGCGCAGTTGGGCGTGAGCTGGGAAGCCGATGTCTGGGGCAAGTTGCGCCGGGGCCTGGAAGCCAAAGAAGCCAGCGCCGAAGCCAGCTCGGCGGACCTGGCCGCGATGCGCTTGAGCCAGCAGTCGGAGTTGGTGCAAAGCTACCTGCAACTGCGCGTCATGGATGAGCAGACCCGTCTGCTGCAAGCCACGCTGGACACCTACCAGCGCTCCCTGCAGATGACCGAAAACCAATACCGCGCCGGGGTCTCCGGCAAGGACGCCGTGGCCCAGGCGCAAACCCAGCTCAAGTCCACCCAGGCCAGCCTGATCGACCTGATCTGGCAGCGTGCCCAACTGGAAAACGCCATCGCCGTGTTAATCGGCGAGGCGCCAGCCAACTTCAACCTGGCCGTCAGCAAGGACATCCCGGCCTTGCCGCAGATCCCGGTGAGCCTACCGTCGCAATTGCTCGAACGCCGCCCCGACATCGCCTCCGCCGAGCGCTCGGTGATCGCCGCCAACGCCGATATCGGCGTGGCCAAGGCCGCCTATTACCCGGACCTGAGCCTGAGCCTGGCCGGTGGTTATTCCAGCAGCACCTACGCCGACTGGATCAGCCTGCCGAACCGCTTCTGGTCGGTCGGGCCGAAACTGGCGACGACCCTGTTCGACGGTGGCCAGCGCTCGGCGGAAGTCGACCGCACCGTCGCCAGTTACGATGAAACCGTGGCCAAGTACCGCCAGACCGTACTGGACGGTTTCCGCGAAGTGGAAAACTACATGGTCCAGCTCAAGGTGCTGGAAGACGAAGCCGTGGTCAGCAACGAAGCGCTGGAGGCCGCGCGCGAGTCGCTGCGCTTGACCCAGAATCAGTACAAGGCGGGGCTGATCGCTTATCTGGATGTGGTCACCGTGCAGGCGACGGCGCTGAGTAACGAACGCACCGTGCTGACCTTGCTGCAGACGCGATTGGTGGCCAGTGTGCAACTGATCGCCGCGTTGGGTGGCGGTTGGGATGGGCAGACGCCGATTGCCGAGAAGGATTGATCCTGCTAGGCCATACGCGACCGAAAGTAGTTGGGTTGCCTGCTCAACCACTCTCCTGCGGTTGGCTACGGAAATGCCGCATTGGCTCTGATTTTGCGCCGACGTTTGACGCGCAACATGCTGGTGTAGCGGCGGTGGTTTTTTGAGTTGAGGACCAAGATGTAGAGTAGGGCTGTAAACAGAGGGAACACGCTGATCAGCGTCAGCGGGTGGCTGCTCAAATAACCTATTGCGAGCAGGGTGTTTACGATCGCTATGGGTACGAGTATTCGTGGCGCATAACGAAATCCCTCACATAACATTATTTGCCCTACGTTAAAAATCACACAAAGTGCCATGCCGATACCGAAAGCCAATTCGGTTGGCATTTGAAAGATCTCTGCGTAATAAGGCAGGCTAAGCGCCATATTGGTCGTGATGTTGTTCAGGCCAAGCAGCAGACCACCGCCAAAGGACGGCAGGAATCGATACGCGTACCGGCGCCAAATTCGATATTCCCGGAAGGGGTCAATGCTATAAGTCATGATCGTTGAACTCTTCATACAGCGCGATGAGTACATGGTTGATGTTTCCACTAAGCGTGCTGCCTCCAATACCTAAAGTGGCTCCAACGTGATCACTGATCTGAGTGAGGATACCCAAACGCAATTGTGCATTGCTGTAGCGTTTAGGCAATTTCCCGGCAAGCTGCTTTAAACGAATTATCTCGCGAGGATGGCGAGGGTTTTGCAGCCGCAGAACTTCATTGGTCAGTTTTGCACGCTCTTGGCGGCTCATGCGTCTCAAGATGTCTGTCAAGTTGCGGCCCGTCGAGCTTTTGATGGCCATCACTGTTTTGACTGTAGCGAAGGTCGTGGCCCCTGCTCCTATTAGTGAAATACCATCCAAAGCAACGGTCATGGCTTGATACCAGGCTAGACTGTCGTAATAGTCGTTCTGGGCGGGATTAGTTATTTCTGTGGCGGTTCTCCATAGCCCATTGCCGCACTGCAATGCGCTTGCAGCTGCAGCCGTGTAAGCAATGTAGGTCACAGCGAGACTGAGGCCGGCAGTAAAAGGCGCCGCTGCAATGCCTGTTTTTGCAACGATATAGCCAATCACAGCCCCTCCACAGGAAAGCACCATCCCTGCTGCCTCCTTCCATAGCTGTGATTCTCGCGGCGAACTTGCCGCCAACTGCGCATATTCATCGGCAGTCACCAACGGTCCCGCCACCTCCCGCCACCTCCCGCAAAATCACGCGCTTGGGCTTGATGCTGCACAGCGGCATGAACTCGCGTAACACCGTCACCCGATAATCACTGCCGATATGCACCACCCCGGCTCCAACGATGGCGGGATCGGCGTCGATGGTTCGATAGAGTTTGGGCAGGTCCAATAGACTCGTCAGTCGTTGACGGGTGGTGGTGTGCGCATCCGGCACACCGCTACGCAGGAAATCGCTTGGCATCCTTTCACCTGTGGGTCGATAGAGGTGAAAGAGCTTGGGGATTAGTTCCCGGTTTTTATGTCGGGCCGTTCGCTATATTTTGTAGGACCATACCTGCAAGTTATCGGGTGGCTCTGAGTCGGTAGATTCGCGTCAAAATGCGATTAATGGGCCTCTGATAATTAATCACCTGTTCAAGAATTAGTCTCTCTACAATCCGCGACTTTTCCATCCGGCGCGGGCTTTTTCAGCCCGTCGGTCTAGAGTCGGCCCATGCTTATTGCTAGTTACTCCCCCCCGCTGGACGCATCGCCAAGGCCAAGGGTCGCGCGATCTATTTGTGGATGCAGGGCGGGGCATTGGCGATGGGAGTGGGCGTGTGGTTCATGCTCTTTATCGGCATGTTGGCGCTCAGGCTGCCGTTCGCCCTCGGCTTTGACCTGGACATTACTGTGCTGCGCATGATGCCGGCATCTGTTACCGGAGGATGGTTTTATGGCGGACATCCAGCGCAGACGCCTGACAAGCACAGCACTTGACGGGTATTCTTGGCGCCAACGCTAAACATTTGGTTGATTCAGGAGACTGTAGGCATGGACAAAGTCCTCATCATCACCGGGGGCAGTCGTGGGATTGGCGCTGCGACGGCATTGCTGGCCGCTCGCCAGGGCTATCGCATTTGCATCAATTTCCAGTCGGATGAAGAAGCCGCTCACCGCGTTCTCGAACAGGTCCGCGCGCTAGGCGCCCAAGCCATTGCGGTGCGCGCCGATGTGAGCATCGAGGACGAAGTGATCGCATTGTTCCACCGCGTTGACACTGAACTGGGTCGCGTCACGGCGTTGGTCAACAATGCAGGCACGGTGGGGCATAAATCTCGCGTTGATGAGATGTCCGAGTTCCGCATCCTGAAGGTCCTGAAGACCAACGTACTCGGGCCGATCCTGTGCGCCAAGCACGCGCTGCTGCGTATGTCGCCTCGGCATGGCGGGCAGGGCGGCAGTATCGTCAATGTGTCGTCGGTGGCGGCACGTCTCGGTTCGCCGGGTGAATATGTCGACTACGCCGCCTCCAAGGGCGCGCTGGACAGCTTTACCGTAGGGTTGGCGAAGGAAGTGGCGGGCGAGGGTATTCGTGTCAACGCGGTGCGTCCCGGCTATATCTTCACCGACTTCCACGCCCTGAGCGGTGACCCGGACCGGGTCAGCAAGCTGGAGTCCGGGATCCCGATGGCCCGTGGCGGCCGGCCGGATGAAGTGGCAGAGGCGATTGTCTGGCTGTTGTCAGACAAGGCCTCCTATGCCACCGGGACGTTCGTTGACCTGGGCGGCGGGCGTTAAGCCCCCCCCCGGCCATCAAGCCGGCAGATGGCGCAGCACTTCATAGCCGTTAAGCGAGAACGCCTTGAGCAGGCTGGCTTCGGAGTTATCCAGGGTGCTGTAGCCGTCGTTGAAGAACCCATCGATACGCCCGTTGCGGGCATGGCTGCCATTCAAGGTGCGGTCGTCAAGGTTATCGAGAAACCGCAGCACTTTTTCCATGTTGTAGGCCGCGTCAGCACGCGCATCCGCGGCTGCGTTGGAGGGGGTCCAGTCACCGATCTGCTGCTTAAGGTCATCAGCGATCGCGTAACTGTCGCGGCCCTGCAGGAAGCGCCTCATGACCGGGCTCTGTTCGATGATTTGCTCTGCCGAACGATGGTCGCCGGCCGGTCGGCCTGTCGGACCGCGCATTGTGCGGACCTGTTGTTGTTCGGCCGCTCGCATGTAGTTGGGTGGAACGGGCAAGGGTGTAAGCCCTGCGGGTAAAGCAACGTGCATAAGGAATCTCCGATTCGAACCAGGAAAGGCGCTCCCTATGTGGTTCGTTCGGCCGTCTGGTTCCGGTTCAAAACGACCGCACAATCCGTCCCAAGGTCTCCATCGCTTTTTCCGAGGCCTCGGACCACGGGCTGCCGTAGTTCAAGCGGATACAGTTCCTGAAACGCTGGGTCGCCGAGAAAATCGGCCCCGGTGCGATGCTGATGCCCTGGGCCAACGCCATCTGGAACAACTTGAGCGAGTCCGTCTGTTCCGGCAGTTCCAGCCAGAGGAAGTACCCGCCGGCCGGCTGGCTGACCCGCGTCTGCGCCGGAAAATACCGCGCAATGGCCGCGAGCATCGCGCTTTGCTGTTCTTCCAGGGCATAGCGCAACTTGCGCAAGTGCCGGTCATAGCCGCCGTGTTGCAGGTAGTCGGCAATCGCAGCCTGAGCGGGCATCGATGGGCATAGCGAGGTCATCAGCTTCAGGCGCTCGACCTTTTGCGCATAGCGCCCGGCCGCCACCCAGCCAATGCGATAGCCCGGTGCCAGGCTCTTGGCGAAGGAGCCGCAGTGCATCACCAGGCCCTCGGTGTCGAAGGCCTTGGCGGGTTTCGGCGCCTGTTGTCCGTAGTACAACTCTGCGTAGACGTCGTCCTCGATCAACGGCACCTGATGGCGGCGCAGCAGTTCCACCAGTGCCTGTTTCTTCGCTTCCGGCAGCGTCGCGCCGATGGGGTTCTGAAAGCTGGTCATGGTCCAGCAGGCTTTGATCGGGTAGCGCTCCAGGCTTTGCGCCAAGGCGTTGAGGTCGATGCCATCGCGCGGATGCACGGGAATTTCCACCGCTTTGAGTTTCAGGCGTTCCAGTACTTGCAGGCAGGCATAAAACGCCGGCGCTTCAATGGCCACCAGATCGCCCGGCTCGGTGACGGCCTGCAGGCACAGGTTCAACGCTTCGAGGGCGCCGTTGGTGATCAGCAGCTCCTCCATCGGCAGCATCAGGCCGCCGACCATGTACCGCAGGGCAATCTGCCGGCGCAGTTGCGGGTTGCCCGGCGACATGTCGGTCACCACCAGGCGCGGGTCCATTTCACGGCCGGCGCTGGCCAGGGAGCGGGCCAGGCGCGGCAGCGGGAACAGCATCGGGCTGGGGAAGGCCGAACCGAACGGCACGGTATTCGGGTCTTTGATGGAGTCGAGGACCGAGAACACCAATTCGCTCACATCGACTTCGGTGGACTCATGCACATGTTCACTCACCACCGGCTCGGAAAACGGGCTGGGCGCGTGGGTGTTGACGAAATAGCCGGAACGCGGCCGCGCCCGGATCAGGCCGCGGCGCTCCAGCAAGTAATACGCCTGGAACACCGTGGACGGACTGACGCCGTAGGTCTGGCTGGCATAGCGCACCGAGGGCACTCGCTGGCCAGGGCCGAGCACGCCGGAGCGGATCAGTTCTGCAATGTCGTCGGCGAATTTTTCGTAGCGTTTCAGGGTGGCCAAATTATTCTTCTCAGGATGTACGCAGGGCGAAATGTGGCAGCCGGCAAGCCAGCGGCCACATTTTATCTTTTATGCAGGCGAACCCTCAGCGGTTCAACGGCGCCACGAAGCGGCTGTCGGCAGCGCTATAGACCCACGGTTCGTCGACGTCCGTGACCTTGAAGCGCAGGGTCTGCGAACTGCTCGCCGGCTTGTCCGCCAGTAAGGCCACCGACACCGGTACATCGCTGATTTCCCCCGGTGCCAGGCTGATCTGGGTCTTGCCTTGCAACTGGAAGCCCTCGGCATCCACCAGCTCCAGGCGGTAATCCTGGCGTTGCTGGGTCTTGTTGATGACCTTGAGGCTGTAGATGTTTTCGATCTGGCCCTGGCTGTTCTCGCGGAACATGCCGCGGTCCTTGGTCACGTCCAGCGACACCATCGGCCTTTGCACCAGCGCCACGACCAGCGCGGCGATCATCACCAGCAGCACCGCACTGTAGCCGATCAGGCGTGGCCTGAGCAGGTGGGTCTTGCCGCCTTGCAGTTGATGTTCGCTGGTATAGCTCACCAGGCCGCGAGCGTAGCCCATTTTGTCCATGATCGAATCGCAGGCATCGATGCACGCCGCGCAGCCGATGCATTCCATTTGCAGGCCGTCGCGGATATCGATGCCGGTGGGGCACACTTGCACGCACAATTGGCAATCGATGCAGTCGCCGAGGCCGACGTCCGCCGGTTTGGCCTCACGCTTGCGCGGGCCGCGGTGTTCGCCACGGGCTGCATCGTAGGAGATGGTCAGGGTGTCCTTGTCGAACATCACGCTCTGGAACCGCGCATATGGGCACATGTGCATGCACACCGCTTCGCGCATCCAGCCGGCGTTGATGTAAGTGGCGGCGGTGAAAAACACCACCCAGAACAGGCTCACGCCACCCAGTTGCCAGGTCAGCAGTTCGGCGGCCAGCGGGCGTATGGGCGTGAAGTAACCGACAAAGGTCAGCCCGGTCAGCACGCTGATACCCAACCACAGCGTATGTTTGGCCGAGCGCCGCGTCAGTTTGTTCAGGCTCCAGGGCGCCGCTTGCAGCTTGATGCGCTGGTTGCGTTCGCCTTCGGTGACTTTTTCACACCACATGAACAGCCAGGTAAACGAGCTTTGCGGGCAGGTGTAACCGCACCACACCCGGCCGGCGAACACGGTGATCGCAAACAGGCCGAAGGCACAGATGATCAGCAGCGCCGACAGCAGGATGAAGTCCTGCGGCCAGAAGGTCGCACCGAAAATGTGGAACTTGCTTTCGGCCAAGTCCCACAGTACGGCCTGGCGACCGCCCCAGTTCAGCCACACGGTGCCGAAAAACGCCAGGAACAGAAAGCCTGCACCGGCGACGCGCAAGGTGCGGAACAGGCCGGTAAAGCTACGGGTATGGATCAGGTTGTCGCTGGATTGGGCCTTCACCTTCTTCGGGTGTGCAGGCTCGTGGATTTCCACGGTTCGGACGGGGATTATTTCGCTCATGGTCGTTCGCTCATCAGCCTCCATCAGGCCGACGAACTATGCTCGCCGTGCTGTTTGCATAACAGACTCAGGTGTGGCGATAAAAAGCGGATCAGATGTGCTGCCAAAGCGCCACTGCGACAATGTGCTGCACCCCGTGGCGCCTGGGGCGCAGCTCGGTTCAGCGTGTGCTGACACAGATCAATCAAATCACCGAATCACTGTCGCTGGCCTTCAGGTGTTTGCGCCCATCCTTGGCGCCGGCGACGGTCAGTGCATCGGCCTCGACCTCGGTGATGTAGATCCGGTCGTCGTTCAACGCCACGAAAGACATGGATTTTTCGCTGTCGGTACTGACGGTGACTTGGGACGCGGGCAGGCTTTGTTCCTGGCCGTTGTCATCGACCGTGAAGTAGCAGATCTGGTTTTCGATACGTACAGGCATGGTGAACTCCTTGTCATCGTCTGGTGATGGTGAGGGGATAGCATTGGGCTGAGGGTTCCTCCACCCGCACGGGCGGGTCTTGCGGCGGTTCCTCCTCAGGAGGCGCAGCCGGGTCCGGTTCGGTGGGCGGCAGGGTCGGCTTGTCGATATTCGGATCGGGCGTTTGCGCGGGAATCGGGATATTCATCGGTGTGGCCTCCTTTGTGCTTTGCTCTATCGGTGGACAATTGCCTGGGGGAATTGATTCCCCCCGTCGATGGCGGCACATCCACCTGAACTTTTCACCCGGACCCGGGCTCGGACCTTATGTGGCCCTGCTCAGGGAGAGCGGTGTCGTATCAGAATTCGGATCAAGCAAAGAGCGTCCACAGGGCGTAAGGGGAAGATGCTCGATGACTGCTGAAACACTGACTCCAAACGATTACATACTGCCGCTGTCCCAGGCGTTGTTGCTGCCTCGCATCGCGATTGAAAGCACCACGCCGGTGATCGACGGCGGCGAATTTGCCGTCAAGGCCGTGGTCGGCCAGCGCATCAACGTCACCAGCAAGGTGTTCGCCGATGGCCACGACAAGCTCGCGGTACTGATCCGCTGGCGCGCCCTGCACGATGAGAGCTGGCACAGCGAGGTCATGGCCGATATCGGCAACGACGGCTGGGAGGGCGCATTTACTGTCACCGTCCAAGGGCCCCATGAATATTGCATCGAAGCCTGGCTCGATACCTTTGCCAGCTTTTGCTACGAACTGCGTAAGAAACACGAGGCCGGCGTGCCGGTCAGCCTTGAGTTGCAGGAAGGCCGCAGCCTGGTGCTGCTGGCCGCCGAGCGCAGTGACAATGAGCTGCGCGAGCGCCTGATGCGCTTGCACCACGAGCTCTCCGGCCTGCTGGAAACCGAGCAGGTTGCGCTGTTCCTGCACGAAGACAGTGCGTACCTGATGACCCGGGCTGACCACCGCGCCTATTTGAGCATCAGTCCCGTGTACCCGATCGATGTGGAGCGCGAGCGTGCGCAGTTCGCCAGTTGGTACGAGCTGTTTCCGCGCTCTATCACCGATCATCCAGCGCGTCACGGTACATTCCTCGACGTGCATTCGCGCTTGTCGATGATCCATGACATGGGGTTTGACGTGCTGTACTTCCCGCCGATCCACCCCATCGGCCGCCGCCACCGCAAAGGCAAGAACAATGCCTTGAGTGCCGGCCTGGACGATCCGGGCAGCCCCTACGCAATCGGCAGCGAGGAGGGCGGCCACGACGCGATTCACCCGCAACTGGGCAGCCGCGACGATTTTCGGCGCCTGGTCAAGGCTGCCGCCGACCATGGCCTGGAAGTCGCTCTGGACTTCGCCATTCAGTGCTCCCAGGACCACCCATGGCTCAAGCAGCACCCGGGCTGGTTCAACTGGCGCCCGGACGGCACGATCAAATACGCGGAAAACCCGCCGAAAAAGTACCAGGACATTGTCAACGTCGATTTCTACGCCGCCGATGCGATCCCCAGCCTGTGGACCGAGCTGCGTGACGTGGTGATCGCTTGGGTCGAGGAGGGCGTGAAGACATTCCGCGTCGATAACCCTCACACCAAGCCGCTGCCATTCTGGCAATGGCTGATCAGCGACGTGCGGTCCAAGTACCCGGAGGTGATCTTCCTCGCCGAAGCGTTCACCACGCCGGCAATGATGGCGCGCTTGGGCAAGGTCGGTTACTCCCAGAGCTACACCTATTTCACCTGGCGCAACACCAAGGCCGAGCTGGGCGAGTACTTGGCGCAATTGAACGAGTCGCCATGGCGCGAGTGCTACCGGCCGAACTTCTTCGTCAACACCCCGGACATCAACCCCGCGTTCCTGCATCAATCCGGGCGCCCGGGTTTTTTGATCCGCGCCGCGCTGGCGACCATGGGTTCAGGCTTGTGGGGCATGTATTCGGGTTTTGAGCTGTGCGAAGCCGCGCCGGTGCCGGGCAAGGAAGAGTACCTGGACTCGGAGAAATACGAGATCCGTCCACGGGACTTCACCGCGCCCGGCAACATCATCGCCGAGATCGCCCAACTCAACCGCATCCGTCGGCAAAACCCGGCGTTGCACACCCATCTGGGGCTCAAGCTCTACAACGCCTGGAACGAGAACATCCTGTACTTCGGCAAGCGCAGCGAAGACGGCAGCAATTTCATCCTGGTGGCGGTCAACCTCGACCCGTTCAATGCCCAGGAGGCGCAATTCGAATTACCGCTGTGGGAGCTGGGCCTGCCGGACGACGCCCACACCCAGGGCGAAGATCTGATGAACGGCCATCGCTGGACCTGGTACGGCAAGACCCAATGGATGCGGCTGGAGCCGCAGATGCCGTTCGGGATCTGGCGCATCACCACGTACTAAGCGTAGTAGGGCTCCTTGCACATCGAGCCGGTTCAGTCTGCAAGCATTCTCGAGTTTTCAGGAGTTTCCAATGGCGAAGAAACCCAAGGCTGCCACCTTTATCAAAGACCCGCTGTGGTACAAAGACGCAGTGATTTATCAGGTTCACGTCAAATCCTATTTCGACTCCAACAATGACGGCATCGGTGACTTTCCCGGGCTGATCGCCAAACTCGACTACATCGCCGACCTCGGTGTGAACACCATCTGGCTCTTGCCGTTCTACCCCTCGCCACGTCGCGACGACGGCTATGACATCGCCGAGTACCGTGGCGTCCACAGCGACTACGGGACCATGGCCGACGCTCGGCGCTTTATCGCCGAAGCCCATAAACGCGGGCTGCGGGTGATCACCGAGCTGGTGATCAACCACACCTCCGACCAGCACCCGTGGTTTCAGCGGGCGCGCAAGGCCAAGCCCGGTTCGGCGGCGCGGGACTTTTATGTGTGGTCCGATGACGACCAGAAGTACGACGGTACGCGCATCATCTTTCTCGATACCGAGAAGTCCAACTGGACCTGGGACCCGGTCGCTGGCCAGTACTTCTGGCACCGTTTCTATTCGCACCAGCCCGACCTCAACTTCGACAACCCGCAAGTGATGAAAGCCGTGCTGTCGGTGATGCGCTACTGGCTGGACATGGGCATCGACGGCCTGCGCCTGGACGCGATCCCTTACCTGATCGAGCGCGACGGCACCAACAACGAAAACCTGCCAGAGACCCACGACGTCCTCAAGCAGATCCGCGCCGAAATCGACGCCCACTACCCCGACCGCATGCTGCTGGCCGAAGCCAACCAGTGGCCGGAAGACACGCAGTTGTACTTCGGCGACAAAAAGGGCGACGACGGCGATGAGTGCCATATGGCCTTTCACTTTCCGCTGATGCCGCGCATGTACATGGCGCTGGCCCAGGAAGACCGTTTTCCGATCACCGACATCCTGCGCCAGACCCCGGAAATCCCGGCCAATTGCCAATGGGCGATCTTCCTGCGCAACCACGATGAACTGACCCTGGAAATGGTCACCGACAAAGAGCGCGACTACCTGTGGAACTACTACGCCGCCGACCGTCGCGCGCGCATCAACCTGGGCATTCGTCGGCGCCTGGCGCCGTTGATGGAGCGTGACCGCCGTCGCGTCGAGCTGCTCAACAGCCTGCTGCTATCGATGCCCGGCACGCCGACCCTGTATTACGGCGATGAAATCGGCATGGGCGACAACATCTACCTCGGCGACCGCGACGGCGTGCGCACGCCGATGCAGTGGTCCATCGACCGCAACGGCGGCTTCTCCCGCGCAGACCCGGCCAGCCTGGTGCTGCCGCCGATCATGGACGCGCAATACGGCTACCAGTCGGTCAACGTCGAAACCCAGGCCCAGGACCCGCATTCGCTGCTGAACTGGACCCGGCGCATGCTCGCGGTGCGCAAGCAGTCCAAGGCGTTTGGCCGGGGCAGCTTGAAGATGCTCTCGCCGAGCAACCGGCGCATCCTCGCCTATACCCGTGAATTCACCGGGGACGATGGCCGCACTGAAATCATCCTGTGCGTGGCCAACGTTTCGCGCAGCGCCCAGGCGGCCGAGTTGGACCTCTCGGCCTTCGCCGGCATGGTGCCGGTGGAGATGCTCGGCGGTAATGCGTTCCCGCCCATTGGTCAGTTGAATTTCCTGCTGACCCTGGCGCCGTATGGCTTCTATTGGTTTGTGCTGGCGGCGGAAAACCAGATGCCCAGCTGGCATGTGGAACCGGTGCAAAGCATGCCGGACTTCACCACCCTGGTATTGAAAAAACGCATGGAAGAGCTGCTCGACGAACCGTGTCGCACCGCCCTGGAGCACACGTCGCTGCCGAGTTGGCTGCCCAAGCGCCGCTGGTTCGCCGGCAAGGACACGGCCATCGACAGCGTGCATATTGCCTATGGGGTACGGTTCGGCGACCCGCAGCACCCGGTGCTGCTCAGCGAAATCGAGGTGAGTGCCGGTGGCCAGGTCAGCCGCTATCAACTGCCGTTCGGCTTCCTCGGCGAAGACCAGTTCACCAGCGCCTTGCCGCAACAACTGGCCCTGGCCCGTGTGCGACGCGTGCGTCAGGTCGGGTTGGTGACCGATGCGTTCAGCCTGGAACACTTCATCCGTGCAGTGATCCAGGCCTTGCAGGTGGGTACAGTATTGACCACCAGCCAAGGCGAGTTGCGCTTTGAAGCCACGCCGCACCTGGCCAACCTGCAACTGAGCGATGAATCGGCAGTGCGTTACCTGGCCGCCGAGCAGTCCAACAGCTCGGTGGTGGTGGGCGAGAGCCTGGTGCTCAAGCTGATCCGTAAAGTCAGCGCCGGGGTACACCCGGAACTGGAGATGAGTGCCTATCTGACCGCAGCCGGTTACCGGAACATTTCGCCGTTGCTCGGTTCGATGATTCGGCGTGACGCCGAAGGTCAGGACAACCTGTTGATGATTGCCCAGGGCTACCTGAGCAACCAGGGCGACGCCTGGGGCTGGACCCAGAACAACCTGGAACGCGCCATACGCGACGAACTGGCCGAAGCCATCTCCGAACAGGAGCAGCACTACAACGCCTTGGGCGAGCTGGCGGACTTCGCCGGTTTGCTCGGGCAGCGCCTGGGTGAAATGCACGGCGTGTTGGCGGCGTCAACGGCCAACCAGGATTTCAATCCCGAAGTCACCACGGCCAAGGATGCCCAGGCCTGGGCCAAGGATGTCGGCGCGCAGATCGAGCGCGCCCTGCAATTGCTCAAACTGCATCAAAGCCATTTGAACCCGGCCGATCAGGCGCGGGTCAGTGAATTGCTGGATCAGAAAAAAGCCATCGCCAGTCATGTTCAGGCATTGGCGAACGCCACGTTGGGCGGGCTGCGTATTCGCGTGCATGGTGATTTGCACCTCGGCCAGGTGCTGGTGGTGAAAGGCGACGCCTACCTGATCGACTTTGAAGGAGAGCCGGCGCGGCCGCTGCACGAACGGCGCGGCAAGCACAGCCCGTATAAAGACGTCAGCGGTGTGCTGCGCTCCTTTGATTACGCGGCGGCCATGGCCTTGAATGTGCAGGGCGTGGACCAATCACCCGCGGCGCACGCCGCACGCCAGCGTGTGACCGAGCGCTACCTAAGTGAGGCGCGTCTGGCATTTATCAAGGTTTATCACGCGACGACGGCTACACTGGCGCATGACTGGCAGGATGCCAAAGGCCAAGACGCAGCGCTGACGTTGTTCAGCCTGGAGAAGGCCGCGTACGAAGTGGCCTATGAAGCGGAAAACCGCCCGACCTGGCTGCCGGTGCCCTTGCAGGGTTTACACGGTTTGCTGAGCGGGTTCATACCTGGATCGAAATCTGTACGCGGTGGGGAGACGTCATGAGCTTTACAAATAAAGAACCGCTGCAGCCAAAACTGACTGCAATGCCGGCGTCCAAGGACGTCGAAGCGCTGGTGCGCGCCGAGCACCATGATCCGTTCTCGGTTCTCGGGCCACATGATGATGAGCACGGCGGCCAGTTTATCCGTGCGTTCCTGCCGGAGGCCTTGAGCGTCCAGGTGCTGAGTCGCGACGGCGGCGAGCCGATCGGCAGCCTCGACGCGACCTCGGTGCCGGGCTTGTTTATCGGGCATTTCAGCAGTCGCCAGGCCTACGTGTTGAAGATCCAATGGGCCGGTGGCGAACAGATCACCGAAGACCCTTACAGCTTCCAGCAACTGCTGCTGGGGGAAATGGACCTGTACCTGTTTGCCGAAGGCAATCACCGCGACCTCAGCAACTGCCTGGGTGCCCAGGTGACCACGGTCGATGGCGTGCAGGGCGTGCGCTTCGCCGTATGGGCGCCGAACGCCCGGCGTGTTTCGGTGGTGGGCGACTTCAATATCTGGGATGGCCGGCGCCACCCGATGCGCCTGCGGCATCCATCCGGCGTGTGGGAGATCTTTATCCCGCGCCTGCAACCGGGCGCGGCCTACAAGTACGAAATCCTCGGCGCCAACGGCATCTTGCCGCTCAAGGCCGACCCGATGGCCCTGGCCACCCAGATGCCACCCGACACCGCGTCGAAAGTCGCTGCGCCGCTGCAGGTCGACTGGCAGGACCACGCGTGGATGCAGGCGCGCACCGAAAAGCAGAAGTCCACCGCGCCGCTGTCGATTTATGAATTGCACGTCGGCTCCTGGCAGTGCGAACTGGACGAGGCCGGTGAGGTTTCGCGCCAGTACGGCTGGCGCGAACTGACCGAGCGGCTGATTCCGTATGTGCAGCAACTGGGGTTCACCCATATCGAGCTGATGCCGATCATGGAACACCCGTTCGGCGGCTCCTGGGGCTATCAAGCGTTGTCCCAGTTCGCGCCGACTGCGCGCTTCGGTTCGCCGCAAGAGTTCGCCGAGTTCGTCAATGCCTGTCACCAGGCCGACATTGGCGTGATCCTCGACTGGGTGCCGGCGCATTTTCCCACCGATACCCACGGCCTCGCGCAATTCGATGGCACGGCGTTGTACGAATACGCCAACCCGCTGGAAGGCTTCCACCAGGATTGGGACACGTTGATCTACAACCTGGGCCGCACCGAAGTGCATGGCTTTATGCTGGCCTCGGCGCTGCATTGGCTCAAACACTTCCACGTCGATGGCCTGCGCGTGGATGCCGTGGCCTCGATGCTGTACCGCGATTATTCGCGCAAGGCCGGCGAATGGGTGCCCAACCGCTATGGCGGCCGCGAGAACCTGGAAGCCATCGACTTCCTGCGGCACTTGAACGATGTGGTCGCCCTGGAAGCGCCTGGCGCACTGGTGATCGCCGAAGAGTCCACGGCCTGGCCGGGCGTCAGCCAGCCGACCCAACAGGGTGGCCTGGGCTTCAACTACAAGTGGAACATGGGCTGGATGCACGATTCCCTGCATTACATCCAGCAAGACCCGGTGTACCGCGCGCACCATCACAATGAACTGAGTTTCGGCCTGGTGTATGCCTGGTCCGAGCGCTTCATCCTGCCGATCTCCCACGATGAAGTGGTCCATGGCAAGCACTCGCTGATCGACAAGATGCCCGGCGACCGCTGGCAGAAATTCGCCAACCTGCGTGCCTACCTGAGTTTCATGTGGATGCACCCGGGCAAGAAGCTGCTGTTCATGGGCTGCGAGTTCGGCCAATGGCGCGAGTGGAACCACGACCAGCAACTGGACTGGTACCTGCTGCAATACCCCGAACACCGTGGGGTACAGAAGCTGGTCGGTGACTTGAATCGCCTGTACCGCGAGGAGCCGGCGCTGTATGAGCAGGACGACGCGCCCCAGGGTTTCCAGTGGCTGATCGGCGACGATGCGATCAACAGCGTCTATGCCTGGCTGCGCTGGAGCAAGGACGGCCGCCCAGTGCTGGTGGTGGCCAACTTCACGCCGGTGCCCCGTGAAGCCTACACGGTCGGCGTGCCGTTTGCCGGGCGTTGGAGCGAGGTGATCAACAGTGATGCGGACACGTATGCCGGTTCCAACTACGGCAATGGCGGCGGGGTGTTCACCGAAGATGAGCCGCGTCATGGGCAGCCGGTGTCGCTGTCGTTGAATTTGCCGCCATTGGGCGTGCTGATTTTGCGTCCCCAAGACAGTTAAGCGCGCTAAGGAGCTGGATTCTATTGTCCGCGCTAGTGGCAGGGTGCCACAATGGCGCCTTTGTCGCGGCAGTCGAATCAGGCGGATTTCATGAATGGCCTTGGGCATAAGCAAGACCAGGATTGCGCTATAGAGGCGCAGGTGCGAACTGACCGTTTGCATCAGTTGTTTCGTCAGTCATTTGCCGCCATCCTCGGCAGTTTTTTTGCGGCGGCGATGCTCTGCTGGCTGTGCTGGGACCGTTTTGACCACCAGGTCATGCAGGTATGGCTGGTGCTGCTGGGGGCATCATCGCTGCTGCGGGTGAAAATGTTCCTGGAGTGGTTTCGCAGCCCCAACAGCGAACGCACGCCGGAACGCTGGGAGCGCCGTTACTGGACCACCTTGATGCTGTCTGCCAGCATCTGGGGCGCCGGTGCCTTTGCGGTGATGCCCAGTGATGACCGGATGTCCCAAGTGCTGGTGATATTGTTTACCGTGGGCATGTCTGTCAGCGCTGTGTCGTGCTATTCGGCCTATCGTTACATGACGATGGTGTCCATGGGCCTGGTGCTGCTGCCGTGTACGCTGTGGCTGTTGTTTCAGCCGTCATCGATGCAGGTCGGGGTGGCGATTTCGGTGCTGGTGTTTTCTTCGTTTGTGGTCAGCGCCACGCGCAAGTTATCCGACGCCCTGGAAAAAGCCTTCCGCCTGACCCGGCAAATGGAACGCGCCCACACTATTTCAACGCACGCCGCACAGACCGATGAACTCACCGGGCTGATGAACCGCCGTGCGTTTTTCGAGCATGCGCAGTTGTTGTACACCCAGTGTCGTCTCAACCAGCAACCGCTGTGCGCGTTGATGATGGACATGGATCACTTCAAGCAAATCAACGATACCTACGGTCATCAGGCCGGTGACCAGGTGTTGCGGCAGATCGGCGGAGTGATCTGCGCGTCGTTTCGCCAGGCCGATGTGTATGGCCGTCTGGGGGGCGAGGAGTTTGCGGTATTGCTGCCCAATACGTCGCTGGAAACCGCTCGGAGTATCGCTGAGGAACTGATCAAGGCTATCTCCGGTATGGTGTTCGACCCTGTACAGGGCCTGACTGCGAGCCTCGGTGTGGCGTCGACTTATACTCGGGATGAGGACCTGCACGCGCTGATGAATAGCGCCGACAAGGCGCTCTATCGCGCCAAGGCCCTTGGCCGCAATCAAGTGGCCGTGGCGGAGTAGGGCTCAGTCCCTCAACAAGGCCTTCGCCAGCGCCCGCGCCACCTGGTCGGCGGAGTAGGGCTTGGCCAGGAACTCGAACCCCTCGTAGCCGCTTTCCGCCAGTTCTTCGCTGTAGCCTGAAGTGAGCACCACCGGCAGGTCGGCGCGACGTTGGCGTAGAACCTTGGCCATCGCCACGCCCGTCATGCCCGGCATCACCACGTCCGAGAAAATCGCATCGAACCCCGTGGCGTCCGGACCGACCAGCGCCAGTGCCTGTTCGGCATCGGTCGCCCAGGTGGTCTGGTAACCGAGGTCCTGGAGAATCTGGTTGGCGAAACGGCCTACCTCCAGGTTGTCTTCCACGATCAGGATGTTGTGCAGGGTCGTGTCATGGACAGGTGCCTGGTCCCTGGGGCAGGGCTCGCAACGGGGGGCCTGCGGTTCAACCTCGGGCAGGTACAGGGTAAACACCGTGCCCTGGCCAAGACGGCTGGCCACGTCGACGTTGCCGCCGGACTGCTTGGCGAAGCCGAACACCTGCGACAACCCCAGGCCCGTGCCTTTGCCCATGGCCTTGGTGGTGAAGAAGGGCTCGAAAATGCGTTCGAACGTCTCAGCCGGAATACCGCTGCCGGTGTCGGCCAGGACCACCGTGACAAACGGCTGGCGAGCTTCGGCATCGCCACGGATGCGCGGCAGCGCGTCCACCGTGGCGACGCGCAGGGTCAGGGTGCCCTGGCCGTCCATGGCATCGCGGGCGTTGAGCGCGATATTGATCAGCGCAGTTTCGAACTGGCTTGAGTCGACCCGCACGTGGCACGGCCGCTCGGGCAACTGGACCTGCACCTGAATGCGTGCGCCGGTGACACTGTCGAGCATCTCGCCAATGTTTTTGACCCGCTGCGTCACATCGAAGACTTCCGGGTTCAGCGGTTGGCGGCGTGCGAATGCGAGTAACTGGCTGGTCAGCTTGCTGGCGCGCTCGACGGTGTCGGACACCGCGCACATGTAGCGTTGGCGCCGCTCTTCGGACAGCCCGGGTTGGCGCAAAAAATCCACCGACGAACGAATGATGGTCAGCAGGTTGTTGAAATCATGGGCCACGCCGCCGGTCAATTGGCCGATGGCTTCGAGTTTCTGCGATTGACGCAGTGCCGCTTCGGCCTGGGCCAGCGCAGTGGTGCGTTCCTCCACGCGCTGTTCGAGGGTGGCGTTCAATTCGGTAAAGGCCGCCAACCCCTCGCGCACGGCGGCGTTGGCGCGCACCCGTTCGATGTGTGCCCAGGACCGTTCGGTGACTTCAGCCAACAGTGCCAGGTCATACGGCGACCAGGTTCGCTGCGTTTTGCTGTGAACTGTCATCAGGGCGGTGAGGCGAGCGTTTTTGATCAGCGGCATGCAGATCGTGGCGGTGGCGCCCAGGGCTTGGAACGTCATGGCTTCTTGCGTGGGCAGTTCGAGCAGGTTATTGCCGATCACCAACGGCTCACCGGCCAGCAGGCAGTTGACTGCGGTTTGCCCGAAGTCTTGCAGACTGTAGTGGCCGACGATGTTGGGGGCACCTGGGGCCGTCCAGTTGTCACGGATGGTAAAGCCGTCTTCATCGGCGTCCATATCGGCGTAAGCGCAGATGGACACCTGCAGATGCTGCGCCAGCAGGCGGGTGGTGGCGGTCATGATGGTTTCGGCATCGACGGCGTTGGCCACCGCGCTGCTGATGGTATCCAGCACGGCAAGGCGGCGCGAAAGGAACACCGTGGCGGTGCTTTCGGTCACGGTATCGAGCATACCGACGACCTGGCCCTGCGGGTCGCGGATCGGGCTATAGCAGAACGTGAAGTACGCCTGTTCCGGCGCTGCGCCACGTTCGATCATCAGGGGGAAGTTTTCGATGTAGGTCGCATGGCCCTGGAAGGCCGCATTGGCGATGGGGCTGATGTCGTCCCATACCTCGCTCCAGATCTCGCTGAACGGACGTCCCAAGGCGTAGGGTTTATTCCCCAGGATCGGAATGAACGCGTCGTTATAGAGGGTCGTCAGTTGAGGCCCCCACACGATGGCCTGGGGGAAACTTGAGGCAAAGCACAGCGCCACGGTGGTCTTGAGCACATCCGGCCAGTGTTCCAGCGGCCCCAGGGGGGTATTGGCCCAATCGTGCTGGCGTACCCGCTCGGCCATGTCGCTGCTGCTTTGCAGCCAATTCATCATCGGGTGAACACCTTGTTTGCCACGGTCTGTTTTGGATACCTGAAGCGGTCACGCTAACAAGCTACAGACCGGAATGATTGCTGCCAGTTCAGCGCAATTATCCATGAGATGGCATTTTGATGCTCCGTCCATCTGGATAGATATCATCGCCGGTGTCCACTTATTGTTGTGTGCCGAAGACCCCCGTCCAATAAATGCCGGCATCGCTCTTCGGGTCCATGGCATAGGCGGCGCCCAATTCACGGAATTGCGGGTTCATCAGGTTGGCGCAATGGCCGGGGCTGGCGAGCCAGCCGTCCACCACTTTGCGCGGGGTGTCGAGGCCGGCCGCGATGTTTTCGCCGATGTTCTTCGCGCTGTACCCGGCCAGATCGGCACGGTCGCCCGGGGTGCGGCCGTCGTGGTCCAGATGGTCGAAGAAATTGCCATTGGCCATGTTGCGTGTGTGGCTGTTGGCGGCACTGGCCAAGGTGTCGTTCCACGACAGTGGCGTGGTCGCGGTGAACGCCTGCGCGCCGCACTGGCGCGGTTGTGTACGGGCGGCGTTGATCAGGTTCAGCAGTTGCTTGCCTTCGGTCTGCCAATCGCCCAGGCCGCTGGACAACAGCGGGCGGGCGAGCACGATGCGCCAGTCCTGGCCGCTGTTGCTCACGCCGATGTCGACGAATTGCGGGTCCAGCACCACGCGGCAGAAACTCTCGCGCACGGCTTTCATGGCGGCCAGGGCATCCTTGGGGCCGGACAGGCTGATTGCCTGCACGTTGACCATCGGGTACGCCGCCCGGGCCAAGGCCTGCTGCAAGTCGCCGACATTGCTGGCCGGCAGCACCAGGCGCGTATCGCTGGCCAGCGGAGGCAGTTCCTGAGAACCCTGGTCGCCGCAGCGTTGTACCTGGCTGCGGTAAGTGTTGATCTGTTGCACCAACTGACTTTCTTCATTCGCCATCGCGCTGGCGCAGTACACCAGGCTGGCGGCCAGCGTCGTCAGACTCATCATCAATGACAGCACGCGCATGGACGTTACCCTTGAGCTTGAAAGCGCCCATGATGCGCGATGTAGGTGCGTCCATGCACCCGTTGGTCCGAACTTTTTTCCTCAGTTCATGAATGGCGAATGTTTACGGCCCTGGTCGCACAAGGCGAAGGCCACCCACTGCCGCGCGGATAGGGCGAGGATGATTACCGCGCCATGGCCGACGATGTTCGGTTCACGTCGGCCGACGCCGGTGCTGTCGCTGCCATGCCAGGGCGGTGGCTAGCAGGATCAAACCTAATGCCAGGGCAAAGGTGGCGTGCAGGCCATCAGCCACGGATTGAGGCGTGGCATGGGTGAGGTCGGGGGTTGTCCAGGCGAACATCGCGCCCAATACCGACGCTCCGAAAATCAGGCCAAGGTTGCGTGACAGGTTCAACAAGCCCGAGACCGTGCCTCGGTGTGCTGCATCGACCGCGCTCATCACCGCCGTGTTGTTGGCGGCCTGGAACAGGCTGTAGCCCGCCGTCAGCGTGATCAGTGAGCCAAGGTAAGTGACCAGCCCGGATGTCAGGCACAGCGACAGGGCGCCGCTGGCCATGACGGCCAGCCCCATGAGCGTCGCGGGTTGGCTGCCGAACCGTTCAGTCAGGCGCCCTGCGGGAATGCCAGTGACCGCCGCCACACCGGGGCCGACGGCCATTGCCAGGCCCATCGAGGCCGGATCGAGATCCAATCCATGGGACAAGTAGAACGGCCCGACCACAAAGGTGGCCATGATGACCGCAGACACCAACGCGCTCATCGCCAGGCCGGCGCGCAATGATGCCGACTGCAATGACCGCCAAAAGCGGGCGCCAGTGGCTAACGGTACAGGTGGCTGATCGACGGGTAAGTAACGACAGGCGAGGGCGGCCGCCAGCAACCCCAGAGGCGCACCCACCAGAAACAGCGCCCGCCAGCCCCACGCACTGAGCAACAGGCCGCCCACGCCGGGGCCCATGGCGGTGCCGACGGCCGACATCGTGCCGAGCAAACCCATCACGCGTGCGGTACGCGCTCGGGTGACGGTGTCGCCCACCATCGCCAATGTCATCGCCATCATGATCGCTGCACCCAGGCCTTGCAGGGTGCGCGCTGCAATCAGCCAAGGCAGAGAAGGCGCGGCACCGCATAACCCACAGGCCAACGCAAACAGCAGCAACCCGGCAATCAACAGCCGCCGTCGCCCCAGCCGATCGCCCAAGCGCCCCGCACTGACAATGACCGCCGTGATCGCCAGCAGGTAGGCCAGCACCACCCATTGCGTTGCGTGAAAGGACGCATTGAATGCCTGCGTGAGGCTGGGCAGGCCGACATTGGCGATGCTGGTACCAAGGGCAGCCAGCAACATGGACAGGGACAGGCTGACAAGACCGCCGCGTGAGGAGGTGTGCATGGAGATTCCTTGAATGAACGCAACTGTCACAAATCTACGGTGTCGCCTAACATGGCGGAAGGCGCATGAATTGCACTAAATACCTGCATGTGACGCCTGATATGGAGCGCTGATGCCCGACCTCAATTTGCTGATCACTCTGGATGTATTACTCGCCGAAGGCAGCGTCGCGCGCGCGGCCAAGCGCTTGCGGTTGAGCCCTTCGGCCATGAGCCGGGCGCTGGCGCGCTTGCGTGACACCACCGGCGACCCGTTGCTGGTCCGCGCTGGCCGTGGCCTGGTGCCGACGCCACGGGCGTTGGAGTTGCGCAAACAGGTCAGTCGGTTGGTGCAGGACGCCCAGGCCGTGCTGCGCCCGGTGCAAGCTCTGGCGATGGCCCAGGTGCTGCGTACCTTCACCCTGCGCACCAGCGATGAATTCGTCGAACGCTTCGGCCCGGCGCTGCTCGACCGTATTGCCAAGGACGCCCCCGGTGTGCGCCTGCGTTTCGTCAGTAAGACCGACAAAGACACTGCGTTGCTGCGCGAAGGCAGCGTCGACCTGGACATCGGCGTGGTCGACCCCACGGCCAGCCCCGAAGTGCTGACCCAGGCGCTGTTTCGCGATCGCCTGATGGGCGTGGTGCGCAGCGACCATCCCCTGAGCCAGGGCGACGTCAGCGCTGCACGCTTTGCCGAGGGCCGACACATCTACGTGTCCCGCCGCGGCCAGGACCGTGGCCAGATCGACGACGCTCTCGAAGCCCAAGGCCTGACGCGGCAGATCGGCAGCATCGTCGCCAGTTTTTCCACCGCCATCGCCCTGGCCCGCAACACCGACCTGATTGCCTCGGTGCCCGAACGCTATACCCCAGACCGGCGCGACCTGTTCTGTTTTGCGCTGCCGGTGGCGTTGCCCGCGTTTACCGTGGCGATGCTCTGGCACCCACGGTTGGACGCCGACCAGGCCCATCGTTGGTTGCGCGGGTGTTTGCGCGAGGTGTGTGGACGATGACGGTGCGGATCTATCTGAGCGGTGCAGCCGGCGCGGGTGGATGCCAGCCTATCGATCCCGAACCTGCTGCAACAGGTACAATCGCGCCTGTCTTGACGCGAAACCCCAGGAATTTGCATGTTCAGCCTTACCCGCTACACCACGCCGTGCCCCGAGCCGATCAACAGCCAGATCCTGCAGATGGTGGTGGACAACCTCACCGACATCAGCAGCGTCGCTTTGCCGCCGAGTAACCTGCTCTACAACATTTACCAATATGCCATCGGCTTTGAGGTGCATTTGTACCTGCAGGCGCTGGACGGGTCGAAGGGGATCGCGGTCGAACTGATCGTTGCGACGTCTGCGCAAGACCCGGAACACGTCATTGGTTTTTTGCTGTACTTGCCGGTCAAGGACGATCCTGAAGCCTGTGGTGTGGCGTTCATGGCCGTGCAGGCAGGCTTCAGGCGCCAGGGTGTGGCGCGGGGAATGATGCAGGACGTGCTGGCGCGTTACCCTCACGCCGAATTGGCGTGTGCCGTGGAAAAAGTCCCGGCCTTCGCGGCGATGGGCTTTCAGGTGCGCGGCGCCCGCGGCACGCAGGTGCTGATGAACACCCGCGACTACGCCACCGATGGCTTGATGGGCGTGCTGGACGTGGCCTCCATCTATAACTCATTGGAAGTGCGGCAGATTCATACCTACCTGCTGCAAAAGCACGGCAAACGCGCCATGGTGGATGCCGAGAAGCAACGCGACCGGCACCTGGATCAACTGACGCATAAGGTCCGGCTGTTTGTGCAGGGGCGAGGCTGAAAAAAGCCTTTCACCTGGCGCTGCGTGCCCCACGATTGACCATCGCCAGAATGGTCGCCAACAACTCCTGCTGCGCCTCTTCACGGCTGAGCTCACCGCTGGCCGCCGCGTGGGACAAGGCTTCCGCTGCCCCCAGCATGGCCCGCAGCCCGGCCTGGGACACGCTACCGCCGGGGCTAAACGGGGCCAGTGCATCGCGGCACTTATCGAGAAAGATCGCTTCGTACTTGCGCTTGAGGGTTTCCAACTCCGGCGAACTGCTCAGCGCTGCAATGACCCCCGGAATTTCCCGACCTTGCAGTAACACGCAGTCGACATAGGACGAGGCGATCACCCACGCCCGACTCTCCAGGGTCGGGCTGCTGGCTTCGATCGCGTCGGCAAACACCTGGTTCTGGCGCCCATCGAAATCCTCATACAGCGCCGCCAGCAACCCGGCACGGGTAACGAAATGGTCATAGACCACCGGCTTGGTCACGCCCGCGCGTTCCGCCAGGTGGCCGAGGGTCAGGGCTTCGGTGCCTTCTTCACGCACCAGTTGCCAGGCCACGTCCAACAATTGACGCAGACGATCTTCACGCGACAGACGGCGACGCGGGGCAGGGGATTCACTGCTTGACATGCTTATATACCAAAAGTAACTTACCAAAGGTAACTTAATCCCAGCATAACCCCAATGAGAGTCACTGTCATGCACGCACTGATCGTTGTAGCTCATCACGACCCGCAATCCCTCACCCACAGCCTGGCCGCGCAAGTCGCCGCCGGGCTGAGCGCGTCCGGCCATACGTTCGAAATCGCCGACCTCGCCGCCGAAGGCTTCGACCCGCGCTATACCGCTGCCGACCAGCGCGTACACCGTACCCGCGCTGCACCTCCGGCCGACGTCCTCGCCGAGCAAGCCCGCATCGACCGCGCCGACGCCCTGGTATTGGTGTTCCCCATTTACTGGTGGTCGCTGCCGGGCCTGCTCAAGGGCTGGATCGACCGCGTGTTCGTCAACGGCTGGGCGATCGACTACGGCCCTGACACTCCGGTGGTGAAGAAACTGCGGCACTTGCAGGTTCACCTGCTGGCCCTCGGTGCTGCCGATCAAAGCGCGTTTGAGCGCCATGGCTATGCCAAGGCCATGCACACGCAGATCGACTACGGGATCTTCGATTACTGCGGCGCGCAGGTGCTGACGTCAGCGTTGCTGCTGGACTCGGAAAGCGGCGAGGCGCAGGCGCATCTGGATCACGCCAAGGCGGTGGGCCAGAGGCTGTT
Organism: Pseudomonas paraveronii; assembly: GCF_963681955.1. Taxonomy (NCBI): domain Bacteria; kingdom Pseudomonadati; phylum Pseudomonadota; class Gammaproteobacteria; order Pseudomonadales; family Pseudomonadaceae; genus Pseudomonas; species Pseudomonas paraveronii. The sequence goes on from NZ_OY817130.1 coordinate 2,875,332, forward strand.
CGAAACCGAGACGGTCGCCGGATGATTCAGCTGCGAGCAGGGAACCAGAAACCGTTGGACGACCAATCAAGGCGTTCATAATCACTGGAGATTTGATAATGACTTCAATTTCTGCTGTACCGGGTTCCGCACTGCTTGCTCCTACCATTGACACATCCAAGGGAAAACCCACGGTAGATCAAGTGAGACAAGAGCTGCAAAACAATGCGAACCACAACAGTCAGTTTCCAAATATATCGCCTGACGAAGTTCAACGTTTGAACTCCGAGCAAATGGACAGGCTTAACAAATATCCCACGCTGACTTACCAAGACGTGCTGAATGGGCATGGCGTGAAAGGTGGCGATAATTTCGTCTGGTAACTACGTTACTTGCGGCTCGCGTCAGGCCTGGAGCAGCAGCTTGGTGCCGATGCGCTGAAAGGACCGACTAGAGTCCAAGCAGGTCATGTGCATCCAGCAGCCGGTAGGCAATCTCCGGCCGTTTCTCCAGGCCCCGGCGAATCGCCGCCGGGATCGATTGTCGGGTCTTGCGGCACAGGCCGGGCAGTTCGTCGATGACGATTTGAATCCCGCGCATGCTCTTGACCTCGGTGTGCCCCGGCGCGACATGCACGCGGATACCCAACAGCGCATACATCCGCTGTTGCAGGCGCTCCAGGTCCTGCAGGCTTTGCAGGTCTTCGAGGCGTTCGATCAGACGTTTTTCTTCCTGGCGCGTCAGGTTGAGGATGCGCAGGTCGGCCCCTGGGGTTTGCAGCAGTTGTTCGCGGTCACAGACACAGGCGCCGGGTGGGCAGGGTTGGCGAATGGTCATGATCAAGCCCTCCCCATCTCGACGCCGTGGACTCAGTAGGTCAGGGCAACACCCAGGCTGCCCAGTGCCTTCCAGTAGTCAGGATAGGTCTTGGCCACGCAGTCCGGGTCCTGAATGCGGATGCCCGAGACTTTCAGGCCGGCCAACGCGAAGCACATGGCGATGCGGTGGTCGGCGTGGGTGTCAATCAGGGCATTGCTCGCCGTGCCTGCCAATGCCGGATCGCTGGCCACCAGCAGGTCATCGCCTTCGATGCGGGCCAGGCCTGGGCGGATCTGGTTGAGGCCGTCGTGCAGTGCCTGCACGCGGTCGCATTCCTTGACGCGCAGGTTGGCCAGTTCGGTGAAGCGCACCGGGGTGCTGTTGAACGCGGCCAGTACGGCGAGCGTCGGGATCGCGTCCTGCATTTGCGAACCCACCACCGTGGCTTGCATGTTCGGGAACTGCGCGATCACTGCCTGGGCCTTGGCGTCCGGCTGGGTGAAGTGTTGTGCGGCGACGCCGATATCGATGTGGCCGCCGGTCAGCACTTCAGCCGCCCACAGGTAGGTGGCGGCGGAGGCGTCCGGTTCGATCAGGTAGTCATGGGCGGTGTAGCCGCTTGGGGCGACGCGCCAAGTGGTGTCGTCGACCACGTCGACCTGTGCGCCGAATGCACGCATGCAATCAAGGGTCAGGTCCACATAGCCGCGGGCGCCGATGTCCTTGCCGGTCAGCGCCACTTCAATCGGCGCTTCACCGCAGGCCGCGAGCATCAGCAAGGCCGATACGTATTGGCTGGACAAACCGCCGTCGATTTCAAAGCGCTTGGCCTGGACCTTGCCCGTGCCATGCACGGTGACTGGCGGGCAACCGGTCGGGCTGTCGACTTGGATGCCGTTCTGGCCGAGGGTGGCGAGCAGCGGGCCGATCGGGCGTTTGCGCATGTACTCGTCGCCGTCCAGCACCACGGTGCCTTGCACAGTGGCCACGGCGGCAGTGAGGAAACGCATCGCGGTGCCGGCGTTGCCGAGGAACAACGGCTGCGCGGGCAATTGCAGCTTGCCTTGGCCCGTGACCACGAAGGTGGTGTCGTCCGGCTCATCGATGGTTACGCCCATCTGGCGCAGGGCCACCGACATATGCCGGGTGTCATCGCTCTTCAACGCGCCGCTGAGGCGGCTGGTGCCCTTGGCCAGGGCCGCGAGCAACAGGGCGCGGTTGGTAATGGATTTGGAGCCGGGGGGCGCGACCTTGCCATTGAGGGGGAAGTTGGGCGGTGTAACGGTCACGGTTTTCTGCGAACTCAAGGTACAAGGCTCCTGATTCAAGGCAAGGTGGTACGGAGTGGCCGACGGGCGGACCCGAATAATCGGGCATATACGCCAGGCTTGTCGAGGCTTAGCGCTTGGCGAGCCAGTAATCATGCAGCGCGCGCGCCGCCGGTTCGATTTCGCTGACGCGCTGCTGATGCGCCTGCACGTCGAGGTCTGCTGGCAATTCGAAGTTGTCCTGTTCGGCGCACCAGGAGATTTTCTCCAACTGTGCGGCCTGTTCGACGGGCAGTTCAGGCCAGTTGCCGATCGCGGCGCCACGGATATAGCCAAAGCACCATTCTTCAGCGAGGGTCAGGGTCTGGCCCTGATGTTCGGTGTCGTCGAAGCGCGCCCGGAAACCCTCGGCATCGGTGGCCAGTTGCGCGGCACGGCTGTTCATATGGCGAACGCACAGTTCGAGGAACTGTTTGGCCTCCTCGGCACTTTCCCACTGCGGGTTCTGCCCACCCCAGATGGCCGGGAACCACTCGGCGATATCCACTTGTGCCGGGCTGGACACCAGTGCGCAGAAGTAGCCGTCGAGTTCGGCGAGGTTCAGCACCGAGTGGTCGTCACCGTACTTGAGCAGGGTTTCTTCGATCAGGTCGAAATCGGCGGGGGCCAGAGGTTGGGTGAGCATGGGGCGTATCCTTTAAACGTCGAGCGCCGCTGCGGCAGCGGCTTAAAGCGCGAAGGATGGCGCCTGAAGCGGTTTTTATCCAGCGTTTTCAAGGCTGGCACCACGTCGTGGAGGATTGTTGCCAGTCCCGTTTTTGGCTGATGCGCCGTTGCTCACCCTTGTTATAGTTCGGGCCTTATCACTCTCCAGTCAGGGATCACTGCCATGTCCGAATACCAAGCCTTCGTCGTCGAGCTCATTGGCAGCGTTGCCCATGTGCAGATCAACCGCCCGGAGAAGATCAACGCGATGAACGCGGCGTTCTGGACCGAGATCATCGATATCTTCCAGTGGGTCGACGACACCGACGCCGTGCGTGCCGTGGTACTCAGCGGTGCCGGCAAGCATTTCTCGTCCGGCATCGACCTGATGATGCTGGCCTCGGTGGCCAACGATTTCGGTAAGGACGTGGGCCGCAACGCGCGCTTGCTGCGGCGCAAGATCCTCGAACTGCAAGCCTCGTTCAACGCCGTCGACAACTGCCGCAAGCCGGTGCTGGCGGCGATCCAGGGCTACTGCATCGGCGGCGCCATCGACCTGATCAGCGCTTGCGACATGCGCTACGCCGCCGAGGACGCGCAGTTTTCCATCAAGGAAGTCGACATCGGCATGGCCGCCGACGTCGGCACCCTGCAGCGCCTGCCGCGCATCATCGGCGATGGCATGCTGCGCGAGCTGGCCTACACCGGCCGCCAGTTCGGCGCCGAGCAAGCGCGCAGCATCGGCCTGGTCAATCGCGTGTACCCCGATCAGGAAAGCCTGTTGGCCGGGGTACTGGAAATCGCCCAGGAAATCGCCGCCAAGTCGCCGATTGCCGTGACCGGCACCAAGGCCATGATCAGCTACATGCGTGACCATACAGTCAATGATGGTTTGGAATACGTTGCCACCTGGAACGCGGCTATGTTGCAATCCAACGACCTGCGCGTGGCCATCGCGGCCCATATGAGCAAGCAGAAACCCGAATTCGTGGATTGACTGACATGACCCCAGGCTGGATTACCACCACACTGCTGGACAACGACACCCCCGGCGGCTGGGCCGTCGCCCGTAGCCGCGAGGGCTTTTTACACGACGCCAACGGCCCGCTGTTCCCGCGCGAATGGCTCAAGCGCCAGGACCTGTCGGTGTTCGCCGAACACGGCATTGGCCATCTCGACGGCGAGCCGGTGTACCTGCTGGAACTCAACGCCGCCAGCGCCGTGCCTGGTTGCAGTTGGCAAGGCCTGCGCGGTTTTCTGCTGCAAGGTGATCACACCGTGTACAAAGTGCTGGGCTACGCCGCGCAGATCGGCACCTGGGCGCGGGAGCATCGTTTTTGTGGCAGTTGCGGCCAGGCCATGGTCCAGGTGCCCCGGGAGCGGGCGATGTTCTGCGAGGCCTGTGACCTGCGCAGCTACCCGCGCATCTCGCCGAGCATGATTGTGCTGGTGACCCGTGGCGATGAGGTCCTGCTGGCGCGTTCGCCGCGCTTTGTCCCCGGGGTCTACAGCACGCTGGCGGGGTTTGCCGAGCCGGGCGAATCGGCCGAAGACTGCCTGATCCGCGAGGTGCGCGAAGAAGTGCAGGTAGAGGTCAGGAATATCCAGTACATGGGCAGCCAGTGCTGGCCGTTTCCGCATTCGATGATGCTGGGTTTCCATGCCGAGTACGCCGGTGGCGATATCGTGCCCCAGGCCGATGAGATCGAGGACGCGCAGTGGTTCAACATCCACGACCTGCCGCCGTTGCCGGCGTCACGCTCGATTGCGCGTTACCTGATCGACCTCTACGTGGCCCGCCGCTTAGGCCACGCTGAACCAGTGTTGCCAGGCTAGGCGCACCGTCAGGCCGAGGACCACGGTGATAAACACCGGGCGAATGAACTTGGCGCCGCCGCTGATTGCGCTGCGTGCGCCAAAGAACGCGCCGCCCATCACCGAAACGCCCATGGCCAGCCCGACGATCCAGTCCACCGAGCCGTTGATGATAAACACCGACAGCGCCGCCGCGTTGCTGACGAAGTTCATGCTGCGCGCCACGCCGCTGGCTTTGACCAGATCGATGGGGTGCAGCAGCATCGTGCTCACCGTCCAGAACGCGCCAGTGCCGGGGCCGGCTACGCCATCGTAGAAGCCCAGGCCGAAGCCTTGGGTGGCTTGCCATTTCTTCTTGATCGGAGCGTCGCCCTCCAGCGGCGCCTTGGGCGTACCGCCGAACAACAAATACAGGCCACAACCGAAGACGATCACCGGGAGCATCTTGTTCAGGGTTTCGGCGGGCAGGTAGTGGGCGACGATGGCGCCGGCCAGGGCGCCGACAAACGTACCGACGATGGCATGTACCCACTGACGCGGGTGGAACAGCTTGCGCCGGTAGAACGTGAAGCTGGCGGTGGCTGAGCCGAAGGTGGAGCTGAGTTTGTTGGTGCCCAGCACCAGGTGGGGCGGCATGCCGGCCGTGAGCAGGGCCGGGGTGGTGAGCAAGCCGCCACCGCCGGCGATGGCGTCGATGAAGCCGGCGATGAACGCGACGACGGCCAGGATGCCGAGGGTGGTGAGGTCTACGCTGAGTTCGAAGGGCATTTGGCAGGGCTTATAGTTGGCAGGGCGCTATGCGAGAGGCCGCCATCTTACCTGCCTGATGTACGCAGCTCCAAATGTGGGAGGGGGCTTGCTCCCACATTCAAACAGTGCCGGCCTGGCTATTTGTGGGTGCCCAGCCACTCCAGCGCGGTGCGCCAGATGCAGATCCCGAGGAAGTACGCCGACATCAGCGACCACAACCCAAACGTCCACGGGTTGGTGTTCGGGTAATCCACCACCATCAAAAAGCTGCACAGTAACCAGATCGTGGTCACCGCGATGTTGATCGGCATGAAGCGCTTGACCCGGAACGGGTGCAGGAACTTCATCGGCGTCACGGTCAGCAGCGCCAGGCCAATCACCGTCAGCAACGTCACCCACGCGGCGGGCTGGATGATATACACGCAGAGGGCAACCACGTTCCAGGCGGCGGGGAAGCCGACGAAGTAGTTGTCCTTGCTTTTCATGTTCACGTTGCAGAAACAGAACAGCGACGACACCAAAATCACCGACACCGTGAACAGGTGGGTAAAGTCCGGCAGGTCGATATAGCGGTAGATAAACAGTGCCGGAATAAACACGTAGGTCAGGTAATCGATCACCAGGTCCAGCACCGAGCCGTCAAAGCTAGGCAGCACCGTGCTGACATTCACGCGGCGGGCCAGGGAACCGTCGACGCCATCGACCACCAACGCCAGGCCCAGCCACAGCAGGCACGCCTTGGGCGAGTTTTCCAGCAGCGCCAGTGTGGCGAGGAAGGCCAATACCACACCGGTGGCAGTAAAGCCGTGGGCGCCCCAGGCTTTCAGTCTGGCTACATGCAGGGTCGATATCACGGGCGGTTCTCCAAAGGGTGAAACGGGGCAGCCGACGCTGTGACAGCGTCGAGTCTGGCCAGGGAATGCAGGTATCGACCGGGAAGGGGGGGATAAGGTTCACCACCCCGGTAATTGCTTAGCGTAGCAAGCGTGGGACGTTTCGGCATCAGCCCTGGCGGAATACCAAGGCTTTCAAGCCACTTTGCCGATCGATATCCGGGAATTCCGGCGGGTTTTCCAGCCGTTCGACAAAGCGCAGGCCCGGTGCTTCGCGGGTGACGCCGTCGATCAGGAAGTCCTCGCCAAACGCCGGGTCATTCATGCACGCCAGCACCGTGCCTTGTGGCGTGAGCAACTCCGGCAGGCGGCGCAGCACGCGCTGGTAATCCTTGGTCAGCAGGAAACTGCCTTTCTGGAAGGACGGCGGATCGATGATCACCAGATCATAAGGGCCGTTGTGGATGACCTTGGCCCAGGACTTGAACAAATCATGGCCAAGAAAGGTCACGCTGCTCAGATCATGACCATTCAGGCGATGGTTGTCGCGACCGCGGCTCAGGGCACCGCGGGCCATGTCCAGGTTCACCACATGCTCGGCGCCGCCTTCGATGGCCGCCACGGAAAAACCACAGGTGTAGGCGAACAGGTTGAGTACCCGCAGCCCGTTGGCCTGTTCGCGCACCCAGTTGCGGCCGTAGCGCATGTCGAGAAACAGCCCGCTGTTCTGTTTTTTACCGAGGTCGATCAGGTAGCGCAGGCCACCTTCGGTAATAGTCAGCTCATCGATGGCGTCGCCCACCAGCCACTCGGTGGTGCTTTGCGGCAGGTAGCGGTGTTGCAGGGCGACCGTGTGGGCGCCGTACTGCGCCCATTCGAACTGAACCAGCAGCTGTTTCAGCGCTTCCAGTTGCGTTGCTTCCGGTTCCTTGAACAGCGCGACCAGCACCACGCCCTGCAACCAGTCCACGGTCAGTTGCTCTAGGCCCGGCCAGCAACGGCCGCGCCCGTGGAACAGGCGCCGGGTTTCAGTCGGTGCGTTGGCCAGGGCGGTCAGCAGGTGGGCGTGCAGTGTGGCGAGGGCGTCTGGGTTCATCGTTGAGCGTCGTTCATTGAGCGGGCGGCATTTTAAACACAATGGCGGGGTTTCGGGGGGGTGGAGCGCAACGTGCAGGGAAACGTCTGATTGGCAGTGATTCATGCTCAAAATACGCTTTGTCGCGCCTTACATCAGGCAAAAAACCCTCAGCCATCGACATAAACTGAAAAAAAGCCTGGAGGTGCCCATGAATGGTTTTGCGAGTGCAGTGAATCACACCACAACCGATCAGCTCGCTGGTGATCAAGTCGAGCAGGACGAATGGCGGCACCGACGGCGTTGGCGGAGCAGGGCGGTCTGGATCGGCAGGTATGCCAGCAGGCTATTGAGCGCTATGGCTTACAGGCGGATCGCGCAGCTTCCTGAGTCTAAATGTGGGAGGGGGCAAGCCCCCTCCCACATTTGGATCTCCGTGGACCAGATAGGGCTCATTCTGCTCTTGGGCACGGCCATATAGCCGACCTGATCCTGGAAGCCGAGCGCGGTCAAGAGTGTGGGAGGGGGCTTGCCCCCGATTGCGGTGGATCAGCCAACTAATTGATAGCTGACAGATTGCTATCGGGGGCAAGCCCCTCCCACATTTTAGGTTTGTGGTGTGTTTTAGAGCGTGGCGATCAGGGCTGGCCCAAAGGCCTCTTTCAAGAACACGGGGGCGATATACCGCTGGTAATGCGCCTCGGACAGCAGGAAAAACTCGCGGTCAATCCCATCGCGCAAATCCGCCAGGCTGTGCTCGCGAAACTCCGGCAGCAGCACCAGGCCATACGCATCCAGCTTGGAAATCACCCGCGCACCCCGGGCAATCAACTGGTAGGCCCAGCAATACGGCGACTGGTGCGGCATAAAGCGAATCTTGCGGCTTTCCAGTTGCTGGCGCAGGCGCTGTGGGTCGAACACGTCCAGCTTGGAGGCCATCACCTGCACCAGCAGTTGCTCAAGGCGCAACCACACGGCGTGCTTTTCCTCGGCGTTGTAGCCATTCCACTGGATGACTTCATGGTGATAACGCTTGCACCCGCGGCAGACCAAGTCACCGTAAACGGTGGAGCACAGGCCGACGCAGGGGGTCTTGATGGTTTGATTGGGCATAAAAAAACATCGGCAGGTGAAACAACACGGCCCCTGAAGGGGCCGTTTTTTCAATCAATCCCAGCTCAACGCACCGCCGGTCTGATACTCGATCACACGGGTCTCGAAGAAGTTCTTCTCTTTCTTCAAATCCATAATCTCGCTCATCCACGGGAACGGGTTGGTCGTCCCTGGATACTCTTCCTTCAAGCCAATCTGCGACAGACGACGGTTAGCGATGAACTTGAGGTAGTCCTCCATCATCGCCGCATTCATGCCGAGTACACCGCGTGGCATGGTGTCGCGTGCGTATTCGATCTCCAGTTGCGTCCCTTGCAGGATCATCTGGGTCGCTTCTTCCTTCATCTCGGCGTCCCACAGGTGTGGGTTTTCGATTTTGATCTGGTTGATCACGTCGATCCCGAAGTTCAGGTGCATCGACTCATCGCGCAGGATGTACTGGAACTGCTCGGCCACGCCGGTCATTTTGTTGCGGCGGCCCATGGACAGGATCTGGGTGAAGCCGCAATAGAAGAAGATGCCTTCCAGTACGCAGTAGTAGGCGACCAGGTTGCGCAGCAGTTCCTTGTCGGTGTCGACGGTGCCGGTTTCGAACTTCGGATCGGAGATCGAGCGCGTGTATTTCAGGCCCCAGGCGGCTTTTTTTGCGACCGATGGGATCTCGTGGTACATGTTGAAGATCTCGCCTTCATCCATCGCCAGCGATTCGATGCAGTACTGGTAGGCGTGGGTGTGGATCGCTTCTTCGAAGGCCTGGCGCAGGATGTACTGGCGGCACTCCGGGTTGGTGATCAGGCGGTACACGGCCAGGACCAGGTTGTTGGCGACCAGCGAGTCGGCGGTGGAGAAGAAGCCGAGGTTGCGCATGACGATGCGGCGTTCGTCGTCGGTCAGGCCATCGGGGTCTTTCCACAGGGCGATGTCGGCGGTCATGTTGACCTCTTGCGGCATCCAGTGGTTGGCGCAGCCGTCGAGGTATTTCTGCCAGGCCCAGTCGTACTTGAAGGGCACGAGTTGGTTGAGGTCGGCGCGGCAGTTGATCATGCGCTTTTCGTCAACGGCGACACGGGCGGAGGCGCCTTCGAGCTCGGCGAGGCCTTCGGCGATGTCGAGTTTGTCGAGAGCGGCCTTGGCGCGGATGATCGCGGCGGAGTCGTTGGCGGTGACGGCGCGGGCTTCGATGGCAGCGGCGGCGCCAGCACCGTCGAGGCGGTCCATGTTGGCTTCGGTGGCGTGGCCGGCGTTGGCGCCTCTGATCACCGCTGCACCGGTGTCTTCGTTGTCGACTTCATCCCAACTCAGCATTGAAATACTCCTTCCTGGTCTGTGCTGACGGCGTGTGACCCCGTCTAAAAATAGGTGATTTGCAGGCTTCAAGGCATTGAAATACTGCGCATAGTGTGGTCAGCGCTTTACGAGTTCGCACACTATGTAGTGGTTGTTTGTTGGTGTGGGCACACTATATGGGGTGTGATCAGCATGGTCAACGGACAACGTGTGCGGTTTTAGGTCGCTGCCAGGCGTGCCTTTGGTAACAACGCCTGGGTTCGCTGGCTTTCGTTGGCCGCATAAACACCCAGTTGAAAAGATCATGGTGTCTCGTCGCGATATTAATTAGAATTAATCTCATTTGAGACTCAATCGCGCTGCGCAGGTTGCTTGCCATGAATGATGCTGTTGTCCCTTCGCACGCCGCCGAACCGACGTTGTCGAGCCTGTATCGCGACCATCGCAGTTGGCTGGAAAGCTGGCTGCGGCGGCGCCTGGGCAATGCCTGGGACGCGGCTGACCTGAGCCAGGACACTTTCGTGCGGGTGCTCGCCAGCGCCCAGCCGCTCGCGCAGATGCAGGAACCGCGGGCCTACCTGGTGACGGTGGGCAAGCGCCTGCTGGTCAATTTTCATCAGCGACGCAGCCTTGAGCAGGCTTATCTGACGGCTCTTGGCAACCTGCCGCCAGCCTGCGTGCCATCTCCCGAGCAGCGCTGGCTGGTGTTGGAAACCCTGCAAGCCCTGGATGAATTGCTCGACGGCTTGCCTGCACTGGTGCGCCGGGCGTTTCTCTGGAGTCAGCTGGAGGGCCTGGGCTATCGAGAGATTGCCGAGCGGCTTGAGGTGTCGGAACGCACGGTCAAGCGTTACATGGCGCAAGCCTATGAACATTGCCTGCTGGTGGACCTGTGAGCCGTGAGGTTGCGCGCGCAGCCGCCCAATGGCTTGCGCTGCTGGAATCGGGGGCGGCCACTGACTGCGATCACGCGGCGTTGCAGCATTGGCGCGACAGTCATCCGCAACACGAACACACCTGGCAGAAAGCCCAAGCCCTGCGCCAGCGTTTCAGCGAGTTGCCCCAGGCGTTGGCGATGGCCAGTCTCGACCGCCCGCAAGCGGGGCGGCGGGCGTTGCTCAAGCGGGCGTTGGGCGTGGCGGCGCTGGTGCCGGCGGCCTGGTTGATCAGCCGCCAGTTGTCTATCGATAGTTGGCGCGCCGACCTGCACACCGCCACCGGCGAGCGCAGACGCCTGCCGTTGGCCGAGGGCGGCAGCCTACAACTGAATACCGCCACGGCCGTGGATATGGACCCGGCGCAACGGCGCATCACGCTGGTGGACGGCGAACTGGCGCTGAACGTGCCGGGCGCACACGCGATGACGCTACGCACGCGCTACGGCGAAGTATTGGTCAGTCAGGCCGAGGTGTGCGTGCGCCAACTGGCCGCCGGCTGCCGGGTGTCGGTGCTCAAGGGCCGTGTGCAGGTGCGCGACGTGAACGGGCAACTGGCGACGTTGCAGGGTGGCCAGCAAGCGCCATTGAGCGCCGGCGGGCTCGGCGCGTGGGTGCCGTTCGATGTGCTGCAACTGGGCTGGCGCGACGGTGTGCTGACCGCACAGAACCAGGCGCTGGGGGACTTTCTGCGCGAGCTGGCGCGCTATCGTCCAGGCGTGTTGCGCTGGGCGCCGAACCTGGAGACGTTGCGGGTGACGGGCAGTTTTCGCCTGGATGACACCGACCGCATCCTCAAGCTGCTGGCTTCGAGCCTGGGGCTCGAAGTGCAGGCGCGGACGCGGTATTGGGTGACGTTGGATAAAGCGCCGGCCTAGATCGGATGTACGTACCACACCTTCCAGGATCGGCAAGGCCAGTGCTTTTATATATCTGTATCGTCTAAATAAATGCTTATATATTCCTTTTAATGTCTGCTGGGGCGGCGCATTTTGAGTGCCTGCGCATTCGTGCGGATTGACCCAACAGCCAGAAGGAAAGCCGACATGACTATTAAAGCGATCAACGTGCGCAACCAGTTCAAGGGCGTGATCAAAGAAATTCTGCTGGGGGAAGTGGTGTCCGAAATCGACGTGCAAACTGCGTCCGGCATCGTCACCTCGGTGATCACCACCCGTTCGGTGCGTGACCTGGAATTGAAAGTCGGCAGCGAAGTGATTGCGTTTGTGAAGTCCACCGAAGTATCGATCGCCAAACTGTGACACCGACTTGATGTGGGAGCGCCGCTCCCACATGCATTCTGCCGAGGCCGCGCCCTAGCGCTGGCGCAGCGCACGTTCCATCCGCTGCAGACCCTCTTCCAGCAACGCCCGCGGGCAGCCGAAGTTCAGGCGCACGAACTGCTGGCTGTCATCGCCGAATTCAATCCCCGCGCTCAGACCGACCTTGGCCTGTTCAAGGAAGAACTGCTGCGGGTCGTCCAGGCCCAGGGCGCTGCAATCCAGCCACGCCAGAAAGGTGCCTTGGGGCGCGTGCATGACCACGCCGGGCAGGCGGCTTTTTACCGCGTCGAGCAGGTAGTCGCGGTTGGCTTGCAGGTACTGCACCAACGCCTCGAGCCATTCGCTGCACTGGCTGTAGGCCGCGCGGGTGGCTTCCAGGCCCAGGGGGCTGACGCTGTCGACCATGCCGCAGCGCGCCTGGTTGAAGCGCTCGCGCACTTCGGCGTTTTGCACCACGGCAAAACAGGTCTTCAAGCCGGCTACGTTGTAGGCCTTGCTCGCGGACATCAGGGTGATGGTGCGCTGCGCGATTTCCGGGCTGAGGCTGGCGGTGGGGATATGGCGACGACCGTCGAAGCACAACTCGGCGTGGATTTCATCGCTGATGATCAGCGCGCCCTGTTCCAGGCAGGCGTTGGCCACGGCCAGCAGTTCTTCGCGGGGGAAGACTTTGCCCATCGGGTTATGCGGGTTGCTCAGCAACAATGCGCCGGCCCCTGTCAGCGCCTGGCGCAGCAGCGGCATTGGCGTGATGTACTCAGCGTTGATCAGCTCGAACGGCACTTCGATGCGCGGCAGGTTCCAGTTGCCGGGCGCCAGGCGAATCGGGCGATAGTTGGGGGTTTGCAGCACCACCGGTTGGCCGGGCTGCACAAAGGCATGCAGCGCCATGTTGAAACCGGGTTCTACGCCCGGCAGGAACAGCAACTCGTCCGGCTGCACACGCCAGGCGTACTTGGCCCACAGGTCGGCGACGATGGCCTCGCGCACGTCCGGGCCGGCCACGCTGTAGCCGAGAATCTGCTGGTCGAGGCGTTGGTGCAGGGCCTGAAGCACGGCGGGTGGCGCGGCGATGTCCATGTCGGCGATCCACATCGGCAACACGTCTTGCGGGTAACGGCTCCACTTGGTACTGCCGGTGCCGAGGCGTGGGTGGATCGTGTCGAAATCAAAACTCATGGGGAGGCTCGTGTCGGAGAGTCAGGTGAAGAATGGCGCCGATTCTAGCGCCATTGGCCGTCGAGGCCAGCGCTGAATCGTTCCGTGACCGACAGGTTCTGTCATAAAAACGCCACTGCGCTGGGGATTGCACCCAAGTCGGGCTATTTTGGTGCATCTCAATAACCCGAGTAGCCAAGGATGAAATATCAACCCTTCAGCCGTACTTTGATTGCCACCGCCCTGGTGTTGACGGTCAGCGGTGTGCAAGCCGCCTCCCAGGCCCCGGTGGCCGGTGAAAATGGCATGGTGGTAACGGCCCAGCATTTGGCCACGCATGTCGGTGTGGATGTACTCAAGGCCGGCGGCAACGCGGTGGATGCCGCCGTGGCCGTGGGCTATGCGCTGGCGGTGGTGTACCCGGCGGCGGGTAACCTGGGCGGCGGCGGTTTCATGACCGTGCAACTGGCCGACGGGCGCAAGACCTTCCTCGACTTCCGCGAAAAAGCCCCGCTGGCCGCCACCGCCGACATGTACCTGGACAAGGCCGGCAACGTCGTCGAAGGCCTGAGCGCCAAGGGCCACCTGGCCGTCGGCGTCCCTGGCACCGTGTCCGGCATGGAGCTGGCCCTGAGCAAATACGGCACCCTCAAGCGCGCCCAGGTGATTGCTCCGGCGATCAAGCTGGCGGAAAACGGCTTCGCGCTGGAGCAGGGCGATATCGACCTGCTGCACACCGCCACCGGCGAGTTCGAAAAAGACAAGGACCTGCGCGCAATCTTCCTGCACAACGGCCAGCCGCTGCAGGTCGGCCAGAAGCTGGTGCAGAAAGACCTGGCCAAGACCCTCAAGGAAATCTCGGCCAAGGGCAGTGACGGTTTCTATAAAGGTTGGGTTGCCAAGGCACTGGTGGATTCCAGCCAGGCCGGCAAAGGCATCATCACCCAGGCCGACCTCGACAAATACAAGACCCGCGAACTGGCGCCGATCGAGTGCGACTACCGTGGCTACCACGTGGTCTCGGCACCACCGCCGAGCTCCGGTGGCGTGGTGATCTGCCAGATCATGAACATCCTCGAAGGCTACCCGATGGCGGACCTGGGCTACCACTCGGCCCAGGGCCTGCACTACCAGATCGAAGCCATGCGCCACGCGTATGTGGACCGCAACAGCTACCTCGGCGATCCGGACTTCGTCAAGAATCCGATCGAACACCTGCTGGACAAAAACTACGCAACGAAACTGCGTGACGCGATCGAACCGAACAAGGCTGGCGACTCCCAGGCGATCAAGCCGGGTGTAGCACCCCATGAAGGCAACAACACCACGCACTATTCCATCGTCGACAAGTGGGGCAACGCGGTCTCGGTGACCTACACCCTCAACGACTGGTTCGGTGCCGGGGTGATGGCGAGCAAAACCGGGGTGATCCTCAACGATGAAATGGACGACTTCACCGTCAAGGTCGGCGTGCCGAACATGTACGGGCTGGTCCAGGGTGAAGCCAACGCCAACGCCATCGCACCGGGCAAGGCGCCGCTGTCGTCGATGAGCCCGACCATCGTGACCAAGGATGGCAAGGCGGTGATGGTGGTCGGCACGCCGGGCGGCAGTCGCATTATTACGGCGACCTTGCTGACCATTCTCAACGTCATCGATTACAAGATGAACATCCAGGAGGCCGTCGACGCGCCGCGCTTCCACCAGCAGTGGATGCCGGACACCACCAACCTCGAGACCTTCGCGGTCAGCCCGGATACCCAGAAAATCCTCGAAAGCTGGGGCCACAAGTTTGCCGGGCCACAGGATGCCAACCACTTGGCGGCGATCCTGGTGGGCGCACCGTCATTGGGTGGCAAGCCGGTTGGTAATAACCGTTTCTACGGGGCGAATGACCCGCGTCGCAATACCGGCCTGTCGCTGGGCTACTAAGCGCCGCAACTCACTGTAGGAGCGAGCTTGCTCGCGAAGAGCGTCAACGATAACGCGGGCGTTCTGGATTAACGCGGTGTTCTTGCGTTTTTCGCGAGCAAGCTCGCTCCTACAGTATCTGTTTGACGGCCGCGAAGGCTTTGACGCGGCGCTCTTCCCAATTTCCCCTGATCACCACCACGGCCTGTTGATGCTGCTGCATCCAATCCTGGCTGCCCTGGAAAAACGCCCGACGATCCGCCAATTCCGGTTGGCAACGCTGGCCGTCGGCCGTCCATTCCACGTCTTCGGGGGACAGCAACAGGTGCAAGTCGTAGTGGCGGGCCAGCAGTTCATCGTCAAGCCACGTCGGGTAGTCGCCGAACAGGGTCTGGCTCCAGAGTTTGTTGGTCAGCAGGTGCGTGTCGAGGATCAGCAGCGCAGGGCGCTCGGCGCGGGCGGCATCTTCCCAGGCCAGTTGACCACGGGCGATGGCCGGGATGTCGGCCAGCGTGGTGTCACGCTGATGGTGGTCGATGAAGTGCCGCACGTATTCGCCTACCATCAGCCCGCCAAAGTGCGCTTGCAACTGCGCGGCCAGCCAGCTTTTGCCGCTGGATTCGGGGCCGGCCAATACCACCACCTTCATGCGCGCAACGCCGGATCGGCGCGCCATTCACGCCAGCCTTGCACGGCGATCAGGGTGAACAGCGCGTAGAGTGCGGCGGTGAGGTAGAGACCTTTGTAGAGGAACAGCCCGACGAAAATCACATCCACGGCAATCCACAATGGCCAGCACTGCACGCGCTTTTGCGCCATCCACATCTGTGCCACCAGGCTGAAGCCGGTGAGGGCTGCGTCGAGCCAGGGTTGGGCCGCGTCGGTCCAGTGGGCCATGGCGGCGCCGAGCAGCAGGCTGCCGACTGCGCCGATAGCCAGGCTGGTCATGATCGCGGGCCAGCCCAGGCTGGTGACTTGGCGCCCTGGCTTGATGTCCCCGGCGCGTCGGGTCCACTGCCACCAGCCGTAGACTTGCAGGGCGGCATAGACCACCTGCAACAGCATGTCGGAATAGAGTTTCACGTCGTAGAACACCCAGGTGTAGAGCAACACCATGACCAGGCCGATGGGCCAGCACCAGGGGTTTTGTTTGACCGTCAGCCAGACAGCGATCACCCCCAGCGCGGCGGCGAACAGTTCAAGCCCGGACATGGCGGTTCCTTGGGAGAGAGGGAGAGGGCGGGGATTGTAACCAATCTTCAAAACGCAGGAAGGCAAATGTGGGAGGGGGCTTGCCCCCGATAACGGTGTATCAGTCAGCATATTTGCAGCTGACCCACCGTTATCGGGGGCAAGCCCCCTCCCACATGTTGAGCAGCGCTAGATCTTGAACTGACGCAGCAGGCCGTCGAGTTGCTCGCTCAACCCGCGCAAGTGCGCGCTGGCCACGCTGGACTGTTCCGCCGCGACTGCGGTGCTGTGGGATAACCCGGCGGCCTGGGTCACGTTCTGGTTGATGTCCTCGACCACGTGGGCCTGTTGCAGAGTGGCGCTGGCGATCGAGGCGTTCAGGCCATTGAGATTGAGCAGGGCCTGGCCGATGGCGGTGAGGCTGGCACCGGCCTGGCCGGCCTGTTCGATGGTCAGTTGCGAAGCGCTGTGACTGTCGCTGATGACCTTGACCGCCGCTTCCGAGTGACCTTGCAGGCGCTCGATCATGGCCTGGATTTCAGCGGTGGATTTCTGCGTGCGTTGGGCCAGCAGCCGCACTTCGTCCGCCACCACCGCAAACCCGCGCCCTTGCTCACCGGCACGCGCGGCTTCGATGGCGGCGTTGAGGGCGAGCAGGTTGGTCTGGTCGGCAATGGAGCGGATCACTTCGAGCACGCCACCAATCTGCGTGCTTTCGCTCGACAGGGTACGAATCACTTCCACGGCCTGGCTGATGGTGGTGGACAGTTGGTTGATCTGCTGCAAGCTGCTGTCGATGTTCACTTGGCCTTGCTCGGCCTGGGCCTGGGCATCGCGCATTTCGCTGGCGGCGTGCTCGGCGTTCTTGGCCACGTCCTGCACGCCGTAGGTGACTTCATTGATCGCGGTGGCCACCAGTTCCATCTGCTGCGATTGTTGCTGGCTGCGGTCATGGGCCTGGCTGGCGTTATTGCCCATCTCCGTGGACGACTGACCCAGCGCATTGGCGCACATCTGCAACTGACCGACGACCTGGCGCAGCTTGGCGGTGAAGTTGTTGAAGTGCTGGGACAGTTGGGTGACTTCGTCGCGGCCATGGGTGTCGAGGCTGCGAGTCAGGTCGCTCTCGCCGCTGGCGATATTGGCCATGGCGCTCACGGCCGCCTGCAGCGGGCGCACGATGCTGCGCACAATCAACGAGACCAGCAGGGCCATGACCACGGCGATGCCCAGGCCGATACCTGAGGCTTTCCACACTTGCACGTTGAATTCGGCTTGCACGTCATCCACATACACGCCGGAGCCGATGATCCAGCCCCATGGCTCGAACAGCTGGATATACGAGGTTTTTTTCACCGGCGCTTCAGCACCCGGCTTCGGCCAGCTGTAATTGATGTTGCCGGCACCCTTGGCCTTGGCCAGGCTCACGAACTCGTTGAATATCGCAAAGCCGTTCGGGTCGCGAATCGACGAGAGGTTCTGACCATCGAGCTTGGGGTTGGCCGGGTGCATGATCATCACCGGCGTCAGGTCGTTGATCCAGAAATACTCATTACGGTTATAGCGCAGGCCGCGCACCGCGCTCAGCGCTTGTTTCTGTGCCGCTTCACGGGTCATGGCGCCGCTGGTTTCGAGGCTGTGATAAAACGTCAGGATTCCACTGGCGGTCTCTACGACGTGCTGGGTCTGCAGGCGTTTGGCTTGATAGAGGTCGCCATGGATCTGCTGGAGCATCAGCAAACCCAGGGTCAACAGCATCAGCACGGCGACTACTAGGATCAACCAAAGACGGCGGCTGATCGACATATTGCGCAAACTGTTCATCGTCCTGTCACTCCGTGCTTTTTATAATTCTCGGCGTTGCATCGACTTTTACGCCTTGTCTGATAGGCTTTCGGCCTGAAATCGAAAAACCTGAGTGCTGCCTGATTTTTCACGGAATTTTTGCAGACCGGCGTTGAATATCAACACCGGGCCTTTAGCGTGCTCATCGTCAGTGAACCATTAAAAAGACTAACGAGGCTTGTCGTAGAGCAAGACCTTTGGGGGAAGTATGGATTTGTGGACCGCCGCACAGGCGTTGATACTCGGCGTGGTAGAAGGGCTGACTGAATTTCTGCCGATCTCCAGTACCGGCCACCAGATTATCGTCGCCGACTTGCTCGACTTTGGCGGCGAACGCGCCATGGCGTTCAACATCATCATTCAGCTCGGCGCGATTCTGGCGGTGGTCTGGGAGTTTCGGCGCAAGATCCTCGACGTGGTCACCGGCTTGCCGACCCAGCGCAATGCGCAGCGCTTTACCGTCAACCTGCTGATCGCGTTCCTGCCGGCCGTGGTGCTAGGGGTGATTTTCGCCGACCTGATTCACCACTATCTGTTCAACCCGATCACCGTCGCCACTGCATTGGTGTTGGGCGGCATCGTGATGTTGTGGGCGGAGCGTCGCCAGCATGAAGTGCATGCCGAAACCGTCGATGAGATCACCTGGAAGGACGCGCTCAAGGTTGGCTTTGCCCAGTGCCTGGCGATGATTCCGGGCACCTCGCGCTCGGGCTCGACCATCATCGGCGGCCTGCTGTTCGGCCTGTCGCGCAAGACCGCCACCGAGTTTTCGTTCTTCCTGGCCATGCCGACCATGGTCGGTGCGGCGGTGTACTCGGGCTATAAGTACCGCGACCTGTTCCAGCCGGCGGACCTGCCAGTGTTCGCCCTCGGGTTTGTTACCTCGTTCATCTTCGCGATGATTGCGGTCAAGGGCCTGCTCAAGTTCATCGCCAACCATAGCTACGCAGCGTTTGCCTGGTATCGGATTGCATTCGGCTTGCTGATCCTGGCGACCTGGCAGTTCGGCTGGATCGATTGGTCTGCGGCCAAGGCATGATGATTCAGCACCCACGCCTGAAGGCGCTGATCTTTGCGCTGTTGTGCGCGGCGCCATTATTGGGCTCGGTATTGGTGTGGCATCGCGGCGAGACCGTGATGCCGCTGGTGGCCTATGGCGTGGTCAGCGTGATCGCGTTTTTCCTGTACTGGAGCGACAAGCGCAAGGCGCGCACCGATGCTCGGCGCATCCCGGAAAACATCCTGCACGCCGTCGAGCTGGCGGGCGGATGGCCGGGGGCGCTGATTGCCCAGCAGGTGTTCCGGCACAAGACGCGCAAGGTGTCTTATCAGGTGCTGTTCTGGGTGATCGTGCTGTTGCACCAGGTGTTCTGGCTTGACCAGATGTTCCTCAGCGGCACGCTGTGGTCAGTCCTCTAGCAACAACCCGATCTGCGTGCGCTTGGGCAATTTGCTCACCACCAACTGGTGGGAGCGCTGCAACAGGCCACGCAATTCCTCGGCGCCCAACGGGTAGGGCGTGTTCATGATGATCCACTGCGCGCGCGCCAGGTACGGCGCCGGGTGGATGCCCGGGCGGTCCACATGGCCCAGGAACAGTTCCTTGTCGACCTTGAACGCCAACGAGTCGCCCCGTAGATTCTGCACGGCGAACATCTTGTTGCCGGCAATCGAAAACACCCGCACGCCACCCCATTTGTAGTCCTCCCGCGCGCCGGGCAGGCTCAGGCAGAAGTGCGCGACGTGTTCTTCGGTCATGTTCATAACAGGCGGTCTCCACAGCTATTAAAGCCTTCTTCCAGGTAATCGATCCACGCGCGAATCGCCGGCAGCACGCCACGGCGATGCGGGTACACGGCCTGCAACCAGCCCCCCGGCAGCGACCATTGCGGCAGCAGTTGCACCAGTTGGCCGCTGGCCAGTTCTTCTTCGCAATACATCATCGGCAGCACGGTAAAGCCCAGGCCCTTGAGTGCGCTGGCTTTGCGCACGATGAAGTCATCAATGCCCAGGCGGGCTTCCATCACCAGGTCTTCGGCGCTGCCTTGGGGGTCGAGCAGGCGCAGGTGGACCATGCGGTCGGCTTCCAGGGCGCCGAGCACCGGCAATTGCTTGAGGTCGTCGAGGTTGTCGACCTGTCGGCCACGCATGAGGTCCGGGCTGGCGACCAGCAGCGTCTGGGCCTGGCGCAGGCGCTTGGTGACCAGCAGCGGGTCTTCGTCGCCGAGCTCGCGCACGCGCAACGCCACGTCAATGCCCTCGGCCACCAGGTCGACCCGACGGTTGACCAGGGTCATTTCCATCTGGACCAGGGGGTGGGCAGCGAGAAAACCGGCGACTAGCTCCGGCAGGATGTTCTGGGCCAAGCCCACCGGGCAGCTCACCCGCAGCCGCCCACGGGGTTCGCTGGACATGCTGGCGACCGCCTCATCGGCCATTTCCGCTTCCAGCAGCATCGCCTGGCAATGGCGCAGATAACGCTCGCCGACGGCGGTCAGGGTCAGTTGCCGGGTGGTGCGCTGCAGCAGGCGCGCGCCAAGGCGTGCTTCCAGCTCGGCGATCCGTCGCGACAGCCGCGATTTGGGAATCCCCAGTAGGCGACCGGCCGCCGCGAAGCCGCCGGCTTCCACGACTTTGGCGAAATAGTAGAGGTCATTGAGGTCTTGCATGGTCGGCCTATTGTCCTGTCAGTAGGACGAACTATCGCATTTCAACTACCTTATCGGCTATTAGTTTCATGCGTAGGATTAACACCATCTAATCCGCACCGCTGATCCTATTTGGAGCTTCCCCATGAAACTGTTGCATATCGATTCCAGCATCCTCGGCGACAACTCGGCCTCGCGCCAGCTCAGTGCCGGCGTGGTCAAGGCCTGGCAAGCGGCCGAGCGGGGTGTGGAAGTGACTTACCGTGACCTGGCCAACGAAGGCATCAACCACTTCTCTGGCGCCACCTTGGCTGCATTGGGCACGCCAGCCGAATTGCGCGACGCCGCGCAGCAGCGCGAAGCCGACCTCAGTGCGTCGACCCTGGCTGAATTCCTCGCCGCCGACGCCGTGGTGCTGGCCGCGCCGATGTACAACTTCACCATCCCGTCCCAGCTCAAAGCCTGGATCGACCGCATTGCAGTGGCCGGCCAGACCTTCCGCTACACCGAAGCCGGGCCGGAAGGCCTGTGCGGCAACAAGAAAGTCATCATCGTCTCCACGTCCGGCGGCTTGCATGTTGGCCAGGCAACGGGCGTGGCCCACGAGGAATACTTGAAAGTGATGCTGGGCTTCCTCGGTATCACCGACATCGAATTCGTCCGCGCCCACGGCCTGGCGTATGGCGATGAGTTCCGTAGCAAGTCCCTGAGCGACGCCAACGTTGTCATCAACGAACAATTGTTCGCCGCCGCGTAAGGCTTGTGTAAATTTCGTTGTTGCTCGGTTTCAATCTGAAGCCGGGCGCCTAAACTCTGTATTCTGCTCGCCTGAACGCGACCGGAGTACGGAGTTTTTTCGTTGGCCCGCTGTCTTTACTTTGGCCCAGGTTATGCACGCATGGGTTTATCACTCGGTGCGAGTACCCAGAACCATGGACATCTTAAATAGACATGCCGGTTATCGCGCAGCAAAGGTGGACATCCTCATGATGCGTCTTTGTGCTGTTTTGGTTCTTTCCCTGCTTGGCAGCCTGGTTTCAGTGCATGCCGCCCCTGCGCCGCACCCGCATTGGAGTGTGGGCTTTCACCGCATGAGTTTTCTCGACCCGCTGGATCTACAACCGATGAAGGCCGTCGCGTTCTATCCGTCTACCGACCCTGAGCACACCACTCAGGTGGGTGGGTATCATGTGGCGGCGACGGAAGATTCGAAGATCGCTATAGGCCGTTTCCCGATGCTGATGTTGTCCCATGGCAACACCGGTACGCCGCTGGCCCTGCATGACCTGGCGACCTCCCTGGCGCGCAAGGGTTTTGTGGTGGTGGCGGTGCTGCATCCCGGCGACAACTACAAGGATCACAGCCGCCTGGGTACGGTGAGCAACTTGTATGGGCGGCCGATCCAGATTTCCGAAGCGATCACTGCGACCCTGGGCGACCCGATGCTGTCACCGTTCGTCAACGTCGACCAGGTAGGTGTCATCGGCTATTCGGCCGGTGGCGAAACCGCGTTGATCCTGGCGGGTGCCAAGCCCGATTTCGCGCGCCTGCGCCGCTATTGCCAGGAACGTCCGGAAGATCGCGACGCCTGCACCACCAACGGCGAGCTGGTGGTGGACCGTGATGACCTGCAGCCACAAGCCGATCCACGCGTTCACGCGTTGATGTTGATGGCGCCGCTGAGTTTGATGTTCGGCCGCCACACCCTGGCCGACGTCCATGTGCCGGTGCTGCTCTATAGCGGTGACGGCGACAAACTGGTGGCTGTGGACAAGAACGCCGCCGCTTTGGCGCGCAAGCTGCCCGAGCCGCCGGACTTCAAACTGCTGGCCGGGGCCGGGCATTTCGTGTTCATGGCGC
Source organism: Pseudomonas paraveronii (assembly GCF_963681955.1). Lineage (NCBI taxonomy): Bacteria > Pseudomonadati > Pseudomonadota > Gammaproteobacteria > Pseudomonadales > Pseudomonadaceae > Pseudomonas > Pseudomonas paraveronii. The sequence goes on from NZ_OY817130.1 coordinate 2,897,807, forward strand.
CCTGCGACAGCGCTCAACTGGCGCTGATGCCGGCGATCTGCACCGATGCCGATGGCGTCGACCGCGAAGGCATTCACCGCGATCTGAGCTCCGAAGCCGGGCGCTTTTTCACTCAGACCCTCGGGCGGTCCACCCGTGCCGGCTTGCAAACGGCGGATCAGTAAGCGCGACGTTTGAGCAGCAAGGTCACGCCCAACGCAGTGAGCGACAGCAGCGCCGCGCAGAAGAAGATCCAGCCGTAGCCGAGGTTCAACGCCACCGCGCCCATCAATGGCCCGGCAATCGCCAGGGCCAGGTCGAAAAACACCGCGTATGCGCTCAACCCCGCGCCACGGCTGCTGCTGGGCACTTGCTTGATCGCTTCCACGCCCAGCGCCGGGTACACCAGGGATAAACCAAAGCCTGTCAGCCCTGCACCGACCAACGCCACGCCGGTAGACGGCGCGAGCCACAACAGCGTTAGGCCCAGGGTCTCGATGACCATGCAGGCAATCGCTGCCCTGAAGCCGCCAAAGCGGCTGATGGCTGAGATAAACACCAGGCGCGAAACGATGAAACACACGCCAAATACCGTCAGGCAATAGGCCGCGCCTGCCCAGCCGCGATTGAGGTAGTACAGGGTGATAAAGGTGGTCAGGGTGCCGTAGCCGATGGATGCCAGGCACAGGCTGGCGCCAAACGGTGCGATACGGCCGAACACCGCCCAGAACGGCAAGCGCTCACCGCGCACCACCGGCACTGATGGTTTATTGCGGATCAGCACCAAGCCCAACGCCGCCAGCACCGACAGGGCGATGCCGAGGCTGTTGTAGCCATATTCGGCGACCATCACCACCCCCAGCGGCGCGCCAATCGCGATGGCGCCGTAGGACGCGATGCCGTTCCAGGAAATCGAGCGCGCCGTGTGCTCGGCGCCGACCTGGCCCATGCACCAACTGATGGTGCCTACGCCGATCAGGCCCTGGGCCACGCCAAGCAACAAACGACCGACGATCAGGATGCCCAGGCTCAACAGCGGCAGGCTCTGCAGCAGTGTGGCAAGCAGCGTCAATACGCCGCTGACCAGGATGCCCGCCAGGCCCAGCACGATCGCACGTTTGGTGCCCACGGTATCGGACATGCGCCCGGCCATGGGGCGACTGAGCAGGGTGGCCAGGTATTGCGAACCGATGGTCATCCCGGCCACCACCGCACTGAAGCCCAGTTGCTCATGCACATAGCCCGGGATCACCGCGATCGGTAGGCCGATGCAGAGAAAGGCGATGAAGCTATAGAAGACGATGGAGACGATCTGCAGGGTGATCGACACTGAGCTGGGGGCGGCGGCAGGCATGAGCACTCGTTCGCGGGAGGGCGGTGAGGGCATCATCGCAAGGGCTTGGGAGAAAAGAAAGCAGGCTAAGTATTAAGCCGGCTGACCCGTACAGATACAAAAGCCCCATCACAGTGGACGGGGCTTTTTCTTGCCGCTTGGCGCTAACCGCTAGTCGCTGTGCTTAAAACACCACGCCTTGGGTGCGCAGGTAGTCGTCATAGGTGCCGCTGAAGTCGATCACGCCGCTGGCGCTCAACTCGATGATGCGGGTGGCCAGGGACGATACGAACTCACGGTCGTGGCTGACGAAGATCAGCGTGCCCGGGTAGTTTTCCAACGCCAGGTTCAGCGCTTCGATGGATTCCATGTCCAAGTGGTTGGTCGGTTCGTCCATGATCAGCACGTTCGGCTTTTGCAGGATCAGCTTGCCGAAGAGCATGCGACCTTGCTCACCACCGGAGATGACCTTGACCGACTTGAGGATCTCGTCGTTGGAAAACAGCATGCGGCCCAGGGTGCCGCGGATCACTTGCTCGCCCTGCGTCCACTGGCCCATCCAGTCGAACAGGCTCATGTCGTCTTCGAAGTCGTGGGCGTGGTCTTGGGCGTAGTAGCCCAGCTCGGCCGCGTCGGTCCACTTGATGCTGCCGGCATCCGGCGTCAGTTCGTTGACCAGGGTGCGCAGCAGGGTGGTCTTGCCGATACCGTTCGGGCCGATGATCGCCACACGCTCGCCGGCTTCAACCTGGAAGCTGAAGTCCTTGAACAGCGGCTTGCCGTCGAAGCCTTTGGCCATGCGATCGACGATGACCGCCTGGCGGTGCAGCTTTTTGGTTTGTTCGAAACGGATGAACGGGCTCACACGGCTCGAAGGCTTGACCTCGGCCAGCTGGATCTTGTCGATCGCCTTGGCACGGGAAGTGGCCTGCTTGGCTTTCGAGGCGTTGGCCGAGAAGCGGCTGACGAAGGATTGCAATTCGGAGATCTGCGCCTTTTTCTTGGCGTTGTCCGACAGCAGTTGCTCGCGGGACTGGGTCGCCACGGTCATGTATTCGTCGTAGTTGCCCGGGAACAGGCGCAGCTCGCCGTAGTCCAGGTCAGCCATGTGGGTGCACACGCTGTTCAGGAAGTGACGGTCGTGAGAGATGATGATCATCAGGCTGGAGCGCTGGGTCAGGATGTTTTCCAGCCAGCGGATGGTGTTGATGTCCAGGTGGTTGGTCGGTTCGTCGAGCAACAGCACTTCAGGGTCGGAGAACAGCGCCTGGGCCAGCAACACGCGCAGTTTCCAGCCTGGGGAGACTTCGCTCATCGGGCCGAAGTGCTGCTCCAGGGGAATACCCAGGCCCAGCAGCAGTTCACCGGCGCGGGATTCGGCGGTGTAGCCGTCCATCTCGGCGAACTCGGTTTCCAGCTCGGCCACGGCCATGCCATCTTCTTCGCTCATTTCCGGCAGCGAGTAGATACGGTCGCGCTCGGCCTTGACCCTCCACAGCTCTTCGTGGCCCATGATCACGGTGTCGAGCACGGTGAATTCTTCATAGGCGAACTGGTCCTGGCGCAGTTTACCCAGGCGCACATTCGGCTCCAGCATGACCTGGCCGCCGGATGGTTCAAGGTCGCCACCGAGGATTTTCATGAAGGTCGACTTGCCGCAACCGTTGGCACCGATCAAACCATAACGGTTACCGGCGCCGAATTTGACCGAGACATTCTCGAAGAGCGGCTTGGCGCCGAACTGCATGGTGATGTTAGCTGTGGAGATCAATTACTTTACCTATCAATAGCTTAGGGTGCGCTTATTTGAGCTGTGACCAATTTTGGGCCAATCTGGAGCGCTTCCGATTCGCTCCAGTCCGAGCTTGAGTTGATCCAGCGCGCATAAGTCGAGAGCAGCATCTGCACACTATGGCCGAGCTGCTGGGAAATGAAGGCGGGGTTCATGCCAGACATAATGCATATTGTCGCATAGGTGTGACGACAGTTGTATGGCAGTCGACGACGGATGTTCAATGCTTTCCGTGTTGGAACCCACTGCCGCGCGGGAGGGGGGCAATCGGTTTATCTGCTCACCGAGCGAGCGGGCCAAACCGATTCGGACTAGCGATTGGCGCAAACCAACGTAACCCTTTCAGGAAACGTTTATCGCCGCCCTTGACGGTGAGCTTGATCGGTTGAAACCTGAGTGTTGAAAATCTGGAATAGGCGCGACGTGCTTGTGCCGTCGTATGAAAACCCAGGGTCAGGCCTTTACGTACCACATGATCGACCCAGGCCTTGAGCGCTGCTGGGACGTTATAGTTGTAGACTGGCGTTGAAATAACCACGTGATCGGTTTCCAGCAACTCGGCCACAAGCTCATCGGATAGCCGTAACACCGCTTTCATTTCAGGCGAATGTCGGGTTTCGGGGGTGAAGTAAGCCTGTAGCCAGGGGGCTGTCACGAACGTAAGCGGGGTGTCCGTGAGATCCCGTATTTTGATGGCCCCGCTAGGGTAGCTCGCTGTAACTGACTCTCTGGAGATGCAATGGACATGCCCTCAGCCCAACAGGCGATTGCCAGCAACAAGGACGCCTGGGACGAATCCGCCCGGCTGCACAAAGCCACGGATACCTGGAGGACGCTGCTCGACTCGGTCGCCGAACCGGGTTTTTCGTGCCTGGACCCGACCCTCACCGTCTTGCTGCGAGACGTCGGCGTTGCCGGCAAGGACGTGGTGCAATTGTGCTGTAACAACGGCCGCGAATGCTTGTCGTTATTCGGCCTGGGCGCGCGCACGGTCGTCGGCGTGGACCAATCCCGCGCCTTTCTCGATCAGGCTCAGGAACTGGCGGCGCTCTCACCCCACAGCCCGGAGTTCATCGAAACCGATATCCACCATCTGCCCGAGCGCCTGCATGCACGCTTCGATATCGCCCTGGTCACCATCGGTGTATTGGGCTGGATGCCGGATGTAGCGCTGTTCATGCGCCAGGTCGCCACAACGCTGAAGCCCGGCGGCACCCTGGTGATGTACGAAACCCACCCGTTCCTGGAAGTGTTCGACCCACTGGCGGCCAATCCGCTGCTGCCGGCCAGTTCGTACTTCCAGCGTGAGCCTTTTGTGCTGCAAGAGTCGATCGTCTATGAAGGGCTGGGCGCTGTCGAGGGGCCGACGTCCTACTGGTTTGTACACACCCTGGGCAGCGTGGTCAGCGCAGCGATTGCGGCGGGGTTGCAGATCGGTCATCTGCAAGAGTACCCGCATTCAAATCGCGAAGAACTCTATGACCAGTATGAGGGGCAGGCGGCCCAGTTGCCGCTGTGTTTTACCCTGACGGCGACCAAACGCCTTCCCTGAAGAGTCTTTCGCGTAAAAAAAAGCCCGCTGGGGGGCGGGCTAAGGGATTCACTGGAGTAGGTAGGCTTCACCCTATAGACCGGAAAGTGAAGGCCCTGTGAAAATCCCGTCGCAAGTTCAGATGGGCGCGGGGTTCAGGGTCTACGCACAAATGTGCGCATTGTCTGCCCGGGGCCGGTACTGAAAGTACGCGGTCGCGGCATGCCTTCATCCGCTGCGATGAACACAAATTCGTCTCCTTCCAGGCGGTAGCTGGCCGGCAGTGCCTTGCCCGCGTCGTCACCCATGGCATCGATCCAGGTGATGCTTTTGGGACGGGTGGTGCTGTCCAGGAAGAACCGGCCGGCCAATAGGCGCTCGCCGTCAACGGTGAGCACTTCAAAGCGATCACCCGTAATGGTGGTGAGCGCGCCGGGGGCGCTATGGGCGTCAGCGGGGTTGAGTTCGCCGCTGTCTTCGAGCGAGATCTGTTCCCAGGTGCCTTGGAGGTCGTGGTAGTCCGGATCGGAAATGGCTGTCATACAAATTCCTTTTTGTTGAGGTACATCGGCTGAATAGGGTGACCGAATGGTCAGAACAAGCCCGGTATGCACAGGTTCATCTGTAGGATACTTCGTGTTATCAGTCTTTTATCTCGAATTTTCCCTGTACCAGCAGCTATTTAACAAACTTTTGACTACTCTTGTGACAAGAATATTCCTACTTGATGAACGCCAGTGGCAATGATCGCTTTGATGAAGGGAAACAAACTTTAATAGCGTGGGATTTTTCGTCTGGCTAAGAGGTCAGATGGCTATTGGTTGGCCTGCTCTGTGGGCTTCAGGGCGTTGTTCCTTGGATTGTTTAGGTCTTTGGCGGTGATGGCCGTTTAGTATCATTTTTAAGGTGCTTTCATTTTGAATCGAACTTCCCCGCATACGGCTTCTAGCTCTTCAGATGAAATCGACCTGCTTGAACTGTTTCACTCGATTTGGCAGCAAAAAAAACTGGTAGTGGGGTGTACGGTTCTGGCGGGCGTGCTCGGAGTCGGCTATGCCTTCCTGGCGCCGCGGACATATGAGGTCAGCAGTGTCTTGCGCCCGGCGGCGATCAACGAACTGGATGCGTTGAACCGTTCCGAAGTCTACAAACTGCCACCGGCCGATGCGTTGTCGAAGGTGGGCGCGCAGTTGGACTCTTATGAGGCGAGACTGGGCTTTTTTAAATCCCATGAGCAATTGTTCACTGCGTTCCAGACGCCAGGGCAAAGCCTGGAGCAGAGTTTTGAAGACTTCAACCGCAACTCGGTCAAATTGATTCTGCCGGACCCGAAGAAGGCAGACTCGTTGAGCAGTTATATCCGCCTGGAGTTGCAGTACCCGGCCGATGTGGACGGTGTGGCGATTCTTAACGGCTTTGTCGATTACGCCATTGCGGCAGAGCGCTCACAAGTCGGTGCGGACCTCAAGGTGATCGTCAATAACCGCCTGAATGAACTCAAAGGCAAGATTGACGCGGCGCGCGCCAACTATGATACCGATAAGGAATCGAAGATCGCCAAGTTGTTGGAAGATGACCGACTCAAGCGCGCCCAGTTGCAAGATGAACTCAGTGCCCTGCGCCTGCAAATGAAAATGGAGCGTAACAACCGCCTGGCGGAATTGTCGGAAGCCATTGCCATCGCCAAGTCCATGGGGATCAAGACGCCGACTACGCCGTCTTCCATGGCGGATGCGTCGCGCGGCGGCTCGAGCCAGGTGATGCGTACCGAAGTCAACAACCAGAAGATCCCGCTCTACTTCCTCGGCACCGAAGCCCTTGAAGCCGAGCGCGTTGCGTTACAACAGCGGACCAGTGACGACTTCACCAACCCTCGCGTCGCCGAGATCGGCAAGGAGTTGCAACTGCTGGAGGTCAACCGTGAGGTTGAGGTGCTGCGCAAGCGTGGGAATGAAGATATCTTCCTGCAGGATGTTGAACCGCTTCGTGCAGAAGTTGCGCGCTTGCGCAACCTCAACATCGACATGAGCGACCTCAAGTTGGTCACCGTCGACCGCCGCGCCCAAGAGCCACTGGCCCCGATCAAACCGAAAAAAGCCCTGGTGATCGCCTTGAGCCTGGTTGCGGGGTTAATCCTCGGTTTGTTCGTCGCACTGGTCCGCCATTTTGTGCTGACCCGACGCGAAACCGTGCCTTATTCGAGCTTGGAAGACGGGCGCTTTTCCCGGCGTGAGCGCAAGGATGATCAGCCGCTGCTGTAACGTTTAACGCGAGAGGGCTTGTCCCATGACAAGCCCGCGTGCCGGCCTCCCATTACAATCAGTGGACAGCTCTTCACAATTCTTAGTTAACCTTTAGTTACAAAATGTGGCTAAATATCGGGCGATGGCAATGAACCAAAGGGTTATCCGCCGGTCGTGCCGCCTCTATGTGAATTGTGATTTCATGTGCTGCTATCCAACCTCGGCCGTCGTGGGCCCGCAGGAGCAGCCTGTTTTCTCCTGACTTGTGACGAAATCCATTGAAACTCATTATTGTTTTCCTCTACGTTGCCTCTATTGCGTATGTCCACCTGCGTGGCCGGGTGCGGCATAAACTGAGACGCCAGCTCAGCGATCACTCTACGTTCCTGGCGCCCATCAACTGCTTTCTCTACTTGTTCTCCAAGCTACCCAACCGACCGTATCTCTCGCCCAGCGATTTCCCAGACCTGAGCCCGCTGCAGGAGCATTGGGAAGAAATCCGCCAGGAAGCCCAGACCCTGATGCAAGCGGGCGCGATCAAGCGTTCGGACCAATACGACGACGTCGGTTTCAACTCGTTCTTCAAGTCGGGTTGGAAGCGCTTCTACCTGAAATGGTATGGCGACAGCCACCCCTCGGCGATGAAGCTGTGCCCGCGCACCACCGAGTTGCTGCAGAGCATCGGCTCGGTCAAGGCCGCGATGTTCGCCGAGTTGCCGCCGGGCTCCAAGCTGGTGCGCCACCGTGACCCTTACGCCGGCTCCTATCGCTACCACTTGGGCCTGGATACCCCCAACGATCCGGGGTGCTACATCAATGTGGACGGCGAGAACTATTCCTGGTGCGACGGCGAGCCGGTGATGTTCGACGAGACCTATATCCACTACGCAGAAAACGCCACCCAGAAGAACCGCATCATTTTGTTTTGTGACGTCGAGCGGCCAATGAAGTACCGCTGGGCGGCCGCGTTCAACCGCTGGTTCAGCCGCACGGTGATGGCGGCCGCAGGCGCGCCGAACGACGCGGGCGACAAGACCGGCGGTCTGAACCGTGCGTTTAGCCGCTTGTACAAAATCCGCCTGCGCGGCAAGGAACTCAAGAAGCGTAACCGCACGCGCTACTACCTGGAAAAATGGGCGATTTTCGCGGTGTTTGCGCTGATCTTCATCCTGATCTGAACCTCGAGGCGGCGCGACTCACTGCGGTGGCGTCGCGCCCAACGTGTTCCACATCTTTTTGCTGAGCTTCTGCCGATTGGCATAACCCGCCCACGGGTCGTCCTTCAAACCCTGCAGCCGCTGTTGCAGGTTGGCGACCGTCCACTGCTGGGCGCCGCGCAATCCCGTCAACTCCTCGCGACTGACCGGCACCGACACCGGCAGGCCGGGGCGTGCGCGCACCGAATAGGCCGCCACCGTACTGGCACCGCGCACGTTACGCAGGTAATCGATGAAGATCTTGCCCTGTCGATTCTTCGGCCCTGAGGTGGCGGTGAAGCGTTCCGGCAGGCGTTGGGTCATGCACTGGGCGATCGCTTTGGCGAAGGCTTTCACGGTGGCCCAATCATCGCGGCGCGCCAGCGGGATGATCAGGTGCAGGCCTTTGCCGCCGCTGGTCTTGACGAAGGCTTGCAGGCCCAACTCGTCGAGCTCCGACAAGGTCAACTGCGCCGCCTCCAGCATGGCATTCCACGGCAGGGCCGGATCGGGGTCGAGGTCAAGGACGAACAGGTCCGGGGTTTCGATCTTGTCCGAGGTGGCGCCCCAGGTGTGCAGCTCGACGGTGCCCATCTGCACCGCACCGATCAGGGCGGCGAGGCTGTCGATTTGCATCAGGCACGCATGCTCCGGGTCCAGGCGCTGGTCCAGTTGCCTGATATGGGGAATCGCCAGGTGCTCCGAGTGTTTCTGGAAGAACTGTTCGCCGTCGATGCCCTCTGGCGCTCTCAGCAAGGACACGGGGCGGTGACGCAGGAAGGGCAGCAGCCATTCGCTGATGCTCTGGTAAAACTGCGCCAGTTGCAGCTTGCGGGTGCCGCTGGCCAGATCGATGATGCGCTCGGGGTGGGTGATCTGCACACCGGCTAGCGTGACGCACGCGGCGCTCTTTTGCGGCGCGGATGTAGGCCTGGCGTTCCCCACGCAGGCACCGCTGAGCACGCTTTGGGGCTGGGCTTCGGTGATGTCGTAGTCGCTGGCCGGGCGGGCGTGCCGGTCCTTTTCTTTGATCAGCAGCGACTGTTCCGATTCCGCGTTTTCGATCTTGCCTGCTTTGGCCTTCTTCATAACCAGAACCCTGATGTTGTCTTGAGTAAAGGCGGTGTTCCGTTGACGCCCAGGGCTCGGCGAAAGTTTCGGCGGGCGGATGCGCAGACAGAACCTGTTACACCTGATGAGAAACTATTTAGTTACCAAAGCCGAACCCAAAGCGTAGCGTGGTATCGAAAGCACGTACTCCTCGTCCCAAGAGGCTTTGTCATGATCACCTGTGTGCGACATCTTGCAGCGTTGGCGCTAGGCCTGGCGCTTTGCGCCAGTGCCCAGGCGCAAAACCTGCCCGGCAGCAATGACGCCAACAATAGCCCGATCCACCGGGCCAATCCCAACAGTATGCAGGGCACCCAGCCCAATGCGCCGGCAGTTCGCGGCATCCAGACCGGGCCGACCACGCGCACGCCGACCCTGGAAAACGGCGGCATCGGTAATCGCTATCCGCAACGCGAGGCTGTTCCCAGCCGCCCCGCGACCGAAACCAAAGCCCCCACGGTTGACGCCAACGGCAATCGCCGGCCTTGAGTGCCGGTAAGGACCCCGTCTTATGTTTCTACGCAAAACCCTGCTCGCCGCGTGTTGTGCAAGCACCTTATTGTCGCTGACGACGGTGTATGCCGCCGAGGCCCAGCAATTTCCCAGTGAACAAGGCAGTATCAGCGCCACGCCGATCGCCAAAGGCCTGGATCACCCGTGGGCTGTGGCGTTTTTGCCGGACAAACAAGGCTTTCTCGTCACCGAACGTCCCGGCCACCTGCGGGTCGTTAGCCCGGACGGCAAGTTGTCTGCGCCGCTGACCGGTGTGCCGCAGGTCTGGGCCAAGGGCCAGGGTGGATTGCTCGATGTGGCGCTGTCGCCGGACTTCAAGCAGGACCGCCTGGTGTACCTGTCGTATGCCGAAGGTGGCGGTCAGGGCGGCACGGCCGGCACCGCGGTTGGCCGCGGGCGGTTGGCGGATGACCTGAGCGGTTTGCGCGACTTCAAGGTGATCCTGCGCCAGGAGCCCAAGCTCTCCACCGGCAATCATTTCGGCTCGCGTCTGGCCTTTGATCGCGACGGCTACCTGTTCGTCACCCTGGGTGAAAACAACGACCGACCCACCGCCCAGGACCTGGACAAGCTGCAAGGCAAGGTTGTGCGGATCTACCCGGACGGCCGCGTGCCGGATGACAACCCCTTTGTCGGCCAGCCGGGCGTGCGCCCCGAAATCTGGTCCTACGGCCAGCGCAACCCGCAGGGCCTGGCGCTGAACCCGTGGAGCGGTACGCTCTGGGAAAACGAGCACGGGCCGCGTGGCGGCGACGAAATCAACATCATCGAGCGCGGCAAGAACTACGGCTGGCCCTTGGCGACCCACGGTATCAACTATTCGCTGATGCCGATCCCCGAGGCCAAAGGCGAGGCGGTGGAAGGCACCGTGGCGCCACACCACGTGTGGGAGAAATCCCCGGCTATCAGTGGCATGGCGTTCTACGATGCAGACCGCTTCAAGGCGTGGCAGCACAATCTGTTCATTGGCGCACTGGCCAGCCAGGAGCTGATTCGCCTGCAGTTCGATGGCGACAAGGCGATCCATGAAGAACGCTTGCTGGGCGGTTTGAATGCGCGGATTCGCGACGTGCGGCAGGGGCCGGATGGCTTTTTGTATGTATTGACCGATGAGGATGATGGGGTGTTGTACCGAGTGGGCCTGAACCAGGATTGAGCAATAAGCCGCAAACTTCACGCTTGCGGCTACAGGCTAGAGTCCCAACTCCGACAGCCCCGGATGATCATCCGGGCGCCGCCCCAGCGGCCAGTGGAACTTGCGCTCGCTGTCCTTGATCGGCATGTCGTTGATGCAGGCAAAGCGGTTGGCCATCAAGCCGTGCTCGTCGAACTCCCAGTTTTCATTGCCGTAGGAACGGAACCAGTTACCCGAGTCGTCGTGCCACTCATAGGCATAGCGCACCGCGATGCGGTTATCGCTGAACGCCCACAACTCCTTGATCAACCGGTAATCCAACTCCTTGGCCCATTTGCGGCTGAGGAAGTCTTTGGCTTGTTCACGGCTGTAGGCAAATTCGGCACGGTTGCGCCATTTGGTGTCCAGGGTGTAGGCCAGGGACACCCGATGCGGGTCGCGGGAGTTCCAGCCGTCTTCGGCCAGGCGGACTTTTTCGATGGCCGACTCGCGCGTAAACGGCGGCAGGGGCGGGCGTGTTTCTGCAGGGGATGACATTGGGCAGCTCCTTAAAGCAATAAAGGTTGATCGAAAGTGCGAGGCCTGTGGGTTTAAAGTCCCAATAACGTTCGTGCCATGGATTGCGCCGTATCCGCCGCGGTTGCGTCGCCCGTCACCAGGGCCACGGTAATCGCGCCATCGATCAGGATCAGCAGTTGCGCGGCCTGCTGTTGCGGCTCGGGCGTGCCGTGGGCTTGACACAGTTCGAGCAGGTACTCGAAGAGTGTGTGTTTATGCGCCTTCGCCAGCAGGCGTACCGGGGCTTGCGGGTCGCCGGTTTCGCCGCTGGTATTGATGAACGCGCAGCCGCGAAAGTCCGCCGAACCGAACCAAGCCTTGAGCGCGCTGAACAGTGCGAGCAGGCGCTCGCCGCTGTCGTCACAGCGTTCCACCTCGGTGCGCAGCCAGTGCATCCAGCGCGCGTCGCGACGTTGCAGGGCAGCGATCACCAGTTCGTCCTTATTGGCGAAATAGCGGTAGATGCTTTTTCTGGAAACACCGGCGGTTTTGACCAGGAAGTCCATGCCCGTGGCGGCGATGCCGTGGCGATAGATCAGCTTCTCGGTGACGTCGAGGATAATGTCTCGGGTAATATCGTTCATGTATTGGATAGTAGAACGATCGTTCTTCTTTCGCAACGAAGTTTTTCACTGACTGGCAACGAGACCTGAGCACCCCCATGGTGTAAGCTCTGGGCCTCTTCGGATTCGACCCATTGCGAGCCTTATGCCGTCGTTCTTCAAACGTTCCCTGTTGCCCAAACTGCGCGGTTTCCCACTCTCCACCGAGGCGATTGAGGTGCTTTCCGGCGCCGCTGCGTTTCGCCGTTGCCTGCTGGAGAAAATTCCCCAGGCCACCCGGCGTATCTACATCGTCGCGCTGTACTTGCAGCAGGACGAGGCGGGGCAGGAGATCTACGACGCCTTGCACGCGGCCAAGGCGGCACGCCCGGAGCTGGACATCGTGGTGGTGGTCGATTGGCTGCGCGCTCAGCGCGGGTTGATCGGTGCCGGCAAACAGCCGGGCAACAGCGCCTGGTACCAGGCCATGACCCAAAGCCATGCCACTGAGGTGCCGGTGTACGGCGTGCCGGTGCAGACCCGCGAACTGTTCGGCGTATTGCACCTCAAGGGCTTTGTGATCGATGACAGCGTGTTGTACAGCGGCGCCAGCCTGAATAACGTGTATTTGCACAAGTTCGACAAGTACCGCTTCGACCGTTACCACCTGATCCACAGCGCACCGCTGGCGGATTCGATGCAACACCTGGTGGAGCACGGGTTGATGGCATCCAAGGCGGTGCATCGCCTCGACTTGCCCAACCCGCCGACCACCCGCAGCCTGCGCAATGATATCGGCGACCTGCGCAGTCGCCTCAAGCACGCCGCCTACGACACCACGACCGGCCAGTTGCCCAACGGCCACCTGTCGGTCAGCCCCTTGCTCGGTGTCGGTAAGAACAACCCCTTGAGCCGGGTGATCCTCGAACTGATCGCCAGCGCCCAGCATCAACTGACCATTTGCACGCCGTACTTCAACCTGCCGCTGCCCGTGACCCGGGAAATCAACCGCGCCCTGGTGCGCGGGGTGAAGATCGACATCATCGTCGGCGACAAGACCGCCAACGACTTCTACATCCCGCCCAGCGAGCCGTTCAAAGTGATCGCGGCCCTGCCGTACCTGTACGAAATCAGCCTGCGCCGCTTCGCCAAGCGCCATCAGCGGATGATCGACAGCGGCCAGTTGAACCTGCATCTGTGGCATGACGGCGACAACACCTACCACCTCAAAGGCATGTGGGTCGACCAGCGTTATACCTTGCTGACCGGCAACAACCTCAACCCGCGCGCGTTCCGCCTTGACCTGGAAAACGCTTTGTTGATCGATGACCCCAAGAGCGAGTGGCTGGAGCCCAGGCGCACGGAGCTGGCGCAGATTTTCCAGCACACCACGCGCATCGACGGTTATCAGCAGTTGCAGACCCTGGTGGATTACCCGCAAGCGGTCGGCAAATTCCTGCGTCGCGTCAGCCGGGTGCGGATTGAGCGGTTGCTGTATCGCATTCTGTAACACGGGCATCGCGCAACGAACTCTCTTGCTGCCTTCAAAGCCCTGAGAGTTCGCCTACACGCAGCGCGGGCCTATGTGGGTATGTTTTCTCTCGACAGTTCTTAAGGACAAGAACTCTTACCGATCACTGGTAGAGAGGAACTAGAAATGTCGCACGTCTCCCCAATGCTTCATGCCCATCCACCAATTCCGCCAGCGCTGAGCGCCGCGCCGACGCCGATTGGCAGCCCCATCCCCGACACGGTTGTGCGCAAACGGCGCGCGGCGGCGCCCGATCTACCTGACGGCGCGGCGCCGCGGTGGACCTTGCAGCCGGCGCCGGCAACATCGGCGGATGCCGATCGTCAGTTACACACTGCGTTGAGCACCTCGGCGTTGCGTCAGCTGCCGGACTCGACCGTCCAGATTCCCCATGGCGCCGCGATTCGTCCAGGCTTCGAGGCCCTGCGCAGTGCCTTCAATACCGACGAGGTACGGGCCTGGGTCGCGAGCAAAGGGCTGGCCATGGATACCGTGGTGGTCAAACCCGACTCGATCAGTGGCTGGGTCGTCGACAACGGCGTCGCGACACAAAAGATCTTCACCGTGAACGACACCTCCGGCTGGTGGCAGATCAGCGCCAGGCTGCGCGCCGCCGCTGTCGCCCTGGATGTGGCCGGCAACGGGCTTGCGTATGTGCATCCCGAGGGCGAAGGCTTGTCTCGCAACGCGGTCTTGCAGTGGTACGGCGTCACCCCGCCGAACACTGCCGATGAACTGGGAGCGGTGCGCCAGGCACTTTCGACGGCGGACGGGTCAGCCTTGTCGGCGCAGGAAAAAGGGCGTCTGGAACAACGCACCCTGACCGCCAGAAAAGCCATCGACGTCATGGATGAGCGTGTGCATCTGGCGCACCGTTTGAGTGAACTCGTGCGCCACCTATCCGATGAGGACGAGGTGCTGCTGGCCGGCGTGCAAACGCTGATCAGCCATACCTCGTCGCTGGCGATTGACGGCGCCGACCAGGCAGCGATCAGCGAGGTGCTGGCGTCCCATGGGTTGCCGGTGCCGAAGACGGCGCGGGAGGTGCGCAACCTTCTGCGCTGGCTCGACGCCGCGCTGCCGCCGGCGCCGGCGCTGGGGGATTACGCACAACTGATCGCGCGTCAGTGGGCCCCTGGAGTCTTGTCCGACGCCGACAAACGCCTCGTGGCGGAGTTGAGCGACGACGATACTCCTGGCAACAAGCCTGCGGTGAACCTGCTGCGTGTCCTGGATGTTCGCGGCGTGCTTGCTCTTAACAGCGCAGGCACCTTGCGCGCCGAGGCTGATCGCTTCCTCGAACAGGTCCTGAACAGCCCCGTGGCGTTGGACTGGGGCAGGGCGGTGGCGCGTAATCGCCAGTTCCAGGGGGCGTCCGGCAGCGATCAACTCTCGACGCTCGAAGCCAAGCAGTGGGTGCTGGCGGCCATCATGCTGCAAATCGATCCCGACGCACCAGGGCGTCCGGGAACCATTGCCGGTTATGACATCTACCAACCTGCCAACAATGGGCGGACGCTGGCCTCGGTACGCACGGATATCGAGACGCATCTGTGGAAAAAAACTTCACTGGACCCCAAGGTCGCGCCCCTGTTGGCCCACCTGTTTCTGGCCGCTGCCGCCCCTGAGTTTCTGATTCGGGATGTTCCCTCCACGTTGCGCATGGGGTCTGCCGAATGGGCGGATCTGCGCCTGGGCGTGACCTTTGCCGAACGTCAAGGCGGCGCAGGCAGCTCGCGGGCGATGAGTTACCCAGAAATCATGGCGCTGGCCCGGCTGGATGCGCGCACTGCGGACGAGGCGGCAGTGCTGGATAACCACGGTGTCGACGTGTTGCTGGACTGGGGCTTGATGCAGGGGATCTACGCCAAGACCGCAGACGGTCGCTATACACCGCAGCACTACCAGCAGGCCAGTGAAGCCTTTCAGGCCCAGCGCGAGCAACTCCTGCAGGCTCTGCTGGCGTTCAAGGCGCCGCTGCCGACCCGCCGGGATCAGGCGGTCGCGAACCTGCAGAAGGTGTTCCCGGAATTCAGCGTGGCCCAGTTGCAAGCGTTGCAGGTCTATATTGCGGACCCGGACGAGCGCCGCAACATGAAGGTCTCGGAACCCAAGACCCGTTCGCTGATCGAGACCTATATGACAGGGGATCTGGTCAAGGACCGCTGGATGCTGCTGGAGGCTGGCACGCCCGGCGGCACTGGCGCCGCAAGAACGCCCTTTTCAAACACACGCCCAAGTCGCGCCGAACAAGCTGCCATCGTAAAGAACGTGCGCGCCTTGAACGCCAGGATCAGCCGCTTGCCCAGTCTGCCGGGGCAAGTGGCGAGCGAAGTCGACAGCTACCTGGAGAACCTCAAGCAAGGCTTGGGCACCACCACCAAACGGTTGATCGCCAACTTGCCGCTGGCGGACCGCCAGGCCTTGGAGTATGGCGCCGTCGAGCTGTTTGCCCTGCGCGAACAGCTCGACGGGGTGCCTACGCTGGACCAGACATCTGCGCAAGTCGAAGCGCGACGAGGGCGCAAAGGCACGCTGATCCGCTGTGACTACAACGGGATGATCAGCTACTTTGAAGTGTTCCCGGCCAAGATGCTGATCGTTAAGCGCACGGATTTACCGGACCAACTGGCACTGGGCGGCACCCTCGAAGAGACGCAGCGTACCTATGGCCGTTGGGCGCCTTCGACGGTTCGGTTGCAAAATGGCGCAGTGGAACCGTTCGACTTCACGGCCTACACCTCCGACGCCTTGCCCCGATCAGACGTATCGTCCCCCGGCATCATTATCGAAAAGCTGGGTGACACCTTGCCGGCCGCCGCCCCGTCCGCCGATGGCAGCGTCCAGGCGGCGGTGCCCAACAGCTTTGCGTCGCCCCGCAGCCAAGCGATTGTCGAGCGGATCATGCAGGGCAATTTCATTCATCACCGCGACAGTGTGCTCAAGTATGCCCAGGGCCAATTGCCTCTTGAGCAACAGCGGGAAGTGTCGCAACGCAACGACAGCATTTTGCTGAGCATGATTCCGTTTGTCGGGGCCATCGTGGACCTGGCCAAGGGCAATATCATCGAGGGCACGCGGGGTCTGTTGATCGATACGGTCGGTGCATTTCTAGGCGGCGCGGGCGCGGCGGTGCGTTCGTTGGTCAAATCCACAAAGGCTGTCGCGCCCTTTGGTGCCAAGGCTTTCCGTGTGCTGGAAAAGGGCGTGAGCGTGGTCAGCGCGTTTTTGAATCCGATAGATGGCGCTGCCGATCTGTTGGTCAACAGTGCAAAAGGCGTGCTCGCCTTGCCTCGCGTGTTGAGCCGGGTGCCCAATGTGTCGGCGTTCGCGAACATGCTCGCGGCGCAGGAAAAGTTGCGCGCATTCTTCGGCGTACAGGTGGCAATAGATCGCGCGGTAGCGACCCACGATGGCTCTCAGCAGGCCGCAGCTCACAATGGACACAACCATGCTGTGCCCGTTCGAGCGGTACAGGTGGGCGGGCGTTGGTACGCAGTCAACCCTGAGAGCGGCTTGCCGATCGGTACGCCGTTGGATGGGTACCGACCGTTGAACGAGACCTAGAGGGCTCAGTTCAAGCCCAGTTTGCCGCGCAGGGTCGACAGGTCTTCGGCCAGGGTGTTGACTGGGCCGACCAGGGCTTTGCGGTCGTTTTCCTTGACCTTGTCGTAGGTCTGGAAGCCGCCGTCCGCCGTCTTGTACTTGGCCAGGACCTTATCCACGCTGGCGAAGTTCTTGTCGACCTTGGCCAGGAAGGCCTTGTCCTGTTTCTCGATCTGGCCGCGGAACAGATCGACGATTTTCTTCGCGCCGTCGATGTTGCCCTGGAAGTCATACAGGTCAGTGTGGCTGTAGCGGTCTTCCTCGCCGGAGATCTTGGTGGCGGCGACTTCTTCGAGCAGGGCTGCGGCGCCGCCCACGACTTTTTCCGGCGGGAAGGTCAGGCCGGCCACGCGCGTCTGCAGGTCCTTGACGTTGTTGTTCAGGCCGTCGGCCAAGGTGTCGAGGCCGTGGGTGGTGTTCTCGGCGAACAGGCTGTACTCGATGCGGTGAAAACCGGTGAAGTCATCGGCCTTCACGCCTTTTTCGTGGTCGTCGACACGCGAATCGATGGCCGCATCGAGGTCGCTGAACAGCTCGGCGATCGGCTCGATGGCCTCATAATGTACGCGGGTCGGCGCATACAGCTGCTTGGCGGTGGCCAGGTCGCCTTTTTTCACCGCGTCGGTGAACGCCTGGGTCTGGGTCGCCAGCTCAGCGATTTGCTCGGTGACGTAGATCTTGTAGTCCGACACCGGGCCTACCAGGTCCAGCGGCGCCGTGGCGGCGAAGGCCGCCAGGGGCGAGAGGGTGATTAACAACGACAGCGCGAGAGTCGACTTCTTCATGGGACGGTTTCCGCTTTAAGTGTTGGCAGGAGGTTGAACGTGCGTTGCAGCAAGTAGCGTGCGCCCGATGAAATCCTTCGGTCCCGTCGCCCCCGGCAAGGTGAAGAAATACCCGCCACCGACTGGCTTGAGGTACTCCTCCAGGGGCTCACCGTTGAGCCGGGTTTGTACGCTGATAAAACCTTTCTCCAAGTCAGCCTGGTAGCAGATAAACAGCAGCCCCATGTCCAACTGACCGTTTTTGTTGACGCCGTTGGAGTAGTTGAACGGCCGACGCAGGATCAGGTTGGCCTGGGTCTGCGGGGTGCGCGGGTTGGCCAGGCGGATATGGGCATCGAGCTTGGTCAGCTTGCCTTGCGGGTCTGTGCTGTAATCGGGGACTTGGGCTTCGTGCTGGCCACCCATGGGCGCGCCGGTGGGCTTGACGCGGCCGATGATGCTTTGCTGTTCCTGCAGCGGCGTGCGGTCCCAACGCTCGACAAAATTGCGAATGATCCGCACCGCCTGGTAGCTGCCATTGGCGGCCCAGGCCGGCTCGTCGCTGCCGGGCTGCACCCAGACAATCTGGTCCATGGTCTTGGCGTCGTTGGAATTCGGGTTGGCTGAACCGTCACGAAAGCCCAGGAAGTTGCGCGCACTCTGCGCAGGCTCGCCGGGGCGGGCGGGCGCCTGCGGCGGCACGCTGCCTTCCTGCTTCCAGCGCACCAGCAGCAGGTCGGGCAGGTTCTTCACGATGTCGCGCAGGGCGTGGATATTGGTGTCCGGGGTGTTGGAGCAAAATTGCAGGCTCAGGTCGCCGTGGCACTGCGCCGCTTCCAAGGCATCGTTGGGAAAACCGAGCATGCGGATCAGGCGCTTGGGCTTGGCGGCGCTGAGACCGAAACGCTCATCGAACAGCGATTCGCCGACCGATACAGTGATGGTCAGGTTATCCGGCGTGACCACCGGGCCGAGGATGCCCGAATCGGTGGGCGGCAGTTTCGGGTCGACCTGCGGCACGCTGCCGCCCGTCATCAGGAAGCTGATGCGTTCGTTGAGGGTGCGGAACAACCGCTCCAAGTCCTCGCGATCACTGGCCAGGACATCAAAGGCCACCAGCATGCCGCAGGCCGGACGCGGGGTGACGATGCCGCTTTGGTGCTTGCCGAAAAAATCGTGATGGTCCTGGGTCTTGTCGCTGCGCGGTGCGGTGGTCACTTGCTCGGCGGCAGCGGCCATGGCCGGGCAGCTCAAGGTGCTGCCGGCAATCGCGGCGCCGGTGGCGGCCATGCCCAGCAGGACGCGGCGGCGTTGAAGGTCTAACGGGTGTGAATCACTCATGTGTGCGCTCGTCTTTACTGCAGGCCGGAGAGGCCAAGGGCGGGGTCGATTCCATCGAGTGCGGCGGCCAGTGCCTTGGCCTTGTCGGCGATCTGCTGGCGCTGATCGGCGGTAACGCTGTCGTAGCGGCTGAATTGGCCGTCGACTTTCAAACCATTGAGCTGCGTCTCGAACGCTGCAAGGGCCGTGTCGATGTTCGGCAATAGGTCGGCGGCGGACTTGCTCAGCAGCGGACGCATCAGGTCCACGACCTTGCGCGCAGCGTCCAGGTTGGCGGCGAAACCGTTCAGGTCGATATGGCTGTAGCGTTCTTCTTCACCACTGGCGGCGCGCACGTCGGCCAGGCTGTTGAGGTTGCGCACCACGATGCTCACCAGTTGCTCCGGTGGCAGCGACTGCGCCAGCAACTGCTGCTTGAGATTGCTGACGTCGTTCACCAGGCGCTGCGCCAGCGGCGCCAGGCCATCGAGGCTGCGTTGCTGGAACAGGCTGTATTCGAGGCGGTGGAAGCCGCTGAAGGCTGGGTCCTGCTCACGCTTTTCGAAATAATCGGCGCGGGCGTTGATCGCGTTATCCAGTTCCGCCAGGCGTTGCGACGCTGCGGCGAGACGCTGGTAAGCCTCGCGGGCCGGCACGTACAGCGCCTGGGCCTGGGCCAGGTCACCGGCGTCGATCGCTTGCTGCAAGGCGGTCACGGCCTTGATCAGTGCGCTGGCCTGGCTGCTCAGGTACACGCGAAATTCCGACAACGGACCGATAAACGCCACCATCGACGGCTTGGCCTTGGCTTGGGCATCGGATTCAGCCGTGGGTGTCACATGCAGGGTGCCGCGCGGGTTGCTTAACAGGCCGCAGGTGATTGCATAGTCGCCGGGCAACAGCTTGGCATTGATCACCTGGCTCAGGCCCGGCGCGATGTTTTCGCGCTCTTCGAGCACCAGCACGCCGTCGAGGATTTCCCATTCCACCGCGCGCTCGGAGCGGTTGATGATGCGAAAGCTCGCGCGCCCGGCTGGAACGCTCAGCGCGTTGGGTTCGCAGGCGTGGCCATGAATGGTCACAACGATTTCATCGTGATGGGTCTGGCGCTTGGCTGCGGCCATCTGCGAGGCGTAGTAGAACAGGCCACCGGCGGCGATCATCGCGACCACCGAGCCGGCCACCGCCCAACGCAAGGCGCGGGGCGGCGAGGCCGGTTGAGGAGTTGGGTTGGACAAGAGACAGTCCTTACGGGTGAGAAACGGAAGAGGGCGCGGCGACCGGCTTGGCGGGCGCTGCGGGCAGGAAGAACATCACCAGGGCCACCACCAGGTAGATCAGGTAGGCACCCAGGGCGCTGACGGTCGGCGCGTCCTGATAGCCGAACATCCCGGCCAGCACCGAACCTACCGGGCCGTCCATCGGCAACGTGGCGCTGACATCGAACAGCACGCTTTGCAGGTGGTTCCACACCCCGGCTTCGTGCAGGGCCTGCACGGAATTGGCGAGGATGCCGGCGGCCACCACCAGGATGAACAGGCCGGTCCAGCGGAAAAACGCGCCGAGGTTCAGGCGCATGCTGCCGCTGTAGATCAGGAACCCGACGATGATTGCCAGCACCAGGCCGAGCAGGGCACCCAGCGGGGCGCCGGGGCCTTCACTCTGCTGGAACACCGCCAACAGGAAGAACACGGTTTCCAGGCCTTCGCGGGCCACGGCGAAAAACACCATCAGGATCAGTGCGGCGACCTGATGCCGCGAGCCGGCCAGGGCATGGTCGAGGGATTCGTGCAGTGAATGCTTGATCGACCGCGCGACCTTGCGCATCCAGAACACCATGGAACTGAGAATGCCCACGGCGACCAGGCCGACCACGCCTTCAAACAATTCCTGCTGTTTTTGCGGGAATTCGGCACTCATCAGTTCCAGGCCGCCGCCGACCAACAGGGCCAGGGCGGCGGCAAGGAAGACACCGATCCACATGGCAGGCATCCACTGGCCACGGCCGGTTTGTTGCAAGTAACTGGCAATGATGCCAACGATCAGTGCGGCTTCAATGCCTTCGCGCAACATAATGAGAAAGGGAACAAGCATTCGGCACCGAAGGGTAACTAGACAGGAAGCGAATTTGTAACATAATGATACTCATTGCTAAACAAGAAACATTAGCCTTTGCTGAACGGCGGCTGAACGGTGGTGGCAAAGCTCAAGCGCCCTTATGATGCACGCCACCTTTTGTGCCGTTGGATTGCCCTACAGCCATGTCGGAAAAAGACACCATCTCCATCCATCTCGTGCGCGAAGCGCTGTTGCAGAGCTGCGCGCCGGGGGCAGCGACCATTGAGGCGTTGAGCAAGGTGGGCATTGCCCCCGAGCTGCTGCTGCAGCCCGGCGCACGTGTCTCGGCCACGACCTACGCGCGGCTGTGGCGCTTGTTGGCGCGGCGCCTGGACGATGAGTTTTTTGGCATGGACCCGCGCCCGCTCAAGTCTGGCAGCCTGGCGTTTCTGTGTCGGGTGGCCATGGCCCAACCGACGGTGGCGGCCGGGCTGGAAACCGGTTTGGCGTTCCTGTCATTGATGTTCGAGCATCTGCCTGCCCAACTGGTGCGCCAGCAAAGCCTGGCAGAAATCGTGCTGCTCGAAACCGAGCCCGATCCGCGCCGGGCGTTCAGCTATTTCACTTACTGGATGATCGTCCACGGCGTCGCCTGTTGGCTGGCGGGACGGCGTATACCGATCCT
The DNA here is from genome assembly GCF_963681955.1 of Pseudomonas paraveronii. Classification (NCBI taxonomy): domain Bacteria; kingdom Pseudomonadati; phylum Pseudomonadota; class Gammaproteobacteria; order Pseudomonadales; family Pseudomonadaceae; genus Pseudomonas; species Pseudomonas paraveronii. The sequence continues at coordinate 2,919,703 of NZ_OY817130.1, forward strand.
GGCCATCGAACTACGCTGCCCACAGCCGGATTTTTGTGACGATTACCGGGTGATGTTCTCCGACAACCTGCGTTTTGACCGGCCGCGCACCCGCATGATTTTCTCCGCCGATTGCCTCGATCTACCGATCAAGCGCAGTGCCGAAGAACTCAAGCGTTTCCTGGGGCATGCGCCGGCCAACATCCTGGTCAAATACCGCGACCCCGACAGCCTGGCCACGCGCATCAAGCACGACCTGCGCCAGATGCCGCCCGACACCTGGCCGGAAACCGACGGCCTGGCCGCCCGCCTGTGCATCTCCGCCTCGACCCTGCGCCGCCGCCTGGCGGAAGAGGGGCAAACGTATCAGGGGCTCAAGGACAGCGTGCGCAAAGAGTTGGCGATTGTCTGGCTGGCCGAACCGCAGATCAGCTTTGCCGAAATCGCTACGCGACTGGGATTTGCCGATGCCAGTTCGTTTTATAAGGCGTTTCGTAAATGGGTCGGGTCGAATCCGGGGCATTATCGTAGTTTGATTTTGAACGAGACAAATCGTCTGTGATGGAGTGGGTGTGCGGGATAAAGAGCCAAACTCAGGCACGCTCCTCTATCGAGAGATCGCTGCGGGAAGAATTAACAAAAAATGCCAGTGCATTGATTGCATGATTGGCTGCGAACATGCCTTGAACATATTCGGGGATGCCTTGTGACCGCTTCACGTTGGGATGGCTTTCAAGAAACGAAAGGTAATCTTCCAGCTTTTCGTTAAATAAGGCGATTGCATTGTATTTTACGTCAGTTTCAGCTTGCTGGCCGTTGGCATCAAAAGCATCCAGGCCAGATATGAACATATGAAACGCCTCGCCATCAATTACGTCGTTTTCATAAAGCCGTCTGCCGACTTTTTTTAGTTCGTTGGTGGTGATCGATGTCATGTCGTAGTCTTTCAAAAATGTTTTCAGATCATCAATCGACTCTTGTTTTCGAAGCTTCAACGTGTCCGAAGCTTTTGACTCTTCCGTTATCGTGAATTTATTGACAACCTGTTCCGGGTTCTTTATCTGGAACGGGTTAGACGCTTTGGTGTACCTCATTTGTTCCGCAGTCAATAAAACGGCCATAGTGAAATCCTCCATTAGTCGAAACGTACACTTTTATATCGGGCCACTCGTGTACCTACTTTAAAAAAGTGCCGTGACCGAAAGGGCCGTGGGGCTAAAAATTGGCTGGATGCGACCAATCCAAGGAGATCTTTACATCAGGAGGCGCTGGTGGCCTTCGCGTCCGTTGCATTGCTTCGGTCATGTTATTTAACGAAAACAGTCTGTTGAAATAGCTGTTAGGAAGTGTCTGACAGCGATTAGCTTGCGAGGGGTAGTCCATTTCCCAAATTGATCTACCGCGTGCAAATCCACCGGCTAAATCCGCGACAGCGCTTGAGCCGTTAATTAGATTACGACGCCATCTTCATTCAATCAGGAATGCATGCATGGCAAGCAACAGGCTCACATCAACCGGTTCCCTTCGCCCACTGCGGCTGAGAGGTTTTTAATGTCTCAGCCCTATGCGTTCATCAATGATTGGCAACAAACCTCCGTTGAACTCAAGGCAAGATTGCGCTTGAGCCAGCACGCCGAAGCCAAGTTCGACAGGCTCAATACCCATATCCGGAACGTTGTGGTGCTGCCGGGGCAGTTGGTCATCATCGGTGATGACTCCACGGCGTTGTGCAAGCCGGAAGAGCATCTGCTGATGCAATCCGCCTGGCGTATACGCCACAGCGTGATGGCCGAAGGGGGAGATGCCTTTGCCTTGCAAAACTACGATTTGCTCCAGAAACTGCTGGGCTACGCGTCGCTCGGTGTCGGCACGGCGGGGGATGCTTGGAATCGCCACTTGAAGGCGATCGTCAAAACCCTGGAAGAAATCGAGGCCCTGCACAAACAGGCGTTGCGCCGAGGCGGTGGCGCTGCGCGTGAGGAGTTTTTGGCACGTCGCCAAACCCTGTTCAAAAAACTGGAAGCACAACTGCGCGGGTTCGCCCGTTATGGCACGGGTTTGCGGAATGAAGGTTCGATCAAGAAAATGCTCGGTATTTCCACCAAGAGTTATCTGCATACCGGGGAGATCAGTCGATATGCCGAGAGGATTGCGCGTATTTCCAGGGTGGCGAAAGTGCTCAAGGCTGGGACGCCGTTGGGGATTGCTTTGAGCGCTGCGTCCTCTGGGCTGGAGATCAAGGAAGCCTGTTCCACGGGGAGGGAGGAGCAGTGTACGAAGGCTAAGTATGTGGAGGTGGGGAAGTTCACGATGGGGGTTGGAGGAGGCGCTCTAGGAGGTTATATAGGATCAAGTTTGTGTCTTGCCGTATTGATACCAACAACCGGTCCAGGCTCACTGGCTTGTCTATTAATCGGTGGCGCGGCTGGGGGGTTGTAGGAGGTGCTATTGGTAGCAGAGGTGGGGAAATGGTGGGTGAAAAACTCTATGAATATTGACAACTTCCTAAATCCGCTCATCATTTTTTGGATTGAATTAGCCTTGTGTGTTTCGGTCGTCGTTGTCGTACTAATAGGTGTTTTCCTGGCCTATCGACGGCTGGAATACATGGAGCGGCTTTTGAATAAATGCAGTCTCGTCGTATTTCATTCCCGCTTTTGGGGCAACTCTGCGCGAGGGAGAATGATGCGGTTGTCTGCAATTACAGTGGCAGTACTACAGCCAAAGAGGAATTTTAAGCGCGGCGTCATTGACTGGCAGCAAGTTCAGGAGTTCCCTCGTGGCCTTAAAAACCTGTTCAGGGGAATGCTCTTAGTTGGTGTGGTTTTCTTTGCCTTTGGTACCTATTTTTGGCTTTACAAATAGTGTTAGGTAATTACTGTTTTTTAAGTTCTCGCGTCATGTTTTGGTTTCTGGCGGCGTTAATGCTATCGATCAGCGTCGTTTTACTAATAGGCGCTTTTTTGGCCTATCGACGTCTCGACTACATGGAGCGCCTCCTGAACAAATGCAGTCTCGTTACCTTCCACTCTCAGTTTTGGGGTGACTCGCCGCGAGGAAGAATGATGCGGTTATCTGCGGTTGCTGTAGCCGTATTACTGCCAACATGGAATTTGAAACGCGGTGTCATTGACTGGCAGCAAGTCCAGGAGTTTCCTCGCAGTCTGAAAAACTTGTTTCGTGGTATCTATTTTGTGATCGTCGTTGTCTTTATGTGCGGCGTCGTTTTTTGGCTGCATAAATGAAACAATGTTCAGTAGGACTATTTTTCTTCAGTTGAGGAGCCAAAAAAAGCCCCGTGATCGAATGGGGTGCGGGACAAAAAACTGGCTGGATGCGACCAACCAAAGAAACTCTTTACATCATCTGGTGCTGCTGGCATTTCGCGTCAGTTGCGTTGCCGCAGTCATATTATTTAACGAAATTATTCCATTGGAATAGCTATTAGGAAGTGTCTGACAGCTATTGGTAGGCGAGGGGAAGTCCATTTCCCAAGTTGATCGACGATGCGCGAATTCACCGGGTAAATCCGCGACAGCGCTTGGGCCTTTGATTAGATTGCGACGTCATCTTCATGCAATAAGGAATGCACGTATGGCAAGCAATACGCCCACATCAACCGGCTCCCTTCGCCCACTGCTGCTGAGAGGTTTTTAATGTCTCAGCCCTATGCGTTCATCAATGATTGGCAACAAACCTCAGTTGAACTCAAGGCAAGATTGCGCTTGAGCCAGCACGCCGAAGCCAAGTTCGACAGGCTCAATACCCATATCCGAAACGTCGTGGTACTGCCGGGGCAGTTGGTCATCATCGGTGATGACTCCACGGCGTTGTGCAAGCCGGAAGAGCATCTGCTGATGCAATCCGCCTGGCGTATACGCCACAGCGTGATGGCCGAAGGGGGAGATGCCTTTGCCTTGCAAAACTATGACCTGCTGCAGAAACTGCTGGGCTACACCTCGCTTGGGGTCGGTACGGCGGGGGACGCTTGGAATCGCCACTTGAAGGCGATCGTCAAAACCCTGGAAGAAATCGAGGCCCTGCACAAACAGGCGTTGCGCCGAGGCGGTGGCGCTGCGCGGGATGAGTTTTTGGCGCGTCGCCAAACGCTGTTCGCCAAATTGGAAGCACAACTGCGCGGGTTTGCCCGTTACGGCACGGGTTTGCGTAATGAAGGCTCGATCAAGAAAATGCTCGGTATTTCCACCAAGAGTTATCTGCATACCGGGGAGATCAGTCGATATGCCGAGAGGATTTCGCGGATTTCCAGGGTGGCGAAAGTGCTCAAGGCTGGGACGCCGTTGGGGATTGCTTTGAGCGCTGCGTCCACTGGGCTGGAGATCAAGGAAGCCTGTTCCACGGGGAGGGAAGAGCAGTGCAGGAAGGCGAAATATGTGGAAGTGAGCAAGCTAGGAGGAGGGATTTTGGGAGGAGTGGCAGGTGGGGCTCTGGCGACAGCATTATGTGTCGTCGTACTGGTCCCTACAACTGGGCCTGCATCATTGAGTTGCCTGTTGATCGCGGGTGGGACCTTAGGCGCGGTTGGGGGCGTTCATGGGAGCGAGTTCGGTGAGTACGTAGGGGAGAAAATTTATGAATATTGACTACTGGCTCAATCTTCCTATTAAGTTTTGGTTTAGTGCGAGCGTTCTGTTTGTTGCCCTTAGCATCAATGTAGTCGGCATTTTTCTGATGTATCGACGGTTGGATGAAATGGAGGAGCGTTTAAATAAATGCAGCCTTATCATTTTTCACAAACGGTTCTGGGGCAATTCTGCGCGAGGAAGGATGGTTCGACTGTGTGCCGTCACTGCGGCGGTTGCGATGCCGGGGTGGAACATAAAGCGCGGTGTAGTGGATCGACAGCAAGTTCAGGATTTTCCTCGCGGTCTCAAGCGCTTGTTTCAGGGAACCCTGCTTGTTGGAGTGCTTTTTTTAATTAGCGCCACCGCTGACATCTTGTATAAGTGGCTATATCAGTAACTGTGTCCAAAAAACCGTGACCAAACGGACCACGCGGCTAACCATTGGCTGGGTGCGACCAACCAAAGGAACTCTTTACATCATTTGGCACTGGCGGGGGGAGCCGCAGGCACGGTTGGGGGCGTTTATGGGAGTGAACTCGGTGAGTACGTAGGACGGAAAATTTATGAATATTGACTACTGGCTCAATCTTCCTCTTAAGTTCTGGTTTAGTGTGAGCGTTCTGTTTGTAGTCCTTAGCATCAATGTAGTCGGCATTTTCCTGATGTATCGACGATTGGATGAAATGGAGGATCGTTTAAATAAATGCAGCCTTGTCACTTCTAACAAACAGTTCTGGGGCGATTCGATACGAGGAAGAATGATTCGGCTGTGTGCCGTCACCTCAGCGGTTGTTATGCCGTGGTGGAACATAAAGCGCGGTACTGTGGATCGGCAGCAAGTTCAGGATTTTCCTCGCGGTCTCAAGCGCTTGCTTCAGGGAAAGATCCTTGGGGAAGTACTTTTTATGACGTTCGCCATATCCAACATATTTTATAAATGGCTAACACGCTGATCAGCGACACAAAAAAAGCCCCATGACCAAACGGACCACGGGGCTAAAAATTGGCTGGATGCGACCAACCAAAGGAGCTCTTTACATCACTTGGCCGTAGCGACCACCGTATCCGGCTGCCAACCGCCACCCAGCGCCTTGTAGATCGCAACAATCCCGCGATACAGATCGACCTCGGCCTGGGCCTGGGAGTCTTCGGCGGCCAGGCGTTCGCGTTGGGCGTCGAGCAGCACGAGGAAGTCCACGGTGCCTTCGCGGTAGCGGATCGCGGCGAGGTCGGCGGCGGCGCGGCTGGATTCGCTTTGGCGGATCAGCGAGACCAGGCGTTGCTGACGCTTGCCGTAGTCGCTGAAGGCGTTCTCGGATTCTTCCAACGCGAGCAACACTTGCTGCTCGTAGTTGGCCAGTGCGCCATCGGCCTCGGCATCGGCGCCGCGCAGGCGCGCGCGCACGCTGCCCAGGTCAAACGCGGCCCAGGTGATGCTCGGGCCAAGGGCCCAGGCATTCGCTGCCGATGAACCGATCTGCGAACCGCGCCCGGCGGTGAAGCCGAGGAAGCCGCTGAGGCTGACCCGGGGGAACAGGTCGGCCTTGGCCACGCCGATGCGTGCGGTCGCGGATGCCAGTTTGCGTTCGGCACTCAGAATGTCCGGGCGCCGTTGCAGCAGTTGCCCCGGATCGCCGATCGGCAGCGCCTTGGCAATCGCCGGCAAGTCTTTCGGGCTCAGGTCCACGCTCAGCTTGTCGGGGCGCTGGCCGAGGAGGGTGGCGATGCGGTTGCGCTCGCGCACTTGTTCGGCCTGCAGTTGCGGCACGCTGGCTTCCACCGCCGCGAGGCGCGCGTCGGCACGCTCCACGTCGAGTTGGTCACCCACGCCGGCATCACGCAGGCTGACGGTGATGGTCCGCGATTCCTGCTGGTTCTTCAGGTTGTCCAGGGCGATGCGCTCACGCAGTTGCGCGCCGCGCAGTTGACCGTAGGCGTCCACCAGTTCGGCAATCATCGTGACCTGCAGTTGGTACAGGTCGGCTTCGGCGGCCTGCTGGTCGGCGTCGCTGGCTTCCAGGTTGCGCTGGATGCGGCCGAACAGGTCCAGCTCCCAGGCCATGTCCAGGCCCAGGTCATAACGCTCGCTGTTGACGCGCTGGGTGGTCTGGCCAGGGATTTGCCCCTTGGCCAGGTCACTGCTGGCGCGGCTGGTGATGGTCGGCATTGCGTCGTTGCTGGCGTCATCGCGGATCGCCCGTGCGGCCCGCAGGCGGGCAAACGCCACACGCAGGTCGCGGTTACCGCTCAGCGACTGGGTCACCAACTGGTTCAGAGTCGGGTCGTCGAACTGCTGCCACCAGATGCCTTCGAATTTCCCGTGGTCGTATTTTTTGGCATCGGCGGCAGCCGTGATATTGGCCGCCTCCGGGGTCTGGGTTGTGTAGTCCGGGCCTACGGCACAGGCGCTCAGCGCCAGGACCAGCAAGCTCGGCAGAAAGACTTTCACACTCATTGCTGTGTCTCCAGCTTCAAGGCTTTGGCCGCTTTGCGCGCGTCCTGGCGCTCGACATAGCGACGGATCAGTACGTAGAACACTGGCGTCAGCAACAGACCGAAGAAGGTCACCCCGATCATCCCGGAGAACACCGCCACGCCCATGGCATGCCGCATCTCGGCACCGGCACCGCTGGACAGCACCAGAGGCACCACACCCATGATGAAGGCGAACGAGGTCATCAGGATCGGCCGCAGCCGCAGACGGCAGGCTTCCAGCACCGCGGCGAGCGGGTCGAGGCCTTCCTGCTGTTTATCCTTGGCGAACTCGACGATCAGAATCGCGTTCTTACAGGCCAGGCCCACCAGCACGATCAGGCCGATCTGGGTGAAGATGTTGTTGTCGCCGCCCGAGATGATCACCCCGGTGATGGCCGACAGCAGCGTCATCGGTACGATCAGGATCACCGCCAACGGCAGGCTCCAGCTTTCGTATTGGGCGGCCAGTACCAGGAACGCCAGCAACACACAGAGCGGGAACACAAACAGCGCGGTATTGCCCGAGAGGATTTGCTGATACGTCAGGTCGGTCCACTCGTAGGTCATGCCGTTGGGCAGTTCATCCTTCAACAGTTTTTCAATCGCGGCCTGGGCCTGGCCGGAGCTGTAGCCCGGCGCGGCGTTGCCGTTGATTTCTGCGGTGATGAAGCCGTTGTAGTGCATCACGCGGTCCGGGCCCGAGGTGTCGCTGACCTTGATGAAGGTCGCCAGCGGGATCATCTCGCCTTTGTTGTTGCGCACTTTCAACTGGCCGATCTGGTCTTCATCCAGACGGAACTGTTGTTCCGCCTGCACGTTGACCTGATAGGTGCGGCCGAAGCGGTTGAAGTCGTTGGCATACAACGAGCCCAGGTAGATCTGCAGGGTGTCGAAAATGTCGCTGATCGCCACGCCGTGGGTCTTGGCCTTTTCGCGGTCGATGGCGGCATCGACCTGGGGCACGTTGACCGTGTAGCTGGTGAACAGGCCGAACAGTTCCGGTGTGGTGCGGCTCTTGGTGATGATGTTCTGCACTTCTTTGTACAGTTCTTCGTAACCCAGGTTGCCACGGTCTTCGATCTGCAGGCGGAACCCGCCGATGGTGCCCAGGCCCTGTACCGGCGGCGGTGGGAAGATCGCCATGTAGGCTTCCTGGATGTCGCTGTACTTGCCGTTCAGCGCACCGGCAATCGCACCGGCGGACATGCTCGGGTCTTTACGCTCGTCGAACGGTTTGAGGGTCACGAACACGATGCCGCTGTTCGGGCTGTTGGTGAACCCGTTGATCGACAGGCCCGGGAAGGCCACGGCGCTTTCCACGCCCGGCTGTTTCAGGGCGATGTCGGACATGCGCTTGATCACGTCTTCGGTGCGGTCCAGGCTCGCGGCGTCCGGCAATTGGGCGAAAGCCACCAGGTATTGCTTGTCCTGGGCCGGTACGAAACCGGTCGGAGTGTGGGCAAACCCGAACCACGTCAGCACCATCAGGCCGGCGTACAGGAACAGCGCGATGCCGCTGCCGCGAATCACCCGGCGCACGGTGCCGACGTAGCCATGGCTGGCTTTTTCGAAGAAGCGGTTGAACGGCCGGAACAACCAGCCCCCCAACAGCTTGTCGAGCACCTTGGAGAAGCGATCCTTCGGCGCGTCATGGCTGCGCAGCAACACGGCGGCCAGGGCAGGGGACAAGGTCAGCGAGTTGAAGGCCGAGATCACCGTCGAAATCGCAATGGTCAAGGCGAACTGCTTGTAGAACTGCCCGGTCAAGCCGCTGATAAAGGCCGCCGGAATGAACACCGCACACAGCACCAAGGCCGTGGCGATGATCGGCCCGGTCACTTCGCTCATGGCCTTTTCAGTCGCCTGGAACGGCGCCAGGCCCAACTCGATGTTGCGCTCGACGTTCTCCACCACCACGATGGCGTCATCGACCACGATGCCGATGGCGAGTACCAGGCCGAACAATGACAGCGCGTTGAGCGAGAAGCCGAACAGGTGCATCACCGCAAACGTACCGATCAGCGAGACCGGCACCGCCACCAGCGGAATGATCGAGGCGCGCCAGGTCTGCAGGAACAGGATCACCACCAGCACCACGAGGATCAGCGCTTCGAACAGGGTATGCACCACCGCTTCGATGGAGCCGCGCACGAAGATGGTCGGGTCGTAGACGATGCTGAAGTCCATGCCTTCGGGGAAGCTCTTCTTCAGCTCCGCCATCTTGTCGCGCACTTCGTTGGAGATCTGGATCGCGTTGGAACCCGGGCGTTGGAAGATCGGGATCGCCACGGCCGGCTGGTTGTTGAGCAACGAACGCAGGGCGTATTGGCTCGAACCCAGCTCGACCCGCGCAATGTCTTTGAGCCGCGTGATTTCACCGTTATCGCCGGAGCGAATGATGATGTTCTCGAACTCTTCTTCAGTGACCAGGCGACCCTGGGTGTTCACCGACAACTGGAAGCTGGTGGCATTCGGTGCAGGCGGCGCACCCAGCGCACCGGCGGCCACTTGACGGTTCTGCTCGCGAATCGCGGTCACCACATCGGTGGCGGTCAGGTTACGCGACGCGGTCTTGTTCGGGTCCAGCCAGACGCGCAGGGAGTAGTCGCCCATGCCGAACAGCTGCACATCACCCACACCGCCCAGGCGCGCCAACTCATCCTTGATATTGAGCAAGGCGTAGTTGGACAGGTAGAGCATGTCGTAGCGCTGATCCGGGGAGGTCAAGTGCACCACCATGGTCAGGTCGGGGGAGGCCTTGTCCACGGTGATACCGATGCGCGTCACTTCCTCGGGCAGCTTGGGTTGCGTGCGTGTCACACGGTTTTGCACCTGCACCTGCGCGTTGTCCAGGTCGGTGCCCAGGGCGAAGGTGATGGTCAGGGTCAGTTTGCCGTCGGCGGTCGACTGCGAGGACATGTACAGCATGTTCTCGACGCCGGTGATCGCCTGTTCCAGCGGCGCGGCGACGGTTTCGCCGATGACTTTGGGGTTGGCGCCGGGGAAGTTGGCGCGCACCACCACGGTCGGCGGTACCACTTCCGGGTATTCGCTGATCGGCAGTTGGAACAGCGAGATCGCGCCGGCGATCAGGATCAACAGCGAGAGCACCGCTGCGAAGATCGGCCGCGAAATGAAGAACTTGGAAAAATTCATCTTGAGTCGTATCCCTTAACCGCGTGGCGTCGCGACGGCTGCGAGCTTGGGCGCGGTTTTTTCCGGCGCCACTTGCTCCAGGTTGCTGGCTTCAAGCGCTTGTCGTTGTTGGGCCAAGGCGGCGAGGGTTTCCTTGCTGGCCATCGGGATGGTTTCCGGGGCGACCGGCGCACCCGGGCGCACACGCTGCAGGCCCTTGACGATAATGGTGTCGTCCTTGTTCAGGCCGCTGCGCACGATGCGCAAACCTTCGATCTTCGGCCCCAGTTCCACCGAGCGGTAGGCCGGCTTGTCGCCTTCCATCACCAGCACGAACTTCTTGCCCAGGTCGGTGCCGACCGCTTCATCGTTGATCAGTACGGCGGAGTAGGTGCCGCTGCCGACCAGTTTCAGGCGGGCGTACAAGCCCGGGGTGTATTCGCCTTTGCTGTTATCGAACACCGCACGGCCACGGATGGTGCCGGTGGCCGGGTTGACCTGGTTGTCGACGAAGTTCATCTGGCCCAGGTGCGGGTTGCCGGTTTCATTCGACAGGCCCAGGTACACCGGGGTGGTCGCGCCACGGCGACCCTGGCGGGCGAGTTCGGTGTACTTGAGGTACACGCGCTCATCGGCGTCGAAGTAGGCGTAGACCTTGTCGGTGGAGACCAGGCTGGTCAGCGCGGTGACGTCGGCGGTGACCAGGTTGCCGGCGGTGATCTCGGCACGGCTGACACGGCCGCTGATCGGCGCGGTGACACGGGTGAAGCTCAGGTTCAGCTTGGCCAGGTCCAACTGCGCCTGGATGCCGGCGACAGCGGCGCGGGCTTCCTGGGCGGCGGTGGTGCGCGAGTCGGCCAGTTCGGCGGAGATCGCATTGCTCTGGCGCAGGCGTTCGCCGCGTTGTGCTTCGTTATCGCTGCGGCTGGCGGCGGCTTTGGTCTGTTGCAGTTGGGCTTCGAGGCGGCGCACCTCGGCCTGGAACGGGCGCGGGTCGATCTGGAACAGCAGGTCGCCTTTCTTCACGAGGGCGCCTTCGATGAAGGCCACCTGATCGATCTGGCCGGACACCCGTGGACGGATTTGCACGGTTTCCGGTGCTTCCAGGCGACCGGTGAATTCGTCCCACTCGTTGACCGGTTGCTCAAGCACCTTGGCCACGCTGATTTTTGCAGGAGGCATGGCGGCCGCTTGGTCCGGGGTTTTGCCGCACGCGCTCATTACCGCCACGGCCAGAATCGCCAGGGGCAAGCGCAAGTGTTTGAGTTTCTGTTCCATGAGGTGCATCCGCCAATGTATTTGAGATGGGCGGATCATGCGCGGCGAGGTGCTAGGTCACGAATCGAATGAAGCAAAGATAACTATCATTCGGAATGATATATGCGCGGGATTAGCCCTCTAGTCTGCGGGTTTCATTAGGCAGCTATCAATATCCTTGATGACAAAGGTGTATTGCGCAGGCTGCCAGGAACGCCGCGATGCCTACGCGGTGTTGTCAGTCGCCAACCGCGCAACGATGCGTTCTATCAACATTCTCACCCGTTTGGGCTGAATGCGCGTGGACGGGTACACGATGTTCAGCGCGGTCCCGCCCAGGTCGTAATCCTCAAGCACCTCGACCAAGCGGCCAGCGTCGAGATCGGCGCGCACGTCCCACACCGACTTCAAGCAAATCCCGTGGCCGGCCAGGCACCATTGGCGGATCAGCGCGCCGTCGTTCGCCACGCGGCGGCCACGCACCATGATCCGTTGGGTCTGCCCGTGTTGCTTGAACGTCCACTCCCGCGAAATATTGATGCCGAAGCGCATCACCAGGCACTCGTGCGCGGCCAGGTCCTCAGGGTGTTGCGGGGTGCCATGGCGTGCCAGGTACAGCGGCGAAGCACAGACCACGCGGCGGTTCTCGCCAATCAGGCGGGCATGCAGGGTGCTGTCGGCCAGCGCGCCGAAGCGCACGGCGAAGTCGATCCCCTGGCTGACGGGATCGACATAACCGTCGCTGAGGTTGAGGTCGATGCTGACCTGCGGGTGCTCCAGCATGAACTGCGCAAGGATCGGCTCGATGTATTGACGGCCGAAGTCTTGCGGGGCACTGAGGCGGATCGGCCCGCAAATTTGGTCGGTGCCCAGACGAATGCTGCTGTGCAGCTCATCGGCTTCTGCCAGCAGGCGGTGTGCGCCGTCGACCAGCAGGCGGCCTTCATCGGTGAGGTTGATCGCACGGGTCGTGCGGTTGAGTAGGCTGGCGCCATAAAAACTCTCTAGCTGCGCCAGCCGTTCCGACACGGAGGCCGGCGATAACCCCAGCTCTCTGCCGGCGGCAGACAGCCCACCTTTCTCGACGATCAATAAAAACAGCTCAAGGTTCTTCAGCAGCATTGTTCGGTTTTTCCGAAAGTGATTTTTGATTTCAGCTCAATTATCAAAATAAACCTAAAGGATTAGCGTTGCATCCGTGTTTATTCAACGGAGTTATCGTCATGTCATCTGTGAACCTGCAACGGCGTACTTTCCTGGCCCAGGCGGGGGCGGGCGCCGCGGTGTTGACCGCCGGATCGCTGCTCAGCACCGCCAACGCGAGCGCGGCGCAGACCGGGCAGGGCGGGGCGGCACCAGCGGCGGCGCGTCAGGCGAGGGGTGGTTTCTGGCCCGGCGACACGCGGCTTGTCGTCTCGATCTCCATGCAGTTCGAAGCCGGCGGGCAACCGCTGAAGGGCACCGACAGCCCGTTTCCCAAAGTGGACTTCCCGGACAGCGTGCCCGCCGACCCGGCCACCAATACCTGGTTCGCCTATGGCTACCGCGAAGGCATTCCCAGAATGCTCGACCTCTGGGATCGACATGGGGTGAAGGTCACCAGCCACATGATCGGCGATGCGGCGAAGCGTCATCCGCAGTTGGCCCGGGAGATCGTCGCGCGCGGTCACGAGGCGGCGGGCCATGGCCCGCGCTGGAGTTCGCAATTTGCCATGAGCCGCGATGAAGAACGCACGTTCCTGCGCCAGGCCGCGAGCATGGTGCAGGAGGTCACCGGCCAGCCAGTCAGCGGCTACAACTGCAATTGGTTGCGCCGTGGCCCCAATACCCTGGCGCTGCTGCAAGAGCTTGGCTACGTCTATCACATCGACGATGTGAGTCGCGACGAGCCGTTTATCGAGCAGGTCAACGGCAAGGACTTCGTGGTGGTTCCGTACACCTTGCGCAACAACGACATCGTCTTGATCGAAGGCCGTAACTACTCACCGTCGCAGTTCCTGGAACAGGTGAAGCTGGACTTTGACCAGTTGTACGAAGAGGCCGGCAGCCGGCGCCGCATGATGTCGATCAGCGCCCACGACCGCATCAGCGGCACGCCGCAAATGGTCCGGGTCTGGGATGAGTTTTTACGCTATGCCAACAGCCACCCCGGCGTGGCGTTCATGCGCAAGGACGCTATCGCGCAGTACACCCTTAAAAGCCCGCTCAGCCTGCGGGAAAACGAGACCCTCTGAGCCCATCACCCAAGGAGATTTTTCAATGAAACCCTCACCTATAGCGCGCGTTTGCTTCATCGCCACACTCTTGACCTCGACCTTTTCCGGCGCCGTCCTCGCGGCCAACACTGAACTGGTCAAGCCGGGTGTGCTGGTGGTGGACAAGAGCCTCCCGCCTGCGCAACTGGCGCTCATGGAAACCGCCGCCCGCCGTTATGACACCTTCTGGGATAGCGGTGACGAAAGCCTGGCCCGCGAGGCGCTGTCTGCGGATTTCGTCGACAAAACTCCGCCAGCCGGGCGTAAACAAGGCCCCGAAGGCCCGTTGCTCGCTTCCCGGGCGTTTCGTGAAGCGGTGCCGGACCTGCGTTGTGAGATCGAACACATGATCATCGCCGGCGACCGCGTCGTGGTTCACCTGCATTTTCGCGGGCACTTCACCGGCACCTTCGGCCAGATCAAGGGTGGCGGACAGCCCGTGGACTTTATCGCCACCGATATCTATCAGATCGACAACGGCAAGATCGCCGCCAACTGGCACATTGAAGACAACCTGACGCTGATGCAGCAGTTGGGCGCTCTGTAATCCCGAGCACCGCGTGCCTGACACTTCGGGCCAGGTCGAAGCATGGCCGGGTGGCAATTCTTTACAATTGCGGCTTCTATTAGCTGTTGTGCTGCCACGCGAGGAAAACGCCATGACTTCGTCCATCGATCCCGGTCTGCTGGCTATCTATGAAGCCTGGCACGCCACCGTCTGTGCCGGCGACCTGGCGGCTACAGCGGCGTTGTATGCCGAACAGGCGGTGTTCGAAACGCCGCTGGTGCTGGCGATCTACCCCGACCACGGCAGCGGGGTGCTGGTGGGCCGAGGGGTGATCCAGCGGTTCATGGAAGACAGCAAGCGCCGCTTTCCCAATGACCTGGCTGAGTGGTATCGCAGCGACAAGGCCTTCATCAACGGCCGCAACCTGACGTGGGAATACCCGCGCAAGACGCCGACGGGGGAGCAGGTCGACCTGATGGAAATGATGGAGATTGAAAACGGCTTGATCACCTGCCACCGCGTGTATTGGGGCTGGTATGGCGTGCGCTTGCTCGCGCCGGTACTGGCGAAGGCGCAAGCGCTGTGAACCCGCGTGCGATGGTTGCGATCATTGGCGGGGCGGTGACCGGCGTCGCGGCGTTTATCCAACTGGTGCGCACAGGTAACGCCCAGCGTATCGACATCATCGATCCCGAGGGGCTGGCGCACTCGATTGCCTTCAGCGCCAGCGAGGCCTCGCTGTTGTGCAATACCTCGGTGCAGACCATGTCGGTGCTGGACGATGACCCGCACGACTTTCAGCGTTACCTCCAGACGCAGGGCCTCGACGCTGGCGAAGACGCGTTTGTGCCACGGGCCTGGGTATCGGGCTACCTCAAGCAACGCTACGCCGAGTACCGCGATGTGGCGCAGGCGCGGGGCATCGAGCATCGGGTCGTGCGCGCAACGGTGCGACGTATCCAGCCGGTCGCGCGCAGCGACTATCGCCTGGTGCTGGATGATGGCAGCGACCTGCGCGCCTGTGCCGTGCTGGTCTGCACCGGCAGTGCCGCGCCGTTCATCCCGCCGCTGGTCAGCCCGCATGTCGGTGCGCCGGGCATTTTCTCGACGCCATACCCGGCCAAGGCCTGGCTGGACAGCCTGGGTAAACCGTCACGGGTCTTGGTATTGGGCAGTCGTCTATCGGCAGTCGACAGCGTGTTGCTGCTCTGCGGCGCGGGGCATCAGGTGCTGATGGCGTCGCCTTCCGGGCGTTTGCCCGGCGTGCGCACGGCTACCCCCCGGCGTTGTGCGGTGGCCCTGGATGAAACGCGATTCGCAAGGCTGGACCTGGAGAACCCCAAGCTGTACTGGCACTTGCTGCGCATCGTTGCGCGGGCGGCCAAGGCGATCAGTGGTCGCTCGCTGCGCGAACAAGTCGACCGCAGCGTGGAGCCCACCCAGCGCCTGCGCGGCGAAGTCGCCTTGGCCCGACGGGGCGCGACGGACTGGCAGAGCCTGTTGGTGCAGTGCATGGACCTGGCTGACGTGAAACTGCGCGCGGCACCGCCGGCAGTGCGCATGGCGGCGCTGCAGAACTGTTGGGAGGCGGTCGGGCGTTACCTCTTCGCGGTGCCCTTGCAGACCGCGATCACATTGCTGCGCCTGATCGACGAAGGGCGCCTGCAACTGGCCGTGCAGGTGCCGACAACCCTTGAGTGGCAAGGCCAATGGCAGGTTCACGACGCCCGCGGGCACATCGAGGCGGTGGATGCGGTGGTGTGCGCCACCGGTTTTCATAAGCAGTTTTTCCATGCCACCCGTGACGGCCTTGATCTGCAGGTGCCACCGACAACGCCGTGTACGCCGCCCTATGTGTCGCCGCAGTTGCAGGTCAGCCTGCCCGGCGCCGAGGCACCGGAAAACATCTGGCTGCTGGGCGTGGCCTCGTACCTGGCGGCGCCGATGGTCAATTCGGTGTACCAATCGGTGCGCCAGGCCCGCGAGGTGGTGATGCTGCTCGCCGAGGCCCCTTCATTCATCGACAAACACGCAACCGAGGCAGTGGCATGAAAGTGTATGGCGACAGAGGTTCGAGCAATACCCGGCGAGTACTGACCACCGCCGCTTACCTGGGGCTTGAGGTCGAATTCGTGTTCCTCGACCTGTTCAGTGGCGAGAACCGCACGCCGGAGTACCTGGCCCTCAACCCGAACGGCACGATCCCGACCTTGGTCGACGGCGACGTGGTGCTGTTCGAAGCCTCGGCGATCATGATTTACCTGGCCGAACAGGCCGGTTCGTCATTACTGCCCGCAGGCAATGCCAAGTACGAAACGCTCAAGTGGATGTTCTGGGCCGCCGAGCACTTTCGCCGTGGGCCGACGGTGCTGATCGAGCAGCGGTTCATGGACCGCCTCAAAGGCCGCGCCGAGAACCCGACGCTGGTGGCCGACGCGCTGCAGGCGATCCACCGCTATACGGCCGTGCTCGACGGGCACTTGCGCACCCGGCGCTTTGTGGTGGGCGACGCGTTGAGCCTGGCGGACATCGACCTGGCGGCCCCGCTGAGTCATATCCCGCGCACCCAGGCGCCGTTCCTGGAATATCCCCATGTGGCGGCCTGGTACGCGCGGATCAATGCGCTTGCCGCCTGGCAGCAGAGCGGGGCGGCCCAGGAGCGCCGGATCGCCGAAATCGAGCGGCTGTTCAGCTCGCAACGGGTGCCGGCATAAGGGTTTTCCTGGCCGGGGTCACGGCATGCAGCGGCGCTTCGAGATGACGCAGATGCTCAATCCCCAAATGCAGCTTGAATGCACGCCAGCCCGGGCTGGTCACATACACCGCACGTGAGCCGACGGTTCGACGCAGCCAACCCTGCTGGCAGAAAGTCTCCAGCAGGTGGGTGCCGAGCGGCCCGGCGATGTGGTGTTGGCGTTCGGTCCAATCCAGGCAACGGCGAGCCTGCATATGGTCGTGCAAGCATGGCTCGCCGCCCTGCGGGTTGAGTGACTGCAACCATTCGGTGCCGCGCGGGGTGAGCACATATTCGCACTCGTTGCGCTCAAGGAGAAAACCCTGCTGCAGCATGCCCTGGGTCACCGCTACACCGACCTGGCCGGCCAGGTGGTCGTAGCAGCAACGGGCAAAACGCAGCTCATGGGCCGAGCGGTTGGGCAGGCTACGCCACGAACTGGTTTGCGGCGCGACCGCCGCCAGGCTTTCCAGCACATGGGACACATCGGGACCGGCCAATTGATAGAAGCGGTTGCGGCCCTTGGTCTCGACGGTGAGCAAGCCGCCGTCGAGCAGTTTCGCCAGGTGCGAGCTGGCGGTCTGCGGGGTCACGCCTGCGGCATTGGCCAAGGCACTGGCGGACATCGAACTGCCATCTGCCAGGGTGATCAGAATCACTGCGCGCACGGGCTCGGCGATCAGGTAGGCGATGGATGAGATTTTTGGCTGGGTCATTCCGTCGAACTCCGTGCTGTGCCAAGTCATGTCGATTTTCAGGATGACATAAACATAAACACTTCGACACAGCTCGAAGCGTTTATCCCGGAAAGCTGCATATAGTCGAGCCGCCCCCTTTCAACGGACGCACGCGGTCATGACCCCCAACACCCGCTACCAACGCCAAGTACTGCTTGCGACGAGCCTGAGCTATGTGGTCGTGATCCTCGACACCTCGATTGTCAATGTGGCGGTGGAATCGATTTCCCGCACCTTTGGCTCGGGCATCTCCGGGCTGCAGTGGGTGATCAACGCATACACCCTGACCTTCGCCAGCCTGCTGCTGACGGGCGGCCTGTTGGGCGATCGTTTCGGTGCGAAGAAAATCTACGCGGTCGGCCTCGGCCTGTTTGCCCTGGCCTCGGCCTTGTGCGGCCTGGCCACCGATCTGCCGGAATTGGTCGGTGCGCGGGTCTTGCAGGGGCTGGGCGCCGCGTTGCTGGTGCCGTGCTCGTTGATGTTGATCAATAACGCTTACCCGCAGACCCACCAACGCGCCAGCGCGATTGGGGTATGGGCCGGCTGCGGTGGCATCGCCATGGCGGCCGGGCCGCTGGTGGGCGGGGTGCTGATCGAGCTGTTCGGCTGGCGCAGCATCTTCTTGATCAACGTGCCGATCGCGCTGGTCGGTGTGTGGCTGACCTCGCGCATCCCGTCTTCAGCACCGTTGGCGCCTGACCGCCACTTGGACATCACCGGGCAAGTCGCCGCGATTATCGCGCTGGCGACCTCGGTGGCGGTGCTGATCGAAGGGGCGAAGCTGGGGTGGAACTCCGAATGGGTGTACGCCGGCGTGTTTGTGGCCTGTATTGCCTGGTGCGTGTTCTTCGTGACCGAAAGCCGCCACAAGGACCCGATGCTGCCGCTGCAGTATTTCCGCCACCCGGTGTTCTCGGGGGCGACGCTGCTGTCGCTGGTGTCGGCCCTGGTGTTCTATGGCCTGTTTTTCCTGCTCAGCGTGTATTTCCAGACCCACCGTGGCTGGTCGCCGCTGGACACCGGGCTGGCCTTCCTGCCGTTGACCGCCATGGTCACCCTGGGCAGCTTCACCTGCGGCCGGCTGACCCGCGCGTATGGCGCCCGCGCCGTGCTGTGTGCGGGGTTCGGCCTGTACACCCTGGGGTTTATCGGCCTGTTTGCCCTGGCCACTGATGCGCCGTACTGGCGTATCGCGCTGTGTTACCCGGCCGTGGGATTCGGCGCCGGGATCATTACCCCGGCCGCCACTTCCGTGCTGATGAGCGTGGTCGAGCGGGCCAAGGCCGGGGTGGCGGCCGGCACGCTCAATGCCAGCCGGCAAAGCGGTTCCGCCTTCGGTGTGGCGATCTTCGGCGCCTTGCTCACCTCGATTCAGCCCTTGGGCGAGGCCATCGACGTTGCCGTCAGCGTCGCCATCGGCTTGTCGTTGCTCGCCATGCTGATGGCCGCCCTGGTGTTGAAAGCGCCGGCGGCGCAACCCGTGGAAAGTTGATGGACCTGCACCTGTAGAGGCGATTGCCCGGCACGTTTTCGTGACATTCGCGAGGCGTCGCTGCACCTGAAAAACATCATCAATAGGGATAATGATCATGAATCTGCGTTCTGCACCTGCAGTTGTCGATATGGCGGGAATCGGCATCGGTCCGGCTAACCTTAGCCTGGCGGCGCTGGCTCAGCCCAAAGCAAGCATTACCGCCGCGTTCTTCGAGCGCAGCAGCGAATTTCAATGGCATGCGGGGATGATGGTGCCCGAGGCCAAGCTGCAGGTGCATTACCTCAAGGACCTGGTCAGCCTGGTGGACCCGTCCAACCCGCTGTCATTCCTCGCTTACCTGGCGCAGAAAAAACAGCTGCTGAGTTTTATCAACGCGCATTTCGAGCAGGTGCTGCGCCGCGAGTTCAACCAGTACTACCGCTGGGCGTGCAGCCAACTGCCGAATCTGCATTTCAATAGCGAAGTGCGCTCGGTGACGTTCGATAACGGCCTGTTCCTGCTCAAGGGTGACACCTGGGTGCAGCCGGCGCGCCACCTGGTGCTGGGCACCGGGCAGCAACCGTCGATCCCGACGTGCGCGCAAGCGCATCTGGGCGATACGCTGTTTCACTCCTCGCACTACATGACCCGCAAGCGCAGCCTCAAAGACAAGCGCGTGGTGGTGATCGGTGGTGGCCAGACCGGGGCCGAAATCATCCAGCACCTGCTGTCCGACACCGCCGCCTTGCCCGCCAGCGTGACCTGGGTTTCGCGGCGCTGGAATTTCTCGCCGTTGGATGAGTCGCCGTTTACCAACGAACTCTATACCCCGCAGTACAGCGAGCACTTTTTCGCCCAGCCCGAGGCCGTGCGCCGACCGTTGCTGGCCGAGCAGAAACTGGCGAGCGACGGCATTTCCCAAGCGTTGTTGCAGTCGATTTATCGCCGCCTGTACGAGCTCAAGCACGTCTTGCAGCACCCCTGTCACATTCGCTTGCTGCCCGGGCGTGAGCTGACCGCGATTCACCAGCGCCCCCATCACTGGAGCCTGTCGATGGCGCACGGGCACAGCCAGGTCCAGGAGGAACTGAGTGCCGACATGGCGGTGCTGTGTACAGGCTATGCCTACCAGATGCCGGCGTGCCTGGAGGCGCTCGAATCACGGATTACCCGGTGCAACGGCGAGTACGTGTTCAACGATGACTATTCCGTCGCGTGGGACGGCCCGCAGGGCTCGGCCATCTACGTGCAAAACGCCGCCCGCAGCCAAAAAGGCATCGCCGACCCGAACCTGGGCCTGATCCCTTGGCGCTGCGCGAACATCATCAACAGCGTCAGCGGGCAAGCCCTGTACGACCTGGATCAGCCCGAGGCGTTCGTCCAATGGGGCGCCAACGCTGTATTCGACGAGGTCGGCGATGCGCGTTTCGATCGCCTGACCGCCCTTGCCAACTAGACCCAGGAGCCCGGTCATGGACCCCATCACACTTGCTCCCAACGGCAATGCCCCGGTGATTCGAGAAACCGAGGAGCCCGTGGCGCAGCCAGGCGTACGCCTGTACCTGCATCACTTTGCCGGCAAACTGGCCAACGCGCCGATCCAGTCATCGCGTTTCACCCTCGACCCACACAGCGCGACCGACGAAGACAAGCACGCCGTGAACGAGATCTGGTTTGTCAGCGGCGGGGAGCTGGACGTCTTTTACGACGGCACCTGGCACGCGGTCAGAAATGGCGAAAGCCTGTATTTCGCGCCCTGGCGGCCGCATTTCGCGCGCAACAACGGCACCACCCAGGTCCAGGTGTTTTCGGTGTGGTGGGCATGAGCATGGAGCAGCACTTCGACCTGGTGATTGTCGGAGGCGGCATTATCGGTGCCTGGGCCTTGCATCATGCGACGCAACGCTATCCGCACTGGCAGATTCTGCTGATCGATCGCTACCGCATCGGCGACGGCGCCACCGCCCATTCGGCGGGTGTGCTGCTGGCCACCGGCCGCACTGCCCGCGAACGGCGCCTGGCCGGGGAGAGCGCCGAGCTGTATCGGGCCCTGCGTGATCGCCTGGGCATCCGCACCACCCAGGCGCCGGTGTACTGGCTGGCCGAGCGCAGC
This sequence comes from Pseudomonas paraveronii, assembly GCF_963681955.1. Taxonomy (NCBI): domain Bacteria; kingdom Pseudomonadati; phylum Pseudomonadota; class Gammaproteobacteria; order Pseudomonadales; family Pseudomonadaceae; genus Pseudomonas; species Pseudomonas paraveronii. Next base: position 2,940,956 of record NZ_OY817130.1, read on the forward strand.
TTTACCGCGCATATCGAGCAGGCCCTGGTCGATGCGCCGGTTCAGCCTGCCGATCTGTCGGTGCCTGACCTGGGCTCACGCCTGGGCGCTTCGCTCAACGTTGGCGCGAACGAAAGCCTGCTGCGTGGCGGTACCGCCGAAAGCTACGAGCCGCCGTTGGTGGCGCGGTTGCTGATCAGCCACAGCCTGGCCAGTGCCCATGTGCGCTGCATCGAAGGCGTGGGCGTGCAGCAGATCGATGCGCTGGGCAGCGGCACGCGCATCACCCTGGCTGACGGCGCCACGCTGCGCGCCCGGCGCACCCTGGTGGCCACGGGGCCGTGGGTCGGCGAGTCGCCGTTCGGCATGCTTGCCGCGCGCCATGGGCTGCGCGTGAAGAAGGTGGTGGCCCTGCATATCGACGGCGTGCCACCGGCCAACGCCGCAGCGCTGTTCCTGCCGCAAGCCGACGCTTACCTGATGCCGTTGGCGGCGCGTAACCAGTGGTTGTTCAGCTTTCGGTGCGATGAATGGGACGTTGCGCCGCGCAAACATGCACTGGAAATCAACCGCCACGATCTGCAAGTGGCCACGCGCACGCTGGCGCACTACCTGCCCGAGCTGGTGCCACGCTGTCGTGGCGGCCGGGTGTTCTGCGACAGCTACAGCCCCGACGGTGAGTCGCAGGTGAGCTTCGACGCCTCGCAAAATCTGGTGTTTGCCGGCGCCGGCAGCGGCGCCGGTTTCCGCCTGGCGCCGGGCATCGCCCGCGAAGCCCTTGAATTGATGGTCGCCCATTGGCCCGATGCGCCCGCTACCGCCAAACCCACCCTTTCTACTGTTTCGATGGATTGAAAAGATGACCGCTATCGCCGCGCAAACCTTCTTCCTGATGCCCATCCCGCCGACCCCGAACGGCAGGCTGCACCTGGGGCATATCGCCGGGCCGTACTTGCGCATGGACATGTTGGGGCGCTACCTGCGCAGCCAGGGCCATCGTGTCGACGTGGTCTCGGCAGTCGACGGCTTCGACTCCTATGTGTTGTGGAAGGCGCTGCAAGAGCAACGTGCGCCCGAAGCCGTGGTGCGCGACTACCACGCGCAAATCGCCCATGACCTGCGCGCGCTGGATGTCGAGGTCGATGACTTCCTCGACCTGGTGCAAGGCCCGTATGCGCGGCAGCATGCGCGCAATGCCCAGCGCACGGTGGAGCGCCTGGTGGCGCTCGGGGTGACGCAAAGCGTGGTCGAACGCGTGCTGTATTGCCCGGATACCCGGCGCTATATGGCGGGGGCCTGGCTGCTGGGGCAATGCCCGTATTGCCGAGCAGGGGCGGGCGGTTATTTTTGCGAAGCCTGCGGCGCACTGTTTCGCCCGCAAGCCATGCTTGACCCGCAACCGCGCATGGGCGACAGCCCGTTGCATTGGGTGGAGGTCGAAAGCCTGTTTCTGAGCGTCGCCCACCCCGAGCAGTTGCTGCAACGCATCGCCGCTTCCGGTGCGCCGGCGTCGATCATCGAGGTGATTGCGCGCTTCCTCGAACGGGAAAACGGCCTGGTGCGGCTGACTGCACCGGGCGAATGGGGCGTCGCCTGGAGCCCGGATCGCTTTGGCAACCCGCGCGTTCTGTTCGAGTCCGGCTGGGAATATGCGCTGACCTGCGCCGATCGGTCCCAGGAGAACGCCCCCGAGCACGGCCATGCGATGTTGCGCAGCAGCGAGGTGACGACGCTGGTCAGTTTTGGCATCGACAACGCGGTGCTGTTGTTGGCCGGCAGTGTCGCGGTGATGGATGCGCTGCAGGATCACCAGTCGTTTGATTACGTGCTGACCAACTACTTCTACAACCTGCAAGGCGCGAAGTTTTCCACCAGCCGACTGCATGTGGTGTGGGCCGCCGATATCGTCGAAAAGACCCCGGCGACCAGCGACGCCGTGCGTTACTTCCTGAGCCGTGAAAGCCCCGAGCAGGGCGAAACCAATTTCGCCGTGGAGGAGTTTGTCGAGGTGGTCAACGTGGACCTGGCCGGGGCGCTCGACAGCCGTATCGACCTGGCGCTGGGCGGCCTCGATCACGCTCGGGTGCAGTCCATCGAGCCTGCGCTGTTGCCGGGCCTGGAGGTGGCTGTCGCCCGGTTGGGGCAGGCCTTCCGGTTGAACGCGGTGTCGGTGCGCGAGGCGTGGGCGGTGCTGCATCAGTGGATGCAACGCCCCGACCTGGACGTCACGCAGCCCGGCCACGCCTACCTGTGGCTCAAAGGCCTGGCGTACCTGGCCGCGCCGATCATGCCGCGCCTGGCCGAGTACCTGTGGCAGCGCCTGGGCCATGACGGGTTGCCGCTGGTCCAGGCGCTCTATGTGGCCTCGCAGCCACGGCTGCTGGCCTCTCTGCGTCCGCGCTTTGCGCCGCTCTCGCCGGCCGCATTGGCGCCGTGCCTGCCGGCCAGCGTGGTGCTTGCCGGGGCCGCCAGCGATGCATGAATACGCCGACGTTATCGTGATCGGCGCCGGGACCACCGGCACCAGCGCGGCCTGGCACCTGGCGCGCGCCGGTGCGTCGGTCAGGTTGCTGGATAAAGGCGCGATTGCCAGCGGGTCGTCGGGCGCATCGCCGGGGATCGTGCGCGCTTACTATGCCGACCCCGCGCTGAGCCACCTGGCGGCGCGAGGTGTGCGGGCCTATCGCGAGTGGCAGCAGCACTATCCCGGCGCATGCGGTTACCAGCGCACGGGGTTCCTGACCGGGATTCCCATGCGTGCGCAAGCGGCCACCCAGGCCAATGTCGAGCGTCTTCAGGCAGCGGGTGCTACGTTTGAATGGCTGTGCCCCAAGCAGATGCGCGAACGGGTGCCGGACCTGTCCACCGATGGCCTGGCGGGTGCGGTCTACGAACCGGACGCCGGTTACTGCGACCCGCGCCTGACTGCACGCAGCTTTGCCGCCGGTGCGAGTGCCATGGGCGCGGTGATCGAAGAGGGCCGGGCGGTGCGTCGGATTGTCCGCCAGGCCGGCCGCGTCATCGGCGTCCAGACCGACTGCGGGTTTATCGCCAGCAGCCATGTGATCAACGCCGCCGGGCCGTGGGCCGCCGCACTGGCCGCCGAATGCCGCGCGCGGCTGCCGATCCATGCCACACGGCAATGCGTGGGCATCGTCGAGGTCTGCGGTGCGGATCAGCCGATGCCGGGCTACTGCGACCGCGACGCCGGCTTCTACCTGCGCCCGGATCGCCCCGGCAGCTACGTGATCGGCGCGTTGAGCGGCGTCGAAGGGACGCCCATCGACCCGGATGCTTTCGATGGCACCTTCAGCGACACCCAGGTGTTGGCCTACCGTGACCGCGCCGCGCAACGCTTGACGCGGCTGCTGGGTGCGCAGCCCATTGGGCGCCGCGTGTCGTTCTTCGACGACACGCCGGATGGTAATCCGCTGCTCGGCCCGGACCCGCGCGTGCCGGGGTTGATGGTCGCGGCTGGGTTGAGCGGGCATGGCTTCAAATTTGCGCCGTTGTTTGGGCAGGCGATTGCGCAGTGGGTGTTGACGGGGGAGATGCCGGCGGCGATGGCGCCGTTTGCGCTGCAGCGGTTTATCGATTGAAGGGCCGCCCTCAGGCTTTGGAAAACCGACCGCATCTTCGAACCCTACAAGGCCGGCCTGGACGCTGCGCCGACCGACTTCTTCTTCGCCCACCGCACGTCGGCTGCCTTTGCGCTGATGGACCATGACGTTGTCGTCCATAACTGCGAACCGCTATTCACCTGCCTGGTGGCACGCACGTTGAAGCGCTATGCCGACAACGCCTTTGTTGCGCGATTTACCCGTGTAAATGCCCTGAAAGTTGCCTGATCCAATGCTGTCGCGGCTACCCGGTGCGGCGGCGTAACCGTTTTGTGCGACGTTGGTTGCGCTTCAATCGACCGGCTGTTCGGTGGTAAAGTCGCCGCCATGAAACTGACCCGCTCAGACCGCTCGCTCATTGCCTGGACGCTGTATTTTTGCGTCCTGTTCAATGTGTTCGCCTGCGGTTTGGCGCACGGACAGACGATGGGCTTGGCGCTCAATGGCGTAGGCGGGCAGTTCTGCTCGTCTGTGGGCAGTCCCGCGCCGGCCTCGAAAGCGGATCCCGCCGATCTGTCCGCCAGTGGCTGGGCCGGGAGTTTTGCTTGTCCGATCTGCTCGACCGTGACCTTGGGCATTGCCTTGCTGTTTTGTCTGAGCTGGATGCTGCGGATCGGGTCGGTACGCCGGCCTGACCGCGAACAGCGCTGCAAGGCGCCCCCGCGCTATTCCTGGCCCTCGGCCAATCCCAGAGCCTCCCCCGCACTTTGCGCATGACCGCGTTTGTCTAAGCCCCTTTGTGCCTGTCGACCCCGGTCAGCTAGGCGTTGCAGGGGCTCCACGGTTAAAGGTGACACGGGAAGGAGCACACAATGGCTCATGTATTGGCACGCCTCAATCGTCGGCTACTGCCAGGATTGGCTGCGGCCGTTTACGCAAAAAAACACGCAACGTTCGCGACTGCGCCAATCGGCCGGAGGTCGCCATGTGCGCGCTAGCCGTTCCATCGGGGGCTTCGCGGTTGGTCAGCAAAGCCTCGCGTCTGCGTAATCAAGCGGACTTTCTGCTGCCGTTTCCGGATTACCCAGGTAATGCGCGCAGTTTCGTCCACCTGGATGCCCGACTGCTGCCTTACTGGCACACCTTGTTCGATGTGTGCCCCGGCTTGCTCAAACTCGATCCGCCCGATGGCTTGAATATATTTCGCGGCTTCATGACCTGGGCCTATCGCAATCATCCGCCGTTGAACTGGACCTATTACCTGAGCGTATGCCGCTGGCTCCTGGGCTCCAAGTATCAGGCGCGGATCAACGAAGAGCACATCGAGTCGTTTATGTGCGCTGCGGCGGCGCGCTGGATCAATAGCGATGACAGCCAGGCTCGGGGGCTGGTGTTGGCTTGGCAGGGCGCGCCGGAAAGGGTGTTCGATTGGAAGCAGGCGCCTCGTCCGGTGCCCGGGCTTGAAGCGGATCTGGAGGAGTTTCCGCCCGTGCCCTGGGACTTTGCCTGGTGCCCGTTGACCGGCAAGGGCGGCGTGGGATTTCGCCGCTGGCTGCCGATTCCTTGACGCGGTGTTGACCCAGGGGGCGCCAGTGAGATGCGACAAAGCACCACACCTGATCAGCATTGATCGCGCGCGCCGCCAGCACTGCGGATCGGGTCGATTAGCGCCTGCGATGTGCCAGATTGTCGCAGTTGTCGCCCTGAGACTGCGCTCATAAAGTGTGCAGGCTTTGAGCGGAGGCAGACACTTCCACGGTAGCTCGAGGCGCGGCATTTGAACCCGTTCATGTGCCGGTTGCCAGGCCCTCTTCCCAGAGGGCTTTTTTTTGCCTGATAAACCCGGTCATCACTCGCCCGCGGGCCGGTTTGGCGTTCATGAGCCAGGCTCATGGGGTTCGGCGCTGCGCTCGTTGCCGTTGAACGAGGAGCCCCAGTGCGACAGCCCGCCACAGTCAGGAGGAGAGAGCGCCAAGGCGTGGTTTTTCATTGTGCAATGAAGCGCTGCCTGTGGTGGTTTGTCGCAGGTCAGGTGGCGCGCATTGGCATGCTAGATTCTGCGTCGACGCGACATTTTCCCTTGGCAGGGTTTTGGTCGCGTTACTGAGCGCCGGGAATCGCAAGGTTCCTGGCGCTCCTTTAATGTGTGTTCGAGCCGCTGCCAACGCCTTTCGGCTTTTTCACGGTGACCAGTCGCAACCTGGAAGAGGGATTTCCCGGCTGGACCGATGTGCCTCGCTGAGACTGCCCCGTGCCAAATGCAACGCTAGCGCTGATTGAGCATGGCCAGCATGCGCGGTGCGATAAAACGATGGAACGGCGCCACCGGCAGCATATACAGGCGGCCCAGCCAGTTGTGCGGCTGGACCACGGTGGAGAGCACCACCCGGCGCGTGCCTTGCGGGTCGAGAGGCATAAGGTTGATGGCCAGGTACACATCCAGGTGCCGGTCCTGGTCGACCAGCAAAACCTCGTCGGGGGTTTGCGAGACCAGGGTGAAAATCCCCACCCGGTCGCCGGGTCGATAGTCGGCGTCTGCACGCTCGAGATCGATGCGTGTCAGCCTGCCAAGATCCTTGAGGCCAAACACCTGCACCAGTCGGTTGCGCAGCGCCATCAATCGGTCGATCCAAATCGGTGTCCGGGCCATCAGCCGCAGCCCATGCCGTAAGGCGCTGCGCTCGTGGTCATCGGTCAAGGTGCTCTGGCAATCGATGAAACTGGCGCCGGTGGCATGGCGGGCAATGCTTGAGTCGGGCGGGAGGGAGCAGCGGCTGACGCTGGAGTTCATAAGGTTTGTCCGAAGGCCATTAATCGTAGGTAGCGCGTTTTTATTCGGGTTCCACGAGGTGCCGCGCGCTCTTTAGCACTTCATGCGAGCGCACGATCCAGTGGGCCAGAAAGTGCAGGGCATCCTCAAGTTTTTTAATTGCTCAGTGCTGCGCACCAATGAAAGGCCCAGAGTGGCAGGACGCTTTGTCGGCGACTGAACGCAAAAAAGGCGCCCGAAGGCGCCAAGGGTTTCACCCCAACCGAGGGAGCCGGGTGAAGCCGTTCACAGCAAAGGTCGCGGTGGTAAGGCGCGACGGGAACGGAAGCGGGGCGCGCCGAGTGGTGGCGCGCAGGTGTTAGTTGCCGAGCTTGACCTTGGTCCAGCCACGGGTCATCAGGCGCTGCACGGGAATGGGCTGGTCGGGGATCGCGTACAGGGTCGCGAGCACGTCCTGGGGCGGATAGGACGCCGGGTCGTTGCGGATCGCCTCGTCCACCAGGGGCGTGGCCGCGGCGTTGGCGTTGCTGTAGCCGATGCTGTTGGTGACCTCGGCGATGATATCCGGGCGCATCAGAAAGTTCATGAAGGCATAGGCGTTGTCGACGTTGCTCGCGTCCCGGGGGATGGCGACCATGTCGTAGAAACTGCCGGCGCCTTCCTTGGGAATGCTGTAGTCGATCTTCACCCCGTTGTTGGCTTCTTCAGCCCGGGCGCGGGCTTGCAGCACGTCGCCGGAGTAACCCACGGCCACGCAGATATTGCCGTTGGCCAGGTCCGAGATGTACTTGGAGGAATGGAAGTACGCCACCGAAGGGCGGATCTTCATGAACACTTCCTGGGCCTGGGCGATCTGTTGTTTGTCCTGGGAGTTCACCGCAAAGCCCAGGTAGTGCAGGGCTGCTGGCAGCATTTCGGTCGGCGAGTCGAGGAAGCTGATGCCGCAGGCCTTGAGCTTCGCCGCGTTCTCGGGGTTGAACAGCAGGTCCCAGGAGTTCAGTGGCGCGTCGGTGCCCAGTGCCTGGCGGACTTTTTCCGGGTTGTAGCCAATGCCGATCGAACCCCACATATACGGGAAGGCATGCGCGTTGTCGGGGTCGCTGGCGGCGGCATTTTTCAGCAGCACCGGGTTCAGGTTCTTCCAGTTCGTCAGTTTGGATTTGTCCAGGGGCTGGTAGACCCCGGCCTTGATCTGCTTGGCCAGGAAGCTGTTGGACGGGACCACGATGTCGTAGCCCGACTTGCCGGCCAGCAGCCGCGCTTCGAGGGTTTCATTGCTGTCGAATACGTCGTAGGTGACGTGTATGCCCGTCTCGGCCTCGAACTTTTTCAGGGTGTCGGGGGCGATGTAGTCCGACCAGTTATACACGCGCAGTACCTTGTCGGAGGCCTGGGCGCCGCCAGCCATGGCGCCCAACAGGGACAGTGTGAGCAGAGTCCTGCCAAACCTTTTCATGCATCCAACTCCATTTTTTATTGTGGGGTAAAACACGACGGCCTAGGCCGTCGCCGGTGTTCGTTACGACTGTTGGGGTTGCGGCTGCCAGGCTTCGCTGGCGGTCTGGTCCATGGCTTCCTGGATCGCCCGCTTGCGGTTCACTTCGGCCTTGCGGCTGAAATACCAGACCATAAAGGTCACCAGGGACACCGCCAGCAGAATCAGGCTGGCCACGGCGTTGATCTCCGGCTTGACCCCCAGGCGCACGGCGGAGAACACCTCCATCGGCAGGGTGGTGGAGCCGGGGCCGGAGACGAAACTGGCGAGCACCAGGTCATCCAGGGACAAGGCGAACGCCATCATGCCGCCCGCCGCCAACGACGGCGCGATCATCGGGATGGTGATCAGGAAAAACACCTTGAGTGGCCGCGCACCGAGGTCCATCGCCGCTTCTTCGATGGACAGGTCCAGCTCCCGCAGGCGTGCCGAGACGACCACCGCGACATAGGCCGCGCAGAAGGTGGTGTGAGCGATCCAGATGGTGACGATGCCACGCTCCATGGGCCAGCCGATCATCTGCGCCATGGCCACGAACAGCAGCAACAGCGACAGACCGGTGATCACTTCCGGCATCACCAGAGGCGCGGTCACCAGGCCACCGAACAGGGTCCGGCCCTTGAAACGGGTGACCCGGGTCAGCACGAAGGCGGCCAGGGTGCCCAGCGCCACGGCGGCCACGGCGGTGTAGCAGGCAATCTCCAGGGAGCGCGCCACCGAGCCCATCAATTGGGTGTTATCCAACAGCCCCAGGTACCACTTGAGCGACCAGCCGCCCCAGACCGTCACCAGCTTGGAAGCGTTGAACGAATAGATCACCAGAATCAGCATCGGCAGGTAGATGAACAACAAGCCGAGCACCAGCATCAGGGTCGAAAAACTCAAACGCTTCATGCCCGTGCCTCCATTTCTTTGGCCTGGCTGCGGTTGAACAGCAAGATGGGAATAATCAGGATCGCCAGCATCACCACCGCCAGGGCGGACGCCACCGGCCAGTCGCGGTTATTGAAGAACTCCTGCCACAGCACGCGGCCGATCATCAGGGTCTCCGGGCCGCCCAGCAGTTCCGGGATCACGAACTCGCCGACCACCGGGATGAACACCAGCATGCTCCCGGCGATGATGCCGTTCTTGGCCAGCGGCACGGTGATTTTCCAGAAGCTGTTGAAGTTGCTCGAACCCAGGTCCGAAGCGGCTTCCAGCAGGCTCTGGTCGTGCTTGACCAGGTTGGCGTACAACGGCAGCACCATGAACGGCAGGTAGGCGTAGACCACGCCGATGTAGACCGCCGTGTTGGTGTTGAGGATTTCAATCGGGCTTGAGGTCAGGCCGGTCCACATCAGGAAGGCGTTGAGCAGGCCGTTATTGCTGAGGATGCCCATCCAGGCATAGACGCGGATCAGGATCGCGGTCCAGGTCGGCATCATGATCAGCAGCAGCAATACGTTTTGCATTTCCTTGCGGGTCTTGGAAATCCCATAGGCCATGGGAAAACCGATCAGCAGGCACATCAACGTGCTGAGGAGAGCGATCTTCAGCGAGCCCAGGTAGGCCGAGATGTACAAATCGTCGGCGGCCAGCAGGCTGTAGTTACCCAGGTTCAGCAGCACCTGGAGTTTCTGCTCGACGAAGGTGTAGATTTCCGAGTAGGGCGGAATCGAGACGGCCGCTTCGGAGAAGCTGATTTTCATCACCAGGAAGAACGGCAGCATGAAAAACAGGAACAGCCAGAGGAAGGGAATGCCGATCACCAGCTTGCGACCGCTGGGCAGCACACGGATCAACGCTTGATTGAAAGTGCTCATGGTCGATGTGCTCATGCCCGCAGTACCACGCCGCTGTCGTCTTCCCACCACACATACACGGTGTCACCCCAGGACGGCCGGGAGCCACGGCGTTCGGCGTTGGCCATGAACGACTGGACGATCTTGCCGTTCGGCAGCTCCACGTAGAACACCGAGTGCCCGCCGAGGTAGGCGATGTCGTGGACCTTGCCGCTCGACCAGTTGTGCTCGCCGGTCGGCATTACGGTGGTGACCAGCAGTTTTTCCGGGCGGATCGCGTAGGTCACCGACTTGTCTTCCACCGAGGTGGCGATGCCGTAGCCGACATAGATGTCGCGGTCCAGGTCCGGGCACTGGAGCACCGCGTGACCTTCGGCGTCGTCGACCACCTGGGTCTCGAAGATATTGACGTTGCCGATGAACTCGCAGACCAGGCGGCTCACCGGGGTTTCGTAAATGTCCACCGGGCTACCGATCTGGGCGATCCAGCCCAAGTGCATGATCGCGATGCGCTGGGCCATGGTCATGGCCTCTTCCTGGTCATGGGTCACCATCACGCAGGTCACGCCCACGCGCTCGATGATCTCTACCAGCTCCAGTTGCATCTGCGAGCGCAGTTTTTTATCCAGGGCGCCCATGGGCTCATCGAGCAGCAGCAGTTTCGGGCGCTTGGCCAGGGAGCGGGCGAGGGCGACGCGCTGGCGCTGGCCGCCGGAGAGCTGGTGGGGTTTGCGCCGCGCGTACTGGGTCATGTGCACCAGCTTGAGCATTTCCTCGACCCGCGCCTCGATCTCGCTGGCCGGCAGGCGGTCCTGCTTGAGGCCGAAGGCGATGTTCTGCGCCACGGTCATGTGCGGGAACAGGGCATAGGACTGGAACATCATGTTGATCGGCCGCTCATAGGGCGGCATATCGGTAATGTCCACGCCGTCCAGCAGGATGCGGCCTTCGGTGGGCCGTTCGAAACCGGCGAGCATGCGCAGCAGGGTGGATTTGCCGGAACCGGAACCCCCCAGTAGGGCGAAGATCTCGCCCTGGTGGATTTCCAGGGACACATCGTCCACGGCCACGGTTTCATCGAACTTCTTGGTCACGCGGTCGATCTTCACCAGCACCTTTTGCGGTTGCTGATGACCTTCCAGAGCCTTGCGATAAATGCTGGAGGCGTTTGCCATGTGAAACTCCCAACAGGTCGTCGGGCCAATGCGGCCTGACTTAATAAGGTTGATTGCAAACCTGCGTCATCAATGCGGTGCAGGTTTATTCGGCGCCGCCATCCTGGCTGCCTGGGCTTGCTTGTTGTTGTTCGGGTGTTGCCGTTCACGCCGCACGGCGGGCGCACACAGGCGCGCGCGCCGCGTGGGCAGGGCGTGTCAATCGGTGAATCGAGTACTGGCGGCCCTGTGGGGGCCGCCTTGTGTTAACGGTGCTGACGCTGCGCGGCGCGTTGCCGGCAGGCATCGCCAAAGGCCTGGAAAATACTCAGGTAAGCCGGGTTCGACAGGACCTGCCATTCCGGGTGCCACTGCACGCCAAAGGCAAACGCCTGGCTGTGCTCCACGGAAACGGCTTCGATCAGGCCATCCGGGGCCACGGCTTCGATCCGCAGACCGTCACCCAGGCGGTCGATGCCCTGGCTGTGGATCGAGTTGACCTGGATCTCGCCGGCCAGGCCCATGGCCTCGAACACGCCGCCGGGCTGGATCGCCACCGGGTGCGCCGGGGCGTACTGGACGTCGAGGCGTGGGTCGTCGGCTTCGCGGTGGTCCATAAAGCCCGGCAGTTCATGCACCTTCTGGTGCAGGCTGCCGCCAAAGGCCACGTTCATTTCCTGGAAGCCGCGGCAGATACCGAGGACCGGCACTCCGGCCGCCACCGCTGCCCGCAACAGGGGCAGGGTGGTGGCGTCGCGCTGCGGGTCATGGGCGGTGCCCGGCGCGCTGGGAGCGCCTTGATAGTGGAAGGGTTCGACATTGGACGGCGAGCCGGTAAACAGCAGGCCGTCGACGTAGTGCAGCAGATCCTTGATCTCGCAGAGGTCCGCCAGGGAAGGGATGACCACCGGCAGCCCCAGGGCCGCGACGCTGACAGCACGCAAATACTTGTCGCCGCTGACATGGTAGGGGTGCAAGCCAATCTCTTTGACGCATGCAGTAACACCGATCAATGGCTTGAGTGCCATTTTTATCACCTCGAAATTCACGCTGGAACGAGTTTTTCCAGAGCTTATCCATGTTGATTTTAATTAACAACCTTCATGTAAAAAATTATAGACGCCGCGCGGTGCTAATCCGCATGTTTGCTTGGTGTGCGGCCTGTGTTTGCCTCACTGGTGCCAATATAATTAACGAATAGCCCGCGCTTTTCGCTATTGACTTCACTTTATCTTTCGGATTGACTGCTGCTACGAAACAGATTTGAACATAATAATTAACACATAGGTGCATCATGTCGGTCCCACTGCGTACCGTTCAGCTCAACGAAGCCAACGCCTTTCTGAAGAAACACCCTGAGGTCCTGTACGTCGATCTGCTGATTGCAGACATGAATGGCGTGGTGCGCGGCAAGCGCATCGAACGCACGGCGCTGCACAAGGTGTATGAAAAAGGCATCAACCTCCCGGCGTCGTTGTTCGCCCTGGACATCAACGGCTCGACCGTGGAAAGCACCGGCCTGGGCCTGGATATCGGCGACTCCGACCGCATCTGCTACCCGATCCCCGACACCCTGTGCATCGAGCCCTGGCAGAAGCGCCCCACCGCGCAACTGTTGATGACCATGCATGAACTCGAAGGCCAGCCGTTCTTCGCCGACCCTCGGGAAGTGCTGCGCCAGGTGGTGAGCAAATTCGACGAACTGGGCCTGACCATTTGCGCCGCGTTCGAGCTGGAGTTCTACCTGATCGACCAGGACAACGTGAACGGCCGCCCGCAAGCACCGCGCTCGCCAATCTCGGGCAAGCGCCCGCATTCGACCCAGGTCTACCTGATCGATGACCTCGACGAATACGTCGATTGCCTGCAAGACATCCTTGAAGGCGCGAAAGAGCAGGGCATCCCCGCCGACGCCATCGTCAAGGAAAGTGCCCCGGCGCAGTTCGAGGTCAACCTGCACCACGTCAGCGACCCGATCAAAGCCTGTGACTACGCGGTGCTGCTCAAGCGCCTGGTGAAAAACATCGCCTACGACCACGAGATGGACACCACCTTTATGGCCAAGCCCTACCCGGGCCAGGCCGGTAATGGCTTGCACGTGCACATCTCGATCCTCGACAAAACGGGCACTAACATCTTCGCCAGCGACGACCCCGAGACCAACGACGCCCTGCGTCACGCCATCGGCGGCGTGCTCGAAACCCTGCCGGCGCAGATGGCGTTCCTCTGCCCGAACGTCAACTCCTACCGCCGCTTCGGCGCGCAGTTCTATGTGCCGAACTCGCCGAGCTGGGGCATCGACAACCGTACCGTCGCCGTGCGCGTGCCGACCGGTTCGGCGGATGCCGTGCGTATCGAGCACCGGGTGGCTGGCGCCGATGCCAACCCTTATCTGCTGATGGCCTCGGTACTGGCCGGTATCCACCACGGTCTGACCAACAAGATCGAGCCAGGGGCGCCGGTCGAAGGCAACTCCTACGAGCAGAACGAACAGAGCCTGCCCAACAACCTGCGCGACGCCCTGCGTGAGCTGGACGACAGCGACGTCATGGCCCGGTACATCGACCCGCTGTACATCGACGTGTTTGTGGCGTGCAAGGAAAGCGAGCTGGCCGAGTTCGAGAATTCGATCTCCGACCTTGAGTACAACTGGTACCTGCACACGGTCTGACGGCCTTCCCACTTTTTGCGTTGAGCACACCCTATGACCAAGCATCGCAATGACTGGGAGCAGTACTTCCAGTCCCTGAACCTTGAAGGCCGGGCCTTTATCGATGGCGCGTACCGTTGGGCCGCCAGCGGCGAGACCTTTGACAGCATCAGCCCGGTGGACGGGCGTTTTCTGGCCAAGGTCGCCAGCACCGATGAGGCCGACGCCGACGCGGCGGTGCTCGCTGCGCGCCGGGCGTTCGAGTCCGGGACCTGGCGACTGCAAGCCCCGGCGGCGCGCAAGCGCGTGCTGATCCGTTTCGCCGATCTGATCCTCGAGCACCAGGAAGAGCTGGCACTTCTGGAAACCCTGGACATGGGCAAGCCGATCGGCGACTCCATGGCCATCGACGTGCCTGCCACGGCCAACGCGATCCGCTGGAGCGCCGAGGCCATCGACAAGCTCTACGACGAAGTGGCGCCCACGCCCCACGACCAGTTGGGCCTGATCACCCGCGAACCCTGCGGCGTGGTCGCGGCCATCGTGCCGTGGAACTTCCCGATGATCATGGCCAGTTGGAAGTTCGCGCCGGCCCTGGCGGCGGGTAACTCGTTCATCCTCAAACCTTCGGAAAAGTCGCCGCTGACCGCCATTCGCCTGGCCCAGTTGGCACTCGAAGCCGGCATTCCTGCAGGCGTGTTCAACGTGCTGCCGGGCTACGGCCACACCGTCGGCAAGGCGCTGGCGCTGCACATGGATGTGGACGTGCTGGCCTTTACCGGTTCCACCGGGGTGGCCAAGCAACTGCTGGTGTATTCCGGCCAGAGCAATATGAAACGGGTGTGGCTGGAGGCGGGTGGCAAGAGCCCCAACGTGGTATTCGCCGATGCCCCGGACCTGCGCGCTGCAGCCGTAGCGGCAGCGGCCGGGATTGCCTTCAACCAGGGCGAAGTCTGCGTGGCCGGTTCGCGGCTGCTGGTGCAGCGTTCGATCCGCGAGCCCTTCATTGCGCTGCTGCTGGAGGCGCTCCAGGCCTGGAAACCGGGGCACCCCCTGGACCCGGCGACCAAGGTCGGCGCGGTGGTCGATCAGCGGCAACTGGACAATGTGCTGCGCTACATCGAGATCGGCAAGGAGCAGGGCGCCCAACTCTTGGTTGGCGGCCAGCGCGCCCTGCAAGACACCGGTGGCCAGTACGTGGAGCCGACGATTTTCGACGGCGTGACCAATGCCATGACCATCGCCCGCGAAGAAATCTTCGGCCCGGTGTTGTCGCTGATCAGCTTCGACACCGAAGAAGAAGCGCTGGCGATCGCCAATGACAGCATCTTCGGCCTGGCGGCTGCGGTGTGGACCGCCAACCTCAGCCGCGCCCACCGCTTTGCCCGGGGCCTGCGCGCCGGCAGCGTGTGGGTCAACCAGTACGACGGTGGCGACATGACCGCGCCGTTCGGCGGGTTTAAACAGTCGGGCAATGGTCGCGACAAGTCGCTGCACGCCTTTGACAAGTACACCGAGCTCAAAGCCACCTGGATCAAGCTCTAAGCCCAAATAACAACGGCGATTGCCGGCCCGCGCCGGCCAATCGCCAGGGAGTCCTAACCATGCAACCCCATGTAAACAGCTACTACGCCGCAACCCGCAACCACACCGGCGACTTCCCTGTGCTTGAAGAGTTGGTCGAGTGCGATGTCTGTGTCATAGGCGCCGGCTACACCGGCCTGTCGTCGGCGCTGTTCCTGGCTGAAGCCGGCTACAGCGTCACCGTGCTCGAAGCGGCCAAGGTCGGCTTTGGTGCCAGCGGGCGCAACGGCGGGCAACTGGTCAACTCCTACAGCCGTGACGTGGATGTCATCGAGCAGCGCTACGGCGAAAAGAGCGCCGAAATCCTCGGCAGCATGATGTTCGAAGGCGCCGAGATCATTCGCCAGCGCATCCAGCACTATGACATCCAATGCGACTACCGCCCGGGCGGGATCTTCGCCGCGCTGAACAAAAAGCAACTTAAAGGCCTGGTCGAACAGAAAAGCAGTTGGGAGCGCTACGGCAACCGCAATCTGCAACTGCTCGACGCCAAGGACATGGCCAGCGAAGTGGGCTGTGAAAATTACATCGGCGGCCTGCTGGACAAGCAGGGTGGTCACGTCCATCCGCTGAACCTGGCCCTGGGCGAAGCCAGCGCGATTATTGGCCTGGGCGGCAAGATCTTCGAACAATCGGCGGCCGAGGAAATCACCTACGGCGAACCCAATGTGGTGCGCACGGCCAAGGGTGTGGTTCGCGCCAAGTACCTGCTGATCGCCGGCAACGCCTACCTGCAGCAAGATCTCGACCCCAGGGTGACCCGCAAAAGCATGCCCTGCGGCTCGCAGATCGTGGTCACTGAGCCGCTGTCGGAGAAACTCGCGCGCAGCCTGATTACCCACAATTACTGCGTCGAAGACTGCAACTACCTGCTCGACTATTACCGCCTGACCGCTGACAACCGCCTGCTATACGGCGGTGGCGTGGTCTATGGCGCCCGCGAGCCGGATGACATCGAACAACTGATCCGACCGAAGATCCTCAAGACCTTCCCGCAGTTGAAAGACGTCAAGATCGACTACCGCTGGACCGGCAACTTCCTACTGACCATGTCGCGTATGCCGCAATTTGGCCGTATCGAAAAGAACGCTTACTACATGCAGGGTTATAGCGGCCACGGCGTCACCTGTTCGCATTTGGCGGGCAAGCTGATCAGCGAAGTGATCCGCGGTGACGCCGAACGCTTCGACGCCTTTGCCTCCCTGCCACACATGCCGATGTTCGGCGGCCGCACCTTCCAGGCCCCGCTGACCGCGATGGGCGCCGCCTACTACGCCCTGCGCGACCGATTCGGTATTTGACCGGTCAGGTACTTAAGCGCCGCGAGCCCCAGTCCACGCCGTCTTAGGCAGTGGCTGCGGGCTTGCTTTTTTTCTTGCGCGCGGGCGTATTCAGCGCGGCTACAGCTCTACCCACAAACGTGATTTAATAGCCGCCTTTCAGGTATCCGGGCCAGGCAGTCGGCGAACTTCGCAACATTGCCTGCCCGCACCCGCCTCGGCTCCTGCAGAGCTATCGCAACCGATAAACGCCGCTTCAGTCACCCTTACATAAGGCAGCTATGGACACGGGCACCCGACTCAAACTCGTTCGCGAAAGCTACAAACTCTCCCAGCGCGAGCTGGCCCGGCGTAGCGGCGTGACCAACGCCACCATTTCCCTGATCGAACAGAATCGCGTCAGTCCCTCCGTCAGCTCCCTGAAAAAGCTGCTGGAAAGCATCCCTATGTCCCTGGCGGACTTCTTCACCTTTGACCAGCCGCCACGGGAACACCAATACGTCTTCCGCGCCAACGAACAGCCCGATCTAGGCCGCGACGGCCTGCGCCTGCTGCTGGTTGGCGCACCGATCCCCAGCCGGCAGATGCGCTTTCTGCGCGAGCAATACGCCCCCGGCGCCAGCTCGGGCGAAGAGCCGATCGTGCATGTCGAAGGGGAGGAGTGCGGCCTCGTCACCCGTGGCACCGTCGAACTCACCGTCGATGGCCAGGTCAGCATATTGAACCCAGGGGATGGGTATTACTTCCCCACCACCTTGCCCCACAGGTTCCGCAATATCGGGCAGGATGAGGCCGAAATCATCAGCGCGAATACGCCAGCGAACTTTTAGGCCGCTGCCTGGACGCCTGAGCCGCGCGCAAATAGCGCGAACAATCCGGAAACCGAAATCCCCTGGCCGAGGCGATTTCGAAGGGTTGATCAAAACCTTGGGATAGGCCGCTCCACGACGCTCCAGTATGACGATGTGTCGATAAGGCTCAGGACGCGACCCTGTTCGTTGTCTTGGCTGAGGCTGCCTCGGATCAAGTCACCTGCAAGCCAACTCGGTGTGTTAGCCGCCAGCACTCGACCTTCGGCGTTGAGTAACAACGCCTCGTTGCTCACCCGCATAAGGCTGCGCACGAGCAAGGGTTCCAAGGAATGCAGAGAAATATCGGCAGCCGCTACACCAATGAAACGATCTGCGAAAAAAATAGGCACCGAGAAGGCAACGATGTACTGCTCTGTGCCGTACAAATCCACAAACGGGCCGTCTATGGAAGGCTGCCGGGTTTGCCGGGGGCGGGTGTACCAAGGCATGTGCGGGTAATCGTAAAAGCGGTCACTGCGGCTATTAAAATTCAGTCTCAGAGGCTGGATTTCTTCTTTTTGGGTGCGGCACCACCACTCCAGATGCATCTCGCGATCTTCCAGCTCACCAGGCGCGAAGACAACACCGGCACCATGAAGCTTGAGGCTCTCCGAATGCAGGATTTGCCGGACTATCGGCAGCAATGGCTCGAGGTCGCCTTGGCTGGGGCGCTTCGTTTCGCAGCACAGACGTTCCCAAATGCTCAATACTTGGGCGCTCATATCGTTGAGCCCCTTGAATACGTTACGAACGGAAGCGTTGATCAACGTGGCGCATTGGGACAACTCGTTTGCTGACATTTCGTTAGCCATGGCTCTACCTCATGACTCAGAGAAGACAATACGGTGCTTGCAGTCGACGGGGTGTAGGCCTTGAACTGCATCGCAAGCGAGTAGTTCAGCAAGTTTCGTTCCATTCATGCGCCGTCTTCTGCCATTTGTTGCAGGCGTAGGCTGCTTAGGCGGCGAAGCCCTCGTGTTACATGTGCTTCTGCCAGTGCGCCGGCCAGATTGGCGTCGTTCGCGATGATGGCTTCCAGGATGGCTCGATGCTCCCGTTCGATGGTCTGTGGATCCGGTTGACCGGCAAACGGCAGCCATAACAGCTCTCCAAGTTCAGCCTGCAAGCGCGCTTCGCTGTGAGTCAGACGCACAGACTGCGCTGCCACGGCTATTTCGATATGGAACCTGGCGTCGGCTCGTCGGCGCTCTCGTCGCTCTTGAGCGTTGGTCAGCGCGTCGATAAAGCTGCTCAGTCTTGCATGTTGCTCAGGCCCGGCGCGCTGAGCGGCCAGTCGGGCGGCCGCGCCTGAAATGGCCGCGTGTTCGTCGGCGAGGTCGCGCAGTTCAAGCGTGCTGATTTCACCAAGCTGATCGAACAGGGACTGATCTGAGGTTTGCGGCGCAGCGCAGATGAAGCTCCCGCCGCTGCGTCCGCGCCGGGTTTCGATAACCCCGCGTGTTCGCAAGACCGCCAGCGCGTCCCGCAGTGTGACCGTGGCAACGCCGAGCTGTGTGGCCAGGACGCTTTCATTGGGGAGCTGTTCGCCTTCTGTGAACAAGCCCAGATCGATCATTTCGATCAGGCGACGGGTAACAGACTCCGTTTTACCTTCCTGGTTGAGGCGTATGAGGCTTGCAGTAGGGCTCATGGCTGATTCATTCATGGGCGGCGCCGTTTTACGCCTGTGGCAATAGTCCGAGGTGGCATCAAGCGCACCCGGAGGTGTGTTTCTTTAAAAATTCTATTTCATATTTAATATGTTTTTGTGCGCGTTTATGGCGTGAATCATAGAATTGAAACGCATAAAAAGTCAAAAAAATCCCGTTAAATTGGCTTTTCCGGGGTTCTCACGGATTAAAAGATATGGTTCCATATGTTTAAGCGAGTTGAGATCGCATCCATCCGAACCCAGGAGCACTTTTAACCATGAGTCAGTTGACCCGATCAGAGTGGGACGCCAGAGCCAGGGCGCTGAGCATCGAAGGGCGAGCCTTTATCAATGGCGAATATGTGTCAGCCCATTCAGGTGCGACCTTCGAGTGCATAAGCCCTATCGACGGGCGTGTGCTTGCCCTGGTGGCGAGTTGCGATGCGGTGGATGCCGATTTGGCGGTAGCCAGCGCCCGGTTGGCGTTTGAGTCCGGCGTCTGGTCACGCCAGGCGCCGGCCATGCGCAAGGCCGTGATGGTGCGTTTTTCCGAATTGCTGCAGGCCCATGCCGAAGAGCTGGCGCTGTTGGAAACGTTGGACATGGGCAAGCCGATTTCCGATGCGCTGTCCGTTGACCTGCCGGGGACGATTGACAGTATTCGCTGGTGTGGTGAGGCAATCGACAAGATCTACGATGAGGTGGCAGCGACCTCGGTCGATCAGCTCGGGCTGGTTACCCGCGAGCCGGTTGGAGTGGTCGTTACGATCGTGCCGTGGAATTTTCCCCTGATGATGGCGTCCTGGAAGTTGGGGCCGGCGCTGGCGAGCGGTAACTCGGTGATCCTCAAACCCTCGGAGCGTTCTCCGTTGACGGCTATCCGCATCGCACAGCTAGCGCTGGAGGCGGGTTTGCCTGCGGGTGTGCTCAATGTTCTGCCGGGCTATGGCAACACCGTGGGCAAGGCGTTGGCCTTGCACGGTGACGTTGATACCTTGGCGTTTACCGGGTCTACCCAAGTGGCCAAGCAATTACTGGTTTACGCGGGTGAGTCAAACATGAAGCGGGTCTGGCTCGAGGCTGGCGGCAAGAGTCCCAACATTGTATTTGCCGATGCCCCCGATCTGCAGGTGGCGGCCGAAGCTGCAGCGGCCGCCATCGCCTTCAACCAGGGCGAGGTGTGCACCGCCGGTTCACGTTTGCTGGTGCAGGCGTCAATCAAGGAGCGTTTTGTGCCAATGGTGGTCGAGGCCATGAAGGGCTGGAAGCCAGGACACCCACTCGACCCTGATACCAACGTTGGTGCGCTGGTGGACGGCCGTCATCTGGACGGGGTGTTGCGGTACATCCACGAGGGTCAGGTAGAGGGGGCGCGGCTACTGCTGGGAGGGCGCGCGGCACGGGTAGAAAGCGGCGGCAGTTATGTCGAGCCAACCGTGTTCGACAACGTCAGCAACTCGATGAAAATCGCCCGCGAAGAGATCTTCGGTCCCGTACTGTCCGTCATCGAATTCGACGACGCCGAGGATGCGATACGCATCGCCAACGATACCCCTTACGGGCTGGCAGCAGCCGTCTGGACGGCTGACCTGTCTCGAGCCCACAACATGGCCCGCGCACTTCGTGCCGGGAGTGTTTGGGTCAATCTCTACGATGGCGGCGACATGATGGCGCCGTTCGGCGGCTATAAACAGTCCGGTAATGGCCGTGACAAATCCCTGCATGCCTTTGATAAGTACACCGAGATCAAGGCCACCTGGATACAACTCTGAAGCAACGCTCGTTAACTGCGCTACGGGCGGGATTGCGCCGTCCGCTAAGCGCCGACTAAAACAAATTCCTTTTTGAAGGATGCTGGAATGAACAGCTCAATCAGTCCTAATGTGGCTGTGGACCAGGATGCGGAGCAACTCCGTGCGCTTGGGTACACCTCGAATTTCGAACGTAGTATGAGTCTGTGGCAGAACTTTGCCCTTGGGTTCACCTATCTGTCCCCGGTGGTCGGGGTCTACACCTTGTTCGGCTTGTGCTTGGCCGCCGGCGGGCCACCGATGTTTTGGTCCTACCTGCTGGTGGGGTTCGGCCAGATGCTGGTGTGTCTGATTTTTTGCGAAGTGGTCTCTCAATACCCGATTTCCGGTGGCGTCTATCCTTGGGCCCGTCGTCTGGTCGGCAAGAAGTGGGCGTGGATGGTCGGGTGGATCTATGCCATCTCTCTTTGCGTCACCATTGCCGCGGTCGCGCTGGGTGCTGGCCCCTACATCGCCAATCTCCTGGGTTTCGAGTCATCGCCGGTGACTAACACGTTGGTCGCGCTATTTCTGACGGCCACGGCGACGGTCCTGAATCTCAGTGGCACCAAGCTGTTGGCTCGGGTGGCGATGTTTGGTTTTCTTTGCGAATTGGTCGGGGCTTTGTTGATCGGTGGATACCTACTGATCTTCGAGCGCCATCAGCCCTTGAGCGTATTGTTCGACACGTTTGACATTTCCATCGATGGGGCCTATTGGCCAGCCTTCCTTGCAGCCTCGTTGGCGGGGATGTTCCTCTACTACGGTTTTGAAGCCTGCGGCGATGTCGCCGAGGAAACCCCAAATCCTAGCCGCCAGGTTCCAAAAGCCATGCGGATGACTATCTGGATCGGCGGCGCTGCCTCGATCTTTGCGGCGTTGGCATTGATCCTGGCGGTGCCTGACATGGCCGCAGTTATTTCCGGACAAGACAAGGACCCTATGTCGACGATATTCGGCGCGGCGTTCGGTCCTGTTGGCTCTCGGGTAGTCATGGCGGTGATTACGGTCTCGTTCGTTTCCTGCGTGCTGAGTTTGCAGGCATCCGCCAGTCGTCTGCTCTATGCCTATGCTCGGGACGAAATGCTGATGGGCAGTCATGTGTTGAAAAAGCTCTCGCCTACGACGCACGTCCCGACCGCAGCCCTGATTGTCTGCGGCGTGCTGCCGGCGATCATTGTCTGTGTCGGCTTCTACCTTCAGAACGCGATTGCGCTGGTGGTGAGCTTTGCCGCCATCGGTATCTACCTGGCGTTCCAGATGATAGTCGGCGGTGCGCTGTACGCTCGTATCCGTGGCTGGAGGCCCCAGGGCCAGTTCACCATGGGGCATTGGGGTTGGGTCGTTAACATCGCGGCCCTCTGCTACGGCATGTTCGCGATCGTTAATATGTCCTGGCCACGTACCCCGGATGCGCCTTGGTACGTGAACTACGGCATCGTACTGGTCGGTGCCATCGTCATCCTCGTCGGTGCCCTCTACATGACCCTGTTTCGTCCCTATGAAAAGGGCAGGGCCCCAGCTTCTGATGCCTGGAAAAAGCGCTGATTGACAGCAAGGCCTGCCGTTGCCGCTTGCTGAATCTCATCATTCTGCCGCGTCAGGCCGCGTGAGCTTTCCTCCGTGACAGCGTTCAGCATCTTCAGATGCAGAGGCCAATTGGTCAGCAGCACTGCCAATCTCTGTTACCGTGGTCCGCAGGTTTTGCTGCATTTTATCCAGCGCACTCAGCAGCACACTGCCCGCCGTCGCCAATGCGATTACTTTATTTGACACCTGCAGGTAGGCTGGCCAGTCTTTTTCGAACTGATCACCCGCCACGCGCTCGTCATTGGCAAGAGGCGTTTGGCGATATTCCTTGAAGAGTCGCTCAACTTCCTTCTGGCTCTCGGACATGGATTGCACTGCAGCTTCAAATTTAGCCGAATCTGCGTTAGCGTACTTATATAGCAGGGCAGCATGCAGGCTTCTGGAATACGCCAACGCATTTGCGCCGGTATTAGCCGTGTTGTAAATAGAGACAATGTTGTTGCTAACAATTCCGTAACGTCGTCCCGACGGTACTCGCGTAGTCCGTGAACGCATGGATGCGTCTATTTGATCCAGTGACGCCCCTCTAGCCACGGCGCCCCAAAAAGCTCCCGCAGCGGCCTCCCAAATAGGAAAAGCCTCGTGGCTTTTTGGCACCGTGCTACCATCGACGCCCTGACTCACTGCAACAAAATGTTGCAGTGAACACCAATAATCTGCCTTTCGCTGACTCAATGACCTCCCCATTCGACTCGCAATCCGACTTGCCCATGATCCTGGTAGTGGACGATGAGCTGCGTTCGCGCGAATCGTTGCGCCGGGTACTCGATCAGGAATTCCAGGTGCTGCTGGCCGAGTCGGCCGCGCAAGCACGTGAACTTCTTGAACAGCATGTGGTGGCGGTGATCCTCTGCGACCAGCGCATGCCCCATGTCAGTGGTATCGAATTTCTCAAGGAAGTGCGCGAGCGCTGGCCGGGGGTGGTGCGCATCGTGCTGTCGGGCTACACCGACTCGGAAGACATCATCGCGGGCGTCAATCAGGCCGGTATCTATCAGTACCTGCTCAAGCCCTGGCTGCCTGAAAACCTGCTCAACACCGTGCGCAATGCGGTCGAGAGCCAATCGTTGCAAAACCATATGCAGCGACTGGACCTGGAACTGCGCGCCGGCACGCCAGCGCTGCGCCGCCGCAGCCGGGAAACGCTGGAGCGGGTGCGCGACACCTTCGATTTCTCGCGCATCGTGCGCAGCCCCGGTGGTCCGCTGGATGCCGTCTGTGAGTTGGCCGCACGGGTCGCTCGCTATGATTTGTCGGTGCTGCTGTTGGGCGAATCGGGCACGGGCAAAGAGTTGCTGGCCCGCGCCATCCATTACGCCAGCCCGCGCGCGAGCAATGCCTTCGTCATGGAGAACTGCGCGGCGCTGCCGGATACCTTGCTGGAGTCCGAGCTGTTCGGGCACAAGCGCGGTGCCTTCACCGGCGCGCATCAGGATCACATCGGGCTGTTCCAGCGTGCCAATGGCGGCACTTTGCTGCTCGACGAAATCGGCGACACCTCGCCGGCCTTTCAGGTCAAGTTGTTGCGCGTCTTGCAAGAAGGCGAGCTGCGCCCGGTCGGCGCCTCCAGCACGGTACGGGTCGATGTGCGGGTGATCGCGGCGACTCATCGCGATCTGGAACAGGATGTCGCCACCGGACGTTTTCGCAGCGACCTGTATTACCGGCTGTCCACGGTCAGCCTGGGCTTGCCGCCGTTGCGCGAGCGCACCGCCGACCTGATGCCCATCGCCAAAAAGCTGCTCGACGATGCCCGCCTGGAGCTGGACCTGCCAGACCTGCACTTTGCCGACGACGCCTTGGCGAGCCTGATCGGTTACCCGTGGCCCGGTAATATTCGCGAGTTGCGCAACGAAATCTACCGCGCCGCCGCGTTGTCGGAAGGCGCGCAAATCGGTGCGCATTCGTTTTCCTGGCGCGTCATGCAAGGCCAGGGCCAGGGGCGCAACACCAACGACATACGTCTCTCGCCACCCACGGGCACGTTGCAAGAACAACTGGACGCTATCGAAGCGACCATACTCAAGGAATCGCTGCTGCGTCACCGCTGGAACAAAACCCACGCTGCCCGTGAACTGGGCTTGTCGCGCGTGGGCCTGCGCCAGAAATTGCGCCGTCTTGGCCTGGAGGAGGCCCGATGAATACCCCATTCAGAGTGCTGTGGTTGCAATCGGGCGGTTGCGGCGGCTGCAACATGTCCTTGCTGTGCGCCGACACCCAGGACTTTTCCGCGATGTGGCGCAGTGCGGGGATCGAGTTGCTCTGGCATCCATCGCTGTCCCTTGAAAGCGGTGATCAGGTGCTGGATATCCTGAATGACTGCCTGCAAGGTCGCACCCGGCTCGATGCCTTGTGCATAGAAGGCTCATTGCTGCGCGGCCCGAACGGCACCGGGCGCTTTCACATGCTGGCCGGGACCGATGCGCCGATGATCGACTGGGTGCGCAAACTTGCGGCGGTGGCCCAATACACCTTGGGTATCGGCACCTGTGCGGCCTACGGCGGCATCACCGCTGCGGGCAGCAACCCGACCGATGCCTGCGGCCTGCAATTTGACGGTGAGCATCGCGGCGGTCTGCTGGGCGCCGACTATCGTTCGTTGCGCGGCTTGCCGGTGATCAACGTGGCCGGTTGCCCCACGCACCCTGGCTGGGTGACCGATACCTTGATGGCGCTGGCCGCCGGGTTGTTCGAGGAGGCCGATCTGGACATCCTCGGGCGTCCGCGTTTCTATGCCGATCAACTGGTGCATCAGGGCTGCACGCGCAATGAGTTCTACGAATACAAAGCCAGTGCGGAAAAACCCTCGGACCTGGGCTGCATGATGGAAAACCTCGGCTGCAAAGGCACCCAGGCTCACGGCGACTGCAATACCCGCCTATGGAATGGCGAAGGCTCTTGCACCCGTGGTGGATTTGCCTGCATCAACTGCACCGCCCCGGGCTTCGAAGAACCGGGGCACGCCTTTCAGCGCACGCCGAAACTGGCGGGCATTCCCATCGGGCTGCCCATCGACATGCCCAAGGCATGGTTCGTCGCCCTGTCGGCGCTGTCCAAATCAGCCACCCCCAAGCGCGTCAAGCAGAATGCGACTTCCGATCACCCGCTGATCGCGCCGTCGGTACGCACCCCACGCCGTTAGGAGTTTGCATGTCACGTTTGGTGGTCGGCCCGTTCAATCGGGTTGAAGGCGATCTGGAAGTACAACTGGAAGTGGAAGAGGGCCGCGTGCGTTCGGCGCGGGTCAACGCCACCATGTACCGTGGCTTCGAGCAAATTCTGCTGCAACACGCACCGCTCGATGCCCTGACCTACGCGCCACGCATCTGCGGCATCTGCTCGGTGTCGCAATCGATCGCCGCCGCCCGCGCCTTGGCCGGGCTGGCCGGCGTACAGCCGCCGGACAACGGTCTGTTGGCACTCAACCTGATGGCCGCCACCGAAAACCTCGCCGATCACTTGAGCCATTTCTACTTGTTTTTCATGCCGGATTTCGTGCGCCCGGTGTACGCCGACCGACCTTGGTATCCAGACGCGGTGGCGCGCTTTACCCCGCTGCAGGGCAGCCAGCAGCGCCTGGCGATTTCCGCGCGCAAACGCTGGCTGGATTTGATCGGCACACTGGGCGGCAAGTGGCCGCACACCGGCTCGATCCAACCGGGTGGCTCGACTCGCGCCATTGATGCCGCCGAGCGCCTGCGCCTGCTGACCCGCGTTCGCGAGTTTCGGCAGTTTCTTGAAACCGAGCTGTTCGCCGCGCCGCTGGAGCGCATCAATGGTTTCACCAGCGAAAACCAGCTCTGGGCCTGGCACGCCGAAGCGCCGGGGCAGGGCGATTTCCGCCAATTTCTGCACATCGCCCTGGACACCGGGCTTGAGCATCTGGGGCCGGGGCCGGGGCTGTATCTGTCCTACGGGGCGTATCCGCGGGCCGATGGCTCGAGCGTGTTCCCGCGCGGCCTGTGGAATGGCGTCACCCAGTGTGCGCAGCCGCTGAACCTGGACGATATCCGCGAAGACAGCGCGCATGCCTGGCTCGATGACGCTGGCGGCCCGCGCCACCCGGCCGATGGGCAAACCCAGCCGCTGATGGAAAAAACCGACGCGTATACCTGGAACAAAGCCCCGCGCCTGGCCGGCGCGGTGCTGGAAACCGGCGCCATTGCGCGTCAGTTGATCGCCGGCCAACCGCTGCTGCGCGATGCCGTGGCACGTTGCTCGGCAACGGTTTATACGCGCCTGCTCGCACGTTTGCTGGAACTGGCGCAAGTGGTGCCGCTGATGGAAAGCTGGTTGATCGCCCTGCGCCCCGGCGAGCCGTATTACCGTGCCGCCGCATTGCCCGACAAAGGCCGTGCAGTCGGCCTGACCGAGGCGGCCCGTGGGGCGCTGGGGCATTGGCTGGAGGTGGAACACGGGAAAATCTCGCGCTACCAGATCATCGCCCCGACCACTTGGAACTTCTCGCCACGCGATACCCAAGGCCAACCCGGTGCATTGGAACAAGCCTTGCAGGGTGCTCCCGTGTTACCCGGCGAAAAAAGCCCGGTAGCGGTGCAACATATTGTTCGCTCTTTTGACCCGTGCATGGTTTGCACGGTGCATTGAAAAGGAAATCCCATGGAACGCCTGACCATTTCCCTGGACCGTGGCCTCGCTGAGGAGCTGGACGCACTGATTCGCGACCAGGGTTACCACAACCGTTCCGAGGCCATGCGCGACATTTTGCGGCGGCATATCGAACAGGCGCGCCTGGAACAAGGCCAGGCGCCGCATTGCGTGGCCAACCTGAGCTTCGTTTACGATCACCATTCGCGCACCCTGACCGAACGGGTGATGGACCTGCAGCACGCGCATCATCACCTGACCATTGCCAGTCAGCATGTGCATCTGGATCACGACAACTGCCTGGAAAGCCTGATGCTCAAGGGCTCGTCCGATGAAGTGCGCGAGTTCGCCCATCGCGTGTGCGCCGAACGCGGCGTGCGTCATGGCTCGCTGAACCTGATCCCGGTGGAGCCGCATGCGACCCACGAGCAGGCCCACAGTCACCTGCATCTGCACCCTAAAAGCTGACGACCATGGCCCGTAAACCGCCACCCGGCAGCCTCGACGAAGACGCCTGGATCGAAGTCATCGCCAGGATGGACGAGGTCTATTCCAAGCTGGTGCAAGACGAAATCGCCCTGGAAGAGAAGAACGTCGAGCTGGAGCAATCGCAACAGTTCATCGCCGGGCTGCTGTCGTCGATGTCTGACGTGTTGCTGGCCTGCGACCCCGAAGGGCGCATTGAAGAGAGCAACAGCGCGCTGCGCACGCTGGTTGGCTGTGATGAGCAGTCATTGTCCGGCAGCCCGGCCTATGCATTGTTGGCCGACCCGCACAGTGAAACCCAATTGCGCCAGGCCCTCGCCAGCCTGCGCCATCCCAACGCCAGCGCCTCGCTGGAGGTCAACTTCAGGGACGCCAGCGGCGCGCCGGTGCCCGTGGATGTCAGTTGCACCGTGCGCAGCGCTGGCAACGGGCGCTTTATCGGGCATGTGCTGGTGGGGCGACCGCTGGGCGAACTCAAGCACGCGTATCGCCAACTGCACGAGGCCCACGAAGCGCTCAAGCGCACCCAACAACAACTGTTGCACGCGGAAAAAATGGCCTCGCTGGGGCGCCTGGTGGCCGGTGTCGCCCACGAACTGAACAACCCGATCAGCTTTGTGCTGGCCAACGCACATGTGCTCGACAGCTATGGCAAGCGCCTGCAGCAGTATTTACAAGCGGTCCACGACGGCGAGTCGCAAGCCAGCCTTCAAGCCTTGCGCCGACAGCTGCGCATCGATCCTCTGCTGAGCGATTTGCCGTCGTTGATCGAGGGCAGTATGGAAGGCGCGCAACGCACCGCCGACATCGTCAGCGCCCTGAAGCGCTTCTCGGCCGTGGACCGTGAAGCGCTGGGCGAGGTCGACCTCAATGACGTCATTGAGCGCGCCATCCACTGGGTTTGTCGCGGCGTCGCGCCTGATCTGCAGGTGCATTGGCAGGCCGTTGATACACCGCCGGTGCGCGGTAATGCCGGGCAACTGCTGCAAGTGCTGATGAACCTGATGCAGAACGCCTACGATGCCGCGCAAGCGGCCAACCAGGCCTTGCCGACAGTCTGGATCGATGTGACCCAGGAGCCGGGGTGGGTAACGCTGCGTTTACGCGACAATGGGGCGGGCATCGCAGAAAAGCACCTGAGCCAGGTGTTCGATCCGTTCTTCAGCACCAAGCCCGTGGGTAAGGGCACGGGCCTGGGGCTATCGATCAGCTACGGCATCATCGAGCGCTGCGGCGGTCGGATGTCGGCTGCCAATCACCCCGAGGGCGGTGCGCAGTTCACCGTGACGCTGCCCGAAGCCGGGCTTGCCTGAGCCGATAAGCCAGCACCGGTGCTGGAAGTTCATTGTCCACTTATCAGCTCGGCTGGACAGTCACTGTCCAGCCGCCATGTTCTGCGAGCGCCAGACCGTCGCCCGACCACGCCTGAATGGCACTCGGCACGTAAACTGGCACAGGGTTTGTATGAAGTTTTTCAGTTTCTTCATACTTGAACCCATCTTTCTGGAGTTCGCATGCCCTTGCATCCTGTTTCACCGGCTCTTGCGCCTATGACGTTCAAGCGTCGCGTCCTGGCGATTTTCGCCGGCCTGATCGCTGCCAACCTGCTGGCCTGGGCCTGGGCTTTCACGGCCTTCCATGACTATCCGCTGCTGCTGGGCACCGCTTTTCTGGCCTACAGCTTCGGCCTGCGTCATGCCGTGGATGCCGATCACATCGCCGCCATCGACAACGCCACCCGCAAGCTGATCCAGGAAGGCCGACAAACCGCGAGTGTCGGCCTGTTCTTCTCGCTCGGGCACAGCACCGTGGTGATCCTTGCCTCGCTTGGCATCGCCCTCACGGCCACGGCGTTCAGAAGTGAAATCGAAGCCTTTCACGGCATCGGCGGGCTGATTGGCACCTCGGTGTCTGCTGCGTTCCTGTTGCTGGTGGCGCTGATCAACCTGCTCATCCTGCGCTCGGTGTACCAGGCGTTTAACCGAGTACGGCGCGGCGAACGGATCGGCGAGCAAGAAATGAACGCGATACTCACCGGCGGCGGCCCGATTGCCCGACTGTTGCGCCCGCTGTTCCGGCTGATCAGCCGTCCCTGGCACCTGTATCCGCTGGGCCTGCTGTTCGGCCTGGGTTTTGACACCGCCACGGAAATCGGCCTGCTGGGGATTGCGGCGGTGCAAGCCTCGCAGAGCCTGCCGATCTGGTCGATTCTGGTGTTCCCGGCGCTCTTCACGGCCGGCATGGCGCTGGTCGATACCGCCGACAGCGTGATGATGACCGGGGCTTACCACTGGGCACTGGTCAACCCGGCACGCAAGCTCTATTACAACCTGACCATCACCTCCATGTCGGTGTTGGTGGCCTTGCTGGTGGGCGGGGTGGAAGTGCTCGGGCTGATTGCTGCGCGTTGGGATCTGCACGGCGGCGTGTGGGATTTCATCACCGAGATGACCGACAACTTCGGCATGATCGGCTACCTGATCGTCGGGATATTCATCCTGACCTGGGCCGTTTCCGTGTTGTTCTACCGCTTCAAAGGTTACGACCGCCTGGACGTGACGCCTGCCTGAGCCTTCTCTTCCTTTCAGTGGCTGGCGAGGTTCTCTCGCCAGTCACTTGCCAAGCCGGACACATGGTTTCCAGGCTGCATAAATAGTGGAAACAAATATTCCATCTCGGGTTTGTTGCAAGGTGTATCAGTGTGCTCGGTGAAAAAGTAAAAACCCTTTAAAAACATATAGATAAGTTAATTATTGAACAATTCACCCATGCCGCGGCGAAATGGCACAGGTCTTGTACTTACCAGATGACTGAACGTCATGGGTTATCCGCATGTTTCCAGCCGCCGTCGCAATCATGACCAAGGCTGCAGCCTCAACACCCCATAGAACTGATGGCCTTTGTAGCCGACGGCATGGCGCCTGACTCACCTGGTCAGGCACAGATTTCCAACACACCGAGTGCAGCCCCCGTTGAAGAACATTCGCGGGGAGGAGAAATAAAGTAATGGAAACGTTTTACGAGGTGATGCGCAGACAAGGCATCTCGCGCCGCAGCTTTCTCAAATTTTGTTCCTTGACCGCAACCTCGCTGGGCCTGGGCCCGGCATTCATGCCCAAAATCGCCTGGGCCATGGAGAACAAGCCGCGCACCCCCGTCCTCTGGCTGCACGGCCTGGAATGCACCTGCTGCTCGGAGTCATTCATCCGCTCCGCGCATCCGCTGGCCAAGGACGTGGTGCTGTCGATGATCTCCCTGGATTACGACGACACCTTGATGGCCGCCGCCGGGCATCAGGCCGAGGCGATCCTTGACGAGGTCATGACCAAGTACAAGGGCAACTACATCCTGGCCGTCGAAGGCAACCCGCCCCTGAACCAGGACGGCATGAGTTGCATCATTGGCGGCAAGCCCTTCGTCGAGCAGTTGAAGCGTGTTTCACGCGATGCCAAGGCGATCATTTCCTGGGGCTCCTGCGCCAGTTGGGGCTGCGTACAGGCCGCCAAGCCCAACCCGACCCAGGCCGTGCCGATTCACAAGGTCATCACCGACAAGCCGATCATCAAAGTGCCGGGCTGCCCGCCCATCGCCGAAGTCATGACCGGGGTGATCACCTACATGCTGACCTTCGACCGCATTCCCGAGCTGGACCGTCAGGGCCGGCCGAAAATGTTCTACAGCCAGCGCATTCACGACAAGTGCTACCGCCGTCCGAACTTCGACGCCGGTCAGTTCGTCGAGTCCTGGGACGACGACGCCGCACGCAAGGGCTATTGCCTTTACAAAGTCGGCTGCAAAGGCCCGACCACCTACAACGCCTGCTCGACCGTGCGTTGGAACGGCGGCACCAGCTTCCCGATCCAGTCCGGCCATGGCTGCATCGGTTGCTCGGAGGAGGGGTTCTGGGACAAGGGCTCGTTCTATCAGCACCTGACCGGTATCAACCAGTTTGGCGTTGAAGCGAACGCCGATGAAATCGGCCTGGCTGCTGGCGTCACCGTAGGCGCAGCGATCACTGCCCACGCCGCCGTCACCGCCCTCAAACGCGCCAGTAACGGCAAGGCGCCCACCACCTCGCCCGACGCCCCAGCGACAAAACAGGAATAAGCATCAATGAGCACCTATTCGACTCAGGGTTTCGACCTCAACAACACAGGCCGACGTATCGTTGTCGACCCTGTGACCCGTATCGAAGGCCACATGCGCGTCGAGGTTAACCTCGATGCCAACAATGTCATCCGCAACGCCGTTTCCACCGGCACCATGTGGCGCGGCCTCGAAGTCATCCTCAAGGGCCGCGACCCACGTGACGCCTGGGCATTCGTGGAGCGTATCTGCGGTGTCTGCACCGGTTGCCACGCGCTGGCCTCGGTGCGCTCGGTAGAGGATGCGCTGGGCATTCGCATCCCGCCGAACGCGCACTTGATTCGCGAGATGATGGCCAAGACGCTGCAAGTCCATGACCACGCCGTGCATTTCTATCACTTGCATGCACTGGACTGGGTGGACGTGGTGTCGGCGCTCAAGGCTGACCCCAAGCGCACCTCGGAACTGCAGCAGACCGTTTCGCCGGCGCACCCGTTGTCGTCGCCTGGCTACTTTCGCGACGTACAAAACCGCCTGAAGAAGTTCGTCGAAAGCGGGCAGCTCGGGCCGTTCATGAATGGCTATTGGGGCAACCCGGCGTACCAACTGCCGCCTGAAGCCAACCTGATGGCCGTGACCCATTACCTTGAAGCCCTCGACTTGCAGAAAGAGTGGGTGAAAATCCACACCATCTTCGGTGGCAAGAACCCGCACCCTAACTACCTGGTCGGCGGCGTGCCCTGCGCGATCAATATCGATGGCGACCTGGCCGCCGGTGCGCCGTTGAATATGGAACGCCTGAACTTCGTGCGGGCGCGCATCGACGAAGCGCTGACCTTTTGCCGCAACGTGTATGTGCCGGACGTGCTGGCCATCGGCACTATCTACAAGCAAAAAGGCTGGCTGCACGGCGGTGGGTTGTCGGCGACCAACGTGATGGACTACGGCACCTACGCCAAGGTCAATTACGACGACAGCACCAACCAATTGCCGGGCGGCGCAATCCTCAATGGCAACTGGGACGAAATCCTCCCCGTGGACCCTCGCGACCCCGAGCAAGTGCAAGAGTTCGTGACCCACTCCTGGTACAACTACCCGGACAACGACAAGGGCCTGCACCCGTGGGACGGCATCACCGAGCCGAACTACGAGCTGGGCGCGAAAACCAAGGGCACCCGCACCAACATCGAAGAAGTCGACGAAAGCGCCAAGTATTCGTGGGTCAAATCGCCGCGCTGGCGCGGCCATGCCATGGAAGTCGGGCCTTTGGCGCGTTACATCCTGGGCTATGCCCATGCCCTTAAAGGCAACCCGCATTGCCAGCGGGTCAAGGAGCAACTGGAAGGTTCGCTGCGAGCCGTCAACCACGACTTGCCAAAAGCCCTGGGCCTGGCGGAAACCAACCTGAGTGCCAAGCAACTCTTGCCAAGCACGATTGGCCGAACCCTGACCCGCGCCCTGGAAGCCGAGTACTGCGCAGAAATGATGGTCGACGACTGGAACGAGTTGATGACCAACATCCGCAACGGCGACCGCGCCACCGCCAACGTTGAAAAGTGGGACCCGTCCACCTGGCCGGCTGAAGCCAAAGGGGTCGGCATCGTTGCCGCGCCACGCGGCGCATTGGGCCACTGGATCCGGATCAAGGACGGCAAGATCGAGAACTACCAGTGCGTCGTGCCCAGCACCTGGAATGGCAGCCCGCGTGACGCCAAAGGCCAGATCGGGGCTTTCGAAGCCGCGCTGATGAACACGCCGGTGGCGATCCCCGATCAGCCTGTGGAAATCCTGCGCACGTTGCACTCCTTCGACCCGTGCATGGCCTGCGCCACCCACGTGATGAGCGAGGACGGCGCGGAGTTGAGCACAGTCAAGGTCAGTTGATCGATTGTTCAACGCTGCAATTGGCAGGCGCTACGGCGCCTGCCCATCCAAAGGTGACGCTATGACCCAACCTACTCAAAGCCCCATCGACCAGTCGGAATACGTGTACGAGGCGCCCGTGCGCCTGTGGCATTGGATCAATGCCGCCTGCATTGTGGTGCTGGCCATCACCGGCTACCTGATTGGCGCGCCGCTGGCCACCCAGCCGGGCGAAGCCAGCGAGCATTTCGTGATGGGCTACATCCGCTTTGCGCATTTCAGCGCGGCCTACATTTTCACCATCGCCATGATCGGGCGCGCCTATTGGGCGCTGGTGGGCAATCATCATGCTCGCGAACTGTTCTCGGTGCCGCTGACCAGCAAGGCGTACTGGGCCGACATGAGCGCTTGGATGCGCTACTACCTGTTCATCGGGCCTACTCCAACACCGATGTTCGGCCACAACCCGCTGTCGCGTTTCGCGATGTTTTTCATCTTCCTGCTGACCTCACTGTTCATGATCCTGACCGGCTTTGCACTGTATGGCGAAGGCGCGCAAATGGGCTCGTGGCAGGAACGCACCTTCGGTTGGGTGCTGCCGCTGCTGGGGCAATCCAACAATGTGCATGTCCTGCATCACTTGGGCATGTGGGTGATTGTGCTATTCGTCATGTCCCACATCTATGCCGCCGTGCGCGAAGAAATCAACGGGCGCCTGAGCTTGGTCGGGTCAATGATTTCCGGCTACAAGACCTTCAAAAAATGACCACATTGGTAGAAACCGCCATGAGTCCTCTCCAACCGACACTGCCGCAGATCACTGTGCTGGGCATCGGCAATCTTTTGTGGGCCGACGAAGGCTTCGGCGTGCGTTGCGTCGAAGCCTTGCAACAGCGTTATGAGTTCGCCGACAACGTGGCGCTGATCGATGGCGGCACGCAAGGCCTGTACTTGATCCAACATGTTCAGCAAGCCGATTACCTGCTGATTTTCGACGCCGTGGACTACAACCTCACGCCTGGCGAACTGAAGTTCATCGCCGACGACGATGTCCCCAAATTCCTCGGCATCAAAAAGCTCAGCCTGCACCAGACCGGCTTCCAGGAAGTGCTGATGCTCGCGCAATTGACCGGTCACTACCCAACACGGGTGTTGCTGATCGGTTGCCAGCCGGAAAACATGATGGATTACGGCGGCAGCCTGCGCGCCAGCGTCAGGGCCGCCATGGAAGGCGCGCTGGATGAGGCGCTGCGCGTGCTCGACAGTTGGGGCGCGGCGCCGCAAAAACGCGCTACGCCGCTCACCGGTGAGGAGGCCGTGACACTGCCGCACCTTGAGCTGCAACGCTACGAAAACGAACGTCCGTCCGAACAGCAAGCCTGCCGGATCGGCGACGAACGCATCCTCGCCAGGCGCGCCTGATATGTGCATCGGACTGCCCATGCAAGTGATCGAGGTTGAGTTGGGCTTTGCCCGCTGTCGCGACCGCAACGGCGAAGAACGGCGCATCGACCTCTCACTGGTCGGCCCGTGTGCGGTCGGCGACTGGCTGTTGATCTTTCTCGACGCCGCCCGTGAACGCCTCGACGCCCAACGCGCCGGTGAAATCGACGCAACCCTGCGCCTGCTCGAAGCGGCTTTGTTCGGCACGGCCCCGCAGCCAGACAGCGCGCCGGGTTTCAGCTTGCCCTCGGCAATGAGCGCCGGGCAACTGGCCGCCTTGCTCGGCCACGCATCGCCAACCCTTGAGCCTGCTGCGCTCACCCCACCTCAACCGTCAGTCAAGGACCCCACATGAGCGACTCCGCTGTTTTCATGGCGCCCATTCCCGCGACGCCCGCCATCCCGGCCTTGATCAGCCGGCTGGTGGAGCAATTCGACGCGGCCTGGATCGACGCCGATAACCTCGACGCCTGGCTTGCCGAAGGCGGCGACTGCCTGTTGCTGCTGTGCGGTGACCCGGTACGCCATCCCGAATGCCTGGACGTGGCCGTGGTGTTGCCGGAACTGCGCATGGAAATTGCGCGCCGCCACCACGTGACCCTGCGCCTGGGCGTGGTCAGTCGCGCCGATGAAGACGCCGTCGCCGCGCGCTTTGCCGTGCGCCGCTGGCCGTCGCTGGTTTGGCTGCGCGATGCAGGTTACGTCACCACCTTCAGCGGCATGCTTGACTGGGACGAATACCTGCGCCTGGCGGACAGTGCCGTGAGCCAAAGCAATGCGCGCATTCCATTGCTTGCCGGTGCCCCGGTCAGCGCCCCCGGAGGTTGCCAATGAACCACGATTTGAATGACCGCGATGCGCAAAACCACGCCGTGGAGTTCGATCCGCTGAACTACATCCCCGTGGTGGATATCGGCCCCGGCTCGCAACCTGACGATGAGGACGTGCTCGAATACATCAGCATGCCTCAGGGCATGTATACCCATAGCATTCCGGTGCTGCCCGAACCTGAAGAGCTGGAGGCGCTGCCCGGCGCCCGGCAAGCGTTGCAACAGTTGCTGCAATGCCTGCGCGACTGCAATAACGGCCTGCCCACGCAAAGCGTCGACCTCAGCGGCCTGGAAATCGGCGACCGCAAGCTGCTCGACCAATTGCTGGGCGAGGGTGAAGTCAGCGCGATCATTGCCGCGCAGCCGTCGTTGCGTATCCAGGAATCGATCTTCGCCGGCGTATGGCGCATCTACGGCCAGGGCTACGATCACGTCGAAGTGGGCGCCGCGCCCTCGCAACTGCGCGGCAATGCTCGCGCTGCGGCTCGGCCCGCGGATTTCGACTTGTCGTCCCCGTTGCCGCTCGGCGTCATGAACGCCCCGGCGATCCTGACCGAGGTACAAGACCGCAGCCAACACTGGCAACCCGGCGATCAGGTGCATGTCATCAACCTGACCTTACTGCCGTTGTCCGAACAAGACATCGCCTTCCTCGACACCTATTTGCCCGCCGGCCCTGTGCGCGCATTGGCCCGTGGCTATGGCAATTGCCTGATCAGCGCCACCCGGATCCAGAACTGCTGGCGCATCACGTACTTCAACTCACAGGATGCGCAAATCCTCGACACCATCGAGATCACCGACCTGCCGGAAGTGATCTGCGCCGCCCCCGAAGACCTGGCCGACTCACTGGAGCGCTTCGAAGACGTTATCCAGTGGTTCGAAGGGCAGTGAGGTCACGATGAACGAAAAAACCGGCTTCGAAGGCAGCTACGGCGGCGACAACGCCCGGATCAGCGACGCCACCCGCCTGGAATGCAAAATCTGTTGGTGGGTGTATGACCCGCGCGAAGGTGACCCGGTCTGGCAGATCGAGCCCGGCACGCCGTTCTCGGCATTGCCGGAGCATTGGCGTTGCCCGAACTGCGATGGCGATGCGGAGCAGTTCATGGTGATCGATGAACCTGTCTGAGTGGCAAGACTGCCCGGCGCAACAGGCACAAACGCTGTGCGCGCATTTCCAGGGCATCGCTGACACACGCATGCGCGGGTTGCCGTTTCTCAATCAGCAACTGGTGGTCGAGGCGGTGGGCTTTAGCGCGCAAATCGCCGGGGAAAACGCGGCCACCGGAGTGCTCGGCATTCTGATCACGCCTTGGTTCATGAACCTGATCTGGCTGCCGGAGAACACCGGCACAATCCTGGCCCAGGGTGCGTCAGGGGAGCATCAATTTGGCGGCCAGTGCCTGAGCTTTATTGGCGCAGAGGGCGAGGGCATCGGTGGTTACGAGAGCTGCTCGCTGTTTTCACCGATGTTTGAATTCGCCGATCAGGACGCGGCCCGGCAAACCGCCGAACAGGTGTTGGCGTTGTTGCGCGACGCGCCCGAACGCCCACCCGAACGCCCGGCCATCAGTCGCCGTGGCTTGTTGTTCGGACGCGCGTCCGGGGGCGCGCAATGACCTCCACGGCAACCCTGGCGCGGCTCAGCGGCTCGTTGCGGGTGCGTCCCGGTCAGCAGCCCGCCATTGTCGGCAGCCGCCCGGCGTTGGCCGCCACTTTGTTGCGCGGCCAGCCGCCACAGACCGCCGCGCACCACTTGCCGTTGCTCTATAGCCTGTGCGGGCAAGCGCATCGCTTGACCGCCGAGTTGGCCGTCAACACCGCACTGCACGGCGAAACACCCATCGACCCAAACGCCCAGCGCATGCTGGAGGCCGAAACCCGCCGCGAGCATCTGCGGCGTATGCTGCTCGAATGGCCGCAGTTGCTGGGTAACCCGCCGGTGCGCCCCGATCTCAGCCAACTGCATGCCTGGGAACACGCCCCGCAACAGGCGATGCAGGCCTGGCTGGGCGAATCGGCGGCGCAATGGCTTGAACGATGGGACGCCGAGCCGTTCAGCGCGCTCGATGACTGGAGCCAACGCAGCGCTCATTGGCTGGCGCAAGCCCTGGCCGATTGCCGCGACGAGGCCCACGCCTTACAACTGCCGGTGCATGCCCTGTCACTGGCCGGCAACACCCAAGCGCTGCGCGCGGTGGCCGAACAACTGCGGCAGGCCAGCGATTTCGCGTTGCATCCGGTGGTCTTAGGGCTACCCTGTGAGACGGGCAGTTGGACCCGCGAGCGCGAGGCGGAGCCACAACGCTACGCCAGCGTCTGGTTGCGCCTGGGGGCGCGCTTGGCCGAACTGGCGCGGCTCTCGCTGCCACAGCCCAGTGGCTTGGCATTCGGCGCATTGGCGCTGGGGCCAAACGAGGCGTTGGCCTGGAGCGAAACCTCGCGTGGTCTGCTGCTGCACCGGGTCTGTCTGGAGCGAATGAATGCCGGTGTGTTGATCAGCGACTATCAGGTCATCGCGCCGACTGAATGGAACCTTCATCCTCAAGGCGCGCTGGCCCAGGGGGTGGCGAAGCTGTCCGCCAGCGATCCGCGCACCCGACGTCGCGCTGAACTGTTGATCGCGGCTTTCGACCCGTGCATCGGCTTCACCCTCGAGCTTGAAGCCGCACCGAGCGAGGAGATTATTCATGCATGAAGTGAGTCTGGCGGGCGGCATTCTCAGCGCCGTCGAGGCGGCGGCCAGGCGCGATCCGTTCGTGCGGGTCAGCCGCTTGCGCCTGGAAGCCGGCAAGCTGGCTGGCGTTGAAATCGAGGCGCTGCGTTTTGCCCTTGAAGCATTGGCGCCAGGCACCTTGCTGGCCGGTGCGCAAATCGATATTGAACAACCCCCGGGCCAGGCCTGGTGCCTGGATTGCGCCATCAGCGTGCCGCTGACCGAGCGCGGCGCTGGCTGCCCGCAGTGCGGCGGCTTCTGGCTGCAACCTACCGGCGGTACTGAACTGCGCATCCTCGACCTGCAGGTCGAGGATCATTAATCGTTTGATTTTGGAGGTACACCATGTGCGTCGTCTGCGGTTGCGGAACCGGACATTCACACGACAAGACCGAAGCGCCAGCCACCGATAGCGATGTGCGGGTCGACGCTACCGGCGACCTGCATTACGGCGCAGGCGAGGCGCGGGTTTCAGTGCCCGGCATGAGCCAGGCCCGCACCATCCGCCTGGAGCAAGACATACTCGGCGAAAACGACCGGCACGCCGCACGCAACCGGGAGAACTTCACCGCCCACGGCGTACTGGCCCTCAATTTGGTGTCCAGCCCTGGTTCCGGCAAGACCACGCTGTTGTGCAGCACCCTCATGGCCCTGCGCCAGCGCCGCGCCGACTTGCCGCTGGCGGTGATCGAGGGCGATCAGCAAACCCGTCACGACGCCGAGCGCATCCGCGAAACCGGCGTACCTGCGATCCAGATCAACACCGGCAAAGGCTGCCACCTCGACGCCCGGATGATCACCGAAGCCTACAGCCGCCTGCCGCTGCATGACGCGCT
This sequence comes from Pseudomonas paraveronii, assembly GCF_963681955.1. Classification (NCBI taxonomy): domain Bacteria; kingdom Pseudomonadati; phylum Pseudomonadota; class Gammaproteobacteria; order Pseudomonadales; family Pseudomonadaceae; genus Pseudomonas; species Pseudomonas paraveronii. Next base: position 2,979,965 of record NZ_OY817130.1, read on the forward strand.
GCATGCAGCCGGTCACGCGCATCAGTCGCCTGTGCATAGCCACGTTGATCCGCAGCCGCACGCCCACGTTCATACTCAACAGCATCAACACAGCCACCGCGCCCATGACGCCAGCGAGCCGGCCGGCATGCTGTTCATCGAGAACGTCGGCAATCTGGTCTGCCCCGCGCTATGGGATTTGGGCGAGGCGGGCAAAGTGGCGATCCTGTCGGTGACCGAGGGCGAAGACAAACCCCTCAAGTACCCGGACATGTTCGCCGCCGCGCGCCTGATGATCCTCAACAAGATCGACCTGTTGCCGCACCTGGATTTCGACGTGCAGCGCTGCCTGGACTACGCGCGACAGGTCAACCCGCAGATCCAGATCATCCAGCTCAGCGCCCGCGACGGCACCGGGCTGGATGCCTGGCTCGACTGGTTGCTGGCCGGCGCCCCCGAGGGTGATCGACGCGCCGCGCGCATCGCCGAACTGGAAGCTGAACTGGCCCGCCTCAAAGGTCAGACGGAGGCCCCGCATGCGTAGCGAAAAACTGCCCGGCGCGCAGGTCTGGCCGCCGGTGCTGGCCTGTGGCGCGTGGCTGAAGAACACCGCCTGCCTGGTGCAAGGCGATCAAGTGCTGTGGTCGCCGCTGCACGGTGACTTGGGCGACCCGCAAAGCTGCCTGGACCTGGCGGCGTCGTTGGACGCGCTGTTGGCATGCGCTGACGTCACGCCGCAAGCCATCGCCCACGACCTGCACCCGGATTTCTATAGCTCGCAACTGGCGGTGACGCTGGCGGAACAACTCAACGTGCCCGCCGTAGCCGTGCAGCATCACCACGCGCACATTGCCGCGTTGATGGCCGAACATGGCCTCGACGGCCCGGTACTCGGCCTGGCGCTGGACGGCGTCGGCCTTGGCAGCGATGGCGCGGCCTGGGGCGGCGAGTTGCTGTGGGTGGCCAGCGATGCCTGGCGCCGACTCGGCTATCTATTGCCACTGCCGCTGCCCGGTGGCGATGTGGCCGCCCGCGAACCCTGGCGCTTGGCCGCTGCGGCGCTGCACCTGCTGGGTCGCGACGCTGAAATCCTCAGCCGTCTCGGGCCGCTGGTCGGCCAACAAAGCGCCAACACGGTCGCGCAGATGCTCGCGCGCACTCTCAACTGCCCGCCGAGCAGCGGCGCCGGACGCTGGTTCGATGCCGCTGCCGGGATTCTCGGCATCAGCGTGCGTCAACAATTCGAAGCCGAAGCGGCCATTGCCCTGGAGCGTCTGGCCGCGGAATACCTGGCAGCCCACGCCGAGCCCGCCATCGACGGCCTGTGGCAGATCCGCGCTGACGGCGTGCTCGATCTGCTACCGCTGCTGACCCGTCTGTTCGAGCTCGCCGACGGCGCACGCAGCGCGGAGGGCGCGGCGCTGTTTCACCTGACGCTGGCCGCCGCGCTCGCCGACTGGATCGAGCGCCAATCCACCACGCTGCCGGTGCTGCTCGGGGGCGGTTGCTTTGCCAATCGCCTGCTCAGTGCCCGGCTCACGCAACGATTGACCGCCAAGGGCTTAGCGGTTTTCAGCGCGCAGGCCGTGTCTTGCGGCGATGCCGGGCTGGCCCTGGGTCAAGCCTGGGTTGCCGCGCACTGGCGCGACCCGCAGCGCCAACCCGCTCTGCCATTGAAGGAATCCCAAGCATGTGCCTAGCCATTCCCGCCCGCGTGATTGAACTGCGCGACGGCGATAACGCGCTCGTCGACTTGGGCGGTATCCGCAAGGAAATCTCCCTGGCGCTGGTGCCGCAAGCCCAGGTCGACGACTACGTGATCGTCCACGTCGGTTACGCCCTCGGCCTGATCGACCCCGAAGAAGCCCAGCGGACCCTGGCCATGTTCGAAGAGCTGGACCGCCTGCAACCGGAAGCCCTATGAAGTACATCGATGAATACCGCGACGGTGAATTGGCGCAACGCATTGCCGAGCGCATCCGCAACGAAGTCCAGCCTGAACGCCAATACCGCTTTATGGAGTTCTGTGGCGGCCACACCCATGCGATATCGCGTTACGGCGTGAGCGATTTGCTGCCCGCCAATGTGCGCATGATCCACGGCCCCGGCTGCCCGGTGTGCGTCTTGCCGATTGGGCGTATCGACCTCGCGGTGAAGCTGGCGCTGGAGGACGGAGCGATCCTCTGCAGCTATGGCGATACCCTGCGCGTGCCGGCGTCCGGTGGCCTCTCGCTGCTGCGCGCCAAGGCCCAAGGCGCGGATATCCGCATGATCTACTCGCCCAGCGATGCGCTGAAAATCGCCGAGGCCAACCCCGAGCGTGAGGTGGTGTTCCTGGCCATCGGTTTCGAAACCACCACGCCGCCGACCGCTTTGGTGATCCGCGACGCCGCCGCTCGCGGCCTGAAAAACTTCAGCGTCTTGTGCTGCCATGTCCTGACCCCGGCGGCCATCGAGCATATCCTTGCCGCCCCCGGGCAAGATGCGGCGGCGGTGGAACTGGACGGCTTTGTCGGCCCGGCGCATGTGAGCATCATCATTGGCTCGGAACCCTACGCCGAGTTTGCCCGCCAATACCGCAAGCCGGTGGTGATTGCCGGTTTCGAGCCGCTGGACGTCATACAGGCGATTTTGATGCTGGTGCGTCAGGTCAACGACGGACGCGCCGAGGTCGAAAACGAATTCGTCCGCGCCGTGGGCCGCAATGGCAACAGCGCCGCGCTGACATTGATGGACGAAATCTTCGAACTGCGTGAGAGCTTCGAATGGCGCGGGCTTGGCGAGGTGCCGTTCAGCGCCTTGCGCATTCGTGCGGAATTCGCCGCCTTCGACGCAGAAAAACGCTTCGACCTGCATTACCGCGCCGTGGCCGATAACAAAGCCTGCGAATGCGGGCCGATCCTGCGCGGCCAGAAAAAGCCCACGGACTGCCGCCTGTTCGGCAGCGTATGCACCCCGGAAAATCCCATGGGTTCGTGCATGGTCTCCAACGAAGGCGCCTGCGCCGCTCACTATGCCTACGGGCGCTATAAAGACATCGAGGTTGTTGCAGTATGACCGGCCGCTCTCCCGTAAAACGCGGTTATGTACGCCCCCTCAATTTTCGCGACGGCGTGGTCGATATGGGCCACGGTGCTGGCGGTCGTGCTTCGGCGCAACTGATTGAAGAGCTGTTCGTTGCTGCGTTCGACAACCCGTGGTTGCGCCAGGGCAACGACGGCGCCGCCTTCAGCGTCGAACTCAAACCCGGCGAACGCATGGTCATGGCCACCGACGCGCACGTTGTGTCGCCGCTGTTTTTCCCCGGTGGCGACATTGGCAGCTTGTCTGTGCATGGCACCCTCAACGACGTCGCCATGGGCGGCGCACGGCCGCTTTATCTCTCAGCCAGCTTCATCATCGAGGAAGGCTTTGCCCTGGCCGAGCTCAAGCGCATCGTTGAGTCGATGGGCCGCGCCTCCCGTGATGCCGGGGTGCCGATCATTACCGGCGACACCAAAGTCGTGGAACGCGGCAGTGGCGACGGTGTGTTCATCAGCACCACCGGCATCGGCATTATCGCCAACGGGGTCGACACCGGCGGGCATCGCGCACGTCCCGGCGATGCGATCCTGGTGTCCGGCAGCATCGGCGAACACGGCGTGGCGATCATGTCCAAGCGAGAAGGGCTGGCGTTCGAAACCGAAATCCTCTCTGACAGTGCGGCACTGCATGGTTTAGTGGCGCAGATGCTCGCGGTCGCTCCCGGCCTGCGCGTACTGCGCGACCCGACCCGAGGCGGTTTGGCGACCACGCTGAACGAAATCGCGGGCCAATCCGGCGTCGGCATGCTGTTGGACGAAGCGGCGATTCTTGTGCAGCCGCAGGTCGAAGCCGCCTGCGAACTGTTGGGCCTGGACCCGCTCTACATCGCCAACGAGGGCAAGCTGATCGCAATCTGCGCCGAAGAAGACGCCCAGCCGCTGCTCGACTGCATGCGCCGCAACCCTTTGGGCGAACATGCGGTGCGTATCGGCACGGTGCTTGAAGACGCGCACGGTTTTGTGCAGATGCAGACCCGATTCGGCGGGCGCAGGGTGGTGGACTGGTTGTCGGGCGAACAATTGCCGAGAATCTGCTGAGCCCTTGAGACCTTGAGTCAGCAACGCATGGCGGCAACTGGAGGATGCTGCCATGCGTTGCAAGGTGTCCTGGCTAAAGAACCTTGGGTTGACCTCGAGGACGATGCCTACGACTCTCTTGCGAGAGAAGGCGAGGAGTGGGTGTCTCGTGTTGCCAGCCGCCACCCAGGGCTTTGAATGTAGCCACTGCTGCTCGAGCCGATTCCGTTTGTGCCTGTGCTCTACCATCGGACGCGGCTAACACATTCTCATCGGCATTGAGTACTTCGATCAGGCTCACCACGCCTTTTTCATAAGCGGTGAGCGATCTGTCTCGAGCTTTTGTAAACGCAGCCTCGCCCTGTGCAAGATGTTTAAACTGCTGTTCGCGGTTGATCAGTACGGAAAACGCGGTTTCTACATCTTCAGACGCCCGCAGTACCGATTGGCGATAGGCAGCTAGTGCTTCAGCTTCTTGCCCCTTGGCCAAGTCAATCTGAGCGTTAATGCGGCCAAAGTCGAACAGCCTCCAACGTAACCCCAATACCGCCGATGCCTGGCTGGCATCGTTGGAGAACAGATTTGTGCTCGAGACCGACGTGGCGCTGCCTAACAGAGCCCCTACGGAAAACTTGGGGTAGTACTCGGAAATGGCTTCGCCAATACGAGCGCTCGATGCCGCAAGTCGGCGCTCTGCGACGATCAAGTCTGGACGCCGGCGCAGTAGATCGGCTGGAGAGCCCAGGCTGGCGAGGTGTGGTACATCCGGGATGGGTGTCGATTGCGCCAACTGCGCAGTGTAAGTCCCTGGCGGTTTACCCAACATGACATCCAGAGCGTTCATTGCCGAGTCAAGACCAGCCTGCAGTACCGGCACCGTTGCTTGCGCCTGGTTCAATGAACCTTGAGTCTGATTCAACTGCAGTTCAGCAGCCAGTCCCTTGGCGTAGAGATATTCGATGGTAGAGAGCAGCTGTTGTCGTGTCTCTACCTGCTTTCGGGCAATCTCCAGGCGTGCTTGCAGTCCGCGGATGCTGATGTAAAGGTCAGCGGTTTGCGCGACCACTGCTAGTCGTGTGGCAACTGCCGCAGCTTGGGCCGCCTGATAATCGGCGACGGCTGCTTCTTTGCCTCGGCGTAACCCTCCAAATACATCAAGTTCCCAGCCAGCATTGAGATTAGCCTCATAAGCACTCCCGTAGCGGTTATAGGATGGATCTGAATTCAGCGCTTGGCCCAACGGTGTTTCCAAGGATTGTCGTGCTCTAGCCGCTTGGCCACTGACGGTGGCCGACGGCAAAAGCGCGGCGTTAGCGGCTCCCAAGCCGGCGTGAGCTTGTTCGATCCTGGCTGTTGCCTGGGCTAAATCGAGATTTTGTTCAAGAGCTCGATTGATTAACTGGCTGAGAACGGGGTCATTGAACGTCTTCCACCAGACGGTGAGATCACTGGGGGTTGCGTCAACCGTTGGTGTTGCAGGTGCAATCGCTGAAAAGCGCTCGGGCAGCTCTACTTTGGGCTCGGAATAGTCAGGACCCACCGAGCACCCAGCGACCACACCGAAACTCAGCAATACGGCAAAACGGAGAGGGTGCATGTGACACCTTGGGAATGATCGATTAGTGACCATATTACGATTTGGTCATGAGTTGTCAACCGTCCTGCGGGTGCGTAAGCTGATCGCATGAACCCATTACCCATTTCCTCGTCCAGCACCCGTGGTCCCGCCGAACATGACATCCGCGACCAGATCGTCGCGGCGGCCAACGACCATTTCAGTCAATACGGTTACAGCAAGACAACAGTCTCCGACCTCGCGAAAGCGATCGGTTTTTCCAAGGCTTATATCTACAAGTTCTTCGACTCCAAGCAGGCGATTGGTGAGGCCATTTGCAGCAATTGCCTGTCGCAAATCATTGCGGCGGTGGAGCACGCGATCAATGCCGAGGGTATCTCACCGACGGAGCGCTTTCGAAGACTGGTCAAAACCCTGATAACCAAAGGGGTTGACCTGTTTTTCAATGATCGGAAATTGTATGACATCGCGGCCTTCTCGGCGTTGGAGCGCTGGTCCAGCTCGCAGGTATATGACGCGCGAATCAAACATTTCGTACAGCAAATTGTACGAGAAGGGCGTGAGCTCGGAGAGTTTGAGCGCAAGACACCCTTGGATGATACGGTGGAGTCGATTCATCTCGCGCTACGTCCCTACATCAATCCTTTGTTGTTGCAGTACAACCTCGACGTCGTTGAAGAGGCCCCTGGGCTCATCTCCAACCTCATTCTGCGCAGCCTGATGCCTTAAAAAGGCCCTGGCTGGCAGGTCTGGCGTACCTCTACGTTTATCTTTTCACCCGTAACTCAAGGCCGACCCTGCTGATCTGACATTGGTCATCAGGCGGCTTTAATTTGTTTGTAGTGTGACCATTGACATAAATGGTCACTTGAATAAGCATGGCGTATCTGTTTCCAAGAGGTCTTTATGATCCCGCGCCGCTCGACTTCATTTATCTTCATCGGTTTATTGCCGTTGGCCTTGGCTGCATGCAGCGAAGCGCCGCCTCCTGATCCTCGTCTTCAGGCGGCCCTGGTGCGCGTCAGTCTGGTTCAGCCTTCTGCACCTGAAACTCGCGTATACACCGGCGTCGTTGCGGCACGGGTTCAGAGCGACCTTGGTTTTCGGGTGGCCGGAAAGGTGACGGAGCGCCTCGTGGACACCGGCCAGAGCGTCAAGCGTGGACAGCCACTGATGCACATTGATGCGAACGATCTGACGTTGACAGCACGAGCGCAGCAGGAAGCGGTGCTCGCAGCAATGGCTCGATCGCGGCAGGCCAATGATGACGAGCTGCGCTACCGAGATTTGGTGTCGGTCGGTGCTGTTTCTGCCTCTGCTTATGCAGGGATCAAGGCCGCTGCTGACTCGGCCAACGCTCAATTGAATGCAGCCAAAGCCCAGGCGGATATCGCGAAAAACTCCACCGGTTATTCAACCTTGTTGGCCGATTCCGACGGGGTTGTTGTGGAGACCTTGGCAGAACCGGGGCAGGTCGTCGGTGCGGGCCAGGTGGTGGTGCGTGTTGCCCATTCCGGGCAACGCGAGGCGGTCATTCAATTACCCGAAACGCTACGTCCGGCTCTGGGATCGTCGGCGACAGTTCAGCTTTATGGGGTGGACCAGCACGCAGGGCAGGCGCATCTGCGCCAGCTGTCCGATTCGGCTGACAGGTTGACCCGCACATTTGAGGCGCGTTACGTGCTGGAAAGCGCACTTGCCAATGCCACGCTGGGGTCGACCATTTCGGTCGCCATCGGCAGCACGCGAACGGCCATCGATGGTGAAGTCCAGGTGCCTGTCGCCTCTCTCTATGACGCCGGTAAAGGTCCGGGTGTATGGGTCGTGAGTCGGGAACCTGAGCAGGTGACCTGGCGCCCTGTAACGCTCCTCGGTTTGAATGATGCGGAAACTGCACGTGTGACAGGTGACCTCAATATCCACGATCGTATTGTCGCGCTGGGCGCTCACCTTCTGAGCGAGGGCGAGCAGGTCAGGCCCCAGATGGCGGGCAACGCAGAGGTGCGCCGATGACCGGATTCAACCTGTCCGCGCTGGCGGTGCGTGAGCGTTCGATCACGCTGTTTTTGATCCTGCTGATATCCATCGGTGGGCTGTACGCCTTCTTCAAGTTAGGGCGCGCGGAAGATCCTGCCTTCACCATTAAACAAATGACCGTGGTAACGGTATGGCCTGGAGCGACGGCTCAGGAGATGCAGGACCAAGTGGTTGAAAAGCTCGAAAAACGCATGCAGGAACTGCGTTGGTATGACCGGACTGAGACCTTCACGCGTCCGGGAGTGGCACTCACCACCGTTTATTTGCTCGATAGCACGCCACCTAATGCTGTTCCCGAGGAGTTTTACCAGGCGCGCAAGAAGCTCCGTGATGAAGAGGCGGGTTTGCCGCCTGGTGTCATCGGCCCGATCGTCAACGACGAATATGCCGATGTCACCTTTGCCCTTTATGCGCTCAAGGCAAAGGGCGAGCCGCAACGATTACTGGTTCGCGAGGCTGAGTCGTTGCGTCAACGCCTGCTGCACGTGGCGGGCGTGAAGAAGGTCAATATCATTGGCGAGCAGTCCGAGCGCATTTATGTCGAGCTGTCATATGAGCGTCTGGCGACGCTGGGTATTTCCGCTCGAGACATATTTAGCGCGTTGAATGCGCAAAACATGATGGCGCCGGCCGGTTCAGTTGAGGCGAATGGCCCCCAGGTGTTCATTCGACTTGATGGCGCGTTTGATGACCTGCGCAAGATTCGCGATACGCCACTGGTCGTGCAGGGTAGAACCCTCAAATTATCCGATGTGGCCGAGGTCAAGCGCGGTTACGAGGACCCCTCCACGTTCATGGTGCGCAACAATGGCGAGCCGGCGTTGCTGCTCGGTATCGTGATGCGCGACGGCTGGAACGGTCTTGATTTAGGTAAGGCGCTTGAAGCCGAGACGACGTCGATCAATGAGCAATTGCCGTTAGGCATGACCTTGAGCAAGGTCACCGACCAGGCGGTGAACATTGATGCATCCGTCACCGAATTCATGATCAAGTTCTTCGCGGCGCTGGGCGTGGTTCTGCTGGTGTGTTTTCTCAGCATGGGTTGGCGTGTCGGTATCGTCGTCGCTGCGGCGGTGCCGCTGACCCTGGCGGCAGTTTTCATTGTCATGGCCGCGACAGGCAAGGACTTTGACCGCATAACGCTTGGGTCGCTGATTCTGGCGCTGGGGCTACTGGTGGACGATGCGATCATTGCCATTGAAATGATGGTGGTGAAGATGGAGGAGGGTTATGACCGCATCAAAGCCTCTGCTTATGCTTGGAGTCACACCGCCGCGCCTATGTTGTCAGGCACGTTGGTCACTGCAATCGGCTTTATGCCCAACGGCTTCGCCAAATCAACGGCAGGAGAGTACACCGCCAACATGTTCTGGATCGTCGGCATTGCGCTGATCACATCCTGGGTGGTGGCAGTGGTGTTCACGCCTTACCTCGGGGCGAAACTGCTGCCGCAGGCCAAGGTGCCAGAAGGCGGGCATACCGCGATTTACGGGACGCCCAATTACGTGCGTTTCAGGCGCGTGCTGGGTGTGGTGATTCGCCGTAAAGGGCTTGTAGCGATCGCAGTCGTCGGCTTGTTCATTGTCGCAATTCTCGGCATGGGCGTGGTGAAGAAGCAATTTTTCCCAACATCGGACCGTCCGGAGGTGCTCGTTGAGGTGCAGATGCCTTATGGCACGTCCATCGAGCAAACCGATGCCGCGGCGTCCGAAGTCGAGGCGTGGCTTGCAAAACAACCGCAAGCACGGACAGTCACCGCCTACATCGGTCAGGGTGCTCCACGGTTCTATTTGGCGATGGCGCCAGAGTTGCCCGATCCTTCTTTTGCAAAAATCGTTGTGCTAACGGCTAACCAGGAAGAGCGTGAGGCGCTCAAGATCCGGCTGAGGCAAGCCGTTGCTGATGGTCTGGCCCCTCAAGCACGTGTACGTGCGACCCAGTTGGTATTCGGTCCTTACTCGCCTTACCCGGTGGCCTTTCGCGTCATGGGGCCGGACCTGACAGTGCTACGCAATATCGCCGGGCAAGTGCGTGAGGTCATGAAAGCCAGCCCCCTGATGAGGACCGTCAATACGGACATGGGCGAGCGTGCTCCGGCACTTCACCTGGCACTGAATCAGGATCGTCTGCAGGCCTTCGGTCTGACCTCCGCAGAGGTTGCCCAGCAGCTTCAGTTTCTGCTGACGGGAGCGCCAGTGACTCAGGTGCGCGAGGACATTCGCTCCGTCCAGGTGATTGCCCGCTCTGCCGGTGATACTCGTTTGGACCCCTCTAAAATCAATGCCTTTACATTGACCGGAGCGCAGGGCCAACGGGTGTCGCTGTCTCAGATCGGAACTGTGGAAATTCGAATGGAAGAGCCCATTCTGCGGCGTCGTGACCGAACGCCGACCATTACCGTTCGGGGTGATGTGGCTGAAGGGCTTCAGCCGCCCGATGTTTCCAGCGCCGTGATGAAGCAACTGCAACCGCTGATTGAACAGTTGCCCAAGGGCTATCGAATTGAGCTGGCAGGGGCGATCGAGGAGTCGGGGAAAGCGAACAAAGCGTTACTGCCGCTGTTCCCCATCATGATCGCGCTGACGTTACTCACCATCATCATCCAGGTGCGCTCGATGTCGGCAATGATGATGGTGTTTGCCACAGCACCTCTGGGCCTGATTGGCGTGGTGCCGATCCTTCTGCTGTTCCAGCAACCCTTCGGGATCAACGCGTTGGTGGGATTGATTGCGCTGTCGGGGATTCTGATGCGTAACACGCTGATCCTCATTGGCCAGATTCACGCCAATGAGCAGGCTGGCCTGCGCCCTTATGACGCCGTGGTCGAAGCCACTGTGCAGCGTGCCAGGCCAGTCATTCTCACGGCACTGGCGGCGATGCTGGCGTTCATCCCGCTGACCCACTCGGTGTTCTGGGGGACGCTGGCCTACACTCTGATCGGAGGTACGTTTGCTGGCACTGTGCTGACATTGGTGTTCCTGCCGGCGATGTATGCCCTCTGGTTCAAGATCAAACCTGACACTTCACAGGAGCCCCTGGCGCCCGCACATCCAGCCTGATTGGGCAACAAACGCTCGTTCAGGCGAGCGTTACGTCTTCTCGGCGCAGGCCGAAAACAAAGCGAAATGATGGCCCTGATCCATCTGGCCAGGACGAAGAGAGCATGAGGTGAGTCAATGTCATTGGAAAGCAAACGTATCGTAGTCACGGGCATGGGGATCGTTTCCCCATTGGGCTGTGGTGTGGAGGACGTCTGGCGCCGTTTGTTGGACGGACAGTCCGGTATCAGGGCTTTGTCAGAAGAATTTAGCAACGGTGTGGGATGCGCGGTTGGAGGCCAGGTGCCTTCACTGGAGCAGGATCCGGTCGCTGGTTTCGATCCTGAGTTGGCCGTCTCGGCAAAGGATCGAAAAAAGATGGATCGGTTTATCGAGTTTGCTCTTTTAGCTGCACGTGAGGCGCTGACACAAGCCCGCTGGACACCTGAACAGAGCACTGAGCAGGAACGTACCGCGACGATAATTGGCACAGGTATTGGTGGCTTCACAGCGATAGCCAATGCCGTTCGCACTACCGATGAGCGAGGCCCTGGTCGCCTTTCGCCGTTCACCATACCGTCATTTCTCGCCAACCTTGCGGCGGGTCATGTGTCGATTAAATATAACTTCAAGGGGCCGCTGGGGGCGCCGGTCACTGCGTGTGCCGCAGGAGTGCAGGCCATTGGCGACGCCGCCAGGTTAATCCGTTCGGGTGAAGCCGACATCGCGTTGTGCGGCGGCGCCGAGGCTGCGATTCATCGTGTCAGTCTGGCCGGGTTCGCCGCCGCTCGAGCCCTGTCCACGGGTTTTAACGATTGCCCAGAGAAAGCCTCGCGCCCCTTTGATCGGGACCGAGATGGTTTCGTCATGGGAGAGGGCGCCGGGATGCTGGTCATTGAATCACTTGAACATGCGCTGGCGCGGGGAGCGAAACCGATCGCAGAGCTGATCGGATATGGCACCAGTGCGGATGCTCACCACCTGACCGCAGGTCCCGAAGACGGCAACGGTGCGCGCCGTGCGATGCAGCAGGCGTTGGATCAGGCCAGGCTCAAACCTGAAGAGATTCAGCATATCAACGCCCATGCCACTTCAACGCCAGTCGGGGACAAAGGTGAACTGGCGGCAATTCGCGGGTTGTTCGGCGCTTCCTCACGGGTCGCGGTCACATCGACCAAATCCGCCACCGGCCATTTGCTGGGTGCGGCCGGCGGCCTCGAAGCCGTTTTCACCGTTCTGGCGCTACGAGACCAAATCGTCCCGCCGACGCTCAACTTGCTCAACCCGGATGAGGCTGCTGCAGGTTTGAATCTGGTCGCCCTTCAATCCAAGCCAATGGCAATCGAGCACGCCTTGTCCAATGGCTTCGGCTTTGGCGGGGTGAATGCCAGTGTCCTGTTTCGCCGATGGCTTGAGAATTAAGTAGAGGGCTGCATATCCGGTTTCTAAAGCAATATTGCACGCTTACAGCGCTCATTGGTTAAGTCGCCGTTTAGTCAAAGGGAGGGGCAGAGCCTGACGCAGATGGTATTCAGGCTCTGTGGTAATTACGTTCTGCCCTACAACCTTATGTCGATAAAAGGCTTTTTTGGGGCTTGGTGGTTTTTTTTACCGACTATCCAGGTCCCCGAAAAACATTAGGAGGGGCGGCTGATCGAGGTTCTCGCGGACTGGCAGCCTGCGTCCGTGCCGGTCACCTTGCTCTATCCGCATCAACGTTTTCTCTCGCCAGCCGTGCGCGCATTTGCTGACTGGGTAGCCGAGCTTGTCCACGACGTCAATTCAAGTACGCCGAGGCTCGCCCGCGGCAATTTCGCGCATCAGACTCAGGTAACGACGCGCTCCCAGCCCCAGAGGTCGGTTCTTTACCCAGATGATGTCGACCCATAACCGCATCTGACTTGGCATGTTGTCAAACACCACCTCCGTCAATGCGCCCGAAGTGATTAGCGGTTGTACCAGCGGCTGTGGAAGATAAGCCCAGCCCAATCCTTGCTGCACCAGATCCAGCGTTGCCAGATAACTGTCGCTGAGCCAAATCCGCCGCGACAGCACAACACGTGGGTCAGAGTCCGTAGGTCCTCCAGTCGCAACTATGATCTGCCGAACGTCCACCAGTTGCTCTTCACCTAAAGGGCTTTTCTTGCCGGCGGCCGTAGGATGATCTGGAGAGGCAACTGCGACTAACAACTGGCTCCCCGCTTCAAGAAACGTCTCCCGCTCGTCAAGCCCTGGTCGTTCAAATCCAAGTGCCAATTGCACACGTCCTTCATGGAGCATGCGCATCGCCTCCGGATGGGACGCGGAGCGAATTTCGATTTCAAGCGTGGGAAACTCTTTGGCGATAATGGACAGCGGACGATTCCACACGCCTGTTTGCAGCTCCGGCGCCATCGCAAGGACCAAGCGCCCCTCCAACCCCTGATGAAGCTGGAGGGCATGCGCGTCCAGCAGGTTTAACTGGCTCGCGACCTGTCTTGCCTGGGGCTCAAGTGCTTTGGCGGCTGCGGTAGGAATGGCTTTGCGGGTCGATCGATCAAAAAGCAACAGATCCAGCTCTGCTTCAAGCTGTGACACCGCCATGTTGATCGCGGAGGGAACCCGGCCTAATTTTCGTGCTGCGGCTGAAAAGGAGCCGCTGTCCACGACCGAAAGGAAAATTTTAAGTGACTCGCTGGTAAATGCCATCGTGGTTGTCAATTTTCCTGATGATGATTGTCTTTATTTATCAGATTTATTAGCCTAATTTCCACTCCTAATACAAATTAAGTACGTGGAGAACACCATGTTAAATGCCGATTTGAGGGGGCATGTGGCACTGGTCAGTGGTGCTGGAAGTGAAGCTGGCATTGGTATGGCGATCGCTCGCAGGCTAGGTGCATCTGGGGCGAAGTTGATCGTCACCGCCAGCAGCAACCGCATCGCGGATCGGGTTAAAGAGCTACGCCTTGAAGGGTTTGAAGTTGAAGGCCGGCCAGCTGACCTCACCGATGAAAGCCAGGTACGTGAACTCGGCCTATGGGCAGAGTCCGTCTGGGGGCGGGTCGATATCCTGGTGAATAACGCCGGTATGGCCATGCAAGGAAGCCCGGAGGTTTTCTCGGAATTGGCAACTATGGAACTGCACGAATGGAATCTTTCACTGGCAAGAAACTTAACCACTGCGTTTCTTTTAACTCGGGCTATTTTGCCCGGTATGCGCGCGCGAAGTTACGGGCGCATTGTCAATATTAGTTCCACCACGGGCACCCGGGGGAGCAATCCGGGCGAAGCCGCTTATAGCGCCGCTAAGGCCGCGATGATTGGTATGAACATGGGACTTGCACTTGAAGTCGCCAAGCAGGGGGTTACTGTAAACAGCGTGGCTCCCGGATGGATCACCACCGGCTCAACCACGCCCGTTGAAGCAGAGGCGGGGCGCTTCACCCCAATAGGGCGGGCGGGCAGCCCCCGCGAAGTGGCGGCGGCGGTTGCATTTCTGGCGTCGCCTGACGCCAGTTACATCACGGGTGAAGTCCTTGTGGTGGATGGCGGGAACTGTCTGGTCGAGAACAAAGCACCTCAAGCCTGATCTCAAATCACTTCGGTTTATCCGCTAAATATGAGGTTGTTCCGCGGGATAAATTAATAATCCAAAGTAAGGTTTTCTGCGTTAGCTGCAATATACCCAGGCATGAGTTAATCCGCGCTACAAATATTGATGGCGAACGCCCGAGCTGTACGTTGTGGGGGCGCGGTTTCCGGCTATTCGCGAATCGATAGGGGAATGAATGTGGCGATGGGTTGTTTTCTATCTGGCTGGCGACGACGTTTAATCAATGTAATAGTTAATATAGGGTTTTGATCATGTCGAGAAGTGGAATTTCTGAATCAGCAGTTGCTGCTTTTACTGCCTCCGAGCGTGCCCGTTTTATAGAAAACAACCCAACGTCAATGGCGCTGGCCAAACGTGCCAAGGCGAATCTGTTCAACGGTGTTCCCATGCACTGGATGAGCGATTGGTCGATGCCGTCGCCGCTCTTCGTCAAGCGTGCCAAGGGGGCACGCTTCACCGATGTTGACGATCATGAGTACATTGACTTTTGCCTGGGCGATACCGGCACGATGTTTGGCCATTCACCCGAGCCTATCGCCCGTGCCATAGCCGAGCAGGCGAATAATGGCTTGACCACCATGCTGCCTGGCGAAGACGCGGTGGTTTGCGGCGAGTTGCTGGCTCAGCGATTTGGGCTGCCTTATTGGCAGGTCACCGCCAATGCGACTGACGCCAATCGTTATGTTCTGCGCTGGGCGCGAGCTATCACCAAACGCAATGTGTTGCTGGTATTCGACGGCTGTTATCACGGCACGGTGGATGACGTGATGGTGCGGTACCGCGACGGCAAGACAGTGCATCGTTCAGGTCTCGTGGGCCAAGCCTACGACTTGACCCAATACAGTCGATCTATCCCCTTCAACGATGTCGCCGCACTGGAAGCTGCGTTAGCCCAGGGCGATGTGTGCGCGCTGATGTGTGAGCCGGCGATGACGAACATAGGCATGGTCCTGCCCGATCCGGGATTCATGCAAAAGTGCCGAGAGTTGACCCATAAATATGGCAGCCTGCTGATCATTGATGAGACCCACACTATTTCTACCGGCATCGGTGGATGCACTCGCCAATGGGATTTGAAACCCGACTTTTTCGTGGTGGGTAAACCCATCGCAGGTGGCGTGCCTTGCGCTGTGTTTGGCGTGACCGAGCACGTTGCCTTGGCCATGCGCGACGTGCAGAAGAGCGCAGAGGGCGGCGGCCATGGCCACAGCGGTATGGGAACGACGCTGTCCGCCAACGCACTGGCGATGCATTGCATGCGCGTCAGTCTTGAAGAGGTCATGACCGAGTCTGCCTACCAGCACATGTTGCCCCTGGCCTCAAGACTGGCACAGGGATTTCGAGCGTTGTTCAAGCGGCACCGACTGAACTGGTCTGTCACAGAGTTGGGGGCTCGTTGTGAGTTTCAATTCTGTGCCACCTCGCCCAGAACCGGCGCGCAAGCCGAGGCGGCTTTTCATGACAGCCTTCAAATGGCGCTGCACCTGTATCTAATCAATCGCGGCATCCTGATCACGCCTTTTCACAACATGACCCTGTGCTGTCCACAGACAAGTGATGCCGATATCGACAGGCTGATCGGTGAGTTGGATAGCGCGCTGACCACACTGCTTGCCATCCCTGGCGCGCGGGTTATCCCTTCATGACCGGATGTTTGACGCTCCCGTTTTTCTCGAATACTGCCAAGTCGCTTGAATGAGCGCTAAGAGGTTTGACATGCAATTTGCTGATAAAAAAGAGGCCGAAGATTATCTGGCCGCCCACCCTGAAGTGCTGAGCATCGAGTTGTTCCTTATCGACGCAAATGGTGTTCCACGGGGCAAACTGTTGCATCGCGACGAGCTGCTGGCGATCTACGCAAATGGTCGGCCGCTGCCGAGTTCCATTCTCGCCTTGACCGTGCAGGGTGAAGACGTCGACGAGACAGGCTTGGTCTGGGATGTCGCTGACGCCGACTGCTGGACCTACCCTTTACCGGGAAGCCTGACCTTGCAACCTTGGCGCACCCATCCCACCGGCCAAGTGCAGGTGAGCATGCACCCGACCCAAGGTATTCCTGCCGCACCGGCCGACCCGCGACATGTACTGGTGAACACCATCGAGCGGCTGAAAGCCGATGGATTCCATCCGGTAATGGCCGTTGAGTTGGAGTTTTACCTGCTGGACCAACAGCGCGACGTCAACGGTCGGCCGCAGCCTGCATTGCAGACCAATGGTGTACGCCCTCATGCACCGCAGGTGTATGGCGTATACGAACTGGAGCAGCTTCAACCTTTTCTTGATGACCTCTACGCAGCTTGCGCGCTACAGGGTTTACCGGTACGAACGGCGATCTCCGAGTACGCTCCGGGCCAGGTCGAGTTGACGCTGGAGCATCGTTTCGACGCGCTCCAAGCCATCGATGAAGGCGTCCGTTACAAACGCTTGGTCAAAGGCGTGGCCAACAAGCATGGGCTGCAAGCGTGCTTCATGGCCAAGCCCTTCAGCGATCAGGCCGGTAGCGGTCTGCATTTGCACGTCAGCCTGGCCGACGAGCAGGGTCACAACCTGTATGCGAGCGAAGACCCACAGGGCACGCCGCTGTTACGTCACTCCATTGGCGGGATGATGGCGACCTTGTTTGACGCGCTGGCGATATTTTGCCCCCATGCCAATTCATATCGCAGGTTCCAGACCGGTAGTTACGCGCCGCTGGCCAAAAGCTGGGGCGTCAACAATCGTACTGTGTCGTTTCGCGTGCCCGGCGGCCCTGCGATAAGCCGGCATATCGAACACCGCATTTGCGGTGCCGATGCCAACCCCTATCTCGCCGCTGCCGCATTACTTGCGGGCATTCACCACGGCATCACTCATCAAAGCGATCCTGGCGCAGCGATTGTGGGCAATGGCTATGAACAGGCGACCGATTTTCTACCCACCGACTGGCTGACAGCGTTGCAGGCACTGGAGCGTTCCACCTGGGCACGCGAAGCGCTGGGCGCTGAATTCCTGAGGGTGTTCCTGGCGATCAAATGGCGCGAGTTCCGTCAATTCAATGCTGAAGTCGGAGAGCAGGACTGGCGCTGGTACCTCACCCACGCATGAGTGTTTGCCTGGTATTTGAACGCTGTCGAGCTGCTGGTCCACCGTTATTTGATGGGAGTGGCTCACCTGCTGGGCGAGCAGCCTTTCCCTGGAATTGATGATGATTAAGTCCAGCAAGCTGTGGCTAAACCCAGAAAAATTGCGATAAGACACAAAATCAGGGATTTACGCAGCTTGATAGGGCCTAGCGTTAATTCTATAATTTTGGGAATTAACTGGCGCGAAAATAGGCTGGGCACACATTATGTTGGATTTAAGCTTCAGTAAGCCGAGCGAGGTCGTCAAGCGCCTCTGCGATCGCTTGCGCACAGAGCGCTTGGCGATGGACATGACACAAGCCGAATTGGCCGGGCGTGCCGGCATCGGCACCAACACCGTGTCCAACCTTGAAGCTGGGCGCAATGTCGGGTTCGAGAACGTGGTCCGGGTGGCGATGGCCCTTGGCCGAACCAAGGAACTCGAAGGTCTGTTCCTGCCAAAGCTGGAAAGCATCGAGGATATTCGGCGCTACGAAAACAGCGCCAATCGTCTCCGTACAAAGAGGAAGTCCGGCAATGCTTGAGCAGGTGAACGTCTTCTATGAGGGCTGGGGTGAGCGATGGCAATGGGGCACGCTGGTCTCCACGACCGCCCTGACCGGTCGCCCGCTGATCGTGTTCGAGTACAGCAATGAAGCCAGGCAAAGAGGCTTGGAACTGTCCTCCTACACGTTGCCGTTGGCGGGGGCTCAGTTGCGCCGAGATTTTCCAGACCACCAACTGTACTTGCCAGGGCCAGTTTACGACTCGTTGCCGGATGGGTGGGGCATGTTGCTGATGGACCGTATGTTCAGGCGCCGCGGGCTCACCACGGCGCGCATTGGCTCACTGGAACGGCTGGCCTACATCGGTAGCAATGCGATGGGGGCCATGACGTTTGAGCCCGTGGCACCCGAAGGGCAGGAGTCCGAGGTCCACATTCCGCTGGAACAGCTTGCCGCCGAAGTGCAACAAGTGCTCCATGGCGACGGTGGCGAGTTCCTGCAGACGTTGCTGCTCGTGGGCGGCTCGCCTCAAGGTGCAAGGCCTAAGGCCCTCGTCTATCGCGATCCCAAAACTGGCGGGTTTACCACTGCCGTCACGCCGGGCTTTGAAGCATGGTTGATTAAGTTCCCGGCCAAAGACGAACATGCCGAGGTGTGCGCTATCGAAATGGTCTACGCCGAGTGCCTGCGCAGGTGCAGTATCGAGACCCCTGACACGCAGCACTTCAGTCTGCCTAATGGCTTGGCAGCGTTTGCCAGTAAGCGATTTGACCGCCGGGATGGTCTGCGCATCCCCATGCAAAGCCTCGCGGCCTTTACGGGGGCAAATTACCGGTCTCCGGGGGTGTTGGACTACGTCAACTTCTTGCGGGCAACACAGATGTGTACCAACGACGTGCGAGAGATGGCGGTGGCCTTCGAACGTGCCGTCTTCAACGTTGCGTTCAACAACAGGGACGATCATCCCAAGAACTTTGCCTACATCATGTCGCAGGACGGTCAGTGGAGACTCTCGCCGGCTTACGACGTGACGTTCTGCGAGGGGCCAGGTGGATACCACCAGATGGATGTGATGGGGGAGGCCCTGTCGATTTCCCGCGCGCAAATGCTTCGGCTTGCGGAGGAAGCCGAGGTGCCCCTGGACGCTGCAGGCAGAGTGATTGACGGCATTTGTGATGTAGCGAGCCGGTTTGCAACCATCGCCGAGAACCTATGCCCACAGGTTATTACCCGAGACACCTTGCGCACGATCCAAGACCGCATTGATCAGAACGTAGCTCGGCTACAACAAGGTCATGCGGGTAGCGGTCGCCAAAAAACATTTTGACCGGGCTCTAGGACAACATGTTCAGGCAGAAAAATTTCAAATATGCCCCCAATGTTGCCCCCAGGTCGCTCGTGATACACGAGCGAACGAAAAATGGCGCCTACCTCAGGAATGCTCTATCACCATCCTGATCATTATCGGCGTGGTCCATACCGGGCTCATGTCGACCCTGCTGTACAGTGCCATCCAGAAAATCCCCACGGCGTTGGTCGGCGCACTGTCTAACAGTCAGCCGATGGAAGTAGCTATGTAACGAAGTGAAAGAGTGTATTTCGGATAAGTTAATAATTTGCCGCAGTGCGTGTGTACGCTATCGCTGACTACAATTTAATATTGTAAAGCCAGACTTAATGATAAAGTGCGCTGAACACGGGGCGCCAGTTATTGGGCTTTATTGTTGCAGGATTTGAAATTACTATTTGCGTCGGGTGAAATAATGCGTCGCTATACCACAGTTTTAAGCAGCTTTATGTTGGCATTGATTATTCCGCAATTGACCCAGGCCGCCGTTTTCGGTTGGCAGGAAAAGGCGTTGATTCAACCTGAGCAAGGAAGTGTGGAGGTCGAACTTAATCCCACTTCGCCGAAGTCTTCCATTGAAGTTCATGACCTCGTCCTGTTCCAGAAAAATGGCGAGAATTGGGCGCGTTTCAGTGTACCGGTGATGCACGCATTAACCGGTACGAGCGATTTGACGCTGGAGAGGAAAGTACTGCGCACCGAAAAATCCAAAACCGCCTTTGGCAGCAGTCAGCATCAGTTGGTGCGGATGTCGCTGTGCCTGGGTGACAAGGTATAC
Organism: Pseudomonas paraveronii; assembly: GCF_963681955.1. Classification (NCBI taxonomy): domain Bacteria; kingdom Pseudomonadati; phylum Pseudomonadota; class Gammaproteobacteria; order Pseudomonadales; family Pseudomonadaceae; genus Pseudomonas; species Pseudomonas paraveronii. Next base: position 3,000,023 of record NZ_OY817130.1, read on the forward strand.
GCCGAGGACCTTACGCTGAAAACCCGCGGCAAAGGTGGTTCGCCGGTCAAGCTGGGGCGTGATGTGCTTACACACGTGGGCTTGGTTGATGCGTCGCGATTCGACACCCTCAAGCCTGATTGCAAGCCGTGATACCGCGCCAATCAGGCGTCGGGGGAGCCCCGGAGCCTGATTGGCGATGATTTACTGGTTGAGGATCCCGCGATCCCAGTTCTGCTGATTCCTGCGCGCGTCCTGTATGAACGGTGACCACTGGATCAACTTGAGCACCACCCGGTTCAGCAACCGGCCTGGTAATGTCAGGGGCCGCTGCACATCCAGGAACAGCACCACGCGTCGCTCGTCAGTGTCGTTCCAGACCTGATGCTTGTAAGTGTCGTCGAATACCAGGCAACTGTCCTGCTGCCAATGGCGGACCTCATCGCCCACCTCTATACGACACTGTTCGGCCTGTTGCGGGATGATCAGCCCCAGGTGCACCCGCAGCAATCCGTTGTAAGGCCCACGGTGGGGTGGAATGTGCTTGCCGGGGCTGAGAATCGAAAAAAACGCGGTGTACATGCCCGGGATGGACTCGATGACCTGGGTCGTTTGTGGGCACTGCGCGCAATTGCCGTCGATCTTGTAGCCATAGCCGTAGAGGAAAAACGTCTTCCAGCGGTCGTCCTGGGTCAGTCTGGCCTGGTCCTTGGATATCTGCTGAAAGCTGGGAATGGCGTCGCTGTTGCGTAGCACGGCATCGAGCTCGGCGCGAATCACCGCCGACCTGGCTTCCAGGTCCCTGGCCCAGGCGAAGATGGCGGGATCAAAGAACGGCGTGTTACCCACCGTAGAGCTGCGCCGTATCAGATTCTCAAGGCGTTTGATGATCCACAGGCCGATGGCGACGCTGGGGCGATGTTTGCGTTTTTTCTTGGGGGTCAAAGCCGTCTTCCTAGCGGTCATGGAAAATATCCTGTTGGTTTCATGTACGTGGTCGTTGTTTCAATAGCTTCCACAGCAGCGGCCAGCAGAACACCAGCGGATAGCGGCGCAACCGCTCCGGTTGTTTGATCGGCTCGCCCCAATGGCGCTCAAGTTTCCAGATGGCGTAGTCCACTGCGCCCTTGACGGTAAACAGCGATTTGATCAGGCGCACCAGGTTCAATGCGCGGCCTTGCACGCGCCGGGTCCGCCAGTGCCGCGCCTGGCGTCGCTGCTGTTCCGCGGTGCTGTGGTTGATATACAGCTCATCGGTCGTCGACCCGACAAAGCCGGCGCCATCGACCTGGGCGGCCGCGGCCAGGAGGGCAGCGAGGTAGTCTTGATTCTGCTGGGTGATCAGTGCCGGGCGATCGCTGCTTTCGGGCCGCAGTTCGGTGCCGTAGGTAAAGCTCAAGGCACGGGTCCAGAACGTGTCGCTGTTGAAGAAGGGGGCTTGCAGGGGGGCCGTTTCGCTGATCATGCGCAAGGCCGCGCGGCACACTGCTCGCTCCACGCGCAGCTGGATGGAGGGCGTGCGGCTGAACACCAGGCGGCTAGGCTGGGCAAAACGCGCCCACAGGTAGCTTTGAAACCAGCTATGGGTGCCTTGTTCGAAATCGCTCACTGAGAGAATGGCGCACTTGGCGCGCAGGGTTTTGCCGGCGGTATCAGTGGCCGTGAACAGAAACACCGTGGGCGGCAGCAGGGCGTTGGCCCATTGACTGAGCCGGGAGGCGTGGATGTCCTGGTAGTGATCCACCAGGACGTACAGGTCGATCAACCCCTCATCGGTGGTGCGTGTGCGCAGGCAAGAGCCGTAGAACAGGATCGCCGAGATGCCGGCGCCGAACCGCGCCATCAGCGCCTCGGTCAGTGCGTGCAGGTCTTGGCCTACCGGCCGTGCCAGTTCACGGGTCACCAGCTCGAACAGGGGGCGTGTCGCCGGGTCGCGTTCAATCTCGATCATGGAGTGTCCTTACAAGGTGATGAAGCGCACGGGCGGGCTGGTCTTGATTTCAAGTGTTCCGGTTACCGGGAATATCTCGCCGTCCAGCAGGTATTCGCGCAGGTGGTCAATGCTGGCGTTTTGGGCGTTGTGACTCAGGTAGCCCGGGTCCCGGCGCATGGCAGCGCTGGGTCGCCCGCGCAGTACAGCGGGCAAGGCCCGGCACAGGCGGGCAGGGGCCTGGGCAATGGCGGTCAGGCGCATGGGCTGGCGTTCGGTGCCCCAAAATGGCGTGCTGCCCAGCAGCAATTTGTCCAGGGTGGTGGCCAATACCAGCAGCCATGGCGCCTCGCGCGTCGCGCCGTTCACCGTGATAGGGGCGTTAACGGTCGCAAGCAGATGGCTGGCCGTGCGGGAAAACAACGCCAGCAGCATGCGCACGAAGGCAGTCAATGGCCCCGCCAGCCCCTTGAGGCCGGTGGGGCGAACCCGCTCATGAAAATAGCGAACGCCGGTGACGATTGAACCGGCGCCAAAGAACAGGCCGCATTGTGTTCGCCGGTTGTGTGAGTCCGACACTTGCAGCACGGCCGTGGGCCTCTCGAGCGCGGTGTGGTTGTCATGGGTCAGCCAGCGCGTCAGTGCCTTGATTGCCTTGAGTGGGTTGCCACGCAACCCGATGGCATTGGCACTCATGTTGGTGGTGCCCGCGGGGACGATGAACACCTTGGGAACTTGCGCCCCAGGGGTTTGCAGCAGGCTGGTCAGCGCCGCCTGCAGCGTGCCGTCCCCGCCCACTACCACCAACAAGTCGTTTTCCATCAGCGCCCAGTTGGCGATGGCAGTCTCGATCTCGGCAGGGGTGCGCACCTGCGCGAACTGGGCGCGAGGCAATCTATAGATCAGGCGGCACAGGCGTACCAGTTGGCGACGAACGCGTCCGCTGAGGGGGTTGATCAAAACGCCGATGCGCCGCGGCTGAGCAATTGAAGGTGGGTTGATGTTCATGACGTTGCCTAGGCGTTTCGGTCGAAGCGATAGACCAGCATCAATGCCGCGCCCAGGATAAACAGCGGTGGCAACAAGGTGGTCAACAGCGGATTCAGGGCAAACAGCAGCCCCAGGTTGACGATGATCTGATTACCCACATAGGTCAGCAGACCGACGACAGCGCCCACCGCCAGGCGGCTGCCCATCCCGGGGTCGCGCTGTTGCACGAAGGTGAAGGGTACCGCCAGCAGGATCATCGCCAGCGTCAGGATCGGCCGGCCGAACTTCTGCCACAGGGCGATGCTGTACTGATCGACGGGTTGATCGGTGGCCTTGAGAAAGTGGATGTAGCGGCTCAGCTGCTTGATGGAAAAACTGTCGCTGGGCAGGGTCAGTTCCTTGAGATGAATACTGGAAAAGATCGACGTCCATTGCAGGCTATCCAACTCGCGGACCGTTTCTTCGCCCTCGCTCCATTGCTTGAAGTTGACTTGGTTGAGCGTCCAGCTGCCGTCCTGGGAGACGCTGGCATTGTCGGCGTGAATGTAACTGGCCAGGGTGTTGTCCGGGTTGTAGCGGAATATCTCGATGCCCATGGGCCGGTTGTGCGTGGCCACGCTGTCGATCCTGGCGACTTCATTGCCGCGCCTGGCCCACAGCGTCCCCTTGGCATTGACTGCCTCATCGGAACTGGTGATGGCGGCGTTGCGCATCTGCAGGCCGCGCTGCTGCAACGGTGAGGCCACCCATTCATCCAGTGCTGCCAGGCTGGCGGTCAGCAACACGCCTGCGGTGACGGCCGCCAGGGCAATACGCACGATGGACACGCCGGCGGCGCGCAGGGCCGTGAGCTCCTGGCTGACCGCCAATTGGCCCAGGCCGACGATGCCGCCCAACAGGGCGATGAAGGGCCCCAGGTCGATCAGGCGACGGGGCAGCGTCATCAGCACCACCGCCACCGCCTGGGTCCAGCGGTAGCCGCCAGCGCTGACATTGTCGAGTTCGCTGATCAGATCAAAAGTCGTGAACAACGGAATCAGCAGCGCAGCGGCAGCACCGAAACCCACGAACACGTTCCTGACCAGGTAGCGACCCCAAAGGCTCATCGCGAAAACCTCGGCAGCAGCCGCAGGTCACGGGCCATCAAGGCCCCCAGGCCAACCAGCATCAGCAGGGGGACCAGCCACAGGCCCGGGATAAGGGGCAGGGCGGTATTGGCTACCAGGGTGCGGCACAGGTTGCCGGCATAGAAGATCACCGTAAACAGGATCGCGATCGGCAGCAGGGTCGAGAACCGGCCTTTGCGCGGTGCGGTCCGGCTCAGCGGCACGGCCAGCAGGGCCATGAGAATGGCATTCAGGCCGCGGCTTTCACGCCATTGCAGTTCGGCTTTGTCCTGGGGCATGGCCGACATGGCCAGCATCGCGCTGGGGGTGGATTTGCGCTTTGACTCTTCGGTCGGTCCCACCGGCTTGAGGTGTAGCAGCAACTCTTTGTAATTCAGTGTGCTGTCCTTGCTGCCGCGATGCACCAGCGTATAACTGGTGCCCTGTTGCAGGGTCAGCGCCGGCGCCGTGGGATCGGGATCGGTGATGGTCGCCACGTTGGCGCGCAGCACGCGGCTTTTGCCTTCGGTCGGGTCGTAGATCAGCGCGTCGGTGAGCTGGTTGGTGTCCGGGTCGATGTGCTGGGCCAGGATCATCCGGCCGTTGTCATCGTTGAGGTTGAAGCGTTGGGCCTGCAGGTGGCTGACGTCGAGGTCGGAGCGCGATTGCTGTTCCAATTGATAGGTTTGCGTATAGGCCCAGGGCCGGCCGTAGAACGACAGCGCAGCCACCGCCAGGGCCAGGGGCGTGGCGATGATCAGAATGGCCCGGTAGATACGCAACGGGCTGGCACCGGAAGCCATGATGGCGGTGATTTCCGAGTCGTTGTATAGCCGACCCAGCGCGATGGCCACCGAGGCATACAGCCCGACGGGCAGCAGCATCTCCAGCGCGATCAGCACTTTGTAGAAAACGATGTCGAAGACCACCCCCAGCGCCAGGGTGCCGTTGGCGGCCTCGGTCAGGTAGCGTTCGGCCGAGTAACTGGCGAAAACAAAGGTCAGGAAGCCGACCATCATCGTCACAGGACGGCGTACTTCGGAAATGATGTAGCGCTCGATCGTAAGCATGTACCGCAAGCCTTCAACGCGGCATCAGCCGTGCACAGTAAAAAGGGGAATGAAGCGGGTGAGTCGGTCAGGCCGCAGGGCGCCCGTGGTCCTTGGTCATCTCACGCAGGGTGCGTTCCACCAGCGCGAAGTCGTTGGCTGAGTCCACATCCACCGCCGCTTCCGGGAACGGCATGACCACAGCGCCCACGCGTGCGCCCAGCAACCGGGAAAGCTGGTTCAGCGCATGCTGGAGGGACAGTTCGCCCAGCAGGTAGCGCACGGTGGCCAGCGGGCCCAGCGCACGGGCCACCACTTGTCGGGGACGCTTGCGCGCTTCTTCCATGCCACGCCAGTACTGCGCCACCTTGGCGCCCTGTGGCGTGAGGAAGGCGAACAGGTTGCTGCCGCAATACGGGCCACCCTTGAGCCGGATGGCCGTTCTGGCCGTGCCTGGGAATCGTTGCAGCACTGTCGCCAGGGGCGTCACGGCCACCGCCACATCACAATCCAGGGTGGCTGCCTGGGTGAGGAAGTAATCGACCATGTCGCCGCGCAGTAGGGCATGGTCGGCGGTCGTCACCAGCAGTGGCCAGTGTTGTCGCATGGCCAGGCCATGGACGACGCTTGCAGCCGGGGTCGCCTGGGGTTGCAGAAAACTCACCTGCTCGCCGAGGATCAGCGACCGCATATGGGCATCCCGCTCCAGCAGTGCCAACGAAGGCCCGATCAACGTGACCCGGTCAACCTGGGCGCTGTCGTGCAAAGCGCCCAGCACACGGTGCAGCATCGGCACCCCGGCGATTGGCGTCAGCGCCTTGCAGCCTGCCGAGCCCAGCGCAGCCACCGGGTCATGGCCATGGCGATCCGCGCCAAGCACCAGTGCGTCGAAACGCGGCCGTTCAGATTGCTTTTTCATACAGACGGTACCGTTTGTAGGGGGCGGCACCGATGCGATCCAGAATAGCCCGCATGCCGGTGTTGGTTTCTAGGATCCAGGACATTTCCAGTGCTTCGATGTCACGTTTTTCGAACGGCGCCTTCAAGGCTTCGATCAGCAGCAGTGCGATGATCGGCCCCAGTCGGCTGAACTGGTACTGCTGTCGCACGCCCATCAGCGGTACCCGCGCGGTGCGTACGCCACTGACTTTCAGGCGCCACAATAATTTGGCCCAGCCCAATGGGAGCAGGCGCCCATCCAGGTCGGCGATGGCTTCGTTGATGTTGGGCAGGGCAACGATGAAGGCGCAGGGCTCACCGTCGACCTCGGCGATGTAGATCATGTCTTCGGGCACCAGGAATTTCAGTTGCGCGCCCATCTCATCGAACTCACGTTCGGTGAACGGTACAAACCCCCAGTTTTTCTGCCAGGCATCGTTGAACACGGCGCGTAGTACCTGCATTTCCTGTGCGAAACGCTTGCGATCAAGCTGCCGGATCTTGATTCTGTTGCGCATGGAGCCCATCAGTGATGTCAGCGCTGGGGTGAAGGACAGGTCGGTGCGGCGCATCCAGTAAGCCAGCAGGTCCATGCCCTTGGCGTAGCCTTGCTGCTCCAGGCGTGCGGCGTAGTAGGGCTTGCCATGTTCCATCAGCGCCGACGGCGGTGTATCGAACCCGTCGACCAGCAGGCCGCTTTCCTGATTGATGTTCAAGCCAAACGGGCCGGTGATCCGGTGGGCGCCCTGTTTGCGCAGCCAGGTTTCCGCCGTATGAGTCAGCAGGCTGAACACTGCCTCGTCATCGATGGCGTCGAGCATGCCGAAATGGCCAGTGTCCATGCCGTGCAGATCACGATGCAGCGAATCAACCTGAGCGGTAATACGGCCCACCACTTCATTGCCACGTCGCGCAATCCAGGCCTGCCAGTGAATGTGGTCCGATGCCGGGTTCTTCGCCGACAGATGCTCGATACGTTCCACATGCAGGGGGGGGACCCAGTGGGGATCGTCTGCGTACAAGTGGGAGGGCAGGGAGATGAAGGCTTTCAAACCAGCCTTGTCGCTGACCTGTTCTATGGAAATCATGGCTGATCTAAATCCGACTAACTTCGAGGGGGCATTAACTCAATTAACGCAATGCACGGCTGATCACCGCAACGGCGGCGTAAATGAAACCGTTATTAACTAAGTTTGTATATAAAATCTTCATCGCTGTTTCAGATGGCGGGTATCTGATAAATGAATAGTCGTTCAGAAATCAACTCCTGTTAATCTTCGCGCCGAATTAAATTCAACCAGAACATGAACACTGCGCAGGCAACTATCGCTTGCTGGCTGCGGCGCAAATGCGCTGTTTCCTATCTTATTTTCGCCTGATAAATGCATCGTCCAAATGAAACATTGCGGGTGGATTTGCCGTCATGCGATCAGGCCGAAGGTTCACATCTAATGGCTGTGTTGTATATGTCAGAAACAAGCTCAAATCATTCCATACCCATGCGTCACGCAAACTTTGAAAGTTTGGTAGAAGCATTGGATTATGCTGCCACCGGTCAGACTGGCATGAACTTCTATGACCGACGCAGTCAGTTGGTCAGTTCATTCGAGTACCGCATGCTGAAACGGCGCGCCCTGATGGGCGCACGTCGTCTGCTCGGCCTGGGGCTGGTGCGGGGCGACCGGGTGGCGCTGATCGCCGACACCAATGCAACGTTCGTCGAAGTGTTCTTCGCCTGCCAATACGCGGGGCTGATCCCCGTGCCGTTGCCCATTCCCATGGGGGTTGGTCAGCATTCATCCTACGTGGACAAGCTGCGTGGGTTGCTGAGCAGTTGCAGCCCGGCTGCGGTGTGCGGTGGCGAGGAATGGCTCCCCCTGGTGCGGGAGGCCGCCGCCGATCTGCCGCCGATGCCCTTGCTCAGTGGCGTCGACATCGACGCGCTGCCAGAGGCCGAGGTCGAACTGCAGGCGCCTGGCGCGGACGATGTCGCGTACCTTCAGTACACCTCGGGCAGCACCCGCTTTCCTCGTGGCGTGGTGATTACCCAGCGCGCGGTCATGGCCAACTTGCAGGTGATCAGTCGTGACGGCATCAAGCTGCGCGAAGGCGACCGCTGCGTTTCATGGCTGCCTTTCTATCACGACATGGGGCTGGTGGGGTTCGTCCTCACGCCCGTTGCCACTCAACTGTCGGTCGACTACCTGCGCACGCAGGACTTCGCCATGCGCCCCTTGCAATGGTTGAAGCTGATCAGCCGCAATCGTGGCACGGTGTCCGTGGCGCCACCGTTCGGTTACAACCTGTGCCTGCGGCGTTGCAGCGACAAGGACCTGGCCGAGCTTGACCTGAGCAGTTGGCGGGTTGCTGGCGTGGGCGCCGAGCCGGTACCGTTCGAGGCCCTGGCGCAATTTGCCGAACGTTTTGCGGCAACCGGTTTCGCGAAAGGGACGTTGATGCCGTGCTTCGGTCTGGCGGAAAGCACCCTGGCGGTCAGCTTTGCCGACACCACCAAAGGCCTGCGGGCCGATGTGATCGATCGCGATGTACTGGAGCACAGCGCCAAGGCCGTACCGCCCACGCCACGCACACGTGCCGTCAGCACGTTCGTGAACTGCGGGGCGGCCCTGCCCGGGCACCGCCTGGAAATTCGCAACGCTCAGGGTGAGGTCCTCGGCGAGCGCGAGGTGGGGCAGATCTTCATTGCCGGCCCCAGCCTGATGAGTGGCTATTTCCGCGACGCTGACTCGCAACTGCAGGCCTCCCAATGGCTGGGTACCGGCGACCTGGGTTACTTGTTCGAGGGCGATCTGCATGTCACCGGCCGCAAGAAAGACCTCATCATCATTCGCGGGCGCAACATCTGGCCTCAGGATATCGAGCACGTGGCCGAGGGCGAGCCCGGCGTGCGCCCGGGCGATGCAATCGCCTTCGTGACGGCGCGTGGTGACGAGCCAGTGGTGGTGATGCAGATCCAGTGCCGGGTGGCCTCGCCCGCATCGCGCGAGCACATGGTCCGCTCGCTGTCGGGGCGCATCCAGAGTGAGTTCGGCGTCAGCGTCGACATTCAGTTGGTACCGCCGCAAAGCATCCCGCGTACCTCGTCCGGCAAACCGGCACGTGCCGAGGCCAAACGTCGCTACCTGAGCATGCTCGACGGTCTCGCGTTGCCTGCCGCGGCCATCGCCTGATGAGCCAGACCGTGGCAATTACGGGCGCCACCGGCTTTATCGGCCGGCGCATTCTGCACGCCTTGTTGGCGCGCGGTATCGCCGTGCGTGCGTTGACCCGCCGAGCGGTGGCGAGCCTGGACGCCGTGACATGGGTGCGCGGGTCGCTGGAAGATGAGGCATCGCTGGCCAGGCTGGTCAGCGGCGCCAGTGCAGTCATCCATTGCGCTGGCCAGGTGCGTGGTCGCAGCCGCGTAGTGTTTCAGCGCTGTAACGTCGAGGGCACCCGGCGCCTGGTGCAGGCAGCCAAGGCCGCCGGTTGCGAGCGTTTCCTGTTGTTTTCTTCGCTGGCTGCCAGGTACCCGCACCTGTCGTGGTACGCCGAGTCCAAGTTCGATGCCGAAGTCGCCGCCCTCCAGGCGGCCGCCGACATGCCCATCAGTGTTTTCCGGCCTACGGCCGTCTATGGCCCAGGCGACAGCGAATTGCAGCCGGTGCTGTCGGCACTGCTGCGTGGCTGGCTGCCCCGACTTGGCCATGCCAATGCACGGTTGTCGTTTCTGCATGTGGAAGACCTGGTCCAGGCCACCCTGCACTGGCTGGACGCGGAGGCCATTCATGCCGTGCGCTACGAAATCAATGACGGTGCCAAAGATGGCTACGGTTGGAAGCAACTGGCAGCCATGGGGGCGCTGATACGCGGCGGGCCGGTGCGTCTGATCGGTGTTCCCACCGCCTTACTCTTGCAGCTGTCACGCCTGAACCTGGCCTGGCATCGCCTGGCAGGTGGCGAGCCCATGCTGACGCCGAGCAAGGTCAACGAGCTTATCCATCCCGACTGGTCATCCAGCAACCGCCTTATCTCGAAGGACCTGGACTGGTACCCGGCCATCGAGCTTGAACACGCGTTGCGTGAACGGTTGTTTTGATCCCACTTTCATACAGATATCAGACTCTTTTTATGTTGAAGCGCGAAGTCGTCACCGACTACATCCTGGAATGCCTGAGCGGCTTGACCGCCGACAAGCAACGGCCAGTAGGCCTGCACAGCAACCTGATCGAAGACCTGGGCCTTGAGTCCATCAAGATCATGGACTTGCTGATGATGCTGGAAGACCAGTTCGACCTGTCTATCCCAATCAATATCCTGATCGATGTCAGCACGCCCGCCGACCTCACCGATGCACTGATGATCTACCTGGAGGAGCATCATGGGGTTGTATGACGGTTTCTCCCGCCTGGCACAGGAGCGCGAAGCGTTCCAGGACGGCGGCCTCAACCCTTTTGGCACCTGCATCGATGAGGTCCACTCCGCCACCCAGGGGAGCATCGGCAATCGTCGCGTCATTTTGGCCGGTACCAACAACTACCTGGGCTTGACGTTTGACCCTCAGGCCATTGCCGCCGCCCAGGCTGCCCTGGTCGAGCAGGGCACTGGCACCACCGGTTCGCGCATGGCCAACGGCAGTTACGGCGGGCACGTGGCGCTGGAGCAGGAGTTGGCGGCGTTCTTCGAGCGGCCATCCGCCATTGTCTTCTCCACCGGTTACGTCGCTAACCTGGGCGTCATCAGCGCCCTGGCGACTCCCAAGGCGGTGGTGCTGCTCGATGCCGATTGCCACGCCAGTATCTACGATGCGTGCGCCCTGGGCGGGGCGCAGATCATCCGCTTTCGTCACAACGACGCTGCGGACCTTGAGCGACGCATGGTGCGCCTCGGCGAACAGGCCAAGGATGCGCTGATCATCGTCGAAGGCATCTACAGCATGCTCGGTGACGTGGCGCCGCTGCAGGACATCGTCGAGATCAAGCGCCGCCTGGGTGGCTACCTGCTGGTGGACGAGGCGCACTCCTTCGGCGTGATGGGCCAGACTGGCCGTGGCCTGGCCCAGGCGGTGGGCGTCGAGCAGGACGTCGATATCATCCTCGGGACGTTCAGCAAGAGCCTCGCGGCCATCGGCGGCTTCGCGGTGGGCAATGACCGCGGCATGGAAGTGCTGCGCTATGCCAGTCGCCCTTATATCTTCACCGCCTCGCCATCGCCATCGGCCATTGCCTCCGTGCGTTCGGCGCTGCAGACCATTGCGCAAGCCCCTGAGCTGCGCGACAAGCTGTGGCAAAACGCCCATCGTCTGTACAACGGCCTGGCAGCGTTGGGTTATCAGGTAGGCCCGCATGCCAGTCCGGTGGTGCCGGTGATGATCGGCACCAAGGAGCAGGGCATGCGCTTCTGGCGAGCGTTGATCGAGCACGGGGTCTACGTGAACCTGGTGCTGCCGCCGGCCGCGCCTGCGGGCATCACGCTGGTGCGGTGCAGTGTCAGCGCGGCCCATTCGGAACAGGAAATCGACGCCATGGTGGAGGCCTTCGCCGCCCTGCGCGACAGCGATATCCTGGAGTCGGTGGCATGAGAATCATCCTGGCGTTCGGTAAATCCTACCCCCTTCGCACAATTTTGATGCTGCTCAGCCTGGTGGTTGCCGGTGTGGTGGAGGGCGTGAGCCTGACTACCATGCTGCCTCTGGTGTCGGTCGTGCTGGGTGACAGCGGCCACTCAAGCATAGTGGCCAGCCATGTTGCCAGTGTGCTGAACAGCGTGGGACTGGAGCCCACCATCACCGTCCTGTTGATTATTATCGTGGCCGGTATGTCCTTGACCAGCCTGTTGATTCTGCTGGCCAACCGTCAGGTGGGCTACACCGTGGCACGCGTCGCCACGGACCTGCGTGTCGACCTGATCAATGCCACGCTGGGCAGCCGATGGGAGCATTACCTGCGTCAGCCCGGCGGTGCCCTGGCCAACGCCGTGGCCACCGAGGCGTACCGTGCCGCGACGGCCTACGAGCACGCCGCCAATATGATGGCCCTGACGATTCAGGCCATTGCCTACGCCATCATTGCCTTAGTGGTGTCCTGGCAGGCCGCCTTGGTGTGCATTGCCCTGGGCCTGGTCATTTTGCTGGCCTTGCGGGGCCTGGTGAAAACCTCGCGCAAGGCCGGCAAAAGCCAGACCGGGCTGATGCGCGAACTGCTGATCAACCTGAGCGACACCCTGGGTTCGGTCAAGCCGCTGAAGGCCATGGCCCGCGAGGACATCGCCGATTCGCTGCTGCGCAGCCAGGCGACTGAGCTCAACACCGCCATGGAAAAGGAAGTCAACAGCCGCGAGACCCTGCGCGCCCTGCAGGAGCCGCTGCTGGCGCTGCTGGCCGCAGGCGGTCTGTACGCCGGCCTGGTGATCTGGAAGCTGCCGATGTCCTCGGTGATGGTGCTGATCTTCATGGTCGTGCGCGTGCTTGGGCTGATGCACAAGGCCCAGCAGCGCTACCACCGCATGGTCGGGCAGGAGAGCGCATTCTGGGCCTTGCGCGAGGCGGTGGAAGAAGCCGAGGCCCAGCGTGAACCCGCCGGCGGCAGCCTCCAGCCAACGTTGGCGCGGAACATTGCGTTCGATCGGGTTTCGTTTACCTACGGCGGTCGACGCATCCTTGATGAGGCCAGCGTGAGTTTCGAGGTGGGGACGATGACAACCCTGGTCGGCCCGTCGGGCACCGGCAAAACCACGGTTCTTGACCTGCTGTGCGCTTTGCTGGTGGCTCAGGACGGCCGCATCAGCGTGGATGGTCAGGCGCTGGCCGATCTGCAACGGCGCAGCTGGCGCCGGATGATCGGCTACGTGACCCAGGAAACCCTGCTGCTGCACGACAGTGTGCTGGCCAACGTCACCCTGGGTGAACCGTCACTGACCGAGGCCGATGCCGAGCATGCGTTGCGTCAGGCCGGCGCCTGGGAATTCGTGCTGGGCCTGGATCGAGGTCTGTACACGCGGGTAGGGGAGCGGGGCGGCCAACTGTCCGGTGGTCAGCGCCAGCGGATCATTATCGCCCGCGCGCTGGCGCACCGGCCCAGCCTGCTGATTCTGGACGAGGCCACCAGTGCACTGGACGCCGAATCCGAAGCCGACATCTGCGCCACGCTCAAGGCGTTGACGCCAAGCATCACCATTATTGCCGTGTCGCACCGGCCGCGCCTGATCGAGGTGGCGGACAAGGTTGTCGAGCTGGTCGAGGGTAAATTCAAAGTTGTGACAGGTGGGCATGCGCAAGTGCCGCGTCCTGTTCTGAGCCACGGCACGGGAGGTCGCTGAAATGTCGATGAACCATGAGAACGAATTGGCACCAGTGATCGCCTTTGTCGGCTGCGACGGAGCGGGCAAGACCACCGTTTCCGACGCTATCCTGGCGTGGATGCGCGAGTCCGGACAGGTTGAAAGCTGCCATCTGGGCATTCAATCCAAGGCTCTGGGCGAGAAGCTGGTGGGTTTGCCGATGGTGGGGGGCGTACTCAAGCGTCTGATTGCCAAAAACTCGCCGAAAACAGTGTCGCCAGGCGAAGCGTCGCCAAGCTCGATCGAGGCGCCGAGTACCCTGGCGGCGGCCGCGATTTTTCTGCTGTCCGTGCGGCGTTGGCGGCGCTATCAGAAGATGATGTCGCTGCGACGCCAGGGTGTTGCGGTGATCGCCGATCGCTTTCCGCAAATTGCCGTGGCCAAAATGAAGATTGATGGCCCGGGCCTCAGTGGCCTACCGCATCGCAATGCGCTGGTGCGCTGCCTGGCACGTTGCGAACGCTTGCTGTACTGCTACATGGTGAGCTATCGCCCTGACGTGGTGATTCGGCTCAATGTCGATCTGGAAACGGCCTACAAACGCAAACCGGACCACCGCTACGCGTCGTTGGCCGCCAAGATCGCGTTGGTGCCGCAGCTGGAATACCAGGGCAGTCCGATCATTGATCTGGACAGTACCCAGCCCCTGGACACCGTCATCGACCAGGCCAAGCATGCCATCAGCGCATGCCTGTCCCGCCAGCGCGCCGTGTAATGGCCAGCCTTAGCGCCTTCCGGCGCCTGGCGCCCTTGGTCGCCATCATCGGCCCGGACGGTGCTGGCAAGACCACCACGGCGCACTACCTGTGCTCGGTCATTGCCAATAGCCAATATGCCTATCTGGGGCTGGGCTCCGGGGCGCTGGGGCTGAAGATCCGGCAGTTGCCATGGATAGGCGCGATGCTGGAGCGGCATCTGTCCGCCAAGGCCCGTCGGGCTCGAACGCCCGGCGAGCGTATTCCCGGGCCTGTCACGGCCGCGGTCATCTACCTGTTCGGCCGGCTGCGCTGGCGGCGTTTCCTGCGCATGCTGCGGGTGCGCGAGAGCGGGCGGTTGGTGATCTGTGACCGCTACCCCCAGGCGCAGATCGCCGGGCTCAACGATGGCCCAGGTTTGTCGGCCGCCCACGCCACGGGCTGGTTCAGCGCGTGGCTGGCTCGGCGTGAGCGCGATCTCTACATCGAGATGGCCCAGATACCGCCCACGCTGGTCATCCGGCTCAATGTGGACGCCCACACGGCCTGGGTGCGCAAGCCCGACCATGACCTGGCCCTGATCGAGCGCAAGGTGGCCGCCACTGCGGCCTTGACGTTCCCCGGGGCGCGAGTGGTCGAGGTGGATGCGCGCTTGCCGCAGGCCCAGGTGCACGCCATTTGCCGTCAGGTCATCGAAATACTGCTCAGTGAGACCCCGGACTTTTCCTCAATTCTTGAACCGCAGGTTACACGCGTTGAATAAGCCTATGCCCCATCTCGGCGCCCAGCCCCTTGCGAATGCCTCTGGCACACCGCTCCTGCGCCGTTCCAGTGCCAGCTCTCTGGCCGTCATGTACCTGTTTTTCTGGTATTTCTCCGGCCCCCTGCAATGGTTGATCTACCATGCCGGTGTCGCCGGCCTTGGCGGCTTCTGGCAAGCCAGCGCGGCAAGCCTGCTGTGGCTGATCCCGCCGTTGCTGTTTCCGCGCTGGACACGGCCCATCGTCGGGTTGACAGGGCTGGTGTTGTGGATGTGCTCGCTGACCGCGCTGGCCTACTTCCTGATCTATGGCCAGGAGTTTTCGCAAAGCGCGATCTTCATCATGTTCGAATCCAACATGAGTGAGTCCAGGGAGTATATTTCCCAGTATTTTTCCTGGTCTAAATTGGCCGCGCTGCTTGCCTACACCGTCATCGCGCTGGGGTTATGGCTCAAGGTTCGCCCCGTTGCGTTCTCGGGGCGTGCCAAGGTGGTGGTGTGCCTGCTGATTGCCTTTGCATCGGTGGGCTACTCAGCCCTCCATGAGTACCGCAAGCGTGGCGACCTGGACATGCGCATCGGTAAGTTTCAGCAGAATCTGCAGTCGGCGTCGCCTTGGCAGATGGTCATTGGCTACACGCAGTACCGTCAGCAATTGGCCGATATGGCAAGTATGTTCGAGGACTGGAAAGCCATTGCGCCCTTGCAGCATCTGAGGGATGCCCATGCCGGGCAGCCAGCGACAATGGTGTTGGTTATCGGCGAGTCGACTGACCGCCAGCGCATGAGTCTGTACGGCTACACTCGCCAGACCACGCCACAACTGGATGCCTTGCTGCCCGAGCTCGACGTGTTTGATCAGGTAGTAGCGCCGCGACCGTATACCATCGAAGTGCTGCAGCAGGTGTTGACCTTTGCCGACCAGGAGCATCCGGACCTGTACCTGACGACGCCTTCGTTGATCAGCGTGATGAAGCAGGCCGGTTACAAAACGTTCTGGATCACCAATCAGCAGACCATGACCCAGCGCAACACCATGCTCACCACCTTCTCCAAGCAGGCGGACGAGCAGGTCTATCTGAATAACAACCGGGATCAGAACTCCACCAGCCAATACGACGAAGACGTGCTGGAGCCGTTTAGCCAGATCCTCAAGGACGAGGCACCGCGCAAGCTGATTGTCGTGCACCTGCTGGGCACCCACATGAACTACCGCTACCGGTTCCCCAAGAACTACGCGCGCTTCCAGGACCGCGCCGAGGTGCCGCGCTATATCACGGACAAGACGCTGCACAAATACAACGACTATGACAATGCCGTGTTCTACAACGATCACGTAGTCAGTTCGTTGATTGATCGCTTCAAGCGCACCAACCCCCATGGCTTTCTGGTGTATTTGTCAGATCATGGTGAGTCGGTGTACGACCCGGTGGCCCCGCATATGCTGGGGCGCAATGAAGAGGCGCCGACGTGGCCAATGTACACCGTACCTTTCCTGGTATGGCGCTCGCCGAGCTGGAAGGAGGACAGCCCCCTCGATCTGCACGATGCGCTGCACCGCGAGTGGACCACGTCGCACTTCATTCACACCTGGGCGGATCTGGCAGGGCTGCGCTTCGACACGTTCGAACCGTGGAAAAGTATCGTCAACCCGGCCTATCGCCGAGGCCGGCTGCTGATTGGTGACCCCCACCAGCCGGCCAAGCTGCGTGACTTCAACACGCTGGGCAGCGCGCCTTGAATTGCCGGCTAAGGGGCAGCAGTGGTCGCCAGGTTACCCATGTGCTGCTCCAGCCGGGTGCGCAACCAGCGCTCGGCCGGGTCGTTGTCCGTCAGGCTCAGCCAGACCATGGACAACTCCAGCGGCGGCACCTCGAACGGGCAGGGGTCGTCGCGCAAGTTGCCCCACCCCAGCAACGCCTTCGCCGCATAGTCGGGGCAGCTCGCCAGCAGATCGGTACCGTTGAGGGCCGCCGGCAGCGAGCTGAACTGCGGGATCGACAGTACCACCTTGCGGTCGCGGCCGATTTTAGCCAGGCATTCATCGACGATGCCGTGGACATTGGCCGTGTAGGAGACTTGAACATGGGGGAGGGTACAGAACTCGTCCAGGGTCAGAGGCGTGTCAGTGTTATTGGCGCGCAGGATGCGTGGTTCGATGCGTCTGAGCAATTTGCGCTTGGCGTTGGCGGGAAGTTCGCGGGTCTCGGTAATGCCGACGGTGATGTCGCCAGACGCCAACAGGTCGGGAATGCGCCAATAGTCGGCATGCTGGATGATCACGACCACGTTGGGGGCTTCATCGCGCAGCGCCGCCAGAAAGGGCGGCAGCAGGGCGAATTCGACGTCGTCGGAAAGGCCGATCTTGAAAGTCAGGCGGCTTTCCAGCGGATCGAACTGGTGTGCGAGGCTGAGCGCTGTGGCCATGGCATCAAGGGCGGGCGATAGATGCCGGATGATTTCTTCGGCGCGGCGAGTGGGTTCCATGCGGTGACCTACTCGAACAAACAGGGGGTCATTGAACAGCGTTCGCAGCCGCCCCAGTGCTGTGCTGACGGTTGGTTGGCCCAAATACATTTTTTCGGCGACGCGGGTGACGTTTTGTTCCTGCATGAGCGCTTCGAAAATGACCATCAGGTTGATGTCGGATTTTCGCAGTTCATTTCGATTCATGGGCGCCTTTCAACTGCCGTGCAAGTCAGCGCATGGCAGTGCCTGGGAAGTTGAGCGAAGGAGTGTCTGATGGTTGAGCTAGACGCACTCAGGCCATTGAAAGTATTTCAAATTGTTACAGGGCGCGAAACTTAGCATGTGCTTTTGAGTGGCACCATGCTGCTTTCTGGAATGCCTAGTTACCGTTTTCGCAACAATAGTGAGCGATCGTTATTAGGGGGCAAAGACGTAACGGTGTTTTCCGCCTGGCGCAATAAAAGCAGTTGGCAGGCGCCGTAGAGCGTCCGTGCTTAACAGGGTGTGTCGTTGATTGAAAGTGTCTTGCTGTAGCACGCTGCCGTTGAACCGGTCTGTCAACTTTTGCTGCTCAAGCGTCGAGGATATAAACATGTTGCTGGTGGACCGTATGTTCAGGATCCCGCTGGAACAGCTTGTCGCCGAAGTGCAGCAAGTGCTCCATGGAGACGCTGGCGAGTTGACGTCATTTGTGATGTAGCGAGCCGATTTGCAACCATCGCCGTATGCCCACAGGTGATTACCCGAGACACCTTGCGCACGATCCAAGACCGTATTGATCAGAACGTAGCTCGGCTACAACACGGTCATGCGGGCAGCGGTTGCCGTTGAAGATCGGGAGGAGAGGGCGTTATTCAGTAATCCTCCAGTCGATTACCTGGTAGTGAGTACTGCGCACACTGGTAAAAGGAGAGCGCGGTAGGGTAACGGCGAATACAGCACGCCCTCAAATATGCCCCCGCGTGTGACAATCCACTGGAAGTGAATGGGTCTCCATGGCGCGTGAAAACGCAGAAATGATCAGATGAACAGCCAGCCCGACGACGCCTAAAGACTCTCAGGATCGCCAAAAAACATTTTGACCGGGCTCTAGGACAACATTTTCAGGCAGAAAAATTTCAAATATGCCCCCAATGTTGCCCCCAGGTCGCTCGTGATACACGAGCGAACGAAAAATGACGCCTACCTCAGGAATGCTCTATCACCATCACTGCAGTAGTGTCCGCCTCAAGTGCTTCGAACACGTGAGGCACATTCGCCAGGTAGCTGATGTAGTCGCCGGCATTCAGCAATACAGGCCCAGTCGCCGGGCCAATATGGGCGCTGCCGCTGCACAGCACTACGTGCTCTACGGTTCCCGGTGGGTGAGGCTGAGACAGCCGAACTTCGCCGGGCTGCACCTTGAGCCGGTAGATGTCGCGCTGTACTCCCGCCGGGCAATCGGCAAGCAGTGTCGCTGCGTAATCGGCAGTCTCGGCATAGGCGGTCATGCCCTCGTTGGCGCGAATCACCCGCAACGGCTGTTGGGGTTGCTCGAAGAACCGGGTGACTTGCAAACCCATTGCCATCGCCAGCGACCACAAGGTTTCGATGCTGGGGTTACCGATTCCCGACTCCAATTGAGACAAGGTCGACTTCGCCACCCCGGCGCGCTTCGCCAGCTCGGTCAAGGAAAGTCCTGCGGCCAAGCGTTCGCGTTTGATTGAAAGCGCCAGCAGATCGATTCGGCTCGGATTACTTCTCAGCAGGTTGTTCGTTATGTCGGTCATTTGTTTTATAGATCATCCTTAAGTGGGTTGACGCTCTGGGGTGCATTGTTCATTATAAT
The DNA here is from genome assembly GCF_963681955.1 of Pseudomonas paraveronii. Taxonomy (NCBI): domain Bacteria; kingdom Pseudomonadati; phylum Pseudomonadota; class Gammaproteobacteria; order Pseudomonadales; family Pseudomonadaceae; genus Pseudomonas; species Pseudomonas paraveronii. Next base: position 3,019,106 of record NZ_OY817130.1, read on the forward strand.
GGTCATAAGTTCATTATAAAGTTCATTTTGCCGAGCCAATCCCTGCCAACGGCGGCTTAGGTTACGGCAATGTCGACGGCAAGGAAGCAGTGAGTGATGAAGTCGCAAACCCGTGGGACGCTCGAAATGATTTCGGCCATGGTCATCTCCGGCACGGTGGGCTGGTTCGTCATCATGTCGGGGCAGAGCCCGGAGGCCGTGGTGTTCTGGCGTTGCTTGTTCGGCGCCGTGGCGATGCTGGTCACATGCCTGGTGCTTGGGGTGCTGCGCTGCTCCCTGATCATCGCCCGGCAGTTCATGCTGGTGTGCCTGGGCGGGGTGGCGCTGATCCTTAACTGGGTGCTGCTGTTCAGTGCCTACAAACATTCCTCTATCGCCATTGCCACGGTGGTCTACCACGTTCAGCCGTTCATGCTGGTCGGTCTGGGTGTGCTGTTTTTCGCTGAACGCCTCAGCGCCGCCAAGGTTGGCTGGCTGCTGTTGGCCTTCGCCGGGCTGATGCTGATCGTGTCCGCCAAGGGCAGTGGGCAGGCCACCGGCGTCGACTACGTGCTCGGCGTCTGCCTGGCCCTGGCTTCGGCCTTTTTCTACGCTGTGGCAGCGGCGATCACCAAGCGCCTCAAGGACTTGCCCGCACACTTGATCGTGCTGATCCAGATGGTGGTCGGCGTGCTGGTCCTGGCCCCGTTCGTGGATTTCAGCAGGGTCGATACGGTCGAGGGCGCCTGGACCTACCTGATCATTATCGGCGTGGTCCATACCGGGCTCATGTCGACCCTGCTGTACAGCGCCATCCAGAAAATCCCCACGGCGCTGGTCGGCGCACTGTCGTTCATCTATCCGATCGTCGCCATCCTGGTCGACTGGGTTGCCTTCGCCCATCCGCTCAGCGCCCTGCAAGTGCTTGGCGCGAGCGCGATCCTGTTGGCGGCGGCAGGCATGAATTTTGGTTGGTCGCTGGGCCGTGCCCCGCGTCAGGAAGTGACCTAGGGCCGGGGGCGACACCACACACCATCTGAACCATCGTTAAATCAAGGGCGTTGATCGTGACTGTGATCTTGTGTGGCCTGAGAGGAACGCTGGCCAGGGTTCCTCCTTGGGGCGGATCACATCTTGCTTAGTTGTCTCTGCGAAACGCTCGAACAGTGTCCAAGAATGACTTGAGTAGCGGCGAGGGGTCATCGAATCGATAGATACAGTTCAGGTCGACGCCCGCGTTTTCCGGGAGGTCAGTCAATGGGCGATACACGACCCCGGACAGCGCCAGCACGGTGGCGGATTCCGGCACCAGGCAGACGCCGAAATCACTCGCTACCAGTGCCACCCCCGTTACCGTGTCGCCCACCTCTTGGGCGACGTTTGGCGTGAAGCCCGCCTGCTGGCACAGGCTCATGACGTTGTCGACAAAACTGGGACGCGGCCCGGACGGAAAGACGATCAGCGGATAGTCAGCCAATACCCGAAGCGGGATCGATGCCTGGCGTGCGAGCGGCGATGTTTCGTTGACCGCCAGCAGCAGCCGTTCGGTCGTCACCACCTCATTGGCGATGTCGTTCAACGGTGAGATGAACCGGTTAAAGCCGGCGTCAATGCGCTTTTGCCGCAAGGCTTGAATCTGGGCCTCTTTGTTCATGTTGTGAAGCACCACCTTCACGTCCGGAAACGCGCGGCTGAAGGTCAGCAACAGCTTGGGAATCGCATCGAGAATGCCCGAGCCGAACACCGCAATGTCCAGCCGCCCGAGCTTGCCCTGGCCCGCCCGCTGGGTGCGTTCGGTGGCCTGTTCGACCACCGAACGAATGTTGCGCGCCTCTTCGAGCAGCAGCTCGCCCGCGGGGGTCAACTCCATCCCGCGTGGCGTGCGGTTGAACAGTTGCACCCCCAGGTCTTCTTCCAGTTGCTGAATCTGGCGGGTCAGCGGTGGCTGGGAAATGTGCAGGCGAACGGCGGCGCGGCCGATATTTTTTTCCTCGGCGACGGCGACGAAATAGCGAAGGTGACGAAGGTCCATCGGGCAGGCCTTTTCTGGGGGAATCGGGCGCGCTGCAAGCAATCGCGCGAGCCGTTTCGAGCAGACTACGCGAACCAGCCAGCGCCGTGAACGGCCGTCTTGGTCTATCTATCTAGATACCTAAAAGGTATCGAGCCGTTGGTTTTATGGTATTGGACGGTAATCCTCGGCGGTAATAATTTGTGCAGTGAGAGCACAGACCAGCAGGCGCGCCACGCGTCTTCTAGGTGTGTGACCCCCCACATAAAAATAACAAGTCGAGGATCTCAACATGCTGCATGGAGCCCGTCTGCCCAAATTCCCCCTCAAGACGACCGTTCTCGCCCTTGCCAGCGCCTGTGCCACGGGACCGGCCCTTGCTTTCCAGATAGATGCTGGCAACCCTGACCTGCGTATGTCGTTGGACAACACCGTTAAATACAGTGCGGCCTGGCGCGTCGAAGGCGCCAAGGGCAGCGTGGCGAACAATTCAGTTGGCGTGCAGGCCAACACCAACGATGGTGACCAGAACTTTGGCAAGGGGCTGATCTCCAACCGCTTCGACCTGCTCTCCGAGTTCGACCTGCGCTACAAGCGTAACTATGGGCTGCGCTTGAGTGGCGCAGCCTGGTACGACGATGTCTATAACAAGTCGAACGACAACCCCGGCGCGCTGGTCAATTCCAAGTCGGTCAATTACAACCAATTCACCGACGCCACCCAGAAACTGCACGGTCGCAAGGCCGAGTTTCTGGATGCGTTTCTCTACGGCAGTTTTGCCCCCGGCGACATGGGCCTCAATCTCAAAGCAGGGCGTTTTACCCAGTTGTATGGGGAAAGCCTGTTCTTTGGCAGCAACGGAATCGCAGCAGCGCAGACTTCCCTGGATCTGATCAAGGCCCTGTCGGTGCCCAACTCCCAATTCAAGGAAATCCTGCGTCCGGTGGGGCAGCTTTCCGGCCAGTTGCAGATCACGCCCGATGTGTCGATCGGCGCCTACTACCAGCTTGAATGGCGCAAGAGCCGGCTGCCTGGCGCGGGCAGTTATTTCAGCTTTGCCGACTTTGTCGATGAGGGCGGCGAGACGCTGATTCTCGGGCCGGGCGTCAGCGCGCGGCGCGGTGATGACATCGATGCCAAAAACTCGGGGCAGGGCGGCCTGCAGTTGAAGGTCAAGTCGGGTGACTTCGAATACGGCCTTTACGCCGCGCAGTTCCACGACAAGATGCCGCAGTTCTACCTGCACCCGGATACCGGTGTGTACGAGCAGGTCTACGGCGAGGACATTCGCACCGTCGGCTTCAGCGTGAGCACACTGGTGGGCGAAACCAACGTGGCGGCGGAGATGTCCTTTCGCGACAACATGCCGCTGGTTGCGTCCGGCAACACCGTCATCGTGCCCGAGAGCGCGGGGGCTGATGGCTACAGGCACGCCGCGTTTCCGGTGGGTCGCACTCTGCATATGAACCTCTCGGCCGTTTCCGTGTTGAGCGAAAGTCCGATGTGGGACGCCGCCTCCTTTCTCGGTGAGATCGCCTTCAACCGGCGCCTCAGCATCACGGACAACAAGGACCAACTCGACCCGCTAGCCACCCGTGACGCCACGGCCCTGCAATTCATCTTTTCGCCGGAGTACTTCCAGGTGCTCCCGGGCCTCGACGTGCAACTCCCTGTTGGCGTGAGTTACGGGCTGTCCGGGCGTTCGTCGGTCAACGGGGTGCTGTTTCCTTCCGAGCATGGCGGCAATGTCAGCTTCGGCATCAAAGGCGAGTACCAGAAGACCGTCCAGGCCAGCCTGAACTTCACTCACTACTACGGTCCGGCTGGCTCGATCATCCGCTACGACACCCCTGCGCCCGAGCTCTCCTACAAGAACTTCCACGGTGACCGCGATTTCGTTTCGCTGTCGATTCAACGCACGTTTTGAGTTGGGCCTTCCCAGGTTTAAGGATAATAACAATGCCTAAGACAACAGCGATTTATCTGGCCCTCGCGGCCCTGATCTGCACTGCCAACGGTGCGCAGGCGGCGGTCAGCGCCCAAGAGGCTGCGACCTTGAAAACCACCCTGACGCCCATGGGGGCCGAGCGTGCCGGCAACAAAGACGGCAGCATCCCGGCGTGGAGCCCGACCCCGACGATAGCGGCGGCCAGCGCCAAGGTCGGCGATATTCCCACCCAGGTGTTCGGCAACGAAAAAGTGCTGCTGCAAATCAATGCGCAGAACATGGCGCAATACGCCGACAAGCTCTCGGAAGGCACCCAGGCGCTGCTGAAGAAGTATGCGCAGAGCTTTCGTCTTGACGTGTACCCGACCCACCGTACCGGCCTCGCCCCGCAGTTCGTGTACGACAACACCGCGAAAAACGCCACCCAGTGCCAGATCAAGGATGGCGGCAAATCGATGCAGGGCTGTTACGGCGGCGTGCCGTTTCCGATTCCCAAGGAAGGCGTAGAAGTCATCTGGAACCACTTGCTGCGCGTGGAGAACGAAGCCACTGACGTCGCCAGTTTCAAGAACGTCATTCTGACCGCCGACGGCTCGCGCACCATCGCCACGGAAAACGACCAGTCCAACCAATACCCGTATTACTACAAAGACGGTTCGCCGGAAAAATGGAACGGCGAGTACTTCCTCCAGCGCTTCAGCACCATCGCGCCGCCCTTCAAGTCGGGTGAATCCCTGGTGTTCCGCGACAGCATCGACGTCAAGCAGTCGCGCCAGGCCTGGCAGTATCTGGTCGGGCAGCGTCGGGTCCGTCGCGCGCCGACCGTGGCCTATGACACACCGGACTTCGTCGCTTCCGGCGCCAACTACTTTGACGAGGTGCTGGGCTTCCTCGGCCATGTGGATCGTTTCGACTGGAAACTGATCGGCAAGCGCGAGATGTATGTGCCGTACAACGACAACGCACTGGTCACCGCTTCGGTGGATGAAGCCTACGGCTCCCATCACCTGAACCCGGACAAGCTGCGTTGGGAACTGCATCGGGTCTGGGAAGTGGAAGCCACGGTGGCCAGCGGCAAGCGCCACGCGGTGCCCAAGCGCAAGTTCTACATCGACGAAGACTCGTGGATGGTGCTGCTGGTCGATGGCTACGACAGCGAAGGCAAGCTCTGGCGCACCAGCCAGGTGACGCCGTTCGTATTGCCGCAAGTGCCGATGCTGGCGATGAAACCGGCGAATATTTTCAACTTGCAGGCCAACACCATGAGCTCGACGCAGTCGCTCAATGGCGCGACCTACACGCTTGTCCCGCGCCATCCCGAGGCCCATTTCACCGGGGACGCGGTCGCCGCCGAAGGCGTGCGCTAAGGCCGTTATTACCTGCGGTTCCGGCATCCTGCGCGTGTCCGGTTGCCGGTTCCATTGCCATGACTCGCTCCGCCGGCGCCGCGCACAGCGGCGACGTCGCGGGGACGTTTTGAAGTCGAGTACGTACCATGCTTACCCAGAATCCGCTTTTGCGGCGCTCGCTGTCCGCTGCCGTTGCCCTTTTCATCGCCGCCGTGTCGAGCGTTGCCCAGTCTGCCAACACCCCATCCGTTCCCGATCTGCTGGAGCTTCCCGCGTTGGAAAGCCAGCGCGCCCAACAGGCACTGCACCTGGCCGTCACCGCTGCCGGTGAGCGCCTGGTGGCGGTGGGCGAGCGCGGTATCGTGCGGCTTTCCGACGATCGCGGGCGCACCTGGCGCCAGGCCAGGCACGTGCCAGTGAGTGTGGCGCTGACCGCGGTGGCGTTTGTCTCTGCCAGCGAAGGCTGGGCGGTGGGCCACAGCGGCGTGGTGCTGCACAGCACGGACGGCGGCGAGAGCTGGACGCGCCAGTTGGAAGGCAATCAGGTCGCGCAGATCGTTGTGCAGGACGCCCGTGAGCGCGCGGCGGCAGGCGAGGCGGGGGCGGATCAGCGGCTGCGCAGCGCTGAAGCGTTGGTCGAGGATGGCCCGGATAAACCCTTTCTCGATGTGGCGTTCGTGAGCGCCACCCAGGGCTATGTGGTGGGCGCCTATGGGTTGGCCCTGCAAACGCACGACGGCGGCGCCACTTGGCAGTCGCTGATGGGGCAGGTGCCGAATCCGCGTGGCCGGCACTTGTATCAGGTGCGGTTGCGCGACCAACAAGTGCTCCTGTGTGGCGAGCAGGGCGCGCTGTTCCGTTCCACCGATGGCGGGCGCGGCTTTGCCGAAATCCGTAGCCCCTACAGCGGAACGTTCTTCGGTGCGCTGATACTCGACGACCACGCTGTGCTCGCCTATGGCCTGCGCGGCAACGCCTGGCGCAGCCTGGACGATGGCCTGACGTGGCAGCAGGCACAGATCGGCCAGCCGGTGACGCTGAGCGCCGGCCTGCGCCTGCGCGACGGTTCGCTGTTGCTGGCGGACGAGAGCGGTCGCCTGCTGCGCAGCACCGACAACGCCGCCCATTTTACAACGTTGCCCCTGCACCCAGGCACCGGGATCACCGGTCTGGTGCAAGCGCGCGATGGTACGTTGATCCTCTCCAGTTCGCGGGGAATGTCGCGAATCGAGTCCGAGGCGATTGAAGCCGGAGCCAAGCCATGAGCCATATGCCGTCCCTACCTGCCGATGCAGTGATTGCCGATTTGAACAAGTTCGATCAGCGCTCGGGCACCTTCGCCGAACGGCTGCTGTTCAACAACCGCCTGGCGATTACGCTGATCTGCCTGCTGATCACCCTGGTGCTGGGTTACCAGGCCCTGGGGCTTTCGCTGAATGCCGCCTACGAAAAGATGATCCCCTCCGGCCATCCGTACATCGCCAATTTCCTCGAAAACCGTAAACAACTGGCGGGGATGGGCAACACCTTGCGCATTGCCGTGGAGGCCAAGAAGGGCGCGATTTTCGACGCCGACTACCTGAACACCGTGCGCCAGCTCAGCGATGAGGTGTTCCTGATTCCCGGCGTCGATCGGCCTTACATGAAATCGCTGTGGGCCCCGGCGGTGCGCTGGACCGGCGTGACCGAAGACGGCCTGGACGGCGGCCCGGTGATTCCCGACGACTTCGACGGCTCGCCCCAAAGCCTCGAACAGGTACGTATCAACGTCGAGCGCTCCGGGGAAATCGGGCAGTTGGTGGCGGCCAACTACAAGTCGAGCATCATCCTGGTGCCGCTGCAGGAGAAGATCGCCGAAACCGGCGAACGCATCGATTATCACCGGTTGTCCCAGTCTATCGAGCAACTGCGCGCCAAGTATGAGTCGGACAAAATCGCTATCCACGTCACTGGCTTTGCCAAGGTCGTCGGGGATCTGATCGACGGTCTGAAGCAGGTGCTGGTGTTTTTTGCCGCCGCCATCGCGATCTGCACTGCGGTGCTGTTCTGGTACACCCGCTGCCTGCGCAGCACCTTGCTGGTGGTGTTGTGTTCGATGGTGGCGGTGGTGTGGCTGCTGGGGCTGTTGCCGACGCTGGGTTATGAATTGGACCCGTACTCGGTATTGGTGCCGTTTCTGGTATTCGCCATCGGCATGAGCCACGGCGCGCAGAAAATGAACGGCATCATGCAGGACATCGGACGTGGCACCCACCGGCTGGTGGCGGCACGCTATACGTTTCGCCGCTTGTTCCTCGCCGGCATGACCGCGTTGCTGGCCGATGCGGTGGGCTTTGCGGTGCTGATGGTGATCGACATCCAGGTCATCCAGGACCTGGCCATCACCGCGAGCATGGGGGTGGCGGTGCTGATTTTCACCAATCTGGTGTTGCTGCCGATCCTGCTGTCGTACACCGGCGTCAGCCCGGCGGCGGCCCAACGCAGCCTGCGAGACGAGCTGCAGGAACGTGACGACAGGGCGCACAAAAAGCACCCGTTCTGGGCGTTCCTCGACCTGTTTACCCGCCGCCCCTGGGCCACGGTTGCCGTGACGCTTGGGCTGGTCCTGGGCGGTGTGGGTCTGGCCGTGAGCACGCAGCTGAAAATCGGCGACACCGACCCGGGTGCGCCGGAGTTACGGCCGGACTCGCGCTACAACCGCGACAATGCCTTCATTGTTGCCAACTACGCCGCCAGCAGCGACGTGTACATCGTGATGGTCAAGACCCCGCAATATGCCTGCGCCCACTACAGCACCCTGCACACGCTGGATGCGCTGGAGCGCGAGTTGCAGCAACTGCCAGGGGTCGAGACCACCAGTTCCCTCGCCGGGTTGGCCAAGACCGCCAATGCGGGCATGAACGAGGGCAGCCTCAAATGGTTCGAGATGCCGCGCTCCCAGGACATGCTCAATTCGATCATCACCCGAGCGCCCCGGGAAATGTTCAACCAGAACTGCGACCTGCTGACCCTCTACGCCTACCTCAAGGACCACAAGGCCGACACGCTCACCAGCGTGGTCAATACCGTGGAAGCCTTCGCGGCGAAGTACGGCACCGACGACATCCGTATCCTCAATGCCGCCGGGAATGCCGGGGTCGAGGCCGCGACCAACATCGTGGTGAAGAAAGCCAACACGCAGATGTTGTTCCTGGTCTACGCCGCCGTGATCGTGCTCGCCTTCATCACGTTCCGCTCATGGCGTGCGGTGGTGTGCGCGGTGGTGCCGCTGATGGTCACCTCCGTGCTGTGCGAGGCGTTGATGGTGGGGCTGAACATCGGCGTCAAAGTCGCCACGCTGCCGGTGATCGCACTGGGCGTGGGCATCGGCGTGGACTACGCGTTGTATGTGATGACGGTGACCCTGACGCACTTGAAAGCCGGCATGACGCTGTCGCAGGCGTATTACAAGGCACTGATTTTCACCGGCAAGGTGGTGGTGCTCACCGGTATCACCCTGGGCATTGCGGTGGCCACCTGGGCGTGGTCGCCGATCAAGTTCCAGGCCGATATGGGCATCCTGCTGGCCTTCATGTTCGTCTGGAACATGCTCGGCGCGCTGATTCTGCTGCCGGCCCTGGCGCACTTTTTGTTGCGCCCCAAGGCCGGGGTTGCGCACGTCTGAGGCGAATGCTCGCCAACGCCGGCGCGGTGCCGCTGCGCAGCGCCCGGTGAACGTCACGTCGGTGAAAAGGACGGAGTTACGATGCTGAGTAAATTGAGCCTGCATCCACGGGATCTGCTCGCGCTGCTGTCGCTCGCGGCTGCCGCGTTCGCCAGCGGAGTTGATGCCCTCGGCTGGCAGGCCGGCTGGCTGCTGGTGATGGTGGTGTCGGGGCTGTGCCTGCTGCACGGGATTGGCCAGCGCGAGCAACGGGTGGTGGCGGCGCTGGCGCATACCCGCGCGCTGCTCGACGACCGGCAACCGCTGGCGGGTGACGCCCTGGCATCGATCGAGCGCCTGCAGGCGGTGCTGCACGACAAGGTGACCGCGGTCAAACGCATGCGCACGTTGGCCTGCGATCTCACCGTGGCGACCGGCACGCTGGTGTCGGGCTTCACCGAAGCGGTGGCCACGGCGGACCGTCAGTCCGCGATGGCCCGCGACGCCATGGTGGACGTTGAAACCATGGCCGAGCAGGCCCGCGTGACCGCGACGGAGGCGACGGTCCTAGCAGAGGCGAGCAGCGGCGCGCGCGACCAGGTCAGCGCCGGCGGCGAGCAGGTGCAACGGGTCGCCGGCGATATGCTGGATCTATCCAACGTCGTGGCCTCGGTGGCCGAAGAGTTCGACTGCGTGCGCGAGCAGGTGGCGCGTGTCGGTGAAATCGTTGCAATCATCCAGAGCATTGCCGGGCAAACCAATCTGTTGGCGCTCAATGCCGCCATCGAGGCGGCGCGTGCCGGCGAGCAGGGGCGCGGTTTCAGTGTGGTCGCCGACGAAGTGCGCAAGCTCGCCGAAAGCACCGGCAGCGCGACCCTCAGCGTGGGCGAGATCATTTCCCTGATTGGCCAGAGCATCGACCGCCTAGACCAGCGCCTGGCCCAGACCCGCCAAGGGGCCGCGCAAGGCGTGACGCGTGCCAGCCAGGCCACGGCGGTGTTGAACGGTATTGCCGCCACCTCCCACAGCATGCAGCGGGCGGTGCATGGCATTGCCGAACGCGCCGGCAGCGAGATGCAAAAGGCGCACAAGGTGCTGGCCGACTCCAGCGGCGTGGCGCGCCTGGCCGTCGAACTCGATAACCACGTCAACGGCTGCAACGCCGGCCTGCGCGGGCTGATGCTGGGCCTGGTCGACCTCAAAAGCCTGGCGGGTGAAATTGATGTCAGCCGCGATGCGCATGCCGCCATGCTGGAAGCTATCGAAGAAATCCGCGCCCATAACATCATGGTGCTGAATGCCCGCGAACCAGCGCAGATGGTCGCGCATATCCAGCGTATTCACGCGCTGGACCGGGAGATAGATGCCTGGCTCGCGCAGGCGATAAGCGCATGTGAACCGGTCGATGCACGGCGCAGTGACAGTCTGTCGGGCGTGCGCAAAGCGCTGGACGCCTACCGCCACGTGCGTAACGAGTTGCTGGAGGCCGCGCAAAGTGGGAGGCTTGAGCACGCGCTTGAGCGCGGTACGCCCTTGGTTCGACAGGCCTACCGCGTGGTAAAGGAGGCATGCGCTGCCTTAGCGGCTTAGACTCGGGCCCACGGCGAAGGCACTGGATCGCTTGTAGAACAATAAACGCCAGCGGCGTGGCAAGGGCTCGAGCCCGCCAGTCGACTGGTCCGCGATGGGCTGGGCTTTAGGTGCTTACATGGCAGAGCAACCCCTGATTGAGCGCTTCAATCTTCGTTCACGACTGCGCTTCAATGTCGAAACCGGGCAAATCTGGCTCGACGAGAACCGCATGCTGTTGATGCATGCCAAGGCGTTCGGCGCCTTACGCCAGGAACTGATGGAATCCCTCGGGCCCAGTCGCGCCAAGGGGCTGTTGTTTCGCATGGGCTTCGCCGCCGGCCAGCACGATGCCGATCTCGCCCAGAAACTGTTCGGCGAAGGCGACAACTACGACGTGTTCAAGATCGGCCCCGAGTTGCACGCGTTCGAGGGCTTGGTGCGCTCGACCATTATCGAGGCCAAGATCGACTGGGAAGACGGCAGCTTTTTTGGCACGGTCAATTGCGATAACTCCTGGGAAGCCGAGTCCCATTTGCAGTTGTTCGGGGTCAGTCCCGAGCCGAGCTGCTGGAACCTGGCCGGCTACGCGTCGGGCTATGTCACCCGCTTCTTCAAGCGTGTGGTGATCTTCCGGGAAACCCAGTGTGTCTGTTGTGGCGCCTCCAGCTGCATGTTGGAGGGACGGCCAATCGAGGCCTGGGGGGATGCGGACTTCTTGCGACACTGTCTGCCCACCGAAGATGCGCAAACCACCTTCGAGCAGTTGCAAGAGGAGCTCTGGCAACTGCGCGGCTGGCAGCATGAACAGCGCCCACCGGGCAAGTTGGTGGGCAGCTCGCCGGCCTTTACCGCCGCCTTCAGTCTGCTGAGCCAAGCCGCCAACAGCCCCATCACCGTGTTGCTGCTCGGCGAAACCGGGGTGGGCAAGGAAGTGTTCGCGCGCTGGCTGCATGAAAACAGCGGGCGCGGTGAAAAGCCTTTTGTGGCGGTCAACTGCGCCGCCATTCCCAATGATTTGATCGAATCCGAGCTGTTCGGCGTGCAGAAGGGCGCCTACACGGGCGCCCAGGCTTCGCGCCCCGGTAAGTTCGAACGCGCCGATGGCGGCACACTGTTTCTCGATGAGTTGGGCGAGCTGTCGCCGGCGGCTCAGGTCAAGTTGCTGCGCGTCCTCCAGACCGGCGAGGTCGAGCGCCTGGGCGATGACAAAGTGCGCAAGGTCAACGTGCGCCTGGTGGCGGCGACCAACGTCAATTTGCAGCAGGCGATTGCCGACGGTCGTTTTCGCGCCGACCTCTACTACCGCCTGGCCACGTACCCCCTGGAGATTCCACCGCTGCGCAAGCGCAAGTCGGATATTCCCGTGCTGGTTGCCGTGCTGCTGGAAAAATATGCGCCGCTGTACCACAAGACCATTCAAGGCGTCAGCGACCTGGCCATGCAGGGCCTGATGGCCTACGACTGGCCGGGAAACGTGCGTGAGCTGGAAAACCTGGTGGAGCGTGCGGTATTGCTGGTGCCGTCCGGCGGGCACATTGAATTGCAGCATCTCTTCCCAGGCGTGGCACCGGTGACCGCACACGGCGCGGTGATCGACCGCGAAGGCAAAGTCGGCAACGCCGACGAGGCCAGGACCGACCAGTTGTATGAAACCTTGCTGGTCGACGGGTTCGACCTGCAGGCCCATGAAGCGCGTTTGCTGCAGCTTGCCGTCACACGGGCGCATGGCAACCTGACCCATGCGGCGCGCCTGCTGGGTATCACCCGCCGGCAGTTGGCGTACCGGGTGAAACAGACTTTGGGGGATGACAGCCCGGCCGCGAGCGCCTGACAAAAACGTACAGCCGCCGCCCCCTTCGGCGCGCCGCCACTGTGCCTTCGCGCTTACAGTTGTTTTGGCACGCGAGTGGGGATGGCGGATGCGCCGTTTTCGTCTTAAAGCACCCTGTGGTGCTTTTTTTTCGCCTGTTTTACTGACCGTCGCGGCCGTTCATTGGTCGGTGCCCCGGCCTTTGCGCAAGCGCACTGACGTTTTTGTAAGGCTGGAAGGGGGGATGGACATAAACGTCAGTCCAGGGGCTGGGTACAGTGTCCGGTTTTTCATAGTAAGTTGTTTTAAATCAATTATTTACCTTCATTGGCATCATCTCTGCAATGCAGGGTTGAGTGTGTGAACCCGGCTCCTGCCCGCCTGCCCAGGCGGTACGGAGCCAACCTCATCCAGCCAATAAAGGAGACAATAAATGGCGATGACAGGTGTATTGCGTCCGGGCCATGCCCAGGTGCGCGTGTTGAACCTTGAAGAAAGCGTTCATTTCTATCGCAATGTGCTGGGGCTGGTCGAGACCGGGCGTGACGATCAGGGGCGGGTGTACTTCAAGTGCTGGGATGAGCGCGATCACAACTGCTATGTGATCCGTGAAGCGGACACTGCCGGTATCGACTTCTTCGGCTTCAAGGTACTGGACAAGGCCACCCTGGAGAAGCTCGATGCCGACCTGCAGGCCTACGGGCTGGCCACCACCCGCATCCCCGCCGGTGAGTTGCTGGAAACCGGCGAGCGTGTGCGCTTTGAATTGCCCTCGGGCCATCTGATTGAGCTGTACGCCGAAAAGAGCTGTGTCGGCAACGGCATTCCTGAGGTCAACCCAGCCCCGTGGAATGCGCTGCGCGAGCACGGTATTGCGCCGATTCAGTTGGACCACTGCCTGCTGTACGGTCCCAACATTGCGCAAGTGCAGAAAATCTTCACCGAGGTCCTGGGCTTCTACCTGGTCGAACGCGTCCTCAACCCTGAGGGCGACGGTGACGTCGGCATCTGGCTGTCGTGTTCGCACAAGGTCCATGACATCGCCTTCGTTGAATATCCAGAGAAGGGCAAGCTGCACCACTGTTCGTTCCTGCTCGAGTCCTGGGAGCAGGTGCTGCGTGCCGGCGACATCATGTCCATGAACGAAGTGAACGTCGATATCGGCCCCACCCGCCATGGCGTGACCCGCGGTTGCACCATCTATGCCTGGGACCCCTCCGGTAACCGCTTCGAGACCTTCATGGGCGGCTACCACCCCTATCCGGACTACCAGCCGCTGTCCTGGACCTACGACAACTTCGCCCAGGGCCTGGACTACCCGCAACGCAAGTTGCACGAATCGTTCCTGACTGTCGTGACTTGAGGGCGCTCCCATGAGTTTCCCTGATCAGTCACTCGAGATGCAGCCGGCCGACATGGACACGCGCAAGCGTTACGTGCGTGTCACCGGCAGTCGTGGCAGCCAGTTTGTCGAATTCGACTTTGCCATCGGTGAGCCCGAATTATTCGTGGAAATGATCCTGACGCACGAGGCCTTTGCCGAGTTCTGCCGCGCCAACCAGGCACGCCCCATGGCGGCGTTGCCTGAGGTCGCAGATGAGGATGAGGACGACGCCCGGCAATGGGACTGGCGTCTGGCGGATGCCACTCAGGTTCGTTTCAAAAACTAATCGTTGTTGACGCTTCACCCTGAGTGAGGCGTTCGTGGGAGTCAGCTATGCACATCGATCTTCGTACGGTCAGCATCCAGCCCTTGCGGCAGACGTTCGACCATTTGGCCCGTCGTTTTGGCGACAAACCTTCCTCGCGGTACCAGGAAGGCAGCTACGACATTCAACCGGTGGAAAACCTGCATTACCGGCCGACCTGGGACCCGGATCAAACCCTGTACGACACCAGCGTCACCCAAATCGTGATGAGCGACTGGTACGTGTTGAAAGACCCGCGCCAGTTCTACTACAGCACCTACACCCTGGCACGCGCCCGGCAGCAGGAAACCACCGAAGCCAACTTCAACTTCGTGGAAACCCGCGGTCTGGTGGACCTGTTGCCGGACGCACTGCGCCAACGCGTCCTCAACCTGCTGGTGCCGCTGCGCCATGCCGCCTGGGGCGCCAACCTCAACAACACGTTCATCTGCAGCTATGGCTACGGAACGGTGTTCACCCAGCCGTGCATGTACCACGCGATGGATAACCTCGGCATCGCCCAGTACCTGTCGCGCATCGGCCTGCTGCTGGGCGCAACCGAAGCCCTGGACGCCGGCAAGGCGGCCTGGATGGAGGGCGATGCCTGGCAAGGGCTGCGTCGTTACACCGAGGACTGCCTGGTGGTGCGCGATCCGTTCGAGCTGTTTGTCGCGCAGAACGTGGCTTTGGACGGCTTGCTGTACCCGCTGGTGTACCAGGGCATCGTCGACGATCAGTTCGCCGCCGATGGCGGATCGCTGGTGGCCATGCTCAGCCAGTTCATGAGCGACTGGTTCGATGAAACGCGCAAGTGGGTGGACGCGGTGATGAAGGTGGCGGCTGCCGAATCCGAACATAACCGCGCGTTGTTGCAGGCCTGGACAATCCAGTGGCGCGACCGTGCTGCCGCGGCCCTGCTGCCGGTGATCGAGCAAGAGTTTGCCGGCAACGCGGATGAAGTGATGAGCGAGCAACTGGCTGCCTTCCGGGTACGCCTGGATAAAACCGGTGTTGGGGTCTGAGGAGCGGCTATGTCGACTGTATTTATTGCACTGCAAACCAATGAAGAAACCCGCCCGATCATCGAAGCGATCGAGCTGGATAACCCCGAGGCCGTGGTCAACCGCGAGCCAGCCATGGTCAAGATCAACGCCCCGGGCCGCCTGGTCATTCGCCGCGAAAGCATCGAAGCGCAACTGGGCCGCAGCTTCGACATGCAGGAGCTGAACATCAATCTGATCACGCTCTCCGGCAATGTCGACGAAGACGAAGACGCCTTGACCCTGACCTGGGGCAACTAAGCGAGGATATTTGGCATGGACATGAAAACCGTTCACAAAAAGCTCAATGCAAAAGACAAATACCGCCTGCTCACGCGCGACCTCGCCTGGGAGCCGTCGTACCGCACCGAGGAGGAGATTTTCCCCTACATCGCCTATGAAGGCTTGAAGATCCATGACTGGAACAAGTGGGAAGATCCGTTCCGCCTGACCATGGACGCCTACTGGAAATACCAGGCCGAAAAGGAGCGCAAGTTCTACGCCATCATCGACGCCCACGCGCAGAACAATGGCCACCTCAACATCACCGATGCGCGCTACCTGTCGGCGCTGAAAATCTTCCTGCAGGCCATCAGCCCCGGTGAGTATGCCGCGCACAAAGGCTTTGCGCGCGCGGGTCGAGAGTTTCGCGGCGTCGGTACGCAAGTGGCCTGCCAGATGCAGGCCATCGACGAGCTGCGCCATGCGCAGACGCAAATCCACGCCTTGTCCAACTACAACAAGTTCTACAACGGCTTCCATGCCTTTGCCGATCAGCGCGACCGTATCTGGTACACCTCGGTGGCCCGCTCGTTCTTTGACGATGCGATGTCTGCCGGTCCGTTCGAGTTCATGATCGCCATCGGTTTTTCGTTCGAGTACGTGCTCACCAACCTGTTGTTTGTGCCGTTCATGTCCGGCGCCGCTTATAACGGTGATATGGCCACGGTCACCTTTGGCTTCTCCGCGCAGTCGGACGAAGCGCGGCACATGACGCTCGGCCTGGAGTGCATCAAGTTCATGCTCGAGCAAGACCCGGCCAACCTGCCGATCGTTCAAGGCTGGATCGACAAGTGGTTCTGGCGCGGCTTCCGCGTGCTGGGCCTGGTTAGCACCATGATGGATTACATGCTGCCCAAGCGCGTGATGTCGTGGCGGGAGGCCTGGGAGATCTACGGCGCCGAGAATGGCGGCGCGCTGTTCAAGGATCTGGCGCGTTACGGTATCCGCCCACCCAAGAGCTGGGACGATGCCGAGGCCAGCATCGACCACATGTCCCACCAGTTCATGCTGGGTCTGTACCAGTGGAGTTTCGGGACCGCGTTCCACGCCTGGATTCCGTCGGATGACGACATGCAGTGGCTGTCCGCCAAGTACCCGACCACGTTCGACAAGTACTACCGCCCGCGCTGGGAGCACATCAAGAAAATGGCGGCGGCCGGCACCCCGTTCAAGAACTACGGCCTGGCCAAATTATGCCAGTGCTGCCAGTTGCCCGCGGTGTTTACCGAGCCGGATGACCCGACCCTGATCTGCCATCGGCAGGTGCAGTACAAGGGCGACAAGTACCACTTCTGCTCCGATCACTGCATGGGCATCTTCAATAACGAGCCGGAGAAATACATCCAGGCCTGGCTGCCGATGCCGGCGCTGTTCCAGGCGCCCACCGATGGCGACCTGGCCGCCTGGATGGACTGGGTGTCGCTCAAGGACGGTCAGGACAACGGTGACTTCGCCGACTCCGAGGACCGCCGCAACTTCGCGATGTGGCGCGGCATGGCGACGTCCAACCAGTAACCACGTGACAACCCGACGGGCGTGGCCGGCGCATTCGGCGGCCACGCCCCGCTAACAAGAATAAGGAGAGCACCATGCCTGTAGTCGCCCGTAAAGAATACGTGGGCGTTGCCCGTGATCGCGTTGAAAACTTCAATGGCAAGCAGTTGGTGTACGCCAGCTGGGATCACCACTTGCTGTTCGCAGCGCCGTTCCTGCTGTGTCTGACGCCGCAAACCACGTTTGCCCAGTTGCTGGAAACGGCCCTTGCACCTTTGCTGCAGGCCGACCCGGATGCCGCGCTGATCGACTGGCAGCACGTGCAATGGCTCAAGGACAACCAACCCTGGGTGCCCGACCTGGACGCCAGCCTGGTTGCCAACGGCATCGGCCACAAAGACCAGTTGCGCTTCAAGACGCCAGGTCTCAACACCCTGTGTGCGACCCACTGAGGGGGCGAGTCATGAGCTATGAATTAACGATCGAGCCGCTGGGTCAGACCATTGCAATCGAAGAAGGCCAAACCATTCTCGACGCCGCGTTGCGCGCGGGTATCTACCTGCCGCATGCCTGCTGCCACGGGCTGTGTGCCACCTGCAAAATCCAGGTGGTCGATGGCGAGATCGAGCATGGCGAAGCCTCCAGCTTTGCCCTGATGGATTTCGAGCGCGAAGAGAAAAAGTGCCTGGCCTGCTGCGCCACCGCCGAAAGTGATTTGGTGATCGAGGCGCAAATCGACGAAGACGACGACGCACAAAACCTGCCGGTGCGTGATTTTGCAGGCACCGTCAGCCGCATTGAAACCCTGACGCCGACCATCAAAGGCGTGTGGATCAAGCTCGACGCGCCCGAAGGCATGCACTTCCAGGCCGGTCAGTACATCAACCTGCAGTTACCCGACGGCATTGGCAGTCGGGCCTTTTCGGTGGCCAACGCACCGGCGCCCGGCAGCGAGATTGAGTTGAACATCCGCATCGTGCCCGGCGGCCGTGGCACCGCGTATGTACACGAGCAATTGCAGGTCGGCGAGCGGGTGGGCATCACCGGTCCGTACGGGCGCTTTTTCGTGAAAAAGTCGGCGCGCCTGCCCGTGATCTTCATGGGCGGCGGCTCGGGGTTGTCGAGCCCGCGCTCGATGATTCTCGATCTGTTGGCGCAAGGTTTCGAGCGGCCGATCACCCTGGTCTACGGTCAACGTAACCGTGACGAGCTGTACTACCACGACGAGTTTCTCGCCATGGCCGAGCAACACCCGAACTTCACCTACGTGCCGGCGCTGTCCCATGAACCTGAAGGCTCATCTTGGTCGGGCTTTCGTGGCTTTGTGCATGAGGCCGCCAAAGCCCACTTCGACAACGACTTCCGCGGGCACAAGGCCTACTTGTGCGGCCCGCCGCTGATGATCGACGCCTGCATCAGTACGTTGATGCAGGGACGCTTGTTCGAGCGCGATATCTACATCGAGAAGTTCATCTCGGCGGCGGATGCGCAGCAGGTTCGCAGCCCCCTGTTCAAAGCGATTTGATCCACTGGCCCCGCCCCTCGAACGATGCGAGAGGGGCGGGCGAGGCCTGCCGCGCAGCCGTTTTCGACATACCTTAAGGGTATCAAGTTAGGCCAAATAAAGTATTAGTCGGTATCTGCTGGCTTTTCTAGACTCGCACTCAGGGACTCATGCCGGACTGGCCGTGGCAGGTACAGGCGGTCGTCATACGAACAATAACTACGGAGCTCTCATGCGCCAGATCAAACACTTCATTGCCGGTGAGTTTACCGACGCTGCCAGTGGTGTACGGTTCAATAAACACTCCCCGCTGGACAACAGCGTCATCTGCTCGGTCAGCGAAGCCGGGCGTGGCGAGGTGGATGCGGCCGTCAGCGCCGCGCGCAATGCCCTGCAGGGCGAATGGGGCCGCCTGAGCACCGACCAGCGCGTCGAGCTGCTGTACGACGTGGCCAACGAGATCACGCGCCGCTTCGATGACTTCGTCGAAGCGGAGATGTCCGACACCGGCCAGCCCGAGCACGTGATGAAGCATGTGTTCATCCCGCGCGGCGCGGCCAACTTCAAAGTGTTCGCCGACGTGATCAAGAACGTCGCCAGCGAGTCGTTCCCAATGGACACTCCCGACGGCCGTGGCGCGTTGAACTACACGCTGCGCCGGCCCAAGGGCGTGATCGGGGTGGTCTGCCCGTGGAACGCGCCCTTCATGTTGATGACCTGGAAGGTCGGCCCGGCCCTGGCCTGCGGCAATACCGTGGTGGTCAAGCCATCGGAGGAGTCACCGCAGACGGCCACCTTGCTGGGCGAAGTGATGAACACGGTCGGCATTCCCAGGGGGGTGTACAACGTGGTGCATGGCTTCGGTCCCGATTCGGCCGGGGAGTTTGTCACCCGGCATCCGCAGATCGATGCCATTACCTTTACCGGCGAGACGCGTACCGGAACGGCCATCATGAAAGCAGCTGCCGAAGGCATGCGTGATGTGTCGTTCGAGCTGGGCGGCAAGAACGCCGGCATTGTGTTCGCCGATGCCGACTTCGAGGCGGCAGTGGAAAGCTTTTCGCGTTCGGTGTTCCTCAATACCGGGCAGGTGTGCCTGGGCACTGAGCGGGTGTATGTCGAGCGGCCGATCTTCGAGCGTTTTGTGCAGGCGCTGAAGGCCAAGGCCGAGGCGGTGAAGTACGGCCGCCCCGATGATCGTCACGCCAATTACGGGCCGCTGATCAGCCAGGAACACCGGGAAAAAGTCCTGTCGTACTACCGCAAGGCGGTCGAGGAGGGCGCCACCGTCGTGACCGGCGGCGGTGTGCCGCAGATGCCGTCCGACCTGGCGGCTGGCGCCTGGGTGCAACCGACCATCTGGACCGGTCTGCCGGAGAGCGCGGCGGTCGTGCAACAGGAAATCTTCGGCCCGTGCTGCCACATCTCGCCCTTCGATAGCGAAGATGAGGTGGTCGCCAAGGCCAACGCTACCGAGTACGGCCTGTCGACCACCCTCTGGACCCGCGACCTGGCGCGTGCGCACCGCATGGCGGCGCGCATCGACGTGGGCATCACCTGGATCAACAGCTGGTTCCTGCGCGACTTGCGTACGCCGTTCGGCGGTTCCAAACAATCCGGGATCGGCCGTGAAGGCGGCGTGCATTCGCTGGAGTTCTACACCGAAACCCGCAACGTCTGCGTGAAACTCTGAGGCTTCCCCATGAACCAGCAAATCATCGAGCTGTACGGCGACGAGCTGTATCAGGCGTTCGTGTCCCGTCGCGCCATCGCGCCGCTGATCAGTCGTGAACCGCAGATCCGCATCGAGGATGCCTACCGCATCCAGGAGCGGTTCATTGCCCGTCGCCTGGCCGCTGGGGAAACCATCGTCGGCAAGAAAATCGGCGCCACCAGCAAGCCCGTGCAGGACTTTCTCGGCGTGTACCAGCCGGACTTCGGCATGCTCACCTCGGGCATGGTGTTTGCCGACGGCGACACCCTTGACCTGGGTCAGATGATCCAGCCCAAGGCCGAGGCGGAACTGGCCTTTGTGCTCAAGTACGACCTCAAGGGGCCGGGCATCACCGCCATGGACGTGATTCGCGCCACGGACTATGTGGTGCCGTGTTTTGAAGTGGTCGATTCGCGCATCCGCGACTGGCAAATCAAGATCCAGGACACCGTCGCGGACAACGCCTCCTGTGGCGTGTTTGTGCTGGGCACCACCCGCGGCGATCCGCGCCGGTTGGATATCACCCTGGCCGGCATGGTGCTGGAGAAGAACGGTGAAGTGTTCTCCACCGGCGTCGGCGCCGCCGTGCAAGGCTCGCCCGCCAATGCTGTGGCCTGGCTGGCCAATACGCTGGGTGAACTGGGCATTCCGTTCAAAGCGGGGGAGGTGATTCTCTCCGGCTCGCAGTCGGCGCTGGTGCCGGTGGTGGAGGGTGACGAGTTGGTCTGCCGGATCGGCGGCCTGGGCAGTTGCCGGGTGAAGTTTTCTGGAAGGAGTGCCGTATGAGCCGCGAACTGACGCTGTCCCGCGAAGATATCGTGCGCCTGTGCGAACGGGTCGAAGGCGCACAGACCCGCGCTTATGCCATTCCCAAACTGACCGACGACTACCCGCAGATGACCATCGCCGATGGCTACGCGGTGCAGAACGAACTGCGTCGCCGCTATATCGCCCAGGGGCACAGGCAAGTCGGCTGGAAAGCCGGGCTGACCTCCAAGGCGAAGATGCAGCAAATGGGCGTCAGCGTGCCCTCGATCGGCTTTCTGACCGACCGCATGGCGCGCCCCGAAAACTCGGCGATCAGCACCGCCGACCTCGTGCATCCACGGGTCGAGTGCGAAGTCGCCTTCGTCATGAAGGCGGACCTGCGCGGCCCGGGTTGCACCGCCGCCGATGTGTTGGCAGCGACTGACTATGTACTCCCGGCGGTGGAAATCATCGACTCGCGGTTTTCCGGCTTCAAGTTCGACCTGGCCAGCGTGATTGCGGACAACGGTTCGTCGGCGCGCTTCGTGGGCGGCGGGCGTAGCCGCTATGTCGCGGATCTGGACCTGCCGACCCTGGGTGTGGTGATGGAAAAGAATGGCGAGATCGTGACCATGGGCGCCGCCGCCGCGGTGATGGGGCATCCGGCTGAGGCCATCGCCATGTTGGTGAATATCCTCGCCGAGATGGACGAGTCATTGCCCGCCGGCAGCTTTGTGATGAGCGGCGGCATTACCGAAGCGATCGCGGTGAAGCCCGGCGACAGCATTGTGGCGCGCTTCCAAGAGTTGGGCAGCGTATCGATGCGCTTCGTTGAATAACCACAAGCACCCAGGAGGCAGTCATGCCCATTATTGAAATGCATTTGGCCGAGGGCCGTACTGCCGAGCAAAAGAGCCGTATGGCTGTCGCGGTCACTGAAGCGGTGTGCCTCAGCCTGCAATGCCCTGCGGAAACCGTAAGGATTCTGATCACCGAGCACGCGCGCGACGGGTTTTACGTGGCCGGCCTGGACATGGCCCAGCGCGCCGTCAAGCAGCGGGAGCAGGGCCAATGAAAAAGATCAAATGTGCGTTGATCGGTTCCGGCAACATCGGCACCGACCTGATCTACAAGATCCTGCGCAGCCCGGTGCTTGAACCGGTATGGATGGTGGGCATCGACCCGAACTCCGAAGGGCTGTTGCGGGCCCGCGAAATGGGCTTGAAAACCACCCACGAAGGCGTCGATGGCCTGCTCCCGCACGTGTTGGAGGATGGCATTCAGATCGCTTTCGATGCCACCAGTGCCTATGTGCATGCGGAAAACAGCCGCAAGCTCAATGCCCTGGGCGTGTTGATGATCGACCTGACCCCGGCGGCCATCGGCCCGCTCTGCGTACCGCCGGTGAACCTGCGCGAACACGCCAAGACGCAGCAGATGAACGTCAACATGATCTCCTGCGCGGGGCAGGCCACCATTCCCATTGTTAATGCTGTCTCGCGCATTCAAAGCGTGGCATATGCCGAAATCGTTGCCAGTTTGGCGTCCAAATCGATTGGCCCGGGCACCCGCGCCAACCTGGATGAATTCACCAACACCACTTCGAGCGCCATCGAGAAAATCGGTGGTGCGCGCAAGGGCAAGGCGTTGGCCATCATCAACCCGGCCGAGCCGCCCATGATGATGCGCAACACCATCTATTGCCTGACCGATGAAGAGCCCGATCGTGTGCGCATCCGAGAATCGATCCTGCAAATGATCACCGAAGTGACGAAGTACGTGCCCGGTTATCGCCTGGTCAACGGTCCCATTTTCGACGGCAAGAAAGTCTCGATATTCATGGAGGTGGCTGGCCTGGGTGACTACCTGCCCACCTACGCGGGCAACCTGGACATCATGACCGCGGCCGCCACCCGCACTGCCGAAATGTTTGCCGAGCAAATTCTCGCCGGCACGCTTCACCTTAAAGCCCCGGAGGTCGCGTAATGAGCCAGTCCAACCCTACGAGCCTGCAGGGCCGCAAAGTGATCTTGCATGACATGTGCCTGCGCGATGGCATGCACGCCAAGCGCGAGCAGATCAGCGTGGCGCAAATGGTCAAGGTCGCCACTGCGCTGGACGATGCCGGGGTGCCTTACATTCAGGTCACCCATGGCGGTGGTTTGGGTGGCAATTCGCTGCAGCACGGCTTTGCTCCGCACAGCAACGAGGAATACATCAGCGCGGTAGCTCCGCTGATGAGGCAGGCGAAGATTTCCGTGCTGCTGATTCCGGGGCTGGGCACCATGAAAGAGCTGCAGTCGGCTTACGATTGCGGCGCGCGCAGCGTACACGTCGCCACCCATTGCACTGAGGCGGACACATCGCCGCAGCACATTGCCTACGCGCGAAAGCTGGGTATGGATACGTCCGGGTTCCTGATGATGGCGCACCTCAATGATGCGGCCGGCATCGCCCGGCAGGGCAAGCTGATGGAGTCCTACGGCGCGCAGACGGTGTACGTCACCGACTCGGCCGGCTACATGTTGCCGGAAGACGTGAAGGCCCGCGTTGGGGCGCTGCGCGAGGTGCTGAACCCGGAAACCGAGATCGGCTTCCATGGCCACCACAACCTGGGCATGGGCGTGGCCAACTCGATTGCCGCCATCGAGGCTGGCGCGAGCCGGATCGACGGATCGGTCGCGGGGCTGGGGGCCGGGGCGGGCAATACACCGTTGGAGGTGTTCGCCGCCGTGTGCGAGCGCATGGGGATCGAAACCGGCACCGACCTGTTCAAGCTGATGGACGTGGCCGAGGACATCATTGTACCGATGATGGAGCACATCGTGCGGGTGGACCGTGAGTCGCTGACCCTTGGCTATGCCGGTGTCTACTCCACCTTCCTGCTGCACGCCAAACGTGCGGGCCTGCAGTTCGGCGTTCCGGCGCGCGACATCCTGGTGGAGCTGGGACGCAAAAAAATGATCGGTGGCCAGGAAGACATGATTCAGGACACCGCCCTCACCATGGCTAAAGAGCGTGGTGTTCTGTTGCCGACGTGATGGCTCGCAGGGGTGTGCGCTGCATGCCCCTGACTCGATGCGAGGGTTGAACATGAATACGCAAAAACAACTGGCCGTGGTGGTCGGAGCGACGGGCGCGTTCGGCCGGCAGATTGTGGCGCGGTTAAGCGCCAGTGACCTGGACGTGGTCGCCGTGGCACGCAGTGCTGACGCACTCGACGAACTGGTGGATTGCCATCCCGGGCTGATCGCCTGTGTGGCCGACATCGCCAGCGATAGCGCGGTGGCGAGCCTGCGCGCTGCGCTGGACCGGCCGGTGCGCATGATTGTGCACGGGCCTGGCGTGGCGGTCGTCGGCGGTATTCTCGATGCGCCCACCGCCGCGCTGGTGGAAGCGGTGAATATCAAGGTCGGCGGGCTGTTGCGCCTGGTGCGTGCTGTGGATGAGCGCCTGGTGAAAGGCTCGCGGTTGGTGGCCATCGGCGGTCACTACGGATTTGAACCCACCGCCTATGCCGCCGCTGCCGGGGTGGCCAATGCGGCGCTGATGAACGCCGTGCGCCAACTGAGCCTGGCCTATGGCGAACGCGGTATTACCGCGCACCTGATCGCCCCAGGGCCGGCGGACACCGAGCGCTTGCACCGGGTAGCGGCAGACCGTGCCCGGCAGCGCGGTATCAGTGCCGAAGCGGTTCTGCGCGAGATGTACGCAGAGTCGTCCCTCGGCGCCTTGACCACGCCAGCCCAAGTGGCCTGGGCCGTGAACCTGTTGCTCGCGCCCGAGGCCGATGCCATGACCGGCTCCAGCCTGATGCTCGATTCCGGGCGGCGTCGCGGCCTGCCTTGAGCGAGCTGCACATCGACCTGCCAGCGCATAAAACCAACAATAATTCAGCGAGATCGCCCCTATGCCTGTCGTGAACTTTCACCTGGTGGACGGCCATTGCAGCGCCGAGCAAAAAGCCTGCTTGCTCAAGGACGCCTCACAGCTCTACAGCCTGGTGCTGCGCTCACCCATCGACCGCGTCAGGGCCTTTATCACCCTGCACGCAGCGACCGAGTGTGCGGTGGCCGGCGAAGTGGTCGAGGCCGGTGGGCGGCATGCACCGTTCTTTGAGTTCTTCGTGCTCGAAGGTCGCCCGCTGGATGAACGTCAGGCGCTGATGCGCGGCTTCACCGACCTGCTCAGCGCGACTCTCGCGGTGGAACGGTGCCTGATACGCGGTCGCTGCATCCGTGTCGATCCGCAGGATTGGTGCATTGGCGGGCGCGATGCCGCTGAGTTACGCAAACAGGAAATCCTTGACCGTGCAGCGCAAGCGGGCGGTGCCGAATGAACACAGGCGCGCTAGCGGTCGAAGCTGCGCTGGGACGTGAGCGTGCGCGATGAAGTACCAGATCGTAATTGCAGATACCGGCGAGCAGTATCCCTGTGATGAACGTGAGTCCGTTTTGGAAGGTATGGCGCGACTGGGGCGGCGGGGCATTCCGCTCGGTTGCCGGGGTGGCGGTTGCGGGGTATGTAAGGTACGCATTCTCAGCGGCGAGTATGTCGCCAAGGTGATGAGCCGCGCCCATGTCAGTGCGGCCGACCTGTCCGATGGCATCGTGCTGGCCTGCCGTGTTTTACCCGGCAGTGACTTATCGGTCGAGGTCACCGGCAAGATGAAAAAGACCATTGGTAATCCGAAATGAACAGTACATTTTTCCTGGCGCTCAATGAACTAATCGAACAGGCCCGTCGCGTCATTATTATCTGGGGGCATCGGTGGGGGCATCCTTTTTAAGGACCCGAAATTTGCCCCCAATTATGCCCCCATGAGTCGTGGAATCCATTGGATTTAGACAGGGCTGCAGTGGACTGAAATTACCAATAAGCACTTGTTATAGAACAGTTTTATGGAATTTACTGAAACTTCATTACAAACTATCTGGGTCCCCGAAAAACATCTGAATCCGCGACCGCAACCAACGCTCACCCGGATCATTGTCCTGCGAGCCCCGCCATGCCATGTGCAACTCGAACGAGCGCACCGGCAGTGGCGGATCCTCGGCGCGCAAGCCGCCTGCTGCGGTCAGTGCCTCGGCGGCATAGTCCGGCACGATGGCGACGATGTCGGTCCCCGCAAGCAGGGTGCCCAGGCCGTTAAACTGTGGCACGGCCAACACCACGTGGCGTTTGCGGTCGAGCTTTTCGAGTTCTTCATCGATAAACCCGCTCAAGTCCCCGGCGAAAGACACCAGCGCGTGAGGGCGGGCGCAGAAGTCGTCCAGGCTGAGGGCGCCGGGCACGCTGTCGGCGCGTAGCAGTTTTGGCAGGCTGCGACGCAGCACCTTGCGCTTGGCGTTGGCCGGCAGGTCGGCGGTGTAGCTGACGCCGATGGAAATTTCGCCGGAGGCCAGCAGGCCCGGCATCAGGATGTAATTGACACGGCGTACTACGAGCACGATGCCGGGGGCTTCGGCGCGCAGGCGTTTGAGCAATTGGGGGAGCAGGGCGAACTCGACGTCGTCCGACAGGCCGATGCGGAACACGGCGGTGCTGGTGGCCGGGTCGAATTCGGCGGCGCGGCTGACGGCGGTGGAAATCGAGTCCAGGGCCGGGGACAGCAGGGCGAAGATTTCCACGGCGCGGGCCGATGGCTCCATGCTGCGCCCGGTGCGCACAAACAGCGGGTCATCGAAAAGACCGCGCAGGCGCGATAACGCCGCGCTGATGGCCGGCTGGCCGAGGAACAATTTCTCGGCGGCACGGGTCACGCTGCGCTCATGCATCAAGGTTTCGAATACGATCAAGAGGTTAAGGTCGACACGACGCAGGTCGTTACGGTTCATCTTGTGTCCTGGATGAGTCTGTAAACTAGACGAGAGCGGCCATACATGATCCCTATGATCTCCATGCTCGGAGCATGACCGGCATGAATCTTACGGGGAAAGGCTGGTACTCTGCACCGGCTAATTGAGTTTTCCTACGATAGTTGAGGTCTATTCCTCGGTCGCGGAATCAATGACAGACATGTCGACTATTAATGGCGACCGGTAGTCTTACCGGGAAAGCCCAGATAGAGTTCAGGGCAATAGAGGTTACTTTGACGAGGTTTGCGATGTCCCGCACGATCCGTTTTCACAAGTTTGGTCCGGCTGAGGTGCTCAAGTGCGAAGAGCATGCAGCCGCGCAGCCCGCACCGGGCGAAGTGCAGGTGCGTGTCGAGGCAATTGGCATCAGTTGGTACGACATTTTGTGGCGTCAGAACCTGGCGTCTTCCCACGCACGTTTGCCGTCCGGCCTTGGCCATGAGATGGCGGGGGTCGTTGTGGCCCTGGGCGATGGCGTGGATGACTTGGCAGTGGGCGATAAAGTCGCCAGTTTCCCTGCCGAGAGCCCCAATGATTACCCAGTGTATGGCGAACAGATCGTCTTGCCCCGTTCGGCGTTGACCCGTTATCCGGATGTCTTGAGCCCGATCGAAGCCAGCGTGCATTACACGCCGCTGTTGATTGCGTATTTTGCGTATGTGGACTTGGCGCGGGTCAAACCCGGCCAGTTTGCCTTGGTGACCGACGCCAGCCACTGCGCCGGTCCATCCTTTGTGCAACTGGGCAAGGCCTTGGGCGTGCGGGTGATCGCGGCGACCAAGGACAGCGCGGAGCGCGAGTATCTGCTGTCCCTCGGGGCGGAAAAGGTCATCGTCACCGAAGAGCAGGACCTGCTCATGCAAATCAACAAGTTCACCGACAGCCGCGGCGTCGACGTGGTGTTCGATGGCTTGGGCGGCCCGCAGATGTCGTTACTCGGCGATGTGTTGGCTCCGCGTGGCAGCCTGGTGCTGTATGGCTTGCAAGGTGGCAACCAGACCCCATTCCCGGCCTGTGCAGCGTTCCAGAAGAATATTCAGTTTTTTGTGCATTGCATCGGCAACTTCACCGGCAAACCGGAACTGGGCATCGTCCAGGACCAAGTGGCATTGCAACGCGCATTGCGCGATATCAACCAACTGACCGCCGATGGTGTGCTGGTCCCGCTGAAAACCAGAGTGTTTCCATTCAGTCAGTTCGTCGAAGCGCACCGCTACATGGACGAATGCCCGTGCCGCGAGCGCGTCGCATTGCAGGTTGAGGCTGTTTGAGCTGTAGGAGTATTCGCAAATGAATACTCAGGCGTCTGAACGGGTGGGGCAAATGCGCCATTTGTCAGGGCTTAACCCACGCAGGGTTTAAGCCGCCGTTAGGGCGCCAGGCCCCGCAAAATACGAGGTTTGCCCCCGATGCCGCGCTGAATTCCAGCGCGGCATCTGTGTGTGTGCGTAATCAACGGCTCGCTCAATTGCCATCTGAACTGGTTTCTTGCGGCGTTCTGTATCTGTTAATCATTATGCCAGTGCCGATAATCGAGCCTTCACTGTCATCTCAAGGATTGAGCAATGATTGAATGTCTGATTTTTCGGCCTGATACATATGAAATTAAATTATCGCGATGCATACCTGGACGACAGGGTGATGGCGCAGGGAAAGATAATTCCAATTTATTGAAGTTTAATTCCTTAAATTGGATCTTTCCTTTATGTCGGATGCATCCTTAGTTTCCCGCTCAAATCGGTGTAGGACGTTGTCGGAACGTTCCTAGGGTTGCCTGGGTGCCCTGGCGCAAGGGTCTCGAGGAGAGACGGCGCGAAGGGTACACAATTGGCGTTCCCTGTCGATTTGTTACAGCGTGCTAAGGTTTATTTATCGTCACCCTTGAGCGGTGAACGACATTCCTACGCATCTAATGGGTCGAGCAAATAATCTCGGCAGTTACTTGGAACTGATATTTCAACTCAGGTAGTAGAACTATGAGCGCAACTCACGAACAAGCCATGAACTATGTTTATCAGCAAGTTCTGCAACGTTTGGTCGGGCACTTTACGCGCGCCGAACGTACCGCACTTCAACTATTGATCCAGCGAATTGTCGTCGCTGCCGGCGGCATGGAACAAATAGGTAATTACAAAGTGTTGGTTGCCCATGGGGGCGGCGAGGTCAGCAGCTACACCCTGGCGCTGCTGCGTGCGGCGCAACTGACCATCGCCGGCCGTGCGCCCAGGACCTTTCACCTGCGCGTGGCGACTTTACGGCATGTCGGCATGACCCAGGCCACGCTGGACAGCCTCCAGCGCGGCTATAGCACACTGTTTTTCCATGACGATCCGCGGGTTGAGTTGCTGATGGTGGAAAACCAGGAAGTGCAGCCGTTCAACCACCTGCGCGCGGCCTCAAGCGCAGGCAGAGAGGTCAGCCAGCGCAATATGTTGATGGTGGGGCACCTCACCTCCGGGGATATTCGTGCGACGCTGTGTACCGATACCTACCTGTCCCTGGGGGATTTCTACCAGCGTGTCACCTCCTGGAACGGTGGTGTGCATGCGTTGGTCAGCGGTGACTCGCCACGCAAGCAGAGCCAGTACCTGGCGTGGTTGAAAAGCGCGGCCCAAGCGGCCGGCATCAGCACTCCGCCCGGTAAGCCGGCGTCGCTCACCGGGTTGTTCGCACGTATGGAGGAATGGAGTAACGGCTGTTATCAAAGCCTCTATGGCGAGCAATACGTTGCACATGAGAGTCCTGGCCGGGGTGGGCATCGCCATTTGTCCTATATAGGCATCGCCGACCTGCTTAACAACGTAGATGTTGCTTCGACCCCTCTGCTCACTGACTTCCTGGGCTATGTACCCGACCCATTTGGTTTTCAGTTCAGCCATCCTGCTTACCCCAACCCGTTACTGATGGCTCACCTGCGGGGGTTGCAGGCAGAGTGCCTGCGCGAACTGTCCTACGAGGACGGCGTGGCGGGTTTTGTAAGGCAAGCAATGGACTACATGTGCCGCCAGCAAATTCCTGAACATCTGATCGCAGGGGCGGGCAGTGAGGACGGGCGCGCGCTGTCGACTACCTACGCCCAAGCGTTCTTTGGCCTGGAGGAGGGCCCGTTGACCTGTCTGCTGTTTTCGCCCTTTATCCATCATGGTGAGCGGTTGGAGGGTTACCTGCGTCAATGCCATCCCGGCATGCTGGTGGTGCTCCCCGAGCTGCACAAGGCGCTCCAGGGCAAGCCGGCTACCGAGATGCTGCACCAGTGGGCAATCGACGCCAGCGGCTTGCCGCTGTCATTGCTCCAGCACCTCTACCGCAAGCGCCCGCTGGAGGTTGAGCGTGGCGCCGACGCGCGCAAGCGCCGCGCCGCACGCCTGCTGACCAACGCCGAGGCGCGTGCGTTTCAGTTGTTCGGGCGCTAGTCGGGTGCGCCAGGATGTGTGTCCAGGTGGGCAGCCATGAACCTGCGAGGTGAACGGCAGACGGATTTCGCCTATCAGGCGGTGTACCGCTACATGATCAACTTGATCAACGAAGTCAGCCTGGACATGCCCGTCAAACTGCCCTCTTTGCGCCAGTTATCGACGCGCTTGAACGTGTCGATCTCGACGATTCAATACGCGTACTCGCTGCTGGAAAAGGAAGGACGGGTGTATTCGGTAGCCAAATCGGGCTATTTCGCCTGGCCCGTGGCCGCCAATCCGCAGATGGCGGCAGGTGCCGATCTGCTGGAACGCTTGTACACGGCGGCGCGGCGGCCCGGAATGGTCGTACTCAGCGGTGATGAACCGGCGCTGCTGGGTGCGTTGGACGGCGCCTTGCTGATGCTCGAACGCCAACTGGTACGCCGGCACCCACGTCAGTTGCAACCCTGGTCGCAGCCTTGCGGCGTGTGGGAGCTGCGCACGGCGTTGGCGGCGCGTTACACCTCATCGCCGACCCGCTGCTGGCAGGCCGATGACGTCTATATCGGTGCTGATCTGCGCGGCGTATTGGAAATTCTCATTGATGTGCTGGGGCTCCGGGGCGCCACGGTGATGGTCGAGTCTCCCTGCGACTGGTTAATACTGCGCCTATTGCAGGCTGTCGGCGTGCGCGTCATTGAGTTGCCCTGGCAGGTCGACGGCCGTCTGGATCTGGCGAGGTTCGAGCACCTGCTGCGCCATGAAGCCGTCCACCTGGTGCTGCTGTCATCGCTGGTAGGCATGCCTTCGGGCAGCGCCATGCTCAACCATGAGCGCCTGCGGGTGGCACAGTTGCTGGAAGAATATGGCTGCTGGCTGCTGGAGAATGACACCTTTGGCGAGTTGGGCTTTGCGCAGAACCATACGGCGCTGCGCAATCTGGTCAGCCCGGAACGGCTGATCGTGTTCTCGTCGTTCGAAAAAGTACTCGGCCCGGAAGCGCCGTTCGGTTACGTGCTGTCACGCCACCTGAGCAGTGAACTGCAGCGCCAGTTTCTGCTGCGTTCATTTCGACTGTCGTCGATCCGCCAGCGCGCGATTGCCCACCTGTATCAAAGCGGGCGGCTGGATCAGCACCTGCAGACGCTGCGCCAGCGCCTGCGCGAGCAGGCCGAAGCCATGAGCCAGCGCCTGGATCAGCGCCTGGCAGGGCGGGTGACTTACCGTATGCCGCTGGCCGGGGCGAGTTTCTGGTTGCACTCGTCGGCACCGGTGGACATGCGCCAGGTGTTCCAGCGCATGCTGGCGCAGCAGGTGGTGATTGCTCCGGGGGAGTTATTCAGCCTCAGTGGCCTGCATCATCAGCAGCTACGGCTGAGCCACGCGTTCAACGGGCACCCGAACCTGGACGCGGCATTGGATGCGCTGGCGCAAGCCTTGCTGCAGGCGCAGACCGCCTAGCGTGTGAAAAATCTCTTGTTGGCGTGGGATCGATAACATCGCGCGGTAGTCCAACTCTCAGTAAACTGTCATTTTTTCCGAATCCTTCTTTCCGAGGTTTATGCATGACAATCAGTCCTTTTGCGGGCAAACCGGCGCCAGCCCAGTTGCTGGTAGATATCCCGCGACTGGTCACGGCCTATTACACCGGCCAGCCTGATGCAGCGATCTCCACCCAGCGCGTCGCCTTTGGGACTTCCGGGCACCGTGGCAGTTCGTTCGAACTGAGCTTCAACGAATGGCATGTGCTCGCCATCAGCCAGGCCATCTGCCTGTACCGCGAAGCCCAAGGCATCGACGGGCCGTTGTTTGTCGGCCTCGACACCCATGCGTTGTCGACGCCCGCAGGGGCCAGCGCGCTGGAAGTGCTGGCGGCCAATGGTGTGCATGTGATGCTCGCCGAGGGCGATGAATACACGCCAACCCCGGCCATTTCCCACGCCATCATCTGCTATAACCGCGGTCGTACCAGCGGCCTGGCCGACGGCATTGTCATCACACCGTCGCACAACCCGCCACAAAGCGGTGGCTACAAGTACAACCCGCCCAATGGCGGCCCGGCCGATACCCACGTCACCAAGTGGATCGAGGCCAAGGCCAACGAACTGCTGGCCAATCGACTGGCTGGGGTTAAACGCATCACTCACGCCCAGGCGCTCAAGGCCGATACCACCCATCGCCATGATTACCTCAACCGCTATGTGGCCGACCTGATCAATGTGATCGACATGGACGCGATTCGCAGCGCCGACCTGCGCCTGGGCGTCGATCCATTGGGCGGAGCAGGGGTGCGCTACTGGTCGGCGATTGCCGAGCACTATCGTTTGAACCTGGACGTGGTCAACACCGAGGTCGATCCTACTTTCCGTTTCATGAGCGTCGACTGGGATGGTCAGATTCGCATGGACCCATCGTCCAGCTACGCGATGCAAGGGTTGATCGGTCTCAAGGAGCGTTTCGACGTGGCCTTCGCCTGCGACCCGGACCACGATCGCCACGGCATCGTCACCCCGTCCGGCGGCCTATTGGCGCCGAACAATTACCTGGCGGTGTCCATCGATTACCTGTTCCAGAACCGTCCCGACTGGCGCGCCGATGCGGCCGTGGGCAAGACCGTGGTCAGCAGCGGCTTGATCGATCGCGTCGCGGCGCGTATTGGGCGGCGCCTGTACGAAGTGCCGGTCGGCTTCAAGTGGTTTGCCGACGGCCTGTTCGACGGTTCGCTGGGTTTTGGCGGTGAAGAAAGCGCTGGCGCCTCGTTCCTGCGCAAGGACGGCACCGTGTGGAGCACCGACAAGGACGGTTTGATCCCGGCGTTGCTCGCGGCAGAAATGACCTCGCGCAAAGGCCAGGACCCAAGCCAGATCTACCGTGGCCTGACCGACGCCTTGGGCGAACCGTTCGCCATTCGCGTCGACGCCAAGGCCACTCCGGCGCAGAAGGCCCTGTTGGGCAAGCTGTCGCCGGAACAGGTGACATCCACCGAACTGGCCGGGGAGCGCATCCAGCAGATCCTCAGCCATGCGCCGGGCAATAACCAGGCGATCGGCGGCTTGAAAGTCATGACTGAAAACGGCTGGTTCGCCGCGCGGCCATCGGGCACCGAGGATATCTACAAGATCTACGCCGAGAGCTTCATCGGTGAAGATCACCTCAAGCAGTTGGTAGAAGAAGCGCAGGTATTGGTAGACGGTGCAATCAGCGCTAACTGATACACCTGCGTCAATGTAGGAGCGGGTAAGCCCGCTCCTACATTTCGCCTCGACATCAGGCCAGGTCGACCAGCACGATCTCGCTGTCTTCTATCGCGGTCACGCGCAGCAGTTGTTCATCTTCCACCGCGACACCGTCTCGAGCGTGCGCGAGCAAGCCATTGACCTCAATCACTCCTGTCGCCGGCACCAGATAAGCACGACGCCCGCTGTCCAGGCGGTATTCGGCACTTTCCCCGGCTTTCAGGTTGGCGGCTACCAGGCGCGCATCCGCACGAATGCGCAGGCTCTCGCTGTCACCGGCCTTGCCACTGGCCAGTGTCACAAAGCCCTCGCGGTCACCTTTCGGAAACGGCTTGGCGCCCCACGACGGCGGCAGGCCGGCCTCGTTGGGGATGATCCAGATCTGGAAAATCTTGCTGGGGATGGCTTCCAGGTTGTATTCGCTGTGGGCAATCCCGGTGCCGGCGCTCATGACCTGCACGTCACCCGCCTCGGTGCGGCCCTTGTTACCGAGGTTGTCGGCGTGGCTGATGGCGCCTTCGCGCACATACGTGATGATTTCCATGTTGCGGTGCGGGTGCTGGGGGAAACCGGTGCCGGGCGCGATGATGTCATCGTTCCAGACCCGCAGGTTGCCCCAGTGCATGCGCTTGGGGTCGTGGTACTCGGCGAATGAAAAGTGATGATGGGCGTCAAGCCAGCCATGATGGGCGCCGCCCAGGGCGGTGAAAGGTCGTAATTCGAGCATGATCGTCTCCCGTTGATGGCACTCATCATCTAACAGCGCATGATCGATAAAAAGCGTAAAAATTGCCTTATTCCTATCGATTTATTGGATTTGTTTCGGGCGCTTTGACTTTCACTTCATCGCCTAACTGCATGACGACAAAGCAATTGGCTGGAACTGCGCGGCGATTCCGGCGACCATGGCGCACTCGTCAACACCCAGCTCATCGCAGGAGTCCGCGTGCCGCAACAACAGCCTGATCTGCCCCCTGAATTGCGCCCCCTGGCCGAAATGCCGTGGTTGAAGCGGCTCGCCGCCCGATTGTTCGGGCATGGTCTGACCCGCTTGCGCGCGCAGCACCGGTTCTCCTGGCTGCATGGGCAGGCCGATGGTTTTCGCAGTGGGCACGAGGCGGGCGTTGAGTACGGCTATCGCGAGGGCAAGGCCGACGGCATCGAGGAAGGCCGGCAAGTCCTGCTGATTCGCGACTTTCGCCCGCAAGAGCACCGTGCGCCTGGGGTGGATGACAGCCTGTTCGATGATTGGCGGTTGCCGCTGACGGCCGATCTGAAAAAGCGTATCAAAGCCGATGTGGCGCGCTTGCTGCCGGCCCACGCCCAGCCCAGCGCCGCGCAATGGAAGATGATCTTCAGCGACACGCCGTCGACTTCAGTGATAGCCGGTGCTGGCGCGGGCAAATCCACCTCGCTGGTGTTGCGTATCCTGCTGCTTACCCATTACCTGGGCTTCGAGCTGAGCTCGATGACCGTGGTGACGTTCACCCGTGAGTCGCGCAAGGACTTCATCAACAAGCTCATGGAAATACTTAGCTTGTGGGGGCAACCCATTGATATAAAACAAGCCCAGACCGTAGTTCGGACCTTTCACTCGCGTATCCTGCCGATGGTGCGCAGCCTGCCGGGCTTCGAGCGGTTGCAGGCGTTCGAGAACCTCGGCGCAGGCTTCGAGGATGCGGACAGCAACCCGTTCGACCTGCGCCTCAATGAGGCACAGCGCCAGCAGATGAACGCCTGCTACCACCGGCTGCACGGCCAGCATGCGCGCTTTCGCGAACTGATTGCACCGCTGGCGCGCCATGGCTTGCAGCTCAAGGAGCTGGAGCGTGATCACCCGGACGTGCAGAAGCGCATGGCGGTGACGGAACTGGCCGCCAAGCGCGATGAAGAACTGTGTGACGTGCTTGAAGACCTGTGGTTTCGTGCGGGTGCCTGGCCCATCAAGGGGATTGAGCCGAGTCGCCAGACCGTGGAGATCAATGGCGCGCAGTTTCATTGCCATGGCTATATTCCCGAGCTGGATGCCTGGGTCGTGCTGGGCTTCGATTCACGGGAAAACGCCCAGGTCAGCCGCCCCAATGCCAAGCTGTCGGTACGTGCGGAATGGGCGGTAAAGCGCACCTTGTTTCAAGCATTCTGTCGTAAGCCTTTGATATGGTTGGATAGTTATGAGTCATCTAAGCGTCTTTTGAGCAGCCTGGCCGGTGACGCCAGCGCAGGGCCGGGGTTCGATTACAAGGTCAAAGGCGAGCTGGCGTCGGCGCCGTTGCTGGACTGCTTTGTCATGGCCGCGGGCTTCATCGAGAATCTCGGTCTGGATGTGCCCGGCGCCGTGGGCCAGATGAGCTTCGCCAAGGACGATCCGGACCGCTACTTTTTCGAGGCCCTGAGCATTTTCTGGAAAGCCCTGGAAGACCATCTGCTCGACCAGTCGCCGCCGATCATGACCTACAACCGCATGTTCTCGCTGTTTGGCGAAAACACCCCGGAAAACCTCAAGTTGCTCAGCGACCCCCTGTTGCGGCCGTTGTCACACCTGATGATCGATGAGTTCCAGGACGTCTCGCCGCAGATTGTGTCCTGGCTGCGCGCCAGCCTGCGTGAAATCCGCAGCCGTGGGCCTGCCATGCATGTAGGGCGCGGCGCCCAGCATTCGTCACTGCTGTGCGTGGGGGATGACTGGCAGTCGATCTATGGCTGGCGCGGCAGTTCGCCGAAGTATTTCATGGAGTTCAACAAGGAATTTGCGTCACCGAGTACCACCCGCGTCATGCTCGGCGAGAACTACCGCAGCCATCAGCACATCATCGATGCCGCCGAACACATTGTGCGCGCAGCGCCGGCGATCCCCGGCAAGAAGGCCAAGGCCTGCGGCGCACCCAAGGCGTTGGTGCCCGTTACGGTGTTGGAACGCGACGATGCGGCGCTGGGTCGTCGACTGCAGGAACACTATGAAAAGGGCGATTCGGTGTTAATGCTTTATCGAAAAAGTAGTGATAAGTTATTGATTCAAGAGCATATTAAATCCGTTATTAATGTTGATTCTAGCTTGCCGTCGGCAGCGCGCAGGCTGAAACAACTGACCTATCACAGCGCCAAAGGCCTGCAGGCGGATGCGGTTTTCCTGCTTGGGGATTGCCAGCATGTCACCCGTTCGCCTTACAAGAACCAGGTGTACCGGATGGCGGGCCTGGGCAAGGCTGGCGACACTGAACCGTATGACAACGCGCAAAAAGACGAAGTGCTGCGCCTGGCCTATGTCGGCATTACCCGCGCCATAAGCCATTGCTACTGGTATGTGGAAAAGCCCGAGGGCCAGGCTGTGAATGTACCGAAGGCATCGGAACGGGTAGACGCCAAGAAAGCGTTTTTTGACGATCAGCGCTAAGCACTGCCTGGCACAGGCCCTATGAAGGGGCTTGCCCGCAATAGCGGTGCATCAGTCGATAGACCGCTCGACTGGCGCACCGCTGGTCGTGTTCAAGCCCTTAACAAATGCGGCGGCACAAAACACTCCAGCTCCGCTTCCACCGCTTCGATGATGCGCTCTACATCGGTAGCATTCATCACGGTGGCGCAGGGGATGCCAGCGATGGCGATCAGCGTCTCGCCGCTGGCGCGGTCGAACAGACGCGCGACCATACTGCCGGGAGCGTCCATGCTCCCTTCGAAGCCCATGGGATGGAAATGCCAGCGCATCAGCTGGCAGGCGTTGGGGAATGTCACTTTGTTCATGTTGCCCACCTTGTTCATTGAGCGCTTCCTTTAGCTCGCGGCAGGGGGCCATGACCGTCACTGGTCACAGCGAGTGAGAGTGTAAAAATAGCATTCGTTCATAAATGCAAGGGCAGTTTTTTCACCCCGTTCGGCGGTTCTTTTCCTATAGCTTGACGTGTGTCATGTCTTGCTAAAGGCTTGGCAAAAGGCCATTAGTCAGAAGTTGCCGTCGGCCATTGATGGCAGCGCTGAAATTCGGCAACCTCCACCTTTTACCCGTCGTAGAGCCATGCATGCCCCACACCGCCGCGGACGATGATTGCCAGCACACCCACGCCACGCGCGAGCTAGTGACGCGCCACCACCTGTGCTGGCGTCATCGCGACCTGGATGGCGTGATGTCTTACTACCATCCGCACATCCAGTACCACGACTTCTTCCAGAACCGCGTCGTCGGCTACGCCGAGCTGCGCGAGTACCTGCAAGCCAGCATGCCGCGCGGGCCCGACGAGGCCATCGAGCACATGGACCGCATTCGCGCCGATGGCGACACCGCGTTCATCCAGTACCGCATCACCCTGCGCGGCGGGCAGGGCCTGGTGTCGTTCCGTACCAGTGAGGCCATCACCGTGCGCGACGGGCTGATCTGGCGGGTCAACGAATATGCGTCACTGGTGCATGAGCACAGCCCCCAAACCACGCGCCCGAGCGTCAGCCGCCTGGGCCTGTCGCCCCAGCAACTGGGGCATATGGCCAACGACCTGCAGCACTACTTCCAGCAGCAACAACCCTACCTGGACCCGGAGTTGGACCTGCAACGGGTTGCCAAGGAGTGCGGTTACAGTCGCAATCAGATTTCCTACTTGCTCAATCAAGTCCTCGGGCAAACCTTCTATCGCTATGTCAATCAGGCTCGGCTCGTGCATTTGCTGGCTGCGCTGGATAAAGCCAGGCCGCCCATACGCGTGGACGACTTGGCCTATGCGGCGGGGTTCAATTCGTTATCGGCGTTTTATAGCGCTTTTCGCCAGCACACCGGCCTGACGCCGAAGGCTTACATTAAAGGGCGCTTTGAGGGCGAGTCGGCTAGATCAACTGGCAATAAAAAAGATGTGGGTTAAACCTGTCATGTTCGACAGGTTTTTCATTCGCGGATTCGTAGTGTAATGCCCAGGCATCTTTTCTTTCAGTTGGAGTGCCGCTATGTCTAAGCACAATAAATCCGCCCACCCGAACGGTCCAGAGAGTGAAGGCCGCATGGACGGAATCATTAACATCGACGGAACGGGTCACACCTTTCAAGCGGACCGTGTGTATATGGATGAGCAAGACGGTGCGCTGAGGTTTTTCGGTGCCCGAACCGTTGACGAGAACCCGGATAAATTCGAAGCGGTTCAAGTGCAACTCACACCGCCCACCATTTCGACGGGTACATACCAGGTGGGCGGGGAGAGTGTTAAAGATGTTATTTACGTCGACCATCAAACCGGTAACAGCTATCCCGCTCACACAGGCAAGGTATCGCTCACCAGGAGCATCCCTCTTAAACGGTTATTCGGGGACGTGAGTTGTGAGTTCAGTGTTGACGGTCGAACGACTATCGTAAACGTCCAGTACGCCTTCAAGGGGTAGAATAAATAGTCGGCCCCGCAGCCTCTGCCCGCGTCGGTTAGCGCCAATCATTCGGCGTTGACGGGGCAGCAGGTCGCGCCAACATTTCCCTGCGTGCACGCGCGCAAGACAGCCCCTGACATCCCGCTCTAGGATCCAGCCTATCGAAACGAGGTAGGAGAACCTGGCATGCCGGCATGGCGCACTATCAGTTTATGGATGGACCAGTTGGACGACCCGCTGCTGGCGCGGCCGTCTCTGGAGCACGACCTGGACGTCAACGTGGCCATCATCGGCGCCGGTTACACCGGCCTGTGGACTGCGTATTACCTCAAGCGCCAGGCGCCCGAACTGAACATCGCGATCATCGAGGCGCAAACCGCCGGTTTCGGCGCGTCCGGGCGCAATGGCGGCTGGTTGATGGGCAACCTGTTGGGGGAAGACCGTTTACTCGCCGGCCTCACGCCCGAGCAGCGGCGTGCTTCGTTTGACCTGCTGCACGGCATTCCCGACGAAGTGGCGCAGGTGCTGGCCCGCGAAGGCATCGACTGCGACTACCGCAAGGGCGGCGCCCTGTACTGCGCCGCGCGTTACCCCGAGCAGGAAAGCAGCCTGCGCCTTTATCTGGACAAGCTCTACGCCCAAGGCCTCACCGAGGCCGACTACCGCTGGCTGAACCCGCAACAACTGGCTGAGCAACTGCGAATCGCCAAGCCCTTTGGCGCGGTTTATGCGCCCCATGTGGCGACGATCAACCCAGCCAAGTTGGTCCGCGGCCTGGCGCGGGTGGTGGAACGCATGGGCGTCAAGATCTACGAAAACTCCCCCGTTACCCATTGGCAGTCCGGCCGCCTGCGCACTGCAAAGGCCGGCGTGCGTGCCGCCTGGGTAGTGCCGGCCGTCGAGGGTTACGCGACCACCTTGGCGCCGTTGGGTCGCTACCAACTGCCGGTGCAAAGCCTGATCGTCGCTACCGAGCCATTGCCCGCCAGCACCTGGGACGACATCGGCCTGAGGCATGGCCAGGCCTTCGGCGAAAGCAGTCGCCAGGTCACCTATGGCCAGCGCTCGGCCGACAACCGTCTGGTGTTCGGCGCCCGTGGCGGTTATCAGTTTGCCGGTAAATTGCGCCACGACTTCGATTTGACCGACAGCGAAGTGGCGCTGCGTCGCTACCTGTTCGGCGAGCTGTTCCCACAGTTGAAAAACGTGCGGATTACCCACTCCTGGGGCGGCAACCTCGGCATGTCGCGCCAGTTCCGGCCGCACATGCTCTGCCATCACGCCACCGGCATCGCGTTGTCCGGCGGCTACGGCGGGGAGGGCGTCGGTGCCACCAACCTGGGCGGCCGCACCCTGGCCGACCTGATCCTGGGCCAGGAGACGCCGTTGACCCATCAACCCTGGGTGATCCGCGAGCGTGGCCTGGAGGCGCTCAAGGCCTGGGAGCCGGAGCCGTGCCGCTGGCTGGGCTACAACGCGATCATTCGCAGTTTTGTCCATGAGGACCAGGTATTGGCCAACCCCAATACCGCGCCCTGGCGCCGCAAGTTGGCGATCGGCGTGGCGGGTTTCATGGAAAGTTTTATGCACTGAGCCGTTCCACTCACACAGGTAGTCCCATGAGCATCACTCACTTCAAAGACACGCTGAATGCCCACCTGCCGGATTCGTCACCTGTCGCCGTGCCCCTGGGCGAGCCGATCGCCGTGGCGTCGACCTTGAGCGTGGAGCGCAGCGACGGCGTCGAAACCGGTATCTGGGCCTGTACCCCTGGCCGCTGGCGTCGACAGATCAAAGCCCAGGAGTTTTGCCACTTTATCCAGGGCCGCTGCACTTTCACCCCTGACGACGGTGAAATCGTCCACCTACAAGCTGGCGATGCACTGATGTTGCCGGCCAACAGCAGCGGAACCTGGGATATCCAGGAAACCGTGCGCAAGACCTATGTATTGATCCTGTAACGCTTTGATCCTTGATCGCCTGCCATAAAAACAGCCCTAAAACCGCCAGGAAATCGAACCATGAAAGCCATTGCCCTGTTGCCCTTGATGTTGGTGGCCGCTATCAGTCAGGCCGCCGAGACGGTGAAGATCTACAACTGGTCGAGCTACATTGCGCCGGACACCACGAAGAACTTCCAGAAACAAACCGGCATCGGTTTCAGCTACGACGTGTACGACAGCAACGAAACCCTCGATGGCAAGTTGATGACCGGTAACTCCGGCTATGACGTGGTGTTCCCCTCCAACCACTTCATGGCGCGGCAGATCCAGGGCGGCGCCCTGAAGAAGCTCGACAAGAGCCAATTGCCCAACTGGAAGAACCTCAACCCGGTGCTGCTCAAGGCCCTGGAAAACAACGACCCGGGCAACGCCCACGGCTTCCCGTACCTGTGGGGCAGCACCGGCATCGGCTACAACGTCGACAAGGTCAAGGCGGTGCTGGGCGATAACGCGCCTGTGAATTCCTGGGACCTGATCTTCAAGCCCGAATACATGCAAAAGCTCAGCAAATGCGGGGTGGCCATCCTCGACAATGGCCCGGAATTGTTGCCGATCGCTCTGAATTACCTGGGGCTGCCACCCCACAGCAAGAAGCCTGAGGACTACAAGAAAGCCGAGGCGCTGCTGATGAAAGTTCGCCCCTACGTGGCGTACTTTCATTCCT
Organism: Pseudomonas paraveronii; assembly: GCF_963681955.1. Classification (NCBI taxonomy): domain Bacteria; kingdom Pseudomonadati; phylum Pseudomonadota; class Gammaproteobacteria; order Pseudomonadales; family Pseudomonadaceae; genus Pseudomonas; species Pseudomonas paraveronii. Next base: position 3,060,377 of record NZ_OY817130.1, read on the forward strand.
CGAAATACACCGGTGACCTGGCCAATGGCGACATCTGCGTGGCCGTCGGTTTCTCCGGCGACGTGCTGCAAGCCGAAAGCCGCGCCAAGGAAGCCAAGAATGGCGTGAACATCGGCTATCAGATCCCCAAGGAAGGTGCCGCGATCTGGTTCGACATGGTGGCCATGCCCGCCGACGCCCCGGACGAAAAGGCCGGGTATGCCTTCATGAACTACTTGCTGGAGCCCCAAGTGATGGCCGACATCACCAACTCCGTTCATTACGCCAACGGCAACAGTGCGGCGGACAGCCTGGTGGACCCGGCAATCAAGGCCGATACCAAGATCTACCCAAGCGCGGAAATGATGGGCAAGTTGTTCGCGCTGGAAGCGATGCCGCTGAATATCGACCGGGTTCGCACGCGGGTGTGGAACACCATTCGTACCGGGCGCTGAAGAACTGATGTGGGAGAGGGCTAGCCCCCTCCCACATTTGGATTTCAGGGGTTTTCCAGGTCATGCCCCAACGACTGGATAAACAACGAGAACAGCTCCGGCTGCGAAGAAATATCCAGCTTGGCGTACAGATGCCGGCGATGCACTTTGACCGTATCCGGCGAGATATTCAGGCGCTCGGCCATGGCCTTGGAGGAGAACCCGCGCAATACCAGGCGGGCGACTTCCAGCTCGCGGTCCGAGAGCACGCCGCAGCCGAAATGGCTCAATGCATCGCGAATCTGGCTGGCCATCGCCTGCGCTGCCGGTACACGCTGGGTGCTTTGCTGCCAATGCTGCTGCATCAACGGCAGCACCCACGCCGCCAAGGTGGTCAGCAGCCCGGTTTCTTCAGCACTGAAGCGCCGCTGCATGCCCAGTGACAGCGACAACGTGCCCGCGCCAGGTAGTTGCAGGATGAATTGCACCTCGTCTTCCAGCACGTTGTCGTGGAAGTAATTGAGGAAGTATTCGCTCTGGCGGAAATGGTCCGGCGCCACTTCCTCCAGGCGGTACACGCCGCTGGCATACCCTTCGCGACAGGCCTGGAAAAACGGGTCAAGCACGTACAGGCCGTTGAGGTACACCAGCATCGACGCCGGTTTGCTGCTGGGCTGGGCGTCGTATTCCTCCAGGGCCTGGGGCAGGCCGTCGAGCGGGTAGAAAATCGCCAGAGCGTTATCGAACGGCAGGCATTGGTGCAACAACAGCACCAGCTGTTTCCAGAATCGCTCGCTGCCGATCTGTGACAGGGTGCGCCCCAGCCCTGCATGCATGCCGACTTCCCTGAACAGGCTCATGTCACAGGTTCCCCTCATCAAAAGATCGGCCAAGGGTTCGGCTTTTGCCGGGTGTCGTCAAGGGGAGTACGCCAATAGGGGAATTGGCTGACAACAGCTCTGGCTTTAACTTCGCGATCATTGAGTGGGAAACATATCCCACGACTTTCAGACTTTTCGTTTCTGCCTCACACCAAAAACAACGACAGAGGATAACGATATGAGTGCTTCCCCCGCGCCTGACGGCGTGCTCAAGCCCACCCTGAGCGTCTTCGATGTGGTGGCCATTACCGTTTCGGCGGTGACGCCCGCCAGTTCGGTGTTCGTGATCGCCCCGTTCGCCATTCAACAGGCCGGCAGCGGCGTGTTCCTGGCCTTTGTCATGGCCGCCTTGCTCGCGCTGATGTTCGCCTTTTGCTACGCCGAACTGGGCCGCGCCCACAACAGCGCTGGCGGTGAATATGTGTATGCCAAGCGGGTATTCGGCGGCATGGCGGGCTATGCGACGTTCCTGACGGTACTGGTGATGTTGTTGTTTATCCCACCGGTACTGGCCACGGGCGCGGCGACCTACTTGAATAACGCCCTGGGCACCCGGTTCGATGCCCAGACCGTTGCGCTGGTCATTGTGGTGTGCAGTTACGCCCTGGGCATCCTCAATATCAAGCTCAATGCCTGGATCACCGGCACTTGCCTGCTGCTGGAAGTGGCGGCCTTGCTGGTGATCGTGTTCCTCGGCTTCGGCCATCCGGTGCAGCCGGTCAGCGTGCTGTTTCAGCCGCAGATCGTCGAAAACGGCATGTTGCACCTGGCGCCCTGGGCCCTGGTGATCGGCGCGGTCGGCATCGGTCTGTTCTCCTTCAATGGCTACGGGCCGGCGGTGCTGCTGGCCGAAGACATGAAATGCGGCGGCAAGGGCGTACACAAAGCGGTGTTGTGGTCCCTGGGGCTGGTGGTGGTGATCGAACTGGTGCCGATCACGGCGCTGCTGATCGGCGCGCCGTCGCTGAGTGCGATGATCAGCAGCCCCGACCCCATCGGCTACCTGCTGACCAGCCATGGCAACGAAACCTTGTCACGCCTGGTCAGTGCCGGGATCTTCCTCTCGGTATTCAACGCCATCGTCGCCATCGTGATCCAGATCGGCCGCGTGGTGTTCAGCAGCGGCCGCGATGCGCTGTGGACGCCGACCATCAACAAACTGTTCACGCGCATTCACCCGCGCTGGGATTCGCCCTGGCTGGCGACGCTGTTCCTGGCGATCCCTTCGGCGCTGCTGAGTTTCAGCTCCAACCTGGCGGACCTCACCTCGTTCAGTGTGCTGCTGATCATGCTGGTGTACCTGATCGTGGCCTTGAGTGCGCTGATGAGCCGGGTGCTGCTGCGTGAGCGCGCACATCCGTATCGCATGCCCTTGTGGCCGCTGCCGGCATTGCTGGCGGTGCTGGGCGCCGGGTATCTGTTGATGACCTTGATCGCGGAGGCTTCGGTGCGCGACATCATGGTCATCATCGGCTTGCTGGCGCTGTCGGTGATTCTGTATTGCATCAGTGGCCGGTTGAGTCCGGCGTATCAGAAACTGTAAGGAGTGGTTATGCGCGCACGTCAATTGGGCATCACGTTGGGGCTGGGCACGCCCGGCGCGTTGAATGCCATCACCGATGTTCCCGGCGTTCGGGTCGGCCACAGCACGCTCAAGACCCGCGTCGACGGTAAACAGGTGTGTACCGGCGTCACAGTGGTCCAGCCGCGTGCCGGCGAGGCGCGGCAGCAGCCGTGCTTTGCCGGGTATCACGTGCTCAACGGCAATGGTGACGCCACTGGCCTGGAGTGGATCAGCGAAGCAGGGCTGTTGACCACACCACTGGCGATCACCAACACCCACAGCCTCGGCATTGTGCGCGACACCCTGATTGCCCTGGAGCGCGAGCGTCTGGCGGACCCGGCCGTGTACTGGTGCATGCCGGTGGTGATGGAAACCTACGATGGCCTGCTGAACGATATCTGGGGCCAGCACGTCAAGCCTGCGCATGTGCGCGAGGCGCTGGACCACGCCGAAAGTGGCCCGGTGCAGGAAGGCTCGGTGGGCGGCGGCACCGGGATGATCTGCCATGAATTCAAGGGCGGCATCGGCACCGCGTCGCGCCGGTTGCCGGCGGAGCAGGGCGGCTGGACGGTCGGCGTGCTGGTGCAGGCCAACCATGGCAAGCGCCAGGAACTGCGGGTCGACGGCTACCCGGTGGGCCGGCAGTTGATGGCGATTCCATCGCCGTTCGCCGAGCGGGGCACGCCGGGCATGGGCTCGATCGTGGTGATCCTGGCCACCGACGCGCCGTTGCTGCCCCATCAATGCCGGCGCCTGGCGCAACGCGCGTCTATCGGCATTGCGCGCACCGGCGGCGGCACCGAGGACTCCAGCGGCGACCTGTTCCTGGCCTTCGCCACCGGCAATCAGGCGCTGCCCCCGGCGGACTATGGGCGCAAGGACCTGGCGTTCAGCAGCGCGGTGCAGATGGTCAATAACGATCATATGTCCCCGCTGTTCCTCGCCGCGGCGGAGGCGGTGGAGGAGGCGATCGTCAACGCCATGCTGGCCGGTGAGAGCATGACCACCGACGACGGGGTGCGAGTGCCGGGTCTGGACGGCGAAACACTGTTGCAGGCGTTGCGCGAGATGGGCTGGAACAGCTGCCGATAATCCGGTGTATTTATAAAGATGCTGGCTCTTTAATGCGGCGAATGACACCGTGACAATATATTGGATCCATCTAAGCAAGTGCGCCGCTCAAGTTGAGCGGCTTTACCGCTATTTAATATTTAAATAACAGCGCGGCGGTTTTTGTCGGACAAAAGCAACTAACCCCCTACAAACATTGCACGCGACTTGCTTAAGTTGCTGGCTTGTCGGTTTTCACTGCGTAAATAGATGTAGACGAAAGATTTCAAGTTGTGTCAGTTTCGTGACGCCTTCAAAAGAGGCGAGTGATAGGACGATCTCGCCAGCGAGGTTCCTATCGACCCAAGACTGATGCACTTGCACACAAGGAAGTACGTTTATGTCAAAAGTAAAAGACCAGGCTATTGTATCTGCCGCGCAAGCCAGCACTGCGTATACGCAAATTGATAGTTTCAGTCATTTGTACGACCGTGGCGGCAACCTCACGATCAATGGTAAACCCTCTTATTCCGTTGACCAGGCGGCCACTCAACTGCTGCGCGATGGCGCTGCTTACCGGGACTTTGACGGCAACGGCAAGATCGACCTGACCTACACCTTCCTGACCTCGGCCTCCTCGAGCACGCTGAACAAGCATGGCATCTCGGGCTTCAGCCAGTTCAACAGCCAGCAGAAAGCCCAGGCCGCACTGGCCATGCAATCCTGGTCGGATGTCGCCAACGTCGCCTTCACCGAGAAGGCCAGCGGCGGCGATGGGCATATGACCTTCGGCAACTACAGCGGCGGCCAGGACGGCGCGGCGGCCTTCGCCTACCTGCCCGGCACCGGCGCGGGCTACGACGGCACCTCGTGGTACCTGACCAACAGCAGCTACACGCCCAACAAGACCCCGGACCTGAACAACTACGGCCGGCAGACCCTGACCCACGAGATCGGCCATACCCTGGGCCTGGCTCACCCTGGCGATTACAACGCCGGGAATGGCAACCCGACCTACAACGATGCGACCTATGGACAGGACACGCGCGGCTACAGCCTCATGAGTTACTGGAGTGAGAGCAACACCAATCAGAACTTCAGCAAGGGCGGGGTCGAGGCCTACGCCTCCGGGCCATTGATCGACGATATCGCGGCGATCCAGAAGCTCTACGGCGCCAACTACGCCACCCGCGCCGGTGACACCACCTACGGTTTCAACTCCAACACCGGGCGTGATTTCCTCAGCGCAACTTCCAACGCCGACAAGCTGGTGTTTTCGGTCTGGGACGGCGGTGGCAATGACTCCCTGGACTTCTCCGGTTTCACCCAGAACCAGAAGATCAACCTCAATGAGACCTCGTTCTCCGACGTTGGCGGCCTGGTGGGCAATGTGTCCATCGCCAAGGGCGTCACCGTGGAAAACGCCTTTGGCGGTGCGGGCAACGATCTGATCATCGGCAACAATGCCGCCAACCTGATCAAGGGCGGGGCCGGCAACGACCTCATCTACGGCGCTGGCGGGGCGGACCAACTGTGGGGCGGCGCCGGTAACGACACCTTTGTGTTCGGTGCCAGTTCCGATTCCAAGCCAGGGGCGGCGGACAAGATCTTTGACTTCACCAGCGGCTCCGACAAGATCGACCTGAGCGGCATCACCCAAGGCGCGGGCCTGAGCTTCGTCAACGCGTTCACCGGGCATGCCGGCGACGCGGTATTGAGCTATGCCTCGGGCACCCACCTGGGTACCTTGGCCGTGGACTTCTCCGGGCACGGCGTGGCGGATTTCCTCGTCACCACCGTGGGCCAGGCCGCTGTCAGCGACATCGTGGCCTGATGCACGAGCGCGGCGTTTCGGCGCCGCGCTTCCGGGAAGGAGCATGCACATGCCGCGTTTTTCTCATTTGATCGCCTGTGTCCTACAGGTGTTGTTCGTGTCGGCAGGAGCCCACGCAATGGCTAGCAGTCTTGTTTTACCCAGCGCCGCCCAGTTGGCCGGACATTGGCAACTGCACCGAGAGGATCAGGTCTGTGCCCTGGATTTGCTGGAGCAGGCCAACGCCTTGGGTGGCGACGTGGCATGTGTTGAGCAGTGGCTGGGGGACAAACCCCTGACGTGGTCGCCGACACCGGACGGGATCTGGTTGATGAATGCCGAAGGCTCAGGGATTACCCACTTGAATCGCCAGCGCGACGGTGAATACCAGGCACGCACGCCATCCGGCGATCTCGTGACATTGCAACGAATACCTTAGTTTCCAGTTATAACGCTATAACTCGAATTTACTAGTTGGCCGCCGCTTATTCAGGGGTTGGGGTAACTATTGCCGGTCATTGGGTTCAAGGAAGATCAAGCACTATGGCGAAGCCCCAAGTCGTCGCGCCGTTATTCAAGGCGTTGGGTGAATATAAAAGTATTTTGATCAGCGTTGGCTGTTTCACTGCATTGATTAACCTGCTGATGCTGGTGCCGTCCATTTATATGCTGCAAGTGTATGACCGCGTGTTGTCCTCCCAGAATGAAACCACACTGGTGATGTTGACACTGATGGTCGTAGGCTTCTTCGCCTTTATTGGCTGCCTGGAAGTCATCCGCAGTTTTATCGTGATCCGCATCGGTAGCCAGTTGGAGCGACGCTTCAACTTGCGCGTATATAAAGCCGCCTTCGAACGCAATCTGCAGCGCGGCCAGGGGCATGCCGGGCAATCCCTCGCTGATTTGACCCACATCCGCCAGTTCATCACCGGGCCGGCGCTGTTCGCGTTTTTCGATGCGCCGTGGTTTCCGATCTATCTGTTGGTGATTTTCCTGTTCAACGTGTGGCTCGGCGTGCTGGCCACGGCGGGGGCCTTGTTGCTGATCGGTCTGGCCTGCCTGAATGAATACCTGACCAAAAAACCCCTGGGCGAGGCCAGCGGCTACTCCCAGCACTCCAGCCAATTGGCCACCAGCCATTTGCACAACGCCGAAACCATCCAGGCCATGGGCATGCTCGGCGCATTGCGCAAGCGCTGGTTCGCCGTGCATTCAGAGTTTTTGGGTTTGCAGAACACGGCCAGCGACACCGGTTCGGTGATCACCTCACTGAGCAAATCCCTGCGCCTGTGCCTGCAATCGTTGGTGCTCGGCCTGGGCGCGTTTTTGGTGATCAAAGGCGAGATGACCGCCGGGATGATGATCGCCGGTTCCATCCTGATGGGCCGGGTGCTCAGCCCGATCGACCAGTTGATTGCGGTGTGGAAGCAGTGGAGTTCGGCCAAGCTGGCCTATCAGCGGCTTGACGAGTTACTGCGCGAGTTCCCGCCGGAAGTCGCGCAGATGGCATTGCCCGCGCCCAACGGCCAGGTGGGTTTCGAGCAGGTCAGCGCTGGCCCGCCGGGGCGACGCCTGGCGACGCTGCATCAGGTCAGTTTCAGCCTGGGCGCCGGCGAAGTGCTGGGAGTGCTTGGCGCGTCGGGCTCCGGCAAGTCCACCCTGGCCCGTGTGCTGGTGGGCGTGTGGCCAACCCTGGCCGGCACCGTGCGCCTGGATGGCGCGGATATCCACCGCTGGGACCGTGACGATCTCGGCCCGCACATTGGCTATCTGCCCCAGGACATCGAACTGTTCAGTGGCAGCATCGCCGACAACATCGCGCGCTTTCGCGATGCCGATCCGCAACAGGTGGTCCAGGCGGCACAACAGGCCGGCGTACATGAATTGATTTTGCGCCTGCCCCAAGGCTACGACACGGTGCTGGGCGACAACGGCGGCGGCCTGTCCGGTGGCCAGAAGCAACGGGTCGCCCTGGCGCGTGCGCTGTATGGCGGGCCGCGGCTGATCGTGCTGGATGAACCCAATTCCAACCTCGACACCGTCGGTGAAGCCGCGCTGGCCAGCGCCATCGTGCAGATGAAGGCCCAGGGCAGCAGCGTGATTCTTGTCACCCACCGCTCTTCGGCCCTGGCCCAGGCGGACAAGTTGCTGGTGCTCAACGAAGGTCACTTGCAGGCGTTTGGGCCGAGTCAGGAAGTGCTGCGCGCGTTGTCCGGCCAGCAAGCGGCGCCGAAGGAACAAACCGGCGTCAGTTTCAGTCGTCAGTATCAAGCCGGAAGGAATCCAGGCGCATGAGCATTCTCTCTGTTGAACAACGCGGCGCCGGTTTCTTCGTGCGCATGGGCTGGTGGCTGACGGTGCTCGGCGCCGGTGGGTTTTTCCTCTGGGCCAGCCTGGCGCCGCTGGACCAGGGTATTCCGGTACAGGGCACCGTGGTGGTTTCGGGCAAGCGCAAGGCGGTGCAGACCTTCAGCCCCGGTGTGGTCAGCCGGATTCTTGTGCGTGAAGGTGAGACGGTCAAACAGGGCCAGCCGCTGTTTCGTCTTGACCAGACCCAGAACCAGGCCGATGTGCAATCGCTGCAAGCGCAGTACCGCATGGCCTGGGCCAGTGTGGCGCGTTGGCAGAGCGAACGCGACAATCGCGCCGTCATCGTTTTCCCCGCCGAACTCAGCGCCACTCCCGACCCCGCGCTGGCCTTGGTGCTAGAAGGTCAACGCCAACTGTTCAGCAGCCGCCGCGAAGCCTTTGCCCGCGAACAGGCGGGGATTCGCGCGAATATCGACGGCGCCAGGGCGCAGCTCAATGGCATGCTCCGCGCGCGCAGCGACCTGACCGCCCAGGCCCAATCCCTGCGCGACCAACTGAGTAATCTGCAGCCCTTGGCCGACAATGGCTACATCCCACGCAACCGCTTGATGGAGTACCAGCGCCAGTTGTCCCAGGTGCAACAGGACCTGGCGCAGAACACTGGCGAAAGCGGCCGCGTGGAGCAGGGCATCCTCGAATCGCGGCTCAAACTGCAGCAGCACAGCGAGGAATACCAGAAGGAAGTGCGCAGCCAACTGGCCGACGCGCAACTGCGCAGCCTGACCCTGGAGCAGCAACTCACGTCCGCCGGGTTCGACCTGCAGCACAGCGAAATCAACGCACCGGCCGATGGCATTGCGGTCAACCTTGGCGTGCACACCGAAGGGGCGGTGGTGCGCGCCGGGGAAACCTTGCTGGAGATTGTGCCCCAGGGTACGCGGTTGGAAGTCGAGGGGCATTTGCCGGTCCACTTGGTGGACAAGGTCGGCACCCACCTGCCGGTCGATATTCTATTCACCGCCTTCAATCAGAGCCGTACCCCGCGTGTGCCGGGAGAGGTCAGCCTGATTTCCGCCGACCAACTGCTCGACGAAAAAACCGGCGAGCCGTACTACGTGCTGCGCACCACCGTCAGCGAGGCCGCGCTGGAAACACTCCACGGCCTGGTGATCAAGCCAGGCATGCCCGCCGAGATGTTTGTGCGTACCGGCGAGCGCTCGTTGCTCAATTACCTGTTCAAGCCGCTGCTCGACCGCGCCGGCTCTGCGTTGACCGAGGAATGAACATGAAACCGTTGTTCATCGCCTTGCTGTTGAGCTGTGCGCCTGCCCAGGCCGCCATGGGCCCGTTCGATGTGTACGAACAGGCTCTGCGCAACGATCCAGTGTTTCTCGGCGCGATCAAGGAGCGCGACGCCGGCCTGGAAAACCGCACCATCGGCCGCGCCGGGCTGCTGCCGCGGCTGTCCTACAACTACAACAAAGGGCGCAACAATTCCCAAGCGCACCTGCCTGACGGGCGCGGCGGCAGCTATCGCGACGAGCGTAATTACAACAGCTACGGCTCCACCTTCAGCCTGCAGCAGCCGCTGTTCGACTACGAAGCCTATGCCAACTACCGCAAGGGCGTGGCCCAGGCGCTGTTTGCCGATGAAAGTTTTCGCGACAAGAGCCAGGCGCTGCTGGTGCGGGTGCTGAGCTATTACACCCAAGCGTTGTTCGCCCAAGACCAGATCGAGATTGCCCGCGCCAAGAAAAAGGCCTTCGAGCAGCAGTTTCAGCAGAACCAGCACCTGTTCCAGCAGGGCGAGGGCACGCGCACCGACATCCTTGAAGCCGAATCGCGCTATGAGCTGGCCACTGCCGAAGAAATCCAGGCGCTGGATGAACAGGACGCCTCGTTAAGAGAGTTGGGCGCGTTGATCGGCGTGCAGAGCGTCAACATCAACGACCTCGCGCCGCTCAATCAGCGTTTCGCCGCCTTCAGCCTGACGCCGGCCAACTACGACACCTGGCACGCGCTGGCGATCAGCAACAACCCGACGCTGGCCTCGCAACGCCAGGCCCTGGAAGTGGCGCGTTATGAAGTGGAGCGCAACCGCGCCGGGCACCTGCCGAAGATCACCGCGTATGCCAGTTCGCGCCAGCAGGAGTCCGACAGCGGCAACACCTACAACCAGCGCTACGACACCAACACCATTGGCGTCGAAGTCAGCCTGCCGCTGTATGCCGGTGGCGCTATCTCTGCCTCCACGCGCCAGGCCAGTCGCGCCATGGAGCAGGCCGAATACGAGCTGGAAGGCAAGACCCGTGAAACCCTGATCGAACTGCGTCGCCAGTTCAGCGCCTGCCTGTCGGGCGTCAGCAAGCTACGCGCCTACCAGAAAGCCCTGACCTCGGCCGAGGCGCTGGTGGTGTCGACCCGGCAAAGCATCCTCGGCGGCGAGCGGGTCAACCTCGATGTGCTCAACGCCGAGCAGCAGCTCTACAGTACCCGGCGCGACCTGGCCCAGGCGCGCTACGACTACCTGATGGCCTGGACCAAATTGCACTATTACGCTGGCAACCTGCGCGATACCGACCTGGCACAAGTCGATGAGGCGTTTGGGCCGATGGGCGCGCAGCCATAGCGTCACGCCGATCAAAATGTGCGGAGGGGGATCAGTCTTCCTTGCGAACCGTGGCCACATCGCCGGCTTTGACGCGGATGTGCTTGCCAGCGATGTCGGTGAATTCATAGAAACCGTCGGCGGTATTGGTCTTCGGTATGTCTTTGGTTAAATACTGCGTGCCATTTTGCAATGTCACTACGGTTTGCGTCGCGCAACCGGCCAATACCAGAAAAGTGAGTGCAACCAGTGGCAGCCCCAAATTCTTCATGCTCATAACCCTTACCTTAACCCTGAAAAGTCCCGCTACCTGCAGCTGCGGGCCATAAATGTTACGCGATCAGCTCCCCCATCTGATCACTTTTATGCAAAAAGTTGCGTGCGCCATTTATCTATTACCGATTGCAACAACGCGTCTACGACGGCACTCTGTATGCATAACCAGTATTTGATCGCTGCGTACCATGGCCGACCCCCTCGAAGACCCCCTGTATTACCTGCATAACTTCCGCCAGGTGCTCGATTGGCTGAGGCAACGCTATGCCGATTTGCTCGATGCTGACGAAGCGCATTTCATTCAGCAATTTGACAGGTTGCCGCAGCCGTCCCAGGCATTGCTGGTGCGCATGGTGATGCGCAAGGGCGTGCATTTTCGCGCGGGTAAGCTCAATTATCTGGAAATCGGCTGCCCGCATGCTGCGGCGCGCCCGCTGAAGGCATTGGGTTGGGTCGATGATCAGTGCCTGCTGGGTTTTGACGAACTGTTTGGGGTGCTGCAAAAGGGCGAGGTGCTGGGTGCGTTCCAGCCATGGATCGACCAGCCCAAGGGTAAGAAGGCCGACTGGCTTGAGCAGTTGGCGCCGCAGTTCACTGAGCAGCGCCGCTTTGCGCACTGGTGCCCCGAGCTGGATGACGTGCTCTACAGCCTCACCGTGATGGACTTGTGCGATCGCCTGCGATTGATGTTCTTCGGCAACCTGCATCAGGACTGGTCGGAGTTCGTGCTGGCGGACCTGGGTATCTACACCTACGAAAAGGTCGAGTTTTGTGCCGAGTCCCGCGGTTTGCGCAGCCGCGATGATGTGCTGGGGTTTCTGTTCCTGCACCAGTGCCAGCAAGCCTTTGAGTCCGCACAGGCGCTGGACAGCGTGCTGGCGCAGATCGCCATGTTGCAGACCGACAACCCTTGGCTGGAAAAACGCCGGGCCAAGCTGTTGTTCCAGGTCGGCCAGTATTGCGAGCGCAGTGCCGAGTTGGCGCTGGCCGAGCAGATCTACCGCGCCTGTGTTTTCCCCGGCGCACGCTCACGCTTGATTCGCGTGCTGGAGCGCCAGGAAGACTACGCCCAGGCCATGGCCCTGGCGTGCGCCGCCCAAGAGGCACCGGAAAGTCCCGCCGAGCAGCAACACCTGCTGCGTGTGTTGCCGCGCCTGCGGCGCAAGTTGGGCGCGCCGGCCTTGCCCAAGGTCAAGCCGCGCGAAGTCACGCGCCTGGACCTGGCGCTGCCGCTGCCGGAACCCTTGGTGTCGGTGGAGTATTGCGTGCAGGCCCATCTGAGCGAGCCCGACGCGCCGGTGTACTACGTCGAAAACGGTCTGATCAATTCGCTGTTCGGCCTGTTGTGCTGGGAGGCGATCTTCGCGCCGCTGCCGGGGGCGTTTTTTCACCCGTTCCAGCGCGGGCCGGCGGATCTGCACAGCGAAGACTTTCATCAGCGTCGTGCGTCACTGTTTGCCGCCTGTTTCGAGCAACTGCGCGATGACCGCTACAAAAACACCATCCGCCAACGCTACGTGGACAAGTGGGGCATCCAGTCACCCTTTGTCTTCTGGAACCTGCTCAGTGAAGAGCTGCTGGAGCAGGCCTTGGCGTGCTTGCCCGCCGAACACTTGCACTACTGGTTCGAGCGGCTGCTGCTGGACATCCGCGCCAACCGCGCCGGTATGCCGGACCTGATCCAGTTCTGGCCCGCCCGGAAAACCTACCGCATGATCGAAGTCAAAGGCCCTGGCGATCGCCTGCAAGACAACCAACTGCGCTGGCTGGAGTTCTGTGGCGAGTACCAGATGCCGGTCACCGTCTGCTATGTGCGCTGGGCGCAGCCCGCTTGAGTTACACCGTGGCGGTGCGCGCCCTGTGTGAGTTCACGGCCAAGGTCGGCGACCTTGACCTGCGCTTTACACCGTCGCCCAGCGCCCAGGAAGGCATCGCCGGTCATCGCACGGTCGCCTCCCGGCGCAGTGCGCATTACCAGAACGAAGTGGCCCTGGAAGGCGAATACGAAGCGCTCAAGGTGCGGGGCAGGGCGGACGGTTACGACCCGGACAGCAACCGCCTCGAAGAGGTGAAGACCTATCGCGGCGACCTCGATGCCCAGCCCGCCAACCATCGGCAATTGCACTGGGCCCAGGTCAAGGTCTACGGCTGGCTGATGTGCCAGAAGCTCGGGCTTGCGCACATCGATTTGGCGCTGGTGTATTTCGATATCGTTGGCGAGGGCGAAACCTTGCTGAACCAGCGCTTTGCGGCCGCCGATCTGCAACAGTTCTTCAACCGGCAATGCGCATTGTTTCTCGGTTGGGCGCGCCAGGAGATGCAGCACCGCGACGCTCGCAACCGCGCTGCGCAGACCCTGACGTTCCCTCACAGCGACTTTCGCCCCGGCCAGCGCCCCCTTGCAGAGTCGGTGTACAAGGCCGTCAGCACCGGACGTTGCCTGATGGCCCAGGCGCCCACCGGCATCGGCAAAACCGTCGGCACGATCTTCCCCATGCTCAAGGCCTTGGCCCCCCAGCAATTGGACAAGGTGTTTTTCCTCACCGCCAAGACCCCAGGCCGCAAACTGGCCCTCGACGCCGCGCAAGTGCTGTACGCCAGCAGTCCCGAGTTGCCGCTGCGCGTGTTGGAACTGGTGGCGCGGGACAAGGCCTGCGAACACCTGGACAAGGCCTGCCACGGCGAATCCTGCCCGTTGGCCAAAGGTTTCTATGACCGTTTGCCCGCCGCGCGTAACGCGGCCGCCAAGGTGCGCCTGCTCGACCAGCGCAACCTGCGCGAGGTCGCTCTGGAGCACGGCGTCTGTCCGTATTACCTGAGCCAGGAAATGGCCCGTTGGACCGACCTGGTGGTCGCCGACTACAACTACTATTTCGACTTTGGCGCGCTGTTGTTCGGGCTGGCCCAACTCAACCAGTGGCGCGTCGCGGTGCTGGTGGACGAAGCCCACAACCTGGTGGAGCGCGCCCGTTCGATGTACAGCGCAAGCCTTGATCAGTACGCCCTCAAGACCGTGCGCGATATGGCGCCAGAACCGTTGAAGAAACCCTTGCAGCGCTTGAATCGTGAGTGGAACGCCTTGCACAAGGACCAGCTCGCGCCGTATCAGGCCTACGCGGCCAAACCCGACAAACTGCTCCAGGCCCTGAGCCTTTGCGCCAGCGCCATGGGTGACTACTTCAACGACCATCCCGAGGCACTCAGCGGCGATCTGCAAGCCTTCTATTTTGAAGCACTGCAATTTGCCAAGGTCGCCGAGCTGTTCAACGAACATTTCATCTTTGATATCAGCCTGCGCCAACTGCGCGGCAAGCGCAGCGGTTCCACGTTGTGCCTGCGCAATGTGGTGCCCGCCGAATTCATCCGCCCGCGACTGACGGCGGCACGCAGCAGCGTGTTGTTTTCCGCTACGCTGAGCCCGCGTCACTACTACGCCGACCTGCTGGGCCCGCCGGCGGACACCGCCTGGGTCGATGTGGAATCACCGTTCAATGCCGCGCAATTGCGGGTGCGGATTGTCGATGAGGTCTCCACCCGGTTCGTGCATCGCCAGGCCTCACTGGAACCCATCGTTGAATTGATCGCCGAGCAGTTCGCCCGCCAACCGGGTAATTACCTGGCGTTCTTCAGCAGTTTCGATTATCTGCAACAAGTGGCACAGTTACTCGCCGAGCGACACCCGCACATCGCACTGTGGCAGCAGTCACGCGGTATGGTCGAAACCGAGCGCCAGGCCTTTCTCGAGCAGTTCACCGAACACAGCCAGGGCGTTGGCTTTGCGGTACTGGGCGGCGCGTTTGGCGAAGGCATCGACCTGCCCGGCGCGCGCTTGATCGGCGCGTTCATCGCCACCCTGGGGCTGCCGCAACTGAACCCGGTCAACGAACACATGAAGCAGCGCATGGGCGCGATCTTCGGCTCCGGCTACGACTACACCTACTTGTACCCAGGCATTCAGAAAGTCGTGCAGGCGGCGGGGCGGGTGATCCGCAGCCAGCAGGACACCGGCGTGGTGATGTTGATCGATGATCGCTTCGGCGAAGCGCGGGTGCGGCAGCTGTTGCCACGGTGGTGGGCGATAGCGACTAAAACGGCTTCCAGGCCAATGCCTGAATAACCTCCGGTGACGATGGCAGTCATACCGTGCAAATCTTTACCCGCCAACGCTTGCAAAGCGGTTGTCGTGCTGTCGAATCCACTCTCGATAGGGCTTTGTGTATTGATCATAGGGCGCTCTCCATGGGGGGGCGGCTATGTTCTCCCCTAGAGGTCGGACGCGAAACGGCCTAAAGTCCGCTTTTCTATCGCGATCGTCCGGAGTTTTTTATGGATAGCCTGTCCGACGTGGTGGCACTGTTAAAGAGCCATCGCGCCTATTTCGCCGGCCTCAAGGCTGGCGGCGATTGGGCCCTGGATTTTCCGCCGCCGGAGGGCATCAAGTTCAACGCTGTGGTGGAGGGAAAGTGTTGGCTGGAAGTGGAGGGCATGCCGGTGCCGATCCCCTTGAGCGAGGGCGATTGCTTTTTGTTGACCCAAAACCGTCCCTGGAGGTTGTCCAGCAACCTGGCGCGGGAGGGCGTTGATGCGCGCGAGGTGTATCGTGACGCGGTGGGTGGTATTGCCCGTCTGGGTGAAACTGTGGATTTGTTCCTGATCGGCGGACGTTTTAGCTACGGTGACGACGCCCGGCTATTGCTGGAGGGGTTACCGCCGGTGGTGCGCATCAGTGCCAGGTCCGAGCAGGCCAGCGTTTTGCGCTGGTGCCTGGAACGCTTGGCTCGGGAGTATGCCAGCCCGATGCAAGGCGCGGCGTTGATGACCGAACATCTGGCGCAAATGATGTTGGTGCAGATCCTGCGCCTCTATCAGTCATCCATGGGCGCCAGTACCACGGGTTGGTTGGCGGCGTTGAACGATCCGCGGTTGGCGCCGGTACTGCAGCAAATACACGCCGCACCGGCACGCCGCTGGACCTTGAGCGACATGGCCGGTGTCGCGAGTCAGTCCCGATCGACCTTTGCCCTGCACTTCAAGCGGCGGGTCGGGATGGCGCCCCAGGAGTATCTGACTCGCTGGCGCATGCACCTGGCAGTACAGGCCTTGAGCACTTCGGGCAGTAGCGTTTCCCGTATCGGCCAGTCACTCGGGTATCAGTCGGACAGTGCGTTCAGCAGTGCCTTCAAGCGCCTGATGAACTGCTCCCCTCGGGAATACCGCGAGCGAAAGAGCGCGCCCCTCGATGTCTAAACCACCTCCAGATACGAGCTGTGAATCGCCCGCGCCAACTCGCGTACCGTGTCGATGAATTCCGTCAGGCGGCTGTGCAAGCCTTCTTCGAGGATTTCGTCGATCCCGGTATAGCGCAGCCGCGCTTCGAACTCGGCGGCCAAGCGCTGCGCGGTGCGGCCATAACTGCCCGGCAAGTCCGCCAGAATATGGCTCAGTTCCTCGATGCAGGCATGCAACGAGCGCGGCACATCACTGCGCAACAGCAGCAACTCCGACACCGAGCGTGCGTTCAACGCATTCGGATACAGCTCCGTGTACGCCTCGAATGACGACAAGGCGCGGAGCAGGGCGCTCCACTGGTAATAACCGCGCGCCGACAAGTCGCTGACTTCCTCCGATTCCTCGCCGAACATCTCGTAGCGCGCATCCAGCAGCCGCAAGGTGTTGTCGGCGCGCTCGACGAAGGTGCCCAGGCGAATGAACCGGTAGGCGTCATTGCGCATGATGGTGCCGGACGTCGCCCCGCGAAACAGGTGCGAACGCTGTTTGACCCAATCGCAGAAGTGGCTGATGCCATGCCGCGCCAGCCCGCCAGCGGCGATGCTGCGCATTTCCAGCCAGGTGGCGTTGAGGTTTTCCCACATGTCGGCGGTGATGCGCCCGCGCACGGCATGGGCGTTGCCCCGCGCGGCGCGCAGGCAGTTGTAGATGCTGGCGGGGTTTTCTTCATCGAGGGCGAAGAAGTGCAACATGCGTTCGGCATCCAGTTGGCCGTGGCGCTCCAGGTAGCTGTCCAGGGTGCCGCTGCTGAGCAACGACATCGCCAGTTCGTCGAGGCCATCGCTGCGCCCGGCCTGGGGCATCAATGACAGCGAATAGCTGACTTCGAGCATGCGCGCCAGGTTCTCGGCACGCTCCAGGTAACGGGACATCCAGTACAAATCTGCGGCGGTTCTACTCAACATACTCAGCCCTCGACCACCCAGGTGTCCTTGGTTCCGCCGCCTTGCGACGAGTTGACGATCAACGAGCCTTCGCGCAACGCCACCCGTGTGAGGCCACCGGGTACCAGGCGGGTTTCCTTACCGGACAGCACGAATGGGCGCAGGTCGATATGCCGGGGGGCGATGCCGTTTTCGACAAATGTCGGGCAGGTGGAGAGGCTCAGGGTCGGTTGGGCGATATAGGCGTGTGGACGCGCCTTGATGCGTTGGCGGAAGTCCTCGATCTCGGCCGCCGTGGACGCGGGGCCGACCAGCATGCCGTAGCCGCCGGAGCCCTGGGTTTCCTTGACCACCAATTCCGGCAGGTGGGCCAGCACATGGGACAGCTCATCCGGCTTGCGGCATTGAAACGTCGGCACGTTTTGCAGGATCGGTTCTTCGTCCAGGTAGAAACGGATCATTTCCGGTACGTAGGGGTAGATCGACTTGTCGTCCGCGACGCCGGTGCCGATGGCGTTGGCCAGCACCACGTTGCCGGCGCAGTAGGCCGCGACCAGGCCGGGCACGCCGAGCATCGACTCCGGGTTGAACGCCTGCGGGTCAAGGAACGCGTCGTCGATACGGCGGTAGATCACGTCCACGGCCTTGGGACCGTCGGTGGTGCGCATGAACACCTTGAGGTCATGCACGAACAGGTCGGCGCCTTCCACCAACTCCACGCCCATTTCCCGGGCCAGGAACGCATGCTCGAAAAATGCGCTGTTAAAGCGCCCTGGCGTCAGCACCACCACATTGGGGTTGTCCAGGCGGCTGGCGCTTTTCAGGGTTTTCAACAGCAGGTTGGGGTAGTGGTCTACCGGCGCGATGCGCTGCTTGGCGAATACTTCGGGGAACAGGCGCATCATCATCTTGCGGTCTTCGAGCATGTAGCTCACGCCGCTGGGGGTGCGCAGGTTGTCTTCGAGCACGTAGTAGGTGCCGTCGCCATCGCGCACCAGGTCCACCCCGGAAATATGCGAGTAGATGTCGCGGTGCAGGTCGAGGCCGACCATGGCCTTCTGGTAACCCTCGTTGCCCAGCACCTGGTCTGCCGGAATGATCCCGGCCTTGATGATGCGCTGGTCGTGGTAGATATCGGCAAGGAACATGTTCAGCGCATTGACGCGCTGGATACAGCCGCGCTCGATGACGCTCCATTCACTGGCGGGGATGCTGCGGGGGATGATGTCGAAGGGGATCAGGCGTTCGGTGTCCTGCTCGTCGCCATACAAGGTGAAGGTGATCCCGGCGCGGTGGAACAACAGGTCGGCTTCGCGGCGACGCTGGGCCAGCAGTTCCGGCGGCGTATTGGCCAGCCAGCGGGAGAAATCCTGATAGTGCGCACGGCACACGCCGTGTGCGTCATTCATTTCATCAAAGAAAGATTGAGCCATTCCAGTACCTTGTCAGTGCCGAGGGAAGCGCGGGGGGCACTGCCGCTTTGAAAAACGCATTTTTATGAGCCCGTGGCGCAGGGTGCCATCGGGCCAGGTCCTTACTTTCTTATGGGGTCGGCTCTGGGTCGGGGGGTAACGAATGCTCCTGTATCCGGGCATGGCAGGTGAACGATGAATGGATTAAGCAATGCCTGTGCCGAAACCGGCAAAGCGTCTCTATTCCCTTGTGGCGAGCGCGTTTGCTCGCCACAAGGGAACGGTGTGCGCACTACAACAGTGCATACTTGAACTTGAACGTCTCTGAATGCCCGGCCAGGGATTCATCGGAACTTTAACGACCCGCGCAGGGCCTCATCTTGACGCAGGCCGTGTTCTTCAAAAGAGCTACTCTATGTCAAGGCGATCAGAGGGGACGGTCATGTCAAAAGATGCGGAAGAAGACCTTAACGACCCCGGCAATGAAGACCCGGGGTCGCTGATGGATGATGCAGAAGTGCCGCTCAAGGACCCGGATGAAGCGGAGGACGTTGGCAGCAACGAGCATCAGGACTGATTGCTCATACCCCGCCAGCGTTGGCCGGCTGCCGGTATGAGCATTAGTTGATCATGTTCCGATCCAGGAGTGTTCAGCGCCAATCTTTATTTGGAACTGGTGAAGAAGTGACAGGTAGTGCTCCTTTATTTTTTTTATCTGATTACCCAGCAGGTCCGGCGGAGTAATACCCTTGCTCGCATAATACTGGCGCGCTTCACCTTCAATATCGACTATTGGTCCGGATGAGACCAGTTTACCGTCGACAATCTTTGATTCTTTAGCCAATCCATCGAGGCCCAGATGGTACATGTCAGGTCTTTTTGACTTGAGCACGTCATCAAACATTGTTGGGCCTACCGTCTCGAAAATTTTACCTTCGTAGGTGCGAAATTCAGAGGTGTATTGGATTGCCCCTCCAGGCCCTCTGGTGACGGTCGGGCGGTTGTTTTCAAAGTATGTTTTGTTAGCGGAAAACCGCTGGTTCATCTCCGCGATCATATCGTTGATCACCGGATTGTCAGGCTGTGTCGCAAAGTTACTGGTGTTGTAGAAGGGCTTGTAGTCCGTAATAGTGTGGGCGACGGGTCTGTTAAGCAGAATGTCGTTGGCGCCCGCCTTCAATGCGGTAGTGCCAATATTGACTGGAATCGCATCATCGGTGTCGAGGTAAATGCCACCGTATTTATTCATCAGTGGATAACGGGCGACATCCGAAGTGGCGGCGAGATTTTTGCCTTGGCCCTGGCGAAAGTAGCGGTACATTTCAGTGTCTTTCAATTGTTTGAAAAAATCTTCCCCGTGCAGATTCATGACGCTTAGGTCCGGCGCTTTGGCGTGCAATTGGCTTTTGATTTTTTCAAACATCGCCGGGCTGTCTGCATCGACATGGATAATGGATTTATACCCAGGTGCATTGGCAGAGTTATTCGCGATGTTTTCTATCAGGTTCGACGGGATATCACTGCCAGCCCAAAAATAGTGAATCTGTTTGGGGATGGGCTGAGCATCTTTTGGAACCCGTAGAATTGTCGGGGGAGAGACATCAACATATTTAAACCCGCGCGCATCGATTTTTTTAGCCTTTTTAAACTCACTAAGCGTTCCTCGTTGCCATTTTCCTTTGCCACTCCTCCAGAAGTAAGCCTGGCCTTGGGCATCGTTTGCTGTTTTGAGGTCGCTGGATTTCCACGCGCCGGCATAGCTGTCGAAGGAGATATCATGTTCTACGCCCTTGTAGTTCAGCGAATAGGGGCGTGCTGGGTTTCCCGTCAGGTGGATATCGTCCAGCGGGATTAAGTAGGTATTTTCTCCGGGTTTCCAAGGATTGCCCCCTGCGCCCCCCAGGAGGCGGTCGGTTCTGGAGAGCGGTTCCCATCCGGAAAGCCCTAGATCCCTGACCGGCAGGTCAGGCCCGGTGCGCGCCGGATGCCGGATAACTCGCTGGCCATCCTTGAGGTGTGATTCATAAAACTTGCCATCGATTTTTACATATTCTTTTTTACTGCGACCCACATACACATTGGACTGCAAGCCTTTTGTCGATAACTCTTGGGGGGCAATGTGCTTGACCTCATAACCCAACAAATCGGCGTCCATCGACCTCACGTCACCATTGGCCGCGACCCGGCTCGGTTTGAAATCTGTCAGCGGCGGGCCGAAGGCACGTTTATTGATCGCATCGTAACGATGCCAGTTACCTTGAAACAAAACCACGTTACCTTCGACCGTCTCTTGCCCCACGGTGAATGTGCCGGTTGCTGCCACGCCGTGCTGCTGACTGGCAGTTTTCGCCACATTATTACTGCCGATCGAGTGCAGGCTATCGGGGTCATTCAACCTCGGCGTGTCGACGCTGAAGTTGTCCAACGGCTTGCCGTATGCCTGCTTCGTGAGCGGATCGTAGGCGTACCACTTATTGGTCGCCTCATCGAATTTGCCCAGTGTTTTGCTTTCGCGTGTGCCATTGGCTGCTTTGAATGTGCCTTCGGCGACATCGGTTTTTTTCGCCAACTCAAGTAGATCGACACCTCGGTAAGAGCCGCGCAGATGTTTGACCCCCTTGAACGCTGTGCTGACCCCTTTACGCAGACCGCCCGCCACTCCGCGAGCCAGGTCGGCAACCCCGTCCAATGGATTGAGTGCGCCCACGGTCGCGCGTCCTATAATCTTGGCAACCTGACCCGCTTTGGCAACTGTCGACGCGCCGGCCGCCGCGACTTTCGCGCCTTTTGCCGCGGCGCCCAAGCCGACGGCGAAACCAAAGATATCGAAGGCAAGATCGACAACGCCCCCACCAATATTGCCGTTGGTAAAATTAACGATGGCTGATCGGAACGGGATCAGGTTGAGCGCGATCTCTTCAACGGTCTCATGCAGCGGTACTTCAGCGTCGAAGGTGGTTTTGCCCTTGGCGTACTTCTCCACCGCAGGCAAGTTGATATCCTCTATCAATGCATCAACGATGTATTGGGTTCTAGCGCTACTGAAACTATTAGGTGCGCCTTGTGCATCTTTGTTTTCATGCGTTATCCCCGCTGCAGAGTGACCTGCGGGTTTTACCTGATCAAAACGCTTGCCCGCTTTTATAGAGTGAAGCGTCGGTTCATAGTCCCGATAAGTCTTGTCCGGCAGCTTGGTCACCGTCCCTTTTAGTCGGTCGATTTCATAGGTCATGCGCTGGCCGTTGCGCTCGGTCTCGACCAGCAGAACACCATCTGAAACGCGCCTGGGCTGATCGGCGCGATGGAACTCCATTTCTTTACGGATGGTTATTTTGCCAAACTCCAGATTCTGCCGATCTTCCAGCGGCTGCTTCGAAATAAGGTGTTTGAGCTGCGCAGCGGTCGTTTTTTTGACGGCACTGGAGTAGTCCGGGAACGTCTCGTTGAATATCTTCGTCGGGCGCGGTAGTTCGTTAAGCCGTTCCAGTACATCGTTAATGTTGAACCCGTCCGAGGAGGACACCCATGCGCTGGGACGACCGTCCGGCTGCAGGGTGACGCCGCCAAATGTCAGTAGGTTCACGAAACTACGGCCCGCTTCCCCCCAGTTATCCGCTGAGTCGGGTGCGGCGTTGAGGCCTCGACCATCGATATACATGTCCAGTATCGAGTAAGGCCCGGGGAAGTGCCGGTTGGAAGGCTGCAGGGTGATGGTTTTTTCTTCGAACAGTTTCGGGTCGACGTGAGGCAGGGCTACTTTTAACTGTTCCAGCGCAATGCCCCTCGTCGTCGGCATCTGCCCGATTTGCATTTGCGCAGCTTCTTTCAACTCGCGAATCTGCGCACTGTAGGCCTCGCGGGCAGTCGTCATCGAGGCATCCGTCGACGGGTAATCCATACCGTTGGCAACGGCCCAGTGTTTGATGGCGTCGGTCTGGGCGGCATATTCGACAGTGCGTTCGTCGTCAGAGATCGGCGCAACGCTGGCTTCGAGCATAACGTCTGCATAGCTCATCGACGCGGTGTTTCCCGGCGCTTTGTTTTCGATTCGGGCCGCCGCCGTGGCAAAGCTGACCCAACTGTGGGTGCCCACGACGACGCCTTCCGGAATGTCCTTGATCAGGAATTCCGGAGCCCGGCTGGCCAGCAGCAGGTGAGCCTGAATCATGGCCTTTTGCGGGGATGAGGCGTTGCCTTTGGCGACCAGGTGATCAGCCAGCTCCTGGATAACCGCTGACGGTTTTTTGCCCGAGTTCTCCGCCGAGACCAGCCGATAGCCTTCAATTTGGCCAGGGGCTTGGTGATCGACCTCGTTGCCAGGGACACTGGCGCTTTCGGTGTTCAAGGCCGTGAGCAGCCAGTCAGAAGCGCTGCCTTTGACGCCCCGCGCCTCGAACGCAGCCTGAATCGCTTCACCCAGCGCTTTGCCTCTGGGCGATGCGATCAAGGAATCGATCAGCCGTCGCGGGTTGCTCAGTTCCGCCGGGGAAATTGTCCTGCCGTTCAGCAGATAATCCAGGATATTTTTTGACGGTCCTAAGTCAACATCACCCATTTTGCCTGTGCCAATATCGGCCTTCAGCTGTTGCAGGTCGCCCTGATCCAACGGCTCAGGCCAAGCCAGCGCCCCGCCGAGATTGCCGTGCGCTGGCATCTTGGGCGCCGGGGTCGAGAGGGCGGTCGCGAGGTTCTCCAACTGTTCGTGATCGGTGGGAATATGCCAGCCATGATCTTCCAGGAATTGCACGAGGCTGACCCTGTTCGATTGGCTGGCACCGATGGGTTGGTAGGTGCTTGCCGAAGACAGAGAGATCGTCCTCTTCTTCAGTTCATTCTGGATTTCCCCAGCCGACTTCGCGCCACTGTCCGCGGACGTTGCCAGGTGGCGCAGCTCGCTGACCGCCTCATAGCGGTTGATGATATCGCCCGATACCGCTTTCTGGTCTTGCAGTGCGTCCTCGCTACGCGCACTCATCAAGCCTTCGGAGGTGTTTGGGTCCAGCGGTGTAAAACGTTGCTCTCGACCTATTTCTTCTGCACGCCTGCGCATGGCGGGCGCCGTGAGGTCCTCCCGTTCTTGATAAAAGCGTCCCACGATCCACCTTGAAACAGGCTGGTCGAGAACGGTTGCCGGAGGCGTGATGGTGGTGTCGGCATGGCCCGCGTTGATGACTCGCGCGGCCTTGAGAATAGGGGCGCTGATCGACGCCCAGCGCCTGTCGTCCTGCCCAACGGTGTTTAGCTTCTGTTCGGGGTCAAGCGACCGCTTGAGCCTGAAGGAGATTTGGCCTGATTCCGGTTTGAGCGTTATCGACGTAGGGTCAATGCCTTTATCCCTGATCCACTGAAGGACGTCGGGTGATTGGAAGGCGTCATGTAAACGCCCCCACCACTGACCGAATGTGGAATTGGGCGGGATAGCACTGATTTTGCTGTTTCTTTCGCCATTGGCGGCATGGAACAGCGCAAAGCTATATTCGGCCGCCAACTCACGATCGCCTTCGGTGCGAGCGTCGCCTGTCGGCTCAGTTGGGGCAGGGGCTTCGCGTTTATGTCTGGCGAGTGGCAGGTGGGATGGGTCGAGTGGTTGGGGTGGCGCGGTGATGTGATTGGAAACACTGATCATGAGGTCTGTCGCCTGAGGTTACGAGATTACGCCAGGGCTTGTGCAGCGCCCGTGGCGTTAACCTTGTGTAGCGACGCAGGCTGTCTTGATTCCTTCACTCAGCCAAAAGACGGTTACCCGGTGTTTCCACCTTGAGCGCTGCCGGACAGGCGTTCGGCGCCGACCGGCGCAGTAATAAAAGGCAAGGGCGGCTGGCCGCCCTTTTTACCGGGCTGTGATGCTCAGAGCACCACGCTGCTGATCACCTGGGTAGGGTCATCGGGGTCGGTTACGGTGTGGAAGCCCAGGGCATGGTTCAGTTCACGTAACGGGGCGTTGGTCGCTTCATCGACCGTGTACATCAACGTGAAGCCGTTTTTTCGCGCGGCGGTCATCAGGTGCTGCATCAAAATGCGCCCTAGCCCCAGGTGCTGCCAAGGGTTAGCCACGGTAACCGCGCATTCGCATTCATGCTCCTTGGCTGCGGCATAGCGCGCGACGCCGATCTCGATCAGCTTGCCGTTGTCATGCACCAGAGCAATAAATGCCACACGTTGCTGATTGTCGACGTCCATCAATTGATCGAGCAGGGTCTTGCCGGGCTCGTTGATTTCACCGAGGAAGCGCGCGTGCCGAGACTCTCGGGACAAATTCTTGATGAAGTTATATTCGCGGTCCCGGTCGTCGGTTCTCAACGGACGGATCAGCACATGGCGGCCGTCATCAACCGCTTCGATCCAGTGTTCGTGCGGGACTGCCGCATAGGCGGGAGCGGCTTGCCGGTTGTGCTCTGCAATGGTGGGCATGGTAAGACCTCCAGGTTGGGGCGGCAGGAACAGCGCCCTATTGCGTCGGTTCTACGCCTTTGCTCACCGGTAAATCTGATGTGGATCAGATGAAGCCCTGTTACTCGGCACCATGGCGGTGACAGCCGGCGATAAACGTCTTGAGTTTCGCCATGTCGAGAATCTCGACATTGCGTGCGCTGATATGCACCAGGCCCAGTTTGCGCAACTGCGCAATACTGCGGCACACCGTCTCCAGTCGCAGCCCCAGGTAAGAGCCAATTTCTTCGCGTCTCATGCGCAATACAAATGATCGCGGTGAATAGCCACGCGTACTCATCCGCATCGATATATTCAAGACAAATGCACAAAGCCGCTCGTCGGCGTTCATATTGCCCATCTGCATTAGCATGCCGTGATCACGCACTATTTCGCGGCTCATGATTTTGTTCAAGTTATGTTGCAATGACGGTATTTGACCGGCCAGTCGCTCAAGTTGATTGAAGTGCAGAGGGCACACCTCACTGTCTTCCAGAGCAATGGCATTGCAGGCATGGGCGTCGGCGCTGATGGCGTCGAGGCCGAGCATCTCCCCGGCCATTTGAAAGCCGGTGACTTGTTCACGGCCGTCCATGGACAGTATGCACGTCTTGAAAAACCCGGTACGCACGGCGTAGAGCGAGCGCAACGGATCTGCGGTGCGATACAGCGAAGCACCTTTTTTCACTTTGACGCGTTGTGGAATCAGTGTGTCCAGGCGACCCACTTCGAGATCGGTCAGGCCTATGGGCAAGCACAGCTCTAAAACGCTGCAACTGGCGCAGGTTGTTTTTAAATGTTGAACTTGTACAAGGCTGGGTGTTGACTTCATTGCAAAAGCCTCTTGCACACATATATTCCGATTACTAAACATCCAAACATCGGAGAAAGATAGCTGCAAATTTTATATAGTCGAGCCGCTGATCGCTTTCGCGTGCAATGAGTCTCGCGCCGCCCTCCAGATGAATGTTTTTTGCATGCCCCTCGCTGCGAATGCTACAGCGAGGGGCTGCCAACTGCCGCGTGTGCGATCCGATGACGCTCAGTCGAGCACTTCCGGTTTAACCATCCAGACACTGCATGGCATTTTATACAGTAGCGTTTCGGCGGTGCTGCCGAGCAGGCGCGACAGGCCGCGATGACCGACCCGGCCCATGACGATCACATCGACGTTGTAGGCATCGGCATAGCTGGAGAGCACTTTGGCCGGGTTACCCAGGATCATATGGCGCTGTGCCGGCGGAATACCGTTGCGTGCGGCCAGGTCATTGAAGGCCTTGCCCTGTTCGTCGAACAGCCGTTTGGCGGCCACAGAAGAGAAAAACCCGGCGCCGCTGCCAAACCCATACTCCTGGGCCCCCAGGTCGGACAAGTCATGGGCGTAGATCACTTCTACCTCGGCATCACACGCTGTCGCCAATTTGACGGCTTCATGCAAGATGCGGTCGTTAAGGCTGTCGTAATGCTCGTCGTGATGGAACGGGTCGACGGCCGCTACGATTTTGCGCGGTAACGCGTGCAGGGCCCCGCTGACAAAATGCAGTGGCACCGGGCATTCGCGAATCAGGTGGACGTCCAACGGCGTAAACATCAAGCGCGACAGCAGTGACTCATGCTCCAGCGCCTTGATCACCAACGCCATGGGCTCTTCTTTAAGACGAATCAGGATCTCCTGCAGCGGGCTCTCCACCCAGGCCACTTCGGTGGTGACGGTCAGGCCGAGCTTGCGCAAGGGCCTGGCCTGATCTTCCAGCCACTGGTGATGGCGCTCAACGTAGCCAATACGCATCTGTTCCAGGGCTTGCTCGTTGACCAGACCGGCGGTGGCCAGGCCCTCCAGATAGTCGAAGGCGAGGATGTGCAGCGCGGCACCTTCAGCCTTGGCCAGGGCGGCGGCCCGGTCGAAGGCGGGGCTGTGTTCCATCAGCGGCGAAACCAGCAACAAGTAACGTGCTTGAGCAGACATGGGCAATCTCCCTTGGGTAACCAGCAGATAGCATCGGGCAGTGATGCTTGCCTCTGATCATGGCGCCGGGCGCTGGCGCCGGTTTGACTTGTATCAAGTCGCCTTGAGCCCGGGCAATGTCAGCGACATCCGGTCGGGTGCCGCGATCAATCAGGGGATTGTTGATCATGATCAACTTGCGCGGCGTCACCGCGGTGCAGTCTGAGTGCCATTCAGGCTTTTCCAGACGCAGGAGGTCACGCCATGGCAACCATGAAAGCAGCTGTCTTCGTTGAAAAAAACCGCATCGTCCTCGACGACAAACCCATCCCCGAAGTCGGCCCGCTGGACGCCCTGGTGCGCATCACCACCACGACCATCTGCGGTACCGACGTGCATATCCTGCGTGGTGAATACCCGGTGGCCAAAGGGTTGACCGTGGGCCACGAACCGGTGGGCGTGATCGAGCGGCTGGGTTCCCAGGTGCGCGGTTTCGTTGAGGGCCAGCGCGTCATTGCTGGCGCCATCACGCCCAGCGGGCAAAGTTATGCCTGCCTGTGCGGGTGCGGTTCCCAGGACGGCCCCGACACCCGCCATGGCTTTCGCGCAGCGGGCGGCTGGAAATTCGGCAATACCCTCGACGGCTGCCAGGCCGAATACGTGCTGGTCCCCGATGCGCTGGCCAACCTGTGCCCGATCCCCGATGGCCTGAGCGACGAACAAGTGCTCATGTGTCCGGACATCATGTCCACCGGCTTTTCCGGTGCCGAGCGCGGCGAGGTGAGCATCGGCGATACCGTCGTGGTATTCGCCCTCGGGCCGATCGGCCTGTGCGCGGTGGCCGGCGCCCGGCTCAAAGGCGCGTCGATGATCATCGGCGTCGACGGCGTCAGCGAGCGCATGAACGTCGCCCGCGGCCTGGGGGCTACCCATATCGTCGACTTCAAGAAAGGCGATGTGGTCGAGCAGATCCTCGCGCTGACCGATGGCCGCGGGGTCGATGTGGCCATCGAAGCCTTGGGCACCCAGGGTACATTCGAGTCGGCATTGCGCGTACTGCGTCCCGGGGGCCGGGTATCGAGTCTGGGGGTGTACTCCAGCGACCTGCGCATTCCCTATGATGCATTTGGCGCCGGACTGGGTGACTACAGCATCGTGTCGACCCTGTGCCCCGGTGGCAAGGAACGCATGCGCCGCTTGCTGGCCGTGGTGGCCAGCGGCGGGGTGGATCTGTCGCCGCTGGTCACGCACCGTTTCAAACTCGACGATATCGAGGCAGCCTATGAGCTGTTTGCCCATCAGCGCGACGGTGTGCTGAAAGTCGCGATCACGCCCTGAAGGCGCCTGTAAATGACGCAGACCCTGGGGCTGGCAGGCGCCGCGGCGGCACTGGGCATCGGCATGCTGATCGGCCTTGAGCGCGAGCGCCACAAGGGCGAGGGTGAGCTGCGCGCTTTTGCCGGTCTGCGCACCTATTCCATCACTGCGTTACTGGGTTACGTCGCGCAGCAAGTCGGTGGCGGCCTGTTGCTCGGGCTGATCGCCGGGTGCCTGGCCGTGATCGTCAGCACCGCTTACTGGAAGAGCCGCGACAAAGACCCGGGGATCACCAGCGAAGTCGCGTTGCTCACGGTGCTGGTGCTGGGCGCCTGGTGTGGGGTCGCACCCGAACTGGCCATCGCCATTGGCGTGGTCATGGCCGGCCTGCTGGCCTACCGTGACAAGCTGCACAACTTTGCCCGCAGCCAATTGACCGATGTAGAAATGCGCGATGGCCTATTGCTGCTGGTCGTTGCGCTGGTGGTCTTGCCGCTGGCGCCGGATCGCACTATCGGCCCCTATGGGGCACTGAACCCGCGCACCATCTGCACCTTGACGGTGTTATTGATGGCGGTCGGCGCGGTAGGGCATGTGGCGGTGCGCGCGCTGGGGCCGCGTTATGGCTATGTTGTGGGTGCCATTGCTTCGGGGTTCGCTTCCAGTACCGTGACCGTTGCCGCCATGGGCCACATTGCCGTCAAAGAGCCGGAGCACCTGCGCACCCTGGCGGCGGCGGCCATTCTCTCGAATATTGCGACGGTGACCCAAGTGGCGCTGATCCTCGGCACCGTGGAACCGACGCTGCTGTCGCAAATGGCCTGGCCGCTGCTCGCCGGGTTTGCCACCACCGCGTTGTACGGTGCGTGCCTGATGCTGCGCGCGCCGCCGGCAGGTGCCAGCCAAGCGATCCGGGTGGGCGGCGCATTCGACCTCAAGCTGGCGCTGATCATGGTCTTGACCCTGAGCGGCATTACCTTCTTGTCGTCGCTGATGCTTTATCACTTCGGCCAGGTCGGCGTGATGTTGACCGCCACCCTGAGTGGTTTTGCCGACGCCCACGCGTCCATCGCCTCGATTGCCGCCCTGGCTACCAGCGGCCAGCTTTCCCTGGCGTCTGCGGCCATCCCGGTGTTGCTGGCGGTCAGTTGCAACGCGCTGAGCAAGTGCCTGGTGGCCGGGGTCAGCGGCGGTCGTCGATTTGCGGCCTATGTGATTGCCGGGCAGGTCCTGCTGGTCGGTGCGATGTGGCTGGGCACACTGGTCGGCTAGCGTCGCGTCAACCCGGGATTTCCAGGGTCGCCCGCAGGCCGCCGGCCGCCAGGTTTTCCAGGCGCACCTGGCCTCCCAGGCGATGGGCGATGGTTTGTACGATGGTCAGGCCCAGGCCTGCGCCTTGGGCATTACCACGGCTGTAGAAACGCTCGAACAGCCGTTCGCGCTGGCTCTCGTCGATGCCGGGGCCTTGATCGTCGACGGTGAGCGCGAAACGCTGGGCGTTTTTGCGCAAGCCCACGGTGATCACGCCCTGATCCGGGGAGAAATTCGCGGCGTTGGTCACCAGGTTGGTCAGGGCGATATTGATCGCGGCGGCATCGGTATTTACGGGGTGTGGACCCTCCTCGACGTCGAATACCAGTTCGAGGCCTTTGCTCAGCAGCCACGGCGTCAACTGAATCAGGGTTTCGCGCACCGTGGTCGCCAGGTCGATGGCCTGTATCGGCGGT
This sequence comes from Pseudomonas paraveronii, assembly GCF_963681955.1. Lineage (NCBI taxonomy): Bacteria > Pseudomonadati > Pseudomonadota > Gammaproteobacteria > Pseudomonadales > Pseudomonadaceae > Pseudomonas > Pseudomonas paraveronii. The sequence continues at coordinate 3,090,295 of NZ_OY817130.1, forward strand.
TGCCCGGCGCCGGGTTCCAGGCGCGCCATGGTCAGCAGTTGGTTGACCAGACGGCTGGTGCGGTCGACGCCAGCGATCAGAAAGGCCAGGGATTCGCGCCGTTCGGTTTCGGTGCCGGCTTCCAGCAGGTTCTGGGCATGCACGCGCAATACCGCCAGTGGCGTGCGCATTTCATGGGCTGCATCGGCAATGAAGCGTCGCTCGCGGCCGAGCATTTCCTGGATCTGCGCCAGCATGCGGTTCAGCGCCGCCTGCATCGGCTCAAGCTCCGTGGGCAGCGGGGTCAGTTGCATCGGTTCGAGGGAGCCGGAATGCCGCGCGCGCAGGGTGGCGGCCATATCGGCCAGGGGCTTTAGACCCCAGCCGATTGCCAGCCAGACCATCGCGGCGAGAATCAGGCTACCCAGTACGTTGGGCCACAAGGTATGCCGCACGATGCGCTGCACCAGGTCGGTGCGCACATCGTCGCGTTCGCCCACCCAGATCCGCAGGCCGTTGTCCTTGTCCTTGAGGACGAAGCCGCGCCATTGACGGCCGTTCAGGTCGTCGACGTTGCTGAAGCCGGGCTGGGTGGGCGCCGGGACAAATGAGGGGGCGCTGGCGGTAAACACCAGCAGTTCGCCCTTGGGGTTCCACACCTGGAAGGCGACTTTGCTTTCATAGGGGTGCCCATCGACCTTGGGCACTGCTTCGCCCAAGGCTTTGTTGAAGGCGCGGTACAGGTCTTCCTGGTCTTGGCTGGCCAACGGCATGCTCATCACGCCCTGGAGCAGGCGGGCGTTCTGTGCCAGTTGTGCGTCATAGACTTCGGCGATTTCGTGGTTGCTGTCATGCAGGTTGAGCACGCTGATCAACAACAGCCCGGCGAGCAGCAGGCCAATGATCAGGGTCAGGGTACGCCGCCGAATAGAAGTCATCCGCGCTCCTCCACCAGGTAGCCGACGCCGCGAACGGTGCGGATCAGCTCGCTGGAGAATTTCTTGCGCAGGTGATGGATATGCACCTCCAGGGTGTTGCTTTCAGCTTCTTCGTTCCAGCCGTAGAGCAACTGCATCAACTGGTCACGGGTCATGACGCGGCCAGGTGGCGACAGCAGTTCGTGCAGCAGCTGATATTCCTTGGGGGTGAGCAACACCGGTTCGCCGTGGTAGCTGACTTGTTGCGTGCTCGGGTCCAGGCAGATGCCGGCGTGTTCGATCATGACCCGCGCACGGCCGGCGCTGCGACGCAGTAACGCGCGCAGGCGCGCCTTGAGCTCGGCCAGGTCGAAGGGCTTGATCAGGTAATCGTCGGCGCCGGCGTCGAGCCCGGCGATACGGTCTTCGGTAGCATCGCGCGCCGTGAGGATCAGCACCGGCAGGTTCGAGCCGCTGTCACGCAGGCGGCGCAGCACCTCCAGCCCATCCATGCGCGGCAGCCCGAGATCGAGCACCGCCACGTCAAAGGTTTCGCTGAGCAGTGCATGTAATGCACTGCTGCCATCTTTGAGCCAATCAACGGTGTAGCCCTCACGTACCAGCGCCTGGTGAATACCTTCACCCAATGCTTCGTCATCCTCGATCAGTAATAGGCGCACGCGGACTCCTGTCAGTTGAGTTTTTTGTTGATGTCTGCCAGCACGCTTTCGATTTCTTTGCGCCGTCCGGCATCGGCGGTTTCCCGGCCAGGTCGTGGGGCGGCCAGCAGCGCTTTTTGCAGGGCATCACGGGCTTCGCCGTAGCGTTTTTGCCGGTACAGGTGATCACCCCAGAAGTACAGACTATCTATGCCCGTCGGGTTCAGTTGCAAGGCCTGTTTGAGTAACTGTTCAGCCTTGTCGGCATCCCCAAAGCCGATCGGCCAGCCGGGCACCCGATCATACAGTGCGGCCAGGCTGGTATAGGCAGAGCCTTGCAGGGCCTTGGGGTCGAGGGCGAGGGCTTTTTCCAGGTCGACCTTGGCCGCCTTGACCTTGCTCAACGCGCCAAGCCCGCCCTGGGCACCGGCCCAGCTGCTGCTGACAATCCCGGACCAAATCCAGGCCTCGGCCGCCTGAGGACGCGTCTGGGTGAAGGCCGTCGCCTGGGAGGCAAGCTGCTCAAAGGCTTGGGCGCGCTGTTCCTCGGGCAGGCTGTATTGAATGTGCGCCCAGCGCGTCTGGATATCGGTCAGCCGTTGCTGGTCGGCGGCGTCCAGCGCCCAGGTGAGCGGGCTCAGGGCGGTGAGCAGCAGCGCGGCGAAGAGGCGTTTCATGGGTTCAGGTCCTTTTTAACGGGTTTATCGCTCAGGCGGCGTACCAGTGGCAGTTGTTTACGCAAACCACGGTCGACCAGATTCGGCAGCAGGCTGTTGAGGCGCACAAAGAAGCGCTCCGGCCAGCCCAGGTAAAGATCGCGGCGGTCGTTGGCAATCGCTTTGATCACGGCGGTAGCCACGCTGTGCGGTTCGTCGACGTTGGACTTGAGCGCATCGTTCAAGGCCTGCGCCGCCGGGCTGTTCATGCGGGTTTGGGTGGCGCGCGGCGCGACATACAACACACCGACGCGGGTGTCGGCCAGTTCCCGGCGCAAGGCTTCGGAAAACCCGCGCAGGGCGAACTTGGTGGCGCAGTAGGTGGCATAACCGGGGTAACCGATCGAACCGTAAGTCGAGCCGACATTCACCACCATCGCGCTCGCGGCTTGCTTGAGCATGGGCAGCAGCAGCTTGGTCAGGCAGATCGGCGCGGTGATGTTCAACGCGAGCATGCCGTTGATTTCGTTTTCGTCCAGCTGTTCCAGCATGGCGAAGTGGTTGACGCCGGCAGCGTTGATCAGCAGGTTGACGCCGCCGATGGCTTGGGCGGCGGCCAGCACCTTGCGTCGGTCGTTGAGGAAGGTCAGGTCGGCACCCACCCAGCACAGTTGCTCCGGGTACTGGGCCAACAAGGCTTCCAGCGGTGCGCGATGACGCGCCACGGCCAGGACGTGCGCGCCACTGGCGCACAGCGCGGTGGCGATCGCCAGGCCAATGCCACCGCTGGCGCCGGTCAGCACCACACGGGCGTCAGACAGTTGCATGGGGGGCCTCCCCGATACGCGGCAGGTTGCGGAACATGTCGGTGTAGAGGGCGTACACCACCTTGGATGCGTGGATCACGGCGGCCTGGTCGGCGGGGTCGTCCAGGCTGTTCATCAAGCGGCGATACGTCTCCATGTGCCCAATGTCCAGGGAACCGTGGGAACTCAGGTAGCTGAATGCCGTCTCTGGTAGTTGCAGGCGGTCACGGATACTACCGGCCGCGTGGGTGGCCAGGGCGATGCTGGTGCCTTCCAGCACATTGACCATGCCAAACAGGCCGACGGGGTTGTCACGGGCGATCAGGTCATAGAGGTAGCTGACCATCAACTCGATAGGCAAGCCAGGGCGGCCGTCACGGACCGCGTCTCGGTCGCCACCACAGGCAGCGATGTCATCGAGCACCCATTGCTCGTGGCCATATTCTTCCTCGATGTACTCGCAGACCGCCTTGCGCAGCCACTCCAGGCGCGAGGGCAGGCGCGCACCGCAAGCCATCATCAATGGCACGGTGTGCCGCACGTGGTAGTAGGCCTGGGCCAGGAATTCACGGTAGCTTTCCAGGCTGACCTTGCCTTCCAGTGCATCACGGATGATCGGCAGGCTGAACAGTGCCTGGCGTTCCTGTTGGGTAGCGTCTTGCAGGGTGTCGAAAAAGTTCACGATGAGGTTTCCTCGTTGAGTGCAGGGGCAAGTCGGGATTGATAGCGCGCGACGATGGCGTCACGCCGTGGCCGGCCATTGGCGGTGAGCAAGCCATTGGCGGCGGTAAACGGTTCTTCCAGGCGCGTCCAGCGATGCACCTGCGCGTAGTCGGGTAGGCTGCTGTTGGCCAGGGCCACGGCGGCGGCCAGTTGGGCGTCGGTGCAGTCGGCGCGATGCGGCCATAGCAGCGCGTGGTTCTCCGGCAGGGCTTCTCCGTAGACGAAGGCCTGGGCGATGGCGCCGCCCTGGGTCAGCTCGGCCTCAACCCAGTCCGGGTTGACGTTGCGCCCGTAACTGGTGACGAACTGATGTTTCTTGCGGCCTTTGAGGTAGAGAAAACCGTCGTCATCGAACGCGCCCAGGTCGCCGCTGGGCCACCACTGCTCGGGCTGTTCGGTCTGCCCCAGGTAACCGAGCAAGGTCGAGCCCTTGATCAGCACTTCGCCGTCCTCGGCGAGGCGGATCTCCACATGGGGCAGCGGTTGGCCGACACTGCCTGGCCGTTGCGCACCGGGCCGATTGAGGCACACCACCGAGGCGCATTCAGAGAGCCCGTAACCTTCGAACACCGGCACGCCCAGTTGCTGCGCCCGTAGCAGCAAGGCCTTGGAGACCCGTGCACCGCCCACGGCAGCAAAGCGCAAACCTTGCGGGTTGAACGCCTTCTGCTCGGCGGCGATGACCAGCATCAACAGCAACTGCGGGACCAGGATCAGGCTGTGGGGCTGGCGCACCGCCAGGCAGCCGAGCAATTGCGCGGCATCCACTGCACTGGCGCCCTGGATGCCCAGGCTCTTCTGGCTGGGCAAGCTCAAGGTGGCGCCGGCATACAGCGCGGCGTAGCACCCCAGGTTCTCGAGCAGGATGGCAAGCGGCAATAATGACAGGTGATGGCGCGGGTCGCTGGCATGGCTGGCCTGATACAACTCGCGGGCCACCCGCAGCACGCTGTCGGCGCTCAGGCACACGCCTTTGGGCGTGCCGGTGGTGCCCGAGGTAAAGGTCACTTTGGCGGTGCCCAGAGGCATCGAAGGGCGGCCTTCGAACGCGCGGCACCAGAAGTCGCCGGTTTTGCGGTAACCGCCGGCGTGCAATTCGGCTTCCAGGTACGGTTCGGCGATCACGCGCTCGGCGTGACTCTGTTCCAGGCAGTGGGCGCGCTGGGCAGGGCTGAAGAACGGCGGCAGAGTCAGGCAGGTCAAGCCTTCGAACAGGATCGCCAGGTCCCACAGCATGGCCTCGACGCCATTGTCCAGGGCCAGGGCCACCACCTTCACGCCTTCAGCGCGCAGGCGTTCCTGCCGATAGGTCACCTCGGCGAACAGCGCGGTGTAATCCATCTTCAACGTGTCTCCCCACAGGGCGACGGTGCCGTCATTGCGCTCGGCATAGCCGCGAAGAACAGCGTGGAAACGGCGGGTTTCAGGCGACATGGCTGGCGTCCTCAATCGTGGCAGGCAACCCCAGGCGCGAGAACAGGCCCATGTTGCGCAAATGGATGAAGCCGGCGCGGATATTGCCGACATGCACCCAGGGTTGGCTTTCGTAATAACTGCCCCAGTGATGGCGTTCATCGCCCAGGCGCTGCGGGTCGGCGGCGCACAGGGTGACGGGCTTCAAACCGAGACGATGGAAACTATTGACCAGGCCGATATTGCCGGTGAACGCCACCCACTCCAGGCCGGCCATGGCCAGCAGCCAGGTGATGGCGATGATGCTCAGGCGCGCACTGCCGGTATCGCTGGCGGCCAGGTTGCCGACTTCGGCGATCGCCCGGCGGTCTACCGGTTGCGCGGCGGCCGCGCTGATCAGCGGTTCGATCGGATGGTCCAGGTAACGCTCCAGGAACAGCGGCTCGTCGCTTGCCAGGCGCACACCGGCGACGGCACACAGTTCACCGTTGGCCTGACTGACGCCAAACAGCTGCGGCATGAAATGACGGATATCGGCACCGTGGGCAATGCGAAAGCGCTGTTGGATGAAGGCCTCGAAGGCAGCGCGCTGAGGGTCTTGGGGCAGGGCGCGGGCAAGGGACAGCGGCGCACTGTCGGCTTGGCCGAATAACAGGGGCAAGGGAATGTTCCAATCGATACCGGGCATTGGCGTTATGCCTCCCAAGTGAAGTTGGGAGGAGTATCGAGGGCATTTCTTAACGAAGTCTGAAGGTGGTGAAAATGATCGTTTCAGCCATCTTCAGATTGTCTTAAGGCTACGCGGGCAGGGTGACGGCGACTCTTCAAGGCCGGGTCCGGCCACCGCCCCTTGCACAAGGCTCCTTTTCTATGACCGAAAACCTGATGACACCGCGCTATGCAAGGCTGTCGATGATTCTGCACTGGTTGATGCTGGCGTTGTTTGTCGGCGTATACGGTTGCATTGAAATCAAAGGCCTGTTGCCTCGCGGGCACGTACTCAGGGGGCTGTTCCTCGGCGCCCACGCGCTGTTTGGTATCGGGATTTTCCTGCTGGTGTGGCTGCGCCTGCTGGGGCGCCTGATGCCGCGTCCACCGATTGTGCCGCGCCCGCCGGCCTGGCAGACGGGTGCGTCGCACCTGATGCACCTGGCGCTGTATGGGCTGATGATCGTCACGCCGCTGCTGGCCTGGCTGATGCTCAACGCCGCGGGCAAGCCGATACCGTATTTCGAGTTCTCCTTGCCGACCCTGGTCGCGGCGGACCCGGACCTGGCCAGGCAGTTCAAGCACTGGCATGAATGGTTGGGCAGCGCCGGGTATTGGCTGATTGGCCTGCATGCCGCCGCCGGGTTGTTCCACCACTACTGGGTGCGGGACAACACCTTGGTGCGCATGCTGCCTAAACGCTACGAACGCTGAAATCGCTGAGAATTCGCCTGATGAAACGTTTCATCAGGCGACAAACGGGCTGCGCAAGCGCTTGCGTAAGTAAATGTATCTGATTAGAGTCGGTGGCAATCGGCTCTGATCCAAGGAGCGCGAATACAACAATAATAAAATCAGGAGCTCATTCATGAGCCTCGAACCCTTGCTTGAGATGCAGGGCATCAGCAAAACCTTCAACGGTTTGCGTGTGCTCAAGAATGTCGGCCTGAAAGTCTACCCCGGCGAAATCCACGCCTTGATGGGGGAGAACGGCGCCGGCAAATCCACCCTGATGAAAATCCTCTCCGGCGCTTACCAGGCCGACCCGGGCGGCACCATCCGCATTGCCGGCCAGCCTGTCGCAACGTTCGATCCCGCCACCGCCAAAGCCCTCGGCATCGCCGTGATTTACCAGGAACTGAGCCTGTGCCCGAACCTGAGCGTGGCCGAGAACATCTACCTGGGCCGTGAACTGCGCCGTGGCTGGACCATCGACCGCCAGGGCATGCTGGCCGGTTGCGTGGAGGTGCTGCAACGCCTGGGCGCCGAGTTCACCGCGGCGACGCGGGTCAGCAGCCTGTCGATTGCCGAACGCCAGTTGGTGGAAATCGCCCGCGCCCTGCATGCCCACGCCAAGATCCTGGTCATGGACGAGCCCACCACGCCGCTTTCGTCGCGCGAGACCGACCGCCTGTTCGCGCTGATCAAACAGTTGCGCGGCCAGGGCTTGGCGATCATCTATATCAGCCATCGCATGGCCGAGATCTACGAACTGTCGGACCGGGTTTCGGTGCTGCGCGACGGCCAGTACATCGGCGAACTGACCCGCGACGCGCTGTCGGCCGAGGTGCTGGTGAAGATGATGGTGGGCCGCGACCTCTCCGGTTTCTACAAGAAGGAGCACGCGGCCTATGACCCCGGCGCGGTGGTGATGCGCGTGCGCGACATGGCCGACGGCAAACGCGTGCGCAACTGCAGCTTCGACCTGCACGCCGGTGAAGTGCTGGGTATCGCCGGCCTGGTGGGGGCAGGGCGCACCGAACTGGCGCGGCTGATCTTCGGCGCCGACCCGCGCACCGCCGGCACCCTGGAAGTGGTGGGCAAGACAGTCACGCAACTGCGTACCCCGGCCGACGCGATTCGCGCCGGCGTGGTGTACCTCACCGAAGACCGCAAGGCCCAGGGCCTGTTCCTGGACATGAGCGTGGCCGACAACATCAATGTCTGTGCCTGTGTGCCGGACGCGCATGCCGGTGGCGTGCTCAATCGCGGGCATGCTGCGCAGCGCTCGAACGACGCGATCAAATCGCTGTCGATTCGCGTGGCGTCCGGCAAGGTCAATGTCGGCGCGCTGTCCGGCGGTAATCAGCAGAAGGTCTTGCTGGCGCGGTTGCTGGAGGTCAAGCCGCATGTGCTGATCCTCGACGAACCCACGCGCGGCGTGGACATCGGTTCCAAATCCGAGATCTACCGCATCATCAATCAACTGGCGCAGGCCGGCGTGGGCATCGTGGTGATTTCCAGCGAGTTGCCGGAAATCATCGGCACCTGCGACCGCGTGCTGATCATGCGCGAAGGCCAGTTGGTGGCCGAAGTCGGCGGGGCTTCGGGCCACGTCATTTCCCAGGAACGTATTATTGACCTCGCCACCGGTGGCGATCAGGTGGCTGCCCATGGCTGATTCGAACAACACAATGACCCTCCCCGTAATCGGCAAGACCGAGCGGCTCAGGGAACTGATGCGCAGCGTCGGCATGCTGCCGGTGCTGGTCCTGTTGCTGGTGGGCTTTGCCCTGGCCAGTGAAAACTTCCTGACGGTGCAGAACCTGTCGATCATTACGCAACAGGCCTCGGTCAACGTGGTGCTGGCGGCGGGCATGACCTTTGTGATCCTGACCGCCGGCATCGACCTGTCCGTCGGCGCGATCCTCGCGGCTTCGGCCGTGGTGGCGTTGCAGGCCTCGATGTCGCCGCAGTTCGGCATGTTCGGGATTGCCGCCGGGATTGGCTTTGGTCTGTTGCTGGGCCTGGTCAACGGCGGGTTGATTGCGTTCATGCGCTTGCCGCCGTTTATCGTCACCCTCGGCGCGCTGACCGCCATGCGCGGCCTCGCACGTTTGCTGGCCGACGACAAGACCGTGTTCAACCCCGACCTGCCGTTTGCTTTTATCGGCAACGACTCGATCCTCGGCGTGCCGTGGCTGGTGGTCATCGCGGTGGCCGTGGTGGCGCTGTCGTGGTTCATCCTGCGGCGCACGGTGATGGGCGTGCAGATCTATTCGGTGGGCGGCAACCCGGAAGCGGCGCGGCTCTCCGGGATCAAGGTGTGGAAGGTGCTGCTGTTTGTCTACGCGATGTCCGGGGCGCTGGCCGGGCTTGGCGCGGTGATGAGTGCTTCACGCCTGTTCGCCGCCAACGGCCTGCAACTGGGGCAATCCTACGAACTGGATGCGATCGCCGCAGTGATCCTCGGCGGCACCAGCTTTACCGGCGGCGTCGGCACCATCGGCGGCACGCTGATCGGCGCACTGATCATTGCGGTACTGACCAATGGCCTGGTGCTGTTGGGCGTCTCGGATATCTGGCAGTACATCATCAAGGGCATCGTGATCATCGGCGCGGTGGCGCTGGATCGCTATCGCCAGTCCGGTGCACGGACCTGAGTTCACTCCTACAACAATCACAAGAGAGACCCGCATGAACCTAAAACACATCGTTCCCGTCATTGCCTTGGCTGCCCTGATGTCCCAGGCCGTGGAAGCGCGTGAATTGAAGGCCCTGGGCATCAGCATGGGCTCGCTGGGCAACCCGTATTTCGTGACCCTGGCCGACGGCGCCACGGCCCGGGCCAAGGAGCTGAACCCCAGCGTCAAGGTCACGTCGGTGTCGGCCGACTATGACTTGAGCAAGCAGTTTTCGCAGATCGACAACTTCATCTCGTCCAAGGTCGACCTGATTCTGATCAACGCCGTCGACCCGTCCGCCATGGCCTCGGCGATCAAGAAAGCCCGTGACGCCGGCATTATCGTCGTGGCGGTGGATGTGGACGCCAAGGGGGTCAACGCGACCGTGCAGACCGACAACGTCGAAGCCGGCAAACTGGCCTGCCAATTCCTGGTGGACAAGCTCGCGGGCAAAGGCAACGTGATTATCCAGAACGGCCCGCAAGTGACCGCCGTGACCGACCGCGTCAAGGGTTGCAAGGCCGCCTTGGCTGCTGCGCCGCAGATCAAGGTACTGTCCGACGACCAGGACGGCAAAGGCTCGCGTGAAGGCGGCCTGAACGTGATGCAGGGCTACCTCACGCGTTTTGCAAAAATCGACGGTCTGTTCGCGATCAACGACCCCCAGGCCATCGGCAGCGACTTGGCGGCCAAGCAGCTTAAACGCAGCGGTATCATCATCACCTCGGTGGATGGCGCACCGGATATCGAGCATGCACTGAAGACCGACACCCAGATCCAGGCGTCGTCCAGCCAGGACCCATGGGCCATGGCGCAGACGGCGGTGAACATCGGTAATGACCTTCTCAACGACAAGGCGCCCGCCGAAACGGTTACGCTGCTCACGCCAAAACTGATCACCCGCGACAGCGTCGCGACGTACAGCGGTTGGTCGAGTAAACACTGAGTCACTGAGAGGAACAGCGCCGTGGTCACCATGGATGACGTCGCAAGCAGAGCGGGGGTGTCGACGTCAACGGTGTCCCATGTGTTGAACGGCACCCGCAAGGTCAGCCCGGCCACGGTGCAAGCGGTGCAGCGCGCGATCCAGGAACTGGGGTATATCCCCAACACCCTGGCGCGTTCGCTGGCGCGGTCGAGCACCAGCACGATTGGCGTGGCGATCTCGGCGCTGTCCAACCACTACTTCAGCGAAACCGTGCACGCGATCGAAACCGAGTGCGCCAAGCACGGCTACATGATGCTGTTCGTCGATACCCACGATGACCCGGAGCAGGAGCTGCGGGTGGTCACGGCGCTGCATCATCGGCGCGTCGACGGCATTGTGTTGGCGCCCTCGAACGGCTCGCTGGCCCTGGAGTATCTGCGGGCCAGTGAGATTCCGGCGGTGCTGGTGGACCGGATGATGAGTGAGCAATTCGATCAGGTCGGGGTGGAGAATACCCAGCCGACCCAAGCGCTGATTGCTCACCTGATCGCCCATGGGCATCGCCGAATCGGCTTTATCGCCGGGCGCGCGGGGTTCAGCACCACGGATGAACGGGTCGCCGGTTATCGCGCGGCATTGGCGGCCGCAGGGCTGGCGTTCGATGCGCAACTGCTGGTCAACGGCGGCTCCAACACCGAGCCGGCACGCCAGGCCACGGTGCAGTTACTCGGTCTGGCAGCGCCGCCGACCGCGATCATGGCTGGCAACAACCTGATGACCCTCGGCGCGATGCAGGCCTTGCGCGATGCACATATCGAAGTGCCGGCGCAGATGGCGCTGGTGGGCTTCGATGATTTTGATTGGGCCGATTTCTTTGTGCCGCGCCTGACATTGATCGCCCAGCCGGTCCAGGCGCTCGGTGCTCAGGCGGTCAACCTGTTACTGCAACGCATGGCAGCGCCCGCCGCGCCGACCCGCAGTGTGCGTCTGGAGCCGACCCTGCAAATACGTAACTCCTGTGGCTGTGATTGATTGGAATGACATGCGTATGAACAGTGCTGTTTCCCTCGGCATCGACCTGGGCACCTCGGAACTCAAAGCCATCCTGATGGACACCCGCGGCGCCGTGCTGGCTCAGGCCGGCGTGCGCTTGAGCGTCTCGCGTCGGCATGCCGGCTGGTCCGAACAGGCGCCGCAAGACTGGTGGCAAGCCTGTTTGCAGGCGCTGGATGTGTTGCGCGCGCATGAATCGTTTGCCCGCGTGGCGTGCATCGGCCTGTCCGGGCAAATGCACGGCGCGGTATTGCTGGGAGACGACGACCGCGTGTTATACCCGGCAATTCTGTGGGACGACTCGCGCGCGGTAGCCGAAGCGGCACAGCTCGGCCCAGGGTTCGCCGACGTCACCGGCAGCTTGCCGATGGCCGGGTTGACCGCGCCGAAACTGCTCTGGCTGCAACAGCATGAGCCCGAGGTGTTCAAGGCCATCGATTGCGTGCTGTCGCCCAAGGACTATCTGCGCCTGCGCTTGAGCGGGGAGCGCATCAGCGAGATGTCCGATGCGGCCGGAACGCTGTGGTTGGACGTGGCCAATCGTCAATGGTTTAGCCCCATGCTACGGGCCACCGGCCTTACACCGGAGCAGATGCCCAGGCTGGTGGAGGGCGGTGCGGCGAGTGCGTTTTTGACCGCCCGCGAACTGGGTTTGCGCGCCGAGGTGGTGATTGCCGGCGGCGGTGGCGATAACCCGGTTGCGGCCGTGGGCATCGGTGCGATCAACGCCGGTGACGGTTTCATCACGCTGGGCACCAGCGCGGCGATTGTCGCCATCACCGACCATGCGGCGGGCAACCCGGCCACTGCGGTGCACAGCTTCTGCCATGCGTTGCCTGAGCGTTGGTACACCATGGGCGCGATGCTGGCCGGCGCCAGTTGTTTGCGTTGGGTCACGCGCCTGACGGGCATGCCGGATGAACAGGCGCTGTTGGATCAGGTCCAGGCCCAGTTGCCTATCGGCCAATCGGTGCCGCTGTCCACCCCGTTGTTCCTGCCTTACCTGGCCGGCGAACGCACGCCGCATAACGACCCCTTGCTGCGCGGCGGCTTCATGAACCTGGGCCACGACTGTAACCCGGCGATGCTCGGGTATGCGGTGATGGAAGGCGTGGGCTTTGGCCTGCTGGACGCGTTGCGCGCAGTGCAATCGAGCGGCGCCGACGTCACTGCCTGTGCGCTGGTGGGCGGCGGGGCGCGCAGTGCGTATTGGGCGCAGTTGTTGGCCAACATCCTGCAGCGGGAAATCTTCACCCTGCATGGCAGTGAATTGAGCGCGTGTATCGGTGCGGCGAAGCTGGGGTTCCTGGCCATCGGGCAGGGCGCGGACTTGCTCGCGGCGGGTATGCCGGTCAAGGCTCGGTACGTGCCGGATGGGGCGCAACAGCCGGTGCTGGAGGCGCGTTATCGCAAGTTTCAGGGGCTGTTGGGCGCGGCCAAGGCCTTGCACCACTGATTTGACCCGGCGCAGGGCTCATGTGGGAGGGGGCAAGCCCCCTCCCACATTGGGTGTGCGCGCATTCAGTCGGTCAGCGGCGGCGCATTTGTTCGATCAATGCGGCGCGCGCGGGATCGTCTTGAGCAGGTCGTCCGGGCTGATGTAGCCGACCACACTGCCAGGCTGCGGCAGACCCAGGATGTGCCCCTTGATCTTGCCGACCACATGCATTTCGCAAGGCTTGCAGTCGAACTTCAAGGTCAGCACTTCATCGCCATGGATCAACTGCATCGGCGCGACTTTGGTCTTCACGCCGGTCACGCCCTTGGCCTGTTTGGGGCAAAGGTTGAACGAGAAGCGCAGGCAGTGCTTGGTGATCATCACCGGCACTTCACCGGTTTCTTCGTGGGCTTCGAAGGCCGCGTCGATCAGTTTCACCCCGTGCCGATGGTAGAAGTCCCGGGCCTTCTGGTTATACACGTTGGCCAGGAACGACAGGTGCGCCTCCGGGTACACCGGCGGCGGGTTGGTCTGCGCCTTGCGCCCACCGCGTGGGTGAGCGTTGATGCGGGCCGCCGTCAGGGCTTCGATCACTTCGCGGCGCACGGCCTTGAGCTGCGAGTTGGGGATGAAGAACGCCTGCGGTGCATCCAGCTCGATGGCGGTGGCGTGGTATTCGGTGGTGCCCAGTTGGCCGAGCAAATCGCGCAGGGTGTCCAGCGCCTGTTCCGGCTTGTTGGCCACGCCGAACGGGCCGGGCAGGGCGACGCTGGCGCTGATGCCTTCTTCGCTGGTGGCGGTCAGTTCCAGGCGCTCTTCGCGCAGACGGGCAACCCACGACAGGCCGATACGGCGTTCGGCAGAGGTCTTGAGCAGCGCCTGTTGCCAGTTGTGGTCGAGGTTGCGATTCAGCGGGTGGTTCGGGCGCAACTGATGCAGCCCGGCCGGCATTTCGTTGGGCTCGACGCGGTAGCGGTAGCGCTTCTCGCCGTCTTCCTCGAACTCGCCCTTGGCCTCGGCGATATTGGCGCGGAAACCCACCACTTCACGCTTGACCAGCACATTCAGGCCGTCGCCGTTGGACAGCGGCTCATGGGTGACCACTTGCAGGTCGCGTTTGCCGGTTTTTTCCACCACGCCCACCGGCAGGCCGGTGAAGGTCGGGGTGTCGAAGGCGCCGATGTCGATCTTGCGGTCGCTGACGAAGTAGTCGGTGCTGCCTCGGTGGAAGGTTTTTTCCGGGTCGGGCAGGAAGAAATGCGCAGTCCGGCCGCTGGAGGCGCGGGCCAGGTCCGGGCGGTCTTCGAGGATCTCATCCAGGCGCTGGCGGTAATAGGCCGTGATGTTCTTCACATAGCCCATGTCCTTGTAGCGACCTTCGATCTTGAACGAGCGCACACCGGCATCGACCAGGTCACGCAGGTTGGCGCTCTGGTTGTTGTCTTTCATCGACAGCAGGTGCTTTTCAAAGGCGACGACGCGGCCTTGATCGTCTTTCAAGGTGTACGGCAGGCGGCACGCCTGGGAGCAGTCGCCGCGGTTGGCGCTGCGGCCGTTCTGCGCGTGGGAGATATTGCACTGCCCGGAGAACGCCACGCACAGGGCGCCGTGGATGAAGAACTCGATGGCGGCATCGGTCTCATCGGCGATGGCGCGGATTTCCTGCAGGTTCAGCTCACGGGCCAATACCAACTGGGAGAAGCCGGCCTGGTCGAGAAATTTGGCGCGGCCCAGGGTGCGGATGTCGGTCTGGGTACTGGCGTGCAGCTCGATCGGCGGGATATCCAGCTCCATCACGCCCAGGTCTTGCACGATCAACGCATCGACACCGGCGTCGTAGAGCTGATGGATCAGCTTGCGCGCGGGTTCCAGTTCGTTGTCATGCAGGATGGTGTTGAGGGTGGTGAAGACGCGCGCGTGGTAGCGCCGGGCGAATTCGACCAACTGCGCGATATCGCTCACCTCGTTACAGGCATTGTGGCGGGCGCCGAAACTTGGGCCGCCGATGTAGATGGCGTCGGCGCCATGCAGGATGGCCTCGCGCGCGATGGCGACATCGCGGGCAGGGCTGAGCAATTCCAGGTGATGCTTGGGCAAGGACATAGTTTTTTTAGTCAGGCTTGTCACGGTCGAAGCGCGCATTGTAGCCGTGAAACGCCTGACCGGCACCTACCGCAGGGCTTGGCCTGCAGGGTGCAAGGCCATGTATCGGCGCGGATTCAGGCTTTGGCCGCCATTGCGGTGACTTCCACGCGCATGCCTTCCACTGCCAGGGCCGCCACGCCAACCGCGGCGCGCACCGGCCACGGCTTGGCGAAGAAGCGTGTGTAGACCTCATTGAACGCTGCGCGGTCGGCCATGTCGGTGAGGTAGATGGTCAGGTGCATCACCCGGTCCATGGAACTGCCGGCGCGTTCAAGGGCGACTTTCAGGGCTTGCAGGGTGCATTCGCTTTGCAGGGTTATGTCGCCCAGTTCCAGGCTGCCATCGGTGCGGGTCGGGATTTGGGTGGAGACCAGGATGCCGTTGAAGCCGATCACGTCGGAGGAAATAGAGTCGGCATCCGGGTCAGGGGTGAAGCACAGGTCGTGGTTGGCCATGACGTTCTCTTGGCAGGGAAAGGGGTCGCCAATTTAAACACAGGGGGCGCGCGGATCAGTACCCTTTGGCCTTGCAAGGCTCGTGGCGCGACGAGTATTTGACGTCAAGTAATATTTATTTTTTGTCTGTCAAGTCACGTATTTATTGGCCGATAGCGCGGGAGAGCAACCCCGACTCCACGCACGGCTGAGGCTACGTCATGTTCAATCAAGCACTAAAAACAGAACTGGCGGCCAGGAGGGCCGAAGTCACTGAATACCAAGGATTGATTGCCGCGCTTGAACGCTCCATGGCCGTGGTCGAGTTCGACCTGAACGGCAAGGTATTGCGCGCCAACGACAACTTTATGAAAACCCTGGGTTACAGCGCGGCTCAATTGGCCGGCAAGACCCACCGTGATTTTTGCCCGCCGGCGCTGACCAGCAGCCCAGCCTATGCTGAGTTCTGGCAGGAACTCAGGGCCGGGAAGTTCGTGTCGGGCACCTTCAAACGCGTGGACGCCCACGGCAAGATCATTTGGCTGGAGGCCAGTTACAACCCGGTGCTGGATGCGCGCGGCCAGGTATCGAAAGTGGTCAAGTACGCCCTCGACGTCACGCGCAAAGTCGAACAGGAGGCGGCGACCCACAGCAAGCTGGCCGCGCTGGACCGTGCGATGGCCGTGATCGAGTTTGACTTGAACGGGCAAGTACTCGACGCCAACGAGAATTTCCTCACGGTCATGGGGTATTCACTGACGGAACTCAAAGGCAAACATCACCGTATGTTTTGCGAACCGGCCCAGGTCAACAGCCCTGAGTACGCCGACTTCTGGCGCCGCTTGAACAATGGCGAATTCTTCACCGGGCAATTCAAACGCATTGGCAAGCACGGCCGCGTGGTGTGGTTGGAGGCGAGCTACAACCCGGTGTATGACGGCGACGGCAAGCTGATCAAAATCGTCAAGTTCGCCAGCGACATCAGCGAGCGTGTCGAGAAGTTCGAGGAGGATTCACGCGGAGCTTCCCGCGCCTACCATATTTCCTCGGAAACCGAGCGATTCGCCGAGCACGGCACCCAGGTGATCCACGAAACCGCCAGTGAAATGCGCCGGATTGCCGAGAACATCGGCGCCTCCGCACGGCTGGTGGGGCAGTTGGGCGATCGCTCCGAGCAGATCACCGCCATCGTCAATACCATTCGCGGTATCGCCGACCAGACCAACCTGCTGGCGCTCAACGCTGCCATTGAGGCCGCGCGCGCAGGCGATCAGGGCCGTGGTTTTGCCGTGGTGGCCGACGAGGTCAGACAACTGGCGGGGCGCACCAGCCGTTCCACCGCAGAGATTGCCGAGATGATCGGCCTGATTCTGTCGGAAACCCGCGATGCGGTAGCCAGCATGAGCACGACCCAGGAAGGCGCGCAACGGGGTGTCAGCCTGGCCGACCAGGCGGGTTCGGTGATCCTGCAAATCCGCACCAGCACTAGCGATGCGGTGCAGGCGGTGAGCATGTTTGCATCAAAGCTGGATGAGTCGGAGGTCGTTCCGAAAGCCGCTGTCGGCTGGGTCGGCTAGACGCGTGCCCTGGGTCAGTCTCACTCTTCTACATCCATGAACTCTTTGGCCCAGGCCACGTAGCTCTCTGGCAGGGTGTAGGTATGGGTAAGCTCGGTGGCACTGAGGTTCGAGGTGCTGTGAGTGAGCTGGCGCTGGGCGCGAAGGCTATCGTAGGTGGCCTTGATCGCCGCGAAGTAGGCGCCATGGCCGGCGACCACGATGCGCACGCCCAGGCTTGCCAGGCGTTGGCTGTCATTGAGTTTCGGATTGCCGTAGGTCACCAGCATCAAGGGCACCGTGAGTTTTTCGGCAATCTGCTCAAGGTGCTCGAAGTCGCTGATACCGACCATGCAGATGCCATCGGCGCCGGCTTTTTCATAGGCCAGGGTGCGTTCGATCACGGCCTCGGTCGGCAACACCGCTGCGTTAGTCCGGGCGATGATCGACAGTTGGGGGTCGACACGCGCCTCAAGGGCTGCCCTGACCTTGCCGATGCCTTCCTCGATGGAAATCAGATCGGTCGATTTACGCCCGAATTGTGCCGGCAGCAGGGTGTCTTCAATCGTCAGGGCCGCCACGCCGGCGCGCTCAAGTTCCTCGACGGTGCGCATGACATTCAGGGCATTGCCATAGCCGTGGTCGGCATCCGCAATGAACGGCAACTGCGCGACGCGGCCGATCCGGGTTGCCTGTTCAACGAACTCACTCAAGGTGATCAACGCAAAATCGGGTGCCGCCAGTACCTGCAGCGAAGCGACCGAGCCCCCCAGGATGCCGACCTCGAAACCCAAGTCAGCGGCGATACGCGCAGACATCGGGTCGAACACAGAGGCTGTCTCAACGCACAGTGGCGCAGCAAGCAATTCACGGAAATTACGACGCAGAGCTGAGTGGGACACTTTTGGCATGATCTTTCCTGGTTCTGGCGATTGTCGACTGATGATCAATGCCTATTCATAGTCGTAGGAGATTACCACGCCGCCAAACCCAGGATTATGACGTTTCAGAATGGGGTATGCCCACGGCACATACCGTGGGGCGGGCGTTTCGGGCGGTGGCCATGCCTTGGCGTGCGCTTCTTTCAGTCGGTAGGCAGGTTCAGCAGGCTGAAACGACAAGCACTGCCGCCGTGACGTTTAGCCTGGTACATCGCGTCGTCGGCCCGCGCGAGCAGTTGCTCGACACTCGCCCCATCCACTGGATATAGGCTGATGCCGACGCTGATGTGCGCGTTCAGGCGGTGCGCGTCGATCATGAAGGGCTGGTTGATCGCGCCGACAAGCTTATCGGCCAACACCTCGACCCTGTTGCATACGTGCGCGTTCTTCATCCATTACCTTGAAATTGTGCAGGATGGCGATGAAATGCGTTACCACACCCTGGGGATCAAGCACCGGGGTAATGACCTGATTGATCGTACAGTCGGAGCCATCCTTGCGGCGTTCGACCATCTCGCCCTGCCAGGTCAGGCCTGCCAAGATGGTCATCCACATCTCCCGGTAGAACGTGGTGGTCTGGCGTCCCGACGACAGCAGGTGCGGGGTTTTACCGACCAGCTCCAGTTTGGAATAGCCGCTCAACAGGCTGAACGCTTTATTGATCCACACAATGCAACCCGATCTCTCAGTGATCAACACCGGGTTAGTCGCCGCATCCAACGCCCTCACCAATACTTGCTGCTCATCTTCGATCATGGTGCCCTCCGACGGCGCAGGTGACGCTGCAAGCCTTGATGCAGGCTAGGGGCAAGGGGCCGGATGGCTGTTGATGAAAATCAACTTTTGCGGGCACCCACTGATAAAGATCAAGTAGTCGCCGGCCCGGAAGGCTCATTCTGAAAACCTATCCACGGAATCAGATGGCCGCGTGCCGAGGTGCCCCAATGTCGCAGACTCAGCGTTTACTGTTGATTGCCCCTTCGTCCATGACCCGCACACCCGCGTTCGATCGTGCCGCCGCCCTGGCGCGCGCGATGCAGTTGCCGTTGCATATCGTGGCCTTCGACTATTTGCAGGCCCTGGCGATCGCCGGGCTGTTCGCGCCCGAACAGATCAACCGGGCGCGGGAAGCGTACCTGGACACTCATCGCCATTGGCTCACCGAGCAGGCAGACGTGATGCGCCAACACGGGGTCGAGGTCACCAGCGAGGTGGTGTGGGTGCATCATCCTTATGAGGAAATCCTGCATTTCGTCAACGAGATGTCGTTGGCCCTGATCATCAAGGATGCTGAGGAAGAGCCCGCCTTGAAACGGGTGTTCTTCACACCGCTGGATTGGCAACTGCTGCGCGACTGCCCGGTGCCGGTGCATCTGGTCACCGACTCGCGCCACCCGCTGCCACGCAAGGTGCTGGCGATTGTCGATGTGTTGCGCAGTGAGGACCAGGACCAGATCTTCAACGACCAGATTGTCGAAGCAGCGGTCAAGCTGGCTGCGCAATGTCAGGCTCAGCTCGAGTTGCTGCATGTGTACGACTGGGCTGCGGTGTATGCCAAAGACATGGGCTTTGGCGCGGTCCCTCTGGCCTCCGGGCTCTATGAGGCGCTGAATGAAGCCCAGCATGAGGCATTTGCCGCGCTGGCCGAGCGCCAGGGAATTCCTGTCGAACATCGGCACTTTATCGAAGGCACGCCGCTCTTCAATATTTGCGACTTCGCCCGCGATCACCAGAGCGACATCATGGTCATGGGCACCGTGCAGCACTGGGGCTTGAACAAGCTGTTGGGCACTACCGCCGAAAGTCTGCTGCACCACGCGCCATGCAGCATGTGGGCGATCAAACCGACGCGCAGCTGATGCAGGATTGAACCTGGCGCCAGGGGCAACCGGTGCCTGAAGAGGTGCGAAATGAGCCAATACCGACGTCTGTTGCTGATCACCGACCGCTCGCTGTATCACTCCCCGGCGCTGCTGCGCGCAGTGGCCCTGGCCAAGGCGTGCGGCGCGGCGCTCGATATCAGGGCGTTTATCGAACCTGCGCCGATCATTCATTTGTGGGAAGAACGCGTCGATGAGTCGGCTTTTCAGGACTATCTGCACCGCTATCGCGATTGGCTGGTCGACGAAGTCCAGCGCCTGGGCGGTAATGGGCTGAAGGTGACGGTTGAACTGCACTTCACCACCCACCCTGTGCTGGAGATCCTGCGCACGATCGCCGATCTGAACCCGGACCTGGTGATCAAGGACGTGAAGCTGGAGCCGGTTCTCAAGCGCATATTCATCACCCCGCTCGATTGCCACCTGCTGCGCGAGTGCCCGACACCCCTGCATCTGGTGAGTCAGGCGCGCTACGGTTTGCCCCATCGCGTGGTGGCGGCCGTCGATCCGTTCGACCCCGGCACGCAGATCAGCGGTCTGAATGACACCATCATTCAGTGCGCCCACTCCATGGCCTTGCAATGCGATGCACCGCTGCATCTGTTGTACGCCTATGACCTGTCCGCGGCATTCAACGGCGATGCGCCGATGGCCATGGGCGGTTGGAACGTGGATTTCGCCGAAGAGCTGCGCCATTCGCTGCACCAGGCATTCGTGACCTTGGCCGACCGTTATGGCGTGCCGCCGGAAAGACGGCACTTTGTGATGGGGCAGCCAGTGCCGGTGATTCAGGAGTTTGTCGAGCAATTCCAGGCCGACGTGGTGGTCATGGGGACTGCTCACCGGGTCGGGCTCGACCGACTGATCGGCAGCAATACCGAACGGGCGCTGTATTCGGTGCCGGGCAGCATTTTGGCGATCCGGCAGCCGGTAAGCGACGTCAAGGGTTAGAGCACCGCCGACGAAGCCAACGAGAGAGCGATCCATATGCTGACCAGCGCGACGCGCAAACAACCGCTGCTGCGCGTTAAGGGGTCAGCACGATCGCACCGTTGAATTGCCCGCTGCGCAGGTGTGCCAGCGCCTGATTGGCATCTTCCAGGGCGAAGCGGGTGATGTCGCAGTGGACAGGTGTCTGCTGCACGGCTTGAAAAAACGCCGTACCGTCCTGTCGGGTCAAGTTAGCCACTGAACGCACGCTACGCTCGCCCCATAGCAGTCGATAGGGGAAGGCCGGAATGTCGCTCATGTGAATGCCGGCGCAAATCACACAGCCGCCCTTGACCGTGGCGGCCAATGCCAGCGGTACAAGCGCTCCCACGGGGGCGAATATCAGGCTGGCATCCAGCAGGTGCGGGGGCGGCTGGTCCGAAGGGCCGGCCCACACGGCGCCCAATGAGCGCGCATACGCTTGGCCTTCACTGTCACCCGGGCGGGTGAACGCGTACACCTGTTGGCCTCGGCCCAGCGCGACTTGAATCGCCAGATGGGCGGCCGCACCGAAGCCATAAAGCCCCAGGTGGGGGGCGTCTGCGGCCATTTGCAAGGCGCGAAAACCGATCAGGCCGGCACACAGCAGGGGCGCGGCTTGAACGTCTGACAACATGTCGGGAATCGGCAGGCAAAAGCGTGCGTCCGCCACCGTGTATTCAGCGTAGCCGCCGTCCAGATTGCACCCGGTGAACTGCGCCCGGTCGCAGAGGTTTTCCCGGCCTGATCGACAGAAAGCGCATTCGCCGCAGGTCCAGCCGAGCCACGGCACCCCCACGCGGCGGCCGATCCAATGAGCGTCGACAGCGGCGCCCACGGCCGTCACTTCACCGACGATTTCATGGCCCGGCACCCGTGGCAGTTGCGCTTGCGGCAACTCACCGTCCACCAGGTGCAGGTCGGTGCGGCACACGCCACAGGCCAGGACCTTGATCAACAGCTGCCCGGCGCCGGGTGTCGGGACCGGGCGCTCCTCTAGTTGCAGCGGCTGGCCGGGGGTGTTCAGAACCATCGCACGCATAACAGATCTCCAGGTGTTCGAGCGGTGATGCCAGGTCGGCCGAGGGTTTCAAGCCCAGAACCGTGACGTTGCGGCCGAGTGAATAATAGACGCACGAAGAACGTGCGCCTCCCGCGCCTTCGCACGGGATCAATTGAGCTTAAGCGTCGGCCTGAAGACTTGATGTACATCAAGCCCCGCGCATTTGAGGCACCCAGAATCGACGAAGGATAATCCACTGGTCGAACCTTGGCGGAGGGGCGTATGAGCGATTTTTTGAGTGCAGAGGAGCTGGACGGGGTGGACGCGTATTGGCGGGCGTCCAATTACCTGGCAGTCGGGCAGATCTACCTCAAGAGCAACCCGTTGTTACAGACCCCCCTGACCCTGGCGCACATCAAACCGCGCCTGTTGGGGCATTGGGGCACCACGCCGGGGCTGAATCTGCTCTATACGCACCTCAATCGGCTGATCAACCAGTACGACTTGAACATGCTCTTCGTCGCCGGTCCCGGACACGGCGGCCCGGCGGTGGTCGCGCAGACTTACCTGGAAGGCACCTACACCGAGTGTTATCCCTCGGTGGAGCGCAATGCCAATGGGCTGTTGCGGCTGTTTCGGCAGTTTTCCTGGCCCTACGGGATTTCCAGCCACGTCTCGGCCCAGATCCCGGGGTCGATCCATGAAGGCGGCGAACTGGGTTACTGCCTGGCCCACGCCTATGGCGCGGTCTTCGATAACCCGGACCTGATCGTCGCCTGCGTGATCGGCGACGGCGAAGCCGAAACCGGCCCGCTGGCCGCCAGTTGGCACTCCAATAAATTCATCAACCCCGCGCGCGACGGAGCGGTGCTGCCGATCCTGCACCTCAACGGCTACAAGATCGCCAACCCCACGGTACTCTCCAGGATCAGCGAAGATGAGCTGTCAGCCCTGTTGTATGGCTATGGCTACGATCCGTACTTCGTCGAAGGCGATGACCCGGCGCAGGTGCATCAGGAGCTTGCCCGGACCCTTCACACCATGCTGCTGAAAATCCGCGAGATTCAGCAGGCGGCGCGCCAGCCCCGGCGCGCCGAGGCGCCGGAACGCCAGTTGTGGCCGGTGCTGGTATTGCGCACGCCCAAAGGCTGGACCGGGCCCAAGTTTGTCGATGGCTGTCGGGTCGAAGGCACCTGGCGCGCCCATCAAGTGCCGTTGGCCAACTTTCAGGTGCCGGGGCATGTGCTGCAGTTGGAGGAGTGGCTGAACAGCTACCGCCCCGACGAACTGTTCGATGCCGACGGCGCCTTGCTCCCGCAAATCGCCGCGCTGGCGCCCACCGGGCACCGCCGCATGAGCGCCAACCCCCACGCCAATGGCGGGCTGTTATTACGCATGCTCGACTTGCCACGCTTTGCCGACTACGCGGTAGCACTGCAGGCCCCCGGTTCCCTGCGCGCCGAGGCGACTCGGGTACTGGGGAGTTTTTTGCGCGACGTGATGAAAAACGCGCAGGGCGCCAGCAACTTCCGCCTGTTCGGCCCGGATGAAACCGCCTCCAATCGCCTGGACGCCGTGTACGAGGTCAGCGCCAAGGCGTGGATGGACCCATTGGAGGCCGACGACCTGAACCTGGCCGCAGATGGCCGGGTCATGGAGATTCTCAGCGAGCACGTCTGTGAGGGCTGGCTCGAAGGCTATCTGCTCACCGGGCGCCATGGCCTGCTGTCGTGTTATGAAGCGTTCATCCATATCGTCGATTCGATGGTCAACCAGCATGCCAAATGGTTGAAAACCGCCGCCAGCGTACCCTGGCGCAAGCCGGTGGCTTCGCTCAACCTGCTGCTGACGTCCCATGTCTGGCGCCAGGACCACAACGGGTTCTCTCATCAAGACCCCGGCTTCATCGACCTGGTGGCGAACAAAAAGTCCGACGTGGCGCGCATCTACCTGCCGCCGGATGCCAACTGCCTGCTGTCGGTGGCGGATCACTGCCTGCGCAGCCGCAACTACATCAATGTCATCGTGGTGGGCAAGCAGCCGGAGTGGCAGTGGCTGGATATCGACGCGGCGGTGCAACATTGCCTGGCGGGCATCGGTCGCTGGGACTGGGCCTGCCGTGATGATCAGGACCCAGACGTGGTCATGGCCTGTGCCGGCGACGTACCGACCCTGGAAACCCTGGCCGCCGTGACATTGCTGCGCGAGTACGTGCCGGATCTGCGGGTCCGGGTGATCAACGTGGTGGACCTGATGGTGCTGCAGTCGTCATCGCAGCATCCCCATGGGCTGGCGGATGCGGCCTTCGATGGGTTGTTCACCACCGACAAACCGGTGATCTTTGCCTTCCACGGCTACCCGGCGCTGGTGCATCGGCTGCTGTACAAGCGCACCAATCATGACAACTTTCATGTGCGTGGCTTCATCGAGGAGGGCGCCACCACCACTCCGTTCGATATGGCGGTGATCAACAACCTGGATCGCTACCGCTTGGCATTGGACGTCATCGAGCGTGTACCTCGGCTGTGCGAACAGCGCCACATTGCACAGGCGCGGTACTGGTCGACGATGGAGAAACACAAGCTGTACCTGATCGAACAGGGCGAAGACCTGCCCGAGGTACTGAACTGGCAATGGACACCGGCCACCTAGGGGCTGATGGACGGCGTTACTTGTTCTTCCAGTATTTCTGCATTTCGATAAACAGAAACGACGCCGTCCAGCTGATCAGCACCAGACCGGTCAGCGCTTGCACGCCGGTCAGGAACTTGAGGTTGCCCATGGGGGAGATGTCACCGAAACCGATGGTGGTGTAGGTCGTGAACGAAAAGTACACACAGTCCATGAACGAACCATCGAAGTTGCCTGACAGGCTGCCCCATTCGCCATCGCGGATCATCAGGTAGTAGGTCAAGGCGAAGCACCAGACTTCGATCGCGTGAGCCAGCAGGGCGCCGAATACGCCAATCATCATCCTTAAACGGCTCTTGACCTTGAGGCGCGGTAGCAAGTCGTTCAGGCGCAACAGGAATTCGTAATGAATGATCACGGCGATGATGACCACCAGCGTGTTAATCAGCGTGACGGCCAGCATGGCGATCCTCAGTGGGTGGTTTCAGGGCGACGCTCAACCTGCGGCGACCGGTACGGGTTTCATTGGCAACAGCGCGGGGAAGTCCTCTGGCGTCAGGCTTTCCTTTTCCATCAATAGACGCGCGCCGGCCTCGAGGTCGGCGCGATGCGCCTGGAGTAGGGTTTTGGCGCGTGCGTAGGCCTCGTCGAGCAGGGCGCGTATACATAGGTCGACTTCTCTGGCCGTCTGTTCCGAATAATCTTTTTGCCCCGTGCTCTGCATCTGCTCACCCAGGTAGGTCATGCTTTGTCGCTCCAGCACCGACTGCCCCAGCTCGGCGCTCATGCCGAAGCGGGTGATCAACTGCCGGGCGATATCGGTTGCGCGGGCCAGGTCATCGGCGGCGCCGGTGGAGGTCTGGCCATACATCAAAAACTCGGCGGCGCGGCCGGCCATCAGCACGACGATGCGGTCCTTGAGCATCTGGCAACTGATCAGGAAGTGGTCTTCCGTTGGGCGCTGCAAAGTGTAACCCAAGGAGCCAATGGCACGCGGCACGATGGACACCTTGTGTACCGGGTCCATGGCCGGTAGGTGACTCGCCGCCAGCGCGTGGCCCATCTCGTGGTACGCCACCACCTGACGTTCTTCGGGGCGCAGCACGCTGCTCTTGCGTTCGATGCCCGCGATCAGGCGTTCCACGGCCGCGGTGAAATCGTCCAGGCCGACGGTGTCGGCGCCACGGCGAGTGGCGACGATCGCCGCTTCGTTGACCAGGTTCGCCAGGTCGGCGCCGGTGAAGCCGGTGGTGATGTCGGCAATGCGCTCGCTGTCGAGGGCCGGGGCCACGGTGATTTTTTGCAGGTGAACCTTGAGGATCGCCTGCCGTCCCTTGCGGTCAGGGCGATCGATCAACACCTGGCGGTCGATCCGCCCTGCGCGCAGCAGCGCCGGGTCGAGCACTTCCGGGCGATTGGTCGCGGCCAGCAGCACCACGCCCTCGCGGGGGTCGAAGCCGTCCAGTTCGGCCAGGAGCTGGTTGAGGGTCTGTTCCTTTTCGTCATTGCCCCCCATTACGCCGACGCCACGCATTTTGCCCAGGGCATCCAGCTCATCGATAAAAATGATGCACGGCGCGGCCGCGCGCGCCTGTTCGAACAGGTCGTGGACCCGTGCGGCGCCAACGCCGACGAACATCTCGACGAATTCCGAGCCCGAGATCGAGAAAAACGGCACCCCGGCTTCGCCGGCGATGGCTTTGGCCACCAGGGTCTTGCCGGTGCCCGGCGGGCCCACCAGCAGCGTGCCTTTGGGAATATGCGCGCCCAAGCGCGAGTACTTGGCCTTGTCCTTGAGGAACGAGACGATCTCCACCAGTTCGGCCTTGGCTTCATCGATGCCCGCGACATCCGCAAAGGTGATCCCCGTGTCCCGTTGAACAAACACCTTGGCCCGGGACTTGCCGATGTTCATCAGCCCGCCCAAGCCCTGTTTTTCCGCGACGCCGCGAAACACAAAGTGCCAGACCACCATGATCAGGATAAAGGGCAGCAGCCAACCCAGCAGGCCGCTCAAAAAGGTATTGTCATTGACCCCGGTGAAGCGGGTGCCCGACTGGGCCAGGTTCGTGGCCAACGCCGGATCGATCCGCACCGTTGTGAACAGGTTGTGGCCGTCGATCGGCACTTGCAGCTTGCCGCTGATCTGGTCTTTCTCGACTTGCAAGTCGCTGACCTTCTGCTCGTTCAACAGTTGCAGAAACTGACTGTACGGGATGCTTTGCACCGTGCGGTGTTCCGCCCACAGAAACTGTACGACGGTGAACACGACAAACGCGGTCAGAAAGTAAGACAGGTTCCACTGATGGTTTTTTTTCATAACATTGACTCAAAAAGAAGGCCCGCAACGCATATGCCGCCGTTGAATGCCCCGGTTGGCTGCCTGGGACATTCATCATTTCAGGCGAGCAACAGGTGATCCTCCACCCGCATGACACCCGGCACCGACCAGGCCGCCCGTTCCACGATTTTGCGCTCACTCCATAGGTGAACCTTGCCGTCGAGCCTGACAACGTCACCGTCGACCCTGACGTGAATATCCTTGGCGTCCACTTCAGCATTGCGTTTGAGCGCATCTTCGATGTGCTTGCGGATATCGACGATGTCTACCCGGGGGCTCAGGGTCAGCCGATTATCCACCCCGAGTACGCCGGACAACTTGCGCACGGCCTTCTCTACGGCTTCCTTCTGGTACTGCCAGTCGACTTCGCCTTCAAGGGTGATCCAGCCGTTCTGAACGATGACTTTAACGGCATTCGCCGGTACGTCGGCGCTCCAGTTGATGATGCTCAGGGCACGGGAGGCGATGGTGTCGTCTGCGGTACCGGCGCCTTTGTGCAGCCGCACCTGAATCTCCTCGGCCACTGCACGCACGCCTTTGATGCCTTTTACCGCGCGCTCGGCGCAGACCTTCTGTTCGTAACTACTGACATGTCCGGTGAGCGTGACAACGCCGTTTTCCACGGCGACACCGATGCTGGCTGCATCGATCTGCGGTTGGAATTCAAGCTCTTCCATGATGGCTTTGCGCAAACTCAAGTCGCTCATGTTGGTGTCCTCAGTCGAATGCGTGGCTTAGGGAGGGCCTTACATGGCCGCTCACTGGTTTCTACGCCCGCACCGCGAAAAATTATTGAGCTATATCAACAAGGCCTGAGTGATTCGCTCATTGAGTGAAAGCCGGCCATTAGTTGACAAAGATCAGATTGCACTTTTCGTGGCGTCAGATACTCGACCGATGCTTTTCAGTCACAACGCAGGGGGCCACTCTGCTCGCAAGGAAGTCGGGTGCAGTCAGGCGGTTACACGCGCTCAGGCCGAGGTATCTAATGCTGCCACTCAAACGTGTTTTATTGATTGCACCCTCCGAGATGACGCGCACCCCGGCCTTTGACCGGGCCCAGGCACTGGCCAAGGCTACCGGTGCGTTGTTGCACATTGTTGCGTTTGACTACGTCACGTCGCTGGTGATGGCGGGGTTGCTTGACCATGACGCGATGGCCCAGGCCAGGGAGGGCTACCTGCAGGTCCATCGCCACTGGCTGGAGCAGCAAGTGCGCTTTCAACGGCGCGCGGGGCTGCAGGTCAGTTGTGAAGTGATGTGGGCCAAACCCGGCCTGGCGCAGGTGCTGGCGTATGTGAACGAGTTTCATGCCGACCTGG
Source organism: Pseudomonas paraveronii (assembly GCF_963681955.1). Classification (NCBI taxonomy): domain Bacteria; kingdom Pseudomonadati; phylum Pseudomonadota; class Gammaproteobacteria; order Pseudomonadales; family Pseudomonadaceae; genus Pseudomonas; species Pseudomonas paraveronii. Next base: position 3,118,201 of record NZ_OY817130.1, read on the forward strand.
TGATCAAGGACGTCGAGCATGTGTCGGCGCTTGACCGGACCTTCCATCAACCCTTGGATTGGCTGTTGTTGCGCGATTGTCCGGCCTGCCTGCACCTGGTCACCGACGCCAGGCATCCCAAACCGTTGAAAGTCCTCGCGGCCATCGACTTGTCGCACCTTGAAGAACTGACATACGGGCTGAACGAGCGCGTCGTCGAACTGGCGTCGACATTGGCACTGGCTTGCGATGCGCAACTGCACCTGCTCAATGTCAGCAACTGGTCGGTGGTGGGCGATACCCACGTGAGTGTGCCGACCCAGAGCCTGGAGAGTAGTTTGGGCGAGGCGGTCAACGACGCGCAGGCGGAGGCCTTCGACGCACTCGCCGAACGCTATGGCGTCGAGCAGAAACACCAGCATGTGCTGACCGGGATTCCGCACAAAGTGATCAGCTTGTTCGCCCGGCGCAACGCCTTCGACGTGGTGGTGCTTGGCACGGTCTATCGCGACAGGCTTGACCGGCTGATTGGCAGCACCGCCGAGAGCGTGCTGAACCGCACCTCCTGCAGTTTGATGATCGTCAAGCCATCACCCTGGGTTGACTGAAACCACCGATTCCATGAGATATCAAGGACACAACCATGCGTATGACATTTCTGGGCGCGGCCGGCACGGTCACCGGCAGTAAGTACTTGTTGGAGCATCGAGACGTGCACGTACTGATCGATTGCGGCCTGTTCCAGGGCTATAAGCAGTTGCGCCTGCACAACTGGGACGCCTTCCACCTGCCGGTTCAAGACCTGCACGCCATCGTGTTGACCCACGCCCACCTGGACCACAGCGGTTACCTGCCGGTACTGGTGCGCAACGGCTATCGCGGGCCGGTGTATGCCACGCCGGCCACCTGCGAGTTGGCGAAAATCCTGCTGCGCGACAGTGGCCGCTTGCAGGAAGAAGAGGCCGAGTTCGCCAACCGGCATGGCTTTTCCAAGCACGACCCGGCGCTGCCGCTCTATACCGAACAGGACGCCGAGCGAGCGTTGAAGCTGCTGCGGCCGATCGAGCTGCACCACCGGGTCGCGATCGCGCCGGGCTTGACCATCCTGCTGCGTGACGCCGGGCATATTCTCGGCGCAGCGACTGTCGAAGTGGTTGCCGATGGCGTCACGCTGGTGTGTTCCGGCGACCTGGGGCGGCCGAACGATCCCTTGATGTTCGCCCCGGAAACCATCGAGCAGACCGATTACCTGCTGGTGGAATCGACCTACGGCGATCGTCGACACCCCGTTGAGCCTCCCGAACAGCAACTGGCGGACGTGATCAACCGCACCGCGCTGCGGCGCGGCATCACCCTGGTGCCGTCGTTTGCGGTGGGGCGCGCGCAACTGCTGATGTATCACCTGTATCGACTCAAGCAACAGCACGCGATCCCGGACCTGCCGATTTACCTCAACAGCCCGATGGCCACCGAGGTCACTCGCCTGTACCAGCGCTTTCGTTCTGAGCATCGGTTGTCGCTGGAGGACTGCCAGGGTATGTGTGATGGCACGCACTTTGTGTGCTCCGTGCAACAGTCGATTGACCTGGACCAGCAGCGCACCCCCGCGATCATCATTGCCGCCAGCGGCATGGCCACCGGCGGGCGGGTGCTGCACCACCTCAAGGCGCTGGCGCCCAACCCGCTCAACACCCTGTTGGTGCCGGGCTTTCAGGCCGGCGGTACACGTGGCGCGCAGATTGTCGCGGGGGCGCCGTCGGTGCGTATCCACGGCCAGGACGTGCCGATCAACGCCGAGGTGGTGCCCATGCAAACCCTGTCCGCGCATGCCGATGCCGATGAAATCATGCAATGGCTGCGTGGCTTCAAGCGGGCGCCGAAACACACCTACGTCGTACACGGCGAGCCGAACGCCTCGGACGTGCTGCGCCGGCGCATCAGCCAGGAACTGGGCTGGTCGGTGTCGGTGCCGGAGTATCGGGACAGTGTCGAACTGCCGGCGATCGAACAGCCTCTGCCTGTCTAGTGCAAAAAGCGCGGGGCTTGAATGGCGGCTCCCTCCCCAGGGATGGGTACTTTCCGACCTGCTGAAGATCATCGCAACCCGATACGCTTTGGCTGACTGAGACTTTTGAAAAACTCTGGAGCTTTTTTATGAATACCGATGAAAAGCTAAGGCAGCGAGTGATCGAAGAACTGAATTGGGACCTGGCACTCAAGGCCGGGCAGATTTTAGTTCAAGTGGCCGATGGCATCGTCACGCTCACCGGCAACGTTGCCAGTCATGCCGAGCGGTGGCACGCGGAACAGGCTGTCGCACATGTCGCAGGTGTCGTGGATCTGCTCAACCAGATCGATGTCGTGCTGCCGTCCAGTCATGTGCGGACCGACAGCGATCTCGTCGCGGCAGCCGTTGCAGCATTGCAATGGAACACCTCGCTGGCAGACCACCGCGTCAAAGTCAGCGTGGCCGATGGCTGGCTGGTGCTCAGCGGAGAAGTGGACTCTGAGCATCAGCGCCAGACGGCCGGATATGCGGTGCGCTATCTGCAGGGGATCAAGGGGATCAGTAACGATATCGTGGTCAAGACGCACGCTTCTGCGCAAACCATCAAGACCGATATCGAATCAGCGTTTCGACGCAAGGCCATCATCGACGCCCACGCTATCGACGTGCGTGTGGAGGGCGGGGAAGTCACGCTCTCGGGCGTTGTCGGATCGCTCCCGGAGCGGGATATGGCGCGGTTGACGGCATCGGGCACGGCGGGTGTGCAGAAGGTTGTCGACAATCTGATGGTGTCGCCCAGCGGCCTTGAATCGCCGGGTTCGACATAACCGTCCGCGATTACCCGCCGATGAGCCCGTTGCGTTTGTCATTGGCAGCCGCCGAGAGGGTTTTTTCGCCGGCTGCCAGGGCGATACGGGCGAGTTCGGGAATCGATTTGGCTTCGGTCCTGCTCATGATCTGCGCTCGGTGCTTTTCCACTGTCCGTTGACTGATCCCTAGGTTGGCAGCAATGTTTTTGCTCGGATGACCGTCCAGGACCATCGCCAGAATCTGCCGCTGGCGGGCGGTGAGATGGCTGATATGGTCAATCGCAGCCTTGCGAAGGACCTGGGTACTCTCGGTGGCGACTTGACTGACCAATGCTTTTTTCACGCTGGTTAACAGCTGCTGATAACGAAATGGCTTCTCAATGAAGTCGCATACCCCTGCCTTCATCGCATCGACGACATCGGCAACGCGGCTGTTGCTACTGATCATCAGAATGGGCAACTCGTCGCCCTGTGCTTTAAGACGGGCCACCACCTCAAGCCCGCTGATGCCCGAGGGGCGCGCATCAATGATCAGGCAGCCCGGTTGATCAGCGGTATAGCTGTCGAGAAACTGCTCGGCACCGCCGTAGTCGCGCACCCGGTAACCTTCTGACTCGAATACCGTGCGCACGTCGTTGCGCAGCGTGGCGTCGTCGTCCACCACGTAAATGACGGGTTGGCGCGCAGAGGGCATGGCGTGAACAGCGTGTACTGCGGCGTGTGTACTCAATGCACTGGCGAGGGTGATGCGCAACAGGTTCAGGCTCACAGGTTTGCGAAGGAGCATGCAGTCGGCGGTCAGGGCTGAATGGGAAACCTGCTTTTTCGTCTCGGCGGTCAATATGACAGCGGGTGTAGTTCGCCTGAATTGATCGCGTATCTTTTGCACGAGTTGAACGCCGTCCAAGGACCGGTCGAGCACATGCTCGGTCAGGATCAGGTCCGGTTGAATGCCCGAACGCGCGATCCATTCCAACGCGGCGACGCTATCGCGGACCGCTGCTGTTCGATAGCCCAGCGAACCCAATTCGCAACTGAGCATATCGCCTAGCAGCGCGTCCGGTTCCACGATCAACAGCAGGCAAGTGCGAGCCATGCTCAGTGCTCGCGCGTTCTGTTGTCTGCGCGCGCAGGGCTGAGCGACTGATGGGGATAACGGCACGCTGATGGAGATGAGCGTACCTCGCTCGTGCGAGGTTTTGACCTGTAACTGTAAACCCAGCATCGCGCTGAGTTCCGCTATCGGGCGAGGGTTGGGCTTGCCAGATGAACTCGGCAGTGAACCCTCGTAGACCGGCATCGACACGATATGCAACGCGGCGTCGCGGCTTTTGCAGCCCGAAAACCACAGCTCGATGCTCAGCCACTCCGGGTGGCGCCTGCAGCCCAGCGTCAGGCGTAGCGTACTGGCACTGTCCATGATGTTGGCTATCAGGCCGCTCAACAGTTGCCTGAGGCAATCGGGAAGGCTCCTGACCCACGACGAACACGGCACGATCCGCAGGTTGCGGCGCTGCGCGGTGGCCAACGGCAAAAAGTCTTGAGCCAATGCCTTGAAGAGCGCCTGTATGGGGAAATCCACAGCTGCATGGCGATCAAAATCTGTCGCGGGGGAGGGTTGGTCGAGCCCGAATCGACTCAACAGTTTCTCCACCGTGGCATCCAATTGTTCAAGCACCCTGCGCGCCGGTGTCGCGGGGTCGAATTCACAGGCCTCAAGCTGGCCGACAATGAGTGAAACCAATTGCGCTGTCTGGCGAAGTTTCTGATCGATGCCGGACAACCGTTCAGCGGAGATAGGACAGTAGGTCGATGCCGGGCCTGATGTCTGACGTGGCAACACTTCTTCCGACATGGATTGCTTGGCTTGCATGATTCCCCCTCCTGACAAGACACAAAGTCGTATTGCCTGATGCGCAATCCTATGCAGTTTGTAAGGCGGCTTAATTGATCTATGTAAGTATTTACCGAGCCCCGACAGATCTAAATCCCTCGGTTGATTGCGAGCGCGCCGGCCTTTCACGCCAAGCGTCTTCTTCAGGCTGCCTTTCGGTTCACATCACCGCTCTTTGCACCATCGAAGTGCGCTCATGGCACCGTTAGCGTGCCCGCTCTTCAGGCCCTAGCCTGGGCTCAAGGGTTGAGACGTAAGTAGTTTCCGACGCTAGCCACTCGTATGCATTCAGGCCAACGTAATGCCGGTTCATGGAGACGGCGACTGAACGTGGCCGGTTAGACGTTGGATAACTCAATCTCATTGGAAGGCAACCGTTATGGCTTATACGACTATCAATCCATACAACGGCGAGTTGCTCGCTCAATTCGATACCCTGACGGCTGCGCAACTGGAGCACAAACTGGCGGCCGCAGCGCAGTGCTACGCATCGTGGAAAAATACAACGTATGCCCAGCGCGCCTCGATCATCGCGAAGGCCGGTGAATTGATGCATCAGCGCTTCGATGCCCTGGCCCGCAAGATCACGCTGGAAATGGGCAAGCGAATCAACGAGGCCCGAGGCGAAGTCAAATTCAGCGCCGACATCATGGCGTACTACGCTAAAAACGCTGAACGCTTCCTGGCCCCGCAAACGCTTGACCCGACCCAAGGTGAGGCGCATATGGAGAGCAGTCCCATCGGCGTGATCTTCGGTGTCGAACCGTGGAACTTTCCTTTCTATCAGTTGGCTCGCGTGGCCGGCCCGCATTTGATGGCAGGCAACGTGCTGGTGATCAAGCATGCCGGTTGCGTGCCTCAATGTGCGATGGCCTTTGAGCAAGTCCTGCTCGAAGCCGGCGCGCCTGCCGGGCTCTATACCAACCTGTCGATCTCCCATGAACAGTCCAGACAGGTGGTCGATGACCCGCGTGTTCGTGGGGTTGCACTGACCGGCAGTGTCGCCGCCGGCCGCAGCCTGGCGGCCTGGGCCGGACAGAACCTGAAGCCGTCCTCCATGGAACTGGGCGGCAGCGACGCGTTCATTGTGCTGGAAGACGCTGACCTGGAGTTGGCCGTCAAATGGGCGATCTGGGGGCGGATGTATAACTGCGGGCAGACCTGTTGCGCGGCAAAACGCTTCATTGTCGTGGATAAGGTCGCCGATGCCTTCCTGAAGGGCTTTCAGGCCGGGCTCGCGGCGCTGAAACCCGGCGATCCCATGGAAGAAGCGACGACCCTGGGCCCGCTGTCTTCGGAAGCGGCATTAGTGCAGTTGCTCGGGCAGGTTCGCACGGCGACCGATCACGGTGCCAGGATTCTGCTGGGGGGCACACGTATCGATCGCCCCGGCGCCTTTATGACGCCGACCATTCTCACCGATATCGCCCCTGAAAACCCGGCGTTCCGGGATGAGTTCTTCGGCCCGGTGGCGCTGTTTTTCCGGGTCAAGGACGAAGACGCTGCAATCGCCTTGGCAAACGACTCCGACTTTGGCCTGGGCGGCTCGGTGTTCACACGCGACCTGGACAGGGGGCGTCGTGTGGCCAGTCGCGTTGAGACCGGGATGATGTTTATCAACAACATTAGCTGGAGCGATGCCGAGTTGCCCTTTGGCGGCATCAAGGACTCAGGCTATGGACGCGAGCTGGGCGACATGGGGATCCAGCAGTTCGTCAATAAAAAACTCGTGCGTTACGTGTCGGCTCAAGCGCCCGTCTGAAGCCTTGTCTTTTTTACATTCCGGGTGCCCGGCGATACGCGGGCGCCTTCAATGGAGCGCGCAATGTACGTCAATGTGGCTGTGCTGAAAGAAACCCACCCGCACGAACGCCGTGTGGCACTCGTGCCTGGCCTCTGCGCGAAGTTAAGTGCTTTAGGGGCAAAACTTCATATGCAGTCGGGGGCGGGTGAAGCGAGTTTTTTGCCGGACGCGGCGTATTCGGACGTGTTGTTCGTGTCCAGCGGCGGACAGTGGCTGCATGAGGCCGATGTGCTTCTCGCGGTGCAGGCGCCTTCGCTTGAGGTCGTAGGCAAGATGAAGCCTGGGTCAGTACTCCTGTGTTTTGTGTATGCGCAGAAGAATCCGGCCTTGGTGCAACGTTTATTGGAGCGCCAAGTCACGTGTTTTGCCATGGAGCGCCTGCCGCGCATCACGCGAGCCCAGTCGATGGATGCGCTGTCCAGTCAATCGGCGTTGTCTGGGTACTATGCGGTCCAACTGGGCTCGGTGCAGATGTCTCGCATCCTGCCAAAAGTCACCACGGCGGCGGGTATCGTGGGGCCGGCGCGGGTGTTGGTCCTGGGATTGGGCGTGGCGGGGCTGGAGGCCATCGCGACCGCGCATCGCTTGGGCGCCGTGGTAGAGGGCTACGATGTGCGCCCGGAAACCGCGGAGCAGGCCAGATCCCTGGGCGCCAACTTTGTCGATGTGGGGGTCGATGCGCGAGGCAAAGGCGGTTATGCGCGGGAGTTGAGCGACGCAGAAAAAACGCAAGTCGCTCAAGTCTTGACTGAGCATATCCAACAAGCGGACCTGGTCATTACCACCGCCGCAGTGCCGGGGCGGCCCTCGCCGCGCCTGGTCAGTGCCGCACAGCTTGCCGGGATGAAGCCTGGCGCGGTGATCGTCGATCTTGGCGCCGAAGGCGGCGGCAATTGCGAAGGCTGCGTGCCCGGACAGACCGTCACGATCGGTCAGGTAACCCTGATGGCGCCGTTGAATCTGCCCTCATCCTTGAGCCAGGACGCCAGCCTGCTGTATGCGAAAAATCAATTCAACCTGTTGGCGCTGATGTTGAAGAACAACGTCATCAGCATCGACTGGGACGATCAGATTCTGGCGCAAACGGTACTCACCCACGCCGGCAAACTCATGCATTCGCTGAACCCAACGGATGCCGCAACCCAGGAGAAGGCCTCATGAACAGTGTTGGCTTCGTCGGGCTTTATATTTTCATGCTCGCCGCGTTTGCCGGCTGGGTCATCATCGGGCGGGTCCCGGCCATTTTGCACACGCCGTTAATGTCGGGCTCGAATTTCATCCATGGCATCGTGGTGATCGGCGGGCTTATCGGTCTGCTCGATGCCGCAAGCGTGCCGGAACAAGCGGCCGGTTTTGTCGCGGTGTTGCTGGGGGCGGGGAATGCCGCAGGCGGCTATGCCGTCACTGGCCGGATGCTGGCGATGTTCCAGACCAGCGCGCCGGAGCCCAAGCGGCGTAAAGCTCATCACTCTGCCACCCGGAAACCTGAAAAGGCTTGAGGTTTGATCATGTTGATTATGACGTCGCAGTGGCTGATCGGGCTGGTGTATTTCTTCGCGGCTTTTCTACTGATTTTCGGGTTGTGGCGCATGTCTTCGCCCGTCACGGCGGCCGGTGGCATTCATGTCGCCGGTTGGGGCATGGCGGCGGCCGTCATCGTGAGTTTTCTCTATGCATTCTCCGTGAGTGAGGCGGCCCGTCCACATTTGCCTGTCAACGTCAGCCTCGCGCTCGGCGCGCTGCTGTTGGGCGGTGGTGCAGCGTGGTGGAGCGGGCGCAAGGCGGCAATGACCGCTATGCCGCAGATGGTCGCGATATACAACGGCATGGGCGGGGGCGCCGCCGCCGCGATCGCCGCCATGGAGTTGTTCGGGAATCGAGTGTTCGACCTTTGCGCATTGGCCGGCACGTTGTTTGGCGCGTTGATCGGCGCTATCTCGTTATCGGGTTCCTTGATTGCCTGGGCCAAGTTGGATGGCCGCATCAACAAGCCATTGCGCATGAAAGGCCTGCAACTGATCAACGCGCTGCTGATGCTGGTGACGCTCGGTGTAGGCGCTTGGCTGATGGTCGTCATGCAGGCCGCACACGGTTCGTTAAACGACGTCCTGTGGTTGATCGGTGTGTTCTTCGGCTGTGCGTTGTTGTTTGGGGTGCTGATGACGTTGCCCATCGGCGGTGCCGACATGCCGGTGGTTATCTCCATCTACAACGCCTTCACCGGACTGGCGGTCGGCCTTGAAGGCTTTGTGTTGCAGGTTCCGGCCATGATGATCGCCGGCATGCTGGTTGGCGCCGCTGGCGTACTGCTCACATTGCTGATGGCCAAAGCCATGAACCGCACGGTCGCGCATGTGCTGTTTGCACGTTTTGGCGATCAGCCGGTTCGTAAAGGCGCAGCGATCGTGGGTGAGCTCAAGCCGACGGCGGCGAGTGATGCAGGCGTCGCCATGCGTTACGCCAATAAAGTCATCATCGTGCCCGGCTATGGCCTGGCCGTCGCGCAGGGGCAACAAAAGCTCTACGAGTTCGTGAAGTTGTTGCAAGCCCACGGCGTGCTTGTGCGATTCGCGGTACACCCGGTAGCGGGGCGTATGCCGGGACAAATGGACGTGTTACTGGCCGAGGCCGGCGTGCCTTACGACCTGATATTCCAGTTGGATGACATCAATAGCGATTTCGCCGACACCGATGTGGTGCTAGTGATCGGCGCCAACGACGTGGTCAACCCCGCCGCGCGCAACGACAAAGCATCGCCCATCTATGGCATGCCGATCCTTGATGTGGACAAGGCTCATCACGTGTATGTGGTCAAGCGCGGGGAGGGCAAGGGTTATGCCGGTATTCAGAATCAGCTGTTTTACGCAGAAAACTGCAACATGGTGTACGGCGATGCGCAGGCCGTCCTGGTCAAGATGATCGAGGCGGTCAGAGGTTTGGGATAGCGCGTTTTCGGGCTTGGCCAGGCATCTTGTAGGGAATGCCCTACATGCGTCTCAAATCAATCGGGCAGTATCCGCATTGGCTGATGGCTCTTTGATATTCTTCAGGCTAGAGTGGTTAAAAGATTCTGACGAATCTTAGTTTCTGCGGCCTCGACCGAGGCTGCGGGACACTTCATAAATGTGGAGTGCGCCATGAAAGTGCTAATCGCCGATGACTCATCCATGTCCCGCAAGCTGGTCTTGCGATCCCTGCCAGAATCACTGACCGAAGATATTCGCCAGGCCTGTAATGGTGCCGAGGTGATGGAGGCGTATCACGCCGGTTTGGTGGAGCTGCTGTTTCTCGACCTGACCATGCCGGTCATGGACGGCTTCCAGACGCTAGAAGCCCTCAAGCGTGAAGACGCCAACGTGGTGGTCGTAGTGATCAGCGCAGACATCCAGCCGCTGGCCAGGCAGCGAGTATTCGAGCTGGGCGCTGCTGCATTCGTCGCCAAGCCCGTTACGGCTGAAGCTGTACTCGATGCATTGCACCTCATAGGAGTGCTGTGATGGAAACCTTGGCCGCGCTCACCGAAGACCAACGTGATGCCCTGCAGGAACTGATGAATATTGCCATGGGGCAGGCCGCCGAGCGACTGGCCCTGCTGACCAACACCATGGTTACGCTTTCGGTTCCGTTCATTCACCCGCTGATCCGCGAACAGAACAAACTGTCGATTCCGGAGCATCTTCGCCGACGCTTCATGATTGTCACCCGCCAGTCTTTTCTGGGTGAGTTACGCGGCGAGGTGTTCGTGTGCTTTGGCTCAATGGGGGCCGATAAGCTGGCCGAGCTGCTGGGCTATAACGACGACGGCCCTGCGCAGCAGGAAGAGCTCATGTTAGATGTCACCAACATCCTGTCCGGCGCCTGCATCAGTGGCCTGGCCAGGCAGGTGGCGATACAAGTGAGCTATGACGCGCCGTCGATTCTGGTCCACAGAGAAGAGCCCACGAACGCACTGGATGAATTGAACCTGAACGAACACCTTGCGATGGTGTTAGAAATCCGCTTCGAGGTTCAGGCTCATCAATTCTCGTGCGACCTGCTGATCTGCATCACCGAACGCACAGCCGGTGTTGTCATTCGGGCGATCGATCGTTTGCTTTACGAGCTTTGAAAAGGGCGTCTTCATGACAGACAACAAGGCAATTTCCCGGGAAACCCTTGAGTCGATGCTCAAGGCGATCAATATGGGCGTGCTGCTCGTCGATCAGGACTGCAAGGTGCTGTTCTCTAACAACTTTATGTCCATCAATAGCGGCCGCAGTGCCCAGGAGCTGGTGGGTCGCACGCTGTTCGAAGCGTTTCCGGAGCTGCCGGAGGTCTGGACCCGGCAGAAGATCAACAGTGTCTTCACGCTGCAAAACTTTGCTTTTACCTCCTGGCAGCAACGGCCGCACCTATTCAATTTCGAAAGCACCCGGCCCATCAGCGGCATGGTCCGGCACATGTATCAGAACTGCACCTTCTTCCCCGTGCAGGACGCCGATGGCGGCAGTCTGGGTGTAGGCCTAGCGATCAGTGATACGACCGACACCGCGGCCCGCCAACTCGAACTGACGCACCTTAACGAGTTGCTAGAAGAGGAAAAGAGCGCCCAGGCACTGCTTATCGCACGGCTCGAAGACGCCCAGGCGCAGTTGCTGCAGTCCGAGAAGATGGCGGCGATAGGGCAACTGGCTGCGGGGGTGGCCCACGAGATCAATAACCCGATTGGCTTTGTTTGCTCCAACGTCAACAGCCTGCGCCGTTACCTCGTGGATATTTTCGCGCTGCTCGATGCCTATGAGCAGGCCAGTGACGAAACGCATGCCCATGCTCATCCTGAGATCGCGGCCATGCGGGACAAGGCGGATTACAATTTCATGCGTCAGGACATCGACGAATTGCTCACCGAATCGGTCGACGGGCTGGACCGCGTCACTCGTATAGTCAAGGACCTGCGCGAGTTCTCCCATGTCGACAGTTACGAATGGCAGTTGGCCGATCTGCACAAGGGGCTGGATAGCACCCTCAACGTTATCTGGAACGAGATCAAGTTCAAGGCTCAGGTCATCAAGAACTACGGCGATATCGAACCCATCGAGTGCATGGGATCACAGATCAATCAGGTTTTCCTGAACCTGCTCATCAATGCCAGCCATGCCGTCGGCGCCGACGGCGAAATCATCATCAGCAGTGGCAGGGAAGACGGCGGCGTTTTCGTCGAGATCACCGACAACGGTCATGGCATCCCGCTGGAAATCCAGAACCGGATATTCGAACCGTTCTTCACAACCAAACCGGTGGGCATGGGATCGGGTCTTGGCCTGTCGCTGTCGTACAGCATTATGGTCAAACACCATGGAAGGCTCACCGTCAGAAGTGAGCCGGGCAGGGGTAGTTGCTTTCACGCATGGTTGCCATTGCGCCAGCCCCTGGTACAGGCCCAATTGGCCTCTGCTGTTGAAGGTAGCTGATCATGGACACCACTTCCTTGAGCGAAAAACGCCACACCGTCATGCTGGTGGACGACGAAGAAAGTATCCTCAACAGCCTGCGCCGCTTGCTGCGCGGCAAGCCTTACGACTTGCTGCTGGCCACCAGTGGGGCGCAGGCGCTGAGGCTTTTCGAACTGCACCCTATAGACATGATTATCTGCGACGCGCGCATGCCGTTTATGGACGGTCCGACCCTACTGCGGGAGGTGCATAAGCGCGATCCGGCGTGCATGAATATCCTGCTGACCGGTTATGCCGACATGAGCATGATCACCCAGGCAATCAGCGACGGGTATATTTTCCGCTACATCAGCAAGCCCTGGAATGATGAAGAGCTTCAGCGCACCCTCGATGAGGCTTTGGACACGCAGAATGTGCTGCGTGACCGTGACAACCCGAAGGCGCGCATTAGCGAATAGAATGAAAATTTGCGTGCGATCGGGCTATCACCTCAGTGCCACCACGCAACTTCAGTTGAAGCTCATGGCTTTTGATAAATCGAAGGCACCACCAGCTTGAGCGCATCGCTGACGCCGTTCAGGCTTTCCGAATGACTGATCATGAAATAGCCGCCCCGTCGCAGAAATGGGAGGAGGCGGCTGACCACTTTTCGCTTGGTCTCCTGATCAAAGTAAATCATCACGTTGCGCAGGAAAATCACATCGAATTCGCCCAGTTTGGGCAGGGTCTCGATCAGGTTGACTTGAACGAAACTGACCCGGTGGCGCAGGGTTTTGTCGATCAGGAAGGTGCCTTCCTGCCGGCCAATGCCCTTGAGGCAGTATCGACTGAGCAAGGGTAGCGGCAGTCTGTTCGCGCGTTCCATCGGGTAATGCCCGTTCCGGGCCTTGGCCAGGACCTGGGTGCTGATATCCGATCCGATGACCTCCCAGGGCGTGCTGCGCAGGTGTTCGGCAAGGGTCATCGCCAGGCTGTAAGGTTCTTCGCCGGAGGAGCTGGCCGCGCTCCACACCCTGAAGGTCTTGCCTGGCGATGCGAAGGGCAATACCCGCTCGCGCAGGAACTCGAAGTGCTTGGGTTCACGAAAGAAATACGTTTCGTTGGTGGTCAACAGGTCCAGGGCAAACTGCAGCTCGTCGGGGTTCTCCTTGCCCATTATCATTTTGAAATACGCGCCGTAGCTTTCCAGCTCATGGAACTGCAGGCGCTTGAACAGACGTCCGGCAACCAGGGCCTTTTTCATGGGGGACAAGTGGATGCCCGCCGCGCCATAGAGCCAGGACTGGAACTGGGTGAATTCGCGATCTTCAAGATTGATCTGTTTCAATCCGAACTCCTTGTTCGTGGCTCACTGGTCCTGGAGGGTGGGGCTGTCGCCGGCGTCCGCCAGTTGAGATATTTCATCCACGGATAACACCTTGTCCACCTGCAACACGATGACGAACTTGCCGGCGACCTTTGCCATGCCGCTGATAAAGTCAGGGCGAATGCGCGCGCCAAAGCTGGGAGGGGGCTCGATCTCGTCCGCCGGAATTGCCAGTACCTCTGACACACTGTCCACCAGAAGCCCGATATCCTGGGGCTGGCGGTCTTCACTGCTGGCTTCGAGGATCACTACGCAGCTGCGTCGAGTCACCTTCGTGCACGGCTGCCCGAACCGTGCCTTGAGGTCCAGCACCGGCACCACGGCACCTCGCAGATTGAGCACGCCGCGCACGAAGTCGGGCATCATCGGCACCGGGGTCACGTGCCCGTACTCGATGATTTCCTTGATACCCAGGATATCTATGGCGAACATTTCGCCGCCGAGCAGGAGCGTCAGGTACTGCGCCTCCTGCTTTTGAATCGCAGTCGTTTGTCGGGTATTGGTTAACGCGCCCATGTCGCTCTCCTGCATGAAAAAGCATCGCGTCCGGTTGGCGCTTAAAATCGCGTGAACTCGCTTTCGTCGGGGCCTGCGCTCTTGAGGAAGTTTTTCTGCTGGACCGCTCGCGGTGCCCGCGCCACCGCGCGCGATACGCTGCTTGCCGGGCTAGGCTTGGCAAGTGTGACGTTCGATGCCCGATCACCCGCCTCCAGTGTGAAAAAGCTCATGGACTGCTGCAACTGTTCGGCCTGGGTACTCATTTCTTCGGCGGTAGAAGCGAGCTCCTCGCTGCTGGAGGCATTTTGCTGCGTGACCTGGTTGAGTTGGTTCATTGCCGAATTGATCTGCGACACGCCGGCTGCCTGTTCTTCGGAGGCGGCCGTGATCTCCTGGACCAGATCGGAGGTCTTGTTGATCGAAGGCAGCATCTCGCCAAGCAGACGGCCCGCCCGTTCGGCCATTTCGACACTGCTGGTGGATAGCTCGCCTATTTCCAGCGCGGCCACCTGGCTGCGCTCGGCCAGTTTGCGCACTTCGGCCGCTACCACTGCGAAGCCCTTGCCATGTTCGCCGGCTCGCGCCGCTTCAATCGCTGCGTTCAAGGCCAGCAAGTTGGTCTGGTAGGCGATGTCATCGATGATGCTGATGCGTTGCGCGATTTTTTTCATCGCCTGGACCGTCTGCTGAACCGAGTCGCCTCCGTCCCCGGCTTCCTTGGCCGCCTTGCTGGCCATGCCGTCGGTTATCTTGGCGTTCTCGGTGTTCTGGTTGATGCTGGCACTCATTTGTTCGATAGACGCGCTGGTTTCTTCGACGCTTGCAGCTTGTTGGCTGGTGGTCTGGCTGATGGACTGGGCTGTAGCGCTGACTTCGTCCGACGCGCTGGCCAGACCGTCGGCGGCATTGCGCACCTCACCGATAATCTGCGAAAGCTTGCCGACCATTGCCTGCATCGCCGTGAGCACCTGCCCGGTTTCGTCCCTGGAGCCCCCTTCGATCTTCACGGCCAGGTTACCTTCGGCCAGTTGGCTGGCGACATCCACGGCCCTTCTCAGCGGGTTGGAAATGATGCGTGAAATAAACAACGCCAGCGCGATGCCCACCAGCAGGGCCACGAGTACTGCGGCGATGATTGACAGTCGCGCATTCGCATAGATTTCGTTACCGCGTTGATTGGCGGCCGTCGCCCCGGCGTCGTTGAAGTCGATAATTTTTACCAGGTCGCTGGCGACTTGTTCGAAGTCGCGTTTCGAGTCCCCTTTGAGAATGGCGTTGGTCTGTTCCTTCGCACCCAGTCGGGACTCGGCCAACAGGTTCTTGCTGGTATTGAGGTAGTTGTTCCAATCGTTCTTGAATGTATCGAGCAACGCCTGATCAGCCGGGCCTGCGATCAGCTCTTTTTCATAGCGCGCCATGCGGGTATCGACTTCCTTGCGGGCATCGACGGCCTCCTGTTCATATTGCGTCTGTTCCGCCGGACTGTCGGCCATCAGATGGCGCAGTTCCTTGATCCGATAGTTGGCGACAAAAAAACGCATGCCGGAGGCAACCCGCACTGAGGGCAACCAGTTGTCGCGCATCTCAGTGGCAGTCTCGTTGACCAGGCCCAACTGGATGATGGCGAACCCGCCCGTCAGGGCCGTCAGCACCAACACCAGCAAAAACGACGTGATGAGCTTGGTGGCTATTCTTAAATCGTAGAACCATTTCATTGAAAGGCCTCTCCATGTGCGGTGCGGTCGGCTGAATTGCCGGGATTGCTATCGTTCAACGAATAAACAGCGGTCTGCCCGGGTGCACGCCGGGCGCGTTTCCTGGTTGTCGGCGGGTTGATTGACGTTGACTCGTCTGCTGGGGATGGTCGCTACTTCATTGGCCATCGCCCGTCGTTCTGACGCAGGCTCGGGGCGCGAGTCGCGCAATAGCGGGGCTCACACACCGCCGGCGGCGGGTATGAGCGGTAAGCGGAGAAAAGCACCCGCCTGAGGAAGGGGGCTGCAAGTTGCCGTATGACGACATAAGTTCCTCCCTGAATCAGTAAGCATCGATCCTTCTCACAACCCTATCGGCCCAGGCCAAGATCAACTTGAGCACACAACCGGTCAGTCGTCGGCCAGTGGCAAAATAGTTCAGTTCTACAGGGGCGCTAAGTAATGGCAGTCATCTTGCACTGATGATTTATATAATCGCTCGTCGGCCAGTGGAGGAAGGGCGTTATATAAAGCGCGCGCAACAACGACTCTGTAGCCGCGGCCCTTCGCCAGTCCTACCAGGGTATTAACCCGTTTTTTTCATTTCTATTGACGATGTTCATCGACGATTGAGATCGGCGCGATGACCCTCGCAATTGCTTGGTTCTGCTCAAAGGTATCAGACGATGATATCATTGTGATATCATTTTTTTTCATTCGCTCGATCGCTCAAAAGTCTGCGCGTCGGCGGCCTGCCGTGGCACTCTTCGGCGAGCAGTGCCGGCTGTCGCTCGCGTCGGTTGCCTTCTCTTCTATCGTGCCGTAGTTCTTTGAAGCTTGAGATTGAGCTACAGTTCGAGCAAAGAACCAGTAGTGAGTCTGAGGCCACACTCAAAACGATATATACAAGTTGGCGGTTAATCGCGATTGAAGGGTTCTATTCTCCTAGAAAGATCAATGTTCAGTCGTTTCCGACTTCCAGCGCTGTGTAGAAGGTTGCCAGGCGTTTTGCACGCCTTTCAAATATTCTTAAGCACTGTCAAAGACCGAGGTACAAGGACGTATGGCTCGCGACACACTGGCAATGGTTGACGACGATACGTTGCGAACCCTCGAGAGCGTGCTCGGCTGTCTGTCAGTTGCGGTTGTGGCGCTGGACCGAGCCGCTCGGGTTGTCGCTGGCAATCGCGCGTTCTCACATCTGCACATTCAAAATGGTGTTTCTCCGGCCGCGGGCGGCGAGTTTATCGCCCTCCTGCGGTCTGAAGACCATGGCGTTTTTTACGCGGCGCTGGAACAGGCAGCGGCGAAAACGCGAGCTGGTTTTTCGGCGCAGAGCAGGGAGGCGTGCGGGCTGGACATCACCTTGACGCTGTGGCGCGAGGATTATTTTATTGTCGAGGTCATTGCCCGCCAGGGACCGTTGGCCGCGCAATCCGATACCGAAAGCTACTCGCAGATTCCGCTCAGGTCGATTTTCGATTCCTCCGGCACCGGCCTGGCGCTGGTGTCGCTGGACGGTCGTTGGCTACGGGCCAATGGCGTCATTTGCAGGCTGCTTGGGTATAGCGAAGCGCAGTTGCAAACCACCACGTTCATGGCTCTGACCCACCCCGAAGACCGCGAGGTCGGCAAGCAGTTGATCGACGAACTCAAGCGCGGTGCAAGGTCTGGGGCTACATTGCATAAACGCTATATCCACCGCGACGGACGGGTGGTGTGGGTGCGGTTGACCGTGGGGTTGGTACGCGACGATCAAGGGCAGCCGACCTGCTTTGTGTCCCAACTGGAGGACATCACCGAAAACTGGCAGCTTCGCGAAACGCTGATGGGCAGCGAACTCAAATTTCTCACCCTCGCAGAAAACTCTCCCAACATCATTGTTCGTTACGATCGCAACCTGCTGCGCACTTACGTCAACCCGACATTTTTGCTCTTGACCGGTATGTCTTATGACGAGTCGATAGGCGCCAGCCCTGGCGCGGACGCGGGTGAGTATCTCAACCAACTGCGCCATGTCGTCGCGACGGGCGAAACGGCGCAATTCCTGGACAGTTGGACCTTCGCGGACAGTACCGAGTCTGTCAGTTGTGCGGTCAGCCTGACGGCCGAGCGCAGTCCGACAGGCGAGGTGGTCGGCGTGCTGGCGCTGGCCCATGACATTACGGAGTTGCGCAAGCAACAAGTCCTGGAAGATGCGCGCTTGGGCATTTTCGAAAAAATGTCGATGGGTGCCCCCCTGGAGGAAACGCTGGGGCTCCTTGTGGGTTATCTGCAATTGGCCTTGCCCCACCGGTCCTGCAGGGTGCAGCTCGGCACTGGCGCTGTGGTGAGTAAGGCGTCTGCTGCCGGCTGGTCCGAACCGATTGTGGACAAGCAAGGACACCTCCTCGGTACTTTCGAGTTGTCCCAGTCTCCCGGCACCGGGCCGGATGAGAGCGACATGCTGCGCGTGCGCCAGACGTGTCACATTGCGGCGATTGCGATCGAACGCTGGCAATCAGAGTCGTTACTCCGCGAGCGCGAGCGTCGTTATCGTGACATTTTCGACCATACCCTGGACATGCTTTGCCTGCTGGAAATGACGGCGGTCGGTTGCCTGCGCTGTGTCGAGGTCAACCCCGCGTTGTTACGCGCGCTGGGCAAAGCTCATGCCGATGTTATCGGTGAGCCCCTGGAGCCGATCTTTGGTCGGTTGAGCGCGCAAAAAATCCAGGCGCTGTGCGAGCAATGCACGAGCGCCGGGCGGGTGGTTGAGTCCGATGAGGGCGTGATGCTTCGCAACGAAGTTCGTCAACTGCACTTTACGCTGGTGCCGGTAGCGGATTCGGGACGTGTGGCTCCGCAGATATTGGTGATCAGTCGCGACATTACCCTGTTGACAAGGGCCAGGCAGAAAGAACTCGGACGCCAGCACGATATCAGCGCGCTGGTCGAAAACAGCCCGGATGCTATCGCTCGTCTGAGTGCTCATGGCGAGGTGCTCTACGTCAATGCGCAACTGCGCAAATGGGTGGGCGGGGCCTGGCCGGAACTGATGGGAATGCCCATGGATGCGGTGGCGCCCCTGAACCACCAATCTCAGCTGTTTCGCGAATTGGTGGCCCAAGTGATTCAGGAAAATAAAGCGACCGAGCAAGAGTTTCTGCTCTCGGGGTTGAAGGCCGCACCCAAAGTGGTGCTGATCCACTTTGTGCCGGAGGTCGACGGCCAGCGGGTCGTGAGTGTGCTGGCGGTGGGGCGCGACATTTCCAAACTGCGCGCTGCCGAGCGGCGCCTGGCCAATTCCAATGCACAATTGCGCGATCTGTCGACCCGCCGCGAAACGGCGCGGGAAGAGGAGCGCAAACTGATCGCCAGGGAGATCCATGACGAGCTGGGCCAGCACCTGACGGCACTGCGCATGGGGATATCGCTGCTGAGGTTTCAGTTCGGCGCCTCTACACCTGAGCTGACCCCGCAGGTCGAGCGGCTGATGGTGCTGACCGATAAGACGATCCAGGTCGTGCGCGATGTCTCTACCAGTCTGCGGCCGTCCGCCTTGAACCTGGGACTGGTCTCCGGCCTTGAATGGCTGACAACCGAATTCGTCACCTTGACCCAGGTTCCCTGCGTGTTGCACCTGCCTTTGATTCCCCTGACGCTCCCCGATACGCACGCCACCGCCGCGTTTCGCATCGTGCAGGAGTCGTTGACCAATATTGCGCGCTACGCCGAAGCGACACAGGTCAGCGTCACCCTGAGCCCGCAGGAAACGCACTGGCTGCTGGAGGTCCAGGATAACGGCAAGGGGTTTGACCCGGACGCAGTCACCCGCCAGACCTTGGGGTTGGCGGGGATGCGTGAACGCGGCCTGATGTTGGGCGGCAAAGTCATCATTTTCAGCCATCCCGGACAGGGCACTACGGTGCAGGCGTTCATTCCGATGCACAAGGATACGTATTGATGATTCGCATGCTGATTGCCGATGACCACACCATCATGCGCGAAGGGCTCAAGCAGTTGTTCATGCTGGTCGCCGACGTCCAAGTGGTGGCCGAGGCCGAGAGTGGAGCGCAAGTGATCGAACTGTTGCGCCAGGTCGAGATCGACCTGCTGCTACTCGACATGAATATGCCAGGTATCAGCGGCGAAATTCTGATTGCCCGCCTGCATGCCCAGTACCCGAATCTGCCGATCCTGGTGTTGAGCATGCATAACGAAATCCACATCGCGCAACGCGCACTGCGCGCCGGTGCGCTCGGCTACCTGACCAAGGACCGCGACCCCGAGACCCTGTTGATTGCCATGCGCCGCGTGGTCAGCGGTCAACGTTACCTGGACCCTGGGCTGGCGGAGCAGATTGCCCTGCAGAGCAGCGGCTTGAAGCAACAGACCTACGTTGAAAGCCTGTCCGATCGCGAGTTCCAGATTCTGCGCTTGCTGGCTCATGGCATGAGCGTCAACCAGATTGCCGAGCAGTTGGTCATCAGCAACAAGACGGTCAGTACCCACAAGACTCGGCTCATGGAAAAAATGGGCTTCAGCTCTACGGCGGACATTGTTCGCTTCGCCATGACCCTGGGGATTTCGTAGTCAGCACCCTCGGGTAGGGATTTTCCTACCCGGGTTCCCGGTATCCCTACCCCAGAATAGGGATGGTCTGATGGCTGGAGTGCCATTACTGGGCCATCATCCTCCTCAAGCAATCCAACTGCCGATCAACCGGTGATGAGATGCTTTGACTGGGAGACAGACCGTGAACGAACAGACCACACCCCCCTCGGCTGCTTTGACACTGTTTCCCGTGGCCTTGGCCGGTCTGCTCGGTGGGCTGGCGGTCGCTTACAGCAATGGTTTCAGCGCGTGGGCGGTAGGGGCGGGGAGCGTGTTGTTGGCGTTGTGTATCGGCCTGGGCCTTTGGGCAAACAGGTGCTACCAGGCGCACTGGGTCCGACTGCGCCAGCAGCTCGATCAACCGGCAGAGGCCTCGGCGACATTGGCCGTCGATAACGGCTTGGCAGATGTGTGTCTGAGCGTACTTCCGATCTGGTCCAGACAGATAGAAGCGGCTCGACTGATCAGCGAAACCTCCATCCTCAAGCTCAGCGAACGTTTTGGCACGCTGTCATCAAACATCAGCAACAGCGTAGCCAGCAACGGCGGGCAAGACGCTTCCCAACAATTGGTCGACTTGCTGGAAGTCGGCCAGCATGACCTCAACTCCATCGTTCTGGCCCTGCGCTCCGCGCTCTCGAATAAAGAGAACGAACTCAAAGAAGTCCTGCAACTCTCCGGCTTCACCGAGCAACTTCAGCAGATGGCCAAGTTCGTCGGTGACATCGCCAGCCAAACCAACCTGCTTGCCCTCAACGCTGCCATCGAAGCCGCCCGAGCCGGTGAGGCAGGGCGAGGTTTTGCGGTAGTTGCCGATGAAGTGCGCAAGTTGTCGAGCATGTCCGGCGAGACCGGGCGCAAGATCAGTGACACCGTCAATACCGTCAACGCGGCCATCGCCCGCACAGTGCAAATGTCCCGCCACCACGCCGAACAAGACACCTTGACCCTCGCGGATTCGGAGCGCGTGGTCTCGCAGGTCATCGAACATTTTCGCGGTACCGCCCAAACCATCGTGCGCAACAGCCATGACTTGCAGCAGCAGAGCGCCAACGTCGCCGACGAGATTGCCCAGGTGCTGGTCGCCCTGCAGTTTCAGGACCGCGTCAGCCAGATGTTGACGCTGATTACCCGCGACCTGGACAAGCTGCAGCAGCAATTGGACGAGCGCCAGGCATCGAGCCTGAGCGGGCATGCCCTGACCCCGATGGTCAGTGATCGTTGGCTGCAAGAGCTCTCAACGGCCTACACCATGCCGGAGCAACACTCGATCCATGGCGGTAAGACGCACGCCAAGGCTGATTCCAGCGAAATCACCTTTTTCTAGAGGAGCTTTTCCGATGAGCAAAACCATTCTGATTGTCGACGACTCGGCCTCCATCCGGCAGGTGGTGAGCATCACGCTCAAAGGCGCGGGTTACGACGTGATCGAAGGCTGTGATGGCAGAGATGCACTGAGCAAGCTGGATGGACGCAAAATCCACCTGATTGTCAGTGACGTGAACATGCCGAACATGGACGGCTTCAGCTTCGTCAAGGCCGCCAAACTGCTGCCGGCCTACAAGTTCACCCCGGTCATCATGCTGACCACCGAAGCCAGTGATGCGATGAAGCAGCAAGGCCAGGCTTCCGGTGCCAAGGCGTGGATGGTCAAGCCCTTTCAGCCGGCGCAAATGCTCACCGCCGTCTCCAAGTTGATCCTGCCATAGCGATGGCCAGCGACCGCTGACCAGGAGGTTTCCATGAAAAGCACCGTCCCGATGCTGCGTCGAATCCAGGTCATGGAAGGCCCCCTGACGATCTACACAGCCACTGAACAAAAAGACCTGTTGTTGTCGTTGTTTCCGCTGGCCCATGAAGTCGAGTTGGACTTGTCCAATGTCGATGAACTGGACAGCGCCGGTTTGCAATTGTTGATCCTCATCAAACGCGAGTCGCTCAAAGGGAGCACGCAGCTGTTGCTGAGCAACCCGAGTGTGGCCGTGACCGAAGCAATACGGCTCAGCGGTCTTGACGACTACTTCGCCAATCCGCCTTTCGCTCAGTCGCTTGGAGCATGATCGTATGAACATGGATGACGTGCTGCAGACCTTCATTGCGGAGAGTCGCGAGCTTTTGTTGCAAATGGAAGATGCGCTGCTGCAGATCGAGAAGTCGCCCCAGGACCTGGATACCATCAACGGCCTGTTCCGTGTGGCCCACACCATCAAAGGCTCGGCCGGCTTGTTTGGCTTGATGCCCATCGTTGAATTCACCCATGTCGCCGAAAGCGTCCTGGATCGGGTACGCAGCCTGGAAGTGCGCGTCGACGAGGCGTTGAGTGCGTTGTTTCTCGACGCCCGTGACCATATTGGCCAATTGATCGACCTGCTGGCCGAGGATGGCAACCTTGATCGATTGGACGAACCGTTGCAGGTCCAGGGCCAACGCCTGGGTGAGCGGCTCGCTCTGTACCTGGAAGGCTCGGTACCGACTGCTTCGCCTGCGCCTCAACATAGGCCTGCGGCGGATGACCGGGGGGACAGTCCCGGCCACTGGCATTTGTCCCTGCGCTTTGGTCCGGATGTGTTGCGTAACGGCATGGACCCCTTGGCGTTCCTGCGTTACCTGAGCACGTTGGGGCGTTTGCTGCATACCGTCACACTGTTCGAGGCGTTGCCGCCGATAGCGTCAATGGACCCGGAAACCAACTACCTGGGGTTTGAACTCGCGCTGGCCAGCGACGCCTCCCGGGAGGTCATCGACGGCGCCTTTGATTTTGTTCGCGATGACGCGCTCATACAGATCCTCGCACCGCAAGCGACTGTCCAAGCGTGTCGCGCGCATCTCGACGCGTTGCCGGAAGACAACGCCGCGCTGCTCGAACTGCTGGTTCGTTGCGGCACATTGACTGAATCCCAGGCCTTGCTCGTCGCTCAAGAGGGTGAGCAAGCACCGGCCGAGACGCACGGCGAGCTTGACGCACCGCAGGATTCGATCACGCCGCTGATCAAGGCCGGCAAGAGCGCGGCGAGCAACGAAAGCAATCTGATTCGGGTCGACGCGGCCAAGCTGGATCAACTGATCAACCTGGTCGGCGAGCTGATCATTGCCGGTGCCGGCGCCAACCTGGTGGCGGTGCGGAGCGGGATTGGCGAGATGATCGAAGCCACCAGTCTGTTATCGCGTTTGGTGGAGGAGGTGCGTGACTCGGCACTGACCCTGCGCATGGTGCAGATCGGCGCGACATTCACGCGTTTCCAGCGGGTGGTGCGGGACGTCTCCAAAGAGCTGGGCAAGGACATCGTGCTGCACATCGGCGGTGGCGAAACCGAGCTGGACAAGACGGTCGTCGAGCGTATCGGCGACCCGCTGACGCATCTGGTGCGAAACGCCATGGACCATGGCATCGAGCCCGCGTCGATTCGCCTGCAACGGGGCAAGCCGGCCCAGGGCACGGTGCGCCTGAATGCCTATCACGAATCCGGCAGCATTGTGATCGAGGTGTCGGATGACGGCGGCGGCCTGGCCAAGGACAAAATCCTGGCCAAGGCCCGCGAGCGTGGCCTGGTGGGGGACGGCCAGCAACCGGCGGATAAAGACATTCTGAATTTGATTTTCGAGCCGGGCTTTTCCACGGCCGACCAGGTCAGCAACCTGTCGGGCCGAGGCGTGGGCATGGACGTGGTCAAGCGCAATATCACGGCTTTGCGCGGCAGCGTGAGTCTTGAGAGCGAAGAAGGGCGGGGCACGACGGTACGGATTCGTCTACCGCTGACGCTGGCAATCATCGACGGTTTTCTGATCGGAGTGGGCAAGGCCTCCTATGTCATTCCGCTGAACATGGTGGAGGAGTGCATCGAGCTGGCGCCTGGGCAGGGGGCCGAAACCGGCTACCTGGACCTGCGGGGAGAGGTGCTGCCGATCTTGCGGCTACGCGACATGTTTGACGTGCAAGAGCCTCGAGGTACCCGAGAAAACGTGGTCGTCGTGCAATACGCCGGCCTGCGTGCCGGCTTGGTGGTCGATCGCTTGCAGGGGGAGTTTCAAACTGTGATCAAGCCATTGGGCAAAGTGTTTGGTGAGGCCCATGGACTGGGTGGGTTCACCATCCTTGGCAGCGGAGCTGTCGCCCTGATTCTGGATATACCCAATTTGTTAGGACTCGTTGCCAAGGACGCCACCCACCGCTCGATTCAAAGTCCTTTATCGACTCAATGAAGCGTCATCAGGAGTTCCTCGCCATGACCGTTATCAGAAATATCATGTTGTTGGTTTTCACGGCATTGCTGGGTGTCGTCGTGTTGGGTGGCACCAGCTTATATCTGGCCGGTGAAATCAATACGAGCGCCAGTTATGCCAACGTCAACACAGTGCCCAGCTTGCTGGAAATCGACCGTGCTGCGGCGGCGTTCACCGACCTTCACGCCTTGGAATGGCAACGTTTGAACGGCCCTGAAAAAAATCTCGTGCCGAGTTACGCAGACAGCGTGGCACAGAACTTCAGTGTCATTGGCAAAGCCCTGGATCATTATCAGGCCAAGTTGATCTCCGACGACCATGACGCGTCACTGTTGACGCAACTGCGCGGCCACCTGGGCGAGTTTGCCACCTTGCAGGCGCATTTCGACAAGCTCATCGACAGTGGTGATCAAGCCTCGGCCCGCGCATTGATTGAGGCGAGCCAGCCACTGCAGAACGCGGTGCTGACGGCGATCAGCGACCTGCGTGATTACAACCTGGAACTGGGGCGCAAGGGCCAATTGCTCGCCACCGCGACCGAGCAAAATGCGCGCTACATCATCCTGTTGGTGAGCGCCCTGACCCTGTTGGCAACCCTGCTGATCGGAGGCCTGCTGGGGCGTAACCTGATGCGCCAGCTCGGCGCTGAGCCGTCGGTGGTTCGAGCCTTTGCTGCACGTCTATCCGCCGGCGAGCTGAATGCAAAGGCGACGCTCAAGGCGGG
This sequence comes from Pseudomonas paraveronii, assembly GCF_963681955.1. NCBI lineage: Bacteria > Pseudomonadati > Pseudomonadota > Gammaproteobacteria > Pseudomonadales > Pseudomonadaceae > Pseudomonas > Pseudomonas paraveronii. The sequence continues at coordinate 3,143,226 of NZ_OY817130.1, forward strand.
TGACACCACCAGCCTGATGGCGAGCATGCAGCAGTTGGGGGCGAGCTTGAATGAATTGGTCGTGGAGATGGACCGTATGTCCAGCGAACACGATAAGGGCGACATCGACGTACAGATCGATGCCAGCCGCTTTCATGGCAGTTACCGTTCCATGGCCCAGGGCATCAACGCTATGGTCAACGGCCATATCGCGGTCAAGAAAAAAGCCATGGCGTGCCTCCGCTCCTTCGGCGAAGGTGATTTGTCGGCGCCGCTTGAGCGCTTCCCTGGCAAAAAAGCCTTTATCAATGAAAATATTGAGTTGTTGCGCACCACTATCCTGGCGCTGATCAATGAAATGCAGCACATGTCCAGCGAGCACGAAAAAGGTGACATTGACGTGATGATCGACGTCGATCGCTTCTCGGGTTCGTACCGTGATATCGGTCGGGGTATCAATGAGATGGTCAGCGGCCATATCAACGTGAAGAAAAAGGCCATGGCCTGTATCCGTTCATTCGGCGAAGGCGATCTGTCTGCACCCCTTGAGCAATTCCCCGGCAAAAAAGCCTTTATCAACGAGAACATCGAGCAACTGCGGGCCAATATCCTCGCGCTCGTCGAAGACACCCGCCAGATCAGTGACAGCGCGCTGATCGGCAAACTGGACACTCGCCCTGACGTTACACGGCACCAAGGTGACTTCCGCCGCATCATCCTGGGTATCAATGGTTCGCTGGACGCAATCATCGTGCCGATTACCGAAGCCATGGATGTGTTGTCGGCAATGTCCGGCGGCGACCTGACCCGTAGCATCAACGGTGACTATCAAGGCAAGTTCCTGGAGCTCAAGCACTCGGTCAACGGTACCGTGGAAAAACTCTCGGAAATCATCGGCGAAGTGCGCGGCTCGGCTGACTCGCTGTCCAGTGCGTCTGAGGAGATCTCTGCCACGGCCCAAAGCATGGCTCAATCGGCGTCCGAACAGGCCGCATCGGTGGAGCAGACCTCGGCGTCGATGGAGCAAATGTCGGCGTCCATTGCCCAGAACACCGAAAATGCCAAGGTCACCGACGGCATGGCAGGCAAAGCCAACAAGGAAGCCTCTGAAGGTGGTCGAGCCGTGAAGGACACTGTGGCGGCGATGAAGACCATCGCCGAAAAGATCGGCATCGTCGATTCCATCGCCTATCAGACCAATCTGTTGGCGCTCAACGCGGCTATCGAAGCGGCGCGTGCCGGCGAGCACGGCAAAGGGTTCGCGGTAGTGGCGGCAGAAGTCCGCAAATTGGCTGAGCGTAGCCAGATTGCCGCGCAGGAAATCAGTGAAGTGGCCAAGAACAGCGTGGCCTTGGCTGAACGGGCGGGCAACCTGCTTGACGAGATTGTGCCGTCGATTGCCAAGACATCGGACCTGGTGCAGGAAATTGCGGCCGCCTCGGAAGAACAATCCATCGGCTCCGAGCAAATCAACAGCGCGATGTCGCAGATGAGCCAACTGACTCAGCAAAACGCGTCGGCATCCGAAGAGCTGGCGGCGACGGCCGAGGAAATGAGTGGCCAGGCCGAGCAGTTGCAGGAGTTGATGGGCTTTTTCAGCGTACAGAGCAAGCGTGTCGGGCGGGCGGTCTCGATGCCCGTCGTCAGCCGTGCGGCGTCCACGTTTGACCAGGATAGCCGTTCGGCGGAGGGCGGTTTCGTCCGCTTCGGGAGTTGACCCATGAGTGCCTCAGCCGTTACGTCAGGCACTTACGAGCCAGCGCTGCAAGTCGATGAACCCTTGCAGTACCTGACCTTCCTGGCTGCTCAGGAAATGTATGCGGTCAACACACTGAGTGTTCGTGAAATCATCGAATACAACCAGGTGACAACCGTGCCGATGATGCCGGCGTTCCTGCGAGGGGTCATTAACCTTCGCGGTTCGGTGGTGCCGGTCGTAGACCTCAAGGCGCGGTTTGGCAAGGGGGTGACGGTATTGGGCAACCGAACGTGCATTGTCATTCTGGAGGCGGCGAAGGAGGGCGAGTCCCAGGTCTTGGGCGTGGTGGTGGACTCGGTCAGTGAAGTGATCGAGATCCTCGATATCGATATCAAGCCCGCCCCAGCGTTCGGCAACCATATTCGTACCGACTTCATCCGGGGGATGACCAAGGTGCGAGGCGAGTTTGTCACGCTGCTGCAAATTGAGCATGTTTTGTGTGTCGATGAGATGGCCGGCTTGATGTGACCGTGACGCATACGGGCGCGCCTCCAGGCGCGACCGGAAAGTAATTGATCCGAGGTGAATCATGGCGCTATCCATCGAAAGTCCAGGCAATTCCACGGCCTCAAACCCCAGCCAATACCTCACCTTTGAGCTGGGCAATGAGATGTTCGCCGTCGGCACGCTCAATGTTCGAGAGATCATCGAATATGGGCCGATTACGAGCGTGCCGTTGTTACCCCCCAGCATACGCGGCGTGATTAACCTGCGAGGCGCCGCGGTGCCGGTACTCGACCTGGGCGTGCGCTTTCGCGGCGAACGCACGGTGCAGACCTCAAAAACCTGCTTTGTGATCCTTGAGGTACAGACCAATGCCGTGCGCAAGCCGGTGGGCATCATTGTGGATGCGGTCAGCGAAGTCCTTGAAATCGCCGAGCAGGACATCGAACCCTCGTTGAATTTCGGTACCGATGTCAGAGCCGATTTTCTATTGGGTATCGGCAAACTGGAGAGCGGTTTCGTGCTGCTGCTGGACATCGGTCGTGTGTTGTCCCTGGAACAGGTCGATGCGCTGGCAAGCCTTGAAGCCTCGGGCACGTCCTTATGAACGTAATTCTCTCCGACGCCGAGTTCCAGCAATTTCGCAACCTCATTCATCAAATCGCGGGCATCAGCATGTCCGATGCCAAGAAACAGTTGGTGAGCGCTCGGCTCGCCAAGCGCCTGCAAGTGTTCAAGCTCAATACCTACGGCGCTTACTACAAGGTGTTGATGACGGACAGTACGGAGCTGCAGGTGGCGGTCGACATGCTGACCACCAACGAAACCTACTTCTTTCGCGAGCCCAAGCATTTTGACTTCCTGCGCGACGTGGCGCTTCCCGAACTACGCGGCAGCGGGCCTTTGCGCGTATGGAGTGGCGCCTGCTCAAGCGGAGAAGAGCCCTATACCCTGGCGATGGTCCTGGCGGACAACCTCGCCGGCCGGCCCTGGGAGATTGTGGCCTCGGACATCAGCAGCCGCGTGTTGGACAAGGCCCGCGAAGGGCGTTACCCCCTGGAAGCTATACGCGGGATACCCGAAGCGCTGCTCAACAAATATTGCCTCAAGGGTGTCGGCGCCAACCACGGTTGCTTCATTGTCGAACCGGCGCTGGCGTCGCGGATCGATTTCCAGGCCATCAATCTGAATAATCCGTTGCCCAAACTGGGGATGTTTGACGTGATTTTCCTGCGCAACGTGATGATCTATTTTGACAGCGATACCAAAGTCCAAGTCGTCAAACGGCTGATCAGCCACCTCAAGCCCGGCGGGTACTTTCTGGTGAGCCACTCGGAGAGCCTCAATGGCGTCACCGATGAGCTGCGGCTGGTCAAGCCTTCGATCTACCGGAGGCCACATGCCTGACGCCCGTGAGATTTTCCTTAATCCCGGCGATTGGTTTTTCGGCGCAGGCGCGATTCGGCTACGTACTGTGTTGGGCTCGTGTGTGGCCCTGGTGTTCTGGCACCCACGGCATTTGTTGGGCGGCATGTGTCACTACTTGCTGCCCCAGCGTGCAGCGGCGAATTCTGGTGTCCTGGATGGTCGCTACGGCGATGAGGCGCTCCAATTGTTGCTCGGTCGAATACACGCGAGCAACGCCAAACCAGCCGAGTTCAGAATCAGCGTATTTGGCGGTGGCAACATGTTTCCAGGGCTTGTGCGTCCGGACAATCACTACGTCGGGCAACGCAATGTCGAGCAAGCCAGGTACCTGCTCGATTTACATCAGTTGCACTGCAAAAACTTCCACGTAGAAGGCGTGGGTTATCGGACCGTGGTGTTCGATCTCGCCAATGGCGACATTGCGCTCAACTACCTGGCCCTGCCGCAACCCCCCAGCAGCCCTCATGGAGAGCGTGCGACATGAGCCTTATTAAAGTGCTGATCATTGATGACTCCGCGGTGGTACGTCAGGTGCTGACCGCGACCCTGGGACAAGACCCCGCGATTGAGGTGATCGGTGCGGCGGCGGACCCGGTGTTCGCCATGGACAAAATGAACAAGCAATGGCCGGATGTCATTGTGCTGGACGTCGAGATGCCACGGATGGATGGCATTACGTTCCTCAAGAAACTGATGGCTGAACACCCCACGCCGGTGGTCATCTGCTCCACGTTGACCGAGAAGGGCGCGGCCACCACCATGCAGGCACTGGCGGCCGGTGCGGTCAGTATCGTGACCAAACCACAACTGAATTTGCGTCAGTTTCTGACCGACAGTTCCGATGAGCTGGCCGGTGCCGTCAAGGCCGCCGCCCGGGCCAACATGAAACGTATGGTGCCGTCCGGGGCGCGAGCCCCGGCCAAGCTGAACGCCGACGTCATACTGCCTGCGAGCACCCAGGCAATGGCGCGCACCACCGAAAACATCGTCGCCATCGGTACGTCCACGGGCGGGACTCAAGCCCTGGAGCTGGTGTTGACCGCGCTGCCCAGGGTGTGTCCAGGCATCGTGATTGTGCAGCACATGCCCGAACACTTCACTGCGGCGTTTGCCGAGCGCCTCAATCGGCTGTGCGAGATCGAGGTCAGAGAGGCCAAGCATGGCGACCGAGTCGTTCCGGGGTGTGCCCTGATCGCGCCCGGTGGCCGGCACATGTTACTCAAGCGCAGTGGTGCCCAGTACCAGGTTGAAATTGTCGACGGCCCTCCCGTCAGCCGACATCGCCCTTCGGTGGATGTGCTGTTTCGCTCCGTTGCCCGCAGTGCCGGGGGCAACGCGTTGGGCATCATCATGACGGGCATGGGGGACGATGGCGCCCGTGGCCTGAAGGAGATGCACGACAACGGTGCCCACACCCTCGGCCAGGATGAAGAGTCGTGTGTGGTGTACGGCATGCCCAAGGAAGCCTTCAAGCTGGGGGCGGTGGAGCGTGAATTGCCGCTTGAGCATATTGCTGCGGCGATTCTGCAATCCATGCATCAGCGGCGTTGACTGTTCCGGCTGTAGGCCTGGCGCGCCAAATGAAGGCGAGGAGGTTCGCGGGGCGGCTGTAAAAGACGCTAAGCCACCGGGGATACACGTGTGCTTGCGTTATAAACGGGTTACATACAAGCCTGACATTGTTCCGTAGGATGCACGCGCCAGGACGGCGCTACATGGCCGATAGCCAGTCTCTCGGGCTCTTAGCGCGGTACGTGCCCAGGAGGGGCCTTTTTGGCCCTCCTGTGCGCGACCAAGCGTGCTTTGATTTATTCGACGGGACCTGCGTTTATATGTCGAAATTTGAAACTGGCGATTGTCCGGTGGCCTTCAGGCAATCGAAGAAAGTGATACTGGCGACAGTCGTTGGCAATGGCCTGGTGATCTACGACTTCACGGTATACAGCTTTTCTGCCGTGATCATCGGCAAGCTTTTTTTTCCATCGGACAGTTCCTTCGCTTCGTTGCTGATGGCGTTGCTGACGTTTGGCATCGGTTTCGCGATGCGCCCGCTGGGCGCAATCGTGATCGGCAACCTTGCAGACCGCAAAGGGCGAAAAGCCGGTTTGAATGTCACCAATTTATTGATGGCAGCCGGTACCGCCTTGATCGCTTTCATGCCGACTCATGCCTCTATCGGCGTCACCGCAACGGTGTTACTGGTCGTCTCGCGGTTGCTGCAGGGGTTCGCGACCGGGGGGGAGATCGGGGTGTCGTCGGTGGTGCTGATGGAGCTGGCGGCCCGCAATCAACGCTGCTATCTGGTCAGTTGGCGCTCTGCCAGCCAGGCTGCTGCGGTGTTGGTGGGGGCTGTCGTCGGCGCCGCAACGACCTCGTTGCTGACGCCCGAGCAGTTGCTGGCCTGGGGCTGGCGCATCCCTTTCGTGCTTGGGCTTTTGATTGCTCCGTTTGGGTGGTTCATTCGGCGCAATATGGTGGAGACAGCACGGCGCGGTATCCAGCTACCGTCGCTGCGTGTCTTGCTGAAAAGCCACCGACCCCAGCTATTGCTGGGGATTTTGATGATGGCAACCCCCACCGCAAGCATCTACCTGATGGTGCTCTATATGCCGACCTATCTGGTCCGCACGTTAGGCATGTCGCCGAAGATGAGCTTGCTCTCGGCGTGCTTTTCCAGTGCGGTGCTGTTCATCGCCGCGCCATTGTTTGCCCGGCTCGCCGATCGGCTGCCGCGACGCAAACCCACCCAATACGTGACGATGATCGTCAGCATCCTGCTGGTTTATCCGGTGTTTCTCGCCTTGACCCATGGTGTTGGCGAGCTGGCTTCGTTGCTGATCATCGGCCTCTATTCGGCTGTAGCGATGGGCAACAACGGTGTCGCCACCGTGATGATCATGGAGGCTTTTCCGGCGCATCATCGCGCCACCGGGATGTCGATGGTCTACAGCTTCGGCGTGACGATCTTTGGGGCGTTCTGTCCGTTTTTTGTGACGTGGTTGATCGGCGTTACCCAGAACCCAATGGCTCCTTCCTGGTATCTGCTGGGTGCGCTATTGGTCAGCCTGTTCGCGTTAGTGAAGTTTCCATCCCGGCCGCCGGCTCACTGATCAATCCAGCCGGCGACGTTACGGTTACCCGGCATCGTTTTGCCCATGCGCTGTGCCGCCATCAGGCGATGGTCCTGCGGCGCCAGGTCATAGCGGCGACGAAACGCGCGGGTAAACGCCGATGCGCTGTTAAACCCCAGGCTGTAGGCGATCTCGATCACCTGGCGGTCCGGATAGCGCACCAGTTCGTCTGCCGCTTCGCGCAGGCGGCAGTTGAGGATATAGCGGCCCAATCCACCCTCATGCTGGAACAGACGGTAGAGCGTGGCGCGGGGTAGCTGCATGGCCATCAGCACGTACTCTGGCGTCAACCAGGGTTGATACAGGTTGTTTTGCACATAACGCCTGGCTTTATCGAACATCGCGCTGCGCGCGGCCGCCCGCGCGTGCCCACCCAGCTTGGCCTGTTTCGAAAATGCCGCGAGCATGAGTTGAACGGCAGTATCGAATGTCGACGCGGCCTCGGCGCTGGTCATGGCGGGCAGTTTTCTTGAAAACGCCTCGACATGGTCGATCATCAACTGGGTCATAGGCGTCGTATTCTCGAAGACCCGTCCGTGGATCGACTCGGCATGCGGCAGCGCCGCCTCCACGACCGAGCGCGAGACAAAGAAGGTCAATACGCGGCAACGCCCCCGGTTCATTCTGATCGGCTGGTTCATGTCCATGGCAACGATGCTTGCGATGGCGGATGTGCCTTGTTCCTGTGGTCCGCCGCGAATGGACTCCATTGCGCCTTGGGTGAAGACCTGAAACACATAGTCCCGGACCTTGTCGGTCGAGATGCGTGCAATCGAACGGTCCAGCAACAAGGCGTCGCTCGAGCAGTCGGTAAAGACCCGATCACCCAATTTGTAGCGGTCAATGCTCGCGTTGAAGTGCGTGGTCGTTGCCTGGGAGGTAGGCAGCACGTCAATGACGTGCCCGACCCGATCACGCCAGGCCAGCAATTGGTTGGCAACCGGCTCGGCGCTGACCTCAAAGTGATCGTGGGCGTGCCTGGAGGCGAAGTGTTTAGGGGCGTATATGACTGAAGCTGATTTGTTCATGAATTCACTACAGCCCGGAAAACCTAGGTTATCGACCCGTGAACAGGCGTTGGATCTACCCACTAGATGTCCACGCTCCCTACCGGCAGCCCGTCAGAATGGGGTGTCGTTCTCCTTATAGCCGGTTTTTTCCTGAAAGTAATGACAATCCCTCTTTGTATCCAACTTGTTGCTTACTTTCAGGCGCCGGCAAGACCGGGGCAGGGCGCCTGAAAATAGTTGAAAAGTTGCAACGCAGGGTCAAGCCATCTGCAACGCGCTTGATAGATTGACGCGAATTCGAATTTGACAGCGTTTATGTGCTTCGCACGCTGTGAAAGCGTGTGCTTGTTTCTCAAACAAAGTCCGCTCGGTATTGGCCTTGTTATTTTCGGCGCGATGATCTGAAAGGGCGCTTTCAACCGGTGAGTACTTCAGGTGTTCACCCGATGGCCCCGACGTCTTGGCTGACACATGCTTGTCCGGCGGCTCAACGGTCGAGGCTTCGGCCTAGAGGATTACCGCACTGGCGGGCGGAATGTCGGGTCTTGGATCAATCAATGAAGATCGTGACCGGTGCAGAAATCAACCGCGCATCGGCAGCCAGTTTTGACGCTGCAACGATGTATCAAACAACCTATTGAAGTAAGGAGTAACGGATGAGTTGCGCCGACTGGGAAGTAGGTTCGTTTGCGATCAATTTGACGCATCCCGCTGGCGCCAATCCTCGGGAAGGCGCGGCTTTTTCGCTCGCGCAAATCGAAGTGGATAAATTGAACAATATCCACGCCGAGTCCGGAGTGGATTGGCAGAAAGTAGCCGATGCCTGTGTAAAAGTGCTTCGAGAAGAGGGCAAGGATTTTAATGCCGCGGTCTGGTTGTTATGTGCCTGGACCACCCTGCAAGGCGTTGCCGGCCTGGCGACCGGCGTACATATAGTGCGCGAAATGCTTGAGCTGTATTGGGAGACCCTGACCCCGCCGCCGGCTCGATTGCGTGCCCGGCGCAACCAGGCCGAGTGGATGCTCGAGTGGCTTGCGGTGAAACTTGAAGGCAGCTTCGAAGCGGTGCCCGGAGAGCAATTGGCGCAGTTGCTCGAAGACTGGGACGCTATCGATAGCCATTGGCGCGACCGTGACGCCGACGGCCCGAGCTTTTTTGCGTTGCGTCGCCGTCTATCGCAGTTACCCGTGCAAGCGAGTGCCGAGCCGATACCCGTTGCGTCAGCGGCGGTTCTGCCGGCAGTCGATGCGCCTACGGCGATCACGCCGCCGGTTGCGCACGCCCCCTCGGCCCCTGTGCCGCCTCTGGTCCTCGCGCCGGTTCAGCCATTGGGCCGTCTGGAGAGCGACGAGGCCATCGAGAGCGCGGTCAATAGCGTGTTTGCCTCGCTGGCGCCGCTGCTGGGGTTCTGTCTGGAGTCTCGAGCGACCTTGCCGTTGCTGTTTCGCCTCAATCGCCAATTGGCCTGGACGACCCTGGAACAGGCTCCTCCTGCGCAAGGCTACGCCACACGCCTGCCGCCGCCTTCGGACGCGGAACTCGAAGGTTTCAGTCGCTTGCAAAGCGCTGGCGAGCCGCTGGACATCGTGCGCTTTTGCGAAGGTCGCTTGACGAGTTATCCGTTTTGGCTGGACCTCAATCGGGCCAGTCATGCCGCGCTCTTACGACTGGGTTCGGCGGCGATGGCCGGTGCCGCCAGCCTGGCCCTGGAAACCCGTCATTTTCTGGCGCGCCTGCCATCGCTGGTCGAGCTGACATTCGCCGACGGCCAGCCGTTCGCCGATGGCGCGACCCGCAGTTGGCTCGAAGGTTTGGCTCCGACGGCGAGCAGCGGCGCCACGGATGGGCTGCAGACGCTGATCGACGAGGTCGGACGTGATGCCGCTGAAGGCCGCTTGAACGAAGCGTTGGCGCGTTTGCAGACCGCCGTGCGTGAGGCCGGCAGCGGCCGCGAGCGGTTTCGCCTGCGCGCCGCCCAATGCCATTTGCTACAGCGTTTCGACCCGCGCGCGCAGTTGCGTGTGGCCGTGGATGTATTGCTCCAGGAAGCGACGGAGCAGGGCTTGGATCGTTGGGAGCCGGATCTGGTCCGGCCGTTATTGGAGTTGGCCCTGACGCACGAAGACGGCGGTTCGAGAGCCTTGTGGGGGCAACAGTTGGCAGCAATGGATTTGCCGGCTTTCTGGCGTTTGGCCAGCCAGCCGGCAAGTTGAATGAGCAACAGGCAATACCTGGCAGGCGTGTGCATATCCATGCCATGAGTTTTCTAACGGCTGCGTTGAGCGAGTCCGGTAAACAGGAGTGAGATTTAATGGCTAGTGAAGGTTCGGTCGCGCCTAAAGAGCGCGTCAATATTGTTTACAGCTCTGACACCGGCGGCGCGCAGGAACAGGTCGAGCTGCCGCTCAAGCAGTTGGTGATCGGCGATTTCACCTTGCGTGAAGACGATACGCCGGTTGAAGACCTCAAACCGATCCGCGTCGACAAAGACAACTTCACCGATGTGCTCAAGGGCCAGAACCTGAGCCTGCAGTTGGCGGTGCCCAATCGTCTGGCGGAAAACGCGCCAGAGGATGAGCAACTCCCGGTATCGCTGACCTTCCAGTCCATTCGCGATTTTGAGCCGGATGCCATCGTGGCCCAGGTTCCCGAGTTGCAGCAACTGATCGCCCTGCGTGATTCGCTCAAGGCCTTGAAAGGGCCGATGGGCAATTTGCCGGAATTTCGCAAGCAGCTTCAGGCCCTGATGAACGATGACGGTGCCCGCGAGCGTTTGCTCTCGGAACTCGGCGTAAAGGACAAGGAATAACCCATGAGCGAAGAAAAGAGTCAGGCAGCGAATACGACCGGCCAGGCGGTCGAGTCGGTTTCCCTGTTGGATCAGTTGGTGGAAGCGACTCGCGTCAAGCCGGGCGACGAGGCGTATGCCGTCACCCGTCAGGGCCTCGAAGCCTTTGTCGCCGAGCTGCTCGAGCCGGCCCGGCAGTCCGAGAAGGTCAGCGCCGGATTGATCGACGACATGATCGCCACGCTGGATGCCAAGCTGTGTCGGCAGGTCGACGCGATCATTCACCACCAGCAATTTCAGAAGTTGGAATCGTCCTGGCGCTCGCTGAAATTTTTGGTCGACCGCACGGATTTTCGTGAGAACAACAAGCTGGAAATCCTCAGCGTTTCCAAAGAGAAGCTGCTCGAAGATTTCGAGGATGCGCCGGAGATCACCCGTTCGGGTCTGTACAAGGCGGTGTACACCGCAGAGTTCGGCCAGTTCGGTGGCCAGCCGTTCGGCTCGATCATTGGTAACTACGAGTTCAATCCTGGCCCGCAGGACATGAAGTTGCTGCAATCGGTCGCCGCCATTTCGGCGATGTCCCACACGCCCTTCATCGCCTCGGCTGGACCGCAGTTCTTCGGCATCGACAGCTTTGCCGACCTGCCCAACCTCAAGGATCTGCAAGCCGTCTTCGAGGGGCCGCAGTTCACCAAATGGAACGCCTTTCGCGAAAGCGACGACGCGCGTTTCGTTGGCCTGACGTTGCCGCACTTCCTGCTGCGCACGCCGTATGGCGAAGACACGATTCCCGCCAAGACGTTCCGTTACAACGAAAACGTCGGGGGGGGTAACCAGGACTTCCTATGGGGCAACGCCGCGTTTGCCTTTGCCAGTCGCCTGTCCGACAGCTTTGCCCAGTACCGCTGGTGCGCCAACGTCATTGGCCCACAGGGTGGCGGCACCGTCGGTGATTTGCCGATCTACAACTACGAGGCCATGGGTGAAACCCAGACCAAGATCCCGACCGAAGTGCTGATTTCCGAGCGCCGCGAGTTCGAACTGGCCGAGCAGGGGTTTATCGCACTGACCATGCGCAAGAACACCGACAACGCGGCGTTCTTCTCCGCCAACTCGTGCCAGAAGCCCAAGTTCTTCGGCAATGACAAAGAAGGCAAGGAAGCCGAGCTGAACTTCAAGCTGGGTACCCAACTGCCATACATCTTTGTGGTCAGTCGCCTGGCCCATTACATCAAGGTCATCCAGCGCGAAAACATCGGCACCTGGAAAGAGCGCGGCGACCTGGAGTCGGAACTCAACACCTGGATTCGCCAGTACGTGGCCGACATGGATAACCCCGCGGCCGGTGTACGCAGCCGTCGTCCCCTGCGTCAGGCGGACATTACCGTCAGCGACGTCGAGGGTGATCCAGGCTGGTACCGCGTCGGTTTGAAAGTTCGCCCGCACTTCAAGTACATGGGCGCGTCTTTCACGCTGTCGCTGGTGGGCAAACTCGACAAGAGCTGATCGGTAGCGCGAATGGGCCACGCAGCCGTTGCCCATTCAGGTGTTCACCCGAGGGTCATTGCCTCGGCGTTTCCATAAGATGGATTCAACGCAGCGAGACAGGGCCAGACGCGCTGATCGATGCCTGAAAACTAACTGATTAACCCCGGAGTACACGTTATGCCAATGCCATGCTACTTGAGTATCGAAGGCCAGAACCAAGGCAAGATCGAAGGTTCCAGCACTGTTACCGGTCATGAAGGAATGATCCTTGTTCAGGCCGTCGAACACCTGATCGATATTCCGAAGAACCCGCAGACCGGCCTGCCGGCTGGTAAGCGGGTTCACCAGGGCATGACCCTGACCAAGGAAATTGACAAGTCCTCTCCAAAGTTGCTGCAAGCCCTGACCTCCGGCGAGCAACTCAAATCCGTAGTCCTGGAGTTCTATCGGATCTCGCCTAAAGGCACCGAAGAAAAGTACTACACCATCACCCTGAGCAATGCCGTGCTCGTTTCGGCCCGCACCTGGGTGCCGAACGTATTGAGCCCTGAGTTCAAGCAAATGGGCCATATGGAAGACATCGGCATCACCTACGAAAAAATCGTCTGGACCTGGGTGCCGGACGGTATCGAAGCCGAAGACTCGTGGTTGGCGCCAAAAGCCTAAGCCGGGCTCGACTGTTCAATGCCGCCCTGGTCCAGGGCGGCGTTCTTGCTATCGCAGAAGGTACACCGCGTTGAGAGAAAAACGATTGCTGGAGCGCATCACAGGCCTGCAGGCCGAGACCGGTCGCACGCACCTGACCCAGGCTGAAGTGTTGACGCAGTCGATCGTCCAGCATCTGCAACGCATCTTGAATACCCGGCGCGGCAGCGTGCCTATCGACGCCGAGTTTGGCGTACCCGACTTCACCAATCTGGCCGGTTCGTTTGCGACCGGCGAGACCACGCAAATAATCGAGAACATGACTCGCATGATCGCCCGCTACGAGCCTCGCTTGAAATCGCCGCGCATCCTGGTCGCCGAAGGTGCCCAGGAAGTGTTGTCGCTGAGTTTCAGTCTTGAAGGCGTGGTGTCGATCGATGACCGGGACATTCCCATTCACCTGGCAACGCGTGTGTCTTCGGACGGTCGCGTGTCCCTGGCGATGCACTAAGTCATGCTCAACAGCCATTATCAAAATGAACTCAACCAACTGCGGCGTCTGGCCGATGAGTTTGCGCGCCGCAACCCGGCCCTGGCGCCGCTGCTGGGGGTGGACTCGGCCAATGACCCGGATGTCGAGCGCTTGCTCGAAGGCGTGGCGTTTCTTACCGGGATGGTTCGCCAACGGTTGGATGACGAGTTTCCCGAGTTCATTCAAGAGTTGGCGCAACTGCTCTATCCCCATTACCTGCAACCCTTGCCCTGCTTGACGCTGCTGCAATTTCAGCCGCGTATGGCGTTGCAGGCGGTCTCGCGTATCGAGCCCGGCTGCGAAATTGCCTCGGTACCGGTCGATGGCCAGCGGGTGCGCTTTCGCAGCACCGCGGCGGTCGATCTGGAACCGTTGCAATTGGTCAGTAGCCGCTGGGACGGCGCCGCCGGTGAAGAGCGCAGCCTGGTTCTGGACTTCGCTTTTACCACCGCCGATCCCAATAGCTGGCTGGCCGACAGTCTGCGTTTCTATCTGGGCGATGGCCTGGCCGATGGCTCGAAGTTGTTGCGTCTGCTGCAGCTCAACCTGCGTGAGATTCGTATCTGCGCCCAAGAGCAGCCCATGACCATCCTGCCGGCCAGCCATTTGCGCGGCCTGGGATTCGATGCGAGCAACACCTTGCTGCCGTTTCCCGATACCGCGCACCCGGCCTATCGTTGCCTGCAGGAATACTTCGCGCTGCCCGAGAAATTCCTGTTTATCGAGCTTAGCGGGTTCAAACAATGGCGGGCGAGAGGCGCGGACGGGCGCTTCAGCGTGCGCCTGATGTTCGAAAACCTGCCGGACTGGACGCCGAATCTGTCGACCAACAGTTTCATGCTCGGGGTGACCCCGGCGATCAATCTGTTCGCCCAGGAAGCGCACCCGCTGCGCATCGACCACAAGCAAGTCGACTATCGCATCCAGCCTGCCGACCATGGCCAGCGCATGAGCATGCGGATTCATTCGGTGCTCAAGGTCAGTGCTTATTCCGCCGCAGGCGGCGAGCGGCTGCTGGAACCGTTCAATACCTTCTCGCAGCGCGACACGTATAACCTGCGCATCCGCGCCTCGAGCATCGATGCCCAAGGCTATGACCACTATCTGAGCCTGCCCTACGGCGAAGGCAAAGTGCCCGGCGAGATGACCTTGTCCATCGGCTTGCTCTGCACCAATGGCAAGTTGCCGGAAAGCCTGCGCCTGGGCGATTTGAACCAGCCGACCGACAACACGCCGCCCAGGGTCGAGTTCAAGAGCATCCGTGGCATCACACCGTGCCAGCCGCCCAAGTTCGACGACAAGTTACTGTGGCGCATGCTCTCGCAGCTCAATGCCAACCACTTCCGCCTGGCCGATCGCGACTACCTGCGCGGGCTGCTCGCGCTGTACCTGCCCAGTGTCGGCGAAGGTGCCCAGGACGCCAACCAGCGGCGCATCGATTCCATCGAAACCGTCACCGTCAGCCACCAGCGGCGCTTTATTCGTGGGCTGCCGATCGAAGGCAGTGAGGTCCGGGTCGAGTGCCGGGGCGACTATTTTCTCAGCCCCGGCAATTTCTACCTGTTCGGTTGCGTGCTCGATGAGTTTTTCGCCGGCTGTACGGCAATCAACAGCTTTACCGCTTTCACGCTGTTCGACAGCGTCAACCACGAGACCTTGAAATGGCCAGCGAAGATCGGGCACCAACGCCTGTTGTGATCGATCCGCTGCTCGATGACGGCGGCGAGTTCGGGTTTTTCCAGGCCTTGCGCCTGTTGCGGTTACGTTTCCCGAGCGAAAAAGACTTCGTCGACAACGTGCGGGTCCGGCCGCGTCTGGGGCTTGGGTTTCCGCTACGGGATATCGAGGGGATCGAGCAGGGCGACGACGGTCGCTATCGGATCGAGGCGAACTTTTTCGGTTTGTATGGCGTCACCTCGCCGTTGCCGACGTTTTACACCGAAGACCTGATCGACGAGCAACTGCTGGGCCACTCTGCGGGACGTGACTTTCTCGACATCCTGCATGCCTCGCTCTATCCGTTGCTGTTCCGCGCCTGGGAAAAGCACCGGATCTGGATCGACATTACCGAGCGGCGCGACGTCAAGAGCCTGCGCCAGTTGCAGGCGCTGATCGGCATTGCGGACGCGCGTCCGGAGCAACGCGATCAATCCAACGATTTGCTGCGCTATGCCGGGTTGTTCAACCAGTACCCGCGCTCGGCCCTGGGTCTGCAGCAACTGGTCAAGGCCGTGCTCGGTGATGTCGCGGTGGAAGTCGTGCCCTGTGTCGAGACGCGTTTGCGCATCGACCGTGGGGCGCGCACTTACCTGGGCATGCAGTGCGGTGTGTTGGGCGAAAACAGCCTGCTCGGTCGTGAAGTCATGGACCGCAGCGGCACGCTGGATATCCGCCTGACGTCACTGAGTACCGAGCGTTTTCACGGGCTGCTGCCGGGGCAAGCGCTGTATCAAAAACTTGAACGGTTGGTGGCGTTGTATCTGCAGACACCGCTACGCAGCCGATTGGTCATGCGGCTTGCGGCAGATAAGCAGCAGTGCGCTTCGCTGGCGGGCGGCTGGCAGCGGCTGGGCCTGGATACCTGGCTCGGTGACGGAGACACACAGGACGACGTTGTATTCATGCTGACGGCCGAACACGGACCAATGCTCGAAGAGAGGGCTCGCTAGATGATTCAGGTAGAACTCAAACCGCTGTTCGCACGGCTTAATGTGTACAGCACCAAGGCCCTGGAGAACGCGGCGGGCCAGACCCTGGCGCGGGCTCACTACGAGATTTCCCTGGAGCACCTGCTGCGCCAGTTGCTGGAAGATCCGGATGCCGATACGACGCGCATCCTCGCTCGATTCGAGATCGATCCGCTGCGCCTGCGTGCGCTGCTGGATGAGGGCCTGGCGCAACTGAAAAACGGCAACCCCGGGCGTCCGGTGTTCGCCGGCCTACTCACCGAGTGGATTCAGGACGCCTGGCTGATTGCCTCGCTGGTGGTCGGCACCGGACGGATTCGCGGCGGCTCGCTGTTGCTGGCGCTGGTATCGCGCCTGGGTTATTACACCGCCGGCACCCGTTACGGCGAACTGCTCAAGCCGATTTCCACCGATGCCCTGACGGCCGAGTTCGCTCAGCTGTTGGGCGGCTCCAGTGAAGGTCCGCTGGACAGCCTGCAGACCGGCGCGGCCTCCGCTTCGCTGGGCAGTGCCGGCGGTGTTGCGCCGGCTGCCGAAGACAATATCGCGCGTTTTTGCGAGGACCTGACCGCCAAGGCAGTGGCGGGGCGCATCGACCCGATTTTCGGGCGCGATGATGAGATTCGCCAGATGATCGACATCCTCGCCCGGCGGCGTAAAAACAACCCCATCGCGGTGGGCGAACCGGGTGTGGGCAAGTCCGCTGTGGTGGAGGGGCTGGCGTTGTTGATCAGCCAGAACGAAGTCCCCGACTTCCTCAAAAACACGCGTTTGCTCAGCCTGGATCTCGGTGCGCTGGAAGCGGGCGCCAGCGTCAAGGGCGAGTTCGAAAACCGTCTGCGTGGCGTCATCGAAGAGATCAAGGCGTCCACCACGCCGGTGATCCTGTTCATCGACGAAGCGCACATGCTGATCGGCGCCGGCGGCGCGGCGGGTGGCTCGGATGCGGCCAACCTGCTCAAACCCGCGTTGGCCCGTGGCGAGCTGCGCACCATCGCTGCCACGACCTGGTCGGAGTACAAGAAGTACTTCGAGAAAGACCCGGCCCTGGCGCGCCGTTTCCAACTGGTCAAACTGGACGAACCGAGCGTTAAAACCGCGGTGTTGATCTTGCGCGGGCTCAAGGGGCACTACGAAAAAGTCCACGGTGTCAGCGTGCGTGATGACGCTATCGTTGCCGCTGCCGAATTGTCCGATCGCTACATCACCGGGCGCTTGCTGCCGGACAAGGCCGTGGACCTGCTCGACACCGCCAGCGCCCGCGTGCGGATCGGCCTGGGCATCAAGCCTGCCGAGTTGGAGCGCATGGAGCGGCAGTTGTCCGGCCTGGCGCGTGAACTGAACGCCCTGGAGCGTGACCGTGGCAATGGTTTTCCTGTGGAAGACCAGCGCCTGACAGATATCGCCGACGAACAGGCCGACATCGACGCGCGTCGTGCTGCGCTGGAAGTTCGCTGGCTGGCCGAGCGTGACGCGGCGCTGCGCGTCCTTGAAGCACGCAAGCAACTGACCCTGCAAGCACAGGACCTGCCGGTTCCGGCCGAAGGCGAGGTTGTGCAGGTACTGGCCTCGCTGGAGGACCGTCAGGCCGAGCTGGATCAGGCCCGTGAAACCCTGGCCGCACTGCAAGGCGACGCGCCGCTGCTGTTCACCGAAGTCAGCCCCGATGCGATTGCCCAGGTCGTCTCCGACTGGACCGGCGTGCCGCTGGGCAAAGTGCTGCGCGATGCGGCAGGCGGTGTATTGGCCCTGGCCGACAACCTCAAGCTGCGCATTCGCGGGCAGGACACCGCCGTCGAACAGATCGCGGAAATCCTCAAGGCCGCGCAATCCGGCCTGCGCGATCCGCAACAGCCGTTGGGCGTGTTCCTGCTGGTCGGGCCATCGGGTGTCGGCAAGACCGAAACCGCCCTGGCCGTGGCCGAGCATTTGTTCGGCGGCGAGCAAGCGATGATCTCGGTGAACATGAGCGAGTACCAGGAGAAGCACACCGTCAGCCGCTTGGTGGGCTCGCCCGCCGGTTATGTTGGCTTCGGCGAGGGCGGCATGTTGACCGAAGCGGTGCGCAAGCGTCCGTATTCGGTGGTGCTGCTCGATGAAGTGGAAAAAGCCCACCTGGACGTGGTGAACATTTTCTATCAGGTCTTCGACAAGGGCAGCCTGTCCGACGGCGAAGGGCGCCAGATCGATTTCTCCAACACCGTGGTGTTGCTGACCAGCAACCTGGCCACCGAAGAGATCCAGAACCTGTGCGTCGATGGGCGGCCCGATCCGGACACCCTGGCGGAAAAGATCCGTCCAACCCTGTCCCGGCATTTCAAACCGGCGCTGCTGGCGCGCATGACCATCGTGCCGTTCTTCACCCTGGGTGGCGAGCAACTGGCGGGCATCGTGCGCCTCAAGCTGGGCCGGCTCAGCGAGCGCCTGCTGGCTTCGTCGAAAGTCCGCCTGACGTTTGCAGACGAGGTCGCCGCCGCCATCGCCGCACGCTGCACGGAAGTGGAGAGCGGGGCGCGCAATATCGATTTCATTCTGCGCAAAAGCCTGACGCCGCGTTTGTCTGACGTGTTGCTCGGGGCGATTGCCGATCAGCGCGCCCTGGCCGGTTTGCATGTGGCGGTGGATGCGCGCGGCGAGTGGGTCATTACCGCGCAAGAAGTCGATGCGATCAGGTCTTTACCCGAGCGTGAAGCGCTGCTTGAACCCCTAGAGTGACCGCTCGTTTACCGATTGAAGAACAAGGATTGATTGATGGCTCTCAATGACCACGCGCTCTGCACTTTCGCCAGCCTGGCACCTTCGCTGCTGCTCGAAACATTATGGGTGCAGCAGTGGCAGGGCGAGGAAAAGCTCTCTCAGCCGTATCGATTCGAGGTTCGGCTGGCCACGATCAATCCGTTGTTCGACGACGAAGCGCTGCTGGGCAACCGAGCGGTATTGACCCTGAGCGATGCGTTGGGGCAGCCGCATCCCTATCAGGGCGTGGTCACGGAGGTGGATTATCTCGACGCCGATTCCCTGTATTTCTACTACCGCGTGGTGCTGGAACCGCGCTTTGTACAGTTGCGTCATTTCCGCTTTTCCGAAATATGGTTGGACAAAAGTCTGCCGGAGCTGATTCGTGACGTACTCAAGTTAGCCGACCTCAATGTCGAAGGACCGGGTATGAACGGTTTGCCCGGTTCGGCGTATGACTTCGATATTCGCCTGCCGCTGGCCGATGATCCGCTGACTCAGGCGACGTTTACCTGCCAGTTCGAAGAAACCAGTTTCGCCTTTATTTCACGTCTTCTTGAATATTTCGGCGTGTATTACTTCTTTGAACAGGGGCCTGACGGCGAGGCGCTGGTGTTCTGTGGCGACCGACTGTACCAGCCGCAACTCCCCAGTCTGCTGACCTATCGTCGTCAAGATTCGGAACTGGATGTAGGTCGGGTCCTGGCGGTGGCGCGTACCTTCGAGCGCAAACTCGTCCGGCAAGCGGCGGGGGTCACGCTCCAGGACTTTTCCGCGAGCAACGCGCAGTTGAAGCTGGAGGTCAACGCTTCGGTGGCAACTGCCAGCCTTGGCGCAGATGCCTCAACCGAACAACGAGAGGCCGTTTCTAGTTCGTCTGTATTTGTCGGCGGGCAAGGGTTGTATGGCGAGCACTTCGGTTCGCTCGAACAGGGGCAATGGTTGGCCAATCGTCGCGCCCAGGCCATCGGTTGCCGTCAACGGGAGTTTCATGGCAGCGGTCGGGCCACGGGGCTGCGCGCCGGTTATCCGATGCTGTTAGTCGGCCACCCGCGTCCGCTGTTCAATGCCGGTTATCAGGTTATTGAAGTTCACCATGACGGTTATCAGCCGTTGCCGGGCCTGGGGTCGGAGGGGGAAGGACCGGGGCAGGGGATCAACACGCGGTTTATCGCCTTGCCCGGCGAGGTGCAGTTCCGCGCACCCTGCGTGACCCCGCGGCCTTATGTGCAGGGCGTGCTCAGTGCGGTAGTGGACGGCGATGAAGATACCGGTCGGCCGCTGCTCAATGAGCATGGTTGCTACAGGGTGAGTTTCCCGTTCATTCGCGGCGAGAAGAATGCAACGCGCGGTTCGGCCTGGTTGCGTATGGCCACGCTGTCCAGTGGTTCGAGCCACGGCATGAATTTCCCGCTGCTCAAAGGCACGGAAGTGCTGGTTTCGTTCTTGGGCGGCGACCCGGACCGCCCGGTGATCACCGGTAGCGTGCCCAACTCCGAGAATCCGAATGTGGTCACCGGCGATAACGCGACCCAAAGCGGCTTGAGCACCCCCGGTGGGCATTTGTTTGCGATGGAAGACAGCCCGTCCGGGCCGATGATGAAGATGGGCGCGTCTACCGGTTGCAGTTTTACCTTGGGCGAGGGCGATGTCAGTGGGGCGCATTTGCGCACGGATAAGCATATGCAGTTGGCGTCCAGTTCGTATAAGCATGAGGTTCCTGGCGTATATGCGCTCTCTATCAGTGGAGGGAATCCGCCGAAGTCGCTGACGGACGCAAACTCCAATGAAACGGTATTGAACAAAAAATTCACAAGTAAACAGGGCGTTGCAGATGTTGTAGATTATGTTGGCGCAAGTAGCTATACGTATGTGAGTAAGAAAAGCACGGCGACTATTGACTTGGCGGCGAGTTTTTCCGCAGTTAAGGGTTCTGTTTCTGCTAACGGTTTAAACCTGAGTGTCGCGCTCAATGCCGTGAGTGCGGATGTAAAGCTAGGCATCGCATCGTTTTCATATGAGTGGATTCCATTAAAAGTTAATATTGGCGAGTTTATCAAGAAGGTCAGTAAGGCCCAAAATGACAAGTCATTTTTTAATGCTCGCTCCGTTGTTGTCGGCTCCGAGAGGCATGAAGTAAAGCTGGAAAAAACTGCCTATTTTATGCATTTATCTACCATGTCTCACGAGATCACAGTGGGTGCCAATACTATTGTTTTGACCAAGGATGGCGTGGTTATAAAATCTGCTGGGATTGTTCATATCGATGCTGACCTGCATGTTACCGGAAATGTCCTACTTGGTGGGGAAGTGTCAATTGTCGAAAGTGTTTATGTGGGCGACTCAGCAGTGATAGGCAATCGAATCACGGATACTTTAATTAACACGCCGGTCCAGATCCCTCCAAGTTTGGCGATACAAACGTTAACAAGTAAAGCCTCGATAGAACTGAAAAAAATCATCCTCGAAAGCGCAGTCAATCAGGTCAATGTAGAAGCTCAAGCAGCCGCAGGTGCCGCTAGTGTGGAGGCGGCCGAGGTCGCTGGTGACGGTGCCGGCGCCGCTGGCGGGGCTCCCGCAGCTTGACCGGCGACCGTTGCTCTAAACATGTGCGGAGAGTCTGATGCAACTCAAATGTGAACACGCCAGCCTTGTGTTGCTTGCCACTTCCAAACTGCGGGATACCCATGTCCTGGTGGTTACTTTCGGCCTGTTAGTGGATGCCGAAGGCAAGATCATGCCCGCCGAGCAAACCTGGAGCTGGCTCGCCGAGCGCATGGGCAAGCAGACGCTGGACCGTGGTTTGAAAAAAAGCCGTGGCACCTTTGCAGTACAGGGGCAAGCCTATGCCCTGACCGACGCACAGCGCGTCGGAATGGCAGTGCGGGCGCGTCTGGGAGCGCTTGAGAAAACCCTGCATGTGTTTCCACCCCGTCAATGGAACAAGGGCCTCTTGGGCTGGATGCCTGTTACAACCGGACAGATCGATTGCCTGCCGTTGACCCTGGAAAACGCCTACGGTGGTTCCCAGTGGGCGGATAACCCTGTGGGCAAAGGTTATTGTGCTGATACAGACACCGCAGGCGGAACTGCACTCGCACAACTGGAAGTCGCGAACCTGAGTGTTTGCGATCCCAAGGATCGCCTGGCAATTGCCAGCTTCATGCCATTACCGCCGCAAAGCGCTGCACGCAGTGCCTTTATGGGCACCCTTGACGAGGACTGGACCGCCTATCGTGCACCGTTCTTGCCGATCGACACCGATGCCCGCTGGTTCGATGAAGTGGCGCAGGACCAGTGCAATACCGAATTCTGGCGGGGAGACGAAGCCTGGTCGGTAACGGGGATGCACCCGGCCCAGGCACAAGTGTCCGGGCGTCTGCCTGGCCTGCGGCCACGACTTTTTGTCGAGCGCACTGATAAGCACCTTGCCATCACCGAGGCGCCAATGGACCTCGATACGGTATGGCTGTTCCCCGAAGCGCAGAGTGTGCTTTTGCTGTACCGGGCAGAGGTGTCTGTACTCGATATCGATGCGCAGGATATCGCCACACTGGCGATGGCCCTTGAGCGTGTCGGGGATGCCGAGCTGGATAAGCAGACATGGATTGATCGGCTTTGGCCGCGTCCTCCGGTGGAGCCGGTCGAGATACCGCCCACCGAGCCGCCGGTGTTCGACTCCGGGCCCATGATTGCCAGCGTGCAGGCTGCGGCGGACGCAATACACGCCGAATTATCCGTGGCGCATGAGCAGAGTCTTCAGATCGCCGAGGACATGGCGACAGGCATGGACATGCCTTTCAACCGTGCAGATTATCCGCCGTTGGCCAAACTGGATTTTGCGGCGTTCATGCGAGCGCCGCAGTCGCCTGCCAAGCCCTTCGATCCAGGGGCGCTACGAGCCGAAATCGAGACGGAATTGGCTAAGGCCAAGGTCGACAGCATGCGCCATGCCCGGAGTGCGATCACGCGATTGAGTCTGGATGTCGAGGAGACTTTGGCGCTGGCGAATCAACCCGTCCCCGAGGTTGACCTCATGGGGGTGCTGGCCCGACTGGACCTGCCTCAAGCACAGCAGGCGGATATGGTTGAAAAAGTGGCAGCGGGATTTTCCCGTTCACAAGCGATGGAGGCCTCCATCGATCAGCAACTCGCTGCTGTCGAAAAGGCACTGGCGGCTGATCGAATCAAATTCGGCCCCGCACCCACGCCTGCCGAATACTGCAATCTGACCCGTGAATCGCTGCAAGCCTTACACCTGGCGGGTAAATCGTTGCAGAACCTCAGCCTCAATGGCCTGGATCTTTCAGGGCTGGATCTGGGGCAAGCAGACCTGAAAAGAACGTTGTTTGAAAACTGTCAGCTCAAAGGTGCTTGTCTGGCAAATACGGACCTGAGCCAGAGTCAATTTATCGGTTGTGATTTGAGTGCTGCGAGTTTGGACAAGGCGTCCTTGCAAGAAACGGTCTTTGAACGGGTTCTATGCCCAGGCGCATCATTCAAGGGCGCTGACCTTTTGGCTATTCGAGCCAGTAAAAGTGATTTCTCCACTGCCGATTTCACCGAGGCCAACCTACAGCAAGCTCAACTCAATGAATGCAGCCTCGACAAGGCTCAACTGAGCAACGCCAATCTAAGCCAACTGCATCTCAATAGATGCGACCTGAGCGGCGCACTACTCACCGACAGCAACCTGCACAAAGCCAAGCTCTACGACTGCACACTGGACGCGACGGACATGCACCGCGCCAATCTCAGCAAAGCCGATTTTTCCAAGATAGTGGGCCGTGATCTGGACTTGCGCGAGTGCAACCTGCAGAACCTGCGTCTGGCCGCTCACTGCGTTTTGCCGGGTGTGTGCCTGGACGATGCCGACCTGACCGCTGCCAGTTTTCAAGATGCCGATCTGAATCACGCCAGCCTGCGCGGCGCACGGTTTAACGACGCGCTGCTGACCCGTTGCGACCTGAGTGATTCCGACGGTGTCGGGCTGGTCGCGCAAGGGGTCTACCTGTCGGGATGTGACTTGAGTCGCGCTGATTGGTCTGGCGCCAACCTGCTTAACGGCCGCTTGCGCAAGGTATGCCTGGAGCAGACCAACCTCAGTGGCAGCAACTTGCATGGCTTGGCCAGTGACGCTGTGCACGGCAACGGCGTGCGCCTGGAGCAGGCATTGATGACGCGTTGCCGACTCAAGGAGCGCCTGACTCATGCTTGAGGTATTAAGTGCCGAGCGTCTAAGGGAATTGCTGGCTGACTGGCAGCCCTTGCGCGCGTTGAATCTGGCCGGTGGCGACTATCGCGGTGTTGATTTGAGCAACGCGCGGCTGGAAGAAGTGGATGCGCGTGGCGCGCAATTCAATGGCGCCATGCTGACCCAAAGCTACTGGAAAGACTGCCGCCTGGACGGCGCCAATTTTTCCGACAGCACTGCGCACGCGTCGCACATGAACGGGTGTTCATTGCAGGGCGCATTGTTCACGAATGTGCGTTGGAACAAGGCCTACTGGGCGCAATGCTATGGCGAGGATCTGGATCTGTCGGGGGCGCAGCTAGAGGCTTTTACGCTCTCGGAGTGCCGCGTGCCGCGCATCAGGCTCGCCGCCGCCCAGTTGAGTAAATCCCAATGGAACCGCTGCGATCTGACGGGCCTTGATGCGCAGTCGGCGCATTTTACGAAGGCACGGTTGATCGATTGCCAACTCGATCAGGCGCGCTTCGGCCTGACGTCGTTGCAGCAGTGTGCCTTTGATGAATCGTCGTTGAGTGGTGCCGATTTTCATGCCGTGCAGGCCGAAGGCGCGTCGTTCTACCGCAGCAAGGGAACCGCGCCGATGTTTGTCGGTGCCAATCTCAAGGGCGCTCTGTTCAATGCCAGCCATTTTGACTCGGCCGATTTCAGTGATGCCGTTCTGGAGATGGCCATCCTGATAGACGCCCAGATGCCAGGCGCGCGCTTTGACCGCGCCCTGTTGCGTTATGCCGATTGCACCGCGTTGCTTGCGCCACGCGCCTCGTTCGTCGCCGCCGACGTGACCGGCATGAATGCGCATGCCGCTGATTTCACCCAGGCCGACTGGCAGCAGAGCAACCCCCAGGCCATCCAGCCCGTTGATACCGAACGCCTCGCCGCCGAGCAATGGCGGCCCGCCTCTTTAGGAAAATCGAGATGAATGAAGCCCCGCAGTATTGCGATGCCGCTGCTCAATTGCGTCATGCACAGGTCAACGCACTGGATGGCGAGCGTTTCGGCGTGGTCAGCAGCGATGGCCGCCGCTATTGGCTAAAACCCGCATTCGGGTGCCTGGTGCGTCCGGCAGTGGGGGACAAGGTGTTGGTCAGCCTGGACGCGCAAGGCGGTTACATCCTTAGCGTGCTGGAACGCGCCATCGCTCAACCGGCGCGTCTGCATCTGGAGGGTGACCTGCATTTGAGCCTGCCCGCTGGCGCGCTGAGCATTCAGGCTCGCGACGGCGTGAGCCTTGACGCCGGTAGCGCATTACGGGTGTGCGCCGAGCAGGGCAGTGTGCTGATGCAGCGCGCGCATCTGACGGTCGGGACCCTGGCCATGAGTGGCGAGCATCTTGAGAACCATTGGGTCGAGCGCCACGACAACAGCCTGTATCACCGCGAAAAGGCCGTGCGCCACGAGGCGGATTTTGCTGACAGCCGCCGTCGCGTCGAAGGCCATGAAGAACTTCATTCCGGCTCGTTGCGCCAGCGCGTGCGCGATGACTGGAGCGTGCAGGCCGACACGCTGGACCTGAATGCACAACGTAGCGTTGCCATTGATGGCGACAGCATCAAGCTGGGGTGAGATCGATTATGTATATGCTCAATAACGGCGGTGCGATGGCGATGTCCACCGTGCCCGATATCTGCAAGACGCCCGTTCCGCCAGCGGGGCCAGTGCCGTTGCCTTATCCCAACGCTGCCGATACCAGCGCCGCAGACCCGGGTGGATTGGTGATGGAAGTGCTGGTGGACGGCATGCCAGCGATGAATATGTCGAGCAAAGTGTTGATGACCAGTGGCGATGAGGCGGGTGTGGCCGGTGGCGTCACCAGCGGTAAGGTCAAGGGTGAAATGATCTTCATCGAGGGCAGCGCCAAAGTGATGGTTGCAGGTAAGCCCGCCGTGCGTGTCACCTGCCAGACCATGCACAACGCCAATAACACCATGGGTACGGTTTCGCAGCCGAGCCAGACCGCTGTTCTGGTGATGGAGTGAGCATGCCCTCCATCAAGTGTTCCATGGGCGGACTCGTCCTGTGCATCCTGCTCGCCGCCTGCAGCAGCCAGGAACTGACCCCCGAGCAAAAGGCCCTCACCGCGCTCAAATGGGACTACACCGAAAACGCCATCGAGCTGAGCTTCACCGCCGATAACGACCTCAATCAGTACGACGGCCAGGCGCATAACCTGTTGGTGGTGGTCACGCAGTTCGATCAGATCAGTGCGTTTTCCGCCTACACCGGCAGCTCCCAGCAACTGAGCAACCTGCTGCTGATGAACAGCGCGCCGCCCGGGATGATCGGGCTTACGCGGCTGTTTATCGAGCCGGGGCAGACCCGGCAGTTAAGCCTGCCGCGACTCGAGGGCGCGAAGATGGTCGGCGTCGCTGTCGGCTATGCGCACCTGGACCCGACGCGCAGCGTCAAGCTCTATCAGATCGGCGTCGACGTGACGTCGACGGGGTTCTTCAGCAAGACCTGGACCGCCACACCGCGCCCCATCGCCATTGACCTGCTCGTCGGGCCTGATGCGCTGTTGCGCGGCAAGGAAAGTCGTCTGGCGTTGCCCAAGCCGGTGCAGCCCCGAGAGGGCGAGGTGCGCCTGCCCGGCGCACAGGACTGACCTGCTTGTCGTGAGCGTTGCAACGGCCACGCTTTTTCAATTTTTTGCCTGAAACCGAGCCCTATGAATATCGATCAGTTGTTGTATTGGCACCAGGGATTGTTCCTCCAGCCTCAGCATTTCCAACAGAACGATGCCCGTATCGAGCATCGTCTTGCCCGTACCACGGGGTTGAACCATCCTTACCCGTGGGGCCTGATCTCGCTGAAGATCAACGAACCCGCGCTGGTTGCCAAACAATGCCTGCTCGATCAATTGTCGGTGCGCTTCGCCGAAGGCACGTTGGCCGAATATCCGGGTAATGCGGTGCTCGAGTCGCGCAGCCTGGACCTGAGCGAATTCAGTGGCGGCCGCACGCTGTTTGTGGGGTTGCGCCGCTTGCTGCCAGGCGAAGTCAACGCGCAAGTGTTCGAGACCCTCTCGGCCGGTTCCCGGGCGGAAGCGCGGTTTATCGTGGCGGCTGACCCGGAAGTGATCGGTGACCGTCTCGGCAATTCCCCGGAAGCGCGGGTGAGGCCGATGTCCTATGTGTTGCGGCTGTTCTGGGAGGATGAGCTGGAGCATTTGAGCGCCTACGAGCTGCTGCCGATTGCCCGCCTTGAACTGGACGGCGATCGCGTCCGGCCGGCCCAGCGCTACGTGCCGCCGTCGATCAATCTGGCGGCATCGCCGATGCTCCTGCAAACCTTGCGTGAAGTCCGTGACGAACTGGTCGGCCGGGCGCGGCAGTTGTCGGTGTACAAGCAGCCGGGGGAGTCGCGGCGCGGCGATCTCGACGCTGCGCAGGTCAACCATCTGATGGCGCTGGCGGTACTGAATCGCTATGGCCCGTTGCTGACGCATTTGCTCGAAACACCGCAGGTTTCGCCATGGGAGCTTTACGGCACCCTGCGCCAACTTGTCGGTGAGTTGAGTCTGTTTTCCGATGTCTGCGACATGCTCGGCGAAACCCCGGATGGCCGTCTGTTGGTGCCGCCGTACAAACACGAGGAGGCGGGGGCCGCAACGATTGCACTGGTGGCCCTGATCGGCCAGCAGCTCAATGAAATCAGCATCGGCTCAGAGTTGTTGGTGCACCTGCAACTGCAGGAAGGTTTTTATCAGGCCCCATTACCAGACGCGTTTTTCGGCCCACGGCATCGTTACTTTCTGGTGGCGCGCAGTGTGGTCGATCCGGTGTGGCTGGCCGAGTGCCTGCCGATGGATGGCAAGCTCGGAGCGCAGAGTGTCATGCAAGGCCTGGTCAACCGCGCATTGCCCGGCGTCGAGTTGATCTACCTGCAGGTTCCGCCCCAGGGGCTGCCACGGGTGGCCGGCGCGTTGTACTTCCGCCTGGAAACGCTGAGCGATGGTTGGGAAACGCTACAGCAGGAGCGTCAGGCGGCGTTTTTCCTGCCCCAGCCGCCGGCTGACCTGAGTATCGACCTGGTGGTGGTGCGCACATGATCAATCCCCGCCTGGCCGACTGCTGGATGTCGAGTTTCGAGGCTGCCAAGCGCGGCTTCATTGATCCGGCACAGTCCTACGAGACGCTTGCGCCGGCGCTCATCGTGCTGCTCGATGGCGCGGCCAATCGGGCCCGCGAGCTGCATTTTGCCGAAGCCGAAGTGCGTGAGGCGTTGTTCGCGGTGGTCGCCTGGATCGATGAGGCGGCCATGTCTGGCGAATGGCCCGGGGCGGCAGAATGGCGGCGGGCGCCGTTGCAACGTCACTACTTTTCCACCAGTCGTGCCGGTGTCGAGTTCTTCCAGCGCCTGGAGGCATTGCCCGAGGCGGCGGTCGGTGCCCGCGAGGTCTTCGGCCTGGCCTTGCTCGGCGGCTTCCAGGGGCGCTACGCGACCCGTCCGGGTGGTGAGCTGGTGCAGTACCGTCGGCTCTGCCTGGAACGGATCATTCTCGATCGGCAGATGGTCCCGCTGGATGCCACCAGCCACCTCTTTGAACAACCCGAGGCGCAGCTGCCAACCCGCCTGCGTGTGGTGCGCCGGGGCTTGCCCGGTATTTCGTTGCTGCTGCTGATCGGGGTGCCCTTGATTCTGTTGACCGTGCTTTACATCAGTTTTGACCTCTCGCTGGGTCGACAAGTCAGCCAATTGCTGGAGATGCGCTGATGTTGAAGAAAGCAGGGGTGTTGTTGCTCTGGGCGGTGCTGCTGGTATGCATCGTGCTGTTGCTCTGGGGCCTGGCGCTCTACGAAAACTGGCCATTGTGGTACGTGCCGGTGATTTTCATCGTTGCGCTGTTGCTGGTTTTTTGCCTGCGTGGGGTCGGGCGGCGCTGGTATGCCTGGCGCTTGCGTCGGCGGATGAACGGCGAATTGCCCCAGAGTCGCGATGAAGCGCCGGCGCTTGATCAGGACTGGAACAGCGGCGTGCAGATGTTGCGCCAGTCGCGCCTGAGTCGATTGGGTTCACCGCTGTATGTGCTGCCCTGGTTCCTGACGCTGGGCGAGAGTGACAGCGGCACCCGGCGTTTGCTGGGCAACAGCGGGCTGACCTCGGCCTTGCGTTCGACCCACGGTGGAAAGCCGGCGGCCTCCACCGGGACCTTGGATTGGTGGTTCCTTGAGCGTGGCGTGATCATTGACCCCGCCGGGCGCATGGCCGAGGGCAACAGCGACGCTGGCCCGGAATGGCGGCGGTTGCTGTACTGGCTGTTGCGTTCGCGGCGCCGTGAACCCCTCAACGGTGTGCTGCTGGTGATCGACTGTCAGCGCTTGTTGAGCGATTCGGATGCGCGCCTGGCCGAGCAGGGGCACAATCTGCGCCGCCGCCTGGATGATCTGGTGAAGGTCTTTGGTGCCCGTTTGCCGGTGTATTTCATTATTACCGGTGCCGAAGCCTTGCCGGGCTTCACCCAATGGGCGTCCGCTCTCACACCGCCGCAACGTGAGCAGCCATTCGGCCTGCTCAGCCTGCAGCGCACGGGGGCGGCGCAGGTGTTTCTCGAAGAGATGTTCAGTGGGATTGGCCAGCGCCTGTTCGACCTGCGTATCGAGTTGGGCGTGCGTGGCCTGCCTGATGACGAGGCGTTCAGCCTGCCGGAGCGCATCGTTGATCTACGCTCGCGTCTCCAGCATCTGCTGTTGCCCGCGTTTGACGCCAACCCCTACAGCGAGTTGCCGCTGCTCTGCGGGCTGTTCCTCACGGCCAACGGGCAAGAGGCTGACGGCACAAGCGAAGGCTGGTTCAGTCATGAGTTGCTCGGACAGCAGTTGCCGGCGCAACGCCATGCCTATCAGCCCATCGACAGCTGGCATCGCTGGCGCCGACTGTTGGCCCATGCCGCGGTGCTTGGCTGGCTGGGACTGTGTGTCGGCTTTGGCGCCTTGCTGGTGTATGCCGACCACCACACTGAGGCAGTGCTCACCGAAGCGATGGACGAGCCGCCAGCGGCCGAGGACTTCGACGGCGGGCTGGAGACCGACCTGGATGCGCTGCGTCGCTTCCGCCAAGCGTTGATCAGCCTGTCTGCCCAGCAGCAGGGCGGCTGGCATGGTTTGCTGCCGTTCTCCCGGCATATCGAACAGGTCCAGGAGCATTACCGCTCTGACTACGTCAGGCTGTTCGACCGCGAAATACGCACGCCGGTATTCGATGGCGTCATTTCGCAAAACCTGCGCGGCGCGTTGAACAGCGGCGATCCACGCCTGATTGCCGCGTATGCCGAATACCTCGTGCGACGGATCAACCTGCTCGATGCCCGTCTGAACAATCAGTCGATGGATAACCTGCCGCTGCCGGGTTCCGAGGTGGGTTTCCTGAACTTGACCTACGGCTCCAAGCAAGCGACCAGCGCCGGGCAGTTGGTCACCCTGGGGAGCAGCTATCGCTCCTATCTGGAGTGGCAGACCGATATGGCGCAGATGCAAGGCCAGCGCGCGGCCTTGCTGGGCCAGCTCGAAAGCATGGGGCTTGAAGGGCGCCCCCTGACGTGGCTCAAAGCCTGGGCCGAACTGCAGGACAATCTGCCGCCGATCCGGCTGGCTGAATACTGGAGCGATAGCGATAACCCGGGGCTGAGTCTTTCCGGTGCCTATACGTCGCAAGGGCATACTGCGATTTTTGCTTTTATGGATGAACTCGGCCTCGCCAGCCGTGACAGCGCGCTGTGGGAGACACAGCGGGTGAAATTCCTCGATCAGTACCGAAGCGATACCCAGGATGCCTGGTATCGGTTTCTCCAGGGCAGCCTGCTCAGTGCGCAGACGCGCTTGAAAAATCGCGGTGATTGGCAACTGGCCCTGAGTGTCGTCGGTACGCCCAACGATCCGTTCCTGAAGCTGTTGCATCGCAGTGCCGAACGGTTCGCCCTGATCCCGGTCGAGCAACGCACACCTTGGGCGAACCGCGCGGTGTCGCTCGATCGCTTGCTTGAACTGGCCAGTAACAACGATCTGCATGCCGAGGCGGGGGCGCTGGGCAGTCTGAAAATCACCAATGCGCTAGGCGGCGATGTGCTCAAGGGCATGGCCAATGGCGGCTCGATCGAAGGCGGCGTCAATGGTTTGCGCGACGAGTTGACCCAAGCCCGCGCGTTGGCCAGGTTTCAGCAGTTGATGAAAGGAGTGGTGGCCGATCTGCAGAAAAGCGATGCGCAAGCGTTCCAGGTTGCCGTGGATACTTGGGGTTTCGGTGCCGATCCTGCGGTGAAGTCTGCGCCGCTGTGGGAAGCCGATAGCGTGCGCAGCGCCTTGATCCAGGCGCTGAAGGGTCCGGATCCGCGTGAAGATGTGGTCTGGTCGTTGGCGACCGGCCAGTTGGATTTCGCCTCGCATTACGCCTCCGAAGTGGCGGCCTGTCGCCTGCAAAGTGACTGGAGCGGGCAGTTGCTCAGTTCGATCCAGGGCGTGCAGGACCCGGTCATGCTTAACGAGCTGCTGTACGGCGAACGCGGTCAACTGCCGGCCTTTATGAACGGGGCGGTGAAAACCTTCGTGCAACGCGATGTGCAGCGCTACAGCGGACGGGAAGCGCTGGGTGTGCAAATTCCGTTGACCGGTGCGTTCTACGCTTATGTCAGTCGTATGCAGCATGCGCGCAACGATCTGCTCGGTGCCGAGCGACAGAGTCAGGCCCAGCAGGCCACCGAGCAGCAAAGCCGGCAGGCACTCGAAGCCGAGCAGAAAAGCCTGGTGGCGCAACGGGCTGAGCTCAAGCAGAGCATTGCCACACTGCAGGCCACCGCGGCCGTGGTGGAATTGTCCGCCGCGCCGTCACAGGTCAACCTCGGCGCCCGTTCGCTGCCCCAGCAGACGCGCCTGACGCTGCAATGCAGTGGCCGTTCGACGGTGCTGGATAACTTCAACTTTCCCACCAGCGCCAGCTTCGTCTGGGCACCCGGAGCCTGTTCCGATGTTGCCCTGGAGATCAGCTTCGCCAACTTCAAGCTGACCCGGCACTGGACCGGAGACCGGGCGTTCGTGGACTTCCTGCGGTTGTTCAACGGTGGGCAACACACCTTCAGCGCCGATGATTTTCCGAGCCAGCGTAACTTGATGGGCAGTGAGAACCTTATCGGCATTCAACTGACCTACCGCCAGGAAGGCGAACAGGTATTGATGGACAAGTACAGCCAGGCCGACCAATTGCAGCGCCAGGCCACCATCCTCGATGCACAGCTGAATGGCATCGCCGAACAGTTGACGGCGATGGATGCCCAGGCGGCCGCGACGAATGTCCGTCTGGCCGCCCTCGGTTCGCCCACCGAGCAGGGGGTCGCGAGTATTCAACCGCCGACCCAGATTGCCTGGTGCTGGACGCCCCGGCCCGTGGCAACAGGTCTGTCGGCAGGTGAAGGGATACGTTTGGATCTTGGCACCTATGGCAACGAGACGCGCTTGAAGAACCTTGAGGCGCAGTTGCATACCCTGGGCTTGACCAGTCGGCGCGAAGCCGCGCAGGGGATAACGGGTGACAAGGTGACGCGGTTGCTGGTGTTGGCGCTGCGTGACGACGCGGCGGCACAACGGACGATTCGCGACATTCTGCGCAAAATGGGCGTGAGCGCCACACTCGACAGTGCCGCCGCCAGTAAGGTCGACCTGTGATGAAGGGCTGGCGTGCTTCATTGGCGCTGCTGACCCGTCCTGGACTACTCGAAAATAGAGAAAGACATCAGCGTCGCCAACTACGAGAAGGCCATTCCCCGGCGACAGTCAGTGAACGCGTCGGCCGGGGTGTGACTTTGTTGATAAAAGTCAACCTGGCCGCAGGCACTTCAGAGAAGCATGCAAGTACCGTCGACGTGAGAGGAGAGCCCCATGAACGTAACCAAGGCAATCGCCGGCCGGCGCTCGACACGTGACTACACGCCAGAACCGGTCGATGAAAAACTCATTTTTCGCCTGATCGATGCCGCCGCCCAGGCGCCCAGCGCGATGAACCAACAGCCCTGGACGTTCACGGTGATCCGCGACCAGGCGCTGCTGGAGCGGATTTCCCGTGAAGCCCGGGCCTGGACGCTCGCCACCACGCCCGCCGGAACGCACTCCAGCCACTTCCAAGCGTTGCTCAGCGAGGAAAGTTTTCAGATTTTCTACCATGCGCCGGTCCTGGTGCTGATCTCGGGCAACGCGCCCAATCAGTGGATTGTCGAAGACTGTGCCTTGGCGGCCGAGAACCTGATGCTCGCGGCGCATGCCGAGGGGCTCGGGACGTGCTGGATCGGTTTCGCCCAAGGCTTTCTGAATACGCCGCAGGGTAAGCAGGCGCTGGGCCTGCCCGCCGAGTGGACGCCCGTGGCACCGATTATCGTGGGGCATCCGAAGTCGGTGCCTGCGCCCATCGTTCACAAGGCCCCAGAGATCCATTGGATAGGCTGATGCGCCAGGCAGGGCTACCGTTGATCCAGCGGCTGGCCGGTATCTCGGTTTTCTGACGTGGATCAGATCGCCCGCCAGGCGGGCTCCTATGCTCGGATTGAACCCACGATGTTGAGATGAGTTGAAATGAAAAAATCACGCTTGATGGGTCAGTGCTTGTTGATCGCGGCCAGTGCTCTGCTGTTGCCGTCCACTGGCGCCTTTGCCAACCCTGCGATGCCAGGGCCAGGGCCGGGCGGCATGTTCCATCACGCCTCGAGTTTCGATTGGGTCAAGCATACGCAGCAGACCCTGGACGAACTCAAGGGCAAGCTCAGTCTCAAGCCGGAGCAAATGCCCGCCTGGGAAACCTGGGCCACGGGCGTCATCGCAGACGCCAATCAGCAAATGGAAAAAGGCAACGCAGCCGATACTGACAAGGCGAGTGCCAGACAAGCGCTGAAGGACGAAACCACGCCGCAAAGAATGGCAAAAGGCATAGAGCGCCTGCGGGCGCAAACCACTTGGATGCAGGCGAAACTGGTCCGTCTGGACGCTGCGCAGGCACGCACGCAAACCTTTTATGACGCCCTCGATGCCCCGCAAAAAACCATCTTCGATCTGTTCTGGACCGTGATGCACCACCGGGTCGCCGATCAGGACGGTTGGCAGATGCCCATGCACATGGCATGGCCGCAAGGGTGCGGCGCGTCCGGCCAGATGGACCAACCGTAACGCTACTCGCGATCCTCCTGGGTAAACATCATGAACAGTGACTCGGTAAAACAGTGTGTGCTGACAGGGTTCATCCTGTTCGCGGTCGCCGTTGCATTGCCGGCGCATGCCGCGCCGCACGGCGGCGGTCATGGGGGCGGGCCAGGCTGGTGGGGCTTTGGTCTCGGCCTGGGGTTGGGTTGGGAAGCCGCGCGGATCGCCACCCCGTATTACTACCCGACGTACCCGGTTTATTACTATCCCGCCCCGGCTTACTACTACCCACCCAGCCCGCCGACGGTGGTGGTCGAGCCCCCGCCCGGCGCGACCGCGCCATCTGCCTGGTACTACTGCGATTCGGCCAACGGCTATTACCCGACCGTGCGCCAGTGTCCTGAGGGATGGCGCATGGTTCCCGCGACGCCGCCAGGGCCTATACGTTAAGTCCCTCTTACGTGTGGGTTGTGCTTTTCATTCCTCTCTGGAGCCCGATCATGAGCCAATACAAACGCCTGTTACTGATCATCAACCCCGCCCTGCGTGATTCCCCGACGATCAGCCATGCGGCCGCCCTGGCCAAGGCCAGTGGCGCGAGCTTACATATTGCTGCGCTGACAACACCGTTGGACATCCTGTCGCTACTGGCCGAAGACGTGCGAGAAAAGGCCCGGGCCAGCTACCTCCAAGACCACCGCGACTGGCTGGACAACCAAACCAACAATCTGCGCGCGCTGGGGCTCGACGTGACGTCGCAGGTGACCTGGGCCTCTGACCTCAAGCAAGACATCCTGGATTACGTCACGGAGACGCAGCCCGATCTCCTGATCAAGCAAGTGCAGCACGAGTCGGCGCTCAAACGCGCGTTCTTCACCCCGCTGGACTGGCAGTTGCTGCGCGAGTGCCCGATTCCGGTCTATCTGGTCGGCGGTGGCGGCCATGCGTTGCCGCGCATCGTGTTGGCAGCGGTTGATGTGGCGGATGCTCAACAGGTAAACGGCGCGTTGAACCAACGTATCATTGAGCAGGCCACCAGCCTGGCGCTGCAATGCGATGCCGAGCTGCACCTGCTGTATGCCTGTGATATGTCCGCGATCTACATGGGCGACATGGGCGGCATGGCCCTTTCCAATCTCAGTAAGGAACTGGCGAGTACCGAGAAAAACAACCTTCTCGAACTGGCGCGAAACTATGGCGTCCCTTCCGATCGTCATCACTTCGTGTTGGGTAACCCCGTCGCGGTGTTGAGTCAATTCGCCAAGGAACATTCGGTGGATGTGATCGTGATGGGCCGGGTCCAGTACCACGGCATCGAGAAGCTGCTGGGCAGTACCACTGAACACATCCTCTACCAGGTGCCGTGCGGTGTGCTGGCGGTCTAGGACCGTAAACGTCCTGTGCAATGAAACGACAGATGAGGTGCCCCATGACTCATAGCCCTTCGCTGCAAACGCTCTGGCAGGATCGGTCGGTGGCCGGACAAGGTCTGGTGGAACCGCTGCTCAGATACGCCCGTCGCCCCGATGTCATCATCCTCGCCGTGCCGCGGGGTGGCGTCCCTGTGGCGTATGAGGTGGCCACTGCCTTGCACGTGCGTCTGGACCTCCTCGTAGTACGCAAGCTCGGCATTCCATCCCAGCCCGAGTTCGCCATGGGCGCCATCGCCAGTGGCGGTATCCACCTTCGCAATGAAGAGGTGCTGCGGGCTCATTCGATTGATCAAGGCAGCTATGACGCCGTGGTCGCCCAGGAAACGCGTGAGTTAACGCGCCGTGAACAGGTTTACCGCGGCACGCGGGCGCCGTTGCAACTGAAGGATCAGGTGGTCATCCTGATCGATGACGGCCTGGCCACGGGGGCCTCGATGCGCGCCGCGATCCAGGCGGTGCAGTTGCAGGCCCCGGCGCGTATCGTCGTGGCGGTGCCGGTCGCGCCGCTGGATACGGTGGAGACCCTGCGCTGCATCGTCAATGAAGTGATCTGCCCGTTGATTCCTGAGCGGATGATGTCCATCGGTTACTGGTACTCGAGTTTCCCCCAGACCACCGATGAAGACGTCATTGAATTATTGCAGCGGGCCTGGCAGCGCGAATCGGCGGAAGGACGCTCGGTGTAGACGCGTCGCGACCTGTGAGCCTTACACGCCGAACGGAAAGGTTTCGTCTTCGGGTTCCCAGACAGTGCAGCGCCTCATTAATCGAGTTACACCCCGCCCCAGGCGAATCATTGAGTTTTGTCAATAAAGCCTGCACGGCCTTGAGCGAAGGTGTCTGGACCCGGTACGCGCTGGCGACCGACGCTGCTCATGGAGGCTTGTGATATGAGGTGCTCTATCAACCGATCACACCTGACGCTTGCCCTCTGTGCTGTGGTCCTTATGGGCTGTTCCGGCACCCGCGATCGGGCAGCGCAAAACACCGCGTCCATGCCCGCGCTTGCCTTGGTAAACGACGTGTGTTCCCTGTGCCATGGGCTGACGGGGGAGTCGGTCGCGCCGCTGTTTCCTAAATTGGCCGGCCAGCAAAAAGACTACCTGAAGCAGCAGTTGACTGATTTCAAAGGCCATGTGCGCATGGATAAAGCCTCGATTCAGTACATGTGGGGCTTTACCCATTTGACCGAATCGCAGATCACTGAACTGGCGGACTATTTTTCAAAACAGCGGCCCATGCAAGCAGAAGCCGAAACGCCTGACGCGCGGGGCGAATTGATCTTTCGCCACGGCGTGCCTGAATCCGGCATCGCACAGTGCAGCGCCTGCCATGGCGCCGAAGGCCGGGGCCATGGCCAGACCCCGCGCGTGGCAGGTCAGCATGCCGCCTACCTGATTCGCCAGATCCAGGTGTTTCAACAGGCCGACCTGCGTGAGCGGGGTGATCTGACGA
Organism: Pseudomonas paraveronii; assembly: GCF_963681955.1. Taxonomy (NCBI): domain Bacteria; kingdom Pseudomonadati; phylum Pseudomonadota; class Gammaproteobacteria; order Pseudomonadales; family Pseudomonadaceae; genus Pseudomonas; species Pseudomonas paraveronii. Next base: position 3,180,110 of record NZ_OY817130.1, read on the forward strand.
GTCAGATTGCGCATACGTTGTCGGACGCCGATAGCGAGGCTGTCGCACGTTACATGGCGCGGCTGGGTACGACGGAATAAGGACGGGGTGTCGCTCGCTGAGTGCTGTGCGTGAATGTTGGTCGAAAGTTGACAAAAATCAGTGCCCCGCATCGACGGCGCCGGATACTGGAACCGTAGCCGGAGCTTTCCAGCTACGACCCTCAAGGAGAATACCCATGAATATGCGTTTACCCGTAGTGTTGCTCAGCGTCCTCATGGCGCTGTCGGCTGGTTGCAGTAACAAGCCGGCCAAAGAAGTGGATGCACGCCTGGACGCCGCCCAAAGCACCGCGCTGTCGGCACAAGCAAGGGCTGATGAAGCCTACTCGAAAGCCGAACAGGCGGCGGCTGCGGCCAATCAGGCGCAACAGACGGCCGATCAAGCCAATGAGCGCGCCAGCCGGATGCTCGAAAAGGCAAGCCGCAAGTAGTGAACGGTTGCAGCACCCGACACGTCGTCGGGTTTGCTGCCAGGCAGTCGCAGGGTTGCCAGCAACGCGTGCCGGGCAGGGGAGGAGACGTCATGAATACCGTCCCACGACTGCCGCCAATCATCCCGCCCCGTGACGATCAATGGGCAGGACATCTGGCGCCTGAGCGCCTTCCAATGAACCGCGGCAGATAAAAAAAGCCCCTTGTCGGTTTCCCGCCAAGGGGCCGTGCAGCCCGGAATTCACTCGCCTTTGATGGGCACGACTTTGTCGGCTTTCATGGCTTCAGGCTTTTTCGGCAACGAGATGCTCAGTAGGCCTTTACTGAACCTCGCGTCGATCTTGTCGGCGTCAATACCTTTGGGCAGGTTGAATACCCGTTCGAAGGAACCGTAGTGACGTTCGCTCAGGTGGTAGCCTTTGCGTTTTTCTTCCTTGTCCTCGTGTTTCTCGCCTTTGATGATCAGGCTGCCGTTGGACAGTTTGATCTCAATGTCTTTCTGATCCATGCCGGGGACTTCGGCGGTGATTTCGTAGCTTTTTTCTTTCTCGGTGATGTCCACGGCAGGCATGCCATGGCCGATCAGCTCGCGACGCCAGAACGGTTCAACGTCGAACAGCCCGCGACCGAAGGGCGACAGGCTGGTACCGCGATTGAAGTCATCGAACAGGTGGTCGACCTGTTGCCGCAGTTTTTCCAGCGGTCGCCACAGGTCAGTCGTCATGGCGTGCTGGTCGGCTTTGTGTTCGGCAGTGACCGGCATTTTTTTTGCGGAATTGCTCATCTTTCGGTACTCCTCTTCAGATAGAAGGCAGGCAGCAGAACGCTCTCTGCGCGGCCCGCCAGGACAGAACACGGGGCCTTACATGGTCAGCGTCCCCGACCACAGCATCCAGCCGGCATACGCCGCAGCCGCCCAGATAATGATCAACAGGCCGGTCTCAGGGCCGCTGAGCGGTAGTCCCTGACGGGCGCGCAGGGTGCCCAGGTAGATCAACGAACCGGGGGCGTAGAGGAGGGCGCTGAGCAGCATGTATTTAGGCCCGGCGGCGTAGAGCAACCATACGCAATACAGCGTGGCGACTACCGCGATGGCCATGTCGCGCAGTTGCAGGCCGCGATGGCCGGCGTAGGTGTCACCCTTCCAAGTCAACTTCAGCGCATACAGACCGCTGAACAGGTACGGCAACAGAATCATCGAGGTGGCCAGGGAGATCAGCGCCAGATAGCTGGCGCTCGAATACAAGGTCAGCAGCAGGAACAACTGAATGCAGCCGTTGGTCAGCCACAGCGCATTGGCCGGCGCGCCTTGGGTGTTTTCCACGCCAAGCGCGACAGGCATGACCTTTTCCTTGGCGGGGGTGAACACCGACTCGGCCGCCAGCAGCGTCCAGGCGAGCAGGGCTCCGCCGACCGAAACGATCAGGCCGATGCTGATCAGCACCGCGCCCCACGGCCCGGCGGCGGCCTGCAGTACGCCAGCCATCGACGGGTTTTTCAAGGCCGCGAGTTCCGGTTGTTTGAGAATGCCCAGCGACAGCAAGGACACCGCAATCAGCAGCAACAGCGTGATGACAAAACCGATTACCGTGGCCCGCCCGACATTGACACGCTCCGCCGCCCGGGCGGAAAACACGTTGGCGCCTTCGATCCCGATAAACACCCAAACGGTGACCAGCATCGTGCTTTTGACTTGATCAAGCGTACTGCCCAATGCCGGCGAGCCCCAGAAGTCGACAGTGAACGTTTCACGCTGGAACGCGGCGATCACCAGGCCGATGAACAACAGTAACGGCACGATCTTCGCGACAGTCGTCAACGCATTGGCCCGCGCAGCGGTGCGCAAGCCCTTGAGGATCATCCAGTGCAACGACCACAACACCACCGACGCACCGACGATTGCCGCCTTGTTATTGCCTTCGCCAAACACCGGGAAGAAGTAACTCAGCGCAGCGAACAGGATCACCAGGTAACTGACGTTGCCGATCCAGGCACTGATCCAGTAACCCCAGGCGGAGTTGAAACTCAGGTATTCGCCACCCAGCGCTCGCGCATAGGCAAACACACCGTTGTCCAACGCGGGCTGGCGGTTGGACAAGGTCTGATAGACCAGCGCCAACGACAACATGCCGACGCCCGTGATCACCCAACCAATCAGAATCGCGCCGGCGCCAGCACTGGCGGCCATGTTTTGCGGCAGGCTGAAAATACCGCTGCCGATCATCGAACCGACCACCAGGGCAATCAACAAGCTCAGCGACAAGCGCTTGGGTTCTACCTTGCGCAGACTGCCTGCCACGGGTTGGGCCGCCGGCGGGACGATCGGTTGAGTGCCTTGCAGATGCGTAGCCATGATGAACCTCCACGAAAACGTGAGTTTCTGCACCGTCGAATGCGAGGGTGCGACTGCTGCGTCTAATTTCTGCGCGAAGGGGCTGGGTTTGATTGATTTAGATCAGATGTAAGTGTCTGCGGATCAGTCGCAATACTTAACTGATTGAATTGTTTTCAAAAAACATTTTTTCGCGGGTGTTTTCGTCGTTAAACGCCAAAGTGTTGTTCGTCAATGATATTGATGCGCCAGGAAAGCGCTGAACCGTAACGGGAACGTTTTATTGAGGAAGATCAAGCCGCCGCGCCCCGTGGATGCCAGGATAAGGCCAACCTGGGGCAAGGTTCCCTGTAACCTCATCGAGTGTCGAGGCGGCCCATGATGCGAGCATTACGGTTACTGCTTGGCGGCTCCCGTCAGGCCGTGGATTCCCCGGCGTTGTGGAGCCGCGCATGATGGATGCCCCTTGCCCGGCGTTGTTGGTGCTGAATGCGGGCTCTTCGACCCTCAAGTTTTCCCTTTACTTCGTGGCGGCACCAACGGTCCATTGCCTGGGCAGCGGCATGATTGAAGTGCGCCAGGGCAGGGCAACGCTGGTGTATCAGGCCCCAGGATCCGAGGCCGAACATCAGGAGCAATGGCGCGCCGACAGTTGCATGGACGCAGTTTCCCTAGGCAACCTGATGCGTTGGCTGGGCAGCAACCGCCAATGGCAGATTGTCGGCGCGGCGCATCGAGTGGTGCATGGCGGCGCCCGTCGGGAAGTGGCTGCGCGGGTCGATAGCGCGCTGATCGACGAGATACAACGACTGATTCCAATGGCGCCCTTGCACCAGCCCCTGTGCCTGGCACCGATTCTCCATGTGGCCCGCGAACATCCCGAGCTGCCTCAGGTGGCCTGCTTCGACACGGCCTTTCACCACACGCTCGATCCGCTGGAAACCCTGTATGGCCTGCCCAGGGCACTGAGCGAGGAGGGCCTGCGGCGTTATGGCTTCCATGGCTTGTCCTACGAGTACATCGCCGGGGTCCTGGCCGATTATGATCCGCGCGCGGCCACCGGGCGCACCCTGGTCGCCCACCTGGGCAACGGTGCCAGCCTGTGCGCGATGCGTAACCGGATCAGTTGCGGCACCACCATGGGTTTTTCCACCCTGGACGGACTGTTGATGGGCACCCGCCCGGGCAACCTCGACCCCGGAATCGTGCTGTTTCTGCTGCGCGAACGCGGCATGAGCGCGGAGGCGGTCGAACACCTGCTGTACCACGAGTCCGGATTGCTTGGCGTGTCTGGCGGTGTGGCGAGTGACATGCGCACGCTGCTGGCCAGTCATGCCGAGGGGGCCGCGCAGGCCATCGAGTTGTTTGTACGGCGTGCCGTCAAGGAAATCGGGGGGCTGGCCGCAGTGCTGGGCGGGCTCGACGCGTTGGTGTTCACCGGTGGCATTGGCGAACATGCTCCCGCCGTGCGTGACGCGATTCTCGACGGTTGCGCCTGGTTAGGCGTAACCCGCAACCACGAGCATCCCACCGGAGCCTGCCTGACGACGCCGGACAGCCAGGTATCCGCCTGGGTCATTAGCACTGATGAAAATGCAGTCATCGCTCGACACAGCCTGGCCTTGCTGCCAGCGCCGAGCGAGGCGCTTTAGCCACTATCGCCTTGAGGTGTCGACGTGTATGCATTCTTGCCACGCGAACTGCCAGAGCAGTTGCGCGCATTGACCGAGCTTGCGCTTAACCTGCGCTGGACCTGGAACCATACGCTCGACGAGCTATGGAAAAGCATCGACCCGCTGCTGTGGGAGCGCACCCATAATCCCTGGCTGATACTGCAGAACACATCGCCGCACCGGCTTGAAGAACTCTGTCGAGATGCGACGTTCTCGCAAACCCTCGCGCACGCCATCGAAGAGCATCGGCACTACCTCAGTGAGCCGGGTTGGTATGCGCAGCAGAAAACCGCTGGCGATTCCAAACGGATCGCCTACTTCAGCATGGAGTTCGGCCTGAGCGAGGCGCTGGCGCTCTACGCCGGCGGGCTCGGTGTGCTGGCCGGGGATTACCTGAAGACGGCAAGCGATATGGGGGTGCCGATGATCGGAGTGGGGTTGCTCTATCAGGAAGGCTATTTTCGACAAACCATCGACGCGACGGGGCGCCAGCAGGAGGCCTACCCCTATAACGACCCCACCAGCCTGCCGATCCAGCCGGCGTTTGGGCATGACGGCGCCTGGTTGAAAGTCCCCTTGGCGCTTCCCGGCCGTACCCTGTTTTTACGCGTGTGGCAGGCCATCGTCGGGCGTACCAGCCTGTACCTGCTGGACAGTAATGATTTGCTCAATGGCGCCAGCGACCGTGGCATCACCTCGAAGTTGTACGGCGGCGGTTCGCAGATGCGCTTGCTGCAGGAAGTGGTGCTTGGCATTGGCGGCTGGGCCGCACTCGACGCATTGGCGATCAGTGTCGATGTGTGCCACCTCAACGAAGGTCATGCTGCGCTGCTGGTGCTGGAGCGTGCCCGGCGCTTCATGCACCAGCACGGCACATCGTTCCACGAAGCCTGGTGGGCGACGCGGGCAGGTAACGTCTTTACCACCCACACGCCGGTGGCGGCGGGTTTCGATGTGTTTCCCGCGGCACTGGTACTCAAGTATGCCCGAGGCTATCTCGACGACTGCCACCTCTCTTCGCGCGAACTGCTGGCGCTGGGCCGACGCAATCCGTTGGACGATGATGAACCCTTCAACATGGCTTTTCTGGCACTGCGCGGGTGCGCTCAAGCCAATGGCGTGAGCCGGTTGCACGGCGAGGTCAGCCGCCAGCTATTTAGCGATCTGTATCCCCGTTGGCCCGTCCAAGAGGTACCGGTGGGGCATGTCACCAACGGTGTCCATGTCTCGTCCTGGGACTCAATGTGGTCGGATCATCTATGGACCACAAGCTGCGGCAAGGAACGTTGGCGCGGCGCGGTCGAATTGCTGCCGGCGACGGTCGCCAACAATGACGACGAGGCCTTGTGGAACATGGCGGCCGAGCAACGCCGCGACCTGGTGAACTATGCGCGCAAGCGCCTGGCCTGGCAGCTTGAGCAGCGTGACGAGTCGGCGCAGCAGGTGGCGCAGGCCGCGCAGGTACTTGACCCTAACTGCCTCACCCTCGGGTTTGCACGACGCTTCACCGACTATAAGCGCCCGAACCTGCTGCTGCATGACAGCGACCGCCTGGCGCGGCTGTTAACCAACGAACAGCATCCGGTACAACTGCTCATCGCCGGCAAGGCTCATCCCGCCGACGAGCAGGGCAAGCAACTGATCCAGGCATGGCTCGACTTCGTGCATCGCCCGGGGCTGCGCCGGCATGTGGTGTTCCTGGAAGACTATGACTTGGAAATGGCCCAACACCTGGTGCAGGGCGTCGATGTCTGGATCAACACCCCGCGTCGGCCGTGGGAAGCCTGCGGCACCAGCGGCATGAAGGTGCTCGTCAACGGCGGCTTGAACCTCTCGGAACTCGATGGCTGGTGGGCGCAAGCGTACCAGCCCGCCTATGGCTGGGCGATCGGGGATGACGCGCCGAGCAATGACGACGTCGACGCCGAGCGCTTGTACGGCCTGCTGGAAAACGAGGTAGTTCCCACGTTCTACGCACGCGATGCACAGGGTATTCCAAGGGACTGGGTGCAACGCATGCGCGCCAGCATGTCGCAACTGGGGCCGTACTACAGCAGCAATCGCATGCTGCAAGAATACCTGGAGCATCTTTACCAGCCGGCGATCCAGGCGTTTAGACGCCGCCGCGAGGATAACGCGGCACTGGCACGCACGCTCCACGCCTGGCAGAAAGGGTTGGTGTCGGCATGGGGCAATATTCATTTCGGCACGGTCGAGGGGCATCGCGACGGCGACTGTCTGTGCATCCGCGTGCCAGTCTATTTGGGTGAAGTCTCGCCTCAGTGGGTCAAGGTGGAACTCTATGGGGGACTGTGCGGCGAGTATCCCGCAGAGTGCCTGCTGATGAATGCCGTCGATGTGATTCCGGGTGCGATCCAGGGTTATATCTATTCCATTTCGGTCGCCACGATGCGCCCGCTGGAGCACTACACCCCACGGGTTCGCGCCTGGCACCCGGAGGCCTTTGTGCCGGCGGAAAACCCGTTGATTGCGTGGCAGCGTTGAGGCGGATGCAGCCTTGCGACGCGCCTATTGCCAGTCGGGGCAACATCGGCACGTGAGGCTTTTCACGCAAGGCCTTCTCACACGCCCGGAATTGCGAGTGTTCGCAAGCTTCATGAACTGGTCTTCCGATCTGGACAAATACACGACCTCTGACACCTTCGGCAGGACGGACTTCAAGGCCGGAGGTGTATGGCAATACGGGGTACAGATGGAAACCTGGTTTTAATGTTCGGACGCTCCGGCCCACGCGCCTTCAGCGCGGCGGTCGGGTTGCGTCGCGCCCATCTGTCGTCGGCCTCGACGAAGCCCGGTTCGTTACACCGGATTGTTCAAGCTATTCACCCTTTCCTTCAAGAGTAAAACGCGCCTTGGTTGTTATCGTTTATTCGTGCCTTAAGCGTTGCCTGGCAGCAAATAAGTAACGGCAAATATAAACATAACAATATGAGGCTTCAAAATGAGTGCTCAATCTAAACTCACCTCTGCGTCTACCGACAACGGCAAAGTCACGTACCTGGACGCAATGGTGATTGGTGCAGGGGTAGCTGGCCTCTACCAGTTGTATCGACTTCGTGAGATGGGCTTGACGGTCCGCGCCTACGATGCGGCTTCCGGAGTTGGCGGCACATGGTATTGGAATCGTTACCCCGGTGCGCGGTTTGACTCTCAGGCAGAAATTTATCAGTACTGGTTCTCTGAAGAACTCTATAAGTCCTGGCAACCCACCGAGCGATTCCCTGCTCAGCCCGAAACGGAGCAGTGGCTGAACTTTGTCGCCGATCGGCTGGACCTCAAGAAAGATATCCAGTTCAGCACCCGCATCGCTGCGGCTCTCTTTTGCGAGGAGAGCGGGAGCTGGAGGGTGATAACCGAGGCCGGTGAAACGATCAATACCCAATACCTGATCTCTTGCTGCGGGATGCTGTCCGCTCCACTGTCCGATCGGTTCCCCGGCCAAACCAACTTCAGCGGCCAGATTTATCACACCGGTCTGTGGCCAAAAGATCCCGTGGACTTCAACGGCAAACGTGTGGCCGTGGTGGGCACTGGCGCCACCGGTATTCAGGTGATCCAGACCATCGCTCCGTCGGTGGGATCGATGAAGGTCTTCGTGCGTACCCCGCAGTATGTGATTCCGATGAGGAACCCTAAATACAGCAAAGAAGACTGGGAAAAGTGGGGCACACAATTCCACCAACTCAAGAAGCGCGTGCGAGAAACTTTTGCCGGTTTCGACTACGACTTCGACGCCGGCCCCTGGTCCGAGAAAACCCCTGACGAGCGACAAGCCGTGCTTGAGCAACTCTGGGAGGATGGTTCTTTGGCCATGTGGCTGGCTTCTTTTCCCGAGATGTTCTTTGACGAACAGGTCAATGAAGTCGTGTCGGAGTTCGTGCGCATCAAGATGCGTGAGCGTCTGCAGTCGAGGCCAGATCTCTGCAATCTACTGATCCCAACCGACTATGGCTTCGGCACCCATCGCGTACCGCTGGAAAGCAAGTACCTTGAAGTCTATCTGCAACCCAACGTCGAGGCGGTCGACTGCAAGCAGTCACCGATCGAGCGCATTGTGCCGCAGGGGATCCAGACCGCGGATGGAAAGATTCACGAGGTAGATATCATCGTACTGGCCGTGGGTTTTGATGCAGGCTCCGGCGCACTCAGCCGGATCGACATTCGAGGGCGCGACAACCGGTCGTTGAGGGAGCAGTGGAAACAAGAAATTCGCACATCGATGGGCCTGCAGATTCATGGCTACCCCAACCTGTTCACAACAGGTGCGCCGTTGGCACCGTCGGCTGCACTTTGCAACATGACTACTTGCCTGCAGCAGCAGGTGGACTGGATCACGGGATGCATTGAGTTTGCCATCCAGCACGGCAAACAAGTCGTGGAAGCCTCCAAAGCGTTCGAGGACAACTGGGTACAGCATCACGACGAGACTGCGGCGAAGACCTTGGTCGTCAAGACCGACTCTTGGTACATGGGCTCCAACGTCGACGGGAAACCACGCCGACTTGTGTCGTATATCGGCGGTGTCGGTAATTATCATCGCCGATGCGACGAAATAGCCGCACAGGGTTACCCAGGCTTTGAAATGGCCTGAAGTCGAACGACTGCTCACGGGTTGAAGCTGTCACTGCGACTCTCTAGTGCGCCGTGACAGCTCGATATACGAGGTGACCTAAAATGAATAATTATTACTCCGAAGAAAATCACGGTCCTTTTGAACTTATCAATATCGGATCGCTCCAGCTTGAAGAAGGTTCATGCATTCCGGAGTGCCGACTGGCCGTAGCCGTACATGGCACCCTGAACGCCGAGAAGAGTAACGCCATACTTGTTCCTACCTGGTATTCGGGCACGAGCAAGGCGATGGAGCAAATCTACATTGGCGAAGGGCGGGCGCTGGATCCTTCGAAATACTGCATCATCGTCGTCAACCAGATCGGTAACGGCCTTTCCAGCTCAGCGAGTAACACTGGCGGCGCATTGGCGGGCCCTGGATTTCCGAATGTCAGGATTGGCGATGACGTCAGCGCCCAGTACACATTGCTCACCGAATACTTTGGGATAGAGCACTTGGCGCTAGTGGTCGGGGGATCGATGGGTGCGCAGCAAACCTACGAGTGGACCGTGCGCTATCCAGACTTTGTCAAACGTGCCGCGGTCATAGCCGGCACCGCGCGCAATAGCGAGCATGACTTCCTGTTCACCGAAATACTCATTGACGCGATAACGACCGATCCGGCCTTCCGGGCCGGCTTATACGGTTCGTCGTCGACAGTGGAGGCCGGACTTAAGCGGCACGCGAAAGTTTGGGCATTGATGGGCTGGAGTACTGAGTTCTTTCGCGCCGAGCGGCATAAAGCGCTGGGTTTCGAGTCGATGCAGGTATTCATCGACCGCTTCATGACAGGCTACTTTGCGGCAATGGACCCTAACAACCTCCTGACCATGGCGTGGAAATGGCAGCGAGGAGATGTCAGTCGAAACACTGGCGGTGATCTTGCGACGGCCCTTGGGCGAATCAAAGCGAAAACCTATGTCATGCCAATTTCACATGACCAGTTTTTTACCATGGACGATTGTCTGTCGGAGCAGCAAATGATCCCGAACAGCGAGTTCAGGCCATTGCAATCAATCGATGGTCACCTCGGACTTTTTGGCACCGATAGCGAAATGCTCAATCAACTGGACGCCCATCTAGGAGAGCTGCTTTTATCCCCAACCTATTGAAACACACCTGCAAGAACGCAAAAAAATAGCACAGGACTCCTGTGCTAAACCCAGAATAATTTTATAAAAAACAGGGTTGAAGGATGAAAATAACAACAGCACGTTCTTTGCGCGCGCCGAATACGCTCGAATCGAGTTCTGACGCCGACGTCGACTGCCTCAGGAAAAACAACCTACACTTGCGTGTCCTGCATGCGTTTCGGTTGCTGATTCTAATTCTTTGCCTTCAACGTTCGATTGTCTGCCACGCATTGGATGTCGATCCTGGCGACTATACGCCAATGCCCGATGGCACACAGCTCGGACTACTTTATTTACAGCACGCAGAACGCCATGATTATTACGTGCGCGGCAATCAGTTAAGCGACAAATATAACCTTTACTCGGATGTTGCCATCCTGAGGGGGGTTAGCTATCAAGCGTTTGCAGGCCTGCTGACGAATATCCAACTTCTATTGCCTTTCGGCCATCTCTCGACAGGTGGCGATATAAAAGCCATGGGCAGTGAAAGCGGAATGGGCGACCCCATTCTGGCGAATGCGATCTGGATCCATCAGGATCCTTCAAAAAACCGCGCATTGGGCCTGACTCAATATCTTTTTTTGCCTATAGGCGACTACAGCAAGAATCAAGAGTTGAATATCGGGGAAAACAGATGGAAATATGTCTTGCAGGGCGGGTACATGCACGGTATCGGCAGTAGCGTCATTCTGGATTTCGTTGCTGATGTTACTTTTTTCGGTGATAACGATAGTTACTCCGCTCGTGACCTGACGCTGAAGCAGGATCCACAGTATCAGATGCAAGGATTTATCCGGTACAAGCTCAGTGACCGCGCGGCTATGCATGTCGGTTATTCGCGGCTATGGGGCGGGCAGAGGACAGTTGACGGAACTGATTTGGAAGATGAAAGCCGTCAAGCAAAAATAATGCTGGGAGGGTCTTACTTCGTTACTCCTAAAGTTCAGTTGCTTGCGACATTGGGGCGAGATATGTCAGTTGAAAATGACTTCAAGGAGGCGTCTCGCCTTAATCTTCGAGTGCTTTACGTATTCTAAGTCACACCGCTCTTGATCAAGGAAAGTCAGGCAAGGACTCCCCAATCGAGCTGCGCTGGCTACGTCAGGAAAATCATCGAAAACACCCCCAGGGCGATGGCCTGATATGAATCGCTCCGTTGCGAGAACTCCGCCTCGCAGCCCCTTTTGCGGCCGCCCGCCGGTGGCCGTTTTTTTTGCCTGGGTCGGAAAAGTTAGTAACCATCAACGCATGAAAATCGGTCGGTGACTTTTTATAGCTGTTTCATACTGGCATTCGGTTTTTTATAATTACTTAAATCGCGTAGCGTTTGATATTTGTTTCGATGCCGCTCATCCCATGCTAGTATTTCTGTGAGATGTACATACTAATAAAAACAATATTACAAGGCCAGCCCTCGAGTGCTTTCAGACTTTACGTAGGAGCACAGCGAGAGCAAGGATGACGGCCTTCAAGTGAGACTTTAATTATGCCGACTGTCATTACTCCAAAGGAACTTCTCAAGTGGGTGCCAGGCGTAGTTCTCAGCTCAAGCGAAGAGCTCGGATGGAAAGATATAGAACAACGGTCATATCGCTATAGAGGTCAGGACGTTCTCATTCCACCCCTTGATCATTTCATGATCGTTTATTATTTTGGCGGCCGTACACCGATGGATCGATGCGTGGACGAGGGCTGGACGCGCACAGCTTGCGCTCCGGGCGATATTTCGCTGCTTACGATGTCACAGGACTCCCACTGGAACTGGACTGAAGACATTGATGTTTCTCACCTCTATCTTTCCAATGCGCTGATGTCACGTGTGGCCATGGATGTTATGGACCGTCCGATTGAAGACGTTCGCCTACATGATCTGCTCCGCACCCAAGACTCGATCCTGACAGCGATTGTCGGCGCAATCACAAATGAAGTAAGAAATCGTGGAATTGGTGGGGCGTTGTATGTGGAAGCCTTGAGTATGCAGTTGGCCATTCACCTCCTACGGCATTACGCCAGTGTCACCTTTAAAGAATTCAGTGCGCCTGGCCGGCTGTCCCAACAGCAAAAAAAATACTTGCTCGAGTTTATCGATGCTCACCTGGAAGAGTCCATACGCCTGGACGAAATGGCCGATGCCGTAGGATTGGGCGTCTGGACATTCTCCCGAAAATTCAGTGAATCATTTGACTGCTCGCCACATACATTTGTTACCGAACAGCGCATCGAGCGAGCCAAACGAATGTTGTACAGCGGCACACTTTCGATTAAAGAAATTGCCTATCATTGCGGATTTTCCGATCAAGCGCATTTGACACGTGTATTACGTACTAAACTCGGCATGACGCCTACGCAACTAAGGAACAATAAAAACCACGAATAGTAGATGCCTGGACAGGAAAATCCAGATTGAAAGCATCGCGTAGGAGCGGGCCAAGTCGGAAGAGAAAATTTGCGGTAAATTCCAGTTAGCCCTCACACGGCACCCAGTCGCGCCCTCTATTCCAGAACAGTATTCGCCTTGCGAATCGGCAACCGTCGCCGAGGCAACGTCGGATCCGGCCGATACAAAATAAATCAGTACTCTTGGGCAGAATTCTGAACGACACTGTGACGTGTTGCGTTGATCGGATGGCAAATTCCCAATGCAGCGGCAAGACAACCAGCAACCGCGCCGGCGGCACCGAAAGGCGGAATATGAAAATCAATTCGGCGGAATTTAGAGTACGGGAAGGTGACAAGGTCAATCTCCACAAGTGGCCGACCAAGGTGGAACCTTTCTACAAGTCAAAACAGCAATATCGCAAGGTTCTGAGAGCGCATGTTGCGCAATTGAGCGCGCAGCAACAGCTTCTTTACGCGTCCAATCGCTATGCCATTCTGCTGATTTTCCAGGCGATGGATGCAGCTGGAAAAGATGGTGCCATCAAGCATGTGATGTCAGGGGTGAATCCGCAGGGTTGCCAAGTATTCAGCTTCAAGCATCCCAGCGCGGCTGAATTGGAGCACGACTTTCTATGGCGAACCACACGCAATCTACCGGAACGCGGGCGGATTGGCATATTCAATCGGTCGTACTATGAGGAGGTACTGATTGCGCGTGTCCATCCGGAGATTCTCCGAAGCGAGGGACTCCCGGATGCTCTTGAAAACAAGAGTACTGTCTGGCGCGACCGATATCGTTCGATCTCCAATTTGGAGCGACACCTTTCAGGTAACGGAACATGCGTCGTCAAATTTTTTCTCCATCTCTCGAAAGAAGAGCAACAAAAGCGCTTCCTTGATCGCATCGATAAGCCGGAAAAAAACTGGAAATTCAGTGCGGCGGATATCGAGGAACGCAAGTATTGGAACGACTATATGCAGGCCTACGAAAAATGTCTTAGTGCAACGAGCACGACTGAGACACCTTGGTATGTTGTGCCTGCCGATGACAAGAAAAATGCCCGACTGATCGTATCTCAGATACTTTCAGATGTGCTGGATGGGCTGAGAATGTCATATCCAAAGACCAGCGAGGAGCGTCATCAAGAACTGCTGAATATCCGCAAGCAGCTTCTGGAAGAATAACTAAGTTTGCCGTACTCACTACCTGCCCAGGTGGCGAATGGGCGGTGTGACAGACGCAGCAACATCCCAAGTCAGCATGAGCTGGCTGATCGCCGCATCAAGGCTGGCGTGCGGCACCCCATCGCGGGCCAAGATCGAAACGCCTTGCAGGAAACTGTCAAACACCGTCGCCATCACCGCCGACTGCGTCTGCTCAGGCAACTGGCCGATGTGCACCGCGCGCTCCACACAGGCCACGATCCCCGCCCGCGTGCGCAGCCGCGATTGGGTCAAGCCATTCGCCACCCGTGCGTTCTCCGGGCTGGGCGCGCTCATCACGCCCAGCGCCACCATGCAGCCCTTGGGGTGGCCGTCTTCACACTGCATGCGCACCGACTGGCGCAGCGCGGTCTCAATCGCCTGACGCGGCGGCAGGCTTTCATCCCACAGGCATTCGGTGACTTTGGCGTAGGTGTCCAGGTAGCGCTGCACGCACTCCTCGAACAGCGCCTCCTTGGAGCCGAACGCCGCGTAAAAACTCGGCGCGGAAATGCCACCACCCAGACCGGCCTTGAGTTGGGCGAGGGAGGTGGCGTCATAGCCGTGTTGCCAGAACAGGTGCATAGCCTGTTCCACGGCCTGGTGGCGGTCGAAGGTGCGGGGGCGGCCCATTTGTGCCATGGCAGGTCTCCTGTGCAAAGGCATATAAATACTAGTCGATACATAAGTCATTGACAATGCGCGGAGCGCGCCTGCAATATTTGTATCGATCAGTATCTAAGTCGCTTTCCAAGGAGTTTCCCGTGACCCCCTCACTCACCTTATCGGCCGCGTCCGAGCGCCTGCCCATCGGCGCGTTGCTCGCCCTGGCGATGACCGGTTTTATCTGCATCGTTACCGAAACCCTGCCCGCCGGCCTGTTGCCGTTGATCAGCGAGGGCATGGCGATTTCGCCGTCCATGGCCGGGCAGATGGTCACGGCCTACGCGCTGGGGTCGGTACTGGCGGTGATCCCCATGACCATCGCCACCCGGGGCTGGCGTCGACGCAATGTGCTGCTGCTGACCATCGTTGGTTTTATGCTGTTCAACTCGATCACCGCGCTGTCGTCCCATTACGGCATAACCCTGGTTGCGCGCTTTTTCGCAGGCGTCGCAGCGGGATTGGCCTGGAGCTTGTTGGCCGGTTACGCGCGGCGCATGGTCGCGCCCCATCAACAGGGCAGGGCGCTGGCACTGGCGATGGTCGGCACGCCGATTGCGCTGTCGCTGGGCGTGCCGCTGGGCACCTGGCTGGGCGGGCTGGTGGGGTGGCGCACCACGTTTGGCCTGATGTCGGGGTTGACCCTGGTATTGATCGTCTGGGTGCTGGTGAAAGTGCCGGACTATGCGCCGCAACCCGCACACCAGCGGCTGTCGCTGGGCAAAGTGCTGGCCACGCCAGGCGTGCGGCCGGTGCTGGCGGTGGTGATCAGTTGGATGCTGGCGCACAACATTTTGTACACCTACATCGCACCGTTCGTGGCGCCCGCGGGGTTGGCGAGTCACGTCGACCTGGTGCTGCTGGTGTTCGGCATCGCCGCGTTGGCGGGGATCTGGATCACGGCCAGGCTGGTCGAGCCTTTGCTGCGCAAGACCGTGCTGGTGAGCCTGGCGACGTTTGCGCTGGTCAGTGTGGCGTTCGGGTTGCTGGGGAATAGGCCTGAGGTGATCTACCTCGGTGTGGCGGTGTGGGGGCTGAGCTTCGGTGGCGCCGCGACCTTGCTGCAAACCGCGCTGGCCGATGCTGCGGGCGACGGCGCGGATGTGGCGCTGTCACTCAACGTGGTGGCGTGGAACAGCGCGATTGCCGGCAGCGGCGTGGTCGGCGGCGTGTTGCTGGACACATGGGGCGTGGCGGCATTTCCGTGGGCGATGCTGGGGTTGGGGGCGCTGGCGCTGGGCATTGCGTGGACGGCGCGGGCCCATGGTTTCAAGCCGGGGAAGCGGTCTGCCGATGGTCCGGCGGCGGTGGGGCATTAGTGTTGGCGCGACCTGCCATCACTTA
The DNA here is from genome assembly GCF_963681955.1 of Pseudomonas paraveronii. NCBI lineage: Bacteria > Pseudomonadati > Pseudomonadota > Gammaproteobacteria > Pseudomonadales > Pseudomonadaceae > Pseudomonas > Pseudomonas paraveronii. Next base: position 3,195,943 of record NZ_OY817130.1, read on the forward strand.
CGCCGCCCTGGCCGGGCTCGCGCTACTGGCCGCTGGCCTGGCCGGCCGTCTCGCCCCCTGCGTGAAAGTTCTCAGCGCAACTGTCTGGCGCCTGGGCGGCTTCGGCTTCCAGCTTTTCCCGGTCGGCCTTGCTGACGTATTTATCCTTGGATTTGGGCGCCAATTTGGCGCTGGCCTTTTTCGCCTTGGCCTTGAACAACTGCTGGAGTTTTTTCTGACGATTCATGGGTTTTTTACCAGATCTGTAAACGCGCGAATCATACCAGTTTAAAAAACCTGATCGTTGCGCCTGCCGGTCATCGGGCAGGCGCTCAACGCATCAAAGGCTGACGGGGCTAGGCGCTTCTGCCTCAACCGGACGAGGCGATGAGCGTGACGATATAAACCCTGGGGAATAAATAGTGTTCGGAGAAGAACAGGTAAACCAAATAACCAAAGGCCGCGATAAAGACTGCATTCATGAGTGTTTCTGAAACCAGGATCGCGCCCCATAGGGTGTTATCCATCGTCGTGCCGGATGAGGTAATGGTACTAGGTCGATGTTTGCTTCAATGTCGAAACGAGCGCTCCAAAAACTCGCTGATCAGCCCCACCACCTGCTGTTGAATCACCGCCCGTGGCCGAGCCCCCTCACCATCCCGGCAAATCATGCCGTCGCCCGGCGAATCCGCTTCAATCAACGCCATGCCACCCGGCTTGCAGATCGCCATGAAACTGAAGTGAGTGGCGTCGGCGATCTCCACGTATTGCGTCGACGCTTTCGGCAGGCGCTTGACCAAGGCGGCGGACTCCAAGTTAGGGTCCATCTCCTCCGACGGCACACCCCCCGCGATTACCAGCGCCGGCACTGGCAATACCGCCAGGCTGGCGTGGGTGAAACCGCGCGACAGGCCCAGGTCCAATGACACAATGGCGGTGATGCGTTTGTCGCTCAGGTCAGCGGCCAGTTGGACCTTGCCGGCGGGTGTGCCGGCAGGGTTCATCTGCCGATAGCCAATGCAACCGCCCAGCTTCGGGTGGACGTTGCAGTCTCGATTGAACAGGTCTGGATCGAAACGGGCACCGGCGATTTCCAGCACGGTCCAGCCGCCGAGGGAGTGGCCCACGGCGGCAATCTGGTTGTGCTTGACCGCGCCAAATTGCGCACGCTGCGCGAGCACCGCGTCGATGGCACGGCTGAGGTCTTTGGGCCGTTGCCACAACTGCTCGGCGGCGGCGGGGCTGCGATCCTTACTGGTGGTGCCGGGGTGGTTGACCGCTGCCACGATGTAACCTTGATGAGCCAGTGCACTGGCCAGCCACACCTGGTTGCGCCAATTGCCGCCGTAACCGTGGGACAGCACCACCAAGGGATGCTCGCCGGCAGCCGGCGGTGCGTCGGGCACGGCGAGAGCCCCGATGAACACCGCATTGTCGGCGATCAGCTCAGGCTTGGCTGTGGCGGCGGCGGGGTACCAGACGGCCAGTTGCAGCGCACGCTGGTTCTCTACATCGGGCAGGGTGGCGGTTTTAAAGCCGATCGGGTTTTCGTCGGCGAATGCCGGGGAGGTCAGGCAAAGCAGCAATAGCGCGCAGAACGCCGTTCTCATTGTTTTTATCTTCCATGATGGGATCGAAGGACCGTGGGGCTAAGGTAGTGCGTAGCGCCCATGATCCGGCGGGATCGTATCGTGTTTTGGGTCGCTGACCTACATCTCCCGGGGAGGGCAAGCGCTATGCCGACATTCAGAACCAGCTGTTTTATGCAGAAAACTGCAATAGGGTATACGGCGATGCACAGGCCGTCCTGGTCAAGATGATCGAGGCGGGCAGAGGCTTGGGGTAACCGAGCATGGCGACGTCCCAGCATGGGCGGTAATTGACTTCAGTACCGATCGAAGGTGTGAAAAGCATGAACACGTTGAGTCCCGACCTCGATAACGGCGCGCGCCAGGCGGCCTTGCTGACGGTGCACCAGATGGCGGAAGCCGACCGGCTATCGGTAGTTGCCGGAGTGTCGTCTTTCGAGTTGATGAGCAATGCCGGTGCGGCGGTGGCGCGCGAAATCGAGCGCCGCTGGACACCCCGGCCGCTGCTGGTGCTCTGCGGGCCGGGCAACAACGGCGGCGATGGTTTTGTCAGCGCCTACCGACTTGCGCAAGCGGGCTGGCCGGTGAGGGTGGCGATGTGGGGCAGTCGAGCGGCCCTGAAAGGCGAAGCCTGGCAACATGCACAGCGTTGGCAGGGCGAGGTTCAAGCCCTGAGCCCCGCGGCGCTTGAGGGGGCCGAGCTGATTGTTGACGCGGTGTTCGGCGCTGGTCTCGCCCGTGCGCTGGAGGGGCAGGTGTTGGACACCCTTGCCGCGGCTGGCCGTGGCAAGGCGCCAATTGTCGCGGTCGACACGCCCAGCGGCGTGATGGGCGATACCGGTGAGTCCTTGGGCGCGGTGGCGGCAGCCCTGACAGTGACGTTTTTTCGCAAAAAGCCCGGGCATCTGCTGTTGCCGGGGCGCGATCTGTGTAGCGAAGTCGTTGTGGCCGATATTGGCACGCCCGAAGCGGTGCTCGACGCGATCGTCCCCCAGGCATTTGAGAATCACCCTGCGTTGTGGCGGCTCGACTTACCGCGAGCCGGTCTCGATACCGTCGAGCAAACCTTTGCTGCAACCCCCGCGATCATTGCTGCGGATGCCATGCAGGTGCTGACCCTTCACGAGGGCGAATTTCGGCGGATGTTCGACTTCGTCGGCGACAAATTGACCCGCACTCGAGCCGCTGCCCAGCGCTGCTCGGCGGTGGTTGTGCATCGAGGCAGTGACACGGTGATTGCCTGCCCCGATGGCCGCGCCGTGATCCACTGCAGCGTGCCCTCGGCCGGCACAGGCGACCTATTGGGCGACATTATTCTGTGGTTGCTGGCCCAGGGCATGCCGGCTTTTTCGGCTGCGGCAGCGGGCGTGTGGCTGCACGATGCGGCCGGTGCCGAATTCGGCCCAGGGTTACGGGCAAAAGAGGTACCGAATCTTTTACCAGGGCTATTACGTCGACTGTACGGTTGATTGTCCGTGGACGTGTCGGTGAGCGGTGTATTCCACGTCCAATGTCTGATTTGAAACCTGGATGGGCGTGCGTTTGATATTTATCAAGTACGGTTTGCCGGAAAAGAGCAGTTTAACCCGCACACGAAGGTATTCATCTTCTTAGAGCGGGCCCGTACAACCCAACCCACACCGTTGCGGAGCGAGCATGCACTGCGCTCCGCCAACACCGCCCGGGGGCAGGTTGACTTGGATCAAACGGCCCCGCCCAGAACGCGCCAGAATCGGACTCTCTGCTGACTCGCTCAGGGGCATGGTATGCCTGTCAAACCGCCCACTCCGGGTTTCATCGATCCGCCTGTACCTGAAGAGGAACAGCATTACAGCCGTTCCGCGCTGTGGCTGACGTGGCTGCTGGGAGCCGCGATGTTTGTGACAGTGGTCGGCGTGGCACTGCAATTCACCGACGTCGAATCCTTCACGCGCTTGCTGACCCAGGCAGAGCCGCTGTGGCTGGTCGGCGCCCTGGCGTTGCAAGTCTTGACCTATATGGCGCAAGGGCAGGTCTTTCGGGTGGTGCTCAAGGCCGGGGCACAGCCGCTTTCACTCTGGGAGGCGGGCAAACTGAGTGTGATGAAGCTGTTTGTCGATCAGGCCCTGCCGTCCTCCGGCATCAGCGGCGCCTTTGCGGTCGTGGCCTCGTTCGTCCGCCTTGGCTTCGCCAAACCGCTGGTGCTGGCCAGCCTGGTGCTGGATTTGTCCGGGTATTTCCTGGCGTATGCGGTGTCGGTCGGCGTGGCGTTACCGGTGGTGATCTTACAGGGCCATGCCACGCCGGCGGTCATCACCGCGTGCCTGGTGTTCGTCGCCGTCAGCCTGCTTCTGGCAATGATCACGCCCAGGCTGGCCGGCAATCGACACCTGGTAGCGCATTTGCCGGGGCAGCATTTTTCGATTGTCGCCAGAATCGCTTCATTGCTCACGGGGGCGGACAAACAACTGGTTCGCAGCCGAGGGTTACTCTGGCGCATTACCTTGCTGGAACTGCTGATCATCGTGCTCGACAGCGCCACGTTGTGGGTGCTGGTGCGTGCGCTGGGGGTGTCCGCGCCGCCGTTGGGGCTGTTTGCCGGCTTTATGCTGGCCAGCGTGCTGCGCAGTATCGGCATTGTGCCGGGCGGGCTCGGGGCCTTTGAGGCGGCGGCGGTGGTCACGCTGCATTGGGTCGGGGTAAACATCGCGGTGGCGCTATCGGCCACGTTGTTATTCCGCGGGCTGACGTTCTGGTTGCCGATGCTGCCTGGCCTTTGGTTGGCCCATCGTGAATGGCGATCCACCGCCAAGCCACCCGCATTCTTGGCAACCGGCGACTATTGGAGCCCACCGCTGTGCCAGGTGTTCAGTAACGTCCAGAGCACGCCGCAGGGCTTGAGCGAGGCCGAAGCCAGCGCGCGGGTGCGCAGCGCGCCGGCCGCGGCCAAGGACCGACCGCGAGGCCTGGCCCGGCTGGTGCTGGAGCAAATGCGCACGCCCCTGGTGCTGATCCTGATCGTGGGCGCGCTGGTCGCCGTGGTGGTGGGGGACTGGCTGGATGCGGCGATTATCGGCTGCATCGTGCTGATCAGCGCGGTTCTCAGCGCCTGGTATGAAAATCGCGCCAGTACGGCGGTGGAGCAACTGCGCAGCAAGATCGCGCAGCGCGCCACGGTGCGTCGCGATGGCAAGCCCGTGGACATCGCCGCCAGCGCGGTGGTGCCGGGGGATATCCTGTTGCTCAGCGCCGGCAGCCTGATCGCAGCCGATGGCCGAATCCTGCAGGCGCTCGATTGCTTCATCGGTGAAGGCCTGCTCACCGGTGAAACCTTCCCGGTGGAAAAGTTGCCCGGCGACTGCACCGCCGATGCCACACTCGGGCAGCGGCATAATTGCGTGTTCATGGGCACCTCGGTGCGCAGCGGCACCGCCGAGGTGCTGGTCACGCGCTACGCCCCGGAGAGCGAAATCGGGCGCATCGCCAAGACGCTGACCCTACGCCCACCCGAGACGGAGTTCGAGCGCGGCCTGCGCCGGTTCGGCGGCTTGCTGTTGCGGGTGATGCTGGTGATCACGATCGTGGTGTTCGGCATCAATATCCTGCTGCACCGTCCCGCCCTCGACACTCTGTTGTTCGCCATCGCTTTGTCCATCGGGCTGTCGCCGGAACTGTTACCGGCGATCCTGAGCATCACGCTGGCCAAAGGCGCGCAACGCATGGCGGCCAAAGGGGTCATCGTGCGTCACCTCAATGCGATTGAAAACCTCGGGGCGATGGACATCCTGTGTACCGACAAGACCGGGACGCTAACCCGCGGTGTCGTGGTGCTGGACGGCGCGATGAATGTCGAGGGCAATGTCGATGCCAATATCCTGCAACTGGCGGTGTTCAACGCCAGCCTGCAGACCGGCATGCGCAACGCCATGGACGATGCAATTACCCTGGCCGGCAAAACCCTGGCGCCATGCCCCGGCGCGAGCAAACTCGATGAAGTGCCGTATGACTTCGTGCGCAAGCGCCTGAGCGTGGTGGTCGCGAATGCGCCAGAGGCCGCCCGGCTGATGGTGACCAAGGGGGCGTTGGACAACGTGCTCGAGGTCTGCACGCAGGTGCGCAGCGGCGAACAACTGCTGGCGCTGAGCGATACCGAGCGCGCCACGATTGCGCAGCGTTTCGCCGACTGGAGCGAGCAGGGCTTCAGGGTCCTGGGCCTGGCCACGCGGGTTTTGCCGGAGCAGCCGCATTACGGCCGGGATGAAGAAAAGGACATGACCTTCCGCGGCTTTCTGTTGTTCTTCGACCCGCCGGAGCCGGGCGTGAAAGACACCCTTGCCACGCTTGAGCGCCTGGGTGTGCAAGTAAAGATCATCAGTGGCGACAGCCATCTGGTCGCCCGTCACGTGGGCAGGGCAGTGGGCCTGCCCGTGGAGCGGATCATCACCGGTGCAGAGCTGGCGGCCATGAAAGACGAAGCGTTGATGCACCTGGCGCCGCTGACCACGCTGTTTGCCGAGGTCGACCCCAACCAGAAGGAACGCATCATCCGCGCCCTGCAGAAGACCGGGCACGTCGTCGGCTACATGGGCGATGGCATCAACGATGCCCCGGCGCTTCAAGTCGCCGATATCGGGATCTCGGTGGACAACGCCGCCGACGTGGCCAAGCAGGCCGCCGACTTCGTGTTGCTGGAGCACAACCTCGACGTGTTGCGCGAAGGCATCGAAGAGGGCCGGCATACCTTTGCCAATACCTTGAAGTACATTTCCATCGTCTCCAGTGCCAATTTCGGCAACATGATCAGCATGGCCCTGGCTTCGTTGGTATTGCCGTTCCTGCCGATGCTGGCCAAGCAAATACTGCTCAACAACTTCCTGTCTGACATCCCCTCCATGGGGATTGCCAGTGACAACGTCGACCGCGAATGGGAAAACACCCCGCACCGCTGGAACATCAGCGAAATCCGCAACTTCATGGTGGTGTTCGGGCTGGTCAGTTCCCTGTTCGATGTGCTCACGTTCGCCGCGCTGTACCTGCTGGCAGAGAAGGGCGCCGAAGTATTTCGCAGCGGCTGGTTCGTCGAGTCGCTGCTGACCCAACTGCTGACGATCTTCATCGTGCGCACCTACCGCCCGTTCTACCAAAGCCGTCCGGCGACACTGCTGTTGCTCAGCGCCGCGGCCATCGGCCTGCTGGCCGTCGGGCTGCCTTACAGCCCGATCGCGTCTTGGTTCGGCCTAGTGCCCTTGCCACTGCCGATCCTGCTGACGGTGCTGGCAATCAGCCTGGTCTACATGGGCGCGGCGGAATGGGTCAAGCGGCTCTTTTACCGTCGCCAGCGGTTGAACCGCGCTCGCGCTACCACACTTTCTTGATTCCAGACTGCCATCAACCGCGCACCTACGCGATGTACTAGCTTCATGGCAAGCAGGTGGCAGTATGGCGTGCAATCATAGGAGGTGAACCGAGTGTGCACTTAAGGAATGGGCCGTACTCAATAAACGTCGAATGGACATAAAGACAATGACCGCGAGGGTGAATGATGTTTAGGGATGAAAAAGAAATGCAGGAGGCGATGGGGGTTCATCTTCGAGAATTTAGCGGTCTAGGCGATATAATTATTCCGTGTGAGTACGAAAAAGACGGTGATGCACGGCGTAACCGCATCATCGAGTCGTATGAGTATTGCTGGAAGTGTGTGCGTGAGACGGTGCTTGTTAGTGAAGATAAAAATATTTCTCTATTCGCGTCGGAAATAATAAAGCCTGACTTTCTGTTGTACGACCCTGGGATGGAAACATTCGTAGTGGTCGAGCTCAAGAACTCTTCAAATCCCACAAGAGAAGCGGGGACAGAGTTGGGCGCATATACAAACGCCATTAAGGCGCATTTCCCACTCATTTCAAACGGTGATGTGATTTGCGTGATAGTCTCAAGTCACTGGCCGACGCTTTTAAGAAATTATTTGTTTAGTGAGATATTTTGGCACAAGAGAAACATTCTATGCCTGCAGCCAAAATCCACCTCTCCATTGCAGCTTGAACATCTTCCGCCGGAAAAGCTCCTCAATGCCAGTACATCATTGAAATTCAATAAGAATACCTTTTCTGGTCTTCAGAATTGCATATACGCAAATAACATATACAGCGGGGGTGATATTGAGGATTTGGACAAATATCTGGAGCAAATAAAGTCTGCGTTTGAGCGGATTGTTAGAAAGTCTAATGAAATCAATTCACATGGATTCGCCTTCCTGTGGCGAGATTTGAGAGCGCATACTGTAGCCAGATACAGTATTACGTACCTTGATATCAATCCGTGTGAGAAGTTTCAGCGCTACGAAGTCAGTGTCCCGAACAAGATATCTGAATCTCTACATGACGTTATTACAGAGTGGGAGACCTCCGGAGTTACCTACTCGACAATTAATACAATTTCGAAGGGTGACTACTTTCTCAAGAATATAGCAGGCCCCGTGCCTGAAGCTCCATCGCCTTGGCGGACGCTAAGGAAATTTATGCTTGACCATAGCGAGCTTATTTCTTTCAGGGCGTGGGGGGTTTTGGCAGATCTTCATGAGGAAGCACTTCTGGAGGAGTATAAATCTGATGGGGGTACTACGAAATATGACTGTCCCGCATTTGGTTTGAGATTTATATCGAGTATTGTTCCAGATTGATGTGTATTGGGGTCACGCCAGGAAGGAGCAGTGGCGCGCAAATACCAAAAGCAAAACCGCGCCGTCGTGAATAACACGAGGTCGAGGCTCGGGGTCCGTGAAAGGGAGGCTATAGGTTGGTGAAAGCGGCTAATTGGACACCTATCCAGCATAGCACATGATTTAACATAATATACATTATGCGAACCGTCGTGTGTAGAGCTGGGGGGCTCTTGGGTAAGATTTTAAGCCTGGCACTGACTCTCGCCACCTCAGGCCGAAAAAACAAACCCTCCATTTCACTTGCCAGCTTGCAACCCTGGTTTTCATTCTTCAGGATAACGTCCCATTCCAACGTTTGAATAAGGTTCTTCCCATGAAGCTACTGCGCATCTGGCGTGAGCGTCAGGAACGCAAAGCGCTGCGTGCACTGCCGAAGCTTGAGCGTGCAACACAAAAACTGCGTAACCGTTATCCGCAATTCAGCTTTGGTATTGGCACCTATGGCGATCTCAAGGTACATGACTGGCATGAAGGAACGACATTACGCGTAGGCGCTTATACGTCGATTGCCGGCAACGTGGAAGTGTATCTGGGCGGTCATCATCGCATCGACTGGCTAAGCTGTTATCCGTTTCCCGCCAAGGTCGAAGAAGTTGCCTATATCACTGACTTCGGCGGCAGCAATGGCGACGTAGTGATCGGCAATGATTGCTGGATCAGTTCCCATGCAAAAATTCTTTCGGGTATCACCATTGGCGATGGCGCCGTAGTGGCGGCCGGTGCGTTGGTGACCAAAGATGTGGCGCCCTATTCCATAGTCGGCGGAAACCCGGCCAAGTTTATCCGTTGGCGTTTTGATGAGCCTGTTCGCCAGGTCTTGGAACAATCCGCTTGGTGGTATTGGCCTGAGACCGAGGTACGCAGTGTCGCGCATCTGCTGTGCTCGTCTGATATCGAGCCGTTTATCGAGTACTTAAAACAACGCCAGTAAGGTGGAAAAATATAACTCAACTAAATAGATGTTTAGTTGAGTTATATATCAGCTGTGATGCTCAAAGCCGAAATCGATCCACCGACTGCGACAACTTCCCCGCCAACGCGGACAACTCGTCCGTCGTCGAGGCCGTCTTGCCGATCACCTGGCTATTGCGCTCCGACATACTGGCAATCATCTCCACTTGATGGGCAATTTCGTTGCTGGCCAGGCTTTGCTCGCTGATGGTGCGGGAGATGTCGTTGACCAACTCGGTGGTGTTGAGGGTGGCCTGGAGAATCTCGCGGATGGCGCGCTCGACTTCAGCAGTCACCGCCATGCCCTTGTCCACTTGAGTGACGCCCTCCTCCATGCTGGTCACCGCTTCCCGGGTGTTTTGCTGGATGCGACCGACCATGCTGGCAATCTCCTGGGTCGACGCGCTGGTGCGTCCGGCCAGGCTGCGCACCTCATCGGCGACCACCGCAAAACCGCGCCCCTGTTCACCGGCGCGGGCGGCTTCGATCGCGGCATTCAGGGCCAGCAGGTTGGTTTGATCGGCAATGCCCTTGATAACCTGGATAATGCTGAAGATTGCCTCGGACTCCTTGTCCAGCGTGCGGATGACTTGGGCCGACTGTTGCGCCGAACGGGCAATGCCGTCCATGTCACTGACCACCTGGTGGATCACCCGACCGCCGTCCTTGGCCAAGGCTTCTGCCTGGTTGGCCATATTCAGTGCGCGTGCGGCGTGTTGGGTGATTTCCTCGATGCTGGCGGTCATTTCACTGGCGGCCGCCGCCATGGTGCTGGCGGCGGCGCTTTGCTGCTGACTGCTGCCCGCCACCTCATGGCAACCCTGGCTCAGTTGCTCGCTCATGTCATTGACGCCGTGGGCATTGCTGCGCACCACTTCGATCATGCCGCGCAAATACGCCTGCATGGTGGAGAGGCTGCGTATCAGCGCGCTGGCCTCGTCCTTGCGGTCGGGCACGACAATCGGCTCGCTCAAATTGCCACGGGCGATACTGTCAGCAATTCGGCTCGCGGCCTGCAACGGATCCATGATGCTCCGGGTAACCCAGCGGCCCTGCGCAAGGAGCAGCAGCAGGCTCGCAATCAACACCACGCCCAAGGTGACGTTGGCGTTGCTGATGGTTTGTCGGGTACCGACGCTGGTTTGCTGCGTATTGTTTTCGATCAGCTCGCTGAGGCTCGCTAGCTGACCTTCCAACTGGCTGAAGGCAGTATTGAAGGTCTCCAGTTCGCCGCGAGCGGCCTCCGGGTTGTCCAGCGCGAGTGCCACAATGCGTTCACCGGCGTTGATATAGGTATCCAGGCTGGGTTTGATTTTTTCCAGGCTGGTCTTGAGCGTGTCGCCCAGCGGCAGCTTTAGATTGTCCTCCAGCACCTGGCGGAAATGCTCGGCATGCTCTTTGAGTGAACTGCTGACTTCGGCTTTGGTGCTGGTGCTTTTACCCAACCCGACCAACATCGCCGACAACACGTCGGCGCGCAGGGCATCGTGCATCATGTCGGCTTCCATGTGGTTGCGCAGCACCGTCATACTGGTCTCGTTATCCTGCACGGCATCGGCCATCCGGCCGTTTCCCAGGTAACCGGCCAGGCTCATGATCAAAGCGGTGAGCAACCCGGTCGCAATCAATAGCCATAAGCGTAATTTGATCGTCATGCTGGTCATTCCCATAGCCTGGATAGCTGGTTGGGAACCCAACCGCTTGAGCGTCGCTGATACTGTTATCGGCAGAGACTCCCTGTTATTGAAGCTCAATTGCTCAGATCTGCGCAGTTAAACTCAACGTCTTCCCCATCTTGTTTGCGCAGGGGGGGTTCTTTAAGCTGGCCGACCTTTGCTTCACCCGGAACTGCTCATGTCCAAACGTATCGCCCACCTTGCTTTGCTGCTTGGTCTGATCACTGCCGTCGGCCCCTTCGCCATCGACATCTACCTACCGGCGCTGCCGACTCTGGGCGCCAGCCTGCAGGCCTCACCGGCAGCGGTGCAGATGAGCCTCACAGTGTTCTTCATGATCATCGGCGTCTGCCAGTTGTTTTATGGCCCGATCAGCGATGTGTTCGGGCGCAAGCCGCCGATCTACGCCGGGTTGCTTATCTTCGCCGTGGGCAGTATCGGCTGCGCCCTGGCGCCGAGTATTGAAGTGCTGATTGGTTTTCGTGCGGTGCAGGCGTTTGGCGCGTGTGCGGGGATGGTGATTCCCCGGGCGATTGTGCGCGACCTGTATACCGGCCATGAAGCTGCGCGGCTGATGGCGTTGCTGATGCTGGTGATGAGTGTGTCGCCGATCCTGGCACCGTTGGCCGGTAGCCTGGTGATTGCGCTCTGGAGTTGGCGCGAGGTGTTTGCCGTGTTGGCGGTAGTGGCCGTGTTGTGCCTGGTCATGACCGTCGTACAACTGCCTGAAACCCACCCCGCCGAGCGTCGGTTGGGCAAGACCCTGGGGAATGCCTTCAGCAGTTATGGGGCGTTGCTGCGCGACCCGGTGTTCATCGGTTTGTCGGTGGTGTGCGGGTTTGGCCTGGCGACGTTCTTTGTATTTATTGGCAGCGCGCCGTTCGTATACATCGAGTATTTCGGGCTGACCCCCACCCAATTCAGCCTGTGCTTTGCGCTGAACGCCGCGTCATTTTTTGCCATGAGCCAGCTCACCGCACGCCTGGGCGCACGCTTCGGCCTGGCGCCGCTGATTCGCTGGTCGGTGGTGGGCGTGGCCGCGGTCATGGTATTGCTCGCCGCTACGACGCTATGGGGCAGCCACCTAGGCTTGATGATGTCGCTGTTGTTTATCGGCTTCGGTTTCCTCGGCTTGCTGTTGCCAGCGGCCGGCGTGTTGTCCCTGGAAGACCACGGCGCGGTGGCCGGTTCCGCATCGGCGTTGCTCGGCGCGATCCAGATGATCACGGCGGCCGTTTCCATGACCCTGGTGGGCGTCTTTGCCGATCACACCCCGGCGCCGATGCTGATCGGCATCGCGCTGTGTGCCGTTGCGGCGCTGCTGACCACGCTGTGGACCTTGCGCCGCCTGCCGGCGCACTTGCTGCCCGGTGCCCCGCCCTCCTCCTGAGCCGAGCCTGACGCGGACCGCGCGTTTTTCGCCGGTCGCCGTCGGCTAAAGATCAAACCGCTCCACCGCTCGCCGTCGCTCATTGTCGTCACGCACGTCGTAGTTCGCGGTGGTCTGGATATTGGTGTGGTGCGCCAGTTTCTGCGCGATGGACAGGTCATGCTCCTCAATCACCCGCGTGATGAAGGAGCGCCGGAAATCATGCGGCATGATCTTCACCCCCACCTGCTGACCACGCTGGCGGGCGATGTAGTAAATCGCATGCTTGGTGATGCGTTCGCGGGTGATATGGCTGCCCCTGCGGATGCGGTTGAACAGGAAGGAATCGTCCTGCTCGCCTTCCTTGAGTTGTTCGCGCCGGAATTCGAGCCAGGCCTGCAATTTGGCGAAGGCCCAGCCCGGCGCGTATTTGATCAGTTCCTTGTTGCCCTTGCCAATCACGCGCAGGCTGCGCTCGTCAAAGTTGATCTGTGCGAGGTCGAGGTTGACCGACTCCGACTTACGCATGCCCGAGCCGTACAAAATACCGATCACTGCAGCATCGCGCAGGCCCTGGGGCCGCGGGTCGGCGGCGCATACATCCATCATTTCGCGGATCAGCGTGCGACGCAGGTTGCGCCCCTGGCTCAGGCGCGTGCCGGACGCGGCCTTGACCGTGCGCATTTTCAGCAGGTGTTCCTGGCTGATCAGGCTCATGCGCCAGGCTTCGTTCATCACCCCGCGCACGGCGTTTACATACAGCGACGAGGTATTGGGCGCGTAGCCGTCCTCGCGCAAGGCCGCAACCAGCGCGATCACCTGTTCGGGTTGCAGCAGGTGCCAGTCGATGTCTTCAAGGTTGATGTCCTCGAAGCCGAGGCGGTCGGCGGCGTCCTGCAGCACGTAGCGCATGGTCAGTTGGCTGGAGGGCGCCAGGCGGGTGAGGTAGAGGGTCAGCGGGTTGCGGATTGACTCAGTCAAGGTAGATCGGCCTTTGGATTAAATACCTCGAACAAGTCTTTGTTTATTCGAGATATTCATTGAATTGGCGAGGGCCGAGTCTAACGCACCATCGGCCCTGGTACCCAATCACGGGGCGGTTTCTTCATCCCCGCTCGATTCCTGGGGCGGGGTCTGCGCCTGACTCCATTCAGCATCCTGTTTCTGCATCAGCGCGAACCAGTGCTGACGCATGAATGTCAGGTAGGCCTGCGGTGCCTTGGCAAAATCCTTCTCGTCGCTGTAGCAACCCGGCAAAGGCAATTCAGTGCCCTGCTCCTTGTACTGGCTGACCAGCGCCTGTTGCCCGGCGACGCTGCAATCCTTGGGCAATGGCATGCCACGCAATGCCCCGGCTTCTTCGTCCCACCAGGCCGCGCCGACCCGGTCGACGCCACGCAGGCGGTACTTCTGCGACTTGCCGACATGCATGATCAGCTTGAATTCATTGGGGCTGACATCACTGGTGCAGCTGCGCGTGTAACCCACGGTGGCCTGGGTGATGCCGTCGCCGGAAAGGTCGGTGACCTTGGTCGCCGCCATGTCAAAGCGCAGCGCGGCATCGAATTCGCAGCGCTGCACGTCGTCGTAGAGCATCCATATGCGTTTGGGGCGGTCACCGTCGAGCAAGTACTGGGCCGCGTAGACAAGCGCCGACTGGGTGCCGTCATCCTCGCGTTGGTTGATTTGCTCGGCCAGCACCAGCAGGTTCTTGCCCTGGCGGTCGTCCCAGGTATAGGCGGCGACCTGCTTGCCTTGCACTTCAACCCCCTCTGGCACTTGAGCGAGCGTGGTCAGCGCCACGCCCTCATCCGCGCATACGGTGGTGACGCAGGCTGCGTTCATCAACAATCCCATCAACACGGGCCGCCATTGGCCGCCTAAACGCTGCACGCTATTCATCCGAGTACCCTGGCAAGAGATGGCTTACTTTACCGGCACTTGAGGGGCAATGCAGAGAAGATTCTTCAATAAACACAAGCGGCAGAGCGTGCCGTGACGCGCAGCGCCGATCCACGTCCACCCAGTTGCGCCCAGCGCCATGCAAAACGTTCCTATTACGCTAAATAAACAACGCCTTCAGAGCCTTAGTTGTTTAGCTGAACCCTAGCTGTCTACCTGTCAAATAAACGAGTTTTTCATCTGGCTTTCATATTCGTTAAACATTTTTACGCTTAATCTTGGTCGCAGGACTTGAGAACGAACCGCGTTATGCCGACTAACTTATTGATTCCGCTTGATCTTTGTGAATTATGGTCTTTACTCCCTGATGCACATGGAAGACTTCAATAGCCCATCAGGATGGTCGGATGAATACCCCAATTCCACTCCAGGTTTAACCAAGCACCTGCCTTTTCGGCCCGTGATTGTTGTCTCTACGCTCCAAGTTGCTCAAACCCCGAGGTCATGAATCTTTGAAACCCTACCCTATTCATTGTGTGTCGATCGTTATCCCGGTCTACAACGAACAAGAAAGCCTGCCTGAATTGCTGCGTCGCACGACGGCAGCCTGCAAGCAACTGGCCTACGAATACGAAATCATCCTGGTGGATGACGGTAGCCGCGACAAATCCGCCCAATTGCTCGAAGACGCTGCCGCCGAAGACGGCAGCAACGTGGTCGCGGTGATCCTCAACCGCAACTACGGTCAGCATGCGGCGATCATGGCCGGTTTCGAGCAGTGTCGGGGCGACGTGGTGATTACGCTCGACGCCGACCTGCAGAACCCGCCGGAAGAAATCCCGCGCCTGGTAGAACAAGCCGCCCTGGGCTACGACGTGGTTGCCACCGTGCGCAACAACCGCCAGGACTCGGCCTTTCGCCGCTGGCCGTCGCGCCTGATCAACCTGGCCGTGCAGCGCTCGACCGGCGTCGCCATGACTGACTACGGCTGCATGCTGCGCGCGTACCGCCGCACCATCGTCGACGCCATGCTCGCCTGCCGCGAACGCAGCACGTTTATCCCGATCCTGGCCAACGGCTTTGCCCGTCACACCACGGAAATTCTCGTACACCATGCCGAGCGCGAACACGGCGAATCCAAATACAGCGCCATGCGCCTGATCAGCCTGATGTTCGACCTGCTGACCTGCATGACCACCACCCCGCTGCGCCTGCTGTCCATCGTCGGTTTCAGCCTGGCGGGCCTGGGCGTTTTGTTCGCCTTTGCGCTGATCGTCCTGCGCCTGGCCTTTGGCGCCCAATGGGCCGGCGATGGCATGTTCGTGCTGTTCGCAGTGCTGTTCGTGTTCACCGGCGGCCAGTTCATCGGCATGGGCCTCTTGGGTGAGTACCTGGGCCGCATGTACAGCGATGTGCGCGCCCGCCCACGGTTCTTTATTGAAAAAGTGCTGCGCAACCAACCGGCAGCACCGGCACCCGTGGTCGTCCTTGACGGCTTGGCGTCCTCCCATACCACCACTACTTCCCCTTCCGATCAGGTTTCGTCATGAATTCAAAAGCTGTTGTCTTCGCTTACCACGATATTGGCTGTGCTGGCATTGAAGCCCTGCTGAATGCCGGTTACGACATTGCTGCCGTGTTCACCCATGCCGATGACCCCAAGGAAAACAATTTCTACGGTTCCGTCGCGCAACTGTGCGCCCGCAAAGGCATCCCGGTGCATGCACCGGAGGACGCCAACCACCCGCTGTGGATCGAGCGCATCGCCAAGCTCAACCCGGACTTCATCTTCTCCTTCTACTACCGCAACCTGCTGAGCGAACCCCTGCTGGCCACCGCCCGCAAAGGCGCGTTCAACCTGCACGGCTCGCTGCTGCCGAAATACCGTGGCCGCGCACCCGCCAACTGGGTCCTGGTCAAAGGCGAAACCGAAACCGGCGTGACCCTGCACCGCATGGTCACGCGTGCCGATGCCGGCGCGATCCTGGCCCAGCAGAAAGTCGCGATCGAGCGCTCCGACACCGGCCTGACCCTGCACGCCAAACTGCGTGACGCCGCCAGCAGCCTGCTGCGCGATGCCTTGCCGCAACTGGCCGCAGGCAAACTGACCGAAACCGCCCAGGACGAAAGCCAGGCCACTTATTTCGGCCGCCGCACCCCAGCGGATGGCAAGTTGGAGTGGCAAAAACCGGCTGAAGAGCTGTTCAACCTGGTGCGCGCAGTGACTCAACCGTACCCGGGCGCTTTCTGCGCCGTGGGCGAGCACAAGCTGATCGTGTGGCAAGCCGAAGTGGTCCAGGGCAACGAAGGCCTGGCGCCTGGCCGTGTGATCAGCGTCAACCCGCTGCGCATCGCGTGCGCTGAAGACTCGCTGGTGATCAAGTTCGGCCAGCGCAACGACAACGGCCTGTACCTGGCCGGTCCGTCCCTGGCCAACGAATTGGGCCTGGTGGACGGTTCGGTCCTGCGCGGCGCCGAGTCTGGCCGCAAGCCACGTCGCACCCGCGTGCTGATCCTGGGCGTGAACGGCTTTATCGGTAACCACCTGTCCGAGCGCCTGCTGCGTGACGACCGTTACGAAGTCTACGGCCTGGACATCGGCTCCGACGCCATCGAGCGCCTGCGCAGCCACCCGAACTTCCATTACGTGGAAGGCGATATCAGCATCCACACCGAGTGGATCGAGTACCACATCAAGAAATGCGACGTGGTCCTGCCGCTGGTGGCCATCGCCACGCCGATCGAATACACCCGCAACCCGCTGCGTGTGTTCGAGCTGGACTTCGAAGAGAACCTCAAGCTGGTTCGCTACTGCGTCAAGTACAACAAGCGCGTGATTTTCCCGTCGACTTCCGAAGTCTATGGCATGTGCCAGGACCAGTACTTCGATGAAGACACCTCCAACCTGGTGGTCGGCCCGGTCAACAAGCAACGCTGGATCTACTCGGTCTCCAAGCAACTGCTGGACCGCGTGATCTGGGCCTACGGCGCCAAGGGCCTGAAGTTCACCCTGTTCCGTCCATTCAACTGGATGGGCCCACGCCTGGACCGCCTGGACTCGGCCCGTATCGGCAGCTCCCGTGCGATCACCCAGTTGATCCTGAACCTGGTGGAAGGTACGCCGATCCGCCTGTTCGACGGTGGCGAGCAGAAACGCTGCTTCACCGACATTGCCGACGGCATCGAAGCCCTGGCGCGCATCATTGATAACGACAACGATGCGTGCAACGGTCAGATCATCAACATCGGTAACCCGGAAAACGAAGCGAGCATCCGCCAGTTGGGCGAAGAACTGCTGCGTCAGTTCGAAGCTCACCCACTGCGCAGCAACTTCCCGCCGTTCGCCGGTTTCCGGGACGTCGAAAGCAAGGCATTCTACGGCACCGGTTACCAGGACGTGGCCCACCGCAAACCAAGCATCGAAAACGCCAAGCGCCTGCTGAACTGGGAACCCACCGTGGAGATGAGCGAAACCATCGGTAACACCCTGGACTTCTTCCTGCGTGAAGCCATGCTCGAAATCGCGGACAAGCGCTGATGCACGCAGGTCTTCGCATCGACGTCGACACTTACCGTGGCACTCGCGAAGGCGTGCCACGGTTGCTCGAATCCCTGGATGAAGCCGGGGTGAAAGCGACGTTTTTCTTCAGTGTCGGGCCGGACAATATGGGGCGCCACTTGTGGCGCCTGATCCGCCCGCAATTTCTGTGGAAGATGCTGCGTTCCAACGCTGTCGGCCTGTATGGCTGGGATATCTTGCTGGCCGGCACCGCCTGGCCGGGCAAGCCGATCGGCCGTGACCTGGGGCACTTGATGCGCCAGGCCAAGGCCGCCGGGCATGAAGTCGGCCTGCACGCCTGGGATCACCATGGTTGGCAGGCCAACGCCGGGCGTTGGAGCGACGCACAGTTGATCGAGCAGATTCGACGCGGTGTGGACACCTTGAGCGACATCCTCGGTGAACGTATCGACTGTTCAGCGGCCGCCGGTTGGCGCGCCGATGAACGCGTGGTGCAAGCCAAGCAAGGCTTCAACTTTCGCTACAACAGCGATTGCCGGGGCACCAGTCTGTTTCGTCCGACCCTGGCCGATGGCAGCGCAGGCACCCCACAGATTCCGGTAGACCTGCCGACCTTCGACGAAGTCGTCGGGCCGGTGGTGGCTGCCAAGGATTTCAACGGGTTCATCCTCGACCGCTTTGCACAGTCAAAGCTGAACGTGTACACGATCCACGCAGAAGTAGAAGGGATTCTGATGGCCAATGATTTTCGCCAGTTGCTGGCCCAGGCAGGGCAGCGCGGCATCCATTTCAAACCGCTGGGCGACTTGTTGCCGGCGGACGTCTCAACCCTGCCCCAGCAACAACTGGTGCGCGGCGCCCTGAGCGGCCGTGAGGGTTGGCTCGGAGTGCAGCAGGCATGATCCGCCGTTGGGCGCTGCCCCTGCTGCTGTTGGCATTCGGCGCATTTTATCTGTTACCCCTGGCCACCCATGGCCTGTGGATTCCGGATGAAACCCGCTATGCACAGATCAGCCAGGAAATGCTGCTGACCGGCAAATGGGCGTCGCCGCACTTTATGGGCATTCGCTATTTCGAAAAACCGGCTGCCGGTTACTGGATGATCGCGCTGGGCCAGGCGATCTTCGGGCAAAACCTGTTCGGCGTGCGGTTTGTGTCGGCCTTGAGTACCGGGCTCAGCGTGCTGCTGGTGTACCTGGTGTCGCGCCGGTTGTGGAATGACCCGCACAAGAGCCTGGTCAGCACGCTGCTGTACATGAGCTTTGTCAGCGTCGCGGCGCTGGGCGGTTATGCCAACCTGGACCCGCAGTTCACCTTCTGGGTCAACCTGACCGGCGTGGCGCTGTGGTTTTGCTTCGACAGCCGCACGCGCAGCGCTCGCGTCGGGTCCTGGGCGTTGCTCGGGGTTGCCTGTGCCATGGGCTTCATGACCAAAGGCTTCCTCGCGTGGCTGCTGCCGGTGCTGATCGCCCTGCCCTACGCGATCTGGCAGAAGCGCCTGCGCGACCTGCTGGGTTATGGACTGATTGCCGTCGCCGTGGCGATTGCCATCAGCTTGCCCTGGGCACTTGCGGTGCATAGCCAGGAGCCGGATTACTGGAACTTCTTCTTCTGGCACGAGCATATCCAGCGCTTTGCCGGCGAAGATGCGCAACACGCCGAGCCACTCTGGTACTACCTGCCGCTGCTGGTCGCATTCACCCTGCCGTGGGTGGCGCTGTTGCCGTCCACCGTCAAGCAAGCGTGGCAGCACAAGCGCACGCCAAACATCGCCTTCCTGCTGCTGTGGCTGCTGATGCCCCTGGCACTGTTCAGCCTGGCCAAGGGCAAGCTGCCGTCCTACATCATGCCGTGCCTGCTGCCGCTGGCGTTGCTCATGGGTAACGCGCTGACCGACAAGCTGGCCCAGGCCCAAGGCCGCACATTGCGCATCAACGGCTGGCTGAACCTGATCCTCGGGGTTGTGGCTTTGCTCGCGCTGACGTGGTTCCAACTGAAAAAACCGCTGTACGAGCACGGCCAGGAAACTCTCGGCCTGGTGCTGGTGTTCGCCTGCCTGTTCGGCTGGATCATCGTCAACCTGCTGCAGGCTGCACGCCCATTGAAATTGTGGGCCGCGCCGGCGCTGGGCAGTTGGTTGCTGGTGGCGTTGGCGCCGGCCTCGCTGCCCCATTCGGTGGTGTACAACAAGACCCCGGATCAATTCATCATTGACCACCTGCCGGACCTGCAGCCGACGTCCGCGCTGCTCAGCAATGACCTGGGCGCGGCATCGGCCCTGGCATGGCGCCTGCAACGTGCTGACGTCACCCTCTATAACACCGCTGGCGAAGTGAAATACGGCCTCGCCTACCCGGACGCCGCCCAGCGTAAGGTCGACATGACCCAGGTCCAGCAATGGATGAGCCAAGCCCGCCAAAAAGGCGCGGTGGGGGTGGTGATGCGCGTCAAAGGTGACGACGAGATCGCCGAAGTGAACCTGCTGCCCCAGGACGGCAAGCGCTATGAGCAAGGCAATCTCATGATTCTGATTTTCCCGCAGGCAGCGCCATGATCACCCTGTTCTTGTTGTTAGCCGCCTGCCTGCTCACCTGCATGGGCCAGGTCGCGCAGAAGTTTGCCGTGGAAAGCTGGCGCGAACAGCCTGACGGTTGGGCGCTGAAACTGCGCTCACCCTGGTTATGGGCAGCGCTGCTGTGCCTGGGTTGTGGCCTGCTGGTCTGGCTGCTGGTGCTGCAGCGCCTCGAAGTCGGGATTGCCTACCCCATGCTCAGCCTCAATTTCGTATTGGTCACGCTAATGGCGCGCTTCGTATTCAAGGAACACATCGACACTCGGCATTGGCTGGGCGTGGTGCTGGTGATTGCCGGCGTCGTGCTGCTGGGGCGCCAAGTATGAGCCGGGGACGCGGGTTTGCCTTCGCCCTGGGCAGTGTCGGCCTGGTCAGCGCCGCCCAGTTGGGGATGCGCTGGAGCATGACGCGCCTGCCCCTGCCTGACGAATGGCTCGGCGCGTTCAGCAGCAACGCCATCGATCTGGGCGCCCTCGGCGTGGTGAGCCTGGCGATCCTCGCTTATGCGCTGTCGATGCTGTGCTGGCTCTGTGCGCTCAAGGATTTGCCCCTGGGCCGCGCCTATTCGCTGCTCAGTATCAGCTACGCGCTGGTCTACCTGTTGGCCGCCAGCCTGCCGGTGTTCAACGAACATTTTTCGCTTTCAAAAACCCTGGGGGTGGCCTTGGTCATCCTCGGTGTACTGGTTATTAACTCTCGTCGTGCTAGCGCAGCAAGCCCTAGGAATGCCCCATGAAAATCAGTGTATTTGGTAGTGGTTACGTCGGTCTGGTACAGGCCACCGTATTAGCCGAAGTCGGTCACGATGTCATCTGCATGGACGTTGATCAAAACAAGGTCCGGCTGCTGCAGCAGGGCCATGTGAGCATTTTCGAGCCAGGGTTGGCGGCGATGGTCAAGGAGAACCTGGAAAGCGGACGGCTGAGCTTCACCTTTGATGAAAAGCTCGCCGTCGAACATGGCGAGGTGCTGTTTATCGCGGTGGGTACGCCGTCGGATGAAGACGGTTCGGCCGACTTGAAATACGTGCTGTCGGTAGGCGATGCGGTCGCCCGCCATCGGATCGAGCCGGTGATCCTGGTGGAAAAATCCACCGTCCCCGTCGGCACCGGCGACACCTTGCGAGCCCATATCGAAAAGGCCCTGCATCTGGCCGGCCGGCACTTGGAGTTCGATATCGTCTCCAACCCGGAATTCCTCAAGGAAGGCTCGGCGGTTGCCGACTGCCGCCGCCCGGACCGCATCATCATCGGCTGCGAGCGTGAAGAAGTGCGTGAGGTCATGCGCGACCTGTACGCGCCCTTCAACCGCAACCACGATCGCATCATCTTTATGGACCTGCGCAGCGCCGAACTGACCAAGTACGCCGCCAACTGCATGCTGGCCACCAAGATCAGCTTTATCAACCAGATCGCCGAGCTGGCCGAACACCTGGGGGCGGACATCGAAGCGGTGCGCCTGGGGATCGGCGCCGACTCGCGCATCGGCTATCACTTCATCTACCCAGGCTGCGGCTACGGCGGCTCGTGCTTCCCCAAGGACATGCGCGCCCTGATCCACAGCGCCAAGCAGGCCCATTGCTCGAGCGACCTGCTCGAAGCCGTCGAAGCGATCAACCAGCGCCAGAAGAGCAAGCTGTATGAACGCATCAACGCCTTCTTCAAGGGCAACCTGCGCGGTAAGACCTTCGCCCTGTGGGGCCTGGCCTTCAAACCTAACACCGACGACATGCGCGATGCCCCGAGCCGCGTGCTGATGGAAGCGCTGTGGGCTGCCGGCGCCACCGTGCGCGCATTTGACCCGGAAGCCATGCAGGAAACCCAGCGGATTTACGGTGACGCCCCACGGCTGATGTTGATGGGGACTCCGGAATCCACCCTGAGCGGCGCCGATGCGTTGATCGTCTGCACGGAATGGCAGCAGTTCAAGGCACCGGATTTCGACCTGATCCACCAACGCCTGAACACCCCGGTGATCTTCGACGGTCGCAACCTGTATGACGGCGAGCGCCTGGCGCGCAAAGGCTTCCAGTATTTCCCGATGGGCCGGGGCGACTCCTGCCAGTTGCCGATTCCCCAACAACAGTGGGTGCCGCACGTTGTGGAAGCCTGACCGGTGAACAAAGACCAACTGCCCCAATTGATGAACGCAGCGATCCGGCGCCAGTCGTTGGGGCTGGCGCTGCTGGCGTTGCTGTTATTCATTGCTGGCAACTGGCACCAGGCAATCATCGGTTTCGACTCGCGCTTCGTGGTCTTTGCCCAGGAGATGTTGCGCCATGGGCCAAGCTTTTTCCCCACGACCTACGGGCAACCTTATGCCGATTACCTGGCAACCTCGACGCTGATGACGTGGCTGCTGTCCTTGCCCCTGGGCGAGGTCAACAGTTTTACGGCCTGGTTGCCGACGTCTCTCGCTTCGGCGCTGATCGTCATGCTGGTGTACCGCCTGACGGCGCCCTACTCCCAGCGCTGGGGCCTGCTGAGTGTTGCGCTGCTGTTGCTCAGCAGCACGTTTATCAGCGAAACCCGCGCCGTGTCCCTCGACCAAATGCTCGCCGCCGTGGCCCTGGCGGTGTTCTACCTGGGTTATGCGCATGATCACTTCGGCGCCGCCAAGCGCCTGCACTGGGTGTACCTGCTGTTGATCGTGGGCTTTGCGATTCGCGGGCCGATTGGCCTGGTGATCCCCACGGGCGTGCTGTGCAGCTACTTCCTGCTCAACCGCCAATGGCGCCAACTGTTCAGCTTCGGCCTGTTGGCCCTGGCACTGCTGGGGGCGTGCGTCGGCCTGCTGTTGCTGCTGGCCAAGCTCAGTGGCGGCGCAGCGTTCATGCAGGACGTGATCCGCATGCAGTTCCTCGGGCGTATGGATGGCAGCGAAGGCTCCAGCGGTGCGCTGTATTACTTCACCAGTTCCCTGGGCAATTACGCGCTGGCTTACCCGCTGGCGCTGCTGGTGCTGCTGGTGATCGCGATTGGCGGGCGACGCGCACCTGATCCGGCGTTGCAGTTGGTGCTGTACTGCGCAGCGGCAGGCTTGTTGGTGATGCTCGGCTTGTCGATCCCCCAGGCAAAGAAAGCGCGTTATGTGCTGCCAATGTTGCCGATGGCGGCCATTATTGCGGCGTATCCGTTTCAAGTCGCCCACGGCCGGTTGTATGGCTGGCTGCGCGGTTTGATGCTGAGCCTGTGGACCGTGTTGCCCGCGCTGCTGATCGTCGGGCTATGGCTGGCGCGCCGGCGTTACCCGGAGCAGATGGCGCACATCGGCTGGGTGCTGGGTGTGCTGGGCGCGCTTCAAGTGCTGGCGCTGGTGGCGGTGTTCCAGGCACGCCTGCGCACGCTGGTACCGGCGCTGACCGCCGTGCTGGCGGTGTGGACGGCGTATATTGTGGTGGTCGAGCCAGTGGAGCGCAGCCTCTATGACACTCGCACCTTCAGCCTGCAAGTCCAGGCGCAGGTCCGCCAGCAACCGGCGCCCATCGTGCTGCATGCGCTGGGTAAGGATGCCAAAGCCATCAAGTTCATGGTCAACCTCGATTACGACCGGGTGCCGGTGTTCACCCAGCAGCCCGCCGACCTGGCAACATTGCAAGGCCCGGCGTGGCTGGTGATGAGCCAAGATGACTTTGAAGGGTTGCAGGACCCGCGATTGCGCGCAATCACTCCGACGCTCACTGGCACGTTCGACAAGAATCCCTACGTGCTGCTGCACTTGGACAAAACCCTTCAACCTTGACCGCGCCGGCGGCGGCCGGCCAGTTGAGTCCATTATTTTTGTATTTAACCTGCATTAATGTGCATTGGCGACCTTGCATCGCGGTCGGCACACTACGCGGGTTCCTCCCCCAAATGCAGGAACGTTCAAGGGCTTGTCCGGGAAACCAGACAAGCCTTTTTTTGCCCGCTGTTTATGGAAATTGTGAATGCTCGCTCGCTGGTTACCCGCCGCCATCAATACCCGCCCTGCCGAATGGAGCCGCGCCGCGATCGGCATGGCCTTGGGCACCCTGCTCAGCGTGTGGGTCTGCGCCCAAGTGTTTGGCATGGAGGTCGCCCTGCACCTGCTCGGCCCTCTGGGCGCGTCGGCAGTGTTGCTGTTTGCCGTTTCATCCGGCGCGCTGGCCCAGCCGTGGTCGATCATTGGCAGCTACCTGTGTGCCGGCGTAGTCGCGCTGCTCGTCGCACGGGTCCTGGGGCGTACCCTGGGCAGCGCCTGCCTGGCGGCGGGCATGACCGTGGTCCTGATCTGCTGGCTGCGCTGCCTGCACCCGCCGGCGGGAGGTCTGGCGATGACGCTGGTACTGGCCGATCCGGCCTCGACGGCTCTCGGCTGGCAGGAACTGCCCGCGGTGATGCTCGGCGCGGGAGCGTTGGTGACCTGTGCTCTGGCCTATAACAATGCCACCCGCACGCGCTATCCCAAGGGCGCGACCGAGGCACCGAACACCTTCGTGAGCAAGGCGCAGGCAGCAAGAGACCCAGCAATCACCGCGGCGGACCTGAAGCTGGCGTTGGCCGACATGGAGCAGTTCTACGATATCGAGCCCACAGAGCTGGAACAGTTGATCCACGCCGCCGAGAGTCATGCCCGTCGCCGAAGTATCGGGCAAGTGCTGGCAAGTCGCGTCGAATAGCGGAAACGACGAGTGGCACATCACGCTCCTTGCGCCGAGGTGGGTGGCAGCTAAAGTTGTACAAACCACTTGTGGTTGTCTGCTTTTCCCCTGACGTCTGGATTGCCGTAAACCAGTAGCGAAGACATTGGATAGTCTGGCTAAAGATTGGTGCTCACTGAGCGGCGATGCACGCAAAGGGTTGCCCCTCTGTCGCTCTCTTCGTAGTTCTGCACGCTGGCCCTCCTGCTCAAGTGCTTTGAATGTTCCGTTCAAACCGGGTGAGGGTCCGCCATGGACGACCGTTTGCAGAGGTTGCTGCGCGACCGGCTATTTGATGCTCGACAGCGCCATCACCTCCCCCTCAGGGCCTACATGGACCTGACGATCGAGCGCATGCATGCCATTTCCAACGCTGGAGTGATCAACAATGACATGTGGCTCGGCCAACCGCGCGAATCGCATTTCAGAGCGCTGTGCGAACGGATCGGCTTGATCGGCGCCTACGATTACGCACTGTATTCCTCGTTAGTCGACCACATGATCGCCGCCAATGCCTTATTGACCCAGGGCAGCCCGGAGCAAGTGGCGCGCTACCGCGATGAGGTCATTCAGATGCGCGCGGTGTATGCCTTTGGCTGCACCGAAATCGCCAGCGGCACCGACGTGCGCAACCTCAAGACCACCGTCACCTATGACGCAGGCCAGCACTGCCTGGTGCTCGACTCACCGTGCGCCGATGCCTGCAAGTACTGGATCGGCAACAGCTTGCACGCCGCCCAAGTGGCGATGGTGCTCGCGCGATTGCAGGTGAACGGCGAAGACCAGGGTCACCACTGGTTTCGCGTGGTGATTCGCGACCGGGAGAACGGCCCGTTGCGACCGGGTGTCAAGGTCATGGCCTGCGACCCCAAGGGCGGCATTCACGCCAATCAGGTCGGCGGTTTACGCTTTTGCCGAATGCAGCTGGGCACCGACGCCTTGTTGCAGCGCCACGCCAGGTTTACCCGGCGTGGGCAGTTCCTCAGCGACTTGCCCAAAAGTGAGCGCTTTATCAACGCACTGGAGACGTTTCTCCAGGAGCGCCTGCTGTTGATGGCCGCCTCTCGCGTTGGTGCAGGGCTAAGCGCGCACCTGACCTATCAATTTGCCCGCCACCGCCTGCTACAGACCGGCCCGCTGCTGGGCAACCCGCTGTTTCGCCAGCGACTGTACAACGTCCAGCTCAAGGCATTGGCCCTCAAGTTCGTCGAACAGGCCATCCTTGAGCGCTTCGAAGCGCAATGGGCCCAGGCCGACCGGCGCAAGGACCTGCATATTCTCGCGGCACTAAGCAAATGCGTCGGCACCTGGACGGGTCTTGAGGTGATCGCCCAGTGCCGCGAATTGTGTGGTTCCCAGGGGTTTCACCACTACAACCAGATCGTCACCCTGCGCATGGACTTCGAGATAAGCCCCACGTTCGCTGGCGACAACAGCGTGATGGCCTACCAAGTGATCAAGGATGCGCTGTCCCGTCCGCGATTTGACCACGTTGAGCCATGCAACCCCGGCCAGACAATCGAGCAGAGCATCGTCCGGCAGTGCCGACACGCCGGTGATTTTTCCCATTCGCAAGCGGTGGGCCTGACATACGCCCGCGCACTCGATCTGGTCATTCAGGCGCTCGAAGGCCAACCGCTCGAAGCGGGCATGCAGCGCGACCTGATCGGGGTGTTTGTTCCCTACTTGCACCGCTGGGGGCTCGCTCACGATGCAGAACCGTGCGCCAGCGTTGCGCGCATCTCATCGCTGGCTGCATGGCTGAAACCGCCTGACGAGCTGATCAACGCGCCTATCGCGAAAGCTGACTACATCCAGCAATTCACCCGCGCATTGTATGAGGACACATAACCATGAACCCTCACGTCAAACCTGACTTCTGCAACCCCGATACCGTTCGTGACCCTTATCCGGCCTACGCATTTCTACGCGAGCATCATCCCGTGTATTGGAGCCCCCAACACAAAGCATGGATGCTTACCCGCTACGACGATGTCTTCACGGCGCAAAGCGACGCCACGCGCTACTCCTCGGACCGGATACGCCAACTGGTAAACGCGCAACTGCCGCCCGACAAACGCGCGATGTACGAGCCCTTTATTGAAAAAGCCTCCCGCTGGATGTACGCCCAGGATGGCAAAGCCCACGAGGCCAGCCGCCATCTGCTGGGTCGCGCGTTCACGCCGCGCTCGATTGAAGCGCTGCGGGCCGACATTCAGGCGGTTACCGATGAAATCCTGTCGACATTGGGCCCCACCCCCGAACTGATGAGCCGCCTATTCAACCAGGTGCCGGCCAGAGTGCTGGCCATGCTCTACGGCATCCCCAAGAAAGACGCGCTTAAACTGCGGCGCTGGACCGATGTGATCCTGATGTTTCTGGTGGGCAACCTTGATCCGGCCAATACGCCTGGCGCCGCCGTGAAAGGCCTGGAGGACATGTACACCTACTTCGGCGACTTGATTGATCGACGCCGGCAGGCTCCGCGTGACGACTTGGTCAGCCGTGTCATCGCCGCCGCCGGCCCCGACACGAGCAAAGACGACCTGCTGGCCCAGGTGGCCTTTGTGCTGGTGGCCGGCTACACCACCAGCGCCGATATGCTGGGTATCGGCCTGTGGTACTTGTTGACCAACCCTGCCCAGTTGAACGCGCTGTCGGCCGATGTGTCGTTGATAAAACCGGCGGTTGAAGAAATGCTGCGCATTGATCCCTCGGGGCAGTTCAGTCATCGCGTATTGACGCAAGATATCGAGCTCAGAGGCCAGACCCTGCGCAAAGGCGACCTGGTGTACTTGATACGTGCCGCGGCCAACCGGGACCCGGAGCACTTCACCGACCCAGACCGTTTCAACATTCAACGTGCAAAAAATGACCATTTGGCCTTTGGTCGCGGCGTGCATTTCTGTTTGGGGCCGGCATTGTTCCGGCTGGAGGCCGAGATTGTGTTCACCCGCCTGCTCAAGCGGTTCCCCACGCTGCGTTTGCTTGAGAAAAAGCCACCCGTGTGGCGTACCAGTAACCTGCAGTTTCGTGGGTTGAAAACCCTCCACGTCGAACTTGAACCCATTTTCAGGGACGACCCGATCCAGCGCTGCTTTTCTGCTGCCCCCTGGGAAAAAAACGGCGGTTACTGCCGTGCCTTGCGCGTGGGCGAAACCATTGTCACCAGTGGCACGGTAGCCTTCGACGAGGATGGCAAGCCGTATGCCACCGACAATGTCTATCTACAGACCCGTCGCTGCCTGGAAATCATCGAAGCGGCGCTTAAGCGGCTTGGCACAGACCGCCGCCGAGTGATTGCCACGCGCATGTACACCACCAACGTGAACTGGTGGCCGGAAATTGCCAAGGCGCATAAGGAGTTTTTCGAGGGCTGCGAACCGACCACCATGTTGTTAGGCGTCAAGGCGCTGATCACCCCGGACTACCTGGTGGAAATCGAAGCCCAGGCGCAGGCGGCCCCGCGATGAGCCCCGAGCAAGCACGCAAGGAGGTGCGTGATGCGGTGGTGATGGATGTCAGCAACCTGACCCTAACCACACAAGGGCTACCTGTGGCCGTGAGGCTGTACCGCCCCGCCCGCCCTGTGCCGGCACCGGTACTGATGTATTTCCACGGCGGTGGCTGGGTCGCCGGCGACCTCGATACCCACGACAGTTTTTGCCGGGTGATTGCAGAGTGGGCCGGCTGCGCAGTGGTCGCGGTGGATTACCCCAGGCCGCCGGAACAACGCTTCCCCGCCGCAGTGAAAAGTTGCTATGCCGCCACGCTCTGGATTGCCCGCCACGGCACCGGCCTGGGGTTGGACACTCAGCGTATCGCCGTGGCAGGCGGTGGCTCGGGAGGCGGGCTTGCGGCGGTGATCTGCCAAATGGCCAGGGACCTCGGCGAGGCTCGCATCGGTTTCCAGTTGCTGCTGTACCCGGTACTCGACTGCCTGGCGCGCAATCGCTCCCGAGATGAATTCGCCACAGGCTTCGGGCTGACGGCCGACGTGTTGGAGTGGTATTTGAGCCAATACGTCCCCCCCGATATTCCGCGACAGCACCCCTGGCTTTCCCCAGCCCGCGATCCCTGCCTGCAAGGCTTGCCTGCGGCCTTGATCATCACGGCTGGCTGCGACCTGCTGCGGGATGAAGGGCGCGCATTTGCGCGGCGCCTAAAGAAAGCCGGAGTGCCGGTGCGGCACAAAGAGTACCCGGGCATGCGCCACGGCTTTATCAACTACCCCGCTTCTGAGCCTGCGGCCAGGCGTGCCGTACTGCTCTGTAGCGAGGCCCTGGCCGGCTATTTTCACCTTCCCGCCGGCTGACCACCGGTTCTGCATAAATGCAAAAACGACCTGCATGATTCAAGGTTGTACTGGGCAAATTTGCACTGGTACGATCGCGAGATGGTTCGTCCGCGAACATCTTGTTTAAAGAACAATAAAAGCAGGGAGTTACAGATGACTGCTCAGGTTTCATCCGAGGCAAGCCACGCCGACATTCTTCAGGAAGAGGTACTGGCCGACGTCCGCAACCATGTTGGCCACCTCACCCTCAATCGCCCCGCCGGCTTGAACGCCATCAACCTGAACATGGTTCGCGGCCTGGCCCAACAGCTACAGGCCTGGGCAGATGATCCCCAGGTATATGCCGTGGTCCTGCGCGGTGCCGGTGAAAAGGCCTTCTGTGCGGGCGGCGATATTCGCTCGCTCTACGACAGTTTCAAGAACGGCGACACCCTGCACGAGGATTTCTTCGTCGAGGAATACGCCCTCGACCTGGCCATCCACCATTACCGCAAACCGGTACTGGCCCTGATGGACGGCTTCGTCCTCGGCGGCGGCATGGGCCTGGTACAGGGCGCGGATCTGCGTGTGGTCACCGAACGCAGCCGCCTGGCGATGCCGGAAGTGGCGATCGGTTACTTCCCCGACGTGGGCGGCAGTTATTTCCTGCCGCGCATTCCTGGCGAGCTGGGCATTTACCTGGGCGTCACCGGCGTGCAGATTCGTGCGGCCGATGCGTTGTATTGCGGGCTGGCGGACTGGTACCTGGACAGCACCAAACTGGCCGACCTCGACCAGAAACTCGATCAACTGCAATGGCAAGACTCCCCTCTAAAGGACCTGCAAGGCGTGCTGGCCAAGCTGGCCGTGCAACAACTGCCCGACGCCCCGCTCGCCGCCTTGCGCCCCGCCATCGACCATTTCTTTGCCTTGCCGGACGTGCCGAGCATTGTCGAGCAACTGCAGCAAGTGACCGTCGCCAACAGCCATGAATGGGCCTTGACCACGGCCAACCTGATGCAAACCCGTTCGCCGCTGGCCATGGCCGTGACCCTGGAAATGCTGCGGCGCGGGCGCCGTTTGCCGCTGGAGCGGTGTTTCGCCCTGGAACTGCACCTGGACCGCCAGTGGTTCGAGCGTGGCGACCTGATTGAAGGCGTCCGCGCGCTGATCATCGACAAGGACAAAAGCCCGCGCTGGAACCCAGCGACGCTCTATGAGCTGGACACGAGCCACGTGGAAAGCTTCTTCCACAACTTCACGCAGGTTGCGAGATAAGCCATGCAAGATATTGAATACACTGAAGAACAAATCATGATTCGCGACATGGCGCGTGACTTTGCCCGTGGCGAAATCGCTCCTCACGCCCAGGCCTGGGAAAAAGCTGGCTGGATCGATGACGCCCTGGTGGCGAAGATGGGTGAGCTGGGATTGCTGGGCATGGTGGTACCGGAAGAATGGGGCGGTACCTATGTCGATTACGTGGCGTATGCCTTGGCTGTGGAGGAGATTTCCGCCGGTGACGGTGCCACGGGCGCGCTGATGAGTATCCATAATTCAGTGGGTTGCGGGCCGATCCTCAACTACGGCACAACAGAGCAGAAACAAACCTGGCTGGCGGAACTCGCCAGCGGCCAGGCCATCGGCTGCTTCTGCCTGACCGAACCCCAGGCCGGCTCTGAGGCCCACAACCTGCGCACCCGTGCCGAACTGCGCGATGGCCAGTGGGTGATCAATGGCGCCAAGCAGTTTGTCAGCAACGGCAAGCGCGCCAAGTTGGCGATTGTGTTTGCGGTGACCGATCCGGAACTGGGCAAGCGCGGCATTTCTGCCTTCCTGGTGCCGACGGACACGCCGGGCTTCGTGGTTGATCGTACCGAACACAAGATGGGCATCCGCGCCTCGGACACCTGCGCCGTTACCCTCAACCAGTGCAGCGTGCCTGAGGCCAACCTGCTGGGTGAGCGCGGCAAAGGCCTGGCGATTGCGCTGTCCAACCTGGAAGGCGGCCGCATCGGCATTGCCGCTCAAGCCCTGGGCATCGCCCGTGCTGCGTTTGAAGCGGCGCTGGCGTATGCCCGTGACCGGGTGCAGTTCGACAAGGCCATCATCGAGCACCAGAGCGTGGCCAACCTGCTGGCCGACATGCAAACCCGGCTGAATGCTGCACGCTTGCTGATCCTGCACGCCGCACGCCTGCGCAGTGCGGGCAAGCCGTGCCTGTCGGAAGCGTCCCAAGCCAAGCTGTTCGCTTCGGAAATGGCCGAGAAGGTCTGCTCCTCGGCGATGCAGATTCATGGCGGGTATGGGTATCTGGAGGATTATCCGGTGGAGCGGTACTACCGCGATGCGCGGATCACGCAGATCTACGAAGGCACCAGCGAGATTCAGCGGATGGTGATTGCGCGGGAGCTGAAGAACTACCAACTCTGACTGACACACCACAAACCTTCTGTGGGAGCGGGCTTTCCCGCTCCCACAGTGTTTATAGGCAGGTTATTGGTCTTTGAACTCGGGCGCGCGCTTGGCCACGAATGCCGCCATGCCTTCCTTCTGATCCTGCGTCGCAAACGCCGCATGGAATACCCGACGCTCAAAGCGCACGCCTTCCGACAGGCTCACTTCAAACGCCCGGTTCACACTTTCCTTGACCATCATGCTGATCGGCACCGACTTGCCGGCAATCAGCGTGGCGACTTTCAGCGCTTCTTCGAGCAGTTCATCGGCCGGGACAATGCGCGCTACAACCCCGCAACGCTCGGCTTCCACCGCATCGATAAAGCGCCCGGTCAGGCACATTTCCATGGCTTTGGCCTTGCCCACGGCGCGGGTCAGGCGCTGGGTGCCGCCCATGCCCGGCAGCACGCCCAGGTTGATTTCCGGCTGGCCAAACTTGGCGCTGTCGCCGGCGAGGATGAAATCGCACATCAGCGCCAACTCACAGCCGCCGCCCAGGGCGAAGCCGTTGACGGCAGCGATGATCGGCTTGCGACGGTTGGCCACGCGATCGGCGGCGCTGAACAGGTCGTCGATATAGATCTGCGGGTAGGTCAGCTCGGCCATTTCCTTGATGTCGGCGCCAGCGGCGAAGGCTTTTTTCGAGCCGGTCAGCACGATGCAGCCGATTTCAGGGTTGCGTTCCAGGTCATCCAGCGCCTGATTCAACTCGTTGATCAATTGTGCGTTCAACGCGTTCAGGGCTTGCGGACGGTTAAGGGTGATCAACCCGACACGGCCCTGCACGTCGAGCAAAATAGTTTCATAACTCATGTAGTGGCTCCTTCTTAAAGATTGCGTGAGATGACCATGCGCTGAATATCGCTGGTGCCTTCGTAAATCTGGCAGACCCGCACATCGCGGTAGATCCGCTCCAAGGGAAAGTCGCTCAGGTAACCGTAACCGCCCAAGGTTTGCAAGGCGGCGGAGCAGACTTTCTCGGCCATTTCCGAGGCGAACAGCTTGGCCATGGACGCCTCGACCAGCGCCGGCTTGCCGCTGTCACGCAGGGCGGCGGCGTAATGCACCATTTGCCGTGCGACGGCGATTTGCGTGGCCATGTCCGCCAGGCGGAAGGCCACGGCCTGGTGTTCGATCAAGGTTTTGCCAAAACTTTCGCGCTCGCGGGCATAGTCGCGCGCCGCTTCAAAGGCAGCGCGGGCCATGCCCACCGATTGCGAGGCAATGCCGACCCGCCCGCCTTCGAGGTTGGCTAGGGCAATGCGGTAGCCTTCGCCCTCCTCCCCCAGACGATTGGCGAGCGGCACCTTGACGTCTTCGAACAGGATCTGGCAAGTGTCCGACGCATGCTGGCCCAGCTTGTCCTCAACCCGCGCCACCGTGTAGCCCGGCGAATCCGTCGGCACGATAAACGCGCTGATGCCGCGCTTGCCCGCCGCCGGGTCAGTGACAGCAAACACAATCACGATGCCGGCGTTTTGCCCGGAGGTGATGAATTGTTTGCAGCCGTTCA
The DNA here is from genome assembly GCF_963681955.1 of Pseudomonas paraveronii. Taxonomy (NCBI): domain Bacteria; kingdom Pseudomonadati; phylum Pseudomonadota; class Gammaproteobacteria; order Pseudomonadales; family Pseudomonadaceae; genus Pseudomonas; species Pseudomonas paraveronii. Next base: position 3,229,107 of record NZ_OY817130.1, read on the forward strand.
ACACGTAGTGGTCGCCTTCGAGGCGTGCACGGGTTTTCAGGCTGCTGGCATCGGAACCGGCCTGGGGCTCGGTCAATGCGAAGGCGCCAAGCATCGCGCCACTGGCCAGCGGCTTGAGAAAGTGCTCTTTCTGCTGGTCGTTGCCGAACGTGAGGATCGGCACGCACCCCACCGAGTTGTGTACGCTCATGATGGTCGAGCAAGCCCCGTCGCCGGCAGCAATTTCTTCCAGAGCCATGGCGTAGGCCAGGTAGCCGGTGTCGCAACCACCCCACTGTTCCGGCACCAGCATGCCGAAGAAGCCCAGTTCGGCCATTTCACCGATGGCCTCCTTGGGAAAGCGGTGCTCGCGGTCCCACTCGGCCGCGAACGGTTTCAGGCGTTCCTGGGCGAATTGTCGGGCCGCGTCGCTGATTTGCAGTTGTTCGTCATTGGGTAGCATGGTCAATCCTTAATACAGGCATTCGACGGCCATGGCTGTGGCTTCACCACCGCCGATGCAGATAGCGGCGACGCCACGCTTGAGGCCTTTCTGGCGCAGGGCCGACAGCAGCGTCACCAGAATCCGCGCACCGGACGCGCCGATCGGGTGACCCAAGGCACAGGCGCCGCCATGAATGTTGACCTTGTCGTGGGGGATATCCAGCTTGCTCATGGTCACCAGGCTGACCACGGCAAAGGCTTCGTTGATTTCGAACAGGTCCACTTCGTTCAGGTTCCAGCCGGTCTTGCTCATCAGCTTGCGGATCGCCCCCACCGGCGCTACCGGAAACAGGCCCGGTTCATCGGCAAACGCCGCATGCCCACGGATCACCGCCAAGGGTTGCAGCCCGCGCTTGTGCGCCTCGGACTGGCGCATCAAGAGCAAAGCCGCCGCGCCGTCGGAAATTGAACTGGAGTTGGCCGCCGTCACTGTCCCGCCTTCACGGAACGCCGGTTTCAGGCTGGCGATCTTGTCCGGCTTGGCTTTGGGCGGTTGCTCATCATGCAGGACGGTTTTTTGCTCTTTACCTACCGTAACCTGCACCGGGACGATCTCGGCCGCGAAGCTGCCATTGCTGATCGCCGCTTGCGCACGGCTCAGGGACGCAATGGCAAACGCATCCTGGGCCTCGCGGGTAAAGCCGTTATGTTGTGCGCAGTCCTCGGCAAAGGTGCCCATCAGGCGGCCTTTGTCGTAGGCATCTTCCAGGCCGTCGAGGAACATATGATCCAACACGCGGCCGTGGCCCATGCGGTAGCCGCTGCGTGCGCGGTCCAGCAGATATGGGGCGTTGGACATGCTTTCCATACCGCCAGCAATCACCACGTCAACGCTGCCGGCCAGCAGCGAGTCATGGGCAAGCATCGTCGCCTCCATGCCCGAGCCGCACATTTTATTGAGGGTGGTGCAGCGGGTGGCCTTGTCCAGCCCGGCGCCAAGGGCGGCCTGGCGTGCGGGGGCTTGGCCGAGACCGGCCGGCAATACACAGCCAAACAGCACTTCATCCACGGCATCGCTGGCGATACCGGCACGCTCGACGGCGGCGCGAATCGCCGCGGAGCCGAGTTGCGGCGCGGTCAGGCCTTTGAGATCGCCCTGGAACGCGCCCATGGGGGTGCGCGCGGCGCTGACAATTACGATGGGATCGCTCATGACGCTTCCTCTCTTACTTGGCTGCCATGCGCAAGGCACCGTCGAGACGGATCACCTCGCCATTGAGCATGCTGTTTTCAATGATGTGCCGGACCAGCGCGGCATATTCGCTCGGTTTGCCCAGGCGCGGCGGGAACGGCACCCCGGCGGCCAGGGAGTCGCGGACTTCCGGGGTCATGCCCGCCATCATCGGGGTTTCGAAAATGCCGGGGGCGATGGTCATCACCCGAATGCCGAAGCGCGCCAGCTCCCGCGCGGCGGGCAGTGTCAGGCTGGCGATCGCACCTTTGGACGCGGCATATGCCGCCTGGCCGACCTGCCCGTCAAACGCCGCCACCGACGCGGTATTGATGATCACGCCGCGCTCACCGTCGGCATCCGCCTGGGTTTCTGCAATGGCCGCAGCGGCCAGGCGCAGCAGGTTGAAGCTGCCGATCAGGTTGACGTTGATCACCTGGGCAAAGCTGGCCAGCCCATGGGGGCCGTTCTTGCCGAGGATCTTCTCGCCGCGCACCACACCGGCGCAATTCACCAGCCCGTGCAAGCCACCAAAGGCGGCAACGGTGGCCTGCACGGCGGCTTCGGCAGCGGCTTCCTGGCTGATGTCCGCCACGGCGCTACGGGCGTTGTCGCCCAGCTGTTTGGCTTTGGCCGCGACCGCGTCGGCATTCATGTCCACCAGCATCACTTTGGCACCGGCAGCGACCAGCATTTCAGCGGTGGCGGCACCGAGGCCCGACGCGCCGCCGCTGACCAGAAAAACCTTGTTTTCAATCTGCATCATTGTTTCCTTGAAAAGTGGATCAGGCCAACGCGGCTTGCGCCTTGGCGATTTCCTGATTACGCAAAATAAAGCGTTGCAGCTTGCCGCTCGGGGTCTTGGGCAAGTCGCTGACAAATTCGATTTCCCGCGGGTAGGCATGCGCGGCGAGGCGCTGGCGTACATGCAGGCGCAGTTCCTCGGCCAGCTCGGGGGTTGCGCGGAACTGCTCGTTGATCACCACGAAGGCTTTGACCAGCTCGGTGCGTTCCGGGTCGGGTTTGCCGACGACCGCCGCTTCCACCACCGCCGGGTGTTCGACCAGCGCACTTTCCACGTCGAACGGGCCGACGCGGTAGCCAGAGGTGGTGATCACATCGTCACTGCGTCCGACGAAGCTGATGCTGCCGTCCGGGTTCAGTTCGACGGTATCGCCGCTGAGGTAGTACTTGCCGACAAAGGCCTTGGTCCGCGCGCCGTCATAGCCGGCGAACCAGCACATCGGCGATTGCTCGCGGTCGATGGCGAGAATCCCCGGCTGGCCAGCAGGCAACTCCTGGTGATCGTCGTCCAGCACCACGATGCGATGCCCCGGCGAGGCAAAACCCGCCGACCCGACATGCACCGGATGTTCCAGGCCGTGGTGGTTGCACAGCACCATGCCCAGCTCGGTCTGGCCGTAGTGGTCATGGATGGTCACCCCCAGGTTGTCGGCAAACCAGCGGATCACTTCCGGGTTCAGCGGCTCGCCGGCGCTGCTGACGATACGCAGCTTGCCCTTGATCGAGCGGGCGAATTGCTCGCCGCCGGCAATCAACAGGCGATACGCAGTCGGCGAGCCGGCCAGGTTGGTGATCGCGTATTTATTGATGACCCGGCAGGTGCTTTCCAGGGTGAACGGGCCATCGTAGAAGGTAATCGGATGGCCCATGGACAAAGGCCCGGTCACGCCGAAATAGATGCCGTAGGCCCAACCCGGGTCGGCGACGTTCCAGAACGCGTCTTCAGGGCGCAGGTCGATGGCGTCGCGGGTGTAGCTCTGGAACGCAACAATGGCCTTGAGCGGCACCGACAGCGCTTTCGACGGGCCGGTGGTGCCCGAGGTGAACATCAGCAGGAACGGCTCGTCTGCGCCCAGCAGCACCGGCTCGCAGTGGTTGGAGTAATTGGCCAGCTCGGCCCAGAAACTGAAATCACCGCGCACCAGGCCTTCGCCGTTGGCGCCAGTGACCGTCACGATCGTCGGGCAGCCTTCCACTTCGGCGAGTTTGGGTCGGTTCACCGCATCGGTGACCACCACGGCTGCGCCGGAGCTGCTCAGGCGGTGTTCAATGGCCTTGGGGCCGAAGGCCGTAAACAGCGGTTGATAGACGGCGCCGATGCGCCAGGTCGCGAGGACCACCACCAGCAATTCGGCGGTGCGTGGCAACAGGCCGGCCACCTTGTCGCCGCGTTTGACGCCCTGGGCCAGCAGGAAATTGGCGAAGCGCGAAGCCTGGTCCTGCAAGTCGCTGAAGGTGGACGTGGCACTGCGCCCATCCTTGCCTTCCCAGAACAGCGCAATGCGCCCTGGCAATGCATGCCGGTCGCAGCATTCCACGCAGGCATTGAGGCCCTGCAGGTTTCCGGCCAAGGTGCTGTCGACGGTGTGTTGGTAATCGAACTCGGTAGTGGCAGCCAAATAGTCACGCATCGCTTCAGATCCTTCAGTATTTTTATTTTCAGGACGTTTTTTCGGACAAGAACCGCGGAAATAGTGGCTCTAGAGCGCTGTAGCAGCAATGGTCAAAGCCACCAACATGCCTGACTGGTTTGGCCAATGCCGCTTGATCATAGACCCCGCCGATCAAGCGGTCGGCCCAAGCGATTGGACGCCCCGCACGCCAGCTTCTAACCTGATGGCCTGCGCCACCGAAGAAGCCCCTCCCGATGATTGTTCGCCCCAAACCCAACCTGCTGGGCATTCTGTTCTCGCTCAAGGGCTCGATCGCCAAGCGCATCGCCCTGCGCAGCTTGCTGGTCACGTTGTTGGCCTCGGTCATCGTGCTGGTGGAAACCCTGCACCCGGCGTATTTCTCCAAGGTCAATGCCACGCCGTTCACCCTGCTCGGGCTGTCGCTATCGATCTTCATGAGTTTTCGCAACAACGCCTGCTACGACCGCTGGTGGGAAGGCCGCAAGCAACTCGGGCAGATGATCATCGAAGTGCGCTCACTGATCCGTGAAACCCAGGTGCTCAGCGACCCGCTGGAACGGGCCAGCCTACTGCGCGGCCTCTGCGGTTTTGCCCATGGGTTGATCGCGCGTCTGCGCCTGGAAGATGAAGCCCAAGCGCTAAAGCCCTGGATCGCAGTCGACTCAGGCCACCCCAACCTCCCGGACCAGGTACTGCAACAGCTCGGCGCGCGGTTTTCCGGGCTGGCCGAACGGGGCGTGCTCAGCGAATGGCGCTACACCCAACTGGAGACCCGGCTGGTCAGCCTGAGCCAGGTGCAGGCGGCGTGTGAGCGGATCAAAAGCACACCGCTGCCCTTCCCCTACACCCTGCTGCTGCACCGCACCATTTACCTGTTCTGCATCCTGCTGCCGTTTGCCATGGCCGAACCGTTGGGCTGGCTCACGCCGGTGTTCACCGCGATCGTCAGCTACACCTTCTTTGGTCTCGACGAAATCGGCGACGATCTGGAAGATCCCTTCGGCTTCGATGAGAACGACCTGCCCTGCAATGCGATCGTGCGGACTCTGGAACGCGAGATCCTGGCAGCCCTCGGCGAAACGGTGTTGCCGCCGGCTCTGGAACCGGTGGAATACGTGCTGACCTGATGCGGGTTTGACACTCGCCGTGGTCTGACCGAAGCTGAGGGCTTTGCCCTAGCTGCCTAAGCTCTCGGACGCCTGCATGTCAAAGTCACGCCGTTACTCCATCATCGGCCTGTGCGCCCTGTTGTTGATTGTGCTGATCACCTGGTATTTCTCCCATTCCACCCCGGTGGCCGTGCCGCCCGCGATTGCCCATGGCTACGCGAAAGCCTTGAAACAAGCGCGTAACGGCGAACCGGGTGCCGCCCGCGTGCTGTATCAGCAACTGGCCCGGCCGGACCTTTCCGACGAGCGCCGCGTCGCCTTGCATGCCGAACTGCCCAATTATCCCAGCCCCCAGGCACTGAAGCTCGCCGACAAGGACCTGGCCGATGACTCACCGCAAGTGCGTGAAGCGGCGATTCACAGCATCGTCGGCCTGGTGCCTACGGGCCAGCGCACCCTGTTGCTCGGACCATTACTCGACGATCCGCAACAAGACGTGCGCTTTGCCGCCGCCAATGCGTTGCTCGGTCTCTCGCCCGACACCCTTGGCCTGTATTTCGGGCCGTTGCAGCAAGTGCTCGATGAGTTTGTGAAGAAGCTCAAGGCGCAACCTGAAACCGCCGAAGGTTGGCTCCAACTGGCGCGCCTGTATATCCACAGCGCGCTGTTGCCGCAGGCACAAAACGCCCTGGAGCAAGCAATGCGCCTGCAGCCGGACAACCTGCAGGCCGTGGTTGCGCAAATCGAACTGTTGGATAAACAGGGCAAGACCGACGAGTCGCGCCAACTGCTGGCCCGCCAGTTGGCGGCGCATCCCGAATCCGCGTACCTGCAACACGCCCTGGGCATGTGGTTGCTGCACCACGGTGAGCGCGCTTACGCGTTGCTCGGCCTGTCGAAGGCGGTGGAGCTGGAACCGAGTAATCAGGATTACCGGTACGACCTGGCCACCACCCTGCACGCCCAGGAGGAACTCGAAGCGGCCCAGCGCCAGTTGGAAGAAATCATCCAGCGCCACCCGGCCAATCGCAAGGCGCGGGTGCTGCTAGTCAGCTACTGGACAGAAAGCGGCCAATTGCAGAACGTCCAAGTGCTGCTGGCGCAGTTGGAACAGCAAAACCCGGATGATCCGGCGCTGCAGCAGGGGCTGTAGGCCAACTGCAGCGCTGGCCCCAGCGCCGACACACATACAAAACCCGATAAGGTGGAACCCCGCTGATACGCCATGGTCAAGAAGCTATGGCGCGCTCAAACGAACGCGCACCTCTACTCGTATGTGACCTGAGGGCACTTCTTGTCTACATCCAACGCGCGATTAACCGAAAAAGCGGCCACTGGCATCGAAGGTCTTGATGACATTCTTTCCGGCGGTCTGTCCCGCAGCCACCTGTTTCTGCTCGAAGGCGAGCCAGGGACCGGCAAAACCACCGTCGCCCTGCACTTCCTGCAGGCGGGGGCAAAGAACGGTGAACGCTCGCTCTATATCACCTTGTCCGAAACCGAGCGTGAATTGCGCGAAGGTGCGAGATCCCACGGGTGGGATCTGGATGACAATATCCATATTTTCGAGCTGACCCCGCCGGAAAGCCTGCTCAATGCCGAGCATCAGCAAAGCCTGCTGTACTCTTCCGACCTCGAGTTGGGCGAGGCCACGCGGCAGATCTTTGAAGTGGTGGAACGGGTCAAGCCAACCCGCGTGGTGGTCGACAGCCTCTCCGAGATCCGCCTGCTGGCGCAAAGCTCCCTGCGTTATCGCCGGCAGATCCTGGCGATCAAGCACTACTTCGTGCGCTACGACGCCACGGTATTGCTGCTCGATGACCTGACCACCGAATCCCTCGACAAAACCGTACACAGCGTGGCCCACGGGGTGATTCGCCTGGAAGAACTGACGCCCAATTACGGTGCCGAACGCCGCCGTGTGCGGGTGGTGAAGTACCGTGGCCAAAAGTACCGGGGCGGCTTCCACGATTTCACCATCATGGGCGATGGCGTGCATGTGTTCCCGCGCCTGGTGGCGGCCGAGCATCGCGGCGGCTACGCCCGAAAGACCCTGAGCAGCGGCATTCGCGAAATGGACGCCTTGATGGGCGGCGGGGTCGAGACCGGTTCCAGCAGCCTGATCCTCGGCCCGGCGGGCACCGGCAAGTCGCTGATCTCGATGGTGTTTGCCGCCGCCGCCGTGGCACGGGGGGAAAACGCCGCACTGTTCATCTTTGACGAAGAACTGGGCCTGTTGTTCGAGCGCATGAAAAACATGGGCATCGACCTTGCCGCGCTGCAAGCCACCGGCAACCTGCTGATCGAACAAGTCGACGCGGCCGAGTTGTCCCCTGGCGAGTTCTCCCACCGTGTGCGGCGCTGTGTGGATGAGGGCGGGATCAAGACCGTGGTCATCGACAGCATCAACGGTTATCAGGCCGCCATGCCGGAAGAAAATGCACTGATCCTGCACATGCACGAACTGCTGCTGTACCTCAACCGCCGTGGCGCCGCCACTTTCATGACTGTCGCCCAGCACGGCCTGGTCGGTGACATGCAGGCGCCCGTCGACATTACCTACCTTGCCGACACGGTCATTCTGCTGCGCTATTTCGAAGCGCTGGGCAAGGTGCGCCGCGCCATTTCCATCATCAAGAAACGCACCGGCCCCCATGAGTCGACCATTCGCGAATACCGGATCAGCAGCCAGGGCATGACCGTGGGCGAGCCGCTCGATAACTTTCAGGGCGTACTGCGCGGTATCCCGACGTACATGGGCGCCGGCTCGCCTCTGCTCAAGGATGAGGGCTAGTGACGGGTTTATCTCCAGTCTCCGAGCGTGCAATCGTTCTTGCGCCGATGGGGCGGGACGGCGCGTTGGCGTTGATGATGCTCAACGAGGCCGGTTACAGCGGCATGATCGCCACTAGCCTGATGGCCTTGTGCGGCGCACTGGAAGAAGGTGCCGGCCTGCTGATTATTGCGGCCGAAGCCTTGCACGGCGTTGACCTGGAGCCGCTGCTCGAGTATTTGCACCAGCAGCCTGCGTGGTCGGATCTGCCCATCGTATTGATGACCCATCACGGCGGCGCCGAGCAGAACGGCTCCTCGCACCTGAGCGGGTTGTTGGGCAACGTCACCTTCCTCGAACGGCCTTTCCACCCTGTGACGTTGATCAGCCTGGTCAGCGCCGCACTGCGCGGTCGGCGGCGGCAATACGAGGCGCGCGACCGGCTGATCGACCTCAGCGAAAGCGAACTGCGCTTGCAACGCACGCTGGAGACGCTTGAGCAGCAAGTAGAAGAACGCACCGCGCAGTTGCGCAGCAATGAAGAAGCGCTGCGTCAATCGCAGAAAATGGAGGCCGTTGGCCAATTGACCGGCGGCATCGCCCACGACTTCAACAACATGCTCACCGGCATCATCGGCAGCCTGGAGTTACTGCGCAGGCGCGTCTCCCGCGGCAAATTGGACGACCTGGACAGCCTGATCGATCTGGGCGTCACCTCCGCCAACCGGGCCGCCGGCCTTACCCACCGCCTGCTGGCGTTCTCCCGCCGGCAATCGCTGGATTCAAAACCCGTCGAGATCAACCAACTGGTGACCTTCATGGGCGAACTGTTGCAACGCAGCATCAATGAAAGCATTGCCCTGGACATGCGCCTCAGCGCCTCGCTCTGGACCGCCGAGGCCGACCCCAACCAGTTGGAAAGCGCACTGCTCAACCTGGTGATCAACGCACGCGATGCCATGCCCAACGGCGGCAATCTCACCGTGGAAACCAGCAACCGTCATCTCGACAGTGTGTTCACCGCGGCCTACGGCACCTTGCAACCCGGTGACTACGTGGAATTGAGCGTCAGCGACACCGGCTGCGGTATCCCGGAAAGCGTGATGGGGCGCGTCTTCGACCCTTTCTTCACCACCAAACCCATCGGCCAGGGCACCGGCCTCGGCCTGTCGATGATTTACGGTTTTGCCCGGCAATCCGGTGGTCATGTGACGATCCACAGCGAAGTCGGAAAAGGCACCACGGTCAGCCTGTTCCTGCCACGCTGCGTCGGTGAAATGGTGGTGGCCGAAGCGGCAAACCCCGCGCGTCTGCCCTTTGCCAATGCCGGTGAAACGGTGTTGATCGTGGAGGACGACCCTGCGGTCAGGGTCCTGGTCTGCGCCGTGCTGAAAGAGCTCGGCTACGCATTTATCGAAGCCGGCGATGCCAACACGGCCGTGCCGATCATCGAGTCCGACCAGCGCATCGACCTGATGATCAGCGACGTCGGTCTGCCGGGTATGAACGGCCGGCAACTGGCGGAAGTCGGCCGGCAGATCCGACCGGAACTCAAGGTGCTGTTTATCACCGGTTATGCCGAACACGCGACGGTGCGCGGTGGTTTTCTGGAGCCTGGGATGCAGTTGATTACCAAGCCGTTCACCTTTGATCTGTTGACGGCGAAAGTCAGGGAGATGATCCGCACAGCCGCCAGCCAACCGGAGGCGGCTAGCAACAGAGTGCAATAAAGCCACGGTTCAAAAATGGAATCGGTCGAGGGGCTTCGGTACGAAGGATTAACACTGGGACTCGGAATTTATACCCAGTGGATTTTCCAATCCTGATGATAGAGCCGCCACCAATGACGATTTCCAGCAGCCTTGCGCACGCTTTGTCCCCGCATCCTTCCACCGCCAACGACACGCTGGAGCCAGCTGCGCAGGTAGCTGTAGCGCCCGACCGCAAAAGCCCTCACCTCTCTGCCCCTGGCAATTCCCCCCGCGCCAGGGGCGACAGTGAATTGGCGCAGAACTACGGCAAGGCATTGCTGGGCTTCAGCGGCGTTCCCGTCCACGACAACGCGATCATGGTGGATATTCCGCCGGATTCAACCTTCGGTCAGTGGTGGAACCTGCTGGGCGATGCCGCTCGATCTCCGGAGTTCCTCGACTGGCGGCGCCAGGTCAGAGCCCTGCCCAGCTCGATCAAGATCGTGCCGCAAAGCGGTCAAGTCACCTACCGTGTCACCCCAGACGTTTCGCCCAATACGCCCTTACAGCTGCGTGCGAGCGACGACAAGCACTGGTCGGCGGTGCGAGGGCCGTTAATGGATGCCGGAGGGATCATCTCCGACAGGAACCGGCCGTTCCCCCTTCCGTTGTCCGGGAGCACCAACCGTGCGCCGGCCTGGCTGGTTGGGCAGTTCTACCAAGAGCCGACGCGAATCGCCCCTTCCGACTTCCAGCAACGTGCCGCCGAGCTGGAGCGCGATAAAACCTTTGCTCCGCTTGACCCCGCTGTGTTCCCTGGGCTCCAGGAAAAGCGCAGCGAGGATGCACTCAAGCAGCAGCAGACGCTGCTGGGGAATATCAACAACCGGCACCAAGCCGCTGTATTGTTGAAGTACCTGGGGACAGTGCTTGCCTCCGGCGCCCTTGAGCTGTCGCAGGTTCCCGCGTATCTGCGTGAAACCACCTTCGAATTGAACCCCCATTCCTCATACGAACAGGACCGCGGCGCGCAGGACGGAGGCCTGGTCAGCCTGGCTGATTTTCTTGAATACCACGGCTTTGAAAAACCCCGCACTGCACAGGAAGTGGAGAACCTCAAGCTATTCCTCCTCGCGCCCACACCGCGAAGTCCCGCCCATGGCAACTATGGTGGCGCGCTGTCCTGGCCGCAACCGATCGGTACGGACACCCAGCGCCAACTGTTAGCATTCTTGCAGCATGGCAATGTTGGCGACCTGAACCTGGGAAGCAATCGCAATGTGTTGGAAGCGTTGATGCAAGGTGTGGCAGTCGAAGCCCACGAGCTTCGCAACCCACGACAACTGCTCGACCGCATCATCCAGTCGCCCAAGGGCCAGGCGCTAGGGGCGGCCATCCAGGCCAAGTTCAACACCCTATCAGTCAAAGGCAGCGTCAATGACTGGCTAATGGCGGCCTTGAACCTGAATTACACCGATGCATTCACCCAGGCAAACTTGCCCCAGAAGCACATTTCAGGCTTTGACCTGGCCGGCCAGCAGCTTAAAGGCAAACCTTTGTCAGAGACGGCCCAGCGCGTGGCCGACCATTTGTACTACATCACAAAAGAGGCTTCGTCACCGGAAAAAGCCCTTATCCAGGCCAACCTGAAGCTGGCCTCCAAGGCGCCGGAGTTGCTGGTCAAGGATATCCCGGCCACGGTCACTCACGGCTCCCCCGCCCACGTCAGCTTCAGTACCGCGGTGGCCCGCATAGAGGCTGAGACGCCGGGCCGGGCATCAACCATGAGTTACGGGGAGGTCATGTTGTACGCCGATATCGCCCCGGTGTCCCAGGCTCAGCGTCAGATCGAATATGTCGCCCAGCATGAAGCACTCAAGGAGTGGGGCCTGACCAACCGCATCGTCACGAGCGTGACGTCGCCCGCGGATATGCAAACCATTACCGACGCCTTTAACCAACAGGTTGGCGAACTGCGCGCCGCATCCAAAGCACAGCGCACGCCTGTGCCTGCGTCGCGCAAGGAGTTGGCCCTGGCCGAATTGCGCAAGGCGCTGGGTGATGACGTACACCTGGAGCTGAAGTGCATCGTACTGGGCACTTACGATAAAGATCGACCCGGGCCCTATTCGATATTGGACTTGTACATGGAGAACATGCTGCACAACCCGCCCAAGGTGCCCTACCACCCGGCCAGGCGCGACAATAGGCCACGCCCCAACCAATGGGTGATTGAGCCCTACACGCCACCGCGCAGGGGGCCCGGCCGCTCAGCCGCCAACACCCCCAACTTCACCCTTGAAGAGGTCTTGAGCAAGACGCAAAACCTGAAGAATATCAGCAGGGAATTCGTCAGTGAGTTCAAACGGTTTGGTCAGGCCCTGGATAGCAGCGTCGCCACTCAGGTCAAGCATCTGATCGCCCAGTTACCGCTGGAAGACCGACAGAATATCGAATACGGGGGCCTGTCGATCTTCAAGGAGTTCCACGGTGAGCATCAGGCCAGCGGTATCGTCCGGGTGCCGGCTGCCGAGGGCAATCCGGTGCTGTTGAAAGTGATGCGCGACGGGGTGGCCCATACCTATGAACTCAATGTCCAAAAAAACACCCTCACCAAACGTCGGGATCTCGGGGATTTTCAGCCCGGTTATCAGCCCGGGCCTCATATAGAAGACGGAAAACCACGGGATAACAGGACGCCTTACACGGACATGGTCCCCGTCACCCTGTCAATTCGCGATGAAAGCAGCGCTGTTGAACGCCAACAGCTCCTACAAGAAAAAACCGACACCGGAGGCCCGCTGAATAGTTTCGCCAGCCCTAGAAGCGCAGCCATCGGTGCCACGGTGGCCAAGGTCAGCAGTGTATGGGGAGCGCTGGAGGCCGAGGCTCGAGGGGTTACGACGGTTGAGTCCGAGGTTCCCTTCTACAGGAAGTTGAGCACGTTTCTTCTTGACTTGATCCCATTCCGCTCGGCGATCAATAACTTTATAGATGGCAATATCGGCGAAGGGATCGTTGACTTGTCACTCGACATATTTGGCGTCTTGACGGCCGGGACGGCGACTGTGGGCAAAGCCGCAAAAATTGCAACCAGCACGCTGTCGGCGGGTGGCAAGGCCTTGCGTACCGCCAAGACCCTGGGGCTTGGGGCGATCAGCCTGGTCAACCCGTTGGACGGCGCGACAGATTTACTGCGCGTGACCGGGCGCGGGTTGGCAAGTGCCGGCAAACGCGTCATCACTGACACGATTCAAGACCTGCGGAAACTGCGAGGCACGCACACCCGTTATGACCTGGTCGCCGCCAGCAAACAATACGACGCCGCCGCGATGGGCACGTTCAAGACGTCCGGTGAGACCCTGCAAGGTAGCGCTGTACTCCAAGACGGTAAATGGTATGCCTTTGATACAGTGACCCAGCGCCCGTTCGGCAAAGTACTGGATGATTTCCAGCCGTCGATACGAGGTGGCAGTCCGGAGCTTCATGCGTGGCAAAACATGCAGCGCTCTCCCTCACCGGCGTCGATTCAGATCCGAAAAGATTGGGAAATACTGCTCGATCGCCACCACGGCGACGGGACGCCCAGCGCAGCCTTTGAGAGTGGCTATGAGGACGGCGCGCCGGAACTGATCAAAGGCTACGTCAAGGGGATGAAATCAGAAGACGTGATGAAACTGGCACTGCATCCAGACCGCACCGCACAAGAAGTGGGCACATTAGTCCGGCAGCAGGAACGGCTGGCTGTCCAGCACGGGCTCAACGGCACACAACATTTCAACGCCCACGTAAATGCCGTCGGAGGGACGTTCACCCCCGTACCTCAGGCCTTCTACCTTAGTCAGGTCAACCGTCTTTCCGAGGGTCAGTGCGCCGCTCTTACTCGTACATTTGCGTCAGCCAAGGCTCACGGAAAAGAGCGAGTGTTCATTGACAACCTGTACGTCGCCGCCGCTGATCCGCGGAGCGAGGAGGCGCGAGTATTTACTCGCACCTTAGGCGACGTGCAAAAGAGCATCAGCACACCGACAATGTTTCACGCCGGTAATCCGCAGCACCAGGTAACGTATCAGGACATGATTACGGAACTGGCCAACGCGCCCGAGGGCAAGACCGTGATGATCGACTCCCCCGGCCATGCAATGCTGGCCGGGTCCGTGCCGGACGGCGACGGTAAGAAGTTCTTTTTTTACGACCCTAATTTTGGGGTGGCCGAGTTCTCAAGCGAGGCCATGATGAAGCGAGGTCTCGAAAAAATATTCAATAGCAAGAATCTCCCCGTCCAATACAAGACCTATAGCAATGACCCCAAAAAACTTGAATTCAAGATCAGCGACCATAATGAGTCGTGGATAGGCACTGCGAGTCTTCATGACAGACCTATCAAACGGCTTTATGAAGACCCTATCCCTACGACTATCACTAACGTGGAGCCCCCCGCTCAGACCCACTACGTCCATATGTCGGACTATACGGACGTCACCGTCACTGACCCGACGTCAATCATCAGCACCCGAGGTATTGGTGACTGTTCGGCACTGGCAGTGCTAACCGACTTGAAAGACGGTGTCTACCGGAAACGAACGTTGCTGCACTTCCCTGGCGGCACGCCGACGACTGAACAACATAGGGTACTTAAACAACTGGAGGGGGAATTGGATCAGGGAAGCAAAGTGATTTATGTGGGCGGTGATAATGTCCGGAGCATCCCTGGATTAGGCATCGCACTGAAGCAAAGTCACACCAGTGAACAAGTGGTGTTCAACATCGCAAACAAATACCCGGCCTCCACTACGATCGCAACGGCTAACCGCATTGACATAAAACCCGATGGATCATTTGAGCTCTTCGAGGGGACTAACCCTGCACGGGTACTTGATCCGCATGCAAAGGCCGAGGTGCTTGCCTGGTAACCCTGACTTCTCGCCGGTCAGAGACTATTCGAGCGTTGACTGACACACGGACGTGTCACGCCAACAACTCCTGGATACGCATTTGCAACGTATCCAGGTCAAACGGCTTGGCCAGGATCGGCGCCTTGCGTGTGATCGGGCTGTTGCAGTCAAGAATTTCCTGCGGATAGCCACTGATAAAAATCACTTTAAGCTCCGGGCGCAACTTGATCGCCGGCTCGGCGATCTGCACCCCGGAAATACCGCCCGGCAGGCGATAGTCAGTCACCATGAGGTCCAGGTGCGGTTTACTGGCGAGGATTTCAAAAGCCTCTTCGCCATTGATCGCCTTCAATACCCGAAAGCCCAGGCCTTTGAGGTATTCGTCCAGGACAAACATAATCGATTCGTCGTCCTCGACGATCAGAACAACGTCTTGTGCATCTTCACTCATGGGAAGCCTTTGTCCGGTCAATTGCTGCACTTACGACCATGCAGTCACGCAGAGGTTGCGTCGAAGTGACGATTGTTTTCACGCCGATGCGTCCAGGGGCAGGCACACCCGGAACAGGGCGCCCTCGCCTATCTGGCTCTGCACCTCGATGGAGCCGCCATGGGCCGCGACGATCTGTTCGGAAATAAACAACCCCAAGCCCAGACCGGCGGCCACATGGCTGGCGGAGACGCGCTCGAACTGCTGGAAAATCCGCTTCTGATTGTCGGCGCTGATGCCGATGCCGTGATCTCGCACCTCCAGCCGTGCTTCGCCGTGTTCGCTGTACACCCGCACTTCCACCGGGCTCTTGGCCCCATAACGCAGGGCGTTGGTCAGCAGGTTGGACACCACCTGCTCGATGCGGAACTCATCCCAGCTGCCTTCCACCGGGCCTTCTGCCTCCAGTTGCACGGACGATTCGGCGGCGGCCACTTGCGGTGCGAAGTTTTCCAGCAGGTTGCGCACCAGTTGCGTGAGGTCGAAGCGCGCCGGACGAATCGACAGCTTACCGGTGCGGATGCGCGACACGTCGAGCATGTCTTCGATCAGGCGGATCAGGCTCTGGATCTGCCGCTCGTCACGGTCGACCATGGCGTGCATCTTGTCCAGGGTGAACGCTGCGGCGTTGTCCCGGGCCAGGTGCATTTTGCGCAACTGGGTTTCGAGGATCAGCCCATTGAGCGGCGTGCGCACTTCGTGGGCGACGATCGACATGAAGTCATCGCGCATGCGCACCGCCTGCTCCAGCTCAGCCTGAGTGGCCTGCAGGCGAGCCAGCAGCAACTCCTGTTCGCGACGGCTGTGCTCCAGCGCTTGCACCTGCAGTTTCATCGCCTTGCTTTGGCGGTACAGGTCGACGAACACATTGACCTTGCTCTTCACCGCATGGATATCCAGCGGCTTGTGCAGGAAGTCCACGGCGCCGCTTTCGTAGCCCTTGAAGGCATAGTTGAGTTCGCGGCCGGCGGCGCTGACGAACACGATCGGGATGTTCTTGGTTTTTTCGGTGCCGCGCATCAACTCGGCCAGCTCGAAACCGTTCATGCCGGGCATCTGCACATCGAGAATCGCCATGGCGAACTCGTGCTCCAGCAACAGGGACAAGGCCTCGTCGGCGCTCAAGGCCTTGAAGACTTGACGGTCCTCGCGCTTGATCAGCGCTTCGAGGGCCAGCAGGTTTTCCGGCAGATCATCGACGATCAGCAGTTTGGCCTGGACAGTACTTAACATGGGGAAGATTCCAGGGAAGCCAGCAATGAGCCAATCCGGCTCAAGCTCAGAATATGATCAGGCGTGTGTAAGGCCAGGGCCGCCAGGGGCATCACGGCAATCCGGGCGTCCTTGGGGTCCTGGACCACGGTGGTGGCGCCGGATTGCTTGGCGTGGGCCAGTCCTTGAGCGCCATCCTGGTTGGCGCCGGTCAGCAAAATCGCCAGCAAGCCCTGACCATAGGCATCGGCGGCCGAAGCGAACAGGTAATCGATGGCGGGCCGGGAGTGGTGTACCCGGTCTTCCTGGCTCAAAGACAGGCTGCGGTCATGCTCCACCGACAGGTGATAACCGGGGCTGGCGAAGTACAAGGTGCCCGGTTGGATCACTTCCTTGTCCTGCCCTTCGCGTACCGGAATCCGCAAACGCCGCGCAAACACTTCTGCCAACTGGCTACGGCGCTGATCCGGCAGGTGCAGCACGGCAATGATCGGTAGGCTAAAGGTCTCCGGCAGATCGCCAAAAATACTCAGCAACGCCTCAACGCCGCCGGCGGACGCGCCGACGACGATGGCTTCAATCCCACAAATCGGGTTGGCGGCAGCGTCGTTCATGATTTTCGGTAGATCCGTTCCTGTTTGACCAAGGGCTCGAATTGCGTGCTGTAGGCGGAAAAATCCAGGGTTTCCTTGCTGCCCAGCACAAGAAAGCCGCGATGACACAACGACTCATGAAACAATCCAAAGGCCCGATCCTGCAATTTTTTATTGAAGTAAATCAGTACATTGCGACACGAAATTAATTGAGTTTCTGAGAATACACTGTCGGTTGCCAGGCTGTGGTCGGCGAACGTGACATTCTCGCGCAACGTCTTGTCGAAGATTGCGTAATCGTATGCCGCCGTGTAGTAGTCGGCAAATGAACGCTGCCCGCCGGCCTGCTGGTAGTTGGCGGTATAGGCTCGCACATTCTCCAGGGAGAAGATCCCCTGCTTGGCTTTATCCAGCGACGCCGGGTTGATGTCGGTGGCGTAGATGATGGTGCGCTCCAGCAGCCCTTCTTCGCGCAGCAGAATCGCCATGGAGTACACCTCCTCCCCCGTGCTGCAACCGGCGATCCAGATCTTGATCGACGGGTAAGTCTTGAGCAGCGGCACCACTTCCTGGCGGATCGCGAGGAAGTGCGACGGGTCGCGAAACATCTCGCTGACCGGGATCGTCAAAAACTGCAGCAACTGCATGAACGCCGCCGGGTCGTGCAACACGCGCTCCTGCAGCGCCGAAATCGTCGCGCAATCAAACTGGCGCAGGGCGTGGGCCACACGGCGTTTGACCGACGCGCCGGAGTAATCGCGAAAGTCATAGCTGTACTTGAGGTAGATCGCCTCAATCAGCAAGCGCAGTTCAATATCACTGCTTTTATCCAAAAAACCGCGCTCCACTTAAATGCGTTCCATCTTCGGTAGCCATACGCGAATCAGCGAGAACAGACGATCCAGATCAATCGGCTTGGCCAGGTAATCGTTGGAGCCGGCCGCGAGGCAACGCTCCTGATCGTCCTTCATCGCCTTGGCCGTCACGGCGATGATCGGCAGCTTCTTCCAGCGTGGGTCCTGGCGGATCAAGGCGGTGGCCTCGTAACCGTCCATTTCCGGCATCATCACGTCCATCAGCACCAGGTCGATATCCTCGATTTCATTGAGTCTGGCGATGGCTTCATGGCCGTTACGCCCGATCACCACCACGGCGCCTTTGTGCTCCAGGGCGCTGGTCAGGGCGAAGATGTTGCGCACATCGTCGTCCACCAACAGGATCTTGCGCCCTTCGAAGACCTTGTCGCGGCTGCGCGCGGTCTTGAGCATCTTCTGGCGCTCATGGGACAGCTGCGATTCGATTTTGTGCAAAAAGAGTGTGACTTCGTCGAGCAGGCGCTCCGGCGAACGGGCGCCCTTGATGATGATCGAGCGCGAATACTTGCGCAGCTCGGCCTCTTCGTCGCGGGTCAGGTTGCGCCCGGTGTAGACGATCACCGGCGGGAACGAGCAGATATCCTCGGAGGCCATGCGCTTGAGCAGCTCGTTGCCGAGCATGTCCGGTAACTTGAGGTCGATGATCATGCAGTCATAGATGTTGGTGCGCAGCAGATCGAGGGCTTCCTGGGCAAAGCCGACGGCGGTGATCTCGATGTCATCGTCGCCGATCAGGCGGGCAATGCTTTCACGCTGCAGGTCATCGTCTTCTACCAGCAGGATGCGCTTGACCTTCTGGGTCAGTTTGGCTTCCAGGCGCGCGAACACGTCTTTGAGCTCTTCGCGGGTGGTGGGTTTCACCGCGTAACCGATGGCGCCCATGTGCATGGCGGCTTCGACGCGGTCTTCCACGGAGATCACATGCACGGGGATGTGGCGGGTATTGGCGTGTTCCTTGAGGCGTTGCAGCACCGTCAGCCCGGAATGGTCCGGCAGGCGCATGTCGAGCAAAATGGCGTCGGGGATGTATTCCTCGGCCAGGCTGTAACCCTCATCCGCGCCATGGGCCACCAGGCAGTGGTAGCCCAGCTCATGGGCGAGGTCGAACAGAATGCGCGCAAAGTTCGGTTCGTCTTCCACCACCAGGATGCAACGTGTGGTGAACGGCGCTTTTTCGCGGTCGTCGGCAAAGCGCGGGATCTGTGTGGCATCGGCCACCGGCAGCGGCGAGACCGCGATGGGCTTGGGCGCCGGGGCGGCAACGACCTGGCGCGGTTGTTCGGCAGGCGCAGCGTCTTCATCGCGTTCGACGTACTGCTCCGGGATGACCAGGGTGAAAATACTGCCCTGGCCGGGTTCGCTGGTGACGCTGATATAGCCGCCAAGCAACGCGGCCAGGTCACGAGAGATCGACAGCCCCAGGCCGGTGCCGCCGTAACGGCGATTGGTGGTGCCGTCGGCCTGGCGGAAGGCTTCAAAGATGCTTTCCTGCTGATCCGGGGCGATACCGATCCCGGAATCGCGCACGGTAAAGGCAATGCCCTCACCCGGTGCGCGGGACACCGACAGGCTGACCTGGCCCTGCTCAGTGAACTTGACCGCGTTGGACAGCAGGTTCTTGAGAATCTGCTCCAGGCGCTGGCGGTCGGTAAAGATCAGGGTCGGCGTACCTTCCTGCACCTCCACCTGGAACCCCAGCTTGCGATCGGCCGCCAGCGGCTCGAACATTCCGCGCAGGCCGTCGACCAGCCGCACCACGCTGGCGTTTTCCGGGCGCATTTCCAGCTTGCCGGCTTCGACCTTGGAGATATCCAGGATGTCGTTGATCAGGTTGAGCAGGTCATTGCCGGCGGAATAGATCGACTCGGCAAACTTGACTTGCTCGGCGCTGAGGTTTTCCTGCGGGTTCTCCGCCAGCAACTTGGCCAGGATCAGCGAACTGTTCAGCGGCGTGCGCAGTTCGTGGGACATGTTGGCGAGGAATTCGGATTTGTATTTGCTGGAGCGCTGCAACTCTTCGGCGCGGTCTTGCAGTTCGAACTGAGCCTGGTTGAGTTCGACGTTCTTGCGGTCCATGGCATCGCGCTGCTCGGACAGGGTCTGGGCCTGCTCGGCCAATTGCTCGTTCGTCTGTTCGAGTTCTGCCTGTTGCGTTTCCAGGTGGGTCTGCGACTCCTTGAGGATGCGCGATTGCTCTTCCAGCTCTTCGTTGGCGGTCTTGAGCTCTTCCTGTTGCACTTGCAGCTCTTCGTTGAGCTGTTGGGTCTCGGCCAGCACTTCCTGCAGGCGCTGGCGATAGCGGGCGGCTTCGATGGAGGTGCCGATATTGCCGCCGATGAGTTCCAGCAACTCGACATCACGGTCTTCCAACGGGCGCAGGAAGCCCAGTTCGACCACGCCGTTGACCCGGTCATCATCACTGGTGGGCATCACCAGTACGCTTCGCGTCGGCCCCTCACCCAGGCCGGAACTGACCTTGAAGTAGTCGACAGGCACATCGTCCAGGCGAATCAGGCGATCGAGCTGGGCGGCCTGCCCAACGATGCCTTCGTCGCTGTAGATCGCCTGCTCCTGCTGCTCCTGTTCGCGGGAGAAACCATAGGTGGCCACGCGCTTGAGGCCGCCGTGTTCTTCACGCACATACAGCGCCGCGACCGCCGAGCCCATGTACTGGGCAAAGAACTGCAGGATATTGCGCCCCAACAGGTTCAGGGTCAGTTGACCGAGCACCTGCTCAGCCAATTCAGTCTGGCCATTGCGCAGCCAGGCTTGCTGTTCCAGGCGTCGCGCAATCTTCTCTTGTGACGTGAGGTTTTCGCTATAACTATTTGATAGAGAAAGTAAATTTTTACGGCCAATGTAGGCCAGGAAGCCACTCAACCCCAGCACGAACACCAAGTACAGGGCGACGCTGATGACGGTAGTACGGGTGACTTCTTCGTTGCGGGCGATCCGGAACTGTTGCTCCATCGCCACCGCGTCGTCGTATTCCTTACGAATCTCATCGGTCAGGCGTTTGCCCCGGCCAGCCTTCACTGCGCTGCGGTAATCACCGCTCTCGCGCTGCATATCAATCATCGACTGGGCGTATTTGTTCCACTCGATTTGCAGGGCTTCCAGGCGCCTGAGGCGGTATACCTGCTGGGGGTTGTCCGCTACCAGTTCCTGCAAATTGCGCAAATCGGCAATGATCCGCGGCTTGGCCACTTCATACGGGTCGAGAAAATGCTCGTCGCCCGTGATCAGAAAGCCGCGCATGCCGGTTTCCAGGTCAACCGTCAGCTTGGACGTTTCATTGAGGTTATTGATGACCCGGTCGGTGTGCTCTACCCATTGGATCACCGACAACAAATAAGTGATCAGGCACACGAAAAACACCGCGCTGAGTACACCCACACCGAGGGGCAGTGCCACGTTGCGGCTCAACAGTGCACGAAAGCTCTTTTCATCGACGGACGACGAGGGGGTCATGGGCATGCCTTGGCCAAGTACGGAAAAACCCGGAGTTTGCCCCAAAGTTGTCGTTGAACGCTATTTTTCTGCCATGAACGGGCGCAATCCAACGCGGAAAATCGAGCACAAGCGCCCAGGGCACCGTTCACCTTCCGTCGTAGTTTCAGTTGCTCACACTCCGCGCGCCCTGATCCGGAACCTGGGTGATCAGGTTTCACACAGAAGAAAGCGTCTTGGGAAAAGGGAAGCTCCGCGAAAAAGACGTTCACCTTCTTTTCAAAAAACGGTGCTCGCATGACTATTTCTTCTTTGCAAACCCGACCCAGCGCTTCATTGATATCCCTTTCCGCGCAAACGCCAGAACCCGTCGATACTCGGCCGGCCATGACGCTCACATCCGGCCACGACTCACCGGTGCCAACGCCGCCGCCAGCCAGCGTCACCGTCGAGCCAAGCTCCAGCCTCAAGGCGAAGCTGGGGCATCATCACAACTTCAAAACACTCGGAGACAAACTCAACGAAATCGCCCAGCGGCTAGGGCCTGATGCCTCCGCTCCGGCGGTGCTGGCGGCCCTCAAGACAACACCGATGGACGTTCACCCAGACTCGGTTTATCACAGCGAAGTCGGCGGCAGCACCAGCGTGGATAGCTTTATCAATCGCCAGGGAGGATTGCTTTTACCCTATAGCCATTTATCCCTGATCGGTCTGTCGGACGCCATGGCCGCCCGATCCCAGGCACACCCGTTGGGCAACCTGGGCGGCGCCCTCAGTTGGCCGATGCCCTTGAGCGCCGACGAGCAACAACGCTTGCATGCCAACACGCTGAATTACACCGACCCGCTTGGGCAAAAACAGTCGCTCAAGCAAACCGCGGGCGGTGTACTGGAGTTCCTGCGCCATCGAACCCCGCTGCCCGCTGAAGCGCTGACGAGCCCGGCCGCGACGTTGAACGCCCTCATCAGTTCGCCAGAGGCGCAATCATTGGGCGCTGCGCTGCAGGAACAGATGCAGGGTATTGCCACCGATAGCAGCACGCTCGACTACCTCCTCGCGGCCGTTACATTGCAATTGGACCCAGCGTCCATCACCGCCCCCCAACGCAATCGCGTTGCCGGTTTTGACCTGGCCGACGCAACACTCAAGGGCAAGTCGGCCACCCAGATACGCGATGCGCTGAGTCAACACCTGGTGGCACGAGGCAAGACCAGCCCTGAACTGGCAGGCGCAGCCGCCCACCTGCTACTCGCCGGTCGTGCGCCAGTCTTCCTGATCAAGGACATTCCAGACAGCGTCACCTATGGCAGCCCGGCCTGGGTCAATCTCGCGGTGGCCGCAACCACCATCGATGCCCTGACACCAGGCCGAGTTGCCAACATGAGTTTCTCCCAGGTGATGCTGGAAGCCGAACACGCCAGCGGCGCAGACCAGGACGTGACGGACGCCGCTCAGCGTAATGCGTTGATTGATTGGGGCGCGGCCAATGGCGTACTGGAAAAAAAAGCCGATCACCTGTACACCGCCGATGAATTGAACAGCCTGGTGACAAGCTTCAATGCCCGTCGAGCGTTGATGTCGACCGCATCAGAGGCTTTCGACAAGGACATCCCGTCACGTAAAGAGTTGGCGTTGGCGGAACTGAGAAAGCGTTTTCCCAAGCACGAGGCGCTGTTTGAAGAGAAGCTGATTCACGTAAGCCATGTGCCGGGTGGGGATATCCGCCGTAGCAACCAGGTGGTGGGCCCACACTCGCTGCTGGATGTCGCGATGATGGACATCGGGCCTGACGCGGTTTACAGCTCCCGCGACCGCCGCGTCCCCCTGGCGGCGTTGAACGCCAACCCCGGCTTTGGGGTAGCCGACGCGTTCGAATCACAGTTCAAAGATGTTATCGAAGAAAAAAAAGCCGCGATCGGCACGTATATCAAGCACTTGATCAGCCAATTGCCGGAGCAGGACCGAAAAAACTTTGAACAGGGCAATGTCACTTTTTTTCAGAAACACTCCCACAAAATCGGATTGGGTTTGTTCGGTGACAAAACGGAGCGTCCCAAAGGCGAAGAGTTGCTGGTCAGGATCGAACGCGACGGCATGGCCAGTGCGTATGCAATCAACTTCAACGCCGGCGCTATCCGTAGCATTCCCGAGAGCCAGGCAACGCCCCGCGCCTCAAGGTCGGCGAGTATCGGCCACGAAACAAAAGAGTTCAGCCCCCGCGCGGGTCAATCCCTGCGGAACACTCCACCGCCAGCGTCCGGCGAGTCCCCCGGCGATACCTTTGCCTCGCCCCGCGTCCAACTGATCGCCGACGCCTTCGTTGAACATCTCAATCTCGATGATCCTGCGATCAAACAACAGGCGCGCGGCCTCACCACTGACGACAAAAATCGGAACAGGTCCGAAAAGGTTGAAAACTTCCTGCTGGACCTGATCCCTTTGCGCTCCGCGATCAACCACTTTCGTAATGGCAATATTGGTGACGGCGTGATCGATCTGAGCCTGGACGCGTTCGGTTTTCTGACGGCGGGCGCGGCGACAGCGGGCAAGGTGGTCAAGATCGCGGGGACCGCGGCTTCGGCTGCAACCCGCGTGGCGCGGGCGGCCAAAACCATCGGCATGGCAACTTTCGGCGCGCTCAACCCGCTGGGCGGCGCAGGCGACTTGGCGGTTGGCGGTGCGCGCCTGCTCGGTAACGGGCTCAAATCCCTCGGGACCAAGGGCGTCCAGGGGGTGAACGCATTACGTGGCGCGGCGGGCCGTTACGACCTGTTGAAAGCCGCCAGCAACGACCAGGGTGTCCTCGCCACCGGCACCGTAAAAATCGGCGAGCACAGTATCGACGGCGCCGCCGTGCTGAAAAATGGTCAATGGCATGCCTTCGACGCCGAAAAAATGCGCGCATACGGCGGCCCGCTCCAGGGCTTCACACCGGCCACTGTCTCGGTGAGGGGGCAGATCAACCAGAGTTTTACCGATTGGCTCTACAAGAAGCTGGCGGGCGAAACAGTGCCGACGGCGGGCGCTCCCAGCGTACTCGGTCAATATGTACCCAGGGCGTTCGACGACGCATTGCGACGCGCCCAAGCCCCCGCGCAGATTTCCGACTTCAACGCCGGCTACGCGCATGGCAACCCGCACAGGGTGCCTGGCTACTCGTCAGATATGAATGTGATCGAGCTTCAGACCCTGGCCTCCCAAGGATGGATGAGCGCGCAAGACATCGGCACGCTGGTCAAACAGATCGAGCGCCAGAAAGTCAAACTGATCCAGGACGGCTTTTTGCTGTTCCAGCAAGATATCCATGCAGTTGGCGGCACCGTGACCCCCATGCCCCAGGAGTTTTACCTCAGCCAAACCAACCTGGCCTCACAGGGCGAGTGTGCGGGTATCGCCAATACCCTGGCGCTGGCAATCCATTCGGGCGACGAGACGACCTACCTGGGAAATATGTTCAAAGCCGCCGCCAACCCGGGCGACCCCAACGCTGCCCAGTTCATCCGCACCCTCAAGTCTTTTCATCGCGCGGTCAGCCACGTGGAAACCTTCCATATGGGCAAGCAGTCCAGGCAAATCCCCTATGACGAGATCGCTACCGAGCTGACCAGCGCGACGCCGCCAAGGAGCATGCGGATCGCAACGCGGGATCACGCACTGCTGGCCGGCGTCACGATGCACAACAACAGGCCTGTCTGGTTCTACTTTGACCCGAATTTCGGGCTGGCCAAGTTCGACTCGGCCGAGGCCATGAAAAATGGTCTGGAACGCACCTTGAACCGCGGCACCAGCCCGTTTCAGCATCGGGCATACGGCACGAATCCGGGCGCGCCTGAGTATAAGGTGAGTTATTTCGATGCCAGCGATATGCGCGCTTACGGCGATGCCGCACACATCAGCCGCATCGCATCGGTCCCGTTGTAGGTATTTGCACGCCCTGACGCGACATTCTCCGGCGCTAAGTTCACAATGCCAGCAGCTTTTCGGAACTTGCTGGCATTGCCGCCACTCACTACCGGGTTGCGTTTAAACCTGTCACGCCCAGCACCTTCACTTTTTTAGGAATGTTCATTATGTCGGCGCTCACCTCAACCATTCTCGTAGTCGAAGACGACACCATCGTGCGCATGCTGATCGTCGACGTACTCGAAGAGCTGGGGTTTCGTGTATTTGAGGCTGAAGACGCCCAATCGGCGCTCAAATTCGTGAAAGAGACGAGCAATGTCATTGACCTGATGATGACCGATGTCGGCCTGCCGGACATGAATGGCCGGGACTTGGCCATCCTGGTACGCGAACAGCGCCCGCAACTGCCGGTCCTGTTTGCCAGTGGTTATGCCGAGAGCGTCGAGGTTCCGCCCGGTATGCAATCGATCGCCAAGCCGTTCTCCATCGATCAACTGCGCGATAAGGTCAAAGCCATGCTTGGCGCGGCCTGACGTTAGCGCGCCCCTCCAATGCCGCCCAGTTGGGCGGCATTTTTGCGTCAAGCAGTGCGTCATGCCGGGATTAACGTGACGTTCGACCAATAAAGTTGGAAACTCGACGCTTTGCCACGCCACTCAATAGCACTCCTCACAAGACTTCTGGAAGGACGCAACAACATGATTGGAAAACCGACGCGCCTGCTGTTGGCGAGCCTCTCGATACTCATGAGCACTGGCGCCTGGGCCGACTTCACGGCCACCCCCTCTGAGGCTCGGGCGATTGCCAAGGAAGCTTATTTGTATGGCTACCCGGTCGTGGAAATGTACAAGACGCTCTACACCCAGGCGGTCGACAAAGGCGGCGTCAACTACAAGGCACCCTTCAACCGTATCGGCAATACCGCCCAGGTCTTCACCCCCAAGGACACCGCGCTCGCCACGCCGAACCCAGATACGCCCTACTCCTTCGTCTGGATGGACCTGCGCAGCGAGCCGCTGGTGCTGACGTTGCCCAAGATTGAAGACAACCGCTATTACTCGGTGCAACTGATCGACCTCTATACGCAGAACTTCGCGTACCTGGGCACGCGCAGCACCGGCAACAATGGCGGCCACTACATGATCGCCGGGCCCAACTGGAAAGGTCAGCAGCCGGTCGACGTGGATCGCGTGGTGTACAGCGAAAGCAATATCGCCTACGCCCTGTACCGCACGCAGTTGTTTGATGAAAAGGACCTGAACAAGGTCAAGCAGATCCAGAATGGCTACAAAGTGCAGTCTCTCAGCAGCTACGTGAAACAGGCCGCCCCGGCCAAGGCGCCGAAGATCGATTGGCCCAAGCCGATGGCCAGCATGAGCGAAGGCCCCCAACTGTTTCGCTACTTGAACTTCATGCTCGCCTTCGCTGCGCCCCAGGACAGTGAGAAAGACCTGCTCGCACGCTTTGCCACCATCGGCATCGCACCGGGCGCGCCATTCAAGGTCAACCAGTTGAGCACCGAACAGCGTAAAGCGCTGGAAGACGGAATCGCCGACGCCAAGGCCGAGTTTGCAGCGTTCAAAAAAGACAAACTCGACACCCAGCAGGTTGCCGTAGGCGACTTGTTCGGCAACCGCGATCACCTGAACAACAACTACCTGTACCGCTATGCCGGTGCCGACGTGGGGCTTTTCGGCAACTCCGCCGATGAAGCCACCTACTTCAATTACGTTGTCGACAGTGAAGGCAAACCCGCCAACGGCGCACGCCACAGCTACACCGTGCACTTCGCCAAGGACCAACTGCCGCCGGCCGATGCGTTCTGGTCACTGACCCTGTACGACACGAAGACCAAGTTGCTGGTGCCCAACCACAAGAAACGCTACGTGATCAACTCGCGGATGCTGCCCCACCTCAAGCTGGACGCCGATGGCGGCCTGACCCTGGCGCTGCAGCACCACGAACCGCCAAAAGCCGAGCAGAGCAACTGGTTGCCGGCACCGCCCGGCCCGTTCTACGCCGTGTTGCGGATGTACCTGCCAAAGCCCGAGGCGAATAACGGTCAGTGGAAACTGCCGCCGCTGACGCCACTGAAATAGTCCCAGGCACTGCGCGATTTACTGCTTTTTCAGTTTCACATACGACTGGTGCAAGTCCGACGCCCAACCGTCGACCACGCTTTTTACGTCATTGGGCGTCATCACCTGCGAGTCGTTTTCCAGCGGCTTGCCGGTGCCCTTGCGTACGACCTCAGCGATCACCTTGCCGTTGGCGCCGTCGAGAAACTGCGCCTCGGTGCCCAGCACAGTGTCCTGGTCGCGGATGCCGGTGCCGGTACTCACCGCCGCAGCCACCAGGGCGACCGGCACGAACTCATAAGGTTTCAGGCCCTGGGTTTTACTGCTGACCGCCGTGATCGCTGCGCGCACCACTAACACCCCGTTGCCTGGCCCTTGTGCAAGGGGCAATGACTTGCCGATTTCGCGCTTGAGGGCCTGATTGAAGTAGTCGTTGATGCCGCGCAACGTGCTCTCAGGGATTTTCGCGGTGGCTTGGGGCCTGGGGTAAAACTGGGTCGGTTCGATATACACCGCGTTGTAGCGGCCCAGATCCAGTGTCGGATCGACCCAGCGCACCACCTTGACGCCCGAAGGCGACGTGGCCGGCTTGAGGCGGCTGTAATCGGAGAGGAATCCTGAATACTCATCCGGTTGCGTGACTTGGCTGGCACAGCCCACCATCCCGATCGTGGCGATGCAGAGCGTGCTGATCATTAGCCTTAGTTTCATCCTCGAACTCCTTGGCAGTCATCATCAGAACGTTGAGCTGTAGGTATAGCCAATCCTGGGAAAAAGCGCTGAAAAGCTCAGCCGCGCTCGCGCGGAATCAGGCTCTGCAACTGTGCGGCCAGGAAGTTCGCGTTGAAGGCGAAGGTGTCCGGGTCTTTCAAACCGTTGGTTTTCTTCCACAACCAGTCGTTTTTGTCCGCCGGCAGCACCAGTGAAACACTGCCGTGCCGTGCCGCCGTCAGGCCCATGACCGACACCGAAATCAAGCCGCCGACGCCCATCACGTCCGGCACGAACTCGACGTTTTTGCCAGTGATCTGCACGGTGAGCTTTTCGCTCTTGAAGGGCGACGCCTCAACCGGAACGCTCGGGCCGCTGGCGACATACGCTTCGCGGTGGACTTCAAGCAAGCCCGCGGTGTTGACCGGTTGCAGCCATTGTTCGATCTGCTGGAACAACTCGCCGAGCTTTAGCGCCCAGCGCGCCGACTGCACCTCGAACTGCTGTTTTTTATGGGCTTCGCTATCGGCGTAATGACGAAGCATCTCGCCCAGTTGCTGTACATCATCCATTGCGGTTTTCCTTGGGTGAGCCATAGTGCGAACCACGATCATGGCAGATGCGGCGACTCACCGTATGATTAACGCCGACGGAACAGCGGGCGTGGCTCGATCACGCTGCGCCCATACTGCACGCTCATCCCCGCCAGCCCCTTCAGGGCGTCTTCAGCCGATTTGTCCGCGCGCACCGCAAATGCATCGAACCCGCACTGGCGCATGTGACTGAGCTGATCGCGCAGCACATCGCCGATCGCCCGCAACTCGCCTCGCCAGCCCATACGCGTGCGCAACAGATAGGCCTGGCTGTAGGCGCGCCCATCGCGAAAACTGGGAAAATCCAGGGCAATCAGCGGCAGCGTGGCGAGCCAGGGCAGCACCTGCTCGACCTCATCATCCGGGCCCAGCCACACGCCATGCCCCGGCGCATAGGACGCCAGCGGCAGGATCAGCGCACCGCCCGCCGGTACTTCATCACGCACCAATATCCACGGGTCATCCGCAACCAGACGCGCTTCACCCTGCTCAAGCCTCAACAGATTGTTCATGCCGGCTGCTCCGCGTACACCCGCTCCTTGAACGGCTCCAGGCCAATGCGCTGCACGGTATCGACAAAGCGTTCTTCGCTTTCGCGGTAGCGCACAAAGGTGCTGATCACACGCTCGATCACATCGGGAATCTCAGCGGCACTGAACGAGGGGCCGATCACTTTGCCCAGTGAACTGTGTTTGCCCTGGGCCCCGCCAAGGGTGATCTGATACCACTCACTGCCATTCTTATCGACGCCCAGGATGCCGATATTGCCGATGTGGTGATGGCCGCAGGCATTGATGCAGCCGGAAATATTCAGACTGATATCACCCAGGTCGTGCAGGTAGTCGAGGTTATCGAAGCGCTGTTGGATCGCCTGGGCGATGGGGATCGACTTGGCATTGGCCAGGGCGCAGAAGTCGCCGCCGGGGCAGGCAATGATGTCGGTCAGCAGGCCGATATTCGCCGCGCCCAGGCCGTGTTCGCAGGCCAGGCGCCACAAGGCGTGCAACTGATCCTTGGGCACATCCGGCAACACGATGTTCTGTTCATGGGCGATGCGGATTTCACCAAAGCCAAACCGCTCCGCCCACTGGGCCACGGCCTCCATTTGCTGGGCTGTGACATCGCCGGGCGGCGCGCTGATGCCAGGTTTGGTGGACAGCACCACGCTGGTGTAGCCCGCGACTTTATGCGGCATGACGTTGCGGCTGACCCAGCGCGCAAAGCCCGGGTTGTCGGCCAGTTCGGTGCCGTAGGCCAGGCTGGTATCGCTGAGCGACGCGTAAGCCGGCGGCACGAAGGCCGATGCCACACGGTCGTACTCGGCATCGGTCAACTGCGCCGGGCCATCGCGCAGGTACTGCCACTCTTCCTCAACCTCGCGGGAGAACGCCTCGATCCCCAGCGCCTTGACCAGGATTTTGATGCGCGCCTTGTACTTGTTGTCCCGCCGACCATGCCGGTTGTACACGCGCAACACCGCCTCGACGTAGGACAGCAGGTGCCGCCACGGCAAACCCTCGCGGATCTGCAAGCCCAGGATCGGCGTGCGTCCCAGGCCACCGCCCACCATCACGCGCAACAGCATGTCGCCTTGGTCGTCGCGGTAAAGGTACAGGCCGATGTCGTGCATCATGATCGCCGCGCGGTCTTCGCGGGCCGAGCAGATGGCGATCTTGAACTTGCGCGGCAGGAACAGGAATTCCGGGTTGATGGTTGACCATTGGCGCAGGATCTCCGCCAAGGGGCGCGGGTCCAGCAGTTCATCGGCGGCCACCCCGGCAAAGGCTTCGGTGGTGATATTGCGCACGCAGTTGCCGGAGGTCTGGATCGCATGCATGTCGACCTGGGCCAGGCGTTCAAGGATGTCGGGCACCTGGTGCAGCTCGATCCAGTTGAACTGCAGGTTCTGGCGGGTGGTGAAGTGGCCGTAGCCACGGTCGTAGTCGCGGGCGATGCTGGCCAGGGTGCGCATCTGTTCGGCGCTCAAAGTGCCATAGGGAATCGCCACCCGCAGCATGTAGGCATGCTTTTGCAGGTACAGGCCGTTCTGCAGGCGCAAGGGCAGAAACTCTTCTTCGCTCAAGTCGCCGGCGATATAACGCTCGACCTGATCACGAAATTGCGCCACGCGCTCGAACACCAGCGCCCGGTCGTATGCGTCGTACTGGTACATATCACCGCCTCATCAGGGTTGGCCGCGTCCCAGGGCGCGACTTCTAGGGGGGCGACTATGCACCTGCGGCGCAGGGCGTAAAAGATTCAGGTGCAGGCATAAAAAGCAGATCAGATGGACTGTAAGTCATGCTTTCACGCCGAATAAACTGATCCGTAGTAATGAGCTTTTTCTGAGCCTGTTTTGTTTTGTCCACACTTCCTACAGTGCCCGCCACTTGGAACCGTGGGAGGACTGAGCATGAGCACAGCAACAATCGGACAGGCTTATAACTATAAAGTCGTCCGCCAATTCGTGATCGCCACCATCGTATGGGGCGTTGTGGGCATGGCCATGGGCGTGTGGATCGCTTCGCAACTGGTCTGGCCGCAAATGAACCTTGATTTGCCCTGGACGACCTTTGGCCGACTGCGACCGTTGCACACCAGCCTAGTGATCTTCGGGTTCGCCGGCAGCGCGCAATTCGCCGCCAGTTATTACGCGGTACAGCGCACCTGCCAGGTGCGGCTGTTTTCCGACAGCCTCGCCGCGTTTACGTTCTGGGGTTGGCAATCGGTCATCGTGATCATGTTGATCAGCCTGCCGCTGGGCTACACCACCACCAAGGAGTATGCCGAGATCGAATTCTCCGGCGCGGTGTGGATGACGGTCGTGTGGGTGGCCTACGCCATTGTGTTTTTCACCACGGTGGTGCGGCGCCAGACCCGGCACATCTATGTGGGCAACTGGTTTTTCGGCGCGTTTATCCTGGTGATCGCCATGCTGCATGTGGTCAACCACCTGGCGATTCCAGTGGACTGGTTCAAGTCCTACCCCGTGTATTCCGGCGCCACCGATGCGATGGTGCAATGGTGGTACGGGCATAACGCCGTAGGCTTTTTCCTCACCACCGGCTTCCTTGGGATGATGTACTACTTCGTGCCGAAACAAGTCGGGCGGCCGGTGTATTCCTATCGGCTGTCCATCGTGCACTTCTGGGCGCTGATCACCCTGTACATCTGGGCCGGGCCGCACCACTTGCATTACACGGCGCTGCCGGATTGGGCGCAGTCACTGGGCATGGCGATGTCGCTGATCCTGCTGGCACCGAGCTGGGGCGGCATGATCAACGGCATGATGACCTTGTCGGGCGCCTGGCATAAGCTGCGCAGCGACCCGATCCTGCGCTTTTTGGTGTTGTCGCTGGCGTTCTACGGCATGTCGACCTTCGAGGGGCCGATGATGGCGATCAAGACCGTCAACGCCCTCTCCCACTACACCGACTGGACCATCGGCCACGTGCATGCCGGCGCATTGGGCTGGGTGGCGATGATCACCTTCGGCTCGCTGTACCACATGATCCCGAAAGTCTTCGGCCGCCAGCAGATGCACAGCGTGACGCTGATCAACCTGCACTTCTGGCTGGCGACCATCGGCACCGTGCTGTACATCGCCTCGATGTGGGTCAACGGCATTACCCAGGGCCTGATGTGGCGTGCGATCAACGATGACGGCACCCTCACCTACTCGTTTGTCGAGGCCTTGCAGGCCAGCCACCCGGGGTTTGTGGTGCGCTTTGCCGGTGGCGTGTTGTTCCTCAGCGGCATGCTGCTGATGGCCTACAACACCTGGCGCACCGTGCGGGTCGCGGACTTGCAGGTCGCGCAACTTGACGCGCGGATCGCCTGATGTGGGGCCTGTTGATGGTCGCGTGCCTGTATGGCGCGGTGGAGTACTGTTTGCGCGGTCAATCCGAGGAGACGCTGGATGAGGCCAGCCTGATTCCGTTCGCCGACGACCCGGAGGTGGCGCGCCGGGTGGAGTTGGCCACCGGCAAACAGATCCACGCGGTGGCACCGGAGCAAGCCAGGCCGGGCTGGGGCAATCGGGATATGTGAAACTGCTCCGGTGATTTGGCGCACAACTGCGTATGACTAATCGGTGGCCGATGGGTAAGGTGATGCGATATTTCTTGTCAGGAGCATCGCATGCGCACCATCGGCCTGATCGGCGGCATGAGCTGGGAGTCCAGCGCCGAGTACTACCGCATCATCAACCAGCGCGTGCGCGACCAACTCGGCCCGCTGCGTTCGGCGCAATTGCTGATGTACAGCGTGGACTTCGGTCCGGTGGAGCAGGCCCAGCATGCCGGACGCTGGGACGACGCCGCGCTGATCCTGGAAGATGCCGCACGCCGCCTGCAAGCCGGGGGTGCCGAGTGTGTGGTGTTGTGTACCAACACCATGCACTTGGTGGCGCCGCGGATCGAAGCGGCGGTGTCGATTCCCTTTCTGCATATTGCCGACGCCGCAGGTTCGGCGGCCGTGGCCGCTGGCACACTGACCGTCGGTTTACTCGGTACGGCGTTCACCATGGAACAGGACTTCCTCACGTCACGCCTCGCCGCCCACGGCCTGAACGTACTGGTGCCAAACGCGGACGAGCGCCAGGCCGTGCACCGGATCATCTATGAGGAGTTGTGTGTCGGCGTGATCAGCGAGGCGTCACGCCAGGTCTATCAGCGCGTGATTGCGTCCCTGGCCGCACGCGGCGCCCAGGCAGTCATCCTGGGCTGCACGGAAATCGGCCTGCTGATCAAACCCGAACACTGCGACCTGCCGCTGCTGGACACTACCGCGCTGCATGCGCAGGCAGCGGTGGCGTTCGCGTTACGGGACTAAGCCGAGGTTCTTGACCCCGCTGCGCGGCGCCACAGCCGCGCAACATCCGCCGCTCGCTCGCGCAACAAGCGCGGTGCCTCGCTGCAGGCCTGCTCCAGGCTCATCGGCCCGGACGGCAAGGCGAAAGCCGCATCCACGCCGTGGGCGTACATCTGCTCGTAGCCTTCACCCAGCGTGCCGGCGATTACGATCACCGGGACATGGTGGCGCTGGGCAATACGCGCCACACCGAAAGGCGTTTTACCGCGCAGCGTCTGGGCATCGAAACGGCCTTCGCCGGTGATCACCAGATCGGCGCCGCGTACCGCTTCGTCGAGGCCGACCAGTTCGGCGACGACCTCTACCCCCGCACGGAACTGCGCACCGAGGAAGGCCTTGGCAGCAAACCCCAGGCCGCCGGCAGCGCCACTGCCGGGTTCGTCGCGCACGTCATTGGGCAATACCTTGGCGCAGTGGTCGGCAAAGTGGCCGAGGGCCGCGTCGAGTTGTTCAACCTGCTGCGCACTGGCGCCTTTTTGCGGGCCGAAAATCGCGGAGGCACCATGGGCACCGCACAGCGGGTTATTCACGTCGGCGGCGATTTCAAAGCGCACCTGGGCCAGGCGCGGGTCGAGGTGTTCCAGGCTGATCCGCGCCAGATGGGCCAAGGCCAGGCCACCCGGGGCCAGAGCGTTATCCTCGGCATCGAACAACTGCACGCCGAGCGCCTGCATCGCACCGGCGCCGCCATCGTTGGTGGCACTGCCGCCAATCGCCAGGATGATGCGCTGCGCACCGGCGTCCAGGGCTGCGCGGATCAGTTCGCCGGTGCCAAAGGTAGTCGTGGAGCACGCGTCGCGCTGCCCCGGCGGGACCAATTGCAGACCGCTGGCTTCGGCCATTTCAATGAGTGCGGTGTGGCTGTCGGCCAGCCAGCCCCAATGCGCATCCACTGTGGCGCCCAAGGGGCCTTTCACCGATTGGCGCCGCAGCTCGCCCTGGCAGGCGGCGAGTACCGACTCCACCGTACCTTCACCGCCGTCCGCCATCGGGCATTGGACCAATTGCGCCTCCGGCCAGACCTGCGCCAAGCCTTCGGCAATGGCCTGGGCGACGCCTTCGGCACTCAGGCTGTCCTTGAACGAATCGGGGGCGATGATGATTTTCATGGGCTTTCTCCGGTTTTTATGACGCCCATGCTGCCAGTTGCCAGCGGCAATGACGCTGGTCCGATGCACAAGTACGAACCTGGCTTGTTGGTCATTCCGACAAAGCCTGGGGCAGCAACTGGACGCCGAGGTACAGCGCGAGCATGCCGTCCAGAGTCAGCGGGTCGACCCCGCTGAGTTCGGCAATCCGCTCCATGCGGTAGCGCAGGCTGTTGCGGTGAATGCCCAGCGCATCGGCACACGCCTGGCTTTGCCCATCGTGTTCGCACCAACTGCGCAAGGTGGCCTGCAGTTGGCCGTTGTTGTCCTTGGCCAGCACTTTTCGCAGCGGGTTGAGCAATTCGTCCAGGGCATCGTCGTTGCGATGCCGCCAGAGCATCACCGGCAGGCGATAGCGGTTGAGGGTCAGCAGGCGCGAGTGCGGAAGTACGTCACGACCGTAGGCCAGCAAATCGCCCACACGCCGATAACAACGACGCAACCCCGCCAAACCATCGGCTTGCCCGCCGACCGCCACCCGCTGGATATTCCAGCCCAGGCCCTGGAGCTTTTCCAGCAGGCGCGGATTGTCCACCTGTACCGCCGCCGGCCGGCACCAGAGCAAGGAATACTGCGCGGAGCTGACGCACCAACTGTCTGGATAGCGCGACGTCAACCAGGCACTCAACGCCTCCGCCGTCTGCCCTGGACCCAACTCGAATAGATACGGTGTGCGCGCCATCTGCGGCTTGAGCCCCAGTTGCTGCGCCTCATCCACCAGACGCGGCGAGTCGCCGGTCTCGGCCAGCAGCAATGCCAGCAAATCGTCGCAGCGCTGGCGTCGCCATTGTTGCTCGGCTTGCTGATGACGGTGACTGACCAGCATTTCTGCGGTCATGCGCACCAGTTCGGCGTAAGTGCGCAGCCCCTCCGGTTCGCCAGTAATACCGAGCACGCCGATCAGGCGCTGGTCGTGCATCAGCGGCAGGTTGATGCCGGGTTGCACGCCCTTGAGGTGTTTGGCGGTCTGCCCGTCGATCTCCACCACCCGGCCATTGGCCAACACCAGTTGCGCGCCTTCATGCCGCGTGTTGATGCGCTCCGGCTCGCCGCTACCAAGGATCAGGCCCTGGCTGTCCATGACGTTGACGTTATGCGGCAGGATCGCCATGGTGCGATCGACGATATCCTGCGCCAGGTCATGATCCAGCTCGAACATGGGGCTAATTTCCTTGAAAGCGAAGGTTGTTCATCGGCACAGCGCAAAGGATGCTTCACTGTGCGCGAGCACAAAGACAGCACCCCGCCAGGTGGCCGAGACTCATTGGGCGATCAACGTTACCCGCGCATCGCGAAAAATCATAATAAAGAGAGACTCCCATGTCACAGAGCGCCGCTGCCCCACTGGCCACCGATGACGATAAAAACGCCATCTACAAGCGCATTACCCTGCGCCTGATCCCCTTCATTTTTATCTGCTACCTGTTCAACTACCTTGACCGGGTTAACGTTGGCTTTGCCAAGTTGCAGATGCTCGATGCGCTGAAATTCAGCGAAACCGTATACGGCCTGGGTGCCGGGATCTTCTTTATTGGCTACGTGCTGTGTGGCGTACCGAGCAACCTGGCGCTGACCAAGTTCGGTCCGCGACGCTGGATTGCCTTGATGATGATCGTCTGGGGCGCGCTGTCCACCTGCCTGCTGTTCGTCACCACGCCGACGCATTTCTATACGTTGCGCCTGTTGACCGGTGCCGCCGAAGCTGGCTTCTTCCCCGGTGTGGTGCTGTATCTCTCGCAGTGGTTCCCGACGTTCCGCCGTGGGCGGATCATGGCGTTGTTCATGTCGGCGATTCCGGTGTCCGGCCTGCTGGGCAGCCCGTTTTCCGGCTGGATTCTCAACCATTTCGGCACCGGCCAAGGCGGCCTCGCCGGCTGGCAGTGGATGTTCCTGTTGCAAGGCATCCCGACCGTGATTCTGGGCGCCCTCGCCTACTTCCTGCTCAGCGACAGCTTTGCCAACGCCAAGTGGCTCAAGCCGCATGAACGTGCGGTGCTGGAAGCCGACCACGCCACTGACTTGGCAAACAAGCCGAAAACCACCACCGACTCCCTCGCCGAAGTGTTCAAGAACCCGGCGATCTGGGCGTTCGGCCTGATCTATTTCTGCATCCAGAGCGGCGTCTACGCGATCAACTTCTGGCTGCCGTCGATCATCAAGAACCTGGGTTTCAGCGATAACCTGGTGATCGGCTGGCTCAGCGCGATTCCCTACCTGCTGGCCGCCGTGTTCATGTTGCTGGTGGGCCGCTCGGCTGACTTGCGCAAGGAGCGGCGCTGGCATTTGGTGGTGCCGATGTTGATGGGCGCTCTGGGCCTGGTGATCGCGGTGAATTTCGCCACCACCCCGGCTATCGCGATTCTCGGCCTGACCATCGCCACCATGGGCGCCCTCACCGGCCTGCCGATGTTCTGGCCGGTGCCCACCGCCATGCTCAGTGCGGGCGCGGCGGCAGGTGGCCTGGCGTTGATCAACTCGATGGGCCAGATGGCCGGCTTCCTCAGCCCGTATATCGTCGGTTTTGTGAAAGATGCCACCGGGTCCACGGATAGTGCGCTGTACCTGCTGGCGGCGGTGATCGTCGGCGGCAGTGTGTTGGCATTGCGTATGACCCGGACCCTCAAGGTCTGACGCGGGCGTACAGGTGGGGCACGCCTGCTCCCACCTGTCTGCGGTGTTTACAACAGCCCGCCGCCGTTGATATCAATCACGGCGCCGGTCATAAAGCCATTTTCCATGGCCAATACATACCCCTCCGCCACTTCGTCGGCCTGCCCGACGCGCCCTACCGGCAATGTGCCCCCCACCTTGGCAAACATCGCCAGGCGCTGCGCTTCGTCCAACCCGGCATACGCCGGCGTGTCGATCACGCCAGGGCAGATCACATTGACCCGACGCGGTGCCAACTCCTTGGCCAATTGCTTGCCCAGGGCTTCGGTCGCGGCATTGATGCCGGTCTTGATGAACTGACCGGGCGCCAATTTGCGCCCCAGTTGACCGGAGGTCAGGCTGATGCTGCCGTGCTCGTCGAGGAACGGCAGCGCCAGTTGGATCGCGCGCAATGAGCCCCAGAGTTTGACGTTGAAATTGTCTTGGGCTTCGTCCAGGTCGGTGTCGATCAGGTTTTTGGCGCGCACTGACGGGCCGGCGGTATAGACCAGATGATCAAAGTGCCCCACGGCTTCGAACAGGCGTTGCAGAGAGGCGCTGTCGGTGACATCCACCGGTTCGCTGCGCACGCCGTTCTCGACGCCGGAGGACACACGCCGTCCGGCCAGCACCACCTGTGCGCCATGCGCGGCTGCCGCCTTGGCCACCGCTGCGCCAATGCCGCTGCTGCCGCCGATAACGACGACAGTTTTGCCGCTGAGAGAATGGGTCATGAAAAAATGTCCTGGGTCAGAAAGTGAAGGTTCATCTTCCCAGCTTGGCAATCGGCGAAAAATCCCGGTAAAACGACAAGATATTTAAAGGATTTTTACAAATGAGCTCGATTCTCGACCTGGAAGTCTTCGTGCGCACCGCCGACACCGGCAGCCTGTCGGCGGCCGCGCGCAGCCTCAGCCTCACGCCAGCCGCCGCGAGCATTGCGCTCAAACGCCTGGAAACCCGCCTGGGCATACGGCTGCTGGCCCGCTCCACCCGCAGCATGCGCCTGACCGAGGAAGGCCGGCGCTACCTGGACAGTGTGCGCGTGGCGCTGGAAGCCTTGTCTGAGGGTGAGCAGGCGATCAAGCAACAAGGCCAAAGCCTGAGTGGTTGGCTGCAATTGGCCGCGCCTTCGGATTTCGGGCGCAACGTGCTGTTGGGTTGGCTGGATGAGTTCAAGCTGGAACACCCGAACATCCGCGTTCAATTGTTGCTTAACGACAGTAACGCCGACCTGTTCCGCGAAACCGTCGACATCGCCCTGCGCTTCGGCGTACCCCGAGACTCCAGCCTGGTGGCGTTGCCGGTGGTGCCAGGCCACCGCCGCATCGCCTGCGCCAGCCCCGCCTATCTGGCGCGCCATGGCGCACCGAGCACGCCGGCACAACTGGCGCAACACAACACGCTGCGCTACATGCGCCAGGGACGGGCCAACAACACCTGGTACTTCCGCCAAGGCGCCGAGCTGCAGGAAGTCGAGGTGACGGGCGACTATTTGAGCGATGACGGCGAAATCGTGCGGCGCTGGGCATTGGCCGGGCATGGCATTGCCTATAAAGCCAACCTCGATATCGCCAGCGACATCCAGGCCGGACGCCTGGTGCCGCTGTTGACCGACTGGCAGGGCGAACCCACGCCCTTCAACCTGATGTGCCCCCATCGCCTGCAAGTGTCGGAACGGGTGAAAGTGCTGCATCGCTTCCTCCAGGCTCGTTGCAGGGCGCTGCTGAACGTATGAAGAAACACGCCCAGGGCTTGTCCCAGAGCCTGCGAGTCTGGTATTGCATGGCACACGTTTTCCTGCCTTGAGGAGCTTTGCATGATTTACCGCACATTGGGCCAGTCCGGTTTGAAGGTCAGTGCCTTGACCTTGGGCACCATGATGTTTGGCGAACAGACCAACGCCGAAGACTCGCTGCGCATCATCGACAAGGCCTGGGACCAGGGCATCAACTTCATCGACACCGCCGACGTTTATACGGGCGGACGCTCGGAAGAGCTGGTCGGTGAAGCCATCGCCCGTCAGCGCCAGGACTGGGTAGTGGCGTCCAAGGTCGGCTTTGGCCCGCCAGACGGTTTGCCCAACCGCAGCGGTTTGAGCCGCAAGCGTATTTTCAACGCACTGGAAGCCAGCCTTACCCGTCTCGACACGGATTACCTGGATATCTACTACCTGCACCGCGAAGACCACAACACCCCGCTGGAGGTCAGCGTGTCGGCGATCGGCGACTTGATTCGCCAGGGCAAGATCCGTTACTGGGGTCTGTCCAACTACCGCGGCTGGCGCATTGCCGAAGTGATTCGCGTGGCCGAGCGCCTGGGCGTGGACAAGCCGGTGATCAGCCAGCCGCTGTACAACATCGTCAATCGCCAGGCCGAGGTCGAACAGATCACTGC
This sequence comes from Pseudomonas paraveronii, assembly GCF_963681955.1. Lineage (NCBI taxonomy): Bacteria > Pseudomonadati > Pseudomonadota > Gammaproteobacteria > Pseudomonadales > Pseudomonadaceae > Pseudomonas > Pseudomonas paraveronii. The sequence goes on from NZ_OY817130.1 coordinate 3,268,638, forward strand.
CGCAGCCGCCTATGGCTTGGGCGTGGTGCCTTACAGCCCACTGGCCCGTGGCGTACTCAGCGGCAAATACGCACCCGATGTGACACCCGAGGCCGGCAGCCGTGCCGCGCGGCAGGACAAGCGCATTCTGGAAACCGAATGGCGGGTGGAGTCGCTGCGCATTGCCCAGCAGATCCAGCAATACGCCCAAGAGCGTGGCGTGGGGATTGTCGAATTCGCAATCGCCTGGGTCCTGAACAACGCAGCCGTCAGCTCTGCGATTGTCGGCCCGCGCACCGAAGCGCAGTGGGATGCGTACACCGGCGCATTGGATGTGAAGCTCACGGCTGAGGACGAGGCCTTTATCGACTCGCTGGTGACGCCGGGGCACTCGTCCACCCCGGGCTTCAATGATGTCGGTCACTTTGTATCGGGCCGCATGGCACGCACGTACCCCCCGGAAAACCCCAGTTCACTGCCCTCCTGCCGAGGGCAGCGAGCAAACCTGGATGAAACGCCCCAAAACAGAGCCACCCTCTGACGCCAAAAGCACTATATTCCCCTGCTGAAATACCCCCCTCTTTTGTATCCAACGGTTTTCGCGAGGACAGCGTGTCTAAAGGTGTTGTGTTATCGGTCTTGGCTTCGGTGTTGTTTGCCGTGATGTATTACTTCACGTCGCTGCTGACGCCCTTGAGTGGCCTGGAGATTTTCGGCTGGCGCATGTTACTCACCATGCCGTGCATGACGGTGTTCATGCTCGTCAGCGGCGAGTGGCGACGGGTATGGGACGTGCTGCGGATGCTGGCGGCCAAGCCGCGACTGATCGGCGGCATCGTGGTGTCCTCGGCGCTGCTCGGCGTGCAATTGTGGTTGTTCATGTGGGCGCCGCTGAATGGGCGCAGCCTGGATGTGTCAGTGGGTTATTTCCTGCTGCCGCTGACTATGGTGCTGACCGGGCGCCTGGTGTATGGCGAACGCTTGTCGCGCCTGCAACAGATCGCGGTGTTTTTTGCAGCCCTTGGGGTGCTTAACGAACTGTACCAGGCCGGTGGTTTTTCCTGGGCCACGCTGGTGGTGATCATCGGCTACCCGGTCTATTTCGTGGTGCGCAAATACCTGACCACCGACCACTTGGGCGGGCTGTGGCTGGACATGGCGCTGATGCTGCCGGTGGCGTGGTGGTTTGTACAGAGTGGCGAACAGGGCTTTGCGGTGATGCAGGCCCATCCGAAGTTGTACGTATTGATTCCGATGCTGGGCGTCATCAGTGCCTCGGCGCTGGTGAGCTATATCATTGCCAGCCGCCTGCTCGCATTCAGCCTGTTCGGGCTACTCAGTTATGTGGAGCCGGTCCTGCTGCTGGGGGTGGCATTGCTGTTGGGGGAAGGTATCAAGGCGGGCGAATGGCTGACGTATATTCCGATCTGGCTGGCGGTGATGGTGCTGGTGTATGAGGGCTTCAAGCACCTGGTGCGTCAGCGCAGGGCATGAGCGCGCGCGCTGGATTTAGGTGAGGGCATCCATTCCCTTCGGGTTGGGGCTGCGTAGCGACTTAACCGACGTGTACCTGAACCGTTGGTGGCTTGGGCGTGCCGAATTGGTTTTCCAATAAGTCGGCCACGCCCTCCAGCTGCTGCCTCTTGGAGCCATAAATCGGGATGCGGCTCTGCGCCTCATTGCCGATCTTTTCCAAGGCCTCATCCATTACTTCTTTCTTGACGCCAAACAGATTGCCCAGCCGATTTTCCTGGTTCAGCTCGAGCAACGTCCCCGTGACCGGGTTCTTGAGGATTTCTTCGATCGAGTTAGCCGCGTCTTCAGAAACGCCCAACTCTTTCAGCACGGTCCCCAGACCATGGCCGGGATTTCTGAGTTGCTTGAGGAATTCGTCGTAGAGCCCATTCAGATCATTGGCTTCGGTATTGTCCAAAAGAGTACTGGCGTGATACTTGGCGTGTTCCTCAGGCGTCCTCAGCTCGAGCGGTTCGTTATTGTTCAGCCCGTTGCGCACCAAGTACAACCCGTCCGAAGCTCCGCCTAGCAGGTTGCCGTAACCGTCGTAAGCGTAAATTACCTTATTTCCGTCCTCGCGCGTCCCGATGTAAGTGGCCCTGCCATCCGGCGACAGGCTGTTGAGACGCGTATTGGTCAGGCCATTGACCGGCACCGGCGGGGTGCTCACGTCTTGGTTCAGACGCGCAAAGATGTCCCCCTTCTCATACCCGTAACTGCCGAGCACTGCCTGATCGCCAGCGGCAAACTTTTCCAGCACCTGCTGGACCCGCTCCTCTTGCTTTGGCGCCGCGTCACTGGAGAAATGTGCGGCAAACTTGTCCCGCGCCTTCGGATCGCTGAGCGACGCCTTGAGCGAGGCTGTCATTTCTTCACGGGTATTGAACTCGTGAAACGAATGACCTTCCTGCTCTGGCACATACATTAGAAAATTCGGACCTTCGGCGGTCTCCGGGGTGCGCTTGACCATGACGATGTCTTTGGCTTGCGCACTATCGACGGCAAAGGTCGAAACCTGTACCCCAAGGGTTCCTGCCTTGCCGGGCCTTACGGCGGCATTCGCCAACTCTCGCCCCCCGGCACTCAGCGAACCGTCCCGGAACTCGGACTGCATGCGGTCCATGTATGTGTGAAACGCCAGCTCGACGGGGTCCGAGTCGTCGATTGAACGGATGCTGCGAGTGGCGGTGGCAGGCGCACTGTGCGTGTAAGGTGTCAGCGCATGTTGGTTTGCGTAGGACGTATCGATCATAAAGCGTACCTCGTCGGCATGAATACTGAAGTTCGGCATCCCTGCATCCAGGCACAGGAGGTTTCCTGCTGCCCTGTCACCTTTGTGACCGCTGCTCGGCATACGGTTCCGCACATCTTGTGGCGCAAAAAAACCCGGCGGAGGCAACCTCGACCGGGCTCGTTGTGGCGATAACGTAATCAGTCGGCGGTCAATACACCGCGACGCACCTGGTCACGCTCGATGGACTCAAACAGTGCCTTGAAGTTGCCCTCGCCAAAGCCATCATCGCCCTTGCGCTGGATGAACTCGAAGAACACCGGGCCCATCAGGGTTTCCGAGAAAATCTGCAACAGCAGGCGTTTGTCGCCTTCAATGGACGAGCCGTCGAGCAGGATGCCGCGCGCTTGCAACTGGTCCACCGGCTCGCCATGGTTCGGCAGGCGGCCTTCGAGCATTTCATAGTAGGTATCCGGCGGCGCAGTCATGAAGCGCATGCCGATCTTCTTCAACGCGTCCCAGGTCTTGATCAGGTCGTCGGTGAGGAACGCCACGTGCTGGATGCCTTCACCGTTGAACTGCATCAGGAACTCTTCGATCTGCCCGGCGCCCTTGGACGACTCTTCGTTGAGCGGGATGCGGATCATGCCGTCCGGGGCGCTCATGGCTTTGGAGGTCAGGCCGGTGTACTCGCCCTTGATGTCGAAATAACGCGCTTCACGGAAGTTGAACAGCTTCTCGTAGAAGTTGGCCCAGTAGGCCATGCGCCCGCGATACACGTTGTGGGTCAGGTGATCGATGACCTTGAGGCCGGCGCCGACCGGGTTGCGCTCCACGCCTTCGAGGTAGACGAAATCGATGTCGTAGAGCGAGCTGCCTTCGCCGAAGCGGTCGATCAGGTACAGCGGCGCACCGCCAATGCCTTTGATCGCCGGCAGGTTCAGCTCCATCGGCCCGGTTTCGATATGGATCGGCTGGGCGCCCAGTTCCAGGGCGCGGTTGTAGGCCTTTTGCGAATCCTTCACGCGAAACGCCATACCGCACACCGATGGGCCGTGCTCGGCCGCAAAGTAGGAGGCGATGCTGTTGGGCTCGTTGTTGAGAATCAGGTTGATCTCACCCTGGCGATACAAGTCGACGTTCTTGGAGCGGTGGGTCGCGACTTTGCTGAAGCCCATGATCTCGAAGATCGGCTCCAGGGTGCCGGGTGTGGGCGATGCGAACTCGATGAATTCAAAGCCCATCAGGCCCATTGGGTTTTCGTATTGGTCAGCCATGTTCGGCGCCTCTTCATTCTTGTGATGAACGGATGTCAATTGCCAGCAAGGATGAAGCAGGAGGGAGGCGCACACGAAAGACCTCGCACGCTACGGGCGAGGAAGTCACCAAAGATCAGGGGGGAGCCGAGTAGCTTCATGGTTACATCAGTCTCTGACGGCTGAGGCTTGCGTGAGCGCAAGTCCATATTCTTGTATGCGTAAATCGATTCTACACAGCGTAACAGTATTTGTCCGCTCCCTTATCAAATCCCCATTGGCCCGGCCGGAGCAAGGGGTTTGTTGCACAGGTAGATGCCAAGCAGGATCACCGCGCCGCCCAACAACATGGGTGGGGTCAGTTGCTCATCCAGCAACACCGCGCCGCAAATGACTGCGGTCAGCGGATTCAGGGCGATAAACACACCGGCGCGGGTCGCGCCGATTCGGCGAATACCGTCATACCAGCCGATATAGGCCACCGCCGAGCCCACCACCCCGAGATACAACAGGCCGAGCAGTTGCGGCAGATGGACGGCGGCCAGCGCATTCAGAGTGAGCCTGCCACTGATGAGGGTGGTGATCATCAGCATCCCCGTACCCAGCAGAATCGACCAGGTGACCGTTTGCAAGGGACCCAGGCGTTGGTTGAGCTCACGGGAATACAACGAGTACACGCCCCACCCCACCACGCAGCCGAAGATCAGCAAATCGCCGCGCCAGGCGTTGTCTACCGCCTGCAACAGTTGGGGGTTGCGACTGACAATCACCGTGCCCGCGCCGGCCAGGCACAAGGCAATCCCCAGCCACCTGGCTGCACCCAGGCGCTCCTTGAACAGCAACCATGAAGCCACGCCGATCACCGCGGGGTTCAAGGCGACAATCAAGGAGGCTCGCGATGCATTGATGTAATGCAGCCCGTAAAAGAAACACAGGTTGTAGAAAAAGATGCCGAAACAACCCAGCACGGCCAGACGCACGAACTGCCTGGCGTCTGGGCGACTCAGGCGCACGCGTGCGCAGGCCATAAAGGCCAATAGCGCAACACTCGCCAATAGAAAACGCAGTGTCGCTGCCAGCAGCGGTTCTAGGTCGGCGGCCAGATAGCGGCCGGCCACGAAAGTCCCGCCCCAGATCATGGTCACAGCGGCGAGCTTCAGGTAGGTCGAGTGGTCCGGAGCAGATGTCATTGGCGGGTTGCTCTGTGGCTTGCAGGATTGGCGTATCCTCCAACTAATGATCAATCATCGTAAAATGAGTAAATACTCATGACACTCACGCAATTGGAAATATTCTCCCGGGTCGCCGAACTGCAGGGCTTCACCAGCGCGGCCCATCGCCTGGGGATCAGCTAGTCCGCTGTGTCCCACGCCATCAAAGCCCTGGAGCAAGAGCTGGGCGTCGAGCTATTTCGACGCCATCAGTCCCAAGTTGAACTCAGCGACATCGGCCGGCAACTGCTGATGCGCGCCCGCACACTGCTCGGCGTGGCCGACACCTTGCAGCAGGAAGCCTGCGACGCGCGCGGGATGAAACGCGGCACCCTGCGCATCGGCTCTTTCGGCCCCACCTCATCCAATCGCCTGCTGCCGCGCATTCTAAAGCGCTACCGGATGCAGTATCCGGGCATTGAAGTGCATGTCGACGAAGGCCCGGATCGCCAGGTGATCCAATGGCTGGACGAGCGGCGTATCGATATAGGGTTTGTAGTGTTGGAGCACGAACGATTCGATACGTTTGCGCTGTTCAAAGACCAGATGGTCGCCCTTTTGCCTGCAGCCCACCCCTTGGCCGAACGCTCATGCGTGGCGTTGAAGGCGCTGTGCGCTGACCCGTTCATCCTCACTGAAGCCGGTTCGCTGGAGCTGGTCTCGCGACTGTTCGACACGGCTCGGCTGACCCCAAATGTGCGTTATCGCTGCTCGCAACTGCTCAGCACCCTGGAGGCGGTAAGCCGTGGTGACGGCGTCAGCGTGGTGGCGCAGGCGTCGTTGCCCGAAACGCCGGATGCGCGCTACACCGTGCGTCCGCTGTCCCCGCCGGTCAGCCGCGAAATTGGCCTGGCGGTGCTGGATCAACGCCAGTCGACGCCTGCGACCCTGGCCTTCATTCATGTAGCGCAGAACGTAGATTTCTCACCGGCGGCGAGCTTAATCGGGCCCGGCCATCTATCATCGAGTTAATCGTGTGCCGCCCGGCACGCCCCATCCCACGACAGACCGTCCGCCCCATGCCCCTGACCGTCAACGCCCCGCGAAAGCGCGCCACGCGCTATCTGATCACCGCGCTCAGCGCGCTGCTGCCGATCGGGGCGGGCGTGGTCATCCTGCATTGGCAGGCTGAACACACCCTGCAACAAAGTACCGCGCAGACGGCCCAGGAAGCGGTGCGCCAGTTCGACCTGATGCTCGACAACACCGCCCTCGCCGCCCAGGCGTTACTGCCGCTGGCCGGTCAGCCCTGTGACAACACGGTAAAGCTGGCACTGCGTGAACAGGTCACGCGCCGGCCGTTTGTAAGGGCGACCACCTTGTCCTGGCAGAAAAACATCTATTGCAGCTCACTGTTCGGCGGTGGTTACGAATCACCGGTCAACCCGGACGATTATGTCAATGGGCGCTTATGGTTGATGAATGGCAACCCGGTCACACCGGATACCGCGCTGTTGGTATACCGCCTGGTCGACGGCGATAAAGGCGCATTTGCATCGATTGACGGCTATCACCTGAGCAACGCCCTGCGCCTGATCCGCCACAACGCAGAGCTCGTCCTACAGGTCGGGCCTCACTGGATGAGCGCTGACGGCAAGGTGCGCGACAGTGCGCAGCCGGTGTTTGCCGTGGCCCACCACCACCTGGCATCCACGCGCTATGGCTACAGCGTCGACGCCGGCATGCCGGCCGGGGAAGTCTGGCGCTATATGCAGGATCGTTACCCGGCGCTGTTCATCCTGGTGGGATTCTTTGGCGCACTGGCGGGTGCGTCGGCTCATTGGTTGCAAAAACGCTCGTCAGCCCCGACCCACGAACTGCACCGGGCCTTGAGCGCCAATGAGTTCATCGCCTATTTCCAGCCGGTGGTACGCGGCGATACGCGCGAGTGGGCCGGCTGCGAGGTGCTGATGCGCTGGAACCACCCCAAGGAAGGCCTGGTGCGGCCGGACCTGTTTATTCCACTGGCTGAGGACTGTGGCCTGATCGTGCCCATGACTCGCGCGCTGCTACGCCAGACGGCGGCGCAATTGGCGCCGCATGCCGAGCGTTTCACCCGCGGTTTCCATATCGGCGTGAATATCACCGCCCGTCATTGTCAGGACCTGGCCTTGGTGGAGGACTGCCGGGAGTTTCTCGCCGCCTTCACGCCTGGCCAGGTGATCCTGGTGCTGGAGTTGACCGAACGCGAACTGATCAAGCCTACCGACACCACCCGCCGCCTGTTCGATGCGCTGCACGAATTGGGGGTGATGATTGCAATTGATGACTTTGGCACCGGTCACTCCAGCCTGACCTACTTGCGTAACTTCAATGTCGACTACTTGAAGATCGACCAGAGCTTTGTCGCCATGATCGGGGTAGATGCACTCTCGCGGCATATTCTGGACAGCATCATAGAGCTCTCCGGCAAGCTCGACTTGGGTATCGTTGCCGAAGGCGTGGAAACAATCGAGCAATGTGAATACCTGGCAGCACAAGGCGTGGATTTCCTGCAGGGTTACCTGTTCGGGCGCCCGCTACCCTGCGACGAGTTCATTAAATCCCTGACCAGCCATTGAATAGCCATCTACCGCGCCGATGAAAGAGTGTTAATTAGCTAAAGACATGATTTACTCGTGGCGGATTAACTACTACAATTTTTCATACCTGTGCAGAACTCGCAGGAAGGCTTCTTTCTTGAGTCGCCTTAAAGCTCTTGGCTTGTAGCGTTATCTGCAGTTGATATCAGCCAAATACACTATTGGAGTAAATATTTTGTCCAGACTCGCCGAATTTCGCGCAGCAGAAAAAGCCCTTCAAGAGCAGCTTGCCCAGCTGGAATCCCTGAAGAACGACGCTGGCCTGAAGAAAGAAATCGAATTCGAAGAAAAACTGCAAGCGTTGATGAAGAGCTACGGCAAGGGCCTGCGCGACATCATTTCCATCCTTGATCCCAACCCAGGCAAGGCCGCAGCGGTCGCGACCGCACCAAAACAGCGCCGTGCGCGCGTGGTCAAGGTTTACCACAACCCGCACACCGGCGAACTGATCGAGACTAAAGGCGGCAACCACCGCGGCCTGAAAGCCTGGAAAGAACAGTACGGCGCCGCCACTGTAGATTCCTGGCTTCGTGGCTGATCGAAAATGCACTTACAAAGAGCCCCGCAATAGCGGGGCTTTTTTTTAACGGTTCGAATGCGAACTTAAATAACATTTCACTTCGTTCAAAAATGTGGGGGACAGCGCCTTTCAAAGTTTCAGGCTGTCGCGCACCGAACGGACTTCATCCTTGCTCGCTTCGTATGCTTGCGCCTGGCCCGCGTATGAAAAAACAAAGGCCTTATCGGTATCAACAGCGCCAACCAATGTTTGCGAGAGTACGTGCCGGCCGTTCTCGGTAATCACGCAAGTAGTTTCCAGCGCTTCAAGACGGCTCAATGTTGTAGGGTGCATCTTGCTGCACACACTTTGATAGCCACCCTGGGCAAAATCTTTCTGGATGGACTTGCGCATTTCCAGTAACACGCCCTCAAGATTGACGGCATGCCCGGCCTCGATCGGCGTGCCCGTCAACTCCATGACCATCACTGTCGCGCCATTTTCATCATTCTTGATTGCCCGCTGCCGAGACACGTTTAGAGTGCTGGCTGGCGTCTCTTTATCAGTGACCACTTCTTCGATTTGCCAGCCACTGGGCCAGTGGATTTCCGGTTCGGCCGCGAGCGCCAAGGGGCTACTCAACAGCAAACACAACGCGCTCAACAGCGGTGTACGACATTCGATCATTGCAAAAACACCCCAGGTTCAAGCGCCAAAGTTTGCGGCCCAGCCCCCGCGGGTCGCAAGGCCTGCGTGACCTTTTTCATTTGGCGCAGTGAGCGGGCCTTGCGTATCATGGCCCAGCTGCACGAATGCTTGCCGCAAGCCAAGGGAACGCACCGCTCATCTCACGCCGCGTTTGCCCCATTTTTTCTGGAGGGTCCATGAGCCTGCACGATCTGAACACTTTCCCGGGCGTCACCGCCCAACCTGACACCGCCACGTCGAACTTCGTGTTCAATCACACCATGCTGCGGGTCAAGGACATCACCAAGTCCCTGGATTTCTACACCCGTGTGCTGGGTTTCTCGCTGGTAGAAAAGCGCGACTTCCCGGAAGCCGAATTCAGCCTGTACTTCCTGGCGCTGGTGGACAAGGCCCGGATTCCGGCGGACGCCGCCGAGCGTACCCAGTGGATGAAGTCGATCCCTGGCATCCTGGAACTGACCCACAACCACGGCACCGAAAACGACGCCGACTTCGCCTATCACAATGGCAATACCGACCCACGCGGCTTTGGCCATATCTGCATTTCGGTGCCGGATATCGTGGCTGCGTGCGAGCGCTTCGAAGCCCTGGGCTGCGACTTCCAGAAGCGCCTGAACGATGGCCGCATGAAAAGCCTGGCGTTCATCAAGGACCCGGACGCTTACTGGGTTGAGATCATTCAGCCAGCGCCGCTGTAAACATCCCACGCAATAAAAAACCCCATGCTTACACATGGGGTTTTTCATTTCCGGGCTGGATTTTATGCCGGCGCCGAGCTACGGATCAGGTGATCAAACGCGCTCAGGGAAGCCTTGGCGCCCTCGCCCACCGCAATCACGATCTGCTTGTACGGCACAGTGGTCACGTCACCGGCAGCGAAGACGCCTGGCAGTGAGGTTTCGCCACGTGCGTCGACAATGATCTCGCCACGGGGCGACAGTTCGACCGTGCCTTTGAGCCAGTCGGTGTTCGGCAACAAACCGATCTGCACAAAGATGCCTTCCAGGTCGATGGTCGTGAACTCGCCGCTGTCACGATTCTTGTACACCAGGCCGGTGACTTTCTGGCCATCGCCTTTAACCTCACTGGTCAGCGCGCTGGTGATCACGTTGACGTTCGGCAGGCTGAACAGCTTGCGCTGCAACACAGCGTCGGCGCGCAGCTTGCTGTCGAACTCAAGCAAGGTGACGTGGCTGACGATACCAGCCAGGTCGATAGCGGCTTCAACGCCGGAGTTACCGCCGCCGATCACCGCCACGCGTTTGCCCTTGAACAGCGGGCCGTCGCAGTGCGGGCAGAAGCACACGCCCTTGGCTTTGTATTCCTGCTCACCCGGTACACCCATTTCACGCCAGCGGGCGCCGGTGGCCAGGATCACAGTTTTCGACTTAAGCGTCGCACCGCTTTCAAAGCGGATTTCGTGCAAGTCACCGGCATTCTTCGCCGGCACCAGGCTGCTGGCACGCTGCAGGTTCATGATGTCCACGTCGTACTGACGCACATGGGCTTCAAGCGCGCTGGCCAGCTTCGGCCCTTCGGTTTCCTGCACCGAGATAAAGTTCTCGATGGACATGGTGTCCAGCACCTGGCCGCCAAAACGCTCCGCCGCCACACCGGTACGGATACCTTTGCGCGCAGCATAAATAGCCGCCGCCGAACCGGCCGGGCCACCGCCGACCACCAGCACGTCGAATGCCGCTTTGGCGCTGATCTTCTCGGCGGCTTTTTCGATGCCGCTGGTGTCGAGCTTGGCGAGGATTTCTTCCAGGCCCATGCGGCCCTGGCCGAAGTTCACACCATTGAGGTAGACACTTGGCACGGCCATGACCTGGCGCTCATCGACTTCGGCCTGGAACAGCGCGCCATCGATGGCCACGTGGCGGATGTTCGGGTTCAGCACGGCCATCAGGTTCAGCGCCTGGACCACGTCCGGGCAGTTCTGGCAGGACAGCGAGAAGTACGTCTCGAAGCTGAACTCGCCTTTGAGGGCACGAATCTGTTCAATCACTTCGACACTGGCCTTCGACGGGTGGCCACCGACTTGCAGCAGGGCCAACACCAGCGAAGTGAATTCATGGCCCATGGGGATGCCGGCAAAACGCAGGCTGATATCGGCACCCGGGCGGTTGATGGAGAACGAGGGCTTGCGCGCATCGTCACCCTCGGTTTTCAGGGTAATCAGCGTGGTGAGGCTGGTTACGTCCTGCAAAAGAGCCAGCATTTCCTGGGACTTCGCGCCGTCATCGAGGGAGGCGACGATCTCGATCGGCTGGGTGACCCGTTCCAGGTATGACTTCAACTGAGCTTTAAGATTGGCGTCCAACATACGGGCGATTCCTTTTGATTCGGTAAAAAAAAACGCCCGAGCGAATCTCGCCCGGGCGTTTTTGAGGGCGGTTGCAGCTTACTTAGGTGCGGAATCCCGCCCTTGATGTGTCACAGACTTAGATCTTGCCGACCAGGTCCAGAGACGGAGCCAGGGTGGCCTCGCCTTCTTTCCACTTGGCTGGGCACACTTCGCCTGGGTGGGCAGCAACGTATTGAGCGGCTTTGATTTTGCGCAGCAGCTCGGAAGCGTCACGGCCAACACCGCCGTCGTTCAGTTCAACGATCTTGATCTGACCTTCCGGGTTGATCACGAAAGTACCGCGATCTGCCAGGCCGGCTTCTTCGATCAGCACGTCGAAGTTGCGGGAGATGGTCAGGGTTGGGTCGCCGATCATGGTGTACTGGATCTTGCCGATGGCTGGCGAGGTGTTGTGCCAGGCAGCGTGGGCAAAGTGGGTGTCGGTGGAAACGCTGTAGATTTCGACGCCCAGCTTCTGGAATTCGGCGTAGTTGTCAGCCAGGTCTTCCAGCTCGGTTGGGCAAACGAAGGTGAAGTCGGCCGGGTAGAAGAACACTACGGACCATTTGCCTTTCAGGTCAGCGTCAGACACGTCTACGAAGTTGCCGTTTTTGTAGGCGGTCGCTTTGAACGGTTTTACTTGGCTGTTGATGATAGGCATCGTTGACTCTCCGTCAGGGGTTAGTAAGTTGATGAGATGAATCCTACCCACTCTTGCGGCCGATGGCTCATTGGCAAACCTGATGCTCGCGATTGGTTTTCCCTATCAACTGACAGTATTAATAGAAGAAATCTCAAATCAGCGGCTGGGTGGCCAGGGTCATGCCAAGAAAGGGCGTCGCTTCAACATAGCGCATGGCGGATTTCATGTCGCTCCAGCCGACGTAACTCATCAACGACTTCAAATCCCAACCGCTGCGCTGGGCCCAAGTCGCAAAGCCCCGGCGCAGGGAGTGGCTGGTGTATTGCTCGGCCGGGATGCCCGCACGCTCCAGGGCCTGGCGCAACAGCGGGATCACGCTGTTGGGGTGCAACCCCGCCTCGCCCACGTTGCCCCAGCGGTCAATCCCGCGAAACACCGGGCCGCGGACCAGCGCCGAGGCGCTGAGCCATTCGCTGTAGGCCTGCACCGGGCATAGCCGCAGCAATGCTGGGGTTTGGTAGGTCTTGCCGACGTTGTCGCGGTCGCTCTTGCTGCGCGGCAGGTACAGGCTGATGCCAGCCCCGGGCACGGCCTGAACATGCTCGATGCTCAATCGGCACAACTCATCACTGCGAAAGCCTCGCCAGAACCCCAGCAGGATCAATGCGCTGTCACGTTTGGCGCGCAGCAGTCCGGCGGGGTCCTGGGCTTCGCTTGCCGCTCGCGCCTCTCCTTCCAGGCATGCCACCACCTGCTCCAGGTGCTTGAGCTGTAACGGCTCTGCCTGCTTCTCGCGCGCAGGGTGCACGGCGCGAATCCCCTTGAGCACCTTGCGCACGACTGGCGCCTTGGTCGGGTCGGGAAAGCCCTGGCTCGTGTGCCACTGCGCCAACGCTGAAAGCCGCAGCTTCAGGGTATTCACCGCCAACACCCCGGCATGCGCCACGAGGTAACGCGCCACGCTGTCGCTGGTGGCGGGCAGGAATCCGCCCCAGCTCACCTCGAAGTGCTCGATGGCTGCGCGATAACTGCGGCGCGTGTTATCGCGGGTAGCGGCGTTGAGGTAACGATCCAGATCGCTCATGAAAGCCTTTTCGTACTGCTGATAGGGCGCACTCACGGTGAAAACCGTGCTGACACGGGATAATACGCCAATATCCCATCTGTTAAATCATGAATTTTAACCGACAATTATTGATGATATAGTATGTATATACATACCATGTACCACAGTACTAAATCGACGGAGACCCCATGGCTCGTGGCGGCATAAACAAAGCAGTCGTTCAAACGGCACGCCTGGCGATTCTCGCCCGCGGCGAAAACCCCAGCATCGATGCGGTACGCATCGAAATGGGTAATACCGGTTCGAAAACCACGATTCATCGCTACTTGAAGGAACTGGACGAGAGTGAAACGCGGCAGACCATCACCGAAGCGCCCATCGACGACGAATTGGGCGAACTGGTGGCGCGGCTTGCCCAACGCCTGAAAGAGAAAGCCCAAGAACCGATTGACCTGGCCGTGGCGAAATTTGAGCAACAGAAAACCGCCCTGCTCGCCCAACTCGAAACGCTGCAAACAGCCCATAACCAGCTGCAGCAGCAATTCGATATCCAGGCCGCAGCCCTAGCCGACGAAAGCGCAGCCCTGCAAACCGCCAGCACCAGCCTGCAAACCGAGCAAACCCGTAACGCCGGGCTGAGCCAGGCGTGCAGTGACTACGAGCTACGCATCAGCGACAAGGACGAACAAATTCGCTCGCTGGAAGACAAGCACCTGCACGCTCGGGATGCCCTGGAGCATTACCGCAACGCAATCAAAGAGCAGCGCGAACAGGAACAGCGCCGCCACGAAGGTCAGGTGCAGCAAGTCCAGGCGGAACTGCGCCAGGCCCAGCAGAGCGCAATGGTGCGCCAGGACGAGATCACCCAGTTGCACCGCGACAACGAGCGCTTGCTGATCGAACATCGAGTAACCGTGAAGGAGCTGGCGGCATTGCACGAGCAAGTGCGCAAGGACCAAGCGCAGCAACTCAAACTGAGCGAACAGTTGAAGCAGATCGACAGCGAACGCACCCTGCTCCAGGAGCGCCTGCGGGTCGCGGTGCAAGACAGTCAGTCACGCCAAGCCGCGCTGAGCGAATTTCAGCAGGCCAACAAGGCACTGGAACTGGACCTGATCAAGGCCCAGGCCAGCATCGAGACGTTGCGTCTGACGGCCGCCGTTGCAGCAACCGCTGAGGCAACGCCCAGCACCTGATCAGTCGGCCACGGGCGTGCGCATGGTGACGAACTCTTCGGCCGCCGTCGGGTGTACGCCAATGGTTTCATCAAAATGCTGCTTGGTCGCGCCCGCCTTGAGCGCGATCGCCAAGCCCTGCACGATTTCCCCGGCGTCCGGGCCGACCATATGGCAACCCAGGACCCTGTCGGTGTCGGCATCGACCACCAGTTTCATCAGGGTTTTCTCCTGGCAGTCGGTCAATGTCAGCTTCATCGGCCGGAAACGGCTTTCGAAGACCTTCACCTTATGGCCGCTGATCTTCGCGTCTTCCTCGCTCAGACCGACCGTACCGATGTTCGGCAGGCTGAACACCGCCGTCGGAATCATCGCGTAGTCCACCGGGCGATACTGCTCCGGCTTGAACAAGCGACGCGCCACGGCCATGCCTTCGGCCAGGGCCACCGGGGTCAGTTGCACGCGACCGATCACATCGCCAATCGCCAGGATCGACGATTCGGCGGTCTGGTACAGGTCATCCACCTCGACAAAACCGCGCTTATCGAGCTTGACCCCGGTGTTTTCCAGGCCCAGGTTATCCAGCATCGGCCGCCGGCCGGTGGCGTAGAACACACAGTCCGTGTCCAGCACGCGCCCATCTTTGAGGGTGGCCTTGAGGCTGCCATCGGCTTGCTTGTCGATACGCTCGATATCGGCATTGAACTGCAGATCCAGGCCGCGCTTGGTCAATTCTTCCTGCAGATGCTTGCGCACCGCACCGTCAAAACCGCGTAGGAACAGGTCGCCGCGATACAGCAAAGACGTCTGCGCACCCAAGCCATGGAAAATTCCGGCGAATTCAACGGCGATATAGCCGCCGCCCACCACCAGCACGCGCTTGGGCAATGCCTTGAGGAAGAACGCTTCATTGGAACCAATCGCGTGCTCATGCCCCGGAATCTGCGGAATCTGCGGCCAGCCGCCGGTGGCGATCAGGATGTGCTTGGCCGTAAAGCGCTCGCCATTGATTTCCACCTGATGCGGATCGACCAGTCGCGCATGCCCTTCATGCAGGGTCACGCCACTGTTGACCAGCAGGTTGCGATAGATGCCGTTGAGACGGTTGATCTCGCGGTCCTTGTTGGCGATCAGGGTCGCCCAGTCAAAGTTCGCTTCACCCAGAGACCAGCCAAAACCGCTGGCCTGCTCGAAGTCTTCGGCAAAATGCGCGCCGTAGACCAGCAGCTTCTTCGGCACGCAGCCGACGTTCACGCACGTGCCGCCCAGATAGCGGCTTTCCGCCACGCCCACTTTGGCGCCAAAACCGGCGGCAAAGCGCGCAGCACGAACACCGCCGGAACCGGCGCCAATCACATACAGGTCAAAATCGTAGGCCATTTCACTCTCCTCGGCAGGCAATCAGCATACCGACTTAGTTGGGGGCGAAAAACGAAAAAGCCACCCGAAGGTGGCTTTCTCTTACAACAGGCGGGCAACCGTGAATCAGTAAGCCTTGCCAGTCTTGTAGAAGTGCTCGTAGCAGAAGTTGGTCGCTTCGATGTAGCCTTCGGCGCCACCGCAGTCAAAACGACGACCTTTGAACTTGTAGGCGATCACGCAACCGTCTTTGGCCTGCTTCAACAGGGCGTCGGTAATCTGGATCTCGCCCCCCTTGCCCGGCTCGGTTTCTTCGATCAGCTTGAAGATGTCCGGGGTCAGGATGTAACGACCGATGATCGCCAGGTTCGACGGGGCATCTTCAGGCGCAGGCTTCTCGACCATGTCGCGCACGCGGATCAGGCCATCGCCGATATCGTCGCCGGCGATAACGCCGTACTTGTTGGTTTCTTGAGGATCAACCTCTTGAACCGCGACGATGGTGCAACGGTACTTCTGGTACAGCTTGACCATCTGGGTCAGCACGCCGTCGCCTTCCAGGTTCACACACAAGTCATCCGCCAGTACTACGGCGAACGGTTCGTCACCGATCAGCGGGCGGCCGGTCAGGATGGCGTGGCCGAGGCCTTTCATCTGGGTTTGGCGGGTGTAGGAGAACGAGCACTCGTCGAGCAGCTTGCGGATGCCGACCAGGTATTTTTCCTTGTCGGTGCCTTTGATCTGGTTTTCCAGCTCGTAGCTGATGTCGAAGTGGTCTTCCAGCGCGCGCTTACCACGGCCGGTGACGATGGAGATTTCGTTCAAGCCGGCATCCAGTGCCTCTTCGACGCCGTACTGAATCAGTGGCTTGTTCACCACCGGCAGCATCTCTTTGGGCATGGCCTTGGTCGCTGGCAAGAAGCGAGTGCCGTAACCGGCTGCTGGGAACAAGCATTTCTTGATCATATGGGTCCTTACAAAGGGCTGTGCGTACGGAATTCGGCGCAGTCTAATCAGGCCGCAGGCACCTTACAATGGGTCCTGCTGGCGTTGCGATGTCATCATAGAGAAAAAATGTCGGCGTAAGTTCCGCTAATCCTACGAAGAGCTGCACAAACGGCACGACAAAAACAGCGTTGCCCTCTGGTTTAAAATGGGCTGCAACCCTTTTAACACGCTTTGGCGCCTCAAACATTGATCTGGAATAACTTGGGCGGGGGCGCGACAATTGGCGCTATCATTACGCCCTTGAACCAGACCACGAGATTGTTAATAGATGTCAGAACCCAAAGGCGTAAACGGCTACCTGATCACGCAGCGTGCGGACGGTTGGCACTTGATCAACTTCCACGGAGACAGCGTTGCCGGCTCGTTCGCGACCGAACGCGAAGCTGTTGCGGTAGCCGAAGTGTTTGTGGATGAAGCGGGTCACGCGTCGAGCAAGCGGCCAAAGAGCAAGTAAGCCTGCAAGCCCTGCGCACAAAGCCCCGGTGACCGGGGCTTTTTTGTGTGGGTCATGTACCTACATGGCCGTTCGCTATAATCTTCTGCAAACGCCCCACGACAATGTCCGCGCGCCCCTCCAACATCCTCGACGACGACCCCACATGAACAAGATTCTAGCACTGACCGCGGTACTGGCGCTCACCGGCTGCACCACCACCTCTGACGTTTATCTGAAAAACGGTGAACAGGGCCTGACGATCGACTGCTCGGGTGAAGCCAACTCCTGGGCCGGTTGCTATGAAAAGGCCGATGCATCCTGCGCCGGCACCGGTTATCGCATCGTCGGCACCGAGGGCACGCCCGCCCTGAGCGAAGATGACAAGACCCTGGGCAAAGACGTGGGCAACTTCAAGAGCCGCAGCGTGGTGGTGGTCTGCAAGTAGGCGCTGCTGCGCTTACATGTGGATTTCGGCGAACTTGATACCCAGGCCGCGAACCGTCTCGATCAGGTCGTCCAGGCACTGGAACGACTCCACTTCATCCTGATCATCCACCAGGAAAAAGCTGCGTCCGCCGCTTTTCTTGAAGAATACGATCCACTCCCCCAGATCAGCGGGATTCTGGATGATGTGGGTGGCCGAGATCTGACCTTCGGCATGGCGGGCTTTGACGTGTTCACGTTTCATGACAGAGTTCCAGAAAAAGACAAATGCCGCGCAAACCCAGGGTTTGAGCGGCATTTTTTGTAGTGCATGGCCGACAGTTTAACGGATACCCTGCCCGATGAGCACGCCGTCTACTGTTTGACCATAGAGATTGACCCCGTCATTGGCGTGAACTTATGCAGGACGGGACAACACACAAAAAAAGGCCTGACACCGCAATGGCAAGTCAGGCGTCTTTATCGGATTCAAACGTGCTGTATAAAACGCGTGGCCTCAGCCGGAAATGCAGTCCTCCCCGGCCTTCTTCACATCGCCAGGACGGATCGGCACATTGGACATGCTCTCGTAGAGCTTTATGCTGCTGCCACTGGAGCGTTCTTCAATCTCGAAAATAGCCGACGGGTCAGTGGAGAATTTCTGCGGCACAATCACCTGCACACCGTCTTTATGAGGCTCAATCTGCGGCGGCCGGCGGGTAGTCGACAATTTACGCACCACACAGGCGGCATATTCCTGCGGTTTTTTCCCTGAAATGACCGCTAGGGTCGGGGGGGTCTGCTTGATATCTGCAACCGAAGCACACCCACCTATCGCCAAGGCCAGAACCAACACACTCCACTTCATATAAAACCTCCGATAAAGACGCTACGACAGCGGGGATGGTAATTTTCTCCCGCCCACGTAGGATTTATCTCTGATAACTCGGCAAATAACTGTTTTAAATTGTCGACGTCGTCGACGACGGCCCGATAATAAACGCGCTGGGGCTGATAAACTCTATCTTAACCTACGTATCGTTCTGATTTTTCAGAAAAAGCCCTTCTGGAGACACCCCCCATGAAATTCATCCACCAGCGTGAGCACCTCAACGAGGGAGACATTGTTGTCATCGAATGCTCGCAGACTTGTAATATTCGTCTGATGAGCGATGCGAATTTTCGCAGCTTCAAGAATGGCGGTCGTCACACCTACCACGGCGGCGCATTCGACAAGTTCCCCGCAAAAATCACCGCGCCCAGCACCGGTTTCTGGAACATCACCCTGGACGTTGTGACGCGCCGCGCCATCAGCGTCACCCGCAAACCTGCGCTGTCCCACAAGATCCGTATCGTTCGTCGCACCAACAGCAAATTGAGCTGAGCCGAACACTCGACAGGAAAAAAGCTGTGACCACGACCAAATACGTCATCAAGTACAAACTCAACGGCGAACGCCGCTTTGAGTTTGCGCAACTGCAAAGCAACAGCGTCGAAGAAGCCAAGCAAGTCCTGGCGAAGATTCACGACACCAGCGATGAAATCACTGACATCAACGTGAGCAAGGCGCTGTAAGCCCATGCCCGACCCGACCGCCGACCTGTTTGCCGAAGACGCCCTGCAACAACCCGCAGGGCGTGAGCAGATTGGCGAACAGTCCCACGTTCTGAGGGGCTATGCCCTGCCCTACATTGAGCATCTTCTGCCAGCGTTGCGGCGCGTGCTGGCTCAGTCGCCGTTTCGGCAAATGGTCACACCCGGCGGTTTCACCATGTCGGCGGCCCTGAGCAGTTGCGGTGAGCTGGGGTGGACCACCGATCCCAGCGGCTATCGCTACAGCGCGCTTGACCCGCGCAGTCGTCAACCCTGGCCAGCCATGCCCGAGACCTTGCGCCAACTGGCGGCACACGCGGCGGCCGACGCCGGGTTCAGTGATTTTGTGCCCGATGCCTGCCTGATCAACCGTTATGTGCCGGGGGCGAAGATGTCGTTGCACCAGGACAAGAACGAACGCTGCTACACCGCGCCAGTGGTTTCCGTATCGCTGGGGCTGCCAGCGGTCTTCCTGTTCGGCGGCCATGCACGCAGTGACAAGCCGCAAAAAATCTCGTTGTTCCATGGTGATGTGGTGGTGTGGGGCGGCGTCGATCGCCTGCGCTTTCATGGCGTCATGCCGGTCAAGGACGGTACGCATGCGGTCATGGGCGCGCAACGCATCAACCTGACCTTTCGTACCGCCGGCTGATTTGACCGCAAGCTTCAGAGTGCCAGGCCACTGCGACACGACTAATCTGGCCGTGACCCGTCATGAGAACAGGCAATGAATAACGAACATGACCCCCGTTGGGCGGCAATCCTCGCCCGCGATCCCCAGGCGGATGCGCTGTTTGTCTATGGGGTGAAAACCACCGGCGTGTATTGCCGTCCCAGCAGCGCCTCGCGCTTGCCGCGACCGGAAAACGTCGAGTTCTTTGATACGCCCCAGGAGGCCGAGACGGCAGGCTATCGCCCAAGCAAACGCGCGACCGGCGACCAGACGCAGCGCGCGGCGCGACACGCCGAGCTTGTAGCCAACGCCTGTCGGCAGATCGAACACGCCAAAACCCCGCCCAGCCTCGACCAACTGGCCCTGCAGGCCGGGTTGAGTCCGTTCCATTTCCATCGGGTGTTCAAGTCAGTCACCGGTATCACCCCCAAGGGTTATGCCAGCGCCCAGCGCTCACGCAAAGTGCGCGAGGGGCTCAAGGGGCGCAACACGGTGACCGACGCGCTGTATGACGCAGGCTTCAATTCCAACAGCCGCTTCTATGAATCGGCGGATCAACTGCTGGGCATGAAGCCAAGCGATTACAAAGCCGGCGGCACGAATACTCACATCCATTTTGCCGTCGGCCAGTGTTCCCTCGGCGCGATTCTGGTGGCGCAAAGTCATCGCGGCGTGTGCGCGATCCTCCTGGGCGACGAGCCGGACGCGCTGGTGCGTGACCTGCAGGACCAATTCCCCAGGGCCGAACTGCTCGGCGCCGACCCGGCTTTCGAGCAGTTGGTCGCTCAGGTGGTGGGGTTTATAGAAGCCCCCGCCCTGGGCCTGGACTTACCGCTGGATCTGCGCGGCACGGCCTTTCAGGAACGGGTGTGGCAGGCCTTGCGCGACATCCCGGTGGGCAGCACCGCCAGCTATGCGCAGATCGCCGAACGGATTGGCGCGCCTACATCCTTTCGTGCTGTGGCCCAGGCCTGTGGCGCTAACCGCCTGGCGGTCGCCATTCCGTGCCACCGGGTAGTGCGCAGTAACGGCGACGTGTCGGGCTACCGATGGGGCGTGGAACGCAAGCGCCTGTTACTGGAGCGCGAGCGCGACATCTAAACAACGGCTCGCCACTGCACGAAACTCAGGCTGCGTCCAGTGAATAAAACAGACTGGCCGGGCGCCAAGGGCCCTGCTAAAACAGCGAAAATTCTTACTAACGCTGGAGACGCATCCCATGAGCACCTGGCCAGACACCCGCATTCTTGACCTGTTGGGCATCGATGTGCCGATCATCCAGGCGCCCATGGCCGGTGCAACCTCTGCGCAAATGGTCATCGCCGCCAACGAGGCCGGCGCGCTGGGTTCGATGCCGGCAGCGGCGCTGAGTATCGAGCAATTGCGCGAGGCTTTGGCCACTGTCCGCAAGGCCAGCACGCGGCCGATCAATGTGAATTTCTTCTGCCACCAACCGCCCGAGGCGGACGAAGCGCGTGATCGGCGCTGGAAGGACCTGCTGCAACCCTACTACCGCGAACTGGGCGCCGACGTTGATGCTCCAACGCCAGTAACCAACCGCGCACCGTTCAACGAAGACGCCTGCCAAGTCGTAGAAGCATTTCGCCCTGAGGTGGTCAGTTTCCATTTTGGCTTGCCGGAAAAGTCCCTGCTCGACCGCGTCAAAGCGACCGGCGCCAAGGTGCTGTCATCGGCCACGACCGTCGAAGAGGCGATTTGGCTGGAACAGCATGGCTGCGACGCGATCATCGCCATGGGCCTTGAAGCCGGCGGCCACCGCGGCATGTTTCTCAGCGACGACCTCAATAGCCAGATCGGCTTGATGGCGCTGGTGCCGCAGATCGTCGACGCCGTCAGCGTGCCGGTGATCGCCGCCGGCGGCATCGCTGACGCGCGCGGGATCGCCGCCGCCTTCGCTTTGGGCGCCTGCGCCGTACAGATGGGTACGGCGTACCTGTTCACCCCCGAAGCCACGGTCAGCCCCTCGCACCACCATGCATTGCGCCATGCCCAGGCCAGCGAAACCGCGCTGACCAACCTGTTCACCGGCCGACCGGCGCGGGGCATCGTCAACCGGGTGATGCGTGAGTTGGGCGCGATCAACCCATTGGCCCCGGCATTCCCCAGGGCCGGCGGTGCGTTATTGCCACTCAAGGCCAAGGACGAAGCGGGCTTCAGCAACTTATGGGCAGGCCAGGCGTTGCGCCTGGGTAAAGAGATAGGCACCTATGAGCTGACCCGCGAACTGGCCAAACAAGCACTGGCGAAGCTCAAATAGACCCAACCGCTGTGGCAACTTTGCACTGTACCGGCAATGGCCAACCGCTATATATTCCCCTACATAGCGGTTGAGCCTTCTACCTATAACAAGCCGTACATTTCCTAAGGAGCTGCTTCATGACGATTCGCGCCTCACGCCTGGCCCCTACCGCCCTGGCCAGCCTGATTGCTGCCTGCGCTTTGGGTCCGGCCCACGCCGATGAAGTCCAGGTGGCCGTCGCCGCCAACTTCACCGCACCGATCCAGGCGATTGCCGCCGATTTCCAGAAGGACACCGGGCACATGCTGGTCGCCGCCTATGGCGCCACCGGGCAGTTCTATACCCAGATCAAGAACGGCGCGCCGTTCGACGTGTTCCTCAGCGCCGACGACACCACCCCGCAAAAACTCGAAACCGAAGGCGATACCGTCAAGGGGTCGCGCTTTACCTACGCGGTCGGCACCCTGGCGCTGTGGTCGGCCAAGGAAGGTTATGTCGATGCCAAGGGCGAGGTGCTGAAGCAGAACGCGTTCAAACACCTGTCCATCGCCAACCCGAAAGCCGCGCCCTACGGGCTGGCCGCCACCCAGGTGCTGGCCAAGGAAGGTCTGACCGACAAGGTCAAGGACAAGCTCGTCGAGGGCCAGAACATCACCCAGGCCTATCAGTTTGTCTCCACCGGGAATGCCGAGCTGGGGTTTGTGGCCTTGTCGCAGATCTACAAAGACGGCAAAGTCACCAGCGGTTCGGCATGGATCGTCCCGGCCGCCATGCATGACCCGATCAAACAGGACGCGGTGATCCTCAACAAGGGCAAAGACAACGCCGCTGCCAAGGCGCTGGTCGAGTACCTGAAAGGGCCGAAAGCCGCTGCCGTTATCAAGTCCTACGGTTACGAGCTCTAAATGCCGCTATCGAGTGCCGATTTTTCCGCGATCTGGTTGACCATCAAACTGGCGTCACTGACCACGGTGATCCTACTGGTCATCGGCACTCCGATTGCCCTGTGGCTGTCGCGCACCCGCTCGTGGTGGCGCGGGCCTATCGGCGCGGTGGTCGCCCTGCCGTTGGTGCTGCCGCCCACGGTCATCGGCTTCTACCTGCTGCTGACGATGGGGCCGCATGGTTACTTCGGCCAGTTCACCCAATGGCTGGGCCTGGGCACCCTGACCTTCAGTTTCGCCGGGCTGGTGATCGGCTCGGTGATCTATTCCATGCCGTTCGTGGTGCAGCCGTTGCAAAACGCCTTCTCCGCCATCGGTACACGCCCGCTGGAAGTGGCCGCGACCTTGCGCGCCAATCCCTGGGACACGTTCTTCAGCGTGATCCTGCCCCTGGCCCGCCCGGGGTTTATCACCGCGTCGATTCTCGGTTTTGCGCATACCGTCGGCGAGTTCGGCGTGGTGCTGATGATCGGCGGTAATATCCCGGACAAGACCCGGGTCGTCTCGGTGCAGATCTACGACCATGTCGAAGCGATGGAGTATGCCCAGGCGCACTGGTTGGCCGGCGCCATGGTGGTGTTCGCGTTTCTCGTGTTGCTGGCGCTCTATTCCAGCCGAAAAACCAAGATGGGCTGGAGCTGATGTCGATGATTGATGTACGCCTGCACCTTAAGTATTCCGCCTTTGCCCTGGAGGTGGACCTGCATCTGCCCGGGCGTGGCGTCACCGCGCTGTATGGGCATTCCGGCTCCGGCAAGACCACCTGCCTGCGCTGCATTGCCGGGCTGGAACGTGCCACGGACGGGTTTGTCCAGGTCAACGATGAAGTCTGGCAAGACAGCCGCAGCGGGCTGTTCGTGCCGCCGCATAAACGTGCGCTGGGCTATGTGTTCCAGGAGGCGAGCCTGTTCCCCCATCTGTCGGTGCGGGCCAATCTGGAATTCGGCCTCAAGCGCATCCCGCGTGCGCAACGTCGCGTCGACATGACCCAGGCCACCGAACTGCTGGGCATCGGTCACCTGCTTGAGCGGCATCCGCAGCACTTGTCCGGCGGCGAGCGCCAGCGCATCGGCATCGCCCGCGCATTACTGACCAGCCCGCGCCTATTGTTGATGGACGAACCGCTGGCCGCCCTCGACAGTAAACGCAAGAGCGAAATCCTGCCGTATCTGGAACGCCTGCACGACGAACTGGACATCCCCGTGCTCTACGTCAGCCATGCCCAGGACGAGGTGGCGCGCCTGGCCGATCACATCGTGTTGCTCAGCGAGGGCAAGGCCCTCGCCAGTGGCCCCATCGGTGAAACCCTGGCGCGGCTGGATTTGCCCTTGGCGTTGGGCGACGACGCGGGCGTGGTCATCAGTGGCACGGTAAGCGCTTACGACGCGCACTATCAGTTGCTCAGCCTGCAACTGCCCGGCAGCGCCTTGCACATGCGTGTCGCCCATGCGCCGCTGGCCTTGGGCAAAGCCTTGCGGATCAAGGTGCAGGCGCGGGATGTGAGCCTCAATGTGCAGGCGGAAGAACACAGCAGCATCCTCAATCGCCTGCCGGTGACGGTCATCCAGGAGATTGCGGCGGACAACAACGCCCACGTGCTGGTGCGCCTGGATGCCGGCGGCACGCCGCTGCTGGCACGGATCACCCGCTTCTCCCGTGACCAATTGCAACTGCACCCCGGCCAGACGCTATGGGCACAAATCAAGGCAGTCGCGGTGCTGGCGTAAGCCACGAAAACCTTTTGGCACGAGCGCACCCCGCTGGCCTGATTTGTTGCCAAGGAATGCGCGCCATGCCCGATTCTGCATCGCCCGCCGACTTGCTGAACAAAACCAGGTGGGTTAGCGTCTGCCCCCCCTTCTGATTTACCGGACGACCGCCGACGTGAACCGCTAAGCCTTCCAAAATGTATCCGCAACGAGCCGCCTGGCGTGCTTGTTGGCCTGTTCGACATTTTTTTGGAGGTGCTGATGACTGACGTCAACCGGCTACCCGTATTGGTTTCCCTGCAACACCTGTCCTTCCAGTTCGCCGATGGCGAAACCCTGCTGGACGACCTGAACCTGTCCATTGACCACACGCCCACTGGCATTGTCGGCCGCAATGGGCGCGGCAAAAGTATTCTGGCCCGGTTGATTGCCGGGAGGCTGGCGCCCACTTCCGGCACCCGCGCGGGTTCTGCCAGCGTCGCGTATGTGCCGCAAACCCTGACTATCGAGCCTGGCGACAGCGTCGCCCACCTCACCGGCACCGCCCAGGCATTGGCCGCGCTTGAGCGTATGGCTCACGGCGCCGCCCAGGCCGACGACCTGGAACTGATCGACGATCGCTGGGACCTGGCCGAGCGCTTGCGCGCCGCGCTGGATGTGGCAGGGCTGCAACCCCTTCATGCGCACACCCCGGCCCATCACCTCAGCGGTGGTCAGTTGGCCAGGGTTGCGCTGATAGGTGCGTTGCTGGCCTGTCCTCAGTTGCTGATTCTCGATGAGCCGACCAATCACCTCGACAGCGCCGGGCGTGATTGGCTGCTGCAGGTGCTGGGTGACTGGCGCGGCGGCCTGGTGGTGGTCAGCCATGATCGGCAACTGCTCAATGCCATGGGGCGCATTATCGAACTGTCGCCCCTTGGCGCCCGGGTGTATGGCGGCAACTACGAAACCTATCGACAACAGCGCGATACGCAGCAGCACGCCGCTATCGCCGCCTGGGAGCACGCCCGCCTGGAGCGCAGCCGCGAGCGTCGGCGCCTGCAACAAGACCACGACAGCCTGCAACGTAGCGCCGCCCGTTCACGCAAGCACGCTGAAACCGCGAATGTCGACCGTTTCACCAAGGCCCGCTGGAAAGGCGCCGCCACGCAAATCGTCGGCACGGTGCGCGGTGCCCATCGCGAACACAACGCCCGGCTGGATGCGCAAGTGCGTCAAGCCTACGAAGGCGTGGCGGATCAGACGCCGACGCTGCTGGCCTTGCCCGGCTCGGCGCTGCCCAATGGTCGACAGGTCCTGACCCTGATCGATGCCGAGCTACCGTGGCTGGGCGCTCAAACCCTCACACTCAGCCTGATCGGCCCTGTGCGCGTCGCCGTGCGGGGGCCGAATGGTTGCGGTAAGTCGACCTTGCTCAAGCTGTTGGCGGGCCAATCGCAGGCCGTCAGTGGCGAATGCTCGGTGCACGTGCCCAGCGCCTATATCGATCAACACCTGGCCCTGCTGGACAACCAACGCTCGATCGTCGAGCAGCTCAACCTGCTCGACACGCCACTGGCCGAGGCTGAGTTGCGTACCCGGTTGGCCTTGCTGCAGTTGGACGCCGCACGGGTCACGCAAGCGGCGGGCCGGCTCAGCGGCGGCGAACGTTTGAAAGCCGCGATGGCCATCGCCTTGTGGCGCGAGACGCCGGCGCAACTGCTGCTGTTGGATGAGCCGACCAATCACCTGGATCTGGAGTCGATCGTCGCGTTCGAACAGGCGCTGAAGGGATTTACCGGCGCAATGGTGGTGGTGTCACATGACGAGGGGTTCGTGCAGGCGATCGAGCCGACTCATACCTTAGTCTGGCAAAGCACCGGTTGGCGGCTGGTAGCTGTCTGAGATCATTGCGCCGGACATCAAAGCGCCTTACGGTGGTGGCCGAATAATCTCACCGAGGAACCCGGCCCCATGTTGCCTTCGTCCCAAAAGTCCTACGCCAACGCCGGACTCGCCCATCAACAGCGATGGCGTGGCCGTGTCGGTATGCTGCTGGTGGCCAGCCTGTCGGTGCTGGCGGGCATGACCGATGCCATAGGCTTCATGGCCAGCGGCGACTTTGTCTCATTCATGAGCGGCAACACCACGCGCCTGGCGGTGGCAATCAGCGAAGGCGACCTGGGCCTGACCGGGCGCCTGCTATTGCTGGTCGCAACCTTCATCGTCGGCAACGCCTTGGGTGTCATGGTCAGCCGTATCAGCCGTCGCCACGCCCTGCCCTTGCTGCTGTGCATTGCGACGCTGCTCTGCGCCGGCGCGCTGTGGCCGTTCGACGATATGCTGCCGGCCTTGCTGGCGGCAATTGTGGCGATGGGCATGCTCAATGCCGCCGTCGAAGAAGTGAACGGATTGCCGGTGGGGCTCACCTATGTCACCGGAGCGCTATCACGCTTTGGTCGCGGGCTGGGCCGCTGGCTGCTGGGGGAACGTCGCAATGGGTGGCGCGTGCAACTGGTCCCATGGACGGGGATGTTTATCGGGGCGGTGATCGGTGCGCTGCTGGAGCATCGGATGGGCTTGAGTGCGCTGCTGGTCAGCGGGGCGCTGGCTGCAGTGTTGGGCGTGGTGTCACTGAAGATCCCCCGGCGCTGGCACTTGGGGTACATGCCGCGCTGATAACCAGAGGTGCTCGCCCGACGTTACGGCCTCGACGTCCGTGTACTGGTAAAGAGCCATCACGTCGAGCGAGCGAGTGAATCATAAGACAATGTCCAGCGTCTGTCCCGCCAGGCATGTCCTAAAACCACTAAGGCAACGGATTACAGACAAGTCGCGAGTGCGGCCAAACGACGCTTGGCGACCATAGAGTCATCAGCGGCGTAGTAATGGACGGAGGAACCGGCCCCTGCGCTGCGCACGTCGACAAAGTAGTCGCCGCCGGTGGTGTACACCGTGAAACCACCCGCCTCGATCGGCTCCTTGAAGCCGCCGGCGTCGACACCAAACACCGTCTCGTCCTGCCAGCCGAACTGGATACATTGGGCAACCACCAGCGCAGCCTTGTCCGAAGCCAAGGTCTTGTAGGGCGTGCCGGAGCGTGCCGCGTTCATTTTCGAGCCCGCGCAACCGCCCAGTGCAGCCAGTACCAATGCGCCAATTACCAGTTTCCGCATGCCATCGCTCCTTGGAAAAAAACGCGACTCTACCATTAGCAGGCGACACTCACGGATTATTACGTCACCCTGTCGCCTACTTGCGAGCTCGCTTCTACCTGGAAAACCGATGACACCCAATGCCGAACGCTACAACCCATCCACCGACTATGCCGACAAGCTGATCAGCCGCATCGGCCAGACGCCCACGTGGATCGCCAAGCGCATTGGCGTGACGGATAAGCGGATTCGCTACATTCTCGACGGCGAGCGCACGGTGAAAGGCGAAAGTACGCCGATCCAGATGACCTACACCGAGCAGTTTGCGCTGGAGTGCCTGGCGGCCGAGGCCAAGGCGAAAAAGAAGCCGGCGCCGGCCGCCGAATGAATTTAGTTTCACTGTGACAGTAGAACCCGCCACGGATAATGGCCTGGCTCACTTTTAGAAGTTCCCTTCAGCCCGCCCTCCCGCGGGCTTTTTTTCGCCTGCGCGTTTAAAGCCACCAGCGAAACAGGTAGAACAACGCCATGCTCAACAGCACGGTGAGCAGCACATTGCGCGTCCAGAACATCAGCGCCACCGCACAGATCCCGGCCAGCAGGTAGGGGTTGGCCGGGCTCAGGTTGAGCTGGTGGTCGGCGAAAAAAATGATCGGCCCGCAGATTGCCGTGAGCATGCCCGGCACCGCAAACCCGAGAAACTCCCGCGCACCACGATTGAGCCGCACGGGCAGGCGCGGTTCGATAAACAGGTAGCGGTTAAGAAACACGATCAGTCCCATTGCAACAATCATCACGAAGATCATGCCTGCCCTACTCCCAGTCGCTTGCAGGCAAACCCTGCGCTCATGCCCAACACACCCGACACCACCACGGCCGACTCCCATTGCAAGAAGCTCAAGCCCACCGAGCCCAACAGCGCCACCGCCACGCAGACCACGGTGGGCACATCGCGCACCACGGGCGTGATCAACGCGATAAAGGTCGCGGCGATCGAGAACTCCAGACCCAGGTGTTCGAGCCCTGGAATACTCTTGCCCAGGACGATGCCGGCGAGGGTAAACAGGTTCCAGGCGATATAGAACGTCAGGCCAACGCCCAGCGCGTACCAACGGTTGAAGGTTTCGCGGTCGTATTGGCTGACCAGGGCGAAGAACTCATCGGTCATCAGGAAGCCCAGGCTCATGCGCCAGCGCGGCTTGAACGTCGACAAGGTGGGACGCAGATGCATGCCGTAGAGCAAATGTTGCGAGGTCAGCAGCAGGGTCGTGAGCAAGATGGAGATCAGGCTGGCGCCGCTCTTGACCATGCCGATGGCGACCAGTTGCGCGGCGCCGGCAAAGACAATGGCGGAAAGGCCTTGGGCTTCGAGCGGGGAAAACTGCGCATCAATGGCCATTGACCCGGCCAGCAAGCCCCAGGGCGCGCACGCCAGGGATAGCGGAATGACAGCAATCGCGCCACGGGCGAATGCGTAATGAGGTAAGGCAGTAGGCATGGGAACCGCTCATCGACAGACAGTCGCCAAGCATGCCAGCGCCATGTGCAGGTTGTCTTGAACGATCTTGCTCAGGCCAGTTTGACGGACACCTGCTCCACCGAGTCTCGCGCTTCGCGCAGCTCATAGGCATCTTGGTTGAGGCGGTGGATGGTATTGAGCAAGCGCTGGCGCAGCACTTCATCGCCGAGTTTTTCGACGGCGCGCATCAGATCAAACGCCGCGGTTTCATTATTTTCCGCGACGGAATCGAGGGTCTTGCGCAGGTTGCGAGTGGCACGGGTCACGCGTGGTATTCCTTCATCAGCTATGGGCAGGCACTTTAGGACATTTGTGTTTCATTTTAATTTCAATCACTTGTGGCGTGTTCCCAGACATTTGATCCATATCAATTGAAACAGGATTTGACTGTAATATATGGAAATACGTATATTCGAATACACATATAAGCAAAGGCCGTGGCCATGTCAGACCCTTTCTCCCCTCCCGCTCTGTTCAAATGCCTGGCCGATGCCACGCGTTTGCGAATGACCCTGTTGGTCCTGCGCGAAGGCGAACTTTGCGTGTGCGAACTGATCCATGCACTTGACGACAGCCAGCCGAAAATCTCCCGCCACCTCGCGCAACTGCGCAGCAGCGGGTTACTGCTGGATCGGCGCCAGGGGCAATGGATCTACTACCGTATCAATCCGGCACTGCCCGCCTGGGTAACTCACGTGCTGGACACCACCCTGCAAGCCAACCAGCCATGGTTGCAAAACGACGCGCAGCGTCTTGATGCAATGGGCGACAGACCACAACGAGCCAGCACCTGCTGTTGAGCCACCGGAGCGTTTATCCATGCTTGTCGCAATTGCGATTTTTATCTTCACCATCGTCCTGGTCATCTGGCAGCCCAAAGGCCTGGGCGTCGGCTGGAGCGCGACCCTGGGCGCGATCCTCGCACTGGCCTGTGGCGTGATCAGCCTGGCGGACATCCCGGTGGTGTGGCACATCATCTGGAATGCCACCGGCACCTTTGTCGCGCTGATCGTCATCAGCCTGTTGCTGGATGAGGCCGGATTCTTTGCCTGGGCAGCGTTGCATGTGGCCCGTTGGGGCCGTGGGCGCGGCCGGCGGTTGTTTGCCTATATGGTGCTGCTGGGCGCGCTGGTGTCGGCGCTGTTTGCCAATGACGGCGCGGCACTGATCCTCACGCCGATTGTGATGTCGATGTTGCTGGCGCTGCGTTTTTCCCCGGCGGCAACCCTGGCGTTCGTCATGGGCGCAGGGTTTATCGCCGACACGGCGAGCCTGCCGCTGGTGGTGTCGAACCTGGTGAACATTGTCTCGGCGGACTATTTCAAGATCGGCTTCAATGAATACGCGGCGGTGATGGTGCCGGTGAACCTCGTCAGCGTCGCCGCCACCCTGGCGGTGCTGTTGTGGTTTTTCCGCCGCGATATTCCGCAGACCTACGACCCGGCCGACCTGGCGGACCCGGCCAGCGCCATTCACGACCGCGCCACCTTTCGCGCCGGTTGGTGGGTGCTGGGCATCCTGCTGGTCGGGTGTTTTGCCCTCGAACCGTTGGGGATTCCCATCAGCGCCATCTCTGCCGCATGCGCGGTGTTGCTGCTGGTGATCGCCGCCAAAGGCCACAAGATTTCCACGCGCAAAGTGCTCAAGGACGCGCCCTGGCAGATCGTGATCTTTTCCCTGGGTATGTACCTGGTGGTCTACGGGCTGCGCAACGCTGGGCTGACCACCTACCTGGCGACCTGGCTCGACACCTTCGCCACCTATGGCGTATGGGGCGCGGCGATGGGCACCGGGGTGCTGACGGCATTGTTGTCTTCGGCAATGAACAACCTGCCGACCGTGTTGATCGGTGCGCTGTCCATCGAATCCAGCCATGCCGCGGGCGTGGTCAAGGACGCGATGATCTACGCCAACGTGATCGGCAGCGACCTCGGCCCGAAAATCACCCCCATCGGCAGCCTGGCGACCCTGCTATGGCTGCATATCCTGGCGCGCAAAGGCATCACCATCACCTGGGGTTACTACTTCAAGGTCGGGATTGTATTGACCTTGCCGGTGCTGCTGATCACGCTCGCCGCCCTCGCCTTGCGCCTTAGCCTCTAAAGGACATCCGCCAATGAAAGTCTTGTTCATGTGTACCGCCAACAGCTGCCGGAGCATTTTGTCCGAAGCGATGTTCAACCACCTGGCGCCAGAAGGGTTTCAGGCGGTCAGCTCCGGCAGCTTCCCCAAGGGTCAGGTGCTGCCCCGCAGCCTGAGCACCTTGCAGGCGGCGGGCATCCGCACCGAGGGCCTGTACAGCAAGGGCAACGACGCCTTTGAAGGCAGCCCGCCGGATGTGGTGATCACGGTGTGCGACAAGGCTGCCGGTGAGTCCTGCCCCGTGTATTTCGGCCCGGCGCTGAAGGCGCATTGGGGGTTGGAAGATCCTTCGGATGTCGACGGCGACGAGGCAAGCATCCAAGCCGCCTTCGACGCCACGTTGCGGACCATCGCCACGCGCTGCCGGGCGTTTTTCGCCCTGCCCTTTGCCGATCTCGACCCTGGCGAACTGAAAGCAGAACTCGAGCGCATTGCGCTGTTGCAGGCGGAGCAAGCATGACCACCCTGCCCAACCTGGACGCGTCGTTGATCACTTCACACCCTGTCGAACCGAGTCAGCCCCCGCGCATTCTGCTGCTCTATGGATCGACCCGCGAACGGTCGTTCAGCCGCCTGCTGGTGGAAGAGTCCGCGCGCCTCTTGCAACACTTCGGCGCGCAAACGCGCATCTTTAACCCGAGCGGTTTGCCATTACCCGATGCTGCTCCGCGTGAGCATCCCAAAGTGCAGGAACTGTTGGAGCTGATGCAATGGTCGGAAGGCCAGGTCTGGTGCTCCCCTGAACGACACGGTTCGATGTCGGCGGTGTTCAAGGCACAAATCGACTGGGTGCCACTGTCCTTGGGCGCGGTCCGCCCGACCCAGGGCAAGACCCTGGCGGTGATGCAAGTGTGCGGTGGTTCCCAGTCGTTCAACACGGTCAACCAACTGCGCGTACTCGGCCGATGGATGCGTATGTTCACCATCCCCAATCAATCCTCGGTGCCCAAGGCGTTCATGGAGTTCGATGATCAGGACCGCATGAAACCCTCCGCACTCTATGATCGCGTTGTCGACGTGATGGAAGAACTGGTGAAGTTCACCGTACTGCTGCGTGATCGCCCGGACTTGGTCGACCGCTACTCGGAGCGCAAGGAAAGCGCGGATGAACTGTCGCAACGGGTCAATCAACGGTCGATCTGAGCCCTGCTGACGGCGTATGCTCACGTCCATCCCGTGACTGAGCCGACCCCATGAGCACCCTGCAACACACCTGGCTGGGCAACTACGAAATCAACAGCGTCCATTGCACCGGCCTGACCTTTGCCCGCCACAGCCATGACGAATGCGTGATCGGCGTGAACCTTGTAGGCGAGGAAAAAGTGTGGCTGGACCGCCAGGAGTTCGAGGCCGGGCCAGGGTCCATCACCCTGTATAACCCAGGGCAGATTCAGGGCGGCGGTGCGGCGGACGGAGCGCCGTGGCAGTTTGTCAGCCTCTACGTCAGCGCGAACCAATTGGCCTGCGACCTGGGGCTGGCGCATGTAGAGTTCGATCGATCGCTGTGTTTTCAGCCGGATGTCGCACGGCGCCTGGCGGTTGTGGCGAAGGGTGCCTTAAGCGGCGACGCGCTGGTCCGTGAGTTGAACGAAGACGCCTTGGTTGTATTGCTGGGCGAAGTGGTCAGCCTCAGCGGCGTGCGCGTGCCCGCCAGCGCGGCAGCCGGTAAAAGCCTGATCGGTCGCGCCCAGGAGTTGCTTGCCGAACAACTGCATCAATCGCTGCCCCTGGACCACCTCGGCGAGGAGCTGGGGTTGTCCAAGTTCCACCTGCTGCGCACCTTTCAAAAAGAGACCGGGCTCAGCCCTCGTCAGTGGGCCATGCAATTGCGCACGCGCCGCGCCAAAGGCCTATTGCGCAATGGGATGGCGGCCGGCGAGGTCGCCCATCAGCTCGGTTTTGCCGACCAAAGCCACCTCAACCGGCATTTTCGCGCGGCCTATGGCATCACGCCCGGCCGATATCAAAGTGTGGCGAAACGCTAAACAGCACAATCTGGTCCAAGACAACCTCTGCGTGCGCCAGCACACTGCCTGCCATCATTGGATGGAGCACAGGCATGCTGGCGATCTTCTTCTACGCACTGGTATTCGGTTTTGTGTTTTGCCTCTCCCCCGGCGCTGTGCTGGCGGAGACCCTGCGCCGTGGCTTGCTGCACGGTTTTACTCCCGCGCTGCTGGTGCAGGTCGGTTCGCTGGTCGGCGATGCGGTGTGGGCCGTGATCGGCCTGACCGGCATCGCGCTGCTGATCCAACATGACGCCGTGCGCGTGCCGCTGACCCTCGTCTGCGCGCTGTACCTCGCCTGGCTCGGCGTGCGCAGCCTGCGCGACGCCTGGCGCTTGCCCGAAGCCGACAGCGCACCGGCCGGCTCCGGTCAGAATGCGCTGGCCGTGGGCGCGGCCATTTCGCTGGCCAACCCGAAAAACATTGTGTACTGGGGTGCGCTGGGCAGTGCTCTATCGGGCATCGTCGGGGCCACGCCCAGCCATGCGCAGACGCTGATGTTTTTCGCCGGTTTCATGCTGGCTTCGGTGTTGTCGTGTTTTCTGACTGCCGCACTGGTGAATCTGTTGCGCAAGAACGCCTCGCCGACCTGGCAGCGCATCAGTTATGGAGCGTGCGGTGTGGTCTTGATCTATCTCGCCGTTCTCGCCGCGCAAGGTATATGAAGTTATATATGCCCGACAACTTGCGAGTGTGTTCTATCTGAATAGACTCTGAACACTTTGCCATTTGATTAATCATGCGTTGACATTCTGTAACGGGCTAAGTAGATTGCCCCTGCCCGCAACTGGGGCCTTTTTTAAACCTCACAAAAGAAGCCAATGGACACAGTATCTAGTCGCTGTCCGAGCACCGCGTTGGCGGGCATCGGGCGCCAAATCCAGAATATGACAGGACTCGCCTCCCCGGTCCGGTAAGCTGCGCTAGAGCTTGTGCTCCATCGTAACTGCCTCGCCGGTCGCCCGTCCGGTCCCGAGGTGTTGTTATGACCTTCCAAACCTTTGTTGTAAATGATCCACGAATGCTGGCCGCCGCCCTGCGCGCCAAGCTGTGCCGCGCGCCCGCAGGCTTTTCTGCTGCCCGCCCGGCCTTTGCCGCACCCTCCCCTCAAGTGCGTCCGGCCCATCCGCTGGCGCATTGGCGTGTCTGCCCAACGACCGGCCGACTGCAACAGCATTGGGCTCAAACCGACCCTCAGGACCCACAGAGGCGTATCGTTTCCAGCCTGGCTGAAGCACGCCGGATGCTCGATCTATCCCTGAGCACTCGCGCCGCATACATCGACTGAAACTGCAACTTCCCGACTAATACCCTGGAGTTCTTTATGAACCTGTCCAGTAGTAGCCCGCTGCGCGAGTAGTAACTAACGCGCTATTAGCGGGCCCCTTGAAAGTTATTCAACACCTTATTTGAACCGATCGCGAAGTCCGCGGCTCGGCATGCTTTCGCTCGCCTGTCATCAGGTCAGTACCGGGTATGTTTTGTCGAGAATTGGCGACAGGAGTACACACCATGAGCGCCGTAAAAAAACCACCACAGCACAAGAAAAACCGCACCGACGCCGACACCCGCCTGTCGATGCGTGCCGCCCGCGAGGCCCACAACGGTCTGTCGGCCACCCTGGCCAATGTGCGGGCCACCCAGGATGGCCTGACCGAGATGGACGCCGCCGCGCGCCTGCAACGGCAAGGCCATAACGAAGTGGCCCATGACAAGCCGCCTCACGCCATCGTCCAGTTCCTGCAGGCACTGAACAATCCGTTTATCTACGTGCTGCTGACGCTGGGCGCGATCAGCTTCGTCACTGATTACTGGCTGCCGTTACAGGCCGGTGAAGAAGTCGACCTGACCAAAGTCATCATCATCATGACCATGGTTCTGCTCAGCAGCCTGCTGCGATTCTGGCAGGAGCACCGCTCGGCCAAGTCCGCCGAAGCGCTCAAAGCCATGGTGCGTACCACCGCCACCGTGTTACGCCGCGAACAAGTCGGCGGCCAACCGACACTGCGCGAAGTGCCGATGCGTGAACTGGTGGCTGGCGATATCGTGCAGCTATCGGCCGGCGATATGATCCCGGCCGACATCCGCCTGATCGAATCCCGCGACCTGTTTATCAGCCAGGCAGTGCTGACCGGCGAAGCCTTACCGGTGGAGAAATACGACACGCTGGGGGACGTAACGCAAAAATCCGCCAGCCCCCTTGCCGCCGACCAGGGTAACTTGCTGGACCTGCCGAACATCTGCTTCATGGGCACCAATGTGGTCAGCGGCCGGGCGAAAGCCGTGGTGGTGGCCACCGGACCGCGCACCTACTTCGGCTCTCTGGCCAAAGCGATTGTCGGCTCCCGGGCGCAGACCGCGTTTGATCGCGGCGTGAACAGCGTCAGTTGGCTACTGATCCGCTTCATGCTGGTGATGGTGCCGATCGTGTTCTTCCTCAACGGTTTCTCCAAGGGGGACTGGGGCGATGCCTTCCTGTTTGCCCTGGCGGTCGCCGTGGGCCTGACCCCGGAAATGCTGCCGATGATTGTCAGCGCCAACCTGGCCAAGGGCGCCACCGCCATGGCCAAGTGCAAAGTGGTGGTCAAGCGCCTCAACGCGATCCAGAACTTCGGTTCGATGGATGTGCTGTGTACCGACAAGACCGGCACCCTGACCCAGGACAAGATCATCCTTGAGCACCACGTCAACGCCTTTGGCCAGCGTGATGATGCGGTGCTGTCCCTGGCCTGGCTCAACAGCTATCACCAGAGCGGCATGAAGAACCTGATGGACCAGGCCGTGGTGCAATTCTCGGCACAGAACCCCAAGTTCCAGGTGCCGTTTGCCTACAGCAAGATCGATGAATTGCCGTTCGACTTTGTACGCCGTCGCCTGTCGATTGTGGTCAAGGACGCCGCCGACGACCACCTGCTGGTGTGCAAAGGCGCCGTGGAAGAGATGCTGAGCATTTCCACGCATGTGCTCGAAGCCGGCGCCGCCGTGCCGCTGGATCAGCGGCGTCGCCAGGAGTTACTGGCGATTGCCAATGACTACAACGAGGACGGCTTCCGCGTGCTGGTGGTCGCCACCCGCAACATCCCGAACGCCGTGGCGCGCCGGCAGTACACCACCGCCGATGAGCGCAACCTGGTGATCCAGGGGTTCCTGACCTTCCTCGATCCACCGAAGGAAACCGCAGGCCCGGCGATTGCGGCGCTGCAACAGATCGGCGTCGCGGTGAAAGTGCTGACCGGCGACAACGCCGTGGTCACCAGCAAGATCTGCCGCCAGGTCGGCCTTGACCCAGGCCAGCCACTGCTCGGTGTGGACATCGAAACAATGGACGACACAACCCTGCTGCGCCGCGTGGAAGAACGCACGGTGTTCGCCAAGCTGACACCGCTGCAAAAGTCGCGGGTGCTCAAGGCCCTGCAAGCCAACGGCCACACCGTCGGTTTCCTCGGTGACGGCATCAACGATGCACCGGCGCTGCGCGATGCCGACGTGGGTATCTCGGTGGACAGCGGCACCGACATTGCCAAGGAATCGGCCGACATTATCCTGCTGGAAAAGAGCCTGATGGTGCTGGAGGAAGGTGTGCTCAAGGGCCGCGAAACCTTCGGCAATATCATGAAGTACCTGAACATGACCGCCAGCTCCAACTTCGGCAACGTGTTCTCGGTGCTGGTGGCCAGTGCGTTTATTCCGTTCATGCCGATGCTGGCGATCCACCTGCTGCTGCAGAACCTGATGTACGACATCTCCCAACTGGCCTTGCCGTGGGACAAGATGGACAAGGAATACCTGGCCAAGCCGCGCAAGTGGGACGCGAAGAACATCGGCCGCTTCATGCTGTGGATCGGGCCAACCTCATCGATCTTCGACATCACCACCTTCGCACTGATGTGGTACGTGTTCGCCGCCAACAGCGTAGAGATGCAGACGCTGTTCCAATCCGGCTGGTTCATCGAGGGGCTGCTCTCGCAAACCCTGGTGGTGCATATGCTGCGCACCCGCAAGATCCCGTTCTTCCAGAGCACCGCCGCATGGCCCGTATTGCTGATGACCTGCGTGGTAATCGCCCTGGGGATCTACGTGCCGTTTTCACCGCTCGGCGCCCTGGTGGGCTTGCAACCGCTACCGCTGGCGTACTTCCCGTGGCTGGTGGGTACCTTGCTCAGCTACTGCTGTGTGGCCCAACTGATGAAGACGATCTACATCCGCCGCTTCAAGCAGTGGTACTGATCACTCCCTCCGTTTAAATGGTGGCGGCCGCCCGGCGGCCACCGTGTACTACAAGGATTTCAACGATGCGCGTGCTGATCTGTGCAGGTCGTCATTACGCCGACACGAAAATGTCCCGCCAAGTGCTGGACGCCTACCACCGCCTGCGCCCGGTGCAGGTATTGATCCACGGCGGCAACCAATTCCTAGGCAGCGACATCGAGGAATGGGCGCGGGAAATCGGTATCGATGTGGTGCGTTACCCGCCCAATTGGCAGCGCCACGGCAAGCAGGCGGAGCGCCAGCGCAACGAATTCATGCTGTCCGACAGCCGACCCAATGTGGTCATCGCCCTGCCAGGCGGTGACGACACATCCGAGCTGGTCTGCCAGGCCAAAGCCAGCGGCATTTCGGTGCTGACCGTAGAAAGCTGAATTCAAGCGAGGTACGCCATGTACAAGAAACACCGCCAACACTCGGACAGGGTTGCCCGCTATCGCGGCGCTCGCCATACCCTCTTGTTGCTACCGCCCGCCAAACGGCGCGCGCTGCGGCGTAACCTGATGTTTATCGGGCTGACGCTCAGCGTCATCCTCGTCATCAGCCTATTGTCGAAGGCCTTCGCAGCGGGGGGCGCCTACGTGGTCGACGACGGCGCAATCAATGCGCCGGGCGAATGCA
This sequence comes from Pseudomonas paraveronii, assembly GCF_963681955.1. NCBI lineage: Bacteria > Pseudomonadati > Pseudomonadota > Gammaproteobacteria > Pseudomonadales > Pseudomonadaceae > Pseudomonas > Pseudomonas paraveronii. The sequence goes on from NZ_OY817130.1 coordinate 3,306,943, forward strand.
ACGTCGACGCCTGGTACAGCGCCGAGCGACACAACAGCAGTGCGCACAACGAGACGATGTCGCCTGCCTGCACCTTCAACGCCCTGCCTGCAATACAGTGGGGCGCGACACTGTCACGGGCCAACCGCGAGACTCAAGTAAGCCCGCAAGTGAAGGCACAGATGATGTCACGCCAGGACTTGGGCCTGGAGATGGCCGTATCCGTCGGTGCCCACGTTGCCCTCGACCGGCGGCACGCGTTTGACGGCGCGGATTTCAACGTACCGTTGACGTGGCAACCGCTGGAGCCGCTGCGACTGAACCTGAATGCCGGATGGACCCATGCGTATGACAACGGCGAGCAAAACCATCGCCTCACATGGGGCACCGGCGTCGAATACCAGGTGGCGCATTCATTGACACTGATAGTCGAGCGCTACGGCCAGAAAGGCAGTGAGCAGGCCTGGCAAGCGGGCCCGCGATTCCACATTGGGCCGTTGGTCGACGTAGACGTGGTGGTCGGGCGCAGCCTGGTGGCTGAGCGCACGCAATGGTTGAGCACCGGCGCTACGCTGCGTTTCTAAGGATTCCCCCTTCGCATCGGTGGCGCCTGCGGCGCCGCCCCTACCGGAACCCGATGACCACCGGGCGGACACGTCTTATGATGGCGCCATCGCACCGCCAGAGAGCACGCATGTGAACCGTCTCGAACAGATTGCCCTGATGGCGACCTACAACCAGTGGATGAACCGCAAAGTCTATGACGCGGCGGCCAAGCTGACGGACGCCGAATTACGAATGGATCGCCGTGCGTTTTTCGGTTCGATCCTCGGCACGCTGAACCACCTGACACTGGGTGACACCGTGTGGCTCAAGCGCTTTGCCCAGCATCCCGCCGGCCATTCGGCGCTGGCACCGTTAAGCGCCATTGCCACCCCCACCGACCTCAAGCACCTGGCCTTCGCCAACCTGCGCGAGTTGGCCACGCACCGCGCCTGGCTGGATCGACTGATCATCGACTGGGCGCAGAGCCTGCGCGATCCCGACCTCGACCTGCGCCTGCAATACCGCAACATGCGCGGCGTCGCGGCGGACAAGCCGTTTTTCAGCTTGCTGATGCATTTTTTCAATCATCAGACCCATCACCGGGGCCAGGTGACAACGCTGCTGACCCAGGCGGGACACGATGTGGGCGATACCGACCTGCTCGCGCTGATCGACTGAACTCAGCGGGCGCTGAACTCGGCGTAGGCCTGCAACAAACGCGGAAAATCCTCCGGTGCGGGCAATTGTGCAAAGCGCTCGACTGCCGGCGTCGTGGCCCAGGGCAATTTCTCGCAGGTCCAGGTTTCCATGAAAGGCAGGTAATCCTTGGCGTTATCCAACAACGTCGCACGCACATTGACGAACTCATCTATGCCATGGGGGCGGGTAAACAGCCAGCTCATGCAATGCGGGCAAAAGTAATGGCGGTCCACGCCATGCATACCGCCGACCACGGGGCAACCCTGGGTCACGGTGAACGCACTGGCGGGAATCAGCGCACTGAGGGAGAACGCGCTGGCGGTCATCTTCTGACAACCGGTGCAATGACAGGCCATGGTGATCACCGGGGCCTGGCTCACACTGAAGCGCACTCGGTTACAACGGCAACTGCCTTCATGGGGCAGGTTTTCGACGCTCATCACTCACTCCTTTTTATGATTAGGCTCGAGCCAGGGTAACGTCGCGCCCAGGGGTTGAACAGGGCTGCAGGGCACAAACCGAACGCTGCGACCGGCGTGGGGTCGTAATTGAAGGTGTCGGGATTAATCGCAGCCCGCGCTCCCCGCGTGCATTGTGGGTCTACCGATGCGCGCCCCCCCCCAAGAAGGAGACGCTTACATGGTCATTCACTTCAAGGTCGCCGGGCACTTAGCCTGCGGCCATCACGGCGGCAACCTCCCCTCCAGCACTGAGCTGAACCGCGTCAAATGCCGTACCTGCCGCAACACCGAAGCCTACAAGGAAGCGCGACGCACCCAACGCAACGCCGCACGCCGTGCTTCGCGCAAAGCCAGGACCCACACCTCCAGCGACTGGCGCAGCGCTTGGGCACAACGCCTGACCGACCTGCCCGGGTTGCAACGCCTGCCACGCGGCTTCAGTGGCCAGCCTTTCGTATAGGCCAAGATGCAGAAGCCCCGGTCGCGCCGGGGCTTTGTTCTGCTGGACCAAGTGCGAGTGTCCTACACTCAGACACCAGCCTGCTTACTACTGAGCATCCACTCTGAAGTGCAGAGACAGCGTATCGGCGTACCTGTCATTTTTGAGGCCTGTTCCCCAGCCCTCGGAATCTTCGGTTTCTCCCCGGCTACCTATGTAGACCACTGATCTATCGAGCTTTTTCATCCCCCTCTTTGTACAACAAAGGCACCTTCGACCTTGCGCCCAAGCGCCCGGATCTATATATTCCCAACCCTGCTGCACCGCGCTACCGCCCGAATGGCGAAACTGGTAGACGCATGGGACTTAAAATCCCCCGCTCGTAAGGGCGTGCCGGTTCGATTCCGGCTTCGGGCACCATAGATATCAAGGGCTTGCATGATGAACTTCATGCAGGCCCTTATTGTTTTTGCTCCGCAATTTCATTGCTCCGGCGTCCTGCCGATCGAATACAAGCCATCGAAAACGTTTCAACTGCCCAGCCCATGAGCCAGGTGTTTATCAATCAACCCGGCAACTTCTAATGGGTGGGTAAAGCCCAGGTCATGACCAGCGCCGGAGAGCACGTGTATTTCGGCATTCAGAAGGAGCTGGTTAAGCCGCTGGCCAACACCGAGTGGACTAATCGGGTCCGAATCCCCCCAGATAAGCAATACAGGCATGTGCATCTCATCCAGCCGCTGTGTCAGATCGGTACGATCGTCGAGAAACCAACGCGGTAATTTTGCCTGCCACTACGCTTTCGATACTCTTTAGCGTTAGCGGAGACCACTCAATACCCTCCCCCAAATACTCCCTCGCCCGAGTCAACAGATAACCAGGCCCAGCGCCGGATATATTGTTTCTGCCAGCAGCCGTATTTCTTATTCAACATTGTTTGCAAGAAATTCGCCCGCCTTACGAACAAGCTTCCGCCATTCATCCTCGTTGATGAGACCGGCGTTCTTCATGCGGTCGGCCCCACTAAGCAACTTGAAATATTTGTCCTCAACGTCCTGTTCGTTTACAACCTGGTATAGAAGGTCCCTCCAGGCTTTTACAGCTGAACGACGCATTGCAGATCACCTGATCATGTCGGAGGAATGGAACCTGAGGTCTCAAAAAACGTTCAACGACGTCACGTTCGACCAGCGCACACGTGGCATTATGCCATCACCCATTCGAATTAGAGATCATTCAGAGGCGCGACGTCACTCGTTTAGAAAATTTTCATCTCGGGTGCGCCACCGGTCGTGATCTACAGAGGCTGCGCTGATGGAGTTGGCGCTGCTCGTCGAATGCCAAGGCCATACGGATACCGGCCAAAACGTCCGAGGCGCCCTTGAGGTGATCGGGGAGAACGCCGGTGGTCCGCTCTGAAGAACATCGACGCGGAACTCAGACCTGATGCCCTCGCTCAAAAGCGACGCTAACCAGTTTACCCCTGGGGTTTGTAGCGCAAGGCTTATAACTGGCCCACAAATACAGTACTCACACGTCAATGTTTAAGTACAGCAACATTAATTTTTGTGAATGTATTTGCGCATGACCGTTTGAGTCTTTGATATAGACCCCATGCCTCTGTGGCCGTCGACCTTTCCTTTATTCCAGTTGAGAAGCATCCCGCTTTGACTCACTAACTCTGTAGCCAACCTGAAATCTTAGTTACGCGAAACATTAGTATTTACATCATTCCAGGCAACCCTAAAATCGGCACTTACACACTTTTAGAATGCACGACTACTTGCTTTAATTGAGGCACACCCCTTACCCTTCACGCCCGATAAAAAACTCAGCTATTACTGAGTACTGACCTTGCTCGCAGCGCGAGACGAGTATCAATTTCAATTAGAGAAACAAATATGAATCATGAACAAATAGCTGAAGACTCTGAAGACGAGGGATATAGTCAAGCCGCCCGCGCATCGGCAGCCTCCCGATGCACATGGATGAGCGTCATCGTCAATATTGCGCTCTCACTTACACAAATTGCAGTAGGCGTGATGTCAAAATCCCAGGGGCTTGTAGCCGATGGTATTCACTCGCTATCAGACTTGATCGCTGATTTCGTAGTGCTATTCGCCAGCCACAAAAGCAAAGAGGATGCTGACGAAGGTCATCCTTATGGGCATCTGCGTTTCGAGACCGCCGCATCCATGGTATTGGGAATACTCTTGTTGATCGTGGGTGTCGGCATGATCGGATCTGCGGTGTTCAAGCTTCAAACCCCTGAGTCGATTCCAACGGTACACGTTGCTGCCTTGTGGGTTGCCATCGCGGCGCTGGTAGCCAAGGAGCTGTTGTTTCGCTTTATGCTGAGGGTCGCCAAAAAAGTTAAGTCTAGTTTGTTGGTTGCCAATGCCTGGCACGCAAGATCCGACGCGGCGTCCTCCTTGGTTGTCGGTATAGGCATCGTTGGTAATCTGGCCGGCTACCCGATTCTTGACCCCATTGCTGCGCTTGTTGTCGGAGGCATGATCGCCAAGATGGGTTGGACCTTCACTTGGGATTCATTACATGACCTGATGGACCGCTCTGCCGATGAGCAGGAAGTACAAACCATTCGCAACACGCTCCAAAACATACCTGGAGTTAAAGGTGTGCATGATCTACGAACTCGAAAAATGGGTGACATGATCATCGTCGATGCTCATATCGAAGTAGATGCTTCAATTACCGTTGCGCAAGGTCATGCTATTGCAGTTTCAGCAAGGGAAGAAGTGATGCGGATACATCGCGTTTTGAATCTTATGACGCACGTAGATCCCTGGCACCGACCTGACCTTGATCATTAACCCGGCGCGGCGCCTGTAACACGACGCGCCAAGATAGATAGTGCAAAAACAACGTGTAAACCATCACAAAATTATCACACATTTTTCACGTACAACTTGAGCACTAACGTGCCGAACCAAACTTAAGACTAGGAAACACTCTCAATTATTTTTATTCATGAGACGCTTAACTAAAGCGTCTAAACATTGAAACAATATGCCGATAGTATTAACTCAAACAACCGGCTCTTGAGGGGATTCACATGACATCGGCAATTACTGGTTCGACACACATCACACAACCGCAACCTGCAGCATTCAAACCCCAAGTCCGGCCAGCCGTGCAGGCAGACAGCGACGGCGATCATGACGGTAGCACTCCGGGCGAAGTCGAACAGACCAAAGCAACCTCAGGATCAATAGGCACGCGAGTCAACACGACGGCGTAACGCTCAGCAGAGATAGGAGGGGGAAACCAATCCCCTCTGCGTCTTTGAAGGATGTCCATTAGGCCCGTGCGCGGGCCGTTTAGTTGGCCACTGCTACGCTTTCTAGACCCTCAAATGGACCTAATGGCTGGACTAATCACGGGCCCCTCGCTGCTCATATTCGAGCAGATCGCCGCAATGACCGGCACAGTGACTCGCCATGAGTGCATCGAGCTTGCGATCGGGTCGTTTGCCCATAAAGCCTGTCATTTTTAAGGAACTGCAATACAGTTTTGAGACCAACATTCGACGTGACCGGGCCAACATAAGGCGCGCCTAACAGCGCCCGAAATACCAGGAACATCAAAACGAAATGTGCAGCAAAAACCCCAGAATCCAATGGCCTCGGCCTGAAATAAAGCGATACCTAGATAGCTACCAATAACAATAAGGAGATCATCATGCTGTGGCTTAAGCTATTTTTCGTCACGCCCTCTAAATTCCGCAGCTTCGTCAGAGTTGATCAAAACGGCGTCTGCTCAGAGCTCATTCGATGCCAACAATCGCCTGCGGACACATGGGTGGAAGTGGATGAGTTCTGCGTGAGTTGGCTCGGCAAGCCGTTACCTGGTCATGCCTGCAAAGTGAGTCTTGCGGGAGTGAGTCTGCTATCAAAAAGCTAGCCCTCTCCATTCGCACCGTAGAGATCAAGAGCTTGCCGGAGAATCTGATGCAGCCCTTATCTTTTCTGGACCACCATTTCTAACCTTGCTCCGCACCGCCCCAGCCACGGCATCCAGCCGACCAACCCCATGCTTTTCTCCCGGCACTAAACAACCGCAAGTTCGCGTTACCTGCCCGCAGAAGCAAAGCCCGAACGTCTTTGACAGGGATGCTTCCCTGGTGCCACGCAGCATTATTACCTTTTCGACAACAATGATTTCCAGGCTTTGGGATTTATCAAAATCGCCAACGGCATAAACTAGACCCAGCTTCCAAACAAAGCGACGAAGCGCCAATCCACAGGGTCCAAGCAAACCACCCTCCCGCGCCTCGTAGAGCCTTCGGCCATATGTACTCCGACTGAAGACGTAAATCGTTTGCATCGTTGGGACACTGAAAAAATGAAACTGTTTAAAATGTTGATTGCTGCTTCTTTTGTAATGCTGGGCAGCCAGATGGCGTTTGCCGATCAACCGGCCGTCGAGCAGTACAGCTACAGCTCGCACCTCGACATCGCCAAAGTGATTCACGTGGACTCTATCCCTGACAATGTCTGTGCGGTAGTGCCTGTCCAGATGACTTACCTGGACCACCAAGGCCATGAACACGTCATGCAATACAGCGTGATGGGTAACGGTTGTTCCAACAGCTGACCGAGTCCCAACAAAGCCTGCTTGATGGCAGGTTTGTTAAAACGCCCCACAGGGGCAAGCTGGGGGAAGTTCCCAGCATCATTTCCGCCCCCTGCATCGGTGATGCAGGCAGACCCCGCCTAGTGCGGGGTTTTTTGTGGCTCAACAAAACCAGATCACGCAAAGGAATGCCAAATAATGAAACGGCTCTGCTCGATGAAAAGGCCTGGAACACGTCCAGGCCTTTTCGCGTCGAGCAGCACTCGGTTGCTTGCTGTCAGTCTGATTGATCGGGTGTGACGTTGTCCTGGGGTTGAGCCAACGGATCCAAGGTACGCTCGCCCGTATCCTCCCGCGTTATGCCTCTATTTGACATGACCGTTTCCAGGTTCTTTACATGTATCGCTTTGTTCCACCGGACTGAGCTTACATCGTACCTAGCCGCCAGTGCTTTAACCTGTGCCAAACAAACTAAGGAAAGAGTCTCTTCACGGCTGCCGCCCTCCGCAATAATGGCAACTTTCCACGCATCAACCTCCATCATGTGTTTGGCCCTGATCCTTCTGACGTTTTTGTGGCCACGCTTTATGTAATGTATCTCGTAATCAGTCTGCATAAGCACTTGGCATTACCCTTTGATTATCACGCTTACGTTAAATACCGCTGTGAAAGCGGCAGTCAGCTTTTGAAGTGACAATCAAGCCAGTGGTCCAGCTCAGAGGAGGAATGGCGCTCGCGCGCAGGTACGTGAGCCAGGCTTTCCGAGACCCTGAGCCTATTTTCAGGGGTCGTGTCATAACCCCTGGTTATTAAGAAGATCTCAATATACTCGGATGTACTAATGACTTTGTTATCAGTCACGAGCACCGCTTTCACGCTGGATTTTTCGTGTAACTCGTTTGGATATGTATATTCCAATGGGATCACCTATTCTAAGAGGGAAACTATTTTCCCTACTTTTAATATGGTCCCGTTTTTGTAGGCTGACTTAAAAGTCAGCTATTTTATTTTTTAATGGCGTTACATTTATATGTCAAAAATGTAACGCTCTTTATATGGCCCTTAAACAATCAAAAAACAGCAAGCCCACGTGTCGACAGCCAGGTAGTACGATGTACCGAATCAACTTCGGTTTATTGAAACACTCCCCGGCATCCGGCACACTCCGGGGCTCTTGGAAAAAGGAATTTACCGATGCCATTCTCATTGGAAGAAAGAACTGCGTTGCTCGCACTCAAGGGCGTAGGCCCCACAGTGATTACCCGGCTTGAACAGATGGGCATCGAATCGCTGGACGCTCTCAGCCAATCACACGTGGGAGACATCCTGGCCCAGGCCTCTGCGGCATTAGGCTCGACATGCTGGAAGAACAGCCCTCAAGCCCGCGCAGCAATCACTGCGGCCGTGGCACTTGCGAGAAACGAGCGCGCACGCAACCCTCACGGGTAAGCGCGTTCACTCGCTTCCCGCAGGGGTTGCTTGTTGACTGCCTGGCGGATCTAGCGTGGTTTCATTGCAGACAGCACGATTGATTCGACGAGACGCCGAACGGCGACGAACTTGTGCTCGTTTGGCGTATTCCTCTCGTTGTAGAGCACCGGGCCGCTGTCACTCTCCCAGACATCGCCATCCTTCAGAATCCGAAACGCCCAGATTTCCGGCCAGGCGTCTCTTCCCTGCTCGTCCAGCGTGTGCTTGCGAAGCACCACACGACCAAAGGTGCCGCTGCCCTCATTGGCATAGAGCAGATTCGCTCTGACCAAACCGAAGTGGCCTTCAACCTGGAAGTAACCCTCTGGCGGAACGGAAAAGCTCACGCCAAAACGGCTGTGCGTAGACGCGAAGAGTTCAGAAAGACGTGCTCGCAACCCTTCGGTGTACTGCGCAACGTCCTCGATATCCTGGACGACATGACCGATACCGTTCAGCGACTCTTCAGCATATGCATCAAACAACATGGTCAGGTTCCTCTTATGGCTGGATTAGCGTCGTGCCGGGTTGCCCTCGACCCGCGTGGCAACCTGCACCGAACCAGTTTGACCTGTCGGTGGCGGTCATCACTTGATCTGCGCTAAAGCATCGGCGAACTGCTGACTACCCGCAACGCCAGCCCTTCATACGCGTCCAGCGTAATGGTGAATTCCCCTTCGGCCGTCAGGTCGCCTTCGACCCGTTCATTGATGATGTCCACCACCGGTCCCGGCGCGATATTGGGCAGGTGCAGGGTTTCGGTGAGCGGCGTGCTACCGAAGTTCAGCGCGGTGATTTGCGTGCCTTTGCCGGCCGGCAGTTCGTGGACCATGATCAGCAAGCCAGGATGTTCGACGTCCGGCACCAGGATTTGGCGACTGGCGGCGATGTCATAGGCACGGCGCACGGCGAGGATTTTCTGCAATTGCGAAGCAAACGAATCGGGGTCCTGCAATTGGCGATTGAGGCTGCCGTACAGGCTTTTCGAACGAGGCATCTGCCCAGCGGATAGCTCGGCCTGCGGGTTCAGGTCCACCAGGTCGTAGGCACCCCGGTGAATCCAGCGGGTATCGCCATCGGCCATCAGGTGCGCGACCTCATCCGCCGCTAACGGCAATGCACCGACCAGGTCCCAGCCGGACAAGGCGAACACGCCGGGCTGCATGGCGTTGTACATCACCAAGAGCAAATGGATCTGGCGAATCTGCTCGATATCAGCCGGCGTGATCGCCTCCAGGTCACGAATGCCGAGGGCTGCCGTGATGATGCTGGCGGTGGTGCAGGACACGCCATTGGTGACGAACTTGAGGTTATACGGTGCATGTTCGCCGGCCAGGCGCTCGTACATCTGCTCACGGATATGCTCGCGCAGGACGTTGCCGGGAAAGGTCTGCCCCTGGTAGAGGAAGCTGTCATGGGCATGTAGGGTCCAGAAATGCACGAGTTCCAGGGTCAGTTCATCATGGTTTTGCAAGGCATGGATCAGCGAGCCGGGGTCGATGCCGAGGGTGTGCATCTGGCGCAGCATCAAGCGCAGGAACTCGGTATCGCCCATCAGCAACGCATGCTGGTACGCCGGCCGGGTGATGAAGTCGTAGGAGAGATCAGCACCGCCGTGGGACATTGAGGCGATATCGTCCACGGTCAGGTTCAGTTCCTGGAAGCTGAAACCGCCGGCCTTGCGAATCGCGCCGCCGAGCAATTGATTACCGGTGATCGACAGCGGATGGCTTTCCGACCAGGCCGTGCCGTCGAGCTTGCGCTCGACACCGAGGAAACCGTTGGCGTCCAGGCGCAGGATCTTCGCGCCCATTACATCGATCGCGTGCAGCGCATCGCCAATGATCATTTGCTGCGCGGCAAAGGATGGATCGAGCCAGTTGAGCGACGGTTGGCCCTCCTTGAAGTAATGCAGGTAGACCCAGCGCCGCGGCTTGCCATCGACGCCGATGACCACGGGCGTGGTGCTCCAGTCGGTTTCCTTCACGCCAGGCTCGAAGAAAATCACCCGCTGCAACTGACCGACGATGTAGTGCTTATCGCGCAGCGCGTCCACCTGCAGCGGGCTGAGGTTCTGCGCATCGCGCCCGCCTGCGACCTCCGGCAGCAACGGCCAGTCTTCCTCGCGGATTTCCACCATATGGTAGAGCCCCGGATAGTCCTCGTAAGCCATCTCGGCCAGGCGGAAATCCGCGCCCTTGCCCGTGTGCGACGGGATCACATCGTCGATGATCACCGCGTTGTGGGCAGCCGCCATGCGCGTCAACGCCTGCAACTGCGCCTCGGTGCCCAACTGCGGGTCGATGTCGAAGCTGATGCGGTCGAAATTGCCATCGATGGTCGGCGTGTGTTCCGTCCCGGCCAGGCCGCCGGACTTTTTCAGCGGGCCGTTGTGAATGCCCTGGATACCGATCTTCGACAAGGCATGCCACAGGCTTTCATCGCCCAGCGCCTCCAGCACCGTGCCATTTTCACGCGTGACAATCGACGCCGGGTACGCGGTAAACCACACCGACGACAAGGCTGACGCATCGCGCGGCCGGGTGTGCGCATACGGCTGTTGCCACATGCGGCCTTGCCCCGAGTAGAGCTTGGCCCGTTGACGCGCCGCGTGCAGCATCGACTGTTGCACCAGCCAGTTCACATGATCGTTGTCCGCCGCCGTCATAAGCCCATTACCTGTCGTCGTGAAAAGGTTACTCGTAAGCATAGGAGCGGCGACCGGGGCTATTCGTTGCATCGCAATGCCGGCGACTAGCCCAACTGGCGGTACTGCCTGGGCGTAAACCCCGTCGACGCCTTGAACTGGCGGGTAAATGCACTGTGGTCGGTATAACCGCACTGCAGCGCCACGTCGGTGATCGGCAGGTCGCCGTGCAGCAAGCGGTGAGCCTGTTCCAGGCGCGCTTTCTGGATCATTTGTCGCGGCGTCAGGTGGAACACACGCTTGCAGTAACGCTCCAGTTGCGCCACGGAAATCCCGGCGATCCGTGTCAGTTCACCCACGGTCACGCGCCGATTGAAGTGCCTGCGAATGTGCTCGTCCACAGCGGCCAGGCGTTGGTAGGCCGGGTGGGTTTGGCTGGCTGACTGCAGGTCGACCGAGATCCCGGCCAGGCCGATGATCTGGTCGACATGGTTGTACAGCGGCCATTTATGGGTCAGGCACCAGCCCGGTTCGCGGCTGCCATACAGATGCAATTCGAGCTGATCCGCCAGGACAAACCCCTGCTGCAGCACCCGCCGATCCTGTTCGGTATAGCCCGGCCCCAGTTGCTCGGGGAACACCTCGGCGCTGGTTTTGCCCAGCAGCGGTTCTAGTTGCTTGAGCCCGCAACGTTGCACCAAGGTGCGGTTGGCGAGCACATAACGGGCGTCGAGATCCTTGATGAAGATCGCTGCATTGGGGATCACATCCAGCATCGGCAACAGTTGCATGACGCCGGCCAACAACTGCTCGATGCTCTGCGGGCGATTCGCCTCACTCCCTTGGCACAGGGCTGCAAACGCGCTCTGCAACATCACTTCGGCCCTCCACTTTGCGCCTCGACGTCCAGCAGATTGCCGCATGCACAGGACGCTGTCGAGCGTGGAAAACTGTGCTGAATTCGTCATCCGACACAGCGCAAAACATCAATCGCCAGCAACGCCGATGCGTTCACGATAGCGCCACTGCCTGCCTATCCCGTCACTCACAGGAAGGCGCCCGCTGCGCCCGGCTCAGCCCTGAATGGAGCGCGTCATGAAACGACTGCACGTCATCGACTCTCACACCGGCGGCGAACCCACGCGCCTGGTGATGGATGGATTCCCCGCGCTGACCGGCACCAGCATCGCCGCGCAACTCGACAGCCTGCGCACCCACCACGACCAGTGGCGCCGCGCCTGCCTGCTGGAACCACGGGGCAACGATGTGCTGGTGGGCGCGCTGTATTGCGCGCCGGTCACGCCAGGCGCCCTATGCGGCGTGATCTTCTTCAATAACGCGGGCTACCTCGGCATGTGCGGCCACGGCACGATCGGCCTGGTTGCTTCGCTGCACTATTTAGGGCGCATTGCGCCCGGCGTGCATACCATCGACACCCCGGTCGGCCCAGTGGCGGCCACGCTGCACGAGGACGGCGCCGTGACCCTGTGTAACGTGCCGGCCTACCGTTTTCGCCAACGGATAGCGGTGGACGTGCCGGGCCATGGCGTGGTCCATGGCGATATCGCCTGGGGCGGCAACTGGTTCTTCCTGGTCTGGGAACACGGCCAGGCGCTGCAGATGGACAACGTCGACGCCCTGACCGACTACACCTGGGCGATGCTCAAGGCCCTCGAAACCCAGGGCATCCGGGGGGAACACGGCGCCCTGATCGACCACATCGAGTTGTTTGCCGACGACGCCCACGCCGACAGCCGCAACTTTGTCATGTGCCCGGGCAAAGCCTACGACCGCTCGCCCTGCGGCACCGGCACCAGCGCCAAGCTCGCCTGCCTGGCCGCCGACAACAAACTCGCCCCGGGTGAAACCTGGGTACAAGCCAGCATCACCGGCAGCCAGTTCGAAGGTCGCTATGAATGGGACGGCGAACGCGTGCGCCCGTTCATCACCGGCCGCGCCTACATGACCGCCGACAGCACTCTGCTGATCGATGAGCAGGACCCTTTCGCCTGGGGCATCTGAGCCCCGCGCTATGTGACTAAGCATTCCAAGGAGTCAGTACCATGAGCGACAACATCTTCACCGGCTGCATCCCCGCGCTGATGACCCCGTGTACCGCCGCGCGCGAACCGGACTTCGACGCGCTGGTCGCCAAGGGCCGCGAATTGATCGATATCGGCATGAGTGCCGTGGTGTATTGCGGGTCGATGGGCGATTGGCCGTTGCTCACCGAAGCCCAGCGCCAGGAAGGCGTGGCGCGCCTGGCGGCCGCTGGCGTGCCGACCATCGTCGGCACCGGCGCGGTCAACAGCCGTGAAGCGCTGTCCCACGCGGCGCATGCGGCCAAGGTCGGCGCCCAGGGGTTGATGGTGATTCCCCGCGTGCTGTCGCGGGGGGCGTCGGCGACCGCGCAAAAGGCCCACTTCGCTGCGATCCTCAAGGCCGCGCCCAACCTGCCGGCGGTGATCTACAACAGCCCCTACTACGGCTTCGCCACCCGCGCCGAGCTGTTCTTCGAACTGCGCCGCGAACACCCGAACCTGATCGGCTTCAAGGAGTTCGGCGGCGCCGCCGACCTGCGCTACGCCGCCGAACACATCACCTCCCAGGACGAAAACGTGAGCCTGATGGTCGGCGTCGATACCCAGGTGGTCCACGGTTTCGTCAACTGCAACGCCACTGGCGCCATCACCGGTGTCGGCAACGCCCTGCCACGGGAGGTGCTGCAACTGGTGGCGCTGAGCAAGCAAGCCGCCAAGGGCGATGCCAAGGCGCGTCGCCAGGCACTGGAGCTGGAAGCCGCGCTGGCGGTGCTCTCGTCCTTCGACGAAGGCTGCGATCTGGTGCTGTATTACAAGTACCTGATGGTGCTCAACGGTGACCGCGGCTACGCCCTGCACTTCAACGAAACCGACCGGCTCAGCGAGGCCCAGCGTCGTTATGCCGAAAGCCAGTACACGCTGTTCCGCCAGTGGTACGCCAACTGGTCGGCTGAACAGAATGTCGCTTGAAACCCCAAGCGCCGACATCGCCGTGGTCGGCGCGGGCATCATCGGCGTCGCCTGCGCCTTGCAGTTGGCACGCCAAGGGCGCCAGGTCATCGTCATCGACCCACAGCCACCCGGCATGGGCGCCTCCTATGGCAACGCCGGCCACCTGGCGACCGAGCAAGTGTTCCCCATCGCCGACCTATCGATCCTCAAGCGCTTGCCCGCAATGCTGATGGACCCCATGGGCCCGCTGCACCTGGACTGGAAATACCTGCCCCGCGCCCTGCCCTGGTTTGCGCGTTTGCTGCTGAACCTGCGCCCGGCCAGCTACCGGCGCACAGTTGCCGGGATTCGCGCACTGAATGAAGCCAGCCTGGGCGCATGGCAGCGCTTGCTGCAAGGCATCGACCGCCCGGAGTTGCTGCGCGAAGACGGCTCGTTGCTGGTGTTCGAGCGGGCGGATTCGCGGGGCGCCATCGACGCGTTACGCCAGCGAATGGAGCAACAAGGCGTGCCCGTGGCGTTCTGGTCGAGTGAGGCCATACGCAACACCGCGCCGCAGCTGAGCGAGCACATCCAGGGCGGGCTGTTCTTTGCGGGCACCGGGCACTTTCTCGACCCGTACCGGGTGGTGTGCGAACTGGTGAACGCCGCCACAGCCAGTGGCGTGCAATTCCTCACCCGCAAGGTGCTCGACGGGCAGATCAACACCCAGGGCGTTACGTTGATCACCGATCAAGGCCCGCTGGCTGCACGCCAGGTGCTGATCGCCTGCGGTGCCCACTCGGCGAAACTCACCGCGGCCTTGACGGGTAAGCACGTCCCGCTGGACACCGAACGCGGCTACCACCTGATGCTGCCCCACGAACATCAGCGCCTGCCCTTCGCCGTCACCTCCCTGGAGCGCAAGTTCATCATGACGCCCATGACCGGCGGGCTACGCCTGGCCGGCACCGTGGAGTTCGCCGGTCTTGAGCGCCCGGCAAATATGCAACGCGCCTGGCAATTGCATCGCCTGAGCAAAGGGTTGTTCCGGCAAGACCTCAATGCGCAGGACGCCACGCCATGGATGGGGTTCCGGCCCTCGCTGCCGGACTCGCTGCCGATTATCGATCGGGTCGCAGATGGCAAGGTGCTGCTAGCGTTCGGGCATCAACATCTGGGGTTGACGCAGGCGGCGGTGACGGCAGACATCATCGCGCAACTGGCTTCAGAACGGCCGCTGCTGTCGGGTTTGCCGGAACTGGGGGGGTATCGGTTGGCGCGGTTCTAAGAGGCTCCGCGCCAAAAGTGCCGCGCTGAAAATCCAGAAAGTTCCTACAACCCTTGTAGGAGCGTGTTGCACAGAAGCTGCGCGATGCCTTAGCAACGCCGACGTGGCAAGGACTCCGCGCAGCCTCCCCCTCCTTCTCGCGCCGGGTTTTCACAGCCGAATTCGCCGCAGGTCTTGGCTTCATACACTGAATAAACATCACGTAACTATTCGCCCCCCCTGAGCCAAAACGTAATTGATACAACCCCAAGCGGCCTTCTTCTGCATGAGCCCGCAGCCATGAATAAACACATTTCCCCCCTGCCTACCTGGCAACACAGATCTCATCGATACGCTTCACTCGCGCTACTTGACCAACCTCTTTTCCTTCGACGGTCTGTAGCCAAAATACGCGCTATAACACTTGCTGAAATGACTCGGCGAAACAAACCCGCACGCCACCAGCACCTCCACCTGCGACAACTCGGTGTGTTGCAACAGCCGGCGCGCCTCGGTCACCCGCAGTTCCATGTAATAGCGCTGCGGCGTGGTGCCCAGTTGTTCCTTGAACAGCCGTTCGAGCTGACGGCGGGAGCGGCCGGCGTAGACGGCGAGCTGGTCGAGTTCCAGAGGCTCTTCGAGGTTGGCGTCCATCAGTTTCACCACCTCGCGTAACGGCGCGCTGACGCTGACGTTTTCCGTCGGTTTGATCCGCCGGTAGCGGGACTCCTCGAAGGCCAGGATATCCTCGATGCCTTCGACCAACGCCTTGTCGTGCAGGCCCTTGATCCAATCCAACGCCATGTGGAACGCCCCGGACGGGCTGGATGCGGTCAGGCGGTCGCGGTCGATGACATACGGCTCGCTGGTAACGTGGGCAGCCTTGGAGACTTCCGCCAGCGCCGGACGATGTTCGGGGTGGATGGCGCAGCGGTAGTCCTGCAACAGGCCGGCGCGACCTAAAAACCAGGCGCCGTTCCACAAGCCGGCAAGGCTGACGCCCTGCTCGGCGGCACAGCGCAGCAGGTGGATGAAGTCGTCGCTGGCCTTCAGCTCGGTGCGAAAGCCGCCGCAGATCACCAGCAATTCCAGCGTTTGCAATGCCGCCACGTCGAGGCGTGCATCGGGGCGGATCACCAGGCCCAGGTCGCTGATGACTTCGCCGTCACCCCAGCCAAACGTGCGCGATGCGAACAGCTCGGGACGCAGGAGATTGGCGGTGACCAGGGTGTCGAGGGTCTGGGTGAAGGCCGGCAGGGAGAAGTGTTCGAGCAGCAGGAAGCCGACGCGGGTGGCCGACGCCGGCTGGCCGGAAGGCTCATTGAGGTAGCGCAGGTTCTTGCCTTTCATGCCGCCGCTGAATTGACGTCTTTCCATCGAGGGTTGGCCCTCTCTTATTGTTGAGGCTGTGGGCGCCATCTTAGGGGGAAATGCAGCGGCTGTCTCAGGTGGCGCGCCATACCCTCAAGGCCTGGCTCACACGCTGATCTTGATAACCCCGGCCCTCGCCAACCCCCCAGGCCAAAGCCTTGCGCAGGCATCTGATACGGTTTTTTCTTTGCTATCTGCGCCTGTATCGAAATTTCAACGGGGCGGACAATAGGGCCACTCCCGACACCCTTGTCGAGCGCGGCAGGAATGTTCCGGCCGCCCCCTTCCCTTCGGAGGCCTTATGACCAAGATGGCAATTTTCCTGTTTGGCTTTTTGGTGCTGACCATCGGTATCGGTCTGCTGGCGACCATCTCGCCCGTCTGACGTCAACGCAGCCCCTCTCCAACAGCATAAAGACTGACAGCAGGCGGGTGGACATGAAGATGGAGCGGCATGCAAACGGGGGTACATGTCTGTGACAGATGCCTTATCCGTCTGAGCAGATCGACCTAAAATACATCGAGGTACGTTGAGTCTGCCCTTTCACAAGGCTTTCACAGATGAGCGTCTAATGTTGTTTCAGCTCCTAGAGAAACACCTTTTAGCCCGCACTCCCCATCGCGGGCTTTTCTTTGCCCGTGATTTAAGCCAGGCAAAAAAAAGCAAGCCACGCCTCATCAAGATGAATAGCGTGGCTTGCCCTGATAAGCCGCTACTTAACGCGGGCCGGGACCGCCTGGGCCGCCATGGCCGCCGCCCTGACCGTGTCCACCACCACCGCCACCACCACCGCCCGGTGGCATGAATATCCAGCAGCCCGACAGGGACGATAACAACGCGACAATCAGTGCCGCCTTAGTTAGGTTGTTCAACTTCATCACAAGACTCTCTATCCACAAGCTTTAATGCTCGATGGATAAGACCGTTCAAAATGAAGTGCGTCACGCTTATCGTGTAACTTGATGGTAGGGATTGTGTTGTAAAGGCTACAAATACCTGGCCGCTATAGACTGATTACCTGGATCGGATCACTACCGTGGATGCGAGCATGTCGCCTAGACGCTTGCGTGAACCAAAGAAAATAAAAATCCAGTCCAGAACACTCAGAAAGGGCGTCGTGATATTGCGCATAAACGATTGGAATAGATTGCAGCCAAGGTAGCTGCGCTCATCGATCACCGACATCCCCAGCAGCTTTTTACCCAAGCTTTGACCGTTGGGCAGAGCGTCGGAAAACAGGTAGTACGTCGCAGCGACGCCCACAGCCAGAACCCCTGCCACGTCAGACGCAAAACCAAAAACCTCAGCCGTGCGCCCTACCGCGAATAACAGAAAGAAGGTCATCAGCGAGTCGATACACTGACCGCCCAAACGCCGCCCGAGACCGGCCAGGTTATTGGGCTTGCGGTATTCGTTTGGGGTGTTGTTGCCTTCCATGGGGTGTTACTCCATTCGTTTTTAGGTCAGGTATTGCCAGAGGCAAAAAAGCCGGTGTCGATTTCGGTGATTGTTGTGGCAGGCGCAGTTTAAGATATTGAACGCGCCCTCGCTCTGGAAAATTTATCAGCAACGGCTGACTCCCTCTTCCCAAAATGGTGCGAGGCTGAGCATCATTCCCCCCTGAGTCCATCCAAACTTTTTGATGCTAAGGCTGCTTGAAATGCGCAAAGCCAAAATAATGTCCATGATTTGCTTCTGCCTGACAGTGTCCGGCTGCGACAAGGTTCAAGAACTCGTGAAGGCCAACGAACATAAAAAAGAAATAAATACCAACTTCACGCAAAGCCAGGCACTTCAAGACAATGGAAATAGCACCGAAGCCATTGAAAACTTTAAAAAAATTGAAGCCGACCCGGCGGCCAGCAATCAACAAAAGGCATCCGCCTTACGATATATATCCCTTAGCTACTATGAGTTAGGTGACTACCAGCGCTCGGGAGACTATGCGGCAAAAGCTGCCAGCTATTACCCTGCGGGCTCCTACGACTATCTCGTCAACATGGCAGATGCGGATCTGATGCAAGGCAGAATCCCGACAGCTCGAGAGCGCCTGGAACAAGCGGTCAGAATCAACCCTCGTCAACTCGCGGCGAATAACGTACTGGGTCTCTTATATATGGGTGACAACGGTAAACAGTACGCTGACTTCGACAAAGCCCTGGTATTTAACCAAGCGGCTTTTGATATTGCGCCAGGGCGAATAACTCAAATAGTTCTGGTCCGAAATCTAATAAAGGTCGGCCAATACTCAACGGCGCAAACAAATCTGAATGAGCTAAAACTCAAACATCCAAATGACAACCGTCTCCGCTCGCTACAAAACGAGTTAGACACCTCAAGAACCGAGCCAAAAAAGTAGCAGACGCTTACTAAACATTTACACGGCCGATTTTTTAGCCGAAACCAGGGGCAAAAGGCCCAACACTATCTGGGCCTGCTTCGAAACAACTACTCTGCGAGAGACTGAGCGCCTGGCGCTGCTTTCTTGAGTGCAACCTTTGGATCGGGCACCTCCACCCAACCCGTCTTCAAATACTCGTCAGCCACGATTTTACGTATCAAAAAGCAGTAAATGATGGGCAATCCGGCGATAGGGATAGCCATCCAAGGCGGACCGGCAAAAATACCCAAGCCTATGGCGATACCCCAGATTAGCAAGTGCCGCCAAAGGCCGGCGAAGAGCAGATAGATCGCACCGAGAAAGAATATCGCCAGAACCTGAAATGCATCGACCTCTTCAACTTGGTCACTGCCTGGTTTTTTGAAATAGCGGGCCATTGCACTGTCCTTGTGGGTATTAATGCGACGAATCTAACACTGGAAGCCAGATGCGAAAAGGCCAGCGCTAGCTGCACTCTGGTTTCGATCAAAAAACCTTGGGGTTGCGGAACATTTCCCAAATCACAGACAATAAAAAACCCCGTAGACGTTAATCTACGGGGTTTCTAAGAGTGGAGGCCGAGGTCGGAATCGAACCGGCGTAGGCGGATTTGCAATCCGAGCGTGAAAATCAAGTGGGCTGCGGCCTGTAGAGAAATTACGTTCCGAAACCATGGCAAAAAATATGCCCTGGAGACCGCGCAGAATGCGGACTCTACTTTTTGTTTCGGAACTGTTTCAAACCTCCCCCGGCGTCCTGCCGACCGAACACAAACACCCCAAAGAACACCGACTGCTAAGCTGTTCACTCAACCAGAGGACCGCCGATGCCCAACTCAGACCTACTCCCCTCCCTACTCTCCAAGCTCTACGAAAACCAGCTGGCCCTTGAGGCGTCCATCATGGAGATCTCGAACTGGGTCGAGCAGCGTGGCTCCGCCGATGTGGCCGAGAACGTGCGCGGCGCTCTGCACACAATCGATGAGAACGAAGAGTTCATCAAGCTTACCCTGGCCGTCCTCATGGCTCCTGAGTGATCAGACGGTCAGCGGGCTATCGCCCTGACATACGCCTGGCACGCCCGCAGCGCGATCAATCCTTGATCGCCGTCACCGGTAATGGCGAGAATTCGTTGAGCATGCGCTGGGTCAAGTTGGGCTCGCGCGGCTCCATGAACCACGCCGACGGCGCCGGGGGCGGCAGGCACGTTGCAGCCACTGGCTGAATCCGCGGCGTCGAGAAGGACTGACAGCCGGACATCAGAAGTGGCAAGGCGATCGCGCAGAACAGCCTGGTTGCGTTGGGCATCGGATAATTCCCTGGTGTGTTGTTGGTCCTGGCCGGCGAGCTGCTGCTCCAGGGCCAGGCGCTTGTCGGTCTCGGTGCGCGCTTGGGCGGCGGCGGCATTGGTGATCTCCGCCAGGTCGTCCTTGTGCAGGCCGGCCTGCTCGGAGAGCTTCTTTCCCATGCGCCAGTCCTGCACCTGCCAGGCGCCGCCAAAGCCGATGGCCATCGTCAGCAGGATCGCGGCCAGGATCTGCCCGGGCGTCACGACATCACCCCGCCCGCCAGCCGGTACTGCTTTAGCAGATCCTCCAGTCGGTGTTCGCGCTGCCCATATCCCGCGCCGGGCAGACTGGCCCAGATGTTCCGGCACTTCGTGATAGCCGTTTCGATCCGCCCTGCCACCACGTCGGGCAAAGCCCGGCACTCGCGGATGTGCTGCAGCGCCAGAAGGTCTTGGCTGATCGGACTGAAGTCCGGCAGCTTGAGCAGCGCCTTGTAGTGCGGCCAGTCCTTCAGCATCTGCTGGTATCGGCCGGAAGCATTGGACGTCAGCCCCTTGCTGTTGATGACCTTCGACGCACGCCCCTTGGCGAACGGGTGATCTGTGAAGTCTTTGAAGACCTCGGGCTTACGATCGGCGCCGGTGACGATCACGTCGTAACCATCCATGGCCGTGGCCGAAGATGTACTGGTGCCCTCGCTCCAGGCGAGCATGTCGAGGAACGCCAACGCGTTACGGCCGTCGGCGAGTGATTCGGAAAGTCGGGCCATTGCTTTTCTCCAGACAAAAAAATACCCGCTCATGGCGGGTGACGGTGTTCGGCAGAAACTCAAGACGCTGGTGGAAGGCCCAGCCGGTTGATGGTTGCGCGTGCGGCTGTGCGTGCCTCTTTGATTTCGTCCGGGATGGGCGTGCCATCCTCAAGCAGGGCGAAGGCATGCCAGTTAGTTTCCTTCAGGTATGCGTGGGCCCGCTCCAGGCTGACCTCATTCGCACGATCCTGCTCTGACTTGACCGGTTCAAGCTTGCTCCAGTCCACCATTTTCTTGTTCCTCCTGAATTTCTGGTAGCTCAATCACGGCGGGCGCGGGTGGCGAGGTGTCGGGGAACTTTACCGGACCGCTGCGCGCTTCGATTACGATTGGCTCTACTGGATTGCGGTATTCCTCGGGGCTGTTCCAATCGACAGGAAGTCGAAGGGTGAAGTACAAGGTCTTGCCCTTGCGCTCAACGTATTCAGTTTCAACGAAGAACTTATTACCAACCGCACTGCCAGGAAGTCGATAACCGTCAGGGATGACTGACAAATCTATAGCCTCACCATTAATGGTAATAACGTCGCCACTAACAGACGCTTCAAGCGGCCACTCGACAAGGTCTGGCCAAAGTTTAATTTTCATTATTTCCACCGCCCAGAAACTTGAATTGCACCTGTGAACGTCTGCGCCGTTGCGCCATTGCGAAGTAAAACCCTTACAGTTGTTGCCGAGGTTAAAATGCCCATTGCGCCGCCAACGTCCCATGTCATAGACGGCGCTGGTGATGCGCTAACTGTTGCAAAGTATCTAGCGTCAAGGACGTTTGGAATTGTTACGTCAAGATAGCCATTGCTATTTGCCGCTATTGTTGCGCTGGTCGGTATTGGGCCAATAAGTTCGATCTTGCCGTTTGCATATTTAAAAATATCAAACCCAGAAACGGTAGTTCTAGACATTAACCCGCCGCTTGCCGGATCAACAAAGGCGTTTACATCATCATATATTTTTGCCCAGGTGCCAGACACTCCACCTGCCCGCCCTCGACGATATAGATTTCCGGTTCGCCAGTCCCCCAGCATCTGATAAACAAACGATCCAGTAGTCTCATAGCTAAGGCTTATCAGTGCGCCGTCCGTAGCCCCTGTAGGATATGAACCGCCCTGCCCCCCGTAGGAGAATGATGCGCCCGACATTAAGGTTAACGCTGCATCGGGAGTGTTTGACCTGTTCTGTAACTGCCCACCCACCCCGCCATACCCCACGATCATTAGTCGGCCAGGGTTGACGTCATTGGTCGCCCCAACCGGAACCAGGCCCAAGGCTGCCTGAGCGGCTGCCTGCGTCTTCCCGCCAGTGCCACCTCGCTCCAATGGCAGCGGTGCGGCAGGCGTGCCAATGCCCTGATAGAGCTCCAAGGTCATCGCATTTATCTTCGAGCTCGCCACGCGCGGCGTGTCGCCACCGAGACCAGTAGGCGGCGTACCGAGAATAATTTCTTGTCTTGCCATGGTTTTCTCCAGGCGAAAAAATACCCGCATAGCGGGTGGTGTAGATCAATTGATGAGTGCCCGATCAGGTGCCGGGGAGTCTGGCGAATACAGCGCCGGGGGCGCCGATATTTATCCATGGTGAGAGAGCGCTAACCCCAAACACCTGCAGCCTGTTCTCTGAATAGTTGAACCTTACAGCTGATGTAAGCCAGTTTGTGTGGTTCTGTAGTATTCCTCGCGAGAATGGATTGATCATAAAGTACTCATCAGATTGCAGTGGCGCAACAGATCCATTCGCCCAGTAGTAAGCCTGTGCTGTCGCATTTAGAACTACCTGACCCTGATATGACCATGAGTTATTGGCCCTCGTGAAGATCACCGGAGCGGCCCCTGAGTCGAAAATCAGCACGCCATTTGCGCCCCACATCCTGAGCCCGTAATCGGCCTTAGTGATTGACGCGAATACCGCCGCAAACCACTTGCCTGCTGGCCTGAAGTTAATGTTCAGGGACGTTATTGAAAACCCAGTCCAAACACCAGGACCGCCACTAATGGTCATGCTCGTATATAGCTCATTCGGTCTAGCCGAGCTGTTCTGAATGAATACGCACGGCGGCTCCGGCGTGGTTATGGCGAATGGGAACGACACTGACACCGATGAACTGCCGGATGCCTGATACGTTCCACTGTACAGCGCACAAAGCCTAGGTTGCTCTGAGTCTATCTGTACATAGCTTCCATCGTTTACAACAGATAGACCGAAATTCAATTTTTGAACCTCATTACAAGCAACCTGAACTGTATTGTTGATCCTATAGCGTCCGGCTCATTGGGGTGTTTTGAGCGTACAACAACCGAACCGACGCCTACCGACATAAACGGCATAGCGCTGTAGCAGTAGTTGTTAGCTGCGGCCTGGGTAGGAAGTATGACGGCTGTGCATGTTGCCGGGTTGAACCCGGCAATGTTTGCTGTAACTACGGCGCCCATGGCGAGCGTATAGACTGCATTGTGCAGCACCTGATAGGTGTAGCTGTCGGTATCCATTTCGAGCACGCCATTCGCGCTCCACGTCCTTACTCCATAAGTCATGGCGAAAGCCTCCCCACCAATACACGCAGAAGCTCGTTGATGTCGTAGACCGAAAGGCCATCGTTATTGAGCAGTGTCGAGCCACCGGTGCCGGCGCTGCGAAGCGTGAACGTGCCGGCCTTCACGTTGATTTCCAGCAACGGCCGCCCCTTGGAGTCGACCGTCTCTGATTTCAGCGTCATCCCCAGAATGATCTCCTGGATGAATGCCTTGTTGATGACCGCTTGGTTTATGAAGACCTGGCCACCACTCACCACGAATGGCGTTATCAGTTGCCCGCTCACCTCATCCACAATTGCGAAGCGTTGAGCAAACGCGAGGATCTCCGATGTATTGCCGTCAGAGCCCAGGGAAAGCCCTGCCATTACCTTCTTGCCGTTGCTGGTGGTTTCGGCCTTGATCGTCGTCATCGACGAAACCTTCCCGTCGGTCGTGGCCTGGGCCTTGCTGACGATTTGAATAGCTGCCGAGTTATCACCGGCGACCGCCTTAAGGGTTTTGATCTCTTCGGCAGTGGCAGCTTTGTCAGTTGCCATGGCTGTCTGCACGGTCGTGATGCTTGCCGCGTTCGCCGCCACATTCGCTTCGACAATATCTGTACGCTGCGACTGCGCGAAATCCCGCTCAGCAATTGCGGACATCAGCGACCAGGCCCCGGCCGAGGCGGTGTCATCGCCCGCACTGCCCTGCTCCGAGCCTGCAGAGTCGGATTTCACCAGCGCATAGACGCCTTCCAAGCGTTCGGCGGTGGCCGTGACCTTGCCGTCCACCTCTTCGATGGCCGCCTTGTTCTGGCTGATTTCCAGTGCCATCGCCGCATTCGTTTCGGCGATGGTGCCCAGGTTGAACCAGTAGTTGGCGTTCGGCGGTGCGGTGTTGACCGGTACCGCCTTGGTGGCCTGGAACAGTTGCTGGCCTACCCGGACCATGTCGCCTTTAGCGTAGGCCTTTGTGGAGGCGTACTCCAGAGCGTCGACAACTTCCGAGATCAGATCCTCCAGCTCCTGCTTGGCCTTCTCCAGGCGATCGTTGACCGAGCCCGGCCCATCACCAGTAATCAGGTCGATCTCTTCCCGCAGGCTCTGGTACAGCGCGCCCTTGCCGATCTTCTCGGCGAAGTACTTGTCGTACTCGGTCTGGTCAGAACTGGCCCGGCCATTCACGGCTCCCGGGATCGGCCAGAACGGCCCGACGTTGCCGGTACGGTCCACCAGGCGAGCCCAGAAGTAGACGCTCGCGCCGGCCAGGATGTTCTGCATCTCGTGCTTGGCCTGCGGGTAGCTGAAGTCGCTCAGCTTCACCGCAGTGGTTAGGTCCGGTGACTGGCTGTACCAAAGCTCCGTCCGCTGGGTGTCCTCGGCGCCCGGCAGGAAGCCCCACTGGATGCCAATGCCATAGACCAGGCTGGTGGTGGTCAGGAACGCCACCGCCGGCGGCAGGCCAACCTTCCCTTCCAGATTGGTCAGATTGGAGCTCTTCCAGATCGAGGAAATCTCGAAGGCACTCACGGACCTGACCCGGGCCACGTAGGCGCCGGAGTAAATGCCAGTGACGTCGACGCTGGTCGAACCGGTGCGCTGCACCTTGATCCAGTTGCCGCTGTCCTTGCGCCACTCCACGTCATAGGCGACTGCACCAGTCACGGCGGGCCACGAAATGTTCATGGTGCTGATGGCGATGCCCTGGTTCACAGCGTAGCTCGACGTCAGGGTGACACTCGCCGGCGCCGGAACGACGGTGATCGGCACAACGCTGATTGGGCGCTCTTCCAGGCGCGCGCCGGTGTCGATGTGCGCGAATTTGCTCGGGTCATACTGCACGGCCGATATCTCGAACACGCCGGGCTCCGGCCGGGCCACGCTCACCACCCTGTACAGCGGGATGGCGAGGTCGTCGGCATCCAGCGCCCACACCAGTTCGGGTTCGGGCGCAACGGAGTAGGCCACGGTAACGGTGACCTGCCGGCCGCTGACCAGTTGCACGGTACGCCCCTCGCACTTGCCGTCGGGCAGGTTGAGGATCAATCGATCGCCGGGCTTGGCCTGGGTATCACGGTCCAGCGTGATGACCTTGCCGTTCACCGCAGAGATGCGCCCGCCCACCGGCCGACCGGCCAGGAGTTCGTCGGCGATCGGGATCACGTAGCCAGGTAGCGGGATGCGCCCGTCGAGGCCGACCTTGAAGGTAACGGCCCGGTCCTTGGAGTTGGTGAGCAGCGCCCACTTGCCTCGGCGCTGAGCCTCCGACTCGCGGGTGCAGCCGATGGCACTGATCTCCAGCGGATTGTCGCCGTAGCGTCGCTGCAGCTTGGCATCCGTAACGGCAGTGACGTCGGTGTCGTAGTTGTTCGCCGGGTTGTCGTAGCTGATCAGGGCGCGACTGTACCGAGTGCGCTCCGACGCGCTCGAGTAGGTGAACTTGCCGTCGATCACATTCGCCCGGGTGTAGGCAAAGTCGAAGTCGGTGGCTCGCGGCATATCCGACAGGGTGAAGACCTGGCCCTGGGCCCAGTACGTCATGCCGCGGTAAATCGCAGAGATGTCGCGTAGCAGCGACCAGGCATCAGCCTTGCTCTGCAGGTTCAGGTTGCAGATGAAGCGCGGCTCCTGGCCGCCCTTCCCGTCTGGCACCAGTTGGTCGCAGTACTGCGAGATGCGGTAGAGCTCCCACTTGTCCACCATCCACGGTTTGATGCGACGGCCCAGGCCGAAGCGGTCGGCCGTGGTGATGCCGTATGTAGCCCACGTCGGATTGTTGGTGTAGACCTCTTTGAGCGTTCCGTCCCAGATACCACTGTATGTCCGCGACACGGGGTCGTAGTTGCTTGGGACCTGCCATTTGCGAGCCTTGCAGCCGACGGTTACCGCCGGAATGCTGCGGAACTGCTCGGCCGAAAATTCGATGTAGAGCAGCGCGGTGTTCGGATAGCGAATCTTGGCGTCGATAACCTCAGTGAAGCCGGCGATCTGCATCGTGTCGGAGATTTTGTTGTTGTTCTGGTTGATCGTCAGACGGGTGATGCGCATCAGCCAGCCGGTGGTGGCCCTGGGCAAATCGATACGGCGGGTGCGCTCGTAAGTGCTGGTGGTTTTGCCGTCGACAGCCTCACTCAGCACCTGCTGATAAGCACCGCCGTCGGTGGCGAGCTCAACTTTGTACTGAATCCGGTAGCCGTTGATGTTGTTGCTGGCATCTACGGACTGGAGCGCCGGCCAGGCAAAGCGCACGCGCACAGCCGAAAGCTGGGTGTTACTGATTGCCCGAACCCACGGTGTGCCGCTACGCAACTCAGTGCTGATGGTGGTCTCATTCTCGATCGACGGGATGCCCTGGATATAGGTCTGGTCCACGGCCCCGGTGCGCCACTCCCACTTCACATTCGGGAAGTTCATGTTGCCCTGGGGGTCTTGCAGCGGGGTGTTGTCGAGGTAGATGTCGCGCGCGGTGGGCGTGCCTTCGAACTCACCCTCCCCGATGGCAATCAGCATCTTGGCGATGGCAACAGAGCGCAGGCTATCCGGGGCTTCCGTTGGCGTTTTTGCTTTCTCTTCGCCGCCCTTGGCGCCGTGGATATCAATCTTGCGTGCTGCGCCCATGCATTCCTCCAGGCAATAAAAAACCGCCTCATAGGCGGCTGCGGTGCTGCGGGTTTCTGCTACATCTGGTCTTCAGCATAGATGGCGGCGCTGATAATTGCGCCACCCCACCGGCGCTCGCCTATGCAGAGCGGTACCGGGTTGCCCGATGCAGTCGTGTTCTTGGCGCTGCCGAAGGCGTAACCGGGGGTGTTCTCTGGCGCGGCGCTGGTCTTGAGGCCGCTGGCCTGGGGGCTGAGCATCTGGATGACGCCGCCGGCAGCAAGTGCAATGCCCGGCGCGGCAAGAGCCTGAAAACCAGGGATAAAAGAAACGGCGATCAAGATCACTCCGACGATCGTTTGAAGAAGGCCAGCCCTCTTACTGCCAGTAATGATTGGGGCTATACGAATTACTTCCGTACCTGTATATCCCAGCTCTTTAGCCCCAATGTTCTTCGATCCGCGAAACACGGCAAACTCAATGCCCCGTGACTTCGCGTTCGAGATGAACCTCTCCAATCCTGGGATCTGTACACACAAAGCCTTAATTGCCTCCGCTGGTGAGCGCACGGAGAGTCGGAACGACCTTCCGAACTGCCGGAGCTGACCGTAGAGCAGTATGGTGGTCATGGGTTGATAGTTTATCGCGAGTGCTGGCACGGGTTTTCTCCGGATAATAAAAAACCGCCCGGAGGCGGCTTGTTTTGATTCTCTTACAGACAGCTTTTAACCGCCTTTTCCATGTCACCCCTTCCCCATCCCGGCCCCCACGCCAGGCGCTGATAAAGCTTGACCTCGCTACCCTTCGCGGTCTTTCGGATACTCAGCAATTCGTCGGTCATGTTGCTGCTGGCCGCGATCAGGCGATAGCCATACTCCGTCTCGGACATCGTCACGTCGCTACGTGCATCCTGCCAGCGCGGGAAAACACATAACGCATACCGCTTCGGGTCTTTCCCGGTACTTGCTGAAATGCTCGGCGCTTTCGACTCAAGGTCGCCAGGCGAGACACACCCCGCCAGCATCGCCACCGCTACCGCTGCTATCAAAATCCGCATGTCGTTCCCTCTTTGGTTTGGCGTCAAGCTGAGCCCAGTTTTAATGATCGGCCTCGGCGGTCTGAGGTCTCGACCGAATAGTGATATCCACCTGATCAACACCAACGCCATATGTTTTAGCGAGACACCTTATGGCCTCATCCATGCTGAAAGGACCCAAAGTATCTGGCTGAGCCTGAAACGGAACAACCTCTCCAATAGTGAAAAACGAAGCATCGTCAAAGGCGACAAGTGTCGGGTTATGTTGACTAGAGCGGAAAGACTTAAACGCCGCTTCGTAAGAAGGATCGCCGCCCATACCTGCGATCGACCTGATTTGAGTGAAGCGGAAGATTAGTGGTCCGCCTTCCTCTCTCGGCATCAAGATTTCATCAATTTTCGCCACCCACATTGGGCAATGTTCGGTGCAAAGAATTAGGTAGTCGACGCCTATCCAGCGTCCGAAGTCTTGCGCGTTAGCGAAAATCCCCAGAGACCTTTTGGCAGGAATACTCTTGAAGTCTTGACCTGAAATGGGCAATGAAACTGCGTTAACCATGGTGATCCCTCACTTTAAAGCATCAGATTAACCTGATACCTGTCCAGGCATCCAGCGTGGATGGAATTCCAGTAACTGGTCGAGTGTTTGGCGTAGTAGCGTTGTGCCTCATTTCTAACCAGGGCAGGACGGAAAATGGCACTTGTCACCAAAGATACGGCGAAACACGTTTTTACTGCCAAGCCAACCATTCTCGGCGGCGGCGACTGGAACGACCTACACCAGATCGGGAGCATAGTTCCAGCCTCGGGCATCTACCGGTGCGAAGGCTGTGGCGATGAAATCACCTCGAACAAAGGTGACAAATTTCCCCCACAAAACCATCACCAACACGATGGCCTGCTCGGCTCAAAGGTTGAGTGGCGCCTGATCGTCAAGACAGAAACAAAAGCGTAAAGGATTCCCCAGTCCTTCGCCTGCAAGCCCAAGGACTGGGATAGCGCCAATATCGGCGCGTTTATGACCTGGAGGTCAAATGTCGTTTCATATTACAAACGTAGCTATCGCGGAAGATGGTCGTCTGTTGGTTGCTCTCAAAAGCAATGCGTCAGGCACTCAAACTCAAATCTGGGTTAAGCCAACGGCGCCGATCAACTCCTTGACCATCGCTCAAATTGAACAGTTGGCGAAGGAAGAGGCGGCGAAGGAGCACACTTGCTAATGAGCGCCGGCCGAAAGCATATAAATTCGAGATGAAAGACTTTCGTCTGCCGAGGCCCTATGGCTCGACTCCTGACTGAGTCGAGCCTTCAATTCCTGAATTTCACGCTTGAGTTCCTCCAACTCCTTTGTAATCGCTTCGTTCTTATTCATGATTTTCTCCTGATGCGCTGCGGCGCCATGTTGGTTGTTGTGCGTCTTTGTGCCTCAGGATCAGGCGCGTCCGGTCATGCCATGGCCCGCCGAAGACGATAATTTCCGACGGCCTGCAGTACAGGTGATGCAACAGGAAGGGGCCAGGGCCGAAGGTGCCCGACTCTTCGCCTGGTAGCGCAGGATCAGTGCCCAGATAGATGCCTGCATGATTGGGGTGAACCGTGCGCCCTACCTGCATAACGATCAGATCCCCTCGCTGTGGCCGATCTACGCGTACAAAGCCGGCAGCATCGTAGTTCGCCTCGTAAAGGCTGGCGTTCTCCGCACTCTCCCACCAGCCATCGGCGCGCTGGAAGGCTTCGAATTCCAGACCCCATTCGCGCTGGTACCACTCGGCACAAATACCCCAACAGTCCCAAACCCCATGAACAAATGGGCGATTGAGCAGCGGCGTGCTGCCGGTTGGCGTGATCGTGCGGAGATCCCCCTCGGGCCACGACAGAATGTGCCACGGCAAGGCAGTGGCCTCGCACATGGCCAAGTCGTGCGGTGACGGCCGGCTGGTAGCGTCGGGGTGTGAGTGGACGATGCCGATCACCTCGCCCAAATCTTCTGCCGCAGCGTAATCCTCGGGGTCAAGCCGAAACTCTTCGTTCGGCTCCGTGGCGATGTTCCGGCATGGGAAGTACTTCTGCGCGCGCCCTATGGCCAACAACAGCCCGCAGCACTCGCGGGGATACTCCGCTGCCGCGTGCGCCTGGATCGCCGCAATGATGTGTTTGCGCATGGTCAGCTCCTGGCTATCAGGGAAACGGCGGGGAAGCCACCGAAGGACAGCTCGTTGTTCTCCCCGAAGCGCAACTTGCACGACGACAGACAGCCCTTGCACTGATCCTTGGCAGGGTCATCCGTGGGGTTGTCCTCATCGTCGAACATGGCCGCGCCGGTGTAGCCGCAGTCAGGCCCACGGTATCCATTGGTCATGGCCCAGTGGCAAAACGTCGTCATCTGGCGTCCGGGCAACCCGTGGTTGACGATCTCTCCCGGGGAAGACAGCTCCCAGACCACGGCCTCGCCGTCCTCACTGGTTTTCTGGTCGATGTACCAGATCTCCAGCGCTTCCTGGGTCGGGTCTGCAGTCGGGTTGCCGTCGGGGAAGTTAGCCGCGTCCAGATACTGGGCCAGGGTCTCGCGAACCGTCAGCTTGAACTTGAGCATGTCCTCGAAGGCCAGGCACAGTGCCGTGACCCGGCCGTTGACGTTGCCAGCAGCGAATGTCGGCCGTGAGGCTGTGCCGTCGCTACTCGAGGAAATCCCCTCAATCTGTACCGGCCAGGCCGCGTACTCCTCGCCCTGCCACCAGATCGACTTCGCCGGCAGATCATCTTCCGAATGCTCGTAGGCCAGCAGCTCTTCAGGTGTGTGCGGAATGGCGTGCCCGTGGAAGCGCAGGTAATCCGCGCCGTACTCAGTCCCGTCAATTTCAAACAGGCGAATCTCGCCGCCGGGCTCCAGCTTCTGGATGTCCGTGATCAGTGCCATGGATAGGCCTCAGGGATGAAAGGTTTGCTTGAAGGTGGCGGTGATGGCGTAGACCTGACCGCCACGGTGAACTGGTTTGTAGCCGTTGCACTTGTAGAGGCCAAGCACTCCCAGCGGGGGTTCCCACAGGAAGCCCTTGGCGCCCTTGTGCCGATCGAGGAACGCCTTGATTTCCAGAACGCGAGCCTTGGCACCAGTGAAAGTGAGCGGCCAGGATTGGGACTGGTTGTTGAGACCATCCTCGACCGACTGCTCGTACCCATCGCCGAACTGCTTGGTCCGGACGCGCTGGGTCACATCACCCTCCGCGCCCTTTTCCGTTGCCCAGGTGAATCGTTCGATTGCCATCAGCGCCCCTTGATTGCTTTGTTGATGACGCCGCCCTGGCCCATGTCCTTGTTGCGCATCTGCTGGTACTTCTGCTCAACAAACGCCGCCAGCTCCTTGCCAAACAGGTCGTAGCCAGGCGCGTCGGCGGAGGACGATGCGTTGCCCTCTCCGTCGATATGCACCTCGACATTGATCTGCGTTCCGCCGGACCCGCCGCCCATGGCCATAACGCCGAGCTTGCCGCTGGACGTCCGGGTCAGGGGCATGATCGCTTCTTCCCCAGCCTCACCCATGACCCCGGTTTTGCCGTTGGCCATACCGAATGCCGTGGGCTTGCTGACGATGGAGTTGGTGAACGCGCCGCCGTCGGCGAACATCTGCACGCCGCCCGACCAGGCACCGCCCAGGGCTTGCGGGAAGTAGCTGCCCGAGTAGCCCCCCGCTGAAGCGCCAAGGTTGGAAGATGTAGCACCAGCAGATCCAGCGGCCAGCCCGTTGCCGCCGGCGGCACTGCCGCCGAAGTAACTCGCCGCAGCCCCCACCAGGCTGCCCAGCAAAGCGGAACTGGCCTGACGTGTCGCAATGCGCGCCATGTCCGCCAAAATCGACTTGGTGAAGTCCGCGAACGACGCTTTGCCTGTAACGGCGAAGTTGACCAGCGAATCCTCCATGGAGCTAAAGGCGTTGCCGAACAGGCTTTTCGTCTGGCCGGCGATGTTCCGCGCCGAATCCAGGTAATTGTCCCAAGCTGCCGTCGCGCCCTTCGTCCAATCGCCCTGGGCAGCTTCCACATCCGCGTAGTTCTGCCGGATTTGGTCGGTCGCCGCCTTGTTCGCATCGGCGAGCGCCTGCGACTTACGCTTGAATTCCTCGGGGTCCATCTTCCGAGATGGATCTGACTGCTGACTCTCAAGCTCGCGAACCTGCTTGGCATAGCTGTCCTGCTGCCCATTCAGCTCACCCGATAGCGCGTTCTGCCTATCCCCTTGTCCAACGCCAACGACTGCGCGCTGACCGGCAAGCACCAGGGCTTTCTGCTGCTCGCCAAGAGCGTCGACATACCGTTGGATGTTGAGCGTTTGTTTGTCGATCCGCCCTTTCTCGGCAATAGCCAACACTTCAAGCTGGCTGTCAGCTTCCTTCTGCGCCTTGGTCATCCCTGCGCGTGCGTCAGCGATCTTCTGGTCAAGCTGAATGCTTTGCGCGGCCGACGTGGTCTTCTTGCCCTTGGCGGCTTCCAGCGCGGTGATTTCCGCCTCGTAGGCTGCCGTCACCTGATCGCGCTCGTTGCCGATCAGGGCCTGGCGGCGCAGCAGGTAGTCAGCCTCGGATACCAGGCCGGCCTTCTGCGCCGCGTCCAGTTCCTTCTGGTAGTTTTTGTAGTCCGCGGCGATGGCCGCCAGGCTGTTCTTGGCGTCGTTGAAGCCGGTCAGGTCGACCTGAGAACCCGAGGCCTTCGGGTCTTTGAACTTGTCGTTGATGTTGGAGATGTTCTTGTCGATCGCCGCCTGATCGAGGCGAGAATCCTTCGGGTCGACCTTGCGGATGTCTTCGAGCTGCTGCTTGTACTCCTTGATTGCCTCGGCGCGCTTCTGCTCATTCGTCCATGACGATTTGGTCAGTGCGTCGATTTTCGCCATGGACGACACTGCATCGCCCTGCGCTTTCGCTTGCTCGCTCTCCCACTTGGCGATATCGGCTTGCGCGGCCTTTTGATCCTCCAGCATGTTCAACTGGTTGGTGTAGTAATCGACCATCACCTGTTTGTTTTGGAAGACACCAACGTTGCCCTTCTGGGCTTCGGCCAGGTCACGGCGCGCCTGTTCGATATCGGCGCCGATGTCTGGCCGACCGAGATTCTTGAGGTTATCGGCGGCGCGCGCTACGGCGTTGTAGCCTTTCTCCCAGAAACTCAGGTTTTCCAGAATCTTCGGGGTGCGCTCGTTGATCGCGTCAGCGTAAGACTCGGTCGCCAGCTTTACCGCACCAGCGTGGTCGCCCTGCTCTTCCAGCGCCGTGATCTGCGAGTAAACCGAAGCTGTCAGGTAGTGGTACTGCTCGTTCAGCGCGGCGGACGCCTTGACCGGGTCGTCGGCCAGTTTGGAAAACTCGGCGACTGTCTCACTCACCGCCTTGCCCGTGGCTTCCTGCATCGACACAGCGGCCTGGGTGATGCCAGTGAAGCTCTCGCCAGCGATCTTGCCGTTGTCGGCCAGCAGCGCGAGAACCGCAGCAGCCTGGCCGGTGGTGCCCACGGTTGCGCTGACCTGCCGCGCCATGTCGCCCAGTTGCCCTGCGCTAACTCCAGCATAGTTGCCGGTGAGGATCAGTGATTTGTTGTACTTGTCCTGCTCTTCGCTGCCTTTGTAGTAGGCGACCCCAAGAGCGGCGACAGCGCCTGTCGCAAGGGCAATAGGCGCCAGCATGGCCAATAGGCCGGCGGCTGATGCGCCAGCACCTGCGCCAAGCTGAAGAACAGCACGAACACCGCTCCCCCAGTCACCAGAAGACAGCGCGTTGCCAAGCTGCGTAACGTTCTCCTGCGCCTGGCGGGTGCCGAGGCGCAGCTTGTCGAAACCGGTGGCGGTTTTTTCGAGCTTGGCATAGTCCTTGTCGATATTGCCCAGGGCTTTGTTGTAGTCGTCCTGACTCAGGCGCCCCGCGTCCAAGTGCTTGCCCAGTTGCTCGACTTGAGTGTCGAGTTTCGCCAGCGCCGCGCGGGCCGGGTCAATTGCCCCCAACAAGCTGTTGAGAGCTTTTTGCTCATCCAGAGCGGACTTGGCCAGGGCCACCTGCTGCTTGTCGAGCTGCGCGGAGATCTTCGCCGCTTCTGCCTCGCCATAGGCGCCGGTTTTGGTCAGCTTGGCGAGAGCATCACGCTGCTTTGCCAGGTCCTGGGTAGTTTTGGCACTGGTGGACAGCGACTTTTCCAGCGCCTCCATTTCGTTCATCAGCGAGACGGCGGACTGCTCGGCCCGGCCGCCAGCCTTCGCCATCTCATCCAGGCTTGTTTTGGCCTGGATCGCATCGGCCGAGTCGATCTTGACGCCGAGTTCTGCAATGTTCATCGACTCACCTTGAATAAGTGCCCGTGGTTACGGGCTGTTTTCCCTTTCCTCCGCCATGACGCGCAGGGCTTCGCCTTCCAGGACTTGAAGGTCAGGGAAGATTTCAGCGAGTTTCTTTTTCTTGATGCCAAGGAAGCTGGCCACGTCGCGGATGCTGCTGTAGTCGAGACCGATCGCGCCGCCGGTGCCTGCCCGCCACTGAGTGGACATCCTGTTGAACAGGAGGAAGGCCGGCCAGTTGCAGGGCCAGACTTCCACATCGTCCTCATCGAGGTCGGCAGCCGTCAGCCCGAGAGCAGCCAATTGCTCAGCAGATTGGCCGCTTCCGTACATTGCTTTGGCTGCCGCTATCAGTTTCCCAGGCGAGCCTGGCTGAATGCGCTCTGATAGGCGCTCACGACCGCTTCGGCGGTGCCATAACAGGACTTAACAAGGGCCTGGATGCTCTTGTCGTCAAACTTGTCATCGAACCCCCACCCAACGACGAGATCCTTGATTTGCTGCACCTGAAGCTCGGTCTCGGCAGAAACGACATCGGACAAAGTGGTGGCTTCGCCGAAGCTCTCACGCATCTCCTTTCCCTTTGCGCTCCACTCATCGAACAAGGCCGCAAGCCCCGGGCGATCCCGATACTTGAAGGTGAACTCGATTTTCTCGGGCTCCTCTCCAACAATTGGGATCAGCACGAATGCCTTGAATGTAGGGTTCTGGGCGATCCTGATCTTTGCCATGGGAAATCCTTATGCGCCAGCCAAATAACGGAGCGAACGAGCGGAAAGCCCGATGCTGATGGTGCGCGTCATGACGTTGTTGCGCTCCATGGTTGGGTCAGGGGTAATGCTCACATAGCCCGGGTAGAGAATCTGGTCACCGTTACGCAACTTCATGCGGACCACCGCCAGCTCCTTGGTGTCGTCGTACCCTTCGACGGTCTCGACGTACTGAGCCGTTGGCTGGTCCTCCACCACGATGGTGATCGTGGTCGGATTGCGGTTTGTCGGGAACTGTTTGTCGTCGTCATCTTCCAGGTAGCCGACGGTTTGGTACTGCTGCTCGCCGCCAGAAGATGTGAAAGACGTGACCTTCGAGATCTGCGTCCAGCCGGACACCGGGATCACAGAGCCAGCGCCTGCACCGACGGTGTATTTGTCGGTATTGGTCGTGTTGAGACCGGCCAGAGCGAAAGCATCAGCAGTAATGCCGGAAGCCTTTACTGCGCGGTCGTTGATGAGCGCCCAGCCAGAGTTGATCAGCAGGACGTCGCCGTTTTCAATGCTGTGCCCTACAGACGCAGCGACTGGCGATTTCGCATTGGTCAATGCGGTGAAAGCAACTGCGGAGCCCATAACGCTGGCGATCTCCAGCACAGCGCCGTTCGGCAGCGGGAAGCGTGCGGCCATGTTGTATTTCCTCTTGAGTGCCCGCCTGGCGGCGGTAGGTTATGCCCCGGCGGGCGGTTGGTCTGCGACACCCTGATAGGTGAAGCTGGCCGGGACCGTGTAGGTCGCCGACTCTGTGATAGTGGGTCCCTGATCTACTGGCTCAGTGATCAGGCCTTCGAAACCGTTACGGGTCAGGGGCGTGTCGACGCGGAACAGCCGGGTCAGTTCATCAATAAGCGTCTCGGCGGTGGCCATAGCCTGCGCCGACGGACAAACGATGCTGACCTGATAAACACCGGCGTACTCGTAGGCCTCCCCGCCGAGATAGCGGCAGGTGGTGCTGGCTGGAAGTTGAAAGGCTCGGAGGTAGGTTTCAGAAGAACCCGGAGTGAACGGTTGATTTGGGTAGGCCACCCTTATCGGGCGCACAGCCGCCCATGCGGCCAGCTTCGTTTCGATGGCCTGACGGGCGCGTGCGTGACTCATACCTGGTTGTTCCTGATGGCCTCCAGCACGATCTGCTGAAAGCGAGCCACGGTTACCCGAACCATGCCGCCGGGGGCCTGGGTGGAATGGCCGAACTCCAGCGGAATCGCATAGGGCAAGTTGTTAACGATGAAAGCTGTTTGCCCGGCCTTGAACTCAATGGCACCCGCGACAAGCCTTGCGGTTGCCTCGGTCCCTGTCGGGTCTGGGTGAATACGGAAGCTGTTGTCGACAGAGCCGATGGAGAAGTTCCAGTTCGCCCGAAAGCGACCGCCGACATAGTTTTGGCCGGCGACTACTCCATTCACGCTGAAGTTCTGGTCGCGCTCGGTCTTCGTCAGAGGCTTGGCGTATTTCACGCCACGCTTGAGGTTGCCCGCCTTCGTGAAGTTCGATTCGTTCAGGTTGATGAGCGTATTGCGGACGGCGACTTTGAAGTCGTAGTCATCGGCAGCGCGGGAGCTGGCCTCGCGATGAGCAACGTTGGCAGCCCATATCTCAGGGTTGCCCACCGGGGACATGCGGATGATGCTGCTACCAATCTCGATAATGATCTCGCGCAGGCTCGCGTCGATTGCTTCACTGGCCTGGGCGGCGAACTCGGCCAGGCTCAGGGCGAAACTGCCGGATTGACCGGCCCCTGCCCGGCTCATGACCGCACCTGCAGCTCATACAGGATCGGCGTGCCGGCGGGGCTCACTTCTTTCAGCGGCGGAACGATGGACCAGGTGCGGCCCTGGACCACAACTTTGTCGAGTAGGCCGGGGACCCAGGCCAAACCCTGCGCCGCGATCTTGAGCTTCTTGTCGCCCTGTTTGATGAGGCTGTTGTTTTGGAATTCTTGGCCAGTGAAGTCGAGCACGATGCCTTGGGCAATTTGCTCGACGGTTGCGCCTGGCGCTTCGCCGCCCGTCTCCGGGTCGTACTCACCCGGCTCCGTCTTGCTGATGGTCACGGGCTGGCCGAACTCTGTGATCATCTCCAGAGCCATCACGGCCATTTCATCGTAGAAGGTGGCCATGATTTCTCCAGAAGTTTCTAGTGCGTAAAGTCTGATCTCTTTAAAAAGAAAGCACGCAAATATAGAAGAGCAAATGCGGGAATTGCGGCCGCAGACAAAGCAACCAGCCAATTGCTGTGGCTATCGTCGTAAAACTTGTACGACATAACCGCCTGAAACAGTGCAATCAAAGGCAGACTGCATAACGCAATCATTCGTCGCCTGCTTCGGTGCGAACTTTGGTTCCGCACTGATGCGCTAAAAAACAGAATCAGCCACAGAAAAAACCACTCTGTGATCCCCGTTAAAATCAAAGCTAGTGAAATTAGATCTATGAGCAAATCAACTGCCTCCATCCATCTCCAGGCCAGAATATCGAAGATCGTTTCCAGGTGCCCATTCTAGGCCTTAACGGCAAATAGTCCGCGCCGCTGCAAATAGTCGGAAAACTGCGTAGCGCTGGGTCGATCAGGCGCCGCCGGCAGCAGTCGGCCACTGGTGTTCGGGATGGTCGCGTACTCGCGAGTCACCGCGCCTTCGACACGCTCCAGCGTTACCGCGCCTTTGCGCTTGTCGATCGGGTCTATGTCGTCCTGATGAATCTCGCCGGCCAGGGCCATCTGGCCGTACTGGATGCGCGCCGGCAGGTAGTTGTTCGGCTTGATCTCATGATCCAGCAGCACTTCCCGGCGCGGCCAGGACAACGCCTGCTCGCTGCTCATCTTGCGCCCCTTCCACGTCATGCCATCCATCGCCAAGGCGGCCCGGCGCAGCAGCGCTTCCTGTTCAGGGATACCCGCAGGGATGACCGTGCCAAACTTCACGGCATACAGGGCCAGATCCTCGGCGCTCGCGTAGCTTTCGGCGTCAGGCTTGCCGGTGCCGTCCTCGATGATGAGTGTCATGCGTCAACTCGCTGGAATGGTTTGAAGATTGGCCGCCGGGTCACCGGCAGCCAGCAGTATCACGCCTTGGGCAGATCAGTGACGAGCTTTTCCAAGGAGTCTTTAGAGGCATTGGCACGGTACTGGACCTTGGCCTCATCGAGCTTGGCTTTCAGCGCCGCGATTTCTCCAGCCTCATCAGCCGGCGGCGTGACGGCGGTCTTCTTCAGCGCTTCGATCTCACCGCGCAATTCGTCGATCGTCAGAAGCAGGCCGTCACGCTCAGCGGTCAGTTCGCCAACCGACCCATGAATGGTGCCCAGCACTTCAAACAAGCGCAACGCCAGTTCGCCTGACTCGGGACGGTGAATCTCACCAGAATCCAGGCCATCAACAAGGTTCTGGATCGATCCATGTTCAGCACGCAAAGCCCCGATAACTTTTTCCAGTTCGGCCTGGTTGGCCGCGCCAGCAATCTGCACCCGATTCGCCTCCTTCACGGACACGTCGATGCCGGCCGCTTCATAAGCGTCGACTACGCTGGGCCAATCACCAATCACCAGCACACTTGTGACACCAGCTTCCGGCTTATCGAAGTGTTCAGGATTGCGGTACCGCTTCTCCGGGTCGAAGCCGTTCAGTTGGTTGCTGTAAGTCAGTTCCATGTGTTTCTCCAAGGCGGCCATCGCTGACCGCGCGTTGAGTTTGAGGCTTAGCCGCCAGTGACCGGAGGCGTTGCAGTGAGCGTGATCATCACTCCAGCGGTGACCTTGTTACTGCCCGCATGCTTGATCCAGTTGGCAGCAGAACCGACTGCGGCCAGGGTTGGGTTGGAGCCGCCGGTGGTGGCTTTCCAGCTATAACCCAGCACATCAATGTTCACGGTGCCTTCAGCGCGGTAGCCGATGCTCAGGTTCTCTTCATCGTTCACTTCGTAGGAGCGGAAGCCTGGGGCCTGAGACTCGGTAATGGTCACGGCGTTTGGCAGCAAGCCGAAGATCACGTCCGCCGGCGCGGTGTCGGTCACCAGTACCGGCTTGCCCAGGGTGCCAGGCAGGCCGCCGTAGATCACGACACCAGCCTCTTCGTAGATCTTGTTGGTGATCGCTTCGTCGACGATGTCGAAATAGGCGCTGGAGTGCATGACCCACAGTGCAATGCGGCCGAACTTATCGCCGAACTTGCGCATGCCGCGGGTCAGCGTCTTCTTGCCGTCGGTTTCAATGTTGGCCGAAACCACCATGTCGGCGTTGGAGCCGATGGCAGCGCGCAGACCAGCAGTCGCGTACTGGATGAAGCCTTCCAGGGTCGCGTCAGCAACGTCGGCGCCGACGATCTGGGAGAACTCCTCGACCGGACGACCGCGGCGCTTGAACGCCTCTTCGGTGGTTTGGTACGGGCCGTACTTCCAGGGTGCCTTGACGCCAACAGCTTCGCCGGCGCTGATCTTCTTGGCAGTTACCTTGCCGTCAGAGTTGACGTCGCGGTGCTCCAGCGAGCCGTTCAGCTTGTAGAGGGCGCGCTTGCGGAAGTCGCCTTCAATCAGTTCGTTGTCCAGCACCATCGCGCCGTTGGACGATGCGTTGAACACATCCAGGTTGTCCTGTACGCGCTCCAGGTATGCGGTTTGCGCCTCATCGTTGTAGATGATCAGGTCGCTGTTTACGGTTGTAGCCATGGGTCAATCCCCTTACTTGGGCAATGCGAGATATGCGGTTTGGCCGTGCTTGCGCTGGAAGTCGCGCTTCTGCTCGGAGGTCATTTCGGAGCGCTTGAATGCAGCCTTGCCGCCACCCCCGCCCGGGGCAAATGTCCCTGAAGCCCTTGGCCACAGATGAGGTGCGCTTTCGCGCAGAGACTCAGCCCATTCGAGCGGAGTCAAAGGGGTCTTGCCGTCTTTACCGAGGATGACCTGACCGGATTCATCAACGGCGACTGCATCGCCATCTTCGTTAAGGGTGAACACGCCTTTGGCGCGCAGGATGATGTCGTCGGTTGCTTCCGGCAGTGCGCCGGCCTTCAGAGCCGCACCACGTACCGAGTCGCCCAGGACTTTGCCCTGGAACTTGGCAGCGAAGGATTCAGCCTTCTCGGCACGCTCGCTGATGGTCTTCAACTGCTTGTCGTAGTCGCCACGCAGGCGCTCTGTGCGACGGTTGAAGACCTCGTCCACCTTGCCCTCGGTCAGCAGCTTGGTTTCTTCGTCCTGGCCCGCTCGACTGAGCAGTCCTTTGACGGCGTCGATGTCGATGCCTTCAAATTGGGTTTCGAACTGGGTCAGCTTGCCGGAGGTTTCCTTCAGCTTACCCAGCAGTTCTGAGTTCTTGGTTTTCAAACCAGAAACGGATGCTTCAACGGCAGTCGCGATAGCGGCCTTGATTGCCGGGTTTTCCAGGTCGATTTCGTTTTCTTCTGCCACGTTTATGCACCCCTTGGGTTTGGTACGCCTGCCTTGTAGGCATAAAAAAACCCGCCGAAGCGGGTTATTGGGAAATCATCATCAGTAGTAAATTAACTCTAGAGTCTTCGCGACATCTGCGTTGTAGGGTCGTCGCGGATACGCTTCATTAATAATGGACGAATACCCCAATCCGCTTTTGCTAGCCATATCTTTTAATTCCGGATGCTGCCCGGTAAATAGAATAATTTTGTTCAGCTCATCATCAGGCAACCGGCCCTGATTCAGAGCTTTTTGAACAATGACGTCTAGCTCTGAAAGAATAGCCGCGGCTCTCGCATTATTTTTCGCGGCAATGGCCGAGCGGTACAAGTGGAACTTCATTACCACTTCATACTCTTCGGATATCGTTAGACTGAAAATCATGTATGGGCACCGCTCCTTGGATTTACCCATCACATTAACAACTCCGCTCTACGAAATGCCAGTGGTTCAAGGGCTTTCATCTGCACCAGGGTCAGCGGCGCGAAGTTGCGATCAAGCTGCAACTCGGCAAAGCGCTCCACCGTCAACCCGCCCTCGCGGAACAGCTTGGCCCGCACCGGCCCGATCGCCACATCCTGAAACGACGCAGGCTGCTGCTGAAGCCAGTGGTAATAGTCGAGGTCAGCACCTACCTGCTGCCCGCCATTGGCACCCACCGAAGCCCGGGTAGCGCCCTTGGCGAACAACGCGCTGAGCTTTGTCAGCAAGATGAAAGTGGTGCGGCAGTTCGGGTGAAACGGCGGCCGTGGGCCTGAATCCACCGGAAACTTGCGCTTGTCCATCGAGCGGCATTGCTGGCTGGTCTTGCTGTCCAGCGTGGCCACCATCTGGATTTCTTCCACGATGTCAGTGTTGGCCTTGGCCACCTCCATGCGCGCCTGAGACGACACATGCTGAATCGCGGTATGTACGACCGTGCTGGCATTGCGGTTGGTGGTCGCCAGGATGCCGTCTTTGTAGCCTGCCGCCTTAGTGCCGCGAACGTTACGGATGATCTGGAAGTTCGTCTGCCCCTCGAAGAAACCCTGCCGAATCGTGCCGGTGACGCGCTCTCGCTCGGCGCCGGTCCAACCCTTGATGAAGGCCTTCAGCAGCTTCCCGCCGCCGGTACCGCGCACGCTGAGCGGATTCGTCAGCACTGCGGTTCGGATTGCCGCAGCCGTCGGGGCGACCACGTCCAGCGAAACCCCAACCGGCGCCGACCGGGCAAGGCTGGTCGCTTCGAACTCTGCCTCATAGTTGGCGATATCCACCAAGTCGAGGTTCAGTTGCGCGCTGTAGCGGTCGAATATACCCAGCAGCAGGCTATCCACCTCTTTCAGCAGCGCCTCAAGGCGTTTGACGTTGTACTCGGTCAGGTCCGACTGGGTGAGCCGGTCGCGGACCGAGCGATCGATCTCCTTGAGGAAGGGGGCGAACTTGCCCACCTCCCCCGCCTTCAGCTTTTCGAGGAAGACCGCGTGCCGGATGGTGGCGTCATGAATTGCTTGGTTTGCCGCCATTTGGTGTGCCCTCGTTGTCCAGGCCCAGGCCGTCGCCCTGCTCCTGCAATTCGCCGTCGATCTGCAGGTCAGTGCGCTCTGGCGCGATCAGGCCCAGCTTCCGCAGGTAGGCCCGAAGGTCAGCCTTCGCGAATCCGCCGTTCTGCCACAAGCCGACCAGGGCCGTGATCATCTGCGGATCAGCCGTCAACTCGACGAACTCCTGATTCACCTGGTAGGCAACCTTCTTGTCAGCGATGCCCATGTAGGCACAGCACCACATGATTGCCCGGGTGTAAGCCTCACTGACGTTTGCCACGCAGCCGGCCAGCACCGAAGTGGAAGCCGACTGATCGCCGCGGGACTCCGTAGCGGTCTTGGTGGCAAGTGACGCCACCACCATCCGTGCGCCCAGCTCGATCATCATCTGGTTTTTGTCGGCCATCGCCTCCTTGACCAGCGTGTTCGGTGCGGGCTGGGCGTAACCGAATGCGCCGCCGACTGGCAGCATCATCGGGGCCCTAGAGCCGACATAGACGCCGTTCTTCTCCATCCAGTCGCGCCACTGCTCATCCAAGCCACTGATCCATGGTTGGGCCTGTCCACACCAGAAAACGCTGTCCTCATAGTCGGCGCTGTTCCGGAAATGGCCCAGGTTGATCATGGCGATGTCGTACAGCGGTGATTCGTCGATGCTCGGGTCGTTGTTCTGCGCGCCAACGAAGGTAAACGGGATCTCTTTGAAGCGCCCGGTGACACCTTCAGGCCTGAATTCTTCGGTGACCGCCAGTGGCCCACCACCTTTCGGGCCGGACCGGCGCCAGACGCGACAGACAAAACCGTCATCCTCCAGCGCCAACTCCCGGTATTGCTCAACTGTCTTGAAGCCGAAACCGTCGGGTATCTCCGGCGACTCACGCAGCACCACCAGCGTCAGCACGCTATGGCCGTTCACCATCCCG
Organism: Pseudomonas paraveronii; assembly: GCF_963681955.1. Lineage (NCBI taxonomy): Bacteria > Pseudomonadati > Pseudomonadota > Gammaproteobacteria > Pseudomonadales > Pseudomonadaceae > Pseudomonas > Pseudomonas paraveronii. The sequence goes on from NZ_OY817130.1 coordinate 3,349,968, forward strand.
GTGCGCCAGTTGATGATGTCTTCAGCGCAGTAGGACAGGATCACCGAGTGCCCGCCGATGCTGTCGTCCTGGTGATAGTCGACGTACAGACCATGCCGACCAGCCTCAAGCACCTTTTCAAGCGTGCCCTGGGAGTGCTGGTAGATGCTGACGCCAGAGCCGTTGGCGTTGTCCTGCAGATATTCCAGTTTCTTCGGCACCGTGAGCGTCGGATCTTTGTGGAAGGCCAGGCCCAAGAGCCCGTTACGAGTGTGCCCAGTGGCGTTCTTGAACACCGCCCGCTCACGGTAAGCCCGGTTCCGGTCTTCGTTTTCCGGCGATTTATCGTGTCCGTTGATGTACGGCAGCCGATCGACAACCCGGTGCTGACCGGCACAGACGTCGCGGACTGTCGCCCAGCGGTCCAGCGCTTCAATGTAATCCGCCCGCTTGAAGGAGACGTCGTTGCTCATCGGGCGTATCCCATTTTGATAGCGGTGACCGGTTTGATGATCGGGTACTCGCGGTGGATGAAGTAACCGCCGGCGTCGTTCGCGTGATCGATCCCGGCAGTTTTGTCTGGCTCCCCGTTCGCGCCCCACACCTGCTGCTCCAGGCCATCAGCATAGGTTGGGCAGGTGAACGGGTTGACCAGATAGCGGCGCTCGCCCTGTGCATTGCAGAAGACGGCGTTCATTGCGTTGATTCGGTCCTTCACCGGCGGGTTTGCCGCTGGAGCGATGACCGCGAATCCGGCCTGCTTGAGCATGGCCAGGTCTGTGATGCTGGCGTTCACGGACTTGCGCGAATCGCCCGATGCATCTGGGTAGATCCTGATCTCGCACGTCTTCTTGAAGTCGTTGCCGTCGTGCTGCCAGTAGCGTTCCTTGATGCGGCGGATCATGTCAGGCGTGTCGTAGCCGTCGATCAACTCATCTACTGCCCTGGGCAAGCCCTGATTGCGCTTTACGTGGGTAATCGCCGCCATCTTGCCGACGTTGAAGTCCATGCCGATGAACAGGGGCTCGCCAGGCTTTACGGTGTCGAAGCATTCGTTGAGCTTGCGATCGTAGGCCGTGTAGATCGTCCCGGACGTCAGGTTGACGAACTGGCCCTTGAGGTACGCCATGATCAGCTGTGGTGGATACGACTCCATCAGGGATGCGATGTAGTCATCCGGCAGGTTCAGCTCGTTGTCGAAAGTGCTGGCTTGCACCAGGCCATACATTTCCTTGAGCGATGGCTTGTCGCGCAACTGCTTCACGAACTGCAGGAAGACGAATTTGAAGCCTTCCGGCGTCGTGGTGACGTCCACCCCGTTCTTCAGCCCAGGCAGGTTGTAACGCATCCGGGCGATGATCTTGCGCCAGGCCTGCTGTGCCTTGACGGCAGTCAGCACGTCCAGCTCATCCACCAGGGCATGGCCAATCTTGAAACCGACGATCGTCTGTGGCTTCTCCATCGACCGACAGATAACAGTGCCGCGATACTGCCGGCCACTGTAGATGTGAACTTCGTGGTTCGCCTGGTTGATCTTGGTCTTCAGCCCCCAGTCGTAGGCCACCTCATCCATGGTCGGATAGAAGATGTCCCGGATCTGCGGGTAAGTCGGTGCGAAGTAACCAGCGTTGACGCCGGGCCACTCCATGAAGTGCTTGCTCAGTGCCGAGCATCCCACCCAGGTCTTACCTGAGCCGAACCCGGCAACGAACGCACGGAATTTATGGGGTAGCGTGAGGAACTGAGCCTGCGGGACATTAAGGCTCGGCATTCGGCTTCCTCGCATCCACCACATCGACCTGAATGCGGGTCGGGATTACCGGTTCATCACCAGCTTCTTCCTTCCTGGCCCGGTTGACGTAGATGTCGCCGGTTTCTTTCGCTGCCTGCTCGAGGATCTGCATGGCCAGGCCGATGTTCTTCATCGTCTCGGCCTTCTCCACGAAGCGGTTCATGGCTCGCAGGCGGAACGCGCGGTTGGCGATCGGGATCTCTGCCGTCTCTTCGCGGAACCGCTTGCGAGTGTCGTGAAAGAGGGTCTGCCACTTGAGCGCCAGGTGGGAGCCGGCGCGCTTTGTTGGGTCGTGCTGCTCAACCTGCTGCCGGGTTACGTCCACATCGAATTCTTGCTTCACCGCTTGTGAGACCTGGCTCGGAGTGTCGAAACACGCCAAAGCCTGAACGATGAAGCTCTTCACCTCATTTTTCAGGGCTGCCATAAGTTAGATTCCGTCTCACGCCTGTCTTACATCAGGCCAACTTGAGCAGACAGGTTCCGCAGGCCCTCGCAATATTCAATTTCCCCACCTCGGCAGGACTGTTTGCAGCATCCACCAACGCTTGAACGTCAGGGCTTGCACCATAGCGGCGGACCACACCGACGAACTCCTCGACGTCGTGGCCCTGCAGCTTGATCTTCGGTGTGCCGTCTTGGGTGAATGCTGGTTGGCCGTATTTGTCGGTCGCGTGAGCCAGGTGATACAGCTCGTGCTCGATCAGGGCGCAGAACTCAAGGTCGCTGCACTGGGCGCAGTAATCGGCAGCCAGCGTGATGATGAAAGCCGGCACATCGCCGAACCAATCACGCATCTGCTGCTCCATACGCGCCTTCTGCCAACCACCCGCGCGAAACGCTACCTGCTCGGTCTGGCCCAGGACTGTACGGCCTTGCTTCTCGAAGCTCGACGAAGCCCACATGACCCGGATGTCTGCATCCAGTAGATGGGCATGGTCTTCGTTGTGAATGGTGCCGGCGTCGGCAAGGATCTCGGTTTGGAGCCACTCCCATACCTCAGGCGCAGGAGCCAGATGGATACCGAAGCGGGATAATTCGGACAGTTCAAGCACTTCCGGCGGCGGTACTGGCCTGGATACAAAACAGTTTTTAGCCATTGGAATTCCAGCCCTGAGACCCCATATCAGTCGTCTCGTACATAGGATTTACCAATGAAACCCATTGATTACCAGGCAGCCCCCATAGAACAGGTCGCTGTGATTTATATCGCTGCGAAACTCCTGATTCAGCGCGGCGACAATCTTTCTGAAGAAGGCATGAGCTCGGCGAAAACCGACCATGGAGACGCACATGACGAACTTACGAAACGCTCATTTCACCCCGCAGTGTGGATTCGCGGCCAACACTGCCTGAGCCCAGAAGACTTCCTCTGCCTGCTCAATACGTCGCCGCCAGAAACTGTGGAACTGAAACAAAGCACAGCAGGCGAAACGTTACTTGTGCCAACCTCTTTGATACTTAGTCGATTTGCTGACCTAGCAATGCGGTGATATGAGATTTACAAGCCTTGCGTACCGGCTCTCACCATCCCCAACGATTAATTCGATCAGTTTCTCGGTCACACAATCACCATTTCGTGAGTGTGCCCGTGTAGGACTGCCACCACCAAGCCTTGTGGTAGTCCGGCAGACTTTGCTGCGTCTACTGCCTTAGCGATGGCACCATCCAGATCGGTAAGGGCTTTGTTGATGTCCTGGCTCATCGGCAGTGCGTGGCGCAGGCGGGTGACGTTGCTCACGGCGCGACCTCATACTGAAATGCCCGATCAGCAGGCATGGCAGTCACAAACCGGCACCGGTGGGCGTCGAACTCTTCCTGGGTGGCGATCGTGCGCTCGTAGCGTGAGTTGGTCTTCCCGGTGAACCGCTCACGATGAACGACCACACCCTGACGCAGGAACTCGACTTCGGCCGAACCCAGGAGCTTGGTTACGATTACTTTCATGTGACCTGTCTCGCGCCACGATTTGGCGCTTTCAAAAACGTGGCGCGGATTAATCGACCTTGCGACTGGGCAGTTTGAAGTCAGTCACCCTGTCAGCAATCGACCGGATCTTCTCCACACCCAGGAAGCCAACCCAGCCGCCTGCGAAGGTGGCCATGCTCTGGGGCAGACCGAAAAAATCTAGACCGCTGATGATGGTCAACGTCAGTCCGCCACAGATCGCGCCCTCCACCAGCATCTGGCGCCGCGTGCCGCCGCCGTAGGTGATGCGCAGGACGGCCATGGCGCAGGACAGCGCAGCCGCATAGAGGATTGGCGAATGCTGGCTCAACCACGCAAGCGCAATCGCCCATGTGTCTGGTTTGTCTGGCATGTTGGACATCTCGGTTCCTCCCCGTCAGGGAGTTATGAATATGACAGGCCATGACCTGCAGATTTGAATCAGCCCCGGCGGCACTCCCAGCTCAGAGCGAAGGGTGTGGCGGGGCCGAAAACGAAAAAGCCCAGCGCGATGGCTGGGCTCTATAAAACTTTTGCTACCTAGTACCGCTCTAACTTCTGCGTCTCGCTCTTGTTGCAGCGGATGCAGGATAGGGTTTTGTGCGTATCGTTACGGGAGACCTCAGTCATGTAGTGGTCTTCCTTTTTAACCTGGGTGAATCCGCACCTGATGCATTTTTCCTGCACCTTGCAAAAATCATCTCTTCCCATGTCCACGAAATCTTCATGCTTTACCTTTGAGTCTTCGTGGTCGCAATGCACACAGTTGCGAATCATCGTGCAAGTGTGATGGTTTTTGTAGGAGAACTCTCCATGCTCGTGCTTATGCTTGGTGACATGCTCAAAGCAGTCAGGACATGTCTTTTCCAGCAGACACGCAGGACCATTAACTGCCTTCGCATAATCGCCGGCGTGCATGCCAACTCCGCATTTAGCCTTGAGAGCTAGCTCCTTGACCTTATCGAAAAATCCCATTTTTAGCTCCGGCGTTTTGATATCAACGCCGGTATGTCGTCTGCAAAGCTGAAACCTTTAATACAAAAACCCGGCGCTTGGCCGGGTTCATGGTTTCGTGTGCGTTTCGCGTTACTTGTGCACTATGGGAAAAGTACCCGCATTATTCATTCATGTCAATAACATTATGCCGCCTCTTGATCTTTTTCCGAGTGGATCACCTGCCAGATTGGCTGTTGCGCCTGTATATCCACCTCCTCAATGACCTTTCTCAGGGAAATCCACAGATCTCGCCAGTCCCGGTTCCAGTTGTTTTGATCTACTGACGCCCCGAAGAACGTCATCATCTCAGCAGCGACACGCGCCGGCCCCCACTCTGCCGCGCCATGCACCTCCCCCTTATACGATTGCAGGGCCAGGGTAACCAGGTACTGCGCTTTCACACGCTTGGCCGATGTCAGGTCTGGTAGCGCCGCCTTGGCCGTGACCAGCAGCACCGCGTTCAGAAGGTGCTTCATGTTCATCGCCGGGTGATACAGGTAGTGCCCAAACTGCTGGACTTGGAACGGAAGCGTGTCGATGGCCCGCAGCACCTTGCCGATCGTGGCCAGGTGCGCTGCCCTGGCCGTGGATCGTCCTGACGGGGTGCCGCGCGTCTCGCTGATGCTGATCTTCTGGCGCACGACCTGAATACGCTCTTCCTTGTCATCCCCCAGCGCAGCGAACACGGCCTCGGCGCGGCGCATGCGCTGCCCCTTTTTGATCGATGCCGATTGCGCTTTGTCGATCGCCACAGCGCTGATCGACGCGTTCGATTCGTGCTGAGCTTCGGTCCATACCTGCCTTGCGTTGATCAGTTTCATGCTGCCTGCCCCTTCTTAAGTTCTCTGGTCTTTGCCCTGTACTCAGCCTTGATGGCCTTGATCTCTTCGACGGTGTACTTGCGCGCCTCATGAGGCCCTTCGATCCACGCAACCTTTTCGGCGCCGATGCGCAGCACCAGACGGATGCGGTACTCCACGGCATTGCCGGACAGGTTGCGGTTGCACTTCACGCACTGGCGGTGGATGTTAAGCGGCTCGAAGCGCAGCTCCGGGCAGGCGCCGACAGACCGGTAGTGCCCGGCGTCCCAGCGGCTGCCAGTCATGAGGTCGTTATCGTTCGGCGTGGAGTCGCAGCTGATGCAGGGCAGGTGCGCGTCACGGAGACGCACGTATTCATTCACCGCCGCCTGGGCTTCGCGCAGGTGATCCGCCCTGCTCTTCAGCTTCTCCTTGCGGACCTTGATCTCGCGGCGCCCTACTTCTGCCAAGGCCTTCCCGGCGATCGCCCGGCCTTTCTCCGACTGCCCATGAGCAATGGCGCACTCGATCTCCCCGCATACGGCCTGGGAGGCGCGGACGGGGACGAACATCACTCGGCACGCTGGGCAGCGCCGGCGGCGTGGACCGCCGGACGCGAGCGGGGTTTTGCGCTGTAGTGGGGTGCGCTTCATACAGCCTCCTTGGCTTTATGCAACTCTGGGGTAAAGTCGCCCCTCAATGGCATCAGGTCTGCTGCCCTGAAGAATCCGTAGCCGTCCTCATCATCACGTCCAACGACCCATCCTGCGTGCGGAGCGAACCACAAACAGCCATCCGGCTCGATCGCACCCTCCCCGGCAGGAATGAACACGACCAGCGACACAGTGGCCATAGCCGGAATCTGGTATTTCGAAACCAGCGTCAACGCCAGGTCGCCCGGCTTGAAGTTATGGCTCATGCGGCCTCCTTAAATGCTTCAAATTCTGCCATTTCGGTCAGTCGCTCTTCCGTGAGCGTTGGCCAGTCATTCAGCACCAGGTACGCGCAGCACTGGCGCCAGAAATCTTGGAATGTCTCCTCTCCCATCGAGTCGTAGGAAAGGCTGCGGGGTGTTTTACGGGTGAGTTGGCCCAGGCCGGGAATGTCGAACAGCTCCTCGTCGCAGTACACGCCCGACTCAAGTTGCAGGGCCTTGATTGCGTCGTGGGACTGCTTGCCGGAGAACCGGTCGATGTTCTGGCTCAGCACCCGGCCAAGGCCGTGGACCAAGCCATTGAACCGTGGGTTGCGCGGCTGCTTGAGGTCGGCGCGGATCTTCGTGTTGATCCGGAAATCCCGCTCGCGAAGGATCGACCGGTCGGCGTCGGATGACGGCACGAACGCGGCCACCTCCTTTCCGGTCGCTGGATCGACCAGGCGGCGCAGAACTAGGTACACGGGCATTGGGCGGGGCTTTGCCGGCTTGGTCATGTCAGAACCCCTCCTTGCCGCGCTGAGATTCCCACTCAAACGCCACGCCAATGCATCCGTTCTCGCGGATGCGGTCTACACAGCGCACGCCCAGGGCATCGTTCAGCTCAGCGGGCGATAGATTACTGACGATGATCATCGGGCGCCCCTGCTCGTAGCGGCCGTTGATGATGCTGAATAGCGTGGCCAGTTCGAACTCGCTTTGCTTGGTGGCGCCCACTTCGTCCAGCACCAATAGGTCGGCGCCGATCAACTCGCGCATGATGTGAGCCTCGGAGTCGCCAGACTTGTCGCTGAAGGTCGCCTTGATATCGCCAATGACGGAGCCGACAGTGCGGTAGATCGCCTTGACCATGCGCTCGTTGATCAGAAAGCTCGCCGCTGACGTGGCCAGGTGCGTCTTGCCTGTCCCGACCTTGCCAAGGAGCAACATGCAGCGCCCTTCCCGCTTGTGTTTCGAGAAGTTGTCGACGTATTCCATGCAGGCGTCCAGAGCGACTTGCTGGGAGGGAGAAGACACAACAAAGCCGGCGAATGACTTATCCGCGAAACGCTTGGGGATCTTGGCGGCGTCGTGCTGCAGCGTCCGGAATTGAAAGCGCTTGCGCTCAAGCTCTTCCATATCGCGCTTATCACTGGCGCAGATCGGGCAACCAGAAACACCGCCAGCCCTGAGCATTACCGCCGAGTATTCCCCGTGTGTGTCACAGCGCGCCGGCTGACGGCCAATGACGCCGAACTTGCGGTCCAGGTGCGGGCCGAGGTCAGAGACGGAACGTGCCATTGGCGTTCTCCTTGGTGCCCGCTTTGTAATCGCGGCTCTCGGTCAGAGTGTGACGGGAGATGGCTTGTGGCTTCGGGAATTGGCGAATATTGCTCGCCCGGGTCTGGTCGTTCTTGACCCACTTCACCAGGAGGGATACCCACTTAGCCTGAGTATTCAGGCCGCCATCGGTTTCATGGTGAGCGGTGAATGGCGCCACCGCCTCCTTGGTAAACAGGTCAGGGGATATGCCGTAGTGAATGGCATAAGTCTTCAAGAGGTTGGCGTCAGGCATCCACTCCAGGGTCATTTCCACTGGGGCCTTTGGGTCGACAGATTTCTCGGACTCTTCCGGTGGACGGTCCTCAAGGTCATCGAAGCCTTCGAAAGCGCCGCCCGCCTCACTGCTGGAATCTGGAGTTTCCTCGCCCGCGTTGAGAGAGTGGTGTTCGTCTTGATTCGGAGAATCAGTGAATACGGAATCAGGAATCAGGATTCCACAATCAGGAATCAGGGCGTTATCGAACGGTGGGTTAACGTGCTCTAACGGTTCTTTAACGTTAAAAGTCTGTTCACCAACAAGAACCTTACGTTGAGAGCCTGCGACTACAACGTTCTTTTTCCGTTCGTAAACAGTGAGGTAACCGTTAATGTCCGGGAGTGTGCTGTCCTTTTCCGAGCCGTGCGGGCTCTGGTGCTTCTGGAAGTTCACGATCTCAATGACGGAGAAGCCCGAGACCTGATAGCGAGAAATGAACCCGGCGGCAGCAAGGCGTGCGAGGCCTTCTTCCACGTCGTAGTCATCGCACGGGAACAGTTCGATCTTGATTCGCTTCACGCGATCCTCGAGGCGCCCTTCCCGATCTGCCAGACACCACAGACCAATGAAGGCCAGGCGGTCAAATGCCGGAAGCTCGACCAGCAGCTCGTTGCTGAACAAGCCGGGCTTTATGTTGCGTGCTCTGGCCATTACGCAGCCCTCAGTGCTTTGTCGTGGGTAAATAAACCGTCCCAGGTCTTCTTCATGGGCAGTTCGCCGGCCAGGTACAGGTCGTACAGGCGTGCCGCGCCCTTCTTCAGCAGAACAGGCGTGTAGGAGATGAAGGGATCTTTGCCGTGAGGCGTGACCTCGACCTGGTGTTCAGTCATGTACTTGTCGCGGGCGTAAGAGCCAACACGGTGACGGGTGCCGGACTTGCTCTCGTTGTAGAGCCAGTTGCGCGCTTCCAAGTAATTGTTGACCCCATTCAGGGCCTTGCAGAACTGGGTATGGGTCATGCCTTCCTTGAAGAGGTTCTCCAGGGAGTGGATCTTCGTGGCCTGCTGCTCAACTTGGGCGGTGAGCATCAAGCGGGCCTTTTCAGACTCCATGGCGATCTGCAGGATTTCGATGGTGGAGAGCTGTTGTGGTTGCGCAACCTGCCCTTCCAGTTCCTGCCATCGGTCAACGAGGGCGGCAGTGAACTCCGGGCTGAGTTGCGCGACAACAACGAAGCTGTCCCGCTTGCATATCAGGTACTCGGCGGCCGGGCGACCGAGGCCGTCGAGGTATTCCACCATTGGTGGAGAACCAATAACCTTCCGTTCGACCAATCTCTCGATGGTGCGTTTCACGCTGTCGTGGCGAGATTCGACCAGCTCGGCGATCTCGCGGGAGGTCATAGTTTTGCGCGCCACGTTTTCAGATTGCGGAAAACGTGGCGCGAGATCTGTAGCGCTATTGATATGTGGCTGGGTTTGCATATAATCGGCCTCACAAAGTGTTATCGAATCAGCCACCCTCGTCCGGTGGCTTTTTTGTGCCTGGGATTCAGGCGGCCTTCACCGAGGCCTTAAGTTGCGCCAGTGCTTTCTCGGCGTGATCGATCTCGCGAAGGATTCGGGTGCGATCAACCTGATCGCATCGGCCGTCGGCCATCGCCGCATGTGTCTCGACAGTGATTTCGGCGAACTCCAGCGTTGCGCGCCCGAGCGCTTCATGGATGTCAATCGCCATGGGCTGAGTGGTTTTCGTGATCGAATAACCGAACTCTCCAGCCAGGGCAGCCAAGGGCCGCATGTCTTCCGTGTGAAGCAGCAAGGAGTACAAGTGCTTGACGTTGAACCAGGCACCGTCGTAATTCGCATTGGCGCGCTGAAGCAGGCTTACCGGCGGCATGCTCATCAGCATGGCGAGATTCTTGGTGTTCGCCTCTTCGACGGCGGTGTCACAAGCCCTTAAAAAGTCCTGCATGCCTAAAACCTCGAATTTCTTTACGTGGCGCCCTGCTAGGTGCAGAGGCGATCATTTGCTTAATGGAGCGGTGGGCAGGGATGTCAGGCGGCGGTTTTCTTCGGATGAGCCTCAGAAAGAAGCCAAGAAGGTTCGAACGGTTTGCCATTGGCGGCAGCCAGTTCTGCAATTCTCTTGGCGTATTGGGTTTCGCCGGTGTACTCGGTGCGCGGCAATGCGTCGGCAACAAGCCACTTGTAGATAGCGCGCGGGGTCTTCCCGCAGGCCATAGCCACGGACGGAACACCACCGGCATCTTCAATCGATTTCTTGAGCGACCGCATAAGGCCTCCGAGTCATATATGAACTTGCGGTACATATTATGTCGGAACTGAAAGTACACGCAAGCGCATGCGATAGTGAACGTATGGTTCACATAGAAGATATTCGCGCCGCTTTTGTTGCCCGCCTAAAGCAATCCTTGGCTTCCAAGGGTGTTGATGATTGGGGAGCTGGCGCTCGCCTAGCGGAAGTGACAAAGGTGACGCCAAAGGCTGCCAGCAAATGGCTCAACGGCGAGTCAATGCCTGGCCCAGCGAAAATGCGGGCTATAGCAGACTTCCTGGGTGTGAAGATTGAGTGGCTTCAATTCGGATCGGCCGATTACCCTTTGAAGGGGGAAGTGGGTGCCGATGACCAGTTCAGGGTTGAAGAGCCGAAGTCGGCCGCCGAGTTAGTTCGCCGCATGCTTGCCAAGCATGGCGCTGGCCTTTCTGACGAGGCAAAACAGAAAATTACCGAGGCTGCCCAAGATACAGCCGAGACGAAATCGAGCAACGTAATCACCGTTGACTTCTCTCGCCCCGGACAGGTCGGCGATGAGGTTTGGATTGCCCACTACGACGTGCGCGCAGCGATGGGCGGCGGGCAGATCCCGCACGAATTCCCAGAGATGCTTCAGGACATACGGGTCAGCCCCAAGCACCTGCGCGAGATGGGCGTCACGTTCAAAGAGCACTTCCACCTCAAGATGATCACTGGGTGGGGTCAGTCGATGGCGCCGACGATCAAAGATCGCGACCCCCTGCTCGTGGACATCACGATCCGGGAGTTCACTGGAGACGGTATTTACCTCTTCTCCCACGACGAGATGCTGTACGTGAAGCGCCTGCAGAAGAAAGGCAAGGATCGCTTCAAGATGATCTCGGACAACAAGCACCATGACCCCGAGGACATCCGAGTGGATGACACCCACATCCTGGCTCGGGTGCTCTACGTGTGGAACGGACAGCCAGTATAACGCCATGGCTCTGACCAAACCAAACCAGCAGCTACGCCGCGACCTCAAGGCCATCGCCTTCAACCTTGAGCAGTCCTGTATCGACCTGGGAAAGCTGGCGGAAAAGCTCAGCGATGCCGATGCCATAGCCCTGATGGGGCTGGTGGGCACGCTCTATGAGGAAGCCGACAGGTTGGTGGGTTATGCCGAGGAAGTGAAGGCCGGCCGAATAAAGCGGGTCGCGGAATAGCGCAAATGACTGCATGGCGAAATCAGAGCTTCTGGAGCAAGGTTGGGGTCATTGCTTGCCTGGCGTTGCTTATGATGATTCCCGGCTACTCCGACGCAGCCGGGCTTAGCTGGGGCTCATCCGGCCGTAAGCGCGTGTTCAGCCCTGGCTTCCTCATGCTCTGCGTTTTCGTGGCTGTGTTTGAGCTGATAGCGCTGAACCACTTCTATGGGAAGGACGGGTAAATGGCAGATTTGATGGAAAAGCTCGACGGCCCCAGGACCGCCCAGCAGGAGCTGTTCTACGACCTTGAAGACGCGACGGCAGTTATAGCCTGGTCGGTAGCCGAGCTGACCACTGTCGCGGGGCTCGCCAAATCACCGGAAGATGCCATCGCCTTGATGAAGATGTGTGCCCTGCTCGCTGCCCATCAGGAAAAGCTCAGCGGTTATGCGGATGAGGTGAAGGCCGGGCATATCACTCGAGGCCTAGGCGTGCAGCCTACTCAAATTTTTTAAGCGACGCATTCGAGCATGGAAGAAACCTAATGCCTGAGAGCATTACAGCTGTTGAGATAATCAGGCAAAGCCATCAGGGAATTTCCATAAAGCCTTTCATTGTGCGAGGTGATGATGGGGCGCCCTATTTCGTGAAAGGGCTGGAGAAGGCCGGAGGCCCTGCGCTCATTTCCGAGGTGCTCGGCGCGGAACTCGGAATTCGCCTGGGGCTACCCATCCCTGACTGGAAGTTGATGCGTGTGCCTAATGAGCTGATCGCCTTCAGTGCTATACCAAATGTTACCGACCTAGGCGGGGGTTTGGCATTTGCATCAAGAGCGGTCGAGAATGCATCCGACTTCAGTGTGAGCAATATTGATCGCACGCCGGTCGATCTGCGGCGGCGCGTTCTCCTATTCGACCTATGGGTTAGAAACGGCGACCGGTGCCTCGGCGAACTAGGAGGCAACGTAAATTTAATCTTGGACTCATCAGGAAGCCTGAGCGTCATAGATCACAATATGGCGTTTGACAGAACATTCAGCGGCACAGACTTGATGGAGACGCATGTTTTTCGCGAGTGCAGGTCATTCTTCAGAGACCTTGTCGTTCGTCAGGAGCACATGGAAATCCTTAGTAAGGCCGTAGGCGACTGGGGTACGATCACTGCCCTTCTGCCAGACGACTGGCTCTATCGCGACAGTGATAACATCGATCTAACAGAGCCGACGGTAGCTGAAAGGCTGGAAATGCTGGAAGTGTTCAAGGAAGAGCGGTTCTGGGGAGAGTTATGAAACACATTTGCAACTACTCAATTTTGCGGTTCTTGCCTTACCCGGAAACAGGCGAATTTGTGAATATTGGTATCGTCCTGATAGCCGATAACGGAGACTTTCGCTTCAAAATTGAGAAAAAGCGCCAGCGTGTCACCAATTTCTTCCCTAGCCTGGATTCTAAGATTTTCCTCAGAGCTCGACGCGAGATGGAGGCAGAGCTAACGAGGCTTAGTGGCTTCTTCACTGCAAACAGGTCTAATCTGAACTCGCTTCTTGGCACCTTTAAGCACCTTGTTCATCCTCGCGAGACGATGATGCGCTTCAGCGATCCTGGAACGATGGCAATTGAAAACGCCAACCAGGCAGTCAGCGAACTATTTGATCACTACGTGAACCACAGCTTCGCGACCAAGGAGTACCAAGAAACCATTTTGGAACGCCAGCTTGGCAAGCTCTTATCGGCCAGCAACCTAAAGCAGCGCTATAGCGAACATAAGCTGGGCACGGCTGATTACCCGGTCAAGTTTCCATTCGTGATGATAAATGGCGCGCAACCCGTTCAGGCACTGAAGCCAATTCACCTGGGTCACGACGAGCCATCAAAGATCATTGAGCATGGCGATGCGTGGATATCCAAGGTTCGTCGCCTGAGCTCTGCTGAGCAACTAGCACAAGACACGCTGTTCATTGCTAGCCCGCCAGAGGAAGGTAAGACCAAGCTGCTCAAAGCGTTTCGGGAAATTTGCCAGGAACTCAAAGGCTTTCCGGGGGTTAGGGTTACAAGCACCGCTGAAAGCCGAAGCAGCCTCCTCGAAGAGATCAAGAAAGGGATACCAGAGTCAATCCATTAATAGTCTAGCCCGTTTTGGCGGGCTGTTTGCAGTCAAGCCCGGCCCAGCGCCGGGCTTCTTGTATCTGCCTATCCAGCGGATAGTTTTTCTCCATTACCCAATTCATATGCCCCTACGTACATTGATGCCATTACGCCACTAAAAGGCTTGATTACATTTATGCGTAGAAGGCGTTTTGGTGAAAGTTTTTGGGCTTGGTATTCTGATTCCATTGTGCGCATTCAGCTACCTGGTTAGCAGCGGCGGCAGCGAGGTCGCCATACCTGCCAACACTCTGTTCTTCTCCAGCGCGTTAGCGCTGTATCTCTACCCTTCGATATCTGCAATCGGCTATGCCAAGAAAGCCCGTATATCGATATTCAAGCTGAACCTGCTTGCTGGCTGGACTGGCATCGGTTGGTTTTTAGCGCTTTACAGGGCTTTAGTGCTTCTGGTTTCAAACGAATAATGTGGCGGCGCGTCTTGCTTCTGGCAAGCACCCTACTCTGCTATGGTGGCGCCCTCGGATCGCAACGGAAGCATCGAAGAATGGACTCATGGAAGACTCTGGCGATCGCCCTACTGGCATCTGTCAGCACTCAGGCCGTATCAGGTGATGGCGCCAACCCTATCGCTGCCGCGATATTTCTCACAATTTCCGCGCCAACCATTTTAATTGGGGCGACCACATCCCTCACGACCGAGCCGCCTGAGATTTTCAAGTCAGCCAAGACTGACGCTCTGGCCTTCATCGGTTCGGACGGGGAGATTCGCGGCGCGGAGTTTGAGCAGGCGTCCCGGTATTATCGCTCGGCCTACACATCGCCCCATATGTCTGACATGCAACTGGCGCAGGCGATCGCGACCTCGTTCTGATGTCGGCGTAAGACTGTCCCCTCCTCTTGTCCCAGCAAGAACGCACTCTGCTATGGTAGCGTCCCACTAAGGCCGCAATGGAAGCATCGAAGAATGGACACATGGAAGATTGTAGCAGCAGCCCTTATGGTATCGATCAATGCTCATGCTTCAGAGGGGTCCGATGACTCCTACAATAACTCGATGCTGTCAGTGCTAATGGCTCCAACCTACACCGTTGCGGGAACTACCGGACTTACCATGCTGGCCTCAAATAACTTCAAGCCTGCAAAGGCTGACGCACTTGCGTTCATCGGCTCAAAAGGCGAGATTCGCGGCGCACAATTTGAACAGGCAGTACGCTTTTATCACACGACCTACGCACCACCGCTGATGACTGACCATCAACTCGCCTCAGCAATCGCGACTTCATTCTGAGCTCGACCTTCAAACTAACCGCCGCACCATACCTTTCGTTTCTGCGACATCCTTTTCACCTGGCATTTACAGGACAGAGTGCAAAGTCGCGCTACTCAGTTGAAGAATTCCCTTTTGGTCCGCCCACAAGCGGGCTTTTTTTTGCCTGCTGCTTCGCTTTCCATGCCCTCTAGTGGAGACAAGGCAATGCCCTCCCCTGAATACTCCCTCGCCCGAGTCAACAGATAACACAGCCCAGCGCCGGGCTTCTTGTATCTGGAAAGCGTACTCTCAAAGCCTATCGATCAGCGGCCATACGTAAGCGTCCGGTGAAGTCAGGTTGACACAACCGGATTCGTGGCGCTCATTCCAACGGCAGTGGGCGATCTGTGATGACGTGTTTCATTACCAAGGTCGAGGTTAGCCGCTGTACATTTGGCAGCCTCGATAGCTCCTCATCATAGAGCTTCTGAAACGCCGGAAGGTCTGCGGTTACGACCATTAGCAGATAGTCCGGATCACCAAACAGTCGTTGAGCTTGGACGATGTAGGGAATGCTTGGTAAGGCTTTTTCGAAGTCTGCTACGGCCTGCTGATGCCCTTCTTGTAACGTCACGAACACCAGTGAAGAGAAATTGAGCCCTAGCTCGGGGGCAGAGAGGTGGGCGCGGTATCCCTTGATCACTCCAGCCTCTTCTAAAGCGCGAACTCGTCGATGGCAAGGGGACAAGCTCAGCCCCACGCGCTCGGCCAAGTCCGTGAGTGACTGGCGACCATCTCCTTGTAGCTCCGCAAGAATCTTCCTATCAATTCGATCCATTTCGTAAAACCTTCCACGGCCTCAGGGCTCTGCGAGTAACTACGCAAGATAATAACACCAGACTTTCTTTATCCTTCTCTCTCAGTTTCTACCAGGGCCGAAGGTGCCGTACTGGTGATGAGCGAGAGGAAAATTGATCGTGAGCGCTTCTTTGATGATGGCCTTCTGGGCCGTTTCGTTTCTGTTTGTTATCACCCCAGGGGCTGATTGGGCTTACGCCATTTCAGCGGGTTTGCGAGGCCATACCGTGGTGCCTGCGGTATTGGGCATGCTCTCAGGCCATGTTCTCGCGACATTGATCGTAGCGGCGGGTGTGGGTGGCTTGCTGGTGAAAATCCCTTATGCGTTGTTGACGCTTACGCTGATGGGGGCTGCTTATCTCTTGTGGTTAGGCTTTAACATGCTGCTCAAACCCTCAGTTCCCGCTCAAGGGTACGCCGCAGATGATGGAGGCTGGATCACCTGGGCATTCAAGGGACTTTGTGTGAGCGGCCTGAACCCAAAAGTGCTGCTGCTGTTCCTGGCTTTGCTGCCTCAGTTTACTGATTCGTCTGCCGCTTGGCCGGTTGCAGTCCAGATCATTGCGCTAGGGCTCATCCATGCTTTCAGTTGCGGAGTCGTTTATCTGGCCGTGGGATATGGCGCCCGCGCAGTACTGACTTCTCGACCTGGGGCCGCGCTCAATGTAAGCCGCATCTCAGGGGCCGCAATGATTCTCATCGCTGTCGTCCTCGCGGCTGACCGGCTGACCGTTTAATGGAAGGTAAACCAATGTCTGAACAGACCACCGCCCCCTACGCTAGCCAAAATCGTGGGCGGGTAAGAATTCCTCATCTACACCAGATGAAAGCGCGGGGCCAAAAATGGGCCATGTTGACCGCTTATGACATGTACACCGCAGCCATATTTGAGGAGGCAGGAATTCCTGTGCTTCTGGTCGGCGATTCAGCCGGTAACAACGTCTTCGGCTATGACTCGACCTTGGCAGTAACCGCTGACGAAATGTTGCCCTTGGTCAGCGCGGTCTCGCGGGCTACCAAGCGCGCATTGATCATTGCCGATCTGCCTTTTGGTTCGTACCAGGGGTCACCTGAGCAATGCTTCCATACAGCCGTGCGCTTTATGAAAGAAGGTGGCGCGCACGCCGTTAAGCTCGAAGGTGGAATTGAGATGCTCCCCCAGGTCGAGAAGCTGGTGGCCGCAGGGATTCCAGTGATGGCCCATATTGGATTCACTCCGCAGGCAGAGCATCAACTGGGCGGTTACCGTATCCAGGGCAAGGGCTCAGACGCGCAAAGGTTGATTGATTTAGGGATGGCTTTTGAGCGCGCAGGAGCGTTTGGCCTGCTCATTGAGATGGTGCCAGGCGAGGTTGCAAGCCGAATCACCGAGGCAGTTGGCATTCCCACCGTTGGAATCGGGGCGGGGAACGGCTGTGACGCTCAAGTACTGGTATGGCAGGACATGGCAGGTCTGCGGCAAGGTCAGTTGCCTCGATTCGTCAAGCAATACGCTGATGTGCGAAAGGTGTTGAATGACGCTGCTCAAGCCTTTGCTAAGGATGTGGAGTCAGGATCATTCCCAGGATCTGAGCACACTTTTTGATGCGGCAGGAGAGTCCAATGAACGCGATACGCCAGAGGGCGATTGAAGGGCTTGAACAGGGCGACACATTCGAGATCAAGCGCACCTTCTCGGAGGCGGACATCGTTCAGTTCGAAGCACTATCGCATGATCACAACCCAGTCCACTCCGATGCCGGATACGCTGTTGCTAAAGGTTTTGACGGCACCATCGCTCAAGGACTCCTTACTGCGACTTTGATCACCGAGATTGGCGGGCACTTGGGTTGGCTGGCTACATCAATGAGCTTCAAGTTCAAGCGGCCTGTCTATGTTGGGGAGGAGTTGACCTGCGTATGGACAATTGTCCGGATTGATGACCGACATCGAGCGGAAGCCGAAGTCATCGTGAAGAACAGCACCGGCCAAGCTGTGCTGCTGGCTGAAACTACAGGGGTGATTCCTAGCGAGGCTGAAAGGGCGGTTCTCGCGGCAACCCCAGGCGATTAGGTTTGGCCCGATGCTGTGATCAACGTATCCCACCGAACTCTGGAATAGACAGTTCAGCATGCATTATCTATTGAAACTCATTATCCGGCCTGGAACTGAACTGGCTGACAGCTGCTTCCTGATCCTGGCTTTTATTGTGGGTGGTGGTGCAGGAGCACTGTTGGCTCACAAAATATCCCTGGGAATCGGACTGCCTTTCGCGTTGTTCGCCACTCTAGTACTTCATCTGACGTGGCGGACACCAAATTGTAAGCTGTAGCCTGACTTACGTAACATAGGTCAGACCGGTACCCACTGATGCGGCAGCAATTGTCCGATCTCATTGGCCCGCTGCGTCGGTAGCCGCATCAGCACATCTTTGAGATAGGCATACGGATCATGCCCGTTCATGCGTGCCGACTGGATCAAGCTCATGATCGCTGCCGCTCGTTTGCCACTGCGCAGAGATCCGGCGAACAACCAATTGGAGTGCCCAAGCGCCCATGGCCTGATCGTGTTTTCGACCGGGTTATTGTCGATGGGCACAGCACCATCATCCAGGTAGCGCATCATCGCTACCCAGCGTTTCAGGCTGTAGTCCAAAGCCTTGGCCGTCGCCGAGCCTTCTGGCACAAGTTCGCGCTGAGCCAACATCCACTCATGCAGTTTCTTTGCGATGGGCTCCGCTATCTTCTGACGTAATTGCCTGCGGTCTTCATCGTTCATGCCTTTGGCTTGCCGCTCGATCTCGTACAGACCGCCGATTGAGTGCAGTGCCTGTTCGGCCAGTTGGCTTTTGTTTGCCACATGCAGTTCGAAGAACTTACGGCGTGCGTGGGCCATGCAGCCAATTTCGGTGATGCCCAGCTCGAAGCTGGCCTTGTAGCCCGCGAAGTCATCGCAGACCAGCTTGCCTTTCCACGTGCCAAGG
This sequence comes from Pseudomonas paraveronii, assembly GCF_963681955.1. Taxonomy (NCBI): domain Bacteria; kingdom Pseudomonadati; phylum Pseudomonadota; class Gammaproteobacteria; order Pseudomonadales; family Pseudomonadaceae; genus Pseudomonas; species Pseudomonas paraveronii. Next base: position 3,368,573 of record NZ_OY817130.1, read on the forward strand.
AAGTTACGTGCATGTTCGCCAGCACGGCTGGGGCTGAAGTCGTAGACCACGGCTTTCAGTGCCGAGAACGGCGTTGTGCAGTAAGCCCAGACATAGGCGCGGTGCGTTTTCTTCTCTCCCGGCGCCAACATCTGTACGGGAGTTTCATCGGCATGCACGACTCGCTGAGCCAACACCGCCTCGCGAAGGGCATCCGCCAACGGCTGGAGTTGTACGCCGGTTTGGCCCACCCACTGAGCCAGCGTTGAACGCGGGATCGCCAGGCCTGCTCGACCAAAGATCTTTTCCTGCCGGTACAGCGGCAGATGATCGGAGAACTTGGCCACCATTACATGAGCAAACAGTCCAGCAGTAGGGATGCCCTTGTCGACGACTTGGGCGGGCACCGGTGCCTGGATCAGCGTTTCGCACTGGCGGCAGGCCCACTTCCCACGTACATGCTGCTCAACGGTGAACACGCCCGGTGTGTAATCCAGCTTCTCGCTGACGTCTTCGCCGATGCGCTGAAGCTGGCAGCCGCAAGCACACTGGGTGTTCTCTGGCTCGTGACGAATGACGGTGCGTGGGAACTGCGGCGGCAGCGGCGCACGCTTCGGCTTTTGGCGGGTTTCGTCCGACGCTGTGGCAGGACGAAGCGCGTCCAGTTCTGCCTCGATGGCCTCAATGTCGGTGTTGAGCATGTCATCCAGCAAGCTGCCTTGAGCCGGGCTGATCTGCTCGCTGCGCTTGGCGAACTTGTGGCGTTTGAGGATGGCGATTTCGTGAGAGAGCTGTTCGATGATCGTCTCGTCACGATGGATCTTTCGGCCCATGGTGTCGACCTTCGATAGCAACTGCACAGCGAGTGCGCGCAGTTGGTCGGGTGTCATTTGGTCGAGATTGGGCGAGGAAGTCATGCCGTGGATTTTACCAAAGCAACTGATCCGCCACAGCTCAAAGGCAGGACTAAATCACTGTAATGACGCCGTTCACACCGACACGCTGCCAGGGTAAACCGAGCACCAGCGCTTGCAGTTGTTCAGCATCGAGTTCAACTTCCAGGCCGCGATGAGTACCAGGCCAGTGAAACTTGCCTTGGTTTAACCGGCGTGCAGCAAGCCAAATGCCCACGCCATCGTGCACCAGCACCTTCATCCGGTTGGCTCGGCGGTTGGCGAACAGATAAGCGCAGTGCGGCTTCGCCGCACCGAACACCGCCACCACGCGGGCCAGCGCAGTTTCGGTGCCAGCGCGCATGTCCATGGGCTCGGTGGCGAGCCAGATAGCATCGATGCGTATCATTGCGAGAGGCTGCGGATAAAACGTGCGCAGCCGTCCGGGTCGGAGATTGGCCAGTTCACAGTGAGTGTTTGATGCCCGGAGGAAATATCGATGCGGGCTACAGCCTGTCGAACCGGTATCGCTGCGGCCTCAAGCTTCAACGGTATAAATGCAGGTAGGGTAGAAGCTTGTTGGTCGCGATAGAGGGAAATCCACTTTCGAACCAGATTGGTGTTGATGCCGTGTCGCAGGGCTATGCTGGCAATTGATACGTCAGGGTTCAGGCACTCCTGGACAACTTGGGCCTTGAAGGGTTTGGGATAAGAGGTGCGCTGGCGCATGTTGTTCCTTGAATTAAGGGTGACGGTGTCCACGTATTTTTAGGTGGACACCATCGCCCTTAATCTGGGGATTCTGAAGGTGTGTTTGGCAGACGCTTACGGCCATACCGCGCCCCGCTCTACTGGACTAAAATCAAGCTGAGCTCTGGAGGGATCACCTATGGATATGCCGAAGAGCGTAGAAGAGATGCGAGCGCTTCTACTCAGCCAGCGCCCCGACCTGAAAAATGATCTTGCAAAGATTTCAAACCTTGAGCTGCTGCAGCTCATGGCGGGCATCTACAAAAGCGCGATTGGTATTAAAGAAGCCGAACTGATTGAGATCGAGAGGCAGCTGGACGAGGCCGCCAAGGCACTTTTTTCCCCTGCGCTCCACTGATCCCATCGCACACTCAGCACCATGAAGTCATCCGACACGGACGTGGCAACTTGCATCAAGGACCTGACCGGCGCAGGAGTTCTTATAACCCTCGGAACTGTGAATTTCGATGTGCGTTGCTCAGGCCTTTCAGCAAATACAATCAATCTGCCATCATTTACGAATTGCTCATAACAGCTAGCCTTTAAGGCTCATTCGTCCGGCCTGGAAACTCCAATGGATACCCTGAACAGAGCGCAGATCGAGGCGCTTCTCGCTAAGCGCTTGCCGAACTGTTCGATCACATGCGCTTTAAAAGTTGATGGAACGTTGTCGGTAGATGTGACTGGGCCAGACTCTGCTCAATTCACCATTGTGAATGTTGACCGCACTCAATATCACGGGGCCGCAGGAGTCAATAAACTCGTTCGGGAAATTCTTGAGGAGATGGTGATTTCTAGGCAAGTGTCTCGTAGAGACGGCTCTAAACTAGCGTAATGAACCTCTAAGCCTTCACTCGGCATATTCACATCCTATTCACATTCGAGTGTTTATGGTTCAACCCAGCTCCTAGTGAAAACCCTTCAGCCCGCACTCCCCATCGCGGGCTTTTCTTTGTATGCGATTTGTCTGGAATTGCTGCGCTTGCCTGGTCTACGCTCATTGCACCATCGAATGGAGACAAGCAATGCCCTCCCACGAATACTCCCTCACCGATACCCTTGAAAGAATCTACGAGAACCAGCTCGCCCTTGAGGCTGCGCTGATGGAGTTGACGTTGCTCGTCGAAAGCCAAGGCCATACGGATGCAGGCCAGAACGTCCGAGGCGCCCTTGAAGCGATTGGGGAGAACGCCGGACATATCAAGCAGGGCCTGGCCAGACTGAAGGCGCAGGAGCCGGATTGACCACCCTACCCCGGCCCGCCCATACATTGTGCAGTGCTGCAAAGTAATGCTCCGGCGTGCTGCACAAGCCTTCTCCACTCATCACTTGTGATGAGGTCGGCTCGCTCCATGGCGTCAGCCCGCCTCAGCAATTCGAAGTATTTAACCTCTGCGTCCATTCGACTTCCAGCCAGTGCAGAAAGCTCGCGCCAGCCTGTGAGGGCCAGGCCCCGCTGCGCCTCTCTCATTGATAGCCCCTAATGATCATATTCGGGAGTATGAGCCAGGTTGCAGGGGTCGTTCAGCAAGATGGCACTATGGGCGACCAATGGTGGCTGTCCGCCTCAGCGTACAAAATGGGACGATAGAGTTCCCACATCAAAAGTGATGGAGAGTCGCGAATGTTCAGTCACATCACCGTTGGAACAAACGATCTTGATCAGGCTGCCGCGTTTTATGACGCCATATTGATCCCTCTTGGGCTGTGCCGCCGGGTTGTAACCCCCGATGGAGGGCCTGCTTCCGCATGCTGGGTTAACCCCAACAGGCCCTTGCCTCGCTTTTATGTTTACTGCCCTTACGATCTCAAAGAGGCCGAGGCGGGAAATGGGAGTATGGTGGCTTTTTCCGCGCCACATGCAGACGCTGTGGATGAAGCCTACGCCGCAGGCCTTAGCAATGGCGGTGTTGATACAGGTTCACCAGGGCCACGCCCGCACTATGGGGACGGCTACTATGGCGCTTACCTGCGTGACCCGGATGGTAATAAAGTGCACATAGTCCATCGTGGCGATTTGCACTTGCCTGGGTAGATGCGATTCTCGGTGTTTGCTTGAAGCCCGGCCCAGCGCCGGGCTTCTTGTATCTGCCCTTCCCTTCCCCGCCAGTTACGCCTTTCCGCCGTATCTCTGCCAGGCCAGCAGTGTTTCCTTCATTGCTGTCTTCTGCGACTCCGGGAGAACGAAGTCGTGGTAGTACTGGCGCCCGTCATAGCGAATAACCACCTTCTTAGCTGACAAGATCTTATTCAGCATGGCCATGTCATACACCCTTGAGTCAGACCACTCCCAGATACTCCCGGCGGCGTTATCGCGCTCAAAGTCTATCTTGCCCAGATCAAAAACCTGATCATCGGCCTTGATGGTTACGCTCTGAACGAACAGCCAGCTATCGGCGTAGTAGTTAAATTTCATGCGCAGGGGATAAGCCGCCGCAGACCCATCCTTCACGCCGAAGTACAGAGACATATAATTGTCGAGCACGGGAACGGCTTTGTGTGAGATCCAAGTCACGCCCTTAATTTCATCGGTTCTTTTGATCAAATTGGCATCAAGGCGAGCAAGCGTTTTGCGGTATTCCTCTGCGGCCTTTGCAGCCTCAACCTGCCGGGCTTTCTCGGCAGCGGCGATCTTGAGATCCGTCTCGGCTGACAAAGACTTCGCCTCCTGGGCTTGCGGTGATTCAGGGAAGCGGGAGACCAAATCAGATAAGGTTTTCTTTGCAGCAGTCAAAGACGCCTCAGAAATCTCGTTCTTCGCCTTCGCAAGCGCTCTGGCCGGGCCATTTCGCTCAGCATCAAGCTCTGCGCGCAATGAGCTAACCTCTCCCTGTAGCTTACCTACCTCCTGCTGAAGCCTGGCAGCATTTTCCTTATCAGCTTGGCCGCACCCGGAAAGCAAAGCAGCCACCGCGGTCGCAATAACGATTTTCCTCATGAATCCCTTCTCCCTATAGATCTCGCCATCTTATCAAATCGCCATCACACGCCCAACGGCGCGGGCTTTTCAATGCCTATCAGAAAGGCGCTGGCTCCTCTTCAGGTTCGAGTTCGGCCTCTACCCTACCCACCGCTTCAACTTCTTGCTGCTCCCACCTCACCGTCACGCTGCCGTCGTCGTTGAGCGTCAACTCAAGCTCGTCCGTGTCGGCGATCACGCCCAGTACCTCCTCCCACTCCCGATCCCCGTCCGTATCCAGGCGATGGATCTTCACCCAGCGCTGCGCCTGCGCCACCGGGTGATTGATCATGGAAGAGACACGCAACCCTAGGCGCTCTACTCCGCTCATTTCCTGGCGCGCTGCCGGTTTCGGTTGCTTTTGAGACTTTGCCATTTCAAACCCCTTAAACTGTATATCCATCCAGTACTAGCAAAATCATAGCGAGCCATAGGTTCTCGGTAAATACCCCTACTACCATCGTCTGGATTTTCTGGATTTCTGTACCTAAGAGAGAAATATGTACTTATGGTACTTGACGATATGTGAACCGTTAGTTCATATTCGCTCCATCGAGTCACCCAACAGGGACTCGCCAGGGCCTCAGGGCCTGAACCGCTCTTTAACAGTCAGCGCAATACAGGAATACCAACAGACCGCATTGCCTCTACCGGCGACCGGCGATCAGACGGGTCAGATAGCCCGCCCACGACAGGAGAACCCTGTACGGCTGATCGAGAGCGAAACGCTCGAACTGCGCGAACGACCTGGCAAGCAATGCGCCCCGCGAATCCTAGCGGTAGAAGGGAGAGATACCGAATCGAATTAGCGGTCCCGATAGCCTCGGCTGGGAACGCCGGACCTCATGCACCCTGCCCCACTCAATCATGGCACTCAGAGCTGTAGCGTGCATGTTGTAAGGACCTGTGATCCACGGCGAACAGATGCTGTTTGACGCCGTGAGGAGGAAGCTCGCCGCCCACCCACGAAGACGACCGGCCAGCCCTGCAATCAGCAGCGGGCAACGGGCCATACATCGCTGACGCAACAAACCCAGGCTGTCGCCAGTAGCGGGCCTGGGCTCCACAGATTTGCTGATGCCGCTTCTATGAGGCGGCATTGGAAATCAACGGAGGGCAACACGATGACCGATGCAGCAGCAACACAGACGAAGTGCACGTACTGCGGCAAGCCAGCCGAAAAGGTGGTGCGCCGCAACATTCACGACCGCACTCGCGACCCATACACCAATCGACAGGTGCTTCGCACTCGAGAGTTGTCGTTTTGCAGCGCAGAGCATGCAAGCAACTACCAGATGGGCTGCGAAGGCTGACGGACCTTTTCACTGATGCCCATCCAGAGCGGTGGGCATTGGGAAAACAACCGAGGGCAAGACGAGATGATCATCATCGAAGACGACTTCACAAGCGGCGCCCAAGTGAGCATGCAGATGGACAAAGAGGCGGGTGAGCTGTTCGTGTTTCATTGCCCCGCAGGTCAAGGCTGCAAAGTCAGCAAGTGGCCTCTCGATAGCTATCACATGCCAATCGCAGTAGCTCATTACGAACAATGCTGCGAGCTGGAACGCGCCGTCTGAACAACCAGCGCCACGACAGCCTGTCGTTAACTGCCCGGTCACCTGCGTGCCGAAGCGCAGGCTGTATCGGAGATCGCTCGGCTGACTGCCCCGAGATAGCAGGGTGGCCACCTTTACCCGAGCCAGAGCGACGAACAACGCGGCGAAGACGGTTTACTCGCCAGACAGATTCGAGCGATCTCCGATGCAGACTCAATAGGTGGCCACTGCCTTCCCAGTGAGCGAACAACAGGAGATACGGTCATGAAGTAGATCAACGATTCACCCGCGTGGCGTAGCAAGCCTGAAGGCTTCGCCCATCACCCTGACAGGCAGCGGACAGCAGGGCCGACGATGTCACCGCGCATCGGTCGAAAGGTAGGCCCACCCCAAATGAAGAAGAGCACCGCAGGCGAGTCCGAGGGCATAGCTGGCCAGACTCGACACATCCCGGGCAGTGCCGGGCGCCTGCACCCTTCCCCACCTCTATTACGTCAGCACTCACCCCGCGACCATCGGCAACCAGCGGGAGGCATGAGTGTTGACGAATACAGGTGAACCAACGAATGGAGAGAGTCATGGCCAAGAAGGTTGGCGTAAAAACCAGGAGCGCCCAAATCGGCGTTCGAATCAGCCCTCGCGTTAAGTACATGCTCGACGTAATGGGTCGCATCCAGCGCAGAGCCATGAGTGGAGTTATCGAGTCGGCTCTTTTGGCTTATGCCAAGTCCGACGAAGAACGCTTAGCCGACCAGACATGGTCAACGGATGAAAGCGAACGATTGCTCAACCTTTACCTAGTAGCGCCTCACCTTCTGTCATTCGACGAAGAGCTAGAGGCCAAGCAGCTAATCGCAGCCAAAGCCACCGCCTAACCCCAAACACTGGAGGTCGCCATGAGCGATTGGATCAAGGTAAGCGACAGGTTGCCAGCAGATGGGGAGCACGGATTGTGCGCCCTTCATTCCTTTAACCAGTCGGGCTTACGCCTAATCGTTGTCCCGTTTACGTTCATGGATGATCAGTTTCATCCGTTCGCTGATGAAGACAACATTGAAAACGATGATTACTGGATAGACCCGCTGTACTGGCCAACCCACTGGCAGCCACTCCCCGCTCCGCCCACCGAATAACACCATCCTGGAGGTGACCATGCACCACAGCATCCAATCACGTCGCGACATCGTCGACAACCTGCATCAGCGTTCCCGGATCGCCACCGCCGAGTTCTACCGGCTGATTGGGCGACCTGAGCCGGCGGTCACCTTCCGGATGATGGTGAAGCCTGCAGGCCGCAACTTCTTCCATGTGGTGGACAGCCGTACCGGCAAGGTCATCGGGTTCCGCCGCAACCACAACGAAGCCTGCGCCCTCGCTCGGCGCCTGGAGTGCCTACATGCCGACCAGTTACGCGGATAGCGCTCAGGCCAGGGAATCCGACAGGCGCTGGGACTTGCCGAACTTTGGGAAGAAGCAGCACGCCGACCTATTCCACGAGTACACAGCAGAGGACTTGGCAGGACGCGAGGAGCAACGAATCAAGGAGCGCGCCAGCCTCAAGCTGCGGATTGGGCTGACGATGGCGCAGATGGAGGCGATATGTCCGCCGGCAGGAGGCGATCAATGAATGCTACTCAGCGGGACCACCTAAACGCCGTGAACTGGATCGAGGGAGAGATCGAAAACATGATCCGCGACCTCGGTAGGCCCAATGCAAGTGCGGCTGCCACATCGTGCGTCACCCTGGCTTTCATGCTGCGCGTGATCAATGACGCCGAGCATAGGCATTACAGGGCGCGCATCGACCAAATCTACGCCGACTACAACGCATCGCTCGTTTCTGCCGCCTGACGGCACCACCCCACCACAACACTTTCAATGCTGCGCCTGGCGCGGCGAGGGATCGTCATGTCCAAAAATACCAACCAAGCAATCGCACAAGAATCGCTCCAAGCGAGCGAAACCGAAGAATCCAAGAAGTCCATTGCCCCTGCTGTCGCCGTCACCGACATCGCGGAGTATCGGCCACACGAGGAGCAAATCGTTCGCCTGGAAACAACTTACGCGAAGCTGGTCGTCGACTGCTCGACGAGCGAAGGTTTGGCGAATGCGAAGGAGGTTCGCGTCGATATCCGCGACGTGCGTTATGCCCTGACAAACACCACCAAGACGGCGCTGGTGCCATATCAGCAGAAGGTCAAAGACGCTCAGGCCCGAGTCAATCAGGTCAAGGAGTTTGGCGAAGCGCTTAAGGCTCGCGTCCTCGTGCTTGAAGAGCCCATCGACGAAGCCATCAAGGCCGAAGAGAAGCGCGTCGCCGACGCCAAGGCCGAGAAAGAGCGCCTGGAGCAAGAACGCATCGAAGCCATCCGGGCAAAAATCAACCGCTTCAGTTCTGTCGCTGCCGCCTATGCGAGCCGCAGCGCCGCAGACGTCTCCAGCATTTTGCAGGGTGTCAAAGAGTCGGTGATCCTGCCCGAAGAATATGGCGAATTTGAAGCCGAAGGCACCATCGCTCGTGACAACGCCATTGAGCAACTGGAAGCGCTGCTCAAGTCTGCCGCTGAGCGAGAAGAGGCTGCTGCCAAGTTGCTGGCCCAGCAGAAAGAACTGGATGAGTTGCGCGAGAAACAACGCATCGCCGATGCCGAAGCCGAGGAGCTACGCAAGCAGCGAGCAGAGGAAGACCGCAAGCGGTTGAAGCAGCAGCAGGACGAACTGGACCAGCAGCGCCGCGACATGGAGGCGCAGCAACGTCAGCAGCGCGAGCGCGAGGCACAGTATCAACGCGACCAGGAAGAGCTGGTCCGTCTGCGCGCCCAGGCTGCCGCGCCTGCGCCCGTGGCGGCTGTCACCGCCGCTCCAATCGTTAAGAAAGCTGAAACCGCGCCTGTTGCCGTGGTTGCCGTATCCGTTGAACCCATCGACGTGGACCCGGCCACTCCCCCGGCTGACGACATTGTCGAGGTTGTAGCACTCGGCTTCGATGTGACCATCGCCACTGCCCGCGATTGGCTACGCGCCACCCGCTTCTAACCATCCTTTCCATCTGCCGGCCGACCCACTCCACGTCGGCCACGGAGAGCGCAATGACCGATACAGACACCCAAGCACAAACCGGCCTCGCCACTTATCACGATCCATCGCACAACGCGGCCGCGCTCATCCTCGACCCAGGCACAATGCGGTCGATGAGCGACCTCGCGCTGATGATGTCGAAGGGAGTGACAACCGTCCCGAAACACCTTAAGGGGAACCAAGCCGACTGCATGGCGGTAGTGCTTCAAGCAATGCAGTGGCAAATGAACCCCTTCGCTGTGGCACAGAAAACGTTCATCGTTAACGGCGGCGCATTGAGCTATGAGGCGCAGCTCGTTAACGCAGTGATCACCGCCAAGGCGCCGGTCAAAGGTCGATTGAACTTTGAATGGTTCGGCGCTTGGGAAAACGTCATCGGGAAGATGCGCGAAGTTACCAGTAAGACCAAGAAGGATGAGGACACTGGCGAGTTTAAAAAATATCGCGTTCCTGCCTGGAGCTTTGACGACGAAAAAGGGCTCGGCATCAAGGTTTGGGCGACCTTCCGGGGCGAAGACGAGCCGCGCATTCTGGAACTTCTGCTGACCCAGGTCCGCACGCGCAACTCTACGCTTTGGGCGGAAGACCCCAAACAACAGATCGCCTACTTGGTGACCAAAAAATGGGCACGCCTCTTCTGTCCTGACGTGATCCTTGGCGTTTATACGCCCGATGAATTCGAGGATTCATACGGCGGCGAGATTGATATCACTCCCACCAAACAAGCCGCAAACATCGCTGCCGCTGCTGGCGTTTCGTTCGGCCCCAAATCCCCATCACCGGAAATAGACGGTGTATTCGCAGACCTCCTGGTCGTTGCAAAGCAACAGGACATCGACGCCTACGCGGCCGCCTGGGCAGGTCTCAAGCCGAAGCAGCGCGCAGCGATCGGATTGGAATGCCACGAAGCCCTAAAAGGCTTGGCGGCTACCGTCGATGCCGACTTTACCGATATAACCGGCCCCAGCGGTGACCAGTCCCATTCAGAGGAGGCTGCGTAGTGAGAACTGAGCTTCAGGGCACAGAAAAGTGGCATGCGGACCGATCTGGTCGCGTGACAGCCAGCCGCTTTAAAGACGTGATGGCCTGGGGGAAGCCTGACAAAAATGGTAAGCGCGAGCCTATGGGCGCGCGCACCTCGTACATGCGTGAGCTTTGCTTCGAGCGGCTGGCAAAGAAGTCCAAGCACAACGTCAGCAGCGCCTCTTTAAAGTGGGGCCACACCGAAGAACAAAAGGCCCAAGACGCCTACGAGATGCTGACGGGCAACATCGTCATACCGTCAGAGTTCATCGTCCACCCGAAGTACGACTGGCTTGGATGTTCGCCAGACGGACTTATCAACGATGACGGCGGTACCGAATCGAAGTGCCCCTTCAACGAAGCGATACACGTCAGAACTTGGCTCGAAGGCATGCCCGAGGAACACATGCCGCAGGTCCAAGGCTGCATGTTCGTTACGGGCCGCAAATGGTGGGACTTCCTGTCCTTTGATTCTCGCCAAGATGAAGAGTGTCAGCTCTATATCGAGACGATTTACCGCGACGAAGACTACATCGCCAACCTGCATAGAGAGCTGGTCCAGTTCAACCTAGAGCTGAATCGCATGGTTGATGAGGTGGCAGACAAAGCTCGGGCGCAAGCCCATCGCTTAGGAGCCTGATAATGATCAGCAACCTAAAATCAGACATCGAATTTCGGCGTGCGAAAGCCCTGGAGCTTTCCTTTCAGGTCCAGCAACACCTGGCAGCAGGTGGGAAATACACCATCGGTAAAAGCCCGGTGATTAATCCAGACCCCGCCAAGCGTTCGGAAAAGATTGACCCCGAAACCATCCTGAAGCGCCGCAAGCCCCCTATTTCAAGGGCCGAGCGTAATGCGCTGCGCAAACTCGCGGAGGCATTATGAGCAAGCGCAAGGCACACAACCTCCAGGCGCGCATCGCCCGGTCGTGCCGCTCACTGCTGGCTACCAACCACGTCGCGGTGGTGAACATCGGCCCCAGTGGCCGCCAGGGCATGATCAATTACAAGTCGCTGAAGAACATCGCACCCGGGAAGATTGGCCAGGCCGTCTGCGGTATCCCCCACCGCTGGACGATCTACCTCAGCGCGCTTTGCATCGACGCCCGCGGCGACCGCTACAGCAAGTCGGTGGAGGTCGCGCCCGATGGCGTCTACCTCTCCGACCACCTGGAGGACGTGATCGAGCATTGCTACAAGAAGCTGCGCGACGAGGCCAACCAAAGCCAGATGGTGGCTTCGGGCTGGATCGCGATTCCCGAAGCGATGTCGCTGGACGAGGCGCATGCCGCGCGGATCTTCGAAGCGGTCGGCGCCTGGCACCAGGAGAAGGTCGCAGCGTGAAGCGAATCCACAAACAGGTCGGCGCGAGACGCCGACCAACCTGGCTTGCACTGCCGGCCAGCGGAATAGAAGAGGTAGGGCATGGCGAAGTCAGTACAGGAGCGCTCGGCCAAAACTGCCAGGAAGCGCGTGGCGAATGCCGAAGAGGAATTGAGGCTCAGGGTTCGCCCCGGCACCCGTCAGGCCCTGGCCGACCTGATGGAGTGGTCAGGCATTACTGAGCAAGGTGAGGCGATGACGCTGATGATTCATCACCTGCATGCGCTTGGCTCAAAGGCTCAGTTTTTACTTGATCCTCCGCGCCACAAAATCCATATATCGGAAAACGTGGCGCGGGAATTCCGCAACAAAAGCCTGCTTGCCATCCAGAAAGACCCGGGTGACGAGATTATCGAGCCATTTATTTAACCGATGTCGGAGGCGTTGCGTTGGCAACAGGATCCGCAACATCTGCTGGCTGCCCAGTCTCCACGTCACGAACCTCGTATCTCCACCAGGATAGCGAAGAGATCCCATAGAGCCCATAAGTACGGCCGCCTACCAGATCAACAGTCATTTCAATCGGAGCAGTTTGCTGTTCCGCGGTAATAAATTTACGAACTTGAATCTTATGCCTGCCTGCACCCAGCCGGTATTCGCTTTGGCGGCTCAGCCAATAAAGAGTTTGATCGTCGTCAATCTTAAATATCGTCAAAGATTTGTCGAACTGCTGAATCGTAGCGATTTCGGAGTTTGATTTTCCTTCTGCACTTTTGTGTTCGTAATGAATACACCCGGTCAGCGTGAAGCTGAACAAAGTCATTGCTATACAGCGCCAAAAAATCTTGTGTCGCATCAGTGCTCCTTATAGGCTCAAATCCAAGGTGCGGATTGATACCTTATCCTTTCCAAAATTCCATCCTGCTCGCTGCATCCGGTAACCGGAGGGCGGCTCCGAGAAATCCTCGCACGATCTAGTGCTGAGCAGTTATATGCTTCTGAATAAATACAAAGGGGTTTTCTACTGGAATCCTATAATCATGTCTTTCTTCAATCAACTTACCATCAGCACGGAGGTATTTTATAGTGCAAATACCTAATCTATCTTCCTCGCTAGACGGGTACACGAAATCAATGACTTTACTAATTGCCCCCCTAGTTAGCTTTCCGAGATCAACGGACGAAACACTTGCAATAGATGGATCAAATGAGATAACTACATCCCTAGCCTCTTCCCCTGCATTATGAATCTGAATCGAGGTATGAATATCACAATCCGGTCCACCGCCTTGGCGGGTACCCGTCCTCGAGGTTAGGATTGGAGATATTGCGCGATCACGCTCCTGCTCCTGTAACAATAGAGCAGCTCTATGCGATTCAATTTGCTGGGTAGCAGCCGCTGCCATTATTGATTGTTGCTCTACTGAGTTCTTAAGTTCCTGAGCCTGAAGCTGCAATGCATCTGTACTTAGTTTTAGCTCGCGTCCCTGCTGAAGGAAGCCAAGAACCAGCCAGAAAAAAGCTACTGGGCCAAACACCCCTGCCAGAAAATCACCTAACTCGTTTAGCTTCAGAGCCTGAAAATCGTCAAAGTTTAGAAACACCTTTATAAATATAACTATCAAGTAGCTGACCGTTCCGAGAGCACCCCACAGTTCTAGTTTTTTCCCCACAGCACCTCTCCTAGATCCGGCTCCATGCCGGTCACCCGTAATACCCCATATCAACGAATCACGCCAGCCGGCGAGGACCCCCTATGCCTACTCACAACATCGTCAGCATGAGCGGCGGTAAAGACAGCACGGCTACGCTGCTGGTCGCCCGCGAGCTGGAGGTGCCGAACCTCAGCGCTGTAGTGGCTGACACAGGGCGACTACATCCACTACCTGGCCGAAGCCACCGGCGTTCCCATCCGTTGGGTGAAGGCGGACTTCTCAAGGCAGATCGCCGGCAAGCGGAAGTTCATCGAGACAAAATGGCGCGAAAAAGGCGTAGCGGAATCCGTGGTACTGGGTGCTCTGGAAGTTCTGCACCCTACCGGCAACCCATTCCTGGACTTGTGCCTGTGGAAAGGCCGATTCCCCAGCACCAAAGCGCGCTTTTGCACTGATGAGCTCAAGCGAAACCCGATAATCGAGCAGGTTTACCTGCCCCTAATGAACGGAGAGAACATGCTGCTGTCCTGGCAAGGTGTTAGGGCCGATGAGTCGCCGGCCCGCAAGTACTTACCAGAGTGCGATGAGGTTGGAGGCGGACTGTTCAACTACCGGCCCATCTTGAAGTGGACGGTTGATTCAGTCTTCGAGGCTCACCGCGCGGCCGGAATCAAGCCGAACCCGCTTTACTTGCAAGGCTGCAATCGCGTGGGGTGCATGCCCTGCATCATGTGCGCGAAAGACGAACTCAGGCAGATAGCCGCCAGGTGGCCAGAAGAAGTAGACCGGGTACGTGAGTGGGAGCGACTGGTGAGCATCGCCAGCAAGCGCGGCTCCGCTACGTTCTTCACCGCCGTCACCGACCCCACCGTCCGGTCAGATGACAAGGTGAGCGCCGTCACGCACGGAATTGACAGGATCGTCGACTGGAGCAACACCGCCCGTGGCGGACGCCAGTTCGACATGGTCGACCTGATCGCCCGCACCGACAGCCAGAAAAGCTGCTCTTCAGCCTACGGGCTATGCGAGTGACCTACTTAATGAGCTTAGGCCTTAGATAGTCTTCTATCATGGATAAAGCGGCATCTAGTTCCGTCTTGAAGATGTCTTCACCTTCAAGCGGGGACTCGTAGAGTACATCTCTGCGCTTAGCCAAGATTTTCACATACGCCTGAACGGTATCATCCTTCTCGTCCGGGTTCATCGTAATCAAATAGCTGCGGACGTTGATTACCAGTTCGTGCTGAAGCTTAAAAATAACGGCGAAGCGTGATTTAACCTCTCCATCCCATACGGCCTCGCTTTCCACTAGCGATGTGTCCAGGCGTGCGCGGACCTCATCAACCATAGCGAAGCGTTTCTGATAGGCGCGAACGGTGGCTCTGTAATTGATTTGTTGGAAGTTCAGGTTCTGCCCCTGCTCCTCTGCTCCCCCTTCGCTACCAAACATTACTGGGTTCCTTACATGCCCAATGCCATCTCGAAGCCTGTAAATATCCATAAGTAGCCTCCTGGAAAGGTCGTGATCTGACGTCCCCTTGTTCTGTCTGCGCCATGTAGCCAGACCAGAAAACCCGACCCAGGCCGCCAGCCCGACACCAATTGCGCTAACGACTGTACCAATGACGCTGAACACATCCTTAGTAAGCGCCCAGTCCGCATCCGTGATCGCTAAACAAATCGACATCATCAACCTCCTGAAAATTGGCCGAACTATACCGGCGAGGATCCCCCATGTCCGCACAACAGAAGAAACACCCCTTCGATTTCAAAACCCAATACGGACTCGGCTTCAACCCTCAGGACGATGAGATCGTTGTCGACTTCTTCTGTGGTGGTGGCGGCGCTGGTACCGGCCTGGAAATTGGCCTGGGCCGCGCGGTGAACGTGGCGAAGAACCACAGCCATCAGGCGATCAGCATGCACACCGTCAACCACCCGGGCGCCCAGCACTTCACCACCGACGTGTTCGAAGGTGACCCGGACACCGAATGTGGCGGCAAGGCTGTGGGCTGGTTCCACATGTCTCCGGACTGCACGCACCACTCACAGGCAGCCGGCGGCCAACCGCGCAAGCGCGAGATCCGCAACCTGTCGTGGATCGGCTTGAAGTGGGGAGGCAAGAAGCGGCCCCGGGTGATCAGCCTTGAGAACGTGAAACAGATCCTGCAGTGGGGACGGTTGATCGCCAAGCGCGACAAGGCCACCGGCCGCGTTGTTACCCTTGACCAGATTCCGCACCCAACCAAGAAGGGAGCGACCACCAACCGAGTGGCGTCGCCAGGCGAGCAGGTGCCGGTTTCCAACCAGTTCTTGGTGCCTGACCCGAAGCAGCGCGGCCGCACCTGGCGCCGCTTCGTGGCCCTGCTGGAAGGCATGGGCTATGTCGTCGAATGGAAGGTGATCAAGGCCTGTGACTTCGGCGCGCCGACCAGCCGGGAACGCCTGTTCATGATTGCCCGGTGCGACGGCCAGCCGATTGTGTGGCCGGAGCCAACCCACGCCAAGAACCCCACCAAGGGCCAGCAAAAGTGGAAAACCGCTGCTGACTGCATCGACTTCACCGACCTGGGCAAAAGCATATTCGGCCGCAAGAAAGACCTGGCCCCGGCCACCCTGCGCCGCGTCGCCAAGGGCATGAAGAAGTTCGTCATCGACAGCGCGACGCCATTCATTGTACCGATCGCCAACTGGTCAGGGGAAACAGTGCAGTCTGCCGACGAGCCGCTGCGTACCGTCACCTCATACCCAAAGGGCGGCGCCTTCTCGATGGTCAGTCCGATCATCGCCCCGGCAACGCACCAGGGCAGCGACAGGATCAACGACCCGCTCGATCCGCTGCCGACCGTTACGTGTGCCAATCGCGGAGAACTGACGCTGATCAGCCCTGTGATGGTCGGCGCCGGCGGCCCAGTCTATGCCGGGCACCCGGTATCAGCAGACCAGCCGATCGGCACGCTCATGACTCGCAGTCACCGTGCGATTGCATCGGCCTGCATCGTCCAGGCCGGGCACGGCGAAGGTTCTGGCGCAAACAAACGCCGCTCCCATGGGGTGAACGATATATGCGGGCCGATCGGCACCGTTACAGCCAGCGGCGGCGGCCAGTCCATCAGCACCGCGGTGATGATTCAGGCCAACGGCGGATTCAACACCACGCACGCCAAGGACATGCGCGAGCCGATGACCACGGTGACCAACACCGGCAGTCAGCAGCAGTTGGCAGTGGCGAACCTGGTCCACTTGCGCAGCAACTGTGATGCGCGCGACTTGAAAGACCCGCTGCACACCGTCAGCGCCGGCGGCCAGCACCACGGGTTGGTCAGCGCATTCATGGAGCGGGCATTCGGCGGAAGTGTTGGCCAGGGCCTGGAGGATCCGGCGCCGACCATTACTGCCGGTGGAGGCGGCAAGAGCTCAATGGTGTCGCTCACCCTCTCGCCAGAGCACGAAGCCGGCGCCCTCCGGGTCGCTGCCTTCCTGATCAGCTACTACGGCACCGAGAACATCAGCGCCTGCGATTCACCGGCGCCGACCATCACCACCAAGGACCGCCTCGCCATGGTCACCGTTATGGTGAAAGGCACCCCGTATGTGATCGTCGACATCTACCTGCGGATGCTGAAACCCACGGAGCTGTACAAGGCCCAGGGCTTCCCGGCCGACTACATCATCAGCCACGGCGCCGACGGCAAGCCGTTCACCAAGACCCAACAGGTGCACATGTGCGGCAACAGCGTCAGCCCGCCGCCGATGGCCGCGCTGGCGCGGGCCAACGATCCATGGCGCGCCGAAGAACGTCAAGCCCGGGCCGCATAACACCACAACTCTACCGCCCGGGCTTACCCGGTTAAGGTGCCCTGTATGGTATCGCAGAGTTAATGACTTTGACGCAATGCTGCTTACTGTCAGCGTAAATACTACTACTTAGAGACTGACTTTGGACGAAGGCGCTCATTGAGATATAAGCAAGCTCCTGGTCTCGCATAGGCCCGACATGTATTGCCTTTATCGCTTTAACGGGGATCTCTTGCTCGACATACGGAATCAAATAATTCCCTTTAGCCCTAAACAAAACTTTAAGCCGTTGATTGAACATCGGGTCCTTATCGTGACCAAGTACTAGGCGGACCTCGCGCTCTTCTGAAAAGCTGGAATCTTTGAATGTTGCAGCTAGTGACACAAGATTTGCAACTGCTTCAAAACTTGGAGCACCACAAAGTCCGTCGTCTTTCATCTCATTTGCAACGACCTCCAGGGCATCCAAAGCTCCATGTGATGCCTGCGTGTTTTTTTCGTCAACATCATATACGCAAGATTTTAGATGTAGAGGAATATCATCCGATTCAAATTCAACAGCATAGCTCCCATAAGCTCTCCACTGACTCAATAAATCGCCTTGTTCGCTGAATGAGCAAACGTACACGGGACGTCTTTCAGACTTAAAATATGGTCCCAGTCCGAGATCCTGCGCTAAGTATCTAGCAGCAAGCTCTAAACATTCACGCCTATGAGAGAAGTGTTTCTTTTGATGTTCTAAAGAATTAATTATTCTTTCTACCCCATCATGCATTTCTTGAGAGTCATTCAGAAATCGAGAATCTGTCAGCCACATTTTTCCATTTTCAATAATAGACTTGACGGCATTGACATCCGTGTAGTGAAAAAGCCGCATTTTAATCTCCAACATTAATATCCGCACAATATACCGTCGAGGTACTCCCATGCCCACAGAAAACAAAACGGCAGAGCCGCTGCAGGTTGAGCGCTCGACAGTCACGAAGCTGGTCATCACCGGCGCGCCACGGCTGGACCAGATCACCGTATTCCTCGAGGACTTCGGCCGACGTGATTGCCCAACCGAATCCGACCCGAATTACCAAACAGCCCAGGGCAAGATCACCATCAACTGCTGGGACAACAGCTGGAATGCGTACTGGGGTGGTATGGGCCCGCGCACCGTCGCCGAGTTCGTCACGAACTGTGGTTGGGACTATGTGCTGAATTGCCTGGATCGCGGGATCAGCTCAACCGTGTTCAGCGGAGACGCGCTGCACGCACTGGC
Organism: Pseudomonas paraveronii; assembly: GCF_963681955.1. NCBI lineage: Bacteria > Pseudomonadati > Pseudomonadota > Gammaproteobacteria > Pseudomonadales > Pseudomonadaceae > Pseudomonas > Pseudomonas paraveronii. The sequence goes on from NZ_OY817130.1 coordinate 3,386,853, forward strand.
CAAGAAGTGCGTCGTACAGCGCCGCCGGCAACAGACCGGGCGCCACGAATGGGAGCTGGGCGAGCTGAGCAAGAGCGAGGCCCGCGCGCTTTGGCACGACATCGACTCATTGCGCAGTATCGAGAGCCCGAACGAATGCTGGCACCAGAGCAGATTGTTGACCGAGCTATTCGGTGAGGAATGGCACTACCCGCTCGACGGTAAGGCGGTCGAGGAAAACCACAAGTTCACGTACCTGCGTCGGGTTGTCGAGGCAGTGCAGCAGGCGCTGCGCCAGGAACAACAGGCCGGCATGACGGTTGTGAATGCCCATGATCGGGCAACAAGGGAGGCTGTATGAGCGACTGGGCGAGGATGTGATCAGTGGATCAAGGCGTTGAGTTACTAGCCCAGAGGAAGGGAGTTGTTTAACTCGCAGCTAACTACTTCGACCCACTAAATCACTGCCCACAGCTTAAGGGGCACGCTCAAATGACGTAATAAAGCGCCCGCCGGCAAAGTACTTCAACAACACATATCTGAAATACATGCGCGACATATGATATCTAGCAATAACCCTCAATCTCGTCCAGGGTCGTCCCCCCCTCCCGCCCTCAAAGTCACCAGCTATCGCTCTGCGGGACTGAGGTCAGTGTTGATCGCTTGGTGGTGTATTGGAGGAATTAAGGAAAGAGTTCCACGCTTCGAAAGCGTCGTGATGCTTTTGGGCGACCTCCTCCCAATCCGGTCCAGAAACTTTCTTTGAAACAACCATCATCATCATTTTGGTAGTGGCGGCATCAAGCGCTACCAATAGTTCGTGGGACCGGAATCTAAAATCATCCATATCGCTCATACACTCACCTTGCGACAGATCTAGCCGGAAGCTCCGTGTTGTAACTGTCAAGTGAAAGACAGACTGTGTAGGTAAACGTTCCGAGATGCCGATGACCAGCTACTCTTTCGCTTGCTTTGACCCCGCCCTTGGTAGCCTATCGGGCTTCGCGCTCTTAATTGAGCGGATCGAGCTAGGGGGGCTTAACCTTGCCCGCTCAAGTCCCCACGCCAAGGCCTTAGTCATCGTTTCGTCGGGCAGGGAATCAAATGCCTCTTCTGAAATCACTGCGCCATCATCACCGTAGACACCGATGAACAACTGAGTTCTACCAAGAAGAGACATCCGGACTTGCACATTCAGCGCCGTGCCATCGACCCGTCGCTCATCAACGGAGCGAGCATGAAGAGCGGGATCCGCCCAATCCCAGAAAACCTTGCCTCTGTTTCTCATCTATGTCGCCCTGATATTTAGGCGGCGATTATGCGACCTGTACAAATCTGAACGAAATACCAAGCAACAAATATTTATTTGCCCCTCCCCCTTCAAAGTCAGCCGCTATAGCGGCAAGGACGAAGTCATGACCACTGAAAACCAAAGCCCTGAGTTCGAACTGAGCGGTGCCCAACCCGCACGCCCCGATCTGCGCTGCTACAGCGTCGGCGATCAAGACTGGGTAGCTGCAACCAGCGAAGATGAAGCCCGGCGCGTGCTGGCTGAGATGAACGGCGATGACCCTGTCGACTACGCAGACTGGGACGTCGAATTGACCAGCGAAACCATGCTTGATCGGCAGTGGACGGACGAGGATCCGCCGCACGCTGAATGTGGATGCCTTCGCGACTGGTTGGCCGAAGCAACTGAGCCCACCTACCTGATGGGTACGGAGTGAGCTCATGACCCCGATCAAAGAACGCCCCATCCTGTTCTCGGCGCCGATGGTGCGCGCCATCCTGGAAGGCCGGAAGACGGTCACGCGCCGGGCGGTGAAGTTTCCATTCATTGACCGCGCGGTCGGTTGCGAGCTCTCCGGCAATGAAATCGGGCTGGAGGAAATACGCAACAACTGCCCGTATGGCGTGCCGGGGCAGCGGCTGTGGGTGCGCGAGACCTGGGCCCGTGTCGGCAATGACGATCCGGGCTATCTGACCTTCGGCGCCACCTACCCTTCCTGCCTGCCGCCAGGACTGGAAAACATCCCGCCTGCCAGCCAGATCCGCTGGAAGCCAAGCATCCATATGTTCCGCCGTGATAGCCGCATCCTGATGGAGATCACCGACGTGCGCGTCGAGCGGTTGCAGGACATCACCTACGAGCAGGCCGCAGCCGAAGGGGTTCACCGAGGCCCGCTACGTGAGTGGTGTGCGAGCGACGAAGGTGGCGCCTGCCACAAGTACCCGGTGCCCGCCTTCCGCGATCTGTGGCAATCCGTCGGCGGCGACTGGGACGCTAACCCATGGGTCTGGGTGGTCGAGTTCAAGCGGGTGATGCAATGAAGGTCACAGAGAAACAGCAACTCGTCCTCGATGAGCTGCGCAAAATTGGGCGCCAAAACGCCTATAAATATCTTGATAAACAAGCGTATCTGCACCAGGAAGACCTCCGAAAGATCGCTCTTGGTGACGTGGCCTGCGTCTTCGGAATGGGCGGCCTGAGCTATCAGGTAGCGCACCGCCTGGGCACCTCTGCGCCGTCAGTGCTGAGCACCTTCAAGGCTCTTCGCCGCAAGGGCCTGGCGATTCGCGAAGAGAGCTATCCGGATTATCAGCGTGCGCGCTACTGGTGGCCGGTTGGCCTGGCCGCCGAGCTCCACGCCGAACTGCAGGCGGCTGAAAGGGTGACGCCATGATCGCCACCCTCTGGTTCGTCTACGTCTTCATCTACAAGGGGCCGAGGCCATGAAAGCCCGCACCGAAAAGAAGCTGAGCAAGCTCCTGGTACGGACCCACCCCGCTTTGTACCGACGCGCCTGGATCGACAAGGACGAGCCGTCCGAACTGGCTTATGAGCAAAACACGCGTGTGAGCAACGTGCCTTCAGTTGGCGGTGGCACGGACTACTGGGGCGACGGCCAGGATGCCTACACGGTCTGGGCTGACTGGAAATCGAACTGGCCGTGGCATGGCCCCTTTGAGGAATACCCGCACGGCCACCAGCTCGCGCGCTACCCCAACACCGAAGGGTTCAAGCCGACTACCCGCAACCTGTTAAAGCTGGCCGCCGACTGCGAGCGGGCCTCGAAAGCCAAGCCCTAACCCCAATCCCCCTACATGCCTGCCGGTGAGCGGTGGGCAAGGACACCCCATGTTCGCAACGAAACTAACCCTGATCCTGCTGGGCGCTTTGCTGTACCTGGCCGGCACCGGCTACTGGCTCGCCTGGCTCGGGCCCGACCTGCTCAGCACCGGCACCACCGAAGCGTTACTCGGCGCATTCGCCGGCACCTGCGCCTGGATGCTGATCACCTTCGGCCTGGTCATCCACATCATCAAGACAGCGCGGCCCACAGCGGGCGGCGGGAGGTAGTTATGCAGGCAGAAATTCTGTCGGACGATGAACTCGCCGACCTGACCGGTTACAAACACCGCGCCCACCAGCGCAAGTGGCTGAAGGACCGAAACTGGGTATTCGTCGAGAGTCGCGGCGGTCGGCCTTTGGTGGGTCGCATGTTTGCCCGCATGAAACTGGGCATGGTCAGCCCCACCATCGTCGAAAACAATCCGCCGCCGGCACGACCGGTTTGGACGCCAGACTTTTCCAGAGTGAACTGATATGCGCCCCCGCAAGACAGAAAACAGGGACTTGCCGCCAGGTATGGTGCGGCGCAAGCGCCCACGCAAGAACGGTACGGTGTGGGTCGGGTATTACTATCGAGATGCAAACGGAAAGGAGTTGTCTCTCGGTGGAGATCTAGACAAGGCCAGGCTCAAATGGGCAGAACTTGAGTCCAAGGCAAAGCCGGCAGACCTGAAGATCATGAAGGGAATTTTTGACAGGTACGAGCGAGACATCATCCCGAAGAAAGCGCCGCGGACGCAGAAAGACAACAAGGCAGAGCTCAAGCACCTGCGCAAAGGGTTCGAGGCAGCGCCCATCGATGCAATCACCCCCTCCATGGTTGCACAGTACCGGGACGCCAGGACGGCGAAGACCAGAGCAAACAGAGAGATCGCCCTGCTCTCCCACGTCTACAACATGGCGCGAGAATGGGGCTTTACGGATCGGGAAAATCCTTGCGCCGGTGTCAGAAAGAATAAAGAGAAGGTCCGCGACTACTACGCCAATGAAATGGTTTGGAGCGCCGTCTATGGAAAAGCCCCACAAGAACTTAGGGACGCGATGGACTTGGCGTATCTGACAGGCCAGCGCCCGGCAGACGTGATCGCAATGAGGCGGGGGGATATCGAAGGGGATTACTTAACCGTGCAGCAGGGAAAAACAGGCAAGCGCCTAAGGATTCAAATGCAGGCAGGCGGCGTGAAGAACACCCTCGGCCTGCTCATTGAGGACATCATGGCCAGAAACAGTCAGCACAACTCGCAGCACTTCATCCTCAGCAGGACGGGGATGCGCGTGTCTCAACAAATGCTGCGTAACCGGTGGGATGACGCCCGAGAAGCTGCTCGCTCCTTGGCCGCCAGTGAGGGACGAGTTGATGACGCGGAGAAGATCCAACAGTTTCAGTTCAAGGATATCCGACCGAAGGCGGCATCCGAAATTACAGATATCGCAGACGCCAGCCTCCTCCTCGGGCACTCGGAACAGGAGATCACCAAGCGCGTGTACCGTCGCATCGGTGCGGTCGCGCAACCTTCAAAATGAGCTAGTTTCGGAACTCCACCCCCTAAAGTTTCGGAACTCCAGCACTTTCCCACAGACAATAAAAAACCCCGTAGACGCTAATCTACGGGGTTTCTAAGAGTGGAGGCCGAGGTCGGAATCGAACCGGCGTAGGCGGATTTGCAATCCGCTGCATAACCATTTTGCTACTCGGCCTCAAACGATCAATGCCCTGGTTGCTGGCACTCACCGCATACAAACTTGAGTGGGCTATGCGAAGCGCGCCTCTACTCTAACTCATTGAATACATTGAAGTTTTTATTGCTTCATTGCGTTCGATGGGCGCCATTATGTACTCATTTGCTTTTGCCTGCAACCCCTTGATTTCAAAAAATATTCTGCCTTGGCATCAAGGGCTTGCGTGTTTGCCCTACGCCTTGATGACCTGCGATTGGTACTGCGGATCGGCCTTGATCTGCGCTTCGGTGATGGGCAGCGGGCGGAGGTTTTTCTCGGAGAATGCGCGTGTTTGGTCCTTTGCATATTTCGATGCGGGGTTGCTGGACAAGGGAGAATGTCAGCACGCTTTGGGCCTGCCTCACACCAGGACGCTCCCAGCGCTGATCGCCACCGTTACACATTCTGACAACCTGTAGAGCCCGCAAGCGGAACACAAACACCTGCTTTCAACACCCAAACGAGCGCCTTCAGACAAAGGCGTTTGTCGGCAAGGACTGCCTCTCCGTGTGAAAGAAGGTGCTCATCATGACGTCCGTTACCCTATCTTCCGGCTCACCCCTACAGCCGGTTTACCGCCTGTTGCCCACGGCTTTACCTACCGACAGCATTGCCCAGGTCGAAGACCCGCCCGCGCAGCACGAAGTCGACAGCAGTGACAACCGCCAGGCGCTCAAAACCGCACTGGCGCATAGGCGCAACCTGCAAACGCTTGCCCGACAACTCAACCAGGCGGCCCGCTCACTGGCACCGGATGCCACGGGCGAGGCGGTGCTGCGCGCACTGCAAGAAACCCTGATGGACGTTGATCCCGACTCGACGCTTCATCGTCAAACCGCGCTGGCGCACGAGCAAAAAATCAGCCTTGAGACCTTCATCAGCAGCCATGGCACCTATATGCCGGCCACGCGTGAAGACCTTTTCGACATGGCCGACGCGCTGATCAATCATTCGTTGTCACACCCTTTGGGCAACTTGGGCGGAGGCCTCAGTTGGGCATTGCCGCTCAGCGAGGAAAACCAGCGCGTGGTGCACGACGTGGTGGTCAACAACACTGAGAAACTGCCAGGGCTGCCTCTTTTCGATAGCCGGCGTGGCGCATTGGGGTATCTGCTGGAAGGCAACCCGCTATCCAGCGCCGAGTTACAGGACCCTGCCAAAGCGCTGGAAAAACTCCTCGATTCCCCCAAGGCGCAGGCGCTGGGCCTGGCGATACAAGCCAAAGTCGGCGGCATAGCGACCGACACCAGCGCAAACGACTATGTGCTGACAGCCATCCACTTGGGGCTGGACCCCGAGTCCATCGAACAACCTGGCAGAAATACCGTAGCGGGCTTCAACCTCGCGGCCGACAGCCTTTGGGGTATGTCGCCGGCAAGTGTGATTAGCGCGCTGGCCAAACACCTGAGCGACAGCGGCAAAACCTCCGCCGCTACCGCTGATCTCGGGGCGCGGTTGCTGCTAGCCCGGGTGGCGCCGCAATACCTGGTCAAGGATATTCCCGCCACGGTGGTGTACGGCAGCCAGGCGTGGGCCAACTTGTGCATCGCGGTGGCCGCGATTGAAGAGCAGGCACCCGGCAAGACAATGCACATGGATTTTACCGAGGTCATGCGTAACGCCGACTCAATCGCACCCGTAGGTGAATCGGCGCAGAAGGCCGCCTTGATCGACTGGGGCGTGGTGAACGGTTTTCTCTACGCCAAAAACGATGCGGAATACGACAACGCCGAAATCGAGTACACCCGTGAAGCCTTCAATGCCCAACAAAACGAATTGAGCGAGGCTTCCAAAGGCGTCGACTCGACACTGCCCAGCCGCAAACAGATGGCGCTGGATCTGCTGAAAGCCACCTTCGGTGACCGCGATGACTTCGAGGACCGAGTGTTGCGCATCAATTATAAATCCAACGACCCCAAAGCCCCGCGGTTCGGCCAAGCCTATTCGATGCTCGACATCACCCAGCAGGGGCTCAAAATCAACGTGCAGGATTGGCAAGTCTTCGGGGCGCGCGCAACCATCAATCTTGAGGCTTTTGCGCAATTCACCCGAAGCCCATCGTTCAATATTCCGCAGGCGTTCGACACGGCGTTTACCCGCGCACTGGACACTCTCAAACAGGTCAAAAAATACTCGATCATCAGCGCGATTGACCGCTTGCCACTGGCAGACCGAACACGCCTAAATTACGGAAAGATCACTTTTTTCAAGGAAAACGATTACCGAACCAGCTTGATCCCTTTTACCCAGGACAAGCTCTTCCACACCAGCCCAACGGTCCTCGTACACACCGAATATCAAAACAGCCAACAGACATACGAGTTCGATACCACGACCGGCATCATCTCCAAGGTTGATCAGAGCAGGACCCGCCGCCCCCACCAATACGTGTCGAATGAAGTCAACAAAATCGAAGCGTTTCACCCCCATCGCTCCCTCCATAACTACGACGCCGAAGAAAAGGAAGCCCGGTACGCCACTTTCAACACCTTCCAAAGTCAGCGAACCCACTATATCGCCGACGCGTTGATCAAGGCGCAGGGGTTTGATGACCCCGCCATCAAGCAATACGCGGCAGGCGAAACGCCGGCCGAGGCGCGACGCGAATGGGTCAGTTCAGCGACAAACGCACTATTGAACGTGATCCCCCTCAGATCGGCCATCACGAACTTGCGCAACGGCAACTATAAGGACGGCGCCATTGACCTGGCGATTGATATATTTGGCTTTGTGACGGCCGGGCTGGGCAATGCGGCAAGACTCGGCAAGGCAGTGGCGGGCGCGGGCTCAACCCTGGGTAAATTGGCGCAGAGCGGCAAAATCCTCGGTGTCACGGCACTCAATGCCTTCAACCCGTTGAGCGGCACCGGTGACCTGGCGGTGGGTGCCGGCAGACTCGTCACCAGTGGCGTCAGTGCCGGCGCGCAAGGCATCCGCAAACTGCGTGGCGCGGCAAACAGCCAGGCCCTGCTCAGCGCCAGCCAACAGTACGAAGCGGCTGCAACAGGTCTCTTCAAGGTCGGCACACAATCAGTGGAAGGCGCTGCCGTGCGCCAACATGGCAAATGGCATGCCTTCGATGCAGATACGATGCAGCCTTATGGTCCCGCCCTCGACTCGTTTACCCCTACCCATACGCTGATGCCGCCCACGCCCACCGCCCAACAACCGGGGCGATCGGCTCGCGATCATCGCTTCAACCCGCTGAGCCGACCGTCACGCCCGCCACTCAGTCAACCGCCGGCCGGGCAGCCGGTCGAACAGGTGCGCAAAACCGACCATCTACCCGACACCGAGTACGTGAGCAGTATTCGTGGTCGACCCAGTGAGGGCCACTTCACCCCCAGCCGAAAGCAGGCAACCCGTGACAAATTCACCCAGGAAATGCGCGATTTTTACACGCGCATGACCACCGACGGACAGCCGCCCCGCCCCGTTTTCCCGAATATCACCGCGCCCAAAAGAACCCCCGATGTCATTGCCGATGCATTTAGCACGGCGCCTGGCCTGGTATTTGGCGAATCCCACAACAACTTGGCCACGTTCCGAACCCTGTATGACAACGTCGATCTGTTTGTTCAAAACAAGGTAAAAAAGCTATTCGTCGAAGGCGTGGTGTACGACAAAATCATGCGTTGGAAAGACGATGGCATGGGCCGGATCGGGCACGCACACCGCCCACCCAACCAACGCCCGACCCTGGGCGAGCTGTTGAAGAAATTCGAAGACAACCAGATCGAAATCGTACCGCTCGACCATTTTTACCTGACGCGGCACAACGACGAACGCCACCTGTTCGGTGCCATCAAGACACCTGAACAGGCCAAACAACGACTCGAAGAGTTCAACTACTACGCCACCCGTACCATCGAGCAACACGCCGGCGCGGACAAGTGGATTGCCCTGGTGGGGCGCCAGCATGTCAATACCACCCAGAACGTTCCAGGCCTTTCCGAATTGACCGGCGCCACCGGCATCGCTGTGTATGAAAGAGCAGGACGCGGTACCTACGGCATTCGCTCGGCAGACCCACGGCCAGGCCCATCAGGCACCCTCACCCCTTCGGATGACTTGACTGGCGACCTGCAGATTTTCGCCGGCGAGCTGTGGTCCGCGTAACGGGAACAGAAACCGGAAGGTGTTATCCAGGGCGATCGCAATGTGACAAAACGGATACCGACAAAATTTCTACATCCGGCACTTCATGATTTGCATCGCTCGTTCGTCTTATTTAGGTAAGAGCGCCATCATTTTCCTGATCAGGCTCTGATAAGGAGTTTTTTGCATGTACAACTCGCAACTGCCCAAGGACGGACATTCACCGACCGCCGATGCCGCTTATGGCAGAGGCGCCCAAGCGTTCGGCAACGCACCTGAACAGCACGGTAATCAGCGCATCCGCCATTTGCTCAAGTGTTTTGGTTTGCGCACCAGCCTGATCCGGTTGAAGGTCATCGACGCCCTCCTCACCGCCGCCGGCAACCAGCGCACCCTCGGGGTACGCGGTGTACACAGTCATTTGCTGGAGCTGGGCATCCCGTTGTCGTTTCTCAGCGTGCGCGAGGTGCTCAAGCGCCTGTGCAGCGAAGGCGTGATCACCCTCAATGCCGATAAAAGCTACAGCCTCCATGAAGAGGCTGCCAAAGTACTCGAAGGCCGCGCCTGACTCACGCACTTGAATCAGAAGTTAGGCTTGACCTTGCGACGCATCACACCATTGATCACTACCACGATTACCGCCACCGCAATGGCGATGTACTGGAACGTTTTTTCGCTGATAACCCCGGTGTTCTGCAAATAGGACAGGCCAAACATCGTCCCCAGCACGACCAGGGAGATCAGAATCGAGTATTTCAAACGTTGCTTTTGCGTCATAACGGGTTCCTGAACCTTGAGAATGTATCCACTTTGTATCGCCGAACATGCCAAGCACATACCCGTTTGCGGGGATGGAATCGGGTCGGCAGGGTCTCATGTTACAGGCGATGAAAAACTTTGGCTTGTCCGTCGCCTGATTGAACTTGTGAGTACCCTAGAGGATTTTGAAATGTTCCGTCGAATCACACTGCTGATTCCCTTATTGATCATCCTGAGCATGAGCGGCTGCATCATTTTCCCACACGGTGGTGGCTGGCATGACCACCGTTACTACGGAGGCGGGCCGGGTTACTACCACCGCTGATCGCACTTGCGTCTCGCTCTGCCTGCGCAGAGCGAGACCGTTCAAGCCGTCACTTATCCACCTGCCTTCAAAGGACGCGTTTGGCCCGCCGATCACCGCCGGCACGAAACATTTTGCACCAAGCTTCTCGCCATCCTGCGGAACACATTCAGCCAACCCACCACGGAATGGGCAGCCCTGATGCGCAATCAGATGCTCACCTCATTGAATGTGAAGGCCCCGCCGATGCTATTTCCTCTCGTTTATTTCGCAGCCACTCATACCCACACGCCACAACCTGCCCCTCGCGATAAACCCTCGCCTTACGATCCCCCATCAGATCTGACGCCAGACGGCAGTAACCGCAGAAAACACCCGCTGCACACTGACGGCGAGGTGACAATCAGTCGACTCATTGACTGGGATACATCGGACCCCGAAAAGCTGAAGATTAAGAGCAATTGGCTTTTAGTGGAAAGCGGTAACCAATCGGACCGTATCCATGTACGCAGTTGGCCCGGCGACAAGCTGCAAATCCTGATCAACGACAAGCCCTATTTTTTCGACATCAAAGAAAAACAGGGCCCGGAGCAGCACCTCTGGATCGAAACCCGAGGGGGCGATGACACGGTAATAATCGACGATGACGTCAAGCTTCGTGTTGACGTTGAAGGTGGCGATGGCAACGACTACATCCGGGCAGGCGGAGGCCGGAGCAGACTCTATGGCGGGAACGGCAAGGACTTCCTGCAACTGGGCAGTGGTCTCGGCTATGCCGAGGGCAATGACGGCGACGACACCATCCTTGGGGGAAGCGGCCATGCCGTGATGTATGGCAATAAGGGTATGGATCTGCTCATTGCCGGCGACGGTCCCGCCACCAAGCAGAGTTATCTGGACGGTGGCGACAACGAAGATGTACTCGTCTCAGGCAGCGGGCATACGGTTTCACATGGCGGCAATGACGATGACCTTCTTATAGGGCGTGACAGTACCACCTTCTATACAGGGAAAGGCCACGACACCATTTTGAATAATCAGCGCAAGGACCGTATCTACGCCAACGCCAGTGATCATTTCGACCGTACCCAAGGCTCGGCTTTCACCGAGGTGAAACCCAGCAACGCCGGCGAGCAGGCGTTCATCGTGAAAGACGGGCACCTGGAGTTCAAACAACGGGTAACCGACGACCTCGAATTCCTGCGCAGTTCGCCGCTAGGCCAACAGACCCTTGCCAAAATGGATGAACTCGCCGTGCTGAACGGCGGCAAAGTCACCATCGAACGAATTGCCTCGGGCGAGGAGTCGTCATACCGGTTTTGGAGAACTGATCAGGACGCGCTGACACCTGAGGCACAAGATGCTCTCCCCCCATCGGATTGGGGAGTCATCCAAAATGGCGTGGCCGGCTTGGGCGCCAATAGCGCCCAGATTTTTTTTGACCCCCAAAGTACCCTGGAGAGTGCTGACGGCACCTTTACATTGATTCCCGTAACCACCCTCTTTCACGAAATCGGGCATGCCTACAATGGCGCCACCGGCACGCTCCTGGCGGGCGAGAGTACCGAACGTCGGGAATCAGGCATATCGGACGTCGTCTCGCATCAAGAATACCAAGTCGTTGGCCTGCCCAGCGATGACGAACCTTTTGACTTCGATAACGACCCCGCCACGCCACCAAGCACCATTAATCCAAAACCCTTCACCGAGAACGGTTTGACCGAAGAAATGGGTAAACCGCTTAGGAAAAAATACCTATTTGAAACCAGTGCTCAGGGGGACGGTCTCTAGAACACGCTTCACACGCCGGCCAGTCAGCCATATCAACAACCTCAACCACGGCTGCCGAGCAGCAAAGCGCTGTGACCGAGTGGATCAACCGCAGCATGGTCCATATCCGACATATGGTCGAAGAGCGGGTGCAAAGCGGCCATGCCACTGAAACCAATACGCAAAGCCTGCTCAACGCCAATGCCTGGGTGATCGCGCTGATGAGCCGCTTCAAGGTGCAGTGATAAATTAATGAGACACTCCCGTGCAATGCATGGGAGTAGGTCTATTCTGACAGCTTGCGGTGCATAGTTTCGCCACACAGGAGGTGTTCCATGCGCGCTGTCGAGCAGTCGGTCCGTTTGGAGCGGATCAGTCAGGAGCGCTTTATCCAAGCCCCTATCGAGGCTGTCTACAACTATGTGACCCAGCCCGATCGCTGGCACGAATGGCACCCCACCTCCCTCAGCGCCGACACCGGCACCACCGGCTCACTCCCCGCCGGCGCGCGCTTTACCGAGATGATCGACCTGCTGGGCGTGCGGGTGCCCATGAGCTACCGCGTACAGATCGCCCGCCCCCCGGAAGAATTCAAGGCGGTGTTCACCTCCCTGGCCGTCGACGGCTCGATTCACTACAGCCTGCAGGCCTGTCGTGACGGCACGCTGTTCAAGCGCGTGTTGACCTATGAAACCGAACTGCAACTCGCCGGCTTGCACGAGCGCATGGCGGAGCTGTCCACGGTCGCGCTGGACCGGCTCAAGCAGCGCTTGGAAAACCCCGCCGTCGTAAAATAAGCCAACATGCCATCGAGCTTCAGCGCGGCCGCGCTGCGCCGAAGTATCGACTGCAAGCCTACCGACTCAACGAGCAGACAGATCCGACACCCTCTTGACAAGGTAAAACCGCAACCTCTATTGTCTGACAACCTGACTACTAAGGTTTTCCCATGCTTGAGCTCCAGCGCCCTGACTCGCTCGTTGTACGGGTTGTCAGCGCCATCCGCGCCGAAATCGATTCTGGCCAATTGGCGCCCGAGTCGCGTTTGCCCACCGAACAGCAACTGGCTGAACAACTGAACGTCAGCCGTTCGGTGGTGCGCGAAGCGATTGCCCAGCTCAAGGCCGACGGCGTGCTGACGGCCAAGCGCGGCCTGGGCTCATTTATCTCGCAAACCCCTACGGGCACGGTGTTTCGCTTCCCGGAAAAAAACGGTCGCCGTCCAGATCTGGCGCAAATGTTCGAAGTGCGCCTGTGGATCGAAACCCAGGCCGCCTCAATCGCCGCCCAACGCCGTGATGCCGACGACCTGCAACGCATGCAGAAGGCCCTGCAGGAAATGCACGACCAGCGCGCCGACTTCGAGGCCGCCGCCCTCGCCGATGTCGAGTTTCACCGCGCCATCGCCGAAGCCAGCAAGAATGACTACTTTGTCGCCTTCCACGACTTTCTGCGCAGCCAGTTGGCCAGTGCGCGCAAAACCGCCTGGGAAAACTCGGCGTCGCGTTTTGCCAGTGGCTCGGCCGACGCCACCCAGGAACACCAGGCGCTTTACCAGGCCATCGCCGATGGTGATGCTCAAGCGGCCGCAGCCAATGCTGAAGCGCACCTGCGCGCAGCGGCCAAACGCCTGCAACTTGAGCTGCCTGCCACGAACTGAATGATCCAAGCTTTCTGCAGCGTGCCTCGGGCACGCCATTTTTTTAACAAAAACATTAGTCTGACAACCTGATAAGCAGACTGAAATGTGCAGCCCCTAGGTACTCCAAACCATGATTTATGACTTCTGCATCATCGGCGGTGGCATCGTCGGCCTGGCCACTGCGATGGAGCTGCTCAAACGTCAGCCCAACGCTTCACTGGTGATCCTGGAAAAAGAAGCCACGCTGGCCAAGCACCAGACCGGGCATAACAGCGGGGTGATTCACGCCGGCATCTACTACGCCCCCGGCAGCCTCAAGGCCGATTTGTGTAAACGCGGGGCCGAGGCCACCAAACGGTTTTGCCGCGAACACGGGATCAAGTTCGAGGTGTGCGGCAAGTTGCTGGTGGCCTCCACACCTCTGGAAATGCAGCGGATGGAGGCACTCTATGCGCGTTCGCAGTTAAATCACCTGAAGGTCGAACGCCTGGACGCCGACCAACTGCGCCAGCGCGAGCCCAACATCATCGGTCTGGGCGGCTTGTTTCTCGATGCGACCGGCATTGTCGATTACCGCGAAGTCTGCGAAACCATGGCCCAGGTGATTCGCCGACAAGGCGGTGAAATCTGCCTGGAGCGCACCGTCACCGCGATTTCGGAAGACACCGACAAGGTCACCGTCAACACCCGCGGCGAAGCCTGGCAAGCCAGGCACTTGGTGGTCTGCGCCGGCCTGCAGTCGGATCGGCTGGCGACGATGGCCGGGGTCAAGATCGACCACCAGATCATTCCCTTTCGCGGCGAGTACTTCCGCCTGCCGGCGTCGAAGAACAACCTCGTCAACCACCTGATCTACCCGATCCCGGACCCGGAACTGCCGTTCCTCGGCGTTCACCTGACGCGGATGATCGACGGCAGCATCACGGTCGGCCCCAACGCCGTGCTGGGCCTGGGCCGGGAGAACTACCGCAAGTTCTCGATCAACTGGCGCGACGTGGCGCAGTACGCCAGCTTCCCCGGTTTCTGGAAAACCCTCTGGCAGAACCTGGGGTCGGGCAGCGTCGAGATGAAGAACTCACTGTTCAAGTCCGGCTACCTGGAGCAATGCCGCAAGTACTGCCCGTCGTTGAACCTCGACGATTTACTGCCCTATGAAGCGGGCATCCGCGCCCAGGCCGTGATGCGCGACGGCAGCCTGGTCCACGACTTTCTGTTCGCCCAGACGCCCCGCATGCTCCACGTCTGCAACGCGCCCTCACCCGCGGCGACCTCGGCGATTCCCATCGGCGAAATGATCGCCGATCGCATGTTCACACCCAGCTGATACCGCTTCCCCGGCCTCACCCGGACCAACGCAACAAGCGTCACTTTGACAATAAATATAATGACTCAGAAGGAAGTACAGAATGACGGCAACACCGCATACCGCTGCCCCGGAAACGCCGGCACACAGCAAAAAACGCCTGCGCAAAGTCGCCGCCGCCACGATCTTCGGATCGATGCTGGAGTGGTACGACTTTTACCTGTACGCCACCATGGCGGCCATCGTGTTCTCGAAGATTTTCTTTGATAACAGCGACCCGAAAACCGCCTCGCTCATGGCCTTTTCCACCTTTGCCATCGGCTTTATCGCTCGGCCGTTCGGCGGCATTCTGTTCGGCTACCTGGGCGACAAGTTCGGCCGAAAACAAGTGCTGGTATTGACCTTCTGCATGATGGGCGTATGTACCACGCTGATCGGCCTGATCCCCAGCTATGCCTCCATCGGCATCTGGGCGCCGATCATCCTGGTGTTTATCCGGATCATCCAGGGGCTGGGCGCCGGGGCCGAGTTGTCGGGCGCGGCGGTCACTTCCTACGAGCACGCATCGGAAGGCAAGCGCGGCAGCCAGGGCGCCTGGCCGGCGCTGGGCCTGAACCTGGGCCTGCTGCTGTCTTCGTTGACCGTGTACCTGCTGACCATCAACGGCAACGACTTCATGCTGGCAGGCGGCTGGCGCATCCCGTTCATCTGCAGCATCGCGTTGGTCGGCGTCGGCCTGTGGGTGCGCAACAGCATTCCGGAAACCCCGGAGTTCAAGGAGTTGAGCCAGACAGCTGCGGCCGCCAAGCCTTCGCCGCTCAAAGCGCTGTTCAAGAATGACCTCAAGGGGTTGGCGGTGGTGTTCTTCGTAGCCATTGGTTACAACGCCTTAAGCTATATCTTCAAGACGTTTTCCCTGGCCTACCTGACTCAGTTCAAAGGCGTCGATGTGCACGTCACGTCGCTGTCGGTGACCATTGCCAGCCTGATCGCCATCGTCGCGGTGCCGTGCTTCGGCTGGCTGTGCGACAAATGGAGCAGCAAAAAAGTACTGGTGCTCGGCGGCGTCTGCTCGCTGTTGTTTGCCTACCCGTTCCTGGCCCTGCTCGATACCGGCGAAAGCTTGATGATCTACATTGCTATCGGCGTCGGCACCGGCCTGCTCGCCCCCATGATGTTCGCACCCCAGGGCTCGTTCTTAAGCCGTCAATTTCCCACCCAGACGCGCTCCTCGGGCTTCGGCACCGGCCGCGAAATCGGCACTGCTATCGCCGGCGGCCTGGCGCCGCTGGGTGCCTTGTCCCTGGTGGCCGCGTCACCGACCCACGCTACGGGTGGCGTGGTGATTATCCTCGCGATCGCGGCACTGCTGGTGGTGGTGTTTGCCCTGTGCGACCAGGGCCGTAAACACTCGACCTTCAAGAACTGAGCGAGAAACGTCGGCCAGACGTCGGCCCATGCCCCTGCGCATGACCGACGTCAAGGCCGCCCTTCGCGTAACCGGATACCCTGAAAAACGAGAGATGAGCACTCACTCACCCCCGAAGAAACCCTAGGAGTACCCGTTGAAAACCCGCCACTGCCTCGTCGTCCTCTTCCTGATCACGACGTTGACGTTACTCGCTGATATCCCGGTCGATACCTGGCTGACCTCAGCGACCCTCAGCTTGCTGCTCGGCACTGCCGCCCTGGTGTACATGGCGACTTCCTGCATTCTGGCCAGTCGTTGGTCGGTAGTGGAGAGCGTGTTTGGCGGCCTGGATCGCGTCTATGAGGTACACAAGTGGCTGGGCATCTGGGCGCTGGTATTTGCCACGTATCACTTTGTGTTCAAGGCCAACCTGGATGTGTGGAACAGCGTGCCCATCATGGAGCTGCCCAAATACTGGACGCGCCTGGTCCGTCAGTTGAGCTACGTGGCGCTGGGCCTGATCGTGTTGTTGGCGTTGAACCGCAACATCCCTTACAGCGTCTGGCGCTGGTGGCACAAACTGTCTGGCCCGCTGTTCCTGATCGTGATCCTGCACTGGCTGAGCTTCAAATCGCCGATCACCCTGGCCAGCCCATCGGGCGTTTGGTTGATGGTGTGCTGTGGCCTGGGCGTAATCGCGGTCTTCTATAAGTTGGTGCTTTACCCCTCGGTAGCTCGTGCCGGCGAATACCAGGTGACGGCCGTCAACCGCGCCAACGGCGCCCTGCACTTGACGCTGGCGCCGATTCACAAAGGGTTCGACTTCAAGGCCGGGCAGTTCGCGTTCCTGGCGATGCAGGTCAAAGGACTGCGCGAGCCGCATCCGTTCACGATCGCCAGCGCAAACAGTGCGAACGGGCAGATTTCGTTCATGATCAGAGGGCTGGGGGATTACACCAACGCCCTGGCAGACTGCGCCAAGGTCGGCATGCGCGCCGACCTGTATGCGCCTTACGGGCGCTTCAAGCGCGTCGTCCAGGCCGAGCGGGAGATCTGGATCGGTGCCGGCGTGGGAATTTCGCCGTTTATTTCCTGGCTGCAAGACCCCGCGGCCAAAGACTTCGACAAAGCCACGCTGGTCTATTGCTTCACGCCCTCGCGCGCCTTCCCGCCTGCCGAGCAGGTGCAAACCATGGCCCGCTTACGCGGTGCGCAATTCGTCAGTAATGCCGGCGGTCTGGAGCGCTTGGCCGACACCCTGCGCCAGGCCGTGACCGAGACCGCCCCCGACAAGGTGCATGTCAGCTTCTGTGGCCCCAAGGGCTTGCTGGTCAAGGTCCGCGAACTGATGAACGCCCAGCGGATTCCGCCGGCCAACCTGCACAGCGAACGGTTCGAGTTTCGCTGAAACAACCGAACGCGGATCAACCCAGCCCCCGAAGGGGGTTTGGCGGTGCACATAAACTGGCATGATAGTGCCCATCCGACGACCTGCTCTGACTAGCGAGATGCCCCATGAAAACCCCATTGCGACTGGCCCTGCTTTCAGCCCTGTTGACCACCGGCCTGGCCCAGGCGGCCGACCTGATCCCCATCGACGTACACCGCGACGCCAACTGCGGGTGCTGCAAGCAATGGATCAGCCATCTGGAAAGCCACGGTTTCAAGGTCAATGACCACGTTGAAGCCGATATGAGCGCGGTCAAACAACGCCTCGGCGTCGCGCCGCGCCTGGGGTCGTGCCATACCGCCGTGATCGACGGCAAGTTCGTCGAAGGCCACGTACCCGCCGAGCACGTGTTGGCGCTGCGCAAGCGCGATGATTTGCTCGGGATCGCCGCGCCGGGCATGCCCATGGGGTCGCCCGGCATGGAAATGAACGGCCATGGTGACGCCTACCAAGTCATCGGCCTGACCCGCGACGGCAAAGATGTGGTGGTGGCCGACTACCCGGCACACTGATCGATGCTGACGGGTTACCTGGGGCTGTTTTTCGCTGCATTCGGCGCCGCCACCCTCCTGCCCTTGCAGTCGGAAGCCGTGCTGGTGGGCCTGCTGCTCAGCGGGCATTACAGCCTGTGGTGGCTGCTGGTCATCGCAACGCTGGGCAATGTACTCGGCTCGCTGGTCAATTGGCTGCTGGGGCGCTCGATCGAGCACTTCAAGGCGCGGCGCTGGTTTCCGGTCAACGCCAGGCAACTCGACAAGGCGCGCCGCCACTATGAACGCTGGGGGCATTGGACGTTATTGCTCAGTTGGCTGCCGATCATTGGCGACCCGCTGACCTTGATCGCCGGGGTGATGCGCGAGCCATTGTGGCGTTTTTTGCTGTTGGTGACCCTGGCCAAGGGCGTGCGTTATGGCGTGCTGGTCGCGTTGACCCTGCAATGGGTATCCAGCCCCCCTTACCCGGCGAGCTAAAAGCCCCCCACTTATCGGTCTAATCCACCTTCTTAAGAGGCAAGCATAAATGTCGCTACAGATCGCAGTCATTGATGATTGGCAGAACGTCGCCCGCGATGTGGTGGACTGGTCAGCCCTGGCGGCGCTCGGCCAGGTGCATTTTCTGCATGAGTATCCGGCAGACACCACCACGATGGTCGAACGCCTCAAAGGCTTCGACGTGATCTGCGTGATGCGCGAACGCTCGACCTTCGACAAACCCCTGCTGCAAGGCCTGCCGAACCTCAAGCTGCTGGTGACCGGCGGCATGCGCAACGCCGCCATCGACCTCCCTGCCGCCAAAGCCCTCGGTATCCAGGTGTGCGGTACCGACAGTTATAAACACGCGGCGCCGGAGCTGACCTGGGCGTTGATCATGGCGTCCACGCGCAACCTGCTGGCCGAAGCCAATTCCCTGCGCGCCGGCCACTGGCAGGTGGGCCTGGGCGGCGACCTGCATGGCCAGACCCTGGGGATTCTCGGGCTGGGCAGCATCGGCCAGAAGGTCGCGCAATTTGCCCAGGTGTTCGGGATGCGGGTGATTGCCTGGAGTGAAAACCTTACACCGCAACGCGCGGCGGAATCCGGGGTCACGTGGGTCAGCAAGCGCGACTTGTTCGAACAGGCCGATATTCTCACCATCCACCTGGTGCTCAGCGAGCGTAGCCGTGGGCTGGTGGATGCCGAGGCGCTGGGCTGGATGAAACCGACGGCACGCCTGGTCAACACGGCACGCGGGCCGATTGTGGACGAACCCGCGCTGCTGCAGGCATTGAGCAACGGCCGCCTGGCGGGGGCAGCGCTGGATGTGTACGCCGAGGAGCCGCTGCCGGTGGAACATCCGTTGCGCCATTTGCCGAATGTGCTGGCCACCCCTCACGTCGGGTATGTGAGCGAGCAGAATTACCGGCAGTTTTATCAGCAGATGATCGAGGATATCCAAGCCTGGGCCGAGGGCACGCCCATTCGCGTGCTCGGCTAACGCACCAACTCGGCGCACGCGCACTACTGTGGCGAGGGCGCTTGCTCCCGTTGGCTACATCGCGGCCCTGTATCGGGGCCGCTTCGCGCCCAGCGTGAGCACGCTCCCGAGCCACAGTCGTAGTGCGCTAATCCGCAAGCGCCTGCGCAGCTTTTCAATGTCGCATATCGTTACAAGTTTTTTGTCCTACAAAATTTCCACATAAACCCTACAGTCTTTAGGATTTGTCCTAGACTCATCACCGATGGGTCCGTTCCAAAACAAAAGCCCCGCAAAAAATCGAAACTTTAGAACTCTGCCGTAGGTCAGGTTTAGGGTTAGGCGTGCATAAACGGTTCAGACCGAATGCCCGTCCATCCAATCTATTTCAGCTAACCGTGCAACTGGCACAAGCCTTGCCAGTTTGTATAGCGCTTGTGCGTCTGGCCGCAGGAAGCGGTCTTCGGAGCTAGTGGCAGCGGGCCACCAGCCAACCAACATGTGGGAGAGAACTATGATCAGTGCCGCAGTAGATACTCAGGGAGAGCGTTTTAGTAAATCGGCAGGGGGGCCAACATCGTTGGTCGATCTGCCCAACACTGTGCGGCCGATCGCGAGTCATAACCCCAATCGAAAGAAAGTCTTGTTCGTCACCTCCGAATTTGCCGACCTGATTAAAACCGGCGGCCTCGGCGACGTCTCCGCTGCCCTGCCCCGCGCCATGGCGCACTTGCACGATGTGCGTGTGCTGATCCCCGGTTACCCGCAGGTGATGGAAAGCGACAACCCGATCCATATCATCGGTGAACTGGGTGGCCACGCCGCGCTGCCGCCGTGCAAGATCGGGCGTATGGACCTCAAGGACGGCCTGGTGATCTACGTACTGATCTGCCCTGAACTGTACGAGCGCGAAGGTACGCCCTATGGCGCCAACAACGGCCGCGACTGGCCGGATAACCATATTCGCTTCGCACGCCTGGGCCTGGCCGCTGCCGACATGGCCGCCAACCTCGCCCAAATCCACTGGTGCCCGGACCTGGTGCATGCCCACGACTGGCCCGCCGGCCTGGCGCCTGCCTATATGCACTGGCGTGGGTCACGCACGCCCACCCTGTTCACCATCCATAACCTGGCGTATCAGGGCGTGGTCAGCCTGGCTTCCACGCCGGAGCTGGGTATTCCGCCCCATGCCCTGCAACAGGAAGGCATGGAGTTCTACGGCAAGATGTCGTTCCTCAAGGCGGGGATGGCCTACTCCAGTCACATCACCACCGTGAGCGCCACTTACGCCCAGGAAATCACCACCCCGGAATTCGGCTGCGGGCTGGACGGCTTTCTCGCCAGCAAGACCCAGCAAGGCCTGCTCAGCGGCATTCCCAACGGTATCGACGAAAGCTGGGAAGCCTCCACTGACACGCACCTGACCCACAACTTCAATATCGGCGACTGGGAAGGCAAGGCGCTCAACGCCGCTCACGTGCGCAGCCTGTTTGGCCTGCACGACTCCAGCGGCCCGCTGTTCGCCGTGGTCTCGCGGCTGGTCTATCAGAAAGGCCTGGACCTGACCGAAGCGGTCGCCAGTTTTATCGTCGAGAACGGCGGCCAGATCGCGATCATCGGCCGTGGCGAGCCGGAAGAAGAACACGCCATGCGCGAACTGGCGCTGCGCTTCCCGGGCCAGGTCGGTGTGCGCATCGGCTTCAACGAAACCGACGCCCGTCGCATGTTTGCCGGCAGTGACTTTCTGCTGATGCCGTCGCGCTATGAACCATGCGGTTTGAGCCAGATGTACGCCCAGCGTTTCGGCTCGCTGCCGGTCGCGCGCAACACCGGCGGCCTGGCGGACACCATCGAAGACGGCGTCACCGGGTTCTTGTTCAACGAATCCAGCGTGGACAGCTACCGCGAAGCCCTGAGCCGTGCGTTCAAGGTGTTCGCCTACCCAGGCCTGCTCAACGCCATGCGCTGCCGCGCCATGACCCAGCCATTCAACTGGTGCCAGGCGGTCGAACCCTATGCAGAACTGTATGAACAACTGGTGGCCAAGGCCTTGGGGAAATCGACTAAATAATCAAGGGAGGTCTTCATAGATGCCGTTACGGACTCTGGAAACCTGGCCCCACGGCGCAATCATGCTGGACGCGCAACACACGCGTTTCGCGTTGTGGGCGCCAGACGCGTTTTATGTCAGCGTTGAATTGGAAGATGGTAAGTCAATAGCCATGCTGCCCCAGGCAGATGGCTGGTTCGAGACGGAGATAACGTGCCCCGCGGGCACGCGCTATCGCTACAACATCGATGGCGAAATGGATGTTCCCGACCCCGCGTCCAGGGCCCAGGACGCGGACGTGCACGGCTGGAGCCTGGTGGTCGACTCGCTCGCCTATGCATGGCGACACAACCACTGGCAAGGCCGGCCCTGGCATGAAGCCGTGATCTACGAACTGCATGTCGGTGCGCTGGGGGGCTACGCGCAAGTCGAAAAACACCTGCCGCGCCTGGCCGAGCTGGGCGTTACCGCGATTGAGCTGATGCCCCTGGCGCAATTTCCCGGCGAGCGCAATTGGGGCTATGACGGCGTTCTGCCCTACGCACCGCAGTCCTCCTACGGCAGTCCCGAACAACTCAAGCATCTGATCGACAGCGCGCATGAACACGGGCTCGCGGTCATCCTCGACGTGGTCTACAACCACTTCGGCCCCGATGGCAACTACCTGGGCCAGTACGCCAAAGACTTCTTCCAGGAAGATGTACACACGCCATGGGGCGCCGGCATCGACTTCGATCGGCGTGAAGTGCGGAACTTCTTTCTGGATAACGCCCTGATGTGGCTGCTCGACTACCGCTTCGACGGCCTGCGCCTGGACGCGGTACACGCCATCGACAATCCCGGCTTCCTGCATGAGCTGGCACAACGGGTGCGCCAACAGGTCGACACCGGCCGTCACGTATGGCTGGTGCTGGAAAACGAACTCAACCAGGCCAGCCTGTTGAAGCACGATTTCGATGCGCAATGGAACGACGACTTCCACAACGTGCTGCACGTTTTACTGACCGGCGAAACCGATGCCTACTACAGCGACTTTGCCCAAACGCCTACCGCCAAACTCGCACGTTGCCTCGGCGAAGGCTTTATTTACCAGGGCCACACCACACGCCACGGGCATGCGCGCGGCGAACCCAGTAGCGGTTTGCCACCCACCGCCTTCGTCGCGTTTTTGCAGAACCACGACCAGATCGGCAACCGCGCCCTCGGCGAACGCCTGCACCAGCTTTGTTCGCCCCAGGCACTCAAGGCAGCGACCACCTTGCTGCTGTTGTCGCCGATGATCCCGTTGCTGTTCATGGGCGACGAAGTCAACGCCAGCGAGCCGTTTCTGTTTTTCACCGACCACCATGGCGAACTGGCTGAAGCGGTACGTGAAGGTCGACGCAATGAATTCGCCGACTTTGCCGCGTTCCACGACCCGGAGCGCCGCGCGCGGATTCCCGACCCCAACGCGCTGTCGACCTTTGAGCAGTCAGCGCCGTCTTTCGCCGAGAACGCGCACACCCAGTTCTACCGTCACCTGCTGAACCTGCGGCACACGCATATCGTGCCGCATTTACCCGGCAGCATTGCGCTCGGTGCCCAGGTGCTGGCAGACGGCGCCGTCACCGCGCGTTGGCGCCTGGGCAATGGCAGCCTGTTGCAGATCGACCTGAACCTGAGTGCCACGGCCCTGGCTCACGCCGCTGGGCAGCACGTACTGTTCCAGACGCCGGCCCATGACCACACGCACCTGGCGCCCTTCAGCGCACGCGTTACCCTATCCCCTGTTGGAGAGCACTCTTGAGCGAAGCGAACCTGGAAATCCTCGCTGGCCGAGCGGGCCTGGCCGTCGATTGGATCGACGCAAACGGCCGCCCGCAACGTGTCAGCCCCGACGCCCTGCGCGCCGTCCTCAAAGGCCTGGGCCACCCGGCCGACAACGATGCCGAGATCAACGCCAGCCTGCGCGACCTGGAGCAGGTCCAACAGGACAAACACCTGCCGCCCTTGCTCACCGTCGACAGCGGCGAAGGCCTGGACCTGGCGCGCTACTTCGAGCCCGACACCGCCTGCCGGGTCAGCCTGGAAGGCGGCGAAGTCATGGAATTGCGCCTCGACCGCGACGCGGTGCTGCCCGGCGTGATCGCCCTCGGTTACCACCAAGTGCATATCGCCGGCCAGACCTTCACCCTGGCCGTGGCGCCCCGCCACTGCTACCGCGTCGCTGACGCCGTCGACAGCCACACCCCGCGAGCCTGGGGCTTGAGCGCCCAGTTGTATGCCCTGCGCCGCCTCGGCGATGGCGGGTTCGGCGACACCCTGGCCCTGGAACACCTGGCCCGCTCGGCCGCCGAACGCGGCGCCGATGCCCTGGCGATCAGCCCGATGCACGCGATGTTCAGCGCCGACCCCGAGCGCTACAGCCCGTATTCGCCGTCGAGCCGGCTGTTTCTCAATAGCCTGTACGCATCGCCCGGCTGCATCCTGGGTGAGCGCGAAGTGCGCAATGCCATCGAGGCCTGCGGTTTGGCCGATGAACTGCACACCCTCGAACAACACACCCTGATCGACTGGCCCGCCGCAGCCAAGGCCAAACAACGCCTGTTGCGTGCCCTGTATGACGACTTCCGTCACGGTCATCACCCGCAACACGCCGACTTCCTCAGTTTCCGCCAGGCCGGCGCTGAAGCCCTGGAAAACCACTGCCGTTTCGAAGCCATACAGGCCGTGCGTGCCGCTGCCGGGGAAGACCTCGACTGGCGCCATTGGCCAGAGGAATGGCGCAGCCCGCAAAGCCCGGCGCTCGTACACTTCGCCGAAGCAAACCGCGACGACATCGGCTTTTACGCCTTCGGCCAATGGCTGATCGCACGCTGCCTGGAACGCGCGCAACAAGCCGCCCGTGGCAGCGGCATGGGTATCGGCCTGATCGCCGACCTGGCCGTCGGTGCCGACGGCGGCGGCAGCCAGGCCTGGAGCCGTCAGGATGAATTGCTCGCCGGCCTGACCGTCGGCGCGCCGCCGGACATCCTCAACCGCGCCGGCCAAGGCTGGGGCATCTCCGCCTTCGCCCCCGAAGGTCTCAAGCGCCACGGCTTCCGCGCCTTTATCGAAATGCTGCGGGCCAATTTCGCCCATGCTGGCGGCTTGCGTATCGACCACGTGATGGGCCTGCAGCGCCTGTGGGTGATCCCCATGGACGCCTCGCCGCAGGACGGCGCCTACCTGTATTACCCGGTGGACGACCTGTTGCGTCTGCTGGCGCTGGAATCCCACCGCCACCAGGCCATCGTCCTCGGCGAAGACCTCGGCACCGTGCCCGACGGCCTGCGCGACAAACTCATCGGCCGCTCGATTCTCGGCATGCGCGTGCTGCTGTTCGAACAGGGCCACGACGGCCAATTCAAGCCGATCCTCGACTGGCCGGACAACGCCCTGGCCACCACCAGCACCCACGATTTGCCCACCCTCAATGGCTGGTGGCACAGCCGCGACATCGACTGGAACGTCCAGCTCGGCTTGATTGATGCACCCGGCACGGAGCAATGGCGCGAGCACCGCCTGCGCGAACGCCAGGCACTGCGCCAGGCCTTGAGCCAGGACCCGCAGAACTTCGTCGATGAAGTGCGCAATGAAACCGACCACATGATCGACGCCAGCGTGCGCTACCTGGGCCACACCCGTGCGCCGCTGGTGCTGCTGCCGTTGGAAGATGCCTTGGGCCTCGAAGAACAAGCCAACCTGCCCGGCACCACCGACACCCACCCCAACTGGCGTCGGCGCCTGCCAGGTGAGGCGGCGAGCCTGCTCGACAATGCCGGTGCCGCCCGCCGCCTGGAACTGCTGGCCGTGGCGCGCAATCAAGCCCATGAGCGTGACCGATGAAGGCCCTGCCCCTGCGCGCCACCCAGCGCCTGCAATTCCATAAAGGCTTCACCCTCGATGACGCGGTGCCCCTGGTGCCGTATTTCGCGCGGCTGGGTATCAGCCATGTGTATGCCTCACCGCTGCTCAGCGCCCGCGCAGGTTCGATGCATGGCTATGACGTCGTCGACCCGACCAGCGTCAACCCGGAACTGGGCGGCGAAGCGGCGTTGCGCCGCCTGGTGGCCGCTCTGCGCGAGCACGACATGGGGCTGATCCTCGACATCGTGTCCAACCACATGGCCGTGGGCGGCGCCGATAACCCCTGGTGGCTCGACCTGCTGGAATGGGGCCGGTTGAGCCCCTACAGTGAATTTTTTGACATTCAATGGCACTCGCCCGACCCGCTGCTCAAGGGCCAACTGCTCATGCCGTTCCTCGGCAGCGACTACGGCGAAGCCCTGCAAACCGGCACGCTGACCCTGCACTTCGACGCGGCACACGGCAGTTTTTTCGTCGAGCACTACGAGCACCGCTTCCCGATCTGCCCACGGGATTACGCGATGATTCTGGGCGCCGATGACCTGCTCAAACCGCTCGCCGACCGCTTCAGCGCCCTCGCCTTCCAGGACGACGCCTACGCCGAAGCCGCCTGGCTCAAACAAGCCCTGGCCGAACGCGCCACTAATAGCGCCGTGGGAAAGGCCATCGAACACCGCCTGGGCGCCTTCGACGCACGCCAACCCGAAGGTTTCCAGCGCCTGCACGCGCTGTTGGAGCAACAGGCTTACCGCCTGGCTAGCTGGCGCACCGCAGCGGACGATATCAACTGGCGACGCTTCTTCGATGTCAACGAACTGGGCGGCCTGCGCGTAGAGCGCAGCGCCGTGTTCGAAGCCACCCACGGCAAGATCTTCGATCTGATCAACGCAGGTCTGGTGGATGGCCTGCGCATCGACCATATCGACGGGCTGGCCGACCCACGCGGGTATTGCCGCAAGCTGCGCCGTCGGGTCGATGCGCTGTCGCCCGAACGTCACTTACCGATCTTCGTCGAAAAAATCCTCGGCGAAGGCGAAACCCTGCGCCACGACTGGAAGGTGGACGGCACCACCGGCTACGAATTCATGAACCAGCTGTCGCTGCTGCAACACGACCCGCAGGGCTTCGAAACGCTGGCCGAGCTGTGGACACGCCACAGCGAACGGCCGTCGGCCTTTATCGAAGAAGCCTGGCTGGCGCGCCAGCAGATCCTCAACGGTTCCCTCGCCGGCGACTTCGAAAGCGTGGCCCAGGCCCTGCTGCAAGTGGCCCGCGACGACGTGATGAGCCGTGACCTGACGCTCGGCGCGATCCGCCGTGCGCTGCAAGAATTGATCGTGCATTTCCCGGTGTACCGCACTTACGTCAGCGCCCTTGGCCGTAGCGAGCGCGACGATGTGTTTTTCCAGCAAGCCCTGGCCGGCGCTCGCAACACCTTGAGCGAAGGCGACTGGCCGGTGCTGGACAACCTGGACAAATGGCTGGGTGGCCAGCCGTGGCGCAATCGTCCGATCGGCCGCGAGCGCAAACTGCTCAAGCATGCCTGCGTGCGCTTCCAGCAATTGACCTCGCCTGCCGCCGCCAAAGCCGTGGAAGACACCGCGTTCTATCGCTCGGCGGTGTTGCTGTCGCGCAACGACGTGGGCTTCAGTACCGAACAGTTCAGCGCACCGCTGGCCGATTTTCACGCGGCCAATCAGCAGCGCTTGCAGGCGTTCCCCGACAACCTGCTGGCCACCGCCACCCACGACCACAAACGCGGCGAAGACAGCCGCGCCCGCTTGGCCGTGCTGAGTGAGTGCGCCGCCTGGTATGCCGAACACGTGGAGCATTGGCGCACGCTAGCCGCACCGTTGCGCAGCGATGCCACCAGCCCGTCGGCGGGCGATGAATTGATCCTCTATCAGGCCCTGCTCGGCAGTTGGCCGCTGGACCTGCACCTGGATGACCAGCCGGCACTCGAGGCCTATCAACAACGCCTCTGGCAATGGCAACAAAAAGCCCTGCGCGAAGCCAAATTGCAGAGCAGTTGGAGTGCGCCCAACGAGGCCTACGAGCAGGGCGTGGAAACCTTTCTCACGCGCCTGCTGCTCAGCGACGCAGGCCGCACACTGCGCACGGCCATCAGCGCCGTCGCCCAGGCCATTGCCCCCGCCGGCGCACTCAATGGGCTGGCGCAATCCTTGCTTCGAGTCACCGTGCCGGGTGTGCCGGACCTGTACCAGGGCGATGAGTTCTGGGACTTCAGCCTGGTGGACCCGGACAACCGTCGCCCGGTGGATTTCAACGCACGGCAACGCGCGCTGGAGACCCTGCCAGACATGGGCGAGCTGTTGTTCAACTGGCATGACGGGCGCATCAAACAAGCCTTGATTGCCCAGGTGCTGGCCTTGCGCAAGGCCCACCCTGAGGTGTTCCATCGGGGCAGCTACACGCCCTTGGACGTGGTCGGCCAACACGCCGAGCACGTGGTTGCGTTCTGCCGCGAACACCAGGGCATGCGCGTACTGGTGGTGGTGCCACGCTGGCCCCATCGCCTGCTGGAAAATGGTGTGTATCCCCAGGTCAATGCGCGGGTTTGGGGCGATACGCGGGTGAAATTACCGTTCGCCGCGCCAACCGAAAACTGGAAGGGACTTTTTCATACAGGCGCAGTCACAGCAGACAAGGAGCTGTTAATCAGTACTGCGCTGGAGGATTTCCCGGTCAATGTCTTTATCAATCCTGATGATCAATAAAGCTGAAATTTTCTGCGAGGAGCATTGTGATGAGTACTGAAGACAAACGTGTTCGAGAATTCGCGTATCAGATCTGGGAATCGGAGGGTAAGCCGCAAGGTCAGGAGGCGCGCCATTGGGAGATGGCCCGCAAGCTGGCCGAGGCCGAAGCGCTGACGCCAAGCAAACCCAAACCCGCCGCCAAGCCGAAAACCCCAGCCAAGCCCACAGCGAAAGCCAAGCCGCCGGCAGCGGCCCCAGGCAAACCGGCAGCGCCGGCGGCTAAAAAGCCGGCGGCCGCGAAAAAACCCAAGCCGTAAACCCTGTGGCCTCATGAACCTCCCACCGGCAACCCCGGTCGGAGGTCGAGCACTTTCTGGATCATCAGCTGAACCCTCGTCAGCAGGGCCACGTTCGGCCCGAAAAAAGACCTGTGCAGGAGCAACACAATGAGCAAAGCCGATAAAACCCCAGCGACGCCGGCCCCCGAGCCGTCGCGGATTCGCGAAGGTTTGCCCTTCCCCCTGGGTGCGACCTGGGACGGCCTGGGTGTCAACTTTGCGCTGTTCTCGGCCAACGCCACCAAAGTCGAGCTGTGCCTGTTCGACGACGCCGGCGTTGTCGAGCTCGAACGTATCGAACTTCCCGAATACACCGATGAGATCTTCCACGGCTACCTGCCCGACGCCCACCCTGGGCTGATTTACGGCTACCGTGTGTACGGCGCGTATGACCCGGCCAACGGCCACCGTTTCAACCACCACAAATTGCTGATCGACCCCTACGCCAAACAGCTGGTGGGCGCACTTAAATGGTCCGAAGCGCTGTTCGGCTACACCATCGGTCACCCCGACGACGACCTCAGTTTCGACGAACGCGACAGCGCGCCCTTCGTGCCCAAGTGCAAGGTCATCGACCCGGCGCACACCTGGGGCAACGACCAGCCGGTGCGCGTGCCGTGGGACCGCACGATCATTTATGAAACCCACCTGCGCGGCATCAGCATGCGTCACCCCAGCGTCGGCGAAGCCGTGCGCGGCACCTGCGCCGGGCTGATGGAAGACGATGTGCTCAAGCACATCCGTCAGTTGGGTATTTCTTCCGTCGAACTGTTGCCGGTACATGCCTTTGTCAACGACCAGCATTTGCTGGAAAAAGACATGACCAACTACTGGGGCTACAACAGCATCGCCTTCTTCGCGCCGGACCCGCGCTACCTGGCCAGCGGTAAGATCGCCGAGTTCAAGGAGATGGTCGCGCACCTGCACGAAGCCAAGCTCGAAGTGATCCTCGACGTGGTCTACAACCACACCGCCGAAGGCAACGAGCGCGGCCCGACCCTGTCCATGCGCGGCATCGACAACGCCTCCTACTACCGCCTGATGCCGGACGACAAGCGTTTCTATATCAACGACTCCGGCACCGGCAACACCCTGGACCTGAGCCACCCGTGCGTGCTGCAGATGGTCACCGACTCCCTGCGCTACTGGGCCACCGAGATGCATGTCGACGGGTTCCGCTTCGACCTGGCGACCATCCTCGGCCGTTATCGTGACGGGTTCGACGAGCGCCACAGTTTCCTCGTCGCCTGCCGTCAAGACCCGGTACTGCGCCAGTTGAAACTCATCGCCGAACCCTGGGACTGCGGCCCCGGCGGCTATCAGGTGGGCAATTTCCCGCCGGGCTGGGTGGAATGGAACGACCGTTTCCGCGACACCGTGCGCGCCTTCTGGAAAGGCGATGACGGCCAACTGGCGGACTTCGCCGGACGTATGACCGCGTCGGGCGAAATGTTCAATCACCGTGGCCGCAGGCCTTACAGCTCGATGAACTTCATCACCGCCCACGACGGTTTCACCCTGCATGACTTGGTGTCGTACAACGACAAGCACAACGAAGCCAACGACGAAAACAACCAGGACGGCAGCAACAACAACCTGTCGTGGAACCATGGCGTCGAAGGTCCCACCGACGACCCGGAAATCAACGCCCTGCGCCTGCGCCAGATGCGCAATTTCTTCGCCACCCTGTTGCTCGCCCAGGGCACGCCGATGCTGGTGGCCGGGGATGAGTTCGCGCGTACCCAGCACGGCAACAACAACGCCTATTGCCAGGACAGCGAGATCGGCTGGGTCAACTGGGAGTTGGACGATGACGGCAAGGCGCTGCTCAAGTTTGTGAAACGCTTGATCAAACTGCGCATGGCTTACCCGATCCTGCGGCGTGGCCGTTTCCTGGTGGGCGACTACAACGAAGAGATCGGCGTGAAGGACGTCACCTGGCTCGCGCCGGATGGCAACGAGATGAGCACCGAGCAATGGGAAGACAGCCACGGCCGCTGCCTGGGCATGCTGATGGATGGCCGTGCCCAGGAGACCGGGATTCGCCGTCCGGGTGGCGATGCGACCTTGCTGCTGGTGGTCAACGCCCATCACGACCAGGTCAATTTCAGCCTGCCCCCCGTTCCGGAAGGCCAGTTCTGGACCTGCATGCTCGACACCAATGACACGGCGGTACGCGGTCAGGAGCGCTTTGATTTCCACCATGAATACGCCGTCACCGGGCGCTCGCTGCTGCTGTTTGAACTGCAACACGACGACGAGGTGTGACGTGGGTCTACATGGGTTCCTTCAAGGCTACCGGGGTTATGCGGACACGCAGGCTCTGGGCGCGGCCCTGAAGGCGCTGCAGGCAGCGGGCCTGGACCAACTGCCCTTCCCCGGCAGTGGCCAGACCCTTGAGCGGTTCAGTCGTCTGGCCCAGGTGGCCGGGCACGACCTGCGACTGTGCAAGTTGTTCGAAGGCCACGCCGATGCCTTGGCCGTCATTGCCGAGCTGCGCAGCCCGTTGCCGCCGGAGGGCAGCATCTGGGGCATGTGGGCAGCCGAACCGCCGACGGCCAGGGTGCGGGCGCGGCGCGATGGCCACCGCCTGCTGCTGGAGGGGCGTAAAGCCTGGTGCTCCGGTGCGGCGGTGGTCAGCCATGGGTTGCTGACCGCCTGGGACGAGGAGGATCGCCAGCAATTGGTCGCAGTGGACATGGGCCAGCCCGGCATCACCGTGACCGATGAGGGCTGGCATGCCGTGGGCATGGCGGCCACCGGCAGCGTCGACATTCTGTTCGCGGGCGCCACCGGGATTGCCGTCGGTGGGCCCGGCGACTACCTCGCCCGCCCCGGTTTCTGGCAAGGCGGCGTTGGTATCGCGGCGTGCTGGTATGGCGCTGCGCAACGCCTGGCCGAAGTGCTGCGCGAGCAGTGCAACAGGCGTCCCGAGCCGCATGCCCTGGCACACCTCGGCGCGGTCGACAGTGCCTTGAACAGTGCCGCCTGTGTGCTGCGCGCCAGTGCGCGGCAGATCGACCGCGCCCCGCGCGCCGATGCCAGGCAATTGGCCCAACAGGTACGCGCGGCCCTCGAAGACACGGTTGAACAGGTCATGCGCCATGTTGGTCGCGCAGCCGGCGCGGGGCCTTTTGGCAAAGACCCGCACTTTGCCCAACTGATGGCGGATCTGCCGGTGTATGTGCGTCAAAGCCATGCCGAGCGCGACCTGGCCGCCCTCGGCGAACAGGTTGCCGGCGAGCCCCCAGGGAGGTGGCAGTTATGAAAGCCAATCCGATCGTGGGCCAGGGCACGCCGCTGCATCAGTGGCAGGCCTCGTCCCACATGGCCGAACTGGCGCAGATCAGCGTCGAACAGTTGGTGCCTGAAGGCCATCGCGCAGGTTCGACCTGATCGTGCTAAGTGAACTGTGTTACTACCTCGACGCCGATGACCTCGGCCGCCTGATTGATCGCGCCCGCCTGGACTGCCGCGCCGAAGGTGGCTTTGGCGATGACTTGAAGAGCCAGATGCAGGCCCCTTAAAAAATCGTGGTTACAGGATGTGAAAGCGGCGAATCCTTGACTATGCTGATGACGCCCTGCCGGCAATCCAGGGATGGAATGCCGAGCGAACACTGCAGCGCAGCCTGCGGCCAATAAAAGAGCGTCGTCCCGTCAACGGGCTACGACCCTGCATCAACTGACAAGGACGTGACTCCCATGAAGCCCGCCTCCCTGAGCGAAGGCCGCCGCGGCCCAGCGCAAATCTGGAACAGTGCCCCACAGTTGGCACAAATTCCCGCTATTCATCCCCACTCGTTGGTTCCCCCGGGCGCGCGGGTGGTCATCATCGCGCCCCACCCGGGCGATGAAGTGTTGGCCTGTGGCGGTTTGCTGCAACGGCTCAGCACCCTTGAACACCCGATCCTGTTGATTTCCATCACTGACGGCAGCGCCAGCCATCCCGGCTCGAATGTCTGGCCGGCGAGCCGCTTGAGCGTGGTGCGGCCGCAGGAAAGCGTCGAAGCGCTGCGCCGGTTGGGCATGCCACTGCACAGCCTGAAGTGGATTCGCGGCGGGTTTCGCGATGACGCGCTCGCCGCCAGTGAACACCCCGTCAGCCAACTCATTGCGCGTTACTTGCAGCCCGGCGATGTGGTCTTCACCACCTGGCGCAACGACGGCAACGATGACCACGACGCCGTCGGCCGTGCCAGCGCAAAGGCGTGCAGCCTGACCGGCGCGCGTCTGTATGAGCTGCCGATCTGGGCCTGGCATTGGACGGCACGGGAAGGTTCGATGATCCCCTGGCAGCGTGCGCGCAAGGTACGCCTCGATACCTGGGGCGTGGCGCGCAAACTGCACGCGGCCCATGCCTATGCCAGCCAACTGGCCGGAGACCCGGAGATCGGGCTGGCGCCGATGCTCGCCCAGGTGCTGCTGGAGCGGATGCGCGAGCCTTATGAGATCGTGTTTGTCTAGATCCTAACTCGTCTATACCTGTTATTTCTGACAGTAGCGGCCCCTTGGATGTGCGACTAAGGTGCAATCGAGAAAGCCATGCCAACCCTTTGCATTGGCCGATGTTTTCAGAATGGGTAACCGGCAGTCCCTAATCCGTATCGCGTTCGTTGTTGCCATGGTCCGAACCGCACCTGCTTGCCCAGGTGCCGGGCGATGCTTGCTTCGAACGAGGACGGGTCATGCGCACATCGATATCTTCCCTGCTGTGCCTGGGTATCAGCTCAATCATTGCCGTGATGGCATGGCCACTCGCCTCGTATGGCGCATGCACGGTCAACAACACCGCCGGCGATGATATCTCCACATGCGACAGTGCCTCGGCGCCGGGCTTTACCGACACCGGCGGCAACAACACCCTGAATATCAGCGGCAGCGGCGCGATCAACGGCAATGTCACCTTCGGGGCGGGTAACGACCTGGTGGACGTGAATGGGCCGACGGCGGCGCTCAACGGTGCGCTGAACCAGGGCGACGGCGCGAATATTTTCCGGCTGAACCTGGGCAGCGTCACCGGCTCGGTCACTCAAGGCGCAGGCGCGGACGTGGCGCAGATCACCGGCGGGCAGGCGGGTGCGATCAGCCAAGGCGCCGGCATCGACAGCTTTGCCATGAGCGGCGGCACCATCGCCTCCCTGGCCCAAGGTGATGGCCTGGACACCTTCAACATGAGCGGCGGCACCATCACCGGCGCGTTTGAAGACGGCGACCGAGCCACGATGAGTGGCGGCACCATTGGCCGGGTCGATATGAAGCTCGATAACAACGTGTTCGACATGCAAGGCGGCACCATTCTGGGCAATCTGGTCACCGGGTTCGGCAACGACCATATTCTGGTCTCGGGCACCAGTTACATCGGCGGCAACATCAGCACCAGCGGCGGCGATGACTTGATTGAAATCAGCGGCGGCACGGTCAACGGGCAAATCCTCGCCAGTTTCGGTAACGACCAGTTGATCTGGCACGACGGTGGCAAGGTCAACGGCTTGATCGTCATGGGGGCCGGCGACGACACCGCGCTGCTGAAAAACCTCAACGAAACGCTGCTGTCCTCCAACCCGCTGGTGGATGGCGGCCTGGGCAACGACACACTCACGTTCGACAACACGCAGACCGAGGTCTCCACGCGCTACACAGGCTGGGAGCAGGTGCTGCTGGATAATGGCTCGGACCTCAAACTGGGCGGCGCTTTCACATTGGGCGACAACGAAACCGGCACCGGCAACATGACCATCGACGGGTCGAGCAAATTGACCGTCACTACCGGTTCGATCAACCCCTTTACCGCCGGCCAATCCGTCACCTTGAACAACGGTGGCCTGATCGACATGACCACCGGCAGTACCAGCGCCACCGACACCCTGACGGTCAACGGTAACTACAACGGCACCGGCGGCCGGCTCGCCCTGCAAAGTGTCCTGGGCGGCGACGGCTCACCCAGCGATTTGCTGGTGGTCAGCACAGGCACGATCAGCGGCACTACCCCCATCAGTGTGACCAATCTCGCAGGGCCGGGTGCCGAAACCGTGCAGGACGGTATCCAGGTAGTCCGGGCAATCAACGGCGCCAGCGGCACCGGCACCCACTTCACCCTGGCCAACCGGGTATCGGCAGGCGCCTTCGACTACTACCTGTTCAAAGGCGGCGACAAAGCGGGTTCGGGTGAAAACTACTACCTGCGTTCATCGGTGCCGGTGACGCCACTGCCGGGCCCGGTGACACCGCTGCCCGAACCGGTGGTAGGCACGCCTGAACTGCCGCCCAATCCGGAAGACAAGCCGCTCCCGATCTACCGCCCGGAAGTGCCGATCTATGCGGCGTTGTTCCCCGCCGCGCAACAAATTATCCAGGCCATGCTGGGCACCTATCACGAACGCATGGGCGATCAGAGCCAGCAACAGCAGACCGGCGCCTTCCCAGCCGGTTGGGGGCGTATTTATGGCAACAGCAGCCGCCAGAGTTTCGCCGGCACGGTGAGCCCTACGCTGAACAGTTCGATGTCCGCGTTCCAGATCGGTACGGATGTGTATGCGAGCACCACCGACAACGGTGGCGTGCAGCGGGCCGGTTTCTTCGTTGGCCACAGCCGCTTGAAAGGCGACGTCAAGGGCTTCAACGGCGGCTGGCAGGACAAGGCCGCCGGCAACACCACCCTGCGCGGTGACAGCCTGGGCGTGTACTGGACGCTGATCGGCGCCAACCAGGCCTACCTCGATCTGGTGCTCATGGGCACCCGCTTCGATGGCAACAACGAATCGGACCGAGGGGTGAAGATGAAGACTCGCGGGCACAACGTCGCCGCTTCCGCCGAGGTCGGCTGGCCGTTCCAGATGACGGACAATTGGGTGGCTGAACCCCAGGCTCAAGTGATCGTGAGCCGGACCAAGCTGGACAGTCAGAACGATGGCATCTCCGACGTGGCCTACAACGCCGACACCAGCGTCACCACCCGCCTGGGCATACGCCTGCGGGGCGACTATCAGGTCCGTGGCCTGCCGTTGCAGCCCTACGTGCGGGCCAATATCTGGCATACCGGCGCCGGGCAGAACACCGTCACCTTTAACGGTGTGACGGACATCGACACCGAACAGAAGTCCACCTCCCTGGGCCTGAGTCTGGGTGCCACGCTGGAGGTGGCCAAGGGCGTCAGCCTGTACAGCGAAGTCGGCTATAACCGCAACCTGGATAGCCAGATGCTCAACAGCCGACAAGGCACCGTGGGCCTGCGAATGGAATTCTGACAGTCACGTTTGCCGCCGTGCTGCCACGCAATATCGTCGGCTTGACCGCCAGCCCGCTGGCGGTTGCGGCCTCACGCAACCGCGGCGACTTCGGATGATTTCCTGCGCGGGCGGTGAACTGCCAGCCAGCAAAATGTGAAAAATTCGTTAAGCAATTCCCCCCAAAGCCTTTTTTGGCCGGATTCAATCTGCCACACTGATACGAATAGTTATCGATTCGCTTATCATTCGCCATTAAAGGCACTCGGGGAGGCTCAGATTCATGTTCGTTCAACAACCTGTCGGCACGCGTTTTTCACCCAGTCTACTGGCATTGGCCATCTGCCTCAGCGGCACCCAGACAACGCTGGCGGCCGACACCGAAAAAGCACCGGCACCGCTTGAACTGGGCGCCACCGAGATCAGCGGCGAGCAACTCGGCGAGACCACCGAAGGCACCCAGTCGTACACCACCGGGCCCATGGCGACGGCCACCAAGTTGCCGTTGACCATGCGCGAAACCCCGCAGTCCGTGACCGTGATCACCCGCCAGCGCATGGACGACCAGGCCATGACCAGCGTCAACGACGTGGTCAAGAACACGCCTGGCCTGTTCCTCAGCCAGGCTAACGGGCCAGGGCGACAAAGTTACAAATCGCGCGGTTTTGACATCGACAACATGATGTTCGACGGCCTGCCCAGCGCCTATTCGAGCTACGCCAACAGCGTGCAGCCCAACCTGGCGATGTTCGACCGGGTCGAAGTGATTCGCGGCGCCACCGGCCTGGTCACCGGCGCCGGCAACCCGTCGGCAGCGATCAACTTTGTGCGCAAGCGCCCCACCGCTACGCCGCAGGTGTCAATCACCGGCGCCGCCGGCAGTTGGGATGACTACCGCATGGAACTCGACGCTTCCAGCGCCTTGAACGACAGCGGCACCCTGCGCGGCCGCGTGGTCGGTTCGTACCGCGACGCCAACAGCTTCCGTGACAACGAAACCAGCGACCACGGCCTGTTCTACGCCATCAGCGAAGCCGACCTGAGCGAAGACACCACCGCCACCCTCGGCTTCTCGCGTCAGGAAGACCAGACCAACCTCTTCTGGGGTGGCCTGCCCATCGGCACAGACGGCCATCACCTGAACCTGCCCCGCTCCACCAACCCCGGCAGCGACTGGGAAAACAAGGAGCTGACGATCAACACCGTGTTCGGCGACGTCCAGCACCGCTTCGACAATGGCTGGAAACTCAACGTCTCCGGCTCCGCGTCGCAGTTGGACGGCGTGTTCACCGGCAGTTACCAGTCGCGCTACCAAACCGAGTTGGCGCGCACCGCCTATCAATCGCACCAGGACGACCAACAGTACGCCTTCGACACCTTCGCCAGCGGCCCGGTCGAGGCCTTCGGCCGCACCCACGAAGTGGTGGTCGGCACCAGCAAACGCATTTACGACGCCACCTCCAAGGAATACAGCCCTTACGACACCAATTACCCGCTCAACGGCGCCAAACCCGACTTCCAGCGCAACGGCAAATCCCACAGCCTCACCACCCAGGACGGCGTCTACCTGACCACGCGCCTGAACCTGGCCGACCCGCTCAAGGTCATCCTGGGTGCGCGCCTGGACTGGTACGACTATGAAGACCGCCAAAGCCAAGACGGCGACTACAAAGTCACGCGCAACCTGACGCGTTACGCCGGAGTGATCTACGACCTCGACGAGCACCACTCGGTCTACACCAGCTACACCGACATCTTCACCCCACAAAGCGAAAAAGACCTCTCAGGCAAGGTGCTGGAACCGATCGTGGGCGAAAACTACGAAGTCGGCATCAAGGGCGAATACTTCAACGGCGCGCTCAACGCCAGCCTGGCGGTGTTCCAGATCGACCAGAAAAACCGCGCCACCACCGCCGCCACCCAGGCCGGTTGCCCGGTGCTCACCTGCTATGGCGCTGCCGGCCTGGTGCGCAGCCAGGGTATCGACCTGGAACTGCAAGGCGCCCTCACCGAGAACTGGCAAGTCGGCGGCGGCTTCACCTACACCCGCGCGCATTTCATCAAGGACAGCAACCCCGCCAACGACAACCAGCGTTTCGATCCCGATACCCCGGAGCGCCTGTTCAAACTCACCACGTCCTACCGCTTCCAGGGCCCGCTGGAAAAACTGCGCATCGGTGGCAACGTCTACTGGCAAAGCCGCATGTACAACAACATCGCCCTCGCCAACGGCAGCTACTATCGCCTGGAGCAAGGCAGCTATGCAGTGGCGGACGTGATGGCCGGTTACCAAGTGAGCAAGCACCTGGACCTGCAAGTGAACGCGAACAACCTCTTCGATCGCACCTACTACTCGGCGATCGGCACCAGCCCAACCTGGGGCTCCACCGACACCTACGGCAACCCGCGCAGCTTTGGCGTGACGGCGAAGTACAGTTTCTGACGGTTGCGGCGCCCGGGACTATTGAGCAAAAGAACAGGCAGCCCAGCCAGGGGCTGATTGAGTATGGCGCTGCTTTATAAGTCGCATGAGTCGCGAGTCGACCCAAAACGCCCCTGCGCTTGATTCGCCATGACGATATGTATCCCGCGGGCAATAGCCCGCGGCAAAGAAGTGGTTATTAGAGCCTCAGTAATTTGCTACAGGGTGTACCATCAAATGCTGTCCATCAGATATTAGTCCGTCATGTCCACACTAAGCGAAGAGAGCCGCCAGATCGTAGCTTCTCTGGCGTGCCGTGTTGGCCCCAACGCTGATGTCGCAAGAATCGCCGAGGCGATCGTTTCAATCTTGCAAGCGATGGACGCCGCACTGACCCCCATTATCGGCCGGCAAGGCGTCGTTGCGATGTATCGGCGAAGCGTGCATTTGTGCGCCTGCGCCCACCCTCAACTGGCTGGCGTTAATGACAGCGCGCAGGCCGCACCGGATCTGATTGCCCTCAAATCCGTACTGGTCGAGCAAAGCGCGGTCGATGCACTGCATCTCGGTGAAGTGCTGTTGACCACGTTTTATGAGCTGCTGACCACGCTGATCGGGCCTGCACTGACCGTCCGTTTGCTGCGCGGCGTGTGGGAACCCTCTTTGAGTGACACCCCTTCGCAGGAAAATTCGCCATGAGCACCAAAGTGACAATCAATCGTCTGGCCACCGGCGTGCCAGGACTGGACGAGGTGCTGGGCGGAGGGTTGCCGGAGTTTTCGTTCAACCTGATCGCCGGCCCCCCGGGCTGCGGCAAGACAACCCTGGCGCATCAGATGATGTTCGCCCTTGCGACGCCCGAACGCCCCGCGCTGTTTTTTACGGTGCTTGGCGAACCGCCGCTGAAAATGCTGCGTTATCAGCAGCAATTCGATTTTTTCGACAGCCAGACGATCAACCAGTCGATCCGCTATATCAACTTGGCGGACGATACCCTGGCAGGCAATTTGGACGAGGTGCTACGACGCATCGTCAGCGAGGTGGAGGCATATTCGCCGGCGCTGGTGTTTGTCGACTCGTTTCGCTCGGTGGTGCTGGCCAGTCAGACCCAGGACAACCCCAACAACAATTTGCCGCAGTTCGTTCAGCAACTGGGCATGTTGATGACGACCTGGCAGGCGACGACGTTTCTAATCGGTGAATACTTCACTGAAACAGACACGAACCCGATTTTCACCGTGGCCGATGGTTTGATCTGGCTGCGCCAAAGCGTCGAGCGCAATTCGATGGTGCGCAAGATGGAAATCATGAAAATGCGCGGCCAGCCGACATTGCCCGGCCTGCACACCTTCCGTATCGCCACCTCGGGGATCAAGGTCTTTGCTCCAGCGCCCCTCAACCCGGTTGAAACGCCGCTGAAGTTCCCGATCAAACGCCTGAAAATGGGCGTGCCACGGCTCGACGAAATGCTCGGCGGCGGGTTGCCCCAGGGGTATTCGTTGCTGGTGGCTGGCCCGTCAGGTTCAGGCAAAAGCATTCTGGCGGCGACGTTCCTGGCCGAAGGCGCACGCAATGGTGAAACCGGCGTGATCGCGGTGTTTGAACAACGCCCCAACCACTCGCAAAACGCGATGTTGAGCAACCTGATTCAGACCGGTCAGGTTGGCTTGGTCGATAGCCGGGCACCGGACCTGTCCATCGACGAAGTCGTCCAGTTGCTGCTCAGCGAAATCAGCCGGTTGAACGCCACACGCGTGGTGATCGATTCGCTGTCAGGCTTTGAGTTGGCGCTGGCGCCGACCTTTCGTGAAGACTTCCGTGAGTCGTTGTCGCGCATGGTCACTGCGTTGACACGCGCCGGGGTCAGTGTGTTGATGACATCGGAGTTGGAGGATCGCTACACCGACCTGCGTTTCAGCCCTTACGGCACAGCCTTTCTTACCGATGCAATCATTGTCCAGCGCTATATTGAAGTGCAGAGCCGTTTGCTGCGGATCATGGCCGTCGTCAAAGTGCGTGCCAGCGCCCATTCCGATGAGTTGCGCCAGTATCACATCGACGACCACGGCCTGCAGATTGGCGAAATGCTCGCCGATCAGGAGGGGCTGCTGGGCGGTCGTCCGACGAGTCACCGCATAGGGACGATACACGCGGGAGATCACAATGTTTGAGCCCGACTCATGAGCTATACCAACAGCGAGAACGAGCGTGAGAAGGCGAATGCCGCTCACGAACTGTTCTTGCTCGGTCAAAAAACGGTTGAGGCGCGCGCCGTATTGGCGGCCCTGCAACAACAGTTGAGCGACGCCAGCAGCCGTCTGGTGGATACCCAGCAGGTCGAGCAGGTGATCGAGGTCAACCAGCAACTGGTGTTGGCGATACTCCTGGCGCAATCAGACGCTGTAACTCCCCCTCGTTTGGAAGAACTGAGTTTGTACCAGGAGTTGCGGGAGGCCAACGCGCAACTGGTCATAGCGGCACTCAGTGCCCAGGAACTTCAGGCGACAGCCGAGCGCGCGCTGAGTCAGCAAAAAAACATACTGGCGATGGTCGCCCATGAGCTGAGAAACCCGCTGACCCCCATCAGTTTGATTGCAGAACGGATGGTGCGCCTGCCCAGCGAGCAACTGCCGCGAATGCGTGAGTTGATCGAGGGCCAGGTACAGCATATTTCACAACTGGTCGATGACCTGCTGGATGTCTCCCGCGCCAGCACGGGCAAGCTGCGAATCAATCGCCGCGAGGTCGACATGATGCAGATTCTTGAAGGTGCAATTGATGCCTGTCGCCCGCTCACGACTGCGCAACAGCAGCATTTCGATGTCGATCTGCCCGATCGCGTTTTGATGATCAATGGCGACCCGGGGCGTCTCGCGCAGATTATCCACAACCTTCTGGCCAATGCAGCCAAATACACGCCCGTCGGCGGCAGAATCAAACTCTGTGTAACCGTAGAAGGCAGTGTTTTGACAATGACTATTTCCGACAATGGTATTGGCGTTACGGCGCAAGCATTGCCGTTTATTTTTGACCCTTATGTTCAAGACTCTCACGCCATAGGTTTCAACGGCGCCGGCCTGGGTATTGGATTGACGGTCGTTCGAGAGTTGGTTGAAGCACACGGGGGAACGGTGACGGGAATGAGCGAGGGGGATGGAAAAGGAAGTGAGTTTGTGGTGACGCTACCGTTGGCAGCCAGCCAGAAAGGACCATGAACAGCTTTACACACTCGGGGCCGAAACCAGACCTTCATTCGTGTCGGCCAACGACGAAGTGAAGCAAGTCAGCACGTCTTGTGCTGACAACCCTCTGTTCCCTATGCGAAATGAACCTACGATTGAATAGGTAATGATGCGGTCATCTTCGCGTGACACACCGCCAGAATTTCATCCGCCAGCGCCGAGTCGTCAGGACAGGCGCGCGATAACACGATAGCGCCGACCGCACGCGCCAGCAGGTCGATCATTGCCTCCCTAGCCTCACCCGCTGGCGCATCCGCCCTGGTCGGGTATTTTTCGCCGAGAACTTGCAGCGTGCGCTCAATGCCCTCAGAGAATGCTGACTTCAAATCGCCGGACTGACGCGCAGCGTCGCCGCACAAAGCCGCCATGGTGCAACCCGTGCCGCGCCCGTCGCGATGATCCCTGGACACATACACATCGATGAAATCCTTGATGCTCAGTGATTCAGCGCTGCTCAGCGATTGCGCAAGGCTGTTGGCCGAAGCCTCAGCCATCAAGTCGGCCTTCGAACCGAAATGTTTGTAGAAACCGCCATGGGTGAAACCGGCAGCGGCCATCAAATCGGCCACGCCGACACCGTCAAAACCGCGTTCGCGAAACAGGCCCGAGGCCGTTTCGACGATGTGTTCCCGATTTGCCTGGGCCTGGGCCTTGGTCACCCGCATGTTCGATACCTCGTTCCCGCTTGGAAAATGGTGGGTTGATGATACATAGATGTTGGTCATAATCAAAGTTATTGACAACTTAGATTTCGATCATCATCCTAAATGCCAGCAATGTGAAATTCACCAACGGGCACGGAACAAACACCCATGAGCGACCATAATCTGTTTACCCCTTACACGCTTGGCGCGCTGAAACTGTCAAATCGCGTGGTTCTCGCCCCGCTGACGCGCAATCGCGCCGGGAAAGGCTTTGTACCGAGTGAATTTGCTGCGGCCTATTACAGCCAGCGGGCCAGCGCGGGCTTGCTGATTTCCGAAGCCTCGCAGATATCCCAGCAGGGACAGGGCTATCAGGACACGCCAGGCATTTACACACCGGCTCAGATACAGGGATGGCGCAAGGTGACCGATGCCGTACACGCCAAGGGCGGGAGAATTTTCCTGCAACTGTGGCATGTGGGTCGTGTTTCCCACGTCGATCTGCAACCGCACGGCGCGGCGCCGGTAGCCCCTTCGGCGCTGCGTCCCGCGACCAAGGTGTTCGTCAATAACCGCTTCGAGGACGTTTCCGAGCCGCGAGCATTGGACGCTGACGAATTACCGGGCATCGTCAACGATTTCCGCCAAGCGGCGGCAAACGCCATTGCGGCAGGCTTCGATGGCGTGGAAATCCATGCTGCAAACGGCTATTTGCTGGATCAGTTCATCAAGGATGGCGCCAACCTGCGTACCGATGCCTATGGCGGCTCTATCGAAAACCGTGCGCGTCTGCTGCTGGAAGTGACGGCCGCGGTGGCCGCCGAGATTGGTGCGGATCGCACGGGCATTCGCCTTTCGCCTGTCTCGCCGGCCAATGGTGTATCGAGCAGTGATCCACAGGCTCAGTTCGATTACATCGTTGATCAGCTCAACGCTCTGGACATCGTTTATCTACACGTCGTCGAAGGCGCGACCGGCGGGCCACGCGACGTGGCGCCCTTTGATTTCGACGCCTTGCGCCAGCGCTTCAAGAACACTTACATCGCCAACAACGGCTATGACCTGGACCTGGCCACGGCCCGCCTTGCGCATGACAAGGCCGACCTGATCGCGTTTGGCCGGCCTTTTATCGCCAACCCCGATCTGGTGGAGCGGCTCAAGACCGATGCGCCACTGTCCGCCTTCGACCCCGCCACGCTCTACGGCGGCGGCGCGGCGGGATACATCGACTACCCCACGCTTGCCGAATCCAGCACCCGCGCGAACTAAGCATTGGCTGATCGAGCCCGGTTTTATTCGTGCATCAATCCACGTTCCAGATAAAGAGCTGACATCATGACGACTTACCCTAGCGTTCTCATCACTGGCGCTTCCACTGGCATCGGCGCGGTTTACGCCGAGCGTTTTGCCCAACGCGGGCATGATCTGGTGTTGGTCGCCCGCGACCACACGCGCCTGGAAACGCTCGCCGTAAAGTTGCGTGGCGAACACAACGTCGCCGTTGAAGTGCTTGCGGCCGACCTGACTCAACTCAGCGACCTGCACACCGTCGAAGCGCGCCTGCGGGATGACGCGCGCATCGGCATCCTCGTCAACAATGCCGGTGCCGCGCAGTCCGGCAGCTTCATCGAGCAAAGCACCGACAGCGTGGCGCAACTGGTGGCCCTCAACACCACTGCGCTGGTGCGACTCGCCAGCGCCATCGCGCCACGCCTGGCCAAAGCCGGTGAAGGCGCAATCATCAACATCGGTTCGGTGGTGGGCCTGGCGCCTGAGTTTGGCATGTCGGTCTATGGGGCGACCAAGGCGTTTGTGCTGTTCCTTTCCCAAGGCCTGAGCCTGGAACTTTCGCCTCAGGGTGTTTATGTGCAAGCCGTATTGCCCGCCGCCACCCGCACGGAGATTTGGGACCGCGCCGGGATCGACATCAACACCTTGAGCGAAGTCATGGAAGTGGCTGACCTGGTCGATGCCGCACTGGTCGGCTTCGACCGCCGCGAACCGGTGACCATTCCGCCGCTGCAAGAAGGCGAGCGCTGGGATGCCCTGCAAACCGCACGTCAGGGGCTTTTGGCGCAGATCAGACAGTCCGTCGTGGCGCCGCGCTATTTGACTCAAGTCTGAACCCTGTCGAGCCGGTCGGCCTCGCCTCGCAATCTCACGGGATAAACATGACTCTTTTGGCTAGAAGCAATCCTCCCGGTTCGCCGTCGTCATTTGTCCACGCGGCGAACCAGTCGGTTCTGGTGGGCGGGATACCTTTTGCCTATCGCGATCCGGGCTCCAGAACGCAGGTCCCGCGGGTCATGTTCAACCATTGGGGGGCCGTGCTGGATAACTTTGACCCCAGGATCATTGACGGTCTGGCGAAAAACCGGCGTGTCATCACCACCGACTACCGTGGTATCGGTGGCTCGGGTGGCGCCGCGCCGTTGACCGTCGGTGAAATGGCTGTGGTTGCCGGGGCCGCGCCCCGCTCTCATTCAACCAACAAGAGCGCTGCAACATGAAGGCATTTTTTATCGACCGCTACGGCAAGCAGAACGGAATGCTTGGCGAAGTGCCCGACCCTGCGGTCGGTGAGCATGACGTTCTGATCCAGGTGCGTGCAACGAGCGTGAACCCGTTGGACTCGAAGATCAGAACCGGGGAATTCAAACTGATCCTGCCTTATACATTTCCATTGGTCTTGGGTAACGACCTGGCGGGGGTGGTCGTTCGCACAGGCTCGGCG
Organism: Pseudomonas paraveronii; assembly: GCF_963681955.1. Classification (NCBI taxonomy): domain Bacteria; kingdom Pseudomonadati; phylum Pseudomonadota; class Gammaproteobacteria; order Pseudomonadales; family Pseudomonadaceae; genus Pseudomonas; species Pseudomonas paraveronii. The sequence continues at coordinate 3,431,637 of NZ_OY817130.1, forward strand.
GTGAAGCGATTCAATCCGGGAGACGAAGTCTACGCACGCCCTCCCGAGGATCGGATCGGGACATTTGCCGAACTGATCGCCGTGAACGAAAACGCGCTCGCGCTGAAACCCTCGAACCTGGACATGGCCGAAGCGGCGTCTGTCCCCTTGGCCGCCTTGACGGCCTGGCAGGCGCTGGTTGAGACCGCCCAGCTGAAAAAAGGCCAGAAGGTGTTGATTCATGCCGGCTCCGGCGGTGTCGGCACATTTGCCATCCAGCTCGCCAAACACCTCGGCGCTTTCGTTGCGACCACCACCAGCACGGCGAATGTCGAATGGGTGAAGACGCTCGGGGCGGATGTGATCATCGATTACAAGCAGCAAGATTTTGCAACCGAATTGCACGATTTCGACGTGGTATTGAACAGCCTGGGCAACGATGTACTGATGAAATCAGTCGAGGTTCTCAAGCCTGGCGGACAGCTCATTTCCCTCTCCGGACCACCGACGGCAGCCTTTGCCCAAGCGCAAGGCTTGTCCTGGATTCTGCGGCAAGTCATGCGCCTGCTGAGCAGCGGGATTCGTAGAAAAGCTCGCAAACACGGGGCGAGCTATGCATTTTTGTTTATGCGGGCCAGCGGCGTACAACTGCAAAAAATCACCTCGCTTATCGAAGCTGGCGTCATCAAACCGGTCATTGATCGTTCCTTCCCTTTTGAATCGACGGCAGAGGCGTTGCGGTACGTCGAGCAGGGCAGATCAAAAGGCAAAGTCACCATAACCTTCCATGGATTGCCTTAGCCCCTCAAGCCGTTTTATCCTCGACCCTCCCCGCCGGACCCGGAGTCGCCATGGACCTCGCCCCCCTCGCCCTCTTCCTCCCCGCCTGCTTTGCCCTGAACATGGCACCCGGCCCAAACAACCTGCTGTCGGTCAGCAACGCCACGCGCTACGGCTACCGCACTGCCTGCCTCGCCGGCATCGGCCGCCTGCTTGCCTTCTCCGGCATGATCGCCCTCGCCTCCGCCGGGTTGGCGGTGGTGCTGCAAACGTCGGCGTTGTTGTTCTACGCGATCAAGATCGTCGGGGCGGCGTATCTGTTGTATCTGGCGATTCAGCTATGGCGGGCCGACCCGCAGATGCAGGACGAATCGGTTACGGCCAAGGTGGGAATATGGGCGCTGGCGCGTCAGGAGTTTTTGGTGGCAACGGGCAACCCGAAAGCCATCCTGGTCTTCACTGCCTTCCTCCCGCAGTTCGTGGTGCCAGGCCAGCCCATCACCCCACAGTTCGCCCTGCTCGGCGCACTGTTCCTGGCGCTGGAATGGATCGCCATCAGCCTTTACGCCTATATGGGCCTGCACATGCGCCGCTGGTTTGCCGAGCCACGGGGTAAGCGGATATTCAATCGGTGTTGCGCGGGGTTGTTGTCTGCGGCGGCGGCGATGTTGCTGATGGCGCGTCGGGCTTGAACGGCATTTTCAAGGCGGCGGGATGGGCGAGGTGCTGCCTATCCGCGTCATTGAGGTTGCTCCGCAAACACCAACAGCCAAATGCCATCGTTCGCTCATCTACGATTTGCTACAAGGACGTCGCATGCGCCATACCTTCAAGTTCTTGACCCTACCCCACCCGCTCCGGCGAGGTCGCCAACATCTTCATCCACGGCGACTCAGCCGGCGACGATTGCGCCCGTAGCCAATGGTCAGGTGTTTTCTGCGTCTGACAGGGCCTTGGCCACTACGGCAGGTAAGCTGCCGGGCGCCCTTATACGCATTTGCTTGCTCAAATTAAAACGACCAAACACCACCGTGATGTCAGAAACCGAGACGTCAAACTCTCGGGCGAGAAACTTAACCATGTGGTCAGTCGCCCTGCCTGCTACGGGTGCGGCGGTGACGCTAATCTTGAGTTGACTTCCTTTCGCCTTGCCGATGGCATCCTTTTTGGCGCTCGGAGTTCCAAGTATGTTCAGAACTAAAATCTCTCCATCCCACCCACAAAACGAGGACATCTCAAAGCCCCGGCCGGATGATTTCTTTTTGGTAATCGCTTTTGCTTTCTTCACATGGATCCCGCGTGGTCGGATAAAAATGCCTAACGATAAATAGACATCAACGGGTGCATAACATTTTTGGGCCAACGTGCGCTGCCGCTCTGAAGTGCAGTGTTTACGAGGAGAGCGGAAGTAAAAACGGTTAGGCACCCTTGCAGCAATTCCTTTTGCGAACGGTGTTTAGCAGTGGCGAGGGTAGCGCGGGGCTTGGAGGAAAGACAAGGGGGCAGCGGTCGCAGCACCGGCGCTTGGGGAAAGACGAACGACTGCTTCTTGCCCGCCCAGGCCTATTGTAATCGGCAGAAGTCGACCCAGAGCTGTTAGCACAGGCAGATATCGGTCATTCCGCCAATTTAATAAACGAGGGGCGATTCACCTTTATTTCAAACTTGGTCTGACGTCTATTCTTCTCACTTATTACTTGACCCATTCTGATTCATCAGGCTAGTTAATGCCGCCCTCTACCGACATTAATATGGAAATTATGAAGCCTCTTTACCTGTGTTCAATTCTGCTACTTGCAGGCTGCGCCCCAGCGCCGAAATACCTTGTGCCTGCCGGGGCGCCTCACGCGCTTATCCGCAGCGAATTGGTGTCGATGGAGAATTATCGAAACGGCGTGTCGCTGGTCGAGGCGCCTCCCATCGGCTGCAAATACGGCAGAACCGTGGCGACTGCGCCGGGAGGGCAGCTGGTTTCCGTTTATAAGAATGTATCGACGCCGGAGGGGTTTTTTCCGATTGAAGCCGGCAAGCCGCTGCACTTGGTGATGCGCGGCTCGGCCAATGCCAATCGCTCGTGCAGCATAGCGTTTGTCAGCGAATTTGCGCCGGGCGCACGTTACGTAATCAAAGGAGGCATTGTCGACAGCCCGGGCGCGCTGAGCGGTTGTTACATTGACATATTCAATGTCGATTCGGGCGCGCGCGTCCCCGTGGCCGATGAGCCGAAAATGGAGCGTAATTGTGCGTTGGACCGCCTACCGACGCTCTAGTGGGGAATTGCACTCTACCTGACCATTCTTTTGCGTTGTACAAGCCCCACAGCCTATAAAAACGGTGGCGTCGGTCCAAATCACCCAGGATTCACGACGGGTGACAAACTTTCGGATGGGTTTCTCGATGGCAGCAAACTATGTTTAATCTCGAGCGGTCAGGCTGAAAGTATCGGCCGAGAATTGGGGGCACTGGCGTGACAAATTATATTTGTGGTAACCCGCATTGTCTGCGTGAATGCCCGCAGCGATAGGTGGCGTTGACGAAATTTATGGGGTAAAGATGGCGCTTCAATTAGCAATGATCTGAAGGAACCAGCATGCTTATCCGACTTTCACCCATCGCCGCCGCGCTCGCGTTTTCATTCTTATCCTGTACCGCGTTCGCTACGGATTTGGCCCCCCAATTGCTGAAAAAAGCCGAGGCCGAACAAAAATCCTATCTTGCCACCGTCAAAGAGCTGGTGGACATTGATACCGGAACCGGCCAGGCGCTCGGCCTGAAAACCGTCAGCGCGATGCTAGTTGAGCGGCTCAAGGGGTTGGGTGCTGAAGTCACCACGACACCTGCGACCCCCTCCGCTGGCGACAACATCGTGGGCACTCTCAAAGGCACTGGCAGCAAGAACTTTCTGCTGATGGTCCACTACGACACGGTGTTCGGCCCAGGTACAGCGGCGAAACGCCCGTTCAAGCTCGACGGCGAGCGCGCCTATGGTCCCGGTGTTGCTGACGCCAAAGGTGGCGTCGCGATGATTCTGCATTCATTGCAGCTGCTGCAGGATCAGAAGTTCAATGATTTCGGTAGCCTAACAGTGCTGTTCAATCCCGATGAAGAAACCGGCTCTGCTGGTTCGAAAAAAATCATCGCCGAGCTCGCTCGTCAACAGGACTACGTGTTCTCGTACGAGCCACCGGACAGAGACGCGATAACCGTCGCTACCAACGGCATCAACGGCGTGTTTCTCGACGTGAAGGGCAAGTCTTCGCATGCAGGTTCTGCACCTGAAGCCGGGAGCAACGCGGCCATGGAACTCGCGCACCAGATGTTGCAACTCAAGGACCTTGGCGATCCGGCCAAAGGCACCACGGTCAACTGGACGTTGATAAAAGGCGGCGAGAAACGCAACATCATTCCTTCCAGCGCCTCGGCCGAGGCTGATATGCGTTACGCCGATCTGTGTGAAACTGACCGCGTACTCGCCGACGCCCAACGCATCGCTGCGAAAAAGCTCATCGATGGCACTGAAGTGACATTGCGCCTGGAAAAGGGTCGCCCACCGCTGGCCAAGAATCCGGGCTCCGAACAACTGGCGAAAGCCGCACAAGCTCTTTACAGAAAAATAGGCCGCAACATTGAGCCTATCGCCATGCGCTTTGGCACCGATGCGGGCTACGCATATATGCCAGGGAGCGCGAAACCGGCTGTGCTGGAGACGATGGGTGTCGTCGGTGCCGGATTGCACGCCGATGACGAATACATCGAGCTGTCGAGCATTGCTCCGAGGCTTTACCTTACTGTGGCACTGATCACCCAGCTGTCTGGCGCTGAAGTAGCACCGTAACTACGACGTTTCCGCAACCACAGGCTACAAAACGCTTGTGGACGGTCGGGAAGCTCCGACTTTTGGCAAAGACGAATGCCCACCGGCCAACACCCGTTTCATGACCTCGATCTTCGGGGCTGATTCTGAGTGCGGTCGTGCGTTGTCATCGCACCCGACGCTAAACGGTGTCGGTCACGGTAGGGTTGCCCAAAACACAGATTTCCATCTCAGGCACATACTTTTCTGCCGTGGAAACCGAAGCCGACTTTTTCAACAGAAGCGGCCAAACGATGGCCGCTGTGGCAGTATTTTGCGCCTTCCTGCAAACCGACGGCTAAACCGTTGGTACCGTTCCGCCGTCGATCACAAACTCACTTCCCGTGATAGATGCTGCTCGCGGCGAAGCCAGGAAACCGATCAGGTCAGCAACTTCGGAAGGCGTCGACGGGCGGCCGAGCGGGATACCTCCAAGTGCTTTCATGATGATCTCTTTACCACCTTGATAGTCAGTACCTGCCTCCTGCGCGAGTCGCTCGGCTAATGCGACCGACGCTTCGGTTTCAACCCAGCCCGGCGAAACCCGAACCACGCGGATGCCTCTGGGCGAAACCTCTTTCGATAAACTTTTGCTGTACGTCGAAAGTGCGGCCTTGGCCGCCGCGTAAGCTGTTGTAGCTTCCGGCAGTGGCAGCCGACTCTGGATGGAGGTGACGTGGATGACGACCCCCTCCTTGCGCTCCAGCATACCCGGGAGCAAGGCGCGGTCGAGGCGCACCGCCGGCAACAGATTCAGGCTGAGCTCTCGTTGCCACTGTTCCTCGTCCAGCGCAGCAAAACCGCCGCCGGGTGCCGACGAACCACCCAGGACATGGATCATTATGTCCACGCCCCCCAGCCGCTGTTGGATCGCGGCGATCAGCACCTCACAACCCTCCCGGGTCGAAAGATCAGCCGCAATCAGAAGAGCGCCCGGCATTTCAACGTCCACCTGCCTGGCCGAGGTAATGACCTTCGCGCCCTCGGCCAGTAACAACTCGACGACAGCCTTGCCGATGCCTTTGGTGCCACCGGTGACCAGGACCCGCTTGCCAGTCAAACCTAGATTCAGCATGGCGTGATCTCCAGGGAACGGATTCGACCGCCCTCCAGCGTGAAGACGTAACTCAGTTGAACCGGGCTACCGGGGAAATTCCCAACAAGGCGCGCAATGACAGTCAGTCTGCCCTGCCCTTGCAGAGCTTGCAGTGGTTGGACCTGATAGATGAAAGCTCTGCGTGCCTCCAGTTGCCAGGCTTCGATGGCAGCTGTTCCTTCGTATGTTTTTCTCTCATCGCAAACCGTGGCGTCAGAGTGGAAGCAGCTCGCAAGTTGCGCTGCATCGCCACCATTGCTGACCGCAAAGTACGTCTGCACGACGTCGGGAAGCTGAGGTGTCATGTTTTCGTTCTCCAGAATCTGGTTGTATGAAGCGATCTTGTGCACTTTTGTACGTGAGCCTGATGCCATGAGGCATCCATCCGGGCCGAGCATCAGGAGATCAACCCCAGTTTCGCGGCCTTGAAGGTGGCGGCCGCTCGAGTCGAGCATTCCAGCTTCCGGAAGATGCTTTCCACGTGCGTGCGAACGGTGCTCGGGCTTATTTCCAGTAACCTCGCCACTTGCTTGTTGTTGGCGCCAGCGCTGATCGCCCTGAGGATGCGACACTCTCGCCCGGTGAGTAATAGCCCACCAGGCGGTTGAACCTGGTGCTCGCCGCGTGCGGCCAGCCTCAGCCATGCATCACATGCTTGAGGTGGCGAGCATTCAGCAGCAACCAGACCGCCTCCACTGCCGATGTCAAAGTACGTCTCACCAACGCTGATACGCTGAAAGCTCATTTGCTGATCTCCTGGATGGATTTCCTGGAGCAATCTTGCTGCCTGACGGATAGTTTGCTCAACTGGGACAAACCTTTATGACCAATCCCGAAATTCAGGACAATAAATGTCACAAGATCGTTTAGGCCTCAGTGAGCTGGACGCTGTTATAGCGGTCGCACGCAGGGGGTCGTTTCGGCAAGCCGCTATCGATCTCGGCGTCTCCACCACCGCGTTGAGCAACACCATTGCCCAACTGGAAGCCCGCCTCGAATCGCGGCTGTTCAATCGCACTACCCGTAGCGTGGCCATCACCGAAGCGGGCAGGATATTTCTGGAGCAGGTGGGGCCAGCCTTGCAGGATTTGCGTGCTGCACTCGATGCAGTGCGATCACATACCGCCGGGCCCTCGGGCACGCTGCGTATCAATGCGTTCGCCAGCGCTGCCCGATCGGCGCTCCTGCCACTGGTGATGGAGTTCCTGCAGCATCATCCGAAAGTACACGTCGACCTCGTGACCGAAGGCCGTCTGGTGGATATCGTTGCTGACGGCTTCGATTTCGGCGTGCGCTCAGCAAGCCTCGTTCCGAATGACATGATTGTGATCCCTCTCGGCCAGCCGCAACGGTACGCTGTGGTCGGTTCGCCGGTGTACTTCGAAAAACACGGCAAACCGCGAACGCCATCCGAGCTGCTCCAGCATCGATGCATCCGCGTTCGACTACCGAATGGCGCGATTTTCCCGTGGCATTTCGAGCGGGACGCAGAAGTGATTCGTCTCGATGTGAGCGGGCCGCTTACGCTGGATGAATCCAGCGTGGTCAAGCTTGCGGTGCAGGAAGGCATGGGGCTCGGCTTTTTCATGGAGCAGGACGTTCTCGACGAAATCCGTGCCGGACAGTTCGTGCGGACTCTGGAAGACTGGACACCGCCCAGAGACAAGCTGTGCCTGTATTACCCGAACCGCCGCAACCCCTGCGCGGCAGCCAAGGCATTCATCGACCTGGCACGCGCCAGTCAGGCCGTCCAGGACGAGCTCGGATGATCCAGGCTTAACCCGGACCAGGCTCAGGCAATCAATCCCAGTGTCAGTCCCTTCAAGGTAGCGGCTGCCCGGGTCGAGCATTCCAGTTTGCGAAAGATGCTTTCCATGTGCGTGCGAACCGTGCTCGGACTGATGTCCAGCAGCCGCGCCACCTGCTTGTTGCTGGCGCCACGGCTGATCTCCAGCAGGATGCGGCACTCGCGAGTCGTGAGTACCGAAGCCTTCGGTTGACGCATGCGACGCTCACCCCCTGCGGCGGCAATTACTGCTTCGCAAATATCGTTGTCGAACAAGCCACTGCCGGCATCCTGTTTGAGTAACCTGGCTGCATCCGCTTCGCCGTGGGCCGATCGCCATGGCCTGGCTTCCCTTAGCGCGACCCAGGCTACCGATGTGGCGAACAGGCGATGCTCGGCACACAGTGCATCACCCGCCACGCCTCGAAAATAGCCACTGCCGTTGAGCCGTTCATAGGCATGGGATGCAATCTCTGCGGGCACGGCCAGTTCAGTGATAGGTCTAAGCGCCTGTTGTGTCCAGTAAGGGACAAGGCGTACCCGCTCCGCAGCGCCGTATGGCAGCGTCCCTACGGTATTCCAAAGGTGGTTCGAAACGGCTGCCCGGCCGAGACCGTAGATGAGCGCGGACTTGCCAATTTCTGTCAAAGTGGGCTCCCGCAGCCCCCACAGACGTGCAGCTTCCACGGCGACATGCGCTACCTGCCGCGAATGCCCTGCCAACCACGGGAGCTTCAAGTCGATGATGTCTCCCACCAACGTCAGTGAGACACAACGCTGCTCATGCGCGTGGTCAACCGTTTTCGAAAGCGTTTCCAAATCCGCCAGCCAGTCCTTTGCGTTCCCCAGAAGCAACGATACTAGCGACGCGGGATAGCGCCGATCCGACTGCTCTCTGATCCAGCGTAGCGCCGCGTCCAGGCCGTGCGCACGACTGAGAATATCCAGATCACCTGCAAGTACTACCTGATAGGCGACCTCCGGAATGTGCTCATGGGTCAGGCCCAGCGGCCGGCCAGTGCCGTCGTAGGTTTCGAACACGCGACACAAGCCTGCCTCGACGGCGGCACCGAGCCGGAGGGTGTTGGCGATTGCTCCAGACACCTCACAGTGCACGACGGCCAGCGGGGTTGCCTGATGCACCGCGTTCATTTGCTCATTGCCCAGCGTCAAATCGAGCATCGCGCGGCGGCCATCGACGTCGTCGCCCAGCAGATCCGCAAAGCCTTCGGCATTGGCGGTGCAACCGGACCAGCGCAGCAAGGCAACCTGTTCCGCTACCCTCAGATGCTCACCGTCGCCGTGCCGGGCCCGCGCCAGCATCCGCGCCAGTGCGGCAACACGCCGGGAATGACCGAGTGGTTGTCCCATACTGAGGTCACCGATCTGGGCGATCGTCGCCAGCGCCCCGCCCAGGGAGATGTCCAGTTGCAACACACTATCCATGAAAAATGTCCCAGGGTCGGATAATTGACCGATGCCCACACCGCGGGCTAGTCAGCAGAATTTGAACTCCCGAACAGGAGCTCATCCAATGAAAACATTCAAATCGAAAATCGCTACCGTCGCCTTTGCCCTAGCCGGCACCTTCATCGCAAGCGCCAGTCATGCGCAGGATACAACGCCCTCCGTGGTGATCGTACACGGCGCGTTCGCCGACGGCTCCGATTGGGCCAAAGTGGTGCCACTGCTCCAAGCCCAAGGGGTGGCCGTTACGGTTGTGCAGAACCCGCTCACCTCACTTGCCGACGATGTTGCCGCTACGCGCCGCGTGTTGAGCAACCAGCAGAGCAAGGTGGTTCTAGTCGGGCACTCTTGGGGCGGCACCGTGATTACCGAGGCCGGTAGCGACCCGAAGGTCAGCGCGCTGGTGTATGTCGCCGCCTTCGCGCCGGAGGCCGGGCAAACCAGCGGCGAACAAGGTAAAGGCGCGCCCACGCCCCCTGGCATCAGTCAGATCAAGGCCGACGGCAACGGTTTTCTCTATTTGACCCCGGAAGGCATGGCCAAGGACTTCGCCCAGGATCTCCCTGCAGCGCAGACCGCCGTCATGACCGCCACGCAAGGTCCCATCAAGGCATCTGCCTTCGACGATAAAACGACCGTGTCGTCCTGGAAGACCAAACCGTCCTGGTATCTGCTAGCCACAGAAGACCGGATGATCCACCCCGACGTCCAGCGCTCTGCCGCCAAGCGTATCGGTGCCACCCTTGCAGAGGTGCACACCAGCCATGTTCCCCAGCAGTCACAGCCGGCCGAGGTCGCCGCAGTGATTCTTAAGGCAGTGCACAGCGTTGGCGAGAAATGATCGCAGGGAAATGACGCCACTGATAACCGCAAACTCAATCGCTGCATGGATACGGAGCGTGCGCATGAATCATCTGCGTGATCAACACTATGACTTCATTGTGTGCGGTGCAGGTACGGCGGGCTGCGTGGTCGCAGCCCGTCTCGCCGATCAGCAAAGCGCACGCGTCTTGCTGATTGAAGCTGGCGAGGGGTACTCAGGCCCCGAGGTTGCCGAACCGGCGCAATGGCCGATGAACCTCGGTTCAAAGCGCGACTGGGCATTCGAGGGGCAACCCAATCCACACCTCAATGGTCGACGGCTATCCCTGAGCATGGGTAAGGGACTCGGCGGCGGCTCCAGCATCAATGTGATGGTCTGGTCGCGCGGGCACCGCTCCGATTGGGACCATTTCGCTGCCGAGTCCGGCGACCCGGCCTGGGGCTACGATTCGGTACTCAATTACTACCGCAGGATCGAGAACTGGCAAGGCAGCCCTGATGCCACTCGGCGTGGTTCAGGTGGCCCCGTGCATGTCGAACAGCCGGCCACGCCTCAACCCCTCGCGTGGGCAACGTTGGAGGCGGCCAGCCGTCTGGGTATCCCCCGATTCGACAGTCCCAATGGCGAGATGATGGAAGGCCCGGGCGGGATCGCTATCACCGACCTGCGCATTAACCAGGGCAAGCGCGAATCTGTTTACGACTCCTACATCCGGCCACGGTTGCACTATCCGAACTTGACGGTCCTGACAGGGGCATTGGTGACCCGCCTATTGCTTATCGGTACACGGGTTATCGGTGTCGAAGTGGTGATCGCCGGCGAACGGCAGTGCTTCTATGCCGCAGCCGAGGTCATCCTGTCCATGGGCGCGGTGCAGACACCCAAGGTGCTCATACAATCGGGAATCGGCCCGGAAGATGAACTGCGACACCACGGCATCGCACCGACCCATCACCTTCCCGGCGTGGGCCAGAATCTTCAGGACCATCTCGCCTTTGGCTGTACGTGGGAGTACCTGCAACCCCAGGCAGTCGGTAGCGGCGGGTGCGAAACCACCTTGTACTGGAAAAGCGACAGTCGCCTGGATGTCCCGGACCTGTTGCAGTGTCAACTGGCGTTTGCGGTACCCTCTCCGCCTGAGGTCGCGATTGAGCCGCCACACCATGGCTGGACAATGTTCGCTGGGCTGGCCAGGCCTGCCAGTCGAGGACGCTTGCGCCTGTCGGGTGCCGGGCCACTGGATGTCCCACTCATTGAGCCGAACTCGCTGAGCGCGCCCGAGGATATGACCGCGGCGTATGCGTCGATCGACCTGTGCAGGGCGCTCGGTAACAGCGAAGCCTTCAACGGGCTGGTCAAACGCGAAGTTGTGCCCGGGCCGAAAGAACATCGCGCTATGGAGCAGTTCATCCGCAACTCTGCCGTGACTTACTGGCACCAGTCCTGCACCGCAAAAATGGGCCGAGATACGATGTCGGTGGTCGACCATCAACTGCGCGTGTATGGCATCAATAAACTGCGCATTGCTGATGCCTCGATCATGCCGCGAATTACCGTTGGCAACACGATGGCGCCGTGCGTCGTCATCGCCGAACGAGCAGCAGATCTTGTCCTCGCTGCGCAGGGTGTGACGGCTGCGGCTACAGCGCTGCGCCGGTAACTCATAAGAATACTGATACACCCCATGCTCACTGGCAGAAACGGCCAGAAGCGGTCACTCGCGATCCCGGTGAGTAATCATCCAAAAATGTAATGCATTTCGGTCTGGCGTGGTGAGCGCACCGAACGACGACCTACAGCGTCCGGCTTAGTAGTAAATCCAGCTGATCGTAATCGCGCCTCAGCGCAAGATTGCCCACGCAATGTAGAGGGCGGGCTGGCAAATTAGAATGACTGTCGCGAGCAACGTGCCATAAGCAAGCCTGGCTCCTGTCGAATGTTCCCCCAAAGGCAAGACCACTGCCAAGCAACTCAACCGGATAGTGAACACTAATAGCAGCACCAACTGAGCGCACACGTAGAGGCTGACAGCGGGAGTCTTTGGAAAAAAATGCGCGACCGGAAAAAGTAAAATTCCGAAGAGTGCGCCGAATAGCATCGCGTGCCGGAAGTTCCTAGACGCCTCGGCAAAGCTTAATTCGAATCGCACACCGGTTTTGGTGCTCATCAACCAGGCATAGAGCAAGGTAAAGCCAAGTGGCAACGCGTAAACAACCAAGACTGCGCACAGCAGGTATAGTCCTATCATGACGCTCTCCCTGAAAGGCCATTCAATTCATGCTTGCATTAGCTCGTGGACGGCGATGCAAATCTCACTTCGTTGAGTAATCCCGTATATCAATCACGACCTCTATCTCCTGACAGATCAGCCCTTCTCCGCCAGCATGGAACCTATCGCTGGGTGATGAGTCGATTGTCGCATCCCAGAACTTGGCTGAATAGCGACCGTGCTTGGGGGGCTTTCTGGGATAACCGCCACCAATGCAATTCGAGCCTTCACTCGTGATTTTTCTATCGTGCGGCAGTAAGCATATGTCGCAGAGATCAACTCTGAAATTTGCTATGGCGGCCTCTGGCAAGTGACTGCTTCGGGTCGTTTTCAGCCAGTCACGACAGGCAGAAAACGACCCAAAGCTAACATCATTAAAGCGCGCTGAGAGTCGTGCCTCACTCATTTGCATCCGACCTGATCAGCCATTCCAACCGTTTCAACAGAATCGGCCGATTGCAGCCCTTCGTGAGAAGCAGAAATCGGCCATGAGTTCACGTTCGATCCACACCCGTTTTCAACCAAAAAGACAAGCCAGCCTTCTCCCGCAGGCCCGTATTGCTAAAGTTACCGACTCATCAGTCGACAGCTTTTGCTCCCATTTCACGGATGATATTGAGGGCACGCAGGGTTTGAACGGCGTGCCCTTACGTAATCGATTGCCAAATCATCCACCGGTGTTTTCCGGCAGTTTGGCAATCACCTTGATCTCGAACTGGTAACCATAGAGCCACGTAACGCCCACGCCGGTCAGCGTCGGGTGTGGCGCCCTCCCCCAGAACTCCGGCACAACCTTCCAGATCGTCTCGAACTTCGATTCGGGATCGACGATGAAGACGGTGACGTCAATCACATCGTCGAAGGTGCAACCGGCGGCAACCAGGATTGCATTCAGGTTGCTGAACGCGAGTCGCACCTGGGCCTCCAGATCGGGTTCGGGCGAGCCGTCTTCGTGACTGCCAACCTGCCCCGACACGAATAAAAAGCCATTGGACTTGATAGCCGGCGAATAGCGATTGCGCTCGTAAAGCGCCTGGCGTCCAGCTGGAAAAACCACGTCACGCTGCGTCATAGGTGCCTCCATCAATGGGTCAACCTCGACCCGGAACTAACGATGCAGAGACTGTAAGGGCTTGTACCAAGGCGATAAACACGCAACCTTAGCTAGCACTGTTTGTTAAACCCAAACAATCTGCTCGATAGCGGAGGCAGCAATGGACCGTTTTGATGCAATGCAGGCATTTGCTCGCGTGGTGGAAGCTGGCAGCTTCACCAAGGCGGCCGAAACACTGCATATGAGCAAGACCACCGTGACACAACTGGTACAGCAGTTGGAGGCACGGTTGCGGGTTAAATTGCTTAACCGCACGACGCGCAAAGTCAACGTCACTGCCGATGGTGCTGTCTATTACGAGCGAGTTCTGCGGCTGCTGGCCGACATGGACGACGCCGAGACCAGCCTGTCCAACGCCTCGACGCTGCCCAGGGGTCGCTTGCGAGTGGATGTGCCGAGCCCTCTGGCCAGCATGATTCTCGTCCCCGCATTGCCTGGGTTTTACTTGCGCTACCCCGACATCCAGATCGATATGGGCGTCAGTGACCGGATCGTGGATATGATCGGTGAGAACATCGATTGCGTGGTGCGTGGCGGCGAGATAAAGGATCAGTCGCTGATGGCCCGGAAGGTAGGCGACCTCCAGCTTGGCGTTTTCGCCGCACCGAGCTACCTGGCACGCGTCGGTATCCCCACGCATCCGCGGGAGCTGGAGGATTCGCAGCATCGTATCGTCGGCTTCTTGTGGGCGCGCACCGGCAAAGCCCTGCCCTACTCCATGCGCAACCACGCTGAGAGCCTCCAGGTCAAAGGCCGCTATGCGCTGGCAGTCGATGATGGCAACGCCTACCTCGCGGCCGGCCTGGCCGGGCTGGGTGTACTTTGGCTACCCAAGTACATGTCCAAAACCTTCGAAGCACGCGGCGAGCTGGTGCCCCTGTTCGAGAACTGGAGCCTCGATCCGATGCCGATCTACGTGGCATTTCCCCCGAACCGGCATATCAGCATCAAGGTGCGCGTGTTCATTGATTGGGTCGCGGAGCTGATGGCGCAGCATGCGCCTGTCAGCGAGCGACTTGATTCGTGACGGTGGCGTTGCTGGCCCCAGCATGCTGATTCTGTATGCGGCCTCTGTAGGCGAGGCCGATGTACTCGGTTCGCAACACCGCATCCGCCCTTCACCCTGATCTAAACTCCACACCCCCATTCACCGTGGAGACCGAACATGAACAACAAAAACACCCTGTGCCTCTGGTACAACGGCACCGCCCTGGACGCTGCGACGTTTTATGCCAAGACCTTCCCGGACAGTGCGGTGAAAGCGTTACACCGCGCGCCGGGGGATTATCCCGCAGGTAAACAGGGCGACATTCTGACCGTCGAGTTCACCGTGCTGGGCATCCCGTGTCTCGGCCTGAATGGCGGTCCGGCATTCCCGCACACCGAGGCGTTTTCCTTTCAGGTGGCTACCGATGACCAGGCCGAGACTGATCGGCTGTGGAACGCCATCATCGACAACGGTGGCCAGGCCAGTGCCTGCGGTTGGTGCAAGGACAAGTGGGGCCTGTCGTGGCAGATCACGCCGCGTGTGTTGTCGGCCGCCGTGACCCATGCCGACCCGGCGACGGCCAAGCGAGCCTTCGAGGCGATGATGACCATGACCAAGATCGACATTGCCGCGATTGAGGCCGCAGTGGCTAATCCCTGACCGACAACGATCGTTTCACCGCCCAGGCACTGTTCAAGTGCCTGGGCGGTGCGACCTGCCGGTAACTGCGCAGGGCTTGACACATTTACTCACATCCCCTGAAGATGGAGCCCTCATTCAGGGTGTGTCAGCTCATGCTTGCAACGTCTTTCGCTAACCTTTCCGTCATTGGCTTGATCGCCAAGGCGCAAGGTTGCGTTGCGCGCGCCCTCAAATCGAAGAAACAGTCGCTCATGTGACCGGGGCGCGCTGTCCCGTCAGATGAGCTGACAGGACATTGAGCGCGACGGACACCCTGCCCTTGCACAATTCCCTCTGCCCTTCTGACGGTGACTTTATCGGTCAATCATCAGGAGAAAGTGCATGTCAGCGTTTCAAGGTATCTGGGTTCCCGTGGTCACGCCGCTTCATGACGGCGCCATCGACTTTATCGGCTTGCGCCGGCTGGTCGAACATCTGCTGGAACAGCACGTGGCCGGGATCATGGTCTGCACCACCACGGGCGAAGCTGCGGCGTTGAGCCGCCAGGAACAACTGGCCGTGCTGGATGCGGTGTTGCAATGGGTGCCAGCGCACCGCGTGGTGATGGGCCTGGCGGGATATAACCAAATTGAGCTGTTGCAGTTCCAGGGCGAAATCCTCAAACGCCCGGTGGCCGGGCTGTTGGTGCCGGCGCCCAGCTATATCCGCCCGTCCCAGAGCGGCCTTGAAGCGTTCTTCCGCACGGTGGCCGACGCCTCCAGCGTGCCGATCATTCTCTATGACATTCCCTATCGCACCGGCGCGAGCTTTGAACAGGCCACGCTGCTGAACATCGTCGCCCATCCGCGCATCGTCGCGGTCAAGGACTGTGGCGGCAACCTGGGCAATACTCTGGCGCTGTTGGCCAGTGGTGCGGTGGATGTGTTGTGTGGCGAGGATATCCAGATCTTTAACGCGTTGTGCCTTGGCGCCAGTGGGGCGATCGCGGCGTCGGCACATGTGCACACCGAGCAGTTCGTGGCGCTGTGGCAGCAAGTGCGGGATAACCAGTTGAGCGAGGCGCGGCAGACGTTTTTCCAGTTGCTGCCGCTGATCAATACGCTGTTTATGGAGCCCAACCCGGCACCGGTTAAGGCGGCGCTGGCCCTGCAGGGATTGATCGGGAGTGAATTGCGCGCGCCGATGCAGCGGGCCGGCGACGCCACCGTCAGCCGTCTGCAAGCGTTGTTGTGAAGCCGGTTGATTGAGTGTCCCGCGCCACCTGCAACCGGTGCAACGTAATCTGGCGCACCTGCTGCTTGCTCAGTTCGATATGCCGCGTGAGCAGCCGTTGCGCCTGCTCACCGCGCCGTTGCAGGATCGCGTCGAGTATCTGCGCATGTTCTTCGTAGGTCGCCGCGATCCGCGATGCCTGGGTAAAGTCGAGCCGGCGGATGATGCGGATTTTTTCCGTAATGGCGTAGTGCATGCGCGCCATTTCGCGGTTGCCGGTAGCCTCCACCAGGGCGCAGTGAAAGCGCTCGTCCAGCGCGGACACCACCTGGGTGTCCTGCTGGCGTGCGCCCTCCTCCACCTGCCAGATCGCCTGCAACCCTTGCAACAGCGCAGGGCGCGGTTCATCCATCAGGCATAAGCGGTTGACCGCCGCCAGTTCCAGAATGATCCGCAGGTCATACAGCTCTTCGAAGTAGCTGAAGTCGAACGGTTTCACCTGCCAGCCACTGCGGAAATACACCTCCAGATAGCCTTCCTTCTCCAGACGATAGAGCGCCTGACGCACCGGGGTGCGGCTGACGTTCATGCGCTCGGCCACTTCGCCTTCGCTGAAGCGGTCCCCCGGCAGCAGGCGAAAGTCGAAGATATCCGCCTTGAGCTGCGCGTAGATCCGTTCGGCCAAGCTGTCGGGGCGCGCCCTGGTTTTTTTCAGCGTTGAACCCGGCATGCTCAGCCCCGACTCGCGACAAAGGCGCGCCAGCCGCCGAATTCGGTGATGTCGAGGGCGTCGGCCAGCGCCCAGGGCTCGCAGATAAAGCCTTTGACGCTGCGCCCGTCCGCCAGGCTCAGGTTGCCCATGCCCAGAGGCGCGGGGATTTCGGCGACGAACTCGCCAAAGCGTGCGATGGGCATGTCCCACAACTCGACGATGATCGAGCGGCCGCTGTCCGCCTTGGCCAGCCCCGGTTTCGGCGGCACGGTGCCCGGCAGCGCATACAGTCGATAGCTGTCGCCGGTCAGTGTTTGTTCGACCAACACCGCATTGCGCGTGGTCAGTTGGAAGTTCAGCGGCATGCCGCTCAGGTGCGCGCCAACCACCGCCACGCGCACGCTGCCGGGCGCGGGTGCTGGCGCGGCTGGCGCGGGTAACGCGCGCGCGGTGGCGCCCAGCGGCAGGCCGAGACCGGCTTGCCAGCGCTTGCCCAAGTGGGCCAGTGCCGTGTCATGCCAGGCCGGCGCCAACAGGGTGATGCCGCAGGGCAAACCATCGGCGCGCAAGCCGGCGGGCAGCGCCAGCGCACACAGGTCCGCCAGGTTGGTGAAGTTGGTGTAGTAACCGAACTGCGAGTTGTAGCGCACGGGCTCCCCGGCCATCTCGGCCTGGGTGCGAATCGTCGGCGAGGTCGGCACCAGCAAGGCATCGAACCCTGCCAGCGTGTCATTGATCCGCCGGCTCAGCTCGGCCCGCAGGTATTCGGCTTTGTAGGCATCGCAGGCGCTGTACTTAAGCCCGTTTTCGACGATGCCGCGCACCACCGGGTTGATCGCATCCGGCTGCTGTTCAAGCATGCTGTGCAGGGCGACCGTGCGCTCGGCGACCCATGGGCCGAAATACAACTGGTCCGCCAGGGCCTTGAACGGGCTGAAATCCACCGGGGTGATCTGCGCACCCAACGCCTTGAAGCGCTCGACGGCCTGCTCGAATACGGCCTGGTTCTGGGCATCGCCGAAGAACTCCAGGGTCGCCGGAACGGCGAGCTTGATCGCGCTGCCCACCGCCACAGGCGCGGTATGGGGGTTGGCGCGGGAATAGGCGTCGCTGGCGTCGTAGCCTTCGGCCACTTGCGCCACGGATTCGGCGTCCTCCACGGTGAGCGCAAACACCGAGATGCAATCCACCGTGCGGCACGCGGGCACCAGGCCGGTATTGGACAGGCGGCCTTTGCTGGGTTTTAACCCGACGATATTGTTGAACCCCGCCGGCACCCGACCGGAGCCTGCGGTGTCGGTGCCCAGGGAGAACGCCACCAGACCCCGGGCGACCACCGAGGCGGAACCGGAGCTGGAACCGCCGCTGACATACGCCGGATTGAAGCTGTTGGCCACCGCGCCATACGGCGAGCGGGTGCCCACCAGGCCGGTGGCGAACTGATCGAGGTTGGTCTTGCCCATCAGGATCGCACCGGCCGCACGCAGCTTGGCGACGACGCTCGCATCCGATGCCGGGGCGTAGGCAAATTCCGGACACGCCGCCGTGGTCTCCCAGCCGGCCGCGTCGATGTTGTCCTTGATCGCAAACGGCACGCCGTACAACGGCAGCTTGGCCATATCGCCACCGACCGCCGCCAGCCGCTCGCTCAATTGCGCCAACTGCGCCGTCAGTTGCTCAGGGCGCGCACGGGCGATCCAGGCGTTGTCGTCAGCGGCGTATTGCGCGGCCAGGGTCAGCACGATGTCCGGGGTGAGCGCGCCGCTGCGATAGGCCTCACGCCATTCGCCGAGGGTCCAGCCGATAACACGCTGCATAAGGGGGTCTCCATCTTGTATCCAAGTTTGGATTTGTTTCTAGCAAACCCCAGGCCAGTTGCGCACACCCAACGATTGCACGGGTTCGCGCCCAGGCCGCGCGGCAAGACTGCACACGGATGGCGCGCGCACCCTTCGCCCATGCGCCAAAAAAAGACAGCCGGCCGACCGCCCGGTTGCGACCCGTGCGATAGCAGCCTATGGTCCAAACCATGCTCTGCCGTTTGCTGTCCCCCCACCCTACACCCAGGTGACGACATGCCCACGCTTGCCCGCCCCGCCGTGCTTGAACTGATCGGCAACACCCCGCTGGTGCGGATCAGCCGCTTCGATACCGGCCCCTGCACGCTGTTTCTCAAACTCGAATCGCAAAACCCCGGCGGCTCGATCAAGGATCGCATCGGCCTGGCGATGATCGACGCCGCCGAACGCGACGGTCGCCTACGCGCCGGCGGCACGATCGTCGAAGCCACCGCCGGCAACACCGGGCTGGGCCTGGCGCTGGTGGGTCGAGCGAAAGGCTACCGGGTGGTGCTGGTGGTGCCCGACAAGATGTCCACCGAAAAGGTGCTGCACCTCAAGGCCTTGGGCGCCGAAGTGCATATCACCCGTTCCGACGTCGGCAAGGGCCACCCCGAGTACTACCAGGACGTGGCCGCGCGCCTGGCCAAGGACATCCCAGGCTCGTTCTTCGCCGACCAGTTCAATAACCCGGCCAACCCACTCGCCCACGAAACCAGCACCGCGCCGGAAATCTGGGCGCAAACCCAGCATGACCTCAACGCGATTGTGCTGGGCGTCGGTTCGGCCGGCACGCTCACCGGGCTGACGCGGTTCTTCAAGCGGGTGCAGCCGGCGTTGGAAATGGTGCTGGCGGACCCGGTCGGTTCGGTGATGGCCGAATTCAGCCGCAGCGGCACCTTGGTCACCCCGGGTTCCTGGGCGGTTGAAGGGATCGGCGAAGATTTCATCCCCGCGATTGCCGACCTGTCCAACGTGCGCCACGCCTATTCCATCAGCGATGAAGAGAGCTTCGACCACGCCCGCCAGTTGCTCAAGGCCGAAGGCATTCTCGGCGGCTCATCCACCGGCACCCTGCTCGCCGCAGCCTTGCGCTATTGCCGCGCGCAGACCACGCCCAAACGTGTGGTCAGCTTCGTCTGCGACACCGGCACGCGTTACCTGTCGAAGGTCTACAACGACCAGTGGATGAACGATGCGGGCTTGTTGCACTACAAGCACTATGGCGACCTGCGTGACTTGATCGCCCGGCGCTTCGAAGACGGCCGCGTGATCAGCGTCAGCCCCGACGACACCCTGCTCACCGCCTTCCAGCGCATGCGCCTGGCCGATGTTTCGCAACTGCCGGTGCTGGTGAACGGCCAGGCACTGGTGGGGGTGATTGACGAGTCCGACATCCTGCTGGGCCTGCACCACGACGCTGCGGACTTTTCCATGATCGTCGCCAGCGCCATGACCGAGACCGTACACACCCTCGCCCCGAGCGCCAGCCTCGCCGAGTTGCAGGCGGAGCTGGATCGCGGCCTGGTCGCCATCATCGCCGACGCGTCGGGCTTCCATGGCCTGATCACCCGTGTCGACCTGCTCAATCACCTACGGAGATCCCTTGCATGAGTCAGCCCGATAAAAACGCGTTTGCCACCCGCGTGATCCACGCCGGGCAAACACCCGACCCGACCACCGGCGCGCTGATGCCGCCGATTTATGCGAACTCCACCTACCTGCAAGACAGCCCCGGCGTACACAAGGGCTTCGACTATGGCCGCTCCCACAACCCCACTCGGTTCGCCCTGGAGCGCTGCGTGGCCGACCTGGAAGGTGGCCGCCAGGCGTTTGCCTTTGCCTCGGGGCTGGCGGCGATTTCCAGCGTGCTGGAGTTGCTGGATGCCGGCAGCCATGTGGTCTCCGGCAACGATCTGTATGGCGGCACCTTCCGCCTGTTCCACAAGGTGCGCCAGCGCAGCGCCGGGCACCGTTTCAGTTTTGTCGACTTGAGCGATGTGCAGGCGTTTGAAGCGGCGTTGCAGGACGACACGCGCATGGTCTGGGTCGAGACGCCCAGCAACCCGTTGCTGAGCCTGACCGACCTCAGCGCCATCGCCCGCATCTGCCGCGCCCGCGGCATCCTCTGCGTGGCGGACAACACCTTCGCCAGCCCGTGGATTCAGCGTCCGCTGGAGCTGGGCTGCGACATCGTGGTGCATTCCACCACCAAATACCTCAATGGCCACTCCGACGTGATCGGCGGTATCGCGATTGTCGGCGACAACCCCGAACTGGCCGAGCGCCTGGGCTTCCTGCAGAACTCGGTCGGCGCCATCGCCGGGCCGTTCGACGCCTTCCTGACCCTGCGCGGCGTGAAAACCCTGGCCCTGCGCATGGAGCGCCATTGCAGCAATGCGCTGGACCTCGCGACCTGGCTCGAACACCAACCGCAAGTGGCGCGGGTGTACTACCCGGGCCTGGTCTCCCACCCCCAACACGTCCTGGCACGTCGGCAGATGCACGGGTTTGGCGGGATGATTTCAGTCGCATTGAACTGCGACCTGGCCGGCGCCAGGCGTTTCCTGGAGCACGTCAAACTCTTCGCCCTGGCCGAAAGCCTCGGCGGCGTGGAAAGCCTGATCGAACACCCGGCGCTCATGACCCATGCCAGCATCCCGGCGGCGACGCGGGCGCAGTTGGGCATCGGCGATGGGTTGGTGCGGTTGTCGGTGGGGGTTGAAGATGTGGAGGACTTGCGCGCAGACCTCGCGCAAGCCTTGGCATATATCTAATGTGGGAGGGGGCTTGCCCCGATAGCGGTGGATCAGTCTCCTGATTCGGTGGCTGACAGATTGCTATCGGGGGCAAGCCCCCTCCCACACTGGGTACCGCGTCAGGCAGACGTGATGCTGGCCCTGTTTTTTGGAGACGCCTCGTAGTCCGCCAATGACATCCTAATGTGGGAGGGGGCTTGCCCCCTCCCACACTGAATGCTGCGTCAGGCTGACGTGACGTTGGCCCTGGTTTTTTGGAGACGCCTCGTAGTCCGCCAATGACATCCTCAAGTGGGAGGGGGCTTGCCCCCGATAGCGGTGGGTCAGGCTGATGTGACGTTGGCCCGCGCGCTATGCAGCTTCTTGTAGCTCTCGATCAAGCGCAGATGCCGATCCAGCCCTTCCAGCTTCATGCTGGTCGGCGTCAGCCCATAAAAGCGCACGCTGCCATTGACCGAACCGATCACCGCGTCCATCCGCTCGTGACCAAACATCCGTCGGAAGTTGGCCTCGTAGTCCGCCAGTTCCAGGTCTTCATCCAGTTCCATCTCCAGCACCGCGTTCACCGCCTGATAGAACAGGCCGCGCTCAGCGGTGTTGTCGTTGTACTGCAGGAACATTTCCACCGCTTCCTTCGCGTCCTCATATTGTTGCAGGGCGAGGTAGATCAGCAGCTTCAATTCCAGGATGGTCAGTTGGCCCCAGGCGGTGTTGTCGTCGAACTCGATGCCGATCAAGGTGGTGATGTCGGTGTAATCGTCCAGCTCGCTTTCCACCAGACGTTCGGCCAGCGCCTTGAGTTCAGTGTCATCCAGGCGATGCAGGTTGAGGATGTCGGCGCGGAAAAACAGGGCTTTGTTGGTGTTGTCCCAGATCAGATCGTCCACCGGATAGATTTCCGAGTAATCCGGCACCAGGATGCGGCAGGCGGTGGCGCCCAGGTGCTCATACACCGCCATGTACGATTCTTTGCCCATGTTTTCGAGAATGCCGAACAGTGTCGCGGCTTCTTCGGCGTTGGAGTTTTCGCCCTGGCCAGAGAAGTCCCACTCGACGAATTCGTAATCCGACTGGGCACTGAAGAAGCGCCACGAGACCACGCCGCTGGAGTCGATAAAGTGCTCGACGAAGTTATTCGGCTCGGTCACTGCGTGGCCTTCGAAGGTCGGCTGCGGCAGGTCGTTGAGCCCTTCGAAACTGCGGCCTTGCAGCAGTTCGGTAAGGCTGCGTTCCAGCGCCACTTCCAGGCTCGGGTGCGCGCCGAACGAGGCAAACACCCCGCCGGTACGCGGGTTCATCAAGGTCACGCACATCACCGGGAATTCACCGCCCAGCGAGGCATCCTTGACCAGCACCGGGAAGCCCTGGGCTTCCAGGCCCTGGATACCGGCCAGAATACCCGGGTACTTGGCCAGTACTTCAGTCGGCACATCCGGCAGGGCGAATTCGCCTTCGATGATTTCGCGCTTGACCGCCCGCTCGAAGATCTCCGACAGGCACTGCACCTGGGCTTCGGCCAGGGTGTTGCCGGCGCTCATGCCGTTGCTCAGGTACAGGTTTTCGATCAGGTTGGACGGGAAATACACCACCTCGCCGTCCGACTGGCGCACAAACGGCAGCGCGACAATCCCGCGCTCTTCATTGCCGGAGTTGGTGTCGAACAGGTGCGAGCCGCGCAACTCGCCATCGCGGTTGTAGATTTTCAGGCAATAAGCATCGAGGATTTCAGTCGGCAGCTCATCCTTGCGCCCAGGCTGGAACCAGCGCTCGTCCGGGTAATGCACGAACGGCGCGTTGGCCAGTTCTTCGCCCCAAAACTGATCGTTATAGAAGAAGTTGCAGTTGAGACGCTCGATGAACTCACCCAACGCCGAGGCCAGCGCGCTTTCCTTGGTCGCGCCCTTGCCGTTGGTGAAGCACATCGGCGAATGCGCATCGCGGATATGCAGCGACCACACGTTCGGCACGATATTGCGCCACGAGGCGATCTCGATCTTCATGCCCAGGCCGGCCAGGATGCCGGACATGTTGGCGATGGTCTGCTCCAGCGGCAGGTCCTTGCCCACGATGTAGGTGCCGGCCTCAGAAGTGGCGTTGGGCATCAACAGTGCCTGGGCATCGGCGTCGAGGTTTTCCACCTCTTCGATCACGAACTCAGGGCCGGCCTGCACCACTTTCTTCACGGTGCAACGGTCGATGGAGCGCAGGATGCCTTGGCGATCCTTGTCGGAGATATCCGCAGGCAGTTCCACCTGGATCTTGAAAATCTGGTTGTAGCGATTTTCTGGATCGACAATGTTGTTTTGCGACAGACGGATGTTTTCCGTGGGGATATTGCGCGTCTCGCAGTACAACTTCACAAAGTACGCCGCACACAATGCCGACGAAGCCAGGAAGTAATCGAATGGCCCCGGCGCCGACCCATCGCCTTTATAGCGAATCGGTTGATCGGCGATCACCGTGAAGTCATCGAACTTGGCTTCAAGCCGAAGATTGTCGAGAAAGTTAACCTTAATTTCCATGCGGGATTACCAAAATAGCGAACTTCAAATTGGCCGCCATTATCCGGCATTTGCGTTTGAAGTCTTGTGCTTTCGCGTTTCGGCCGCCGACTGACGGAGCTGAATACTGGATTTAGACCGGTGCAATGCTGTTACTTTGAATTGTCAGACAATCGGTCTTCAACTTATTTGAATGGTTGCCGATGTCCTACAGGCAATTCAGGGAGTAGTCGAATGCGCAACAACCAACCCGTGACACAGCGCGAGATTTCCCTCGCGCCTTCGCAGAAGCTCATCTCCGCAACCGATGTTGAAGGGAAGATCACTTACTGCAACGATGCCTTTGTCGATATCAGCGGTTTTGAACGGACCGACCTGATCGGCTCCCCGCAGAATATCGTGCGCCATCCCGATGTCCCCCCTGCCGTCTTTGCCCATATGTGGCGCGCGCTCAAGCAAGGCCTACCGTGGATGGGCATCGTCAAGAATCGCTCGAAAAACGGCGATCATTATTGGGTCAACGCTTACATCACCCCGATCTTCGAAGGCAGCCGCGTGGTGGGCTTCGAGTCGGTCAGGGTCAAGCCGAGCGCTGATGAGATCCGACGTGCCCAGGCACTGTACCGCCGTATCAGCCAAGGCAAATCGGCGGTTTCGCGCCGGGATAGCTGGCTGTCGACGTTGTTCGACTGCGTGCCCTATGTAGCCGCCGGGCTTGCCGGCGCCGTGGGCGGGCTGTTCCTCAGCGCGCCGCTGGCGATGGCTGTAGCGGTAGCCGTTGCGGTGCCCGTGGGCATAATCGGCACGCGGTTGCGTCAGCGTGCAACGTTACGTTTGCTGGCGGACGTCGAACCGTCGACCTCGGATGCGCTGATTGCGCAGATGTACAGCGATGAACGCGGCCCCCAGGCCCGCCTGGAAACCGCCTTCCTCAGCCAGAACGCCCGCCTGAAGACCTGCCTGACCCGCCTGCAGGACAGTGCCGAACAACTCAGCGCGCTGGCCGGGCAATCCGACCGACTGGCCATGGCCAGCTCGACCGGCCTGGACCGTCAACGCGTCGAAACCGAGCAGGTCTCGGCGGCCGTCAACCAAATGGCCGCGACCACCCAGGAAGTCGCCAGCCACGTGCAACGCACCGCGGATGCCACCCAGCAAGCCAACGTGCTGACCGGACGCGGCCGCGAGGTGGCGCGCGATACCCGCGAAGCCATCGAGCGCCTCTCCGCCATGGTCGGCGAGACCGGTATCACCGTGGCGCAACTGGCCCGGGACAGCGACGAAATCGGCTCTGTGGTTGACGTGATCAAAGGCATCGCCGACCAGACCAACCTGCTGGCCCTCAACGCTGCCATTGAAGCAGCACGTGCCGGCGATATGGGTCGCGGCTTTGCCGTCGTCGCCGACGAGGTGCGCCAATTGGCACAACGCACCACGCACTCCACCACCCAGATCCATGGTTTGATCACCAAGCTCCAGGCGTCGTCCAACAACGCCGTGCAAAGCATGGAGCACGGCCAGCGCCAGGCGCAGGAAGGCGTGGCCCGGGTGCTTGAGGCGGACCAGGCGCTGGTCGGCATCAGCGAAGCGGTGTCCCACATCACCGAGATGACCACCCAGATCGCCGCCGCCACCGAAGAGCAAAGCGCGGTGGCCGAAGAGATCAGCCGCAACATCACCACCATCGCCGAACTCGCCGACCAGACGTCGGTCCAGGCCCACCAATCCACTGACCTGAGCAAAGAACTGACCCACACCGCGGCCACCCAATACGCACTGGTTGAGCGTTTCAACCGCTGACCGTATACGCACGCGCCCATTCTCCAAATGCCGCAGGCAGCTGGAGGGTGGGCGCCTGACTCCCGCCTCGCCTCAACTCACCCCCAACTCCACCACCCCCGCATTCAACCGCACCGGCCACACCCGCAAGTGCTGGTGCGGTGCCTCCAGGCATTGGCCGTCTGCCAGACGGTAATGCTGTTTGTAGATCGGCGCGGCCACCACCAGGTCGCCTTTGATACTGCCGACCAGCCCGCGACCGATCACGTTCGCGCCGGATTCCGGGTCGTGGTTGTCGATGGCGTAGAGCGTCTGATCCGGTGCGTCCGGCAGGTAAAACAGCGCGACTTGCGCGCCGTCGTACCACACCACCACGCCGGAGTTACTCACCAGGTCGCTTTCGTTGCACACGCTTTGCCAGGTGGCAAGGTTTCGCTGGGTGTTGGACTGGCTCATCAGGCAAGCTCCTCGATGACGGGAATCAGGTTGAGTTCGGCGGCCATGATCGGCCGGCGCTGGCCGCGTTCGTGGACAAAATGGATGTCCGGGTCCGGGCGCTTGTCGTTGACGAAGGTGCGGAAGCGTTTGAGTTTTTCCGGGTCTTTGAGGGCGTTGGCCCACTCGCATTCGTACCGGTCGACCACCAGCTGCATTTGCGCTTCGAGTTCGGCGCCCAGGCCCAGGCTGTCGTCGAGGATCACGTCCTTGAGGAAATCCAGGCCACCTTCCAGGCTTTCGCGCCACACCGAGGTGCGCTGCAATTTGTCGGCGGTGCGGATGTAGAACATCAGGAAGCGGTCGATGTAGCGGATCAGCGTGGCGTCATCCAGGTCGGTCGCGAACAGCTCGGCGTGGCGTGGGCGCATGCCGCCGTTACCGGCGATGTAGAGGTTCCAGCCCTTCTCGGTGGCGATCACGCCGACGTCTTTGCTTTGCGCTTCGGCGCATTCGCGGGTGCAGCCGGACACCGCAAACTTGAGTTTGTGCGGCGAACGCAGGCCTTTGTAGCGGTCCTCGATGAGCAGCGCCATTTTCACGCTGTCCTGCACGCCGTAGCGGCACCAGGTGCTGCCGACGCACGACTTCACCGTGCGCGTGGATTTGCCGTAGGCATGCCCGGTTTCAAACCCGGCGTCGATCAGCTCGGCCCAGATGTCCGGCAACTCATGCAGTTGCGCGCCAAACAGGTCGATGCGCTGGCCGCCGGTGATCTTGGTGTAGAGCTCGTATTTCTGCGCGACCACGCCGATGGCGATGAGTTTTTCCGCAGTGATTTCGCCGCCCGGAATACGCGGCACCACCGAGTAGGTGCCGTTCTTCTGCATGTTGGCCATGAACGTGTCGTTGGTGTCCTGCAACGGCACCAGCGAGGCGTCCATGATCGGCTGGTTCCAGCATGACGCGAGGATCGAGCCCACCGCCGGTTTGCACACATCGCAACCGGTGTGGCCACGGCCATGTTTGGCCAGCAATTCTTCGAAAGTGATCACCCCTTCCACACGCACCAGGGCATACAACTCCTGACGGGTATAGGCGAAGTGTTCGCACAGGCTCTTGTCGACGCTGACGCCTCGGGCCACCAGTTCATGCTCGAACACCTGCTTGAGCAAGCCGGCGCAACCGCCGCAACCGGTGCAGGCCTTGGTCTGCGCCTTGAGCAGGCCAAGGTCGGCGCAGCCGCTGTCGATGGCCGTGCAAATCGAGCCTTTGGTGACGTTATGGCAGGAGCAGACGGTGGCCGACTCCGGCAAGGCGCCAGGGCCGAGGGTCGGTGCGCCGGCGGACGACGGCAAGATCAGGCTGGCCGGTTCGGCCGGCAACGCAATGCCGTTCTGCATGTACTGCAGCAACGTGTCGTAGTAGCTGTTGTCGCCGACCAGCACCGCACCGATCACCTGTTTGCCGCTGGCGTCCACCACCAGGCGCCGGTAGCTGGCGCTGGCCTCGTCGATGAACTGGTAGCTGCGCGCACCGGGCGTGTGTGCATGGGCGTCGCCAATGGAACCGACGTCCACCCCCAACAGTTTGAGTTTGGTCGACATGTCCGCGCCGACAAAGGGCTCGGCGGCCTGCCCGCACAACAGCGCGGCAACCCCTCGGGCCATCTGGTAACCCGGCGCGACCAGGCCGAACAGGCTGCCGTTCCAGGACGCACATTCGCCAATCGCGTAGATGTTCGGGTCGCAGCTCAAGCATTCATCATTGATCACCACACCGCCGCGCGGGCCAATCTCCAGGCCGGCCTGGCGGGCCAGTGCGTCCTGGGCGCGGATCCCGGCGGAGAACACGATCAGGTCGGTTTCAAGGAATTCGTCGTTGGCAAAATTCATGCGGTAGCGGTACTGCTCGCCGGCGCTGATCGATTGGGTGGCGCGGGACAAATGCACGCCCACGCCCAGCCGCTCGATCTGCGCCTTGAGCGCCAGCCCGCCGAAGTCATCCAGTTGCACCGGCATCAGGCGCGGCGCGAATTCCACTACATGGGCTTCAAGGCCGAGGCTTTTCAGGGCGTTGGCGGCTTCCAGGCCGAGCAGGCCACCGCCGACCACCACGCCACGCCGGGCATTCGCGGCGGCGGCGCGGATGGCGTCGAGGTCTTCCAGGGTGCGATAGACCAGCCGCGAATCGCCTTGCGCGCCGTCTATCGGCGGCACAAACGGATAAGAGCCGGTCGCCAGCACCAACGTGTCATACGCCACGTTGCCTGCGGCGGTGATCACCTCACAGCGGGCGCGGTCGATTTCCAGCACCGGCACCCCCAGGTGCAGGGTCACGCCCGGCGTCTGGTACAGCGAGGCGTGCGACAACGCCAACGACTCGGCATCACGGCCGGTGAAGTATTCGGACAAATGCACGCGGTCATAGGCACGCATCGGCTCCTCGCTGAACACATGCAGGCGATAGTGATCCAAGGCGCCGCGCTCGATCAGTTGCGCCACACAATGATGGCCGACCATGCCATTGCCGACGACGATCAGGGTTTTCAGCTGTTTCAGACTGGAGTTCATATCAAGCACCCGACAAAGCTCATCACGGTTTGAAAAAAGCAAAAAAAAACGCCTGAAACCTTGCGGTTCCAGGCGCCTTTGCCTGTTCTGATGCGGGATCGATCCGGACGTCTTCGCCGGTTCTACCGCTGGTGCCCATGACCTGTACGGCCTGTCGATCGTCGTTGACCGAGGTGGGATTGTTCCTGAGCTTGCAGGCTCTGTGCCAATCCGCCGTCATGCCCGTCGCAACGGCGGCAAGTGCCGCTCACCCTGCCAGACACCGCTGGTTGTGCCTCCAACTGGTGCGCGCCGGCGTCATAAAAGTGCATTTTCCCGTGTAGCGCGGGCGCACAGGGCGCAACCAAGCCCGTCACAGCGGCGTGTGAAAAACCTGGCGCGTGACTTGCTAGGAACACACCAACCAAGCAGTCAACGCTGACTGCCCACTCACGACAAAGGCGCCGTGTAATCCCCGTTTCCAACGGAGGGTTGCAGGGCGCTTTTTTTATGGGCGGGCAGAAAAGATCCGAGGATTACCAATGGCAAACCAACGTGTACGCAGCGTGTGTCCTTATTGTGGCGTGGGCTGCGGCATCGTCATGCACGTCGAGCACAACCGCGTGGTCAAGGTGATCGGCGACAAGGCCCACCCCACCAACGCCGGCCGGCTCTGCACCAAAGGCAGCACCTGCGGGCAAGCCATCGCCGAGTCCGGCCGCATGGAAAACGCCTACCTGCGCCAGGCGCGTGATCACGACCCGGTGCGTATCGGCATGGACAAGGCCATCAGCGAGACCGCCGGCCGTTTGCGCGCCATCCTCGACCGCGATGGCCCGGATGCGCTGGCGTTCTACGTGTCCGGGCAGATGTCGCTGGAAGCCCAGTACCTGATCAACAAACTGGCCAAGGGTTTTGTGCGCACCGCCAACATCGAGTCCAACTCACGCCTGTGCATGGCCAGCGCCGGCAGCGGCTACAAACTCTCCCTCGGTGCCGACGGGCCGCCCGGCTCGTATGAAGACTTCGACCGCGCCGACCTGTTCTTCGTGATCGGCGCCAACATGGCCGACTGTCACCCGATCCTGTTCCTGCGCATGATGGAGCGGGTCAAGGCCGGCGCCAAACTGATCGTGGTCGACCCTCGGCGCAGTGCCACGGCCGACAAGGCCAACCTGTTCCTGCCGATCAAACCGGGCACCGACCTGGCGTTGCTCAACGGCTTGCTGCACCTGCTGGTGAAAAACGGGCACACCGACCCGACCTTTATCGCCGCCTTCACCGAAGGTTGGGAGGCCATGCCCGGCTTTCTGGAGGACTACCCGCCGCAGCGGGTCGCCGAACTGACCGGCCTGGCCGAAGCCGACATCCGCCAAGCCGCCGACTGGATCGGCCAGGCCGCCGAGTGGATGAGCTGCTGGACCATGGGCCTCAACCAAAGCACCCACGGCACCTGGAACACCAACGCGCTGTGCAACCTGCACCTGGCCACTGGCGCGATCTGCCGCCCCGGCAGCGGGCCGTTCTCCCTGACCGGGCAACCCAACGCCATGGGCGGTCGTGAGATGGGCTACATGGGCCCCGGCCTACCGGGGCAGCGCTCGGTGCTGGTCGACGCCGACCGCGCATTTATCGAAGCACTGTGGAACCTGCCCGCCGACAGCCTGCCGCGCCAGGCGGGCAGTGGCACCGTCGCCATGTTCGAGCAGATGGCGGCCGGGCAGATCAAAGCCTGCTGGATCATCTGCACCAACCCGGTGGCCAGCGTGCCCAATCGCCAAACCGTGATCAAGGCGCTGCAAACCGCCGAACTGGTGATCACCCAGGATGCGTTCCTCGATACCGAGACCAATCGCTACGCCGACATCCTCTTGCCCGGCGCCCTGTGGGCCGAAGCCGAAGGCGTGATGATCAACTCCGAGCGCAACCTGACCCTGATGCAAAAAGCCGTGGAGCCACCGGGCGAGTCGCTGGCCGACTGGCAGATCATCGCCCGGGTCGCGTGCGAAATGGGCTTCGCCGACGCCTTCACGTATGCGTCCGCCGACGAGGTGTTCGAAGAGATCAAGCGCGCCTGGAACCCCGCCACCGGCTACGACATTCGCGGCGCCAGCTATGCACGCCTGCGCGAACAACCCCTGCAATGGCCGTGCGCATCGAACGAGGCCGCAGAGCGCAACCCGATCCGCTACCTGAATAACGGCATCAGCCAACCCCTCAAGACCCATGCCGACGGTCGCCAACCCGCGATCGTTTTCGCCACCGAACACGGCAAAGCCCGGTTTTTCCCGCGCCCGCACCTGTCGCCGGCGGAAATGCCCGATGAAGCGTTCCCGTTCGTGCTCAACACCGGCCGCTTGCAACACCAGTGGCACACCCTGACCAAGACCGGCAAGGTCGCCACACTGAACAAACTCAACCCCGGCCCCTTCGTCGAAATCCATCCCGACGACGCCGCCAGCCTGGGCATCAAGCACAAAGACCCGGTCGAGATACGCTCACGGCGCGGCCGCGCCGTACTGCCCGCAGTGATCAGCGACCGCGTGCGGGCGGGCACCTGTTTTGCGCCGTTTCACTGGAACGATGTGTTCGGCGACAACCTGGCGATCAACGCCGTGACCCATGACGCGGTCGACCCGATTTCGCTGCAGCCCGAGTTCAAGTTCTGTGCGGTGGCCCTGCAACGGGTCGAACTGATCGAGCACCAGTTCCTCGACGTAGCGGCACCCGTCGCCCAGCCCGTTTCCCCCTTAGCAGAGGAGCTCGCCATGTCGCGCCTCGACGCCTTCGCCGACCTGGTCGGCATCCGCAACCTGCCGTCACCGTCATTGAGCGACAATGAGCGCACCTACCTCGCCGGTTTTCTCAGTGGTCTGCAATCCAGCGCCGCGCACCCGGCCGGCGGTGTCCCGACGCTGCCGGCGAATGCGCCCGTGGCCAAGGATGCCCGACTGTGGCTGGACGGCCTGCTGGGCGGCTTGTTCAGCCGCACCGAGGCCAGCGCCGTGGCAGCCGCGCCCGCCCCTGATACGCCGGCCGTCACCTTGTTATGGGCCTCGCAAACCGGCAACGCCGAAGCCTTGGCCGAGCGTTTTGCCCAGCGCCTGCGCGCCAGCGGCATCGCGGTGGAGCTGAGCGCGATGGCGGACTTCCCCGCGAGTAAACTGGCGCACACGCAGAACCTCGCGTTGATCAGCAGCACCTTCGGCGACGGCGACCCGCCGGACAACGGCGAAGGTTTCTGGCACGGCCTGACACACGCCGAGACCCGTCTGGAGTCGCTGCGTTTCGCGGTACTGGCGTTGGGTGATCCCAATTACGAGCAGTTCTGCCAGCACGGCAAACAACTCGACCGGCGCCTGCTGGAGTTGGGCGCCACCCGCCTGCTCGAGCGCGTCGACTGCGATACCGAATTCGAAGAACGCGCCGATGCCTGGTTCACGCAGTTCCTACACACCCTCAACCCGGCAACGCCCGTAGCCCTCGCCACGCCCAGCGGAAAACCCGAGACGCATGCCTCACGGTTGCTGCTCAACCTGCACCTGAACCCGCAAAGCCGCCACAAGGAAACCCGTCAATTCTCCCTGGACCTGGCGGACTCCGGGCTGACCTACGAAGCCGGCGATGCCTTGGGGGTGATGCCGCGCAACTGCCCTGAACTGGTCAGCGAGTTGCTTGATCTGACGCGCCTGGGTTCCAGCACCTGCGTAAACATCGACAGACTCGGCGACGTGCCGCTGCACCAGGCCCTGACCGAGCACTTTGAAATTGCCCGGCCCAACAGCGAGACCCTGGCCTTCATCGCCGAGCGCAGCGCCAAGCCGGGCCTGAAACACCTGCTCGAACCTGAGCGCAAAACCGAGCTGAAGGACTGGCTGTGGGGCCGGCAACTGGCGGATGTGCTGCACGAATACCCCATCGACTGCTCGGCGGACGAACTGCTCGGCACACTCAAACGCCTGCAACCGCGTTTGTATTCGATTGCATCCAGCGCCAAGGCGCACCCGCGGGAAGTCCACCTGACCGTGGCGGCCGTGCGCTACGGCAAGCGCAAAGGCGTGTCGTCAACCTTCCTCGCCGACCGCGCCGACAACGGCGAAGTACCGGTGTTCGTGCAGCCCTCCAAACACTTCCGCCCGCCTGCCGATGGCGACGTACCGATCATCATGATCGGCCCCGGCACCGGCGTGGCGCCCTTCCGCGCATTTTTGCAGGAGCGCCGGGCCCTGGGGCATCAGGGCCGCAATTGGCTGTTTTTCGGTGAACAACACGCGGCGAGCGATTTTTACTACCAGGATGAACTGCGGGGCATGCAGCGCGATGGTTTGCTCACCCACCTGAGCCTGGCGTTTTCCCGCGATCAGGCGCAGAAAATCTACGTGCAGGACCGCATCCGCGAACACGGCGCCGAGCTGTGGCGCTGGCTGCAGGAAGGCGCGCAGTTGTACATCTGCGGCGATGCCAGCCATATGGCCAAGGATGTCGACCAGGCCCTGCGCCAGGTTGCCCATCGTCACGGCGGGCTGGGCGTCGAGAGCGCCGTCGATTACTGGCGGCGGATGAGTGAGCAGAAGCGCTACCTGCGGGATGTCTACTGAAAACAGTCACGCCGCCTCAGTGTCGGCGTGACCGATGACATCAGCGCTGAAATTCCGCTGGCCATTCCATGCTCATGGGCGCACAGAAGTGGCGGGTGATCAGCCCTCATTCTGCAACTGCGCCTGCTGATCGGCTGAATTAAACGCATTGACATGGTTGCCTAAAGCAATAATATACTTGCTCAAGGCAACCATTAGAGCGCGCACCATGTCCACTCCCCTGCTTGTTCAGCGCGCTGGTATCGTGCGCGGCTTCAACCGTTTCTATACGCAGCAGATCGGCGTGCTGCAGGAACACCTGCTGCAAAGCGACTTCTCCCTCACCGAAATCCGCGTGATGTACGAACTGTCCTCACGCGGCGACCTGACCAGCACCGACCTCTGCCAGATGCTCAGCTTGGATGCGGGTTACTTGAGCCGGCTGATCAGCGGATTGGAGAAGAAGGGCTTGATCCAGAAAGTCCGCTCGATCACCGATGCGCGCGCGGTGCAACTGCACCTCAGTGACCTGGGCCGGTCCGTCCTGGCCCCGCTGGAACAACAAACCCAGCAAGAAGTCATTGCCTTATTGAGCGCCTTGCCCGAGCCGCAACAACAGCAATTGACCGCAGCCATGCAGCGCATTCAAGCGTTGCTGCAAGGCACCGCTCCGAGCTACCTGTTGCGCGACCCGCAACCCGGCGACATGGGCCTGGTGGTGCAGCAGCAATCGGCACTGTATGCGCGTGAATACCAATGGAACTGGGAGTTCGAAGCACTGGTGGCGGAGATTGTCGCCAAGTACCTGCGCGAGTTCGACCCGACCCGCGAGCGCTGCTGGATCGCGGAGAAGGATGGCGCGGTGGTGGGTTCGGTGTTCGTCGTGCGCCGTGACGACAGCACCGCCCAACTGCGCATGCTCTACGTCGACGCGAGTGCGCGGGGCCTGGGTATCGGCCAGCGCCTGGTCGACGAGTGCCTGCGCTTTGCCCGAAATGCCGGGTACACACGCATGATGCTGTGGACCATGAGTGCACTGACCGACGCGCGCAAGCTCTACCAGAAAGCCGGTTTTGAGCTGATTGAGGAAGAGCCCACCCTCAGTTTTGGCCAGCCGCTGGTCAGCCAGACCTGGGCGCGTGCGCTGTAGTGCGGGGCTTGGACGACTCAAGCCCCGCCGCGTTTACAGATCAGTGATTTCCTTGTGGCGCGGCACCAGGCTCTTCATCACGCTCCATGCAACCAGATACGCCAGCGCACAGATCGCGAACATGATCATGTAGCCGGTGTGGATATCGCCGATGGACTTGTAGTAGTCAAACACCCAGCCGCCGACCTTGGTCATCACCACCCCGCCCAAGCCGCCGGCCATGCCGCCGATGCCGACCACCGAGGCCACGGTTTTCTGCGGGAACATGTCGGACACGGTGGTGAAGATATTGCACGACCACGCCTGGTGCGCCGACGCGCCCACGCCGATCAGCAACACCGGCACCCAGAAGCTGATGTAGCCCAACGGTTGCGCCAGCAGCACCACCAGCGGGAACAGCGCGATGACCAACATGGCTTTCATGCGGCCGTCGTAAGGCGCATCACCCCGCGCCATGAAGTAGCTGGGGAACCAGCCGCCACCGATGCTGCCGACCATGGTCATGCTGTACAGCACCGCCAGCGGCATGACGATATCGGCGCCTTTCATGCCGTATTGCGCCGACAGGTAAGTGGGCAGCCAGAACAGGAAAAACCACCACACGCCGTCAGTCATGAACTTGCCGAAGGCAAAGGCCCACGTTTGGCGATAGGTCAGCAGCTTGAACCACGAGACTTCTTTCGACGCCGCGCCTGTAGCCTGCGCGGTGAACGGCTGTGCGCTCTGGTCACTGCGGATGTAGGCCAGTTCCTCGGCCGACAGGCGAGTTTGCTGATCGGGTTTTTCATACACCGCAGCCCACACCGCGACCCAGACAAAGCCGAGCATGCCGATGACCATGAACGCCGCTTCCCAACCCCACATCCCGGCGATCAGCGGCACACAGATCGGCGCCAGGATCGCGCCAACGTTGGCGCCCGAGTTAAAAATGCCGGTCGCCAGCGAGCGTTCTTTCTTGGGGAAATACTCAGCGGTCGCCTTGATCGCAATCGGGAAGTTGCCTGCCTCACCGATCGCCAGCACCGCGCGGGAGAGCATAAAGCCCGCGATCGATACCGGAATCACCGCCAAGCCAATCGCAGCGCTCACGGCCGCGATCCCCTCGCCCATCGGCACCGCGAACGCATGCATGATCGCGCCGGTGGACCAGATGGCAATCGCCATGACGTAAGCCGCCTTGGTGCCGATCTTGTCGACAAACCGCCCGGCGAACAGCATGGAAATCGCATAGACAAACTGGAACACCGCCGCGATGTTCGCGTAATCGGTGTTGCTCCAGCCAAATTGCGTCGACAACTGCGGCGCCAGCAGGCTGAGCACCTGGCGGTCGAGGTAGTTGACGGTGGTGGCGAAGAACAGCATCGCGCAGATGGTCCAGCGATAGTTGCCTACCGCTTGGCCAACGCGCTGGGCGTTGATGGGCTCGTTCAAGTTCATGGCATCACTTTTTATTTTTGTTAGATAGGACACATGTAACGTCATATGTCGTCGTACAACTGCGACTTTTATATCGGGCTCCCTACACGCTGTCAATCTGAAAGAATGCCGTTTATCTGGGCTTTTATACGGATACAGCGATGAGCATCAAAATCAAGTTATAGGATGACAAGCCCGAAATACCACGCTCGGGGCCTCACCGGGGACATCGTCAAGCACGCCCCAGCGTTGCATGCCAATCTTTTCAAGGACCCGAATCGACATCCTGTGATCAGGCCGCACCAAGCCGAACACTTCAGGCAAATCAAGGGTGTCGAACGCCTGCGCCAGCGCATCGCGGCCCAGTTCGGTGGCGTAGCCCTGCCCCCAGGCCTCGACGGCAAAGCGATAGCCCAGGTTGATGCGCTGCTGCGTCAGGTAATGCAGGGGCGCAATCCCCCCAAAGCCGATGATGTGCTGCGGCGCGTCCCGCAAGGCAATCGCCCGCCAACCGTAGCCCTGAGCGGCCCAGTGTTCGCGCCAGCGGTTCAGCAGGCGTTGCGCGTCTGCAAGGCAGGTCATGGGGCCGGCGGGATTGAACAGGTTGGTCTGCGGGTCGCCGAAGATCGCGAACAATCGCTGCACGTCTTCGGGTTGCGGTTGGCGATAGATCAGGCGGGAAGCGATGACAGGCATGGGGTTGACTCCCTTGGGAACTCATGAAGTTCAATGCATCTGCAAAAAAACGCAAATAGGGGTGAATTATTTGGTGTCCGCTTGTATCTCAACTGACAGAGCGGTGCCATCGTAGCGATGGCACCACCCCAGTTCAGTTTCAGAGTGGTCCGCATGAAATTACGTAAGAAAAGCGTCAAACCCATCGGGTTGAAAGACATCACCATCGTCGACGACGCCAAGGTACGCAAGGCGATCACCGCCGCTGCATTGGGCAACGCCATGGAATGGTTCGACTTCGGCGTGTACGGGTTTGTCGCCTATGTGCTCGGCAAGGTGTTCTTCCCGGACGCCTCCCCCAGCGTGCAAATGATCGCCGCACTGGGCACCTTTTCCGTACCCTTCCTGATCCGTCCCCTGGGCGGCCTGTTCTTTGGCTCGCTGGGCGACAAATACGGGCGGCAAAAAGTCCTGGCCGCGACCATTGTGATCATGTCCCTGAGCACCTTCGCCATCGGCTTGATTCCCGGCTATGCCTCGATCGGCATCTGGGCGCCGATCCTGCTGTTGCTGTGCAAGATGGCCCAAGGCTTCTCAGTGGGCGGTGAATACACCGGCGCCTCGATCTTCGTTGCCGAATACGCCCCGGACCGCAAGCGCGGGTTTCTCGGCAGTTGGCTGGACTTTGGCTCCATCGCCGGCTTCGTGCTCGGCGCCGGCGTGGTGGTGCTGATTTCCAGCGTATTGGGCGAAGCGGACTTCGAAGCATGGGGCTGGCGTCTGCCGTTCTTCCTGGCCCTGCCCCTGGGCCTTATCGGCCTGTACCTGCGCAATGCGCTGGAAGAAACGCCAGCGTTCCAACAGCACATGGACAAACTCGAACAAGGCGACCGCGAAGGCCTGACCCACGGCCCAAAAGTGTCGTTCAAGGAAGTCGCCACCCAGCACTGGCGCAGCCTGTTGACCTGTATCGGTATCGTCGCGGCCACCAACGTGACCTATTACATGCTGCTCACGTACATGCCGAGCTACCTGTCGCATAACCTGCATTACAAAGAAAACAGCGGCGTGCTGATCATCATCGCGATCATGGTCGGCATGCTGTTCGTGCAGCCGTTCATTGGTTTTATCAGCGATAAGATCGGCCGCAGACCCTTCATCATCGCTGGCAGCATCGGCCTGCTTTTCCTGTCGATCCCCGCGTTCATGCTGATTACCAGCGGCAAGATCGGCCTGATCTTCAGCGGCCTGCTCATCTTGGCCATCGTGCTCAACTTCTTTATCGGTGTGATGGCATCGACCCTGCCGGCGATGTTTCCCACGCACCTGCGCTACAGCGCCCTGGCCAGTGCGTTCAACGTCTCGGTGCTGATCGCCGGCGTGACCCCGACCGCAGTGGCCTGGTTGGTGGAAAGCACCAACGACCTGTACATGCCCGCCTACTACCTGATGGTGTTCGCCGTAGTCGGCCTGGTTACCGGCCTGACCATGAAGGAAACCGCGAACAAGCCCCTGCGCGGCGCCGCTCCGGCCGCTTCGGACATGGAAGAGGCCAAGGAACTGCTGCAGGAACACCACGACAATATCGAGCAGAAAATCGAAGACATCGATGCCGAAATTGCCGAGTTGGAAGCCAAGCGCAATAACCTTGTGCAGCAGCATCCACGGATCAACTGAAACCTGACCGTTCGGGGCGGCCGACACCGCTCCAACGGGACTCACCCCATCTAGATAGGACACATTTAACGTCACGTGTCATCGTACAATCGTACAATTGCGACTTTCATATCGAGCTTCGTACACGCTGTAAATCTGAAAGATTGCCGTTTATCTAAGTGTTATGCGGATACAGCGAAGAGCATGAAAATCACGTTATAGGACGACAAGCCCGAAACACCACGCTCGGCGCCTCGCCGGGGACATCGCCCAGCACGCCGCATACCCTTTCTGGGACGGGGCTCGAAAACACGTTCAGGAAGTACCTGTCTCGTAAAGGCGAATCTTCCGACATTAATCACCGATACCAATTCTTTACTCTTCGGACTTTCGCGTCTAGGAGTGAAAGGAATGGCTTCCAGCGTATTACCGAGCGTTTTCTTCGACCATAGTCGGCACACACTCATTGTTCGTGATATTGACGAGTCGCTCGACGTCCTGGCCTTCAAGGGCACAGAGGGCCTGAGCCAACTGTTCAACTATCTTGTGGAGTTCACCAGCACCGACGGCGACATTGCCGCCGAAAAGATGCTTGGCCAAAACGCCCGTTTCAGTCTGTACGGTGCACCGCAACCGCCGCGCATTCGGGGCCTGAGCGTACCCTCGATCAAACCGCTGCGTGTCTTGCACGGCGTGGTCACCGGCTTCAAGCGCCTGTCCGGCTCCGTTGATGAAGCCCGCTACGAAATCACTCTGCAACCGCGCCTGGCCCTGCTTGGGCGAGGCCGCCAGTTCCGCATTTATCAACACCAATCTGTCCCGCAGATCGTCGAAAGCATCCTGCGCAGCCGCCACGACTTTGAAGGCCAGGACTTCCTCTTCAAGCTGGTGCGCGAATACCCCAGGCGCGAACAGGTCATGCAATATGGCGAAAGCGACCTGGCCTTTATCTCGCGCTTATTGGCCGATGTGGGCATCTGGTATCGCTTCACCCACGATGAGCGGTTGAACATCGACGTGGTGGAATTTCACGACGACCAGCGTCATTACACATTCGATGTCGAGTTGGCCTACCTCCCGCAATCCGGGCTTAGCAGCAGCGGAAAAGACAGCACGTGGGGCCTGCAATCGAGCCACCAGGTGGTGGAAAAGCGCGTCAACATCCGCACCTACAATCACCGCGTGGCCAACGCGCATCTAAATGGCGAGATCGACCAGACCCGTGGCGCCAGCGGTACCTACGGCGAGGCTTTTCACTACGCCGAGGCCTATACGGGGATGGGCGACCGATACGCCCATGACGAAGACCTGCAAAGTGAAAGTGGCTACTTCTATGCCCGGCTGCGTCACGAGCGTTACCTCAACGGCCAGACGCGACTCAGCGGCGTCAGCAGCAGCGCCACCCTGGCGCCCGGCCAAGTCCTGAACATCTCTGGCGGCGCGCCGCAGGCCTTTGCTCCCGGCGCGGTGATCACGCAACTGACCACCCACGCCGCCCGTGATCGCAGTTTTGAAATCAACTTTGAAGCCATTCCGTACTCGGAAACCGTGTGCTTTCGCCCAGAGTTGAAGGAAAAACCGCAAATCGCCGGCAGCATTCCGGCCCGTGTTACCAGCCCACAAGCCCATGATCCCTATGGCCACATCGACATCGAAGGCCGCTACAAGGTCAATTTCCTGTTCGACCGCGACACCTGGAAACCCGGCGAAGAAAGCCTCTGGCTCCGCCTGGCCAGGCCCTACGCCGGCGACACGCACGGCTTGCACCTGCCGCTGATTCCCGGCACCGAAGTGGCCATCGCCTTTGAACAAGGCGACCCCGACCGGCCCTACATCGCCCATGCCCTGCACGACAGCCAGCATCCTGACCATGTGACCTTGCGCAACTACAAACGCAACGTCTTGCGCACCCCCGCCAATAACAAATTACGCATGGACGACACGCGAGGGCAAGAACACGTGAAGCTCAGTACTGAGCACAGTGGTAAGAGCCAGCTCAACCTGGGGCATTTGGTTGATGCTAAGCGCCAACCGCGAGGCCAGGGCGCGGAGTTGCGGACCGATGGGCATGCCGCCATTCGTGCCGGTAGTGGGATCTTGATCAGTGCCGACGCACAACCCAAGGCTCAGGGACACATGCTGGAAATGAGCGCCGCGCTGGGTCGGTTGCAACAGGCGAGTGATCAGTTGGAAGGATTATCGACCGATGCCCAGGCCGCCAACGCAGATCCAGCGGATGTGCAAGCGCAACTGAAATTGATGCGAGAGCAGCTCGATCAACTCAAGGCCTCGGTCGTATTGCTCAGCGCCCCCCAAGGCGTTGCCGTAACCAGCGGCCAGCACCTGCAATTGGCCGCTCAGGACAACCTGATGATCAACGCCGGAGCCGAGGCGGATATCAGTGTGGTAAAGCGCCTGTTCATCGGCGTGGGACAAGGGGTAAGCCTGTTCGTGCGCAAGCTGGGCATCCAATTGATTGCCAACCAGGGCCCGGTAAAGATCCAGGCACAAAACGACGCGCTGCAACTGATGGCCCGCCAGGGTCTGGAGATCATCAGCAGCGAAGATGAAATCCGTATCGTCGCGAAGAAGAAAATCACCCTGAATGCCGGTGGCAGCTACATCACCCTCGATGCGAGCAGCATCGAGTCAGGGACCCTGGGCGACTACCTGATCAAATCGGCGTACTTCGAAGCCCTCGGTCCAGCCAGCCAGAAAGCCGCAGATCCGGAGTACCCACAAAGCCTGTTCAAACAAGCGTTGCGGTTCAACGTGCCGCAAACCCCCAATGCCCCTGATCAAGGCTGGGCAGGCATGCCCTACACGCTCTACGCCGATGGTGCAGTGCTCAATCACGGCGTATTGGACAAGTCCGGGCAAGTGTCGATCGACCACGCGGTCGTGACGCAGCAGTACCGAATTGTGTTGGCCAACGGGGTGAGCTACCAGATCCCGGTGCCTACTGACTATCGCAATGCCGAACAAGCACACCTGGCCAATGGCGGCATGCACAACCACCTCTCGCGAGCCGACACCGAGGTGAGCCAACCCACATCGCACACGGATCACCGTGCCCTGTATGCCGCCGTGATCAATGACCAGGAAGGGAAAACTTCATGACTGAACCCGATATCGTCGCCCCCGTCGCCCTGCAACACACCCAGCAGGTGACCTGCTCCGCGCCCTGGTACGTGCAGAACACCGAGTACCCTCCTGCGAAAGCCACCTATCAGCCGCTGATCAACGGTGAAGAAGCCTTCGAGGCCGTGCATCTGGCTATCGCCCAAGCCACTAAAACCATCGACATCATCTGCTGGGGGTTTCAACCGTCGATGTACTTTATCCGCGATGGCAGTGCCCCAAGCATTG
Organism: Pseudomonas paraveronii; assembly: GCF_963681955.1. Lineage (NCBI taxonomy): Bacteria > Pseudomonadati > Pseudomonadota > Gammaproteobacteria > Pseudomonadales > Pseudomonadaceae > Pseudomonas > Pseudomonas paraveronii. Next base: position 3,473,065 of record NZ_OY817130.1, read on the forward strand.
GCGAACTGCTGATGGCCAAAGCCGGGAAAGGGATCGAGGTTCGGGTGCTCGGTTGGGAGATGCCGTTCAATGCTGCGGGCGCAGGGGGCGAGGCCAACCTGCCCGGTAAAGGACCGCTTCGTATCGAGGATCGGGCGATGCAGAGCTCCACCGCTGACCAATATGCCGAAGATCGGAAATGGTTTTCCCGATGTGCATTCGCCGATCACTTGGCGCCCGCGATCCGAGTGGCTCGTAATGTGCCAGTGTTTGTCGGCCGCGGTTTCAGCATGTATGAACGGGCTGAAATTGCCTATCAGGCCAAATACAAAAGCCTCGACCCACAGCTCAGCCTCAGCACGTTGGGCGTGCTGGTCAGCACTGCGACCCACCATCAGAAGACCGTCCTGATCGACTATGAACAGACAGACCGCGCCGTTGGTTTTGTCATGGGCCACAACATGCTCGACGAGTACTGGGACACCGACAAGCACTCAGCACTGAACCGCACCGAGGGCAGCAAGCCTGCACCCAATCGCGGGCCGCGTGGCAACACACCACGCCAGGATATTTCCAGCCAGATCAGCGGGCCGATTCTGGAGCACCTGCACCATAACTTCGCCACCGCCTGGCGCAAGGAAACCGGCGAAGACCTGCTCGCATCGCGCAAAGCGATGGCGGTGGCCCCCCAACTGCAATGCGCCCCCGGCGTCACCCGCCAGCTGGCCCAAATCGTGCGTACCCAGGCACAAGACGGCAAGCGCGATATCGAAAAGATCTACCTGAAGGCGGTCAACAACGCGACCCAATTCATCTACATCGAGAACCAGTACTTTCGCTGGCCGCCGTTGGCGGAAGCCATCAAGACGGCGGCAGCGAAACAAACGCGCGCAGGGCGCGATCCAGGCCTGCATGGCAATTTACATCTGTTTGTAATCACCAATGCCAGCCCAGACGGCGTGGGTCCGGGGAGCTTGAACACCCAGCGCATGCTCGAAAGCCTCGGACGCGGCGATACCATTCCTGAAATCACCAAGTTGCAGCGCATTGAACGGGCGAAAGCCCAAGCCAACGCGCAGACGCCGACCTTGGCTGAACTGCTTGAGCGACAAGCCTTGCTCACGTTGACCAGCCTGACCGACGCACTGGGGGGTGACGCGATAAGCGATAAGGCCCGTGAAGCCCAACGGGACGCCGCCAGAAACAATGCGTCTCGACAGAGAGCTCTCAAAGCCCAGATCGCGGCGATTGAGCAAAGCACGCTTGAACCAGAGTCGCGCCCAGGCCTGAAAATCCACGTGTGCTCGCTGGTCGCGCCTGATTCGCCGGCGGGGCAGCAGTGGATGCCGGTGTACATCCATTCCAAGTTGATGATCGTCAATGACGTGTTCACCACCCACGGCTCGGCGAATATCAACACGCGCAGCATGCAGGTGGATAGCGAGCTGAACATTGCGCATGAGTGGATGAGTGTGACGCGGGCGTTGCGGCGCAGGTTGTGGGATCTGCATACGGATGGGAGGGGGGCGCAGGATGATCCGAAGGAGGCGTTCGATGCTTGGACGGGCATCATCAAAAAAAACAAAGATCTCCAGGCAGATAAGAAAACAGGAGTGCCCTGGGCCCCACTTGTCAAATTTCACTACGGCGAAAAGATCGTGAAGGACCTTGACTGATGCGCAGACTCCTATTGCTGATAAGCCTGCTGCTGGCTGCCTGCGATAACGGCAGCGCCCCTACTCACCCTACTCAGGACCCTGCCGTGAACCCACTGACCGAGATTAAAGCCAAGCTGGCCTTTACCTGTGTACACGAGCAAATTCCTTCGCCGTCCGCCGAGGCCGATGAGCTGTTCCAATACGCTCGCTGGCTCCAGAAAAACAACCTGCTCAAGCAGGACAAAAGCGTCGACGCCGAGATCGAGCGCCTGTACCGGATTGCTGCCGAGAATGGCCATTACAAAGCCAACATCAACCTGCAAAACGGCACCATGCGCGGCCACTTCACGCTCAGTGGTGCCGAACACCTGCGCCTGAGTCAGCAACTGATCGACGTGAACGTGGCAACGGGATATTACTTTATCGGCGTTTTCCTAAAGAACGGTTCTGCCGGACTGAAGCAGGATACGGCTATGTCATTGCGCTATTTTCGCAAGGCGGCCGATCAGGGCAGTGCCCACGCTCAGTACTCTGTGGGTGACAAGCTGGCACCGAGCGACATGGCCCCAGAGGTCGCCCGCCAGATGCGCCGTTGCGCCGCCGAGCAGGGACATGGTGATGCGGCTTCCGACCTGGGTATCAATCTTCAAGGACTGGGCCAGTACCAGAGCGCACTTGAGGCATTCCAATTGGGAGTGGCTGCGGGAGATGACACCTCGGCATCTTTTTTGAGTAAAGGCTTCCTTGGTCCTCCTTCTACCGATGGACTGTACTACCTCGGCCAACAGAAAGACCTCGAACGTGCTGACCGCTATAAAAAAATCTGGAGCCTGCTAGCGGACTACTCCTACGCCAACCCCAAAGTCCCCGAAATCAACGACATCCTCCCCTTACCTCCCGCCAAACTCCCCGCCTGGGACGGCAAACTGCAATGGCTGGAAGCACGCCTGGCTAATGTCCCGCCAAAAAAGCCCAGCGAAGCGCTGATCCAGCAGTTGGCCAAAGCCAAACTCCTTGAACCTGCAACCGGCAGACCCACGCCCGACTCCCCCGCGTTCATCAAGGCCAGCTACCCCGAACCGACCTGCACCAGCGGCCAGGCCTGCCCCCAGACTGGCTATTGGCGGGCATTCAGCCTGAGTCGCGATGTTTACGCGCGGTTCAACGATGGCGTGATCCGCCGTTTTGAGAAGAACGAGATCATGCCCACCCTGCAGGTTGAGAGTCACAAGCCGCGTTTTTTGCTGCCCGACATCATCACAGTCAATGAGGAAAGCATCGAATGGCGGCTGTTGGGGTGAGGCATCTTTCGCGTCGGCGACAAGACAACCGGCGGCGGTACGGCTCTATCGGTCGCGTCGACATGATTAGGGTGGAAAGATCGTGAAGGACCTTGACTGATGCGCAGACTCCTATTGCTGACAAGCCTGCTGCTGGCTGCCTGCGATAGCGGCAGCGCCCCTACTCACCCGACCCAGGACACTTTCGTGAACCCACTGACCGAGATCAAAGCCAAGCTGGCCTTTACCTGTGTACACGAGCAAATTCCTTCGCCGTCCGCCGAGGCCGATGAGCTGTTTCAATACGCTCGCTGGCTCCAGAAAAACAACCTGCTCAAGCAGGACAAAAGCGTCGACGCCGAGATCGAGCGCCTGTACCGGATTGCTGCCGAGAATGGCCATTACAAAGCCAACATCAACCTGCAAAACGGCACCATGCGCGGCCACTTCACGCTCAGTGGCGACGAACACCTGCGCCTGAGCCAGCAACTGATCGACGCGAATGTGGCGACGGGGTACTACTTTATCGGCCTCTTTCTGAAAAGCGGCTCGGCTGGGCTGAAGCAGGATACGGCCATGTCATTGCGTTACTTTCGTAAGGCCGCCTATCAGGGCAGCGCGCAAGCCCAGTACGAAGTGGGGGACATACTGGCGCCAATCAACATTGCTCCGAACATTGCCCGGCAGATGCGCCGATGCTCGGCCGAACAGGGCCATGGTAAGGCCGCCAGGGCGCTAGGAGTTGACCTGTCGACAGATGGACACTATCAGGAGGCCCTTGAGGCATTTCAACTTGGGTTAATTGCAGGTGACAGCACCTCCGCGTCCTTTCTGAGTAAAGGCTTTCTCGGCCCCAAGTCGGATGATCGTTTGTACTACCTCGGCCAGCAGGAAGACCTTGAGCGCGCCGAACGCTATGAGAAAATCTGGCGAATTCTCGCAAACTACTCCTATGCCGCCCCCAAAGTCCCCGAAATCAACGAAATCCTCCCCCTACCCCCCGCCAAACTCCCCGCCTGGGACGGCAAACTGCAATGGCTGGAAGCACGCCTGGCTAATGTCCCGCCAAAAAAGCCCAGCGAAGCGCTGATCCAGCAGTTGGCCAAAGCCAAACTCCTTGAACCTGCAACCGGCAGACCCACGCCCTCCTCTCCCGCGGCTGTTGGGATGAGGTTCCATGCCTCGAATCAACTAAGGCCACCCGCCCACACTTGAGCCAGGTACCGGGATATTGGGCGCGCCGCGCCTCAAACGCTCATTTTCCCCGCAAGGCTGCCGATAGCCTGTCATCACCCTGACAAGCGGCGACGCCCTGCGAGAATCAATGCCAAATACCCTCGCCCCGATCATTCGCAACCTTTCCCAGCGCACCAGCCTGTCGATGGCGCGCACGTCGCTGTTCCAGTGCGTCGCGCTGCTCGCCTGCGTGTTTGCAGCAGCCAGTTATTCACTGGTGTACCTCGCCCACGAGCTGGACCGATTCGAAGACAGCGAAAGCGCCTTCTACACGCGCAAGGCGGTGCAATCCCTGGAAAAATCCCAGCGCATGACCGTCAAGGATTACGCGTTCTGGGGCGATGCCTACAAACACCTGCACATTAACGTGGACACGGATTGGGCCTATGCTCGCGACAACGTCGGCTCCACGCTGTTCCATGATTTCGGTTTTCAAGGCGTGTTTGTCGTCAACGACCTGGACCGCACGGTGTACGCGGTGGTCGAGGGCAAGATGCAACCGATCGAGCTCTCCGAATGGCTCGACCAGCCCATCACGGCGATGCTCGAACAAGCACGCGCAAGCGCTGCTGAGGACGCACCGATCACGAGGTTCATTAACGTGCGCGGCAACCCCACACTGGTGGCGGCAGCGGCGTTAACGCCAGGCACTGACCCCACCGTGATAGCGGATGGCCGAAAGGCCTCGGTATTGCTCTTCATCGACATCCTCAACAGCGCCAAGCTGACCGAAATCGGCAACGATTTTGGCGTCGATCACCTGCACATCGCCAAACCCGATGAAATCGGCCAAACCTTGTTGTTTGCCCTGGGTGATAACGGCGCGGCCGGCAGCCTGCATTGGCGCCCCGAACGGCCCGGTGTGCGGCTGATGGTTGTCGGCTTGCCGTTGCTGGGCCTGGCGGCGTTGCTGGTGTGCCTGATGACCTGGCTGATTGTGCGCCGTACCACGGCGGACGCCCAAGCCCTCGATACCACCCACACCTCGCTGCAAGACAGTCAAAACGCGTTGGCCACCAGCGAAGCGCGCTTTCGCGATGTGGTGGAAGCCAGTTCGGACTGGGTCTGGGAAATAGACGACCAGTTGCGTTTTACCTACCTGTCGGAACGCTTCGAAAGCGTCACGGGCCTGGACCGCCAGGCCTGGATCGACGCCCCCCTGCACGACCTGCTGGACATCGATGCCGATGCCCTTTCACAGTGGCTGACCACGCCCGGGCGGCTCGCGGACATCAGCATTCAGTGTCGCTACGTCGACGCCCAGGGGCGGGAGCGCACCACCCGGCTGTCGGCGCGCGGGATGCCCTGCGGCGGGTTTCGCGGGACCGCCACCGATGTGACCGAAGAAGTCGAAGCGCGGCGCCGCATCGAGTTCCTGTCCCTGCACGACGCCCTCACCGGGCTGCCCAATCGCACGCGCCTGCAAGCGTTTCTGGACGGAAAACTCAAAGCGTTGCCCACCCTGGAGCACCCTTTGGTCATGCTCAGCCTGGACCTGGACCGGTTCAAGCCGGTCAATGACTTGCTCGGGCATGCGGCCGGCGACCGTGTGCTCAATGAGGTATCGAGCCGCCTCTCCGATTGCGTGCGCCACGGTGACCTGGTCGCCCGCGTCGGCGGCGATGAATTTGTGCTGATCCTCATCGACGCCGGCGCCCAGGACGAAGTCGAAGCCCTGTGCCGGCGCTTGATCGAGTCTGTCGAACGGGTGATCCGAGTCGACGAGCAGGACGTGTTCATCAGCGCCAGTATCGGCATTGCCCTCGCGCCCAATGACGCCAACGGGGCCGCCGAGTTACTGCGCTACGCCGATATCGCCCTGTACGAAGCCAAGGCGGCCGGGCGCAATACCTGGCGTTTTTATTCCGGCGAAATGAACGCGCGGATCATCGAACGGCGCCGCCTGGAAAGCGACCTGCGGTTTGCGATCAAGCACGCAGAATTGCGCCTGCACTTCCAACCGCGCTATCGCATCAGCGACGGGCAAATGGTCGGCGCCGAAGCGCTGGTGCGCTGGCAACACCCGGAGCGTGGCCTGATCGCACCGGACACGTTCATTCCGATTGCCGAAGAGTCGGGGTTGATCCTCTCGCTGAGCGACTGGGTGCTTGAAACCGCCTGCGCGTGCGCCGCGCAGTGGCCGGACCAGCTTTTTGTGTCGGTAAACCTGTCGCCCACCGAATTCAAGCGCGGCAACCTGGTCGAGCGTGTGCGGCAAGCCCTGCACAAATCAGGCATCGAGCCGACGCGCATGGAGCTGGAAATCACCGAAAGCGTGATGCTCGACGATGCCGTCCGCGCGCTTGAGGTCATGCACACCCTCAAGCACCTGGGTATCCGCATCGCCATGGATGACTTCGGCACCGGCTACTCATCCTTAAGCTACTTGCGCGCGTTCCCGTTCGACGGGTTGAAAATCGACCGCAGCTTCTTGAACCGGCTGGAGGACAGCGCCGATGACAAGGCGATTATTCAGGCCATTGTCGGCTTGGGACGCGCCCTGTCGCTGACGGTAACGGCAGAAGGGATTGAAACCGCCGAACACCTGGCACTGCTCAAGGCTGTGGCTTGTGACGAAGGTCAAGGCTATTTCCTCAGCCGACCGCTGGACATCGACGCCTTCAACAGCCTGCTGGACGTGTACGCGAGCACCCCGCCGTGTTAACGCTCGACGAGCCTGGCGCTAGCGAAAGAATTGACTCGGCGTCTTGCCAAACTGCTTCTTGAACATACTGGTAAAAGCGCTGGGGCTTTCATAGCCCAGCTCAAACGCCACATCGATGATTTTTTCCCCCACCGCTATCCGCTCCAGCGCCAGCAGCAACCGCGCTTGCTGGCGCCACTGGCCGAAAGTCAGCCCGGTTTCGCGGCGGAACAGGCGCTGGATGGTGGTCTGGTCCAGGCCCAGGCGCTCACTCCAATCCGCCACGGTCGAGGCATCGCCCGGGTCATCCTGCAACGCCAGGCAAATCCGGCGGATGCGCGGGTCTGCAGGCTGGGGAAGGGACAGCGGCAAGGCCGGCAACAGGGCGAGTTCGTCGAGGATCAGGTGCATGATCCGCGCGTCCCGCGAATCTTCGGCATACGGCGGCTTCAAGCTGACCGAGGCCTTGATCAGTTCACTGAGCAGCGGTGAAATGCTGACGGCCTTGGTTTCGCTCGGCAGGTTCGGAAAACTCGCGGGGCGCACAAATACACTGCGCATTTTCAGCGCGCCGACACAGCGCAGGGAATGCACGTGCCCGCAGGGCATCCAGAAGCCGCGATTGGGCGGCACCGTCCACTGATTTTGCGCCGAATGCACCACCATCACGCCTTCGGTGGCGTACAGCAGTTGATGCTTCTCGTGGCTGTGCTCGGGGATCACCCAGTTATCGGCATAGTCGGTGGCCGAACTGATGACGGCCCATTCGCCCTCGTCGATATCCCGCAGAAATTTATCCAGTGTTTTGATGGCTTCGCCCTTTTTGCGATGTTTGCTGCCCGAATTTCGTGAGACAGGCATTTTCGGCAAATCTAGCATAAACACCGAGTTCATCCATGGAGCGGCGGTTTAAATCATCGCTGCCCGCCTCCCCGTCGTTCACTGCCTTGTATGGAATGCCTGCATGTCGACCTTGACCGCGTCTCCCGCCGCCGCCTCCAGCCCGCCCCACGTCAGCCCCTTGGTCATGCGCGTTCTCGGCGCCTGCGCCCTGGCGCATTTGATCAATGACCTGATCCAGGCCGTGCTGCCCTCGATCTACCCAATGCTCAAGGCCAACTATGGACTGAGCTTCACCCAGGTCGGCCTGATCACCCTGGCCTTCCAACTGACCGCTTCCCTGCTGCAACCGTGGATCGGCTACCACACCGACCGCCACCCCAAGCCCTGGCTGCTGCCGGCGGGCATGGTGTGTACCTTGATCGGCATCCTGATGCTGGCGTTTGTCGGCACGTTCCCGGCGATTTTGCTGGCGTCGGCGCTGATCGGCGTCGGCTCATCGACCTTCCACCCGGAAACGTCACGGGTGGCGCGCCTGGCTTCCGGCGGGCGCTACGGCCTGGCGCAATCGACCTTCCAGGTCGGCGGCAACGCCGGCAGCGCGTTCGGCCCGCTGTTGGCGGCGGCGATCGTGATTCCCTATGGTCAAGGGCAGATCGCCTGGTTCGGCCTGTTTGCGGTGTTCGCGATCCTGGTGCTGTATGGCTTGAGCCGCTGGTACCGCAACCACCTCAACCTGTTCAAGCTCAAGCAAGGCAGCAAAGCCACCCACGGCCTGTCGAAAAGCCGTGTGACCTTCGCCCTGGCGGTGCTGGCCGTGCTGGTGTTTTCCAAGTACTTCTACATGTCCAGCCTGACCAGCTATTTCACCTTCTATCTGATCGAGAAATTCAACCTGTCGGTCGCCAGTTCCCAGCTCTACCTGTTCCTGTTCCTCGGCGCAGTGGCCGCAGGCACCTTCTTTGGCGGGCCAATCGGCGACCGGATCGGGCGCAAGACCGTCATCTGGTTCTCCATCCTTGGTGCAGCGCCGTTCACCCTGGCGCTGCCCTATGTCGACCTGTTCTGGACCGCAATGCTCAGCGTGGTGATCGGTTTCATCCTGGCCTCGGCGTTCTCGGCCATCGTCGTCTTCGCCCAGGAGCTGGTGCCGGGCAATGTCGGGATGATTGCCGGCGTGTTCTTTGGCCTGATGTTCGGTTTCAGCGGTATCGGCGCCGCATTGCTGGGGTTGCTCGCGGACAGCCATGGCATCGAGTACGTCTATAAGCTGTGCTCGTTCCTGCCGCTGGTGGGGGTTCTGACGATCCTGTTGCCCTCGACCAAGGGCGTTTGATCGATTGAGCCTGCCACGAGTGTGACGGTATTCGGCGGGCAGATCGCACGGGGCCGGCTCCTACAGTTAGCGTTTGAGGAGGTCGGCTCCCTTTAGGTCATTCTGGAGCCGAGCACCCCATAGGCCAGAGTGCGCCAAGCGCACAGTGCGTAGACACGCAAAAGCTCATTCGTCCCGCAACCCATTGACGACGATATACAGCAGCGGCCCCACCGAAACGAACAGCGCCGTCAGCACCCAGTAAGGCAGCACCGAAACCACCGAACGCCCTCGCCGCCGGGCATCGCGGTACATCCACACACAGGCCAGCAGCGCCATCAGGTACAGGTCGATCACTACTTGCGCGGTGTCCGGCTGCGACAGCAGTTGCCGTCCAAACTCCAGCAGCGACTGCTGCGCGGTCAGCATCGTCATCAGCGTATACAGCGAAAACCCGAGCAAAGCGGCCAGGGCGATATAGGGTCTGTGCATGGTCTCTTCCTTGAAGTGATCGAGGCCCACGATAGTGATAAGGTTCAGCCCCTCGCAATGACCTCGGAGGTCATGGTCACGCATGGACAACCCTGTTACCGCCGGCGAACACTTGCGCCGGCTACGCCGACAGGCGCATTTGAGCCAGCTCGACCTGGCCCTGATCACCGGTGTTTCGCAGCGCCATCTCAGTTGCCTGGAAACCGGCCGCGCCAAGCCGAGCGCCGGCACCTTGCACAATCTGCTGACCGCGCTGCAGGCGCCCCTCGACCAGTGCAACCGCGTATTCCTCGCCGCCGGCTTCGCCCCGCGTTATACCGCCACCCCCCTCGCCTCGCCGGCCATGTCGGCGATTCGCGAAGCCGTCAGCCATGTGCTGCACGCCAACAACCCCGCGCCGGCGATTCTGCTCGGCAGTGAGTGGCAAGTGCTGGCGGCCAACACCAGCACCGCCGCGCTCTTTGGGTTGGTCGGGATCAACCCGGACGCGGCCGATGGTGTGAACCTGCTGAGCACTTTGCTGCAATCGGGCGGCCTGGGCGATCACCTGATCAACGCCGAGGAGATCCGCACTCTCGCCTGGCAACGGGCAACCCGCGAGGCCTTGGCCAACCCGTCGTTGGCGGCGCTGTTGGTCAGCCTGCCGGTACCCGCCCATGCCGAGTTGCCCAGCGATATGCCGCCACTGGTGTTGACCCGTGTGCGCTCAACATTGGGCGAGCTGAACTTTTTATCGACCTTCACCACCTTCGGCATGCCCCAGGACATTACCCTCGCCTCGCTGCGGATCGAGCATCTGATTCCCGCCGACGACTTCACGTGGCAGGTCATGCGCCGCGCTTTCGAAGATTATTCGCCGCTGGTTTTGTGAAATATCTGTCCGTAGACTGCCGCCATACCCCCACTTGAAGGCGGCGAAAAAAACGTGATGCAAGTTACCGAAGTCTCCATTGCCCAATTGCGCGCGGCGCTTGAGTCCGGCCAGACCACGGCCGTTGAACTGGTCCAGGCTTACCTGGCGCGGATTGACGCCTATGACGGTGCGCAGACCGCGACCGCGCTGAATGCCGTGGTGGTGCGCAACCCCGCAGCCCTGGAAGAAGCCCAGGCGTCGGATGCCCGCCGGGCCAAGGGCGCAACACTCGGACCACTGGATGGCATTCCCTATACCGCCAAGGACAGTTACCTGGTCAAGGGCCTCACGGCGGCGTCCGGCAGCCCGGCGTTCGCCAAGCTGATTGCCCATCGCGACGCCTTCACCATCGAACGGCTGCGGGCCGGTGGCGCCATCTGCCTGGGCAAGACCAACATGCCGCCGATGGCCAATGGCGGCATGCAGCGTGGCGTGTATGGCCGCGCGGAAAGCCCGTATAACGCCGCCTACCTGACGGCACCGTTTGCCTCCGGTTCGTCCAACGGCGCCGGCACCGCGACTGCCGCGAGCTTCGCGGCATTCGGCCTGGCGGAAGAAACCTGGTCGAGCGGGCGTGGCCCGGCGTCGAACAATGGCCTGTGTGCCTACACCCCGTCCCCCGGGGTGATTTCGGTGCGCGGCAACTGGCCGCTGACCCCGACCATGGACGTGGTGGTGCCTTACGCACGCACCATGGCCGACCTGCTGGAAGTACTCGACGTGGTGGTCGCCGAAGACCCCGACACCCGTGGCGACCTGTGGCGCCTACAGCCTTGGGTGCCGATCCCCAGCGTCGCCTCGGTGCGCCCGGTTTCTTACGCTGAACTGGCCGCGACAGCCGCATCCCTCGCGGGCAAACGCTTTGGCGTACCGCGCATGTACATCAACGCCGACCCCGACGCCGGCACCAGTGAGAAACCCGGCATCGGTGGCCCGACCGGGCAAAAAATCATCACCCGCGCCAGTGTCATCGCCCTGTGGCAAGCCGCCCGCCAGGCCCTCGAAGCCGCCGGGGCCGAAGTCATCGAGGTGGATTTCCCGCTGGTGTCCAACTGCGAAGGCGACCGTCCCGGCGCGCCGACGGTGTTTACCCGTGGCCTGGTGTCCAAGGAATTCCTGCACGATGAGTTGTGGGAACTGTCCGCGTGGGCCTTCGATGATTTCTTGCGCGCCAATAACGACCCGAACCTGAACCGCCTGGCGGATGTCGACGGGCCGAAGATTTTCCCCCATGACCCTGGCACCTTGCCCAACCGCGAGGACGAACTGGCCGCCGGCATGGACGAATACGTGCGCATGGCCCAACGCGGGATCACCCCGTGGGACCAGATCAGCACCCTGCCCGACGGCTTGCGCGGCCTCGAACAGACCCGGCGTATCGACCTGGAAGACTGGATGGATAAGCTCGGCCTCGACGCGGTGATTTTCCCTACCGTGGCCGACGTCGGCCCTGCCGATGCCGATGTGAATGAAGCATCCGCCGATATCGCCTGGAGCAATGGCGTGTGGGTAGCCAACGGCAACCTTGCCATTCGCCATCTGGGCGTGCCGACCGTTACCGTGCCGATGGGCGTGATGGCGGATATCGGCATGCCGGTCGGGCTGACCTTTGCCGGGCGTGCCTACGATGACTCTACACTGCTGCGACTGGCGTCGGCGTATGAGGCCACCGGCAGCAAACGCCTGATTCCGCCGCGTACACCGGCGCTCGCGCCACGCTGACGCGCGGTCCAGATGTGGGAGCCACAGCTCCCACATGGTTGCGCAGGCTACTCAGGCACCGAGAGGCACGGCAATCAACAGGATCGCCGTGCCATGGGCAAGCGTCGCGGCCAACACACCATGACGCATGCGCAACAATGCGCAGGCCAGCCCCTCGATCAGGGTAAACAGCAACACCGGCCAGCCCAGTTGGGTGACGCTCAGGGCCAGGAAGGCATGGCAGGCCGCGAACGCCACGCCGCTGATCAAGGCCGCCCGCAGCGGCGTCAGTTGTTGCTCCAGATACCCCTGCAGATAACCGCGAAACAACACCTCTTCCAACGCATTGGCGCCGTAGGCCAATACCACCATGCCTGGCAGCCACACCCAGTAGTCGTGGATCGCTTGCGTATCCACTCCCTGGTAAAGCCGCAGCGGCACGCCGATCAGGCAGCCCACCGCCAACCCCGTCGCCAGTCCGACGGCGCAATCGCCTTTGGACCACAGGACCAACCGCGACAAATCCGGCGCCACCCACGCCAGCCCGGCAACCAGCAACAGCGACAGACCGCCCAGCGCCGCCAGCACAAAGGCATTGGCGGTGAATGCAATCTGCACGTCGTCACTGAGCGACCACATGCGCAACGGCGTCATCGCATCGCGCATCAGCACAAACGCCGCCAACAGAATCAGGATGCGCATCGCCGTCATCGACCTGGGGGTGAGCGCGAACCACGCGCCGAACAGCAGCAGGCCTGGCGTCAAATGCACGCCGTAGTCGATCAGTACCGCCATGCCTTGGGTGATCATAAGCAGTCGTTTCGACGCTGCCACTCATCCACCATGTCGCCTAGGGTTTTGGCCGTGTCGTTGCGAATCCAGGCCATGAATGCGCGGTCGAACTTGAACCTCGGGCCGCAGTGTTCAAGCATGAAACGGCGCACGTTCTGGGTGTTTTTGTAGTGAGGGGTGATCGGGGTGCTGCGGGTGATGGGGTCGCTGTGCCAATTAAATTCCATTTTTTCTCACAAGGCGGTTTGTTGTTTTCGCCGTAGCATAGCGATGTGCCAGTTATGCAGGAAGTACCGGATAGCGTCACCACGCCACCACCTTGCGTACCGCCACCAACGCCTCGTGCAGCGCCGTCATGCCCACCGAACCCAGCGCCAGGCGCAGTGCATGGGGCACATGTGCGCCGACGGCAAACGGTTCGGCGGTGGACACGGCGACATTTTCGCGCTGCAAGGTCATTGCGATCTGATCGGCGCGGGCATCCTCCTCCAAGGGTAACCAGAGAAAATACGACGAGGGATGGCTGATGTACGCCAGCCCCTTCAGCACCTGCGCCGCCAATGCCTGCCTCGCCTGGGCATCCTGGCGTTTTTGTGCTTCCAACTGGGCGACCGTGCCGTCGTCGAGCCAGGCCACTGCAATCGCGCTCATCACCCCCGGCACATTCCAGGTCGTGGCCATGATGCTGCGCTCCAGAGCCTTCACCCAAGCCGCCGGGGCTGACACAAAGCCGACCCGCAGGCCGGTGGCGACGCTTTTGGAAAGGCCGCCGACATACACCGTGCGTTCCGGTGCGAGTGTCGCCAAAGGCGGTGGCGCATGTTCTGCCAGAAACGCGTAGGCGGCGTCCTCGATGATCATCAGATTGTGCTGACGGGCGATGGCCACCAGCTGTTCGCGCTGCTCCAGGCCCATTACCCAGCCCAGCGGGTTATGCAGGGTCGGCATGCTGTACACCGCACGCACCGGACGCTGGCGACACAGGCTGTGCAGATGATCGAGGTCCGGGCCGCTGGCGGTGACTGCGATCGGCAGCATTTCCAGGTGCAGGGTCTCCGCCAGCACCTTGAACCCCGAATACGTCAACGCGTCGACGGCGATTACATCCCCCGGTTTGAGCAGCGCCATCAGCGTCACGGCCAACCCATGTTGCGCGCCGCTGACCACCAGCACTTGGTCGGCCTCGACCGTCAGCCCTCGACTCAGCAGATGGCGCGCCACCGCCGCACGCTCATGCTGGCGCCCGGCATGGGGCTGGTAGCGCAACAACGCCTCCAGATCCCCCGACAGCGCCAGTTGACGCAACGCCGTGCGCAGCAGATCGGCCTGACCCGGCAATGACGGGTAGTTGAAATTCAGATCCAGCATGCCCGGCGCCACGCTCATCTGCCCACTGCCCTGCCCCGGCGGCAGGGAAATCTCGCGCACGAAAGTGCCGCGACCGGTCTCACCACTGACCAAGCCCATGGCCGCCAGCTCGGCATACACCCGGCTGGCGGTGACCAGCGCCAGGCCATGGCGCGCGGCCAGTTGTCGATGGGTGGGCAGGCGGGCGCCGGGCGATAGCCTGCCGCTGCGGATGTCCTCGGCAAAGGTGTCGACCAGGGTTTTGTAACGGGCGCGGGGCATCGGCGATGTATCCATGACAATTTTTTGATTGTCTTAATCTTCATGCCTAGCATGGCCCGCACGCAACTTCTCCTTTTTCGGGCCATCTTCATGGAACAGACCTCACCGCTCAATCCCCTGGCCAACAGCACCCAGGGCTGGATCAATGGTTTTATCGGCGTGGTGATTTTCAGCGGTTCGCTGCCGGCGACGCGCCTGGCGGTGATGGAATTCGAGCCGGTGTTCCTCACCCTGCTGCGCGCCACCCTGGCCGGCGGGCTGGCACTGTGCCTATTGTGGTTATTCAAGGAAAAGCGCCCAGCGCGCGCGCAATGGATGCCCCTGGCCATCGTTGCCCTTGGCGTGGTCATCGGTTTTCCCTTGCTGACGGCGCTGGCCCTGCAATATGTGACCTCCGCGCACTCCATCGTATTCATCGGTCTGCTACCGCTGGCCACCGCAGTCTTCGGCGTACTGCGCGGCGGCGAGCGGCCACGCCCGGTGTTCTGGCTGTTTTCGATCCTGGGCAGTGCGCTGGTGATGGGCTATGCCATCGCCCAGGGCCTGAGCGCCGCCCCGGCCAGTGACCTGCTGATGCTGTTGGCGGTGCTGGTGTGCGGCCTGGGCTATGCCGAGGGCGCCAAGCAGTCGCGCAGCCTGGGCGGCTGGCAAGTGATCTGCTGGGCGCTGGTGGTGTCGTTGCCGGTGGCGCTGCCGTTGAGCCTGATGCTCGCGCCGCCGACCTTCACCGGCATCAGCCTGCCGGCATGGCTGAGCCTGGGCTATGTGGCGCTGTTCAGCATGTTGATCGGGTTTGTGTTCTGGTACCGCGGGCTGGCGCAGGGCGGCATCGCCGCGGTCGGCCAGTTGCAGCTACTGCAACCGTTCTTCGGCCTGGCGCTGGCGGCGGGCCTGCTGCATGAGCAGGTCAGCCTGGGCATGGTGTTGGTGACGGTCGCGGTGATCGGCTGCGTGGCCGGGGCCAAGCGGTTTGCGCGCTAGCGTCTGCTGCGATGGCATTATTCCCATCCGGCGCGTGTCCTGTTAAACAGGAGAGTCACTCCAGAACAATAAGGACTTGGCATGCACACCCCTTCACTGCAAGACACCACCGCCCCCGAAGGCATCTGCTACGGCTGCGGCGGCAGCAACCCCCACGGCCTGCATATCAAGAGCCGTTGGGATGCCGATGGCGTTCATGTGGTCGCCGAGCACCAACCGGAAGCGAAATACAGCGGCTGGCCGGATCTGGTCTACGGTGGCCTGATCGCCATGCTGGTGGACTGCCACTCGAACTGGACCGCCATGGCCTACCACTACCGCGCCGAACAACGTGAACCCGGCAGCCTGCCGCGTATCGACTGCGTGACCGGCCATCTCGGGATCAAATTCATCAAGCCCACGCCCCTGGGCGTCATGCTGACCTTGCGTGCCCGGGTCGAGGGCGATGTGGGGCGCAAAAGTCGTGTGGTCTGCGAGGTGTATGCCGGCGATGTACTCACGGCGATCGGCGATTCGGTGTTCGTGCGCGTCGATACCGGGCAATTGGCCGCTGCCGCCCACGGTCGCAATGAGTGATCCTGGTCTACATTGACTGGCACCGCTAATCGAGGACAGCACCGATGACTCGTCTCACCGCCAAAGACTTTGCCCCCGAACTGCTGGAGCTCTACGACGGCTACGCCCACGGCAAGATCAACCGCCGCCAATTTCTCGACCGCGCCGCATTGTTCACCTTTGGCGGGCTGACTGCGTCGGCGCTGCTCGCCGCGCTGAGCCCCAACTACGCCTTGGCCGAGCAAGTGAAATTCACCGACCCGGACATCGTCGCCGACTACATCACCTACCCCTCGCCCAAGGGCAACGGCACAGTGCGCGGCTACTTGGTACGCCCGGCCAAGGCCACCGGCAAAGTGCCGGCGGTGGTCGTGGTGCATGAAAATCGTGGGCTCAACCCCTATATCGAAGACGTCGCCCGGCGCTTGGCCAAGGCCGGCTTCATTGCGCTCGCGCCGGATGGCCTGACATCGCTGGGTGGCTACCCCGGCAACGACGAAAAAGGCGTAGAGCTGCAACAAAAGGTCGACCCGACCAAGCTGATGAACGACTTCTTCGCCGCCATCGAGTGGCTGATGCACCACGACAGCAGCACCGGCAAAGTCGGGATTATCGGCTTCTGCTATGGCGGCGGCGTGGCCAATGCGGCGGCCGTGGCCTACCCGGAACTGGGCGCCGCCGTGTCGTTTTACGGGCGTCAGCCGCAGGACAAGGACGTGCCGCGCATCAAGGCGCCGATCATGCTGCATTACGGCGAGCTGGATACGCGGATCAACGAAGGCTGGCCGGCCTATGAGAAGGCCTTGAAGGCAGCAGGCACCCGCTATGAAGCGTTTATCTACAAGGGCGCCAACCACGGTTTTCATAACGACTCGACGCCACGCTATGACGAGGCCGCAGCGAACCTGGCGTGGCAGCGCACACTGGGGTGGTTCAACCAATACCTGACCTGACTGCCTTTGAATGCGTGGAGGTTAGCCGGCGACAAGTCTTTCATTTTGTCTCCTGATAAAAATCTCAACCCTGCGCCGCCACCTCCGACAGCCACCCCTTGAACGCCAGCATCGCCGAGGTTTCGGCGCGTGACTGCAAGCGCGTCAACCAGTAACTGCCGGTGCTGATGCCGACGTTGAAGGGCTGCCGGATCGCATCACTTTCCAGTTGTCGCGAGAACATCAGCGCGGGGGCCAACGCCACACCGACGCCCTGCAAGGCCGCTTCCATCATCGCCAGTGACGAGTCGAACACGATGCTGCGCGACACCAGGGTGTCGGCAGGCAGCCCGGCGGCCTGGAACCACAGGCTCCATTCATCGGCGCGATAGGAGCGCAGCAGCGTATGTTTCAACAGGTCGGCCGGCGTATGTAATTGCTCGGCGATTGGCGGCACACAGAGCGCCGTCAGCGGTGCTTCGAGCAATTGGCAGGCGTCGGTGCCATGCCAGGCCCCGGCGCCGAAACGGATCGCGTAGTCCAGGCCTTCGGCGGCAACATCGACGCGGTTGTTGTGGGTCGACAGGCGCAGATCGATAAACGGGTAGCGGCGCTGAAAGTCCGGCAGGCGCGGCAACAGCCAGCCCACCGCAAAGGTGCCGACCGCGCCGACGGTGAGCACTTCGCGGTAATGCCCGCCTTCGAACTGGCCCAGGGTATGGGCAATACGGTCGAAGGATTCGCGCACCACCGGCAACAACGTCTCGCCTTCGCGGGTCAGCATCAGGCCACGCGGCAGGCGCTTGAACAGGGTGACGTTCAGTTGCGCCTCCAGGCTCTTGACCTGATGGCTGACCGCTGCCTGGGTGACGCACAACTCGATGGCGGCCCGAGTAAAACTCAGATGCCGGGCGGAAGCCTCAAATGCGCGTAGCGCGTTGAGGGGCAGATGGGAACGCAGCATGCTTGACCCTAATTATTCTAATGGCTGGTGCGAGATAACATCGTTTGCCCAGGCCCGGCGAACTGTCTAACGTTGCCACGCCCGCGCAGGCTCTTCATTCAATCGATCACATTCATGGAAGCGATATCATGCCCCGACAACCCTTGTTTGGAGTGCGTCATTTAACGGCGCTGGCGATACTTCTCGGCGCCGGCCAATGCCTGGCCGCCGACCTGCAGGCCGTGGTAGACGCCAGCGTCAAACCGTTGATGCAGCAGCAGGCCATTCCCGGCCTCGCGGTGGCGGTGGTGCAAAACGGCAAGGTGCAATACTTTAACTACGGTACGGCATCGAAGGAAGCCCAGCGACCAGTCAGCGAAAACACCTTGTTTGAAATCGGCTCGGTGAGCAAAACGTTCACCGCGACCCTGGGGGGTTACGCCCAGGCTACCGGCAAGCTCAAGCTGTCGGACCAGGCCAGCCAATACTGGCCCGCGCTGGCCGGCAGCGCCTTTGACCAGATCAGCCTGCTGCAACTGGCGACCTACACCCCCGGCGGCCTGCCGCTGCAGTTTCCGGACGCGGCCGACAGTGCCGACGCCATGCTCGGCTACTTCCAGCACTGGAAACCCACCTACGCCCCAGGCGCGCAACGCCTCTATTCCAACCCGAGCATCGGCCTGTTTGGCTACCTCGCGGCGCAAAGCCTGGGCCAGCCCTTCAATGTCGCCATGGAGAAAACCCTGCTGCCCAAACTGGGCCTGAGCAACACCTACGTCAGCGTGCCCGCCGAGCAGTCAGGCCAATACGCTCAAGGCTACGATAAACACCACAAGCCCGTTCGCGTAAGCCCCGGCGCACTGGACAGCGAAGCCTACGGCATCAAGACCAGCACTCACGACCTGGCACGCTATGTGATCGCCAACATGCACCCGCAAACCCTGGAAAAGCCGCTGCAACAGGCCATCGCCAGCACCCACACCGGCTATTACACCGTGAACGGCATGACCCAAGGCCTGGGTTGGGAGTACTACCCCTACCCCATCGCCCTGCAAGCGCTGATTGACGGCAACTCGACACCGATGGCAATGGAACCCCACCGCCCCCATTGGCTGGCGACACCGCAAGCGCAACCGGCCAACGTGCTGTACAACAAAACCGGCTCAACCGGGGGCTTTGGAGCCTATGTGGCGTATGTGCCGAGCAAGGACATGGGCGTGGTGATCCTGGCGAACAAGAACTATCCAAATGCCGAGCGGATCAAGGTTGCCCATGCGATCTTGAGCGCGCTGGATAACTGAAGCCTGAACCAGGGCGCCGAGCGCGCCCTCCACCGGCGGCCATCGCCGACCGGCGCAAGCCGCAGGCTTGCAGGTGCTGCATTTCAGCATCAATGAACTTAAGCCGTGGGCGATTCGCGAGCGCAGCATCCTGTTGCGCGAGCTGGAAGCGCTGCCGGGGACCCTTCACGCCCTGATCGCGACCTTAATGCTGCAAAGCGCCTAGACTCCAGAGTCACCTTGCCAGAGGAGACTGCCCATGCAACTCGAAGGTTCCTGCCATTGCGGCGCCGTGACGTTCAGTCTGACCAGTGCCCATCCCTACCCTTACCAGCGCTGCTATTGCTCGATTTGCCGCAAGACCCAGGGCGGCGGCGGTTACGCAATCAACCTGGCGGGCGACAGCAACAGCCTGAAGGTGCGCGGGCGCAAGCTGATCTCGATCTACCACGCCCGGCTCAAGCCCGAGGGTGCCAGCCGCGCCCATGCCAGCAGCGCCGAGCGGCATTTCTGCTCACAATGCGGCAGCGCGCTATGGCTGTTCAGCCCGGAGTGGCCGGAGCTGATCCATCCCTTTGCCTCGGCCATCGACACGCCATTGCCGGTGCCGCCGCAACACACGCACCTGATGCTCGGCTCCAAGGCGCCCTGGGTCGAAGTCAGCGTGCGCAAGGGCGACCTGCAGTTCGATGAATACCCGCAGGAGTCGATCGCGCAGTGGCATGAACGGTTGGGGCTTAGCCGTTAACCGTCCGTGACGGCAGACTCGCAGGCGCGATTTTACCGTTGCGCCCAGCGTTGATCGCCCTCGCATTCCAGAGCGTCAAGCGTCATACGCCCAGCTCATCCGAAACGACGCCCCGCCCCACTCGGAGTCTTGCACTAGCACCTGCCCGCCATGCCATTGGCTGACCCGCTGCACCAGCGCCAGGCCCAGGCCGAAGCCGCCGGTGCGGCGGTCACGGCTGGCGTCGAGGCGTATGAACGGCTGGAAGATCTTCGCCCGGCCCTCCTCGGGTATGCCCGGGCCGTCGTCGCAGACCCGCACCTCATAACCGCTGCCGAACTTGACCAGCGACACTTCTACCCGGCGGTCGGCGTAACGAATGGCGTTACGCAGCAGGTTGATCACCGCGCGCGCCATGAAGCGCGGTTCGATCTGGATAACGTCGACCTCACACCTGCGCAAGGACAACTGCACGCCTTCCGCCTCAGCCTCCAGGGCGACGCTGCCGATCACGCTGTCGAGCCAACTGTGAGCCTCGATAGCCTCCCGCGTGACCTGGGTGGCGCCGCGCTCCAGGCTGGCGTAGGTCAACAGTTCAGAGACCATTTCCTCCAACTCGCAAAGGTCGGCGTACATGTCGGCGATCAGTGCACGGCTCTGCCGGGGATCGGCCTGTTGTTTGAGCTGGTCGAGCTCGAACGACAAGCGCGCGATAGGCGTGCGCAGTTCATGTGAGACCGCGTTGGTCAACTCACGCTGGTTGGCAATCAGGCTTTCGATGCGTTCGGCCATCTGGTTGAAATGCCCGGCCAGTTCGCGCACGGTGGAGCGACGTGGCAACAGGATGCGCGAGCAGAGGTCGTTGTCGCCGAAGCGTTGGGCGGCCAGGCGGATGTGTTCAAGGTCGCGCCAGTGCGGGCGTACCCAAAAGTACAGCACAAGAGCCAGGCACAACCCGAGAAAACCGTAGGCCCACAGGTACAGCCACTTGGGTTCCTCAGGCAGTTTTATTTCCAGCAACTGCGGGCCCGCGTCGATACGGGCGAGGAACTCCTTGAAGTCCCCGCGCACCACCAGCAAGCCGTCGCCCAGGAGTTTTTGTTCGCGCTCGGTCAGTGCCAGGGCGTCCTTTTCCACCAGTTTCAAAGGCAACCCATAGTGGGGTTGCAACTCGGCCAGCCGAGCTTGCCGCGCTTCGCCGAGCAGCGGCCGCAATTGCTCGACCAGGCCGTAGGCCGGGCCACGCAGGGCTTCGCGGTTATAGGTTTCGTTGGCTTCGGGCAGCAACTCGTCGAACGTGTAGTTGACCAGCCAGATCGCGCCCGCCAGGCCCAGGGCCAGAATCACATACAGGCGTAGAAACAGGCGCAGCATCTAGACCTCCCACGCAAACGGATTGAACAGATAGCCCTTGCCCCAGATGGTCTTGATGCACACCGGTTCACGGGGGTTGTCGTTGAGCTTGCCGCGCAGTTTGCTGATGTACACGTCGACGCTGCGGTTCAGGCCGTCAAAGGCGATGCCGCGCATACGGTTGAGGATGTCATCGCGGGAGAGGATCTTGCCGGCGCTGCTGGCAAGCAACCACAGCAGCTCGAATTCCATGGTGGTGAGGTCGATCTTCTCGCCGCCCAGGCTGACCACCCGGCAACTGCGGTCAATCGCCAGCCGCCCGAACTCGATGGCCCCGCGTACCGTCGGCTCCGGCGCCTGGCGACGTTGCAACGCACGCAGGCGGGCCAGCAACACCGGCGGTTTGATCGGTTTGATCACGTAGTCATCGGCGCCGGACTCCAGGCCGAGAATGTGGTCCAGGTCGTCTTCCTTGGCGGTGAGGATCACGATCGGCGTGTCGGACACCGTGCGAATCTCGCGACACACATGCAGGCCACTCTGGCCGGGCAGCATCAGGTCGAGCACGACAATCTTTGGCTTGAAATCGAGGAAGGCCGCCAAGGCTGCATCGCCGCGATGCACCACCCGCACTTCAAAACCGTGCTGTGCCAGAAAGTGCGCGACCAGCCCTGCCAGCTTCTCATCATCCTCAACGAGCAGGACCTTGCCCAGACCCAGGTTTTCCATAAGCTCTCAGTGTGCGACGCAGATTGAAGTGCGCGCAGTATAGAAGGCAAGCTGTCCGGCAGCAGCGCTTGGTCGGCCACGCGCGATGAAACTTCATGCTTTTAAGAGTTTTTAACAAATAGCCTGCAATTTTTAACGCCATTACAGGCAGCACTATGCGCAAGGATGACCTGGCGTCGCCGTCGCCTCAGGCCGGTACGCCACTGTGAAAGCGGAACTCGACGTCCGGCGACTCGATCAGCGCCTGCTCGGCCGCCCTCACCCGCTCGATCACCAGGGCAACGTCCTTGGCCTCGCCGTACTGGTACGCCAGCTTCAAGTAACCCTGGTAGTGCCGCGCCTCGCTTTTCAGCAGGCCGAAGTAGAACTTGCCGAGTTCTTCGTCCAAATGCGGCACCAGGGCCTCGAAACGCTCGCAACTGCGCGCCTCGATAAAGGCGCCAACCACCAGGGTGTCAACCAGTTTGACCGGTTCATGGGTGCGCACCACCTTGCGCAACCCCGAGGCATAACGCCCGGCGTGCAACTGGCGCAGCTCGACCTTGCGCTTCTTCATCAGGCGCATGACCTGTTCGTGGTGGACCAGTTCTTCGCGTGCCAGGCGCGACATCATATTGATCAAGTCAACATGGCTGTGATACTTAGCGATCAGGCTCAAGGCGGTGCTGGCGGCCTTGAATTCACAGTTTTTATGGTCGATCAACAGGGTTTCCTGATCGGCCAGTGCGGCCTGGACCCAGGCGCCAGGGGTGGGGCAGCCGAGGAATTCGTGGATTTCGGGCAGGTTCATCGGGCTCACGGGCAAAGGATCACAATAGGCCGCCGATTATACCGACCGCGCCGCAGACCACCAGCCACTGGCCTTGATGTGTATCAACATGACGTCTGGCGGGCAGCAACTATAGTTGCTCAACGCCCCCTTTCTGGAGAGTCCCGACCATGCAAGCCATCCGCAGCATCCTGGTGGTCCTTGAGCCCGAGCATTCGGAAAGCCTGGCCCTCAAGCGCGCCAAACTGATCGCCGGGGCCACCGGCGCGCATCTGCACCTACTGGTGTGCGACAAAAAGCGTGAGCATTCAGCGCTGTTGAGTCTGCTCAAGTCCGGCCTGACGGAAGACGGCTACAACGTCACGACCGAACAGGCGTGGAGTAACAGCCTGCATGAAACCATCATCGACGTGCAGCAGGCCGAAGGCTGTGGCCTGGTGATCAAGCAGCACTACGCCGACAGCCCACTGAAAAAGGCGCTGCTGACCCCGGCGGACTGGAAGCTGTTGCGCTACTGCCCTGCGCCGGTCCTGCTGGTCAAGACGGCAACCCCATGGAGCGGCGGCGTCATTCTTGCAGCCATCGATGTGGGCAATACCGACGCCGAACACCGCGCGCTGCACCACATGATCGTCGACTACGGCTTCGACATCGCCAGCCTGTCTAAGGCCTCACTGCATGTAATCAGTGCCCATCCATCGCCGATGCTCTCGGCCGGCGACCCGGTGTTTCAGCTCAAGGAAACCATCGAGGCGCGCTATCGCAAGCAGTGCACGGCATTCCAGACCGAATTTGATATAGACGACGCCCACCTGCATATCGAAGAAGGCCCGGCGGATGTGCTGATTCCCCATACCGCCTACACATTGAAAGCGGCAGTGACGATCATCGGCACCGTGGCGCGCACCGGGCTGACCGGGGCGCTGATCGGCAATACGGCGGAAGTGGTGCTGGATGCACTGGAAAGCGATGTGCTGGTGCTCAAGCCGCAGACACTGACGGATCAGCTGGAAAAGCTGGCCAACCAGGCCTGATCGTCAGGCCCCCAACACATCCTTGAGAAACCCCGGCGCGATATAGCGCTGGTAATGCGCCTCGGACAGGATAAAAAACTCACGGTCGATGGCATCGCGCAGCTCCGGCAGGCTCCACTCGCGAAACTCCGGCAGCAGCACCATGCCATAGGCCTCCAGGTTGGAAATCACCCGCGCCCCGCGAGCGATCAACTGGTACGCCCAGCAGTACTCTGACTGGTGCGGTACAAAGCGAATCTTGCGTTGTTCCAGTTGGCCGCGCAGGGTCTTGGGGTCGAAAACCTCCAGCTTGCCGGCCATGACCTGCACCAGCAGTTGCTCGAGCCGTAGCCAGACCGCGCGTTTTTCCTCTTCGTTATAGCCATTCCACTGGATCACTTCGTGGTGGAAGCGCTTGCATCCGCGACACACGAGGTCACCGTAAACCGTGGAGCACAGGCCTACGCAGGGGGTCTTGATGGTGTGGTTGGACATGGGTGGCAACACGCAAATCAGCGAAACAGTGCACCATGTTAGCCCTTTGTCTAAGGTTCATCACCCCGCAAACTTGGCTTGGCAACTTACCTTTAGAAATTATTTGCCGTAGAATCAACCGGCCTTATAAGGCGCCAATAATCCGCTGGAAGCTGTTTTCAAAGCGTCACGAGCACAGTCGATCCTTCAGAACGGTATTGGCGATGGTCAATGACCCCGCAGGTCAAGCCAGCGCCAACCCTCATCAGCTCCGTTCTGCAGGCGTAAAACTTTGAAAGCAGCTTCTGTGAGGAATGTCGGCAGCGCAGGCTTTGCGGCCCAAAAGGCCCCCGAGCGCGTGCGTGCCGTTCATTTCTGGATGAGCGTCCCGTGGGACCACTGATGAGGGTAATAACTGTGCTTGAAGCGTATCGCAAACATATCGAAGAGCGTGCAGCCCTGGGTATTGTTCCCCAGCCGCTTAATGCCGAACAAACCGCAGGCCTGGTTGAGCTGCTGAAAAATCCTCCGGCTGGCGAAGAAGAATTCCTCGTTGACCTGATCACCAACCGCATTCCACCAGGTGTTGACGAAGCAGCCTACGTCAAAGCCGGTTTCCTGTCTGCCCTGGCCAAGGGCGAAGCCACTTCTCCCCTGATCGACAAGAAACGCGCCGTTGAACTGCTTGGCACCATGCAAGGCGGCTACAACATCGTGACCCTGGTCGAGCTGCTCGACAACGCCGAACTGGCACCTGTCGCCGCCGCTCAACTCAAGCACACCCTGCTGATGTTCGATGCGTTCCACGACGTGGCTGAAAAAGCCAAGGCCGGCAACGCACACGCCAAAGGCGTGATCCAGTCCTGGGCCGACGGCGAGTGGTTCAAGAACCGTCCGACCCTGGCCGACAAGATCAGCCTGCGCGTGTTCAAGGTCTCTGGCGAAACCAACACCGACGACTTGTCGCCTGCGCCGGACGCCTGGTCCCGCCCTGACATCCCGCTGCACGCCCTGGCCATGCTGAAAATGGCTCGCGACGGTATCGTGCCGGACGAGCAAGGCAAAACCGGCCCGATGAAGCAGATCGAAGAAATGCGCGGCCAAGGCTTCCCGATCGCCTACGTCGGTGACGTGGTCGGTACCGGCTCGTCGCGTAAATCGGCAACCAACTCCGTACTGTGGTTCTTCGGCGACGACGTTCCTTACGTGCCGAACAAGCGCGCCGGTGGTTTCTGCTTCGGCAGCAAGATCGCTCCGATCTTCTACAACACCATGGAAGATGCTGGCGCACTGCCGATCGAGTTCGACGTCACCAACATGAACATGGGCGACGTGATCGACCTGTACCCGCATGCTGGCAAAGTCTGCAAGCACGGTACCGATGAAGTCCTGACCACCTTCGAAATGAAGACTCCGGTGCTGTTGGACGAAGTCCGCGCCGGCGGCCGTATCCCGCTGATCATCGGCCGTGGCCTGACCGAGAAGGCGCGTGCCGAACTCGGCCTGCCACCGTCCGACCTGTTCAAGAAGCCGGAAGCTCCGGCCGAAAGCACCAAGGGTTTCACCCTGGCGCAGAAGATGGTCGGCAAGGCATGCGGCGTGGCTGGCGTTCGTCCAGGCACCTACTGCGAGCCTAAGATGACCACCGTGGGTTCCCAGGACACCACCGGTCCTATGACCCGTGACGAACTGAAAGACCTGGCGTGCCTGGGCTTCTCGACCGATCTGGTGATGCAGTCGTTCTGCCACACCGCGGCTTACCCTAAGCCGATCGACGTGACCACCCACCACACCCTGCCTGACTTCATCATGACCCGTGGCGGCGTGTCGCTGCGCCCAGGCGACGGCATCATCCACAGCTGGCTGAACCGCATGCTGCTGCCGGACACCGTCGGCACCGGTGGTGACTCCCACACCCGTTTCCCGATGGGCATCTCGTTCCCGGCCGGTTCCGGCCTGGTAGCGTTCGCCGCAGCCACTGGCGTAATGCCACTGGACATGCCGGAATCGATCCTGGTGCGCTTCAAAGGCAAAATGCAACCTGGCATCACCCTGCGTGACCTGGTTCATGCCATTCCTTACTACGCGATCCAGGCTGGCCTGCTGACCGTAGAGAAGAAAGGCAAGAAGAACGCCTTCTCCGGCCGCATCCTGGAAATCGAAGGCCTGGACAACCTGAGCATCGAACAAGCCTTCGAGCTGTCCGACGCCTCGGCTGAACGTTCGGCTGCCGGTTGCACCATCAAGCTGTCGAAAGAGTCGATCACCGAGTACCTGAACTCCAACATCACCCTGCTGCGCTGGATGATCGGCGAAGGCTACGGCGATGCACGCACCCTGGAACGTCGCGCCCAAGCGATGGAAGCCTGGGTTGCCAACCCGGAGCTGATGGTGGCCGATGCCGACGCGGAATACGCCGAAATCATCGAGATCGACCTGGCCGACATCAAGGAGCCTGTGCTCTGCGCGCCAAACGATCCGGACGACGCCCGTCTGCTGTCCAGCGTTGCTGGCGAGAAGATCGACGAAGTGTTCATCGGTTCGTGCATGACCAACATCGGTCACTTCCGCGCTGCCGGTAAACTGCTGGATCAGGTCAAGGGTCAGCTACCAACCCGTCTGTGGCTGTCGCCGCCGACCAAGATGGACGCTCACCAACTGACCGAAGAAGGCTACTACGGCATCTACGGCAAGGCTGGCGCGCGCATGGAAATGCCGGGCTGCTCGCTATGCATGGGTAACCAGGCACGTGTAGAGCCGAATTCGACCGTTGTGTCGACTTCGACCCGTAACTTCCCGAACCGTCTGGGCGATGGCGCCAACGTCTACCTGGCTTCGGCCGAGCTGGCGTCGGTGGCTTCGATCCTGGGTCGCCTGCCGACCGTCGAGGAGTACATGGAATACGCCGCGAAGATCAACACCATGGCCAGCGATGTGTATCGCTACCTGAGTTTCGATCAGATCGCCGAGTTCCGTGAAAGCGCTGCAAACGCCAACATCCCGGTGCTGCAAGCCTAAGGGTGTGTTGATGTAAAGGACGCCGCGTATCGCAAGATACGCGGCGTTTTTTTATGCCTGTGGATGGGCCCGCAGCGCCAGTTGCACCGCCCCATCAACGCTCAAGCCGCTGAGCAAAACCTCTGGCGCCTGCGCCTCGGGCAGCATCTGCAATACTTCATGGGCATCATGTCGCACCCGTGCCAGCACCAGTTGCTTGCCCTGTGCGCGTACCTGGGCAAAAAACGCGGCCAGCGCTTCGACGCTGGTGCCGTCGAGGTCGTGGGACTCTTCCAGGCTCAACACCACCATCTGCGCGGATGACTGGCGTATCAAGCGCAGGGCAGCGCCGAGGATGCGCTCGGCATTCGCGAAAAACAGCGCTTCGCTCGGCCGTATGATCAATACGCCGGGGATGGTCAGCGCATCGGCATGGTGTAGGCGGTCCACGAAGTCATGAGTGTCGCCCAGCCGCCCAAGCACCTGGATATCGGCTGCCGACATCTGGCGCAACATCAACACCACGCTGATCGCGACCGACAATAACAAGCCATCCAGCACACCGAGCACCAGCACGGCCGCCACCGCGCACACCGCCAGCAAACGGTCGCGCCGCCACAGGAAGTAACGCCCCAGGGGCTGCAAGCTCAAACCGCGGCCCAGGGCATAAATCACCACCGCCGCCAACACCGGCTCCGGCGTGAGCGCAACATACGGCAGCACCGTCAACACAATCGCCAGGATCACCAGCGCCGCGACAATCCCCGCCCAACGCGAATAGGCGCCAGCCGCCTCGTTCGCCGAGGTCGCCGAATACCCGGCGCCCGTCGGCATGCCGTGGAACAAACCGGACACCAGGTTAGCCGCCCCCAGCGCCAGCAAATCGCGGTTGGACGACACCCGGTCGCCATGTTTAAGGGCGAACGAACTGATCGAGCCGTAGGACTCTGCATACAAAATCATGACCAGCGCAAACGCCAACTCGCCCAGGCGCAGCCAATCGGCAAACGGCAGCACCGGCAAATGCCCCAGCTCCAGGCGCAGGTCAATCAGGCCGATCAGCGCCACGCCCTGGGCCTGTAGGTTCAGGCTCTGGCCGGCAACAATGCCCAGCACTATCACCACCAACCCGCCGGGCAGGCGCGGAACGCGGTCGCATAGCCACAACACCAGCAATGCCATCGCGGCCACCATGGCGGCGGGCCAGTTCCAGTGCGGCAGTTGCTCCAGCAACTGCGGCAGGAAGCGGATCAGGTTGTTATCGGTCAGGTGAACACCCACCACACCGGCCAGTTGCTTGAGGATGATGGTCAGCGCCAGGCCGAAGGCAAACCCGCGCAACACCGGCTTGGCGATAAAAGAGGTGACACCACCGAGCTTGAACAACCCGGCCAAGAGAAAAAACACGCCAATGATCAACACCAGCCCGAAAGCCAGGGACAGCCTCAGCGCCGGATCATCACCCGCCAGGCTGGCCGTTGCCGCCGCCAACACCGCCGCCGACGACGAGGTAGCCGAGACAATCGCGAAGCGGCTGGTGCCGAACAGGCCGTAGCACACCAGCCCGGCAAACAAGGCAATCACACCGGCCTGGGGCGGCAGCGCGGCAATGCTGGAATAGGCCACTGCCTCCGGCAGCAGTAAACCGGCAATCGATAAGCCGGCGAGTATGTCCTGGGTACGCTTCGACGCAGCGACAACGGGCGCATCGGTTTCAGTGTTCAATCGGCCCCACCCATCCTGGCTAAAAAAGTGCTCCAGCTTAGCGCCCATTGCCGTGCGGCGGTTGCGCCGCGTCAGGTTTTACGAGCGTAAAAAAGGGCTGATCCGCCATGTCTGCGAATCAGCCCTGGTTGGTGCAGCGCGCTGTCAGGACATCAGCGAGTAAATCAACGCGGTAATCGCCACCAGGCCGACCGCCGTGACAAACACATTGGACGCCTGCCCACGGTACTTGGCCATCGCCGGCACCTTGCGGATCGCGTACATCGGCATCAGGAACAGGATCGATGCAATGATCGGCCCGCCCAACGTCTCGATCATGCCAAGGATGCTCGGGTTAAGCGTAGCGACAATCCAGCACACCAGCAGCATGAAGGCGGCGGTCATGCGGTCCAGGCTCTTCGGTGTCGGGCGGCGGCCGGTTTTCGCGACCAGGCCCTTGAGGCCTTCGCTGGCGCCGATGTAGTGGCCCAGGAACGACTTCGCAATTGCCACGAATGCAATCAACGGCGCGGCGAAGGCGATGGTCGGGTTGTCGAAGTGGTTGGCCAGGTACGACAGGATCGACAGGTTCTGTGCTTTCGCTTCGGCCAATTGCGCTGGCGACAGGGTCAGCACGCAACTGAACACGAAGAACAGCACCATCACCACCATCAACAGATGCGCGCGCGACAGGATCTGCGAGCTGCGCTCATCGGCGTTCGCGCCGTACTGACGCTTCTGGTCCACGGCAAAGGCCGAGATAATCGGCGAATGGTTGAACGAGAACACCATCACCGGAATCGCCAGCCACAAGGTGCTGAGCAACGCCGAAGGCGCCGGGACCACGCTGGCGGTGCTGAGGATGCCACCATTCCAGTGGGGGATCAGGTACACCGCCAGAAACAGCAAGGCGACGATGAACGGATACACCATCAAGCTCATCGCCTTGACGATCGCCTGCTCACCGCAACGCACCACGGCCAGCAGGCCGAGGATCAGCACAAATGCCAGGATCGCCCGTGGCGGCGGCATGATGTGCAACTGGTGCTCCATGAAGCTGCCGACGGTGTTGGTCAGCGCCACGCTGTAGATCAGCAGGATCGGGAAGATCGCAAAGAAGTACAGCAAGGTGATCAGCGCACCGGCCTTGACGCCGAAGTGCTCTTCGACCACGTCGGTGATGTCGGAACCTTCACGACCGGACAGCACAAAACGCGTCAAGCCACGGTGGGCAAAAAACGTCATCGGGAAGGCCAGCAGCGCCAGGATCACCAACGGCCAGAAGCCGCCAAGGCCGGCGTTGATAGGTAGAAACAAAGTGCCAGCACCAATCGCCGTGCCGAATAGCCCAAGCATCCAGGTGGTGTCCTGACGGCTCCAGCTTGTAAGGATTACAGGTGTCGTGACATAGCGTTCGTCGACGCTATTGGCCTGATCATTCATCCGATCGGATCTCCGCATTTCCACAGCAGGGACGAGTCAGAAAAACCTGACAGGCAGCGCCCCAACCATAACAGGGGCGCGATTGTCCGGGATTCTTTTGAATAAGCAAAGGCTTAGCTGAGGAACGGTTAAGCGGTGCAGAGGCTCAAGAGCGAGGTTTTCGGCTATTTTTGGCGCGCTCAGCGTGGAGCGCATCAGGGGCAGTGGCGTATCAGATGAATCCGTCATGAGTGACCGAAACATCGTTATGCCTTGTAAGAGAATACCTGCGACTGTTGACTGTCAAACGCATGCCCAGCATGATCGGCCTATGAACCTATTTCAGCTACGCCTCACCCGCACCACCACAACGACCGCTTCCGGCGGGTCGTGCGGTTGCCGTGGGGGCTTGAACTAGACACCTCACAGATTCAACCCAAGGCCCCGCCAGCAATGGACGGGGCCTTTTTATTGCGCCTCCATCTGGCACACGCAAGGAGCAACACCATGGCTGACGCCCTGTTGATCATCGATATGCAAACCGGTTTGTACGATGGCCCGGACCAACCCTTCGAACGCGAGCGCGTGCTGGAGACCATTAACCAACTGATCCGTCGCGCCCGCACAGCCGGCGCACCGATCTTCGTCGCCCGTCACACTGGCCCGGCGGGCTCACCGATTGCAGCGGGCAGCCCGTATTGGCAGGTGTGGCACGCACTGGATGTCGATGAGGCTCGTGACCAGTTCTTCAATAAAACCCGCCCCAGTTGTTTCCTCGGTACCGATCTGGCGCAGCGACTGCGCGCGACACAGGTCAATGAACTGGTGATTGTCGGGATGAAAACCCAGTTCTGTATCGATACCACTTGCCGCGTAGCAGTAGAACTGGGGTTCTCGGTGATCCTGCCCGAAGATGGTCATACCTGCATGGACACCGCAACGCTGTCGGCGGCGGCGATCATCGAACATCACAATGCCACATTGGCCGGAGCGTTTGCGCAACGTGTGAGAGCGGCCGAGGTCAGTTTCTGACAACAGTAAATACTGTGGGACCGAGCTTGCTCGTCCCACTTCACACGCCTGTAACATTAAACATAACCTTAAAATTGCCCGACGGTTTTTATAGACCGTGCAATCGCAACCAACCCACCTTTATTTTATTAATTCAAAATATTTGAAAAGCCCTTAACGCAATCAACAGCGAATTTGTTACAACATTTTCCACCGCATTGAAACACCGCCTCATCACGCCTATATTTTATCCACCGCCGCACCAAACATTACAATCTATAAATAATAACGATAAAAACACCTCACACACCCTGGACCAGGAATTATTTCATGCATAAATACAAAATGATCCTTACAGGCTTTTTTTTGATTGGGTTTCTCTCGCCCCTGGCCAGTCATGGGCAGTCAATGAATACCAAAGCCGATGTCCAGGCGTTGGCCTCATCCCCCCAATGGCTGACCACTAAAGTTTATATAGAAGGCCACCCGGAAGTTGACGTCAAAGACAAGTATCCAGGCGTGGTGGGTATATCCATGTGGGACCCCATGCGCAATCGCTATGAGTTTTTCTACGCCGACACCGGGCAATCAAAGTATGACCATGGCGGCGGCGGTTACTTCCTTGTCACGGGCGATCAAAAAAACCATATCCTGGTGCCTGACAAAGGCCCGATCAGGACCGTCGTGCGGCGGCTGGAGACACTGAATAACGCGGAGTTCACCTATTCGCGGGAAGTGCCCCTAGACATGATCGAGACCAACGAGACTGTCCGTATCTATGTCGTTCATGCACCTTACAAAGGCGCTATAAAAACCGTGACCTCTCACTGAGTTATCCAAATATCAGCTCGATGCCGCCAGGCACTTGAACCATTCCCTGAATAACCCCGACAACAAAACCAACAAAGAAATGTCCACTTATGAAAACACAACTCAAGTCATTACTGATATCCACCGTATTGCTGTCCACCTTTATATCGGCCGGCGTTAATGCGCAATCTAAAGTCCCTCCTATCGCAAAAGCGCCTGTCGCCACGCCGGACAATGCGATCATGCTGACGGTGTTTCTCAAACATGATCAATCACGCCCACTCAGCGAACTGAGGGCCCAACTCGCCACACAAGAGTTTTATAAAGTTTTTCCACCGGAGGGGGTAGAAGTTGTCAGTTGGAACATCACCATGGGTATCGGGCAGGTGGTCGTCCTACGCTTACCCGCCTCACGCCTGTCGGCGGTAAACCTCGCATTGGAAAACAGCGCGTGGGGCTCCTACAAAACAGAGTTTTTCCCGACCTATGATTTCAGGGAAATCGCACAGGCAGAAATCAACAAGGTGAGGCAACCCCAGTAACACCCGAGGGCATGCACAGCGTCTTCAACCTAAGTAGACACTTGCATGTCTCGCCGAAATGCCTGGTGCATCCTCAGCCAAGGTCGTCCTTGATCCCCTTCAGCCGGGGAAATATCTTTCACCCCCAGGCATTTCGGACTACAAAAAAACCGCATAATCCAGGCATCACTCTCCACAGCAAGAGCTGCCCCATGCCCGCCACTGTTCTGGTTCTGGTCGAAACCATCAACGAATACCTGCCCATCATCGAAAGCAATGACTTTCATGTGATCCTGGCGCCAACGCCCGCCGAACGCGCACAGGCCATCAAGGCCCATGGTGGGCAGATCAAAGCCGTACTGACGCGTGGCCCACTGGGTCTGTATGCCGAAGAAATCGCCGCGCTGCCGCTGCTGGAGATCATCTGCGTGATCGGTGCCGGCTATGAGCATGTCGACCTGCAGGCAGCGAGCAATCGCGGGATCGTGGTGACCAACGGTGCCGGCGTGAACGCGCCGTCGGTGGCGGACCACGCCATGGCCTTGTTGCTGTCATTGGTACGCGGCATTCCACAAACAGACGCGGCGGTGCGCCACGGCGAGTGGCCCAAGGTGATGCGCCCGTCCCTGGGCGGCAAGCAACTGGGGATTCTCGGGCTCGGCGCGGTGGGACTGGAGATCGCCAAGCGCGCCGCCCTCGGGTTCGGCATGCAGGTGAGCTACCACAACCGCCAGCCGCGCGATGACGTGGACTACACCTATTGCTCGACCGCCGTGGAGCTGGCGCGCACCTCGGACTTCCTGATCCTGGCCACGCCCGGCGGCCCCAGCACGCGCCACTTGATCGATCGGCATGCCCTGGATGCGTTGGGGCCGAACGGCTACCTGGTGAATATCGGCCGTGGCAGCGTGGTGGTGACCGCCGACCTGATCGCCGCCCTGGAGCAGCGCCGTATCGGCGGCGCGGCGCTGGATGTGTTCGACGACGAGCCCAAGGTGCCCGACGCCCTCAAGCGCCTGAGCAATACCGTGCTGACCTCCCATGTGGCCGGGCTGTCGCCGGAAGCCGCCCACGATACGGTGCAACGGGTGGCCGACAACCTGCTGGAGTACTTCGCCGGTCGTCCGGTGCTGACGCCGGTCGCCTTGCCGCCGCCCGAAAAATGACCGATCAGGCACGCTGATCATCATCCAACACGCGAACCTATTAAGCCGCCCCGACCTTGTGGCCGGGCGGCTGGGCGCATTAGATTAGCCAATAGTCCGAGGCCTTTAGAATAAGCAGAAGGGATAAGCATGGCGCTGAACGACCAATCGACCCAGATCCGCCCAGGCGAAGAACTTGATGCCAGCCTGATCGATCCCTACCTCAAGGCCCATATTCCGGGCCTGAGCGGCACGGTCAAGATCAGCCAGTTCCCCGGCGGCGCGTCCAACCTGACCTACCTGCTGGAATACCCGGGCCAGGAGTTCGTGCTGCGCCGCCCGCCGTTCGGGCACAAGGCCAAGTCCGCCCACGACATGGGCCGCGAATTCCGCATTCTCAATCAACTTAAAGACGGCTTTCCCTACTGCCCCAAGGCCTACGTGCATTGCACCGATGAATCGGTGATCGGCGCCGAGTTCTATGTGATGGAGCGCGTCAACGGCATCATCCTGCGCTCCGATCTGCCGGCCGAACTGGGCCTGAACGCGAGCAAGACCGAAGCGCTGTGCAAAAGCTTTATCGACAAGTTCGTCGAACTGCACCAAGTGGACTACAGCGCCTGCGGCCTGGCCGACCTGGGCAAGCCCGAAGGTTACGTGGCGCGCCAGATCCGCGGCTGGAGTGACCGCTACGAAAAAGCCCTGACCCCCGACGCGCCGCGCTGGGAGGCCGTGCGCGCCTGGCTCAACGACAAGATGCCGGCCGACCATCCCACCTCGAGCATCGTGCATAACGACTACCGCTTCGACAACGTGATCCTCGACCCGCACAACCCGATGCAGATCATCGGCGTGCTGGATTGGGAACTGACCACCCTCGGCGACCCGCTGATGGACCTGGGCAACACCCTCGCCTACTGGATCGAAGCCGCCGACCCGGCGCCCGTGCAACTGATGCGCCGCCAGCCGAGCAACGCGCCCGGCATGCTCACGCGCCGCCAGTTCGTCGACTATTACGCCGAGCGCGCCGGCCTTGAGATCGACAATTTCGACTTCTACTACACCTACGGCCTGTTCCGCCTGGCCGGCATCGTGCAGCAGATCTACTACCGTTTTTTCCATGGCCAGACCCAGGACAAACGCTTTGCGCAGTTCATTCAGATGAACAAGCTGCTGGAGCAGATGAGCCTGAATGTCATCGGAAAATCCGCCCTCTGATCGACCGAGCCAAGACCCACAAGGAACCCCCATGTCCAAGACCAACCTGTTCGACCTCGACGGCAAGATCGCTTTTGTCTCCGGCGCCAGCCGTGGCATCGGTGAGGCCATCGCCAAGTTGCTGGCCCAGCAAGGCGCCCATGTGATCGTCTCCAGCCGCAAGCTGGAAGGCTGCCAGCACGTGGCGGATGCGATCATCGCCGACGGCGGCAAGGCCACTGCGGTTGCCTGCCATATCGGTGAAATGGAGCAGATCACCCAGGTCTTCGCCGGCATCCGCGAACAGTTTGGGCGCCTGGACATCCTGGTCAACAATGCCGCGACCAACCCACAATTCTGCAACGTGCTGGACACCGACCTGGGCGCCTTCCAGAAAACCGTGGATGTGAATATTCGCGGCTACTTCTTCATGTCGGTGGAAGCCGGCAAGCTGATGCGCGAAAACGGTGGCGGCAGCATCATCAACGTGGCCTCGATCAACGGCATCTCACCGGGCGTGTTCCAAGGCATTTATTCGATAACCAAGGCCGCCGTGATCAACATGACCAAGGTGTTCGCCAAGGAATGCGCCGAATTCGGCATCCGCTGCAACGCCTTGCTGCCGGGCCTGACCGACACCAAGTTCGCCTCGGCGCTGGTGAAGAACGACGCGATCCTGAAAATGGCCCTGGCGCAGATCCCGCTCAAGCGCGTGGCGGACCCAAGCGAGATGGCCGGCGCGGTGCTGTACCTGGCCAGCGATGCATCGAGCTACACCACCGGTGTGTCGCTGAACGTGGACGGTGGCTTCCTGTCCTAACCACCTAAGCAGCACAATCCCCAGGTGGGAGCTGGCCCGCTCCCACTTTTTTTATCGCGTTGTCCTACCGCCCCTTTGGAGCAAGCGTCACCTGCGAGTAGTCTTGGAGCGATTCAGCCCCTCAGGACAAACATGGAACTGCACGTGATCATCAACGGCCGCAAGGACCTGGCCGAACAGCTCTACCAGCAACTGCGCGAAGCCATCGACTCCGGACGCCTGGCCGCCGGGGCGCAACTGCCGCCCAGCCGTCTGTTGGCCGCGCAACTGGGCGTGTCACGCAAGACCGTGTCCGACACCTACGCCACCCTGACCTACGAAGGCCTGCTGGTGGGCAGGATCGGACGAGGCACGTTCGTCAACGGCCGCACTCCGCCGACCGAACGCCTACAAACCGCCACCGACCTGGCCTGCGCCGCCAACCTGGCGAAGTGGCAGGCGCTGCCCTCGCCCATGCATCACCCCACGCGCGACAGCGCCCTGCGCTACGAATTCCTCGGCGGCGCCACCAGCCGCCAGCAATTCCCCCAGGACGAATGGCGGCGCTGCACCCAGGACGCCCTGCGCTGTATGGCCCAGAACAGTGGTCTCTACAGCCAGCCCGAAGGCCTGCCGGCGTTGCGCAGCGCCATCGCCGGGCACATTGCGTTTTCCCGTGGGGTCAAATGCAGCGCCGACGACATTGTGGTCACCAACGGCGCGCAGCAGGCACTCGACCTGATCGCCCGCGTGGTGCTGGAGCCGGGTAGCATCGTCGCCATGGAAGACCCCGGCTACAGCCCGGCGCGCCAGTTGTTCATGGCGATGGGAGCAAACGTTATCGGGGTGCCCATCGACGATCAGGGTATTCAGGTCGACCAGGTCCCTGACGGCGCGCGGCTGATCTATGTGACGCCGTCCCACCAGTTTCCCCTCGGCATGCCCATGAGCCTGGCGCGCCGCGAAGCCCTGCTGGCCCGCGCGTTCGAGCTGGGGGCGATCATTATCGAAGACGACTACGACAGCGAATTCCGTTACGAAGGCCGCCCCACCGACTCCCTGCAAAGCATGGACACCCGTGGCGTGGTCACTTACGTCGGCACCTTCTCCAAAACCCTGCTGCCGGAGTTGCGCCTGGGCTATGCGGTACTGCCGCCGGCGATTTATGGCGCGGTGCTCAAGGCCAAGCAATTGACTGATCAACACAGTTCCACCCTGCCGCAATGGGCGCTGGCCAAGTTCATCAGCGAAGGCTATCTGCTCAAGCATATTCGCCGCTGCCACAGCGTGTATGCCGGGCGCCGCGAACGCATTCTGCAACGCCTGGCGGGCGACCTGTCGCCGTGGTTCGACGCGGTGCCCACCGTGGCCGGCTTTCATATGGCAGCGCTGTGCAAGGTGGCGGTGGACATCCCGCGGCTGCGGGAACTGGCACGCCAGATGGAAGTGGGCCTGTATCCGCTCGATGTGTTCTTTCACGACACGCCGGTACGCCCGGGTTTGATCATCGGCTTCGGCGCGATCGAAACCCTGGACATCGACCCGGCGCTGGATAAGGTGCGCGACATTCTCCAGCACATTGGCTAACGGGCCTTCCCGCACGATTCAGGGGCGCCTGAACAGGCGGCGGTGGTCTTCGACCCGCTCACGACAGACGCAGCCTTCAAGGTGATCATTGACCATCCCCGTCGCCTGCATCAACGCATACATCGTGGTCGGCCCCACGTAGGTCCATCCGCGTTTCTTCAAGGCCTTGGACAAGCGCACCGAAGCCGGTGACGTCGGATTGGCCTTCCAGTAAGCCAGGTCCACTACCGCCGGGCGCTCTTCAGGCGCCGGTTCGAATGACCAGAGCCATTTCGCCAGCGAACCGCTTTCTTCCACCAACTCGCATGCCCTGCGCGCATTGTTGAGGGTCGAGATGATCTTCGCGCGGTTGCGCACGATGCCAGGGTCGACCATCAGGCGCTCGATATCCTCTTCGCCGTACTGAGCCACCCGGCGAAAATCAAAACCGTCGAACGCCCGCCGAAAGTGCTCGCGCTTGCGCAGGATGGTGATCCACGCCATCCCCGCCTGAAAACCCTCCAGGCAGATCTTCTCGTACAACTGAATGTCGTCCGCCACCGGCACGCCCCATTCGTGGTCGTGGTAATGCAGATATTCCGGCGCAGCGGTACGCCAACTGCAATGGGTCAGCCCCGCGTCGTTGGTGCTCAGTCCTGGTTTGTCCATCCGTCACCTCGCGTACTCAGCGGCGGATGATAAGCGAAAAAATTTGCGCCCCGTCAACCGCTCAAGCACCGCCCTCGCAAAGCAACTGGTCAGACCGGAACCCGCCAAGCGCGGAATATTTACTTGTGATCGGGAAAAACCCAAGCGTAGACTGGCCACGCACTGGACTTACCGGTATGACCACAATAATTAAGCCCTGGAACCACCAGGGCACCGAATAGAGATCCCTCCCATGCTCAGATGGTGCTCGCGTTCGATTTTCCTGCAAGTCTTGATCGGTCTGATGCTCGGCATCCTCTGCGGCTTGGCCTTTCCCGAATTCTCCTCGCAACTCAAACCCCTGGGTGACGGTTTCATCAAACTGATCAAGATGTTGATTGGCCTGATCGTGTTCTGCGTGGTGGTCAGCGGTATCTCCGGTGCCGGCGACTTGAAAAAGGTCGGGCGCATCGGCTTGAAGTCAGTGATTTACTTTGAAGTGCTGACCACCGTCGCGTTGGTGATCGGCCTGCTCATGGCCTTCAGCACCGGTATCGGTACTGGCGCGAATATCCACCTGGAGCAATTGTCCTCCGCCGGCTTGCATGAACTGGCCGACAAGGGCCAACACATCAAGGGCACCA
This sequence comes from Pseudomonas paraveronii, assembly GCF_963681955.1. Classification (NCBI taxonomy): domain Bacteria; kingdom Pseudomonadati; phylum Pseudomonadota; class Gammaproteobacteria; order Pseudomonadales; family Pseudomonadaceae; genus Pseudomonas; species Pseudomonas paraveronii. Next base: position 3,511,764 of record NZ_OY817130.1, read on the forward strand.
GCCAGTTCCTGATGGACCTGATCCCCAACTCGGTGATCGGTGCGTTTGCCGACAACAACGTGCTGCAAGTGCTGCTGTTCTCGGTGCTGTTCGGCAGCGCCTTGAACCTGGTGGGTGAAGCGGCGTCGGGCATTTCGCGGCTGATCAACGAGCTGAGTCACGTGATCTTCCGCATCATGGGCATGATCGTGCGCCTGGCGCCGATCGGCGTGTTCGGCGCAATCGCCTTTACCACCAGCACCTACGGCCTGGACTCACTGCAGCACCTGGGCAGCCTGGTAGGCCTGTTCTACCTGACCTGCTTTATGTTTGTCGGGGTGATCCTCGGCCTGGTGATGCGCCTGTCCGGCCTGCGCATGCTGCCGCTGCTCAAGTACCTGCGCGAAGAACTGCTGATCGTGATGGGCACCGCCTCGTCCGACGCGGTGCTGCCACAGATCATGCGTAAACTGGAACACTTGGGCATCGGCAGTTCCACCGTGGGCCTGGTGATTCCGACAGGCTATTCGTTCAACCTCGACGGATTCTCGATCTATCTGACCCTGGCCATCGTGTTTATCGCCAACGCCACCGGCACACCGCTGTCGATGACCGACTTGCTGACTATCCTGCTGGTGTCGTTGATCACCTCCAAGGGCGCCCATGGCATTCCGGGCTCGGCGCTGGTGATTCTGGCGGCGACACTCACGGCCATCCCGGCGATTCCGGTGGTCGGCCTGGTGCTGGTGCTGGCCGTGGACTGGTTCATGGGCATCGGTCGCGCATTGACCAACCTGATTGGCAACTGCGTCGCCACCATCGCCATTGCGCGCTGGGAAAAAGACATCGACATCCAGCGCGCCAACAAGGTACTCGCCGGCCAGCAGGGTTATGCGTTCCAGGCTAAAAAGCCGGTAGTGCCCGCGCACCAGGAGTTCTGACCCATTGGCATGAGCGACACAGATCACCTGTGGGAGGGGGCTTGCCCCCGATTGCGCTGGATCAGCCTCATCGCAGGTGACTGATACATTGCTATCTGGGGCAAGCCCGCTCCCACACTTAATCGTCGCCTTTGTGGCAATTGTATTCGCAACATCAAGGAGCCATCGACGTGATCACCCCCTCAACCGTCGTCAATTCAGTCGTAGAAAAACTCCGCGCCGCCCTGGCGCGGGGCCAGTGGCGCCGGGGCGAAATGCTGCCCGGCCAGCGTGAACTGGCCGAACAAATGGGCATCAGCCGCCCAAGCCTGCGTGAAGCCGTGATCGTGCTGGAAACCCTCGGCCTGGTGCGCGCCATGCCCGGCAAGGGCGTAGTGGTGTTGGAAACCAGCATCAGCGAGCCGCAATCGAGCGACGCCGTGGCCGACGCCAGCCTCGAAGACATCCTGCAACTGCGCTACACCCTGGAGCCGTTCATTGTCGGCCTGGTGGCCCAATCCATCAGCAGCAAGGAAGTCGGCCAACTGCGCCTGACGTTGATGGACATGCGCGAAGCCTTGGACGCCGGCGACGCCGAAGCCGGCATGAACGCCTACATCGGTTTCCACGAAGAACTGTTCGCCCTCACCTCCAACCCAATCTTCCAGAACGTGGTGCAGCAAACCAGCAACGCCCTCAAGCAAAGCGCCCAGGTGCTGCGCAATTCTCCCGAACACCTCGCGGAGCGCCTGCAGGAAAACGACGCCGTGGTGCGCGCCATCCGCAACAAAAACAGCGCCTTGGCCAGTGCCGAGATGCGCCGACACATCCTCCAAGAAGGCCTGCGCATGGGCATTCGCTTGAACATCCCGGACGACCATCTGGGTAGCTGACTTTCTGGAGACCGGCCATGACCGCCCACGCCCTGCAACGCGACCCGATCCTCCCTGCCCTGCGCCTGGTGGCAGGTAAAAAGCCCGCCGTGGACGACATCTACCCCCGGCTGTTCGACGCTATCCTCGAACAACGCATCGGCCCCTCCAGCCGCTTTACCGAAGACGGCCTGGGCGAAACCTTTGGCGTGAGCCGCAGCGTGATTCGCCGGGTACTGGCCAAGCTATCCCAGCAACAAGTGATCATCCTGCGCCCCAACCAGCGTGCCCAAGTGGCTGCGCCAGATGCGCAGCAAACACGCCAGATTCTGGAAGCGCGGCGGATGACGGAGATCACGGTGGTGCAACTGGCCTGTGCCCAGGCAACGCCCGCGCAGATATGCCAACTGCGCGAGCTGATTGCCCGCGAACGCGAGTGCATCCAGGGCGACCAGCGCGGGCCGGCGATTCGTTTGTCGGGGGAGTTTCACCTGCAATTGGCGGCCATTGCCGGCAATGGGCCGCTGGCACAGTTCCTCAATAGCCTGGTGCCATTGACGTCGTTGATCATTGCGCAGTTTGAAGCGAAAGCCTGCACGTACTGCGCGTGGCAGGAGCATGTGGCAATCGTGGAGGCGGTGGAGCAACAGGATGTCAGCGCAGCCGTGTCGTTGATGACCCAGCACCTGGATCAGCTGGAAAGCAAACTACTCAAGCACCACTGATCTCCAGTAAACGCACAAACAAAAAGTGGGAGGGGGCTTGCCCCCTCCCACTTTTTTTACCGCTGAATCAAGCCGATTGCAGCACCGGCTGACCACTCAACGCCAAGTCGAGCAACTCACGGTTGGCCACCGCATACATGGCGTAGTCCGTGCCGACCGCAGCACGGATTTCCACCATCATTGCGCGCCAGCGATCGGCCATGTCCTGGTGCTGCTCAAGCCACAGGGCCACGCGGGCTTCCATGTCTTGTGGCGCGTCGGCCATTTGCAGTACGGAAATGGTGATCGCCCGTTGCTGCCAGTCCACGTCGTCGCGGAAGGCTTCGCGGGCCTGGGCCTGCCAGTTGTTGGCTACCGGCAGATCGCTGATCTGCTGCAGGTACCACGGCAAGTCCAGGGCGCTGCCGACGGCGAAGTAGGCCTTGGCCACTTCGGCGGCGTCATGCCCGGTCACGTCGGCGGCTTCGATGATCGGCAGCAAGGTGTACAGGTGGGTAGTGCCTGCAACCATGCGTGCCAACAGCTCGGGTACGCCGGCTTCGGTGTAAGCCTGATAGCGGTTCTGCCAGCCTTCACGGGTCGGGCCTTCCAGCAGTTCGTCGAGCTTGAGGCCCAACGCAGCCAGGTGCGGACCGAAGTGCGCGGTGTCACGCCCGGCATCCTGCTCGTTGCGACGGCTGCGCAGGAACCAGCGCGTGGCACGACGGCCCAGGCGCATCAGCTCGTCCATCAACTCCAGTTGCACGTCGGCAGACACCTGGTGGTCCAGGGCTTCGATCTGACGGAACCAGTGCGGGAGATGGAAAATGTCGCGCACGATCACATAGGCGCCCGCCACGTTGGCCGGGCTCATGCCGGTCGACTCTTTGAGTCGTTGAACGAAGGTGATGCCCATGTGGTTGACCAGGTCGTTGGCGATCTGGGTGCTGACGATCTCACGCTTCAGACGGTGGCGACGCATCGCCTCGCCGAACTTGGCGACCAGGCTCGGTGGGAACGCGGTCTCCATGTCACGGGTCAGGTACTCGTCATCCGGCACCTGCGACTTGAGCAGGGCTTCCTTGAGGTCGATCTTGCTGTAGGAGATCAACACCGACAGCTCCGGACGGGTCAGCCCCTTGCCGGTGCCGGCTCGCTCGACGAGCTGTTCCTCGGTCGGCAGGTACTCGATGGCGCGGTCCAGCTTGCCACGGCTTTCCAGGTCGCTCATCAGGCGCTTGTACTCGGCGGCACGCTCGTAGGCACGGCGCGCGGCCAGGGACAGGGCCTGGGTTTGCTTGTAGTTGTTGCCCAACACCAGGCTGCCGACTTCGTCGGTCATGCTCGCCAGCAACTGGTTGCGTTGCTTGTCGGTCATGTCGCCGGCCTGCACCACTTCGTTGAGCAGGATCTTGATGTTCACTTCGTGGTCGGAACAGTCCACGCCACCGGCGTTGTCGATGAAGTCGGTGTTCGAACCGCCGCCATTGAGGCCGAATTCCACACGCCCCAGTTGGGTCATGCCGAGGTTACCGCCCTCGCCCACCACCTTGCAGCGCAGCTCGTTGCCGTTGACGCGCAGCGCGTCGTTGGCCTTGTCGCCCACATCGGCATGGCTTTCGGTGCTGGCCTTGACGTAAGTCCCGATCCCGCCGTTCCACAACAGGTCTACCGGCGCCTTGAGCAAGGCGTTCAGCAGTTCGGTCGGGGTCAGCTTGTCGGCCTTGATGTCGAAGCGTTCTTTCATCTGCGCCGAGATGGCAATGCTCTTCGCGCTGCGCGAGAAGATGCCGCCGCCTTCGGACATGATGCTGGTGTCGTAGTCGGTCCACGCCGAACGCGGCAGCTCGAACATGCGCTGACGCTCGACGAAGCTGGTCGCCGGGTTCGGGTTCGGGTCGATGAAGATATGCAGGTGGTTGAAGGCCGCGACCAGTTGCAGTTTGTCGGACATCAACAGGCCGTTACCGAACACGTCACCGGCCATATCGCCGACACCAACCACCGTGATGCTGTCTTCCTGCACGTTGATGCCGCGCTCACGGAAGTGACGCTGCACACCGACCCACGCGCCCTTGGCGGTGATGCCCATTTTCTTGTGGTCGTAACCGGCCGAACCACCGGAAGCGAACGCGTCGCCCAGCCAGAAGCCGTAGTCGATGGCGATGCCGTTGGCGATATCGGAGAACGTCGCGGTGCCTTTGTCGGCGGCGACGACCAGGTACGGGTCATCGCCGTCATGCCGCACGACGTTGACCGGCGGCACCAGGGCGCCGTCCTTGAGGTTGTCGGTGATGTCCAACAGGCCGCAAATGAAGATGCGGTAGCAGGCGATGCCCTCGGCCGCAATCTCGTCGCGGCTGCCGCCCAATGGCAGGCGACGCGGCAGGAAGCCGCCCTTGGCGCCCACCGGCACGATCACCGAGTTCTTCACTTGCTGGGCTTTGACCAGGCCGAGCACTTCGGTGCGGTAGTCTTCTTCACGGTCGGACCAACGCAGGCCGCCACGCGCAACGTTGCCAAAGCGCAGGTGCACGCCTTCGACGCGTGGCGAATAGACGAAGATTTCAAACTTCGGCACCGGCTTGGGCAGCTCGGGAATGGCCCGCGGGTCGAACTTGAAGCTGAAGTACGCCTTGTTCTGGCCGTTGGCGTCGGTCTGGTAGAAGTTGGTGCGCAGGGTGGCCTTGATCAGGTCCAGGTAGCGCCGCAGGATGCGGTCTTCGTTGAGCACCTGAACCTCGTCCAGGGCGCTGAGAATCGCTTGTTCCAGGCGTTGCTGCTTGTCTTCCAGGTCGTCGGCGGCGAGCTTGCGCGCCAGGTAGAAGCGCGTCTTGAACAACCGGGTCAACTCGCGGGCGATGTCGGTGTGGTTGTTCAGGGTGCTGGCGATGTAACCCAGGTCGAAGCCCAGGCGGATCTGCTTCATGTAGCGGGCGTAGGCACGCAGCAGCGCCACGTCGCGCCACGGCAGGCCAGCAGTGAGTACCAGGCGGTTGAACGCATCGTTCTCGGCATCGCCATGCACGATATGCACGAACGCGTCCTGCAGGGTGTCGTTGAGCTGCTGGATGTCCAGGTTCACGCCTTCGGCGGCAATGAACGCGAAATCATGGATCCAGAACTCACGGCCATTGGCATGACGCAGGCGGTACGGGAATTCACCCAGCACGCGCAGGCCGAGGTTTTCCAGGATCGGCAATACGTCGGACAGCGCCAGCGGGGTGTCGGCATGGTAGAGCTTGCAATGCAGCTCACGCTGGCCGGACACCTGGCCCAGCGGCTGATAGAAGCTCATCACCAGCGGGTTGGCTTCAGTCAGGCTGAGCAAGTGCTGCATGTCGACCACGGCCGAATGCGCAGCAAAACGCTCGCGGTAGCCGGCCGGGAAACCTTTCGGGAAGTCCGCCAGCACGTTGGTGCCGTGGGCTTCGCCGAAACTTTCGACCACCAGGCTGGAGTAGTCGTCCTGCCAACTGCGACAGGCCTGCACCACTTCTTTTTCCAGCTGCAGCGTGTCGATGTCCAGGCGGTTTTTCGGGTCGACCCGCAGAATCAGTTGCACACGGGCCAGCACGGACTCGGAGAAGAACGTCCAGAACTCGCAGTCCGAGGCTTTCAGGCGATCCATCAGCACTTGCTGGATCTTCTGGCGTACTTCGGTGGAATAGATGTCGCGCGGCACGTAGGCCAGGCAGTAGCAGAAACGCCCGTAGGGGTCTTTGCGCAGGAACACGCGGATCTTGTTGCGTTCCTGGATCTGCACGATCGACATTACGGTGCTGAACAGCTCGTCGACCGGGGTCTGGAACAGGTCGTCACGCGGCAGTACTTCGACCACCTGCGCCAGTTCCTTGCCCAGGTGCGCTTTGGCCTGGAAGCCCGAACGGCGCTCGATTTCCGCGACCTTGCGGCGGATATAAGGAATCACCCGCACGCTTTCGCCGTACACCGACGAGGTGTACAGGCCCATGAAGCGGCATTCCTTGATGACCTTGCCATCGGCGTCGATCTCGCGGATCGACACGTAGTCCGGATAAGCCGGGCGATGCACGCGGCTCGGGTGCGCGGCCTTGGCGAACGACAGCACGGTCGGTTCGCGCAGGTACGACACAGCGTAGTCTTCGATGCGCAGGTCGTCGGCGGTGAGGCCGGCGCGCAGCAGCTTGGTCAGACCGAGGAAGGAGCCGGCGTCATATTCGATATGACCGCCGTCCGCCTCGTCACGTACCACAAACTCTTCATAGCCGAGGAAGGTGAAGTGGTTGCCCACCAGCCATTCCAGGAAGTTCTTGATCTCGGCTTTTTCTTCGCCGTCGATGCTGAACTGGCTGGCGTCGATACCGGCCAACAGTTCCTGGACCTTGGCTTTCATCGGCTCGAAATCGGCCACGGCCACGCGCACTTCGCCCAGTACCTGCTCCAGCTCTTTGCTCAGCACGTTCAGTTCGGCGGCGTTGGCGCAGCGGTCGATTTCCAGGTACATCAGCGATTCTTGCTGGATGCCTTCGCCCTGGGTGCCTTTAGGCAGGATTTCCAGCAACTCACCTTTTTTGCCACGACGCACGCTGAGCACGGTGGTTTGCAGGGTGTGGATGCTGTAGCCACGGCGGTTCAGCTCGGTGCGTACCGAGTCGACCAAAAATGGCAGGTCATGGTGCAGTACTTCGACCGCAGTGTGGGTCGACTGCCAGCCATGACGTTCGTAATCGGGGTTGTAGACCCGCACCTGGGGTTCGGTGTGGTCGAAGCGCTCAAGCAGGCGCCAGGCGGACAGGGTGCAACCGGCCAAGTCGGAAAGGCGACGTTGGGTCAGTTCGTCCAGGGAAATGATGCCGAAAAATTGTTCAGCGAACAGCGCCACTTGTGGCAGTGCCTGTTCACTGATGTGCTGCGCCAGTGCCGCTTGCAGTTGATGCTGGAAGTCGGCCTTGCTGGCTGCGGTGAAGAACGCCATCTGTGGTACTCCGCTTGGGCTTGTTATTGATGGAAGCGTCGCGTGTTATCCCCTTGCGGGGAGACCGTCAGCTCTGTTCGCAGGTAACGATGTAAGTACCATAAACGAATCAGGGTGACAGGTGGGTGAAGCTGGACAAGACGATCAGGTCACATACAACTTCCATTAGACGTACACCTTGCCAGGCGACGGTATGACGGGCAGGTCTGGCTCCCGACAGAGGGCACATCCGTTGCGCAGCTTAACGAGTGTAGGAAGACCGCTGCTTGCGGCGCTGCGACATATTCGGTCATCGGCTGGCAATGCAGGGTTGCACAAAGGGCAACCACACCCTCCCAGACTACAAAAAAACCGGTCACCGACGCCGATTTCAAGCCAATGATAGCCAACACACTCGAAGCCCGTCGGCACATACCTACAGCACATCAAGCAACAGACCTCGAACATCAGGGAACTTTTCCTGCGCCAACCGCCAATCAAAAAATACACAGGGAGCGTGGTTTACCGACTGTCATCTATTGCAGGCCCGTCATGATTACGCCAACAACTCCCTCGCCCATCATTTCGCAATCCATCCCGTCACCGGACAACATCAAACCGCCGATTTCGTTCGCCGACAGCGGCGTATATTCTGCCGAGTGGGATAAATACAATCAGCCGGCCCCCAGGCCGCAGCCGACCAGTGATCAAGAGCGGTTCGACACGTGGAAGCTGCAAAACGCTGGCAAATCGTCGCAATGGAAACTCGATAATCTCCCGGATTACGCGCCCCCCTCATACGCCGAAGAAATAAGAGCATTCCACGGACACCCTGGTGGAGCCCCCTCCTCCGACTACCGAGGTTCCTTCGTTCGAAACCCGGCGCTCGAAAACCACATAACGGATACCGTCCCCCCTGTTACGGGCCCGAGACACCTTGTGGCAGCGCACGTCAAACATCAGATAAAACAGCAATTTGGATTAGATGTTGATCCAGATAAAACCTACTTGACGACCATCGCTTACGACCACACTTCGCACAAGCGCCCCCACAAGGGATATATCATAAGAAAAATCTCACTCACCGATGCAGCCATGCGAAACATCCAGGGCGAAGAACTACCGTCAGGCATGCCGCTGTTTAGATATTCAACCTATAAGAACGGCAAGCCCAGCTTTGATATACAAGAAAGCTCAAGGCACTCTAAAGACCAGCCCAGTATCAACGGCGTCTTCAATGCGCCTGACGGAGAAAGGATTTCAACGCACTACACAGGCATTTATACCGAGCCCGGCAGTTCGTCTCCCAACGCATACAGCGCTGAAAACCAGGTTCCCCTGTCGCCTGACGACTTTATGAAAATGACGTGGGACCACGCCTATAAAAAGCCATACGACACATACATTGATCAGTATTGGGACACCAACCGAAAAGCGTATCCGACACGTATAAAGTTTAATTTCTTACAGGCCGCCAGCCAGCAATATCACAATCACTCCCTGAGCAAGGAAGACCTGCGCCTCGCTGAGCGGGCGGCCGGAACGCCACACGGCAAATCATTCGCACAACTCACACCTGACGATCTCAACAAGCCCTATCAGCCAGACCCTGACCTGGAAATAAAATTCCTCAGTTACAGCGGCGCCCAGTCTTCAGACGTATTCTATGTTCGCGACAAGAAAACCCAGAGAACGCTGCTCTTCATGCCAGGAAACGACCCTCAAATCATTCCGTCCGACTCACCCAAAGAAATGAATAAGTGGCTCGGCGCACACATTGCCGCCCCCCATAATGAAAACTCATTTTTAAGTCATTTCCTTATGGACGACGCACCCAGCACCCTGTTTTACGGCGGCATTCAAAAGCGCTTGCAGATCCACCAAAACCTGGCAAAAGAACAAGGTGCCGATGCCTACTACGAACGGCTCCACGCCTGGGAAGAAGGAGGTATGTTCGCCGGAAAGACCGTGGACGACCCCTTCAAGGAAACTCAGAAACGCACCGAGTCTGCCACTCGATCAGACGCGTATTACCAATTCGTGCTCAATTCAGACCATACAAAAAACACCGTCATCCGAGCGTTGGGGTATCTGAGTTTGGGCACCACGGTGCTTGCGCCACTAGGGTTCGCCTTCCCCCCTGTAGGTTATCTACTGACCGCTTTCTCGTTAGGGACGGGATTGGGGCGGGTGGGTATCGGAATAGATGACACGGTCAATAACCGGCCTGGCGGACCTGATCGCATACTCGACGGTGCCTGGCGAGCCGTGACACCCATTGCGACGAGTGCCCTTGGCAACGCAGCGGCGCCGTTCTCCAACGCGGTTAAAACCTTTGCACTCAAACCATGACGCACGGATTGAATTCATACCGACATAAATATGGCCGCAGTGGCAGAATCCTGCTTTTGCGGCCAATAAACTCATAGGACTGCCATGCAATTGATCACTACCAACCTGATCGTCAACCCATGTGACGAAGAAGAAGACAACATGGCCATGCTCTGCTGCCACGGTCAAAGCGGCGAGATGTTCATGCTGACCCGCTACCCCGATGAAGATGAAGTGGAGCTGACCTGGGATTACGAGCCGTCCACCCTGGATGGGCTGAAGGTCACGCTGAGTGACACGACCTTGCGGGTAGAGCTGGCAGCGGGTGATGCCGACGCAATGGGTGGCAAGGATCTCCTGGAGATCACCCACGCCACGGCCGCATCGGACCTGGCCGAGGTGGAGGAAACCTTGCAAAACATCCTCAAAGGCACTGGCACCTACGTCCGGGCGTGATCGCCTCCCACACAAAATTCCTACAGGTTTTGCCAAAAATACTCGTTACGCCGTTAGTCGCCACCCCCCTCGATGCATTAAAGTAAGCCTCCCAAGCCCGGCGTTGCTTCTCGACCACCGGGCTCATCTCTCCAGGAACCGTCATCGATGGAACATCGTGAAGCGCTGCTTGCGCTGCGAACTTTTCTTTCTACGCAGATTCTCGGCCAGGAAAAACTCATCGATCGCCTGTTGATCGCCTTGCTTGCCGACGGCCATATGCTGGTAGAAGGCGCGCCGGGCCTGGCCAAGACCAAGGCCATCAAGGAGTTGGCCGAAGGCATTGAAGCGCAGTTCCATCGTATCCAGTTCACCCCCGACCTGTTGCCCGCCGACATCACCGGTACCGAGATCTATCGCCCCGAAACCGGCAGTTTCGTGTTCCAGCAAGGGCCGATCTTTCACAACCTGGTGCTGGCGGACGAAATCAACCGCGCCCCGGCCAAGGTGCAGTCGGCCTTGCTCGAAGCCATGGCCGAGCGCCAGGTCAGTGTGGGCCGCAGTACTTACGAGCTGTCGCCGCTGTTTTTGGTGATGGCCACGCAAAACCCCATCGAGCAGGAAGGCACCTACCCGCTGCCCGAAGCCCAGCTCGACCGTTTCCTGATGCACGTCAAGATCGGTTTCCCGGACGCTGCCGTGGAGCGGCGCATCCTGCAGCAGGCTCGTGGCGAGGCGCTCAATGGCGAAACCAAACCCGAGCGCCGCGTCAGCCAGCAGGCGATCTTTGCCGCACGCAAGGAAATCCTCGGGCTGTACATGGCCGATGCGGTGGAGGAATACCTCGTGCAACTGGTCATGGCCACACGCACCCCGGCCAAATTCGACCCGGAAATGGCCGAGTGGATTGCCTACGGCGCCAGCCCACGCGGCTCGATCGCCCTTGACCGCTGCGCCCGTGCCCATGCTTGGCTGGCCGGGCGTGACTTCGTCAGCCCGGAAGATATCCAGGCGGTGCTGTTCGACGTGCTGCGCCATCGCATCATTCTATCGTTCGAGGCCGAAGCTGCCGGGATTGACCAAGACCGCGTAGTGCAACGCATTCTCGACGTCGTTGCCGTCGCTTGAAATCGATAAACGCAAGCTTAGGCGTCCGCGTCACGCTCGGCGAATTGATTGAGATGCGCCACCGCGTGCGCGAAGTGCAGCTGTTTTCCACGCCGAGCCAACGCAGCCCACTGATCGGCCTGCACCACTCCAAGCTGCGCGGGCGCGGGGTCGACTTCGACCAGGTACGCGTCTACCAGGCTGGCGACGATGTGCGCACCATCGATTGGCGCGTGACTGCGCGCACCCAGGAACCGCACACCAAGCTGTTCCACGAAGAGCGCGAACGCCCGATTTTCATCATGGTCGAGCAAAGCTGCCGCTTGTTTTTCGGTTCGGGACAGATGTTCAAGTCGGTGCTCGCAGCCCAGGCGGCCAGCCTGATCGGCTGGGCGGCGCTAGGGCATAACGACCGCGTCGGCGGGCTGGTCTTCGGCGACAACGAGCACTACGAAATCAAACCGCGACGCAGCAAGCAAAGCCTGCTGCAACTGCTCAACCGCCTGGTGCGGGTCAACCAGAGCCTGAACACCGAAAGCCACCCGGAAACCGACGCCCTGGGCATGGCCCTGCGCCGTGGCCGTGAAGTGCTGCGCCCGGGCAGCCTGGTGATCGTGATCTGCGACGAGCGCGCACTGACCGAAGGCGCCGAACAACAACTGAGCCTGTTGTCACGCCACTGCGACCTGCTGCTGTTGCCGATCTCCGACCCGCTCGACCATGCCCTGCCCGCCGCCGGGCTGCTGCGCTTTGCCGAACGCGGTGCGCAACTGGAACTGGACACGCTGAACTTCGATTTGCGCCAGGCCTACAAGGCCCAGGCCGAAGCGCGCATCGCCCGCTGGGAGCTGCTCGCGCAGAAACTGCGGGTATTGCTGATGCCCTTGAGCACCCAGAGCGAAATGGTCGAGCAACTGCGCGAATATCTCAACCCGCAACGCCCGGTTAAAAAGCAATGAGCAGCCTCGACCAACTCCAACCGCTGATCGCCCCGCCCGCGATCAGCTTCTGGCCGCCCGCGCCAGGCTGGTGGCTGTTGCTGCTGGTGATCCCGCTGCTGGGCTGGGGCGTGTGGTCGCTGCGCCGTTTCCTGCCCGCGCAGCGCCCCATGTCCCGCGCCGAACAACCGCTGGACCCGCTGCGCATCGCCGCCCTGGCCGAACTGGCCCTGATGCCCAAACCCTACGACGGCGCGCCGGCCGGGGCCTGGTTGCAGCAACTCAATGGCTTGCTCAAGCGCTTATGCCGCAACGACTACCCCTACAGCCAGAGCCATACCCTCAATGGCCGCAAATGGCTGGCGTTTCTCGATAACCGCTGCCCCGCCGCCGGCCTCACGCGCTGGATGGTGCTGGTGGAAGGCGCCTATAAACCCGAATGCAAACTCGACGACAAAGCCATCGCCGGCCTGACCCAGGCGGTCGACACCTGGATTCGCAAACATGTTTGAGTTCGCCTGGCCGTGGATCTTCGCCCTGTTGCCACTGCCCTGGCTGATGCGCCTGTTGCTGCCGGCAGCCGACAGCGGTGAGCCAGCGCTGAAAGTCAGCTACCTCAGCGACCTCGAAGGCCTCGCGGGCCGCCGCGCCCGCTCGAACCTGCCGGGCTGGCGGCAACAGGCGCCTTTCGTCGTGCTGTGGCTGCTGCTGTTGACCGCCGCCGCCCGCCCGGAATGGCTCGGTGAGCCGCTGCCGATTGCCGCCAGTGGCCGCGATTTACTGGTGGCAGTGGACGTGTCCGGCTCCATGGACTTTCCCGACATGCACTGGCAGGACGAAGACGTCAGCCGCCTGACCTTGGTCAAGCACCTGCTCGGCGATTTTCTTGAAGGGCGCGAAGGCGATCGTGTCGGCCTGATCCTGTTCGGCAGCCAAGCCTACCTGCAAGCGCCGCTGACCTTCGACCGCCGCACGGTACGCACCTGGCTCGATGAAGCGCGCATCGGCATCGCCGGCAAGAACACCGCCATCGGAGACGCCATCGGCCTGGCCTTGAAACGCCTGCGCCAGCGCCCGGCACAAAGCCGTGTACTGATCCTAGTGACGGACGGCGCCAACAACGGAGGCCGGATCGACCCACTGACCGCCGCACGCCTGGCCGCTGAAGAAGGCGTGAAGATCTACCCGATCGGTATCGGCGCCGATCCTGAACAAACCGGCTCCCTCGGCATCCTGGGCGTCAACCCGAGCCTGGATCTCGACGAACCGGCGCTCAAGGCTATCGCCGAGACTACCGGTGGCCGCTACTTCCGTGCCCGCGATGGCGCAGAGCTGCAAGCGGTCAAGGAAACCCTCGACCAACTCGAACCCGTCGAACAGCAACCCACCCAGGCGCGCCCGGCGCAGGCGCTGTACAGCGGCCCCCTGGCATTGGCGCTGATTCTCAGCCTGTTGCTGGTGGTGCAGGAGCGCTGGCCGGACAACGCCCTGCAACGGCTGTTCGACAAACTGTCGAGCAAGGGGCATTTTCTGCAACAACACCCTGAATGGCGCCAGCGCCTCAAACGCCTGCGTTTGCGGAGGCGTCGATGATCGACCTGTGGCCGCACTGGTTCCGTCCCTGGTGGCTGTTGCTGCTGCCGCTGCTCGGCTGGTTGCTGTGGCAACTCTGGCATCGACAAAAACGCGCCGGGCGCTGGCAGATGATCCTGCCGCCGGCGTTCCATGCCGTGCTGCTCAGCGGTGGCAACGGGCGCGAAAGCAAATCGCCGTGGGTGCTGCTCGGTATCGCCTGGCTGCTGGCGGTGCTGGCCTTGCTCGGCCCCAGTTGGCAACGGGTGGAGCAGGCCAGCCAGAAGCCTTCCGATCCGCTGGTGGTGCTGCTCGAACTGACCCCGCAAATGCTCGCCACCGACAGCCCACCCAGCCGCCTGGAACAGGCGCGGCGCAAACTGTATGACTTGTTGCAGGCGCGCAGCGACGCACAAACCGCCATCGTCGTGTATGCCGGCAGCGCCCACACCCTGGTGCCGCTGTCGGACGACCTGGCCACCAGCCGCAACCTGCTCGAAGCGCTACGCCCCTCGTTGATGCCTGAACCCGGCCACCGCGCCGACCTGGCCGTGGAGAAAGCCCTGGACCTGCTCAAGCACGGCGGCCTCGGCCAGGGCCGCCTGTTGCTGATCGGCTCATCGCTGTCCAAGCAGGAGCGCCAGGGCATCCGCTTGCTGCTGCAAGGCGGCCAGGCGCCAAACCTGTCGATCCTCGGCATCGGCAGTCGCGAAGGCACCCCGGTGACCCTGGAGAGCGGCGAGTTCCTCAAGGACGAACAGGGTGCAATCCTAGTACCGCGCCTCGACAGCCCGACCCTCAAAGCCTTCGCCGACGAAATGGGCGGCCGCTACCGTGCCGCGCGCCTGGACGACAAGGACCTGCGCCAACTCGGCATGCTCGACGCGCCGCAGGCCCTGCGCAACGACGGCCAACTGCTGCACCTCGACACCTGGGCCGACCAGGGTTACTGGCTGCTGCTGCCGCTGTTGCTGCTGGCGGCCTGCGCCGGGCGCCGTGGCTGGCTGTTCTGCCTGCCATTGCTGCTATTGGGCGCGCCGCAGCCCAGCTATGCCTTCGAACTCCAGGACCTGTGGCTGCGCCCCGACCAGCAAGGCCAGTACCTGCTGAAGAAAAAACGCCCCGCCGAAGCCGCCGAACACTTCAAAGACCCGCAATGGCAAGGCGTGGCGCTGTACGAGGCGGGTAACTACGCCGAAGCCATCAAGCGCTTTGCCGAGGGCAGCGACGCCTACTCCCACTACAATCGCGGCAACGCGCTGGCCAGGTCCGGTGAGCTGGAAGCGGCCATCGACGCCTACGAGCAGGCGCTGGAAGCCCAGCCTGATCTGCTGCCGGCCCTGAAAAACAAGGCACTGGTGGAAAGCCTGATACAACAACAGGCGCAGCCCGAGTCGACCAAGCCTGCAAAAAACGAAGATGACGAAACCACCCAACCCGGCCAAACTGCGCAACCGGGCACCAGCGGGCAAAGTGCCACGAGTGGCGAGCCATCGTCCCCCAGCCAAGGCGAGGCCGGCACCGGCGACACCCAGGCCGGCGCCACGCCACAAGCGGGCGGCAATGACGTGCCAGGCAGCGAACTGGGGGATGAGCAAACCACCACCCCGCCGCTGCGCCCGAGCGACGCCAGCCTGGACGATGAACATCGCCAGGCCCTGGAACAATGGCTGCAGGAGATCCCGGACAACCCCGGCGAACTGCTGCGCCGCAAATTCTGGTACGAACAGCAACAGCATCAGGACAAGACTCGATGAGCCGCCGCACCACCCTTCTGCTTCTGCTCGCGTTATCGGCAGGCCACGCCCAGGCGGCGAACCTGGTCGCGAGCGTCGACCGCAGCCGCCTCAACGCCGGGGAAACGGTGGAACTGACGGTGGAATCCAGCGACGTCACCCAGTTCGGCAAACCCGACCTGTCGCCGCTGGATGCGCAGTTCGAAGTCAGCGGCACCCGCCAGATCAACCAACTCACCACCCTCGGCGGCGACAACCACGCCACCACGCGCTGGATCATCACTCTGCTGCCCAAGGAAAACGGCACCGTGGTGATCCCGCCATTGCAAGTGGGTGAATACACGACCCAGCCGATCAGCCTGCAAGTGTTGGAAACCACCAGCCAGGACACCAACGCCGAACTCGCGCCGGTGTTCGTCGAGTCCAACCTCGACCAGAACAGCGTGTACGTTCAAGCCCAGACACTGTTGACGGTACGCGTGTATCACTCGGTGTCGCTGTACGACGACAGCAGCCTCACACCGCTGCAGATTCCCGATGCGCGTATCGAGCAACTGGGCGAATCGCGCACCTACGAGAAAGTCATCAACAGCATTCGCCATGGCGTGATCGAAACCCGCTACGCGATCTACCCGCAGCACAGCGGCAGCCTGACGATTGCGGCGCAGACCTTCAGCGCAACCTTGGTGGAATCGCGCCCGCCGCAGGAGAACACGCTGCAAGGCACCAAGCCGGGCAAGCTGATTCACGTCAGCACCGCGCCCATCGAGTTGACGGTCAAACCCAAGCCCGAGTTGTACCCCGCCGATGCGCCGTGGCTACCGGCACGCAGCCTGACCCTGAGCGAAAACTGGAACCCCGAGCCGGACCACGTGCAGATCGGCGATTCCCTGACCCGCAGCTTGACGGTCAAGGCCGAAGGCCTGTCCAGCGCACAACTGCCGGGGCTGCCGAGCACCGAGATCAATGGCCTGCGCCGCTACCCGGACCAACCGGTACTCGGCAACCAGAACAACGACCGTGGTCTGATCGGCAGCCGTGAAGACCGCGAAGCCCTGGTACCCACCCGCGCCGGCGCCCTGGAATTGCCGGCGGTGGAAGTGGTGTGGTGGAACACCCATGAAGACCACCTCGAACGCACCAGCCTGCCCGCCCGCACCCTGCAAGTGGCGAATAACCCGAGCCTGGTGGTGGATACGCCCGCCACACCGACCATCATCACCGCCCCCGACGATAGCCGCCTGTGGCTGTGGCAACTGAGCACCCTGCTCCTCGCCTGCACTACATTGCTGGGTTTCGGCCTGTGGTGGCGTGCGCGTCGCCAACCGGCGGTGCAGCGCGCCGCACAAACCGGCCCAAGCCCGCGCACCCTGCTCGACGACCTCAAGCGCGCGACCCAGGCCAACGACCCCCAGGCCACCCGCCAGGCCCTCGACGCCTGGGCCAGGCAACAACCGGAAACCCTGGCCGACATGGCCGCGCGCTTCGTGCCGCTGTCCGATGCACTGGACGGTCTGAACGGCGCGCTGTACAGCGAAAGCGGC
Source organism: Pseudomonas paraveronii (assembly GCF_963681955.1). Classification (NCBI taxonomy): domain Bacteria; kingdom Pseudomonadati; phylum Pseudomonadota; class Gammaproteobacteria; order Pseudomonadales; family Pseudomonadaceae; genus Pseudomonas; species Pseudomonas paraveronii. Next base: position 3,528,838 of record NZ_OY817130.1, read on the forward strand.
CACTACTGGCTGGGTGAAGAACTGTGGCGCGCGGTTAAAGCCATTCCGATGGCCGAACGCGAGCAAGACCCGACGACCGATACCACCAGCTTGCCGCCGTTGTATCCCAAATAGCCCCCCTCCCGATACGTCGCGAATCGAGAGTCGGGTGCGGTGATTGGCCAGTCAACACTGAGCAAGCGGACCCACCGCCACCCCGATAGCGGTGTATCAGTCAATTATGATGTTGTCTGACACGCCGCCATCGGGGGCAAGCCCCCTCCCACATTCGATCTGCGTCGTCTGGTCGACAATGTCCCGCCCCCTGTCCGACCGCGCCCCGGATTGCCTGCCAGCCAAGGCATAACGCACACCGCATACCCCTGTGGGAGGGGGCTTGCCCCCTCCCACATTCGATCTGCGTCGCCTGGTCGACAATGTCCCGAACCCTGTCCGACCGCGCCCCGGATTACCTGCCAGCCAAGGCATAACACACACCGCATCCCCCTGTGGGAGGGGGCTTGCCCCCGATGGCGGTGGGCCAGACAACACTGAGCAAGCGGACCACCGCCATCGCAGCAAGCCCCCTCCCACACTGGATCTGCGTCGTCTGGAGCAGCGTGTTCGCAATACAGGTAAACTCCTCTCCTTTTCATCTTCTCCACGGAGCTCGCCTTGCGTCTGTTTCACACCTCCGACTGGCACCTTGGGCAAAACCTGCATGGCCAGGAACGCGACTTCGAACACGCCTGTTTCCTCGAGTGGCTGCTGCGCCAGCTCGGCGCGCACACGCCGGATGTGCTGTTGATCGCCGGCGATATCTTCGACACGGTCAACCCGCCACTCAAAGCCCAGGAGCGCCTGTACGATTTCATCATCGGCGCCCACGAACAAAACCCCAATCTCACGATTGTGATGATCGCCGGCAACCACGACTCCGGCTCGCGCATCGAATTGCCCGCACCGTTGATGCGCCGCTTGCGCACCCATGCCTTGGGCCGGGTGTTGTGGCTGGATGACGGGCAACTGGATGCCGAGCGGTTGCTGATCCCACTGCCCGGCGCCGACGGCAAGATCGCCGCCTGGTGCCTGGCGCTGCCATTCCTGCGCCCGGCGGAAGTCACCGGGGCGCACCTGGGCGACGACTACCTGCGCGGCATTGGCCAGGTGCATGAATGGCTGATCGCCGCCGCCAACGCCAAGCGCCAGCCGGGCCAGGCGCTGGTTGCCATCAGCCATGCGCATATGGCCGGCGGTTCGGTGTCGGAAGACTCCGAGCGCAGCCTGATCATCGGCAATGCCGAAGCGCTGCCCGCCAGCCTGTTCGATGCCAGCGTCAGCTATGTCGCCCTCGGCCACTTGCACAAGCCACAACGGGTCAACGGCGAAGAACGCATTCGCTACAGCGGCTCGCCGATCCCGTTGTCGTTTTCCGAAATCGGCTACCAGCACCAGATTCTCGACGTGACCTTCGACGGCGAAGCCCTGGTCAACGTCGAACCGCGCCTGATCCCTCGTTCGGTCAACCTGCAACGCCTGGAAGCCGCGCCCCTGGCCGACATCCTCAAGCAATTGGGCGAGCTGCCGGACATCGACCTGCTCGCCGAAACCCAGCGCCAGCCCTGGCTGGAAGTGCGGGTACGCCTCGACGAACCGCAGCCCGACCTGCGCCAGCAAATCGAAACCGCCCTGCAAGGCAAAGCCGTGCGCCTGGTGCGCATCGCCGCCGAGTACGCCGGCAAACGCGGCAGCGACGACTCCAACGACGAGCGCTTGATCGAACTCGACCAGCTCACCCCCCAGGAGCTGTTCAGCCGCGCCTGGCAGGACAACTACGGCAGTGAAGTGGATGAACAGACCTTGAAGGACTTCGCGGTGCTGCTCCAGGAAGTGCAACAGGAGGGCGAACAGCCATGAAGATCCTCGCCATCCGCCTGAAAAACCTCGCCTCCCTGGCCGGCCCGTTTGAGATCGACTTTACCGCCGAGCCCCTGGCCAGCGCCGGTTTGTTCGCGATTACCGGGCCGACCGGCGCCGGCAAAAGCACCTTGCTCGACGCGCTGTGCCTGGCGCTGTTTGGTGCCGTGCCGCGCCTGGGCGATACCGGCCAGGCCAAGATGCCCGACGCCGACAGCGATATTTCCATCGGCGACCCGCGCACACTGCTGCGACGCGGCACCGGCGGCGGCTATGCGGAGGTGGATTTTGTCGGCGTCAACGGCCGCCGCTACCGCGCGCGCTGGGAAGCCAACCGCGCCCGCGACAAAGCCAGCGGCAAGTTGCAGAACAGCCGGCAGAGCCTGATCGACCTGGACAGCGACCAACTGTTGGCGAGCCAGAAAACCGAATACAAGACCCAACTGGAATTGGCCCTGGGCCTGAACTTCGAGCAGTTCACCCGCGCCGTGTTGCTGGCGCAAAGCGAGTTCAGTGCCTTCCTCAAGGCCAACGACAACGAGCGCAGCGAACTGCTGGAAAAGCTCACCGACACCGCGCTTTACACCCAGCTCGGCCGTCGCGCGTTCGACAAGGCCAAGGACGCCAAGGACGCGCACAAACAACTGCAGGACCAGGCCACCGGCGTGGTGCCCCTGGCCCCGGAGGCCCGCGCCGAACTGGACCAACAGTTGGCCCAGGCGCAACAACAGCTCAAGACCGAGCAAGCCCAGCTCAAGCAACTGGAGCTGCAGCACACCTGGCTCAAGGAACTGCGCGAATGGCAGGAGCGCCAGCTCAGTGCCGTCGAACAGTTGCAGCAAGCCCAGCAACACTGGGACAGCCAAGGTCCGCAGCGCGAGGACTTGAGCCGCCTGGAACAGTTGGCACCGCAGCGCCATCACTTCGCGCGCCAGGCGGAACTCGACACCGTGCTCACGCCGCTGGCGGCGCACATTCAAGCGCATATCGAGCAGCAAACCGATCTGCATGAGCGCCAGGAACAAGCCCAACAGCAGCAGGCATCCGCCCAAACGGCGCTGGCCGCGGCCCTGAAAGATCAGGCCGACGCCGTGCCTTTGCTGCGCCAGGCCTTCGAGGAACAGAACACCCTCGCCCACTTGACCAAGGAACTGGCCAAGCGCAACGAGGACCAGCAACAGCACGAAACCGCCTGCGCCGAAGGTCAGGCCTTGCTCAAGGGGTTGCAGGAAAAGCACAGCCACGTCGCCGAGCGCCTGCAACGTCTGGCCACCGGCCTGGAACGCAGTGCCGCCCTCGCGCCGTTGAGCGAGGCCTGGAACGTCTACCGCGACCGCCTGCAACAATTGATGCTGATCGGCAATCGCCTGAACAAGGGCCAGGCCGAACTGCCGCAACTTGAACAGCGCGCCACCGCCGCCGCCGAGAAGTTCGCCCAACAACGCGACGCCCTCGACTTGCTGTACCAGGAAGCCGGTGCCGAGCCTCACGCCGTCGCCGAACAGATCCAGTTGCTCGCCAGCCTGCTGCAAGACAATCGCAAGCAGCAACGCGCCTTTGAAGACCTGACCCGGCTGTGGGACAGCCAGCAACAGCTGGACCAGCAAGCGGCCTTATTGACGCAGAAACTGTCGGACGCCCAACAACAACGCGACCGGTTGAACCAGACCGGCCTGCACACCAAAGCCGAACTCACGGTCGCCGAACAAACCCTGACGGTGACCAAGCAGTTGCTGGAGCGCCAGCGTCTGGCGCGCAGTGCCAGCGTCGAAGAGTTGCGCGAGCAATTGCAGGATGGTCAGCCCTGCCCGGTGTGCGGCAGCCATGAGCATCCGTATCACCAGCCCGAAGCGTTGCTGCACAGCCTCGGTCGCCACGACGAAAACGAAGAGGCCATGGCGCAGCAAGCCGTCGACAGCCTCAAGGAAAAACTCACCGAACTGCGCGGCGAAGTCGGCGGCTTGATCGCCCAGCAAAAAGAATTCCTGCAACAACAGGAGCAACTGACGACGCAACAGCACACCCTGGCGCCCAGCCTGGACGCGCACCCGCTGTCGGCCTCGTTGTTCAATCAGGACGCCGCCCGGCGCAGCGACTGGCTGGCCCAGCAGCTCAGTCAACTGACGCAAAACATCAGCCAGGACGAGCAACGCCAAGGCGCCCTGCTCAACCTGCAACAAAACGCCGGGCGCCTGCAGCAACAGCTACAAGCAGCCCAAGACGCCGGCCAGCAAGCTCGCCAACTGCTGATCGACCAGCAACGCGAGCTGGCCAACGACCGCGAACGCCTCGACGAAGAACTGCAGGCCTTCGCCAGCCTGTTGCCGACCGAAACACTGGAAGGGCTGCGCAGCGAACCGGCGGCGACCTTCATGCTGTTGGACCAACAGGTCAGCCAGCGCCTCGAAGAGCTGGCCCACCAGCGCGATGAACTGGCCGAGCAACAAGAGCGTCAGCAGGCGATCGAGAAAGCGCACACCCATCAGCAGCATCGCCAGCAGCAACTTGACGCGTTGCGCCAGCAGGTCGGCGAACTGGCCGCTCAGCAACACGCGGCCCAGGAAAAACTCAGCGGCCTGCTCGGTCAGCACCCGCGTGCCGAAGACTGGCAACAGCAACTCGAAGAGGCCGTGGCGCAGTCACGCCAACGCGAAGCCGACGCCAACCAACTGGTGCAGGACATCCGCAACGCGTTGATCCAACTGGCCGCCGACCTCAAGGCCCAGCAGGACCGTCAGCACACGCTGCAATCCGAACAGCAAGCGCTCGCGACGCGCTTGTGCGAGTGGCGCGCCCTGCACCCCGACCTGGACGACGCCGGGCTCAAGCGCCTGCTGGCCTTCGACGACGCCCACGCCAGCGCACTGCGCCAGCAGCTACACAGCAGCGAAAAAGCCGTCGAGCAAGCCAGTGTGCTGCTGCAGGAGCGCGAACAACGCCTGGCCGAGCACCAGGCGCTGCACAACGGCAATCTGGAAGCAGAACAGTTGGACAGCAGCCTGGCGGCGCTCAACCAGCAACTGGCCGACGGCGAAAAACACTGCGCCGAACTGCGCGCGCGGCAATCCGAAGACCAGCGCCGCCAGGACGCCAACCACGCCCTGGACGAACAGATCGCCAAGGCCTATGACGAATGGCAACGCTGGGCGCGCCTCAACGCGCTGATCGGCTCGGCCACCGGCGACACGTTCCGCAAGATCGCCCAGGCCTACAACCTCGATTTGCTGGTGCACCACGCCAACGTACAACTGCGCCAACTGGTGCGCCGCTACCGCCTCAAACGCGGCGGCAGCATGCTCGGCCTGCTGGTGATGGACACGGAAATGGGCGACGAACTGCGCTCGGTGCATTCATTGTCCGGCGGCGAGACGTTCCTCGTTTCGCTAGCGCTGGCGCTGGGCCTGGCATCGATGGCGTCGAGTACCTTGAAGATCGAGTCGCTGTTTATCGACGAAGGTTTTGGCAGCCTCGACCCGGAATCCCTGCAGTTGGCCATGGACGCACTGGACGGCCTGCAAGCCCAAGGCCGCAAGGTGGCGGTAATTTCCCACGTACAGGAAATGCACGAGCGCATCCCGGTACAGATCCAGGTCAAGCGCCAGGGCAATGGCTTGAGCACCGTGGAGGTGAAGTGAGCGAGGCGCTGCTGTACTCGTTTCGCCGTTGCCCCTATGCGATGCGCGCCCGCCTGGCTTTGCGCTATTGCGGCGTGCCGGCGCGGATTGTCGAAGTCAGCCTCAAGGCCAAGCCGGCCGAGATGCTCGCGCTGTCGCCCAAAGGCACGGTGCCGGTGTTGAGCGTCGACGGCCGGGTGATCGACGAAAGCCTGGACATCATGCGCTGGGCCTTGGCACAAAACGACCCGCAAGACTGGTTGCTCCAGGGTGATCCTGCGGTACTGGCGCTGATTGCCGAGAATGACCAGGGCTTCAAACATCACCTGAATCGATACAAGTATGCCGAACGCTACCCGGAGCAGCCGATGGAACATTATCGAGCCGAAGGTGAGGTGTTTTTGCAGAAGCTGGAGGGGTTGCTGGCAGACCGCGCGTATTTGCTGGCCGATCACCCGAGCCTTGCGGATATGGCCGTGGCGCCGTTTGTGCGGCAGTTTGCGCATGTCGATCGGGAGTGGTTTGCGCGCACGTCATACCGGCGGGTGCAGGCGTGGTTGCAATGGTTTCTGGAGTCGCCGCTGTTTATCGCGGTGATGGCAAAAACCTGAATCGGTCTAAATGAGTGTGGGAGCACGCCTGCTCCCACATGTCGCTCAGTACTGGGTTTTGTGATCCAGTGCGGCGTAGAAGTTGGCACTCTGTTGCAGGTATTTCTGGGTGTAGGCGCTGGTGCTGGATTGTTTGCCGATAACGTTCACGCTGGCGGCAGCCGGCAACGCGACAGTGGCGGAAACAGCGGAGGCGGCGATGATCGAGAAGAGATTGAAGTTCATGTCGGTAACCCTTGTGTTCGTTTGGTTGAGTGGCCGTGGAGGCCTTGGAACTCAACTTACGCCCGAGGGTTGGGCCTTAGAAATGCTTTGAAACAGTAGCTGTTATCAATCGAATTAATAAAGAGGATCAGGCCCCGCTGTGCGGGGCCTGTGGCTTATTGACGCAGCAGGAACTTGAGGTCGCTGGGCGCATCGATCGGCAGTTTTTGCACGGTTTTACCGAGCAGGCCGGTTTTGGGGTCGCGTTCGACCACCACGATTTCATTGCTTTTCTGGTTCGCGATCAACAGGAACTTGCCGCTCGGGTCCAGGCTGAACTCGCGCGGGTGGTCGCCTTCCACGGAACGGCGCTGCAGTTCCTTGAGGTGTGCGGTGTCCGGGTCAATGCTGAACACCAGCAACTGATTGGCCGTGCCGCGATTGCTCACATACAGGAACTTGCCATCGCTTGATGCGTGCAACGCCGCGCCGGCCTTGTTGGACAGCGGTTGCCCGGCAGCGAAGTCCACCAACTGGGTTTGCTTGAGCTGTCCGTCGCGGTAATCGAACACCGCGACCTGGGCGCTCATCTCGGTGGTCAGCCACGCGTGTCTACCGTCGGCGCTGAACAGCAAATGACGCGGGCCGCTGCCCGGTGGCAGTGGCACCGACGCCGGGTTGGCCGGGGTCAGGGGCCGTTCCGGGTTGGCCTTGGGGTCGTAGTGGTAGGCAAACACCTTGTCCGCGCCGAGGTCCTGCACAAACACGTACTTGCCATCCGGCGACGGCACCACCGAATGCACATGGTTGGACGCCTGGCGCTCCGGGTTGACCCGGCTCGCCGGATGCCCGCTCAACTGCACCGGCGCCGACAGCTTGCCTTGGGCGTCCAGCGGCAGAATCGCCAGGCTGCCGCCCGGGTCTTCGAGCACCGAGTAGTTGGCGACGAACAGGTAGCGGCCATCGGCGGCCACGCTGGAATGCGTCGGCTCGCTGCCCAGGCTTTGTACCTGGTTGATCAGCGTGAGCTGATGGTTCTGCGGGTCGATGCGGTAGCTGCTGACGCGACCGACCGCGTCCTGTTGGCCGGGGCCGTTTTCATTCACCACAAACAGATGCTGCTGGTCCTTGGAGACCGTCAGCCAGGACGGGTTGGCCGCTTTCGCCGCCAATACCGGCTTGCCTTGGAACTGCCCGGTGCGGCTGTCGAATTGCAGGCGATAGATCCCTTCGCTGCTGCCGGCGGTGTAGCTGCCGACCAACAGTTCATAGGTGTCGGCCGGTGCCGCCTGCACCGACATCGCCCCGACACTGCCCGCGATCAACAAGGGCCAGAACTTACGCATCAGCATCCGCTTCATCCTCATCATGGTTATTGCCGGTGAAGGCGTTCACGCAGGACAGGCGGTGCTCGCCCACATCACCGGTGAGGGTCCAGCTGTTCGAGGTTTCATCGAAGACCGCCGCCTGCAGCTGTTCCAGGCTGAAACTCCAGCGTTTTTGCGCACGGCCATCCATGGCGATGATCAGCAGCTGTTCGTCCTCCAGTGTGAACTCGAAGGCGTGCAGCCCGTCGATTTCAAGCATGTCGCTGGTGGCAAGGACGGCCGTCAAAGTAGTAGTCATCACAGTCTTTCGTCAGGTTCAAAGGGCTAATCATAGGCCACTTTGTCGTCAGGGCCTAAAACCATAACCGGCTACCGCATCCAAGCCACACCGCGGATTACCGTGCAAGGGCACGTCTTTATTCAACATAAAGGAATACCCATGCCAGACCGCAATCCCCCCCTCGCCGCCCACCCGCTCCGGGAAGCGGTTCAAGCCCAGTTTCTCAAGCGCCCGACCCTGCGCTCAGTCACCGCGCAAATGCTGGCGCGCAACCTGGCGGAAAAATACCCGCCGCTGACGCAACCCGTCGCCGACCTGCGCCTGGCCGTGCCCCGTGACGGTGGCGGGCGGGCGTTGCTGCCATTGCTGGAGGTCGCGCTGAGCCATCTCGCCGACGGCAGCTTTCCCGATGTGTCGGCGCGCCAAGGCCTGGATAGCTACTTGAGCGATACCAGCGGCGCGCGGCTCAGTTATCCGGCCAATGGCACCCACGCCTATGCTCTTGACGTCATCGAGGCCATCATTCGCGAACTGCCGTCGCTGCTGTTCATCGGCTTCCAAGACGCCTTGGCCGCCTATTGGGGCGAAGACAGCGACGCTGGCGGCAGCCGCTGGAAATGGCTGGCCAACGTGCTGCAAGGCGCGCTGCTCGACTCTGCCGCACGCCACGCCCAACCGCTGAACATCCTCAATACGCTGGCACGCTACCCCGACCGCACAACCCGCGCACGCCGCCCGGCCCCCGACAACACGATTCATGCCTATACGCTGCAAGCCCACCTGACGCACGCAGGCAGCCTGCTCACATTGCAAGCGAGCGACCTGCTGGTGGTGTGCCGCGAACAGGTGTTGCTGTGCCGTCTATCCGGCGAAATCGAGGCCTATCGGGACCTGGACACCTTCGGCCAAGCCTGGGCCGACCGCCTGCAACAGCGCTTCAGTGCCGACAGCATCACCTGGCAGCAGTACGAACCCGACGGCAATATTTTCGAGGTCCAGGCCGCGCTGATCCTCAACCAGCAATTGGAGGACCTGGCCGCCCTTCAACTCCCGGCCAACACCACGGTGCAGGCCCTGGAACAACGGTTTGCCGCGATCACCCAACCGGCGCGGGATTTCTCCAGCGCCAGCGGTACAGCGCTGGCTACGCTGGCGTCCATCCAGGCCGCCCTGCCCGACTGGCTGCAACGCGCCAGCGCCGCCGACCGCCTGGCCTACCGCGAATGCCTGCTTGAACAGGCCGCGATCAAGCGCCAGACCCTCGGCGACTCAGATTTCGATGCCCTGGAAACCCTGCGCAGCTACGCCACCGAACACTTGAACCACCAGTTGTGCCTGGATCGCGCCGTCGCCCTGGGCAGCCAGCGCACCTGCAACGACGCGGCACGCGCCGCCGGCTACCGGGCCGATGAGTTGACCCTGACCTTTCATGTCGCGGTGGGCAGCCTTGCAGGCGGTTACATCGAGCCGGTCTCCATGAGCCTGGTGGACCTGGCGTTGAAGAACCTGTCGGGAAGCCCCAAAGGGCGCATGACCCTCAGCCATCGCACCGGCCGTGCGCTCGAAGCGTGGTTGACGCCCGCCTACGTGCTGCAACTGGTCCAGCGTGTGGACATCGGCAGCAACTACCCCGCCTACCTGCGTCGGGAGTTGATGAGCGACACGGAGGTGGCGCGCAAACGCCAGCGCCTGTTCGCGCAACAGCGGCCCGTTCACCTGAAAACCCAGGCGTTGGAGCACGCGATCAGAGGCGAAGCGGGCCTGACCGCACGCGGCGCCCGCTGCGTGCGGGCGCTGCTCGCCGCCAACCCGCTGGCGCGCCGGGTCGATGGCGACGAAATCGTGATCCGCCCCCTGGCCTTTCTGCGCACGCCTGCGGCCACGGCGGATGTGGTGCAAAACATGTTCATCATCGAACCCCTCGACACCCGCCGAGGCCCGCACCTGCTGTACCGTCCGGCCTATCGCGATTCGCTGCTCGAATTCGCCAGCCGCGAGCAGCTGTTGGCGGCTATCGTGCAACCCGGTGCGCTACAGGAAAGCGTGCTGACCTGGCTCGCCGACCCGGCCAGGGCGATCTACAGCAACGGCGGGTTCAGCCAGCCGCACATCATACGCATCGGCATCGGCTCGGAGTTCGACCGGCTGCCCGAGGTGCCCAAACCCGCCGAACTGGCGGCGGCCGGCGATGCGAGCAGCGATGAAATCCTGCAAGCGCTCAGCCACGGCAGCCTGATGGACTATCTGTTCGGCTGCGAAACCCGCCAGTTGCTGGACCAGGCCGAGCGCGAGTCGACCTCGAACACACAAAGCCGCTGGGCGTTGATCCTCGAAGGCATGCAATTGGGCTTCAACACCTTGTTGATGGCCGTGCGCGGGCCCCTGGCGACGATCGGCTGGCTGATCCAGGCGACACAAAGCCTGACCCAGGACCTGCCGGCGCTGGAGAGCCCTGACCCCAGGGCGAAGGAGTTGGCGTGGGTCGACCTGCTGCTCAACATCGGCATGCTGCTGGTGCATCAAGGCCCCCTCAGCGCGCACACCGCCAGCCCTGTGCTCGACGAACAGCCCGCAACGCGCGCGCCCGGCCAGATCACCCGGCAGGCGGCGGTGGTCGAACGCGGCGTCATCGGCCTGCCCAGCGAACCACCCGGCGGCGGCCGCACCCTGTTGGACTTCGACCACTCATTGGCCGGCGACACGGCCGCGGCCGCGCTGCTGGAGAAACTGCGCGCCGTCAACGTGCCGTGGCCCGTGCCGGCTCCCGCGCCGATCGACATCGGGCCTCACCAAGGGTTGTACCGCATCGACGGCCTGTGGCATGCCTCGGTGGCGGGCCTGCTATTCCGGGTCAGCATTGTCCCGGGCTTCGGCGACGTGTTCATCATTCACCCACAAAAACCCGAGCATCCCGGGATTCAACTGAGGACCGACGGCAACGGTCATTGGACGCTGGACCGCGGGCTCAAACTGCTGGGTGGCGGCCCCAAACGTATGGCCGCCTTGCGCGAAGAAAACCTGCGCCGTAAAAAAGAAGTGATCGCCCGCGTGCAGGTGCTCAGCGAAGACATGCAGCACCTGATGGCGCCCTTCCAGGCAGCCGCGACGCAGATATCACCGGCCCTGGATACCTTGGTGAAACAACGTAAGACCGTGCAATTGGTGTGGAACCTCCTGCAAAAAGCCAGCGACCAACAAAGGCCCGCCCTGGAAGCACGGCATCAGCGCGAAACCCTCAAACATCAGCAATTGCGCACCGAGTTCAAGATTCTGCTGGAGAACCTGGAACTGCTGTTTGCCCAATCGCTGACCCCGCGCCTGGAAATGGTCAAATTGGGTGTGGAGCTGGAAAAGGTCGGCGGCGCCGGCATCCATGTGCATGATCGCGCCCAGATTCTCAAGACGATTTGGGATCAACAACTGTTTATCCATGAGCTGCTGTTGGGCCGGTTGAACGCCGTGCGTTTTTCCAGCGCCGGTGAACCCATGGCGCGGATGGCGCGCCGCATGTTCGTAAACAACTTGCTGGGCGACACAGCGGTCTACGACGAATACGTGCGCAACGCCATCGAGTCGGCGGACATTCGCCAGCACATGGCCGACGTCTCCACCGCCATGGAAACTACCCTGGAACAGCTGGAAAGCGATTCGCTGGCCGGGCGCACGATACGCCAGGCGCTGCTGGCACAGATCGAATACCCGCAGAATTTTTTCCCCGACAACCTGCGGCTCAACGCCCTCGACTACCTGGCCGTCACCAGCGTGGAGATGACCGACATACGCCTGCCGCCGCAGGAAGAACTGTACGTCAAACGCCTGGAGCAAACCGACCTGAGCGAGGCGTTGCTGTCTCATGTCGAAGTGCGCAGCAGCACCGAATACACCCTGGTCGAACAACGGGATGTGTACGAGAGCGTGCTGAAAAAGTACCGCCGTTATGAAGAGGCGATCCGCGTACTCAAGGCGCTCAACCCGAGCCGCCTGCGCCCGCAGGCTGAACGTCTGCTGGCGGGCCTCGAATACGCCCAGGCGCTGGCGAACAGCGAGCTGGAAGCGGTGGTGCGCAAGCAGGAAGCGTTGGAGGTGGTGCTGCCGCTGTCGAAAACCCTGCGCGCCAAGGCGCCGACAAAGCGCGTGTTCAAGACCCGCAAAAAAGAGTATTTGATCGGCGAACTCAAGCCGGCCGATGCGCAGCACCCCGAGGAACGCTTCACCCTCACCGATACGCTGACCGGTGAAGCCGTTGCCTCCTTCAACAAGCATGCGGACGGCTGGGCGACCACCGCCGAGCAGCCCTCCCCAGCCCCCATGCCGGCGCCGCGAGGCCGCACACTGGCGACCCTCAAAGGCCTGGCCCAGGACCTGATCGAACAGCGTAGCGGCATTGAGCGTGTCATTGCCAGCGACCAGCAAAAGCTCGATTCACCCCTCACACGCCAACAGGTCAACCCTGGCGACTGGGATGAGCTGCTCAGCGGGCACGCAAACAAACTCACGGCGCTGGCCGCGGAAATCCAGCGCGACCACCTCGACAAACCCTCGGCCCAGGACCTGATCGATGAGTACCAGGCCCAGGCCCGCGACATGCTGCGCCTGGCGGAACGGGTGTGCAGCGAAGGCTACAAGCGTCAGTGGCCGACCCAGGAAAGCCTCGACTACCTGTGGCAGCACCAGCAGATCGATATCAACCTGACCAGCCTGGCCGACCCGCAACGGCCAACCCTCAGTGGCGACTTCTTCACCGAGTACGCGGTGTACGACAAAGCGCAAAAACCGCCGACGGTGTTGTGGTATGCCCACTTCCATTACGCCAGCGCCGACGCCCCGCCCGCGCACTATACCCGCGCCCATCTGAAACTGGCGGAGCAGCGCAAATACACGCAGAAGGATTTGCTCAAGCAACACGTCCAGGCCAGCTTGCGCAACCCCCAGGAGCCGGGCGCCGAGCCGATCAGGCGGATTGTCTACGTATTGATCACGCCGCCGGTGGATCAGCTGTTCCTGGCGATCGCGCCCACACCGCGCGCAAGCCGATAAGCGCGGCGTGACGTTGTCGGTGGGGGCGCAACCGCCCCCACCGCTGCACTCAGTGGGCGAACAGCGAATTGCCTTTCTGCCCGGCCAACTTCTCCGGTTTGATCAGGAACCTTGCCAGCGCCGGCAGCAGCCACAGCGCACCGAACATGTTCCACAGCAGCATGAAGGTCAGCATCAGGCCCATGTCGGCCTGGAACTTGATCGCCGAGAAGATCCAGGTACACACGCCGATCGCCAGGCACAACCCGGTAAACAGCACGGCCTTCCCCGTGGACTTGAGCGTCTGGTAATACGCCTCTTGCAGCGGCAAACCGGCGCGCAGGTAACTTTCCAGACGGCTGTAGATGTATATGCCGTAGTCCACGCCGATCCCCACGCCCAGCGCCACCACCGGCAAGGTCGCGACCTTGACGCCAATGCCCATGAACGCCATCAGCGCGTTGCCCAGCACCGACGTCAGTACCAGCGGCAGCACGATGCACAGGGTCGCCGCCCAGGAGCGGAAGGTGATCATGCACATGGTCGCCACGCACAGGTACACCAGGGCCAGGATGGTCAGCTCCGACGCCTTGATCACCTCGTTGGTGGCCGCCTCGATCCCGGCGTTACCGGCGGCGAGGATGAATTCCAGGCCGTCCTTGTTGTTTTCCTTGGCGAAGTCCTGCACCGCATGCACGGCGCGGTCGAGGGTTTCGGCCTTGTGGTCGTTGAGGAACACCAGCACCGGCGCCAGCGAACAGTTGTTGTTGTACAGGCCATCGGCGCGGGCGATGGAGTTGTTCAGCACGTCCGGGTTGCGCGACAGGGTTTCCCATTTCAGGTTGCCCTCGTTCATGCCCTTGATCATCTGCTTGGACACGGTCACCAGCGAGATCGCCGACTGCACGCCCTCGGTGTTCTGCATCTTCCACATCAACTGGTCGATGGGCGCCATGGCTTCATAACGCGAACAGCCTTCGGCCTTGGTCTTGACCATCACCACCAGCACGTCGGAACTGGTGGAGTAATTGCTGATGATGAAATTGTTGTCCTTGTTGTAGCGCGAATCCGGACGCAGCTCCGGCGCGCCTTGATCCAAGTCGCCGATCTTGAGGTTCTGGCTGTACCAGAGGCCGCCGCCAAACGCGACCAGCGCCAGGGCCACGGAAATCGGCGCGACTTTCGGGTTGGCGAAATTCGACAGCAGGCGCCAGAACGGGTGCTCGCGATTCGCGTCTTTCTTGCTTCTGGCGACGGCGCGCTTGCTGATACCGGCATAGGAAATCGCCACCGGCAGCAGGATCAGGTTGGTAAACACGATCACCGCCACGCCGATGGACGCGCCGATGGCCAGTTCCCGGATCACGCCGATGTCGATGATCAACAGCGTAATGAAACCCACCGCATCCGCCAGAATCGCGATCATCCCCGGCAGGAACAGTTGCCGGAAGGTGCGCCGTGCGGCCGTCAGCGCGTTGTCTGCGTCGCTCGATTGCAGGGCGATACCGTTGATCTTCTGCACGCCGTGGGAAATACCGATGGCAAAGATCAGGAACGGCACCAGCATCGAATACGGATCGAGCCCGAAGCCGAAGAAGTGCATCAAGCCGAGTTGCCAGACCACCGCCACCAACGTGGTGCTCAACACCGCGACGGTACTGCGCAGGCAGTTGGTGAACCACAGCAACAGCACCAGGGTGATGACGAAGGCAATGCCGAAGAACAGCACGACCATCACCAGCCCGTCGATCAGGTCACCGACCTTCTTGGCGAAACCGACGATGTGGATCTTGACGTTGGGGTTCTGCGCTTCGAATTTGGTGCGGATCTTGTCTTCCAGTTCATGGGAGAACTGCCGATAGTCCAGCGCCAGCAACTTGCCCTGGTCCTGCGGGTCCGGGTAGGACTCCAGCAGCGGAATGTCGACGATGCTCGACTTGAAGTCGTTGGACACCAGCCGCCCAACCTGGCCGGACTTGAGCACGTTGTTGCGCAGTTGATCGAGGCTTTGCGGCGAACCGTTGTAGCTCTGCGGGATCACTTCACCGCCGGCAAAACCTTCTTCGGTCACTTCGGTCCAGCGCACGCTGGGGCTCCACAGCGACTTGAGGCCCGAGCGGTCGACGCCAGAGATGTAGAACACCTCGTCGTTGATCTGGCGCAGGGTCTCCATGTAGTCCTTGGTGAAGATGTCACCGTCCTTGGCCTCCACCGAAATACGCACGGTGTTGCCCAGGTTGGCCAGGTCGTTGCGGTGCTCCATCATCTTTTCGATGAAGGGGTGCTTGAGCGGGATCATCTTTTCGAAGCTGGTGGACGGGCGAATCAACGTCGCCTGCCAGAACAGGAAAATGCTCACCAGCAGACAGATGACGATCACTGCCGGGCGGTTGTTGAAGATCAGGCGCTCAAGAAAGGTCGCTTTATCGTTGTGATGACTGCTCATTCTTTCCCCGCCTTCTTATTGTTTTGTGGGTTCGGCGCCGGTTGGCGTAGCTACACGAACACCACCCTGCCCGACCAGAACCAAGTTGCCATTGCCCGCCGCCGTCACCGCCGAGAGTGAAATACGGTCCGGGCGATTGAACACGCTGAAGGTCTGGCCGTCGTCATGGCTGACCACCACGCTGCCGCCGTTACCGACCACCACCAGCGCGCCGTCAGCGAGCAAGGTCGCCCCGGACAAGCCGAACTCCAGGGCGCCGCGCGCCGCCTTCAGCTCGACCTGCGCCCAGGTGCTGCCGAAATCCGTGGAACGGTAGAGGTTGCCGCGCAAGCCATAGGCCAACAGGGTGTGCGGCTGGGCGGTGGCGATCACGCCGAACAGCGAGCCATTGTACGGGCCTTCGAGTTTTTCCCAGGTCTGGCCGTCGTCGCTGGAGCGGAACATGCTGCCCTGCTCGCCGACGATAAACAGGCCGGCGTCCTTGATAGAGGCGATGGCGTTGAGGTGGAACTGGTCTTCGTTGTCGAGGCGGTCGCTGACGTCCTCCCAGGTTTTACCGCCGTCGGTGGTTTCGATCAGCGCCCCATAGGCGCCGACGGCGAGGCCGTGGTGGGCGTCGTTGAACCACACGTCGAGCAACGGCGCTTCGCGCTTGAGGTCCTGGTATTGCTGGGTCCAGGTGGCGCCGCCGTCGGTGCTGGCCAGGATCTGCGCATCGTGGCCGACGGCCCAACCTTGCTGGTCATCGACAAAAAACACCGCCGTGAGCAACTGGCGGGTGGGGACTTTGGCTTGGGTCCAGGTGCTGCCCTGGTCATCGGAATAGAGGATGTGCCCGCGATCACCGACCGCCACCAGACGCGAGCCTGCGTGGACTACGTCGATCATCAGGCCTTTGGCGGCCTTGGGGGATTCAATCGCCAACACCGGCTGTAAGGGGGTATCGCTGGCTGCCAGCACGAGTGCCGGCAACGCGGCACCTGCAAACAGCGAGAGCGCTGTGGCCAGCAACGCAACCCTGCGTGCGGCGCGTGGGCGGCAAACAACCCAACCCATGACAGGCTCACTCATAGACCTTTCTCCCATTTATTATTGTTAGGTCGTCTTACCTTCCCGGGCTCTGAAACCTGCAATCTAGAGCGCCTGGAGGAAGCAGGGGCCATCCTATCGGGGTTTCGAATCGTCTGACAATCGACGCTACGTTATCTTTTGTTAACTGGCGGCTTTTGGCCATGCGCTGAATGTAGCCCCATCAACCGCAATGATGCGGGCGCAGGAATGAATTTTTTTTTCCACATCTTGAATTATTTGAATTTATATTCCATTAATAGCCTCCCTGAAAACAATAATCCAAAGGACCACGGCGATGCGCGAACTCGGAATCGGCCTGATCGGCACTGGCTTCATGGGCCGTGCCCATGCCTTGGCGTTCAATAACGCCCGCACGGTATTTGAACTGCCGGTCAGCCTCAAACTGGCCGCCCTGGCCGATGCCGACACCGAACGCGCCCAGCGCTGCGCCAACGCCTGGGGGTTTGCCCAGGCCCATGGCGACTGGCACGCACTGGTCAACGACCCCACGGTCGATGTGGTGGCGATCACCACGCCGAACCATTTGCACTACCCCATGGCCATGGCCGCGATTACCGCGGGCAAGGCGGTGTACTGCGAAAAACCCCTGGCCGTCAGCCTCGAGCAGGCCGACGCGATGCGCCGCGCGGCCAGTGCGGCGGGCGTGGTGACGCGAGTCGGCTACAACTACCAGCACAACCCGATGATCGGGTGGGCAAAGCAGATCATCGCCAACGGTGAATTGGGCGACATCATCAGTTTCCAGGGAGAGTTCAGCGAAGACTTCATGGCCGACCCGACCTCACCCTGGTCGTGGCGCTGCGAAGTGGAACATGCCGGTGGCGCCCTGGCGGACCTGGGCAGTCACTTGCTGTCGATGGCACGCTATCTGGTGGGCGATGTGGTCAGCGTGTGTGCCGATACACAGACCGTGCATGCCCTGCGCCCCGCCGTCAAAGGCGGCGACACACTCAAATCCATCGCTGTGGATGACCAGGTGCACGCCCTGCTGCGTTTCGCCAACGGCGCGCGCGGCACAGTGAGCAGCAGTTGGCTCAAGCACGGCTACAAGAACCACCTGGGTTTTGAGATCAGCGGGACGCAAGGCACGTTGGCCTTCGATCAGGAGCGCTTGAATGAACTGCGCCTGTGCCGCAAGGGCCAGGACGGTTTCCAACGCTTGCTGGCCGGCCCCGCCCTGCCCGGCTACGCGGCGTTCAGCCCGGCCGCCGGTCATCAGTTGGGCTACAACGAATTGAAAACGCTGGAAGTGCAGGAGTTGATCATGGCCGTGACCGGCCAGGGCGCGGACGGCAGCGACTTTGAAGCGGCGTGGGCGGTCGAGCGCCTGGCGACGGCGATTCGGGTGGCGGCTCGAGAACAACGCTGGGTCAATGTGAACTCGGTCTGAAATGTGGGAGGGGGCTTGCCCCCGATGGCGGTGGGTCAGTCATGCATGTATTGACTGACACACTGCTATCGGGGGCAAGCCCCCTCCCACATTTTGATCATCGACACCTTCGAATTAGCGCAGCGCGCGGCACAGCACCTTGCCCACCGTGGTCTTGGGCAGCTCTGTGCTGCGAAACTCCACAAACTTGGGCACCTTGTCCCCCGTCAGGTATTCCCGGCAATAGGAGTTGATCATGGCCGTGACCGGCCAAGGCGCGGACGGCAGCGACTTTGAAGCGGCGTGGGCGGTCGAGCGGCTGGCGACGGCGATTCGGGTGGCGGCTCGGGAACAACGCTGGGTCAATGTGAACTCGGTCTGAAATGTGGGAGGGGGCTTGCCCCCGATGGCGGTGGGTCAGTCATGCATGTATTGACTGACACACTGCTATCGGGGGCTTGCCCCCTCCCACATTTTGATCATCGACACCTTCGAATTAGCGCAGCGCGCGGCGCAGCACCTTGCCCACTGTGGTCTTGGGCAGCTCTGTGCTGCGAAACTCCACAAACTTGGGCACCTTGTACCCCGTCAGGTATTCCCGGCAATAGGCGTTGATCATGGCCGTGACCGGCCAGGGCGCGGACGGCAGCGACTTTGAAGCGGCGTGGGCGGTCGAGCGCCTGGCGGCGGCGATTCGGGTGGCGGCTCGAGAACAACGCTGGGTCAATGTGAACTCGGTCTGAAATGTGGGAGGGGGCTTGCCCCCGATGGCGGTGGATCAGTCATGCATGTATTGACTGACACACTGCTATCGGGGGCAAGTCGAATCGTCGCACCGCCCCTCCCACATTTTGATCATCGACACCTTCGAATTAGCGCAGCGCGCGGCGCAGCACCTTGCCCACTGTGGTCTTGGGCAGCTCTGTGCTGCGAAACTCAACAAACTTGGGCACCTTGTACCCCGTCAGGTATTCCCGGCAATGGGCCAGGAGCTGCTCCTGGGTCAGGTTCGGGTCCTTGCGCACCACGATGATCTTCACCCGCTCGCCGGTCACGCCATCTTCCACGCCGATCGCCGCCACTTCAGCGACGCCGGGGTGCAGCGCCACCACGTCTTCGATTTCATTGGGGTACACGTTGAAGCCCGAGACCAGGATCAGGTCCTTCTTGCGGTCGACCAGGCGGATATAGCCGCGCGCATCCATCACCCCGATATCACCGGTCGACAGCCAGCCCTCGGCATCCAGCACTTCGGCGGTTTCCTTGGGCCGCTTCCAGTAGCCCTGCATCACCTGCGGGCCGCGCACTTGCAGTTCGCCCTGCTCGCCAAGCGCGGCCAACTGGCCGTCTTCCCGCATAAAACGCACCCAGGTCGATGGCAAGGGCACGCCGATGCTGCCGGTGAATTCCATCTCGCGCATGCGTGAAATATCGATGGGGCTGATGCTCACCACCGGCGAGCATTCGGTCAGCCCGTAGCCTTCGATGATCGGCAGTCCGGTGACTGCCTTCCAGCGCTTGGCCACCGCCGTGTGCGTGGCCATGCCGCCGGCGATCACCATGCGCAGGGCGGAAAAGTCCCGCGCGCAGAACTCCTGGTTCTCCAGCAGGCCGTTAAACAGCGTGTTGACCCCGGCAATCCCGTTGAAGCGCTCCTTGCGCAGGATCATCTGCACGCGTTTCACGTCCCGCGGGTTGGCGATCAGGATGTTGCGCCCGCCCAGGCACATGAACATCAGGCAGTTCACCGTCAGCGAAAAGATGTGATACAGCGGCAGCAAGGTGACGTTGGTTTCCTGCTGATCCTGGTCCAATTGGTTGCCGACCCAGGCCTTGGCTTGCAGCAGGTTGGCGATGATGTTGCGATGGCTGAGCATCACGCCCTTGGCGTCACCCGTGGTGCCGCCGGTGTATTGCAGGAAGGCCAGGTCGTCGAGGTGCATGTCCACCGGAAAATGGTTCAGTGCCCGTCCCTGTTTCAGCGCCTGATTGAACCGCACCGCCCCGCGCAGGTTGAACCTGGGCACCTGCTTCTGCACGCGGCGCAGGATGAAGTTCATCGCCGCGCCCTTGAAGGTGCCGAGCAAGTCGCCGATGGTCGCCACCACCACGCGCTTGACGCTGCTGCCGGGGATGACTTTTTCCAGGGTGTGCGCGAAGTTCTCGAAGATCACCACGGTCTCGGCGCCGCTGTCATTGAGCAAATGCTTGAGCTCATGGGCGGTGTACAGCGGGTTGACGTTGACCACCACCGCTCCGGCCAGGATCGTCCCCAGCAGGCAGATCGGGTACTGCAAGCAGTTGGGCATCATCAGCGCCACGCGGTCGCCGGTCTTCACGCCCTGGCCTTGCAGCCAGGCGGCAAACGCGACGCCTTGTACCTGCCAGTCGGCGTAGGTCATTTCAGTGCCAATGCTGACGTAGGCCACCCGTTCGCGGAATTTTTCCAGGTGCTCCAGGAACACCTCGCGCAGCGACGGGTAGTCCTCGATACCGGCATCGATGTCCGCCGGGACGCCAGGCAGGTAAGCGTTCAACCAGACCCGTTCGGTGTGTTCCAGGCTGATAGCGTTCATGGCAGTCTCCTTATTGTTGTTTTTGATAGCGCTACTTTTCGACGATGGCGGTAATGCCCAGCCCGCCCGCCGCACAGATCGAAATCAGGCCGCGACCGCCGCCGCGCTCGTGAATGGCCTTGGCCAACGCCGCTAATTGCCGGCCGCCGGTCGCGGCGAAAGGATGACCGCAGCCCAGGGAGCCACCGTTGACGTTCATCTTCGCGCGGTCGATGGCGCCCAGCGGCGCGTCCAACCCCAGCCGTTCGCGGCAGTAATCGGCGTCTTCCCAGGCCTTGAGTGTGCAGAGCACCTGGGCGGCGAACGCTTCATGAATCTCGAAGAAATCGAAGTCGGCCAAGCCCAGGCCTTCGCGCTTGAGCATGCGTGGCACGGCGTAGGCCGGGGCCATCAGCAGGCCTTCGCTGCCGTCGACAAAGTTCACCGCCGCGGTCTCGCCGGTGCGCAGGTAGGCCAATACCGGCCAGCCGTGTTCGGCGGCCCACGCTTCACTGGCCAACAGCACCACCGAGGCGCCGTCGGTCAGGGGTGTGGAGTTGCCCGCCGTGAGCGTGCCGTTCGGGCGGTCATAGGCCGGGGACAGGCTGGCGAGCTTCTCCAGGCTGGTGTCGGCGCGCAGGTTGTTGTCCCGCGCCAGGTCGCGATGGGGGCTGATCAGGTCGTCGAAGAAGCCGCGGTTGTAAGCAGCGTCCAGCCGTTGGTGGCTGGTGAGGGTCAATTCATCCTGGGCCAGGCGCTTGATCTGCCAGCGCCTGGCCATTTCTTCGCAGTGCTCGCCCATGGACAGGCCGGTGCGCGGTTCGCCATTGCGCGGCAGCAGCGGCTTGAAGAACATCGACGGACGCACCTTCAGCAGCGTCTTGACCTTGTCGCCCAGGGCCTTGGCGCGATTGGCCGCAAGCAAGGTGCGGCGCAGCGCTTCATTGATGCCGATGGGAGCGTCGGACGTGGTGTCGGCGCCGCCGGCAATGCCCACCTCGATCTGGCCGAGGGCGATTTTATTCGCCACCAGCAAGGCCGCTTCCAAGCCGGTGCCGCAGGCTTGTTGCAGGTCGTAGGCCGGGGTTTGCGGGGACAGCGTGGTCGATAACAGCGACTCACGCGCCAGGTTGAAATCCCGCGAGTGCTTGATCACAGCGCCAGCGACAAACTCACCCAGACGCTGGCCGTGCAGGTTGTAGCGGTCGACCAGGCCTTGCAGTGCCGCCACCAGCAAATCCTGATTACTGTCGTGGGCATACACCGTGTTCGAACGGGCAAACGGAATACGGTTGCCGCCGATGATCGCCACGCGGCGAGTCGGGGCCGGGTTGAAGCTGTAGTCACTCATTTAAGGCTCTCATTCCAGATGAACAACCCGCGCATATGGGGCCTATCCCCGGCAACATTGCGCACTTCCAATTCACGGCGCGGGCCGGTTACCGGGCGATTCCACAGGGCAACCTGGCCGGGCAGGAAGATCGGCAGCTTGAAGTCGCAATGGGCTTCGGCCTGGTCCAGGCCACCGGGTGGCTGCTGGGAAGCCAACGCGCGGCCCAGGGTCCACATGCCATGGGCGATGGCGCGGCGAAAGCCAAACAGTTTCGCGCCGATCAGCGAGGTGTGGATCGGGTTGAAATCCCCCGAAACAGCGGCGAAACGCCGCCCCAAATCCGCCGGCAGCACCCAACGCTGGGTGCGCAACAGGCCCTCTTGCTGTAACGGCAGTCCGTCATTCCAAGGCTCCCCCAAGGGATTTTTAATCTCCCGGCGCAGGTACAGGCTGTCGCTTTCCCACACCAGGGTGCCGGCACTGTAGGCGCGGGTCGCGATGCTCAAGGCCTGCCCTTTGGGGTGGGCGACCCAGCGCTCGCAAAACACTTCCAGGCGCAGGGCCTGGCCTTCGTGCAAGCGCTGCTGCTGACGAATACGGTTGGCCAGGTGGACCATGCCGCTGGCCGGGTATGGGAAGCTCGGCCGGGTCAGCAACATCAGGTGCAACGGGAACGCCAGCACGTGGGGATAGGACAGCGGCACGCCTTGCTCACGCCGGAAACCACAGGCGCGGCCATAGGTGGCGATGTCGGCGGCCGACAACGCCACCGCCGAACGTACCAGGCGCGCCTTGGGCAACTCAGGCGCGCCGTCGAGCTTGGGTTTGCGCAGGGCGCGCACGCTGTCCAGCAGCAACTCGGTGCGCGACGGTAGCGGGTCGATGATCTGGGTCATGTCGTCCATGGTTCAGGCTCCCAGCAGGCTTTGGCCGCACACGCGCACGACTTGGCCGTTGACGCCGCCGGACGCCGGGTGAGCCAGCCAGGCGATGGTCTCGGCCACGTCGGTCGGCAGGCCGCCCTGGGACAGCGAATTCATGCGCCGCCCCGCTTCGCGGATCAGCAGCGGGATCGTTGCGGTCATCTGGGTTTCGATGAAACCGGGCGCCACCGCATTGACCGTAACCTGTTGCGCCGCCGCTAGCGGTGCCAGGCCATGGACCAGGCCGATGACACCGGCTTTGGACGTGGCGTAGTTGCTTTGCCCAAGGTTGCCGGCGATGCCGGAAATCGACGACACACAGACGATGCGCCCACCGGGGTTCAAGCCCTGGCCTTCCAGCAGCGCGTTACTCAGTTGCAACGGCGCTTCCAGGTTGACCGCCAACACACTGCGCCAGGCCACTTCGGTCATCTTGGCGATGGTCTTGTCGCGGGTGATCCCGGCGTTATGTACCACCACGTCGAAGGCGCCGTATTGGCTGACATGCGCCTGCAACAGCGCCACCGCATCCGCTGCGGTGATGTCCAGCGCCAGCGCCGAGCCACCCACACTGGCGGCGGCCTGCTGCAGCGCGTCCTGCGCCTGAGGCACGTCCACGCACACGACATGCGCGCCGTCCCGCGCCAACACCTGGGCAATCGCCAAGCCGATACCACGGGAAGCGCCAGTGACCAGTGCGCGGCGGCCGGCGAAGGGTTTGTCCCAGTTGACGCTGACGTGGCCGTCCACCGGCTTTTCCAGACGCACCACCTGCCCCGACACATAGGCCGAACGGCGCGACAGAAAGAAACGCAGGCTGCTGTCCAAGGCGTCTTCGGCCCCTGGTGCGACGTAGATCAATTGCACGGTGATCGCCCGGCGCAGTTCCTTGGCCAGCGAACGCACCAGGCCTTCGAGGGCACGCTGGGCGATGGCCTGGGGCAAGTCCTTGCAGTGTTCCGGGGCGGTGCCGAGCACCACCACGCGGCCATGCTGGGCGAGGCGCTTAGCGTTGGCGTGGAAAAATACGTAGAGCTCATCGAGCTGCTGCAGGTCGACTACGCCGGAGGCATCGAACACCGCCCCCTGCACCTTGACCGTGGACGGCGCCTTGAGGGTCGCCGCAGTGGCGGCGACCGTGTCGGTGGCGCTGAAAATCTGTTGCACTTGCGCAGTCAGGCGCCCTGCCCCGGCGACGATCACCGGGTTGGCCAGGCCTTGCTGGCCACTGCGATGGCGTTGCAGCGGCAACGGTTGCGGCAGGCCGATGGCCTGGGCCAGGCGTCGGCCCCAGGGGGAATTGACGAACGAAAGGTAGCTGTCACTCATATAAACATCCACTCTCAATACGGTATCGGCATGAGCGCCCGAGCCATGTGGGCGCGTTCATTCAGTGCCACTCAATTGACCGAAGCATTCTCGCCCTGGCTGGTACGACGCTTGGTGGACGGTTCCAACGCTTGCTTGCGTTGCTGCAACGCCTCCAGCAGGCCGAAGTCCTGCGCGAAGTCGTCGACCTGGATGGCGTGGTCGGCATATTCCACATAGCGTGCGAGCAAAGCGTCTTCGTCGCTGCTGATCAAGTCCAGCGCCCGCGCCTTGACGCGCCACGCGGCAAAGGCCGTGGCGGCGATGGGCATCGGTTCAAGCAAGCCCTGTTTGATCGCGGGCTTGAGCCGTGCTTCGATCAGCTCCACCTGCGGCAACAGGCGGAAAGCCAATTCGCCGTAGGCCAGCTTGTCGATTTCCGGACGTGGGATGTAGGAATTGGCCAGCAAGCGCTCACGGGTTTCGCCGGGGGTCTGCACCACATCCGCCACCTGAGCCAGCAGCCGATCCGAGGGTTTGCGCAACGGCATGCCAAACGGAAAACTCAAGCCGCGCACCACCGCCGCCGCGGCTTTCGACGGATAGTTATCGAGTGTTTCGGCGAGGGCTTCATGGGCGCGCAGCAACGCATCCTGGGCCGACCAATGCACCAGCGGCAAATCCGCCTGGGGCCGGCCGTCATCTTCAAAGCGCTTGAGCACGCAGGACAGGATGTACAACTGCGACAGAATATCGCCCAGACGCCCGGTGATACTTTCCTTGCGCTTGAGCGCACCGCCGAGCACGCCCATGGAAACATCCGAGATCAATGCCAGCACCACCGACAGCCGATTGGCCTGGCGATAGTAGGACGCCAACGCCGGGTCGGTCTTCACCGGGGCGCCAATCAAGCGCCCGCCGGTCAACGCATGCACCGCTGCGCGTGTGGTGTTGGCGAGGACAAAGCTCACATGGCCGAACATCGCACTGTCGAACGCCTCCAGCGCCTTGCGTCGGTCGGGGTTGCGCGCGGCCTCCATCTCGCGGAACACATAGGGATGGCAACGAATCAGGCCCTGGCCAAAGATGATCAGGCAGCGCGTCATGATGTTCGCGCCCTCCACCGTGATCGCAATCGGGCTTTGCTGATAGGCACGGGCCAGGAAGTTATTCGGGCCCATGCAGATGCCCTTGCCCGCGACGATATCCATGCCGTCGTTGACGATCATCCGCGCGCGCTCGGTGACGTGGTACTTGGCGATGGCCGAAATCACCGAGGGTTTTTCCCCCGCATCCAGGGACGCCACCGACACCTTGCGCACCGCATCGCAGGCATACAAATGCCCAGCCATGCGCGCCAACGGCGCCTGCACGCCCTCGAACTTGCCGATGGGCAGGCCGAACTGTTTGCGCATCGCCGCATAGGCGCTGGTGCCGCGTACCGCGACCTTGCCCAGGCCGACGTTGGCCGATGGCAGGGAAATCGCCCGGCCGGCCGCCAGGCATTCCATCAACATGCGCCAGCCGTTGCCGACTTGTTCGCGGCCACCGATCACCCAGTCCAGGGGAATGAACACATCCTTGCCGGTGGTAGGACCGTTCTGAAACACCGCGTTGAGCGGCCAGTGCCGGCGACCGCTGTTGACGCCGGGATGGGACGTCGGGATCAGCGCACAGGTGATCCCCAGCGAACCGGGCTGCCCGAGCAAGCCATCCGGGTCTTCGGCGCGAAACGCCAGGCCGAGCACCGTGGCAATCGGGCCAAGGGTGATGTAGCGCTTGTCCCAGGTCACGTTGAAACCCAGCACTTCCTCGCCTTCGTGCAGGCCTTTGCAGACGATGCCCAGGTCTGGAATCGCCCCGGCGTCGGAACCGGCATACGGGCTGGTCAGCGCGAAACACGGGATGTCTTCGCCACGCGCCAGGCGCGGCAGGTAGTAATTACGCTGGGCATCGGTGCCGTAATGCAGCAGCAGTTCCGCCGGGCCCAGGGAGTTGGGCACCATCACCGAAATCGCCGCCGCCGAACAGCGTGTCGACAGCTTCATCACCACTTGCGAATGCGCGTAGTGGGAGAAGCCTTTGCCGCCGTACTGCGTGGGAATGATCATGCCGAGGAAACCGGCGTCCTTGGTGTATTGCCAGCCTGCGGGGGACATGTCTTGCCAGACCTGGGTGGTTTCCCAGTCGTTGGCGATGTCGCACAGGGTTTCGACTTCGTTGTCGAGGAACGCTTGTTCCTCGGCACTCAGGCTGGCCGGCGCGGCTTGCAGCAAGCGCTGCCAGTCGGGTCGGCCGCTGAACAGTTCGGCATCCCACCACACAGTGCCGGACTCGATGGCCGCGCGCTCGGTGTCGGACATTGCCGGCATGATGGTACGAAACAGGCTCAGAGCCTGGCGGGTCAGCAGGCTGCGGCGCAGCGGTTTGATGGTCATCAGCAACGCTGGCAACACCACCAGCAGCGCCACGACGGTGGTGCCGAAAACGACGACCACGTTGAACAGGTAGCCGGCCGCCAGCCAGGCCAGGCCGGCGCCCAGCCAGTGGATAGCGGCGGCTTGTCGATACGCCAGGGCAATCGCGGCTGCGAAACCCACCAATAACCAGATCACCATGGGGATACCTCAACTTGATTCAGGGGACGGCCAACGCCCAAACAGATCGGAATGACCTGTGACGTAAAGCCACACTACAAACTTAAAAAGACAATTTCAAATTTTGTTTTAAAATTTTTATTTAGTCATTTGACAAAAAAATTAACGGCCTAAAGAGTCAGCCGGGTTGATTAGTGGTGAAGGGATCGGAACGGGTCGCGTGGGCGACCCGTCGATGCAATGCCAGCCCCAGGCCGGGCAGAAAGATGCGCTGACTGCTCACGGACAGTGGCGTGGCGACAGTAGATCAAAACTCGTAGGTGACCCCCAGGCTGACTACGTCCCCATAAGCCTCCGCCTTGCCGTCCAAGGTTGCACCGCCCAGGCGATCCTGGTTGTGGGTTTGCAGCTTGGCCTTCTCAACAAACTGGTGGGAGTAAGAACCGTCGATGCCCAGGCCTGGGATAGCCCGGATCTTGTAGCCGAAGCCCAGGGACGTGAAAATCCGGTCGCCGTCTGGAATACGTGGGTCGCGGGTGGAGTCCCGGGTAGGCGTCTGGTCCGTTGCCACACCGGCGCGCAGAGTGAAGTCGTTGGTGAGTTTGTAGTCGCCACCGAGGGAGACCATCCAGGCATCCTTGTAGTTATAAGGAATGGCCACAATGGTGGAGCCTTCAGATTTCAAGGTCAGGTTTTTGAACGATGACCACTGGGTCCAGGTGACGCTGGCGCCGAGGGTGAATCGGTCGGTGAACTGGTGCACCCAGTCAACGGACGCGTTGGCGGGAACATCCAGTTGAGTGGTGGCATTGGCGCCATTCGAGTTAAGCGTAAGCCCCGGGTAGGCTTGAGAAGGAAGACCAGAGTCGATCAGTCCCTTGGAAAATGGATCAGCATAAATGCTGTACTTACCCTCTAGTTTGTTTTTAATTTTTGCATGATAGTTCAGGCCAATGGTGTCTTGCAGAGTGGGCTTCCAAGCCAAGCCTGCGAACCAGCCCACCGAGGTATTGTCGACCTTCACTCGTATCAGCGAGTATCCCGCACCGGAAGGAAACGCAGCGCCTATCGCTGGCGAAAGGGCTGCAGCGGCAAACAGGTCGATGTTCTGGCTCACAAAACCCTTGGTGTGCTGAACAATGGCGCCGCCACCGACAGAGAACTCATCATTGACCTTGAATGACAAGGAACCGGTCACCCCCACCGTTTCGATTCGGGTATCCACAGCAAAGTCGCGTCCGATCCAATCGTCGTCCCAAGTGGTACGCGCGCCCATCGGCACGACCTGGCTTAGACCGAAGGCGAAACGGTCACCCAGCGGCATAACCATAAAACCAGTAGGTAACCAGGCAGTGAAACCGCCTTGGCCACCGTCACCGGTACGCGGGACGGAGTCGAAAGTGCCGTTAACTGGATCAAGAGTGACTTTGGCCGGATCATTGCCAGCATAATCCTTGGCCGTTCCCTTGTATTTGATATTGATACGCGCGTAATCGATGTTGAATTGCGCGACATTGTGATCGATGAACGCCATGGCAGCAGGGTTGTTGTACGCCGATGACGGGTCATCTTTAAACATTGAACCACCACCAAATGCGCGACCCCACCCCTCTGCCCCGAAAGTTGGCGTGGCGAAGCCACCGGCCTGTGCTGAACTCGCGGCTACCAGTCCGCTCACTATAGCCAGCCCTAATAATGTGCGAGCGTGTTGTTTTTTATTTTTCATTTACCACTCCTGATTATTTTAAGCGCCGGTATTACCGGGTATGCCTTGTTCCGCAGGCCTTTCCAGTTATTCTCGAATCAAGTAACTACGCGACCCAACAGCGTTCTTTAAAGAAAAAACAGATTCAAAAAAACCAACAGCAGGCGCCCTATTAAAGACGCCTGCCTTTTAACGGGTGATCAGCCCTTAGTTCTCAAACCAGAATCAAGGAACAACGGTGATGGGTGTGGATGTGGCCGAGGTAACGGTCACGTTCAAGGTTTGCACTGTGCAATTTGGTGCCACAGCCTGACCGGACGCAGTCAGGACGTGCGTGGTATTGCTGTAACCGACCGAAATAGGCGACGGACCACAGGTAGTTACAGGCAGAGGGGCATGATTAATATTGAAGCCAACACCAGCGACGGTGCCAAGCGCAGCGGCGCCCGACAGACTTGTGGCGGTCAACGTCCAAGGCAAGTAAGGAGTTGTCTGTGGATAGTTACACACGTCGCTAGATCCGCTTACTACTGCACTGGTAATGATGCCGAGGCCAGCACTGTTGACAGACCCAGTAAAAGTCACGTTACAGGTAATCGGAATTTGGAACGAAGATGGAGACTTCGTGACAATGGTGCCTGTAGCAGTGAACCCTGTGTTGAGTGGGCTCAGACTAACAGCATTCGCCATCGAAGCAGCACCCATGCACACGGTCAAAGCGGACAACGATACGAGGGTTTTCAAACTTTTCATTATTTTTCCTCACATGTTATGGCGAATCATTTCGCCAGGGGTAATGGCCATGAACGAGAGGTCACGGAGAAACTGCAGAACTTCCCTTTCCAGCCAAATTTCAATTCAATTACCGCTGCAACTATCGGATGTAGTTATTCGACAACTTTGAAGTTGGCCGGCATCTTGATCGACACCGTCTTGATCTTGCAGTCTTCGCCAATCGGCACATTGGCGGCTTCCAACT
This sequence comes from Pseudomonas paraveronii, assembly GCF_963681955.1. NCBI lineage: Bacteria > Pseudomonadati > Pseudomonadota > Gammaproteobacteria > Pseudomonadales > Pseudomonadaceae > Pseudomonas > Pseudomonas paraveronii. The sequence goes on from NZ_OY817130.1 coordinate 3,558,094, forward strand.
TGCCGGTGGCGTTATCCCAGGTGCCGTCGGCCGTGGACGGGCCGCACTTGCCGCCCAGGCCAAAGGCGTGGACGTCCACGCTGATCTTCGACATCGAGCCGCTTTGGGTGTCTTTGGCCACTAATATCCACGGCAGGTTGATGGCTTCGACCCGGCTGCACTTGAGGCCGCCGTCGAATTCGACCTTGTCGACATTGACCGAGGAACCATCGGCGGCGACCTTGCCCGCCACCTTGATGGTGCAGTCGGCACTGATCAGTTTGCCTTTGGAAAAACTGATAGGGCCTTGCGCAGTAAACGCACTGCCGGCAGGTTCAATACGGGCAGCCTGGGCCTGTTGATAGACAATCAGACCCAATGCCGCCAATAGAATATGGGCGGTGAACTTGGCAGGTGCTTGCATGGTGGACGTCCTTCCCTTGCTTTTATTGTTGTGGGGTCAAACAACTTTCTTGCAATGAAATCAACAAACGACGGGCGATAAAAAACCGCGCGACACAAAGATCCCGAGCACGCTAGGTAACTTTCTCAGTTCATCTCAAAACGTCTTAGTATGGCCGCCGTATTGTGTCAGATAGTGCAAACGCTTGGACGGTTGAAGATTGGTCAGGGTGATATCCCCGGCATAATGCCTGAGCACTCGATGATCCATCCGTCGTCGCCACAAGTACGGTACATAAGCCCAGACAATCATGCTCGCATAACCGTAGGGAAGTTGCGGCGATTCATCGAAGTGACGCAACGATTGATAACTGCGCGTCGGGTTGGCGTGGTGATCGGAATGCCGTTGCAACTGGAACAGAAAGATATTGGTGACAATTCGATTACTGTTCCACGAGTGCCGCGGTGAGCAACGCTCATAACGCCCATTGGGCAACTTCTGGCGTTTAAGGCCGTAGTGTTCGACGTAGTTCACCACTTCCAGCAGCGAGAAGCCGTAGATGCCCTGGATGATCAGGAACGGAATCACCGCCGCCCCCAACCAGACAATCATCGCGCCCCACAACACCACGCTGTACAGCCAGGCGCTGAGCACCGCGTTTTTCCAGTGCCAGGCCGGCAAGCCGAGTTTGCGCAGGCGTTCGCGCTCCAGGTTCCACGCCGAACGTGTGCTGCCCCACACCGAACGCGGCAGGAAGGCCCAGAAACTCTCGCCAAGGCGCGAACTGGCCGGATCTTCCGGGGTGGCGACACGGACATGATGGCCGCGGTTATGTTCGGTGTAGAAGTGCCCATAGAACGTCGGCGCCAGGGTGACTTTGGCCAGGAACACTTCCAGCGGCTTGGGCTTGTGCCCCAGCTCGTGGGCAGTGTTGATCGCGATGCCGGTCGCGGCGCCCGTGGACATGGCCATGCCCAGGTACGTGAACGCACTGACCTCACCGTGAAGCTGGGTGCGCGAGGTGATATAGGCGGCCGTTTTTGCCAGCCCGCTCGAAGGCTCCAGTGCGGCGCTGGCCTGGAGCAAACCGCCGTGGATGATCCAGTCGATACCGCCGGCCGCCAGCCAGCCGGTGATCACCACCGAAGCAATGACGAACAGCACGCCGGTGTAGATGATCCAGCGGTAGTAGCGTTGCGATTCGAGGTGGCCGACGGCGGACTCGGGCGGGTTACTCACGTCTTCGCCCAACAGGCCATCGATCAGCGGGATGAGGCCGAAGATCACCAATACGCCAACCCACCACAGTTGTTGCACGCCGCTGGTGATTGCCAGTGTGCCGGCGAGTAAAGGCGTTGCCAGGGGCAGGATGCCGAGCCACCACAGGTGGCGTTTGCCGTCGACCCAGACCTGCGGAGTTGCCAGGGTCTGACTCATGGCAACCTCCGGACGAGGCAGGTGCAAAACAGGTTCGAGGAGCGCGAAAGGCTCCGGGAAATCAACCATGCGATAAAAGACGTTTTTTTCATTGTTATTCGCTCTTAGGCATTTCAAAAATCATTTCAAAATAAACATTGAAATATTTTTTTAAATAAATAACGCGGAATCATTAGGTCGTCAACTAGTTTTTCAAGCCCTTATTGACGTGACCGAGCAGTCTCTTTTCCCGCCACAGGGTCAGGTGTCTAGGACAAGCATTGACGCTGTTCAACCACAGGTCGGAGGGCACAACTATTTGCTCGCCAGGGCGAACGGAGGATGCAACACCGTGGCGTTTTGCACCGGCCGGGCACGTTTAGCCACCTGTTCCACCACCGCCACCACGCGCTCCGTGGCGGTGATCGGCAGCATATGGCCGCGCCCTTCCACCAACTGCAGCTTGACGCCGGGCACCCGGCTCGCCAGGGCCTGGCCGTGCTTTTGAAAGTCCAGCACCTGGTCCTTTGCGCCGTAGATCAGGCCAATGGGCAGGGTCAGTTGCGGGTAGCGCTTGACCATGCCCGGCAGGTAATCGTTGACCTGGTTGATCTCGGTGGAGGCCGCGTAGAAGTTGGCCGGGCGCATGCCGAGCAGCCCACCGCCGCGGGTGGCGAAGTCCGCTGGAGCGGGATCGGGGGCGAACACGCCTTTGACCACCGAACCTTTGGTCAGCAGGCCGATAGGCAGGGTCAGGGTATGCGACAGCCAGCGACGCAACCCTGCCGGGCGCACCGCCAATGACAGGAACACCAGCGGCAATAGGCGCTGGGGATGGGTCAACGGTGCCACCAGGATCAACCCCGAGACCGCGTGGGGATGGTCAAGCGCCAGTGCCAGGGCAATCGCACCGCCGAGGGAATGCCCCAGCACCAGCGGTTTTTCCAGGCCCAGCGTCTGAATAAAGGCAGCGATTTGCCGGGCCTGGGCCGGCAGGTCCGCCGCCGTACCCGGATGCCGGGTGGAATAGCCCGACCCCGGTCGGTCGACGCTGATGACGCGAAAATGCTGGCGTAACTGGCCGGACAAGGCGTAGGTCAGGTTGCGACTGCTGCCCATCAGCCCGTGAATCATCACCAGCGCCGGGCCCTTGCCCTCGTCGTAATAATGAAAGCGCTCGCCATCGACCTCGACGAAGCGCCCATTGCCTGGAACGGCCGCTTCAATGCGCCGTGTCATCCAGGCACTGAAGCCCCCTAACACAACGCTCGCTGCGACCAGCACACCCGCAGCAATAACCCATTCAACAGCCATAGCTCGGTCCTCTGCTTCCCTGCTGCCGACCGCCCGACCGGAATTGATCAAGGCCTCAGCCATCGTCCACACCCTGGACCTAAACTTCGTGCATACCGTCGGACACGTCGCACATGAGGAGCCAGGGACTAGCGTAGGCGATATTTTCAGGTAGATTATTTAAAATATTTTTTAAAAAAAGTAATTCAATTTTTCTTTGCAATGGTGTTCTATCTAAAAGACAAAACAAAAACAGGAGCACATCCGATGCCCATGCAGGACAGCCTATGAATGCCCACAGCGATTCCATCGACATCGCCATCATCGGTTCAGGCTTTGCCGGCCTGTGCATGGCGATCAAGCTCAAGCAAGCCGGGTTTACTGACTTCTTTATCGCCGAGCAGGCCGAGACACTCGGCGGCACCTGGCGCGACAATCACTACCCAGGGTGCGCCTGCGATGTGCAGTCCCATGTCTATTCGTTTTCGTTTGCGCCCAACCCGGACTGGACACGCCAATTCGCCCCGCAAGCGGAGATCCGCGCCTATCTGGAGCAATGCGCTCGACGTTTCGCGCTGGCGCCGTATCTGCGCTTCGGCATGGGCCTGCAACGGGCGGTGTTCGATGAGCAGCAACAACGCTGGCAACTGAGCTTCAGCAATGGGCGCCAGGTCAGTGCGCGGGTGCTGGTGTCGGGCATGGGCGGCTTGTCGCGCCCGGCGCTGCCGGATATCCCGGGGCTGGACAGCTTCAAGGGCCAGCGCTTTCACTCCCAGCAGTGGGACCACGCCTATGCCCTGAAGGGCAAGCGTGTGGCGGTGATCGGCACTGGCGCCAGCGCCATTCAGTTCGTGCCGCAGATCGCGCCGCAGGTGGCGCATCTCGACCTGTTTCAGCGCACCCCGCCGTGGATCATGCCCAAGCCCGACCGGCCGATTTCGCGGGTTGAGCGCTGGGCGTTCAAGCACCTGCCCTTCACCCAACGGCTGGTGCGCGGCGCCTTGTATTGGGCGCTGGAAGGCCGCGTGGTGGGCTTTGCCCGGCACCCACGGCTGATGCGGATGGTGCAGAAAATCGCCCTGCGGCATTTGCACAAACACGTCACCCGCCCTTCCCTGCGCAAGGCGCTGACGCCGGACTACACCCTCGGCTGCAAGCGCGTGCTGATCTCCAACGACTATTACCCGGCGTTGTCGCGCAGCAATGTGCAGGTGGTGACCGACAGCGTGCTGCGCATCGAAGCCGATGGCGTGATCACCGCCGACGGCGTCAAGCACCCGGCCGATTGCCTGATCTTCGGCACCGGCTTCCAGGCCACCGACCCGCTGCCCCGCGACTGCATCATCGGGCGTCACGGTGTCGACCTGATGGACGCCTGGCACGACGGCGCCCACGCCTACAAAGGCGCCACGGTGCCCGGCTACCCGAACCTGTTCCTGATCATCGGCCCCAACACCGGCCTGGGGCACAACTCGATGATCCTGATGATCGAAGCCCAGGTCGCTTACATCCTCGATGCGCTGCAACAGATGCAGCGCCACCGCATCGCCACGGTAGACGTCAAACCCTCGGTGGAACAGGCCTACAACCGCCAACTGCAGGACAAACTCACGCGCACCATCTGGAACACCGGCGGTTGCCGAAGCTGGTACCTCGACCCCCGCACCGGCAAGAACACCACCCTGTGGCCGGGCTCGACCTGGCGCTTCAAACAAATCACCCGGCATTTTGCGCTCAAGGATTATGTCGCCGGCATGGCGCCGATTGACGCGGCTCCCCGCGCAACGGCTGCGCCACACTCCACCGCAGAAGGGAGCCTGTCATGAAGTCATTCAACGGCCGCGTGGCGGCGATCACTGGCGCGGCATCCGGCATGGGCCGTGCGTTGGCCCTGGCCCTGGCGCGCGAAGGTTGCCACCTGGCGCTGGCGGACAAGAACAGCCAAGGCCTGGAGCAGACCTTGGCGTTGATCAAGACGTCGACGCTGTCACCGGTGCTCGTGACCACCCAGGTGCTGGATGTGTCCGACCGCCAAGCCATGGAGGCCTGGGCCGCGCGCTGCGTCGCCGATCACGGCCAGGTCAACCTGATCTTCAACAACGCCGGGGTGGCACTGTCGAGCACCGTCGAAGGCGTGGACTACAGCGATCTGGAATGGATCATCGGCATCAACTTCTGGGGCGTGGTGCATGGGACCAAGGCCTTCATGCCGTATCTCAAAGCCAGCGGCGACGGCCATGTGATCAACACTTCCAGCGTGTTCGGGCTGTTTGCCCAGCCCGGCATGAGCGGCTACAACGCCAGCAAATTCGCGGTGCGCGGTTTTACCGAAGCCCTTCGCCAGGAATTGGACCTGCAACATTGCGGCGTCTCGGCCAGTTGCGTCCACCCCGGCGGCATCCGCACCGATATCTGCCGCAGCAGCCGCATCGACGCCAACATGACCGGCTTTCTGATCCACAGCGAACAGCAGGCCCGCGCCGATTTCGAAAAGCTGTTCATCACCGACGCCGACCAGGCCGCCAAGGTGATCCTGCAGGGCGTGCGCAAGAATAAACGGCGCGTACTCATCGGCCGCGATGCGTATTTCCTCGACCTGCTCGCCCGCTGCCTGCCGGCGGCCTATCAAGCGCTGGTGGTGTTCGCCAGCAAGCGTATGGCCCCCAAGCAACGCACGCCGGTGCTTGAAACCAACGACGAACCCCGTCTCTGAACAGGAGCAAGCCCATGCTGCCGATCCGTCGCGATATCCGTTTTGCCTTGCCCGCCGAACGCATCAAGAACTGGCACGAACAAGGCCCGTTCATTACGCATTTCTTCAATGCGCTGTCGCTGCTGTTTCCCCAGGGCGAACTGTTTTTCATGGACAGCGTGCGCCACTACCGCCAACGCATCGATGACCCGACGCTGACACAAGAGATCCAGGGTTTTATCGGCCAAGAGGCCATGCACAGCCGCGAACACGTGGCCTACAACGACTTGCTGCACGCCGCAGGCCTGCCGGCACATCGCCTGGATCGACGCCTGAAATTCTTCCTCGACCTGCAGAAAAAACACCTGCCGCCGTCGTTCAACCTGGCGGTGACCATCGCCCTTGAGCATTACACCGCGATGCTCGCGGAAATCCTGCTGAGCGACCCCTCGCGCTTCGGCGATTCGCTCAAGGGCTACCAGCAGATGTGGTACTGGCACGCCCTCGAAGAAACCGAGCACAAGGCGGTGGCGTTCGATGTGTGGAACCGCGTGATCAAGCCAGGCCCGCTGCGCTACCTGCTGCGCACCGGGACGATGCTGACTACGACGCTGCTCTTCTGGCTGGTGGTGTTTGATTTCCACCTGCGCCTGCTGATTGCCGACCGCCAGGCCGGCGGGCACCTGCAAGGGTTCTGGCGCATGCTCAAGTTTTTGTATGGGCCCAAGGGCGTGTTCCCGCGGATGCTGCGGCCGTGGCTGCACTACTTCAAACCGGGCTTTCATCCGTGGGACCACGACAACCGTGCGCGCCTGGCGCGGATCGATGGCTTGGTCGAAGAGATCGAGCAGACCCAGCGCGAATACCGCTCAGCCCAGGCCCAGGCTTAGGCCAACGCGGCGCGCTTGCGCACGAAACCTGGCAACTGATCGCCCCGCAGCGCCACTTGCAGCACCACGGTCGCCCGATCACCGTGGGTGCTCAGGATGGCGCAAACACTGTTCAAACTGCGCTTCACCGAGCGTCTGGCCGCCTTGGCCAGTGTTGCGGTCGCACACGTGCGTTTTCAGGTGCCTCAGCACGCTCACTGACGCGTTCGCTATTGAGCAATGGAACTTTCTGACAAGAACCAATCCCTAAGCCAGCTTCAAGAGGTAAAATCGGCGGCTTTTTCAGGATTCCCTGATACTCCAACCAGGGAACAGGCTGAAGTCGCAGGCAGCAAGGAGGTTGGCTTGAGATGCAACACAAGTGGTCGAATACTATGCACCCACTGATGTTTAACGCCGTACTGTGGTTATGTGGGGTTGCGCTGCTCTATCTGATCAAGGCGCTCGTGGAAGTGTTTTCAGGGCCCATCAGCGAAACCTGGATGGACCTGACGCTGGTGCTGACGGCGTACCTGTTACTCTTCGTTCTTGACCCCATACGAACCAGGATAAACCGCCGCCTGCACAAACGCGCCCGGCGTAAACAGGCTCGCCAGGACACCGGCACGGGTGCCTGACATTTTTCTAGGAGTAAACCTTTGTCCCAACCCGGCGATACCCATCAACTCGCGCTGGACAGATTCCTGCATGAGCACCCGGATGTACTCACCCAACTGGACACCCTGAACCCACTGGCCGCCCAGGCCAAAGGCGAAACCCTGGCGCAATACCGCGCCGAACGCCTGCATGAAGCGTTCGAAGCCGAAGCCGAGCGCCTGGGGCTGTTTGCCTGGGAGCTGACCCTCAAGCTGACGGCCGAATCCGCCCAGGCATTCGAAGCGCAACGCCTCGAAGTGCATAGGGAAGTGGCGCAGATGGCGGGGATGAGCTGGGACGAATACTGCGAGTTGCATGGTGTGAGCGGCTGACACCGCATGCCATGAACCCGCAGTGCCACGCGGGTTTTATCGCGTCACACCATCGCCAGCGGATGCTTGCGCTTGGGCGCCCCGAACACCCGGTCGATGGCATCGAGGTCGTGCTCGTCCAGCACCAGTTGAGCGGCCGCAGCGTTAAGCCGCACATGCTCCGGCGTAACGGCCTTGGGGATGGCGATCACCCCGTCCTGACGCACCACCCAGGCCAGCGCGACCTGCGCGGGCGTTGCCTGATGCCGATGGGCGATCTGCTTGAGGGTGGGGCTGGACAGCAACTCGCCACCTTGCGCGATCGGACAGTAAGCCATCAACGGCAAGTGATGTTGTTGCCACCACGGCAGCAGGTCGAATTCAATGCCGCGCTCTTGAATGTTGTAGAGCACCTGGTTGGTCGCGCAGGCCGGTGAAGCGAGTTCCTGCAGGTCTGCCACATCAAAGTTGGAAACGCCCCAGCGGCCGATTTTACCGGCTTCGCGCAAACGCTCGAACGCTTCGACGGTCTCTTCCAGTGGGTACTGACCGCGCCAGTGCAGCAGGTACAGGTCGATGTATTCGGTGCCCAGCCGTTGCAGGCTGGCGTCGCACGCACGCGGTACGCCCGTGCGACTGGCGTTATGGGGGTAGACCTTGCTCACCAGGAACACCTGCTCGCGCTTGCCGCGAATGGCCTCGCCAACCACGCTTTCGGCGCCGCCTTCGCCGTACATTTCCGCGGTATCGATCAGGCTCATGCCCTCCTCGATGCCGCACTGCAGCGCCGCGACTTCGGCGCGGCGCCGGTCCGGGTCTTCGCCCATGCGCCAGGTGCCCTGGCCGATGACAGGGACCGGAACACCGGCCAGATCAATGGTTCGCATGACAACCTCCTGATGTGTTCGCGGGTTAACAGTGTGGCATTCACCGGACAAAAGGGTTCAATCGAAGTATGGTTGCCTTTTGCCAAATCGCCGGGAAGGGCCTGCAATGCTGTTTGTCGTAATGCTCGGGGGTAAGCACCCACGGGCCAGGATCGAAGTCCATGACGTGGTATTCGCCGTGGCGGATACGCTGGACGCCACCTACCCACAGTTACGCGACGCCTGGTTTGGCAGCCCCAAGGGTATGCATATCGATTCGTGGATGGCGGTCGATGGCGTCGACGGCTGGAAAGTCGAGCTCAGCCATTTGGCGCCCCAGGCCGGCGCGCACCACCTGTACTTCATCAACCTGGGCGGCTACGAGGCCAACCGCTTTGGCGAGGCGCATCACTACCTGTTGGTGGTTGCCCGCGACAAGAAGGAAGCGACGTGCAAAGGCAAGCAACAGTTGCTGCGCCACTGGTCACAGGCCCACACCGACGGTGTGCTGGACATCGACGACTGCCTGCCCATCGACCTGGTGGACGGCCGTTACCTTCACCTGGTCCAAGGCCAGCACCAGCCGGTGATCCAGCAGAACGACTACAGGGTGCTGGCGTGAGCGCCATGGCCGGATAGCTCATTTCATGAGAGGGGGAGCCTGCTCTCAAGTGCAGTGATGTTGTTCAGAATGATCGCGACGGCCTGGGCTGGGCTCATATGGGTTACCTGAAGATTCATCGCAAGGCGCAACTTTATCCTATAGACGCATGGCGATGCCGTGCATGATCGGTTCCACGCTCCCGGTCAGCACCACGCCGCCCTGCCCGTCCCACTGCACGGTGACCGTGCCGCCGTCACATTGCACCTCAACGCTATCGTCAAGCAGGCCGCGTCGAATTCCGTTCACCACGGCGCCACAGCAGCACGAGCCGGACCCTAGCGGCACCCCGCCCCCGCGCTCCCAGATACGCAGGCGAATATGCCCGCGATCAACAACCTGGACAAAATGCACATTGGTCCTGGCGGGAAACAGCGCGTGAACTTCCAGTGCCGGACCCAGGGTTTCCACGTCGACGGCGGCCAGGTCCGCGACAAAGAAGGTGCAATGGGGGTTGCCCATGCTGCACGCCGCGGGGTTACCTTCGAGTGGCAACCACAGGGTGTCCATCGACTCGGCCAGCGGCACTGTTTCCCAGCCCAGCGATGGCGCGCCCATATTCACCGACACCCGCCGCCCCGACGCACGCACACACGTCAGTAAACCTCGGTCAGTACGCAGCACGATGGAATCGGTGCCGGCTTCGTGCATCAGCCGGTCGGCCACGCCGCGCGTGGCGCTACCGCACGTTTGCAACGGCGTGCCATCGGGGTTCCAGAATTTGATCCGCGCGGCGGCGTCTGCACAGTCGAGCACCACCGCCAACTGGTTGAAGCCGATGCCGGTGTGACGATGACCGAGGCGACGAGCGAGCTGCGCGGTGATCGGATCATCCAGACCACGGCGATCGATGATGATGAAATCGTCGCCATGGGCGTGCATCTTCACGAAAGGCAGCGTCATGGGGTGTGCTGTGGACTGTGACAAATCAGAGCACGCTCCCCATCGCCTTCATCAACACCAGGTCGCGCCCATAAATATCCGGCGCATACACCAACCCACCCTGGCGATCCACTTCCACGGTCCAGTACCCGAGCAACACCGGCACCGGCGTGGCCAGGCGGAATTCATGGGTCACGCCGGTGGCCAGCAATTCATCGGTGCGAGTGCGTTCTGCCGGGGTCACCAGCAGGTCGCGCAGCAGCAAGGGTTGTTCAACCCGCACGCAACCCGAGCTGAACGCGCGCGGGCCTTTGGTGAACAGCGGTTGGCTGGGGGTGTCGTGCAGGTACACCGAGTACGGGTTGGGGAAACGCATGACGATCTTGCCCAGCGGGTTGCGCGGACCGGCTTCCTGGCGCAGCAGGATGTTGCCGGGGCGGGCCCAGTCGATGTGTTCGGGGGCCAGCGGGCGGCCCTCGGGGTCGAGCACTTGCAGGTTTTGCTGGCGCAGGTATTCGGGGTTGAGGCGGATGGCCGGGAGCTTGTCCTCGCGCATGATGGTGGGCGGGATGGTCCAGGTCGGGTTGAGGGTCAACCGGGTGATGCGCGACTTGAGCAGCGGTGTCTGGCGTTCGGCGCGGCCGACCTGCAGGCGGGTTTGCCACACCGGGATGCCACTCTGATAGACGCTCAGTTGCGCGGCGGCGACGTTGACCAGCACGCCTTCGGGCTCCAGGTCCTGGCTCAGCCAGCGGAAGCGCTCCAGGTTGATACGCAACTGTTCGCGGCGCATCAACGGACTGATATTCAGTTCGGCCACGGTGCCGGCGCCGATCACGCCGTCGGATTGCAGCGAGTGGCTGACCTGGAAGGTCTTGACCGCCTGCACCAGTTCGTCTCGGTACTGCTTGCCGTTGCCCTTGGGTTCGCTGGCGAGGTAGCCGCCACGGTAGAGGCGCCGCGCCAGTTCCGGCACGCGCGGGTCTTCCATGCCGGGGCGCAACAGCGGCCCACTGGCGACCGCATCCCAATGGGGCAACGGCTGCTGGCGCAGCGTGGAGTAGACGTTACGCAGGCTGCGGTATAAATCCGCAGCGGGGCGGGCCTGGTCGAAGGCTTGCGCCATGTCGTGCAAGCCCGTGCTGGCGAAGGCCAACACCTCGGTATCCGGGTCGCGGGTGGGCGGCTGGGAATGCCACAGCGGTTCGAAGCGCGATTGCTGCAGGCGCCCATAATGCAAATCCTGCAGGGCGTGCAGGTACTGCTCGCTGGTGCCGATATCGCTGCACAGCACATTGGCCGCGGCATCCGCCGAGGGCAGGCTATAGTGGGTGGGGTCCAGGCCGTCGTCGGCCAGCATCAGCAACTGCGTTTGCAGTGCCTGGCGGCGTTCGGCGGCAGCCCACAGCGGCACATCACCCTGCTGCTGATAGAACGCCTGCAGGCGCGCCAATGTCGCCGCGTCGATGCGCGGGGCAAGGCTGGGGCAGACGCTGGGCAACTGCGCGAGGGCCTGTTGCACCGGGCTCGCCGGAATCACCGGCAACGCGTCCATCAGCACTTCGTCGGCTGTTGCGACCAGCGGTGCAACGAGCAAGCAAATGCTCAAGTAACATGCGTGTTTTTTGAACAATAGCTTTGCTCCAATCCACAGTGGGGGGATGTACTGTAGATGCTGACTTTTATGTGCCGCCTCGGCCTGATGACCTTGACCGTGGCTACGCTGAGCACCGTTGTGCTCGCCGCCGACGGCAACCCTGTTTCCTTGTATAGCAGCCTGGCGCGCTCGGCTCCAGAACTCAATCCCGCTGTACTGAAAAGCGCGCTGAGCGCGGTGCAGTGTGCGGTCAATAATGGCGAGGATCGTTCCGAGCGCCTGGCCGTGATTGACTATTCTCAGCCTTCGACCGCTCGTCGGCTATGGATTTTCGATTTGCGCAAAAAGACCCTGGTGCTGCGCGACCTGGTGGCCCACGGGGCCAAGTCCGGGGAAAACTTCGCCACCCAGTTCTCCAATCGTGAAGGCAGCCATCAGTCCAGCCTGGGCCTGTTCCGCACCCGGGAAAGTTACCTGGGCACTCATGGCTACTCACTGCGCATGGACGGCCTCGAGCCGGGCTTCAATGATCAGGCGCGTGACCGGGCCCTGGTGATTCACGCCGCCGACTATGTCAGCCCCTTGTGGAGCAAGCGCGAAGGCCGTATCGGCCGCAGCCAGGGCTGCCCGGCGGTACGCCCGCAGGTGGCGCGCCAGGTGGTGGATAAACTCAAGGACGGGCAGTTCATGTTCTCGTGGTACCCGGACCAGCGCTGGTTGAAGTCTTCGACCTACCTCAACTGCAAACCCCAACAGGTGGCGAGTAGTCGTACAATCCGTGGCGGTTAGCCTGTCCCCACCGATAAGAGAGAGCGTCGCATGCTTCTACATAAGTCCACCTGGATCGAGATCGGCCAGTTTCTGGAGCGCAGCCGCACGGTGGTGATCCCCATCGGTTCGAATGAACAACATGGCCCCACCGGCCTGTTGGGCACCGACTGGATGTGCCCGGAAATCATCGCCCACCAAGCGCAAAAGCACGCCGACATCCTGATCGGCCCGACCTTCAATATCGGCATGGCCCAGCACCACCTGGGCTTTCCCGGCACCATTTCGCTGCGCCCATCCACCTTTATTGCTGCAATTGGCGACTGGGTACGTTCACTGGCCGGGCACGGTTTCGACAAGATCCTGTTTCTCAACGGCCATGGCGGCAACATCGCTACGATTGAAGCGGCGTTTTCCGAGCTGTACGCCGAAGCCAGCTTCGCCCGCCAACCGGCCGGGTTTGCGCTGAAACTGGTGAACTGGTGGGATCTGGAAGGCGTCAACGAGCTGGCTCACCGACAGTTCCCGGTCGGTCACGGCAGCCATGCCACGCCGTCAGAAATCGCCGTGACGCAGTGGGCTTATCCGGAGTCGATCAAGTCCGCCGATTATTCGCCGCAGATCGCCAACACCGGGCCGATCCGTGAAGCGCTGGACTTCCGCACGCGTTTCCCCGACGGGCGCATGGGCTCGGACCCAGCCCTGGCGACCGTGGAGAAAGGCGGTGAGTTGGTGGCGTTGGCAGCTCAAGGGCTGATCAAGGTTGTCGACAGCTTCAGTCACGAAGCAACACCTTAAACCATAGCCCCGCCCACAGGGTTTATCGGTGGCCTGCGGTCACTTGCACTCTTGCGCCGTCAACTCCAGGCGCGACGGTGTGATGGTCGACGCGAGCGGCTTGCGCTCATACAGGAACACCTTGGTGCCGTCCTGGGACTTGTAGGCCTCCAGTACATCATCGGCGGCAATCTTGCTGGTCAACACCACCCTGGCGTGGCGCGAGTTCTGCGTCACGGTCGAAGTGATATTGTATTTTTCTAGCTTGGGCAACACGCACTGCATATAACTTTCGGGGGTCTTGGCGGTTTGCAGGGTCAATGTCGGAGCATTCGGAGAAGACACACAACCGGCCATTAACAAGGAAGCAAAGGCCAGGGCCGGGGCGAAAAAAGAGCGCATAAAAATCCTGAATATATAAAAGGAAACGTTCACATCAACCCGCTCGGACTAACGCCTTGAGCGACACATCAAATTGTTTCAAGGCATCGAGCTGGACATCACGCTGCTGCTCGATCTGCGCGGCAATCTCCGGGGCGGCCTTGTCACGGGTCCACACCGATGGCACTTGCTTATGCACCGAGCCTTCGGCCTTGGCGATGTACTGCAGGTTCGCGTCGTAGAAGCGCGCGATAAAATGCGCTTCGACCTGATCGTTACGCGGGGTCAACAGTTGGTTATGGGTGTCGAGCATCACCACCACATCGGGGTGAGCCTGCACAAGCGCATCCAGCGTGTCGTAAACGGTCACCGACAAAAACGTACCTTGCAACGAACTCATCAACCAGTCGATGGCCAACTCCGGGTCGGAGCTGTTGACGAACGCCTCGCGGATGCGCCCATCGAGGGCATCCCTAGCGCCATTCAAGGCCGTGTCGTGGTAGCGTTCAAGGTAGCCGAGGTTGTCGACCGTGTTTTCGCTGTACAGCACCCCCACTGACTGCTCGTGCCGCAGGGAGTCTACGCTACCGTCGATTGATAGCAAATGGCCTGCACGCAGTTCATCGGCGATTGCCGGGTTGATCATGACCGCAGTGCTCATCATCAGGGTCATTAAAGCCAGTTGAATAAACGTCCTCATCGCGCGATTTCCTTGAACTGCGTCTCGATGGGGCGATTTTCCGCTTTTCCTGAAAAAACAGAACTTGCAATCCTCGATGATGACTATTATCTGAACCAATAGTGCTTACATAAAATCTATAAGGACCACGCTATGAAACCCCACCAGAAAACCTTCGACCGCATCCGCGAAGCCGTATTGCCGGAGTATCGCGAGCGGGTTGCCGATTACCTGGTCGACTATGAACGTGTCTTGCAAGACCCGACGGCCGACTCGGACGATGCCCAAGCCAGCGCCCAGCAATTGCTGGGCTATCTGCGAGGGTTGAACACCACTCGCGTGCTGGGCATGGCCGACTGGGAAGAGCTGGACCGGCGCGTAGCGCAGGAATGGCCTAAAGCGCGGGCCTTGGCAGATTGACCCATTCCTGCACCGATGGCCGCTGCCATTGGCGTTGCGCGTAGTCCACCAACTCGGCCGGTACGCTGTCGCCGTTGAGGATCAGGCGGTTAAGCATCACCGCCAGGTCCAAATCGGCAATCGACCACGCGCCGAACAAGTACGCCGGATTACCCGCCAACAGCACCTGCGCCGCACTGACCAGGCGGTGTGCAGCGGCCTCGGCCAGCGGCGACAACGGCGGCATCTGCTGCCCATAGAACACCACCAACGTCGAACGCTCCTGACGAATCGGCAGCAAATCGCTGCGCAACCACGCCTGAGCCTGCCGCGCCCTCGCCCGCTGCTTTGGATCGGCCGGGTACACCGCGGTTTCGGGGTAGGCCTCGTCCAGGTATTCGCTGATCGCCGAGGACTCTGACAGGGCGAAGTCCCCGTCCACCAACGTCGGCACGCGCTGGGTCACGGACAGTCGGGCAAAGTCGTGCGTCTGGTGTTGCGCGGCATCCAAATCAAGGACCACGGTGTCGAATGCCAGACCTTTTTCGCGCAGGGTGACGAACACCGACATCGCATAGGGGCTGGCGAACAGCGAATCAACGTAAAGGCGCAGCGCGGCTTGGTTCATGACGGATCTCCTTGGGTGAAAGCCCACGCTACGAGATCGGCAGCGATAAAGACAATGCGCAGTTTTTATAGGGGCATTCCTCGGCGGAATAGCGGTTTAACCGGCAAACCCGCCCTTCTCCAGAAAGGCCCGCTCTTCACCCGTGGTCAGCCTGGCCAGCACCTCATTGCGATGGGGAAAGCGCCCGAACTGTTCGATGATCCGCGCGTGTTCCTTGGCCCAATGGAACGTGTTGGCATCCAACGGCTGATTGAGGACCAGGGAGCGTTGCTGGTCCTGCACGTTTTCAGAATGCTCAAACGGCAGATAGCAAAACGCACGCAATTGCGGCTCGATCAATTGATCCAGCCCGGCATCTACCATGCGCCGCGCATACAAGCGCGCCAATGGGTCCGTGGCAAACATATGCGCCGTGCCACGAAATGCGTTGCGCGGGAACTGATCGAGCAGAATAAGCAAGGCCAGCGCGCCCTGCGCCGAGCTCAACCAGCCCTCCAGCTCACGCCGGGCCGCTTGCAGATGAGTGGCGTAGAAGGTGTCGCGAAACGCGGCGTCGAACGCAGCGTCCTTGGCGAACCAGCGCTTGGGGCCGGCTTGCGTCCAGAAGTCGACGACGGCATGCGGGGTATGGATTGCCTCGTTGCGTTGCTTGCTCATCAGCAGCCTCTTCCAGTGGTAGGCACGAGCGTCCTCGCCCTCAGTGACAACACGCAGCAGTGCGCATAAATACGTTATACGATAACATCCTGTTTTCGTCCTGCCCTTGTGAACGTCGACCATGAATGACGCTGTTTCCTTACGCCAACGCCTACTGTCCATCGACGCCCTGCGCGGTCTGGTTATCCTCATCATGTTGCTCGACCACGTGCGCGAGACCTTCCTGCTGCACCGTCAGGTCAGCGACCCGATGAGTATCGACAGCACCGAGCCTGCGCTGTTTATCAGCCGCACCCTCGCCCACGTGTGCGCGCCGGTGTTCGTGTTGCTCACCGGGCTGTCCGCCTGGTTGTACGGCCAAAAGTATCAGGGCCGTCGCGATGTGTCGGCCTTTCTGTTCAAGCGCGGGCTGTTCTTGATTGTGTTGGAGTTTAGCCTGGTCAACTTCGCCTGGACCTTCCAACTGCCGCCCAGCGTCATCTATCTGCAGGTGATCTGGGCGATTGGCCTGAGCATGATCGCCCTCGCCGCGCTGGTGTGGTTACCGCGCCCGCTGCTGATCACGTTGGCATTGGTGATCATGGCCGGGCATAACCTGCTGGACGCGCTGCACTTCGCTCCTGGGACAGTGCTGCAGACTGTGTGGGCGATCCTGCATGAACGTAGCTGGATCGAGGTGTCCGATCACCTGCGATTGCGCATCACGTACCCGGTGTTGCCATGGATCGGTGTGATCGCGCTGGGTTACGGCCTGGGCCCGTGGTTTGCCAATGCCATGGCGCCGACCCTGCGTCAGCGCTACCTGTTGCGGGCGGGGCTCGGTGCGTTGGTCGGGTTCGTGTTGTTGCGGGCCGCCAATGGGTATGGCGAGAAGCCTTGGCAGATGTATGACAGCAGTCTGTCGACGCTGATGAGCTTTTTCAATGTCACCAAATATCCGCCTTCGCTGTTGTTTCTCGCGTTGACACTGGACATTGGACTGTTATTGCTGCTGGCGCTTGAACGCGCGGGGCAGCGGCGCTGGATCGGCTTGCTCGCGGTATTTGGCGCAGCGCCGATGTTCTTTTACCTGTTGCATCTGTATGTGTTGAAAATCCTGTACGTCGCGTGTGTGGCGCTGTTCGGCCTCGACCACGGCGACTACTTCGGTTTCGACAGTGTTGGCGCGATTTGGTGGGTGGCGCTGCTATTACCCATTGCACTGTATTGGCCAGTGCGCTGGTTTGCCGGGTTGAAAGCACGGCGGCGGGATATGGCGTGGCTCAAATACCTGTGACCCGTCGCCGCTCCGGATGCGGGAGGGAGCAAGTCCCCGCCCGCATTTCTGTGAAATGTATTACGCCAACTCGGCGCGCAGTTGACGCGCTGCCGTGACCATATGGATCAACGCCGCTTCAGTCTCCGGCCAGCCACGCGTTTTCAAGCCGCAGTCCGGGTTCACCCACAAGCGCTCTGCCGGAATCCGTTTGGCGGCCTTGCGCAGCAGGTTGGCCATTTCCGACGCGTCCGGCACCCGTGGCGAGTGGATGTCGTAGACGCCCGGGCCGATGTCGTTCGGGTAAGCAAAGGCTTCGAACGCGTCCAGCAACTCCATGTCCGAGCGCGAGGTTTCGATGGTGATCACGTCGGCATCCATCGCCGCGATGGACTCGATCACATCGTTGAACTCGCTGTAGCACATGTGCGTATGGATCTGGGTTTCGTCACGCACGCCGCAAGCGCACAGGCGGAATGCTTCGGTGGCCCAGTCCAGGTAGTGCTGCCATTGCGCCTGGCGCAACGGCAAGCCTTCACGGAACGCGGCTTCATCGATCTGCACGATCTGGATGCCGGCGGCTTCCAGGTCGACCACTTCATCACGGATCGCCAGGGCGAGTTGACGCGCCTGCACTTCGCGGCTCACGTCTTCACGCGGGAAGGACCACATCAGCATGGTCACCGGGCCGGTCAACATGCCCTTCATCGCCTTGCGGGTCAGGCCTTGGGCGTAGCGTATCCAATCCACCGTCATCGCCTGCGGGCGGCTCAGGTCGCCGAAAATCACCGCCGGTTTCACACAGCGTGAACCGTAGCTCTGGACCCAGCCAAAGCGCGTGAAGGCGTAGCCGTCCAATTGCTCGGCGAAATACTCGACCATGTCATTGCGCTCGGCCTCACCATGCACCAGCACGTCCAGGCCGAGGTTTTCCTGCACTTCAACGGCGTGACGAATCTCGCTGTGCATCGCCTCGACGTATTCGGCCTCGCTCAACTTGCCCTGTTTGTAGGACTGGCGCGCCAGGCGGATCGACGCGGTTTGTGGGAACGAACCGATGGTGGTGGTCGGGAACGGCGGCAACTTGAGACCGGCGCGTTGTGTCTCGATGCGCTGGGCAAACGGCGACTGGCGCTGGCTGTCCTGAGCGGTGATCGCCGCCACACGGGCTTGCACCGCCGGTTTGTGAATGCGCGGCGATGCGGCACGGGCCGCCTGTACGGCGCGGCTTTCAGCCAAGGCGGCGAGCACGTTCGGCGCTTCGGGCTGGTTGACGGCCTGGGCCAGCACGGCCACTTCGGCGCACTTCTGGACCGCGAACGCCAGCCAGCTTTTCAACTCGCTATCGAGCTGGTCTTCACGGCCCAGGTCGACCGGGCTGTGCAGCAACGAACAAGACGGCGCCACCCACAGCCGATCGCCCAGCTTCTCATGGGCGTGCTGCAGGGTGCCGAGGGCGTGTTCCAGGTCGCAACGCCAGACGTTACGGCCGTTGACCACGCCCAGGGACAAGACTTTGTAGGCCGGTAGGCGGTCGAGAATGGTCGGGTACTGCTCCGGTGCGCGCACCAGGTCAATGTGCAGGCCATCAACCGGCAGGTTGGCGGCCAGGCCGAGGTTTTCTTCCAGGCCGCCGAAGTAGGTAGCGACCAATTTTTTCAGCGGATCGCGCTGGATCAGGTTGTAGGCGCGTTCGAAGGCGTTTTTCCACGCCTGCGGCAGGTCGAGTACCAGAATCGGCTCGTCGATCTGCACCCACTCCACGCCCAGGTCAGCCAGGCGCTGGAAGATCTGGCCGTACAGGGGCAGCAGGCGTTCGAGCAGGTCGAGCTTGTCGAAATCGCTGCCCTTGGCCTTGCCCAGCCACAGGTACGTCAGCGGGCCGATCACCACGGGCTTGACGGTGTGGCCCAGGTCACGCGCCTCCTTGACCTCGTCGAAGAGCTGCTCCCAACCGAGGTGAAAGTGCTGGTCGACGCTGAATTCAGGCACCAGGTAGTGGTAATTGGTGTCGAACCACTTGGTCATTTCCTGAGCGTGCGCCCCACCGCAGCAAGGGTCACTGACGCCGCGCGCCATGCCGAACAAGGTCTGCAAGGTGGCTTTGCCATCCGCCGGGCGGAAGCGCTCAGGGATCACCCCGAACATCAGCGAATGGGTGAGTACCTGGTCGTACCAGGCAAAATCACCGACGGGCAACAGGTCGATGCCGGCCTGTTTTTGCAAGGCCCAATGCGCCTTGCGCAAGTCACGGCCAACGGCGTGCAGGCCGGCTTCGTCGAGTTCGCCCTTCCAAAACGCTTCCTGCGCTTTTTTCAGTTCACGATCGCGTCCAATGCGTGGAAATCCGAGGGAATGAGCGACTGCCATGACTTACAACTCCAATACCGTTAGTGATGGCGGCCATTGTCGGCAGACTCGCATAGTGAGACAAACTCATTTTATTCCTGATGATCACAAGATCTACTCATGTTAATACCGCCCTCACGGCGCCTGAACACCTGACCCTTGTAGGAGCGAGCTTGCTCGCGAAGAACCTAAGTGCGCCGCGTACCGTCAGGCAACCCGCATGATCGTTGGCGTTCTTCGCGAGCAAGCTCGCTCCTACAGGCTGTTACATCAACGGAATCGAATAGCTCACGAACAGCCGATTCTGATCCTGGTCCCGCACGACCTCACTGCGCGACACACCGTTACGCCAGCCGAACCCGACGTTCTTGAAGGTGCCGCTCTGCACCACATAATCCAACGAAATATCCCGCTCCCACTCGCTGGCGTTATTCCCGCTGGCGGTGAGGATATGGTCGCCTTTCAAATACATCATCGACGCCTTCAAGCCCGGCACGCCCAACGCCGCGAAGTCATAGGCGTATTGCGCAAAGGCCGTGCGCTCACCGGCCTGGATAAAGGTTTGCACCGTCCGGTCGGTGTAGAGGTACAGGCTGGAGCCCCCCTCTCCTTTGTTCACCAGGCCGCCCTGGTTGAGTTGGGCAAAGTTGCTGTCATCGGACACTTGCTGGTAACCGGCAGTAATCGCGTGAGACCCCAGGGAGTAGATGAAGGCCGCACTCCAGGTGTTGTTGTCGATTTCACCGCTGCCATTTTTGCTATAGCCGCCGAACTTGTAGCCTTCGGCGCGCCCGGCGGCGCTGCTGTTTTTGCCGTCGGAGGTGGTCTTGAAGTAACGCAGGTCGGTTTTCAACGAACCGTAATCGCCCAGCGGCAATACATGAATCAAGCCGGCAAAGTGTTGTTGGTAATAGTCTTCGAGGTTGGCGTAGTAGTACTGGACCATCAGGTCCTTCGTCAGTTGGTAGTCGGCACCCGCGTAGGTGAATTTATTACTTTCCTGGGTGCCGCCCGCTGCGGTCGCTGGAGCCGCGCCCGGTGGTGTGATGACGGTTTGATGTCAGCGCCCTGGATACACCGCGATCCCAATGTGGGAGGGGGCTTGCCCCCGATAGCGTTGTGTCAGACACCCCATAGGCCAGCTGATCCACCGCCATCGGGAGCAAGCGTCCTCCCACATTGGGCCGGTGCATGCCGTTGGAGAGTCATATTCCGTGACTATGCTTGGAAACCCGGCGCGCAAAATCCGCCCGCTAACCTTTCGATCTGCTCCAAGTGCGGGCACAATGCGTGTCCTTTTTTGGCAGGCACCGCCGCAGGCTCTCAAAAATGATCAAAACGCCGTACTACCTCATCGATAAACAGAAACTTCTGGTCAACATGCAGAAGATTGCTTACGTGCGCGAACAGTCCGGCGCCAAGGCGTTGCTGGCGCTCAAGTGCTTTGCCACCTGGTCGGTGTTTGACCTGATGCAGCAATACATGGACGGCACCACGTCGTCGTCGCTGTATGAATTGAAGCTCGGCCGCCAGAAGTTCGAAGGCGAGGCGCACGCCTACAGCGTGGCCTGGGCCGACGATGAAATCGAAGAGATGCTGGAAAACTGCGACAAGATCATCTTCAACTCCATCAGCCAACTGCAGCGCTTTGCCGAGCGTTCCGAGGGCAAGACCCGCGGCCTGCGCGTCAACCCGCAGGTGAGCAGTTCGGATTACCTGCTGGCCGACCCGGCGCGCCCGTTCAGCCGTCTGGGCGAATGGGACCCGGTGAAAATCGAAGGCGTGATCGAGCAGATCTCCGGTTTCATGTTCCACAACAACTGCGAAAACGACGACTTCAGCCTGTTCGACAAGATGCTGTGCACCATCGAAGAACGCTTCGGTGCGCTGCTGCACAAGGTCAAGTGGGTCAGCCTCGGCGGCGGCATCCACTTCACCGGCGAAGGCTATGCGCTGGACGCGTTCTGCGCACGCTTGAAAGCCTTCTCGCAGAAGTACGACGTGCAGGTGTACCTGGAACCCGGCGAAGCCGCGATCACCAACAGCGCCTCGCTGGAAGTCACCGTGCTCGACACCCTCTACAACGGCAAACACCTCGCCGTGGTCGACAGTTCCATCGAAGCCCACCTGCTGGACCTGCTGATCTACCGCCTCAACGCCAAGCTGGCGCCGAGCGCGGGTGAACACACCTACATGGTGTGCGGCAAATCCTGCCTGGCCGGGGACATTTTCGGCGAGTATCAATTTGATCGTCCGTTGGCCATCGGCGATCGGCTGTCGTTCATCGACACCGCGGGCTACACCATGGTCAAGAAAAACTGGTTCAACGGCCTGAAAATGCCGTCCATCGTAGTGAAACAACTCGACGGTACAGTCGAGGTGGTTCGTGAATTTGGTTACGACGACTACCTGTCCAGCCTTTCGTAAGCTGGCGGATAAAGGAGAGATAAAGCAATTGAAAAAGAACGTTCTTATCATTGGTGCAGGAGGTGTCGCCAAGGTGGTGGCCCACAAGTGCGCGCAGCACAACGACGAACTCGGTCGTATTGCTATCGCGTCGCGCAACATCTCCAAATGCCAGGCCATCATCGACAGCGTCAAGGCCAAGGGTAGCCTCAAAGTACCCGCCGACATCCAAGCCTTTGCGCTGAACGCCCTGGACGTGGAAGCGACCAAGGCCCTGATCCGCGAGACGCAATCGCAGATCGTCATCAACGTCGGCTCCGCGTTCCTCAACATGTCGGTGCTGCGTGCCTGCATCGATACCGGCGTGGCTTACCTCGACACCGCCATCCACGAAGAGCCGGGCAAGGTCTGCGAGACCCCGCCGTGGTACGGCAACTACGAATGGAACCACCTGGAAGAGTGCAAACAGAAGAACATCACCGCCATCCTTGGCGTGGGCTTCGACCCGGGTGTCGTCAACGCCTATGC
Source organism: Pseudomonas paraveronii (assembly GCF_963681955.1). Classification (NCBI taxonomy): domain Bacteria; kingdom Pseudomonadati; phylum Pseudomonadota; class Gammaproteobacteria; order Pseudomonadales; family Pseudomonadaceae; genus Pseudomonas; species Pseudomonas paraveronii. Next base: position 3,580,547 of record NZ_OY817130.1, read on the forward strand.
CGCGCTGGCGCAGCAACAGCATTTCGACCGCATTGATTCGATCGACATTCTCGACGTCAATGCCGGCTCCCATGGCAAATACTTCGCCACCAATTTCGACCCGGAAATCAACTTCCGCGAATTCACCGGACAGGTGTGGAGCTGGCAGAACAGCCAGTGGACCAGCAACACCATGTTCGAAGTCAAACGCACCGACGACCTGCCGGTGGTCGGTTCGCAGAACCTGTACCTGACCGGCCACGATGAAGTCCACTCGCTGTCGAAAAACCTCGACGTGCCCAACGTGCGCTTCTGGATGAGCTTCGGCGAACACTACATCAACGTGTTCACCGTGCTGAACAGCCTCGGCCTGCTCTCCGAAAAGCCGGTCACCACCGCCGAAGGCCTGCAAGTGGTGCCGTTGAAAGTGGTCAAGGCCGTGCTGCCCGACCCGTCTTCGCTCGCCCCTGGCTACACCGGCAAGACCTGCATCGGCGACTTGGTCAAAGGCACCAAGGATGGCCAGCCGCGCGAGATGTTCATCTACAACGTGGCGTGCCATGAAGAAGCCTTTGCTGAAACTGAAAGCCAGGGCATTTCCTACACCGCAGGCGTGCCACCCGTCGCCGCTGCGCTGCTGGTTGCACGTGGCGAGTGGGATGTGAAGCACATGGCCAACGTTGAGGAGCTGCCGGCTGAGCCGTTCCTCAAGGCGCTGGACGTGATGGGCTTGCCGACTCGGATCAAAGACGAGCACGGTGATCGGGCTTGGGATGCGATTGCCTGATAGGCGATAGCTGACCGAACCAAAATGTGGGAGGGGGCTTGCCCCGATAGCGGTAGATCAGTCACAGCTGTATTGACTGACACACTGTAATCGGGGGCAAGCCCCCTCCCACATTTGGATTCGTGATGCTTCCTGCACATACGGGAGCGGCCTCAAAACACCGACCAGCCAATCCGCTCACTCAGCAACTCCAACGCCTTGATCCCTGCCAGCGAATTCCCCGCCGCGTTCAACTCCGGCGACCACACGCACACCGTGAACTGCCCCGGCACCACCGCGACAATGCCGCCGCCGACTCCGCTCTTGCCCGGCAAGCCCACGCGATAGGCGAAATTCCCCGCCTCGTCATACAGCCCGCTGGTGGCCATGATCGAGTTGACCTGCTTGGTCTGGCGCGCGGTCAGAATCTGCTCGCCGCTGTGGGCACTTACCCCCTCGTTGGCCAGGAAGCTGAACGCCCTGGCCAAATCCAGGCAGCTCATTTGTAGCGCACAGTAATTGAAGTAACTGTGCAGCACCGCGTCGACATCGTTATGGAAGTTGCCGAACGACTTCATCAGGTAGGCCATGGCCGCATTGCGTGCGCCGTGTTGCGCTTCCGACTCGGCGACGACGCTGTTGACCAGGATCTGCGGGTTGCCCGACAGGCGCCGCACAAAGTCGCGCATCGACAGAATCGGCACGGCAAAGCGTGACTGGTTGATATCGCAGATCACCAGCGCGCCGGCATTGATAAAGGGGTTGCGTGGGCGACCGCGTTCGAACTCCAGCTGCACCAGCGAGTTGAACGGCTGGCCCGAGGGCTCGTGGCCCAGGCGCTCCCAGATGGTTTCGCCGCCGTGGTCGATGGCTTGCACCAGGCTGAACACCTTGGAAATGCTCTGCACCGAGAACAGGGTATCGGCATCCCCGGCGCAGTAGGCCGTGCCGTCATTGCCGTACACAGCGATCCCCAGTTGATCAGCGGGCACGTCGGCCAGCGCGGGGATGTAGTCGGCGACTTTGCCGAGGCCGATCAGTGGACGAACTTCGTCGAGAATCGACTCCAACAGCGCCTGCATGTCTTGTCCTGTCATCGTTCTTTGAATCAGTGGTAAGCGGGGCGCGGAGGATACTTCAATGTACTCGGCAGGCCCACTGGCGGGAGGCGGTGTATGGCTTAGAAATACGTCACATCCGACACCTGCTCATCCAGCACATCCCGCGCCAGCGCCCATGCCTGGTCATTGGACCCCACCAGCAGCAGCGGATAACCCCAGGCCTGGCCGAAGGTCATGGCGAACGGCTTGAGTGCCCGGCGTTTGGCGGCGCAGGGCTCCACCTGGATCATGCCTTTGACATACGCACGCAGGGTCTGCCGGTGTTTCCTCATCCAGAGCGAGGCGTGCTCGCGCTCTTCGTAGGAATGCGCGTGATTGAGTTCGTCCAAGGCTTTTTCATACAGCAACACAAAAGATTGCTGACGTGCCAGCAGGCCTTCGAACATCACGAAGCTGTCCTGCGACCCGCCTTCATTCGGCGCATCAAAAACGATCTTCACCACGGGAAATGTTGAACTGTCGAGGCGCATGGCAGAGCTCCTTAATGAGAATTGATCTCACTATAAAGCTCGCAAGGCTGGACGGCATTGCACAGAATAGCCAAAATGTTTCGCAATTCAGCCAAGCTGCGAGCCCGCTATGAAACGCCACCGCCTGGACCTGCATGATCCGCTATTGGCCAAGGATGCCGACGTAATCCCACGTGCCGTGGTGGCCGTAGGCGCGAGCAGTACGTCCGAGAGTTGGGAACACGTTCAGCACACCCACCGCAAAGGCCAGTTGATGTACACGCTGCGCGGGGTGATTCATTGCGAAATCGAGGCCGGTATCTGGATTGTGCCGCGCCAGTGCGCGCTGTGGATTCCCGGCGGTACGCCCCACGCCGCCCGTGGCTCCGGGGAAGCGGAGGTGTATTGCCTGCTGATCGACCCCGACGCTGCCAGCGCCCTGCCCTCGCAATGCTGCACCCTGGCGGTGTCCGGCCTGCTGCATGAGCTGATCGGCAAAGCGGTGAGCTTCCCGCAGTTGTATGAAGTGAACGGTGCGCAGGGACGTTTGATCGGCACATTGCTGGACGAGCTGGCCCAGGCGCACATCGAAGGCCTGCACCTGCCGATGCCCCAAGACCCGAGGCTGCGCCGCATGGCCGACAGTCTGCTGGCCAACCCCGGCGATAAAGCCACGCTCGGACAATGGGCGGTGCGCATCGGCATGAGCGAGCGCAGCATGACCCGCCTGTTACTGGAGGAGTCCGGCCTGAGCTTCGGCCGCTGGCGCCGGCAGTTGCATGTGATCCTGTCGCTGCAACGACTGGCCAGGGGCGAAAGTGTGCAGCGGGTCGCCCTGGATTTGGGCTATGAGAATGCCAGCGGTTTTATCACCATGTTCCGCAAGGCCGTAGGCCAGCCGCCGGCGCGTTACCTGGCGGACCGCGCCGGGGTGGCGACGTCAACCGCTGCCCCTGCGGCCATTGCATTGCACTCGCTGCAGCCGCTTGATCAGCGCTGAACCGGAATCCGGATATCCCCGCCCCGGCACTGGGTTTTCACACTCTTGGGGCAGCCGGCAAAACGCAGTTCCTTGCTCAGGCACACCCGCACTTCGGACAACACCTTGCCCTTGCAGATCACCGCCACGCCATGGTTGCCCATGGCCGGGTTACTCTCGCGAAACAGCGCCTCGATCTCCCGCGCCTCCAGGTAACCCGGCACGTTGAACGGCTGCAATTGCTGCGGGATCTGCACCGTGGCCAAGGCCGCATCGGTGGCTTGCAGGTAGCGCGAGGCGCCCAGACCGCTGCAGGTGCCATGTTTGGACCATTCATGCTTGAGCAATGCCTGCGTCGGGAACATCAACGCGCCTTTGGCCAGCTCATCGGCCGACAGCCGCGACTGCGCATCGCACGACGCCGGCCAGCCACCCCGCGCGTATTGCGGCCATAGCCCATGCAATACAAACCCGTAGCCTTTGCCGCTGCATTGCTCGTTGTTCGGGTGCGCCAGGCAGAACGTCGGCGACCACGACAGCGACAGCACATAAAAATCAAAGTCCCCCGCCGGCCGCTGCTCCCGTGGCGCCGCCTGCGTCGCCATACTTGCCAGTACCCACCCCACGGCCAGCCAGGCTGCCTTGTATTTCATCCGTCTGTTCCTTGAAAAAATAAGCCCGCATTGTTAGCGCAGACCAACGCCCGGCGAAAGTCGTGAATGCAACACGTCGCCAAAGAAAACTACTCAGGATGGTAGGGATTGCGTTGCAGCACCTTGTCCAGAATCCGATCGGTCTTCAACGCCTCGATCGCCAGCGCAGGATGCTCGGCGTCGCCGCGAATATGCGCATTCATGCCCAACACATGGTGCCACTGGATATGCGTGTGGCAAGGCACCTCCAGCACTTCGTCGACTTCCCCTTCAAGCCGCAAGGGTTGGTCGTCGAACACCGCAAACGTGATACGACCCTGCGTGCCGATCAGCTCGACGCGATCTTCACGGCGGTCCGCGACAAAGTTCCAGCAACCCATGCCCAGCGCGCCGGAGCTGAAGGTCCAGCAGGCGGTCACCGCATCTTCCGCCGCATACCGCCCGGCCTGTCGCGCGGTAAACCCGGCAACCTCGACAATGTCCCCGGCCAGGTACTGGAACAGATCAAAGCCGTGGCTGGCCAGGTCGGCAAAATAGCCGCCGCCGGCAATGGCCGGGTCGGTGCGCCAGTTGGCGGCGCTGGTGTCTTCGACGGCCGGCGGCTTGCACAGGGACCAGGTCAGGTGCCGCAATTGGCCGATGCGCCCGTCGCGCAGCCAGTCGCGCACTTGCTGGAACCGCGGCAGCGAACGGCGATAGTAGGACACAAACAAATGCAGCCCGGCACGTTCGAAGGTGCGCTGCATCAATGCGCCCTGCTCGGCATTCAGTGCCATGGGTTTCTCGACGCAACAGTGCTTGCCGGCAGCGGCGACCATCAGGCTGTATTCGAGGTGGCTGTCGGGCGGTGTGGCGATGTACACCGCGTCCACTTCAGGGTCGTTAATCAGTGCCTGCGCGTCGGTATAGAAACGGGCGATGCCGTGGCGTGCCGCATAATCGCGCACAACCTCTTCGCGGCGCCCCATCACGGCCACCAGAGCCGAACCTGGCGCTTTGTAGAAAGCAGGTCCACTCTTTAACTCAGTGACACTGCCACAACCGATCATGCCCCAACGTACGGTTTTCATCTGTTTACCTCGTGCGTTGTCGTCAATCGACCAGTATCCACGTCATCACACAGGTGCGCCACCATCACCCAGCACGACATTTGCATTACACTTTTATGACAGACATTTCGCTGCGGGGTACAGACGGTGAAAATACGCGCAACGGTGATTTGCGAACACGAGGGGCACATCCTCTTCGTGCGCAAGGCCAGATCGAAATGGGCGTTGCCGGGCGGCAAGGTCGAACGCGACGAGCGCCCGGTCGGCGCAGCCGAGAGGGAGTTGGAAGAAGAAACCGGGTTGAACGTCGACGGGCTGCTGTACCTGCAGGAATTGAAGGTGCGCGACACGCTGCACCATGTGTTCGAGGCGTCGGTCGTGAACATCGCGCAAGCGCGGCCATGCAACGAGATCACCGATTGCCGGTGGCACGCCTATGGTGCCCTGGACGAGCTGGACACCACTGACACCACGCGGCACATCGTCAAATCCTTTCTGCGACGCCTGTAGTTCCGCACTCTGCCCGCTCGCGTGAGCAGGCCATTTGCTTACTGCCGTTCGACGAAGGATTTGACGAACGTGCCAGTGGCGGTGTGCGTCACCGTGCCGCTGCTCCCCCCGTGAACATGCGCGTTGATGATTAGTCTGGCCAACGGCTCACAGAACTGCGACCAACTCCGGTACCAAGACAAACACAATAGACGGATGCACGCGGAGTTTGCCGAGATTTACGTTTGAAGTTGAGGTCAAATCCCAGGCAAAAAAAATCCCAAGTAGCTGATGGAAACTTGGGATTTAAAAATGCATAAACCGTGGGAGGTGAACGCGCGGCTATAATACCGATTGCCTAAACCTGTAACAAGATGGTTTTAATCCTTTCGTCGGACTGAAGTCGCTGTAAGTCATTCAATAACCACACATTTCTTAAGGTGGCCAGGTATATAAACGCCACTTTTTGGTGCAACTACCGGAGTGACTTGCGAACACTATCTCCCTTTATAAAGAGGGGTTATCAATCGATCGCTGTATAAGACTTTTCATCGACTGTCCTCTCAACTGGTTGCACCTCTCGCTAAGTTCAATCCTGTTTGTCGACGCCGCACTGGCCACGCGTTCCACTTGCCTGCAGAGGGCCAGGTGCTCGGCGGCCTCTTCACGCTGGCGGTCGACTTCGGTATTGAAGTGCACGAAATAGCTCCCCAACAACACCGCAATACACAGCACCGCGACCGCGAAGTAGCGCAAGCTGTCGGGCGACCGGGGCTCTGAAGGGTTCGTCACCTCAGCGTTTCCTACTCTTTTCGTAGCGAACGTCGTCACCTTCCACAGTGGCCACCACCGACCAGCCCAACCGTTGGTAAAACCCATTGGCCCGGACTTCATCGCGCCCGTCGGTGATCAGGAACAGCGTGTCGTGCAGTTCAAAGAGCGCAGCCTCAGCGACTGCCATCAATTTTCGCCCAAGGCCGAGGTTCTCGTGTGTCTGCAACACGAACATCGCAAACACTTCGCCCTCGGCCAGGTCAACCATGGAAAAGGCAACGGGCTGGCCGTCCACTTTGGCGATCCATGCGCAATCCGCTTCTTGAATGCGGTAGGCCAACACCTGAGGTGTGATGCCGAGATCGACCATCTGTTCTCGGCTGAGGTAGTTCTGCGCCACTGAAGTGCGAATGGCGAAAAGCGTATCGACATCATCCTGCGTCGCGACGCGAATATGTATTTGCATACCTGCCTCCTAAATGCAGGACGCAATAGTATGCAAATTGAAACGCAGAGATTGTCGTGGATTTGTAAAACGCGCTGCCGAACAGCAAGAGCCTCCTTATTTACGCGCCACTTTGTAGCGCACGCAATCCTGATAAAAACTCTGGCGAATCGCCTCGGGTTTGAGCCGTGAACGACTGTCATAGGTCTGTTCGGTGATGCCCATGGCCATCATGCGCATCCATGATTTATTGAACTTGATGGTCTGGATCTTCTGCCGCGCGGCATACAGTGAGACGCCCGAGAGCTTGAGTTCCTGAGCCCTGGCAGCCGTGCCCGCGCCCCAACTGCACATGTACTTGTCACCCTCGCGCAGCTCCCGTGCCTGCACGGCAGCTGCGCCGCCGGCCAGGGAACAGGCGATCAGCATGATTCCAACAGTGCGCATTTGCTTCCTCACCTAACCACCTGAAAATAAAAGCGATTCTGGCGAGGATTTTGTTACAAAGGGGCCACTAAATTGCCTTACCGCACTGTATGAATGGGTGCCTTCGTCGGAAATGGCCGGGTCTATATCGATATCACAATCAGTCGGATCGACATATTGGGTCGCCCTTTCAAGTCGTTTCATACGGTTTTTCCCCAGGCCGTGTCAGCCCCTTCTGATTTTTCCAGCCGTTCGTCCAGCGCCTTTTTTCCGCAGCAGACTCCGACGCCTTACCCTTTGCCGAGACGTCACGGATGACTAACGTTTCCCACATTGCCTTTATCAACCCTGAGCTGAACAGCATCGATCAACGCCCGGCCGAGTATCCCCAGCAGGTTAACGCCAGGTATGCCCACGCACTGGACTCCCTGAGACTGACCGATGCCGCACTGGACGGGATTTTGCCGTTTGAGTGGACGCGGTGGTACCACACCCGTGCGGTGGACGTAGACTGTGGATTGGGGTTTGGCTGGGGCCACTCGCTGGCACATCGGCTGACGCTGACGGACGACTCGGTGGTATGGATTGACCATGAGAACCGATCGACTGTCCTGCCCTTGCCGACTGAGGCGCGACCGACAATCAGCAATCGCCTGGCCGACGCCGCGATCTATCTGGGGGCTTGGCCTGATGAGCTGGTGCTGTCCCAGGCGTCACGTTTCTACCACTTCTACAACGGTGTGCTGACCGCAATCAGCGATGCCTACGACAACCGGCTGCGTGTTTTCCGCGATGCGTTGGGGCGCATTGAGCGATTGGATAACGGTGTCGGTCGCTCGCTGTTTTGGCGTTATGAGCACGGCCGCATGGTGGCGGTCGATTACCAGGTTGAGCGGGCCAAGGGGCGTGCGGACTGCGTCTGGGTGACCGAGCAGACCGTGGTTTCCTACACCTATGACGACATTGGACGACTGGCTTCAGCGGCCAATGCTGCCGGGGAAAGCGAGATCTATCGGTACGACCAGCAGCACCTCATTCTTGAGCGCCAGTTGGCCGGCGGCGCGCGTTTCTTTTGGGCGTGGGAAGGGGCTGGGAAGGCTGCGCGATGTGTTCGGCATTGGGCCAGTTTTTTGCAGATGGACACGCGGTATGTCTGGGGCGACGACGGCAGCGTTACCCTTCACAACGCCGATGGGAGCCAGGAAATGTATGTTAATGCCCCACAGGCACGACTGGTGCAGCGGGTTGATCCGGATGGCGCCAAGCATTTCAAATCCTACGACGACATGGGTCGGCTGACGGTCGAGCAAGACCCACTCGGCGCGGTGAAGGCGTATCAATACGACAACGCCGGACGCTTGGTGGCGTTTTTTCCAGGGGAGGATGAGCCAACGTCCTACGAGTATGCCAATGGATTTTTACGCGTAGTACGCCGTGGCCAGGCCGTTTGGAACTACGAGCATAATGACCAAGGCAATGTCATTCGTAAGACCGACCCCAATGGCAACGTGACCGACTATAGCTACAACAAATGTGGGCAGTTGATCGGGGTTTGGTTTCCTGACCACAGTTGCCTGCGGCGGGTGTGGAATGAGCGTGGGCAACTGCTTGAGGAACAGTGGCCGGACGGCGGCGGGAAGCGCTATCGCTATGACGATCTCGGTCGGCGGGTGGCGCAAGAGGACAAGCATGGGGCGCTGACCCAGTACCAGTGGGACAGTGTCGGACGGTTAGCGTGTGTGGTCATGCCCGACGGTGGCACGCGGGAATATAGCTACAACCCCTACGGAAAAATCACCGCCGAACGCGATGAACTGGGGCACGTCACTCGCTACGACTACATCGACGGTCTGCCCCTGATCAGCCGCCGCTTGAATGCGGACGGCACCCAGGTCAACTACCGCTATGACCACGTTCGATTGCTGCTCACCGAAATCGAAAACGAAATCGGCGACATCTATCGGTTCGACTACCACCCCAACGGCCTGCTCCAGCAGGAAATCGGCTTTGACGGCCGACGCACCGCCTACACCTACGACCTCAACGGTCACCTGCTGGAAAAAACCGAACACGGCGCCGACGGCAGTCTACTGGTCACCCACTACCGGCGAGACCACGCCGGTCGGTTGACAAGGAAAACCCTGCCCGACGGCAGCATCGTTGAATATACCTACGACCGCCAAGGCAACCTTCTCAGCGTCAATGACGACCACCGGCCCCTCACTTTCGCCTATGACCGGCAAAATCGCCTGATCGCCGAACATCAGGGCTGGGGCACACTCCGCTATGGCTACGACGCTTGCGGCCGGCTTAAACACCTGCGCTTACCGGACAACAACCAGTTGGTGTTCAACCATGACAAGGGCGGCCACTTGGCGACCGTCGAACTCAATGGCGCGCTGCTGACTTCACACCTGTTCGACGCCGGCCGAGAACACCAACGCGCCCAAGGCAAACTGCTCAGCAGCTACCAATACGATGACCATGAACGTCTGTTCAATCATGGCATCTGCGATGTCCAAGGCACTCGCTACCGCCGCCAATACGGCTACGACCAAGCCGGCAACCTCAGCCGCTTGCTCGACACGCGCAAAGGCGAACATCGCTACCACTACGACACGCTAAACCGCCTGACCCGCGTCGATCACTCCCAGGCCGCGCAGGAACGCTTCGCCTACACTCCGGCTGGCGATCGTCTGACGCTCCAGGAGGACCACTACTACGACTACGACGCCTTTGGCAACCTCGTCCGCGAACGGCACGGCAAGGACCACCCACTCATCACCGAATACCGCTACGACTGTCAGCACCGCCTGATCGGCCTCACCCGACCCAACGGCCAAACCGCCCACTACCGCTACGACCCGTTTGGTCGACGCATCAGCAAAACCGTTGCCGGCACGACCCGCGAGTTTTTCTGGCAAGGCGACAAACTGATCGCCGAACACCACGCACAACTGCATCGCAGCTACGTCTACGAACCCGACAGTTTCCGCCCACTGGCCCTGCTGGAAGGCTTCGGTCCACACCACACCAAGCCGTTCCACTACCAACTGGATCACCTAGGCACCGCGCAGGAGCTGACCGCGCCCGACGGCGAAATCGTGTGGTCCGCGCACTACCGCGCCTACGGCCAGATCACCCGATTCGACATCGAAAAAATCGAAAACCCGCTGCGTTCCCAAGGTCAATACTTCGACCCGGAAAGCGGGCTGCACTACCACCGCCACCGCTACTACAATCCGCAGAGTGGTCGCTACCTGACGCCCGACCCGCTGAAAGGAGTGGGCGGGCTCAACGGCTATCGCTATGCGCCCAACCTCACAGGGAGGGCTCTGTCGGGGATGAACGCCTGCCACGCAAGTGAAGGGGCGCAAAGCGCAAACAAACTACAAAACGGGTGTGGAGGCTCGCTGCGTGATCAGACGATCAACTCCATGCCACCACCAACAACCCGGCCCCCAGAACCAGGCACAACGGCGAATAAAAATACGTATCCCACCGCGCAAACCGCGAACCACCTACCTTCTTGAAAAAACCCACCAGCTCCGAATCGCCGATCGCCCTGGCAAACATGATCACGGCGATCGCGCTGATGCCCCATTGCAATGCGCCATGGGACACCGCCGAAAAATACAGCCCGGCCCGCAGGCAAACGAGCAAGGCAATTGCCACTAGGCCCAGCGCCACCAGAAAGGTGCCCAACGCCGAGGGCTTGAACGCCGGGCGGGGCCCGCTGGCGAATTCGCCGGGGAGTTGGGGGATGGCGGCGAGGCTGCCGAGTTTGCCACCGGCGGCCCAATACAAATGCACCATGCTGACAAAGGTGAAAATACCGACGATCCATCGTGCGACGATAAAGCTCATGGCGGCCTCTCCCAGAATTTGTGCGATCTAGGATAGTCCCCCTGAGTTTTTTTGCAGGCATTTCGTCGGCGGCTGATGGTAAAGTGCCGCCCCATGAATATCGCCCGTGCCGACCGTTCGCTCATTGCCTGGATGCTCTACTGCTGCGTCCTGTTCAATGTGTTCGCGTGCAGCATCGGTCATGGGCAGATGGTGGGCATGCAGCTCAATGGCATCGGCGGGCAGTTCTGTACCGTCGACCCACGTACCCAGGCGCCCAAACCGTCCAACTCCACCGATGAAAGCCTGCCGACGCTGTCCAAGGCGTTTGGTTGCCCGCTGTGTTCCACCGGCGGCATGGGCCCGGCGCTGAGCTCCAGCCTCAACGTCGCGGTGTTGCCGCAACCCCATGCACCGCCGCCGGCTATCGTACTGGCCGCTGACATCCCTGCCCGCTTCACCTGGCCCACGGCCCACCCACGGGCACCGCCCGCCCTCGCCTGATCCTCACGCTTTCTGATCTGCACTGACGCCGTTTCCGCAAGGAAGTACGGGCGACTGTGCGTTGTTTTCAAGCAGGTTTTCAGGATTCAAGCATGAAACATCTACCTCTGTTGGCGGGCCTGTTCGGCTGCCTGCCTGTCTGTGCCTGGGCGCTCGAACTCGCCCCGACTACCATCGATGGCGACCCCACCCGCGAACCCGGCCTGGCCCTGGACCAGTCCAGTGGCGTCGCTTCGCGGCTGGGGCTGAGCGTGCGCGAAACGCCTGCCTCGGTGGCTATCGCCAACCGCAATGACATCGAGCGCCATGGCGCCAAGACTTTCCGGGATGCGGCCAATACCTTGCCCGGCGTCAACGCCAGCGCGCCGCCGGGGTTTGGGGGCTTTGTCTCGTATCGCGGGTTTACCAGCAGCCAGATCACCCAGATGTTCAACGGCATCAACGTCGCCACGGGTCTGGCACGGCCGGTGGATGCATGGATCTATGATCGGGTGGAACTGGTCGGCGGCCCCTCGTCCTTGATCAACGGCGCGGGCTCCGTGGGCGGTTCGCTGAACTACGTGACCAAGCTGGCGACCCGCGAAGAACAGGCCGCCGAAGGCCAATTGACCTATGGCAGCTACGACACCGCCGGCATGGCGTTCGGCCTGAACCACGCGCTGACCGACCCCAGCGCCGACGTGCAGCATTACGCACGCCTGGACGTCAGCCGCAACACCAACCACAGCTACATCGACCGCGACCAGCGCGACGCCTGGAGCGTAGCGTTTTCCCTGCTCAGTGACCTCACCCCCAACCTGTCCCATACCCTGGCCCTGGAATACCAGGACGAGCATGAAGACAGTCCGTACTGGGGCACGCCGGTGCTGAACCCGAAGGCCGGCGAACTGAAGATCGATAAACACAACCGCTTCAACAATTACAACGTCGCCGACGGCCGTTACGAACAGCGCACGCTTTGGGCGCGCTCGATCATCGACTACCGGGTCAACGACAGCACCACGCTGAAAAATACCCTGTACCACCTGGACAGCCAGCGTGATTACCGCAACCTGGAGACCTACCAGTACAACGCCGATAACAGCGCGGTGAACCGCTCGACCGCGTATCAGGTGCGTCATCAGGGCGAGCAGAATGGCAACCAGTTCGAACTGCGTCACGACGACAGCGTGTTCGGCCTCTCCACCACCTGGTCCGGGGGCTTCGAATACAAGGTCAACAGCACAACCAACAGCCCGCTGAGAGCCGCAGGCAACAGCACGGTCGATCCTGACCACTACGACCCTGGGCACTTTTACGATATCCCTGGCACCCGACCGGGCTTTATCAGGGACAAGACCAACGAGGTCACCACCAAAGCGCTGTTTGTGGAAAATCGCCTGGGCCTGACCGATAAGCTGACACTGCTGACGGGCCTGCGCTACGACGCCATCGACCTGGATGTCACCAACCACGGCGCGATAACCGCCAGCAGCCCACGGCACTTCACGCGCAGTTGGGAGCCGGTGACCGGGCGCGCAGGCCTGACCTACCAGTTCATCCCGACGGCCAATGTGTACGTGCAATACAGCACGGCCGCGGAACAGCCGAGCACCACCACCCAGGTATTCGACGTGTCGACCGGCAAGCAATGGGAAGTGGGGAGTAAATTCGACTACCTGGACGGTCGCGGTTCGGCCACCGTCGCCGCTTACAAAATCGAGCGCAAGGACTTTGCCGTCACCGACCCGTTGGACCCCATCAACAGCATCCCGGTAGGCGCGCAGTCGTCCAAAGGCATTGAGTTGGCCAGTTCGTTGCGCATCACGCCGCGACTACTCGCCGAAGGCAACTTCGCCTGGGTGGATGCCGAGTACGACCAGTTCAACGAGAAAATCGCCAGCGGCGCGGTGGTTTCGCGCAAGGGCAATACGCCGACCAACGTGCCCAAGCGTGTCGGCAACCTGTGGCTGACCTATGATTTTTCCGAGGATTGGCAAGGCGGTGTGGACGCGCGATATGTCGCCCAGGTGTATGCGGATAACGCCAACACCCAGACAGTGCCGGCCTACACCTTGTTCGGAACATTCCTGCGCTACCGGGTGGACGCCCACACCTCGGTGACCGGCCGCGTGCGCAACCTGACCAACGAGGTGTATGCCGAGTTCGCCCATGTGTCCCCGGCGTATTACCTGGGGGCGCCACGGACGTTTGAAGTGGCGGTGCAAACCCGCTTCTGACCCTGCAATACAAACCAATGTGAGAGCGGGCGTACTGTGGCACGCCCGCTTCCACATGCTTGATCTGCGTTCTGCAGCGGGATGGGCCGCTATTTCAGGCTGGCTTCAACCTTCTGCGCCACATCCTCTGTCAACCATGCCTTCCACACTTCGGGATGCGCCTTGAGGAACGCCAGCGCGACGTCCCGTGGCGCCGTGTGATTCTCGCTCATGGTCGCCAAGGCTTTGTTCAGCGGCTCAATCGGAAATTCGACCTTCTCGAAGAACCCGGCAATCTGCGGATGTTCTTTCTGGAACGGCGTAGACACCCCAATACTCAACTTGGACGCCAGAGACCGCGTCGGCTTCGGATCGGGATTGTCCGCATCCGTCAGCGTCTTCCACGCCTGTGCATCAAACGGCGGCTCTTCCAGTTGGATCAACTTGTAGCGCCCCATCAAGGGCGTCGGTGACCAGTAGTAGAACAGCACCGGCTTGCCACGACGAATCGAGGAGGCAATTTCGGCATCCAATGCCGCCCCCGAGCCACTGCGGAAGTTCACATAGCTGTCATCCAGGCCGTAGGCCTTGAGTTTCTGCTTGTTGACCACTTCCGAGGTCCAGCCAATGGGGCTGTTGAGAAAGCGCCCTTTGCCGGGGGATTCGGGGTCCTTGAACACGTCCTTGTAACGCGCCAGGTCCGCGACGCTTTTCAGGTCTGGCGCCAGCGGTTTGAGGCCTTTGGCAGGGTCGCCCTTGACCACGTACTCCGGTACCCACCAGCCTTCGGTGGCGCCCTTGACCGTATCGCCCAACCCGGCGACTTTGCCTTCGGCCTCGGCCTTGACCCATACCGGACTACGACCCGCCCATTCTTCGCCGATCACCTGGATATCATTCTTCGCCAGGGCGGTTTCCAGGGTGATGGTGGTGCCGGGCAAGGTGTCGGTAGGCAGGTCATAGCCCTTCTCGACGATATACCGCAGCACTTCGGTGATCAGACTGCCGCTTTCCCAGTTCAAATCAGCGAAATGCACAGGCGCCTGCGCAGCCGAAACGGGCAACGAAGCCACCGACAGACTCAAAGTCGCCAGGGACGCCGCCAACAGGGTTCTCAATCCTTTCATGCCTTTGCACCTCACGTGTTCGCAGCAAAAACGGACGGCTTTGCCGCCAATGCGCGAAGCCTCTGAATAGTTAAGTCAACTCAACTGTAGTAGAGGTTCCGGGAGATAAAGGCTGTTCGCTGTACGGCCGGGTTATTCGCTGGCCTTGAAGGTCACCAGTTCACCCTTGCGCCACTTGGCGGCCTTGCCGGTCACGGCCTTGAGGGTTTTGGTCAAGCCTTCCTGCAATTGTTCGTTGGCGGCAAACACCAGCATCACGCTGTGACCTTCCTTGAACACAATGCCCTGGCCTTCGGCCGAGGAAACAAAGGCATAGTCGCCCAAGCCATACACCGTCAACTTGATATCGCGGAACTTCAATTCAAACTTGCCACCTTCGCGACTGGGCAATACCGCTGCGCGAAAATGATCGCCTACCTTGAGTTCAAGGCGCTGTTTATCATCCACGACCAACGCCGATTCGGTATCGATCTCGGCGATGTAGATGCCTTCCGGTGTTTGTTCAGTGATGTAAACAAAACGGGATTGAAACTGTTTGACCAACTTTGCGCGCAAATCACCCAGCACGAATAACGCGTGCATATCCAGATTACTGACTGCCAAGGAAACGCCCCCACATCAAAAAAAGCACTGTCCGCCGGAACGGGCAGCACAAAAAAACGGCCTTAACGGCACGCTCACACAACACATTTATTAAAAAGCCTGAAAAAACGCCCCTTGCGCTGCCGTAAGACCAATACAGGCATACACGATAGGCCTTATGCAAGCCATCGATCTTCACAGCAAATCACAGGTTTAACGGCCCGAGAAGACGGGTCGAGCAGCTTCAGAGAATAACCCAATTAAAAAACGCAGTTTCCGACAATCTGCACAAAACAAAATACCTGGGTATGGAACCGAGTGCCGACCGCTGACGACAATACTAAAACAGCAACACGGGTCAAAACCACCCGTTCCGCTGCTGGCGGGCCAACCAGATCGATCGACAGGAGCTGACCATGCAACGACGTCAACACGACGCTACGTCTTCCGGCACTCATTCATCCTATCAAGACGAGCGCCAATACTACTGCTTGCAAAGCCATAATGGGTACTCGAACTCCGTGCTTTATCAAGTTGTACCCGCCGGCCGGAACTTCTTTCATATTCTGGAAGTAACCAGCGGCAGGATCAAAGGCTTTCGCAGCAACCATATCCGTGCCTGCGAACTGGCAAAAACCCTCGAAGCCGCACTGCACGCCCCTCATGGAGGGATCGTTTCGTCACCTGGATGACTTTACCGCGCCGCCGCCCCTCAACAACTGCCATACTGGCCCGTCGATTGAAGTTTGCCCCCTCGGGTCAGGTTTCATCAGTGCAGTTACCTTGAAGGGAAGGTTATACGTGACGGAATTTGATATTGGCGAATTTTTTATCCATGGCGAAGCCAGAGAAGTAGACGGTGAATTCCAAGCAGTTATCGTAATGCGTGCCAAGCCCCCCTTGACCACGATCACAATGCACCAAGTGGAAAAAGATCGTTGGTTCAAGACCGCAGACACCGCCGACATCGCGGCAAAAGAAGCCGCCAAGGCACTCAAGACTGCGGTGGACTCAGGGGCACTGACCACCTAAGAATCCGATCGAACTCTACTGCGCGAAAAACCTCCGATGCATATCCCCCCCAAAACCGCACGGAGAACGATATGGACGCGCCAGTACCGACCCTTGAAACCCTGTTTGATCAACTGGGCCTGGATTCCACCCCGAAGGCCATCGATGCGTTTATCGCCGCGCATCCTTTGGCCGACGACGTGAAGCTGATCGACGCGCCCTTCTGGGCGCCCCAACAAGCTCAGTTGCTCAAGGAAGAGCTCCGTGAAGACGCCGAATGGGCAATGGCCGTGGATGAACTGAACCAGCGTCTGCACCAAACGCAATAACGCCCCTCAATGCAGGCTGTCTGACTGTTCCATGCGCAACAGCGCTTGCCAGGCGGCCCTGCACTCCTCGGCTTCATCACGACTGGCGAAGGCCGTGCCACGCTGTTCACCGTTGAGCAGCACGACCCAACAAGCCTTTTGACCCCGCGCACGCAGGGTTTCGGGTACGCCACTGCCAATCATCACAGCGACATCGACTTTGTTTTGCATGGAGCTTCTCCGCAGCAATCGTTAGCTGACTAACAACGTCGGCCATGCTACGTTTTTCCTCCGGTCAGAAAAAGCTATCCCCTGAATAGTTCCATTGCATAAACCGCAACAATACTCAGCGCTTGGCCTTCGTGCTTTCGGGTTTATAGCCCAGGCGTAACCCACCCCAATGCCGGCCCTTGACCATGATCGGCACCGACAAGTCGTGCATCAGCTCGCCTGTATCGCGGGTGTAGGTCTGCAGCAGCACCGCTTGCTGATGGCTGCCACAGCGAATCCCGGTACGGTCGTCGAACTTGCGTTTGGTGCGATTCTGTACAGCGTCCACCTGTGCGTCGCCAGTCAACGGCTGGGAAAACGCCTTGTTGTGTGTCGGCACATACCCCTGCTGCGTACAGGCGATGGCAAATACCAGGCCCTCATGGCGCGGCAGCAGCGTCTCTTGAATCGCTGGCAATACCTGATCGGTGTAGCCGTCAAAGCGCGTGTGGAACTTGCTGGGGCGGGTGTTGGGGATCGACGTGTAGCTGCGGTCAAACAGATCCTCCAGGCTGATACGGTTTTGCAGTACATCCGCTTCGAACTGTTCAGCAATGCGGCTCGCGCCTTCACGGGCGAGGTCGTAGATGCGTTGGTGATAGTCATCCAGCCCGACTTCGGCCAGGCGTTCGCTGATGGTTTCGGCCTGCCCTTCCATTTGCACGGCGGCATCGGCCAATTGACGGGTTTGCTCGTCGCTCACCGTCAGGTCGCTGCGCATTTGCTCCACGGCATGGAACAAGCTGTCGAGTTGGGCCCGGTTGGTATCGGTGCCCTGGGCGATTTCGTTGACCTGCCCTTCGACATCCGCCGCCAGGCTGGCGATGTTCTGCAACTGCTCACCCGCGTGCTCCACCTGCTCCACACCGGTTTGCAGGTCTGTCGACAGTTGGCGAATCTGTTCCACCACCTGGCCCGTGCGTTGCTGGATATCGGCCACCATGACCCCAACTTCCTCGGTGGCAGTTGCAGTACGGCCGGCCAGCCCGCGGACTTCATCGGCCACCACGGCAAACCCGCGCCCATGCTCGCCGGCACGGGCGGCTTCGATGGCGGCGTTCAAGGCCAGCAAGTTGGTCTGGCTGGCGATGGATTGGATCACCAGGGTCACCCGCTGGATTTCCTCGCTGCGCTGGCTCAGGGCTTCAATCATCTCGCGGCTGTCATTCGCACGTTGGCTGAGCTGGTGCATGCGGGTGATCGACTGGGCCAGCACTTCGCGGCCCTCGGTGCTGCGCTGATGCGCCTGGCTGGCGGCACCCAGTGCCTGGCGGCTGAGTTGGGAGGTGACTTGTTCGGTGCTGATCATCACTTCGGCGCTGCTGACGATCTGTTGGGCGGCGCTCAACTGCGACTGCAAGCGAGCAGCCAGTTGCTTGACCGAATAGGCCACGCCGGCCGCCGACAATGCGTTGTGGCTGGTGGTATGGGACAGGTCGCGGGTCAGGTCGCCAATGGCATCGGCCGCTTCAGACGGCGCCGCGCTAGGCGTGCTTTTTTTCAGGCGGGGCAGCCAGATCACCAGCAAGGCCAGTGTCAGGCAGAGATAAATCGGCAGGCTGGCAAACGCAAGGCCCAGCAGCACCAGCACCAGGGCGGTGCTCTGCAAGAGCGGCGTCAGCCAGCCGCGCAACCCGCTCACCATCGCTTGCGGTGGCACTGCTGCGCCCACCAGAGGTCCGTCCCCAGCCATCTTCGTCACCCCACTGCTTGTCATTATTGTCTCTGCATTAAACGCCACTATCCGGCCATTATCTATGGGCCTTTAGTGGGGGAGCTTGCAGCAGATCAATAGACCGGGCGTAACGGGTATTTTCCCTGGGGAGCGCAGTACTCGCCCCCCCGGCTTCAGCGCATCAGGCTTGGCGCTGGTGCTTGTCGATCTGCTCGTGGCGCTCTTGCGCTTCGATGCAGTACTTGGTGGTCGGGCTGATCAGCAGGCGCTTGAGGCCGATAGCCTCGCCGCTGTCATCGCACCAGCCAAAGGAGTCTTCCTTGATGCGCTCCAGGGCGCGCTCAAGCTGCGGCAGCATGCGCTGGTCGCGATCAATGGCATTCACCAACCAGGTGCGCTCCTCTTCCACGGAAGCGGCATCCGCCGGGTCGGCCGGGGTGTCCAGGCTTTCAATGGCGATGCGGTTCTGTTCGATGCGCTCGTGGTGTTCCACTTTCATGTCTTGCAGCAACTGCTCAAAAAAAGCGTGCTGTTCGGCATTCATGTAGTCATCCGCCGGCATGGCCAGCAACTTTTCCTTTGTCATTGATTTCTCTATAAAAAATACGTGCATTAAGGCGAATAAGGGAGCGTTCCGGTCGACCTCTGCAGGTCTCGGAAAGGCGCCATCCATTCCAAGCGCCACCCGGCACTCAATTTACGAGGGGCGGCAGTCTAAGGCCGACTTGAGGGCGCAGCAACTGAAAAGACAGGCATTTTTTCCAAGATAACCGCCAAAGACACCAGGACGGGCTTGGCGAATGGTCATCGGAGTGCGTTTATAGCAAGAAATTCAGTGTTGTGGAGCTAGATAGAAGACAAACGGTTAGATCTGATGAGCGCAGGTCTGAATGTGGGAGGGAACTTGCCTCCGATGGTGGAGTGTCAGTCGACACCTACTTGACTGATACACCGTCATCGGGGGCAAGCCCCCTCCCACATATTGCACTGCGTCAGCGTTTGAGCTTGCGCTTGTTGCGATATTGGTCGATCACCACCGCCACCACGATAATCAGGCCCTTGATGATGTCCTGGATATACGCGTCGACCCCGACAAAGGTAAACCCGCTGGCCATCACCCCAAGGATCAGCGCGCCAATCACCGTGCCGGTGATGCGCCCTACCCCACCCGCCAGGCTGGTGCCGCCGATCACGGCGGCGGCAATCGCATCCAGTTCGTAGGACATGCCCATGCCGGCCTGGCCGGTGGCGGCACGCGCCGAGGCCACCACACCGGCCAGGCCCGCCAGGAGCCCGGCGATGCTGTAGACGATGATCAGGTGGCGCTTGACGTTGATCCCCGAGGTTCGCGCCGCCTGCATATTGCCGCCGATGGCGTAGGTGTACTTACCGTACTTGGTGTAACGCAAGGCGATATGAAAGATCACCGCCACCACCAGAAAGATGATCACCGGCATCGCGCCATGCCCGATGGCCGTGTAGGAATCCGAGAGCATGCTCACCGGCTGGCCCTCGGTGTAATAACGCGCCAGGCCACGGGCCGACACCATCATCCCCAGCGTTGCGATGAACGGCGGGATACCGGTCACCGCGATAATGCTGCCGTTGATCGCCCCCGCCAGCAGCCCCACACCGAGGCCAACCGCGACCGGAATCCACACCGGCAGGTCAGTCAGCGACGGAAACACCGCACGGGAAAAATCGGATGTTTGCGCAAGACTGGCAGCGATCATCGCCGATAACGCAAGGACAGACCCGGAAGACAGGTCGATGCCCGTGGTGATGATCACCTGGGTCACACCAATGGCCAACAGGCCGATGATCGACACTTGCAGGATCATCAGCACCAGGCGCTGGGAGTTCATCAGGAAGCTCTGGTCACGCACAATCCAGCCGAACACTTCAAACACCAGGCCGATGCCGATCAGCACCAGCAAGATGCTCAGCTCCGTCGGCAAGCGTCGACGGCGCTTGACCGTTGCCGTGGCAGGCTTGTTGTCTGTTATTGCATTCATAGCCAATCACCTTTTTATTCTATGGCGCGGGCCAACCGCAGGCCCGCGCGGCTGTTCGTCAGTGGACTGCGGTCATACCGGAGGCCAACTGCATGACTTTTTCCTGGGTCGCCTCTAAACGGTCCAGGGTGCCCATCAGTTCGCCTTCATGCATCACCATCACCCGGTCGCTCATGCCCAGCACTTCAGGCAGCTCCGAGGAAATCATGATCACTGCCATGCCCTCGCTGGCGAGGAAAGAAATCAGACGGTAGATCTCGGCCTTGGCGCCGACGTCGATGCCACGGGTCGGCTCATCGAGAATCAGCAGGCGCGGCTTGGTCATCAGCCAGCGCGCCAGCAGGGCTTTTTGCTGGTTGCCGCCGGACAACGTGTCGATGCATTGCTCCAGCGACGGGGTCTTCACCCGCAGCTTCTTGCACATGTCTTCACACAGCGCACGCAGGGCTTTCTGCTGAATAAACCCATTGCCCGAATAATGCGGCAGCACCGCCATTTCCATGTTCTCCAGGACCGACAGGCACGGGAACAGCCCGCTGAGCTTGCGATCCTCGGTCAACAGCGCAAAGCCTTTGTCGATGGCCATGTGCGGGTCGGTAATACGCAGCGCCTTGCCATCGAGGGTTATCTGCCCGCGGGTGCTTGGGGTGATGCCGAAAATGGTTTCCGCCACGTTGGTGCGGCCCGAGCCCATCAACCCGGCGATGCCGAGGATCTCGCCGGCATGCAGGTCGAACGAGACGTTGTTGAACACGCCGTCCAGGCCCAGGTCGCGCACCGACAACAGCAACTCGCCGATGGGCGTTTCGCGTACCGGAAACAACTGGCTCAGTTCACGACCGACCATCATCGAGATCAGGCTGTCGCCGTTCATGCTGTCGGCGCGCTGCAGGCCGATGTACTGACCGTCACGAAACACCGCCACTTCATCGGCGATGGCGAACACTTCATTCATTTTGTGCGTGATGTAGACGATGCCTTTGCCCTGGGCCTTGAGGTCGGCAATGATCGAAAACAGGTGGGCGACTTCCTTCTCGGTGATGGCGGACGTCGGCTCATCCATGATCAGGATGTCGGAATCGTAGGACACCGCCTTGGCAATCTCGACCATCTGCCGTTCGGCGATACTCAGGTTGCCCACCTGCTCCTCGGGGTCGAGGTTGATGCGCAGGCGGGCGAGCAATTGGGCGGTGCAGCGGTGCATTTCGCGGTGGTTGACCATGCGCAGGCTGTTGAGCTGCTCGCGGCCGATCCAGATGTTCTCGGCGATGCTCATGTGCGGCATCAGGTTGAGTTCCTGGTGGATCATCGCGATCCCGGCCTTTTGCGCGGCCAGCGGCGTCTCAAACACAATCGGCTTGCCACGCAGGCGGATTTCGCCGGCGTCGGGCTGGTAGATGCCGGCGATGATTTTCATCAGCGTCGACTTCCCCGCGCCGTTCTCACCCATCAGCGCCAGCACCGAGCCTGGGCGCACGCGCAGTTGCACATCGGCCAGGGCCACCACACCGGGAAAACCTTTGCTGATGTTGAGGATTTCCAGCAGGTAGGGTTCTTCCAGCAGTGACGGCTGGATACCGGGAGGCTGCGAGACAGTGGCTTGAGCAAGCATAGGACGGTACTCCATCGGCAGGGCGGGCACGACCGCCCTGCCGGCTTATTGTTGTGATGGTGGGGCTACTTGAAGTCTTTGACGTTGTCCGGGGTGATCAGCTTGAACGGGATGACAATGTTCTGCTCGATCGTCTCCTTCTTCGCCATCTTGCGCGCCGCCTCCACCGAGCCGACTGCCTGACCGTTGGCGTCCTGGAACACCGACACGGTCATTTCGCCCTTGGTGATCGCATTCAAGCCGTCCGGCGTGCCGTCGACCCCCGCAATCAAGACGCTGCCGGGCTTGGTGCCGGCCGACTTCAACGCCATGGCGGCGCCAATGGCCATTTCATCGTTATTAGCCAGCACGGCATTAAATTCGCGGCCCTGGGTCAACCAGTCGTTAACCAGGGTCATCCCGCGGTCACGCAGCCAGATACCGGTCTGTTCCTGCTCGATCTTGATCTGCGGGTACTTGGCCAGGACTTCTTTGATGCCCTTGGTCCGGTTGGTGGTGGAGTTGTTCGCCAAGTCACCGAGCAGGATCACGACCTTGCCCTTGCCGCCGAGTTTTTCGGCGATGTATTGCATTTGCATGCGGCCGGCCTCTTCATCATTGGAGGTCACGGCGGCCACGCCTTTGGGCAGATCTTTCTGGTCCGGTCGGCGGTTGACGTAGACCAGTGGAATACCCGCCTCGAGCGCTGACTTGCTGATTCGCGCCGTGGACGCCGTGTCCACCGGGTTGACGATGATCGCATCGACTTTCTGGCTGATAAAGTTCTCGACCTGGCTCAGTTGCTTGACCACGTCGGCGCGCGCGTCTTCGAACTGCAACTGCACACCATCGCCCTTGGGATAGGACTTGGCTTGCTTGTCCATGTACTCACGCACGTTGGTCAGGTAGGTGTCATCGAACTGCGACATGCTCACGCCGATCTTCAGATCGGCAGCTGTCGCAAAACCGCTGGCCAGCAGCAGGGACAACGCCAGCGCGGTAAAACGGATCGGGGTCTTCATGAACGGTCTGTCTCCACTTTCTTGTTGGTTTTCTGGACGTAGCGTTTATCAGAGCGAGGATGACGGCAGGCGGACGACCGGTGCCCCCGGAATGCAGCACACCAGGGCGCCTTGGTTTTCGACGCACAGCACATTAAGGAAGGAAAAGTAAAACGGCCGGGCGCGGGGCAGACCGCGTGGCGTGTGGGCAGGGCGTAAAACTCGCAGTACAGCGTTGAAGATTTTCATCTGACGGTACCTGGTTGTTTTTGATCTTGTTTTTGTTGAGTCGCCGGGATCGAATCCGGGCGTACTTTATGCAACCTGGAAAAGACTTTATTGGAAAATAATTTCTATATCAACCTGTTTTAGAATTTTATTCTATTTTTGTCGAAACCACCTGCTGGCGCTCGGCGCTCAGGCGTGCGGCGTCCAATATCCTTGTGGTTTCCAGCGCCTCGTAGGCGTCCACCGGCAGCGGCCCCTGCCCTTGCACGGCGGCCTGCCACTGGCGATAAAACTGGGTCCAGCAGCCTTTTTCCGACGGCACGCGCTCGCGCTCGGGGCCTTGTTCGAACCAGCCCCAGCGGCGGTGCTCCTCGGCCCCCCAGTGCTCGCCCTCGGTTTTGGGCGACTTGCCGGCCATCAGTGCGTCTTCCTGGCCGTCCAACCCGTCGACGGTGTAGCAACCCAGGGTGCCGCTGACCCGCAAGCGCGGTGCCGGGCTGTTCTGCAAGGCGTTGCCCCACAGGTGGGAAATCACCCCGTTGGCGTGGGTCAGGGAGACAAAGAAGCCGTGGTCGATGCTGGGGTGTTCGGCGCTGTAGTGCAGTTGCGCGAAAACCCGATCCACCGGGCCGAACAGTTGCAGCGCCTGATCCACCAGATGGCTGCCCAGGTCGCGCAGCCAGCCGCCGCCGCTGGCATTGCCCACCGATTGCGGGCTGAAACGCTCGACGCGGGATTCAAACCGGGTGACAGCACCGAGGGCGCCGGCGTCGATCAGTTTGCGCAAGGTCAGGAAATCCGAATCCCAGCGCCGGTTCTGGTAGACGCTGAGCAACACGCCGTGGCGTTCGGCCGCAATGATCAGCGCCTGGGCCTGTTCGGCGTTGGCGGCAAAGGGCTTATCGCTGACGACGGCGACGCCGTGCTCGATGGCTTCGAGTACCAGTGCCGGGCGCCCTTTAAGCGTGGTGGAAATCACCAGGGCGTCGACACCGGCCTCGACAATCTGGCCGATACTGTCAAAGGCTTTAACCCCTGGAAAATCAGTGCTCAATTGCTCGCGGCGCTCGGGTGAGCGAGTCACCACACCAACAAAAGTAGCGCCTGGCAGGGTTGCAATCAGCGGCGCATGAAAAAAGCGCCCTCCATGGCCATAGCCGACCAATCCAATTCGCATACATTCACTCCTTCATTGAAGTGCACACCAATCCAACTGTGGGAGGGGGCTTGCCCCCGATGGCGGTGGAGCAGATAAAAATTTATTGGCTGACCCACTGCTATCGGGGGCAAGCCCCCTCCCACATTGACCGGGTGTTAGCCGTAGAAGGCAGGGTTGCCTCCATCGCCATAGCCGACCAGTCCAATTCGCATACATTCACTCCTTCATTGAAGTGCACACCCAATCCAACTGTGGGAGGGGGCTTGCCCCCGATGGTGGTGGAGCAGATACAAATTTATTGGCTGACCCACTGCTATCGGGAGCAAGCCCCCTCCCACATTGACCGGGTGTTAGCCGTAGAAGCGCGGACGCTCAGGCAGGCTGACTTGGACAATTTGCCCACTGCCTTGCGCTTCGATACACGCATCCGCCGCGACCGCCGCCGCAAACCCGTCCCACGCCGACGGCCCGCCCACTTGCCCGGCGCGCACGCTGTCGATGAACGCCTGCAACTCGACGTCATAGGCGCCGATAAAGCGGTCTTTCCAGTCCATCAGAATCGCATTGGACAGCTTGGCCTCGCTGCGCAATTGCACCTGCGACGGCTCCGGCAGCTTGGCGATACCGGTCTCCCCCACCACTTCGCACTGAATGTCATAGCCGTACTGGCAGTTCACAAACACTTCCACATCGATGCGCGTGCCCTTGGCGGTTTCCAGCAGCACGATCTGTGGGTCGCGCAGATGCGCCAACGCTTTGCTGGTCTTGCGCGGGAACACCACTTGCACGGAGACGTAGTCGTCATCGAGCAGCCAACGCAACACATCCAGCTCGTGGATCAAGGTGTCGGTGATCGCCATGTCGGTCTTGTAGTTCTCGCCCACCCGCGGGTTGCGGTGCGCGCAGTGCAGCATCAGCGGCTCGCCGATCTGGCCGCTGTCGATCACCGCTTTGAGGGCGCGATAACCTTCGTCATAAGGGCGCATGAAGCCCACTTGCACCAGGCGCTTGCCGTGCGCCACTTCAGCTTCGACGATCCTGCGGCAGCCGTCGGCGGTGACCGCCAGCGGTTTTTCGCAGAACACCGGTTTGCCAGCGGCGATGGCGGCGAGCACGAACTCCTCATGGCTTGGACCCCAGGAGGTGACGAGAATGGCCTCAACCTGAGGCGAATCGATCAGCGCATGGCCGTCCGCATACACCTCCGCGTCCAGTTTCAGATCCGCCACCACCTTGGCGGCCTGCGCAAGGTCGATGTCGGTCACCGCCACCACCTGGCTGTTGAGCAAGGTCTGGCTGCAACGACGAATATGGTCCCGGCCGATAGCGCCCGTACCGATAACACCCAGCTTCAACGACATACATTCACTCCTCTTGTTATTAGTACTGCCGGGCCTTGGCCAGCTGTTCATTGAGTTTTTTCGCCGCAGCACGGGTGCGTTCGCTGGTGGAGACCTGCGCCACGCCCACCCGCCACCACGACAGGTAGCCGTGGATCATGGTCTTGGGCAACACCTTGATATCGATCAGCGTCGACACCGTTTGCGTGCGCGCATCGGCCAGCGCCGCTTCGAGCTGCGCCACGCTGCTGACCTTGTAGGTTTTGCAGCCATAGGCCGCCGCGCTCATGGCGAAGTCCACCGGCACCAGGCCGCCGTCGAGCTTGCCGCTCTCGGGGTTGCGGTAGCGGAACTCGGTGCCGAAGCTGTCCATGCCGTTGCCGATCTGCAGGTTGTTGATGCAACCGAAGGCCATGTTGTCCAGCAGCACCACGTTGATCTTGCGTCGCTCCTGGATCGAGGTGGCCAGCTCCGAATGCAGCATCATGTAGGAGCCATCGCCGACCAGCGCATACACCTCGCGCGTCGGCTCGGCCAGCTTCACGCCGAGCGCAGCGTTGATCTCGTAGCCCATGCACGAATAACCGTACTCGACGTGGTAAGTGTTGACGCCCTTGCTGCGCCAACTGCGCTGCAAGTCACCGGGCAGGCTGCCGGCGGCGGCGACGATGATCGCGTCGTCGGCCAGGGTCTGGTTGAGCACGCCAAGGACGCGACTTTGGGTCAGGCACGAGCCGGTCAGCTCGATGAATTCGCGCAGCACAGCGCGGTCCAGGTGGTCGTTGACCTCCGGCACGAAATCGTCGCCCGCGTATTCCACCTGATGCACCCGGTCGACTTCCGCGTCCAGTTGCGCCCTGGCGTCGCGTACCTGCTCGCCCCACCCGGAGCGATAATCCCCGAGTGCTGCGGCCAATGCCTCAAGGGCGACTTGCGCATCCGCCAGCACTTGCACGCCATCGAGCTTCAACGCGTCGCAGGGGCTGATATTGAGATTGAGGAACTGCACGTCAGCGTGCTTGAACAGCGACTTCGACGACGTGGTGAAATCGGTGTAACGCGTACCGATCCCGATGATCAGGTCGGCCTCAGGGGCCAACAGGTTCGCGGCCAGG
The DNA here is from genome assembly GCF_963681955.1 of Pseudomonas paraveronii. Lineage (NCBI taxonomy): Bacteria > Pseudomonadati > Pseudomonadota > Gammaproteobacteria > Pseudomonadales > Pseudomonadaceae > Pseudomonas > Pseudomonas paraveronii. Next base: position 3,607,647 of record NZ_OY817130.1, read on the forward strand.
CAGCCGGTCTCGCCGATCCCGCCGACGTTCAGCGGATGGCTGGACACCACCGCGCTCTTGCCCGCCTGGGTTTCGGCGAAGGGAATCTCGAAGCGTTCGGCAAACGCCTGCAAGGCGGCATTCGCGCCGGAGTACTTGACCCCGCCGCCGCAGATGATCAACGGCTTGCGCTTGCCCTTGAAGGCCGCCACGGCGTCGCCAATCATCGCCTCGGTAGCCGGGCGACGGTCGAGGCGGTGGACGCGTTTTTGCAAGAAATAATCCGGGTAATCCCAGGCCTCGGCTTGCACATCCTGCGGCAGCGCCAGGGTGACGGCGCCGGTTTCGGCCGGATCGGTGAGCACGCGCATGGCGTGGATCGCCGCGCTCATCAATTGCTCGGGGCGGTTGATGCGGTCCCAGTATTTGCTCACCGAACGGAAGGCGTCGTTGGTGCTGATGCTCAGGTCATGGAACTGCTCGATCTGTTGCAGCACCGGGTCGGGCTGGCGGCTGGCGTAGACATCGCCGGGCAACAACAGCAACGGGATACGGTTGGCCGTGGCGGTCGCGGCAGCAGTCAGCATATTCGCCGCCCCTGGGCCGACCGACGCGGTACACGCGTAGATCTTGCGCCGCAGGTGCTGCTTGGCAAAACCGATGGCAGCGTGGGCCATGCCTTGCTCGTTGCGGCCCTGGTGGACCACCAGGTCGCCGCTGTCCTGCGCCAGCGCCTGGCCCAGGCCAAGCACGTTGCCATGCCCAAAAATCGTGAACACCCCGGCGACAAACTTGCTCTGCACGCCATCGACTTCGATGTATTGGTTATCCAGAAACTTCACCAGGGCCTGGGCCATGGTCAATCGGGTGGTGGTCATGTCGCGCCCCTTAAAGGTCGAGCAGCCAGCTGTGCTGCGGGTCGTTATGAAAATGCCAGGCGCGCTTGGGGCCGGCCATCACGTTGAGGTAATAGGACTCGTAGCCATACGGCACGCTCACCGGGTGATAACCCTTGGGCACCACCACCAGGTCGCTGTTTTCCACGGCCATGGCCTCATCGATGCTGCGGTCGTCGGTGTACACCCGCTGGAACACGAAGCCCTGGGGCGGGTTGATCTGGTGGTAATAGATTTCTTCGAGAAAGCTCTGGTGCGGCAGGTCGTCGGTGTCGTGCTTGTGCGGCGGGTAGCTCGACGAGTGCCCGGACGGCGTGCGGACTTCCACCACCAGCAGCGAATGGGCGGGCTCGCTGTCGGGCAGGATGTCGCACACGTAACGGGTGTTGGCACCTTTGCCGCGCACGCTGCGTTTGCACTGTTCGGGGCGGATCAAGCGTGGCGCGAAACCCGTCGCGCCAGGCGCGGCGCAGACCGCGAGCTGTACGTCGCTCAATGCCGTCACCTGGGCGTCGGTGCCCGGCGGCAGGTAAGCGGCAAAGGGCGATTTGTCTTCAAATACCGACTGACGATCGCCGAGGTTCTGCCAGCTAAAACCGTCGCCTTCGATCGTCACCCGACCGCTGAGCAGCACCAGGCACAGCTCCTGGTCACCGGCCGTGACCGGCAGGGTTTCGCCCAGGCTCAGGCGGTAGGCGGCGAAGCCGACGTAGTCCAGGCGACCTTCTTCGAGGGCGACCATGGTTTGCCCGCGCTTATGGCTCTTGACCAGCAAGCTCATTGGCCCGTCCTCTCGTTGAGCAGCGCACGCAGGGTGTCATAGCCTTTTTTCGCATAGATATAGCTGGGCGCAACGGCTGGGTCCTGCTCGGCTTCGACCACCAGCCAGCCTTGGTAATCCGCAGCCAGCAGCACGTCGAGCAACGCGGCAAAGTCGATATCGCCGTCGCCCGGCACGGTGAAGGTGCCGTTGACGATGCAGTCGGGGAAGCTCCACATCTGGTTGCGCGCCAGTTGCACCACCGCTTTGCGCACGTCCTTGAAATGCACGTGGCACACCCGGTCGATATGCTTGCGCAGTACGTCGAGGGGTTCGCCGCCGCCCATGTAGCAATGGCCCGAATCGAACAGCAGGCCGACTTCGGGGCCGGTGCGGCGCATCAGTTGATCGATGTCCTCCGGCGATTCGACATAGGCGCCCATATGGTGGTGGTAGGCCAGGCGCACGCCCTGGGACAGGGTAAAGCGCGCCAGTTCGGTGAGTTTATCGGCGTAGTCCTGCCAGGCCTGTTCGCTGTGGAAACGCGGGCGTTCGATCAGGCGGATGCGGGAGCCCTGGATCGAATCGGCAACTTCGCCGTACACCAGCACCGTAGCGCCGTTGTGTCTGAGCAACTCGACGTGAGCGGCGATGGCTTCGATTTCCTGCGCCACCGAACGCTGGGCCAGGCGGCTCGAATACCAACCGGAGACCAGCGCCAGATCAAAGGGTCGCAACACATCGGCGACGCCCTTGGCGTCCTTGGGGAATTTGCCGTTGAGTTCAAAACCTTCGTAGCCAATCTGCTTGCCTTCGCTCAGGGCGGTGCTCAGCGGCGTTTCGCCGCCCAGGGCCGGCAGGTCGTCGTTGCTCCAGGAGATCGGGTTGATGCCAATTCGGATTGCGGGCATGGCTGCACCTTTATTATTTTCAGGTATCACTGAGATCTGCATTCTGTGGGAGGGAGCTTGCTCCCGATGGCGGTGGTGCAGTTACAGAAGTGTTGCCTGACACACTGCCTTCGGGAGCAAGCTCCCTCCCACATTGGATTACATTTCAAATTAAGCACTGCGCTCAGCTTCTGGCACTGCACCAGGCACTGATCAATTGCTCGAAAGTGGCCTGGACTTGCCGGATCAGGGTCTCGTCATCAATCTCCCCCGCCATCCACGCGCGGCTCGGTGCCTGGAAGATCGTGCGCCCCACCGCAAAACCACGGCAGGTGCGGCTCTGGCTGGCCTGGCGGAAGCCCTCGGCCAGGCGTTCGGCCGACGCATTCAGGCCCAGCAACACCACGCCACGGCAGTACGGGTCGCGTTCCTCGATCAGGTCGTCGAGTTTTTTCCAGTCCTCGGCCGACTGCGCCTCGATCTTCCACCACGCCGGGTAGATCCCCAGGTTGTACAGGCGCTTGAGGCTGCGGTAGAGCACATCGGGGTAGGTGGATGGGTGATCCTTGGGCGGGATGACTTCCAGCAACAGTTCATGCCCGCTGACCAGCGAAGCCTCGTACACCGCCTTGAGTTGCGCTTCCTGCTCCAGGCGCAGCAGCGGTTCGTCATCGGGGTGGTATTGCACCAGGCATTTGATGATTTGCTCCTGGGGCCAGGCGATCAGGTTGCTGCCGATCGAGCGGCCGTGTTCGAACGCCAGGGGCCGCGAGTTCTGCACCTCCACCGGGCGTGCGATCCACCAGCCGCGACCGCTGGCGGCGTTGAGCGCGTCCTGGCCGAAGCGCTGGTCGGCGAGCAAGCCCACATCGGCCTCGACGCCCTGCTCGCGCAGCTTCTTCTCCACGCGCTCGACGGCCTGGATAAACAGTTGCTTGATCGCGCTGATGCGGCTCGCGTCCTGGCCACCGCGTTGGGCCAGGTCGACCAGTTGCCAACGGTGGTCGAAGGCAAATACGAACAGCTGCTTCCAGGCCTTGCGCGGCACCGTGACGCGGTGCAGGCGTTGCAGAGTCGCGTCTTGATCGGGACGGGTGATCGGCACCGGGCTGTTGAACAGGTAATCCAGCTCGGCGGGCGTCGGCATGGCCGGTGCGCAGGCGTGACGTGACACCACCAAACCACCGCAGGCATTGGCCAACTGGCTGCATCGCGCGTCGTTGGCATCGTTCAGCCAGCCGCTGAGAAAACCTGCCATGAACGCATCGCCGGCGCCCAGCACGTTTAGCACTTCGACGCGCACGCCGGGGTAGATCGCGCCGTCTTCCAAGCGTGCCGGGATCGCGCCGTGGATCACCGTGCAACCCTGCGGGCCGAGCTTGACCACCAGGGTCGCCGGGGTCAGCTCGCGCACCGTGCGCAGGGCGCTGAGCAAATCCTCACTGCCGCCGGCGATCAAGAACTCCTCTTCAGTACCGACGATCAGATCAAAGCGCGGCAGGATGTTCTGCACGTGCTGGCTGACACTGCGGTCGGCGACAAACCGGGTTTCCCCATCGGCCTTGCCTGCCAGGCCCCACAACACCGGGCGGTAGTCGATGTCCAGCACGCGCCGGACGTTGTGTTTGGCCGCGTAATCCAGGGCCTGGAGGCTGGCCTTGTACACGCCGTCGGTGGAGAAATGCGTGCCGGTAATCAACAGGGCCTTGCTGGAGGCGATAAAAGCTTCGCTGATGTCTTCGGCGCGCAGGGCCATGTCGGCGCAGTTTTCGCGGTAGAACACCAGCGGGAAGGTTTCGCGGTCTTTGAGGCCGAGCAACACCAGGGCGGTGAGGCGTTCCGGGTCGACCTTGATGCCGCTGACATCGCAGCCTTCACGGGCCAGGGATTCCGTCAGGAAGCGGCCCATATGGTCGTCCCCGACCCGGCTCAACATCGCCGACTTGAGGCCCAGGCGTGCGGTGCCGAAGGCGATGTTGGCGGAAGAACCGCCGAGGTACTTGGCAAAGCTGGAAACGTCCTCAAGCCGCGCACCGACTTGCTGTGCATAGAGGTCGACGCCCAGGCGCCCGAGGCAAATCAGATCCAATTGACGCCCACTGGCAAAACGAGTCTGGCCCATGCTGGCTCCTGTTATTTTTATCAGCCTGCGTTGTGCCACCGTGGCGACGGCAAACGCTCTTGGTGGAGCAGACTAGAACGTTCAGCGAACTCAATCAATATTTATTCCATAATTATTTTTAGTGGAATTTTTATTCCAATACGTCAGCATAGAGGCACGCCAGCGACACTGCATCGTTTCAGCCGCCCACTCGCTGGCGCATGCCGGGGTATTTTTTTGCGCCTACCCTGTAGACTTGCGCCCACCATCAGCGCACCAGATGAACCCGCCAAAAGGATTGCCCATGTCCCGCACCGATCAGCCGGCCACGCCCGAGACCGCTTCCCAAGACACTCTCGCCAGCCCCCCGATCAATGCCGAACGCCTGCTGCAGCTGATCACCGACGAATACGAAAGCCTGCCACGCCAGCTCAAGCGCATCGCCAGCTACATGAGCCAGCAGAGCGACCGGATCATGGTCGACCGTATCAGCGACATCGCCCGCGAATGCGAAGTGCATCCGTCGGCCATCGTGCGGTTTTCCCAGCGTTTCGGGTTCAGCGGGTTCAGTGAGATGCAGGCGCTGTTTCGCGAGGCGTACACCCACAAGACCACGCCGGTGCAGAACTATCAGCAGCGCATCCGCAGCATGATCGCCAACAAGTCGCAGAAGGCCAGTGGCGGCGACCTGGCGCGCGAGTGCGTCAACGCCACCCTCTCGGGCATTGAGCGCCTGGGCCTGGAACTGGATGACACGGCGTTCGAAAAAGCCGTCGACCTGGTGGTCAACGCCGACAACATCTACGTGGTCGGCGTGCGCCGTTCGTTTGCGGTGGCCGACTACCTGGTCTACAACCTGCAGCACACCAACAAGCGCATCCACCTGATCTCGGGCCTGGGCGGCAGCTACCGCGAGCAGATGCGCAGCGTGCGCGCCAATGACCTGGTGATCGCCATCAGCTTCACGCCCTACGGCAAAGAGACCCAGCACTGCCTGCGTATCGCCCAGCACCACCAGGCCAAGACCCTGATCATTACCGACAGCAACCTGTCGCCCCTGGCCAAGCGCGCGAACGCAGTGTTGCTGGTGAATGAAGGCTCATCGTTTGCCTTCCGCTCCCTGAGCGCCACGTTGTGCCTGTGCCAGGCGTTGTTCATTGCAGTGGCGTATCGGTTGGAGTTGAAGGTGGATGAGATTCATGAGCAGGTGGGCTTCGATGATTGACGGAGGATCTATCACCGGAGCAGCCGATTGACACGCCTTCATCGCAGGCAAGCCCGCACATAAGGGTAGGCGGTGTTTATGAAGACTGTGTCAGTTTTGCCAACATGAAGTTTTATTTAGGAAGCGTTCAGCCATTTCTTGGCAAAATGCCCACACTTCTAGTGTGAATCGCTCACCAGGTAATCCTATGACCCGTATTTTGACCATCGAGGATGACGCCGTAACGGCCCGCGAGATCGTCGCCGAGCTGAGTAGCCATGGACTGGATGTAGATTGGGTGGACAACGGTCGCGAAGGCCTGGTCCGCGCCGTGAGTGGTGATTACGACCTGATCACCCTTGACCGTATGCTGCCGGAACTCGATGGCCTGGCCATCGTCACCACCCTGCGCACCATCGGCGTGTCGACGCCGATCCTGATGATCAGCGCGCTCTCCGATGTCGACGAGCGGGTACGCGGCCTGCGCGCCGGTGGGGACGACTACCTGACCAAGCCGTTCGCCTCCGATGAAATGGCCGCCCGCGTCGAAGTGCTGCTGCGCCGTAAAAGCACGGTCAAGGAATTCGAAACCGCCCTGCGCGTGGCCGACCTTGAGCTGAACCTGATCAGCCGTGAAGCCAGCCGCGCCGAGCAGCCGCTGAGCCTGCTGCCCACCGAATACAAACTGCTGGAATTCCTGATGCGCAACACCGGGCAGATTCTGTCGCGGATGATGATCTTCGAGGAAGTCTGGGGTTATCACTTCGACCCCGGCACCAACCTGATCGATGTCCACATCGGGCGCCTGCGCAAGAAGATCGATCCACCGGGCCTCACGCCGCTGATCCGCACGGTACGAGGTTCCGGTTATGTCATTGCTGAACCCCTCTAAGGGCTGGCGCTCCTCCAGCAGCCGCTTGCTGGCGCTGTACAGTTCGCTGTTCGTGGCCTGGAGCTGCATCCTCATGGGGGTGCTGTATTACGAGGTGTCGGGTTATCTAAGCGACCTGTCGCGCCATTCGCTGATGCAGCGTCAGCACCTGTTCCAGCGCTTCGACGGCGACGAACTGGTGGAAGCGCTGACCACCAGCATGACCTTCGACATGAAGGGTGTAGACGCCTATGGCCTGTTCGATGAGCAATTTCGCCCATTGAGCGGGCCGATCCATGCGATCCCGTCCGACTTACCCCTGGACGGCAAGATCCATGCCCTGGCCAATTGCGTCGAATCCGACGACCCGAAACTGCCCAAAGACAGCTGCGACGCCGTCGCCACCCACACCGCGGACGGCCGCTGGCTGGTGCTGGTGCGCGCCAACGGCTCGCTGTTCGGGGTGACTCGGATCATCTGGCACGCGCTGCTGTGGGCGGTGTCCCTGACCATCATCCCCGGCGCCGCCGGCTGGCATTTACTGCGCCGCCGCCCGTTGCGAAGGATTCGCGGCATCCAGGCCAGTGCCGAGGCCATCGTCGCCGGCGACCTCACCCATCGCCTGCCGCTGTCGAACCGGCGTGACGAACTGGACATGCTCGCCGCCATCGTCAACGCCATGCTCGACCGCATCGAGAAGCTGATGAACGAGGTCAAAGGCGTGTGCGACAACATCGCCCACGACCTGCGTACCCCGCTCACCCGCCTGCGCGCGCAGTTGTACCGCATCAAGCAACAGGCCGAACAAGACTCGGCCCACGCGGTGCAACTGGACGACGCCATCGCGGAAACCGACACCCTGATGGCGCGCTTTCGCGGGCTGTTGCGCATCTCGGAACTGGAAGACCACCAGCGCCGCTCGGGTTTCCTGGTGCTGGACCCGCTACCGCTGCTGCGCGAACTGCACGACTTTTATCTGCCCCTGGCCGAGGAAGGCGAACTGCGACTAGTGCTCGACACCCCGCCATCCCTGCCCTGGATCACCGGCGACCGGGCCTTGCTGTTCGAGGCCCTGGCCAACCTGCTGAGCAACTCGATCAAGTTCAGCCCACCGGGCGGCGAAGTGATTTTGCGCGGGGTCAACGATGCGGGCAGCACGCGTATCGAAGTCCACGACTCCGGCCCTGGCATTCCCGTAGCAGAACGCAAGGCGGTGTTCCAGCGGTTCTATCGCGTGGATGAAAGCGACCAGCAAGGCGGGTTTGGGTTGGGCTTGTCGATTGTCGCGGCGATCATCAATCTGCATGGTTTCAAGCTGGACGTCGGCACCAGCCAGCGCGGCGGTGCGCGGTTGGTGCTGGAGTGTCGCCAGCAACTGATCCCCGAATAAACCCGGCACGACACCGTTCAAAAATGTGAGAGGGGGCTTGCTCCCTCCCACATTGGATTTCCGTTGCCCGATCGATCAGGTCAAGCCGGGAAGTTGGCGCGCAGCGCCTCAAGCCCACCGCTGTATACGCCTGCAAACAAAGCCTTCACCGCCTCGTCGGTGGTGCCCGGCGCCGGGGTGAACACGCCCGACCACGTCACCTTCGCCGAGGATTCCGTCAGGGCTTCCACCTGCAACGTCGCCAAGTAGGCACTCACCGGAAACGGTGACTCCACGATGGTGTAGCTGTAAGTGCGGGCCACGTTATCAAAGGTCTGCAAACGCTCCACCACCACACCACCATCGGCGGTTTGCAGGTGACGCACGCGCCCACCTTCGCTCGGTTCGCTCTTGACGATCAGCGGCAGCCAGTCCGGCAAGGCGTTAAAACCGCCGACCAATTGCCACACCTGATCGGCCGAAACCGGGACTTCAATGACAGAAGAAGCTGTAGGCACAATCAATACTCCAGACAATAAAAATTCAGATCGCCAGATCCATCGCACCGACAGTCGCTGGCGATCAGGGTTAAACACTGTACGCCAGCCGATTCGTCACTTCACCCAGATTCGTGGTGCGACGGAGGCTCGATAAGCCCCTGCGCTCCTGACCATTCGTCGCCTTGTTTTCAGGCCCGGCGCAGACACTCTGCGTAGCCTCGTTCTGAAACCCGCACGCCAGAGCCGCCAAACAGCCCAAACAGCTGCCCATGCGCGGTGCAGCAACTCGTTCTGTACCTGTTAAAAATGACAGTTGTAGGCCTGCTGACGGCGGCCTTCACTGTTACGCAAGGCCTGCGGGGCGTCCTTGTCCCCCGCAGATGGTTTCACCCACCAGGGAAGGACAACCCATGCAGCGCACATTCAAGAAGCTAATGGTTCCAGTGCTGTTAAGTGTTGGCGTATCGTTTTGCGGACATAGCGCAAGCGCCAACGCAGCCACATTCGTCAGTTCAGGTCACGCGGCCGGACCGCAATGCGCGACCTCCGGGATCAACGACAATGGTCAGGCGGTCGGTAACTGCAACTCGGCGACGCCGAGTACCAACCCCAACCCGTGGTTCTCATCGACACTGGCAGGTCCCCAACAAGTGCTGTTGCCATTGGTCACGGGACAACCGTGCAGCGTCAGCGCAATTGCCAACAATGGCTGGATGGTGGGGCTGTGCGCCAATGTCGGCAATGTCGCTTTGGGCGTGTATTGGAACGCGGCGACGCCCGGCAACCCGCCGACCGCCATGGCTCCGCTGCCTTTTTCATTGCTGTTGCCGCCGCTACGCCCCGCCGACAAGCAGACAGTCCCTACTGCGCAAAATCAGAACGGTATGGTGCTCGCACAGAGCCTGAGTGCAAACGAACAGGCAACGGTGGTGGTCTATGCTGCGGGTAGCGCGACGCCACAGCGTGTATCGGGCTGGGGTAACAACTGCTCCGGTGTCGACCTGACTGAAACCTTGACGAATGGCTGGCCACGCATCCTCATGAATTGCCCAGGAGCGAACGGTACGCCTGAGATCACCTCGGCCAGTTGGAGCGGGAGTGGATTTTCCCTCGTGACGCCGCCGCTTCCGGCAGGCGCCAGCTACTGTGAGGCCGTGGACATGAACGATGCGGGTCAGTTCGTCGGCACCTGCACGTTCCCCGGTTCGTCCCCCGATACGCTCCAGACCGCCTATTGGGCCTCTGCAACTAGCACACCGTTGCTGCTGACAATGCCGTTGAATGCACAGAACGTGGCAATGGCAATCAATGCCCGTGGGCATGTGGTGGCCTATGGCAGGAACCCATTGGGCCTCCTGACACTTCTCTTCTGGCCAGACCCCACCAACTCTTTCACCGTAGCGCCCATCCAGCCATTGCCGGGCAGTAATCAGACCAACTTTGCAGGTTTTGGGGATAACGACAGCGTCGCCATGACTTGCCTGAACAGTAACCAATACCCCACTGCCTGCAGTTGGACGCCCTCGGGAGGCACCGTATCCGTGGTGGGTCTTGGCGGAACGTCCAGCGAGTCGAGCGGCATTTCGCCTAGCGGCGTATTTATTTTTGGTACGGCGACGGATACCTCCAACGATTTCAATGCGGTGGGAGCTACGTTGCCCTGAACAAGGAGCCCGTTTTGCGGCGTGGCCTGGCACAGACTGTTAAGTTGGAGGTGCGTGATGTCTCACAGACTACCGGCAAAATTCCCGGTCGCAATGTTATTTGCAATAGCTAGCACGTTGGCTGCGGATGCGATGGCCATTCCGTTAGCCGATGGAAAAAAACAGGCGTACCTGAGCTGCATAGCGAAACACGCCGCCCCGGACCTATTGCGGAAAGGGGCTAGCCTCAAGCAGTACGAAAAGGAGCAATTGCGCTCTTCCGTTTTGCCCTGCCTGTCAATGATTCGATAAAAGCTGGCAAGGCCCTTTCACAACGCGCCCCCAGCTACCAGGCAAGTTGCTCGCGCAACTTGAACCACAGCATCCCCAACGCCAACAACGGCGAGCGCAAGACCTTGCCGCCCGGAAAGGTCATGTGCGGGACCTGGCTGAACACCTCCAAGCCCTGACTGTGCCCGGCATGAATGGCTTCAGCCAGCAGCCGCGCACACCAATGGGTCACATTCAGCCCATGCCCGGAATAACCCTGGGCGTAGAACACATTCGGGTACTGCTTCAACCGCCCGACCTGGGGGAAGCGATTGGCGGTGATGCCGATCTTGCCGCCCCACTGGAACTCAATGGCGGTGTCGGCCAGTTGCGGGAATACCTTGAGCATCTTCGGTCGCATATACGCGGCGATGTCCTGCGGATCACGCCCCGAATAATGGCAGGCGCCGCCGAATAACAGGCGTCGGTCGGCGGTCAGTCGGTAGTAGTCCAAGCCGACTTTCTGGTCGCACAACGCCAGGTTCTGCGGGATCAATTGCTCGGCCAGCAACGCCGTTAACGGTTCGGTGGCGATGATGTAGCTGCCGGCGGGCAGTACCTTGCCGCTCAAGCGCGGCTCCAGTTCCTCCAGGTGCGCGTTGCAGGCCAGCACCAGATTGGCCGCGCGCACCGTACCGCCGGCGCAGCGCACCTGCACGGTGTCGCCGTGGAGCAGTTCCAACGCTGAGGTGTGCTCGAAAATCCGCACCCCCAGGGATTCGGCCACCCGCGCCTCGCCCAACACCAGATTCAATGGGTGCAGGTGCCCGGACCCCATGTCCACCAGGCCGCCGGCATAGACCTGCGAGCCGACGACCTGGTGCATATCCTGCGGCCCCACCACACGCAGCTCATGGTTGTAGCCCTGCGCCAACAGGCGCTCCTGCTCGCCCTTGAACGCAGCGAACTGCGCCGGGGTATTGGCCAGTTCGCAAAAGCCCCAGCGCAGGTCGCAATCGATACCCTGCGTGCGAACGCGTTCCCCCACCAACGTGACCGAATCAATCCCGGCCCGCTCCAGATAACGCACACCCTCCTCGCCCACATACTTGGCAAAGCCCGACACGTCATGGCCGATGCCGCGAATCAATTGCCCGCCGTTACGCCCGCTGGCGCCCCAACCGATGCGCCGCGCCTCCAGCAGGATCACCGACAGCCCGCGCTGGGCCAGTTCGATGGCGGTATTGACCCCGGTGAACCCACCGCCGATCACACACACATCCGCGCTCAAGTCAGCGGCCAAGGCCGGACGCTCAGGCATGGCATTGGCCGAGGCCCGGTAATAGGACCGGGCGTGGTCGTTCGATTGGATCATTTGTCGGTCTTCACTTTGCTCCAGGCGCGGGTCATCAGGCGCATGGTCGCCGGGGTTGGCGTGGTGGAAATATAGAGTTTGTCGAGCACGGCCTGGGACGGGTACACCTCCGGGTTGTTCACCAGTTCCGGGTCCATGAAGGCCCTGGCTGCCGGGTTGGCGTTGGCATAGCCGACCGAGGCGCTGACCTTGGCGATGACTTCAGGGTCGAGCAGGTAGTTGATAAACGCGTGGGCTGCTTTCGGGTTGCTCGCATCGGCGGGGATCGCCAACAGGTCAAACCACAGGTTGGAGCCTTCCTTGGGAATCGAATACGCAATGTTCACCCCATTCTTGGCTTCCTTGGCGCGGTTGGCGGCCTGGAACACGTCGCCGGAATAGCCGAAGGCCACGCAGATGTCGCCGTTGGCCAAGTCCGAGATGTACTTGGAGGAATGGAAGTACGTGATGTACGGCCGCAACTTCAACAGCTTGGCCTGCGCCTGTTTGTAGTCCTCGGGGTTCTCGCTGCGCGGGTCCTTGCCCATGTAGTTGAGGATCGCCGGGAACAGTTCATCCGCCGAATCGAGGAAGGCCACGCCGCACTGGTTGAGCTTCTTGAGGTTCTCCGGCTCGAACAGCACCGCCCACGAATCGATATGGTCGATGCCGAGCACCTGCTTGACCTTGTCGACGTTGTAGCCGATGCCGTTGGTGCCCCACAGGTACGGCACCGAGTGCGCGTTACCCGGGTCGTTCTTCTCCAGCAGCGCGAGCAACTTGGGGTCGAGGTTCTTCAAGTTGGGCAGTTGCGAACGGTCGAGCTTGAGGAACGCGCCGGCCTTGACCTGGCGCGCCAGGAAGTGGTTGGACGGTACCACCACGTCATACCCGGTGCGCCCCGCCAGCAGCTTGCCCTCCAGGGTTTCGTTGGAGTCGAACACGTCGTAGATCACCTTGATCCCGGTCTTGGCCTGGAAGTCGGCCAAGGTGGTTTCGCCGATGTAGTCGGTCCAGTTGTAGACACTGACCGTTGGCTCCGCCTGCGCGGCGCTGCTGAATGCCGCCACCAGGGCCAGCGGGAGAAGTTTTTTCGTCAGACGCATATCGACACCCCTTTATGATTGTTTAGACGCTCAACAGCAGGAACTCACGCTCCCAGGAACTGATCACCCGCTTGAAATTCTCATGCTCGGCGCGTTTGACCGCGACGTAGCCGCGCACGAACTTGTCGCCCAGGTACTGTTTGACTGTGTCGCAATCCTCCATGCGCGCCAGCGCATCTTCGAGGGTGAACGGTAGGCGCAGGTTGCGGCGCTCGTAGGCGCGACCTTCCACCGGCGCGCTCGGCTCGATCCTTTCGATCATCCCCAGGTAACCACACAACAGGCTGGCGGCAATGGCCAGGTACGGATTGGCATCGGCACCGGGCAGGCGGTTTTCCACGCGCATGGCGTCGGGGCTGGAGGTCGGCACGCGCAGGCCGACGGTGCGGTTTTCTTCGCCCCACTCGACGTTGACGGGTGCCAAGGTGTCCGGCAGAAAACGCCGGAACGAGTTCACGTTGGGCGCGAACATTGGCAGCAACTTGGGAATGTACTTCTGCAGGCCGCCGATGTGATGCAGGAACAGTTGGCTCATCTTGCCGTCGGCATCGACGAATACCGGCTTGCCGGTAGCGATGTCGACCACGCTCTGATGCAAATGCATGGCGCTGCCCGGCTCGTCGGCCACCGGCTTGGCCATGAAAGTCGCGGCCACATTGTGCTTGAGCGCGGCCTCGCGCAGGGTGCGCTTGAACACGGTGATCTGGTCGGCGAGGTCGAGGGCGTCGCCATGGCGGAAGTTGATTTCCATCTGCGCCGGGCCGTCTTCGTGGATCAGCGTATCGAGGTCCAGGCCTTGGAGTTCGCACCAGTCGTAGACGTCTTCGAACAGTGGGTCGAACTCGTTGGCGGCGTCGATGGAAAACGACTGGCGACCGGTCTCGGCGCGGCCGGAGCGGCCCACCGGGGTTTTCAGCGGCAGGTCGGGGTCTTCACAGCGCTGAGTCAGGTAGAACTCCATTTCCGGCGCGACAATCGGCTGCCAGCCCTGCTCGGTGTAGAGCTGCAGCACCTTTTTCAGCACGTTGCGCGGCGACAGCTCGATGGGGTTGCCCTGCTTGTCGAAGGTGTCGTGGATCACTATGGCGGTGGGTTCTATGGCCCACGGCACCACATACGTAGCACTGGGTGACGGGCGGCAGACCATGTCGATGTCGGCTGGATCGAGCAGGTCGTAGTAGACATCGTCGTCGACAAAGTCCCCGGTTACCGTTTGCAGCAACACACTTTCCGGCAGGCGCATGCCTCGCTCATGCAGGAACTTGTTGGTGGGTGCAATTTTGCCGCGTGCGATGCCAGTCAAATCACTGATCACGCATTCGACTTCGGTAATCTTGTGTTCTTTCAGCCAGGCGGACAGCTGATCGAAGGGGGCGTTCATAAGGACCTCGTCATGGGGAGAGAGACTGCGCCGGCTTGTACTCCCGGCGCATTGAGGTCTATCTTGGGCGCGCCGCACCACGGCATCTATCCACTTTGCACCGAACACAACGCACCAATAGAGTGCGACCAGGTTCCCCATGACACAGGCTACCGCTTTGCGCGTACAGGCCTTCACCACCGGTGATGTGGCCGCCCAATGCCGTGCGACACCCGGCTGGGTGCAGCACTACCAGCAGATGTCCCCCGGGCATTTCGCCGGGCAGATTCGCTACCTCGACCTGCAAGGTGTGGAGGTCTACGAAGAGTGCATGAACACCCGGGTGGAGCAGCATTTCAACGCGCCGCCGGGGGCGCTGGCGTTCTGTTTCGACGGCAGCGACAACGCGCTGTACCTGCTCAATGGCGAGAGCCGCAACACCTGGATCACCCCAGAGAACTACCGCGAAGTCGCGGTGGTGTTCGGGCCGCAGTTCGTGCAGCGCCATGGGCTGGATGTGGCGAAACTCGAAGGCTTGTTCATGGCGCCGCTGAGCGGCCAGCAGAATGCGCTGTTCACCCGTTGGCTCAGTGGCACCCTGACCCGGTTATCCGCCACCACCGACCCGATCTGCCGCGATGCCCTCACCCAGCAGTTGCTCGACGACTGCCTGTTCATTCTCGACAACGCCTGCGTGTGCCTGGACCGCCAGTCATTGCAGCGGCGCAGCGAAGAGCGCCGGCTGATGACGCGCATTGGCGAATGGGCGGTAGATGCAGCGGATGACGCCGTCAACCTACTGGAACTGGCGCAGATCGCCGGTGTGCCGTTGCGCCAGTTGCAACAGGGCTTCAAGACCTACACCGGGATGAGCCCGGCGCAGTGGTTGCGCTTGCGCCGCTTGAACGGGGCAAGGCGGGAGTTGTTGAGTTCAACCGGGGCCACGGTGGCGGAAGTGGCGATGAACTGGTCGTTCTGGCATTTGGGGCGATTTTCCAATAGCTACCAGGCACTGTTCAAAGAACTGCCGAGCGCAACCCTCAAGCGCTCCCTTTGAAATGCAATCTAAATGGTGGGAGGGGGCTTGCCCCGATGGCGGAGGAACAGCCAGCTTATCTGTAGCTGACCCGCCGCTATCGGGGGCAAGCCCCCTCCCACAGTTTGATTGCGGGGTGTCAGCCCCGTCCCAGTGGCGCGAGTGACCACGCGATCATGGTTGGCTCGGTGAAGAACCTCATCGTGCCCCGGCAGAACGCCGGGCCACTGGTGTATTGCCCATGCCAGCCTAAGCCACACACAAAACTTTGTGGGAGGGGGCTTGCCCCCGATGGCGGAGGAACAGCCAGCTTATCTGTAGCTGACCCACCGCTATCGGGGGCAAGTCGAATCGTCGCACCGCCCCTCCCACATTGGACTGCATCAAGGCTGGGCGTTGAGGAAGGTTGCCATCAGTTGATTGACTCGCTCCGCCGCCTCCAACTGCACCATATGCCCCTGCCCCGGCAGGATTTCCACCTGGGCCTCAAGCCCCTCGGCATGCCTGGCCGGGATGATTGCATCATCGCTGCCCCAGATCACCAGGCTTGGCTGCTGCCCCACGACGTTGCGCAAATCCAGCTGCTGCCGCCCGCCATCAAAGAGCTGGGCATTGAGTTGGCGCAACGCCTGATCCACGCCTTCCAGGCGCTTGAACTTGAGCATGTCTTCGAGCATCTGCCGGGTGACCAGCGCCGGGTCGCTGAACAGTTGCACCAGTTGCGGCTTGAGCGCGTTGCGGTTGTTGGCCTCGGTGAAGCCTTGCAGGTAATCGCCGTTGATATCAGGCCCCAGGCCGGCGCTGGCGATCAGGGTCAGCGAAGCCACACGCGCGGGTGCCTGGCTCGCCACTGTCAGGCTCACCAGACCGCCCATGGAATGCCCGGCCAGGTGTACGCGGTCGAGCGTGAGATGATCGAGCAACGCCAACACCGCCTGGCTCAGTTCCTCGGCATCGGCGCTGTGCAACTGCTTGCCCGACTCGCCATGCCCCGGCAAATCCAATGCAATCACGCGTCGCTCCGTCGCCAGGGCCGGGTGGTTGAACAGCCAGTTATTCAAGTCGCCGCCAAACCCGTGGACCAGCACCAGCGGCGTGCCGCCCTCACCGAGGTCGAGATAGCGCAACAGCCGCCCGCCCACCTCGACTTTCTGCGCGCTGGGCCCGGACGCTTGCGCCTCGGCCGCACTCGACACGAAGCTGGCCTGGAAACGCTCGATCACCGCATCAATCTCGGCTTCCGTGGCCTCGCCCTCCACCACAATCCCGAGCAGCGCGCCCACCGGCAAGGTCTCGTCGCTCAGCGCCAGCACACGCCGCAGCACACCACTGAACGGCGCCTCGACGCTGCTGGAGATCTTGTCGGTCTCCACGTCGAGCACTTCTTCGCCCTTCTCCACCCGATCGCCCGGCTGCTTGAGCCAGACATCCACCCGGCCTTCGGTCATCGACAAGCCCCATTTGGGCATGGTCAAGGTATGGATCATGCGGCATTCCTCTTGTCGGCGATCTTCAGCACGGCGGCTTCGATCTTCGCGGCGTTGGGGATGTACAGATCCTCCAGCGCATCGGAGAACGGCACCGGCGTGTGCGGCGCGGTGACCATTTCGATCGGCGCGCGCAAGAACGAAAACCCGCGCTGCGCCACCAGCGCACTGATGTCGGTGGCAATCGAACAGCGCGGGTTGGACTCGTCGATCACCACCAGGCGCCCGGTTTTCTCCACGCTTTCGAGGATGCTGTCTTCGTCCAGGGGGCTGGTGGTGCGCAGGTCCAGCACTTCGCAGTCGATGCCCTGGCGCGCCAGGTTGGCGGCGGCTTCCAGGGCGATGTGCACCATGCGCCCGTAGGTGACCAGGGTCACGTCATTGCCTTCGCGCACATAGTTGGCTTCGCCGAAGGGCACGGTGTACATCTCCTCCGGCACTTCGCCCTGCAGGCTGTAGAGCATTTTGTGTTCGAGAAAGATCACCGGGTCGTTGTCGCGGATCGCCTGGATCAGCATGCCCTTGGCGTCATAGGGCGTGGCCGGGCACACCACCTTGAGGCCGGGGATGTGCGTCCACATCGAGGTGAGCATCTGCGAGTGCTGCGCGGCGGCGCGCAGGCCGGCGCCGTACATGGCGCGCACCACCAGCGGCGTGGTGGTCTTGCCGCCGAACATGTAGCGGAACTTGGCGGCCTGGTTGAGCAACTGGTCGAGGCAGCAGCCGATAAAATCGACGAACATCAACTCGCACACCGGGCGCATGCCCCGGGTGGCCGCGCCGACCGCCATGCCGACGTAGCCGACTTCGGACAACGGCGCATCCAAGACGCGGTCGGGAAACTCCGGATACAGGCCCTTGGTCACGCCCAGTACACCGCCCCAGGCGTCCTGTTCACCCGGGGAGCCGGTGCCGCCGGACACGTCCTGGCCGATGATGAATACACTCTGGTCCCGGCGCATTTCCTGGGCCAGGGCTTCGTTGATTGCCTGCTGATAACTGATTTTTCGAGCCATGATCAATTCTCCACGGATTGTTTTTGTAGTGGGTGGCGATTAGCGGTAAGCAACATAGACATCGCTGAGCAGATCGGAGGCCTGGGGCTTGGGATCGGACTTGGCCAGGCGCACAGCGTCTTCGATCAGTTGCGCGACCTCCGCGTCGACGCGCTCGAACTGCGCGGCATCGAGCCAGCCTTCGGCGTTGCAGCGTTGGCGAAACAGCACCAGGCAATCGTGGGACTCGCGCAGGTTCTTCACTTCATCGGGGCCGCGATAGGTTTGCGCATCGCCTTCGAAGTGGCCGTAGAAGCGGCTCAACTTGACCTCCACCAGCGTCGGCCCCTGGCCGCTGCGCGCACGTTCCACGGCCACCCCAAGGGCCGCGTGTACGGCGAAGAAGTCATTGCCGTCGACGATCACCCCCGGCATGCCAAAACCCACGGCGCGCTCGGCGATGTCTTTGCACGCGACCGACCAGCCCGAGCCGGTGGCTTCGGCGTAGCCGTTGTTTTCCGCGACGAACAGGCACGGCAGTTTCATGATCGCGGCCAGGTTCATTGCCTCGAACACCGCGCCCTCGTTGGAGCCGCCGTCGCCGAAAAACGCCACGGCCACGCCCTGGCTGCCCTTGAGCTTGGACGCCAGCGCCGCCCCGGCCGCCAAGGGCGCGCCGGCACCGACGATACCGTTGGCGCCGAGCATGCCTTTCTCCTGGTCGGCAATGTGCATGGAGCCGCCCTTACCACCGCACACCCCGGTTTTCTTGCCGTAGATCTCGGCCATCATGCCGAACACGTCCACGCCCTTGGCGATGCAATGGCCGTGACCACGGTGGTTGGAGGCGATGCAGTCTTCATCGTTGAGGTGGGCCATGACTCCGGCGGCGCTGGCTTCCTGGCCGGCATACAGGTGGACGAAACCTGGGATCTCGCCGGTGGCGAATTCCACGTGCAGGCGCTCTTCGAAATCGCGAATAGTGCGCATCACGGTGTAGGCATGAAGCAATTGATCAGTGGACAGGTGAGTGGACATCTTGTTGTTCTCCAGGTTGTCTCGACACACAAAAGACTGGCTGCGGCCAGTTACAAAGCCATCAGCACAGCCTGTGCCAACACCTCGACAAACCTGGCAAAGGCTTGATCCAGAGCAGTGCCGTGCGGTTGTGCGGCGGCGACCGCCAACCGCAGAATGAGACGCGCCATTGCAACCTGCCCGTAACGTCTGCGGCCGAATGAGACGTTGCGTCTCACGCGGGGCAGTTGGTCAGGCCGCCCTTGTCCCTGTGTGCGCATGCGCGCTTAATGGCGGGCATAACAACAAAGATCGAGAACCGGAGGCCTTATGCTCGCCGCGAACTCCAAGGACCATGTCGACTGCGTCAGTCGTGTGGTACGCAATGCCGATCGCCTGCCTCAGGCGCCGGTGCCGTCGCTGATTTTCGATTCGTGGCGACGCTCCATGGAGCAACACCACCTCGACCCCGGCTCGCTGCAAGGGCCACGCATTCTCAGTGAGCCACTGCTCAAGGAATGCCGTGAACGCGCCGATCTGTTCATGCGCATCGCCAGCGAAGAAGTCGGTCAACTCCACCACCGCGTGCGCCATGCCGACTACTGCGTAATGCTCACCGACGCCCAGGGCCAGACCATCGACCACCGCGTGGACACCGCGATTCGCAACGATTGCCGCAAGGCCGGCCTGTACTTGGGCACCTGCTGGTCGGAAGCCGAAGAAGGCACCTGCGGCGTGGCCACGGTACTCACCAGCAAGGCTGCGGTGACGGTGCATAAGCGCGATCACTTTCGCGCGGCGTTTATAGGGCTGACCTGCTCTGCCGCACCCATCTTCGACCCCCAAGGCAACCTGCTCGGGGTGATGGACGCCTCGGCGCTCAAATCCCCGGATGACCGGCGCAGCCAGCACCTGGTGCGGCAGATGGTGGCGCAGAGCGCGCAAGCCATCGAAAATGCCTTCTTCATGCACAGCGCCCGTCAGCACTGGGTGCTCCAGGCCCACAGCACGCCCGGCTATGTCGACAGCCAGCCCGACCTGTTGCTGGCCTGGGACCAGGACGGTCGCCTGCATGCCTTGAACAGCAAGGCGCGCCAAGCCCTGCGCCGACGCTTTGGCCAGGTGCCGGTACATATCAGCGAGGTGTTCGACCTGGATGCGTTACGTGCGGTGAGCGATCAATCGGCGCAACAACTGCACTGGCTGGGCGAACCCGGCGCGTTGCATGTGCGGGTCAGCGCGCCGCAGCGCAAACCGGCGCGTCCCGTTAAGACGGCAAACAACCAAGTCGACCCACGGGTGGAAGAACACCTGCGCCTGGCCGTGCGGGTCAAGGACCGCAACCTGCCGGTACTGGTGCAGGGCGAAACCGGCGCCGGCAAGGAAGTGTTTGCGCGCCAACTGCATGAACGCAGCGCCCGTCGCGGCGGGCCGTTCGTGGCGGTGAACTGCGCGGCGATCCCGGAAAACCTGATCGAAAGCGAGCTGTTCGGCTATGTCGCCGGGGCCTTTACCGGCGCGTCGAGCAAGGGCATGACCGGGCTGTTGTTGCAGGCCGATGGCGGCACGCTGTTTCTCGATGAAATCGGCGATATGCCGCTGGCCCTGCAGACGCGGTTACTGCGGGTCTTGGCCGAAGGTGAAGTGGCCCCGCTGGGCGCGGCGAAAACCCGTGCGGTGGATATCCAGGTGATCTGCGCCAGCCACCGCGACCTGGCGGCACTGGTCAGCGAGGGGCGTTTTCGCGAGGACCTGTACTTTCGCCTGGGCTGCGCGCGGTTCTGCCTGCCGCCCTTGCGCGAGCGCAGCGACAAGCTGGCATTGATCAATCGGCTGGTGGAACAGGAGGCGCACCACAGCGGGATTGCCGTGGGTATCGGGCCTGCCGCGCTGGAGCTATTGCTGGGGTATGCCTGGCCGGGCAACGTGCGCCAACTGCGCCATGTGCTGGCGTATGCCTGTGCGGTGTGCGACGGCGGTACCATCCAACTAGCGGACTTGCCCGTGGAGGTGCGCGGCGAGCAGATCGAGGCCGACGTGCAAGAGCGTGTCAGCCCGGAACGCCAGGTGGTGCTGGATGCGCTGATCCGGCATCGCTGGAAGCCGTCGCCGACCGCCCAGGCGCTGGGGATTTCGCGGGCGACGCTGTATCGCCGGGTCAACCAGTTGGGCATCGACATGCCGGGCAAACATATCTGACACAGCACCGTCAAACATGTGGGAGCGGGCTTGCCCGCGATGGCGATGCTGTGACTGAACCGCCGCCATCGCGGGCAAGCCCACTCCCACCGTTGAACCGCGTGTTTTCAGGGCTATCGGTACACAATCCCACCATCGATCAACGGCGACTGCCCGGTCATATAGTCCGCATCCGGCCCCGCCAGGTAAGACACCAGCCCCGCTACATCCTCCGGCGTTTGCGCACGGCCCAGGGCAATCCCGTCCACGTACTTCTTGTAGGTCGCGCCGACTTCGGCGCCGGTAATCTCGGCCATGCGCTTATCGATCTCGACCCACATATCGGTGCCGACCACGCCCGGGCAATAGGCATTGACGGTGATCCCGGCGCTCGCCAGTTCCTTCGCCGCCGCCTGGGTCAGGGCGCGCACCGCGAACTTGGTCGCCGAGTACACGCCCAGCAACGCAAAGCCTTCATGCCCGGCGATCGAGCAGGCGTTGATGATCTTGCCCTTCTGCTTGAGCGCCTTGAACTTCTTGCCGGCGGCCTGGATGCCCCACAGCACACCCTGCACGTTGATGCCGAGGGTGCGTTCGACCTGCTCCGGCGTCACCTCCAGCAGTGAATCGATCTGCGCCACCCCAGCGTTGTTGACGATGATGTCGAAGCCACCGAGGGTCTGGTATGCGTGTTCGACGGCGGCCACCACCTGTTCGCGCTTGGACACGTCGGCGATAAACACCGACGCCTTGCGCCCTGCCGCGACGATTTCAGCGGCCACGGCCTCTAGCTTGGCGCCATTGATGTCCACCAGCGCGATATCAGCGCCGTCCCGTGCCAGGCGCAGGGCGATGGCCCGGCCGATGCCCTGCCCGGCGCCGGTCACCAGCGCTACTTTTCCAGCGATAACGTTTCCAGCGGTACTCATGACGACCTCCTGCAACGATGAGAGAAGCCTCGTCTATCGCAGATGCCTACCTGGCCTGTCGAGACGCGAGTGGATCGGCGTACACGCTGAGACGGGATGTCTCAATGCGCGAATCCTTGTAAATGCACGCACTTATGCCTAGCTTATGCGCCCCCCGTCCTGCGCTTTAAGGCCTTGCCCCATGGTTTTGCGTTTCCGCCCCGTCGCCACTTCACGTTTCGCCCTCGGCCTGCTGCTCAGCGGTGGCATCGGCAGCAGTCTGGCCGCGGAAATTGAACTGCCGGCGGTGCAGGTGCTGGGCCAGGATGAGTCCGGTTATCGCAGTGACACCGCCTCGGTCGGCGGCTTCAATGAAGCGCCGTTGCTGGACACTCCCGCCTCGATCAGCGTGATCAACGCCGCCCTGATCAAGGACCAGCAAGCCCGCCTGCTCAGCGAAGTGCTGCGCAACGACGCCTCGGTGGGCGACAGCTACGCACCGATCGGCTACTACGAAAACTTCGTGGTGCGCGGCTTCTCGCTGAACGCCGCGAGCAGCTACAAGATCAACGGGCGCACCATCACCGGCGAGCAGAACGTCGCCCTGGAAAACAAACAACAGGTGGAAGTGCTCAAGGGTCTGGCCGGCCTGCAAAGCGGGATTTCCGAGCCCAGCGGCGTGATCAACTACGTGACCAAGCGCCCGCAAGACGTGCGTTCGGTGACGGTGTCCAGCGACGACCGCGGCAGCGGTTATATCGCCACTGACGTCGGCGGCTGGTTCGGCAGCGAGCAGCAGTTCGGCCTACGCGCCAACGTGGCCCATGAAGACCTCAATTCCTACGTGGAACACGCCAACGGCCAGCGCGACTTCCTGTCACTGGCGTTCGACTGGAACATCAGCCCCGACGCGGTGCTGCAACTGGATGCGGAGTACCAGAACAAACAACAGCGCTCGGTGCCGGGCTACCAACTGCTGGGCGGCAGTGAAGTGCCCCACGATGCATCGCCGAAAAAGCTGCTGGGCCATCAAAGCGGTTCCAAGCAGGTCGGTATTGATTCGCTGAACCTCAACGGCAAGTTCGAATACCGCTTCAGTGACCAGTGGAAAGGCAGTGTCAGCGCGGCGCGCAGCAAGGTGGTGATCGATGACTACAGTTCGTTCGCCTGGGGCTGTTTCTACGTGAACACGTGCAACGCCAACACGTTCAGCCCCGAGGGTGACTACGACATCTACGACTACCGCAGCCCCGACGACACCCGCCGCGACGATGAAGTGCAGGCGGCCATGACCGGGCTGTTCGACACCGTCGGCCTGGGCCATGAACTGACCTTCGGCACCAGCGCGTTTCGCCGGGTGATCGACAAGCGCGAGGCGGTCAACGAATACATCGGCAGCGGCAATATCAACGACGACGCACCGACGTTTGCGCCGACCAACGTGCCGCTGCACGACAGTCATCGCAACCTCGACAGTCGCCAGTACGGCGTATTCGTCACTGACCGCATCCGCTTCAACGAACAGTGGCAAACCATCCTCGGCGGTCGCGAAGTGCGCCTCGATGAAAAAGCCTTTGACAGCAATGGCGACCAGGCGCGCCATACCCAGCAGTACGTGTTCCTGCCCCAGGCATCGCTGATCTATAAGCCGATTGAAAACATCTCGCTGTACACCAGTTACAGCAAGGGCCTGTCCCTGGGCGGCACGGCGCCGTGGTTCGCGAGCAACCCGAACGAGACCCTGGCCCCGACCGTGTCACGGCAACTCGAAGCCGGCGTGAAATACGACTGGCGCCGCATCAGCTTCGCCGCCGCTGTCTTCCAGACGCGCCAGGCCTACCAGTATGCCAAGCCGGATGGCGCTGGAAACTTCACCTACGTGCAACAAGGCGAACAGAAAAACACCGGGCTGGAACTGTCGGCCAACGGCTGGGCCACCGACCGCCTGCAGATCGCCACCAGCGTCGCGGCGATTCGTGCGCGGGTCAGCGGCAGCGGCACGCCGGACTACGAAGGCCACCAGGCGATCAACGTGCCCAAGCTGCGCGCCAGTGTCTACGCCGACTACGCGCTGCCGTGGGTGAACGGCCTGGCGGTACTGGGTGGCGTGCAATACAGCGCCAAGAAGTACGCCAACCGCAGCGGCAACGTCGAGGTCGGGGACTACGCGGTGGTCAACGTCGGCAGCCGCTACACCACCAAAATCGATGGCTATGAGACGGTGTTTCGCCTGAGCGTCGACAACCTGTTCGACAAGCGCTACTGGCGCGACGCAGGTGAGTACATGGGCGATGATTACCTGTTCCAGGGCGCGCCGCTGACGGCGCGCCTGAGTGCCTCGGTCAACTTCTGACCGCGCACGGCCTCGGGCTTACTTGGGCATCTTGCGAAAGCCCACCGCCAGGCGGTTCCAGCTGTTGATGGTGGCGATGGCCACGCTCAGATCGACCTGTTCCTGGGCGCTGAACTCGGCGGCGAGCGAGTCGTAATCTTCGTCTGCGGCGCGGGTCTGGCTGACCAGGGTCAGGCTTTCGGCCCAGGCCAGCGCGGCGCGTTCACGCGGGGTGAAGAACGGCGTTTCACGCCAGGCCGACAATGTGTACAGGCGGCGCTCGGTCTCACCGCCCTTGCGCGCATCGGCGGTGTGCATGTCGAGGCAGAAGGCGCAGCCGTTGATCTGCGACACGCGCAGGCGTATCAGTTCGAGCAGGGGCAATTCGATGGACAGTCTGCCCACTGCGGTTTCCAGGGCGAGCATGGCTTTCATGGCATCTGGGGAAGCGGTGTAGAAATCAGTACGGGGTTGCATGGTAGAGCTCCTGAACACTGGAAATTGGTGGCCAGGTTAGTCAGCGCAGCACTTGGGAGAAATAGCCAATTTCGGCAAAGATCAGGTAGCCAATGTGCGCATGGGCTCAGCCCGGCAACGGAATCACGCGCAACGGCCGCACCGACTTGTAGGAAAAGCTCGAGTAGATCTCTTTGACGCACGGCAACGTCTGTAACACCTCCCGCGCGAATTCGCCAAACGACTCCAGGTCCTTGGCCACCACCTCCAGCAGAAAGTCATAACGCCCCGAGACGTTATGGCAAGCCACGATTTGCGGAATGTCCAACAAGCGCTGCTCGAACGCCCGCGCGACCTCCTGGGTGTGGCTCTCCATCATGATGCTGACAAACGCCGTCACCCCATACCCCAATGCCTTGGGCGACAGGATCGCCTGATAACCGCTGATCACCCCGCTCTCTTCCAGGTTTCTGACCCGCCGCCAGCAGGGAGAGGTGGTCAGGGATACGCGCTCGGCGAGTTCGGCCACGGTCAAGCGGGCGTTGCCTTGCAGCGCGTTTAAAAGGGCCTTGTCGGTGCGATCCAGGCTGACGGGCATAACGTGCCTCTAATCATTATTTTTTGGGAGGTTTCATCCCGTAGCCCGGGACTTGTCAGCAAATATTGCAAAGTTCAGCTGTGGTTATGAGCATAGCATTGTAGGAAATAAGGAGTGTCCGACATGAACAATAAACACAATACATTCGGCTTTTCCACCCGCGCCATCCACCACGGCTATGACCCCAAGGACCACCACGGCGCCCTCGTACCGCCGATCTATCTCAGCGCCACGTTCGCCTTCCCCACCGCCGAATACGGCGCCGCGTGTTTTGCCGGTGAAGAAAGCGGGCACTTCTACACGCGTATTTCCAACCCGACCCTGGCCCTGCTGGAAGCGCGCATGGCCAGCCTGGAAAACGGCGAGGCCGCCGTCGCCTTCAGCTCCGGCATGGGCGCGATTGCTGCCACCTTCTGGACCCTGCTGCGCCCCGGCGATGAGGTGATCGTCAGCCAGACGCTCTACGGCTGCACCTTCGCCCTGCTGCACCATGGCATCGCTGAATTCGGCATCAAGGTGCGCCATGTCGACCTCACCGACCTGGACGCGCTGCACGCCGCACTGTCCCCGGCCACGCGCATGATCTACTGCGAAACCCCGGCCAACCCCAACCTGCAATTGGTCGATATCGCCGCCGTGGCGGCGCTTGCGCACCAGCAGCCCAACGTCATCGTGGTGGTCGACAACACCTACTGCACGCCCTACCTGCAACGGCCCCTGGACCTGGGCGCCGATGTCGTCGTGCACTCGGCCACCAAGTACCTCAGCGGGCATGGCGACATCACCGCCGGCATTGCGGTGAGCAACCAGGCGCTGGCGCAGCGCATTCGCCTGCAAGGGCTCAAAGACCTGACCGGCGCGGTCATGTCACCGCAAGACGCGTCGCTGCTGATGCGCGGCCTCAAGACCCTGGCGCTGCGCATGGACCGCCATTGCAGCAACGCCCAAGCGGTGGCCGAAGCCTTGCAGGCGCACCCGGCGGTGGAACGCGTGACGTACCCCGGGCTGCGCTCATTCCCTCAGTACGAACTGGCGGCGCGGCAGATGCGCATGTCGGGTGGGATGATTGCCTTCGAGCTCAAAGGCGGGATCGCGGCCGGCCGGCGCTTCATGAACGCGCTCAAGCTGTTCAGCCGCGCAGTCAGCCTGGGCGATGCCGAATCCCTGGCCCAACACCCGGCGAGCATGACCCACTCCACCTACACCCCGCAGGAGCGGGCAGCGCACGGGATCAGCGAAGGGTTGGTACGTTTGTCGGTCGGGTTGGAGGACATCGCCGACCTGCTGGCGGACGTGCAGCAGGCGTTGGCCAAGTGCACGCGGGCTGCACCGCGTGCGGCGCAGGTGGTTGAGCATGCGCTGAAATAGCGCTCAATCCACTGCCACGGTGGCCTCGCCGCAGGCCCCCGTTTGTGGCACCAGGTGAATATCCACGCGACGGTTCGCGGCGCGTCCGGCTTCGGTGTCGTTGCTGGCAATCGGCTGACTGGCCGCGAAGCCTTGGACGGCAAAGCAACTGTCGGCAATGTCGCCCATGCGCTGCATCCAGTCGCGCACGGCAGAGGCGCGGGCATGGGACAGTGTCAGGTTCTGTTCGACGGGACCGGTCGCATCCGTATGCCCGGCGATCACGATCAGCCAGCCGGGCTGGGCTTTGATGTCGACCAGGGCATTGATCAGCACCTTGGCCGAGCCCGGCTTGAGCGTGGCACTGCCGGCATCGAACAGCGACAGGCTGTCCAGTCGAACCGGGGCGGGCATAAGGGGTTCACTGCCTGGACCTGACAGCCACATGCGCCAACCGAATCCCGAGAGCACAACGACGATCAGCGCCCCGAGCAGCCACCACAGGCCGATGCGTGACCTGCGCGGCGCCACTTCGGGTGGCGGCAGAATCACCACGGGGGTCACCAACGCCGGCGCCATCAACCTGACCGGCGCGAGCTGCGTTTCGCCCGACGCGGGGCTCTGTTCCAGGCGCTGGATCAGACCGCCGACCTGATAACGCAGGGCTTGCAGCGATTGCAGAGGGCTGTCCAGATGAGTACGCAAACGCACCTGCAAACGCGCCAGTTCGATGTCCAATTGAACCAATGCGGCCACACTGTAGGCGTTCATCACCACACTGCGCAGCAGCAATTGCAGTTGGTCGAACAACCATCCCAGCAAGTCCAGGCGTGCCGACGCCATCGGTGGCCACAGGCGCGCCCACTCGCCGCCCAGCGCCTCGATCAACGCCACACCTTGCGTGATGCCCTCCACCCCGTGACGCTGGCCGCGGGCCAAGGCGTAAAAGCACGCGCTGTGCAACTCCGCGCCGTTTTGCTGGAACAGCGCAAGGCAGCCTTGCTCGACCTTGGCCCAGTCCACATCCGGGCAGGCGGGATGGCTGAGCTTGGCCAACTCATCGCGCAAAGCGCTGAACTCACTGAAACCACGCGGATCACCGCCGACTTGAATACGCATCTCAAACAACGCCGTCATCGGGCTTCCCTTCCGTTATCGGTTCAAGGCTTCGACAGGTAATGCTGTCGCTTCAAGTGCCGCACCAGCACCTTGCCCTCGGGTGTCAAGCGGGTGCCGAAGTTCACGCGCTGCCCATCCTTCAATTGCAGGTCCAAGGCATACTCCAGATGACCCGGCAGCGCCTGGGGCAGCAGTTCGACGGTGATCGCCGCCAGACGCGGTTCGTACTTGAGCAGCGTGTCGGTCATGGTGCCGATCAAGTCATGGGCCGTGGCAGGCAGCCCTTGCAGGATCAGGCCCATGTCCGGCAACCCATAATCCGGCAGATGGCTGAGCGAGCCCGCTCGGCTGTTGAGGATGCGCTGCAGGTTGTCCAGCACGGAGAGCGTGTGCTGATCCGCCTCGCTGACCCGCTGCAAGTCCAACTCACCGTCGAAATTGTGCAGCAGGCGTTCGTAGAGCGAAGGGCTGTACTCGGTCATGGCTCAGTCCTTCGCCAGCGGGCGCAGGGTCAGGCGGTTATCGCCCAGTTCGATCACCCGCGCGCGGTCCGGCTCGAGGTCGTCACGCGCCAGGGTCAGGCGCCAGGTGTTCTGCCGGGTATCGGGGTCGCGAAACAGCGCCACCAGCGTGACAAATTGCGCGTCCTTGTGCATCGGCACATTCAGTTGCGCGCCCTCCTCCGGTTTCACCACCAGCGAGCGTTTGTCCAACAACGCACTCGCGAGCAAGCGCTCGTCATCGTCCAGCAAGCCTTCGTAGGTCGCCAGCGCCATGGCCTTGTTGTCACGCAATTGGTAAACCCGCACCAGGGTCGGCACCGACAAGGCACGCATGTCCGTGGCATCGGTGTTCAGCGCCGTGCGCGCGCTGAAATCCAGGTGCAGGGTTTTAACCTGCTTGTAGAAGATCGCCTTGGCGGTGGATGCCGTGCCATCCGCCACGGTCTGGGCCAACCCACAACCGCCCAGCGGTAGCGTGAATGCCGCTAGCATCATGAGATTAAAAACGGTACGCGACATGCTGTGTCTCCCTGTTGCGTGGGTTAATCGAAAGGCCTTGGTAGCGACCCAGGTTGATCGTCAGCGTGGCGTGCTCGGTCGCTCGCCAGGCAGCGCCTCCCAAGCCCAGCACGCCGGTCATGCCGAGCCGAATGACCGCCTGCCCCAACACCGGCGCAGGCAGGCTGTGCAGCGGCAGTGACAAGCGCAGTTTCGCCGTGCAACGCCACCCCAGGTACACACGCAACAGCACCCGCAGATCGCGGAGTAACTGGCCGTCGGGGAGCCAGCCACGGGCTTCCTGTGCGTGCTCGGTATAGAGCGTCAGGCCGAGTTGGCTGTTGGCGTCGTGGCCGACACGGCCCAGCGGCGTGCCCCGGGACAAGCTCACCGGACGTTGCCGGGAAAGGCTGGCCGGCGCCGGCAGCGCAATGGTCTGCGGCCAATGCGGGGTCACCTGCACCTGGGTGTTGGGGGCGAGCAATGTGACCAATGCGGCGATGCCTTCAGCATTGCGCGTGGGCAGGCGCATCACACTGAGCAAGGCCAGAAAGCGCGAGACCGGCGTGCCGACCTGTTGCGCGGTGCCGGGAATGCCCAGGCCGATCAAGCCCAGCAGGCACTGCGAGGTGGCATCGGTGCCGCCCGCTTCGAACGTCGCCGGGTAGGAGTATTTGCGCCAGATCCGGTAGAACTGGGTGAAGATCCGGTGATTGAAAATATCCAGGAAGGCTTCCAACGCCGCATGCCCTTCCCGACGCTGCGCGATGTCGTCCAGATACACGGTCGGCATCGGCGAATCGACGCCGTACAACCCGAGCAAGCGAGTGCGTACCGTCGCCGCACGCTCCGGGTGTGCTTCATCGATTTCAATCGACTTCAACTCGCCGGCCGGAAACCCCATGCCCGGATCGGGCCGAAAGCGCACGGCGTCATCCGCCGGGTGCGCGGTACTGCCCAGGGGTGGGTGACCGGGCAAGGCCTGTTCCAGCAACTGGCAAAAACGCTGCAGATTGGCCTCGGCCACCTGCTCTTGCAAGGCGTCCAGCAAACCGCTGGTTTTCAGCCGGGAATACGCTGACTGTGATTCTCGTTCCATCGCAGGCACTTTCCAGTAGGTTGCAGGATCAGCGTGAGCTGGGTGTACAAATGAATGTCGGCATACAAGGCGAAGAAGCGATTGAGCATCTCGCCGAACAGGCTGATGTCGCCTTCCCCTGAAAAGCCATTGGCATCGAGGGTGATTTCGATATCCACCCCGCGTAGCAAAAAGCCTTTCTCGAAACGCTGGACCACGTGATGACGGACCTCGACGATCGCCGCCAGACGACGACGGTTGAGCTCGCTGCCCGTCCAGTCGTACAAGGCCAATGTGCCGCGCAACACCTCGGCGTTGTCGAGCATCGGCAGGAAGTTCGAGCCCAGGTGGCTCAGGACCCGCCAGTGAAAGCGGTCACGGTTCGGTGGGTAGCATGGCAAGCTCGGCGCGCACAGGTTGCGCACGCGCAAACCGGTCTGGGTGGTTTGCACCAGCGTATCGAGCAAGGTGCTTTGCAGCGCCTTGCGCGGCAACTGGCCGTGGGTGCCGGTCAAGCGCAACGACAGGCTTTCGCTGTTGCGCAGGCGGTCCTTATCGAAGCCGTCACCGCCCAGGATCAGCCAGGTGTCATGCAAGCCATTGGCGGCGCGCTTGAGGCGCGTATGAAAGTAGCGCTCGGGAGCCTCGTCGCGCAGCATGCCGCCCTTGTGGCGAAAGCTGCTGAACGGCACATAGTCATGACGCACGGCATTTTTTGACGAGGTGACCTGATCGACCGAATAAATTTCAGTATGACCGTCCTGCAACCGCATTGGCCGTAGCAGGTAGTCGCTTTGTAACGGCGCCAGCGTCAGCGGGTCAGCCTCCAGCGCAAACAGATTGATCACCGGCACGGCATGCAGGCGAATATGTTCGCTGCTCACACTGAATTCCTTTGGCCATGCTTCACGCAGCACCACGTCCAGTTCGAACCAAGGCACATCAGCGCTGATGCTCAAATGTTCCAGGCCACAGAGGGTTACGAACATGAATTTCTCGCGAAAGGTGAAGTACTCCAGCAGCAACTGATAACCGCTGAACGCACTGTCACCCTTGGGCCACAGCCGATCCTCGTCAGCAAACCCCCTGGGCGCAAAATGGCCGTCCAATGCCTGGCGCTCGTGCTGCTCCGGCAGGCGCACGTACAACGCCTGGGTGTTCAGCGTCAGCGCATGGTGCAAGGCGCTGGCCAGCGGTGCATCGGCACTCAGGTAAAGCGGCAGGCGGCTCAGTTCGATCTGGCTCCAGTCCGTCAACGCGCCGCAGGCAAAGCGCAGGCGCAACAGCGAGCGACCGTCCGGCTCGTAGGCCAGCCGCACCGACTCCAGGGCCAGCGGCTGCAACGTCAGGTCCTGAGTGGTGGTGTAACGACAACGGGTGCGTAGCGGACCAATGGGTTGGGATAACACCTCGAACCCCTTGCCGACCAACTCGCTACGTTTCATCTGCGCGAGCTCAGGGACAAGCTCGACAATCGACAACGACGGAATGGTGCGCAAATAGTGAGGCCACAACAGGCTGACCAGCCCTTCGGTCAACTCCGGTAAATCATCGTCGAGCTTCTCGCGCAGGCGTCCCATCAAGAACGCAAAGCCTTCGAACAGGCGCTCCACATAGGGGTCTTGCGCGCCCGGTTTGTCCAGGTTGAGCTGGGCCGCCCGATCCGGGAACGCTTCGGCGAATTCCTTGCCGGCTTCGCGCAGGTAACGCATTTCGGCGTCGTAGTAGCGCAGGGTTAAATTATCCATGTTCACAGATAGATTCCTGATGAATGAGGGTTAGCCGCAGAGCACGGCGGCGCGTACCGGGTCGATGGCGACCAACGCCGCCAACAGCGCTTCGGTGCGCCGGGCGAGCGTGGGTTTGTCTGCATCGGTGCGCTGCGCTTTTAGACGCAAGAGCTTGAGCAGCCGGGCCTTGACCTCGAAATTCAGCTCCGGCTCCCAGTCCGCCAGCGCGTGGTGCTGCGCGGTAGCGTCCAGTTCGGCCAATACGTGCAGGGCCAAGTCGCCCTTGCCGTATTGCTCGGCGACACGCGCCATCAGCAGGCGCAGCAGCCAGCGTTGGCGCCCGGTCTGCACGCCCGGCCGGGCCACCAGCCAACCGAGCGCCACGTCCACGCCCTCTCTGTCGGCCTGGGCCACCGCCTCGTCCTCCAGCGACAATATCTCGGCATCGCTCGTGGTCAGCACCGCCTTCGGTGCCGGTAGCCATTGCTGCGTGCGGTTGCCACTGACGTGCTGGGTGATCCAGTCGCGGGTTGTCTCATCGGCGAAGGGCGTGCCGTCGTTCCAGTGCAACAGTTCCAGCCCCGGCAAGCGTTCGAGGAACATGCCCAAGTCACGCTTGATGATGTCCGCCCAGCCGTCATGTGGTGCGGGTTGTTTGCTCAGCGCCTGGTACAAGTACCACTGCAAATCCAGCCAGAAGTGGTTCACGCTCTCGGCGTACATTCGTTCGACCTGATCGAGTAATTCAGCCCAGCGTTGTTGCAGGTAAAGGCGCTTGAGCTGCGCCCGATAATCACCCCGGGGAGACGCCAGCCGCGTATTGCCGCTGGTTTCCTCCAGCGGCACCTGGTGTACCGTGTCCCAACGCAAACTTTTCATCAGCCGATGCGCCGCCAGCCAGCCCTGGGGCTGCTCGCGTAGATAACCTGCCAACGCCCTGCCACTGTCCAGCAGGTCGCGCCCGGACTTGATGCCCGTGGCGCTCGGCGCCGCCGTCTGCACAGTCGATTCGTGACTGGCGCTATGCTGCGGCACGAGCGCGTCAACCCCTCCGGACTGCGTCAATCGAGTGGACAACGCGCCGTACAGCGCACCGAGTGCCGGGCGCTGATCCTGCGGCCAAGCCTCAAGCCCACGCTCCAGCCAGGCCAGCGCCGCCACCGTGCGCTCGGCTTCGCTGCGCACCACTTCGGGGTACAGCGACAAACTGTCCAGCACCTTGCCGCCGGCCAGCCATTCCAGCGCCATCTTGCGGCTATTGGGCCGCGACGGCAGCACATCGGCGGCGAAACGTTCCACCAGCGCGGCGAGCAAACCGAGCCCATCCGCCAACCCGGCCTCGCCGTCCTTCTGCACGCGTGCCCACAGGTAATACGTAGCGACGCGCAGGTCTTTGCAGGTGTGGATCAGCAGCTGTTCTGCCAGTTGAACCACCCGTTCGGCATTCGCACCGGAGAGCTTGTTGACCTCCTCGCGCATGCGCTGGAAGTCATCGTCATAGCCTGGGTCTTCGCCGACAGGCGAGTCTGCGCTGATCGGTTGAAGCCACGTCTGCCAGCGCTCGGCTTGGCTTCTGGCCAGAGCTACGGGGTCGCGCTCGCCCAGGCAATGGGTGATCAAGGTGTACAGGCTCATTCAAAAACCCCGTTCTGCGCATACGGCACTTGCGCGGTGCCCTGGGTGAGGAAGATCTGTGGTGGCAACGTGAAGTGACGCAGCTTGAGCAAGGCCAAAGGCCCCGCGCCCAGTTCGGTACGCAGGTTCCACGTCAGGTTCAAACCATCGGGGGCCTTGAGGACCATGCGGTAGCGGCTATCGCCGTCGTCCAGGGCGGTGATTCGAGCTTTTTCCAGCAAGCGGATCAGGCCCCAAGTCCCCTGGTAATCACCGAACAGGCGCTCGCCCGTATGGATACTGGTCCAGCTCAGGCTGGCGCCCGGATGGTCACCGCGCCCTGGCCAATTGAAACGCTGCCAACGCTCTTTCTGGTTGAAATACTGATGGTGTTCGCCATTGAGGATGAAGGTGGTTTGCACGACATCTCGCACCGGTTTGCCTTGAAGCTCGAAGCTCAAACCCATGCCGCCGTCGGTATAGATCACGTCGGCCAGATGGCTCAGTTGGTTAATCGCCGCCAGAAACTGCGGATTAATCCGCAACCCCTGGCTATGGCGCGGGTCGGCGACCCAGCGGCTGCCTTCCTTGCGCAGCACACCGCTCAGTTGGCTGCGTAAAAACTGCTCGATACGCCCGGAGTCGGCGCGAATCATCTGCCCCAGCATCGGCAACGAGGAATCGCTGACGGTTTGCGCAAAGGGGTAGCGCCCAGCGAAAGCACTCTGCCAATCACCAACGATTGAGCGTTGCCACTGACTATTGAGCCCGGCAGCCGAGGGTTGCAACACCCGTTGCCACGCTTCATCTAAAGGCTGCACAAAAAGCGTATGGCCGACCCTATTCCACTCTGCTCCCAGGCTGGCCGCAATCAGGCTGGCGTAGGACTGCGTGTCTGTCAGGTCGACGCTCTTGCCTTGAAACACTGTTTGCGCCAGGGCTTGGGTCATTTCCTGCGGATCAGGCGCATTGCTGACTTGCTGCAATTTCAGGCGCAGCCTGGTGACGCGGGTCAGGAACGCCTGCAGGCTCAAGCGGTCATTGTCGGCCCTGGCCTCGGGGTCTTTGCCGAGCAGGCTCAATAACGGCCCGAAAGTCGCCTCCAGCGGACTGCGCGGCGTTTGTGCCAGTTGATCAATCATCGGCCCATTGTCCTTGGCGATCAGCTTTTGCGCGGACTGTATCAACGAGTCGGCCAGGGCCTGGTTGCGAGTGCCGGCCTGCCCTTGATAGGCCAGCGTGTTCATCAGGGCAATCAGCGGCGATTGGCGCACATCAGCCATCAGAGTGAGTTGGTCGATCGCATCGGCCAAGGTATTGGCGGGGTTCCAGCGCAGGCTGTTGAGAAAGCCCAGCCAGGCACTGGCGTAATCCTGGAAGTAACGCTCGGTAAGCCGCTCTCTGAGTTCATCCGGGGTCAGCTCGGCGGCAATATCGCTCTGGTTATCGCTGAGCACCCAGTCGATTTCTTCGCGACGCGCGTCGGCGATCGCATCGATGGCTTGGCGCACCTGGCCCTCCCAGGCCTGGCGCGTGAACACGCCCGGCACACTGGCTTCGGTGTAGAACAGCGCCAGAACATCGGTTTCACCCACCATGTTTTGCACGCTTAGCGCTGGGTATTGATTGGCCGCTGTGTCGAGGACCTGCTGGTAAAGACTGGTTTCGGCATTGCGCTGGCCCAACAGCCCAAGCAGAACCTGTCGGGCCTGAGCAACCGGCCTCGGGTCAGCGTTGATCGCCCAGGCCGGGTGCGCCGCCAAGTGCTCGCCATAGAACTGCCACAGGTTAGGCGCCAGGCTTTGCCAAAGTCCCGGCGATACACCGTCGCGCACCGGTTCGGCGTTGCCCAGGGCTTTGGTCAGGAACGTGGCATCGGCTTTTTGCGGGCGCGCCATCATCAGGTAGGCCTTGAGCTGGTCGTAGGCCCCGCGGGCGCGTTCGGCGCGCTCGGGATTGTCCGGGGCCAGCTTGACCAGGGCCGTGAGCTGCTGGCGTAAAGCGGCGGCGGCCGGGTCGCGGATCAGGCGGTTGTTGGCGTCGACGTAGCGTGGCCACACCGTTTCAAGCAGCGCTGGGGTTTGATTCAGGCCGAAGCGTTGGTACCACGGAGCGCCGTGTTCGGCGCGGTAATCCAGGCGCGCCAGTTCGCGCATCAGATCGTTGAGTGCGCTGAGTTGCTCGTCGTTACTGCCCGACTGCTGCAATGCCGCCAACGAACTTTGCACCTGGGCGATTTGCGCACGGTTGCTGACAAACGACAGCAACAATCCGGCGCCCCATAACGTCGCCAAACCCAACACCAGCGCAAAGCCAGCGCGCGGCACGCTCCAGCCCAGCCGGCGGCCACTGGCGTTATCGCCGAGTACGCCGTGCCACACCGGGGCGACCGACCATTCCTGTTGTTTGTCATGCGGCGAGCGCTGTACCGGCAGGCTGAACCACAATCCACGCAACGGCACACCACGAGCAAAATCGCTGCCTAGGGGCGTCAGCGTATGACGCCAGCGGGCGATGCCTTCGCTCTTTAAATCGCGGGACAGGCGAAGCAGGAAGTCATGCTTCATCACACCGTTCATCTGCGCCAAGCCCTCGCGCCGCAAAGGCTCCAGCAAACGCGTCAGGGCGGTTTCCACTGCCGCCGCCGTGAAGCGCTCGGGCAACCGGCAGCCCACCGGCTGCGCCTTGTGCGTGTCCTGCGGCCATGTACTGTCGCAGACCTGCCACAGGTACAACGGCAACTGCCAGTGTAGGTCACGGGCAAGGCGCTGCACCTGGCGTACACCTTTACCCATCGCGGCATCGTCGGCGGCCTGGGTTTTGTTCAGCGCCCAAACCACCCCGTCCAGCGCACGCCAGCGGCTCAGCCCACGCCAGTGCTTAGGGAATGACTGATCCAGCGCGGCCTGGGCACTGCCACCCCACAACAGGACCGTGCCTTGGCCTTCGAGCCATTGCTGATCGGCCAGGGCTGGGGCGATGGCTTCGATTTCGGTGGGTTCGCCGATGATGAGAAACAGGCGAATTTTGCGGCGCCAGAAGAGGCCGTAGGTGTCGTGTAGGTGCTCGCGCAGCTCTGATAGGTGAGCAATCGGTTGGCGAGGCATAACCATCTGTGAGTCTGCCGGGGGATAGACCTTATCCGCCCGCCCCTGCTCGCGGTGGTTTTGACGTTTGAGATGCACTAACAACCGAGGTGCCAGAAAGCCCACCATTGCAATGGTGATAATCAGCAGAAAAACCAACAGCTTGTGGTGATTCTCAGCTAGCCCGACCTGATCGCCATAACGCCAGATCACCCAGCCCAGCGCGGCTAGCAGCGTAATGATCCACACTGCTGCCCCCGCGCGGCGCCATGAGTTACTCCAAACGTTCATGCCAACTCTCCCGTGGTAATAGTGCTCATCCAGTGCTGCGATTCTTCTCGTGCCAATACCAACAAAGGCTCACGCTGACGCCGGGATATTTCCACACCCAGCGCAGTTACTAGCCAGTGACCGAGCGGGCCCGATAGCCCGCACAGACTTTCCTGAATCCACTGCTGCTCCGCCTTGAGCGAAGCACCATGGGCGGCTGCTACGGCAAGTATTTTTCCGGTCAGTGGCTGCCAGTCGGTGGCGTCGACCAACATGCCGGTTGCTCGGCAAGCGCTCACTTGGGTTTGCAGAAACAACGGTAACTCGCTGTCCAGCGCGTCGATATCCAATGGCATTGGCCGCAACAAACCAGCCGTGATCGGTAGCTCCAAGACGATTGCCAGGCTGTCCGGGCATAGCAGCAAGGCGGCAAGCCCGTCGGAGTACGAGTCATCACCGTGCACCTGGAGCACCAGAATCAACTCAATGGCTGCGGTGGCGGCCTTCAACGTTTCATCGATCCACCAGTACGACAATTCGCTAGCCAAGGTGAGCGTTGCAGGTAGCGGTCGGCTCACCGTGATGGTCCAGGTCTGCTGCCAGGCATCGCGCAAGGCTTCATATTCGCTGGGATCAACATCACTCAGCAGTGTGACGTGCAGTTCTTGCCCCGTCGGTAACGCATGCAGTGCCGGCACCAATGCCTGAATCAACATCTGCAATCCGGCTTGATCACGTTCCGGCGCTACAGGCAAAGCCGCAATACGCCGTGCTTGCCCTGTGCGGGGAAGCAAATCAAAGGAACCCTGAGTTAATACGCTCGCAGACACCTGATCAGGCAGCAGCACACAACTGGCAGACACTGCCAGGTGGCGCAGAGCCCAACCCTGCCAGGAACGCTGCGAACTATGCGCCTCCTCCTCCAGAAACTGGCAATGGCTCAGCGCAGTCCCATAGGCATGGGCACGCGCAGCGAACGCCAGGATCCAGACCACCAATGGCGAAGCGGACAATGCCCAAATGTTGAGCGTACTCAGTAACGGCATCCGTTCGGAGGCATGCAGCAAAAACAGCAGCACACAGACCAGCACCGCCATGAGTGCCGCCAATAGCCAACGACCCAGCACCGGCGGTTTTGGAGCGCCCACCACATGAGGTGCCTGACGATCCCAGCCCATGACTAACCCACCCCGCAATCAGGAGCGCTGGAAATCACCTGGCAATCGCACTCACAGCGGCAGCCGTTGACCACCATCGCCCGATCACCCTCAGACCAGTCCGGACAGCCATCAACAATCTTGTTGATGCCATGCCCCGGCAGCGGGCAACTAACTTCGTCTCCGACCAGTGCTACTCGCTTGCCATTTACGATCATCGTGGATGAGGCCGATATCACTTCTCCACCATGGGTGGTTTTATCACCCAATAAAACAAATCCTTGGGACATAAACTTCTCGCTCCATGGGTCATGTACTCGGGCGCCCCATGCACTCGAGTTTTCTGCAATGCTTAAATCGGATAACGCAATCAATTAGCAGTCATTGGCTCGCTACGTTTAAATGAGCAAAAACTCACTTGAACTCAGAATTTGCGATACCGAATTTGTATGAGCAAGATCACCATCGCCATACTGGAAACTCGACTTCACGCAAGGGGTGGGCGCTGATCGGCAAGGGTTGCGTTAGCCCATCACTGGTCGTACTTTCCCGGAATATCCGCCCGTCAGCACCGACCAATCGATAGTCATACACCGGCAAGGCATTACCCCATTCATCCACAATGAGGTAGTGACCGAAATCAGGTTTGTCAGGTGAAGGCAGCCACTCAGGTAATAGTTGTGGGCGACGGTCCGGGCATTTTTCGTATTGCCAAACCGATAAACATTCGCGAGCACGTCCTGTCCGCAGGCTTTGTAGTTTCCAGAAGTCTGGCTGTGATTGACGTTCTGCCACGACACTCCCGTCGGGATAGGTGAATTTGGTGTGGTTACCCTCTTTTTTTTCCTTTGGTTGCGTGGAGTAAACCGCGAAGTCCGAATGCAGGATGGGTTCGAAATAGACCCGGCGAGCTTGTGGCGCTTGATACATGAGATAGGTATCACCCTCACCTACAAGACTAATACGCTTGTTATATCCACCCAAAAAAGCTTCTTTTATCCAAGGGAAATATTCCTTCTTAATCGTCAAATCTCCGTCAACTTTGATATCCGCCCCACCCCGTGGCGAGTCGTTGTAGTCAAATATCACAACCACGCCCCCGCCTCCCCCAGAGGTCACATTCTCGCCAAAACGCGTCGGATCGGCATAAACCACGCCAAAGGTCACATTCGCCAAATGCCAGCGGCACGCGCCACCGCCATCTTTCGGTAGTTCCACTTGGTAGAGATCACTCTGCCCCTGGCGCTCCAGTT
The DNA here is from genome assembly GCF_963681955.1 of Pseudomonas paraveronii. NCBI lineage: Bacteria > Pseudomonadati > Pseudomonadota > Gammaproteobacteria > Pseudomonadales > Pseudomonadaceae > Pseudomonas > Pseudomonas paraveronii. Next base: position 3,646,612 of record NZ_OY817130.1, read on the forward strand.
CCTTGTAAACCGAGTGATGACCATCCCGTTCAGTGCGCTGGCCGCTGGCGCCGTAGTCGACACGCTTACAAATGGGCGAGCGATACATCACCCACATGGTTTCGCTTTTCAGCTCCTTGGGCAGTTTCACGGTGACGGTTATTTTTTCGCTGTTAGCAGGCGGGGCCAGGCTGTGGTCCTGACGGCATCCACTGAGACTGAAAAACATCGCGCACACAACCATAGACATGCGGTGGAACATGCGCATGTTCTTGGCGACATCAACGGGGTCGACAACTGAATGCTGCATAGACGACATCACCACCTCCACACAGGGAACTCGACTTCGCGCAAGGGGTGGGCGCTGATCGGCAGCGGTTGCGTGAGCCCATCACTGGTCGTTTTTTCTAGAAATATCCGCCCGTCAGCACCGACCAATCGATAGTCATACACGGGCAGGGCATTACCCCATTCATCCACAATGAGGTAGTGCCCTAAATCAGGTTTGTCAGGTGAAGGCAGCCACTCAGGTAATAGTTGTGGGCGACGGTCCGGGCATTTTTCGTATTGCCAAACCGATAAACATTCGCGAGCACGTCCTGTGCGCAGGCTTTGTAGTTTCCAGAAGTCTGGCGTCGATTGACCATCTGCCACGACACTACCATCGGGATAGGTGAAAGCGGTGTGGTTTCCCTCCTTTTTTTCCTTTGGCCCCGCCGAATAAACTATGAAATCGGAATGTATGACTGGTTCGAAATATACCTGCCGCGCCTGTAATGCTTGGTAACTGAGGTAAATGCTGCCCTCGCCGGCCAAGCCCACAGTTTTTTTGTAAGGCCCCAAAAACTCTTCATCGACCCAAGGGTAGTAATCCTTCTTGATCGTCAGATCGCCTTCAACCTTGATATCAGCCCCACCCCGTGGCGAGTCGTTGTAGTCAAATATCACAACCACGCCCCCGCCTCCCCCAGAGGTCACATTCTCGCCAAAACGCGTCGGATCGGCATAAACCACGCCAAAGGTCACATTCGCCAAATGCCAGCGGCACGCGCCACCGCCATCTTTCGGTAGTTCCACTTGGTAGAGATCACTCTGCCCCTGGCGCTCCAGTTCCTTGTAAACCGAGTGATGACCATCCCGTTCAGTGCGCTGGCCGCTGGCGCCGTAGTCGACACGCTTACAAATGGGTGAGCGATACATCACCCACATAGTTTCGGTTTTCAGCTCCTTGGGCAGTTTCACGGTGACGGTTATTTTTTCGCTGTTAGCAGGCGGGGCCAGGCTGTGGTCCTGACGGCATCCACTGAGACTGAAAAACATCGCGCACACAACCGTGAGCAGGCGGAGGAACCGGATTTCGTCCTTTCGCGTGTGAATAGGCTTAACCATAGGTTTTCTCGTAATAAGCTTTTGGGTCGGCAATGGCGTTAAAGCGCTGCAGCGCCTCGGCGCCACCTGCTACTTGCTGGGTGATATGCAGGGCTTGGTCTACCAGGCGCTGTAAGTCGAGGAACACGCGATTGCGAGCCAGTTCGTCCTCGTGAATGCTCCCGTAGTAATCCTTTAGCTGTTGTTCGAACTTGCGCCGTTGGACCTGTCGCTCCAGCAACGGATCGCGCTCTGCATCAATCGATTCCAGTAATTGGTTATGGATATAGGGTTGGTATTGCGACATGAAGTGATCGCCAATACGCGGCATTCGACCCGTCGCCGGGTTGCTGTAGCGAGGGAAGAACCGGGCCCGGCTTTCGGCGTTCAGCGATGTGTTCAGACACTGCGTGGCCTGCTCGACCTGCTGGTCACCGTCCTCGCTCAGGCTGGGGACCAAATACAGCTTGGCTTTTTCCGGCAGTTCGTAGGCGATAGTGCTGCGATAAGGCGTGCCATCGGGTTTGCGGTAAGCGGGGTATGGTGTGATCTCCTGTTGCTGGTGTTGCTCGGCCCGGAAAAACATGGCGATCTCACCGTGATGGCTGAACGGGTCTTCATGTTTGAATACTGCGCTGGAGACGGCTTGACGTAGCGACCAACTAAACCCGGCGAGCAGGCCGACAGGGCCATAGGCGTCATATAGGTAATTGTCCAACGCGGCCTCGGGGGGGACGCGAGGAATGGCGTCCATGTCATTGACATGGCGAAAGTGCCATAAGTCGCCCAAAAACTGTACGGCGTGGAGGGTGAAGGTGCGGGGCATGCCGTAGGTGTAGAGCAGGGGGTTATGGTTTTTCAGCGAGGCCGCGTGGATGAGGCCGAGGGCGCCGCCCAGGCTATGGCCGCAGATGAACAATTTTTTATCGCGAACACCACCAAGAATCGTCTTGCCAAAATCAGTATCAAAAACTCTTCTCGCTACCTCAAATGCATCGCGAAAGCCAAGGTGCACACTGCCCACAGCAGTAAGGTCAGGGCAAGGAACCTTAGGCTCGCAAACCGCAGCGATCTCCGGTTTCACAGGACGAAAGGTCGCATCGGTGATGAGGTCAGCAAGCCCTTCCATCTCAGTGCCACGCCAAGCCACCAACACTTGGGAAACACTGATAGCGTAAAACAACTGGGTATGACCTTCCGGCACGTCTGCCTTAGCGGTATCCAAGGCTTTGATCGTCAAATAACGATCACTGAAAGGCACATCAACCACCACACATGGCCATGCCTGGCCGTTATCCCAAACCCGAGGTGTACGTGACAAATCCAGGCATTGCTGCTCGAAAAACTCGTTGACGGAACCCAGTTCGCGTTCATCCCGCGTGCTATACGCCAGAATACTCATCAACCCCAGGTTGTAGGCATTGACCAGGCTGTACCCAGACTGGTGATGCAACATCAGAGACCAGGCGCGAAATGGGCAGACTTCCAGCACATGACGACGGTCCAGTTCATCGCCACTGACGGTGAAGCCACGATAATTCGGGTCTGGAAAGTGAAAGGTAGGTGGCCGCTTTGGGTCCGACACGGGTGGGTGAAGGGTCGGCAATTTGTCGCATAACTGGCCGACACGCAGATAGTGATAGCCATGCCCGGCAGCGAGCGCCTGCTTCTCGATAGGCGAGAAACCCGAGCGTTGCGGGCCATACATCGGTGTGCGCTCCCCAACACCCGGTCGGGGCGGCTCCGCACGTTCGGCGCGCAAGCGCCGGGTTTGCAGTTGCTCGGCTAAAGAATCGGCACCCATCAGCAGGGTAATGGGCAACGGGTGCAGGCCGTCGATGCGAATCACACCCTCGGCATCACTACGCCCCACGAACTCAGGCATAAAGCCCTCGCGTGTGGCCTCATTACGTACACGATAGGGCAGATTCGCCAGGGGGTCACCCTGCTCGTCCAGCAACTGGAGTTCTATCCAATGCTGTTTCTGTTTCCCTCCGATGAAATCCTTGCTCGGATTGAGGGTATCCGTGCGGTGCATTGGATCGTTCATATAACCCCTTAAAAAATTAATGTTTCCTGAGCAATCACCCGGTCAATTGAGTCAATCGGGGTAATCAACCCCAAACTTCACAACACACCACTTCGGCCTAAAAACCCATTAATAAAAATTAATATCCCGAATAACAAAAAAACCGCCACTCCGACTGCCCAACCAAAACAATACCTGGTCGCGACTTATACCCGACAACACTTAAAGCTCTCAAATTCGCATCACGCCTCACTTTTGACCCTTTCGATTTCAGCCTTTAGCTCGGCCCACACTTTCGCACTAACAATCCGTATTAATCGCCCCATCACACCAGATAGACATTTACCGACCCTCCCCTGCTCGCCCCTCTTCTTGACCAAGGATTCAATATCAGCCACCAACTGCTCCTTATCGAAATACCAGCAAACAGGTGGCACTGGCGCCAGCATATTACTGACGCATACAGGAGCCACTCTCTCAAACAAAGCAAACTCAATCTCCTCAACGGAGTAATTCTTTGCCACCCCTGCAATGTGCTTGTAGTCAACATTGGTATCTACAAACAAATCAGAGAGTGCAGACCAGAGTTGATGCTGATCTAATTGACTTTCCATTTAGTAAACTCTTCTATTTCATCGTCGAGGGAGTCCGCTAGTTTCGAGGCCGCCCAGCCAGAGGCAATCCCGCCCGCCAGCATTAAACCGATCGCACAAAACGGCGCGCCGGGCCCGCATACGGTAGAGACGGCAAAACTCGCCAAGGTAGTTCCTGCAAAACCACCGCTTATCGCAATACCCTGCTTGATCAACTCTTTCTGCTTATTCTCTGCATTCGCGATCTCGTAGGTTGCATAAGCGACCGTCACGACAATCAAAACCTTACCAGAGATTTTTAACACTCGATTTAAAGTATTAAATCCCGTGTTAGGCCTCGCCGAAGACTCTACGATTTCGTAATACATGGCATTTTTTTGCTCAGCATTGAGCGCCGCAAAGCTTTTACCAAATTTTTTGCCGGCTTTTTCGTCCAATAGCTTTTCTAAATCCGGAGAAACAACCTTCCTTTTCTCTGCAATAGCCCGTCCGGGCACTGAGGTTTTCTGCCTGGTTTCCGCCATGATTTTATTTCGTGCTTCGTAGCAGAATTCCGCAGCCTCCTTTATTGACACTTCCCCCGCATTGACTTGCGCCAACACCTGCGCCTTGACTCGCTTGACATTGCTGTTGTAGTTATCACGCTGCTTCGCATCATTTATAAAGCCTGAAGAAAACTTGAGCGCTGCCCCCTCAAAACTTTCAAGAGCGCGTTCCAAAGTATCATCGTCAACCTGATGATCTTGTCGAGCCATATAGTTCTGGTAAAAAGCATCCATATTATTTACTCCCCTAGCTCTCGTAGCAGTTCGTCTGCAGTGCTAGGTAAGTCTTCTTGATGCTTCGGGCATTGCACCTCGAACTTGACGCAAGCATTACCCGTAAAAGAATAAAAACTTGCTTTGTTTTCACCATCAAACTCGCCCTCCAACACCTCGCCATCATCCATGGTCGCGGTGCATTTTATGCCTTGATAATTTGATTTCGACGGGGCAGAAAAGCTGATCCACTTTTCAGTCTCTGGCAGCTCGATTTTCAAGTTCCCCGGCAACGCGGTATGAACGCTCATCGTCTTGCCATGCTTGTCGGTTACTCCATTGAATACTTCACCTTGCTGAGTGGTTATCCGGTAGCGGCTGAATCGCAACGCTGCCTGGGCCGCGTCTTTCACGGTGTAGCTAGCCGCGTAACCCGTCGGCAACGCTGACGCTGGAGTATTGAGACTGGTGCTGCCAAACTTTTTTACATCGGTAGCTTTTAGGTAGATGTTGCCAGGTGCTCCCAGCTCTATATCGCCGTCCTTTAAACGGATATAGGCACCGCCACAGTTGAGCACCAGTTCTTGCGGGGCCTTGATTTCTATACGGCCTTCGATGCTTTCGATCTTAACGTCGGTCTTTGCCAACGCATGGAGGTTACTGCCCTGAGCGTGCAGTTCAACTTTGCCTTGAGCCGCCTTGAGTAGCAGCTCGGCACGTTGCGCAAATACGCTCACACCACCTTCAGCGGTTGCGGTGATGTCGTGCCCGGCGCTAATGTCCGTGTTACGTGCGGCCATAATGCCCACGCTCTCCCCTCCGGAAGACAGGCATATGGCCCTTGGACTGAGCACGCCAATACCCGCCGGGGCATGGAGCAGAATACAGGGCTGCGCTAACCCTTGGAGCCGTTGCTGAAGGCCAAGTTGGCTATCGGTGTCACCGGGATTCACTTGGCCACTGCTGGCCGCTTGTGCCATTGAGCGAGCCAATGACAACGCACCCTCCAGTTGCGCGATAGCGGCAGCCATATCCAGTTGTTTACCTCGGACTTGATCCTGTTCGTCCGCACTGATAAACAAACCTTTCCCCCCACGGATCGCCCCCCACCCATCAGTACGCAACTCAAACCCTTCCCCACGCTTTTTACGCTGGGCATCCACCAGATGCCCCAGATTCAGCTGACTCTTACCGCCATACTCCGTACTCAGCTTCACGTGCTCCTGCCCCCGCGTGTCATCCATCCGAAGCTTGTTATTCGCCGGAGTACGCAGCACGTTGCGTTTGTAATTGCGCAAAGTCACATGATCAACGTGCTGGCTGTCATGCAACGCGTGGGCGATGTAAGGCCGATCCGGGTCGCCCTGCTCAAAGGCGATGGCGACTTCAGTGCCGGGGATCAACGGCAAGTGCAGGCCGTGGGTATCCCCGGCGTAGGGTCGGGCCAGGCGTAGCCAGAGGCTTTCTTCGCCGGGTTTCCAGGTGTCGCGGTCGAACAGGAAGTTGACCTTGTAGCGCCCTTCGATGTCGATGTGCCCGTAGGGGTCGTTGGCCTGCGGGCTGGTGACGCGGGCCGGGACGGTGCCGGCGATTTGCGGTTTGTCTTGCAGCTCCGGGCGAAAGCACACGGTTTCCGAGTAGGGAATGGCCTCAAACGTCACTTCGTAACTGGCGTCGCGAGCGGCGCGGCTGATCAGTTGGGTGATCACCGCACCGGGGGCGAAAGCCTGTGGGGCGCCGCCAGAGATGTTCAGGACCTGGCCGGGCTCCAGGGTGGCGCTACTGCTGACGCCGTTGAGTCGCGTTTGGCCGTTGAGGTAACGCTCGTGACGCAGGCGCGCGTAAAAATATCCGCTTTCGCTTTGCAGGTCCTCGTCATGGGCGTAGCGGTCGCCCATGACGGTGTAGGGTTCGGCGTAGTGATACGCCTCGCCATAGGTGCCGTTGGCGCCACGGGTTTGGTCGATATCACCGTTCAGGTGAGCGTTGGCCACGCGATGCTGGTAGGTGCGGATATTGACGTGCTGTTCCACCACTTGGTGGCTCGATTGCAGGGCCCACACACCGTCCTGCCCACTGCTGCTGAGCCCGGATTGCGGGCGGTAGGCCAACGCCACGTCAAACTGGTAGTGACGCTGGTCATCGTGAAATTCCACCACGTCGATGTTCAGGCGTTCGTCGCTGGTGAAGCGGTACCAGATGCCGACGTCGGCCAGCAGGCGCGAGATGAAGGCCAGATCGCTTTCGCCATACTGCATGACCTGTTCGCGTTTGGGGTATTCACGCACCAGGCTGAAAAGGAAGTCCTGGCCTTCAAAATCGTGGCGGCTGCGCAGGATGCTTTCGACGATCTGCGGCACTGATTGATGCTGGTAGATGCGAAATTGTCTGCCTTGGCCGAGTAGAGCCAGGTGCGGTTGCAGGGTGATTTCGTAGCGGGCTTCATCAGCGGAGCCGGACAGGCGTTTGAAACCGGTGACTACCCCGTGAAGCGTGCGCAATGGGCCGCTCGCAGGAAGGTTAAAGCCACGCATGGACGCGTTTTGTGGGGCGCCATGCAAACTAAAACTGGCGTTTTGACCGAGCATCTTTTCGACAGCGATATCGCCGTCGGTGCTGGTGAACTCTATGCGATAGGTGAACGGTTGGCTCAGTCCCTCTTTGCCCTCAAAGGCCAGGACGTCAAGCAGTGCATCGACGTCACGCACGCTGAGTGTGTGCCGGCTGTGGTCGTAGAAGCTGCGCAGTTGGTTGAGCATGTTCAGGCCTCCATCGCAACGGGCGAAACAGCGTCTTGGGCGTCGATAAAATGCAGGACAATCCCTTCCTCAATGCTGTAGCCCAAGGTCACGCCAAAGGTTTTCTGCCGGGCGGCTTGGCGTTGCAGCAACTGCTGACTGAGGACCGGCAGAATCTGCTGATTGAGCAGGCTGTCGATGTTGCGCGCGCCTGTGTCGGGCAGCAGGCACGCCGCAACCAGCGCCTCGTTGAGGGCAGTGTCGACCTGACAATCCAATCCGTAATGACGCTGCAAGCGCTTGGCAACGTGGGCAAGTTTGATGGCGACGATACGTTGGAGGGCATCGGCTTGAAGCGGGCGGTAAATCAGGGTTTGGAAACGAGCCAATAAGGCTGGCTGGAAGTGTTCGCGCAGGATCGGGCGCAGCAACGCGTGCAAGGTACTGTCGGATGCGTCGGGGAACTCTTGCAGGCCAGTTTGAAGTTCATCGCTGCCAAGATTGGAAGTCATGAGGATGACGGTGTTGCGAAAGTCGATTTCCCGACCTTCGCCATCGCGCATGCAGCCCCGATCAAAGACCTGGTAAAAAATATTGAGAACGTCGCGGTGTGCCTTCTCGACTTCATCGAGCAGCACCACGCTGTAGGGGCGTTGACGCACGGCTTCGGTGAGCACGCCGCCCTGACCGTAACCGACGTAGCCGGGAGGTGAGCCTTTGAGCTGGCTGACGGTATGGGCTTCCTGATATTCCGAGAGGTTAATGGTGATCAGCGATTTTTCGCCGCCGAACAGCGTGTCGGCCAGGGCCGTTTCGGTTTTGCCGACGCCGCTAGTGCCGACCAGCAAAAATACGCCCAGCGGCGCTTTTTCGTCTGTCAGGCCGGTCCTAGCTGCGCGTAGGCGCTGGGCCAAAGCCCTGAGCGCAAGGTCCTGGCCGATCACTTGCTCACCCAGTTGGTATTCCAGCTCAAGCAGGCAGGCTTGTTCGTCCTTGAGTAAGCTGCCCAGCGGTACGCCGGTCCAGTCAGCGACGACTTCGGCCACACTGCGCGCATCGACGTCGAGGGACAGCAGTGGCTGGTTGCCCTGGGCGTTGCTCAGTTGTTGTTGCAATTGCAGGCAGACGGCCCTTTGTGCGGGTTCTGCCTGACGGGCATCGCGCAATTGCTGGGTAAGCTCGAGTTCGTTGCGGTATTGCGCCTCAAGCCCGACTAGCTGGCGGTGCAACTCGGCGTGCTGCGCGTCGATGATCGCCAGGCGCTCGCTGGCGGGGCTGCCGCTCAGTTGCTGGTCTTCTTCCAGGGCCTGGCGCTCCAGCTCCAGGGCCGTCTGCTGGGCCTTAAGGCGCACCAGTGCTTGCGGCTCGCAGTCCACGCTCATGCGTGCCCGTGCACTGGCGGTGTCGAGCAGGTCGATGGCTTTGTCGGGGAGTTCGCGGCCGGTCAGGTAGCGTCGTGAAAGAGTCACCGCGGCTTGTACCGCCGCGTCCTGGATGTGCACGCCGTGATGGCTGGCGTAGCGCGCCTTGAGACCGCGCAGCATCAGGCAGGCGTTGGCGTCGTCCGGCTCGTCGACCTTGACCATCTGGAAGCGTCGTTCCAAGGCGGCATCGCGTTCAAAATACTGTTTGTATTCACCCCAAGTCGTGGCGGCGACAGTGCGCAACTCGCCACGCGCCAGGGCCGGCTTGAGCAAGTTGGCGGCGTCCGCACCACCCGCCTGGTTACCAGCGCCAATCAGAGTGTGGGCTTCATCGATAAACAGCAGCACCGGGTGCGGCGACAGTTGCACGGCCTCGATGACGTTTTTCAGGCGTTGTTCGAATTCGCCTTTGACCCCGGCGCCCGCTTGCAACAAACCCAGGTCAAGGGTGCGTAAGGCGACCTGCTTGAGGCTGTCGGGGACATTGCCCTCTACGATACGTAACGCAAGACCTTCAACCAGAGCGGTTTTGCCTACACCGGGCTCCCCCACCAGGATCGGGTTGTTCTTGCGCCGACGGCTGAGAATATCGATCACCTGACGGATCTCATCGTCACGGCCAAACACCGGGTCGATCTGTCCCGCCCGCGCCTTGGCAGTAACGTCGTGGGTGAATTTGTCCAAGATGACTTTCAGGGCATCCGGTTCATCGGTGCCGGATAAAGCCGGCAGCTCAGTGTGGTCCCGTGTCGCTTCTTGCTGCACTTGCGCACGTTCTTCGGAATGCTGGTCGAGCAACACCAATAACCGCTGTAACTGGGCATCGCTGATACTAAGCAGCGGCCAAGTGGCGTCGCACACCAGCAGGCTCGGAGTTTCCAGCAGCGCACCGAGCAAATGGGCCGAGCGCAGGATCTCGTTATTGCCATCCAGGGATGCCAGCAGCCAAGCATTCTTGATCAGTTGTTGCAGCTTGCCGCACAGCTGTGGCTTGTTTTGCACGCTGCGCGGCAGGGTGTCGAGGTGGTCGATCAGGCCGCGCCAGAGTGCATCCATATCCCATTCGTAACGACGGGCGATAAGGGTCAGGTCGCCCTCGCCTTGCTCCAGCAACTTGAGCAGCCAGTGTTCAATGGTGACCTGCGCGTGGGCACGGCTTTGGCACAAAGTTGCCGCTGCACTCAACGCCTGGGTGCAATAAGGATTGAGACGGCGAAGCAAGCGCGTGGAATGTTGGGCCATACGGTTACATCCTTGTTCGGTGATGGTGGTGTGTCATCGTTAACGCCAGCCGCGGGTTGGAAACTCGATGTGTTTGGCTGAACGCCCGCGAACGGACGCTCAACCCAGCACACCGGGAGCCAGCAGGCAAAGGCCCACCTGCTGCTCCACGCATATCAAGCGCTTTGGCGTTCATTCCATGAATCGGAGTGGATGATGTTGCCGTCCTTGTAGGTCCAGGTGACCTTCTCGTAACGCAACTCCACCTGCTCGAGGTGGTTGTGCTTCTCTTTGCTGGGGTCTTTGACGTCGTGCATTTTCGGCGCGACCTTCACGACTTTGACCTCTTCGAGTTTGGTGATGAAGTACTCGACTTCCTGCCCCGCATCGTCGATGCGGTACCACTTGAACTCGGCGCTCTTGAGGGTTTGCCCGGTGGTGACCGCCTTGTAGAGATAGGGGCTGGACGCATCGATTTCCTTGGAAAACAGAAACGGGGTGTGAACCCGCGTCCCGGTCAATTTCCCGGTGTTATTGTCGGTGGGGATGTACAGACTGTGATCCTGGGCAACCACCTCGATGCTGCCCTCGCGTTGTTGCACGTTCACCGAACCCTTGATATTTGCGCCGCCGTCGTCTTGCAGCCAGAGGTAAACGGGAATTGCCATGTGAAGCTCCTTTTTCTCGTAGATTTAAATGTCGCGGAATGCGACCGGGGGTTGCCTGTCCGGGTGTGCGACGGGAAGCACGCAGGCCCCCGCCTCAGGCACCAGACGGATATCAACGCGGCGGTTGGCTGCACGCCCCGCCTCGGTGTCGTTGCCGGCAATCGGCTGGCTGGCGCCAAAGCCCTGCACGGCAAAGCAGCTGTCGGGAATGCCGCCCATGCGCTGCATCCAGTCATGCACGGCAGCGGCGCGGGCGCGGGACAGTCGAAGATTGTTTTCGTGGTCGCCAGTGGCATCGGTATGCCCCGAGATAACGATCAGCCAGCCGGGCTGGGCCTTGATATCGACCAGCGCATTGATCAGCGTCTTGGCCGAATCCGGCTTAAGCAGGGCACTGCCGCTGGCGAACAGCGACAGGCTGTCCAGCCGCACCGGGCGGGCAGCCGGCGCCGGCGATGCGGCCGGTGGCGGTTCAACGTGAGCGGCCAGTACCGCCTGCAGCGCAGCGCGCATACGTTCGCCGCGATACAGGCCCAAGCCGAATGCCAGGGGCGCACCGTGCCGGTAGTACGCGTCCAGTCGTTGGCCGTCCTGGCGCAGCACGGTCACGGCATTTTCACGCCAAAGAAACTCGCGCTGGTTACGCTGGGTCGGTTGCGGGATAGCCGAATAACGTCGCAAGTCATCGCTGACTTGGCGTAGCAACAGGGCGTTCTGCCACGCCGAACTGGCGAGTGCGACAACAGCCGCCACGGCGAACAACCACAGCGCAATAACGCTTGCACATTGCACCGGGGAACGCAGCGGGCCGAGCGGCAGCAGGTTGAGTAAAGGGTCCGGGAACGGCAACACCGCATCCGTCACGGTCTCTCTGTGATCCGCCAGCGCCACTTTGCTGCGTAACCATTGCTGCCACAGGTTCCCCTTCACGGCATGCGGCAATGCCGGCACCCACGTGACTGCGCAGGTCGCCGCCAAGCCAGAAGCGTTGCGACTGACAAGGTGCGGCAGTACCGCGTCATGAAGCCAGGCTACGGTGCTGTTCAACTGAACACTTGCGTGCATCCGGGCAGCCTGCCTGGGCGAGTCAGCGGGTTGCTGTTGCCAGTCATCCAGGCTGACGCAAGCACCCGCATCACACACACGGACCTCGGCCTGCCCGTTGCCCCAACAGAACCAAGGCGCCTCGTCCCGCAAGGTTTGCAGGTAGCTCACCAACAACAGCGGCAGCGCAACGCCGCGCTTGCGGGCCAAGGCCATCTGATGACTGAAGGCGCGCACCTGACCGGCGAGTACGGCCCCATCACTTTGCGCACCCGGGCTGACGCTGAACATCACGCCCAGTTGCCCGGCCCAGCCCGGACGCACGGCCAGAACCTGATCAGTGACAACCAGCAGTTGCTCCAGGCTCGGTACGCGCACGTAGCACCCTTGCTCAGTCACGCGCAGGGCCAACTGCTCGGCGGCAACCCTGCCGAACAGCCCATCCAGGCCATCACCGCAGACCAGCACCACCGGATGACAAAACCCCGCAGCGGGCAGCACATTGCCCTCGGCCAACCTCAGCGACCCACGCTGCCGCTCGGCGCGCAGACGCAGTGATACCCAGGCCCACGCCACACAGCACACCGCGATCAACCCGCCGAGTACACGCACCCACAGCGCGAGCGGAATGATGAGCAGCAACGCGAGCACGAGGACACCCGCCCACAGGTAAAGGATGCGATGCAGATTGAAGGTCATCTGGCACTCACCCCTGATCAGGCAAAAGCGAGGCAATCGCATCGTTCAACAGATGATCCAATCCCCACCACGTCGCAACGAGCAACAGAACCACTGTCAGCAGATGAATCAAAGGTGAACGCAGCCAACCAAAGCCCGCGCTCAGTTCGCCACCGCCCACCTGCGTCGGCACGCGCTGACTGACCTTGAACGGCGCCACCTGTGCGTCGAGAGCCACCAGCAATTGCTCGCGTTCGGGGTCGCTCAAATCACGATAGCGCCCGCGAAAACCCAACATCAATACGCGCTGAAATACCGTCAGCACATGCCGGTCAGGCGCGGGTTCGCTCAATACGTCACGCATGGCCTCGTACAGGAACTCACCGGCCTGATGGCGATTGAAAAACTTGGCCTGCAACGGTGCGCTGGCCCAATCGGCACGGGCATCGACTTCGGAGCAGGTCAGCACGGCTTCGTCGAGCAGCGCGCATTGAGCATGACTGATGTGGTCGATACTGCGCTGACTCAGGCCCGCCCGCTCAAGGCGCTGCCGAGTCTGCTCAACCTGCTCGACACAAAGTTCGCCCAGCTCCCGGCCAGGTAGCACCGAGGCGCCCTGACGCAACTCGACCACCAACAGGTAGGTGTCCTGTAACAGCGCGTCAATATCCACCGCCGCTGCAGTTTGTGCGTTGGAAGGCGTCGGTTTCATGAGCGCAGCACCGCAAACAGTTCCAGCTTGACGTCGACCAAGCTGCTTGGAACGTAGAAAGCGCAGACCCCTTCGTCCAGCACCGCCTGCCCCTTGGAATGACCCAGATCCAGCGCGAAGTATTGATTTTCCAGACGCAACGGAATCGCCGCCGGCACATGGCTGAGGGACTGCAACGGCACCCCGTCGAGCGCCGCGTTGATCAAATAATCGACATCATCCGGCGTACCGATCTTGCACAGGCGCGGGAACTGATCCTGCACCTGCGCCGCCGGCAGCCGGCTGCGCACCGACAGATAGAAATCGGCCCCCTCACGCTCGCGCAAGCGCGGGTCATTCAGCGTGACCTGCCAACGGTTGGCCCCCTGCACTTCCAGCACCAGAGCAATGACCCGCGACGGTAGACTGGCCTCCAACAACAAGGAGAGGGAGTGCATCAGCGGCGGGAACACCGCTTCCAACGCCGTGTGCCGGTATGCGGGGATCTTGTCGACATCGTGTTCCAGCGAAAACGTGAGCAGGCTGCCGGCCAGCTTGATCAACTGCTGGTAGACCTGCTCAGGATGGCGTGCGGGGAACTCCAAAAGATCGGCCAATACCGGCTGATAGGTATTCAAGGCATTGAGCAGCCAGAACAGCGACACGTCGGCAACGGCAAAGTCGGCCATGCGCTGATTGCTTTCCCGCCGCATCCCCATGAGCCTTTGCCGCTTGGCGGACAACTGCGTCAACAGGTTGTCCAACTGGTTCAGCAGCCCCGGGTGCGCGGCGAAACTCAGCAACGGCGGCACATAGGCCGGGTCGAGGCTCCAGGCCCCCTGCCCGTCGCGCACCAGGCGTGCGACCGGGCACGTCATGTAATCCGCATTGTCGTCGCGCTGCAGACGCAGGCTCAGCGCATGCTCCAGCACGCCAATCGACTGCACCTCATCGGCGTAAATGTCTTGTACTTCGCGCCAAGACTGGCGATAGCGCATCGGTCGATCGTCCCGGCCGCCCTCGAACAGGCAGTTGTTGCCATTGGCCTGCTCCAGCGGCAAGGCCACGTGCAATAACACGGCCTGATCGTCGTCAGCCAGCAACTGTGCCAGCTCCAAGGCGGCAGGCAGGCGGTCCACCTGCTCAGTGTCGATCCAGGTGCCATCAGGCATGCGCACACGCAGTTGAGTCGCCTTGAGCTTTCCCAGCCGCAATGCGTCGAGGTCGAACCCCACCGCCTGGACACCCCAAGGGTGTGCCAGAGCCAGGTGCGCGAGCTGTTCGTTGGTCCAAGCCTCCCAGCGTGCCTGTTGCTGGAATTGCTGCGGCGACAGCAACGCCCCGGCGGCCCACAGAGGGCGATCGATATTCATGGCATCGTTTCCCTGCGACTGAATCAGGCTTTGGCCTTGGGCATCTGCGAAACCAGCGACAAGTTCACGTCCATACCCTCGACCTGAAAGTGCGGCACGGCATACAACTTGACGCGGAAGAAACCGGGGTTGTCCTCGATGTCTTCCACCGTGACCTTCGCATCCCGCAGCGGGTGTGAGGCCTGCAAGTCATCGCCCGGATCAGTCATCTCGGTGACCAGCCCGCCGATCCACTTGTTCAGTTCCAGTTCCAGCAAACGCCGGTCCTTGGTGGTGCCAATGTTTTCGCGCTGGATCAGCTTCAGATAATGAGCAATGCGTGAGAGCAGAAAAATGTAAGGCAGGCGTGCGTTGATTCGACTGTTCGCCGTGGCATCGGCCGTGTCGTACAGCGCCGGCTTTTGCGCGGAGTTGGCCGAGAAGAAACACGCATAGTCGCGGTTCTTGTAGTACGAAAGCGGAATGAACCCGAGGTTGGCGAACTCGAATTCACGGGTTTCCGGAATCATCACTTCGGAAGGGATCTTGACCTGATTGCCGGTGCCCAGGTCGTACAAATGGATCGGCAGTTCAGTGACCGCACCACCCGATTGCGGCCCACGAATCTGCACGCACCAACCGTTGGTGATGAAGCTCTTGACCATGTTCGCGGCAAAGGCAAACGATGCGTTGGTCCACAGGTACTTGTTGTGATCCGGCCCTTTGACACTCTCGATGTAATTGAAACTGCGCACCGGAACAGTGTCGGGCCCATAGGGCAAGCGCCCCAGGACACGTGGCATCGTCAGGCCGATGTAACGCGCATCATCACTGTCACGAAATGACTTCCACTTGATGTATTCGGCACGATCAAAGTAGTTGCCGATGTCTTTGATCGCGGCCACCTCCTCCATGGTCTCTTTGCCGAAAAAGGCTGGGCCGACGGCCCCCACGAACGGCATGTGGGCGGCGGCGGCGACTTTGGAAATATTGCGCAGCAGCGCGATGTCCTGAGGCCTACGATCGAATTCGTAGTTTGAGATAGCCGCCGCAATCGGCTCGCCACCCGGGGTGTCGTACTCCTGCGTGTAGGTATGCAGGTACAAGCCACTCTGGGCAATTTCTGGCGCATCCTCGAAGTCTTGTACCAAGTGGTCCTTGCTGACATCCAATAGTTCTATGCGAACGTTCTGGCGGAAATCCGTCTGATCAATCAGCGACTTCACACCGCGCCAGGTTGATTCGACGCGCTGGAAGTCCGGATGGTGCATGACCGCATCGAGCTGACGGCCAATCTGCCTGTCCAGCGAAGCGATATGTTCATCCAGCAGGACTTTATCCAAACGCTCGATTTTTTGCGGCGTTTGCTTAAGCAAGTTTAAAAACACACTAACCGCCGCCGTCACCCGCTCATCGGCGGACACCTCCGACAGCGCGTCCGAGTTTTGAAAGATATCAATGCCTGCCAACTCAGAAACAGGACTTAAATTGATTTTATTAAACAGCGCAGCATAAACACCACAGGACTCTTCAGACAACACTGTGGCGCCGCGCGATTGCACGTTGGAATTTTCTAAAGACATGATTTAACTTCCCTTTAAACTACCGCAATGAATTAACGTTCTTCTTCAGGCGCCAAGGCCGCCAACTCAGCGCGCAGTTCGTCACTGAGCGCATCATCCTTGAGGATGCGTTCCAATTCATGGCGGAAGGTCACGTTATCCAGCAGATTCGATTTGAGATCACGCAACAGGTTGCGCATCGCCAATAAGGCACGCAATTGTGGAATCTGCCGCGCCACCTGTTCGGGCTCGAAGTCCTTCATGCGCCGGAAACTCAGTTCGACAGCGGTGTCGGACTCATCGTCGTCCAAGGTGTTGTTGACGGCGAGCTTCAGACCCGGCGAGAACTCGCCCAGGACGCTGTCAAAGTTGTTTTTATTGATATCTACCTTGCTGCGCTCGGAGAGCGGACGCTGCTCCTTGCCGTTACTGTAGTCACCCATCACCATCAGTTTCAAAGGCAACTCAACCTTTTTCTGCGCACCGCCGGTATGCAGGTCGAGCTTGATATTAACCCTGGCTTTTGGCACTTCATTTTGAAAGCTGCTTAGCGTCATCGCTTCATTCCGTGAGTTTTCCAACAGCGCTGATCAGCCATTAGAGAAAAGTAAGACGGGAACTTAATGAAGTTAAATCCCCACTCTGGAACACCAATGA
The DNA here is from genome assembly GCF_963681955.1 of Pseudomonas paraveronii. Classification (NCBI taxonomy): domain Bacteria; kingdom Pseudomonadati; phylum Pseudomonadota; class Gammaproteobacteria; order Pseudomonadales; family Pseudomonadaceae; genus Pseudomonas; species Pseudomonas paraveronii. Next base: position 3,663,374 of record NZ_OY817130.1, read on the forward strand.
GCTACATGGCACATGGCATCCCCTTGCTCACTAGAATGAAGTATCACTGCGAGAATTTACCACCCCCCGAATCACGGACAGGAACTTTCCATTGCGCATCGGAGATATTTCCCACAAACCACGCAGACTATCTTTATTGCTAAGAATATTTAAGATTTAAACCTCAAACCGGGATTTAACCGTCAGATATTTCTTAACACCATAGGCACACAATAAAAGAACAGTAGACATATGGGGTTTTATATAAATCCATTTCGATTTTTTCCTATGCCCCCAGTACTAAAACTTATAAGCAAACCAACGCTCAGGGACCAGGAGATGCCCCCCCCGCCGCGGTTTTACATCATAAACATTGAACCCCTGTAAAAAACGCCTAAACCTCCCGCGCCTTCACCTTCAAATGCCGCGCATACCACGGCCGCTTCGGCACCCACTTGAACAAGCCTTGCGGCGCGTCGTCTTGCGCAGCAAACGTAATTTCATGGTCTCTAGGTCCATCCCCATCTACCGCCCCTCTGCAAGCCCGGCGTGGTGCTGCAGCCAAAGGAACCACATGCGCTGCTGCGCGTAGGACAACGCCTGGCGATCCTGCGCCTCCCCCCCGGCCGGAATCGGGAACCGGGAAAAATCCATCCCTTCCTTCTGCAGCGCCTGCAGGAACAGTTGGCGTTTTTCCAGGGGCAACCCGATAAACCGGCGAGCGCGTTTCAAGGAGTCTTCAGCATTCATTTCTTGGAGTCCGGAACGTCACGCTCAACGACCTGACGCACCAGGCGCTGAGTGAGTTTCTGCTACATCACTGCGCCGAACCTGCCCCGGCGCTTGGCTGACTAGCCCAACCGCCGACTCCCCAACACGGCTGCGCCAAGCACCACCGCTCCCGCCGCCAGCGCCACCCAGAAGCCGCTGGCCGCGCCGAAGTGGTCGATCATCCAGCCGGAGCTGGCGGCGCCGATCGCCACGCCGATGCTCAGGCCGGTGATCAGCCAGGTCATGCCTTCGGTCAGGCGGCTCGGCGGCACGATCCGCTCCACCAGAGCCATGGACACGATCAGGGTTGGGGCGAAGAACAGCCCGGAGATGAAGATTGCCACGGCGAGGCCGGGGATATTGGTCACCAGCAACAACGGCAAGGTCGTCAACGCCGTGGCCACCCCGCAGCACAGGAACTGGCGAGGCAACGCTGCTTTGAGCTTGAGGGTGCCAAAGGCCAAACCGGCCAGACACGAGCCGATGGCATACACCGACAGCACAATACTTGCCGCCGCCGGTTGGCCCTGGTGCTGGGCGAAAGCGACGCTGACTACGTCCACCACACCGACAATCACCCCCATGGCCAGCAACAGGATCATCAGGATCAACACCGAAGGCGAAGCGATCAGCCAGCGGTCGTGATGATCATGGTGTTCATGCACGGGCGGCTCGCTCTGGCGTTGCATCACGAACGCAGTGACGCCGACCGCCAACAGCAACGCCGCCACCAAAGGCCCGGCCTCCGGAAACAGCACCACGCTCAACCCCACCGAAATCGGCGGGCCGATGATAAAGCACACCTCGTCGAGCACCGACTCCAGGGCAAACGCGGTCTGCAGCTTGGGCTGGCCCCGGTACAACTCGGTCCAGCGTGCCCGCACCATCGCCGACATGTTGGGCATGCAACCGGCCAGCGCGGCGAACACAAACAACACCCAGTTCGGCGCCTGCAAACGGGTACTCAGCAACAGCAACAACAACGCCCCACCACCGAGCAGCGCAGCGATCGGCAACACCCGCCCCTGGCCGTAGCGGTCGACCAGCCGTGACACCTGCGGCGCGCAAAATGCCGTGGCCAGGGCGAACACCGCCGCCACCGAGCCAGCCAGGCCGTAGCCGCCATGCACCTGCGAGAGCATGGTAATCAGGCCGATACCGGTCATGGAGATGGGCATGCGCGCGAGCATGCCCGCCAGTACAAAAGCCCGCGCACCAGGCGCCTGGAACAATTCGGCGTAGGGATTTGCCATGACTGAAACGCCTTCTTTCCTTGATTTGCGCAACCTTTTATCACACCAACCGGGTGATCTGTTTATGCCGCCACACCAACCGGTAATACGCGGTCTGCAAACCGAGCATCGCCAGGTACGTCAGCGGAAACGCCATCCACACCCCTTCCAGGCCGAACTGTGCATCGAGCAGGTAAGCCACCGGCAATTCCACGCCGAGCACACAGAAGATCGAAATCGCCACCGGCATCAGCACGACGCCGCTGGCGCGCATGATCCCGCCTATCACGGCCTGGAAGCCGAACACCAGAACGCTCCACAGCATGATATGCAGCAGGTGTTCGGCCTTGATCCGCGCAGCGTCGTCGGTGATGAACAGGCCGAGTAACCAGTGCGACAGCAGGTAGCCGAGCAGGATCAGGCCTCCGGTCAGGCAGGTATTGATCAGCAGCCCGGTGCGCAGGATCGGCCCGATACGTTCCAGGCGCCCGGCACCAATCGCCTGCGCACCGAGGATCGACGCAGTAATAGCAATCGACAGCGCCGGAAACTGCACATAGTTGACGATCTGCGTCACCGCGCCATAGGCCGCCGTGGCCTGGGAACCGTGGCTGTTGACCAGGGCCAGGATGACCAGCTCCGACAGCGACAGCACCACCATCTGTAGTCCGGTAGGCAGTCCAATGCGCAAGACTTTGCCAAGAATCACGCGGTCCAACCGCAAGGCCGCGAGCAATTCGCGGTCCGGCGCCATCACATGGTTTTTATGCCGCAGGCGCAGGATCAGATACAGCATGGCCGCTGCGTTCCCCACCAGGCCGGCATACACCGCACTCTGGATACCCATGGGCGGCAGGCCGATCCAGCCGCGGATCAGCGCCGGCGTCAGCAGCAGGCCGACGAACGTCGAGACCATCAACGCCAGCAACGGCGAAACCGTGTCACTGACACCGCGCAGCAACTGGGTGTAGAGGATAAACACCAGCAGCAGCGGCATGATCAGCATCATCACCTGGGCATAGCCTACCGCGTCGTCCAGCACGTCCCCCGGCGTGCCCAGGGCCTGGAGCGCCGGACGCGCAAACAGACTGCCGAGCACCGCCGCAACCAGGCCCACCAGCGCGCCCAGGGTCAGGGTGGCGCCGGTGATCGCCTTGACCATAGAGGTTTCCTTGGCCCCCCAGGCCTGACCGATCAACACCGAGGCCCCCGCCCCCAGGCCGATCACCAGAGCGATAAAGAAAAACACGATGGGGAACATCCCCGACACCGCCGCCAGCGCCTGGGTACCGAGCATTTGCCCGATATAGATGCCATTGAGCGTGCCGGAAAAGCCCTGCAGAAAGTTGGACAGCACCATCGGTGCAAGGAAGATCAGGTAGATCTGCCACAGCGGGCGTTGTTGGGTGACTTCCATGGTAATTCGGGTCCCTGGATGATAATCAGGCAGTAAAAGCGTTGCGCGACAGCCAGGCCAGGTACGTCTGCACGTCCACCGGCCAGAGCGAGATCTTATTCGAAAAGTCTGCGGCGTCCTGGGCAAACAGCGCCCGCGAGGCTTCTTCGAACCCCGGCAGGTCACCGCCGATGGCGCTCATGAAACGATAGCTGGCCTCCTTGGCCTGGCGCATTTGATCACGGCAGGCATGGGCATTGCGCGCTTCATCCACCAACCGCCGCAACGCGGCCGACGCACCGCCACGCTGCTGACCCAACCACTCCCAGTGGCGCGGTAGCAAAGTGACTTCGCGGGCGACCACGCCCAGCTTGGGGCGCCCGACCGCAGGGGCTGCGGGCGGCTCATCCTGCGCCTCTGTGGGCGCGGGTAGCGCGGGTGCATAACCTACGGGCCAAGGGTAATCGACCTGGGTGCCGCTGGCATCGTCGAATACCAGAAAGCTGCCGGAGGGCAGGTCAAGGTCCGCCAACGCCTGGGCAACGTGGGCATAGGGACCGTCCACCACACGTTGGTGGTGAACGAAAGCGGTGCAACGAGGGGGGGTTTGCGAATCCATGCTTTTATACCCGGGTAGTATTTGTTTTACCCGGTTTATATTAGCCAGAAATGTTCAGACTGCAAGCCTATTGTGCAGAAACCACCCACTGGTCATCCGGCGGCGCCAGGTCCGATCCCGGATCAAGCCTCCATCTGCGCCAGCGCAGCGTCCTGACCGACGATACGGCTGCCCAGCAGGGAAAGGTCAAGCGCATGCCCTACCCCACGGTTTTTTCGTGACCGCCATGGGGCAGTTGCCCCACAGGGCATTCGGCGACGCCCACGGTGCTGCGGGTGATGTTCTCGACGTTCGCCTGGGCCTTTTGCGCATCCAGCACCCAGGTGCGATAGAACTCGAACGGGCAGTCGGCCACGCCCTTGTCGCCATCGCCCGAGGCATGTACGCCGCTGTAGCCACGGTGCAGCAGCTTGAACAGATGGTTCTGCGACTGGTCGTTGGCGCGCGCATCGCGGATCTGTGACACCGACAATTGAGCGTACTGAATGCCCATCTCCTCTTCACCGCACTCGCCGAGCGTGCGCCCGTCAAAACCAATGATCGCCGAATGACCGAAGTACGAATACACGCCATCGAACCCAGCGGCGTTGGCCACCGCCACGTAGCAATTATTGGCCCAGGCCATGCTCTTGGACATCTGCACCTGCTGCTCCTTGGCCGGGTACATATAGCCCTGGCAGCGCACGATCAACTCGGCGCCCTTCATCGCACAGTCGCGCCAGATCTCCGGATAGTTGCCGTCATCGCAGATGATCAGGCTGATCTGCATACCTTTGGGCCCATCGCAGACGTAGGTGCGATCGCCCGGATACCAGCCCTCGATGGGGCACCAGGGAATGCATTTGCGATAACGCTGCACAATCTCGCCAAGGTTATTGATCAGCACCAGGGTGTTATAGGGCACCTTGTGCGGATGTTCTTCATGGCGCTCCCCGGTCAGCGAAAACACGCCCCAGGTATTAGCCTGGCGACAGGCGGCCGAGAAGATCGCGGTTTCTTCACCGGGAATGCTCGCGGCGGTCGCCATCATCTCGTCGTGGTCGTACATGATGCCCATGGTGCTGTATTCCGGGAACACCACCAGGTCCATGCCCGGCAGGCCCTGCTTCATGCCGAGGATAATCTCGGCAATCTTCTTCGCGTTCTCGATGACCTCGGCCTTGCTGTGCAGGCGCGGCATCTTGTAGTTCACCACCGCGACACCGACGGTGTCCGGGCTGCTGGAAATATCGCCATGACGCATTGCAACGCTCCTGGTCTAGTGACTGATCATCCACGGCCGTGGCCCGGTTTTGGTCTTGAGGCCCAGCGGGTTGGCCTTGCTCGGTTCAACCTTTTTACTGGCGCCGCAGCAGCCGCAGCCGGCTGGATGTCGGCGGTTTTCCTGGTACTCGCCGAGCGTTTGCGGCGCGTGGGCGCTGCGCTCGTTGCCGGCGATGGCCTTGCGCTGGTTGGCCGACAGCGTTTGCAAGGCCGGGGCCGACACCCGCAACTGGCCCCCCGGTCCCGCGCAGTACGGGCACTGGCTGGGTTCGTTGCGCTGGGCGATCGGCCGCAACATCGTGAAGGTGCCGCACGCCTCGCAGGCGTATTCGTAGGTCGGCATGGCTACAGGTCCGGGGCGATGGGCAGGTCGACGCTGCCGTCGAGGAACCGGGTCGGGCCGTTGGCGTTGGGGTTGATATCGAACTCGAAGATTTCCGTAGGCAGCCACAAGGTTGCGCATGCATTCGGAATATCCACCACGCCGCTGATATGCCCCTGCACCGGTGCCGAGCCGAGCAACGCATAGCCCTGGGCCGGTGAGTAGCCGAACTTGGTCAGGTAGTTGATCGCATTCAGGCACGCCTGGCGGTAGGCGACGTTGACGTCCAGGTAATGCTGCTGGCCCTGTTCGTCTACCGAAATGCCCTCGAAGATCAGGTAATTCTTGTAGTTCGGGGTGATCGGGCTCGGCTTGAACACCGGGTTCTTGATCCCGTACTTGGCCATGCCGCCCTTGATCAGCTCGACCTTCATGTGCACCCAGCCGGCCATTTCGATGGCGCCGCAAAAGGTGATTTCGCCGTCGCCCTGGCTGAAGTGCAAGTCGCCCACCGACAGCCCGGCGCCGTTGACGTAGACCGGGAAGAAGATCTTCGAGCCGCGCGACAAGTCTTTGATATCGCAGTTACCGCCATGCTCACGCGGCGGCACGGTGCGCGCGCCCGTGGCGGCGGCATCGTCGCGGGCCTGGCCCTTGAGCTTGCCCATGTGCGCGGTGGCGGCCAGCGGTGCGTTGGCCAGCGGCGGTACACGGGTCGGGTTGGTGTCGATCAGTTCCTGTTCGCGGCGGTTCCAGTCGGCGAGCATCACCGGGTCCGGCAGGCAGCCGATCAGGCCAGGGTGGATCAGCCCGGCGAAGTTCACTCCCGGAATGTGCCGCGAGCTGGTGAACATACCCTTGAAATCCCAGATCGCCTTTTGCGCACTGGGGAAGTGATCGGTGAGAAAGCCACCGCCGTTCTGCCGCGAGAAGAAGCCGTTGAAGCCCCACTGGGAGTCGGCCTTGGCGCCGATGTCGAGCAAGTCCACCACCAGCAAGTCGCCAGGCTCGGCGCCGTGCACACCCACCGGGCCGGACAGGTAATGCACGGTGGACAGGTCCACATCGCGCACGTCGCTGGCGTCGTCGTTGTTCTTGATCGCGCCGGCGGTCCAGTCGTAGGTTTCGAGGATGAAGTCATCGCCCGGCTTGACCCAGCAGGCCATCGGGATGTCCGGGTGCCAACGGTTGTGGATCTGCTCGTTTTCGGTGACGGGTTGGTTGAGGTCGACTTTGATCAGCGTTTCGGTCATGGACTGGCTCCTGGACGGATGGCTTGTGGCGTTGAAACCAGTCTCGGGGAGCGGGGTAAAACGGGGAATACGTTGGATGACGTATGGCTCTGCCAGAGAGTGAAACCCAAACAAGAATGTAGGAGCTGGCTTGCCAGCGAAGGTCGTTAACGATGACGCGCGGTGCCAGGATGAACGCGGCGCCTGGACGTTTTTCGCCGGCAAGCCGGCTCCTACAAGTGGGTTCGCAGCCCTGCGTTTCTGTAGGAGCTGGCTTGCCAGCGAAGGTCGTTAACGATGACGCGCGGCGCCAGGATGAACGCGGCGCCTGGACGTTTTTTCGCCGGCAAGCCGGCTCCTACAAGTGGGTTCGCAGCCCTGCGTTTCTGTAGGAGCTGGCTTGCCAGCGAAGGTCGCTAACGATGACGCGCGGCGCCAGGATGAACGCGGTGCCTGGACGTTTTTCGCCGGCAAGCCGGCTCCTACAAGTGGGTTCGCAGCCCTGCGTTTCTGTAGGAGCTGGCTTGCCAGCGAAGGTCGTTAACGATGACGCGCGGTGCCAGGATGAACGCGGCGCCTGGACGTTTTTCGCCGGCAAGCCGGCTCCTACAATCGGTCGCGGCTAGACGGACAGGTAGCGGCTGATGGTTGCCTCGTCCACCCGATCCCGCGTCTCTTCGATCACGAAGCGGCCCTTTTCGATCACCAAAAAGCGGTCGGCGATTTCCAGGGTGAACGACAGCACCTGCTCCGAGACCACGATAGTCAGATCGCGCAGGTTGCGAATTTCCTTCAGCGTGCGTGCGATGTCCTTGATGATCGACGGCTGAATGCCCTCCGTCGGTTCATCCAGCAGCAGCACCTTGGGGTTGGTCGCCAGCGCCCGCGCAATCGCCAACTGTTGCTGTTGCCCGCCGGACAGGTTGCCGCCTTTGCGCGATTGCATGTCGTACAACACCGGAAACAGCGCGTACAAATCCTCCGGCACCTTGCCCCGCGCCGACGCCGGCAGGCCGGTCTGGATGTTTTCCAGCACCGTCATGCTCGGAAAAATCATGCGGCCCTGGGGGACGTAGGCAATCCCGCGTTCGACCCGTTCATGGGTTTCCAGCGCCGACACGTCGTGCCCGTCCACGCTGACCTGGCCTTTCCACTGCGGCAGGATGCCCATCAAGCTCTTGAACAACGTGGTCTTGCCCATGCCATTGCGGCCCATCACCGCGACGATCTCGCGCTTGGCCACGTTCAGGTCCAGGTCGTGGAGGATCTGGCTCTGCCCGTAGCCGCATGACAGCTGGTCGATCTTGAACATGCCGGACTCCTCAGTGGCCCAAATACACTTCGATGACTTTCGGATTGCTTTGCACCGACTCCATGCTGCCCTCAGCGAGCACCTTGCCCTGGTGCAGCACCGTGACTTTGTGCGCGATGCTTTTGACGAACTCCATGTCGTGCTCGATCACCAGCACCGAGCGGCCCTGGCTGATGCGCTTGAGCAGTTCCGCCGTTTGCGCGCGCTCGTTGACGCTCATACCGGCCACGGGCTCGTCGAGCATCAACAGCTCGGGGTCCTGCATCAGCAGCATGCCAATCTCCAGCCATTGCTTTTGCCCATGGGACAGCAAGTCCGCCTGTTGTTGCAGCAACTCGCCAAGGAAGATCTCCCGCGCCACCTCTTCCACCCGTGCGATCACCTGGGCATTGCGCTTGAAAAACAGCGCACCCCAGACCTTGCGACCCGCCGGATAGGACATTTCGAGGTTCTCGAACACCGTGAGGTTTTCGTAGATCGACGGGTTCTGGAACTTGCGCCCGACGCCCGCGCGCACGATGTTGTACTCGCGCATTTTGGTCAGCTCCTGGCCGTCGAACTGGATGCTGCCGCTGGTGGCGCGGGTCTTGCCGCAGATCAGGTCGAGCACTGTGGTCTTGCCGGCACCGTTGGGGCCGATGACCACGCGCACTTCGTTGCGGTCGATATACAGGTTGAGGTTGTCGACCGCCTTGAAGCCGTCGAATGACACGGTCAGGCCCTCGATGGCCAAGACCGGTTTGTTCATTTCAAAGCCGACGGCGGTCATGGTTGGGTCTCCAGGATTTTGCTTTCAGTCTTGGGCTTGACCACCGGCGCCACGGCTTTCACCGGCGGTTGACGACGCAGCAGCCGGGCCAATGCCTGCCGACCATGGCTGTCCCACAACCCGGCCAGGCCATTGGGGAAGTACATCACCACCGCGATAAACAACCCGCCCATCAAGTACAGCCACAGCTCGGGAAAGGACTCGGAAAAGTAGGTCTTGCCGTAGTTCACCAACAGCGCGCCATACACCGCGCCGAGCAGCGACATGCGCCCGCCCACGGCGGCAAAGATCACCATCTCGATCGACGGCACGATGCCGACGAACGACGGCGACATAAAGCCCACCTGCAAGGCGAACATCGCCCCGCCAATCGCCGAAAACGCCGCAGCCACGCAGAACACGAAGATCTTGAAGCTGGCCACGTCATACCCGGAAAAGCGCACGCGCTCTTCCTTGTCGCGCATGGCCATCAGCAGGCGGCCGAGTTTGGACGCGAGAATGAAGCGGCCGATAAAAATGCAGCCAAACAGCAAGCCGGCGTTGATGAAGTACAGGATCAGCTTCGCGCTGTCGGTGCGCAGGTCCCAACCGAGCAAGGTCTTGAGGTCGGTGATGCCGTTGACGCCGCCGGTCAGCCCTTGCTGGCCGACAATCAGCACTGTGAGGATCAGCGCAATCGCCTGGGTCACGATGGAGAAATACACATCGCCCACGCGCCGCTTGAACAAGGCCATGCCGATAATGAACGCGAGCAGCACCGGCACCGCAATCACCGCCACCAGGGTAAAGCTGAAACTGTGAAACGGCTGCCACAGCCAGGGCAACTCGGTGATCTGGTTCCAATCCATGAAGTCCGGGATGCCCGGCGTGGACTGGATCTTGGTGCTTTGCGGGTCGGACGCCTCCAGCTTGAGGAACATCGCCATGCAGTAGCCGCCCACCCCAAAGAACACACCCTGCCCCAGGCTGAGAATGCCGCCATAGCCCCAGCACAACACCAGCCCCACCGCGACAAACGCGTAGGTCAGGTACTTGCCGACCATGTTCAGCCGGAACGCATCCAACGTCAGGGGGAACACCACAAGAATCAGCAGCGCCAGCAGCACGATGCCGATCAGGTTTTGCTGGCCGCCCAGCAGCTTGTCTAAAGCCTTCATCTGCTCGCCTCTACTTGCGCACTTTGATGGAGAACAACCCTTGCGGGCGCAGCATCAGGATCAGAATCACCGAAGACAAGGTGAGTACCTTGGCCATCGAGCCACTGAGGAAAAACTCCGACAGCGATTGCGTCTGGGCGATCACGAACGCCGAGGCGATGGTGCCGAACAGGCTTTGCGCGCCGCCGAACACCACGACCAGAAAGGTGTCGACGATGTACTGCGAGCCCGCCGTCGGCCCGGTGGAACCGATGGTGGTGAACGCCGCACCGGCCACCCCGGCGACGCCGCAACCGAGGGCGAAGGTCATGCGGTCGACCTTGCGCGTATTGATCCCGACCGCGCGGCTCATCAGGCGGTTCTGCACCGTGGCGCGCACCTGCAGGCCCCAACGCGAGCGGTACAGCATCAGAAAGATCGCCGCCGTCAGCAGCACGGTCAGCGCCATCATGAACAGGCCGTTGCGCGGGATTTCAATCGCATCGGTGAAGTTCACCGAGCCCATCAACCAGGCCGGTGGCTCGGCGCTGACTTCGCGGGCGCCGAACACCGAACGGAAGGTTTGCTGCATGACCAAAGACAGGCCCCAGGTCGCCAGCAACGTGTCCAGCGGCCGCTTGTACAAGCGACTGATCATCGCCCACTCGACCAACCAGCCGACGGCGCCGGCAACGAGGAACGACAAGGCGATGGCGAAGAAGAAGTAATAGGGTTGAAAGCTCGGCGCAAAGTGCGCGGTGAGGCTGGAACACACATAAGTGGTGTAGGCGCCGATGGTCAGGAATTCTCCGTGGGCCATGTTGATCACGCCCATCTGGCCGAAGATGATTGCCAGTCCCAACGCCATCAGCAACAGCACGCAGAACACGGACAAGCCGTTGAACCCCTGCATCGCCGCGATGGCTCCAAATTCCGATAGCCATTCCATGATGATGGTCTCCTGAGAGCGGGAGGTGATAGTTGGAATGCGATGTGCTTTTGCTCTATGTGGGAGGGGGCTTGCCCCCGATAGCGGTGGTTCAGTTATAGAAATGTCGACTGACACTCCGCCATCGGGGGCAAGTCGAATCGTCGCACCGCCCCTCCCACATTTAGATCTCTTTATGCCTGAGGGTTATTGGTAACCCTTTGGAAACGGATTCGGTTCGATCAGATCCGACTCGTAGATCACCTTGAACTGGCCGTTGGGCTGCACTTCACCGATGCGCGACTTGCTCCACAGGTGGTGGTTCTCGTGAATCTTCACGTAGCCTTCCGGCGCGGTTTTCAGCTCGATGCCCGGGGAGGCGGCGACGACTTTATCCACGTCGAAACTGCCAGCCTTCTCCACCGCCGCTTTCCACAGCCACGGGCCGAGGTAGGCCGCCTGGGTCACGTCGCCGATCACTGCGTCCTTGCCGTACTTGGCCTTGAAGGCTTCGACGAAGGCTTTGTTGTTCGGGTTGTCCAGGCTCTGGAAGTACTTCATCGAGGCATAGAAGCCGGCCATGTTTTCGCCGCCGATGCCGAGCAACTCGTCTTCGGTGACCGACAGGGTCAGCAGGGTTTGCTTGGACGCGTTCACGCCCGCCGCGTTGAGTTGTTTGTAGAACGCCACGTTAGAACCGCCCACCACCGCGGCGAACACCACGTCAGGCTTTTTCAGCTTGACCTTGTTGATCAGCGAGCCGAACTGGGTGTTGCCCAGTGGGTAGTAGTCTTCGCCGACCACGGTGCCGTGCAGTACGTTTTCAATGTGCTTGCGCGCGATCTTCATCGACGTGCGCGGCCAGATGTAATCGGAGCCGACCAGGTAGAAGGTCTTGGCGCCTTTGGTCTTGGCGATCCAGTCCAGGCTGGCGAGGATCTGCTGGGTGGCTTCCTGCCCGGTGTAGATCACGTTTTTCGACTGTTCCAGGCCTTCGTAGAAGGTCGGGTAGTAGAGCAGGCCGTTTTCTTTCTCGAAGATCGGCAGCACGGCTTTACGCGAGGCCGAGGTCCAGCACCCGAACACGGCGGCGACTTTGTCGTTGACCAGCAGCTTCTTGGCCTTTTCGGCGAAGGTTGGCCAGTCAGAGGCGCCGTCCTCCTGGATCACTTTGATCTGGCGTCCCAGAATCCCGCCCGAAGCGTTGATTTGCTCGATAGCCAGGCGTTCGGCCTGGATCGAGCCGGTCTCGGAAATCGCCATGGTGCCGGTGGCCGAGTGCAACTGGCCGACGGTGACTTCGGTGGGCGTCACGGCCAAGCCTTCGTTATCGGCCAGCACGCCCTGGCTGAACAGGCTGGCCGCCAGCAGCGACAGAGCCAACAGCGGTGTGGAGCGGATCAATCGTGGTTCCATGGGGCGACTCCTGTGCAATGAGGGCTCCAGCATGGCGGCGGCAGGCCAGCGCGGGTATACGCAGCCTGACGTAACGCAGTACGTCATTTGACGTATGCCGTTGCGCACCAATGCAGGGCAGGATCGCGCTCCCCTCGCCACTGCGATCCCCTGTGGGAGGGCGCTTGCTCCCGATGGCGGTGGGTCAGTTGCTCATCCGTTGACTGACACACCGCCATCGGGAGCAAGCGCCCTCCCACATTTGGATCTCAGCGCAGTCGAGGGCATGGAACTTGCTCACTCCCTTCGTCCACCCTGCGGAGCCTCACCACCGTGCAATCCCCACCCGGCACCCAGCGCATCGTCAAGATCCGCCGCGACTACAACTCCTGGGTCGCCGACGAGACCATGGAGGACTACGCCCTGCGCTACACCCCAAAATCCTTTCGCAAATGGTCGGAGCTGCGCATCGCCAACACGGCCCTGGGCGCGGTGTCGTTCCTGGCGCTGGAGGCGATTGGCGGCGTGTTGGCGCTGAGTTACGGCTTCACCAATACCTTTTGGGCGATCCTGGCCATCAGCCTGGTGATCTTCCTTACCGGTCTGCCCATCAGCTATTACGCCGCCCGCTATGGCGTGGACATGGACTTGCTGACCCGTGGCGCCGGTTTTGGCTATATCGGCTCGACCATCACTTCGCTGATCTACGCCAGCTTCACCTTCCTGTTCTTCGCCCTGGAAGCGGCGATCATGGCGTTGGCGCTGGAGTTGTATTTCCATATCCCGCTGGCCTTTGCCTATGTGATCTGCTCGCTGCTGGTGATTCCGCTGGTGGCCTACGGCGTCACGCTGATCAGTCGCCTGCAACTGTGGACCCAACCGCTGTGGCTGCTGTTGCTGGTGCTGCCCTACGCCTTCGTGTGGTGGAAAAACCCTGACGCCTTCAGCGACTGGACCAGCTTTGTCGGACGCAGCGGCGACGGCGGCGGCTTCAACCTGCTGGCGTTCTGCGCCGCCTGTACCGTGGCGCTGTCGCTGGTGACACAGATCGGCGAGCAAGTGGACTACCTGCGCTTTCTCCCGGAAAAGACCGCCGCCAACCGCAAGCGCTGGTGGGCCGCCCTGCTCTGCTCCGGCCCGGGCTGGATTATCCCCGGCGCGTTGAAGATGTTTGGCGGCGCGTTCCTGGCGTTCCTTGCCCTGCAACATGAAATCCCCATGGAGCGCGCCGCCGAGCCGACCCAGATGTACCTGGTCGCCTTCCGTTATGTGTTCAGCTCGCCGGAATGGGCCCTCGGCGCCATGGTGCTGTTTGTGTTCATCTCACAGATGAAAATCAACCTGACCAACGCCTATGCCGGTTCCCTGGCCTGGTCGAACTTCTTTGCCCGCGTCACCCACAGCCACCCCGGGCGCGTGGTGTGGCTGGTATTCAACGTGGCCATTGCGTTGATGCTGATGGAACTGGGCGTGTTCGATGTGATCGACCAGGTGCTGGGGCTGTACGCCAATATTGCGATTGCCTGGATTGGCACGTTGGTCGCCGACCTGGTGATCAACAAGCCCCTGGGCCTGTCGCCCAAACACATCGAGTTCAAACGCGCGCACCTCTACGACATCAATCCGGTGGGCGTCGGCTCGATGCTGATTGCGTCGTTGCTGTCGATCCTCGCCCACTTCGGCCTGTTTGGCGCCCTAGCCCAGGCCGCGCCGCCCTTTGTCGCACTCGGCACAGCGCTGGTGATGGCGCCGCTGTTGGCCTGGCTGACCCAGGGCAAGTACTACATCGCGCGCACCAGCGACGCACAACTGATTCACCCGGTGGCACCGGCCACCCATGCGGTCTGCGGGCTGTGCAGCAACCCGTTCGAGACGGCGGACATGGCGTTCTGCCCGGCCTACAGCACGCCCATTTGCTCGTTGTGTTGTTCGTTGGATGCGCGCTGCGGCGACCGCTGCAAACCCCATGCGCGACTGGTCAGCCAGTTCGAAGGCGTACTGCGCCGGTTGCTCCCCAACAGCCTGATGCCGCGCCTGCATACGCGGCTGGCCCATTACCTGGGGCTGTTACTGGTCCTGGTGCTGCTGCTCGCCGGCGCGCTGGCCTTGATCTACGTGCAAGCGGCCCAGGGTTTGCCGCATTCGCAAACCCTGTACCAAGCATTCTTCAAAGCCTTCCTTACCCTGTCGGTGCTGGCCGCCGTGCTCGCTTGGTGGGTGGTGCTGACGCGTGAAAGCCGCCGCGTGGCCCAGCAAGAATCCGACCGCCAGACCCTGCTGTTGATGCAGGAAATCGACGCCCACAGTCTCACCGACCAGGCCCTGCAACAGGCCAAGGAAGCCTCCGAAGCCGCCAACGCCGCCAAGAGCCGCTACGTCACTGGGCTGTCCCATGAACTGCGCACACCGCTGAACAGCATCCTCGGTTTCACCCAGATTCTGCAGCGCGACAGCGCCATGCCCGAGCAGCACCAGGACGCGCTGGCGACCATCCTGCGCAGCGGCTCGCACCTGCTGTCACTGATCGACGGCCTGCTCGACGTGGCCAAGATCGAGGCCGGCAAGTTGCGCCTGGAACTCACCGAAATCCCCTTCCCCGAACTGATCCACGACCTGGAGCAGATGTTCACGCCCCAGGCCCAGGACAAGGGCCTGCGCTTTCGCCTGGACTGTGTCGGCAAGATCCCCGCGGTGGTGCGCGGTGATGAAAAACGCGTGCGCCAGATCCTGATCAACCTGCTCGGCAATGCGGTGAACTTCACCGACAGCGGCGAGGTGTGCCTGCGGGTCAGCTACATGCGCGAGACCGCCAACTTTGAAATCATCGACACTGGCATCGGCATCGACCCCGGGCAGATCGAGCGAATCTTCCAGCCGTTCGAACGCGGTGACCTGATGCGCCAGGACAAGGGCGTCGGCCTGGGGCTGACCATCACGCGCATGCTCACCGCGCTGATGGGCGGCGAGTTGCGCGTCACCAGCGAGCTGGACAAGGGCACCTGCTTCCAGGTGCGCTTGTTCCTGTCCCAGGTGCGCGCACCGCAGGCGGTGGTGCATGTGGAACACGACATCATCGGCTACCAGGGCGCACGCCGACGCATTCTGGTGGTGGACGACCATGTGGACCACCGCAAGGTGCTCAGCGGCATGCTCACGCCGTTGGGCTTTGAGGTGATCCAGGCGAGTAATGGCCAGGATGCGATTCGCCAGGTCGCGCTGCTGGCGCCGGACCTGATCCTGATGGACCTGTCGATGCCGACCCTGGATGGCCTGGAAACCAGCCGGTTGATCCGGCGCAATGCGCTGTCCACCGCGCCGATCATCGTGATCTCGGCCAACGCCTTTACCGACGACCGCGAACGCAGCATCGCCGCCGCCTGCAACGACTACCTGGCCAAGCCGGTGCGTACCCCGGAACTGCTCGGGCGCCTGCAACAACACCTCGGCCTGCAATGGCTGCGGCGTACCAAAACCTTCGTCGCGCCACCACCGCTCAGCGTGCTGCCGAGCGCCGATGACCTCGCCGCGCTCGCCGAACTCAGCGCGATCGGCTATGTGCGGGGCCTGCACGAAAAACTCGACACGATCCTCGAACACCGCCCGGACGCCGCACCGTTCATCAGCAAAGTGCGCGGGTTGCTCAAGGGTTTCCGCCTGGATGAACTCAACCGAACCCTCAAGGAGGCCGAAGATGAATGTACTCACTCGTAGCACCGAACCCGGCGTGGTACTGATCGTCGACGATACCCCGGACAACCTGGCCATGCTCTCCGACGCCCTCGACGATGCCGGCTACATGGTGCTGGTGGCGCTCGACGGGCTCAGCGCGCTGAACCGCGTGCAACGCCGGCGCCCGGACCTGATCCTGCTGGACGCGATGATGCCGGGCCTGGACGGTTTCGAAACCTGCCGCCGGCTCAAGGCGCTACCGGCCAGCGCGGACATCCCGGTGGTGTTCATGACCGGGCTGACCGACAGCAAGCATGTGGTGCAGGGCTTCGAGGTGGGCGGCAGCGACTATGTGACCAAACCGATCCAGACCGATGAAGTCTTGGCGCGGGTGGCGGCACATTTGCGCACCTCGCGCATCCTGCTGTCAGCGCGGGCGGCGACGCAGCCGAGTGTGTTGACCCTGGAGGACGAACCGGCGCACAAGCTGTTGTCGGCGCGGTTTCAGTTGACCGAGCGTGAGGTCGAGGTGCTGCGCTGGGTCGCGTGCGGCAAGACCAATCGGGACATCGGCGATATCTTGGGGTTGAGCCCGCGGACGGTGAACAAGCACCTGGAACATGTGTACGTGAAGTTGGGGGTGGAGACGCGCACGGCGGCAACGTCGGTGGCATTGGCCGCAATGAGCCCAAGCCGGGCGCCCGTGCTGGCGACGCCTTAATGTGGGGGCTGGCCAGCGTCCCCATTGGATTGTCGTTGCGTATGCGCGTCAGCCGGTTTGGCATCATCCTCAATGAGTTTTTCCACCTGACCAAAACAACGGCACATCACCGTCACCAGCTCCGGATCAAAATGCACGCCCGACTGTTCAAGAATATAGGCCTGTGCCCGTTCAGGGCTCCAGGCACGCTTATAGGGCCGCTCCATACGTAACGCATCATAGACATCACACAGCGCAACAATCCGTGCCGAAAGCGGAATGTCCTTACCGGCAAGCCCTTGCGGATAGCCGCTGCCGTCCCATTTTTCATGGTGACCATAGGCAATGTCCGCAGCCATCTCGGTCAGCGCCGTGGAGTGAGCATCCTGCAGGATTGCATGCCCTATGCTCGGATGATCCATCATCTGCTGGCGTTCCTGCGCAGTTAATGGGCCTTCCTTATGCAAGATCCGATCAGGAATGCCGATTTTCCCCAAGTCATGCATCGGCGCCGCCAATCGAATAAGGTCACACCACGGCTGCGGCATACCGATTGCCTCGGCCATCACGGCTGAGGTTTCGCCAATACGTAATACATGGGCGCCCGTTTCATCATCGCGGTAGCAGGCAGCGCGACTCAATGCCCTGATCATTGCGCAATAACTGTCCTGCAGCTGAACGGTGCGCTCAAGCACTCTTTGCTCCAGCTCACCGTTCAGGTCTTGCAGTTGGCGGGTGGCATGGGACAAGCGCAGGGCGTTGCGTATGCGCAATAGCAGCTCGGGCAAATCCAACGGCTTGGTCAGATAATCGTTGGCCCCCAGTTCAAGGCCAAGACGGCGGTTTTGCGGCTCGCTCAATGCCGTCAAGATAATCACGGGAGACCTTGAGCGATCGCGCCCGCTGAGTTGGCGCAGAATCTCGAACCCATCGGGCGCGGGCATATCCAGATCCAATAGCAGCAAATCCCAGGGTTGCTCCTTGAGCCAAACCAGACCGCTGGCCGAATCGGTAAAACTTACAACTTGGTGCAAACCGAAGGCTTTCAAGCTTGACTCCAGCAAGCGCAGGTTCGCAGCAACATCATCGATAATCACGATTCGGACATCTGCGGGAATATCACTAAACATTCGGTCTCTCCACTTGCATCATCGCGCGTATGAGTTCGCGTAGTTCATTGGGCTCCAGCGGTTGTTTTAGCACTGCTTGAAATTCGCACCCCAGCGTCGCGAGCATGCGTGGCGATGTACTCAGCAGAATAAAGGGGATTTGGTCTCCACCGGGCAAACGTCGTAACCGAGACAACGCGTCGATCACGTCATTTCCGAGTAAGTCGCAGTCAATCAGCATAACGTCCGGCGCCGTGTCGCGCCGGACATGCTCCAGACATTCCGAAAGCGTTCCGTGGCTCAACTGCACCATGCCCTTCAACGTGTCTTCAAGACAGCGCAGCGTCTCGCCGTCCTGCCCCACGAAGCACAACGACAGCAAACGCTTGCGCACCTTGGGTGCCGCAGTGCCTTGGGGCAGATCGACCCAAAAGCGACTGCCGACGCCGGTTTCGCTGATGAGCCCCATGCTGCCGTGCATCAACGTGGCGAGCTCTCGGCACAACGCAAGGCCGATACCGGTGCCTTGGATCGCGGTGTTTTCCTGGCCCAAACGCTGGAAGGGCTCGAACAGCGCGCCCTGCAAGGCCGGGGAAATGCCGGCGCCGCCATCTTCGACAAACACCCTCACGCGTCCATTGCCATGGAGTTCAGCCCCCATGAACAAACGACCGTGAGGGCGGTTGTACTTGATGGCATTGGACAGCAGATTCAGCAGGATCTGGCGCAGACGCCTCGCATCGGCCAGAACACTCAGCGCCGGGATCGTCGACTGCAACTCAAGATCAAGACCCGCAGCCTTGGCCTGGGAACGGACCATTTCGGCACATTCGCGCATCAGTCCGTTGACCTCCAAGACACGCATCTGCAAGCGAGGCGCCTCCGCCTGCAGGCTCGACCAATCGAGCAAATCGTCGACCAGGTGGGCCAGGTGCTGGCTGGCGCCCAGGATCTCATCAAGGGATTTGGCCTCCTCCTGCCCATCGGCCACGTTCAGGCGCAATAGCTGGGCAAATCCATGAATCGAATTCAGCGGTGTGCGTAATTCGTGGCTCATGCTGGAGATAAAACGCGACTTCGCCTTGCTCGCCCCTTGCGCTTCAAGGGTGCGTCGGCGCAGATCCTCTTCAACCTGTTTAAGCGTATCGATATCGACGAACGTACCTGCGGACAAAGGCATGCGCGTGTCGGCGGACTCGATCAGGCGGCCACGACACAAAAACCAGATCGGCGAGCCATCGGGCCGCAATAAACGTAACTCCAGGTCGATCACCGACGCCGTGCCTGACCGCAACGCGCTAAGTGCCTGATCAAGGGCCTGCACATCCTCGGCGTCGACGTAATCGTAAAACCGGACACGTTCCAGTTGAGACGCCGGTACGCCGAAACGCTTGCAGAACGCTTCGCTCAACGACAGGCAGTCAGTATCCAGGCGGTATTCCCAGAGCCCGGCGGTGACGCTTTCAACGACCAGATTGAGGCGATTCTGAGCGGCGTTGCGCCGTGCTTCACTGGATGACAGTTGAGCGCCCATTGAAAGCACGTTGCCTGCCATCTCATCCAGCTCACAAATGGTCGATCGTGCGCGCTGCGGGAGCCACTGGCCGTTACCAATTTGCTGCAGCATCTCTCTGATATCGTGGATCGGCCGCCGCAGGCTATGGCTCAATTTACGCGCACGAATCCACATGTAACTGAAGAACGCGAGGTAAAACATCACCAGGCCGGCAATCATCAAATAGCCGATGTTGCGGTAATGAAGTGCCAGGCTGTTCGTGGCCGCCATGACGTCCTCTTCATCAGCGACCGCCAGCAATCGCCAACCCGCGGGTTGTACTTCGGCCCACGCGACAAAGTGTGTGCGCCCGTTGAGTACGACTTCGGCGTTGCCACGGCTATGCAGGGCGACAGCGGCGAGCAACTCCCGGGGGGTCACTGCGTCGGTTAAATCTTGACCCGTAGGGTTGACCGCACCTTCATTCGCGGCATTCGATCGCGAACGACCCCAGTCGCCTTTATCAAAATCATGTTCGGCTTCGGGCGGTAACACCATGATCTTCATATCCGCGCCGACGAGCATCAAGTACCCGCCCCACGGCACCTTAAGCGTGGAAATTTCTTTGAGCAGGTCGCCCACGGTGATATCCAGCCCGACCACGCCTTCGAGAAAGTTGCGCTCATAAACCGGCGCGATCGCAGACATCATCAAGCCATGACCCGCCGGATCGAGGTACACATCAGTCCAGCGAACCCCGCGCTGCGGGTTATGTTCGGCATCGGCCAGATAATAAAAGTTATAACTGGGTATCTGCATATCATGCGGATATTGTTCATCCGCACGAATCCACGGATAAATCCGGTTGTAACTATCCCATGCATTGAAATAAATACTGGCCACCATCGACTCATGATCGTTTATCGCACGCATCAATGGGTCGAGACTGGATAACTTCTGCACTTTACTCAGGTTTTGTTGCGCGACAGGTGTGACCGCCGAATAGAAAGACGCCGCTCCTCCCAGGTCTTGTCCACTGAACAGAGCCCCATCAACCGAGGTACTTAATGTTTCACTCAAGGGTGTTGAAGCGGCACGAAGTGCGTTAGCCGTCATATCCGCAAATATCTGAGTAACATCGGCGATATGGGTTAATTGATCCTGAATGATTCTAGCGTGCTGGTCGGCAGTTGCGCCGAGGCTTTCAATTGCACTGTGTTCCAAGTAATCAATTTGGGATTCACGGATCGCCTGATTGGTCAGCAAGTAACAAGCAATCAGAATCGTCTCCACCAAGACCAACGGGATTAATGCACTGTGCATAAATGCCCGCCAAATCCACTGACGCAAGCCTATTTGAGAAGAGCCTTCATTCACTACGAGCACTCCTGCAAATGGCATCAGCCTGTTATTTGAATGGTGGCAATACGATGTTAAAAAACGATAGCTCATCCGGTGAAGCGTTTCCATGCTTTTTATGTGGGAAATTTTTAAGATGACGTTTGCCGTAGCGCAAACCCTTGTTGTAGAGCGCTGAAAGACTGCCCGACGGGCATATCCGACTAAAGTTTGTGGAAAATAACTTGCCAAAATATGCGAGCCGGCAGGCTCACCTGGGTTTTGGTCAGGCCTGGAAGCGGTGCCAGGCCTTGCTTTCCGCACGTTCCGCTTCAATGGACGCTGAGCGCCAGCAGGTTGGTCGGCGGGGCGTCATCGCCTGGCATACGCTTGCCCGTGCCTACATAATGCCTGCACGATTACTCGCCGCCCGCCCCCTCGATCGATATATGATCGAGCCCAATGAATCAGATCCCCACGACTTATGGCCGTTGACCTCCAAGCGCTCTACCCCAAACTGATCCATCTGATGCTGGATACGGTGTTTGTGGTTGATAGAAACGACCAGATTGTTTTTGTGAGCGATGCCTGTGAGGCACTGCTGGGTTACCGTCCTGACGAGCTGAACGGCACCCCTATCAGTAACTATATGCATCCTGAAGACCTGACTGCCACACGGGCTTCGATTACCCGCGTCATGAATGGTCATTCTCACGTCGACTTCCGCAACCGTTACATCCGTAAGGATGGAGGAGTCGTATACATCCTGTGGGCTGCATTCTGGTCGGAAGAAGTTGGGGCAAGGATTGGAGTCGCGCGCAACGTGACGGCTTTAGCTCAAGCCGAGGAGGAATTACGTTTCCTCGCCCATCATGATCCGCTGACAAAATTAACCAACCGGTCGATTTTCAGTGACCGACTGAAATCTGCCCTGCACGTGGCGCACCGTCAAAATAGTCAGTTGGCTTTGCTATTTCTGGATATCAATGACTTCAAGAGTATCAATGATATTCATGGCCACGCAGTAGGGGATCGTATTCTCTGCATGATTGCCCGACGTTTAGAAAGCTGCACGCGTGAGACGGACACCGTGGCCCGAATGGGCGGCGATGAATTTACGGTGCTGTTGACAGATATCCAGTCGCGAGACGCCGTTGCCAAGAAGTTAGAACAGATTCACACCGTCATGGCCGAGCCACTACCGCCTGAATTCGGCACACTCAAGATGCCGTCGTGCAGTATCGGCGCGGCCTATTATCCCAAGGACGGAAAGGACGCCGACACACTACTCACCTACTCGGATGATGAAATGTACCGGATGAAAAAGCAGCGTATTTTGGACAATAAAAAGCCCGGCGCATAAGTGAAACTTAAGAAGTGTATCGGTCCGGCCAAGTCATAAATCGTTGAGGGCCGTTAAGTTGTTGGATCAATCCGAGGCTGATGAGCGTTCTTGCTTCGGCTTGCTCTTGCTGAGAACGAACCACACCGCTAAACAAATAAGCCCACCGCCGTACAAATGTGCGGCCGAAAGACGTTCATCCAGGAACATCACACCCCACAGCACGCCGAAGGGAGGGATAAGGAAGGTCACGGTCAGCGAACGCACCGGCCCGATATCCGCGATCAAGCGGAAATACAGAATGTACGCACACGCGGTGCAGATGAAACCCAGCGCAACCAGTGCTATCCACACCTGCGGGTTACCCCAGGTCGCCGGTGGGTTTATTGCGGTTGAGATGCCAAAGAACGGCACGAGAAACAGCGTCGCGCCAATCTGACTGCCAAAAGCTACGAGTTTCGCGTCCAGCCCACCCTTGCCGGCGACCCATCGTTTAGTCAGAAATCCTGCTGCACCGTAGCAACTGGTGGCGACTAAACACGCCAGCGCGCCCATGACCACGCTCATTGAAAGCGTGACGGGGCCGGTGCTGGTCAGCAACGTAATGCCCATAAGCCCGATCAACACGCCGGCACCTTTTTTCAGTGTCAACGAATCGTTGAAACACATCCAACCGATCAAGACGCCCATCATCGGTGTGGTCGCATTGAAAATTGCTGAATAGCCGGCAGGTAACAGCAGTGCCGCCACGCTATACATCAAAAATGGGATGCCCGAATTGATAACACCCAACACCATGATCTGCTGCAACTTGCCGTTGAAGTCGACTTTGATTTTTAAAATGGCAAGAATAACGGCCAAGCCAATGGTGCCCAACAACACGCGGAAAAATGCAGTCGGCAATGCGCCCAGAACAGGAGCCGAGATGCGCATGAAGAGAAAACTCGCGCCCCAGATCGCCGCCAGAACAAATAGTCGAACATAATCGGATAATTTCAATGGTGGACGCCTCTAAGTTTGGAGTCTCACCGTAAAGCTGTTCGACATGTGCCCGCACTCCGATTCTTGCTGCCGAAAACGGATGTGCGTTTGGGCATCACGCCTTGCGTGATCAGACCGGTTGCCACTTATGCGGCAGCAACTGATCGATTTCACTCGCACGCTGCGTCGGCAGCCGTGTGAGAACGTCCTTCAAATAAGCATACGGATCATGACCATTGAGGCGTGCAGCGGGTCTTGGTATCTGGGCCGCACCGCTATCCTGGCGGTTAACCAGGCCGCTGCTCATCATTGGCTATCGGCTTTTTTGCCGCTGGCGCCCATATCTGGCATGGCTGCCCCATCCTGATGGCAGCCGCCGCTGCCGTGATGACAGCTGTACAACGTCGCAAACCAACCCTGCTCCAGGCAAGCGACGATCGAACGGCTGACGCCCTCGGCGTTCAGCTACTCGATGACGCAGGTGGACAGAGCAGGCTGAAGCCCAGGCGCGACCGGAGTGGAATGCGCGGTGGAGTCGGTCGATTGAGCGGTAGAACGCACTGACGGCTCGCGCCCAGGCGTTAGCGTGGGCGCGAATCTCGTCGCGTTTCTCTCGCACCTCTCGATGGCGCTAAGTGTCGAGTAGAACCCAACCTGTTCGACCGAGGCATTCGCGAAAACATCAAGCTAGAGGAACGATGGGCAGCGCACGCTTGTGCGCTGTCGTGTTGTACGCCCCTTCCACAATCGCCCTCACCCGCTCACTCACCCGCTCGCCCATCAGGTACGCGTCGATCTCTGCATAAGAACAGCCATAGGCATGTTCATCCAATTTGCCCGGCGCCAGCTCTTCAAGGTCGGCGGTGGGGTGTTTGTGTACCAGGTTCGTTGGTGCGCCAAGGGCGGTGGCCAGCAGGCGCACCTGGGTCTTGGTCAGGCCCGACAGCGGGGCCAGGTCGCAGGCGCCGTCACCGAACTTGGTGAAAAACCCCATCAATGCTTCGGCGCCATGATCGGTGCCGACCACCAGGCCATTGTGCAGGTTGGCCACGGCGTATTGCGCAATCATGCGGGTGCGCGCCTTGACGTTGCCTTTGATGAAGTCGACCTGTGCGGCGCTGGCTTCGGTGGCGGTCAGGCTGACCATCAGGCCGTCGACGCTGGCGGCGATGTTGAGGGTGTCGATGTGGTCCGGGCTGATGAAGTCCAGGGAAGCCTGGGCGTCGCTTTCGTCGGCTTGTTTTTTGTAGGGCAGGCGCATCGCGATAAAGCGCGCGGCGTAGTCTTCGCTGCGCAGTTGCTCTACCGCCAGTTGGCAGAGGCGCCCGGCCGTCAGCGAATCGACGCCGCCGCTGATGCCCAGCACCAGGGCCTTGCAACCGGAATGGCGCAGGGTGGTTTTGATGAAATCGATACGCCGCTGGATCTCCCGGGGCTCTCCCCCCTTGACCAACGCGCGGTTGATATTCAGTTCCAGGGCAATACGGTCCTGGGTTTGCATGTCACACCTCCACGCTGCCGACATTGAACACGTGTGCTGCGTACTGCAAAAACGAGGGGTCTTCGCAGACATTCTTGATCGGGTCATCCGAGAATTTCACCACCGGCTCACCGTGCACCCGCACCAGTTTCATCACGATGCTCAGCGGCTCGACGCCTTCCACATCGCAGGCCAGGCTGGTGCCCATGCCGAAGCCGAACTTGGCCTTGCCGCGCACGTGGCGCAGGATCGGCAGGCATTTCTCGAAGTTCAGGCCGTCAGAGAACATCAGGTCCTTGGTCATCGGGTCGATGCCCAGTTGCTTGTAGCGCGCCAGGACTTTGTCGGCCCAGACGATGGGGTCGCCGGAGTCCTGGCGCAGGCCGTCGTAGAGCTTGGCGAAGTACAGATCGAAGTCCTTCAGGAAGAAGTCAGTGCTGATGCAGTCGGTCAGCGCGATGCCCAGGCGGCCGCGGTATTCACGCACCCAGTGTTCCAGGGCGGCGTTCTGGCTTTCGCGCAGGCGGCCCAATTGCTGGTGCACCATCAACCATTGGTGGGCCATGGTGCCGATCAGCGGCAGGTCGAATTCGTAGGCCAGGTGCGCGTTGCTGGTGCCGACGAACTGGCCGGGGAAGTCGCGGCGCATGATGTCGACCACTTCGCGCTGGGCCTTGAACGACAGGCGCCGGCGTGTGGAAAAGTCGGAGACGCGCAGGTCGGCCAGTTCCTCGCGGCTGAGGTTTTTCTTCAGCCAGTCGAATTTCTGGTAGAGCTTGCGAGTGACGTCTTCCAGGGTCACGTCGGGATACTTGTCACGGTTGCGCAACTCGCTGACCAGCGCCAATACCGGCTGTTCGAACATGATGCAGTGCAGCATCGGGCCGACGACGCGGATGTTCAGTTGGCCGTCGACTTCGCTGACGTGGATATAGCGCAGGTTGAAGCGGAACAGGCCGAGGAAGCGCTCGTAATCCGGCGTGAGGTATTCGCGAAAACGTGGGTTGAACAGAAAGCGCAGCTCACCTTCGCGCATCTGCAGGCCGGCGAGTTTTTCCAGTTCTTCGCGCAGTTGTGGGATCAAGTGGCCCAGTTTTTCCTTGGACCGGACGATGAAGTTGTACTCGACGTCGACATTCGGATACTGGTGCAACACGGCCTGCATCATGGTGAAGGTGTAGTAGTCGGTATCGAGCAGACCCTGGATCACCGGGGCTTCGTAGTCGTAGGCACTTTCCATGGTGTGTCTCCTTAACGCGTGGCCATCGCGGCCAGTTCTTCGCGGGTGCGGCTGATGCCGGCACCGGCCTTGAGCAACTCATTGACGGCCTGTACGCCGCCCTCCTGCGTAATTCCCCGGCACGCCGGCAGGTGCAGGACCACTTCCAGGCCGGCCTTGAGCAGTTGCAACGCGGTGGTCTTGACGCAGTAGTCGAGGGCCAGGCCGCCGACGATCACGCGGCTTACGCCCTGGGCTTTGAGGTACTCGATCACGCCCGTGGACAGCTTGTCGTGCAGGTCGTGATAGCAGGCGCCGTAGGGGTGCAGGTCGGGTTCGACGCCTTTCCAGATGAAGTAATCGTAGTCATACGGGGTGGGCAGTTCGTCGAGCAGAGTGAAGCCCTCGGTGCCCGGCACGCAGTGGCTGACCCAGGTGACATCGGCGTGGGCCAGGCCGGTGGGTTGCAGCATCTCGCTGTGTTGCTTGACCACCCACGGCGCATGCGGAGTGTGCGCATCCTTGCTGCCGACACGGTAGCCCGCGAGGCTGGCCATGTAGTTGAGTTCGGCACCGATGAGGTCCCCTTCGGCCACTGGCAATTCGTTGGGGCACAGCGGCGTAAAGCTCTTCTGGGCGTCGACGTCGAATGAAGCGATGGCATGTTTCGAGAGGGTCATGGCGGGTCTCCTGTGGCCTGAAAACAAAAGTACACGTCATGTACTTTCATTGCAAGAAAGATTTATTTATCGAGGCTTTAGTCAGTACATGACATATTTGTTCGATCCGTTAGACTGTGCGCCACCGCTGTTTAGAAGGACTGCACATGCCACTTAGCGCCTACCTCCACACCGTCGACCTGTGCGTGCTGTTCTACTGCCGCGCGGCAGGAGAACTGAAGCTGCTGCTGAACAAGCGCGACGCCGAACCCTTCGCCGGGCATTGGGCACTGCCGGGTGTGGTGGTGAATGGCGACGTGCAGGACCTGAGCCTCACGGATGCCGTGGAGCGCCTGCGCGCGAGTGACAAAGTCGGCCTCGACCTGGTGTGGAGCGAGCAAGTGGGTACGGTGGGCGACGCGTTCCGCGACCCGCGTTGCTGGTCGTCGTCCACGTTCTACCTGGCGATCATCGCGGATGAGGTGACGCTGAGCGAGCATCAAGCCTGGTTTTCGCTGGATGCGGTAGCCGACGGCCGCATCAAGTTGCCGTTCGATCACAACACCATCGTGGCCGCCGTGCAGGAGCGGTTACTGTCCAAGTCGCTGTACAGCAGCTTGCCGCTGATGTTCCTGGGCGAGGAATTCAGCGCACCGCAAGCGACGGCGATCTTCTCGCTGGTGCTCGCGCGGCCGGTGTTGAAGAGCAGTATTCGCCAGCGCTTGCTGAAGCTGACCGAGGTGGGGTATTTGCGGGAAACGGGGCGCAAGAAACCAGGCGAAGGCGGCAGGCCCCAGGCGACGATGGAGAACTTGAAGCCGGGGAAGATTTATTTCTTCGATCGCAGTTTTGCCGACTAGCCCGGTATTCAAGAACAACCACGATCCAATGTGGGCCGGGGCTTGCTCGCTCCCCGGTGTATGGCCTAACTCATCCAGTTACCGCCATCGACGTTGTAAGTCTGGGCGACGACATAGTCGGCGTCCTTCGACGCGAGGAAGATCGCCATACCGGTGAGGTCTTCAGCCGTGCCCATGCGCCCGAACGGCACCTCGTCGCCTACCCGCTTCTTTTTTTCGCCCGGCGCCAGGCCTTCATGCTTGGCGAACAGCGCGTCCACCCCGTCCCAATGCTCGCCGTCGACCACGCCCGGGGAGATGGCGTTGACGTTGATACCCTGCTTGATCAGGTTCAGCCCCGCCGATTGCGTGAGGCTGATCACCGCCGCCTTGCTCGCGCAGTACACCGCGACCAGCGGCTCGCCACGCCGCCCGGCCTGGCTGGCCATGTTGATGATCTTGCCGCCGTGGCCCTGGCGGATCATCTGCCGGGCTGCGGCCTGCAGGGTGAACAGCGCGCCGGCGACGTTGATCGAGAACAGCCGCTCGAAGCGCTCGCGGGTGATCTCGACAATCGGCGCCAGGTCGAACAGCGCGGCGTTGTTGATCAGGATATCCAGCCGGCCCGCATGGGCCACCACGGCGGCAATCGCGGCGTCGATGGAGGCCTGGTCGGTGACGTCCATCGCCACCGCATAGGCCTGCGGGCCCAGTTCGGCCGCCGTGGCCTGGGCCCGTTGCAGGTCGATATCGGCGATGGCAACCGTGGCGCCTTCACCGATATAGGCCTGGGCAAAGGCGCGGCCGATGCCACGCGCCGATCCGGTGATCAGCGCGCTCTTACCTTCCAGTCGTTTCATGGGGTGCGTGTCCCTTGGGCATTTATTTGGGATAACCGGCGCGGTTCATCTCGCGCTCGATGGTGGACTGAGCCTGGAACCGGTTGTTGTTATGGGTGAGGGCCGATTACAGCAGCTTGGCCAGGCCCTCACAAACCCATGGCGAATGCTCGGCTGATACTTTTTTGACCCTAGGCCCGAGCGCAAAAAAGTATCAGTACCGGGCAAAACCTTGGGTAGCGCCACTGTCGCCAACCCGCGTATTTTGAGGGAATTCCCCAAATACAAGAGGCATCACCATGCCCGTCAGTCGCGCCGAGCTGTTCGAGCACCGCCCCGCCGAACTCGAAGTGATCCTGCCCGAACCGGAGCACGGCTTTCGCTGGTTAGAACATGACTATCCCTACGCGTTGGCGCGCTGGAATCACCACCCCGAATTCGAGATCCACCTGATTCGCCAAGGCAGCGGCAAGTTGGTGGCGGGCGACTACATCGGCGCATTCAGTGCCGGGCATGTCGTGCTGATCGGCCCGGACCTGCCCCACGACTGGATCGGCGACCTGGCCCCCGGTGAGTACCTGACCGGCCGCGATGTGGTGCTGCAATTCGACGGCGCCGCCCTCCTCGCCCTGCGCAAGACCCTGCCGGAACTCGGCGATTTGCAGGCGTTGTTCGAACAGGCCCGGCGCGGCCTGGCGTTCAGCGGCGAGACTGCTGTGCAGGCGGCCCAACTGATGGAAGACATCGGCCGCGCCCACGGCCTGCAACGCCTGATCCTGTTCCTGCAACTGCTCGACACCCTCAACAACGCCCCGCCGCGGCAGGTCCAGGCCCTGGCCAGCGCGTGCTATGCGCCGACCCTGGACGCACGCAGCGCCGAGCGTATCAACAAGGCGTTCGACTACCTGATGCGTGAACTGACCGGGGATTTGCGCCTGTCGGTGATCGCCCGGCAACTGGAAATGAGCGAGCCGGGCTTCTCACGCTTCTTCAAGCGCAACACCGGCCATGGCTTTATCGACCTGATGCGCAAGTTCCGCATACAGCGCGCGTGCCGGCTGTTGCTGCAAAGCGAGCTGTCAGTGGCGGCTATCTGCTTTGAAGTGGGCTACGCCAACCTGTCCAATTTCAACCGGCACTTTCGCATCGAGATGCACCAGACGCCCAGCGAGTATCGGCGCGAAACGCGCCATGCACCTGTTCAACCGCAGCGAAAAATGACACCGCGTCAATGCTGACCAAAAGGTCGATTAATTCCAGTTTTTTCAAAGCGATTCAAGCCATTGAGTAAAGTTGGTACAGCCTGTGCAAACGTTTGCGGAACGAACTTGACCGCCAAGTTCACCCCAACCCGAAGAATCGGGTCTAAACCGCGAATGAATAGGGATTTTCAATGCACTCCACCTCAAGGCGTTCCGCTTCCTTTGGTGTCTCCCTGCTACTGAGCGCCGTTACGGGAGTACTCAGCCCGTCCATTCTGGCGCAGGAACAACCCGTCGATGACTCAGCACAGGGCGAAACCCTGAGCCCTGAAGCCAGCCCGACGAAAAAAGGCGCGTACCTGTCGGACTGGTTCAACCAGGACCTGACATTGATCGGCAGCAAAGACATCAGCTTCGGCCCCAAGCCGGCCGATGACGTTTACCTGGAATACGAGTACTTCGGCCGCAAGGGCCCGTTCGAACTGTATGGCTACATCGACGTGCCGAAGATCCTCGGCATCGGTAACAGTAATGACAAAGGTGCGTGGGATCATGGCTCGCCGCTGTTCATGGAGCACGAACCGCGGATCTCCATCGACTACCTGGCCGGGCGCAGCCTGGCGATCGGCCCGTTCAAGGAATGGTATGTGGCCTTTGACTGGATCTACGACCACGGCAGCAACACCGCCAACCGCGCCAACACCTTGTACAGCGGCCTCGGCACCGACATCGATACGCACTCGCGGGTCAACCTGTCCGCGAACTTCTATGGGCGTTACCAGTGGGAAAACTATGGCGCCAGCAATGAATACTCGTGGGACGGTTACCGTGCGCAGATGAAGTACATCGTGCCCATCGACACGTTCGACAACGGCGCCTCGCTGACCTACATCGGCTTCACCAACTACGATTTCGGCTCGGACCTGCACAAGGACAACCCGGCACGCACCGCCAACGCGCTGGTAGCAACCAATGTGCTGCTGTATTCGTTCACCCACCTGCGCTTCACCCTGGTCGGTCGTTACTTTCATAACGGCGGTAACTGGGAAGATGGCAGCGAGTTGAATTTCGGCGACGGCAACTTCCGCGCCCGCTCCAACGGCTGGGGTTATTACGCCGGCGTGGGCTACCAATTCTGATCAAGGAGTCTTAGATGAAAGCGTTTAACCGTCTCTCGCTGGCCGTCGGCCTGGCCCTGCTGCCCCTCGTGGTGCTGGCGCAAGCGCCTGCGCCGATCAAACCGAAAGTGATGCTGATCACCATGTTCGCCCCCGAGGCGCAAACCTGGATCGATCGCCTGGCGCTCAAGCAGGAAGTCCGCGTGCCGGGCTTGTCCGCCGAATACCCGGTGATTCGTTGCAATACCGAAGAGGTGTGCCTGCTGGTGACCGGCATGGGCCAGACCAACGCCGCCGCGTCCACCCTGGCCCTGGCGTTATCGCCCAAGTTCGACCTGCGCCAGAGCTACTTTCTGATCGCCGGGATCGCCGGCATCAGCCCCAAACACGGCACCATCGGCACGGCGGCCTGGGCTCATTACCTGGTGGAGTTCGGCACCCAATGGGAGCTGGATTCACGGGATGCGCCCAAGGATTGGCCGACCGGCTACATCGGTATCAACACCAAGGGTCCCAACGAAAAACCGCCGCTGGACTACAAGACCGAAGTGTTCGAACTGAACCCGAAACTGCAGGCCAAGGCGTTTGCCCTGTCGCAGAAGGTGGAGCTGACGGAAAGCCAGGAATCCGCCGCCTGGCGTAAGCATTACCCTGCCGCACCGGCCAATCAGCCGCCGCAAGTCACCCGATGCGACACACTGGCGGGCAACACCTGGTTCTCCGGCACGCGCCTGAGCGAGCGCGCCGAAGTCTGGACGCGCTTGCTCACGGACAACAAAGGCGAATACTGCACCACCCAGCAGGAAGACAACTCCACTTATGAAGCCCTGCTGCGCGCCAGTCGCGAGGGGCTGGTGGACATCCAGCGCCTGGCGGTGGTACGCGCCGGGTCGGATTTCGACCGGCCTTATCCGGGCTACAGCGAGGTCGATAACCTGCTGAAATATGCCGACCAGGGCGGGTTCGTCCCGGCACTGGAGAACCTGTACCGCACGGGTAACCCGTTGGTCCAGGCGATCCTGAAGAACTGGTCGGCGTGGGAAAAAGGCGTGCCCGAAGCCTAATAAAAACCCCGATGTGGGAGCGGCTTTGCTCCCACATTTTTAACCGCGTCAGGGCAGGAAGACGATCTTATCGGCACTGCCCGCATTCACTTCTTCGTAGCATTTCACCCCATCAGCCAACGCTACTTCGCGCAGGCCGGTCGGCAGCGGCAGCAGCCCTTCATCAAAGAAGCGCCCGAACTGCTCCAGCATCACCGCACACTGTTCGCAGGTGTAGAGCAACGAATTGATCCCCACCACCGAACCGCCCTTGCGGTACAGGGCCAGGGCCGGCAGTTGCACATGGCCGTCGACTGGCGCTGCGATGATTGCGATGCGCCCGAACGGTGCCAGCCCGGCCACGGCAGCGGGTAACCAGAAACCGGTGGTGTCGAAGATCACATCCGCGCCGCCCTTGAAGAGGGCATTGACCTGCGCGCCCAAGTCCTCCGGCTGGCTCAGGGCAATCGCCTCGAAACCCTGCGCCAGCAACACCCCGACCTGCTCAGGGCGCCGCACCGCCGCGAGGACCTGTGCCCCGCGAATTTTCGCCAAGGCCAACGCCGCACTGCCGACAGCACCGTTCGCACCGATGACCAGCACCCGCGTACCCTCGCCGACACCGCTGCGCTCCAGGGCGTCCCAGGCGGTGGTGTACGGCACGCCGAGGCTGGCGGCCTGGGCAAAACTCAAGTGCGTGGGTTTGTGGGCCACGCCCTTGGCGGACACGCTGAGGTACCGGGCGTGAGAACCGTCGGCGAAGAAACCAAGGTCACGCCCAGTGCCCCAGACCGCCTGTCCCAGCCACTCCTGCGGGCCTTCGACCACCACGCCGGCAAAGTCGCGACCGGGAATGCGCGGCAGCGTGGTGTAGGGAAAGCGCCCGAGCACATTCTTCGCGTCGCTGGGGTTAAGACCGGCGGCCTTGATCTGTACCAGCACTTCACCGGCGGCAGGTACCGGGGTGGCAACGTCGACGAAACTCAGGGTGGAGAGGTCGCCGGTGGCGGTAAATTGCAGCGCTTTCATGAGCGGCATCCATCAAAAGGGAAAGGAAACTCAGGACAACCAACCACTGACCAACTGGCGCCCCATGGGCCACAGTTTTTCGCCGAGCAACATGCCCATCAGGCCGACCAGCGCGATGGCCGGCGGCGCGGGCGAGCGGAAGTCCAGCGCACCGTAGATCACGCCGACGAAGAGGCCAATGGCAAGGGAGATCAGGTAATTCATGGGGAGCAGCGCCTGGTGGTTGGATGGCGCTTAGTCTAGGAAGCCGCCGCCCACCTCGTCGGCCAAGTGCTTCAGGATTTCGGCCAAACCCTCAACCGCCGTACTGCGACGGTGCCACGCCGAGTTCCCGACGGAACATGTCGCTGAAACTGCTGGGCGAGTAACCCAGAGATCGCGCAATAGCGCTGACTGACTGGCCTTGGATCAACTCGGCCACCGCCGTGGCCAGTTGCACCTGGCGGCGCCATTGCGCGAAGCCCATCCCCAGGTGGTTCTGGAACAACCGCGCCAAAGTACGCACGCTGGCACCGGCGGCCTCGGCATGATGTTCGAAGGGAATCGCCAGGGACGGCGCAGCCATCACCGCCTGGCAGGCGCTGATCAGGCGGCGGTCGGCCTCCAGCGGCATGGCGATGCGGATTGAGGCGCGGCGTGCGCGCTGCAGTTCCAGCAAGGCCAGGCCGACCACTGCGTCGTAATAGACGGCATCACCACTGTCGCCCTGCTCCACCAGCGTGACGATCAACTCGCGCAGCAGCCCGCCGACTTCAATCACCTGCACCTGGCTGTCCAGCGTCGCCGCCAATGCCGGGCGCAGGTAGATATTGCGCATCTGCAAATCCGAAACCACACGTATCCCATGTTCCACACCCGGCGGCAGCCAGACGGCACGTTGGGGCGGCACCACCAGCGCTTCGCGTGGCGTCTCGACCCACATCACGCCGCTCATGGCGTAGAGCAACTGGCCCCAATCATGGCGATGGGGTTCCACATACAAACCACGCGGGTAGGTACGCGCCAGCGGCTGCACGGGAACGGCGTGATCACTGAGGTCGGGGGGCGCGGCCAGGACCATGGGTACACATCCGGCAAAGGTGAGCGGTCATGGTAATGACCACCGCCCGACAAACCGAGTGAATTTTTACCGCGTTCAGCCTTCAGCCGACTTGGCGCATTCGCAGCCTGTCGCCGCCGCACACGGCTCACCATGCGCATGGTGTTCGGCGCAGCCCTGGCAGCAATAGCCCTTACCGTCTTTCATCACCGCATCCACTCCCAGCACACATTTGCAGTGTGGGCAGGCACAGGTTGTATCTGGCATGGTCAGACTCCTTCTTCATGGTCGTCCCGGTGTGGCGAACGCCGACACCTTTAGCAGTGACTGCGGGCCGACGCAGGGGTTCCAACCATCAGTCGGTGCGGGTATTGCTGCGGTACATGAACACCAGCGCCAGTGCCAGGCAGGCCATCGCCACGATCCGGCTGGCCGACAGCTCGATGGCCGGGTTGCCCAGCCAGCCGAAGTTATCGATCAGCATGCCCATGCCCAATTGCCCGACGATCACCGCCACGGTGGCGACTGCCGCACCGACCACCGGCACCGCGCCGACCATCACCATCATGTACACCACCCCGAACAGGGCGCCGGTCAGTTGCCACTTCGGCACGTCCAGCAGGCTCACGGCCTGGGCCGGTTCGAAGAAGAAAATCAACAGCGCGGTCGTCAGCGCGCCCACCGCAAAGGTCAGCAAGCTGCTGCGCAACACGCCCACCGTCTGGCCTAAACGGCCATTGATCGCCGCCTGCACACTCAACACCGCGCCCGCGGCGATCACCAGTACCAACAACAAAGTCAGATTCATCGCCTTAGCCTCGTGCAATCAAAACAAGCGCCGCCACAATCAACGCCAACGCAATCCAGCGCTCGCCGTTGACCCGCTTGCGCGCGGTGCCGAACCAGCCGAAATGGTCGATCAGCACGCTCTTGCCAACCTGCCCCGAGAGAATCGCGATCATCGTCATCGCGATGCCGATATGCGGCGTGGCCAGGGTCAGCACCACCACGTACATCGGCCCCAGGAACCCGCCGATCAACTGCCAGCGCGGCAGATCGGTCAACGCCGGGCCCTTTTGCGGGCCGCTGAACAACAACAGCAGATACAAAATCGCCGAGCCGACGCCAAAAATGCTCAAGGTCGCCCACAAATGGCCCACCTGCACGCCCAGCGGGCCGAGCAAACCGGCCTCCACCGACAAGCCCATGCCGGCGAAGATCACCAGGGGCAACAACAGCAACCGCAGAAGGTTTTTTTTCGGCCGGGCCTGCGCCGCACCCTCGATAGAACTGGCTTGCATACATCACCTGCGTGTCAAAAAAGGAAACCTGGCGCGCATTATCCAGTGGCCGCGCTGTGCGATAAATGGGAGCATGCCTACAACACCTTTGCGTAATACGCACAGCCTGGAGGCATGATGCAGGGCTTGAATGAATTGAGTTTCAAGGCACTCCGCCTGTTCGTCGCGGTGCTGGACCATGGCAGTTTTTCCGAAGTCGCGCGCCGTGAGGGCCTGGCGCCCTCTTCCATTTCCCGGCAGATCCAACTGATGGAACAGGCGCTCGGGCAACAGTTGCTCTATCGCCACACCCGCGCGGTCAGCCCCACCGAAGCCGGGCGCCTGCTCGGGCGGCATGCACGCTTGATGCTGGAACAACTGGAAGCCGCCGGCCAGGCCCTGCAGGAACAGGAAAGCGAACCCAGCGGCCTGGTGCGGATCAACGCACCGATGGTGTTCGGTCAACGCCACCTTGCACCGTGGCTGGGGGAATTGTGCCGGCGCTATCCGAAGCTGCAGTTGGATATCCAGCAGACCGACACCTACGTCGACCCACTGCAGGACGGCACCGATCTGCTGTTTCGCATCGGCGTACTCAACGACTCGGGCATGCAGGCACGCATCTTCGCTCCCCAGCGCTTTCGCATCGCCGCCAGCCCGGCGTACCTGGCAGAACATGGCAGCCCCAGCCACCCCGACGAACTGGTCAACCACCAGTGCCTGGCCTACAAAGGCATCACCGGCCAGCAGCGCTGGTTCTTTCGCCGCGACCAGGGCGACTGGACGCCCTACAGCGTCAAAGGCCCCATCACCGGCAACCACGCCGACACCCTGACCCACGCCGCCGAACAGGGCCTGGGGCTGGTGGTGTTTCCCTCGTGGCTGATCGGTGAAAGCCTGCGCGCCGGCACCTTGCAGGCGGTGCTGACGGAATACGACGTGGCAACCACCCTGGAGCCGCAGCAGATTGCAGCGTTGTGGCCCGGGAGCCGGCGGTTGTCGTTGAAGGTGCGCACGGTGATTGATTATTTTGTGGAGTGTTTTGGGGCGGTGCCGTACTGGGACCGATGAGCGAGCGAGATCCACCACAACCACGCTCATAAGGAAAACGCCTCGCGGCTAAATGTAGGTCCGTTCCGTTTTTTCGGGCCACTATTCCTAAGCCCCCCACGCTGCGACAGACTTTGGCGAATTCCTTGTTCGGAGAAATGCCATGGATGTCATGTACCGCTACCCGTCGCACTCAAAACGGTTGGCGTCAACCAGCGGTCAGGCCGTCTTTGATAGCGCCAGCAGTTTTGGCTATATTTGGCCAAAATATGCGGAGAACCACATGATGACCGTCCCGCTGGGTGAAGCAAAAAACACGTTGTCAAAACTGGTTGATGAGGCCGCGGCTGGCAACATCATCACCATCTCCAAGCATGGACGGGCGATGGCACAGCTTGTCCCTGTCGGAAAATCCAAAGGCCGGCGGATTGGTGCCATGAAAGGCAAGCTGGTGATCCCGGATGACTTTGACGCGCCTTTGTCTGACGACCTCCTCGATGCGTTCCAGGGCACTCATTCATGAGAGTGCTGCTGGATACCCACATCCTGCTGTGGGCGTTGAATGATGACCCCAAGCTATCCAGCAAAGCCCGAAAGCTGATTGAACATGCGGCAGAGATCTACATCAGTGCCGCCACATTCTGGGAACTGGCGATCAAGGTAGGCTTGGGGAAACTCACTGTCGATCTGGATGACATCCGTGAGTACTGCCTGCAAAGCGGTTTCGTCGAACTCCCCATCACGTCAGAACACGCCATTGCCGTAAAGGATCTTGAGCCTCATCACAAAGACCCTTTCGATCGGCTCATCGTTGCAACCGCCATGAGCGAACCAATGAAGCTATTGACGGCCGATCCGCAGATTGCCCAATACACATCGCTGGTGATCCTGGTGTAGATCGCCCCAGCGCCGCGAGCCTTGGATCAAAACAACCACTTCCCGATCAACCACGCGTTCGCCCCACTGATCAGCGCAAACAGAAACCACGCCAGCAACCGCGTCGGCAGGCGATTGACGAACGGGCCCATCAGTTGCGCGTCGCCGGTCATGCGGATCAGCGGATACAGCGCAAACGGCAACTGCAGGCTGAGCACCACCTGGCTGAGAATCAGCAGCTTGCCAATGGCATCGTCGCCCATCAGCCACACCCCCACAAACGCCGGGATCAGCGCCAGCCCACGGGTGATCAGGCGGCGCTGCCAGCAGGGAATACGCAGGTTGAGGTAGCCCTCCATGATCACTTGCCCGGCGATGGTGCCGGTGAAGGTGGAACTCTGCCCGGAGGCCAGCAAGGCGACGCCGAACAGGATGCTGGCGAAGGCGCCGCCGACCAGGGGATCGAGCAAATGATAGGCGTCCTGGATCTCGACCACATCGGTATGCCCGGTTTTATGGAACGCGGCGGCGGCCAGTACCAGGATCGCGGCGTTGACCAGCAACGCCAGGGCCAGGGAGCCGATGGTGTCGATACGCGCCAGCTTGACCGCGTCCTGCTTGCTGGCGAGGTCTTTGCCGATCAGCCGGGTTTGCACGATCGAGCTGTGCAGGTAGAGGTTATGCGGCATTACCGTGGCGCCGAGGATACCAATCGCCAGGTACAACGGCGCGGCATCACTGATGGCCGACAGCGACGGCGCGAAGCCGCTGAACACGTCCGGCCAGTAAGGTTTGATCAGCATCAGTTCGATGAAGAAGCACACGCCGATGGTCGCGACCAGCGCCAGCATGATCGCTTCCAGGCGGCGGAAACCACGATTTTGCAGGGCCAGGACCAAGAGCGTGTCAAACGCGGTGATGACAATACCGGTGGTCAACGAAACACCCAGCAGCAAGTGAAACGCCAGAGCGCAGCCAAGCACTTCGGCGAGGTCGGTGGCGATGATGGAAATTTCCGCCAACACCCACTGGGTGCGGGCCGAGCGCTGGCTGTAGCGTTCGCGGCACAGTTGTGCCAGGTCCTTGCCGGTGGCGATGCCCAGGCGCGAGCACAGGCACTGCACCACCATGCCCGCCAGGCTGGCCAGCAGCACCACAAACAGCAGATTGTAACCGTAGCGCGAACCGGCCTCGATGGCCGTGGCCCAGTTGCCCGGGTCCATGTAGCCGATGGAAATCAGCAAGCCGGGGCCGGCAAACATTAGCATCCGTTTGAAAAACGACGCCTTGGGATCGACGATGACAGAGCCGGCCACTTCCGGCGGGCAGAACGGAGCGGTAGCGATTTTCGGCAGGCTGAATTTCACGCAGTATTCCAGGCAAACACGTTAGGCAAGCCCGCAGCTTATCAGTCGGACGTAACCGTGCGCATCACCGTGTCCCGCGGCAGGTCAAACGTTTCGACCACTTGCACCACCAGGTCCATCTCCTGGTTCAACGCTTCGCGCTCCATGCGCTGGCGGATTACCCCAATCACCAGCACCGCCAAGGTTGTGATCGAATACGCCGGGCCGGAAAACGCGCGCACCCCGCTTACCAGCAACATCGCCGCCGCCAGCGCCTGGCCCACCAGCGGAATCGCCGTGGCCGCGCCGCGCCGCAGGATGAACCCGGTCAGCCCCGCCAACGCCGTACCGCTCAACGCCGTGGCGGCCGAACGGCCGACATCGATGCGATGGAACAAGCCCTGCTCCTTTTGCGCCGCCGCCTGAAGCTCGGCATCGAACGCCTGGCGGTCGGCGTGGCTGAGTTTGTCCTTGTATTGCTCGATCAGTGTTTCCGCGACCTGCGCTTCGATGTCCGCCAGCGCGACGGTCTCCATCGGCTCATCGAACTTGATCCCCAGCCGCTGCGCCACATCCTCGGCGATCTGGCGATACCCCACGCCGTGCCCCCGGGCGAGGTTCATGAAGCTGTCACCACCCATGCGCTGTAACTCGATGGCCAACTTCAGTGGCTCACGCACCGCCGCATCAATCGAGGCGCTGCGCTTTTGCGCGATCAATTCGGCGAGGAATTTCAGCTCGTCCGGGCGCGCCTGCACCAACGCCGGGAACAGCTCGCCATCTTCTTCGGCAAAACGCACTTCGGGACTGCGCTGGTCGGCGCGGATCATGCCGCGTCGCTCCTGCAGCAGGTCGGTGTACTGCACCACCGTCTGCAACTGTGGCCAATAGGCCGCGTGATCGAAGCTGGCCAGGTGAACGTTGGTCACCTTGGCCTTGAGCGCGGGCGTGATCGGGATGGCATAGCGGCCGATGCAACGCTCGGTATCCGGTTTCATCGCCAGGGCCCAGTCCTTGCTGGAATGACAGTTGATCACCCGCCCCGAGAGCGGTGCGCACACTTCATCCCAAGGGCTCGACGTACAGATCGCCCCACCCATCAACAGCAAATTGTTCAACGGCAGTTCGCGGGCGGTGTCGGGGTTGGCCAACACGCTCTTGACCAGGATGCGCGCGCCGAGGGAATGGCCGATCAAGTTGATGCGCCGCACCTGCAGCGACTCGCCGTGGAGGAACTCGGCCAATTCCGGCAACAGGCTGCGGGCCACTTCATCCACCCGGGCCTCGACACTTTTGTAATGGTCGAGAAAATACGCAATCGCCTTGCCCACCCCCACCGTCGCAGCGCCCAGGCCACCACCGCCGAGCATCGCGGTGATCACGTCCTTGAACGGTGCAAACAGGTTTTCCAGAAAATGCCCGGCAGGCCAGAACAGCATCAGGTTGGTCGAACCTTCGATACGTGCCAGTTGCGCCGTGAAGTTGCCCAGTTGCTGCCGGTCAAAGAACGCCGAGTAACCGTGCACATAGAGATTGAGCACGTCCCCCTGAGGCTCGCCGCACAGCACGAACGTGGGCTTGCGGGTACGGTGCATTTCATCCCACTGGTGCTGCATGGGCCGGTGACTCCTGGTGACGAGAGACGGCGATAGTAACAAAGGGTGGTGCCACAGGAAGATGAATCCTGACGGGCGTGGACGGCACAACAGCCTCAGAACAACGCCGCCGCCTTTGATTTAGCCAGATAACGCGCCGGGGCATCGCCCAGGTTGCGCCGAAACAGCGCAGTGAACGCGCTGGCACTGCTGAAGCCCAACTCAAACGCCACGTCGGTGATGGACACGCCGTGGCTGAGCCGGGCGGTGGCTTCCAGCAGGCAGACTTGCTGGCGCCAGGAGACGAACGTCATGCCCGTGCTCTCAAGGAAATGCCGGGTAAAGGTGCGTCGACTCATGCTCGACCAAGCGGCCATTTCGTCAATGGAGACGCTTTGCGTAGGCGCCTCCAGAAAACGTTGGCAGGCGTGTGCCAACCGTGGCTCGTGGGGCAACGGCGCGCTGAGGGGCAGCTCGGGCATAGCCCCGATCTCATCGACCAGCAGCGTCAGCACGCAGGCCTGCCTGGCGCTGGGCAACGTCGATGGCTCGATGGCCAGCGCCGCCTGCAACAAATGCCTGAGCAGAGGCGACACTTCAAACACCTGGCAGCGCGCCTGCAACCCGGCCCGTGCGGCGGCGCCAGCGTCCAGGTAGGTATTGAGCATCACCACATCGCCGCGCATCTGCATTTCATGGGGCACACCGCCGGGAACCCAGATCGCCCGCTGCGGCGGCACCACCCAATTGCCCAGGTCGGTAAACATTTTCAGCGCACCGGTGGAGGCGTAGGCGAACTGACCTCTCGGGTGCGTGTGCCGCGCAAACACAGTGCCGCAAGGGTATTCGCGCAGCGTTACCAGCGCGTCGGGGCTGTCGGAATCAAAAGTCGGCATCATGGCCCGATCTTGTCAAATATTGACCTGACATAGCAAGTGGGCCACCGCCCTACCCCCTAACATCGACACCTTTGAAGCTGCTCTCTGCCCAAAGGAAAACCCATGCTGAAAAAACACCTGGCGCTTGCCGTACTGGTTACGTTGGTCTGGGGCGTGAACTTCCCCCTCACAAAATTAGGCCTGCGCGCGATCGACCCCTTTGTCCTCACTGGCATACGCTTTGCCCTCGCCGCCCTGCCGCTGGTGTTTTTCATCAAGCGCCCCGCCGTGCGCTTCCACTATGTGGCGGCTTATGGGCTCATCTTCGGGCTGGGGATGTGGGGCGTGATCAACTATGGCATTCAGGTCGGTGTCAGCCCGGGAATCGCCTCGCTGATCATCCAACTCAGCGTGTTTTTCACCATGGGCTGGGGCTATGTACTCTTCAACGAAAAAATCCGCGAGGCCCAAGTGCTCGGCGCCGTACTCGCCGTGATCGGCCTGGCGGGGATTATCGCGACCCAACACGGCGAGCACGCGCTGCTGGGCATCCTGTTGATCGTCTTCAGCGCGCTGGCCTGGAGTGTCGGCAACGTCATCATCAAGCAATCGGGCGTGAAAGAGATCTTCTCGTTCATGGTGTGGGCCAGTTTGTTTCCACCGATCCCACTGTGGCTCATGGCCTGGTGGATGCGCGGCGGCGCAGCGTTCGACAACGTCAGCACCAACCTCGACCTGACGGCGGCGGGCTCCATCCTGTTCCAGGTCTACCTGGCCACGCACTTTGCCTACTGGGGCTGGAACTCACTGCTCAAGGCATACCCCGTATCCACCGTAGCGCCGCTGTCCTTGCTGATTCCCGTGTTCGGCATGACCAGTTCGATGTTGATCATCGGCGAGCGTATTTCCATGTCCAACCTGCTCTCGATTGCGCTCATCATCACGGGACTGGCCGTAGGGTTGTACCGCACGCCCGCAAGTGCGCGTGGCAAAACACTCAGCCAGTGAAAGACACGCCCACGAGAACGCGGTCGCCCAGCAGAAAATCCCGCGCCCTGCACGATCACGCACTGCAAAAACACAATTATCGACAGGTAAAAAGCGCTCTAATAGCCGCCTGTTGACTGGTTTTAAAGATTTTGGAGTTCGCAATGCCCCATGAAGGCAACCTGTTACAAGCAGCCGTGGTGTTCCTGCTCGCCGCCGTGCTGACCGTGCCCCTGGCCAAGCGCCTGCAATTGGGCGCGGTGCTGGGCTATCTGTTCGCCGGTGTCATCATCGGCCCGTCGGTGCTGGGGTTGATCGGTAACCCGCAAAGCGTCGCGCAGTTCTCTGAGCTGGGTGTGGTGTTGCTGCTGTTCATCATCGGCCTGGAATTGTCGCCAAAACGTTTATGGGTGATGCGCAAGGCGGTGTTCGGCGTCGGCCTGGCCCAGGTGCTGCTCACCGGCCTGGTGATGGGCGGAGTGGCGCTGTGGCTGTTTGGTCAGTCGTGGAACAGCGCGATCGTGCTCGGCCTGGGCCTGGCGCTGTCGTCCACCGCCTTTGGCCTGCAAAGCCTGGCCGAGCGCAAGGAATTGAACCAGCCCCACGGGCGCCTGGCCTTTGCGATTTTGCTGTTCCAGGACATTGCGGCGATCCCGCTGATTGCCATGGTGCCGTTACTGGCCGGGGGTGATCACCCGAGCTCGCAGGCCCAGGGCCTGCAGCACGTGTTGCAGATCCTCGGCAGCATCGCCGTGGTGATCATCGGCGGGCGCTATATGTTGCGCCCGGTGTTTCGCGTCGTCGCCAAGACCGGCCTGCGCGAAGTGTCCACGGCCACCGCGTTGCTGGTGGTGATCGGCACCGCTTGGCTGATGGAGCTGGTGGGCGTGTCCATGGCCCTGGGCGCCTTCCTCGCCGGCCTGCTGCTGGCCGATTCGGAATACCGCCACGAGCTGGAATCCCAGATCGAACCGTTCAAGGGCCTGCTGCTCGGCCTGTTTTTTATCAGCGTGGGCATGGGCGCCAACCTCAGCCTGCTGCTCAGCTCGCCGCTGGTGGTGATCGGCCTGACCCTGCTGTTGATCGGCTTGAAACTGCCGCTGCTGTATGCCGTCGGCCGACTGGTGGGCGATCTCAACCGCGAAAGCGCCTTGCGCCTGGGCGTGGTGCTGGCGGCAGGCGGTGAATTCGCCTTCGTGGTGTTCAAGATCGGCCGCGACCAGGGCCTGTTCGAACCGCACCTGTACGACATCCTGGTGCTGACCATCACCCTGTCGATGGCCGTGACGCCACTGCTGTTGCTGATCTGCCCGAAACTGTTCAAGCCCAGGGTCAAACCCGTGGAAGTCCCCGAGGAATATCGCACCATCCAAAGCGATGCACCGCGCGTGGTCATCGCCGGCATGGGCCGTATGGGTCAGATCGTCGCGCGAATCCTGCGCGCGCAAAACATTTCGTTTATCGCCCTGGACACCTCGGTGGAAACCATCGAGCTGACCCGCAGCTTCGGCGGCATGCCGGTGTTCTACGGCGACCCGCAACGTCCGGAAATCCTGCATGCGGCCAAGGTCGACCGGGCGGAGTTCTTCGTCATCGCCATGGATGACCCGGAGATCAACATCAAAACCGCCGAACTGGTGCGCAGCCTCTATCCGCATATGCAGATCATCGCCCGCGCCCGTAACCGCCAGCACGTGCACCGCCTGGTGGACCTCGACGCGTCACCGGTGCGCGAAACCTTCTATTCCAGCCTGGAGATGAGCCGTCGCACCCTGGTGGGTCTCGGCCTGAGCCAAGCCCAGGCCGATGCGCGCATCACCCGCTTCAAGAACCACGACCTGCAAGTCCTCGCCGCCCAGCACGCGGTGTACGACGACGCGGCCAAGGTCATGCAGACCGCCCAGGAAGCCCGTGCAGAACTGGCGCGGTTGTTCGAGATGGACCGGCTTGAGGAAGAGTCCGACAAGGTGTGATGGCGCGGATGAACGATCTTGCGAATTTTCTGACAGAATACGGCGCAATTTCGTTCATCTACCGGAGCGCTTCTTCATGGCCACTTTCACCAAGACCGCCGTCCTGCTCGCCCTGGCGCTTAGCGCCGGCAGCGTATTCGCCGCGGCCAAGCCGGCTGACCAGAGCATCTCCACCCTGGTCGGCAAGTTCACCTTCAACTTGCCCAAGGCCTACGTCGCCGACCCCCTGCCAGCCAGCAAGGCGGCAGACGGCACCGGGGATACCCAAGGTACGATGTACGCGAACCAAACCACGAAAAGTGTGGTCATCGTCGCCGAAACCGTGCGCAACGACGGGGTAACCATTAAAGACAATGACCCGCAGTTCCTCGACGGTGCGGTAGCTGGCTTCATCAAGGACCAGAGCGCCGCCCTGCCCGACTTCAAGAAACAGAACGAAAAGAAACTCACCTTCAAGGGCCTTGGCCTGCGCCAGGTCGACAGCACGGCCACCCAGGGCGGCGGCAAGACCTTGAACTCCACCTTCCTCGGCGGTTCCGGCAATCACTTGCTGGTGATCCAGGCCATTTCGCGGGCGGATGATGTGAAGGGGCATGCAGAATTGGTGAAACAGATCACCGGCGGCAAGTAAACCGCCCGTTAAAACCACACAGATCAATTGTGGGAGGGGGCTTGCCCCCGATGTCGGTGTGTCAGTCACAACATCTGTATCTGACCCACCACCATCGGGGGCAAGCCCCCTCCCACATGTTTAGCGGTGTTCACTTCACATTGGTTTCCAACCAGGCCTTCAAATCCTGCACTTCCGCTGCACTGATGGTGTGGTTCATGCCCGGATAAGTATGAAACTCCGGCTTCAACCCCAACCCCGACAACACCTCGTTCGCCCGCGTCGCCGAGGCATACGGCAGCGCTTGGTCCAACGTGCCGTGGCCAATGAAAATCGCCAGTTGGCCCAATCGCTCATCCGGCTTGAGCTGCGCCTTGAGCACCGGCAGCACGCTGCCACTGAGCGCAGCAATCCCGCGCACCAACTCAGGGTCACGTAACGCCACCTCGTAGGACATGATCGCGCCCTGGCTGAACCCTACCAAAAACACCCGGTCAGGCTGGGTGTGGTATTTGGCGGTGGCCTTGGCGACAAACG
The DNA here is from genome assembly GCF_963681955.1 of Pseudomonas paraveronii. NCBI lineage: Bacteria > Pseudomonadati > Pseudomonadota > Gammaproteobacteria > Pseudomonadales > Pseudomonadaceae > Pseudomonas > Pseudomonas paraveronii. The sequence goes on from NZ_OY817130.1 coordinate 3,707,961, forward strand.
CCTTGATCAGCCTGGCGCTGTTCTGCAGGTCCTCAGTCACCCCATCGTAATCGCCGTCGCCCGGGGTCTTGGTAAACCAGCGAAACCCATTGGGTTCCACCGGCGTCGGAGCCCGGGCCGACAGGTAGGTCCAGGTGGACGGCAGCGAATCCTTGATGCCAAACAGGTCTTCCTCGTTGCTGCCGAAACCGTGCAGGAAAATCACCAGCGGCTGGTTGCGCGCATCACCCTGGGTCTGTTCCAGGTACGACAGCGGCAAGTCGGTGTGCAGGCTGGAATCGGCATGGGCGGCACCGGCCACCAGCGTCAGTGCCAGAGCGAACAGTTTGAACATGGGAATCGACCTCAGGGTTTGCGCAGCAAATAAGTGTCCATGATCCAGCCATTGGTCAGACGCGCAGCCTTGCGCACCCGTTGGATGTCTTCAGCGACTTCACTCACCTTGCCGCTGATGAGGATTTCATCCGGCGTGCCGAGGTAGGCCCCCCAATAAATGTCCAGATCCTGATCGGCCACGGTGCGGTAGGAGTCTTCGGCGTCGAGCATCACCACCAGGGTGTCGGCGTCGCTCGCCTGCCCCGCCGCCAAGCGGCGCCCGGTGGTGATCTCGATGGAGCGGCCGATGCGGTTCAGCGGCACTTTGTGCTGGGCCGCCAGGGCCTGCACGCTGGTAATGCCGGGGATCACTTCGAATTCAAAGACGCAGCGGCCACTGGCCAGGATCGCCTGCAAAATGCGAATGGTGCTGTCGTACAACGCAGGGTCGCCCCAAGCCAGGAAAGCCCCCACTTCACCGTCGGCCATTTCCTCGTTGATCATGCGCTCGAAGGTCTGCTGCTTGTCGCGATTGAGGTCCTGCACGGCGCTGGTGTAGTCGATGTCCCCGCGCACCCGCTCGGGGCAATCGGCCTCGACGAAGCGGTAGCCGGGCTTGGTGATGTAGGTCGCGCAGATCTCGCGGCGCAGGTCGATCAGCTTGTCTTTGCTCTGGCCCTTGTCCATCAGGAAAAACACGTCGGTGCGGTTCAGCGCTTTCACGGCCTGCATCGTGATGTAGTCAGGGTTGCCGGCACCAATGCCGATGATCAGGATGCGTTTCATGGGTTGCTCTCATTGCGGGGCGTGGATTTTGCCATGTTCACGCACTCAGGCGTGAGTTTCCAGGCGCAGGCGCCAGACGCCGTTGAAGCGCAGTTCAGTGCAAGACAGCGGCGCCACATCGATGCGATAGAACATCGCGACAGGAAACTGCATGACGTACAGCATTGCGGCGCGGATGACAAACGGGTGGGTGATGGCCACGACATGGCCGGGTTCGGTTTGCAGCGACTGCATCCACTGCGCGACCCGTGCACAGAGCTGATTCACCGACTCGCCACCGTGAGGTGCGCTGGCGCTGTCGGTGAGCCAGGTGGTCAGTTCGGCGCTGTCGAGTGCGGCGATGTCCTGACCTTTCCAGTGCCCGACATCGCCATCGCGCAAGGCTTCGTCGATCACCGCCTGATTGCCGAACAAGCTCGCCGTCTGACGGGTTCGCGCCTCGGGCCCACAGCGCAGCCGCAGGTTTTTCTTGTAGCGACCGGCCAGGGATAACGCCGCGCTTTGCCAATCCATCGCCACCGATTCGTCATCGGCAAAGCAACCGCGCTTTTGCAACGGCGTGGCGGCATGGCAGATCAGTGTCAAACGGCTGGCTTGCATCGCAGATCGCAGCTAGGTGAAGGATAAGGCGACCAAGACTGGCGCAATTGGCGCCATGACGCAACGCCTTGAGCCAGAGGGCGCTGCTGCGCTAATCAAACCACTCCCGCCGCCCTTCGAACGTACTGGCGATCAACTCGACAATCATCTGCACCGCTTCGGCATGCTGCACCCGCGCATTCACCGCCAGCCAAACCTGGCGCTGCATGGGCTCGGCGAGCAATCCCGGCAAGGCCACCAGGCCACGGTCGAAGCTGCCCATGTAGTGCGGCAGCAAACCGATGCAGGCACCGCAGCGGATCATCTCCAGCATCAGCGAATAGGCATGCACCTGCACCACCGCGGCCAGGCGCTGTGCTACTACGGTGTTCCACGGCTGCAACGCGTCCACCTGCCCATCCGGCTGCCACTGCACCAACATGTAGTCATCGAGGTCTTCGACACTGTCGGGGCGGGTCGTCAGCCGCGAGTAACGCTTGGCGATGTGCGGCAGGTAGTGCAAATGCGCCAGGAGCCGAGGCGGCTCGGTGGGAAAGCTCGGGCCGGGCGCGGGGCCGTCCGTGTCCGACAGCCACAGCACCACGTCAACGTCCACCGCTTGCAGGGACAGTTGGCTGTCGATGGAGATGATCTCCAGGCGCACGCTGGCGTTGCGGCGCAGCAAGGCGATCAAGTCGCGCCCGAGGATGTCGTGCAGGATCGGCTCGGCCACGGCCAGGCGAATCAGTGGCTGCGCCACCGCCGGCAGGCGCCGCGCGTGAGCCAGGGCCAGCAACTGCGCCTGCAACTGCTGGCCATCGCGGCTGAGTACCAGACCGTTGCCCTGGTAGCTGAACAACGCATGGCGCAGCTGCTCTTCCAGTTGTGCGAGACGTTTGCGCAGCAGCGTCGCCTTGATATTCAGGCTGCGCGCCGCCTGCATGAAACAGCCGCAGCGCGCACTCACCAGGAAGTAGCGCGCGACCTCCGGCTCGATGTCGTTGGCCAGGGCCAGCCAGGCGCCGCGGGACTGACTCGGCTCGCGATAGGGTGCAGGCCCCGGGGGGCCAGACGGTTCTAGAAATGCCATGGGAGACTCCCTGTCTTGTGCATCCAATACGGTCGACGCGTGTTACTCCAGCAGCGTGTTCAACTGCGCGCCGTCGATACTCAACGTCGCGGTATTGAGCATGCCTTCCAGGTACGCCTTGGCGATCTGTTCCTGGCGTTGCGCGCGCAGGGCCTGGGTCAAGCGCTCACGCAGTTCGTCGAGGGTGGCGGTGCGCGCCGGTTGCTGGGCGGTGAGTTTGAGCACATGGAACCCCGCCGGGCTTTGCACCACCTCCGAGACCGCGCCGACCTTGAGCCGCGACACCGCTTCGCGCACCGCTGGCACCAGTTGCTGCAACGGCTGCAAGCCCGAGTCGCCGCCGCGCTGGGCGGTGTCCGGGTCCTGGGAATATTGCGTGGCCAGGGCGGCAAAATCCCCCGGCGCGGCCTGGGCCTTGCGGCTCAGTTCCTGGGCCTGGCGCCGCACCGCGTCGACGCTTTGCGGGTCATTCACCGCGAGGAAGATCTGGCTGACCCGGTACATCGGCGGCGTTATCCATTGTGCTTTGCCAGCGTCGTAGGCCTGCTGCAATTCAGCGGCACTGGGGTAGTCGGCCGGCACCTGGCTGACCGAGAGCATGTAGTCGCGAAACACGATCTGTTCGGTGGCGGCGCGGGTCTGTTGTTCCACCTCCGGGCGCTGGCGCCAGCCTTGGGCGTCGGCCTGTTCGAGCACGGCCTTTTGCGCCAGGCGCGAACGCAGCCAGCTCTCCAGGGCGCCACGGTTGCCGCGCAGTTGCTCGCGGGATTCGGCCGGCAGGCTCGCCAGCACGCTTTTCAGTTCAGGCACGTCGATCTGCTGGTTGCCCAGGCGCGCCACAGCCGGCGCGCCGTGCTCGCTCGGCGAGGGCGTGACGACAGGCGCCGGTTGCTGAGCGGCGACCGGGTCGCTGCCCGGTCGCAGGCTCAACCCCACCGCCACCACCAGCAACGTCAGCGCCCCGGCGCCGACAACCACGGTTCGCTTCTTCACAGCACCGGTACCTCTTCAGCTACAGGTTCAGCCGCCTGGGCCTGCAACTGCGCGGCGTGCTGGCTGTACTCACGCAGGTAGACGATAAATTCCTGCAGCAGACGGTCCCACAGTTCCAGTTGGCTGCGCAGGTGCGTGGCACCGACACCGGCCACCACCACGTCCATTTCCATCAGCAGAAATTCGCCCTGCACGGACAGCCGGGCAAACCGGCGCGAGGCGTTCCACACCTGAGTCAGCCCTTCGGGCAAGTCGCCCTGCACGCGCAGCGCGCAGCTGTAGGTGAAATCCACGTAGCTGCCCGGCTCCGCCGCCGGGTTGCCGAAGCGCACGGCAAAGCCGATGCCCTGGCTGGCGCTGAGCAGTTGCACGATGCCGTTCTGCTCGCTCTGGTTGACCCGGTAGCCGGCTTCCTGCAACAGCTCGGTCAGGCTCTGGACGGTAACGCTGGTGATCAATTCGCTCATGGGATCTGTTCCTTGTCTATCAATGATTGGCGGCTGCCTGGGGCGCATCAAAACGGGTCTTGTACAATTCGTCGCCAAAGCCCTGGGCCAGTTCCTCGAACTTGACCCGCGCGCCGCTGGCGAAGGGCTGGCGAATACTCATCACCTCGGCCACATCGATTTTTTCGTAGGCCGCGAGCAACTGCTGGGCCACGCCGTACATCTGTTGATTCTTGGCTGAACATTGCTGCACTTGTGTGTCACGTTCGCTCAACTGCGCCTGCAGGCGCGCACGTTCGGTTTCTTTACCCTTGGCCAACACCAGCAGTTCGTCATAAGCCTTCTTGAACTTGCCGATCTGCTCGTTACTCGCCGCCACCTGCGCTTGCGCCTGGCTGTGCAGGCTCTGTTGCTGGCCCGCCATTTGCTCGGCGACGCCACGGGCCTTGTCCAGCTCGGCGGTCAGTTGCTTGATCTGCGCCTGGGCCTGCTTGGCCTGGTTTTCGGCGGCCAGGCGTGCAGCACTGGCCTGGGCCTGCTCGCTTTGCAGCGCCTGCAACTGCTGGGTGGTGCTGCGCAGTTGCGTGCGCAGGCGCTCTTCCATGCCTTCGGCCGAAGCGCCGGTGGTAACCAGCAGCAACAGCAGCGCGCATATTCGCGTGTTCATGGGGCATCTCCCTGCGCATCAGAAGCGCGTGTTGAGTTCCAGTTGCATCACATCGACTTCGAACGGCGCGCCATACACTTCCGACGCGCTCAACCAACGCGCACTGGCGTAGATGTTCTTGTCGATGCCGTAGTTGCCGCCAATGAAGTAGCCCTTGGCGTTGGTGCCGCCGAGGTGATACGAGGAGTCGTTGAAACCGTCGGGCAAGGCGTCAGGCTGGATGTACTTGTAGCCGGCCAGCACGTTCCAATCGCCACGTTTGCGCATCTCCAGCGCACTGCCGAGGGTGAACTGCACCATCATGGCGTTGCCGCCACTTTCAAACTGGCCCTTGCTGTTGATGTTGTTGACGATCTGGCCTTCGCTGCGCTTGAGCATTTCGCCTTTGTCGTAGGCCAGGTTGCGGATGTAGTTGCCTTGGGTGCGCAACTTGAAGTCGCTGGGCAGTTCGCTGTCCCAGACCAGGTTGAGGTCCAGCACGTCGAACTTGGACGCCAAGCCTACGTACTGCGGGTCTGGCGTTCTGACAGGGTCCGCCGGGTTGGTGGTGTTGTTACGCAGCAGGAACACACTGTTGCCTTTTTGCATAAAGGCCACACGCGTGCCGTCGGTGTCGCAACCGGGGGCGCCGGCCCACGGCGAACAAGGACTGGAGCGCTCGCCCTGGATGTCCTGGAACTGGTAGTAGGCCGCGGCGAGCTTAAGGCTGTTGCCGCGGTTGATCTTCCAATCGGCGCCGATTTGCCCGCCGAACAGCCATTTGGTCTGACTGTCTTCCTTGTCGATGCCGTTGCTGCTGGCGGCATCCGCGGTGTATTCGACCGGGAATGCGCCGAGGGTGCCGAACAGGCCCCACTCGTTGTTGAGCTTGTGGTTGAAGATCGCAGCCACGCCGTCGAAATTGAGCTCGTTGGAATACATCATGTCGGTGGCGTAGAACGGATTGGCGATTCGCCCGCCGGTCAAGGTCATGTAGTCGGTGGTCTTCCACCTCAGGTAACCCTGGTCGAGCCAGATGTCCTTCTTGCCGAAGCCACCGCCCAGGGCCTGGGTAGTGGACACCGGGTTATTGTCAGAGCCGGTACCCAGGCGAATGCCGGCGGTCCATTCCGGCGAAATCACCGCTTTCATGCCCAGGCGCGCACGCAGGCGGAACAGGCTTTCGCGGTCTTCACGGGTGTTGAGCAGCGGCGGCAACTTGGTGTTGGAGTTGCGGTTGACGTCGTAAGGCCCGTTCTCATTGAGCTTGGCGTAATCGAGGATTTCATTGCTGTTGCTCCCCGAGAAATAGCGCGACTCGTCACGCAGGCGGATATCGCCATCAAAGCTGATGCGCGAGACCCAATCCGGGAAGGTATTGGGCTGGGCCCAGTTTTCCTGCTTGGCGGTGGCCATGACTTCGGCTTTCACCTGATCGCGGATCTGGTCGCGCACCGCTTGCGGCACATACTGCACGCGCACATCGCCAGGCGCCGCCGTCGGGCCGCTGGCGACCACCGGGGCGGCATTCGCCTGGCGAGCCTGCTGGGCTTCTTTTTCCGCTTGGGCAATCAGCCCATTGGCGGTGTCCTGGGTGAGCACGCCTTGCTGCACCAGCAGGCGGATCAGGTTGATCGTGACGTTTTCCGAAGGGGCGACCGGGGCGGCCGTCGCCTGGCCGACCAGGGTCGCGATGACCATGCCAACCGCCAGGGTCAGCCGATTCACGGGGGAAATCATTCGTAAGCAACTCCTGTAAAAAACTGCAAAAAATGGGTTCGTTCAATCCGGACGCCGGCCCTTGAGGGACAGGCGCACCGGCATGCTCACCGAGGCTGGAACGCGTTGCGCGGCATGCGGTACACGCAACGCCGCCAGCACCTGGGCGTCGGTCTCGCGGTCGCCGCTGGACTTGGCCAGCTCCACACGCGTGACCTGGCCCTCGGCGCTCAACCACACATCCGCCTGTACCGCGTAGGCCTTTTTGCGCAACTCCGGGTCTTCCCTCAGCAGGCGTTGAAACACCCCCGCCAGGTATTGCTTGTACGTGCCGGCACCCAGGCCTCCGCCGCCGGAACCGGCCATGCCACCGCCTTTGCCCGCGCCGATGTTGAAGCCGTCGTTACCGGACTGCGCATCGCCATCGATCTGCATCGGGTTGGCCAAGTCGTCGGCCGGCGAAGGCGGCGCTTCTTCCGCCGGTTTCACCTCTTCGGGCTCCGGCGTGGGCACCGGTTCAGGGACTTTTTCCTCCACCTGGGGCTCGGGCTCCTTGGGTTTTTCCGGCGGCGGTGGCGGCGGTGGCGGCAACGGGATAATGGTCGGCACCTTGGGTGCTTCACGGCGTATCCCACTCATGTCATTGGCCCATTGCCAGAGGAACCAGGCGGCCACGGCACCCAGCAGCAGGCCGGCGCCCCACTTCAGCGGGCGCAACGACGGCTTGTTCTTCACGGGCAACGGCGGCATCGGGATCTGTGCGGTCATGACTCAGCCCTGGCTCGGTTTGCCGGTGACCAGCCCGACCTGGGACAGCTCCAGCCGCCGCAGTAAATCGAGCACCTCGATCACCTTCTGGTACTGCACGGTGGCGTCGCCGCGCACAATCACCGGGAAATCCGGGTTCAGCGCTTTCTCGATGCGCAGGCGCTCCTCCAGCTCGCCGAGGGTGACCGGGTAGGCATCGAGGAACACCTGGCCGCCGTCGTTGACGGAGATGGCCTTGGTCTTGGCCTCCGACAGCGACACCGAGGCACTGGCCTTGGGCAGGTGAATCTGGATGCCCGAGACCTGGGCGGTGGCGGTGAGGATGAACATCACCAGCACCACCATCAGCACGTCCACCAGGGGCGTGATGTTGATGCTGTCGACGGCGGCATCGTCGTCATCGTCGTGGGAGGCATTTACGGAAGCCATGGCGATTCTCCTCAGGCCGAAACCGGCGCGTGGTGCGGCACGCGATGCGCCGTTTCACTGAACTGGCCCTCACCGTGCATCTCCGCCAGGCGTGTGATGAACTCGTCAACGAACACGCGCATGTCGGCGCTGACTTCCTTGTTGCGCGTGATCAGGCGGTTGTAGCCGAACAGCGCGGGGATCGCGACGAACAGGCCCATGGCCGTGGCCAGCAAGGCCGCCGCCATGCCCGGGGCGATCGCATTGATGTTCACGTCACCGGCCATGGCCGTGCCGAGGAACACCACCATGATGCCCAGCACCGTACCCAGCAGGCCGATGTACGGGCCGCCGGCGATGGCGTTGGACAGGGTCGACAGTTTGGAACTGAGTGCCTGGTTTTCGCGGGTGCGCACGCCGTCCATGGAGCAGCGGATGGCTTCGATGGTCGCCGCCGAGACCGACGAGGTGTCGGCGCCCTGGGCGCGGCGGGTGCGGATCTCCTTGACCGCCACGCAGTACAGGCGCCACAGCGAAGAATGGGTCAGGCGTTCGGCGAGTACGCTGTCGTCGTAGAACATTTCCAGGCGGGTGCCGATCTGCGCGAACTGCTCGCGAAACGCCTCGTTGGCACTGCTCACACGGCTGACCATACGGTTCTTGCGAATCATGATGACCCACGACTGGAACATCATCGCCACCAGCACCAGGATGATCACCCAGGCATCCATCGGCACCGCGTTGAGCAGAAAGCCCAGGCTGCCGAAACCGTAGCCCGATTGTTCTTCATCCACGCCGTAAGCGACCAGTTTCGACTCGGCGCCCTGGGCGCTCGCATCGGCCAGCAGCACGGTCGCCGGGCGGGCCACCTTGGACAGGCGCAGCTCATCCATCGCCCCGGCAAACGGCAGGTGCGTGCTGGCCGCTTCCGGCAGATCGGCACCGATCGCCAGTTGGGTGTTGAACGCCGGCATCGCCACCGCCAGGCTCGCGGTTTCGCGGCCGTTGACATACAGCGTGACTTTTTCACCCTCGGCGGTGAACGCCAGGTGCTGCCATTGACCGGGGTTCAGTGGCTGGGTCGAGACGCCGCGCTGACCGTCGATTTCCACGAACGGCATGCCTTGGTTCAACCCGAGCAACAGGCTATGCGGAGCCTCACGCCGGGCCAGGACGATTTGCTCGCCGCTGGCCTGGTCCAGACGCAGCCAGGCGCTGAACGTGAAGGCACCACCGGCAGCATGTTGCAGCGACGGGCTGGCCGGCAACAGCAAGGGCTGGCCACTGAACTGCAAGGCCCGCCCGACGACGCCGTCGATGCTGCTGCCGGTGGCATTCAGCGCGGTGTTGGCGTAGGCCGTGGTGTCCCGTGGCGGTGTACCGCTGGCCCCGTCAAAGTGATACAGCGCGGTGTAATTCGGGTCGAACGTCAGCTGGCCGTTGGCGGTGGCCGCGGCCTTCTGGTTGCCGTAGTACATCCACAGGTCTTGGCGCTGAGCGCCTTCGACCTTGGGCACATCGACCCAGATCAGCGCCATGCCCATCAGCGGGTCGAAGCTTTCGATCTGGTGGTTGAGCACAGTCTTGTCATCGGCACTGACAAAGCGCAGGTCGCTGCCGTCATCCTTGACCCCGTCAAAGGTGAAGTTGCCGGTGTGCAGGCGCACCAGCAGTGCGGTGCGGCCCAAGGCCTGGTTGATCGCGGCGCCTTGGGCGGTGGTGTCCACGCTGATCTGTTTGCGGTAATGCCAATCGTCCTGCCACCAGGCATGGGCGGTGGCCGGGAGCGCGAAGCCCAGGCAGATCAACAGGCTCAGGAATAGGCGTTGCATGGGAAGAATCTCCGGGGAAAAAGGTCAGAAGGTCGCCTGCACACTGAAGTGCAGTCGCGAGTCCTGTTTCTGGGTGTTTGGTCCGTCGAGCAGCGGGTAGCCCCAATCCAGGCTGCCGGACAACCATTTGCTCAAACTGGCGCGGGTGCCAAGGCCGACACTGGCCAGGCTGTATTCGTCTTCCTGCTCGGGCAGCGGGTCGTGCAGACGCAGGCGCGCACCTTCGGCGAACGCGTAGAAGCGCCACTCCTGCACGTAACTGCCGAGGAACTTGGCCAGCGACGGTGTGCGCAACTCCTGGGAGAGCAGCAACCCCTCATCCCCCGTGCGCTCCGCCGCCAGATAACCGCGCACCGAGGTGGCGCCGCCGGCAGAATATTGCTCGTTGGACACCAGCGGCCCCGACGCCAGTTGGAAGCCGGCCTTGGACGCCGACTGCCAGTCGTTGGCGAAGGTGTAGGTGTAACTGGCATCGCCCTTGAGCACGGCGAAACTCGGGCTGGAGTCCCAGCGCTTGGCGCGGAATTCCTCGGCATCGCTGCCGTAGCCGAAGAACGCCCGGGTGCCCACTACCAGGTTCAACCCCAGGCCCAGCTGCGATTTTTCGCTGTAGCGGTAGCCGTTGTAGCCAAAGGTGAACGGGGCATACTTGAGCGGCACCTGGTCGCTGCTGGCGCCGAATTTCAGTTGTTCGTCGAAGTCCTTGAAGTCGATGCCGAAGGAGAACGAGTTGGCCCAGTTCCCGTCCAGCGGCAGGTTGTAGATCGCAGATACCCCGTAGGAATGGCCCTTGCCCAACACGTTGCTGCCGCCGATGGTGGCGATGTTGCTGTCGGACTGGTAACCGGAGAACTGCAGCGTCCAGCGCTCATCCAGCGGCGCGCTGTAGGAACCCGACCAGACCTTGGCATTCGAGCTGTCCTGGGGCGCGGTGAAATACGTCAGCGAGAGGCTATGGCCCAGTTGCCAGAGGTTGTCGTAGCCCAGGGTCGCGACCGAGCGCAGCTTCTCGGTGTCGGCGCTGTAGTCGTTGTTCAGGCCGATACTGGCGTGCCATGGGTTCTGGTCCTCCACCTGCAAGTCGACGTCCATCGTGCCGGGGCGCTGGCCCTCGCGCACCAGCGGCGTGACCTGGCGTCCGGCCCCCCGATTGAGCCCGGCCAGCTGGGTTTGCACGCTGGCGAAATCCGGCACCGCGCCTTCCTTGAGCGCCGGTACTTCCTCGCGGATTTCCACCGGCGAATAGTGCTTGGCCCCCACCACCCGCACGCGGCCGACCTTGGTTTCGCTGACTTGCAGGTAGACGATGCCGTCATCGACCTTCTGCTCCGGCAGTTCCACAAACACCGACTGGTAGCCACGCGCCTGGTAGATCTTCTGCAGCGCATCGCGGGCGCCTTCGATATCGTTCAGGGTTTTTTGCGGGCCGAGAAACGGGTACACCGCCTCTTCGATCGTTGCCGCATCGAGCACGGTATTGCCGCGCACGAAGTACTCGTTGACGTCCACCCGGCGCGCCGGGGCATCGCCCTCCTCGGCCAGCGCCGGCTGCACCAAGGTGCCCAGCGCCAAGCAACACAGCGCCAGCGTTGACTTGAACAGATGCTCCACACAGCCCCCTAAATATCTAAAATGTTGCGCCCTCGCCGATTGCACGGCGTTTGGCCTGCTCAATTGCCGGTTGTCGAAAGTTGGCTGTGCCGTGCCAGCCAGGTGTGCAACAAGGCGAAGTTCAACGAGAACTCCGGCATGTGCAGCAAGGCACCGCAAAACACGTCACCGATGATGGTCTGGATCAATTGCACCGCCCGTGGGTCGTTCAACAGGGTGGCGATATCGCGCTGCAGCGCCTGGATGCCCCACACCTTCTGGTGCAGGTCGAGGCCGACGAACCAGCGGAACAGCAGGTTGTAATTGAGCTGCTCGTGCAGTTGCTGTTCGCTGGGCACGGAATACAGCAGTTGCAGCAACAGGATCTGCAGCACGGTGCGCGGTGCGATCTGCATCCCGGGTGCGGGCCGCAGCAGGGCGTGGTGCCGGTCGAACATTTCGTCGATCTGCGGGCGCAACAACACCAGCGAATGGCCCGCGGGGATGTAGCTGGAGACTTCCTTCAAGGCGCCCTGCCAATCGTCCTGCGAAACGATCCACACCCAGGGCGCACCATAGCGGTACACCGAAACCGGCTTCTTGCGCGCGGCTTCGACAATCTTCGACAGGCGCTGATCGAGCTCCTGCATGCCGACTTTCGAGTAACGTTCCATAGTTCCCATGTGCCCCACTCCTGGCGTCCTGCTGACGGCTGGCGAGGCGACTTGTGGCCGCCTCCAGCGCGTTACATAGGCAAGACGGGCGTGGGTGGGAGCTACCGAACTTTTGTCATGAAAGCTTCATTTTGGATTGAGTGGGGGGCATTTTTTTGGGGGGGGAGCGGGTACATATCCGGTTCTTTGGGCGTGGCGGATGGTGGGTCGGTGGGTATATCCGGTTCTTCGGTAACGGCGGCTGGCGGTTCCGCTCTTACAGCGGGTCACTTTGGAAAAGCCCCAAAGTAACCAAAAGGCTCTTGCCCCACCACTCGGCACCTCGCTAGTGCTCGGTGTGCCCTCACGCAGGCTTGAATCCGTGGGCCGCCGTCATGGGCCATCCCTGGCCCAGGACGGCTAACCCGGCGTCCTGCCGGGTTACCCACGAATTCAAGCCTGCGTTCGGCCAGCGTGGTTTAACGGGGCGCCTAAGATCAAAATCAAAAGCCAGAGCAAAAGCAGAATGAGGTCTATCTGATCTATGGAGATATCCGATTTATGGAGATCCAAATGTGGGAGGGGGCTTGCCCCCGATAGCGGTGTGTCAGTCAATTCATCTGTAACTGACCCACTGCCATCGGGGGCAAGCCCCCTCCCACCTTTCCAACCGAGTTAGCCATGAAACACCAGCCGGCTATTAGGCCGCCGCGCCAACAGCAAAAAAAACGGGGCAATCACTGATTGCCCCAAACGTACATCGAGAGGTCCTTCCACCTACAACGTGATCTGCTTGCGCTCCTCATCCGTCAACCGCGCACGCGCCTGTTCGCTCAGCGGCCCGGCGCCCAGTACCTGCACCGGGCTGTTGGGGTTGTACCCCGAGGTCTTCGGCTGTTCCTGCGGTTCGCGTTGCACCGGCTCGGAGCCAAAGCTCAACACTTCCACCGTCACGATCGACGCCCTGCCCTGCTTGGCCGCCGCCTGCTGGCTGCGCGCCGCGTCTTCCGCCGCCTGGGACGCCGCCGCCCCCGCGGCGCTGGCCGAGGTCATGGCGCCGGTATTGACGGTGGCCGTCACCGGCACCCCGGACGACTTGCCCTGGGTCTGGATGTTCGCCGCGTTGACCACATGCAAGGCGGCGATGTTGACGTTGCCCGAGACCCGAATGCCCGCCTCGCCCGCGTCGATGGTGCCGGCCGGAGCCAACAGGTCGATGTCACCGGCCGGCACTTCGGCAATCGGTGCCAGGGTGGCAATACCGGCACCGGCGCTTGGCACACTGGGTGACAAGGTCACGTTGCCCCAGGTGTCATAGAGCCGCTTGGGCGGCGTGTACAGCACGGTGGTTTTCGAGCCACGGCCGGCGTTGATGTCGCCTTCGTTGGACCAGGCGAGAATCGCCCCGCCAAAGGTGGTCATGATCCGGCTCTGGCCTAGCAGGATGCTGCCCCGGGAATACAATTGAATATCCCCGGCACCCTGCGTGAGGACCCCGGCACTGGCCGGCGGCACGTTGCCTTCAATCCCGAACACCTGCTGCCCGCCCGGGCTGAGCATCTGGATATTGCCGCCAAACAGGGTATGCACCCCGGCACCGCCGTACAGGGTAATGTCGCCGTTGTACATGATCGGGTTACCCGCCACGTCCTTGCTCGGCAACAGTGCGTTGATGGCCGCGCGGCTGCGGACAAAGCTACCGGAACGCGGGCCAGCGGCCAGGTTGTATTCGCGACCACCTTCGCGCACTTCGGCGAAGTACACCGAACGGGCAAAGATGCGTTGCTGCTCGTGGCCCAAGCCTGCAAAGTACGCCCGCGCCTGCTCGGCATCGCCGCTGAAGGCGTAGCGCTCGTTGAGCCATTGCAACAGTTCGGCCTCGTAGGTTTTCGCCACCTTGCCGGCTTGTGCGGCCAGCGCGACACCCTCGACCGCCTGATTGGCGCGGTCCAGGTAGGGCGTGACGAACTTCAGGTAATCCAGGCCGTTGAGCCCGACCCCGGCTTCCAGCACGATAGATGCCCCCGGACGGGAGTCGCCCACCGCCACCGGTCCCAGGCTGGTGATGGATGCTTTGTCAGCCATCAACAGGTTGCGCCCGGCACTGACTTCCAGGGTGCCGGGGCCGGCGACGTTGAAGCTGCTGTAGAGAATGTCGCGCCCGGCGGAAACCACCGACACGTCCTCTGGGCGGCTGTGAACGAACAGGTTGCCGCGGCTTTCACCCAAGTAATCGCCGTTGTAACCCAACAGTTTAGGAAGCACCGTCGACGAGCCCATATCGGTACCTGAACTGACAATGTCGCGCCCCGCCCGCATCCAGACCGGGCCTGCGGACTCATAGCGGACCTGGCCTTGGCGCGGGCTGCCGAACGTCAGGATCTCACCGCTGCGCAACCCCACGATGTCGCCCTGCTGGGCATAAAACCTGGCCGGCTCTGCCTGGGAAGCCGGACGCGCAAGATCAGTCGCGCTGCGGAAGGCGAACAAGGAAAAGTCGTCCTGTATCGCGTCACTGCCCAGGTTGTTGACGACCAGGCTGAACCCATTCCTGCCGACAAAGGCTGGCGCGAACGGCGTTGGTATAGCACCCTGGCTGTCACCCGACTGGTTGACCGCATAACCGCTGGCGTAAATTGAGTCCCCCGCCAACATGGCCAATCGTCCTTTGCTCGACGGCGCCAATAACAGCGAATAAGCAGGATTGTTAGGCAGCGGGCCAGCACCCAGCGCGGATGCGCCGAGATAAATACTGCCATTGGCTGCTACCACGCCGAGCTTGGAGGGGAAGATGAAACGCCCATCCGAACTGGAGTAGTTTTGCTCGGGCAGCGGATTAAGCTGGCCATTGGCGCTCAGCGACATGCTCTGCACGCTAGGCGTCAAACTGCCACCTGCGGAGAACAAGTCGATGGCGGTACGCTCGGTCCATAATGAGAACCATGTGGTGCCATTGCCATAAGCGCTACCGTTGTAACTGAACGCTTGGGTATTTTCGGTAGAGACGCGTCCAGGGTCGCCGGTCCCCGCCAACACCAGGTCACCTCGCGTCGACAGGGTGGCCGTGGCGTCGCCCAGCATCAAGGTGATCCCGCCCGTGGCCGTGCCCAGGCTTGCGGTGTACGGCGAGTAGGCTCGGCTTTCCTTGACATCCTGATCGTTACGCATACTGCCGTAGTTCAAGGCAATGCCCCCCAGGCTGCCTGCCTGCAGGTTCAAGGCGCCACGCAGGTTGGTCAGCACGCCATTGAGGCTGAGTGTTTGTGCCTTATAGTCGACTGACTGCAAGCTGGCGGTATTACTGCGGGTCGCACGAGCGTCCAGCCCAGGGTTCAAATCGCCGCCCATGCGTACATCCAGGTCGCCGCCCCCCGTCAACAGCAATTGACCGTCCACCACCCGCCCGGTACTCCCCACCGCCAACACCAGGCCTTCACTGCGTGGTGCTCTCAACCCATCCACGGAGCCACGGCGCGTCTGCATGCCGCCATCGCTGCCCAGGTCCAGGGTCAGGTTGCCGCCGCCCAGCGTGCCGACACCGGTGAACCCCACCAGGCGTGGCAGCTGGTCTATCTGTGCGGCGTCGTCAAAATACCGGTTGGCAGCACCACTTTCGCCCTTTACATAAGTGCCGAAGTTGATCCACCAACTGGTCGGTATTGGGGTGACACCCGCCGCGCTGCCTGTGCCTTGGCGCCACAACCAGTTGCCCAGGTTCGCACTGTTGAGTTGGCTGCGACCGTCATTGTCCATTGGCCTATCTTGCATCGGCGTCCAGACAGCGCCCGTCAGGCTACCGCCAGTGCGCAGCAACACGTTGCCGCCCCCGTCTGGGTACCAGGCGGCGTAAGGGCTGGCGCTGCTTTCATCGACCAAGGCTTCATACGCCTTGGCCGCGCTACCCAGTACCGTCCCATCCGCAGCGGTGGCGCGAGCCCGGTTGAAGTCGGCGGCGGCGCTGCCTGCGCGAGACGCGCTGGAGGCCCCTGCGGTGTACACGCCGTAGGGCGATTGCATTGAGACGTTGCCCGCAGCGATCAGATCCAGATCACCGGTGCCGGTGCGCAGCACACTGAAATGCTGACTCACGGGTGAAACCAGTTTGACCGGCCCGACGATCACCTGCTCAGGGATTGCTGGAGTGGGTTCGCCCAAGGAAACGCACAGATCTGCGTCGCACATGCTTTCGTTTTCGGGTGACACCGGCGCCCCGGGAGTAAAGCCAAACAACTCGGCTAAGTCGCTCCACACGTAGTTGACGCGCACGCAAAAGTCCGGGCAAGAAGTCCACTCGGACTCCGGCACCGGAGTACCCGCCGTGACGCCGAACAGTTCGGCGGCAAAGTCACTCCAGTACCAGGCGCCGCCTGGCCGGGCCGGTTGCCCCGGGATGATGGTTTTACTGTGAGTCTCGTAAATGCCGTAGTGCGTGTCCGCCAGGGTCAGGTCGCCGGCAAAGGCCGGCTGGATCGAACGCGTGTCGGCCGCCTGGGTATCAGCACCGGACACCAAACGCAACGACCACGACTGCGAGCCTTCGGCCAACATCGGTGCCACAGCCCAGTTCTGGCGTGCCGTGGCGCCGGTCACGGTGCGCAACGGCACCGATAGCGCGCCGTTCGGCAGTTTGACGTCCGTGCCATAAGGAATCAGCGCGCCAACCTTGAGAGCCAGGTTCCCAGCCAGCAAAACACCGTCGGTCGCACTGCCGCTCAGCACCCCTCGGCTGGGTAACGGCACGCCGGCCGGCCAGGTCATCGCGCGCAGGGCGGCAGCGCCCGCCAATACCGTGCCGGCGTCCAGTCGTGTACCGGCAGCGAGCACCACAGGTTGTTGCAACAACGTGCCGGCGGCATACAGCAGGTTGCCGGCGCTGTCGCGCACCGCCGCGCTCAACACGGTATTGGCCGGCAGGGTCAGTGGCGCATCGAGGATGCCCTGCGTCGGCAGCACAGTGCCTTGCGCCAGCGTGGTGGCCTGGATCGGTAACGAGTAGTTGAGGGTCTTGCCAGTGGGGAATGCACTGCCCTCTGCCAGCACCACACCCGGGCCGGGCACGATCACATCGCTGCCGAACCCTTGCAGGCCGGGCGTCAGCACCCAGCCGTTGTCGTCCGGGGTGGGCGGCGGCGGGGAAAAACCGTCGTTGATGCTGCCGTAGACGTCCAGGTTGCCACCGGCACGCACCACCAGGCTGCCGACCTCGCCCGAACCATACACCGACGTCTTCGGCGTATTGCGGTTGAGGCTGGCATAGCGCATGCCCGACAGGTCCAGGTCGCCACTGACCACCAGATCGCCTTCGGTGACGATTTCCACGCCTGGGCGCAGGTGGAAGGCGTCGGCGTAGCGGCCGTTGTTCAAGCCCGCCAGCTTGCCTTGCGTCAACCCGAGGTTATTCAAGGCATTGTTGATAAAGGTTTCACTGAGCGCGTGTTTTTTATTCAGGTAATCCTGATCGATCACCTGATACGGCCGGCCACTGGCCGACGGCTCAACGCCGAGCGGCGCATCGGTGTAACGGGCGACGGCGTTCAGCGCGATGGAGCGGGCGCCAAGGATATCGACGCGCCCGCGCGCATCGATGGCCACATCATTGGCATTCAGCCGGGGGGCATTCAGTTCCAGGGTGCCACGGGCCAGGCCGTCGTATTGCCCCGGGCCACGGCCCAGGACCGCAGCCGTGCCGTGGCGCACGTCGATACGTGCGCCATCGGCCAAGGTCAATTGACCGTCACCGCTGTTGAGTTCAACCATCGCCCGGTTCGGCGCATCGATGATTTTGCCGTAGCTGTCGACCCGCAACGCCGTACCGTGGGCATCCAGCACCGCACTGCCGGCGAGGGTCAGGCCCTGCTTGCCGGCCAGGCGGATACTGCCGACCCGCTCACCACTGGCGTCGACAGTGCCTACCACCGTCAAACTGCCGTTATCCACCGAGACATTGACCTGATTGGCCTTGAGTTCATCGCCGATAACCAGGTTGCCCTGCTTGAGCTGGAAGCTGCGCGAACCCCACACCTGCCCCTGGTTCAAGCGTTGGTTCAACGCGGCGAAATCCCCCATCTGCTGCGCACGAATGTCCACCCCACCCGCCTGGTACGGCACCAGGGTGCCACCGGCATCGTAATAGCCGCTGCTACCGGCGCGGATCTGCCCTTGCAAGTCGACCTGCCCGGCTCCGGCGTCCACCGCCACGGCTTTGAGCAGGCCACCTTGGTTGTATCGGGCTGACAGGTCGACGAGTGCACCTGCCGCCTGATAAATGTTGCCGTGGCGGCTTTCCAGGCTGACGTCACCGCCCCAGCTGTATTTGCTCACGTCGTTGTTCCGCACGGTGCGACCACTGAGGTCCAGACGCGAAGAGGCGCCTAGGGTCAGCGCTTCGTCGGCGCTGAGGGTCAGCTTGCCGCTGGGCAACACCACCGCCGTATCGACCGCCACGCTGCGCCCGGACAGCAATAACTCGGCGCCCAACGCGTCGATGGCCGTCGCATCCGCCGAGGCCGCACCGTTGGTCGGGGCCACTACGGTCACTGCGCCACCGGCGGTGATCCGGTTGACCGAACCGGCTTCACCGGTCAACAGCGGCGCGGTGATGGTCAAGTTGCCGCCACTGTAGGCAAAGCCCTTGCCCGCTTCATAAGCGCCCTGGGACTGATGCACCGCCAGGCTGCCTTTGTGGTTGGCCGTAATGCGTTCGTCGGCGTTGAGGTGGACATTGGCAAAGCCCAGGGTCATGCGGCCATTCTCGGTCAGGCCATCGGGCTGGGCGTTGCGGCCATAGCCGAATTCGATGCGCCGGGCCTGCAGCTCCAGGGTGCCGCTGCCGGTGCCCGCACCTTGGTTGATCACGGCCGGCGGCGCATTGGTATCGCCTCCCCACACCAAGGTGCCGGTCTGGATCAACGCCACATCCGCCGCGTTGCCATATCCATAGATCGCCGGAGTCGTCAGTAACAGTTCATCCAGCAGTGACTTACCCGAGCTGTCGAGGGTGCTCAGGGTGGCGCTGCCATAGAAGTTCAAGGATTGCCCAGCTGTCAGTGCCAGGCTTTTCAGGGCCGGTGCGCCGCGTGAGGTATCGCCGCGCAACAGGCGATCCATCACGTGCTGATTGAGGGTCAAGCCCGACGGCAACACGCCACGCGCGGCGGCCTCGGCCAACGCCTCGGGGCTGCCGACGTTGATCCCACCCACCGCCAGCGCCAGATGACGGGTGCCGTAGCGCACACCGTCACTCAAGGCAAAGCGGTTGGTGGTGGCAAAGGCGATCGAGCCCTCGGAATACAGCGACGTTTCACCGCTGCAAGCCCCTGGATTGCACTGGCCGATCAGGATGCTGCCTGGTCCTCTATTATTATCGCCAGCGGTTGGGGCCAGCATCTGCAAGCGCCCATTGGACACTGCAAGGACACTGTGAGCGCCTGGTCGATAGATAAAACCATCATCCGAGTCATAGGCAGCCTTGCCGAGCCCCAGGGTGTTGATCGATGCACCTTGTTCGATCTCAATGGCGCCCGAAGACGTACCCGTCATCAAGAACACTTCCGGCGCCGCCAAGCTCGCCCCCTGACGCACAACCACCGAGTTCGCGCTGGTACCTGTGTCGAACCCGGCGAAATTACCACCCTGGCCGTACATCACCGTCATCACGCCGCCCACCACCAAACGGGCGGCCCCCAAGGCATTCAAATCACTGGCGCGTACTGCCACCGTCGACGGCGTGGCACTGGCTCGGGCGGTGTCAGAAATCACCTCGATGGCGTTGCCCTGCACCGCTACAGTGGCACCGAATCCACCCTCCGCGGGTTTAAAACGCCCCTCGCCATCAAAGGTGAACCCCACGTCTTTTTGACCGGCGATCAGTTGCAGCTTCAGGGTTTTGGCGTCGGCTTCAAGGGCCGCACGCGGGACGCCCAGGCGCGCAGCGTCAGCGCGCACGAAGTCTGCGTAACGGGTTTCGTTGTACTGGGAATACCGGCGCAATACCGCCGCCGGCGTGACGATCACCTGGCTCGACAGGCTGTCGCGAATGCCGGTGTGGGCAATCGACAGGAAGCCCTCGGTTGACCAGGAACCGTTATTCATGGCCGAGGCGTTCGGCGTCGAACCTGCGGCAAACGCCGTTGCCAAGCCGTTGATCTCGACCCGAAATGCCCCCGGCAACAAGGCATAAGTAGACGGCAGCAAGGTATAGGTCCCCGCCGGCAAGCCTGGAACCCCGGCGCCGATACTGATTTGTTGCCCCACCAGCGGCTGGGTCGCACCCGGCTCGCCACCGCTGGGCGCGACTCCCGGCTGGGCGCCGGGAACAATCGCATAGATCGGGTTGGTGGCCAGCCCCGGCAAGGTAAAGCGCCCGTCCGTACCGATTTGCACCAACGGGTTGTAGCGCGCATCGGTAGAGCCGCCGCGCCCGGACACAAACGCCGCGCCGAGCAACTCACCGCCACCGGCAAGGTCCAGCACCGCGTCCTGCTGCACATTCAGCGAGCGCCCGACCAATTGCAGACCAACGGCCAGACTGCCCGTGCTATAGGTGCCACCGACGCCCAGCAACTCCACCTGTTTGCCGTTGTACTGCCAAGTCACACCGTCGACTGTCCCGCCATACGGCAGCACCAGGCCACCGGCGCTGACGGAGGTCAGGCTGCCAGGCAACAGGTTGATCACTTTGGTGGATCGGACGATGCCGCCATCCACGCCCAAGGTCAGCACGCCCATGGGCGCCCGTAACACGCCGCCTTGTTCGATGGTCGAGGCACTCAACAGTAAGCTGCCAAACACTGAATAAGGTTGCGCCGGGGCCTCACTGCCGACCCGGCCGATGCGCAAGGTGCGTGTCGGGTCAAAGTCGCTGTTGGGCCCCGTGTAGCCGGCCGTGACCTCGGCAACGGCCCCCGTAGCCGGGTAAATCTGCGCCGCCGTCAGGCTCAAGTCGGCCTGGGTGGTCAAGGCGGTTTTAGTATTGTTGGCGCTGCGGGCCAGAAAGCGCATATCCCCCAGGCTGACCAACTGGGCCTGATCGAAGGCGCGTCGGTCAATGCCGTTGGCCAACGCCTTGGAGCGCTCGGCATGGGCACCGAAGTTGAGGCTATCACGCACATCCAGCACGTTTGCCGCTTCAACCCTCAAGAGCCCGGCTGTACCCTGCGTGGAAACGCCACCCTGGACGGTCGGACGAACGGCGCCGTCGCTGCCCTGGCTGTTGTTGCCAACCCCGGCCAGGCGTACATAAGGCGCCGCCAGGAGCACTTGGGACTGTCGGGGCGCGCCATCCGTCAACGCCATGGCCCCGGAATACAGACTCAGGCTCTGCCCCAGACGCAGGGACACGTCACCGTCGAAGCTGATCAGACCATTGCTCAACAGCGACAGGTTATCGAAGCCGCCGGCGTCGACCTGGCTGACCGTGAGCCGGCCATGACCATAGGCCAGGCTGCCCGCGGCCGATTCGGGGGTGCTGCCGGCGGGCAACGGCACGCCCGCATCAGCGGCACTGACAATCAATTCGCGGGCTTGCCGCACGCGAGCCGCAGCCGATTCGGCGTACAGCGGCGTTTCCAAGGCCAGGCTCAGGGAACCACCCGCCGCACCGGCACCACCGCTGCTGGCCTTGAGCGTACCGTCGAGGTACACGCCGGTGTTGGATGCCAGGGAGATGTTGCCGCCACGGCTGGCGATCACGCTCGGGCCGGCACCGACCAGGTCCTGCACCGCCTGGCTGCCGGAAGCGTCAAGGCGCGCGCCTTCGCGCACCACCACAAACAGGTTGGCGGCGGAGGCGATCCCGGTGGCCGGGTCGATCACCCCGCCAATCACGATAGTGCCGCCCTGGCCGACCGTACCGTAGCGCCGGCCGAGACTGTCCACTGCGGTGAACGCCCGCCCGGCCACGTCCAGTACTGCGTGTTTACCGATCCAGATCGAACGGCCATGGCCTTGGTTTTCAACGTCACCGGCCACGTTGGGTTGCACGCTGACGGCGCCCAGCGTGATGCTGCCGCCCCAGGCATTCAGGCTGCCATCCACGGTCAACTGGCCAACGCTGCGTAGACTGATCGCTTGACCCGGATCAACCTCGATCCGCGCGCCCTGGCCGATGCGCAGTTGCGCCGACGCCATCTGCGCCGCTGTCGACAACAACGTACCGGCTTGCAAGCTCACGCTCGCGCCTTTGCGGGGGGTCAACAGGCCCTTGGTGGGGTTTTCCTGATACTGTGGCGCAGTCCAGATCTCCAGTGCGGTGCGTGGTGCTGCACCGCTCGCCACGCTTTGTGCGTTGTCATTGAGGCGGTACACCGGTGCTGTCACGGCAAGCTGGGTGCCATCGGCGACCACCAGACCTTCATTGCCCGTGATGTCATAGGCGCCAAAGCCCTTATTGAAGAACCCGCTGTTGAGCTGCAACGTCCCGGTACCTGGGGCAACCGCCGAATCGCTGATCAGCACCCGGCCGGCCTGCACACTCAGGCGCCCGCCGCCATTGACCCCATACCCGAGCAGCTCACCGTCGAGGGCCAGGCTGCCTCGGCTGTCGGCGCTATTGGCGTTGGCCGCGAGCGTCAGGTCACCGCCCTTGCCGCCAGTGAGCTGGCCCTTGGCATCCAGGGCCGCGCCGGATGACACGTCGACCCGGCTACCTGCCGCCAGGGTCATATCACCGCTACTGCGCAACGCCACGCTGCCGCCGTTGAGATAGGGCAAACGGCTGCCATCGCCGGTGCCCAGCCGCTGATTACTCCACAGGCCGCTGGCATCCAGGGACACGCCGTTGTTCACCGTCAGGCTGCCACGCCCGCCGAGCGTCACATCGACTTTGCCGGCAGGGGTGATCTGCGTTTGTACGTTACCCAGTTGCAGGCTGCCGGAATGCGCGGTCAGGTTGGCATTGACCTCGATTTTCGGAGCAAACAGGCTGATGTCGCCGGCTGCGGCCACTTCCAGCGCACCGTTGACCAGAATCGAACCGGTGCTGGCGATTTTGATCGCCCCCAGTTCCGTCGCGTTCAAGGCATCGGTGTCCAGATAGAGCGTGGACACCCGATCGGCCGGCAGTACGCTGGTCAAATCCAGACCTGCGGCGATAGCCGCCCCCCGCTGCCCGAGCACGACGTTTTTTACGGTGCCGGCATCCGCCCCCAGGGCGTACTGCAACGTGGCGCTGTCCTTGACGTAATACGGCACGTAACTACCGACCACGAATTGGGCACCGCGGGCCACGGCTTTTTGCGATTGCACATAACCGTCCAGGCCTTTTTGCGCGGCCTGGGTCTGGCGTTCGCCCTGATAGGTGTCACCCACAACCTGGCCCTCCAGAACCGCACTGGCGGTACTGACGACCAGGCGTCCGGCATCGCGCCCCACGGTGTAGGCACCTTCTGAACGCTCACGCGGGGCGATCAAGGGGTTGTAGTAATACTCGGTCACGCCCCAGCGCTGGCTGTGGTCTTCATAGCCTTTGTAAATCCCGCTGTAGAGCAAGTCCCCCGGCGCGGTGGACAGTTCATACAAACGCCCGTCAGGCCCTTTGAGCCAGGTTTGCTGGACCTTGCCCGCCTGCACATCGAGGGTGCCGCCGGACAGGTTGATCTGCGACCCCTGTTGGGTCACCACGTCCTTACCGCTGAAGGTCACCGTACCGCCCTGGGCCATCCACTCGCCAATGCCGTGATTACGGGTGCCCAAATAACCGCCCACTTCCAGCAGGCCGCCCGCGGTGTACCAGCGGTCGGTGGCGTAGCCATTGGTGCCGGCCGCGACAAAAATCAAGTCGCGGACATCCACCCACACATCGTTGTTATTCAGGGACTTGCCGTCGCGATTGACCGCCGCATCGCGCTGCTCGTTGCCCTGGATATTGACCTTGACGCTATTGGACGCCATCGACACCTTGACCCCGGTGGCGCCGGACACGTCGATCACCGCGCCGTCGCGCACCAGGGTGCGCTGCGCAGCCTTGATACCGACCTGGCCGCCGGTGGCCAGGGTCACGGAACCGCTGCGAAAATCCACCGTGCCGTCGCTGGTGATTTCCACCAGGGACTGATCACGGCGGTAGGTATCGGCCGGCACAATGTTGCCGTCCTGATCAAGCGACGGCGTCATCAGCCCGGCGCGCTGGCTGTCGAGGGCGCTGCTGCTGTCGAGCATAATCGCGCTGAGGCTGCCCTCGCCCAGGGTCACGCTGGCGTTGTTGCCCGTGCCCTTTACATGCAGGGTACCCCGGGCTTCCACCGACGAACTGGCGAGTAACACACCGTTTTGCAACACCTGCTGGCCGGCCAGGGTGATGTCACCGGTGGAGGCCTGAATCAGCCCGCTGTTGCTGACCTTGCCGTTGCCGGTGACGCTGACTTCATTGCCCCGCGTGGTGGACGCGACATTGCCATCGGTGCTGTAGCCCTTCTTGATCACAAAGCTGTCGCCCGCCGCCAGGGTGGTCTGGCCTCGCGCGGTGGAAATGGTCCCGGCGTTCTCCACCTCTTTGCCGAGCAACAGCACATAACCGCCGCCCGCAGTGGAGGTGGCGGGCACCTGGGTCTGGATCTGCGCGCCGCGCTCGACCGTCACTTTGCCGGCGGCCTGGGTAAAACCGGGCGCGCT
Source organism: Pseudomonas paraveronii (assembly GCF_963681955.1). NCBI lineage: Bacteria > Pseudomonadati > Pseudomonadota > Gammaproteobacteria > Pseudomonadales > Pseudomonadaceae > Pseudomonas > Pseudomonas paraveronii. The sequence continues at coordinate 3,732,395 of NZ_OY817130.1, forward strand.
GTTGCTTGAACTGTACAGCCCCTTGGCGGTGAATTGCTCATCGCTGAAGCCCGTGGCGGCAGCCACCAGGTTGCGCACGTTGACCTGGCTGCTGCCGCTGAACACAACGCCGTTGCTGTTGAGGATCAGCACCGTGCCGTCAGCCTTGAGCGCCCCTTGGATCTGGCTCGGCGCCGTGCTGTTGTTGACCTTGTTGAGCGCGGCCCAATCGCTGTTCTGTTGGAACTGCACGGTGGTGTTGCGACCGATGTTGAAGGTGTCCCAATTGAGGATCGCCTTATCGGCCGTTTGCTTGATCGACACCAGCGTCTTGCCGTTGGCATCGGTTTGCACCGGCCCCTCGGCATTGACGAACAGCGGCTTGCCATCCGCGCCGATCACCACATTCAAGCCGTTGCCGCCCAGGCCGTTATGGATCGTCTCCGGCCCCGCGCTGGCGTTATTGCGGGCAGCGGCCTGCGCCGCCTGTTGCGCGGCAATTGCGGCGACGCTGGTGTTGAGGGTCTGAAAGGAGCGTTGCAACTGCTGACCAAGCGCCTGTTGCTGGGCCAACGGCGGCGGCGTTCCCGGCAACGTCGCGCCAGGGCGCGCGCCGCCATCGGCCTGCGTCACGCCCTTGGCGGCAAACCAACCCGAACTGAATGCCTGGGGTTGCGCCGCGTGGGCACCACCGGTAAACACCAGCAGTGCGATCACATGGGCCAGGGGTTTAAGGCGCAACACCGCTTGACCGGCAGTGGCAGGCACGTTGGCGGCGCGGTTGGCAGGCAGCTTCAGACGGGAACGCATCACTTACAGGTCCTTTTGACGGGGCAGGCGAACGACGGGCGCGCGAACACTGCGCGGGCACGTGTTGTGGTTATTGCTTAAGGCGGTTGCCGAGGGGGGCGACCGAACTGATGTCACACAATGTTCATACAACGCGGTTCAACTGGCAGGTCGCGATGCGCAATGACAAAACCGGCAATGACGCGAAGTCATTGCCGGTTGTGGGGCCAACCCTGTCGAGACGGGGTGTTACAGCGGACGACCGATACCGTTGCAGGTGTTGGTGTCGCCGATGCGCAGCGAGCTGGTGGTGGCAACGAAGTTGTCGTAGACCGCTTTCTGCCAGGTGGTGGACAACGGAATGAACGAGTGGCTGCTGATAGCAGCGTTGTTCACGCCGGTGTAGTGACGCTTCAGGAAAGTCTGGATGCGGGCGTTGTCATTGGTGTCTTTGTAGCACTGGCTGAAGACCAGGTTGGTGTAGCCGACGATGGGGTAGCCTGCGGTCGGGTTGGCAAACGTAGGGACCCAGTTCAACGGGTCGGCGGCGGCGGTGGAACCGACGGTCGGCGGCGCAATAGTATCGAGAGAAGCTTGAACGTTCACTTCAGTCGGCAGGAAGCCATTGACCGAGGCAACGGCGGCGGCGCTGTTGAACGCGGCGTAGTCAGGGCTGACGTAACCGATGGCACCGTTGTTATTGGTGATCGCGGTGGCGACACCTTGGCTACCGGTTACGGCGAGGTAGCTTGAATCGAGCGGAGCGCTGGTGGCTGGGTCAAAGCCGATAGCGGTGACGAAGCTGTTGCTGACATTCGGTACCGACGCGGGTTTTACCGCTTTGAGGTGGTTGGTAAAAATCTCGGTGGTCCCGCTGGTTTCATTACGGTAGACCACTTTGATCTGCAGGTCTGGACCGGCAACCCCGTTGAATTGCACGTCTTTCCAGTTAGTGATCTTGCCGGCGAAGATATCGGCCAACTGAGCACTGGTGAGCTGCAGCGAGGTTTTACCGTCGATGCGGTAAGGCACGGTCACCGAAGTGGCTTCAGCCGGGACTTGAACCAGCGGGCCATAAGCGGCGCGGCCTTTAACGGTATCAGCGTTGTAAGCAGCCAGTTCCGCGGCGCTCACCACCGAGTCGCTACCGGCATAGTCGACGGTGATACCGGCGGCCAATTTCAACTTGGTCGAATCGTTACCGAAGAACGCCTTCTTGCCGTCGCCACTGCCCACACCGATGTAGGGGCTAAAACCTGGAATGCTGGCAGAGAGGATGCCGGTAGCCGTCGTCGATGTGGCAGTGCTGCCGTAGAGTTTTTCCGGCAAGGTAGCCCCGCCACCGACCACTGCGGCCATGGATTGGGCCGAAGCCAGTGCTGCAACTGCCAAAGAGGCCGCGATCATAGTGCGCTTAAACATGAAGAATCTCCTTTCGTCGTGTTTGTACGTTTGAGGTAGATAGCTCTTGCATGACGCCATGGCTCCGGTCCCAAGCCCTGTTCCGGGGGTGGCTGGGGGTGAGGCCATGGCTAGAGAATTTCGCAGCTTCCGATGACAGCAATGGGAAAAAACCTCGGGAGGAAGGGCTTGATTTTTAAAAAGATTCTCGGGTGTTTTGGTCACGGTTTTGAGCGGTTTTGAGGCAGGTGACAGCGCGGTTTCAGTGGGGGTTTCGTCAAGGCGGCACGGGCTGTGGCGAGGGGGTTGGATGTGACGGAATGAGGAACCCGAGGTCTGGGGCTGGCGGTATCGGCCCACCCCGAAATCAACTGAACAGATAGGGTCCACTGTGGGAGGGGGCTTGCCCCCGATGAGGGAGTGTCAGCCACAGATGCATAAACTGACCCACCGCAATCGGGGGCAAGCCCCCTCCCACATTTTTGACCGCGTGTAGTCAGGTCACCAGTTGGTTGATCTCGATGATCGGCAACAGCACCGCCATCACGATCACCAGCACCACGGCGCCCATCACTACGATCATCAGTGGCTCGAGCAGCGCGGTCATGCCCATGGCGCGGCGTTCGATGTCCCGCGACAGGGTCTGCGCCGCGCGTTCGAGCATCGGCGGCAGTGAGCCGGTTTTTTCGCCGCTGGCGATCAGGTGGATCAGCACCGGCGGGAATACCTTCTCCACCGCCAGCGCCGGAGCGAGGTTGACGCCTTCGCGCACTTTGGCGGTGGCGTCGTTGACGCACTGGCTCAGGCGCTCGTTGGACAGGGTCTGGCGCGCCGCTTCGAGGGCGCGCAACAGCGGCACCCCCGCGCCGCCGAGGATCGCCAGGGTGGAGGCAAACCGTGCGGTGTTCAGGCCCAGCACAAAGCGCCCGATCAGCGGCAGGCGCAGCACGCGGCTGTGCCAGTTCAAGCGCGCCACCGGGTCGCGCAGGTACAAGCGCCAGCCCCAGAAGCTGCCGACGATCCCGGCAAAACACAGCCACCCCCAGGCGCGGATAAAGTCGCTGGCGTTGAGCATCGCCAGGGTCAGCCCCGGCAGGTCCTGGCGCGCCTGGGAGAACGCGCTGACCACCTGGGGCACCACGTAGCTGAGCAGGAAAATCACAATGCCGATGGACACCAGCCCCACCACGCCGGGGTAGATAAATGCGGTGAGGATCTTGCCGCGCAGGTTGTTGCGCTCTTCGATGTAGTCGGCCAGGCGCTCCATCACCTGGGCCAGGTCGCCGGACTCCTCCCCCGCCGCGATCAGCGCGCGGTAGATCGACGGAAAGTCCCGAGGCCGCGCCGCCAGGGCATCGGCCAGGCGCATGCCGCCACGCACATCGGCGCGCACGGCGGCCAGGGTCTGGGCGATGTGCTTTTTCTCGGCCTGTTCCACCGTCGCGCTCAGCGCCGCTTCCAACGGCAGGCTGGCGCCGAGCAGGCTCGCCAGTTGCCGCGTGGCCCAGGCCAGGTCGTTGTCCGACAGCTTGGCGCTGAACAGGCTGCTGCCGCTCGCTGCCTGTTGACTGCCTTCGACCTGCACCAGAAGCGCGGTCAGGCCACGGCTGCGCAACGCGGCAAACGCCGCGCTCTGGCTGTCCGCCTCCAGGTGCCCGGCCTCGACTTTGCCGCTGGCGTCGGCGGCTTCATAGCGATAGCGATTCATCAGGCGTCCCGTGTCACACGCAGGATTTCTTCGGCGGCGGTGGTGCCGCTGCGCACCCAGCGCTCGCCGTCCTCACGCAGGCTGAACATGCCGGCGCGGCGTGCGGCCAGGCGCAGCGCCTGCTCGCCAGCGCCCTGGTGGATCAGGCTGCGCACCTCGTCGTCAACGCAGAACAATTCATGAATGCCGGTACGCCCGCTGTAGCCGATCTGGTTGCACTGCGCGCAGCCCACCGGGCGCCAGGTGCCAGGTACAGCCGGGTCTGCCTGCTTGCAGTGCGGGCACAGGCGCCGTACCAGGCGCTGGGCCAACACGCCCAACAGTGAAGACGCCAGCAGGAACGGTTCGACGCCCATGTCGATCAGGCGGTTGACCGCCGATACCGCGTCGTTGGTGTGCAGGGTGGCAAGTACCAGGTGGCCGGTGAGCGAGGCTTGCACGGCGATCTGGGCGGTCTCCAGGTCGCGGATTTCGCCGATCATGATGATGTCCGGGTCCTGGCGCAGGATCGCGCGCAGGGCCAGGCCGAACGTCATGTCGATCTTGGCGTTGACCTGGATCTGGCTGATACCCGGCAGGTCGTACTCCACCGGGTCTTCGACGGTGAGGATATTGCTGGTGCTCGCATCCAGCCGCGCCAGCGCGGCGTAGAGGCTGGTGGTCTTGCCGCTGCCGGTAGGCCCGGTGACCAGCACGATGCCGTGGGGCTGGCGGATCAACGTGTCGAGGCGCGCCAACAGGTGCGCTTCCATGCCCAGGGTTTCCAGTTGCAGGCGCCCGGCCTGTTTGTCCAGCAGCCGCATCACCACGCGCTCGCCATGCCCGGTGGGCACTGTCGACACGCGGATATCAATCGGCCGCCCGGCCACGCGCAGGGCGATGCGGCCGTCCTGGGGCAAGCGTTTTTCGGCGATGTCGAGCTGGGCCATGATCTTGATCCGCGACACCAGCGCGCCATGCAGCGCCTTACGCGGCGAGACCACGTCGCGCAGGGTGCCGTCGACGCGGTAGCGCACCACCGAGTGGGTTTCGTAGGGTTCGATGTGGATGTCACTGGCCTCATCGCGGGCGGCCTGGGTCAGCAAGGCGTTGATCATGCGGATCACCGGCGCGCCGTCCTGGGTGTCGAGCAGGTCGGTGATCTCGGGCATGTCCTGCATCAGGCGGTCGAGGTCGACTTCGTTTTCGGCGGCGCCGACCACCGCGGCGGCGCTGCCGGTGTCGGCATAGGCACTGGCGAGCAGGCCGTCGAGTTCATCGTCGCGCACCTGTTCAAGGTGGCTCTGGCCGAACTGCCGCTGGACTTCGCTGATCGACCAGCCGGGGGTCGACGGGCAGACGGTCAGCCGCATGCCGGCCTCGCCGGGGCGCAGGAGGATGCGCTGGGATTTGGCCCAGGCGTAGGGGAGCAGGCTCATGGGGTTGACCCTTTTGGATTGAGTACATATCCGTTGCTGCGGTAACGGCGGCTTTACGGGGCGCTTAAGATCAAGATCAAAAACAAAGCCGAGGCGGCCTGATTTCGCAAGCGAACGCGCTCCCCCTGTGGGAGCTGACGCGCACTGTAAATGTGGGAGGGGGCTTGCCCCCGATAGCGGTGGCTCAGTTACAGATGTATTGGCTGACACACTGCTATCGGGGGCAAGCCCCCTCCCACATTTTGAAGCGGTGAGTGCCCAGGAGTTGTCAGTCAATTGCGACCGCCCCCATCTGGTTACAGCAGGGCTGTGGCACAAATCCAAGTCATGAAAAAGCGCCGGAGCCCCGCGTAACCACTTTACGGAGCGCTTAAGATCAAGATCAAAAACAAAGCCGAGGCAGCCTGATTTCGCAAGCGAACGCGCTCCCCCTGTAGGAGCTGGCGCGCGCTGTAAATGTGGGAGGGGGCTTGCCCCCGATAGCGGTGGATCAGTCATGCATGTATTGGCTGACACACTGCTATCGGGGGCAAGCCCCCTCCCACATTTTGAAGCGGTGAGTGCCCAGGAGTTGTCAGTCAATTGCGACCGCACCCATCTGGTCACAGCAGGGTTGTGGCACAAATCCAAGTCATGAAAAAGCGCCGGAGCCCCGCGTAACCACTTTACGGAGCGCTTAAGATCAAGATCAAAAACAAAGCCGAGGCGACCTGATTTCGCAAGCGAACGCGCTCCCCCTGTAGGAGCTGGCGCGCACTGTAAATGTGGGAGGGGGCTTGCCCCCGATAGCGGTGGCTCAGTTACAGATGTATTGGCTGACACACTGCTATCGGGGGCAAGCCCCCTCCCACATTTTGAAGCGGTGAGTGCCCAGGAATTGGGGGCCTTCCAAAAGTGAGCCGCTGTAAGAGCTGAACCATAAGAGGCCGCTACCGCAACAACGGATATGTACTCCATCACCGCTGCGTCCCCCCCGAAGCCGGCACCGCCCTGATCACTGCCCTCGGTCCAGCCCCCGGAATCGCCTTCTCCACCGGCGGCAACTGCGGCGCCTGCACATCCGGCAGCGCCCAACTGCGCTCCGGCTGCAAGCCACCCTGCGCCCGGCGCATAAACTCATAGCGGTTCAACGTAATACTGCGCCCGGCGCCACTGTCGCGAATGATGTAGGGCCGCAAAAACACCATCAGGTTGGTCTTGTTCACACTGCGCTTTTCATTGCGAAACAACGCGCCCAACCCCGGGATATCCGACAGCCACGGCACCGCGTCATTGCTCTGGCTATAGCCGTCCTGCAACAACCCGCCGAGCACCATGATCTGCCCGTCGTCCAACAGGATGCTGGTATCGATCGCGCGCTTGTTGGTCACCGTGCCCGCGTCCACCGACGCCCGTGCGTCGACGCTGCTGACTTCCTGGTAGATATCCAGCTTCACCGTGCCGCCTTCGGAAATCTGTGGACGCACGTTGAGTTTGAGCCCCACCTCTTCGCGCTGCACGGTCTGGAACGGGTTGTTGCTGGTGCCGCCGCCGCCCGTCACATAGCTACCGGTGACGAACGGAATGGTCTGCCCGACAAAAATGCTCGCGGCTTCGTTGTCCAGGGTCAACAGGTTCGGTGTCGACAGCACGTTGGTGCCGCCCTTGCTCTTCAAGGCGCGGGCCAGCACTTTGAGGTCGAGCACCTTGCCGATCCCGGGGATGTCGACGCTGCCATCGACCAGGCCGATATTCAGGCCCTTGGGCAACACATCGATGCTGGTCTTGCCGGTCGACGTGCCATTCACCCCGCTGCCGCCCAGGTTGACCCCGCCAAAACCGCCCTTGCCGCCGAGGTTGCCGGCCTGCCACTGCACGCCGAATTCGCTGGCGTCGTCTTCGTTGACTTCAACGATCAGGCTTTCGATCACCACCTGGGCGCGGCGCTGGTCGAGCATGTCGATCACTTCGCGCAGGTTGCGGTACAGCGGGTCCGGTGCGGAGATCAGCAAGGTGTTGGTGGTGGCGTCGGCCTGGATCGTCACGCCGCCGGCGCTGAACGCGGTGTTCTGATCGCTGCCGGGGCTGCTGCCGGTCGCCGGTTTATCCTGGCCATACCCGGCCTGCACGCCGCTGCCGGTGGGCGTGCCGCTGCTGTTCTGCGCGGTGCTGTTGCCCTGGGTGCTCTGGGCATTGCCGCCCATCGCACTGAGTTTGCCCCGCGCCTCGTCGCTGACGCCGGCCTCGCTCTCGCCAGTGAGTAAGCCACGCAGCGACTGCGCCAACTTGCCCGCCTGGGCGTTGCGCAGGTAGACCACGTGCATGTTGCTCGGGTTGCTCTGGGCATTGTCGAGCTTGTAGATCAGGTTGCGCGCCAGCTCGGTACGCTCGGGGCTGCCGGAACGGATGATGATCGAGTTGGAGCGCGGGTCACCGATCACGTTGATCTTCTGGGTCTGATCGGCCCCTTGAGTTTCCAGGAGTTCACTGACCATGGCGGCGATGTCCACGGCGATGCCGTTCTGCACCATCACCACGTCGGTGTCGATGGCGCTGGGGGTGTCGATGCCGTCGATGATCTGCGCCACCCGAGCAAGGTTTTCCGCGTAGTCGGTGATGACGATGCTGTTGTTACCGGGGTAGGCGTTGATCGGGTTGTTCGGCGAGACGATCGGGCGCAGCACCGGGATCAGGTTCACCGCGTTTTCATATTGCAGGCGGAAGGTGCGGGTCTGCATGCCGCTGCTGCCGGCGCTGTAGATCGGCCCGCCGAGCAACTTCGCATCGGCTTCCGGCACCACCTGCGCCACGCCGCCGACGTCGACCACGCTGAAGCCCTGCATGCGCAGCGCCGCCAGCAGCATGTCGTAGGCTTGATGCGCCGGCACCTGGCCTTCGCTGACCAGGGTCAGGTTGCCTTTGACCCGAGGGTCGACCAGAAACTGCTGGCCGGTGGCACGGGACAGCGCACGCACCACCGCCTGGATGTCGGCGTCGACAAAATTCAACTGCACCGGCTGATCACCCAGTGGGTTGCGCGTCTTGACCGCAGCCGGCGCGTGGCCACGGGCGCTGTTGGTCAGCGGATGCTGGACGCGGGGCTTGGGCGCCGGCTCGCGCTGGCGCTCCAGCACGCTCTCGCTGCTGCGCCGGGTGTCGGCCAGGGGTTGGCCGAGTTCGCTGTCCACCAGCAACGGTGTGGTCGGCGACGGGTGGTTGCTGCACGCGCTCAAGGCCAGTAACAGCAGCGGCGCGACCTTGCGAAAAGGCGCAGGGTGGGGGACTGACCACTTCATGAAGCTTCCTTAGCGCCAAGCGCCTGATCCATGCGAACGGTCCCGGACACAGTGCCGGCCGAGTTGTCGACAGCGTCCGCGCTACGCTGCAAGCGCGCCTCGGACACCTCCAGGGAAAACGAACGGGGATTGCCCAGTAACCAGTCCATCACCGCATCGGCCGGCGCGTTGTCGAAGCTCAGGCGCCAGCCACCGGCATCCAGCGCCTGCAACTGGTAACGACCTTGCAGGCCGGCGCTATCCAGGGCCTGTTGCAGCGCCGCGGCATCGGCGGGCCGAGGCGCCGCGACGCCCTGCAACAGCGCGTGCAAAGTGTCGGCCTGGGCGCGCAACTTGGGCGTTTCGGCCTGCCAATACGCAATCTTCTTCAAGGGTGGCTGAATCAGCACCAGCCAGGTCAACAGACTGGCCAACACCAGGCCGGCACCGCTGAGCATGCGTTGTTCGCGCAGGGCCAGGCCGCTCCAGAACGCCTGGACCTGGCTGCGTAGGCGGCGCCACTTATTCATCAGCCGCTCCCGGTTTTTCAGCGCCGTCCACCGGGCCGAGGGTCCAGCCGTGCTCATCGCGCGTCGCGCCAAACCCGGCCTGGGCCAGCGCCGCCTGCCAATCGCCTTGCAGGGCGGGGCTACGGCTGTCGGCCAGCAACCCGAGGTGCAAGCGGCCCTGTTCGAAGGTCAGGCTGTCGACGTTGCTCACCATGAACGGCAGACTGCTGCCGGCGACTTGCAGCAGACTGCCAAAGCGCTGGCCGGGGTCGGCAGCGGCGCCGGTTTGGCGGGCGGCCAACTGTTGGCGGGCCTGCTGCAAGGGGTTGAGGATCACCGGCAGTTCGGGGAAGGCCTGGCGCACTTGCTGGCTCAGCAGCGCCTTGAGTTGCTGGCCTTCGCTCGCCTGGCGGGCGGCGTACAGGTTCAGGCCCAGGGTCCAAATGGCAGTGGCCAGGGCGACAGCGGCCAGCGCCCTGCCCCAGCCGCCGCTCGCCGGTTGCCTGAGATGGCCGTGCAAGCCCCAGCCGGGTACGACGCCGCTCCAGCGCTGTGCCTCCTGCACCAGCGGCACCTCCAGCCCTTGATCCAACACCTGTTGCCCGAGCGGATGCACCGTCGCTTGTTGCACGCTATGGCGTGTCAGCAAATAACCGTCGTGCATGGCCGCAGCGCCTGGCGGCAAGGCATACGGCGCCGGGTACAGGCCGCGCAACGTGAGCTGCCCCTGCGCCAACACCTGGCCCAGTCGCGCCAACCCGGCCTTGGGCACCCAGGCCACCTGCACGCGCCCATCGCTGTCACGCGGGCCGTGGGCCACCTGCATCTGCTCCACCGGCCCGAGGATCAACGCCTGTGCGGCACAGGCCACGGCGGCGGCGGTTTTGGCGGCGGCCAGCGGCGGCAGGTCGAGGCCGGTCAGCAGGCTGTCAGCGGGGTGCAGAAAACACTCCACCTGCGGCTTGGACCGACCCAACTGCAGCAGGCTTTCACGGCCTTCGCTGACCACCGCGCCACGCTCCAGCCAGGCAAATTGCACCTGGCTGTCGGCCGTCAATTGATCGAGTGGCGGCAGGCCGATCCGCAGGCGTTTCATGCGCCCACCCGCGACCAGATCACCTGGGGCCGGCGGTCTTCGGGGCGATGCAACAACACGTCGAGCGTCACCCGCCTCTGTTCACGGCGGGCCTGGCCCTGCAGGCGAAACCACTCGCTGGTAATGCCCACCTGCACGCTCTCCACCGCCACTTGCGGCAGGTGCAGGCGGTTGACAAAATCGCCGCGGTTGATAAACCAGCGCCCGCTGTCGCGTTCAGCCACCAATGCCTGGGCCTGGGCCAGGCTGAGTTGCGGCACCACCGCGCTGAGCACTTCGGCGCTGGCGGTGTTGCCGTTGACCCAGGTATTGCCGGGCAGCACGCTGATGAAGGTCTGCAGGCGCCGTAGCAACAACGGGTCGAGGCCGTCGATGCCGCTCAAGTCATCCAGGCTGCGCAGCATCGGGTAGCGGGCCGGCAGCAGCGACGTGTCGGCACGTTGCTCATAGGACCCGATCACTCGCCGGCTGATGCGCTGGCTCACGGCCGCATCGATGCCGATCAGGCGGCACAGGCGCTCGAAAGCTTGCAGTTGTTCGGCGTCCAACCGCTGGCGATTGACCAGGTTGCGCAGGTTGAACTTGCCCTGCTCGTCCTCCAGGCGCCCTTCAAATGCGCCGCGCTGAGGACGTGCCCACGGTTGATCAAGACGGGTCAGCACGTCCTTCTGACGGGCATCCCAGAGCAACAGCCGGCTGTGTTCCAGGCTGCCTTGCAACAACCACTGGCCCTGAATGCGCAATTGCTCAGCCTCCACGCTGCGGGTGAATACGCTCTGACGCGTGAGCATGGCGCCGGCGATCACCGCCACCACCGCCGCGATCAGCAACGCGCTGATAATCGCCATGCCGCGCTGCTTCGCCGCTGCGGGCGAATGCCGTTTCATGGGGCGCCTTATAGCTGCCAGGAGCCAATATCGGCATTCACGCCGTCGCCATCCGGTTGGCCGTCGGCGCCCAGGGAGAACACATCCACCTCACCGTTGGCGCCCGGGTTGAGGTAGTGATAGGCGTGGCCCCACGGGTCATTCGGTAGACGGTCGAGGTAAGCGCGCCAGTTGCTGTTCTTCGCATCCGCCGGGCGCTCCACCAGGACTTTGAGGCCCTGGTTCATGCTCGGGTAGGCGCCGTGGTCGAGGCGATAGAGTTTCAGCGCCTGCATCAACCCGCCGATGTCCTGTTTCGCGGCGGTGGCACGTGCCTGGTCCGGGCGATCGAGCACCTTGGGCACCACCATCGCCGCCAGAATCCCAAGAATAACCACCACCACCATGATCTCGATCAGGGTGAAGCCACGCTGGCCGCGAGGGCCTGGCAGTGGGGATGTTAGGCGTGCGATATCCATCTCGACATTCCTTGGCTTGAGTGCATTTCGGGGCGCAGTGTTGCAAGAACACATGTCAGTCGTATTGAAAATCCTCGGGAGTTTCGGTCGCCAATCGGTCAACTGCCGGCGCTAGGCTGCGCACCTGTTTCCAGGCTTTGAGAACGCCATGCGCAGGCACCGCAACGAGCGAGGTTTTACCCTGATTGAAGTGCTGGTGGCGCTGGCGATCATCGCGGTGGCCATGGCCGCGGCCGTGCGCGTGGCCGGGCTGATGACCCAGAGCAACGGCCTGTTGCGCGACAAGTCGATGGCGATGCTAGCGGCGCAAAGTCGCCTGGCGGAGTTGCAGTTGGAGGGGCGTTTCCCGCCCGGCAAAAAGACCTTCGAGTGCGATCAGGGCCGCTTGAAACTGCGTTGCGAGCAGACCATAAGCAGCGGCTCCGATAGCCGGCTGGTGCAGGTCGATGTGCAGGTGCGGGACATCAGCCGCGAGGCGCCGCCGTTGGCCCGCGTGGAGACGTCGTTGGCCAGGCCACAGGTCAAGGCCGAGTGAGCCGTGGCAAAGCGGGTGCCTGCGGCAACGTGTCGAGCTGCACGCGCACCTTCTCGCCGCCGCGTTCGATCTCGACGCCGTCGCCCGCGATGGCCGTCAAGCGCACACCTGGGCTGAGGCGCTCGCCGAGCAAAAAGCTGCGCGGCGGGCCATCGTTGAGGCTGAGGATCGCCACCGCACCCCGCGCTCCGGCCAAGACCCCCGAGACCTTGACCTGCAATGCCGTCGGCGCCGTGGAAAACCACTGCAACGCCGGGTTATCGCTGCGCGCCGCCACATCGGTTGCGGCCGGCGGCGTGTGGGATTCGGCAGTGCTGAGCAGCAACGGCGTCCATACCGCCACGCCGGCCAACGCCGCAAGCAAGGCCAGCGCCTGCACGCCGTGGGCGGCAGAGAAACGAAGGGCAAATGTCATGGGGAGGACCTCCTGTTTGTCCGTGGCACCAGCCTACAGGCCAATTCGCACGTTTTTATTTCATAACCTCGCCAGCTTTCCAGGTGCCGCCCCATGAAACAGCAAGGTTTCACCCTGATCGAGTTGATGGTGGTGCTGGTGATCATCGGCATCGCCAGCGCCGCCATCAGCCTGACGATCAAGCCCGACCCGCTGCACCTGCTGCGCAAGGATGCCGAGCGTTTGAGCCAGTTGCTGCAAGTGGCCCAGGCCGAAGCCCGCGCCGATGGGCGGCCGATCACCTGGCGCGCGGACGCCAAGGGGTTCCGCTTCAACCGCCGCAGCGATGACGGCCTGGGCGTGGAGTCGTTCCAGGGCGACGACCAGTTGCGCCCGCGCCCGTGGGAGAGCACGCCGATGCAGGTGACGATCGAGCCCCGGCAAACCTTGGTGCTCGACGCCGAATGGATCAACCCGCCGGTGCGGGTGGAGCTGTCCGACGGGCAACACCGCCTTAACCTGCAACGTGATGCCGCCGGTTTGATGCGCGTGGTGAGCCCGCCATGAGCCGCGCCCAGCAAGGCTTCACGCTGATCGAAGTGATGGTGGCGATCATGCTGATGGCGCTGGTCAGCCTCATCGCCTGGCGCGGCCTCGACAGCGTGACCCGCGCGGATCAGCACCTGCAGGCCAGTACGGAACAGACCGAGGCACTGTTGCGGGCGCTGAACCAGTTGCAGCGCGATCTCAACATGCGCGCCAGCGTTGAGTTGAGCGTGCCGGCTTCCCTGCAAGAGGAAAAATCCAAGCCCCGCGGGTTGGCGGCGGTGACGGTGGGCAGTTCCGACAGCAAGGGTTTTCGCCTGGACGTGATCCGCAGCGCGCCGGTCGCGGGGGATGGGTTGCAACGGGTGCGTTGGTGGCTCAAGGGCGACAGCCTGTACCGCGCAGCCGCACCGGCGCGGGATCGTTTTCCGTTGCCGGCGGCGAAGGATGGGGTGGTGGTGTTGACCGGGGTCAGTGATGTGCAGGTGCGGGTGTGGGAGGCGGACAAGGGCTGGCGGCAGTTGAGCGGGAATCGGCGGGAAGATCCGCTGGGGGTGGAGGTGAGTCTGGTGCGGCAGACGGCGCAGGGGGTGGAGCGGTATCGGCAGGTGGTGGGGCCGCTTTGGTAGGGTTGGGTGATGGGGGGATATTCGTTTTTTCGGTAATGGCGGCGGCTGAGTGCATATCCGTTTTTTTGGTAACGGCTGCTTATGGTTCCGCTCTTACAGCGGGTCACTTTGGAAAAGCCCCAAAGTAACCAAAGGGCTCTTGCCCCACCACTCGGCACCTCGCCTAGGCTCGGTGTGCCCGAACGCAGGCATTACTCCGCGGGCCGCCGTCACGGGCCATCCATGGCCCGGGACGGCTAAACCGGCATCCCTGCCGGTTTACCCGCTGCGTAATACCTGCGTTCGGCCAGCGTGGTTTTACGGGGCGCCTAAGATCAAGAGCCAGAGCCAGAGCCAGAGCCAGAGCCAGAGCCAGAGCCAGAGCAGAATGAGGTCTATCTGATCCATGGAGATCAAAATGTGGGAGGGGGCTTGCCCCCGATAGCGGTGGATCAGTCATGCATGTAGTGACTGACACACTGCCATCGGGGGCAAGCCCCCTCCCACATTTTTGACCGGGTTCGGCTTCCAGGATCAGGTCGGCTATAAGGCCGCCTCGCTTTTGCTTTGGCTTTTGATCTTAGGCGCCCCGTAAAACCACGCTGGCCGAACGCAGGCTTGAATCCGTGGGCAACCCGGCAGGACGCCGGGTTAGCCGTCCTGGGCCAAGGATGGCCCATGACGGCGGCCCACGGATTCAAGCCGGAGTGAGGGCACACCGAGCACTAGCGAGGTGCCGAGTGGTGGGGCAAGAGCCCTTTGGTTACTTTGGGGCTTTTCCAAAGTGACCCGCTGTAAGAGCGGAACCAATAGCCGCCGTTACCGCAGCAATGGATATGTACTCAATCCAACCCAAAAAACGTCGGCCAACCTAACTCAACAACACCACCCCCCCCGGCAATTCCGTACACTTCGCCCCATACGCATCACGAATCAACAACGCCACCCCCGCCAACTGCTGCAAATTGAACCGCGCCTGCACCCGGCGCTGGCCCAGTTCTTTGTTCAACAACACCAACATCCCCGGTCGATACCGGTTTATCTCATCCACCACCGTCGCCAGCGTCGCGTTGTTGAACACCAGCACCTGCTCACGCCAGGCCACCACCGCCTGGGTGTCCACCGTCGCCACCTCCCCGATCACGTCGGCGCCATAGGTGAGTTGCCGGCCACTCTCCATGTGCACAGTGCGCCCGGCGACATCCACCGACAGCCACCCTTCGATGCAGGTCACGCACACATTCCGATCGGTATGCCGCACATTGAACCGCGCCTGCGCCGCACTGACCCAGCCCGCGCCGGCCTGGACCTTGAGCGGTTGGGCCACGCGGGCGCGCACTTCGACTTCGCCTTCGAGCAATTCGATCCCCTGCCCCACCCGGCTGATGCGCGTCTGGGTATTGAGTTCCAGGCTCACGCCGTCGCTCAACAGGACCTGGCGCTGCTCGCCGACCTCGGTGCGATAGTCCGCCGTCAAGCCGGCCAACCCACCCGGTGCGCCGACGCCCACCATCACCAACGCCGCCGACGCCGCTATCGCACCGCCGAGGAAGGCCCGCCGGCCAAAAGGGCGCGGGCGCTGCGCCTGTTCAATCTCAATCGCCGTGCCCAATTGCCGCCACAACGCCTTGGTCTGCTCGAACGCCTGGGCATGCTCCGGGCTCTGGGCGCACCACGCCTTCAGGGCTTTGGCATCCGCCACGGTGGCGCGGCCCGAGGTCAGCAGGAGCAGCCAGTCGCGGGCTTCATCGTGCAATGGGCTGGCGGGGGTTGCCCGGGCGGTGGAGAGGCTAAAAATGTTCAAGCGCGCAAATACTCACGGTTTTATCAGGGACTCAACACTAAGACGGTTTTCCGGCCCCGGGACCGAACCGCTGGATGACTTTTCTTTCCAGACGCTTGGCACAGTGGCCCAGGGCGGCCTTGATTTCTTTTTCGACCATGCGCGTGGAAATCCCGAAGCGCTGGGAGATTTCCAGGTGCGGCGCTTCTTCCAGGCGCGCGGCGATGAGGATCTTGCGCCGGCGTGCCGGCAGTTCGTAGAGGGCCTTGACCAGAGATTGGATTTCTTTTTGACCACCCACCACCCGCGAGGGGTCCTGGGCTTCGTCGGCGCTTTGCAGCAGCTCTTCAACCTCGCTGCCAGTCAACAGGCGGGCGTCGGCCTCGCGGCGGTCGGCAGCGATGTTCAAGGCCATGCGGTACAGGTAGGCATTGGGTTGCGCCAGGTTCGGCGGCACGTCCATGCGGTCGACGCGCAGGTAGGTTTCGTGCAGGACGTCGTTGGCCAGGTCCTCCGAGCCCAGGCGCTTGCGCAAACGCACCTTGAAGTCCTCGTAGGACGCCAGGAACAAGCTGACCATCGTACTGTGCCCGGAATCTTTCATCCGCCCCAGGCTCCTGTCCCTGCTGTGCATTCCATGCGTGTTCCTGTTGTGTCGGGCATCAAAAGTAAAGTCACCGGCTGGCGCAGCGAACTGGGCGCCGGGCGTTCGACCCGGGCAGCGCCCAGGCTGCGCACCAGGGCTTCATCGCGTTGTTCATCGCCAGTGGAACTGACCAACCGGCTGTATTCGATCAGCCCCTCAGGGCTGACCCAGAGTTGCACCAGCGCCCTGAAACTCCCGGGGCGGGTCAACGGCGAACGGCACAGGCTGGCTTCGATCGCCTGTTGCAACGCCGTGGCATAGCTGTTGTTGATCCGTGCAGCGTTGCGCGCCGATGCACCACGGCTGGCAGGCGGTGGGCTGACCTCGGGCAGCTGCAAGGTGAACGCATCACTGCGCGCATAGCGCGCCATCAGGCCACTCCCGGTCAGCAACATCGCCAAAGCCTCCTGCGCCGTGAAGCGCCCGCGCACGCTGATGGCGCGCCGGCCCCGCGTCAGTTCACGGTCGACCAGCACCGCCATGCCGGTGGCGCGGCTGTACGCTTGCAGTGCGTGCTCCAGATCTTGTGCCGGCAGGTCCAGTACCAACAGCGGCGGCTCTGCCCTCGCCGGGGTGCCCCACGCCAGCAGCAACAGCAAGGCCAGGGCGCCGATGGCACGCCGCAAGCCCCGCTGCTGCTCCCCCGCTCTGCATTGCTGCACGGCCAACGTGTCCTTGAAAACCGTCATCCTGAGGCCAATTTATGAACCTGATGTTACGGTGATAGCAAAAAAAACATCACGGTGATGGGAAACCCGCTGCACTACACTTTCAAGCCTTATCGGCCCAATTTCCCAAGGCCCGCCAGGAGGCCCCATGAAGCGACTCCCCACCCTCGCCAGCCTGTTGCTGTGTACCGCGCTGCCCCTGCTCGCCCACGCCGAAACCGCCGCCAAAGGCTGCACCGAGGTGACGGTGGATGGCTATAAGGCTCCCGACTATGGCTGCCTGGGCCAGCAGATGGGCAACAACGCGGACGCGGCCAAAGCGGCGCAGAAGAACCGCGAGGCGCAAAACATCCCGGTGCAAAAACGCCCGCCAAATCAGGTGGGATTGTCCACCCCGGCGGCGACCAGCATTCGCATGGGCAATACGTTCGGGACGTCGGTCAAACCGCAGCGGCCTTGAGCCGCTGACTGGCCATCAAGGCTGAACCACTCAACCGAGCACGCCCATACAATTCGCTTGGCGGCCCTGCCCCCTAATCTCCTGACTTTCCAAAAAGGCGGGAGAGTAGGCATGTACAAAAAAGTCAGGACGGTATCGCTGGCATTGACGCTGTTGACCGGCGCCATGATGAACTGCGCCTTTGCGGCGACGCCGGCGGTCGCTGTGGCACCGCAATATGACACGAGCCATGTGTACGTCGCCCCGGCCGATGTGGACCGCTTCACCCAGAGTTTCCTCGCCACTTTCGGCGGCAGGAGCACACCCCAGGTGGTGGTGAATGTGCTGCCGGTGCCCAGCAGCACTACCTCGCAGTTGCTGCAGACGCCAGCAGGCACGGTGTCGCTGTTTGGCTTCACCACCCCCATCCCGCATCCGTTCGGCCAGGAACGCAACGGCTATCTGGTCAAGGACATGGACGCCGCGCTCAAAGCCGCCCGGGACAACGGTGCGGCGGTGATCGTCAGCGACTTTCCCGACCCGATTGGCCGGGATGCGGTGATCCAATGGCCAGGTGGCGTGAACATGCAGCTCTACTGGCACACCAAGACCCCGGACTACACGGCGTTCCAGACCCTACCGGAAAACCGCGTTTACCTCTCCGCCGATCGGGCCGACACGTTCATCCGGTCGTTCCTGGGCTTCTCCCATGGCAAGGTGCTGGCCGATGACAAGCACGCATCCGCTGTCGATGTGGGCCAGGTCAGCGGTACCTACCGGCGCGTCGATATCGAATCACCGTTCGGACGCATGGCGGTGCTGGTCACTAACGGCCAACTGCCCTACCCGTTTGGGCATGAAACCACCGGCTACCAAGTGGCGGACCTGACAGCCACGCTGGGTAAAGCCACCGGCTCGGGTGCCAAAGTGTTGGTGCCGACCTTCACCAGTAAAAACCGGCGCAGCGCATTGGTTGAATTCCCGGGCGGCTATATCGCGGAAATTCACCAGCTCAACACGGCGCAGTGAACCCATGCCCATGCCCATGACTCGACGCACCGGCTGGGGCCTGGCAGTGCTGTGGCCGCTGCTCGCCAGCAGTGGCCACGCAGACGAGTTGGCCACGCGACCGGCGATCAAGACCAACCGTTGGCAGGAAGACTGGTCCGTGCTCAGCGACCCGGCGCTGCGCACGCAACCACTGGACAGCTTGAAGTACCTCCCGCTGTCCAGCGCCAACCCATTCACCTACCTGTCCCTCGGCGCAACATTGCGCGAGCGCTTCGAGATGAACGATGCCAGCGGTTTTGGCGTACACAATGTGGCCCGTGATAGCTACTTGCTCCAACGCTTCCAGGTCCACGCCGACCTGCACTTGAATGAAAACTGGCGTGTGTTCACCCAACTCGAAGATGTGCGGGCCTACGACAAGACCACGATCGGCGGCGCCGATCAGAACCGCGTGGACCTGCGCCTGGCCTTCGCCGAATACATCAACACCTTCGACGCCGGCACCTTCAAGAGCCGTATCGGCCGCCAGGACTTTGCCTTTGACTTGCAGCGTTTCATCTCGTCACGGGACGGCCCGAATGTGCGGCAATCTTTTGATGCGCTGTGGGCCGACTGGGAGACCCGTCAGTGGCGCTTTATCGGCATCGCCAGCCAGCCGGTGCAGTATCAGGACGGGCGGCACTTCGATGACAAATCCAACAGCGATGTGCGTTTTCACATGCTGCGGGTCGAGCGACTGGTGGGCGGCAAGAATGAGCTGTCGGCCTACTACGGCGTGTATGAGCGCAGCACCGCGCACTATCTGGATGCGGATGGCGATGAAACCCGCGATTTGCTCGACGTGCGCCTGGGCGGCGCAGCCCAGGGTTTCGACTGGGACATCGAAGCCATGCTGCAAAGCGGCTCGGTAGGCAACAAGGATATTCGCGCCTGGGCCGGCGGCAGCCGCACCGGATATACCTTCGATAGCCTGGCGTGGAAACCGCGCATCGGCCTGCAATTGGATATTGCCTCGGGCGACCGTAAAACCGGCGACGGCACACTCGGCACGTTCAACCCGTTGTTTCCCAACGGCTACTATTTTTCCCTGGCGGGCTACACGGGCTACAGCAACCTGATTCACGTCAAGCCCTCGATCACCGTTCAGCCTATCGACAAGCTGAGCGTGCAGACCGCCGTCGGCCTGCTCTGGCGGCAGACCACCCACGACGCGGTCTACACCCAGCCGAACTTGCCGGTCGCCGGCACCGCAGGCCAGGGTGAGCGCTGGACCGGCGCTTACGCTCAACTGCGTACCGACTATGCGTTTACGCCAAACCTCAGCGGCGCGGTCGAAGCGGTGCATTACGCGGTCGGCCGGACCTTGCGCGATGCCGGAGGCGACGACAGCAATTACTTGGGGGTCGAGCTCAAGTTCAGTTGGTGACCCCAAGCAAGCACACCCATACAAGCCCTTTGCCCGGATTGGGGCAATAGTGATCCTGATGTTTTTCGTTCCTCAACCAAGGAGTTTTCCATGAGCACATTCGTTGCCAAAGACGGTACCCAGATCTACTTCAAGGACTGGGGCAGCGGTAAACCCGTGCTGTTCAGCCATGGCTGGCCGCTGGATGCCGACATGTGGGAATACCAGATGGAATACCTGAGCAGCCGCGGCTTTCGCACCATCGCGTTTGATCGTCGGGGTTTCGGCCGCTCTGACCAGCCGTGGACCGGTAACGACTACAACACCTTTGCCGACGATATCGCTCAACTGATCGAACACCTGGACCTCAAGGACGTGACCCTGGTCGGCTTCTCCATGGGGGGCGGCGACGTCGCGCGCTACATCGCCCGCCATGGCAGCGCCCGTGTCGCCGGCCTGGTGCTGCTGGGGGCGGTGACGCCGCTATTCGGTCAGAAACCGGACTACCCGCAGGGTGTGCCCACCGATGTGTTCGACGGTATCAAGGCCGGCCTGCTGAAGGATCGGGCGCAGTTCATTGCTGATTTCAACCTGCCGTTCTTCGGCATCAACAAAGGCCAGAAAGTCTCCGACGGCGTACTGACGCAAACCCTGCAAATCGCCCTGCTGGCATCGCTCAAGTCGACCGTGGATTGCGTCACTGCCTTCTCCGAGACCGACTTCCGCCCGGACATGGCCAAGATCGACGTGCCGACCCTGGTGATCCACGGCGATGGCGATCAGATCGTGCCGTTCGAAACCACCGGCAAGGTGGCAGCCGAGATGATCAAGGGTGCCGAGTTGAAGGTCTACAAGGATGCGCCGCACGGGTTTGCAGTGACCCACGCCCAGGCCTTGAATGAAGACCTGCTGGCGTTCCTCAAGCGCTGAAGCGCTTAGACTCCCCTCTCCTTATTTTGGCCGGGCTTGCCCGGCCTTTTTTTGTCAGGCAACACGCTGAGCGAGGGTGAAACGACCCGGCCCGGCGATCAGCACGCTGGTGAAAATGATCAACAGCAGCCAGCCGAACTGCCCCTCCAATAACGTCCACTCCGGGTGCACCACCAGCATCGCGATCAACAGCACCGCGAGGATCGGCAGGCAGGCCAGGCGCACCAGCACCCCGGCGATGATCAACAGCGGGCACAGTACTTCGGCGCCAATCGCCAGCAGCAACGTGATGTGGGCGCCGAGGTGAAACGGGTCTTCGATCAGTTTCAATTGCTCGCTGTAATTGAGCAGTTTGGGCATGCCATGCACCCAGCACAGGAACAGCGCGCCGCTGACCCGCAGAAACAGCAGACCCACATCCTGATTTCTTGATTCGTTCATAAGCGACCTGTCCGTGAAATGACTGCCGCCGATTGTGTGCGCAAAGACGCCGGCGAGCTTGCAAGCGTGTGCTGACCTCAGTCCCCGGTGCCGGCAAAGCCCGCGACGATTTCATCGATCACCACCCGCACCCGCGCGGTGTGGCGCAGGTCGGCGTGGGTCACCAGCCAGACGTCGTAGGGCATAGGCCGAGTGCGCTCCGGCCAGAGACGTACCAGCCCGTCGCGTTCGCCGGTACACACCGGTATCTCACCGATACCGATGCCGGCTGCAATGGAACGGCGCACCAGCAGGCCGGAGCTCAGGGTGGCTGCGATGCGGCCGCGGCCCAGGGGTTCGCAGACCAGGGTCATGTCCTTCTGGCTCTGCAGATAGGCGTGGTAGACCACCAGATCATGGCCTTCGAACAGGCTGCCGGGCTCCGGTGCGCCGTGGCGATCGATATAGGCCTGGGAGGCAAACAACCCAACCGGCCAACGGGCGATACGCCGCGCGATCAGGTCGGGGCTGTCCGGGCGCATGTTACGCACGGCGATGTCGGTTTCGCGCTTGGCCAGGCTGAGAAACTGGGTGGAGGCGTCCAGATGCACGCACACGTCGGGGTGCAGCTCGTGCAGGCGGGCAATCGCCGGGATCAGGAAGTCGATGGCCAGCGAGTCGGTGGTACTGACCCGCACGGTGCCGGTCAGGCGCTCGTCCAGGCCTTGTATCTGGCGCTCCAGGTCGAGGGCCGAGCGTTCCATTTTTTCCACGCTACGCAGGGCGGCTTCGCCGACGGCGGTCAGCGCGTAGCCTTCGGAAGTGCGCAGGAACAGGGTGGCACTCAAGGCCTTTTCCAGTGCGTTGATCCGCCGACCGACAGTGGCCTGGTCGACCCCCAATACCCGCGCCGCGCCACGTAAGGTCGACTCGCGGCAAACCGCCAGGAAAACCCGTGCATCATCCCAATTCATGCCCCCTCCTTATGCTGCATATATGCATCACTTAGCTGCATACTCGCAGCGTTATTGCATCATGCAACGGGGCTATGCTGAGCGCCAGAGAAAACCCTCAGGACCGCCGTCATGCCCGACACTCACACCCCTCCCCGCCGCGCACTGTGGTTACCGATCTTCGCCGGCCTGTGCGCCAGCCTGGTCAGTATCGGCCTGGCGCGCTTCGCCTATACCCCGCTGATCCCCTCGCTGATCCAGGCTCACTGGTTTGCCGCCAGTGACGTGGTGTACCTCGGCGCCGCCAACCTGGTGGGCTACCTGGTCGGCGCACTGATCGGACGGCCCCTTGCCCGGCGCACCTCGAACACGGCCGCCTTGCGGCTGATGATGGTGGCCGTGACCCTGGCGTTCTTTGCCTGTGGCTTTCCCTTATCGTTGCTCTGGTTCTTTGCCTGGCGCCTGCTGTCGGGCATCGCCGGGGGCGCGATCATGGTGCTGGTGGCGGCGACGGTGTTGCCCCACGTACCCGCGGCGCGTCGGGGCCTGGCCAGCGGCGCGATCTTCCTCGGCATCGGCCTGGGCATTGCAGGCTCCGGGACGATTGTGCCGCCGTTGTTGAGCCTGGGTTTGCAACAGACGTGGTTCGGCCTGGGCCTGTTGGCGCTGGTATTGACGGCAGCGAGCTGGTTCGGCTGGCCTTCGGGCACCCTGCATGAAGCGGCACCGCAAGCCAACGCGTCCGCCGCGACCCCGCCGGGCGTATACCTGCTGTTTGGGCAATACGCGTTCATGGCCACCGGGCTGGTGCCGGCCATGGTGTTCCTGGTGGACTACGTCGCCCGTGGCCTGGGGGCCGGGCCGCACGTCGGGGCGATGATCTGGGTAATGTATGGCCTGGGGGCGATTGTCGGCCCGGTCACGTATGGATTTCTCGCCGACAAGCTCGGTGCGCGCTTAAGCATCCGCCTGGTACTGGCGGTGCAGGCGATTACGGTCGGCCTGCTGCCGGTCTCCCGTTCGTTCACCGCGTTGGCGCTGCTGGCGGTGATCCTCGGTTCGTTCCCGCCGGGTATCGTGCCGCTGGCATTGGCGCGGGTTCATGAGCTGGTGCCCAACCATCACCATCAACAGCTCGCCTGGAGCCGTGCTACGGTATCTTTCGCCACGTTCCAGGCGCTGGCAGGCTTTGCCTACTCGGCGCTGTTCAACGGCAGCGGCGGCCAGCATGCCCTGTTGTTCATGATCGCGGCCGGGGCCATCGTGGTCGCGCTGCTGCTGGAACTGGGCATGATCCTGCTGAACCGCCGCCCCTCAGATGCGGTCCCAACCCATACGCTCATCGCTACAGGAACTCTCGAATGACGCTCCCGCACGAAATGACCCTGATCGAAATCACCCAGCCCGGCGGCCCCGACGTCCTGCAACCGCGGCGGGTCGCCGTACCGGTGGCTGGCCCGGGCGAGATCCTGATTCGGGTGCAGGCTGCCGGGGTCAATCGCCCGGACGCGTTGCAACGCGCCGGCAAATACCCGCTGAAACCCGGTATGAGCCTGATTCCGGGGCTGGAAGTGTCAGGTGAAGTGGTGGCGCTCGGTGACGGTGTCAGCGCATACGCCCTCGGCGACAAGGTGTGTGCCCTGACCAATGGCGGCGGCTATGCGCAGTTTTGCGCGGTGCCCGCCAGCCAGGCGCTGCCGATCCCCGAAGGCATGGACTGGATTCAAGCCGCCGCCGTGCCGGAAACCTTCTTCACCGTGTGGGCCAACCTGTTCGGCCTCGGCGACGCGCACACAGGCCAGCGCGTATTGGTCCACGGCGGCACCAGTGGCATCGGCACCACCGCGCTGATGCTCTGCCGCGAGTTCGGCATCCAGGCCTTCGCCACCGCCGGCAGCGCCGACAAATGTGCGGCCATCGCCAAGCTGGGCGCCGAACCGATCAATTACCGCGAGCAGGACTTCGCCGACGTCATCGCGCAAAAGACCGATGACAACGGGGTTGATGTGATCCTCGACATCATGGGTGCCTCGTACCTGAACAACAACCTCAAGGCCCTGGCCATGGACGGTCACCTGGTGATGTTGGGCTTTCTCGGGGGTGGCAAGGCCAATGACGTCGACCTGCTGACGATCCTCGCCAAACGCGCGGTGATTACCGGTTCACTCTTGCGCGCACGCACCCGGGAGGAAAAGGCCGCGATTGCCGAACAACTGCGCGAATACATATGGCCCGTGCTGGCCGCCGGGCGTTGCCTGCCGATCATCGACAAGGTCTACGCATACACCGATGCCGCCCAGGCCCATGCGCGGATGGAAGGTGGGGAGCATATCGGCAAGATTGTGTTGCAGGTGGCGTGACGCCTAAACAGGCGCCTCGATGCAGAAACTGTCGGGCCTAGGCAGGGCTCGACAGTTTCCACAAAAACCGGCCTTTGCGACCCAGTCGACAACCTATTCGGCATGCACCGGGTAATCGATATAGCCCACCGCATTACCGCCATACATCCCCTCCGCCCGCAGCGGATTCAACGGCCAGCCATTGAAAATCCGTTGCGGTAAATCCGGGTTGGCGATGAATGGACGCCCGAACGCAATCAGGTCGGCCAGCCCCGCGTCGACCAACCGCGCACCGCGCTCGGCGGTGTAACGCCCGGCGTAGATGATTCGGCCTTGGAAGGTGTCACGCACGGCCTGACGGAACGTGTCGGGCAAGTCGGGCGCGTTGTCCCAATCAGCTTCGGCAATGGAGACGTAGGCGATGCCCGCCGCTTGCAGCACCTTGATCGCTTCGAGGTAGGTGTGGTGCGGGTCGTCTTCCACCAGGCCGATGTACACCCGGTCCTGGTCGGTGCCGCTGAACAACGGCGAAAAACGTACACCAAGACGTTCCGGTCCAACCACCTTGCTGACCGCCTCGACAATCTCACGCAAAAAGCGCAGACGGTTGTGCAGCGAACCACCGTACTCATCGTCGCGCTGGTTGGCATGGGCCGAGATGAACTGGTTGACCAGATAACCGTTGGCCGCATGGATCTCCACCCCGTCAAACCCCGCGTCCAGCGCATTGCGTGCGGCCTGTGCGTAATGCCCGACCAGTTCCTTGACCTCAAGGGTGGTCAAGGCACGGGGCACGGGCGGTTGTACCAGGTCACCTACGCCAGGCCCGGTGGCGATAAACGCCTTCGCTTGCTCGGCCTGGATCGCGGACGGTGCGACGGGCGCGGCGCCGTCAGGCTGCAACGCGTTATGGGACACCCGGCCCACATGCCAGAGCTGAGCGAAGATCACCCCGCCTTCGGCATGCACCGCGTCGGTGACGGTGCGCCAGCCATCGATCTGCGCCGGGGTGTAGATGCCCGGTGTCCAGGCGTAACCCTGGCCACGCGGCTCGATCTGCGTGCCCTCACTGACCATGAAACCGGCCGAGGCGCGTTGACGGTAATACTCGGCCATCAACTCGGTGGCGATGTCGCCGGGTTGCGCGCTGCGTTGGCGCGTCAGCGGTGGCAGGACGACACGGTTCTTCAAGGTGTGGTGCCCGAGTTGGATCGGGGTACTTAAAACACTGTGGGTCATTCGAAAGATTCCAAATTCAGGACGAACGAAAGCGTCGGCGGCTCCTGAGAGCCGCCAAGCAATGAAGCAGTAAAAGTGAGCGATTAACTTACGCGGTGAGTTTCAGCAGGGCCTTGGCCACAGCGCTGGAGCTGGCGGGGTTCTGCCCGGTGACCAGCAAACCGTCTTCAAGCACAAAGGATTGCCAATCGGCGCCCTTCTCATACTTGCCGCCCAGGGCCTTGAAATCGTTTTCAATCAGGAACGGCACCACCTCGGTCAGGCCGACTGCGGCCTCTTCCGCGTTGGAAAAACCGGTGACGCGACGGCCCTTGACCAGCGGTTCGCCATTGACCGCCTTGACGTGGCGCAAGGCGCCCGGTGCGTGGCAGACAAAACCGATGGGCTTGCCGGCCCGCTCGAACGCCTCGATCAGGGCGATGGACACCGGCGACTCCGCCAGGTCCCACAGTGGGCCGTGGCCACCTGGATAGAACACGGTGTCGAAGTCGGCGGTGTTGATCGTGTCCAGCTTGACGGTGTTGGCCAGGGCCTGCTGCGCGGCCGGGTCGGCGGCAAAGCGGCGGGTCTGTTCGGTCTGCGCATCCGCTTGATCACTCACCGGGTCCAGCGGCGGCTGGCCACCGGCCGGGGAAGCCAGCACCACATCGGCGCCGGCGTCCTTGAACACGTAATACGGCGCCGCAAACTCTTCGAGCCAGAAGCCGGTCTTGCGGCCGGTATCGCCCAGCTGGTCGTGAGAGGTCAGTACCATTAATACTTTCATTTTCCAGTGCCTCGATAGGGTGAAGGTCAGTGTGTGTCAGGGCAACCCAACAGCTGTCGGGTCAGTAGCAGCGCCTGATCAAAAGGCGCGGATGTACGGGTGATCTTGCTCATGACGCTGGTCCCCAGCCATAACGCATACAGGCTGTGGGCCAGGCTTTGCGGGGCTTGCGTGACTGTCAGCGAAGCGTCTTCGACGCCGCGTCCAATCGCGTCGGCCAGCAAGGCGATGGTCCTCGACGTGCCGCGATCCAGGGCCAATCGCATGGGCTCTGAAAGGTCTGACACTTCCGCACCGAGTTTGACGGCAAGGCATTTGCCCGCGTCGGTGCAACCGGTCTGATTGTCGATCCAGCATTGCCAATAGCGCATCAACTTGGCGTGCTGGGATAACCCAGGCGCGTCGAACAGTTGCGCCATCCCCTGCACGTAGTGATCGAAGTAGGTATCGAGCAATACGACACCGAATGCATCTTTGGAGTGGAAGTAGTGATAAAACGAACCTTTCGGCACATCGGCAGCTTGAAGTATTTCGTTCAGGCCCACCGCAGAAAACCCTTTGGCGCCGACAATCGATTGCGCCGTCTCCAGAATGGTCTGCCGTGCACTTTTGGTTGCGCTGTTCATGCTTCACTCCGTCCGATTAGACCAGTCGTCTAGTTCGTGGGGTGAATGTTAGGAGCCGGGCCGGACGCCCACAATGTCATATGCGCAAGGATTCCGGACATGAGGCGAACCCGGTTGCCGTTTTCCCGGCACGCGCCGACAATCGCCCCTCCCGCCCCCGTTGGAGAATGGCGATGCACAGCGTTGCGCTGATGGTTTACCCGAACTTCCAGTCCCTGAGCCTCAGCCTGGGCTCGGTGTTCGAGTGCGCGAACCTGCTGCGCGGCGAGCCGGCCTATGAGTTTCACTTGGTGTCGGAGAGCGGCGGCGCGGTGATGACATCCCAGGGGTTTTCGGTGAATACCACGCCGATCCGGCCGCAGGGCTATGACACCCTGATCGTCAGCGGCTACCTGGAGTTTCGTCTGCCGGAGGCCAACCTGCTGGAGCTGGTCAAGGCTACGTCGGCGCAATCGCGGCGTGTCGCCTCGCTGTGCACCGGCATTTTTGTGCTGGCCGAGGCCGGATTATTGGCGGGTAAGCGCACCACCACCCACTGGATTCACGCGCCGGCGTTTCGCAAGCGCTACCCGGATATCCAGTTGGAAGAAGACAAGTTGTTCGTCGTCGACGGTCAGATCTGGACCGGCGCCGGCATGAGCGCCGGGGTCGACCTGGCGCTGGCGATGGTGGAGAACGACCTGGGCAGCGACCTCGCCCGGCGTATCGCGCGCAAGCTGGTGATTGCCCAGCGCCGGGGCAGCGAACAGTCGCAGCTATCGGCGTTGCTGGAATTGGACCCCAAGTCCGACCGCATACAACTGGCCCTGGCCTACGCCCGCGAAAACCTGACCCACGACCTGTCGGTGGAAGCCCTGGCCGATGTGGCCAGGCTCAGCCCGCGCCAGTTCAGCCGGGTGTTTCGCGAAGAAACCGGGCAGACACCGGCCAAGGCCATCGAGTCACTGCGGGTGGAAGCCGCGCGGGCGATGATGGAAACCAGCCGCCACCCGGTCGAGGTGGTGGCCCGCGAAACCGGCTTCGGCGACCGCGAGCGCATGCGCCAGGCGTTTCTGCGCGCCTTTGGGCAACCGCCCCAGGCCATGCAACAGGCTTTTTTTGGCGAACGCAGCGCTTAGTGCAGCGACGCCCGCGTAATCAGGTAACTGGTCAGTTGCGGATCATCGTCCAGCTCGAGGGTCTGCACCGGGCGTGGCAGGTTATCCAGCACGGTGCGCCAGAACGCCTGGGACACTTCATCCTGATCATAGAAGCGCACCAGCCAGTTGGCCGCGCCGCTGCATAGCACCTGGGTGGCGATCGCGCTGCCGATGCCCTTGCGGCGGTAGCGCTTGAGGATGAACAGGTCGGCCAGTTCCAGGGCGTCGATGCCCGGCAACTCACTGCCTTCGATCAGCAGGAAACCGGCGATATAACCGTCGACCAGCAGCAGGTTGGCGCTCCATTGCGGGTCTTGCCAGTAGCGGTTCAGGTGTTCGTCATGGATGTAGAAGCGGCCGTCCGCCTCCACATCTTCTTGCTCCCAGTCCGAAGACTCATAGGCGTAGTACTGGTACAGGTTGCGGATCAGCTCGGACGCTTCCGGGCCGGTCTGGATCAATTCGACGGTGGTTTCAGGCATGAGGCTCTCGGTGAAAAAACGCAGGGCGCCATTGTTCACAAAACCCTGCCCCAGTCCAATAGCGGCTTGAACCTTTCTACTTGCTGAACCGATTGCGAATAGGCGTGGCCTTGCCCGAACCCTCAAAATATTTCGAATAAACTTCGCCGGCTTGCCTCTTTTTTCTCAAGGACACGTACTTTGGCCGAACTGAGTGCGCGGCATACGCGGGAGGTGAGTGACATGCGCCTGCGCGACGCGCTGATCGTCGGCATCGCGCAGATTGGCGCCTTGATTCCTGGGGTCTCGCGCTCCGGTTCCACGCTGACCGCTGCGCTGTTCCTCAATTTCAAGCGTGAAGAGGCTGCGCGTTTCTCCTTTCTGCTGGGCCTGCCGGCGATCGCCCTCGCCGGCTTGAGTCGCCAGCGTCTCGGCGTTCTTCGCGATCTGGGGCCTGATGAAGTTCCTGGAGCGGTTCTCCACCTGGCCGTTCGTGATCTACCGCGCGCTGCTGGGGATCTTCCTGATCGTGGCGATCAGCACCGGGTTGTTGAGCTGAGCCTCAGGGGCGCAACGGCGCGGCATCGACCTTAACGCTCGAAATCGCGCGCATCGTGCCGCTCCCGCAACTGCTCTTCGAGCGGCCCGGACACCCGGTTGACCCGCCGTCCGCGCTGCACCGCCGGGCGCGCCTCAATCGCATCGGCCCAGCGCAGCACATGCTTGTAATCCTGCACCGAGAGAAACTGCGCCGCGTCATACAAGCGGCCTTTGACCAGGCCACCGTACCAGGGCCAGATGGCGATATCGGCGATGGTGTAGTCGTCACCGGCAATGTACTCGCTCACGGCCAGGCGCTGGTCGAGCACATCCAGCTGACGCTTGGTTTCCATGGCAAAGCGGTTGATCGGGTACTCCATCTTGCTCGGCGCATACGCGTAGAAATGCCCGAAACCACCGCCCAGGTACGGCGCACTGCCCATCTGCCAGAACAGCCACGACAGGCACTCGGCGCGGGCCGCAGGTTCGGTCGGGAAGAACGCCCCGAATTTCTCTGCCAGGTACTGCAGGATCGCGCCGGACTCAAACACGCGAATCGGCGTGGCGCCGCTGCGGTCGAGCAAAGCAGGGATTTTCGAGTTCGGGTTCACCGCGACGAAGCCGCTGCCGAACTGGTCGCCGTCACCGATCTTGATCAGCCAGGCATCGTATTCCGCACCGGTATGCCCGAGGGCCAACAGCTCTTCGAGCAGGATCGTGACCTTCTGCCCATTCGGCGTGGCCAGCGAGTACAACTGCAACGGGTGTTTGCCGACCGGCAGGGCCTTGTCGTGGGTCGCGCCGGCGATGGGGCGGTTGATACTGGCGAACGTGCCGCCACTTTCGGCGTCCCAGGTCCAGACCTTGGGGGGTACGTATTCGGTCATGCTCACGGCTCCTGATGTGCTTGCGGTCAACGAATCGACCCAGACTAAACCAAAGGTTGGGGTGCGTCACAATCCCGTCTTCACCCTTGAACGCTGGGTGGACGCTTATCGGTAACGGCTTTCAACTGCCCAAGGTAGTCTTCCACTTCCTTGAACAGCCACTGGGAAAACGCATGCTGCTTGGTGTGCGAACCTTCACGGGGCGGCCAGACCAGCCAGTAAGGATAAGCGTAAGGCGCACAGACATCGCCGAGCTGCACCAGTTCGCCACGCGCGATAGCGCCCTGCACCAGGCTGCGCCGCTCCAGGGCGATGCCCTGCCCCAGGCGCACAGCCTCCAGGATCAGGTTGGAGTCATTGCTGCATAAACCTGCGCGCTCGCCCGACATGTCGATTCCCGCCGCTTCGCACCACGGCAGCCAGGACTCGGTGCTATGGATGAGCGTGCTGTCGACAATCTGCTGTGGTGTCTGCGGCAACTGCCCGTGATTGAAATGAGGCGCGGCCACGGCGATCAATTCATCATGAAACAACAGCCGCTGCTCCACGCCCTCCCAATCGCCCTTGCCCATGCGGATGCCGATATCGACCGATTCCTGATGCAGATTGGAAATGCTCAGGCTGGCTTGCAAGCGAATGCGCATATGCGGGTACAGCGCCTGGAACGTCGGCAGGCGTGGGACCAGCCAGGAGCAGCCGAACGAGGGCAACACCGCTACCACCAGTTCATCGGTCTTGGGTTGGGCCTGGATCAAGCGCGTGGCTTCGGCGATATCTCCCAGCGCCTTGCGAATCTGCAAGGCGTAGAGGCGCCCGTCTTCGCTCACCCGCAGGCCGCGACCTTCGCGCACGAACAGGGTCAGACCGACAAACGCTTCCAGCGCCTTGAGCTGCTGGCTGATCGCCGAGTGGGTGACGTGCAACTCCTTGGCCGCCAGGGTCACACTGCCCAATCGCGAGGTGGCTTCGAAGCTGCGTAGGCACGTCAAGGGAGGAAATGCACTCATGTAAGCGCGACTAACCTTTCTGGGTAAAAATAATCGATATTGCGGGACGGACGCCCGCTATAAAGTTACCTAAGCTAACCAATCCTGCCAACTACCCATTACCCATTACCCAGGAGGCTTTATGAAACTGGTCGGCATGCTGGACTCGCCTTATGTACGTCGCGTGGCCATTTCCCTGGAACTGTACGGCGTGGATTTTGTGCATGCGCCCTTGTCCGTGTTCAGCACCTACAGCGAATTTGCGCGGATCAACCCCGTAGTCAAGGCCCCGACCCTGGTGCTGGACGATGGCACCGTGTTGATGGACTCCAGCCTGATCCTGGATTACCTCGAAGCCCTGGCCCCGGCCGACAAAAAATTGCTGCCGCAGGCCCCTACGGCACGCGCCAAAGACCTGCAACTGCTCGGGCTGGCCCTGGCGGCCTGTGAGAAAAGCGTGCAGATCGTCTATGAACACAACCTGCGGCCGGCCGAGAAGCAACATGCGCCGTGGCTCGAACGCGTCACCGCGCAATTGCTGGCCGCGTATACGCTGCTGGACCAACACCTGAGCCAGGCCGACAGCGAAGCGCTGACCCAGGCCTCGCTGACGGCGGCGGTCGCCTGGTCCTTCAGCCAGTTCACCGTGGCCTCGGTGGTCAAGGCGGATGCGTTCCCCCATGTGCAACGCCACGCCGAGCGCCTGGAGCGGCATCCAACCTTCAAACGCTACCCGATCGTGTAATCCGCTCTACACCCAGCCGCCATCGACAATGAAGTTCTGCGCCGAACACATCGCCGACGCCTGCGAAGCGAGAAACAGCGCCATGTTGGCGATGTGTTCCGGCAATACGCTGCCAGGCAGGCACTGGCTGCGGCTGATCAGTTCCTTGGCGGCGTCGTCGACCCACATCGTCAGTTGTTTTTCGGTCATCACCCAGCCCGGCACCAGCGTATTCACGCGGATACGGTCCGGGCCCAGCTCACGCGCCAGTGCCCGCGTCATGCCGTGGGCGGCGGCCTTGCTGGCGGCGTACACCGGGTAGCCGGCGGAGGCCATCATCCAGCCGACGGAGCCCAGGTTGATGATCGAACCGCCGCCCGCCCGCTTCATCATCGGCACCACGGCCTTGGCGGCAAAAAAGGCGTGCTTGAGGTTGACGGCAATCAGCTTGTCGAAGGTCTCCGAGTCGACTTCCTCCAGGGTATGACGCACGTCGTTGGCGGCATTGTTCACCAGCACGGTGATCGGCCCCAGGGCGTATTCGAAGCGCGCAATCGCGGCCTTGTAGGCAATCTCGTCGGTGATATCGCAATGCCCGAACTCGACGGTATGCCCCTGGGCACTCAACAACGCGGCCAGGCGCTCGCCCTGGCCTTGCGCGCGATCGACAAATGCCACCTTGGCCCCCTGCCCGGCGAAGGCACGCACCATGAATTCGCCGATCCCCGAAGCGCCTCCGGAAATCAACACGGTCTTGCCCTTAAGGTCGGGATAAACGGCCTGTTCAGTACTCATATCAAGGTTGCCTCGATCAATTAGTCTTATTTTATTTTACGAAATCGGCGTTTAAGGCTATAAATTTGCGGTCACACCGACAAAATATCGCACATTAGTAGAACTATTCCACTCAAAACAACAAAAGGAAGTTCGACCATGAAGCACCCTCGATACCTGTTGTCCGGCCTTGCCCTGTCCATGCTGATCGCCAGCGGTGGCGCGCAGGCCGCCGGTCTGTCCAGTGAACACAAACCCTTCGGGAAAACCAACGACGGTACCGCCGTCGAGCAGTACGTATTGCGCAACAGCCACGGCATGCAAGCCACGGTCATCACCTATGGCGGCGTGTTGCAGGCGCTGAAAGTGCCGGACAAGCACGGCAAGGTCGAGGACGTGGTGCTCGGCTTCGACGACGTGCAGGGCTATCAGGGTGGCACGGCGTTTTTTGGCGCGACCATCGGCCGCTTCGGCAATCGCCTGGCTGGCGGTGCGTTTGAACTCGACGGCAAGCGCTATCAGGTGCCGCTCAACGACGGTCCCAACGCGCTGCATGGCGGCGCCCAGGGCTTCGACAAGCGCGTGTGGCAAGCCAAGCCCGTCAAGGACAAGGACTCGGTCGGCGTGACCCTGACCTACCTGTCCAAGGACGGCGAGATGGGCTTTCCCGGCAACCTGACCACCGAAGTCACGTATCGGCTCAACGACAACAACGAACTGCACATCGACTACAAGGCCACCACCGACAAACCGACGGTGCTCAACCTCACCAACCACAGCTATTTCAACCTCGCCGGCGCGGGCAACGGCGATATCCTCAAGCAGGTGGCGACCTTGCATGCCAGCCACTACACGCCGGTGAATGCGACCTTGATCCCCACCGGCGAACTGGCGCCGGTCAAGGGCACGCCGATGGACTTTCTCCAGCCCACCGCCATCGGCCAGCACATCAAGGACAATCATCCGCAACTCAAATTCGCCGAGCCGAAACAGGGCGGGTTTGACTTCAACTGGGCGCTGGACACCCAGGGCGATCTCAAACAACTCGCCGCCGACGTGTACGACCCCGACTCCGGCCGCCGTTTGCAGCTCTACACCACCGAACCTGGGGTGCAGTTCTATACCAGCAACTTCCTCGATGGCTCGGTGAAGGGCAAGGCAGGCAAAACCTATAAGCACTGGAGCGGTTTCACGCTAGAGACCCAGCACTTTCCCGACGCGCCGAACCAACCGAAGTTTGCCTCGACACGCTTGGACCCAGGGCAGACCTATACCCAGCGCACCGTCTTCAAGTTCTCCGCCGATTGAGGCTGGCGGCTGGCTTGCCGGCGACCAAAACACTGTTGCAGGCAAGCCGGCGTCCGGATCTATTGTGATGCAAATAGTCCCCAAAACCGTGCTTGGCTGCTATTGTGCCGCGCTTTGAAAAGCCGCCTACCAGCAAGGAAATGGACGTTGAACACTGACGAAAAAATGACCGGGGACCTGTTCGAGGTGGATAAGCGCCTGTCACTCAAACCCGTGGTGGACTTCAACGCCTACCTGCGCAACGCATTTGGCGACGGCCCATGCACCTGCGTGCGTTGTGCTGCCAGTGGCGGGGATGAAACCGGCTATGAGTTCCAGCACACCTTCAACCTCGACACCAAACCCACCCACCGCCGCTTTGCCTCGACGGCCGGCAGCGATGTGCTGTTGATGTTGAAAAAGGCGTGGCTGTCGTACACCAAGGCGGAGTTGCCGCTCAGTGGTGTGCTGGCATTGCCGACGGTGAAGGAGTTTGTCGAGCCACAGTTGCACAAGCGCCTCGCCCCGTTGTTTCTGGCCAGTGGGTTGGCCAAGGATGTCGAGGGCGAACTGCGCATCCAACCGCAGGCGATGGCCTGATTCCGCCCTTGAGCCCGCCCTTGAATGTGCGGCTCAGACGTCGGGGTGATAAATCGAACCGTTGAGTGAGCGCAGTAGCGAGCGTCCTACCCAGGGACGCCGCTGTCCCTACGCCAATCCTGCCTATTTCGGCTTTTTCCTTGCGCAAGTTTCATCAGTGGGATCAGCATGGCCCACGATGAATAGCCGCTTGATCGAATAACGCGCCTTCACCACCAAAGCCGAACACCGTCGCACCGAGACGGGCATCCTGCGCGTGACGATGTCGCCCGACTGCCGCCGCGCAGGGTTGGCGCAGCGAAAGCACAGCTCAGGTTTTGCGTTGATCACAAGGAGTTCTGGATGGCCGCACCAAGCAAGAAGATGAGCCTGTTGGGCCTGACCACCCTGGTAGCGATCAACATGATGGGCTCGGGGATCATCATGTTGCCGGCCAGCATGGCGCAACTGGGCGCGATTTCGCTGCTGTCGTGGGTCGTCACCGCGCTCGGTTCGATGGCGATTGCCTACGGCTTCGCCCAATGCGGGCTGTTCTGTACCCGCAGCGGCGGGATGTCGGCGTATACCGAGGAGGCCCACGGCAAGTCGGGGTTTTTCCTGTGTTCGTTTCTGTATTTTCTGTCGCTGATTATCGCCAATGTGGCGATTGCGATTTCGGCGGTGGGCTATTTGTCATCGTTTATTCCGTGGCTGGGCAGCGGGCCGCTGCCGTTTTTCGTCGGCAGCCTGGCGCTGATCTGGCTGACCACCGTGGCCAACTTCGGCGGCCCGCGCATCACTGGGCGCATCGGTGTGGTGACGGTATGGGGCGTGATCATTCCAGTGGCGGGGCTCTGCGTGATCGGTTGGTTCTATTTCAAGCCCGAGGTGTTCACGGCCGCCTGGAACCCACACCAACGGCACCTGTGGGACGCCGTCAGTGCGAGTATTCCTCTGACCCTGTGGGCCTTTCTTGGCATGGAGTCGGCCGCCCAGGGCTACGACGCGGTGGAGAACCCCAACCGCACCGTGCCCCTGGCCTGCCTGCTCGGCACGCTTGGGGTGGCCGTGGTGTATGTGCTGTCGACCGCGGTGATCCAGGGCATCGTGCCCAATGCCGAACTGGCCGCGTCGTCCGCACCGTTTGCGCTGGTTTACGCGCAGATGTTCAGCCCCGGAGTCGGCAAGCTGATCATGGCGCTGGCGGTGGTGGCCTGTATCGGTTCGTTACTGGGCTGGCAATTCACCCTGGCGCAAACGGCCAAGATGTCGGCGGACCAACGCCTGTTTCCGCGCTTTTTCAGCCGCGTCAGCCCCGCGAATGCGCCGGTGCTGGGGTTGCTGGCCTGTGCCACGCTGCAAAGTCTGATTGCCTTGTCGACCATCTCGCCCACCGCCAGCGCACAGTTCAGCAAACTGGTGAACCTGGCGGTGGTGACTAATCTGCTGCCCTATGTGACCGCCCTCACCGGCCTGCTGGTGATGATGTACAAGGCGCACGCCAGCGCGACGGTGCAGGCGCGCAATACGCTGGTGGTGCTGGTGGCCGTGGGGTATTCGCTGTATGCGATTTATGCCTGCGGTGAAGACGCGGTGTTTGGCGCAATGCTGGTGCTGGCGTTCGGGTATCTGTTGTATGGATTTCTGGCCAAGCGGTTTATTGGGGAACCGGTCTATCCCCCTGGCAGATGAAGATCAACATGTGGGAGGGGGCTTGCCCCCGATAGCAGTGGTTCAGTCAATGCATGTATCGACTGGCGCACCGCAATCGGGGGCAAGCCCCCTCCCACATTTTCTACCGGGTGCGTTTATTTACGCGCCGCCTCCCACTGCTTGAGCAGGTCGCCGTAGGCCACGGTTTCGCCTTTGGGTTTCTCGTTGGCCAGTTTCGGCTTCGGCGCGCCCGGCTGGTCGAACCAGTATTGGGCGTCACGTTCCGGGTTCATTTTCGGCCCGCATACCGGTTGCACTTTAGAACGCTCCAGGCGCGCCATGATCGCGTCTTGCTCCTTGGCCAGATTGTCGAGCGCCTGTTGCGGGGTTTTCTCGCCGCTGGCGGCCGCTGCGATGTTGCTCCACCACAGTTGCGCCAGGCGTGGATAGTCGGGCACGTTGGTGCCGGTCGGGGTCCACTCCACCCGGGCCGGGCTGCGGTAGAACTCCACCAGTCCACCGAGTTTCGGCGCCAGGTCGGTCATGGCTTGGGAGTTGATGTCGGACTCACGAATCGGCGTCAGGCCAACGATGGTTTTCTTCAGCGACACGGTTTTCGAGGTGACGAACTGCGCGTACAGCCAGGCCGCGAGTTTCTGCTTCTCAGGCGTCGACTTGAGGAAGGTCCAGGAACCCACGTCCTGATACCCCTTCTTCATGCCCTTTTCCCAATAAGGCCCGACGGGCGATGGCGCCATGCGCCATTTCGGCGTGCCGTCGGCGTTTACCACGGGCAGGCCCGGTTTGGTCATGTCGGCGGTAAACGCGGTGTACCAGAAGATCTGCTGGGCGATATTGCCCTGGGACGGCACCGGGCCGGACTCAGAGAAGGTCATGCCCGCCGCTTCCGGTGGTGCATAGGCTTTCATCCAGTCCACGTATTTTTGCGTGGCGAACACGGCGGCCGGGCCGTTGGTGTCGCCGCCACGGGTCACGCTGGAGCCCACCGGGTGGCAGTCCTCCACGCGAATGCCCCACTCATCCACCGGCAAACCGTTGGGCAAACCCTTGTCGCCACCGCCGGCCATGGAAAACCAGGCGTCGGTGAAGCGCCAGCCCAGGGACGGGTCTTTCTTGCCGTAGTCCATATGCCCATAGATGCGCTTGCCGTCGATTTCCTTGACGTCTTCGCTGAAGAATTTGGCGATGTCTTCGTAGGCCGACCAGTTCACCGGCACGCCGAGGTCATAGCCGTATTTTTCCTTGAACTTGGCTTTCAGCTCCGGACGTTCGAACCAGTCGGCGCGGAACCAGTACAGGTTGGCGAATTGCTGGTCGGGCAACTGGTAGATCTTGCCGTCCGGCGCGGTGGTGAAGGAGATACCGATGAAGTCCTTGATGTCCAGGGTCGGCGAGGTGAAGTCCTTGCCTTCGTTGGCCATCAGGTCGGTGATGGATTCGGTCTTGCCATAGCGAAAGTGCGTACCGATCAAGTCGGAATCGTTGACCCAGCCGTCATAGATATTCTTGTCGGACTGCATCTGGGTCTGCAGCTTCTCCACCACGTCGCCTTCCTGCAGCAGGTCGTGGGTCAGCTTGATGCCGGTGATTTCACTGAAGGCCTTGGCCAGTACCTTGGATTCGTACTCGTGGGTGGTGAGGGTTTCCGACACCACGTTGATCTTCATCCCACGGAACGGTTCGGCGGCCTTGATAAACCACTTGAGTTCCTCGAGCTGCTGGTCGGCCGTGAGGGTCGACGGCTTGAACTCGCTGCCGATCCATTTTTTCGCCGCTTCTTCATACGCATCGGCCCAGGCCGTGGCACTCAAACCGCTGAGGGCCAGTACGGCGGCCAATGAAATGCTATGTCGCAGCTTATTGTTTTTATCGAACATAGAGACCTCCTGGTTGATTTCAAAAGGGACTACAAACGCCACACACCCCTTGTAGGAGCGAGCTTGCTCGCGAAAAACGCCCAGACACCGCGCACTCCCAGAAACGCCGCGTTATCGTTGACGAATTTCTCGAGCAAGCTCGCTCCTACAGAGAATAGAGGCATCCGCACTAGCCCCAACGCATCACACACAACAGCCATACAAGGGAGAGCGCGGACGCCACCCAGATGCTCCAGTCGGTTACGCCGATCACCAGCAGGTGCAGGTAGGCGCTTCCGAGAAGACCGATAAACAAACGATCACCACGGGTGGTGCTGATCGGCAGAAACCCGCGCCGAGGGATACTCGGCGAGCGCAGTTCCCAGGTGGTCATGCCCGCCAGAATCAGGGCGATACCGCCAAAGAACAGCGCGGTGGGGGTGGTCCAGGCCATCCATTCCATCATCGATTCCTCAGACCCGGCCCAGGGCAAAGCCCTTGGCCACGTGGTTGCGTACAAACCAGATCACCAGCATGCCGGGCAGGATGGTCAACACCCCCGCCGCTGCCAGCACGCCCCAATCGATCCCCGACGCCGAGACGGTACGGGTCATCACCGCCGCGATGGGCTTGGCGTTGACCGAGGTCAGCGTGCGCGCCAGCAGCAGTTCGACCCAGGAAAACATGAAGCAGAAAAACGCCGTCACGCCGATGCCAGAGCCAATCAATGGGATAAAAATCTTCACAAAGAACTTGGGAAAGGAGTAGCCGTCGATGTAGGCCGTTTCGTCGATTTCCTTGGGCACGCCAGACATGAAGCCTTCGAGAATCCACACCGCCAATGGCACGTTGAACAGGCAATGCGCCAAGGCCACCGCGATATGCGTGTCGAATAGGCCGATGGACGAATACAGCTGGAAAAACGGCAGCAGAAACACCGCCGGCGGCGCCATGCGGTTGGTCAGCAGCCAGAAGAACAGGTGCTTGTCGCCCAGGAAGCGATAGCGCGAGAACGCATAGGCCGCCGGCAGCGCCACGCTCAGGGAGATCAGCGTGTTCAGGCTCACGTAGTACAGCGAGTTCAGATAACCGGTGTACCAACTCGGGTCGGTGAAGATCACCTTGTAGTTGGCCAGGGTAAAATCCTGCGGAAACAGCGTGAGCCCGCCGAGGATTTCGGTGTTGCTTTTGAAGGACATGTTCAGCAGCCAGTAGATCGGCACCAGCAGGAACAGCATGTAGATCAGCAGCGGTATGAGTTTGCGCTTGCTCATGTTGGCGGCCTCAGCGGTTGGCGTCGGAATGGGTCATGGCGGTGTAGAACAGCCAGGACACCAACAGGATGATCAGGAAGTACACCAGGGAAAACGCTGCGGCCGGGCCCAGGTCGAATTGGCCGACAGCCATCTGGGTCAGCGTCTGACTGAGGAACGTGGTGGCGTTACCCGGCCCGCCGCCGGTCAGTACGAAGGGCTCGGTGTAGATCATGAAACTGTCCATGAAGCGCAGCATCACCGCGATCAGCAGCACGCTTTTCAGCTTCGGCAACTGGATGTGTCGGAAAACCGCCCACGCCGACGCCCGATCAATACGCGCTGCCTGGTAGTACACGTCCGGAATGGCGCGCAGCCCCGAGAAGCACAGCAGCGCCACCAGGGACGTCCAGTGCCAGACGTCCATCACCAGCACCGTGACCCAGGCGTCCATGGTGTTGGCCGCATAGTTGTAGCTGATGCCCATGGCATTGAGGGTGGAACCGAGCAGGCCGATATCGGCGCGGCCGAAGATCTGCCAGATGGTGCCCACCACGTTCCACGGAATCAGCAGCGGAATGGCGAGGATGATCAGCACCAGCGATGACCAACGGCCCTTGGTCGGCATGGTCAGCGCGATGGCGATGCCCAGCGGGATTTCGATCAGCAGCACGCACGCCGAGTATATGAACTGGCGCAGCAACGAGTCGTGCAGACGCGGGTCGAGCAGCACCTGCTTGTACCAGTCGGCGCCGACGAAATAGCGACTGGACTGGTCGAAAATGTCCTGCACCGAGTAGTTGACCACCGTCATCATCGGGATCACCGCACTGAATGCCACCAACAGGAACACCGGCAACACCAGCCACCAGGCTTTATTGTTCTGCACCTTGTTCATGGCAGCACCTCCAACAGGTAATCGTCGGCGTAGAGCATCAACCACTGCGTGGGGAAGCTGATGGAGGCGCGGCCCTCGGGTACCGGTTTGTCTTCGGCCAGGCGTACTTTCAGCGGTGCGCCGTCGAGGTTGAGGGTCAGGATCTTGTAGGTGCCGAGGTCCTCCACATGAACGACGTCGGCCTGGAGGGCGTCGGGATTTGGCTCATCCCACACGTGAATGAATTCCGGGCGGATGCCCACCTGCAACGTCGTGTAGTGCGTGTCGGTAATGCGTTGCTGCAACGCGGCGGACAAGGGCAGATGGGTGCCGGCAAAGCGCACGCCGCCCGCCTCGGCCTGCACTTCAATCAGATTCATCCCTGGGCTGCCGATGAAATAGCCGACAAACGTATGGCTCGGCCGCTCGAACAACTCGCGTGGCGTGCCGAACTGCACGATCTGCCCGCCGTACATCACCGCGATCTTGTCGGCAAAGGTCGAGGCTTCCAGTTGATCGTGGGTCACGTAGACCATGGTGATATTGAACTGCTCGTGGATCTGCTTGAGCTTGCGCCGCAGTTTCCATTTGAGGTGCGGGTCGATCACCGTCAGCGGTTCATCGAACAGGATCGCCGAGACATCGTCGCGCACCAGACCACGACCCATGGAGACTTTCTGTTTTTCGTCGGCAGTGAGGTTGCGCGCCTTTTTGCCCAGCAGGCTTTGCAGGTCGAGGACTTCGGCGATTTCCTGCACCTTGCTGTGAATTTTCGCCTCAGCCATGCCCTGGTTACGCAACGGGAAAGCCAGGTTGTCGAACACCGTCATGGTGTCGTACACCACCGGGAACTGAAACACCTGGGCGATGTTGCGTTTCTCCGGGGTCAGCTCGTTGACCACTTTATGGTCGAACAGCACTTGCCCTTCGGACGGGCTGAGCAGACCGGAGATGATATTGAGCAGGGTTGATTTGCCGCAGCCCGAAGGCCCGAGCAAGGCGTAGGCGCCGCCCTGCTCCCATACGTGGTTCATTTCCCGAATGGCGTAGTCCTCGGGACCTGTCGGCGTAGGGCTGTAGCTGTGCGCCAGGTTTTGCAAATGGATCTCGGCCATCAGGCAACCCTCGCGACACGGCGTCCGGGCGCCTGGACCAAGCGGCCCTGGCTGTCGAACACAAACAGTTTATGGGTGGGGATGTACACGCGGATCGGCGCGTCGACGTCGTACTCATGCACCCCCGGCAAGTGCAGCACCAGCAGGAAATGCTCGCTGCGTACATGCAGGAAGGTTTCCGAGCCGCTGATCTCGGCGACTTCCACGGTCACCGCCAGTTCGAGGTCGTCGTCGTTGCTGGGCACCAGGCTGATATGGATGGGGCGCACACCAAAGCGGAACTCGCCCTCGCCGATGGGGCGCAGGTCGACGTTGAGCGGGAAGTGTATGAAATTGGCGAAGCTCACTTCGTTGCCGCTGATGCGTCCCGGCATCAGGTTGATCGGCGGTTCGGAAAACAACTCGGCGGCCAATACGGTTTGCGGCTGGTGGTAGACCTCGGCCGCCTTGCCGCTCTGGATCACCCGGCCTTCGTGGAGGATGGTGGTGGTGCCGCCGAGCGCCAGCGCTTCGTTGGGCTCGGTGGTAGCGTAGATGGCAATGGTGTGGCGGGCCTTGAACAGCTCGCGCATTTCCTGACGCAGTTCTTCGCGCAGTTTGTAGTCCAGGTTCACCAACGGCTCATCGAACAGGATCAGTTCGGCATCCTTCACCAACGCGCGGGCCATCGCTGTGCGTTGCTGCTGGCCGCCGGACAGCTCCAGCGGGTGACGCTTGAGGAATTTCTCGATGCGCAGCATCTGCGCGGTTTCCAGCACCTTGCTCTGGATCAGCTCGTTGGACACACCGGCCTGGCGCAACGGCGAGGCGATGTTCTCGAACACGGTCATGGTCGGGTAGTTGATGAACTGTTGATACACCATCGACACGTTGCGCAGGCGCACCGGTTTATGGGTGACATCCACGCCGTTCATCAGGATGCGGCCGCTGTCGGGCTTGTCCAGGCCGGCCATCAGGCGCATCAGGCTGGTCTTGCCGGACAGGGTGCGACCGAGCAGCACGTTGAAAGAGCCGGCCTCGAAACGCAGGTTGGCATCGTCGATCCAGGTCTGGCCTTCGATGACGCGGGAGACATGTTCCAGGGTCAATGACATGACACGCCCTTTTTTATTATTGGAATGAATCTGGCCAGTCGTCACAGCGAGTTTCATGCCAACCGCAGCAGGTGCTTGATCCACAAGCAAATGCCCTGAAAACGATGTTCGGGAGTGAACAAAAATGAACAATACTGACTGAACAACTGAACACTCGCCGGGTTGACAATGAACAGTTCTGAACAACACTGTTTGAACCCGATTTATTGAACAGCGCCCCTCCCACATTGACCTGGTTACATCCGTTAGATTGTGCAAGACCCCAAAACAATAAAAAGAAGGTCACCATGGCCGAACCGCTGACTCACGACACCCTCATCCAGGACTCCTGGCGCCGCTGCCGCGCATTCGGCCTGGACCATCTGAGCCCACCCAGCTTTGACCAACTGCCCGCCGAGGGCATCAGCCAATTGCTGGAGAGCCAGCATTCCCTGGTGCAGACCACCCATCAGGAAGTATTGCCTTACTACGAGAACATCCTGAGCAACTCCAACTGCCTGATCATGCTGGCCGACAACCAGGGCCAGGTGTTGACGTCGTGGGGCACCCAACGCTTCATCGAACCCAAGTTGGCCCGCGGTTTCAGCGCCGGCGCCAGTTGGATGGAGCGCTCCAGTGGCACCAATGCCATCGGCACCGCGCTGGCCTGCGCCCAGGCGGTGCATATCGAACACGATGAACACTTCCTCAAGGCCAACCGCTTCATGACCGGCTCGGCGGCGCCGATCTTCGACGCCCAGCGCGAAATCATCGCGGTGCTGGACGTGTCCAGCGACAGCTACTTGCCGCCCTCCCACACCCTGGGCATGGTCAAGATGATGAGCCAGACCGTGGAAAACCGGCTGATCCTCAACCTGTTTCGCGGCGAGCATTTCCAGCTGACCTTCAACACCGGGCTGAACAACCTCG
Source organism: Pseudomonas paraveronii (assembly GCF_963681955.1). Lineage (NCBI taxonomy): Bacteria > Pseudomonadati > Pseudomonadota > Gammaproteobacteria > Pseudomonadales > Pseudomonadaceae > Pseudomonas > Pseudomonas paraveronii. The sequence continues at coordinate 3,775,357 of NZ_OY817130.1, forward strand.
ACAGTCAATGGGCGGGCCTGCTGATCTTTGATGAAAGCGGCCAGGTGTTGTCGGCCAATCGCCGCGCCGACAATTTGCTGGGCATCAGCCTGTCGCGGGTGATGATCGACCGCTTGTTCAAGGTGTCGATGCTGGAGTTACTGAATCAGCCGCAGGGTTTGCCGTTTTCCTTGCAGGCGGCAGGCCGCAATCGCTTCCAGTGTTTATTGAAGCGGCCCAAGCAGACGCCGGTACACGCGCGTATTTTCAGCCAACCGGCGCCGCCGAAAGCCGCATCGATCAGCCTCAACACCCTGCATTTCGGCGACGTGCGTGTAGAAAAGGCCGTGCGCCAGGCCGAACGCCTGCTGGAAAAAGACATTCCGCTGCTGATTCACGGTGAAACCGGCGTGGGTAAAGAGGTGTTCGTCAAAGCCCTGCACCAGGCCAGTTCCCGCAGCCAACAGGCGTTTATCGCGGTGAACTGTGCGGCGATTCCTGCTGAACTGGTGGAATCGGAACTGTTCGGCTACGAAAAAGGCGCGTTTACCGGTGCTAATCAAAAAGGCAGCATCGGCCTGATCCGCAAGGCCGACAAGGGCACACTGTTTCTCGACGAGATCGGCGATATGCCACTGCCGACCCAGGCCCGCTTGCTGCGGGTCTTGCAGGAGCGCTGCGTGCAACCGGTGGGCAGCAGCGAGCTGTTCCCGGTGGATTTGCGCATCATCTCCGCCACCAACCATGTGCTACGCGAGCAGGTGCAGGCCGGGCGCTTTCGTGAGGATTTGTACTACCGCATTGGCGGATTGGCCCTGGAGTTGCCGCCACTGCGCGAGCGCACTGACAAGCAGGCGTTATTCCAACACCTGTGGCAGCAACACCGCGAACCGACCCAATGGGCCGGGCTGAGCGCCGAGGTGCTGGCGCTGTTCGAGCAGCACCCGTGGCCGGGCAATTTGCGCCAGGTCAGCAGTGTGTTGCAGGTGGCGTTGGCCATGGCCGAGGAGCAGGCGATCCGTGCGGAGCATCTGCCGGATGATTTCTTCGTGGATCTGAACGTGACGGCGCCGCTGCCCGCCAGCGAGTCTCTGGATGACAGCGTCGATCTGACGCTACGCTTGAAAGCGGCGGGCGGGAATATTTCCCACCTTGCGCGGGAACTCGGAGTGAGCCGCAACACCTTGTACAAGCGCCTGCGCCAAGGCAACGACTGAAACCCGGGTAGCAAGCGAACGCTGCCCTCTCAGGCTTGAAACCGCCCCGCCCACACGCGACACTGCGCCGCTCCATCACGAGGACACCGCCGATGACCGCAACCGCCGCCACCGTTTCTGCACGGGAGGCTTATCAAGTGCTCAAGGATATGGCCCTGGAAACGCGGGTCATCAGCGCCTGTGCGGCAACGGATGACACCGTGAACGTGGAAATCGACGGTTGGCAGGTAGTGTTGCTGACCCACGGCGCGTTACTGGTGGGCTGCCAGCACTGCCGCTCACCCGACGGGCGAAATGGATCATTGGACAGCTGGCAACGCTATGGCACCAATCCGGTGGCGCTGATGAGTACGTGGGAGCAGGCGCAAGTCGAACGCCTGTTGTCAGCGTCTCAACGCCAGCTCCACGACACGCCGGTGTAGATGCCCCGACCATCCCCAGGCGTGGAGCGGGCGGCGTCCAGGCCCTTGTCGTCATAACCCGGGGTGACGGTGTTGGCGTAGCGGCGGTTGGTCAGGTTGCGCAGGTCGACCCAGGCTTGCCAGTCCTGCTGCGGGGCGTCATAGCCGAAGGTCGCGCCGAGTAAGGTATAGGCAGACGCGTAGTAGGAATTGGCGTAATCCACCGCCACCCGCGAGGAATGCTCGGTATTGAGGCTGGTGTAGAAACCGGTCGGATGGCTGTAGCGCAGTTGCGCCTGGTAGTAGTGCTTGGGAATGCCCGGCAAGGTGTTGTCGCCAAAGCGGTCATCGTCGCGGTAGTGGAAGTCGCTGAAGGTGTAGGCCTGGCGCAGGGCGAGCTTACCGCTGCGGCCACCGTCCCACAGCGGGCTGAGCAGGCTCAGTTCGACGCCTTGGTGAACCGTGGGGCTGGCGTTGGATTCGGCGAGGATCGCGTTGCTGGTGAGGGTCTGGGCCTGGGTTTCAACGGTGAGCAACTCGTGGCGCACTTCCGAGCGGTACAGTGCCAGGTCCCATTGGCCGAACCACGCATCACCCCGGCCACCGACTTCCAGCGTGGTGGCGGTCTGGTTTTTCAAGCTCACGCCTTCGCGTTGCAGGCCGCTCGCCGGGCCGCTGCCTGGCCCGAAGTATTTGTTGGAGCCCCAGATCATCGACCAGGCATGCGGCGGCTCGACCGAGCGGCTCAGGTTGCCGTACACCTGCAATTGCGGGGTGAAGTCATAGCGCAGGCCGATGCGCGGCGCGTAGTCCCAGTCATGTTGACTGAGCGGCGCCTGGCCGTCGGGATAGGTCACCTGGGTTTCGCGGCGGGTGTAGATCGCGGCCAGGCCGGTGGTCAGCCACAGGTCCGGGACCAGTTCCAGGTCGTTGCCGATGTGCAGCACGGTGTCGGAACCCAGGTAGCTGTAGTCGCGGGTCTTGGTGCCAGGGGCGTAGCCTGCGGTATTGCCGACAGGAATACGCACGTATTCCGACGCGCCGTTGTTCGGCATCGCCTGGGTGGTGCGTAGGCCGATCGTGGTTTTGCTGTCGTGGCCGAACAGCGTGTCCTGGCGAATGTAGTTCAGCGTGCCGCTGATGTCGGTGTAGGCGACTTTCAGGCGATTGGTGCCTTCGCGCAGGTCCATCGGGTAGTCGTGATAGGCCAGGCCGACTTCGATCCGGGAGTTGTCGTCGAGCTGCAACGTGGTCTTGTTGGCGATCCAGGTGGAGCCCGGTTGCAGGCGTTTTGAGTCGCGGGCGGCGTTGAGGCTATTGGCGGCACGCGGATCGTGGCTGATCTGGTAGCGCGTGAGCTTGCCCGGCGTATCGTTGGTGGTTTCGCGGTAGCGCAAGTAGAAGCGCGTCTCCAGCGCGGGGTTGAAGCGGTAGCCGAAGTTGGCCGCGACACCCTTGCCCGTGCCGGCGCTCTGCTGCTGATAGCCATCGGATTCGGAATCGGTGAGGCTGATGTAATAGTCGGCATCCCCCAGCACCTGGCCCGAACTGATCTCGCGCTGGGCATAGCCACGGCTGCCCGCTTCATAGCGCACTTGCAACTTGGGCGCGTCGTAGCCGGTGTGGGTCACGTAATTGACCGCCCCACCCAGGGCCAGCGCGCCCTGGTCAAAACCGTTGGCGCCGCGCAGCACCTCGACGCGGCTTTGCCACAAGGGGTCCTTGAGTTCATAAGGCGTACCGCCGGGGCCTGTCAGCGGCAAGCCGTCGAGCATCTCGTACAACCCGGAAGCATGGGCGCCGGGGCTGCGATTCAGGCCCGAGCCACGAATCGAGAGCTTTACCCCTTCGTTATTCGCCGCCTTGGCGTACACCCCGGCCTGGTACTTGAACACGTCCTCGTTGGTGCTCACCCGCCCCTGTTGCACGCTGCCCATGTCGATGTAATTGGTACCGCCGGGCACGCTCTTGAGCTGCGCCTGCGCCACTTCACCCGCGCTGGCTTCGCGGGTGGTGACTTCGATCGGCGCCAATTGCAGGTCTTCGGCCTGCACAAGGGAGCTGAGGGTCAGGGCGGCAAAAAGCAGCGGAGGTTGGCGCAGCAGCATGGGGCGGGTCCTTGGAATGCGGGGGCGTGAAGGCCAGGCCTGGCACGCGAACTGTGATGGGAAGACAGGGATGCTCGCCAGGTCACGCTTTATTAACGAACCGGAGCCTTCCTACAACAGCATCGGACCCTGCCTGTTTTTAAACGCAATGGGATTGGGGAGTCGCGACCAGCCGAAAGGAAATAAGCGCTCCAATCATTGCAAAAGAAGCCCCGACGGTTCCCTAGTCAGCGGCGGGCTCCAACGCCCGCATGAAATCATCCGCCTCCGAGCCCGCCGGGAACCGGAAGCCGTACATTTCATCGGTGGCCAGAATAGCGCTGAGGGCGTCGCGAAACTGGGCTTCGGTCGGCGACTCCTGCAGCAGTTTGTGCGCCTGTAACAACAGGTCGGCAGAGACACCTTGAACACTTGCGGCGTCAATCACCGCAAACAGGATAAATCGCAGACGAATTTCGCGATCCGTGGGCCAAACCGTTTTTCGCTTACCCAAGGTAGGGCCTCATATTTAAGAAAAGTCCGAGGCTATTGCCGACGGGTGGGTGTTTCAAGCAGTGCAGTGCAAGATAGGGCACTTCCTACAGAGGAAACGGAAACTCCGCACTCAACCGTCCTGTCGACGCTGCCGAGTGGCTTGCCAGCACATCAGCGAGCTGGCCGTCACCAGCACGGCGCCTTGCCAGAATTGCGCGGTGAGGTGAGCCCCCAACCACAGCGCGGCGAATGCCGAGGACAACACCGCCCCCGATGTGTAGATCAACGCGGCGCCGCCCAACGGGCCGAAGCGTTCACTGACGCTGCGGATCAATCCAGCGGCAGTGCTCCACAGGAGAATCGCCACCAAACCGCATGCTGCGGCGGCACGCTCGCTGTTGATCTGCATGGTTACCCCTGACACCCGAAGAAATCTGGCGGTGATGCAACCAGCGATCCACGCGGGCCTGGGGATTCAAACCGGGCAACGTCAACGCTCACTGCACCGGCAGGAAATTCATCAGCAACAGGCTTTGCGCATAATTGACGCCCATACGTCGGTAGCGCTCATCGAGCATCCGGGTCAGCAGGTCGAGACGCGCGACGATCTTGCCGAACTCGACGGCGAAACTGAGGTTACTGCCCTCTTCCGAGATCTCGTTGGAAAACAGCAGCAGCACGCCGCTGGCGTCCTGACGCTGACTGAGCAGCCAGGTGGCCTTTTCGATATTGCGCGCTGCGTTGCTGACGAATTGCGGGTTGATCGAGTCAGAGATATAGAACTGGGTGCGCCCGCCATGCGCGGTCACCAGCATGCTGCCAATCGCATAGATAAACGCTCCGACCCGATCGCCACGAAACTCAGGGCTCAAGGAATAGCTCAGGGCCGCCAGATCACGTCGATCCCCCAGGGCAGGCAGCGGTTGGCGGTTCTCGATGGCTTGACGGATTTCCCGCGACGCACTCACCGCGTCCGGATAACCCGACTGGCGCCACTGGTTGGGGTTACGCAGGTACAGCTTATTCATCAGCAGATACAGGCTTTGCAGGTTATCGCGCATGCCCAGGGTGGCCATGCGATCGACACTGGTCTGGAAGAACTCATCAGGTTTGCCATCGCTGAGCTGCCTGGCGATATCCCGCCCCTGTTGCTGGCTGCAAGCGGTGGTGCAGAGCATGAACACGACAACCAGCCAAAGCGGACCGCTCATCAATCGGGGGATAAAAGGCGGGAACGTATGATTCATCTGCACCAGGTCTGGTTCTTATGTCCACACGCAGTATGGGTGTGGCTGGGTCAGAGATAGATCCGAAAAATCCGAAAAAGTGCAGGATTGGGCACCTTATAAATATACTGATAAGCACGCCCCCCCATTCACACCCGACACGACTCAACGGCAGAACACCGCTTTATGCAAACAAAACGGCCAGCTTCAGCAGGGCTGAAACTGGCCGTCATAGCATTGTGTCCTTCGGGCTTGGCCGATAGTCGTCCAATTAGAAAATCGAGATTGGGTAATCCACGATCAGACGGGTTTCGTTGTAATCCCCTTCCGCCTGATCGGCGTTACCGCGGTGCCAGGCTTGACGCACTCGCATCGACAAGTCTTTGACTGGGCCGGTCTGCACCACGTACTTGGCTTCAAAGTTGGTTTCGTGGTGCTTACCGTCAGCGCCATAACCATAGGCTTGGTAGGCACTGCCGACCGGCATGTGCGTGCCGTCGATATTGTCACCGTTCAGGTAGCGCGTCATAAAGCTCAGCCCCGGCACACCGTAAGCCGCCATGTTCAGGTCGTAACGGGCCTGCCAGGACCTTTCGCCTGGGCCGTTAAAGTCAGAGTATTGAACCGAATTGGCCAGGAAGATGGAGTCGGCCAAATCACCCGACTTGTTATTACCCACGGCCACATAGTCAAACGGGGTGTCGCCGTGAACTTTTTGGAACGCCAGTGTGACAGTGTGAGCACTCAGGAAAGAGTACGCCGCGGCCAACGACCAAGTGGTGTTGTCGATGGCACCGGCTTTGGCCTGGCCGGAATCGAGGGTGCGGTAGATATTGAAGTCCAGGTTCAGTGACTGATCGGCAGTGAACGGGATCGTGTAGTTGGCATTACCATAGTATTGATGCCAGACGTCTTTGAGGTCCGACGCAAACACGCTCATGGACAGGTTATCGGTCAGCGTATATTTACCGCCGAGGTAGTCAATGCTCTTGGCCGACACGTTTGCATAACCGGCATACAATTCGTGGCTATTGTTGGTTGTGGTCGGACCGTTACTACTGGTGAAGTGTCCGGCGTCGAGGTTCAACCCTTCAATTTCGCTGCTCAACAAGTTGAAGCCAGTCGCTGTTTGAGGCGTGGCGCGAGTACCCGCCGTGGCCAGGACCGGGTTGTTGGGCTGCAAGTTGCCATAATGCAGTTCAGTCTTGGAAAAGCGGGCCTTGATCGACGCACCTGCGCTGCTGAAATCATTCTCCGGCCGGCCGTTGCTGTCGACCGGCAAGTTGCCAGAGCCTGCATTGCCTTTGCCACCATCCAGCTTCACGCCCCAGTATCCGTAAGCATCCACACCAAAGCCGACGGTGCCTTGGGTGAAGCCGGAGGTGAAGTTGCCTTGCATCACCTGCAACCAGTCCTGTTTGTCGCCCGCCGAATTCTTACCGTCACGATCAAAATAAAAGTTGCGAAGTAGAAGGTTCAAACTACTGCCTTCAACAAACCCCTTGGCAGTCGCTTGGTCCTCCACACCCGCGGCTGAGGCTAGTTGACTAGCACCCAGCGAGACCGTCAGCGCCACCAAATTCCACTTAAAAGACATTGTTCGTTCCCCTGTTTTTAATAGAGCTGCCTCGTCTCTCGATGCACAGTCAGCAGGATCTCCCCTGAAGTCAGGCCGTCAAAAGCGAAGAGTCATAAGTCGATGGCAGATGAGAAGGTTTCTAAGTCGCAACGCATTGACTGCGCAGCGCAAGGTACCGTTTTATAACGGTTTATTTTTAGTACAGGGCAGAGCCTAAGGTGAAAAACTTATAACACTTTCCCGCCGATGGAATGACCTCGTTTCCCGTGAAAGTAATTTTCCATTTCTGTAACAATTCCGGTTTATACAAGAAAGCCGGACGCGTGAAATGAGCTGGACATCGATGTTTCGCATACATCTAAAATCCCAACTGCACGATGAAAACGGCACGCTCTGAGCCTGGATATCCGCAAAGGGCCAAACTGATTCAGGCGTTCTTGGGGCTCCCTTATCGAGAGCGGCGAATACCGCAATATTTACGAGGTAGCCTGAAGCAACGTTGTGCTAGCGTACCTGTAGGACGGATTACATGATGGTCTTAGACGCATGCCTCGAGGTCGATACGACTACAAGCCTCGAGGCAGGACATCACATCGCTATAGAGCCAGCCTGCAGGTATCGCAGCGCCATGGGGGTACAGAACCTGATGACACACATTGCCCCATTGCCCCCCCTTGATTCGAGTCACGATCACCCACTCATAACGGCCGCGCTGTGAACGCTGAGCTACCTCATTCAGGTTCGCAGACGCCGCTTGAGGGTTTGTGCGAGGCGCAGGTGCAGCAACGTCTGGCGCAGGACGGGCCGAACGAACTCCCCGCCTCCCGCCGACGCAGCGCCTTGCGCCTGATGTGTGACGTGGCCTTCGAGCCGATGTTTCTCCTGCTGGTCGCGTGCGGCGCTTTGTACATGGTGCTGGGCGATGTCCAGGAAGCCCTGATGTTGCTGGGCTTTGTCTTCGTCGTGATGAGCATCAGCTTTGTCCAACAGCGGCGCAGTGAACGCTCCCTGAATGCGTTGCGGGACCTCTCCAGCCCAAGGGCTAAAGTGCTAAGGGAAGGTAAAGAGTGCAGCGTTCCCTCGCGGGACCTGGTCGTTGGCGATGTTGTAATGCTGGCTGAAGGCGATCGCGTACCCGCTGACCTGCAACTGACAACATGCGCCAACCTATCAATTGATGAGTCCTTGCTGACCGGAGAATCCATGCCAGTCAGCAAGCTGGTCGCGCCGCAGTTTCATACACTTGGTGATCCAGCGCCGCCGCCAATGGATGCGACCCTTGCGCAGGCATTTTCAGGCACATTGGTCACGTGCGGTACCGCCCAGGGACGTGTCACCGCCACAGGCGAGCGCAGTGCGCTGGGCCGGATTGGCCAGTCACTGGCAGACATCGAGGTGGAACCCACCCCGACACAACAGCAAACGCGTCGTGTGGTCAAGCGGGTCGCTGTCATAGGCCTGGCGCTGGCGGCGGCGCTCGCTATCGCTTTCGGGCTGCTGCGCGGTGACTGGCTGCATGGGATGCTGGCGGGCCTGACGCTGGCGATGGCAATCCTACCGGAGGAGTTGCCGGTTGTACTGACGCTCTTTCTAGGCCTCGGCGCCTGGCGACTCGCCCGTGAGAAGGTGTTAGCGCGTAGCATCCCTGCCGTCGAATTGCTCGGTGCGACCACCGTCTTATGCGTCGACAAGACCGGTACGCTGACGGCTAACAGAATGACGGTCAGGCGCCTTTGGTCCGAGGAGGCTGAGTATGAAGTCGCCAGAGATGGTACTGACGGCGGCACGCCTTTGCAGGAGGCACTCCATGGTGTGCTTGAGTACGCGGTTCTCGCCAGCCACCGCCATGCTTTCGACCCGATGGAGTCGGCCATCGGCGAGACCGGGCAGAACCTGCTGGCGCTCACCGAGCACCTTCACGCCGACTGGACGCTGATCGACGACTATCCCTTGTCACCCCAGATGCTGGCAATGTCGCGGGTCTGGCAATCGCCGAATCAACGAGAGCGACTCATTGCTGCAAAGGGAGCGCCCGAGGCAATCGTCGATTTGTGCCATATGGATCCCGTTCGCAGCGCGCGCATTGCGGCTCAGGTGCTGGCGATGGCGGCAGACGGGCTTCGCGTTCTCGGCGTCGCACAGGCGACCTTCGCCGCCGAGGTATTGCCCGGTTTACAGCACGACTTCGACTTCAGGTTTCTAGGATTGGTCGGGCTCGAAGATCCGATTCGTCCAGATGTGCCGCAGGCTATTGCCGAATGCCGAGCCGCAGGCATCCGTGTGGTGATGATGACGGGCGACCACCCGGCCACAGCGATGTCGGTCGCCAGGCAGGCCGGGCTGGGCACCGATGCGCCGGTGATCACGGGAACCGAACTGTCCACACTGAACGATTCTGAACTGGCCGCACGACTGATCACGACGCAGATCTTCTGCCGTGTTCAGCCAGAGCAGAAACTGCGCCTGGTACGCGCGTTCCGTGCACAGGGTGATGTCGTCGCCATGACCGGCGACGGTGTCAACGACGCGCCTGCGCTGAAGGCAGCCGATATTGGCGTTGCCATGGGTGCGCGTGGCACCGAGGTCGCACGCGAGGCGGCCGCGCTGGTTTTGCTCAATGATGATTTCGAGTCGTTGGTGACCGCCGTGCGCTATGGCCGCCGCATTTTCGCCAACTTGCGCAAGGCGATTGTGTTTGTGGTGGCCGTACACGTGCCGATCGTCGGCCTATCGATGCTTCCAGTGCTTTTCGGCTGGCCGATGGTGCTGATGCCGGCGCACATTTTGTTCTTGCAACTGATCATCGACCCCGCCTGCTCGGTCGTGTTCGAGGCCGAACCGCTTGAGCCGGATGCGATGAAGGCTCCTCCACGTCGAAAGGAGCAACGGTTGTTCGACAGCGCAGTGATGATACGCGGCCTCTGCCAGGGCATTGGCTTACTGATACTGCTTCTCGCGACGTATGCGGGTATGAGGTTCTTTGCGCCGGTTGCGTCTGAGCGAGATGAGCTTGCGAGAACACTGACCTTCGTCGTCCTGGCGCTGGCCAACCTCGCCCTGATCCATACCAATAAGTCATGGGGCCGCACGCGCTGGGTGGGGCCTGGCGTGTTTGGCACCCAGCTCAGTTGGATCGCTTTCGCAACGCTGGCCATGTTGGCGGTAGCGCTGTTTTTTCCGCCGGTTACCCAACTGTTCTCATTCGTGACACCCGCGCCAGTACTGCTACTTTTCGCATTTGGCATCGTCGCGCTGAGCGTAATGTGGTTCGAAGTCGTGAAATGGCTAATACGAATGAGGAGCGAGCACAGCGACTGAGCGAAGCCTTTAGTGCTGATCCCCGCGTTCGCCAGGGGCTGCACATGTCGCAACCCAGGCGAGGTCTGTTCAGCAGTTAATCGCTTAGATTGGCTCCCAGCGTTGGAAAAGCAAACCGGATCAGCAGCGCAGCATCGCGCCCTTCGCCCGTGAGAGTAATCTCTGCCCCTCTAACATTATCGGGTAACGCGGCAAGTGGACTCGTCACGTTGGCGAACCTCTTACTCGGGTCAACGCCTTCATAAAAGGTGTACGTCAGGATTCGAACCCTGGAATCGCCAGTAACGTTCACTAGCTTCCAGGAATCCAAAGTAACTTTTTAAAACAATACGTTAGATTCTAATAATTACCGCACCAAGGCACTTTTGAATGCGTTGGAGCCCGCGCCGATCATGGGGCGCATAAGGTTGCAGAAATCATTCCGCCCTCCCCCGCGTGCTGCCGATCGAACACTATCGCCAATAGTCGTAGTGAAACATCCGGGGGCCGCTGATAATCTGCGACCACGTTCGCCAGCCGTTTAGGGATGGAGGCGTAAATAGAAGCCCTGGAGCCGCGAACCTCCGGGGCTTTGCTTTTTTGGCGCAGGCTGACACCCAACTCTTCTGGGCATTTTTCCTTTGGCCCTAAATTGTTCAGGGCGCTGGGCGAAATCCCTTTCAGTACCGACATAGCCGAAATCGGAATGGTTGTGATGTGCCTTGATCTTTCCCGATAGACACGTTCGATTGCACCCGCCGGATTGTTTGGTTGTCATGGATTTGGTGTGTTTGTGCATCGGCGTAGCCGTGAAGCAAGCCTACGATCAGCCCCTGAGACAGCCGACCTTGCGATTGCTCATGGTCGCGTTTAGCGCGGATACAAAAACGCCCGCGTGGCGGCGGGCGTTTGGCATAGATCGTCGAAGCGTTATCGCCTTAATCGAAGGCGCCGTTGAGGACTTCGTAGATTATGCCGGAAGCAATTGCGACCAGTATCAAGTCCGTGCCTGCCTGCTGCCATTCGTAGCCGTCGTAATGTGGAAGTCTGCCCAACAATCGACCATCAAGTTTCTTGGCGATGCCTGGAGGAAGAGGCTTCCCTCTGGCTAGGTTCTTTTGTATTCCGGGTGGCAGTGAAGGACCTGGGCTCCAGTAGTCACGATAGCCACCGAGCACTCCCAATACGCTGCCGCGGTCAATGCTTGGCCCGCGAGCCCAATCGTCTCCGCTGGAACCTTTGCCCTTATTACCCTGGTTCCCATGACCTTGGCCGCCTTGTGAGTTGCCTTTTCCATTGCCTTGACCTTTCCCATTGCCAGGGTCTGCGAGTGCAGTCACCGAGCCAACGGCCAAAGTAAGGCAGGTAACAGCAACTACAAGCGAGCGTAATTTAAACATGACCGTCCTCTCTCCAAGGGAATGCTCCCTGAAATGTAGACGGTATTGCAGGTTTTAGTTCCGTAATACCCATCCCACTCACCGACATCGCCAATGTATCGGCCGCACGAAGAACAGATCGTTCGCCTGGAGACCACTACACGTTGACTGCTCGATGAGTGAAGGCTTGGCGAATGCGAAAGAAGTTCGCGTCGATAACGTCGCACCTGAATACGCAAGCCGCAGCAAGACCTCCAAAAAGCTACGAATCCGCCTGACTACAGATACGCTGGAGATCGTGAAGCCGACTCGTTGATCTAGAATCTGGCAGAGTTGCGGAAACCGCCTGAAATGATGCGGAAACGGTCAAGCGTTTTACTAAAAGCGTTTCAGGATTCCAAAAACAAAAAAGCCCCGCGTTTGCGGGGCTTTCGTGTAAATCTTGGCGGGAAACCAGGGATTCGAACCCTGGGAACGCTATTAACGTTCGCCGGTTTTCAAGACCGGTGCATTCAACCACTCTGCCAATTTCCCTTTTGCATCACAGGATTATAGCAGCCCATCCTGTCTCAGCGGGCGCCATAATACCCGAATGAAACACACTGTCAAACTCTCGCCATCGCTAGTTACAGAGCGTCTGTTATGATCTTTGCGACTGAACGTTTCAAAACCGAAGGAGTGTCGCCATGCGCGAACAGAATTACGCAGTGAATGGTAACGCGCAGGCTGAGCAGCTTGAAGTCAGCCGCGTCTTGCGCAACACCTATGGCTTGCTCGCCCTTACCCTCGCATTCAGCGGCGTGATGGCGTTCATGGCCCAGCAGATGCGCGTCGGCTACCCGAATATCTTTGTCGTGTTGATCGGCTTCTACGGTCTGTTCTTCCTGACCAACAAGCTGCGTGACTCGGCCTGGGGCCTGGTGTCGGCGTTTGCATTGACCGGTTTCATGGGGTTTATCCTCGGCCCGATCCTTAACCGCTACCTCGGCATGGCCGGCGGCGCGGAAGTGGTCAGCTCGGCGTTTGCCATGACGGCCCTGGTGTTTGGTGGTTTGTCGGCGTATGTGCTGATTACCCGCAAGGACATGAGCTTCCTGGGTGGCTTCATCACCGCCGGTTTCTTCGTGTTGCTAGGGGCAGTGGTCGCCGGCATGTTCTTCCAGATCAGCGGTCTGCAGTTGGCGATCAGCGCAGGCTTTGTGCTGTTTTCCTCCGTGTGCATCCTGTTCCAGACCAGCGCCATCATCCACGGCGGTGAGCGCAACTACATCATGGCGACCATCAGCCTGTATGTGTCGATCTACAACCTGTTCATCAGCCTGTTGCAGATCTTCGGCATCATGAGCCGCGACGACTGATTGCCAGCAGCATAAAAAATGCCCCGCATCGCGAGATACGGGGCATTTTTGTTTCAGGGGACTTTGTTCTGGGCTCAGTACTGGTTGGGCTCCATCTCCAGGTCGACCTTGAAACGTTCGGCAATATCCTGCTGGATACGTAGCGCCAGGTTCGCGATGTCATGTCCGGTGGCGCCGCCGTAGTTGACCAGCACCAATGCCTGCATCTTATGCACGCCGGCATCGCCATCGCGAAAGCCCTTCCAACCGGCCTTGTCGATCAACCAGCCGGCGGCGAGTTTCATCTGGCCGTCCGCCTGGGGATAGGCCACCAGGTCCGGATACACGCCTTGCAGCTCAGCCGCCAACGCCTGGGACACCAGTGGGTTTTTGAAGAAGCTGCCGGCGTTGCCCAGTTCTGCGGGGTCCGGCAGTTTTTCCCGACGAATGCTGCAGATTGCCCGACTGACATCGCTCGGAGTAGCTTCGGTAATCCCCTGCCCGGCCAGGCGCTGTTGCACTGGGCCGTAGTCGAGCTTGAGGTGGCTGACGCGGCTCAAGGCAAACCGTACTCGCAGGATCAACCAACGCCCGGTTTCGTGTTTGAACAGGCTGTCCCGGTAGGCGAAGTTGCATTCTTCCAGGTTGAAATCACGCAACTCGCCGGTCTGGCGGTCCAGGGCCGTCAAGCCGGCGAACACATCCTTGATCTCCACACCGTAGGCGCCGATGTTTTGCATCGGTGCAGCACCCACGGTGCCGGGGATCAAGCTGAGGTTTTCGAGGCCGCAGAGGCCATGTTCCAGGGTCCACAGTACAAACGGATGCCAGGCTTCGCCCGCTTCGGCCTCGACCAGCACGTGCTTGCCATCATCCTGTAGCACACGAATGCCCCGGGTCGCCATGCGCAATACCAGGGCTGGAATGTCCCGGGTCAGCAGCAGGTTGCTGCCACCACCGATCACCAGCAGCGGTACTGCCTGCGCGGCGGCGTAGGCCAGGGCTTCGCGAACATCCGCGTCGCTATGAGCCTCGGCGAAGAGCTGGGCACGCACGTCGATGCCGAAGCTGTTGAATGGCTTGAGCGATACCTGCGCAAGTACTTGCAAGGTCATAACCGCCCCTTCAATTCGATCACCAATAAATCACAGGCTCGCTCGATCAGGTCCAGGACCCGCTCAAAGCCTTGTTCGCCTTCGTAGTAAGGATCTGGCACCTCGTCCACTTCCGAGTCGTAGCGGCGCAGGAACAGGTCCAGCTCGGCCTTGCCCTGCCCCGACTGCATGGCCTTGAGGTTGCGCAGGTTGCTGTGGTCCATCGCCAGGATCAGGTCGTAGCGCGCAAAGTCGGCGCTGCTGACCTGCTGCGCACGCTGGGCCGACAGATCATAACCCCGCGCCCGCGCTGCACGCTGGCTACGCTGGTCCGGTGGGTTGCCGACATGCCATTCGCCCGTGCCGGCAGACGCCACATCGACCTGGCCGGCCAAACCCGCTTCGGACAATTTATGACGCAATACGCCTTCAGCGGTTGGCGAGCGGCAGATATTGCCCAGGCAGACAAACAGAACCTCCATCAGGCCCCCAGCAGACGGCGGACGCGGTCGAGGTCTTCCTGAGTGTCGACACCCGCAGGCGGTGCTTCCAGAGCGTCGGCGACGTGGATGCGCACGCCGTGCCACAGGGCACGCAGTTGCTCCAGGGATTCGGTGTTTTCCAGCCAGCACGGGCCCCAACTGACGAAGTCCTGCAGGAAACCGGCGCGGTAGGCGTAGATACCGATGTGACGGCGGTACGGCACGCCCTCTGGCAACAGGTCAGGATTCCTGGCAAAAGCATCCCGCGCCCAGGGCAACGTCGAGCGACTGAACGTCAGCGCCAGGCCGTTGATGTCGCTGACCACCTTGACCACGTTCGGATTGAACAGGGTGTCGATATCTTCGATGGGCTCGGCCAGCGTCGCCATGCGCGCTTCACCATGGGCAGCCAGGTTGGCGGCCACCTGGTCGATCACGCTCGGCGGGATCAACGGCTCATCACCTTGCACATTGACCACGATGGCATCAGGCGCCAGGCCAAGCTGTGTGGCCACTTCGGCCAGGCGGTCGGTACCGGAATTATGGTCTTCGCGGGTCAGTACCGCTTCGGCACCGAAGGTTTTGCAGGCGTCGATAATACGTGGATCATCGGTAGCCACCACCACGCGCTCGGCGCTGCTTTTGCAGGCCTGTTCCCATACCAACTGAATCATCGGCTTGTTGCCGATCAGTTGCAGCGGTTTACCCGGCAGGCGGGTCGAGGCGTAGCGCGATGGAATGACAACGGTAAAGGCTGTAGTCATTTATCCAGACGCTCGTCGGTGGTCAGCGTGCGGGCTTCGCTTTCCAGCATCACCGGGATGCCATCACGGATCGGGTAAGCCAGGCCGGCGCCTTTGCTGATCAGTTCGGTCTTGTCAGCGCTGAGCTTGAGTGGGCCTTTGCAGATCGGGCAAGCGAGGATGTCGAGCAGTTTGGTGTCCATGAGTGTTTCCTGGAATGAAGCGTTTAAGGCAAGAGACGGGCGGGCAACAGACGCATCAGTTGCGTGTCGAACCAGGCGACAAACGCCGGCGACGGCACCGCATCCACCGCAAGGTACCACCAGTCAGGCTGGGCAAAGACGCGGCACTTCACCGCGTCCTTCTCGGTCATGACCAGCGGCAATGATGGTGTGAAATTCAAGACCTCGGCGCTGTAGGGCGCATGGTCGGCAAAAACATGGGGTATCGGTTGCCAGTGTAGCGTTTCAAGGGTGTTGAAGAAACGTTGCGGGTTGCCGATCCCGGCGACCGCATGCACCTGCTGGCCTGCCGGGAAGTAATCGACCGGCTGACGCTCGTCGGTTTGCAAGTTGACCAACACCGTGGGCTGCAGGCAAAAGGCGAAGCCATCTTCGCGATCGGCGCCGGCGCCATTATAGAGCAGCGCATCCACGCTCTGCAGGCGCTCCGCCGGTTCGCGCAACGGCCCGGCAGGCAGGCAGCGGCCATTGCCCAGGCCCCTGGCGGCGTCGATCAGCACCAGTTCAAGGTCGCGAGCCAGGCGGTAATGCTGCAGGCCGTCGTCGGAGAGGATCAGGTCCAGGGTTTCGCTGGCCAGCAGCGTCTTCACCGCGCGACTGCGGTCAGGGTCGATCATCAAGGGGACGCCGCAGCGCTGCACGATCAGCAAGGGTTCATCGCCAGCCACTTCGGCGCTGTGGCCGGCCTCGACCCGCCACGGCAACTGCGGTGGCTTGGCGCCATACCCGCGACTGACCACGCCCACGCGCAAACCGCTACGTTGGCAGTGCTCAATCAACCACAGGATCAACGGTGTCTTGCCAGTCCCGCCCACGGTGATATTACCGACCACCACTACCGGCACCGGCGATTGGTAGATCTCGCCCTCGCCCGCCAGGAAACGCGCGCGCTTGCGCTGCACCACCGCGCGATACAACGACTCCAGCGGCCGCAACAACGTCAGCGCCGGATGGCCCTCGTACCAGGCCTTGAGCAAACGATCGGACATGGCCATCAGGGTTGGCTCGCCGCCTCGACGGTGCTCATGCGCAAGTGGCTGAACCCGAGCTTGCCGGCAGCGTCCATCGCGGTAATCACCGCCTGGTGCTGGGTCTTGCCATCGGCACTGATGGACAGC
Source organism: Pseudomonas paraveronii (assembly GCF_963681955.1). Lineage (NCBI taxonomy): Bacteria > Pseudomonadati > Pseudomonadota > Gammaproteobacteria > Pseudomonadales > Pseudomonadaceae > Pseudomonas > Pseudomonas paraveronii. Next base: position 3,792,033 of record NZ_OY817130.1, read on the forward strand.
GGCATCTTGGTATCGCCACCGGACTCTTTCTGCAGAGCCTCCATCAGGCTGTTGAGGTCGTTTTTCTCGAGCAACTGGTTATTCACCGAAAACACGCCGTCGGCACTGATGGCGATATCCAATTGCTTGACCTCCTGGTCCTCGGCCGGCGAGCCGCTGACCGCTTCCGGCAAATCGACCCGCAGCTCGGTCTGCCGTGTAAAGGTGGTGGTCACGACAAAAAACAGCAGCAGGATAAACACCACGTCGATCAGCGACGCGAGGTTGATATCAACATTTTCCCGTTGCTTGCGGCGAAATTTCACGCTTTGCCCCCGACCAGATCCACGTCACGATCGCCCTGCACCACTTCCACCAGCTTGATGGCTTCCTGCTCCATGCCGACCACGAGTTCATCGATCCGGCGTTGCAGGAAACGGTGGAAGAACACCGAGGGAATACCGACCATCAGGCCCGCCGCCGTGGTGATCAGGGCCTTCGAGATACCACCGGCCAGCACCGCCGCATTGGTGGTCATGCCCGAGCCCATGAACGAGCTGAAAATATCGATCATGCCCAGGACGGTGCCCAGCAGACCGAGCAACGGCGCCATGGCGGCGATGGTGCCGAGGGCATTGATATAGCGTTCCAGCTCATGGATGACCCGCGCTGCGGCCTCTTCAATGCACTCTTTCATGATCTCGCGACCATGCTTGGAGTTGGCCAACCCGGCCGCGAGGATTTCACCCAGGGGCGAGTTGGCGCGCAGTTCCTTGAGTTTCTGCTTGTCGAGCTGCTTGTTCTTGATCCAGCCCCAGACCTGTCCCAGCAGATGCTCGGGCGTGACGCGACTGGCGCGCAGGGTCCACAGGCGTTCGGCAACGATGCCGAGTGCGGCGATGGAGCTCAAGATGATCGGCAACATCATCCAGCCGCCGGATTTGACCAATTCCCACACAGTGAATGTCCCCTCGAAAAAGTGCGCCACTTTACCATATAGGTCAGGCAGCGGGGCTCGTCGACCCACGACCCGCCTATCGCAGGCTTCGGTCATTGGTAACGCCCGGTTACGGTAACGCTTCTCGCCAGAAGCGGCGTTGACTGCGCGCAACAATCGGTGGTGCGAAGGCCCCTAATCGCAAACGCACCGCGCCCTGTTCGGCGCTGTCATACACCTGACTACCCAATGCTTGATAGCGTTCCACCACCTGCGGGTGAGGATGGCCGAACGCATTGCCACGCCCTCGGGAAATCAGCACCGACTTCGGCGCCAGCCGCTGCAGAAAGGGAGCGGATGAAGAGCTGCGGCTACCGTGGTGAGGTGCTTGCAGCCAATCGGTCGGCACCGCCAGGGCCGAGGCCAGAAACGCCTTCTCTGCGGCGCGATCGATATCGCCAGTGAGCAGCAGGCGTTCGCCATTGGCCTGCACCTGCAATACACAGGACTTCGGGTTGCGGCTAATGGCGTCGGGCCATTGCCAAAGTTCAAATGACACACCATCCCACACCCACTGCTCACCGCTGATACAAGGCTGAGTCTGAAGAAACGCCGGCAACCCTTCGGTTTCGCCACCGACGACCCGTTTGATCGGCAGCCCGCTGGCGACAGCGGCCGCACCGCCAGCATGATCGGCATCGGCATGGCTCAATAACATCATGTCCAAAGCGTCTATCCCGAGCTTCTTCAGCGACGGCAACACCACCCGCGCGCCGAGATCAACCGCCCCGGAGCGCGGGCCGGCATCGTAGAGCAAGGTGTGATGGCGGGTGCGCAGGATCAATGCCTGCCCTTGCCCGACATCCAACTGCAACACGTCCACCTGCCCGTGGGGCACCGGCTCGCGCGGCGGGAACACTGCCAACAACAGCATCGGCCAGCCCAGCAGCCGAAACGGCACGCCCTTGGGCAGCAGCAGCAACACCGCACCGACCAGGCTTACCAGCCAATACCCCACGGGCACCTCGGCCGGTATCCACGCAGGTAATTGTGCCGCCAGTAGCGCCAGGGCCTTGAACAGGCCGCCCAGCGCCCCACCCGCCAGCCACAACAAGCCCTCGCCCACAAACGGCAGCGCCAGCAGTGCAGTCCCAAGTAAGGCCAGGGGCAACACCACCAGGCTGATCCACGGCACCGCAAATAGATTAGCCAGCGGCGCGCTGAGACTGATGGGCAAACCGAGCACCAGCAACACCGGAAAAAGACCGATGGCAATCAACCATTGCGGACGGGTCCATGCCTGCCAGACGCTCCACCACCCCAATCGCCCGCCGAAAGTCAGCGCCAGCACCGCCACCGCCGCAAAGGACAACCAGAACCCCGGCTGCAAGCTGGCCAAGGGTTCAAGGATCAGCACGCCATTAAACGCCAGCAACAGTGGCCACCAGATGCCCAAATGACGGAAACGCAAACGCCACAGCAACACCAGCCCCACCATCACACAGGCGCGCTGCACCGGCACGCCGAATCCCGCCAGCAGGCCGTACCCCAGCGCTGCGGCAAACGCCAGGCCACACGCCCACGGCAGCCACGGCCAGGTCCGCGGCCAGCAGCCGTAGCGCGCCAGAGCGGCGACGAGCGCGTAGATCAACCCCGCCAACAGGCCGATGTGCTGGCCGGAAATGACCAGCAAATGCACCGTGCCGGTGTCCTGCAAGACACGCCAGTCCTCGGCCGCCAGTCCCGATCCGTCCCCCAGCACCAGGGCCGCCAGTCCGGCCTCGCGCCCTTGGGCATCCACCGCCATCAAGCGCTGACGGACCCCGTCGCGCCAAGCATTGCGGGCCGGCGCCAGACGTTCGCCGTCCTTCACCGAGCCGGTGGCGCCAATACGCTGGGCGAGCAGCCTGGCTTCATGGTCGACGCCATGGAAGTTGAGCAGGCCCGACGGACGTTTAAGCGTCACCGCGAGGCGCCAGCGTTCACCGCTGCGTACCGGTGGCCCACCGTGCCAGGACAGCCGAATCCGCGTGGGCAGCCGGGCTTTGCGCGACCGGCTGTCGGTTAGCTCGAAACGCACGCCGCTGTCGGTCCGCTGCGGCAACCCGGTCACGCGCCCCTCCAGCCAACGTGTCTGGCCGTCGAGCGCCGGACGCAAGCGATCATCCAGTGCCCACTGCGCGCTCATGCACGCCCAGCTCAAGCCGAATAGGAAAAACGCCAGCGGGTAGGTACGAAACGGCAGCAGCATCAACGCCACCTGCACCAGGGCCAACAGCGCCCCGGTAGGCGGCAGTGCGGGTAGAAATCGCAGCGCAAGCAGCCCGAGTGCAAGCGCGAACATCCCTGTCCTCATGGATCATTCCTTTGAAGTGATCCACTCAGTCTTAGCCGCCGCCCGGGCACCGCCTATGATGTTTTGTCACAAAGTCTGAATTTTCTGTTTATAGAATGCGGGCATACTTGCCCCTCGATCTGACTTGGACCCCTTATGCCCCGGCGCTTATTCAAACGGTACATGCCCGACCCCACGAGTATCAGGGAACACAAGTCATTACAGTTTCTTGGCACCTTGTTGCATGACCCGAACCTCTGGCACTTGAATCGGCACTCGGTGGCACGCGCCATGGCGGTGGGCCTGTTCGCGGCCTTTATCCCGATCCCCTTGCAGATGCTATTGGCGGCAGCGCTGGCAATCACCGTGCGTGGCAATATGCCGATTGCCATCAGCCTGGTGTGGCTGACCAACCCGATCACCATGCCGGTGGTATTTCTGTGTACCTACATGACTGGCGCCTGGCTGATGAATGTGCCACCGCGCAGCCTGCCTCACGACCTGTCCTGGGAGTGGATCAGCGGGCAGTTGAGCACGCTGTGGCAGCCGTTCCTGCTCGGCTCGGTGGTACTGGGTGCGGTGTTGGGCACGCTGGCTTATTGCCTGACCATGGGTTACTGGCGCTGGTGGGTCGCGCACCAATGGAAAAAACGCAAACAGCGTCGCGCTTGAGCCCTAGGTGGCCAGCATACGCAGATGCACACGCAAGCCTTGGCCGGTATTTTCCGCCCACAGGCAACCGTCCTGACGCTGCACCGCATTGCGCGCGATGCTCAACCCCAACCCGAAGCCACCGTCGCCAGGTCGTGAGCCATCCAAGCGGGTAAACGGCGCGAAGATCCGTTCCAGGTCGCGCTCATCAATGCCCCCGCCCTGATCCTCCAGCCACAGGTGCCAGTATTCGCCGTCACGGCGCCCATCCAGGCTGACGACTCCGTCCACCGGTGAATGCCGTATGGCGTTGCGCAGGATATTTTCCAAGGCCTGGGCCAAAGCGTTCAGATTACCGCGTACCCAACAGTCTGGCCCCAGCAGGCATGGCAGCCGCGAGGCTGGCCAATCGCTTTCGAAACAGGCGTTTTCCTTGAGCATGTCCCACAGCGCCTGAACCTGAATATCTTCGACAGGCAGCGGCGTCCGCTCGGTATCCAGCCAGGCCAATTGAAGGCTGTCCTCGACCAGGCGCTGCATCGCGTCGATCTCTCGCCCCAACCGTTCACGCAATTGCGCCAGATCCTGCTCGCTGTCACAGGCCACGCGCAAACGGCTCAGGGGAGTGCGCAGTTCATGGGACATGTCCCGCAACAACTGTTGCTGCAACACCACGGTGCCCTGCAAACGTTCGGACATATGGTCAAAGGCCCGACCCAGCTCGCCCAATTCATCCTGACGACTGGTGGCTGCGTAGGACAGCCGTGTGTTCAATTGGTCGGCACGCCAGGCATTGGCCTGCTCGCGCAGCTGGTTCAGCGGCACGATCAGCAGCCGATAGAGGCCGATGCACAACAACAGGGTAAACAGACCGGGAATCACGCCATTGGTCACCACCCGCCAAAACAGTTGGTAACGTCCCGGCATAAAGCGCTGGGGCAACTCGATCACCAGCGAGCCGACGCTGGGGTCCAGGGGAAACGGGATTTTCAACCATGGCAGGCCTTTGACGTGGCGGCTGACCGGCCAGTCCAGGCCACGCAGGAAGGTCAGGCGCTGGCTTTCCTTGTCGGTCAACGGCATGCTGCCAAGGGATTGCAGATCGTTGCCGATCACGCCGATCCAGGTGCTTTCACGCGCCGCCATCAGTTGCAGCCAGGCGTCCACGCCGGCACTGCCCTGGGTACTCCAGGCCAACTCTGCTCCCGCCGCATAAGCGCTGAGAATCTCGCGAGAGGTTTCGGACAGATAGGCGTTCTGCTGCTCCATGTACCGACCCCAGGACCAACTGAGCCAGATCATCAACAAACAGAAGGCAATCAGCAGGCAGGCCAGTTTCCAGAATAACGAGTGTTTACCCGGCAGCCGTTTCAAGCGCCCCTCAAAGACTGTCATCGTGACCACTCAACACATAGCCCTTGCCCCACACCGTGCGCACTTCGCGCTCGCTGTAGCCGATAACTTTGAGTTTGCGGCGAATCTGGCTGATATGCATGTCGAGGCTGCGGTCATGGGGCGCATAACCGCGCTGCAGCACATGCTGATAAAGGAAGGCCTTGCTCAGCACTTCCTCGCCGCTGCTGTGCAAGGTGTGCAGCAGGCGGTACTCGCTACGGGTCAAGCCGGCCCAGTGTTGCTGGTAGAAGACGTCGGACAGTTCATCGTCAAAGCGCAGGCTACGGACGTCGTCGCGCACGGTCGGCAAACTCGCCAGCGGGCGGCGATCCAAGGCCACCCGGCGCAGGATGGCTTCGATACGCACCCGCAACTCGATCATGCTGAACGGTTTGGGCAGGTAATCGTCCGCGCCCAGGCGAAAGCCGTTCACGCGATCGGCTTCGGCGCCCAGGGCCGACATCAGGATCACCGGCACCGAATGGCTCTGGCGCAGGTGCGTGAGGATCTCCAGCCCATCCAGCCCAGGCAGCAGAATGTCCATCAACACCACGTCGAAGGCTTGCTCGCGGGCCATTTCCAGGCCTTGCTGACCGTTCTGGCACCACGTGACCTGAAAACCACAGCGCCCCAGATGCTCATGGACATAGGCGCCCAGCACGGGGTCATCTTCGATGGTCAGGATACTGGGTAGGCCAACTGTTGCGGGATTCATTAGCGTCTGCAAGTCATTCTCAATCACTGATTATTCAAGATTCCCCCCCGCCAGGCAATCGCCACGTCGTGCCAAATGGCTCGAAGATTGCCATCCGTGATTAATTTGCAAGATTCCAGACCGCGCAAATGGCTACACTGCGCGGGTAACGCGGGCCGGATGCCTGCACGGACGATTGATGACAACGTGGTTGCAGGAGAGTGGCGTGCTTACAAGAATGGGGATAAAAGGCCGCGTACTATTGCTGACCTTATTACCGACCAGCCTGATGGCCTTGTTGTTGGGCGGCTATTTCACCTGGATGCAGCTCTCGGAGTTGCAGTCCCAGTTGCTGCAACGCGGCGAAATGATCGCCGAGCAGTTGGCCCCGTTGGCGGCTCCCGCCCTGAGCAGCAAGAACACCGACCTGCTGGAACGCATCGCCACCCAATCTCTGGAACAACCGGACGTGCGCGCCGTTTCTTTCCTCGCACCGGACCGCTCGTCCATGGCCCACGCCGGCCCGACCATGCTCAACCCGCCGCCGGCGGGTAACAGCTCCCACCTGTTACAGCGCACCGGCAACGACGCCACCCGCTACCTGCTGCCGGTGTTTGGGCACCATCGCAACCTTGCCGGCGAGCTGATCCCCGATGAAGCCGACCGCCTGTTCGGTTGGGTCGAGGTGGAACTGTCCCACAATGGCATGTTGCTGCGCGGTTACCGCAGCCTGTTCGCCAGCCTGCTGTTGATTGCCATCGGCCTGATCTGCACGGCGGCCCTGGCCCTGCGTATCAGCCGCACCATCAATTCGCCGCTCGGCCAGATCAAGCAAGCCGTGGCCCAACTCAAAGACGGCAACCTGGAAACCCGCTTGCCTGCGCTGGGCAGCCAGGAACTGGACCAACTCGCCTCGGGCATCAACCGCATGGCCGAGACCCTGCAGAACGCCCGGGAAGAACTGCAGCACAGCATCGACCAGGCCACCGAAGACGTGCGCCAGAACCTGGAAACCATCGAAATCCAGAACATCGAGCTGGACCTGGCGCGCAAGGAAGCCCTGGAGGCCAGCCGCATCAAGTCGGAGTTCCTGGCCAATATGAGCCACGAAATCCGCACGCCGCTCAACGGCATCCTCGGTTTCACCCACCTGCTGCAAAAAAGCGAGCTGACGCCGCGCCAGTTGGATTACCTGGGCACCATCGAAAAGTCCGCCGATAACCTGCTGGGCATCATCAACGAGATCCTCGATTTCTCGAAGATCGAAGCCGGCAAGCTGGTACTCGACAGCGTGCCCTTCAACCTGCGGGACTTGCTGCAAGACACCCTGACCATCCTCGCCCCCGCCGCCCATGCCAAACAGCTGGAACTGGTGAGCCTGGTGTACCGCGACACACCGCTGGCATTGGTGGGTGACCCGCTGCGCCTCAAGCAGATCCTGACCAACCTGATCAGCAATGCGATCAAGTTCACCCGCGAAGGCACCATCGTGGCCCGCGCGATGATCGAGGATGAACAGGAAGACAGCGTGCAACTGCGCATCAGTGTGCAGGACACTGGCATCGGCCTGTCCAACCAGGACGTGCGCACGCTGTTCCAGGCGTTCAGCCAGGCCGACAATTCGCTGTCGCGCCAACCGGGCGGCACCGGCCTGGGCCTGGTGATTTCCAAGCGCTTGATCGAACAGATGGGCGGCGAAATCGGCGTCGACAGCACACCGGGCGAAGGCTCGGAGTTCTGGATCAGCCTGAACCTGCCCAAGACCCGCGACGACGTCGAAGACCTGCCCTCTGCGCCGCTGCTCGGCCGCCGCGTGGCCGTGCTGGAAAACCACGAACTGGCGCGCCAGGCCTTGCAGCACCAACTCGAAGACTGCGGCCTGGAAGTCACGCCGTTCAATACCCTGGAAAGCCTGACCAACGGCATCACCAGCGCACACCAGACCGAACAGGCGATCGACTTGGCGGTACTCGGCGTCACCGCCAATGACATCCCGCCCGAGCGCCTCAACCAGCATCTGTGGGACCTCGAACACCTGGGCTGCAAGGTACTGGTGCTGTGCCCGACCACCGAGCAAATGCTGTTCAACCAGTCGGTGCCCAACCCCAACAGTCAGTTGCAGGCCAAGCCCGCGTGTACGCGCAAGCTGCGCCGCGCCCTGGCCGACCTGATCAGCCCGCGCCCCTCTCGCTGCGAGCCGGGCGAGCCACTCTCCAGCCGCGCACCCCGCGTGCTCTGTGTGGATGACAACCCGGCCAACCTGTTACTGGTGCAAACCCTGCTGGAAGACATGGGCGCCAAGGTGCAGGCGGTGGAAAGTGGTTACGCGGCCATCGAGGCAGTCAAGCAGGAGACCTTCGACCTGGTGCTGATGGACGTGCAGATGCCTGGCATTGACGGCCGTAAAAGTACCGAGGCGATTCGCCAGTGGGAAAGCGAGCGCCACGGCACGCCGCTGCCGGTGGTGGCCCTCACCGCCCACGCCATGGCCAATGAAAAGCGTGCGCTGCTGCAAAGCGGCATGGACGACTACCTGACCAAACCCATCAGCGAGCGGCAATTGGCCCAGGTAGTGTTGAAGTGGACCGGCCTGGCCCTGCGCAACCAAGGGCCGGAGCGCCCGACCGAAGGCCTCGGCCCAGGCGTGCGATTGCTCGTGCTGGACCACGAGGAAGGCCTGCGGCTGGCCGCGGGCAAGGCTGACCTGGCGGCGGACATGCTCGCAATGTTGCTCGCCTCCCTGGAAGCCGACCGCCTGGCGATTACCCTCGCCCGCGAAGCCAATGACAACCACGCCTTGATCGAACGCGTCCATCGCCTGCACGGCGCCACCCGTTACTGCGGCGTGCCGCAACTGCGCGCCGCCTGCCAACGCGCCGAAACCCTGCTCAAGCAGGACGACGCCAAGGCCATGGCCGCGCTGGACGAGCTGGACATGGCCATTGCCCGTTTGGCCAGTGAAGCGCGGGTCAGCGCCTGACACTTTTTATGGAGGCGAGCTTGTGTGGGAGCCGGGCTTGCTCGCTCCCACAGGGTTCGCGTTACCAAAACGTAGATTGCAGGGAGCATTTTAATGCGCGTCATTCTTTTCAGCAGCCAGACCTACGACCGCGACAGTTTTCTCGGCGTGCCGCTACCGCCCGGCCTGGAACTGCAATTCCAGCCCGCCCGGCTCACCCTCGACACCGTGGCCCTGGCCGAACACCACGAAGCGGTCTGCGCGTTTATCAACGATGACCTCAGCGCGCCCGTGCTCGAGCACCTGGCCAAGGGCGGCACTCGCTTGATCGCGCTGCGCTCGGCCGGTTACAACCATGTCGACCTCGCCGCCGCCAAGCGCCTGGGCCTGACCATCGTGCGGGTGCCCGCCTATTCGCCGCATGCCATCGCCGAACACGCCGTGGCGCTGATTCTCGCCCTGAACCGGCGCCTGCATCGTGCCTACAACCGCACCCGCGAGGGCGACTTCAGCCTGCACGGCCTGACCGGCTTCGACCTCGTCGGCAAGACCGTCGGTGTGGTCGGCACCGGGCAGATCGGCGCCACCTTCGCCAAGATCATGGCCGGCTTCGGCTGCCACCTGCTGGCCTACGACCCGTTTCCCAACCCGCTGGTCCAGGCCCTCGGCGCTCGCTATGTGAGCCTGCCCGAACTGCTGGCCGAGGCGCAGATCATCAGCCTGCACTGCCCGCTCACCGCCGACAGCAAGCACCTGATCAATGCGCGCTCCCTGGCGCAGATGCAAACCGGCGCGATGCTGATCAACACCGGGCGCGGTGGCCTGGTGGACACCCCCGCGCTGATCGAAGCACTCAAGGACGGCCAGCTCGGCTACCTGGGGCTGGATGTGTATGAAGAAGAAGCCCAGCTGTTTTTCGAGGACCGCTCCGACCTGCCCCTGCAAGACGACGTGCTCGCGCGCCTGTTGACGTTCCCCAACGTGATCGTCACCGCGCACCAGGCATTCCTCACCCGCGAGGCCCTGGCGGCGATTGCCGACACCACCCTGGCCAATATCGCGGCCTGGGCCGATGGCCGTGCGCAGAATCGTGTCGACGGATGATCAGCGGTCACATACCAGGCGCATGATCCACAGGCGCGCGTGCTAGGATGCCGCGCCTATTTGGAGGAACCATGGCCGAACACGATTTCCGCTTCAGCTTGCTGAGCCCGCAACACACCCTGATCGAATGCCGCGCCCTGGTGCCGGGCCGTTACCAGGTCACCGGCAACGGTGGTTCGATCAAGCATGGCGACGTACTGATCGTCACCTTGCGCGGCAGTAAAACCCTGTCGATGCGCCTCACCGTCGAAGGCGACGCGCGCTACTCCATCCGCCCGGCGGGCCAGTGGGTCGCCATGGCCCAAGGGCCGAAGTTCGGCGAGCTGGAGATTCACACCTGGAACGTCAACTGCGACAGCTGCGAGGCCGTGTTGGAGTTTGAATTCGCGGTGGAGACCAAGCTGACCAAGGAACCGCTGCAACCGGCCGCCAATGCGCGCATTGCCGAGTTGGGCTGGGCCAGCGAAGGCGCCAAGCACCGCTGCCCGAAATGCCAGAAGGCCGCGCAATGAAAGGCCTGCTTCTGCTGGCCGCCGTCGGGGCCGGCCTGATGGGCTGCGCCGGTGATGCGGTAAAGCTCGAGCAGGATCATAGCTACGTGGTGGAATGGATCGGTGAGCGGCCGCTGATGGATTACGCGCACCTGAGCGTCACCCTGGGCGCCGATGGTCGCGCCTACGGCAACGGCGGGTGCAACCACTGGTTTGCACCGTACACCGTGGAGGGCGACAAACTCAGCTTCGGCAAGATCGGCAGTACCCGCAAACTCTGCGGCGACGCCCTGATGGAGCAGGAACACCGCTTCTTCCAGGCCCTGCAAGGCGTTGAGCGCTGGGACATCTCGCCGATCGAGCAGACCCGTTTCTGGCCTGCCGAAGGCAAGCCCATTCGCCTGTGGCTGGAAGAAGGCTGATACCGCCGCCCGCAGGCTCAATGGGATCTAACTGTGGGAGGGAGCAAGCCCCCTCCTACATTTTCAACCGCGCAGGGCCTTGAGTTTGTCCAGCACGCCTTGCGCGGTCTGCTCGCCCATCAACTGCTCACGCACCTTGCCCTTGTCATCGATGATGTAAGTCACCGGCAACGCTTCGCTGCGTGGAATATCAAAGATCCCGTCCGGGTTCTGTGCCAGCACGGTGAACTTGATGCCCAGCTTGTCGCTGGCGTCCTTCAGTTCTGCACCCTGCACATTGTCGAAATTGACCCCGAACACGCCGACGTTCTGCCCTTTCAACTGTTCCGACAAGGCGTTGAGCTCAGGAATTTCCGTGCGACACGGGCCACACCATTCCGCCCAGTAGTTGACCACCAGCCATTGCTTGTCCAAGCGCTCGGCCGCCACTTTCTGGCCATATTGGTCAACGCCGTAGTCATTACCGCAGCCGCTGAGCAGCAGGGTTGTGATGATCGCCAATGCACCGATCAGTCGCCTTGTCATGGGGTAATCCTTCGCAAAAATGAACGTTGGCTGCGGCTGATCGCCTCTTACGGTTTAAGGACCGGGCGCAGCGCAGGTAGAATACCCGCCACCTTACGCAAGATGCGACCCGCACATGACCGATCTGACGCTTTATCACAACCCGCGCTGCTCGAAATCCCGCGGAGCGCTCGAACTGCTGGAAGCTCGCGGCCTCGCCCCGACGGTGGTGCGCTACCTGGAAACCCCGCTGAATGCCGCGCAATTGAAAGCCCTGCTGACCAAACTGGGGATCAGCGCACGCCAACTGCTGCGCACCGGCGAAGAGGAATACAAAACCCTCAACCTGGCAGACACGGCACTCAGCGAAACACAGTTGATCGCCGCCATCGCCGAGCACCCTAAGTTGATGGAACGTCCGATCCTCGAAACCACCGACAAAGCCATCATCGGCCGGCCGCCGGAGAACGTGCTGGAGCTCCTGCCGTGAGTACGCCGTATGTGCTGGTGTTGTATTACAGCCGCAACGGCTCGGTCAGCGAAATGGCCCGGCACATTGCCCGAGGTATCGAACAAGGCGGGATGGAAGCGCGCCTGCGCACCGTGCCGGCGATCTCTACCGAGTGCGAGGCGGTAGCGCCGAGCATTCCGGTCGAAGGCGCGCTGTACGCCAGCCTGGATGATTTGAAGCACTGTTCAGGCCTGGCCCTGGGCAGCCCGACCCGCTTCGGCAATATGGCCGCGCCGTTGAAGTACTTTATCGACGGCACCAGCAACCTCTGGCTGACCGGCGCCCTGGTCGGTAAACCGGCCGGGGTATTCACCTCCACCGCCAGCCTGCACGGCGGCCAGGAAACCACGCTGATGTCGATGCTGCTGCCGCTGCTGCACCACGGCATGCTGATCACCGGCCTGCCTTACAGCGAACAAGCGCTGCTGGACACCCAGGGTGGCGGCACGCCTTACGGCGCCAGCCACCATGCCGGGCCAGACGGCAAGCGCCTGCTGGATCAACATGAAATCGCCCTGTGCAAGGCCCTTGGCCTGCGCCTGGCGAAAACCGCTGTGCTGCTGGAGAACGGCCGTGGCCAAAAAACCTAAAATCCTGCCACCCCAGGCATGGCTGGAGCCGCGGGTCAAAGTCGCACGCGCGCTGAGCCTGCTGGCGTTTTTCGGCCTGGTCGGTCTGCTCTGCGTGTATTACCTGTTCATCGCCGACCTGCACGGCGCACGCCCGTGGGTGATCCTGCTGATCGAGTTGGTGCCGCTGCTGGTGCTGGCGCCGGGTATGCTGATCGGCAGCGCGCGCGGACACTCGTGGATGTGCTTTGTGGTGAACCTGTATTTCATCAAGGGCGCGCTGGCGGCCTATGACCCGAACCGCCAGTGGTTCGGTGTGCTGGAAATGCTGGCGAGCCTGGCGCTGTTCTGTACGGCGCTGCTGTATGTGCGCTGGCGGTTCCAGTTGGATCGGCGCTTGGCCGGCGAGGGTCAGCCAGCCTGACCCGCCATCATCGCGGACAAGCCCACAGTTGAAATGCAGTTTCCTGTGGGAGTGGGCTTGCCCGCGATGGCATCACCTCGGTCTCAATGATTGACCGTATACGCCAGCATCATCGACAACTGACACATCGGCCGCCCACTCTCGGCATGCCACTGGTTGAACGCCCCCTGCACCGTCGCCAGGTCGCGCAGGCTGGTGGGGGCCTTGTCGACGATCTTCTGCGCATGCAGTGCCGCGACCACGTCATCGCTCGGCACGAAGGTATCCTTGCCCACCATGCGCAGGAAGCGCGGCGCCGACAGCCCGCCCAATTGATGGCCGTGCTTGCTCAGGTATTTCCACAACCCGACGATGTCGGTCACCGGCCAATCGGCGATAAACGCGCCGAAACTGCCCTTCTCATGGGCGATGTCGAGGATCATCTGCGCGTTACGCGGCACGCTCTTGAGCTTGCCCAAGTGGCGGATGATGCGCGTGTCCTGCATCAAGCGCTCCAGGTGTTCGGCGCCCATCAGCACGACTTTTTCCGGGTCGAAGCCAAAGAACACCTGCTCGAACGCGGGCCATTTGGCATCCACGACGCTGTGCTTGAGCCCGGCGCGAAAAACCCGCAGCGCCAGGGTCGACAGGTAACGATCATCACTGATCTGGCGCAATTGCGCCGGCGTCTTGGGGACAGGCAGACGGGCTTCCAGTTCGGCCGCCGAACCGAAGCGGTTCAGACAATATTCGTGCAGCCATTTGTAATCGCGCATGCCCTCTCCTGGGGATTGAAATCAAAACGGCGCCTGTGAGCGCCGTCGTTCAGAGCGTTGAGAAACGTCAGAGGTTCACCACGTTGACGAAGCGCGAAGCGGCGTTCTCGTCGATACGCAGGCTGGTGAAGTCGAACAGGTTACGGTCGGCCAACTGCGACGGGATCACGTTCTGCAAGCTGCGAAAGATACTCTCGGTCCGCCCTGGGGTCTTGCGTTCCCAATCCTGGAGCATCTCCTTGACCACCTGGCGCTGCAGGTTTTCCTGGGAACCGCACAGGTTGCACGGGATGATCGGGAATTGCTTGAAGTCGGAGTAAGCCTGGATGTCCTTCTCGTTGCAATACGCCAGCGGGCGAATCACCACGTTGCGTCCATCATCGGCGCGCAGCTTGGGCGGCATGGCCTTGAGGGAGCCGTTGAAGAACATGTTGAGGAAGAACGTCTCGACGATATCGTCGCGGTGATGCCCCAGGGCCATCTTGGTCGCACCGATCTCATCGGCAAACGTGTAGAGCGTGCCACGGCGCAGGCGCGAACACAGCGAGCAGGTGGTCTTGCCCTCCGGGATCAGCTCCTTGACCACCGAATAGGTGTCTTTTTCGACGATGTGGTACTCGATGCCCAATGCCTTGAGGTAGGCCGGCAGCACGTCTTCGGGGAAGCCCGGTTGTTTCTGGTCCATGTTGACGGCGACGATCTCAAACTTGATCGGCGCGACCTTTTGCAGGTGCAGCAGCACGTCGAGCAGGGTGTAGCTGTCCTTGCCGCCGGAGAGGCAGACCATGACCTTATCGCCGTCCTCAATCATGTTGAAGTCGGCGACCGCTTCACCGGCCAGGCGACGCAGGCGTTTTTGCAGTTTGTTCTGGTTGACCGTAAGAGTGCCCATGGCGCTTGGATCCGCTAGAGGTGTGTGACGAAAAGCCGGGTATTTTACCGGTAAGGTTGGTCAAGTTCCAATGTGGGAGGGAGCAAGCCCCCTCCCACACTTGACCGCATTGCCAACCTACAGACCGCGCCGCGATTAAGCCCACTGTTTACAGCGCGATTTGCTCTAAAGCCCTACGGTTTTTCCGGTCATCACTTCCTATACTGCGACTTGAGGTCGCACATAACTATCCAGACCTTTCAGGCCATCTGGCCCGTGGGCGCTCCGATGGGGGGCGATGGTAATAACAACAGGAGTGACTGGCATGATCCATCACGTCGTGGGGCTTTTTACCCATCCCGACCAGGAATGGCGGGAAATTCGTGGCGATAAAGAAGAAAGCGTCGGCCACATGTACCTCACACACACCTTGATTCTTGCGGCGATCCCCGCCGTATCAGCCTATATCGGCACCACTCAGATCGGCTGGGTCATCGGCAACCGCTCCCCGGTCATGCTGACCCAGGAAAGCGCCTTGTGGATGACCCTCATGTCTTACGTGGCGATGCTCGGCGGCGTAGCGGTCATGGGCGCCTTCATTCACTGGATGGCGCGCACCTACGACGCCAGCCCCAGCATGGCGCGTTGTATCGCCTTTGCCACCTACACCGCCACACCGCTGTTTATCGGCGGGCTGGCGGCGCTCTACCCGCACATGTGGCTGGGGATGGTCGTCGGCACGGCGGCGATCTGTTACACGGTGTACCTGCTGTATGTGGGGTTACCGACGTTCATGAGCATCGATCCGGACGAAGGCTTCCTGTTTTCCAGCTCGGTGTTGGCCGTGGGCCTGGTCGTGCTGGTGGCAATCATGGCGTTTACTGTGATCGTCTGGGGCCTG
This sequence comes from Pseudomonas paraveronii, assembly GCF_963681955.1. Lineage (NCBI taxonomy): Bacteria > Pseudomonadati > Pseudomonadota > Gammaproteobacteria > Pseudomonadales > Pseudomonadaceae > Pseudomonas > Pseudomonas paraveronii. Next base: position 3,807,535 of record NZ_OY817130.1, read on the forward strand.
GGCGTTGGCCCGATCTATACCAACTAAGCGGTTTCACCCAGCAGGCAAGGCCACCGCAAGGTGGCTTTGTGCGTCATGCATGACCATTCGGCGCCTGACCGATTCGGAAACACCCGCCTTTGCGGCATACTGGGCATCTCTGGAGAGATGTACAGCATGCCCGAGCAACTCAATACCCGCGTCGAAGATTGTTTCCTGCTAGCCGAATCCTTTTTCAAACGAAGCTTCAAACGCCCCCAGGTCAGCCTCAAGTTGCGGGGCCAGAAAGCCGGTGTCGCGCATTTGCACGAAAACCTGCTGCGCTTCAACCCACAGTTGTACCGAGAAAACAGCCAACACTTCCTCAAACAGACCGTGGCCCATGAAGTGGCGCACCTGATCGCCCACCAATTGTTTGGCGAACGCATCCAGCCCCATGGCGAGGAATGGCAACTGATCATGCGCGGCGTGTATGAACTGCCGCCGGACCGTTGCCACACCTATGAGATCAAGCGCCGCCAGGTGACCCGCTATATCTACCGCTGCCCATGTGCCGACAGCGACTTCCCGTTTTCGTCACAGCGCCATGGGTTGGTGAGGCAGGGGCGGCGTTATCTGTGCAGGCGCTGTCGGCAGACGTTGGTGTTTACCGGGGAAACTCGCGTCGAGTGAAATATGCGGTGTGTGTGAGGGCCTCATCGGGGGCAAGCCCCCTCCCACATTTTGACCCTGTTCACAGAGCTAATTGTGGGAGGGGGCTTGCCCCCGATGAGGCCCTCACAGTCCCTACACAACCACCTTGGCCCTACGCAACTCGCTGATGCGCTGTGAGCTCAAGCCCAACTCCATCAGCACTTCATCACTGTGTGCGCCCACAGCGGCCCCAATATGCCGGGGAGCTGGCAGCCCCTCGGAAAACTTCAGCGGGCAAGCCATCTGCGCCTGGGTCGAGCCGTCGGCCCGAGGCACCTGGGCGACCAACTCCCGCGCCTTCAACTGCGGATGCTCCACCGCTTCGCTCAGACTCAACACCGGTTCCACGCATGCATCCACCCCGGCAAACAACTCGCACAGCTCCTCGAAGCTGCGCTTCTCGAACTCAACCTGCAGCGCCTGCTTGAGCGCCTTTTGCTGCGCAGGCTTGGGCGACAAGCCTTGTGCCGCCAACTCCGGTCGTCCCAACGTTGCGCACAATTGCTGCATAAACGCCGGCTCCAGACTGCCGACCGACATCCAGCGCCCATCACGGGAGCGGTAATAATCGTAGAAACTGCCACCATTGAGCACATGGGTCTCCCAGCCGGGCTCCACGCCGCAGGCCAGATATCCAGCGCCGGCCATCGCATTCAAGCTGAACGAGCAGTCGGTCATGCTCACATCCAGGTATTGACCGACGCCGCTCTGTTGCCGCGCAATCACCGCCGCGAGCAGGCCCACCACCGCGTGCAGCGAGCCGCCGGCGACATCTGCCAATTGCACGCCCAAGGGCAGCGGCCCGCTGTCCTGACGCCCGGTATGGCTGGCCACTCCGGCCAACGCCAGATAGTTGATATCGTGCCCGGCGCGATCCTTGTAGGGGCCGGTCTGACCGTACCCGGTGATCGACACATAAATCAGCCGCGGGTTGATCGCCTTCAACGCCGCATACCCCAGGCCCAGGCGTTCCATCACCCCAGGGCGAAACTGTTCGAGCACGATGTCGTAGCCCTTGACCAGCTCGCGCACAATCTCCAGCGCCTCGGCCTGCTTCAGATCCAGGGCGAGGCTGCGCTTATTGCGATTGAGGTAAGCATGGCTCGCCGAGGTCCCCTGATCATGGGGCGGCAGCACGCGGAGCAGGTCCATGCGCGTGGGCGATTCGATGCGCAGCACCTCGGCGCCCATGTCCGCCAGCATCAGCGAAGCGAACGGGCCGGGCAGCAAGGTGGAAAAATCCAGTACTTTAAGGGACGCCAAGGGACCTGACATGGAGACTCCGTTTCCGATTCGACAGACCACAGCGTAGTCAGCCTTCAGCGCCCAGGGCAATCGTCAGAACGATCAGCGGCCGTGACCGTTTTGATCACGGCGGGCTTTTTCCCGACGACGGCCTTATCATTGACCCACGTTTGCTTGCAGGGTGTTCCATGAAATTCGCGATAGCAGTGTTTTCCGCCGCCCATGCGCCCTCCTCGCGTCGCGCCTTGCTGTTCGCCCAGGCGGCGCTGGCCGGCGGGCATGAGATTGTGCGGCTGTTTTTTTATCAGGATGGCGTCTACAGCGCCTCCAACACCATCGTTACGCCACAGGATGAGCAAGACATCGCCCGCCAATGGCGTGAGTTTGTCAGCGCACATCAGTTGGACGCCGTGGTCTGCATCGCCGCCGCCCTGCGCCGTGGTGTGCTCAACAGTGAAGAAGCCGCGCGCTACCAACGCAGCGCGGTGAACGTGGAGGCGCCATGGGAGCTGTCGGGCCTTGGGCAATTGCACGACGCGAGCCAGACCGCCGACCGCTTGATCTGTTTTGGAGGGCCGTGACATGTCCACATCCTTGCTGGTGATCAGCCGCCAGGCACCGTGGTCCGGGCCGAGCGCGCGGGAAGCCCTGGATATCGTATTGGCCGGCGGCGCGTTCGATCTGCCCATCGGCCTGCTGTTTCTGGATGACGGCGTGTTCCAACTGGCACCGCACCAGGACGCCAAGGCCGTGCAGCAAAAAGACCTCGGCGCCAACCTGCAGGCACTGGGGCTGTTCGGTATCGACGAGGTGTTTGCCTGCGAGCACAGCCTGGCCGCGCGCGGGCTGACGCACCCGGTCAATGCACAGCCGCTGAACAACGAACAGATTTCCCAGTTGATTGACCGTTACGACCAGGTGATAACCCTCTGATGTCGACTCTACATGTGGTGTCTCACTCCCCGTTTACCGATAGCCGCCTCGACAGCTGCCTGCGCATCTGCGGCAGCGACGATGCGATCCTGCTCTGTGGCGACGGCGCCTACGGGCTGCATCACCCGGCCCTGCAACTCAAGGGCGTGAAGGTGTTTGTGCTGGCCGAAGACAGCCTGGCGCGCAACCTGCCGCTGCCCGACTGGGCCGACTGCGTGGATTACCCAGGCTTCGTGCAGCTGTCGATCGACTACGACAAGGTCAACACCTGGCTATGAACACCCTGACCGTGGGCACGCACGCCCTCGAACTGGACAAGGACGGCTACCTCGTCGACCTGAACGAGTGGTCGGTCGACGTGGCCAACGCCCTGGCCGCCGCCGAAGCCCTCGAGCTGACCCCGGCGCACTGGGAAATCCTCGAGCTGCTGCGCCAGTTCTATCAAGAATTCCAGCTGTCCCCCGCCACGCGCCCGCTGATCAAGTACACCGCCTTGAAGCTGGGCGCAGACAAGGGCAACAGCCTGCACCTCAACAAACTGTTCAACGGCACTCCCGCCAAACTCGCCGCCAAGCTGGCGGGCCTGCCCAGGCCGACGAATTGCTTATGACCGACTTTGCCCCGCTGCCCCTCGAAACCCCCGCCGAGCACCCGTTTGCGCCGTTCGTGCGCATCCTGGGCAAAGGCAAGCGCGGCGCGCGCAACCTGACCCGCGAAGAAGCCCGCGAAGCCATGGGCATGCTGCTTGACGAAAAAGTCGAAGACACCCAGCTCGGCGCCTTCCTCATGCTGCTGCGCCACAAAGAGGAAAGCCCGGAAGAACTCGCCGGTTTCACCGAAGCGGTGCGCGAGCGCCTGCACGCGCCGGCGCTGAAGGTGGATGTCGACTGGCCGACCTACGCCGGCAAAAAGCGCCACCTGCCGTGGTTCCTGCTGGCCGCCAAGTGCCTGGCGCAGAACGGTGTGCGCATCCTCATGCATGGCGGCGGCGCCCACACCGCTGGCCGGTTGTACACCGAGCAATTGCTCGAAGGCCTGCAGATCCCGCTGTGCCGCAATTGGCAGCAGGTCGAGACGGCTTTCGAGCACGGCAACCTGGCGTTCATCCCGCTGGGCGATTGGGCACCGCAACTGCAACGCATGATCGACCTGCGCAACACCCTGGGCCTGCGCTCGCCGATCCACTCCCTGGCACGCCTGCTCAACCCACTGAACGCCCGCTGCGGCCTGCAAAGCATCTTCCACCCCGGTTACCAGGGTGTACACCGCGATGCCAGCGGCCTGCTCGGCGACAATGTGATTGTGGTCAAGGGCGATGGCGGTGAGATCGAGATCAACCCCGACACGATCAGCCACCTCTACGGCACCACCGGCGGCGAAAGTTGGGACGAAGAATGGCCCGCCCTCTCCGCTCAGCGCCATGTCAAACCGGCCAGCCTGGAGCCGGAGCAGTTGAAAGCGCTGTGGCGCGGCGATGTCGAGGACAGCTACCCGCAACTCGCCTTGATCGCCACCATGGCCCTGGCCTTGCGCGGCCTGGGTCATCCGCGGGAACAAGCGTTCGAACTGGCCCAGCACTACTGGGATGCGCGGGATAAATCGATTTAATCGATCATTTCGCCGCAGTTTTTGCGCTTTTAGTTCGAACTCATCCCTTTAGACTGGGCTCTAACGCTTATTAGCCAAGGAGCCAGTCATGGGTTTGCTGATCGAAGGACGCTGGCACGACCAGTGGTACGAAAGTAGCGCGGATGGCGCTTTCCAGCGAGAACAGGCGCAACGCCGCCACTGGGTGACCGCTGACGGCCAGCCCGGCCCCAGCGGCGAAGGTGGCTTCAAGGCCGAAGCCGGTCGTTACCACCTGTATGTGTCGCTCGCCTGCCCGTGGGCCCATCGCACACTGATCCTGCGCAAACTCAAGGGGCTGGAAGGTCTGATCGACGTGTCCGTGGTCAGCTGGCTGATGCTGGAAAACGGCTGGACCTTCGACAAGGCCCGCGGCTCCAGCGGCGACTCGCTGGATGGCTTCGCGTTCATGCACCAGCGCTACACCGCCGACACGGCCGATTACACCGGGCGCGTCACGGTGCCGGTGCTGTGGGACAAACACCTCAAGCGCATCGTCAGCAATGAATCGGCGGAGATCATCCGCATGTTCAACAGCGCGTTCAACGGGCTGACCGGCAACACCCTGGACTTCTACCCCGAAGCCCTGCGCGCGAGCATCGACGCGTTGAACGAGCGCATCTACCCCGCCGTGAACAACGGTGTGTACCGCGCAGGTTTCGCCACCTCGCAGCAGGCGTATGAACGTGCGTTCGATGATCTGTTTGCCGAACTTGACCACCTGGAACAGCACCTCGGCGAGCATCGCTACCTGGCCGGTGAGTACCTGACCGAGGCCGATGTGCGGCTGTTTACCACGCTGATTCGTTTTGACGCGGTGTATTACAGCCACTTCAAATGCAACCTGCGGCGGATTGCGGATTATCCGAATCTGTCGAACTGGTTGCGGGAAATGTTTCAGTGGCCGGGAGTGGCCGAGACGGTGGACTTTGCGCACATCAAGGGGCATTACTATGCCAGCCACCGCACCATCAATCCGACGGGGATTGTGCCCAAGGGGCCGTTGCAGGTGTTTGATGCCCCGCATGATCGTGGGCGGTTGAGCGGTAAGGGCGTCTGGCGCTGATCCAGAGGATGGGTTGGATCAAATGGCCGCATCGGGGTGTACGGACGGAGACATCCTTTACAAACGAGACCGGGGACATCCTTTACGTTTCTGGGTGCTGGATAGCCGGCTTGCACCGCTGTCTAGCCTACCCAGTGGATAGTTACATAGGTACATGTCCCACACGTTGTCGTCCACTTCTCGCAGTCCAACGGACTCTCCTACCAGTGACTCACTCAAAAAGATCATCCTGCCCCTCCACTTCATTGACCCGTCTGTTCTGACCTTGCGTACCTCCATATCCGCTCCATATTCGGCAGGAGGTACCCAGCCTGTATAGATCCTTGGCGATTTATCGTACAGATCGTTCGGCACCTTCATGTCTAACGCCTCGTGCGGCCGATCATGATTGAATTCCTGTCGAAATCGTTCAAACGCCAACTGCTGCTGGACCATATTGGCTTCTGGCGTCTTCAGTAACGCGGCCTTGAGTGAGCGATGCATACGCTCATGCCGCCCGTTCTGATCGGGTCGCCCCGGCTGAATACGCTCTGGGTAGATACCCAGTCGTATCCACCAGACGGCCAGACTCGAGAGCCTGCTGAGACCGGTTGAGGCGAAGGGTGAACCGTTGTCAGTCCGGATGACATCAGGCAGACCGTACTCGCGAAAAGCCCAGTCAAAACCCTCGCGGGCCCCAGCCACACTGGGCTGCGCACGACACAACAATATGAATCTGCTGGCCTGATCCGTGAGTGTCAGCGGGTAACAGCGTCGGCCATCCGCCATTAAAAAGTCGCCTTTGAAGTCAGCGGCCCACGTTTGATTGGGGAGATCTGCCGGGCGAAGTTTGACGGGGCCGGTAGGCGGGCGATTGCGCTTGCGCCGCTCTTGAACCAGTCCCGCTCGTTTGAGCCATTCCCCTGCCGTGCTGGGTGCCGGCCAATGACATTCCGGATAGCGATTGGAAAGGACCTTGACCAGCTTTTTGGGGCCCCAGTCATGGTGTTGATGCTTGAGCTCGATTAGAGCAGCAATATGCGCATCGCACGTTTGAAAAGGGCTTGAGAGTGGACGGCGTGAGGCGTCCTTGAGCCCGTCCAGGCCAGCAGTGGCATACCGTTGCAGCCACTTGTCCAAGGTCGGTCGACTAATGCCGTAGCTCAATGCCAGTTGACGTTTTGAATAGGCGCTGGACAGCCAGTCGCCTATCAATCTGACTTTTTGGTCCATAGGGGACTCTCGATTCCATGACATGGCCAGTTACCTCCTGGCCATGATTAATACATGTAAACGATGTCTCCGGTTTCAAACGTAAAGGATGTCTCCGGTCTGTACCGGGGCAAGCCCCCTCCCACATTGGAATGCATTCCAAAATGTGGGAGGGGGCTTGCCCCCGATGCATTTAGGCTCAGACCTGGGCCTGGGCGCCTTCAAACCATTTGAGCTTCTCGCGCAGCACCACCACCTCACCGACGATCACCAGCGTCGGCGCATGCACTTCATGCTCCGCCACCATGCGCGGCAAGTCGGCCAGGGTGCCGGTGAACACGCGCTGGTTGGACGTGGTGCCCTGCTGGATCAACGCCGCCGGCGTGTCCGCCGAACGCCCATGCTTGATCAGCTGTTCGCAGATGATCGGTAAACCGATCAAGCCCATGTAGAACACCAGCGTCTGCGACGGGCCCACCAGATCACTCCAAGGCAGGTCGGAGGTGCCGTTCTTCAAGTGTCCGGTGATAAAGCGTACCGATTGCGCATAGTCGCGGTGAGTCAGCGGAATCCCGGCATACGCCGCGCAGCCGCTGGCCGCGGTGATGCCCGGCACCACCTGGAACGGAATGCCATGGGCCGCCAGTTCTTCGATCTCTTCGCCGCCACGGCCAAAGATGAACGGATCGCCACCCTTGAGGCGCAGCACACGCTTGCCTTGCTTGGCCAGGTCGACCAGTTGTTGGTTGATCTGGTCCTGGGGCACAGCGTGGTCAGCACGACGCTTACCCACGTACACGCGCTCGGCGTCACGCCGGCACAGCTCAAGAATCGCCGGGGCCACCAGGCGGTCGTAGAGCACCACATCGGCCTGCTGCATCAAGCGCAAGGCGCGGAAGGTCAACAGATCCGGATCGCCGGGGCCGGCACCCACCAGGTAGACTTCGCCCGGCGCATACGGCGGTGCGCCGTTGACCTTTTCGATCAGCAAACGCTCGGCTTCATCGCCCTGCCCGGCCAATTGCCGATCAGCAATCTGGCCCTGAAAGACTTCTTCCCAGAACGCGCGGCGCTGCTGCACATCCGGGTACAAGCGCTTGACCTGAGCCCGAAAGCGCGCTGCCAGCCCGGCCAGTTGGCCATACGTGGACGGAATCCAGGTTTCCAGCTTGGCCCGGATCAAGCGTGCCAGCACCGGCGCATCGCCGCCGCTGGACACCGCGATCACCAACGGCGAACGGTCGACAATCGCCGGGAAGATCACGCTGCACAGGGCTGGCGCATCCACCACGTTGACCGGTACGCAACGGCGCTTGGCATCACTGGACACTTGCGCGTTCAGCGGTTCGTCGTCCGTTGCGGCGATGATCAGGGTGCAACCGTCGAGGTCGGCCTCCTGATAACCGCGCACGATCAGTTCCCCGCCACTGCCCTGCACCAGTTCACGCAACTGGTTTTCGATCTGGGGAGCAACCACCCGCAGCAGCGCGCCAGCGTCGGCCAACAGCCGGGACTTGCGCAAGGCAATCTCCCCGCCGCCGACGACCAACACACGACTGCCGCGCAGGTTATGGAACAGCGGCAGAAATTCCATTTAACCGATGACCTCGATGCCCGCCATGTAAGGCTTGAGCACGTCCGGCACACGGATCGAACCGTCGGCCTGCTGGTAGTTTTCCAGCACGGCCACCAGGGTACGGCCTACGGCCAGGCCCGAACCGTTCAGGGTGTGCACCAGTTCCGGCTTGCCGGTTTCCGGGTTGCGGAAACGCGCCTGCATGCGACGGGCCTGGAAATCACCGCAGTTGGAGCACGACGAGATCTCGCGGTATTTGTCCTGGCTCGGCACCCACACTTCGAGGTCGTAGGTCTTCACGGCGCTGAAACCCATGTCACCAGTACACAGCGCCAACACGCGGTACGGCAGTTCCAGCAGTTGCAGCACGCGTTCGGCGTTGGCGGTCAGGCCTTCGAGGGCTTCCATGGAAGTCGACGGCTCGACAACCTGCACCATCTCGACTTTGTCGAACTGGTGCTGGCGGATCATGCCGCGGGTGTCGCGCCCCGATGCTCCGGCTTCACTGCGGAAGCACGGAGTGTGCGCAACGAGCTTGAGCGGCAGGTGCTTGGCGTCGAGGATCTCGCCGGCCACGATGTTGGTCAGCGACACTTCGGCGGTCGGGATCAGGTACAGGTCGGCTTCGCCATCGCGGCTGATCTTGAACAGGTCTTCCTCGAACTTCGGCAACTGGCCGGTCCCCTGCAGGGCCGGGGCCTGAACCAGATACGGCGTGTAAGCCTCTTCGTAACCGTGTTCGCCGGTGTGCAGGTTGATCATGAACTGCGCCAGGGCGCGATGCAGGCGGGCAATCGGGCCACGCAGCAAGGCAAAGCGCGCGCCGGACAGCTTGGCGGCGGTTTCGAAATCCAGGCCACCGCTGAGTTCGCCCAGGGCGACGTGGTCCTTGATCTCGAAATCAAAGGCCTTTGGCGTGCCCCAGCGGCGCACTTCGACGTTACCCTCTTCGTCCGCACCGACCGGCACCGACTCGTGCGGCAGGTTCGGAATGCCCAGCAGGATCGAATCCAGTTCGCCTTGAATCTTGTCCAGTTCGACTTTGCCGTCGGACAACTCGGTGCCCATGCGCTCGACATCCGCCATCAACGGCGCGATGTCTTCGCCGCGCTGCTTGGCCTGACCGATGGACTTGGAACGCGCATTACGCTCAGCCTGCAGTGCTTCGGTGCGGGTCTGGACGGTCTTGCGCTGTTCTTCCAGCGCTTCGATGCGCGCAACATCCAAGGCAAAGCCACGGGATGCCAGGCGGTCCGCTACGTCCTGAAGGTTGCTACGTAACAGTTTGGAATCGAGCATGTCGGTCTCTCGTTTATCAAAGTTTGGTCAAGGACAGGCCGGCCCAGGTGGCGAGCAGCCCGCCGAACACGCTGATGCCCAGGTACCCGAAGGCGACCAGGACCTGCCCGCTTTCCAGCAGGCGCACCGTATCCAGTGAAAAGGATGAAAAGGTCGTCAGACCGCCTACAAAACCGACAATCAAGCCGGCACGAATTTCAATCGGCACTTCCGGGCGCAACAGGAACCAGCCATACAACAGCCCGATAATCAAGCAGCCCACCAGGTTGACCGCCAGGGTCGCGGCATAAAAATGCCTCGGCCAGTTGGCGTTTACCCAAGTACCAGTGGCGAAACGCAATAATGTACCAGCGATGCCGGCAACGGACACGGCAAGAATCGTCTTGAGCACTACTTTCTCCGCTGTTTGGGGCTGAGGCGGTCGAGTTGAGCGAGGTGATTGAGCTTTTCACCGATCTTCAGCTCCAGGCCACGGGGCACCGGCTGGTAGAACGGCTGCGGCTCAAGCTCGTCAGGGAAGTAATCTTCGCCGGCGGCATAGGCGTCCGGCTCATCGTGGGCGTAGCGGTATTCATCACCGTAACCCAGTTGTTTCATCAGCTTGGTGGGCGCATTGCGCAGGTGCAGCGGCACTTCGAGGGAGCCATGTTCGGCCGCGGCGCGCAGTGCCGACTTGAAGCCCATGTACACCGCATTACTTTTCGGCGCACACGCCAGGTAGGTAATGGCCTGGGCCACCGCCAGTTCGCCTTCGGGGCTGCCGAGGCGCTCCTGCACTTCCCACGCCGCAAGGCACAGGCTCAGGGCGCGGGGGTCGGCGTTGCCGATGTCTTCACTGGCCATGCGCACCACGCGGCGCGCCAGGTACAGCGGATCACAGCCACCGTCGATCATGCGCGCGAACCAGTACAACGCGCCGTCGGGGTTGGAGCCGCGTACCGACTTGTGCAGCGCCGAAATCTGATCGTAGAACGCTTCGCCACCCTTGTCGAAACGCCGGCGTGTGTCGCCGAGCAGGCTTTGCAGGAGCTCGACGCCAATCTCGCTGCCGTCTTCGGCCAGGTCGGACGCGTTCTCCAGCAGGTTGAGAAAACGTCGCCCGTCGCCATCGGCGGCGCTGAACAGGATCTTGAAGCCTTCATCGCTGAGGCTCAACTGGCGCTTGCCCAAGCCCTTGTCTTCTCTCAAGGCGCGCTGCAGCAGCTTTCGCATCGCCGCTTCATCCAAGCTCTTGAGCACATACACCCGCGCCCGCGAGAGCAAGGCGTTGTTCAATTCGAAGGACGGGTTCTCGGTGGTTGCACCGATAAAAATCAGCGTGCCGTCTTCGACATACGGCAAGAACGCGTCCTGCTGCGACTTGTTGAAGCGATGCACTTCGTCGACGAACAGGATGGTGCGCTTGCCATATTGCCCGGCCTGCTGCTTGGCCACTTCCACCGCCTGGCGGATCTCCTTGACCCCGGCCAGCACCGCCGAGACCGTTTCGAAGTGGGCATCCGAGACTTTCGCCAGCAGCCGCGCGAGGGTGGTTTTACCCACCCCCGGCGGCCCCCAGAAAATCATCGAGTGCAGCGCACCCTGCTCCAGGGCTTCGCGCAAAGGCTTGCCGCGAGCGAGCAGGTGTTCCTGACCGACGTACTCATCCAGGTTGGTCGAACGCAAGCGTGCGGCCAGGGGTTGAGCGATCGGGGCACTTCGAAACAGGTCCATGGGCAGCGTTTGAAACCTCTAGGCAGGTTATTCCTGGATCACGTCGGCACCCTTGGGGATGTCGAACTTGAACTTGGAGGCGGGCACCGGCTCGTTGGCCTTGACCCCGGTGAACAGGATATTGGTGCGCTGGCCGACGCTGTCGACCAGTTGCATGTCATTGATCACACCGTTGCGGAACGACAGGCGCAGGCTGTCGAACAGCGTGTCCTTGGATTTCGGCTTGAGGGTGAAGTCGATCACATTGCTGGCTTGCTTGGAGGTGATGTCGAAACTGTCGCTGATTTTCGATACATCGCCCGACAGCAGCAGCGCCGGGGTCTGGTTCAGGCGCGGGTCGAGCTTCTTGATGGTCGCCTGTTCCAGGTCCGGGTCCCACAACGTGACTTTTTGGCCGTCCGAGACGATGGTCTGCTCATTCGGCGCGTCGGTCTTCCAGTAGAACAACCCTGGGCGTTGCACGGCCATTTCACCGGCGGTTTCCTGCAACTGGGTGCCGCCGCCGTCCAGGGTCAACTGGGAGAAGCGCGCAGTCAGGGTCTTGGATTTGTCCAGCAGGTTGGTCAGGCTGGCGACGGAGGCCGGATCAGCGTGAGCCGAAACAGCAGTCAGGGCCAGTGCCGGCAACAACAGCATGCGGATAAGACGCATGGGAGTCCTCATTGAGTCGTTAGGGCGTGCCGCGTGCTGCCACGCGGCGCGTGATCAGTCGCGCATCTGCCCGGGAGCGATGACTTCGCGCGAGCCGTTGGTGTTCATTGCGGTGACGACACCGGCATTTTCCATGGATTCAATCATGCGGGCGGCGCGGTTGTAGCCGATTTTCAGCTTGCGCTGTACGGCAGAGATCGAGGCGCGACGGCTTTCCAACACGAAGGCGACCGCTTCGTCGTACAGCGCGTCGGTTTCGGCATCATCGTCGCCACCGCTGCTGCCGCCATCGAAGCCGCTGCCGGCTTCTTCAACACCGGCGAGGATGTCGTCGTTGTATTCCGGCGCACCGCGCAGTTTCCAGGCTTCCACCACACGATGCACTTCATCGTCGGAAACGAACGCGCCATGCACGCGAATCGGCAGGCTGGTGCCCGGCGGCATGTAGAGCATGTCACCGTGGCCCAGCAGCTGTTCGGCGCCACCCTGGTCGATGATGGTCCGCGAGTCGATCTTGCTCGACACCTGGAACGCCATGCGCGTCGGGATGTTGGCCTTGATCAGACCGGTGATCACATCCACCGACGGCCGCTGGGTCGCAAGAATCAAGTGGATACCGGCGGCACGCGCCTTCTGGGCGATACGTGCGATCAACTCTTCAACCTTCTTGCCGACGATCATCATCATGTCGGCAAATTCGTCGACCACCACGACGATGGTCGGCAACTTGGTCAGCAATGGCGCTTCGTCGTGGATGCTTTCGCGCTTGTACAACGGGTCGGTCAGCGGCGTGCCGGCGTCCTGGGCTTCCTTGACCTTGGCATTGAAGCCCGACAGGTTGCGCACGCCCATCTTCGCCATCAGCTTGTAGCGCCGCTCCATCTCGGCAACGCTCCAGCGCAGGGCGTTGGCGGCGTCCTTCATGTCGGTGACCACCGGGCACAGCAGGTGCGGAATGCCTTCGTAGATCGACAATTCGAGCATCTTCGGATCGATCATGATCAGCTTGGCGTCTTCCGGGCCGGACTTGAACAGGATCGACAGGATCATCGCGTTCACACCCACCGACTTACCCGAGCCGGTAGTACCGGCCACCAGCAGGTGAGGCATTTTCGCCAGGTCCGTGATCACCGGCTTGCCGCCGATGTCATGGCCCAGGGCCAGGGTGACCGGCGATTTGAAGTTGTCGTATTCCGGGGTCGACAGCACCTCGGAGAAGCGCACGATCTGGCGGTCTTCGTTGGGAATCTCGATGCCCACGGTGGTTTTGCCGGGGATCACTTCCACCACGCGCACGCTGGTCACGGCCAGGGAACGGGCGAGGTCTTTGGCCAGGTTGGAGATACGGCTGACCTTGACCCCGGCCGCTGGCTGGATTTCGTAACGGGTAATCACCGGGCCGGGGTGGATCGAGTCCACCGACACTTCGACACCGAATTCCTTGAGTTTGATTTCCAGCAAATGGCCGACGGCCGCCAGGGACTCAGGGGAATAGTTGAGTTGTTTCTTCTCGGCCGGGTCGAGAATCGAGATCGGCGGCAATGTGCCTTCGACCGCGCTGTCGACAAACAACGGCGCCTGTTTCTCTTTCTGCACGCGATGGCTCGGCTCGGGAGCCTTGATCGGTGCCGGGGCGATGACCGGCGGCACCTGTTTCTCGCGGTCCGACATGTGCTTGCTCAGGGCTTGCTCGCGCTCGATCAGGCGTTCCTTGACCTTGGCTTGTTCACGCCGGTCCGGCGTGCTCGGGGCCACGACCTCGTTGACGCGGGTGTCCACCTCGCGCAGTTGGGCCACCATACGCTTGCGCTCGACCCGAGCCGACCACCAGCGGTTGGCGGCGCCCTGGAACAGTTCCAGCAGGTCGAGGGTGATTTTGCCGGTCACGTCCATCACCTTGAACCACGACAGGTCGGTGAACACGGTGAGGCCAAACAGGAACAGCGCGATAAACATCAGGGTGCTGCCCTGGATATTCAGGGTCTTGCGGGCCAGGTCGCCGAGACTCTCACCCAGCGCACCGCCTGCTCCCGCCGGCAGGCCGGTTGGGGCATGGAAATGGATATGCGCCAATGCCGCACCGGACAGCACCAGGAACACCAGGCCGATCAGGCGCCAGGAAAACAGCCAGCCGCTCCACTGCCACGGCTCATGACGCTGGCGGAAGATCTGCCAGGTCTTGATCGCCAGCAGCAACGGGAAGATGTAAGCGAAATAACCCAGCACCATGAACAGGATATCGGCGCTGTAGGAACCGGCAGGCCCACCGAAGTTCTGCACGTCTTCGATCTTGCTGTTGTGGCTCCAGCCCGGATCGTCCTTGCCATAGGTGAGCAAGGCCATCATCAGGAACAGGCACAGGGCGCCGATGGCGATCAGTGCACCTTCCTTGAGCCGATAATGCAGGTGCTGACGCCAGGCCGGCACGACTGTTTTTTGTGTCGCGGTGGATTTCTTCAAAACGGGTCTTTTCCTGCGCCTTTAGCGCGTCCATCTGTTGAATGACTGCACACTGCCGCCCAATCCGAGCAGCTGAAAAAATATACGAACGTCGTTAAATCTACCTTTAACACCGAGCGATTGACGAGTGAAACGGCGATAACGCCAGAATGCCCGCATTGTACGGGTTTGTGTCCCTGATGCCACGCACTTGCCCCTTGCGCGGCAGCCTGAACAATTCAAGTGTCACATACTGTTCAATTTGAGCACGCATTGCCTTTGCTGACAAAGGCTTATGCGCTGTTTCTAGCAATCCAGGCAAGGTTGGCAATTGGCCTGCATGGGGCAGTCCCGAATACGACCACGTCTCTGAGAGAGAGTTGCAGAAACACCCGTTCACGCTAATCCACACCAATGCCCGATTCGGGCTGGCTCCCTGGCGCCGGGTCGACAATAATCAATCTTCTCAGGGCAGGCCCCGTACCTGCCACCCCCCTCCCCTTCCGTAAGCCTGGATGCCATGCTGACCTGGTTACAACGCGACACCCTGACCTTCCCCCCGCTGGCCAAAGCCATGCGCGAACCCAATGGCCTGCTCGCCGCCGGTGGCGACCTGTCGGCCGAGCGGCTGATCCAGGCCTATCGCCACGGCTGCTTTCCGTGGTTCTCGCAAGGCCAGCCGATTCTCTGGTGGTCACCGGACCCACGCACCGTGATCTTCCCCGACGAACTGCACGTATCCCGCAGCCTGGGCAAATTATTGCGCCAGCAGCGCTACAGCGTGACCTTCGACCAGGACTTCGCCGCGGTCATCCAGGCCTGCGCCGCGCCACGCGCCTATGCAGATGGCACCTGGATCACCGAGGGCATCCAGAGCGCCTACCAGGAGCTGCACACGCGGGGTTACGCGCATTCGGTAGAGGTCTGGGACAACGGCGAACTGGTGGGCGGCCTATATGGGCTGGCGATGGGCCGGTTGTTTTTTGGCGAGTCGATGTTCAGCCGCGCCGATAACGCCTCGAAGTTCGGCTTTGCCACACTGACCCGGCAGCTACAGGCGTGGGGATTTGTGCTGATCGACTGCCAGATGCCCAATGATCACTTGCACAGCCTGGGCGCGCGGGCCATACCGCGCAGCGACTTCGCCGGTTTCCTGCGCGACTATCTGGACCAACCCAGCGCTGGACCGTGGGTTTCCTAGGCGACTTCCTCGCACCTGGCTTACACTTATTTCAAAGCTTATCCGAGGGTTGATCATGACCGAGCTGGCGCGATTGAAGTTTTATGCCACTCAAGCCCACGCTTGCAGCTATCTGCCCGACGAACAGGCCACCACGCTGTTCCTCGATCCCAGCCAGCCGATGGATGTGCATGTGTATGCCGACCTCTCGGAAATGGGGTTTCGGCGCAGCGGCGATCACCTGTACCGACCGCACTGCCAAAACTGCAATGCCTGCGTACCAGCCCGAATTCCGGCGGCGCAGTTTGTGCCAGACCGCAACCAGAAGCGCATCCTCAAGCGCAACGCGGACCTGACTGTCACGGCGGCCAATCCCAGGTTCAGTGAAGAGTATTTCGACCTTTACCAGCGCTACATCGAACAACGCCACGCCGACGGCGATATGTTCCCACCCAGTCGCGACCAGTTTTCCACGTTCCTGGTGCGTGAACTGCCCTTCTCGCGTTTCTACGAATTTCGACTCGACGGGCGCTTGCTAGCCGTCGCCGTGACCGATTTGCTGCCCAATGGCCTGTCGGCGGTGTACACCTTCTATGAACCGGCCGAAGAGCGGCGCAGCCTGGGGCGTTTCGCGATCCTCTGGCAAATCGGCGAAGCCCTGCGCCTGGAACTGGAGGCGCTGTACCTTGGATACTGGATCAAAAACTGCAAAAAGATGAACTACAAGACCCAATATCGCCCCATTGAACTGCTGATTAATCAAAGATGGGTCACGCTTAACTAGAACCCCTTGGCTTAAACACCCTTTTTCGGGCACAATGCACGCCGCTTTTGCCTGGCGCAGTTGCACCGGGCCATTCACTGGATACCGAGGGCTTTACTGCATGTCGAAAGAAGACAGCTTCGAAATGGAAGGCACTGTCGTCGACACCCTGCCCAACACCATGTTTCGTGTGGAGTTGGAAAATGGGCACGTCGTAACCGCGCATATCTCCGGCAAGATGCGCAAGAACTACATTCGTATTCTTACCGGTGACAAAGTGCGCGTCGAGCTGACGCCCTATGACCTGAGCAAAGGGCGCATCACTTACCGCGCCCGTTAATCAAGTCAATACAAGACGCCCGGTTATGCCGGGCGTTTTTGTGTGCTCAGGATTTACCTGAAACCCAATGTGGGAGGGAGCTTGCCCTCGATGGCGGTGTGCCAGTAGACACATCTGTTGCTGATACACCGCTATCGGGGGCAAGCCCCCTCCTACATTGGATCGCCATTGTTCTGGCAATTGCATTTCAAGGCAGCAAAAAGGCGCCTTTCGGCGCCTTTTGCGTAGTTGCAGAACAATCAGGCCATTTCGGCCGTGGTTTCGAACTCGAAGGTCAGCTCGCCGTCCTTCAGGTCGATATGCACCACGCCACCGTGGTCGGCAAGTTCGCCAAACAGGATCTCTTCGGCCAATGGCCGCTTGATCTTGTCCTGGATCAGACGCGCCATCGGGCGAGCGCCCATTGCCGCGTCGTAACCACCCTCGGCCAGCCAATTGCGCGCCGCGTCCGTCACCTCCAACTGCACGCGCTTGTCTTCCAACTGCGCTTGAAGCTCGGTGAGGAACTTGTCCACCACGTTTTTGATGACCTCATGGCTGAGGCGACCAAACTGGATAATGGTGTCCAGACGGTTGCGGAACTCCGGCGTGAAGCTCTTCTTGATCACTTCCATCGCATCGGAAGAGTGATCCTGATGTGTAAAGCCGATCGAAGCCCGCGCGGCGGTTTCAGCACCGGCGTTGGTGGTCATGATCACGATCACGTTGCGGAAGTCCGCCTTGCGCCCGTTGTTGTCGGTCAGGGTGCCGTGATCCATGACCTGCAGCAGCAGGTTGAAGACTTCCGGGTGTGCCTTCTCGATTTCATCGAGGAGCAATACGCAATGCGGCTGCTTGGTGATCGCCTCGGTCAACAGACCGCCCTGATCAAAACCGACATAGCCCGGAGGCGCACCGATCAGGCGCGACACGGTGTGACGCTCCATGTATTCGGACATGTCGAACCGCACCAGCTCAATGCCCATGGCCTTGGCCAACTGCCGGGCCGCTTCGGTCTTGCCAACGCCGGTCGGACCGGCGAACAGGAACGAACCGACTGGCTTGTCCGGCGACTTGAGGCCCGCCCGCGACAACTTGATCGCGGTGGACAGCGAGTCGATGGCGGCATCCTGGCCAAACACGGTGAGCTTGAGGTCGCGCTCCAGGTTACGCAGTAGCTCTTTGTCGGAACTGCTGACGTGTTTTGGCGGAATCCGCGCGATCTTGGCCACTATCGCCTCGACCTGAGACACGTCGATGCGCTTCACACGCTTCTCGACCGGCTGCAGGCGCTGATAGGCACCCGCCTCGTCGATCACATCGATGGCCTTGTCCGGCATGTGCCGGTCATTGATGTAGCGCGACGCCAGCTCGGCAGCGGCACGCAGCGCCTCATCGGTGTACTCGACGCCATGGTGCGCCTCGAAACGCCCCCTGAGGCCACGCAGGATACCGATGGTGTCCTCAACCGAAGGCTCGGACACGTCGACTTTCTGAAAACGACGCGCCAGGGCACGGTCTTTCTCGAAGATCCCGCGAAATTCCTGGAATGTGGTCGAACCGATGCAGCGAATATCACCCGACGACAACAACGGCTTGAGCAGGTTGGAAGCATCCATCACCCCGCCAGACGCCGCACCAGCACCAATGATGGTGTGGATTTCATCGATGAACAGGATCGCCTGCGGGCGTTTTTTCAGCTCGCCGAGCAACGCCTTGAAGCGCTTCTCGAAATCGCCACGGTACTTGGTCCCGGCAAGCAACGCGCCGAGGTCAAGAGAGTAGACGACGCTGTTGGCCAACAGGTCCGGCACCTGGTTGTCGACGATACGCTTGGCCAGGCCTTCGGCAATCGCGGTTTTACCCACGCCCGCCTCACCCACCAGCAACGGGTTGTTCTTGCGACGACGCGCGAGGATCTGCGCCACACGCTCAACCTCAGACTCACGCCCCACCAGCGGATCGATCCGCCCCTGGCGCGCCAGCTCATTGAGATTGCTGGCATAGGCATCCAATGGATTGCCCGAAGAAGAAGACTCACCGCCCTCGTCGTCCTGCATATCCTGCTCACCCTCGGAATGTTCGCCGTGCCCAGGCACTTTGGAGATACCGTGGGCGATGTAGTTGACGACATCGATACGGGCAACGCTCTGCTGTTTCAGCAGAAACACTGCCTGGCTTTCCTGTTCACTGAAGATGGCGACAAGCACGTTGGCGCCCGTGACTTCACGCTTACCGGAGCTCTGCACGTGGAAAACAGCACGCTGCAATACCCGCTGAAAGCCCAGGGTCGGCTGGGTTTCACGGTCCTCGTCATGCACGGGGATCAGTGGCGTCGTGGAGTCGATGAACTCCTGCAGGTCATGCTTGAGTTTGTCGAGATTGGCGCCGCACGCACGCAGAACGGTGGCGGCAGCTTCGTTATCCAAAAGTGCCAGCAGCAGGTGCTCGACGGTCATGAATTCATGACGCTTCGAACGAGCCTCCTTGAAGGCAAGATTGAGGGTGACTTCGAGCTCGCGGTTTAACATAGCTTCACCTCATACCCAAGTGGTCGGCGTTAACCGTCCTTCTCGATTTCACAGAGTAGCGGATGCTGGCTTTCCCTGGCGTACTGGTTGACCTGCATGGCCTTTGTCTCGGCGATGTCGCGGGTAAACACTCCACATACTGCCCGTCCTTCTGTGTGAACGGCCAGCATTACCTTGGTCGCCAACTCGCGGTTCAGGTTAAAAAACACCTCGAGCACTTCGACCACGAAATCCATCGGTGTGTAGTCATCATTGAACAAAACCACCTTGTACATCGGCGGCGCCTGTAGAGCAGGCTTAGCCTCCTGGACAGCAATGCCTGCAGAACCGTCGTCATCGTGTTCGTGATCCGGTCGATCCTGATTGAATGTTAGTCGAATCTGGCTGATTGCATGCATGGAAAGAAAGGTTCGTCAGTGGTTCAAATACAGTGGTGGGGGCGACCTGTCAGAATTTCAACTCTGACCCTTCGGTCACCTTGACTATCGGTAAATCAGTGTTACAACCAATAGAACCCACAGTGGGTAAAAAAGGTCCGCGCAGTCAACCTTATTATTCGGGTTAGGACGGATAAACTGGATGATACTCCAGTGATGGAGTCTGGTGCAGAGGGATATGGGTATGTCTGGCGTCAAGATCAGTGGCAAGGTCAAGTGGTTCAATAACGCCAAGGGATATGGCTTTATTAACGAAGAAGGTAAAAGCGAGGACCTTTTTGCACACTATTCGGCGATCATCATGGATGGGTACAAAACGCTGAAGGCGGGGCAAGCTGTGAGCTTTGAAATCATTCAAGGACCGAAAGGGCTGCACGCCGTAAATATTGATGCAGTGAAAACTGGAACACCGGAAAAGCCCGCAGCATCGCACGCTCATAAAGAAAAGAAACAAACGGCCTGATTCGCCGCCGAGCATGCAGTCTTGCAATACGAAAACGGCCACCCCAGTCAATCCAGGGTGGCCGTTTTTTATGCCACTTTGCTTACATATGCGAAATCAACGCATCGCCAAACCCCGACGAAGACAGCAACTTGGCACCGTCCATCAAGCGATGGAAATCATAGGTCACGGTCTTGGCCGAGATCGCGCCATTGGTGCCCTTGATGATCAAGTCAGCCGCCTCGGTCCAGCCCATGTGGCGCAGCATCATTTCCGCCGACAGAATCAATGAGCCCGGGTTGACCTGGTCCTTGCCCGCATACTTGGGCGCAGTACCGTGGGTAGCCTCGAACATGGCGATGGTATCGGACAGGTTGGCCCCCGGCGCAATGCCGATGCCCCCTACTTCCGCCGCCAGCGCATCGGAAAGGTAGTCGCCGTTGAGGTTCAACGTGGCGATCACATCGTATTCGGCCGGGCGCAGCAGGATCTGCTGAAGCATGGCGTCGGCAATTGCATCTTTAACCACTACGTTCTTGCCGGTTTTTGGATTCTTGAACTGCATCCATGGACCGCCGTCGAGCAGGGTCGCGCCGAATTCTTTCTCGGCGATGCCGTAGGCCCACTCCTTGAAGGCACCTTCGGTGAACTTCATGATGTTGCCTTTGTGCACGATGGTCAGCGACTCACGATCGTTATCCACGACGTATTGCAGCGCTTTGCGCACCAGACGCTCAGTACCCTGCTTGGAGACCGGCTTGATACCGATGCCGCAATCCTGGTTGAAACGGATCTTGGTAACACCCATTTCTTCCTTGAGGAACTTGATCACTTTGATCGCTTCCGGCGAACCGGCTTTCCACTCGATCCCGGCGTAAATATCTTCGGAGTTTTCGCGGAAGATGGTCATGTCCACGTCGCCAGGCTTCTTGACCGGGCTTGGCACGCCTTCGAACCAGCGCACCGGGCGCAGGCACACATACAGGTCGAGTTGTTGGCGCAGGGCCACGTTCAACGAACGGATGCCACCACCGACCGGGGTGGTCAGCGGGCCTTTGATGGACACCACGTAATCCCTGACCGCGTCCAGGGTTTCCTGGGGCAGCCAGGTGTCCTGGTCGTAGACTTGGGTCGCTTTTTCGCCGGCGAAAACTTCCATCCACGAAATCTTGCGCTTGCCGCCGTAGGCTTTTTCAACAGCTGCGTCGACCACCTTGATCATCACCGGGCTGATGTCGACGCCAATACCGTCACCTTCGATATAAGGGATGATCGGTTGGTCAGGAACATTGAGAGAATGGTCTGCATTGACGGTGATTTTGTCGCCGACTGCCGGAACCTGAATCTTCTTGTATCCCATGCTGAACTCCATCTATGGATTGAACATCTGGCTGCGTCCGAGCCTACTCCAGATAAATGACGACTGAAACCTCACGCCACGCTCATTTGCAGCGAAAACAGCATATTTAGTTGCCTACTAGCTTGAAAGCAAAGGGAAAAGCGCCAATCTTGAGCACATCATGCGACTTTAGGCGCGATTTGGTCCCTGCGACCTTTAGACCAATGGACGACCCACCTTTTGTATGAGAGCTCGGCGTAAGCATAGCGACCTATGTATAATGCCGCCGCTGACCAAAGAGTCACGACGGCCGACCGCCTGCTTCTTCAATAGAAAGCAACGCCCCGCGCCTGAAAAGCCGGACTAAACAATAGTCCACCCGCTTGACGCTCGACTGATGCAACCCAACATCACCGCGAAGAAATCTCGACCTTTCGCTCATGGATGACTTTGAACGAACGCGCTCTACCCGGCGCATCTCGAGTTTCTGCGCACGCTTTCAGCAAAGAAGAGAGTTAATCCGAATATGCCCACCCGCTCGAAGATCATCTACACCTTCACCGACGAAGCACCAGCCCTCGCCACCTATTCACTGCTGCCTATCGTAGAGGCCTTCACCGCTTCCGCTGATATTGCCGTGGAAACCCGCGACATCTCCCTCGCCGGGCGCATCCTCGCAAGCTTCCCCGAGCAACTGGGCGCCAAAGCCGTACCGGACCACCTCGCCGAACTGGGCGCCCTGGCCGTTACGCCTGAAGCCAACATCATCAAGCTGCCTAACATCAGTGCCTCGACCCCTCAACTGCAGGCGGCGATCAAGGAACTGCAAGCCAAGGGCTACGCCCTGCCGGACTACCCGGAAACCGTAACCACCGACGCGGAAAAAGAAACCCGCGCACGTTACGACAAGATCAAGGGCAGCGCCGTGAACCCGGTACTGCGCGAAGGCAACTCTGACCGCCGCGCACCGCTGTCGGTCAAGAACTATGCACGCAAGCACCCGCACAAGATGGGCGCCTGGGCCGCCGACTCGAAGTCCCACGTTGCTCACATGAGCCACGGCGACTTCTACGGCAGCGAAAAAGCCGTACAGATCGAGGCAGCCGACGCTGTCAAAATCGAGCTGATCGCTAAAGACGGCACCGCAACCGTACTGAAGGAAAAGACTTCGGTACAAGCTGGCGAAATCATCGACAGCTCCGTGCTGAGCAAGAACGCCCTGCGCAGCTTCATCGCCGCTGAAATCGAAGACGCCAAGAAACAAGGCGTGCTGCTGTCGGTTCACCTGAAAGCCACCATGATGAAGGTCTCCGACCCGATCATGTTCGGCCAGATCGTTGCCGAGTTCTATAAAGACGCCCTGGCCAAGCACGCCGTCGTGCTGGAACAGATCGGCTTCAACCTGAACAACGGCATCGGCGACCTGTACGCTCGCATCAAGGCCCTGCCGGCCGAGCAGCAAGCGCAGATCGAAGCCGATATCCAGGCGGTCTACGCCGCGCGCCCATCGCTGGCGATGGTCAACTCCGACAAAGGCATCACCAACCTGCACGTGCCGAGCGACGTCATCGTCGACGCCTCGATGCCGGCCATGATCCGTGACTCCGGCAAAATGTGGGGCACCGACGGCCAGTTGCACGACACCAAGGCTGTGATCCCGGATCGCTGCTACGCCACCATCTACCAAGCCGTCATCGAAGACTGCAAGGCTCATGGTGCGTTCGATCCGACCACCATGGGCAGCGTACCGAACGTTGGCCTGATGGCACAGAAAGCCGAAGAGTACGGCTCTCACGACAAGACCTTCCAGCTCAAGGCTGACGGCGTCGTTCGCGTCACCGACAGCAAGGGCAACCTGCTGATGGAACAGCCCGTCGAAGCCGGCGACATCTTCCGCATGTGCCAGGCCAAAGACGCGCCGATCCAGGACTGGGTCAAACTCGCCGTCAACCGTGCCCGCGCCAGCAACACCCCGGCCATCTTCTGGCTCGACCCACAACGCGCCCACGACGGTGCGGTGATCGAGAAAGTCCAGACCTACCTGAAAGACCACAACACCGAAGGCCTGGACATCCGCATCATGTCGCCGGTCGACGCGATGAAGTTCACCCTGGAGCGCACCCGCAAGGGCCTGGACACCATCTCGGTGACCGGTAACGTACTGCGCGACTACCTGACCGACCTGTTCCCGATCATGGAACTGGGCACCAGCGCCAAGATGCTGTCGATCGTGCCGCTGATGAACGGCGGTGGCCTGTTCGAAACCGGCGCCGGCGGTTCGGCACCGAAACACGTGCAGCAGTTGCTGGAAGAAAACTTCCTGCGCTGGGATTCCCTGGGCGAGTTCCTGGCCCTGGCCGCATCGCTTGAGCATTTGGGTGTGACCTACAACAACCCGAAAGCCCTGGTACTGTCCAAGACCCTGGACCAGGCCACCGGCCAGTTCCTCGACAACAACAAGTCGCCATCGCGCAAAGTCGGCAACATCGACAACCGCGGCAGCCACTTCTACCTGGCGCTGTACTGGGCCCAAGCCCTGGCCGCGCAGACCGAAGACACCGCGCTGCAAGCGCAATTCGCCACACTTGCCAAGACCCTGGCCGCGAACGAGGCAACCATCGTTGCCGAGCTCAACGCCGTACAGGGCAAGCCCGTGGACATCGGCGGCTACTACGCGCCGAACCCGGAGCTGACCAGCAAGGTCATGCGCCCGAGCAACACCCTCAACGCGGCAATTGCCAAGCTGAAGTAAGATTGTAAGGATGCAAACAAACCCCGGCCCCGTGCCGGGGTTTGTGTTTCCAGCGAATAAACCGGATTCAAATGTGGGAAGGAGCTTGCTCCCGATAGCAGTGAGTCAGCTACCAATAAGTCGACTGCCCCACCGCCATCGGGAGCAAGCCCCCTCCCACACCGACTGCAATCCTGCCTGAAGACCGCACCGCACTCAGAATCGAGAGGCATCCAATGACCTGGCAACCCCACATCACCGTCGCCACCATCGTCGAAGACAACGGCCGCTTCCTGATGGTCGAAGAACTCAAAGGCGGCCGCGCCGTGCTCAACCAGCCCGCCGGCCACCTCGACCCGCACGAAACGCTGACCGAAGCCGCCGTGCGTGAAACCCTCGAAGAAACCGGCTGGGACGTCGAAGCCACCGGCATCGTCGGCATCTACCTGTACACCGCCCCGAGCAACGGCGTGACCTACCAGCGGGTCTGTTTCACCGCCAAGGCGCTGAAACACCACCCGGACTATCAACTAGACGACGGCATCGTGCGCGCCCGCTGGCTGACCCGTGAGGAACTGATGGCCCTGCGCGACACCTGGCGCAGCGAGCTGATCATCCGCTGTATCGACGATTATCTGGCCGGCTTTCGTCACAGTCTCGAATTGATCCGACCTTCTCTTTAGCCTTGAAGGCTTGGGCCTGTTAGAATCGCGTCCTTTTTCAAGACACCCGTTGAAACCCTATGCGTGATCCAGCCCCTTCTGACACACAAAAGAAGCGCGTCATCGTCGGTATGTCCGGCGGCGTGGATTCTTCCGTTTCCGCCGTTCTGCTCATGGAGCAGGGTTATGAGGTGGAAGGCCTGTTCATGAAGAACTGGGAAGAAGACGATGGAACGGAATATTGCACCGCCATGGACGACCTGGCAGATGCCCAGGCCGTGTGCGACAAGATCGGCATCAAGCTGCACACCGCCAATTTCGCGGCCGAGTACTGGGACAACGTGTTCGAGCACTTCCTGGCCGAATACAAGGCCGGCCGCACGCCGAACCCGGACATCCTGTGTAATCGCGAGATCAAGTTCAAGGCGTTCCTCGACTACGCCATGATGCTCGGCGCGGACCTGATCGCCACTGGCCACTACGTGCGCCGTCGCGATATCGACGGGCGCACCGAACTGCTCAAGGGCCTGGACCCCAACAAGGACCAGAGCTACTTCCTGCACGCCGTCGGCGGCGAACAGATCGCCAAGACCCTGTTCCCGGTAGGCGAGCTGGAAAAGCCCGAAGTGCGCAGGATCGCCGAGCAGCACGACCTGGCCACCGCCAAGAAGAAGGACTCCACCGGGATCTGCTTTATCGGCGAGCGCCGCTTCAGCGATTTCCTCAAGCAATACCTGCCGGCGCAACCGGGCGAGATCAAAACCACCGAAGGCGAGGTCATCGGCCGCCACCACGGCCTGATGTACCACACCATCGGCCAGCGCCAGGGCCTGGGCATCGGCGGCTTGAAAGACGCCGGTGACGAGCCGTGGTACGTGCTGGTCAAGGACCTAGAGCACAACGAACTGATCGTGGGCCAGGGCAATGAGCACCCCTGGTTGTTCTCCCGCGCGCTGCTCGCCTCGGATATCTACTGGGTCAACCCGGTGGACCTGAGCGCGCCGCGCCGCCTGACCGCCAAGGTGCGCTATCGCCAGAGCGACCAGCCCTGCACCCTGGAAAAAACCGCCGACGGTTACCGCGCCACCTTCGACGACCCGCAGCGCGCGGTCACGCCTGGCCAGTCCGTGGTGTTCTACGATGGCGAGGTGTGCCTGGGGGGCGGCGTGATTGAAGTCGCCGAACCCTGGAGCAGCCCGGCATGAGCCCGACCCAGGAGCAATTGACGGCGCTCGGCGGGGTATTCCTCGCCGCGGTGCTGGTGGACAAGATCGCCAAGACCGGCCAGGTCACCGAGGCCGGCCTGACCTGCATGCTCGGCAGCCTGCTGATTCGCGACCCCAAGGACACCCTGGAAGTCTACGGCGGTGACGACCTGGCGCTGCGCGAAGGCTACCGTGCGCTGGTCGGCGCACTGGAACGCGACCCGAGCACCTTGCAGCGCGAACCACTGCGCTACGCCCTGTCGATGCTCGGCCTTGAGCGCCAACTGGCCAAGCGTGACGACCTGCTCGAGACCATCGGCAAGCGCCTGCCGCAGATCCAGTCCCAGGTTGAACACTTCGGCCCGGCCCACGAAAACGTCATCGCCGCTTGCGGCGCGCTGTACCAGGACACCTTGAGCACGTTGCGCCAGCGCATCCAGGTGCATGGCGATATGCGCAACCTGCAACAACCGAACAACGCCTCGAAGATCCGTGCCCTGCTCCTGGCCGGTATTCGTTCGGCGCGGTTGTGGCGCCAATTGGGTGGTCATCGTTGGCAGTTGGTCATCAGCCGTCGCAAATTGCTCAAAGAGCTTTACCCGTTGATGCGCAAAGAATAAGTCGCAGCCACGGGCTATTTTCAAGCCGTTACGCGTAATACGCCGGTCAGTTGGCAACGGACCGGCGGATTTTTTCATGTATGATACGCGCCCCATTTCGTTGCCCGACTGTCCGAGAACACCCCATGCAGCTCTCTTCGCTCACTGCGGTTTCCCCTGTTGACGGCCGCTACGCCGGCAAGACCCAGGCCCTGCGCCCGATTTTCAGTGAATACGGCCTGATCCGTGCCCGCGTACTGGTTGAAGTGCGCTGGCTCCAGCGCCTGGCCGCTCACCCCGCCATCAGCGAAGTGCCGGCGTTCTCCGCCGAAGCCAACGCTGCATTGAACACCCTGGCGGAAAACTTCTCTCTGGAGCACGCCGAGCGTGTCAAAGAGATCGAGCGCACCACCAACCACGACGTCAAAGCCATCGAATACCTGCTCAAAGAGCAAGCGGCCAAGCTGCCGGAACTGGCCAAGGTCAGCGAATTCATCCACTTCGCCTGCACCAGCGAGGACATCAACAACCTGTCCCACGCGCTGATGCTGCGCGAAGGCCGTGATGACGTGATGCTGCCGCTGATGCGCCAGACCGCCGAAGCCATCCGCGAACTGGCGATCCGCTTCGCCGCTGTGCCGATGCTGTCGCGCACCCACGGTCAACCGGCCTCGCCGACCACCCTGGGTAAAGAACTGGCCAACGTGGTGTACCGCCTGGAGCGCCAGATCGCTCAAGTCGCTGCAGTCCCACTGCTGGGCAAGATCAACGGCGCCGTAGGCAACTACAACGCGCACCTGTCGGCCTACCCGGAGATCGACTGGGAAGCCAACGCCCGCGCCTTCATCGAAGACGAACTGGGCCTGGGCTTCAACCCGTACACCACGCAGATCGAACCGCACGACTACATCGCCGAACTGTTCGACGCGATTGCGCGCTTCAACACCATCCTGATCGACTTCGACCGTGATGTCTGGGGCTACATCTCCCTGGGCTACTTCAAGCAGCGCACCATTGCCGGTGAAATCGGTTCGTCGACCATGCCGCACAAGGTCAACCCGATCGACTTCGAAAACTCCGAAGGCAACCTCGGCATCGCCAACGCGCTGTTCCAGCACCTGGCCAGCAAGTTGCCGATCTCCCGCTGGCAGCGCGACCTGACCGACTCCACCGTACTGCGCAACCTCGGCGTGGGCTTTGCCCACAGCGTGATCGCCTACGAAGCCAGCCTCAAAGGCATCAGCAAGCTGGAACTCAACGAGCAGAAAATCGCCGCTGACCTGGACGCATGCTGGGAAGTACTGGCCGAGCCGATCCAGACCGTGATGCGCCGCTACAACATCGAAAACCCGTATGAGAAGCTCAAAGAGTTGACGCGCGGCAAAGGCATCAGCCCTCAAGCACTGCAAACTTTCATCGACGGCCTGGACATGCCCGCCGCTGCCAAGGCCGAGCTGAAGCTGCTCACCCCGGCCAACTACATCGGCAACGCCGTGGCCCAAGCCAAGCGCATCTGATCATCGCAAGCCCCTTTGAGACGCCCGGCCGCGCCGGGCGTTTTTATTCCAGTCTGAAAAGTGCTTTTTTTCAATAGGTTACACATGAATCCTGATATCCCTCTTCAACTTCTGGGCGGCATCACGGCACGGGAATTCCTGCGCGACTACTGGCAGAAAAAACCGCTGCTGATCCGTCAGGCCATTCCTGACTTCGAAAGCCCGATCGACGCCGATGAACTGGCCGGCCTGGCCCTGGAAGAAGAAGTCGAGTCGCGCCTGGTGATCGAACACGGCGAGCGTCCGTGGGAACTGCGCCGCGGCCCGTTCGCCGAAGACACCTTCAGCACCTTGCCCGAGCGCGAGTGGACCCTGCTGGTGCAGGCGGTCGACCAGTTCGTGCCGGAAGTCGCCGAATTGCTCGAGCAGTTCCGCTTCCTGCCCAGCTGGCGCATCGACGACGTGATGATCAGCTTCGCCGCGCCCGGCGGTAGCGTGGGTCCGCACTTCGATAATTACGACGTGTTCCTGCTGCAAGCCCACGGCAAGCGCAACTGGAAGATCGGCCAGATGTGCAGCTCTGAAAGCCCGATGCTGCAACACGCCGACCTGCGCATCCTCGCCGAATTCGAAGAGAGCGCTGAATGGGTGCTGGAACCGGGCGACATGCTCTACCTGCCGCCACGCCTGGCCCACTACGGCATTGCAGAAGATGACTGCATGACCTACTCGGTAGGCTTCCGCGCGCCAAGCGCTGCCGAAGTACTGACCCACTTCACCGACTTCCTGAGCCAGTACCTGACCGACGAAGAGCGTTACACTGACGCCGATATTCAGCCAGTCAGCGACCCGCACCAGATCCAGAGCGACGCCCTCAACCGTCTCAAAAGCCTGCTGGCCGAGCACATGAGCGACGAGCGCATGCTACTGACCTGGTTCGGCCAGTTCATGACCGAGCCGCGCTACCCGGAACTGGTCGCCGGCCCGGAAGAGCTGCTGGAAGAAGACGTGGTCGGCAGCCTGGAAGACGGCGGCGTACTGATCCGCAACCCAAGCGCGCGCATGGCCTGGTCCGAAGTGGACGACGACCTGCTGCTGTTTGCCAGCGGCCAGAGCCGTTACCTGCCGGGCAAACTGCGCGAACTGCTGAAAATGATCTGCGCAGCCGACGCCCTGCACATCGACAACCTCAGTGAATGGCTGACGGACGAAGATGCCCGCGACCTGCTGTGCGAACTGGTCAAGCAAGGAAGCCTGGGGTTTGCCGATGAATAGGATTCACGTAAGTGTCGCGGACTGGCATAAGGATATCGCCGAGATTCGGCGCATTCGTGAAGCGGTATTTATCGCCGAACAATCGGTTCCACCCGAACTGGAATGGGACGCAGACGACGCGGATGCCGTGCATTTCCTCGCGTTCGAGGGCGACTTTCCGATTGGCACCGCGCGCCTGCTGCCCAGCGGCGAGATCGGCCGCGTGTCGGTCCTCAAGGACTGGCGCGGGCTGAAAGTCGGCGACAAGCTGATGGAAGCGGTGATCGGCGAAGCCGAAAA
Organism: Pseudomonas paraveronii; assembly: GCF_963681955.1. Taxonomy (NCBI): domain Bacteria; kingdom Pseudomonadati; phylum Pseudomonadota; class Gammaproteobacteria; order Pseudomonadales; family Pseudomonadaceae; genus Pseudomonas; species Pseudomonas paraveronii. Next base: position 3,837,204 of record NZ_OY817130.1, read on the forward strand.
ACGCGGCCAGCACAAACAGTTCCTCAGCGCACAGGTCTATGCCGCGCCGTTCTATGAGCGACTGGGCTTCAAGATTGTCAGCGAGGAATTCCTTGAAGTCGGGATTCCGCACGTCGATATGGTGCGCGAGGGCTGATCCGGGACCGCGTCGCTGCTATCGGGGGCAAGTCGAATCGTCGCACCGCCCCTCCCACATTCGACCGCATTCCAAGGGATGCTCTCGGTCAAAATGTGGGAGGGGGCTTGCCCCCGATAACTATTTCAGCAACACCAAAAATACCCTGCCCCGCCAGGGTGTTTTGCCATCTACGATTCAACTTGCGACCCGCCAGGCCGACAAACTGGCACTATCAAGCCTTATGACTCGCAGAGATAACGGACATGTCCCTACGCACCCTGCTCACAGCCCTCCTCCTGACCGCCAGCTTCACGGCAGTGGCCGACACCGAAGTCGTCAACCTGAGCAACCGCACCAGCGCCGACCTGCTGCCGGTGGCGCAGAACTTCCTCGGTAAGGATGGCACCGTCAGTGCCTACGGCAATCAACTGATCGTCAATGCCGACCCTGCCAAGATCCAGAGCCTGCGCGCCTTGCTCGCGCAATTGGACACACCGGCCAAGCGCCTGCTGATCACCGTCGACACCAACGAAAACAACCAGCAAAACAGTGGCGACAGCCAAACCCGCATCATCAGCTACGGTACCGCCAGCCGCGACGGCGGGATCCAGCAGATCCAGGCCAGCGAAGGCGTGCCCGCACTGATCCAGGTGGGCCAGAGCGTGCCGCTGACCACCACCCAGCCCGATGCCTATGGCCGCCCGCAAAACCAGACCCAGTACCGCAACGTCACTCAAGGCTTCTACGTGACCGCCAGCGTGACAGGCGACACCGTGCACCTGGCGATCAGTACCAACCGTGACCGCATGAGCCAGGAGCGTCCCGATGTAGTGAACGTGCAGAGCACCGACACAAGCGTCAGCGGTCGCCTGGGCGAGTGGATTCCGCTGGCCGGCATCAATCGCGAAACCCAGGCCGACAAAACCTCTCAAACCCGCACCTACACTACCCAGGGCCGCGACGACCTGACTTTACGCGTTAAAGTCGAGACCTTGAACTGAAGCACCAATAACTGACTGACGAGTCGTATGAGACTAAAGATGTAGTGCCAGAAAAAAAGCACTACAAAACATTTGACGATCCAAAAAAGCATGGGCATGATGGCCTCGCTCCCGCTAATCAGAGGCCCTGGCAAGGGCCTTCGGATCGTCACTCTAAGTTACCCACCTGAGCCGATTCGTGTCTGTACCGCCCACAAGGTGTGTTTGACGAGGTTGCGACTGGAACGAAGTTGTCCCGAGGGACGGAAGCTAACCAGGTAACGCGGCTACACACTGTTGGATCGCCCAAAGGCCCACGACGCCCGAAGACCGTTCGCAGTTCGCCCTTACCTGCCCAACTCCCCTCTCGCCCTTCGTTCATCCCGTCGCCTCCCCGCCAGACTTGACTTGAACACCGGTGCTTCTGGTCAGCGAGCAGCCATGCCCACGCACTGTATACGTGGCTGGCAAACGGAATTTTCCACCCAGACCTATGCGACGAGGTTTATCTCCATGGCACTGACACGCGAACAGCAAATTGCAGCCCTTGAAAAAGATTGGGCTGAAAACCCACGCTGGAAAGGCGTGACCCGCGCTTACTCCGCTGCTGACGTCGTCCGCCTGCGCGGCTCGGTTCAACCTGAGCACACCTTTGCAAAACTCGGCGCCGAGAAGCTGTGGAACCTGGTCACCCAGGGCGCCAAGCCTTCCTTCCGTCCCGACAAAGATTTCGTCAACTGCATGGGCGCCCTGACCGGTGGCCAGGCAGTCCAACAGGTAAAAGCCGGTATCCAGGCGATCTACCTGTCCGGCTGGCAAGTGGCTGCGGACAACAACTCCGCCGAATCCATGTACCCCGACCAATCGCTGTACCCGGTAGACTCCGTGCCAACCGTGGTCAAGCGCATCAACAACTCGTTCCGTCGCGCCGACCAGATCCAGTGGAAAGCCGGTAAAGGTCCGGGCGACGAAGGCTACATCGACTACTTCGCACCGATCGTGGCTGACGCCGAAGCCGGTTTCGGCGGCGTGCTGAACGCCTACGAGCTGATGAAGAGCATGATCGAAGCAGGCGCCGCCGGCGTTCACTTCGAAGACCAACTGGCCTCGGTAAAAAAATGCGGCCACATGGGCGGCAAAGTACTGGTACCGACCCAGGAAGCCGTGCAGAAGCTGACCGCTGCCCGTCTGGCTGCTGACGTTGCCGGTACACCGACCATCATCCTGGCCCGTACCGACGCCAACGCTGCCGACCTGCTGACGTCGGACTGCGACCCATACGACCAACCGTTCGTCACTGGCGAGCGTACCCAGGAAGGCTTCTACAAAGTGCGCGCCGGTCTCGACCAGGCCATCGCTCGCGGCCTGGCCTATGCCCCTTATGCCGACCTGATCTGGTGCGAAACCGCCAAGCCGGACCTGGCAGAAGCCCGTCGCTTCGCTGAAGCGATCAAAAAGGAATACCCAGACCAACTGCTGTCCTACAACTGCTCGCCTTCCTTCAACTGGAAGAAAAACCTGGACGACGCGACCATCGCCAAGTTCCAGCGCGAACTGTCCGCCATGGGCTACAAGCACCAGTTCATTACCCTGGCCGGCATCCACAACATGTGGCACAGCATGTTCAACCTGGCGCACGACTACGCCCGCAACGACATGACCGCCTACGTGAAGCTGCAGGAGCAGGAATTCGCTGACGCCGCCAAGGGTTACACCTTCGTGGCTCACCAGCAGGAAGTGGGCACCGGCTACTTCGACGACATGACCACCGTGATCCAGGGCGGCACCTCGTCCGTGACCGCGCTGACCGGTTCGACCGAAGAAGAACAGTTCCACTGAGTGACTGAGCAAACGGCCATTGCGGGCACGGTAAAAAGCTAACCGCAATGCCGCTCGATCTACGCCCCGACTGGTTCGGGGCGTTTTTTTTGCCCGAAAAAACGCCCCCTGACACCACACAAATCAAAAATGTGGGAGGGGGCTTGTCCCCGATTACGGTGTGTCAGTCAATACTTCGCTGCTGATCCACCGCAATCGGGGACAAGCCCCCTCCCACACTGGGAAATGCGTCCAACCTGAAAATTTTGGGCAAAACATTGATCCAAAGCGGTATTTTGTTCAGATAAATCAGCTAAAAGATCCGCACCGGCAACTAGCGGTAATCAAGCAAGTAACGACAACTTCCTGCACCACACCGCAACCATCCGCTTAACGCCCACCCAAATAACATTCATTATCATTTGGACCATAAAAGCGTCGTTACAGGTTAAACAAAACATATTTGATAAAAAGCCCGCTAATGCCCGTAACTCAAGGGCTGCAGCCCTACGGAGGTGTACTATGTGCTTATTCCACCGAATAATTTCGCTATAGGAATTTTACTTGCCCGGTGTTTAGCCATAAAATCACCGCGATTGATTCCGCTGCGACATATCGTCACTGCATTGTTACTTTTTCGAGCTCAGAGACCTTTGCTCTCTGTTAAGGATTACCAGCATGACCGAAGCGACAGGACTCATGGCCCACAACTGGGGCTTTGCCATTTTCCTCCTCGGTGTTGTCGGCCTCTGTGCCTTCATGCTCGGCGTCTCCAGCCTACTCGGGTCAAAAGCCTGGGGCCGCAGCAAAAACGAACCGTTCGAGTCCGGCATGCTGCCCACAGGTGGCGCCCGCTTGCGGCTCTCAGCCAAATTCTATCTGGTCGCGATGCTGTTCGTGATCTTCGATATCGAAGCCCTCTTTCTCTTTGCCTGGTCTGTGTCCGTCCGCGAAAGCGGCTGGACCGGATTCGTCGAAGCCCTCGTTTTCATAGCAATTCTGTTGGCAGGCCTTGTCTACCTATTTCGAGTGGGCGCCCTTGATTGGGCTCCGGAAGCTCGTCGCAAGCGGCAAGCGAAGCTGAAACAATGAGGCTTTGGCGATGCAATACAATCTCACCAGGATCGACCCGGATGCTCCTAACGAGCAGTACCCCATCGGCGAACGGGAAACCGTTTCCGATCCGTTAGAAGACCAAGTCCACAAAAACATCTACATGGGCAAGCTGGAAGACGTGCTGAGCGGCGCGGTCAACTGGGGGCGTAAAAACTCCCTGTGGCCGTACAACTTCGGTCTGTCCTGCTGCTACGTGGAAATGACCACCGCCTTCACGGCGCCCCACGACATCGCGCGCTTTGGCGCCGAAGTGATCCGGGCCTCGCCGCGTCAGGCGGATTTCATGGTTATCGCCGGAACCTGCTTTATCAAGATGGCGCCGATCATTCAGCGTCTCTACGAGCAAATGCTCGAGCCAAAGTGGGTTATCTCCATGGGTTCGTGCGCCAACTCCGGTGGCATGTACGACATCTATTCCGTTGTTCAGGGGGTGGACAAGTTCCTGCCCGTGGACGTCTACGTGCCTGGCTGCCCGCCCCGCCCTGAAGCATTTTTGCAAGGCTTGATGCTGTTGCAGGAATCGATTGGCAAGGAGCGTCGCCCACTTTCCTGGGTTGTCGGAGATCAAGGCGTTTACCGCGCCGAGATGCCGTCACAAAAGGAACAGCGCCGCGAACAGCGTATTCAGGTCACCAACCTGCGCAGCCCCGACGAAGTCTGATCCAGAGCCGCTTCTTTTATAGAACGAAAACCTGGCTTCATTCTTTACGTTGACCGAAAGCGATAAAAAACCATGACTACAGGCAGTGCTCTGTACATCCCGCCTTATAAGGCAGACGACCAGGATGTGGTCGTCGAACTCAATAACCGTTTTGGCCCTGACGCCTTCACCGCCCAGGCCACACGTACCGGTATGCCGGTGCTGTGGGTGGCGCGTGCCAGGCTCGTCGAAGTCCTGACCTTCCTGCGCAACCTGCCCAAGCCATACGTCATGCTCTATGACCTGCATGGCGTGGACGAGCGCCTGCGCACCAAGCGCCAGGGACTGCCGAGCGGCGCCGATTTCACCGTGTTCTACCACCTGATGTCGCTGGAACGTAACAGCGACGTGATGATCAAGGTCGCCCTGTCCGAGAGCGATCTGAGCGTGCCGACCGTGACCGGTATCTGGCCAAACGCCAACTGGTACGAGCGCGAAGTGTGGGACATGTTCGGCATCGACTTCCCAGGCCACCCGCACCTGTCGCGCATCATGATGCCGCCGACCTGGGAAGGTCACCCGCTGCGCAAGGACTTCCCTGCCCGCGCCACCGAATTCGATCCGTTCAGCCTGACGCTTGCCAAGCAGCAGCTTGAAGAAGAAGCCGCGCGCTTCCGTCCGGAAGACTGGGGCATGAAGCGTTCCGGCACCAACGAGGACTACATGTTCCTCAACCTGGGCCCGAACCACCCTTCAGCGCACGGTGCCTTCCGCATCATCCTGCAACTGGACGGCGAAGAAATCGTCGACTGCGTGCCAGACGTCGGTTACCACCACCGTGGTGCCGAGAAGATGGCCGAGCGCCAGTCCTGGCACAGCTTCATCCCGTACACCGACCGTATCGACTACCTCGGCGGCGTGATGAACAACCTGCCTTACGTGCTCTCGGTCGAGAAGCTGGCCGGCATCAAGGTACCGGACCGCGTCGATACCATCCGCATCATGATGGCCGAGTTCTTCCGGATCACCAGCCACCTGCTGTTCCTGGGTACCTATATCCAGGACGTCGGCGCCATGACCCCGGTGTTCTTCACCTTCACCGACCGTCAGCGCGCCTACAAGGTCATCGAAGCCGTCACCGGTTTCCGCCTGCACCCGGCCTGGTACCGCATCGGCGGTGTGGCCCATGACCTGCCCAATGGTTGGGAGCGTCTGGTCAAGGAATTCATCGACTGGATGCCCAAGCGTCTGGACGAGTACCAGAAAGCCGCCCTGGACAACAGCATCCTCAAGGGCCGCACCATCGGCGTCGCGGCCTACAACACCAAAGAGGCCCTGGAATGGGGCGTCACCGGTGCAGGCTTGCGTTCCACCGGTTGCGATTTCGACCTGCGTAAAGCGCGCCCGTACTCCGGCTACGAGAACTTCGAATTCGAAGTCCCGCTGGCGGCCAACGGCGATGCCTACGACCGTTGCATCGTGCGCGTCGAAGAAATGCGCCAGAGCCTGAAAATCATCGAGCAGTGCATGCGCAACATGCCGGCCGGCCCGTACAAGGCGGATCACCCGCTGACCACGCCGCCGCCGAAAGAGCGCACGCTGCAGCACATCGAAACCCTGATCACGCACTTCCTGCAAGTTTCGTGGGGCCCGGTCATGCCGGCCAACGAATCCTTCCAGATGATCGAAGCGACCAAGGGTATCAACAGTTATTACCTGACGAGCGATGGCGGCACCATGAGCTACCGCACCCGGATTCGTACTCCAAGCTTCCCGCACTTGCAGCAGATCCCTTCGGTGATCAAAGGCGAGATGGTCGCGGACTTGATTGCGTACCTGGGTAGTATCGATTTCGTTATGGCCGACGTGGACCGCTAAGCATGAATAACACGCTTATCCAGACAGACCGTTTCACCTTGAGTGAAACCGAGCGCTCGGCCATCGAGCACGAGCTCCATCACTATGAAGACCCGCGCGCGGCGTCGATCGAAGCCTTGAAGATCGTCCAGAAGGAACGTGGCTGGGTGCCGGACGGCGCCCTCTACGCCATCGGCGAGATCCTCGGCATCCCCGCCAGCGATGTTGAAGGCGTGGCCACGTTCTACAGCCAGATCTTCCGCCAGCCCGTGGGCCGCCACATCATTCGCGTTTGCGACAGCATGGTCTGCTACATCGGTGGTCACGAGTCGGTGGTCAGCGAGATCCAGAACAAGCTGGGCATCGGCCTCGGCCAAACCACCCCGGACGGCCGCTTCACGCTGCTGCCGGCGTGCTGCCTGGGCAACTGCGACAAGGCGCCGGCGTTGATGATCGACGACGACACATTCGGTGACGTGCAGCCTGCTGGCGTGACCCAATTGCTCGAGGGCTACCCATGACCCTGACTTCCTTCGGCCCGGCCAACCGCATCAAGCGGTCGCCCGAGACTCACCCGCTGACCTGGCGCCTGCGTGACGATGCCGAGCCTGTATGGCTCGAGGAGTACCAGGCCAAGAACGGTTACGCGGCTGCGCGCAAAGCGTTTGCCGACATGGCTCAGGACGATATCGTCCAGACCGTGAAGGACGCCGGCCTCAAGGGCCGCGGCGGTGCAGGCTTCCCCACTGGCGTGAAGTGGGGCCTGATGCCCAAAGACGAATCCATCAACATCCGCTACCTGCTGTGCAACGCGGATGAAATGGAGCCGAACACCTGGAAAGACCGCATGCTGATGGAGCAACTGCCCCATCTGCTGATCGAAGGCATGCTGATCAGCGCCCGCGCGCTGAAAACCTACCGTGGCTACATCTTCCTGCGTGGCGAATACACCACCGCCGCCAAGAACCTCAACCGTGCGGTGCAAGAAGCCAAGGCTGCAGGCCTGCTGGGCAAGAACATCCTCGGTTCGGGTTTCGACTTCGAACTGTTCGTACACACCGGCGCCGGGCGTTATATCTGCGGTGAAGAAACCGCACTGATCAACTCCCTCGAAGGCCGCCGCGCCAACCCGCGTTCCAAGCCGCCCTTCCCTGCCGCCGTTGGCGTGTGGGGCAAGCCGACTTGCGTGAACAACGTCGAAACCCTGTGCAACGTGCCGGCGATCATTGCCGACGGCGTGGACTGGTACAAATCGTTGGCCCGCGAAGGCAGTGAAGACATGGGCACCAAGCTCATGGGCTTCTCCGGCAAGGTCAAGAACCCTGGCCTGTGGGAACTGCCATTCGGCGTGACCGCGCGCGAGCTGTTCGAGGACTACGCCGGCGGCATGCGCGACGGCTACACCCTCAAGGCCTGGCAGCCGGGCGGCGCCGGCACCGGCTTCCTGCTCCCCGAGCACCTCGACGCACAGATGTATGCCGGCGGCATCGGCAAGGTCGGCACCCGGATGGGTACTGGCCTGGCGATGGCGGTGGACAACACCGTGAACATGGTCTCGCTGCTGCGCAACATGGAGCAGTTCTTTGCCCGTGAATCCTGCGGTTTCTGCACCCCGTGCCGCGACGGTCTGCCGTGGAGCGTCAAGCTGCTGATGGCCCTGGAAAAAGGCGAAGGCCGCGAGGGTGACATCGAAACCCTGCTGGGGCTGGTCGGTTTCCTCGGCCCAGGCAAGACCTTCTGTGCTCACGCACCGGGCGCCGTGGAGCCATTGGGCAGCGCAATCAAATATTTCCGCTCGGAGTTCGAAGCCGGCATCGCGCCTACCAGCGCCGCCGTCCCGCCTCTGGCGAGGCCGATCGTAGTCGGCGCGTAACGCTTAAACAGGCGAAGGGTCCGTGCCCCTCGCCTCGTCATGTGCTGACGCCGTCAAGGCTGTGTTGATGCACATGAATAACAAGATTCCATTAGCCACGCCCGCTGACAACGGGCCAACGAAGATCTTTGAACCATGGCCACTATCCACGTAGACGGCAAAGCGCTCGAAGTCGATGGGGCAGACAACCTGTTACAGGCGTGTCTGTCACTAGGCCTCGACATCCCTTATTTCTGCTGGCACCCCGCGCTTGGTAGCGTCGGTGCCTGTCGCCAGTGTGCGGTCAAGCAGTACACCGATGAAAACGACACCCGTGGTCGCATCGTCATGTCCTGCATGACCCCAGCCACCGACAACACCTGGATCTCCATCGACGATGAAGAATCCAAGGCGTTCCGCGCCAGTGTCGTCGAATGGCTGATGACCAACCACCCGCACGACTGCCCGGTCTGTGAGGAAGGCGGTCACTGCCACCTGCAAGACATGACGGTGATGACCGGCCACAACGAGCGCCGCTATCGCTTCACCAAGCGCACCCACCAGAACCAGGAACTGGGCCCGTTCATTTCCCACGAAATGAACCGCTGCATCGCCTGCTACCGCTGCGTGCGCTTCTATAAAGACTACGCCGGCGGCACCGACCTCGGCGTATTCGGCGCCCACGACAACGTGTACTTCGGTCGCGTTGAAGACGGCGTACTGGAAAGCGAGTTCTCCGGCAACCTCACCGAGGTCTGCCCAACCGGTGTGTTCACCGACAAGACTCACTCCGAACGCTACAACCGCAAGTGGGACATGCAGTTCGCACCGAGCATCTGCCATGGCTGCTCCAGCGGTTGCAACATCTCCCCGGGCGAGCGCTACGGCGAACTGCGTCGCATCGAAAACCGCTTCAACGGTTCGGTCAACCAGTACTTCCTGTGCGACCGTGGCCGTTTCGGCTATGGCTATGTCAACCGCGAAGACCGCCCACGTCAGCCACTGCTGGCCGGCGGCGCGAAGCTGAACACCGACGAAGCCCTGGATAAAGCCGCCGACCTGCTGCGCGGTCGCAACATCGTCGGCATCGGTTCGCCACGCGCCAGCCTCGAAAGCAACTACGCGTTGCGCGAACTGGTCGGCGCCGAGCACTTCTACTGCGGTATCGAAGCCGCTGAACTGGAGCGCATCCGCCTGGTCCTGCAAGTGCTGAACGACAGCCCGCTGCCCGTGCCGAACATGCGCGACATCGAAGACCACGATGCGATCTTCGTGCTCGGCGAAGACCTGACCCAGACCGCCGCGCGTATGGCTCTGTCGCTGCGCCAGTCGGTCAAAGGCAAGGCCGAAGCCATGGCCGACGCCATGCGCGTGCAGCCGTGGCTCGACGCCGCGGTGAAAAACATCGGCCAGCACGCGCTGAACCCGCTGTTTATCGCCAGCCTGGCCGAAACCAAGCTCGACGACATCGCCGAAGAATGCGTACACGCAGCGCCGGATGACCTGGCCCGCCTCGGTTTCGCCGTGGCCCATGCCCTTGACGCCAGCGCGCCTGCCGTTGAAGGCCTGGACGCTGAAGCCGTGGCACTCGCCCAGCGCATCGCCGACGCCCTGCTGGCGGCCAAGCGCCCACTGATCATCGCTGGCACCTCGCTGGGTTCCAAGGCGCTGATCGAAGCGGCGGCCAACATCGCCAAGGCCTTGAAGCTGCGCGAGAAGAACGGTTCCATCAGCCTGATCGTGCCGGAAGCCAACAGCCTCGGCCTGGCCATGCTCGGTGGCGAGTCCGTCGACAGCGCCCTGCAAGCCGTGATCGACGGCAAAGCCGACGCCCTTGTAGTGCTGGAAAACGACCTGTACACCCGCACGGATTCGGCCAAGGTCGACGCCGCGCTGAACGCCGCCAAAGTGCTGATCGTTGCCGATCACCAGAAGACCGCCACCAGCGAGCGTGCCGACCTGGTCTTGCCGGCCGCGACCTTCGCTGAAGGCGACGGCACCCTGGTCAGCCAGGAAGGCCGCGCCCAGCGCTTCTTCCAGGTGTTCGATCCGAAGTACATGGACGCCAGCATCCTGGTTCACGAAGGCTGGCGCTGGCTGCATGCCCTGCGTTCGACCCTGCTGAATCAACCGATCGACTGGACCCAGCTCGACCACGTCACCGCAGCCGTCGCGGCGAGCGCCCCGCAACTGGCGCGCATCGTTGACGCCGCACCGTCCGCCGCGTTCCGCATCAAGGGCATGAAACTCGCCCGTGAGCCGCTGCGTTACTCCGGTCGTACCGCCATGCGCGCTGACATCAGCGTGCATGAACCGCGTACTCCGCAAGACAACGACACCGCGTTCGCCTTCTCCATGGAAGGTTACTCGGGTTCGGTCGAGCCACGTCAGCAGGTGCCATTTGCCTGGTCGCCGGGCTGGAACTCGCCGCAGGCCTGGAACAAGTTCCAGGACGAAGTCGGTGGTCATATCCGCGCTGGCGACCCGGGCACCCGCCTGATCGAACCCCAGGGCGACGCGTTGAACTGGTTCGCCGCCGTACCGCGGCCGTTCAACCCGGCCCAGGGCACCTGGCAGGTTGTGCCGTTCTTCCACCTGTTCGGCAGCGACGAGACCTCGTCCAAAGCCGCACCGGTTCAAGAACGCATCCCGGCGGCCTACGTGTCCCTGGCCAAGTCCGAAGCCGACCGTCTCGGCGTCAACGATGGTGCCCTGCTCAGCCTGAACGTCGCTGGCAAGACCCTGCGTCTGCCGCTGCGCATCAACGACGAGTTGGGTGCCGGCCTGGTTGCACTGCCAAAAGGCATCGCTGGTATTCCACCGTCGATCTTTGGCCAAACCGTTGACGGTCTGCAGGAGGCAGCGCAATGACCTGGTTCACCCCTGAAGTCATCGATGTGATCATTGCGGTCGTCAAGGCCATCGTGATCCTGTTGGCCGTGGTCGTGGCGGGCGCTTTGCTCAGCTTCGTCGAACGTCGCCTGCTGGGCTGGTGGCAGGACCGTTACGGTCCGAACCGCGTTGGCCCGTTCGGCATGTTCCAGATCGCTGCCGACATGCTGAAAATGTTCTTCAAGGAAGACTGGACGCCACCGTTTGCCGACAAGGTGATCTTCACCCTGGCACCGGTCGTGGCCATGAGCGCCTTGCTGATCGCCTTCTCGATCATCCCGATCACCCCGACCTGGGGCGTGGCGGACCTGAACATCGGCTTGCTGTTCTTCTTCGCCATGGCCGGCTTGTCGGTCTACGCGGTACTGTTCGCCGGTTGGGCCAGTAACAACAAGTTCGCCCTGCTGGGCAGCTTGCGGGCCTCGGCCCAGACCGTGTCCTACGAAGTGTTCATGGGCCTCGCGCTGATGGGCATCGTGGTGCAGGTCGGCTCGTTCAACATGCGCGACATCGTCGAGTACCAGGCGCAGAACCTGTGGTTCATCATTCCGCAGTTCTTTGGCTTCTGTACGTTCTTCATCGCTGGCGTCGCCGTGACTCACCGTCACCCGTTCGACCAGCCGGAAGCGGAACAGGAACTGGCCGACGGTTACCACATTGAATATGCCGGCATGAAGTGGGGCATGTTCTTCGTCGGTGAGTACATCGGCATCATCTTGATCTCGGCCCTGCTGGTCACGCTGTTCTTCGGCGGCTGGCACGGTCCGTTCGGCATCCTGCCACAGCTGGCGATCTTCTGGTTCTTACTGAAGACCGCGTTCTTCATCATGCTGTTTATCCTGCTGCGCGCTTCCATTCCGCGTCCACGGTATGACCAGGTGATGGATTTCAGCTGGCGCTTCTGTCTGCCGCTGACCCTGATCAATTTGCTGGTGACTGCTGCCGTTGTGTTGTTGAACACGCCAGCGGGCGCGGTTCAGTGAGGATTTGACCCATGTTCAAATATATTGGCGACATCGTTAAGGGTACCGGTACCCAGTTGCGAAGCCTGGTGATGGTGTTCGGTCACGGCTTTCGCAAACGCGACACCCTGCAATACCCGGAAGAAGCGGTGTACCTGCCGCCGCGCTATCGCGGCCGCATCGTACTGACCCGCGACCCCGATGGCGAAGAGCGTTGCGTAGCCTGCAACCTGTGCGCCGTGGCATGCCCGGTGGGTTGCATCTCCCTGCAGAAAGCTGAAACCGAAGACGGTCGCTGGTACCCGGACTTCTTCCGCATCAACTTCTCGCGCTGCATTTTCTGCGGCCTCTGCGAGGAAGCTTGCCCGACCACCGCGATCCAGCTCACACCGGATTTCGAGATGGCCGAGTTCAAACGTCAGGACCTGGTGTACGAGAAAGAAGATCTGCTGATCTCTGGTCCCGGTAAAAACCCTGATTACAACTTCTATCGTGTTGCAGGTATGGCCGTTGCCGGTAAGCCGAAAGGCGCCGCACAAAACGAAGCCGAGCCGATCAACGTGAAGAGCTTGCTGCCTTAAGGAAGAAAGATGGAATTCGCTTTCTATTTCGCATCGGGTATTGCAGTGGTGTCCACGCTTCGCGTGGTCACTAACACCAACCCCGTGCACGCCCTGCTCTACCTGATCATTTCGCTGATCGCCGTGGCCATGACCTTTTTCAGCCTCGGCGCACCGTTCGCCGGTGTACTGGAAGTGATCGCCTACGCTGGCGCCATCATGGTGCTGTTCGTGTTTGTGGTGATGATGCTCAACCTAGGGCCGGCCTCGGTCGCCCAGGAACGCGTCTGGCTCAAGCCCGGCATCTGGCTCGGCCCGGTGATCCTCGCCGCGCTGCTGCTGGCTGAACTGCTGTATGTCCTGTTCGCTCACCAGAGCGGCCAGGCCATCGGCCACACCACCGTTGACGCGAAGGCCGTGGGCGTCAGCCTGTTCGGCCCGTACCTGCTGGTGGTCGAACTGGCTTCGATGCTGCTGCTCGCCGCGGCCATCACCGCCTTCCACTTGGGCCGTAACGAAGCCAAGGAGCAATGACGATGCCTGCTATCCCTTTGGAGCATGGTCTGGCGGTCGCCGGCATCCTGTTCTGCCTTGGCCTGGTCGGCCTGATGGTTCGCCGTAACATTTTGTTCGTGTTGATGAGCCTGGAAGTCATGATGAACGCTGCGGCACTGGCGTTCATCGTGGCAGGTAGCCGTTGGGGCCAGCCGGATGGACAAGTCATGTTCATCCTGGTGATCAGCCTGGCAGCCGCCGAGGCCAGTATTGGCCTGGCGATCCTGCTGCAACTGTATCGTCGCTTCCACACGCTTGATATCGACGCTGCCAGTGAGATGCGCGGATGAACATGATCTTTCTGACTTTCGTATTTCCCCTGATCGGTTTCCTGCTGCTGTCGTTCTCTCGCGGACGCTGGTCGGAAAACCTCTCGGCCCTGATCGGCGTGGGCTCCATCGGCCTGTCGGCGATTGTCACCGCCTACGTCATCTGGCAATTCAACGTTGCGCCGCCGGAAGGCGGTCACTACACCCTGGTGTTGTGGCAGTGGGTGTCGGTGGAAGGCTTCAAGCCTAACTTCGCCCTCTACATCGACGGCCTGTCGATCACCATGCTTGGCGTGGTGGTGGGTGTAGGCTTCCTGATCCACCTGTTCGCGTCCTGGTACATGCGCGGTGAAGCCGGTTACTCGCGCTTCTTCGCGTACACCAACCTGTTTATCGCCAGCATGCTGTTCCTGGTGCTGGGCGATAACCTGTTGTTCCTGTACTTCGGCTGGGAAGGCGTGGGCCTGTGCTCGTACCTGTTGATCGGTTTCTACTACAGCAACCGCAACAACGGTAACGCAGCACTCAAAGCCTTTATCGTCACCCGGATCGGCGACGTGTTCATGGCCATCGGCCTGTTCATCCTGTTCCAACAGGTGGGCACGCTGAACATCCAGGAACTGCTGGTGCTGGCACCGCAGAAATTCCAGGTCGGCGACTTCTGGATCACCCTGGCGACCCTGATGCTGCTGGGCGGCGCTGTCGGTAAATCCGCGCAACTGCCACTGCAAACCTGGCTGGCGGATGCGATGGCTGGCCCGACGCCTGTTTCGGCACTGATCCACGCCGCAACGATGGTGACCGCCGGTGTCTACCTGATCGCCCGTACCCACGGCCTGTTCACCCTGGCGCCGGACGTCCTGCACCTGGTGGGCCTGGTCGGCGGCGTGACCCTGGTACTGGCCGGCTTCGCCGCGCTGGTGCAGACCGACATCAAGCGTATCCTCGCCTACTCGACCATGAGCCAGATCGGCTACATGTTCCTGGCCCTGGGCGTCGGTGCCTGGGACTCGGCGATCTTCCACCTGATGACCCACGCCTTCTTCAAGGCCCTGCTGTTCCTCGCCTCCGGTGCGGTGATCGTTGCCTGCCACCACGAGCAGAACATCTTCAAGATGGGCGGTCTGTGGAAGAAATTGCCACTGGCCTACGCCAGCTTCATCGTCGGTGGCGCCGCACTCTCTGCGCTGCCATTGGTGACCGCCGGTTTCTACTCGAAAGACGAAATCCTCTGGGAAGCCTTTGCCAGCGGTAACCAGAACCTGCTCTACGCAGGCCTGGTGGGTGCGTTCATGACCTCGCTGTACACCTTCCGCCTGATCTTCATCACCTTCCACGGTGAAGCCAAGACCGAAGCACACGCAGGCCACGGCATCTCCCATTGGCTGCCGCTGTCGGTGCTGATCATCCTGTCGACCTTCATCGGCGCCTTGATCACTCCGCCACTGGCCGGTGTACTGCCGGAAAGCGTCGGCCATGCCGGCGGCGATGCCAAGCACAGCCTGGAGCTCGCTTCAGGCGCCATCGCGGTGGCCGGTATCCTGCTCGCAGCCCTGCTGTTCCTCGGCAAGCGTCGTTTCGTCACCGCCGTCGCCAACAGTGGCATTGGTCGCTTCCTGTCGGCCTGGTGGTTCGCCGCCTGGGGCTTCGATTGGATCTACGACAAACTGTTCGTCAAGCCTTACCTTGCGATCAGCTTTGTGCTGCGCAAAGACCCGCTCGACCAGACCATCGGTTTGATCCCGCGCGCCGCCAAGGCTGGCCACACCGCCCTGAGCCGCAGCGAGACTGGCCAATTGCGTTGGTATGCAGCTTCCATGGCGGCGGGTGCCGTTCTGGTGATCGGCGCCATCGTTGTGGTAGCGGTCTGACCATGTCTAAGTACATTGCGAACTTTGCGAACTTGCGAAAGGAAACGAGCCCGTCATGATTCTGCCCTGGCTAATCCTGATCCCCTTTATCGGCGGCCTGCTCTGCTGGATGGGTGAACGCTTCGGCGCCACCCTCCCCCGCTGGATTGCGTTGCTGACCATGTCCCTGGAACTCGCTCTCGGCCTCTGGCTGTGGGCCCATGGCGACTATTCATTTGCTCCGGCGCCTGGCGCCGATCCGACCTGGGCGCTTGAGTTCAAGCACGTCTGGATCCAGCGCTTCGGCATCAACGTACACCTGGCCCTCGACGGCCTGTCGTTGCTGATGATCCTGCTGACCGGCCTGCTGGGTGTCCTCTCGGTACTCTGCTCCTGGAAAGAGATTCAGCGTCACGTGGGCTTCTTCCACCTGAACCTGATGTGGATCCTGGGCGGCGTGGTCGGCGTGTTCCTCGCCCTCGACCTGTTCATGTTCTTCTTCTTCTGGGAAATGATGCTGGTGCCGATGTACTTCCTCATCGCGCTCTGGGGTCATAGTTCTTCGGACGGCAAGAAAACCCGGATCTACGCGGCGACCAAGTTCTTCATCTTCACCCAGGCTTCCGGCCTGATCATGTTGGTGGCGATCCTGGGTCTGGTATTGGTCAACTTCAACAGCACGGGCGTGATTACCTTCAACTACGCCGACCTGTTGAAAACCAAGATGTCCCTGACCACCGAGTACATCCTGATGCTGGGCTTCTTCATCGCCTTCGCGGTGAAGCTGCCGGTGGTGCCGTTCCACTCCTGGCTGCCGGATGCTCACGCCCAGGCGCCGACCGCCGGTTCCGTGGACCTGGCCGGTATCCTCTTGAAGACGGCGGCCTACGGCCTGCTGCGTTTTGCGCTGCCATTGTTCCCGAATGCCTCGGCCGAGTTCGCGCCGATCGCCATGACCCTGGGTCTGATCGGGATCTTCTACGGTGCATTCCTGGCCTTCGCGCAAACCGACATCAAGCGTCTGATTGCCTTCTCGTCCGTTTCCCACATGGGTTTCGTACTGATCGGCATCTACTCCGGCAGCCAACTGGCCTTGCAAGGCGCCGTGATCCAGATGTTGGCCCACGGTATTTCGGCCGCCGCGCTGTTTATCCTCAGTGGCCAGTTGTACGAGCGCCTGCACACCCGTGACATGCGTGAGATGGGTGGCGTGTGGTCGCGCATCGCCTACCTGCCGGCGATCAGCCTGTTCTTTGCCGCCGCGTCCCTGGGCTTGCCGGGCACCGGCAACTTCATCGGCGAGTTCCTGATCCTGATGGGTACCTTCGTACAAACGCCGTGGATCAGCGCCATCGCCACTTCCGGCCTGGTATTCGGTTCGGTTTACTCGCTGATCATGATCCACCGTGCGTACTTCGGTCCGGCCAAATCCGACACCGTCCTGCACGGGATGGATGCTCGCGAACTGATCATGGTGCTCGGTCTGGCGGTCCTGCTGATCTACATCGGCGTGTACCCACAACCGTTCCTGGACACTTCTGCCGCAACGATGCATGGCGTGCAGCAGTGGTTCGGCACCGCCTTCTCTCAACTCGCTTCGGCCCGGTAAGAGCGCTATGGAATTCACGATCCAACACTTTATCGCGCTTGCGCCGCTGCTGATCACCAGCCTCACCATTGTGGTGGTGATGCTGGCGATCGCCTGGCGTCGCAATCACGCGCAAACCTTCCTGCTGTCCTGCGCGGGTTTGAACCTGGCCTTGCTGTCGATCATCCCGGCACTCAAGGTCGCCCCCCTGGCGGTGACCCCGCTGATGATGATCGATGACTTCGCGCTGCTGTATATCGCGTTGATCCTCGTCGCCACCCTGGCCTGCGTCACCCTCGCCCACGCCTACCTCGGCGAAGGCGGCACCGGCTACCCGGGCAACCGCGAAGAGCTGTACCTGCTGATCCTGCTGGCTGCGGCCGGCGGTATCGTGCTGGTCAGCGCGCAGCACCTGGCCGGCTTGTTCATCGGCCTGGAACTGCTGTCGATCCCGACCTACGGCCTGGTGGCCTACGCCTTCTTCAACAAGCGTTCCCTGGAAGCCGGCATCAAGTACATGGTGCTGTCGGCCGCCGGCTCCGCGTTCCTGTTGTTTGGTATGGCCCTGCTCTACGCCGAAGCCGGCAGCCTGAGCTTCACCGGTATCGGCCACGCCCTGGCGGCCACCAGCATGCCTGCGCCGATCGCCCAACTGGGCCTGGCGATGATGCTGATCGGCCTGGCCTTCAAACTGTCGCTGGTGCCCTTCCACCTGTGGACGCCGGACGTGTACGAAGGCGCTCCGGCGCCGGTGGCTGCGTTCCTGGCCACGGCGACGAAAGTGGCGGTGTTTGCGGTGGTGGTGCGTCTGTTCCAGATCTCCCCGGCGGCCAACACCGGCGTGTTGAGCGACGTACTGAGCGTGATCGCCGTTGCGTCGATCCTGTTCGGTAACCTGCTGGCGCTGACCCAGAACAACCTCAAGCGTCTGCTGGGTTACTCGTCCATCGCCCACTTCGGCTACCTGCTGATCGCCCTGGTGGCGAGCAAAGGTCTGGCCCTGGAAGCAATCGGCGTGTACCTGGCCACCTACGTGATCACCAGCCTCGGCGCCTTCGGTGTCATCACCCTGATGTCCTCGCCTTACAAAGGCCGTGACGCCGACGCCCTGTACGAGTATCGAGGCCTGTTCTGGCGCCGTCCGTACCTGACCGCCGTGTTGACCCTGATGATGCTGTCCCTGGCCGGTATCCCGCTCACTGCGGGCTTTATCGGCAAGTTCTACATCATCGCGACCGGCGTTGAAGCGCATCAATGGTGGCTGGTTGCCTCGCTCATCCTGGGTAGCGCCATCGGCGTGTTCTACTACCTGCGCGTGATGGTGACCCTGTTCCTGATCGAGCCAAACCTGCGCCGTGTGGATGCTGAGCTGCACTGGGAACAGAAAGCCGGCGGCGTGATGCTGCTGGCCATCGCCCTGCTCGCCTTCTTCCTCGGCGTGTACCCGCAACCGTTGCTCACGCTGGTGCAGCACGCGGTGCTGGGCGTTTGATCGCTTAGCGGTATGTGGTAAACAAAAACGGCACCTTCGGGTGCCGTTTTTGCATTTCTGGGGCAGAGAACGCGCGCGCTCAATGGCTCTAAAGATCGGCCAACACTAAACCATCGAGCGTTTCGCGAAGTCGCTGATGCACCGGCAGACGAAGGCCAAAGGTGCCGCGCAGCAAATCAAGCAGTTCATCGGCACTCGCTATCGCACGTTTTTCGCTGGGACCGTCCAGGGAGTGCATCGCGTAGTGGCCGTTGTTCAAGGTATGACGCTTACCCGGCGCTAACAGCGCGACTTTCAACTGACCGAGAAACGGCGAACCCGCATGCGTGGAGACGTACCAGTTGCCGATTTCATAGTCGATGTCTGCCTGCACCAGCAGGTCGAACACATATAAGCCACGCCACTCCCCACCGACCTGGGCCCACAAGGTGTAGCTGCCTTGCTTGCAGGTCAGGCGATAGGGTTCGTGGGCGGTGGCCTGGATCGCTTCGCAGTCCAGGCGCAACGGGCTGCTCGGCACCATGCCGCCAAAGCCGACGTCGCTGATATAGCGCACACCGTCCACCGTCACCAGGCTCAGGCGATGGGTACGCGCGGTGTGTGCGTCCGGCGGCCCGCCCATCACAACCCGTCCGGTGATACCGCGTGCGTCGAAGCCCAGTTCCTGCAGCAGTTCCAGGAACAGTTGATTCAGCTCATAGCAATACCCACCACGGCCATCGAGCAACACTTTTTGCTCGACACTGGGCAGGTCGATCGGCACTGGCAAGTGCAACAGGGTCGACAGACTTTCAAAGGCGAACGTACACACATGCCGCAATTGCAGGTCTTGCAAGGTTTGCAGGGTCGGCGGCGGTGGTGCATCGTAGCCCAGGCGTTGCAGGTACAGATGGCTATGGGTCAGGCGGGACATGACGCGATCCTTGGGCGCGTGGCGAAGGCCTCACTATGACGCCCGGCGCAGTAATTTGTCATTTTGAATGAACCTTTTTGAACGCTTTCCTATCCATCTATAACAAGACAGGGAGGCAACATGATTACCGCAAAAATCTACACCATTACCTACCAACTGCACGGTCAACCGAAGTCCTTCGTAGTGCGTGCAGAAGTGATGAATAACGCCGAGGCCTGGCACTGGGCAGCGGTTGATGCCGATATTGCACACGTCAGCCGCATTGGTCGGGTCGGCCATGAACAAGTGAAAAAAACCACCCGGCCCTGGGCCGAGAAGTACGGCATCACCGACGTCAACTGGGTACCGCCCAAATAAACAAACGCCCCGTTCAACGACGGTTTTTTTTCGACAGCATTTGGTTGCTCACGCTCTTTCGGGGCATTGCGTGTGCGATCCGGGCCGGGGCTACTTGTAATCGATCATAGAGAACGCCCCACAAGCCTTCGCTCAACGCGTTTACCGCACACCCCGTCGCCAAGCATGAGAAGATGCCGCCCTGCTCTATCCCCTACAAACGCCAAGGAGATTTCCCCCGGATGTTCGAGCTCAAACCCTGCGACCCCATCACCTACCGCCAGCAGACCCGCCGCAGTACGTTAATCGTGGCTGTGTTGTTCGTGGCCCTGGCGATGCTGTTGTCGAGCCTGGCGGTGATGCTGTTCGGCGAAGCTGGCGGCGACAACTTTCGCTACAACGTGGGTGGCGTGTTTGCCGGGGTGTTGATCACCCTCGCCCTGGTGCGTGGCCCGTTCTGGACCCAGCCATGGCTGGCGCCGGCGGTGTATGGCTGGCAGCTCAAGCGCAGCCTGATGCGCGTGACCAACGTGATGCACAAGGTCACCGACCGCGTGCAGGCCAATGACCCGATGGCGCTCAAGGTCCTGCGTTTCTATCACCTGGGGCTGACGCAAATGCATGAGCTGGACGCCAACTCCAGCGCCCAGGCGCAGTTGGTCGGCGAGATCGAGGCACATAAGGCGAAGATGCAAGCGTTGGGGCTCGATACCGAGCAAACCCGTTTCAATCCGTCCTGGCTGGTCAGTTTCAAAGGCGCTTAAGTTAACACCCCGATGCGCTGCGCATCCGGCCAGAACAGCGCCGCCTGCCCACACGGCAGGCCGGCGGCATCGAGCAACGTCCACACCACACCGGCATGGATCATGAACGGCTGCTGATGCGCATCCACCCGCCAGCCGCTGTAGCCGTGGGCGATACCATTGGCGCTGACGTGCTCCAGCAACACCTGGCGCGCGGCGCGGTCGAGTTCCGAAGCACTGAAGCGTGACGGCATGCCGATGAAGGTCTCGCGCGGGTATTTGAAGCACTGCACGGCGCACGCATTGACGTAGGTAAACCGCGGGTCCGCCGCGCCGTCGTGGGCCAGCAGGCTGTAGGGCGCATCGGCGTGCAGCCAGCTCAGGCGTTGCTGTGCGTCCAGATGCTCGGGGGCCGGCAAGCCCTGGCCGGTCCAGTGTCGGTAGGCGTCATCCAGCACGCGCACGAAGTCTTCTTGTCGGGTCACACACTGCCTCTCATTGTCAGTTGGAACACTTTGCCCGCCAGCAGAACACGGCGCTCACGGCTATCGCTGCGCCCGCCAGGCCAAACACCCAAGGGGCCGCAGCTACCGGCAGCAACAACCCCGCCAGCAGCGGCCCGAGGCCGGCGCCGATATCGCGCCACACCGCATTGGAGGCCAATGCCGACACGCGCATCGAACCGGGGTTGCGCTCGGCCACCAAAGTCGTCACCAGGGGCAATTGCAACGCCCGCAACACCAGCACCGCGGCCGCGCCGACGATCACCCAATAACTGCCGAAAGCAGCCAGGGCCAACGCGCTCAGGAATGAAAACAGCAACAGCATCGACGTCGCACCGAAGCGTTGCGCCGCGCGACCGCCCAACGGGCTCAGGAGCATTTCCGAGACATAACGCAAGGCCATCAAGCCACCGGCGATCAACACCGCGTCGCCACCGAGGAGCTTCTGTGCCTGGATCGACAGCCCAAAGATAAACAGCCCATCCAGCGCCACACCTTCGATAAACGACCACAGCGCCACACTGTCGGGCCACTTGAAACGGCGCCCCGGACTGCTGTGCAAATCATGGCCGACAGTAGGCAACCCCCGCGCCATCCACAAGCCCAGCAGGCAGCAGCCGGCGAGAATCAGAAAGATCGGACGCGGCCCGGCCGATAAGGTCAGCCAGCCCCCGAGTGGCAATGCAAGCATCGGCCCGAGGGCGATCAATGCCCGCGAGCGCCCTGCCCGGCGTGCGGCGCCCGTCGGCTCGGCGGTCGCCAGTACTTGGGTCGACAGATTCAACGCGGCAAAACACAAGCCCCAGACCAGCCGCAAGCCCAACAATGCAGCGAAGCCCGACAGCAGCGAGTTACCCAGGGCGCACAGCATCGCGGCACCGGCGGCGATCATGCAGGTCAGACGATCGCCGTGGCGGGCATAGAAATTAAGCACATGCCGGTAACCGAAAATCCGCACCAGTCGGTTGGCCGCCAGCAGCACCCCGGCCTGGGCCAACGTGATGCCGAACGCCTGGGATTCCATGGGCAGCAGCAGATAAAGCAACACGTCACTGGGCAGGCATAAAGCCAAGGTCAGCGCGGCGCGGCGGGAGGTGATGTCGGCAGTGCGTTGGGCCTGGCTTGACATAAATCTGAAACATCCCGAAATATTCAGGTCGCCACCGTAGCCTCCTCGAATAGCTTTTTACAACGCTCGATTAAACCTTTTTGTCATACGGCAACAACCGCAGGCCGCTGGCCACACAGCCCACCAACGCAAACGCACAGCCCAACCACAACGCGTAGTGCGGGCCGCTGCCCAGGGACCAGTGAAAACACAAAGCCACCAGCGACGCTCCCAGCGTCTGCCCCAACAACCGCGAGATCGCCACAATGCCACTGGCCCCACCACTGCGCGCCAAGGGTGCGCTGGTCATCAACGCCTTGAGGTTGGGTGACTGGAAGAACCCGAAACCGGCCCCGCACAAGGCCATGCGCCAGCCGATCTCGAACGCCGATGCGTCATTGTGCAACGTCGCCAGGGCCGCCATGCCCACGCTCAGCATCAACAGGCCGATCCCGCACAACAGGCCCAGGGACACGCGGTCTGCCAGGCGCCCGGCGACCAACGCCATCACCGCCACGACCGCGGGCCAGGGCGTCATCAGAAAACCGGTTTCCACCTGGCTGTGCCCAAGCACCGCCTGCAGCAGAAACGGCAGCGACACAAAGGCCAGGCCCTGGGCGCTGAAGGCGCAGATCGCCGTGAGCGAAGACAGCGCAAACACCGGGCGCCTGAACAAGTCCACTGCCAGCATCGGCGCCGGGTGCCCGGCCTGACGGCGCAGTAGCAACGCGCCGCACACCAGCGCCAGCGCGATCAGGCCCAGGGTCAATGCGCCTTGGGCGCCATGCACCGCCGTCCCCAGGCCAAGCACCAGCAAGGCGAACAGCCCGGCACACAACAGCGCGGCGAGGCGATCGAAGGCATGCCCGGCCACGGGAATGACCGGCAATGAGCGCAGGCCCAACATCAACGCCAGCAACCCCAGCGGCACGTTGATCAGGTACAGCCAGTGCCAGCTCGCCACCGACAGAATCGCCGACGCAGCCGTCGGCCCGAGCGTAAACGCCAGCCCGACCACCAGCGAGTTATAGCCCAGGCCGCGCCCGAGCATGCGCGACGGGTAGATATGCCGCAGCAACGCCGTGTTGACGCTCATGATCGCCGCCGCACCGAGCCCCTGCACCACCCGCGCCGCCGTGAGCGCCACCAGCGACCCGGCGATCCCGCAAAACAGCGACGAAACAATAAACAGCAGCAAACCACCGAGGTACACCCGACGGTGCCCAAGCACATCGCTCAGCGAAGCGAAGGGCAGCACCGTGGCAATGATCGCCAACTGGTAGGCATTGACCACCCAGATCACCGAAGCGGAGTCGGTGCCAATGCCGTCGGCCAGGGTCGGCAGCGCCGTGTTGACGATGGCCGTGTCCAGGGTCGCCATGCCGATGCCCAGGGAAATGGCGATCACCGCCGGCAGGCGCTTATTCAAGGGTAACCCATCGACAGCAGAAGACATGAGCGACACTCAGGTGAAAAAGGGCTCTAGATTAAGGGCTGCAGTGATTTTTTTTCAGAGACCAATGCGCTAACTGTCAAAAATTTCATGTTGAATGCACCGCCACGCGCTTACACACAGAAACCTCCTACTGCTTTTACGGAGCATCCTTTGCACCCTTGGCGCTCTTTCTCTAACGTCCTACGCCGAGGCCCTTGTCAATGTGCAACACTCGCAAGCCCGCTGATACCCCGTTTAACCATGGCCGACGAAATTTCCTGCGTCTGACCTCCGTTGGCGCAAGCGCGCTCCTGCTGGCTGGCGCGCTGCCCCCAACCACGGCACACGCCGCACCGGCACCAGCACCGAAACCGGCCAACACACTCAACCCAGAGCAGGCCCTGACACGTTTGATCGAGGGCAACCAGCGGTATACCGAAGGGATTACCAAGCGCCATGATTTCATGAGCGAGCGCGAGGCCTTGGTGGGCGGGCAGAATCCGTTCGCCGCCGTACTGAGCTGCGCCGATTCGAGAATTGCCCCCGAATACGCCTTCGACACCGGCCGCGGCGATCTCTTCGCCGTGCGGGTGGCGGGTAATTTCGTGACCGATGACGGCCTCGCCAGCCTCGAATATGCCGTGGCCGTACTGGGAACACCGTTGATCATGGTATTGGGGCACGACAGCTGCGGCGCCGTTGCGGCTGGGGTCAAGGCGGTCAAAGACAACGCCAGGTTTCCCGGAAAGATCCAACACCTGGCCAACGTATTCAAGCCGGCAGTGAACAAAGTACTGAACGCGCCCGGTGATGTGCTCGAAAACGCCATCGCGCAAAATGTCATCGACACCGTGGCAAGGCTCAAGGCGGAATCGAGCCTGCTGGCCGACGCCCTGACCACGGGAAAACTGAATATCGTCGGCGGTGTCTACAGGCTGCACAGCGGCAAGGTCGAGGTAATCGGCTAGGCGTTCGCGCCATTGGCCCATCTTGGCCGAGCGTCAGTAACGCCCGAGCTTGAAAAGGGCGTTACCTCCGGATGCGACTGAGGTCCAGGCGCCCATCCTTGAGCGGCGGGCACCAGTAATAGCCGCCGGTCAGCGGTGTGCTGATGCGGTACAGGCCGTCGACGATGCCGTCTTCCAACCCGCTCATGCGGCGCAGTTGCGCTTCAAACGCATCGAAGGAATGCCCGAACGCGAGGAACATCAAGCCAGCCTGGCCGTTTTCTGCCCAGGGCATCGAGCGGCGCACCACGAACGCTTCCGGGGTGAAGCTTTCCTGGGCAGTGCGTTTGGTGTGGGCGGACTCGGGCGCGTCTTCCAGTTCTTCGTTGTCGCCATGGCGGCGACCGATGATGTGGTCGCGTTCCTGGGCAGGCAACGCGGCGAAACCATCGAGGTCGTGCTGCCATTGCTGGATCGCGGCGAAGCTGGCGCCGCTGTCGGTCAGCGCGGCTTCGACGGCGGCCTCGTCGTGGGGGTTTTCGGTGCCGTCTTCGTAGTCGGTCAGGTCAAAACCGCTCTTGTAGCGGAAGCCTTCGGTCGACTGCACCAGGCGGAACGCCGGGGCCAGGGTTTTCTCCAACGCGCGGCTGCGCAAGAGCAATTCGCCGCGATCCACGCCGTGCAGCCACACCCACAATGCCTGCTGGGTGGAGGGGTTGTGCGCGCCCGGCCCGCTGATGGCCGGGAATGCGCGCAGCCCTTCGATCCGCGCGCCCAGTGCGTTGACCAGCGGCTCACCCAGACCGACCACTGCGGCCGAATCCGCCCACTGCGCCAGTGCGTCCAACGCAGCAGGTACAGCGGCCAGGGAGTCCACGGCAAAAAACAGATGACGTGCCTGCAAAGGCACCGGTGCGGCAAGAATGCCCGGCTGGTACTGGCTCATGTGAACTCCTTCAAGAAAGCCTCGCAGTTTACCCGCCATGCGCCGCCGTGCGTACAAGAAAGCGCGCAAGCCTTGCCACAGAAGCCGTTGTTGGGTGACTCTCTAGTCATGTTTTGCAACTATTCCAGGGGTAGCAACATGACCACCGATAACCTGCTCGCCCAACTGTTTCCCACCCGTGCCGCCGATATTCCCGAGCAATTTCGCCTGGCTGCGCCCATTGAACAGCGTGATTACCTGGTCGACGGCCAGTTGCGGGTATGGAACGGCCCCTTGGCCCAGGTCCTCAGCCCGGTGCAACTGGGGGACGAACGCGTGAACATCGGCAGCACCCCGCTGCTGGATGCCGACACCGCCCTCAGCGCCCTCGACGCCGCCGTGCGCGCCTATGACCGCGGCCAGGGGGAATGGCCGACAATGCGCGTGGTCGACCGCATCCGGCACGTCGAAGCGTTTTTGCGGCGCATGCGCGAACAGCGTGATGTGGTGGTCAAGTTGTTGATGTGGGAAATCGGCAAGAACCTCAAGGACTCGCAGAAAGAGTTCGACCGCACCTGCGACTACATCACCGACACCATCAATGCCCTCAAGGAACTCGACCGCCGCAGCAGCCGCTTCGAGCTGGAACAGGACACGCTCGGTCAGATCCGCCGCGTGCCGATGGGCGTGGCGCTGTGCATGGGGCCTTATAACTACCCGTTGAACGAGACGTTTACCACGCTGATCCCGGCGCTGATCATGGGCAACACCGTGGTATTCAAGCCGGCCAAGCTCGGCGTGCTATTGATCCGCCCACTGCTGGAAGCGTTCCGCGACAGCTTCCCGGCCGGGGTGATCAACGTGATCTATGGCAGCGGCCGCGAAACCGTCAGCGCGCTGATGGCCAGCGGCAAGATCGATATCTTCGCGTTCATCGGCACCAACAAGGCCGCCAGCGACCTGAAAAAACTGCACCCACGCCCGCACCGCCTGCGTGCTGCCCTGGGCCTGGACGCGAAGAACCCGGGCATCGTGCTGCCCCAGGTCGACCTGGACAATGCCGTCAGCGAAGCCGTCACCGGCTCACTGTCGTTCAACGGCCAGCGCTGCACCGCGTTGAAAATCCTGTTTGTGCATGAAGACGTGGTCGACAGCTTCATCCAGAAATTCAACGCCAAGTTGGCGACATTGAAGCCCGGCATGCCGTGGGAAGACGGCGTGGCACTGACGCCGCTGCCGGACGCAGGCAAGATCGATTACCTCAACGCGCTGGTCGCCGATGCGGCCCAACACGGCGCCCGCGTGGTGAATGCCAATGGCGGCGTCAGTCGCGGTACCTTTTTCTACCCGGCGGTGCTGTACCCGGTAAACCCGCAGATGCGCGTGTACCACGAGGAACAGTTCGGCCCGGTGGTGCCGATCGTGCCCTACCGTGACCTGGAGACAGTGATCGATTACGTACTGGACTCGGATTTCGGCCAGCAACTGAGCCTGTTCGGCACCGACCCGGCCGAAATCGGACGGTTGGTGGACACCTTTGCCAACCAGGTCGGCCGTATCAATATCAACGCCCAGTGCCAGCGTGGCCCGGACACGTTCCCCTTCAACGGCCGCAAGAACTCGGCCGAAGGCACGCTGTCGGTACATGACGCCTTGCGCGTGTTCTCGATCCGCACCCTGGTGGCGACCAAGTTCCAGGACAACAACAAGGCACTGCTCAGCGAGATCCTGCGCAACCGCGACTCGAACTTCTTGACCACTGACTACATTTTCTAGAGGACTGCTTGCCGTTGATTAACCTGCATTTGCCTGTGTTTGCGCGGCGCTTGCTGCGCCCGCTGCTCGACCCTTACCGCCGCTATCGCCATGCCAAGCTGATCCACGCCGTGCGCGTGTCCATCGGTTTGCTGGCGACGATCCTGCTGACCACCGGCATCAACCTGCCCCACGGCGAGTGGGCGTCGGTGACCATGCTGGTGGTGATCGGCGGCCTGCAGCACCACGGCAATATCGGCAAGAAGGCCATGGAGCGCGCCTACGGTACGCTGATCGGCGCCAGCGTCGGTTTGCTGCTGGTGGTGCAGGAGGCGTATGTGGGGCAGCCGCTGCTGACGTACTTGTTGATGTCGGTGGTGTGCGGGTTCTTCTCCTATCACGCCATCGGCAAGGGCGGGTACACCGCGTTGTTGTCGGCAATCACCGTGTTTATCGTCGCCGGGCATGGCGACAATCCGCTGTCAGACGGGTTGTGGCGCACGGTCGATATCCTGATCGGTATTGCCTTGGCCCTGGCGTTTTCCTTCGCCCTGCCGCTGTATGCCGTGTACTCCTGGCGCTACAACCTGGCCAGCGCCTTGCGCGACTGCGCCGCGATTTATAGCCGCATCATCAGCGGCCAATCGGTCACCGACGACGCACACCTCAAACTGCTCAGCCGCGTGAATACGGCGATGCTGCAACTGCGTTCGTTGATGCCCTCGGTGTCCAAGGAGGTGCGGATCTCCATGACCGAACTGGACACGATCCAACGGCATTTGCGCATGTGCATCAGCACCCTGGAGATTCTGGGCAACACCCGGCCGGACCCTCGCGACGAACAGGCAATGGCGCGGATGCAGGTGATGTTGAAAGCCGAGCACCGGCAGATTCGGGTGCAATTGGTCGGAATGGCGCGAGCGCTGAGGTCCGGCGTGACACCACGGTTGGAGCGGCCGAGCCAGGCTGTTGCCAACGAGCCGACATTGGATGCGCCGGTCTACAGTGCATTGGATGGGTATCGGTTGTTGACCGTGCAATTGGCGGCGAATGTGGATGAGATGCGCCAGCGGTTGGCCAAAAGTGCTGGCCATTGGAAGATCTGATCCTTAGGTTTTTTAGCGCGTTTACCCGCGCCAACACTTTCACACTTTCTCTTACATATTTTTCACGATTTATTCACATGGCGAGCCGTAGGGTGAAGCCTCATCCGTTACAAACGTTGCACATCAAGCCCGCCGCCCCAGCGGGCTTTTTTTTGCCCCGGATTCGGGCTAGCGCGCCGCCTTGCCGGCGGGCGCTGTCGCTTGCTCGCGAATCGCGCGCTGGGTATCGAGCACCTTGGCCAACGCCACTTCCGCCTCGGGGCTTTGCTGCGGCACACGAATCGCCGCCGAGACCAGCGTAATCAACTTGGCCATCACTTCGGCATCCGTGGCCGGGCGGCCCAGGCTCATGGAGTTCATCAACAGGCGCAGTTCGGTACCGGCCATCACACCGGAAATCGCCTTCAGGGCAAACTGCAGGCGTACCCCCAGTTCATTGCGCGGCAAGTCCGGCAAGGCCAGGGCGAAGGCTTCGAAGAAGCGCTGAAACACCGGCTGGTAATGCACCTTGAGGTATTCCTGGATAAACGGCGACGTATCGCTGTAGACCCGCCCGAGGAAACGAATGAATGAACGCCCTTCCCCGCTCGCCGGGTCGCTGCGCTCCAGGCCCATGGCCGGAGCGAACAGCACGCCGAGCAGCGTGTCGCAATCGAGGGGGCCGTCGGATTCGGCTTCGCAGCGTGCCAGCAGTTCCAGGCGCTGCTCGTTGAGCGGCTCCAGGCGCTGCATCAGCAGGGTTTTCATCAGGGAATCCTTGTCCCCGAAGTGATAGTTCACGGCGGCCAGGTTCACCTGGGCACGCTCGGTAATCTGCCGTAACAAAACGGCGTCATAACCATATTTGATGAAGAGAGCCTCTGTCGCATCCAGCAATCGAGTCTTGGTAATGTTTGGAGAGCTGACTTTCTTCACGACCATAAAAGTTCCAAGCGGGAAATATTGTTTTAAAAATAAATTTGATTTTTTATACCGGGGCCATCGCTCGAAAGCAAGCAGTGACACTCCACCATCTCATCGCAAGCCCTTGCATTCCGGCTCGTTGAGCCTAGCCAAAGGATTTTTGAGCGATCGATTTCGCTCCCGGTGCATTTATTTCAAAGGGTAAAAACCCTCTACAACGATGGCTGGCGGAGCCGGTTGAACGCGGTTAGTATTCAAACAATATTTTAAAAATAAGAAATCAAACCAGTCCGCGACGCATTCCAGGCAGCTCCCGAACTTGTTACAAATCTTTACGGGAGGCAGCACGGCGGCGTCGAGACTGCAGGCGTAGTCATGATGACAGACACCCCCGCGCACCCAGGCTTGATCTCCCTGCAAGGCATCGGCAAAAGCTATCAGCTCGCCGGTCAGCACCTGTCCATCCTCAATGACGTGTGCCTGTCCATCGCCCGCGGCGACAGTTGCGGCATTCTCGGCGCCTCCGGCTCCGGCAAAAGTACCCTGCTCAACATCCTCGGCCTGCTGGACTTGCCCGACGGCGGCCAGTACCGCTTTGCCGGCCACGATATTTTCAGTGCCAGCCCGGATGAACTGGCGGCGATCCGCAACCAGCAGATCGGCTTCGTCTTCCAGAGTTTCAACCTGCTGCCGCGCCTCAGTGCCCTGGACAACGTCGCCCTGCCTCTGAGTTATCGCGGGGTGTCGCGCCACGAGTCGGTGGAACAGGCGCTGCGCATGCTCGAGCAGGTCGGCCTGGCCGAGCGCGCCCACCATCGCCCCGCCGACCTCTCCGGTGGCCAGCGCCAGCGTGTGGCGATTGCGCGTGCGCTGGTGGGCAAGCCCTCGGTCATCCTGGCCGACGAACCCACCGGCAACCTCGACAGCAGCACTGCCCAGGACATCATGGACCTGCTCCTGGCGCTGAACCGCGAGCAACAGGTCACGCTGATCATCGTCACCCACGACGCGCACATCGCCGAGCGCCTGGAGCGCAAGATCCTGGTGCGTAACGGCGTGGTGCACGAGGCCGGTCGCCCATGAGCCTGCGCGTCGAGCAGAGCCTGAGCCAATTGCTGCATGAAGCGTTCGTCAGCCTGCGCACCCTGGGTAAACGCTCGATCCTCGCACTGCTGGGCATCGTGATCGGCAGTTCGTCGGTGGTGGCGCTGATCAATATCGGCCATAACGCGGCGATGGACGCCGCGCTGATTTTCAAGGACATGGGCACCGACACCCTGGTCGCGCAGTTTCCGCCCAAAGGCGACAGCAACGTACCAATGCGCTCGCGCCTCGACCTCGACGCCGTGCGCCAGGCCGTGCCCGGTATCGCGCACATCGGCGCGCTGAGCCTGTTCAGCGGCCCCATCGTGTTCCATGGCCGCAGCG
This sequence comes from Pseudomonas paraveronii, assembly GCF_963681955.1. Classification (NCBI taxonomy): domain Bacteria; kingdom Pseudomonadati; phylum Pseudomonadota; class Gammaproteobacteria; order Pseudomonadales; family Pseudomonadaceae; genus Pseudomonas; species Pseudomonas paraveronii. The sequence goes on from NZ_OY817130.1 coordinate 3,867,855, forward strand.
TCAACGCCAACTTTGTCGGCAGCACGCCGGATATCCCGGCCGCCCTGCGCCTGGTGCTGCGCGAGGGGCGCTTCCTGTCGACCTTCGACGCCAATGAAACCTACGGCGTGATCGGTGACCAGATCGCCCAAGCCCTCGGCGCCCCCGGTGAGCCGCTGAAACTGGGCGACCGCGTGCGCATCAACGACTACCTGTTCCTGGTGGTCGGCATCCTGCACAACCAGCCCCGGGCGATGCTGATGCCGGTGCAAGCCAACGAATCGCTGTTCATTCCCGCCGACGGCATGCGCCGCATCTACGCCAGCCCGCAAATCGGCAACGTGATCATCCGCGCCGCGCCGGGGCAGGACATGGAACGCATCGCACGGGACGCCGCTGCCGCGCTGCAACGCCAATTGACCGAGCACACCGTCGACATCACCGTACCCCAGCAAATGATCGACGGCATGACCCGCCAGAGCCGCACCTTCGCCTACCTGCTGCTGGCGCTCGGCGCAATCTCCCTGGTGGGCGGCGGTGTCGGGGTGATGAACGTGATGCTGATGAACGTCTCCGAACGCCGCCGCGAGATCGGCATTCGCATGGCCCTCGGCGCGCGCCAACGGGATATTCGCAACCTGTTCCTGCTCGAAGCCATCACCCTCACCGCCGTCGGCGCGTTGTGCGGCGCGGTGCTCGGCATGACCGCCGCCTGGCTCTACGCCTGGCTGTCGGGCTGGGCCTTCGCCCTGGCGGTCGCCGCCCTGCCCCTGGGGGTGGGCAGCACCTTGCTGGTGGGCTTGTTCTTTGGCATCTACCCGGCGGTCTCGGCCTCGCGGTTGCAGCCGGTGGAGGCGTTGCGCGATGAATAAACGCCTGCTGCTGCTCCTGGCCCTGATCAGCCTGCCGAGTGTCGCCGCCGACGTGGTGATCCGCCCCGCAGCGCCCAGCACCACGCGCAGTGGCTACGATCGCGGCGTCTCGCTGAATGCCCAGGTCACCGCCATCACCCTGGGCGATGCGGTATACCTGGGCCTGCGCAACAACCCGGCGATTCGCAGCGCCTACCTGCAGCGGGTCGCACAGAAGTTCGACCTGCGCGTGGCCGAAGACGTGTTCAACCCCAAGCTCAGCCTCAATAGCTATTACCGCAGCACCCGTGGCTCCGCCGACAACGCACGCAATGCCAACGTGGCACCGGCCACCAGCCTGCTGGGTGAGTACGGCACGCGCCTGAGCATGGCCTGGACCCAGCAACTGAATAACGCCAACCGTGCCGGTCGCTACCGCAGCGACGGCCTCGACCTGGCGCTCATCCAGCCGCTGATGCGCGGCGCCGGCTGGGATGCGACCACCGCGCCGCTGCGCCTGTCGCGCCTGGCGGAGCAGGCCAACCGCCTGAACCTCAAGGCCAACGTGGCGCAAACCATCAGCCAGATCATCGCCACCTACCGCGAATTGCTGCGCGCCCAGGAGCAACTGAGCATCGTCCAGGACGCACTGAAACGCTCCGGCACCTTGCTGGAAGTGAACAAGGCGCTGATCAGCGCCGGGCGCATGGCCGAGTTCGAGATCGTGCAGACCGAAGCCGACATCGCCACCCAGCAACTGGGTGTGGAAGAAGCGCAGAACCAACTCGACAGCAGCCGCCTGGCCTTGCTGCGCCTGCTGGCCCTCGACCTGTCGACGCCGATCCGCGCCACCGAAGCCCTGGAGGCCAAGCCCATGCAGATCGACAAACGCGAGGCCTTCAACCTGGCGCAGAACCAGCAACCGGAGTACCTCGCCACCCTGCTCGGCAGCCAGCAGGCCGACCTCAACCTGGTGATCGCCAAAGACTCCGGGCGCTGGCAAGTGGACTTGGTGGCCGGGGCGAACCAGTTGCGCGACAACTACAACAACGACGCCGGCAGCGGCAACAACCGCAGTTGGGACAGCTACGCCGGGGTGCAGGTGCAAATCCCCATCGGCGACATCAGCACGCGCCAGGCCGAAGTGCGGGCACGGGTGAATGTGGAGGATCAGACCATCCGCATCACCGACGCCCGCCAGGAGCTGGAACGCAGCGTGAACAACGTAGTACGCGACCTCGGCACGCGCTGGCGCCAGTATGAAATCTCCCAGCGCGCCGTAGAGCTGTCGCGGCGCAAGATCGAGATCGAGCGCGAAAAGCTCAGCGCCGGGCGCTCGACCAACTTCCAGGTGCTGAGTTTCGAAACCGACCTGCGCAACGCCGAAAACGCGCAGCTCAATGCGCTGATCGCTTATTTGAACGCCCAGACCCAGCTCGATCTGACCCTGGGCATGACGCTGGAAAGTTGGGAAATCGCCCTCAATGACTACTAACCAAAAACGCCTGCTGGCGGCTGGATTGATCGTGCTGCTGGCGGGCGCGGGAATTGCCGTGCAAAGCCATCGCAGCGCCGCCGAACCGCTGAACACCGCCGAACAGTGGCTGGCGGTCAAGCCTGACGCGCTGGTACACCAGATCGGCCTGGTGGGCAAGATCGAGCCCGACACCACCCTCATCCTCACCGCGCCGTTCGACGGCAATGTGCAGGCCAACCTGGTGGAGCAAGGCCAGCGCGTCGACGCCGGGCAAGTGCTGCTGCGCATGGACCCGGCCCTGCTCGAAGTGCAACTGCGCGATGCACTCTCCGCCCAACTCAAGGCCCGGCGCACCGTGCAGGACATGCAGAACTGGGACAACAGCCCCACCGTCAGCCGCGCGCGCCGCAGCCTGCGCACCGCGCAAATGAGCGCCGGCAACACCCAGCACAAACTCACCGAAAGCGAAAACCTGTTTCAGCGCGGCATCATCCCGCGCAACGAACTGGACGACCTCAAGCAGCAGACCCAGCAGCAACAGCTGGACCTGATCGCTGCGCGCGATGAACTGCAACAGGCATTGGAGCAAGGCAAAGGCGAATACCGACAGATCGCGGAGATGGAGCTGACCAATGCCACGGTGAAGTACGACGCCCTGTACCAGCAGCTCGAAGGCAAGGAGGTCAAGGCGCCCTTCTCCGGCATCGTGGTGCCCGTACCCGGAAGCGGCAACGCGGCACAAGGCGCTGGCAACACCAACGCCCCGGTGCAGGCCGGCAGCAAGGTCGGCCAGGGCCAGGTGCTGTTCGGCCTGGCCAATATCGAACGGCTGAAAATCGTCGCCAAGGTCTCCGAGCTGGACATCAACCAACTGCACCAGGGCCAGGCGGTGGAAGTGATGGGCGATGGCTTCGACGGCGAACGGCTGAGCGGCTCGGTGAGTGTGGTCAGCGGCTTGGCGATTGCCGGCGATACCCAGGGCAGCGCGCAGTTTCCGGTGACCCTGTCGATCCCCAAGCTGACCCCACAGCAATTGCAACGGGTGCGGCTGGGGATGAGCGCGCGACTGACCATCGTCACTTACAACAATGCACAGGCGATCGTGATTCCGAGCCAGGCGATCCAGCCGGACAGGACGGTCGAATATCGGCCGGCGATGGACAAGCCGGTGGAACGCGTGACCGTGACCACCGGGCAATCGACACCGCAGGGCGTCGAGGTATTCGGGCTAAAACCCGGCTTTGTGAAGACCCCAAGGTAGAGGGAGATCCCCTGTGGGAGGGGGCTTGCCCCGATAGCGGTGGGTCAGTCAGCTTGTTTATAACTGATCCACTGCCATCGGGGGGCAAGCCCCCTCCCACATTTGGATCTCCATGGATCAGATAGATCTCATTTGGCTTTTGATATTGGCGAGGCGGCCCTATAACTGACCTGGTACTGGAAGCCGAGCGCGGTCAAAAAGGTGGGAGGGGGCTTGCCCCCGATGGCGGTGGGTCAGTCAGCTTGTTTGTAACTGATCCACTGCCATCGGGGGCAAGCCCCCTCCCACATTCAGATGTTTGTCAGTTTCAACGCCAGCGCCTTGGCCTGAAGCGCCACATCGGTCACCGCCGTGCTCTCCCACCACATCCCGCGCAACGGCGGGCCCATGGCGAACAGGCGCCGGCTGGCCTGGCCCTGGGCATCCAGCACCGCACCCGACGCATCCGCCGCAATCCCCAGCGCCAACGGACCCGGCTGGATCAACCCGCGCTTGAGCAACTGCTGGGGCAACGGCCGGGCCACGCGGCGCCAGTCGTATTCGATACCGCTGGAATTGATCAGCGCCGCGCCCGCGACCTCGGTGATCGTTTGCTCGCCACGCTGACGCAAGCGGATGCTGACCCCGTTGACCGCAGGCGCCAAGCCCTTGAACGACGCCGCACGAATGCGCAGGCGCCCCTCTTCATGCAGGCGCGCCACCAACTGCGCGCTCAGCGGCGGCGAACGGTGGTGATGACTTTCCCACCACGGCCGCACATGCCGCACGAACTGGCGCTTCTCGCGTTCACTGGCCTGGCTCCACAACCGGCCGATATGCGCGCGCACGGTGTCCAGCGGCGCCTGCCAATCGATGCCCTGCGCCGTCGCGATGCGGCATTGCCGACGCACCTCACGCAGCAACTGCCGAGGGCTGCGCAGGCGGTGGTCGGCGGCGAGAAAATCGTCCCAGGCCGGGGGTTGTCGACGCACATGGGGCAGCAGACCGTGGCGCGAGAACACCTCGATCGGCCCCCGGTGCCCGGCCTGTTCCAGCGACACCACGGCGTCGACCATGGTCAGCCCGGAACCGATGATCAGCACCGTCGAGCCGGGGTCGAGTTGAGTCATGGCCTGCACGTCCCACGGGTCTACCGCGGCGGCGTTCAAGCCGCTGGATTCGGTCTGCGGCGTGCGCGCCGCCGGAAACATCCCGGTGGCCAAGACCGCCTGGGCGCCGCGCAGTTGCTGGCCGTTGTCCAGGGTCAGCAGCGTCGAGGCGTGCTCCACTTGCAGGTCGACCACTTCGGCGCGGATATGCTCGACGGTAGAGGCCGACAGCGCCTTGGCCTCAGCCAAGCGCTGCTGCGCGTACAGCCCGAAAATCCCGCGTGGCGGGAACAGCTCACTGATCGGCACGTGCTGCTGGTCCGACTCCGGCCAGCCACCGGCGCCGATGTACTCGGTAAGCCATTGGGTCAAGTCGTCGGCGTTGTCCGGGTCGACACTCATGCGCGCCGCATTGCCGTTCAAGGTATGGCCCAGCTCGACCGCGCTGTAGGCCTCGCCGCGGCCAAGTTCGGCGCGCGGTTCGATCACCAGGATCTGCCGCGAACCGGGCCGGCGCAGCAGTTGCACGGCCAGCATCGTGCCGCTCAGGCCGCCACCGATGATCAGGACATCAGCGTTGCGGATGGATTCAGTCATGCCTGTTCGCCTTTACTGTTTACCCAGATAAATGTCATGCAAATCGCCGCGCGCCAACAGTTCAACGACACTGCCGCTCAAGACCACGCGAACAGTATCCAGCACATAGCCCTGGGACGCATAGTTGAGCGCGACGTTGATGTTCTGCTCGGCGATCAGGAAGCTCACCTGCTGCTCGCGGTTGAGCGGCGCGATGATCTCGAATAATGGGGGTTGAACGGAAAGTCGATAGCATTTATTTAAAGGCTAAGCAGGAACCGTGCCGATATAAAACGCCGTAAAACCCAAGCGTTCATCAATAGTGAGAGGCGGGCACAGCACAAAGTGCTTCTTCGCTGTTGCTGGAGCAACAGTGAATATCCTGTCGAGCGGGGCCGGAATTGATGGTTGAGCGGCGTTCAAGCACGGGTTCCAAATAGACACTTTCGCGATTAAAAACAATCACGTTAAACCTGTCATCTTTGACAGTAGATATTGTATTGCCCGCTTAATAAACTCAGGCCGAACCCGAACCCGAACCACAACAAAGGAGCGCCGCTCATGAACAGCTCGAGTAAAGCCAAGTCAAAAGCCACTTCAGGCACAGCCAGTGCAATAGTGGAACGCGACGATGATTATAAAAGTTTCGAGGGCGCACGCTTCTTTTTCTATCTGGATGAAAAAATAAACAAATGGTACATATCGGCCGGCAGCGCTAACGACGAGCAGGGAAACAATCAAATCATTGTACTGCTGTTGCCTGATGATGGAAATGTTGAAGGAAAAACCTACGACATCGTTTCCGACCCCGAGAAACCAGGGGCAGCCTATGCGTTTTGGGCAAAAGCAGGGCACTCATTTTATCAACCTTACTCCGCCACCGGTGGGAGTGTGACGGTCACGTTGAACAAAAACCTACAGACAGTGGAGTTAACATTCGAATTTGATGCAGAGCACGCTTCAGCCCACGTTTCCCTTACCCAAGGCAAAATGCAACTTGAAGGGTTTACCAGGGAAAGAAAAACCAGAACCAGCAGTTCAATGAAGTGTGACCTTAGCCAGTCGATTAATGGACCTTATCAGTCTACCGAGACAGCCCTCAGAAAAAGGATAGGGACAGGCGGTTTCCCTGACTACCTCCAGGCCTGGTCGCAACAGCTTTCTTCGAAACCCGACATTAAAAATTATCAAATATCAATCAATATCGCCAACGATCTTACACCCGGAACTTACAGCTTCCACCCAAACAGTAACCAGGTCCGGATATTTTTCAGCAACCTCCTTGAGAGCATCACCTGGCTCGCCGACAAAGGTGAGATCAAACTTGAATCCATTCCGGATTTCACCGACCTTACAGGAAAACTCTTGGGCGAGTTCAACTTCGAGGCCACCGCTAAACTTGCCGATGGCAGCGTACGTTTATTAAAGGTAGAAAATGGAATATTCGACATGGAACAAGAGGACAGTTAGTCGTCGAGTTTTGCGAATGATTCAAAACACCCGCCCCCTCACACGGTGAGTCAGGCACGCTCAACAGCCCTGTCGTTCTGTACATTCGCCAACACCGCCTGGGCGCCGCGCAATTGCTGACCGGTATTCAAGGTCAGCAGCGGCGAGGCGGCGTCCACTTGCAGGTCGTCCGCTTCGTGATGGTTGAGCGGCGTTCAAACACGGGTTTCGAATAGTCAATTTCGCTATTAAAAACAATCACGTTAAACCTGTCATCTTTGACAGTAGATATTGTATTACCCGCTTAATAAACTCAGGCCGAACCCACACCACAACAAAGGAGCGCCGTTTATGAACCGTTCGAGTAAAGCCAAGCCAAAAGCCACTTCAAACACAGCCAGTGCAATAGTGGAGTGCGACGATGATTTTAAAAGTTTCGAGGGCGCACGCTTCTTATTCTACCTGGATGAAAAAACAAAAAGATGGAACATATCGGCCAGCAGCGCTGACAGCGAGCAGGAAGTATATCAAATAATTTCACTGCACTTTCCTGATGATGGAAATGTTGAAGGAAAAACCTACGACATCGTTTCCGAACACAATAAACCGGGGGCAGCCAATGCGTTTTGGGCAAAAGTATGGCACTCAATCTATCAACCTTACCCCGCCAACCGTGGGCGTGTGACGGTCACGTTGAACAAAAACCTACAGACAGTGGAGTTAACATTCGAATTTGATGCAGAGCACGCTTCAGACCAGGTTTCCCTTACTCAAGGCAAAATGCAAATCCAAGGGTTTATCGAGGAAAGAAAAACCAGAGCCAGCAGTTCAATGGCGTGTGACCTTAGCGGGTCGATTAATGAACCTTATCAGTCTACCTCGACAGGCTTCAATAAAAAGGGAGAGACCGGCAGTTTCCCTGCCTACCTCCAGGCCTGGTCGCAACAGTTTGCTTCAAAACCTGACCGTAAGAATCGACACATATCAATCAATATCGCCAACGGTCTTTCACCCGGAACTTACGAATTCCACCCAAACAGTAACCAGGTCCGGATATTTTTCAGCAACGTCCTTGAGGGCACCACCTGGCGCGCCGACAAAGGTGAGATCACATTTAAATCCATTCCGGATTTCACGGACCTTACAGGAAAACTCTTGGGCGAGTTCAACTTTGAGGCCACCGTCGAACTTGCAGATGGCAGCATACGCTTCTTAAAGGTAGAAAATGGAAAATTCGACATGGAACAAGAGGACAGTTAGTCGTCGAGTTTTGCGAATGATTCAAAACACCCGTCCCCTCACACGGTGAGTCAGGCACGCTCAACAGCCCTGTCGTTCTGTACATTTGCCAAGACCGGCGTGATAGCAGGAGTCGTGCCTGAAATTAATCCTCAAAAAATCTGGCTGTTGTCGGTATTTTAAAGGAACGAATCCGCCAGCGATCGAGCAAAGTGCCCATCCGCTGTTGCCCGGTAAACAGTTAGATCACCACATTGCGTACAAAGCGCACCGCCACGTCGCCGTCATTGCGATAGGCGTGGGCCTGGCGGCTGGCGAACATGAAGAACTCACCGGCGGCGACCGGTTTTTCCTGGTCATCCAGCACCAAAGTCAGGCTGCCTTCGAACACGAACAACTGCACGCTCCAGCCATCCGGGTCCGGCTCGGGGCTGTAGCGGTCGCCCGGCTCCAGGCGCATTTCCCACAGTTCGACTTCACGCCGCGCCGTGGCTTTGGCGAGCAGCACGGCTTTGCTGCCGGGGATGTCACCGGCCCAGGCCAGTTCGTTGATACGGCTATGGTCCGGTGCGTCCGGGGCCTGGATCAGGTCGCTGAAGGCCACGTCCAGCGCTTCGGCGACGCGGTCGAGGGTGGACAGGCTGACGTTTTTCTCGCCGGCCTCGATGGCCACCAGCATGCGCCGGCTGACCCCGGACTTTTCCGAGAGCGCTGTCTGGCTCAAGTCGGCGGCATGACGCAGGCGACGCACATTCTGGCTGACGTGCTGCAGGACCGAGGCCCGTTGCGGATTTTCTTTGTGCACTATATTGCTCAATGGGTGGGTGTGCGCAGTATACTGCCCAGCGTGCGACGCATTGTGCGTTCCGCGCCCTTCCCTTGCAAGACTGAGCCGCCATGACCACCCCGAATGCTCCCTCGCGTTTCAACCGCTTCAGCAAAGCCGAATGCATTCTGGTGTTCATCACCATGATCTGGGGCGGCACCTTTTTGCTGGTGCAGCACGCCATGACGGTCAGCGGGCCGATGTTTTTCGTGGGCCTGCGGTTTGCCGCGGCGACGCTCGCGGTCGGTTTTTTCTCTTTGCGCACCCTGCGCGACCTGACCCTGTTCGAGTTGAAAGCCGGGGTATTTATCGGCGTTGCGATCATGTTCGGCTACGGGTTGCAGACCATCGGCCTGCAGACGATTCTGAGCAGCCAGTCGGCATTTATTACCGCGCTCTACGTACCTTTCGTGCCGTTGTTGCAATGGCTGGTGCTGGGCCGTCGGCCGGGGTTGATGCCGAGCATTGGCATCATGCTGGCGTTCGCCGGCTTGATGCTGTTGACCGGCCCTGCCGGCGCCTCGCTGAATTTCAGCCCCGGCGAAATCGCCACGCTGATCGGCGCGGTGGCGATTGCCGCCGAGATCATCCTGATCAGCGCGTTTGCCGGGCAAGTGGACGTGCGTCGGGTGACCGTGGTGCAACTGGCCACCGCGTCGTTGTTGTCGTTCCTGATGGTGGTGCCGATGGGCGAGGCGCTGCCGGGGTTCTCTTGGTTGCTGTTGTTCAGTGCGGTGGGCCTGGGCTTGACCAGCGCAGTGATCCAGGTGGCGATGAACTGGGCGCAACAGAGCGTTTCGCCGACGCGGGCCACGTTGATTTATGCCGGGGAACCGGTGTGGGCCGGCGTGGTTGGGCGGATTGCCGGGGAGCGGTTCCCGCCGATTGCGATGGTCGGGGCGGCGTTGATCGTGGCGGCGGTGGTGGTGAGCGAGCTGAAGACGCGCGGACAGAAAGCCATCGAATTGCAAAATGCCAAGGAACAGGAGCAGCAGGGGTAAGGTCCGAGCGGTAGCGGAGGCAGTCAAGTCGCCATCGCGGGTAAATCCGGCGCCCACCTGGGGCGGTGTCGTTTGTGGGAAAGGGTATTTGGAACAATGCCAAATGGGCGTTTTCAGCCTACCTTGTAGGATCCTGCCACACGTTGCCGTTTGGTGATCAAGAAAGCGGCACGTATGATGCATCCCAAACTCCCGCAGATTAGAGCCCTATGTCCCTGATAGTTCTACTGCTTCTGCCTTTTATCGGCAGCTGTCTGGCGGCCTTGCTGCCGCACAATGCGCGTAACACCGAATCCCTGCTGGCCGGCCTTATTGCCCTGGCCGGTACCATTCAAGTCGCCCTGCTCTACCCTCAAATCGCCCACGGCGGGGTGATCCGCGAAGAATTCATGTGGTTGCCCAGCCTCGGCGTGAATTTCGTCTTGCGCATGGATGGCTTCGCCTGGTTGTTCTCGATGCTGGTACTCGGCATCGGCACGCTGGTGTCGCTGTATGCGCGTTACTACATGTCGCCGGACGATCCGGTGCCACGCTTCTTTGCGTTTTTCCTGGCATTCATGGGGGCCATGCTCGGCCTGGTGATCTCCGGCAACCTGATCCAGATCGTGTTCTTCTGGGAACTGACCAGCCTGTTCTCGTTCCTGCTGATCGGCTACTGGCACCACCGCGCCGATGCGCGACGCGGCGCCTACATGGCGTTAATGGTCACCGGCGCGGGCGGTTTGTGCCTGCTGGCCGGTGTGATGCTGCTCGGGCATATCGTCGGCAGCTATGACCTGGACCGGGTTCTGGCGGCGGGCGATCAGATTCGCGCGCACTCGCTGTACCCGGTCATGCTGGCCCTGGTGCTGGTCGGCGCGCTGAGCAAAAGCGCGCAGTTCCCGTTCCACTTCTGGCTGCCCCACGCCATGGCGGCACCGACGCCGGTATCGGCCTATCTGCATTCGGCGACAATGGTGAAGGCCGGCGTGTTCCTGCTGGCCCGCCTGTGGCCGTCGCTGTCCGGCAGCGAAGAATGGTTCTGGATCGTCGGCGGTGCCGGCGCCGTGACCCTCCTGCTCGGCGCTTACTGCGCCATGTTCCAGAACGATCTCAAGGGCCTGCTGGCCTACTCCACTATCAGCCATCTGGGGCTGATCACCCTGCTGCTCGGCCTCAACAGCCCGCTGGCCGCCGTCGCTGCGGTGTTCCATATCCTCAACCATGCCACCTTCAAGGCCTCGCTGTTCATGGCGGCCGGCATCATCGACCACGAAAGCGGCACCCGCGATATCCGCAAGCTCAGCGGCCTGGTGCGCTTGATCCCGTTTACCGCGACCCTGGCGATGGTGGCCAGTGCGTCCATGGCCGGCGTGCCGTTGCTCAATGGCTTTCTGTCCAAAGAGATGTTCTTCGCTGAAACCGTGTTTATCTCAGCGACCGCCTGGGTGGAAATCGCCCTGCCGGTGATCGCGACCATCGCCGGCACGTTCAGCGTGGCCTACGCGCTGCGCTTTACGGTGGATGTGTTCTTCGGCCCGCCCGCAACCGACCTGCCCCACACCCCGCACGAGCCTCCACGCTGGATGCGCGCGCCGGTGGAACTGCTGGTGTTCACCTGCCTGCTGGTGGGGATCTTCCCGGCCCAGGTGGTCGGCTCGATCCTCGCCGCCGCCGCACTGCCGGTGGTCGGCGGGGTGCTGCCGGAATACAGCCTGGCCATCTGGCACGGCTGGAACGCACCGATGATCATGAGCCTGGTGGCGATGTCCGGTGGCGTGGTGCTTTACCTGCTGCTGCGCAAGCAACTCAAGCGTGGGCGCTTCAAGTACCCGCCGATCATCAGCTACTTCAATGGCAAGCGCGGCTTCGAACGCTGCCTGGTGGTGATGATGCGCGGCGTGCGCAGGATCGAGAAACGCATCAGCACCAAGCGCCTGCAGACGCAGCTGTTCCTGCTGGTGCTGGTCGCCGTGATCGGCGGCATGATCCCGATGCTCAACAGCGGCCTCAGTTGGGGCGACCGGCCGAAGATCCCGGGTTCCATCGTATTCGTCACCCTGTGGCTGCTGGCGATTGCCTGCGCCCTCGGTGCCGCCTGGCAAGCCAAGTACCACCGGCTGGCGGCCCTGACCATGGTCAGCGTGTGCGGCATGATGACCTGCATCACCTTCGTGTGGTTCTCGGCGCCGGACCTGGCGCTGACGCAGTTGGTCGTCGAAGTGGTGACCACCGTGCTGATCCTGCTGGGCCTGCGCTGGCTGCCACGGCGGATCGAAGAAGTCTCGCCACTGCCCAATACGTTGCGCAAGGCACGCATTCGCCGCTTGCGCGACTTCCTGCTGTCCACCGTGGTCGGTGGCGGCATGGCGCTGCTGTCCTATGCCATGCTGACCCGCCAGACGCCCAACGATATTTCCTCATTCTACCTGAGCCGCGCCCTCCCCGAAGGCGGCGGCAGCAATGTGGTAAACGTGATGCTGGTGGACTTCCGTGGCTTCGACACCCTGGGCGAAATCACCGTACTCGGCGCCGTGGCGCTGACCGTGTACGCCCTGCTGCGGCGCTTCCGCCCCTCCAAGGAAAGCATGCAATTGCCCGCGCAACAGCGCCAACTCGCGCCGGACGTGGCCACCGACCTGATCAACCCACGCCAGGCCAGCGACACCGCCCTGGGCTACATGATGGTGCCGGCGGTGCTGGTGCGCCTGCTGCTGCCGATTGCGCTGGTGGTGTCGTTCTATCTGTTCATGCGTGGCCATAACCAGCCGGGCGGTGGTTTCGTCGCCGGCCTGGTGATGTCGGTGGCGTTTATCCTGCAATACATGGTCGCCGGCACCCAGTGGGTCGAGGCGCAGATGAGTTTGCGGCCGATGCGCTGGATGGGCTTCGGCCTGTTCTCGGCGACCCTGACCGGGCTCGGTGCCTTGTTCGCCGGCTACCCGTTCCTCACCACCCATACCTGGCATTTCAGCTTGCCGGTGCTGGGCGACATCCATATCGCCAGCGCGCTGTTCTTCGACGTCGGCGTGTACGCCATGGTCGTCGGCTCGACGCTGCTGATGCTCACCGCTCTCGGTCACCAATCGGTGCGAGCCCATAAACCGAGCAACCAGCCGAAAACCGTTGCTACACCGGAAGGAGCCGCCTGATGGAAGAAGTCATCGCAATTGCCATTGGGGTCCTGGCGGCCTCCGGGGTCTGGTTGATCCTGCGACCACGGACGTTCCAGGTGGTGATGGGCCTGTGCCTGTTGTCATACGGGGTCAACCTGTTCATTTTCAGCATGGGTAGCCTGTTTATCGGCAAGGAGCCGATCATCAAGGACGGCGTGCCGCAAGACCTGTTGCACTACACCGATCCCCTGCCCCAGGCGTTGGTGCTGACGGCGATCGTGATCAGCTTCGCCATGACCGCGCTGTTCCTCGTGGTACTGCTGGCGTCGCGGGGCCTGACCGGCACCGACCATGTGGACGGCCGGGAGCCCAAGGAATGACGTGGGTCAATCAACTGATCGTCGCGCCGATCCTGCTGCCGCTGCTGACCGCCGCCCTGATGCTGATGCTCGGCGAGAAGCACCGCCCGCTCAAGGCGCGTATCAACCTGTTCTCGAGCATGCTCGGCCTCGCTATCGCGATCTTGCTGCTGTACTGGACGCAACAAGGTGGCCCCGGCTCGATCGGCGTGTACCTGCCCGGCAACTGGCAAGTGCCGTTCGGCATCGTGCTGGTGGTGGACCAACTGTCGGCGCTGATGCTGGTACTCACCGGGATCATCGGCGTGAGTGCGCTGCTGTTCGCCATGGCCCGCTGGGACCGCGCGGGCACCAGTTTCCATGCGTTGTTCCAGATCCAGATGATGGGCCTCTACGGCGCCTTTCTCACCGCCGACCTGTTCAACCTGTTCGTGTTCTTCGAGGTGTTGCTGGCGGCCTCCTATGGCTTGATGCTGCACGGTTCCGGGCGGGCGCGGGTGTCGTCGGGGCTGCATTACATCGCGATCAACCTGCTGGCGTCGTCGCTGTTCCTGATCGGCGCGGCGCTGATCTATGGCGTCACCGGCACACTGAACTTCGCGGACCTCGCGCTGAAAATCCCGCTGGTGCCGGAGGCCGATCGCGGCCTGTTGCACGCGGGGGCGGCGATCCTCGCCACCGCATTCCTGGCCAAGGCCGGTATGTGGCCGCTGAATTTCTGGCTGGCGCCGGCGTACTCATCGGCCAGCGCGCCGGTGGCGGCGATGTTCGCGATCATGACCAAGGTCGGCGTGTACACCGTGCTGCGCCTGTGGACCCTGCTGTTCTCCGGCCAGGCCGGGGCGTCGGCGCTGTTCGGCGGCGACTGGCTGGTGTACGGCGGCATGGCGACCATCCTCTGTGCGGCGCTGGCGATGCTGGCGGCGCAGCGCCTGGAGCGCATGGCCAGCTTGAGCATCCTGGTCTCGGCCGGCATCCTGCTGTCGTCGGTGGGGTTCGCCCAGCCCAACCTGACAGCCGGGGCATTGTTCTATCTGGTCAGTTCCACACTGGCCTTGAGCGCGCTGTTCCTGCTGGCCGAATTGATCGAACGCTCGCGCTCGGCCAACGACCTGCCGCTGGATGAAGAGATTGATGCGCTGCCCAAAGCCATGGAATCCCTGCATCCACGTCCCGGCGTCAATCTCGATGACGAACAGAAAGCCGTGGTCGGCCAGGTGATTCCCTGGACCATGGCCTTCCTCGGCTTGAGCTTTGTCGCCTGCGCGCTGCTGATCATCGGCATGCCGCCGCTGTCGGGGTTTATCGGCAAGCTCAGCCTGTTGAGCGCGCTGGTCAATCCGCTGGGCTTGGGCCATGCGCTGGATGAGCCCGTCCGCCCTGCCGCGTGGGGCCTGGTGGCGCTGCTGATCCTGTCCGGCCTGGCCTCGCTGATCGCCTTCGCCCGCCTGGGCATCCAACGCTTCTGGACCCCGGAAGAGCGCCCTTCACCGCTGCTGCGCCGTTACGAGTGCGTGCCGATCTTCTTCCTGCTCGGCCTGAGCATCCTGCTGACCTTCAAGGCCGAGCCGCTGATGCGCTACACCCTCGACACCGCCAAGAGCCTGAACAACCCGGAACAGTATGTGATGGCGGTCATGGCCACACGCCCGGTGCCCAGCCCTGAAGCCAGGACCGCCGCGCTGGAGGTGCAGCCATGAAGCGCCTGTTCCCGGCCCCGTGGTTATCGCTGGCGTTGTGGGTGTTGTGGCTGGTGCTGAACCTGTCCGTGAGCCCTGGCAACCTGCTGCTGGGCGCGCTGTTGGGTTTTCTCGCGCCGCTGCTGATGGCGCCGCTGCGCCCGTTGTCGATTCGTATCCATCGTCCCGGAGTGATCATCCGCCTGTTCTTTCGGGTGGGGCGTGATGTGATCGTCTCCAACCTGCAAGTCGCCTGGGGCGTGCTGGTGTGCGGCTCGCGGCCACCGCGTTCGCGCTTTATCAAAATCCCCCTGGACCTGCGCGACGCCAACGGCCTGGCCGTGTTGTCGATGATCACCAGCGTGACCCCCGGCACCGTCTGGTCGGAACTCGCCCTGGACCGCAGCATCCTGTTGTTGCACGTCTTCGATCTGGACGATGAAGCGCAGTTTATCCAGCACTTCAAACACGACTACGAACGGCCCTTGATGGAGATCTTCGAATGAGCGCCCTGCTCTCCAATGCGATCCTGTTCAGCCTGTTCCTGTTCTCGCTGGCCATGGCGCTGACCCTGATCCGCCTGTTCAAAGGCCCATCGGCCCAGGACCGGGTCCTGGCGCTGGACTATCTGTACATCCTGGCGATGCTGATGATGCTGGTGCTGGGCATTCGGTATGCCAGTGATACCTACTTCGAAGCGGCGCTGTTGATCGCGCTGTTTGGCTTTGTCGGGTCATTTGCCCTGGCCAAATTCCTGCTGCGTGGCGAGGTGATCGAATGATGCCGTTATGGATTGAAGTGTGCGTGGCCGTGTTGCTGGTGCTGAGCAGCGTGTTTGCGCTGATTGGCGCAATCGGGTTGCTGCGCATGAAGGATTTCTTCCAGCGCATGCACCCGCCGGCACTGGCCTCGACGTTGGGCGCGTGGAGCGTGGCGTTGGCGTCGATCATCTATTTTTCGATGCTCAAGTCCGCGCCGGTGTTGCACGGATGGTTGATCCCGATCTTGTTGTCGATCACGGTGCCGGTGACGACGCTGCTGCTGGCGCGCACGGCGTTGTTCCGCAAGCGCATGGCCGGGGATGACGTGCCGGCCGAGGTCAGCAGCCGTCGCTGAGTTCTGAAGCGACACGGTCAAAAAAATGTGGGAGGGGGCTTGCCCCCGATAGCAGGGTGTCAGTGAATGCAGCTGTCGCTGACACACCGCTATCGGGGGCAAGCCCCCTCCCACAGTTGGATTGAGGCTAGGCGAAGGATCGGATTCGTGCCGCCAACTCCGCCAATTCGGCATCATCCGCCCGACCCGAATCGTGCGACGAGATATACCCTTCATAGGCCTCAAAGAACTTATCCACCTTCGAGCTCAACGGCTTGAACGTGCTGTCCTGCCCCGTCCCATGCATGGGAAACAGCTTCGCATGCAGGTGATCCACCCCGTAGCCTTCCAGGATCATCCCCGTGCGCGCCACATCGGGAAACGCCCGGTCGATCTGCTGCGCAGTTTTCTTCGCCGCCACCACCAGACCTGACAGCACTTCATCCGACTGCGCAAACGCATAACTGCCGTAATGTTGCTTGGGGATCACCACGCTGAAGCCTGGGGTGTTGGGGAAAATAGACAGGAAGGCCATATGGTGTTCGTCTTCCCACAGAATATGGGCCGGGGAGGTTTTTCGGACAATGCTGCAGAAAATACAATCCATTTGAATCACCGTCAGTTTCATCATGGGTTGGGTTGTGGCGACTATCTAAAAGTAAGCGTCGGCCGGCGTCAAAAAAACCGTAGAAACGAGAACTTTCCGACATCTTTTTAGGGTTGCCCCTCGGACGATGCATCACTAATCTTCGGCGGTCGCTGCAAATTCAGCGACCGGGTTTCGCAGCCCGGTTAAACTCTAGACGCACAGCGTCCACCTCAGATAGCGGGCGTTTTTTAATGCCTGATGTTATGGCGGCTGTGCGCGGGATACCTTCGGGTATGCCGGGTGCCTAGAGTCCCGGTCTGCGAACCTGCGTACAGCTGCCACCCGGGTATCGTTTCGCAGCGATGGGTGGTGGCTCCAATACTCTAGGAGCTAAATCATGATTAAAGACAGTCCGAATCCGCCGTCGAATTCAAGCGCGTTTCAAGCTGCTGCTCATCGAGCGATTAACCATTATTTGAACTCACCCAAGAACACCGAACAGCCTGCACCAAACCATGGCCTCTTTGCCGTGCGCGATAACGTGGATGCCGAGACACTGCTGGTCAATGCGTCGGAGGATCTTGCGTCAGCTCAGGCACTGGCGAGCCATTTGGCGTTCGAAATTGATGGCGCTTCGCGTAGCGTGGCGCTAGGAATTTGCCGGATGCTGGAGGGAATTGAATTATTAGTGGATAGAGCATTGGATCAGTATCCACTCCCAGCTCAGCGTTAGGACCAGAGCGGCCTTACAACTGGCGTATCTATGAGGGGAGTAAATAGATACGCTCCTGCTACTTGATCGCTGCCGACGTGAACCTGATCTAGGGTTTTGATATTTTGCGGATTGAAGCGGTTAATTTCTGTACCAACATTCCAACTGGATCGCTTGGATAGCCCAAGGAAAAACTCACTAACGCGTCTTAAAAAGCCAAAAGGAAACAGGGCAAATGGATTCACGCACCTTCAACATCCAGCAGATGTTTCAAGACAGGCGTCAGTATCGAGTTCCGTTCTACCAACGGCCCTACGTATGGAGTCGAGAAGACCAATGGGAGCGCCTTTGGGAAGACATACGCGACAAAGCAGAATCTCGTCTTACAGGCGATAAGGCAGTGCCTCATTTTATGGGGGCCGTCGTGCTGGAACCCCAAAAGAAGACAGGCCTGTTAGGAGTCGAGCGACACCACATCATTGATGGACAACAACGTTTGACAACGATGCAATATGTACTGACTGCATTGACGCACGCTTTGCGCGAATGGGAACAGCCAAATTTCCTGCCCGTCATCGAAACCTGTCTACGCAACAGCAACCAAGAGACCATGGAAGAAAAAGAGGTAGAGCTTTTCAAGCTCTGGCCCACATTTCGAGACCGTCATCAATATACCCAAGCGATGACGGCTATATCGATCGACGACCTGCGTGAAAGATTTCCTTCGAGCTTTACGCAAAGCGGCAGTATTCGAAAAATAGGCATTAACCATCCTCCAGCACTAGAAGCGATTGTATTTTTCCGTAATGCGATGATCGAATGGGGAGAGAGTCAGACGGAAGAGTCTTACCTCTCCGTCGCAGTGGCTTTAGCGACAGCTGTCCTTACAGACCTTTCAATAGTATGCATTTCACTGGGTGAAGACGACGACGCCCAAGTCATATTTGAAACACTCAATGGTCATGGTGCACAACTCCATGCGACCGATTTAATTCGCAACTTCATTTTTATGCGTGCTGGATTGAATGCTGATGATCTTTACAAAAATCTCTGGTCCAGATTTGAAGATGAATTATGGTCAGAGCCACAGTCACGTGGCCGACTCAACCGGCCCCGACTGGAGTGGTTCGTACAAACCGTACTGCAAGCAGAAACTGCTGAAGAAATTGATATCGGACGATTATACGCTGGCTATCGCCGTTTTGTGGATGACACACCGAAACTATACAGCGCAGACGCCCAACTTGAGTTGCTCAACAGCCACGCCGAACACTATCGTAATTTGGTAAAAGGCACTGGAGAGACACCCATTGGCATATTCGGTCGACGCGTTGCCGCGTGGGATGCGTCTCCTACGCACGCCTTGGCGCTCAAGGTTGCTTCATCGTATCTTTCGTTTGAAGACCAGCACAACATTTTTGACTGCATAGAATCATATCTAGTGCGCCGGGCGGTATGCGGACTCACCAGAAAAAGCTACAACAAAGTTTTTTCACAACAACTGAAAAAACTTCAAGCTGGAGAGCTAAGCGCCACTGCGTTTCGAAAAAACTTGGCTGAACCGCTTGGGGACGCTTCGCGCTGGCCAACTGACGAAGAGTTTCTACACCATTGGCTGGAAGGTGATATTTATCCAGGTCGCCTCGATGCGATAAAGCTACGGACCACCTTCCACCGTCTAGAAACGGCACTCCGTACAGAGCGAAGTGAAGAGCGCGTGCCATTGGCGTTGGATACCTTAGACATCGACCACATCCTTCCTCAGTCTTGGTATGCGCACTGGTCACTCTCCGACGGTACACTTTCAACCGCTGCTGAAGCAACTGAAGCGTACAAACTTGAATATGTATCAGGCCACTTAGACAATCGCTCACAAGCCATTCTTAATCGTGAGTACTCCGTACCTCGCATGGGCAATCTCACTCTCGTACACTATGGAGTTAACCGTTCACTGCAAAATCATGCATATTCTCAGAAGCGACAGGCATTGTTTGAACACTCAAATCTTCATCTAAATCGTGAGTTGATGCAAATAACTCAGTGGAACGAAACAACTATCACTGAACGTGGCGCCAAATTATTTGAGGTCGCACGGACATTGTGGATTGGTCCAAGTACGTGACGCAGGCCAGCACCTACATTTGATTGGAGCTCTGTCACGGTTTCAGACGCTTAGCCCCATTAAAAAAACGCCCCGAACCAGTCGGGGCGTTTTTCATTCAGCGCTTACAGATCAAGCCTGATCAGCCAACCGCCACGTCGTCCCACCCTTGCCGTCTTCCAACACCACACCCATCGCGGTCAGTTGGTCACGGATGCGGTCGGACTCCGCCCAGTCCTTGTTGGCCCGAGCCGCCAAACGCGCCTGGATCAGCGCGTCTACTTCAGCCGCATCCACACGCCCTTCAGCGCCGGCTCGCAGGAAGTCATCGGCTTCCATCTGCAACACGCCCAGCACGCTGGCCAGTTCTTTCAGGCGTGCAGCCAGACCGGCCGCTGCGTCGAGATCGCTCTCACGCAGGCGGTTGATCTCGCGCACCATCTCGAACAGCACCGCGCAGGCTTCCGGGGTGCCGAAGTCGTCGTTCATCACTTCGGTGAACCGGGCCACGAACGCTTCGCCGCCGGCCGGGGCCACGCAGGGCAGGCCTTTCAACGCGTGGTAGAAACGCTCCAGAGCGCCTTTGGCGTCCTTGAGGTTGTCTTCCGAGTAGTTGATCGCGCTGCGATAGTGGCTCGACACCAACAGGTAACGCACCACTTCCGGATGGTACTTTTCCAGCACGTCGCGGATGGTGAAGAAGTTGTTCAAGGACTTGGACATCTTCTCGCCATTGATGCGGATCATGCCGCAGTGCATCCAGGCGTTGGCGTAGGTCTTGCCGGTGGCGGCTTCGCTTTGGGCGATTTCGTTTTCGTGGTGCGGGAACTCGAGGTCGCTGCCGCCACCATGAATGTCGAAGGTCTCGCCCAGGCAGCAGGTGGACATCACCGAGCACTCGATGTGCCAGCCCGGACGCCCGGCGCCCCAAGGTGATTCCCAGCTTGGCTCGCCGGGCTTGGTGCCTTTCCACAGCACGAAGTCGAGCGGGTCTTGCTTGGCTTCGTCGACTTCGATGCGCGCGCCGATGCGCAGGTCTTCGATTTTCTTGCGCGACAGCTTGCCGTAGCCCATGAACTTGGCGACGCGGTAGTACACGTCGCCATTGCCTGGGGCGTAAGCGTAGCCCTTGTCGATCAAGGTCTGGATCATCGCGTGCATGCCCGGGATATGGTCCGTGGCGCGCGGTTCCATGTCCGGCTTGAGGATGTTGAGGCGCGCCTCGTCCTCGTGCATCGCGGCGATCATGCGCGCGGTCAGGGCGTCGAACGACTCGCCGTTTTCCTTGGCGCGGTTGATGATCTTGTCGTCGATGTCGGTGATGTTGCGCACATAGGTCAAGTCGTAGCCGCTGAAACGCAACCAGCGGGTCACCAGGTCAAAGGCGACCATGCTGCGGCCGTGGCCGATGTGGCAGTAGTCGTATACGGTCATGCCGCATACGTACATGCGCACCTTGTTGCCATCCAGCGGCTTGAAGACTTCTTTGCTCTTGCTGAGCGTGTTGTAGATCGTTAGCACGACAAATCCCTTAAATCACTGGCCCCACGAATCACGCAAGGTCACGGTACGGTTGAATACCGGATGACCAGGTTTCGAGTCCTTGATATCCGCGCAGAAGTAGCCTTCGCGCTCGAACTGGAAACGGTCTTCCGGCTGTGCATTGCCAAGGGATGGCTCGGCACGACAACCCGTGAGTACTTGCAGGGAGTTCGGGTTGATGTTGTCGAGGAAGCTCGCGCTGTCTTCGGCTTTCTCAGGGTTCGGCGAACGGAACAGACGATCGTACAGACGCACTTCGCACTCGACGCTGGCGGCGGCCGGCACCCAGTGGATCACGCCTTTGACCTTGCGGCCTTCAGGGTTCTTGCCCAGGGTCTCTGGGTCATACGAGCAACGCAGTTCGACGATATTACCCGCGGCGTCCTTGATCGCCTCGTCGGCGCGGATCACGTAGCTGCCGCGCAGGCGCACTTCGCCGGCGGGTTCCAGGCGCTTGTAGCCTTTTGGCGGCTCTTCCATGAAGTCGTCACGGTCGATGTAGATTTCACGGGCAAACGGCAGTGCGCGCACGCCCATGTCTTCTTTCGGGTGGCGTGGCAGTTCGAGGTTCTCGACCTGGCCTTCCGGGTAGTTGGTGATCACGACTTTCAGCGGGCGCAGCACACACATGGCACGCGGGGCGCTGTGGTCGAGGTCGTCACGGATGCTGAATTCGAGCATACCGAAGTCGACCACGCCGTCGGAACGGTTGGTGCCGACCATTTCGCAGAAGTTGCGGATGGATTTGGGCGTGTAGCCGCGACGACGGAAGCCCGACAGCGTCGACATGCGCGGGTCGTCCCAGCCGTTGACGTGCTTTTCATCCACCAGTTGCTTGAGCTTGCGCTTGCTGGTGATGGTGTAGTTCAGGTTCAGGCGGCTGAATTCGTACTGGCGCGGCTGTGCCGGAACCGGCAGGTGCTCCAGGAACCATTCGTACAGCGGACGGTGGCTTTCGAACTCCAGGGTGCAGATGGAGTGGGTGATGCCTTCGATGGCGTCCGACTGACCGTGGGTGAAGTCGTAGTTCGGGTAGATGCACCACTTGTCACCGGTCTGGTGGTGGTGGGCATGGCGGATGCGGTACATGATCGGGTCGCGCAGGTTCATGTTCGGCGAGGCCATGTCGATCTTGGCACGCAGTACACGGGCGCCGTCCGCGAACTCACCGGCGCGCATGCGGGCGAACCAGTCCAGGTTCTCTTCCACCGAGCGGTCGCGGAACGGGCTGTTCTTGCCCGGCTCGGTCAGCGTGCCACGGTATTCCTTGGCCTGTTCAGGGGTGAGGTCGTCGACGTAGGCCTTGCCGGCCTTGATCAGTAAGATGGCCCAGTCGAACAACTGGTCGAAATACTTGGACGCATAGCGCACTTCACCGGACCATTCGAAGCCCAGCCACTTGATGTCGCTTTCGATGGCGTCGATGTATTCCTGGTCTTCCTTGGCCGGGTTGGTGTCGTCGAAACGCAGGTGCGTGACGCCACCGAACTCCTGGGCCAGACCGAAGTTCACACAGATCGACTTGGCGTGACCGATGTGCAGGTAGCCGTTGGGCTCTGGCGGGAAGCGGGTGACGATCTGCGTGTGCTTGCCCGAATCCAGGTCCGCCTGGATGATCGGGCGCAGGAAGTTGACCGTGGCGGCAGGGCCGGCCTTGGCGTTCGAGGTAGGGTCGACAGTGGGCTTGCTCATAATATCCTTGAACAGACGAGTACGTGGCCTTGGTCAGGCCAGATAAAACAAAGGGCTTATCATAGCCGAAGCGGTCAACCGCCTGACAGAGCGCGACCCAAAACTGCTGCTTTAATTGCCCGGGCGGTAAAAAACCACCTCGAAATTCCCGCAGGGCACGCTAAACTGCGCGTCTTGGCCACCGTTTAGCCAAACAGGTCAGGCGCATAGGCGCCCGAACCCACGAATTTCCTGAAAAGAGTAGTACACATGACTCAAGTCAAACTGACCACCAACCACGGTGACATCGTCATCGAACTGAACGCCGAGAAAGCGCCAATCACCGTCGCCAACTTCATTGAATACGTGAAAGCCGGCCACTACGAAAACACCGTTTTCCACCGTGTCATCGGCAACTTCATGGTCCAGGGCGGCGGTTTCGAGCCTGGCATGAAAGAAAAGAAAGACAAGCGCCCAAGCATCCAGAACGAAGCGGACAACGGCCTTTCCAACGACAAATACACCGTCGCCATGGCCCGTACCATGGAGCCGCATTCGGCCTCCGCGCAGTTCTTCATCAACGTCGCCGACAACGCCTTCCTCAACCACAGCGGCAAGAACGTGCAGGGCTGGGGCTACGCGGTGTTCGGTAAAGTCACCGAAGGCACTGACGTCGTCGACAAGATCAAAGGCGTTGCCACCACCAGCAAAGCCGGCCACCAAGACGTGCCAACAGACGACGTGATCATCGAGAAAGCCGAGATCGTTGAGTGATATTGCTGATTTCAGACTTGCATCTGGAAGAAGATCGCCCGGACATTACCCGGGCGTTTCTGGATTTACTCCACGGCCGCGCCCGTGGCGCCCAGGCGTTGTACATCCTCGGGGACTTCTTTGAAGCCTGGGTTGGCGACGATGGGATCACCCCTTTCCAGCGCTCGATTTGCGCGGCCCTGCGCGAGTTGAGCGACAGTGGCACACCGATTTTCATCATGCATGGCAACCGCGACTTCCTGATCGGCAAGGCGTTCTGCAAAGCTGCGGGCGCCAAGCTGCTCAAGGACCCGAGCGTCGTGCAACTCGCCGGCGAGCCCGTGCTGTTGATGCACGGCGACAGCCTCTGCACCCGCGACGTCGGCTATATGAAGCTGCGGCGCACCCTGCGTAACCCGATTGTGCTGTTTATCCTGCGTCACCTGCCCTTGCGCACCCGCCACACACTGGCGCGCAAGCTGCGCAGCGAAAGCCGGGCGCAGACGCGGATGAAGGCCAACGACATTGTCGATGTCACCCCCGAGGAAGTGCCGCGGGTGATGCAGCAGTTCGGCGTGCGCACCTTGGTCCACGGCCATACGCACCGCCCCGCCATTCATAAGTTGCAGATTGGTGACCAGGCGGCCAAGCGCATTGTGCTGGGGGATTGGGACAAGCAAGGCTGGGCATTGCAGGTGGATGAGCAAGGGTTTCAGTTGGCGGCGTTTGACCTTGTGAACCCGCAACTGGCACTTCCCGGCGCCTGATCAACTGTGGGAGGGGGCTTGCCCCCGATGGCGGTGTATCAGTCAGCCTGTTTGAGGCTGCCCCACCGCTATCGGGGGCAAGCCCCCTCCCACAGTTGATTGCATTCCAACCCTGGCTGATTGCATTCCAGCCTTGGTTGATTGCATTCCAGCACCGGCTGATTGCATTCCAACCTTGGTTGATCAGTGCCCTGATGCAGCCGGCCCTGCCTTCGCGGTGAACGGCGGCTTGGCCAGCCACACCAGCAGCATCAAGCCCATGAACATCCACCCCAGCAACGTGAAGTAATCCACGGTGGACATCATGTACGCCTGGCTGGTGAGGATCTGGTCCAACTGCGCATAAGCCTTGTGCCCTGCCCCACCGAGTGCTTCCAGTGCATTGCGGGTGGCCGCGTCATAGGTGGTCATGTTCTCGCTCATGTACGCATGGTGCTGGTCGGCGCGGCGAATCCAGATCCAGGTGGTCAGCGAGGCCGCGAAGCTACCGCCCAGGGTCCGCAGGAAGGTCGCAAGACCTGCACCGTCGGCGATTTGGTGCGGCGGCAGGTCGGACATCAGGATGCTCAAGGTCGGCATGAAGAACAGCGCCACGCCGATGCCCATGAACAGCTGCACCAGGGCGATATGCTGGAAGTCCACCTCATTGGTGAAGCTGGCGCGCATGAAGCAGCTCAAGCCAATCGCCAGGAACGCCAGGCCTGCCAGCAGGCGCAGGTCAAACCTGTGCGCATACTTGCCGACAAACGGCGACATCAGCACCGGCAGAATACCGATCGGTGCTACCGCCAGGCCGGCCCAGGTTGCGGTGTAGCCCATCTGGGTTTGCAGCCACTGCGGCAGGATCAGGTTGATGCCGAAGAAGCCCGCGTAGCCGAGGACCAGCACGATGGTGCCGATGCGGAAGTTGCGGTAGGCGAACAGCCGCAGGTTGACCACCGGGTGTTTGTCGGTCATTTCCCAGATGATGAACACCGCCAGGGCAATCACCGAAATCGCCGCCCCCACAATGATGAAGTTGGACTCGAACCAGTCCAGGTCGTTGCCCTTGTCGAGGATGATCTGCAACGCGCCGACCCCGACGATCAAGCTCAACAGCCCCACATAGTCCATCGGCTGGTAGCTGGTGACCACCGGGCGTTTCTTCAACTGCGAACGCACCACCATCACCGCAAAGACGCCGATGGGCACGTTGATGAAGAAGATCCACGGCCAACTGTAGCTGTCGGTGATCCAGCCGCCGAGGATGGGACCGGCAATCGGCGCCACCACCGTGACCATCGCCAATAACGCCAGGGCCATGCCGCGCCTCGCCGGTGGGTAGACCGCGATCAGCAACGTCTGGGTCATCGGGTACAACGGCCCGGCCACCAAGCCTTGCAGCACCCGAAAGCCAATCAGCTCGGGCATTGAAGTGGAAATACCGCAAAGAAACGAGGCCAGCACGAACAGAATGGTGGCCCAGAGAAACAGCTTCACCTCGCCAAAGCGTCGGCTCAACCAGCCGGTCAACGGCAAGGCAATGGCGTTGCTCACCGCGAACGAGGTGATCACCCAGGTGCCCTGCTCCGAACTCACGCCGAGGTTGCCGGAGATGGTCGGCAACGCCACGTTGGCGATCGTGGTATCGAGCACCTGCATGAAAGTCGCCAGCGACAGGCCAATGGTGGCCATCAACAAGCTGGGCGGCGAGAAGGACGCGTTATGGCTCATCAGCGTTGCACAGCCTTGGGCGCGGCGAGGCTGTTGTCATGAATCAACTGAGTGATCATGGCGTCAGCCTCGGCCAATTGGCGGTCATACACGTTGGTGGTGAACGAGGCCTTTTGTGGCGCCTGTTGCGCCAGCACCGGGCCGCTCTGGTCGTGCAGGTCGACGTTGACCAGGGTGCTCAAGCCCACGCGCAGCGGGTGCTTGGCCAGTTCTTCGGCATTGATATGGATGCGCACCGGCACCCGTTGCACGATCTTGATCCAGTTACCCGTGGCGTTCTGCGCAGGCAACAAGGCAAACGCACTACCGGTGCCGGCGCCGAGGCTGTCGATGGTGCCGCTGAACTTCACATCACTGCCGTAAATGTCCGCTTCGATGTCCACCGGTTGGCCGATACGCATATTGCGCAGTTGGGTTTCCTTGAAGTTGGCGTCGATCCACAGCTGGTTCAGCGGGATCACCGCCATCAACGCCGTGCCCGGCTGCACGCGCTGGCCCAGTTGCACGGTGCGCTTGGCTACATAGCCGGTGACGGGGGCAATCAAGGTGCTACGCGCATTGGCCAGGTAGGCCTGGCGCAGTTGCGCGGCGGCGGCTTGCACGTCCGGATGGGACGAAATCACCGTGTCATCCACCAGCGCGTTGCTGCTTTTGAGCTGTTGTTCAAGGTTGGTCAGGGCGTTCTTGGCCGCGGTCAGGCTGTCGCGGGCGTGGGACAGTTCCTCCTGGGAAATCGCCCCACCCTGGGCCAGGGTTTTACGCCGATTGAAGTTGTCCTGGGCGGTTTGCACATCCGCCTTCTGCGCATTGACCTGGGCTTTCATGCCATCGACGTTGCTGTACAAACCCCGCACCTGGCGCACGGTGCGGGCCAGGTTGGCCTCGGCACTTTGCAGGCCGACGGCTGCGTCGTTGGGGTCGAAGTTGATCAGCACCTGGCCTTCGTGGACCAGGTCGCCATCGTCGGCGCCGATGCTGACCACGGTGCCGGTGACCAGCGGGGTGATTTCCACCACGTTGCCGTTGACGTAGGCGTCGTCGGTGCTTTCATTGAAGCGGCCGTAGAGTTCATACCAACCCCAAACCCCGACGACGCTGAGGATGACGATCAGCGTCAGGCCGATCAGCATCACTTTGCGTTTGCGTGGGTTGTTATCGGGCTTTCCCGTTGCGGTGTTGCTTTCGACAGTAGCCATGTCAGTCACCTCAAATTATTCCGTGCGTGTAGCTGGGGTGGTCGATGCCACATTTGCGGCGTCGTAGCCGCCACCCAGGGCTTGCATCAGTTGGATCGACAGGTCGATTTGCGCGGCATTCAGGGTCGCTAGCTGGCGCTGGGCTTGCAGCAATTGCTGCTCGATGCTGAGCACGTCCAGGTAGTTGCCGATCCCCGAGCTGTAACGCTGCATCGCGGTGTCGTAGGACTGCTGGGCAATGTCCGCGGCGTGTTGCTGGGCCTGGATCTGCCGACCGGTTTCGCGCAGTTGTGAAAGGCTGTTGCCAATATCGCCCAGGGCTTGCACCAGGGTTTTGTTGTACTGGGCCACGGCCAGGTCATAGTCGGCATCACGCGCATCGAGGTCGGCGCGCAGGCGACCGCCGTCGAAGATCGGCAGCGAGATCGTCGGCGCAATGTTGAAGAAGCGGCTGGCCGAACCGAACATCGCATCGCCCAGCAACGACTCGGCCCCGGCGCTCGCGCTCAGGTTGAGGTTGGGGTAGAAGTTGGCCTTGCCGGCGGCAATGTTCTTGCTCGCCGCTTCCACACGCCAACGTGCGGCGATCAGGTCCGGGCGACGGCCCAGCAATTCGGCGGGCAGCACCGAGGGTACGGCGACGGCGCTGGGCTTGAGTACCGCCGGGCGCGCCAGTTCGTTGCCGCGGTCCGGGCCTTTGCCGAGCAACACCGCCAAGGCGATTTTTGCGCTCTGCAGTTGTTTTTCCGCATCGATCAGTTGCGACTGGGAGCTGGCTTCCAGGCTTTCGGTCTGTTGGAACTGGTACTGACTGTCGATGCCCGAGTTCAGGCGGCGCTGGCTCAGGTTGAGCATTTGCCGGGTGCGCTTGAGATCGTCATTGGCCAGGTCGCGCACGATATGCGCCTGGCCCAGGTCGCTGTAAGCCTTGGCCACATCGGCCGCCAGGGTCAGGCGCGCGGCCTGCTGGTCGACTTCGGCGGCCCGGGCCTGGCCCAACGCGGCTTCCCAGGCAGCACGCTGGCCGCCCCAGAGGTCGAAGTTGTAGTTGAAGCTGGCGCCGATATTTCGCACCGTCGAGTAGGCATCGCCCTGCCCCAGCGGGTCCTTGTCTTTCGCCAGGCGCGAACGGCTGACACCGGCGCTGGCGTCCAGGGTCGGCATGCGTGCGGCGTTCGCCGCATAGGCGGCGGCTTCGGCCTGGTGGGCACGGGCGCTGGCCACTTGCATGTCGGGGCTGTTTTGCAGGGCTTCCTGGATCAAGCCGTCGAGTTGCGGGTCGCCGAGGCTTTTCCACCAGTCGGCGCGGGGCCAGGCGGCGCTCGACAGGGTCACGCCGGTCAACGACTGACCGGTCTGCAGGGTGTTAGCGTCGAGGCGTTGGCCCTGGGTGTCGAGGCCGCTGAAGTTGGCGCAACCGGCCATGCTCATGGCCGCCAGCACCAGGCAAAGGGCACGTGTGTTCATGCTTTACCTACCCGCTGAAGGGTGATGGGATCACCGGCAGCTATGAGCATTTTCTTGAGGATCTTTTCCAGGGTTTGCAATTCACCTGGCTCCAGTGCACCGGCCAACTGGTTCAATGCCTCGGCGCCGATGTACGGCAGCCTGTCCGCCAGGCGCTGGCCGTCATCCGTCAGCACCAACTGCACTTGGCGGCGGTCCAGCGCCGAACGCTTGCGACCAAGCAGGCCTTTTTGCTCCAGGCGATCGAGCATGCGGGTCATCGAACCGCTGTCCAGGGACAGGTGGCGGCACAGTTCCGCCGGGGTGTCGACACCGAACTGCGCCATGATGATCAACACCTTGAACTGCGCGGCGGTGATGCCGTGCGGCTCCATATGGGTGTCGATGATCTTGTCTTTAAGGATGGCGGCACGCCCCAGCAACAGCCCGAGGTGGCAGTTGTGGAAGTTGTCCGGGGTGAAGTGTTTCATCGGAAGTCACCTTATTACTGCCTAGGCAGCGAATGTGTGACGAGATATTACTGCTTAGGCAGCGAATGTCAAATGAAATGATTAGCTTGCTTGGTATGTGCGAGCGAGCAAGCCCGCTCGCACTTTTTCATCGAGGGCGGATCTAGAAATCCCGCTTATAGAAAATATCCAACGAACTGGCCACACCGCTGGCCACCTCCAGATACACCTTCTTGCTCAACAGGTAGCGCAAAGCAATGGTGCTGGCCGGCTCGAACACCCCAACCCCATAACGCAGGCTGAGTTTCTCCGAGATCTTGCCGCTGGCGACCACGGCGGTGTTGGTGCCGCTGCCTTGGGTATCGAGTTCGAAATCCTGGATGCCGAGGTTCTTGGCAATGTCCGAGGTCACCCCGGCACTGCCCATCAAGCCCAGGCCCAGGGCGGCTTGGGCGAGCATATTGTTGTCTTCACCGGTGGTGCTCAGCGGACGGCCGAGCACCAGGTAGGACAGCGCCTGCTCCTGGCTCATGGCCGGCTCGGAGAAGATCTGCGTAGTGGGCTGTTCGGCGCTGCCGCTCAAGCGGATACCGGCGACGACATCGCCGGTCTTGCGGATCGCTTCGATATCCAGATAAGGCTGGTCGAGCGGCCCGGCGAACAGCAAACGCGCACGGCGCACATCCAGCTTCTGGCCGTAGGCACGGTAGCGGCCGTCGTTGAGCCACAGCTCGCCGCGGGTGTCCAGGTTGTCGCCGATATGCACATGCCCCTGCACTTTGGCGGTGAGGCCGAAACCCGAAAAGTTGAGCTGGTCTTCACCCACCGCCACGTCGATATCCATCGCCATTGCCATCGGCGGCTTGCCCTCTTCGGTCTGGCTGCCGACGATCACCGTGTCATCGGAGACCTTGACGGTCGACGGCGGCAGTTCGCGCACGGTGATGTCACCGCGCGGGATCTGCACCTTGCCGGCGATCGCGAGCTTGTCGTTCTTCAGACTGATTTTCAGGTCGGGCGCGACTTCCAGCACCGCGTAAGGCTCGACGGTGACCGGCAGTTGCGAGCCTTGCAAGCTGAGGTCGACCACCAGGGCGCGCCCCCAGTCGATATGACCCTTGAGGCTGCCCTGCCCGGCCTTGCCGCTGCGCCAGCGGCCATCGAGTTGCACGCTTTCGCCAGCAATCAGCGCCTGCACGTTCAAACCTTCGAGGCTGATGGGCAGTTCCGGTCCGGAAATCTCGCCGCCCACCAAGTTCACGTTGCCGTTGACCAGCGGCGCCAGCAGGCCGCCGGAGATGCGGCCAGTACCGTTGAGCTTGCCGTGGAGTTTTTCCACCATCGGCACAAACGGCCGCGCCACAGCAAGGTCGAGACCGGTGAGGCTGAAGGTGCCGCTGATCGGCTTGTTTTTCGCCAGCGGGTTGATCTGTGCCTGCAACAGCAACTCACCGAGTTTGCCGCCCTGGAAGTTGAGCCGGGTGTCGATGCGCTTGGGGTTGAGAGTGGCGTCCAGTTTCAGCGTGTCGTAGGGGAAATCCAGCCACTGGTGCTTATCCTTGACGCGCAAAATGCCGCCGCTGGCATCCACCGCGATCACGCCTTTGGGGCCGCTGGCCGGTAGGTCGAGCTGTACGTCGGCGTTGAGCGTGCCCTGCCAGGCGAAGTCCTTGGGCAACCAGGCGGCCAGGCTGTCGATGGGGAATTGCTTGAGGTGATAACGCAGCTTCGGCTCGGGCATCAGCCGCTGGTCTTCACCGCACAGGCTGGCCGTGCCTGCGACCCAGCAGTGAGCGGCGAAGGTCAACTTGCCATCGGCCAGCCGCTCGATTTTCGCCGGGGCCTGCAGCTTCCAGTCCTGGCCACCGGCTTGCACGTCGCCGCTGGCCAGGCGCCCACGCCAGTTGCCTTGGTCGAGGTTGCCGTCCAGGGCCAGGGCCAGCTTGACCAGTGGGCCGGCCAGATCCAACTGGACCTTCTGCTGCCTGACATCGCCCTGGGCGCTGGCAGTCAGGGTGCCGACTTGGGTGTCGCCGCTTTGGATGCCGCTGCCCTTGAGGTCGATCTTCGCGCGCTGGGCGTTGTCGAGCGTGGCGTCGAGGCTCAGGCTTTGCAGGCGATTGTCGGCAAACGCCAGTTGCTGGCCCTTGAGGTCGAGTTTGCCTTGCGGCGCTTTGAGGCTGCCGGCCACATCGAGTCGGCCATTGACCTGCCCGCGCAACTGCGGCCACAGCTGGGCCAGGCGCGTCAGTTTGATATCGATCTGCCCGGCCAGGCGTTGTTGCAGGCTGCCGCTGCCGTTGATGCGGTTGTCACCCAGGCGGATATCCAGGTTGGCCAGGGTCCATTGCTCGCCCGCGCCTTCGGCCTTGGCGGCCAACACGGCGGGCTGCCCGCGAAGACGGCCCTTGAGGTCGAGGTCGGCGTTCAGCTTGAGCTGTTCGTTTTTGAACTCGCCTTTGCTGCGCAGCGGTCCGGCCAGGGTGCCCGGCAATTCCGCGAGCCAGTACGCCGGATTCAGCGCCGACAGGTCGAGCGCCGTGTCCCAGGCGATGCCGTCGGCGAACTGCAGGTTAAGGTGACCCTCGGCCTTGCCTTGGCCGGCAGCCAGTTTCAGCTCGGGCAGGTACACTTGCTTGAGGTCGCCGCTGAACGGTGTGACCACATTGAATTTACCCGCGGGGCCATCGAGGTCGGCCTTGAGGTTGCCGAGGTAATTGCCGTCCTTATAGGAAATTTCGCCATTGAAGGTGCGCAAGATGACCTGCGGCTCGTCGATCACTGGGTAGAGGCGATGCCAGGGGAAGTCCAGCCAATCGATCTTGGCGTCGGCACTGAAGCCTTGTTGCCAGTCCAGTTGTGCCGTGAGTTTCAGGCTTTGTTTGTCGCCAGCCATCAGATCCAGGCCGGCGATCTGCGCGCCCTTGGCGTCCACCCGACCTTGCAGCAGCATCTCCACTGGGCCTTTTTCCGCTGGCAGTACGGCTTTGCCGAGCAATTGGTAACCGCTGTTCAGGTCGCCTTTGGCGGTCAGGTCGAGTTGATTGAGTTGCAGGGTGTCCGGCAAATCGGCGCTGGGTTTGAAGGCGTCGGCGGTGATGTGCAGTTGCGCCGGCAGGTTTTCCACCAGCGGCTGCAACTCGCCGCTGAGCTTGGCCGACAGGTAACCGCTGCTGTCGGCGTCGAGCTTGAGGGTCTTGAGCAAGTCGCCGTCGACCTTGAGCGCGACTGTCCACGGCGCGCTGCCTGGCGCGTAGGGCAGGCTCAGGTTGCCGCTGGCGGTCAACGGCCAGTCGCCGACAGGTTGCAGCAGGCCGGACAGGTCCAGCACGAGGTCGTCGCGTTGCAGGTGTACGGCGTCGATCTGCAGGCCGGCGGCGGTCCAATGTGCGGCCAATTGCAGGTCCTTGAGCTCTTCACTGCCATTAAATAGCAGGCTGCCGACGCGAACGTCGCCCAACTGGAGCGCAACCGGCAACTTCAGCGCCGGCAACTGAATCGGCCCGTTGCTCTCTTCCGTGCTTGGCGCAAATTGCAGGCTGACTTGGTCCACATCCAACCGATCAATGCACAGCGTCATGCGCAACAGGCAGGCTGGCGACCAGTCGAACGTCGGCGCGTTGAGCTCGACACGGTCGCTACCCTGCTGCCACACCAACCGCTCGGCACTCCACTGACCGCCCAGACGGCCCTGGAAATTGTCCACGTTCAAGCCCGGCACCTGGCCCAACGCCCAACGGCTGCCCGCCTGGGTTCCGAGTACCGTCCACAACGCCAGCAACACCACGGCCAGGAGGGCGACGGCAACCAGCCCGGCTCTTTTCAAACCACGCATCACAGCTCAGGCCCCATGGAAAAGTGCAAACGAATACCGCCCGGGTCTTCCAGGGCATGGGCCAGGTCGAGGCGAATCGGCCCGACGGGGGACACCCAGCGCAGGCCGACGCCCACGCCGGTTTTCAGGCTTGGCATTTCCAGGGTGTTGAAGGAGTTGCCCTGGTCGATAAAGGTCGCGATCCGCCATTTTTCGGCGATGGAATATTGATACTCAGCGCTCAAGGCCACCATGTAGCGGCCACCGATGCGGTCGCCGCGGTCGTTCTCCGGCGACAGGGTCTGGTACTCGTAGCCACGCACGCTCTGGTCGCCGCCGGCAAAGAAGCGTAGCGACGGCGGCACCGACTTGTAGCCGTTGGTGGCACTGCCGCCGATCTGCGCCCGCCCGAGGAAACGGTGCTTGTCCCACACGGTGGTCAGGCCTTTGACCATCGCCGTACCGTAAAGCAGGTTGGTGTCGGAGCCGAGACCTTCCTTGGCCAGCTTGGTGTCGAATTGCAGGTGGTAGCCGTGGTGCGGATCGATGCGGTTGTCGCTGCGCAGATAGGAATAGCTGAGCCCCGGCATCAGCAGGTTGCTGAGGCCCGAATCGTCGCCCAGGCGATACTCCTCACGCTGCCACTTGAGGGAGACCACCCGGGTCCAGCCGCTGGGCAACTTGCTGTGCCATTCCGGGCCGAGGGTGAGCAATTTACTCAGGGTGTCGGTGTTGGCCAGCTCTTCATTCTGGTAGCCGCCGGCGAAACGCAGCTTGTCGGTAAGCGGTGGGTCGAGCGGGATGTCGTACCACAGGCCAACGTTCTGCCGTGGCGCCGACAGTTCGGCTTCCCAGCCGTAACTGTGACCCTGGGGGTTGACCCAGTGGCGCGTCCAGTTGGCCTTGCCCCGCGGGCCGACGTCGGTGGAAAAACCCAGGCCCAGGCCCATGGTGCGTGGCTTGCGGGTTTCCAGTTGCACCGCGACCGGGATCACATCGTTGGCCGACGCAGCCGGCGCGGCGTCCACCCGCACGCCCTCGAAAAAGCCGCTGCCTTGCAGGTTCTGGTTCAGCTCGGCGATCAGTTCGGAATCGTAGGGCGCACCGTTTTTGAACGGCACCATGCGCTGCAGCAGCTCTTCATCAAAGGGCGTATTGCCGGCAAAGCTGACCTTGCCCAAGGTGTAACGCGGGCCGCTGTCATACACCAGTTCGATATCGGCGACGCCCGCCTTGGGGTCGACCGACAGGGTCTGGCGGGTAAAGCGCCCACTGAAGAAACCGTAGCGCGAGGCCTGGTTCTGGATCAGGCGCTTGGCGTCTTCGTAATGGCCGTGGTTGAGCACGGCACCGGTTTGAAGGTCGTGACTGGCGGGCACACGAAAGGCTTTGAGGGCCGCCGCAGGGCCATCGACCCGAAGGGTCACGTTGCGCAAATGCACCGGTTCCCCGGGGTCGATGGTGAGGGTCAGGCGCGGGTTCTTGCCGCCCTGCACATCACTGCTGATCTGCGGCTGATAGAAGCCCAAGGCCTGGGCCGCTTTGCGCGCCTGCTCTTCGGCGCCACGGCTGAACCGCAGCAACGCTTCTTCATCGCGATCGCCTACCCCGCCGATGTAGCCTTCGATGTTGGCTTTCAACGCGTCGTTTGAGGGTTTGACGCGTACGTCCAGTTCGCTTTGCGCCAAAGCGCCGCAGCTTGTGAACAGCAGAATCAAGCCGCTGGTAAATCTTCCTGGAAACTTCATAGGCGCGGATGCTACACGAGCTGGAGAGACTCTTTGAACTCAGATTTATCTGAAAATCCTGACTCAAGTCGTTACAGCCTGTAACGGCTGTGGATTGGCATGAAAAAACACATGCTCCAGGATCGGTCCTACAGCAACTTCGCCGATCTCCTCATAACCCTGACGCTTGTAGAACTCCAAGTAACGCGAATTGCCGGTATCGAGCACCACGCCGGACGAATGCGGGTCCTCGGCGCACCAGTTGTGTACCGCGCCGAGCAGTTGCTCACCGAAGTGCTTGCCTTGGAATTGCGGGTGAATGCCCAGCAACGGCAATACATGCACCGACTCGCTGGGCAGGCACGCCAACACCGCTTGGTGATAATCCAGGTAACGCCGCGTACCGCGCACACCGGTGCTCAACCACATGCGCAATTGCCAGGCCCAGCTCTCGGTGATGCCCAGGCGCCGCTGGGGCGGCGCGATCAACGCAATGCCGATCAAGCGGTCGTCGACGAACAGGCCGATGGCAGGAAGTTTCTGAAAGAAATGCTGCTTGACCAGCTCGCGCACGGTGGCACGCACCCGCTGCTCATACCCCGAGCGCTCAGCTTCGAAGATGTAGGCGAACGTCGGCTCATGGCGATAAGCCTGGTACAGCAGGGAGCGTGCTTCGCTGGAATAGTCGCTATTGAGCAGACGGATTTCGGCAATCGCAGTTGAAGTGTCAGGCATACGGTGAATCTCCCTGGGCGCCATTCAAAAGACGGCGTTCTTATGGGTACGAACTTACGCAGCGCAAGTCGTTCCCAGACATTAGCAGCGCATCCGTCCTACCGCCACGCTGGCCCCCGTCCGACTTGTCGGCTAGCATCGCCCTTTTGCCAGACTGGACAGCCGACCATGAAAATCGTCTCTTTCAATATCAACGGGCTACGGGCTCGCCCGCATCAGTTGGCGGCGCTGATTGAAAAGCATCAACCCGATGTGATCGGCCTGCAGGAAACCAAGGTCCACGACGACCAGTTCCCCCTGGCCGACGTGCAGGCCCTGGGGTATCACGTGTACTACCACGGCCAGAAAGGCCATTACGGTGTCGCCCTGCTCTCGCGCAAAGAAGCATTGAGCGTACACAAAGGTTTTGCCAGCGATGAAGAAGACGCCCAGCGCCGCTTTATCTGGGGCACCTTCGCCGATGCACAGGGCAACCCGGTCACCATCATGAACGGCTATTTCCCCCAAGGCGAAAGCCGCGACCACCCCACCAAGTTCCCGGCCAAGCAGCGCTTCTACGCAGACTTGCAACAGTTGCTGGAAAGCCAGTTCAGCAGCGACCAGGCGTTGGTGGTGATGGGCGATGTGAATATTTCCCCGGAAGACTGCGACATCGGCATTGGCCCCGACAACGCCAAGCGTTGGCTGAAAACCGGCAAGTGCAGCTTCCTGCCGGAAGAGCGCGAGTGGATGGCCCGCCTGAAGAACTGGGGCCTGGTGGACAGCTTCCGCCACCTCAACCCCGACGTGACCGACCGTTTCAGTTGGTTCGACTACCGCAGCCGTGGGTTTGAAGATGAGCCCAAGCGTGGCCTGCGTATCGACGTGATCCTGGCGTCCAACGGCTTGCTGCCCAGGATCAAGGATGCGGGGGTGGACTACGAACTGCGCGGCCTGGAAAAACCCTCGGACCATGCGCCGATCTGGCTGGAATTGAGCTGATTTCAAGTACGACGCGCTTAAACCATGTGGGAGCAAGCGCCCTCCCACATTTTTACAGTTGAGCGTCAGTCATATTACTGAAACCCAACTGACTTAATCTCGCAGCACTCCCTTTGCCTCGAGACGGTGCCGGCATGATCCCGCGCGTTCTGTTACTGCTGACCCTTTTTCCCCTGTTTGCCGTTAGCGCGCCGCTGCCCGTTCCCGATCAAGGCCCCGCCTTGCGCATCCAGGGCTCCAACACTATTGGCGCGGCGCTTGGCCCGGCGCTGGTCAAGGGGTTGATGGAGCAGCAGGGACTGCAAGGGGTACACGCTGAACCCGCCGAAGGCGCCAATGAACTGCGCGTGATCGGCAAGACTCGCCAGGGCAAGACGCTGACCATCGAGGTCGCGGCCCATGGTTCCAGCACCGGGTTTGCCGCGCTGCACAAAGCCAGCGCCGACCTTGCCGCCTCATCCCGCCCGATCAAAGACAGCGAACTGGTGGACCTCGAACCCCTGGGCGACCTGAAAAGCCCCGAGGCCGAACAGGTGATCGCCATCGACGGCCTGGCCATCATCCTCAACCCACGCAACCCGCTGAATACGCTGAACACCGAGCAACTGGCGCAGATTTTCAACGGTGAGATCAGTACCTGGGAGGCACTCGGCGGCATCGGCGGAGCGATTCATTTATATGCACGGGATGACCGGTCGGGCACCTATGACACGTTCAAGGACCTGGTGCTCAGCCGTCGCGGCAAGCCCCTCGCCGCGTCGGCCAAGCGCTTCGAGGCCAGCGAGCAACTGTCGGATGCGGTGAGCCAGGACCCGCAAGGCATCGGCTTTATCGGCCTGCCCTATGTGCGCCAGGCCAAGGCGGTGGCGATCGTCGACGGTGACTCGCAACCGATGTTGCCGCTCAACAGCCTGATTGCCACCGAGGACTACCCGCTGTCGCGCCGCCTGTTCTTTTACCTGCCGCCGACCACACACAACCCGTGGGCCAAGGCGCTGGTGGACTTTACCCAAAGCAGCAAGGGCCAGGCGATCGTGGCGGCCAACGGGTTTATCGCGCAGCGGGTCCAGGCGATGGGCGTGGAGCCGCGCCCTTCGATGCCCGAGGACTATCAGGCAATTGCCCGCGAGGCCCAGCGCCTGACGGTGAATTTTCGCTTCGAAGAAGGCAGCGCCAGCCTGGACAACAAAGCGCGCCAGGATGTGCAACGCGTGGTGGCGTATATAAAAAGCCACGACAAGCTCGACAAGCAGGTGACGCTGGTGGGGTTCGGCGATATCAAGAATGACCCGCAACGCGCGGCGCTGTTGTCCAAGCTGCGGGCGATGGCGGTGCGTCGGGAACTGGTCAAGAACGGCGTGGTGCTGCGCGATATTCGCGGGTTCGGCGCGCAGATGCCGGTGGCGGCAAATACGGCGGATGAAGGCCGGATCAAGAATCGGCGGGTGGAGGTGTGGGTGTACTGAGGTTTGGGTTTGGTGTTGTTCGCACGGGCCTCGTCGCGGGCAAGCCCCCTCCCACAGTCGACCGAGTTGTGCATGAGAACGCGGTCCAGTGTGGGAGGGGGCTTGCCCGCGATAGCAGGCGACGCGGTGTTACTACCCGCCGCGCATCAGCTCTTTAGGCACATACTTGCCAATCTCGAACTTGCCGATCGCCGCACGGTGGACTTCGTCCGGGCCGTCGGCCAGGCGCAGGGTGCGTTGCATGGCGTACATGTAGGCCAGCGGGAAGTCGTTGGAGACGCCCGCGCCGCCATGGATCTGGATCGCGCGGTCGATCACCTTCAACGCCACGTTCGGCGCCACGACCTTGATCTGCGCGATTTCGCTTTTCGCCACTTTGTTACCCACGGTGTCCATCATGTACGCCGCCTTCAGGGTCAGCAGGCGTGCCATGTCAATTTCCATCCGCGAGTCGGCGATCTTGTCGATATTGCCGCCCAGGCGCGCCAACGGTTTACCGAACGCGGTGCGGCTGACGGCGCGTTTGCACATCAGTTCCAGCGCGCGCTCGGCCATGCCGATGGAGCGCATGCAGTGGTGAATGCGGCCAGGACCAAGGCGCCCCTGGGCAATTTCAAAGCCACGGCCTTCACCCAGCAGGACGTTTTCATACGGCACACGCACGTTATCGAACAGCACTTCGGCGTGCCCGTGGGGCGCATCGTCGTAGCCGAATACCGGCAGCGGGCGCACGATTTTCACGCCAGGGGCGTCCACCGGCACCAGGATCATCGAGTGCTGCTGATGGCGCGGCGCATCGGGATTGCTCAGGCCCATGAAGATCAGGATTTTGCAGCGCGGGTCACAGGCGCCGGAGGTCCACCATTTTTTGCCGTTGATTACCCACTCGTCGCCCTGGCGCTCGGCGCGGGCAGCCATGTTGGTGGCGTCCGAGGAGGCCACGTCAGGCTCGGTCATGGCGAAAGCCGAGCGGATCTCGCCGCGCAGCAGCGGTTCGAGCCAGCGCTGTTTCTGTTCGGCGTTGGCATAGCGCACCAGCACTTCCATGTTGCCGGTGTCCGGCGCGGAGCAGTTGAACGGCTCCGGGCCCAGCAGCGAACGGCCCATGATTTCCGCCAGCGGCGCGTATTCAAGGTTGGTCAGGCCGGCGCCCAATTCGGATTCGGGCAGGAACAGGTTCCACAGGCCTTCGGCTTTCGCCTTGGCTTTCAGCTCTTCCATGATCGCGGTGGGCTGCCAGCGGTCGCCTTCGCTGACCTGGCGTTCGAACACCGGTTCGGCTGGGTAAACGTAAGCGTCCATGAACGCAGTGACGCGTTCACGCAGTTCCTGAACCTTGGGCGAATAGGCGAAATCCATGAGCAGCTCCCTTCTTTGAGAGGTTGTTTAGGTCATGCAATCGATGCTAGAACAGCGTTGATAATTTACCTAGCCTATTCTCGGCGTGTATTAACATTCATCACCGATATATGATCGGGGCATGGCCACCTAACAATAAGAGCGCAACGAAATGAATCTGAGCAAGGTCGACCTCAACCTGTTTATCGTCTTTGACGCGATCTACACCGAAGCCAACCTGACCCGTGCCGGGCAGATTGTCGGCATCACCCAACCGGCGGTGTCCAATGCTCTGGCACGCCTGCGCGAGACCTTCAACGACCCGCTGTTCGTGCGCACCGCCCAAGGCATGGTGCCCACGCCGATGGCGCAGAACATCATCGGCCCAGTGCGCAATGCGCTGTCATTGCTGCGGGTGTCGGTGCAGGAAAGCCGGATTTTCAACCCGCAGCAGGCGGCCAAGACCTACCGCATCAGCATGACCGACTTGACCGAGGCGGTAATCCTGCCGCTGCTGTTCCAGCGCCTGCGTCGCCTGGCGCCGACGGTGGTGATCGAGAGCTTCCTGTCCAAACGCCGCGAGACCACCAAAGAGCTGGCCGCCGGGCGCCTGGATTTTGCCGTCGATGCGCCGCTCAACACCGACCCGCAGGTGCGCCACGTCAAGCTGATGGAAGACCGCTACGTGTGCGCCATGCGCAAGGGTCACCCGATGGCGGGCAAGGCTACGTTCAGCCTGGATGATTACCTGTCGCTGACCCATATCCATATCTCCAGCCGCCGCAACGGCCTGGGCCATGTCGACCTGGCCCTGGGCAAGATGGGCATCCAGCGCAAGATCGCCCTGCGCTCCCAGCATTACCTGATGGCCTCGCAAGTGTTGCAGCAGACCGACATGGTGATGACCGTTCCCGAACGCTTCGCCCGCCGTCATGAACTGCACTGGTTCAATCTGCCGGTCAACGACGTGCCAGCGGTGGAAACCCACCTGTACTGGCACGAAAGCACCGACCAGGACCCGGCCAACCGCTGGATGCGTGAGCAAATGATCGAGTTGTGCCAGCAGGTCACAGCCCATGAAAATAAGCTGGATAAACAACAGGCCTGAGGTTGAAGAACGCCCCCTGTGGGAGGGGGCTTGCCCCCGATGGGCTGCGCAGCGCCCCTTGACGTTTACGTCAACCTGCCATTAGCTTAGCGCCAAGACCTTCTTGAGCGCCCTCATGAGCACGACCTACAGCATTTCCGACCTCGCCCGCGAGCTCGACATCACCACCCGCGCCATTCGCTTCTATGAAGAACAAGGCCTGCTGGCCCCGGAACGCCGGGGCCAGGAGCGCATCTACTCGGCGCGGGACAAGGTCAGCCTCAAGCTGATCCTGCGGGGCAAGCGCATCGGTTTTTCCCTGGCCGAATGCCGTGAACTGATCGAACTCTACGACCCCACCAGCGGCAACCATATCCAACTCAACAGCATGCTGGTGAAGATCGCCGAGCGTCGCGAACAGTTGGAGCAGCAGTTGCTGGATATCGAACAAATGAAGCTGGAACTGGACACCGCCGAAGAGCGCTGCACCCAGGCCCTGGCCGAAACCATCCAAGGCCAGGCTGGCCGTTGATCATAAGGTAGTTGCCATGTCCCTCCCCTCCCATGTGCGCCTGGTCGAAGTCGGCCCGCGCGACGGATTGCAGAACGAAGCCCAACCCATCAGCGTGGCCGACAAGGTGCAGTTGGTGGATGCCTTAAGCGCCGCCGGCCTGAGCTATATCGAAGTCGGCAGTTTTGTCTCGCCTAAATGGGTGCCGCAGATGGCCGGCTCCGCCGAAGTCTTTGCGCAGATCCAGCGCAAGCCCGGCGTGACCTACGGCGCGCTGGCGCCGAACCTGCGCGGTTTTGAAGATGCGCTGGCCGCCGGGGTCAAGGAGGTCGCGGTGTTTGCCGCCGCATCCGAGGCGTTTTCCCAGCGCAACATCAACTGCTCGATCAGTGAAAGCCTGGCGCGCTTCGTGCCGATCATGGCGGCCGCCAAACAGCAGGGGGTCAGTGTGCGCGGCTATGTGTCCTGCGTGCTGGGGTGTCCCTATGAAGGCGCGGTCGCCCCGGAACAAGTGGCGGCGGTGGCCCGCGAACTGTTTGCCATGGGCTGCTATGAAGTGTCCCTGGGCGACACCATCGGCACCGGCACGGCGGGGGCCACGCGCCGGTTGTTCGAGGTGGTGGGCGCACAGGTGCCACGGGACAAGTTGGCGGGGCACTTCCATGACACCTATGGCCAGGCCGTCGCCAACGTCTATGCCAGCCTGCTGGAAGGAATCAACGTGTTCGACAGCTCTATCGCGGGCCTGGGCGGTTGCCCCTACGCCAAAGGCGCCAGCGGTAACGTCGCCACCGAAGATGTGGTGTACCTGCTCAACGGCCTCGGGATCGAGACCGGCATCGACCTGGAGCGATTGATTCTCGCGGGCCGGCAGATCAGCGACGTACTCGGCCGACCCAGCGGCTCGCGCGTTGCCAGGGCGCGTAACGCCAGTTGAGTAGCTTAGCCGTGACAATGTGTTACCGCAGGCTGGCCGGACGAGTAACACGGGAACATATTTTCCCGCGTTTACCGTAGGCCATTTCTCACAAAAAACTCAAATCATTGATTTTAAACGATTTTTAAAAGTTGGCACGGCTTCTGCTATCTCTATGGCATAACAAGAATAAAAAGCGCCAAACCTAATAAAAATAAGACGAAACGACTCTGACATAACAAAAACAACACGGCAGAGACGCAGCTAACAGATTTTTTTGGAGAAGATGTGCTTCGCAGGGTACGGCTTGCCGAAACCCGCAACCGGATAGAGAACAATAAAACTACCTCAGGTAGCTACCCACTGGTTGGATCGCGTGCGAAGAAGCAGATCAGCGCTCAAAAAAATACGTTTGCTCTTGACCCTGAATGGGGGTCGCCAAAAACAGCGGTAAAGGGTAACGGTTGCTAAAAACAACAATAGACCGCCCCTCAATAATAAAAAAAGAGCACGTAACAACAAATTAAAGGGGACCTTAGGGTCCCCTTTGTGCTGTCTGCACCCTTCGTTCAGAGCGATGTCCCTTCCATGGCCGCAAAGTTATTGAGCACCTTGCGCGTCAGGGCTTTCAGCGCTCGTTGTTCCAGCTCCCGTCGCTCCCACCCCAATAGGCTGAGCTCGCTCTCGAAAAAGGCACTTTGCATCGAGCCGTCCACCAGAATGTCAGCCCGACGCTGGCCCAATAGGCCCGCCAACCGGTCGGCCACCGCGTCATACTTTATCTGCCACTGATTCCTTGTGCTCTCGTCCGCGTCGCTGAGCGGCTCTCCTTGCAGATCCGAAAGCTCAAACAACGCAGTGCTTTTCTGCTCGATCAGATCAACCGCCGGCACCATCAACGCCTTGAGGGCTTGCGGGTATTGGGTGCGCAGGTGTTTCTCCCAGAACATGCGTCCGACAAAAAAGACTTCCTCGGCAGCGGCATTACCCTCATCCCTCAGCACTTGCGCATAGGCCTCATCAATCGCCGCCTGACTCACGTTCGCCTGCTCGAAAAACAACATGTCCCGGGATATGACCGGCAAGTCCAGTTTTTCCGCCAGCCGGGTCCGATACGCGAGGATCACTTCGACCTGCTCGGTAAACCCCGGCCCTCGCGACGCGACATCCCGTTGGGCAATGGCGTCCACCAGCGTTAACCGGAACAACCTCTTCGCCGTGGATATCAGCGGCCTCTCGGCATTCTGCGCGCCCGCCAACTCAAGCGCCCTGGCTGCCATCAGCTCACTTTCAAGGTTCATGAACTCGA
This sequence comes from Pseudomonas paraveronii, assembly GCF_963681955.1. NCBI lineage: Bacteria > Pseudomonadati > Pseudomonadota > Gammaproteobacteria > Pseudomonadales > Pseudomonadaceae > Pseudomonas > Pseudomonas paraveronii. The sequence continues at coordinate 3,910,674 of NZ_OY817130.1, forward strand.
CCGAGCTGCCATCGCCACAGGTGACTCGGTCGTCGGCAACCGCGAATAACGACTCGCGAATCTCTTGGCTTTCACTCGCCGCCTCCAGCATGTCCCACACTCGCTGCGCCAGTGCCGGGCGGGTCACTTCGCTGACGTATTCGGCACTGCGGGTGGTGTCGGCCAATACCGTAAAAAAATCGGCCGACTCAGGGCTGGCCCTGAGTCCGTCCCACACACCACCACGCCGCACCTGCTCTGCGGGCGAAGCCCCCTCCAGCCACAAACCGCGTGCTTCGTCCACGGAGATGTGCTCACCCCATTGCGCCGGGCTCATTGGCCTGTCCAAACGAAGTCGCTCGAGGGTAGCCGCCGACAGAGGATTGTCATGCACGTTGATGCGCTCCAGATGCTCGTAAGCGTATTCGGGCAACTGGGTGATCCGGTTCGTATGCAGGTCGATGTGGGCCAGGTGCGGCACCCGTTCGGCCCCCACAGGAAACCTGATGGTGCCCGTATTCGGTAGATAAAGTTGATTCAGATTTCGCAAGCCGCGCAGATCGGCCTGCCATCCCAAGCGGGAATTATCCCCCAGATTCAGAATCTTCAAGCTCTGCATAGCCTCCAGGCGCACGCGGCTTTGTTCGGTCAGTTGGATATCATTTCGACTCAGGTTGAGCTTGGTCAGCCCTGCTCCGCCATTCTTGAACTCCGGCAGTTGCGTAAGGTTGTTCTCGCTCATGTTCAGCCAGCGCAATCCGCCAAATGCATTCAGAAAAGAAGAGGTGCTGTCCGAAAGCCCCATCCGACGTAACACCAGGCGGCCCACATGGTCCATGTTCGCGGTGATCGCCGGCAGTTCGCCGACCACCTCATCCGACAGATCCAGCACGTGACCGATCGGTGTTTGATCCCCTGCGAACGCCTGTGCGGAGCCTCGCCGCCAAGCGTTCTTGATCGCGCCCGCGACTCGGCGCCTGGTCATTGCGTAGCCTGAGCCCGCCTCCTGCTGCCAACTGACCAGCGTCCTGTCCAGTTCTGCGAACTCCACTTCCAGGTGAGTCAGCCTCTCCAGAAGCGTGGCGTCGCCGGCGCCTAGAAGGCCAAGCATTGCCTCGACCTCTTCCAGGGACTTTGATGGATAGAGCGACATCGCTTTCATCTTACAAACAAACGGCCGCCCGTCCGCGCCGCCCACCGGACTTAGCGGATAACCGATGCGTCCGTCGGCCAGGCGCATCGGTGATTTGAACCCCGGCCTGATTGTTTGCAAACCAAGCGCACGCCGGCTTGCCTGTTCGCTCAGTGGCAGTTGCGTAAGCCGAACTTTCAGGGTTTGAGTAGACGTCTCGAACGCTGACCAAGTGGTGAACTTACCGCCGCTGCCTAACCAGAGCACACTGAAAAAGGCGTTCTCGCCTGTGCCCCGGTACACAAGGTCTTCCGCCGTGCGGTAGAGCGTCCACTCCTTCATGTCGGTGCAGATCAGGCGAAATCGTGTGGGGGCGCTCACATCTCCCACCTGGTCCAGTACAGGGCCATCGTTCGTATCCGCACGCAACTCAATACACGCATCACTCAAAAATCCCGGTAATGAGGCCAGTTTGTGCAGGGCCAGACGCACGCCGTCCATCGTGAGTTGATTGCCGAACAGAAGATCCGCATGCGCCCGCATGACACGCGCCTTCTGCGCGTAGTAGCGCGCCTCCTCAGCCAAACGCAACGGCAAGCGTGACGTAGACGTCATGCTTGCCAACTCCCGGCTGCTGGCATGGATCACTATTTGCTCGGCAGCCAGTTTAGGCACACCGGGAACGCTGCTCTGGATCAACTGCACGTTTGCATCACCGGAAACTTCACCGGCCGACATCTCCATATTGAACAGCTTGCCTCTGTTGCTTTTGGCTAATTCCAGCAAATAGTCGCGGTATCTCAATGCCCTGCCGGCAGGTGTACGCCGTTTTAGCATCTCCAGTTCGAGCAGGGAATCGAGCGTTGGGGCGGCGGCGCCAGCAGGTTGATGTGCCGGTGGCCGACGGAGCGCTTCGATGATAGGCCGAGTCCTGCGCTCAATCAGTTCTTCATTCAACAAGTGGCGTATTTCGGGCTCGCTCAACTGGTTTAATAATGTAGGAAAGAGCAGGCCGCTCTGGACCTGCTCATGCTTGAGCGTGACCACCCGAGCGGGGTCCGTCACAGGGCCGGATCTCCACACCTGGTTACCCCCTTCATCAACGGCCACCAGCACCCGCGATTCAGGCCACCGACCACTGTCAATCAACAACCTGACTTGCATAAACCAGTCGACCCGGGCAAAAACCTCAGGATCCGAGTGTCCCAAGCGTTCGATAAAGGCCTGTTGCCTGGCGTTGAATTCAAATCGCCGGAGCATGTCCTTGAACAGTGGCGCAGGCTCCCGATGCTCGGTAAATACCTGACGCAACTCGTCATCCGACACACCGCTCATCGCTCTGGCGTGCTCAAGCTGGCTATCGCTCAGGTGATCGACTGTATGGCCGATACGACGCAGCAGGGTCTTGCGATCCCACGTCAACGGCTGTTCAAACTCATGCACCCAGGCCCCCTCATTGTTGTGACGCAGCCGTGGCGCATAACGTGAATCGCCATCGGGGTGAAGGAGCTTGAATTCGTGTGCGGTGTCGCTGGCCTCAACCTTGTAGTACCCCCCATCCGTTGCCGACAGGTACAGGCCTCGTTCATGCACATAGAGCCCCTGGGCGTTCGCCTTGAGCCCGTCGGGCAACGTAACCTGGTGCAGGTATTCCCTCGGCTTGAAATCATACAAACGTGTGCGTCCACCGAACTCCACATGCACCAGACGTTTGACAAATGCCGTGTCTTTCGCCGCCATCAGCCCCACGGGTACCGCCAGCATCGCCAGGTTGAGCCCCACCACCGAAAAATGCGCCCAGGCCGCTTGAGCATCGTCTTCAGACCAGGCTTCAATCCCTTCACCGATCTCATAGACCATCTGTACGGCCGCGACGACCAACATGACTTCACCGAGAAACGGCACCACCGCAGAGGCAAGATTGAGAATATCCAGCGCCGTACCGCCCCACGACCAGAGCCAGGCCTTATAAGCCCGATCAGTGACGTCCTGAGTCGACACCGCACAGGAACTGGCATTGTTCATGATCATCTGGATGCGCTGCTTCGCGCAGTCCATCCACATATCTCGCCACGACGTCGCGTAGGTTCCCTGGTGATTGATCCGGCCTTTTTTGGCAGGGGCAAAATCGTCGCCGTCGGAGTAGGCCGCATCCGGATCGAGCAAAGCTTTGAGTTGCGTAAAGAACCCGTCCTGATGGGCAAGCGGCACGAACTGACTGAAGAATTTCCGGTAGTCGGCACCACACAAGCGTGTCGTCAGGTGGTCGGTAAAGGCCGCAATGTTGCTATAGGCTTTGAGCGGATGGAGGGGATCGCCAGGGATGTACACCATGCACCGTCGCGGCAAGAGTTCGGCATTTCTCAGGTTGGCGCGCCATATGACCGGTCCGATGATCAGGATGTTCTCGAGAACGAAGGTGCATAACCGCAGCGGCGAAAATTTTACCGTCTCCTGTGCTTGCTTGGCCCCCAACTGGTCAATCAAAATGTCCTTGATCAGTTGGTAATCATCGGGCTGGATGTCGCCCTTCATCAAGGCAATCTCGGCTGCCAGCTCCAATTGATGCCGATGGCTGATGATCAGGTTGCTGTACAGTTTGCCAATCCGTCCTTGCGTTGCGTCTGTCTGTATCTGGCTATTGATAAAGGCTCGTACATGTTCGTAGTACGAGTGCCCCAGATCCAGCTCCCTGCACAGTTGGGCAAACTCATGGGCCTTGATGCCCAACTTCGCCACCCGAACGTTTCCCGCCGGATGAAGCCTCGTGCTTGAATATTGGTAAAAGTTGTATCGCGTGAGCAGGTGACAGTCCTGGCAAACCGGCTCGATTGCCTCGTCCGGGGTGAAGTTGTTCAGCGCTGCCTCCAGCAGGCTGATTCCGCGGTAGAAATAGTACTCCGAGGCCAATTCGCTGACGCGGGTGGTCAGGACCTCATTGGGCTCGGTGCTGCATTCTTTCTGCTCCATCTTGCGGGCATAAAACACCGCTCTGACGTCCAGCCGTTGGCCGAACTTTTTTTCGATTGCGGCCACCAACAACGGCTCGGCATACTCCGTCGGCCCTTGCAGCCCACTGAACATTTGATCCACCTGGTTCAAGGAGTGCCTGCTGCGCGTGTGGACGGCCTTCATGCGGTCCCTCGCACTCGTCGAGGCTTTTTTGTACCAGGGGGGAATATTCAGGCCCAACGACGCCAACTCGGTTTTGCGCTCATCCAGCGCCTCGGTGTACCAGTCTGGGGTGTTGCTCCTGATTACCTGCACATGTGGGCTCTGCTCATCAGGAACCGGGCGTGCGCGCGGGGTAATTGTGCTGCCTGTCATCGTTACAACCTTCAAGTGGCGAAATAATCCGCCACTTTAGGTAACGCGTGTCAGCGGGAAGCAGTAGGCATGTACCTCAATTCAGCGCTCGGCGTGCAGCTCTTCGATGCCGATTTCGCGCATGCGGAATTTCTGGACCTTGCCCGTCACCGTAATCAGGAATTCCTCCACGATTCTGAAATGCTTGGGCGTCTTGAAATGCGCAATGCGGCCTTTGCACCACGCTTGCAGTTCCAGCTCGCTGGCCGATCACGCTGTAGCCTCGGGTACACCGCTCACCCCTGTTGTCTTTTTTGCAGGTTGACGTATACGTAAACTACGATTGACAGCGCCGCGACACAGGCTTACGTTAACGTAAAGGTTAGCGCCCCTCCCCCGGCGCCGTCACCCCACAACAACAAAGCTCAATAATAAAGGTGCCTTCCATGAGTTACCCCTCCCTGAACTTCGCCCTCGGCGAAACCATCGACATGCTGCGCGACCAAGTGCAGTCCTTCGTGGCCAAGGAGATTGCTCCGCGCGCGGCACAAATCGACATCGACAACCTGTTCCCCGCCGACCTGTGGCGCAAGTTCGGTGACATGGGCCTGCTGGGCATTACCGTGGCGGAAGAATACGGCGGTGCCGGCCTGGGTTACCTGGCGCATGTGGTGGCCATGGAAGAGATCAGCCGGGGTTCGGCGTCGGTGGCGTTGTCCTACGGCGCCCACTCCAACCTCTGCGTGAACCAGATCAACCGCAACGGCAGCCATGAACAGAAACTCAAGTACCTGCCGAAACTGATCAGTGGCGAACACGTCGGCGCCCTGGCCATGAGCGAGCCGAATGCCGGTTCCGACGTGGTCTCGATGAAACTGCGCGCCGACAAGCGCGGCGACCACTACGTGCTCAACGGCAGCAAGACCTGGATCACCAACGGCCCCGACGCCAGCACCTACGTGATCTACGCCAAGACCGACCTGGAGAAAGGCGCCCACGGCATCACCGCGTTTATCGTCGAGCGCGACTGGAAAGGCTTCAGCCGCAGCAACAAGTTCGACAAGCTCGGCATGCGCGGCTCCAACACCTGCGAGCTGTTCTTCGATGATGTGGAAGTGCCCGAAGAAAATATCCTCGGCATACTCAACGGCGGCGTCAAAGTGCTGATGAGCGGCCTGGACTACGAGCGCGTCGTACTTTCAGGCGGCCCGACCGGGATCATGCAAGCGTGCATGGACCTGATCGTTCCCTACATCCATGACCGCAAGCAGTTCGGCCAGAGCATCGGCGAATTCCAACTGATCCAAGGCAAAGTCGCCGACATGTACACCCAGCTCAACGCCAGCCGCGCCTACCTGTACGCGGTGGCCCAGGCCTGCGAGCGCGGCGAAACCACGCGCAAGGACGCGGCCGGGGTGATCCTCTACAGCGCCGAACGCGCCACGCAAATGGCCCTCGACGCGATCCAGATCCTGGGCGGCAATGGCTACATCAATGAATTCCCCGCCGGACGCCTGCTGCGTGACGCCAAGCTGTACGAAATCGGTGCCGGCACCAGTGAGATCCGACGCATGTTGATCGGTCGCGAACTCTTCAACGAAACCCGCTGAAGGAGCGCGTCATGGCCACCTTGCACACCCAGCTCAACCCGCGCTCGGCGGAATTTGCCGCCAACAGCGCGGCGATGCGCCAACAGGTCGACGCCCTGCACACCCTGCTCGCCCGGGTGCAGCAAGGCGGCGGCGCCAAGGCTCAGGAGCGTCACACCTCGCGTGGCAAACTGCTGCCACGTGAGCGGATCAACCGCTTGCTCGACCCGGGCTCGCCGTTCCTGGAACTCAGCCAATTGGCCGCCCACCAGGTGTATGGCGAAGACGTGCCCGCCGCCGGGGTGATTGTCGGGATCGGCCGGGTCGAAGGCGTCGAATGCATGATCGTCGCCAACGACGCCACGGTGAAAGGCGGCTCCTACTACCCGCTGACGGTCAAGAAACACCTGCGCGCCCAGACCATCGCCGAACAGAACCGCCTGCCGTGCATCTACCTGGTGGATTCCGGCGGCGCCAACCTGCCGCGCCAGGATGAGGTATTCCCGGACCGCGAGCACTTCGGGCGGATCTTCTTCAACCAGGCCAACATGAGTGCCCAGGGCATCCCGCAGATTGCGGTGGTGATGGGCTCGTGTACCGCAGGCGGCGCCTATGTGCCGGCGATGGCGGACGAAGCGATCATGGTGCGCCAGCAAGCCACCATCTTCCTCGCCGGCCCACCGCTGGTGAAGGCCGCCACCGGTGAGGTGGTCAGCGCCGAAGACCTCGGCGGTGCCGATGTACATTGCAAGATCTCCGGCGTGGCCGACCACTATGCCGACAGCGATGAACACGCCCTGGCCCTGGCACGGCGCAGCGTAGCCAACCTCAACTGGCGCAAACAAGGCCAGTTGCTGCAACGCACGCCAGTGGCGCCGCTGTACAGCGGCGAAGAGTTGTACGGCGTGATCCCGGCGGATGCCAAACAGCCGTTCGATGTGCGCGAAGTGATTGCGCGGCTGGTGGACGGTTCGGTATTCGATGAGTTCAAAGCGCTGTTCGGCACCACCCTGGTCTGTGGTTTTGCGCACTTGCACGGCTACCCGATAGCGATCCTGGCCAACAACGGGATTCTGTTCGCCGAAGCCGCACAAAAAGGTGCGCACTTTATCGAGCTCGCCTGTCAGCGCGGGATTCCGTTGTTGTTCCTGCAAAACATCACCGGTTTTATGGTCGGCCAGAAGTACGAAGCCGGCGGCATCGCCAAGCACGGCGCCAAGCTGGTCACGGCGGTGGCCTGCGCCAAAGTGCCGAAATTCACCGTGATCATCGGCGGCAGCTTTGGCGCCGGTAACTACGGGATGTGCGGCCGCGCCTACGACCCGCGCTTTTTGTGGATGTGGCCCAACGCGCGCATCGGCGTGATGGGCGCCGAACAGGCGGCCGGCGTGCTGGTGCAGGTCAAGCGCGAGCAGGCCGAACGCGCCGGCAACGGGTTCAGTGCCGATGAGGAAGCGGCGATCAAGCAGCCGATCCTCGACCAGTACGAAACCCAGGGCCACCCCTATTACTCCAGCGCACGCCTGTGGGATGACGGCGTCATCGACCCGTTGCAGACCCGCGACGTGCTGGCCCTGGCCCTGTCTGCCGCGCTGAACGCCCCCATCGAGCCGAGCCGCTTCGGCGTGTTCCGCATGTAAATGGAGCTGTACCCCATGAACGATTTCAACACCCTCGAACTGATCACCGACAGCCGTGGTTTCGCCACGCTGTGGCTCAGCCGTGAAGCCAAGCACAACGCGTTCAATGCCCAGATGATCCGCGAACTGATCATCGCCCTCGACCACGTGCAAGGCGATGCGTCGTTGCGCTTTCTGGTCCTGCGCGGGCGCGGCAAACACTTCAGTGCCGGCGCCGACCTGGCCTGGATGCAGCAATCGGCCGAACTGGATTACGCCACCAACCTCGACGACGCCCGCGAACTGGCGGAGCTGATGTACAACCTGGCCAAGCTGAAAATCCCGACCCTGGCGGTGGTGCAAGGCGCCGCCTACGGTGGCGCGCTGGGCCTGATCAGTTGCTGCGACATGGCGATTGGGGCGAATGAAGCACAGTTCTGCCTGTCGGAAGTGCGCATTGGTTTGGCGCCTGCGGTGATCAGCCCGTTTGTGGTGCAAGCCATTGGGGAGCGCGCCGCGCGTCGTTATGCGCTGACCGCGGAGCGCTTTGGCGGCGAGCGAGCGCGCGAACTCGGCCTACTGGCGGAAAGCTATCCGGCCGCAACCCTGGATCAACAGGTCGACCACTGGATTACCAACCTCCTGCAAAACAGCCCGGCGGCGATGCGTGCGAGCAAGGATTTGCTGCGCGAAGTCGGTAACGGCGCCCTCACCCCGGCGCTGCGCCGCTATTGCGAAAATGCCATCGCACGGATCCGCGTCAGCGCCGAAGGCCAGGAAGGTTTGCGCGCGTTCCTGCAAAAACGCCCGCCCAGCTGGCAGTCGCAGGAGCCACGTTCATGAACACACTGACCCGCGTGCTGGTGGCCAACCGTGGCGAAATTGCCTGCCGGGTGATGCGCACCGCCAAGGCGATGGGGTTGACCACCGTGGCGGTACACAGCGCCACCGATCGCGAGGCGCGCCATAGCCGCGAAGCCGATATCCGCGTCGACCTCGGCGGCAGCAAAGCGAGCGACAGCTACCTGCAAATCGACAAGCTGATCGCCGCCGCCCAGGCCAGCGGCGCCCAGGCGATTCATCCGGGGTACGGCTTCCTTTCCGAAAACGCCGGTTTTGCCCGCGCCGTCGAGGCCGCCGGGTTGATCTTCCTCGGCCCGCCCGCCTCGGCGATCGACGCCATGGGCAGCAAGTCGGCGGCCAAGGCCCTGATGGAAACCGCCGGCGTGCCGCTGGTGCCGGGCTACCACGGCGAGGCTCAGGACCTGGAAACTTTCCGCGCCGCCTGTGCGCGTATCGGCTACCCGGTGCTGCTCAAGGCCACGGCCGGGGGCGGTGGCAAGGGCATGAAGGTGGTCGAGGACGTCAGCCAACTGGCGGAAGCCCTGGCCTCCGCCCAGCGGGAGGCGTTGTCGTCGTTCGGCAACGCGCAGATGCTGGTGGAGAAGTACTTGCTCAAGCCACGCCATGTGGAGATCCAGGTGTTTGCCGATCAGCACGGGCACTGCCTGTACCTCAATGAGCGCGACTGTTCGATCCAGCGGCGCCACCAAAAGGTCGTCGAGGAAGCCCCGGCGCCCGGCTTGAGTGCCGAACAACGCCGGGCGATGGGCGAATCCGCAGTGCGTGCGGCCCAGGCCATTGGTTATGTGGGCGCGGGCACGGTGGAGTTTTTGCTGGATGCCCGGGGCGATTTTTTCTTTATGGAGATGAACACGCGGCTGCAGGTGGAGCACCCGGTGACCGAGGCGATTACCGGCCTCGACCTGGTGGCCTGGCAGATTCGCGTGGCCCAGGGCGAAGCGCTGCCGATCACCCAGGCGCAGGTGCCGTTGATCGGGCATGCGATCGAGGTACGCTTGTACGCCGAAGACCCGGCCAATGATTTCCTCCCCGCCACCGGCCACCTGACGCTGTACCGTGAATCCGCACCCGGCCCGGGTCGCCGCGTGGACAGCGGTGTCGAGCAAGGCGACAGCGTTTCGCCCTTCTACGACCCGATGCTCGGCAAGCTGATTGCCTGGGGCGAGGACCGCGAACAAGCACGGCTGCGGCTGTTGAGCATGCTCGACGAGTTCGCCGTCGGCGGGCTCAAGACCAACCTGGGCTTCGTGCGACGCATCATCGCCCATCCGGCGTTTGCCGCCGCCGAGCTGGATACCGGCTTTATTCCGCGCTATCAGGACGAACTGTTGCCGGCGCCCGGAGCATTGAGCGACGCGTTCTGGCAGGCCGCAGGTTCGGCCTTCATGCAGAGCCTGCCAGCGGGTAACGGGCCATGGGCGGACACCCGTGGCTTTCGCGCGGGGCTGCCCGCCGAAGTCTCGCTGCACTTGAGCAGCAACGGCCAGGATCGCCTGGTGACGTTGGCGCAGCACGCGCCGCGACTGCAAGGCGAACAGCTGCTGATCGAGCACCAGGGGATGCGCCGCGCCCATCTGGCTGTGCGCAGCGCCGGCACGCTGTTCCTGCGCTGGGATGGCGAAATGCATGCCATCAGCCTGTTCGATCCGATTGCGGCGGTTGAGGCCAACCAATCCCACCAAGGCGGCCTCACCGCACCGATGAACGGCAGCATCGTGCGTGTGCTGGTGGACGTCGGCCAGACCGTCGAAGCCGGCACGCAATTGGTGGTGCTGGAGGCGATGAAGATGGAGCACAGCATCCGCGCGCCCCAGGCCGGGGTAGTCAAGGCATTGTTCTGCCAGGAAGGCGAAATGGTTGCCGAAGGTTGCGCGCTGGTGGAGCTTGAAACAGCGGACTAGAACTTCGCCGAGGCCTGCACGACGACGCCAAGGATGCGGCAATCGTCGCTGAACAGCCGCTTGGGGTAAGTCGGATTGAGCGGCACCAGGTACAGCTGGCCGCTCTCTTCGCGCAATTGGCGGAAGGTCGCCTGCGTGCTGTGCGCACACTGCGCGACCACCAGCTTGCCGGGTTCGGCGTCGATGGCCGGGTCCACCAGGATGATCATGCCGTCACCGATGCTCAGGCCACTGGGCGCGGTCATGGCATCGCCGACCACGGGCAGCCAGTAAGCCTCGCCCTGGGCGTGATAATCCGTCAGTTCAAAGCGTGCCGCGCCGTAGGCCGGGCGCTCTTCGCGAAGTTCGCACACACCTTTCCAGTCACTGACCGGGTAGCGAAAATACGGATTGTAATGTTGTAGCCCGGCCGGCTGTGCATCGGTCTTCTGGCGAATATCCAGCGCAACTTCCAGGTCGCCCAGCCCCAGTGCTTCCAGCACCCGGTTCATGTCCGCCAGGCTTGGCACCCGGCGCTTGTTCAGCCAATGCCCCACACCGCCCTGGGACATGCCCAGGCGTTCGGCCAGTTCATCCTGCGTGACCTTGCGGTCTTTCATGTTGGCCCTGACCAACGCTATCCAGTTATCCATGGGGCCTGACAATACGTTGCGTATTTTTCAGGGCAATAAACAGTTTGTAGTAATCCATAAAACGACATAAATACGATACGTACTATTATCGGGCATCAGCGTTTCGACACCCAACCCGAGTACCGACCTATGACGACAAGCCCCTATCGCCTGCCCGGCGAACCCGAATCCCATGAACTGCTCGACATGCGCAGCAGCGGCGCCGCTCAACGTGCGCTGGACTATTATTTGAAAGAAGAGATGTGCGACTCGGCCCCGAATGACGCCTTCTTCAGCATCAAGCCCGGCATCAGCCCGGAGGAAGCCCTGGTGCATGCCTCGGACCTGTTGCGCAGCGCGGCTGCCACGGCCTACGAATCGGCGAGCAGCCATCAAGGCAACCAGCGTGACCTGGCATTTTCAGTGGTGTATTTGATTGATATGGCGAAGGCGATGGTGGAGCGATCGTTGCAGGCGCCGCAGGCTCAGGACGATGCATGAGCCACGCGAAAGAAAAATAGTTCTATCCCTCGGATAAAAACATTTGACTTGCAAATGATAATGATTATTATTGGACCCAGCTGATCGCGAGATCAGTCGATAGACCAAGGGACCTTAGGTCGGACTCTTGGAATATCTCCTCATCAGGCTAATCACGGTTTTTGACCCGGCTCTTTGGCCGGGTCTTTTTTTTGCCAGTTTTCCTGGCATGGCTTCAGGCTAATGAAGACTGTGTTGCTTGATGGCACGCATGATAGCAAAAGACCATCGTCAAAAGAAAGTCAGGCGACCGCTCTGGCGTAGACCTTTGCGAAATAGCACTTGAGAATCAATCTCATAAATTCTAAGCTGCCGCGGCGTCAAGGATGACGCCCCCCCCTCCCCGCAACAATTTTGCATCCGGATTTTGCCCGGCCTCTGTGTAAGATAACCGCCACAACACTCCTACTCAGGCAGCCAGACTATGACCGTGGCCTTGACCTCCATCAAAATCAGCACCGACTTCGACAGTGGCAACATCCAGGTTCTGGATGCCAGCGATGCCTATCACTTGTTGCTGGCAATCAAACCCGACACCCGCAGTCACCATTTCCAATGGTTCCACTTCAAGGCCGAAGGCATGCATGTGGGCCACACCCACACCTTCCGCCTGAGCAACGCCGGGCAATCGTCCTATAAGCACGCCTGGAGCGGCTATAACGCCGTGGCGTCGTATGACCATGTCACTTGGTTCCGGGTGCCTACGCGCTTCGACGGCGAAACCCTGCACATCAGTCTCGAAACCCGTGAGAAACACGCCTGGTTTGCCTACTTCGAACCCTACAGCCGCGAGCGCCACGACTGGCTCATCGACCAGGCGCTGAGCCATGCGGGCACCCGCTTGCTGGCCACCGGTAAAAGTGTCGAAGGCCGTGATATCCAACTGTTGCGCCGTGGCAAAGGTGGCGAAGGTCGGCGCAAGGTGTGGATCATCGCCCAGCAGCACCCCGGCGAGCACATGGCCGAATGGTTTATGGAAGGCATCATCGAACGCCTGCAGCAGGACCGTGACACCGAGCTGAAAAAGCTGTTGGCCGTCGCCGACCTGTACCTGGTGCCGAACATGAACCCCGACGGCGCGTTTCACGGCCACCTGCGCACCAACGCCATGGGCCAGGACCTCAATCGCGCCTGGCAGAACGCCAGCCAGGAGATCAGCCCTGAAGTGCTGTTCGTCCAGACGCAAATGGAAAAGTATGGTGTCGACCTGTTCCTCGATATCCACGGTGACGAGGAAATCCCCTACGTATTCGCCGCCGCCTGCGAAGGCAACCCCGGCTACACCCCGCGTATCGAAGGCCTGGAAAAACACTTCCGCAGCCACCTGAGCGCCTTGACCCGTGACTTCCAGACTACCCACGGCTACACCCGCGACCTACCGGGCGAAGCCAATATGACCCTGGCCTGCAATGCCGTCGGGGAGAAATACGACTGCCTGTCGCTGACCCTGGAGATGCCCTTCAAGGACAACGACGACGCGCCCAACCCGCACACCGGCTGGTCGGGCAAACGGTCGATGCAGTTGGGCAAGGATGTGTTGAGCAGCGTGGCCGATATCGTCAGCCTGTTGCGCTGAATGCGGCGAGCGTACTCGCCACAACCATCGAGCGCGGGCCTCAGTCCTGGGTGCCCGTCATGCTCTGCAGCACGCCGTCACGGCGAATCAACCCATGGAACAGCGCCGCCGCCAGGTGCAACAGCACCGTGAGAAACAGCACGTAGGCAAGATAGCCATGGGCCTTGCGCAGCACCGCGAACAACGGCGCGTTGGCCGCCACCAGCGCCGGCAGTTGCACCGAACGGCTGAGCATCACCGGGTCGCCCGCCGCCGAAATCATCGCCCAACCGAGCAGCGGCAACACCAGCATCAAGGCATACAGCAGCCAATGGGAAGCCTTGGCCGCCAACACTTGCCATCGCGGCAAATCGCTAGGCAACGGCGGTTGGCGCGTGGAAAAGCGCACTGCCAAGCGCACTATCACCAACGCCAGAATCGCGATACCCAGCGGCTTGTGCAGGTGAATCAACCATTCATGCCGTTCGGAAACCGACGCTGCCAGCCCCGCTCCGATAAACAGCATGGCGATGATCATCAGCGCCATCAGCCAGTGCAGCAAGCGCGCCAGCGGGGCGAAAAACCGTGGTTGGGCATTCATGGCTTCGACTCCTGAGGGCTGCGGTGCAACGGGCTGACTTCTGCGGCGCGACGCAGGTAGGAACTGGCGTAGGCGGCCGAACGCGCGGCCAGCAACGGGTCATTCGAGGCTTCGATACCGCTTGGCAGAATCAGCGGATCGAAGTTGATGTCGCGGCAATCGCCGTCTGCTTGCGCTTGGCTGCTTTGCAGCACCAGGGTGCCGGCGTTCAACACGGTGTGCTCACCGATCCAGGGTTTGCTTGCATCGTCGAGCGGATCGCCGGGGTTGGCCAGGGTCAGGTTCAACTGCCAACGCAGCGGTCCGGAAGCCAGGCGTTGCACCAGATCTTTTTCCAGGAAATCACTGCCGGCTGGCGCGGTATCGCCCACAGCATCCTGGCTCTGCGCGACAACCGCCCAACGCACGGCCTGGCGCTTGCCATCGGCGCCCACCAGGAAAAACGCGTTGATACCGTTGTAGGTTTCCGTCGCATAGCTGGCGGATGGCTTGGCCGTCTTGACCCACGCCAGGAACGGCGCGGCCTCGGGATGGGCCGCAAAGAACGCCGGCATATTCGCCGGGTTCGGCTTGCCGGTGGCCGGGTCGGGCGCGCCGGCCTTGAGCAGTTGGTAGAACGCCTCGGGGGTGCCCACCGGAAACACCGGCATGCTGTTCATCCCGGTGCGCCACTGCTGGCCGTTGGCCTGGCTGAATTGCACGGCAAAACTGCGGATCGGCACGCTGCTGTCCGGCGCGTAGGGATTACCGCTGGGCAAGGCAAACCGGCCGATCAATGGGGTCTTGGCCGCGCTGAATACCTGGGCACTGGAGTAGGCCCGCGCCTCGGCGCTGCTCTCGAAGTACCCCGCGACACACACGCCCTTGGCATGGTTGCGCCGGAACCCCGGGTGGACGCCGTTATTGGTTTCCAGGGCATTGACCAGGGTTTTGGGCTGCAGGCGTTGTGGGTCGAAGGTGCCGTTGACGTAGGCAAACGCCCCGGCGACAGCCGCTACCACGCCACCGATACACGCCAGCCTAAGCACCAGGCTAGCCGTGCCGAGTGGCCGACGGGGCGGTGATGAGTGATCTACCATGAAAGCTCCAGGGCACGTGGCCAGGGGGGAATTGAGCTATGAGACGAATCCCGTGTAGGTTTATTCCCCTTCCGCTGTAGTTTTTTTCAGAGTAGCCCCAGCACTGGGTCCTGCGCCCTCCTAGACCTGATTAAACACGGCCGCTCGCTTGTCGAGAAACGCCCGCATGCCCTCCTGCTGATCAGGCGTGGCGAACAGACTGTGGAACAGCCGGCGTTCCAGCCGCACGCCCTCGTGCAAGCCCAGCTGCAGGGATTGCTCGACCGCCTCGCGCGCCGCCCGCGTGGCCAGGCGAGAAAAACCGGCGATTTGCGCGGCCACCACCAGAGTCTGCTCAAGCAAGCTCGCCGCCGGATAGACACGCGACACCAGCCCGGCCTGTTCTGCCTCCTGAGCGCTCATCGGCCGTCCGGTCAGCACCAGGTCCATGGTCTTGGCCTTGCCGATCAAGCCTGTCAGACGTTGGGTCGCGCCCATGCCTGGGATCACGCCGAGCTTGATCTCCGGCTGGGCAAAGGTGGCGCTATCGGCGGCAAAAATCATGTCGCACATCAGCGCCAGTTCGCACCCTCCGCCGAAGGCGTAACCGTTGACGGCGGCGATGGTCGGCGTGCGCAGGCGGGTAAATGCCTCCCAGCCGACGAAGTAATCCTCGTTGAGCATGTCCTGATAGGTCTTGCCGCTCATCTCCTTGATATCGGCTCCGGCGGCAAAATACTGCGCACCGCCGGTGATGACAAAACACCCGACCTCGGGGTCTTGGTCCAGAGCCTCCAGACAGGAAACCAGCTCGGTCATCAGCGCCGAGTTCAGCGCATTCTTGACCTGGGGACGATTGAGCCTGACCAGGACCACCCGACCCTGACGCTCGATCACTACATTCATAGGCACCTCCAGTGATTGATATTGTTGAATGAACACGCGCTTTTCAGGAATCCCAGATCGCGCCATAGGCGGGTATGCCCCGGGCTTCCAGTTCTTGCACCACCTGTCGCGTCAGTCGTTGGTTGGCGATACAGATCACAGCCTCCGCGCCAAAGGCTTGCACCGCGCCGTAGGCCAACTGCACCAGGTCCGGTTTGCCGCGCGCATCGGTGTCCCAGATCAACGCGCCGGGCTGGGCGCGCAGGATCTCGTCGACCCATTCGTCGCCGTAGGTCTTCCTTGGGCTGCGGGTCGACCAGATCAGTTGAATCGGCAGCCGCGCCGCGAGTAAATGCGGCATGACCGGACCGATCCCGCTGCCGGTAGCGACGTACACCACCGACTTGAACAGGGTTTCCACATTGGCCACGCCGGCAGTGGTGATGCCCTTGACCCATACATGGCTCGGCAAGTCCTCGATAAACCGCCCCGTCCAATCCCCGGCGCGGGAGATGGTCAGACGAAACCCGGCCTGGCCCGGCGTAGGGATGTTGGCAAAGGAGTGCCACTCCAGCAGCGGATGCCGGCTGATCGCAGTCGACGAACCGGCGAAAGGCGTGGTGTGGGTAAAACGCGTAATCACCGCATGCCCGGAAGGCCGCGTGTGTTCAACGGCAACCTTGCGCAGCCGCAGCCAGGGCAGCGCGATGCTCAGCGTCAACAGCACCAGCATCCAGAACGCGCCGCTGTGCAACAGGCTCGCAAAGCTATCGACGGACGCCAGCACCGTCAGCCCCCAAAACAACAGCAACGCGCCCCAACCCGCAAACCGATGAACCCGCTCGAAGCCATTGTGAAATCGCCCCCGAATGCGCGGTTGAGCCATGACCACCATCAACAGCAACACGCCGAGCAACGTAGCCCCGAGCCACAACCCGGCGAGCGAAACACTGCCCGGCTGCTGCAGATAGTCCGTGGCCTGCACACCGACCCACCCCGCGAACCAACCCGTGGCCGCCAGTGCCGCGCCGCTGTGCAGCCCGCCGACGTGATACACCTTGGCCGCGCTGCGCCGCACACGTAGCGGCCAGGTGACGGGGACACGCGTCGCCAACCAGAACAACGCATTGATCAGGTATTGCTGGCGAATCAGGATGGCCAGCGACAGGTTGATCAGCACCAGCTCCGACAACGTCTGCGCGGTGATGCCCGGCAGGCCGACGCCGAACACGGCAAACGCGAGGTTGCTGATCAACACCAGCGCCATCAGGCGGTTGTAGTAGGAAAATACCGGCAACGCCGTCCAGCGCCGCCAGAGCGCCGGCTTGGGCGGCACCACGGTTTGGCTCAGCGCATCAAGCATGGCCAGACTCCTGCGGCGCGAACGCCTGCAATGCCACCCACCGTTGGCGCGCCCGTTGCAGCAACAGCGCCTTGTCGATCTTGCCCCTGGCGGTCAGTGGAAAATGCTCCACCACGTCAATCAGTGACGGCACGCAGTAATAGGCCAGGCGTTGCTCGCACTGCCATCGGCAAGACGCGACGTCGGCGCCGGCCGGCGAAACAAAGGCCACCAAGGTGCGGCTGTCGAGCTTCAGCGTGACCGCCCGCGTGCAGCCATCGCCGGCCTCCAGGGCGGTGGACACCGCGTCCAGTTCCACGCGGAACCCGCGGACTTTCACTTGGTCATCGACGCGGCCCAAGTGTTCGAGTTGCCCATCGGCGGTCCAGCGCCCTAGGTCGCGCGTGCGGAACATCATGGCGTCGCCGCCCAGAAAGGGGTCCGGGCGGTACCGTTCGTGGGTCAGTGCGCGGTTGTTCAGGTAGCCCGCCGTCACCCCGGCGCCGCCCGCCCACATTTCCCCGGTTTGCCCCAACTCACAGGGGCGGCCCTGTTCGTCGAGCACGTACACGCTGTTGTTGGGTGTCGGCTGGCCAATGGTCAATGGCGCGCCAGGCACATGCCGATGCAGCGTGTTGACGATGGTGGTTTCGGTGGGCCCGCAGCCGTTGTAGAACGTGCAGTGCTCGGCCCAACGCTCGGCCAGGGCCTGGGAACAGGGTTCTCCGGCGACCGCGACCACCTGGAGATCGGGGCACTGCCGAGGGTCGAGGCGCGCCAGTATCGAGGGGGTTGCAATCAACACATGGCACTGTGCAGCGGTCTGTGCAATGGCTTTGCCGCGAATCAGCAACGTCGCGCCATGGGCCAGGCAGCCGAGTATTTCCCAGGCCGCCATGTCGAACCCGATATTGAGGATCTGCCCCACGTTGCGGCCCGGCGCCATGCCCATCCGCCCGGGCTGCGTCAGCAGGATGTTGCAGACGTTACGGTGACTGACACACACGCCGTTGGGGCGCCCTGTCGTGCCGGACGTGAACAGCACGAAACACAGGTCATGGGTGTCGGCGGCGGCGAACGCGGGATGATGGTCCTGGGAGATCCAGGGCTCTTCGGCCAGGAAGGTGTCCAGGCACAGGCGGCGCTGGGCGGCGTCCGGCGGAATGCGATCCGCGAGGTTCGACAGGGTCAGAATCACCGGGCTGGTCAAGGACTCGAGGACCATGGCCAGTTGCAGGGGCGGTACGATTCTGGCGTCCTGCGGCACATACGCGGCGCCGACCTTCAACACCGCCAACAGGCCCACCACCATGGGGATCGAACGCTCGACGAACAGCGCCACCGTGTCGCCGCGTTGCACGCCCTGCTCGACCAGACGCGCGGCCAAACGATTGGCTTGGCGGTTGAGTTGTTCGTAACTGATGCGCTGCCCCGCGCACACCGCCGCCGTCGCGTGTGGCGCCAGCGCCGCTTGCGCTTCGATGGCGTGGTGGATACAGCCGTAGCCCGGAGGGGTTGACGGGCCAAAGCCCCATTGCTCAAACAAGACTCGCTGCAGGACAGACAGATGCGCCAGCACCGGGTGGGAAAAAAGCTGCTTGTCGGTCGGTGAAAACGTCATGGATACACCCTCATCGGTTGACTGCCGAAAAATAGCTGGCAGGTACGAGGGTGGATTGAGGCGCGAGCCGGTGATTACAGGTGCTCAGGATTTACAGAAACGTCTCACCGTCACGCGTAAAGTTTCTTTTCATCGCGAGTGGAATAACCTACAGGGAGCAGCGTCTACCTGCATACAACCGGCTAGACTCGATTCCCCATGCATGAACTCGACGAACAGTTACGTGAACTCATCCCCAGGCTGCGGCGTTTTGCCGTGTCCCTGAGCCGTAACGCCAGCAGCGCCGACGACCTGGTGCAATCGACCCTGGAACGGGCGATCACGCGCTGGGCCGACAAAACCGTCGACGGCGACCTGCGCGCCTGGCTGTTCTCGATCCTCTACCGGCAGTTTCTCGATGCCCATCGGCGCACCCGTCGCTATGCACGCATGCTTGAGTTGTTTACTGGCCGCGATGATGTGCAGCCCTCGGTCGAACGCACGGTGATCGCCCAGTCGACCCTGCAAGCCTTCGACCAGCTCAACAGCGAACAGCGCGCCTTGCTGTTGTGGGTGTCGGTCGAAGGCTTGAGCTACAAGGAAGTCGCGCAGATTCTCGATGTGCCCATCGGCACCGTAATGTCGCGCCTGTCCAGGGCGCGCCAAGCCCTGCGTCAACTCAGCGATGGCGAAATTAGCAGCCCTTCCCTGCGGATACTCAAATGATCAGCCTGCCCCCCAGCGAACACGATTTGCATGCCTACGTCGATCAGCAACTGCCGGAGAGCGATCGGCGCGTGCTGGAAACCTACTTGGCGGCCCACCCCGAGGTCGCCGCTCAGGTCCATGCCTGGCAGCAGGACGCACACGTATTGCGCGCCGCCTTGAGTGGCGCACTCCAGCAGCCGGCCAACCCGAATCTGGACCCGGCGCTGATCCGCCAGCGCATCAAGCAGCAGTCGCGCCGCCATTTCGCCACGGCGGCGCTGCTGCTGATAGCGATCAGCCTTGGCGGTCTGGGCGGCTGGCAGGCCCGCGAAGCCACGCAACCGTCCATGTTGCCCATGACTGACGCCATGCAGGCCTACCGCCTGTTTGCCCAGGACGGCGTGCTGCCCGCCGACTATCACGCCCAGGGCAGCGACACGATGCAAGCCTGGCTCGACCGCTATTTCAACCAGGCCCAGCGCCTGCCAGACCTGAGCCAGGCGGGCTTCAGCCCTGTCAGCGGGCGCTTGCTCAGCACCGAACAAGGCGCGGCGGCGATGGTGCTGTACGAAGATCTGCAAGGCCGGCACATCAGTTTTTATATCCGCCCACCTGGCCCGGAAAATAACTTCCTGCCCCGTGGCAGCCGCAGCGCCGATGGCTTGCAGGCCGAGTACTGGTCCGGCGGCGGGTACAACTATGCGATGGTCAGCCCGGTGGATCAGCCGACCACGCCGCTGCTGCGCTTCTAGAAACCGACAGCCATGCGGTTTCGAGATAGCTGGCGGCGCGCTTCTCTATTGGTCAAATCCAAGGTGTCGCCCTAAAGTGAGCGACCACCGCACACAGAGTGACTCCCTTTGGCGCCGCGTTCCCTGATCCGTCGTTTGCTCGGTAAAAAACCCCACACCCACGACGACTCGCCCATCCCGACGTTCTTTCAGACCAAGGCCGAGCAGCACGGCTATACCCTCAGCGCCGCACAAGCCCAGGCGATTGCCGCGATGGCGCGTGAAACCCGGCACCTGCTCGCCGGCCAGCCCGCCCGCAGCCTGTATTTGCACGGGCCGGTGGGGCGCGGCAAGAGTTGGCTGCTGGATGGGTTTTTCCAGGCATTGCCGATTGCTGAAAAACAACGCGTGCATTTCCATGACTTTTTCGCCCACCTGCACCGGGGCATGTTCGCCCATCGTCAGCACCACGACGCACTGGCCGTGACCCTTGATGCGCTGCTGGACGGCTGCCGCGTGCTGTGTTTCGACGAGTTCCACGTCCACGATATCGGCGATGCAATGCTGATCAATCGCCTGTTCAAGGCGTTGTTCCAACGTCGCGTGCTGGTGCTGGTGACGTCCAATTACCCGCCGCAAGGGCTATTACCCAACCCGCTGTACCACGAGCGCTTCAAACCGGTGATCGAGCTGATCGCGGCGCGCATGGACGTGCTGGAAGTCAGCTCGCCCGAGGACTTCCGCAGCCTGCCCCAGGCCCATGCCGAACAGCGCTTCAGCAGCGGTCAGTACGTGTGGCCAGGCACGACGGCGCAGCGCACCGCGCTCGGGCTGCCGGCCACGGATTGCCTGGCGCAGGTGCTGAAAGTCGGCAACCGCCCGTTGCGCTGCCGCAGCCAGCAGGCACGGCGCATCGCCTTCACGTTCGCTGACCTCTGCGAACAACTCACGGCGGTGATGGATTACCTGCTGCTGTGCCAGGACTTCGACCACTGGATCATCGACGGGCTGCCGCACCTGGCAGACTGTCCGATTGCCGTGCAACAGCGCTTTATCAATTTGGTGGACGTGCTCTACGACCAGGATAAACAGCTGATCCTGATCGGTGCGCACCCGCTGGAGCAGGCGTTGAGCGGCCAAGCCATCGATCTGGCGCGTACTGCCAGTCGCCTGAACCAATTGCAAGCGGTCCACCCGCAACACACGCCCGACCCGCTATCATGAGCGCCGTTTACACCCACCTTGCCGAGTGACCGCGCCGTTCATGAATACCCTCGCCCAACTCAAGGCCGGCCAATTGGCCGGCATCCAGCGCCTGGACCTGTCCTGCGGGCTGACCGAATTCCCCCGGGAAATCTTCGAACTGGCCGACTCCCTGGAAATCCTCAACCTCAGTGGCAACGCCCTGAGCAGCCTGCCCGACGACCTGCACCGCCTGCCGCACCTGCGCGTGCTGTTTTGCTCGGACAACGCCTTTACCGAGCTGCCGGCCTGCCTGGGCCAATGCGCAAAGCTGAGCATGATCGGCTTCAAGGCCAACCGCATCCGCCACGTACCGGCCGCCGCGCTGCCACCGCTGTTGCGCTGGTTGATCCTCACCGACAACTGCATCAGCCAACTGCCCGACGAATTGGGCCAGCGGCCGCTGCTGCAAAAACTGATGCTGGCCGGCAACCACCTGGCGCACCTGCCGCCAAGCCTGGCCAACTGCCACAACCTCGAGCTGATCCGCATCGCCTCCAACCGCCTCACCGGCCTGCCGCACTGGCTCCTGGCACTGCCCAGCCTGACCTGGCTGGCCTACGCCGGCAACCCGGTGGAAATGGCGGTAGACGTGGCTGACGACGACGCGACGCCAGACATTCCGTGGTCGGCACTGGAACTGGCGGAGGTTCTCGGAGAAGGCGCCTCCGGGGTGATTCGCAAGGCGCTCTGGCAACCCTCGGCCAAGCCGGTGGCGGTCAAGTTGTATAAAGGCAGCATCACCAGCGATGGCTCACCGCTGCACGAAATGCAGGCGTGCATTGCCGCCGGGCTGCATCCCAACCTGATCAAGGTGGAAGGCCGCGTGGTTGGCCACCCGGATGACCAGGCCGCACTGGTGATGGACCTGATCGAGCCGAGCTACCGCAACCTCGCCGCCCTGCCGAGCCTGGCGTCCTGCACCCGCGATATCTACGAACCGGCCACCCGCTTCAGCCTCGCCGTGGCATTGCGCATGGCACGCGGCATCGCCTCGGTGGCCGCGCACCTGCACCGCCACGGCATCACCCATGGCGACCTCTACGCCCACAATATTCTGTGGAACGCGGCGGGCGACTGCTTGCTCGGAGATTTCGGCGCGGCGTCGTTCCATGCCTCGGCGGACACCGTGGAAACCAGGGCGCTGCAACGCATTGAAGTGCGTGCGTTCGGGGTGTTGCTCGGGGAGTTGCTGGAGCGGATTGACACGGGCTTGAGCGACGCCGCACGCCAGATCCTGGAAGGCTTACAGGCGCGCTGCTGTCAGCCCGAGGTGTTGGCCCGGCCGAGCTTCAAAGAAGTCGAAGCGCTGCTGCAATCTATTCCACACCACTGAACCCAATGTGGGAGGGGGCTTGCTCCCGATGGCTGTGGCCCATTCAACATCGTCGTTGACTGACACACTGAAGTGCGCCCCAAAAGTTGGACAGTGATTGTTAGGCTACAGCGGACCGGGCTCTGTACGCTACAGGGCTCAGTCCGCCAAGCTTCGTTTTGATTCGTTTATGGTTGTAGTAATGGATGTATTCAGCCAGTCCAGCCTGCAACTGAGCCACGCTGTCGAAGCTTTCCCGGTAGTAAAATTCTGACTTCAACGTACCAAAGAAGCTCTCCATTGTGGCGTTGTCATAGCAGTTTCCTCTGCGTGACATGCTCTGTTCCAACCCTGCTTTTTCTAGTTGATCCCGGTACTTTGGGTATCGATAGTGCCAACCCTGATCCGAGTGCAGCATGGGTTTGACGCCCTCAGGCAAGCGCTCAAGAGCTTGTTCCAGCATGTCGCCCACCAACGCATATTGGGGGCGTGTGGCGGTCTGATAAGCCACGATTTCTCCGTTGTACAAGTCTAAAACTGGAGACAGATACAGCTTTCCGCCAGCCACTTTGAACTCGGTGACATCCGTTACCCATTTCTGATTCGGTTGTTCAGCCTCGAACTGACGAGCCAGGGTATTGGGCGAGACTTTTCCCATCGGCCCTCGATACGATCTGTATTTCTTCGGTCGTACCGTACATTTCAGACTCAACTCCCCCATCAGTCGCCGCACCGTTTTACTGTTGATCAACTGTCCGTTGCTGCGCAGAGCTAAAGTCATACGACGATAGCCGAAGCGCCCCTTATGCTCGTCTTGAAGGCTCTGGATAGAGGCTTTCAGCGAAACGAACCGGTCTGCTCCGTCCATCGCCTTGAGTTGGTAGTAGTACGTGCTGCGGGCGAGCCCAACCAGTTTGAGCAAAGGGTCCAAAGGGAAGCTTTGCCTCAACTCAGAGACTAATCGGGCTTTTTCTTCGCTTCTTTCTCGCGCCTCATTACCGCCTCGCCTAACTCCCCAAGCTTTTTTAGGTAGGCGTTCTCCATGCGCAAATACTGGAGTTCATCAAGTAAAGCCTTGTGAGCACGCTCTTGGTCGGTGAGTGGGGCAGCCGTTTTTCGAGGTTTAGCTGGTGGTTTGGACATAGCGATATTCAATCCTTTTTCCCCTGAGGCCAGGGCTTCAATACCGCCACTGTAATACTGCTGCTGCCATCTGCCCACTTGGGTAGAGTCACCCAGATTGAAGAGTGCCGCTGCGCGGCGAAAAGAGAGGGAGTCACGCCACATGCGTTGCAGAACGGAGAACTTGAACAAAGCACTATAACGTCCACCGGAACTACTCAGACTGGCCTCACCGTGCAGCCGGTAAGCTTCCACCCAGCGGCGAAGCAAAGTGGGGTCCATTTGAAATCGGGCTGCAATATGGCGAAAGCCACGGCCTCGCTCTAGGAAGGCGGTAATGGCGGAAAGTTTGAACTGCGCGGCGTACTTGCTCATGAAAAAGCCCCAGGAGTTGGATGAGTGTCCAACTTTTGGGGCGCACTTCACACCGCTATCGGGAGCAAGCCCCCTCCCACAGTTTGGACCGTGTTTATTCAGCCACGAATCAGCCGGCCAGGCCGACGAACATATCCTGCACGTCATCATGGTTGTCCAGGCCTTCGAGGAAGGCTTCGACTTCAGCCATCTGCTCGTCGGTCAAACCCGTCACCGGGTTCTTCGCGATATAGCCCAGTTTGGCCGACAGCACGGTAAAACCCTGCTCCGGCAGCGCTTTCTGCACGGCGTCGAGGTCGGTGGTTTCGGTGATGAACAGGGTGGTACCCGCTTCTTCGCCCTCTTCGAAATCCTGGGCGCCGGCTTCAATGGCCGCCATTTCAGGATCGGCGTCCGGGCTGTCCGGCGCGGCTTCGATCAGGCCGACGTGGTTGAAGTCCCAGGCCACGGAGCCGGAAGCGCCCAGTTGGCCCTTGCGGAACGCCACGCGGATTTCGGCCACGGTGCGGTTGATGTTGTCGGTCACGCATTCAACGATCAGCGGCACCTGATGCGGGGCGAACCCTTCGTAGGTCACGCGGTGGTACTGCACGGTTTCCCCGAGCAGACCGGCGCCTTTCTTGATGGCGCGGTCCAGGGTTTCCTTGGGCATCGAGGCTTTTTTGGCCTGCTCCACCACCAGACGCAAGTGGGCGTTGGTCGCGGTGTCGGCACCGTTACGGGCAGCGATAGTGATCTCTTTCACCAGTTTGCCGAAGATCTTGCCCTTGGCATTGGCTGCCGCTTCTTTATGTTTGACTTTCCACTGTGCGCCCATGACTTGCTCTCTTCCTCATGCATCGCGCCGAGACGTCTACTGGCCGGCGCTTTGGGGGCAGAGTTTATAGGGCAAAAACGCAACGTTCCACCAAAAAACCTTCACGGCGCCAGCTCGAAAAACGCCTGAATCAAACGCAGCGACCGACGGCGCTCCATGCACCCCAGGCTGTGTCGGTTGACCAGCCCCTCCCCGTGGATCGGCAGCGCACGCACGCGTGGGTCCGGGCTGACCTCCATCGAGGACACCACGCCCACTCCCAACTGCGCAGCAACGGCTTCGGTCACCGCCTCGCGGCTGTCCAACTCCAGCAGTACTTTCGGTAGCACGCCCGCCCCCAGGCAGGCGTGGTCAAAGGTGCGCCGAGTGATGGACCCGGGCTCGCGCAGCACCATGATCACCTCGTGCAGTTGCGCCAGTTGAATGCCCTCGGCCAGCGTCGCCCACGGGTGGCCAGCCGGCACCAACGCGCAGATCCGCGACTCGCTCAACGCTTGCAGGTGCAGGCCGTTGCGCGGTTCAACTTCGGTGAGCACCGCCACATCCGCATGCTCGGACAGCAGCGCCGCCAGGGTTTCCTGGGCATTGCCCAGCCGCAGGTTGACGGTAATGCCCGGGTAGCGCGCGCGCAGGCTGGCGATCATCGGCATCACCAGGTGCGGGCCATCCGCCGCCACTTCGAGGCGCCCGGTGAGCAACTGCCGATTAGCCTCCAGCAGCGCCTGGGCTTCGTCCACCAGGCCGAAGATCGCCCGGGTGAGCGCCGCCAGGCGTGTGCCCTCTTCGGTCAACTCCACGCGTCGCGCAGTGCGGCGCAACAACGGGATCTGGTAGTGCTCTTCCAGAGCCTTGATGTGCCCGGTCACCGCCGGCTGGCTGATGAACAACCGCGCCGCTGCACGGGTAAAGCTGCCCTCGCGGGCCACCGCATCGAATGCGCGTAGTTGGAACAAGTTCATGCTGACTGACCCGACTATCGGCCTAACTGATAGCTCTCATAACAACAAACAATTTGATTGATGACAAGCCAAACTGCAATTTAGGCGCCGTAACGTCAACCCCCGACACCTTGCAAGGACTTGAGATGAGCACCGCCGCGCCGATCCTGCTGACCCCTGGCCCCCTGACCACCTCTGCCCGCACCCGCCAGGCAATGCGGGTGGATTGGGGTTCATGGGATGAGCGTTTCAACCAGTTGACCGCCAGCGTTTGCTCGCAACTGTTGGCGATCATCAACGGCGCAGACAGCCACCATTGCGTGCCGTTGCAAGGCAGCGGCACGTTCGCCGTCGAAGCCGCCATCGGCACCCTGGTGCCACGCGACGGCAAGGTGCTGGTGCTGATCAATGGCGCCTATGGCAAGCGCCTGGCGAAGATCTGCGAAGTGCTCGGCCGCGACTTCAGCACCGTTGAAACCGCCGAGGACGTACCCGCCAGCGCCGCCGACGTCGACCGCCTGCTGCACGCCGACCCGGCCATCACCCACGTCGCGTTGATCCACTGCGAAACCAGTACCGGCCTCCTCAACCCGCTGGCGCAGATCGCCCAAGTGGTCAAACAGCATGGCAAGCGCCTGATCGTCGACGCGATGAGTTCCTTCGGCGCGCTGCCGATCGATGCCCGCGAAGTACCGTTCGACGCCCTGATCGCCGCTTCAGGCAAATGCCTGGAAGGCGTGCCGGGCATGGGGTTTGTCTTCGCCGAAAAACACGCATTGGGCGCCGCCCAAGGCAACTGTCACTCCCTCGCGATGGACCTCTTCGAGCAGCACCACTACATGGCCAAGACCGGCCAGTGGCGCTTCACCCCGCCGACCCACGTGGTCGCCGCGCTGCACGAAGCGCTGCTGCAATACCACGAAGAAGGCGGCCGGCCCGCGCGCCACCGACGCTACGCCAACAATTGCCAGGTGCTGCTCGACGGCATGGCCGAACTGGGCCTGCGCAGCTTTCTGCCGGCGGCGATCCAGGCCCCCATCATCGTCACCTTCCATGCGCCGAAAGACCCGCGCTACCAGTTCAAGGCGTTCTACGAACGGGTCAAGGCCAAGGGTTTCATTCTGTACCCGGGCAAATTGACCCAGGTGGAGACCTTTCGCGTGGGCTGCATCGGCCACGTCAATGCGCCCGAGATGCGTGCGGCGGTCGCGGCCGTTGCGCAGGCGCTGCAAGAAATGCAAGTGCTGGACATCTGATTGCCCTTTACCCACAGGATCTGAACCATGAACTATCAACACCCCGACACCCTGCAGGCCGTCATCCTCGACTGGGCCGGCACCGTGGTCGACTTCGGCTCGTTCGCCCCGACGCAGATCTTTGTCGAAGCCTTCGCCGAGTTCGATGTGCACGTCTCCATCGAAGAAGCCCGTGGCCCGATGGGCATGGGCAAATGGGAGCATATCCGCACCCTGTGCAACCAGCCGCAGGTTGCCGAGCGTTACCGCAAAACGTTCGGCCGCACGCCGACCGATGACGACGTAACTGCCATCTACCAGCGCTTCATGCCGCTGCAGATCGAAAAAATCGCCGAGCACTCGGCCCTGATCCCCGGCGCCCTCGACTGCATCGCTGCGCTGCGTGCGCAAGGGCTCAAGATCGGCTCCTGTTCCGGCTATCCCAAGCAAGTGATGGACAAGGTCGTCGCGCTGGCCGCCACCAACGGCTACGTCGCCGACCATGTGGTCGCCACCGACGAAGTGCCCAATGGCCGCCCATGGCCGGCGCAGGCGCTGGCCAACGTGATCGCCCTGGGGATTGACGATGTAGCGGCGTGCGTCAAGGTCGACGACACCGTGCCGGGCATTCTCGAAGGCCGTCGCGCCGGGATGTGGACCGTGGCCCTGACCTGCTCCGGCAACGCTCTGGGCCTGACCTACGCGCAGTTCCGTGCCCTGGACAGCACCGCCCTGGCCCGCGAGCGCACGCGTATCGAAGCCATGTTCGAAGGTTCGCAGCCGCACTACCTGATCGACACCATCACCGACCTGCCAGCGGTGATCGCCGACATCAACCGGCGCCTGGCGCGTGGTGAAATGCCGCAAAGCCACTGATCAAGGTCAACTCAACGGCATTCACGTCGGGCAAACCCCGCAAAACAGGCTTAAAGTAAAAGAACTTCGTCGCCAAAGAACGGAGATTTGCCCTGATGAGAGAGGAACCAAGCAATGCCGTGGAAAAATTCCGAGTCACGTTACAGCACTATGTCGATTGCGTTGCACTGGTTGATGCTTGTGCTGCTGGCGGTGGTTTACGCCTGTATTGAGTTTCGCGGGATCTTCCCCAAAGGCAGTGGCGGGCGCACGTTGATCGTGGAAATGCACTTCATGCTCGGCCTGACCGTGTTTGTGCTGGTCTGGCTGCGCCTGTTTGCGCGCTCGCTGGGGGTGGCGCCGAAGATTGTACCAGCACCGCCACAATGGCAGAGCCTACTGGCGACCCTGATGCACTTTGCGCTGTATGCGTTCATGATCGGCATGCCGATTGCCGGCTGGCTGATCGTCAGTGCCCAAGGGCACTCCGTGATGTTCTACGGAATCGAGTTACCGCCCTTGATCGGCGAAAACAAGGACTTGTCCAAGCAGATCAAAGAGTGGCATGAACTGGGCGGCTCCATCGGTTATTGGTTGATTGGCCTGCATGCCGCGGCCGGTCTGTACCACCACTACTTCATGCGTGATAACACCGTGTTGCGCATGATCCCCAAACGCTAGGCAGCCAACCCTCGGCGGCCTTGCAAGCCGCCGGTGTGAACGAAGATCAGACGCGTGCCCGCAGGGAAGCGTCCGGCTGCGACCTGTTGCTTCAACGCCAGCAGTGCTTTGCCGGTGTAGAGCGGCTCCAGCGGTAAGCCGCAAGCCTGTTGCGTGGTCTCGATAAAGTCGAGCAATAACCGGTCGACCTTGGCGAAGCCGCCCCGACTGGCGTCCAACAACTCATACCCGTCCTGCACAATGGCGCGCACGTTCTGTGCTACGCCGTGGTCGTCCGGCACCGCCATTGCGCCGTACACCGGATGCGCCCCCGCCTCGGCCAGTGCCAGCCCGGCCAGGGTCGTGCCGGTGCCTGCCGCCAGCCACCATGCGTCGTAATCGTCCCACCCCACGTTGCTCAACTGCGCGCGCGCCTGCTCGACCAATACGCCGCAACCCAACGCGCCGGCGATACCCCCGCCGCCTTCGGGCACTGGATAAAGATGGGGATATTGCTCGCGCCACGGCAACCAGAAACCAGGCTCATGCCGCGCACGGTAGCCGCCATAACCCAGCCAATGCAGCTGCATGCCGAAGGCCTTGAGGTCGAGGACGGTGGGCGTGTCTTGGGGATGGCCGCGCAACAGGCCGACAGTGGGAAAATCAAAACGTTTGCCGGCCGCCGCCAGCGCATGCAGATGGTTGGAGTATGCCCCTCCAAGGCTGATGATCCCGCCGGCACCGGCCTGTTGCGCCTGGGCCAGATGCTCGGTGAGCTTGAACCACTTGTTGCCGCTGATCAGCGGGTCAATGCGGTCCAGGCGCAGCACGGCCAACTCAACCCCGTTCAGCCAATCCAGCGGCAGCGGTTCCAGGGGCGCATGGGGCAGCCAATCGAAAGGGCCCATCGGGGCAAGTCCGCATGAAAAAAAGGGACGGTAGTCTAACACCGCCCCTTCCGGGCATTTTACAACTCAGCCGCCAGGCGCGAGCCCTGGTTGATGGCGCGTTTGGCGTCCAGTTCGGCCGCGACATCGGCGCCACCGATCAGGTGGACGTTCTGACCCGCCGCGACCAGGCCGTCCTGCAATTCGCGCAACGGGTCCTGGCCAGCGCAGATCACAATGTTGTCCACCGCCAACAGCTGCGGCTCGCCCTCGGCGCCGATGCGGATATGCAGGCCCTCATCGTCGATTTTCAGGTACTCGACGCTGTTGAGCATCTGCACCTGCTTGTTCTTCAAACCGGTGCGGTGAATCCAACCGGTGGTCTTGCCCAACCCATCGCCGACCTTGGAGGCCTTGCGCTGCAACAGGAACACCTCGCGCGCCGGCGGGTGAGGTTGAGGCTTGATCCCGGCGACACCGCCACGCGCTTGCAACTGCGTGTCGATGCCCCACTCTTTCCAGAACGCGTCGCGGTCCAGGCTGGTGGACACGCCCTGATGCACGAGGAACTCCGACACGTCGAAGCCGATACCACCGGCACCGATCACCGCGACGCGCTTGCCCACCGGTTTGCGCTCGAGGATCACGTCGAGGTAGCTCAGCACCTTGGGGTTGTCGATGCCCGGAATCGCTGGCGTGCGCGGTGCGATGCCGGTGGCCAGGATGATCTCGTCGTACCCGCCCGCCGTCAGTTGCGCGACGTCGACACGGGTGTTGAGACACAGCTCCACATGGGTGGTCTGCAACTTGCGATTGAAGTAACGCAGGGTTTCGAAAAACTCTTCCTTGCCCGGCACGCGCTTGGCGATGTTGAACTGGCCGCCGATCTCGCTGGCCGAATCGAACAATGTCACCTGATGGCCACGCTCGGCCGCCACCGTGGCCGCGGCCAGGCCCGCAGGACCGGCGCCGACCACGGCGATTTTCTTGATCTGCTTGACCGGCAAGTAGTTGAGTTCGGTCTCGTAGCACGCGCGCGGGTTGACCAGGCAGGTGGTCAACTTGCCGGCGAAGGTGTGGTCCAGGCAGGCCTGGTTACAGCCGATGCAGGTGTTGATTTCATCGGCACGGCCGGCGGCGGCCTTGTTGACGAACTCTGGGTCGGCGAGGAACGGCCGCGCCATCGAGACCATGTCGGCATCGCCTGCGGCGAGGATCTGCTCGGCAATCTCCGGGGTGTTGATGCGGTTGGTGGTGATCAGTGGGATCTGCACCGCGCCACGCAATTTGGCGGTGACTTTACTGAACGCGCCACGCGGCACCTTGGTGGCGATGGTCGGAATGCGCGCTTCGTGCCAGCCGATCCCGGTGTTGATAATGCTCGCACCAGCCTGCTCGATGGCCTTGGCCAGTTGCACGATTTCTTCCCAACTGCTGCCGCCTTCCACCAGGTCGAGCATCGACAGGCGGAAGATGATGATGAAATTCGGGCCGACGGCTTCGCGCACCCGGCGCACGATTTCTACCGCCAGGCGCATGCGGTTTTCGTAGCTGCCGCCCCAACGATCGGTACGGTGGTTGGTGTGGGCGGCGAGGAACTGGTTAATGAAGTAGCCTTCGGAGCCCATGATTTCGACGCCGTCGTATTCGGCGGACTGGGCCAGCAGCGAGCAGGTGACGAAATCCTGGATCTGCTTCTCGATGCCCGCTTCGTCCAGCTCCTTGGGCTTGAACGGGTTGATCGGCGCCTGGATCGCGCTCGGCGCCACCTGCTTGGGGCTGTAGGCATAACGACCGGCATGGAGGATCTGCATGCAGATCTTGCCGCCGGCTGCGTGTACGGCGCGGGTCACGATCTTGTGCTTCTGCGCCTCTTCGTCGGTGGTCAGCTTGGCCGCGCCGGAATACACCCCACCTTCATCGTTCGGGCCAATGCCGCCGGTGACCATCAGGCCCACGCCACCACGGGCGCGCTCGGCAAAATAGGCCGCCATGCGTTCGAAACCGCCCGGTTTTTCTTCCAGGCCCGTGTGCATCGAGCCCATCAGGGTACGGTTGCGCAAGGTGGTAAAACCCAGGTCCAACGGGGTCAGCAGGTGGGGGTACGCAGCAGCGGTCATGGTCAAGCTCCACAACGGATCATCACGGGACGTGGCACGCTCTAACGGCTTGCCATCGGTTTATGTCCCACAGACTATAGAGGCGATCGGCCAGGGCTCAATGACTGAAACTGACAAGTTATTGATCCAAATGCACAGCCCCCCTTGGCAAGCAGACCCACGGGCCCTACCCTAGTCGCGAACCCTGCACTTGGTCCGTTGTCTGTTCCCCCATGCGTAAACTTCTAGCTTTTACCGTCACCATGGCGTTGGTTGCCGCCGTCGCCGCCTATCTGGTCTGGACCCAGGAGCGCCCCGTGGCGCATTACCTGTCCGACCTGCGCATCACCCTGGCCGTCAACGAGGGCCAGCCCGCCGATCGCGGCAACCTGCTGGGCATCCAGCCGGAACTGTTCCCCGGCGATTACCAGAGCCTGGAACGCTTGCACCTGAAGCTCGCGGCCTACCTGCAAACGGCCCGAGACCAGGGGCTGCTCAATGAAAAAACCATCGTCGTGCTGCCGGAACACATCGGCACCTGGCTGATGCTCAGCGGCGAAAAAAACGAGCTGTATCAGGCGCCCCATCTGAAAGATGCGATGAACTGGCTGTCGATCAGCAATCCGGTGCAATTCATGCGCGCCTGGATCAACGCCACTGGCGACAACCGCATGGACGACGCTTACTTGCGCATGAAAGCCCCAGCGATGGCGCGGGACTACCAGGTGCTGTTCGGCGGCCTGGCCAAGGAGTTTGGCGTGACCCTGGTGGCCGGCTCCATCGCGCTGCCCAACCCCAGCGTGAGCCAGGGGCAACTGCAGGTCGGGCATGGCGCACTGTACAACGCCAGCCTGGTGTTTGCGGCCGACGGCCTGCCCCTGGGCCAGCCGCAGCGTCAGCTCTACCCGATCTACGACGAGCGCGGTTTCATTGCGCCAGGCGATGAAAACACCGTCAGCGTGGTCGACACCCCGGCCGGACGCCTGGGCATCCTGATCGGCAGCGACAGCTGGTACCCGGACAACTATCGCAAGCTCAATGAGCAAGGCGCCCAGTTGATCGCCGTCCCCGCGTTTGTCATCGGGCGTGACACGTGGGACCGCCCATGGCGCGGCTTCAAGAGCGTGTCGACGCCCACGGAAATCAGCCTCAAACCCGAAGAGCTCAGCGAAGGCGAAGCCTGGCGGCGCCTGACCTTGATCAGCCAGCAACCCATCAGCCAGGCCACCGCGGGCATGAGTGTGTTTTTGCGCGGGCAGTTCTGGGACCTGGGCAGCGCCGGCCGGAGCTTTCTCAGCAGCAACGGTCAAGTGTTCGCCGACGGCGACGCCCGTGGTGCGCGCTTGCTGAATCTCTGGCTGTAACGCCGTGAAGCCGGTACGCCTGGGGGATATGTCGGTGGGCTTCGTACACACCCTGGCCGACGCGATCACCCACCACGGCCTGGACCCGCAACCGCTGTTGCTGCAATACGGCCTGGACCCGGCGCGGCTCGCCGAAGCCGGCGCACGCTTGTCGATCCCGCGATATATGCGCCTGGGGCACGCCGCCATCCAACTGACCGGCGACCCGGGCCTTGGCCTGCGCATGGGCCAATTGAGCCGCTTGAACCAGGCCGGCCTGGCGGGCGTCACGGCCGCCCAGGCGCCCAACGTGCGCGAAGCGGCCCGCACCCTCACACGCTTTGAAGCGCTGTATGGCTCCAACTATCGCGGGCAATCGAGCTTTCATGAAGACGCCGAAGGCGCCTGGCTGCGTTTCTATTCCATCAGCCCCTACAACGCCTATAACCGCTTTGTGGTCGACTCGATCATCGCCGGCTGGCTGCACCAACTGTCGAGTCTGGCCCAGCAACCGGTGCAGGCGCAGCGCATCGAGATCGAATTCGAGGCACCGGACTACAGTGAACAATACCGCGCGTTGGGCGACAGCCCGGTCCACTTCGGCGCCGACGCCAATCAACTGCGCCTGAGCCAACCAACCCTGGCGCTGCGCAACCCGCAGCATTGCCCGAGCACCTGGCACCTGCTGTTACAGCTATGTGAAAGAGAGTTGGAGCAGTTGACCCGCACCCGCAGCCTGCGCGAGCGCATTACCCGTTTGCTCGGGCCGATGCTCAATGGTGGCCGGGAACCCGACCTGGAAGAAGTGGCGGCGCGCTTGAAGCTGCCGACCTGGACCCTGCGCCGCAAACTGGCCGAAGAAGGCACTCAGTTCCGGGCGATCCTCAACGATACCCGCCGCGACCTGGCCATGACCTACATTCGCGATACGGAACTGGCATTCGGCGAGATCGCCTACTTGCTCGGCTTTGCCTCGGCTCAAGCCTTTCAACGAGCGTTCAGGCGGTGGAACAACCAGACCCCAGGGGAATTTCGCCGCAGTCAGCGGCATTCCGCCTGAAGCCGGTTTTACAGCTCGGTGGCATCGTCGGCGGGGTCCAAAGGGTCCCATTCAAAGGCCTGGTACTCGAGCAGTTCTTCCTGATAATCGTCCATATTAAGCTCCTTTAGGGTGAAAGCGGCCGCAGGTTGATGACCTGCAAGACCAGCCTAAAGTGCCGTCATGACGAAAAAATGTCAGCGCCATGACGTTCCTGCACTACAGGATTAAACGTAGCAGCGCTGCAAGAATTTATCAGGTGCCAATCAGCCCCGCCCCGTCGAAGGCCGTCGGTGTCACTGGGACGGCGTCGGCAGGGGCGGAATAGCCTCCGTCGGCGGCGGCAGCGTGGGGGCAGCAGGCTCTTGTTGCGGAGCAATCGGTGCGGGCTCGGTCGGAGGTGCGACCGGCTCGGAAACAACCGGTGCGGCGAGCTCCTGCTTCGGTGCTTCGACTTTTTCGGCGGCCGGCGCGGCTTTAGGCTCAGGCACGCCCAACTCCGCCTTAGGCTGCTCGGGAATATGCGCAGCCTTTTTCACTTCCTGCGGCAGGAATACATCCACCAACGCAAAGTACCGCTCATAGAACTTCGGTGCCGAGACAGTCTCACTCGCCACCTTCACCATCGAGTCGTCGGTGGAGCCGATCGGCATCGATACCGAGCCCAGCACACCCACACCCAGGCTTGCGGAGTTGTTGACCTTCTTCAGCGCATAGCGATCCTGCAGGGCGTTGGCAAATATCGTCGAATGATTTTTACCTTTGCCATCGTCCGCGCACACCACGTTGAAGCTGATCTGCATGTGAGTCTCGCCGGTCTGCTGGAAGCTCTTGTTGCCCACCACCAGCTTCGGATCGCTACTGGTGATGATGTAACCCTGGCTCAGCAGCGCGCGGCGCGCGGCCTCGCACGCGGCGATGTCACTGACCGGGTAATCACGGGAGAACGTACCGGAGTCGTCGAAATTCTCGTGCTCGTAAATAGCGGTCTTGGGTGACGAGCAGCCCGTGGCGCCCGCCAACACCAGCGCCAAGCCGAGGCTACGCAAGTGAAATGATGTCGACATTGAAAATCCTGAGGAAAACGATCTGGGCGGTATTGTGCAACAGAACGAGGCCTTGGCGCGCGCATTCCTGTCGGTAAAACGTCACAAGCCTACACAGCGGTGCCTGCAGGAAAAAGCCCGGCGCACATATGGTCAATAAACACGCGCAACTTGGCTGATGCATGGCGACTTGATGGCCACAATATCCAGAAACTGCCACGGTGTTCGAGATGATCGTCCAACACCCGTCGCAAACGCCCCTGCCCCACGGCCTCGTTGACCATGTAGTCCGGCAGACAGGCGATACCCAATCCCTCGTGTACCACATGGTTGAGGGACTCGATGGTGGTACTGACCAGCGGTGTACGCAAGGTCGGCTCGGCGGCGCCCGGCACCTGACGCAACGGCCAGTTTTCCAGCTTGCCGGTGGCGCAGAATTTGTGCCGCAGGCACGCGTGATCGTTGAGATCCTGCGGTTGCTGCGGGGTGCCGTATTGCGCGAAGTAGCCCGGCGTGCCGACAAGCACCAACTGGTAGTAGCCCAGATGACGCGCCATCAAGCGCGAATCTTCCGGCTTGCCCGTGCGAATCACCGCATCGAAACCTTCCTCGATCACGTCCACCATACGGTCGGAAAAATCCACATCCAGCTCGATATCCGGGTAGGCGCGCATAAAGTCACTGAGTACCGGCATCAACAAACCGCGCACCTGCGGCAGACTGATGCGCAACTTGCCCCGGGGCGCGGCGCTGGCGTCCGTCAACTCCTGCTCGGCCGCTTCGACCTCGGCCAGAATGCGCCGCGAACGCTCAAGAAACAGCGAGCCTTCGCTGGTCAGGGTGATGCTGCGCGTGCTGCGGTGAAACAGCCTTACACCCAGGCGCTCTTCCATGCGCGCGATACTTTTGCCCACGGCCGAAGACGATACCCCCAGCACACGGCCAGCAGCGGTAAAGCTGCGCGTCTCCGCCACCTGCACAAAGACCGACAGGCTGCTCAAGCTGTCCATGATGACACCCCGACTGATTACGGACACCTACGTCCGATAAGTTCGGAACCTTAGCCTGTTTTTCCGCGCACCACAGCCCCTTACTCTGCCGCCTTGCCCCTTTCACATGGATAGAGCGTTATGAGCGACAACCCGTCACTGACCCATTGCCCGGCGAACGCCCAGCCTGACGCGCTGCCGCTCGGTGGCTTGCTGGCCCTGGCTTGCGCAGGGTTTATTACCATCCTCACCGAAGCCATGCCCGCAGGGCTCCTGCCGCAGATGGGCGCAGGCCTGGGCGTGTCACCCGCCCTGGTTGGCCAACTGGTCACCCTCTACGCGCTTGGATCGCTGCTTGCAGCCATCCCATTGACGCTACTGACGCGTGGTTGGCGCCGCCGACCGCTACTGCTGGTGGCCATTGGTGGCTTTGCCCTGGTCAACAGCGTGACTGCCGTATCCAGTCACTATGGGCTGACACTGGTAGCGCGCTTTTTCGCCGGGGTATTCGCCGGGTTGCTCTGGGCCCTGTTGGCGGGTTATGCCAGTCGCATGGTCGCCCCTCACCTGCAAGGCAGGGCGATTGCCATCGCAATGCTTGGCGCGCCGCTGGCCCTGTCCCTGGGCGTGCCGGCCGGCACACTGCTGGGCACTCTCGTTGGCTGGCGCTTGAGCTTTGCGATCATGACCGGACTGACGCTGGTGCTACTGCTCTGGGCGCGCTGGCAACTGCCGGACTTTGCCGGCCAAGCGGCACAACAGCGCCTGGGCCTGCGCCAGGTGATGACGTTGCGTGGCATTCGCCCGGTGCTTTGGGTGACCTTTACCTACGTGCTGGCCCACAACATTCTCTACACCTACATCGCCCCACTGCTGGAGCCCGCCGGAATCGAGGCCGATATCGACCGGGTACTGCTGGTGTTTGGCCTCGCGGCGTTGTTGAGCATCTGGCTGGTGGGCCTGCTGATCGATCGATGGTTGCGCCCGCTGGTGCTACTCAGTTGCGCGCTGTTCGGCCTGTCGGCGCTGGCGCTGGCGTTCTGGATCGACTCGCCGGCGGTCATCTACACCGCCGTAGCGGTTTGGGGCCTGGCATTCGGTGGCCTGCCGGCCTTGCTACAAACCGCTCTGGCCAAGTCCGCTGGCGAGTCGGCGGACGCTGCGCAATCGATGCTGGTGACCGTGTGGAACCTGGGCATTGCCGGTGGCGGGTTAGCGGGGGGGTTGCTGCTGCAGAGTTGGGGCGTGTTCGCGTTTCCCTTGGCGGTAGTTGCTTTGATGCTGCTGGCCCTTAGCAAACGCCCATGAAAAAGCCCCCGGTCTTTTCAGGCCGGGGGCTTTTTATTCAAACCGAGATCAGTACTTCTTGATCTCAGCCTTGGTTTCCAACTGCTTGCGGTACGCCGCGAAGTCCTGCTGACCCACACGGGAAGCGAGGAAACGGCGGTATTGCGCCTTCTCGTCGTCCGATGGCGCCGCCGCTTCGTTGACGCTGTTCAAGCGCACGATCACCAGGCTGCCATCCGCGAGAGTCACGGTGGTGAAGGTCGGTTTGTCCTTGGCCGCAGGCTTGGGCATGCGGAACAGGGCTTGCAGCACGACCGGGTCGATCGCTTCCTGGCTACGGGTAGCCGCTGCGGTGACTTTCCAGGCCTGACCATCAATGGGCTGGTTCAGCGGGGTTTTGCCATCACGCAGGCTGGCGATCAACTCGTCAGCGTGAGTCTTGGCAGCCGCGCTGGCGCGTTCCTTGGTCATCTGTGTGCGGATCGCCGCTGCCACGCTTTCCAGCGGCAGTTGCGCAGGCTTCAGGTGTTCTTTGGCCCGCAGCACGATGATGGTTTCCGGGTCGAGCTCGATGGCGGTGCTGTTGGCACCCTCATCCAACACTTCCGGACTGAACGCGGCAGTGACCACGGCACGGTTGGCTGTAACACCCTCCCCGCCTTCGCGACCAAACGGCGCAGAGGTGTGAACGGTCAGCTTGAGGTCGGACGCTGGCTGAGCCAGGTCGGAGGCTTCAAATGCCGCATCTTCCAATTGCTTGGTCGCTTCGACAAAACGCTGTTCAACCTGTTGATTCTTGAGCTCGTGAGTCAGCTTGCCTTTCAGGCTGGCGAACGATGGCACTTCTGGCGCTTCAACGCCCAAGAGCTTGATCAGGTGCCAACCGAAGGTGCTGCGCACGGGTGCCGAGACCTGATCCTTATTCAAGGCGTACAGGGCTGCTTCGAAGTCCGGATCGTAAACGCCAGGACCGGCAAAGCCGAGGTCACCGCCATTGCTGGCCGAACCCGGATCCTGGGAGAACTCCTTGGCCAGGGCTTCGAACTGCTCACCCTTGGCCAGGCGCGCCTGGATTTCTTCGATCTTGGCCTTGGCTTGCGCCTCGGTGACCTTGTCGTTGACTTCAATCAAGATGTGCGCGGCACGACGCTGCTCAGCGAGGTTGGCGGTTTCTTTCTCATACGCCGCCTGCAGTTCATCGTCCTTGACGGTGACCTGGTCGAAGAAAGACGACTTCTTCAACTCCAGATAGTCGATGACCACCTGGTCCGGGGTCATGAACTCTTTGGCGTGCTGGTCGTAGTAAGCCTTGACCTCGTCGTCGGTGAGTTTCACCGCCGCAGGGTTGGCCTTGATATTGACGGTGGCGAAATCGCGGGTCTGTTTTTCCAGGCGGGCGAATGCCAGCACCTGTGCGTCAGTCACGAAACCGCTGCCGGCGATGCCTGCGCGAACCTGGCCGATGAGC
This sequence comes from Pseudomonas paraveronii, assembly GCF_963681955.1. NCBI lineage: Bacteria > Pseudomonadati > Pseudomonadota > Gammaproteobacteria > Pseudomonadales > Pseudomonadaceae > Pseudomonas > Pseudomonas paraveronii. The sequence continues at coordinate 3,949,412 of NZ_OY817130.1, forward strand.
ATTTCCTGAGTCAACATCTGACGGAACTGCAGACGGCTGTAGCCCAGTTGACGGATCACCTGGTCAAAGCGTTCGGCGCTGAATTTGCCGTCCACCTGGAATTCCGGCGTCTGCAGGATCACCTGGTCCAGCGCAGCTTCAGAGAAGCTAAACTTGGAATCGGCGGCGCCTTGCAGCAGCAGCTTGCGATCGATCAGACCCTTGAGGGCCGCGTCGCGCAGCAGTTTTTCGTCCAGCAGGGATGCATCGAAATCCTTGCCCAACTGTTGCATCAGTTGGCGACGTTGCATGTCGACGGCCTGGCTCAGTTCGGTCTGGGTGATTGCTTCACCATTGACCTTGGCCACGTCCTGCTTGGTGTTGGTCGAAGCCTGAAAAATAGCCTCGATACCGGTGAACGCCATCAATGCGACGATGATCCCGATAATGGTCTTGGCAATCCAGCCTTGTGAATTGTCCCTGATATTTTGCAGCATGCGTCCCCCAGAAACGGTTGAACTTCAAAAATTGGCAACCGTGGAGCGTGGGTAGAGTCCGGATAGAAGAAAGGCGCATCCGAGGATGCGCCTTCTCTCGTAACTGGCGGAGCGGACGGGGGTTAGAACCCACACCCCCGGCGTGGTGACCCGATGGATACGTGGGTCAGCTGCCGCTCCGCTGCCAGGCCAGACCTGCGTCGGACCCGGGTAGGTAAAGGCTTGATCGAGGCTTAGTTAACGGCTTCTTTCAGGGCTTTACCGGCTTTGAAACCTGGTTTCTTGGCAGCAGCGATTTGCAGTGCTTTGCCAGTCTGTGGGTTACGGCCAGTGCGAGCTGGACGGTCAGTCACAGAGAAAGTACCGAAGCCTACCAGTACCACCGAGTCGCCGGCCTTAAGAGCGCCAGTGACGGATTCGATCACTGCGTCCAGCGCACGGCCAGCAGCAGCTTTCGGGATATCAGCGGATGCGGCGATAGCATCAATCAGTTCCGACTTGTTCACTCTAAGTCCCCTTATATATCTATTGAGTATGATTCTAAGTTTTTTGGTGAAAGCAAAAACCAGTGCTGAATGGACTACAGACACTTAAGAGCCGCTTTATAACAAGGGCTCTAAAAAGCTGTCAAGGAAGCCCCCAGGCTTTAACGCATTAATGCGTGCTAATTCTTTCCTTGGAATCAGACTCGCGCTTTTCGTCCTTAGCGACTATCTCCGGAGCCACATCCGGCAAGGGCTCCGGCGCGTATTGCAGCGCAATTTGCAGGACCTCGTCAATCCATTTAACTGGTTTAATCTGAAGATCTTGCTTGATATTGTCAGGAATTTCCTTCAAGTCGCGGACATTCTCTTCAGGAATGATCACGGTCTTGATTCCACCCCGGTGTGCGGCGAGCAATTTCTCTTTCAGACCACCGATGGCCAATACCTGCCCACGCAGGGTGATTTCCCCGGTCATGGCCACATCGGCGCGCACCGGAATGCCGGTCAGGGCCGAAACCAGGGCCGTACACATACCTACGCCAGCGCTAGGGCCGTCTTTCGGGGTCGCCCCTTCCGGCATGTGGATATGGGTGTCGTGCTTCTCGTGGAAGTCCAGGGGAATCCCCAGGCTCCGGGCGCGGCTGCGCACCACGGTCTGCGCGGCGGTGATGGATTCGACCATCACGTCACCCAGGGAACCGGTCTTGATCAATTGGCCTTTGCCTGGGATCACCGCAGCTTCGATGGTCAGCAATTCACCGCCCACCTGGGTCCACGCCAGGCCAGTCACCTGCCCTACCTGATCCTGCTGCTCAGCCAAGCCGTAACTGAATTTACGCACGCCGAGGTAGTGCTCCAGCACATCGGCCGTGACCTTCACCGAGAAGCGTTTTTCCAGTGCATGTTCCTTGACCGCCTTGCGGCAAATCTTCGCGATCTGGCGCTCAAGCCCCCGTACACCGGCCTCGCGGGTGTAGTAACGCACCATGTCGCGGATCGACTCGACCGCGAATTCAATCTCGCCTTTCTTCAGGCCATTGGCCGAAATCTGCTTGGGCGCGAGGTATTTGACGGCGATGTTGATCTTCTCGTCTTCGGTGTAACCCGGCAGACGAATCACCTCCATCCGGTCCAGCAACGCTGGCGGAATGTTCATGGAGTTGGAGGTACACAGGAACATCACGTCGGACAGGTCGTAGTCGACTTCCAGGTAATGGTCGTTGAAATTGTGGTTCTGCTCGGGATCAAGCACTTCGAGCAAGGCCGATGCCGGATCGCCACGCATGTCGCTGCCCATTTTGTCGATTTCATCGAGCAGGAACAGCGGGTTGCGCACCCCCACCTTTGTCATCTTTTGAATCAATCTTCCTGGCATCGAACCGATGTATGTCCGGCGATGACCCCGAATTTCCGCTTCATCACGCACGCCGCCGAGAGCCATGCGCACGAATTTACGGTTGGTGGCATTGGCAATCGACTCGGCCAGGGAGGTTTTACCCACACCAGGCGGACCGACCAGGCATAACACCGGGCCACGAATTTTCTTCACGCGCTTTTGCACCGCGAGGTATTCGAGAATGCGTTCTTTGACTTCTTCGAGGCCATAGTGGTCGGCGTCGAGGATATCTTCGGCGCGAGCCAGGTCCAGGCGGACCTTGGTCTGAGCCTTCCACGGCACCTGCACCAGCCAATCGATGTAGGAACGAACCACAGTGGCTTCGGCCGACATCGGCGACATTTGCTTGAGCTTGTTCAGCTCTGCATTGGCTTTGGTCAGGGCGTCTTTCGGCAGGCCGGCGGCATCGATGCGCTTTTTCAGCTCTTCGATTTCGTTGTGGCCTTCCTCGCTGTCGCCGAGTTCTTTCTGAATGGCCTTCATCTGCTCATTCAGGTAGTACTCGCGCTGGCTGCGCTCCATTTGTTTCTTCACGCGACCACGGATGCGTTTTTCAACCTGCAGCAGGTCGATTTCGGCATCGAGCAGCGCCAGGACGTGTTCGACACGGGCCGGCAGGTCGATGATTTCGAGGATGTCTTGCTTCTGCTCGATTTTCAGCGCCATGTGCGCGGCCATGGTGTCGACCAGGCGGCTAGGCTCATCAATGCTGTTGAGGGAAGACAGGACTTCAGCCGGGACTTTCTTGCCCAACTGCACATACTGCTCGAACTGCGAGAGCAGGCTGCGTACAAATACTTCGGACTCGCGCTCCGGGGCCTCGACTTCGTCGATCAGCGCCACTTCGGCGCGCAGGTGGCCGTCCACCTCCATGAAACGCTCGACCGCACCACGCTGCTCACCTTCCACCAGCACCTTGACGGTGCCATCGGGCAGCTTGAGCAGTTGCAGGACAGTCGCAACGGTACCGACGCGATACAGGGCATCTTCGCCTGGATCATCATCAGCAGGGTTTCTCTGGGCCAACAGCAGGATCTGCTTGTCGCCCGTCATCGCAGCCTCGAGGGCTTCGATAGACTTCTCGCGCCCCACGAACAGCGGGATAACCATGTGCGGATAGACGACGACATCACGCAACGGCAGGAGAGGCAATTCGATGGTTGTCTTCATGATTTCGCCTCTATGACAGTTGAAAAGTAAGCATGAAACCAAGATGGGGGCTGCTAGCAAAAAAAACAAGCTCAATGCCAGCAGTTAAACGCAGGAAAAACACACCCTTAAAACAAAAGGGGCCCCTAAAGGCCCCTTGTTGTTATGCAGCTGCAGGACGCTTACGCGTCTGGCGCAGCCTTGGCAGCCGGCTCACTGTTTTCATAGATATACAGTGGCTTGGACTTGCCTTCGATAACGCTTTCGTCGATCACCACTTTGCTCACCTCGGACTGCGAGGGAATTTCGTACATGGTGTCGAGCAATACGCCTTCGAGGATCGAACGCAGGCCACGCGCACCGGTCTTGCGCTCCAGTGCCCGCTTGGCCACTGATTTGAGTGCATCGGTACGGAACTCGAGGTCTACGCCTTCCATTTCGAACAGCTTGGCATATTGCTTGGTCAGGGCGTTTTTCGGCTCGGTGAGGATCTGAATCAGAGCAGCCTCATCCAACTCGTCCAATGTCGCCAGGACCGGCAGACGACCAACGAATTCAGGGATCAGACCAAACTTGACCAGATCGTCAGGTTCAACTTCACGCAGGGACTCGCCCACCTTCTTGCCTTCTTCCTTGCTGCGCACTTCTGCACTGAAACCGATGCCGCCGCGGGTGGAGCGGTTTTGAATAACCTTTTCCAGACCGGAGAATGCACCGCCGCAGATGAACAGGATATTGCGCGTATCAACCTGAAGGAATTCCTGCTGCGGGTGCTTGCGGCCACCTTGTGGCGGTACGGAAGCAACCGTGCCTTCGATCAGTTTCAGCAAGGCTTGCTGCACGCCTTCACCGGAAACATCCCGAGTGATCGACGGGTTGTCGGACTTGCGCGAAATCTTGTCGATTTCATCGATGTAGACAATACCCATCTGGGCTTTCTCTACGTCGTAGTCGCACTTCTGCAGCAACTTCTGAATGATGTTCTCGACGTCTTCACCCACGTAGCCAGCCTCGGTGAGGGTGGTAGCGTCGGCGATGGTGAACGGAACGTTCAGCAGGCGAGCAAGGGTTTCTGCAAGCAGGGTTTTACCCGAGCCTGTAGGACCGATCAGCAAGATGTTGCTCTTGCCGAGCTCGACTTCGTCGTTTTTCTTGTCACGCTGGTTCAAGCGCTTGTAGTGGTTGTACACCGCTACGGCCAGAACCTTTTTTGCACGCTCTTGACCAATCACGTACTGATCAAGGATGCCGCTGATTTCTTTAGGCGAAGGCAATTTATGCGCACTGCTCTCGGCCTGGGCTTCCTGCACCTCCTCACGGATGATGTCATTGCACAGGTCGACGCACTCGTCGCAGATAAAGACCGAGGGGCCGGCAATCAATTTGCGCACTTCATGCTGGCTTTTGCCACAGAAGGAGCAATAGAGCAGCTTGCCGTTGTCCTCGCCGTTGCGGGTGTCAGTCATTCGTTCGATCCAAATCCGATAGGCTTGCAACACAAGATGAAGGCTTATGCGGGCTTTTTCAAGCCCGCAGGTGATCGGACTTGCCGACCAGCCCTATTTTGAGCTGCTTATATTAAGCGGGGCGCTTTTCAATCACTGCGTCGATCAACCCGTAATCACGCGCGGCTTCAGCGCTCATGAAATTGTCACGGTTGGTATCACGCTCGATTTCTTCCAAGGTGTGCCCGCTGTGCTTGGCCATCAGCGTGTTAAGACGCTCACGAATAAAGAGGATTTCCTTGGCATGGATTTCGATGTCCGATGCCTGCCCCTGGAAACCGCCCAGTGGCTGGTGAATCATCACGCGCGAGTTCGGCAGGCAGTAACGCTTGCCTTCGGCACCCGCGGTCAGCAGGAAAGCGCCCATGCTGCAGGCTTGGCCGATGCAGGTGGTCGACACGTTTGGCTTGATGAACTGCATGGTGTCGTAAATCGACATACCTGCAGTCACCGAACCGCCTGGCGAGTTAATGTAAAGATGGATGTCCTTGTCCGGGTTTTCCGCTTCAAGGAACAGCAGTTGCGCACAAATCAGGTTGGCCATGTAGTCCTCTACCGGGCCCACCAGAAAGATCACTCGCTCCTTGAGCAGGCGCGAGTAGATGTCGTAGGCGCGTTCGCCACGAGCGGACTGCTCGACAACCATCGGGACCAGGCCGCCTGCGGCCTGGATATCAGAGTTCTGCTGAATATAGGAATTACGGAACATGCTCTGCAGTTACTCCCAAATAGTCATGTCTTGAAAACGCATAAGCCAGCGCGAGGCTGGCTTATGGTTGTATTTCGAACGAGTTGGACAATCAGTCGGCTTGTGCTGCTTCCGCCGGCTTGACTGCTTCTTCGTAAGAGACCGCTTTATCGGTCACCTTAGCCTTCTGCAGAACAGTATCCACAACTTGTTCTTCCAGCACAACCGAACGTACTTCGTTCAGCTGCTGGTCGTTCTTGTAGTACCAAGCCACAACCTGCTCAGGCTCCTGGTAGGCCGAAGCCATTTCCTGGATCATTTCACGAACGCGGTCTTCGTCAGGCTTGAGGTCGAACTGCTTGACCACCTCAGCCACGATCAGGCCCAGCACGACGCGGCGCTTGGCTTGCTCTTCGAACAGCTCAGCCGGCAGTTGGTCAGGCTTGATGTTGCCACCAAACTGCTGAACAGCTTGTACGCGCAGGCGATCCACTTCGTTGGACAGCAGAGCCTTAGGCACTTCGATCGGGTTGGCGGTCAGCAGACCGTCCATGACCTGGTTCTTGACCTTGGACTTGACAGCCTGACGCAGCTCACGCTCCATGTTCTTGCGAACTTCGGTGCGGAAGCCGTCGATGCCGGTTTCCTTGATGCCGAATTGAGCGAAGAACTCTTCGTTCAGCTCTGGCAGCTTAGGCTCGGAAACGCTGTTGACCGTCACGGTGAACTCGGCGGCTTTGCCGGCCAGGTCCAGGTTCTGGTAGTCAGCCGGGAAAGTCAGGTTCAGAACGCGCTCTTCGCCAGCTTTTGCACCAACCAGGCCGTCTTCAAAACCCGGGATCATGCGGTTGGAGCCCAGCACCAGCTGAGTGCCCTTGGCGGAGCCGCCAGCGAATGCTTCGCCGTCAACCTTGCCCACGAAATCGATGTTCAGTTGGTCTTCGTTCTGGGCAGCACGCTCGGCCACTTCGAAACGGGTGTTCTGCTTGCGCAGGACTTCCAGCATGTTGTCCAGGTCGGCATCAGCCACTTCAGCGCTCAGGCGCTCGATAGCGATACCTTCGAAACCGGCAACTTCGAACTCTGGGAACACTTCGAATACAGCAACGTACTCCAGGTCCTTGCCCGCTTCCAGGGACTTAGGCTCGATCGACGGCGAGCCGGCCGGGTTCAGCTTTTGCTCAACAACCGCTTCGTAGAAAGAAGCCTGGATCACATCGCCTACCGCTTCCTGACGCGCATCAGCACCAAAACGGCGCTTGATTTCGCTCATTGGCACTTTGCCTGGACGGAAGCCAGCGATCTTGGCCTTTTGGGCAGTCTGCTGCAGACGCTTGTTGACCGCAGTCTCGATGCGCTCTGCCGGCACGGTGATGCTCAGGCGGCGCTCGAGAGCAGTAGTATTTTCAACAGAAACTTGCATGGATATTCCTCGTTGCACAGACGTTAGCCGGCCGTTTCCGACCCCAGAATCAAGGGCATGCATTCTAGTGGGTCAAACTCAAGAAGTCACCCTACTGGAAACGGGTAAAAAAACAGCAGGCAATTTATCGGTACGAAGACACTGTTGCGCCTCGCCCCGGTGACAAATACAGCCAATCACGCCAGGGCTCTGCGCCGACCCTTCTATATATAGAAGAAGTCGCCAATCATCTCCCTGACGGCCAGCCCCGCGAACAGAACCGGCGGGCAGCGCGGCATCATCGAGACACATAAATACGACGAAACGCCCTGCCTTGCGACCCAGAACCTGCGGCCGCGGAATACTCGAACCGCTAAAACAAAAAAGGCGCCAGACTGTTAGATCTGGCGCCTTTCGAATATGGGGTGGACGAAGGGGATCGAACCCTCGACAACGGGAGTCACAATCCCGTGCTCTACCAACTGAGCTACGCCCACCATATTGCGTTAACAAAGAAACCAAACCACTTCTTTGTCGAACCTCACCCCGCCTTTCGGCCGGGCAAAGTTTTAATTGGTGCGGATGAAGAGACTCGAACTCTTACGCCTTGCGGCGCTGGAACCTAAATCCAGTGTGTCTACCAATTCCACCACATCCGCGCTTGAAGCTCTTAAAGCAAAGGCGCCAGATGGTTAATCTGGCGCCTTTTCAAAATATGGGGTGGACGAAGGGGATCGAACCCTCGACAACGGGAGTCACAATCCCGTGCTCTACCAACTGAGCTACGCCCACCATCTAACGCTACTTGTGCCAAAGCTGCCTAATGGCGCACCCGGCAGGACTCGAACCTGCGACCATCCGCTTAGAAGGCGGATGCTCTATCCAGCTGAGCTACGGGCGCCTGATTAATCTGTACTCTTTGAGGATTACAAACTAAGTGCTTCCAGCCTTGCAGAGCAACAATCCTGCTTGACCTTCTTAACCAGTGCTAGGCTGTGCCCGACAAGTGCGACGAATAGTATAGACGCACCGGAAAGCCGTCAAATCTTTTTTGAAAAAAATTCATTTTATTTAAGGGGTTAGGCCAATTTGCAGACCAAGCGCCTTTGCCCTCGCGCGCTGGCATGCGAGAATGCGCGCACTTTTCTTCCCCCTCTCGATGGTTAATCACGCGTAATGACTGCACAACTTATCGACGGCAAATCAATCGCCGCCAGCCTGCGCCAGCAGATCGCCAAACGCGTCACCGAGCGTAGCCAGCAAGGCCTGCGCACGCCTGGCCTCGCGGTGATCCTGGTCGGCAGCGATCCTGCGTCTCAGGTTTATGTCTCGCACAAGCGTAAGGACTGTGAAGAGGTCGGCTTTATTTCCAAGGCCTACGACTTACCTTCCGAGACCACCCAGCAGGCCCTTACCGACCTGATCGACGGCCTCAACGATGACCCGAACATCGACGGCATCCTGGTGCAACTGCCATTGCCCGCGCATCTGGACGCCTCCCAGTTGCTCGAACGCATCCGCCCGGACAAAGACGTCGACGGCTTCCACCCGTATAACGTCGGCCGCCTGGCGCAGCGCATCCCGCTGCTGCGCCCATGCACGCCGAAAGGCATCATGACCCTGCTGGAAAGCACCGGCGTCAATCTTTACGGCCTCGACGCCGTGATCGTCGGCGCCTCCAACATCGTTGGGCGCCCGATGGCCATGGAACTGCTGCTGGCCGGCTGCACCGTGACCGTGACCCACCGCTTCACCAAAGACCTCGCCGGTCACGTCGGCCGTGCTGACCTGGTGGTAGTCGCCGCCGGCAAGCCGGGCCTGGTCAAGGGTGAGTGGATCAAGGAAGGCGCGATCGTCATCGACGTCGGCATCAACCGTCAGGCAGACGGCAAGCTGGTCGGCGACGTGGTGTACGAAACCGCCCTGCCCCGCGCCGGATGGATCACCCCGGTACCGGGTGGCGTTGGCCCGATGACCCGTGCCTGCCTGCTAGAAAATACACTGTACGCGGCGGAAACCCTGCACGGCTGATCGATGGTTCTGGTCCTGAAATAGGTTTACACCTGTTTGAGTCTGAAAACGCCCGTCGCAGCACCAGATTTCTCGTTTCTTCGACATCCTTTTCACCTGCCATCGACGGGACAGGGCGCAACTTACCGCTACTCCTTTGAAAAATCCCATTAGGCCCGCCCACAAGCGGGCCTTTTTTTTCCCTAAGGATGACTACAAGGCCCACCAATCATCGCCTTACAGCCTTTATTTAAAGGCTCTCTATCGTTTTCTGATCCATACTCCTAAAATGTAACGTCATTTTTCATAACGCCCGTTGCAAAACGGTATTTCCTTACTTTTTTAGCGAGTTCATCCGCGTGAAAATTCGTCTCTCTCTCGTCAGCCTTTTATTTGCTTTCACCGGCACCTTTGCGCACGCCGCCGAAACCACCCTGGCCCCGCGTGACACCTCAAAACTGCAAATCGCTTCCGGCAGCGCCATGCTGGTCGATCTGCAAACCAACAAAGTCATCTATTCCAGCAACCCGGACGTGGTGGTGCCCATTGCGTCCGTGAGCAAGCTCATGACCGGCCTGATCGTGCTGGAAGCCAAGCAAAACATGGACGAGTACATCGACATCAACATCACCGACACGCCAGAAATGAAAGGCGTGTTCTCCCGAGTGAAGATCGGCAGCCAAATGCCGCGCAAAGAGATGTTGCTGATCGCCCTGATGTCCTCGGAAAACCGCGCCGCCGCCAGCCTGGCCCACCACTACCCGGGCGGCTACCCAGCCTTCATTGCGGCGATGAACGCCAAGGCCAAGGCGCTGGGCATGACCAGCACCCATTACGTCGAGCCTACCGGCCTGTCGATCCATAACGTGTCGACCGCCAGGGACCTGAGCAAGCTGCTGGCCTACGCGCGTAAATTCCCGATGCTGAGCCAATTGAGCACCACCAAGGAAAAGACCGTCGCGTTCCGCAAGCCCAACTACACCTTGGGTTTCTCCAACACCGACCACCTGATCAATCGCGCCAACTGGGATATCAAGCTGACCAAGACCGGCTTTACCAACCAGGCCGGCCACTGCCTGGTGCTGGTGACCAGCATGGGTAACCGCCCGGTGTCGCTGGTGATCCTCGATGCCTTCGGCAAGTTCACCCACTTCGCCGACGCCAGCCGTATTCGCAACTGGGTCGAGACCGGCAAGGGCGGTTCGGTGCCGGACGTTGCGTTGCGCTACAAGGCCGACAAGAACCTGAAGAACCGCCCGAACACCGCAGAAGTTCGTCGCTGAACCCAAACGCCCCCATCTGACCAATGCCCCGACCTGTTCGGGGCATTGTTTTTTCTGCATGCGCCACACAAAAACAGACGGTTGGTCTGCGGCAAAATAGCGCACGAACGGGCTTTTACTTTGCGCCTGAACTGCCGCTAAATGTTCACCCCTTTTAATCGACTTCGTTCATGACTCGTCTCAAACGCATCAGTCCCTGGATTGCCTGCCTGGCCGTCGTGCTGAACATGCTGGCCATGCCGCTCAGCCGCGCCATGCAGACGCCGGATATGGGACTGTTGCTGTGGGGCGGATTCTGCTCGGGCGGCGCCTCGCAAGCGCTGCCGTCCAACTTGAGCAAGCTGATCGACCCGCTCCAGACGGCGCCGTCAAACACCGCCATGAAACACAGCGATTGCTGCTGCGGTCATGCAGGGCTGGCGGCGCTGCCATCCGACTACTACCGACATTTCCTACCGCGCTATGCGCCGGACACCACCCTCGACAACCCCGAGTTGCCGACGCTGCACCCCAGAATCCGCTGGCCGAGCCTGAGCCCGCGCGCCTCCCCTACCGCTTGATCGACACCGGCGCCGCCCCACAGGCGGCGCGATCTGCTTGTCAGCCGCCCGCCTGGGCGTCCTCGAAGTGTCTTGATCATCAGGAATGGTGCGTTATGCCTGCTCGAATGACTTTGCCTCGCGCAAAGCGTGTCTCTGTGTCCCGCCCGCTATGGCCCTTGCTGTCCATCGGCCTGTTCGCCCTCAACCCGCTGTCCTCGGCCCTCGCCGAAACCGGCAAGACCGAAGACTCAACCCTCACCCTAGGCACCGTCACGGTCCAGGGCGCCAGCGCCAGCAGCGGCCCGCTGAGCACCAGCAGCGTGCTCAGTTCGGTGGATGTGCTCGGCGCCGACATCCTCGAAAAAATGCCGGTCAACTACAGCTGGGAGCTGTTCAGCCGTGCGCCGGGGGTGATCCTCACCGAGTTCAACCAAGGCACCACCTCCGGCAAGATTTCCTTTCGCGGCTTTAACGGCGAAGGCGAAGTCAACGCAGTGAAGCTGTTGATCGACGGCATTCCAAGCAATAGCAACGACGGCAACATGCCGTTCATGGACATGATTTTCCCGATGGAACTGGACAGCATCGAAGTGGTGCGCGGCACCAGCGATGCGCGCTACGGCCTGAACAACATCGCCGGCAACGTCAATATGCTGACCCGCACCGGCGGCGACTACACCAAGGCTCGGGTGCGCTACGGCAGTTACAACACCCAGGAAACGCAACTGGCCAAGGGCATCGAAGGCAGCAACTGGACGCAGAACTACTTCTTCGCCTATCAGAAGTCCGACGGTTACCGCGATCACGCCGAGGCGGACAAGTTTTCCATGTCCGGCAAATGGTTCTACACCCCGGACGACAACAGCTACCGCATCGGCCTGATCGCCCGTCACTACGAAACCGAGGCGCAGGAGCCCGGCTACTTGAGTGAAGAGGATGCCCACCAGCACCCGACCATGACCAACAGCTACAACGCCTCCGACAAAGGCACGCGGCGGATGAACCAGGTCAGCGTGCACTTCGACACCGACCTGGCCGAGACGCTGGCCTGGTCGGCAAAAACCTACGTCAATACCTTCGACGACCGGCGCTGGACGCAGTACTGGCGCACCAGCGCCCAGCAGGAGCGCGATGCCTACGAAACCCAGTACGGCGCCCTCACCTCCCTGACCTGGCGCCCGGAAGTCAGCTGGCTGTACGACTTCGCCCTGGAAGGCGGCGCGGACATGCAGCAGCAACAGAACAAGAGCGAGCGCTACCGCACCAAGGACCGCGTGCGTCTGGCGCAAACCCGCGACCAGCGATTCGACTTTGACACCTACGGCGCCTACGTCCAGGCCGAGATCAAGCCGTTCGAGTCGCTGAAAATCGTCCCGGCGTATCGCGTCGATAAGATCCAGGGCAACTTCACCAACGAAATGACCGGCATGGACTACGACATCAACGACTATGGGCTGATCAAACAACCCAAGCTCAGCGTGGTGTATTCACCGTGGGACGTGGCCAGCGTCTACGCCAACTGGGGGCGTACCTTCCAGGTCGGCACCGGCGCGGCGGCCTATAAGATTCCACCGCGGGATACCAACCTGGCGCCGTCGATCAACGAAGGCTGGGAAACCGGGATCAAGTTCACCCCGGCCGATTGGATCGATGGCCGCGTCGCCTATTGGCAGCAAGAGGCCAGCGGTGAAGTCAGTCGCCGGCTCAACGACCCGAGCGGCGAGTCGGATAACGTCGGCGAAACCCGGCGCTGGGGATATGACGCACAGTTGAACCTGCACCCGAACGAGCGCACCGACATCTGGATGGCCTACTCCTGGCAGTATTCGAAAATCCTCCAGCCGAGCTCGAGCTTGCCCAACAGCAAAGGCCAGGAAATCGACCACATCCCGCATCACCTGTACAACGCCGGCGTCAGCTACAAGGCCACGCGTGCGTTGCAGTTGACGGCGTGGATGAACGGCCAGACCAACTACTACCTGGAACGCGAGAACACCAAGGGCACTTACGGCGGCTACGTCTTGATGAACCTCGGCGCCACGTACCAGGTGACTGAATCGGTCAGTGTCGACCTGCAGTTGAAAAACCTCACCAACCGCTACTACGAATACGTCTGGTATGACCCGGACGGCGCCCAGGCCTCGCTGCACTCACCCGGCGACGGGCGAGCGCTGTATACCGGCGTCACCGTGGACTTCTGATTGGCACAGTCGCCGGGGCTCGATGAACGTTCATGTCGGCAAGCGTAAAAACTGAACGTTCACTTCAAACCCGTCTTCCCTGCCTGTCGCCGGCGACGCCAGAGTCATACGCGCCTTGACCCCGTGGACGATGGTCTTGGCAATCGCCAGCCCCAGCCCTGTACCGCTGGCTTCGCTGCTGCCGCGCACGAAACGCTCGGTCAGGCGCTGCAACACCGACGCCGGCACAGCCGGTCCGCCGTTGACCACCCGCAGCAGTGCCTGGTCCGTGAGGCTGACGTCGACCGGTTGATCCGCCGCGCCGTACTTCAACGCATTCTCGATCAAGTTACGCAGCAGGATGCCGAACGCGTCCGGGTCAATCGCGCAATACACGCTGCCCTCGGTTGGCAACTGCAACCGGATGCGCTGCCCACTGCTGCGATTCCACTCATCGACCCCATGGGCCAGTAATGGAATCAGGTCCTGGGGCGCCTCGGACAACAGCCCGCCGCCCTCGGCCTTGGCCAACTGCATGAGTTTTTCCGAGAGCCGCGCCAGTTCGCGCAGGGAGTCTTCGATCTTCGCCGCACGCACGCGCAACGGGCCTTCCGGTGCTTCCTGGCGCAAGCGCTGGATCTGCGCCAACGTCGCCGCCAACGGCGTGCGCAACTCGTGGGCACTGTTGGCAGTGAAGCTGCGCTCAGCCTCCAAGGCCTTGCGCAAGCGCTCCAGCAGGTGGTTGACCGCATCGGCCAACGGCTCGATTTCAGCCGGCAGCCGCGCCACGCCGATCGGCGACAAATCCCCCACGCCACGGGCTTCCACGGCCCGGCGATACGCCAACACGCTACGCAGGCTGAGGCGCACAAACAGCCAAGTGCCCAACAGGCTGATGGGGATCAGTGCCAATAACGGCACCAACAAGGCCAGCAAGGCTTCCCGCGCCGCCTCACGGCGATGCCCCAGCGGCTCGGCGATCTCAATGAACACGGTGTCGCGCAGCGCACTCGCGCCATACAGCCGGTACTTTTGCGTGGTGGAAAACCCTTCACTCGGCCGTTCGTTGAAAATCTTCGGATCGGCGTCATGGGACTGCATCAGAATCTGGCCCTGGGCATCGCGTACCAGGTACGTCAGGTGTTCCTTGTGCATCTTCAGGGTGGCGACGTGCTGGGCCGCGCGCGGCTCCTCGCGGTTGCTGATTTCCAACACGGCCAAGGGCAGGATGCGTTGGGCCGTCTCTTCCAGGGCGCTGTCGAACGCCTCGTTCAATTCATGTTGCACCACCAGCCAGGCCCCGACAGTCGCCCCCAGCCAGAGCAAGGTCATGCCCAGGGTCAACCCCAGGCCAAGGCGTTTTTGCAGGCTGATCGACGACTTCATACGGCCATCAACCGATAACCCATGCCACGCACGGTTTCCACCAGGTCGCGGCCGAGTTTTTTGCGCAGGCGGCTGATGTAGACCTCGATGGTGTTGCTCTCGATTTCCGCGCCAAAAGCGTACAAGCGCTCTTCGAGCTGCGACTTCGACAGCAATGCCGTAGGGCGCTGCACAAACGCCTCGAACAACGCCCATTCACGCGCCGTGAGGTCGACGGTGATGCCGGCGCGTTGCACGGTGCGCGCGTTCATATCGATCTGTAAGTCGCCGAGTTTGATCAGCGGGTTGGGGTTGCCGCTGTAACGCCGGGCCACGGCGGCCACCCGGGCCGAGAGTTCGAACAGGTCGAACGGTTTGACCAGGTAGTCGTCGGCCCCGGCGTTGAGGCCGGCGATGCGATCGGATATCTGGTCCTGGGCGGTGAGGATAATCACCGGGGTCACGTTGCCGGCCGAGCGCTGCTGGCGCAAAAAGTCCAGCCCGCGCCCGTCGGGCAGCATCAGGTCGAGCAGGATCAGGTCATACGGCGTGGTGCGCACGCTGTTGTTCGCATGGTCCAGTCGCTGCACCCAATCGACCGCGTGGCCGTCATCGGCAATCTGTTCGCGCACCGCCTCGCCCAGCCCGGGTGCATCCTCGACCAATAAAACCCGCATCTGGCACCTCCTGTGATGGTTGTCGTGCAGCACCTTACCCACCTTTCCTGACGCGAATCTGAAGATTCAGCTCGTTGTCAGGAATGACCTTTAGGGTAAGCCGCAAATGCCAATCCGGCCGGAGACAGATCATGAAATCAGCTTTTATTGTCAGCACCACATTGCTCAGCGTCCTGCTCAGCGGGTACGCCGTGGCCGATGAAGACTGCAGCGAGCCGGTCAGCGACTGGCAGCCACGCGAAACCCTGCGCCAGCAAGTGGAGCAGCAATACGGCTGGAGCGTGCAGCGCATCAAGGTCGACGACGGCTGCTACGAGCTCAAGGGCACCGACCGCAAAGGTAATGCGATCGAAGCCAGCTACGCACCGGCCTCGCTTCGTCTGCGCAAACTGGAAATCCATTTCGGCGCCAACGGCGACGCCCGGGATTACCTCAACCGCCCGGGATCTGAATGATCATCGCGTCTTTCCACGGCTTTCAGGTTGCTGTCAGCCAGCAGGTCCAGGCTCTCGCCACAACGTTCAACCAGGACATCCTCATGAAAAAAATCATTGCTGCAACTTGCCTCGCCGGCGCCATTGCCCTGCCGGGGCTGGCCCAGGCCCGCGAAGTGACCCTGACCACCCAACTCAAGGACTACAGCGGCAACGGCGCTTACCTGGCGATTTATGTCACCGACGCCAACGGCCAGTACCAGAAAACCCTTTGGGTCGCCGGCAAGAAGGCCAAGTACTACCGGCACCTGAGCGACTGGGCGCGTGGCAGCGGCATGAAGCCGAGCGAGTTTGACGGCCTCAGCGGTGCCAGTGTCGGCAGCGGCCGCAGCCTCACCGTCAACGTAGAACTGGCCGACACCTTGATCGACGCCGGGTATCAGATCCGCATCGACAGCGCCGTGGAAGACAAGCGCGACAACCGTGCCGACGTCAGTGTCCCGCTGACATCGGGCGGGTCGGGCAAGCCGGTCAGCGGCAACGGCTATGTCGAGTCCTTTACCTACGACCTGTAACACCTGCAACTTCTGGAGGCTGAACATGCTTCGCCAGTTCCATTCACTGCCCGGTCTGATCGCCGCCCTGCTGGTCATGATATTGGCCATCAGCGGCGCAGTACTGTCCGTCAATCCGGCATTGGAACGCCTGCACAACACGTCAACCGCGGCCGGGCAGCTCACTGTCGGCCAGTTGGCGGGGAACATCGCCAACCACTTTCCGGGGGTGGAGCAGATCCAGCGCAGCGCCTCCGGAACCGTGATCATCTACTACAACCAGGACGGCCAGGCCGGTGCGCAAACCATCGACCCACTCACCGGCCAGGGCCTCGGACCCTATGAGCCGTCTGCCGTTTCGCGCTGGGTAAAAGACCTGCACCGCTCGCTGTTCATGGGCACAACGGGGCATGGGATCGCGGGCGTCGGCGCATTCGTCATGTTGCTGCTTTGCGTGTCCGGCGCGCTATTGCTGGCGCGCCGCCTGGGTGGCCTGCGCAACCTGTTGCGGCCGCTGCGCGGCTCGTTCAGCCAGCGCTGGCACGCCGAAGTCGGGCGCCTGGCCGTGCTCGGGCTGCTGCTGTCGGCCTTGACTGGGCTGTACATGTGCGCCACGACCTTCGGTTTGATCGCCGACGGCAGCCAGGCGGAGCCGGCCTTCCCCGCGCATATCAGCGTCGGCGCGGCACAGCCGGTGGCCAACCTGCAAGCCTTGCAGGCCACCGATTTGAATGACCTGCGCGAATTGGTTTACCCAAGCCCCGGCAACCCCGAGGACGTATTTTCCCTGCGCACAGCTCAGGGTGACGGTTACGTGGACCCGGTCAGCGGCACGCTGTTGTCGTATCAGGCCCACGACTCAATGCACAACCTTTATCAATTGATCTATCAGTTGCACACCGGCGAAGGCCTCTGGTGGCTGGGCTTGATCCTCGGGGTTAGCGCCCTCAGCGTGCCGTTGATGAGCGTGACCGGCATCCTGCTGTGGTGGCGCCGCCGCAAAGCCGCGCCGAAGATTCGCCATAACAGCCCCGCCCACTCAGCCGACAGCGTGATTCTGGTGGGCAGTGAAAACAACAGCACCTGGGGCTTTGCCAATACCTTGCACGCGGCGCTGCACCAGGCCGGGCACCGGGTTCACAGTGCCGCGATGAATGAATGGAAAGGCACGTACCGCGATGCTCAGCGCCTGTTCATCCTCACCGCCACCCACGGCGACGGCGATGCACCCGCGTCGGCCACACAGCTCCTGGAACGCCTCAAGCAAGTGGGCCTCAAACCCGGCCTGCCCTTTGCGGTACTCGGGTTTGGCGACCGGCAGTTTCCCCGGTTCTGTCAGTACGCCCATCAGGTGCAGGACACGATGGTGCAGGCCGGCGGCACGCCATTGCTGGGGCTGGAGACCGTGAACCGGCAATCCTCGCAGGAATTTGCGCGCTGGGGCAACGCGTTGGCGGCGCCCCTGGGCCACGCCCTGCCGCTGAACCATACGGCCCAGCGCCCGCCCACCCGTCAACTGGCGTTGACCGAGCGCATCGCCTATGGCGAAGCGGTGAACGCGCCGACCCACGTCCTGCGCTTCAAGGCTGCGGGCAAGCTGCCGAGTTTCCAGGCCGGTGACCTGGTCGGCATCTTCGCGCCGGACAATCCGGTGCCGCGCTTTTACTCGCTGGCCAGTTCCTCTGCAGACGGCACGCTGGAAATCTGCGTGCGCAAACACGAAGGTGGCCTATGCTCGGGGTTCCTGCATGACCTGAAGATCGGCGGGTCGGTCGAAGCGTTCATCCAGCCCAATCCACAATTTCGTCCGGCGTCGGGCGCGCACCCGGTGATTCTGATCGGTGCCGGCACCGGTATCGGGCCGTTGGCCGGTTTTATTCGCCACAACACCGCCAAACACCCGATGCACCTGTATTGGGGCGGACGTAACCCGGCCTCGGACTTTCTCTATGAACCAGAGCTCAACCGCTACCTCGCCGACCACCGTCTGACCGCATTACGCCCGGCGTTTTCCCAGGTTCAGGACCGCAGCTACGTGCAAGACCGGCTGACCAGCGACGCCCTGACGTTGCGCGCCCTGATCGAAAACGGCGCCCAAGTATTGGTGTGCGGCAGCCGCGAGATGGCCAAAGGCGTGATGCAAGCGCTGGATAACGTGTTAGCCCCGCTCCACCTGAGTGTGCTGACCCTTAAAGCACAAGGACGCTACCGTGAAGACGTCTACTGAGACACAACGCTACAGCCTGAACGGCGAGACCATGGGCACGCGCTACACCGCCGTGTTCTATGCCGAAACCGGCATCGACACCGCCGCGATCAACCGCAGCCTGGCCCAGGCCGTGGGCCGGGTGGACCAACAGATGTCCACCTGGAAAGCCGATTCCGACCTTAATCGCCTCAACGCAGGCCCCGAGCAGACATGGCTGGCGGTGCCCAAAGAGCTGGCCACCGTGTTGGCCGCCGCGCTGCGCGTCAGCCAGCAATCCGGCGGGGCTTTTGACATCGGCGTGGGTGATCTGGTGGACGCCTGGGGCTTCGGTCCGGGCGCACAGTCAGTCACCGAACAGACCATCGACACCCTGCCGCCACGCGGCGGTCTCTCGGCCAACGCGGCGTTGACGGTGGACGCCCAGCGCCACCAAGTGCGCAAACGCGCGCCGCTGCACCTCAACCTCAACGGTATCGCCAAAGGCTTTGGCGTCGACGAACTGGCGCGCTGCCTGGACAGCTTTGGGCTCACGCGCTATCTGGTCGGCATCGATGGCGAGATGCGTGCCCGCGGCGTCAAGCCGGATGCTCAACCGTGGGTCGTGGCCATTGAAAAACCGAGCCGTGGCCAGCGTGAAGTGCTGGGGGTCATGGAGCTCAGCGACGCGGCCATCGCCACCTCCGGCGACTATCGACACTGGATTGACGTGAAGGGCCGCCACTATGCCCACACCATGAACCCGGCCACCGGCGCTCCGCTGTGCAATACGATCGCGTCCGTCACCGTGGTGGCAGCCTCATGCATGCTCGCCGACGCCTGGGCCACGGCGTTGATGGTGCTGGGCGAAATCGAAGGCCCACGCCTGGCGCAGGCACGCGGGATGGACGCGTTGTTCGTGCTGCGCCAGGGTGAACAACTCAAAGAAATATCGATTGTCGGCGGCATTCTGCAAGCGCAGATTGAAAGCCGTCCGCCCCTAACCCGCCCACAGACGTGAGTCCCGCACACCCATGAAATTCATGCACCGGCACACCGAATCCCACCGCAGTGACCGTATCGGCTGGCTGCGCGCCGCGGTCCTGGGGGCCAATGACGGCATCGTCTCCACCGCCAGCCTGTTGATCGGCGTAGCCGCCGCCAACGCCAGCCACGCCTCACTGATCGTCACCGGCATGGCCGGCCTGGTGGCGGGTGCGATGTCCATGGCGGCCGGTGAATACGTTTCCGTGCATTCCCAGGCCGATACCGAACAGGCCGACCTGGCACGGGAACGGGCCGAACTGGCCAGCAACCCCAAAGCCGAACACAGCGAACTTGCGCACATCTACATGCACCGTGGCGTATCACCCGAATTGGCCCATCAGGTCGCCGACCAATTGATGGCACACGACGCCTTGGGCGCACACGCGCGGGACGAGCTGGGCATCAGCGCAGCCCTCACCGCCAAACCGCTGCAAGCGGCGCTGGCCTCGGCGGCGAGTTTCGTGGTCGGTGCCGCGTTGCCGCTGGCGGTGACGGTCATCGCGCCGGCGCACAGCGTTGTGCCGTGGATATCCGGCATGTCCCTGCTGTTTCTTGCCAGTCTTGGCGCCGTGGCGGCCAGGGCCGGCGGGGCGAAAGTCATCGTCGGCGCTTGGCGCGTGACCCTGTGGGGCGTGCTGGCCATGGGCATTACAGCCGCCGTGGGGGCATTGTTCGGCGCCGTGGTGTAGTGCAAAAACACACCGCCCCCCAGCGTGGCGGGCGCGGTGTGTTTTACTTTCTTTCGGCCAACACCTTGAGCGCCTGCGCCGCGGCCTGCTCTTGCCCGGCCTGCGCGGTAGCATTGGCCGCGTCGCGCCAGCGCTGTGCATCCACATTGGCCGGCAACTGGCTCGGGCGCTGGGTGACGATTGCCCAGTGCCCGGCGCCTTTCCAGGCGGACTCGAAATCACTGAAGTCCATCAACAATCGCCGGTCCATGCCCGAACTCAACAGCACCGTGCTTTTGCGCTGGTTAAACCCTACGACCACCACGTAGCGCGGCTCAGACCAAAAACGCCCGCTGATCCGCGCCATCACCGGGTACCCCGCGGACACCTGCGCCAACACCGACGTGAGCTTGGCGTCGAGCGGATACACCATCAGCCCGTATTCACGGACCAGCACCTGCATGTTGCGCTCAAGGTTCGCCTCGCCGCCCGGCAAGTGCAGCGGCTTTTCCAGTAAACCCGGTGTCATGACAATGCCTTGTTGCGACAGCATGCTGGCTAACGCCGTAGGGCCGCTTTGATAGGCGTCGCTGCGAAACGTCGGCACACCATTGAGTTCGACGCGCTCCGGCAAGCCCGCCAGCTTCGACGGGTGCCCGGAACAGGCCGCGAGCCCAAGGGCGCAGGCCAGCAGCAAGGAGGTTGTAACGTTCGACCGTAACCGCAATTTTTTACTCTCTTGATCAACTGCCGGTAAAGGCCCTGATCATAGGACGCTCTTCAGCCCGGGTATAGCCTTGAACCGCAGTAAAACGCCCGGGATAGAGCAAAGAAGTTGGATCGACACGACCATTGGTCAATAGCAGGTAACCGTCGGTTGGCTAGACTGTCCATTGAGAAGACTGTGTGTGCCCCCTACGGGGCGAAAGGAGGCCCGAATGAGCCTTGCAACGACGATTTTTCTGTTGTTCTGCGGTTGGCTGGCGGTCGCCGGCGCCATGTTGTGGGGGGTGTTGCGCATTACCCGCCGGCACCATCACCCCCACGTCAAACCGGCTGCATCCGCCAAGCCGCACCCGGCGGCAGTGCATCACGCCTAGCCGGGCATGCAATTGAAGTCCTGCGTTGCCGCGACTTCCTTGCCGTGATCATCCAAGAGCGATGCGCGCACGGTGGTGCCCAGGCTGGATTCGATCAAGGTGTAGTGCTCGCCCGCCTTGAAGTCCTTGTACTCCACGCGGCCCTGGCAGTCCCGCTGGTTGTCGTCGCCTGGCTCCTCGTCGAACAACGTCACATCCAAACGATGGTCCCCCGGCGACACTTCAAAAAAGCGCCCGTCATCCACGCGCTTGCCATCGACACGCTCGGCCAGCAGGTCATTCGGCGCTTCTTCTTTCAATCCGATCCAGGCTTCGCTGGGGTCGGCTTTGGGCATCGGGCCGGCGCAGGCCGACAGTAACAACACAGCGCTCAAGGCGGGGATCAGCAATAAAGGCTTCAGTGACATGGCAGAACTCCAAAGGACATCAGTCAAAAGACGCATCGCGTCCGATCGGTCACCAGCTTGGAGAGCCACCCCTTGTAGAACAAATGAATACACATGAAACGATCTTCAGCCCATACCTAAATCTTCCTTCACCTGGCTGAAAGGTGCGTGTTAGGTGGGTCGGGCAAGACTGCCGGGGTTTGCAATCCTGCTCCCTCGGAGGTTCACGCATGCTCGGGCTGGTAAAGACCGCACTGCACAAGCCGTACACGTTTATCGTGTTGGCCATATTCATCTGCATCATCGGGCCGATGGCGGCCCTGCGAACCCCCACCGATGTGTTCCCCGATATCGGCATCCCTGTCGTCGCCGTGGTCTGGCAGTACAACGGCCTGTCGCCGGACGCCATGGCCGGGCGGGTGATCTACACCTATGAACGCTCCCTGAGCACCACCGTCAACGACATCGAACACATCGAATCGCAATCCCTGCCGGGCATGGGCATCGTCAAGATTTTCTTCCAGCCCGGCGTCGACATCCGCACGGCCAACGCGCAAGTGACGGCGGTGTCACAAACCGTGCTCAAGCAAATGCCCCCCGGCATCACCCCGCCGCTGATCCTCAACTACAGCGCGTCGACGGTGCCGATCCTGCAAATGGCGTTCTCCAGCCCGACCCTGTCCGAAGCCAAGATCCGCGACCTGGTGCAGAACAATATCCGCCTGCCCCTCAGCGCCCTGCCCGGCCTGGCCATGCCCACGCCGATGGGCGGCAAGCAGCGCCAGATCACCCTCGACCTCGACCCGCAGGCGCTGGCCGCCAAAGGCTTGTCGGCCCAGGACGTGGGCAATGCGCTGGCGTTGCAGAACCAGATCATCCCGGTCGGCACCGCCAAGCTCGGCCCCAACGAATACACGATCCTGCTCAACAACAGCCCCAAGGCCATCGATGAACTCAACGACCTGCCGATCAAGACCGTCGACGGCGCCTTGATCACCATCGGCCAGGTGGCCCACGTGCGTGACGGTTCGCCGCCGCAGACCAACATCGTGCGCGTCGACGGCCACCGCGCGGTGCTGATGCCAGCGCTGAAAAACGGCAGCATCTCCACCCTGTCGATCATCGACGGCATCCGCCAGATGCTGCCGCGCATCAACGAAACCCTGCCGCCGTCGCTGAAGACCTCGTTGCTGGGCGATGCGTCGGTGTTCGTCAAACAATCGGTGGGCAGCGTGGCCCAGGAAGGCATCATCGCCGCGCTGCTGACCAGCGCGATGATCCTGCTGTTCCTCGGCAGTTGGCGCTCGACGCTGATCATCGCCGTCTCGATTCCGCTGGCGGTGCTGGCGGCTATCGCGCTGCTGGCGGTCAGCGGGCAGACACTCAACGTGATGACCCTCGGCGGGCTGGCGTTGGCGGTGGGGATTCTGGTGGACGACGCCACGGTGACCATCGAAAACATCAACTGGCACCTGGAACAGGGCAAGGCGGTGAAGACCGCGATCCTCGACGGCGCCGCGCAGATCGTCGGCCCGGCGTTCGTTTCGCTGCTGTGCATCTGCATCGTGTTCGTGCCGATGTTCTTGCTGCAAGGCATCGCCGGGTACCTGTTCCGGCCGATGGCCCTGGCGGTGATCTTTGCCATGGCCAGCTCGTTCATCCTCTCGCGCACCCTGGTGCCGACATTGGCGATGTACCTGCTCAAGCCGCACACGCCGGAACCCGGCACCGGCCACCACCCGGAAGATGCATTCATCAACCATCACGAAGGCGAGCAGCACACCAAGCCACGCAACGCCGTGCTGCAGTCGGTGCTGAATTTCCAGCAGGGTTTCGAGCGGCACTTCTCGAATATCCGCGACACCTACCATGGCCTGCTGACGTTGGCCCTGGGCAATCGCAAGCGCTTCATCGTCGGCTTTTTGGCCTGCGTGCTCGCCTCGTTCCTGCTGCTGCCCAGCCTGGGCCAGGACTTCTTCCCGGCCACCGACGCCGGTGCGCTGGCGCTGCATGTGCGGTTGCCGTTGGGTACACGGATCGAGGAAAGCGCTGCGGCGTTCGACCGGATCGAGGCGCGGATACGCGAAGTGATCCCGGCCGACGAACTCGACACCATCGTCGACAACATCGGCATTCCGCTGAGCGGCATCGACATGGCCTACAGCAGCAGCGGCACCATCGGCCCGCAGGACGGCGATATCCAGGTCAGCCTGAAACAGCACCACGCGCCGACTGCCGATTACCTGAAAAAACTGCGTGAAGCACTGCCGCAAAGTTTCCCCGGCAGCCACTTCGCGTTCCTGCCGGCGGACATCAGCAGCCAGATCCTCAACTTCGGCGCGCCGGCGCCACTGGACGTGAAAATCTCCGGGCGCAGCGATGCAGAAAACCGTGCTTACGCCGTGGAACTCGAACGCCGCCTGCAACACGTACCGGGCATTGCCGACCTGCGCATCCAGCAGTCCACCGGCTACCCGTCGCTGCAAGTGAATGTCGACCGCCTGCGCGCCAACGGCCTGGGCATCACCGAGCGCGATGTGACCAACAGCATGGTCGCGTCCCTCGCGGGCAGCTCGCAAACGGCGCCGACCTTCTGGCTCAACCCGGCCAACGGCGTGTCCTATTCCATCGTCGCCGCCACCCCGCAATACCGCCTCGACAGCTTGCCGGCGCTGGAAGCGCTGCCCGTGACCGGTGCCGATGGCCAGTCGCAAATCCTCGGCGGCGTGGCCAGCATCTCCCGCGTGCAAAGCCCGGCGGTGGTGACCCACTACAACATCGAACCGACCCTGGACCTCTACGCCAACGTGCAAGGCCGCGACCTCGGCGGCGTGGCGCGCGATGTGCAAAAGGTGCTGGACGATACCGCGTCCATGCGCCCCAAGGGCTCAGTGATCAGCCTGCATGGGCAGATCGATGCGCTGCATGAAGCCTTCAGCGGTTTGAGCGTCGGCCTGCTCGGTGCGGTGGTGCTGATCTACCTGCTGATCGTGGTCAACTTCCAGTCGTGGGTCGACCCGTTCGTGATCATCACCGCGCTGCCGGCGGCATTGGCGGGAATCGTGTGGATGCTGTTCCTCAGCGGCACGTCGTTGTCGGTGCCCGCGTTGACCGGCGCCATCCTGTGCATGGGCGTGGCCACGGCCAACTCGATCCTGGTGGTGAGCTTCTGCCGCGAACGCCTGGCCGAACATGGCGATGCGCTCAAGGCCGCGCTGGAAGCCGGTTACACGCGCTTCCGTCCGGTGTGCATGACCGCCCTGGCGATGATCATCGGCATGCTGCCGCTGGCCTTGTCCGAGGAGCAGAACGCGCCGCTGGGCCGCGCCGTAATCGGTGGTTTGATCCTCGCCACCGTCGCCACCCTGTTATTTGTTCCCGTGGTCTTCAGCCTGGTCCACGGTCGTCAGCCTACTCGCGCAACTGTTGGAGAAACGCCCCATGTCGTCTGATCACAAACCCTCGCGCAAGCGTCTGATGCTCATGGGTGTCGGCGGCCTGACCCTGGCCGCCCTGCTGGTCGCCAACGGCCTGTACGCCCGCACAATGCACGAACGATCCGTCACGGCCTGGACCGAAACCGCCGCCGTGCCGCAGGTGATGGTGTTTGAGCCGCAACAGAATGTGGCCGGCGACACCCTGCGCCTGCCCGCCCACCTTGAAGCCTGGAGCAAGGCGCCGATCCATGCGCGGGTCAGCGGCTACTTGAAGGACTGGAAAGTCGACATCGGCAGCCAGGTCAAAGCCGGGCAAATCCTCGCCGAAATCGACAGCCCCGATCTCGATCAACAACTGGCGCAAACCCATGCGCGCCTGGTGCAGCAACAGGCCAATGCGCGACTGGCCGCCACCACCGCGACGCGTTGGCAAAACCTGCTGGCCAGCCATTCAGTGTCGCGCCAGGAGGCCGATGAAAAAACCTCCAACGCCGCAGCGGCCAAAGCCAACGCCGAAGCGGCCGCCGCTGACTACGCACGGTTATCCGCGTTGGAAAGCTACAAGACCCTGCGCGCACCGTTCGCCGGCACCATCACCGCGCGCAACACCGACATCGGCCAGTTGATCAAGGCCGACACCGACAGCGACCCGGAGCTGTTCAGCATCGCCGACACCCACCAATTGCGCCTCTACGTACCGGTGCCGCAGAACTATGCGGCCGTCATCCACCCCGGGCTTGAAGCCGAGCTGACCGTTCCCGAGCACCCCGGCGAGCACTTCAAGGCGCACCTGATCGGCGACTCCACCGCCATCGACCGCCGCTCCGGCACCCTGCTCGCGCAGTTTGTCGCCGACAACCCCAACGGCGAGTTGCTGCCCGGCGATTACGCCGAAGCCACCCTGCCGATCCCGGCGGACACCCATGGCGTGAGCATCCCGGCCAGCGCGCTGATCTTCCGCGCCCAAGGCACCCAGGTTGCGGTGCTGGATGCGCAAAACCACGTGCACCTGCGGGCCATCCATATCGGCCTGGATCTGGGCGAACGCCTGGTGATCGACCAGGGCCTGAAACCCGCCGACCGCGTGGTCGACAACCCGCCCGACGCCCTGCGCGAAGGCGACCCCGTGCAACTGGCCGACGCCTCCGGAGGTGCCCATGCGCCCAAGGCTTAAACCACTTGCCGCGGTGATGCTGCTGGCGTTGCAAGGTTGCTCGCTGGCACCGACCTACAACGTGCCGGCGATCAAACTGCCGGCCAACTACCGCGAACAGACCAGCGACGGCCCTTGGCACAGCGCGCAGCCGTCCGACCAACTGGCGCCGCAGTGGTGGGCGCTCTACCACGAGCCGCGCCTGGATCAGTTGCAACAGCAACTGCTCAAGGCCAACCCGGACCTGGCGGCAGCGCTGGCGCACTTCGATGCGTCCCAGGCATATGCCAGCCAATTGCATGCCGGGCTGTTCCCGCAAATCACAGCCAGCGCACAGCCGTTGCGTCAGCGCCAATCGGACTCGCGACCGCTGCGCGGCACCACGCAGCCGTCGGTGTACAACAGCAACACGGCGGGGTTTTCGTTGAGCTACGATTTGGACCTGTGGGGCAAAATCCGCAACCAGGTGGCGGCGGGAGATGCGCAGGCGCAAGCGTCGGGCGACGATTTGGCGGTGGCGCGTTTGAGCTTGCAGCATCAGTTGGCGACCTTGTACGTGCAGCTCAATGGGCTGGATGCGCAAAGTCGGATTCTCAACAACTCGCTGGAGGATTTCAGCCAGGCCCTGCAACTGACCCGCAGCCGCTACGAGGGCCAGATAGCGTCGGAACTGGACCTGACCCGCGCGCAAAACCAGCTCGCCCAAGCCAAGGCGCAACTGGATGAAGTGCGTGGGCAACGCAACCTCACCGAACATGCCATCGGTGAACTGGTCGGCGTGGCGGCCAGCGACTTCACACTGCCGGCAAGCCAACAACTGATCGCCCTGCCGGGGATTCCGTCGCAACTGCCAAGCCACCTGCTGCAACGTCGCCCGGATATTGCAGCAGCGGAGCGCCGGGTGTTTGCGGCCAACGCGAATATCGGCGTGGCCAAGGCCGCGTGGTACCCGGATTTCAGTCTGACCGGGCTGATTGGCGGGCAGACCCAAGGCGTAGGGAATTTACTGTCGGCGGGCAATCGGTATTGGGCGCTGGGGCCGCTGATGAACTTGCCGATCTTCGATGGCGGTCGCTTGAGCGCCAACGAACGCCAGGCCAAGGCCGAGTTCGAACAAGCCTCGGCGCAGTACCGCAGCCAGGTATTGAAGGCCGTGCGCGAGGTGGAAGACAACCTGGCACAGCTAAGGGATTTGCAGCAGGAGGCGCAGGATGAACAAGCGGCGGCGGATGCGGCGCAGCACACGCAAGCGTTGGCGATGAACAGCTACCAGGCCGGCGCGGTGAGTTATCTGGATGTGGTGACCGCGCAGACAGCGGCGTTGCAGGCGCAAATGACCTTGCAGACGGTGCAGACACGGCAGTTGCAGGCGAGTGTGGGGCTGGTCACCGCGCTGGGCGGCGGCTGGCAACCTGGCGCCTGAGACTTGTTTGTGCAAACCAGCTCGAAGGTGAGGGCTGGTTTGCCTGTGATGGCGCTGGGGATTTGCCGGATGCGGGAAGGCGTGCAGGTTCGGCCGGCCTCATCGGGGGCAAGCCCCCTCCCACACTGATTCTGCGTCAGGCACACCATGTATGAACACCGCAGAGCCCATGTGGGAGGGTTCAAGCCCACCCCCTGATCCTGAACCAGACACACAATGTATGAACACCGCAGAGCCCATGTGGGAGGGTTCAAACCCACCCCCTGATCCTGAACCAGACACACAATGTATGAACACCGCAGAGCCCATGTGGGAGGGTTCAAGCCCACCCCCTGATCCTAAACCAGACACACAATGTATGAACACCGCAGAGCCCATGTGGGAGGGTTCAAGCCCACCCCCTGATCCTGAACCAGACACACAATGTATGAACACCGCAAAGCCCATGTGGGAGGGGGCTTGCCCCCGATAGCGTGCGTACAGACACATCCTGCCAAAAGCCTGCCCTTCAACCCGCCGCTCCCCCATCTAGCCTCTCAAAACACACCCAGAAAGAGGCCAAGGAATGCCTGACCTACCCGCTTCACACCGCCTGCGTATCGGCCGATTCAGCGAACCCAACCGTATCTACCTCATCACCACCAACACCGACGAACGCGTCCCGATATTCAAGAATTTCCATCTCGGTCGCTTGGTGGTCTGGCAGTTTCGGTTAGCTCAGTACCAAGGGCTGGCGCACTCCCTGGCATGGGTGATCATGCCGGACCATTTCCATTGGCTGCTCGAACTGAAAAAAGGCTCGCTGGCTGACCTGATGCGCCAGGTGAAGTCCAAAAGCACGCGGAGCGTCAACGGTGCGAGTGGACGCAAGGGGCGGCTTTGGCAGGAAAGCTTCCATGACCGCGCACTGCGCAAGGAAGACGACCTGGTGAAAATGGCCCGGTATGTGGTGGCCAATCCATTGCGAGCGGGATTGGTTAGCCGGATTGGCGACTACCCGTTGTGGGATGCCATTTGGGTATAGACGCAGTTCAACTGTGGGAGGGGGCTTGCTCCCGATGGCGGTGGGTCAGTTACAGATGAGCTGGCTGACCCACTGCTATCGGGGGCAAGCCCCCTCCCACATTGACCCTGCGCCAGACACACAATGTATGAACACCGCAGAACCCATGTGGGAGGGGGCTTGCCCCCGATAGCTGTGGGTCAGTCGATGCATATCTGATTGAACACCGCCATCGGGAGCAAGCCCCCTCCCCCAGTTTTTAGCGCATTTCAGGCAGCCAACTTACCGCTGGCGATGGCGGCCGAGGCTGCCACCATTGCCCGCAACAACACCGCACACCCCGCCGCCAGGTCATCCGGTGCGGCGTTTTCGATTTCGTTGTGGCTGATGCCACCTTCGCACGGCACGAAGATCATCCCCGCCGGGCCGAGTTCGGCGACGAAGATCGCGTCGTGCCCTGCCCCGCTGACGATGTCCATGTTCGACAACCCCAACCCATTCGCGGCATCGCGCACAGCGTCCACACAGCCTTTGTCGAAATACAGCGGCGGGAAGTCGGCGGTGGGTTCCATTTCAAAACTCAATCCATGCTTGGCGCAGGTCTCGTCGATCACCTGGCGCACCTGGGCAATCATCGAATCCAATCGCGCCGGTTCCAGGTGACGGAAGTCCAGGGTCATGCGCACTTCACCCGGGATGACATTGCGTGAGCCCGGATAAGCCTGCAAGCAACCGACAGTGCCACACGCATGCGGCTGATGCCCCAACGCCGCCGCATTCACCGCCGCGACCACTGCGGCCGCGCCGACCAGGGCGTCCTTGCGCAGGTGCATCGGCGTCGGCCCCGCGTGGGCTTCAACGCCGCGCAGTGTCAAGTCGAACCACTTTTGCCCGAGGGCACCGAGCACCACGCCGATGGTTTTTTTCTCGTCCTCCAGAATCGGCCCCTGCTCGATATGCGCTTCGAAGTAAGCGCCGACTTTATGCCCACTCTCCGCCCGCGTCCCCGCGTAGCCAATCGCATTCAGCGCGTCGCCTACGCTGACGCCCTCCGCATCGACCTTGGCGAGGGTATCGGCGAGGCTGAATTTCTCGGCAAACACCCCCGAGCCCATCATGCACGGCGGGAAGCGCGAACCCTCTTCGTTGGTCCACACCACCACTTCCAGCGGCGCCTCGGTTTGCACCTTGAGGTCGTTGAGGGTGCGCAGCACTTCCACACCGGCCAACACGCCGAAGCAGCCATCGAACTTGCCGCCGGTGGGCTGGGTGTCGATATGGCTGCCGGTCATCACCGGCGGCAGGTCGGGATTGCGCCCCGGCCGGCGGGCGAAAATGTTGCCGATACCGTCGACGGTCACGCTGCACCCGGCCTCTTCGCACCATTGCACGAAGAGGTCGCGGGCCTGGCGGTCGAGGTCGGTGAGAGCCAGGCGGCAGACGCCGCCCTTGGCAGTGGCGCCGAGTTTGGCCAGGTCCATCAGCGACTGCCACAAACGGTCGCGGTTGATGTGCTGATGGGTCGATTGCAGAACGTCCAGGGCAGCGTTCATGGGGATCTCCTCAGGCTACATTTTTATGAATGGAATGCATTCCACTTCCGTTACAGCGGGGATTTGACCGGCACCGGACTCAGACCACGCTTGGCATTCAGGCCGTAATACAACACGCCGCCCAACGCCGAACCGGTAAACCAGCCATAGCTGTAGAACCAGCTGAACGCATCGCTGCCCAACGACAACAACGTCAGCACCACCGGCACGCCAAGCGCAAGAAAGCCTTTCCAGTTCCACGCCGGATACACGTCGTCACGGTACAAACCGGCCAGGTCCAATTGCTGTTTGCGCGTGATGAAATAGTCCACCACCATGATCCCGGCGATCGGTCCCAGCAGGCTTGAATAGCCGAGCAACCAGTTGGAATACACAGTCTCCAGGCTCACGTCGGAAACGATCAGCCCGAGCTTTTTCAGCAGCTCGTGCCCCATCAACACCAACCCCACCAACCCGGTCAGAATCACCGCCGTGGTGCGGTTGATCAGCTTGGGCGCGATGTTCTGGAAGTCGTTGGTGGGCGACACGATGTTCGCCGCAGTATTGGTGGACAAGGTGGCGACGATAATCAACGCCATGGCCACGGCGACCCACACCGGGCTTTGGATATGCCCGATCAGCGTCACCGGGTCGGACACGCTGACGCCCACCAGTTTCACCGACGCCGCAGTCATGATCACGCCGAGGGCGGCGAACAGGAACATGGTCAACGGCAGGCCGAAAATCTGCCCGAGGATCTGGTCCTTCTGGCTCTTGGCGTAGCGGCTGAAGTCGGGAATATTCAGCGACAAGGTGGCCCAGAAGCCCACCATCGCGGTCAGGCCAGCCATGAAGTAACCGGTCAGGCTCGCACCTTCGGGGCGTTTGGGCGGGATCGCCATCAACTCGCTGAGGGACACGTTCGGCATCGCCCACACCAGCAGGCCAATGCCCACCGCCACCAGCAGCGGTGCCGACAGGGTTTCCAGGCGCTTGATCGACTCGGCGCCACGCAGCACCACCCACAGGTTCAGGGTCCAGAAGATCATGAAGCCGATCACTTCACCGGTGCCGCCCAAGGCCTTCCAGCCCTCGAAAATCGAGCCCAGGAACAGGTGAATCGCCAACCCGCCGAACATCGTCTGGATACCGAACCAGCCGCACGCCACCAGCGCCCGGATCAGACACGGCACGTTGGAGCCAAGAATGCCGAACGAAGAACGCAGCAACACCGGGAACGGGATGCCGTATTTGGTGCCGGGGAAGGCGTTGAGGGTCAGCGGGATCAACACCACGATATTGGCCAGGAGGATCGCCATCAGCGCCTCGCCCACCGACAAACCGAAGTACGCGGTGAGCACCCCGCCCAACGTGTAGGTGGGCACGCAGATCGACATACCGACCCACAGCGCGGTGATGTGCCACTTGTTCCAGGTACGTTCATGCACCTTGGTCGGTGCCATGTCGTGGTTGTAGCGAGGGCTGTCGAGGACGTCGGGGCCGGCGTCGAGTTCGTACAGGCCGTTGCGTTCAATAACTTGCGATCTGTTCTGTTGCATGGCCGCTCCACGGTTTTTTTCGAATTATTGTTGCTCACCTGCAAGGTCGGTGCAGGTGGCCGGAGTACCTCGTAAACAACATGACATCACGGGTCCGGCCAGCCGCCACTGCACTCAATAACCGTGCCGACAACCCAACCCGCCCCCGCACCGCGTATATAACTCGCTGATGTTTATCAGCTTTATTTCAAACGCCGATTAATCCTGCGGTACTTGCCGCGTGACGCAGGCTGGATAACGCGAAAGTTGGCCGAACGTTCAGGACTCAATCTGGTGCAACACAATTATTTTTATTTGCCGCCGCCGTCAAGTGGCAAGTCTCAAGCGCCTGATTTGCAATAAGAAATGTTGCTCACATTGAAAACCTGTCAAGTGCGTCAAAATGGTGAGCGCTCGCTACATTTTGGTGATTATTAATTTTTATCGTTTAAATTCAACCAGTTAAAACACAAATAGACGTAGGAAAAATCTTCTTGCTCATTCTAAAAACACCGGCTAGTTTCTATTCCTGTCACCCATGACAGGTTTTACAAAACCTGCACTGGAAAGAACTACAACACTTAGAACTGGCACAAGCCGGTCAAGCCGGTCAAGCCTTGTGAGGAACTCGACATGTCGCTGTTGATCCGTGGCGCCACCATCATTACCCACGATGAAAGTTACCGCGCCGATGTTTTATGCGCAGACGGTCTGATTCGCGCGATTGGCACGGACCTGGACATTCCCGCTGGCACCGAAGTACTCGATGGCAGCGGCCAATACTTGATGCCCGGCGGCATCGACCCGCACACCCATATGCAACTGCCCTTCATGGGCACCGTGGCCAGTGAGGATTTTTTCAGCGGCACGGCAGCGGGTCTGGCGGGGGGCACCACCTCGATCATCGACTTTGTGATTCCCAACCCGCAGCAATCCTTGCTCGAAGCCTTTCACCAATGGCGCGGCTGGGCGCAAAAGTCGGCAGCCGACTATGGCTTTCACGTGGCGATCACCTGGTGGAGCGAGCAGGTGCGCGAGGAAATGGCCGAGCTGGTCAGCCACCACGGCATCAACAGCTTCAAGCATTTCATGGCCTACAAGAACGCGATCATGGCGGCCGACGATACCTTGGTGGCCAGCTTCGAGCGCTGCCTGGAGCTGGGCGCGGTGCCCACCGTGCACGCAGAAAACGGCGAGCTGGTGTATCACCTGCAACGCAAGCTGATGGCCCAGGGCATCACCGGGCCGGAAGCGCACCCGCTGTCGCGTCCGTCCCAGGTCGAAGGTGAAGCGGCGAGCCGTGCGATCCGTATCGCCGAGACCATCGGCACGCCGCTGTACCTGGTACACGTCTCGACCAAAGAGGCGCTGGATGAAATCACCTACGCTCGCGGCAAGGGCCAGGCGGTGTACGGCGAAGTGCTCGCCGGGCACCTGCTGCTGGACGACAGCGTCTACCGCCACCCCGACTGGCAGACCGCCGCCGGCTACGTGATGAGCCCACCGTTCCGCCCGCGCGGGCATCAAGAGGCGCTGTGGCATGGCCTGCAATCCGGCAACCTGCACACCACCGCAACCGACCACTGCTGCTTCTGCGCCGAGCAGAAAGCCGCCGGCCGTGACGACTTCAGCAAGATTCCCAACGGCACCGCCGGTATCGAAGACCGCATGGCATTGTTGTGGGACGAAGGGGTCAACACCGGGCGCCTGTCGATGCAGGCGTTCGTCGCGCTGACCTCCACCAACACCGCGAAGATCTTCAACCTCTACCCACGCAAAGGCGCAATCCGCGTCGGCGCCGATGCCGACCTGGTGCTGTGGGACCCCGAGGGTACGCGCACGATTTCCGCCAAGACCCACCACCAGAACGTCGACTTCAACATCTTCGAAGGCAAGACCGTGCGCGGCGTGCCGAGCCACACCATCAGCCAGGGCAAGCTGGTCTGGGCCGATGGCGACCTGCGCGCCGAGCGGGGTGCCGGGCGCTATGTGGAACGGCCGGCGTATCCGTCGGTGTTCGAGCAGTTGAGCAAGCGGGCTGAGCGTTCCAGGCCGGTGGCTGTGAAGCGCTGAGAGCGCTATCGGGGGCAAGCCCCCTCCCACAATTGACCGCATGCTTTCAGACACAATGCGATCACTGTGGGAGGGGGCTTGCCCCCGATAAAGCCAGTCCAGACAACAAAAATGCCCGCCAGAGGCAATCCGAAAAAACACCGTGAGGCCCACACCGTGATCCAGACCCTGACCCACCTCCCCCATCCCCATGAAGACGGCGCCACCCTCGCCAGCCATTTCACCGACCTGGCGCCGCCCCTCAACGCCCGCCAGGCGCAATTGGAAGCCTCGCGCTGCCTGTATTGCTACGACGCGCCGTGCGTGAACGCGTGCCCCAGCGAAATCGACATCCCGTCGTTCATCCGCAACCTCCACACCGACAACGTGCAAGGCGCCGCGCAGAAGATTCTCTCGGCCAACATCCTCGGCGGCAGCTGCGCCCGGGTCTGCCCCACCGAGATCCTGTGCCAGCAAGCCTGCGTGCGTAACCACGGCGAAGAATGCGCCCCGGTGCTGATCGGCCTGTTGCAACGCTACGCCATCGACAACGCGCACTTCAGCGAACACCCGTTCCAGCGCGCTGCCGCCACCGGCAAGCGCATCGCGGTGGTCGGCGCCGGGCCGGCCGGCCTGGCCTGTGCCCATCGCGCCGCGTTGCACGGCCACGATGTGGTGATCTTCGAAGCCCGGGAAAAAGCCGGTGGCCTGAATGAATACGGGATCGCCAAGTACAAGCTGGTGGATGATTTCGCGCAGCAGGAGCTGGATTTCCTCCTGCAGATCGGCGGTATCGAAATCCGCCACGGCCAGCGCCTGGGCGACAACCTGACCTTGAGCGAACTGCACCAGCACTTCGATGCGGTATTCCTCGGCCTCGGCCTGGCCGCCAGCAGGCAACTCGGCCTGCCCCACGAGGACGCCCCCGGCCTGCTCGCCGCCACCGATTACATCCGCGAACTGCGCCAGGCCGACGACCTGAGCCAACTGCCGCTGGCCGACCGCTGCATCGTGCTCGGTGCCGGCAACACCGCCATCGACATGGCCGTGCAAATGGCCCGCCTCGGCGCCCGCGACGTCAACCTGGTGTACCGCCGGGGCCTGGCGGACATGGGCGCCACCGGCCATGAGCAGGACATCGCCAAGGCCAATCAGGTACGCCTGCTGACCTGGGCCCAGCCCGAAGAAGTGCTGCTGGACGAGCAAGGCCACGTGCGCGGCATGCGTTTCGCCCGCACGCACCTGGACAACGGGCGCCTGCAACCCACCGGCGAAACCTTCGAACTGGCCGCCGATGCGATCTTCAAAGCCATCGGCCAAAGTTTCGACAACGCCGCACTGCACGACCCGCTGGCCCAGCAACTGCAGCGAGTCGGCGAACGCATCTTCGTCGACGAACAACTGCGCACCAGCATCCCCGGCGTGTATGCAGGCGGCGACTGCGTCAGCCTCGGCCAGGACCTCACCGTGCAGGCGGTGCAACACGGCAAGCTGGCCGCTGAAGCCATGCACGCCCAACTCATGCTCAACGTGGAGGCTGCGTAATGGCCGATCTCTCGATTGTCTTCGCCGGTATCAAAGCCCCCAACCCGTTCTGGCTGGCCTCCGCGCCGCCCACCGACAAGGCCTACAACGTGGTCCGCGCCTTTGAAGCGGGCTGGGGCGGCGTGGTCTGGAAAACCCTCGGCGAAGACCCGGCGGCGGTCAACGTATCGTCGCGTTACTCGGCGCACTATGGCGCTAACCGCGAAGTGCTGGGCATCAACAATATCGAGCTGATCACCGACCGCTCCCTGGAGATCAACCTGCGCGAAATCACCCAGGTCAAAAAGGACTGGCCGGACCGCGCGTTGATCGTGTCGCTGATGGTGCCGTGCGTCGAAGCCTCCTGGAAAAACATCCTGCCCCTGGTGGAAGCCACCGGGTGCGACGGCATCGAGCTGAACTTCGGCTGCCCCCATGGCATGCCGGAACGCGGCATGGGCGCGGCGGTGGGCCAGGTGCCGGAGTATGTGGAACAGGTGACGCGCTGGTGCAAGACGTACTGCTCGCTACCGGTGATCGTCAAGCTCACGCCGAACATCACCGACATTCGAGTGGCGGCGCGTGCGGCGTATCGCGGCGGTGCGGATGCGGTGTCGCTGATCAACACCATCAACTCCATCACCAGCGTGGATCTGGAGCGCATGGTCGCCCTGCCGACGGTCGGCACCCAGAGCACCCACGGCGGTTACTGCGGTTCAGCGGTGAAGCCAATTGCGCTGAACATGGTCGCCGAAATCGCCCGCGACCCGCAGACCCACGGCCTGCCGATCTGCGGCATTGGCGGCATCGGCAACTGGCGCGATGCGGCGGAATTCGTCGCCCTCGGCTGCGGCGCCGTGCAGGTGTGTACGGCGGCGATGCTGCATGGCTTTCGCATCGTCGAAGAAATGAAGGACGGCCTGTCGCGCTGGATGGACAGTCAGGGCTACACCAGCCTGCAGGATTTTGCCGGGCGCGCAGTGGGCAATACTACGGACTGGAAGTACCTGGATATCAACTACCAGGTGATCGCCAAGATCGATCAGGCCGCCTGCATCGGCTGCGGGCGTTGCCATATTGCCTGTGAGGATACGTCGCACCAGGCCATCGCCAGCTTGAAACAGGCGGACGGCACGCATAAGTACGAGGTGATCGACGATGAGTGCGTGGGCTGCAACCTGTGCCAAATCACCTGCCCGGTGGCCGATTGCATCGAGATGGTGGCAGTGGACACCGGCAAGCCGTTCTTGAACTGGACCCAGGATCCGCGTAATCCGTACCGAGAAGCGGTGTAGTCCTGTAGAGCGCTATCGGGGGCAAGCCCCCTCCCACAGTTGACCGCATTCCTTCAGACAAAATGCAGTTCATTGTGGGAGGGGGCTTGCCCCCGATGAGGCCCTCAGCCTCACCACAAAACTCAAGGCTCCCACAGTTGACCGCATTCTTTCAGACAAAATGCAGTCAATGTGGGAGGGGGCTTGCCCCCGATGAGGCCCTCAGCCTCACCACAAAACTCAAGACTCAAGGCTCAAACAGTTGACCGCATTCTTTCAAACAAAACGCAGTCAATGTGGGAGGGGGCTTGCCCCCGATGAGGCCCTCAGCTTCACCACAAAACTCAAAACTCTAGACTCAAGGCTCCAACCCAATCCCCCGCAAAATCACACTGGTCACCGTCTGAATCGCCCTCTCGAACTGCATATCCGACAACGGCTGGTGATCGTTCAGAATCTTCACCTGATGATCAAAGTCGGCGTAGTGCTGGGTCGAGGCCCAGATCATATACAACAGGCTCGCCGGCTCGACCGGCAGGATGCGTTTGTCTTCCACCCATTGGCGAATCTTCGCTTCCTTCATCTTGGCCCAGTCGTACAGGCTTTCATCCAGCGCCTCACCGAGCGTCGGCGCGCCGTGCATGATTTCGTTGGCCCAGACCTTCGACCCATACGGCCGCGTGCGCGAGCGTTGCATCTTGGCGCGGATGTAGCTGCTGAGCACCACCCGTGGGTCATCGAAGGTTTCGAAGCTCAGGGCGTCCTGCTTCCACACTTCCAGCAGGTCGAACAGCACCGCGCTGTACAGCTCGCTCTTGGTGGTGAAGTAGTAATGCAGGTTGGAACGCGGCAATTGCACTTCTTCGGCAATATCGGCCATGGCGGTGCTGCCATAACCCTTCTCGGCGAAGATCTTCTCCGCGGCCAGCAGGATTTTTTCGACGTTGACTCGACGGATTCCGATCTTGTGATTGCCCATAAGGGCTCCCTGACAAAGACATAACGGAAAGACTACCACCCGCTCTAGATCGGGGCGACAGGAGGAGCCGAAACTTCGTACACTGCCCGTCCTATCCTTTGATTGGTATTGCTCAATGTTGATCAAGAAAACCCTGACCACCGTCGCCCTGCTGGCCTCGCTGCTGGGCGCCTCGGCGGCGTTTGCCCATGCTCACCTCAAGAGCGCGACGCCTGCGGCAGACAGCAGCGTCGCCGCACCGAACGATGTGCGCCTGACCTTCAGCGAAGGCGTAGAGGCGACCTTTTCCAAGGTGTCCCTGAGCAAGGACGGCACCGAAATCGCAATCAAGGGCCCGGCAACGCCGGATGCCGACAAGAAAACCCTGGTGGTGACGCCCGCCGCGCCCCTCGCAGCCGGCACCTACAAAGTGGTGTGGAACGCGGTCTCGGTCGACACCCACAAGAGCAATGGCGAATACAGCTTCAAGGTCGGCCAATAACCTATGGCGACGCTGCTGGTGCTGTGCCGTTTCCTGCATTTCATCGTCGTCTTGTTGATGTTCGGGGCCTGTGTATTCAGGCCCTGGCTGATGGGCCATGCACCGCAGCCGGCGCTGGACCGGCAATTGCTGCGTATCAGCCGAGTACTGGCCTGGCTCGGGCTCGGCTCCGGCGTGGCCTGGTTGCTGCTGATCACGGTCAGCATGGCTGGCAGTTGGGACGCCGCATTGCAACCGGCCACGGTGCAGTTGGTACTGGGCAAGACCTTTTTTGGCCAAGTGTGGCTCTGGCATCTGCTGCTCAACCTGTTGCTGCTGATCGCCTTGATCAAACCCTGGCCAGCGCTGCGCCTGCCCTTGCTCAGCCTGCTGCTGGCAACCCTCGCACCGGTCGGTCACGGCGCCATGCTCAACGGGCTCAGCGGGCAGTTGCTGATCCTCAACCAGGTCGTACACCTGGCGTGCGTGGGCGCCTGGCTTGGCGGTTTGCTGTTGCTGGTGTTGATCCTGCGCCAACCGCAACGCCAGGGGCTGGAGCCGATTTTGCGGCGTTTCAGCGGCGTGGGTTATGGCCTGGTCGCCGGCTTGCTGGTCACCGGTTTGATCAACGTGCGTGTATTGACCGGGCAACTGTGGCCCACCCCGCTGTTCAACGGTTTCGCCCTGATTCTGCTGATCAAGGCGATGCTGGTGCTGGGCATGTTGGCCCTGGCGCTGCTGAACCGCTTGCGTATCGAGCGCTGCGAACAGCGAGTGGAGACCTTGAAGGCCAGCGTGATGGCTGAATGGTTACTAGGTATTTCAGCGGTAGCCGCCGTCTCTCTCCTCGGCACCCTGCCCCCAATGGCCATGGCCGGTTGAATCCATAGTCAGCTTCCCCAACTGGACCACAACCACTTCTGCTCAGTGAAGCGTAGTCATCGTATAACTTCTGATTGACAAGCCACAAAAACCCCGCAAATATCGCCCCAATGTTGTACGACGACGTATGACAAATAATAAAAACAACAAACCCAAGGGAGCGTCACTGTGCGTCCATCCGCCCGCAATTCCTCCTCGCGTCTCGGCCTTATCGGCCTCGGCAGCCTGGCTTTCACCCTGCCCCTCACCGCCCAGGCCGAAGGGTTTGTCGACGACGCCAAGGCCACGCTCAACTTACGCAACGCCTACTTCAACCGCAATTTCACCAACCCGTCCAACCCCCAGGCCAAGGCCCAAGAGTGGACGCAGAACTTCATCCTCGACGCCAAATCCGGCTACACCCGCGGCACCGTGGGCTTCGGGATTGATGTGCTGGGCCTGTATTCGCAAAAGCTCGACGGCGGCAAAGGTACCGCCGGCACCCAGTTGCTGCCGGTTCACGACGACGGGCGCCCCGCCGACAACTTCGGGCGTCTGGGCGTGGCGCTGAAAACCAAGCTGTCGAACACCGAATTGAAAGTCGGCGAATGGATGCCCGTGCTGCCGATCCTGCGCTCCGACGATGGCCGTTCCCTGCCGCAAACCTTCCAGGGCGGCCAGGTCACCTCCAATGAAATCGCCGGCCTGACCCTCTACGGCGGGCAGTTTCGCGGTAACAGCCCGCGCAACGACGCGAGCATGGAAGACATGTTCATGAACGGCAAAGCCGCCTTCACCTCAGACCGCTTCAACTTCGGCGGCGGCGAATACACCTTCAACGACAAGCGCACCCAGGTCGGCCTGTGGTACGCCGAACTGAGCGATATCTACCAACAGCAGTACCTCAACCTGACCCACAGCCAGCCGCTGGGCGACTGGACCCTGGGCGCCAACCTCGGTTTCTTCAACGGCAAGGAAGACGGCAGCGCCCTGGCCGGCGACCTCGACAACAAAACCGCGTTCGCCCTGCTCTCGGCCAAATACGGCGCTAACACCTTCTACGTCGGCCTGCAGAAACTCAGCGGCGACAGCGCATGGATGCGGGTCAACGGCACCAGCGGCGGCACCCTGGCCAACGACAGCTACAACGCCAGCTACGACAACGCCAAGGAAAAATCCTGGCAACTGCGCCATGACTTCAACTTCGTGGTGCTCGGCGTTCCGGGGCTGACCCTGATGAACCGCTACATCAGCGGCAGTAACGTCCACACCGGCACGATCACCGATGGCAAGGAATGGGGCCGCGAATCGGAACTGGCC
Source organism: Pseudomonas paraveronii (assembly GCF_963681955.1). Classification (NCBI taxonomy): domain Bacteria; kingdom Pseudomonadati; phylum Pseudomonadota; class Gammaproteobacteria; order Pseudomonadales; family Pseudomonadaceae; genus Pseudomonas; species Pseudomonas paraveronii. The sequence continues at coordinate 3,989,500 of NZ_OY817130.1, forward strand.
TACACGGTGCAGAGCGGTGTCTTGAAGAACCTCAACGTGCGCTGGCGCAATTCGACCATGCGGCGGGACTTCAGCAATAACGAATTCGATGAGAACCGGGTCTTCGTCAGCTATCCGATTTCACTGCTTTAAAGAGCTAAAACCCATGCACATCCATTGTCGGACGGGGCTTGCTCCCGATGACGGTGTATCAGGCAATGTCTCTGTGACTGACCCACAGCCATCGGGGGCAAGCCCCCTCCCACATTGACAAGCGGGGACTCTCTAACAATACTTCGACATAGTCATACGACAACCTACAACAAAAACTGGAATCCAGATGACCACCACTACCCCAGCGCCCTTCAACCGCCTCCTCCTCACCGGTGCCGCCGGCGGCCTCGGCAAAGTGCTACGCGAACGCCTGCGCCCGTATGCCCAGGTGCTGCGCCTGTCGGATATCGCCGACATGGCCGCCGCCGGAGCCGATGAAGAAGTGCAACCCTGCGACCTGTCCGACAAACACGCGGTCCACCACCTGGTCGAAGGCGTCGACGCCATCCTGCATTTCGGCGGCGTTTCGGTAGAGCGCTCGTTCGAAGAAGTCCTCGGCGCCAATATCTGCGGGGTATTCCATATTTACGAAGCCGCACGCCGTCATGGCGTCAAACGCGTGATCTTCGCCAGCTCCAACCATGTGATCGGCTTCTACCCACAGGGCGAGCAACTCGATGCCCACTCGCCGCGTCGCCCGGACAGCTATTACGGGCTGTCCAAGTCCTACGGCGAAGACATGGCCAGTTTCTACTTCGACCGCTACGGCATCGAGACCGTGAGCATCCGCATCGGCTCGTCGTTCGCCGAACCGCAGAACCGTCGGATGATGCACACCTGGCTGAGCTTCGACGACCTGACCCAACTGCTCGAACGCGCGCTGTACACGCCGAACGTCGGCCACACCGTGGTCCACGGCATGTCGGCCAACCTCGATACCTGGTGGGACAACCGCTACGCCGCGCACCTGGGCTTTACCCCAAAAGACAGCTCCGAAGGGTTCCGCGCCCAGGTCGAGGCCCAGCCGCCGCTCGCCGCCGATGACCCGGCCAAGGTCTACCAGGGCGGCGCCTTTTGCGCAGCGGGACCATTCGGTGACTGACGCCACACTCACCCAAGGGAATGAGTTGCCATGACTGCTGAGTTGATTGTCGACGCCCGCAATGCCGTGGGCGAATGCCCGGTGTGGGTGCCCGAAGAAAACGCCCTGTACTGGGTGGACATTCCCAACGGCGGGCTGCAACGCTGGAGCGCCGCCACCGGTCATAGCGACGCGTGGAAAGCCCCGCAGATGCTCGCCTGCATTGCCCGCACCGGTGCAGGCAACTGGGTCGCCGGGATGCAAAGCGGCTTTTTCCAACTCACCGCACACAACGACGGCAGCCTCGACACCACACCCCTGGCCGAGGTCGCGCACCCGCGCGCGGGCATGCGCCTGAACGATGGGCGCTGTGATCGCCAGGGCCGTTTCTGGGCCGGCAGCATGGTCATGGATATGGGCGCGAATGCCGCCGCAGGCATCCTCTACCGTTACGCTTCGGGCGCCGCGCCCCATGCGCAGTTGGAGGGTTTTATCACCCTCAACGGCCTGGCCTTCAGCCCTGATGGCCGCACGCTGTATGTCTCGGACTCGCACCCATTGGTGCAACAGATCTGGGCCTTCGATTACGACACTGAAACCGGTACGCCGAGCAACCGCCGCGTGTTTGTCGACATGCAGCAACACCCAGGCCGCCCTGACGGCGCCGCCGTGGATGTCGACGGTTGCTACTGGATCTGCGCCAACGACGCCGGCCTGATCCACCGCTTCACCCCCGACGGACGCCTGGACCGCTCCCTGAGCGTGCCGGTGAAAAAACCCAGCATGTGTGCCTTCGGCGGCAGTCGCCTGGACACTTTATTCGTCACCTCGATCCGTGACGACCCGAGTGAGCAGTCGCTGTCCGGCGGCGTGTTCGCCCTCAACCCTGGCGTCCAAGGACTGCTCGAACCGCACTTCACCCGCTAGCTGCATCGCTGTGCCTTGAATACAACAATAACAAGACAGGAGTGACCGCCCATGGACTTCAAACGCACCTTGCTCGCCGCCGCAGTCTTCACCCTCAGCAGCGCCGCCCACGCGCTGGAAATCAAATTCGCCGACGTCCACCCCGCCGGCTACCCCACCGTCGTGGCCGAAGAGAACATGGGCAAGGCCCTCACTAAAGCAAGCAACGGCGAACTGACCTTCAAGTACTTCCCCGGCGGAGTCCTGGGTTCGGAAAAAGAAGTCGTCGAACAGGCCCAGGTCGGCGCGGTCCAGATGACCCGGGTCAGCCTCGGCATCGTCGGCCCGGTGGTACCGGACGTGAACGTGTTCAACCTGCCGTTCGTATTCCGCGACCAGGCGCATATGCGTAAAGTCATCGACGGCGAGATCGGCGATGAAATCCTCGCCAAGATCACCGACTCCGAATTCGGCCTGGTCGCCCTGGCCTGGATGGACGGCGGCACGCGCAACCTCTACAGCAAAAAGCCGGTACGCAAAATCGAAGACCTCAAGGGCATGAAAATTCGCGTGCAAGGTAATCCCCTGTTCATCGACGCATTTAATGCGATGGGCGCCAACGGTATCGCCATGGATACCGGCGAAATTTTCAGTGCCTTGCAGACAGGCGTGATCGATGGCGCCGAAAACAACCCACCGACCCTGCTGGAACACAACCACTTCCAAAACGCCAAGTTCTACACCCTCACCGAGCACCTGATCCTGCCCGAACCGATCGTGATGTCGAAAATCACCTGGAACAAACTCACCCCTGCGCAACAGGTCATGGTGAAGAACGCCGCCAAGGCCGCCCAGGCCGATGAGCGCGTGCTGTGGGATAAAAAAACCGCCAGCAGCGAGGAAAAACTCAAAGCCGCCGGCGTGGAGTTCATCAGCGTCGACAAAAAACCCTTCTACGACGCCACCGCAGCGGTTCGCGCCAAGTACGGCGCGCCTTTCGCCGACATCATCGCGCGCATCGACGCCGTTCAATAACCTGCCCTGCCTCTCGCATAAGGCCCGGCGCGGTCGGCATTGCCGCGCCCGGTCACGGTGAACGCCATGAAGAATCGACTGCTACGCATCAACGACCGTATCTACATGACCTGCATCTGGGTCGCCGGCCTCTCGGTCCTAGGGGTCGCGCTGATCATCCCCTGGGGCATCTTCGCCCGCTACATCCTCGGCACAGGCTCCAGTTGGCCGGAGCCCACCGCCATCCTGCTGATGCTGGTCTTCACCTTTATCGGCGCCGCCGCCAGCTACCGCGCTGGGGCGCATATGTCGGTGGCGATGGTCACCGACCGCCTGCCTGCGCGCCAACGCCAGATCGTCGGCATCCTCTCGCAATTGCTCATGGGCACCATCTGCCTGTTCATGACCATTTGGGGCAGCAAACTGTGCCTGTCCACCTGGAACCAGTTCATGAGCGCCATCCCCACCCTGCGCGTGGGCATCACCTACATGCCGATCCCGATCGGCGGGTTGCTGACCCTGATCTTCGTGGTGGAAAAACTCCTGCTCGGCGACCAGAGCAACCGACGGGTCGTGCGCTTCGACCTGGTTGAAGAAAGCGAAGGGGCTGCCTGATATGGACGCATTGATTCTGTTGGGCAGCTTTATCGGCTTGATCCTGATCGGCATGCCGGTGGCTTATGCCCTGGGCCTGTCGGCGTTGATCGGCGCGTGGTGGATCGACATTCCGTACCAGGCCCTGATGATTCAAATCGCCGGCGGGGTGAACAAGTTTTCGCTGATGGCGATTCCGTTCTTCGTGCTGGCCGGCGCGATCATGGCGGAGGGCGGCATGTCGCGGCGGCTGGTGGCGTTTGCCGGGGTGTTGGTGGGTTTTGTGCGCGGCGGCTTGTCGCTGGTGAACATCATGGCCTCGACATTTTTTGGCGCGATCTCCGGCTCGTCGGTGGCCGACACCGCCTCGGTCGGTTCGGTGCTGATCCCGGAAATGGAACGCCGTGGCTACCCCCGGGAGTTCGCCACGGCGGTGACCATCAGCGGTTCGGTGCAGGCGCTGTTGACCCCGCCCAGCCACAACTCGGTGCTCTACTCCCTGGCGGCGGGCGGCACGGTGTCGATCGCCTCGCTGTTCATGGCCGGCGTGGTCCCGGGCCTGCTGATGAGCGCGTGCCTGATGGTGCTGTGCCTGATCTTCGCGAAGAAGCGCGACTACCCCAAGGGCGAAGTCATCCCGCTCAAGCAAGCGCTGAAAATCTGCGCCGACGCGCTGTGGGGCCTGATGGCCATGGTGATCATCCTCGGCGGCATTCTCTCTGGCATCTTCACCGCCACCGAGTCCGCCGCGATCGCCGTGCTGTGGGCGTTCTTCGTGACCATGTTCATCTACCGCGACTACCAATGGAACGAGCTGCCCAAGCTGATGCACCGCACGGTGCGCACCATTTCCATCGTGATGATCCTGATCGCCTTCGCGGCCAGCTTCGGCTACATCATGACCCTGATGCAGATCCCGGCGAAGATCACCACGCTGTTCCTGACCCTGTCGGACAACCGCTACGTGATCCTGATGTGCATCAACGCCATGCTGCTGTTGCTCGGCACGGTGATGGACATGGCGCCGCTGATTCTGATCCTCACGCCGATCCTGCTGCCGGTGGTCCTCGGCATCGGCGTCGACCCGGTACACTTCGGCATGATCATGCTGGTCAACCTTGGCATCGGCCTGATCACCCCGCCGGTCGGCGCGGTGCTGTTCGTGGGGGCGGCGGTGGGCAAGGTGAGTATCGAGAACACCGTGAAGGCGCTGCTGCCGTTTTATGGCGTGCTGTTTTTGGTGCTGATCGCGGTGACTTACATTCCGGCCTTGTCGCTGTGGTTGCCAGGGCTGGTGCTGTGATGCTGATTGAACTGCAAGACCACCTGACCCACCTCACCCTCGCCCCGGCCGTGGGCGGCAGCATCGTCAACTGGCGCGTGCGCGCCAGCGGCCAGCCCCTGCTGCGGGCTAGCGATCAAGCGGCGCTGGACGCCGGCCTGCCCGGCAAACTGGCCTGCTATCCCCTCGCGCCGTGGTCCAATCGCATCGCCAACGGCGGTTTCGACACGCCCGCCGGCTGGCTGGCACTCACGCCCAACAGCCTCACCGATCCGCTGCCGATCCACGGGTCGGCCTGGCAACAGGCGTGGCGCGTGGTCAGCCGGTCGGCGGATGAAGTGCTGCTTGCGTTGGAATGCGCGACGCCGTTCGCCTATCGCGCCGAGCAGCGGTTTCGGTTGAGCAACGGCGTATTGAGTATCGAGCTGAGCGTGACGCATCTGGCCGCAACAGCGGCGTGGCACGGTTTGGGCTTGCATCCTTACTTCCCGCGCCGGGCGGGTACGCGGTTGCAGGCCAAGGCTGGGCAGGTATGGATGAGTGATGCGTCCAAGCTGCCGACGGCGCTGGCACCCGTACACGCCGATTGGGATTTCCAACAGCTCAAGGGGTTGCCCCAAGCGTTGGTCGACAACGGTTTTTGCCAATGGGACGGGCATTGCCGGATCGAACAGCCGGAGCTGGGTTATGCCCTGGAATGCCAGGCCACCGGCGCCGATTACTTCCTGCTGTACTGCCCGCCGGGGCTGGGGTTCTTCTGCATCGAGCCGGTGAGCCATCCGGTGAATGCCCATCACTTGCCGGGCAGGCCGGGCCTGAAACTGCTGGAACACAACCAGTCAACCCAACTCAATTTCACCCTGAAATACATTCCAACTGTGGGAGGGGGCTTGCCCCCGATGGCAGTGTGTCAGCCACTACATGCATGACTGACCCACCGCTATCGGGGGCAAGCCCCCTCCCACATTTTTAACCCGGTTCGGCTTCCAGGATCAGGTCGGCTATAAGGCAGCCTCGCTTTGGCTTTGGCTTTTGCTTTGGCTTTGGCTTTGGCTTTTGATCTTAGGCGCCCCGTAAAACCACGCTGGCCGAACGCAGGCTTGAATCCGTGGGCAACCCGGCAGGACGCCGGGTTAGCCGTCCTGGGCCATGGATGGCCCATGACGGCGGCCCACGGATTCAAGCCGGAGTGAGGGCATGCCGAGCCTAGGCGAGGCACCGAGTGGTGGGGCAAGAGCCCTTTGGTTACTTTGGGGCTTTTCCAAAGTGACCCGCCGTAAGGGCGGAACCCATAGCAGCCGTGACCGCAACAATGGATATGTACTCAACCCAACCCAAAAAGCTGGTCAGCCCAGAGACCGCCATCGGGGGCAAGCCCCCTCCCACATTTTGCTCGGCGCGGTGTCAGGGTGGGGAGTTTTTCAGGCGGCCGGCGGTGTCGATACTGACGACAACCGACAACCCCGGCCGCAAGTGCTCGCTCTGCTCCTGGTCGGGATCAACGGTGATCCGCACCGGCAAACGCTGGGCGATCTTGACGAAGTTACCGGTGGCGTTATCCGCCTGCAACAGGCTGAACTCCGAGCCGGTCGCCGGGGAAATATACTGCACCGTGCCGCGAAACTTGCGGTGGTTGAGCGCATCGACGGTGAACGTTACCGGCTGGCCAACCTGTACATGGGCCATCTGGGTTTCTTTCATGTTGGCAATCACCCACAGCTGCTTGGGCACCAGCGCCATCAACTGCGCGCCGGAGTTGACGTAAGCGCCAAGGCGCACGCCAATCTGCCCCAACTGGCCGTCACGCGGCGCGGTGATGCGGGTGTTGGACACGTCGATCCGCGCCAGCTCCACCGCTGCTTCGGCACTCGCCACGGCGGCTTCCAGTGAACCGCGATTGACGATCACCGTCTGCAGGTCCTGACGCGCGATTTCCAGGCTGGCCTGGGCCTGCGCCACGGCGGCGAGAGTCTGGGCATTGGCGGCGCGGGTCACGTCCAGTTCGCGCCTGGACACTGAACCGTCGCTGATCAGTTCTTCGTTGCGGCGCAGGTCGGCAGTGCTTTTGCGCGCCTGGGCCTGGCTGTCCACCAGCGCGGCCTGGCGCAGTTTGATACTGGCTTCGGCGCTGTTGCGTTGCTGCACCACATTCGCCAGCGCGGCCTTTTGCACCGCCAGTTGCGCCAGGGCCTGATCCAGGCGCTGCTTGTAGATGCGGTCATCCAGGCGCACCAGCAGGTCGCCGGCCTTGACGTACTGGAAGTCCTGCACCGGCACTTCGAACACATAGCCGCTGAGCTGCGGGCCAATGATCGTGACCTGGCCGCGCACCAGGGCGTTCTCGGTGGTTTCCACCGCGCTGCTGAACGGCGGCAATTGCCAGGCATACAGCACGATCAACACGCCGACGAGGGCAATCGCGGCAAAGCCCAGGGACGAGAGAATGCGCACCCCCAGGGAGCGCGGTTCGGTGACCGTGGCACCCGGTGGCGTGGCGCCTTCAGGGGTGGCGGCGATGGCGTTGGTGGTGGTCGTGGTGGTGGTCGGTTCGGTCATGAAGAAGCGCCGCTGGGTTGAACGGGAGTGGCCGCTTGGGTGGTGCTTAACAGCCACAGACTGCGGGTAAAGATCCAGAGCATGGTCAGGATCGCGACGATCGCGATCAGCATGAACACATCGTTGTAGGCCATCACATTTGCCTCACGGGTCGCCGCCGTGGCAAGGCTGCGAATGCCCATGAGGTTACGCAAGTCCGGGTCGGCGACGATACCGCCATAGGCCGAACCGCCGCTCTGCACCCGCGCGGCGACACGCGGGTCGAGCAGCGTCAGGTGCTCGACGATCATGCTCGAATGAAACTTCTCGCGCACAACCTGGAACGTCCCGAGCAACGCCGCGCCAATCAGGCCGCCGAGGTTCTGGCAAATGCCGAACATCACCGAAAAACTCACCAGGTTGCGCGGGTTGGTCAACACGTTCTTGGTGCCCAGCACCATGGTCGGCCCGAGAAAAAACGTGCCGCCAAAGCCTAGCAGGAACTGGCTGATGTACAGATTCTGCGGGCGGGTCAGGTTGCTGGAGAAACTGTCCATCACCGACCCGGAGGCCATCAGTGCCAGGGAAATGACCAGCGGCATCAGCAAGTGCGCCGGGTTGATCGTCAACGCACTGACCACCAGCCCGGCCACCGCGCCCGCCAACATCACCACGTACAGCGTGTGCATTTGCTGGTAGCTCATGTTCAACATCTGCATGAAGCCCACCGCGCCGGTGGACTGCTCCGACAGCACCATGCGAATCAGGATCACCGCCAGCGCCAGGCGAATCATGGTGCCGCTGCCCAGCCAACGGGTCATCAGCAACGGGTTGGCGCGATTATGCTCAATCGCCAGGCCGGTCATGATCAGCACCAGCGAACAGGCCGACGCCACACCGATCCACGGCGCTTCGAGCCACCAGTCGATCCGCCCGAGGGAAAGCACTGCGCAGAGCAGCGCCACCCCGCTGGCGAGGATGGCGAAGGTGAGAAAGTCGAGTTTTTCAAAGGTCTTGAAGCGGTCGCCAGGTGGCAACTTGAGCAGGAACACGCAGCCCAGGCAGATCAGCGCCATGCCCAGCTCAAACAGGTACAGGCCACGCCATTCGGCGATTTGCAGCAAATCTTCGGAAAACAGCCGCGCCAGCGGCAACGCCAACTGCGCGGTGCCCAGGCCCAGCACCAAGGCTTTCAAGCGCCACTTGGCCGGGAACGCCTGGATCATGTAATACAACCCCAGGGAACTGAGCGCCGCGCCGACCATCCCGTGAGCGGCGCGCACGGCGATGGCGGAGTTGAGGTCGTTGACGAACAAGTGGCCGAAGGTCACCAGCGCATACAGCACCAGGAACACCTCGGTAAACGCACGCAGGCCGAATTGCTGGCGGAACTTCACCAGGAGCAGGTTCATGCAGACGTTGGTCATGACATAAGCGGCGGGCAGCCAGGCCATTTCCGCCGTGGTCGCGCCGAGGACGCCTTGCAGGTATTGCAGGTTGGCGATCACCAACGAGTTGCCGAGGCCGCCGGTGATTGCGACCAGGACGCCGACCAATGCATACAGCCAGCGTTTGTGGGTGGGGTGTAGCGGCGTCGACGGCGAACCCGGCAGGGCCGGACGCTCGTGGGGCTGCCAGGTGCGGGGGGTGTAGTTGTCCATTCAGTGACCTTGATGAGCCGACACGCAAGGTCGGTGACTCCATTACTCAGGGAGTAGTAAACCTGAGAGGAGTTCATCTTGCCATGTTGAGGGTGCAATTGATTTCTGGAGCGGGCGTGGTCAAGTGCGGGGGGGGCGGTGATGGCGGCCTCTGGGCCGGTTGGGTTGGGTTGGGTTGAGTACATATCCGTTGCTGCGGTCACGGCCGCTTATGGTTCCGCTCTTACAGCGGGTCACTTTGGAAAAGCCCCAAAGTAACCAAAGGGCTCTTGCCCCACCACTCGGCACCTCGCCTAGGCTCGGTGTGCCCGAACGCAGGCATTACTCCGCGGGCCGCCGTCACGGGCCATCCATGGCCCGGGACGGCTAAACCGGCATCCCTGCCGGTTTACCCGCTGCGTAATACCTGCGTTCGGCCAGCGTGGTTTTACGGGGCGCCTAAGATCAAGATCAAGATCAAGATCAAAAGCAAGAGCAAGAGCAAGAGCAACGGCGTTTTCAAGGGGGCAAGGGGGTCTATCTGATCTATGGAGATCCAAATGTGGGAGGGGGCTTGCCCCCGATAGCGGTGGATCAGTCATGCATGTATTGGCTGACACACAGCTATCGGGGGCAAGCCCCCTCCCACATTTTTGACCGGGTTCGGCTTCCAGGATCAGGTCGGCTATAAGGAAGGCCGCCTCGCTCTGGCTTTGGCTTTTGATCTTAGGCGCCCCGTAAAACCACGCTGGCCGAACGCAGGCTTGAATCCGTGGGCAACCCGGCAGGACGCCGGGTTAGCCGTCCTGGGCCATGGATGGCCCATGACGGCGGCCCACGGATTCAAGCCGGAGTGAGGGCACACCGAGCCTAAGCGAGGTGCCGAGTGGTGGGGCAAGAGCCCTTTGGTTACTTTGGGGCTTTTCCAAAGTGACCCGCTGTAAGAGCGGAACCATAAGCAGCCGTGACCGCAGCAATGGATATGTACTCAACCCAAACCCAAAAGCTGGTCGGCCCAGAGGCCGCCATCGGGGGCAAGCCCCCTCCCACATTGGATCTCCTTTGTACATTGGATCTCCTTTGTATTGGCGACCCCATGTGTATTGGAGACCCCATGTATGTTGAAAACCACACGCCATATCAGATCCAGCCAAGCCAACTCCAGTACGTCGCCGCAAACACCAACATCAACCCATAACCAATCAACGTCACCAAAACCCCCACCTTGGCAAACTGCCGCGCCGTAAACGTCCCGGTCCCCAGGCACACCATGTTCTGCGGCGCATTGATCGGCAGAATAAACCCGTAGCTCACCACAAACCCCAACAGCATGGTCATCCCCAACCGGTTGAATTCCCCCGGCAAGGTCTGCAACACCGCAATCAGGATCGGCAACAACGCCGAGGTCAACGCCGTCGCACTGGCAAACCCCAAGTGGATCAAGATCAAAAACGCCCCGAGGATCGCAAACACGCCCAGCGGCCCGACCTGGTCCAGCCCGGTATGCGCCACCACTTGCGAGCCCAGCCATTGCCCGGCCTGGGTAGTCAGTAACGCCGTACCGAGGCTGATACCGACACCGAACACAATCACCGTGCCCCACGGAATCCGCGACTGCACATCCTTCCAGGTCATCACGCCAATCCCCGGCAACAGCAGGAACACCAGCCCGGCGTAGGTGGTCGAGGTGGTGTCGAAATTGTGCAGGCGCCCTTCGGTAGCCCATGCCAACAGCAACAGCAGCGATACGGTGAGCAAGCGTTTTTGCGGGCCGGTCATCGGGCCGATGTCCACCAGCGACTGGGCCACGGCTTCTTTGCCGCCGGGGATGCTGTCGCTTTCCGGCGGCAGCAGTTTGATCACCAGAAACAGCAACACCGCCGACATGATCAGCGCCCACGGCGCGCCGGCGATCAGCCAGTCGATCCACGACACGCGCTGGCCGAGCATCTTGTCCATAAACCCGACGGTCAGCAGGTTCTGCGCAGCGGCGGTCTGGATGCCGACGTTCCAGATGCTGGTGCCCTGGGCCACCACGATCATCAGGCCGGCAGCGATGTTCGAGCGCTTGTCGACGCCAAACGCCGCCACCACGCCCATCATGATCGGCACCACACAGGCACTGCGCGCGGTGGCGCTGGGCACCACGAGGCTCAGGAGGATGGTCACCGCGATCGCGCCCAGCAGAATGCCACGGGTGCTGGTGCCGACCCGGGTCAGGGTGACCAGGGCGATGCGCCGGTCCAGGCCGGTATGGGTCATCGCGGCGGCGATGAACAACGCGCCCGCCACCAGGGCCAGCGCCGGGTTGGAGAAGCCGGTCAGGGCCATGCTGATGGCCGGGCTGGAGCCGATCAGGTGCGTCGGGTCTTGCAGCGACGGCGCGGTGCCGAGCAAGAACGCCATGAGCGAGGTGATCATGATCGCGCTGGCTTCATAAGACACCGCCTCGGTAATCCACACCACCACGGCAAACGCGAGGATCGCCAGCATGCGATGCCCAGCGACCGGCAAGTCAGCGGGCAGCGGTAACAGCAGCACCCCGACCATCACCAGCACAGCGGCGACCAGGCCCAAGGGCAACTTGAAGGATGCAGCGGTTGTTGCAGGGGCGCTCATGGGGGGGTCTCCGTCGGCCATCAAGTCAGGCTGGGAGCATGGCGCAAAATGTCGCAGGCGGTGTTGACAGGTATCAAACTTCTAGGCCAACAACTGACTCAACACGGCCCGTAACTTCCCGGGCTTGACCGGTTTGTTCAACAGCGGTGCGTCCAGCCGCCGCAGGATGCGCCGGCACTGGTCGGTGCGGTCGGCGCTGATGATCACGGCGGGAATCGACTGGGCGAAATGCTCGCGCAGGTACTTGACCACCTCACAGCCCACCACGCCGTGGTCCAGGTGGTAGTCCGCCAGGATCAACTCCGGCGCCCTGCCCTGCAACGCGAGCAACGCACCAGCCTGGTCGGTGGCTGTGACCACCTCGCAGCCCCACTGCCCGAGCAGCGCGCTCATGCTTTCGAGGATGCTGACCTCGTTATCCAGCACCAGCAAACGCCGCCCCGGCAGCGGGTTGCCGGTGGTCGGTTGCGCGGGCAGTTGGCTGATGGCTAACGGCATTTCTTCGCTGATGGGCACTTCGATGCTGAACATCGACCCGCGTCCCGGCCACGAGCGCACCGCCACCGGGTAACCGAGGATCTCAGCGATACGTTCGACAATCGCCAGCCCCAGGCCCACGCCCTTGCGGTCCGAGGCGCGGCCGACATCCAGTTGGTTGAATTCGAGGAAGATCGCATCGAGCCGGTCGGCCGGGATGCCGCGCCCGGTGTCCCACACTTCCAGACGCAGGCGATCGCCCCGGCGGCGGGCGCCGAGCAGGATGCAACCGTCGTCGGTGTAGCGGCAGGCGTTGCTGAGGAAGTTGCGCAGAATCCGCGTCACCAGCCGCAGGTCGGTCCGGATCGCGTAATGGCCGGTGTGTGAGCGCAAATTCAGTCCGGCGGCCAGGGCGACGGACTGGAATTCGGAGACCAGCGGCGCAAACAGCTCGTCCAGGCGATACAGCGCCACGTCCGGCTTGACCGCCGCCTGGTCCAGCCGCGAGATATCGAGCAAGTCGGTGAGCAAATCCTCGGCCCCTTCCAGGGCCTGGTGCGTGCGCTCCACCAGCACCTGTTCGACGCTGGGCAATGGCCGTTCGCGCAGGGTGGCGATCAGCAGCCGTGCCGCGTTGAGCGGCTGCAACAAGTCATGGCTGGCGGCGGCGAGGTACTTGTCCTTGCTGCGGTTGGCGGCCTCGGCGGCGTCGCGGGCGTCGCGCAGTTCCTGTTCGACCTGTTCGCGCTGGGCGATCTGCTGTTGCAGGTTGCGGTTGGCTTCGAGCAGTTCATCGGTGCGCGCCGCCACCCGCAACTCCAGCTCGTCGTTAAGGCGAATGTAGCGGTTGCGCTCGGCCTCCAGCTCATGGAGGCGGGCCGTGAGTTCCGGGTAGTGGCTTTTTCGCGCCGACTGGTCGCCCAACCCCAGCAGCCCAGCGAGGGCGCGCTGCTGGTCGTCAGAGAGCTTCGCCATAGACGACCTCAACATCACGCTGGCTCGATTCGCGAGGGTTGGTGAGGATGCACGGGTCGTGCATGGCGTGCTGGGACAGGAACGGAATGTCCGCCACCCGCACGCCGTGCAGGCCGAGGGTTTCGTGGAAGCCGATGGCATGCTTCAGCGCGATCAGATGCTCGACCAGCCGCCCGCGGATCTGCGGATGAGTCAGGCCGCGGCAGTCGATGCCGAACGTCTCGGCAATCACCTTGAAGCGCTCCGGCGCCGAGTTGTAGTTGAACGCCACCACATGCTCCACCAGCACCGCGTTGCACAGGCCGTGAGGCAGGTCGAGGAAGCCGCCGAGGCTGTGGGACATGGCATGCACTGCGCCGAGGATCGCATTGGAGAACGCCAGCCCGGCCTGCATGCTGCCGAGCATGATTTTCTCGCGCAGGGCGATGTCCGTCGGGTTGGCGATCATCTGCACCAGGTTGCCGTTGATCAGGCGCATGGCTTCCAGCGCGTGGGGGTCGGTCAGCGGGCCGTGGCCGGTGGAAACGAACGCCTCGATCGCATGCACCAACGCATCGATGCCGGTACAGGCAGACAGGAACGGGTCCATGCTGGCTGTGGTTTCCGGGTCGATCAGCGACACATCCGGCACCACCGCCTTGCTGACGATGGAGAACTTCATGCGCTCTTGCTGGTTGGAAATGATCACGAACTGCGAGACATCCGCCGAGGTGCCGGCGGTGGTGGGGATCAGGATCAACGGCGGGCTGGGCACGCGAATGGTGTCCACGCCTTCGAATTCGAGGATGTTGCGCCCATGGGCGACCACAATACCGATGGCCTTACCGCAATCCATCGGGCTACCGCCGCCGATGGCCACGATCACGTCGCAATGGTTGTCGCGGTACACCTCGGCGCCGAGCATGACTTCTTCGACACGGGGGTTGGGCGAGACGCTGCTGTACAGGCAGTAATCGATACCGAGGGCCTGCAGGCTGGCTTCCACATCGGCGACCCAGCCGGCGGCGATCACACCGGGGTCGCTGACCACCAGCACTTTGCGCGCACCAAAGGTCTTGGCGTAATTACCGACGTTGTGCCGGCAACCGGCACCAAAGATGATTTCAGGCGAGACGAATTTACGTAGGAGGCTCAGATTTGGGCTCATTGGTAAGCCTGTTTTTATTATTTTTGGGAAGATGCACTCCACACTAACCCATCCGCGCGCGAATGCAATCAGACCAAAGAGTCATTCCCCAAACGACCCCGGCCAGCGCAGGGCTGGCCGGGGGTGAATCAGCGGCTGGCGAAGTACATGGTCACTTCAAAGCCGATACGCAGGTCGGTAAACGCGGGTTTAGTCCACATGGGGCGATCCTCTTGTTGTGCCGGAAGATTCCGGTAATGGCATTAATGCATGGGGGGATGGGGGTGCGAATGCTACTTTCGAACGAGCCTGGAGCATGCCTTGGTAGCGGGTGTACGCCGAGCAAAACTGTGGGAGGGGGCTTGCTCCCGATAGTGGTGGGTCAGTGACATAAATCTTGACTGACCCACTGCAATCGGGGGCAAGCCCCCTCCCACATTGGATTGCATTTCAAGTCAGGGTTAGAAGAAGCCCAGTGGGTTGATGTCGTAGCTCACCAGCAGGTTCTTGGTCTGTTGGTAGTGATCCAACATCAGCTTGTTGCATGGGGAAAGTCTTCTTGTTGTGCCTGAAGGGGTGTACGCCGAACAAAATGTGGGAGGGGGCTTGCCCCCGATAGTGGTGGGTCAGTGACATAAATCTTCACTGACCCACTGCAATCGGGGGCAAGCCCCCTCCCACAGGGGACCGCGTTGCGATAAGGGGGTTAGAAGAGGCCCAGTGGGTTGATGTTGTAGCTCACCAGCAGGTTCTTGGTCTGCAGGTAGTGATCCAACATCAGCTTGTTGCATGGGGAAAGTCTTCTTGTTGTGCCTGAAGGGGGGTACGCCGATCAAAACTGTGGGAGGGGGCTTGCCCCCGATAGTGGTGGGTCAGTGACATAAATCTTCACTGACCCACTGCAATCGGGGGCAAGCCCCCTCCCACATTGGATTGCATTTCAAATCGGGGTTAGAAGAAGCCCAACGGGTTGATGTCGTAGCTCACCAGCAGGTTCTTGGTCTGTTGGTAGTGATCGAGCATCATCTTGTGGTTCTCACGCCCCACACCCGATTTCTTGTAGCCGCCAAACGCGGCGTGCGCCGGGTACAGGTGGTAGCAGTTGGTCCACACGCGACCGGCCTTGATCGCCCGGCCCATGCGGTACGCACGGTTGATGTCGCGGGTCCACAGCCCGGCACCCAGGCCGAATTCGCTGTCGTTGGCAATGGCCAGGGCTTCGGCTTCGTCCTTGAAGGTGGTGATACCCACCACCGGGCCGAAGATTTCTTCCTGGAACACGCGCATTTTGTTATGACCCTTGAGCAGGGTCGGCTGGATGTAGTAACCGCTGGACAGGTCACCCTCCAAACGCTCGGCCGCGCCGCCAGTGAGCAGCTCGGCGCCCTCTTCCTGGGCGATTTTGAGGTAGGACAGGATCTTGTCGTATTGCTGCTCGGACGCCTGGGCGCCGACCATGGTTTCGGTGTCCAGCGGGTTGCCACGCTTGATCTTGGCGATCTTTTTCATCACCACTTTCATGAAGTCGTCGTAGATCGACTCCTGCACCAGCGCACGCGATGGGCAGGTACACACTTCGCCCTGGTTGAAGAACGCCAGTACCAGGCCTTCGGCGGCTTTTTCGATAAACTGTGGCTCGGCGTTCATGATGTCTTCGAAGAAGATGTTCGGCGACTTGCCGCCCAGTTCCACGGTCGACGGAATGATGTTCTCGGCCGCGCAATGCATGATATGCGCACCGATTGGCGTGGAGCCGGTAAAGGCGATCTTGGCGATGCGCTTGCTGGTGGCCAGCGCCTCACCGGCTTCACGGCCAAAGCCCTGCACGATGTTCAGCACGCCCGGTGGCAGCAGGTCATTGATCAGTTCGGCAAATACCATGATCGACAGCGGCGTCTGCTCGGCCGGCTTGAGCACGATGCAGTTACCGGCGGCCAGGGCCGGGGCAAGTTTCCAGGCGGCCATCAGCAGCGGGAAGTTCCACGGGATGATCTGCCCGACCACGCCCAACGGCTCGTGGAAGTGGTAAGCGGCGGTGTGTTCGTTGATTTCAGCGGCGCCGCCTTCCTGCGCGCGGATGCAACCGGCGAAGTAACGGAAGTGGTCGGCGGCCAACGGTACGTCGGCGTTGAGGGTTTCGCGCACGGCTTTGCCGTTGTCCCAGCTTTCGGTGACGGCCAGGACTTCGAGGTTCTGTTCGATACGGTCGGCGATTTTCAGCAGCACCAGGGCGCGATCCTGGACCGAAGTCTTGCCCCAGGCGTCGGCGGCGGCGTGGGCGGCGTCGAGGGCCTTGTCGATGTCGGCCGCGTTCGAACGCGGGAATTCGGCGATGACTTCACCGGTCACTGGCGAAGTGTTGGTGAAGTATTCACCGCTGACTGGCGCGACGAATTCGCCGCCGATGAAGTTACCGTAGCGTGGCTTGAAGCTGACGATGGCGCCAGGGGTGCCAGGTTGTGCGTAGATCATGTTGAAGCCTCTGTCTGGGTCCGGGCCTGTCGGTCAACAGGCGATGACCCGATAGTAAAGAGGCCCCGCTGCCGGGCGAATGCGCCGTTGGCAGGGGGATTCTTGTCATTTGGTCGTAGATTCAGCGTTTGCCGACCAGGTCTTTGGGCAGTTTGAAGGTCCAGAGCATGCCGCCCTGGTTGAAGTCCTTGATGCGCTTGGCCACTTCACCGCCCCACAACGGCACCGCGCCGCCCCAGCCGGAGAGCACCGAGACGTACTGTTCGCCGTCCATTTCCCAGGTCACAGGCGAGCCGAGTACGCCGGAACCGGTCTGGAATTCCCAGACCTTCTCGCCGGTCTTGGCGTTGAAGGCCTGCAGGAAGCCTTCCGGCGTACCGGTGAACACCAGGTTGCCCTTGGTCGTCAGGACCCCGCCCCACAGCGGCGCGAAGTTCTTGTGGCGCCAGACTTCCTTGCCGGAGACCGGGTCGATGGCGCGCAGCACGCCGATATAGTCTTCGTTCAGCGGCTTGATGGTGAAGCCCGCACCGAGGAACGCCGCACCTTTTTTGTAGGTGATGCCTTCGTTCCACATGTCCATGCCCCATTCGTTGGACGGCACGTAGAACAACCCGGTGTCGCGGTTATAGGCCATCGGCATCCAGTTTTTCGCGCCGAGGAACGCCGGCGCAACGAACACCGAGGTGCCCTTGGCTTCGCTGCCTGGCGCACCGGGGCGGCTGGCGTCGTTGTAGATCGGCCGGCCATTTTTATCCAGGCCGGTGGCCCAGGTGATTTTGTCAACAAACGGGAAGCCACGGATGAACTTGCCGTTGGTGCGGTCGAGCACGTAGAAGAAGCCGTTACGGTCGGCGGTGGCGGCCGCTTTGATCTCTTTGCCGCCTTCGGTGTAGTTGAAGGAGACCAGTTCGTTCACGCCGTCGTAGTCCCAGCCGTCATGGGGCGTGGTCTGGAAGTGCCACTTGATGGTGCCGTCATCCGGGTTCAATGCCAGACGCGAGGACGAGTAGAGGTTGTCGCCAGGGCGCAGGTGGGAGTTCCACGGTGCCGGGTTGCCGGTGCCGAACAGCAGCAGGTTGGTTTCCGGGTCGTAGTAGCCGCCGAGCCACGGCGCCGCGCCGCCGGTTTTCCACAAGTCGCCAGGCCAGGTCTTGCCCGCCTCGCCACCGGAAATGCCGTTTTCCACGGCCTTACCGTCCTTGTAGACGTAACCCATGTGACCTTCGACAGTCGGACGGGTCCACAGCAGGTCACCGTTTTTCGGGTCGTAGGCTTCGATCTTGCCCACCACGCCGAATTCGCCACCGGCCACACCGGTAATCAGCTTGCCGTTGATCACCAGGGGCGCGGCGCTGATCGAGTAGCCTTCTTTGTGGTCGGCGACTTTTTTGCTCCACACCACTTTGCCGGTGTCTTTGTTCAGGGCCACCAGCTTGGCGTCGAGGGTGCCGAAGAACACCAGGTCGCCGTACAGCGCCACGCCCCGGTTGATCACGTCACAGCACGGGCGGATGTCATCGGGCAGACGCGCATCGTACTGCCAGAGCTTCTTGCCGGTGCGCGCGTCCACCGCGAACACCCGCGAGTAGGACCCGGTGAGGTACATCACCCCGTCCTTGATCATCGGCTGCGCCTGCTGGCCGCGCTGCTTCTCGCCGCCAAAGGAGAACGCCCAGACCGGGCGCAGGTCCTTGACGTTGTCCACGTTCAGGGTATCGAGCGGGCTGTAGCGCTGGCCCTGCACGCCCAGGCCGTTGGTGACGATCTGCCCGGGGTTTTTCGGGTCCTGGAGGATGTCCTGGTCGCTCACGGCGGCCATGGCCTGGCCGGATAACAGAATGGCACCGAGCAACACACTCAAGGCGAAGGGTTGGCGGCGTGCGGGTTGGGTCATGACGGCTACCTCTGCGGTTTTTTGTTATACCCGGGAAATTTTCCCGGTCTGGTACAGATTCTTGGGCGCAGGGGCGGTTGTCACAATTGACCGCAGTATCGAGATTGCTAGTTCCTTAGTAGCGGGTCGGGCCTGTCAGCGGGCGGAATCGACGCGCTGCATCTGCTCGCGCTCGTAACGCGGGTACAGGTGGCTGACGCTGCGGATCAGTTCATAGCGGCTCAGGCTGATCGCGGCGAAGCGCTCGGGAATGGGGCTGCGGATCATCTCGGCCATGTCGGTGCCCTGGGCAGCACCGTCGCGCAGCAGTTGGTCGAGCCAGGTGAGGTAGTCGCGCATCTGCGCGAACGGCTGCGCATCGTTGGCCACCGGGCCATGGCCGGGCACCACCAGGGTCCAGGGCAATGCCTGCAGGGTGTCGATGTCCGCCAGCCACGCCGCCAGCCCGGGGCTGTTGGGGGTGGTGAGGGCACGTTGGTAGAACACCAGGTCGCCGGCAAACAGCACGCCGGTGCTCTGGTCGAGGATGGCCAGGTCGGCGTCAGTGTGACCGGTCAGCGCGAGCAGGCGCAGGTCGTGGCGGCCAAAGCTGAGCACACCGGGTTCGAGCACGTGCGTGGGCAATTGCACTTCAGTGCCGCGCATCCAGTCGCCGACCATGCGGTAGAGGTTTTCCGCCATGCCATTGCCCTGCTCATGCAGCAGGCGCGTGGTGCCGGCCAGGGCGCCGATGGGCACGTCCTTGAAGGCCTGGTTGCCCAGCGCATGGTCAGGGTGGTGGTGGGTCAGCAGCACCTGGATCACCGGCTTGGCGGTGACGCTGGCGATGGCCTTGCGCAGGGCTTCGCCGTAGCGCCGCGACGGCCCGGTGTCGATCACCACCACGCCGGCCTCGGTGACAATGAACGCGGTATTGACGATATTGCCGCCGTTGTCCTTGGCAAAATTGTCGGTACTGCCTTCCAGCAGCCAGGTGTCGTCGGCGATCAGCCGTGGCTTGAGGGCGTAGTCGAGGTCTGCCAGGGCGGGCAGGCTCAGGCTCAGGCTCAGGCACAACAATAGAATCCAGCGCATGCCGCGCTCCTTCTGGTCAGGGAATGGCTGCGTCGAATTCATTGCCGCTGTTGTCGCGCAGCACCAGGCGCGTCGGCCCGGGTGCGTCGATGTCAAAGGCCAGGTTGGGGTTTTCGCTGACCGCCGGGAACAGCTCCAGCTCGGCCAGCACCTGACCGTCCCGGCCACGCAGTTGCGCGTGGTTGAGATAGAACTCGGGGATGCCGCTGACCATGCCGTTATCCATCGGGTGCGCCACCTGCACGCGCACCCGGCTGAATTCACCGCGTGGATAACGCCCGCCGAGGACTTCGCCGATATGCTCTTCCCAACCCGGCTGGGTGCGGACCACGCTGGGCGCGGTGCAACCGCCGCCGGCCGCGTCGATCAGGGTCGAGCCGACGTGCCACAGCCCGTCATCGGTGAGCACCGCCGCACGCAGGGGCGTGGCCTGTTCGATGCGGATACGGATCGACAGCCAGGGCAGTACCCCGGCCTTGGGCTGAAAATCGACAATCTTCGGCAACGGGTTGAGCTCGGCCCAGGCGAGGATCTTCACCACATGGCCCTTGAATGCCCGCGCATCGATTTCCAGCGGCACCTGCCGCGCATCTTCGGCGAACGGCGGCGCCAAGAGCTTGACCCGCTCGTCGAACACGAACGGCGCATCGGCCAGCAACTGCTTGTGGTAGAACGCCCACATCACCGACGGCACCGGGTCCGGGCCCGGTTCGACCGCCGCGGCGTGGGCCGCCAACGGTAACCAGCAGGCCAACATGCAGTTCAGTCGCCAGTTCATCGCCTGCTCCTATTGGTACATTTCGGGCACTTCGTACTGCAGGCCGTAATGGCTGTAGATGGTTTGCACTGAGCCGTCGCGGATCAGGCCTTCCAGTGCTTCTTCCACCGCGTAGGCCAACTGGCGATTGCTTTCGTGTACCGCCATGCCGATCTCCCAGCGCTGCCGGCCCATGCTCGGGTAAGCGTTTTGCGCCAGGGCCAGTTGCGGGTCGTGCGCCTCATGCACCTGCCAGTCGATCTCGCCGCGCATCGCCATCACCGCGTCGACTTCACCGGCCTTCATCGCCGCAAACGCCTGGGGTACACCGGGGTAGTGATGGGTCTGGCGGGCGAGCATGCCGTTGAACACCGAGGTCAGGTAGAACGACGGCACGCTGTCGACTTCGACGCCGATCGGGTGTTCCTCGAACACCGCCACGCTGGCGACCTTGTCCAGGCGCCGGCGGTCGTAGGCCACCTGCCATTGTTCGTTCTGGTACGGCCCGAACATCACCACATGGCCGTTTTCCAGTTCGCCCTGATCGTTACGCCTTTGCGCGTAATCGTGGTCGTAGGGTGCGCGCATCATCAGGTCGGCCAGTTGCTGGTTATGCAACTGGCTGCCGCGCCAGATGTAGTCGCGCAGGTCGTCGTCGAGTTTTTCCCCGGCCGGCGCCCAGATCAATTTGAGCTGCACCCCCAGCGCTTTGGCCAGGGCCTGGGCCAGCTCCACGTCGACCCCGCGCGCGGTGGCACCGTCTTCGAAACTGTAGGGGGCAAAGTCTTTGTACACCGCCACTTTCAGCTCACCGGCGGCGATCATCTGGTCATAGCTGCGCACCTGCGCCTGTGCCGTCTGGCAACACAGCAGGGCCAGGCCGAGCACATAAGCGAACAGGCGCATGGCTTACTCCTCGACGTGAACGCTGTCCAGGTAGGTGCGTACCGCCCACAAGGCTTCCTGGCTCAGGTAATCGGCCATTTTCGGCATATACACCCGACCGTCGCGCACCGCGCCGTGGCGCACGCGCTGGACAAACCATTCATCACCGGCCTCGCCCACATCCAGCATGCGCAAGTCGGGGGCGATGCCGCCGGACTTGGCTTCCAGGCCGTGGCAGGCGGCGCAGTTCTGATTGTAGGCGGACGAACCGATTTCCAAGGCCCGGTCGTGTTCAGGCGAGGTGCGATAGGGGTTCACCGCCGCCCAGCCGTCCTCGTCAACCGGCACACCGGCGTCCTTGATCGAGGTCAGGCCTTTGGTTTCCACTGCTTGCGGGACCACGTTGCCGTGGGCCCAGGCTGGACCTGCACCGATCACACCGGCCAACAGCCCGGCGACGAGCAAGGCATTGAGTTTTGTTGTCATTATTTTTGCCCTCAGGATTGCACGCAAAACCTCACTGCAGAGGTTATGGCAACCATCTTAGAAACCCTGGGGCATGGGCCGTATGCTGCTTTGGTGGCCGGCTTATCCTCCCTTGGTAGTAGGGCTTGTGGGGCACGCCTAAAACAGCGGCGCGTCGGGAAGTCTTCCCGGCAACAGCGGGACTTTTTCCGTATCCGCCCAGCACCCTGGCGCTCCACCCTGTGCAGGCCAAAACCTCCACTGGGAACTGCAACCATGATAATAAGATCGCTACCCGCCCGTTCGCCGCTGAGCCTTGCCGTGCAGGCTTTCCTGCTGGTCGGCAGCCTGTCCTTGAGTGCGGCCAGCTTCGCCGCCGCCGACCCTGCCGCGCCGTCCACCGCAAAGGCGACGCGCAACGTCACCTGGGAAGACATCGCCAACGACCACCTGACCACCAAGGACGTGCTGCAATACGGCATGGGCACCAACGCCCAGCGCTGGAGCCCGTTGGCCCAGGTCAACGACAAGAACGTGTTCAAGCTCACCCCGGCCTGGTCCTACTCGTTCGGTGATGAGAAGCAGCGCGGCCAGGAATCCCAGGCCATCGTCAACGACGGCGTGGTCTACGTCACCGGCTCCTACTCCCGCGTGTTCGCCCTCGACGCGAAGACCGGCAAGCGCCTGTGGACCTACAACCATCGCCTACCCGAGAACATCCGCCCGTGCTGTGACGTGGTCAACCGCGGCGCGGCGATCTTCGGCGACAAAATCTACTTCGGCACCCTCGACGCGCGCCTGATCGCCCTCGACAAGAACACCGGTAAAGTGGTGTGGAACAAGAAGTTCGGCGACCACGCCGCCGGTTACACCATGACCGGCGCCCCGGTGCTGATCAAAGACAAGGTCAGCGGCAAGGTGCTGCTGATCCACGGCAGCTCCGGCGATGAGTTCGGCGTGGTCGGCCAGTTGTATGCGCGCGATCCGGACACCGGCGAAGAAGTGTGGATGCGCCCGTTCGTCGAAGGCCACATGGGCCGCCTGAACGGCAAGGACAGCACCCCGACCGGCGACGTGAAAGCCCCGTCGTGGCCGGATGACCCGACCACCGAAACCGGCAAAGTCGAGGCCTGGAGCCACGGCGGCGGTGCGCCTTGGCAGAGCGCGAGCTTCGATGCCGAGACCAACACCATCATCGTCGGCGCCGGCAACCCCGGCCCGTGGAACACCTGGGCGCGCACCGCCAAGGACGGCAACCCACACGACTTCGACAGCCTCTACACCTCGGGCCAGGTCGGCGTCGACCCGAGCACCGGCGAAGTGAAATGGTTCTACCAGCACACCCCGAACGATGCCTGGGACTTCTCCGGCAACAACGAGCTGGTGCTGTTCGACTACAAGGACAAGGACGGCAAAGTGGTCAAGGCCACCGGCCACGCCGACCGCAACGGTTTCTTCTACGTGGTCGACCGCAACAACGGCAAGCTGCAGAACGCCTTCCCGTTCGTCGACAACATCACCTGGGCCAGCCATATCGACCTGAAAACCGGGCGTCCGGTGGAAAACCCAGGCCAGCGTCCAGCCAAACCGCTGCCGGGTGAAACCAAGGGCAAGTCAGTGGAAGTCTCGCCGCCGTTCCTCGGTGGCAAGAACTGGAACCCCATGGCCTACAGCCAGGACACCGGCCTGTTCTACATCCCGGGCAACCAGTGGAAAGAGGAATACTGGACCGAAGAGGTCAACTACAAGAAAGGCTCGGCGTACCTGGGCATGGGGTTCCGCATCAAGCGCATGTATGACGACCACGTCGGCACCCTGCGCGCGATGAACCCGACCACCGGCAAGGTGGTGTGGGAGCACAAGGAAGCGCTGCCGCTGTGGGCCGGCGTGCTGGCGACCAAGGGCAACCTGGTGTTCACCGGCACCGGCGACGGTTTCTTCAAGGCCTTCGACGCGAAAACCGGCAAGGAGCTGTGGAAATTCCAGACCGGCAGCGGCATCGTCTCGCCGCCGATCACCTGGGAACAGGATGGCGAACAGTACATCGGCGTCACCGTCGGCTATGGCGGCGCGGTGCCGTTGTGGGGCGGCGACATGGCCGAGCTGACCAAGCCGGTGGCACAGGGTGGGTCGTTCTGGGTGTTCAAGATCCCGAGTTGGGATAACAAGACCGCGCAGAAGTAACCCTTTGCGGGGAGCGTCAAGCCACGCGCCCCCGCTTTCCTTCCTTAGAGGCCTAGCCATGAAATACCTGCCCCTCTTGCTCCTGCTCTCCCTGTCCGTGGCCCACGCCGACGACGGCGACGACGGCGACGACGCCCCGCTGGTCATCAACGGTTGCACCATCGCCGAACACAGCCAATGCCCCGGCGCCAACCTCAAGGGCGCTAACCTGAGCAACCAGAACCTCGCCAAAATGAACCTGGCCGGCGCCGACCTGCGCGATGCGGACTTGCGCCACGCCAACCTCGACCTGGCCAACCTGGAAAAAGCCCAACTGCAAGGCGCCAACCTGACCCGCGCCAGCCTGCAACAAAGCAACCTACGCCTGGCCGATTTCACCGGCGCCACGCTGATGGCGATCCAGGGGTGGGGCTTATTTGCCCAAGGCGCGCAGTTTGAAAACGCCAACCTGAGCGCGGCCTACCTGCAATTCGCCCGGCTGTCCGGGGCAAAAATGCACAAGGCCAACCTGCGTGCGGCGGATCTGGAAATGACCTGGCTGAGCAAGGCCGACCTGCAAGGGGCGGACCTGAGCGATGCTAATTTGCAAGAGGCCAAGTTCGATGAGAGTAACCTGGAAAGCGCGATCCTCACGGGCGCGCGGCAGCATTATGCGAATTTCCAGGATGCCAATATGGAAGGCTGCAAAGACTGCCCTACCACCTGGAATCGTTAGACCACCACCATTCAAATGTGGGAGGGGGCTTGCCCCCGATAGCAGTGTGTCAGCCAATACATGCATGACTGATCCACCACTATCGGGGGCAAGCCCCCTCCCACATTTGAATGCTGTGAAACAGAGAGGAATTTGTCAGCCCGCCACGCGCACCACGCCCATGTCGATGCCCAGGTGCACCAGTTCGGCATGGGAACTCACCTGCAACTTGCTCTTGAGCAAGGTCAGGTGGTTGGACACGGTCTTGCTGCTGATATTCAGTTGCTCGGCAATGGTCCGTGTGGGCGTGCCCCTGGCCAGCATCAGGAAAATTTCCAGCTCACGCGGCGTCATGCCCTGCAAGCGTTGATCGCTTGGCGTGTAGGCCAGCTCGGTGGCCAGGGCCTGCTCGATATAGGCGTGGCCGTCGAGGATGCGCCGCACCGCTTCGATCAACACCTCGGGCGCCGAGCTTTTGGTCAGGTAGCCCGCCGCGCCGGCCTCCAGGGCTTGGCGCACCAGCGGCAGTTCGTCGTGCATACTGAAGAACAACACGCGCAAGTGCGGCAGGCGCTGGCGCAGGCGGCGCGTGGTTTCCAGGCCGCTGATGCCGGGCAGGCCGAAGTCCATGATCACCAGGTGCGGCACCGCTTCCTGAACCCGGCTCAGCGCCTCTTCGCCGCTGGCCGCCTCGCGTACTTCAATGGCCGGCAACAGCGCACGCAACAGGCTGGCATAGCCCTGGCGCACCACCGCATGGTCATCCACCAACAGAATATTCATCAGGCCTCCAATGGCATGTTCAACGCCAGCGCCCAACCGGCGCCGGGGTGGCTGAGGATTTTCAGTTCGCCGCCCAGGCAGCGCGCGCGTTCGTACATCGAATACAGACCGACGCCGGGACGCTGCGGCGTTTGCGCACCCCGCCCGTTATCGCGCACCCACAGGCGCAGACGCGAACCGCGATGTTGCAGGCGTACACGCACCTGGCTGGCGTCGGCATGCCGCACGATGTTGGTCAGGGCTTCCTGCAGCAGACGATAGAGATGAGTCTTGCTCGCCCCGGACAACGCCGGCAGGTCCGCACTGACCCGCAGCCGGCAATCGATGCCATGGCTGGCCTGCCACTGCGTCACCAGCATCGCGAACGCCTCGGCCACCGGCAGGTGTTGCAGGGCCACCGGGTACAGGTCGTGGACCAGCGCACGAAAGCCTTGCTGCAGGTGGTCGCAGTGATCTTCCAGTTGCCCCACCGTGCGCGCCAGCAACTGCGGTTGGTCGGTGACCAGACGCAACAGGCAGGCCTGGGCGCGAATACCGGCCAGGTATTGGCCGAGGTCATCGTGCAGGGTCTGGGCCAGGTGGTTGCGCTCCTGCTCTTGCACCGCCATCAGGGTTTGGGTCAGTTGGGTGTTGTCGGTGTGTGCCTGCTCCAAGGCATCGGTCATGCGATTGAAATGCAGCGCCAGTTGCCGCGCTTCCGGCGAACCGGCGCTGCGCAGGCGCACATTGAGCTGGCCGGCGCAGACCTGTTGCAGCGCGCGCAACAGTTCGTCGAGTACGCCCATGCCACGGCGCACCGCCCAGCGGATGGTCAACAGGCTCAGTGCCAGCGCCAGGGCGCACAGGCCCAACAGTTGTTGCAGGGAGTCCCAGACTTCGTCGATCTCATCACGCGGGTCGACCACGATCGACACGCGCCGCCCGTCCGGTAAGTCCATCACCTCGGCGCTGCGCCGTGCCTCGGCGAACAACAGGCGCCCGAGCCAGGCGTCCAGGCCGTCCACCTCCGGAGTTGGCAAGGTCGCGTCGGCGGCCAGCCAATGCACGCGCACATGCCGCAGGCTGGCGGTGAGATGCGGTTGCAGGCTGGCCGGGTCGCGCTCGGCGGTTGCGCTGAGGTAATGCACCACCGCTTCGGCCGATTGCAACTCACGCTCCACATCCGTCAGGGCCTGATGCAGCAACAGCGCGGTGCAGGCGCAGGTGACCAAGGCGAAGAAACCGCACACCCATAGGTTGATGCGCCACAGTGCCGACATACCTAGTGCGCCACGCTGGCGGGCACGCTCAGCGCCGGGCGTGGTGCGTGCAGCTTGTCGACGCCGATCAGGCTCACGATCAGCAGGAACGGCAAAAGCAGCGCCTTGAGGATTTGCATGATCGTTCATCTCCCGGATGGACACGGTGGGGGTAACCCATGCTAAGACCCCACCCCCTGCGCGGGGCTACTACCTTGGTACTGGCTCAGCGGTACTTTCTGCATATTTGCAGCGGCCTCAAGGGTTCCTATGCTGGCGCAACCTGACATGGAGTGCCTTATGCGCCAGCTCGCCCCCTACGCCGTGCTCTACCTGCTGGCGATTGCGTGCGCCGCCGGGGTGGCTACCGCCAGCCAGGCCGCCGAGGCGCCGTTGGCGGTGCAGATCGGCTACCTGGGCTATCGACCTGATCCGGGGCCGCTGCTGTCGAATGTGATTCCCGAGCCCGCCGATGCCGGGCAGCGTGGCGCGGAGCTGGCGATCATCGACAGCAACAGCACCGGCGCCTTTCTCAACCAACGCTACAGCCTGGCCACCGCCACGGTGGACAGCCCCGACGCCCTGCTCGCCGCCGCCCAGGCCCAGCACGCCCAAGGCCTGCGCCTGTTCGTGGTCAACGCCCCGGCCGCCAGCCTGCGCCAACTCAGCGCGGCCTTGCCCGACAGCCTGCTGTTCAACGCCGGCAGCCCCGATGACAGCCTGCGCAGCACCGATTGCCTGGGCAACGTGCTGCATACGCTGCCCAGCCGGGCCATGCTCGCCGATGCCCTGGCGCAATTTCTGGTGGTGCGCAAATGGCAGAAGGCGTTGCTGATCGTCGGCCCCACCGAGGATGACCAGGCCTACGCCGCCGCCCTGCGCCGCGCCGCCAAGCGCTTCGGGGTGAAACTGGTGGCGGAGAAAGCCTGGCGCTTCGATAACGACCAACGCCGCAGCGCCCAGGCGGACATGCCGCTGTTCACCCAGACCGCCGAATACGACGTGGTACTGGTGGCGGACGAGCGCGGTGACTTCGGCGAGTACGTGCCCTACCAGACCTGGTACCCGCGCCCCGTCGCCGGCACCCAGGGCCTGACGCCCACCGGCTGGCACAAGACCGTCGAGACCTACGGCGCCGCGCAATTGCAAAAACGCTTCGAGGCCCTGGCCGGGCGCTGGATGAACGACCGCGACTTCGCCGCCTGGATGGCCGTGCGCAGCGTCGCCAGTGCGGTGAGCAAGCTGCGCCAGGTCGACCCCATGACCCTCCGCCAACTGGAGATCAGCGAGCAACTGCCGCTGGACGGCTTCAAGGGCCGCAAGCTCAGCTATCGCCCGTGGAACGGCGAACTGCGCCAACCGATCCCCATCGTGCAACCGCGTGCCCTGGTCAGCACTTCGCCCCAGGACGGTTTCCTGCACCCCTTCAACGAAATGGACAGCCTGGGCTACGACAAGCCCGAGGTGACCTGCCGCTTCCCCTGATCGCTCACACAATAATAAGGAATCCGCCATGCGCCGCACCCTGCTCTCATGCGCCCTGCTGCTTGCCGCCGGGCACGCCGTGGCCAGCACCGCCTGGGTCTCCAACGAGAAAGACAACACACTGAGCCTGATCGACATGCAGACCCTGCAAGTCACCGACACGCTCAAGGTCGGTCAGCGCCCACGCGGCCTGCTGCTGTCCCATGACAGCAAGCTGCTGTACATCTGCGCCAGCGATTCGGACCGCGTACAGGTGATGGACGTGGCCACGCGCAAGATCATCAAGGAATTGCCCTCCGGCAAAGACCCCGAGCAGTTCGCCCTGCACCCCAACGACCGCTGGCTGTATGTGTCCAACGAAGACGACGCACTGGTCACGGTGATCGACACCGAGACCTCCAAAGTACTTGGCCAGATCAGCGTCGGCGTCGAGCCCGAAGGCATGGCCGTCAGCCCGGACGGCAAGTGGGCGGTGAACACCAGCGAAACCACGAACATGCTGCACTGGATCGACACCAGCACCCAGACCCTGGCCGACAGCACCCTGGTGGATCAGCGCCCGCGCTTCGTCGAGTTCAACCACGATGGCTCGCAACTGTGGGCCTCGGCAGAGATCGGCGGCACCGTGACCATCCTCGATGTGGCCAGCCGCGCGATCCTCAAGACCCTGACCTTCAAGATCAAGGGCGTCCACCCGGACAAGGTGCAGCCGGTGGGGATCAAGCTCAGTTCCGACGGCAAGTACGCCTTTGTCGCCCTGGGCCCGGCCAACCATGTGGCGGTGATCGACGCCAAGACCTTCGAGATCCTCGACTACCTGCTGGTGGGCCGCCGCGTGTGGCAGATGGCATTTACCCCGGACGAAAAACAGTTGCTGGCCACCAATGGCGTCAGCGGCGATGTGTCGGTGATCGATGTGGACAGCCTCAAGGTGCTCAAGTCGGTGAAGGTCGGGCGTTATCCGTGGGGCGTGGTGGTCACGCCATGAACGCCCTGGAGGTGCGCGACCTGAGCTTCGCCTATGGCCCGCGCCAGGCCTTGCACGAGGTGAGCTTCAGCCTGGCACCGGGGCGCTTTGCCGCGTTGCTGGGGCCAAACGGTGCCGGCAAGTCGACCTTGATCGCCCTGCTCACGCGCTTGTACGACCTGCAAAGCGGCGACATCCGCGTGGGCGGCCATTCCCTGCGCGACGCACCGCGCGCAGCCCTCACGCAACTGGGGGTGGTGTTCCAGCAAAGCACCCTGGACCTGGACTTGAGCGTCGAACAGAACCTGCGTTATCACGCCGCGCTGCACGGCTTGTCGCGGCGCCAGACCGACGTGCGCGTCGCCGCCGAGCTGGCGCGCCAGGCCCTCACCGAACGGCGCCGCGAAAAAGTCCGCGAGCTCAACGGCGGGCACCGGCGCCGCGTGGAAATCGCCCGGGCGTTGCTGCATGAACCGCGCTTGCTGCTGTTGGACGAAGCCAGCGTCGGCCTCGACCCCGCCAGCCGCCTGGCGCTGAACCAGCACGTGCGCAGCCTGTGTCTTGAACAAGGCATTACGGTGCTGTGGACCACCCATCTGCTCGATGAAGTGCAACCCGACGATGCGTTGATGATCCTGCACCAGGGCCGCTTGGTGGCCAGCGGGCAGGTCGATGCGCTGATCCTGGAACAGGGCGGCGACCTCGGCAGCGTGTTCGCGCGCCTGACCCGCGCCACTTCAACGGGAGCCCCGGCATGAATGCTTACTGGCAATGCTTGCGCGGCATCGTGCTGCGCGAGTGGCTGCGCTTTGTGTTGCAGCGCACGCGGTTTCTCAGCGCCCTGGTGCGCCCGCTGTTGTGGCTACTGGTGTTCGCCGCCGGGTTCCGCGCCGCACTGGGTATCTCGGTGATCGAGCCCTACGACACCTACATTCCCTACGAGGTCTACATCATCCCGGGGCTGGCCTGCATGATCCTGCTGTTCAACGGCATGCAGGGTTCGCTGTCGATGGTCTACGACCGCGAGATGGGCAGCATGCGCGTGCTGCTGACCAGCCCGCTGCCGCGCACGTTTTTGCTGTGTAGCAAGTTGCTCGCCACCGCGTTGATTTCGCTGTTGCAGGTGTACGGGTTCCTGGCGATCGCCTGGGTCTACGGCGTGCAACCGCCGGCCATGGGGCTGTTGATCGCCCTGCCGGCGTTGCTGCTGGTGGCCTTGATGTTGAGCGCCCTGGGCCTGCTGCTGTCGAACGCGATTCGCCAACTGGAGAACTTTGCCGGGGTGATGAATTTCGTGATCTTCCCGCTGTTTTTCATATCGTCGGCGCTGTACCCGTTGTGGAAGATGCGCGACTCCAGCGAGTGGCTGTATTGGCTGTGCGCAATCAACCCCTTCACCCACGCCGTGGAACTGGTGCGCTTTGCCCTGTATGAACGCTTCGCCGGCCTGGCCCTCGCGGTGTGCCTGGGCTTGACCGTACTGTTCGCGGTGTTGGCGGTGCTGACCTTCAACCCACAGCATGCGGCGTTGCGCAAAAAAGGCTGAGGGCGGCAAAAACTACTACTTTAGTACTGGTTTTCATGTCTATCGTCGCATTCCCAAGGGCTCGGGACTCACGTGTAATGGGCGCATAACGATAAGGATCGCCCTGCCATGCTGCCTGCCCGACTGCCCTTGTTGGCACTCCTGTGCCTGTTTGCCGCCAACGTACAGGCCGATACGCCACTGTTTTCCGCCGACGGCTATCGCATCAGCCTGTACCGCAGCCCCACGCCCGATCACGTGCAGGGCGCGACGATCATCGACACCCCTGCCCTGCAAGCCCTGCTGACCCAGACCCCGGCCCCGGTGCTGATCGACGTGTACCGCCGCCAGTGGCTGCAAGGCCGCTTCATCGAAGACCAGCCCCACGCCAACCTGCCCGGCAGCCGTTGGCTGGCCAACACCGGCGACGGCGATCTCACACCGGAGTGGCAAAGTTATTTCGTGCGCCATGTGTACGCCTACAGCGGCGGCAACCTCGCGCGACCGTTGGTCTTCTACTGCCGCTCCGATTGCTGGCTGAGTTGGAACGCGGTAAAACGTGCCGCCAACCTGGGCTATACCTCTGTGTATTGGTATCGCGACGGTCTGGATGCCTGGGAAGCGGCGAAACTGCCGGTGTCGGTCGCCCAACCCGAGCCATTTGAATAACCACAATAAGAAAGGTGAACGGCCATGTACAAAATCCTGATTGCCGATGATCACCCACTGTTTCGCGAAGCGATGCATAACGTCATCAGCGACGGTTTCCCCGGCAGCGAAGTGATGGAGACCGCCGACCTGGACAGCGCCCTGGCGCTGACCCAGGAACACGACGACCTCGACCTGATCCTGCTCGACCTGAACATGCCCGGCATGCACGGCCTCAATGGCCTGATCAACCTGCGCAACGAATCGCCGACCATCCCGGTGGTGATCGTGTCCGCCGAGCAGGATAAACAGATCGTGCTGCAGGCCATCACTTATGGTGCCGTCGGTTTTATCACCAAGTCGTCGCCGCGCCTGCAAATGACCGAGGCGATCCAGCAGATTCTCAACGGCAATGTGTACCTGCCGCCGGACATCATCCGCACCCAGAAACCCGGCACCCACCGGCGCCTGAACGAAAACCCGGGCTTCGCCCCGGAATTGCTGCAGGCGTTGACCCGCAAGCAGTTGCTGGTGTTGGAGCGGATGACCAAGGGCGAGTCGAACAAGCAGATTGCCTACACTCTGGAGATCGCTGAAACCACGGTGAAGGCCCATGTGTCGGCGATTTTGCGTAAGTTGAATGTGCATAATCGGGTGCAGGCGATTCTCAGTGCCGGGGATATTGATTTTGGTTCTTACCTGCGCCGCTGATCTTCCAGAAACAACATAGAACCCTTGTGGGAGGGGGCTTGCCCCCGATAGCGGTGGATCAGTTACAGATGCAGTGGCTGACAGTCAGCTATCGGGGGCAAGCCCCCTCCCACATTGGATCTCCATTTGATCTCTGGATCGCTGTTTGAGGAGCGTTCGGTGGTCACTTGCCTAAGAGGTGGCTCATCGCGGTCTTGAGCTTCATCGGCCGCACCGGCTTGTGCATCAAGGTGTGCCCCAGCTCGCGAATCTGCAGTTTCAGCTCGTTGCTGTAGTTGGCGGTGATCATCATGGCCGGGATCGGGCTGGCGCGCCGGGCGTTGATGCGGGCCACGGCGTCGACGCCGTTCTGCTCATCGTCGAGGTGGTAATCGGCGATCAGCAGGTCGGCCTCGGCGTGGTAGTTGTCCACCTGCCGCGCCAGGTCTTGTTCCGACAACGCGGTGACCACCCGGCAGCCCCACCCCTCCAACAACGTGCGCATTCCCGCGCAGATCGCCGCGTCGTTATCGAGCACCCACACGCGTGCGCCTTGCAGGCGTTCCAGCATCGGTTCGCTCATGCACGGCTGGGGCAGCGATTTGGGCGCGGTGGCGCTCAAGGGCACGTCCACCGCGAACATCGAGCCCTTGCCCGGCCACGATTTGACGGTGATGCGATGGCCGAGGATGCCGGCGATTTTTTCCACGATGGCCAGGCCCAGGCCCAGCCCGCGATCCTGGTCGCGCCGCTGCACATCGCCGCGTTTGAACTCCTGGAAAATTTCCTCCAGGCGATCCTCGGCAATGCCCATGCCGCTGTCCCAGACCTGGATCGACAAGCGTTGATGCTGGCGTCGACAGCCCAGCACCACGCGCCCCGAATAGGTGTAGCGAATGGCATTGCTCAGCAGGTTGCGCAGAATCCGCGCAAGCAACTGGATATCGCTGCGCACCAGCGCCGAGCAGCCGATGAAGTGCAACTCCAGGCCTTCGCTGCGCGCCAGTTGGGTGAACTCGACGGCCAGATTGTCGAGCAGTTCGCTGAGGGCGAACGGGGCAATATCGGCTTTGATCACCCCGGCATCCAGCTTGGAAATATCGACCAGGGTGCCCAACAGGTTTTCCACGTCTTCCAGCGAGTTGCTCACGTTGCGTACCAGGGTTTCATTGGCCTGGGGTTCGCGGCGTTCGAGCAAGGCGCCAGTGAACAGCCGCGCGGCGTTCAGCGGTTGCAGCAGGTCATGGCTGACGGCAGCAAGGAATTTGGTTTTCGACAGGTTGGCCTGCTCGGCTTCGAGTTTGGCTTCGCGCAGGCGCGATTCCACGCGGCGGCGTTCGTCGATTTCGCGCAGCAACTGGTCGTTCAGCGAAGTCAGCTCCGAGGTGCGCTGGGCGACGCGCAGTTCCAGGTTTTGATAGGCCTGGTGCAAGGCCTCGGCGGTGCGCCGGCGCTCGGTGATATCGCGGATCAGCACAAAGATCCCCACCACTTCGCCACTGGCCAGGCGGTTGGGCACGTAGGAGCGCAGCATGTAGCGCTCCTGGTTGTTGATGTTGGTTTCAGCGAATTCGAAGGTCACGCTCTCCCCCGCCAGCGCCTGCGCGACGTAGGCATCCAGGCGCTGACAGTGTTCTTCGCTGTGGACTTCGCGCAGGCTCTGGCCGAGCATCATGCCCCGCGGCCAGCAGTACCATTCTTCATAGACCTTGTTGGTGAATTCATACACCAGGTCGGCATTGAGGTAGCCGATCAGGGCCGGCACATGGTCGGTGATCAGGCGAATCCAGCGCTCGCTCTCCTGGGCCTTTTGCGCCGCAGCCTGTTCACGGCGCAGGGTCTCGGCGCGCAGCCGGGCGTTGATCAGCAAGTGGTTGCTGGCGCGCAGTTCGGCCATCGCCTGGTTCAGCGCGTCGGTGCGCTCGCGCACTTGTTCGGCCAGCACCACCGAGTGCTGGAACGTGGTGTAGGGGTCGTTGCCCTGGGTCACCCCGGACTCGATGCGCTCGATCAGCGCCGCGTTGATCCGTGTCAGTTTGTGATTGTCCAGGCGCAGCCGCGCCAGCTCGGCCAACAGTTCATTGCGATCCAGGGGCGCGTCCTCGGGCAATGGCGACGCCGGTGAAGGTCTGGTTGATGTGCATGCCATTGAACTGTTCTCCGTAGGTGTTGAACCCCATCACCCGCTGGTCGCGCAAGTAGCTCCCGATCTGCTCGAGGGTGCCGCTGTCTTCCAGCTCCAGGCGGCGCAGGAAGCAGTCGCAGCCAATGGTCAACAGCAGCTCGCCGAGGCGCGATTGCAGGCCGTCGAACAGGGTTTGCAGGTTCGGCAGGATCGGTCCGGGTTTCATCACCGTGAGGACGATGCCGTTTTCCACGGCGCAGTAGAAACTCAGGCTCAGGTCGTCGTGCACCTGCTGAATCGCCCTGACGTAATACTGGTCGTGGATACGCACCGCCAGCGGGTGCGCGGCGAAGACGCGGTGGTCGAGGTCGGCCACGGCCACGCCGATATGCCGCGCATACTCCTCGGCGGCGGGTTCGGCGTTGAGCTCGAATACCCGCCGCGACGGGCTGTCGGCGCCGGTCACCACGAGTTTTTCCGCGCGCGGCAGAATGTGGTGGGTGGTGAACACTTCGAAGTCCAGCCAGGTATTGACCAGCACCACCACGGCCGCGCCGCTGTGGAACACGCCGTTGAAATACACGTGGGTGTGCGTGAGGTAATTGTCGTCGCCGGCCGAGCCGCCGAAATGCGGGATATCGCCGAGCGCCGCGCTGAGGGCCGCGAGCACCATTTCTTCACGGCTGGACAGGCCGTCGAGCAAGGTCAGGGCGAAGGTGTTGCCCTTGATCGGCGCCAGGGTGTTGCTGCGACAGCCGCCCACCAGGCGTTCGACCATGTGCTGGGCGTCGATCAGGCTGAAGTGTTCGACCTGGTCGATCAGTTCGGTGGCAATCGAAAAATGCGCGTGATTGAAGCCCATCGCCGTCACGCAATTGCGCCCGTAGCCTTGGGGTGTGATCTCGCCGGCGCTGGTACAACCGACGAGTCGCACATTGCCGAAACAGCGTTGCAGGGCTTGGCCGAGCGCCTGCAGGTCGTAGGAGGCCGAGCAGAAAAACAGCACGAAGCCCAGGTACGGATGCAGCAGTTGCTCGGCCAATTCTTCGGCGGCCTGCTCGGCATCGGTGGCCAGGGACATGGCACTGACTACGCCTTCATGGTTGTGCATCGTCGACTCTCCGCTCTGAGGCATGAGTGTACGAAGGCTGGGGGGGCGGAACCTATGCTACTTGGGTACTGGGTGGGGGGATGCGATGGGATTAGACGCTCAGGGTGCAGGTGATCAAATGTGGGAGGGGGCTTGCCCCCGATGGCGGTGGATCAGTCACTGATGATGTGGCTGAAACACCGCTATCGGGGGCAAGCCCCCTCCCACATTTTGACCGCGTACCACTTGAAGACCAGGCCAGGTCTTCAATGCATTGGCCACTCAGCAGAGGAAGTTGATGGATCAGTTCAGGGTGTAACCCTTCCCACACTTGGATTGCGTTTCAGGTCTTACCAGGTGAGTACGGCACCGACGGCGAAGGTGTCGGTGTCTTCATTTTGGGCGCTGGTGTCATGCCCCTTGATCTGGAACTGGTTGTATTCGGCGACCAGCTTCAGGTTGTCGTTCACGTCATGAAACAGCGCAATGCCGCGGGTTTCATAATCCGCGCCGCTGCCTACCACGCCGTTGCCGTCGTCCTTGGTCTTGCCATACGACAGCGCCAGGCGGTTCTTGCCCAGCTTGTAGGAGCCCTGCATCAGGTAGCCGTTGCTGTCGACATTGCGCAGGGTCGCTTCGCCGGCATTGTTGGTGAAAAACGGGTTGATGCCCTTGGCCTGGAAGCCCGAGCCGGTCAGGGACAGGCCGCCCATTTTCGCCTGCACGCCGTAGCCCACGCCTTTGGAGGTGACGCTGTCGACGTTGGAATCGGTGTTGTCCGAGGTCTGGTAGCTGCCGTTGAGCCAGCTGTAGATCTTCGCCCCGCCCAGGTCGAACTGGTAGGTGATCTCGCTCTCGGTGCGCGGGTTTTCCTGGTAGGCCTTGCCTTGGGGGCTGCTGTCGTTGGTGTCGACCGGGTCGAGGATGCCGACGGCAATACGCAGGCCGTCCATCACCGGGGTGCGGTAGGTGATCTGCGAAGTCGGGAACGGGTACGGGTAGCCGCTGCCGATATTGCCGAACGAAACCCCGCCGCCATCGACCAGGCCGAGGCTGTCGCTGACCTGGCCGTAGCCCGCCAGCAATTCATCGAGCAGGATATTGGAACGGGCGAACAGGCCGAAGTCCTTGCCGATCAGCACTTCGCCCCACTCCGGGTTGGCCACCGTGCCGTAGAACTGGCGCACATCGATGGCGGTGTCGGTGCCGTTGGTTTCGCTGTCGTTGATGGTCACCCAGAACGAGGCACGGGCGCCGAGCTTGAGGTCGTCGACCTGCTTGCTCATGTTGAAGCCCAGGTAGTTGGGCAAAAAGCCCATCTTCACCCGGGCCTGGCGGCGGTCGTATTGGTCACCGGCGCGGTCTACGTTGCTGTTGACGTAGAAGGCGTTGATGTAGCCATCGGTGGAGAAGGTGGTTTCGTCTTTGTCGTACAGCATGATTTCGGCGTTGGCTAACGGGCTCAGGCCCAGGCCGACGAGAAAGGCAGGCAACAGACGCAGGGGGAGATTCTTATTGTTATGCATGGTGCGCTCCGCAACGGGGACGTGATGTCGGAGGCGATTATCGAAAGCTGCCAGGCCACGGCCTACGCTGCCTTGGCGCTGGTTTGCGGGTGCTTTGGGTGGGCCACGGGTGCCCGGCAAGTTCGGTGTAAGACGGGCCGGGTTACAGGCCCGGCACTTAGGGTGTAAGACCGGGCGTGAACCAGTTGCCGAGGACGTTGCGCCGAATCAGCGCGGCGTGCGCGCCAAACGGAACGCACACCTGCGGGGCCAGCTTGATTCAGTTGATGGCGAACTGGGAGACGATCTGCTTGAGGTCCATCGCCAGCTTCGACAGTTCGTGGCTGGCAATGGACGTTTGCCCGGCGGCCGACGAACTCTGGATCGACAGGTCGCGAATGCTGATCAGGTTCTGGTCGACGGAGCGCGCCACATGCGCCTGTTCTTCGGAGGCCGTCGCGATCAACAGGTTGCGGTCGTTGATGTCGGCAATCGCTTCGGTGATCTGGATGATGGCCTCGCCCGCTTCGTGGGCGATTTTCAGGGAGTCCACCGCTTCGCTGCGGTTCATGGACATCGACGACACCGCCTCGTTGGAACAGACCTGGATCTTCGCGATCATCTGCTCGATTTCCTGGGTCGAGGTCTGGGTCCGGTGGGCCAGCGCCCGCACTTCATCGGCCACGACCGCAAACCCTCGGCCTTGCTCGCCGGCCCGCGCGGCTTCGATGGCGGCGTTCAGCGCCAGCAGGTTGGTCTGTTCGGCAATCGAGCGGATCACCTCCACCACCCGTGCGATGTCCTGGGCCTGCTTGGCCAGGCCTTCGACTTCCATACCGGTCTGCTGCACGGTGGCGCTGAGTTTTTCAATCGACGCGATGGTCTGGGTGACACGCTCCTGGCCGATTTTGGCCGAGCGCTGGGAGTCCTGGGTCGACTGGGAGGCCGAAACGGCATTGCGCGCGACTTCTTCCACCGCCGCCGTCATCTCATTGACCGCCGTGGCGGCCTGGTCGGTTTCCATGCTCTGGCGCTCGATACCGGCGCTGGACTCACGGGTGATCGAACTCATCTCTTCGGCAGCCGAGGCCAACTGCCCGGACGCTTCGGAGATGTGCTGCAACGTGGTTTTGAGGTTCATCTGCATCGCGGCGGTGGATTGTTGCAGCGCCGTCAGCTCATCCTTGCCGTTGACGGCGATGGCCACGCGCAGATCACCGTCGGCGATCTTGGAGGTCGACACCAGCAACTCACGCACCGGGGTAATGATACTGCGGGTGAACAGGCTGGCGACCACCACGGTCAGCATCACTGAAATACCCATCAGCACCCAGGTAAACAGGCGAGTCGCGTTGTATTCGCTGGAGGCGACCTGCACCGCCTCATTGGACCCGCGCTCGTTCAAGATGATCAGGTCGTTGATCGAGTTCTGCGCCTTGAGGGCGACGGGGGCTTGCACCCCGCTCAGATAAGCGGCGATCTGCTCGGCGGAGCCTGTGGTGGAGAGCGTCAGAAATTCGTCGATCTTCTGGTTGTAAGTGCCAATACTGCTCATGACTTCGTCATATTTGGCCTGTTCCTCGGGGCTCGACACCAAGGGAGCGTAGCTCTGGGCGATTTTCATCAGTTCCGATCGGATACTTTGAAGGCTATCCCGTGAACTTTGATCCTGCCGGGCGCTGTCCATGGCAAAACGGCGCAACTCCAGACGCAACTTAAACAGGGCTGAATCGATTCTTCCGGCCAGGCGAATACTAGGTAGCCAGTTGCTTTCAATCTCAATGGTTGAAGAATAGACGGAATCGACTTTTACCAGCGTCATGCCCCCTTGTATTAACAGCAGAATGCAAACCACACCGAAACAAAGGGTGGTACGTAGATTCAATTTCAGGGATCTCATGGCCATCTTGATTTACCTTTTGCCTGGACTTGTTAGTTAGGTGGCTTATAGCTACTAATTTGGTTAATAGAACGTGAAAAATTCGTGAGCAATCAAGGAAATTTTTATGATGCGCGAAAAATAATCCGCTCTTTTTAAATTACTTAGCTAAACAACAAAACTCATCCAACCTGAAGCCCCAAGCGCGTTGGAGGTCAATCGGGCTGGGCAGCGATATTTAGAATCGCGAAGTTAGATTAAAGTCGTGGAGTACACGGCACATTGGCGGCTGATGCTCCATGACTTATCTGGCCATTTAAATGAGGAATATAGCCGATACAATAAAGCGCTCAGATAAAACGTATATTGACAGGCGTCAATACAAAAAAGGCGCGGACGGCAATGGCGACTATTGGCGCCGCGAACCTTGTCTCAAACCATCAATCCATCCGGCGGCAGCGGCAACGCGGTCTTATAGCGCACTTGCTTGAGGGCAAAGCTGGAGCGGATATTGGCAACGCCTGGCACTTTGGTCAGAAAGTCCATCATGAAACGTTCCAGCGACTGGATCGTCGGCACCAACACACGGATCAGGTAGTCCGGGTCGCCGGCCATCAAGTAGCATTCCATCACCTCGGGCCGATCGGAAATCGCCCCTTCAAATTGCTGCAAGGCCAGTTCGTTCTGCTTTTCCAGGCTGACGTGGATAAACACGTTGACGTGCAGCCCCAGCAGGTCGGCATCGAGCAAGGTTACCTGGTCGCGAATCAGGC
Source organism: Pseudomonas paraveronii (assembly GCF_963681955.1). NCBI lineage: Bacteria > Pseudomonadati > Pseudomonadota > Gammaproteobacteria > Pseudomonadales > Pseudomonadaceae > Pseudomonas > Pseudomonas paraveronii. Next base: position 4,028,918 of record NZ_OY817130.1, read on the forward strand.
CCAGTTCTTCCATCGCCTTGACCCGGTTGAAGCACGGTGTGGGCGACAGGTTGACCGAGCGGGCGAGGTCGGCGTTGGTGATGCGCGCATTCTCCTGCAGGGCGTTGAGAATGCCGATATCGGTACGGTCCAGTTTGCGCATGAGACAAAATCACCTGTTTATTGTGTTTATGCAGTTTTTTTATCCGCAAATGAGCCCAAGCGCAATGAAACACAGATAAATATTCTTCTACGCCCCGCCTATGATTGTTGTAGGACAAGATTTCTCCTATCCGGAGGAAGACGGTCAGCTAGCGCGCCCACTACAAGAAATTCACAAGATCGAGCGTAGAAAGCCATGAACCAGCCGTATGCACCGCTGCGCCTGCACGTTCCCGAACCCTCGGGCCGCCCAGGCTGCAAGACTGACTTTACCTACCTGCGCCTGACGGACGCGGGCCTGGTGCGCAAACCCCCTATCAACGTAGAACCCGCCGACACCGCCGACCTGGCCAAGGGCCTGATTCGCGTGCTCGACGACCAGGGCCAGGCCCTCGGTCCCTGGGCTGAAGGCGTGCCTGTCGAGATCCTGCGTCGCGGCATGCGTGCCATGCTCAAGACGCGGATCTTCGATAACCGCATGGTGGTCGCCCAGCGTCAGAAGAAAATGTCGTTCTATATGCAGAGCCTCGGCGAAGAAGCTATCGGCAGCGCCCAGGCCCTGGCCTTGAACATCGACGACATGTGCTTCCCCACCTACCGCCAGCAAAGCATCCTGATGGCACGCGACGTGCCGCTGGTGGACCTGATCTGCCAACTGCTGTCCAACGAGCGCGATCCGCTCAAGGGCCGACAGTTGCCGATCATGTATTCGGTGAAAGACGCCGGTTTCTTCACCATTTCCGGCAACCTTGCTACCCAATTCGTACAAGGTGTGGGCTGGGGCATGGCCTCGGCGATCAAGGGCGATACCAAGATCGCCTCGGCCTGGATCGGCGACGGCGCCACTGCTGAATCGGACTTCCACACCGCCCTCACCTTCGCCCACGTCTATCGCGCGCCGGTGATTCTCAACGTGGTCAACAACCAGTGGGCAATCTCCACCTTCCAGGCCATCGCTGGCGGTGAAGCCACCACCTTCGCCGGACGCGGCGTCGGTTGCGGCATCGCCTCGCTGCGCGTGGACGGCAACGACTTCATCGCGGTGTACGCCGCTTCCGCCTGGGCCGCCGAACGCGCGCGGCGCAACCTTGGCCCGACCCTGATCGAGTGGGTCACCTACCGCGCCGGACCGCACTCCACTTCGGATGATCCCTCCAAATACCGTCCCGCCGATGACTGGAGCCACTTCCCGTTGGGCGACCCGATTGCGCGCCTCAAGCAGCACCTGATCAAGACTGGCCAGTGGTCCGAAGAGGAACACGCGGCGGTCAGTGCCGAACTGGAAGCCGAAGTGGTCAAGGCGCAGAAAGAAGCCGAACAGTACGGCACCCTCGCCGGCGGCCAGATTCCAAGCGCCGCGACCATGTTCGAAGACGTCTATAAAGAGATGCCGGAGCACTTGAAGCGCCAGCGTCAAGAGTCGGGGGTCTGACATGAACGATCACAACAACAGCATCGAATTGGAAACCGCCATGACCACCACCACCATGACCATGATCCAGGCCCTGCGCTCGGCCATGGACGTGATGCTTGAGCGTGACGACAACGTGGTGGTGTTCGGCCAGGACGTCGGCTATTTCGGCGGCGTATTCCGTTGCACCGAGGGTCTGCAGAACAAGTTCGGCAGCTCGCGGGTGTTTGACGCGCCGATCTCCGAAAGCGGCATCGTCGGCGTGGCGGTGGGCATGGGCGCCTACGGCCTGCGCCCGGTGGCGGAAATCCAGTTCGCCGACTACGTCTACCCGGCCAGCGACCAGATCATCTCCGAAGCGGCGCGCCTGCGGTATCGCTCGGCCGGCCAGTTCACCGCGCCGTTGACCCTGCGCATGCCTTGCGGCGGCGGCATCTACGGCGGCCAGACCCACAGCCAGAGTATCGAAGCGGTGTTCACCCAGGTCTGCGGCCTGCGCACGGTGATGCCGTCCAACCCCTATGACGCCAAGGGCCTGTTGATCGCCTCCATCGAAAACGATGACCCGGTGATCTTCCTTGAGCCCAAGCGCCTGTACAACGGCCCGTTCGACGGGCACCACGACCGCCCCGTAACGCCGTGGTCGAAACACCCGCAGGCACAAGTGCCGGACGGTTACTACACCGTGCCGCTGGATGTGGCCGCAATCGTGCGTCCGGGGTCGGCCGTCACCGTGCTGACCTATGGCACCACCGTGTACGTGTCGCAAGTCGCCGCCGAAGAAACCGGCATCGACGCCGAGGTCATCGACCTGCGCAGCCTGTGGCCGCTGGACCTGGAAACCATCGTCAAGTCGGTGAAAAAGACCGGCCGTTGCGTGGTGGTGCATGAAGCCACCCGCACCTGCGGCTTTGGCGCCGAACTGGTGGCGCTGGTGCAGGAACATTGCTTCCACCACCTGGAAGCGCCGATCGAACGCGTCACCGGTTGGGACACCCCCTACCCGCACGCGCAGGAATGGGCGTATTTCCCAGGGCCGTCCCGTGTGGGCGCGGCGTTGAAACGGGTCATGGAGGTCTGAATGGGCACGCACGTTATCAAGATGCCGGACATTGGCGAAGGCATCGCAGAAGTTGAACTGTCGGTCTGGCATGTGAAGGTTGGCGACATGGTCGTCGAAGACCAGGTGCTGGCGGATGTGATGACCGACAAGGCGATGGTGGATATTCCCTCGCCGGTCCACGGCAAGGTGATTGCCCTCGGCGGCGAGCCAGGTGAAGTCATGGCCGTCGGCAGTGTGCTGATCAGCATCGAAGTCGAAGGCGCGGGCAATACCAAGGACGTGCCGGTGGCGGCTGAACCGGCCAAGGCGGCGCCTGCGCCGATGCCTGCCAGCAAGCCGGCCCCGATGCTGGAAAGCCAGCCGGCGCTCAAACCGTCCGTCGCGCCCCAGGCTCCCGTGGCCCGCGATGCCAACGAACGCCCGCTGGCCTCCCCCGCCGTGCGCCAGCATGCGCTGGATGCGGGGATCCAACTGCGCCTGGTGCAGGGCTCCGGTCCGGCGGGCCGGATTCTGCACGAAGATTTGGACGCTTACTTGCTCCAGCGTCCGGCGAAAAAAACTACGGCCGCCAACCCCTACGCCGAACGCAACGACGAAGAACAGATCCCGGTGATCGGCATGCGCCGCAAGATCGCCCAGCGCATGCAGGACGCCACCCGGCGCGCCGCGCATTTCAGCTATGTGGAAGAGATCGACGTCACCGCCCTCGACGAACTGCGCGTACACCTCAATGAAAAACACGGTGCGACACGCGGCAAGCTGACGCTGCTACCGTTCATCGTGCGCGCCATGGTCGTGGCGTTGCGCGATTTCCCACAGATCAATGCGCGTTACGACGACGAAGCCCAGGTCATCACCCGCCTCGGCGCGGTGCATGTGGGCGTCGCCACCCAGAGCGATGTGGGCCTGATGGTGCCGGTGGTGCGCCACGCCGAAGCCCGCAGCCTGTGGGGCAATGCCGAGGAAATCACGCGCCTGGCCAGCGCCGCGCGCAATGGCAAGGCCAGCCGCGACGAACTGTCGGGGTCGACCATTACCCTGACCAGCCTCGGCGCCTTGGGCGGCATCGTCAGCACCCCGGTGCTGAACCTGCCGGAAGTGGCCATCGTCGGCGTCAACCGCATCGTCGAGCGGCCGATGGTGATCAAGGGCCAGATCGTGATCCGCAAGATGATGAACCTCTCCAGCTCGTTCGATCACCGCGTGGTCGACGGCATGGACGCGGCGCAATTCATCCAGGCCATTCGCGGCCTGCTCGAACAACCCGCCAGCCTGTTCCTGGAGTAAGGACATGACTCAGACATTGCACACCACCCTGCTGATTATCGGCGGCGGCCCTGGCGGTTATGTGGCCGCGATCCGCGCCGGTCAACTGGGTATCCCGACCGTTCTGGTGGAAGGCCAGGCACTGGGCGGCACCTGCCTGAATATCGGCTGCATCCCGTCCAAGGCCTTGATCCATGTGGCCGAACAGTTCCAGCAAAGCGTCCACCACAGCCAGGGTTCGCCCCTGGGGATAGAAGTGGATGTGCCGACCCTGGACATCCGCAAAAGCGTGGAATGGAAAGACGGCATCGTCGACCGCCTGACGACCGGGGTTGCCGCGCTGCTGAAGAAACACAAGGTGCAGGTCATCCACGGGTGGGCCAAGGTGGTGGACGGCAAGACCGTCGACGTCGGCGACCAGCGCATCCAGTGCGAACACCTGCTGCTGGCGACCGGTTCGAAAAGCGTCAACCTGCCGATGCTGCCGATTGGCGGGCCGATCATTTCGTCCACTGAAGCCCTGGCGCCGACCCGCGTGCCCAAGCGGCTGATTGTGGTGGGTGGCGGTTATATCGGCCTGGAACTGGGAATTGCCTATCGCAAGCTCGGCGCCCAGGTCAGCGTGGTCGAGGCGCAGGAACGCATCCTGCCGGCCTATGACGCCGAACTGACCCAGCCGGTGGCTGATTCCCTCAAGCAATTGGGCGTGAAGCTGTACCTCAAGCACAGCGTCACCGGCTTTGAGCACAACCGCCTGCAAGTGCGCGACCCGAAGGGCGACACCGTGTCGTTGGACACCGATCAGGTGCTGGTCGCCGTGGGTCGCACCCCCAACACCCAGGGCTGGAACCTCGAAGCGCTGAACCTGGACATGCGCGGCGCGGCGGTCAAGATCGACCACCGCTGCCAGACCAGCATGCGCAATGTGTGGGCCATCGGCGACCTGAGCGGCGAGCCGATGCTCGCCCACCGGGCCATGGCCCAGGGCGAAATGGTCGCCGAACTGATCAGCGGTCAACACCGCGAATTCAACCCGGCGGCGATCCCGGCCGTATGCTTTACCGACCCGGAGTTGGTGGTGGTCGGCCAGACGCCCGACGAGGCCAAGGCGGCGGGCCTGGACTGCATCGTGTCGAGCTTCCCATTCGCGGCCAATGGCCGGGCCATGACCCTGGAGTCGAAAACCGGCTTCGTGCGGGTCGTGGCGCGGCGTGACAATCATCTGATTGTCGGCTGGCAGGCGGTTGGCGTCGGCGTGTCCGAGTTGTCCACCGCCTTTGGGCTGAGCCTGGAAATGGGCGCACGCCTGGAAGACGTGGCGGGCACCATCCACGCCCACCCGACCCTCGGCGAAGCCGTCCAGGAAGCCGCCCTACGAGCCCTGGGCCACGCCCTCCACCTGTAAAAAACGCAACCCCCCGTGGAAGCGGGCTTTTGTGGGAGGGGGCTTGCCCCCGATAGCGGTGGGCCAGTCAACGCATGTGCCGACTGGCGCGCCCTCATCGGGGGCAAGCCCCCTCCCACAAAAGCCCGCTCCCACATGAAGCAAGAATGCAGTATTGTTGCGCCCATTCAGAAAAAAACCGACTTGACCAGAGATAGAGGGTGTCATGGGTAACGAAAGCATCAATTGGGACAAGCTGGGTTTTGACTACATCAAGACCGACAAGCGGTTTATCCAGACCTGGAAAAACGGCGAGTGGCAAGCGGGCACCCTGACCGAAGACAACGTGCTGCACATCAGCGAGGGCTCTACCGCCCTGCACTACGGCCAGCAATGCTTTGAAGGCCTCAAGGCCTACCGCTGCAAGGACGGCTCGATCAACCTGTTCCGCCCGGACCAGAACGCCGCACGCATGCAGCGCAGCTGTGGCCGCCTGCTGATGCCGCAAGTGCCGACCGAAGCCTTCATCGACGCCTGCAAGCAAGTGGTTCGCGCCAACGAGCGGTTCATCCCGCCGTATGGCAGCGGCGGCGCGCTGTACCTGCGCCCGTTCGTGATCGGCACCGGTGACAACATCGGCGTACGCACCGCGCCGGAGTTTATCTTCTCGGTGTTCGCAATCCCGGTCGGCGCCTACTTCAAGGGCGGCCTGGTGCCGCACAACTTCCAGATCTCCGGCTACGACCGCGCCGCACCACACGGCACCGGCGCCGCCAAGGTCGGTGGCAACTACGCCGCCAGCCTGCTGCCAGGTTCGGAAGCAAAAAAAGCCGGCTTCGCCGACAGCATCTACCTGGACCCGGCCACGCACTCGAAGATCGAGGAAGTCGGTTCGGCCAACTTCTTCGGGATCACCCGTGACAAGAAGTTCATCACACCGAAGTCGCCTTCGGTGCTGCCAGGCATCACCCGCCTGTCGCTGATCGAACTGGCCAAGACCCGCCTGGGCCTGGAAGTGATCGAGGGCGAAGTGTTCATCGACCAACTGGATATCTTCCAGGAAGCCGGCGCCTGCGGGACTGCCGCCGTGATCTCGCCGATCGGCGGCATCGAGTACAAGGGCAAACTGCACGTGTTCTACAGCGAGACCGAAGTCGGCCCGATCACCCAGAAGCTCTACAAAGAGCTGACCGGCGTGCAATCCGGCGACGTCGAAGCGCCAGAAGGCTGGATCGTCAAGGTCTAACCCAACCACACTGCAAACCCCTGTAGGAGGGGGCTTGCCCCCGATAGCGGTGGCTCAGTCAATATTGCCGGTGACTGACACTCCGCCATCGGGGGCAAGCCCCCTCCCACATTTGATCTGCGATCATTCTCAGGATTGAGTCGGGATATTTTCCACCATCTTCTTCCCCATACTGATCCTCGGCTCCACCCCATACCCCAACGCCTCGTAGAACCCCACCACCGTGTCATTGCCGCCGGTGATCTGCAGGTTGATCTTCATACACCCCAAGGCACTCAACGCCTGCTCCGCATGCCGCACCAATGACGCACCCAGCCCTTGCCGGCGATAGTCAGCGCGCACCGCCACCGAATACAACCAACCACGATGCCCGTCGTACCCCGCCAGAACAGTACCGATCACGACATTCTTATCCGTCGCCACGAAGAACAGCCCGTCATTGACCGCCAGCTTCTTATCAATCGCCAGGGTCGGCAGGTTATGGGCGGTGTCATACCCAAAAGCCTCCTGCCACAACGCAACCACCTGCGCCCGGTGCAGACGGTCGCGATAGGCGCCGATGGGGTGACGCGACGACAGTGCCTTTTCCATCACCAGCGTGCGTTCATGGCCATGGTAGACATCACGCACGGTGTGAAAACCCAACTTGGTGTAGAACGGCTCGGCCGTCAGCGAGGACGGCACACTCAACACCGTCACTCCGGCCTCGCGGGCGCGCAATTCGATTTCAATCATCAGCAGCCGACCAATGCCCTGCCCTTGCAGCGCCGGGTTGACGAACACCGAGCGCACTGCATTGCCGTCAAGGGCAGCGGTGGCAACGATTACCTCGTCCTGAACCGCCACCAGCACCACCCGGTGCCTAAGCAGTTCCAGCACCGCAGCGGGCGAAAAGTTGCCCGCAACCCGGACGATCACCTCGGCCGGGTAATCGCGCGCATTGCTGCTGTGCAAGGCGGCGAGGATGACCTGACTGATCCCATCTGCGTCGGCGGCCTGGGCAATACGAACGGCGATAGACATGCACTCTCCTTCCTGACTCGGATACCACAACCACCCCCATATTAATGTGGGAGCTGGCTTGCCTGCGATAGCGGTCCGTCAGCCAGCACAGCCGATTCGGCTGCCCTACCCAACTTTTCAGCTTTCCCGGCTGAGCCCCCCCTGGGTTTCAGCCGGGATTCCCCCGCCACAACGCACAAAATAGCCCCACTGCTCAACCCATGGATTCGTGCCCCCATGCAAACCACCAACACCGTCTTGATGATTCGCCCGGCGCGCTTTGCCTTCAACCCGGACACCGCGATCAACAACCGTTTCCAACGCCAGCCCCTCGATCCGCTCAGCGCACAGCAAAAAGCGCTGGAAGAGTTCGACGGCTATGTCGATACCCTGCGCCGGCATGGCGTCGAAGTCCTGGTCGTGCAGGACACCCCGGCGCCGCATACCCCCGACTCGATTTTCCCCAACAACTGGTGGAGCAGCCATGCCGACGGCAGCCTGGTGCTGTACCCGATGGAAGGCCAGAACCGACGATTGGAGCGCAACAAGGGCGTGCTGCAAGTCCTCGAACAACGCTTTGCAATCAAAGACACCATTGACCTCAGCCATCTCGAACACCAGAACATCTTTCTCGAAGGCACCGGCAGCATGGTGCTCGACCGCCAGCACCGGATCAGCTACGCCTGCCACTCCGGGCGCACGCACCACGACGCCCTGCGCCAGTTCGCCGAACGCCTCGACTACCAACTCTGCGTGTTCCACGCCGTCGACCGCCACCACGCGCCGATCTACCACAGCAACGTGATGATGAGCGTCGGCCGCAACCTCTCGGTGGTGTGCCTGCAAGCCTTGCCGGACGCCGACGAGCGCCAGGCCCTGGAACGCTCCCTGCGCGACACCGGCAAGGACATCCTCGCCCTCGACTTCGACCAGTTGGAAGCCTTCGCCGGCAACATGCTCGAAGTCCACGACCGCGACGGCCAACCGCTGCTGGTGATGTCCACCAGCGCCTGGAACGCCCTGCAACCCGCCCAGCGCGAGCATGTGGAACGCCACACGCGGCCAGTGGTGGTGAACATCGACCACATCGAACGCATCGGCGGCGGCAGTGCCCGCTGCATGCTCGCGGAAGTGCATCTGCCCGCCCGCGCCACCGTCCAATAAATACAGGAGCCACTCCATGACCCGCTATATCGACGTCAACGACCTCAGCTACCTGGTCTCGCAAAAAGGCCTGCAAACCTGCATCACCGAGATGGCCGACTACATCCGCGCCGACTACCTGCGCTGGCAGGATTTCGAGAAATGCGCACGCCTGGCCAACCACTCGCCGGAGGGCGTGATCGAACTGATGCCGGTGTCCGACGCGTCGCTGTACGCCTTCAAATACGTCAACGGCCACCCGAAAAACACCCAGGCCGGCATGCTCACCGTGATGGCCTTCGGTGCCTTGGGCGATGTGGATACCGGCAAACCGGTGCTGCTGGCGGAAATGACCCTGACCACCGCGATTCGCACCGCCGCCACCTCGGCCCTGGTCGCACGCTACCTGGCCCGGGACAACAGCCGCAGCATGGCGCTGATCGGCAACGGCTCGCAAAGCGAATTCCAGGCGCTGGCGTTCCACACCCTGCTGGGCATCAATGAAATCCGCCTGTTCGACATCGACGCCAAGGCCACCGCCAAGCTGGCGGCCAACCTCAAGGCGTTCCCGGCAATCAACGTGATCCTGGCCGGCAGTGTGGCCGAGGCGGTGAAAGGCGCGGACATTGTCACCACCGTCACCGCCGACAAGGCCTACGCGACCATTCTCACCGACGAAATGATCGAACCCGGCATGCACCTCAACGCCGTGGGCGGCGATTGCCCAGGCAAGACCGAACTGGACCGACGCATCGTCGAGCGCGCCCGGGTGATCGTCGAATACGAACCGCAAAGCCGCATCGAAGGTGAAATCCAGCACATGCCGGCCGATTCGCCGGTCACCGAACTGTGGCAAGTGATCAACGGCCAGGCGCCCGGCCGCGAGAATGCGCGCCAGGTCACCCTGTTCGACTCCGTGGGTTTTGCCATCGAAGACTACTCGGCCCTGCGCTACGTGCTGGACGTGGCCAAGGCGCTGGACGTCGGCAGCGAACTGGAACTGGTACCCGACCTCGCCAACCCGAAAGACCTGTTCGCACGCCTGGCCCAACCGCCACGCGTACAGCACAAAAAGCGCGCCTGAAACCGCTCTGGCCTGCCGCTTTGCGCCAAGGGCAGGCCAGAATCTCGAGGGTGAAAAGCCGATTCAGCGGGTGCGACAGCCGATTCCGCTGCATTGTCTGTTTTAACAGCGCAATTCGCGCTTTGAGCACGGGGTAAACGACACAAAAAACGCACCACCTTGAAGCATTCTGAGCGCGACCGAAGAGTCAGTAAATGAATGCACGCTGCACCCCTTTGACTGCCCTGACATCAATTACAAAATATAGGGACTCAACATGACGCCACTCCGCTCACTATTCGCTGCGTTGCTGTTGCCGCTGTGCGCCACCGCCGCCCACGCCCAAGACTGGAAAGAAATCCGCTTCGGCGTATTCCCCGAGTACCCACCCTTCGAATCCGTGGCCGCCGATGGCAGCCTGCAAGGCTTCGATATCGAGTTGGGCAACGCGATCTGCGCCAAACTCGAAGTCAAATGCACCTGGGTGCATAACGAATTCGACGGCATGATCCCCGCCCTGCGTGCGCGCAAGTTCGACGCGATCATGTCGTCCATGGCCATCACCCCGGCTCGCGAGAAAGTCATCGACTTCAGCGACCGGCTGTTCCTCAGCCCCACCTCGGTCATCACCCGTAAAAGCGCCGACTTCGGCGAAACCCCGGACTCCCTGAAAGGCAAGCAAGTCGGCGTGCTGCAAGGCTCGCTGCAGGAAGCCTATGCGCGCGCGCACCTGGCCAAACTGGGCGCCCAGATCAAGGCCTACCAGTCCCAGGAGCAGAACTACGCCGACCTGCAAAACGGCCGCCTCGACGCCACCCTGACCGACAAACTCGAAGCCCAGCTCAACTTCCTGTCCAAGCCCGAAGGCGCCGACTTCAAGACCGGCCCGGCCTTCAAGGACCCGACGCTGCCCCTGGACATCGCCATGGGCCTGCGCAAGAACGACCAGGAACTGCGCGCGCTGATCAACAAGGGCATCGCTGCCGTACAGGCCGATGGCACCTACGCCCAGATCCAGAAAAAATACTTCGGCGATCAAGACATCTACAACGAGTAAGCCAACACCGCCCTTGTGTGAAAAGGCTTGTGTGGGAGGGGGCTTGCCCCCGATAGCGGTGGGTCAGTCAGTACATGTGTCGACTGGCAGGCCCTCATCGGGGGCAAGCACCCTCCCACACAAGCCGTCTCACACTGGGGTATGTCTGCGCCCTTTAGAGATCTCCCCCATGAACGAATTCCTCAACCTGCAGGGCTACGGCCCCATGCTCGCCCAGGGCGCCTGGATGACGGTCAAGCTGGCGTTCCTGGCGCTGGGCCTGAGCCTTGGCCTGGGCCTGATCGCCGCCGGCGCCAAGCTCTCCAGCGCCAAATGGCTGCGGCTGCCGGCCACGCTCTACACCACGCTGATTCGCAGCGTGCCGGACCTGGTGCTGATCCTGCTGATTTTCTACAGCCTGCAACTGTGGCTGAACGACCTGACCGAAACCTTCGGCTGGAACTACTTTGAAATCGACCCGTTTACCGCCGGGGTGATCACCCTGGGGTTTATCTACGGCGCCTATTTCACCGAAAACTTTCGCGGCGCGATCCTCAGCGTGCCGGTCGGCCAACTGGAAGCCGCGACCGCTTACGGCTTGAGCCGCTGGCAGCGTTTTCGCCTGGTGCTGTTCCCGCAGTTGATGCGCTTCGCCCTGCCGGGGCTGGGCAATAACTGGCTGGTGTTGCTCAAGTCGACGGCGCTGGTGTCGATCATCGGCTTGTCGGACCTGGTCAAAGCCGCGCAAAACGCCGGCAAGACCACCAACGAACCCTTGTACTTCCTGATCCTCGCGGGCCTGGTGTACCTGGTGATCACCACCCTCTCCAACCGCATCTTCAAGCGCCTCGAACGGCGCTACAACCTCGGCATCAAGGGGATGGCGCGATGATCGAACTGTTCCAGCAATACGGCCTGGCCTACCTGTTCAGCGATGGCGCGGGCTTGTCCGGGGTGGCGATGACCCTGTGGTTGTTCATCATCTCGGTGCTGTTCGGGTTTTTCCTGTCGATCCCCCTGGCGCTTGCGCGCGTCTCGGAGCACTTTTGGCTGCGCTGGCCGGTGGAGGTGTACACCTACCTGTTTCGCGGCACGCCGCTGTATATCCAACTGTTGATTTGCTACACCGGGCTGTACAGCCTGGAGGTGGTGCAGGACAACGCCTTGCTCAACCAGTTCTTTCGCAACGCGCTGAACTGCACGCTGCTGGCGTTCGTGCTCAACACCTGCGCCTACACCGTGGAAATCTTCGCCGGGGCGATCCGCAACATTCCCCATGGCGAAATCGAAGCGGCCCGCGCCTATGGCCTGCACGGCTGGCGGCTGAACCTGTTTGTGCTGGTGCCCGCCGCGCTGCGCCGTGCGCTGCCGGCCTACAGCAATGAAATGATCCTGATGCTGCACGCCACGTCGCTGGCGTTTACCGCCACCGTCGCCGACATCCTCAAAGTGGCCCGCGATGCAAATGCCGAGACGTTCCTGACGTTCCAGGCCTTCGGTATCGCCGCGCTGCTCTACATGCTGCTGTCCTTTGCACTGGTGGGCCTGTTTCGACTGGCCGAACGTCGCTGGATGCGTTTTCTTGTTCCTACCCGAGGCTAACCCATGAATCAGTCCGCGCAGGCCCTGGCCACTTATCCGGTTGATGCACCACTCGCTGCCAAGACCGCTACCGACACCGCCGCGATCAAACTCCAGGTCGAAGGCATCCACAAACGCTACGGCGAACACGAAGTGCTCAAAGGCGTGTCCCTCAACGCACGCAATGGCGACGTGATCAGCCTGATCGGCGCCAGCGGCTCGGGCAAAAGCACGATGCTGCGCTGCATCAACTTTCTCGAACAGCCGGACGCCGGCGTCATCACCCTGGACGGCATCAGCATCGAAATGCGCCAGGGCCGCGCCGGCACCCACGCGCCGCACCAGGCACAACTGCAGAACCTGCGCACACGCCTGGCGATGGTGTTCCAGCATTTCAACCTGTGGAGCCACATGACCGTGCTGGAAAACATCACCATGGCCCCGCGCCGGGTGTTGGGCGTAAGCGCGGCCGAAGCGGAAAAACGCGCGCGAATGTACCTGGACAAGGTGGGCTTGCCGGGCCGAGTGGCGGATCAATACCCAGCGTTTCTGTCCGGCGGCCAACAGCAGCGCGTCGCCATCGCCCGAGCCCTGGCGATGGAACCGGAAATCATTCTGTTCGACGAACCGACCTCCGCCTTGGACCCTGAGCTTGTAGGAGAAGTCCTCAAAGTCATACAGACGTTGGCTGAGGAAGGTCGTACCATGTTGATGGTCACCCACGAAATGGGCTTTGCCCGCCAGGTGTCCAGCCAAGTGCTGTTCCTGCACCAGGGCCGGGTCGAAGAGCAAGGCGGCGCCGAGATCCTCGACCATCCCAACAGTGAACGCTTGCAGCAATTTCTTTCCAACCGTTTGAAGTGAAACCCATGGATACCAAGGCCAACGGACCCCATTCCGCCCCTGCGCTGGATCGCATCGATGAGGCGATCATCGACGTGCTGCGGCATCAGGGGCGCATCACCTACGAAAAGCTCTCGTCGCTGGTGCATCTGACCCCCAGGCCCTGCCTGGAGCGGGTGCGCAAACTCGAACGACGCGGGGTAATCCGTGGGTACGGGGCGATCATCGACGTGCAGATGGTCTCACCGGGGCTGTCGCTGCTGGTGCTGGTGGCCTTGTCCAACCAGAGCGGGCGCTCGGCGCAAAAGGCTTTCGAAGCCTGCGTCAAAGCCTGCCCGCAGGTGTTCGAATGCCAGTTGATCAGCGGGCCGTTCGACTACAGCCTGCGCATGCGTTGCCGGGACATGGAGCATTACCGGGTGCTGACGGAAACCTGGTTGAATAACGACGAGTTGCACATCGACAAATTGGTAGCCCACCCCGAGCTCGCGGTAGTCAAAAACACCGCCACCGAACTGGCCTGACCGCCCCCCAAACACCGAAGATCAAATGTGGACCAGATAGGGCTCATTCTGCTCTTGGGCACAGCCATATAGCCGACCTGATCCTGAAAGCCGAGCGCGGTCAAGAGTGTGGGAGGGGGCTTGCCCCCGATTGCGGTGGATCAGTCAACTAATTGGTAGCTGACAGATTGCTATCGGGGGCAAGCCCCCTCCCACATTTGGATCTCCGTGGACCAGATAGGGCTCATTCTGCTCTTGGGCACAGCCATATAGCCGGCCTGATCCTGAAAGCCGAGCGCGGTCAAGAGTGTGGGAGGGGGCTTGCCCCCGATTGCGGTGGATCAGTCAACTAATTGGTAGCTGACAGATTGCTATCGGGGGCAAGCCCCCTCCCACATTTGGATCTCCGTGGACCAGATAGGGCTCATTCTGCTCTTGGGCACAGCCATATAGCCGACCTGATCCTGAAAGCAGAGCGCGGTCAAGAGTGTGGGAGGGGGCTTGCCCCCGATTGCGGTGGATCAGCCAACTAATTGGTAGCTGACAGATTGCTATCGGGGGCAAGCCCCCTCCCACATTTTCTCAACCGTGCCCGCTTAATATTTTCTTACCCTGCTTTGCCCCTACAAGCGTGCAGCCCGAACACCCGTTCGTCAGCTCGCCGTAGCAAGCAGCAAATCCTGCACCGAACGCCCCTGCCCACGGTGGCGATCATGCGCATACAACGACGCCGCAATCTCATCCGCCCGGATCGGCAGCACCGACAGCAAGGTATCGCTCAACCCATGGCTGGCCTGGCTGAAGCCCTGGATGTAGATGCCAGCCTTGCAACGCTCGTCGGTGACGATGCGGTAGTCGCGGCTGACTTCGAAGTCGCTCATATAAGCCTCCAGCGGCGCCAGCAGTTCGCGGTGCGTCTGGCGCTCGTAGCCGGTGGCCAGGATCACCGCGTCGTAATGGCTGACGCTGGTTTCGCCCGTGGCGTTGTTGCGCAGCGCCAACTCGATGCCCAACGGACTGGCGCTGACATGCTCGACCACGGTCAGGGTGCGGAAGGCCTGGCGCGCAGTGCCGGAGACTTTCTGACGATAGAAGATGCCGTAGATGCGCTCGATCAAGTCCAGGTCGACCACCGAATAGTTGGTGTTCTGGTACTCGGCTACCAGGCGCTCACGCTCGGCGCTGACCTGCTGGAACACCAGGTCGGTAAAGGCCGGCGAAAACACTTCGTTGACGAACGGGCTGTCATCCGCCGGCTTCAGCGCCGAACCGCGGAGGATCATGTCGACCTGTACCGACGGGAAGCTGTCGTTCAAATCGATGAACGCTTCGGCCGCACTCTGGCCGCCGCCGATCACCGCGATGCGCATCGCCTTGCCCTGCACGCAGGGTTGCCGGGCCATGCGCGCCAGGTATTGGGAATGGTGGAAGACGCGAGGGTCATCCTTGAGCGCCTTGAACACCTCGGGCACACGCGGCGTGCCGCCGGCGCTGACCACCACCGAACGGGTGGTGCGCACATGCTGTTCACCCAGCGCATCGCGGGAAATCACACGCAGTGCGTCAACCTGCTGCTGGTGCAGGATCGGCTCGATGGCCAGCACTTCCTCGCCGTAGCGGCTCTGGGCCTGGAACTGCCCCGCGACCCAGCGCAGGTAGTCGTTGAACTCCATACGGCACGGATAGAAGGTGCCGAGGTTGATGAAATCGACCAGGCGGTTGTGGGCTTTCAGGTAGTTGACGAAGGAATACGGGCTGGTGGGGTTGCGCAGGGTCACCAAGTCCTTGAGGAACGAAATCTGCAGTTCGCTCTGGGTCACCAGGGTATTGCCGTGCCAACGGTAATCGGCCTGTTTATCGAGAAACAGCACGTCCAGTTTGCCCTGGGCCTTTTCGCGCTCCTGCAGGGCGATGGCCAGCGCCAGGTTCGAAGGGCCGAAACCGATACCGATCAGGTCGTGAACCGCGGGCGAAGCAATTGCCTGTGTCATTCCAGTGTCCTCTGGATAAGCCCCTTGGCGGTGGGGCGGGAATACCTTCACGACCTGCACAACAGGCCACGTGTTGATAGGAAACGAGGACCGTGAATTAAAATTTAACCGATCGACGCTCAGGGCGCGTTCCACGCGCGCATCCTGTACGCCGCCCCGGACCTGAATGTGCAACGGCGCCTGTCACGCCAGCATTGCCTTGTACAAAGCGTTAGGCGGCGGCTGGGAGACTGACATCCGATAAACGAAAGTCGCATTTCGTACACGTACCGTTTTGTCCTCCTACATTTTTCCCCCCACGGTCCTTGGTAAAAAAGTCGTCCCGAATCAGAAGCCACAACAGTGGCTTCTTTTTCTCACACGACTGGCCAGGATCGCTGATGAACCCCCTTCCAGCTGCAAGCGCAATTACCTACCGTTGCCTGGTGCTGGTTGCAGCCCTGGCGCCCGCCAGCGCTCACGCTGAAGCGCCGCGTTCACCGTTCGGCATCGAATGGTTCCTGGACTGCCCACAACCGGCGCTCGAACATCTGGACCCAGAGGTCATCGAACGCACCCAATGCGGCATCGTCACTGCGCCCCTGGACCATGCGGCGCCTGAACGCGGTCGCATCAGCTTCGACATCACCCGCGTCGGCGCCAAACTGCCGCTGTCACGCCAGGGGGCATTATTCGCCAACCCAGGGGGCCCCGGGCTCGACGCCGGCGGCGCCTTCGCCGTACACCTGGCCACCGTCTGGAAGCATTACGCCCGGCAACCCGACTGGGGCGACACCTACCGCCAGTTGGCCGATACCTATGATGTGATCGAAGTCACCCCGCGGGGCCTGGGCCGGCTGCCAGGGTCACGCCTGGAATGCCGCTCCGAGGGACGGATCGTGCCGCAAGGGGATGTCAGCGAAGACCGTAGCGCGGCCAACCTCGCCGCTGCGCGCCAGAATGCCCGGTTGATCGCCCAAGCGTGCGCCAGCCACCCGCTGACGCCGTACATCACCACCGAGCAGACCGCCCGCGACCTGGAATTTGTGCGCAAACAATTGGGCGAGTTGCAGTTCAACTACCTGGGCAACGCCTACGGCACCTGGCTCGGCGCCTGGTACGGCGGCCTGTTTCCGGCGAACGTGGGGCGCATGGTGCTCGACTCGAACATCAACTGGACCTCAACCTTCGAGCACGCCAGCCTGATCGTTGCCGGCGAAAAGGAGAAGATTTTCGAGCGCTTCGTGGCCCAGCCCGCCGCCCTCGACCCTGGCGTGTATCAACTGGGCGACACGCCAGCCGCCGTGCGCCGGGTGTTCATGGAACTGCTGCCCAGCGTGCGCACGGCCCTGCGCTCCAGCAACCGCTTCTACAGCGACCCCACCGGCCTGATGAGCGCCCACCTGCTCAGTCGCTGGCTGCGGGAAACCCCCGACAGCGACGACCTGGCGCTCGAGGCGCGTGCCCGTGCGCATCGCTTCAGCCCCGACCCGGTCATCGAAGAGCGTGCCAAATCGATGTTCAGCCTGCTGCTGCAACGCGTGCGCGAACCCTTGCAGGCCAACGTGCCGAAGCCTGGGCCGTTGCGCATGTCGGCCGCCGACTCGGTCAAAACCGCGATCCTGTGCAACGACTCGACCTACTCCAGCGAAGACCTCTGGCAGCAAAAAGAAACCGAATCGCTCACCAAGTACCCGGTCGCCGGCAGCGCCCTTGAGGCGCGCCAATGCACCACCTGGCCACGAAACCACAGCAAGGGCTTGCCTCACAAGGAACTCGCCCGGCTCGACAGCCTGCTGATGGTCCAGGCCGAATTCGACGACCACACCCCGTCCACCGGCGCCGCCTGGGCTTTTGAGCGCACGTTCCCGGCGAGCCGCGTACAACTGAAGAACGCCTATGCCCACGGGGTTTCGTTCAGCGGCGTGAGTGCCTGTGTGAACCAGTGGGTGGGCGATTATCTGGTGCATGGGAACAAACCGCCGCGTTCGACGGTGTGTACGGATGCCACGGTGCAATGAATCTCCGTTTACGACCTTTCCATACCAGAAACGACACCCTGCGTTGACGCTACGGCCCAATCGTTATTAAGTGCTATTTATCCGTATTAATACGATAAATAGACCCCATGCTCACTCGCCCGCTACGACGCAAACGCCAGAAGCTGTCCGACGTGATTGTCGAGTCGGTCAAGCGCTCCATCGTCACCGACGCCTTGAAACCCGGCGATCGCCTGCCCACCGAGCGCGAGCTGATGGAAAGTTTCCAGTGCTCCAAGGGCTCGGCCCGCGAAGCGCTCAAGGCCCTGGAAGTCGAAGGCCTGGTCAGCACGCGTACCGGCCCCAGCGGCGGCGCCTACCTGAACCAGGCCGGCACCGAACCGGCCAGCCGCGCGCTGCGCAATTACCTGCACTTCCAGCATCTGGATGGCGAGCAGGTGTACCAATTGCGCAAGGTCATCGAAGTGGAACTGGCAGTGTCGGTGCTCGGACGCCTGAGCGAGGACGACTACCTGGCCCTGCAGGCCAACGTGGATTTTTGCAGTGCGCCGGAAGACAGCGAGGCCGGCCAGCGCGAACAACGCCTGGCGGAACTGGAGTTCCACAACCTGCTGGCCAAGGCCTGCCCCAACCCGTTGCTGAGCTTTATGGCGCAGTTTCTCAACGACCTGCTGCGCGACCTGGTGGTGCTGAAAAAAGCCTACAAGCCCAAGCGCAAGCAGTTCGACGCGGCCAACCTCGACTATCACAAGCAACTGTTGAACGCCTTTCGCGCAGGCGATGAAAACGCGGTGCGCAGCCTGATGCATGAACACATGTGCGACGCCGAACACCATATGACCGCGCTCGAAGGCCAGGTCAGCCCGCACTTTCTACTGGAGTTCGATCACTCTTAAGAACACCCCAGATCCAATGTGGGAGGGAGCTTGCTCCCGATGAGGCCGGCACAGTCACCGTTATATCGACTGACACACCGCTATCGGGAGCAAGCGCCCTCCCACATTTGACTGCATTCCACCCCGCACACTGCGTTACCCCAATAAAAAAGCGCCTGCCCACAGGCCCTGCTCCACCGTATCGCCATTGCCACTCCTGCCAATAACTAAACCAGGGAGTCACCCCATGCAGCGTCGTACGTTATTGAAAGCCAGCCTCACCGCCGCCGCCGCCCTCAGCCTGCCGCTGAGCGTGCGTTCGGCATTCGCCGCCGAGCCCTTTACCCTGTACGGCCTCAAGTCCATGTCTGGCGCCTTTGCCAGCTATGGCAAGTTTGCCGACATGGGTTCGCGCCTGGCGGTGGAGCAGCACCCCGAGATTCTCGGGCGCCCGCTGAACTACAAGGTCATCGACACCGAAGGCAACGCGGGCAAGGCGGTACGCAAGGTGCAGGAAGCGATTGCGCAGGACGGCGCGCGGTTCTTCCAGGGCTGCACCTTGTCATCATCGGCGCTGGCGGTGGCCAAGGAAGTCGACAAGGCCGGCGGCGTGTTCATGACCCCGGTGGGCGCCGATGAAGTCACCGGCAAAGACTGCAACCGCGCGACCTTCCGCTGGTCGGTGCCCACCTACGGCGCGATCCGCGAAACCCTGGTGCCGCTGATCAAGCGGCTGCCGGACGCCAAGCGCTGGTACACCATCACCCCACAATACGTGTTCGGCGAAGCCTTGCTCGAAGGCGCCAAAAACGTGCTCAAGGAACACGGCCTGGAACACGTCGGCAACAGCTACCACTCGCTGCAGGAGCAGGAATTCTCCGGCTACCTGACCAACGCCATCGCCACCAAACCCGACGTGCTGGTGCTGCTCAACTTCGGCAGCCAGTCGTCCAACACGCTGCGCCAGGCGGTCAACTTCGGGATCAAGGAGCGCATGAAAGTGCTGCTGGTGTGGTCCGCCGGCCTCGACCAGTTCCAGGAACTGGGCAGCGACATACTCGAAGGCGTGTACCTCGGCGCGCAGTACTGGCACCAGGTCGACAGCCCGCTCAACCGCGAACTGGTCAAGCTGACCCAGGCCAAGTACGGCATCAATCCCACCTACCCGCTGGCTGCCGACTACATCAGCACCAAGGTCATGCTCGACACCATCATCGCCACCGGCAGCTTCGATGGGCCGACCGTGGCCAAGGCCATGCAAGGCCTGAGTTTCGACGGCCCCACCGGCAAGGAGTCGATCCGTGCCGGCGACCATCAGGTGATCAAGGATTACTACCTGCTGATCGGCAAAGCCGCCGCCGACATGGCCGACAAGGACGACCTGGCCAAGGTGCTCAGCGCCGGCCAGTCATTCCCGCCGGTCGAGGCCACGGGCTGCACGCTCGGCTGACCCCCTGATTATTTGCACCGCAGGTGCCGCGCGAGCGGCGTCCTGCCGAGGGTTCCTGCATGCTCAATCTTTACCTGTTCCAGATACTCAATGGCCTTGGCCTGGGGATGATCTACTTCCTGATCGCGGTCGGGCTGACGATCATTTTCGGCCTGCTCAACTTCGTCAACTTCGCCCACGGCGCGTTCTTTCTGCTCGGCGCCTACATCTGCTACACCGCCGTGAGCCTCACCGGCAGCTTCTGGCTGGCGCTGCTGCTCGCACCGCTGGTGGTGGCCGCGCTGGCGTGGGTGATCGAGCGCTTGCTGATCCAGCGGATTTATCACTTGCCGCACATGTTCCAGATCCTGGTGACGCTGGGGATCGCGCTGATCATCCAGGAAGCCAGCGTGATGATCTGGGGCCCGGTGGGCAAAAGCGTCGCCGTACCGGAACTGCTGCGCGGGGTGCTGGTGCTGGGCGATTTCGTCTACCCCTACTACCGCCTGTTCCTCATCGTGTTTTCCGGGCTGGTGGGCCTGGGCCTGTGGCTGCTGCTGGAACGCACACGCTTCGGCGCACTGGTGCGCGCCGGC
Source organism: Pseudomonas paraveronii (assembly GCF_963681955.1). Classification (NCBI taxonomy): domain Bacteria; kingdom Pseudomonadati; phylum Pseudomonadota; class Gammaproteobacteria; order Pseudomonadales; family Pseudomonadaceae; genus Pseudomonas; species Pseudomonas paraveronii. The sequence continues at coordinate 4,049,470 of NZ_OY817130.1, forward strand.
AGTGAGAGCACCGAAACCGTGTCGCTGCTCGGCACGAATATCTTCCGCCTGTTCTCCATGACCTTTGCCTTAGGCGTCGGCCTGGCCGGCATGGCCGGTGTGCTGTTCGCGCCGTTGCGCGGTGCCCAGCCCTTTGTCGGCCCGGAAATTCTCGGGATCGCCTTTGTGGTTGTCGTCATCGGCGGCATGGGCTCCTTCAGCGGCGCGCTGGTCGGCGGTTTGCTGGTGGGCGTGGTGCAAAGCCTGATGACCACACTCTGGCCCCAGGGTGCGAGCCTGATGATCTACGGCGCGATGGCCGTGGTGATTCTGGTGCGCCCCTACGGCCTGTTCGGGAGAGCCTGACATGAGCGAGAAAAACCCCCTGCCGTTTGCCAAGACCCAATCCAAAGCGATGTTGCTGTGGGTGCTGGCAGTGCTGATCGGCCTGCCGCTGATCCTGCCCTCGGCGACCCTGGCCAGCGAGATCCTGATCTTTGCCATGGCCGCCCTGGCCTGCAACCTGTTGCTCGGCTACACCGGGCTACTGTCGTTCGGCCAAGGCATCTTCTTCGGTGCCGGCGCCTATTGCGCGGCGCTGCTGATGATTCACCTGCAACTGGGCCTGTTCAGCGCACTGCTCGGCGCTGCCGTGGCCGGCGGCTTTCTGGCGCTGCTGGTCGGCGCCCTGGCGATCCGCCGCACCGGCATCTACTTCGTCATGCTGACGCTCGCGTTCAGCCAGATGGCGTACTTCGTCGCCTACACCTTGAGCGACTGGACAGGCGGCGACAACGGCCTGCTCAGCGTGCCGCGCCCGGAGATCCGCATCGGCGACAGCGTGTTGCTGTCGTTGGCCGACGCCCGCGCGTTCTACGGTTTTGTCGCGGTGCTGTTCCTGCTGATCTTCATCGGCGCACGCCGCGTCATTGCCTCGCCGTTCGGCAGCACGCTGATGGCGATCCGCGAAAACGAAACCCGTGCCTCGGCCATCGGCTATGACACGCGCCACTTCAAGATCCTGGTGTTCGTGCTGTCCGGCGCGGTCACCGGGATTGCCGGCGCGCTGTACGCCATGTTGCTGCACTTTGTGCCGCTGTCGAATATCGACCTGGCGATGTCCGAGAACATCCTGATCATGACCATCGTCGGCGGCACCGGTTCACTGTTCGGTTCGTTGCTGGGCGCCGGTTCCATCGTGCTGCTGGGGGATTTCCTCTCCGACCTGTGGCCGCGCTGGCTGATGCTGCTGGGGGTGATCCTGATCCTGGTGGTGATCTTCATGCGTGGCGGATTGTGGGGCGGCCTGGCGTCGCTGTTCGAGAACGTGCGCGGCCGCCGCAAAGCTGCCGTCGTCGCCAAGGAGCAAGGGCTATGAGCATCCTGCTGGAAACCAAAGACCTGGAACTGGCCTACGGTGCGTTCCATGCGGTCAACGGCGTCAACCTCAAGGTCGAAGCCGGCACCATCCACACCATCATCGGCCCCAACGGCGCGGGCAAGACCAGCCTGTTCCACTGCCTGACCGGCGAGCGCCAGGCCACTGGCGGGGCGATCCATTTCGACGGCAAGAACCTGATGCGCAAACCGGCCCACGCCCGCGTCGGCCTCGGTATGGCGCGTTCGTTCCAGCTCACCAGCCTGTTCCAGAACCTCAGCGTGCGCGAAAACCTGCGCCTGGCCGCCCAAGGGCGCGACGGTGTACGCGCCTTGAATTTCTGGCGCCGGGTCGAGAGCAAACGCGAACACCTGGAGATCGCCGACCAGGTGCTCGAACGCCTGCAACTCACGGCCCGCGCCGCGACCCTGGCCGGCGAGTTGTCCCACGGCCAGCAACGGGTGCTGGAGGTGGGCATGTCGATCTGTTCCAAACCCAAACTGCTGATGCTCGACGAGCCCACCTCGGGCATGGGCATCGATGACATCCCGATCATGACCCAACTGATCAGCGACCTGGGCCGCGACCACACGGTGCTGTTGATCGAACACAACATGAGCATCGTCATGTCCATCAGCCAACGCATCACCGTGATGAGCCACGGCCAGATCCTGGTGGAAGGCACGCCGGAATTCGTGCGCGCCGATGAACGCGTGCGCACGGCTTATCTTGGGGAGGCTGCCTGATGCTGATCGTCGAAAATATCCATTCCTACTACGACAAGAGCCACGTGCTCGAAGGCGTGTCGTTGACCGTCAACCCCGGCGAACTGGTGACCCTGCTCGGCCGCAACGGCGCCGGCAAGACCACCACGTTGCGCAGCATCCTCGGCATCATCTGCCCGCGCCAGGGCCAGATCCATTTCAACGGCCAGCCGCTGGTGGGCCAGAAGATCTTTGAAATCGCACGCCAGGGCCTGGCGCTGGTGCCGGAGAACCGTGGGATTTTCCGCCTGCTCACTGTCGAGGAAAACCTGCGCATCGCCGCGCGCAAGACCAGCCGCTGGCAGCTCGAAGACGTCTACGGCATGTTCCCGCGCCTCAAGGAGCGGCGCAAAAACGCCGGCCACGCGCTCTCCGGCGGCGAGCAACAGATGCTCGCCATCGCCCGCGCCCTGCTCAACGATCCCAAGCTGCTGATCCTCGACGAACCCACCGAAGGCCTGGCCCCGGTGATCGTCGACGAGTTGGTGAAGATCCTGCGCAAGGTCAAGGACGACGGCCTGCCGGTGCTGCTGGTGGAACAGAACCTGATGGTCTGCGACAAGCTCGCCGACCGCCATTACGTGCTCGAACAGGGCCGCGTGGTGTACGAGGGCAGCGCCGCCGCCTTCCGCGCCGACCCGACGATCAAGAACCGCTACCTGGCCCTGAGCGCCTGACCGGAGTTCGAAGATGAATAGCTTTGCACAACCGCTCCAGAGCAACGCCCCGCTGATCAACCGCGACCGCCTGTGGCAATCGCTGATGGACCTGGCCCGCCTCGGCGCCACCGTCAAAGGCGGCGTGTGCCGCCTCGCTCTCACCGACCTCGACCGCCAGGCCCGCGACCTGTTCGTGCAATGGTGCGAGGCGGCCGGGTGCAGCGTCAGTGTCGATGCCATCGGCAATATTTTTGCCCGGCGCCCAGGGCGCAATCCCGCCCTGCCGCCGGTGATGACCGGCAGCCACATCGACACCCAGCCCACCGGCGGCAAGTTCGACGGTTGCTTTGGGGTGATGGCCGGCCTGGAAGTGATCCGCACCCTCAATGACTTGAAAATCGAGACCGACGCGCCGATCGAAGTGGTGGTGTGGACCAACGAAGAAGGCTCGCGCTTTCCGCCGTGCATGATGGGCTCCGGGGTGTTTGCCGGGAAGTTCGAGTTGCAGGACACCCTGGACAAACAGGACGACCAGGGCCTGTCGGTGGGGACCGAATTGCAGCGCATCGGCTACGCCGGTTCGCGTGCGGTGCTCGGCCATCCGGTCGGTGCGTATTTCGAAGCGCATATCGAACAAGGCCCGGTGCTGGAAGACCAGGCCACCACCATCGGCGTGGTGATGGGCTGCCTGGGTCAGAAGTGGTTCGACCTGACCCTCACCGGCGTCGAAGCCCACGCCGGCCCGACGCCGATGCACCTGCGCAAGGATGCCCTGGTGGGCGCGGCCGAGGTGGTCAGTGCGGTCAACCGCATCGCGCATCAGCAGCAACCCCACGCCTGCGGCACGGTCGGTTGCCTGAGCCTGCACCCCGGCTCGCGCAATGTGATTCCGGGCCAGGTCCAGATGACCATCGACCTGCGTCATCTGCATGCCGACAAGCTGCAGGCCATGGTCGATGAAGTGCGCGGCGTGATCGAAGCCAGCGCTGCACGCCACGGCCTGACGTTCGAGTTGACCGCCACCGCCGACTTCCCGCCGCTGGACTTCCACCCGGCCTGCGTCAACGCCGTGCGCGACGCCGCCGGCGCCCTGGGCCTGAGCCATATGGACATCGTCAGCGGCGCCGGGCACGACGCGATTTTCGTCGCCGAACTGGGCCCGGCCGGAATGATCTTTGTGCCGTGCGAAGGCGGCATCAGCCACAACGAAATCGAAAACGCCGCACCGGATGACCTGGCGGCAGGTTGCGCAGTGTTGCTGCGCGCGATGGTCAATGCGGCACAGGAGATCGACCATGAGTGAGATCGGCCAACTGACGGCAGTGCAATTGCTGCAGCATTTTCGTGACCAGACCTTGTCGCCGGTGGAGGTCACCGAAGACGCGTTGCTGCGCATCGAGCGCTACAACCCGCGGGTCAACGCCTACTGCCATGTCGACCCCGAGGGCGCACTCAATGCCGCACGGGCCTCAGAAGCGCGCTGGTTGAAGGGCGAACCCTGCGGCCCGCTGGATGGCGTGCCAGCGTCGATCAAAGACCTGACCCTGACCCTCGGCATGCCCACGCGCAAGGGCTCGCGCACCTCTTCGGCCGACGGGCCATGGGCGGTGGATGCGCCCTTCCCGGCCCTGATGCGCAAGGCCGGCGCGGTGCTGCTGGGCAAGACCACCACCCCGGAATTCGGCTGGAAAGGCGTCACCGACAACCCGCTGTACGGCATCACCCGCAACCCGTGGGACACGCGCATGACCACGGGCGGCTCATCCGGCGGCGCGGGTGCGGCGGCGGCGTTGAATCTGGGGGTGTTGCACCAGGGCAGCGATGCCGGCGGTTCGATCCGCATTCCCTGTGCGTTTACCGGCACCTTCGGCATCAAGCCGACCTTCGGCTATGTGCCGCAGTGGCCGGCCAGCTCGATGACGATCCTGTCGCACCTGGGGCCGATGACCCGCACCGTGGAAGACAGCGTGTTGATGCTGCAAACCGTCGCACAAGCGGATGCGCGGGACGGCTTGATCGGCGCGCCGCGGACCACGCCCTGGTTGTCGGAGGCCGCGGACTTGAAGGGCCTGCGCATTGCCTACAGCCCCACCTTCGGCTACGTCGACGTCGACCCGCAAGTGGCCAAGGTAGTCGCCGAGGCGGTGGCGGGCCTGGTGCAGTTGGGCGCCCATGTCGAACAGATCGACCCAGGCTTCAGCGACCCGCTGGAGGTGTTCAGCACCTTGTGGGCAGCCGGCGCCGCCCGCCTGACCGGCCCGATGAGCGACGCGCAAAAACACCTGCTCGACCCCGGCCTGCTAAGCATCGCACAGCGCGGCGAGCGCTTGAGCCTGGACGATTTCAGCGCGGCCCTCGAAGCACGGGCAGCGCTGGTGGCGCGGATGGCGGCGTTCCATGAGCACTACGATGTGCTGGTGTCGCCGATGATGCCGATCACCGCGTTCGAGGTCGGGCACAACGTACCGCCAGGTTCCGGGATGCAGGAATGGATGGAGTGGACGCCGTTTACCTACCCCTTCAACCTGACCCAGCAGCCGGCCGCGTCGGTACCGTGCGGGCTGGCGGCGAATGGCTTGCCGGTGGGGTTGCACGTGGTGGCGGCGCGGTTTGCCGATGAGACGGTATTGCGGGTTTGCCAGGCATATGCCAAGGCGTTCCCGACCGACCCTCTGTCAGCCCCGATCACTGGAACACCGTAGATCCAACTGTGGGAGGGGGCTTGCCCCCTCCCACAGTTCTTGATCGCATTCCACTACAATAGCCCCCCATTCATCCCCGGGGGCTTCATGGACATCGAACTGGCACGCACTTTCCTCGAAATCACCCGCTGCGGCAGCCTGGCCGCAGCGGCCGAGAAACTGCACGTCACCCAGACCGCCATCACCGCCCGCGTGAAGAACCTCGAAAGCCAGCTGGGCAGCACGCTGTTTGTACGCAACCGCGCCGGTGCGCGCTTGACCGCCGACGGCGAGGCCTTTGTGGTGTACGCCAACCAGTTGTTGCAAACCTGGGAAGCCGCGCGCCGCGACCTGCCATTGCCCGAGGGCTATCGCAATGTGCTGCATATCGGCGGCGAGGTCAGCCTGTGCAACCCGTTGATGCTCGGCTGGGCGAAGGCCTTGCGCGAACATATCCCGGGGCATGCGCTGCGCACGGAAATCCGTGAAGGCGAATACCTGCTGCGCCAATTGGAACTGGGTGTGATCGACGCTGCGCTGGTGTTCCAGCCGCAGTACTGGCCGGAGCTGCAAGTGGAGCAGGTGCTGGAAGAAAAACTGATCCTGGTACAACTGGCGAGCAAGCCGACCCCATACGTATACATCGATTGGGGCCAGGGGTTTCGCCAGCAGCATGACGCCGCCCTGCCCGACAAGGCCCGCGCCGCGCTGAGTTTCAACCTCGGGCCGTTGGCGCTGCAGTACATTCTGGAGCACGGCGGTGCCGGGTATTTCCGTACCCGAGTGGTGCAAAGCTACCTCGACAGCGGCGTGATGCAACGCGTGCCCAAAGCGCCGGAGTTCAGCTTCCCGACGTTCCTGGTGTACTCGCGGGCGCGGGATTCGGCGGTGCTGCAGCAGGCGCTGGAGTTGCTGCGCGGTGTGGTCAAGGCGGAAGGTGACTGGTCGCAACGCTGGGACCCGCTGATTTGAATGTTTGCGCCTGAGGCCGTGCTATCACGGGTTCGCGTACCGCGCCAGGAACTCGTACATCACCCGTCGCCCGCGAAGCTCACCCTCCGACAAAAAACGAGCGCGCGGCCATATTGTCGCAAGGTGATATGGCCATACGTCCCATGCGATGAAAACTGCCGAACTGCGGGTTTGGTCCCCAAAGTTGCAGGCGTTTACGAACCTCTGCGTGTTCACTGAAGTAACTTTCCAACTCGTCGAGTTTTGTATATTCGGCAAATAGCATCAGTCCCAGAACGACAGACATTCCAACAAACTAGACAATGGTATAGGCGAGAAAAAACCCATGATTAAGCCCCCTTTGGTTGGAATATCAAATCACCATCGATCTCTATGATTTGTAAGCGATCCATAAACCCCACCTACCCAAAGATAGGGCAGCGATCTACCTTGGCATTTCCGGCGAGCAGTTCCATGGCAGCAAGGCTTCATAGTCTTCAACCGACGAGGCATGGAGTAACCGCTCCAGTACGTGGCGCAGCCACGTGTAGGGCTCTCGGCCGTTGACCTTGGCGGTCTCGACCAGGCTGTAAATTTGAGCGGTGGCGCCATTGGAGGTATAGGCCTTACGCCCAATGACAAACGGCTTGATCGCTCTTTCGGCGGTGTTGTTATCGATGGATAACCAGATTTGATATAGCGCTCCAACCGGCCCCAATTGCTCGACAGATAATGCCCGGTCTTGCCCTTGGGCAGCACTTTTTGCGCTTCAACGAACTTGCGTCGCACATGCACCATGCACGCCATCCGTTACACGCCCGGTTGCAACGCCAAGGCGTTATAGCCTGCGTAATTATCGGTCATTACATAGCCGCGATAACTTTCCAACAGGCGCAATGGTACTTCCTGCGCACGGCTGTCCAAATGTCGTGGAATCCGCAGCGTCGCTATAACATCAGCGTTCTACTGCTGCTACCGCTTACTGCCTGACACTCGTGTAGGCAGATTGGAGGCGGATTGAAACAAGGATAATTAGCCAGGAACAACCGGGACGTGAGTTAGCAGTGGTGCGTTTTGGTCCTGCTGCGCCGACGATAGAGCGTCCGGAAGGGGGCGCACTCTCGATTAAGTAAGTACGGGGCTTCTGACTACCGGCCTCGCAAAAACCGCAGTGGGCAAGCCTGAATACACGCCAATGGCCGCCAACCGGCATGCACTGTCCATCAGACAACAGCAATTCATCACCATTATGCCTTTCGGTACAGCGGCATTCGCCTTAAAACAAAATAAAATACATATAAAACAATTAGATAGCTACATGGCACAAAGCCTGCAATAAGACCATGGCAGCCCTGCCGACCGAGAGTACGGACGTGGTGGCAAAACTTTCGAACCGCGTCACCACAACGTCTATTAATACTTCGGACAAGGAAGCTACACATGTCATTACATTGGTTAAGCCACGCCGCCTTCGGCAGTGCGTTACTGGCAGGCACTACACTTGTTCAGGCTGGGGAAAGTCCTTGGCTGGTGCGTGGGGGTATTAGCAATATCGTGCCGACGTCGAACTCGGGCGACATTCGGCCCGGCACCATCGATATCGACAGTGATGCAGGCCTGACATTCAACGTAGCCTATTTTTTCACCCCGAACTGGGCCGTCGACGTACTCGGCGGCCTGCCATTCAAGCATGACATCAAACTCAACAGCAGCAAGGTTGGCAGCACCAAGCAACTGCCTCCGATCGTCACACTGCAGTACCACTTCGCACCCGATGCGCAGATTCGGCCCTTCGTCGGCATTGGCCTGAACTACACGTACTTCTACGACGAGAAGCTGGATAACGGAGCCAAGCTCGAACTTTCCGACTCCTGGGGCGTGGCCTTTCAGGCCGGCCTGGACGTGGCCCTGGACGCGAATTGGAGCGTGGGCGGCGATGTGCGCTACGCCAAGATCGACAGCGACGTGAAGATCAATGGCGTCAAGGTTGGCAGTGTCGATGTTGACCCCACCGTGTACAGCCTCAACCTGGGTTACCGCTTCTGACTGCCAACCCCATCGCGTAGCCGGCCCAAGCAAGCGGCGCAACACCTTTGTGATTATTCAAGGACCTAAACATGAGCGACCTCCAAACCGTCAACCCAAACCTCGATTCGTATGTACAAGAAATACCGAGCACACCCGCTCAGCGCATCAGCAGTGATGCGCAAGCCATTGCCGTGGCCAAGGAACTAGCCATCAGTTTTGCCGTAGAGGCAGCCCAGCGCGACCGCGACCGGCGTCTGCCGATTGCCGAGCTGACTGCTTTTTCGCAAAGCGGCCTTTGGGGCATTACGGTGCCCAAGGCATACGGCGGTGCCGAGGTGAGTTACCGTACGCTGGCCGAGGTGCTGAAGATCATTGCCGCAGTCGACCCGTCGCTGGCGCAGTTGCCGCAAAACCATCTGGTGGTGATCGATCACCTGCGCCTGGACGGCAGCGAAGCGCAGAAGAAGGAGTTCTTCGAGCTAATCCTCAACGGTGTGCGCTTCGGTAATGCCTTCTCCGAGCGCAACAGCCGTACCGTGGCGGATTTCGAAACCCTGATCACTCCAGACGGCGAGGACTTTCGCGTCAACGGCGAGAAGTTTTATTCCAGCGGAGCCCTACTCGCCCACTGGGTGCCGACCGTGGTGGTGAATGCCGAGAAGCTACCGCATCTTGCACTGATCAAGCGCGACGCAGTCGGCCTCAAGGTGGTCAATGACTGGAGCAGTTTTGGCCAGCGCACCACTGCCAGCGGCACGGTACTGCTGGAAAACGTCAAGGTCGCGGCCGAGCATGTGGTGCCAATCTTCAACGCCTTCACCAACCCCACTGCCGCCGGTCCGACGTCACAGTTCCTGCAGGCTGCCATCGACGCGGGTATCGCGCGCGGCATCATCGCCGACACCATTCGCCTAGTGCGCACCTACGCCCGAGCCTGGATCGACTCAGGCCAGGAGCACGCGCATCAGGACCCCTACACCATCCAGCAGATTGGCGAATTGCAGATTCGCCTGCGCGCAGCCGAAGCGGTGCTCGACCTGGCCGCCGACAAAATCCAGCTGGCTGTTGACAACCCCAACGAAGAGACTGTGGCCGAAGCATCAATTGCCGTAGCCGAGGCCAAGGTGCTGACCACTGAAGTGGCGTTGCTGGCCAGCAACAAGCTATTCGAACTGGTGGGCACCCGCGCCACGCTGGAGGAATACAACCTCGACCGCCACTGGCGCAATGCCCGCACCCATACCCTTCACGATCCGGTACGCTGGAAGTTTCACGCCATCGGAAACTACTATCTGAACAACATCAAACCCACTCGGCATCCTTGGTTGTAGACCCTGCGTGCCACTAAGTACCGATTTATAGAGATCCAGGGATGTCTATAAATCGGTCGCGGTAGGAACTGACTGATCCCGAGACTACTGGGCGACCTCGGTTTTGACAGCATTTGAATCCTTAACAATGCGTCTTCGGACGGTTTGCTTTCGCTCATCGTCTCAATACGTACCTGACGCCGCTATCGGCGCCTTTTCCAACGGTCGCTCACCACGTTCAAATTGGAATGTTGCACCACCTGCGCCAAACCGACCAAACGACCGTTGCGATAGCCCAAATGAACGCAAGGTAATAGGGCCACAACACCCAACGTTTGAGCGCTAAAGGAATAGACGCCAGTTCGGCTTCGGTCACAAGACCGGCTTTCACATGGCGTTTAGAGTCTGCAAGGTATTCAAAAATCAGCATCATGCGATATTGTCTGTCGATCCACTGATTTCGTCGCCAAAAGCGCTTGTTGTTGCGAACTTCTTCGTTTTCACTGAAGTAACTTTCCAATTCGTCGAGTTTTGTATATTCGGCAAATAGCAGCAGTCCCAAGACGACAGACATCCCAACAAACAACACAATGGAATATGCGAGAAAAAAATCCATGGTTAAGCCCCCTCTGGCTGGAATATCAAATCACCAATGAAGTTGGCGTCGAAATATAGGCAAGCGAATACCGTCCGAACACAATCCCTTAGGGGGCTCAATCACATTTAGGAAGTTGCCCACACAGAAGAAGATCGGCGCCTACAGAAAAGTGCTAATACCTGGTCATCTCCAGAGCCCCTTAAACCTCGCCGGCCCTTCCAGTACGGAATACTCAGGTTCATCCAGGTGGCGGTGAAGACAGGTGAGCTACCATCGGTACCAAATGCCCCAAACGACTGATGCAGCCAGCCAAATAAAAGCAAGACGATACGGCCAAAGTGCCCAACGCTTGAGGGATATCGGGATTGAAGCCAGCTCTGCCTCAGTCACATCGCCCCGCTTTACATGCAGTTTTGGCATTCCTAACAATTGATTGATCAAGAGCATGCGCTGAAACCTGTCGATCCGCATATTTCTTCCCCAAAAGCGTTTGTTATCGCAAACCAGCTTGTTTTCACTGAAGTAGCTTTCCAACACTTCGAGCTTTTTGCACTCGGCGTATAACATCAGCCCTACGCCAACCAGAGAGCCTACACACAGTAAAATACTAAAGACGAGAAAAAGATCCATAGTCAGGCCCCCTCGGGTTGAAAGATAAAATCACCATCGTTCTCTATGATCTTGCCGCCTAGAAACCCCACCTTAAAACTGCACCGGCCCTTCCCAGTACGGAATATCCAGGCCTTCGGGTTGACAGCTTCAGTTATGGACAGCGGCGTTGTGCAGGGTTTGGGTTGACCCTCGCGGTCGCTCCCGGTGCCGGAGAGATAACCCGTACTGTCCCTTTTCCTTACGCGAAACAGCATCAACTGCTCAGGTGTAGGAAAACGAGCTACCACTAGAGCCAACTGCACCAATAGCCCCAGCTAATAGCCAAAATCATCGCAAGGCGATATGGCCACACGGCCAAACGCTTAAGTGATAACGGAGCGCAGGTCAACTCTTCCTCAGTCACAAGACCTTCTTTCACGTAGCGTTTTGACATTAGCAGGATATCAATCATCAGGCCCATGCGATGAAATCCGCCGAACCGTGAGTTTGGCCCCCAGAGTTGCTTACGTTTACGAACCTCTGCGTTTTCACTGAAGTAACTTTCCAGCTCGTCGAGTTTTGTACGTTTGGCAAAAAGCATCAGGCCCAAGACGGCGAACGTCCCAATGAACATCACAATGGTGTAAGCAAGAAAAAACGACATCGTTAAGCTCCCACGTTCAAATTGGAATGTTGCACCACCTGCGCCAAATGGACCAAACAACCAATGCGATACCCCAAATAAAGCCAAGATAATAGGGCCACAGCGCCCAACGCTTGAGCGCTAAAGGAACAGACGCAAGTTCAGCCTAAGTTACAAGACCGGCTTTTACATAACGTTTTGAATCTGACAACAACTCAAACATCAGAAGCAGGCGATACATTCTGTCAATTCGCTGGTTTCTTTTCCAAAATCGCTTATGGTAACGAACCTTTTCGTTCTCACTAAAGTAGCTTTCCAACTCGTCGAGTTTTCTATATTCAGCAAAAAACAGCAATCCCAAGTTGACCAGCGCCACGATAAAGAGCAAAACCGTGTAGACAAGAAAAAATGACATCGTATCGTAGGAAATATCCATCACCACTTATACCAAACTGACCAAACGCCTAATGCAACAAGCCAGATATAAGAAATGCGATATGGCCACAACGCCCAACGCTTGAGTGCTATAGGAACAGACGCCAGCTCGGCCTCGGTCACAAGACCTGCTTTCAAAAAGGGTTTTGGGTTTGATAGAAAATCAATCATCAGGCCCATCCGATGAAATCTGTCAATCCGCTGATTTCTTTTCCAAAATCGCTTATGGTAACGAACCTTTTCGTTCTCACTGAAGTAACTTTCCAACTCGTCGAGTTTTTTATATTCGGCAAATAGCATCAGTCCCAAGAGGATAGACATCCCAACAAACAGCACAATGGTATAGGCGAGAAAAAAATCCATAGTCAGGCCCCCTCAGGTTGAAAGATCAAATCACCATCGATCTCTATGATCTTGCCGCCTAGAAACGCACCGCTATCCCCGCCTGCATTTCCTCCTATATACCCTCCCCCGGCGCCGCCAATAATTCCACAGGCCAACTCAGCGCGTCCTTTCGCGTAAACACCCAAAAAAACCGTACATATGCGACGCGCGGCTTTAGCTCCTACCGCCGCTCCCCAAGCCCCCCCCTCTACCCCACCCGCCAACCTCCCCATCTCCACATACTTCGCCCGCCGACACTGCGCCTCCCGCCCCACCATACACGCCTCCTTGATCTCCAAACCCGCTGCACCCACATCCAGCGCCAACCCAATATAAGTGCCCTTGCCCAACCACTTCGACGTCTGCGAAATCGCCTTCACCCGCTGTGCATACCCGGCGATCTCACCTTTATTCAGATAGCTTTTGGTCGAAATCCCCAGCACCTTCTTCAGCGATTGATTGCCGCGCAACCCCGTGCCAAATCGTGCGGCACCGCGCAGTTGCGTGCCCAGCAGCGCCAGCAGCACCTGGCGCTGGCGGATAAACGCCTGGCGATCCAACCCGCCCGCTTTCAGGCGTTGATGCAGGCGCTCGATTTCCTCCAACGTATTCACGACTTCATCCAGGTGCCGCGACCACGCCGATGTTGTACTGCCGATACCTATCGAGCCATACGTCAGAAGGCTCTGCAGCAGGTCGTAGTTATCGATCATCGTCTGTGCAGCCGCAGCATCGAGCTCCAGGTTGCGATCAATTTCCTCGGCATAACGCACCCACCAGGATTCGTTCCAGGAGCAACTGACGCTCTCTGTGTCTGGAACAATCACCATCCGCCCCGGCATCACCCACCCGCCGCGCAGGTGATGATTCAATACGTCAAAATGATCAGAGTGCTGGCGGCTCATGCTGTGGCCCATCAGCCAGGTTTTCAAACTGCTGTAGCTGATTGGCTTGTCGTTGATGTATCCCCGCGCCATGCCTTACATCCCGAATGCAATGAAGATGGCGTCGGAATATAAGCAAGCGAATACGGCCAGGACACAAGCCCGAGGGGGCTAAATCACATTTGGGAAGTTGCCTACGCAGAAGAGGATCAGCACCTACAGAAAAATGCTAATACCCGGTCATCTCCAGATACCCAACCCCACCCTCAAACTGCACCGGTCCTTCCCAGTACGGAATATTGAGGTTCATCCAGGCCTTCGGGTTGACGGCTTCTGTGGTGATATCGAGCTGTTTGCCGGGAATTTTCAGCGACCAGCGTGTGGGAATACGCCGCCCATCGATGTCAGTGGTGGCCAGTGGCGTAAGTTGGATATCGGCGTTGTGCAAGGTTTGGGTATGGCCCTCGCGGTCGATCCAGGTGCCGGTGAGATAACCCGTGCCGTCCTTTTGTCTTACGCGAAACAGCATCAACTGCTCGCCACGGTCCAGGTGCAGGGAAAACCAGTCCCAGCCGGTCTGGCTGGCGGCCAGGGGTTGGCTGCTCCACTCGCGATCGAGCCAGGCCGGGCCCGTGACCTGGTACACCTTGCCGTCGAGACTGACGCTGCCGTTGGCGGTGAAAAACGGCTGACTGTAGTAGTACGATGCCTGGCCTTGGTCGGACTTGCGGCTGTAGCCGTTGTCGCCTTGCAGCACCAACGGGCGACTGGACGTCAGGTGCAAGTCGTAGGCGAATTGCGGGCCACTGGCCTTGAGCTGCATGTCCGCCAAGGGGCCGGTTGCGCCTGGGCGGGTGGCGAAGTTCCAGTCGTCGATCCAGGCACTGAACGGCGCGGCCTGGGCCCCGGCCTGGCCGACGCCGCCACGGGCGTAGCGCTCGGCGGCGTAGTGCCGGGTGGCCGAGGTGACGGCGGCGTGGCCGAGCCAGATCGTTGAATCCTGCCAGCCCGATTGCGTCGGCCCGGCCTTGAGAGCATTGCGAAACAAGGTCCATTGCACGCCGAATACATGGCCCTGGGCGTCTTTCAGGTTGGCGGTGACGTACCACCACTCGATGCGAAAACCGGCGTGGGGGCCGTGGTCCTCGGGAAAATCGAAGACCTTGCCTGGCAGCACCTGGGTAAAATCTGCCGCCTCACTGCCCAGGCCGGCGAAACTTTCCTCGGGCGCGGGGGCTTTGTCACAGCCGCTCACCAGCAACAGAACGACGCACAGCAGCGCCTTAATCTTCATGGACGAACGTCCTCAACAAATCCGCCGGGCGACTGCGGTACAACTGCCACAGTGGCCACGCCGACGCCAGCAACGTGGCAAGCAGCGCCAGCCCCAGCAGTTGCGCCAACTGCCAGGGGAAAACGTGCAATGGCAGGCGCCAGCCAAATGCCTGCACATTGATCACCGCATCCAGGCACCACGCCAACAGCAACCCCAAGGGCAGAGCCAGCAGCAGCGTGAGCACCGCTAATAACCAGGTCTGCCCCAGGCTGAGCAGCATCAATTGCCGGCGCGTTACGCCCAATGCCCACAGCGGTGCAAGTTGGCCGAGGCGGCTTTGGCTCTGGGTCAGCAGGCTGATGAACAGCGCCACGCCTGCCACGCCGAGGGTCAGGCTATTCAGCGCGGCGGTGGCGGCGAAGGTGCGTTCGAAGACCTGGCTCGACCAGCCTTTGAGTTGCTGCTGGTCAACGATACGGCTGTCGTCCAGGGCAAACTCGCGCTGCACTTCACGCACCAGCGGCGCCACGTTTTGCGGGAGTACGCGCAGGTTGAAGCGCGCCGGCGACAGCGTCGGCCAATGCGCCAACAGGTGCTGCGCATTGACCAGCACGTGGCCCTTGGGGTTGCCATAGTCGGCGTAGATCCCCACCACCTGGGGCGACCACACACCCTGGGGCGTGGGGATCTCAACGGCGTCGCCGACTTGCACGTTCAAGCGCCGCGCCAGTTGCTCGCTGAGCATCAGCGTGTCATTGCGCAGTAATTGGTCCCACGGCGCACGCGCCGCTTCCAGCAACGGCCAGTGCTGGCGATAGGTCGGGGCGTCGACCACGCCGAACACATCCGCCGGCCAGCCCTGCAATTGCACGGCGACCTGCCAGGTGGGCAGCACCGCCTGCACCAGCGGTTGTTGCGTGAGCCAGGTATTCAACTGTTCGGCCTGGGCCGGGTTGCGTGGGTTGAGGTACAGCTCGGCGGTGAGGCGTTGTTCCAGCCAGTGGTTGAAGGTCAGGCGAAAGCCCGAAGTCATGGAGCCCGCGCCGATGTTGGCCGCCAGCGCCAACAGCAACGCCATCAGCGCCAGGCTCAAGGCCGGCAACTGCTGGCGGCAGTCGGCAAGAAACCATTGCCCGAGCACCGAGCGACTGCGCCCCAACAGCGCTTTCAACAGTGCATTGAGCAGCACCGGCAGCCCCAACGCGGCACCGAGCAGCAAGGCCGCCATCAGCACAAATCCGGCGGCGAGACTGTCGCCCCACCACAGCGCCAACAGCGCGATCAGCAACGCCGCACTCGCCACCCAGCCTTGACGCCGCAACCAGCGCCCATGGGCCTCATGCCAGGCCTGGGGATTGGCCAGCGCCAACAACGGCAAGCGCGCCGCCCGCCACACACTGCCGGCGCCGGCGAGCAACGCACCGAGCAGGCTCAGGCCCAACCCGGCGAGCCACCACCAGGGGCTGAGGCTCAGTTGCCCCGGCACTTCGGCACCGTACAGGCCGCGCAGGCTGGCCGCCACGTCCGGCAACAACAGACTGGCGAGCACATAGCCACTGGCGACACCGAGCACACCGCCAAGCAAGGCCAAGGCACCCAACTCCATCCCCAGGCCGAGGATCAACATCCGCGCACTCACCCCGCAAGCGCGCAAGGTGCGCAGCAGCCCACGCCGTTGCTCCAGGGCCAGGCCGATGGCGGCATGGACAATAAACAGCCCGACCACAAAAGATAAAAAGCCCAACGCATCCAGGTTCAGGTGAAAGCTCTCGGTGAGGCGCGCGAGGTTATTGTCCTCAGCCTGTTTGAGTTGCAGTCCGGCCGGCGGCGTGGGATGGGCGGCGGCGAACGACTTGTCGAGCAGCAGCCGGGACAGGCGCCCAGGCATGTCCAGCAACGGTTGGGCAAAACCGATATCGGTCAGCAACATGCCAGGGGCCATGTCCTGTTGCACCTGCAACGGCGGCAGGGCTTGCCCGCTCGCCGTCAGCGGCCGTTCACCGGCCTGCAACCCCAGCGCCTGCAAAGTGTGCGGGGCGATCCAGGTACGCCCCGGCGGGTCGAAGAACGCGACCATCTGCGCCTGACTCAAGCGCTGCCCCGCCACCGCCCCGCTGCCGGGCAGCGACAGCGGATCGATGCCCATCAATTGCAGGCGCTGATCCTCATGCCCCTTGAGCAACACCCGTCCCTGCACCACCGGCGACACCGGCCAGCCGGCGCGGCGCAACTCGGCAAACAGCGCCTGGGGGAAACTGGCAGCGTCCGGCGTGCTGAGGCTGGCCTGGGGTTCGCCGCCGATCAATTGACTGGCTCGCGCGTAGCTGTCCCGCGCCTGGCTGTTGAGCGCTTGCACCCCGGTCAGCAGCGCGGTGGCGAGCCACAGACCGGTCAGCACACTGAA
This sequence comes from Pseudomonas paraveronii, assembly GCF_963681955.1. Classification (NCBI taxonomy): domain Bacteria; kingdom Pseudomonadati; phylum Pseudomonadota; class Gammaproteobacteria; order Pseudomonadales; family Pseudomonadaceae; genus Pseudomonas; species Pseudomonas paraveronii. The sequence continues at coordinate 4,066,435 of NZ_OY817130.1, forward strand.
AAACTGCACGGGATGCCGCCGCCAGTGGCTGAGCAACGCGCGTAACGTCCAATAGAACACCGCCATCTCAGCCGACGTCCGCAGGCAGGACGTGGCCGCGGTGCAACACCACCTGCCGGTCGAGCCGTGCGGCAATGCGCGGGCTGTGGGTGACCATCAACAGGCTGGTGGGCGTGTCGCGCAACAGGTCCAGCAGCAGTTGCAGCACCTCATCGCTGGTGGTTTCATCAAGATTGCCCGTCGGTTCGTCCGCCAGCAGCAAGCCGGGTCGAGACGCCAGCGCCCGCCCCACCGCCACCCGTTGCTGCTGGCCACCGGAGAGTTGTTCCGGGTAGCGCTTGAGCAGATCCCCCAGGCCCAGGCGCTCGATCAACTGCGCTTGCCAGTGCGGATCAAACCGCCCTGCCAGGCGCGCCTGGAACGCCAGGTTGTCATCGACGCGCAAGCTGCCGATCAGGTTGAATTGCTGGAACACCAGGCCAATCTCAGTGCGCCGCCAATCGGCCAGTTGCCTCTCACTCAACTGATCCAGGCGCTGCTCACCCACGCGGATACTGCCGCCGTCGACGCGATCCAAACCGGCCACCAGGTGCAGCAGCGTGCTTTTTCCGCTACCGGACTCGCCCATCAGCGCCAGGCTGCCACCCTGCGCCAAGTGCAGATCGACCCCGGCCAATACCGTCAGCGGGCCCTGCGCAGTGACGTAGCATTTATGGACACCTTGCACCTGCAACATGGGAATGCTCGCTCGCCAATGGACTGCAACCGAGGATAACGGCTGACTGCCCTTGCCACGCAAATTTTTCACAAGCATTTCACCGGTTACCTACCGATCACCGAATAAAGTGCCGAACAAGCGCCAATAACGCTCAACTTATTAGTTGTCGGCACACATAACTTTTAACGCTCCAGTTTTCAGCAAAAAGACAGCAACCGTATGACAGGCTCTTGCTCCACTACGGGCACAGTCAAACGGTTGTGCCTGACTAATAAAAAGCTGCCTGACATCCCACGGTGAATAGTGTGGTTAACCTGACCTTGACCAAACCGCGTTCGTATCAAGCTCAAGCAAAACGCCTGAAGAAACTCTGGCTGGGCATGGCTGCGCTCGCCCTGTTCGGCACGTTGCTGACAGGTTTGCTGGCCTGGCCGGTGTCGCCACCGGACCTGGGCTCGGGCAATCGCCTGCTGACGTCGGGCCTGCTGGCCAGTTGGCGCGACGGCAATCTGGTGGTGCTGGTCCGCCATGAAGAGCGCTGCGACCGTTCCTCCAATCCTTGCTTCGGCCCCACTGACGGCCTGACGATCAACGGTACTCAACAGGCCGTCGACATAGGCAAAGCCTTTAAAACCCTGGGCATGGAGAACAGCGATGTACTCAGTAGCCCGACCACACGCACCGCCCAGACCTCGCTGTTCATGTTCGGCAAGACCGAACTATTGCCAAGCCAACTGGCAATTTGCGGTGATGCCATGGGTGAAGAAATCCTCAGCCAAAAGGCGCCTGGACACAACCTGGTGCTGCTCACTCACAGCGCCTGCATCAGTGACATCGAACGGGCCCTAGGCTACCCCCACGCAAAAGCCACCGAATACGGCAGCGCGTTGTTCGTCGAGGTGCTGGGCAGCGGCAAGCTCAAGGCCGTGGGCATCATAAACAGTGGAGATTGGCCGGCGGCGCTCAAGCAACTGTAGACACTTTTCACCTATACAAGACGCAGATGTTCAGCCAAACGACAGCCAACTTCTGGCATGTTTAACTGCGCCTGTTAGTTAAGGACGTCATGAATACTTTCAGCCAATTAGTGAACACTGCGAGCTTTTATCGCACTATTTTCTTACATCCTTTTCCTACACTTAAACGTCAAGGAGCGACGTTCGCATGACCCGATTCAAACCCCTACCTTTATTGCTGCTGGCCATTGTCGCGTTTTATCTCCTGCCTTTGGGCCTGCACGGTCTATGGATACCCGACGAGACCCGCTACGCCCAGGTCAGCCAGGAAATGCTCATGAGCGGCAATTGGGCCGCACCGCATTTCATGGGCGTGCGTTATTTCGAAAAGCCCGCCGCCGGCTATTGGCTGATTGCCCTCGGCCAGGCGGTGTTCGGCCAGAACCTGTTCGGCGTGCGCATCGCCTCGGCGTTGACCAGCGCCCTGAGCGTGCTGCTGGCCTACCTGATCGCCCGCCGCCTGTGGAACGACCCGCGCAAAAGCTTCGCCTGCGCCTTGCTCTACTTGAGCTTCGGCCTGGTGGCGGGGCAAGCCGGCTACTCCAATCTCGACCCGCAATTCACCTTCTGGGTCAACCTCAGCCTGGTGGCGCTGTGGTTTGCCCTCGATAGCCGCACCCCGCGCGCCCGACTCGGCGCCTGGGCAGTGCTGGGGCTGGCCTGCGCGATGGGCTTCATGACCAAGGGCTTCCTCGCGTTGCTGCTGCCGGTGCTGATCGCCGTGCCCTATATGCTCTGGCAACGCCGCCTGGGCGAGTTGCTGCGGTATGGCCCGCTGGCGATCGTCGTGGCAGTCCTGATGTGTCTGCCGTGGGTGTGGGCGATCCATGTGCAGGAGCCCGACTACTGGCGTTTCTTTTTCTGGCATGAACACATCCACCGTTTTGCCTCCGGCACCGCGCAACATGCACGTCCATGGTGGTTCTTCCTGCCGATCATGGTCGTCGCGTGCCTGCCCTGGGCGGCGCTGCTACCGACCACGCTGCACAAAACCTGGAAAGAAAAGCGCCAACCGGCGATAGCCTTTCTCGCCCTGTGGATGCTACTGCCGCTGGGCTTTTTCAGCCTGAGCAACGGCAAGCTACCGACCTACATCATGCCGTGCCTGTTACCGCTGGCGTTGTTGATGGGGCATGCCTTGATCGACTTGATAAGCCAGGGCAAAACACGCGCCATCTGCATCAACGGCCTGCTCAACTTTGTGGTCGGCATGGCCGCGATGGTGACGCTGATCTATCTGCAAATCGATGATCCGCTATACGGCAACAGCCACGCGGAGATGTTCAGCCTGTCGTTGACCTTCATTGTGCTGCTGGGCTGGGTCCTGACCAACCTGCTGCAAGCCTTTCGCCCGCTGACACTCTGGGCGACGCCAGCCCTGGGCATCGGCTTGCTGGTGCTGCTCCTGCCAGCAGGCATGCCGGCGCGGATATCGAATAACGAAATGCCTGACCAGTTTGTGCTGGAGCATCTGGAAGAACTGCAGCAAACCCACGCCCTGCTGAGCAACGAATTAGGCTCGGCCTCGGCACTGGCTTGGCGCCTGAGCCGGCCGGATGTCGCGTTTTATAACACCGAAGGCGAGCTGCAATACGGCCTGCAATACCCAGACGCGGCACACCGCAAAGTCGGGCTGGACGATGTCCAGTCGTGGCTGGCCGAGGCCCGCCAACAGGGCTCGGTCGGGGTGCTGATGCGCGTCAGGAGCACCAGCGAACACCTTGAAGAAGGGCAACTGCCACCCGGCGGCAAGCGCTATCGCAAGGGCGACCTGGTGCTCACCCTCTATCCAACATCCCCTTAGGAACCGTCCATGACTGTCTGGAAAACCGAACGTGGCGCCTTGCTGCTATTGCTGGGCGTTTCCGCCCTGCTCCTGCTGCTCGGCCTGGGCAGTCGCGACCTCTGGGGCCCGGAAACCCGCTGGGCGAACATCGCCGTGCAGATGCTGCAAAGCGGTGACTACTTCGACCCCTACCTCAAAGGCACGCCGTATTACGACAAGCCCCTGCCCTCCTATTGGCTGATCACCGGCTTCGCCAATCTGATGGGCGGGCTGGGGCCGTGGTCGCTGCGTCTGTCGTCGGTGATTTCCGCATGGTTGAGCATCTGGCTGGTGTACCTGATCGGCGAGCGCCTGTTTCGCAAAGGCACCGGGCTGATTGCCGGCTGGATGCTCGCCACCACGTTCTATTTCCTGTTCTGGGCGCGCGTGGCCACGGCGGATGTGCTCACCGTGTGTGGCGTGCTGGCGGCGGTGTGGTGGTACTGGCGCGGGCCGGATGACACACGACTGTGGCGCTACACGGTGTTTTTCCTGCTGTTGGCCGCGACCTCGCTGCTCAAGGGCTTGATCGGTTTTGTGCTGCCGGGCCTGGTGCTGCTGCCGCACCTGCTCAGCGAGCATCGCTACAAACGTCACCTCAACCTGCGCCTGGTGCTGGCGCTGTTGATTGCCGCAGGGTTCTATGCCATCCCCTTTGTGCTATCGCACCTCTACGGCGCGCCGACCTATGGCGAGAGCGGCCTGGCCCTGGTATTCCGCGAAAACGTCGTGCGTTTCTTCGACCCCTTCGACCATATGGGGCCGATCTATACCTATCTGATTTACCTGCCCGCCTACACCCTGCCCTGGGCACCGTGCTGGTTGCTCGGCCTGTGGCTGGTCGTGCGACATTGGCGTCAGACCCCGCCCAACGTGCGCTGGCTGGTATGGGGCCTGGGGCTGCTATTCGTGTTCTTCACCGCCAGCGGCAGCCGCCGCAGTTACTACGTGCTGCCACTGGTGCCGTTCGCCCAGTTGTTGGGCGCGTGGTGGCTCAGCGAACGGCTGGCAAAAAAAACCGCCAGTTGGCCGCGCTGGCAGAAAGGCTTTGGCATTGCCGCCGCACTGATGCTGCTGGTGCTCGGCGTGGCGTACCCGTGGACCAACGGCAACGGCGGCGTGACGCGTTTCGTCGAGGACGTGCAAGCTCAAGCCGAGAAGACCGCGCCGTGGAACCAATGGCAAATGGTGCTGGTGGAAGTCGACAATAAACTGCCGATGTACCTGCAAAACGGCGGCCAGCCGTTCTACTACGTCGCCGAAACCCAGGACTTCCCCCGCCAGGGCGACAGCGCTGCGTTCATGGCCTGGCTGGAACACACCAGCGGCCGCCGTTTCGACCCACAACACACGATTATCATCGTGCAGTATTCCAAGGACGATCCCGCGCCCCTCGCGTACCTGGGCACGGATCATCAGGTGATCACCACTCAGCCGGACAATGGCGAGCGGCTGTTTCACCAGCGTGCGGGGGGGAGTGTGGCGTTTATCCCGATGAGGAAATAACCGAGCTTAACGAGCGCCTGTCTTTAACCTTTTGGCAGGCTCGCCGCATGAATAAATGCCTCATCCAAACTGGATGCACCATAAGCGTTCATGAAACCCTGCGCATCAGTGAAGCGGTTGAAACGCTGCTGACTCAGCATGTAAAAGTCATCGCAGTGAGCAACGATCTCATCGACGTTATGCGATGAAACTAAAACAGCGACACCTTCTGCGGCAGCCCCCTCCAGGCATTTCCAGATGTGATAACGAAACTCAGGGTCGACACCTGCGGTGGGCTCATCGAGTATCACCAGATCTGCGTTAACGGAGAGTAGGGATAATGTAAAAAACCATCGTTTTTCTCCGTAACTGCAAAGGGATGATTTTTTCTTCCATATTTGACAATAGCGCTCAGCTATCCCCGGGCTCCATTTCTCAATTTTTTCCAGCGCGTGCTTTTGTGTGACCTTTGTATCGGAGCAAAATAGCATCATCATCTTAAAAACATCAAACATACGCAGCACCGGCGGCGTAGCAATGATTTGCGATAGATAAAGCAGCCTTGAGAACGAATTAGATATTTCACCGGAGTTTATTTTTTTCAGACGACAAACCGCATCAAAAAAAGTCGTCTTACCAGAACCATTAGGTCCTAACAGGCCTGAGATCGATCCAGCCTGGATCGTCAATGACGCGTTTTCAAACACGACATGACGCGCGTACTTGATACCAAGTGATTTTACGACAAGCCGCTTCATCAATAACGACTCCAAACTGGGTTAATGAGCAAAAAGCGTAAAGTTGTCAAAAATGAAAGAATAAAAAAACAAAAAATCATTATAACAAGGAGTGAACATTCAGCGACACCGATCAACATAATCCGGTTAGCCCACCACATCGGATTGAAAAACCTAATCACTTCAAATAGCGGGTGAGACGAGTTCATACCGACAATTCCCAGTGCCAACATCAGGAACGACAATATAGAGAACAGCGTGTTGGCATTTTGAAAGCCTATAGGAATCAACGTCAACAGAAGCGACGGAATGGAAAACAGAAGAAAGCATATGTAGAACCTTACAAGAACAGTAAGAAACTCAGCCACTTCCATCACACCAAAGTAATTTTTCGTAAACACATAAAAAGCTGAGCAATAGACAATCGACATAACAGAATAGGCAAAAAATTGCCCAACAAGAAAGACGGCCTTTGTACGCCAGGTATATACGAAAGACCTTAGAAAACCACTCTCTCTTCTTCCCACTATATAAAAAGCCAAGCTAAACAGAGCAACACTCGACGATACGAACGCATAAAACCACGAGGTACTATCTAGATAACCTTTAGGCACTTCGCCACCACCTACCCTGGCATAGCTTATCAAATAGAAAGTTACCGCAGGAGATATAACAATCCAAAACAGCGCGACGGGCTCCTTTAACTGTTCTTTAATAAATAGTCCCGCCAACAAAAACGACTTATACAAAGGGTAGTATTTCATCACTCACCTCAGGGAAACGGTACCATTTTCTCCACGCGCGACTGCAGTATCGCGCCCGCAAATCTTTTGGAGTACTTATTGCTCAAATTTATATTCTGTGAATTATTCATATGAAGAAAAAGATCAGGCGAAACATATTTACTAAAAATACAGCCAACACCATTAACCATCGAATGCCTTACATAAAAATAACCTAAAATACCCTGATCATTTAAAGCAGACAAAAAACCGGACAACGTAAATTCCACAGATGACACCAAACTTTCTCCGTCAACAACAACCTGAACATCAATGATTTCCTGATACGCTTTATATAAATTACATTCTAAAAAATATCGCAAATAATAGTCCTCAACTCGTTTCTCATCAGAATCGACAGACTTAAACAAATCCATAAATCGATAAGTTTGCCAAAGCTCCAGTATTGATTTTTCAAGTGCATCACTAACCGTCGCCGAATAGGACATTCCTGCGCAATAATTCACATGATGATTTGCCTTGCTTTGGCCATACACAACCAATATGCAAACACCCGGAAATCTAGCATCAGAAATATCAAATGCCGAGATCTCACCCGCAGAAATAAGAGCATGATATAAATGCCTGATTTTTTTGCGCGACAATAGCTCTAACGCTCGATCAGTGGACACTATGGAGCGACATTTTTTCGTCGACCAAAACCTCACAAGGAATTGCCGCTCAAGATACTCCTTCACGGCGCCTAAAAAAGCAAAATTTGGGCGCCAATGGAAACTGCACCCACAGGTATCTCTTAGTGGGTAAATAAAATTATCATCATCAAGACCATATGAAGAAAGAGAAATACAGACTGTGGGAATCAAGCACGTAGAGAAATCTAGAGCTCTCACAACCTTACTTAAAGTAAACTTATGTTCCTCAACCTCTCGAATAGAAACTTTTTTAGATGCCGTCTGAATAAAGGCACGGGCAAAGCTATCAACTTCTGTGTCCGTCAATGAGTCACTGAGAAAACCATACTTACTCGAAAGAACTTCTCTATAAAAATGACGACGTTCAAAATATTCACCTAAGGCAGTTTTGATTGAATTCGAACCTCCACCCACGCCGGACCCATTCACCGATAGCGCATCAGATACTTCTACAGAGTTTGGTAACGCGAGCAATCCTGCAGGCTGAAACAGCAATGAACCAGGCAGGTCTGGCTTCTGCATTAAATTAATAACTTTCATGCTGCTTGCCTATAAAATGAACACACATAGGAAAGAACAGGGCTGGATTTAACCCCAGTACCTTACAAAGCATAGAATCTGTATACGCAGACCAGAGTCGGCATGCAAGCCCCAGTGATTTAGCTTGGAGTTCCACCAGCATGTAGATCGAGCCAATTTCCATCAGCGCCATTCGGTAGCCGCGATACCGATACTTGAACAAGTTTTTCGGCATATAGGCGACGTAAATCAGTGCCAAACTGGGGCTGCCAATATCATTGGGCGGCGTTAGTATGGCGGCTTTGAGTTTTTCAATATCCGTCTCAACCTGCATCACCTCAAACCTTCTGGATTTTGGGAGTAAATGCAGAATCTTTCCCGCACCCGGCCAAGTACTACATTCATTAGAAAGAGAACAAAGAAAAATTTCGGCTGGGTAAAGCGCCCCACCACTTGGATAGCCCCTCTTGTAAGATTCCGTATTCATTGATAGCAATGGACCAACCAACTTTTCGACGTCTGCAAACTCTAACTCTCCTGGCACAAATCGCTCACAAGACTCATTTCGGCATAGCAGCCCTTTCCTGTGTTCATCGGAGAGCTTTAGTTCAACCGTCAAATCCATGTCAGGATAGAGAACCAATTCGTTCCCTGTTAATTGTGCAAGATGCCCCTCATCCAGAAAATGCAAGCTGGTGTGATGTTGAAATGCCTTATGGAGAGTAAAATTACCCTTACTATGAAATTCAAGTACCTCTTCATAGACTGACGCGTCTATAAACCTGAGATAATAATCATGCGGGACTTTTTTCATATTTCCGCCCCCAAACAATCACACATATACCAGTGCGAGTTCGACTCCTCGAAAATCCTACCATCACTTAACTGGAGGTATGTCGCATACAGAATATTATCCTGATACTTGCGCACCATGCCAACATCAGTAAAAAACTTAACTTTCCTGACTATAGCACCGATCACAATCAATTCTTGATAAAGACTTAATGCCTTGAAAGGCACACTGACATGCTTTCCTTTACAAAATGCCAGAACGCTTGCCCAGCTATTTTTAGAATGCGTAACAGACTCATTATTGACCAGCCTGTCAACGGTGCAAAAATGGCAAGGATTTCCTATTTCTGCAATATATGGCTGTCCTATACAAAAAAAACCACCCATCGGCCAGCAAACGCTAATAGCACTTTGTGGCGAAGCTTTCGCCAAATCAAAATGCAGCTTCTTTATAGAATCATACTCATAACCATAACACATCAACACCACAAAACATCTGCCCCCTCTAACGGACTCAACGACGTCGTCTGAAAACTCTTTGAACTCTAAAACCCCAGAAAACTCCTGCCTAAAAACATCCTCAAAAAAGCCTTTCCTTCCCAAAGAGTGCACAACCACTGTCTTTTCAAAATATAATTCCTCAACAGCGCCAAAAGGAATAATCCCCTTCAAAAATTCAAACGCACTGTTTGCCTCCAGGCCATTTTCAGAAAGCACCTCGTCCACATCGCCCTTGGTCATAACACTCGACAGTTTAAGCTGCCGAAGTGCTTTCAGCAGCGGTTGCGAGTGCACCTTTGAAACACCCATATCAGAGATAATTAAGCTTTCCGTTTCAAAATTCAAAATCTCATAGTTAGGTATGGTTATATTCATCATGCATTCCCCTGTAGAGGTTTTCTAGCCTCCGCCGGAAAACCTCGTTAAGTGGGTGACGGTTAAATTTACTCACTCGTCGGTTGTTGCTCGGTTATTGAATTGTGACCACACCCACCACTACCGCCGTTGCATCCACCGCCGCCACCACATCCACCGCTTCCGCCGCACCCACCTTGGCTTCCTGATGCGCCGGCGTTACCTGCATACGGATTGAACCCGTACTCATTATCAAAACTAAAAAACAGCTCTCCAAACTCTTCACTTTTCATCTCAATTCTCCTGAGTCCACACAGACACTATCTTTGCCCACTTATAAACAAGTGACGATAGCAATCTAGCTTTTCTGGAAAAAAATGCAATTTTTGCATACCTCATAATGTAGGAAAATTTACCAATAACTTTAGGAAAATCCTTTCACAAAAATCAGAAAACAAATAACTCTATGTAAGATAAAAAATCGCTACCCACGCTGAATAGGAACACTTAACCCTCGCAGAATTAATACCTTACGAAGCCTCAACCTGCACACATAACTTTTATTTAAATCCAGGAAGAGCATGTAGGACGCAGAACACATTCAAAGAAACTTATAAGAGAATCCGACATACGGTCTAACTTCAACTATTCGCCATATGTTCTTAGAGGAAAGGTCTGCGCGTTTTTTGCTGATCGAACCGGGATTCGGGCGGCGGAATAGAGACGCTCATCGGCGCTTTCCATTATGTTGCAGGGAAAACTCGGTGGTGGTGTCGATACTCTGGGACAAGGGCAGCAAAAACAGCGTCGCCGTACTCAGCAGAATTACCGGGAAAGGTGGCAAATCGCGCTGGCTATTGAAGCGGATCAACACCGAATAATCCCCTGCCTTGCCCTGGCCGGTTTCGACACTGCGAAACACCCCGGTTTCGCGGAACTGGTTACGACTTTGCGCGGCATTCAGCGGGTCGTCGACCATGACGTGGATCGGCTTGAGGTAGTCCTAACCGTCGGGCAACGCGCGCTCGGGCAGGGTATTGGTGGCCGCACAGCCAGTGCCCTACCAACGCCCCATCGCCAGGCTGTACGGCGAAAACTCCGCAAACCGCCACCTCAATGCCAACGCCGCCGGGCGGCGCACCACTTGCTCCACCGTGACCGTCCACAACCGCTGCGCGCCCTCGAACCGCGCCACCTCGGCTCCGCTGAGGATCAGTGAAGTGCGCCCGGCCAGGTGCATCACGTCCCCCGATGCAAAGTCGATGAACAACAACCCCGCCACCGGGTTGGCGTGCAGGTTGCCCAGGGTGTTGAAGAACAGGTTGCCGGCAAAGTCGGGGATGGTCAGCACGTTGCCTTCCACGCGCACGAAGCCGCGGTTGCCGCCGCGATGGGAGACGTCCACCGAGCGCTCGCCGTCGATGTCCACGTAGCTGGCGACAAAGAAGGTGTCGGCGTTGCGGATCATCGCGTGTGCGGCGTCATCCAGGCGGTTGCTGCGCTCGGCCACCTGCCCGGGTTTGCGGGCGACCCCATCGACAGGTCGCAGTTGGATGTATTTGGGGCAGTTGCCGAAGGACTGCACCACATCGACCGCAAAGCCCCCGTGATCCAGCGCGCCGACCCGCCCATTCAGGCGATTGCGGCGGCGCGTATCAAGGTCGATGCCGAGCAAGCCGACGGCGGCCCCCGGACGCAAGCCGGACCGCGCCGGGTCGCTGATACCGGGCAGGCTGTCGATCTGCAAGGTGTGCGGGTCGGGCGAATGGGCAAACCCCGGCGCGCCTTCGATCATCGTCGCCCAGGGCATGCCGTGCGCGTCCACCACGCCGAGCATCAGGTACGGCAACAGCGGATAAAACCCTCGGTGCTGCTCGGGCAGATGATCGCGGATCACCTTGGCGCCAATCATGTCCATGCGCTCGGCAGCACCGGCGCTTGCTTGCATCTGCCGTTCACCGGCATGCCAGGGGGAGTGTTCGGTCGGTTGCATGGCAATCACCTCGTGTCAGATAGCCAGATGCTGCGCCCCGCCAGGCAGCGAGAGAATACCCACGTTCGGCAATCGAGCATTACGCCAACTGAAACGCCGGATGCTCGCGCAGCGCCGCCACGCAGTGATCGACAAAACTGCGCACGCGCATCGGTGCATGGCGGCCTTCGCGGTAGACCACGTTGACCGGCAACGGCGCCAACTCGTGGGCGGGCAGGACGCGGCGCAACTGACCGCTGATCAGGTGCTCGTGAACCGGGTAGCTCAGGCAACGGATGATCCCTGCGCCATGCACGGCCGCATTGATCGCACCTTGCACCGTGGCGCAGCGCAGGCGTGTACGGGCCTTGAGGTGGGCGTGGGGGAAATCCCAGTGGACCTGATCGGCGCTGGCGATCAGGCGATGTTGTTTGAGATCGTCCGGGTGCGCGGGTTTGCCGTGGGCCGCGAGGTAATCGGGACTGGCGCAAAGGATCTGCCGCACCTGGCCGACCGGCCGTGCGATCAGCGACGAGTTCGGCAACGCGCCGACCAGGATCGCCACGTCCAACCCCTCTTCGTGCAGGTTGGGGTAATAGTCGTGGTAGCGGGCCGTCAGGTACACATCGGGGTGGCGGTCCATATAACCGGCCAGGATCGGCGCCATCACGTACCGGCTGAACAGCAACGGCAAGAACACCCGCAGATTGCCCTGGGCCTGCACATGCGCGCCTTTGGCCGAGGCTTCGGCGGCGTCCACGGCGGCCAGCAGGCGCACGCAGTCGGCCAGGTAGGCGCTGCCTGCGTCGGTGAGGCGCACTCCCCGCGTACTGCGCTGCAGCAACGCCACGTGCAGGCGTGCTTCCAACCGCGCCAGCGCGCGCACCAGCGTCGCGCCCGACACCTGGGCACTGCGCGCCGCCGCAGCCAGGCTCGGTTGCCCGGCCAGCGCCGCAAACAGCTGCATGTCGCGATAGCGCTCCATCAGCTAGGCCGCTGCGGCGCCGGGTTCAGGCCACGGTCCTGGGCGAAACGCTGGGTGAGGAAGTCGACGAAGGTCTGCACCTTCGCCGGTACGCGAACGCCCTTCTGGAACACCACCTGGATCGGCAGCGGCGCGGGTTCGAACGCGTCGAGGACAATCTCCAGCTCACCGGCCGCCACCGCCGCCGCCACCTGATAGGACAGCACCCTCGTCATGCCCCAGCCGATGCGCGCCAGGTTGATCGCGGCGTTGTTTGCCGTGACCACCAGGCGCGGCGCGATGGGCACCGTCAGCAGCCGGTCGCCGTCGACGAATTGCCACTCGCTGATCAACTGGCTGGCCGACGACGTGGCGATCTTGGCTTCACGCAACTGCTCGGGACGTTGCGGCCGCCCGTGCTGATCGAGATAGCCAGGCGATGCGCACACCACCCGCCGCACTTCACCGACCTGGATCGCCTGTTGCCAAGGCTCCTGCAGATGACCGATGCGCACGGCCACGTCGACGCCTTCGTCGGTCATGTTCACCACGCGGTCGACCAGCAAGGCGTTGATGTTCACCAGGGGAAAACGATCGAGATACGCCCCCAGCAACGGCGCCACATACAGTTCGCCAAACAGCACCGGGGCGGTCACGCTCAGTTGCCCGCAGGGGATGGAATAACTGCCCGCCGCCGCTTCCTCGGCTTCATTCAGCTCGGCGAGGATGCGTCGACAATCTTCCAGGTAGCGCTGGCCGGCTTCGGTCAGGTGCAGGCTGCGAGTGGTGCGCGCCAGCAGTTGGGTGCCGATGCGCTGTTCCATCGCAGCAATCGCCCGGGTCACGCTGGGCGGCGAAGTTTTCAGGCGGCGCGCGGCGGCGGCGAAGCCCTCCTCCTCGGCCACCGCGAGGAACACCTGCATTTCATGAAATCGGTCCATCGGCGTCCCTCTTGAAGGTTACTGTGCTTGCAGGCCCACCGCCGTGCGTGGCATGCCGACAAACCCCGGCAACGCTTCGATACTGGCCAGCCACGCGCGCACTTGAGGGTAGTCGGCCAGCGACACATTGCCTTCCGGCGCGTGGGCCACGTAGGTGTAGAAAGCGATGTCGGCAATGCTCGGCTGCTCACTGGCCAGGAAGCGGCTTCGGCCCAGTTGCTGTTCAAGCAATTGCAGCAAGGCGTGGGAGCGGCTGATGGCGGCGACGGCATCGACATCCGCGCCAAACACCACCGCCAGCCGCGCGGTCGCCGGTCCGGCGTGGAGCTGACCGGCCGCGGCCGAGAGCCAGCGCTGCACACGCGCCTGGCCCAGCGGGTCGCTCGGCAGCCATTGGCCGTTGCCGTACTTGCTCGCCAGGTACACCAGAATCGCGTTGGAATCGGCGAGTACGGTGCCGTTGTCATCGATCGCCGGCACCTGGCCGAACGGGTTGATCGTGTCGACGAATTCAGCGGCCTTGTGTGCGCCTTGCTTGAGGTCGACCAGGATGAATTCACTGGGCAGGCCCAACAGCGACAACATCAGCTCGACCCGATGGGAATGGCCGGACAGGGGAAAACCATAGAGTTTGATCGCAGATTGGGACATGAAAGGCTCCAAAAAAGTGGGGGTCTTGACGCCAGGCATGTTCCGCCGCTGCCTCAATCGATGGAATCACCAGGATTTACAATCGAGCATTTCAGCCGGTGAAACAATCATCGGCGGTTCGTCGCCTGGCCGTCAGCGCTCTTGCAGCCGATCACGCAAAAACCGATGACTCCTGGAAAACAGGCGCCGGTAGGTGAGCAGCACCGCGCCGACCGTGCCCAACGCCGACGAGGCGGCGATCAAAAACATGATCACGATCTGGTACCGCACCGCGTCCACCGGGCTCTCCCCCGCCAGCACCTGACCGGTCATCATGCCGGGCAGGCTGACGATACCGACCACGGTCATCTGGTTCAGCGTCGGGATCATCCCGGCGCGCACCGCCTGGCGGATCGCTTCCTGCGCCGCTTCCCAGCGTGAGCCGCCGAGGGCCAGGATCATCTCGATGGTGTTGCGACCCGAGGTCAGTTCCTGGGTCATGCGCTCTATGCCCAGGGACACGCCGGTCAAGGTGTTGCCGAGGATCATGCCGAGGATCGGGATCGCGTACTGCGGCTCGTACCACGGGTGGATGCGAATTACCGCAAACAAGCCCACCGCCGTGACCAGCCACGAACTGGCCCACACCGACACGATGCTGTCGATCCGTTGCCCACGGTACGTCCGCCGCCCACGCCCCGCCGCCGACAGGCCGGCAATCAGGGTCATCGCGCACATCAGCGGCAGCACCACGTACCAATAGGCGAACGCGAACACCCAGCCCAGCAGGTAACCGATCGCCAGCAGTTGCACCACGGTACGCACGGCGGCCCACAGCAACTGGCGCTCCAGGCCCAGGCGCAACGCCAGCGACAGCGCGCCGTTGATCAGGATCAGCGAGGCGGCGATGGCCATGTCCAGCGCGGTCAGGTTTTGGTAGTTCATGGCTGGGTGTCTCCGCTCAGCACACCGGCGTGCATGTGCAAGTGGATGTCACTCATGCGTTGGGCCTGTTCCAGGTCGTGGGACACCCAGACATACGCGCGGGTGGGGTCGTCGGCGAACCAGGCGTCGATCAGCGCTTCGACATCGTGCGAGGACGCGGGGTCGAGGGCGGCGGTGGGTTCGTCCAGCAACAGCACGTCGGGGTTGAGCTGCAGCGTGCGGATCAACGCCACTACCTGAGACTCGCCGCCCGACAGGTCACCGGCGTTTTTTGCCAGGAAGTCGGGCGACTTGCCGGCGTGCTGCAGCAGCGCGGTGATGGTCGCCAGCTCGAAATGGCGTTTACGCAGGGTCTTGAGGCTGAAGGGAAAACGCAGGTTGTCTTGCACCGTGCCGTCGATCAGCGCCGGGCGTTGGGACAGGTAGCAGATGCGGCTGCGGTACTCGGGAATGTCTGTGTCAGCGATCGGCCGGCTATTCCACAGGACCTGCCCCGATGTGGGCGCGTCCAGCAACGCCAGTGCCCGCAGGAACACGCTTTTGCCGGAACCGGACGCGCCGGTGATCGACACGCGGTCGCCGCGGTGCAAGCTGAAGTCGGTGGGCTGGAGCAAGGCCACCTGGCGACGCTCATCCCGGCGCGCAAGGGCGCGGGTTTCGATCAGTGCGCTCATGGACGCGATGCTCCTCATGGTTCGGTCAGGCGCAATGGTGAAGCAGGCGAGCGGGCGTTTCATAGCAAAAGTTCATACGATGGCGACCGGCCCTGTGGCGAGCGCCTTGCAATCAGCCCCTGCCCTGCCTATATTTGCCGCCTGGCGCTCTCTACGCCACCTTCCGCGGAAAGGGCTGCGCCCAAGACAGTGAAGCACTCCCTCGTTTCTACGACTCCCAACCTTAAAGCGGAAAAGGTTTGTGCTAGGAGCTCGTATGTCGCAACGCCGCGTATCCTCGACCGCTGATGGCCGTCTCAACCTTGAGCAGCAGCGCAAGCGCGCCAAGGAACTGTTGGCACGCCTGAAAAGCGAAAACCCCGACGCCACCTTGTCCCAGGCTCAATGGCAGATCGCCAAACAGCTGGGTTTCAGCAGTTGGCCCCAGCTCAAGGCCCATGTCGACGCCATCGACTTCGCCGCCCGCCATCCCGACTTCGCCGCCAGCGACGAAGCCCGCACCACCCATTGGCGCTGTGGCAACGACATTGCCCATAGCCTGCAATTGGCGGGGTTCAAGGGGCGCTTCCAGATGCTCAGCGACCCGCTGTGCATGGGCCCGGTTCGCGACCTGCCACGCGACGAATTCCGCGCCATGCGCAGCGCATTCATCAGCCAGGCTTTTGGCCTGGGCGAAGCGGATGTCGCGCGCCGTGTCGCCGATGAATACAACCAACTGGAAACCTTGGCCAGCGCCGAACACAGCGTGCTGTGGTGCGAGGCGGATGCGTATGACCAACTGTTCCTGATCCGCGCCCTGGCCGGTCTTGACCAGGCACCGCGCAAGCTGGAACTGATCGAGGTGGACCGCATCCCGGGGGTAGAACGCTTTATCGGCATTGGCCAATTAGCCCCCGATGTACTGGCGTGGTTATGGCCGCAGCGGCGCTTGATCGATGACGACGCGGTGCAGTTGGCCCGTGAAGCATGGTCAGCCTACTGCGCCAGTTCTCCGCTTGAGCTGGCGGCACTGGCCCAGGGTACGCATCCCGCCCTGCCCTTGCTGGCACCCGCCTTGCGACGCCAGTTGCAGGAATTGCCAGGGGCGAGGGATGGCTTGTCACTGACCGAACGCCTGTCTCTGGCCTACATCGCCGAAGCCGGGCCGGTCGCGTTCGGGCGCGTGTTTGCCGAGTTGATGGGCAAGCGCGAACCACTGCCGTTCCTCGGGGACATGATGTTCCATGCACTGCTGCGGCCGTTGATCGACGGCGAGCGGCCTTTGTTGACGGAAACCGAGACTCATCTTGAATGGCCTCGGCGGGTACTGGCGTTGACGGCGTTGGGGCACACCGTACTGAGCGGCGATGCTTATTGGCTGGACCACGCCAGCCATGAACGCTGGGTCGGCGGTGTTTGCCTGAGGCCCGGCCAATCTCATTGGAGCCTTGATGAACAGCTGTCGCCGGTATGGCGGCCTTGATTCGCGGGGGGATTTCGTCCGGGCCGGACACAATATCGGTGAGGCCCGGCGCAAGGTGCTTTCAAGGTAATCACCACCGTCGATGACGACGAAGACTGGCATCAAAAGGCTTTAGGTGGATTTTTCGGTTTTAGCTATTTCCCTGGCAAGCCAAGCAGTACCCAGGGTCAGTGCAATAAAAAAAATTTCAACAATTACCAGCCAAATAAGGGTCACCCAATACTGCTTTGGCTGTGCCACAAGCGTGTAAGTGGTAGAAGGCCCCACGCGACTGTAAGCCACTATCACACCGCGAATTAACCCATCAATTATTTGGTAGCCGGAAAGCCCCACAATAAAAGTCATAACCGCAGTCATGATCCAGAACGGCCGACTGTCTGAACGCTTCATGGTATTTCTCTTGAGATCCAACTATTCAGAAATAGCTTACGTAATCTGCTGATCACGAGGTAAAACAACATCCCCAGCTTGAGCTCGAGTTTCAATGATCTCGATCCAATCACGATATTTTGGAAATTCTATTTTTAGCCAGTCGCTGGGGACGAAGGGGTGATTGAGATACTCCGCCACAGGCTGATTTTCAGTGATTGCCAATACTACAACCAAGTATGTCGGGGTATCTTCGGCCATAGCAGCAGGCACGAACACGCGTCTTTCTTCATTTACTCCGAAGGACCGACGCCATTCGGGATAACGCTTTTTCTCAAGATTGGGAACAGAAAACCAATAAATATCGCTCATAAATTTCGTCTCGTAAGTTGATCGGCACAGTCAATGAAAAACAGCCGGTGGAGTTCGACCAGGAATTCTGGCGCCCGGATGCGCAAAGACACGCTATCCGGGCACAAGGGGAGGCTTCAGGCTTTGACGTTCTGCCGGATATTCCAGCCGAACTTCACTGGCCCGCCGTCCTTGGCGCCGTCGGCCTTCTGCGGCTGGTAGCTGACGTCGACGCTGGCGAAGTTCAAGGCGATGCTGTCGTAGAGCACCTCATCCTGACTTTCAGCACCGGTGCCGTAGGACACCACCATGACTTCCTTCAGGGTGATCACCAGATACTCCACCGGGCTGGAACCGCCCGCCTTGCGCACCACCAGTCGTGCTTCGGGATAATGCTTGCCGGTCGTGCAGGCCATCATCAGGTTGGGGCTGGATTTATCCAGCGGCTTTTTCAGGTTCAGGTTGGCAAAGTCGGCCTTGCCCGCACCGCCACCGGTGCCGGAATGCATCGACCCGGTCTGCGACAACCCCCACGCCCACTCGGTGACATCAATCTCATCCCGATGGGCCTGGTCCCGTGATTCACCCTTGATATCGCCCAGTTTCAAAAACATATCGACGGCCATGTGAGCGCCCTGTCCTGTTATGCGTCGGTAGTGACGTGGGGCGCACTGTTCCTGAATCAACACCCCGCTCACAAGACGTCAGGACGGAATTGAGAAGTGCCTTTCTTGAAAAAACGAAACTTCCGACATTCATCCGCGCGAAGCCATCTTTACTCTCTCGACTCCCACAAACCAGGAGTTAAGGAATGACGATCTCCCTGTTCAAGGATGGATTTCTCTCAGCCCATCTCAACACGCGCCAACGTCTCGAAGGCAGCCTCAACCTGCGGCGGTTGTTCTTCGCCCTCGACGCCGACCCGGCGCTGATCGGCGCGGGGGTGGTGTACATCGACGAAACGTTCAACGTGGTGACACTGCGTGAGTTCCAGGCGATTTGCAGTGTGCGGCCGATTACCGTGGTGCTGCGTGAAGCGCCCCGGTATGTGGGGCCGGTGGAATTCAAGCGGATGTTGGAACATGAGCCGCGAGAGTCGAGGTTGATGGCGGAGGCGATGAGTACGGCGGTGACGTGTGCGGGGGCGCTGTTGAGTTGGGTGGTAGTAACGAGTGGGTTCATGCTGATGCCGTTTACAGCGGGGACGAGTGCGGTGATCTCGTTTATTGGTAAGGCCGCAGCGATGGCGGGTACAGTTCAGTGCATCGCTGGTGTCCTCCGAACAGGATCAGAGGCCGCTTTCCCGGAGTTCAATGACTATTTGGATAGCGAGTCCTGGTATCAGGACGCGACGCTAGTGCTGGACGGAGTTGCTTTATTGGGAGTAGCCACTTCGATGTTGGTCACAGTGAAAGCCATCAGTACAACCACACGAGTAACTGGGAAATCTGTTCGCCAAGTGCTCAAAGGCCTGACTCGACAAGAGCGGGCAAAACTGAATGATGAGTTGCTGAGAATCAGAGACCCGAGGTTAACGCCCAAACTGCTCAAGCTGGAAAAAGCTAACGGCAGAGCGTCCAAGCGTATTAGCGCTACGAGAATGCAGCATGCAACCGCTACCCACATAAAGGACGTATTGGCTGCATCGCTTAGCGTCACCAGTAGTGCAACCAACGGAAATGTCAGGACGCTGGCAGTGGGCATCTATGAGGAAGTCAGCCAGTGAGCAAACAGAGCGGAATAAAAAACGAATATGACTCAAGCATCTTTATTGAAGAACCATGGGAATTCATCAAACGGTACATGCCGGTAATCGGAGCAGACATTCTTGTCGCATGCGCCTCAATAGGATTGACGGCGATCCTGTCAATGCTCACCTATCTCTCGATGTACCCCATTGGTTTTGCTACCAAGACATATTTCTTCGGCGCTACGGGGCTTGGTGCAGTATTTGCCCTTGCCAAATACGAAGTGTTATACGGACGCATCCACTGGGTCTGGCTAAACGTGGCGATATACCTCATCTGCCTGCTGGTAACACTTCCCGCAATCGCCTACCGCCCCAACATTTATCTCTACTCCATGGCCCTCCTCAGCCCCCTGACCGGCCTACTAATCCTCAACAGCAAACGCTGCCGCGAACTGCGCCACAAGATGGTAGAAATCCGCCACAAGCGCGAAGCCATCATCGCCACCCTGAAAAAACAAGGCCGCTGGAAATGGTGGTAACCCGCGCGGTTGCTGGCACAGTCGACATCCGATCACCGAGACCCGAACGCCACCCTATCGCGAGCAAGCCCGCACACGTTTTTTACCGCAGTCCTTTAGTTTGCCGGCTTCAGCAACTGCATCTGCTGACGATAATCATCCGTCACCTGCCGCGCCTGGCTGCTGCTGGTGATCACCCTCGGCGTAATCAGCACTATCAGCTCAGTGCGGTCCTTGGATTTGCTGGTGTTGCCGAACAGCCAGCGCAGGCCGGGGATTTTGCCCAGGTATGGCACGGCACTGACGCTCTCGGAGTTGTCTTGCTTGATCAACCCGCCGAGCAACACCGTCTGCCCGCTTTGCACCGCCACTTGAGTCGAGACCGAGCGCGTTGAGATACGCGGATTTACCGCCGTGTCACTGCTGCCGCTCTGGCTCTCGGCATCGCTGACCTGCTGCTGGATGTCCATGTACACCAGGCCGCCCGGGTTGATGCGCGGCACCACATCCAGAATCACCCCGGTCTGCACGTATTCGACGCTGCTCAGGGTGGTGTCGGCGTCGCCGGTATTCACCGTGGTCTGGCTGATGGGGATGTTGTCCCCGACCTGGATCTGCGCCGGCTGGTTGTTCATCACCACCAGCGACGGTGCCGACAGCACCTGCGTGCGGCCGTTGGTCTCCAGCGCGTGCAAGGCCACTTGCAAGTTGGAGCTGACGAAGGAATAGAACAACGAATCCGACGCCCCCAGCCCTGCCCCGCCACCGCCCAGCGCGCCCTGGCTGCCGGACTCGTTGGCGACGGTGGTGCTGGAGGAATTGCCCGCCAGGCGGCCGAGGTACCACTGCACGCCAAGGTCCAGTTCACCGGTGAGTTTGACTTCGAGGATGCGCGTCTCGATCTGCACTTGCAGCGGCGGGTTGTCGAGGCGTTTGATCGCGGCTTCGATCTCTTTCCATTGCGCGGGGCGGGTGCGCACCAGCAGTTGGTTACTGCTTTTTTGCGCGGTGATGCGGGTGCCGGCTTCGAGGCTTTTATCCGCTGCGGGCTCGGGCGCTTCCGCGCTTTGCTCGGGTTCTTCAGCCGGCGGCGCAGTGTTCGGCTGGCCACCGGTATTGTTGTTGAGCGATGACAACGTAGTGGTGCGCAACCCCGGTGCGACCTTGGCCGGCGTATCGTCCTTGATCGCGCCGTTGCCGTAGATCTGCCGCAGGTATTTGGCCAGGTCCGAGGCCTTCATGTTGCGCACGTCGTACACGTACATCTGTGGCTCATTACCGCCACCTTCGTCGATGGTGCGAATCCAGTCGCCCACCTCGCTGAGGTACTGCGGCTGGGAAGAAATCGCCACCACCGAATTGGTCCGCTCGATCGGCAGAAAGCGCAGCATGCCGGCCAGGGGCATGCCGCTGTCCGGGCCGAACATGGCTTGCAGCTCGGGCATCAGCTCGGCCACCGACGCGCGTTGCAAGCCGAAGACGCCCACCGACATGCCCTTGAGCCAGTCCACATCGAAGGTGTCGATGGTGGCCTGGTAGTTGGCCAATTCCTCCGGAGTGCCGGCCAAACTCAACACGTTGCGCGCCGGGTCCACCAGCAGAAAGGCGTTTTCCCGGGCGAACGGCTTGAGCAGTTTCTGCATCTCGGTGGCGGAGATATAACGCAACAGAAACAGCCGCGCCGACAGGCCGCTGGACGGTTGAGCCACGTTCATTTGCGGGACCAGCTTGCCCGCCACCGCCTGGTTGGCCGGCAGGATCACGTAGCGCTTGCCCTGCTTGATCATCGCGTTGTCGGTCCAGGACAGCAGCGTTTCGAGAATCGACAGCGCCTGCTGTTTGTCCACCGGTTTAGACGTGGAAAAGCTGACGTTGCCTTTCACCCCTTGGGCGATGCTGTAGTTCTCGTGCAGCAGGTCGCCCATCACGCTGTTGATCACCGCTTCGATAGGCTGGTCGGCGAAGTTGAATACAATATCGCCGCCGCCCTGCTCTTCCTCACGCGGGCTGGCGCTGGGTGGGCGCACGAATTGCTGGTTGCCACGTATCAACTGGCGTTGGGCCGGGGCCTTCGCTGCGGGCGGCGGGCTGTCCACCGCTGGCGCCTCACTCGGCGGGCGTTGCGCGCCGGTGCCTTGCATGGCTTCGTGGAGTAAAGCGTCGTCTGCGTCGAGACGCTCGGGCAGCGAGCCACAGCCTCCCAGGGAGACGGCGGTAGCCAGGCAAAACAACGAGGTGCGCATATCGATCAAGGGAGGGGCTCGCGAGGCAGGAAAATCGGTGGCCGGGTCGACGGCGGCGGCAAACGCTTGGCGTACAGGCTCAAGGTTTGCGTGCGGCCGTCCAGGGTAAAACGGGCGGATTGCGGCGTGAGGTGTTCCAGGCGCCAGCCGTTGGGCAGCACCTGGCCCAGGCGCACCGTCAGCGGGCGGCCGTCGGCTTGCTTGAGCATCACCATTTGCAGGTTGCCGGTGATCAGGATGCCGCTGAGGGTCAGGTTGGCCAGGCTGCTGGCCTGGGTGTTGCCGACCGCGCGATCGGGGCTGCGATCCGGGCTGAACAGCGGGGTTTGCCACGTGCCGGCGAGGCGGTCCAACGCCACGCTGGGCGCGACTTGCACCCGCGCAGAGGAATGCTCGCGCACGCCCGGTTCGGGCAGCCACTGCGGTTCGTCGCCGATGCTGCTCAGGATGACCGCCATCAACAGGCCCAATACCCCGACCAACCCGAGCAAGCCCCATTCCAAGGGGCGCAAGACACCGATCATCGGGCCACCTGCGGTTGCAGGTAACCGCGCACCAGCAACTGCACCACCAACTGCCCTGCCCCGCCACTGGCCGGCGCCTGTTTGCCACGGCGGATGCGCAGCTCATCGACGAACAGAAACGGCGGCGGGTATTCCAGCTCATGCAGGATCGCGGTCAAGGGTTCGATGGCGCAATTGAGGGTCAGGCTGACCTGCACCTGTCGATACGGTTCGCCGTCGTCCTGCTCCGGGGTGATCGGTTTGCGTTGGCTCAGGCTGCAGCCGCCACCGAGGGTGGCGTGGCGGTTGATCAAATCGGCGAGGCGTTGCATCAGGTCGGCGGCGACCGCATCCGGGTCATCCCCCGGCAGCAGGCTGGTTTGGCTGGCCGGGTCCTGGCGGGCCTGGTCCAGTTGCTCGCGCAGTGCATCGCCCTGGCGCAACACGCCGGCATAGCGTTGCTGCTGTTCGCGCAACTGCTCGGCCTGTTCGCCCATGGCACGCAAAGGCCCGGCAAACCAGCTGTCGATCAACAGCCAGTACGCCGCGCCGAGCACCACGGCCAGGATCAGCAAGGCCGTGCCACGGCGTTCACGGGGTGTGAGGGGTCGGCGCATCGGCGGCCTCCGGGCGAAGATGGGCACGCAAGGCAAACTGATCCTTGCCGCTGCGCACATCGGGTTGAATCACCCCTTCAAACTGCGCATTGTCCAGGCGGTGGCAGCCTTTGATCCGGGTGATCAGGGCGCTGGCCTTGGCGCTTTGGCCGGAGAAAGCAATCTCGCTGCCCTTGATGTCCAACTGGTCAAGCCAGGTGTCGGCGGGCAGGCACGCGGTGAGGTCGTCGAGCAGCGCCACCAGCGGTGGCTGGGCCAATTTGCGCCGGGTCAGGTACTGCGCCGCGCCGCGGGTGGTGAGCAGTTGCTGACGCAGCGCATGCACCTCGGCGACCTGGGCTTTTTGCTGCTGGACGCTTTCGTGCATGGCGTCGAGCACGCGCTGGCGGTCGTTGAGCCACAGCAGCATCGCCGCGATCAGCAACGCGCCGCACAGCCACGGCAAGCTGCGTTGCAAGCCCTTGCCTGCCGGGCGCGGACGCGGGCGCAAAGGCGCGGGCAGCAGGTCGATGCCCAGGTTGCCCACATCCACGCGATGAGGATGCAGACCGAGGGCGGCACAGTCGCTGAGGATCTGATCGAGGCGTTCGCGCAGGATCGCCACCAGCGTCACCTGCAGGTGGGTCGGCGTGCGCCGCTCCTGGCGTGCGACGAAGTACAACTGGTCGGCCTCGAACGGCGTGTAGCGATCCAGTTCATAACCGACCACAGCGCTGAGGTTGCGGGCAGCGGCTGCGGGCAACTGCACGGTTTGCACCAGCACGGCGTCGGCCGCGAGCACCAGCACCTGGCGCACGTTGCCCGGCGCCAGCTCAACCGGCTCGCGCAACGGCCAGTGATAGCGCAGCTCGGGCGGCTCGTGCAGCGCCAGCCACGCTGGCACGCACGCACGCAGCTCCGCGAGCCACAGGCGCCAACCTTGTTGCGCCAGGCTGCCACGCCAATACCGGGCGATGGGTTCCAGTCGATTCATTCTTGCCAACGCAACACCCGGTAGGGCTGTGCGCCGTCCTCCGTTGGGCTCAATAAAACCGTGACTTGCAAACGCGCTTCATAACCGCCGGGGCGCTGTGCGCGGCTGTCGACCACCAGCACCTCGCCGGGATCGGCGCCCTGCGCGTTCTGCTGCGGCAGGTTCAGGGCCTGGCGCATCAGGGCGCTGGCGAACGCCGGGGCGGGTCGATCGAGGTCGCTCCATAAAGTGATCTCGGGCAACAATTGGCTGTACAGCGCCTGGGTCATGCCCGGCAATTGGCGCACTTCTTCGAGCACGCGAAACGGCGCCAGGCCCTGGTTGCGCCGTGCCTTCAACGCCTTGGCCAGTTGCGTGGCCTGCGCCGGGGTGGCGCCGCAGGCCAGGGCCAGGCGTGTGAGGTCATCCGCCTCGGCGTTGATCAGGTACAGCTTGCCGCGCTCGCTGCGCAGGCTGACGTGCAACTGCGCGTCGTCGAAAGTCAGCGGCATTTCACGGCCATCGGCGATCCAGCGTGGATCGGCCATCGCCAGGGCGACGCCGGCTTCAGCCGCCAGCACCGTCTGGGTGTGCTGGCGATGCCACAGTGCCTGACGACTTTCCAGCTGCACCCAACCGGCCAAGCCACCCAGCAACACGCTGAGCAAGGCCAGCACCCAGAGCACCAGCAGCAGCGCCGCACCGCGTTGACGCATCATTCGCCCGTGGCTCCGCTGGACAGGTTCAAGCGCAACGCAATCACCTGGGTGACCCAGGGCACCGGCCCGTCGACACGCGCGGCAATCCGCACCGCAGACGGCAAGCGCCGGGGCCACGGCCACTGGTCGATCCATCCGGTGGGTTGGCCCAGGGGCGATACACCGCGATAACTGAACTGCAGCGCCGCAAGGTTCGTCAGCAGCACCTGCGGCTCATCGCGGGAGGCAGTGGTCTGCGCCTCCAACCGCGAGAACGCCACCTGCAAACCCTCTGCGCCCCGTTGTAGGGTAAAACGCTGAATCCCGCCGCCGAGCACACCGGGCAACGTCGCGACAAACTGCAGTCGCTCGGACGTACCCATGAAAAACCCATCGGCCTGGCTGTCGTCTTCCGTGACATCCAGCGGCAATGCTTCACTGATGGCGGTGCGCAAGAACTGCTGGGCGGCGCGCATTTCGTCCAGGCTGACGGTATAGCGCTGGGCCTTGGACACCGCGCGATTGGCGCCGAGCAACGCGCCGCTCAACAGCACCAGCAGCACCGCGAGCAAGCTGAGCACCACGAGGATTTCCAGCAGGGTGAAGCCCCGCTCGCGGCGCCTCACTGGCGCACCTTCAATGTGCTGAAACGGGCCTGGTGCGAGCCCTCGCTGACAATCAGGTCGAGGCGATACAGATGGGGTTGCTGGCGCACGCACGTCAGTTGCCAATGGATGCCGTCCAGCTCGCCCTGGCGGACCCCGTCGACCAGGTGCCCCGTCGTTTCCTGGTCCAGCACACTGAGGGCGGCATGGCTCAGGCGATCGCTGCGGGCCACTTGCGCCAACGAGCGCGCGCTCTGGCCGAAGGCGACCAGCAACACCGTGCTGCACACCGCCATCAACGTCAGGGCGGCGAGCATTTCCAGTAAGGTAAAACCGGCCTGACGCTTCATCGCAGCGCCTTGGACTGCACGCTGCCGGTCAGCCAGCCGATGTCGATGCGCCAACGCCGGCTGCCGTTGGCCAGCAGCAGATTGCCGCCGGTGGAACTGCCATCGGGGTAGAACTCTACGGCGCTAGCGAGCTGTTCGGCAGTGTGCAAGCTGACCTGCAGGCTCGGCGGCCAGGCGTGAGGGGCGCGGCCCGGCGCCTGGAAGGTCAGGCGCTGCAGATCGAATTCGGTCCTGGCCGCACGCCCGCTGACAATCGCCCCGGCCCGCGTGGTGCGCAGGGCGTCGACCATCTGCCCGACCACGCGCCGCTCGTTCGCCGCCTGCACAGCCTGGCGCGCACCGAGCCCCAACAACCCGACAGCGAGGCTGATCAACAGGATGACCACCAGCATCTCGAATAAGGTAAAGCCGCGTTGGGGCATGGGCGGGTTATTCCCAGTTGCCCAGGTCGGCGCTGTAGCCGTCGCCGCCCGGTTGGCCATCCTGGCCGTAGAAGATCAGGTCGAAGGCCCCGTGTTCGCCCGGGAAGCGATAGCCGAATGCATGGCCGAACGGGTCTTTCAGCTCCGACGGCTTGGCATACGGCCCGGCCCAGCTTGCCGCATTCCCGGGCTTGTCCACCAGTTGCTGCAGGCTGTTGGGCGGTGAACCGACATCGAGGGCGTAGCTGTCGATCTTCATGCTCAGGCTGGCCAGTTGCGCCTTGCCCGCGCCGTACTTGCCCTTGTCCACATTGCCGCCGACCTGGCGCACCACGATGGTCGCGACAATGCCCAGCAGCACGATCACCGCGAGCATTTCCAGCAGGGTGAAACCGCTTTGACGGCGTTGAGTTCTCATCGATCGGGTTCCTTGAAGGTTCATATATGGCTGGTCAGGCTCATCAGCGGCAGCATGATCGCGAGCATGATCACCGCCACCAGCACCGCCATGACCACGGTCAGGGACGGCACCAGGGCCGCGAGCAGGCGGTCGATACCGCGTTTGGCTTCGACGTCGAAGATGTCGGCGACCTTGAGCAGCATGCTGTCGAGTTCGCCGGCCTGTTCGCCGACGTCAATCATTTGCAGGGCCAGGTCGGGCAACAGCGGTTGCGTGCCGAACGCGCTGGCCAGGGTGCCGCCGCCTTTCACCGACTCGGCCGCATCAGCCACTTGGGCCTGCAATGCGCGGTTGGTGCAGACCTGCCGCGCGATGACCAACGCTTGCAGCAAGGCCACGCCATTGCTGAGCAAAGTGCCCAGGGTGCGGGTCAGGCGCGCCGCTTCAACCCGCTGCAACAACGGGCCGAGCACGCGCAGGCCGAGCAGGCGGCGGTCGTAGCGTTCGCGGCGCTGGGGATCGCGCAGGCGTGTCGCCAGGGTCCCCAGCGCGACGCTCGATCCGGCCAACAGCAGCAGGCCGTAGGCGCCGAGGAATTGGCCAAGGGCCAGAATCACTTCGGTGATCAGCGGAATCGGCACGCCGAGGTCCTGGAAGATCGGCACGAACTGCGGCACCACATACGCCAGCAGCAACGCCAGGGAACCGAGCACGCCGACCACCAGGAATGCCGGGTAGATCAGCGCATTGATGACCTCGCCGCGCAGCCGCTCGCTACGTTCGAGGTAATCGCTGAGTTGGCGCAGGGTGCTTTCCAGCGCGCCACCGGCTTCACCGGCGCGCACCATGCTCAGGTACAACGGCGAGAAACTCGCGCCCTCGTCCTCCAGCGCGGCCGATAACGGTTTGCCGGCCTTGACCTGGTCGCGGATGCGTTCGATCAGCGCACGCACCTGGGGCTGGCCGGGTTGCTTGAGCAGCAGGCCCAGGGAGCGCTCCAACGGCTGACCGGCGCCCAACAGCGTCGCCAACTGCTGGGTGAAACTCACCAACGCGGCGCCCTTCAACGACCCGCGCACAAAGGCATGGCGCAGGCCCTGGCTACCGGCCGTGTCGATTTGCAACAGCAGCCAACCGCGCTTGTGCAAGATTGCGACGGCGGCGGCTTGATCCCTGGCTTGCAGCGTGCCGCGCTGGGTCACACCCTGGCTGTCCAGGGCGCGGAAGGTGAACAGACTCACGCGCCGTCCCCACGGGTAACGCGCAGCACTTCTTCCAGCGAGGTGACGCCCGCCACGGCCTGGCGCAGGCCTTCTTCATGCAAGGTGCGCAGGCCCGCGCGACGGGCGGCCTGCTCCAGCGTCGCGGCGTCGGCGTGGCGCATCAACAGGCCACGCAGTTCGTCATTCATCACCAGCAATTCGGTGATGGCGCTGCGGCCGTGGTAACCGCCTTCGGCGCCGGGCCGGTAGAGCAGGATCGGGCGCTCATCGGTAAAACGCTCCAAGCCATGCTCCTCGATCAGCTCCGGCGGCGCTTCGAAGGCGACGCGGGTCGCCGGGTCCAGGCGCCGCACCAGGCGCTGCGCGAGGATGCCGGTGACGGTCGAGGCGATCAGGTAACTCTCCACGCCCATGTCCAGCAGGCGCGTGATGCTCGCGGCGGCGCTGTTGGTGTGCAGGGTGGAGAGCACGAGATGGCCGGTGAGCGACGATTGGATGGCGATGCGGCAGGTTTCCAGGTCGCGGATTTCGCCGATCATGATCACGTCCGGGTCCTGGCGCACGATGGAGCGCAGCGCCCCGGCGAAGTCCAGGCCGATGGCCGGTTTGACCTGGATCTGGTTGATGCCTTCGAGCTGATATTCCACCGGATCTTCGACGGTGATGATCTTGCGCTCGGCGCTGTTGAGCCGCGCCAGCGCGGTGTAGAGCGTGGTGGTCTTGCCGGAGCCGGTGGGCCCGGTGACCAGCAGGATGCCGTGGGGCCGTTCGAGCACGTCGAGGAAGGCGGCCAGGCGCTGGCCGTCGAAGCCCAGGCTGGGGAAGTCGAACTGCACGGTTTGCCGGTCGAGCAGGCGCATCACCACCGACTCGCCAAAACTGGTGGGCACCGTGGACACCCGCAAGTCCAGCTCCTTGCCCTGGATGCGCAACATGATCCGCCCGTCTTGGGGCAGGCGCCGTTCGGCGATGTCCAGGCGCGCCATGATCTTCACCCGCGAGATCACCGCCGCCGACGAACTGGCCGGCGGCGCTTCGGCGTCGTGCAGTACGCCGTCGACGCGGTAGCGCACCTTGAGCTGGTTTTCGAAGGGTTCGATATGGATGTCCGATGCACGCTGCTCCACCGCCCGCTGCAGGATCAGGTTGACCAGGCGAATCACCGGTGCTTCGGAGGCCATGTCCTTGAGGTGTTCGATATCTTCCAGTGCGCCGCCCTGCTCATCGAGGTTCTCGATCAGGGTGCCCATGGCGGAACGGCCCTGGCCGTAATAGCGCTCGATCAACGTATCGACTTCGTTGCGCGGGCCGATGGCCAGCCATATCGGCACATCGCAGGCGTAGGCCAGGGCCTGAAAGGGATAGTGCTGCGCCGGGTTGGCCGCGAGGACGCGCAGCCCGCCTTGGGTCCACCCCATCGGCACCACTTGGTAATGGCGCATAAAGCGCTCGGTGAGCGTGGGCAACGGGTCGAGCAGCGGCGGCGCGGCATCGGCCAGCAACAGCGGCGCACCGAGCAACGCCGCCCAGGCGCGGGCCAGTTCGATTTCGGACACCAGCCCCAGGCGCGTGAGCAACCCCAACAGGTCGCTGGCGTCGGTGGACAAGCGCCGGGCGCGCTCCAGATCAACGGTTTTCAGCCCGGCGTGCTGCATCAGCCACGCGCACACGGTGTCGGTGTGCGGTATCTGCGTATGGCAGGCATCGATGGGCATGGACGACATAGTGGGGTGTCTAGTTGCGAGAAAGTATGGCTATTTGGAACTACTGGATATACAAAGAAAATGCCATTAGTTCGCCACGCCGCAGTCGGAGTTAACTGGGTTAATCGACTGAAAGTTCCAACGCTAGTTCCTGAAGCGGGGAAACAAACTGAAAAGAATAGGCTTCGGTCATCTTGAAATAGCCTTACAAACCTTGATTTAAAGCCTCAGCGCCAAAAAGACCGAATTTAGCTAATTGCAATTAGCCACTTCGCTAATTAGCGCCAGGCGCCGAAGTTTTCCCTCGGCGGGCATCACGCTCAAACTTTCAAATAGCCTTTGTGATTTTCACCGCCGCAGGCACCTGCGAACCGCGTGAGAGCAAACAAAGGCGATCTGCCGATCAGAAGTCGACGGTCGCCGACAACAGGTAAGTACGCGGCGTCGACAAGGTCAACCCCGGCTCACTGTCGTCCGACGCGCCCGCCGAACTCCAATAGCGTTTATCGGCGACGTTCTCCACATTCGCGCGCAGGGTGATGTGTTTGTCATCGACCTTGAACGCATACCGCGCGCCCACGTCGATGCGGTTCCAGGCGTCGATTTCCTTGACGTTCGACTGGTCCAGGTACTGCGAACTGGAGTGGATGCCGCGACTGGTCAAGGTCAGGCCTTCGAGGCTCGGCACGTCCCATTCCGCGCCGAGGTTGACGTTGTACTTGGGCGTGGCCGGGGCGCGGTTGCCGTCGTAGGTGCCGTTGGTGGTGTGGGTCAGTTCGCTGTCGATGTACATCATCCCGCCAAGCAAACGCACGCCCTTGAGCGGCTCGCCGAATACGCTCAGTTCCACCCCTTCGTTCTGGCGCTTGCCGTTGGGGCCGAACACTTTCGAGGTGGCGTTGGTTTCATAGGCCGGTTGCTTGATGCGGAACACCGCCGCAGTCACCGCGAAAGCACCGGCGTCGTATTTGGCGCCCACTTCCACCTGGCGGCTGATGAACGGCGGGAAGATTTGATTTTCGTTCTTCGAGGTCGACGGCGCGACCTTGCCCTGGCTCAGGCCTTCCATGTAGTTGGCATACAGCGACAGCGTGTCGGTAGCCTTGAACAGGATGCCGCCGGACGGCGAGATTTTTTCTTCGTCGTAGCCGGTGCGGCCTTTGACGTCGTTGGTCCAGTCATCCACCTTCACGCGTTGCCAGCGTGCGCCGAGAGTCAGCAACAGGCGGTCGTCGAAGAAGCCCAGGGTGTCGGACAACGCCACGCCGCTGAATTTATTCTCGGTGTACACCTTCGCATCCTGGCGGGTGGCGGTGGACGGCGTCGGCGTTTGCACCGGATCGTAGAGATTGCTCGACGGCGACGCATACCGTGCGCCGCCGTTGGTGAAGTCCATGTAGAAGTAGCTGGCAGCCAGGTTGACCTCGTGACTCACCGGCCCGGTCTGGAACCCGTTGCGCACGCCCGCCGTGGCAGTGCGCACATTTTCATCGCGGGTGAAGTCACGGGGCTGCACGCTGAAATCCCCTGCGCTGTTGCTGACGGAAACGGCGTGGCGCAGGAAGTCGTGGTTACTTTTGCGCGCGCCTACGCCGCCGTACAGCATCACGTTATCGCTGAGGTCGAACTCGGCATTGACCGTGCCAAACGTGTCGTTGGTGCTGGCCTTGCTCCACGACTGCGCGTAATTGCGGCGCACATCGTTGGCGCTGGGCACCGGGGCAGCGGCGGCCACCTGCACACGTTCCTGGGGCGCATCGGTGTCGCGCTCGGTGTGGCCGATATCGGTGGAAAGGCGCAGGCGCTCGCCGCGAAAATCCAGGCCCAGTACGGCCATCTCACGATCGACGCTCTGATGGTCCCATTCGGTATCGCCGGACTGCTTCACGCCGTTGAAGCGCAGGCCGAACTTGTTGTCCTCGCCAAAGCGCCGGCCCACATCCACCGCGCCGCCGGCCTGGCTGCCGGAAGCCCAGGTGCCGGTGAACGCGGTGATGTCCTTGTCGGTGGCGCGCTTGGGCACCACGTTGATCCCGCCGCCCACACTGCCGCGCGGCGAGATGCCGTTGATCAATTGGCTGGGGCCTTTGACGACGTCGACGCGGTCGGCCATTTCCATGTCGATGGTGTACGTCGGCAACACGCCGTACAGGCCGTTGTAGGCCACATCACTGTTGAACAGGCTGAACCCGCGAATGGTGAACTGCTCATAGCGTCCACCGGCCGGGTTGGTGGCGCGCACCGACGGGTCGCTGGCGATCAGGTCGCCGAGGGTGCGCGCCTGTTGGTTCTTCACCGCCTCCTGGGTGTAGGTGGTCATGCTGAACGGCGTGTCCATGAAATCCCGCGAACCCAGCAGGCCTTGCGAACCACGCCGCGCCACTTGCCCACCGGCGTAGGTATCGCCGTCGTCCAGACTGCTGGTGCCGAGGATGGAGGTCGGCGCCAGTTGCAGGCTGCTGCCATCGGGCACCGGCACCAGCATGTAAGCCTGCTCCCCCATCGGTTGCAGTTGCAGGCCAGAGCCTTGCAGCAGGCGCGCAAAGCCTTCTTCCACGGCGTACTCGCCGGACAAGCCAGCGCTGCCGCGGCCACTGACCAGCGCCGGGTCCACCGACAGGTTGACCCCCGACAGCCCGGCGAAACGCGTCAGCGCCGCACTCAGGCTACCGGCTGGCACCTGGTAGCTGCGCCGGCTGACGGTGTCTTCGGCATAGCTGACGGGCACGAACAACGGGCTGGCGCTGAGGCTCAGCAGCAGGCTCAGGTTGAGCAACGGGCGCAAGCGCAAGGAGGGGACTGCGGACATGGGAAGAAGCTCTCGATTTTGTTCACTTACCTGGAATGACAGGCGAGGTGAAAAAAAGGGACAGGCTTCGTCAAACTATTTTCCGCAACGGCTACCCACAGCCTCCCGATGCGCAGGCCGCCCGTTTTACCACACTGCGATATGCGAGTCCGCCCGCGGCTCGGTCCCTGCGCACAGCACCCCGCTGACCGGGTCGCGCAGGATGATCTGCCCGCGCCCATAGTCGGTGAGGTCGCTGTCGATTTGCACCTTGTGGCCACGCCGCGCCAACCCATTGGCCAGATCGCGCGAAGCGCCCTGTTCAATCCCGACCTTCATGTCGCCCAGCCATTGCCAGCGCGGCGCATCCAGTGCGGCCTGAGGGTTGAGGCCGAAGTCCACCAGGTTCATCACCATCTGCACATGGCCCTGGGGCTGCATATACCCGCCCATCACGCCGAACGGCCCGAGGGCCTCACCATTTTGTGTAAGAAAGCCGGGGATGATGGTGTGGAAGGTTTTCTTGCCCGGTGCGAGGCAGTTGGCGTGGGTCGGGTCGAGGCTGAATTCCTGCCCGCGATTCTGCAGCGCGATGCCGCTGTCGGGCAGCACCACGCCGGAACCGAAGCCGTGGTAATTGCTCTGGATGAACGAGACCATATTGCCTTCGGCGTCCGCCGTGGCCAGGTACACCGTGCCGCTGGCGTGAGGGTCGCCGGGCTTGGGCGGCTGTGCCTGCTCGCCGATCTGGTTGCGGCGGCGGGTGCTGTAGTCGTCACTCAGCAGGTCGGCCACTGCCATGCGCATGTGCTGGGGATCGGTGATGTAATGCAAGCCATCGCTGTAGGCGAGCTTCATCGCTTCCAATTGGCGATGCCAGGTTTGCTGGCTGTCGCGGTGATCGAAGCTGAAACCTTCGAGGATCTTCAGCGCCATCAGTGCCACCAGGCCCTGGCCGCTGGGCGGGATTTCCCAGACATCGACGCCGCGATAGTTGATGTGGATCGGCTCCACCCACTGTGCGCGGTAATCCTTGAGGTCACAGGCGCGCAGGTAGCCGCCGCTGGCCTTGGAATACGTATCCAGGCGTGCGGCCAGGGCCCCGCGATACAGGCTTTCGCAGCGGGTCGCGGCGAGCTCTTCCAGCGTTCGGGCCTGGGCCAGGTTGCGGAAAACCTGCCCCGCCTGGGGGGCGCGCCCGTCGATCAGGAACGTGTCGAACCAGGCGTCCAGTATGGCGTCGCGATGGGGCGTGAATTCGTTCAGCGCAATCTGCCATTGATGGGCGACCACCGGCGACACCGGGAAACCATCCCGCGCCAGGCTGATCGCCGGTTGCAGCAGTTCGGCAAACGGCAGCTTGCCGAAGCGTTGCGACAGCTCCGCCCAGGCCGAGGGGCAGCCGGGCACTGTGACCGGGGTCCAGCCATACAGCGGCATCCGGTCATGCCCCGCTGCCTTGACCGCCTCGATACTCAAGGCGGCCGGCGCGTGACCGTTACCGTTCAGGCCATGCAACTGGCCCTTGCACCAGACCAAGGCAAACGCATCGCCGCCCAGGCCACAGCCGGTGGGCTCCACCACCGTCAAGGCCGCCGCCGTGGCAATGGCCGCGTCGATCGCGTTGCCGCCCTTTTGCATGATTTCGATGCCCGCCTGGGCGGCCAGGGGCTGGGATGCCGCGACCATGCCGCGCCGGGCAAACACACTCTGGCGTTGCGACGGATAGGGGTACTCGTGAGCAGAAAATTTCAACATGGCAAAGGCTCTTCGATTTATTGGCCGGATTTGATCCGGTTCCATTCCCGGGTCATAACACGCGGCTGAGAAAGGCCCGGGTACGGGGGTGGCTGGGGTGGCTGAATATCTGTTCCGGTGGGCCTTGCTCGATGAGCTCGCCCTGGTCGAGCACCACCACGCGGTCGGCCACTTCACGGGCAAAGCCCATTTCATGGGTGACTACCACCATGGTCATGCCCTCCTCGGCCAGTTCCTTCATCACCTGCAGCACTTCGCCGACGGTTTCCGGGTCGAGGGCGCTGGTGGGTTCGTCGAACAGCATGGCCTGGGGTTTCATCGCCAGCGCGCGGGCAATCGCCACCCGTTGTTGCTGGCCGCCAGAGAGCATCGACGGGTAATGGCTGGCCTTGTCCGCCAGGCCGACCCGCGCGAGCAAACCACGCGCCTGCTCCAACGCCTCGGCACGCGGGGTGCCGAGCACGTGGATCGGCGCTTCGATGATGTTTTCCAGCGCGGTCATATGGGGGAACAGGTTGAAGCGCTGGAACACCATGCCGATGTCACGGCGCTGCCGGGCGATGTTGCGCTCCGAATCGCGCACCAGGCTGCCGTCGGAGCGTTCGCGATAGCCCATGGCGCGGCCGTTGACGCGGATGCGCCCACCCTGGATGTCTTCCAACAGGTTGATGCAGCGGATGAACGTGGTCTTGCCGGAACCGGAGGCACCGATCAGCACTACCACTTCGCCGCGTCGCACTTGCAGGGAAATGCCCTTGAGAATCTGCAGGTGGCCGAACGACTTGTGGATGTCCAGCGCTTCGATGATCAGTTCTTCACTTTGGTGCGCCATGGTTAACGTCCCCTCAGCAGTCTCAGGGTGCTGCGCCCGAACATGCGGCTGGCGGCCGGTGGCGGCGTGTCAGGCCGGTCGGATTGGCTGAAGCGCTTCTCCAGCCAGCGCTGGAAAAAGCCCCACAGGGTGGTCAGCGTCAGGAAGTACAGGGCCACTACCAGGTACAGCTCAAAGACGCGGAAGGTTGCCGAGGTGATCATCTGGGTACTGAGCAGCAGCTCCTGTACGCCAATCACACTGACCAGGGTGGTGTTCTTGAGCATCACGTTGAACTCGTTGCCCAGGGCCAGCACGATCACCCGGAACGCCTGGGGCAACACGATGCGCCGCATCAATTTGGCAAAGCCCATGCCCAGGGAGCGCCCGGCTTCGTATTGGCCCTTGTCCACCGCACCGATGCCGGCGCGAATGATCTCGGCCATGTACGCGCCTTCATTGAGGCCCAGGGCAATGATTGCCGCCTGGATATTACCGGGCACGATCAGGCCGAACAGCTCGATATCCTCGAAGCGGAAAATCCCGCCCGCCGCCAGCGCGGTGTACAAAAATACGATCTGCACCAGCAACGGTGTGCCGCGCATCAGCCACACATAAAAACGCACCGGCAGGTGCAACAGCGGGTTCTTCGACAAGCGCAGCAGCGCCGCCGCCAGCCCCAGCACACAGCCGAGCAGCATCGCCAGCACGCTGATCAGGCAGGTCAGCCACAACCCGGTGAGGTACACCCCACTGGGCTGCAGCAGGTACTGCCAGAACACATCCCAATTGAAATTCATCGCCGGTTTGCCTCAGTCGAGTGTGTCGCTGCTGACATGCCATTTGTCCAGCAACCGCACGTAGCTGCCGTCACTGCGCATGTCGCTGATGATCTGCTGCACGGCGGCGGTCAGTTGCGGGTCGTCTTTGCGTATGCCCAGGCCGGTGAGGATGCGACTGAACGCTGGGACACCTTCCTGAAACAGTTCCGGGGCCATTGCCGCGTAGTAACCGGCGGTTTCCACGGTGGTGCCGTAGGCGTCGACCTGGCTGATGCGCAGGGCCTGGAACGCGTCGGTGTCGGTGTTGTAGACCACCAGTTTCATCAAGGGCTTGCCGGCCTTGGTCAGGCTGTCGTTTTGCGCGTCCAGCAGGGTTTTGATGGTGGAGCCGTTGAGCACCGCGACTTTGTGCCCGGACAGCTCATCCAGGGTCTTGATGCCCTTGGGGTTGCCCTTGGGCACGACCACCGACTGGCTGGAGTACATGTAGTTGACGATGTCGATCACTTGGCGCCGCTCGGGCTTGTCGAACAACTGGTCGACGATCATGTCGCATTGCTGGGCAAGCAACGCCGGCACTAAACCGGAGAATGGGATCACCCGCCATTGCACCGGTTTGTCGCCCAGGCGCTTGGCGATTTCCAGGCCCAGGTCGACGGTGAGCCCGCGCGGTTTCTGGGCTTCGTCGAAGGACACCAGGGGCGGCGAGTCCATCCCCGAGCAATACGTGAGCTTATCGACTTTCTGCAGGCGCTCCGGCACCTGGGGCGCAGCAAAAGCCCATTGGGTACAGAGGCCGAGGGAGACAGCCACCAGCAAGGCGCGGCATTTATGCATGACCAGACACTCCAGTTCGTTGAATAACGGGGGCAGGAATCAACGTCAAAACACGACAGCTTTTTTATTGTTGGTTTTGCAGGAATTGGATCAGCGCCGGCACCGTACCCTCGATGTGTTCACGCACCACGGCTTCGGCGCGCGCGGCATCACCGGCACGAATGGCGTCGAGGATCACCGCGTGTTCCTGGCGTGCGCTGAGGGGTTTTTCGCCGTGCTGCAACCACAAGCGCATGGGCGCCTCGACCAGCGAGTACAGCGCCGAAATCTGCTTCATCAAGCGCGGCCGGCCGCTGAGGCTGCACAGGTATTCATGAAACGCGCGGTGCCGGCCGACCCACGCGGCGCTCTCGTCGCGGTAGTCATCCATCTCATCCAGCAAGCGCTCCAGCGCCGCAAGCTGGCGCTCACCGATGCGGCCGACCGCCACACGCACCGCCAGACCTTCAAGGGCGCTGCGCATCTCGAACACTTCATGCAGCTCATCGATATCCAGGCCACTGACGATGGCCCCGCGATTGGGGCGCAGGGTCACCAGGCCCTGGGCATCCAGGCGACGAAATGCCTCGCGCACCGGCATGCGGCTCATGCCGATCTCGCTGGCGATGTCTTCGGCGATTAGCCGGTCGCCCTTGCAGTAGCGGCCACGACAAATGGCTTCCAGCAGGAAGTTATAAGCCTCTTCCTCGGCGGTCAGCGGCTGACGATCAACGTAAGCGCGGGCAAATTGCATCGGCGGCACCTTTTGAATTTTTGTATCCAATTATCCACGGATACATAAAAGCAGGATGCGTGCCAACGCCTTAAGCGTTGTGCCAAGTGATTGATTTAGATGACATCGGCAAAAATGTGTCGGCAGACGACGGGGGGAAGGACAGGGGAATTTGCTACCCAATGGCTCAAACCGCACCAAGGATGGGCAGCGGTAACACACAATGGGGGTTGCACAGGCGAGCCTTGCGCCCGCCAGGTGCCCGAAATAATCACACGCTCCGAGCGGATGACTCAGCCGAATAGATGACCGTTTGCGCACTGCCCGGCGCAACGGTTGGCCGGGTGAAGTAGGTGTCGCCTTCGTCGGTGAGGATCTCGTAGTCGGCTTTGCGCGTGGCGCTGGCGTGCTTGATGATTTTCAGCACGCGCTGGAATTTCACGCTTTGCGTACCGTTCTGGTTGGGCCCGGTCAGCACGTTGACGCTTTGAAACCAACCCGCGTGCTGCTTGTTGCCCACCAGCGCGCTGGTCATCGCCTCGAACCGCTCCAGTCGGGTGAAGCCCCACAGCGTCTGTTCCTCGACCGTGGCGTCCGGCGTGGCGGCGCCGGTGAACACGAAGAGATTGATCGCCGGGCTGTCTTCGCAAAAGAAGTCGTAAGGCACCAGGCCGTCGACCATTTTCCTGCCGGGCACAAAGCCCTTTTTATGCACCTGAAACATCGCCACCTCCGCTCAATCAATGGCAACCAGTCTAATGAGCGGCGACGTACAGGGCGGTCAAGCCAATGTAATGTCGTGTAAAGATCGTGCGCTGTGCAGGTTGATTTCCACGGTCAGCCCGCCGCCCGCTTCGTTGCGGGCCGCGATGGTGCCGCCGTGCATCTGCACCGCCCGTGCGGCGATGGCCAAGCCCAGGCCGAAACCGACGCGGGCATCCCCCGCGCCCCGCTCGAACGGCTGGAAGATGCTGTGCAATCGGTCATTGGCGACGCCCGGCCCGTGGTCGGTGATGCGCACCGTGAGGCGGTTCGCGTCGCGGCTGATATGCGCCGAAACCCGCACCGTGGTGTCCGGTCGGGTGTAGCGCACGGCGTTGCGGATCACATTCTCGAAGCAGCGGTACAGCAACTCGCCGCTGACACACGCGATAAACGGCGGGCAGGCCTGCAGGTGCACGCGACAGCCTTTGATCCCGGCCTCGAACTGCGCGTCTTCGACGATCATCGCCAGCAACTCAGTGATGTCCACGGGCTCACGCTCGATGCTTTCGGGCCGGCCTTGCAGGCGTGCCAGGGTCAGCAGCGCTTCGATCAGGGTGTCCATGCGTTCGGATTCATGCTCGATTCGTTCGAGCATTTCCAGGCGCGCGGCATCCTGGCGCAACAGGCCGATAGCCGCTTGCATGCGTGTCAGCGGTGAGCGCAGTTCATGGGAGATGTCGTGCAACAGATGCTGCTGGGCTTGCACCAGCACCTTGAGCTGGTTGGCCATGCGGTCGCAGTCTTCGGCCAGGTCGACGATTTCATCACGGCGCTTGCCCATCGAGGGCTTGACCCGGGTTTCGAAGCGCCCCTGGGCCACATCGCTCATCGCCCGACGTAAGTACGCCAATGGCCAGGCCAGGTAGTACGCCATGTAACCGCTGAACAGCGCACTCATCAGCGTGCCGATGATCAGCGGGATTTGGTGCCACGGCCTGCCGCCGTCAATACCGGGGAAGTGGGTCGAGCGCAGCGAAAGCGCCAGGCCTTCCTTGCTGATGACCGCGTGTTCATAGGCCGGCCGCGTAACGGGGGCACCAACCAGCAACTGGCCGGCGCTGTCATAGACACCGATGGCTTGGTCCGACGGATGCTCCCATACCGCCAGAAGCTGGCCGGCCGCTTCGACACCAAATTGTTGTAGCAGCTTCTGTTCACTCGCGAGGATGGCTTCAACATGCGGGTCGCCTGGGCGGAAGCGGCCCAACTCAAGCACGCCGACCCCGACCAGAAACGTCAAGGTGGTCGCCAGCCAGAAAGCCAGGAACAGTTTCCAGAACAGCAGGCTGGGCTTGATCATTCGGCAATCAACAGGTAGCCGAGACCGCGCACGCTCTGGATCCAGGCCTTGGCATCCGGGCGCGGCCCGAGCTTTTGCCGGATGCTGCTGATGTGAACGTCGATGCGCCGGTCATAGCGGGTCAGCGGACAGCCCAGGGCGTTGAGCGACAGGTCCCTTTTGCTCACCACTTGGCCGGCGCTGCGGGCCAGTTCTTCGAGCAGGCTGAACTCGGTGCTGGTCACACCCAGCTCGGCACCGTTCCACAGAGCCTGGCGCTTGCCTGGCCACAACACCAGCGAGCCGGTCTTGATCACCTCGGTGGTCGGCTGGCCCACCGCCTGCACCCTGCGCATGATGGCGCGCAGGCGTGCCACCAATTCACCCGGGGAACTGGGCTTGGGCACATAATCGTCGGCGCCGAGTTCCAGGCCGGTGATGCGATCGATGTTGTCGCCACGGGCGGTGAGCAATACCACCGGTACTTGGCTGACGGCACGGATACGCCGGAGTACCTCGATACCCGAGCGCTGGGGCAGCATGACGTCCAGCACCACAATGCTATGGCGCCCCGACAGCGCCTCGACCTCACCCTCCTCACCGGTATGCACGGCCGTGACCTCGAAGCCTTCACACGCCAGGTACTGGCTCAGCATTTCAGTCAATTCCTGATCGTCGTCGACTAGCAGTACGGAGATCATTGCGGGCTCGTCAGTGGAGTGGGGGCGCATTATCAGCCTTGCAGCAGGGATTCGGGCCAACCTTTACCTAACTTGACATTCAGTTAACCGCACCAAACGCGATGCGCTCTTATGCTGGGGGTTCACCAGTCTGGCCGCGTGGCGATTTATCCAAGCGAGCCGGCGCTGCTTGTCGATGTATTCTGGAAAAGATCTTGATGAATTTTTCGCGCCTGCTCTGCTCGGTTGCGCTGCTGCTCAACACCTCACTGGCACTCGCCCAAGGCTTCAAAATCTCCGATATTCGAATCAATGGCCTGCAACGGGTCTCGGCGGGCAGCGTATTCGGCGCATTGCCGCTGAACGTCGGCGACGAAGCGGATGACCGGCGTTTGGTGGATTCCACTCGCGCGTTGTTCAAGACCGGGTTCTTCCAGGACATCCAGTTGAGTCGCGAAGGCGACGTGCTGATTATCAATGTAGTCGAGCGCCCTTCGGTTGCCAGTATCGAGTTCGAGGGCAACAAGGCGATCTCCACCGAAGACTTGATGAAAGGCATGAAGCAATCGGGCCTTGCCGAAGGCGAGATATTCCAGCGGGCCACCCTGGAAGGCGTGCGCAACGAGTTGCAGCGCCAGTACGTCGCCCAGGGCCGTTACTCGGCGTCGGTCGACACCGAGGTCGTGGCTCAGCCGCGCAATCGGGTCGGCCTGAAAATCAAGATCGATGAAGGCCAAGTGGCGTCGATCCAGCACATCAACGTGGTGGGCAATACGGTGTTCCCCGACGACACGTTGGGCGACCAATTTACGCTCAAGACCAGTAACTGGCTGTCATTTTTCAAGAACGACGATAAATACGCGCGGGAGAAACTCTCCGGCGACCTCGAACGGCTGCGCTCCTATTACCTGGACCGTGGCTACATCAACATGGATATCACCTCGACCCAGGTCTCCATGACCCCGGACAAGAAGCACGTCTACATCACCGTGAACATCCAGGAAGGCCAGAAATACACGGTGCGCGAGGTCAAGTTGAGTGGTGAGCTGAAAGTCCCGCAAGACCAGGTCCAGTCATTATTACTGGTGCAAAAGGGCCAGGTGTTTTCACACAAGTTGATGACGACCACCTCGGAACTGATCACCCGCCGACTGGGCAACGAAGGCTATACGTTCGCCAACGTCAACGGTACGCCTCAGGTACATGAAGAAGACCACACGGTGGACATCATCTTCAGCGTCGACCCCGGCAAGCGGGCTTACGTCAATCGCATCAACTTCCGGGGCAATACCAAGACCGACGACAAGGTGCTGCGTCGCGAAATGCGCCAGATGGAAGGCGGCTGGGCGTCGACCTACCTGATCGACCAATCCAAGGTGCGCCTGGAGCGCCTGGGGTTCTTCAAGGAGGTGAACGTCGAGACGCCAGCCGTGGCCGGGCTGGATGACCAGTTGGATGTGAACTACGCCGTGGAGGAACAAGCCTCCGGCTCGATCACGGCCAGCGTCGGCTTCGCCCAGAGCTCGGGCCTGATCCTCGGCGGGTCGATTACCCAGAACAACTTTCTCGGCACAGGTAATTACGCCAGCCTGGGGCTGACCCGTTCGTCCTACCAGAGCAAGTACAACATCGGTTTCACCGACCCCTACTTCACCACCGATGGGGTCAGCCTGGGTTACAACGCGTTCTACAGTAAGACCGACTACAACAAGTACTACGATGACGGGGTGTCTTATTACGCCATCAACAGTTTTGGCCTCGGCGCCAGCCTCGGTTACCCGATCAATGAGACCTCCCGTCTGACTTTCGGCCTGACGGCACAACACGACAACATCGAGCCGGGCACCTACAGCGCCGACGAGATCTACGACTTCATCGAGCGCGAAGGCAAGCAGTTCACCAACTTCAAGGCCAGCGCAGGCTGGTCGGAATCGACCCTGAACAAAGGCGTACTGGCGACGCGCGGGCATTCGCAAAACCTCAACCTGATGGTGACGGTACCCGGCAGTGACCTGAGCTTCTACAAAATCGACTACACGGGGCAAACCTTCCTGCCGATCAGCAATGCCACGGCCCTGCGCTTGCACACCAAGCTCGGTTACGGCAACGGCTATGGTTCCACGGACGGGTTGCCCTTCTATGAAAGCTATACGGCGGGCGGCGAAGGCTCGGTGCGCGGGTTTAAAAGCGGTACCCTCGGTCCACGCAGCACGCCGGCGACCGGGGCTTATGCCAGTGAGG
The DNA here is from genome assembly GCF_963681955.1 of Pseudomonas paraveronii. NCBI lineage: Bacteria > Pseudomonadati > Pseudomonadota > Gammaproteobacteria > Pseudomonadales > Pseudomonadaceae > Pseudomonas > Pseudomonas paraveronii. The sequence goes on from NZ_OY817130.1 coordinate 4,108,702, forward strand.
GTCAGGCGTACTATTCGGACCGGGACACGGACGCGCTGGGCGGCAATATCCTGATTACCGGTGGCGCGGAGTACTTGTTCCCCGTGCCGTTCATCAAGGACAACAAATCCGTGCGCACCTCGGTGTTCTGGGATATGGGCACGGTGTATTCGGACAAGTGCTACCTGAGCACCACCCTAGGTTGCGACGGTGTGGACCTGAGCCAGATGGCCAGTTCGGTAGGGGTGGGTGTGACGTGGTACAGCCCGCTGGGGCCGCTGAGTTTCAACCTGGCTTATCCGATTCGCACACCCGATAACGCGGAAAAGCAAATATTCCAGTTTTCCATGGGGCAGACGTTCTGATTGTTTCAGCGCGCTAAGGCGCTTAGCTCCGCGCCTAAACCGAGAAAAACCCAAGACAGGACATTCATCTGCAGCCACTTCCCCTCGGAAAACTCACACCGAATCTGACGGTTCAAGAATTCCGGCGAGGGTCATTCGTGCGTAAGCCGAGTATGGATTGACGATCCCGCCGCCCCGCAGAGCCGCCAGCGTGGCGCCGGGATCGTCCGCTCTCAGTGCAGGAACTTCAACCAGCCAGCCAGTGCCAGCGCGCCAAAGCAGGTCCAGCCCGAGAACAGCCAGCGCCACACCCGCGCGCGCGGCACGAACCCGACACCGCGCACAAACGCCACACTCATCGCCACGAACAAGGCCGTTGCCAGCCCGTGATCGGCTTTCCCGTCCGGGGACGCCATCAGCGGCGGATAGAGCGTACACACGAGCATGATCGCAATCGCAATAAACAGGCTCAGCGGGTGAAGGCGTGAGGGTGCCGGGGCGTCGGCGACACGCGGCATCATGGCCGCGGCTCCTCACGGTCGCTCAGGGCGCGACCGGCTTCGGTCTCGCCCCACATCGCATTCAATATCGCCAGCAGCAGCGCAAAACCGACTCCCAGCATCCAGGCGAAATACCACATAGTCTTTACTCCTCTGATGGCGTTAGTAGGCCGAATGTTCGTTGGCGTTGATATGCGCCACGGTGACCTTGCCGCGCATGACGCGATAGGCCCACGAGGTGTAGATCACGATCAACGGCATGAAGATCAACGTGGCCCAGAACATGATCGCCAGGCTCAGATGACTGGCCACGCTGTCCCACACGGTCAGGCTCGCCGCAGCCACGGTTGACGACGGCATGACGAACGGGAACATGGACACACCGGCGGTGCTGATCACACCGACCACCGCGAGCGACGAGGCGACAAACGCGGCCAGCGTGCGGCGCATCAGCATCAACAATGCGGCACCGGCGGCGCCCGCCAGGCCCAGCGCAGGCAGCAGCCACAACACAGGATAATGACCATAGTTGGCCATCCAGGCGCCGGCTTCGCGTACCACGGTTTTGTTGAGAATATCCGGCAGCCCGGCGGTATCCACCACCGAGGTAATGCGATAGCCGTCGATCCATTGCAACCACACGCCGGCAATGACGAATGTGCACAGCAGCACCAGCGCCGCGCCAACCCCGCCCTTGATCGCACGGGCCTGGATCACGCCTTCAGTGCGGTGCGCCAGATAGGTACCGCCTTGCAGGGTGATCATTGCACTGCTCACCACACCGGTCAGCAGCGCGAAGGGGTTCAGCAGTTGCCAGAAACTCCCGGTGTACGTCGAAACCAACATGTTATTGAAGTGGAACGGTACGCCTTGCAACAGGTTGCCGAACGCGATGCCGAACACCAGCGGCGGCACGGCCCCGCCGACAAACAGCCCCCAGTCCCAGGTGCTGCGCCATTTGGCGTTGTGAATCTTGCTGCGATAGTCAAACCCCACCGGGCGGAAGAACAGCGCCCACAGGACCAGAATCATCGCCCAGTAAAACCCGCTGAACGCGGTGGCATACACCACCGGCCACGCGGCGAACAGTGCGCCGCCCGCGGTGATAAACCACACCTGGTTGCCGTCCCAGTGCGGCCCTATGGTGTTGATTGCGACGCGGCGTTCCACGTCCGAGCGGCCGACGAAGGGCAGCAAGGTGCCGACCCCCATGTCGTGGCCGTCCATGATGGCGAAGCCGATCAGCAGTACGCCGACCAGTGCCCACCAGATAATTTTCAGGGTGAAGTAATCAAGCATGATGGAGTTCCTTCATGTTGGCATCGTAAGCATAACGACCGGTTCCGAGGCTGCCCGGCCCTTGGCGGGCGAACTTGACCATCAGGAACATTTCAACCACCAGCAGCACGGTGTAGAAAGCGACGAAGCCTGCCAGCGAGCCATAGAGGTTATTGACGCTAAGGGTGGAGACACTCATGTGAGTGGGCAGCACGCCGTAGATGGTCCAGGGTTGACGACCATATTCAGCGACGAACCAGCCCAGCTCACAGGCCAGCCAAGGCGCAGGCAGCATGCACAGGGCCCAACGCAGCAACCAGCGGCGGCGTGTGCAGACCGACTGCAAGGTGCTCCAGAAGGCCAGCCCGAACAGCAGGAGCATGGCGAAACCCAGCGCGACCATGACGCGGAACGCCCAGAACATCGGGGTCACGTGCGGTACGGTGTCGTTCATCGCCTTGTCGATGATCTCCGGCGTGGCCTGGTTCACATCTTCAACGTACTTTTTCAGCAGCAGGCCAAAGCCGAGGTCCGCTTTGTACTCTTCGAAGGTATCGAACGCCGCCTTATCGGTGCGATCGGCCCGCAGGGCTTCAAGCGCGTTGACGGCGGTAATGCCACGCAGGATGCGCGCGCGGTTCTTCGCTTTGATGTCGTGAATGCCAGGAATCTGCTTGCTGATCGAGCGTGTGCCGATCAAGCCCATCACCCAGGGCACATCGACTTCCCAGTTATTCCTGGACTCGGCTTCGTTGATGCTGGCCAGCAAGGTCAGGCCTGCGGGTGCGGGTTTGGTTTCCCACATGGCTTCCATGGCCGCCAGCTTGGTTTGCTGCGCCTCACCCACGGTGTAACCCGATTCATCCCCCAGCACGATCACGCTCAGCACCGAGGCCAGACCGAACGCCGCCGCCACCCGGAAGCTGCGTTTGGCGAACTCGACATCACGGTTCTTGAGCAAGTACCAGCTGGAAATCGACAACACGAACATCGAACCGGTGACATAACCGGCCGACACCGTGTGCACAAACTTGGCCTGGGCGACCGGGTTGAACACCACCGCCCAGAAATCGACCATCTCCATGCGCATGGTGATGTAGCTGAATTCCGAGCCCACCGGGTTCTGCATCCAGCCATTGGCGATCAGAATCCACAGCGCCGACAGGTTGGTACCGACGGCCATCAGCAGCGTGACCAGCAAGTGGTGTTCTTTCTTCAGGCGATCCCAGCCAAAGAAGAACAGACCGATCATGGTCGATTCGAGGAAGAACGCCATCAAGCCCTCGATGGCCAGCGGCGCACCGAAGATGTCGCCCACGTAGTGCGAGTAGTACGCCCAGTTGGTGCCGAACTGGAATTCCAGGGTGATACCGGTTGTCACCCCCAGGGCGAAGTTAATGCCGAATAACTTGCCCCAGAAGCGCGTCATGTCCTTCCAGATGACATTCCCGGTCATCACATAGACGCTTTCCATGATGACGAGCAGCCACACCATGCCAACCGTCAGCGGTACGAATAGAAAGTGGTAAAGCGCAGTAGCTGCGAACTGCAGCCGTGACAAATCCACCAGTTGTTCTGATATCACTTGCTTGCCCCTTGAGTCGAGGTGGGTACACCGAAACGGTTGCCGACAATGTTCGGGTCGACACTGACGTGCGAATCCCGGATGAACAGCCACCACAGCACGCTCAACAGCAGGAGCTTGATCAGCACCGCTGTAATCAGATGGCGTAGTAGGCGTTTGTCGGAAATGGTCATGCCTATGCAGTAAGCACAGGACATGCCAAAGGCAGAATTTCTATTTTTATCGTTTAAAAACAGTAAGTTATAGATTTTTAGCGGCGAGTTTGACGCACCGCCGCAGATCAATCCGCTGCCAATCTGCCAGCATGGCAGTCATTGGCAGTCGTAGATGACTAGGCCAGGCCCTGTTCTTTCAGGCGTCGGTACAAGGTGCGGTCGCTGATCCCCAGGTGCTTGGCCAGCTCGCTGCGGGTGCCTTTGAATGTCGCCAGTGCCTGCGCCAGCGTGCTGTCATCGAACGTCGTCGAAGCATCAGCATCAGCCTGAAGCGGCAGCGCCACGGACGCCTGGGGTAAATGGATGGCGCGGATGACGCCATCGTCAGCGAACAGACTCGCTCTTTCCAGGGCATTGCGTAACTCACGGATATTGCCAGGCCACGGATACTGCTGAAGCCTTGCCAGGGCTTCGGCGTCGATGGTCAGCCGACGCTTGCCGGCACCGCGACGTTGTAGAAATGAATTCACCAGCAAGCCGATGTCTTCTACCCGGTTGCGCAAAGGGGGCAAGTGAATGGGAAAAGCGCTGATGCGGTAGTACAGGTCCTGCCTGAACTCGCCCTTTTCCATCATTTTTTCCAGCGGTTTGTGGGTGGCGGCAATCAATCTGAAATTGGCGTGGAAGGTCTCGACACTGCCGACCCGGCGATAGGTGCCCGATTCGATCAGGCGCAACAGTTTGACCTGCATGGACAACGGCACATCGCCAATCTCATCTAGAAACAACGTGCCGCCCTGGGCCGTTTCAACCAAGCCGGGCTTGCGCGTGACGGCGCCGGTGAAGGCACCTTTTTCATGGCCGAACAGCTCGCTCTCAAAGAGTGTTTCGGTCAAGCCAGAGCAATCCACCACGACAAACGGCCCGCTGGCCCGCTCGCTGGTTTCATGGACGGCGCGCGCGAACAGCTCTTTGCCCGTGCCCGACTCGCCCAGGAGCAGCACCGGCAACATGGAGGGCGCCACCCGCTGCAGTTCCGACAGGGCGAGGTTGAAGGCCGGTGAACAGCCTACCAAGCCATCGTTGCTCGGGCGCGCCGATGCGCTGCGCACCAGCGTCAGGCGCTCCACATAAGCGGTGATCGCACCGTGCTCGTCGAGGATCGGGCGTAATTCGACATCGACGTGCTCAGGCCCCCGCGGTGTGTGGTGGATGTGCAAGACACGATCCGGCCCACGCATTTCCTGGGCCTTTTTCATCGGGCAATTCTCACCCGCCTGGTCACAGGGGACGTCGTAATGGTGTGAGATCTGATAACACTTATGGCCGATAAACGGTTTGTCAGCGCTACCGAACTGGCGCTGATAGGCCGTGTTGGCCGCCAGGATGTTGTAGTCCGGATCGAGCACGATCATTGGATTGGGCTCGTGTTCCAGAAACGAAACAAGCGACTGCACTTGATCCGGGCGTGGGACGGCGTCGGGTGGGGTAGGCAGAAAAGTCTTCATCACGGCTCCTGGTATCCATTCTTCCATCCTGTTGTGGCACTGCCACCTCTGTCAAGGCACTGCCAATGGCAGATTAATCCGCCAGACGCCGGCCTGAACAAGCCCATAGACAAACACAAAGCCCAATAAAATCAATTGGATATTAGGCTATTTGGCTAAAACCCTGGCCTGGCAAACTTATTGCAGCGTCAATCCTTAGTCTAAGCGGCTCGAAAAAAAAGCCCCCCCTAAGGAGACAGTTCATGCGCGTCAAACTTCACGTCGAAGGCTTCTTCGACCCTGCTACCCACACCGTCAGCTATCTGGTACTCGATGAGGCCACCCGCCACTGCGCGCTCATCGACAGCGTATTGGATTACGATCCTAAATCAGGCTACACCGCCACCACCTCCGCCGACCGTCTGATAGCACGGGTGAACGAGCTGAACGCAAAGGTCGAGTGGATTCTCGAGACCCACGTCCACGCCGACCACCTGACCGCCGCGCCCTACCTGAAAGAAAAGCTCGGCGGAAAAATAGGCATCGGCAGCCAGATCTCGACCGTGCAAAAGGTCTTCGGCACGCTGTTCAATACCGGTAGCGAGATGCCCCGCGACGGCAGCCAGTTCGATCACCTGTTCGTCAACGACGAATCGTTCAGCATCGGCACGCTGCACTGCACCGCGCTGCATACACCCGGCCATACGCCAGCCTGCATGACTTACCTGATCAGCAAGGGCAACGAAACGGCGGCCTTCGTCGGCGATACGCTGTTCATGCCCGACTACGGCACCGCCCGCTGCGACTTCCCCGGCGGTAATGCGCGCACGCTGTTCCAGTCAATCAACAAGGTGTTGAGCCTGCCCGCAGATACGTTGCTGTATATGTGCCACGACTACCAGCCAGGCGGCCGCGAGGTGCAATTCGTCAGCACCGTTGCCGAACAACGCGAGCACAACGTGCATGTGCGCAATGGCATCAGTGAGGAGGAGTTCGTGGCGATGCGTACCAAGCGGGATGCCTCGATGGACATGCCGACACTGATCCTGCCCTCGGTCCAGGTCAACATGCGAGCCGGGCATTTGCCCGAGCCTGAATCGAACGGGACCCGCTATCTGAAAATCCCGCTCAACGTCGCCTGACACTCATCCCCCCCAAAAAAACATATAAGAAAAAATACCCATAACGGAGACACTTATGGATATCCGCCGCCTTGCACCTGCTTTATCGGTATCAGAACAGATTCTCCCCAGCCAATTGGCTGAACTGAAAGCCGCCGGCTTTCGTGCCATCATTTGTAACCGCCCCGATGGCGAAGGCAGCGACCAACCGTTGTTTGCCGAAATCAAACGCGCCGCCGACGCAGTCGGCATCGAGGCGCACTACCTTCCCGCCGAATCGGGCAAAGTCACCGACGAGCAAGGGGCGGCCTTCGGCAAGCTGTTGGAAACGCTGCCCAAGCCGGTGTTGGCCTATTGCCGGTCCGGTATGCGCTCGACAACGATGTGGGCGCTGTCACAAGCGGGTCAACACGACCTGCCGCACATCGTCGAGAGCGCCAAAAAAGCCGGCTTCGACATGAAAGGCGTGATTCGGCGGATTGCGAACCAGGGTCGCACGCCGGTCGAAGTGGCTGAGGCGCAGCACACCGTGGTCATCATCGGCGCTGGCGCGGCGGGTATCGCCACCGCCTCCAGCCTGCTGGCCCGCGTGCCGGGGCTCGACATTGCGATCATCGACCCGGCCGATGTGCATTACTACCAACCCGGCTGGACCTTGGTGGGTGGCGGGGTGTTCGACGCGCGCCAAACGGCTCACACGATGGGCACCACCCTGCCCCGCGGCGTGCATTGGATCAAGGCGGCGGTGGCGGCTTTCGAGCCCGAGCGAAATGCGGTCATTCTGGATGGCTGCCGGGTCGTCAAATACGAGCAACTGATCGTGTGCCCCGGCCTGAAGCTCGATTGGCATGCCATCGAGGGGTTGTCGGAGACCCTGGGCCGCAATGGCGTGACCTCCAATTACCTGTATCACCTGGCGCCTTATACCTGGGAAAGGGTGCAGCAACTGCGGGGTGGCCGGGCGATTTTCACGCAGCCGCCGATGCCGATCAAATGTGCCGGGGCGCCGCAAAAAGCCATGTACCTATCGGCCGATCATTGGAAACGCAGCGGCGTACTGGATGCCGTCGAGATCGAGTTCTACAGCGCCGGTGCGGTGCTGTTCGGGGTTCCCGACTATGTGCCGGCGCTGATGGAATACGTCACTGCTTACGGTATCGACCTGAATTTCGGCAACACCCTCACCCACGTCGATGGCCCGGCACGGACGGCCACGTTCAGCGGCGTGAATCCGGATGGCAGCCCCCGTGTGGTGACCCGCGAGTTTGATTTGCTGCATGTGGTGCCACCGCAGGTCGCGCCGGATTTCATTCGGGTCAGCCCGCTGGCTGACGCGGCCGGCTGGATTGATGTCGACCCCGCCACGCTACGGCATAAAACCTGGGCAAACATTCATGCGCTGGGCGACGCGGCCAATTCGAGCAACGCCAAGACCGCTGCCGCCGCCCGCAAGCAGGCGCCGGTGGTGGCCCATAACGTGTTGGCGGCCATGGGTAAGGCGAACGGTTGCGCCCAATACGACGGTTATGGCTCCTGCCCGCTGACGGTGGAACGCGGCAAGATCGTCCTGGCGGAGTTCACTTATGGCGGCAAGGTCGCCCCCAGCTTCCCGTCATGGCTGATCGACGGCACCCGCCCCTCCCGGCTGGCCTGGCTGCTCAAAGAGCGGATTCTTCCACCGCTGTATTGGAAGGGCATGCTCAAGGGCCGCGAATGGCTGGCGAAACCCGAGTTGACCGACCGATGAAATCAGGGCTGAACGCAAGGAGACTGAAATGATCATGGTCTTACTGCTCGGGCTGACAGTGGGCGTGATTCTGGCGCTGACCGGCGCCGGCGGTGGAATACTCGCGGTGCCGTTGCTGGTGTTTGGGGCGGGCTTGAGCATGGCCGAGGCCGGGCCCATTGGCCTGCTGGCCGTCGGCCTGGCCGCGACCCTGGGCGCGGTGATGGGCCTGAAAAACGGCACCGTCCGCTACAAGGCAGCGCTGTTGATTGCCTTCGCGGGGATCATCTGTTCGCCCCTGGGCCTTTGGCTGGCGCAGCGCACGCCGAATCGTCCGTTGACGATCATATTTGCCTGCGTGCTGATGTATGTGGCGTTCCGGGTATTCAAACGGTCGTTGCCACCGTCCCCGGCGTCAAAGGCCGCCGTCGCGACCAAGCCGCCGCCCTGCGTATTGGACGCCCAACGCGGCAAGCTGAACTGGACGGCGCCGTGCGCCTGGGCGCTCACGGTGTCGGGCGTGGTTGCGGGCGGGCTTTCGGGCTTGCTCGGCGTGGGCGGCGGCTTTGTGATGGTGCCGGCGCTGCAGCGATACACCAATTTGACCGCGCAGTCGGTGCTGGCAACGTCCCTGGCGGTGATTGCACTGGTGTCGATGTCCGGCGTTGCCGCCAGCTCTGCGGCCGGGCATCTGCAGTGGGCGATTGCCCTGCCGTTCTCCATAGGTGCATTGTTTGGAATGGCCTGCGGGCGCCTGATCGCAGCGCGGCTGGCAGGCCCGCACTTGCAACGCGGGTTTGCCGCCGTGTCGATGCTGGTCGCGGTGGCCCTCCTGGTCAAAGCGATTGGAGCATGAGCCTAGACTAGCGACTACCAGGCGTGCCTGAGCCACGCCTGTCACCCATGACTGGACAAGCCCCATGCAGTTCCCCGGCAAGCGTGAACTGGACCGACGCCTGGTTGGCGGCAGCCTGTTATTTGGCATCGGTTGGGGCATCGCCAGGATTTGCCCCGGCCCGGCGGTGGCCATCCTGCTGAAAGAACACTGGCAAGCCGTCGTGTTTTTGCATCTAAGACGCAACTACCGCCGCAGTATTTTATTGAATAACGGTTAAAGGCAGACTCAACTTATCAGCTGAATCGAATCATCTGCTTAATGCGACAAACCACTGTAGCTGCGCGCGCAACATTATAAGTCGGGTGAATATCCGCACCAAAAAAATCCAAATTTACTGTGCCACCGCGTTAGCCATTAGTCGAATACTGCCCCTCACAAGCAGGGCTTTATAGTGCATGATAGAAAAACCAACCACGATTAAAATCGACTCTCGGTACTTTTAATGTCGCCCATACACGCCTCACCCAACACCCTTCAGATAAATGAGGAACTGTTGCAATTACTCCGAGCGACGGCGAACGCCCAAACGCTCTGGATGACAACTGTCAATCATTTAGAGGCGGCCTGTGATGAGGTATGGCTGGCTCGCATGTTTGAGGTGGAGAGCCTTGAAAACCAATACAGGGCTTGCCAGGACCAGCTGTTTTCCTATCTAAAAAAAGCGATCAAGATCTAAATCCCTAATTACGACCCTGCACTTTTTTCGAGCGTTGGAGCCCTGAATACGGGCCGGCCATAACCCGGACTCTCTGAATATTCGACTAAAGTACAAGGCCACACTGTTACGCTCGCAAACACCCCCTTAGTTGAAGAGCCAGCCTCTTCTCCAACGCCCGGCAGACGTGGGCTGTAACCTTTCAGCCCCACCGCCCCACAATGTCTCGCACATTCCAACATTTTTTAGACACGGCGCGAATTGTCCTTTGGAACAGCGCGACCGTCAGACTAAAACTAAAGCATTGGGATGGATGGTCGACATTCAGGGAATCAAGGATCACTCAACCTGCGTTACAACCTGGAGTCCATATGTTCGGCTGGATCAGCAATATCCGAGTCAGTGCTAAATTAAGTTTGGGATTCGGCCTGGTACTGGGGCTTGCATTGCTGCTGGCCGCCACCGGCTGGTACGCCGTTGTGACATTGACCGATCGCGGGCTTAAGGTTGAGGAAATTGCTCAGATCAGCGATTACACCAAAGACTTGCGCATCATTCGTTTACGCATCGGTACGAACAGTCAACCGGATGCCTATCAACCGCTGCGGCAAACCCTGGACCGCCTAGCAGCCCACCTGGACAGCATCAGCGAAACATTCATCGACCCACGGGATCAAGACCTGATTCAACAGCAGGGAAATGCGGCCAAAGAGTACGGCCAACTGCTGCACGACCTGTCCACGCCCAACGTTGACCAAGCATCCCTGTTTAAACGGATGGGACAGTTGGGTGACGTGCTGCTCGACACCACGCAAAAACTGATTGAATCGCAAAATACCAAACGCGATTCCGATGCCGCGTCCGCCAAGACCTCACTCGGACTCGTCGCGACCCTGGCCCTGCTGCTGGGCGCACTCGCCGCATGGGTCATCACACGGCAAATCGTCAATCCACTGCAGCACACGCTCCAGGCGGTGAACCGCATTGCCCGGGGCGATTTGACCGAGCCTGTGGCGGTGACCCGGCGTGATGAACTGGGCCAACTGCAGTCAGGCCTCCAACAGATGATGCTCAACCTTCATGAGCTGATCGACGGCATTCGATCCGGCGTCATCCAGGTTGCCAGCGCTGCCGAACAGCTGTCTGCGGTCACCGAGCAAACGAACTCCGGCATCAGCAACCAGAAAGCCGAAACGGATCATGTCGCCACCTCAATGAACGAGATGACCGCCACCGTCCACAACGTCGCCCGCAACGCCGAGGAGGCCTCCGCCGCTGCGTCCGCCGCAGATCAGCAAGCCTGCGAGGGCGAGCAGATCGTCGGGGAAGCCATCGCGCAGATCCAGCGCCTGGCGGCAGAACTCAACCAGTCGGCAGACGCCGTGCGCCACCTCCAGGAACAAAGCGATAAAATCGGCGGCGTACTGGATGTGATCAAGGCCGTCGCCCAGCAAACCAACCTGTTGGCGCTGAACGCTGCGATTGAAGCCGCCCGCGCCGGAGAGGCCGGTCGCGGTTTTGCGGTCGTGGCTGACGAGGTGCGCAACCTCGCCCTGCGTACCCAGCGCTCCACCGAAGAAATTGAAATCCTGGTCGCCGGCGTACAAAGCGGCACCCAAGCCGTGGCCACCGGCATGGAAAGCAGCCTGTTGCTGAGCGAAAGCAGCGTGGAACACACCCACCGCGCCGTCAGCGCGCTGGAGAACATCACCAGCAAGGTCTCGATCATTCAGGCGATGAATCAGCAAATTGCCACGGCGGCGGAACAGCAAAGCGCCGTCACCGAGGAGATCAATCGCAGCGTGATCAACGTTCGCGACATCTCCGACCAGACGGCAAACACCTGCGAGGAAACCGCCGCGTCGAGTAACGAACTGGCGCGGCTGGGGCATGAGCTGGAAAAGCTCGTGGAGCGTTTCAAGGTCTAGGAATGGGTCCGGCTCGGTGGCGCAGACACGCCCTGTCGATCGCTCGACAGCGCGCCGGCGCTACGCCCCAACCCATAGATCGCAAGGGCTGCCAGACCGCAAGGCACCACCAGTGCTGCAAACACTTGCGCGAAGGTCCAGCCCCAACTCAGCATCTGCGCGCCGGCAAAGGCGCTGAGGATCGCGCCCAAACGACCGATGCCGCTCATCCAACTGGCGCCAGTGGCTCGCGCCTGGGTGGGATAGAACGTGGCGGCCAGCGCATTCATGCCGACGCTGGCGCCATTGAGGCCAAACCCGACCAGCCACGCGATCAGGCACAGCAGGAGGAAGTGCCCCGTGGCCTGGCCGATCGCATAAATCACCCCACCGCTCAACACGAACACCGCCATCAACACCCGGTATTTGTTCCAGCGATCCATGACCCAACCGACACACAGCGCGCCGGCGGGTCCGCCGATCTGGAACATCGCGGTCACAATGGCCGCGTCCGCCACGCTGTAACCGCCCCCCTCTTTCACCAGGGTCGGTAACCAGCCGCTGAACAGGTAGACCAGAAACAACGCCAGCACATAACCGCTCCACAGCATCAACGTGCCGACGCGATAGGACGGGGACAATACGATGCGCATCGCCGAAGCGCGCAGCAGCGGATGAGCCGGCAGGCAGAAGGTCGATTTCGCGTGACTGACGCCCGGCGCGAGTTTTTCCACAATGGCGCGGATACGTGCGTTCGGCGCCCGCTTGGCGACCAGGAAGGTCACCGACTCGGGCAGTTTGAAATACAGCAACGGCGCCACCAGCAGGGGCAAGACGCCGCCCAGCACCAGCATGCTTTTCCAGCCGAAGGCCGGGATCATCCAGGCTGACAGAAACCCGCCTCCGGCGGCGCCCAGGGAGAACCCGCAAAACGCCACCGTAATCAGGAACGAACGGCTGCGCTGCGGCGCGTACTCCGACACCAGGGTACTGGCATTCGGCATGGCGGCGCCGAGCCCCAATCCGGTGAGGAAACGCAGGATCACCATGGTGCTGATGTCCGGGGAAAACGCCGTCGCCAGCGTCCACAAGCCAAACATGGACACACTGCTCACCAGCACGATCTTGCGCCCGTAACGGTCGGCCAGCGGCCCGGCGACCAATGCGCCAACCGCCAGGCCAATCAGCGCCGCACTCAGCACCGGGCCCAACTGCTGATGGCTCAAGCCCCAGTCCATTTTCAATTGTGGTGCGATAAAGCCCATGATTGCCACATCGAAGCCATCCAGGCCGATGATCAGGAAACCGAGAAACACCACCCACTTCTGAAAGCCGCCAATGGGGCGACTGTTGATCAGCGCGTGAATGTCGATGGGTTGAGTGGTCAGCATAAAAGTCACCTCTGTGTTGTGGGGGCGCTCAACCACTGCGCCCGCTTTTTTATTGGGGTGAAACGGCAACCGGCAGCTCAAACGCGGCCGAGGCTGTGGAACCGCACCGGACGGATAATCCGGGTTTCCTGGGCAACGATCAGATGCGCCGAAGCCTGCAGGTAGACCGGGAAGCGGGGATCGCTATCCCGCGCCTGACTGCGTCGTTCGAAGTCATCGAGACTGTCGTAGCCCCACAGGTGCACGACCTGGTTCAAAGGGCCGATGCTGCTGGTATAGAACCCCAGCGGCGCGCCCAGATGCTCGAGCAAAACCGGCATCGCCAGGCGATCGAAGACCTCGATGAACTCGGGCATGCCCCGTGGGCGAATGGTGTAGATACGGTGGTCGATGACCGGTTTGTGATTCATCAGGCCACCTCCTGCCGAGGCTTGCCCGGTGTCTTTGCGGCGGCCACCCGAGCCAGGTGCAGGCCCGTGAGGTAGCCGAAAGTCATGATCGGCCCGAGCGTGATACCGGCGGCGGGATAGTTGCCGCCCATGATGCTCGCGCGGTCGTTGCCCACCGCGTACAGCCCATCGATCGCCTGGCCCTGAAGGTCGAGCACTTCACCGCAGACGCTGGTTTTGATGCCGTCAAAGGTGCCGAGATCGCCCATGATGACTTTGAGGGCGTAGTAAGGGCCGTCGCCAATCGGCGCCACGCACGGGTTCGGCAGGTTCTGCGGGTCGGCAAGGTAGCGGTTGAAGGCAGTGGTGCCGCGGCCGAACTGCCGATCCACGCCCTGCCCCGCCGTGCGGTTGTAGTCGCGCACGGTCTGTTCCAGCCCGGCCGCGTCGAGCCCGGCGCTCTGCGCCAATTCAGCCAGGGTGCGGCCGCTGTGCAGGTAGCCATTGCGCAGCAATGGCCCGAGGGGCATCGGCGCCGGCTTGGCGTACCCCAGGCCGTACTTGGCCATGGTCCGGCGGTCGCAGATCAACCACATGGCGGTTTCGCTCTGATCGGCACAGGCTTCGATCATCGCCGCGCCGACGTCGTGGTAGGAGTTGGACTCGTTGGTGAACCGTTGGCCATTGCGGGTCACACCGATCACGCCGGGCTTGTAGCGATCGAGCAAATGCGGAAAGGCCGTGAACGTGCCGTGCCCCATCGGCACTTTCGAGACGGGCATCCAGGCAGCGGGCGCCTTGAGCCGGATATCGACGCTGCCGCCCAACGCCTCGGCCATGCGTGCGCCATCCCCGGTGTTGGTCTGCGGCACCGGTGAGAAATGCTCGCCACCGCGACGCACATGGGGATAGGCCTGCTTCAAGCGTTGCAGGTCATGGGAAAACCCGCCGCTGGCCAGTACCACCGCGTGGCGGGCTTCAAACCGCAACTCGCCGCCTTCGGTCTGAGCGATCACCCCCGTCACCCGGTCTGCGCTTTTCAACAATTGCCGGGCGCTGGTTTGCGTCAGGATCGGAATCCCCAGGTCCAGCGCCGATTTCGCCAGCCGCGCGGCCAAGGCATTGCCGCTGGTGACCTGGATGCCGCGCCGGTAAAGCAGCAATTCCTTGGCATGCGTCATCAGGCGCTTTGCGACATAAAGGAACGAGGTCAGGGATTTGGTCGCATTGAAGAAATGCTTGAGGTCGGCATTCGACGAATTGAACATCATCCCAATGAACGTGATGGTTTTGAGCGGCGGGCGCAGGCGTGCCATGTCGGCGCCCAGCCGGCGAATGTCGAAAGGCGCGGCGAGGATCGAACGGCCGATATCGACGCCACCGCCCACGTCCGGGTGGTAATCCGGATAGAGGGTCGGAATGAACCGGACCTCGGTCTCTCGCTGGAAAAACTCGATCATCTGCGGCGCGTTATCGAGAAACGCATCGACGGCCTCGGCATCGTACAAATCGCCCGTTTCGTTCTTCATGTAGGTCAGCGCGGCCTCCCGACTGTCCGAAATGCCGTTGGCCTTGGACAGCGTGTTGCCGGGAATCCACAGCACCCCTCCCGAGAACGCGGTGGTGCCGCCGAAGTACGCATCCTTTTCAATCACAATGACTTCCAGCCCCTGCTTGCGCGCGGTGATGGCGGTCGCCAGGCCACCGGCACCGGCGCCGATCACCAGTACGTCGCACCGACGGATCGCCTCGGTAGTTGTCGTCGTCATAGTCAGTCTCACTCGGTAAAAGCCAACCGAACGCTCGCCGTCATCGACAGCACGACAGGCACAGGTTGGCTTGGGTATTCGGAGTCGGCCATCAGCGGCCGGACGCGGGTCAGGCCTGGCGGCTGGCCATGGGGGATTCGTAGCCGGGGCGAGGAATCAACGCCATCAGCATGCTTTCCAGGCCACCGTCGACGGTCAGTTCGGCAGCGTTGACATAACCGGCCCGCGAGCTCGCGAGGAAGAGCACGGCATCGGCGATGTCCTGGGGCTCGCCGATGCGCTGGTTGGCGGTCATCGCCTTGCGCTGCTGCTCGACCTTGGGGTCGGCGTAGAACGCCGCCGACAGCGGCGTGCGGATCAGGCCCGGGCAAATGGCATTGCTGCGAATGCCGCGTGGCCCCCACTCCGCGGCGATCTGCCGGGAGAGCATGGCGACCCCGGCCTTGGCGACGCTGTAGGCGCCGCTGAAGGTTTGCGGGTAATGCGCGGCGATCGACGCGATGTGCACGATGCTGCCGCTGTGCCGGGCCAGCATCAGCCGCCCGAACGCCTGGGCACACAGCAAATAGCCCGTCAGGTTGACCGAGAGCACCCGGTTCCATTCGTCCACGGTCAGCGCTTCAAGCGCCCCGGCCTGCAGCACGCTGGCGTTGTTGATCAGCACATCGCAGCGCCCATGGAGCGCCTGCACGTGCTCGGCGGCCTGTTGCACGCTGACGGGATCGGCAATATCGCAGTGCAGCACAGAGACATCCGCTGCACTGTTTTGCGCCAGCTCGGCGGCCAGTTCACGGCATTTGTGTTCGTCGCGATCAAGCAGCACCACATGGGCGTTCTGGCGCACCAGCGCGGCGGCAATCGCGGCGCCAATACCGCCGGCCGCGCCGGTGAGCACACACACCCTGGAATCGAGGTTCAGCCAGCTTTTCTGCAGGTCGTTATTATTCATTGTTATCTCCAACACGCATTTCAAGACAGTTCGCCCACTGCACGGGAAGCCGCAGGCGCTGCTCAGGATAGAAGCGTGGGACGGCGCGCAAGAATGGACAAAACGTTCAACCGTCGAGACTTTTACGACAAATCTGCGGCAAATTGCCCAACGCGCGGATTCTTCGCTAAGGTAGAAAACTCGTGCCCGTAGACCATAAAAATAATGAACAAGATTCCCAGCTATGCCCTGTACGGCGAAGCGGCAGCGCCGATATGGCACGACTCCCTGCATGTCGAGTCGATCTCCCTGCGCTCCGGCGCCTATAACTGGGAGATCGCCGCCCATCGACACGACGGGTTGTTGCAGATGCTGTACCTGCAAAGCGGCGAAGGCGAGGTGCTGCTGGACAACCAGCGGGTCGAGGTCAAGGCGCCGTGCCTGCTGTTCATCCCTGAGCAGATCGTCCATGGCTTCGCCTGGCACGGACGGGTCGAAGGGCATGTGATCACTGCCGTGCAACACCCGCTGGAAAGCATCGTCCAAGTGCTCTCCCCGGGCCTGTTGGCGCAGATCCAGAAACCCTGCGTCGTCGCCCTGCCGCATTGGGAACCGGCCGACAATCCGCTGGAGCCGCTGTATCGGGCCTTGTACGAGGAGTATCACGGTCGTGGCCGGGAGCATGTCGCGTGCAGCATGTCATTGCTGCTCGCGCTGGTGATCCAGATGCTGCGCCTGAGCGAGCACACCCACGACCTGCATGCGCACCGTCACGATCGGCGCAGCCAGCAGATGATCGCGTTCCGCGAACGGGTGAACCGGCACTTTCGCGAACACCTTTCGCTGCATGACTACGCCAATTTCCTCGGGATCACCGTGGTCACCCTGGGCCGGCTGTGTCATGAACAACTCGGCATGACCCCCATGACCTTGATCAACGCCCGACTGATCCTCGAAGCCAAACGCGAACTGGCCCATTCGCCCCAAAGCGTCAAGCAGATTGCCCACGGCATGGGGTTTTCCGATGTCGGCTACTTCAGCCGTTTTTTTCGCAAGCACGCCCAGTGCAGCCCCAGTGAGTTTCGCCTTCAGGCCCAGGCCGCGCGGCACTGAGGCTCAGGGCGCGGCAACGCCTGCCGGTCGTACACCGCCTCAGCCTTCAGCCATCGCCCGCAGCTGCGCCAAGTCCTGCTCCGCGATTGCCATGCCGTGCTGCGCGCAATGTTCGCGTTCGCGGTAACGACGTTCGCCCGGCATACGTTGCACGCCGACTTCATGCATATGCGCCACCAAGGTCTGGGCACGCTGGGCAAAACGTTCGCCCACGGACTTGCGCGGATCGATCACGATAATTAGTTGCCCGGTCCACGGGGTTTTCGCCCCGGGGTGCTGGTTCCAGTCGAACTCAAAAGAGAAGTTACCACCGGTCAGCGCGGCCGCCAGCAACTCCACCATCATCGACAGGGCCGAGCCCTTGTGCCCGCCAAACGGCAACAATGCGCCGCCATTGAGAATCGCGTTGGGGTCCTGTGTCGCCAGCCCCTGGCTATCGACACCAATGCCCGGCGGCAAGGTCTCACCGGCACGCGCAGCGATCTGCACATCGCCATGGGCCATGGCACTGGTCGCCATGTCGAAAACGATCGGATCGCTTCCCGCACAAGGCGCCGCGAAGGCAATCGGGTTGGTGCCAAACAGGGGGCGTCGAGCGCCATGGGGCACCACGCAGGTCATGCTATTGACCACGCTCAAGGCCACCAGCCCTTCCTCGGCGAAGGGTTCAACGTCTGGCCAGAGCGCCGCGAAATGGTGGGAGTTGTGAATCGCCAGCACGGCAATCCCGGCACTGCGGGCTTTTTCCAGCAACAACTCGCGGGCAGCGGCCAGAGCCGGTTGGGCGAAACCGTTGCGCGCATCGACCCGGACATAACCCGAGGCGACATCTTCCACCACCGGCACCGCCCGGCCATCGACCCAGCCACTGGCCAGGGTCGAGACGTAGCCGGGAATCCGGAACACCCCGTGGCTGTGAGCGCCGTCGCGCTGGGCGCTGGCGCAGTTATGGGCCAGTACCGCAGCGACTTCGGCCGACGTGCCATGACGCTCGAAAATGGCGCGCAGCAACACGACCAGATCGCTGAAAGCAATAGGCTCTACAGCAGAATGTGCAGGTGAAGACATTTGAAAACTCCCGGATCGAGGTAGGGCAAAGCCAGCGCCGTTGCAAGCATTCGACTATCTAGTCATGACAGCAAACTGTCAAATGTTGACTTGACGACAGAAAACATTCATTTTCTGTCGCAAGCAAAAAAATACAGTGAGTCGTACCGTGAGCCAACCGATCAAGCAACGTCTTGAAAACAGTCTGTCGACAGCTGCCGCTTCCGGTCGGACGATTGCCACGTACATGCTCGCCAACCTGCATGAGCTGCCCTTTCAGACCGCCGCCGATATCGCCCAGAAACTCGGGGTCAGCGAGTCGAGCGTGGGGCGCTTTTGTCGTGCACTCGGTTACAGCCATTTCAAGGATCTGAAAAACGACCTGAAAGATGACCTCGGCGATGGCCCGTGGCTGGTGGGCGACCGCTTGCAAGAATTTCGCCAGCAACAGAGCCACAACCCGCAAGGCCCTTCACGCAGCCTGGAACTGGAAGTCGCCGCGCTGGTACGCGTCTACGAACACAGCCAGACGCCCGCCTGGAATACCGTCAGCGAACGCTTGGCAAACACCCCAAAAATCTTCGTTGCCGGCTTTCAGACCGAACGCGGCATCGCCCTCTCGATGGTGCACCTGTTGCAGTACCTGCGCGATGGCGTGCAGGTGGTGGACGGCTCTGCCGGGCATTTCGGCGATGTGTTGCTGAGCAACCCGGAACACACCGCGCTGGTGGTGTTCGAGGCGCGCCGTTATTCGCGCCACGCCCTGACCCTGTGCCGCAAGGCCCGCGCGGCTGGCATCCCGGTGACGCTGATCACCGACACCTTTTGCGATTGGGCCGAACTGCACGCCGACGAGGTCTTTCGCCTGCCTACCGAATTCAATCTTTTCTGGGAATCGACGGCGACGATGTTGTCGCTCGTGCACCTGATGGTCAACGAGGTCTGCAAGAAACTCGGGCCCGATGTAGAAAAACGCTTGGAAGCAACTGCCGCGCTACACAACGAATTCGTGGGTTACACATCGTCACTCGCGAGCAAACAAGAGTAATAGGCCAGCAGATTGAGAGGCAACGATGAAACGATTCATTCGCTTTGCAAGTGTGTGTGCGGTATTCGCCGCCAGTGTCGGTGTCGCTCAGGCCGACGTCTTGAAAATCGCCACTGAAGGCGCTTACCCGCCGTTTAACTATGTCGATTCGGATAACAAACTCCATGGCTTCGACGTCGATATTGCCCTCGCCCTGTGCGAGCGCATGCAGGCCCAATGCACCCTTGTGGCGCAGGACTGGGACGGCATCATTCCGGCCTTGATGGCCAAGAAATATGACGCGGTCGTGGCGTCGATGATCGACACCGAAGAGCGTCGCAAGAAAATCAGCTTCACCCGTCACTACTACAAAACCCCACTGTCGGTTGCGGTTCCCCACGACTCGGACATCAGCGACGCGCAGACCCACTTCAAAGGTAAAACCGTCGGCGCACAATCCTCTTCTACCCAGTCAATTTATGCCGAAGACGTGTATGGCAAAGCCGGCGCCAATGTGAAGCTCTACCCGACCCTGGACGAGGCCAACAGCGACCTGGCGTCGGGTCGGCTCGACGGTGTGATTGCCGACAAATTCCCGCTCGCCGACTGGATCGACAAGGCCGGCAAGAGCTGCTGCAAAATGCTCGGCGACGTCAATGGCACCCAGGCGGATGCCTCGATTGCGGTGCGCAAGGAAGACAACGCGCTGCGCGAACGCTTCAACAAAGCCATCGATGAAATTGTTGCCGACGGCACGTATCAGAAGATCTCCAGCAAGTACTTTGCTTTCGACATCTACCACTGATTCGTCGCCGCTCCGAGCACTGACTGTCCACCCGCTGCCTGAGCCCGGCCCTGGCCGGACGCAGGTTGGCCGGTGTTCATTCCACGATGTCCTTTCACGAGGGTTCGAGCATGATCGAACATCTATCGCTGTTGTCGTTTGCCAGCGGCGGCTGGGGGCAAGCGCTGCTGGCCGGGGCGCTGGTGACCCTGGGGCTGGCGCTGGCCTGCTTGCCGATCGGCTTGCCCCTGGGGCTTGGACTGGCCTTGGCCGCGCGTTCGAAAAAGCCTTGGCTGCGATCATTTTCCACGCTGTTTTCCACGGTGTTCCGTGGCTTGCCCGAGTTGCTGACGCTGCTGATCATTTACTATGGCTGCCAGATTGCGGCACAAAAAATACTCGCGGCCATGGGCTACGAAACCCAGGTCACCATCAATACCTTTCTGGCCGCCATGGTCGCCTTCAGCTTCGTCTTTGCGGCGTTCTCCAGCGAGATCTGGCTCGCTGCGTTCAAGACTGTCCCCAAGGGTCAATACGAGGCGTCTGCGGCCCTCGGCCTGAGCAAGGCGACGACCTTTCGCAAAGTGGTGTTCCCGCAACTGGTGCGCATCGCCCTGCCCGGGCTGTCGAATAACTGGTTGTCGCTGCTCAAGGACACGTCGCTGGTCTCGACTATTTCTCTGGTCGACCTGATGCGCCAGACCAACCTGGCGGTGAGCGTGACCAAGGAGCCGTTGTTCTTCTATGCCGTGGCCTGCTTCGGTTACCTGTTCTTCTCGGCCCTGTCGGGGCGCGTGTTCGCGTTTATCGAGCAGCACTTCAATCGGCATCTGCGGAGCGCACGACCATGACGTTCGAGAGTTTTGCGCAGTTTTTTATCGACCTCGACCTGTTGCAGCGCTATGGCCCGCGCATGCTCGAAGGCTTGCTGGTAACGGGCAAACTGGTAGCGATTTCATTCACCCTCGGCGCCCTGCTCGGCCTGCTGATTGCCTTGGCTCGGGTGTCCAACAGCCTGCTGTTGCAGCGCTTGAGCGCCCTGTACGTCTACTGCTTTCGTGGCTCGCCATTACTGGCGCAGTTGTTCCTGCTGTATTACGGCCTCGGGTCGTTCAAGGGGTTCTGGCAAGACGTCGGGCTGTGGTGGTTTTTCCGCGACGCGTGGTTTTGCACGCTGCTGGCCTTCACCTTGAATACGGCGGCGTATCAGGCCGAGATTTTCCGCGGCAGCCTGCTCTCGGTGTCCCAGGGGCAGCATGAGGCGGCCAAGGCCTTGAGCCTGAAACGCTCAACGACATTCTTCAAAGTCATCCTGCCGCAATCGCTGGTGGTCGCCATCGGCCCGCTGGGCAACGAGCTGATTCTGATGATCAAGGCCAGCGCCATCGCTTCGCTGGTGACCATTTACGACCTGATGGGCGTTAGCAAGCTGGCCTTCTCGCGCAGCCTCGACTTCCAGATTTACCTGTGGGCAGCCGTGCTTTATCTGCTGATCGTCGAGATTATCCGCCGCGTGCTCAAGCGCGTCGAAGCCCGACTGGGTCGCCACCTGCTCTGATGCCTGTCGTTTACCCCCACGCCCACACGGCGCGTTACAAGGAATTTTTCATGCACTGCCAAACCATCGTTCTGGGCGCCGGGATTGTCGGCGTCTGTACTGCACTGCACCTGCAAGCGCGTGGTGTTCAGGTCATCCTGATCGACCGCCAGCAACCCGGGAACGGCACCAGCCATGGCAATGCCGGGTTGATCGAGCGCTCCAGTGTGATTCCCTATGCGTTCCCGCGAGAGCTGTCGAGCCTGGTGCGCTACGGCCTCAACCAGCAATCCGATGTGCGGTATAGCTGGCGCTACCTGCCCAAGGTCGCGCCGTGGCTGTTCACCTACTGGCAGAACTCGTCGCCGCCCAGGTTGAACCAGGCCGCCCGCGCCATGCTGCCGTTGGTGCAGCGCTGCGTGGATGAGCACGATGTGCTGATCGAGGCCGCCGGCATGGGCGACCTGATCAAAGCCAATGGCTGGATCGAGGTGTTTCGCAATCAACCGGCCTTTATCAAGGCCCAGGCCGATGCCCATGCTTTGCAGCCTTATGGCTTGCGTTATGAAGTGCTGGACGGCGAGCAATTGCGCGAGCGTGAACCGTCGCTGAACGAACAGGCGGTGGGCGGCATTCACTGGCTTGATCCGAAAACCGTCAGCGATCCCGGGGCGCTGACCCGTGGCTACGCCGCGCTGTTTATCAAGCGCGGCGGGCAGTTCATTCAGGGCGATGCGCTGACGCTCAAACAACTCGACGGCGGCTGGCAGGTTCAGACCGAACAAGGCCCGGTGAGTGCCGAACAGGCGGTGATCGCGCTCGGCCCACAGGCGCCCGAGCTGTTCAAGCCACTGGGCTATCGCATTCCGCTGGCAATCAAGCGCGGCTACCACATGCACTACAGCTCTTTGCACGATGCACAGTTGCAGCATTCAATTTGCGATGCCCAGGGCGGCTATGTCCTGGCGCCGATGGCTCAGGGTATCCGGTTGACCACGGGCATCGAGTTTGCCGAGAGCAGCGATCAGGCCAATGACATTCAGCTCAGTCGCTGTGAAGCCCTGGCGCGCAAGCTCTACCCACTCGGCGAGCGTCTGGACCCCGAACCGTGGCTGGGTCGCCGTCCGTGCCTGCCGGACATGCGCCCGGTGATCGGCCCCGCGGTGCATCACCCGGGCCTGTGGTTCAACTTCGGCCATGCCCACCACGGCCTGACCCTCGGCCCGGTCAGCGGGCGCCTGCTCGCCGAGATGCTCACCGGCGCCGCGACCTTTACTGACCCGGCGCCTTACAGCGCAGAACGTTTCCACTGATTAGCGGAGTAACCGCCATGCCAGCGACAAACACCCAACGTCACCTGCCCGGCAACGCTGCGTTGCCGGACACACGCGATGTCGTGGTCAGCATTGAAGGGCTGAACAAGTTCTACGGCGCCTACCATGTCTTGCATGACATCGAGCTGAACGTGCGCGAAGGCGAACGTATCGTGCTGTGTGGGCCTTCCGGCTCGGGAAAATCAACACTGATCCGCTGTGTCAACCGCCTGGAAATCGCCGAGAAAGGCCATATCCGGGTCAACCACACCGACCTGGCGCTGGACACCCGCCAAGCGGCTCAGGTGCGTAGCGAGATCGGCATGGTGTTCCAGCACTTCAACCTGTTCCCGCACATGAGCGTGCTGCAAAACTGCATGCTGGCGCCGATGTCGGTGCGAGGCCTGTCGCGCAAGGAAGCACAAGAGCTGGGGCGTTTCTACTTGAACAAAGTCGGTATCGAGAACCAGGCCGACAAGTTCCCCAGCCAGTTGTCCGGCGGGCAACAGCAGCGCGTGGCCATTGCCCGGGCGTTGTGCATGAAACCCAAGATCATGCTGTTTGATGAACCGACTTCAGCCCTCGACCCGGAGATGGTTGCCGAGGTGCTGGATGTGTTGGTCAAGCTCGCCGACACCGGCATGACCATGCTCTGTGTCACCCATGAAATGGGCTTCGCCCGGCAGGTCGCGGAGCGGGTGCTGTTTCTCGACGGCGGCCGGATCATTGAAGACAGCCCACCAGAGGCTTTCTTCAATAACCCGCAAAGCCCCAGGGCGCAGAGCTTTCTTGCGCAGATCCTGCATTAGCGTTCAGTGGGTTCCGAAGCCACTGCATGCCCTGCGAATCGCTGCGCCATGACCCTCAACAATCGATCATCCTCCCCCGCTGCGCCAATGACCTGCAGCCCCACCGGCATCCCTCTCACCAGCCCCACCGGCAGGCTGATTGCAGGTAACCCGGTGAGGTTCCAGGCACTGGTATGACTGAGCAAGGCGGCGCGCACATCAATGTCCTGCGCTCCAACCTGCACCTCACGCGCATCAACCACCGTCGCCGTGATCGGCACGCTGGGCGAGACCAGCAAGTCATAGCGCTTGAACACCTGCGCCATCGCAGCCTTGAGGCGTGCCTGGCTGGACTGTGCGCGGATGTATTGCCAACCCCGGACTTCACACGACAACTCAAGGCGTTCGCGCACCTCGGCCTCGAACATGTGCGGCGCACTCTGCATGCGCTCGGCGTGAACATTGAAAGCCTCGGCGCGTTGTAGCACCTGCAAGGTCGCTTTCATGTCGGCCGACAGTTGCGCCAGTTCGTCGACCTCTTGCAGCCCCTCGCCAAAGAGCTGTTGCGCCGCCTGGTACACCTGGCTATCCAGTTCCGCGTCTACCGGGCCGAAACTGCCGGACTTGATCCAGCCGACCCGCAACGGCCTGGGGTTAGCCAACGGCGCGCACGTGCGCCCGGCGATCACCTCGAACAACAGGCGCGCATCCTCGACGTGGTTGGCGATCGGGCCCACATGGTCGAGACTCGACGCAAGCGGGAACACGCCGTCCAGCGGCACGCTGGCAAACGATGGCTTGAAGCCGACCACGCCGCACAACGCCGCAGGAATACGGATCGAGCCACCGGTATCGGTACCCAGCGCCAGCGGCACCATGCCGCTGGCGACTGCGGCGGCGCTGCCGGCGCTGGAGCCGCCGGTGATGCAGTTGGCGTTCCAAGGGTTGCGCGCGGCGCCCTGCAGCGAGCGGTCGCCCGTCGGCCCATAGGCGAATTCATGCGTCAGGGTCTTGCCCACGATCACCGCGCCCGCCTCGCGCAAACGCTTCACGCACACAGCATCGTGCTCGGGTTTGAAGCCTGCAAAATGCGCCGAACCGTAGGTGGTGACATAGTCGAACGTATCGATGTTGTCTTTGACCGCCACTGGAATACCCTGCAACGGCCCCAGGTCCAGGCCCTGTTCGAACAGTTCATCAGCCTTGCTCGCCTGCGCCAGCGCCACGCTTGCATCGACGCACACGAAGGCGTTCAAGATCGGATTCAGCCGCTTGATGCTGTCAAGCGCCGCCTGGGTCAGCTCGACACTGGTCAGGCTGCCCGCACGAAGGCGCTGAGCCAAATCAGTGACCGATTGAGCAAAAAAATAGCCAGCATGGGTAGGCTTCGTCAGGTTCATACAAACAGCTCCATCAAACCACGGCGGGTAAAGGGGACGGGGCAACGTGCCGACTGCCGGGGCGCACCATCAACATCGCGCCCATGCCCAGCGCAGTGGCCACCGCCGCCGCGACGAACATCGACGAGTAGCCGTAGCGGACGGTCAAGTAACCGGTCAGCATCGGTGCGATGAACGAGGCAGTGTTGGCAATGAAATGCGTCATGCCGCTGTAGGCGCCCACACGGTTCGACGGCGCGGTATCGATCACCACGGCCCAGTAAACCGAGTTCGGTAGCGCATTGAGGGCGTTGGCCACGGTCATCAGGGCAATCACACCCCACACCGTCTGGGCCTGCGAGACCAAGATGAAGCACAGCGTGGTCAACAGCAGGCAGGTCGCGGCCAGCCAACTGCGCGCCACCTTCAGGTTGCCGGTGCGGCGTAGTAGCCAGTCGGAGATCTTGCCGCCCAGCAGCACGGTGAAGCAGGCGCCGGTCCAGGGGATCATGCCCATGTACCACAGCGACGAGAGGTTGTAGTGGAACTCGTCCTGCAGGTACTTGGGGGTCCAGGTCAGCAGCAGGAAGGTCACGTACACGAACGAGAAGTAACCGACAGCGTTGAGCAGCAGGTCCTTGTTCTTGAAGAAATGCCACACCGGCGTGACGCTTGTGTCAGGGGGCGAGGCATGGGCTGCCGTGGCACGCTCCTGACGCAGGAAGTCGAGCTCGGCCTTGGACATCCGAGGGTTCTCATCAGGGGTGTTGGTGAAGCGTGTCATAAAGAAAATCAGCAGCGCCAGGCTGACCACGCCCAACACCACGAACATGCTGCGCCAGTCGCCGGTCAGGGTTTGCAGGCCCACCGCCACCGGTGCCGTGAGCAGCGCACCGAGCGGTGTGCTCAGCAGGCCGACCGAAACCACGAAGCCTCGCTCCTTGGGCGTCGCCCAGCTAGCGACGCTCTTATTGATCACCGAATACGCCGGGCCTTCGGCAAAGCCAAACAAAACGCGAATGGTGGCGAAACCGGCCATGGCCGAGCCGCCCATGAACGCGAGCCCAAAGTCGCCTGCAAACGCGGTGGCGATCTCAAAGATCGACCAGGTGGCCCCGGCAATCAGCCAGATGCGCTTGGCGCCAAAGCGGTCGGCCAGAATGCCGCCGATCAACGCCCCGAGAATGTAGCCGTAACCGAAGAACCCCAGCACATTGCCCCAGTCAGCCTTGTCGAAGCCGTACTCCGGAAGGATGCTCGCCGAGGCATAAGAAATCGCGCCACGGTCGATGTAGTTGAGCAATGCCATCAGCATGATCAGGAAGAAAATCTGGTAGCGGAAACGTGGGATAGCGGGACTGTTCATAGGAACTGACTCTTCAAATGATGGCAGAAGTCAAAAAATCGGCCGCGTCCGGCGTTTTTTTATTGTTTTACCCAAACGTTTGGGTTGGCAAAATGTAGAGATTGAAAAAGTGTTAGTCAATCGTTTGGGTAAAGATTTATTTCGCGGGCTGGCGCGTTGATTGAGATAGAATCGCGCGCTGGAAATAGATGCTTGGAAGCCTCTCAGACATGCCGAATCAATCTCGCCCCGCCACACTGAAGTCCATGGCGACTGCTCTCGGGGTACACGTCTCTACGGTGTCCCGGGTGCTCAATGGCGACCCGGCAGGGGTCGAGCGAGCGGCTTCGACGGAGGTCGTGGCGCGTATTCGTGCGTTGGCCAAAGAATTGGATTATCGGCCGAACACGCAGGCATCCAACCTGAAATTGCGTAAAAGCCAGGAGATCTGCGTGCTCATGCCACGCCTCACCGACCTGGTGATGGCGACCATTTACGACAGCATCGACAGCGCGGCCGAACAAGCGGGCTATCTCACATTCGTCTCCAACACCGACGACCAGCAGGTACGCCAAATGGCACGTGCCGAGCACGCTTTGCGCCGCTCGGTGGCCGGGCTGATCGTCGGTGACTCTCACGTGGGTGAAACCCAGCCACTGCTTGACTTGCTTCAACGCAAACACATGCCCTACGTACTCGTCAGCCGCCAGATTTGCGGGCACCTGACGGCGGGCAGCGACGACGAAATGGGCGGCTGGTTGGCGGCCGAACACCTGTACCAACAGGGCTGCCGCGATGTGGCGATACTGGCGGGCGAACGGCATGCATCCACCGGGGCAGATCGGACCCGTGGGTTCATCCGCTATTACCGCGAGCAGGGCATAACACTGCGCCCGGAGTGGACCCTCAATGGCCCTTTTGACAGCCTCACCGGGCACAAGCAAGGCGAGTACCTGTTGGGACTCAACCCTGCCCCGCAGGCGTTTTTCGCGGTCAACGACTTCCTTGCCATCGGCCTGATGGGTGCGGCGCGTGATAAGGGATTGGCGCCGGGCAAGGACATTGCAGTGGTCGGTTTCAACGACACCCCACTGGCCAAAGAACTTTTCGTGCCGCTGACCAGCGTGCGCCTCCCGCTGGCGCAGATGGGCCTGCATGCGGTGGAGTTGCTGCACAAGCGCATTCAGGGCGAACCTGCCGAGTCGATCATCCTGGCGCCACAGTTACAGGTGCGGGCTAGCTCCTCGTTGTTGCGGCGCACGGATTGAAGGGTGACCCGCCTAGACGTCTGGCGCAGACGCCATTACCGGCCTCACGAACACCCACCGCCACCATCGGAACTGCGGCGTAGGTTTACCGCTGGTCACATCGAGGAAATCGACCCTGCGTAATCAAAACTACAGACTCAAGTAGCCCGAGAACAAGCCCAGCAGCCCCGCACACGCCATCGCTACCACCCCCAGACACACGACCCATTCCACGGGGCTGAGCTTTTGCCGCTGTTCCCGCTTGCCAAGGATAAACAGCGGTAGACCGACCATCCACACCACGGCGGCCAATAACACGTACTTCAAGCCAGCGCCGTAAAGCATGAACAACACAAAGCACACCGCAAAGCCTGCCAAGGCCATTTCCCAGTAACGCCCGGGCGCCTTTTCAGGCTCGTAGCCTCGTCCATTAAAGCCGCACTTGAACGAGTACATTGACGAGAGCAAATAAGGAAACAGCGCCAACGAGGTAGAGAACGACAGTAGCGCCAGGTAACCGGCGTTACTGAAGCCCGCCACCAGGATCATCGCTTGGGCGATGCCCGTGGTCAGCCACATGGCATTGCGCGGCGCACCGCTTTTGTTGAGTCGGCCCAGCCATTGAGTGGCACTCTTGCCGCGTCCTGCGAGCATCACCTCTTCGGCGCTCAGGGCCACCCAGGCAATTAACGCCCCGACGACCGAGACGATCAGGCACAGGTTAATCAGCAATCCGCCCCAGGGGCCGACCATCGACGCCATCAACCCCGCCATGGACGGCTGGTGCAAGGTGGTTATTTGCGCGGCCGGCATGATGCCAAGCGCCAATACCGAGGTGCCCACTAACAGCAGCGAGACAATGATTGCCCCCAATGTCGAGGCTTTGGCCACATCCGACAGTTTGCGCGCCCGCGTGGCGTAAATAGTTCCCGACTCCAGTCCGATCAGCGTCCACATGGCGGCCAACAATACCGTCTTGCTTTGATCGAAGATCGAGGTGGCATGGCGTTCGCCACGGAAATCCTCCATGAACACCCGGCTGTCGAAGTGATAGAGGGCAAAGCCAATAAACAGCACGATGGGCACCACCTTGGCGACGGTGGCGATGCTGTTCAACGTGGTACTGGTCTTGACCCCCCGCAGCACCAACAGATTGACGCCCCATAACAACGCCGAGGCGGCAAGGATCGCGGTCCAGGTGGTGCCTTCACCAAAGAAGGAAAATACCCCGAACGCCCCCAGGGCGCTGAAAATCACCACCAGATAAGAGGCGTTACCGATGGCATCCCCGGCGCCATGCCCGTAAGCCGCGATAAAACCGCCGATGTGACCGAAGCCGGCCTTGGACCAACCGTAGATGCCATCGTCGATGTCCGGTTGGCGCAGCGTCAGGTTGCGGTACACCGACACCAGCGAAAGCATGCCAAACACAACAATGCCCCAGCCGCACAGAATGCCGAGGGTTCCTGCGCCGCCTGTCAGAGTGGCCGGCAGAGCGAAAATCCCCGAACCGATTGCACTGCCGACAATGAGTGCGGTCAGGCCGAATAGGCCGACCTTGCCATCGCCGACAACGCCAGCCTTGGCGTGATGAAAAAGCCTCATCTTGAGTTGCTCCGTTTTCAAACATCAGTGGGTGCCGCTGCACAGGCACCATTAGAGTGTGAAACCAGGAACGTGACTTGATCTGGCGCAAGGCAACGAGGGGGCGCCCTGACCCGCTACAACGCCAAACCCGTGAGACATGCGAGATGGCCGAATACAGCCGCCCCCCATTGGCACCGGCAGAACGGAAAAGGTTGATCTGCCGCCCTATTGCAATGAGGCGGCGCCTAATCCTGACGCGGTAAACGCAGGAACAGCAGCGCTGACACAATGGTCAGCGCCCCCAGACTGAGATAAACCTTGGAGAAAACATCCATGACGCCCGACAGGCGCAACACGCCCTCATTCGGATTGAATAACACCAGCAAGGCCCCCGCCGCCGAAACTGCCAAACCAGTCGACAGTTGGGTAGTCACCGACATCAAACTGGTGCCTGCGCTTGCCTGATGATCATTCAGCTCGATCAGTGTCACTGTGCCCATGGCGGTAAACTGGACGTAGTTGGCGACGCCGATCAGCGACAGCAACGGGATAATCAGCCACAACGGTGTTTTCGCTTCGACAAGTGCCATGCTGCAAATCAGCACGCCTTGAGCCAGCGTGTTGCAACCGAGCACCGCACGATATCCGAAACGCCGTATCACTGCGCCGATAAACGGCTTGGTGGCCATTCCGGACACGGTCAGCGGGATCATGCTCATCCCCGCGACTGAGGGTGAATGGCCAAGCCCCACTTGCATCATCAACGGCGTCAGAAATGGCATTGCCCCACTGCCCAAGCGCGACATCAGGCTGCCAATGATGCCGACGGAAAAGCTGCGCAGGCGAAACAGCGACAGTGCGAACAACGGGTATTGGCTGCGGGAGGCATGTAGCCAATACAGCACCAGCGCGCTCACCGCGATGCCAAAGAACCCACCCGAGGCGTGCAGCGAGTCCTGGGACAGACTTTGCAGACCCAGGATGATTGACAGGGTAAATGCGCCGAACAAGCTAAAACCAACCACGTCAAAGCGTGTGCGTATGGCGCGGCGAAAATCGGGCATCAACTGATGAGCAGCGTAAGCGCCAAGTAATCCAATCGGCAGGTTGATCGCGAAAATCCAGCGCCAACTGGCGTACTCCACCAGCCATCCGCCAAGGGTTGGCCCCATCAGTTGGCCGACCAGTCCGGGGAATGTGACAAAGCTCATGACCCGCACCAGGTCGCTGCGCGGATAGGCGCGCAGCACCACCAGTCGTCCGACGGGCATCATCAGGGCACCGCCCAGCGCCTGGATGACACGTGCGATGATCAGCGAGTCGAGGGTGTTGACCTGGGTGCACAGCAACGAACCGGAGCAAAACAACATGATCGCCGTGTAAAAAGTCCTGCGGGTACCAAAGCGGTCGGCCAACCAGCCGGAAGCCGGGATCAGGGTGGCGACGGTAATGAGGTAGGCGATCAACACACCATGCATGCGCAGTGGGCTTTCTCTCAGGTCGACGGCCATTGCCGGCAATGCCGTGTTGAGGATGGTGCCATCCAAGGTTTGCATGAAAAACGCCACTGCCACCAACCAAGGCAATAAGCGTGCAGTGCGAGGGTCAAGCACAGCCTGTATGGTCACACATCACCTTTGCGTGGATTGTGATCGTCGATCAAAGCGAAACAGGCCACGCAGCATTGAAGTTGCGTGACCTGCGCAGTGGGGACAGAGGGTAACGCGCAAGGGCTACATCACACGGGGGCAGCGTCGGGCTGCATCACGCGAACGTCATCGGCGATCAGCAGTTCCATATCGGTCAGTTCCAGGATCTCCTCTACGGAAAAGCCTGGAGCGATTTCTTCAAGGACGAACCGGTTTCCTCGGCGCACCAGCAATGCCAGGTCAGTCACGATCACATCGACACACTGCGGAGCGGTGAGCGGGTATTGGCATTCACGCACGAGTTTGGAGCGCCCCTTGCTGTCACTGTGTTCCATCACGATGATGAGCTTGCTGGCGCCGGCGATCAGATCCATTGCCCCACCGATGCCTCCGCCGACCTGGCCCGGCACGCTCCAATTGGCGAGGTCGCCGTTCTGCGCCACTTGGTATGCGCCCAGCAACACGGCCGACAGTTTTCCCGAGCGAGCCACTTCGAACGACACCACGCTATCGAACAAGGCGCCACCCGGGCGCATGTCGATGAAACCGCCAGCGGCATCGAAAAAGTCAGGATCGGGTACACCGGTATCGCCAAGCAATTCATAGCCCAGCGCCCCGTTCTCGGCATGCAGCGTGATGCTGCGCCCGCTGACATGCGAGGCGATTAACGTTGGCAAGCCGGAACCCAGGTTGACGTAACCATGCTCCGGCAACAGCGCCGCAGCGCGTTGCGCAAATTCCAACCGCGAGAGTGCCGGTTTGCCGAAATACTCGCGCCGGGTGTCTGGCGCCCGGCGGCCCAGCGCGCCTTTGGGGATTGCGATCTTCTTGGTGGCAAGCACCACCCGCGCCACAAACACGCCAGGCAAGCCGACTCTTTCCGGCGGGATAGCGCCTACCTCGACAATTTCATCAACTTCAACGATGGCCACCCGCGAGCCTTTGGCGAAGCTCGGGTGAAAATGCATGCTGCTGCCGCGAAACTCGACGTTGCCACTCGCATCCGCACGGAAACCCCGCACCAGCGCATAGTCGACCGGCAGTGCGCGCTCAAGCACATACTCCTTGCCATCAAACTCGCGCAGCTCCTTGCCCTCGGCCAGGCGCGTGCCCACGGTCACCGGGCTGTAGAACGCTGGCAAGCCGGCGCCGGCTGCACGCAAGCGCTCCACCAGAATCCCTTGCGGCACCATCTCCAGCTGCACGTCGCCGGCAGCGGCGCGTTGCTCCACCAGAGACGCAAGGCCGGGCCGCGCGGAGAACGACAAAATCACCTTACTGACCTGCCCGTTTTCAAGCAGCAGTTCCGGCCGGTATTCACCAGCCCCCAGCGAGTTGGCAACCACGCAGAGGTCACGAGCGCCCTGCTCCTTGAGGGCGATTACCAGGCTGTTCGGATAGCTATGGCCCACGCCAAAGCCGGCAATGGCAACGGATGCACCGTCAGGAATATCGGCGACAGCGGCCTCGGGAGAAGAAAATATTTTTGTCATGGGGCTTACTCAGTCAGGAGTGGACGGAATCGCAACAACGCAGCGCTGTCTCCCGCATCGCAGAACACAGCGCTCACGGGCTGACCGATCTGAAGTTGCGTGGGGTCGCAGTCGATGATGTTTGTCATCACGCGCGGGCCTTCGTGAAGGTCGACGAAGGCAAGCACATAAGACGGCGTTTCGCGGTACGCGCCTTCGCCACGGCGCACGATGGTGAAGCTGTAGATCGAACCGCGTCCGCTCGCTTCAAACCATTCGACGCAATCGTGTCCACATTCCGGGCAGAACTGGCGCGGATACCAAATCACAAAGCTGCACCGCAGACAGCGCGGCAACATCAGCCGACCGGCCTTTGTCCCCTCCCAGAAGGGCTGGGTTTCCGGGACAACCAGTGGGGTTGGCGCCGGCAGTTCAGAACCACTCATGCATCACCTCGACCAAGAATTAATGTCGCGCTGCACAGGCGTGAAATCCCGCCGCCCGTGCCATGGGCCAAGGCCAGTCGGCAATTGTCGACCTGCACTTCGGGATGGGCCTCGCCGCGAAGCTGGCGAACGGCTTCAATGATTTTGATCATGCCGCCTTGATAGCCGGGGTGGTTGTTGCACAGGCCGCCGCCATCGGTGTTAATCGGAAGCCGCCCACCCACACGCAACGCCCCGTCCGCCGCGAACGCGCCGCCCTGCCCCTTCTTGCAAAACCCAAGATCCTCCAGGGTCATCAGCACCGTGATGGTGAAGGAGTCGTAAATGGACGCGTAATCGATGTCGGCCGGTGTCACCGCAGCCTCCTCGAACGCTGCGGGTCCCGACCACACGGCGGCGGTGTAGGTCATGTCCAGACGCCCACCCATGGTGTGCTTGATCGCTTCGCCATGCCCCAGGATGTCGACCGATTGACGCTGCAATCCGGCGGCTATTTCCGGCGTCGTGACGATCACGGCACCGCCGCCATCGGTGACCACACAGCAATCCATGCGCCGCAGCGGATCGGCAACGAAGGGCGACGCGAGCACCTCGTCGAGGGTGACGGGTTTTCGCAGCATCGCGTTAGGGTTGAACTGTGCATGAAACGACGCGGCCGCCTTCACTTCAGCCATTTGCCGCGCAGTCGTTCCGTATTCGTGCATGTGCCGCCGTGCGGCCAGTGCGTAGATGCCCAGGTTGGTTTCGCCGTAGGGCGCCTCGAAGGCGTACTCGGGCGTGTCCGGCGCCAGCTTCGGGCCGCGGACTATGCCGCGAACCCGCGCGCCTTGTGTCACCAAGGCGATACGGCACTTGCCGCTCGCCACGGCAAGCGCGGCGTGGCCGACATGACACAGATAGGAAGACCCGCCCGTAAACGTAGAGTCGGTGTAACGCAGTCGTTTAAGACCTATGTATTCCGCCAGCGAGATGGCGCCGAAGCCAAGTTGGCCGGTGCAGAAAAAACCATCGATATCCTGCAGCCCCAGCCCCGCATCGGCGAGCGCGCCAAACGCCACCTCCGCGTGAATCTGCTGTGCCGAGCGATCCGGTAGGTCTCGGCCCGGGTGCTCATAAGCACCCACAATTACCGCCTTTGCATTTAAGCTCACGTAGTACTCCAAGACACATTGCGATCACTACACGTTAATGGCCCTGGTACCGGGCTGCCAGGCGCAGCGCGCTAGTGTCCGCAGTGTGAATCCGCACGTAATCGGCCTTCGCTTCACACCGCCGAAGAGGCCTGTGCCTTGGCCCCTTCGAAGCGTTGAGCCAGCTTGAGCCGCCACTGCTCGATCCCTTGAAACCCGGGCTGCGTGCGGCACAACGCTTCCGTTTCGCGACGCAATACGTCTTCGGGTTGGTCCAGATCGATCGGTGCGCGAAACGGCTGGTCGACATACCACGGCGTATCGACAAACGCCTCGGCGCGATTGCCTTCGGGGTCGCGAAAGTAAATCGACCACGCCGTGCCATGGGTGATGATGTCGAGGTCTTCGATCTGCTCGCCCCTGAGCGCGCTGCCGATGCGTTTCAATTCAGCCAGGCTCGATACGCGAAACGAGATCTGATTGATGACGCGCGAGTGGTCGTCGGCCGCCCGGCCGTTGGCGATAACAAACTGGTGATGGACCTCGGGCTCCGAAGTCAGAAACACAATCGACCGCTCCGGGCCGCGCTTGATATCGCTGATCACGAAGCCGAACACGCGCTGATAGAAACCCAGCATGGCTTCGAAATCGCGCACATGAATCCCCACATGTCCCAAGTCCATAGTCTTTAACCTTTTCAGTTGGAGTAACGCGGTTCGTCAGTGACGCACAGGCAGCGGAAACCGCTCCAGGTAGGTCACGAATTCCGGTTCCAGATCGATATGAAGCGCCGCCATGATGCGAACCATGCCGTTGTATTCGCCGATGGCGATGAGTAGATCGATGAGCGATTCGGCGTCCAGTGCTTCACTCAATACCGCGAACGTCGCATCACTTAAGCTCAGCCGCTCGGTCATCTCGCGGGCGGCCTGCAACACCGCACGGGCCAGCGGTTCGAGTGTGGTTGGCTGCCCGGCGCTGTCGGCGGCGATGGCCAGGATGTCGGCTTCACTGACACCGAACGACAACGCGACATCGACGTGGTGCGCATACTCGTATTCGCTGCCGGTCGAGTAGCCCACCTGCAAAATGGCCAGCTCGCGCAGGCGCGCATCGAGCGTGCTCTCGTGCCGCAGGTACATGCCGGTGCCGGCAACATGCCGGGCGCCGCGTGGGCTGTTGGCGAGCGCACGGGTGATATTGGATTTCATGCGCGGCATGTCCTGGAATTCAGGTGCCAGGTCTTCACGGTCGAGATAGCGTACACGGGCCATGATCAGACACCCTCGCCGACGATCAACGCCAGAGGGTCAAGGCCGGCCCGCGCAAACTCCACGATCTGCTCTTCGTAACCCACTTGCGAACTGATCAAGAACTTCTCTTGCAGCAGCCCCTCGATCAACGTAGATGCCGCGAACTCCGCCGTCGCCGGCTTGCCGCGCCGAGGGTCAACGCCGTCAAGAAACTCGGCCATGCTCGGGATCGCGGTGCCCGAGGTGGTCTGGCTTTGACCGCCAGGGCGATCGGACGTAGCCGTGATGCCTGGACAGAACACCGACACGCGCACGCCATGGGGTTTCAACGCGTGCGCCAGGCCGTAGCTCATGGCCAACTGCGCGCCCTTGGTGGTCGTGTACGGAATCTGAAAGCGCGTGGGGGGATCGGGCAGGATGGCCAGTGAC
The DNA here is from genome assembly GCF_963681955.1 of Pseudomonas paraveronii. Taxonomy (NCBI): domain Bacteria; kingdom Pseudomonadati; phylum Pseudomonadota; class Gammaproteobacteria; order Pseudomonadales; family Pseudomonadaceae; genus Pseudomonas; species Pseudomonas paraveronii. The sequence goes on from NZ_OY817130.1 coordinate 4,144,360, forward strand.
GACGCGGTATTGACCAGGTAACCGCTGCCCCGCTCCATCATGGCGGGCAACACGGCACTGATCATGCGCACGTAGCCCAGCACGTTGACTTGCAGCGCGGTTTCCCAGGCAACAAAAGGAATGTCCTCGATGCGCCCGGCAATGGGCGGCATCGACGCATTGTTGATCAGCACGTCGACCGGGCCGTAGGTGGCGACGACCGTGGCTATCAACGCAGCGACGTCCGCGTCCTGGGTCACGTCGCAGCGCACGCCTATCGCATCGCCACCTTCGAGTTGAATCGACTTCGCGACTTCCTCGGCTTTTTCGCCGTTGAGATCGGCGATGACGACGCGGCTGCCCAGCAGGGCCAGTTTCTTGGCGGTCATGCGGCCGATACCGGTTGCCGCGCCGGTAATCAGGACGGTTTTATTCGCAAATTCCATCAGTCTTTTCCCATGTCAAAGGTCTCATTCAGAAATACGCCCAGCGCCGCCCAGGAACGATGATCGGACGCTGCCGAGTAACCGAAGCCGGGGCGCGGGTTGCTGCCGGCCTCGGGGCTGGTGAACCCATGGCCGGTGCCGCCATACAAGTGGACTTGCCAATCAACCCCCGCCGCAGACATCTCCTGCGTGAACGCGGTGATTTGTTCCGTAGGCACCAGAGGGTCGGATGCACCCGAGCAGACCAGCACCTTGCCCTGGATCCGGTTGGCGGTATTGGCCTGCGTCGGAATCAAGGCGCCATGGAACACCCCGACGCCCAGCAGCGGTGCGCCGGTGCGCGCCAGTTCCAGCGCACACCAGCCGCCAAAGCAGTAACCAATCACCAGCATGCGCTGAGGGTCCACCTGAGGGACCTGCGCGAGCGCTTGGAGGCTCGCTTGCAGACGCTGGATCAGTCGCTCGGGTTGGCTTTTGAGTTGGTCGATATTCGCGCGCATGGTCGTGGGATCGTCGAACAGCACGCCCTCTCCGTGGACGTCTGCGGCGAGGGCGACGTAGTTCATCCGTGCAAGGGCGGCAGCGCGGCGGATCACATGCGGCCCGACGCCTGGCGCCTCCGGAAAGATCAGGATGCCGGGCACCTTGCCTTGCACATCCGGGCAGGCCAGTTGACCGCAGAAGCTCAGGTCATCGGCGCTATAGCGAAGCGGCGTAGTACTCAAGGCTGTTGCTCCCATTCGTCGATCAGCACTGGAACGGGGTGCACCACGGCGTGCACCCCCATGCTGGTGATCAGCTTGCACACGTCGATGATCTCGTTTGGAGTTGCGCCGTTCGCCAGCGCCGCCCGCATGTGTTGTCGCACGCCTGGGCCCGACAGTTGCGTGCATTGCGCATAAGCGGCCAAGGCGATCAGATGACTGTCCTTGGGCGAGAGCAGCCCGTTGGCACCCATCGCGGCCTCGGCAAAATTCAACCAGACCTCATAGAACGCAGGATCGACATTGATGGCGGCATCGACCTCAGGCAGGGCTGCGCCCAGCAATTGGAGATGCCGGCTGTGTACTGCCTTGACATGCGCCTGATGGTCGCTTGAGGTCAGTGCACCCGGCACAAGCTCCTCAAGCGCGGCCGCCCCCAGCAGATAGGTCTGAATGCCGACCGTACTGACAATCATCGCCACCGCGATCAGCTCCTCGAGCGAGGCCCCGAATTGCCGGGCGAAACGCGCATGCTGTCGCACGCCGCGCTCGAAGAAGTGCGTGGGCGAACAGTTGGTGGCCACGTAGATCAACTCCCGCATCTTCGACGAAAGGCTGCCGCGCTCCGACGTGTAGGCGGACAACTCCAGATACGCCGCCACATAGGCCGGGTTGCTGTGCATCAGCCGTTCCCAATCATCGTTCCAATAACCGCGTCGCTGTTTGAAACTCTCCCGGATGCGGGAGGCCGTCGCTTCAGAGGGCATGGTCGCTTTCCTTAGAACGGTGACAAGGGCGCGAAGCCGAAGTGAATGCGCGCAAAGTTCACCGCGGTTCGGTCCATCTGCTGGGTGAAGTGCGTGCGTTGAATCGCCAGGTCACGGTAGTAGCGCCCAAACATCGACGTGCTTTGGCCGGTCTGGGTGCCTGCCGTGGTGAAGAGCCGGTCGGCGGCTTCGAAGGCCAGGCGGGTCGCCTGCTGGACCATCAGGAATATGCGCCGGTCTTCCTCCTCCGAGAATTCGATACCCTGCTCCGACTGCGCCGTGCAGGCATCCATGTAATCCTGCGCCGCCTTGAGAAGCGCGGCGTCGGCGTTGTCCATCAGCGCCTGCGCCACACCGAAGTAATGCTGAAACTCGTGATGTTCCATGAGCTTGGTCTTTGGCGCGAAGCGCATGGGTTTGTTGCGCAGCAGTTCGTCGTAGAGATCGAGCATGCCCCGCGCGGTGCCCATCAACACGGCCCCGCCCTCGATCATGAAGAACCCGGCCTTGCGCCCGTTGTACATCGGATTGGGATGCACTTTGTCGCCAGCGGCCCCCACCCACATCGCCAGCGGTGCCACGCGGTGCTCCGGCACAAACAGGTTTTCCACCACCACCCGGCGCGAGCCGGTGCCCTGCATGCCGAGCATGTTCCAGTTATCGACGATCGAATAATCCTGGCGATCAATCAGCATCAGGACCGGCTTGGGCGCGGCGCCTTCCTGCGCAATCAAGCCGCTCGCCATGATGTGGGTTGCAATGTCGCAGCCAGAGGCAAAATCCCAGAACCCCGAAACCCTGTACCCACCCGGCACAGGCTGCACCGGTATCGGCGAGCCCAGGGACGGGCAACGGTATTCGCCGTCGTTGCCGTAGGCTTCGATCTGAGCCTGTTCGGAATGATCGGCCAGGATGATGGGGTGACCCGAGGTCAACGCCAGCACCCAGCCGCTTGAAGGACAGCCGCGTGCGACTTCGCTCATCACCCGGACATAGGTGGTCAGATCGAATTCGTAGCCGCCGAACCGGCGCGGCTGCACCACGCGGTAAAAGCCCGCGTTGATGAATTCCTCGTTGGTTTGCGCCAGCAGGCGACCCTCTGCCTCGGTGGCCGCCTGCCGATCGCGCAAGGTGTGACGCATCGCCGTGGCACGGCGAATCATCTCCTGCGGCGTCAAGTTGACCTCGGGAACCGGGATGGCGCCGCCAGCCGTCGACGCCGGTTGTGATCTCTGCCGATCACGGGCTTGTTCAGCGTCGATCACGGCTGCTTGCTCCCTTGGCGTTGGTCGCGTTCTGCGAACAATTGTCGAGCCAGGTCGGCGGCCTTCAGCTCGAACTGCAACCCAGGGTTGGTGCGAGCCATGGAGATATCGCGGAAGTAGCGCTGCATGCGCGTTCCATTTTTCGCCGCAGCGCTGGTCGCCGAGGCGCGGTACAGCATGTCGACGGCCTCGAAAGACAACTGCGCCGCATGCTGCAGCCCCGCTTGCAGACGCTGGTCATCGGAGCGCAGGTAGGTGCGTTTGCCTTCCATGCTCAGGCGTGCCAGGTCCATATATTCCTGCGCTGCGCCAACCACTGCGTGACGCGCCGCTTCAAGCTTGCCGAGGGCAATCCCATAAGGGCGCTGGTAATCGGGGTGTTCCGATTGCAGCACTGCGTTAGGGCCGAAAGCCTTGCGGGCACGAATGATGTTCTCGTACTCATCCAGCGCGGCAAAGCCAACGCCCACCATGATCGAGCTGATCTCGGTCTGGAAAAAACCCAACGTGCCGCCGGCGTACATCGGGTTGCCATGCAACCGCGCACCTTCGGTGCCTTGAGAGATATTCGGCGCGAAGAAATCCTCGCGCACCAGGAAGTGGTCCGGGATCCAGGCGCTGTGCATCTCCACGCTGTTGGAACCACTGGCGCGCATGCCGATGAAGTCGCCCCAGTTGTCGAGCATCTTCCACTCCGAGCGCGGTACCAACGCCACCGCCGCCTGCGGCGCGCCGCCTTCCTCGATGATTCTGACCCCGACCATCACGTGGGTTGAGTACGGTACTCCGGAGCAATAATCCCAGGTGCCTTCCAGGCGCCAGCCACCATCGGCACGGGTGGCGGTACCTGACGGAATGGCGCGTGCCGCTGCGGCGAAGTGCCCATCAACCCCAAAAGCCTCGGTCTGCGCGCTCTCGCCAAACAGTTGCGCCACATTCAGTGCGTGCCCCGCCGACAACGCCAGGCACCAGGCACTCCCCGGACAGCCGCGTGCAACCTCCATGACCATGCGCGCGAACGTCGGCACGTCGAACTCGTATCCACCATAACGTTGCGGCTGCAAGGTCCGATAAAAGCCCGCCTCCTCAAACGCCTTGTGCATTTGCGGCGAGTAGGTTCCGCGCTCCTCTGCAGCAGCCTGCCCCTCCAGCAACGCAGGACGCATTGCCACCGCCCGCGCAATCAAAGTTTCGGCAGTCAAGCCTGGCTCAGGCGGCGCCATGTAACCGGCCATGTTTTTCTTAAGCGTACTGACCATCGGTATCTCCTTAGCAATCTTCTATGGATAGCTACTATGAGAAGCCACAGTAGTCCTCCCGGATCAGGCGGAACAAGGCGCGGTTGATGGCTGTCCGGCCTGTGTATCTGAGGCCGAAATCGGCAAGCCAAACGTCGACCAGGATGCCGACAGGCGCGTCCGGCGGCGTGCAGCCGACACAGCGCCAACCCCACACGCTGCGCCGAGAGGGCTTGCGCACTCAACTCACCCAGGCCGCTGGGCGGCGCGTCGATTTACCACCGCGTGTTTGGTGTATAACCTTGATCGTTGAAGAGAATGAATCACGGCAGGCTGGGTGTTATTCGACAAACACCGGACTCAGGCACGCCGCCCCTCTTCAATGGCTACTTCATCCCGCACACAAAAAATCGACCATAACGAACGCCGGGAAACGCTCATGACTTATAAGACGATTTGTTCGTTGGACCGAGGGCTCAGAGTGCTTGAGTACCTCAATACGGTTCGCGCCTCCACCGTGCACGAGATCGCTCTGGAACTCCAACTTCCACGCCCCACCGTGTATCGCATCCTCGAAACCCTGGAAGACCGCGGGCTGCTCTATCGCAGTGTGTCCGACAGCGTATTTCGCTTGACCGACGCGGTGCGCCAGTTGAGCGCAGGGTTCACCGATGAAGAGTGGATTCGCACCCTCGGGGCGCCGCTGCTGCAGCGCCTGGGCGAGAAGGTCTTGTGGCCAACCGATCTGGCGACCTTCGAGCGCGATGCGATGATCATTCGGGAAAGCACCCATAGCTTCAGCCCCTTTTCAGTCGACGTGGGGATGATCGGACGCAAACGCCACCTTCTGAAAAGTCCGCTTGGGCGCGCGTATCTCGCGTTTTGTCCCGAGGACGAACGTGAGGACATTCTCGCCTCACTGCGCTGCTCGCAGGATCCGGACAACGCCTTGAGCCGTGACGAAGCGTTCCTGCAAAAAATGATCAGCAGCTCGCACGCCAATGGCTACAGCAACTGCCGCGATCTGGAGCATCCCAAGTGCGCGAGCATCGCCGTTCCCATCATGTACCAACAGAGCGTGATCGCCTGTATCAACATTGTGTGGGTGGCCGCGACGATTGATTACGACGAGGTGGTCAGCCGTTACCTGCCTGACCTCTTGCAGACCAAGCTCGACATGGAAGCCGGCCTGATAAAGATGGGGTTCGAGCGCTCGCGGGGTTAACCGCGAGTTCCACCGCAACGCAGCGGAAGTACCGTCACATCGACCCGATACGACCTTTGATCCACCCGCGAACACATGGACGTTCGCGGGGACGGACCGTCACTCCGTGCGTGCGTTTTTTCAGTTGCCGAATTGCGTCTTCAGACCTTCCAGTGCGCCATCGATATCTGCGCCGATACCCTTGGGCGCCAACTCCACCATGGGCGGAGGAACATCCGCTTCAATGGTGTAGGTGACGTCGGAGCCCGAGCCGTCAGCGACCACTACAAAGGTTGCATCCAGGCTCTTGATCGGTGGTGCACCTGGCGGGGTTTCCTGGCCGGGAACGAGTTCGTAGGTCAACGTCTTCGACTCATCGCTCAGATGCTTGATGCGATCGAGCATGGTGTTGCCACGCTTGAATAACACCTTGCGATCGCCATTGGGCAGCATCTCTACCGAATTGATGTGGGGCTGCCAGGCGGCGAAGCCGGCAAAGTCCTTAACAAATTCCCAGACATCCGACGCGCCAGCTTTCAATTTGACACTCTTGCTCACTGTGACAATCGTCATCGCTACTTCCTCTCTCGGTGGACAGACTGCGGCGGGCAGCCGCATACGCTATTGGGCAGTCGCTAGGGTGGTTGAGCTTAGGCGACTGCCGTAGACCTTCTAAACATGCAAGACGTCTCGAAGTCTATCGTGTGCCACGCGCGCGTGATCGTATGTTCTGGCGAGTGTCCGCTGGGTGTACCGACCACCCGATTGCCGTATTCGGCGCCAGGTTCAAAACCCATCGCACGCCCCCTCCTCTAATGGCAATCGCCCTCCCCAATGTGTCTTCAGCCGCTTGCCAGTCCGCGCCCGTACACCCAGCGGACAGCAACCAGGTGTTGGGTTAACTCCATAGGGTCGCTCGTTATGCTTCAGCGCGTTGACTCAACAATAAATACAATGGAGGAAACACATGAAACGCTTCATCAATGTCACGCGTGCCAAAACAATTGTCTTCGCACTGGGATTCTCAGCCCTTACCGCGACAGCTGCCGAATCAGGTCAGCAGACGCCAATAGCTTCGACCGATGCAACAAACAACCCACTGGATGCGAGCGCTGCAGTCGCCGCCAACAGCTCAATCGATCCCACCAAAAAGCTCATCAGAGGCGTCTTCCTGCAAGCCCAGACTGAAACCGGGCAGAACCCACCCGGTGTCGCGAGCGTCAGCGTAAGACCACCGGCCGATATTCCCCCACCCACCCGAAAGGGGCCACTTAGCGAGTTAGGCGATGAACTGGAAAAGCAGGGCTTCACGTTCGGCCTGTTCTTTACCAATGGCTATTTCACAAACCCTACGGCGGGTATCAAACCGGGCAGTTCCATGGACTCCCCGGCATTGTTCATGTCGGCCAACGCCGATCTGACCAAGCTCCTAGGGGTTCCCAATACACAACTGCACATCACGGAGGCGTGGGAGCCGCTGTCTCAAAACAACGGCGATTACTCCTATAAAGTCGGTTCCTCCCTTGCGCCCTTTCCCGCGACAACCACGAGTTCGAACCTGGTCAAGCTGACACTGTCGCACGATGTCTTCGATAAACAGCTTCACCTTGAATATGGCCGCATGAATCTGGGCGATGACTTCATGGTCTCGACAATGTGCGCCGGATGCATCACATCGACCCCGCTGATCACGGTGGGCGTGCCGCCCTTCGATAAATCACTTTGGGGGGCACGCGCCTCCTACAAACTGTCGCCCCATACTCGCCTGGGATTGGGCGTGACCGAGGACAATTACGGCCTTTTCAGCCAGTCGTCCGGATGGGATTGGATCTCTGACACCAGGAAAGGCTGGATATGGCTGGGGAATATGACGTACACCAGCGACTTCTCCGACAGCCGATATCCACTGAACGCTGAAGTCGGTGTGTACCACAACACAAGTCCGTACACGGATGACCTGTACAACAAGGACGGATCGACTCAGTCGCAGAATCCCTTTGGCACCGCAGTTACACATGACAGCGGCACCTCGGGCTTTTACGGCCAGGCAAGAAAGGTGCTCTGGACCAAAGCCGACGCGGACAGCATCGTTCCACCTAACGTTGCGGTGTACGGGGGCGCATTTGTCACCCCAGGCTCCGGTCAGTCATTTCCCCTCGAACTGTACGCAGGTAGCGAATATGGTGGCTTTATCAAAGGCAACCCGGCGGCACTGGTGGGCTCGACTGTGCGCTATCTACAGCTGAGCAAGGGGCGCGCTTTAAACGAGCAACAGACCAGTGCGGCAAGCGGCTGGGGCGACGATAAGGTTCACCGAGACACGTTCACGTTTGACGTGCACGGTCAGTACGGCGTCGCCCCCGGCGTGTTGGCCAACGCCTCGGCCCAGTACTTTCTGAATCCAAACAGGCAAGGTCCAAACGCGCTGGTAGGACCGACTCAAAGCGGCTGGTTGTTCGCCCTGACGTTCGTCATCGACATTGGCCGCATCAGTGGTCTGTCCCGATAAAAACCGTCGACGCTGACTCCGGCAGCACGTGCGTGCGCCGGAGTTCGGGCCGATCGATCATAGGCAGATAAACAGTTGAATCCATTGATTGTCGCGCCGGGCCTCATTGGCCCGAGCGCGTTTCAGACCGTCAGGCCATTTCGAATAGCTTGCCAAACCCGTGCACAGGCTCAGTTCGCCCCAGCAGGCGCAAGCAATGCCACAACATCGCCTGATTGCTCGTAACGACCGGCCGTCCCAACTCAGCCTCCAATGTGTCGATGATCGAAGACACGTTGATCGCCGTGCAGCTGAGAAAGTAAATGTCGGTGGAGTCGTCTCGATAGCTTCGCGCGAGTTCAAGCCATTTGGCAGGCGGGACTGCGGCCATGCTCGTGCCTTCCAGCAGGCCTAATCCAACCTGGCTGAGCACCTCAAATCCAAAATGCTTGAGATACTCGACTTCACGCAGATTCACCTCCTCGATATAGGGTGTGATCAGTACGATGCGCTTGGCCCGCAGCACCTTGAAGGCGGCCAGCAACGCATCCGATGTCGCCGTCGCCGGACAACCGCTGGCGTCAGCAATCCGCGAAGACAGCTGTTCACCCATGCTCGGATCAAACGTCGAGACCGCCGTGCAGTTGAACACGATCAAGTCCACGGCAGCGTCGGCCAGCAGGCTGCTGGCTTCTTCGATCTTCTCGGTCATGCCCAGCAGCGCGGCCTTAGACGAGCCGGCCAGTTTCAAGCGGGTCGTCAATATGTTCACGCCCGGCGGCAGCATTCGTTGAATCTCGGGTTCGGCCATGGCGTTACTCGAGGGCAACAGCATGCCAATTTTCAGCGGCCGCGCCAGGTCGGCTAGCGCTGATATTTCATGTACGGCGTGAGTGCTCATTTTCGTTTCCTCCGGGGAGATAGGTTGATACGTGATCCAACGCCTCGACACTATTGGCAACCGCCAGGATGTACCGATCGGGACGAATGATTACCGCCCTGGCATTCAGTTCGTCCAGGCACTGCTGCGCCTCGTCCGGCAGGCGTATGACGCCATTGAGGTCCCACAGCATCCTGGTCGCCGGCGAAACCGAATCCAGTAACTGGCGATCTCCGATGACCGCGAAGTTCGAACCCACGAATTCATCGAGGGGCACGCCGGATTCGAGTATGGGTTGCGCGAAGATAAACCCTGCGCAAGCGTCCTCGGCCCGATGCAGCCCCGCCCCGAGCCGAGGCACGAGGGAGCTCATTTTTCGAGGCCCCTGGCCGAGTTTGGCGTCCCTTTCGCGGGCTTGTTCGGGGTCGATTGTCTGGATGATCTCGCCGACTTCGATCGCGTGTTCGATGGTCGCGCGAACGTGTGCAGAGCGCTCCTGTTCATAGGTGTCGAGCAGGTCCGCCGATGCGCGCCCCTTGATCACCCAGTCCAGTTTCCAGGCCAGGTTGGCGGCGTCCCGCAGACCTGCACACAACCCTTGACCGAGGAAAGGAGGCATCAGGTGAGCGGCATCCCCGGCCAGCATTACCCGCGACCGACGCCACGGGTGGGCAATAACCCCATGGAACATATAGGTCACGGCGCGTTCGATTTGCGCGTCGTCGGGAACCAGCCACGGAGACAACAACCCCCAGACGCCTTCAGGCGAGGTAAGTGCCTCGATGTCATCGCCCGGCATGACCATGAATTCCCAGCGTCGCCGCTGGCCAACGCATCGCATGTAGGTCGTGGGGCGCTGGGGGTCGCAGAATTGAACGGTACCGTCGGTGAGGCCCGCGACTTCGCGATTCATGATCACGTCGACCACCAGCCATTTTTCGTGGCTGCCCAAGTCCTCCAGAGGCACGTCGAGGATGCCGCGCACCGGCGATCTGCCGCCATCGCAGCCGATCAGATACTGCCCGTTGACGACCTCTGGCGTGGTCTTGCCTCGGGCGATGAATTGCGCCTGCACCCCGTCTTCCGATTGCACCACGGACAGCAGTTCGCATCCGGTCCTGAGGCTCACGTGCGCAAAACGATCGAGCCCTTTGCGCAACACCGCTTCCAGCGCGGGCTGGTGAAACCGATAGCTGGGGTGCCAGTTGTGCGGGCCGACGGTGTCCGGCCTGGGCCAACTCAAAATCACCTCGTGCTTGAGGTTCACAAAGGTCATGCCGGGGTTCACATGGGTGAACGGCAGCGCCTCTTCGGCCAGCCCGATCGACTGCAACACGCGCATGATTTCACCATCGAAATGCGTCGCGCGCGGCAGTGGAAAAGTCTCGTCGATGGCTTCTATCACCGTCACCGACAGCCCAAAGGTCCCGAGCAGATTGGCGAGCGTGGCTCCCGTAGGCCCGAGTCCAACAATAATGACGTCTGAATAATTACTCATGACAATGCTCATGATGGGGGTTGATCCAGAGGGCTTAGCGCTCCTGTAAAGCGAGCCCCGTTAGTTGCGAGGGTGAGTCAATTGCAGCGAATCCCGTTCCGACTCGCGTCGGTCGATGTCCACGAGGTGATTCCACACGCTGGCGCGAGCGTGCGCCGAGTCCGCAACCTCCAGGCAGAGGTTCTCGATCTCCAAGGCTGTGCTCGGCTCGAGCAGGTCCCTGGACAGCCGGCGAAACTTTTGTCTCGCCTCGTCGATTTGAAAGGGCCGTTGCGGATCGCCCCAGGCATGAACGATTGTCTCGCTGGCGATGATCCGCTCGCCGATGAGCAGCTCTACCACCGCCGGATAGGCGTGCGGTGTCGCCGCTTGCAGATGCTCGTCGGCCAGCACTTCAACCTTGTCGGCAAGACGCGTCATCTCAACCCCGCGATGGGCCTGCGCACGCTCGACATCCAGCAGCTCATCGGGCATGACGCCCACCAGCGCGAGGTTGTAGGCGCAACTGGTCACACGGGACAGCCGACTGATCTCCACGTCGTAATGCGCCACCATGTTCGCGTGTGACGGCGGCAAGCGAACGCGCACCGCCGTCAGCGACTCGTGGTCGATACCCTGGTCAAGCAACTGCCGGAACCCGAACATCGCGGCGATGTTGTGCTTCGCCGCGCAGTAAGGCTTGATGCTCGCCCCCAGGATCGCGGGACGGCCCTGCAAGATACGCGCAATACGCTCGTGGCAGAGGGTCAGCCCGCGCATCGGCGACGCCTGATCATTCTCAAGCAGGCCCCGGTCGCCGGTGAAGCCTGCGGCGGCGCTCATGGCAGCGGCGCAACCGGTTCGGGCGGCCATCCCGAACAGCAGCCATCTGGCCGAGGTTCCTCGCACCGATGCAACCCCGGCACTCGCATTGCCCCCCGGTCGGCCATTGGACGAGGTCAGCGCAATTGCCAGCGCGTGGGCCGTGCGCTCCGCGTCCAGGTTGAGAAGCTTCGCCGTGACGGCCGCCGCCGTGACCGGCGCGAGCAGGAGGCTCGGCCAAACGCCCTGGTGCAATATTTTCGGGCCCGACACCGCTTCCCCCAGTCCGGTCATCACTTCATAACCAACGTGAACCGCTTCGGCGAAACGCGCCTGGCCAAACCAATCGCGCGGCAGGTTCGCTGCCAGGGTCAACGCGGTCATGACCACCAGCGCGCCGGGCGTGGTGCACGACGCCATGTGGATATCGTCGACCTCGGTCAATCTTGCCGTGGCCGTAAACAGCCCTACCGCATCGAGCGTCGACGAATTGAACGGTGCATGCTCGCCTCGCAGCCCGTTGAGAAGCCGCCCCTCGCGGGTTGCGCGCCCGGCGATCCAGGCGCCCACGGTATCGAGCACATGCACCGAGAGCGTTTGCGCGGCAGATTCCATTGCGTCGATGGAAGGCCCCGCGGTCATCCTTTGAGCAAGCGTATCAATGAGGGTCATCGAGAACGTTCCTGGGCCGGCGTAGACGCCTGCGGTCACTGAGGCCTGCGGCGCAGTTGCCTCTTCTGCCTGTCGCGGCGCCGCACGTGCGCACGGCGCGCTGGACCAAAACTTAGCACACACAAAACACGAACATCAATTCAATCTTGAATTATGAGAATTGGCACAATTTTACACCATCCATTAAAAACACTGTAACAACATGATAAATATGAATTTATTCGCACATATAACGATAAATCAGGCAATCGAACAGAATTTATATTTTACGATCAAATCTCACAGTGATAGATTTACTCGAAACAAAACCACAGCAGCCCGCTTGGCGGCCGACGAGATCCACGTGATCACACCGACGCTCAACCAGCCTCCAAACCTCGAGCCTTTGCGGGTCCCGTGTCCAATGCCTCATCAACAAGAGACTGCCGCCAATGAAACTTGCGTTCTTCGACTCCTACAGACTCGGCCTGATCATCGACGACTCGATCGTGGACATTTCGTCATTGATCAGTGGATTTCCCTACGCAAACCCCAACGATGCAATGATTCATCTGATTGAGCGGTTCGATGAATACAAGGACGCACTGGAGAAAGCGCAACGCCTGGGGCAACGGATCAACCTGTCTGGCGTTCGGCTGCGAGCACCGCTGCCCAAGCCGGGCAACATCGTCTGCATGGCGGTCAATTACATGGAAGACGGCACCCTGGCGGAGCCGCCACTGATCAATGCATTTCACAAGGCGTCCTCCTGTGTGATCGGGCCGGGAGACACTCTGGTGCTTCCTGATATCCCGGCGATCGTTTTCGAAGCGGAAGCGGAACTCGCGATCATTATCGGACGCCGGGCCGACAAGGTCGCGGCGGCGGACTGGCGGGACTATGTGTTTGGATACAGCAATTTCATGGACGGTTCGGCCCGGGGAATGAAGCCGGAAAAGAACAGTTTCTTCCAGGCAAAGTCGAGGAACACCTTCGCCCCGATGGGCCCATGGATCGTCACCGCAGACGAGATCGCCGACCCGCAGAACCTGGACATCGCCATGAACCTCAATGGCCAACCCCGGCAGCGCTTCAATACCAATGACATGGCCCACAGCATCGCAAACAGCATTGAGTGGCTAAGCCATATCCACCCGCTCGAACCCGGGGACATTATCGCGACGGGCACCAACCATCGCGGCCTTGGCGCCATTCAGGACGGCGACGTGCTCGAACTCTCGGTCGAGGGCCTAGGCACGCTATCGGTCAACGTCAAAGACGACCTGCGTCGAACCTGGTCGAACGAAACGCGCCTGCAAAGGCAAACCCAGGGACTGAACGCGCTCTCCCCACAACTGACCGGCAAATATGCGGCCAGCCAATAGAACGCGTGCATTGCAGGCTCTCAGGCTCCAAGGTGGGAGCCTGCGGGCGCTGCGGCGTTTGCTTGCACGCTCAACCTGCGCTGACTACCATGCCGGCGTCCTAACTTTCCTCTGAAGCGCTCAATGTCCAGCCTAACTAAGATGCTGTCGATGCTCGACTTTTTCTCGATCGACAAGGCCACCTGGTCGCCCGAGGATTTGATCGCCGAAACCGGCCTGTCCCGGCCGACGGGCTACCGCTACCTCAAGGAACTGTGCGACTCAGGCCTTCTTCGACGCGCGGAGAACGGTTATTCGCTGGGGCCGCGAATCATCGAGATGGACTACTATATCCGTCAAAGCGACAGGCTGTTGATCGCCTGCCAACCGGTGATGAGCCGATTGGCGCAGGAGACCGGTTGCAACATTTTGCTCGCCAGCATCTATGGCGTGCGCATTCTTGCCGTTCACCAGGAGCAGGGAGAACTGGCGTGCCCCGTCGCATACGGGCGGGGCCGCCCCATGCCTCTCTTTCGCGGCGGCGGGTCGAAAGTCATCCTCGCTGCGCTCTCGCCTGCCAGGCATAAGCGACTCTATGAAAGCTACGCGGCAGAAATCGCCGAGGCGGGCCTTGGTGACACATGGAAAGCGTTCCGCGCCCAAATGCTCAAGATTCAGCACGAGGGGCATGTGATCTCGGTCGGCCAACTGGATCCCGACGCCGCCGGCGCCGCCGTTCCGCTGTACACAGGCACATCGCTGGAACCGGCGGCGTTGATTCTGGTGACGACCCGCTCGCGCTTCGCCCTCACCGATCAAGCCAGATTGATCGAGTTGATGAAGAACAGCGCCCGACAGATTGAACTTGCATCGTCACGCGACAGCGCAGCAGGCCTCGTGAGCCCGCATCACCCCGTGCAATAAACAGGCGCTGACGAATACCGATACTCCAGACAACTGCACCCCTATGTTCGGCGCTTTGCCGACCAAACAGAGGCTTCTCATGAGTCAGATTCGAGTTCCCGTTGTCACGCCAGGTACAAGGCCCGAGCTCGCCGAGCTTGAGGACAGAATCAAAAAGCAACGTGGCGGCAATATCTCCTTGCTCTACCAGGTACTGCTCAATAGCGCCCCGATTGCCAGCGGCTGGGAACAAATGCTGTCGGCGGTACGTAATCACAGCTCGATCCCGGCAGACTTGCGCGAGCTCGCGATTCTGCGAGTCGCTGTGCTTAACCGAGCCACCTATGAATTCGAGGCACACGTGCCGCATGCCCTCAGCGCTGGCGTGTGTGAGCAAGCCATCGAAAGCCTGCGCACCCCCGATATGTTCGACGCGAAGCTGTTCAACGAACAGCAGGCCCTCGTGCTCGAACTCACGGACAGGATGACGCAAGAAGTGGCCGTGCCGGATGCATTGATGGCGTGCATGAACGCGCGGTTCAACCCACAGGAAGTCGTGGAATTGGTCGCGACGATTGCCGCCTACAACATGGTCTCCCGATTCCTCGTGGCACTTGCGATTGCCCATTGATCTGCTTGCGGCGAAAGTGATTTCGCCGCTCACTGGCAGGGTGATGAGGGGGGGACGTCTCGCGATGTTTTTTGGGCGGGGTTGCAGGTCGCCTGCACTGAGTGTGCAAGCGCCCGGGCCCACTCACTCCTCTGGCCGGTGTGCCGCGACCGGGTGGTACTTGCGAGCGTAATAAGCCAGACCCGAGTGGACTTCCGGCTCTACCCGCACCGACACTATGCCGCACAGGAAAATGCTGTGAGTGCCAGCCTCGATGGTCTGGACGATGCGCGCATCGAAGTTGACCAACGCGTTCTCCAGCGCGGGGGCGCCCGTTTCCAGCACGCTCCAGCGGTCGATTTGGAAGCGCTCGTGCACCGTCGCCGCGCCTGAAAAAGTCCTGGAGATGGTCTCCTGGTCGGCTGTGAGCACATTGACGCACAGGACCCCATTGCCACTGAAAACGTTGTGCTGCCGACTGTTGCGGTTCATGCACACCAGCAGCATCGGTGGGTCGTCCGTCACGCTGCAGACAGCGGATGCCGTGAAACCGCCCTGGCCTGCGGGACCATCCGTGGTAATGACGGTGACTGCGCCGATGAGGCGAGACATGCCGTCACGAAAGCTGAGTGGATCAATCATTTGGAGCCCCGCAATGCTGGATAGGAACACAGGAAAGGTTCGTTATTGAAAACGTAACGATCCGTATCGAACGGCGCTTTCGCCCTGGCTGGAACATCCTCACGCGAAAAGAAGATCACACCACTGTCATCCTCCACCGAAAGGCCTGCGGCAAAAAAAGAAAGCGGCTCATCGTTGAACAGCGCCTGTGGCGCTTTACCGCCCAGACGCAATGTCAGTGTGGCGACTGCGCGCGCGATCCAGACACCGAACCTCTGCGGACCTCCAACGTCAACACTCAGGAGCTTCATCGTCTCGTCTCTCTCTTATTAGGGTTTCAGCAATAGCGGCGATGCAACGCATCGGCCAAGCCCTCTCGGGCAAAATCAGACTAGTGCCCACGCGACCCACCAAACAAGCACGCCACCTGTTCTGTCCGTTCTGTGTATCAAGCCCCAGTCCGGCACGTTGATCGGCAACCGTCGATTTCAACCGCTCGAATCAATCGCCACCCCGTTAGCCCCCCCTGATACACACACCGGACAGAACAGGTGGCGTGCTTGTTCGCCGCTTCAGCGCGGGACTAGTCTTCATCGACCCGGGCAAGGCCTGCCTGATGCGCTGCATCACGTGCCTCTGGCCCAAGGGACGATTGCCGACACCCTGATAGAGAGAAGAGACGATGAAGCTCCTGAGTTTTGAAGTTGATGGTTCACCGAAATTCGGTGCCTGGGTCAACGGCGGGGTCGTCGATTTGACGCAACGCCTGGCCGGTAAATTTCCTGATCTGTTGAGCGTGCTGCAAGCGGGCGCGCTCCCCAACGTTGCCGAGGCTCTGGAGGGCGCTGAACCCGACTTCACCCTTGAGCAAATCACGTTTCTGCCGGTAATTCCCTCGCCGCCAAAAATCATCTGCATTGGCGTCAACTATGAAGAACACCGCTCTGAGATCGGCCGTGAGCCTACGCTCAAACCGCCGGTTTTCGGGCGTTTCAGCAACTCGCAAGTGGGCCACCTGGGCGTGATTCCGCTGCCGCCAGAATCGGTGAAGCTCGACTATGAGGGTGAAATCGCGGTCATTATCGGCAAGGCCGGACGCCGTATTTCTTCCGCTCAAGTCTGGGAGCACATCGCCGGTTACGCGCCCTACAACGACGCTTCGGTTCGCGATTGGCAAGGCCATACCCATCAGTGGACGCCCGGGAAAAACTTTTTGCATACCGGCGGGTTCGGGCCTTGGATGAGCACGGCTGACGAATTCGGCAGCGATCCCGAGCTGCATCTGAGCACCCGCTTGAACGGCCTGGAAGTGCAGCGCGCCACCAGTCGGCAAATGATCTTTTCGATTGCTGAACTCGTGACCTATTGCTCCACATTCACCCAACTCGAACCAGGCGATGTGATCGTTACCGGCACCCCCGGCGGCGTAGGCGCACGTCGCAACCCGCAACTGTTCATGAAGGACGGTGACGTGGTCGAAGTGGAAATCGCGGAAATCGGCGTGCTGCGCAATGTGATTGCAAATGAAGCGTAAGCACCGCTCATCCCAACCTAAACCAATGAAGGATTAGACATCATGGCAATCGGAATTCTGGGTGCAGGAAAAATGGCACAAATGCTTGTCCCCAAACTCGTGTCGGGCGGGCATCACGTCCTCATCAGTAACTCAAGGGGCCCCGAGTCCCTGCAGCCGCTGATCCAGCAATTGGGGAGTGGCGTGAGCGCGGCGACGCCGGAGCAGATGCTTGCTGAGGCCGATGTGGTGATTCTGGCCACGCCTTGGGAAAAAACCCCTGCCGCCATCGCCGCCGCGGGCTCCTGGGTTGGAAAGGTGGTGATCGATGCGACCAACAACCGTCGCGGCCCACGCCCTGAAGACCTGATTGATATCGGCGGCAAAGGCTCCAGTGAAGTCGTCGCACAGATGATTCCGGGGGCTCATGTGGTGAAAACCTTCAACTACGAGCCGATTCCGGTGTTTGCCGCAGGCTTGCCCGCAGAAGGCGACAGCGGTGCAATCTTCTTCTCCGGCGATGATTCCCAGGCCAAGGCCTCAGTCGCTCAGTTGATTCGCGATCTGGGGGGCGAGCCGATAGATGCGGGCTCGCTGGTTGAAGGCGGAAAATTGCACGGCATGGGCGGCCCGTTGTCGCTCAAGTTGAAATTGCTTTCGCCCAAGGAAGCGAAGGCACTGCTGAGTACGCTTCGTTAGATTCAACAGCGATAAGCCCGCCTGATCGCGGTGCGCAAACGAGATGAGTGAACCGGTTCGCGAAAGCGGATACTGGCCACGGATTTGCCTGCCGAAAATCTCACCGTCTCCGCCGCGCCATCGCTACCTGGCGGGTGGCAGCCAGTGTCTCTTCACCTCGGCGGTATGCAGCAAGGGCGCACGGCTTGCGTTTGTTCGGCGATATTTCTTGCGTTGCCGTCTCACCCAAGAACTCACTCGGCCCACGCCGAGTGATTGGACAGACCTCAGTTCTGATTGGCAGATCCTCATGACAACAATAAAAACAAACACATATTTGCACTCGCGTTGGGTTGTACTGGGCGCACTCGCGTTCATGATGTGCGTCAGCATGGCGCTGCCCATCTACGGCGGCAGCGTGCTCGGCACCTATATGACTGCAGAGCTCCACTGGGAACGCAGCACCCTGGGACTACTGATCGCTGCCAACATGGCCGCCAATGGCCTGTGTGCGCCACTGGTCGCCGCACTGACAACGAAAATCGGCGTGCGCGGGTGCCTGATCATCGGCTGTATCCTCATGGCGGCAGCCTCGATTGCGCTGGCAACCTGGGTCACCGCGCCGTGGCAAGCGGCGGTGACGTTCGGGGCGATTGGCGTGGCTGCAACATTCGCCAGTATCATCCCCTGTCAAACGGCCGTCACCGCCTGGTTCGGCCACCGGCGCCCGTTTGCGTTGTCATTGCTCTATGCGGCCATGGGCATCGGCGGTTTCATCTTCGTGTGGTTGATGACGTGGGCAATCCAGGGCTCGACAATCGGCTACCGAATGGGCTGCTGGGTGTTCTTCGGTTTTTCGGTTATCGGCCTGGTGGTCACCCTGCTGTTGGTCCGCAACAAGCCCGACGCCGATCAATTCAACGCATGGGAGCTTGCTGACAGCCACCGACTGGCCGCACGACCGTTCGCTCCGCCCCCCGCGCCGCTCAACCTTGATCAGGGGCTGCGCAAAGTACTTTGCTCACCGGCCTTGTGGGCGATCTACTTCAGCATGTTTGCGACAACCTGCGGCTCGGCGTTCGTCATTGCACATGCGCAGGCACATTTGCGCGATATCGGGCACTCACCGGTGCTGGCTGCCGCGACCATTTCGATCATTTCCGCAGCCATGGTCGTCGGCAACTTTGGTATCGGCTCGGTGGCGCAACGTCTTGGCCCACGCCGCGCCTACTTCGGTGCCCTGGTGTTGTTTGGGGTCGGCCTTTTCACATTGATCTACGCGACCGGCTCAGTCGGTCTGTACGGCTACGCGATCCTGTACGGGCTTGGTTTCGGCGCCGCACAGGTCGGTCCCATGGTGCTGCTGAGCGGTTACTGGGGTGTCCAGGTGTTCCCGATGCTGACCGCGCTCGGGCTGCTGATCCAGACCGCCGGCGCCGCCGTCAGCCCTATCGCGGCGGGCGTGTATTTCGACAGCTCCGGTCGCTACCAGCCGGTCATCCTCGTGATTGTGATCATGACGGTGGTCGCGATGGTCTTGCTCCGCGTGATCGGCCCGCCGAAGGCCAGTGGCGTGCAAGGATGGGGCCTGCCCTCCTCCCCTGAGCGCATGGAACACTCCTCCAAGCCAAACGCCTGAAACCCAAAAAAAGGCGGGGAGCATCAAGCTCCCCGCCTTTTTTTTCAAACCGCTCGGTGCGTGACCTACCACTCGATACCCGCGGTTTCGAGGTTATGTTCTATCTCCGCCTTGGCCTCACGCAATACCGGTAGGCAGCGCGCGATGGCAGCATCCGGACTGATCAGCGTAGAAGGCCACACAGTGCTGATGCAGCCGAACACCCGGCCCTGGCACAACACCGCCAGCGCAATGCTGTTGCATCGCTTGTAGGGAACATCATCGGACGTACAATAGCCCTTCACCTGGACCGAGCGGATCATATGAACGATGCGGTGTGAGTCACGGGCTGCCTGGTCTTCCGGCGCCTGGGATTTGCGCAGATGCGCGAGAATTTCACGGCGCTGCTCGTCACGGGCGAACGCCAGGTAAGCCCAACCCAGCGGGGTGGACAACAGCGGAATCCGCCTGCCGACCGCACTCAATCCAATCGACTGCGGGGTGAAGCGATCGGTGCTCTCACGCACGACGATGCCATCGTCCTCGAACGTCGACACTGCGCTGGGCCACTTCAGTTGTTGTCGACGCCCAAAAAGCACCGGCGTGGCCACCGAGACGAACACCGATTCACAGGTCATCCCACCGCTCAGACGACGAACCGCGATGGTCAGGTGATAGGTATTTTCATCGGGGTTCACTCGCTCGACAAAACCACCT
Source organism: Pseudomonas paraveronii (assembly GCF_963681955.1). Classification (NCBI taxonomy): domain Bacteria; kingdom Pseudomonadati; phylum Pseudomonadota; class Gammaproteobacteria; order Pseudomonadales; family Pseudomonadaceae; genus Pseudomonas; species Pseudomonas paraveronii. The sequence continues at coordinate 4,164,305 of NZ_OY817130.1, forward strand.
TGAGAAAGCGTTTCAATGATTCGATAGACAGTTGGCAAGGGTAACTTCAGCGCCTTGGCGATATTTTGCGCCGAGGCGGACCGTACTTTATTGAGATACCCCAGAACGTCCAGGCCACGATCAAGGGTTCGCAGTCGCGTTATCATTCGGCCACTCCAATCAGGTTACACAGATCAACCTACGCTCACCCATCGTGCCTCGCAAGCCCACCCGATGCGTGAGCAAAGGCTCTATCGGGTCGCAGGAAGGAGGCGCAGGATTGCGCGGCAAAACAGGGGGGCTACGGCTAGCGTTCGAGATCCAGCACCAATCGATCTTCGACCCAACGCACCGGCACAGGCTCCAAGCGCGCGCCCTTGCACGGCCCATCGATGCAATGCCCGTCTTCAAAACGGAACATCGCGCTGTGGTGAGCGCACATCAGGATCTTGCCGCGATAGGTGCAGAACGCTTGCGGACGATAATCCAGAGGCACAGAAAAATGCGGGCATCGGTTGACGTACACCCGCACCTGTTCGCCTTGGCGCACCGCCACCAGCCCGCCGGGGTGCAGTTGCTGCTGTTCGGGCAGCCCCAGGGCACCGCCATCGGCAATATCATCCAATCGGCACAACGTAATGACGTTCACGATCAGCCGCGCAATTGTGGGTTGCCAAGGCTCCAGTGCCACGGCCGGATCTGAATCGTGGCAAACAGCCCGGCCCGGACATAGGGGTCTTCCTGGATGAACGCCTCGACCTCCGGCAAACTGCCCGCCTCGATCACCAGCAAGGTGCCATTCATCGCCTCCCCCGCATCATCGAGCGTCGGACCGCCAAGCCAGACAATCACCCGATGCATCTCGGTAGCGCGCAAGTGAGCCTGGTGACTGGGGCGCAAGCGCTGGCGCAAGGCCAGTGAGTCCGGACGGTCCGTTGCGAATACCGCAAAAAAATGCCCCATGATTCACTCGGCCTCCATGACGAACTCGTAACACGCCCGCTTGAACGGCAATTCGAGGCCAAGGCTCTCGGATAAGTCGTCGTGAGTGACGCGGTGTTCATAGATCACTTGCAACGACTGTTTGACGCCAAATACCGCATCGGAGTCCAGGTAAGGATCATCGTGATTGAACAGGTGGGTGACCAGTTTGCGATAGCCTGGTCTTTGGATCATGAAATGCAGGTGTGCGGGCCGCCAGGGATGCCGATTGGCGGTATTGAGCATGCGCCCCACCGGACCGTCGGTGGGGATGGGGTAGCACACCGGGACAATCGTGCGAATCGCAAAATAGCCGTCGGCATCGGTGCGATAGCGACCGCGCAAGTTGCCGAACGGCTGCGTGCTGTCCTGACCCGAATACATGCCGTTTTCAGCGGTCTGCCAGACATCCAGCACAGCGCCCGCCAGTGCGTCGCCGTGGGTATTGACCACACGTCCACGCACCAGGGCAGCCTCACCTGCGGTGAACGCCATGTTTTCGCCATACTCGCGATCCGGCATCCCTTCGATATAGAACGGACCGAACACCGTGGTCTCGGTGGCGTTTGCACTGTGTCGATGATTGATTGCATCGACCAGCATCGACACACCCAAGGTGTCCGACAGCAGAATGAATTCCTGGCGCACCAGGCCATCGCAGGTCTGGCCGGTTTCGGTCAAAAAGCGAATGCCCTCAAACCACTCCTGCTCGGTCAGCTCGACGTCGCTGACAAAGGCGTGCAGATGACGCACCAGGCTTTGCATGATCTGCTTGTAACGCGCATCGGGAGCGCCGTTGAAGCTGTTCACCGTCTGTTCGGAGATCAGTGACTCTATAACGTTGTCTTGATCGGTCATTATTGTTATTCCGACGAGGATAGACACACCGAAGGATCAGGCCGGCGCGAGGCCATGCATGGCGCGGGTCAACAGCGCTTCGATCGGGCCTTGTTCAAAGGGCCGCGGGTTGTAATACGGGCTGGCACAGGCAATTTTCGCCGCCTCGGCCGCCCCATTTTCAGGCAGCCCGATGTCGGCCAGCGCCAACGGAATACCCAGCTTCTGGTTCAGTGCATACAACAAGGCGCCCACCTCGTTCGCTTCGCTGCCACCGAGCGCGCGGGCAGCGCGTTGCAAAGGGCCGGCCGCCGCTTCGCGATTGTAGTGCGCGGCGTGCGGCAGCACGATCGCATGGGCCTGGGCGTGCGGCAGGTTGAACGTTCCGCCCAAGGTGTGGCAAAGCTTGTGGTGCAGGGCCATGCCCACCGATCCGAGGCAAATCCCCGCCAGCCACGCGCCATACTGCGCCTGGCTGCGGGCTTGCGGATCGTTTGGATCATTGACCACACCCGGCAGCGCCAGCGCCAGCGCGCGAATCGACTCCTCGGCCATCAACCCGATGATCGGATTGGCGTCCTCGGCATACAGCGCTTCAATCGCGTGCGCCATGGCATTCATCCCCGAGCAGGCGGAGATCTGCGCTGGCAAGGTCAGCGTCAGTTGCGGGTCGTAGATCACGGTCTTGGGCAAAACCCTCGGATCGCGCCCGGTTTTCTTCAGGCGGTTTTCCGTGAGCCCGTAGATCGGGGTCATTTCCGAACCGGCATAGGTGGTCGGAACCGCCACGATCGGCAGGCCCGAATCCATCGCAATCGCCTTGCCCAGGCCTATCGTCGAACCGCCGCCCACGGCCACACAGCAATCGGCATCAAGCCGAGCCGCTTCGATACGCGCCGCTTGCGCCACCTCCAGCGGCACATGCATCACGGCTTGGGGATAGACGCCCGCCGCACGGTCGCCGAGCAAGGCCGCGACCTGTTCACCCAATGCCTGTTGCTCAGGCGTGGTGAGAATCAGCGCGCGCCTGGCGCCGAGGCGTTCGATCTCATCGGCCAGCGCCGAGAGCTTGCCCCAGCCAAAGACCACGCGGGTAGGCAAACTTTGGTACACAAAAGGATTCATGGCAGGCCTCAACGTTTGAAGTGCGGAGCAATTTTGGCGTCGACATTGACCCATACCGAGCGAGCTTCGGTGTAGTCATGGATCGCCTCGAACCCCATCTCACGGCCATAACCAGACTGCCCAACGCCACCAAACGGGCTGCCGGGGCTGACGCGTTTGTAGCAGTTGACCCAGCACATTCCCGCATGAATGGCGTTGGCCATTTTGTGCGCGCGGGTCAGGTTCTGCGTCCACAGGCCACTGCCCAGCCCGTACTGCGTGCTGTTGGCGATGGCCAGGGCTTCTTCGTCGGTACTGAATCGCACCACGGTGACGAATGGACCAAAGACTTCTTCCTGGCACACACGATCCTCGGGCGAGGCTTCGACAATCGTCGGCTCAACATAAAAGCCACCTGCCAATGCCTGATCGTCCGGCGCCTTGCCCCCAGCGAGAACCCGGCCGCCCTGCTCGATGGCGATATCGATATAGGCCAGCACACGGTCGCGGTGCAGCGCCGAGGTCAACGGCCCCATTTCGGTCTCGGGATCCATCGGGTCGCCAAGGCGTATAGACTTGGCTAACGCGACAAACCGTTCGAGGAAGCGCTCAGCAATGTCTTTATGCAGGATCAAACGCGACCCCGCGATGCAGGCCTGGCCCTGATTGTGAAAGATCGCCCACGCCGCGCCGTTGACGGCCGCTTCAAGATTGGCGTCCTCAAACACGATGTTCGCGCCCTTCCCGCCCAGTTCCAACTGAATGCGCTTGAGGTTGCCGGTCGAGGCTTCAACAATCCGGCGACCGGTCGCCGTCGAGCCGGTGAAGGCGATCTTGCCGACGTCAGGATGCTCGGCCAGCGCCTGCCCCGCGGTATGCCCATAACCCGGCACCACGTTGACCACGCCTTTGGGGATGCCAACTTCGGTCATCAACTCGACAATGCGCAAGGTCGACAGCGGCGTGATTTCCGACGGTTTGATCACGATGGTGTTACCTGCGGCCAGCGCCGGGCCCATTTTCCAACTGGTGAACATCAGCGGAAAATTCCACGGCACGATTTGCCCGACCACACCGATCGGCTTGCGCTGCACGTAATTGAGAAACCCGGCTTCGACCGGAATCACCGACCCTTCGATCTTGTCCGCCATGCCGCCGAAATACCGGAAACAAGCGGCCGTGCGTGGAACGTCGAGGCCGCGGGAGTCACGAATCGGGTGGCCGGTATTGAGGGATTCAAGCTGCGCCAGTTCTTCGCTGCAGGCTTCGATTCTGTCTGCCAACTTCAGCAACAAGCGCCCGCGTTCGGCGGCGCCAAGGCCGGACCAGGCAGGAAAAGCGCGTTTGGCGGCGGCGACAGCAAGGTCGATGTCAGCCGCTTCGGCGGCGGCAACTCGAGTGATCAACGAACCGTCATGGGGTGAAATGACGTCAATCGTGCCGCCCGCGACCGCATCAACAAATCGTCCATCTATATACAGCTGATTTTGCATAATATTTTCCTCGCACCGCGCCAATGGCGCAGTGTCTGACGATTTGATCCGGATACATCGCCCGGCGAGCGCCGGGCCGAAGAAGGGGCTTAGAACGCGATCGGATAAGGCGTGAGTTCGCCGCTTTCATAACGTTGCGGCAGGTTCGGCGTGGCGTTTTCCCACACCAGCAGCATCGAGCGCTTGGTCGAATAGCCTTGGTGGCGAATGTCCGCCGGCATGGCGCAGATGTCGCCAGCACGCATGGTGATGCGCGCGCGTGGACTGCCGTCATCCTTGTCGCCAACATCCCAGAGGATTTCATCGGACAGTTGCAGGAACCACTCGACCCGGTCATTGCCGTGGAACACCGGCAGAATGAATTCTTCGGTGGTCGGGCAGAACAGGCTGGCCTTGCACACCGAGGTGACCGACGGGTTCCACGTCACGTCAGAGCGCGACAAGTATTTGAACAGGCTGAAGGCATGCAGCTCACCTTCAAAGCCTTCGGCGGCGTGTACTTCCGGTTCGCCTTGAGAAACATCGGTGAACTGGCGATTGACCGGCAGATCGTCACGCAACGGCGAATCATCCGCCAGGCCAGGCATGCGTTTGGTGGCAATGCGGAAGCGCTCAATGGCTTCGATGTTACTGCCGTTTTTGCGGCCGAACGCCGTGCCGGTCTCTTCCGGCGCCGCGAACGGGTCGAAGGTGGCGTTGGTCCAGTCGCGCAAGATGGCTTTAAACGTGGCCATGATCAGCGGTGTTTCAAAGTTTTCGGTGTAGTTGACGCCTGCGGCTTTCAACGTGCCGTTGAAGGTGCCGGCATACAGGTCGACCTTGCCGTAGTAATTGCGCGTGCCGATCACGTGGTCGAAGTTGACCCAACCGTAGAAAAAGCCCCAGGCCACGTCGCGCATCATCGCACGCAGAAAGGCATCGATCGGAATCAGGTGCGAACGCGTCTGACCTTTGGCGGGCCAGGTGATACGGGCAAAATACTCGTCGCGCGATAGCTCGAAAGCGCCGAGCTTGAAAGCACAGTAGCCGGTGACGGCATGGGGCAGGCTGACCTGGACTTCATCCTCGGCAAAAATGGCGTTATCGACAGCGTTTTCAAGCATGGCCATGACAGGATTCCTCAAGTTTTTCTGATTATTCTGAGTGGAAAACGGCGGTGATCACTTGAAGCAGATGTCTGCCCACTTCTCGACCGACAGCGGGCCTTTAATGGTCTGCTGCAATAACACGCCAGGACGGCTGGATTCGAAGCGATAGGCGGTGCCGTGCGGCAACAGGCATTGATGGCCGCGCTTGAGCAGCACGTAGCCCATCGGCTTGCCTGCGGGGATTTCGCCCGCCAACCGTGTGCCCTCGCCGTCGCTCAAAGGCGTATCGAGCTTGAGGAAATCCACGCGTACTTCGCCGTCCATGACGATAGCGAACTCATCGTGCGCCGCCGTGTACCAAGGCGACTGACCTTCCGCGCGCAGGGTTTCAATGACGTAGCCCAGGTTGAGGCCGACGACGACTTTTTCGTAGGGAAGGGATTTTTCCGCGACCTCGAAGACATTTGAAAAGGCGTAATGGCTGGCCTGGCCGCTGATGATTTCAACCGACCCTTTGCTGTAGTTGTCCAGCGAGCCGAAGACCGTTTCGATTGCAGCGCTGCTCATGGTTTTTCACCGTTTTGTTGTTGTAGTAACAGTGGCCCCACAGTACGTCGTGCTTTCTTCAGGAACAATGAGAGTGCTGGCGACAACAGTGTTTGCAAAACGCAAACAATACGCTGGCAACGCCCTGATCAGCGGATCCAGCCGCGCTCCAGCAAGGGCTTATCCCAACATGGCTCATCGCCAAAACTTTCCACAAGAAAATCAATCAGGGTGCGTACTTTCAAGGCCCGCCGCTGGGTTGCGGGGTACACCGCAGAAAAGCTGAAGGAGGACAGCGCATACTCAGGCAGGACAGGAATCAGCCGGCCGCTGAGCAGATCATCACTGGCGACCAGGGTCGGCAGGCAGACAATGCAGACCCCGGTCGACGCGTAGTCGCGCAGTAGATGCACCGAGTTTGATCGTACATGCCCTGGCAGGCTCAGCTCGACCTGCTCGTCTGCCCCAGTGAAGACCCAACGGTTACGCGAGGGATAGCCTTCGTACAACGCAATCTTGTGTTGCAACAGTTCCTGCGGGTGCGTGGGCATGCCGAACTCGGCGGCATAATCGGGGGACATGCAGAACAACCGACGCACACTGAACAACCGGCGCTCGATCAGGGTCTCGGCCAGTGGCGGGAACATCTGGAACGCCACATCAAAGCCTTCTTCGATAGGGTCCACCACCCGATCATTGACGATAACGTCGACCTCAATGTCCGGATAAAGCCGTGTGAATTCAGCCAGCATCCTGCCGAAGTGGCCGATGGCAAAACCCGGCAGCATCTGCACGCGCAATTTACCGGTGGGTTTGGCGCGCAGCTCGCGCATATGCTCAGTCAGCGAGTTGAAACTCGCGACCATGTCTGCGCACTCCTTGTAGTACGTCTCCCCCACCTCGGATAGCCGCACATGACGAGTGCTACGGTGGAACAGCGGCGCGTTGATGAACTGTTCCAGTTGTTGAATGCGGTGAGTGATTACCGAGCGGGTGACGCCCAATTGCTGAGCCGCCTTGGCGAAGTTTCCAGTCTCGGCAACGCGGACAAAGGCTTCGACACTGAGTAAACGATCCATGGGGGCAGGCTCTCTGGAGTTTATGTTCTTATAGGAACAGCAGGTTAGCCTGTCGGCAGTTGGCTCTCCACAACCGTGATTACAAAGCAGGATTTAACAACCCAAGCGATAAAGGAAATCGACAGTGAGTATCAAACCTGGCCCTAAAAGAACAAACAAGGATGGCAGCCCGGACAAGAGGCAGAGAGTCACGCCCGAAAAGCAGAAGGATCATCCAGGCCTGAAACCCCATAAGCATAAAAGGGGGGAAAAAGAATCGAAAAGCAGCTCCCGAGAGCTGCTTTTTTATTTGCGTAGGAATATGCCTGTCATACCGGACTCAATTACAGCGTATTCATGGGGCATTCCTCATACTTTCGCCAGGCGATAGCGAGTCGTAGCCGGCCGAATCGGGGCGAGTTCTAAACGATTTTTTTGTCAGTGGCCGCGGGACGCTGCTTTGACGACCTGGGTAAGTTGATGGGTGCCACTGTACGAACACGAGCACGCGGGGAGAATCGCTGCCCTGTGCAAGGCTTCATAGCGCATTCGGCAGCGCTGGTAGTGGCCGGCACGCACAACACGGTCTTACCTGATGCACAGGACGTGTTTAGGGCGCGAGTATTTCATGCAGAAACTCTATGAATACATTGATGCGGCTGGAACCACGGTGGTTGGGCAGATACAGCGCATTGATGCAGGTGCTTGCACTGCCTGGGTTGACTTCATATTGCTCCAGCACCCGCGTCAGCCGACCTGCGCTGACATCCTCACGTACCAGCCAATCGGCCAATAGCGTCACCCCGCCACCGGCCAAGGCAGCCTCGCGCAGAATGTCGGCATTGTTGCTTTGCAGCCGTCCCTGCACATTCAAGCGGATGACGTCCTCATCGCCCTGGAATGTCCAGTTGTGGTGGCCCATGTGGTAATCGAAACGCAAACACTGGTGCTCCAGCAAGTCGCGAGGGTGTAGGGGCAGTCCGGTTCGTGTCAGGTATTCGGGACTCGCCACAACCCAACGCTGGAAATCGCCCAGCCGCTTGCTGACGATGTCATCACTGACAACCGATGAACCGAGACGTACTGACACATCGATTTGTTCGCTGAGCAGGTCACTGACCTCGTCACTCAGCGAGAGACTGATTTCCAGACCGGGATGGCGTTCAAGCAACCGCCCCAAGTGCGGGGCGATGATTCGCCGGCCGAATTCCACCGGGACACTGACCCGCAAACGCCCCTGCGCTTCGCTGCCACGGTCGGCAACGACGGCATCCGCTTCATCGATGGCCTCAAGGATCGCCACGGCTTTATCGAAATAGTGCTGCCCCGCCACCGTGACGCTCGTATTGCGCGTGGTGCGGTTGAGCAGGCTGGCGCCCAACTCACTTTCCAGCCCTGCGACCTGCCGCGTCACAGACGACGTGGAGATGCCGAGCTTACGCGCCGCAGATGAGTAACCCCCACAGCGCACCGTTTCGACAAACATTTTCAGCGCCAGCAACTTGTCCATGAACGGATTCCGAGATCGAAAGGTAAAGGTAGCGACTGTGCATGACCAGGCAATGGGAATCTTGCATGGCTGTGCTCAATGGCCTGATTGATTAAAGAGGCTTGCGATCTTCCAATTGATCGAATGATAATCAAAATTCACCAAATGATCGATTGATTAATTAATAGAGCGGCATCTCGGAGCAGGTACATGCCACGACGGGCACGTGTCTGGAACGATGCTGCGTCGACGGTCCATCGCCAACACCCACAACGTTTTGTGGTGCTGGCCACGTTGCCGATGCTAGAGGCTGACGACGCCATTGCCGAGTTGGAACGCGCTGCCGAATTGCCTGGCGTTCGTGGGGTGTACATGGGCACCAACATCAACGGCCAGGCGCTCGCCAATAAGTCCGATGTGAACAGCTACATCAGGCTTGGGCGATACCCATAATCCGATTGCCCATACTCACCCCCCAATCGGCCATGCGCTTGCCTTCTGCAAGTTGTTGTTGCTGCCAGGCTAGCAGGGCTTTATCAATGTCGCCGACGTCGTCGATTGCTTGAGCCAGAGACAGTGCATTGCGGGCTGCCTTGGCCGTGCTTCCGGCGGTATGAGGACGCGGCACAAAAGCAGCGTCGCCAGTCAACAGCACACGGCCAAACACCATTTGCGGGACGTCGAGATCAAGGATCGCCTGCACAAAAATATCCTTGGTCTGGCGAATCAGTTCCCGAAAAGCCGGATTCGCCTGCCGCTCACCCATTTCCCGTATATATGCATCCTGCCCGGTGGCCAAAGCCCCGGGTGGAATGGAGTGAGTACGCCGATGGCCATTGCTGTCAGTGAGCACAGCGTCCAATTCCGACCCTTGTGCAGCTTTCAAATACCACAGCCAATTGAACCGTCGCTCGCCCGGATTAACGGAGCCATTCACGCTCGGCACCATGTATTCCAGCATCAGCGATTCAGGGTCTTGTTGAAAAACAAAGTCCTCGTAAAGCTGCATTTTGGCGAAGTCTGGAAGTTGCTCTTCATCGACCAGCCCGCGCCACACCACATACCCCGAATAGCTAGGTACTGTTCCAGGCAACACCACGCTTCGCACGGTTGAACCCGCGCCATCAGCGCCAATCAGCAGGTCTGCCTCGGCAGTGCTGCCGTCGGCAAAAATCGCAGTCACTCGGTGTTCATTCTGAGTCAGATCCACCAGCGTCTTGCCACGGTGATAATGCTCAGCAGCAAATGCAGAAAATAGTGAGCTGTACAGTGTGTTCCAGGACGTCTGAGTTTGCGGCATCGGCTCTTTATGCACGACGCTGCCAGCTCGATCCAGATAGAGACGATCATGGGACCGGACGCCGAGCGCTCCTGCCGGATGAATGTCCGCATAACGAAAATGGTGCAGGACATCCGCTTGCAGAACGATGCCCCCGCCACGACTATCCATCGCCGCAGGGGATCGCTCGTAAATATCGACCTGCCAACCAATCGCGCGTAACGCCGTGGCGGCGAACAGCCCTCCCAGGGATCCTCCAATGACCAAGGCCTTCGGAACGCCTGAACTCTTCATTACCTTTCTCCTCATTGCAGGGTGATTCCCCCAGCTCCGGTTTACCGTTGCGTTATGCCAACACCGGATAGTCGATGTACCCCTTGGCGTCGCCGCCAAAAAAGCTGTTGCCGTCAGCCACGTTGAGTTCGTTGCGATCGCGCAAGCGAGCCGGTAAGTCGGGGTTGGCAATGAACGGGCGACCAAACGCAATGAGGTCCGCACGGCCCTGCGCAATGGCCTGTTCGGCCGTTTCGCCGGAGTAGCCACCCGCCAACATCAGAACGCCGTGGAAGTCCGCACGCAGTTGCTTGATGATCGCGTCCCAGCGTGGATCGTTACTTTCATCGAGCACTGTGCCGACCATCATCGGTTCTACCAGGTGCAGGTAAGCGAGATTCCAGTGATTGAGCCGGGATGCGATGTAGCCAAAGGTATGTTCCGGGGTGTCATCGCCCATTCCCATGAAACGTCCCATCGGTGTCAGGCGGACAGCAACGCGTTCGGCACCTACTTCCGCGGTCACGGCTTCCACGACTTCAAGCAGCAACCGCCCACGGTTTTCGATACTTCCCCCGTAGCGATCACTTCGCTGATTGCTGGCGCTGTTGATGAATTGGTCGAGCAGGTAGCCATTGCCCGCGTGAATTTCCACACCGTCCATACCGGCCAGAATCGCGTTGCGAGCGGCCTTGCGGAAGTCGGCAACGATCGCTTCGATCCCCGGAATGTCCAGCGCCTGAGGAACAGGTACATCACCCCAGACACCCTCGCCTTGTTCATTAAGGATGAAGGTTTTGCCGGGTACAGGCTGCGCGGTCGGCGCCACCGGCAAGCCGCCGTTGGGCTGGAATACCGGGTGCGACACTCGCCCCACATGCCAGAGCTGCAGGAAAATGCGCCCGCCTTCAGCGTGCACGGCCTCGCTGACAGCTCGCCACCCCTGAATCTGCTCGTCGCTATGGATGCCGGGCGTCCAGGCGTAACCCTGGCCTTGCTGCGAAATCTGCGTAGCCTCGGTAATGATCAATGCGGCACTGGCACGTTGACGGTAGTACTCAACGTTCATCGGTGTCGGTACGTTGCCCGGTTGCCCCGCTCGCGAGCGAGTCAGAGGCGCCATAGCGACGCGGTGCTTGAGGGTGAGTTGGCCGAGTTTGATCGGGCTGAACAAGTGATGAGTCATGATGAATTCCTGAATGAATAGGGATTGAACAAACGCCTTAAGCGGCTTGGCTTCGTTTCAGTATCTGGATCATTATTTCGATGGGCTGGGCGCCACTGATCACGTCATCTGCGATCTGAATACTCGGCACCGAGCGCACACCGGACGCCTTGGTTAGGGCTTCGAGCTTCAAGACTTCAGCCGTGCCCTCATCGGCCTTGAGAAAGTCGACAATGACCTCTCGGTCCAGCCCGGTTTCGGCAGCAATGTCGGCCAGCACAATGAGGTCGCCGATATCCCGCCCTTCGCCGAAGTACGCCTTGAAAATGGCCTTGACCAGCAAAGAAGCGTCTCGACCCGCCTGTTGCTCGCGCCATACCAACCGATGCGCGGCCAGGGTGTTGGGCGTTTTTTCGACTCGCTCATAATCGAACTCAAGACCGACGGCCTTACCGGCGTGGGTGACCTGTGCGTCCATGGCCTGGCTACGCGCCCAGCTGCCGAACTTGCCAGAGCGATAGGCTTTGCGATCCATGCCTCGAACAGGCATGTCCGGGTTCAACTGATAAGGCAGAAAACTGATGGGGCGGTCCGTTGAAAAACCTGAAGCGGCCAGCGCGCGTTCAAGATTTTCCTCACCGATCCAGCACCATGGGCAGATGAAATCGTAAGTCACCTGAATTTTGGATGAGTGCAAACTCATGACGGTCTCCGTGGTTGAATGTTTCACCTCCCCACGGTAGGTGCCGGAGCGCCGTCAGAGAATCCATCTGCTGCACAACGTTGCTTTTCGCAAAACGCAACGATGAGCCGATCACGCCTTCGGTTGGCTTTGCGACTGGAGTAATTCGGTGAGGAACTCAATGAGCGCGTTGATACGTTTCGAGCCGCGGTGATTGGGCAGGTACAGGGCTGAGATCGCCGAACTGGCGCTGTTCGGATTGACGACAAAAGCGTCGAACAAGGACGTGAGTCGACCACCGTCGATGTCATCATTGACCAACCAATCGGGTAACAGCGCCACCCCGCACCCGGCCAGTACCACTTCGCGCAGGACCTCGGCATTGTTGCTCTTGAATTGCCCTTCGACGGGCACGCGCATCTCTTGGCCCTGCTCTGTAAATGTCCAGAACTGCTGCGGCGCGCCATAGTTGAAACACATGCACTCGTGCTGCATGAGGTCCATGGGCCGGTCGGGAAATCCTCGAGCGTTCAGGTACTCGGCGCTGGCGACTACTCGGCGTCGAAAGCTGCCGATGCAGCGGCTGACCACCGTTTCCATCGCCGCTGGCGACCCCATCCGGATCGATAGATCGATGCGTTCGCCGAGCAAATCGACGATGTCGTCCGATAGCGTCATATCCAGTGCGAGCAATGGATAGCGCGCTAAAAGCGCACCGATGTGGGGGGCAATGAGACGGTGACCCAACGCCACGGGCGCTGAGATACGCAACTGGCCCGCGGGCACGTCACCGCGGTCCGAGACGGACTCGTCGGCGTCAGCCATGGCGCTCAGAATATCCCGGCTTTTCAGGTAGTACACACCACCGGCATCGGTCAACGTGACTTGCCGGGTAGAGCGATTCAGCAGCACGACACCCAGGTCATCCTCAAGCCTGTCGATCATTCTGGTCACTGAAGAGGTGGCCAGATTGAGGTGCCTGGCGGCAGACGAAAAGCCCTTGGAATCTACCGACTGTATGAACATTTTCAGTGCGAGCAGCTTGTCCATGAATCCCCTCGGTGACATCGATACGATCCTTGAGGGCCTATCTTTGGGCATGGGCGCACGCTGCGCGAGTTAACGGTTGTTAATTCTGCCGCCATTGCGCCTGGCGCAATGTAGCGTTGCGCATTGATGGGGTACTCCATCACAAGCGCTCTCTCTAAGCTCACTCCATGGAAAATCGCCGTACGCCAATCGCTCGCGGCGGATTGAAAAATCTGTCGTTAATTCAGCTTGAGAGGTAAGGCGATGAAGCGCAAGACGATCATCGGTGCCGTTCTGGCAATCAGCGTCGTGGGGTTAGGGTTTGCGTTCTGGATGATGTGGAGGCCGGAAATTGCCACTGTCAGCCAATCCCTGAATGCCGATCGCGAGACGCTGGACAGAGGCCGCCGCGTCGTCGAAGCGGGCGACTGTGCGGTCTGCCACACGCGGCCAGGGGGCGCCTACATGGCCGGCGGTTTGCCGCTGGTAACGCCCTTCGGAACCCTCTTCACCACCAACATCACCCCGGACCCGGAATCCGGTATCGGAAAGTGGTCGCTGGACGCCTTTGAACGAGCCATGCGTGAAGGCATCGCGCGTGACGGCCATTTTCTCTATCCGGCGTTCCCCTACGTGCATTACCGGAAGATGAGCGATGCCGATATTGCCGACGCCTATGCCTTCTTGATGAGCGTGGACCCGATCAAATACACCGCACCGGAAAATCATATGGTCTTCCCCATGAACTTCCGTCCGCTGGTGTCCTTCTGGAACTTGCTGTTCCTGCATGGGGATCCGCTGGAGCCACTTCCCGACCGGTCAGCACAATGGAACCGCGGACGCTATCTGGTCGAGGGAGCGGGACACTGTTCATCCTGCCATTCGCCCCTGAATCTGATTGGCGGGGAAAAAGGCAGCGAACTGTTCAACGGTGGCGTCGTCGACGGCTGGACAGCCCCTGCCCTGCGCGGAATGACCGAGGCGCAACACCCCTGGAATGAAGCCCAGTTGGTCGCCTATCTGACGGGCGAGGTCGCCGAAGGACACGGCGCAGCGGCGGGCCCGATGTTGCCGGTCAGCCTGAGTATCGCGCAATTGCCGACGGAAGACGCCCATGCCATCGCGCAGTACATTCTTGACCTCAAGAAAACCTCATCGGACGCCCCATCGCCGCCCTGCACCTCCGGGGTCAAGCCCAGCGCCAGGGCACTTCTAGGCGCCGCATTGTTCGACGGGGCCTGCGCGAGCTGCCACGGCAGCGCAGCACCGATGCGCGTCATTGAATCGCGGCCGGCACTGACGAACACCTCGGCGGTGATGGCGGACTCGCCACGTAATTTGATCCAGACCCTCCTACAGGGCATCCCGATGTCCGGCGCTGCTTCCAGCCACTACATGCCTGCCTTCGCCCATAGCCTGGACGACACCCATGTGGCTGCACTTGCCGAGTACTTGCGCAATGAAAGCTGTGCAAACCGACCCTGGACGGATCTCGACAAGACAATCAAAAGCATTCGGGCTCAGGAGCAGCAACCGTGATCACACTCGACATCAACGGCAAGACTCACGAACTGGACATCGCGGACGACATGCCCCTGCTGTATGCCTTGCGCAACCAGGTGGGGCTCAATGGCGCCAAATACGGCTGCGGCCTGGGTCAGTGCGGCGCCTGCACTGTGTTAGTGAACGACAAACCGGTGTTTTCCTGCCTGACACCCTGCGGCGCGCTGGCGGGCAAATCGGTGCGTACCGTGGAGAGCCTGGGCAGTGCCGACCAACCGGGGGCGTTGCAGAAAGCCTTTATCGATGAACAGGCCGCCCAGTGTGGTTATTGCATCGCGGGAATGATCGTACGGGCACAGGCGCTGCTGGAGGCCAACCCTCATCCAGACGATGAAACGATCCGCCGCCACATGGCACCCAACTTGTGCCGCTGCGGCACGCATGTGCGGATCTTCGCCGCGATCAAGTCGGTCGTCGCACAGGGAGGCAAGGTATGAAAAGCGCCACGCAAAACGTCAATCTGAGCCGCCGCGCCTTCGTGATAAACGGGGCATTGGTGATGGGGTTCGCGATGCTTCCAGGTATCCCCCGCGCCTTCGCTGACACCGAGGTGGACACCTTGGGTACGACAATCCTGGCGCCTGATCTGCCCGGCAGCCTGCGGGCCACGCCCTATCTTGACGCCTGGATCCGCATTGATGCGAAAGATGGCATCACCGTCTACACCGGCAAAGTGGAGCTGGGCACTGGCGTTAAAACTGCGCTCCTGCAGATCGCCGCCGAACGCCTGGAAGTGCCACCTGGGCTCATCCGTTTTCTCACTGCCGACACCGCACTGACACCCAATGAAGGTTATACCGCCGGGAGCCATACGATCGTCGACAGCGGCACCGCGCTGTTCAACGCCGCGGCTCAGGTGCGTCAGTTGTTACTCGAGTCCGCCGCGCGGCAATGGCAACGCCCCATCGACAGCCTGACCACGCGGGATGCGGTGATCTACGATGCACAACACCGCAGCATGACCTACGCACAAGCCGTGGTAGGCGTTCAACTGCATCGCTTTGCATCGGCCAACTCGCCCTTCAAGCCAGCCAGCAGTTTCACTCTGATCGGTAAATCGTTGCCTCGGCTGGACATCCCGGCCAAAGTCAGCGGCGGTGCGGCCTATGTGCAGGACATGCGCCTGCCCGATATGCTGCATGCCCGTGTGATACGCCCACCCCGGCGCGGCAGTCAGCTTCTGGACATTGACGAGGCCGCCCTCAGGCAACTTCCCGGCGAGGTGAAACTGATCCGCAACGGCAGCTACCTCGCCGTGGTCGCCACCGATGAATGGCTGGCGATCAAAGCGATGCGCGAAGGCTACGCCACGGCCCGCTGGACAGAAGGTAACCCGCTACCTGACTCGACACACATCCATCAACTCCTCACCGAATTGCCGGCGCGGCACTACCCGGTGGGTGCCAAGGGTGACCTCCCGCAACCGCTGCCGCGTGCTTACAAGGCCCGGGTGACCAAGCAATACCTGATGCACGGCTCCATCGGGCCATCCTGCGCAGTGGCCTGGTTCAAGGATGGAACACTGACCGTCTGGACCCATACCCAAGGTGTCTACCCTCTGCGCATGGGCATCGCCGAGATGGTCGGCCTGCCGGTGGCTCAGGTGCGTTGCATCCACGCTGAAGGTTCCGGTTGCTATGGCCACAACGGCGCCGATGACGCCGCCGCCGACGCCGCGCTGATTGCCATGGCCATTCCCGGCAAGCCGATTCGGGTGCAATGGATGCGCGAACAGGAAAATCTCTGGGAGCCCTACAGCTCGGCCATGCTTGCCGAAGTGGAAGCAGGACTGGACGACAGCGGGCGCATTCGCGACTGGAAATACGAACTCTGGAGTACGCCGCACAACGAACGTATCGTCAATGCCGGGCGCCTGTTGCCGGCGTGGCTATTGGCCAATCCCTTCACCCCGGCACCTTCAGTGCCGATCGCTCAGCCCGAAGGTGACGGCGACCGTAATGCCGTTCCGTTGTATGAGATACCCAACCTGAAGGTCGACATGAACTTTGTGCTGACCATGCCATTCAGGACCTCGGCCATGCGTTCGCTGGGTGCCCACATCAACATCTTCACCATCGAGAGCACCGTCGATGAACTGGCGGCTCGGGCCGCCGTGGACCCGGTGCAATTTCGCCTGAATCACTTGAGCGATCCGCGAGCACGGGCGGTGGTGGAGCGCGTGGTCGCAGAGTTCCGCTGGCCGCAAAAAGCAACGGGACCCGGCAGCGGAATCGGCTTCGCCTTCGCCCGCTATAAAAACATCATGGGTTACTGCGCGATTGCCGTGCAGTTGCATGTGCAGCGCCAGACCGGGCAGGTGTCGATTGATCGCGTTGTCGCCGCCGTCGACGTGGGACAAATTGTCAGCCCCGACGGGCTGCTCAATCAGATCCAGGGCGGCATCGTGCAGTCCGCCAGTTGGACGCTCTATGAACGAATCCTCTACGACACCAGCGGCATACACAGCTTCGACTGGAGCGGCTATCCGATCATGCGTTTTCCGGATTTGCCGCAACAGGTCGAGGTCCACATGATTGATCAGCCGGATCAGCCATTTCTCGGAGCTGCGGAAATCGTCCAAGGCCCCATGGCAGCAGCACTGGGCAATGCCATCAACGATGCCACCGGCAAGCGCTTGCTCGATCTGCCCCTGGCACGACGAGGCTGGCAGGATGTACTGGGGTCATGATTGATCCGGGTGCAGGCGCAACCGGATCCTTCGGATAGTCGAGGCACCCTTTTGAATTTGAGCCATCTAGGCCGGATCAGAATCCGCCAGACCACCGCTCACAAGGGCGACATTTTTCGGCAACGTATCGACAACTGGAACGATGAGTATCTGGAACAACTGATTCAATTGCTGCGTCGATTCAACGGACTATCAGCGTGCCGGAATAAAAAAGGCGGTGAAGGATCACTTGCCCCGCTCAGTTGAAGGCTGAAACAGGTGATGAGTGGTCGACAAAAAAGCAGGAAAAAAAACAAACAGGAAATCGAAACCGATCAATTCAAGCGAGCTTCTTACCCAAATCGTTATCGACTTGCTGCAATACGTGGGGACTGCCGTTAAGGAACGCATCGACCATTTGCTCGATCAGCGCATCTATGTCCTCAGTCACTGGAAGATCGTAAATCCATTTGCGAACACCGATATAGAAAATGCTGGCATGCAGACTCCAGATCAGCTCGAGCTCTTTTTCATTGATCGTGTCACCTGAGGATGGCGCCAATCCATGAGTCTGGCGGATTTCTGCAATGACAGGGATGAAGACCCGCTCACGCAATTTAGCCAGATACCGATCATTGATACCTTCACGTGTCAGCCCGGCGAATACGAAGATACGAATCCACTCTCGCCGCAGAATCACACGAGCGTATGAGGTGTAGAAATGAACCAGGCGAGACTGAAGGGGTTCGGAGCGATCCTTGATCATCGCCTCCCACGAGGAATCCCACTGATAGACCTCGTCGTACACGCGGTCTATCAGTGCCTCTTTGCTGGGGAAATATCGATAGAGTAACGGTTGGGTAATATCCAGTTGTCGCGCCAGCTCACGGGTACTGCCCGAGAATCCGCACGTCGCAAAATGCTCGATAGCTTTCTGCACGATTTGCTTTTCCCTGACCTCAGGCGAAAGGCGTCGAGTCGTCGATTTGACGGGGTCTGCTGGTTTCGCTGACTTTCCCGACTCGTTCTCGTCTCTATCTTTTGAGTCTTGCATAACGCCTCGCTGGAGCTTCATTAAGGCATCATACAAAACAAAAGAATGCACTGACTATGAACCATACCTATTTGGCCAGACGACTTTCAATATCCTTCTTGAACAACGCAGGTCGGCTTAAATAATGCCCCATGGCCAACACTTCCATTTGGCCGTCGATCTCCAGCGCAAATGCCGGAAAGCCGCGCGCATTCAGAGTTTCAAGCATCTCGTTGCTGCGGTCGATGTGGTCCTGCAATGAGTCTGCAGTGATCAAATCAAAAGTTGCCATAAACGATTCGGGTTCAAACCCCAACTCATTGGCAATGCCGGCGATTACCCGTCGGTCAGCAATGGCCTGACCTTCTTGGTAGTAGGCAATTTGCAGGCGTTTGAGCATTTCGATGCCACGTCCGGACAGCTGTTGAGCGGTCAACATCGCTGCAATCGGTGGTGAAGAGTCCAACTGGACATTTTCATGTTCCAGTACGCCTTGAACATAGGCGTCTGCGAAGGTTTGTTTGCTGAATGCGGTAATCCGGGCTTCGTGAGGACGAACAAAATCGCGCCACTCACCCGACATCAACTTGCTTTTGTCCCCCGAGAGCATGCCCACGCCATGGGCCTGAATTTCCAGGCCAGGAATAGCGGTAGCCGCCGTGATCATCGGCGCCGCCCCATAGCACCAGCCACAGAACGGGTCGTAGACGTAATGCAATGTCGCAATGCTCATTCAAATCTCCGGGATCTGCCGTGCCACACGGCGAAAAGGCTTCGTTACGTCGTGGATCAAACGTTCGAAAACAGCAATGAGGCGATCAGCGCTCGGCCAAGCCTTCAGGCCCGAGCAATTCGCTGATGAAATCGATAAACGCATTGACGCGTTTGGAGCCACGATGATTGGGAAGATACAACGCAGAAATGGCCGAACTGGCGTCGTTCGGATTGATAACAAACGGCTCGAATAATGAAGTCAAATCACCGCTGCCAATATCGTCGTTGACGAGCCAGTCAGGTAACAGAGCCACCCCGCCACCCGCCAGCGCAACCTCACGTAAAACTTCCGCATTGTTGCTTTTGAAGCGCCCCTCAATCGGTATCCGAGTCTCCTCACCTTCCTTTAAGAAAGTCCACACCTGCTGCTTTGGGCCGTAACTAAAACGCAGACACTCGTGCTGCATGAGGTCCATGGGATGTTCAGGAAAACCATGTGCATTCAGGTAATCGGCACTGGCCACCACCCGGCGTCTGAAATGACCGACGGGACGACTGACGACACCATCCATGGCTGCTGCCGATCCCAATCGGATCGCCAGATCGACGCGCGCTCCCAGTAATTCAACGATGTCGTCGGAGAGCGTCATGTCCAACACAAATTGAGGGTATCGCTTCAACAGCGAGGCAATATGCGGCGCAATCAGACGACGCCCCAGCGCTACAGGCACGGAAATACGAAGATGACCCGCAGGGAGTTCCCCGCGGTCAGTGACCGCGGCATCCGCCTCGGCGACAGCATTCAGCACCTCCCGCGCTTTCAAGTAGTAGGCAGCCCCGGCATCTGATAATGAGATTTGACGCGTGGATCGATTAAGCAGGACAGCACCTAGTTCCGCCTCAAGCCCATCGATCATCCGAGTCACAGAAGACGTCGCCAGGCCTAACTGTCGAGCGGCAGAAGAAAAACCCTTCGAATCCACAGCCTGGACGAACATCTTCAATGCGAGCAGCTTGTCCATGACACTCCTTGTCTCACCCGTTGTTCATCTTGAGCATTTCGCCAGTTCGGGTCCGACGAGAAACCACCGAGAAGACGACCAAAGCCACCAGTGACAATCCGCTTCCCACCGCAGCAATCGCCAACCAGCCGACATGTTCATAAAGCGAACTGGCGACCGAAGAACCGATTGCACCACCAATAAAGATACTGATCATGTACAACGCATTCAGACGGCCTCTGTTAGCAGTGCCCAAGGCGTAGACGGCTCGCTGACCCAGCACCATGTTCATTTGCACTGCAAAATCCAGCGCTACACCGGTGACCGCTAATCCAATCACACCGTAAAGGGGATTGATGAAGGCCGGCAGGAAACTCAATACGCCGAGCACCATGGCCAACTGCGACGCTCGTCGAGTATGTCCTGCATCAGCGAGTCGACCACTGATAGGTGCGGCAATTGCACCGACGGCGCCGACCAGAGAGAAAATCGCAATCTGACTTTGCGTGAGGCCGAACTCACGACTCAATATCAACGGCACAGCGGTCCAGAACAAACTGAACGCCGCAAACATCAGCCCTTGATAGAGCGCACGCTGACGCAGCACGGGCTCGCGACAAAACAGTTGTCCCAGGGACATGAGCAATTGACCGTACGACGCGCGATGGGTCGGTTGCCATTTAGGCATGGTCATGCCAATCACGATGGAGATAACGAGCATCAAGGCGGCGGCCCCGATAAACACTGCCCGCCAGCCCAAATGATCGGCAACCAGACTCGACAGCGGCCGCGCCAGCAGAATCCCTAGCAGCAAGCCCCCCATAATCCCGCCAACCACCCGACCGCGAGAGTCTTCCGGTGCCAGATGTGCCGCCAACGGGATAAGCATCTGCACGGAGACTGAGCTGAAACCGATGAGTGCCGACACCACTAGAAATACACTCGGCTGCTTGGACAAACCGGCGGCTACCAGGCTGAAGATCGTAATCACAATTGTCGCAATCATCAGCCGACGGTTTTCTACCAGATCCGCCAAGGGCACCAGGAAAAACAATCCGAGCGCATAACCAATCTGAGTCAGCGAAACGATGAAACTCGCGCTTCCACTCGACATGCCGATATCCGGGGCGATCAAGCTAATAATCGGTTGTGCGTAATAGATGTTGGCCACAATGGCACCGCAACAAAAAGCAAATAGAAGCACGAGCCCCTTTGTCATTGACGCTTTTTGTATCGTCGCTGCTGTATCTCTTGTAGAAACGCCCATGCCATAGACTCCTGAGGTTCGACCGCGGTGACGCTTCAGAAAAGGTCACTCGCATTCATGTTTTCCAGGCCAACAACATAGGCGGCAGCGCACCTTGAGAGAATATGGCCAAGACGCAATGTCGTGTTGCGTCTTGCGCAAGAGATACCCAGGCTCGGTGAGCGCCCCCGCTTGATTCGAGGACGAGGAATTGATCGAGACGCCTCATTGTCGGCCCCTCCGCCTCATAACTTTTGACTTGCCTGGCCCCGCTCATCTGATGACCACAACTCACCTATCAGCCGACTGGTGAACGACGGGCGAGGAATCGCCACGCGCCCAGTAAACTGAATCGCCGATGATCCAAAGGCCAAATACAACTTCCGATGGGATCCGGCTACTTACACGGTGGCCGAGAAACTAACCGGCTTTCGGCTGGAACGACGCACCAATTACCTGATCAAGCGGAATGGCCAAGACAAGCAGATCCAGACATGCACGCTCGAGTGCAGTGGATGTTCGTGTGATTGCGGCGCTGAATACCGTTGCTCGTATGAAGCAAGCGACTGCTCAAAATGCGGCCACACCGGCAAGAGGCGAATGACCTTTGGTTTTCCCGGCAGACCCCTTTTGGAGCGGGAAGCAGGCGTGAAAAATAGAGGAGTCACGCAAAAGTCACGCACACGAAAAAGGCCAATGCTGTGAACATTGGCCTAACTCATTGAATAATATGGTCGGGACGGAGTGATTCGAACACTCGACCCCTAGCACCCCATTCAGTTAAGCATTAGACATCCTTGGCTCGCGCCACTCTCCTATAGAATCCTCAAGCCCAGTAGAAAAGGCTTTTCAGCGCTTCATTCTTCCAACGACCTCTATCCTGATCTACCTTTAGCTGACGAATCAGTGGGAGTAAATGTGGGAGTAAACTTATCAGGAGGTTGATTATGGCCAAGCTCACTGCCAAGGAATTGGAAGCACTGACCGAGCAGGATGTCGGAATCATCATACGCGACGAAGGCAGCCTCGCGGGCAGAGTCTCACTCCGCAAAAAAGGTATCGCCATCCCCTTTTATTTCCAGTTTCGCTGGGAAGGGATTTACACCCGCTTCTCGTGCGGTACCTGGCCAAATAAGTCGTTGACCGAAATCCGCAAGGAGCGCAACGAAGCACGAGACCTTGTAGCCAAAGGGATCAATCCAAACGAGAACAAGCGCGCAGGGAAGGTTAGACAAAAAGCGGAACTGGCTGCACAACTCGCAGAGGCCGATCGGCAAAAGTCTAAGGAGCTAACGCTACTAGACCTCGCGGGAGAATGGCTTCGCGATGGTGTGGCGCGCAAGGATGGTAATGCCGAGCTACGGAGAAAATTTGCGAAGGATCTTTACCCCGCCCTTGGCTCAAAAGTCATCAGCTCAATTAGTGAGCATGACCTGCGGAACCTGGTGCGATCCGTAATGGCTCGCGGCGCTACTCGTCAGGCCATCAGTCTTTTTTCGGATATCGTTCAGATGCTTGGATGGGCTCAGAAACGCCAGCCATGGCGAACACTGCTGATTGACGGAAACCCAGCAGACTTGGTCGAAATCAACAAGCTTGTACCCAGTGACTACCAGGAGGAGCGAACTCGGATCCTCTCCTCTATCGAACTTCAAGAATTATACCAACGCTTTCAAAAAATGACTGCGGACTATGCAGCACTACCTGCCGGCGAAAAGTACGATGGGATTCGCCCACTTAAGCCAGAGTCGCAACTTGCGCTTTGGATCTGTTTGGGAACGTTATGCCGGATTGGTGAACTGCTTCAGGCCGAATGGAAAAACGTTGATTTGGAAAATGGTGTCTGGTTTATTCCCGTGGCAAACGTCAAAGGTAGCCGGGGAAAAAAGCAGGACCACCACGTTTTCCTATCTGCGTTTGCGATCCACTATTTCAGCAAGCTTCGGCTGCTCACAGGAAACTCTCAATGGTGCTTTCCCGCAAAACATCATGATGGTCATGTCGATCTCAAGGTCGTCAGCAAACAGGTGGGAGACCGCCAATCACGCTTCAAAAATCGCAAGCCGCTTTCACGTCGCCGACATGATGACACCCTGGTGCTGTCCGGTGGTGCCAATGGGGAATGGACACCCCATGACTTGAGACGAACGGGTGCAACCATGATGCAAGCCTCGGGCATAAGCCTTGACGTGATAGACCGGTGCCAGAACCACGTGCTGGCAGGTTCCCGGGTCCGCCGTCACTACTTACACCATGATTATGCCGAAGAGAAAAAAGAAGCTTGGAACCTGCTGGGCGAGAAGCTCACCGACATCATGATCGGCCAGGACGGTCTGGAGGGACTAGGTAGAGGCAATTCAAATGGGCACAAAGCGCCCATGACGACGTCTGCCTCGACCACCGGAAAATTGAACCCTAATGAATCAACATCTGAACGGCAATAGTCGTCCGTCGACCGTAAGCTCTTATTTTTCCCCACGGGGTGAGCTATGAATCACACAGCCAAGGTTGACAGGCAGTATGCAGAGAGACTGACGGATCTTGAGCCCTGGCAACAGGACGATGCCCTAGGTCCACAAAAACGTTGCGTGAGCATTTTCCAGCACAGCACCTAGGCCTAGTTCCCCTCTCTCGACCAGGAACCAGACCCGCTACCCTGCGTTGATGCACTTAGATCAGAAGCGATAGAAATAGCCGAAGCCAACACCATACTGGGTGCTCTTTTCAACCAATGGGCTGTCTTGGATACCCCCTCCCATTCGGGTGGCGCCCAAGTCAACGAACAGCGAGTGATTTTGCGCCGGGCGCCAATCCATCCGTATGCCGGCCTCGGTATTGACTGTTGAAGCACCCTGGTAGCTTGGGCGCCCGGCAACCACCTCACCCTCCGTGATACCGTAGTAGTAATCCACATAGTTGCTGTCCACCCACTCGGCTGCCAATCGAGGCGTAACACCGAAGGCTCCGGCAGCGAATCGACGATCAATCTGCAGTTTTGCCCGAGATCCTTTGCTGTTATTCATGGCGTCTGTAAGAACTTCGGTCGACAGCCTGGCCCAGTCCGTTCTCCAGGTGGCAACGCCACCTACCCAAAAACTGCTATCGCGATCACGCATACCTCGAAGGAAAGGCGAGTCGCCTGATTCGTAACCTTCACTGATGTATTTCCCGCGCAGACGGAAGGTCACAGGCCCTACCGGTGGCAGCTTTATGTCGACACCGGAACCGAATACGTGAACATATTCGCCCTCGTAGGTCACCATCGGAAAGCCGCGTACTTTGTTGTCAAAATCACGGTAGACCCGATAATTCATACCGCCTGCGAACCCGATGGCCCACTTTGAATTGCGGGTATCCGCTTCCGACCAGTTCTCGCCGGATGACTTGGCCGTGGTGTCTGTGGTTTGCGCAAACACAGAAGTCATGGGCAGGCCACCGGCGGCAAGGAGAGCCAGGGTCGCCGGCAGGGTGCGAACCAGCTTCAGTGAAACGGCAGAGAAAGCACGTGATGACATAATCTAATCGTCCGGAGAAGAGTGCTGGGAAGGCCTGGCCGGAACTCGGCAGGCGCCATAAAACATCCATCAAAAACGCGTTAACGACCGATCGGTCATTAGCGAGCAAGATACTACCGAACGATCGGTCAGTAAATCATCAATTTAAAACTAAACATTGCAGGCAGCACCCCAGGCTGGCGCCTTGACCCATTGCTGACTTCAGCGGTTGAACAGCTTGTGGATGCGCAGCCTGATGCAGAGCAGACCTGCGGGTCGAGCGCTCGCTAAACCATACACTCACGCTAGGTATTTGATTTAACGAGGAAAATATTGGAGGTTCGAGCGCGCGTGGACGAGATATTCGGCCGCAACTGCTGTTCCGTTAACACGGGAGAGCCTGCGCCGTTGCGAATGGCCGGATGAGGGGATGTCGGTTACGACGTTGATCCTGAACAACATTGCGTTGTCATTGCCTTGGGTAACGGGATCAACAGTTTTTCTGATATCGCTGCCAGCCCCAGAAAAAACAGGGTCTTAGACTGTCAGCGTGCAATCTCATTGGCACTCACTCGCAGAGCCTCCGCTAATCACTGCTGTCGGGTCGCAACAGCAAGGCCAACAACTGGCGATGTGAATGCTTGACCGCCTGTATTTCAGGTTGCGCTTTATCCTTGCCCATGACCATTTGCGCCACTGCCGAATAGACCACAGGCGCCATCACTAGGCTGAAATGGTCGGTCAAGGGACTGGACTTCACGATGCCGTTCGCCACATAGCCATCGATCAGCGCCTGGCGATCCATACGACCATGCATGTCCTTGGCTTCCCACTTCGCCAGCAGGTGCGGCACACGATGGCCCTCGGTAATCAGCAGCCGGGCAATCGCAACCGTGTCATCGGTAAGCCCGCTGTAGGCAAAGTCGATAAGGCGCTCGATAAGGTCATCGGCAGAGGTGAGATTCTGTAACTGACTCCAGTTACGTTCCGAGCGGCTCATCAATTGCTCAAGGAGCGTTTCAAACATGTCGTCCTTGCTAGCGAAATGAGCATAGACATTAGCCTTCGAGATTCCCGCTCTTTCGGCAATCTTGGCAATACTGGCACCGGTAAAACCCAAAGCGTTGAACTCAATCAGCGCCGCGTCGAGAATCTGCTGGCGACGAACCTCAGGGAGCAGACGCGTCCTTTTCTTTTTTGGTTCAGGCTGGAGTTGGAGCACTATCGGATTTGTTTTTTTCATACTGCCATGTCGTGTAGGAGTCAGAACGTGGTGCAGAGGATGCCGACGGAGTTTTTAACTGTGTGCGAGAGCGCATTTATAACGTTTGCGGATCATTAATAATGCACCTTCGGATAACGCTATACACCGTGCAAAATCCCGCGGGGGCTTACGTGCCGAGGGGCAAGTCTAGACCACAAAGCTTTGCGGACGCTCAATTTTCTACTTACATCCTCTGTATTCCTGGCCTTGGCAGCGAACTTAGACATCCATGTGTTGCCGAAATAAGCCGACATGGTATTCCAGCTTCGTGTGCTCAAAAAAACAGCCCCCTAACATGCGGCTACACCTCAACGATAACGCTCAAGCCAGTGAGCATAGGGCGCAGGTAGTGTCCAGGAGGACCTTTCAACACCCAGCTCCTTTACCGCAAAGTAAGCTCAGTTTGGGTCGGCCAGATGCGCACGGCCCACTGACACCAATTCGAGTTGCCCGGCCTGCAACGCCCCTTCGGCTAGTTGCGGCGTACCAACCTGACGTTCAGAAGGTTCCCGCCGACTGTAATGCAAGCACGCTTTCAGCTCATCGCCGCAACTCCCCCGCCTCCCAAACCATCCGTTTACTGCACCTTTTCTGAAAAATACTTGTATAAACACTTATAGTTTCTATAGAGTTCTCTAGGCACTGAACAGCCGATCTCGAGTATTGCCAAGCCCATGACGCAAAAGACCACCAAGGCTACGCCTACCAAACCCCGGAGCCGATCTTCGATCGGTGCCGTGCGCAGCCCGCAAAGCACCGAGGCGATCCTCGAAGCGGCGGCCGCCATCCTTGAAGAGCAAGGGTATCGGGCGTTCACCATGGACGCGCTGGTCGAACGCGCCGGCTCCAGCAAACCGACCATCTATCGGTGGTGGCGCAGCAAAGGCGCGTTGTTGCGCGACGTTTACGAACGCGCAGCGCTGACGTTCGTGACCTCCCCCGACACCGGCAACCTCGAACAGGATCTGGTCGTGCATTTACGCTCGTTGTGGAACTGGTGGCGCACGTCGAGTGCCGGGGAGACCCTGCGCAGTTTCTTCATTGAGATCCAGCTGGATTCCAAGGCCATTGCCGAGTTTCGCGATGGGTTTCTACCGCGCCGCGAGCGCACGCTGCGCAGGATCTTCGCCCGAGCCGTCGCTTCCGGGGACATTGTCGACGGCCCTGCGGTAGAGGCGGCCGTGTCCATGCTGACCGGCATGTCTTGGCTGCACCTGATTACCGCGAACCTGGAGAACCTGGATGACATCGACCGTTCCGTCGCGGTCATCGTCAAGGGCCTGAGAGACTGCTGAACAGCGGGCCCGAACTTTTTTTGCGCGTAACGACACTATCAGTTTTTATTGAACCATCGCTGCCCCACTCCCCGTATGGATTGCATGCCAGAGAACACCGTTGATGAACAGTCGAAACAATCCGGCGCCCAGACGCTGGTTCGCCCTGAGGACATCCGCCGTCGCACTGACGATCCTGCTGACGGGCTGCGCCTACAGAGACTTGAAGCCCCAGTCCCACCTGCAACCGCCTGGCGATGTCGATGAAACCCTGACCCGCGGTGGTATCACGCTCTCGCCTGCGGCCTGGCCGACGCAGACCTGGTGGACGCGTTTCAACGACAAGCAGCTCGACAGCCTGGTCAACGAAGCCCTCGCCCAGACCCCGACCCTGCGTGCCGCCGCCGCCCGTGTACGCCAGGCGGGTGCGTTGGAGGCCATCGAAGGCGCAGCGTTGCTGCCTCGCCTGGACGCTACGGCCAGCACCACCCGCGAGCGATTCAGTGCCAACGGCACGACCCCTGCGCCGGTCAAAGGCACTTGGCAAAATGTCGACCAGGCGACCCTGAACGTCGGTTACGAATTGGATTTCTGGGGCAAGAATCGCGCCGCCGTCGAGGCCGCCGTGGGACGTCGTCATGCCCTGGAAGTCGACAGCCGTGCCGCCGCGCTGATGGTCTCGGCCGCGGTGGTGCAGACCTATATCGACTTGAACGATACCTACGCGCAACTGGATGTCGCCCAAGCGCTGCTGGACCAGCAAGTCCAGATCGAACAGCTGACGCAGCAACGCTTCGGCGCTGAGTTGGACACCCAGATCGATATCAAGCAGTCCCAGGCGTCGTTGCCCGCCAGCCGGGCCACGATCGCGGCGCTCAAGGAAATGATCGAACTGAACCAGAACAAGCTCGCCTCGTTACTGGGCCAGGGGCCGGACCGTGGACGTTCGATCACCCGCCCTCAACTGCGGGCCGGCAACAGCGTGGTGCTGCCCAGCCAGATTGCCGCCGAACTGGTGGGCCATCGTCCCGATGTGGTTGCCCAACGCTGGCGGGTCGAGGCCTGCGGGCATGAGATCGACGTAGCGAAAGCACGCTTTTATCCGAACGTGAACCTCACGGCGTTTGTCGGTTTGCAAAGCCTGGCGTTCGATACGTTCAACGATCACAGCAGTCGCATCCTCGGGTTTTCGCCGGCGATCAGCCTGCCCATCTTCGAAGGAGGCCGTTTGCGCGGCAACCTGGATGCGCAGGACGCCGCGTATGACCTCGCCGTCGAAAACTACAACCAGACCGTCGTCGATGCGCTGCGCGATATCGCCGATCAACTGTCATCGCTGCGCTGGCTCAAAGAGCGCCTGGCCCAGCAGCGCGAAGCGGTCGACACCGCGCAGGCGGCCTCCGACCTGGTCGACCTGCGCTACCGCGCGGGGCTGGCCACTTACTTGCAAGTACTGGCCACCCAGAACGCGACCCTGGTCCAGAAGCGCCAACTGGTCACGCTGGAGTCCCGCGCGCTGTCGCTGCAAGCCAACTTGAGCCGGGCACTGGGCGGCGGTTACCGCCCCGAGTTCCCCGCCACCGTCCCTGCCCTCTCGACCGTAGTTGATCACTCATGACCACCCCGACCTCCGCCCCCACTCCCGTCAAACCGTCCTATCGCCCACAGAGGCTGCTGATCCTGGGGATCGTGCTGCTCCTGGCAGTCCTCGGCGGCGGGTACTTCCTCGGGCTGGGCAACGAGTCCACCGACGATGCCTACGTGGACGGCAACATCGTTCAGGTCACGGCCCAGGTCAGCGGCACCGTGACGGTCATCGGTGGCGATAACACCGACCACATCGAAGCCCACGCGCCGCTGGTCACGCTCAACCCCGTCGATGCCGAGATCCAGTACCAGCGCGCCCAGTCCAACCTGGCCCGTGCCGTGCGTCAGGCACGCACCCAGTATTACCAGGTGCAGCAACTGCAAGCGCAAGTCAGCCAACGGCAAAACGACGTGCGCAAAGCCCAGGACGATGTGCGCCGCCGCAGCCAACTGGCCGCCAGCGGCGCGGTGTCCCGTGAAGAAATCAGCCATGCCGAGGAATTCCTCAAAAACGCCCTCGCCGGCCTCGACGGCACACAACATGCGCTGGCCGTGCGCCTGGCGATGGTCGACAACACCACACTGCGCACCCACCCCGATGTGCTGGTGGCAGCCGCTAACTTGCGCGATGCGTACATTGCACTGCACCGCACGCAGATCTACTCGCCGGTCAGCGGCCTGATCACCAAGCGCAGCGTGCAAGTGGGTCAGCGCATCAACCCCGGCGTGGCTTTGATGTCGGTGGTACCGATCGATCAAGTGTGGGTGAACGCCAACTTCAAGGAGTCGCAGATCGAAGATCTGCGCATCGGCCAACCTGCCGTGCTGCGCGCCGACGCCTACGGACGCAAGGTGGTGTTCCACGGCACGATCGTCGGCCTGGATGCCGGTACCGGCAGTGCGTTTTCATTGATGCCCGCGCAAAACGCCACCGGCAACTGGATCAAAGTCACCCAGCGCGTGCCGGTGCGCATTGCGCTGCGCGCCGATGAAATTGCCGCTCACCCGCTGCGCCTGGGGCTCTCCATGCGCGTGTCCGTGGACACCACCGACACCCGTGGCCAGGTGCTCAACACCACCTCGCCGGCCCAACCCGCCTACAGCACCGATGTGTTCGAAAACGAACTCAAGGACGCCAATGCGATGGTCGAACAGGTCATCAGCGCCAACGAAGACCGCGGCCAGGTCGCTCAGTCGCTCAAGCCTTGACGGGGTCCCTGCATGTACCGGAAAAACGCTGCCTTGTTGATGACCGTAGGGCTGCTCTGCGCGCTGGAATACCTGCAGGCCGGTATGATCGCGTTTGCGTCGGCGCCGATCCGGGGCGAAATCGACGCCAGCCCCGAGGAGTTCACCCTGGTCGCGGCGCTGTATGCGTGTACCGCCGTGGTGGTGATCTCCAAGCAGCGTTGGTTGGTGGAACGGCTCGGCTGGCGCAACTTCATGCTCGGTTCGATCAGCGTTTACGTGCTGGGCGCCGTTGTGTGCGGGATCAGTGGTGACCTGACCAGCTTCACCGTCGGCCGGGTCGTCATGGCGCTGGGGGGAGCCTCCTTTATGACCTCCGCGCGCCTGATGGTGAACCTGCTGCCACCGGGGCCCGGGCGATTCGTGGGGGTCAAAGTGTTTGCCACCGGCCTGGCCAGCGGCACGGCGGCAGCGCCGTTTCTGTCCTCGTTGGCGGTGGTCGAAGACACCTGGCACGCAATCTTCTGGCTGCTGATCGCCGGCGCGGTGGCCGCAGGCGTGCTGTGCATGCGGTTCTTGCCCAGTGAGCCGATTCACGAAGACGAACGCTCACCGTCCAGCCCGGCGAATATCCTGCTGTTGTCCGTGAGCACCTTCTTTCTGTTGTATGTGCTGCAGCGCTCCTACTACGACTTCTACAACGAGTCGATCATCCTCCTGGCCTTCGCGCTGCTGGCGGCATTGGGCGTGTACATTTTCTTCCATGCCGAACACGCGAAAGACGAGCCCTTCCTCAAGGTCAAAGACTTGATGCAGTCACGCTATATCCTCGGCGTGGGTTTGTTTTGCTTCACCTATATCGTGCTGGGCAGCAACAACTACATCCTGCCGTACTTCCTGCAGAGCGGGCTTGGCTATTCTTGGGACACCATCGGCACGTTCCAGGCATTCGGCCTTGCCGGCGCCTTGTTGACCTGGTTCGCGATGGCCCTGGTCATCCCCAAGTACCCGGCGCCCAAGAAGTTCTTCGTGGTCGGCTTTGCCGCGCTGATCAGCTTCGGCCTGTTGCTGTCCTCCCTGACCCTCGACGCCAACATGTGGAGCCATATCTTGCCCGCGCTGGTGCTCAACGGCTGCTTTGTGATGCTGGTCCTCGCCACCGCCGCGATGCAGACCTTTCGCGACGTGACCCATCACGACACCTTGTTCGCCCATGCTTACCAGATCAAAAGCATGCTCGGGCAAATCGCGATGGCCATCGGCACGACCCTCGCCACCTTGTTCCTGCAATGGCGCAGCACGCTGCAGTACAACAACCTCAACGGGCATTTCAACCCAGGCGATCCGCTGTACCAAGACAGCGCACAACGCCTGACCCTGGCCCTCACCCCCGCCGTCGGCGCAGGCCCGGCCAACCAGATCGCCGTCGCGACGCTGGCCCAGGACCTGCACCAACAGGCAACCCTGGTGGCCAGCATGGAGTATTTCTGGGTGGTTATCGTGGTGGCCGGGGTGGCGTTGGGGGTTTCGATGGTGCAGAAGACTTTTAAGTGAAGGTTGTCGCAGGGGCTTGGGCGGGACGTTCACGATAAAAACCGGCTCTGCAGAGCCGGTCTCACTGCCTTGGGATCAGAACGGATAAGGCTGGTCGGAAGGCTCGACCGTGACCCATTTCACTTCGGTGAACTCCTCAATCACCGCGCTGCCGTCGAAGCGGCCATAGCCGCTGTTCTTCATGCCGCCATAGGGGGCCTGCGGCTCGTTTTGCACGGTGGCACCGTTGATATGCACGCAACCGGCATCGAGGCGGCTGGCCAGGTCCAGGGCCAGGCTGACATTGCGACTGAAAATCGCCGATGACAGGCCGAATGCCGTGTCGTTGGCCACCTGCAGCGCGTGCTCGGCGCCGTTCACACGAACCACGGTCGTGACCGGGCCGAAGGTTTCTTCATCGTAGATTTCCATCGCCGACGACACGCGATCCACCAGGGTAGGCACCATTTGCGCGTCTTGCGCCCGCCCACCCGCCATAATCTCGGCACCTTTGGCGACAGCATCATCGAGCATCTGGTTGATGCGCTTCACCGAGCCCTGGGAAATCATCGGGCCCACTACGCTGGCCGGGTTGGTCACCGGATTACCATGCTCAAGGCCGCGGATGCGTTGCGCGAATTTGGCCACGAACTCATCAGCCACCGCCTCATCGACCACGAAGCGTTCGGTGGACATGCAGATTTGCCCCTGGTACAGAAACGCACCGAAGATCGCGGCGTTGACGGCGCCGTCGAGGTCGGCATCTGCCAGCACGATAAACGGCGCCTTGCCGCCGAGCTCCAAGAGCGAGCGTTTGAGGTATTTCGCACAGGTCTGGGCAATCATCCGGCCGACGTTGGTCGAACCGGTGAAATTCACCCGGCGCACCGTATCGTGGGCAATCAGCACTTCGGTCACCGCACCGGCATCTTCGGGCGCAGAGATGATGAAGTTCACCACACCGGCCGGGAAGCCAGCGTCATAGAAGGCCTGGGCCAGCAGTTCGTGGGTGCGCGGGCTGTTCTCCGAGCCCTTGAAAATCACGGTATTGCCGCAGGCCAACGGGTAAGCGACAGACCGCGTGCCGAGCAGGACGGGACCGTTCCAGGGCGCAATGCTCAGCACCGTGCCAACGGGCTGACGCAAGGTGACAGAGAGCGTGCCGGGCTTGTCGGTGGCCAGGGTCTCGCCTTTGATTTGCGTGGTGAGTGATGCTGCCTCTCGCAGCAGGTTGGCTGAACCCTGCACGTTGAACTGCGCCCACAGGCGCGACGCACCGATCTCTTCGGCCATCACCGCGCAAAACTGCTCCATCTTGCTTTCCAGTGCATCGGCGGCGGCCAGCAGCAGGCGGCGGCGCTCGGTCGGGCCGACCTTCGACCAGGTCTTGAACGCTTGCTGCGAAGAAGCTGCAACGCGGCGTGCGTCTTCTACGCTACAGGCTGCGCCAGTGGTGACAACCTTGCCGCTGACCGGATCGATACGCTGGTAGGTCTTACCGTCCGAAGCCGCTTGCGGGATGTTGTCGATGACGAGTTGAACATTCATCTTGGGTTCCTTTGATGGGCTTGAAAAATCACGCCACGTCGGCCGTAGCCGGCATGCGCAATATCGGTTTGATGGTGATGCCGCTTTCGCTGTCGGCCATCGCTTCGTTGACTTGGTCGAACGTGTAGAAGCGGCACAACTTATCGAACGGGAAACGGCCTTGCAGGTGCAGGTCGACCAGGGTGGGAATGAACGCGTTGGCGACCACGTCGCCCTGGACGATGCCCATGATTCGCTTGCCGGGGATCATTACGTCGTTGACGTTGAACGCTACTTCGGTGCCCATCCGAGTCGCCCCGACGATCCCGCAGGTGCCCAGCGTGGTGAGGGCGTCGATGGCCTGGCGCAGCACTGGGGCGCGTCCCGAGCATTCGAGGCTGTAGTTGACCCCGCCGCCGGTGATCTCGCGAATGCGCGTCACCGGGTCTTCTTCGCGGCTGTTGATGACATGAGTGGCGCCCACTTCCAGCGCCAGGCTCAGACGGCTCGGAGTCACGTCGACCGCAATAATGGTGGTCGCTCCGGCAACCTTGGCAGCCATCACCGCCGCCAGGCCCACGGCACCGGCGCCGAACGCGGCGAAACTGGCGCCCGCCTCCACCTTCAGCGCTTTGAGCACCGAGCCTGCGCCGGTCTGAATGCCGCAACCCAGCGGGCCGAGCAATTCCAGCGGGGCCGCTTTGGACACTTTCACCACGTTGCGCTCATTGGCGATGGCATAGGTCGAAAAGGACGACTGGCCGAAAAAGTGGTCATGTATCGGTGCACCGATGCCACAACTGCAGGTCGATGTGCTGCCGTCCTGGCGGGCGCCGCCGAAATTCAGCGGGTGCATGTGCGAGCAGTGCGCGGGATGTCCGGTCTCGCAGGGCAGGCACAACCCGCAGGACATGTAGGTCATGACCACGTGATCGCCAGGAGCGATGGTGGTCACCGCCGCCCCCACCGCCTCGACAACGCCCGCGCCTTCATGGCCCAACACGATGGGCAACGGTGTGGGAAACAGCTGGTCACGCACGACCATATCGGTGTGGCAGACACCGGTGGCGACCACACGCACGCGCACTTCGTCCGGGCGTGGAACCGCCAGTTGCGCCTGTTCGAACAGGAGTTTGCTGCCGCTTTCGCGCAGCACCGCGACGGTCACTTCGATGGGTTGGAGGGTGCTTTGGGGCATCGGTTTATCCTCTTGGGGCGAAGTCATCCCAGCGGCACGGGGCGCGGGGTACGTTGATCGGGTTATTCACACGCGGCCCAGCCCAGCTGTGCGCGAGCCGCTGTCAGGTCCGATTGCAGGTCGTGGTGCCACAACCAGTCGAAACGGCTGGCCAGGGTGCTCGACAAAAGGGGCTCGCAGTCCTCGACCTGAACGTCGCGAAACTCATAGAGCTCGCCCGCCTCGCGGGAGGTTCGCTGCACACGGCAGGCACGCGGCCGGCGGATGGCGTCGTACACCTGCAGCACGCGCTGGGCGTGACCTTCCAGCACACGTGGATCACCCAGCAGCCGCGCGAGCAGCCAAGCGTCTTCGAGCCCTTGCCCGGCGCCGGCGCCCTGGTGGGGAAGCATGGCGTGGGCCGCGTCACCGATCAGCGCAACACGGCCATGGGTATAGCCGGCCAACTCGTCCAGTTCGTGAAGGGCCCACAACGTCGGTTCGGGAATGCACCCAAGCAGCACGCGCACCGCATCGTCCCACTGCGCGAACGCATCCAGCATTTGCGCCTGGCTGGTACTTTTGACCCAGGGCGTGCCGGGCGGCCATACCGGGTTGGGCTCGCTGCGATCGGAAAGAAACGCCACCACGTTGATCAAGCGGCCCTGCTTGACCGGAAACGTAAGGATGTGGGCATCGAGGCCCAAGTACATTTGCGGCACGTTGATCAGGTGCTCATCTACGCCAGCCGAGCGATAGGCGGCGCGCAGTTGATCACTGTCGATCATGCCGCGATAGGCGCAGGTACCGCTGAAACGAGGGGCGACCGCAGGCTGGCCCAGCCCCTGGAGAACATAGTCGCGTAGCGAAGACTTGATGCCGTCTGCCGCGATCAGCAGGTCGCACTCGTAGTCCGTGCCATCGGTGAACCGAACGCTGACGCGGTCACCCGTCTCCTCGGCGCCGACTGCGCGCTTGTCGAAGCGGGCGACACCTTCGGGTAATTGCTGGGCCAGGGCGTCGAGGAAATCCGCGCGGTGTACGGAGGACTGTCCGACACCCGGGGCGAGGCTGGCACCGAGATAACCGGCATCGACGCCACGGCGCCATTCAAACCAGATGTCTTGCCAGGGTTGCAAAGTGCGGTCGGCAATCCGCTCGTAGGGCTTGCCGATTCCCAGTCCCTCAATGGCGCGCACGGCGTTCGCACCGAACGACACACCGGCACCGACCTCACCGAAGGCGCAGGCCGCTTCAAACAATGTCACCTGCAGGTGCGGGTGACGGCAGAGATCAAGAGCCAAAGCTACGCCGGCGATACCGCCGCCGACGATGCCCACTTGCAAGACAGAATGAGGGCGAGTCATGGGAAAACCTTTTTAGTGTTTTTTTTGGAATAGATCGATCATGACTATTCACAAACCATTGATAAATGCCCTCATACCCATACAAGCTATCACCAGCCTGAATACACATAGCCATTGGTAAGGCCACGGAGCGATAAACCGAGATGAACCTGCGCGAGCTTGATCTGAATCTGCTGGTGATTTTTAACCAGTTGCTGGTGGACCGAAGCGTGTCGGTGGCGGCCGAGAGCCTGGGGCTGACTCAACCCGCAGCCAGCAATGCGCTCAAGCGTTTGCGCACCACCTTCAACGACGAGTTGTTCGTGCGCACGCCAAAGGGCATGCAGCCCACACCCTATGCCGCGCAACTGGCGGAGCCGATCTCCCAGGCGATCAGCCTGCTGCATGGTGCGATCAACCGGCAGGACGAATTCGACCCAGCGACCAGCCAGAAGCGCTTCGTGGTGGCAATGACCGATATCGGGGAAATTTACTTTATGTCGCGCTTGATCCAAGCGCTGCTTGAACAGGCCCCCGGCATCTCGGTGACCACCCTGCGAAGCACCGCGGATCTATCCGAGAACCTGGCCAATGGTGAAGTGGACCTGGCCGTCGGCTTACTGCCGGACCTGCAGGCAGGCTTCTACCAACGACGCCTGTTTCACCATCGCTACGTGTGTCTGTGTCGCAAGGACCACCCGCTGACTCAACAGCCGATGACCCGGGAACGCTTTTGCGCATTCGGGCATGTCAGGATCTTGGCCGCGAGCACCGGGCACGGCGAAATCGACACGCATATGCAACGCGCGGGCTTGCAACGCGAGATTCGGCTCGAAGTGCCGCACTTTGTCGCGGTCGGCCATATCCTGCAGAACACTGACCTGATCGCCACGGTGCCCGAGCGCTTCGCCACCAGCTGTGTGGAGCCCTTCGGCCTGACGAGCCTGCCGCTGCCCCTGCCGTTGCCCGAAATCGCCATCAACCTGTTCTGGCACGGTAAATACAATCGCGACCCGGCCAACAAATGGTTCCGCCAACTGATGTTCGAACTGTTCAGCGATTAAGCGCCACTCACTGCCAATGCGCACACAGCCTGACCAGCTCATCGACCACATACCGCACCTTCGGCCGCAGATGGGACACCTTCGGCCACACGGCATGCACATCGACCGGTTCGGGCTCATACGCTTGCAGCGCTTCCACCAGCCGGCCCGCATCAATGTCATCCTGGAACAGGCTGCGCGGCATCTGGCACAGGCCGACGCCGGCCACGGCAGCGAGGATCATGGCTTCTCCGTCGCCGATTTGATGAGTCGAGGGTGGCGCGTAACGTACGGTCTGCCCCGCTTGCATGACTCGCCACGACAGCGGCTGGCCGCGTCGATGCCCGACAATGCAACGGTGATGGCTCAGGTCTTCCAGGGTCTGCGGAACACCAAAGCGTGTCAGGTAGTCGGGCGAGGCACAAATGGCCCAGCGTTGTCGGGTCAGCCGCCGCGCCACCAGACCGCTGGTGTCCTGTAGCTCCCCGAAGCGGACCAACAAATCGATCCCCTCCTCGAAGGGATCAACCAGGTGGTCGGAAAACGTCAAGTTCAGTTGCAAAGCCGGGTACTTGTTGGCGATCTCAAACAGCAATGGGGCGACGACCCGACGACCGAATGCCACAGGGATGTCTACCCGCAGACGTCCGGAAGGCTCGCCAGCGCCGGGCCCCAATCCACTCTCTGCGGCACCAATTTCCTCAAGGGCGGCAGAGCACGCCACGAAATAGGCCTCACCATCCGCGGTCAGGGAAATGCGGCGAGTAGTGCGATGAAACAACTGCGTACCCAAGCGCTCTTCCAGACGTGCAATGGCTTTTCCTACAGCGGATTTTGACAGGCCTAAACGCTCGGCAGCCTGGGTGAAGCTTGTCGAGCGCGCGGCCACGACGAACGTGATGACGCCTTGAAACGAATCGATAGGAACCATGCCTGCTTACCGATTGTAGAGTTTTAGTCTACCCAGATTATAGCTTGAGGCCGTTTATCGCCAGCACACTCAACAGTAGGATGAGTTCTAGAAAGACAACGGTGCACATCACGCACCTCTCTCCAGATCAATGCCCCAAGAGGACACCATCATGCCCGTCGTACGTGTGAGCTGGTTCGAAGGTAAAGAACACGCACAAAAAGCCGCTGTTGCCGCAGACATCACCGAAAGCATCGTGAAACACACCGGTACCGATGCCAGCTATATCTACGTCATCTTTGAAGACGTTGCCGCGTCGGACTGGGCTGGCGCCGGCAAGCTGTTCGGCGACGCGCCCGAGAAATCCTGACCCCAGTGGCATCGAATGCATCGGCTTGGCCAGCGATGCATCCTCAACAGGCTTCCCATGAGGCCTCTGACGGACGAGTTATCCATGCACACACATATCTCCTGCCTGTTCTCCCTCGCTGTAAAACCCGAAGAGTTTCCAGTGTTCAAGGCGTTGATCGCGAACATCGTTGCAGCAACCAGCACCGAGCCTGGCACGCTGGTTTACGAATACAGCGTCAACGAAGACAACAGCACCGTTCACATCCTTGAACGCTATAACGCCGATGCCGTTGTCAGCCACGTAGACACCACCTTCGCACCGTTCGGCAAGCGCTTCCTCGAACTGTGCACCGTTACGAGCCTGGTGGTCTACGGCATGCCGGACGCAGAAATCCGCAAACGCCTGGACCCGTTCGGGGCGGTGTACATGACCCCCTTCGACGGTTTCAGCCGCTGAGTCCAATGACGGCGCAGGCTTGACGGCAACAACGGGCTGCGCCCCCTCCCACGTCCCGCACGGAGATCACAATGTCCGGTATTGCTGAAGTTATTAAGTCCCGAATTTCCGCCAACAGCTACGACACAGAACGTCAATTGACCGATCAACAGATCGCTGAGCTGATCGATCTGGCAACACACGCCCCCTCTGCCTTCAACCTTCAGAACTGGAAGTTCCTGGCCGTGCGCAGCACCGAAGCCAAGGCACGATTGCTGCCGTTGGCTTTCGGTCAACAGAAGATCATGGATGCAACCGTGACCTTTATTGTCTGTGGCACCCTCAAGCCCCATGAAACACTGCCGGCAGCCCTGAAACCGACACTCGATGCCGGAATCATTGACCAGGCGATCTACGACATGTGGGTGGGCGCGGCTCAAGGCATGTATCAGGAAAACCCGCAGTTGCAACGTGACGAAGCGATCCGCTCAGGCTCGCTGGCCGCGATGACCTTGATGCTGGCAGCCAAGGGCCATGGCTTGGTTTCTACCCCCATGATCGGCTTCGACCAGGCGGCTGTGGTCAAAGAGTTTGCGCTCTCGGACGTGGAAATTCCCGTCATGTTGGTTACCGTTGGTTATCCTGGCGCAACCAACTGGCCGCAAAAGCCTCGTAAAGCTGTCAACGACGTGCTGCTGTTCGTATAAGCCCATGACGCGAACGCTAGCCTGGCCAGGCAAAGCCTGGCCTCGCTAGAGGCGGCTGCTCGCTTCACAACTAAGACCTGCCAGGGACATTGAAAGACGACCGTTATGTCCAAATCGCCCTCTTCGTTACGCGCAATACTGATCGCTGCCTGCCTGGGGTTTCTTGTCGTTCAACTGGATGTCAGCGTGGTGAACGTCGGCCTTGGCGCCCTCAAGAGCGCGTTCGGAACCGACCTCACAGGCTTGCA
The DNA here is from genome assembly GCF_963681955.1 of Pseudomonas paraveronii. Classification (NCBI taxonomy): domain Bacteria; kingdom Pseudomonadati; phylum Pseudomonadota; class Gammaproteobacteria; order Pseudomonadales; family Pseudomonadaceae; genus Pseudomonas; species Pseudomonas paraveronii. Next base: position 4,203,618 of record NZ_OY817130.1, read on the forward strand.
GTGGGTCATCAACAGCTACGCCTTACCCTTTTCTGCCTTGCTGATCCTTGGCGGCGCATGGGGCGACAAGTGGGGGGCAAAATCGGTCTTCGCAACGGGCTTCGCTATCTTTACCCTCGCTTCCGTCGGCTGCGGCCTCGCCGACAGCATGACCATACTGATCACGATGCGGGTCGTGCAGGGCGTCGGAGCGGCCTTGCTCATACCGACCTCACTGACCCTGATTCGCGTGTCATTTCATGACCTCAACGCCCGTCGTTCAGCCGTGGCGCTTTGGGGCGCCTGTGGGGGTATCGCACTGGCTGCCGGCCCCGTAATCGGTGGCCTGATGATCGAGTATTTCGGCTGGCGAAGCGTATTCCTGCTTAACATTCCGATCGGCCTATTGGCCATCGGGCTGATCCTTCGTAACGCCCCCGCGTCCCCTCGGGTTGATAAGCAGGTCGATATTCCCGGCCAAATCAGTATTGTCATTTGCCTGGCCTCACTAACTTATGGCTTAACCGAATCCAGCGCCAAGGGTTGGGTCAGCGAAACACTTACAGCAATGGCGATCGCCGTCACCTGTGCGCTGGCCTTTATTGTGATAGAACGTCGGGTAAAACATCCGATGCTGCCCACTAGCCTGGCCACAAACAAAGTTCTGGGGAGCATGGCGCTCGCAGGCGCAGCGATCAACCTGACCTTCTATGGAACGGTCTTTGTTTTCAGCATTTACTTTCAAACATTCCTGCATTACGACGCGTTCAAGACCGGCTTGTCGTTTATACCGCTGACCGCGGTGCTGACACTCTCAACCATGCTCTCGGCAAGGTTCGCCAAGCGGTTCAGCGCCACACGTATTATCACGACGGGTTTCACAATTCAGATCATCGGGTTCATAGCCCTGTCGCAAACCACTCCACACATCTCGCTGTGGCAGCTCAACAGCGCGCTCATGCTCGTGGGTATTGGCAGCGCGATGTCTGTCCCGTCCATTACCAACACGATGCTCTCGTCGGTGCCCCAGCATGATGCAGGCATCGCCTCGGGCTTGATGGCCTCTGCCAGGCAACTGGGCGGCGTGATCGGCGTTGCCGTTTTCGGCACACTGATCGCCCACTCTGACGAGGCATCGTTTTCCTACGGAATGTCGAAGGCCATGCTGCTCTCTGCGTTGACCTTGCTCATGTGCATCGGCGTGAATCTGTACGTTTCGCGCCAAACCCGAGTGCCGGCGCCGCAGTAAAAGCCAACTGGCGCCGGCGCCACGGTAGCCCCGGCGATCACAGCTCATCACCTGGGGTTATCCGTAAATCCTTAAAATGCGCGACGGTCCCGGACTCAATCCAAATACCGACACCGCCGCGCTGTTCAGCGCCAAACTTGAGATCGTTCACAATAAATGCGGGCTTTTCTTTATGGTCGAGATACAAGCTGGCTTTGGATCCCTTGACGACTAATTTCATGTGTATCCATCGCCCAAGCTCGATATCTGCATAAGTCTCATATTTTTCGGGTGACTCTTTACGCAACTGGTCAAACCTGAAATCTGGAAAACCTGCGTATTGTACGGAGTGATTTCGCCTTATCTGATCGTCGGCCTGACTATTGGTCGGGCGCAGGTAGATGCTTTCGAAGCGGGCCTGACTGTCAATACGAAAAGAAACGCCAATAAAGCCCCTGGCATAGGCCGGCGCGTCTGAAGCAAGGTCACTGGCAACATCAACTTCAATTGACCCGTCTTTGAAATCAACGGGTAGCCACGCCATAAAGTCCCTATCCAGTAACCGCTCTTTGGCCTCGTCCTGGTAGGAAGACGTTGGCATTTTGATTTCCAGAGCGGCCTGGCCTTGGTAAACGCTTTCAACCAGCGAGACACCTGAAAGGCGAAATTCACTGGAACGTGAGTATTGGGTATTTACCACTTCATCAGCCATTACGACTCCAACAGATACCGCGAGAAAGGCAACTGACGCATTCAACATCATGAGATCAACCCTGCAAATCACTGAGTTCCAGCCATCAAAAAGAGACCCGATGAAAAGAGACTTTTCATCGGGTGCTTCGCGAACGTTTAATGGCTGACTACGCGATAACAACTGCTAGAACATCAATCACCGCGCCACCACCTGGGCAGGTGTCACTCAGACGATATCGTCGACTACCCCGCCATCTACCCGGAGCGCCGCCCCGGTGGTGGCTGACGCCTGCGTAGAGCAGACGTAAATGATCATGTTCGCGACTTCTTCGACCGTGGCAGCGCGCTGGATGATCGAGCTGGGTCGATGCTGCATGACGAATGCTGACGCCACCGACTCGAGTGATTCTCCGGTTCGCTCAACTTCTGCGCTCAGCATTTCAGCAACGCCATCGGATAGCGTCGGTCCGGGGAGCACGCTATTCACGGTTACGCCACTTCCCGCAACTCGCTTCGCTAAGCCACGCGCCAAGGCCAATTGTGCTGTTTTCGACACCCCGTAATGAATCATGTCCGCGGGAATGTTGCGTGCCGATTCAGACGCGACAAACACCACTCGCCCCCAACCACTCTCAACCATCGCTGGTAGCAACGCTCGGCTTAAACGCACACCCGACATCACATTGGTTTGCCAGTAGTTGTTCCAAACCTCATCGCCAGCCTCAAAGAAATCCTGTGGCCCATAGATGCCCGCATTGTTAACCAGGATGTCGATACCACTGAGGCCCGCCAACAGCGCCTCGACCCCTTCCGAGGTGCTCAGGTCTGCAGCGACACCCGTGACAACGGCTTCAGGCACCGCTGCCACCAGACGAGCAACCGCATCGTTTACAGAATGTTGACTCCTACCGTTGATGACGACGGCTGCGCCGGCTTGCGCAAGCCCTTTGGCCACCGCAAAACCAATACCGCCAGTGGATGCGGTTACTAAGGCGCGTTTCGTATTCAGTTGGATATTCATCATTACTCCGTCAAGAATGAGCGGGCATTTCTGCCCTTCAGTAGCCCCTACGGCGACGTAGAAAACCAAGGTGACACTCTATTGACTGATCACGCGCTGATAAATATCCATTGCGAATGGTGATTTACAACAGCCTGTTTCAAAAGGCTTCCGACACCACCGCATCAACGCCAAAGGTCTGCGTCGCGAAGTCGAGAAAGCTACGGACTTTAGGTGTCAACCTGCGGTCAGGTGCGAAGAGCACATGCAAGGGCCGACTCGGCGGCGGGTAGTCGGGCAGCAACGCGATCAATTCACCTTGCTGCAGCGACTTGCGCACAAGCTCCACGGGTTGAAGCAATATGCCCAATCCGGCCAGCGCGGCGCACAGAAGCGGCTCGCCGTGATCAGCCATCAACCGGCTGCCCACCGGAACAATGACCTTGCCTTCAGGCCCGTTAAACGTCCAATGGGTGCGCAGCTCAGTGTGTGAAAACCCCAGGCATTCATGGGCCTGAAGATCCCACGGTGTTTCAATCGCAGGCTTGCCTTTCAAGTAGGACGGCGCGGCACACAGAATGAGCCTGTAGGGCGCCAACGGCCTTGCGACCAGGCCGCTGTCCGAGAGCTGCCCAACCCTGAACACCACATCGAAGCCTTCGTCTATCAGGTCGACGGCACGGTTGGCCAGGGTCAGTTCGACGCTGACCAAGGGGTTGGCCTGCATGAACTCAGGCAGCCTTGGCGCAAGCGACTGCATACCGAAACTCACGGGCGCATTGATCCTTAGCTTGCCGCTGGGCGAAGCCTGTATTTCGGCCGCCATATTTTCAGCAGTTTCTACTTCCGCCAGGATGAATTTGCAGCGTTCATAAAATTCACGCCCGAAGTCCGTGAGACTCTGGCGCCGGGTGGTGCGGTTTAACAAACGCACGCCTAGGTGCTGCTCCAAATGATGAACGTGCTTACCGATCAATTGCGCAGACATTTGCAGTGCGTCGCCAGCAGCACTGAAAGACCCCATCTCTACGGCTTTGACAAACGCCGCCATGCTGCTCAGACGATCCATTACCAATAATCCGTTTCGAATGTTCACGCATTCTGGGTATTTATCTCACGACTGTCCAAGCTCTATTGTCCTCTCACGGCACAATCGTTGTGCCAAGTGCGGGAACATGAGTGAAGTCATCAACCGCAGGTTAACGACCAGGCATTTCGAGTCTCGGTGCGCTGAGGCCAGCCCTCAATGAGGCTCAATACTTGACTTGATTGCCTAGCGCCTTTTTTAAACTGCATGGAATTGGACTGTGGGATACCCGCTGAAAAAACAATCGCTCTCCGCCCTGCTCGGCGAAGACTTTTACTTTCCCCATGAAATCATGGGTCAGGCGTTCCGCGTCTCGGACTTCGAAGGCCTGACACTTAGCAGCTTCGTCACCAGCGACCAGGTCAACTTGGGGTACTGGGAAGCCGGTGCGGGTAGGCCCCTGATCTTCATCCCCGGCTGGTCGGCAAACGGCGCGATGTACTTCCACGTCATGCATATCCTGAGCAAGCATTACCACGTGTACGTGCTGGACGTTCGCAACCAGGGCCTCTCCGAAAGGACCGCGCTCGGCAACCGGATTTCACGCTATGCCATGGATGTGAAAGAGTTTGCAGAGCACCTGGGCCTGTCCGAAGCCGATTACTGCGGCTGGTCAATGGGCGCATCCGTGATGTGGGCCTACATCGACCTGTTCGGCACACAAGACATACGGACGCTGAGCATCATCGACCAGGCCCCCTCGATCTATTGCCATGCCGACTGGACAGAACAACAGCGACTGGAAGCAGGTGCTTTCACCACCTCGCCTGAACGCATGATCGCGTCCTACGTCAACATGACGCCCACCAACCAATTGATTTCGGGAAGCCGGGTGGTTGAGCGGGCCATGGCCCTGGACTCGCCCTACTTTCACAACGTCATAAGCCTGGCGCAGGCTGTTGTGAACGACGACATGGCGTTTACAGGGCTCGTGCTTTTCGATCACGCCACGAACGATTGGCGAGACGTCATTCAATTCAAAATTGATGTTCCAACGGCGATTTTCACAGGGGAATACAGCGACTGGCTGGGCAGTCAGCGATGGATGAGCTCGGTCATCAATGACGCGGTGCTGCATGTGTACAGCAAAGCCGAACAAGGCGACCATTTTCTGGCATTCAAGAATCCGGAAAAATTCGCTGCCGATTTGCAGGCCTTTCTGGACACTCCCTGAGTCAAGCCCGAGCCCCTCTCTCTACAAGCAGCGCGGTCGCCAGAAGAGTCCGCGACAACGCCTTGTACGCCAAGAATGCGACGCTCCATTTGCCCGACTGAATGCTCCCCTTTCTCAGCCGGGATTTTTTTGCGCCACACCGCCTCTACCGCTCCCACTGAGGGTGGCTAAATCGCTCAACCAGAAAGTTGATCAGCACCCGGACCTTGGTCGCCAAGTGTTTGCGGGTGGGATAGACCACGTAGATGCCCAGTTCGACCGACTGGTACTCAGGCAGGATCTCAACCAGGTCCCCCGCCCTCAAATCCTCGGCCACCATGAAACTGGGCTGCAAGGCAATGCCGCCCCCTGCCAAGGCAATACTGCGACAGGTATCGCCATTGTTGCAGCGAACGATCGAGCGGGTGCGCACACTTTCGCTGCCGTCAGGGCCCTGAAATTGCCACTCATTGCCGCTGGCGAAGTTGGTGTAGGCAATCACTCCGTGCTCCGCCAGGTCCGCCAAGGTGCGCGCTTGTGGGTGGCTCGCCAGATAGTCGGGGGACGCACACAGGCACATCCGCGTGCCCGCCAGACGGCGCCCTATCAGAGAAGAGCTTTCCATGCGGGCGATACGAACCGCGGCGTCGAAACCCTCCTCCACAAGATCCACCAGGCGGTCGTTCAAGCTGATGTCCAACTCGACGTTGGGGTAGGCCTTCATGAAGTCGCCCCATAGCGGCGCCAAGTGCAGCACACCGAAACTGACCGGCGCATTCACCCTTAAAACACCACTGGGTTCCGGTGCAGTGGACGATACGGCCTCCTCGGCCTGATCCATGAGCGCCAGGACTTCACGCGCCTGATGGTAAAACTGGCGCCCCTCCTCCGTCAATGAAAGGCGTCGGGTCGTGCGGTGCAGAAGCCGCGCACCGAGTCGTTCTTCAAGGCCGCTCACGTAGCGCGAGATGGCCGCCTTGGACATTCCAAGGGGCTCGGCCGCACCGACAAAACTGCCTTTATCGACCACGGTGCAGAAGACCTGCATCTCCAACGCTCTGTCCATAATTGTCTCGGCAAGTGGAACGATTAGTCGCATTTAGCCTTATTTATCTCAGTATCTCAACCTATAAACTGAGCCCATCGAAACGCACATCAACGTAAATGAGGTCGTTATGAAAATTACAGTAGTGGGTACCGGTAACATGGGTTCGGCGTTCGCAAAACAGCTGTCCAGTGCCGGGCACATCATTCGCATCACTGGCCGTGAAATTGAAAAGGCCAAAGTGTTGGCCGCCCAGTTTGAAAATGCCAGCGCCTTTCCAGCAGCTGAAGCACTGGGTGACAGCGATGTCATTGTCCTTGCCACAGCCTACGCAGACGCCGCCACAGCGCTGCAAAGTCTGGGTGATCTGACCGGCAAAGTGGTCATCGATATCACCAACCCACTGAGCGCCGACTACATGTCGCTGACCATCGGTCACGTGACCAGCGCCAGCGAGGAAATCGCCAAAGCGGTGCCTCAAGCCCACGTCGTCAAGGCATTCAATACCCTGTTCGCTCAAGTGCTCGCCGACGGCCCGACATTCTCGGATAACCAGCGTGGCAGCGTGTTCGTCGCCAGTGACAGTGAGCGTGCTAAGCAGACCGCAACGGCCCTGGCACAAAGCCTGGGTTGGAAGACGGTGAACGCAGGTGGGCTGATCAACGCTCGTTACTTGGAGCCGCTGGCAGGCCTGAACATCTATCTCGGCTATGGCGCCGGCCTAGGCACCTCCATCGCCCCTACCTGGCTTAACAAGTAATCACTTCGGAGCACTTCACCATGAACACTTCGTTCCCCCTGTTGTTTGTGTCTCATGGTGCTCCAATGTTTGCCATCGAGCCCGGTCTGGCTGGTCAGCGGCTGGCCGAGCTCAGTCGCGAACTGCCGCGACCAGATGCCATCGTCATCCTCTCTCCGCATTGGATGACGCGTGGTGAAGTCAACGTCACGGCGAGCACCGCACCTGACACCATCCACGATTTTGGTGGGTTTCCCGACGCGCTGTACCAGTTGAGCTACCCGGCACCTGGGGCTCCGGCGTTGGCCGCCCAAATCGTGGGTTTGCTGCAGAATGCGGGATGGAAGTCCCGGCTTGACGACCGTCGAGGACTGGACCACGGCGCCTGGGTACCACTGCTGTATCTGGCCCCTGAGGCAGACATACCCGTCGTTCAGGTATCGATGCCTACCGGCCTCGATACCCTCCACGCCTGGAAACTGGGCCAAGCCCTCAAGCCACTGCGGGATATGAATGTGCTGATCGTGGCTTCTGGAAGCCTGACCCACAACTTGTATGAGTTTCGGGGGGCGGCCACCCACGGTGCCGACTACGTGAAAGCGTTTGCAGCCTGGACAGCCCAAACCCTGCAAGCGGGCAATACCGATTTCTTGCTGGACTATAAGCAGCACGCACCTTCGGCCGAACGTGCCCACCCGACGGATGAGCATTTTTTACCGCTGCTCATCGCCCTCGGCGCGGCCGGTGAACACTACGAGACTCGAGTTCTGGAGGGCGGCGTGAGCTACGGGGTACTGGCGATGGACAGCTATCTATTTTCCTCAAACAACCCTATTGGATTCGACTCAATTCAACCTAGCCAAGGCGTTACAGATCATGCGTGACACCTCTTTTTCCGAAGCCGCTCGCGAGCCGCAAACGGGCCTGTTTTTCCGCAAGGGTTGCAGTACATCGGCGCCTAAGGGCCGGCTGCTTCTGCTGCATGGCGTCGGTTCAAATGAAGCGAATCTCGCGTCATTGGCCGCGTCCCTGCCCGAGGAACTGGAAGTCATTCTGCTCCGCGGCCCGCTGCAGGTTGGCCCACAAGGCTTCGCCTGGTACCAGGTGAACTTCACCAGCAACGGCCCTTCATTCAATCAAGAACAGGCAGAGGCCGCCCGGCAACTGTTGCACCACTTCATCGAAGCGCTGCCCACGCTACCTACCGTGATCGCCGGCTTCAGCCAGGGCGGCATCATGAGCGCGAGCCTCGGGGTCACCGAGCCCGAGCTGGTTGCCGGATTTGCAATATTGAGCGGCCGGATGCTGCGCGAACTTGATCCTCGGATTGCTTCGGCCGATCGACTCCAGTCCATCAACGCTTTCATCGCCCATGGTCACCAGGACAACGTACTACCAGTGGCTTGGGCGAAAGAAGCGGACGAATGGCTGAGTCAAATCGGCGTCGCCCACGAAACACATTTCTACAACATGGCCCACGAGATCGTCGCTGAAGAACTGGCGGACTTCTCGCAATGGCTGACCAACACGCTGTCACTCTCCAAGTAAACAAAAAGGAACCGCACCATGATCGACACACGTACCGCACCATACGCTGCCTTCGTTATGCGCCTGGCACTGGGCATTATGTTCATGGCCCACGGCCTGACCAAAGTCTTTGTCTTCACCCCGGCAGGCACTGCGGGCTTCTTTGAGTCCATCGGCTTCCCGGGCTTCCTGGCCTACCCGGTCATGGCCTTTGAAGTGATCGGCGGTTTGATGCTGGTGCTGGGAGTTTATTCGCGCTGGGTAGCCGCTCTGGCAGTGGTTCAGCTGTTCGTGGCCGCGACCGTCCACTTCGGCAATGGCTGGAGCTTCACCAACGCCAATGGCGGCTGGGAATACCCGATTTACCTGAGCGTCACCGCACTGGTCGTAGCCTTGCTGGGCGACGGCGTCTTTGCGGCAAAGGCCTCCAACAAAGCGTAAGTCACTGAGGATTCAAAACCTGCCGACGCTGCGGAACTCTCCGGAGCATCGGCAGTTGGCGCTCGGGCCAACCGTACCGCCTCACGTCAGACACGATGTCATAAAGCTTACAAAGGCCTTTATCTTGGGTAACGGATGACGACTCGATGGCCAGAGAATGCTGAAGGTACGGTGGTCGCGAACGTAGCGATCCAATACAGGCACCAATCGTCCGTCTGCAATGGCGTCCTCGACAAAAAAGTCAGGGAGGCACGCTATACCTCGTCCCGCCTCAGCCATTGCCAACAACGGTTCAATCGCGTTGGCGGTAGCCGACTGTCCCAGTTCAACACTGTCCTGTCCCTTTTTTGACACCAGAGGCCAAGGGTCGAGTTTACCGCTGGTGGGGTATCGGTAACGCAGGCATGAATGGCTGGACAGTTCCGATGGCCGTGATGGAACACCCCGGTTTGAAAGATAGTGCGGAGACGCGACCAGACGATGACTGTAACCGTTGAGCTTGCGCATCATCAGCCGCGAGTCTTCAACCTCACCGATACGCATCACGGCATCAAAACCCTCCTCGATCACGTTAACCAACCGATCACTGAACTCCAGTTCCAACTCCACTTCGGGATACGCCTGCTGAAACGCAATCAAGTGAGGCATCAACCTCATGCCCAGTTGTGGCAAACCGAGACGCAACTTCCCCTGGGGCTTGCCAGCAGCCTGGGTGAGCTCTCGTTTGGCAACCTCGTACTCCGCGAAAATTCGATGGCAGCGTTCCAGAAACAGGCTGCCCTCGGACGTCAGGGTAATGGCGCGCGTGGATCGGTGAAACAGCCGTACACCAAGCTCCTCCTCAAGCCGTGCAACCGCCTTACCAATGGCCGATGAAGACACGCCGGTTCTGCGCCCTGCCTCGGTAAAGCTGCGCGTTTGCGCGGCATGCACGAACGCGCTGAGCGCTCCAAAATGATCCATGCACCCCCCCTATCTATTTGAGCGCTTTATTCGCAAATGTTCGGAACTTCATCCTATTTTTCTTTCGCATCATACAACTTATAGTCGGCGCAATCGTGACTTCAAACGCTGCAATGCTCAGCGAAGCCACCGCCGTCCGACTCTACGAGACTCCTCGAATGACCTCGATGCTGTCCAACCTCGTGCTTGCGCCCGAACTCAAGCAACACCCCGGCTATGCTCGCGTGTTCCAGCCCGGCCACTTGACCTTCGGCTTTATCGCACCGCTGGAAAGCTACCCCAACAGCCCTGGCCCGACCCTGCAGGACCACGCGCATATGGCGCAAAAAGTCGATGAGGCGGGGTTTTCTGCCATCTGGCTGCGAGACGTGCCCTTCTACGATCCGAACTTCGGTGACGTGGGCCAAATCCTCGACCCTCTGGTCTACGCCGGCTTCCTCGCCGCCGTGACCCAGAACATTGCGATTGGTACCGCTGGCATAGTCTTGCCGCTACGCGATCCGCTGATTGTGGCCAAGCAGGCAGCAAGCGTCGATCAATTGCTCGGCGGGCGTTTCATCATGGGCCTTGCCACCGGCGACAGGCCGGTGGAATACCCCGCTTTCGGCCTCGACTTCGACAACCGCGCCGAACGATTTCGGGATGCACTGGCGATCATTCGCGCCACCACGCAAACCCACTGGGCCACCCACACGTCGCGTTTCTATGGGCAATTGAACGGCGATATCGACCTGGTGCCCAAAGCCTTCGGCGCGCGCATGCCCACGATTATCGTGGGCCAGGCCGGGCAGTCGCTGGAGTGGATCGCGCAGCACACCGACGGCATTCTTTCGTACATTTCCAACCCGGCATTGATCCCGCAGATCATCGAGCGCTGGCGCGCCGCCTGCGGCCCCAACGTCTACAAGGCGTATGGCTACGGCACGCTGTTCGACCTGGACCGTGATCCCGACCATCCGCTGCAGGCGGGGCGCGTGCTGCGTGCCGGTCGAAACAGCCTGATCGAACACTGGAAACGCCAGCAGGACCAGGGGGTCGGTCACGTTGCCCTGCACTTCAAGCCCCAGCGCCGCCCGGCCGCGGAAGTCATCGACGAGCTCGGTGAATACCTGCTGCCGCACTTTCCCAGCGCCGTCTTACCCGTCGAGCCATCGCCAGCACAGGCCCACTCATGAATCGCACGTTGCATCATATGGATTTCATCTTCCAGACCGCCCTGGGCACCTATCCCTTGGCCGCGCAATGCGAAATGCTCGCCGAGCTCGGCTATCAGGGCATGACCATGTCCGCGTGGAGCAAAGACCTGAAGTCGATCCCCCAAGTAAAACCTGCGTGGGGCCTAGATGTGGGCGCGGTGTACCTGATCTATCGCAAGGGTCTCGAAGCCTTTGTGATCAATGTGTTCGAGACCCTCGAAGGCTGCAGCACCATCGAATTGGCCCTGCATTCCGGCGACGACGTCACGAACTTTGATCGCCGGATGCTCGAGCGCCTATTGCCGATCTGCGAGCGCCGTGGGTTGGAGATCAACCTTTACCCACACGCACGTTATGGCCTGCAAACCACCACTCAAGCGGTGGCGTTGTGCAAGGAATTCAACCATCCGCGCTTGAACATCGTCTTCAACGGTTACCACTGGTACGCAATGGAGGAAAAGGCCCTGGAGCAGCGCCTCGACGCCCTGTGGCCCTGGCTCAAACAGGTGAACATCGCCGGCACGCGTCGCTCCCCACTCGGCTGGGGCGGCCTGGCCACCATCGAACCGTTGGATGAGGGTGAAATGGACAACTTCGTGCTGCTCGGCGCCCTCGAACGTCGGGGCTTTGCAGGACGCTTCGGCGTGCTTGGCTGGGAAAGCATGGGCGGTGACGTCTACGGCAATCTGCGCCGCTCCGTCACGGCCTTCCGCTCCATGGAACAGCGCTTGACCGCCCACCCCGAATGGGCCGTCCTCGCCGACGCGCCTTACTGAGTCAGGAGAGCCGCCATGACTCATCGTATCCATGCACTTGACTCGTTCTTTTACTCGTCCATGGGCGTGTATGCCTTCCAGACCCAGTGCGAAATGCTTGCCGAACTCGGCTATGACGGCATTACCGTCGCGGCCTGGGGCGGCACACCGCTGACCGATCTCTCGCTGCTGCCGAACGTGCCACAACAACATGGCCTGCGGATCGAAGGGCTGTACCTGGTGCTGCATGAAGGACGCAACGACGCGCTGATCCAACGCCTGGTCGAAACGGTCGAAGGCGTCGAACTGATAGAGCTGGCCGTGCAGACGTCGGTCAACGGCCACCCCGCGATCATGCGCTTCATCGAATCGCTGCTGCCGATTGCCGAACGTCGCGGCTTACGCATCGCGTTGTATCCGCACTTGCACCACGTGACCCAGACCACCGCGCAGGTGGTCGAGATCTGCCAGCACTTCGCACACCCGCGCCTGGGCGCTTCGTTTAACGGCTACCACTGGTACGCCAGCCAGGAAGGCGAATTGGAGCAACGTCTGGCGGCAATGAAGCCCTATCTGATGCAAGTGGTCACCTCCGGCAGCGCGCTGTCGCAACTGGGTTGGGGTGGCGTGGCCACCATGGAGCCCGTTGATCGGGGCGAGATGGACAACTTCGCGCTGATCGCAGCCCTCAATCGCGTCGGTTACACCGGCAGCCTTGGCGTGCTCGGCTGGGATTACGGCGGTGACATTTATCTCAAGCTGCAGCGCTGCCTGGCCACCCTGCGCGATATCGACCAACGCCTGGAACACCACCCTTCCTGGGCGGACTTCCCACTCAAATAGTGGCCTGTCCAATCACCTTGAAACGGAGCCTGCAATGACAGCCTTGTCTGTGCTTGACCTGATGATGATCGGCGAGGACAAAACCTTCGCCCAAACCCTGGATGAAGCGGTCGCCCTGGCGCGACATGTGGAAACCCACGGCTACAAACGCTACTGGATCGCCGAGCACCATGACTTGCCGGGCATCGCCTCGTCGGCAACCAGCCTGCTTATCCAACACCTGGCGGCGAACACCACAACCCTGCGCGTGGGAGCTGGCGGCATCATGCTGCCCAATCATTCGCCGCTGATGGTGGCCGAACATTTCGGCACCCTGGACACCCTGTTCCCCGGGCGCATCGACCTGGGAATCGGTCGCGCACCGGGCTCAGCCGGACCGGCGATCCGGGCATTACGCGGCGATGCCTCCGAGCGCGACTTCACCCAGGACATCCGCCAACTGACCGACTACCTGGCCGATGAAGGTCGTCAGCCTGTAAGGGCGATCCCCGGCAAACACAATGTCCCTCTCTGGCTATTGGGCTCGAGCCTGAACAGTGCCGAACTCGCGGCAAAATCAGGGCTGCCTTATGCGTTCGCCTCGCACTTCGCCCCGCATTACCTGATGGATGCCATTGCGTATTACCGCCACAACTTCCGTCCCAGCGCCACGTTGCAGCAACCCTATGTGATCGTGGGCGCCAATGTCTTCGCCGCGCCCACTCGCGCTGAAGGCGAGTACCTGGCCAGTTCTCATCGCCAGTGGGTCAGCCGCCTATATGCAGGCAAACCGGGCCCCCTGCCACGGCCCGAAGAAGGGTATATGGAGAGACTTGCCGAACGCGACCGCTACAGCCTGGCCCAGGCAATGGCCTGTACCGCGGTGGGTGACCAGCAGGATGTGAGCGATTGGCTGCGCCGGTTCATCGACACCACCCAGGCTGACGAGGTGATGATCGACGCGCGGATCTATGATCCCCAAGCGCGCTGCCGCTCCTACCAACTGGCCGCCGAATCGATTGCGGACTTATTGGACTGATGCCGCTGGTGGCACTCGGCCTGCCGCTGAAACGCCTCAATAGCGCAACACGCCTTGAGGCGTCGTCAATCACTCAACCCGATTGACGACGCCGGCGCGCTGGAAACTAGTGCGCATACTTCTTCTGTTTAAAGGCGCGCAACATTGCATCCGTTGCCACTATGGCGTCATAGACCAGATTGGGCGTGACCGTAAACGGCATGTTGTGAATCGTGTCGTTTTTATCACAAGCCACCTCAGCCACCTTGCGCCACTCCTCTTCTTTGAAGGTCTTCAGGCCCAGGTCCTCCAGTGTCAACGGCAAGCCGACTGCAATCGCGATATCCACGACCTCCTCGATCTCCTCCATGGAGGCAGCTTCCATCACCAGTTGCGTGAACAGGCCAAATACCACCTTTTCACCATGCTGTGCGCCATGGAGATCATGCACGGTGGTCATCCCGTTATGAATCGCATGCGCCGCCGCGCAGCCGCCCGACTCGGCCCCCACCGCAGACATGTAAATGGTCGCCTCAATGGTATTTTCCAGCGCAGACGTAATGACTTTATTCTCAACGGCATAAGCCGCCTGCGCCGAGTATTTCTTGATGGTTTCATAGCAGGTTTGGGCAATCGCAAAACCAATCAATGTCGGCTTCAACATGTTCCCGTCATTGCCCAGTATCAGGTTGTCGCGTTGCGCGGCAAAACAGGCTCTGGCCTCAAAGTAGGTGGCCAGGCCATCCCCCACGCCAGCCGCAAAAAATCGCGCTGGCTGTTCTGCCAGAACCCGCGTGTCCGCCAACACCACGTCAGGATTCTTGGATAAGAACAAGTAGCGATTGAACGTATCGTCGTCATTGTAAATCACTGAAATCGCCGTGCATGGCGCATCCGTAGAGGCGAGCGTCGGCACGATCAATACCGGTTTTCCCAAGAAATGCGCGGCCGCCTTGGCCGTATCCAGGGTCTTGCCGCCGCCGATACCGACAATGTAGTCAAAGTTACGAGCAGCCTGAACGTGCTTATCGATTTCACTGTCCGAACATTGCCCGCCAAACACGACCAGTTCAGCCGCCTGTTCATTCGTGAATCCCGGCAAGGCTTTCTCATGAACGCGGTTAACAATGAACTGATCACAAATCAAATACGCATTGGCCCCATACGGTTTGCCATGCAGGGATAAATCCATTAATGCGTCGGCCTGCAGCAGGAATTTAGCTGGCGATGCAATGCCCTTGGTAATATTCATCTCATCTACCCTCACGTTGTACTTGGCGCCTTAAGCGCTTAGTTGAATACCATCCCACCATCGATAATCACGGCCTGACCGGTCATGTAGTCCGAATCCGGACCGGACAGGAATGACACACAGGCCGCTACATCTTCCGGCTGCGAAAGTCGCTTCAACGTAATGTGCTGGGCAAACTGCTCCATCCCCCACTCCACGCTTTGATTGGCATTGTCCGCGACATCCTGGGCAACTTTGCGCATCATCGGCGTGTTGACGATGCCTGGGCAGTAGGCGTTCACGGTAATGCCCAGGTGGGCCAACTCTCGGGCCGCAGTCTGGGTGATGCCACGCACGGCAAACTTTGTCCCGCCATACACCGCCAGGTCCGGATTGCCGATATGACCGGCCTGGGACGAAGCACTGATGATTTTCCCGCCGTGGCCCAGGGTTTTGAATGCGTCCACTGCAGCCTGAATGCCCCATAGAACGCCACCAACGTTGATATCGAAGGTTCTGCGGTACATCTCGGGCGTAATCGCTTCAATCGGGGCGATTGGCGCGATGCCGGCGTTGTTGATGACCACATGCAGGTCGCCAAGGCCATCCACCGCTTCCTTTACAGCCTTGAAGACATTATCTCGATCAGCCACATCCACGCTGATGGCCAGGGCTTTGCCGCCGGCTTTGTTGATGCGTTCGGCGACCTGACGAGCGGTTTCAATATTCATGTCCGCGCAGGCCACGGCAAACCCATCTGCCGCCAACCGCACGGCAATGGCCTCACCGATCCCTTGACCGGCGCCGGTAACAAACGCAACTTTTCCCAAGGACTTGCTCATTTTTATATGCCTTCTCAATGGTGATGGGGATATTGGCTAGCGATGACTGACGGTTCAGGTGCAGACAACGGCTTAAAAGCTCGCTTGCAGTTTCAGGCCGGCGACCCAGGCGTTATCCACTTCATACACACCGCCAGGATTGCGCACGTACTGCACGTTCGGGCGCACGGTCAGCCAGTCGGTGACATGCACGCCATAGTTGAGCTCAATGTTGTATTCGCTGTGCTGCACCGGGACGTAGAGCGGGTCGTCGTAGTCGGTGATGCCCGTGCTGTCATTGATCAGGCGCTGGCGCTTGGTGACGTCGTCGTTGACCTTCAGGCGGGCAACCCCCAGGCCGATGTCATCCTTGGGACGCGCATCGAACGGGCCTTTGTAGACCGCACCGATGTTCTGGAAACTTTCGATGCTGCTGGTGGCCTTGTCATGCACGGTCAGGCTGGCAAACACACTCAACCCCCGTGATGCATCGCCATGATGGGCGGTGAGTTGCTGCTGGCCCATGATCCACGCACCGTGTTTGCTGCTACGGGATTTGGGCGCCTGGCCGGTCAACGCCTGCGGTGCGCCGTTGATATCCTCGTACACGTCATTGGCGGCGGCGCTGCTGTGGTAGTAGCCCAAGCGGTATTCACCGGGCAACGCTTGCTGGCCCACCGTTGGCTTCCAGATCACTTCGACCGGCACCAAGGCGCCTTTTGTGCCACTGCCGCTGAGCTTGAAACCGTTGCCGGTGCTCAGGTACGACGGGTTCTGCTCATACGCCCCGACCTGCACCGCCCACTGTTCATTCAGGTTGTAGCGAACGCGCGCCCCCCATTGGCTGACGGGGCCGCTGTACCAGACATCTCCGGCCACGTTACCGATGGGCGCACTGCAGAACGACAAACTCTGGAAGTCGCACGGGAAGCTGGCAAAGTCTTCATTGACTCCCAAACGGCCCAGCTTGAGATCCAGGGCGCTGTCGAAAAACTTCTGGCGATACCACATCTGAGTCAGGCGCCAGGTCTGTCCCCTGCCCCACACTTCCTGCACCGAGCTGAGCTGCGGGGCGCGCGGGTCGGAGACGCGTTCGTTGGAGAGGTTATTGCCATTGCGCTCCGTCACCAGCAGTTGGAACTCGGCGTCGTTCCAGCCCAGCAACTTTTGCAGGTCCAGGTGAGTGCCAAGTGCCCATTGCGCGGTGTAGCGTGCGGTGCGGTCATGGTTGTAGCCGCCGTGAACGTTGGTGGCCCCTTCACCGACGTAGCCAACGATCACGTCAACGCCCTGATCCAGCAGCTCACTGCGTAACCCGCCCCAATCACCCGTGCCCCATTGCGAGGAAGGGTCAGCGGCGGATGCGGGTACAGCAATGCACGACAGGAGCCCAAGCCCCAGCGGCAGTTTCCAAGCGATGTTCATGTCGATATTTCCTATTGTTTTTATGTTTTACGACACAGCGTGAAGCGGGCCGCGGGGCAAGGCCCGCACGGCCTTCAAGCAAAAAACGGACAGCGATGGATCAGCTCAAATGCCGGCCAGGCACAGGTATTTGATCTCCAGGTAATCCTCAAGGCCGTACTTGGAACCCTCACGACCGACGCCCGAGGCCTTGACCCCACCGAACGGCGCGGCCTCAGAGCTGATGATTCCGGTGTTGACCCCGACGATGCCGTACTCCAGCGCCTCGCCCACCCGAAACACGCGACTCAGGTTGGCGGTATAGAAATACGCCGCCAGGCCGAACTCGGTGTCGTTGGCTTTTTTGATGACTTCGGCGTCATCAAAAAAGCGGAACACCGGCGCCAGCGGGCCGAAGGTTTCTTCCTTGGCGACCCGGGCGTTGTCGGGCACGTTTACCAGGATGGTGGGCTCGAAGAAGTTTTCACCCTGGGCGTGCGCGCCGCCGCCCTGGACAACCTTGGCGCCCTTGGCCAGCGCATCCTCGATATGCTCGCGCACCTTGGCCACGGCCTTACCGTCGATCAGCGGCCCGAGGGTCACGCCGTCGGTAAAACCATCACCGACCTTCAGGGCCGCGACTGCCGACGCGAGTTTATCGACGAAGGCGTCGTACACCTTGTCATGCACGTACAGGCGGTTGGCACACACGCAGGTCTGCCCGGCGTTGCGGAATTTGGAGGCCAGCGCACCGTCCACGGCGGCATCGAGATCGGCATCCTCGAACACGATAAACGGCGCGTTGCCGCCCAGCTCCAAGGAGACCTTTTTGATGTCGTGGGCGCATTTCTCCATGATCTGGCGGCCG
Source organism: Pseudomonas paraveronii (assembly GCF_963681955.1). Lineage (NCBI taxonomy): Bacteria > Pseudomonadati > Pseudomonadota > Gammaproteobacteria > Pseudomonadales > Pseudomonadaceae > Pseudomonas > Pseudomonas paraveronii. The sequence continues at coordinate 4,221,588 of NZ_OY817130.1, forward strand.
ATCTCGGTGGAGCCGGTAAAGGAAATTTTGCGCACCACCGGGTTGCTGGTCAGCTCTTCGGCGATCTCCGCTGCGGCGCCGGTAACCACCGACAGCACGCCCTTGGGAATGCCCGCCAACTCGGCCAGGTAGACCAAGGCCAAGGCCGAGAACGGCGTCTGCGAGGCCGGCTTGATCACCATCGTGCAGCCGGCGGCCAGGGCCGGCCCGGCTTTGCGGGTAATCATCGCGCTGGGGAAGTTCCACGGCGTAATGGCGGCGCACACGCCCACCGGTTGTTTGATCACCAACAGGCGTTTGTCGGTCGCGCCGGGGATCAGGTCGCCATAGACGCGCTTGGCCTCCTCCGCGTACCACTCAATGTACGACGCACCAAACACGATTTCGCCCAAGGCTTCCGGCAACGGCTTGCCCTGCTCCAGGGTCATGATATGGGCCAGGTCGTGCTGGTGTTCGATGATCAGGTCGTACCAGCGGCGCAAGGCATTGGCACGGGCCTTGGCCGAGAGTTCGCGCCAGGCCGGCAACGCACGCTCGGCGGCCTCGATGGCCCGGCGGGTTTCCGCCTGGCCCATGCGCGGGACTTGGCCGATGGTCACACCGGTCGACGGGTTGACCACGGTGATCGTGGCCTCGTTGTCGGCAGCCAGCCACACGCCGTCGATAAAGGCCTGATGGCGCAAGAGCTGGGGGTTGTTCAACGTCATTGCTGGTTCTCCGTTACACGACGCGGTTGCGCGCCTTCGACACTCACGGCCTTGAACTTGAAGCCCCGGTAGTCGTCGTGCTTGACCGCCGCCAACTGTTCGCTGAACGCGCCCAGGCCACCCATGTAGAAGTACACCTTGTTGCTTTTGCCCGGGATGTTCGCGCCGAAGATCCACGAGTCGGTCTTGGCGAACAGCGTCTGGTCGGCGATGTCCTGGCAGATCACGCCCCATTCCTGCTCGCTTTGCGCAGAGGGCTCCACGCAGGCCAACTCGTTCTGCTCCATGAAACCAATCAGGTCGGACACCCACTCCACTTCGGTTTCAATGGTCGGTGGAAGGTTGGTAAACGGACCGTTGGGGCCCAGGATCATGAACATATTGGGGAACTTGGCGGTGGCGACCGACAGGTAGCTCGACGGGCCGTCAGCCCAGTGATCCTTCATCGAGACGTTGTCGCGCCCGCGAATGTCGATGCGCTTGTAATTGCCGTCCACGGCATCGAAACCGGTGGCGAACACCAGTACATCCAACTCGTGCTCGACCCCGTCCGCCGTGCGAATGCCCTTGGCGGTGATTTCTTCAATCGGGTTGGCCTTGACGTCCACCAGCGACACATTGGGGCGATTGAAGGTGGCGTAGTAGCCGCTGTCGCACAGCGGACGCTTGGCGTAGAGATCGCGCGGCATCAACTTGCGGGCAGTTTCAGGGTCCTGGACGATTTCAGCGATTTTCTCGCGCACGAAGTTCTGGGCTTCGATGTTGGCTTCTTCGCTGGTGGCAATGTCGTTGAAGGTCTGGAACATGTAGCGGAAACCGCCGCCACCCTCCCAGGCGCGCTGGAAGATGGCTTTGCGTTCGGCGGCGCCCACGCTCATGGTGGGGATGTCGCTCTCCGGGAAGCCGAACGCCAGCCGCGAGGAACGCACTTCCTTCCAGATCGCATCGTAGTTGCGCTTGATGTCGTCGACGTATTCACGGCTGACCGGGCCGTTGCCTACCGGCACGGTGTATTGCGCGGAACGCTGGAACACCGTGAGGTGACCGACAGTCGGCGCGATCGCGGTAATGACTTGGCAGCCCGTGGACCCAGTACCGATCACGCCCACCCGCTTGCCTTCGAGCACGGCATCGGCCGGCCAGTTGGCGGTGTGGTACATGTGCCCCTTGAATTGGTCCAGGCCGTTGATCTTCGGCACGTTCGTCGCCGACAGCAGGCCCAGTGCCGTCACCAGGTACTTGGCGCTGTATTGATGGCCGTCGTCAGCGGTGACCAGCCAGCGGCTGCTGTGCTCATCGAACACCGCAGCGGTGATGCCGGTTTCCAGTTGGATATCACGACGCAGGTCATGGCGATCAACCGCGTGATTGAGGTAGGACAGAATCTGCGGCTGGGTCAGGTAGCGCGTGGTGATATCCCACTCCTGGCACAGCTCGCGATCCCAGGAGAAGCAGTACACAAACGATTCACTGTCGGATAACGCGCCAGGGTAGCGGTTCCAGAACCAGGTGCCGCCGATACCGCCGGCCTTGTCGAAGGCGCGCACCTTCAGGCCCAGTTCATCGCGCAACTTCTTGAGCATGTAAATGCCGCCGAAGCCTGCACCAATCACAATGGCGTCGTAGTGGATGATGTCGGTGCCAACCGAACGTTTGGCCAGAACTGTAGTTGTCATTATGTTCTCCTGTTTCGATCAGTGCGCCTGCGGCTTGAACAAAGCTGCAGGCAAGCCGTATCCGTTCCCCCGAATCAAGGTTTCAGGGGACGTAAACTCAATAAGTAAGCGGGGTTCAACTAAAGCGAGAAGCCGCCATCAACGGCGATCGCCTGCCCGGTCACGTGGGGCGCGCAGGCGAGGTAAACCGCAAGTTGGCCCATGTCTTCCACGGTTTGCGCTTCGCCTTGGGGCAGCAGGCTGGACTGGTGCCGTTCCCAGGACTGCACTTCGGTTTCGCCAGGCTGGGCCCAGCGTGCGGAAAGCCCTTCGTCACCGCGCCACATGCCGGTGCCGACCACTCCCGGACAAAGGGCGTTGACAGTGATGCCCTCGCGGGCGACCTCTTTGGCGAAGGCGTTGGTAAATCCAATCACTGCAAACTTGGAGGCGCTGTAGTGGGACAGGTCCGGGAAGCCGACTTTTCCGGCAATCGACGCCAGGTTGATGATGCGGCCGAAGTTGTGCTCGCGCATCAACTTGAGCTCGGCCTGGCAGCAGAGGAATACGCCACGGGCGTTGATGTTCATGATGCGGTCCCACTCGCTGACCGCCAGCTCGTCAACGCGGCCAAGGCTGACTACACCTGCGTTGTTGACAGCCACATCCAGGCGGCCAAATTCTGCCCGAACTTGCTCGATCAGGCTGACGACGCTCTCGGGCTTGCTGACGTCAACTTGCAGGGCTACCGCCCGACGACCCAAGGCCCGTACCAGGGCGGCGGCCTCTTCGGCGATGCCCAAGTCATAATCAGCAAGCACCAGGTCTGCGCCTGCCTGGGCCAGGCTCAGCGCAATGCCCTGGCCAATACCACGACCGGCACCCGTCACCAGGGCAACCTTGCCGTTCAGGGAGAAATTCACAGCATTGAATTCGCTCATGTACTGCCTCTGTCATTATTTTTGTTGAGTTGCGACCGTTCGACGCGGCCTGCTGAGACTGACAGAGCAAGTCGAATGCCAATACCGTAATACTTGGCTGTAAAGGCCGGAATAGAGGGATCGTCAGCTTAATTAACGTACACCGCGTCAATGCCTGCGCAAGACATAACCGCTCGTACCTTGCGTGGGACGCTGCGAATACTGAGCGGTTATGTCTCACCGGCACCGGCTGACGGATTCAGCTTGAAGGGATCGGCCAAGCCGCCTTTAATGGCCATCAACAGAAAAATAAGATCCAACCTTCGGAGGTACCATGTCCTCTGGTTTTTCGAAGACTCATGTGGAACACGTGAGTCGCGTATTGCGCACTGCCCAACATGCACCGACCCTGCCGGTGCCCAATGCCATCCTCGATTCCTGGCGACGCTCGGTACAGCACTACAAGCTCGACCCGGGTTCATTACAGGGCCCGAGGGTTCTTGAGGCCCACCAAATCCATGAACACCGCCAGCGTGTCGACGACTTCCTGCACCTGGCAGGTGACGAAATGTCACGGTTGCACAGCCGCGTAAGAGACGCCGATTACTGTGTGATGCTCACCGATACTCTGGGCTGTACCGTCGACTACAGGATCGAGTCAGCCCTGCGCGGCGAGTACCGCCGTTCCGGCATGGACGTCGGCACTTGCTGGTCGGAAAAGGAAGAAGGTACGACCGCTGTCAGCGCGGTGTTGATCGACAAACTGCCGGTCACCGTGCACAAGCTGGATCACTTCCGTGCGGCGTTCATCGGCAACACCTGCTCTGCGGCGCCGATATTTTCACCCCGCGGAGAGATCCTGGCGGTATTGGACGTCTCTTCGGTTCGTGCTCCGGATGACCGGCGCAGCCAGTATTTGATTCGGCAAATGGTCATTCAAAGCGCCACGGACCTCGAAAATGCCTACTTCATGTACAGCACCCAAGACCTGTGGGTGTTACGTGCTCACCCCCTGCCAGGTTATGTCGACAGCCAGCCTCAATGCCTGTTCGCCTGGGACCGTGATGGTCGGATTGAAGCGCTCAACCCTGCCGCGCGGCGCCTGCTGTTGCAGCGCTGTGGCCGGATCCCCGCGCATATCGACGAAGCCTTCGCCTCAGCGCAACTGCCCGCCGCCGGGGATGACAGCCTCCACTATTTGCCGTCGATGGGGCTGCATGTGCGCCTCAAGATGCCTCGCCGGCCCATCAGCGCCCCCGTGGTCAGCCATCCGGAGTCAGCGCTCGACCCCAAGGTTGCGCAGGCGTTGGAGCTGGCGGTACGGGTCAAGGATCGTGGCCTGCCAGTGTTGATCCATGGTGAAACCGGTGCAGGCAAGGAACACTTTGCATTGCAACTACATGCTGCCAGCAAGCGCCGTGACAAACCCTTTGTTGCAGTGAACTGCGCGGCGATTCCCGAGAGTCTGATCGAGAGTGAACTGTTCGGTTATGCCGCAGGTGCCTTTACCGGCGCCTCAACCAAAGGCATGCGTGGCTTGTTGCAACAAGCCGATGGCGGCACCTTGTTTCTCGATGAGATCGGCGATATGCCCCTGCCCCTGCAAACCCGCCTATTGCGGGTGCTCAGCGAGGGTGAAGTGGCCCCCTTGGGCGGAGCGCGCACCCAGTCCATCGATATTCAGGTGATTTGCGCCAGCCACCGCGATATCGCCACGCTGGTTGAAACCGGCAGCTTTCGTGAAGACCTGTTTTTCCGCCTGAGCGGCGCACGCTTTGATATACCGCCGCTACGCGAACGCAAAGACAAACTGGCGTTGATCAACAAACTGTTGGGCGACGAATGCCAGCGCTCAGGCGAACGCCTTGAACTGAGCGAAGCTGCACTGGAAATGCTCTTGAATTACAGCTGGCCCGGCAACATGCGGCAACTGCACCACGTACTGCGTTACGCGTGCGCCGTGTGTAAAGGCCAGGTGATCGGGGTGGATGATCTGCCGGTGACGCTCGGCGCGAGCGCGCCGGTAAAGGGCCAGGAGACCGTCAGCGGCAGCCCGGAGCGCCAGGCTTTGATCGACACGCTTGTGCGCAATCGATGGAAACCCCTTTTGGCCGCCCAAGAACTGGGGATCTCCCGTGCAACGCTGTACCGCAAGGTCAACTTGCACGGCATCAAAATGCCAGGCAAGGGTTCGTACAACTGAACCTGCGGCAGGCGCGCTCTTCGCCCGCCTGCCGACTGGTTATTACAGCGCCTGTTGCAGCGCCGGTACGGCTTCGAACAAGTCCGCCACCAGGCCGTAATCAGCCACCTGGAAGATCGGTGCTTCTTCGTCCTTGTTGATCGCCACGATCACCTTGGAGTCTTTCATGCCGGCCAAATGCTGGATCGCGCCGGAGATACCGACCGCGATGTACAGCTGTGGCGCAACGATCTTGCCGGTCTGGCCGACCTGCATGTCGTTGGGCACGAAACCTGCGTCGACGGCCGCGCGGGAAGCGCCGACCGCAGCGCCCAGCTTGTCGGCCAGGGCGTACAGGTGCTTGAAGTTGTCACCGTTCTGCATGCCACGCCCGCCCGAAACGACGATCTTGGCAGCGGTCAGCTCAGGACGATCCGACTTGGCCAGCTCTTCGCCAACAAAGCTGGAAAGACCAGCGTCGTGGGCAGCGGAGACGGCTTCAACGGCAGCCGAACCACCTTCGGCGGCAACCGGGTCGAAACCGGTGGCACGCACGGTGATGACCTTGACCGCAGCGCTCGATTGCACGGTGGCAATGGCGTTACCGGCGTAGATCGGGCGCTTGAAAGTGTCAGCGCTTTCGACCGAGATGATCTCGGAGATCTGGTCAACGTCCAGTTGCGCGGCAACGCGCGGCAGGATGTTTTTGCCGTTGGAGGTAGCGGCGGCCAGGATGTGGCTGTAGCCAGCACCCAGCTCTGCTACCAGCGGCGCGACGTTTTCCGGCAGTTGGTGAGCGTAAGCGGCGTTGTCGGCCAGCAGTACTTTGCTCACGCCGGCGATTTTCGCTGCGGCTTCAGCCACGGCGCCAGCGCCCTGACCGGCAACCAGCACGTGGATGTCGCCACCGATTTTCGCAGCGGCAGCCACGGTGTTCAGGGTGGCCGGAGCCAGTACCTTGTTGTCGTGTTCTGCGATTACCAAGATAGTCATGATTAGATTACCTTCGCTTCGTTTTTCAGTTTCTCGACCAGTTCAGCCACCGACTTGACCTTGATGCCCGCGCTGCGTGCAGCCGGCGCTTCGACTTTGACGGTCTTGTTGGTAGAGGCGGTGGAAACGCCCAAAGCGTCCGCAGTCACTACTTCGAGAGGCTTCTTCTTGGCTTTCATGATGTTTGGCAGAGACGCGTAGCGCGGCTCGTTCAAACGCAGGTCGGTGGTGATGATGGCCGGCAGTTTCAGCGAAACTGTTTGCGCGCCGCCGTCGATTTCGCGGGTCACGGCAACGCTGTCGCCGCTCACTTCGACTTTCGAGGCGAAGGTGCCCTGGCCGTAACCGGTCAGCGCAGCCAGCATCTGGCCAGTCTGGTTGTTGTCGCTGTCGATGGCCTGTTTGCCGAGGATCACCAGCGATGGCTGTTCCTTGTCGACAACGGCTTTGAGCAACTTGGCAACGGCCAGGGAGGTCAGCTCTTCAGCCGACTCAACCAGGATGGCGCGATCAGCGCCCAGTGCCAGGGCGGTACGCAACTGCTCTTGAGCAGTGGTCGGGCCGATGGAAACCACGACGATTTCAGTCGCCAGACCTGTTTCTTTTAAACGAACAGCCTCTTCCACGGCGATTTCGCAGAAGGGATTCATCGACATCTTGACGTTAGCGAGGTCGACGCCGGACTGGTCCGCTTTGACCCGAACCTTGACGTTGTAGTCGACCACCCGCTTGATGGCTACGAGGACTTTCATGGAGCACTCCATTACAAAAAAAATGACTCAACCCAACAGCGAAGTGCCGGGAAAAGCAGATCAGCGCTCGCCCAGTTGCTCAATGACACCGCTGGCCTTCAACTGCGCCAGACGCTCGTCATCCAACCCCAAGCGACGCTTGAGCACTTCATCCGTATGCTCACCGAGCATCGGCGCCGGGCGCAGGTATTCCACCGGCGTGCCGGACAGTTTGATCGGGCTGCCGACGGTGACAAAGTCCGGCTTCAGCGGATGGGGAATCGTCACCAGCATATTGCGCGCCTTGACCTGGGGTTCATCCAGGGCCTGGGCGATGCTGTTGATCGCGCCGATCGGCACACCCCGGGGATGCACGCGATCAATCCACTCCTCGGCACGCCCCTGAAGGAAGTGCGCCGACAGAATCTCGATAATCGCCTCGCGATTGGCCACGCGCTCGGCGTTACGCGTGAAGCGCGGGTCTTCGGGCAGGTGCGCCAGGCCGATGGCCTCGCACAGTGCGACGAATTGCGAGTCGTTGCCGCAGGCGATAATGAAGTCCTGGTCGCTGGCGCGGAACACCTGGTACGGCACGATGTTGGCGTGGGCGTTGCCGTAACGGCCAGGGGCCTTGCCCGAGGCCAGGTAGTTCTGGCTCTGGTTGCACAAGGTGGCAACCTGCACATCCAGCAGCGCCATGTCGATGTGCTGGCCCAGGCCGGTTTTTTCGCGACTGAGCAATGCCGCCTGGATCGCGACCGTCGAATAAAGCCCAGTCATCAAATCGGAAAACGCCACGCCGACCTTTTGCGGCCCGCCGCCGGGCAGGTCATCGCGCTCGCCGGTGATGCTCATCAGCCCGCCGATGCCCTGCACGATAAAGTCGTAGCCCGGTTCCGCCGCACGCGGCCCGGTCTGCCCGAAGCCGGTGACCGAGCAGTACACCAGGCGCGGATTCAGTTGCACCAGCGAGGCGTAATCCAAGCCGTACTTGGCCAGGGAACCGGCCTTGTAGTTTTCGATCAGCACATCGCAATCGGTCGCCAACGCCCGCACCAGCTCCTGCCCTTGCGGGCTGGCCAGGTTCAGGGCCACCGATAACTTGCCGCGATTGGTCGACTGATAATAAGAGGCTTCCGAGGTGCGCTCATCGTTCTGGCCTTTCATCCACGGCGGGCCCCAGCCACGGGTGTCGTCGCCCACGCCCGGCCGTTCGACCTTGATCACTTCGGCGCCCAGGTCGGCCAGGGTTTGCCCGCACCAGGGGCCGGCAAGCACACGGCTCAAGTCGAGCACGCGGTATCCAGTCAAAGCACCCATGTCATTTCACCTCTGCTGGAGCGCGTTTACACACGCTCGATAACCATCGCCAGCCCTTGGCCGACACCGATGCACAGACTGACCACCGCATAGCGTTTGCCACTCTCCTGCAACGCCCGTGCGGTGCTCAGCGCCAAGCGCGCACCCGAGGCGCCCAAGGGATGACCGAGCGCAATCGCGCCGCCGTTGGGGTTGACCCGTGGGTCGTCCAACGCCAGGCCCAGCCCCTTGAGGCAGCCCAGTACCTGGCTGGCGAACGCTTCGTTGATTTCGATGATATCCATGTCGGCCAGCGTCAGCCCGGCACGGGCCAGGGCTTTGTTGATCGCCTCCACCGGGCCGATGCCCATGATGCGCGGCGCGACACCCGCTGCGGCACTCGACAGGATGCGTGCCATGGGCACCAACCCGTGACGCTCACCGGCGGCGACGGTGCCGATCAGCAGCGCGGCGGCGCCGTCGTTGACCCCGGAGGCATTACCGGCGGTGACGATACCGCCTTCGTGCAAGGGACGCAGGCGCGTCAGCGCGGCCAGGTCGGATTGCGGGCGCGGGTGTTCGTCCTGCGCCACGAGGTTGGGCGGCGTCTTGCGGCCGGTGGGCACACTGACCGCGAGGATTTCGTCGTTGAAGAAACCGCGCTGGCGTGCGGCTTCGTAAAGGGCCTGGGAGCGTGCGGCGAACCCATCGGCCTGGGTGCGCTCGATGCCGTACTCCTGGGCCACGTTGTCACCGGTCTGCGGCATGCTGTCGTTACCGAATTCGGCGACGATCCTGGGGTTGGGAAAGCGTGCGCCGATGGTGCTGTCGTACATCGTAAAATCGCGGCTGTAGGCGCTCTCGGCCTTGGCCATGACGAACGGCGCCCGCGACATGCTCTCCACCCCGCCGGCCACGAACAGTTCGCCTTCGTTACAGGTGACGGCGCGGGCGGCATCGATCACGGCGGCCAGTCCACTGGCACACAACCGATTGACCGTCTGCCCCGGCACCGTCACCGGCAAACCGGCGAGCAGTGCGGCATGGCGCGCGATGTTGCGGCTGTCTTCGCCGGCCTGGTTGGTATTGCCGAGGATCACGTCTTCGATGGCGTCGCCGGGGATCGCATAGCGGGCCAGCAGTTCGCGGATCACATGGGCTGCAAGATCGTCAGGCCGCACAGGCGCCAGTGCGCCGCCGTGGCGGCCGAAGGGTGTGCGCAACCCCGCAAAAATATAAGCATCGAGCATGGCAGTTTCCTAAGTGTCAAGGTTTCAGGGTTGGTTCGGGGTGGCACAACGACAGGCCCAGCGTCGCGCGACGGCGCAGCCAAGGCCCGGGCCGGTAGCGCGGGTCCCCGGTCAGTGCCGTCATGCGTTCCAGGATGGTCAGCAAGCGTTGGGCGCCGACGCTGTCCCCCCAGGCCAATGGCCCCTGCGGGTAGCCCAGCCCGCGGCGCACGCCTTCGTCCAGGTCGTCGACACTGGCAATGCGCTGTTGCACGATATCGCCCGCCAGGTTGACGATCATCGCCAACACCCGCTGGGCGACAAAGCCGACGCTGTCGTTGATCACGCTGACGCCCACGCCATCGCGGGCCAGCAGCGCGTGTGCGGCATTGCACATGTCGACGCGGGTTGCCGGTGTCAGCATCAGCGTGCGGTAGCGTGTGCAGTCGAGCAGCGGGTCGATGCAGACCGTGCGCGTCGGGTCGGTGGCGAACCGTTGCGCTGCGCTGGTCGCGTCCAACCCATAGGGCGCCAGCAGGCACAAGGCTGCATCCGAGGGTGCAGCGCCCTGCTCCACTTGCGCGCCCAGTCGTTCCAGCATCGCGCTAAGGCTGGCGCGGTCAGCATCGCTCTCGGTGCCCAGCCACACCGGCGGCAACGCTTCAACCACCGGTACCGCCTGGGCTTGGGGGGCATCAATCATCTGGCCGTTGGCATAGTGATAGAAGCCGCGCCCGACCTTGCGTCCGACGTAACCGGCTTCCAGCATCTGGCGGGTCAGCGCGGCCGGTCGGTAACGCGGTTCCTGGTAGAACTGGTTGTAGATGGATTCGATCACCGGGTGGGAAACGTCCAGCGCCGTGAGGTCGAACAACTCCAGCGGTCCCATGCGAAACCCCAGGCCTTCGCGCAAGATGCGATCCACTTCCGCCGCGTCCGTGACGCCCTCCTTGAGGATCTGCAACGCTTCGGTGCTGTAGGCGCGCCCGGCATGGTTGATGATGAAACCGGGGGTGTCCTTGGCCCGAATCCCACGATGCCCCATGCGCGCGGCCAATGCCTGCAAGGTATCGCCGACACGCGGATCGCTGGCCAGACCATCGATGACCTCCACCACTTTCATCAGCGGCACCGGGTTGAAGAAGTGGAACCCCGCCACCCGCTCAGGGTGCCGACATTCACGGGCGATGCTGGTCACCGACAGCGATGAGGTGTTGGTCGCCAGGATGCAGTCGTCGCGCACGACGGCTTCAAGTTGTGCAAGCAACGCCTGCTTGGCATCCAGGCGCTCGATAATCGCTTCCACTACCAGGTCAACGTCACTGAGGTCAGTCAGCGCCGTCGCGACCCGCAGACGCTCAAGTGTTGCCTGGGCATCGCCGTCGGCGATCTTGCCCTTGCTCACCAGCTTGTCCAGGGTTTGGCGCAGGTTTTCGCGGGCCGCCTCGGCGGCGCCTTCGCGGTTGTCGAACAGCACGACCTCGATGCCGGCCTGGGCAGCAATCTGGGCGATGCCGGTGCCCATGATGCCGGCGCCCACCACCGCCATGCGCTTGATTTCACGTGTCATGGGTCATTCCCCCAAGAAGCTGGCTTTGCGTTTTTCAAGAAAGGCACTGGCGCCCTCTTTCTGATCCCGGGAGTCGAACAGCAACTGAAACGCCTTGCGCTCCAATGCCAGCGCACTGTCCAGGGGTAAGTCGGCACCGAGCAGCATCACTTCCTTGATCTGCGCGACCGCCAGCGGTGGCAACGCAGCGATTTGCGCGGCCAGTTCAAGCGCCCGAGGCAGCGTGCGTTCATCACTCACCACCTCGCTGACCATGCCCATGGCCAGCGCCTCGGGCGCCGGCACCAGGCAGCCGGTCAGGGCAATGCGCATGGCCTGGAACTTACCGACGGCGCGGATCAGGCGCTGCGTGCCCCCGGCGCCCGGCATCAGGCCCAGCTTGACCTCCGGCTGGCCGAAGCGCGCCGATTGCCCCGCGACGATGATGTCGCAGTGCATCGCTAGCTCGCAGCCGCCGCCCAGGGCAAAACCGTTCACTGCGGCGATCACCGGTTTGGGGCAACGCGCGATGGCGTCCCACAGGTATTCCGTGTGACGGCGATACATCTCGATCGGGCTGGCCTGGGCGAACTCGCGGATGTCGGCCCCCGCGACGAAGCAGTGCTCGCCGCCGGTGAGCACGATCGAGCGCACGCGCTCATCGGCAGACAACAGGCGAAAGCTGTCAGCCAGTTGTTCGCGCACGGCGCTGTTCAGCGCGTTCTTGACCTCGGGCCGCTCGATGCGGACGACCGCGACGGCATCCTCTCTTATCTGGACATGCACGACCGGTTCTGGATGGGAGTTCATAGCGACCTCTTATTATTGTTTCGACAGGCGAAACTGAATACCGTAATTACGCTTAATCATAAGGACGCTTACAAAATCCTGTAAACATAAAAAGCAAAAAATCTGTTTAACCCCAATAATTGCTTGGTTTTAAGTCAACAAAACAAACCCGTTTGTTTTTAAAGAAACAACGAATATAATTTCGTCAGGCGAAATTGAATTTTATTTTCTTGCATTTTTTCAAAGTGAGGTTCTACCATGGCTCGCATCAAGGCAGATCGGCAGGCCGCTGACACGGCAAAGGGAGCGGATGAAATCGGGTTACTGAAGATGGGCATGCTCGATCCCGCCAGCGCATTGAGCGACGACGAAAACAGTGGCCAGTTTGTAACGGCATTGGCGCGCGGGCTGGAACTGATGAGGTGTTTCACCCCGCGCGACAACGTGCTGGGCAATCAGGACCTGGCGCGCATGACCGGCCTGCCCAAACCGACCGTGACGCGGCTGACCAATACGCTGATGCGCCTGGGCTGCCTTAAACGCGAAGTGCATTCGGGCAAGTACCAGTTGGATGTCGGGGTGTTGGGTTTTGGCTACGCCATGCTGTCGAACCTGGCGATTCGCACGGTGGCTCATCCGTTGATGGAGGACCTGGCCAATCATGCACAGGCGGCCGTCGCCATGGCATCCCGTGATCGCCTGCAGATGGTGTACCTGGATGTGGTTCAGGGCCAGGGCAACATGACCATGCGCCGTCAGATCGGCAGTTACTTGCCGCTGGCACAAAGTTCGGTAGGCCGTGCGTGCCTGGCGGCGATGCCGGAGACCGAGCGGGAGTTTTTGCTCGATCACATTCGCCAGCGCGAATCGGAACAATGGCCAACCATCCGCAAAGGGTTGGATCGGGCGTTCAGGGATTACGCTGACTACGGCTTCTGCCTGTCGATCGGTGAGTGGCATCGCGACGTTAACTCCGTGGCCGTGCCGTTGCTGCACCCGCAGTACGGGTTGTTGACCTTCAACTGCGGCGGGCCGAGCTTCCAACTGCCCCGCGAACAGCTCATGGACGATATCGGGCCTCGCCTGATCAACATGGTGAATAACATTGGCGCCGCTGCTCGCTGACGCAACGGAGTAACGGCGCCCCAATAAAGAACCGCTCGCCTGCGAGCGTTAGGAGCGCACATGATCCGTGATACCGAAACCCTGCAGATGCTGTTGGATTCCCTTCGTCAGTTTGTCGGCGAAGTGCTGATCCCCCGTGAAAACGAAGTGGCTGAGACCGACGCGATTCCCCAGGACATCGTCGAGCAGATGCAGGCCATGGGCCTGTTTGGCCTGACACTGCCGGAAGCGTTTGGCGGGCTGGGCGTCACGATGGAGGAAGAGGTGAATATCGCCTTCGAGCTGGGGCGCACCTCCCCGGCGTTTCGTTCCTACATCGGCACCAACAACGGGATCGGTTCCATCGGCATTCTGCTCGACGGCACTGAAGAGCAGAAACAACACTACCTGCCCAAGCTCGCCAGCGGTGAGCTGCTCAGTTCCTTCTGCCTGACCGAGCCCGATGCAGGATCGGATGCCGCCTCGCTCAAAACCACCGCCGTGCGCGACGGTGACAGTTACATCATCAACGGCACCAAGCGCTTCATCACCAACGCACCGCACGCTGGCATCTATACGGTGATGGCGCGCACCAGCACTGACATCAAAGGCGCAGGCGGTATCAGCGCATTCATTGTCGAGCGCGGCACACCGGGAGTGTCCTTGGGCAAGCCCGACCACAAAATGGGCCACAAAGGCGCGCATACCTGCGACGTGATCTTCGAAAATGCCCGAGTACCTGCCAGCCAACTGATTGGCGGTGTCGAAGGCGTGGGCTTCAAGACCGCGATGAAAGTCCTCGACAAGGGTCGCCTGCATATCGCGGCATTGAGTGTCGGTGCGGCTGAGCGGATGCTCGATGATGCCCTGCGCTACGCACTGGAACGTAAACAGTTCGGCCAGCCCATCGCCGAATTTCAATTGATCCAGGCGATGCTGGCCGACAGCAAGGCGGAAATCTACGCCAGCCGCTGCATGGTGCTCGATGCTGCACGCAAGCGCGACGACGGCCTTAACGTCAACACCGAAGCCTCCTGCGCGAAAATGTTCTCGACCGAAATGTGCGGCCGCGTCGCCGACCGTTGCGTGCAGATCCACGGTGGCGCCGGCTATGTCAGCGAATACGCGATCGAGCGTTTCTACCGGGATGTGCGCCTGTTCCGCATCTACGAGGGCACCACCCAGATCCAGCAGATCGTCATTGCGCGAAACATGATCCGCGACGCTCAACGCTAGATCAGCGCGCAACACTCAACTCTAGTCCCACCCCATAAATACAATAAAGGTAACTCCATGGACGCTGCTGCTCAGGCAAGTGCGACTGCCCACGCCAAATCCAGCACTTGGGTGCTGGTGTTCATTTTTTGCTTTCTCGGATTATTGATCGACGGCGCCGACTTGATGCTGCTGTCCTACAGCCTCAATAGCCTGAAGACTGAATTCGGTCTGACTAACGTCGAAGCCGGCAGCCTGGGTAGTTTCACCCTGGCGGGAATGGCGATCGGCGGCATCTACGGCGGCTGGACCTGCGACCGCTTTGGCCGGGTGAAAACCGTGGTCTGGAGTATTTTGCTGTTCTCGGTCGGCACTGCCGCCTTAGGCCTGACCCACAGTTACTGGCAGTTCGCGCTGATCCGGTTCCTGGCCTCGCTGGGCATCGGCGCGCTGTACGTGGCGTGCAACACGCTGATGTCCGAATACGTGCCCATCCGCTACCGCACCACGGTACTCGGCACCCTGCAGGCCGGCTGGTCGGTGGGCTACATCGTCGCGACCCTGCTGGCCGGTTGGATATTGCCGATTCATGGCTGGCGCTGGCTGTTCTACATCGCAATTATCCCGGTAATTCTGGCGTTAGTGATGCAGCGTTTCGTGCCCGAACCCCAAGCGTGGATCAACGCCCAGGCCGAGCGCGCCAAGCAAAAACTCGCTGGCCTGCGCAGCGGCTCGACTGAGAGGCGCGACAGTATGTACAAACAGATTTTCGGCGATCCGCAGGCGCAGCGGATGTTCATCTGCTGGGCGCTGACCGCCGGTTTTCTGCAGTTCGGCTACTACGGGGTGAACAACTGGATGCCGACCTACCTGGAAAGCGAACTGGGCATGAACCTCAAGTCCATGACCGGCTACATGGTCGGCACTTATACCGCCATGATCCTCGGCAAGATTCTCGCGGGGATGGCGGCCGACCGTATCGGCCGCCGTACCGTGTTCGCCTTTGGCGCACTGGGGACGGCGGTGTTTCTGCCGGTGATCGTGTCGTTCCAAAGCCAGGACAACATCCTGTGGATGCTGGTCGTGTTCGGCTTTCTGTATGGGATTCCGTATGGCGTCAATGCGACCTACATGACCGAAAGTTTCGAGGCCAAGCTACGCGGCTCCGCGGTGGGTGGTGCTTACAACATCGGTCGTCTGGGGGCCGCAGTGGCGCCTGCCACGATTGGCTTCCTGGCGTCCCATGGCTCGATCGGCGTGGGCTTTCTCGTGATGGGTGCGGCGTACTTCATTTGCGGCGTGATTCCGGCGCTGTTTATCCGCGACAAGCAATTCGATCCACAAAAGCAATAGAACCGGTAACTCAACAGTTCAGCAGCAGTCTGTCGGAGCTCCTTATCCGACTGACCGCTGCTATTGAAGATGTTCAAGAGACGTCATTTTTTTTCAAGTCTGTTTGAACCGCCATATTCCCCGCAACAAACTTCGACCATTTGGCCCGGATATTTCCGACATTTTCGAAAACTTATCCTTCCTACTCGTTTTGACTAGGGTGAAAAAAACGCCTTGAAGAAGCCTGTCGCGACCGACAGCTATCAGCCAATACCGCCGATAACATTCGACAGAAATGAAACCCAAAAAATGGCCCATGTCAAGCCCTGACACAACCGACCCGATAACCGGAAGTCTATATGAGACGCTGGTTTAGCTGCATTTAGGACGGCTTTGCGGGAGCGCAGCATTTTGGGCCAGGAGCCAAATAAGAGCCTTGCAAAAGAAGGCACACCTCGCCGCAGAAGTACTGCCAATACGGGTTCTCGACCCAGGTGTTGACGACGGCTTCGTCGGAGGCGTTGAAGGTGTGCTGCAGGTAGAGCTAGCCGGCAACCAGTCGAGACGCCAGGGCCGGACGCCCACGGCGGGAAGTGAAGGGTTCAGTGAAGGTGCGCTCGATCTCTAACCAGTCGATCAGGCCCGCCAAACGTACCAACGCGTGACGCATGTTGATCTGCTGATCCAGGCGCGAGCGGAACAGATCCTCACTCTCGGGCACAACTGGCTTGGGTCTCATGGACAAACCTCGTCAGAAATTGCAGGGAAACGGCGTTCTACGCCGTATTGCCCTGCAAATTGCGCACCAGCGAAATCGAGAAATCTAAAGGTGCATCAAGGACTTGGGAGTTCTTCAGGCCGGACTATTTAGGCTGTCGGCTTTTAATGCATATCTTCGATAAATGATCGAATGGCATCCAACACTTCTTTTTCCTGTTCTCGATGAGGGACATGCCCGCATTTAGACAGGCACTCGAAACGCACCGGAACTTCGGCTAACGCAACAATTCTTTTTGGATGCCTACTACTTCCGTATTCGTCATTTTCCCCGTGGATAGCGAGAATTGGGCAGCGAACTAGCGGCAAATCTTCATCAAGACACCATTGAGAAAATTCGGGCAAATGCCATGTATTAACCCAGGCATCTAGAACCCATTTCGCCTTGCTGCCGTGGTGCTTCTCAAGACGCTTCATTTGACTGGGATCTGAAAACGAATCCCTAGCAACAAGGATTCCATCCAGCGTTCGGTCTTCAACAAACGACTGTGCGGATTCGGTTATTATGGCCTGGCATTGGTCAGGGTATGCTCGTGCTATTGACACGGCCATGCCACCACCAACACTATGTCCAAATACGATGAATCGACCTATGGAGAGCTGCTCAATAACCGCAGAAAAGCTCTCTTTGGCTTCATCTGATATGAAGCTGGCACCTAATAACCCAGGGTGCGGGTCGGACTTTCCAAAACCCAGGCGATCATAGGCAATAACCGGATGCCCTGTGGCATCAGCCAACCTCATGGGGAAATCCCGCCATTGCTGGGTGCTTCCCAGCGAGTCGTGTAGCAACACGATTGGTGGCTGATTTTGCGTTATCTGTGGGCCAGGCCAAGACTTAGCATAGAGATTTCCACGATTTGTCTTTACCCACATTTCCATGCAAGATTGGTTAGTTTTTTTTGTCATGATTTAGTCTCCCATGAGTCTCTTACTTCCAATTTTTTCCAGTAGATCATGGCCGGCTAAACCAGTGAATACCTTGATATGCCAAGCACCGGTGAGATGCTAACAACCGACAAAAGCGTTGAAACAAGGATAACTTCCGATGAAATCCTTGCCTCTCGCCTGTAGTAATTGGCCTGCATGAACGAAGCTGTCCCACTAGGTAGCAGTGTATCGACCAATGTTTTGCCCTCCCGCTATGGTCTTGGCGCTTTTGCGCCCAGGGCCAGGGTGCGGGCTTCAATAGCTGTAATCACTGACACCATATCCAAGCGTCCATGTCCCTGCGCGACACTTTCGCCGTACAGAGCACGACTGAGATCAAGCAAAGGCGAGGCAATACCTGCCTCTCGGGCCGCGGCAGCGATCAAGCTGGTACTGTTGTAGGCATCGGATGTTGCTGCTTGAACAGCGAAGTCGCGGGTAATGAACTTCGGGAGTTTGACCCGAGTGAAATCACAGTCCATCGGACCAGCATCAATTGTCTGCTTCAGCTTGGAAAGATCCAACCCATGCTGATCAGCGAAATGCACGGCCTCGGCCAAGCCGGCCAGCATCGTGTTCAAGAACAGATTTACGGTCAGCTTCATCAGCAGCGCGCTACCCACGGGGCCGCAAAGTACGGTTTCGCAGCACATTGGCGCGAGCAGCGGCCGGACTTCCATGATGGTGTCCGGCTCGCCACCGAGCATTGAAACCAGTTGACCCGCTTCGGCCGGTTTGCGCGAACCCGACACTGGCGCTTCAACATACCGCCCGCCCGCCTCGTTGATGGCTGCCGCTAGTTCGCGCGAATATTCCGGCGAATTCGATCCCATCGAAACGACGGTGCGCCCAGTGACCAACGCCGCAAACTCGGGCGTACCACGCCGCAACACAGCATCAAGCGCAGCCTCGTTGACCAGCATGAGGATCACGATGCGCGCATGCTCAAAAACATCTTTGACACTGGCGGCCACGCTTGCGCCCGCAACGCGCAGTGATTCGGTCGCAGCTAGCGATCGGTTCCAGACAATGAGCTGCGTGCCTGCGCGAGCCAAGTTGAGCGCCATAGGTTGCCCCATGACACCCAGCCCGATGAAACCGATGGGATTACTCAAAGGGGATTCAGAGCATTTGACACTATCAATCATCGTTTTGCTTCCCCTTAAAACAGACGATCAAGCCAGCCATGCGGGTCAGGTGCACAGCCGAATTGAATATCTGTCAGCGCCACTTTCAAGCGTTCAGTCACTGGGCCGGCGCTGCCGTTGCCGACGGTGAAACTGTGACGCCGCCCCTTGACCTTTCCGATTGGCGTGACAACTGCGGCGGGTCCGCAAGCGAAGGTTTCACGCAGACGCGCGCTTTGCGCATCACTTTGCCATTGACCGATGGAATAGGGTTCCTCGCGCACGGTATACCCAAGGTCGCGGGCCAGCGTGATGAGGGAATCGCGGGTAATGCCCGGCAGGATGATGCCCGACAGCGGCGGCGTTTGGAAAGAGCCGTCATCGAACACGAAGAAGATGTTCATGCCGCCCAACTCCTCAATCCAACGGCGCTCGACCGCATCCAGGAACACCACCTGATCGCAACCTTCTTGAATCCCTTCTGCCTGTGCAGCCAGCGAGGCCGCATAGTTGCCGCCGCATTTCACTGCGCCCGTGCCACCAGGGGCAGCTCGCGTGAAGTTCTCCGATACCCACAGCGTCACGGCTGCAGCACCGCCCTTGAAGTAGGACGCTACCGGAGAGGCGATTACGCAGTAGGTGTATTCAATGGAGGGTTTGGTGCTGAGCGCGATTTCCGTTCCAATCGTGAAAGGCCGCAAGTAAAGCGAAGCGCCGTCTGATGAGGACGGAATCCAATCCCGCTCGATGCGAACCAACTCCCTTACTGACTCGACGAACACATCCTGCGGCAACGTTGCCATAGCCAACCGTGCGGCAGAGTTGTGGAAGCGATGAGCATTGGCGTCGGGTCGGAACAGCGCGGCTCCGCCGTCGGGTAGGCGATACGCCTTCATGCCCTCGAAAATTTCCAACCCGTAGTGCAAGACCATCGCGGCGGGGTCGGGCCCAACACCTTGTGCGGCTCGATTTTTCCGTCGTACCAGCCACGCTCCTTGGAATATTGAATCGTGACCATGTGGTCGGTGAATAGGCGTCCGCATCCGGGATTTTGCACCAGCCGCGTGCGTTCGCTCGCCGGGACTGGATGAGGATTTCGCTCAAGCAGAAAGGTCAGGCCGTCTTGTCTGGTGTGGCTCATGTCAGAGATCCAAAAGGTGCTGTGTGATGGTGAAAACCTGCTATATCGATAGAGACATTTTGATCCAACTTCCGAGAAATTTTGTTGCGTATTGACTCATCAAAACTGGATAATTGGCATCTAAAGCCACATTTCCTTATTTTTGTAGAACCACATGCCTTTTCGGTGACTGCGAGCCGCCACGCGCCAAATAAAGGAGTTATTCATGACAGTTCAGTTGGACAAAATCGACCGCCGCATCCTGAATGCCCTTCAGGAAGATGGCCGCCTTCAGAACGTGGAATTGGCGAAAAAGGTCGGCCTCTCGGCTTCACCTTGCCTACGCAGAGTGCGCCTGCTGGAAGAAGCGGGCATCATCGAACGATATGTCGCAATCCTCAATGCCACCAAGGTCGGCGCGGGATTGACGATCTTCACCCGCGTATGGCTCAAAGGGCAGGACGAGAAAACTGTCAACAGCTTCATTGAGGCAATTATCGGTATGCCGCAGGTGACCGAATGCCATCTGATGGCCGGGGACTGTGATTTCCTTCTGCGAGTGGCTGTCGCGAACCTTGACGCCTACCG
This sequence comes from Pseudomonas paraveronii, assembly GCF_963681955.1. NCBI lineage: Bacteria > Pseudomonadati > Pseudomonadota > Gammaproteobacteria > Pseudomonadales > Pseudomonadaceae > Pseudomonas > Pseudomonas paraveronii. The sequence continues at coordinate 4,241,835 of NZ_OY817130.1, forward strand.
CCTGTTCCAAATCTCGCAGTTGGGAAAGCTCAAAGAAGTGCAAAGTTTCAAGACCGAGATACCAATGCAGAAGGTGAAGCAGACTTCCAAAATTCTGCTTTGAGACCAGTTACGATCTGAGCTTTACGATGGTTGTCCAAGTGTCAGTTAAGGTCCGGCAGTATCGGCCGCAATGTCCTGGGTGCAAGACCTCTCGATCTCAGTAGTACTTGGCTGAGGCTCAGGGCATCCCATTACACACAGCCATGACCAGCGATGGTCAGGAGCGCACAGCTAAGCGCAGCCAAAGGTCAAAGGTCAAAGGTCAAAGGGGCCAGTTTTCGGTCAGCGGCAACACGCAATCGTTTTTCTTTCGGCAAACCCTAGAGCGTGTCGTCACGAGAGGCATAGCCAAAGTGCTAGGCAGCGTATCTGTGCGGCAGCGAGGAATGAAGACAGGTTCCCGGTATAGCGCGTGGCAATGCCGCGTCATTGTTTGATATATAAAAAAACGTTTTCGACCAGATAACCGCTCAGTCCACTAGGGCCTGTTCCCGTTTCAGCACCACCACGCTGAGGCCAGTTTTTCCGTAAGGCAAAAGCCGTGATGTTTGACTGGCCAGATGGACCGGAGAGAAACGCAGCATCCCAGCAAACGCCCCCCCCTTCGAGTTGTGTTGAAATGGGAACAGGCCTTAGCTCAGATGCAATCTGAACTAGGGTCTGTTCTGTAGCCCAACTTTTTGACCATCGCGCTATGGCCATTAGATACGCGATAGTCTGTGGGTCAGTCATGAACGTAGGGACGGCAAGAGCGCTCGGTAGAGATTTGCCAGGCCTAACCAGGCTGAAGCTACTTCAGGAAGCTCAGATCCAGCGGGTAGTCCAGGATAATCCGAGTTTGATCAAGGTCGTTGGCAACAGCGCCATAATCTCCACTGGTGCGCATCGTTGCATACATCAAGCGCAACGATAGATTCTTCGCTGGCCCGGACTGCACCACATACTTGACCCATAGATCGCGCTCCCACTGCGAACCATCGCGTACTGCTTGGAACCGCGAGTAAGCGCCGCCAGCGTTACGACCGTCGATATCGGTCCCCTTAATGTAGCGAGCCGTGAACGTCAGGCCCGACACACCGAACACGGCGGCGTCCAGATCGTAGCGAGCGCTCCAGGCTTTTTCGTTGGGGCTGTTGAAGTCACTGCCTTGAGAAGCGGCGTCCAGTTCAATATCAAAACTGTTCCAGACATAATCGAAAGGTTGATCGCCATCGATCTGCGTATACGCCAGTTCAAATTTTTGACCTCCCGCCGAATAACCCGCTCGCGTACTCCATGAATCATTACGAATATTACCCAGCAATGCAGCACCAGTTTCACGCGTACGGTAATAGTTGATGCCGGTATTGAATATGCCGCCCATTTTTAACGGCACACGATATTCAATCGATGCAAACTGTTGATTCCAGATATTGTCCAGTTCAGAACCAAACAGTTTAATCTTTACATCCTTGATTCCGGTGTAAATACCACCGTAATAGCTGACAAAGTCACTCCCGCCTTGCCGACCGCCATAAGCCGTACCCAGTTGTCCGCCATGATTGGTCGCTGCACGATCGCTGCTGGAAACAAAACGCCCGGCATTGAGGGTCAGACCTGCGAACGAGCGGTCCGTTACGTTCCAGCCCCTGAGGGTTTGAGGCAACAGACGAATGTCGCCGTACTTGAGCACCGGCGAATCCGGGAATAGGTCGCCGTAAGCCAACTCAGTGTTGGCGATACGCATTTTCAAGGCACCTCCGGCCTTGGAGTATTCGCTTTTCGGGTCGCCCTGATTGTCGCGCGAGACGATGCCGCCATTGCCGATACCATCACCCACCCGCCCCTTGCCACCGTCGAGTTTGAGCGCGCCCATGTAATGCAGGTCCAGCCCGAAACCAACCAGACCTTGAGTAAACCCAGAATTGAACTTGGCCAGCACCCCTTGCGCCCATTCCTGGCGATAACTTTGCCGCTCACCCGCAGGGTTACTGTAACTGCCGCTGCGGTTATCTGCATTCCAGTAAAAATTTCTAAAATTTACCGACGTGGTGCTGCCATCAATAAAACCGTTACTCGGCTCTGCCGCATGAACCATTGCACTTCCCAAGTAGACACCGACACTCGCGACGCCCAATGTAAAAGTTCTGAATAACATGACGCACTCCCTTATTGCCTATGATTAGAGCGGCAGAATGAAGATTTATTGTTATTAACCGGGTATCTTGTGGATCAGGCATAGTTCTACCTGGTCGCTAACTTATGCCACAGCACAAGTCGCACCCTTTTCATGTTTATTTACTTAGCAGCACGCCCAGGCAATGACAGCGGGTCACTGCCTGAACAAATTACGTTTATCGAGAACCGCTTATGCCATTGAAGAACCTTGAAGCGTTTTCATCGAGAGTCGCAATGTCGTAGCCACCCTCCTGCACTACCACGCACGGCAGCCCCAAATCCTTGATACGTTGCCCCAGCAACCTAAAGCCTTCGTGGGTCACCGAAACCTTGGATTGCGGGTCGTTTTCATAGATATCGAAGCCCAACGAAAGCACCAATACGTCAGGAGCGAACGCACGCAGTGCGACTTCGGCCTGGTCCATACAGGCGAAGAAATCCGCCTCACTGGAACCATGCGCCATCGGCAGATTCAGGTTGAAACCTTCACCGCGCCCCGTACCGGTCTCGTCGTCGAATCCGGCCACCACCGGGTAGAAGTTGGTGGGGTCGCCATGAATCGAGACATACAGTACGTCGTCGCGCTCGTAGAAAATCTCCTGGATGCCCTGACCGTGATGCATGTCGGTGTCCAAGATCGCGACCTTGCCGAACCTGCTTCTCAACTCCTGAGCTGCAATAGCGGCGTTATTCAGGAAGCAGAAACCACCCGCGCCTTCTTCACGAGCGTGGTGCCCAGGCGGGCGACACAAAGCATAGGCAGCAGGCTCGCCATCAATCACCGCCCGGGCGGCGGCAACCGCACTTTGCGCCGACCAGTAGGCCGCCTGCCAAGTGTGTGCGCCAATCGGGCAACTGCCATCAGCCAGATAGCGGGCGGTCTTACCGAGGATGCCGCGCAACGGGTTGCCTTCGCGAATGTAGATATTGGACATCACTTCATCGCCCCAATCGTCCGGCACTTCATGCCATTGCTGGTAAGCAGTGCTCAGATAGTCCAGGTAAGCAAGGCTGTGCACTGCCGCCAGCGGTTTCTGGCCGTAATCGTCTGGTTCAATCAGCGGGTAGCCCAACTGCTGGACAACCGCAAGCAACGGATCTACGCGGGCCGGCAGTTCCTGTGGCTCGCGCATTTGCCCGCGTGACAGGTACGAACGTGGATGGTGTAGGCGTTGAGCTGGATGGAAAAACGTTTTCATTGATGACCTCTTGCAAAGGCAACTCATACGGAGCGTGTCTCGCCAGTTGGCGATGTCATGTGCTCACAGCGATTAATAATCTGCCCCGTCAATAACCCAGGGTGGGATCGATCGGGTTGTTCAATGCCAACCCCGTTTCCAGACGTGCGACGTTGTCGGCGACCTGTTGGGCGATGCAGGCGTCTGACGCAACAGATGCCATGTGCGGTGTTACCCAGACACCAAGCGTTTCCCACAATGGCGAATCAGCGGGCAGAGGCTCCTGCTCGAATACATCCAGCAACGCGCCCCGCAGGTGTCCACCCGCTAGCGCCTCTCGTAAATCCTGCTGGTTGACGTGCTGGCCACGGCCGCAATTGATCAGCGCAGCGCCTTTGGCCATACGTTGGAACACTTCGTGTCCCAGCAAACCCTGGGTGGCGGCGGTCAGCGGTAGCAGGTTGACCAACACGTCTAGGTCTTCCAGAAATACGTGCAGCGAAGTCTGCCCCCCGAACGTCGTCACGCCATTGATTCCCCGTGGTGTACGCGCCCAACCGCGCACGTCATAACCTGCCTCGGCCAGACGCACAGCCACGGGAGCACCAATTGCCCCCAAGCCCATCACGCCAACTTTGAAGTCCTGCGCCCGCCGCTGTTCCGGCCGCCTCCAGCGTTGTGTGATGTTGCCGGTGATGACCTGATCGAAACCACGGTGAAAGTGCAGCACGCCCCAGTGCACGTACTCACTCATGCCTTGGATGTGATCGGGATCGACCACCCGACACACCGGCACCAACGCATCACGCGACGTGTCCTGGGCCAGATGATCGACGCCCGAACCAATTGAATGCACCAGACGTAACTGCGGCAAAGCGCCAAGGCTACCCGCCGGAGGGAACCAACACACCGCCACCTGCGCCTGCTGCGCACCTTCATCATCCGGGCGTAGCACTCGCAAATGTGGCGCATGCTGGGTAAACAGCGCAGCTAGCCAATCGGTCAGCGCAGGATCCTGACACAGCAATACGAGATTGGTCATGGTCAACGGCACCAGTCAGCGCGTTGCTCGTCAATCAGACTGAGCGCCGCCTTCCAGGCCATGCCAATGATGCCGTCGATACCGTCGCGGCCAAATTGCGCGGCGGTATGTCGGCATACCTCTTCACTGGGAATATTCAAAGCCACACCCGCCGACATCGCCTGAATCTGCGCTTGGCAGGCACGCTCCAGAAAGTAAATTTCGTGGAACGCCGCCGCCACGCTACCACCGGCCGCTAGCAAACCATGGTTACGCAAGATCATCGCCTTGTGCGAACCTAGGTCAGCGACCAAGCGCTCGCGCTCTTGCAACGACAGCGCAATACCTTCGTAGGCGTGATAAGCCAAGTTCCCATAGAACTTCAGCGCATGCTGGGTCAGCGGCAGTAAACCATCGCGTTGAGCCGCCACCGCCATACCTGCTGCAGTATGGGTGTGAATAATGCAATGCAGGTCCGGGCGTGCTTTGTGAATCGCCGAATGAATAACGAACCCGGCAACGTTCACATCCCCGCCGTTGTAACTGCTGTCGACCACCTTGCCGTCCAGATCGATCAGCACCAGATCACTGGCACGCATCTTTTCAAAGGCCACACCATAACGATTGATCAAAAAATGACGGTCCGGCCCTGGTACGCGTAAGGTAATGTGCGTGTCAATCAGGTCAGTCATACGGTAATAGGCTACCAATCGATACAACGCTGCAAGGTCACAACGCGATTGCCATTCGCTATCCGACATAGCTACTGAGTTAGTCATTAAGCGACTCCTTCTGAAGAAGATAGTGCGACAGTCTTTGAAGCTGTCTCACGTAGATGAGCAAGCCCCGTGACACCGATCAACGACATCAAGGCGAGGAAGCTGAAGAACATCGCTAACGGCCACCACTGACCTGCAAAGTGGCCCGCTAGGAAAGTACCCAACATAGGCGTGGTGCCACCGGTCACAGCACTACCCAATTGATAAGAAATCGAGATGCCGGAGTAACGCACACGAGCGGGGAATGCTTCAGCCATATAACCAGCAATAACTGCATACAAGGCTGCTAGCAGCACTACGGCCAAGGCAATACCGGCAGTCATGTAGAAAAGATTGCCTGTCTGCACCAGCATAAACATAGGGTACGGCACCAAAATACAAAGCGAAGCCACCCACTTCAGAAAACGCCCCTCACCTACGCGCTCAGCTAGAAGGGCAGAACAGGGTTGGGAGAGGAATTGCAAAACAGTGACTACGAACAAGCAGTCCAAGATCGTGGTCTTGGAAATGCTCAGATACTGTGTGACATACGTAATCATGAAAGTGTTGGTGAAAAAGAAACCGGCCGAACCAATCGTTACCGCCAACGCAGCGAAAAGAATGTTTCTCCAACTATTGCGAATGACCTCCGACACTGGGCGTTTTGAGGTTTGATCGCTTTCCTTGACCTCGGCGAACTCCGGTGACTCCGGCACACCAAAACGAATGGCCAGCCCGACAATCATCAGCACGCCGCTCATCAGGAATGGAATGCGCCACCCCCAGCTCATCAAAACATCGTGCTCCATCTCACTGATACAGCGGAACGCAATCAATGCCAGCAGTAACCCAGCAGGACTACCCCACTGTGCGAATGAAGCGAAGAACACCTTCCGTCCCTTGGGTGCGTGTTCACTGGCCATGAGTACAGCACCGCCCCACTCACCACCGACTGAAATACCCTGCAATAAACGCAAAAAGATCAGCCCAGCAGGTCCCCAAATGCCCGCTTGAGCGTAGGTGGGTAGTAGACCTATACAACTAGTCGCGATCCCCATCAGAGCCATGGTGACAAGGAGCATCTTCTTGCGCCCGAGCCGATCACCAAGATGCCCGAAAACCATACCTGCGAAAGGACGCGCTATGAAACCGACCGCAAAGCTACCGAAGGCGGCCATCGTGCTCAGTGTTGGATTATCACTGGGGAAGAACAACTGCCCCAGCACTAGAGCCGCTGCGAAGGCGTAGATATAGAAGTCATAGAATTCAATGGTGGTGCCGATAAAGGCCGCCGCCGCCGCACGTCGTGGCGTTGAAGTATTGCTCGTCATCGGGGGCTCCTGGGAGATTGTGAAATTTTTGGCAGGAGTAAGGTAGTGTTCTGCACTGAAACCGATCGCACTCTAGCGGTGCGTGGCTAGATCATGCGTCAACACCTATGTTACAAAAAGCTTCTAATCTAAATACTCCAGTATAAGCACAGGAAATAATGACAACTCGAGTGGTCACACCAGTTAGAAACCCTGAAGCCAAGCGTTTTCTCAACGACCGCCTGGACTGGAATCTGCTGCGCACATTCTTGGTAATCGGCCAGGAAGGCAGTATCAGCCGGGCAGCCGCACGCCTTCATTTGAGTCAGCCGGCCATCAGTCAAGCCTTGAGAAGGCTTGAGGAACAGTTGGAGGTTTCATTGGTGGTACGCAAGGGACCACGCATCAGCCTGTCCAAAACAGGTGAAGAAGTCATGCATATCGCTGCCGAGCTTTACGGAACCGTGTCACGTTTGGGACCAGCCCTCGATACGCCCGTCGAAACGATAATAGGCAAAGTACGCATTCTGACCATCAGCCGAATACAATCGCGTTGCTACGACGAATTTCTGGCACGATTTCACGATGAGTACCCGCAGGTGGAGCTCGAAGTTGATGTTTTGCGAAGTTCCGACGTAATCAGCGCACTGTTGCAAAAAACCGCATCGTTCGGCTTGAGCCTATGTCGCACCCCACAACCCCGGCTTGAGCAACGAGTTATCCTACAGCAGCGATACGCCTTTTTCTGTGGCAGGCGACACCGATTGTTCGGTCGAGACAACCTCGCTCTAGCAGACTTGCGGAGCGAGAACTTCGTCAGTTTCACCAGTGACCAGTTAGGTGGGAACCTGTCCCCTCTCACCGTGTTCCGTGATCAGCAGGACTTCACCGGACGCATCGTCGCCTCCTCCACAAGCCTGGACGAAATCCTCCGCCTAGTTGACTCTGGTTACGGCATTGGCTGTCTTCCAGAACATATTCTCGCTACTGACGTGCAAGCAGGAAAATTCTGGCGTCTACCACCGTGGGACGGTGTCATTGACGTAAATGTCTATCTGTTATGGAACCGAGAACAGAAACAAACCCAAGCGGAAGCGATCTTCCTGGAGAGTTTCCAACAAATGCTTGCAACTACTGACTTGACTGACAGATTTTAAGGCTTTTCCATTTATCAATAGCTTCACTAAGGCCTGTTCTTTCTCAGTCCATCCTGTCCTCAAATATAGCCACATCAAACGCTAAGGTTGCCAATGTCGCTAGAACTACAGGAGTTATTGATTTCCTTCGCGGCGAGGGCATGTGCATCCGTGCCTAGTGTTCCGTCTCAAAAATAAATATCCCACTTGAGCTACTCTTCCATGGTCAGCCGTGACGTGGAGTGCTGCTATGAATTCTCAAGACATCGTGCTCAGTGACAACGAGCAGGTTGAGCTGAACCGACGAGTTCGGTCTGCCACCATCAGCCAACGCGACGGTCGTCGAGCACGCGTAATCTTGCTAGCCGCTCAAGGTCACTCACGTAACGAAATCGCTGTGTTGACTGGCCTCTCCGTGGTTTCTGTCACTCGTTGGTGCAAGCGTTTTCAAGCACTGCGCCTTCAAGGTTTGATGGATCTGCCGGGGCGAGGTCGCAAGCCATCATTGCCTGCCGAAGCCTTGAAGCGAACGCTTGAGCAGGTCACTCAACCGCGTATCGGTCAGCCTCGCTGGAGCTGTCGTAGCATGGCGCGTGTCGCCGGTATTTCGCCGGCCAGCGTTCAGCGGATCTGGGCTGCCAACGACATCAAGCCGCACCTGACCCGCACTTTCAAGCTGTCCAATGACCCTCACTTCGAAGAAAAATTCTGGGACGTTATCGGGCTGTACCTGGCGCCACCTGATAAAGCGCTGGTGCTTTGCTGCGATGAAAAGAGCCAGGTTCAAGCTCTGCAACGCACGCAGCCAGGCTTGCCATTGGGCATCGGCCATATCCGCACGCAAACCCATGACTATGTCCGCCACGGCACGCTAACGCTGTTCGCCGCCATGGACTATCTGCAAGGTCGACTGATCAGCAGCATCGAGACACAGCATCGGCATCAGGAGTGGTTGGCCTTCTTGAAAAAGATCAACCGGGAAACACCCAAAGGCCTGCAGCTGCATTTGATCGTGGATAACTACGCCACCCACAAGCATCCCGTGGTCAAGGAATGGCTCAAGCGGCATCCTCGATTCCATCTGCACTTCACCCAGACCTCAAGCTCCTGGATGAATATGGTTGAACGCTTTTTCCGGGATATCACCGTTTACTTACGCGACGGCAGCTTCAGCTCCACACGTGAACTGGCCAGCTCAATTACCACGTTTTTAGCGCTGCATAACGCTCAGCCCTACCGGTACGTCTGGAGCGCGAAAGGTGAAGATATCTTGCGCAAGATCCAACGCGCCCGAGAAGCCATGGACGGCACTATGAAAGAGAACGTTTTATCTGAGACTGAACACTAGCTGGACAGACATGGAAATGCTTCTGTGGAACAGAAATCGTCCACGTGAATTATGATTATGATGCGGCCTATACCTACTGGAAAGGCCGCGATAAAACACTTGGTAATAAAGTCCATCCTGCGCTCAACCTGATACTCACCTAAGATCCGTCAGCTGACTCTAGCCACTCCATATCGAAGTAAGCATTGGCGTAGGCTTTCTTCTCTAAGACGGATGAGAGTGAGCAGCAAGTGGGCTCATTATTCAACGTCGAGGACCCTATTGGCACGGGCCTGAAGCCTCCATCAGACAGAAAGGCTGCCTACGTCACGTTGCGGCTTTTAGGCATACGGGGTGAGCGACAAGTGACAGATAGCTTGATGCACCACCAAACAACTCATCGTGTCAGTTCGCTTTAGCCACCCAGGCGTTGAAGCGCTGCTCAAGCTCTTCACCGTGGTTAACCCAGAATTCACTGTCGATCGGCATCGCCTGCGCTAGGTTGTCCGGGGCAGTGTTAAGCCGAGCGGCCAAGGCAGGGTCAAGCAAGGCTGCTGTTCGCTCGTTGGTTGAACCGTAACCGAGCTTTTCAGTGTGAATCTTCTGGTTTTCCGGGCGCAGGGAAAACGCGATGAACTGCTCGGCCAGACTTTTATTTTTACTTCCCTTCGGAATCGCCCATGAGTCGATGGCATAGATGCTCCCCTTCCACACGACCTGAACATGGGCGCCCGATTCCTGTGCCGCGAATACCCTGCCATTGAACGCGGTGCTCATGACCACATCGCCACTGGCAAGGAACTGCATTGGCTGCGCACCGGCCTCCCACCATTGAATGTCTGGTTTAATCTGGTCCAGCTTATGGAACGCTCGCTCAACCCCCTCTTTAGTAGCCAACACTTTATAGATGTCCTCATAGGACACTCCATCGGCCATCAATGCCGCTTCCAGCGTGTACTTGGCCCCTTTCCTCAGGCTGCGCTTGCCAGGAAATTTCTGTACATCCCAGAAATCGTTCCAACCGGTGGGGGCGACCTTGAATTTGTCGGTGTTGTAAGCCAGAGCCATCGACCACACCAACAGACCGGCACCGCATTCCGAGAAGGTTCCCGGCACGAAGTCTGAAGGACTGCCAAACCGGGAGGCGTCTAGATGTTCAAACAATCCCTCGTCACAGCCACGAATCAGCTCCGGCCCTTCAACTTGCACGGCATCCCAATTGACACTGTTGGTGTCGACCATGACTTTGATACGGCCCATTTCACCATTGTACTCACCTGCCACCACCTTGCTGCCAGTGGCCTTTACGAAGGGCTTGTAGAAGGCCTCCGACTGTACGTCCTTACTCACGCCACCAAAGGATATAACGGTCATTTCGCCCGCCATCGCACTCGATGCAAGAGCGCTGAGCAACGAGACCGCAATTGCTTTAATTTTCATGTCTACCTCTGGGATTATTGGTTTTGGCAGATTTGAAATACACGCCAATCAGTGTTCGGGACGATCACTGACTGCAGACCCAAGCCTCACACGGGAGAAACCTGGGTCATTGACACTTGTTATTGGCAACGGCCTGAACGGCAGTTGTCCTTCAGCTCCGGTAGTCCAGTGGATCACCGGCAATCAACCGCAATGCGGAAGTCCAGGCCAACTGATGGAATTGTTGGTCAATCTCGTCGTCAGACTGCTGTGCGGTCAAATTGCAGACGGCCTCCGATGGAATTCTCAATGGTCGGTTGCCGGACAACGCCTGAATCTGAGCCTGACAGGCACGCTCCAGAAAATAGATCTGATTAAACGCCTCGGCGATAGAGCGGCCGGCGGCGAGCAGACCATGATTTCGCAGGATCATCGCCATGTGCGGCCCGAGGTCGCGAACCAGTCGGGCGCCCTCCTCTGGATTCAACGCGATGCCCTCGTAGTCGTGATAACCGAGCCGTTGGTAAAACTTCAGTGCGTGCTGGCTGACCGGAAGCAACCCCTGCTCCTGTGCTGATACGGCAATTCCCGCCGACGTATGGGTATGCACGACACAAGCTACATCCGGGCGTGCGGCGTGAATGGCCGAATGGATATTGAAACCCGCACGATTGATACTCTCGGGGCTGAAATGCTCGTCCACGGCATTGCCCTTGTGATCGATCTTGATCAGATCGGAAGCACGCATTTCATGAAACAACACTCCGTAACGGTTAATCAGAAAGTGCCCCTCTTCGCCTGGCACTCGCGCAGAGATGTGGGTATCGATGAGATCCGTCATGCGAAAGTGTGCTAGCAGCCGATAAAGGGCAGCCAGATCGCATCGGGTTCGCCATTCCTCGCTAGAGACCCCATCTGGGTCGATTGGATAGCTGATATCGTGCATTACGCATCCTTGTTCATGGTATGTTTTTGGGTGCAAAAGCGCGCCGGCAATGAGGTGATCTTGCCTTCTCTTCCCCCTGCCCACCATGAACAAAACATGCACCGAGACTCCATCGCTGTTCTGGTCTTTTTGCCGGTACAGTCACTGAAGAACACCACGTTTGGACGGTTGTTTTTATGATGTTATTGGATTCCAGCTCGCATATTTCTCTGGTCAGCCAGATCGTTACGGGGATCAGTCTGGCGATAAAAGAGAAGCGGTTGCGGCCGGGCAGCAAATTGCCGTCGATTCGCAAATTCGCCCAGACTCACAAAGTCAGCCACTTCACCGCTGTCGAGGCTTACGATCGGCTGGTCGCGCTCGGCTATCTGACGCCGGTGCGCAACTCCGGCTTCTACGTGCGCAACGTGTCTGAAGGCGCATTGACAGAACCAGCCCTGACTACGAGTGAACAGGACAATGAATTTGATTTCGATGCTTATCTGCTGCTGCAGAAAGTCTTCCAGCCAATAGGCATGGAGTTACGACCAGGGATAGGTCTGCTACCCGAGCAATGGACCGATCACGATGGACTGCGGCGCAGTCTGCGTGCGCTGAGTCGGAGGGAATCAGAGGAGTTTTCCAGCTACGGGCACGCCAAGGGCTGTGCAAGATTAAGAGCCAAGCTGGCTGAAAAATTGGTGGATACACGCATTGATGCACACCCCGAGCAGATCATGTTGACCAGCGGTGGCAGCCACGCGCTGGATCTAATGGTGCGCTACCTGGTGCAACCCGGCGACGCCGTGCTGGTCGACGAACCGGGTTATCATAACTTGTTCCTCAACCTGCACCTACAAGGCGCCAGGCTGCTCGGCGTTCCACGAACACGCGACGGCATTGACCTCGAAGTGCTGGAAGATCTTATCCGTCTTAACCGCCCCAAGGTGTTCTTCACCAATACTCGTCTGCAATGCCCCACCGGCACCAGCCTGTCGCTGGCTATCGTCCATCGACTCCTGCAACTGGCGGAAAAGTACGACTTCCTGATTGTCGAGAATGATATTTATGCGGACCTGGATCCTTCCGGCCAGCAAACGCTGGCCGGCATGGATCAGTTGGCGCGAGTTATCTACATCGGTAGTTTTTCCAAGACGATCGCCCCAGCATTGCGCGTCGGCTTTATCGCCGCGCATCATGAGTTGATCGATGAGTTGGTCCCCCTGAAGATGGTCAGCGGCCTGACCACCTCGGCCATCGCCGAAGAACTGGTACTCGATGTGTTATTGCAAGGACGGCATCGAAAACATGTCAAACAGTTGCAAAGCAACCTGATCCGGGCCCACGAAACCGTCGTTCATCAATTGGAAGCGGTGGGCATGGAAGTGTTTGCCAAGCCTTATGCGGGGCTGTTTCTGTGGGCACGCCATCCGCTGATTGAGGACTCTACCCAGCTCGCCATAAAGGCCAAGGATGAAAAAATTCTGCTCGCACCTGGACAGCTGTTCATGCCGAATGCTCGCGTGGTGCCCTGGATACGCTTCAATGTGGCCCATTCGATAGACGAGCGAATTCATGCATTTCTGACGCAAGCAACTCCCTGCGTATCTTCCCAACGCAAAGGGTCACAGAGAGCAATAAACAACTTTTCCTGCCAGTGAGCCGATCGATCCATCGCCGCCCTTCCTTGAACTCCATGCTACTGTCCCGCCGCCGAGCACATTATCTGCGACGCCAAGAAGCATACCAGTTAGTGTTGGCACTCCTGCGCGATGGCGATGGTGACGGAGTCCTAGCGTCACAGTCGGTACCGGCCTCCAGACAGATTAGGCCGTAATGCTCGGGTCTGGGCGCTTCCCCTGGGCACGAAGACAAACTGGGGACGGGTATTAGCCAATACGGCGTGCGGCCATGCGCTAGGCCGCCCGAGACAACTCATCGGCATACCCATTAGTCGCTGACAAAGTCCTTTGCAATCACTGCTCCTTCCTATGCTGAAACACTTTTATACATTTTAGGTTTGACATAGAAATACTCCTATCCCCCCCCTATTCCCTCTCGCATCTAGCGCGGCTTCGCGGGTCAATTTTGACCACACCACCAACTAGACAACTACCTTGAGCGAAACAAGAGCGTGTTGCCACGCTCGCTATCTCGAGTTGGTGGTGTGAACGCATTACGAAAATGATGGTCTGCTTCAAAGGATCCACTTTCGCCCTGAGCTGATAAATCAATCTGAGATGAGATCCCGCCCCGCCTGCCTGGGACGAAGCTTTAAACAAAAACATAAGCACCACTTTAGGAACTGATAGATGGAATGACCTCATCGAACAAAAAATCCGAATAAAACAGCCACTGCCACTGCTTCCCGGCAGGTAGGCGAAGTAGAGATGTTTCGCGAGAGGCCTATCCACCAGAAATGGAGGTCCGTTCGCACATGTCTTCGACCTACTTTAATCCGCAGGCAAAAACGTTCTATCGGCCCATCGACGCAGCATTGCGTTGGTGCAATCTCATTCGTTTTGAAACGCAAATAGTACAGGCAGCTTGGTCCTGCCCAGAAGAACTCAGACTCCTGTTTCCCCAGTGGCCATGCCTACAAATCAATACCGAAATAATTTATGACGCCATCCGCAATGGCGAATTACCGTACGGATGTTTCGGTATCTCGGTTCCCCGGGGTACCCCCGTGGACCTCACTCTGTTGACGGTTCGACATTCGGATCTGCGTCATTGGATGCAGATCTACTACCCTGGTCAGAGGCCCGATTTTCTATTCGAGTCTGACGACGACACTCGAGATAAAATCAGCCTGGGTGTTTACTTTGCACTCCAGGCGGAACGGGATGTACTCCTGCGAGAGCGGGATACTCTGCAACGTCAGCTCCAAGATGTCGTAGCTGACCTTCGGACGCTGGGACTTGAGCAGGAAAGCCTTAAATCGTTGGTAACTACTCAGGGGCAGCTCAGCGAGCGAAGCGAACAAACCTACCTGCAGATCATCGGCGCCTTGCTCAACACCTTCTTGAGCTCGTCACCTGCGGGCAAGCCTCTCTCCGTGTTCAGGAGCCAATCCGCAATCGTCGATGCTGTGACCGCACGCCACAATGACATTCCCGGCCTCAGTAAACGGACGCTGGACGCGAAGTTTGCTGCAGCCAACCGCAGCCTTAAAAAAACCACCTGACCCATCGCATTGCACTGCAATGTCCTGACTTGCAGTGCAATGACTCTCAGGCTTTTCTTCTATTCAATTCAGGTCACTTCCCATCACGCGCCAATCGACGCCAGGAGTGACCATCATGTTCAGCCAAACCTCAACCATCGCTGAAGAACCTCAACGACAGACGGAACGCCACATCATGCGTCGCGACGAAGTGGAGCGAAAAACCGGTTTCAAGCGCGCGCACATCTATAACCTGATGAAGGAAGGCAAATTCCCCCAAGCCAAACGCATTGGACTGCGCGCCGTCGGCTGGGACTCGCTGGAGATCGAGCGGTGGGTCGTTGAACGCTTGGGTCAGCAGGCCTGATGTCATGCGTGTGGTATCGGTGGTTTCCACCAAGGGTGGCGTGGGCAAAACAACAGTGGCCGCCAACCTTGGTGGTCTTCTGGCAGATGCTGGTCTGCGAGTCCTGCTGCTGGACTTGGATAGCCAACCGACTCTCTCCAGCTATTACGCATTGAGCCACGAGGCTATCGCCGGTGTGTACGAGTTCATTGCGCTCAACCTGACAGATCCTGCACAGATAATTTCCACAACTGCGGTTGTTGGTCTCGACCTGATCCTCTCCAACGATGATCAAGGCCGACTGAGCACCTTGTTGCTGCATGCCCCTGATGGGCGACTGCGTCTGCGCAATCTGCTGGACGCCTTCCGCCCCAGTTACGACCTGCTGCTGATCGACACCCAAGGCGCGCGCAGCGTACTGCTGGAAATGGCCATACTGGCCTCCGATCTCGCCCTATCTCCCATCACACCCGAAATGCTCGCTGCCCGCGAACTGCGTCGTGGCACCTTGAAGCTACTCAGCGAACTCGAACCATTCCGCCACCTAGGCATTACACCACCACCCTTGAGACTACTACTGAACCAGGTAAATGGCATTCGAGTGGACACCCGGATGATCATCCGAGGCCTGCGCGAGACCTTCGCCGAGGCTATCAATATCTCGGTTCTAGACACCATAGTTCCAGACCGAGTGGCTTATCTCAATGCCGCCTCCCTTGGCCTACCGGTCCACCGAATCGAGACTCGCCAGTCACGCCAACGGCGCTCGCCATCAGCGCTGAAAACCATGCAAGCGCTGGCCATTGAACTGTTTCCGGAATGGCGCGAGGCGATCTCTACGATGAGCAGATACGAGGAGGTTTAATGAGACAAATCACCAAGCCCGCATTTCTCACCCAGTCATTGTGTTTGATCGACCTTGAGGCCAACCATGTTTGGCTAGGAGTCTTCTGATGTTGGATCAACTGCCCATCATCGTTCCACCCTCCATTCAACCACACCACCCACATTGCGAGGAGTACTGCACCGTGGTCTTTCGCGTGCAGGGTGGGCGCTCGGCCATGGGTTGGTTCCTCGCAGAACTCTCCCGACACTTCGAAGGTTCGGGTACTGCCGAGATCGTCAAGTTCGAGGTCGGTGACCATTTGTGTAACCGGCGTTAACTGAGGTTGTTCCGATGAAGAAGCTCAGTCAGGGACAGATCACCGACAAGCTGCACCAGGACCACTTCCCTCGAGGTCCAGAACTGGAGCGGCTGTCCGATCCACTTACTGACACGCCTATGTTGGTCACGCTGGAGCAGTTGCGGCCCTACGAACACAACCCGCGCTTCATCCGTAATCCGCTATACGACGATATCAAGGCTTCGATCCGTGAACGCGGGCTGGATCAACCGCCACCGATTACCCGCCGCCCAGGTGAAACCTATTTCATCATCCGCAACGGCGGTAATACGCGTTTGGCAATTCTCGGCGAGCTGTGGCAGGAAACCCGCGACGAGCATTTCTTTCGCATTCATTGCCTGTTCCGACCTTGGAGCAATGAAATCAACGCGCTACTCGGCCATCTGGCCGAAAGCGATCTGCACGGCCAACTCACTTTCATCGAACGGGCTCTGGCGGTAGCCAAGCTCAAAACCATGCTCGAAGCAGAGGGAGCGGTGCTCTCACAACGTGAGCTGGTTCGACGTCTTGCCGCTGGAGGCTATCCGATTTCGCAGTCACACATCAGCCGAATGCTCGACACCCTCGAGTACTTATTGCCCGCCATTCCACAAACCCTGTATGCCGGGTTGGGTAAACCCCAAGTTGAACGCCTGATCGCACTGCGTAGTCAGGCAGAGCGAACCTGGAACCGATATCCAACCGCCCCCGTTGCGTTCGTCGATTTCTGGCTCGAGACCCTGGGATATTTCGATGCAGAACCCGAGTTATTCGATCTTGAGCAGCTCCAGGATGAACTGCTCGAACGCATGAGCCACTTACTCAGACAGTCCTACCGTATGTTGGCCCTAGAGCTGAGCGACACCCAACGGGTCATCTCTACGCCTGGTATTGTCGCCAGTGCGTCCTCAGAGAACAGCCATCCGCCAAGCGTTGATGTCGCCGCAGCAGGAGCTCCCTCCTCCGAGCCCCATCCCAAATCAACTGAGACTAGGCCCCAGACCGAACCAACGCGAGAGGAATTGCTCACACCGCCAGAAACGAATGCCGTATCAGCAGTCAGCCCTCCGTCTCGCGTTCAACAGATTCGTGAACAGATCGATCGCGAGACCGCCACCGACTCAGCATATTCGGTCGACACCTATGCGATCGACGACATCTGGACCATCGCACCAGCACTGGATAGCCCCGAACAACTGCGATCCACCATTGCCACACTGGCGCGGGAAATGGCGGCCTATGCCGGACATCCCGAGAGCATCATCGACCAGCCGCATGGCTTGGGCTTCGCCCTGAACATCGAGCGAGTTGATCTTGCAGTGCCTCGCGCGACCGGCGTTCACCTACTGCTCCTGGCCCTGCTGCGCGCTCAAGACGAGGTCAACTGGGAAGATCGTAAGCAACTGCCGTCAGCGCTGTTCGGCCAGTTGTTGTTGGGGATCTATCAACTTCCGCTGACAGATCGTCCCGCCGTTGATGTGGGACTGGAGCGATTGCCCGACAGTCTGCTCATCAAACTGTATCGGCTGATCCGCCTGGCCCGTCGCCTGATCGACTTAACGCTAACCCCTGAAGACGACTCACCGGAGAAATTGCCATGAGCCTGTCCTTCAATGTGCTCAACCAGGCCATGCTGGCCCAGGTGCTGCATGAACTGCGCCAAGGTAACCTGCAGCGCTGCAAGGCACTCGGGCTGGGTGAAGACGACATCTACTTGTTGCAATCCTTACCGCCCACCATCCTGTCACACCTGGCCCATGCCACCGTACCCTGGGTAGAGATCAAGATCGACTCACCGGTGCTGCACCGGTTGATCGAACAAGCCGAACGTGACGAGCAGAACGAGCGATTGATCAATCGAGCGCTCAAGCTGGGCGCCAGCAGCACCATCATGTATCAAAACTTCGGCTTGGCACATTCGGAAACCGCCCTTCGTCGACGTCTGCTCAAAATAGAAACCCGTAAGGGCCGTCCTCAGCATTTGAGCGAAGCCCAGGAACATGCACTCTGGCAGCGATGGTGTCTGCTGCGCGCTCAAGACAGTACCGGGGATCAGCTCGACGCGATGATGATGCTTGCCGAAGAGCAGCAGATCAGCCTAACCATCGTCTGGCAGCAGATTGACCAGTACAGCAACGGCACATGAACGCTGCCCCGTTCAATCGCTGGCAGCGTGTCCTGCAGCAATGCACCCAACAATTGAGTGAACGCTGGCCGGCACACCCCAGCACTGAGCCCCCCTTCAATCAAGCCCTGCAGGCGGGCTTTCTGTTCAGTGGCCAAGCTCACGAAGTCGTGCCACGTCGACTGCTGTTGGATTGTCGGTTGACGCCGTTGGAGCGTAATGCCTGGCAAGTGTTTCGGCTCATGCTGCAAGGCCAGGGCGTGGTCACGCCGCGCTATGAGGATTTGCAGCCTTACCTATCGAGCGTGCCCTATGGTGCATTAGCCTCCCGTGAAACCATCGCCCGCGTGTTGACGATGCTCAGATTAACTCGCTGGCTTAGCTTAGTAAGTCGCGGGCGCGACCCGCTCAGTGGACGCCTTCAAGGTTCGCTGTATGTTCTGCACGATGAGCCGTTAACTCCTGCCGAAGCCATGGAGCTGGATCAGGATTACCTGGAGCTGGTCGGACATGCCCTCGGTCATGCGACGAAGGCGGTGCGCATTGTCGCTCAGCACATTGTGGAAGAAATCCGCCAGGACACGAATATCGATCGGGATCGGTTACCGACGCGGCTCGACAGCTGGGGAGAACACTGGACGCAGCAAGGATTGGATCAGGCAATCGACACCAGCATGCACGATTCCGAACGGGGGGAAGATCCCCACGTTCGGAATCGTGCGGCCCCTCGTTCGGAATCCGAACTGGGCCTGAACGTCAATGTTTCCGGCACCGTTCGGAATCCGAACGCCGCCTGTACTGTATTAAAAGAAAGTATTTGTACAGTACAGCGCGCGACCCCAGCGGTGGATAACCTGCACTGGCCCGCTACGCTGCACCTGAGCCCAAGCGAGCGTCAAGCCGTCGCCGTGGCGCTGAACAAGCTCAAACCAGTGGATCGGCAGGCGGTGCTCAACGAAGCGGGGGCACGTTGTGCGGCCGGTGGAATCCGCAAGCCAGCGGCCTATCTGATGGGATTGATCCAACGTGCGCTGAACGGCGAATTTCGTCCTTGGGCAGGTCAGGCCGAACCGTCACCCATTGCAGAACCGCCCCCACCCGCCCCCTCGCGGCCATCTCGACAACAGGGCGAACCCGCATCCGCCCTTGCCCAAGCGTGCCTGAATGAGCTGCGCCAACTGCGCGGCAAACGCGGTGGACGTCAGTAGATTTGATGCCAGTGGCATCAAATCCATGGGGTTCCACTCTACGAACACATCGGACCGAACTATGAAACTTTTAGGGAAAAGCCGGGACATCTCCTCCCATGAACGTAGACGTCAATGGATTTGATGCCACTGGCATCAAATCCAATGACGTCTCCATAGTTAGCCCTCTTAAACCAAACCGAACAGACCGCATTCAGCTTTTTGGCTGTCCTTGCCCCTTATCTGTCGCAACGTTCCTGTCCAAGCGAATGCGAGGACAACACCGTGGCCGATCACTATCAACTCAATCTGGGTTCATTGCGCAGCAGCATCACCCTGACCCTGCACACCCACCACGCCGCCCGTATCTGGCAAGGTCGGGCCGCACGTGAAGGCGTCCACTCGATCATGGGCATGGCCGGCTACATCAGTGTCACCAACCTGATCAAACAAACCGCGGCCCAAGACGACCCCTATGCTGACTGGGCCATGGTGCAACTCGAAGAAAAACTGATGCAGGCCAAGGCTGGGATGCTGGAACTGACCCAACAGCTGGATCGGATCAGACAGGACCTGCCGACCCAGATCGACATGGGCGACAACCTCAATATCCACCCCGTCACCTTGCCGTTATACATCGGCAGCCAGTTGGGTTTTCTCGCGGTCTACCTACTGACCGACTACGACACACTGGTGCGTCGGACTCTATTGGCCCATCACACCGCCTTGATCGGCCGCATCGACATGGAAGCCTGGATCGACGACGGCGCCCATCTACTTCGCAGCCTATTCGGCCAGGCGCAGCGTTACCGGCATTCTGGCGTCACTCGTGATGACATGGCAGCGAACAATGCTCGTGCTCTGGCGGTCATCGATAAATTGGGTTTGCCCCCGATGGACATCCTTGAGGGGCATCGCCGCTCCCAGTTCGCGCCGCCAATCGTTCGCCGTGGTGCGGTGGCGGTAAACGCCGCCGATGCGTTGGTAGAAGACGCGGAAGAGCCCTCTGCGACAGTAGATGAGCCGGAGGACCAAGCATGAACCTCATGAATTCGGCTCAACCAATCCCATTCGACGCATCGACACCGGATGCCTATCGACAACTCGAACACGCAGCCTCCCTAAAAGGCCTTTTAAAACCTTTTAAGGGTAAGGGGGAGTTGGAGCACCTGGCGCAGGTAGCGAGGGAAATCGAGGCGCAGTTATGTCACCTGATGGAGGCTGTGGTGCAGCAGGCCGGACAGCCTCCTTACTCACTGCTGGATATCCGATTGGTGCTGCAGAACACCAGCGCGGGCAGCACCTTTTTGCGTTGGCGCACCCGTGATTTTGCCCGTATGGGGGTTGCGGTCTGGGAACGCCAAGTCCGCAAGCAAAACCTACCGCAAGCCGTACGCGAGGGATTGCACCGTTTCGAATGCTCGCGCATTGCACTGAACCTGCAGATGAGCGTGGTGCATTCGCTCTACCGCCAGGCATCGACCTGCGCGATCAAAATGGCCAGTGCCGAACGGCTGCTGCGCCAACTCACAACCGCAGTGGAGGTATCACGATGAGTACTTTTTTCGTCGGCGAAGGCAATATCGGCAGTGCGCCAGAGTTCCAAGAGTTCGCCTCTGGCAATGATGAACCACGGCGCTTGCTGCGGCTGAATGTGTACTTCGACAATCCCGTGCCACGCGAGGGCAGCTATGAAGATCGAGGTGGCTATTGGGCACCGGTGGAGCTTTGGCACCGCGAGGCTGAACACTGGAGCACGCTGTACCAGAAAGGCATGCGCGTGCTGGTCGAAGGCCGCACCGTGCGCGACGAGTGGGAGGACAGCGAAGACAATGCGCGGGTGACCTTCAAGATCGAGGCCCGTCGAGTCGGTATCCTGCCTCACCGATTACACGGCGTGGTCATGCGCGAGCGCTCCAGTGAACCGGCGCCCTCTCAAAATACAGAGCAGGCCAGCACACCGGCGTCAAAACCCAATAAACGCAGAGGGTAAACACCTAGGGCCTGACAGACTTCAGGCATAAGAATTGCGCATTTGCGCGAAGTCGCCGGTCAGTTATTACTCGTTGCTCGTGAAGCCCCACCCTGTCATCCACGCTACAACAAGGTAGCAGCTTCGGCCCATTCAAGCCTGCCCTCACCGACTAATATGAGGAACCTGCCATTCAGGTTTCTCATATCTCGCCACCGCTGTTTCCAACAACGCTGCTCCGAACTCAATCCGGAGCAGTTCTATGCGTCTCTTCCTCTGCGAGAAACCGTCCCAGGGTCGTGACATCGCCAAAGTGCTCGGGGCCACTAGACGTGGTGATGGCTGCCTGATCGGCACCGACTCAACCGTCACCTGGTGTATCGGCCATCTGCTGGAGACGGCTCCGCCTGAAGCCTATGGCATTCAGTACAAGAATTGGTCGTTGGATCATCTACCGATCATTCCCGCGCAGTGGCAGGTCGAGGTCAAATCCAAGACCGCGACACAATTAAAAGTCATCAAGCGCCTGCTCAGTGACGCTACCACCGTCGTCATCGCAACCGACGCCGACCGCGAAGGTGAGATGATTGCCCGCGAGTTGTTGGAGCTCTGCAAGTATCGAGGCCCCGTTCAGCGCCTCTGGTTGTCCGCCCTCAACGAGGCGTCGATTCGCAAAGCCCTGTCCTCGCTGAAGTCTGGTCAGGAGACTTTCCCGCTCTACCACTCAGCCCTCGCCCGCAGCCGCGCCGACTGGCTGATCGGCATGAACCTCAGTCGTTTGTTTACCCTTCTTGGTCGACGAGCGGGCTACGATGGCGTGTTGTCAGTGGGACGCGTCCAGACACCTACTCTACGTCTGGTGGTCGATCGGGATCGTGCGATTGCCAGCTTCGTGTCGGTGCCCTACTGGGAAGTGGATGTGCACCTGTCCTCAATGGGGCAACCATTCATCGCGTCGTGGCAACCACCCAGCTCAGGACGAGATGAGGCCGGTCGTTGCCTGAAGCAGGCGTTTGCCAGTCAAACGGTCCAAGCGATCTCTTGCAGTAAGACCGCCACAGTCCTCTCGCTGCAGACTGAGCATTCCCGAGAACCACCGCCCCTGCCCTTCGACCTGAGTACCCTGCAAGAAATCTGCTCGCGCAAGCTGGGGCTCGGCGTTCAGGAAACCCTAAACATCGCCCAAGCCCTGTATGAAACCCACAAAGCCACCACCTACCCGCGCAGCGATTGCCGCTATTTGCCAGCGAGTATGTTCAATGAGGTACCCGCTGTATTCGATGCCCTGCTCAAAACGGATCCCGCACTGCGGCACGCACTCGGAAGCCTCGATCGATCACTGCGCTCACGGGTATGGAACGATGACAAGGTCACCGCGCACCACGGCATCATCCCCACCACCGAGCCGGCAAACCTGGCGCGGATGTCTGAACCAGAGCGTCAAGTCTACGAACTAATTCGTAGCCACTACGTCGCGCAATTTCTTCCGCAGCATGAGTTTGATCGGACCCAGGTCGAACTGGAGTGTGGCGAAGAACGATTGACCGCTGTTGGCAAACATATCCTGATCCAGGGCTGGAAAGGCTTACTCTGCGAAAATACCGAAGAGGATGAGCCCAGTCACAAGTCCCAAGTCTTACCCGTCTTGCAACAGGGTACTCAGTGCGCAGTGGACGATGTCGAACTCAAATCGATGCGCACTGCCGCTCCCAAACCTCTCACTGAGGGCGATCTGATCAAGGCGATGAAAAATGTGGCCAAGCTGGTCAACGATCCACGCCTGAAACAGAAACTTCGGGACACCACCGGTATCGGTACCGAAGCCACGCGAGCCGGCATTATCAAAGGGTTGATTGATCGCGGTTATTTGCTGAAGAAAAAACGCGCATTGATGGCCTCCGCCGCGGCCCATACCCTGATCGAGGCGGTACCGGCAGCAGTCGCAGATCCGGGTATGACCGCAATCTGGGAACAGGCGCTGGACGAAATCGAAGCGGGACGCCTGACCCTGGATGAGTTCGTTGCCAAGCAGGCGAACTGGATTGTGCAGTTGGTCGCACACTACCGCTCGCTCACTTTGGAGATAGCGGTCGAAACTGGCCCAGGCTGCCCCATGTGCAATGCCTCAATGCTCAGGCGAAAGGGAAAATCAGGACCGTTCTGGTCATGCTCCCGCTATCCGGATTGCAAGGGCACTGTGTCAATCAGTAAAGATACGCGTCGCTCATGATGTGCCATGAGACGATCATCATAAGAACGGTGAGTTCTCTGCCTTGACGTCGTCCCACCCTCTCTGCTGTAGTGCCTCAGGATCATCGCCAACGGCGACCCAAGACCGATTTGCTCCGGGTGGCTCGGTCGGACTCCTTGAGTTCGGAGCCTTCTCTTCTGCGGAATTTCATTCCTCACTTGTGCTCGACCTGATCACGGTGGCGGATGACCACTGTTGCCTCTGCCCGGCAACAGCGGTCATCCGCTTCGGCGATCGTATTCAGTCCCGGAGCCCACCGGGGAAACACGGGGCACCCTTTGTGCGCGGATGCGTGCCAGCAGGTTCCGACCCAGGCCACGACAAGGGTCGGTTGACGAATCAAGGCGCAGTTACCAAGCTTTGCGAGGAGCTTTTCGACTGCGTATGACCGTCAAAGGTGGCTTTTCTGTTCTTCGCCTGGTGACCCACCAGGCCAGCTCTTCTTTTTCTCATTCCAGTGACTGCCACCGTATTCCGGCCATAAAAAATCGGGTTGCAGCGTCTTGACGCTCCCCTGTGACAGGCTTATACAAAGGGCGTGGTTCGCTGTCGTCGACAGCCCAGCCCAGGTAGCTTGAACCTTCAAGGCTACGCCACGTTCGTGGTGGTTTACCCAAGTGCGATCAGCGTTCGGAAGCTCGCGCGGTTACCGCTTCAGCGGTGATGAATGCCCACTACCCCATGCCTGCGGATCACCACCGCAGACGCTCCTCTGCTGCACCGCTATTCCCTCAAGGCGCATCGTTCTGATCGTCATCGGCTTGCCGGTGGCGAGTCGTTCATTACTCGCCTTTACCTTACCCACCCTGACGGGGGCTCACTTCCCCGTCAGGGACGGTGCGTCGCCGTTTTCCCTTGAAACAGGAGAACCACCATGGCCCACACCAACCACTCCCAAGAAGCGACCACTTACTTCAACCTGCACACCGTCGGTATCGGCTACCTCAACCGTGTTCGTGAAGTACAAGTCCGCCGGGGCCAGCCATTCATGGCCTGCGATATCGCCGCCCTGCACGGTGCCACCGATGCGGTGGAGTACACCCGCTTCGACTGCAAGGTCGCTGGAGGCGAAGCTGAACGTTTGATTCGTCTCTACATGGACGCCGTCAAAGCCGAGAAAAAGGTCTTGCTGTCGTTCCGTATCGGCGATCTGTGGATCGATCCGTTTCTCTACGAGAAAGGCGATAAACAAGGCCAACCGGGCGCCAGCCTGAAAGGTCGTTTGTTGTTCATCGACTGGATCAAGGTCAACGGCACATTCGAGTACAAAGCGCCCGCCAGGCAGGAAGCAACAGCACCTGCTGAGCAAGCGCCAAACATTGAACTATCCCCACCATCGGCTGATGCCGACGCTGAGGAGACCGACAACCCAACAGAGTCCAGGATTGAACCTGAATCTCCACCCACTCCCCGCACGGCCCGCCGTTTCGCCACGCGTACTGTTCAGTCCGCCTGAACAATCCACAATGTTTTACATCAAGGCGCTCAATCGAGCGCCTTTTCTTCAATCAGCACAGGAGAACCGACATGGAATCCTTCTGGCTTTGCGACGACTGCCTATTCGCTGCGGCTTACGAGGACTACAGCACGTTATCGCTCTACTACACGACGGATGAAATTGAGAAACGCATCGCCGGCATCCATCGTGAACTGGTTCGGTTAATGCCCATCAGTGCCGACTTCGATCCCGAAACCGGTCGGGGAATAAAAGCCTTCTCCCCATTGCCCTGCGACGGTTGTAACTCACACCTGCACGGACAACGCCACCGATTCACTCGGCTGTAAACAGCGCGTCATCGGCTAATACCCGCGACTCTTTATCCACCTCGGGGCACACCACTCCCCAAGGGCGTGTACCCCTGATTGTTCCCTTCGGAGGTACCACCATGAGCACCCAACTCACGCTGATTGAAACCTCGGATGTCGAGGCTGATCGTATCGTCCAAGAAAACCAGGTGATCGACGAAGCGCTGCATATTCTGGATCGTCGGCTGTTCGCCCGCAGCCCTATCCTGACGTCGCCTGACACTGTGGCCTCATACCTAAAACTGCACCTTGCGCAACAAGAGCATGAAGTCTTCGGTGTGATTTTTCTCGACGCCAAGCACCGCGTGTTGGCGTTCGAAGTCCTGTTTCACGGCAGCATTGATGGGGCCAGTGTTTACCCCAGACAGGTCGTTAAACGCTCATTGGCGCATAACGCTGCGGCCGCCATTTTTGTTCACAACCACCCCTCAGGGTGTACGGAACCCAGCCAGGCGGATCGCGTGCTGACGGCACGGCTGAAGGAGGCCTTGGCCTTAATCGAAGTGCGCGTACTGGATCACTTCATCGTGGGAGAAGGTCGTCCTCTCTCCCTTGCCGAATACGGCTGGCTTTAACCCTCACAGGCGCCTACGGGCACCTTGTTCATTTCCATTCTGGAGACCCCTCATGAACCAAACCCCAGCCCTGCTGCAAGCCTCAAACCCATTTGCTCGCGGTTACGACAACCTGCATATCGAACGGCTACTACTGATCACCTACGAAGACGACTGCCCTCCCTGCTTTCGACCCCTACACGACTCACAAGCCCATCTGCCCGACAATGAGCTGCAACTGTTCCCCTGCCTGTTCAATAACGATTTCGCCTTGATCAGCGAAGGCCAATCCATTCCGGAGGAGTTGGATGAACGCTGCCAATCCACCGGACTGGTGCGCCAAGTGATCTACGCCGTGATGGGCGAAATGCTCAACGAGCGGCATCACGTCGGCGATCTGTACTCCCTGGAAGATGCCCAAGCCATGATCCATCGCTTGAGCTTCGAGACGGGACACTACAGTCGAACCTGGGAGATCAGTACCGCACACCTCACTGAAGAAGCATTGCGCTACTTGGAACGCCGGGCTAGCAATTTCGACTTCAGACCAACTGGTCTGCTGTTCGAACCCTTTACCCTGACGGACTGCAATGGCGTCGGGTGTAAGCTGATCGGCACGCCTTGGACCGACGATAACCTGGAGAAAATCGAGGGCTGTCCTTACTCATCGCTGAGGCAAGAGCAACTCGATACTGGTACGCCGGCAACCTTGGTCAACGTACTGTATCTGGCCGCATTGGCGGATGTGCGATTGTTGATCTTCGACCCTGACGCTACCGCCTTGGATGGACTCGCCATTTTTGATGAATAGCAACGTATTCGGCATTAACACGACCCACCATGAATCGACTTTCTCACTGAATCGCTCCTTCACCTCATGTCAGGTTCTGCACTGAATCTGACATGAGGTCTCTTCCATGGAGCGTTTTTTCACGCCTGTCTGCCTGCTGGGCTTGTTGAGCGCCTGCACCGCGCCAATTCCCAACACAATGCCGACCACTCCGAAGATCGACAGTGGTTCCAATCAGGCCCAGCACTCGAGGGGCACAGCCGAAGGAAGCCATCCGGCAGAACTCCGCTATGGCCGCTATACGCTGGTCAGCACCGAGCCCACCACGGAACAACGCGATCTTCTTGCCCAAATCATTGACGTGAGCATCCCGTCCAGCCTGAACCCTTCGGTGCAGGATGCCTTGCAGTACATATTGCAGCGCTCGGGCTATTCGCTCTGTCCCAATACCGCAGCGGTGAAGGTGCTTTTTACTCGCCCCCTGCCTGCGGCCCATTACCGGCTTGGGCCAATCTCTTTGCGCAACGCCCTACAAGTGCTGGCTGGCCCCGCCTGGCAACTTACGACCGACGAAGTCAGCCGTTCGGTCTGCTTCGAACAGCAGAAAACGGAGGCCGGTGTCGCGCTGATCGCAACCGTCTGGCCCCATCAATTGGAGGCGCGGCCATGAAAGCCTCAACGTTTCAAACCCTCATTGTCGGCTTACTTTGCCTGGCGGTCGCCGGTCTCTGCGGTGGTTTGTATAACCAATATCAGCGCGTGGCCGAACTACAGAGCGCGAACACCCAACGCCTACAAACTCTGGACACCCTGCAACATGATTCAAGCGCCCTTAAGGACGCCCAGGAGAAGCTGCAATACGCGCTGAAAGACCTGAAGCAGATGGTCGATACTGGTGAGCAACAGGCCAATACCCTCGATCCGATGTTGGATCAGTGGGCGCAAGAGATACAGGAACTGCGCGATGGTCTCGCAGCCCGCGCCACCCAGGCAGACCTGACCGCGCTGCGCGCACGCCTTGAACAGGTCGAGCAGCAACTCCTGGACCTCAGGACCAAGCCATTCCCTCCACCACCGACGCCTTCTGCGACCAAACCGAAAAAGACCGCTCGCCCCAAACCCGCCCCGCTCTCGCCACCATTCTCAGTGTTGGGGGTCGAGTCCCGCGGGGGTGAGCGCTTTCTGGCGGTCGCTCCTCATGACAGTCGCTCGCTCATGGATGTTCGGCTGCTGCATAGCGGCGAGCAGATCGGAACTTGGCACCTGAAAGTGCTGGAGTCGAACTCGGCCATCTTCGCGGTGGCCGCTCAGCCAGACCAGGCCGTGCAACTTCCTTGAGCAACGATCATGAACAGAGTGCTACTGCCCGCCGTCGTCTGTCTCGTTTCACTGCTTAGCACGGCAACTGCGATGGGCAACCCCGTCACGACACAGTCACAGAACCAGGACACGCAGTCTGCTCCACTGGGGCGCTCTGACTCTGAACAGGCGGCGAGCTGGGGTCTGACAGAGCAGGAGTGGACGCGCTTCGAACAGATCCAAACCGGCCCGCGCGGTTTCTGGAGCCCGAACCTCGATCCGCTGACCGCACTCGGGGTTGAGGCCCAGACCGACCAAGAGCGCCAGCGCTATGCCGAATTACAAGTTGCGCTGGAAGCCAAACGCGCCGAGCGCGAGTTGGCCTACCAAAACGCTTACACCGCGGCCTGGGCCAAGCTGTTTCCCGGGCTGCTGCCGATCCAGGGCATGGCATCCCCGTCTCCTGCCAGCTCATCGGTCGTGCCGCGCCAGGCTCTGTTTGTCGAGGACCACTGCCCAGCGTGCACCGCCGAAGCACAGCGTCTGCAAGGTAGCGACACGGCGTTCGATATCTACCTGGTGGGCAGCCAAGGCGAGGATGAACGCGTCCGTCGCTGGGCTCGGCAAGCGGACATCGATCCGGCCAAGGTTCAACGCCGGCAGATCACCCTAAACCATGACCGTGGTCGCTGGTTCAGCCTGGGTGCCTCAGGGCCATTGCCTGCCACATTTCAACAGGTGAATGGACAATGGCAACGCCTCGACTGAGTGGTATTGCGCTCCTGCTGACGATGCTCGCCATCCAGGCTGACGAACTGCCGCCTCCTGCCTACCAACTGGCGGCGCATGACGCCGACATCCCTTCTACGGTGCTGTTCGCGATTGCCCTGCAGGAGAGTGGTATCCGCGTTCGTGGTCGGCTGCTGCCCTGGCCTTGGACACTGAACATCGCCGGAACACCCTACCACTTCGCCACTCACCAGGCTGCCTGTCACGCCTTGCTTCAGGCGCTCGCCCGACATGACGCCAAGCGGGTCGATGTCGGTCTCGGCCAAACCAACCTGGGTTATCACGGACAACGTTTTTCCAGTCCCTGTGAAGCCCTCGACCCGTACCGAAATCTCGCGGTGACCGCCGCGCTGTTGCGGGAGCATCACGCCGTCACCGGTGATTGGGTGTCGGCGGCCGGACGCTATCACCGCCCGGCAGGAGGAACGCCGGCAGCGCGTTACCGCGCCGGCTTTTCCCGGCAACTCGAACGGTTGCTGGTTTCCTTCGAACAAGAGACACAACCATGAAGCAAATCGCCATTGCCTGTTATTTCACCCTGCTCTTGGCACCTTTCGCCCAGCCGGAACTGACCGTAGCCGGGGATCAGTCTAGCGACTTCACCCCCCCCCATTATCAAATCTCCAGGCCGCCAATAAACAACAAGACCCAGCCTGATCGTGCCATGCATGCGGACCTGTCCACGTTTGCCGATGAAGCCTGGATACTACCCATCCGCAGCTCTCACTTGAGCCCCGGCCAAATCACGTCTCGCGCCCTGAACATGCCGGGCTTACGGCCATTTTTCCTGGTCGGCGACGATCCCCAGTCGCTGACTTGGCTGCGTCAACGCGCGACTGAACTGCAGGAAATGGGCGCGGCCGGTCTAGCGGTTGAAGTAACTGATACCGAAGCTTTGGCCCGAATTCGAGCAGCCGCTCCGGGCATCACCATCCTGCCGGTCAACGGCAACGACATCGCCACCCGCCTGCTGATTGAGCACTACCCCATCTTGATCACCGCCACCTCACTGGAACAGTGAGTCCAGGTCATGGCCGAGCATGCAATGGAATCCAAGCTCCGGCCAGCGGTGGAGCTGTATACCGTAGCGATCTGCATCGCGGCCGCGGTGTTGTGCGTGTACTCGCCCTGGGCTGTGGCCCTGTCACCCGAGATCGGTCTGGTTGCAGCACTGACCTATGCCCTGTTCGGCCTGATCCGATTGCGACAAGCCTGGGAGGTGCTGCGCTATCGGCGCAATATCCGCCGGCTGCCCCGCTACGAACTGACCAGTCGGCAGATTCCGGTCAGCCGTAAGCGTTTGTTTATGGGGCGCGGCTTTCGCTGGACCCGCCTGCACACCCAGCGCTTGGTCGAGGCCCAGGATCCGGCGGTCGCCCACTATGTCGACCAACCGACCCGCTATCGCCTGGCCCGTGAACTCGAACGACGCCTGGAACATGCACCGTTTCCACTCTCGATACTGGCCCGTGTCACGGCCTGGGACAATGCCTTCAATCCGCTGCGGCCTTTGCCCCCAGTCGGTGGCTCGCCACTATTGCATGGGGTCGAGCCCGATGAAACGGAAGTCAGTCTGCCGCTGGGCGAACGGGTCGGACACACCTTGGTGCTCGGCACTACTCGTGTCGGCAAGACGCGACTCGCCGAGGTGTACATCACCCAGGACATTCACCGCGTCGAACATGAGGTGGTCATCGTTTTCGATCCGAAGGGCGACGCCGACTTGCTCAAACGGATGTACGTCGAAGCCAAGCGGGCCGGTCGGGATAAGGAGTTTTATGTTTTCCACCTAGGCTGGCCGGAGATCTCCGCTCGATACAATGCGGTGGGACGCTTCGGGCGTATCTCGGAAGTGGCGTCACGCATCGCCGGACAGCTCAGCGGCGAAGGTAACTCCGCGGCCTTTCGCGAGTTTGCCTGGCGTTTCGTCAACATCATCGCCCGCGCCCTGATCGAGCTGGGCCGACGTCCGGACTACCTGCAGATCCAACGGCATGTGGTCAACATCGACGCCCTGTTCATCGAATACGCCCAGCAGTTTTTCGCCAAGACCGACCCAAAGGCGTGGGAAGTGATCGTCCAGCTTGAAGGCAAGCTCACCGAGAAGAACATTCCTCGGCACATGATTGGGCGCGAAAAGCGCGTGGTGGCCATCGAGCAGTACCTGGCGGTGAAGCGGGTATTTGATCCAGTGCTGGATGGATTACGTTCGGCGGTACGCTACGACCGTACTTACTTCGACAAGATCGTTGCCTCGCTACTGCCGCTGCTGGAGAAACTCACCACCGGCAAGACCGCCCAGTTACTGGCCCCCAACTACACCGATTTAGATGACCCGCGACCAATCTTCGACTGGATGCAGATCATCCGAAAACGCGGCATCGTCTACGTCGGTCTGGATGCGCTGACCGACGCCGAGGTGGCCGCCGCTGTAGGCAACTCCATGTTCGCCGACTTGGTCTCGGTCGCCGGACACATCTACAAACACGGCATCGACCATGGCCTGCCCCAATCGGGTAACAACAGTGACAAGTTGCCGATCAACCTGCACGCTGACGAGTTCAACGAGTTGATGGGTGATGAATTCATCCCACTGATCAACAAGGGCGGTGGCGCCGGCATCCAGGTGACGGCCTACACCCAGACCCTCAGTGATATCGAAGCGCGCATTGGTAACCGTGCCAAAGCTGGCCAGGTGATCGGCAACTTCAACACCCTGCAGATGCTGCGGGTGCGCGAGACCGCCACCGCTGAACAGCTCACCCAGCAGTTACCCAAGGTCAATGTACTGACCAAGACCCTGGTGTCGGGGGCGACTGACACCTCCGATCCTGAAGCCAATACAGACTTCACTTCGTCCTCCCAGGATCGCGTCAGCAGCACCAGCGTGCCGTTGATCGAGCCCGCTCACATCGTCAGTTTGCCCAAAGGGCAAATGTTCTCCTTCCAGGCCGGTGGTCAACTCTGGAAAGTCCGCATCCCGTTGCCAAAACCCTCCAACGACGACGCCATGCCCAAGGACCTGCAGGAACTCACCCAGCGAATGCGGGTCACCTATAACGAGCAGGCGGGCCAATGGTGGACTGCCAGTGGGGGCGGCCCAACAATAAACTTCGATCTGGATCAGGTGGGGTAGTCCACCCCCTCCGCAGATTTCGATTCAGCAGAAACGATCCAGAAGGCGCCGTGAGCGGCATCAACTCTGCGGTGCACAATGGAGTGATCAATGGCGACTTCCGCACAAAATACTCCGACACAACCGATCCAGCGCCCGGGATTGATCATCTCGGCGATCAGCCTGATCCTGCGCATCATCGGTTTGCTGATCGCCTCGTTACTGTTCTCGATCCTGATCGAATTCGCTGGTTTGCTGCTGTTCTGGAGCGATCAGGGTTGGCGACACAGCCAGGCCATGCTGAGTAGCGAATTGGGTTGGCTCAGCGAGCACTTCAAAGCTTCACTCATTATCCAACAACCCGGACAGACGATTGTCCAGTGGCTGGATTTTCTCAATCAGTGGCTGCTGGTCAGGACTGGCTTTGCGGATTTTGCCCAGCAGGCGCGGGTGTCGAGCCAAGGCAACGGCTTCTGGAGCTGGACCAATCAGTTCTACGTGAGCATTGAGGATTTTGTACTGGCGGCGGTGTATGTGACCTTTACCTTCGTGGTGAGGCTGACCATTTTAACCCTGGCCGCTCCGCTGTTTCTGTTAGCCATGTTCACTGGTTTTGTGGATGGATTGATGCGCCGCGACCTGCGCAAATTTGGAGCTGGGCGAGAAAGCAGTTTTGTTTATCACCGCGCTAAACGAGCAGTGATACCTCTGCTGATCGTGCCTTGGGCCATTTACCTGTCCTTGCCCTTTTCGCTCAATCCCATGGCCGTTTTTTTGCCTAGCGCCGCGATGCTCGGGATCGCGATGGCGATCACAACAGCAACTTTCAAAAAGTACCTCTAGCTGCTTAGTTAAGCATTGCCTTGAACTGATCTCTGGATGACGCCATTTTTCTTGAGAATCAAAAAACACGGACCAACTTGGCTTGCTCTGGCATTTCCAGATCCATGAACAGTTATCGTCAGAACCCATCAGCTCACTTTCAATAACAACCTACCACTTCACTTCGTGGTGCGGGGCCGAGAACTCCGCTTCTTAATGAGGCATTTTTGTTTCCTGGTTGTAGTCACCTACTTCGCGGACGCGAAAAGCCTTCCGTGAAACCTGGGTGAAGATGGCGAACAAGCTCTGCAGCCTCGCCGAAGAGGACGAAAGCGCTGGCCGGCTGTTCTCCGCCAGCGAGAAATACAACCTCGCCACCACCTACTACCTGACTTGCGAGCACCTGCAGGCCCACGCAGTGCCGCCGGGCGCTAAGCGCTTTACCAGTGCCGTTGCAGACCTTCACCTGAGGCGTCGATCTGTCCGGGAAAAACTGCCAGCGGGCGGAACCCGCAGCGACATCGTTGCCCGGCGCATCGCCATGGAGGGCGTGCCCCTGGGCGACTTCTGCTGCCCGCAGGCGGTGGCCTTCGAACCGTGTTTCGACTGCGACGTGGTCTGAGGCACCAACCACGACTGGTGTGATGTGCGGAAGCGCCGACTGGAAAAGGAAGGCAGCTTCCCGGTACCCCGTTACTGATCCCTCGCGTGCAGGGGCACCACAGACATCGACGAGTTCATGGCCCTGGCAGAACAGGTGCACCTGGACGGCGTACTGGATCGCATCCGCATACCATTCCGGGTGACCCACGGTGAGCAGGATTCGCAGATCCCGCTGAAGTCGGTCCATCGCACCTACGAACAACTAGTTAATCGTCCATAGCGAGAGCAGCAAATTTTCACCGAGCGTTAAGGCGACGTGCAGCGCTGCAGCTTGGACAACAGCATCAACGCTGGCCATTACGTCGCGGACTGGGTGGCCGAAGTCCTGGGCGGCAAGACCGTCTGCCCCGCCTCTGCAAGCCGCAGGCCTTCCCTGGTGCGCCCGAGCCAAGGATGGATGACGGCTGGGTTCAACGACCAAGCGCCGCCGCCAACCGCCCTGGATCGATTCCCCCGCACTTCGCACCAACCCCGCCCACTCCGCCCTCCCAAGGGGCGCATTAGATGCCGTCGCCTCCGGCCAATACGAAACAATGCGCTTTTCCACGATGCATTTGTGCGCCCTTGCTTTGTCGGCGCAACGGTACATTGGAAAGCCTCAGGTCCCGCAGAATGACCGGTATCACACGACCCTGGTTGCCCTGTCCCTCTGCCAACCATCAGGAGTTTTTCTATGACCCAAGCGCCTATCCGTACCCTGCAATTGGCTGGCTTCGTCTTGCTGGGCCTGAGCGCCTCTAGCGCCCAGGCCGAAGACATTACCTTTGTCTCCCAAGGCGGCGCCTATCAGGAAGCCCAGAGCAAAGCGATCCTCGAACCGGCCGCGAAAAAGCTCGGCGTGACCTTAAAACAGGACAGTTCGCCCAAGGCTTACCCGATCATCAAGACCCAGGTGGAAAGCGGCAAAGTCAGCTGGGACGTGGTCGATTTGCCCACCGGTGATTGCATCCGTGGCGAGCAGGAAGGCCTGTTCGAAAAACTCGACCTGACGCTGATTCCCAACGCCGCCCAGTTGCCCCCCGAACTCAAGGACGACTACAGCGTCGGCTACATCAGCTACTCTACGGTCATGGCCTATCGCACCGACGCCTTCAAGGGCGACAAGGTGCCGAAAACCTGGGCCGACTTCTGGAACACCGACCAATTTCCCGGCCAGCGCTCCCTGCGCAACCTGCCGCGCCCGACCCTGGAAATCGCCCTGATGGCCGATGGCGTGCCACCAGACCAACTGTACCCGCTGGACGTCGAGCGTGCCTTCAAGAAACTCGAACAGATCAAGCCGCATATCGCCACCTGGTGGACCTCCGGTGGCCAGTCCGCACAGTTGATCAGCGATGGTGAAGTGGACCTGATCCAGGCCTGGAACGGCCGCATCAGCGCGGTCCAGGCCGACGGCGCGCCCGTGGCCTTCGACTACAACCAGGGGGTGCTGGAAACCAACTCGCTGTGCGTGCTCAAGAGCTCGGCGCACAGGGTCGCGGCGATGAAATTCGTCAACGAGGCGATTGATGCCAAGCTGCAAGCCGCCCTGCCGCTGATCATCGATTACGGCCCGCTCAACCCTGAAGCCTTCAAGGTTGGGGTGATCCCCGCCGAACGCGGAGCCAAGTTGCCGTCGTCACCGGAAAACATCAGCCGCCAGGCCCTGTTGTCGTCCAAATGGTGGGCCTCCGCCGAAGGCGTGAAAGCCGAAGAGCGCTGGCTGGCCTTCGTCCAGAAGAAGTGACGACGCTGTCGCGCCCGGCCGGGCCTCATCAGAGGCCCACTCACCGGGCGCAGGACATGCCGCCGGCCCTGGCAAATACGCAATAAAGCACTTTGCCGCGGCCTATTTATAGCCGCTTGCGCCGCCGCCCTGGCCGTACATTAGAAACGTCGCCGGCCCGGGTGCGCCCCTAACAATAACAACCGGCTGCATGATTTTTTGCACCTGCCCCTCTTTGGGAGTCCTCGCATGACCCGATTCCAGTACTGCACGCGGCAGCCCGCCGAAATCGTTCAAGCGTACCGGTGCGGCCCAGCCCGCAAGGGAGGCCAGCATGTCTAACGCCTACCTGGCCAAATCCATGCCCGACGCCAGCGACGGCCCACGGCCATCGCCCAGCAGCCTGCAAGCCATCGCCCGTGAGGAGCGCAAGGAAAACACGTCGATGCTGCTCCTGCTGCTCCCGGCATTGTTGATGGTAGTGGTGTTGCTGATCCTGCCACTGTGCTGGCTGGCCCTGCAGTCGGTGCAGACCGAAGCCGGTTTCTCCCTGGCCAACTATGCGCGGATCTTCCAGGAGCGCATCTACTGGGACACCTTCGCCCTGACCTTCAAAATCAGTTTCATCGTCACCGTGCTCTCTATTTTCCTCGGTTTCCCCATCGCCTACGCCGCCTCCCGGCTCCACGGTTTCTGGGCCAACCTGATCCTGATATGCGTGATCATTCCGTTCTGGACCAGCGTGCTGGTGCGCTCCTACGCCTGGCTGGTGCTGTTGCAACGTCGCGGGCTGGTCAACCAGACCCTGCTCGACCTGGGGATCATCGACCAACCGCTGAACCTGATGCACAACACCACCGGCACGATCATCGGCACCTTGCACGTAATGTTGCCGTTCATGGTGCTACCGCTGTATTCGGTGATGCGCAAGATTCCCCAAGACTTGCTGCAAGCCTCGGAGAGCCTCGGCGCCAAGCCGTTCTATACCTTTCGCCGAGTGTTTCTGCCGATGGCGGCACCGGGGGTCATGGCCGGTTCGATCCTGGTGTTTGTGATCTGCCTGGGCTTCTTCATCACGCCGGAACTGTTGGGCGGCGGACGCACCATCCTGGTGTCGATGCTGGTGCAGCGTAACGTCGAGCTGTATCACGCCTGGGGCGCGGCGAGTGCCGTGGGCCTGGTGTTGCTGTTGGTCGTGTTCCTGATCTTTTGGGGCATCAACCGCTTTATTCCCATCGAACGCATTCTGGGAGCACGCTGAATGAACCGGCTAGCCAATCTGCGGCGCGTGCGCCTGTCCCACCTGGCTTTTACGCTGCTGGTGGGGTTGATCCTGCTGTACCTGATCCTGCCGGTACTGATCGTGGTACCGATGTCGTTCTCCGAAGCGCGCTTTTTGCAGTTCCCGCCCAAGGAATGGTCGCTGCGCTGGTACGAGGCGTTCTTCAACAGTGCCGAGTGGATGTCGGCGACGCGGGTCAGCCTGATCACCGCACTGGTCACCACCCTGGTCAGCCTGCCGATCGGCATGGCGGCGGCCTACGCCATCAACACATCGAGCCTGCGGGTGGTGCGTACCCTGCAAATCATCCTGCTGCTGCCGATGATGGTGCCGATCATCCTGATCGCCGCCGGGGTGTTTTTTGTCTATGCCCGGATCGGCCTGATCAGCACCCTCAGCGGGCTGGTGCTGGCGCACATCATGCTAGCCCTACCCTACGTGATCATCGCCCTGCTGGCGGGCTTGCGGAACTTCGACATGTCCCAGGAAATGGTCGCCCGCAGCCTGGGCATGAACAGTTTCCGCGCGTTTATGGCGGTGACACTGCCGCAGATCAAGCCGAGCCTGGTGTCGGCCACTCTGTTCGCCTTTATCACCTCGCTGGATGAAACCGTGGTAGCGCTGTTTATCTCCGGCGGCGACAACCAGACCCTGACCAAACGCATGTTCACCGCCTTGCGCGATGAGATCGACCCGACCATCGCCGCCATCAGCTCCCTGCTGATTCTGGCGTCGTTGCTGCTGGTGGTGATCGCCGGCCGCAACAAGTCTTCCTGAGTCGTTGGCCGCTGCCGCGAGTGCCGCTCGCGGTGACGGCAGATCCTGCCGGCAAACGACGTAATTGAGCAGCAACCCCCTGTTCAACAGGCCAGCTCGGCATCGGCAGCCAGCCAGCCTTTTTTACAATCGGTCCTATCCTCCGGACCTTCAAAGGCACCTCACATGTTGAAAAGCACCTTGCGTGACCCTTCCCTGCTCGTCGAACGCGCCTACATCAATGGCGCCTGGATCGAGGCCGACGATGGCGCCACCCTCGCCGTGACCAACCCCGCCGATGGCAGCCTGATCGCCCACGTTCCGGCCCTTCAAGCCGCCGAAACCCGGCGC
The DNA here is from genome assembly GCF_963681955.1 of Pseudomonas paraveronii. Taxonomy (NCBI): domain Bacteria; kingdom Pseudomonadati; phylum Pseudomonadota; class Gammaproteobacteria; order Pseudomonadales; family Pseudomonadaceae; genus Pseudomonas; species Pseudomonas paraveronii. The sequence continues at coordinate 4,279,250 of NZ_OY817130.1, forward strand.
GCCATCGAAGCCGCCGAACAACGCTTCCAGAGCTGGCGCGAGGTGCCGGCGGCGGAACGCGCGCGGTATCTGGAAACCTGGCACCGGCTGATCCTGGAGAACCAGGAAGACCTGGCCTTGATCATGACCGCCGAGCAAGGCAAACCCCTGAGCGAATCCCGTGGCGAGATTGGCTATGGCGCGACTTTCGTCAAATGGTTCGCCGAGGAAGCCCGGCGCATCTATGGCGACACCATCCCGGCCCCCACTGCTGATCGGCGGATTCTGGTGATCAAGCAGCCGGTAGGCGTCGTCGCGGCGATCACGCCGTGGAACTTCCCCAACGCCATGATCACGCGCAAATGTGCACCGGCCCTGGCCGCCGGTTGCACGGTGCTGGTCAAGCCTTCGGAACTGACCCCGCTGTCGGCCCTGGCCCTGGCGGTGCTGGCCGAACGCGCCGGCATTCCAGCCGGGGTGTTCAACGTACTCACCGGTCTGCCGGCCGGTGTAGGCGGCGAGATGACCGGCAACCCCGCTGTGCGCAAACTGTCGTTCACCGGTTCGACCCGGGTCGGCCAACTGCTGATGAGCCAGTGCGCAAGCAGCATCAAGCGCCTGAGCCTGGAATTGGGAGGTAACGCGCCCTTTATCGTGTTCGACGACGCCGACCTCGACCTGGCGATCGCCGGGGTCATGCAGAGCAAATTCCGTAACGCCGGGCAGACCTGCGTCTGCGCCAATCGAATCCTGGTACAGGACGGTATCTATGCACGCTTCGCCGAGCGCCTGACCGCTGCGGTTGCCCAGCTGAAAGTCGGCGACGGCCTCAGCGACGGCGTGACCATCGGTCCACTGATCAATGCGGCAGCGGTGGACAAAGTGGCCCTGCACATCGGCGATGCCCTGGAAAAAGGCGCCGCCATCGCCATCGGCGGCGCGCCCCGCAACCAGGGTTTGTTCGTCCAGCCCACGGTACTGCTGGACGTCACGCCGGACATGCTCCTGGCCCGCGAAGAAACCTTCGGCCCGGTGGCGCCATTGTTTCGCTTCAAGGACGAAGCCCAAGCCCTGGCGCTGGCCAACGACACACCCTATGGCCTGGCGGCCTATTACTTCACCCAGGACATGCGCCGGGCCTTTCGTGTCGGCGAGCGCCTGGAGTTCGGCATGGTCGGCCTCAACACCGGCGTGGTGTCCATGGAAGTGGCGCCCTTTGGCGGCATGAAGCAATCGGGAACCGGCCGCGAAGGCTCGAAATACGGCCTCGACGAGTTCCTCGAAATCAAGGCCTGGCACATCGGCGGACTCGACTGAACACAGCAACACCGGGCGGCAGATTGTGTTGCCTGGACTGGGGAAAACGGCACGAACCAGGCCGACGCCTGTGTTCAGATGACAGACACCGCGGGCACTCCCCGCGCTGCGCATTAGGAGAACCCTGCATGAAGTTCACTGAAGGTTTCGAGTCGGTCAGCGTCAATCAAGTCTGCAAGCACTACGGTTCCCTGAAGGCCCTGGACAACGTCAATCTCAAGGTCGAAGCCGGCGAGTTCATGTCGCTGCTGGGGCCTTCCGGTTCAGGCAAGACCACCTTGCTGAGCATCCTCGGCGGGTTTATCCGTGTCAGTTCCGGAAGCATTTTGTTCGGCGAGCGCGACGTGACCCTGATGCCGCCGCACAAGCGCGAGATCGGCGTGGTGTTCCAGAACTACGCGCTGTTCCCGCACATGACCGTGGGCGAGAACGTCGCCTTCCCCTTGCGTGCCCGCGGTGAAAACGCGGCCAAGAGCCGCGACCGGGTCAAGCAGGCCCTGGCCACGGTGGAACTGGGCGGCTATGAAAACCGCTCGATCGCCGCGCTCTCCGGTGGCCAGCGCCAACGCGTGGCCCTGGCCCGGGCGATTGTGTTCGAGCCCAAGCTGATCCTCATGGACGAGCCGCTATCGGCCCTCGACAAGCAACTGCGCGAGACCATGCAGATCGAACTGCGGGCGCTGCACAAGCGCCTCGGCGCGACCATGATCTACGTCACCCACGACCAGCGCGAAGCCCTGACCATGAGCGACCGCATCGCCATCATGCGCGGCGGGCAGTTGGTACAAGTGGACACGCCACGGCGCTTGCACGATCACCCGGCGGATGATTTCGTCGCCAGTTTCATTGGCGAGAGCACCCTGATTCCATTGCAGCGCGGCAGCGGTAACGACCTGAATCTCGGCGCCACGCCGCTACGCACCACCCGGCCGATCCCGGCCTCGGGCGATCTGTTCCTGGCCCTGCAATCAGAAAAATTGCTGCTGGACAACGACAGTGCCGGCCCGGAATGGAATCGCCTGCGCGGACGGGTTTCCGACATCGTGTTCCAGGGCGAAAGCCTCAAGGTATTCGTCGACCTGGATGGCGGTCCCACCGTCAGCCTGCGCCAGCCCAGCCACCACGAAGGCAACCTCAACCTGCCGCCGATCGGCGCGCCGATGCTGATGCGCCTGCACCCCGAAGACACGATCGTCGTGCCCCGGGCCGGCGCGTGAGGCCAGTGTTGTGGGGCAACCGGGCTGCGGCCCGATGCCCTACTTCCGATGCCCATCAAGCCCACAGTCAATTGTTTCGCCAGCCCCCTGAAAAACAGTCGATCACAGCGCAGGGCCAGGCAAATTCAGCGCATGCCGTGCCCTGCCAATCCTTATCCTGATCACAGACCACCCGCCAAGCACGGCGTTTATGGAGATCGAGATGAACTCTGCACTGACTGAAAATCAACGTTTTCTTGCACTGCGCGAGCAGCACGTTCCACGGGGCATCGCCACCGCCCACCCCGTGGTGCTCAGCCACGCCCTGGGTACCGAAGTGTGGGATGTGGATGGCAAGCGCTACCTGGATTTCGTCGGCGGCATCGGGGTGCTCAACGTTGGCCACAACCACCCGAAAGTGGTGGAAGCGGTGCGCCGCCAGGTCGGGGAAATATCCCATGCCAGTTTCCAGGTCGTGGCCTATGAGTCCTATATCCAGGTGGCGGCGCGTCTGAACAAATTGATCGGCGGCGACCAGCACTATAAAAGTGTGCTCTTCACCTCCGGCGCCGAAGCCGTGGAAAACGCCATCAAGATCGCCCGTGGCCACACCAACCGTCCGGCGGTGATTTCCTTCCGTGGCGGCTTCCACGGCCGCACCCTGCTCGGCGTGACGCTGACCGGCATGAGCCAGCCCTACAAGCAGAACTTCGGACCGTTCCCGGCCGAGATCTACCACGCAACCTACCCCAACGCGTACCGGGGCATCAGCGGCGAAGACGCTCTTGCCGAACTCGATACCCTGTTCGCCACCGACGTGGCGCCGGATCGGGTGGCGGCGATCATCATCGAGCCGGTACAGGGCGACGGTGGTTTCCTCGCCGCGCCCATCGCCTTCCTCCAGGCCCTGCGCCAGCGCTGCACCGAACATGGCATCGTGCTGATCCTCGATGAAATCCAGGCCGGTTTCGGCCGCACGGGCACCCTGTTCGGCTTCCAGCATGCCGACATCCAGCCGGACCTGGTGACCGTGGCCAAGAGCCTGGCCGGTGGCATGCCGCTGTCAGCCGTGGTCGGCCGCGCCGAAATCATGGACACGCCGGCACCCGGCGGCCTGGGCGGTACCTATGGCGGTAATGCCGTGGCCTGCGCGGCGGCGCTGGCGGTGATGGACCTGTTTGAAGAACAGGATCTGCTCGGCCAGGGTGAACAACTGGCGGCGCAACTGCGCGAAGGCCTGCTGGCCCTGCAAAAACGCTACCCGCGAATCGGCGACGTGCGCGGCCTGGGGTTTATGCAGGCCATCGAAATCGTCGCTGCCGATGCCGCCCAGAGCCCGGATCCGGCCCTGGCGCAGAAAGTCATCGACGAAGCGCGTAACGCTGGCCTGTTGGTGATCAAGTGCGGTGTATACCGCAACGTGGTGCGCTTCCTTGCGCCGCTGGTGACCACCCGGGAACAACTGGCAGAAGCCTTGCAGATGCTCGACCGGGCCCTGGCCGCCGCCGGTGCTTGACCCACGCCCGCAGCACCGACGTTAAAGGCCCGGCCCGCCCCTCTGACATGGGTCGGGCTTTTGCCTGATGACTCAGGAAGCCCATCAGGACTACCCAGGAGCGGCACATGAAAGTCACCCAGTACAAAGCGTTGGGCCTGTCCTTCGGCACCCTGGTCGACCGCGAACGGGGCATCCTCGAAGGCCTGCGGCCGTTGTCGGTGCGAACCACCGACCTGCACAGCGACGAGCAGATGCTCAGCGCCTATCGGCGCACCGCCCACGAACTGGCCACCCAGGGTCATGCCGGCAGTGCCATGGCCTTCCATGGCCAGCTCTACCAGCGTCTGGCGCATCAATTGCATGTAGTTCCGGGCTGGGATGAAAGTGTTGCGTTTGGTACCGCGTCCGGCCAATGGCCGATTTTTGAAGACGCGCCTGGCGCCCTGCAGTACCTCAGCAAGTTTTATCGGCTGGTGCTGATCGCACCGCCCCATGGTATGGACATCGACGCACTGACCCTTCGTTTGCCCATCGCGTTCGACGCCATCATCGAACCCCAGGTCGACGACTGGCACGCCAGCCTGGAGCAAGCCCTGGGCCGGCTGGGCCTGCAACGCAGCGAGATGTTGCCGGTACGCAGCACAGAAGCGGACGATCCGTGGAACCTGCGGGTGGACTTCCCGGTGTGCACCTTGCGCCGCGACCAGCGCCCGCCGTGGAACCACTCGGAGCAAGCCTTGGATGGCAAGCGCTGTGAGTACGCCAGCCTCGCCGACCTGGTCCATGCGCATCAGAAGGCGCTGCGTGTCTGACCCCAGTATTCAAGACTGACATTACGAGGAGTCAACGATGGAAGCGGTAACCAAACTCGATCGTATCGACATCAACATCCTGGTCCAGCTGCAAAAAGACGGACGCATGACCAACGTCAGCCTCGCCGAAGCCGTCGGACTCTCCCCCAGTCCTTGCCTGCAACGGGTCAAGCGCCTGGAAACGGCGGGCTACATCAGCGGTTATGAAGCCCATGTCAACCTGGCCAAGTTCGCCAACTCGGTGACGGTGTTCACCGAGGTCACTCTGTCCGACCACAAGCGGTCCGACTTTGCCAAGTTCGAGTCGAGCATCCGCAATATCGACGAAGTGCTGGAGTGTCACTTGATCAGCGGTGGGTATGACTACCTTGTGCGCTTTCTCACCAGCAGCATCCAGCACTACCAGGAATTGATGGAGTCGATCCTGGACAAGAACATTGGCATCGAGAAGTACTTCAGCTACATCGTCATCAAGTCGCCGGTGGTCAAGAGCACCGTGCCTTTGCGCAGCCTGCTGCGTTCAGCCTGACCGGGAGAGTGGGGGCAAACGCCCCCCAGGAACGCCTCAGGAGAGGATGCAGAAGATCTTGCGAACCGTCTGCGCACTGGCCCAGGCATTGCTCGCCCCCGCCGGCACCACGATGGTTTCCCCAGCCTGCACGGTACACGGCGCCGCCCCCTCGGGGCTGAGGGTGATCGCGCCCTTGAGGATGTGCATCAACTCGCAATAGCTGGGCTCCACGCGCTGGCGCTCGTAGGCTTCGCACTCCCAGACACCGATGCGCAGGTTGGCGACACTGAACAGGATCTGGCTCCAGGCCCGGGGCGTGGGGCTGAGCAGCACGGCGGCGGCCGGCGGATCGCAGGGTTGCAACTCAATACTCGGATCGATCTTCAGCGGCTGACGCGGCATCGGCGCGGCACGCGACAGGCCTGGAAAGACCATGCACAGGTAACGCAGGTCGCCGGGCTGCTGCCAATCCACGGTTATGCCCCGTGGAATCACGAAGCAGTCGCCGGGGTGCAGCGCGATCCTGAAACCTTCGCCCTGCAGGAGCAGAGTGCCGGACTCGACGATACCCAACTCGACCCAGGGAAAGTCTTCAATCACCCGTTGCGTGCCCGAACCCTGATAGACGCCCATCGCGTAACCTTGGGCCGCGTCATACCTATGCAGGGAACGGCCACTGGCCAAGGGGTCGTCGACCCAGGTCTGGTAGGCGCGGGGCACGCGCCGGGCGCTGACCGGGTGGCAGTAATGCAGCATCGCAGGCATGGATTCAGACTCTCGGCTTAGCGACCGATCAGATCGAGGAACTGCTGCCAGCCCGCCGCCAGGCGAACGCCCGGGGCGCGAAAGGCATGCAGGGGAATGGGTTGGAATTTCTCGCCCGCCAACAGGCCGAGATCGACCTTCTCGCCCGCAGTCATGCGCGCCAGTTGCTGGCCCATGTAAGTGGACATCGCCACCCCGCCACCGTTGTAGCCAATGGCATAGAAGCTCTGTTCATCCAACTGGCCCGCATGGGGCAGGTAATCCAGCGTCATCGCCACCAGGCCCGACCAGCGAAAGGCGATGGGCTGCTCGCGCAGGATCGGAAACACCTCGCCCATGCTGCGTTGCAACGCGCGAAACGCCGTCTCGGAATCGTTTTTCCCGAAGGCTCCGCGCCCGCCGAAGATCAGGCGATCGCCCACCACCCGGAACCAGCGCAGCATGCGTTTGGTATCGCCGCACACTTGGCCGCCGGGCATCAGCGCGGCCAGTACCGCCGGGGCCAGGGGCTCGGTGGCGATGATCGCGCTGCGAAAGGGAATCAGCCGGCGGTGCAAGGTGGCGGTGACCGGGGTCAGATCCGAATAGCCGTTGGTGGCGTAGATCACCTGCTGGGCGCTGACCCGTCCTTGGGGCGTGTCGATGATCACCCGCCGGCCCTCGCGGCGAACCTGTTGCGCCGGGCTGTTGATGTAGATCTTGACACCATTGCCGGTGAGGCTGCGGGCCATGCCACGGGCGTAGTTCAGCGGGTGGATACCGCCCGCCTTGGGGGTCAGCAGGCCGCCGTGGAACAGGTTGGAACCGGTGCATTCAGCGACTTTTGCGGCGCTGAGCAGGTAGGACGAGGCACCGCCGGTCTCGCGCTTGATCCACTCGGCGGTGGCTTGCAGCCCTGACAGGGCATGGGAATTGTGCGCTGCCGCAATATGCCCGCCCAGGTGCAGCCGAGCCTCATCGAGGCCCAGGGCCTCGACGGTTTCCACCAGGCTGTCCACGGCGTCGTAGCCGGTTCGGTACATGCGCAAGGCGGTGTCACGGCCAAAACGGGCCATGAGCGCAGCAAAGCCCACGCGAAACTTCGGCGACACCACCCCGCCGTTGCGCCCGCTGGCGCCCCAGGCCAGGGTGTTGGCGTCGATCAGCAACGGCTCGCGGCCGCTCAAGGCGACATGCCTGGCGGCGCTCAAGCCTGTGTAGCCGGCGCCGATAATCGCCACGTCGCACTGACGCTCACCTTCGAGCAATTGCAGCGCAGGGCCGGGTTCGGCGGTGGCCGCCCATAAGGTCTGAAGAGTCATTGCCGGCTTCCGAGAAAAAGGGGGCACCGGCACGATGGCGGCGGCGCCCGGGGGGCTCAACCCAGTTCCTGCTCTACCGCGTCGGCCAATTGAGCCAGGGTGTGGTAGTGGTAATGAGGCTTGGTGTGCTCGGATTCCAGGGTGCCGCCGCTGCCCTTCTGCGCGTGCCGACGTTCGATCCAGCACACCTGATAGCCCAGGCGCACGGCCACGCCGATGTCGTGGTATTGGCTCTGCGCCACGTGCAGGATTTGCTCGAAGACAATGCCCTGGGTCGCCAGTACGCCGCGGGTGTAGGCAAAGAATTGCGGATCGGGCTTCTCGAAGCGCACGTCGTCCACCGTGACCTTCACGTCGAAGGGCTCATCCAGGGTCTTGGCCATGCAGTCCAGAGCCCAGATCTGCGAGTTTGTGGTAGCCACCAGTTTGAAGTGCTTGCGCAGGCGCTTGAGGGCCGCCACCGAGTCCGGGAAGGCGGGAAAATGCTGCACCGCTAGGGCAAGGCCACGGGCGTACTCGGCGTTGTCCGGCAATCCGAGCTTGCCAGCGATCACGTGATAACAACGTTCCAGATCATCAGGCCACCAGCCGGAATCCGGCAAAGCCCGGGCTTCGCGGTAGGCCTTGAGAATTTCGTCATCGGTGCGGGCCTTACCGGCCTCCCCCGCCACTTCACGGACGTGCGCCAGGATGCCGGCTTCGAAATCGATCAGGGTGCCGACGACATCAAACGTCAGGGCTTTGAACTGCTTGAATGACATAAAGCGCTCCGCAAGGTAGGTCAGGGGGATTGGAAAATCCGTCTGCTGGGATTATCGACCTCGCTGCGGCACGCAATATTTCGTTTTCACCCACCCCTGAGGCATAACCTACTGTTTTTTTACTCGCGGCAGCACGGGCACTCTTATGACGCGCAATGCAGAGCTTCAGCCAGGTGCAAATGTGGGTAGGCGGCGTCGATCTGCACCAAGTCATTGTGCATTTCGGTAACAATCCAATCCCTTACCGCCGCCACCAACGGCCGCATCGGTCGGTTGCCCGCCGGCACCAGGCAACAGCGCCGCGCGCTCACCCGCACCTGCTCGGCAGCGGGCAGCAATTCGCCCTTGACCAGGCAATGCGAGACCACATTCAACCAGCCCAGAGCCATGCCCTGGCCTAGTAGAGCGGCTTGCACCACCACCGCGTAATCGGAGAACACCTGGCTGTTGTCGGCCACTGCGGAACGCTGGCCAAGGGTGTCGAAATGCTCGACCCAGCCGCGCTCCTGGCTGTCCATGCTGATCAAGGTTCTAGGCTGTTTTCGCGAGCGTCCCTGGAGCAGATCGGCGTGGTACTGGCGGTTGCAAACCGGGATGGTAATCTCCGGGAGAACCAGGGTATCCGTGGCTTTCAGGCTACCAGCCTCGAGGTAGCGCATCCCCAGATCGACATCCACCAACGGTCCGCCGATCTTCCCTGACATCAGTTGGAAGCGCAGGTCGACGCTGGGAAATGCCTCGCTGAAACGACTCATGCGCGGCATCAGCCAATGGGTGGTAAAAGCCGTGGACACCGACAGCGTGATGGTCTCCATGCCGGTGGCGCGGGACTCGATTTCGCTGATCGCCGCCTCGATGGTGCTGAAGCCTTCCTGGACCTTGCGATAGAGAATACTGCCGCTCTCGGTCAACCGGGCCCCCCCGCGCACACGCTCGAACAATTGCACGCCAAGGTGTTCTTCAAGGCGCCCGAGCATGCGACTGACGGCCGGCTGGCTAACACAGAGTTCTTCCGCCGCCCGGGTGAAGCTGCCACAGCGAGCGGCCGCTTCGAAAACGAACAGGGAACTGGAGCTGGGGAGTTTACGACGTAGATTTGACATGACTTGATATTATGCCTGGCCCAACTATTAGTAAATTGCCGTAACACAAAAGCCACGACTAATCTTGCGACGCCAGACGACCCGTGCGCCCCACTCCGGCATCAGGTCCGCCGCACATCTTTTACAGACCAGCAAGAGGCGCCAACTTCATGGAACACGCTCTGCAGTTCTACATAGACGGTCGTTGGGTCGAGCCCCACGGTCGCGAACGCCTGGCGGTGATCGATCCGGCCACTGAAACCGCCTTCAGCGAAATTGCCCTGGGCAACCACACCGATGTCGAGGTGGCCGTGCAGGCGGCAAAAAAAGCCTTTCCGGGGTTTTCCGCGACCGCCCCCGCTGAACGCCAGGCCCTGTTGCAGGAGGTGTTACGAGCCTATCTGGCGCGCTATGACGAGATCGCCGCGGTCATCACCCGCGAGGTCGGCGCGCCGCGCGCCCTGTCCCATGCCTGGCAGGCCGGCATTGGCCGCATGCATCTGGAACAGTTGATCCGCACCCTTGAGGACTTCGACTTTCAACGCCAGCGTGGCACCACCCTGATCAATCAGGAAGCCGTGGGCGTGGTCGCGCTGATCACCCCCTGGAACTGGCCGATCAACCAGATCGTCTGCAAAGTCGCCCCCGCCCTGGCGGCCGGCTGCACCATGGTCCTCAAACCCAGCGAGATCGCCCCTCTCAATGCGCTGATTTTCGCCGAGGTGCTGCACAGCGCCGGGGTGCCGCCCGGGGTCTTCAACCTGATCAACGGCGACGGCCCCACGGTGGGCGCCGCCCTCGCTGCCCACCCGGATGTCGACATGGTCTCGTTCACCGGTTCGACCCGGGCCGGGGTGGACATCGCCCGGTTGGCCGCGCCCACGGTCAAGCGTGTGCATCAGGAACTGGGCGGCAAGTCAGCCAACATCCTGCTTGACGATGTGGCCTTGGAAGCCGCAGTGACACAGGGCGTGAATGCCTGCTTCAACAACAGTGGCCAATCCTGCAACGCGCCCACACGCATGCTGGTCCCCGAGGCCTTGCACGAACAGGTCGTGACCATCGCCGCACGCGCCGCCCAGGCGCATCGCCCGGGGCCGCCGGACGCCGACGACACAACCCTGGGTCCAGTGATCAGCGAACGTCAGTACCTGGCCATCCAGCGCATGATCGGTATCGGCCTGGAACAAGGCGCGCAGCTCATCGCCGGCGGCCTGGGGCGACCAGCGGGCCTGGAGCGCGGCTACTACGTGCAGCCGACCATTTTTGCCGGGGTCACCCCGCAGATGACCATCACCCGCGAGGAAATCTTCGGCCCGGTACTGGTGATCCTGCCCTACCGCGATGAAGCGCAAGCCATTGCCATGGCCAACGACAGCGTGTTCGGCCTGGCCGCCTACGTGCAGTCGGCGGACCTGCCACGGGCACGCAAGGTGGCCCTGCAATTGCGCGCTGGCAGCGTCTACATCAACTACCCGGACTGGGACAGCGCAGCCCCCTTCGGTGGCTACAAGCAGTCGGGCAACGGCCGCGAATACGCCGAGTGGGGGCTGGAGGCTTTTCTGGAAACCAAGGGCATCGTCGGCTACGGCCACTGACCTTGCGGCGTTAAAACCGCGACCGCCCCTTAGGCGGTCGCGGCCTTCCGGGCCTCCTGTGCCGCCTCGGCCTTGATCAGGTCAGCGATACGTTCGGCCAGCATGATGGTCGGCACATTGGTGTTGGCACAGGGGATCGATGGCATCAGCGATGCGTCACACACCCGTAACTGACTGACGCCGATCACCCGGCCATCGCTCAAGGTCACCGCCTGCGGATCATCGGCGCGGCCCATGCGGCAGGTACCGGACGGGTGCCAGGTGCCACCGACCTGGCTGCGCACAAAAGCCCCTAGCGCCGCGTCGTCGGCGAGCAACCCTTGCAGGGTCACGCCCTGGGTCACCAGGCGCCGGATCAGCCAGCCACGCAGCGGCCCGGCCAGGTCCAGCAAGCCGCTCAAGGTGCCACGCAACAGCCCGTTGATCCCTCCCGGGCGCGCCACCTTGGCCACCCGCGGCGAATAGCTGGAAGGGAACACCACGCTGCGTTGCGCATCCAGGGAGGCGGCCCCCAGGGTGCGAGCGCCAAAGCGCAAGGCGTCTTTCAGGCGTTGAAAATCCCGCGGGTCGGAGAGCATGTCGAACTGCACATCGGGCTCTTGCAACGGGTCCGCTGAGACCAGCCGCACCCGCCCACGGGAATAAGATTTGTTGACCCAGAAAAACATCGACCCCAGGCGATAGCCGATGGAGTGCCAGCCCGAACGGGACAGGATGGCGCCGTGCATATCGCCACTGGGCGTCTGTGCCAGGCCGGAAGAGAAGCGCACGATCGCCTGCTCGTGGTGTTCGTTGGCAAAGGGCGTGCGGCCCTCGCGGGTCAAGAGTGCCGACACCGCAATCGACGGGTGCTCCATCAGGTTGCCACCCACACCAGGGCGGTCCGCCACCAGCTCGATGCCCAGATCGAGCAGCTCGTTCAACGGGCCGACGCCGCTGCGCATCAGCAACGCCGGGCTGTGGATCGCCCCAGCGCAAATGATCACCTCACGGGCCTCCAGCTCCAGGGTTTGCCCATCGGCCAGGCGCAGGCATGCGCCCACCGCACGCTTGTGCTTGAACAGCACGCGTTCCACCAGGCAATCGGTGCGGATGCTCAGGTTACTGCGCCGGCGCACCTCATCGGTCAGGTAGCACACCGAGGTGGGAATGCGTTCGCCCGCCTCGCTGACGCCAATCGCACCGACGTACACCCCGTCTTCCCAGGGGCCGTTCTGGTCCGGTTTGCGTGGCAGGCCCTGCTCGCCCAAGGCGCCAATCACCCCTTTGACAAAGGGCGAGAGGGCCGCGTCCGGGGTCCGACGAATGCGCAGCGGACCGTCCTGGCCATGCAGCGGGCCGTTGAAATCCGTGTCGTTTTCCAGCTTGCGAAAGTACGGCAGGCAGTTGTCCCAGCCCCAGCCTTCGGCGCCCAGTTGCTGCCATTCGTCATAGTCGGCGGGAGCACCGCGATTGGTCATCAGGGCATTGATCGCCGAGCCGCCGCCAAGGATTCGCGCCTGCTCGTAACGCCGCTGCTGGCGCGTGCCGGTGCCCATCAAGACGTTGAGGCGCTGCCAGATATTGCCCAGGTCCAGGTAGGCCCGGCCTGGGTAGCGACTGCGAATCTCCGGCGGCATGCTCGACGCCGAAATATCGCGCCCGGCCTCCACCAGGCACACCTGTTTGTCCGGGTCCTCGGAGAGCCGGGCCGCCAGTACGCAACCGGCAGAACCGCCCCCGAGGATGAGGTAGTCGATCATCGTGCTCATGGCATTCCCTGTGGACGACCCATCGAATCAGCAACCCCGGCCGGCACCGCCACACGGCAGCTCGCCGCCGGGTACGGCATGGCGTTACTGAACGAACTTCAGCCAGCGGTCCTTGGCGGCGATACCGGCCGGCGATGCCCACCACTCTTCGGACAGCAACGCTTGCTTGGCGGCGTTATCCGGGGCGCTAGGGAGTTCCTTGGCGCGTTCCGCGGTGATCTTGCCGGTGCTGAACGCCGCCGGGTTGCCCGGGCCGTAATCGATGTGCAACGGCAGGTTGGCCTGCAGGTCCGGGGACATGGCCTCGTTAATGAACTGCAGGGCGGTGGCGTAGTTCGGGGCGTTTTTCAGCACGCACAACTGGGTGTTCTGCAACAGCCCGTCGTTGTAGGTGAACTCCACCTCCGGCTTGTCCTTGCGCACCGCGCTGGCGCGGCCGTTCCAGATCATCAGCATGTCCACTTCGCCGTCGCTGAGCAGCTGCGCCGACTGCCCGCCGGAACTCCACCACACGGCAATGTCCGGCTTGATCTGTTCCAGGCGCTTGTAGGCCCGGTCCACGTCCAGGGGGTAAAGCTTGTCCCGGGGCACGCCGTCGGACAGCAGCGCGGCTTCCAGGGTACCCATGGGGTCGTTGCGCAACGCGCGCACGCCGGGGAAGTCTTTGACGTTCCAGAAGTCGGCCCAGCTCTGGGGCACTTTTTTCAGGGCCTTGGTGTTGTAGGCCAGCACCGAGGAGTAGAACTCGTAGGCCACCGAATACGGGGTGCGATAGGCCTCGGGCATGCTCTGCACGTTCGGCAGCTTGCTCAGGTCCAGGGGTTCGATCAGCCCTTCGCGACCGCCGCGCAGGCAGTTCGAAGGCGGGGTGTCGATCACGTCCCACAGCGGTTTGCCAGCCTCGCCCTGGGCTTTTACCATGGGCCAGGCATCGGGAACGCTGTCTTGTTTGATGGTGATATTGAGGCGTTTGGCGGCAGGGTCGAGGATGGCCTTGGTCTGCGCCTCCTGGTAAGTGCCGCCCTGGGAAACAAAGGTGATCTGCGCCGCCAGCGCCGGCAATGCGGCCCCGGCAGTCAGGCACATCACGGAGAAAACTGAACCGAGCGACAAGACTTTCATGGCAATCATCCTATTAAGTCATTTGATTCGGCAGACTCAAAAAATGCGACTGAACACCTTGGAACCTTGTGGCGGCTTCGGTCTGTTTTTTGTTTTTACCGAGCGGGCCCCACCGACGTTACAAGAGTGTGCCGTGCCGGACAACTCACCAATAGTCAGGATCACCATAGCTTCAAGTTATGCAAAACCCTCACAACCCTGACCGGTCATGGATGCACCGCATAAGGCATGCGTTTGGCCAGCTGCTGAGCCAGGTACTGGCTGAACACCGAGATGCGCTGGGGAATATGACGGCGATGCTGGTACACCGCGAAGATGTCCGCCCGCGGTGCCTGGTGATCCAGCAACAACCCACGCAGACGCCCATCCTCCAAGTATTGCTGGACATCCCAGCGGGATCGCAGGATCAATCCATGCCCCTCCAGGGCCAGGCTCAGGGCCACTTCACCGTCGTTGCTGGACAGGGTGCCGCTGACTTTATGGGCGTACTCGCGGCCGTCCTTGTGGAAGCGCCAGATCGCGTAATCCCCGGCAAACTGCCGCAGCACGATGCAATTGTGCTGGGCCAGGTCCGCCACCACGTTCGGCTCAGGCATGTTTTCAAGGTATCCAGGCGCTGCACATAGTAGCCGCGGATTTTCCAGCAGGCGCACGCTGATCAAACGCGAATCCGGCGGCTCGCCCATGCACACCGCAATGTCGAACTGATCGTCCAGCAGGGCCAGGGGCTGGCTGCTCAGCTCCAGGGAAATCTCCAGTTGCGGGTGCAAGCGGGCGAAGCTGGAAACGATGGGCGCCAGGTGGCGGCGACCAAAACCCAGGGTGCCATTGATCCGCAGCCGCCCGTGCAAGGTCGGCTGGCGCTGGTTCAGGGCGCTCTCCAATTCTTCCAGTTGCCGCAGGATCGGCCGACCGCCTTCCAGGTACAACGCGCCCTCCGGGGTCAGGGCCAGCTTGCGCGTGGTGCGTTGCAGCAACTGCACCCCCAGGCGCTGCTCCAGCTGGCTCAGGCGCTTGCTCACCGCCGGCAGCGACAGGCCCAGGTGGCGCGCCACTTCGGTGAGGCTGGCGCGGCTGGCCACCTGCTGAAAGAAACTCAAGTCGTCGATGGTGCTCATGGATTCTTTCCAAAAATCTAAGAATGGCTTTCGTTTCAGGCTAATTATTTATTTCGCGGTCATACATACACTCAGTGCCGCTACCCAACAATCCCTGGAGTCGAACCATGAGCAAGTCCAGCTACAAAATCGCCGTGATCCCTGGTGACGGCATCGGCAAGGAAGTGATGCCCGAAGGTGTGCGCGTACTCGATGCCGTGGCCCGCCGCCACGACCTGGAACTGCAGTGGGACTGGTTCGACTTCGCCAGTGCCGATTACTACCTGGCCCACGGCAAGATGATGCCCGACAACTGGTTCGAGGTTCTCAAGGGTTACGACGCCATCTACTTCGGCGCGGTGGGCTGGCCCGACGTTGTGCCGGACCACATCTCGCTGTGGGATTCGCTGTTGCAGTTCCGTCGCGAATTCGACCAGTACGTCAACCTGCGCCCCTGCCGGCTGATGCCCGGGGTCAAGGCGCCACTGGCCAACCGCAAGCCCGGCGACATCAATTTTTGGGTGGTGCGCGAGAACACCGAGGGCGAGTATTCCAGCGTCGGAGGCAGGATGTTCCCCGGTACCGAGCGCGAGATTGTGCTGCAGGAAACCGTGATGACCCGAGTGGGCGTCGACCGCATCCTCAAGTTTGCCTACGAGCTGGCCCAGAGCCGGCCAAAGAAACACCTGACCTCGGCCACCAAGTCCAACGGTATCGCGATCACCATGCCCTACTGGGATGAACGCGTGGTGGAGATGGGCAAGCGCTACCCCGAGGTCAAGGTGGACAAGTACCACATCGATATCCTCACCGCGAACTTCGTCCTGCACCCGGACTGGTTCGACGTGGTGGTGGCCAGCAACCTGTTCGGCGACATCCTCTCCGACCTCGGCCCAGCCTGCACCGGCACCATCGGCATCGCCCCTTCGGCCAACATCAACCCGGAGCGCAACTTCCCCAGCCTGTTCGAACCGGTGCACGGTTCGGCTCCGGACATCGCCGGCAAAGGCATCGCCAACCCCATCGGGCAGATATGGTGCGGGGCGATGATGCTTGAGCACCTGGGCCACCCCGAAGCGGGTGCCGCCGTGGTCAAGGCCATTGAAGCCGTACTCGAACAAGGACCGGAGGTGGCACCGCTGACTGCCGACATCGGCGGCAAAGGCACCACCGAAGCCTTGGGCAAGGCCATCGCCGCCCTCTGCTGAGCCCCGAGTGGCCGCCCATTCGGGCGGCTGCTGCGGCCGGTAGAATAAAATTCAAAAGCTGCCGTCGCGGCGCAGCGATTCAAAAGAATCTACTGTCGGCGCTGGGATAGGCTGAGCACAGTTCTTCAGGCGGAGCCTTCCATGGCCCTTCTCTACAAAGCCGATTCCGAGCGTGGCCAGCAGTGGCAGGCGTTGTTCGCCGAGCACGCCCCGGACATCGAAGTCAGGCTCTGGCCGGACGTCGGCAACCCCGCGGACATCCGTTACTTGATGGCCTGGCAGCCGCCGGAAAACCTGCGGGACTTCCCCAACCTCGAAGTGGTGTTCGCCACCTCGGCGGGGGTCGATCAGTTCGACCTGCGGCAGTTGCCCGAGCAGGTGCCGGTGGTGCGCATGCAAGACCCGGGCATTGTTCAGGGGATTGTCGAATACGCCTGCATGGCGGTGCTCAGCCTGCATCGGCAACTGCCGTTGTACCTGCACCAGCAGCGCCAGGGGCAGTGGCAGGAACAGCCCTGGGTGCCGGCCCGACAACGCCGCGTGGGGGTGATGGGCCTGGGTATGCTGGGCAAGGCGGTGCTACTACACCTGCGGCCGTTCGGCTTCAACCTGCGGGGCTGGTCGCGTTCGCCGCAACAACTGGACGGCGTCGAGTGTTTTGCCGGTGCCGAGCAGTTGCCGGCCTTCCTCAGCCAGTGCGACACCCTGCTCTGCCTGCTGCCCCTGACCGAACACACCCGTGGCCTGCTCAACGCCCGCACCCTGGGCGCGCTGTCCCGGGGCGCGAGCCTGATCAACCTGGGGCGTGGCGCGCACCTGGTGGAGCAGGATCTGTTGCAGGCCCTGGACAGCGGGCAACTGAGCCACGCGATTGTCGATGTGGTGCAAGAAGAACCGGCCCATGAGCAGCACCCATTCTGGCAACACCCGAACATCTGGCTGACCCCGCACATCGGCGCAGTGACCCTGCCCGAATCTGCGTTCGCTCCATTGCTGGACAACCTGCGCCGCCACCAACGGGGCCAGGCCATGTCCGGCGTCATCGAAAAACACCAAGGATACTGAAGAGGGACCATCCCGACCCTGACGCTCTGCATAACAACAAATCAGCCCGGAACTTCGAATGTCCGGTAAAGCAACCGGCGCGGTGCTGATTCGTTCCCGCCCCGCCGAGCTGACACTGCCCTTAGCACTCCGTTGCGGTACTACTTTTTTTGGGAGTTTCACCATGTCGAAAACACTGAAGTTTGTGCTGCTCAGCGGTTGCCTGAGCCTGGCCGTGGGCCAGGCCATGGCCAAGGACCTGACCGTGATTTCCTACGGCGGCGCGAGCAAGGACGCCCAAGTGGCGGGCTTCTACAAACCCTACGAAAAAGCCACCGGGACCAAGATCATCGCCGGCGAATGGAACGGCGAGATGGCCAAGGTCAAGGCCATGGTCGACACCAAGAGCGTCAACTGGGACGTGCTCGACATCGAAGACAACGACCTCAGCCGTGGTTGCGACGATGGCCTGTTCGAGAAGATCGACATGAGCCGCATCGGGCTGGTGGAAGACTTTATCGACGGCACCGTACAGACCTGCGGCGTGGGGATTTTCGTCTGGTCCAACGTCCTGGCCTACAACACCGAGAAGCTCAAGACCGCGCCCCAGGGCTGGAAAGATTTCTGGGACGTGAAGAAATTCCCCGGCAAGCGCAGCCTGCGCAAATCCGCCCGCGGCGCCCTGGAATTCGCCCTGATGGCCGACGGCGTGGCGCCCAAGGACGTGTACAAGGAACTGTCCACCGACGCCGGCGTGAGCCGCGCCTTCGCCAAGCTCGACGAACTCAAGCCCTACATCCAGTGGTGGGAAGCCGGCGCCCAGCCGCCGCAATACCTGATCTCCGGCGACGTGATCATGAGCTCGGCCTACAACGGCCGGATCTATGCCGCCAAGCTATCCGGCGCACCGCTGAAAATCGTCTGGGACGGCAACCTCTACCAGTTCGATGAGTGGGCCATTCCCAAGGGCACGCCGAACCTGGACGAGGCCTACAAGTTCATCAAATTCGCCATGCAGCCGGCGCAGCAGAAAATCTACACCGAGCACATGGCGTACGGCCCGTCGAACAAAGGCACCATCAGCCTGCTGAGCCCGGAACTGGCCGCCGACCTGCCGACTGCGCCGCAGAACATGCAGAACGCCTTGCAGATGGACGTGGACTTCTGGACCGAGCACGGCGAGAGCCTGGAGCAACGTTTTATCGCTTGGTCGAGCAAGTAACTTCCGGCAATAGAAGCGGGCGGGCACTGAGGATGGCCCTATCCTCAGTGCCCGCCTCAGGCATGCCACAACCACCGAATAATGTCGCCTCACGCAAGTCGCATAATCTCGTTACTACGCAATCCTGTATGCATCCTCACAACGGCGATTACCTGAACCATCGTCAGTAGGTAGTGAATCTCCGACAGTAAATCCTTGCGCTCTAGGTGCAGACTCACCCAAATAAGCTTTAGCGAGCTTGAATCGTCAATGACACGAGGATTGACACCGGAGTTGAACGCCACGGATGGGGGCGTCGCAAGATGATGCAGGGGGCTGAATATCAAACGCCCCCCAGTCCATAGTTCGAAATCAATACGCCTGAGCAATATGCTGAGGCGCACCGCACGACCGAGAATGGGCAAATCACGAACGACTCGCTCGCAATACTCATGGGTGGTTTGACCAAGGCTTTCGGTACCCACCACAGAACGGGAATCAGGTGGAATGGGGAGTCAGATCGATCTGTAGCACGTCACCATCAGGCTTGATCGTGACAACAGAAAAGCCCTCCCAAAAAGGAAGATAAGTATTAACATCGCGCATAAGAACGCCGGTTTGTTGGATGTGCTAGCTCGTATAAACATCATCAATCAAATCGGCGTTCTTGTTTCTGTGTTTCCTGGAGCTCAATGAAGAACAAAAAAAGCGATTCATCAGACCTCAGATTTCTTACGGAATAATTCGACCTCTAACTTGATTCTGCTCCCAGATCCATATGGGCCAGCATCATGCCAACTACCGTCTTTCGCTGCTTACTACTCTCGCTGGCTATCGTCGATGGCAGCAGCTATGCCGCATCTGGTCATGAGCGCGAACAACTCAGCCTAGTCCAGCAGCAACTCGACACTATAGAGCGCCTTGCAACGCGAGCTAAGACAGCCAGCACGACTGAACCCGACGACCGATATCGATTCGACTACACCCGCTTAATCCGGGACATCCAGCGCATTCGTCAAAGCGTTCAGGGCTATCTCTCCCCCTCCCGCGCTCAACCCCGAGATTCCGCTGAACTGGTCGGTGATTACCGCCTCGACGCTCCGACTGCGGAGCCCTCGCCATGAGCATGACTGACGCCCAAACCTCAGCGTTCCAAAACGCCTCCGGCTTCTCGGCACAGAGCAGTTCGACGCTCTGGCTTTCCCTGGTTCTCGTCTTGACCCTGCTGTGGTGTGCATGGGTGATGTGGACGGCTTACCGGGGATGGGCGACAGGTAGTGTGCGCTTCGGCGCGTTTGGCGGTAGTGCAGCACGCGTCTTGCTCGCGTTGTTGGTTCTGATGTTCTTCACCCTTTCCTAAACCAGGAGATAGTCATGCTCAAGTGCCTTGCCCCCCTGAAAAACAACCTGCGTGATCGTGCGAGCCAGCGCTTGATCGGTCTGCTGTTGGTACTCGGTCCAAGTCTGGCTTTTGCCGAACTCCCGACCATGGAAGCGCCTTCGCGCGGAGAAGGCTCCGGGTTGATCGAGACGATCAAAAACTACGCCTACGACGGCGGCATCCTCCTCGGCCTGCTGATCGCCCTGCTCGCTTTCTTGGGGGTGGCCTGGCACTCGCTGACCGTGTACGCCGACGTGCAAAATCAGCGCAAGACTTGGAAAGACCTTGGCGCGGTGGTCGGTATCGGGGCCCTGCTGGTGGTGATCATCATCTGGTTCCTGACCAAGGCTGCCGCGATTCTGTGAGGTTGGCATGAACGACGCTATCGAACACCTTGTCGACGGCACCTTGGTCTTTCTGCCAGAGCGACTCAATCGTGATCCCGCCATATTGCGCGGTTTAACCAATGATGAGATGTGGGTAGCGCTCGGCACCGGCGCTGTCATTGGCCTGCTGCTGGGCGTTCCTCTGGCGATCGCCACCGCCTCCATTGCCGTGGCGCCGACCAGCATGATCGCAGGCATGGCGGTGGGGTTATTTGCCGGTGGCACACTACTGCGTCGGGCCAAACGGGCTCGCCCCGAGACCTGGTTGTACCGCAAGCTCGAATGGGTACTGGCTAGCCGCTGGCGCCTGGGTCGCGGACGTTTGATCCTTCACTCCAGCGCCTGGACGGTTCGTCGTTCGCGTCGACTGCGCCCTGCCCTGTCCCGGTGGCAGCCATGAGTCGTTTTCGGAACAAGGTGGATGCTCAGCAGGCCCACATCTTCAGCCTGCGCCTGGCGGTAGTGATCCTCGCCCTGGTCTGTGCCGGACTCTGGTATGGCTGGCGCTCGACACCAACCGATCTGACCGTGCATGTACCGCCAGATCTGCGCTCGGGCAGCACGCGTAAGTGGTGGGATATTCCCTCAGAGAATGTCTATGCCTTTGCCCTGTACATCTTTGGCCAACTCAACCGCTGGCCCTCGGATGGCGAGCAGGATTATCGCCGCGCCATCTATGGCTTGCAGTCCTACCTGACCCCCGCCTGCAAGGCCTTCCTCGACGGCGACTACGAGTACCGCAAGGCCGCTGGCGAACTCCGCCAGCGGGTGCGTGGCGTCTACGAAATCCTGGGACGAGGTTACAGCGAGGATCCGGAACTCAGGGTCAAGCAACTCGACCGCGACAGCTGGCTGGTCAAACTCGACCTCAATGCCGATGAGTATTACGCCGCCGAACCGGTGAAGCGGGTGGTGGTGCGTTATCCATTACGCGTGGTGCGTTTTGATCTGGACCCCGAACGCAATAAGTGGGGGCTGGCACTGGATTGTTATCAGGGCACTCCGCAAAAGATCTCCCTGCCTGGAGGTGAGCCATGAAGCGGGTTTCGACCCTAAGACTCACCGGCGCACTGATGCTATGGGGAGCTGCAGCGCATGCCGTCGAGCTGATGCACTGGGAACGCCTCCCCCTCGCGGTCCCTCTGGTGATCAATCAGGAACGAGTGGTCTTTATCGATGAGGCTGTTCGCGTCGGTGTGCCCTCAACCCTGACGGGCAAGCTGCGCGTGCAATCAACCGGTGGCACGCTGTACCTGCGCGCGTCGGAAGCCATTGCACCGACCCGACTGCAACTGCAATCGGTCGCGACGGGCGAAATCATCCTGCTGGATATCGCGGCAACTCCCGGCGATCAACCGCTGGAGCCCTTACGTATTCTCAAGAATGCCCAGGTGCGAGCTACCGAGGCTGAATCCAGCACCGCCCCGGTTCCCGAACGTACACCGATCCCGGTCGCTTTGACGCGCTACGCCGCACAGAGCCTGTACGCGCCGCTGCGCACCGTGGAGTCCCTGCCCGGTGTACGCCGCGTCCCGCTCAAGCGGCACACCGAACTGCCGACCCTGCTGCCGACGGAAAACGTATCCAGCACACCCATCGCCGCCTGGCGACTCGGTGATTACTGGGTAACGGCGGTGAAGTTGCGCAATCGTGGTTCAGAGACGGTGCAACTCGATCCGCGCCGGCTTCAGGCCAAGCTGTTCGCTGCGGCCTTCCAACATGCTTTCCTCGGGTCTGTCGGCAGTGCTGAAGACACCACGATCGCCTACCTCGTCACCCGCGGTGCCGGCCTCGAACACGCCGTGCTGCTCCCGCCCGTTGCGCGAGGTGCTGACGATGAAGGCTAACGCCTTGCTCAAATGGCTGGTACCGGCTGCGCTGCTGGCCGTGGTGCTGATCATCCTGAAAACCTGGGTCGCGGGTGGCAGCAGTTCCTCTCCAGAAAACCCAGTTGATCAGGGCAACCTTCAGTTATCCGCCGAGCAAGCCAAGTCACTCGGCATTGCGGGCGATACCCCACGCGATACAGTCGCCACCCTGGTCGGCCAGGTGAAGGCCATGCGCAGCGACATGCTCGGTTTGAAGAAACACAATGACTCACTGCTGGCGGAAAATAACCGTCTGCGCGAGCGGGAAAACAGTGTTGATTCGCGAATCCAGACGGCGCTTGGCAGTGTGACCCAGCAGGTCGACGAAGGCCGCCGACAAGCCAACGAGGCCCGACTCAAAGCGGAACAAGACAGTCGCCAGGCCCGCGGTCTACTGACGCAATTGCAAGACAAGTTGTCGGGGCTGACCGGCAAAGGCAAGGACATGCCAATCGGATTGGGGCTTGAGCCCGACGACGGGGCTCAGTTTGAAGGGCGGCACTCAACCAATGATGCGCTGCAGTGGATTGAACCCTCGGATGCTTCGTCCACCGACGCCGGAGGCAAAACCAAGACCTCCTCCGCACTGAGTCTGCCTACCGCCTTCAACTCACCGGAGGGCTTGAAAGATAACGCGATTGATCGCAGCCAGAAACAGTTAATTGCGGTCACCCAGTCTGAGCGTGACCTGACGCGATCCGTTGATCGTACCGAAGGCGCGAAACCGGTCTACACCATTCCTGAAAACGCCACAATGATGGGCTCGGTCGCCATGAGCGCGCTGATCGGCCGAGTTCCGGTGGACGGCACCGTGAATGATCCCTATCCCTTCAAGGTGCTGGTCGGCCCGGAGAACCTGACGGCCAACGGCATCGACCTGCCGGACGTCGCGGGTGCCGTGATGAGCGGCACGGCGTCCGGTGACTGGACCCTGTCTTGCGTACGCGGACAGGTCGAGTCAATCACCTTTGTGTTTACCGATGGCACCATCCGCACGGTGCCTCAGCCGAAGGCGGTAGCCAGCCGCAATGCCTCCACCACCCAGAGCACGAACACCGACAAGATCCGCGGTGGACTCGGTTACTTGTCCGATCCGTATGGCATTCCGTGCATTGCCGGCGAGCGCCGCTCGAACGCCCAGCAGTACCTCGGCAGCCAGAGCCTGATCACGGCCGCCGGCGCCGGTGTTGCCGCCTTGCTCGGGGATGAGCGGAACAACAGCAGTGTGATCAGTTCGGGCGGCAGTACGCTCGGGGTCACCAGCAACACGGGCAATAGCGCACTGAATTCAATTCTCAGTGATGGGGTCAGCGACATCCGCGAGTGGGTCAACAAGCTGTATGGCGAGGCCTTTGCTGCCGTGTACGTGCCACCGGCCGCACAGGTCGCACTGCACCTCGACCATGAGATCACCATCGACTACGAGCCCAAGGGCCGGAGCGTTCGCCATGAAAAAGACCATGCCTCCCTGCCTGATCTGGATTAGCGTGCTTTGCTTAGTCCTGGCGGGGTGTTCCACCGACAAGGACACGCTGCTGCCCCATGGCGAGCAAACCATGCTGGACATCTGGAACGGCGCCGGCTCACAAGGCACTCAGCAGCAACTGCTGGATGCTCGTCAACAGTTACGCCGTCCGCTGGCCCAGACAGATTTCTCCGCGGCGCTCCAGGAACCGTACACGCGTACAGCGGCGAACGAGATCCGCAACCTGTTCCCTCGCCTGCCCAATCCCGATCTGGTGCTGTACGTGTATCCGCATTTGAGTGGTACCGAACAGGCACCGGTCCCGGGTTACTCAACGGTCTTTCCGTTTTACCAACAGGTGCAGTACGCATTGCCGGGTGAACGTCAGGAAGACTTGTAGTGCGTAGCGACGATTCGGGCAACCGCCCTCCCGCATGGAAAGCCTGGCGCAACCCATTACGCCCTCGCGCGACCTTGGCCGATGAATCCGCACTGTATGCGCACAACCCCAGCTTCACCGATCACCTGCCGTGGGTCGAGTACCTCGATACCGAGCAGTGTTTTCTGCTCGATGACAATCGTTCGGTGGGTGCGGTGTTCGAGTTGCTACCTATCGGCACCGAAGGGCGCGAACCCGATTGGTTGATGGCGGCCCGCGATGCCCTTGAGGATGCCCTGCAGGATAGCTTTGACGAGCTGGATCAAGCGCCTTGGGTGGCGCAGTTTTTCTGCCAGGACGACAACGACTTCACTCCCTACCTGACCCGGCTCACGGGCTATATTCAGGACCGCGCGCGAGGCACGGTTTTCACCGACACGTACTTGGAACTTACTCGTCGACACCTGAAGGCCATCGCCAAGCCAGGAGGACTGTTCGAGGACAAGGCAGTCACGCGCCTGCCGTGGCGCGGAAACAACCGCCGGGTGCGCTTGGTGGTTTATCGCTGGCTTGAGTCTGACGACGAGGAGACAGAACTCACCCCGGTGCAATCCCTGCATGAGGCTTGCGAACGTATCGCGGCTTCGTTGCAGGCCTGCGGCGTACAATCGGTACGAGTCGATGGCCGCGGTCTTTATGCCTGGTTAGTGCCCTGGTTCAATCCGGCCCCCAGGCTCACCGATGAAGCGCCCGAGAAGTTCTACCGCCGCGTGGCCTATCCGGAGTCAGGCGACGGTGAATCGCTGGAACTGCCCTTTGATCATGACTTCGCCGAGCGGCTGTTCTTCAACGAACCGCGTTCGGATGTGCAGCGCGGACTCTGGTTTTTCGATGGTCAGCCCCATCGGGTGATGGTGGTGGACAAGCTGCGGCGCGCACCGTCGATTGGCCAACTCACTGGCGAAATCCGCAAGGGCGACGCGGTGAATGCCCTGTTCGACCAGTTACCCGAAGGGACGGTGATGAGTCTGACCTTGGTGGTCAAACCCCAAGATGTGCTCGAGGATCAGTTGAATCGCCTGGCGCGCAAAGCCATCGGTGAAAACCTGGCCTCGACCCAGACCCGTCAGGATGTCGAAGAAGCCCGCTCGATCATCGGCCGCCAGCACAAGCTGTACCGCGGCACGCTGGCGTTCTACGTGCGCGGTCACGATGAGCAGCAATTGCACCAGCGCTCGGTCAGCCTGGCCAACGCGCTGCTGGGTGCGGGGCTGCAACCGGTACGCGAAGGCGATGAAGTCGCCGCCTGCAACAGTTACCTGCGTTGGCTACCGATGGCTTACAACCCGGCCCGCGACACACGCAACTGGTACACGCGGCTGATGTTCGCCCAGCACCTGGCGAACCTGGTTCCGGTGTGGGGTCGCAGCACCGGCACCAGCCACCCGGGCATCACCCTGTTCAACCGCGGCGGTTCGCCACTGAGCTTCGACCCTCTGTCACGGCTGGACCGGGCCATGAACGGCCATCTGCTGTTGTTCGGCCCCACCGGTGCCGGCAAGTCGGCCACCCTAGTCACCCTGCTGATGCAGATCATGGCGGTGTACCGCCCACGCTTATTTATCGTCGAGGCTGGCAACTCATTCGGCTTGCAGGGCGACTACTTCGCGACACAGGGCCTGTCGGTCAATAAGGTCCAATTGAAACCTGGCGCTTCGGTCAGTCTCGCCCCCTTTGCCGATGCCTGGCGCCTGGTCGAGCAGCCGGATCAGGTGGCGAGTCTGTCGATCGATGAGCTGGACGATGAGGTGGTAACCAGTCGCGAAGACCAGCGCGATGTTCTTGGCGAACTGGAAATCACCGCCCGGCTAATGATCACTGGCGGTGAGGTCAAGGAAGAAGCCCGCCTGAGCCGGGCCGATCGGAGTCTGATTCGCGAGTGTATCCTCGATGCGGCGCAGATGTGTGTCGCCGCGGGCCGTCAGGTACTGACCCGCGACGTGCGCGACGCTTTACTGCGCGTCGCCGCCAACACGCACTTACCGGAGAAGCGTCGTGAGCGTGCCCAGGAAATGGGCGAGTCCATCGACCTGTTTTGCCAGGGTTTCGAGGGCGAACTGTTCAATCGCGAGGGCACGCCTTGGCCCGAGAGCGATGTGACCATTGTCGACCTGGCCACTTACGCTCGCGAAGGTTACGAGGCACAGATGTCCATTAGCTACATCAGCCTGATGAACACCGTGAACAACCTTGCCGAGCGCGACCAGTATTTGGGGCGGCCGATCATCATGGTCACCGACGAGGGCCATATCATCACCAAAAACCCGCTGCTGGCGCCATTCGTGGTCAAGGGCACGAAGATGTGGCGCAAGCTCGGCGCTTGGTTCTGGCTGGCGACGCAAAACCTTGCCGACTTCCCCACTGCTGCGCAGACCATGCTCAACATGATCGAATGGTGGATTTGTTTGAACATGCCGCCCGCGGAAATCGAAGAAATCGCTCGCTTCAAGAAGCTCACTCCGGCGCAAAAAGCCCTGTTGCTCTCCGCAAGCAAGGAGCCAGGTAAATATACCGAAGGGGTCGTGCTGTCGAAGAAGCTCGAGACACTGTTTCGAGCCGTGCCACCCAGCCTTTACCTCGCCCTGGCCATGACTGAACCCGAGGAAAAAGCCGAGCGCTGGACACTGATGCAGGACAACGGCTGCTCGGAGTTGGAAGCGGCTTACCGGGTAGCTAAACGGATCGATAGAGCGCGAGGAATAGAACCCGCATAGGGAAATCTATTCCGGTCGCGCTCTAGAGCGAGCGACAGGTTATTTCGATGCTCCTCGGAGCCGCTGCTGAATCCTTAACAGAAATCCGGCTTCAAAAGCATCTTGGCAGTCACCGACAGGAAGCGTCTTGCGCGTTTGCGCCATCTCCCACCACAGTGGAACCTCGCTGGGCGTATCAAGCCAAGCCTGAGCGCATTGCACGCCACGTTCGATCATCGGGGCAAATTCGTTGCCCCAAGGTGTCAGAAGACTTGGGCAACCATCCGCCGCAGGAATTGAAATGTAGTTTTGGTCCATACACACCCTAAATTTCTGATTTATTGTTAGATGCTGGGCGCAGCTTCGAAAAGCGTAACGACACCAAATGAACGCTCGATAACAGCCATGAACACCAAATGGCCTAGTTGAATGTCAATGTAGACTATATCCCGTGGATTGAGAGTCCCTCAAGGCGCAATTTGCGCGCATGACTCAAGACTACGAACAGCTTCGTCTTCATCTGGCGGAAAACATCCGCTTGATGCGACGCGTGAAAAACCTAACCCAAGAGCAGCTGGCGCTCATGGCCGAGGTGGATCGCACCTACGTCAGTCAAATCGAACGATGCACGGGCAACCCGTCGCTATTGGTCCTGTGCAAGCTCGCCAATATTTTCGAAATTACCGCAGATCAACTGCTTACAGAGCCGGACATCCTGCGCAGCGCCCTTCACGTCAAATAATAGTCTCACGTTTCACAAACCCGATAGATCCGCCTTCATAATTTCCACTGACAGTCTTCCGTCCCTAACCGAACCTGCCCAGGCCATACACCAAGAGCCTGGATCATGCCTGTCGCCTGCTCGTCAATCCCACCCACAAAGCTAAGGCCCTTGGCGCTGAGCGTCCTTCTGATGTGCGGCCCAAGCATGGCGCTGGACACCGCCAGCATCACGTCCTCCGTGCTTTCTCTAAACTGTCTCGAATACAGGGTCGTCGGCATTTGTTTCTGGCTCCTCTGCACGCCCTTCGGCTGCAAGGTCAAAACCTCGACCAAGGTTCGTCATTTCATTCCTGAGTTGGTGGTCTCGAGCTATGCCACCACCGGCAACAACCCCTGGACAGAGATGGCCGCCCTCTCCTCTCCCATCAGCGGCGCGGAAGGTGGCGGCAACCTGATCACGCCGAACACCCAGCGCGACAACCTGCCCCGCTTCAAGAACGTCGACGGTATCGGCCACCCCGGTGGCTGGGCCGCCACGCAACTGGCTTCGCAATCCGGCTATGCCTGCGCCAGCGGTGCCACTGCGTTCATGCCCTACTACCTGAGCACCCTGGACTCACTGGCCTGGCGCCATGGCATACCGGAAAGTCTTTACCCCGAGTCGCTCATGCCGGGGATCCGTGAAATTGGTCGTCAGGCTTTGGGAAATATGTGGGGCAACGTCTATCCCCGGCAGGGCTTTCTAGTACAGCCCGACGACTTCAAAGCAGCCGCAGTCATGGCGCAACGGGCCGGCGATGTGATGACCCGCAACTGGCAGCCGCATGTGTACTTACCACTCACACCCACCCCACGCGACGGCTACTGGCCGCCTGGCCCGATCGTTGAAAACGACGCTTCGACCCACAAATGGCAATTGCTCTACCCTCAGGTTCAGCCCACGTGCGCCATCTTCCCCAGCGATCCGGTACAGAGCACGGATGGCGGCTACGCCTGGTCGCTGTGGCGTCCCTATAGCTGCTGCAAACGTGAGGGGCAGACCTTTCTGTTCAGCATCGACTTCGACGGCGGTGCTTCATGAGCCGGCTTCGCGCGCGACCCAGGTTGGGCACGATGAGTCTGGTGCTCTACGGACTGCTCGCCATGGCCACGCATGCCCTCGCTGCCGAGGGCGATTACCGCCTGGGCACTCAAGGCGAAGTACTCGACGACCGAGTGATGTACACCATTGGTGGCGGCTCGGCAGTCGGCTCACCGAGTTCGCTCTACCGACCCAGTGGTCTCGGTGTCGGCGGGTCATGGCGAGCGAACATGATGTGCGGAAACATGAGCCTCACCAACACCCTGCAAAACCAGTTGAACGGCGTCACCGAAGGTTTCCAGCAGATCATGGGCAGCATCGTGCAGAACGCGACCCAAGCGGTGATGTCGCTGCCGGCGTTGATCATCCAGCGCGCCAACCCCGGTCTCTATGAGTTGCTCAGTAACGGGGTGATGCAGGGGCGCATCGACTTCGACCGCTCCAAGCTGACCTGCCAGGCCATGGCCGAGAAAATGGCCGACAAGGTCGGTCAAGCCGGCTGGGGCGCGCTGGCCAAGAACCAAGAAATGCAAGGCAACCTGGAGCAAACCGGCGGTGATGCCGTGGCCGCGGTGAAAAACACCGAGGCCCATAACGGCAACAATGGGGTGTCCTGGGTCGGCGGTTCGAAGGCTGGTGGGAATGGGCAGACACCCATTCGGGTGACCGCCGACGTGGTGCGCGTGGGCTACAACTTGCTGCATAACCGTACGGTGGATAACAGTGCCTCGATCAGTAGCAGCGATTGCCTGGGTGGGGCTATTTGCCAGACCTGGATCTCGCCCCAAGAGGAATCCGAATGGGCCGTTCGCGTGTTGGGCGAGAGCGAAGTCGCGACCTGCGACACCTGCGAAACCCTGCGTGCTACCGCTGGCAGCGGATTGACGCCGCTGATCCAGGAGGCCTACAGCGAACGTCTCAAGGCCCTGCAGGGGTTGCTGTCTGGCTCACTGCCGCCTACCCCTGACAACCTGGCTAAAGCCTCGAGCTCGATGCTGCCGGTGACCCGTGGCGTGATTGAAGCCCTGCGCGACGATCCCGACCAGGATCTGCTGGCGCGACGCCTGGCCAGCGAGACAGCCTTGTCCAGCGTGCTCGACAAAGCGCTCCTGCTACTGCGCACGCTGCTGGCGGGCAGCCACGAACCGAACATCGCTTCAGCCGAGCCGGCTCAGACCGCCTTGACGAAAAACATCGACGCCTTGGAGCGCGAAATACGTCTTCTACAAACCGAGCTGCAGGTCCGGCAGACGCTCGCCACCAATACCGCCAGCCTGGTTCTCGATCGGCATGCCGGTGGTGCCGATGCTTCGCGTACCGTCGAGCAAGGCGACCCCGAGCCCGGTCGACTCAATGATGCTGACGCCAGGCACAAGTGAGCCATGAAACGCTCACCGCTATTCATTTTACTTGCGAGTCTGGGAGTTGCCGCGGTGATGATCCTGACCGCCGCACTGGTCACCTGGCTTGGCCGCACTGCGCTGGGTAGCTTCGAGGCCTGGCAGCAGGCATTCGAATCCGTACGGCCCTATCTGCGGTGGTGGCGCGCCCTGCTCTACGGCGCCCTCTTTGCGCTCTGGTGGGACCTGCTTCGGCGCTACCGACATCGACCACAGGATCGACTGTGCGTGAAACGCATCGGAGCATTAGGGCTCGTGCTCTTTACCTGCGTCGAACTCACCCGACTGTGAGGTCACCACCATGCTCATGAGCACCAACAGCTACCTGGAGTTTTACCTCTCCCTGCTGGCCTGGATCATCAACAACGGCCTCTGGAGCGTCCTGTCCGACACTGGGCTGTTTGCCGCGCCCTTCGGTGCAATCATCTTGCAGGAATGGTTGTCTGCTCGTCAGCAAGGTGCGGATGAGGGCAACAAGGGCCTGCTCTCGGTGCCGCGGATCGAGAACCGGTTGTGGCTGGCCTACATCGTCGTGTTGTTCGGTTGCGCGCCTGTGTTTCCGTTGAGCCTCTCGTCAATGACGTTCGATGATGCGGCGAGTCAGCGCTGCGGCGTGAGTGTGGCTAAGCCAGCAGAAACCGCCTGGGGGACGACCTTCAATACTATCGGCGAACGCTCCGCCAACGTACCGATCTGGTGGTTTCTGGTGCATGCCTTGAGCAAAGGGGTAACTGCGGCGGCCACCGCCTCTATCCCCTGTGCACCGGATATCCGGCAGATGCGCATGGAGATCGACAGCTCGCGCATCGACAGCCAGGTACTGCTGCAGGAAGTCGCCGACTTCACTCGCGACTGTTATGGCTATTCTCGCTCCCGGCTGTTCACTAACCGTCCGCAGTTGGACAAAGCACAAAGTCACGACGCAGCGTGGATCGGTTCAAGCTATTTTCTCGATACCCCTGGCTACTACGATACGGATCGCTCACGCACACCGCGAGTCAGCTGGCCGTATGACGACAGCCGCGATGTTTCCTTGCCGCGACTGGAGAATGGTGCGGGCTACCCCACCTGCAAGCAGTGGTGGAGCGATAGCGGTATCGGGTTGCGCGAGCGCTTGATCGAACAGGTCGATCCCTCGTTGCTGACTCAGCTGAAAGGTTGGTTGACTGGCCGTTCGAGCAACGAGCTCGAGGATGCCACCTTGCGTCAGTTGGTCAGCCCGCGCCAGCAAGCAATGTCCATGTCGCCCGGACAGGTGTACCAGGACTATGGCTCCAGCGCCCGTGGCGGTTCGATCAATCAGGGACTCAATAACCTGGCTACCAACACCGGGTTGGCCCTCGGGTCCTTCAGCAACTTCCCGGCAATGAATGCACTACGCGCCGCCCTGCCGATGGTGCAGGCCTTTCTGATCATGGGCGTCATCATCAGCTTGCCGCTGATTCTGTTAGTCAGTACCTACCAGTGGAAGACCGTCATGACGGTGACGTTCGCGCTGTTCACCTTACACATGCTGACCTTCTGGTGGGAACTGGCGCGCTGGGTCGACTCCAGCATGCTCGATACCCTGTACAACCAGGTTTCGGCTTCCAATCAAGTGCTGTTGTCGTTGCCCACATCCGGCTTCATGGATGGAACCGTCACGGCACAGGTGATCGAGTATGTGATGGGGGCGATGTTCATCGTGCTGCCGATGGTTTTTCTAGCCACCATGAGTTGGGCCGGATATAGCGTAGGTTCAGGCGTAGAAGGAATGCTCAGCAGGGGAACCCACGCAGCACAGACAGCGAGCTCTAATGGAACCGCTCAGTTGATGAGCGGGGCAAGAATTGTTTCGGGTAAATCGAGCTCAAAATAACCAAGAGGCTACTTCAGAGAACCCCATTTATCGTACCGCTCAGGCCAAGACGTTCTATGCATTGGATCATCGAGATCGTCAATACATGGAGTGTCTGAATCTTGAATTGGGATAGATGCAAATACGACGATTGTGCACATCAGCACAAACAACCAGAAACTAACAAAAAGAAATGCTCCGAGGAGAGCCAACTTGGCAGTCAGAAAACTCCCGCGAACAAGAAGTTTACCTGCGGGCATACCTACCGTCTCCGCACGCTCAACCACGCGGGATTCAAACGTTTTCAACCTACGGTAACCACGCTTCACCGACATACCACAGACGTACGCCCAGCGGTGGGCACGTGAACTCTGAACAGGTTGCTGAATCGGCATGGTCTCGCCCTCCTCTGAGCGTTTTCATGGTTGAGACAAGAGTAACAGCCTACTACTGAAAACGGCCCGTGCCTGACCGTTTATCAGTTTGATCAGCCGAAAAATCTTTACTGGAAGACAGAAGACAAGTCCCGTGAAAGAGCCTATCTACGGGGATTGACCCATATAAGTCGTCCAGCTAAATACAAGGTACGGATCGCTGTTATCGACAGCACTTTCCCAGGTAGCCAGAACCTTCAAGGCTACGTCATTTCGGTGATGGCTCTCCCCAAGTGCGATTAGCGTTCGGAGGCTCGCACGGTGACCGTTGCTACGGTGATGAACGCCTACTGCTCTCCTGCGCCTTTCGAGCGCTGCTCGTGAGATAAGCCCTCTTGATTTTCTTCAACCCACTGCGGGGAAATCTTTCCCCGCACAGGACAGGTTTCTTCGCGTTTTCAACGGAGACATACCATGCCCGACTCACTTACACCGGAAACACAGAACACCCTTCGGTTGCCCATCGTGTTCACCCCTGGCGCGTGGCAACGCGCAGTACTGCTCGAGCAATCCGATCACGCTGAGAAGCTGCAGGTCGATCGGTTGAGCCACGTACTGCGCGCAGCCTTCGAAGCCCACGTGGCCTCTCCACACGAGCCCTATGTGATGTTCGAGGTTGTCCGGGTTGAACCAACCGATCACTTAGACCACGACCCGTTGCTGCAATTGAGTCTGAGCTTACTCCAAGAACCGGGTCAGCCTAGCGCCTTGCTGATAGCGCTTGCAGGAGAACACCAGCGCTAAGCGCAATTGGCGGTGTTCAACTCCACATTCGAACGGCATGCAAGACCTGCATCAATCCAGCACATCACCCAACCGGGGAACCCTCCCCGACGGGCACGGCGTTCCTCGGTTTTTCTCTCGAGGAAATTGCCATGCGCGATATCTACCAAGACGTAACTGATAAGATCGTTACTGCGTTAGACCAAGGCGTTGCACCCTGGATCAAACCCTGGTCCTCAAGTGGCTCCGCTCACATCGGTCATCAACCCTACCCGGTCAACGCCATCACGCGACGTCCGTATTCGGGCATCAATTTACCGCTGCTCTGGGCCGAGGCCAGGTTGCAGGGGTTCACTCAAGATCGGTGGCTGACGTTCAATCAAGCCAAAAAAGCTGGCGGGCACATTCGTAAGGGTGAGCACAGCACTCTAGCGGTGCTCTACAAGCCGATGGAGCGCGAGGAACAAACCGAGTCAGGCCAACCCGTACTCGATGAAAGCGGTCAACCCAAGGTCGCTCACTTCGGCATTCTCAGGACACATTTTCTGTTCAACATCGAGCAAACGGAGGGGCTCGAAATGCTCAATGACACCCTGCTCGAGACGGAACAGAGCGATCCCTTCCAGCCCAACAGCGCCGCGGAAAATCTGCTGTTAAGTTCAGGTGCAAGCATCGTTCATCGGCCTGCCGACGAAGCCTTTTACCACCCGATCAGGGATCTCATCCAACTCCCGACAAAGGCACAATTTCACGATGAAAGCGGGTACTACGCCACGGCACTTCATGAGCTGACGCACTGGACCGGGCATCACTCTCGGTTGCAGCGCGAAGGCATGACGTCAGCCTGTCCGTTCGGCTCGCCAGGCTACGCGTTTGAGGAGTTGATCGCCGAGATGGGCGCTGCTTTTTTATGTGCCTACGCCGGTATACAGGGGGAGCTGCGGCACGAGGGTTACATCGACTCCTGGCTCGGCCTGCTCAAGGCTGACAAACGCGCGATCTTTCGCGCCAGTGGTCAGGCCCGAAGCGCCTCGGAGTATGTACTCAACCTGGAGCAGCAACTGAAGCAGATGGTAATGGATGACTCACGATACATGAAAGATGGAGTTTGATCGTTAACTCACCGCTGCAATCGCTTCATAGGGCCCAACGCGAGTTGAGCCCTTTTTTTCTGCGCCCAGAAAAAGCCCCATGCCGTGGGGCTCTGACGCAAAGAATCAGAGAGGGGCACACACCCGCAGCCTGTCATTCCGCATCCAGGTTCTGCGCCAGAAAATCCACCAACTCAAGTGGACTTCGGCTGTCGATCACCTTGTAAATCAGATCGCGTTTACTGCGCGGCAACTTCTTAACCACGCTCTTCGCCGAGGCCCTGACGGCTTCGTCGGTCCCATGGATACGTGCCGCAAGCAGCAGCACGAGCGTGGCGTCAGTGAGGTTCATGGCAAGACCCAAAAAATATGCACTGCAGTGTACCGGCTCTTTTCTTTTCCGTACTAGCCCCAAAAAAAATGATGCCTAGGAGTATCCATATTCCGATTGCCGCACAAAGGGACACGAGCCAAAAGGACGGGTAAGGGTTGGAAGGGAATGGGCACTCAAGGGTAAGAGCGCTATCCGAAAAGGCTAAAAGGCCACTGACCCAGCCACTTCCCGGAGGTCACGATGCTCAGTCTGTTTCGCCACAAAAGGCAGAAGCCCCCTCCGCCACCGACCGTCAACGTCGCCGAAGGTTACCTGTCCATCGAGTCAGCCCATACGCTCTTAGCAGTGGAGCACCGCCGCCAGTTGCTTGATCGCATCTGGCAGTACACCGCCCTCTCCCACACGCAGTTCCTCCAGCTCTACTTAAATCCGATCCATCGCTACGCCGAACAGGTCCAGCAACTCCCCGCCAGCGAGACGCACCACCATGCGTATCTCGGTGGCATGCTCGACCATGGACTGGAACTGGTCGCTTGCAGTTTGAAACTGCGTCAGTCGTATCTGCTGCCCACCGGCGCTGCACCCGAAGACCAAGCCGCCCAGACCGATGCCTGGTCGGCTGGCATCGCCTATGGCGCCCTGCTGCATGACATCGGCAAGATCGCCGTGGACCTGCTGGTCGAACGCCAGGATGGCCGTGTTTGGCATCCTTGGCAGGGCTCCCTGGATCAGCCCTACCGTTTTCGTTACATCAAGGGTCGTGACTACCACCTGCACGGCGCTGCCGCAGGCTTGCTCTACACCCAGATTCTCGACCGTCCCATCCTCGATTGGCTCAGTGGATTTCCGTCGCTGTGGGCCAGCTTGCTGTATGTCCTGGCAGGTCAGTACGAGCGTGCTGGTGTGCTGGGCGAGTTGGTCATTCAGGCCGACCGCGTCTCTACCGCGCAGAACATCGGTGGAAATCCGAGCAAGGCACTGCAAGCGCCGATTCATTCGCTGCAACATCACTTGCTCAGCGGACTGCGTCATCTGGTTCAACACGAGCTGAAACTCAACCAGCCAAGTGCCGCGGGTTGGTTGACTGAAGACGCCCTGTGGCTGGTCAGCAAGACGGTCACGGACAAGCTGCGAGCTTATCTGCTGTCGCAATCGATTGAGGGCATTCCCTCATCCAACATTGCTGTATTCGACGAACTGCAGTCGCATGGGCTGGTCGAGTCGACTCCAGAAGGCAAAGCCATCTGGACTGCGCTCGTGGCACAGGGAAACTGGCAGCAAAGCTTTACCTTTCTGCGCCTTCAACCGGCGTTGATTTGGGGGAGCGAAATTCGGCCTGAGGCTTTCAGCGGAACGGTGAGCATTGCGACCCATGACCACTCAACTGACACGCCGGTACCAACACCAACGCCCGAGACAGCCAGTACAAGATCAGGTCAAAGTCAACCGCAGCCGGATCCCATGGCGCTAGAGGATGCCGATTACCTCGGTACGCTGCTGGATATGTTCGAGTTGGAAGAGCCAAAGGCCAATGACGCGCTGTCAGAAAGAGCCGTCAAAACTTCAACGTTTCAATTGGATAACCCAGGCCAGGCATTCCTGAATTGGGTCAAGGAAGGCATTCTGAGCCACAAGCTGATCATCAATGACAGCAAGGCCAAAATCCACACGGTGAGTGGCAGCATATTTCTGGTCACGCCTGGTCTCTTCCAACGTTATGTACAGGAGTTTCCTGGTATCTCACAGGGTGCCGATCAAGGGATTGAAGAATGGCGTTGGGTGCAGAAGCAGTTCGAGAAACTGAAGGTCCACAGGAAGCGAGACAACGGTCTGAATATCTGGGCATGCCAAGTGCAAGGCCCTAGGAAGAAAACCACCCTGAAGGGATACTTGATTGAGGATCCGAAGCTTTTTTTTGAATTGATGCCACTCGATAATCCGTTTCTTGAAATCGAAAAAGATTAAATTTCACTGGCACTCCATTGGTGAGGGATCGAAATGCAGAGTTGACTCTGTCCAACTCCTGCTTGGTTATACGAAGCTTGAAAGCACCGTCAGATACCTGGGAATCGAGGTCGATGATGCCCTGGAAATGGCGGAACAGACGGAAGTCTGAGCATCTATAGCGACGGTCGATACTAGACCGTCGCTATCCGACCCAAAGCTGCCCTTCACGAAGGGCAGGAATCGACCCTGGCTGTGTGAAAACGCATGCCCCGTTTTGAAATCTGCGTTGCTACGTAAAATCTGGCCGCGTTTGGCTGGTCAGCAGACCTAAAAGTTGCGTAGGAATGCGATTTCCGTTGCGGTTCTGAGTGTCAAACTCACTCCAAAACGTTTTCACACAGCCTGTACCAGAAGCTGCCGCTCGATGGTGTCTATTAACCAGGGGCGATTCACATCGCCAAGGTCGAGAAGTAGAAAACTCCGCACTTGCCTCAGAGCTTGAGGAGGGAAAATGCTTCAAATCTGACTTGCATTGTGGATGGCCTCACGCCACCATTCAGTGAATCCAGAAAGGAATTCTCTCACGGGCGAGAGACATCAATGGAAGGTGGCATGGACAGCATTACCCGAAACAATCAAGGCGCACTGCTCAGATCGTGCCCGCCACCCGCACGCAACTATTGCAAACCCTCCGCGATACGTTGCGTAGTTCGTGAGCGTGATCCCGGAAGGGAAACTGCCAATGAACATGCATTCAATCTACAACCAAGAAGTTGCATTTACGTTATCCACAACGTATCGCTCAACACTTCGCCACCATTCGACCGCAATGATTGCTTCTGCATTACACCTAAAAGCCCAGCATACTCTAGGGCGCTCTTAATTCAGCATATGCGAAACTAATCCATATGAAACTTCATGAAGTCAGCCCTAGAGAACAAAGCGGACGGGATACGATCGACCGCTTCCGAGCACAGTTCAAAGCAGCCAGCTTGGAAAGCCTGGCTCTATTAGAAAACGGGGAAATGGATAGGGTGTACTGTGATGTACACGAGGACTATGTCGTCAAGCACATAGTCAACTCAAAATCCAAATACCGGTTTGTTCAAGTAAAGACTAAAAGTAAGCTAAATCATCAATACACCATACTTGAAATTTTTGGCCTGAAGAAAAAACCAAAAAATAGCCCGACTCATGACTTGGCGGGCAGCTTCGCAGGGAAGTTACTGCTTCACGTTGAAGAGTTTGGTGAAGCGTGCAGCTCAATTGAGATCTGCACAAACGTAAACTTCGACGATGAGGTTGAACAGATTTGGCAAGAAGTTAAAGGCAAAGCAAGTCCAACCAAAAACACCGCAAGCCTGATCGGCGAGACTAAGAAACTGATACCTTCTCTCGCCACGAAAAGCGATGCCGATGTAATGGCGTTCTTGTCACACTTGGCGCTGGCACCTCGAAAGCAGATCCTCAATGAAGAAGAGGATGTTTTCGTTTCCCAAGCATCAAACCAGATATTCAAGTACAGCGAAATCAATCTTAACCCCCTTGAGGTTAGAAAAATAATCATCCAGCTTCTATCTTTAATTGAGGATAGATCTGCCGTTCCGCTTTCCAGCGGTATTACCGAAAAAGAATTGGATGCAAAGGCGAGTGTCAATCTGGATGATATCCTAGACATTCTCTGCATTTCCAGATCCGCCTATTATGTTCTTAAGACAGGCGGAGATGATAGAGCTATAAAGTCGGTTTCTATCCTACAGCGAATGCTCAAGCGCTCAGGCTTCTCAGATGACACAGTGGATACATTTGCAGGTTTCAAGTGTAGCTGGGAAGCTTGGCACAGGACCAATAGGCATGCGCTCTTGGAGTTTCGCTTGGCCGTAGCAAAGAATAAAATTATACAAGTGGCAAGAAAGATCGCTATTGGCCAGATTGACATGGACTCAATCACCGAAGAAGTTTCAAGCTTGACGATCCAAATCAGTAAAGACCTTGGGCGATCAGATATCACTGAAGAGCTGGCCTTCGGCGCCGTGCTCTCCGAATTGGTGAAAGGAGAGGCGCAATGAACTTCCGCGAGGCCGTCTCGACCGCCAAGACTGAGTCCATGGCATTGTTGACCGAAAGCAGCCCCAGGGGGCGCTATGACGTACTGGGAAATGAGAGTCTATTCCATACTCCGCTGATTGCGCTGACCATCATTTTACTCGCGCGTTCCAGAGCCAAGCCTAAGCAAGACGAGATTGGAATGTTAGTAGGCGTTTGTTTTGAGAAAAGCCTTGTAGGTTTCAAGGGGTCGAGCCAAGAACTGGGCTGGTCTGCAAACCTGAGAATCCGTACCGTGAAGGCTTTTACATTTTTAGAAAACACCGGATTCATTATTATCGACAAAAGCACTTCCCGGATTGAAGCAACAGAGTCTGGAAAAAAGCTGATTGATAATATTCTCAAAGATGAAAGCAGGCTCTGTATTGCATTACTGATAATAAAGCGTGCGTACCGTAACATCTGTAAAGAACGTGCCGTTGAGGTTAAGTTAAATGAAATTTGAATCACTTGAAATTATCCAGAACAACCCAGATGGGTGGCACTCAGGTGAGCTTGAGTTTGGTGTTGCCATAACTCAACTGTACGCAAAAAATGGTAGTGGCAAGACCCCATTGATCCAAGCCATGATGTTCTGTCTTGGACTGCATGTTCAGTTTAGGGATGATATCGTCCGAAACTGCAAGATGGCGCGATTAAAACTGCTCCTCATGGGGAAACGATTCACCCTAGACCGAATGATGGGAGACTCTTTCGATTTGACCGTGAAGGTTGACGATAAAACCGAAAATCGCTTTTACAATGAAGATGATTTTTCGAGGTTCATGTTAAAATCACTCAACCTCAGAAGTGATAGACTCATAACAAACGGCAACACTCCAACCACTCCATATTTTTCGGCGTTGCTGCCTCTTTTTTATCTGGACCAGGATCAAGGCTACTCCGAATACTATGCACCTCCGCGGCCAGGCTTCATAAAAAACCAGTTTTCAGAAATGGTAAGACTAGCTGCTAATTTTCCTCCGCAGAACTCGTACGACAAAAAGAAAAAAGCGATTGAGGTCAAAAAAGACCTAGCTTACTTGGACACCACAATCGTTGATAGTCGCAAACTGATGGAGCGCATTATTCAAGATCTTCCATCACCTCGCCGAAAGATCGAAGATGTTGATAGACTCATCGCTGAATTAAAGTCTCGCCTCGAAGACCTTAAAAAGTCGAAGGATATAAAAAGCGATTCACTTTCAAGTTTAGATTATGTTATTGGAAACCTGAGGAGGAGGCATCGTGAACTACAATCGGAAGAGGCTGCTCTCGACTCAAAAATTTCCAGTGCAACGCAAATACGTGAAGAAATACAGAGTGAGATTGAGACACTCAACCTAAATGAAGAGGCTAAGCGAGCCTTTATTTCGTTCTCTGACATATGCACCTCGCCATCGTGTGGAATATTCATGGTGAGCGCAGACTCGTACGGAAAAAGCTTACTTTACCTAAAAGATCAGATCAAGGATCTTGAGATTTCCACTGCCTCGAATATACAAAAGTCGGAGGCGATATCCACCGAGAAAAAATTTATTGAATCGCAAATCGCGCAACTGGCCCAGCAAAGAGGTCTGGCAGAACGGGAAGCCGGGATTGAAATTTTCATTGAGGCTATCAGCAGAATTTCTTCGGAAATTTTTGAACTCGGATTAGAAAAGAATAAGCTAGAAAAATCAGAGCAACAAAAAAATACTCATCTTGATCTTTTAAAAAGAAGAGATATCGCTCTTACGCTTGAGGATTCGCTACAGACGTCACGTGAACAGTCTCCAGACATTCTTCGATTCAGGATCGAACTGGGACAAAAAATGGCAGAATGGCTCGACGTCCTCAATTCCAAGAATATTTCGAGGGACATCCGAATCGATTCAGATCTAAAACCTATATTGGGCACTGAAAAGCTTGGGATCATCAAAGGCAGCTCAAAAGCTCGAACAGTGCTGGCGTTCCACGCTGCGCTATTTGAACTGTGCACCAATGATCCGCTCTCTCCTTTCAGAGTACTGGTGTTCGACACACCTCGGCAGCAGGAAATTCACTGGGAAGATTTAGATGCCTACATCAAAGCACTCAAAGCTGTTGCTCTACGTAACAATGCCCAAGTCATTTTCTCAACTACCAGTTATCAGTACGCGATCGATGACAAAACAGACAAGGAATGGTTGCCGAAATTTGCGGGCTCCGAACAGCCCATGTACCTCGGCGGAGTTGGTCAACCTCCCATTGGTGCAGCGCCTTGACGTAAGCGGCAAAGCCGCCTTTAGTTAACCGGCATCAGCACTGAACAAGGCCAGGGTGCAACTGCCCCTGGCTGGGACAAATTTAATCTCGCCCCTATCAAGTTGCTGAACTAGGTGCGGGTAGCTGAGATGTAAGCTTACGAGCTCGGAATGGCTAACGTACATCGGCGCTCCTTTCAACTGTGTCCACGAGGATGGCTAGCCAGAATAGTGGTCACTAACCACCCAAAGCTGCCGATCGTCGCTGACTGCTCCTGGACCAGAGTGTGTAAAAACGCTTCGTCAAAATTGAAGTGCGCGCGTCTACGTTAAATCTGAAATTTATCGGCACGTCAGCAGATGTGGATTTCGCGCAGATGCGCGATTTCCAGTCCGGTTTTGAGTACCTGTCGCGCTCGAAAACGTTTTTACACAGCCTCGGACAGTAGCAACCGTTTAGACGATCACATAGCCCGGCGGCGGCCATCCGTTAGCATGCATCCGAATGCATCTATGAAGCTTTGCGCAACTCACACCCTGGTATAATTTTTATTAATAGAAAATCAAATTTCTGAGCTTAGCTTGGCATTTTAGGGAGTGAAAACCGTTTAAGAGCTAGAGTCGATGAATCTCGCAGCAGCTTCAAATATCCGCTCGGCCTCATCAGGATCCGTATTAAATAAAGTTCGGAATGATCTTGCGCAATTAGTATGCTCCGATTTCGGTGATGTAAAGCCATCAATAAGCATCTTGGCTATGGCCTTTTTATTCGCGGGTTCATTTCCAGCAAAAGTCAAAAGCTGAGGATACAACGTGGTAATTACGTGAGCTCTCCCCCTAACTAAGTTCTTCCGACCTATAGCATCATCTAGCTCAAAGAAGGCAATGGTTGTAAGGGCTTTATGCCTCTTGTATCCCTGTTGAGGAATCGCCTGAGGCGATATACCGTGGAAGCCAATTAACTCTTCTGGATCATGATCAAAATCTCCAATTGGGTAAACTAGCAGCGGTTGCTCCCCCAAAAGAGTGACAGGATCATCCCCGGTGAACTGGTAAGTACCCGCAATAGGAAAACAATCGCTTTTAATAGCACTATTACAAGGTTTACAAGCGGCGCTGTAGTTGAACAGATGGTAGGGGAGTAGGTGATAACCAGGTGCCGGTTTACCAGGTTGAGTAAGTGAAACGCCTTGCTTACTCAGTGCGGTAGATATTTTCCATGTGCGAACGCTGCTTTTAGGACGAAAATGCTCGACATCATGTTCAGCCTTGCCACGCTCCTCTCCTTCTAACTTTCGTTCGCAGTACACGCACTTGGCTTCACCTTGCAGCCGCATGTACACAACCTTTATCTCGCTCCAAATCGTGCTGGGTTCATCATATTTACCAGCTATCTTAAACTTCTTTGTGCGTTCATCCGCACGAGTGCGCCATCCAGTGACTTCGGCATCTATAAGATTTTCGAGTTGGGCTAGGCTTATACGGTAACCTATCATTCGGTCGACTCCATGCCTCGACTCATTTGTGCGAGTAGTGCAAACGCAGCATCCGTATCACCCTGTCTTGCTTTCAGGCTCAGCGACTTTAGGGTGCGCTTAGCAGCCGATGCTCGAGTTGAACCCAGCCCAAAAAAATCGGTGAGAAGTACCTGATCGGCATCCAGGCCATGAACGGC
This sequence comes from Pseudomonas paraveronii, assembly GCF_963681955.1. Taxonomy (NCBI): domain Bacteria; kingdom Pseudomonadati; phylum Pseudomonadota; class Gammaproteobacteria; order Pseudomonadales; family Pseudomonadaceae; genus Pseudomonas; species Pseudomonas paraveronii. Next base: position 4,321,280 of record NZ_OY817130.1, read on the forward strand.
ACTACTAATTCTTTTGAGGTTACTGGACTGATAGGGGCCAGACTTCATGGTAATGATGTTCATCCACTCCAACGATCCGACAATCAGAGGGCTATGCGAAGTCACGATGAATTGGATTTTTGGAAGAGCTGCTGCAAGTGTTGGTAACACAGATAGCTGCCATTGAGGATGCAGATGAAGGTCAATTTCATCAATCATCACAATCCCTTGGTTCTCGTCGAGTCGCTTCCCGCTCGGGCATGTGGTGCAAATGTGGTAAAGCAGATCCCCGACCCAGCCCAGATAAGCTCGGTATCCATCTGAGAGAGCACGGAAAGGTACCTTAAGCCCCCCCCGCTCAAAAAGGTACTCCCCTGACTCTATCTCACCAGTAAATTTGTAATGCCCTGTTCCGACTAGTTTATTAAGGAGGGTAACTACCTGCGTATAACGCCCTTTATTCTCGGCTTTATACCCTGGTAGCCAACTAGAGAGAGGCACTAGAGAATAGGTGTCTTCGAAGAGGCTTTGTATCCGCTGAGCACGAACGAATATGCGGCTATGCCGCATTCCTGAGTCGAAATTTTCCTTCTGCTCCACACGGCGCATTGCGCCGTAGCCTACGAAGAAGAATGCGTCCGACTCTGAGCTAAAAATGGGATGCCAGACCTTTTCGTCTAAATGAGCCCACTCAATATACTCGAGATCTCCCCGGAGATTTATGAGAGTTTCAGACTCAAGGGATGAGATGCCTTTAGGCACTCGGTCTTGATGATGCGGAGTAAAAAAGGCCGAGATCGACGCTCTAGCCAAGTTTCCTCCATTTTTTTTAGACTGGTATGTTTCAGGTTCACGGCGGATCAGTCGATAGGGATAAATACCTGACTGACTAACTGCTGGCCCAAGGCAAGCCAATGATATCGCCTTCAGGAGCGTGGTCTTGCCTGCGCCATTATTGCCCAATAATAAATTGACGTTTTTCAGCTTGGGAGCCGGCATTCCGAGCTGTTCAAAATCCTGATCGGGATGAACAAAATCTATTTGGGTTTTTCGGAAGCTGCGGAAATTCCGCAAAAATATTCTGTCGATGTACATAGGAAACCCTGACGGCCGCTCACCGGAAAATTTGAGCAGTGGCTAGCGTAGCAGCTTAAATAAGCCAAAGTTAACGATTAGCCCCAATTCCCAAAATAAACCTGATTGCCAATCAAGGGTAAGAAAGAAGGCCTCCGTCAACGGCCGCTTCTGGCCCAAAGTGTGTAAAAACGCCTCCGCGAACCCTTGCTATGATTTCTGAGGACTGAATCGCCCCGGGTTTCGTAGACACCTCTTTGTCCAAACTGAGGCCAATTAGGAGGTGCCATGAGCAACCCGCGTTACCCTGAAGAACTCAAAATCCAAGCGGTCAATCAAGTGACCGAAAAGAAGCTGCCTGTCGTGAAGGTAGCGGCACGTCTTGGTGTGTCGACGCATAGCCTCTATGCCTGGATAAAGCGCTACAGCAAACCTCAAGAGGAGCGGCAGCAGGACGATGATCAGCTATGCAAATGAGGAGTTCTACTTCTGAGCCGGATGCACCGCTTGCAGATGGTTGGAAAAACCTGCCTCAGTTTCACAACGCCAGGTCGCCCACAGCTTGCAACCCGTCTCGCCTCCCATGTCCAATTCAAACGCCAACCAGTTCCGGGCCGGCATCACATACCGATTAAAACCCGGGAACAACATCATCTCGACACAGTGCTGCACATCAATGGATTGGACCTTGCTGGCTGTATGGTTCAGCAACTGAAGAAACAGCCGTTCGGCCACTCCAATCAGCGACGGATGCACCACACCTGACGAAGTAAATTGCTGAATCTGCGCCCAGTTCGACGTCGGTGGAATATCCCGACGATAGCAACTGCCCCACGCCGCGACATGCACGTCCCCAGAAGCAATGGATACACGCAGCATTCTCTTCTCAGCAATACGAGTCAGCGACTCTAGGAGTCGCTTACGCTCCCCCTCGTGATCCCCGTGCGACCAATGATCCTTAAGGTCATCAGCATTGCTGTCGAGCACATGATCCTGCCCAAACGTATCGAGCAACCCTTCAGCCAGCGACAATTTGGGGTGCGCGACCGGAACCGAGGACATGAAGATCAAGTGCTGACATTTGCTTCCCGGATGAGCAGGCTCACCGTCACGGAGCGTGTTGAGCCAAGTCTGCATAGCAGCCCAGGTATCGGCCCCCAGTACCTGGGTACGTGAACGCTCAGTGCGCAGATCAGCAACAAACAACGATACCGGCCCCAAGTGATAGCCGAAACTAAAGCCCGGTTGACCATCCAAGAGTGGCAAGGCCAATCGATCTCCCTTTAATCGGGCACTCCATTGCACCGGCTCATACTGTGGGTCCTGCTGGGAAACGTTTGCACGTTGGAGTAATTGCAATGGCGGCAGATCATCAAGGGCATGCTGCAACTGAAACACCCAGAACGCCTTGCGCGCATGACGCATCAGCACCTGGAACAACTCGCAGTGCTGCATAGCCGGACTGTAGGACCCCCAACCGTCGAAGATGTCATGGTCGTCCCACATCATCACCGTAGGAATTCTCGCCATCGCATCAGCGGCATCAAGGTTCAGCTTGGGGTGCCCCCAGTCACGCCGCGTATCTGGCAGCCAACGATTGGCATAGAGCCCGAAATAGTAGGACTCGATCTCTTTCTCCAGCGCCGCACTTACCTTGAACGCCAATTGCTCCTTGCGCGACAGTCCGACCCATTTCTTGAGGGACTTCACATCCTCCCAAATCGAGTCAAAGTAAATTTGGTCTCCCCCCATCAGCATCAATTGGAACCGCTTCAAGCCCTTGTCATGAATTCGTCCTTCATGCCAAAGCTGTTCCTTGTCCAGCACGTAACCTGCAGCACGCAAGTCACTGTCATGATTGCTGATCAGATCAGTCCAGACGGCGTTTTCAGGGCGCACCAACTTGCGCATCCCACTAGGGTCCGAAAAACCATTGCAAGAGACGTAGGCCATTCTTGGGGCATAGTCTCGACCGGGAATGGAGAACTGCCATTGCGGCCCTTCCTGCCCTACACCAAACTTTATTGTTCGCTCCTGCGCCTGCTGATCACAGCTCAGGTCGTAACGAAGGATGGTTTCTTTCGGGCGCTCCAGCAAAACCTTCGGCGCCGGACAAACGTGGCCGTCAACAGAAAGAACAGGAAATGCGGCGCCAGCTACAACTCCGACCAACGCGGTCACCTGCCACTGCCCGGTTTTGCTGACGCCTCGGAAGGACAATACTGGCCCCACAGTAAAAAGTGCTTTTGACATCCCTGTTATCTCCCTTCAAGTTCGGCGGCAATAACTTTGACAATCTTGGCGCGTGAAGCGGCTCTCTTGGCCAGAATTTGCGCTTCGCCTGTTTGATCCAACCATTCCCTAAAACGCTGGAGCGCGTGGCGCGTTTGCGACGCATCGCGACAGTTGCCCAGGAAAGCAAACTGTACTTTCTGCACATCATCAGCGACAAAAATACCGAAGGAACCGCTGACAACCGTAGCATCAGGAAAGCCTAACAACGCAGTGGCCTGAGTCTCTGTCGCTCCACGGTGACAGGCGATTAAATGCAACGGTCCTTCTGCACCTTTCAACAGACCAGCATGCTCATGGTCACGCAGAAAAGGCTTACCCACCAGCTCACGCGCAGCAGCAACCGTGAACGCAGCCGGGATTGCATGGACAAACACAACGACATTCGCTCCAGCAATTGGAACAATGGCGAACGCTTCGCTAGCAGGGACTTTGCCACCATTGAGCGCCTGCAGTAACACCGCTTCCATCGCTCGTTTGCGCTGACGGAAGTCCATCCGTGTCCAATCCAGCGCCTGGCCCATATCGAAACGGCTCGAAGCCGCAGCGGTTACACCACGCTGGGTCAGAACGACCAACGCATCGAGAAGCGCTTCCTGGACGCGGCTACGCAATTGCTCAACAGTTGAAACCATTCCCCCCCTGAAGGGTGTCTGTTGTGCAATAAAGGCCTGGAAGCGCTGATTACGTGCTGTCTCAGCTACCTGGCCATCGCCCGCAGGGATATTTGGCATAGCGATGAAGCGCACCTTCCCCCGAGTAGTGGCTAGTCCCTCCATGTACTCCGCATGGCAAATACCAATGTCGCCGTCACCACTAGCCCAGCCGGCATTGCCGTTGGACAGCACCAGTAGCACATCGCAATCCCTCACGGCTTGCAAACAGGCGTCCCAGCTGTCCTGCATTCCGTCCGCAGGAGGTGCATCTTCGTTAATCCAAACTTCAAATACCTGTTTGCCAAATAGCTTCGTGCCCTCTATCTCACGTTTGAGTTGCTCTCGGATATTGCTGAGCGTTTGAGCGCTGTCCGTGGGAAAGCGATCGTTACAACGACTGGACAGCATTACTTTGATTCTCTTTGACTGGGCCATCCCTGCTCCTGCCCCAATTCCGAGGCTTCAAAATTCTTTGATCAATGATTAGACGCGGCGTTGCCAGTGGTCGATTACCTGCTACAGACACGTCCGATTGGCGGCGCCTAAACACCTGCCCGGTTATTGGGCGCCGATTTGGTGACGTAATTGTAAGCGTCCGGTGAAGTCAGGTTGACACAACCGGATTCGTGGCGCTCATTCCAACGGCAGTGGGCGATCTGTGATGACGTGTTTCATTACCAAGGTCGAGGTTAGCCGCTGTACATTTGGCAGCCTCGATAGCTCCTCATCATAGAGCTTCTGAAACGCCGGAAGGTCTGCGGTTACGACCATTAGCAGATAGTCCGGATCACCAAACAGTCGTTGAGCTTGGACGATGTAGGGAATGCTTGGTAAGGCTTTTTCGAAGTCTGCTACGGCCTGCTGATGCCCTTCTTGTAACGTCACGAACACCAGTGAAGAGAAATTGAGCCCTAGCTCGGGGGCAGAGAGGTGGGCGCGGTATCCCTTGATCACTCCAGCCTCTTCTAAAGCGCGAACTCGTCGATGGCAAGGGGACAAGCTCAGCCCCACGCGCTCGGCCAAGTCCGTGAGTGACTGGCGACCATCTCCTTGCAGCTCCGCAAGAATCTTCCTATCAATTCGATCCATTTCGTAAAACCTTCCACGGCCTCAGGGCTCTGCGAGTAACTACGCAAGATAATAACACCAGACTTTCTTTATCCTTCTCTCTCAGTTTCTACCAGGGCCGAAGGTGCCGTACTGGTGATGAGCGAGAGGAAAATTGATCGTGAGCGCTTCTTTGATGATGGCCTTCTGGGCCGTTTCGTTTCTGTTTGTTATCACCCCAGGGGCTGATTGGGCTTACGCCATTTCAGCGGGTTTGCGAGGCCATACCGTGGTGCCTGCGGTATTGGGCATGCTCTCAGGCCATGTTCTCGCGACATTGATCGTAGCGGCGGGTGTGGGTGGCCTGCTGGTGAAAATCCCTTATGCGTTGTTGACGCTTACGCTGATGGGGGCTGCTTATCTCTTGTGGTTAGGCTTTAACATGCTGCTCAAACCCTCAGTTCCCGCTCAAGGGTACGCCGCAGATGATGGAGGCTGGATCACCTGGGCATTCAAGGGACTTTGTGTGAGCGGCCTGAACCCAAAAGTGCTGCTGCTGTTCCTGGCTTTGCTGCCTCAGTTTACTGATTCGTCTGCCGCTTGGCCGGTTGCAGTCCAGATCATTGCGCTAGGGCTCATCCATGCTTTCAGTTGCGGAGTCGTTTATCTGGCCGTGGGATATGGCGCCCGCGCAGTACTGACTTCTCGACCTGGGGCCGCGCTCAATGTAAGCCGCATCTCAGGGGCCGCAATGATTCTCATCGCTGTCGTCCTCGCGGCTGACCGGCTGACCGGCTGACCGTTTAATGGAAGGTAAACCAATGTCTGAACAGACCACCGCCCCCTACGCTAGCCAAAATCGTGGGCGGGTAAGAATTCCTCATCTACACCAGATGAAAGCGCGGGGCCAAAAATGGGCCATGTTGACCGCTTATGACATGTACACCGCAGCCATATTTGAGGAGGCAGGAATTCCTGTGCTTCTGGTCGGCGATTCAGCCGGTAACAACGTCTTCGGCTATGACTCGACCTTGGCAGTAACCGCTGACGAAATGTTGCCCTTGGTCAGCGCGGTCTCGCGGGCTACCAAGCGCGCATTGATCATTGCCGATCTGCCTTTTGGTTCGTACCAGGGGTCACCTGAGCAATGCTTCCATACAGCCGTGCGCTTTATGAAAGAAGGTGGCGCGCACGCCGTTAAGCTCGAAGGTGGAATTGAGATGCTCCCCCAGGTCGAGAAGCTGGTGGCCGCAGGGATTCCAGTGATGGCCCATATTGGATTCACTCCGCAGGCAGAGCATCAACTGGGCGGTTACCGTATCCAGGGCAAGGGCTCAGACGCGCAAAGGTTGATTGATTTAGGGATGGCTTTTGAGCGCGCAGGAGCGTTTGGCCTGCTCATTGAGATGGTGCCAGGCGAGGTTGCAAGCCGAATCACCGAGGCAGTTGGCATTCCCACCGTTGGAATCGGGGCGGGGAACGGCTGTGACGCTCAAGTACTGGTATGGCAGGACATGGCAGGTCTGCGGCAAGGTCAGTTGCCTCGATTCGTCAAGCAATACGCTGATGTGCGAAAGGTGTTGAATGACGCTGCTCAAGCCTTTGCTAAGGATGTGGAGTCAGGATCATTCCCAGGATCTGAGCACACTTTTTGATGCGGCAGGAGAGTCCAATGAACGCGATACGCCAGAGGGCGATTGAAGGGCTTGAACAGGGCGACACATTCGAGATCAAGCGCACCTTCTCGGAGGCGGACATCGTTCAGTTCGAAGCACTATCGCATGATCACAACCCAGTCCACTCCAATGCCGGATACGCTGTTGCTAAAGGTTTTGACGGCACCATCGCTCAAGGACTCCTTACTGCGACTTTGATCACCGAGATTGGCGGGCACTTGGGTTGGCTGGCTACATCAATGAGCTTCAAGTTCAAGCGGCCTGTCTATGTTGGGGAGGAGTTGACCTGCGTATGGACAATTGTCCGGATTGATGACCGACATCGAGCGGAAGCCGAAGTCATCGTGAAGAACAGCACCGGCCAAGCTGTGCTGCTGGCTGAAACTACAGGGGTGATTCCTAGCGAGGCTGAAAGGGCGGTTCTCGCGGCAACCCCAGGCGATTAGGTTTGGCCCGATGCTGTGATCAACGTATCCCACCGAACTCTGGAATAGACAGTTCAGCATGCATTATCTATTGAAACTCATTATCCGGCCTGGAACTGAACTGGCTGACAGCTGCTTCCTGATCCTGGCTTTTATTGTGGGTGGTGGTGCAGGAGCACTGTTGGCTCACAAAATATCCCTGGGAATCGGACTGCCTTTCGCGTTGTTCGCCACTCTAGTACTTCATCTGACGTGGCGGACACCAAATTGTAAGCTGTAGCCTGACTTACGTAACATAGGTCAGACCGGTACCCACTGATGCGGCAGCAATTGTCCGATCTCATTGGCTCGCTGCGTCGGTAGCCGCATCAGCACATCTTTGAGATAGGCATACGGATCATGCCCGTTCATGCGTGCCGACTGGATCAAGCTCATGATCGCTGCCGCTCGTTTGCCACTGCGCAGAGATCCGGCGAACAACCAATTGGAGCGCCCAAGCGCCCATGGCCTGATCGTGTTTTCGACCGGGTTATTGTCGATGGGCACAGCACCATCATCCAGGTAGCGCATCATCGCTACCCAGCGTTTCAGGCTGTAGTCCAAAGCCTTGGCCGTCGCCGAGCCTTCTGGCACAAGTTCGCGCTGAGCCAACATCCACTCATGCAGTTTCTTTGCGATGGGCTCCGCTATCTTCTGACGTAATTGCCTGCGGTCTTCATCGTTCATGCCTTTGGCTTGCCGCTCGATCTCGTACAGACCGCCGATTGAGTGCAGTGCCTGTTCGGCCAGTTGGCTTTTGTTTACCACATGCAGTTCGAAGAACTTACGGCGTGCGTGGGCCATGCAGCCAATTTCGGTGATGCCCAGCTCGAAGCTGGCCTTGTAGCCCGCGAAGTCATCGCAGACCAGCTTGCCTTTCCACGTGCCAAGGAAGTTACGTGCATGTTCGCCAGCACGGCTGGGGCTGAAGTCGTAGACCACGGCTTTCAGTGCCGAGAACGGCGTTGTGCAGTAAGCCCAGACATAGGCGCGGTGCGTTTTCTTCTCTCCCGGCGCCAACATCTGTACGGGAGTTTCATCGGCATGCACGACTCGCTGAGCCAACACCGCCTCGCGAAGGGCATCCGCCAACGGCTGGAGTTGTACGCCGGTTTGGCCCACCCACTGAGCCAGCGTTGAACGCGGGATCGCCAGGCCTGCTCGACCAAAGATCTTTTCCTGCCGGTACAGCGGCAGATGATCGGAGAACTTGGCCACCATTACATGAGCAAGCAGTCCAGCAGTAGGGATGCCCTTGTCGACGACTTGGGCGGGCACCGGTGCCTGGATCAGCGTTTCGCACTGGCGGCAGGCCCACTTCCCACGTACATGCTGCTCAACGGTGAACACGCCCGGTGTGTAATCCAGCTTCTCGCTGACGTCTTCGCCGATGCGCTGAAGCTGGCAGCCGCAAGCACACTGGGTGTTCTCTGGCTCGTGACGAATGACGGTGCGTGGGAACTGCGGCGGCAGCGGCGCACGCTTCGGCTTTTGGCGGGTTTCGTCCGACGCTGTGGCAGGACGAAGCGCGTCCAGTTCTGCCTCGATGGCCTCAATGTCGGTGTTGAGCATGTCATCCAGCAAGCTGCCTTGAGCCGGGCTGATCTGCTCGCTGCACTTGGCGAACTTGTGGCGTTTGAGGATGGCGATTTCGTGAGAGAGCTGTTCGATGATCGTCTCGTCACGATGGATCTTTCGGCCCATGGTGTCGACCTTCGATAGCAACTGCACAGCGAGTGCGCGCAGTTGGTCGGGTGTCATTTGGTCGAGATTGGGCGAGGAAGTCATGCCGTGGATTTTACCAAAGCAACTGATCCGCCACAGCTCAAAGGCAGGACTAAATCACTGTAATGACGCCGTTCACACCGACACGCTGCCAGGGTAAACCGAGCACCAGCGCTTGCAGTTGTTCAGCATCGAGTTCAACTTCCAGGCCGCGATGAGTACCAGGCCAGTGAAATCTATGGTCACCCCCATTTTTGCAATACTGATTAACGGGTGAAGTGGTTGGCTTGCTTAAATCTATCCGGCGTCTAATTGGGGTATGCCCCCGCGCCACGATGAGAGTCGCGCCCGACGAACCTTAAAAACTTGCTCGGCTTTTCTAGCTAGCCGGTTTCACTGTCAGGATCTTCGCCTGGCCGGTAGGCCGTTCATTTCATCTGTTGTTCAGTTATCGCAAAACCTGAAAGGTGAATCGTGGTACTGCAACAACCGCAGGGTCAGGCAGCCATGGTGCTTGCTCCTGCTTCATATTCGGTATGGTTGGCCGCTATTGCCCAGGCGATGCGCGCCAGTTTGTTGGCAAGCGCGCAGGCCACCACATTGGAGTGACGTCGCGTCAGCAACGAGCGCACCCAGTCAGCCAAGGGGCCCTTCTGGTGTTCCAGTCGCTGCATGTAAACCCTGGAACACTGAACCAACAACCGTCTGAGATTCTTGTCACCACGCTTGCTGATCCCCATCAAATTGGCTTTGCCGCCGGTGCTGTACTGCCTGGGTACCAAGCCGACAGACGCCGCAAAGTCACGGCTGCATCCGTACTGCTGGCCATCGCCCATTTCCACAGCCAGCAGGCTGGCGGTGATCGGCCCAACACACGGCATGCCCAGCAAACGCCTGCCCAGATCATCGTCGGCAAGCTGGCAAACCAGCTCTTTATCCAGCGCCTTGATCTGTTCATTCAAGTAGACAAAGTGATCGTGCAGACGCTGTAACAGCACCGTCAGCCGCACGGGCAGTTCGTGCTCCGCCAGAACGCAGGCCAAGCGCTTCATCATTGCCAACCCTTGCGGAAGGCTGACGCCGAACTCCAGCAGAAAACCATGCATCTGGTTGACTGCCTTGGTGCGCTCACCCACCAGCGATTCACGCAGACGGTGCAAAACAGAAAGCGTCTGCTGGGCCTCGGTCTTAGGCGAAACAAAGCGCATCGATGGTCGCGACGCGGCTTCACAGATCGCTTCGGCATCGACGAAATCGTTTTTGTTGCCCTTCACGAAAGGTTTAACAAACTGGGGGGAAATCAGCTTGGCTTGATGGCCCATAGCTGTCAGCTCGCGCGCTACGAAATGCGCACCAGCGCAGGCTTCCATCACCACGGTGCAAGCAGAAAGGTTGGGGAAGAACCGCATCATCTGCTGTCGGGAAAGCTTCTTGCGAAACAGCTCTCGACCGGTTTTGTCCTGGCCGTGCAGATGGAAGGAGTGTTTGCCGAGGTCGATACCGACCAGTGCCAAATCGCTCATGGTGATGGTCTCCGAATTAAAAGCACCCTGCGAAAGCGTAGCCCTCGCAGGGTGTGGGGTGACCATCTCATTACTTGCCTTGGTTTAACCGGCGTGCAGCAAGCCAGATGCCCACGCCATCGTGCACCAGCACCTTCATCCGGTTGGCTCGGCGGTTAGCGAACAGATAAGCGCAGTGCGGCTTCGCCGCACCGAACACCGCCACCACGCGGGCCAGCGCAGTTTCGGTGCCAGCGCGCATGTCCATGGGCTCGGTGGCGAGCCAGATAGCATCGATGCGTATCATTGCGAGAGGCTGCGGATAAAACGTGCGCAGCCGTCCGGGTCGGAGATTGGCCAGTTCACAGTGAGTGTTTGATGCCCGGAGGAAATATCGATGCGGGCTACAGCCTGTCGAACCGGTATCGCTGCGGCCTCAAGCTTCAACGGTATAAATGCAGGTAGGGTAGAAGCTTGTTGGTCGCGATAGAGGGAAATCCACTCTCGAACCAGATTGGTGTTGATGCCGTGTCGCAGGGCTATGCTGACAATTGATACGTCAGGGTTCAGGCACTCCTGGACAACTTGGGCCTTGAAGGGTTTGGGATAAGAGGTGCGCTGGCGCATGTTGTTCCTTGAATTAAGGGTGACGGTGTCCACGTATTTTTAGGTGGACACCATCGCCCTTAATCTGGGGATTCTGAAGGTGTGTTTGGCAGACGCTTACACGTAATTGCCGGGCTCAGGTGAGTTAAATGTTAGGTCGCATTTAGTACGCGATGCTGCTTATGCAGAGCGTTCGCTTTTGGCTATGGATTCAACCGTTGAAGGCGAATCATCTACGCATAGCTCCGCCCTGAGAGCATGGCTTTTGACAGTAACTGTTGGCGCTGAAAACGGCACCTAGTCGAGCCAATATTTCAAAATTGAATCAGGTTTAAATTTGTTCCTGAAGTTCTTTATAGGCTCGCTTGATATCCCATCGAGACAGAGATCCCCTCGCTCGATGTGCAGTTGCGTGTAGCCTACAACAAGCGAATCGACGGCCACACCCACATGGACACGGTAGCTTGTTAGCCCTTCTGCGCTTCCTTGAAAGCAGATCAAGCAATCCCATGAGGACGCCAGTATCCTTCACTCCAAATATCATCCTGTAGTCGTCGATCAGCCCCTGGGAACCATGTGCAAGCTCCCCAAAAGGAAAATTAGCAATGTCCCTCTCCCTTAACGACTGCGCATACAGAAATGGCACCAAACACAGCTCGACAAACCGAGTAAGCGTCGGTGTGGCACGCAGCTGCAGCCGTTGGCTAAGCGGTGATCCTAAGCACAATGAGCTATCCGGATTTACGTGATTGTCTCTGGAAGATGAAATTCTTCCTCCAGTCTCGTAGATGACAGGAAGCGCCTTGTCCAACCGATCAACGATGTCGATCCGTATTCGATACTCGTCAGTTATATTGGGAAGCCCCGCAGCTGACGCAGAAAATGGAAATCGGCCAACAAGTGAAATCGTTCCGTCCACCGTCGGCCGAAACCTCATACGCGGGTAATCGGCCAAGAATGATTCGATCATCGAACCATGCTTAATCAACCGTTGCTCCCCCAAGGGCGAGGCGGCTGGGAAACTACAATGGCTGGGGCGGCGACCTGAGCGGGTGCCGAAGCAATACCCAAAGCAGCGCTTGAAGTCGGGGTTTCGAAGCAGTCCTCAATATGCTCCACCAGACGCTGCCCATCCAGATCCCTAATTTGCCTGAAATCTTCAAGAGCTCGTCCAACCCAGAAATGGAAGTGCTCTTTCAATCGATCTTTCTCCCCCTCAGGCATCTTCCAGCGATCGGCGAAGTTTTCCTTAGGGTTCACCGGGTTCGGCACAGTGTCTGAATTACTGGCTACGAAAGCACTCAGGCCTGCGAGGCATGACGCCACAGCATCCTTTAACGAGCCGCCTGGTTGATAGGCTTGCGCCGCCAGCGTGGTGATGATGATCGAGATTGGTTTCGAGTCGGGATTGTCGCGGTACATCACATCACGATGGCGCTTGAGCAACTGTATTGCCCGCTGAAGATTCGTCTTTCGTTGATAAAATGGGACCTCATCAACTTGCGCTTCCAGCGTGACCAGCCCTTTCTCATACACTGGTTCTGATTTGGACTCGAACCATTTGCAATAGCCGTCCGGATTGCTAACCATCCAGCCAGCGTTGACGTCCTCATAATCTGGGCGCCGCCTGTCAGTAATGTAGATGGCAAGATTAGAAACGTCCCGAGCCAGTACCTGCTTGACGCCAAAGCTCTCCATGGTGATAGCCAGCTCTTGGCGCCTACCCTCCTCGACGGGAACCCCTGGGACAACATCCATGTGGAAACTGACGCCATCCTGGTAGTAGAGGCGCCAGCACCGATTCTTCTCTTCCAGAGCCTCCTGAATTCGCTTGGCCTCGCGGTATCCCTCCAACTCAATCCCCACCAGCTCCTTTAGATCCGACTGGCTGTGAGTCTGCGGGTAAACCCCTTCCCTCAATTTGCACGAGAGATCCAAGTCGTAACTCTCTCCCGCAAGCAACGGGCGAATGGCCGTCCCCAGAGCGAACGACCCTTGAACAAAAATATGAGGGTCGTTCTCGGCGACCGAGGACTCAGGCCGGCTGAACCACTCGCCCAGCGATTTGTATCGCTGTACCGCTTTCTCATAAGCACTAGGCGGAAGCTCCAGAGCCTCTACCGCGACAAGCAAGCTGCGTTCTTCGATGTCCATGTGGGGATTCCTCATGAAGGAGATGTTGAACAGATGTTGCGCGCAATCAGCAGGCATCCAACTGCAGCACGCTGCCGGGTGCATGCGGCGGCACGCTAATCGCGTGCCTGCCCAAGGTGAAGGCGTGGAAAGGCAAGGCTTTAGGAGCCATCTGATACATGTGAATTGGCGGGTGCAAACGCGACTGGAGTTTCATTCCGAGAGCAAAAATTGCTGCAGCCGGGGCGATGGTACAAATTGAGATTTCTGAGGCATGGAGCACATCAACGGCATACGCCCATGCCTCTTGGCAAGTATTTCTGAATCTCTCCATTGCCTCTTTCGGTGCCACAACATCAACACCGTAAGTGCTGGGAGAAATCCGAATGCGGGGCATGCTCAGCATTTCCGCCGTTAGCGCTACATCGGTTATTTCTGAGGTAATCTCCAGCGTGATCAAGACATGCGAGCCAACTTTCACATCAGAGGCCTTAGTCCACTCGAATTTCACAGGCGGTTCGGAATCGTCAGGACGCACCCAAGTTCCGGGGTTACGCCTGAAGCTAAACAGCTCTACTCGTCTCGCTTCACCGACCAGCCACCCGCCCAGCAGCATTGCTGGCATGTTGCCCAGCGGGAAGATTGCGAGTTCCTGAGCTTGAGCGCCGAACGCACCATCGCCCCTGATCGCGGTATGGATGTGAAGGATTTGTGCCCGGAAAACTCGTAAGAAGTTAGCCCAATATCCTGGATCATTTACATCGTTCCCACCTTGGGCATCACGCAGAAGATATTCGGCCACTCGCTCGTTCACAGGCGTGAGGTGGGCCGCCAATAAAGCCTTTCGGGCATCGTGCTGTGAGAATGTTGTTGTGCGACCGGCGATGTCACCAATGAATGCCAAGGCATGCACGATCGGGTAAGACAATGTCGCAGCTTGGTTGGTACGCCAGTTGACCCTGGTGGCGACCATTGCTTCAAGTCGTTCCCGGCTAAAGCTATCTGGATCAACTTTGTCGATCAGCCGGTGATGGATATCGCAACACAGCATGATGTTCGAAGGTGACTGCGCCAGTTCCGCTGACAAGTGATCATCACCGCGCGGGCCTTTTGGCTTGGCTGCAACGATGTGGGCGAGGTAACCGTAGTACCCATAGTTGCCCAGGTTGTCCCTGAACAACTCCGCAGGGCAGCCCTCGAATTCACAGATCCCGGCCGACCTTGCGTAAACCCAATTGATGACTTCACCCGGCAGGTTGGGGCGCTTCATGTCTTCGAGCAGAGAATCGCGCTGTTTCAGAAATGTTTGGATGGCTTTCTTGGTTGCCTTAGCGGGCACGAGAGCGAGCAATTTGGCGGCGAACAACTCAGTGTTAACAGATACATGCGGGACGTCGTCCACCATCGCGTATTCAAGCTTGGGGACGATTTTCTTGTCGCTTGCCCATTGCAATACCAAGTCTCTGGATAAGACTCCAAAATCCCCCGTAATGGCTTCTAACGGATCAGCAGTGGTTGCTTCGAACCGAAAAAAAGCAAATCTCCAGCCATCGGTTTCCGTCGCCAGAACCACGCGGTTGGTCGAGGAGTGCTGCCATGCCTCAAGCGCGGCACGTAGCTGTTGGTCATACATCGCATCAAGAGGTACCGACACATACCACCCCTACTACCTGCCAAGGTCATAGAAACCAAACAAAAATTTTCAGCTCATGTTCCTAGCGGCGAAGATCAGTTAGCTTTCGAAAAATATGCCATCACCAGACCGTAAACACAATATATACCAATAGAAAAAACATATAGCACAATATGTAGTGCTAAGCGAGAAAGAAGGAAAAACGCACCTACTGCGCGCACAATGCCATCACTGTACATAAAACCACAAGAAAAGGGGAAGTAATTAGATCCATTTCTCAATACGCATCCCGATCTGCAATGTTGGCTTGAGATAGCTCAACCGCTCTTGAAATGTCGCAATCTTTCATTGAGAGAGACAGCACGCGAAACAGCGAAGGCGCTTACTTCGGCCTCGTCCCACCACACAGAGCAGACGATCCGTACCACAAAAAATTGGCTATGTGGGCGTAGACACATGCGGGTGGGCGGCGGGATAGCGGCTACGTGTTGGCCGATGATTACGCCGGTTACAACGTGTCGGGCGCACAGGATGGCATAGAGCGTTTAGGCTGCTGGGCGCATGCTCGACGCAAGTTGTCGACGCACAAAAGTGTAATCCAAAGGCAAGGCGGGACGTGCCGACATCGCGCTTAACCTGATCAACAAGCTGTATGGCATCGAGCGCGACTCGAAGGCCAGCAGCGACGCTGACCGTAAAACCGGTCGTCAAGAACACAGCCTGCCGATACTTACAAAGTTGAAAAGCTGGATTGAAAAAACGCAACCACAAATCACTGCTCAGAACGCCCTGGGCAAAGTCATCAGTTACCTCGCTAGCAACTGGAGCAAACTCGAGGAAGGCTACTTACCGCTCGACGACAACGCCGCTGAGCGCGCGATCCGCCCCTTCATGATCGGAAGAAAGAACTGGCTGTTTAGCGACACGCCCAGAGGCGCGACGGCAAGTTCTCAACTTTATAGTCTGGTAGAGACTGCGAAAGCCAATGGCTAGAAGCCCTATGCGTGGATGCGCCACGCACTTGAGCGTTTGCCGATGGCATCCTCAGTTGAGGACTCTGCGATAACTAAATTGCCCCACAGTGAATCAATCAGATAAGGACATCATCAAAAATATGCACCGAAGACCGACCATGTTCTTTCGGTAAAGTCATGCGCGCTTCGTGTGACGGCGCACCAGCAAGCCATCGTCCCGGACGCGCGCAAACGGAAGCATCCAAAGTTGGACTGCTTCGCGATCCGAAAGACAAAGAAAATCATCAGCATCACCGAGTAACTCAAGCATTGCCCGAAACACGTAATCGACTACATGGCAGCTGGAAACTACCGCGCCCGATTCAATACGCTGATGGATCATTTCAATGAGTTCCGCATGACTAGATGGACGCTTGTCCAAGCTCAAGGAAGAGGCCACGTACCCAGGAAAGCCACGGTTGTGCCCCGCGATGAGCGCCACGGCCCTGTGAAGGTTTTCCACTTCCTGCCGGCGAATGTACGGCCTCACTGAGTCAACAGATACCGATGTGAAAAAAGCCCGCAAGGCTTCTACGCTTTGCACGATACCTGTGGTCCAACCACCATCGTGCAAAAGAGCTGGCTGTCGGAGATCTCGAACAACAAATATCTCGTCCAGGTAGTGCAAGAAACGCTTGGCATCTTTGGCATGCCAAAATCGCAGCCACCAAGAGCCATATTCTCGCAAGAAAACCCGTCGCTTAACCTCGGGAAGCAACGTGTCATTCAACCAGTGAAAAGCATATTCACAAGACCACCATCCGCTGGGCGAAGGAGAGCGATACGTTAAGGTGTCCGGGGCCCACAACAAAGTTACGCTGTCCTCGGAAAAGAAGTCTCCTGCTTTCGACGCGTAGATCAAGGCGTGATACCCGTCTTCATAAATTCCCACAGGCTTTTGATGAAAAGGTTTGAGAAATTCTGAATGGCCATCGAAGATGTGCCATGGCGACGATCCACTCGCATAATCGTGCTCCTCGGTGAATCGTCCGATCTCTCTCCAGACATCCTTACGAAGTGAGGCCATGGCGACCTTGTGCGATCCTCCCCAATCTAGAAATGGGAAATCTACCGCCGACCACGTGCCCTCCAAAGCCATCAGGGCATCGCGCATGACTTTGGTCATAAGGTCGGCCACGCCTGCCAGCTCCTGAACAACCTTTTCTTCGAGGGTCAACCTGCAATTGGGTAGATTAATCAGGTACTGATGTGTCTCGCCAGGCATCTTTCCTACAATGAATGAACGGCCTTCGCTCGAAAGCGGCGCCTCGGATGAAAATAGAAAACTCTTCAAGAGCCATTCGTGACTCACGGTAAGAGTAACGCCCCTGAGATTATCCTGGTGGAAGTCAAAGGCAGCGGACGCGCTGGCAGAGGTGTAATCAGGCAAAAACAGACTTACCGAGAACCATGGCCCTTTGTAGAACCAGTGCCGGCCGTTGTGACTGATTGTCCTGTAGGTATCAATGACACGCGAAGACGGGCCTAACATGCTTCGGTCATGCGTCTCTGCCTGGCCTACCGAGATGTCATCATCACGCAATATGTTGTCAGTCAGCCCGCCAGATTGCTCGATTACTTCCCTCGCCTTTCGCGCCACCCGCTTCCGAGGATCGAACACAGCCTTGGAAACAAGATCAACAAACCCAGTACGCTCCATCCACAGATTGCCGAACGCCTCCGCCTGGGCACCAGGGAAAAACTTCGACAACAGATCCGGGTGGGCCTGGATTTTTTGGGTCAAATGGAGAGCCGTCCATAACTCCCCCTCGATTCCAGCCGCCCTCAAACGTTGCCTTTCGACATGCCATCTACCCGCCAAATTACCAAGGTCAGGCTGCGCCAAGATAAGTGTGAATGACGATGCCGCGCCGCTCCAGCCGCGCTGAAGAAAACTGTCGATTGCCTCAGTGAGGCGAGTGGCGTCGAATTTCTTCCAAGCTTTGCATTCGTAGATATTCAGTTTATTAGCAAATCGCTCGTCATAGGCAAAGAGATCGATTCCGTCTTGCTTGGAGCCATTTCGACCAACTCGTTGGCAGCCCCGAAGTGTTTGCTCCTTGCTCAGCAACCACCAGCAGAATTGCTCGAAGGAAGCTGCCGGCATCGCGGTAAAGTCGAGCACAAACTCTCCCCTAGGAAATAAACGGTTCACTGGTTGGACCGTCGCCTCCGCGTCAAGGTGTTCTGGCCACTCCTGAGGCAGCTCATCCTGGAGTTGAGACCCGTCCAAAATCTTTTCTGCGAGATATTGATGTGGCTCCAAAATACGTCCTCGAATATCCTCACTGCCTAAACGTTGGCAGGCGTCATTGATAATCGGACAGACGATACCGGCTATCAAGAGATTGCATGTACGCGTTTCTTATATTATCTCTTACAATGAACGCGCTTCACTCACACGCACAATGCCATTTGCGTATCGACGCATCGATTTGCGTTGTGCCCAGCCGATACCTAGCACGAATCTCGCTCCTTTTATTGCGTGAGCCCTTCGCGGGCAGGACACGGCCACGCGCTTGAATAGCAAAGCTATTTAGATCTATGAGATTCGTGGGAATAGATTTGGGAATATTTTTTTGCATGCATGAAAACCCAAACTTTTTTCAGTTTAGGCCAACCATTGAAAGATATGGTCGGGACGGAGTTATTTGAACACTCGCCTCCTAGGACTGCATGCGATTAACTAGCAAACTCGCGCTGCGGGCTCAGAAAATCTGTTGAAGGTTGCCCAATTTTCGCCATATAGGTTTCAGGCGCAGGCGGCGTAATGCCAATCTCTAGCGCATCTAGCAAATCCGCCCAATATTGCATCATCCTGCGTCTCGGTTCGACGTATTCTGCATGATTGTATGCAGCCCGAATTTGGTTGGTATCAGCGTGTGAAAGCTGCGCCTCAATCCACTCTTCTACAAAACCAACCTCGTTGAGCGCCGTCGAGATGGTTGCCCTGATGCCATGACCGGTGAGCCTTCCTTTGTAACCCATCCGGCTGATTGCGGTGTTAAGGGTATTTTCACTGATCATTTCCTGCGGTTCGTATCGGTGAACCAGCAGGTACCGCGCAGCGCGCGCCCTTAACTGCATTAGCCGCTGCACAATTGCAATTGCTTGGACAGACAGTGGAATCACATAAGGTGGGATCTCATTCCCCTGTGTTCGAACACGACTCCGGAGTTGCTTCACACCCTCCGGCGGCACCAGCCAGACCCCCCTGTCGAAGTCGAATTGGCCTGGCGTAGCCGCCCGCAGCTCTCCTGTACGAACCCCTGTCAGCAGCAATAGACGAATACCAAGCCGTTTCTGCACCCCCATATTGGGTGACGGTCCTGAGCAGTCCTGGAAGTTCATTTACCTGGAGGAAGGGATTATGGCGAACTGGCCGCGGCGTCTCGGCTACGATATCAAGATCTGCTGCTGGGTTCACATCAACGAGCCCTTCCGCCATGGCAAACCGAAAGATCTGGTTGAGCCAAGTGCGCACCTTTCGAGCAGAGACAAGCGCCCCTCTGCGCTCAATTCGCCTAATGAGCTCCAGCACGTCACCACGAGAAATATCTGAGATCGGAAGATCGCCCAAACACGGCAGCATGTCCTTCTTCAGGTATTTGCTCGCTTGCCCTGCACTGCCCTTCTTACTTTTCGTCAGCTTTTTACTTCGGAACTCATGCCAGCGACCAACAACCGCTTCAAACGTGTTGTTGGCGGCGTGAGCGGCTTTTTGGCGCTCGGCGCGACGATGTGAGCGGGGATCGATATTGTTAGCCACCAGCGCACGTGCAGCCTCTCTCCGCTGGCGAGCCTCCTTGAGACTGACGTCGGGATAGATACCAAGGGAAATACGCAATTGCTTGTCATGCCAATAGAAACGGAAATGCCAGCGTTTCGAACCCGTCGTAGGCACTTGCAGAGATAAGCCATCCCCATCAGTTAACGTATAAGGCTTGCTGGCGGGCTTGGCTTGCTTGATCGCTGTATCTGTCAGAGCCATCAGACACCTCCTTTTGGATCAAGGAGGGGAATACAACCCAGCGGTAGACGCACCAATACGAAAATTGATGCGCAAGGAATCGTAAAAGGCTGTGCCAGCGGTGTACTTAAATGTGTACTTAAAAACCGTGGCTGGAGATGGATTCCAGTGGAATTCAGAAAACGAAAAAAGCGGCTCAAGGCCGCTATTTCCGTAGCTTCCAGGCGTTCAGTGGGCCTTAGTGGAAGCAAATATGGCGCAGCGGACGAGACTCGAACACAACCAAGCCTCTCAAATGGTAAAGCTATTAAGATCCAAGATATTCGTGGGAGTAAATGTGGGAGTATTTTTCAGGCATGAAAAAGCCCAACCTTTTCAGATTGGGCTAAGTCATTGAAAAATATGGTCGGGACGGAGTGATTCGAACACTCGACCCCTAGCACCCCATGCTAGTGCGCTACCGGACTGCGCTACGCCCCGACTAGGCGTGTTACTGGGTTCGCTTCGCAATGAAGCGATCAGGAATATACCGCAAGCTTTTGAAATGTGGAAGTATTTTAAAAGCCTGAATTATTTCTTCAGAACCACCAGCACATCTTCGAGTTCGGAGATCATTTGGCGGATCAACTGCTTGTATTGGGTGGTGTCGTCTTTGGCTTCATCACCGGACATGCGCTGGCGCGCGCCGCTGATGGTGAACCCCTGGTCGTATAGCAATGCACGGATCTGTCGGATCATCAGCACATCCTGGCGCTGATAATACCGACGGTTCCCGGTGCGTTTGACGGGGTTGAGTTGAGGAAACTCCTGCTCCCAATAGCGCAGCACGTGCGGCTTTACCGCACAGAGCTCGCTGACTTCACCGATGGTGAAGTAGCGTTTGCCTGGGATGACGGGTAACTCGTCGTTATGACTTGGTTCCAGCATAAGCCTCAACTCGGGCCTTCAACTTCTGCCCTGGACGAAAGGTGACCACACGGCGAGCCGTGATCGGGATTTCTTCTCCCGTTTTTGGATTGCGGCCAGGCCGCTGGCGTTTGTCCCGCAGGTCAAAATTACCGAAACCGGACAATTTAACCTGTTCGTTGTCTTCCAGAGCGTGTCTGATTTCTTCAAAAAACAGCTCGACCAATTCCTTGGCCTCGCGCTTGTTCAGACCCAACTCTTCGTACAGACGTTCCGCCATCTCAGCTTTCGTCAAAGCCCCCATACGTCACTTCCTTAACGTGGCGTTTAACCTTTGTTCAAGCGATGTGAGGATATTTTGTGTCGTGGCATTCACCTCATCGTCATTAAGAGTGCGCGATGGATGCTGCCAGGTCAAGCCAACTGCAAGGCTTTTTCTATGCGGATCAATGCCTTTACCCTGATAGACGTCAAATAGCCTGAGGTCCGTCAGCCATTCGCCTGCATTTTCACGGATTACATCCAGAACAGCCGTGGCGGACACTTCGCGATCAGCAATCAACGCCAGGTCGCGACGTACTTCCGGGAAGCGCGACAGCTCGCTGAATTTCGGCATCTTGCCCGAAGCGACTTCGGCCAGAACCAGTTCGAAAACGAAGACCGGACGGTCGAGACCGAGGGTTTTCGACAGTTCCGGGTGAAGCGCGCCGACGAAACCCACCAAGCGACCTTCGCGCTCGATACGCGCCGTCTGGCCCGGGTGCAGCGCCGGGTGGCTGCCCGGCACGAACGTGAAGTCGTTCAGTGCTCCGGCAAAACCCAATACGGCTTCCACGTCAGCTTTAACGTCGAAGAAGTCCACCGCATCGCGGCCTTGGGCCCAACCTTCCGGCAAGCGGCTGCCGCAAACAACACCGGCGAGCATCGGCTCTTGCTTCAAGCCATCCAGTTGGCCGACGAAACGCAGGCCGCTTTCGAACATGCGCACGCGGTCTTGCTGGCGGTTCAGGTTGTGGGAAAGCGCTTTCACCAAGCCTGGCCACAACGACGAACGCATGGCGGCCATATCGTTGGAGATCGGGTTGGCCAACAACAGCGGCTCGACGCCTGGGTTGAACAGTTCGAACTGCTTCGGATCGATGAAGCTGTAGGTCACCGCTTCCTGATAGCCACGGGCAACCAGCAGACGACGCAGTTCAGGCAGGTGCGCGCGCGCTTCAGCCTTGGGTTGCGGCGCCAGGCGCGCTTGCGGGTAGCGAACCGGCAGACGGTTGTAGCCGTAGAGACGGGCCAGCTCTTCGATCAGGTCGACTTCGAGGCTGATATCGAAGCGATGGCTTGGCACTTCAACGCGCCACTGCCCGGCGTCACCCGCAGCAATACCCAGGCCGAGGGCCGAAAGCAGACGCTCGATTTCAGCCGGCTCGATCACCAGGCCGAGCATCTGCTCAACGCTTTTAGCGCGCAGGGTGATCGGTGCAATCGACGGCAGGTATTGTTCGCTGACGGTTTCAGTGATCGGGCCCGCCTCGCCACCGGTGATTTCCAGCAGCAGGCCAGTGGCGCGCTCCATGGCTTCACGCGCCAGTTTCCAGTCAACGCCACGCTCGTAGCGGTGCGACGCATCGGTGTGCAGGCCGTAGGAGCGAGCCTTGCCAGCGATGGCGATCTGGTCGAAGAATGCGCTCTCAAGGAAGATGTCACGCGTGGTTGCGGACACACCGCTGTGTTCGCCACCCATCACACCGGCAATTGCCAGGGCGCGGGAATGGTCAGCAATCACCAAGGTGTCGGCACGCAGGCTGACTTCCTGACCGTCGAGCAGAACCAGCTTCTCGCCTTCTTCCGCCATACGCACACGGATGCCGCCATTGATTTCGGCGAGATCGAAAGCGTGCAACGGCTGGCCGAGTTCAATCATCACATAGTTGGTGATATCAACGGCAGCGTCGATGCTGCGCACGTCGGCGCGACGCAGGCGCTCAACCATCCACAGCGGCGTTGGCTTGGACAGGTCGACGTTACGGATCACACGCCCCAGGTAACGCGGGCAAGCGTTGGGTACCAGCACTTCGATCGGGCGCACTTCATCATGCACCGCAGCGACTGCGGCAACCACCGGCCGGGTGACGGGAGCGTTGTACAGCGCGCCGACTTCACGAGCCAGGCCCGCCAGGGACAGGCAGTCGCCGCGGTTCGGGGTCAGGTCGACCTCGATGCTGGCGTCTTCCAGTTCCAGGTAGACACGGATGTCCTGGCCCACGGGCGCGTCGGCCGGCAGTTCCATCAGGCCATCATTGCCCTCGCCCACCTGCAGCTCAACCTGGGAGCACAGCATGCCGTTGGACTCAACGCCACGCAGCTTGGCTTTCTTGATTTTGAAGTCGCCCGGCAGTTCGGCACCGATCATGGCGAACGGGATCTTCAAGCCCGGGCGCACATTGGGCGCACCGCACACGACCTGGAACGTCTCCGCGCCATTGCTGACCTGACACACACGCAATTTGTCGGCATCGGGGTGCTGCTCGGTGCTCAGCACCTCGCCCACAACCACACCGCTGAATACGCCGGCGGCCGGAGTAACGCTATCGACCTCAAGACCGGCCATCGACAGACGAGCAACCAGCTCGTCGCGGCTTACCTGCGGGCTTACCCAGCCACGCAGCCATTGTTCACTGAATTTCATCCTGCTCTCCTAAAGATTCGTTACGACTAGCGAAATTGCGCGAGGAACCGCAAGTCGTTGTCGAAGAACAGACGCAAGTCGTTCACGCCGTAACGCAGCATGGCCAGACGCTCAACGCCCATGCCGAAGGCAAAGCCCGAGAACTCTTCCGGGTCGATCCCGGACATGCGCAGCACGTTGGGGTGAACCATGCCGCAGCCCATTACTTCCAGCCAGCCGGTCTGCTTGCAGACGCGGCAGCCTTTACCGCTGCACATCACGCATTCCATGTCGACTTCGGCGGAAGGCTCGGTGAACGGGAAGAACGATGGACGGAAACGCACTGCCAGCTCTTTCTCGAAGAACACCCGCAGGAACTCTTCGATGGTGCCTTTGAGGTCGGCGAAATTGATATCGCGATCGACCAGCAGGCCTTCGACCTGATGGAACATCGGCGAGTGGGTAATATCGGAGTCGCTGCGGTACACACGGCCTGGGCAGACAATGCGGATCGGCGGCTTGTTCGCTTCCATGGTGCGGACCTGTACCGGCGAGGTATGGGTGCGCAACAGCATGTTTGCGTTGAAATAGAAGGTGTCGTGCATCGACCGGGCCGGGTGATGGCCTGGGATGTTGAGCGCCTCGAAGTTGTGATAGTCGTCTTCGACCTCAGGGCCTTCGGCGATGCCGTAGCCGATATGGGTGAAGAACTGCTCGATACGCTCCAGAGTCCGGGTGATCGGATGCAGACCGCCCGAGGCCTGACCACGGCCAGGCAAGGTCACGTCAATGGACTCGGCGGCGAGCTTGGCCGCAAGTTCGGCCTCCTCGAGCGACGCCTTTCGCGCATTGAGAACCTCTGTGACACGCTCCTTGGCGACGTTGATCAGCGCACCGACTTGCGGACGCTCTTCAGCCGGCAAATTCCCCAGGGTCTTCATCACCTGAGTCAATTCACCCTTTTTGCCAAGGTAGTGAACCCGGATTTGCTCCAGGGCATTGATATCTTCAGCGCTTTGCACAGCCTCAAGAGCTTGAGCGACGAGCGCGTCCAGGTTTTCCATGTACAGACTCCAGATACAAAATAGGGGAAGAGCTTGAAGGCTCTTCCCCTATTTATGACGTTTAACACCTTGGGCCACAGGAGTAGCCCAGGGTGACTGTCGGGGGTACTTAAGCCAAGGTGGCTTTAGCTTTCTCGACAATCGCAGCAAACGCCGCTTTTTCGTTCACTGCCAGATCAGCCAGAACCTTACGGTCGATCTCAATGGACGCTTTTTTCAGGCTAGCGATGAAACGGCTGTAGGACAGACCGTTAACACGAGCACCAGCGTTGATACGAGCGATCCACAGAGCGCGGAACTGACGTTTTTTCTGACGGCGGTCACGGTAGGCGTATTGGCCTGCCTTGATTACCGCTTGTTTGGCAACACGGAATACGCGTGAACGCGCGCCGTAGTAGCCTTTAGCAAGTTTCAGAATTTTTTTGTGACGCTTACGGGCCATGACGCCACGCTTAACACGAGCCATGAGTTACTTCCTCTATTCTTGATCCAAAAATTAACGAAGGCGCAGCATGCGCTCGACTTTTGCCACGTCAGACGGATGCAGCAAGCTGCTACCGCGCAGTTGACGCTTACGCTTGGTCGACATTTTGGTCAGGATGTGGCTCTTGAAAGCGTGCTTGTGCTTGATACCGTTAGCAGTTTTCAGAAACCGCTTAGCAGCACCACTTTTAGTCTTCATCTTTGGCATGTTCGGATACTCCGCATTCAGTTGATAAACATAATCAGAAGGCCTGCCGTGCCCTATTGATTACTTCTTCTTTTTCGGGGCGATGACCATGATCAGTTGGCGTCCTTCCATCTTAGGATGCTGTTCGACCGAACCGTACTCGAGCAGGTCAGCTTCAACCCGCTTGAGGAGTTCCATCCCCAGCTCCTGGTGGGCCATCTCACGGCCGCGGAATCGCAAGGATACCTTGGCCCTGTCCCCATCACTCAGGAAACGTACCAGGTTGCGCAGTTTTACCTGGTAATCCCCTTCCTCCGTCCCTGGACGAAACTTGATTTCTTTAACCTGGATCTGCTTCTGGTTTTTCTTGGCAGCGGCAATCTGCTTCTTCTTCTCGAAGATCGATTTGCCGTAGTCCATCAGCTTGCAGACAGGCGGTACAGCATCGGCGGAAATCTCCACCAAATCGAGCTTGGCTTCTTCAGCCTTAAGAAGCGCGTCTTCAATTGACACAATCCCAAGCTGCTCACCCTCAGCCCCAATTAACCGAACCTCGCGTGCCGAGATATTCTCGTTGATCGGGGCTTTCGGTGCAGCTCGTTTATCTTGTCTCATTTCACGCTTAATAATAATTACTCCGAATCTGGGCGACCACGCCGGGAAACCGCTTGCGCGAGGAACTCAGCGAACTGGGCGACGGGCATCGAGCCCAGGTCAGCACCTTCACGAGTACGCACAGCGACAGTCTGCATCTCGACTTCCCGATCTCCGATAACCAAAAGATAGGGAACCTTGAGCAAAGTATGCTCGCGGATTTTAAAGCCGATCTTTTCATTTCTCAAGTCGGACTTGGCACGAAATCCGCTTTCGTTGAGAGTTTTTTCAACTTCAGCAGCAAAATCGGCCTGTTTATCAGTGATATTCATGATCACTGCCTGGGTCGGAGCCAACCACGCGGGGAATGCGCCCTCGTAGTGCTCGATCAGGATACCGACGAACCGTTCGAACGAGCCGAGGATCGCCCGGTGCAACATAACCGGGTGTTTACGGCTGTTGTCTTCGGAGACGTATTCGGCTCCCAGACGGATCGGCAGGTTAAAATCGAGCTGCAAAGTACCACATTGCCAGACACGACCAAGACAATCTTTCAACGAGAACTCGATTTTCGGGCCGTAGAAGGCGCCCTCACCCGGCTGCAGATCATACGCAAGGCCCGCGCTGTCTAGCGCAGCGGCCAGTGCCGCTTCGGCGCGATCCCACAGTTCATCGGAACCGACGCGTTTTTCCGGACGAGTGGACAGCTTCATTTCGACTTCGGTAAAGCCGAAGTCGCGATAAACGTCCATGGTCAGCTTGATGAACGCAGCGGATTCGGCCTGCATCTGCTCTTCGGTGCAGAAGATGTGGGCGTCGTCCTGAGTGAAGCCGCGCACGCGCATGATGCCGTGCAGCGCACCCGACGGCTCGTTACGGTGGCAGGCACCGAACTCGGCCAGGCGCATCGGCAACTCGCGGTAGCTCTTCAAGCCCTGGTTGAACACCTGCACGTGGCATGGGCAGTTCATCGGCTTGATGGCGTAGTCGCGGTTTTCCGACTGGGTAGTGAACATGTTGTCGGCGTAGTTGGCCCAGTGCCCGGATTTCTCCCACAGGCTGCGGTCAACGACCTGGGGAGTCTTGATCTCCAGGTAGCCGTTTTCGCGCTGAACCTTGCGCATGTACTGCTCAAGCACTTGGTACAGGGTCCAGCCGTTCGGGTGCCAGAACACCATGCCCGGCGCTTCTTCCTGAAGGTGGAACAGGTTCAGGCGCTTACCGATCTTGCGATGGTCGCGCTTCTCGGCTTCTTCGATGCGCTGGACGTAGGCGGCCAACTGCTTCTTGTCAGCCCAGGCCGTGCCGTAGATGCGCTGCAACTGCTCGTTCTTCGCGTCGCCGCGCCAGTAGGCGCCGGACAGCTTGGTCAACTTGAACGACTTGAGGAAGCGCGTGTTCGGCACGTGCGGGCCACGGCACATGTCGACGTATTCTTCGTGGTAGTACAGGCCCATGGCCTGCTCGTCCGGCATGTCTTCCACCAGGCGCAGCTTGTAGTCTTCGCCACGGGCGGTGAACACGTCGATCACTTCGGCGCGCGGCGTGACTTTCTTGATCACGTCGTAATCTTTTTCGATCAGCGCGTGCATGCGCTGTTCGATCGCAGCCAAGTCGTCCGGAGTAAAAGGACGCTCGTAGGCGATGTCGTAATAGAAGCCTTCGTCAATGACCGGACCGATCACCATTTTCGCCGTCGGGTACAGCTGCTTGACCGCGTGGCCAATCAGGTGCGCGCAAGAGTGGCGAATGATCTCCAGCCCCTCTTGATCCTTGGGCGTGATGATTTGCAGGCTGGCATCAGTGGTGATCAGGTCGCTGGCGTCGACCAGCTTGCCGTCGACCTTGCCGGCCACGGTAGCTTTGGCCAAGCCGGCACCAATGGATGCGGCGACCTCGGCTACGGAAACCGAATGATCGAATGAACGTTGACTGCCGTCGGGAAGAGTAATAGTTGGCATGGCGCCTCCTCTCCTAGTGGTGACCCCTACCAAAGGTCACGTGGGTTGGGATGAGCCAGTACAAGATCCAATACCAGGCCGTTCAGTGATGAACGCCTGCCTTACAGCGGCAGGAGCCTTTCGGCCAACCGATGATCGAACCAGAGTGACTGGAGTGGAAAAAAAAGGAACATGGCAAGGCGGCATTTGGCGCGCCCGGAAATAGCCAAGCGCAAGATGCTAGCACAGATGAACGGTCATCGCGTCCGCAGCGCCGCAGGTAATAACAAATTCCCGCCTTTATAGGGGAAAAAGTGAACTTGAGCTGTACGCCGCCCCTCAAATCCATCGAGAATCGCCGTTCGTCCTCACGACTTTGGAGCATTTAATGATGCGTTTTTCCTCAACTTTTGCGCTTGCAGCATCCCTTACCCTTATCTCCCTTGGCGCACACGCAGCAGCCCCTTCGAACTGGCCTGCGGGCGCCAGGGACGCGTTCGTTAAAGACTGCAGCTCAGCCGCCAGCCAGAACGTGGACATCAAAACCGCCAAAGCACACTGCGAATGCGGCGCCGACAAGATCAATGCCGAATTGAGCACCGCGGAAATCAAGGAACTCATGACGAACCAGAACGCGAGCCAGGCGCTAAAAAACAAAGCGGTTGCGGCGATTTCGTCCTGCAAAGTCGTGAAGAAAAACTAAGAATCACCGCGATTCGGATGGCAGTTTTTCAGTAAAAACCCTCTTAAAACTGCCATTTCGCACAAATTACGCAGCTTTTACGGCTTTTTTTACCAGTTGATATTTCGTGCAGAAGCCCCGTAGATCGGGGCTTTCAGCCCACCGAAGGACTAAACCCAAGGCTATTGATTAGCAAACAGTGCCTTGGGGGGGCTCCCAAGCCGAACATTTCGACTATGATAGCCCAGTGTGCCCAGTTGGCCTGAGCAGCACAGCACTACTGAAAATATATGTTTCTTGGAGATACACCATGTCTAATCGCCAAACCGGCACCGTTAAATGGTTCAACGATGAAAAAGGCTTCGGCTTCATCACTCCTCAAGGTGGCGGTGACGACCTGTTCGTACACTTCAAAGCTATCGAAAGCGACGGTTTCAAAAGCCTGAAAGAAGGCCAAACCGTTTCCTTCGTGGCTGAGAAAGGCCAAAAGGGTATGCAAGCTGCACAGGTTCGCGGCGAGTAATTCTCCGCTGAGCTAAAAAAACCCCGTCCATGTGACGGGGTTTTTTATGGGCGCTGCAAAAGCCTGTGGCTATCAGCCGCAATTGACCCGGGTGATCACCAGATTGTCGTCGGTGTTCAGGTTCAGGCGGTCGGAACGGTATTCCAGGGTGATCATATCGTTAGGCTTGAGAATTCGGGCGTTCTGCGCACCGGCACGGGTACGCGCCTGCTCCAGCAACTGGGGCGAGGCTTTCTGGCCGATCGTGAACTCGGCGGCCTTCGCCTCACAGCGGCTATGACCGGCATCGGTCACGGCGGCGTCTTTGGCTGGCTCAGAGGTACCCGGGGTGCTGCAACCCGCCAACGCGAGTGCCGCCAACAAAGTACCGAATGATGCGAGCTTCCAAGGCATGAAGCCTCCTATGATAAAAAATGGACAGAGATCGTGCGACAGCAGTCAGGCGGATTGGTTTCAAGACGTAAATCGCCCGCTGGCAAGTCTGCCTGACTCAGGACAAGCATTCGCCCGGTCAATCGTCACCAGATATGAACGAATTCAGTAGATATCGATGTAGTCAAACGGCGGTTTTGGCCAATTCTGTTTCAACGCATTGAAAATCTGCGTGACCCAGACCTCATCGCTGGCGGCCACATTTCCGACGTAACCGGAGCCCTTGGCCCAGGTTTCCAGGCGAAACAGCAACCCATCGATATCGACTCCCCCGACGGCCTGGCCGGAGGAGATGTAGGCAATACCGGCCCTGGTGACTCGCAATTGGGTGTGTTCATCGTCGCTGGCACTGGCGAGCAGTTGGCGCACGGCGCTCAGTGTCAGGTTCTCGGGGTTGTTCAAGTCGATCTGCACGCGGCGTTCCCCGGCAATTAAAACAGGCTGACAGTGTCGCACACGGCCGGCCCCATTCCGAAGTACCTCATGCATAAGTAGCAGTGCCAAATGCCGTACAAAATGCTTAACTGCCGGAGTAAGCACCGCGTTTTAGCGCATTACCCCGTACTTCCTGCTCGCGAGTCCCCCATGACCACCGTAACGCTCCAAGCCGACATCAAAGCCAAGTGGCCCCAAGGGCAGAGCTCCTACAGCCCCGGAAGCCCGGAAGAATTGGCGATCATCGGTATCGACCTGCTGGTCAAGGAGTTGGGCACCCAGGCCGCACAAGCGTTCATTGGCCAGGTTTTCGAGAAATACCCGGCCAATCACATGGGCGCACACAACCCCGGGCGCGAATAAGAACCGGCCGGCGAGCGCCGACCGGCAATCACCTTACTTCAGGCGCGCCAGGCGCTCGGTCAGCAGATCGAAAAAGCCCTGGGCGTCGCCATTCTCAACCCAGAACACATTCTTTTCCTGCTTCAGGCCGTCATACCAATCGACGATGGTCTGGCCAAAGGTCGGTCCTTCGCGGCTGTCCACCACCATATTGGCCTGACGCCCACTGAACAACGACGGTTTGAGCAGGTACGCGATGACCGTAGCGTCGTGCACCGGGCCGCCAGGAATGCCGTAGTGCTCCATATCGCCCTTTACGTATTCATTGAGAATATCGCCGACGACTTTGCTCGCATTGTTCTTGATGTCGGCGATTTTCTTCAGGCGCGCCTCACTGGTCAGCACCTTGTGGGTCACGTCCAACGGCAGATAGGTCAGCTTGACGCCGCTCTTGAGCACAATTTCGGCTGCGACCGGGTCGGCGAACAGGTTGAACTCGGCCACCGGTGTGATATTGCCGCCATTGAAGTGCGCACCGCCCATCACCACCACTTCCTTGATACCTTGGGTGATTTCAGGCGCCTGGGTCAGCGCCAGCGCTAGGTTGGTCTGCGGGCCAAGCATGGCGATGGTGATGCTGTGGGGCTTGGCGGTGTTCAGGGTCTTGATCAGGTAATCAACGGCATTGCCTTCGGCCAGGCCTTTTTTCGGCTCGTGTACGGCGACACCGGAGATGCCCTCCTTGCCGTGGATATTTTCGGCGTAGATCGGCGTGCGCAGCAGCGGCTTCGGCGCGCCCGCGTACACGGGGATCTCCTCACGCCCTGCCCACTCACGGGCCAGGCGCGCGTTACGCGAAGTCTTGTCCAGGCGCACATTGCCGGCGACGGTGGTCAGCGCCCGAATGTTCAACTCCTCAGGGGAAGCCATCGCAAACAGCAAGGCCACTACATCGTCGGCACCTGGGTCGGTGTCGATGATCAGGTCGATTTTTTCCGCCGCTTGGGCGCTCGCTGCGGTGAGTGCGGACAAAAGCAGAACACTCCGGAACAGATTTTTCAGGGTTGGAAGACGCCGTTGCATAAAACACTCCTTGTCGTTGGGGAACTCTAGAACGTTACGCCGGACACCAGCGCGATATTGCAATAAGGCTGGCACTCGCCCGTGCGGACAATGGCACGCGCACCGCGACTCAATTGTTTGAAGGCTTCATGGCTGACCAGACGCCGCTCGCCGAGCGCCGCCTGGTCGGTCAGGGCGTTGAGCGCACTGAGTGCCGGCGGTTGCTTGAGCAGGATTTCTTCTGCCAGCACATGGTTTTCCACCTGCATTTCACTGAGCACAACGCGCAAGGTGCTGATGAAGTCGGGAATGCCCTGGGTCAGTGCCAGGTCGATCAACTCGACACCCGGCGGCACGGGCAGGCCCGCATCACCGATAACCAGGATGTCGCCATGACCAAGGGAGGCGATCAGGCGTGACAGGGCAATATTGAGCAGCGGTGTCTTTTTCATGAGGACACAAAACCTTGAACGTCGTGCAGCGTAGGAATGGAGGGTTGCGCACCCGCGCGGGTGACTGACAGCGCGGCCGCCACCTGGCCAAAACGAATAGCCTCGGCTTCGCTTTTGCCATCGGCCAGCGCTGCGGCAAAGCCGCCGACAAACGTGTCACCGGCAGCCGTGGTATCCACCGCCTTGACCTTTGGCGCCGCCAGATGCTCAAAACGCTTACCGTCGCTGAACAGTGCGCCCTGAGCACCGAGGGTGATGATGACTTTACCGGCGCCAGCCTTGATCAACTGCATCGCGGCGAGCTTGGCGCTGTCCAGGGAGTCCACCGTCACGCCACTCAGGGCGGTGGCTTCGCTTTCATTGGGGATCAGATAATCGATCGAGGCGTACCACTGCGCCGGTAAAGGACCGCTGGCCGGGGCCGGATTGAGGATCACCGTCTTACCCAGTTCACGCCCGCGCTTGAGCGCATAACCGACGGTCTCCAGCGGCACTTCAAGCTGACAGACGATTACGTCGGCGGCCTGCAACACCGCATCGGCCGCCTGCAACGAAGCGGGCATCAGCTCGCCGTTACTGCCGGCAACGATCACGATCGCATTCTGGCTACTGTCATCCACCACAATCAACGCCACACCGCTGGAACCGTCGACGCAGCTCACAGCCTGGCAATCGATGCCTTCCACCAGCAACGCATCGCGCAATTGGCCGCCGTAGGCGTCAGTGCCGACGCAACCGATCATCGCAACCTCGGCCCCCAGCCGCGCCGACGCGACGGCCTGGTTGGCGCCCTTGCCACCGGGGACGGTGGAGAACGACTGGCCTATCAGGGTTTCACCGGCGCGGGGCAGCCGACTGGCACGGGTCACCAGGTCCATATTCAAGCTGCCTACTACCACTACTTTTGCGGGCATACATCAGTACTCATCAATTCGGTTCAGCGGTATTGGGCGAACACACCAGCGAGTGGCGCCGTCGACTCACGCAAGACAATACTTGGCGTCACGATGCGTTGATCGATCGGCAGTTGGGGGGTCGCAATCCGTCGCAGTAACAACTCGGCCGCCGTCTCGCCCAATTGCACGATCGACTGCCCGACCGTGGTCAGCGCGGGGTACACGTAACGGCCCATTTGAATGTCATCGAAGCCGATCACCGACAATTCACTCGGCACGCGGATGTTGCGCTCGGCCGCTGCACGCAATACGCCGAAACCGATCATGTCGTTGCTGGCGAAAATCGCGCTCGGCGGGTTTTCCGACAGCAACTTCACCGCCGCGGCATAACCGCCGATGCTGGTGAAGTCACTTTCCTGGGTGCGATTGGCTGCCACATCGACGCCCGCCTCGCGCAAAGCGCGGTGATACCCAGCCAGACGCATTTGCGCCACGCGGGTATGGCCGGGACCGCCGATGCAGGCGATGTCCCGATGGCCCAGCTCAAGCAGATGTCGGGTCGCCAAGTAAGCGCCCTGCTCATGATCAATGCGCACCTGGTCGACATCAATACCGTCCAGCGCCCGGTCGACGATCACCATAGGCGTGCGCACCGCGCTCAAGCCTGCGGCAAGGCCGCTGTCGTCGCCGCCCACCGAGGTCACGATCAAACCGTCGACGCGCTTCTCCAGCAACACCCGCAAGTAACTGCGTTGTTTTTCCGCGTTGTCGTCGGAGTTGCAGAGGATCACGCAATAGCCGTTGCGCTCGCAATAGTCCTCGATACCCCGGGCCAGCTCGGCGAAATACGGGTTGAGGCTGTTCGGCACCAACAGGCCGATGGTGGCGGTGGTCTTGGCCTTGAGCGAACGCGCCACGGCGCTGGGCACATAGTCCAGTTGCTTGATCGCGGCTTCCACCTTGAGGCGTACCGGCTCGCTGACTGGGCGCGTCTTGTTCACTACATGAGACACGGTGGTGTAGGAAATACCTGCAAGCGCTGCCACATCCTTAATCGTCGCCATGGTTCAGCCTCGCCGACTTGCGCGTTGGCTGCGGTAGGTATCGAGGACCACGGCAATCACGATCACGGCACCGGTGATGATGCGCTTGGTGGGTTCCGTGGCACCAATCTGCGCAAGGCCAGCCGCCAGCACCGAAATAATCAACACACCGAAGAACGTGCTGATCACCGAGCCGCGTCCGCCCATCAGGCTCGTGCCGCCGATCACCACTGCCGCGATCACTTGCAGCTCCAGACCGGACCCGGCGTTCGGGTCCGCCGCTTCCAGGCGCGAGATCTGGAACAGCGCCGCGACACCGGCCAGCAGGCCCATCAGACTAAACACCAGGATCTTGTAAGGCTTGGGATTGATCCCGGCCAGACGCACAGCCTCTTCATTCGTACCGATACCGATCAAGTAACGACCGAATACAGTACGGGTCAACACCAGTTGGGCGGCGACGATCACCAGCAAAGCGATGATGAACGAAGGCGAAATCCCGAAGGCAATCGGGTTGGACAGCCAGGCAAAGGAGTCACCGATATAGGCCGTGCGCGAACCGGTCATCTGGTACGCCACGCCGCGCGCCATTTCCAGCACGCCGAGAGACACAATAAACGACGGGATTCGCCAGGCCACGGTGATCGAGCCGGTGATGGTGCCGGCCAACGCGGCGCAACCCATGCCGAGCACGGCGGCCGGCAACACGCTCCAGCCCCAGCTGAGAATCGCCACGCTGACCGCCGACGCCGCCAGGGCCAGCACCGAGCCCACCGACAGGTCGATACCGCCGATGATCAGGATGAAGGTCATGCCCACCGCCAGCACCATCAGGTCCGGGATCTGGTTGGCCAGGGTGCTGAAAGTGTCGTAGGACAGGAAGTGATCGCTGAGCACCGAGAACAGCGCAATCATCGCCAGCAACGCACCCGCCAGCCCCAGGTAGGTGCCCATGCCGTAAAAGTTACCACCCGCTTTACCGGGCGAAGTTGTTGTTTTCATTGGGCATCCCTAAGCGCTGCGTCGTTGAGCAGCGCGTCACGTTTCTGATAGCCGGCAAAGGCGGCGGCGAGCAATTCATCCTGGGTCCAGCTGTCGCGCTCGAAGGTCTCGATCAACCGCCCGGCAGACAGCACGCCGATGCGGTCACAGATCAACATCAGCTCACGCAGGTCGCTGGACACCACCACCAGCGCTTTGCCCTGACGGGTCAATTCACCGAGCAACGCATAAATGTCGAACTTGGCACCCACGTCGATGCCGCGGGTCGGCTCATCGAACAGCATCACCGAGCAGTCGCGCTCCAGCCAGCGACCAATCACGACTTTCTGCTGGTTGCCGCCGGACAGTTCGGACACCAATTGCGCCGGGCTGGAACTACGGATGCGCATGGCATCGATCTGACGCTTGGCCAGAGCGGTTTCGTCGCGACTATTTACCACACCGCCGCCGGAAATTTCCGGCATGTTGCCCAAGGCGATATTCGCGCTGATGGATTGCGTCAGCAGCAGGCCTTCGCCCTTGCGGTCTTCGGTGATCAGGGCGATGCCGTGACCCACCGCGTCGACCGGCGAGCGAATGCTGACCACTTGGGCCGGCGACCCCAGGGCAACGGTGCCGCTGTCGGCCAGGTCGGCACCGAAGATCAGGCGCAGCAATTCCGTGCGGCCGGCGCCGATCAGGCCGGAGATGCCGTAGATCTCGCCGGCACGCACTTCAAAGGAGACGTCGCGGACTTTGTCGGCGCGGGTCAGTCCTTTTACCGTCAAGGCCGGGCCGCCGATGGTACGTGGCCCCAGGTCAATGTGTTCGCCCAGCTCGCGACCGACCATCAAGGTCACCAGTTGCTCGCTGTTGTAATTGGCCATCGGCTCGACGCAGACCAGTTTGCCGTCACGCAGTACCGCAATGCGTTGGGCGACACGGGCCAACTCTTCGAGCCGATGCGAAATATAAATGATCGCCACGCCCCTGGCCTGCAGGCGGGTGATTTGCTCAAACAGCATCTCGACTTCACGGGCGGTCAACATCGCCGTGGGCTCGTCGAGAATCAGCACATGGCAGTCGCCGATCAGGTTACGGGCGATCTCGACCATTTGCTGATGGCCGATGCCCAGGCTGCCGACCAGCGTGTCCGGATCGATCGCATCCAGGCCAACCTGGGCCATCGCTTCGATCGCCGCGCTGCGCAGTTGCTTGCGACTGATCCAGCCACAGTGGCTGGGCAGGTTGTCCAGGAACAGGTTTTCGGCCACGGTCAGCGTCGGCAGCAGGTTAAGTTCCTGCATGACCATGCGCACACCCAGCTCTTCAGCCTGGGTGCGGCTGCCGGGGTGGTAGTCCTGACCGTTGAACTGCATGTGCCCGGTGGTCGGTGTGACCAGCCCGCCGATGATCTTCGACAAGGTACTTTTGCCTGCGCCGTTTTCACCGGTCAGCGCCAGCACTTCCCCGCGATTGAGCGTCAGGGTGATGTCGGATAGAACTGGCTGGGCATAGGTCTTACCGATACCGCTGACCGAGAGGACAGCGTTCGGGGCGGAAGATGACATAGGAAAATCTCCAGGCGCCCGCTCAGGGTGAGCGGACGCTGTTGGGTGCACCCAGGATTACTTCTTGAGGACGAGTTCGACCGGGGTTTCGATCGCGCCGTCTTGAGCCTCTACCTTCTCACCCTTGACCAGCTTGAGCGCGTTCTGGATACCAAACACGGCCTGCTGTGCGGCAGCCTGGTCGGCTGTCGCCAGGACTCGGCCGTCCTGCAGCATCGGCTTGATCGCTTCGATGTTGTCGTAGCCCACGACCAGCACCTTACCGGCCTTGCCTGCCGCGCGCACTGCGGAGACAGCGCCCAAGGCCATGTTGTCGTTACCGGCCAACAGTGCCTTGAGGTCCGGATATTCGCTCAGCATCGCAGAGGCGACTTTCTGGCCTTGGTCGATTTCCCAGTTGCCGGATTGGGTGGAGACGATCTTCATGCCAGCCGCGTCCATCGCATCCTTGTAGCCTGCAGTGCGCTGCTGCGCGTTGGTGGTGGTCGGTACGCCTTCGATGATGCCGACCTTGTCACCTGCAGCCAGTTGCTTGGCCAGGTAATCACCCACCAGCTTGGAGCCCTTGCGGTTGTCCGGGCCGACGAAGGGAATATCGAGGTTTTTGCTTTTCAGCACGCCCGGGTCCAGGCGGTTGTCGATATTGACGACCTTGATGCCGGCATCGGAGGCTTTTTTCAGCACGGTGACCAATGCCTTGGAGTCAGCCGGCGCAATGACGATGGCGTTCACTTTGGCGAGGATCATCTGGTTGACGATATCGATCTGCGCGCTGGTATCGGTTTCGTTCTTGATACCGTTGCTGATCATGTCGAAATCCGCGGCGTGGGACTTCTGGTAGTCCTTCGCGCCCTCTAGCATGGTGACGAAGAATTCATTGGCGAGGGACTTCATCACCAGGCCGACCTTGGGTTTGGCGGCGGCGTCATCAGCGAATGCAGAAGAGAAAGGCAGCGCAGCAGATGCGGCGGCAAGCACAGCGACAGCAAGAAGACGTCCAGCGAATGGCAGCTTCATGGGTTCACTCCGATCTTATGATTATTGGGAGCAACGCTTGCACCGAAGAACACTTCGGCAGCCCTCCCACCCGGGCGGCTGATACGAACTTTCAAGAGGTTCAGGGTGCCCCCGTGAAACATCTCGCAAACGTTTGCGTTAGTCAAACTATGAGAAACTTGTCGGGATTTGTCAACGGAAGAAAACCGCACGCCCTCCAAGCCCTCTAGCCCTTATGTCACGCTGGGTTATTAAACATCGCCGCCGCCGGATCGTTTTCTAAAACGACAGGCCGTGACGTCGATGACATACGCCGCACGCGACTATCTCGTCATTATTTTCGGACAACCGAACGCAACACCCGCCTTTTGTTCGGAAAGCCGGACAATCGTTTAGAAAAACCACTCTAAACGCGAATTAAATACCAATAAAATCAGTAGGTTAAATAATAACGACCGGCAGTTTCAGGCTGGTACAAATCCTGCTCCCTCCCAGCACCTCGATGCGTTCAGAACCGCTCGAGCGCTCTAGATGAACTTGCTACCGCACTCATCAAAAACCAGAGAGAAAAATAATGAAATCTGCATTGAAGACCATTGTTCCGGGCGCCCTAGCCCTTCTGCTGCTGTTCCCTGTTGCCGCTCAGGCAAAAGACGTCGAAACCAAAACCAAACTCTCCAACGTGGTGATCCTCGCCACCGGCGGCACCATTGCCGGTGCCGGCGCCAGCGCCGCTAACAGCGCCACCTACCAGGCAGCCAAAGTCGGCATCGAGCAATTGATCGCCGGTGTTCCGGAGCTTAGCCAGGTCGCCAATGTGCGTGGCGAGCAAGTGATGCAAATTGCGTCCGAAAGCATCAACAACGAAAACCTGCTGCAACTGGGTCGCCGCGTCGCCGAACTGGCTGACAGCAAGGACGTCGACGGCATCGTGATCACCCACGGCACCGACACCCTGGAAGAAACCGCTTACTTCCTGAACCTCGTGGAAAAAACCGACAAGCCCATCGTTGTAGTCGGGTCCATGCGCCCAGGCACCGCCATGTCGGCAGACGGCATGCTCAACCTGTACAACGCCGTCGCCGTCGCTGGCAGCAAGGATGCCCGCGGCAAGGGTGTGCTGGTGACCATGAACGACGAGATCCAATCAGGTCGCGATGTCAGCAAGATGATCAACATCAAGACCGAAGCATTCAAGAGCCCATGGGGCCCGTTGGGCATGGTGGTTGAAGGCAAATCCTACTGGTTCCGCCTGCCGGCCAAGCGCCACACCATGGATTCTGAATTCGACATCAAGACCATCAAGAGCCTGCCTGACGTCGAAATCGCCTACGGTTACGGCAACGTGAGCGACACTGCCGCCAAGGCCCTGGCCCAGGCCGGCGCCAAAGCAATCATCTATGCAGGCACTGGCAACGGTTCGGTGTCCTCCAAGGTCGTCCCGGCTCTGCAGGAACTGCGTAAGCAAGGCGTGCAAATCATTCGCTCCTCCCACGTGAATGCCGGAG
Organism: Pseudomonas paraveronii; assembly: GCF_963681955.1. NCBI lineage: Bacteria > Pseudomonadati > Pseudomonadota > Gammaproteobacteria > Pseudomonadales > Pseudomonadaceae > Pseudomonas > Pseudomonas paraveronii. The sequence goes on from NZ_OY817130.1 coordinate 4,359,812, forward strand.
GTTTCGTGCTGCGCAACGCCGAACAGCCTGACGACAAGTATGACTGGGTGGCTGCCCATGACCTGAATCCGCAGAAAGCGCGGATCCTGGCGATGGTTGCCCTGACCAAGACTCAGGACAGCAAAGAGCTGCAACGGATGTTCTGGGAATACTGATTCCTGGTGACACCTGTGCAGGGGCGGATTCGCTCGCCCCTGCTTCCCCGTAGACCCCTCGCTACCCACCTCCCCGCCCTACATCAATTCGCCTGAATCGCTGTCAGACGAGTGCGCTGAGTTTTAAGCAGTTGCGAAATCGCCCACAGTCAAATACTGTATGCACGTACAGCTTATTAAGGAATCCGCCGTGGCAAAATCCTCTTCCGCAGTGCCAACCCCGCCTGACGCCTATGAACGCCTGGCCCTTCGTGTGCAAAAAATCATCAATTCGACCAACGCCCAGAAAGCCAAGGCGGCCTTGATCTTCCGTCTGCCGGATGAGCCGGAGGACGAATGGCAACGCTTGCTGGAAGAGATTGCGGAGAACGACAACGTCACACTCGCTCACCGGGACGACGGTGGCGTGCAGATTTTCTGGGTTGTGCCGAAGGAAGATTGATTCAATGAGTGTCCGTTTTACTGCTGTGTTTTTTTGCCTGTTTTTTGCCGTCACCACCCATGCCCAAGCGCCCCGAACGTTCAGCGAAGCCAAGAAAATCGCCTGGAAGCTCTACGCACCGCAATCCACCGAGTTCTATTGCGGCTGCAAATACACGGGCAACCGCGTGGACCTGAAAGCCTGCGGCTACATCCCACGCAAAAACGCTAACCGCGCCGCGCGCATCGAGTGGGAACATATCGTGCCGGCCTGGCAGATCGGGCATCAGCGCCAGTGCTGGCAGAAGGGTGGGCGTAAGAACTGTACGCGGCATGACGACGTGTTCAAACGCGCCGAAGCCGACCTGCACAACCTCGTGCCGAGCATCGGCGAGGTCAATGGCGACCGGAACAACTTCAGTTTTGGCTGGCTGCCGGTGCAAAGTGGACAGTACGGCTCATGCCTGACCCAGGTCGACTTCAAGGCCAAGAAGGTCATGCCGCGCCCGTCCATTCGCGGGATGATCGCACGGACGTATTTTTACATGAGCAAACAATACGGCTTGCGCCTGTCGAAACAGGATCGTCAACTGTACGAAGCCTGGAACAAGACCTATCCGGTGCAGGCCTGGGAGCGCCAGCGCAATCAGACGGTGGCCTGTGTGATGGGGCGTGGGAATGAGTTCGTCGGCCCGGTGAATCTGAAAGCCTGCGGCTGAAAACGAGCGGGAAAAATCGGCATTTCCCCGCTCAATCTGCCAGTTACTGCGCGACCTTGTGTTCGATGACCTGCGACTCGGTATCGTTTTTCTTGGCGCGGGCCAGCTTTTCCGTAAGCAGGGCCTGCTTGGCTTCAGCCTCGGCCTGGGTAGGAAATGGCCCCAACAGCACCACGTCCTTGCCGTCTTCCTTCACGATATAAAAATTGAAACCATGCTCCAGCAACCAGGCGGTCAGGTCGGTGATCGCCTGCAGCTTGTGGTCCGGCGGGCCTACGCGCACGTCCCATTCCTGGGCGGCAATCGCACCGATTTGCGGCTGGCTTTCAGTCACGGCCGGCTTCGCCTTGGGCTCTTCGACACGCTTGCCTTCACCGCAACCGGCCAATGCCAACACCGCCATTGCCATCGCTACTTTACGCACTGCCCTGCTCCTTTAAGGATAAAGAGGCAACTTTATCATCCACTGTCTATTCTGGCGGTCATAAACGTTGGCTTAAACAATGCGAATCATGTATCGCAGACCTGTATGATGACGCCATGGGAATTAATGTCGCCTCTATGCGTCCTAAAAGAGGCAGTCACAGGGAAGCGCTTAGCAGTAAGCTACACACATCCGACACCTGCCCTGTCTGAATCATGTGTCCTTAAAGGTAATCAAGGAGAAGTCCATGCTGATACTCACCCGTAAAGTTGGTGAAAGCATAAACATCGGTGATGACATTACGATCACCATTCTGGGCGTCAGCGGCCAGCAAGTAAGAATCGGCATCAATGCACCTAAGGATGTTGCCGTGCATCGCGAGGAGATTTACCAGCGCATCCAGGCTGGCCTAACGGCGCCAGATAAAAACCAGACGCCTTGAAGCGCCTTCAGTAGCCAGCCTTTTCGTTCACTGTAACGGCTGGCGAAAACCCTTTTGACCTGCTCGCGTTCTTTTCGCGCTCAGCGTGTCCCGCCCCTTCATCGTCGCTGAAAGATGAAACTGTCATCACGCCCGGAACTTGTTGCATGATTCGCGGCCGAATCTCGTGAAACCCTCTTCCGCCATACGAGTGCACTCAGGAGCACATCGATGAGGCCTACCACGAAGCGACCCTTTGCCGCCCGGTCCTGGATGATCGCCCTGCTCATCGGGTTCGTCTTTGCGGGGCTGGAATGCGGTTTGAGATTCGAAATCAAAGGCATCTACGTCACCGATGTACCGTCGTGGCTGGACTTGACGCTGTTGCTCGGCGGCTACCTGTTTGTATTCTGCCTCAAGCCAATCCAGAAAACCGTCCAGCGCAAAATGTGCCAGCGCGCGGCTCTGGGGGGACATCGGAGAACTGCACGCTGATCGCCAATGCCTCGCTATCAGATCACCGGTATTTACAGCCCCGCCCCAGCACCTATGCTTGCCCTTGCCCGGTCAGTTGAAAGGCGCTGAAGCCGATGGACACCCTGAGCAAATCCCAAATCGAATCTGCACTGGCATCACGCTTACCCAGTTATAAGGTCGCCTGCACATTGCATACTGACGGCACCCTTTCAGCCATTCTCAGCGGCCCGAACACCGACCACTTCACGATCACCGGCATCGTGCGCGCGCACTATCGCGGCGAAGCAGCGATTGCCCGACTTGCCAACGAGATACTCAGGGAAATGGTGCTATCGCGCCGGGGTGTGAAAAGTTATCCGTTGCAGATGCCCGGCGCACCCAGCACTTGCGAAGAAGGCCAGGGCAGGTAGAGGGCGCAGCCTTTCCTCTCAATCCATTCGGCGCTCGACGCGCAGCAAGCCTTCAGCGTCGCGCTGCACCTGAAACTGTTCATACCCGTCGATCGAAGCATGCGCCGTCACCATGAGGGTCTGGTGCGTCGAAGTCACGACCATCACATCCGCGCCCGCCGCCTCCCCCGCTCGAATCCCCACCGTTGCATCTTCAAATACCAGGCAGTCCTGGGCCGCGACACCCAGACGCTGCGCGGCGAGCACATAGCAGGCGGGGTCGGGCTTGCCGTTGTCGACATCCTCGGCCGTCACCCACACCGCCGGCGGACTGATGCCAGCCGCCTGCAGGCGCCGTAGCGCCAACTCCCTGGGAGCGGACGTCACCAACCCCCATTGATCACCGGGCACACCGCTCAAGAACGCAACGGCGCCGGGAATCGCCACGACACCCTCGACATCATTCAGCTCAGCCTCGGTGATCCATTGCGCCTCAGCCTCAGGGTCGACTCCAGGCAGCGCCTGACGCTTGATCGTATCGATCGCGCGGGCGCCATGAATGGTGGTCAGGAACGCCGCCACATCCAGGCCATGACGTTCAGCCCAGATACTCCACACCCGTTCTGCAGCCGCAATGGAGTTGAGCAAGGTGCCGTCCATATCGAACAGGAAGGCGCGGTAACGCTGGGCAAATACAGCAGGACCAGGGATGGGCACGGCGTGGCTTCCTTGTAGGCGGCGACAAAAATAGACCCGATGCAATCTACGGATCACCTCGGCGCTTGTAAACGCCAGCAGAGCTGACGGGACAGCGCACGCCCGCATAGCGTCCCACGACGGGCTCACGCGATCTTTAGCGAAGGGCTCGAACCCGCCAGCAGTAAGGTGTGCATCCTGACCTCACATCAACAGATAAAGCAGGACAATATTGACCACCAGCATCATCAACGCGGTCGGCACCTGCGCCTTGATCACCGCGTTTTTGTCCGGCAGTTCCAGCAACGCTGCCGGCACGATATTGTAGTTGGCCGCCATCGGGGTCATCAGCGTACCGCAATAGCCGGAAAACATGCCGATCGCCGCCATCACCGCCGGGTTGCCACCGTAGATGCCGACCAGCACCGGCACGCCGACGCCGCCGGTCATCACCGGAAACGCGGCGAAACCGTTACCCATGATTACCGTAAACAGCGCCATGCCCAGCACGTAAACCATCACCGCCACCAACTTGAAATCCAGGTTGATGTAAGTGGTGGTGACGTGGGCAACCGCAGTGCCGACTCCAGCCTCGTTGAACAGCAGCCCGAGCATTGCCAGCATCTGCGGCAACACCATGGCCCAACCCAGGGCCTCGGTGAGGCGACGGGATTCGCGCAAGGCTTGCACCGGCGTATCGCGAGTCAGCCAGCAGGCCAGGCCCAGGGCAATCAGGCAGCCGATCCCCAGGGAGACGAACGTGGTGTTTTTCGGGTCCAACAACGGTACGCCGCCGATCTCGGTGTGCTTGAGCAAGACCGAGCCAATCACCGTAGCCAGGGGAATCGCCAGCGCCGGGATAAACAACTTGTGGCCCAGGCGACCGGCACTCGCTCGGGACGCCTTGTCGTGCAATTGGGCATGGGTGCCACGCCCCACGCCACCCAAACCGGCGATCAACGCCATGACCACCACGCCCGCGCCGATCGCCACCGACGGCAAGCGCTCCCCCACCAGGAACGGAATGGCGAACAACAACCAGAACAACGCGCTGGACCAGCGCTTGGGGTGGCTGCGATCGAGCAGGATCATGCCCGCAGTGATCAGCAGCAACACACCGGCCAGCCAGTACAAGTATTGAATGGAAATGATCATTGCGCGGCCTCCACTGGCGTGGCGACGGCAGTCATCTCACGGGTCAATCGTCGATCGAACCGATGCAGGCGGACCGCGTGAATAATGAAGGCGCAGATCGCCGTGGGAATGCCCCACACCGCGATGTGCAGTGGCTCCACATCAATCCCCAAACCCAGCAGGAAGGTGTGCATCAACGCAATCGCACCAAACGCGACAAAGATGTCTTCGCCAAAAAACAGCCCAACGTTATCGGTGGCGGCACACATCGCCAACACCTTGTGACGCACCTTGTCCGGCAGTTTGCCGTAGCGTTTTTCCGCCGCACCTTCAGCCATTGGTGCCAGCAGCGGTCGCACCATCTGCGGATGCCCGCCGAGACTGGTCAGCCCCATGGCCGCCGTCGACTCGCGCACAAACAGGTAGATAATCAGCAAGCGCCCGACCGTGGCCCGCTCAAAACGCGCGATCCAGTTCTGCGCATGCAGGCGCAAGCCATGGCGTTCCAGCAAGCCGATCACCGCCAGGGGCAATAACAGGATCAATTGCAGGGCGCGAGTCTGAAGGAAACCATCGCCCATGGTCGCGAGGATTTTTTCTAGCGGGAAATGGGCAGCCAACCCGGTGGCGATGGCGGCGGCGGTGACCACCAAGAGCGGATTGAAGCGCAAGACAAAGCCAACCACGATCACAAGCACGCCGATCAGCGGCCATAAGTTCACAACAGTTTGCATGGCGGTGAGGTCCTTTAATGCGCGCTGCGGCGCCAATGACAGCAGGATGTGAACAAAGGGTTCACAGCAGGACAGTGGCGTGCAGTCGGCTCGGTTTTTTATTGTTGACCTGGAAGGTCGAGCGTCGATGGCGGCAACTTTGCTGCCTGGGGGCGGGAGGTGTCCAACAAGAAAAATTGGTGCTGCAAACCAATAAATTTTGTGAGTGATTGCCTTGTGTCGGCTCAGCGTGAAGATTCTTATTCAGCCACTACACTCAACAAAGCAGCTGCGCGGTTCGTGCACCGCTGCCCACGGCAATGTTACCGACAGGGAGGCAAACCCCTATGTACGCCGGACAAATGCATATGGAAACGTTCAATGGCGAGATTCTCTGCCAAATGCTCGTCCAAATCATCTGCCTGCTAGCGGTGGCTCAGCTTTTCTTCTGATCGCCCGCCTCACCGTCCGCCGTGAACGGGGTGGGGCGAAGCTGTGCCAAAAATTCCAGGCAACAAAAAAGGGCTCACCTTTCGGTGAGCCCTTCTAGACCGCCCAGCAGAGCGGATTTTGTTTGGTAGGCGCGATTGGACTCGAACCAACGACCCCCACCATGTCAAGGTGGTGCTCTAACCAACTGAGCTACGTGCCTGCTGTGAGGCGGCATTCTACGGAATTCCGGAGGGCTGTCAACATCTTTTTTGCAGCTAACCCTATGAATATGCGAATTTTTTATTTTCGGTCAGTACATCCGTATTTTTTGGGCGGCTGGCAGGCAATTTTCAACTCAGGTAGGATCCGGGCACTCGTAAAAAATATAAAACAGAGGTTCCAGGATGGCGAACACGCCCTACCCCCAGTCGTATTACGCCGCGTCCGCGAATGCGGTTGCGCCTCGACCAGTACTGCAAGGTGAAGTCGAAACGGATGTTTGCGTGATTGGTGCCGGCTACACCGGCCTCTCCAGTGCGCTGTTTCTGCTGGAGAACGGTTTTCGCGTGACGGTCCTGGAGGCGGCAAAGGTGGGGTTTGGCGCGTCAGGCCGCAATGGTGGGCAGATCGTCAACAGCTACAGCCGCGATATCGATGTGATCGAGCGCAGTGTCGGGCCGAAGCAGGCGCAACTGCTGGGGCAAATGGCGTTTGAGGGCGGCAAGATCATTCGCGAGCGGGTGGCCAAGTACCAGATCCAGTGCGACCTGAAGGACGGCGGGGTATTTGCCGCACTGAACAGCAAGCACATGGACCACTTGGAGTCGCAGAAGCGCCTGTGGGAGCGTTACGGCCATACGCAGCTGGAGTTGCTGGATGAACGGCGCATCCGCGAGGTGGTGGCCTGTGACAATTACATCGGCGGCCTGCTGGACATGAGCGGCGGGCATATTCACCCGCTTAACCTGGCACTGGGCGAAGCGGCAGCCGTGGAGTCCCTCGGCGGTACGATTTATGAGCAGTCGGCGGCAGTGCGCATCGAGCGCGGCGCCAACCCGGTGGTCCACACCGCCGAGGGCAAGGTCCGGGCGAAGTTCATCATCGTCGCCGGCAATGCCTACCTGGGGAACCTCGTGCCAGAGCTGGCGGCCAAGTCGATGCCGTGCGGCACACAAGTGATCACCACCGCGCCGCTGGGGGATGAGCTGGCCAAGACCCTATTGCCGCAAGACTACTGCGTCGAAGACTGCAACTACCTACTCGACTACTACCGCCTTACCAGCGACAAACGCCTGATCTTCGGCGGCGGCGTGGTGTATGGCGCGCGGGACCCGGCGAATATCGAAGCGATCATCCGCCCAAAAATGCTCAAGGCTTTCCCGCAACTCAAGGACGTAAAGATCGATTACGCCTGGACAGGCAATTTCCTACTGACCCTGTCGCGCTTGCCGCAAGTCGGTCGCCTGGGCGACAACATCTATTACTCCCAAGGCTGCAGCGGCCACGGCGTGACGTACACGCACCTGGCGGGCAAAGTACTGGCGGAGGCCCTTCGAGGCCAGGCAGAGCGTTTTGATGCGTTTGCCGACCTGCCGCACTACCCGTTCCCGGGCGGACAGCTATTGCGCACGCCGTTTGCCGCAATGGGCGCCTGGTATTACGGGCTGCGGGATAAGCTGGGGTTCTGATTGGACCGCCTGCCTGGGATGCCGACGCGGCGGACTCATGACGAGGCCGAGTCGATGCCATCGCAGGCAAGCCAGCTCCGAGGAGACCTGCAAAAAACCGGCTGACCAGAGCCAAATCGCAGACACAAAAAACCCCGGTCTTTCGACCAGGGTCTTTGCTATCGGATCAAAGATAGCCAAAGGCTTTCTTTGTGCTGCAAGGCGTTCAGTGGGCCTTGAAGCAGATATGGCGCAGCGGACGGGACTCGAACCCGCGACCCCCGGCGTGACAGGCCGGTATTCTAACCGACTGAACTACCGCTGCGTATCGCTTGACCGGCTGAGCGTAAACCCTCAACCGTCTTTAAACATCTGATCGATCAGCCTTGGCTGTTCAATCTCAAGCTCGACACGTCGAACCTGGAAAATATGGCGCAGCGGACGGGACTCGAACCCGCGACCCCCGGCGTGACAGGCCGGTATTCTAACCGACTGAACTACCGCTGCGCGTCGGTGCAACCTTTAACGTTGCGTCTTGCCCGAAGGCAAAACTCTCAAGAAGTGGTGGGTGATGACGGGATCGAACCGCCGACCCTCTGCTTGTAAGGCAGATGCTCTCCCAGCTGAGCTAATCACCCTTTGCTTCGTTGAGGCCGCGAAATTTACGCAGATAGCGGACCTAAGTCAATAGCCTGCTTGAAGTTTTTCTGAAAAAGACAAAATTGCTTCAAGACGGCTACCCACCCTACTCGCTGTAAATCATCTTCTTGCTCATGCCACCGTCCACGACAAACTCTTGCCCCGTGACGAACCCGGCCTGGCGCGACAGCAACCATGCCACCAGCGCCGCCACGTCCTCTACTGTGCCAACCCTGCCCGCCGGATGCTGGGCGTGATCGGCGTCGGTCAACGGCGCTGCGCGACGGGCTGCCGGATCACGCGCATCGATCCAGCCAGGGCTGACGGCGTTGACCCGCACTTCCGGGCCAAGACTCATCGCCAAGGCATGCGTCAGGGCCAGCACGCCGCCCTTGCTCGCAGCGTAGGCTTCGGTGTCCGGTTCCGACTGCCGAGCCCGGGTCGACGCCAGGTTGACGATCGCACCGCCATGGGCACGCAGGTACGGCGCACAGTGCTTGGCCAGCAACATCGGGCCGCTGAGGTTCACCGCCAGCACGCGATTCCAGGAGGCCAGATCGAGGCTTTCCAAGGTGATATTGCGCGGGTCGGCCACCGCGGCATTGCACACCAACGCATCCAGGCGTCCGAACTGCCCAAGCACTTCGGCGACGCCTTGGGCGACTTGCTTCTCGTCGGCCACGTCCATGGTGATAAACCAGGCGTTCTCACCGAGCACCTTGGACACCTTGGAGCCGCGCTCGCGGTCCAGGTCGGCCAACACCACCTGCCAGCCTTCGCTGATCAGCCATGCAGCGATCCCCAGGCCAATGCCCCGGGCGGCGCCCGTCACCAGCGCGACGCGCCCGTTACCGGCCGCAGCAGCGTCAATGGCCCACTCGATCACAAGGCTGCCAGCCCGCGAGCCAGGTCAGCCTGCAAGTCAGCCACGTCTTCGAGCCCTACCGCGACGCGGATCAGGCTGTCACGAATGCCCGCCGCTTCACGCTCCTGTGGCGCCAGGCGACCGTGGGACGTGGTGCTCGGGTGGGTAATGGTGGTCTTGCTGTCACCCAGGTTGGCCGTGATGGAGATCAGGCGCGTCGCATCGATAAAGCGCCAGGCGCCCTCTTTGCCGCCTTTCACTTCAAAACTCACCACGGCGCCGAAGCCACGCTGCTGGCGCTGGGCCAACTCGTGCTGCGGATGGCTCTTGAGGCCTGCGTAATGAACCTTCTCGATACCGTCCTGCTGTTCCAGCCACTCGGCCAGGGCCTGGGCGTTCGCACAATGGGCCTTCATCCGCAGGCTGAGGGTTTCCAGGCCCTTGAGGAAGATCCACGCATTGAACGGGCTCAGGGTCGGGCCGGCAGTACGCAAGAACCCCACCACTTCTTTCATCTGCTCGCTGCGACCTGCCACCACCCCGCCCATGCAACGGCCCTGGCCGTCGATGAACTTGGTCGCCGAATGCACGACAACGTCCGCGCCCAGCTTCAACGGCTGTTGCAGCGCCGGGGTGCAGAAGCAGTTGTCGACCACCAGCATGGCGCCTTTGGCATGCGCCACTTGCGAGAGCGCGGCGATATCCACCAACTCGGCCAGCGGGTTGGACGGCGACTCGACGAACAGCAGCTTGGTATTGGCTTTGATTGCCGCATCCCAGCCGGAAAGATCCGCCAAAGGCACGTAATCGACTTCGATACCGAAGCGCTTGAAATACTTTTCGAACAGACTGATGGTTGAACCGAACACGCTGCGCGACACCAGCACATGGTCGCCAGCGCTGCACAGGCTCATCACCACTGCCAGGATCGCCGCCATGCCGGTCGCCGTGGCGACCGCCTGCTCAGCGCCTTCCAGTGCGGCGATACGCTCTTCGAACGCGCGCACGGTCGGGTTGGTGTAACGGGAATAGACGTTGCCCGGCACCTCACCGGCAAAACGCGCAGCGGCGTCGGCAGCAGTGCGGAACACGTAGCTGGAGGTGAAGAACATCGGGTCACCGTGCTCACCTTCCGGCGTTCGGTGCTGGCCGGCGCGCACAGCCAGGGTATCGAAAGCTACGCCATCGAGGTCGCTGTCCAACCGACCGGCATCCCATTCCTGACTCATGCTGCGACTCCTTACTCAATTCTTTATTTAAGATACAAAACCGGCCCCTCAGGGCCGGTGTTTACTCAGTTGTTGTACAGATCGATGATCGCGCTGACCGCCTGGGTCTTGATCTTCGACGAGTCGTTACGCGCCTGCTCGATCTTGTTCAGGTAAGCCTCATCGACATCACCGGTCACGTACTTGCCGTCGAACACGGCGCAGTCGAACTGCTCGATCTTGATCTTGCCACCGCCGACCGCTTCGATCAGGTCGGAAAGGTCCTGGTAGATCAGCCAATCGGCGCCGATCAGGTCGGCCACGTCCTGGGTCGTGCGGTTGTGGGCGATCAGTTCGTGGGCGCTCGGCATGTCGATGCCGTACACGTTCGGGTAACGCACGGCGGGCGCTGCGGAGCAGAAGTACACGTTCTTCGCGCCGGCTTCGCGAGCCATCTGGATGATCTGCTTGCAGGTGGTGCCACGCACGATGGAGTCATCCACCAGCATCACATTCTTGCCACGAAATTCCAGCTCGATGGCGTTGAGCTTCTGGCGTACCGACTTCTTGCGCGCCGCCTGGCCAGGCATGATGAACGTGCGACCGATGTAGCGGTTCTTGACGAAGCCTTCGCGGAACTTGACGCCCAGATGGTTGGCCAGCTCCAGTGCGGCGGTACGGCTGGTGTCCGGGATCGGGATCACCACGTCGATATCGTGTTGAGGGCGCTCGCGCATGATCTTGTCGGCCAGCTTCTCGCCCATCCGCAGACGCGCCTTGTACACCGAAACACCGTCGATGATCGAATCCGGACGCGCCAGGTAGACGTGTTCGAAGATGCACGGGGTGAGTTTCGGTGCCACAGCGCACTGGCGGGTGTGCAGCTTGCCATCTTCGGTGATGTACACCGCTTCGCCCGGCGCCAGGTCGCGGATCAAAGTGAAGCCCAGCACGTCCAGGGACACGCTTTCGGAGGCGATCATGTACTCGACGCCTTCGTCGGTGTGACGCTGGCCGAACACGATCGGACGGATGCCGTGCGGGTCGCGGAAACCGACGATGCCATACCCGGTGACCATGGCCACTACCGCGTAACCACCGACGCAACGGTTATGCACGTCGGTCACGGCGGCAAACACGTCTTCTTCGGTCGGCTGCAGCTTGCCGCGCTGGGCCAGCTCGTGAGCGAACACGTTGAGCAGCACTTCCGAGTCGGAATTGGTGTTGACGTGACGCAGGTCAGATTCGTAAATCTCCTTGGCCAGTTGTTCAACGTTAGTCAGGTTACCGTTGTGCGCCAGGGTGATGCCGTAAGGCGAGTTGACGTAAAACGGTTGAGCTTCGGCCGAGGTCGAGCTACCGGCCGTCGGGTAACGCACATGGCCAATGCCCATGTGCCCGACGAGGCGCTGCATGTGACGTTGATGGAACACGTCACGCACCAGGCCATTATCCTTGCGCAGGAATAACCGGCCGTCGTGGCTGGTCACAATACCGGCAGCGTCCTGGCCGCGGTGCTGGAGGACGGTTAGCGCGTCATACAGCGCCTGATTGACGTTCGACTTACCGACGATACCGACGATGCCACACATGCGACGCAACCCCTACTTAATGAATCTTGACTGAACACTGCTTACTGAGGCGTTTTGGCCGGTAAGAGGTGCTCCTTGAACGGAAGATCAGCGGGCATGCTGATCCCGCTGGCCAGCCACTGACTGCTCCACCCCAATATGAGGTTCTTGGACCAATCTGCAACCAATAGAAATTTTGGCACGAGTACCGACTCCTGCCACCACGAATCCTGCTGTACCGGCCCCAGGCTCAACAGCCCGACCGCCACGACCACCAGCAACGCGCCACGCGCAGCACCGAAGGCCATGCCGAGAAATCGATCGGTCCCGGAGAGGCCGGTGACACGTATCAACTCGCCAATAAGATAATTGACCATTGCTCCCACCAGCAGCGTGGCGATGAACATGATGGCGCAGCCCGCGATGACGCGAGCCGAAGGTGTCTCGATGTATCCGCTCAGGTAGACCGACAGCGAACCGCCGAACATCCAGGCGACGACTCCTGCGATGATCCAGGTCAGCAACGACAGTGCTTCTTTTACGAAGCCGCGGCTTAGACTGATCAAAGCGGAGATGGCAACGATTGCGACGATCGCCCAATCAACCCAGGTAAATGGCACAGTGCAGCCTACGGACGGATAAGGCGGCGCATTTTAGCAGAGCGCCGAGCTATCGGTAAGCTGTGATTGCGGGTGCTTTGCAAATCAATAGTTTGTGACGAGTTAAGCGCATTTCAAGGCCCGCACAAAACCAAAGTGGGAGGGGGCTGGCTCCCGATGGCGGTGGGTCAGTCAGCACAACCGATACTGATCGACCGCCATCGGGGGCAAGCCCCCTCCCACATTTGACTGCATTCCAAGCTGAAAGCGGCGTGAACTCAGCCGCGCTCAGGCTGGAAACGCACCACAAAGCCATTGAGATTCTGCTGGCGCCCCAACAAATCGCGCAGGCGGTCCGCTTCGGCACGCTCGATCAGCGGTCCGATAAACACGCGATTCTTGCCATCTGCGCTGCGGATGTAAGCGTTGTAGCCCTGGCTGCGCAGTTTTTTCTGCAAGGCCTCGGCGCTTTCGCGATTGGCCAGGCTGGCCAGTTGGATCGACCAACTGATCGGCAGGCCATTCGGGTCGATACGGCTCTGGCCCACGTCCGGCTTGCCCGGCGCGGCAGGTTGCGGGGCGACCGGTTTGGGGGCAGGCGCTGGTGCGGCAGGTTTGGCGACGACAGGCGCTGGCTTGACCACAGGCACACTCGGCTGCACCGGCATCGACGGAGCCGGCTGCGCGGCCAGGTCCTCATCGGTCGGCACCGGCTCTTCTTCAGGCAATGCCTGCGGCTCAGGCACCACCACCGGTTCAACCTGTACCTGAGGCACTGCCGGCGCCTGGGGCGATGCCGGCGCCTCGACAACCACCTGGCGCTGCTCATCCTGACGGGAGAACAGCATCGGCAAGAAAATCACCGCCAAGGCCACCAGCACCAGGGCGCCGACCATTCGCTGCTTGTATGCGCTATCCAGTAATGCCATGTGCAGCTTCCTCCGTGGAGCGCCGGGCCAACCATTCGAGCGCCTCGGCAACACAATAAAATGACCCGAACAACAGAATCTCGTCCTCGGGCATGGCAACCGCACACTGCGCTTCAAGGGCCGCAGTGACGCTTGCATATGACGTCACGTGCGCACCAAGGTTCTGCAAGGCAACCTCAAGCTCAGCGGCAGGCCGGCTGCGCGGCGTGTCCAGGGGCGCAACCGCCCAGGCCTGGACATTCGCCAGCAACGGCACGACGACCCCCTCCAGATCCTTGTCGGCCAGCAAACCGAACACCGCCAGGCGACGACCCACCGGCGCTGTACGCGACAGGCGTTGCGCCAGGTATTCGGCGGCGTGGGGGTTGTGCCCCACATCCAGCAGCAGGTTGAGGCGCTTGCCCTGCCAGTCGAAAGCACGGCGGTCCAGACGCCCGACGATCCGCGTAGCCAGCAATGTACGAGCAATCTGCGCAGGATTCCACGGCAGGTCCAGCAGCAGATAGGCTTGCAGGGCGAGCGCGGCGTTTTCCATCGGCAGGTTCAGCAGCGGCAGGTCATGCAGCTCCACGAGCTGGCCGCGCGCATCACGCCCGCGCCACTGCCAATGCTCAGCGCCCACTTCAAGATTGAACTCGCGCCCACGCAGAAAGAACGGGCAATCCAGCTCCCGCACCTTGTCCAGCAACGTCTGCGGCGGGTCCAGGTCACCGCACAGCGCAGGCCTGCCCTGGCGGAAGATCCCGGCTTTTTCATAGGCCACGGACTCACGGGTATCACCCAGGTAGTCGACATGGTCGACGCCAATGCTGGTGATCAGCGCCAGGTCGGCATCCACCACGTTGACCGTGTCCAGACGCCCGCCCAGGCCCACTTCAAGCACGACCACATCCAGGCGCGCACGCTCGAACAGCCAGAACGCCGCCAGGGTGCCCATCTCGAAGTACGTCAGGGAAATCTCACCGCGTCCGGCATCGAGCGCGGCGAAGGCTTCGCAGAGCTGCTCGTCAGTGGCTTCGACGCCATTGAGTTGCACCCGCTCGTTGTAGCGCAGCAGGTGCGGCGAGCTGTACACGCCGACCTTCAGCCCTTGGGCCTGCAGCAGCGCTGCGACAAAGGCACAGGTCGAGCCTTTGCCGTTGGTGCCGGTCACCGTGATCACTCGCGGCGCCGGACGGCCCAACCCGAGGCGTGCCGCTACCTGTTGCGAGCGCTCCAGACCCATGTCGATAGCGGACGGATGCAACTGCTCAAGGTAGGCGAGCCATTCGCCCAGGGCTCGTTGGGTCATAGGTTTGCAGGCACCGGCGGCACGACGATCGGTTCAACCTTCGGCGCGACGTAGACCGGCGTCGGCAGGCCCATCATTTGCGCGAGCAAGCTACCCAGGCGTGGACGCAGCTCGGCGCGGGCAATGATCATGTCGATCGCGCCGTGCTCCAGCAAAAATTCGCTGCGCTGGAAGCCTTCCGGCAGTTTTTCACGAACGGTCTGCTCAATCACACGCGGGCCGGCAAAGCCGATCAGGGCTTTGGGCTCGCCGACGATCACGTCGCCCAGCATCGCCAGGCTGGCAGACACGCCACCGTACACCGGGTCGGTCAGCACGGAGATGAACGGGATGCCCTCTTCCCGCAGACGCGCCAGCACCGCGGAGGTCTTGGCCATTTGCATCAGGGAGATCAGCGCTTCCTGCATGCGCGCACCACCGGAGGCGGAGAAGCAGATCATCGGGCAACGGTTTTCCAGGGCGTAGTTGGCGGCGCGCACAAAACGCTCACCGACGATGGCACCCATGGAACCGCCCATGAAGGAGAACTCAAACGCCGACACCACAACCGGCATCCCCAGCAGCTTGCCGCTGACCGAAATCAGCGCGTCCTTCTCACCGGTCTGCTTCTGCGCAGCGGTCAGGCGATCCTTGTACTTCTTGCCGTCGCGGAACTTGAGGCGGTCAACCGGCTCCAGGTCAGCGCCCAGCTCGTTACGGCCATCGGCGTCGAGGAAAATGTCGATGCGGGCGCGAGCGCCGATACGCATGTGGTGGTTGCACTTGGGGCAAACGTCCAGGGTCTTTTCCAGCTCCGGGCGGTACAGCACCGCGTCGCAGGATGGGCACTTGTGCCACAGACCTTCAGGAACCGAGCTTTTCTTCACCTCGGAACGCATGATCGAAGGGATCAGTTTGTCTACTAACCAGTTGCTCATGCTTTCTTTCTCCAGTACCGGTGGCTTGAACACAGCCCCGCGTATGCCCTTGAGCTAAATTCATATGTGGCGATGACACATGCTGGACGGGGTCAGACGTTCGACCGGCCATTTCCCGCATGCATCCTCAGCCTTCCAGACAACCTGCCCGTGCAGGGTTGCCACTTCATTTCCGGGCCTCCCGCAGGCGGCACCGGGCTGTTTTACACAGTGATAGTTATGGACGGCGGCAGACTGCCAGCCGTCACATCGCGCCGTTGCTGTTGCGCACAGCCTGCAAGAAAGCGCGAATCTTGCTGTGATCCTTGATGCCCTTGCCCTGCTCTACGCCCCCGCTGACATCCACGGCATACGGCCGAACCTGCTCGATCGCCGCCGCGACATTGGCGGGGGTGAGCCCGCCGGCCAGGATGATCGGTTTGCTCAACCCCTCGGGGATCAGCGACCAATCGAAGGCTTCGCCGGTGCCGCCGGGTACGCCTTCGACGTAGGTGTCCAGCAGAATCCCGCGCGCGCCGGTGTAGGCAGCGCAGGCGCCCGCGATATCATCCCCGGCCTTGACCCTCAACGCCTTGATATACGGGCGCTGGTAGCTTTCGCACTCGTCAGGGGTTTCATCGCCGTGAAACTGCAACATGTCCAACTGCACAGCATCCAGGGTTTCGTTGAGTTCGCAACGGCTGGCGTTGACGAACAAGCCCACGGTGGTCACGAACGGCGGCAGCGCGGCGATGATCGCGCGCGCCTGCACCACACTCACCGCCCGCGGGCTCTTGGCATAAAACACGAAACCGATGGCGTGCGCCCCCGCTTCGACTGCCGCCAGCGCGTCTTCTATGCGGGTAATCCCACAAATCTTGCTGCGAACGGCTGACATGTCGTAGAAACCTCAGGGGTTGGACCGAGAAAGTCCCGGATGGTAACAAAAGCTTTTCCGGGCGTCAGCCGCCAAGTTCGCTGAAACCGGTGAGGAAGTGTGGCCCGACGAAGCGCTGCGGTAGCTCGAACTCGTCGCGATACTCCACCTCCACCAGATACAGGCCAAACGGATGCGCCGTGACACCGCCGGTGCGGCGAATGCGGCTCTCCAGCACTTCCTTGGCCCACTCCACCGGGCGTTCGCCGGTGCCGATGGTCATCAGCACGCCGGCAATGTTGCGCACCATATGGTGCAGGAACGCCCCGGCGCGGATATCCAGCACAATCATCTTGCCGTGACGCGTGACCCGCAGGTGATGGACTTCCTTGATCGGCGACTTGGCCTGGCACTGGCCGGCGCGGAACGCGCTGAAATCGTGGACGCCAACCAGGTGCTGCGCGGCCTCGGCCATGCGCTCGGCATCCAGCGGGCGGTGGTTCCAGGTAATTTCTTGATTGAGGTGAGCCGGGCGGATCTGGTCGTTGTAGATCACATAGCGGTAACGCCGGGCGATAGCCTTGAAGCGCGCATGAAAATGCGCCGGCATGACCTTCGCCCAACTGACACTGACGTCATGGGGCAAATTGATATTAGCGCCCATCACCCACGCCTTCATCGAGCGCTCGGCCTGAGTATCGAAGTGCACCACCTGGCCGCAGGCGTGTACGCCTGCATCGGTGCGCCCAGCGCACATCAGCGATACCGGCGAGTCAGCAACTTTGGACAGGGCCTTTTCCAGGGTTTCCTGCACCGTCAGCACGCCGGACGCCTGGCGCTGCCAGCCGCAATAGCGCGAACCTTTGTATTCCACGCCCAGGGCGATGCGGTAAAAGCCTGCAGCCGCCATTTCGGCAGCCGGGTTATCTATATTTGCCAAGAACTGAGAGCCTGATGAGTTGCGCGAAGGCGGGCATTATAAGGCGCTGCGCCCCAGACGCCATGTGTTTGGTACCGGCAATGCAAAACGGCGGCCCGAAGGCCGCCGTCTGGGTTAACCCCTGGCGATTACGCCAGTCGGCCAAGCATTTCCTTGGCTTCGCCGCGCTGGGCTTCATCACCCTCGGTCAGCACTTCGGAAAGGATATCCCGCGCGCCGTCCGCATCGCCCATATCGATATAGGCCTGGGCGAGGTCCAGCTTGGTGGCGACTTCATCGGTACCGGAGAGGAAGTCGAATTCCGGCTCATCACCGCCCAACGCCGCGTCTTCGGCGGTGAAAGACGGTTCGATCGGCGGACTTTCCAGGCTCTGGGACAGACGATCGAGTTCGGCGTTGACGTCATCCAGTTCCGAGGCGAACGCATCGGGCTTGGCCGCCGGGGCCTCCGGCTCGTCGGCCAGGGACAGGTCGAAGTCTTCCGGCAAGTCAAGGTCGTCCAGGGCGGCCGGGGTCAGGGTCGGCGGTTCGACCGCAGGCACGTCCTTCATCTGATCTTCGAGCCCCGAAAGGAAGTCGTCATCGGACTGGGAAGACGGCGGCTCCAACTGCAGGTCGAGATCAAAGTCCGACAGGTCTTCCGAAGCTGGCTTGGCTTCGGTCTGTTGCTGCAACAGCGCCTCGAAGGTCTGCTGATCGGCATTGTCCACCGCCGCCGGTGAAGCCGCCTCCAGCTCGTCCAGGCTCAGATCGAAATCGGTGTCGAACGCCTCTGCTTCAGCTTCCGGCACGGAAGCCGGCTTATCTTCCATCAGATCCTTGACGTATTGAGCGTCCAGCGCGGCGGCGGCCACGGCGGCGCTCACCCCCGCGGCCAACACGGCCATGGCCGGGAAGCGCGACTTGAGCTGCTCGACCTGGGCATGGTTTTCACCATTGGCCACCAGTTGACGCTCCTGGGTGATGAAACCGTCCTTGTCGTTTTGCAGGCCGTAGACTTCCATCAGTTTCAAGCGCAAGTCGCTGCGCTTTGTTTCGTACTTGATGGCTTGCTCCAATACATCGGCCGCCTGGTTCAAGTGACCGCGGTCGATATGGGACTGGGCCTGCACCAGCGCATCATTGGCGTTTTCCGGCGCAACGGCGACAGCCAGGGGCGCAAGCACCGAGGCCACGCTCGGTGCCGCTGCCGGTGCGACGACAGGCGCTGGCGTAGGCGTAGGCGCGGCAGCCAACGTGACGTTCGGTGCCGGCACTTCCAGGCCAGCGAAGCTGTCCGGTGGCAGATCAAGGTCGATGTTCGAGGTGAATTCCGGCTCTTCAGCCAGGGCGCGCGCCATGCGCACGTGCTTTTCTTCTGCGCGACGGGCATTGCGATGACGCGCCCACAACAGCAGGAGCAACAACACCACCAGACCGGCCGCGCCGCCAATGACGCCGAGGACGATCGGGTTGGTCAGCAGCTCGTTGAATTTGTCTTCGCTGCTCGCAGGCACTGCGTCGGGCTTGATCGGCTCGGACGCCGGGGCCGCAGTGGCTGCCGGTTCGGCGGGCGCGACCACAGGGGCGGGCGGCTCACCGGCCAACTGCGCGGGCATGACCGCTGCCGCCTGGGCTGCCGGGTCGCCTTTTTCAGCCTGCAACCTGGCCAGTTGATCGTTCTTGAGCTGGATCAGCTTTTGCAGCTTGTCCAACTGGCTCTGCAGGTCTGCTGCGCGGCTTTTCAGTTCTTCGTTGTCACGGCGCGTCGTGTCGAGCTGCTCCTGGGCCATCGCCAGCTTGTCGCCCAGGGCCTGGCTATCACCCGCCTTACCCTTCGCGCCCTTCTTGGCCGCTTCGGCCGAAACCAGGCTCAAGCTGTCCTTGGCATTGGTGCTGGCCGGCGCATTGCCCGCCTGGGTGCGCTTAGTGGCGTCCAACTGCTGCTTGCCAGCCGCTTGATTGGTCGCGGCGCGACGGCCCTGGCGCCAGGCAGCGTTCTGCGCGGTCACTTCGGCAATGGCTTTGGGCTGTGGCAGCGCGGTGCTTTGTACGGTATCCGGCAGGCGCAGCACGCGACCGGTTTTCAGACGGTTGATGTTGCCATCGACAAAAGCGTGAGGGTTGAGCGCCTGGATCGCCAGCATGGTCTGCTGCACCGAAGCGCCATTGCGATGCTTTTCGGCGATTTCCCACAGCGTGTCATGGGCCGTGGTGGTGTGCTGGGCAGGCACACTCACCGCAGGTGCGCTCAAACGAGGCGTGGCCGCGGTGTTGGTCGGCGTCGATTGGTCGAACTTGGCCGGGTCGAGCAACACGCTGTAGTCACGCATCAGGCGGCCATTCGGCCATTGCACTTGCAGCAGGAAACGCACGTAGGAATCAGGCAGCGGCTTGCTCGACGTGACACGCACCACACTGCGCCCGGCCGGGTTGATCACCGGAGTAAACGTCAGGTCATTGAGGAACGCCTGGCGATCGACCCCCGCATCCACAAACGCCTGGGACGATGCCAGGCTCGGGGTGATCTCGGAGGCCGTGAGGCCGCCGACGTCGAGCAATTCGATTTCCACCGACAATGGCTGGTTCAACTTCGACTTGAGGGTCATCTCCCCAAGCTGCAGCGCCTGCGCCATACCGGAGGACAGCGCCGAGGCGGCCGCTATTGCTAACACCAGTTTGCGAACTTGAACCATAGCCTCATCCTTTGTTTGAACACTCCCCGGCCTGCGAGAAGGTTGGTAACCGTTGCCATAAGGCACGGCGAGCCGATAGGTCACCGACGCGCAACTGTTCCTGCTTGGGGCCAAGCATAGCGCCTGGTTAGAATCAATCTACAAATTGCCGCCAAGTATCTTTTACACAAGGCCTTTTATCAACAACTGCGCCAGCTGCACCGCATTCAGTGCGGCGCCTTTGCGCACGTTATCTGACGTCAACCACAGATTTAGTTCCGCCGGATCGTCCACTCCCGCACGCACTCGGCCGACGTAGACTACATCCTGGCCGACGGCATCACCCACGGCAGTCGGGTAATCCCCCTCCTCCACCCGCTCAATACCCGCTGCAGCGTCGAGAGCGCGGTTGACGACGGCGAGGTCGACCGGCGAGCCCAATTGCAAAGACACAGTCAAGCTATCGCCAAAAAACACCGGGGCTTGAACGCAAGTCGCGGAAATCTTTAGTAAAGGAGTTTCCAGCACGGCGCGCAGTTCGTGTACGAGGCGTTTCTCCAGCTCTGTATGACCCTGGGCGTCCGGCGTGCCGACTTGTGCCAGCAGGTTGAACGCCATCTGCCGATCAAAGAATTTGGGCTCCAGGGGGCGCACATTCAGCAGTTCGGCGGTTTGGCGCGCCAGTTCGCTGACCGCTTCACGGCCCTGAGCAGACACCGCCAGGTTAGCGGTAACGCTGACACGTTGGATATCCAGCACACCGCGCAGCGGCGCCAGGACCACCGCCAGGTTGGTGGCGGACGGGCTCGGGCTGCCGAGTTGGAACGGCTTTTTCAAACCGTCCAGCACATGGGCATTGGCTTCCGGCACCACCTGAGGCGCCTGCGCGGCCGGCAATGCGCCCGATAAATCAATCACCGAACAGCCGGCTGCCGTGGCACGCGGGGCGAAGCTCAGGGTCACCGCCGGCCCGGCCGCGAAAAACGCCAGTTGCGCCTTGCTGAAATCAAACTCATCGACTTCCCGCACGCGCACGTTCTTGCCACGGAACGGCACCGACGCGCCCGCAGAGTTACTGCCCGCCAGCAGATACAGGGTGCCCACCGGGAAAGCCAGTTCTTCGAGGATCTGCACCAGGGTTTCACCGACGGTGCCGGTGGCGCCGATCACGGCGATATCAAAGGTCTGGGTCATGGGGGCTGCCTCGGGCATTGCGGGGGGGAGCGGCACTTTACCGGGTGGCTGGGGGTGAGGCAATTAGCCCGGGGCTTGCGGTGTAGCTGACGGCGCTATCGGGGGCAAGCCCCCTCCCACAGTGAACAGCCTTTCAACGTTGGAATTCGGTCGAATGTGGGAGGGGGCTTGCCCCCGATAGCGCCCGAAAGAACAATAAAAAACCCGCGCCTGTCGCCAGTCGCGGGTTTTTCCTAGTGCCTTACGCGATCAACGCTCCAGCAGAATCCGCAGCATGCGGCGCAGCGGTTCGGCCGCGCCCCACAACAGTTGGTCGCCGACGGTGAACGCGCCCAGGTACTGGGTGCCCATGTTCAGCTTGCGCAGACGTCCCACCGGTACATTCAGGGTGCCGGTGACCTTGGTCGGGCTCAGCTCCTGCATGCTGATGTCGCGGTTGTTCGGCACCAGCTTGACCCATGGGTTGTGCTGGCTGATCAGCCCTTCGATATCGGCGATCGGCACGTCTTTGTTCAGCTTGATGGTCAGCGCCTGGCTGTGGCAACGCATGGCGCCGATGCGCACGCAGATGCCATCCACCGGAATCGGGCTCTTGAAGCGACCGAGGATCTTGTTGGTCTCGGCCTGGGCCTTCCACTCTTCACGGCTCTGGCCGTTCGGCAGTTCCTTGTCGATCCACGGGATCAGGCTACCGGCCAACGGTACGCCGAAGTTCTCGGTCGGGTACGCGTCGCTGCGCATGGCTTCGGCCACACGGCGGTCGATGTCGAGGATCGCGCTGGCCGGGTCGGCCAGTTGATCGGCGACGGCCGCGTGGGTCGCGCCCATCTGCTTGATCAGTTCGCGCATGTTCTGCGCGCCGGCGCCGGACGCCGCCTGATAGGTCATGGCGCTCATCCACTCGACCAGGCCGGCTTCGAAGAGGCCGCCCAGACCCATCAGCATCAGGCTGACGGTGCAGTTGCCACCGATGTAGTTCTTCGTGCCCGCGTCGAGCTGCTGGTCGATGACCTTGCGGTTGACCGGGTCGAGAACGATCACCGCATCGTCCTGCATGCGCAGGCTGGATGCAGCATCGATCCAATAACCCTGCCAGCCGGCTTCGCGCAGCTTGGGGAAGACTTCGCTGGTGTAGTCGCCACCCTGGCAGGTCAGAATCACATCGAGAGTTTTCAGCTCTTCAATGCTGTAGGCGTCCTTGAGCGGAGCAATATCCTTGCCCACGGACGGCCCTTGGCCGCCCACGTTCGAAGTGGTGAAAAACACCGGCTCAATAAGATCGAAATCCTGCTCTTCCAGCATCCGCTGCATGAGCACGGAACCGACCATACCGCGCCAACCGATCAGACCTACACGTTTCATCGCAACTACACCTTGTTAAAAAGTGGGCCGACTTGCAGCAATAACTGCAAGCGGGCCGGAGAGATTACAGATTCCGCAGCGCGGCGACTACTGCGTCGCCCATTTCTTGCGTACCGACTTTGGTGCAACCCTTCGACCAGATGTCGCCAGTGCGCAAGCCCTGGTCCAGCACCAGGCTCACGGCCTTCTCGATGGCGTCCGCTGCGTCGCTCAGATTGAAGCTGTAACGCAGCATCATCGACACCGACAAAATAGTCGCCAACGGGTTGGCAATGCCAAGGCCTGCGATGTCCGGCGCCGAACCGTGGCACGGCTCGTACATGCCCTTGTTGTTGGTGTCCAGGGACGCCGACGGCAGCATGCCGATGGAACCGGTGAGCATCGACGCCTGGTCGGACAGAATGTCGCCGAACAGGTTGTCGGTGACGATCACGTCGAACTGCTTCGGCGCGCGCACCAATTGCATGGCGGCGTTGTCGACGTACATGTGGCTGAGTTCGACATCCGGGTAGTCCTTGGCGACTTCCTCGACGATTTCGCGCCACAACTGGCTGGAGGCCAGGACGTTGGCCTTATCGACCGAGCAGATCTTCTTGCCACGCACGCGGGCCATGTCGAAACCGACCCGGGCGATACGGCGGATTTCGCTTTCGCTGTACGGCAGGGTGTCGTAGGCCTGGCGCTCGCCATTCGGCAGTTCGCGCACACCGCGTGGCGAGCCGAAGTAGATACCGCCGGTCAGCTCGCGCACGATCAGGATATCCAGGCCCGCCACCACTTCTGGCTTGAGGCTCGACGCGTCGGCCAGTTGCGGGTAGAGGATCGCCGGGCGCAGGTTGCCGAACAGGCCCAGTTGCGCGCGGATCTTCAGCAGGCCGCGCTCAGGGCGGATGTCACGTTCGATCTTGTCCCATTTCGGGCCACCCACAGCGCCGAGCAGCACGGCGTCGGCCGCACGGGCGCGGTCCAGGGTCTCGTCGGCCAGGGGCACGCCGTGCTTGTCGATGGCCGCGCCGCCGATCACGTCGTGGCTCAATTCGAAGCCCAGGTTGTACTTGGTGTTGGCCAATTCCAGGACTTTGACCGCTTCGGCCATGATTTCCGGACCAATACCGTCGCCTGGGAGAATCAGAATCTGCTTGCTCATGCGTTCCTCATTTCATCGTGCGACCCGCCCAGGGGCAGGTCGGGAAAAATACTCAGCGTTCGGCCCAAACCACCAGCACGTCGGTGCTGAAGGTGCCGTCGGCTTGAATTTCATAGTAATCGCGGACTTCCTGACCCATCGCCTGTTGCAGCTCCAGGATCGCCGCGCGCAAGGCCAGCGGCGTGCGCATGCGCTCGACCCACGAGGTGTATTCCAGGCGCAGGCGCTGGCGGCTGCTGTTGCGCACATGCAGACCGGCTTCGCTGAGCTGGCGCATCCATTCGGCGGCGGAGTAATCGCGCACGTGGCTGGTGTCGCGCAGCACTTCGACGGTTTGCAGGTAAGTGTCCAACAGCGGGCTGCCCGGTGACAAGACATCGACAAACGCCGCCACGCCACCCGGCTTGAGCACCCGGCGCACTTCGCGCAGGGCCAGGCCGAGGTCGCTCCAATGGTGCGCCGAATAGCGGCTGAACACGAAGTCGAATTCGCCATCGGGAAACGGCAAGCGCTCAGCGGCGCCGTGTACCGTGCGGATATTGCCCAAGCCACGGTCCACGGCAGCGGCTGCGACCACGTCAAGCATTTGCTGGGACAGGTCGTAGGCCACCACTTCTTTTACCAGCGGCGCCACATGGAAGCTGACATGACCGGCACCGCAGCCCAAATCCAGCAGTCGCGCAGCGCCGTGCCCGGCCAGTTCGGCCTGGAGCAGCGCGAATTCAGTGCCTTGGGCGTGTACGGCACTGCTCAGGTAGGCCGAAGCCTGCTCGCCGAATTGTTTTTGCACGACTTGGGTGTGGGCGGCTTTGGTCATGGGAGTTTCCTCAATGGACCTTGTGGTGTTTGTTCTGGCGCCATCGGGGGCAAGCCCCTCCCACATTTGAAGGTGTTCACACATCAAAATGTGGGAGGGAGCTTGCTCCCGATGGCGGCGGTCCTGCCTAGATCACATCAAGCGTCGCGAAACAACCAAGGCTGGCTGGCCCGGTGCTTGGTTTCAAACGCGGCAATCGCATCGCCGTCCTGCAAGGTCAGGCCGATGTCGTCCAGGCCGTTGATCAGGCAGTGCTTACGGAAAGCATCGACTTCAAAGTGATACACCTTGCCGTCCGGACGAGTCACGGTCTGCGCGGCGAGGTCGACGGTCAGTTCGTAGCCGGGGTTGGCTTCCACTTGCTTGAACAGTTCATCCACTTCGGCATCGCTCAAGATGATCGGCAGCAAGCCGTTCTTGAAGCTGTTGTTGAAGAAGATGTCGGCGTAGCTCGGCGCGATGATGCTGCGAAAACCATATTCTTCCAGAGCCCACGGCGCGTGTTCGCGGCTGGAGCCGCAGCCGAAGTTTTCCCGCGCCAGCAGCACGCTGGCACCCTGGTAACGTTCGGCGTTGAGCACGAAGTCCTTGTTCAGCGGGCGCTTGGAATTGTCCTGGTAGGCGTAGCCCACGTCCAGGTAGCGCCACTCGTCGAACAGGTTGGGGCCGAAACCGGTGCGCTTGATCGACTTCAAGAACTGCTTGGGGATGATCTGGTCGGTGTCCACGTTGGCACGGTCCAACGGCGCGACAAGACCTGTGTGTTGGGTAAAAGCTCTCATCGGGTATTCCTCAGATCAATTCGCGAACGTCGATGAAACGACCGTTGACGGCGGCGGCGGCGGCCATGGCCGGGCTGACCAGGTGGGTACGCCCACCGGCGCCCTGACGCCCTTCGAAGTTACGGTTGGAGGTCGACGCGCAATGCTCGCCGGACTCCAAGCGGTCCGGGTTCATCGCCAGGCACATGGAGCAGCCCGGTTCACGCCATTCAAAACCGGCCTCGAGGAAGATCTTGTCCAGGCCTTCCGCTTCGGCCTGGGCTTTCACCAGGCCCGAACCCGGCACCACGATGGCTTGCTTGATGGTCGAGGCGACTTTGCGGCCCTTGGCGATCACCGCCGCGGCGCGCAGGTCTTCGATCCGCGAGTTGGTGCAGGAACCGATGAACACGCGATCCAACTGAATGTCGGTGATCGCCTGGTTGGCTTTCAAGCCCATGTACTTCAAGGCGCGCTCGATCGAACCGCGCTTGACCAGGTCGGCTTCCTTGGCCGGGTCCGGCACGTTCTGGTCGACGGCCAAGACCATTTCCGGCGAGGTGCCCCAGCTGACTTGCGGCTTGATCTGGGTCGCGTCGAGTTCAACCACGCTGTCGAACACGGCATCGGCATCGGAGACCAGGTCTTTCCAGGCCTCAACGGCGGCATCCCAGTCGGCGCCTTTCGGGGCGAATGGACGGCCTTTTACGTAGTCGACGGTTTTTTCATCCGCCGCCACCATGCCCACGCGGGCACCGGCTTCGATGGACATGTTGCAGATGGTCATGCGGCCTTCGATGGACAGGTCGCGAATGGCGCTGCCGGCGAATTCGATGGCATGACCGTTACCGCCGGCGGTGCCGATCTTGCCGATCACGGCGAGCACGATGTCCTTGGCGGTCACGCCAAACGGCAATTGGCCTTCAACGCGTACCAGCATGTTCTTCATTTTCTTGGCGACCAGGCACTGGGTGGCGAACACATGTTCCACCTCCGAGGTGCCGATGCCATGGGCCAGGGCGCCGAACGCACCGTGGGTGGAGGTGTGGGAGTCGCCGCAGACCACGGTCATGCCGGGCAAGGTGGCGCCCTGCTCCGGGCCGATCACGTGAACGATGCCCTGACGCACGTCATTCATCTTGAATTCGGTGATGCCATATTCGTCGCAGTAGTCGTCGAGGGTCTGCACCTGCAAACGCGACACGGTATCGACAATGGCGTCGATCCCGCCCTTGCGCTCCGGGGTGGTCGGCACGTTGTGGTCCGGGGTGGCGATGATCGAGTCGACGCGCCAGGGCTTGCGCCCGGCCAGTCGCAGGCCTTCGAACGCTTGGGGCGAGGTCACTTCATGGATGATGTGACGGTCGATATAGATCAGCGACGAGCCATCGTCGCGCCGTTTCACTTCATGGGAATCCCAAAGCTTGTCGTAAAGCGTTTTGCCGGCCATCAGTCGGTCCTCATCAGCGGTCTTTCTATGCCCCGGGTCTTGAGACATTCAATAACCCTTTGGCTTGTGAGGCTGATGGTATGGCGCTACATTAAATAACTCAAATTCATATTTTTTATGCTTTGGATTACCAACTGGAATACCACAATGGACCTGGCCAACCTCAATGCCTTTATCGCCATCGCCGAGACCGGCAGTTTCTCCGGCGCCGGCGAGCGCCTGCACCTGACCCAACCGGCCATCAGCAAACGCATTGCCGGCCTGGAGCAGCAATTAAAGGTGCGTTTGTTCGATCGCCTGGGCCGTGAAGTCGGCTTGACCGAAGCCGGGCGTGCCTTGTTGCCGCGCGCCTATCAGATTCTCAACGTATTGGACGACACCCGGCGCGCCCTCACCAACCTCACCGGCGAAGTCAGCGGGCGTCTCACATTGGCCACCAGCCACCATATCGGCCTGCATCGCCTGCCGCCGATCCTGCGCACCTTCACCCGGCAATACCCCAACGTTGCGCTGGATATTCAGTTTCTCGACTCGGAAGTGGCCTACGAAGAGATCCTGCATGGCCGCGCCGAAGTGGCAGTGATCACCCTGGCGCCCGAGCCGCACAACCTGGTGCGCGCCACCCCGGTGTGGGACGACCCGCTGGATTTCGTGGTGGCGCCCGAGCACAGCCTGACCCACAACGGCTCGGTCAGCCTGGCGGACATCGCCGGGCACCCGGCGGTTTTTCCCGGTGGCAACACGTTTACCCACCACATTGTCAGACGCCTGTTCGAGGCCCAGGGCCTCACGCCGAACATCGCGATGAGCACCAACTATCTGGAAACCATCAAGATGATGGTGTCCATCGGCTTGGCGTGGAGCGTATTACCGCGCACCATGCTCGATGATCAAGTGGCAAGTATCGCTTTGCCAGGCATACAACTCAGTCGCCAGCTAGGCTATATCGTGCATACCGAAAGGACGCTGTCGAACGCTGCGCGGGCTTTTATGAGCCTTTTGGATGCACAGGTCGATCTGCCAGGGACACCGGCATGAAACTGTGCGGCCTCAAGGCCTGAGCAAAACCGCGCCGAACGCCCATCGAGCCAAGGCTTTTTGATAATGCGCAATCCCGTCGACCCAATGCCACCCCTGCCCCGCATTTACGCCCTGGACCCTGAAGAGGCGGAACAAAGCTGGGACAGCGCCCCGCAACTGCTGGCAGCGCTTAACGCTGCACGGTTGGGTGCGTGGTGCTGGGAAATCGATACCGGGCGTATCAGTTGGTCACGGGGCACCCAGGCATTGTTCGGTTTTGACCCGCGCCAACCATTGCCCAAGGATCTGGATTACCTGGACCTGCTCGCGCCAGAAGACCGCGCCCGGGTGGTCCGCGCGTTTCACGCGGTCGTCGCCGGCGAGCCATTCGAGCAGGCCATGCACCATCATATCCAGTGGCCGGATGGCAGCCAGCACTGGCTGGAAATCAATGGCAGTCTGGCACCGGACAAAGCCGGCCGGCGCCGCATGATCGGGGTGATCCGCGAGACCACCCGCCAGCGCGAACGGGAACACGCCCTCAGCCATTCCGAAAAGCGCTTCGCCACGCTGTTTCACCTGTGCCCGAACATGGTCCTGCTCACCCGCCAGTCCGACGGATTGATCAGCGAAGCCAACCAGTATTTCGAAATCCTCTTCGGCTGGCCGGTCGCCGACGCCATCGGTCGTACCACCCTGGACCTCGGCCTGTGGCGCCACCCCGAACAGCGCGCACAACTGGTCAAGGCCACCCAGCGCAAGGGCGAACCCATCACCATGGAAGTGCGGTTCTGTGCCAGCAACGGGCAGATCCACGACGGCACGCTCTGCGCACAGAAGGTCGAACTGGAGGGCGAGGCCTACCTGATCAGCACCTTTCTCGACACCACCGAGCGTAAAAACGCCGAACAAGCCTTAAAGGACAGCCAAGAGCGCCTGGACCTGGCCCTGGACTCGGCGCAATTGGGCACCTGGGACTGGCACATTCCCACCGGCATGCTCTACGGCTCGGCACGCGCGGCCCAACTGCACGGCCTGCCGTCCGAGGCGTTCCATGAATCGTTCGAAGCGTTTTTCGAGGGCATGCCCAAGGAAGAGCGTGAGAATATGCGCAATGCCTATCGCACCCTGCGCGAAGGCCCGGCCGGCAACTATCAGCTGACGTACCGCGTACCACTGGAAGACGGCAGCTCGCGCTACCTGGAAAGCCGCGCACGCCTGTACCGCGACGAGCGAGGCGCGCCGCTGCGCATGGCCGGCACCCTGCTGGACATCACCGACCAGGTCGAGCGCGAACAACGCCTGAGCGCCTCCGAAGAAAAGTTCGCCAGCCTGTTCCAAGCCAGCCCCGACCCGATCTGCGTCACCTGCCTGGACAGCGGCGAGTTCATCGAGATCAACCCCGCGTTCACCCAGACCTTTGGCTGGACGGCCGCCGAAGTGATCAACATGAACGCCGAACAGATCGGCCTGTGGGACGAGTCGAGCCAGCGCCTGCAACGCATCGAACAGGTGATTCGCGACCAGGCACTGAGCAACGTGGCCATCGTTGCGCACCACAAAAGCGGCCAGGCCCTGACCTGCGTGATTTCCAGTCGTCTGATCAAGGTCGGCGACCAGCCGTGCATCGTCACCACCCTGCGCGACATTACCCAGCAGCAACGTTCCGAGGCCGCGCTGAAGGCCAGCGAAGAAAAATTCGCCAAGGCCTTTCATTCCAGCCCCGACGCGATTTCCATCACCGAACACGACACCGGCCGCTATGTGGAGGTGAACGACGGCTTCTGCCGCCTGACCGGTTTTCGCGCCGAAGACGTCATTGGCCTGACGCTGTACCAGGTCGGCATCTGGGCCGATGAAAACCAGCGCGCGGTACTGCTGGCCGAACTGCAACTCAAAGGCCGTATCCGCCATTTGGAAATGCTCTGGCACAACAAGCGCGGCGATGTGCTGGCGGTGGAGGTTTCAGTCGAGCCGATCACCCTCAATGAAACCCCCTGCCTGCTGCTGACCGCACGGGATGTGAGCCTGTTGAAAAACGCCCAGGCGCAGATCCGCCACCTGGCCTACCACGACCCGCTGACCAACCTGCCCAACCGGGCGCTGCTGATGGACCGCCTGAGCCAGCAGATCGCCCTGCTCAAGCGCCATAACCTGCGCGGCGCATTGCTGTTTCTCGACCTCGACCACTTCAAGCACATCAACGATTCCCTCGGCCACCCGGTGGGCGATACCGTGCTGAAAATCGTCACCGCACGGCTCGAAGCCAGCGTGCGCATGGAAGACACCGTCGCGCGCCTGGGTGGCGATGAGTTCGTGGTGCTGCTCAGCGGCCTGGAGGGCACGCGCACCGAAGTCAGCGCCCAGGTTCAGGAACTGGCCGATACCCTGCGTGAATTGCTGTCCGAGCCGATGTTCCTCGACGGCCAACGCCTGCAGGTCACGCCGAGCATTGGCGTGGCGCTGATCCCCGATCATGGCTCGACCCCAGCCGACTTGCTCAAACGTGCTGACATCGCGTTGTACCGGGCCAAGGATTCGGGGCGCAACGCCACGCAGATGTTCCACAACAGCATGCAGAAAACCGCCAGCGAACGGCTGCGCATGGAAACCGACCTGCGCCTGGCCCTGGCACGCGGCGAATTCAGCGTGCATTACCAACCCCAGGTGGACGCGCGCGGCAATAAGATCGTCGGTGCCGAGGCTCTGGTGCGTTGGCAGCATCCGCAACTGGGCGCGCAGGCGCCGTCCGAATTCATCAAGGTGCTGGAAGACAGCGGCCTGATCCTCGAAGTTGGCACCTGGATACTCGATGAAGCGTGCGCCGCCTTCGAGCAGTTGATCAAAGAAGGCAAGGTGGACCCGCAGAATTTCAGCCTGTGCGTGAACATCAGCCCTCGACAGTTTCGCCAGGACGACTTTGTCGAACGGGTCGAGCGCAGCCTCAAGCAGCATTCACTGCCCTACTGCCTGCTGAAACTGGAAATCACCGAAGGCATCGTGATCCAGAACCTCGATGACACCATCAGCAAAATGCTGCGCCTGAAAAAGCTCGGCGTCAGTTTTGCGATGGACGACTTCGGCACCGGTTACTCATCGCTCACCTACCTCAAGCGCTTGCCGGTGGATGCGCTGAAGATCGACCAGTCCTTTGTGCGCGATGCCACCCACGACCCCAACGACGCCGAAATCATCCGCGCTATTGTGGCCATGGCCCAGAGCTTGAACCTGGAGGTGATCGCCGAAGGCGTCGAAACCCCCGAGCAACTGGCGTTCCTGCAAAAGCTGGGCTGCCACTTGTTCCAGGGCTATTTGCACAGCCGGCCATTACCGATAGAAGGGTTCAGGCTATTGCTGGATTAAGGCTCAGACCAGCTTCAGGGCCCGAAAGCCAGAATTCATCCAACGCGATGAGGCCAAGTCGTGCTTTTCTCCATAGAAATCCAGCACCCCATCGATCACCGCCACCGAATGCCCATTGTCCGCCAGGGTGCCGATCGCACCCTTGGCCAACTCTGCGACCGTACTTTCACGCAAGTAGCCAAACAACCCGAGGCGGCGCAGCGCTTCGCCTGGGAACTCACCATCGTTGAGGGTACGCAGAGCCGCCGCGTAACTCTCGCGGGCACGAAAATCGTTGTTCTCGATCTGCGCGCGTTTGGCACTGACCGCGTATAAAAAGTGGGCGGCATCCAGCAACGGCCGATTACTGCCATAAAAGTCCGACTCGGCGGCGGCCTGGCGCACTTCCTCGTGGGTCAGTTGCAGCCGAAAGGCGTCTCGCATGACCACGTCATACCCGGCCGGCGTGATGTGAACCTGCTTATAGATCCCCCTGGGGTCCTGCCCGAACCGGATCATCGCCGCCTTGATCGCCGATACCGTGACGCAATTGCCTTCTACCCCTTGGTAAAATCCACTCCAGACGTCCGCAGGCCGGATGCTCGGGACCACAGGGACGGCGTCACGATTGCTCGGAGGCGACGCTTGATCGTTGAACAACATGTACCCGTAACCCCGATCCGCCTTTTGCGGTGTGCCACCGTCATGCCTGATCCCCTCGCGCACCAGTGCCGCCCCGCGGTTATGGGTTTCCAGTACACCGACCGCCCCCTGGCCCGCCATATCGCTCACCGAAACAAACTGAGACAGGCCAAACACGCCCATACCCTGCAGACAACGCTGGGGAGTCTCGCCCTCGAGCGTCTTCGACAAGGCGGCTTCAAACGTCGCATACCCCTGGGTCAGTTGCTTGCGCTTAACAAAGGCTGCAAACACGAAGTTGGCATCCTCGACCACCTCGCTGTCCGCCCCCGCGAAGCGTGAAGCCTGCGACGCCTGCTGCAACTCCTGGCGGGACAGGTGCAGCTTGAATTCATCCTTCATCGTGACGTCGCACCCGTCCCCCGAAGGTACTAACTCATTAAACATCGCGGCTGGGCGCTGACCGAACGTCACCATCATCAACTTGATCACGGCCGCGTGGGTGCTGCAATCAAAGTTCTCGCCAAACCGCCGCTCGGTCGCATTAAACGCCAAAGCGATATCAGTCGGTTTTTCACCTGCAGGCTTCACCGGAAATACGCGCAAAGCATCGCGCTGCTGGGCCGTTGCATTCACTGAACGGCCACCTGTGGAGATATTCATGCACTGAGTTCCTGACACCTTAAAAAGCATTTGTCGAACAGACAGCCAGATTCAGACTGGCTGCACTGTTCGTCGCTGAACTGAAGACAACCGTCGTCACATTAGGGCTATGGCATCACCCTGCGTGGGGGCTTTTCCCTGTCGGCCCCACAGCTCTTCGCGGCCGTTGATAACCGCTACCGAATGCCGGGCCCGATTGCACATGCCCAACTGCCCCTTGGCGAGTTCACGCACAGAAACCCTTTTCATGTGCTTGCTCAACCCCAACCGCTTCAAACCCTCCCCCGGCCCCCTCTCATCCTCGCCATCATTCAGACTGCGGATCGCCGCACTGAAACTGCGCGCAGCCTTGCCATCGTTGTTTTCGTTCTGGGCACGCTTGGCGCTGACCGCGAAGAGAAATTGCGCGTCTTTGAGCATCTCTTTGTCAGGCCCGGAAAATTTTGCCCCCCGCGCGCCCTCGCTGAGTTCCCGGTCCGTCAGGTTGACGGATACGTCATCGCGCATGACCACGTGATAACCACGCTCGGTTTTTTTCACTTCCTTGAAAATATCCGTAGGGCTTTGGCCAAACCGGTACATCGCCGCCTTGATGGCCGATACCGTTACACAGTTGCCATCCGGTCCTTGGCGAAAGCCGCTCCAGATGTTGTCGGGCTTCGCGCCATTGCGCTTTCCCGAAAGGCCAGCAATGTTCGCAGCAGGCGCAGGTTGTGGCGCCGCCGGCTCTGGCACCACGCGCGGCGCGACCTCAGGTCGTGGCGGGGCTATATCCGGCACGGCTTTATCTTTCTTATCCGACACCAGGCTGATTAATTGAGTAAAAAAAGACGTGAACAGTGTCACTAACTTATCGACTGCATCTGAGTTTTTCGCCACGCCAGCGCTGTTATCCTGCGCATTTATCGGCCGGGCATTATTTCCAGAGGCCGGATCATTTACGACGCTGTCGAATTGAGGCAATTGTTCATTTTTTGCACTCTTGGAATCAACCGGAAGTAACTGACGCACATCCACGACACGCGCAATATTATTAATTGAACAACACGACATACATGCCTCCACTGGCATGCACTTCCCGAAACATTAAACTTCAAAGAAGTGCGCACCCTATTCGTTCTTATTAAAAGAGGTTGATAACTTCAGGACCGGCGCAGTGACCGCGGGCTGATGCGCCAGTCCCTCGAATCAAATCGACTTTCCGCCGGCCCAGGGCTGGTGATATCCGGGGCGGGCGTATCCGGCAGCGGCGCTGGCGTAATCGGCGGAACCACCGGGACCGTCGGTTGCGGAGTGACGCCATGTGCATGGCCGGGCATCACGCCAGGACTTGGGGTCGGCCTGACATGGGAGTGAATGTGACGCTCCGGCAGCACGTCAAGCTTGCGAACTGTCTCGGCCATGGGCGGGACGTGGGGCAAAGACGGCATCACCCTCGGCACCACTACGCTGTTCGCAAGCGCCTTGGTATCAGGGCAAGGACAGTGGCCGACGTTTACATTCACCTGCACATTGGCGTTGGCATCCTTGGTCACGGAGACGCCGGATTTGTGCACGTGCGGTAACACCGACAAAGCGTGCTGCCCTCGCGGATCAACCGTCAATGTAGAGTGTCCAGGCAGTTGGCGCGCATCGACTGGAGCGGCGAGCGGCTTATACTGAGTGGGGAATGCACCAGGCGCACTATTCTTCCCCGACAATATCTCGCGCATGGTTTTGAAGACTTGCTCGAGCATGTCAATCAACCGCGAGAAGCCACCTACATCAATCGTCATTGCATTGTTCGCCACGTTGAAATGGTCATGACGCAATGCCACAGGAGTGGCAAGCGCGTTGCCCCCCGAAGTACCCGATTGGTGGATGGCTGTCGACGTAGATGACGGCTGCCGCCCCGTGACGGTTGTATCAACATTGAGGAAGGGCGAATGGTTAATCGTTAGAGACATCAGCGAGTTCCTTATTGGCACGACCCGGCTCAGTTAATTGGCCGCAGACGCGAGAGTTTTTATTGGCTGGAAGCAACTCACGCTGCTTCACAGTCCGTACTTTCGTGGAATCTGAGGCCATCGAGTTCCAGAAATCGCGACTTATATAAGGAAACCAAATCAAACTTTCGGATTTTGCCTCATGGCCATTTAGAAAAACCCGCACCCCAAGTACCTCTGCCGAACATTAACGGGACACACACGCTAATAAACCCTGTTCTGCGCAATTTACCGATACAACCCCAGACACCGCGCAGCCGCCGAGTGTGATATTCCAACCCGCATAAACGCAAAATGCCCCGCATCTTTCGATACGAAGCATTTTATTGAAACACCCCACGCATTCATCCACTGTTGCAATGCACTTCAAAGGCATTCAAGCGTTATAACTTATGACTCAGGTTCACCAGAATGGGCCATCCCCAGCAATCGACTCACCTGCTTCAAATCGGTCTCGCGGCGCATTGCGGTAAACAGCTCCACCGCCTCGGGATAATTGCGCGTCAACATTGCCAACCACTGCTTCAGCCGACCGGGCGCCTGACGTTCGGTCAGCTGCGCCACCGACTGGGTCCAGAAGTCCTGGAGCAGCGGCTGCATCTGCGCCCAGGTCATTGCC
Source organism: Pseudomonas paraveronii (assembly GCF_963681955.1). Classification (NCBI taxonomy): domain Bacteria; kingdom Pseudomonadati; phylum Pseudomonadota; class Gammaproteobacteria; order Pseudomonadales; family Pseudomonadaceae; genus Pseudomonas; species Pseudomonas paraveronii. The sequence continues at coordinate 4,394,930 of NZ_OY817130.1, forward strand.
ACAACCTCTTCACCGGCCCTCGCCGCCGCGATCTGCCGCGCAAGATCCGGACGCGCCACCAGCCCGCGACCGAGCATGATGTCTTCGGCGCCGCTGACTTCGCGGCAACGCTTCCAGTCTTCGACACTCCAGATATCGCCATTGGCAAACACCGGCACCTTGACCACATCCTGCACGCGTGGAATCCACTCCCAGTGGGCTGGCGGCTTGTAGCCATCGGTCTTGGTCCGTGCATGCACGACGATATGCGCCGCACCACCCTCTGCCAGGGCCGTAGCGCAGACCAGCGCGCCATCCGGGCTGTCGAAGCCCAGGCGCATCTTGGCGGTCACCGGGATATGCGCCGGCACCGCGCGACGCACATGCTCGACGATGCGGTTGAGCAACTCCGGCTCCTTGAGCAGCACCGCACCGCCGCGCGACTTGTTGACGGTCTTGGCCGGGCAGCCGAAGTTCAGGTCGATCACTTGCGAGCCCAACTCGCAAGCCAGCGCCGCGTTTTCCGCCAGGCACACGGGGTCGGAACCGAGCAACTGCACACGCAGCGGCACGCCAGCGGCGGTGTGGGCACCGTGCAGCAGTTCCGGGGCTAGCTTATGGAAATACGCAGGGGTGAGGAGGCGGTCGTTGACGCGGATAAATTCGGTCACGCACCAGTCGATACCGCCCACGCGAGTCAACACGTCCCGCAGGATGTTGTCGACCAACCCCTCCATGGGCGCTAAAGCAATTTGCATGGAAAACACTCAACAAAAATCGTGGCGCAGTTTACTGGGTTTCCCGCCGCAACCGTTAACCCCCTGTCAGGGCGGGGCCGTAGCCGTCGAGAAACTCCGCCGGCATGCGCTTGGGCTTGCCACTGGACAGCTCGATGCAGACGAAGGTGGTTTGCGCGCGCAGTAAGGTCGCGCCGTCGCGAGGGCGTACCAACTGGAAACGACGGGTCATTTTCAGACGCTGGTCCCAGTCGACGATCCAGGTCGCCAGTTGCAACTCATCGCCGTCATAGGCCGCTGCCAGGTAGTCGATCTCATGGCGTACCACGGCCATGGCGCGGTCCAGTCGCCGGTACTCGGCGAGGTCCAGCCCCAGGCGCTGGGAATGGCGCCAGGCGCAACGTTCCAGCCAGGACACGTACACCGCGTTATTGGCGTGCCCCAGGCCGTCGATGTCCTCAGCGGCGACCTGCAGATCGATGATAAACGGCGTTGCCAAATCCCAGCCCATACCTTGCTCCTGTCGATTGATGTCGGCAGGGCAGTGTATCAGGCCGTTTGGCGCGCCTGTAAACGGCAGCCCGCCAGCAGCGCCAGCACCGCGTCGACCACCCGGGGATCGGCCAGCACTCGCTGGTGCCCGCCCTGCTCCAGGCGCAACAGGCGGCTGTCGAACCAGGCGTCGTGGATGACCTGGGACGCGCTGACCGGCACGAAGGTATCGTCTTCGGCATGCACGATCAGACCGGGGAGGTTCATCTGGTAATGGGCCACGTCCAAATGCTTGAGCGGCATGCCCAGGGTCAGCTCGACCTCTTGGATAAACGCCGAGCGCGCCCGCGATGGCAACCCGACCATGCCGGCGAACCCACGCAGCACATCGAGGAAGCGCGATGGCGCAGCAATGCTCACCAGCGCTTCGGTGCGCAGCCCCAATTGCACCGCCAGCATCGCACTGGCGCCCCCCATGGAATGGCCGACCACCGCGTGCAGCGGCGGCAACTCGGCCGCCGCTTCAAGCATGGCGCGGGCAAACAGCAGCACGTGGGCTTCACGCCCCGGCGAACGGCCGTGGGCCGGGCCATCCAGGGCAATCACCGAATAGCCGTTCTCCACCAGCGCGGTGATCAGGCTGGCGAACTGGGTGGGCCGCCCTTCCCAACCGTGCATCAGCAGCACCGCCGGGCCTTGGCCCCAGCGCAACGCCGACAGACCAAAACGCAAGGTGATGCGCTCTGCGTGCGCCAACAGTGGCAACTCCCAATCACGCGGCGGTAGATCCCGTGGGGTCATGAAGACCCGCCGCATGTTGTTGGCCACCGTGTGCGGCGCCAGGCGCCCCAAGGTGCCGTTGACGCTACGAATCCAGGTCAATGCGCCCATTCTGCAAACCCTCTTAACGTATGGCCGACTTCGCGGCACGCAACACGCGATCCGACAATTCACCCGGCCCGAGGGCACGCGCCAACGCCAGCCCGCCGATCATCAAGGCCATGTCCGCCAGGGCCTTGTCGGTGTCTTCCGGGCTGGCGGCCAGTTGCGCGGCCATCAACTCCACATGCTCATTGAGGACTTGGCGAAACGCGTCCGGCAGGCGGGCCATCTCGCCGACGGTCGCCGGAATCGGGCAGGCCTTGGCCGTGGAGTCACGGTGCTTGCGCGACAGGTAGAACGCCGCAACCAAGGCGCGGCGTTCTTCGCCGGTGAGTTGCGCATCCATGTCGTCAATCGATGCACGGCGCTGGGCCAACAATTGGCTGAAGGCTTCGAGCATCAGCGCATCCTTGCTTTCAAAGTGCGCGTAGAAACCGCCGACGGTCAGCCCCGCCGCGCCCATGACTTCACCAACGCTCGGCTCGGCCGGGCCGCGCTGAATCAACGCGGCGCTGGCGGCCTGCAGGATACGTTCGCGGGTTTGCGCTTTTTTATCGCTCATCGTTGCCTCCGACTCTCATGAGCCTAATATTATAACCATAATAATATTTCGCAAGCGAGTAGCATAACCACTGGTCAGAAGCCCGCACGGGCAAGAGAAAGGAGAATTGGCCAAACGCCAGACAAACAAAAGGGCCATTCAATAATTGAATGACCCTTAAAAATCCCGCAGAGCGGGTAATCGTGGCGTCCCCTAGGGGACTCGAACCCCTGTTACCGCCGTGAAAGGGCGGTGTCCTAGGCCACTAGACGAAGGGGACACAAACCTTCTATACAACTGATCAGGCTGAGACTGATCGATTCAAGTACGGCGTGGCCAGAACCTTGAACCTGTAAATTGGTGGAGCTAAACGGGATCGAACCGTTGACCTCTTGCATGCCATGCAAGCGCTCTCCCAGCTGAGCTATAGCCCCGGATTTTTCGCCTCGCGGCGCAGCAGACCTTGCGAACTGCTTGTTGAAACTGGCGTCCCCTAGGGGACTCGAACCCCTGTTACCGCCGTGAAAGGGCGGTGTCCTAGGCCACTAGACGAAGGGGACAAAACCTTCTGTACAACACGATCAAGCTAGGCCTGATCAATTCAAGGACGGTGTGGCCAGACCTTGAACCTGTAAATTGGTGGAGCTAAACGGGATCGAACCGTTGACCTCTTGCATGCCATGCAAGCGCTCTCCCAGCTGAGCTATAGCCCCTCATCGGTGAGGACGGGGCGAATCTTAATGGCGCTTTGGAAACGTGTCAAATTTATTTTCAACAATTTCCAAAGTTTTTTGCCGGGATAACAATCACTTACCAACCAAACCCCGAAAAACCGGGGTTTGGCCGCTACAAGCACTGACTCAGGCGATAGCGCCCAGCAGCTTCTCCCACTCTTTGTTTTCTTTCTTCGACACACCACCAAGCAAATCAAGGGCTTGGCGCAGACGGAAACGCGTGAGGTCCGGACCGAGAATTTCCATCGCATCGAGTACCGACACCGAACTGGCCTGCCCGGTGATCGCGGCAAACATCAGTGGCATGGCATCGCGCAATTTCAGCTCCAGGGATTCAACCACCGCCTGGATCGTCGCGGTAATGGCGTCCTTCTCCCACTGGCGCAGGCTTTCGAGCTTCCACAGGATCAACTGCATCAACTGGCGAACCTGGTCGCCGGAGAGTTTCTTCGACTCAAACAGCTTCGCATCCGGGTTCACGCCACCGGCAAAGAAGAAACTGGCCAACGGTGCGACCTGACTGAACGTCTCCACCCTGCCCTGCACCAGCGGTGCAATCTTCATCATGTACTCGGGGTTCAACGCCCACTGCTGCATGCGGCTGGCGAACGCTTCCACCGGCAGGTCGCGCAGCCATTGGCCATTGAGCCACGACAGCTTCTCGATATCGAAGATCGGCCCGCCCAGCGAGACGCGGGACAGGTCGAAATTGTCGACCATTTCCTGCAGCGAGAACTTCTCGCGCTCGTCCGGCATCGACCAGCCCATGCGACCCAGGTAGTTGAGCATGGCTTCGGGCATGAAACCCATGCGCTCGTAGAACGTCACCGAAGTCGGGTTCTTGCGCTTGGACAGCTTGCTCTTGTCCGGGTTACGCAGCAGCGGCATGTAGCACAGCTGCGGTTGTTCCCAGCCAAAGTACTCATAGAGCAGGATCAGCTTCGGCGCCGACGGCAGCCATTCTTCACCGCGCAACACGTGGGTGATGCCCATCAGGTGGTCGTCGACCACGTTGGCCAGGAAGTACGTCGGCAGGCCGTCGGTCTTCATCAGCACTTGCATGTCCATGCGATCCCACGGGATCTCGACGTCACCGCGCAACATGTCCGGCACCACGCACACGCCTTCGCTCGGCACCTTCATGCGGATCACATGGGGCTCGCCGGCGGCCAGGCGTGCGGCCACTTCTTCTTTCGACAGCAGCAGCGCACGGCCGTCGTAGCGCGGGGTTTCGCCACGGGCCTGTTGCTCGGCGCGCATCTGGTCCAACTCTTCTGCAGTGCAGAAGCATGGGAACGCATGACCCATGTCGACCAACTGCTGGGTGTACTGCTTGTAGATGTCGCTGCGCTCGCTCTGACGATACGGGCCGTGCGGGCCGCCGACGTCCGGGCCTTCCGACCAGGTGATGCCCAACCAGCGCAGGGCGTCGAAAATCTGCTGTTCCGACTCGCGGGTCGAACGCAGTTGATCGGTGTCTTCGATCCGCAGGATGAATTCACCGCCGTGCTGCTTGGCAAAGCAGTAGTTGAACAAGGCGATGTAAGCAGTGCCGACGTGGGGGTCCCCGGTAGGCGATGGCGCGATGCGCGTGCGGACGGTGGTCATGGCAGGTCTCGAATGGGCGATATAACTGAAATTAAAACAAGGGGCGAATGGTAACAGCCATGGGCACTTGGGCTCCAGCGTCCTCCGTACCGAGCATGGCATATAGGCCAAGTTTGGGTCTGGAGTCTCGCTATAGCTATTTGCCAACTGGCTGGCTGGTTATATTCCATTACCTCTTGTTACAGACGCCGCGCCCATGCCTGCCCCACTGAAACGCCGCCTGCTTATCTTCGTATTGATCGTGAGCCTGATCGCCCTGGGTTTCTTCGCCCAGTGGTTCTTCAGGGGGCGCTTCTACGAAAGCACCGATAACGCCTACGTACAGGGCGAGATTACCCGTGTCTCCAGCCAACTCGGCGCGCGGATTGTCGAGGTGCTGGTCGGTGATAACGAGCACGTGCAACAAGGTCAACTGCTGGTGAGGCTTGAAGGCGACGACTTCCACCTGGCCGTGGACCGCGCCAACGCCGCCCTCGCCATGCGTGAAGCCGAGCGCACCCAGGCGCAGAGCAAACTCACCCAGCAAGCCAGCCTGATCGCCGCCGGCGAAGCCAAAGTGGCGTCCAGCCAGGCCAGCCTGGGCCGCTCGCAGATCGACCTGTCCCGCGCCCAGACCCTGCGCAAACCCGGCTACGTCTCGGAAGAACGGGTCACCACCCTCTCCGCCGACAACCACATCGCCCGCTCCCAAGTGACCATGGCCCAGGCCGACCTGCAGGGCCAGCGCCAGCAGGTCAACGCCCTGAACGCCGAGATCAAGCGCCTCGACGCGCTGATCGCCAACGCCAGAACCGACCTGGCCCAGGCCGAGCTGAACCTGACCCGCAGCGACATCCACGCGCCCATCAGTGGCTTGGTCGGCCAGCGCGCCGCGCGCAATGGCCAATACGTGCAAGCCGGCGCCTACCTGCTGTCGATCGTCCCCGACCAGGACATCTGGATTCAGGCCAACTTCAAGGAAACCCAAATCGGCCATATGCAGCCCGGGCAAAAAGCCGAGCTGACCTTCGATGCTTATAGCGATACACCGATCGAGGCGCGGGTCGACAGCCTCTTCGCCGCCTCCGGGGCGCAGTTCAGCCTGTTGCCGCCGGACAATGCCACCGGCAACTTCACCAAAGTCGTACAACGGATGCCGGTGAAACTTACGTTTGCCGCGGATAACCCGCTGAAGGGCAAGATCCGCCCCGGCATGTCCGTCACCGTCAAAGTGAACATCAAAGACCAGCCTGATGGCCGGTGACCCACTGCTGCGCCCGGTCGGCGAACCGACCCGGCGCGACTGGATCGCGGTGATGAGCGTGATGCTCGGCGCCTTCATGGCGGTGCTCGACATCCAGATCACCAACTCGTCCCTCAAGGACATCCAGGGCGCGCTGTCAGCCACCCTGGAAGAAGGCTCGTGGATTTCCACCTCCTACCTTGTAGCCGAAATCATCATGATCCCCCTCACCGCCTGGCTGGTGCAGTTGCTCTCGGCACGGCGGCTGGCGGTGTGGGTGTCGATAGGATTCCTGACCGCCTCGCTGATGTGCTCCATGGCCTGGAGCCTGGAAAGCATGATCGTGTTCCGCGCCCTGCAAGGCTTTACCGGCGGCGCGCTGATCCCCCTGGCGTTTACCCTGACCCTGATCAAGCTGCCCGAACATCACCGCGCCAAAGGCATGGCGATGTTTGCCATGACCGCCACCTTCGCGCCGTCCATCGGCCCGACCATCGGCGGCTGGCTTACGGAAAACTGGGGCTGGGAATACATCTTCTATATCAACGTGCCGCCCGGGCTGCTGATGATCGCCGGGCTGCTCTACGGCCTGAAAAAAAAGGCGCCCCATTGGGAGCTGCTGAAAAGCACCGACTACGCCGGCATCGTCAGCATGGCCATCGGCCTGGGCTGCTTGCAGGTGTTTCTGGAAGAAGGCCACCGCAAGGACTGGCTTGAGTCGAACCTGATCGTCAGCCTGGGCAGCGTCGCCCTGCTGAGTTTGATCACCTTCGTGATTGTGCAACTGTCCAAACCCAACCCGCTGATCAACCTCGGCATTCTGACCAATCGCAACTTCGGCCTGTCGAGCATTTCCAGCCTGGGCATGGGTGTCGGGTTGTACGGTTCGATCTATTTACTGCCGCTGTACCTGGCGCAGATCCAGAACTACAACGCGCTGCAGATCGGCGAAGTGATCATGTGGATGGGCGTTCCCCAGCTGTTCCTGATCCCGCTGGTGCCGAAACTGATGAAGTATGTGTCGCCAAAATGGCTGTGCGCCTTAGGATTCGGCCTGTTCGGCCTGGCGAGTTTTTCCTCGGGCGTGCTCAACCCGGACTTTGCCGGCAGCCAGTTCAACCAGATCCAACTCATCCGCGCCCTCGGGCAGCCGTTGATCATGGTGACCATCTCGCTGATCGCCACGGCCTACATCCTGCCCCAGGACGCCGGGTCGGCTTCAAGCCTGTTCAACATCCTGCGTAACCTCGGTGGCGCCATCGGCATCGCGCTGCTGGCGACCTTGCTGGATGCGCGCACCAAGGTCTATTTCGATTATTTACGCGAGGCGATCGTGCCGACCAATCCCCAAGTCGCGGAGCGGCTGGCGACGCTGACGGAGCAATTGGGCAACCAGACGGCGGCGCTGGGCAAACTCAGTGAGATTGCGCACCAGCAGGCGCAGATCATGGCCTACAACGATGCGTTTCACTGTGTGGGGTTCGCGCTGGGGGTGAGTATGCTGGCGATTTTGCTGACCAAGGCATTGCCGGCGGGGCTGAAGGCTGGGGAGAGTCATTGAGACCGTGTCGCGCCTATCGGGAGCAAGCTCCCTCCCACATTTGACTGCATTTCAAAGTTGGAACCCGGTCAAATGTGGGAGGGGGCTTGCCCCCGATGAGGCCAGTACAGCCACTACCAATCAAACCGCCAGCAAGCGCTCACGCAACTTACCGATCTCATCGCGCGTCTGCGCCGCCGCTTCGAATTCCAGATCCCGCGCCAACTGGTACATCTTCTCTTCCAACTGCCGGATACGCTTGGTGATCTCGCTCGGCGAACGCAGTTCGTTTTCGTACTTGGCACTTTCTTCGGCGGCCTTGGCCATGCCCTTGCGCTTCTTGCTGCGCGAGCCAGGCACGGTGGCGCCTTCCATGATGTCGGCGACGTCCTTGAACACGCCCTTGGGCGTGATGCCGTTTGCCAGGTTGAAGGCGATCTGTTTATCGCGACGGCGCTCAGTCTCGCCAATCGCCCGTTCCATGGAGCCGGTGATGCGATCGGCGTAGAGAATCGCCCGACCATTGAGGTTACGCGCCGCACGGCCAATGGTCTGGATCAGCGAGCGTTCGGAGCGCAGGAAGCCCTCCTTGTCCGCGTCGAGGATCGCCACCAGCGAGACTTCCGGCATGTCCAGGCCTTCGCGCAGCAGGTTGATCCCCACCAGCACATCAAAGGTGCCCAGGCGCAGGTCGCGGATGATTTCCACGCGCTCCACGGTGTCGATGTCCGAGTGCAGGTAGCGCACGCGCACGCCGTGGTCGGCCAGGTAGTCGGTCAAGTCTTCGGACATGCGCTTGGTCAGCGTGGTGACCAGTACCCGCTCTTCCAGGGCCACGCGCTTGCCGATTTCCGAGAGCAGGTCGTCGACCTGGGTCAGCGCCGGGCGGATTTCGATTTGCGGATCGACCAGGCCGGTCGGGCGCACCAGTTGCTCGATCACGCGCCCCGCGTGCTCAGCCTCGTAGTTGCCGGGCGTCGCCGAGACGAAGATGGTCTGCGGGCTGATGCGTTCCCATTCGTCGAAGCGCATCGGCCGGTTGTCCAGCGCCGACGGCAGGCGGAAGCCGTATTCCACCAGGGTTTCCTTGCGCGAACGGTCGCCCTTATACATCGCGCCGACTTGCGGCACGCTGACGTGGGATTCGTCGATCACCAGCAGCGCGTCGTCCGGCAGGTAGTCGTAGAGCGTCGGCGGCGGCGCACCGGATTCACGGCCCGAGAGGTAGCGTGAGTAGTTTTCGATGCCGTTGCAGTAGCCCAGCTCCAGGATCATCTCCAGGTCGAAGCGGGTGCGTTGCTCCAGGCGCTGGGCTTCCACCAGCTTGTTGTTGGCGCGCAGGTATTCCAGGCGCTCGGCCAGCTCGACCTTGATGCCCTCGACGGCGCCCATCAGGGTTTCACGCGGCGTTACGTAGTGGCTTTTGGGGTAGAAGGTGAAACGCGGCAGTTTGCGGATCACTTCGCCGGTCAACGGGTCGAAGGCCGACAGGCTCTCGACTTCATCGTCGAACAGCTCGATGCGGATCGCTTCCAGGTCAGACTCCGCCGGGTAGATGTCGATCACATCGCCGCGCACACGGAAGGTGGCGCGGGCGAAGTCCATGTCGTTGCGCGTGTATTGCAAGCTCGTCAGCCGACGCAGCAGTTCGCGCTGGTCGAGTTTGTCGCCACGGTCAACGTGCAGCACCATCTTCAGATAGGTTTCCGGGCTGCCCAGGCCGTAGATGCACGACACCGTGGTGACGATGATCGCGTCCTTGCGTTCCAGCAGCGCCTTGGTCGCCGACAGACGCATCTGCTCGATGTGGTCGTTGATCGATGCGTCCTTCTCGATAAAGGTATCGGAGGACGGCACATAGGCTTCGGGCTGGTAGTAGTCGTAGTAGGAAACGAAGTACTCCACCGCGTTGTTCGGGAAGAACGCCTTGAACTCGCCATACAACTGCGCGGCCAGGGTCTTGTTCGGTGCCAGTACCAGGGTCGGGCGGTTGATCTGCGCGATCACGTTGGCGATGCTGAATGTCTTGCCCGAACCGGTCACCCCGAGCAGCGTCTGGTGCGACAGGCCGGCTTCGATGCCTTCGACCATCTGGCGAATCGCTTCGGGTTGATCGCCGGCGGGTTCAAAGCGGGTGACGAGCTGGAAATCCGACATAACGTACCTCTTTCAAGTCACCCCCGGCTGCACTCCACCAAGGACGAAAAAAGCTCAGCGACCCGCGAATTCTCATCGCAGGTTGCAGGAAAAAACCATGATAGCTGTAGAAGTGGTGGCGAATGTGTCGGGTTTCAAGGCAATCGTCCGACCTGCCGTCTACGCTCAAGGCGGGATCAAGACTAACGGTCGGCAAATAAACCGAAAAAGTTGGCCGAAAAGCCGTTTCGGTTGTCGCCCTTGACCGTGATGGCCTCTATACTAGCTCCCCGTTTGTGCACCGCTCTAGTGCATTCGGCTGGAGCGCGACACGTCCCTCCTTTCCCCCAAAGAGCTGCCGCAAAAATGAGCCTGTTCTCCGCTGTCGAAATGGCACCACGCGATCCAATCCTGGGCCTCAACGAAGCATTCAACGCCGATACACGAACCACCAAGGTCAACCTTGGCGTGGGCGTTTACTGCAACGAAGAGGGGAAGATTCCGCTCTTGCGTGCCGTTGCCGAAGCGGAAGCCATTCGCGTGGCGCAACACGCCGCCCGTGGCTACCTGCCGATCGACGGCATCGTGGCCTACGACCAGGCCGTGCAAAAGCTGCTGTTTGGCGCTGACTCGCCGCTGCTGAGCGCTGGCCGCGTGATCACCGCACAAGCGGTCGGCGGCACCGGCGCACTGAAGATTGGCGCTGACTTCCTCAAGCAACTGCTGCCCAATGCCGTGGTTGCCATCAGCGACCCGAGCTGGGAAAACCACCAGGCGCTGTTCGAAAAAGCCGGCTTCCCGGTGCAGACCTACCGCTACTATGACGCCGCCACCCACGACGTGAACCGTGCCGGCCTGCTCGAAGACCTCAACGCCCTGCCGCCACAGTCCATCGTGGTGTTGCACGCCTGCTGCCACAACCCGACCGGCGTCGACCTGAGCCCGGCCGACTGGCAACAAGTGCTGGACGTGGTCAAGGCGAAAAACCTGGTGCCGTTCCTCGACATGGCCTACCAGGGGTTTGGCGACGGCATTCACGAAGACGCGGCTGCGGTGCGCTTGTTCGCGGAATCGGGCCTGACGTTCTTTGTATCGAGCTCGTTCTCCAAATCGTTCTCCCTGTACGGCGAACGTGTGGGCGCGCTGTCGATCGTCAGCGAATCCAAGGAAGAAAGTGCGCGCATCCTGTCCCAGGTCAAGCGTGTGATCCGCACCAACTACTCGAACCCGCCGACCCACGGCGCGGCAGTCGTGGCCGCGGTGCTGAACAACCCTGAGCTGCGTGCCCAGTGGGAAGCCGAGCTGGCCGAAATGCGCCTGCGCATCCGTGGTATGCGCGAGCAGATGGTCGCCGAACTGGCCAAGGCTGCGCCGGGCCACGACTTCAGCTTTGTCGGTCGCCAGCGTGGGATGTTCTCCTACTCCGGCCTGACCGTTGAGCAAGTCACCCGCCTGCGCACCGAGTTTGGGATCTACGCGCTGGATACCGGGCGTATCTGTGTAGCAGCGTTGAACCAGGCGAACATCGGTGCGGTAACAAAGGCGATTGTTCAGGTTCTATAAACCTGGCGGCGCTGTACGAAGGGAAGCTACGGCTTCCCTTTTTAATGCCTGTCAGAAAACGCCCTGCTCCCCTAGACTGAACCCCGACTGCCCCTTTGCTATGAGACCCCTATGAGAAACGACGACCTGGACCTGCATGCCGAGCGCGACGAGCTGGACCACTTCACCCCACGTGCGCCTCAAGCCAAGCGCCAGAAAAGCCTGGTATTGCAAGTAGCCCTCGGCGTATTCCTCGGCGGGTTGGCCCTGTGGCTGGTGCAATTGGGTGCGACAGCCATCATGGCCAAATTGGCGATGGGAACCCTGCAATTCGGCGGCTGATGAAGATTGAAAGGTGGGAGGGGGTAAGCCCCCTCCCACATTGGTTTTATGGGGTTGCCAGGGCGCGTTCCTCCAGCAACCGCACAAAACTGTTAAGGCTCTGCGACACCGTGCCCCGGCGCCAGATCAGCCAAGTGTGCAAGACGCGGAAACTGTCCGTCAGCGGCCACACACTCACCGTGGTAAACCCCGGCATGCTTTCCAACATGCTGCGCGGCATCAGCGCCAGGCCGGCCCCGGCACTGACGCAGGCAAGCATGCCGTGGTAAGACTCCATCTCAAAAATCCGCCCCGGCACCGCGCCGTCCTGTGAGAACCAGCGCTCGAAGTGGTGCCGGTACGAACAGTTGGAGCGAAAGGTATAGATGCTTTCCCCGTTCACATCCTGCCCGCGGGTGATCGGCGCGTGGTGCAACGGTGCAATCACCACCATCTCCTCCTCGAACACCGCCACGCCCTCCAGGGTGGCATGCAACACCGGCCCATCGACAAACGCTGCCGCCAGGCGCCCTGACAGCACGCCTTCGATCATCGTGCCGGACGGCCCGGTACTCAGGTCCAACTCGACCTTGGTGTGCTTCTGGTTATACGCCGCCAGTAACGCAGGAATGCGCACCGCTGCGGTGCTTTCCAGCGAACCAAGGGCAAACGCGCCCTGGGGCTCCTCCCCCGCCACCGTCGCGCGGGCTTCCTGCACCAAGTCGAGAATGCGCCGTGCATAGCCGAGAAAGTTCCACCCGGCCGGCGACAAGCGCAGGCGGCTCTTCTCGCGGATAAACAGCTCCACGCCAAGATCCTGCTCCAGTTGCTTGATGCGCGTGGTCAGGTTGGACGGCACCCGATGAATCAACTGGGCGGCGGCGCTGATGCTGCCTTGCTCGGCAACGGCCTTGAAGATTTCCAGCTGCACCAAGTCCAAATCATTCTCCAATCGTGAACGTATTGCTTAATATTATTCACTTTCCAGAAAAGATATAGCCCCCTACGCTGATTCCAATCCAAACCTTCAGCAGGACGGTGCCATGCGCGCAATCAATCACCAGACCCACGCCCTCTCGATCAATCCCGCCACCGGCGAAACGCTCGGCAGTTACCCGTATGAAACCGAGACCCAACTGGACGCCGCCCTCACCCGTGCCACCGCCGCCTTCCGCACCTGGCGCCGTCAGCCGGTCAGCCTGCGCGCAGAGCGGTTGCTGGCCCTGGCCGGGGCCCTGCGTGAGCAAGCCGAAGAGATGGCGCAGATGATCACCCTGGAAATGGGCAAACCCATCGCCCAGGCCCGCGCCGAAATCGAGAAATGCGCGCAACTCAGCGAGTGGTACGCCGCCCACGGCCCCGCCATGCTGGCCCCGGAACCGACGCTGGTGGACAACGGCACCGCGCATATCGAATACCGCCCGCTGGGTCCGATCCTCGCCGTGATGCCGTGGAACTTCCCGGTGTGGCAAGTCCTGCGCGGCGCCGTGCCGACGCTGCTCGCCGGCAACACCTACGTGCTCAAACACGCGCCGAACGTAATGGGCAGCGCCTACCTGATGAAAGCCGCGTTCCACAAAGCCGGCTTTGCGCAAGGCCTGTTCGAAGTGCTCAACGTGACCCAGGACGGCGTGTCCAAAGCCATCGCCGACCCGCGCATCGCCGCCGTCACTCTCACCGGCAGCGTGCGCGCCGGCATAGCCATCGGCGCTCAGGCCGGTGCCGCGCTGAAGAAATGCGTGCTCGAACTGGGCGGCTGCGACCCGTTCATCGTACTCAACGACGCCGACCTCGACGCCGCCGTCCAGGCTGCCGTGCTCGGCCGTTTCCAGAACAGCGGCCAAGTCTGCGCCGCCGCCAAACGTCTGATCATCGAGGCCGGCGTGGTGGACGCGTTCACCGCCAAGTTCGTCGAAGCCAGCCGCCAACTGGTGATGGGCGACCCGACCTCGACCAGCACCTACGTCGGCCCGATGGCCCGCTTCGACCTGCGCGACGAACTGCACAGCCAGGTGCAGGCCACCCTGGCAGAAGGCGCGACCCTGCTGCTGGGCGGTAACAAAGTGCCCGGCGCCGGCAACTACTACGCTCCGACCGTACTGGCCGACGTCACCGACCAGATGACCTCGTTCAAACAGGAGCTGTTCGGCCCCGTCGCCTCCATCATCAGCGCCCGCGACGCTGACCACGCTGTGGCCCTGGCCAACGACAGCGAGTTTGGCCTGACCGCGAGCATCTTCACCCGCGACTCGGCGAAAGCGCGCGAGATCGCCGACCAGCTCGAAACCGGCGGGATCTTCGTCAACGCCTTCAGCGTGTCCGACCCTCGGGTGGCGTTTGGCGGCGTGAAAAAAAGCGGCTTTGGCCGCGAGTTGTCGCACTTTGGCGTGCGGGAATTCTGCAATGCGCAGACGGTATGGCTGGATCGCAAGTAAGCCAAAGCAACCCCTGTGGCCAGGGAGCGTGATCCCACTGGGCTGCGCAACAGGCTCAACAGCGAATATGCCGCCGCACGCACTGCACCAGCCCGTCCAGCGCCTGTGACTTCACCGGTGCGAGCACACAGACCGTGTGCTCGCGCTCACCTTCCGTCACGGTCAAGGTGTAATGCACCTGGCCTGGATTACCGGGTTCCGGCGCGGTGCTTTGCGGCAACTGAAAGAAGTGCGAAGCCTCGATCAGTTGCCGCAACTCTTGCTGGTCCGGCTCGGGCAGCTTCTCCAGTTCCACGGTGTTCGGTCGGGCCAGGCCCGGAAAAAACGCCGGACCACCGATTTCCTTGATCGAAATTTGCATGGCTGCTCCTCACCGCCCAGGGGGGTTGTCAGACGTTAATGCCCACGGCTTTCCAGCCTTCCTTCACCGCCTTGTGCTCAGCCTTGTCAGCACCGTACAGCCGACCGGCGATGTCGTAGGTGATGCGCGCGAAACGCAGAAACCCCGAATTCGGCCGCAACCGCGCATCGCGCAGCGCGTCATACCAGATACGCCCGGCACGCTCCCAGGCAAACCCGCCGATCTTCGTGGCCACCTGATAGAACGCATGGTTGGGAATGCCGGAATTGATATGCACCCCGCCGTTGTCCTCATAGGTCTGCACGAAATCGTCCATATGCCCCGGCTGAGGGTCCTTGCCCAGCAGCTTGTCATCAAACGCGGTGCCTGGCGCTTTCATCGAGCGCAACGCAGTGCCTTTGATTTTCTTGGTAAACAACCCCTTGCCGATCAACCAATCCGCATCTTGCGCCTTTTGCTGCAGCGCGTACTGCTTGATCAGTGAACCGAACACGTCAGACAGCGACTCGTTCAACGCACCGGATTGATTGAAATACATCAGCTTGGCCTCATCCTCGGTCACACCGTGGGCCAACTCATGGCCAATGACATCAAGGGCTATCGTGAACCGATTGAATAGCTGCTGGTCGCCATCACCAAACACCATCTGGCTCGAGTTCCAGAACGCATTGTTGTAGCTCTGGCCAAAATGAACCGTCGCGTCCAGTGCCATACCGGCGTCGTCAATGGAATTGCGGTCGAAGACCTGATCAAAAAAATCGAACGTGGCGCCCAACCCGTCATAGGCCTCGTCCACCGCGACATCACCACTGGCGGGCTGCCCTTCGCCACGGATCAGCTTGCCCGGCAGGCTATCGGCGCCCTCGGCGCTGTAGATCGAACGCCGTTTGTCGGCGCCCATGGCCAGGGCCATATGGGCGGCCCCTTTGGCGGGCACGGCAACCATGCGTAACGAGCGGAACGTGCTGTCTTTGGCACGGGTCCGTAACGCGACGTCCCGTTGCGCTTTATCGCCATTGCGGGCGATCTGGTCGAGCATGTACGGCGGGATCAGGCAGAAAATCGGATTACGATGCTGGCGAACACACATTGGCTGGCTCCATTTTGGCGAGTGGTGAACGTCCGGGTAACCGTTCAAGGATAGTCCTGCTGCGACGGCTTGGCCCAAATTGTCATGAAGCTATGCTGCAGTAGTGTTTATCCAAGGACTGCGAGGAACTTACGATGCCCCCACGCACCGCCAAAATCGCCCTTTCGCACCGCCCCCGGCTCGCCGATCTGCGCCCGTTGATCGCGGCCAGCCCCAGTCTCATGGAGGCCAGGACGGCGACTGCGCGTGTCACCGCGGCCAAGGACCTGCAGGACCGGGGCGGCTACGCTGAAGCGTTTCTCGACCGCTTCGTGGTGCCATGGCCCACGGTGGATGAGGCTCTGGCGGCTGACGTACAACCGCTGCGCCTGGACTACACGCATTTCTCAGTGACCATGTCGCGCTCAAGGCGACTGGCGCTCTACGTGGGCGCCAATATCGATGGCGGACAGCATGTGGATATCATCCGCGCCAACGACGCCTGGGCCTATGACGGCCGCCTGCCCATCAGCGCACAGGTGGGCGACGCGCTCTACACCAACAATGGCCTGGACCGCGGTCACCTGGTACGCCGACAAGACCCCAACTGGGGCGACGCGGCCAACACGGCCAATGCCGATACCTTCCACTTCACCAACTGCTCACCGCAGATGAGCGGCTTCAACCAGAAGACCTGGCTGGAACTCGAGGACTACATTCTCGATAACACTCAACGCTGGAAAGCCCGAGCCACGGTGTTTACCGGCCCGGTGTTGGCGGATGACGACCGTGTCTACCGAGGCGTTAAAATCCCCAAAGCATTCTGGAAAGTGGTCGCCTACCTCGGCGACGACGGCAAGCCTTCCGCCAGCGCCTACATGATCGACCAAAGCCGTGAACTGGGTCAGCTCGACCTCATGTTCGGGCAGCTCAGGACCTACCAGCGCAGCGTGATTCAGATCGAACGATTGACCGGTATTCGCTTCGGCAACCTGGCCGACTACGACGGTTTCAGCAATGAAGAGCGCGCCACGGGGACGCGAATTGAAGCGCTGATCCAGGGCCCTGAAGATATTCGTCTTTGAGCGGGCGACCTAAAGCTATATCGCCTCGCCGTGATCGACTACCATACCGCGCCGGTTCCCAAACGGGACTAATAGGGAATCCGAAGCGCGGTACATCGCGTCAATCGGAACTGCCCCCGCAACTGTAGATGCCGAGCCCGCTCCCCCACTGCCACTGGACCCCGTCCGGGAAGGCCGGAGCGTGGCGACGACGCATCAGTCAGGAGACCTGCCGGCCCAGCAAAATCACTCACCGGCGGGGTGTCCGGGAAGGACATCCTTGCCTGCCTCACCCGCAGCGGTCGAGGGCGTGTTTCCGAACCGTACATCCCCAGTTCCAGGTACGGCTTCAAGGAGATTGCCCCATGCTGCCACGCGTTATCGCCCTGCTCACCGGGCTGGGCTTGTGTGCCCTGGCCCAAGCCAACCCCACTCAGTACCCGCTGACGGTGGAGAACTGCGGCAGCAGCCTGACCTTCGCGCAAGCGCCCGCCCGCAGCGTGACCATCGGCCAGGCTGCTACCGAAATGCTCTATGCCCTCGGCGTGGGCGATAAAGTGGTTGGCACGTCGCTGTGGTTCAACAACGTGTTGCCGCAGTTCAAGGCGCTGAACGACAGCATCGAACGCCTGGCCAATAACGAACCGAGTTTCGAGTCGGTGATCGCCAAGCGCCCGCAACTGGTGGCGGCCGAGCTGGAATGGGTGGTCGGCCCGCAAGGCGTGGTGGGCACCCGCGAGCAGTTTCATGAGTTGAAGATCGCCACCTACCTGTTGCCCTCCGACTGCGAAGGCAAGGACAACCGGGTGGGCGCCGACGGCACGCGGCTGGAGCCATTCCGTGTCGACACGATCTACAAGAGCATCCGCCAACTGGCCGAGATTTTCGACGTGCAGGATCGCGGCCAGCAACTCAACGATGAACTCAAGGCGCGCCTGGCCAAGTCCGTCGCCACGGTGCAAAGCAAGGGGCTCAAGCAGGCCAGCGCGCTGGTGTGGTTCTCCAGCGCCGAGATGGCCAGCGATCCCTACGTGGCCGGTCACAAGGGTGTCCCCGAATTCATGCTGCAGACCCTCGGCCTGCATAACGTGGTGCAGTCCGATGAGGAATGGCCCGCCGTCGGCTGGGAAACCATCGCCAAGGCCAACCCCACCGTGCTGGTGATTGCGCGCATGGACCGCCGCCGCTACCCGGCTGACGATCACGAACAGAAGCTCGCCTTCCTGCGCAGCGACCCGGTGACGCGCAACATGGACGCGGTGAAACACAACCGCATCATCATCCTCGACGCGATGGCGCTGCAGGCCAGCGTGCGCACCTTCGATGGCCTTGAACAACTGGCGACGGCCATCGACGGCTACGATCTGCCGAAATGAGCGCCAGCCTGATACGAACCGTGCTTGCCCTGGCGTTGCTGCTGATCGCCGTGCTCGCCGGCGTAGCCATCGGCGAAACCGCCATCACGCCACACGTGGTGCTCCAAGTGCTGGCCAACAAACTGTGGGCGGCCGGCTACGTGCTGGACCCGATCGATGAAGGCGTGGTGTGGAACTACCGCCTGACCCGCACCCTGGTCGCCGCTGCGTGCGGGGCGGGGCTGGCCACCTGCGGGGTGATTTTGCAGTCGTTGTTGCGCAACCCCCTGGCCGATCCGTACCTGCTGGGTATCAGCGCCGGTGCTTCGACCGGCGCAGTCCTGGTGGTGCTGATGGGCGTCGGCGGTGGTTTGGTTTCACTGTCGGTCGGCGCGTTCGGCGGGGCGATGGCGGCGTTTGCGCTGGTGGTATTGCTCGCACGGGCCAGCGGTTCGTCCAGCGGCACCGGGCAGATCATCCTCGCGGGCATCGCCGGCTCGCAGCTGTTCAATGCGCTCACTGCGTTCCTGATCACCAAATCGGCCAGTTCCGAACAGGCACGCGGCATTTTGTTCTGGCTGCTGGGCAACCTCAGCGGCGTGCGTTGGCCGTCGGTGTGGCTGGCGGTGCCGGTGGCGGTCGCCGGGTTGGCGGTGTGCCTGTGGCATCGCCGTGCGCTGGACGCGTTCACCTTCGGCAGCGACTCGGCGGCCGCCCTTGGTATCCCAGTGCGCCGGGTGCAGTTTGTGCTGGTGGGCTGCGCGGCATTGGTCACGGCGGTGATGGTGTCGATTGTCGGCTCTATCGGGTTTGTCGGGCTGGTAATCCCCCATGCCGTGCGTCTGCTGCTCGGCACCGGGCACTCGCGCCTGTTGCCGGCCAGCGCGTTGGGTGGCGCGCTATTTTTGATCGCGGCTGATGTGCTGTCGCGCACCTTGATCAAGGGCCAGGTGATCCCGGTCGGCGTGGTCACAGCACTGGTCGGTGCGCCGGTGTTTGCGCTGATTCTGATCAGCCGGAGAAACGCTCGATGAATGCGCCTGTGTTGAGCTGCAGCGGGTTGGGCTTCAAGGTACGCGACGCCGAGTTGCTGCGGGATATCCACCTGGAGGTGGCGTCAGGCGAAACCCTCGGGATTGTCGGACCGAACGGCTCCGGTAAATCCACCTTGCTCAAGCTGTTGGCCGGTTTGCGTACACCGGCCCATGGCGAAGTACGCCTTGGGGGCGAGCGTCTGGTCGAACTGTCCCGCCGCACCATCGCACAACGCCTGGCGGTGGTGGAACAACAGGCGGACACCGACGATGCCATTCGCGTGTTCGACGCTGTCGCATTGGGCCGCACCCCGTGGCTGTCGGCGCTGAGCCCGTGGTCCGAGGCAGACGAGTGCATCGTGCGCCAGGCGCTGCACGACGTGGACGCCACCCACTTGAGCAACCGCGCCTGGCGCAGCCTCTCCGGCGGTGAACGCCAACGCGTACACATCGCCCGGGCCTTGGCGCAACGGCCGCAGATTCTGTTGTTGGATGAGCCGACCAATCACCTGGACATCCAGCATCAACTGGCGATTTTGAAGGGGGTGCAGGCGTTGCCCGTCACTACCTTGATCGCCTTGCACGATCTCAACCAGGCGCTGACCTGTGATCGCCTGGCCGTGCTGGAGCGCGGGCGCTTGGTGGCGCTGGGCAAGCCACTGGAAGTGCTGACACCGCAACGGCTGCAGGACACGTTCGGGGTGCAGGCGCACTATCTGACGGACCCGTTTGATGGGGCGCAGATTCTGCGGCTGCGCTGTTAAAAACAACGCCGTTCAAATGTTGGACTGTCGAGCCCGGCGACGCGGCGATGGGATCACCGCGCTCGCCTCGCTAACCTTCGACAATCCTGAGCCAAGGCCACCGCGCCTGATAGCTGCGCGCCTTCTGCTCAAACAACCCCGGCTGCGGATTGATGGGGTTGATCCTGAGCAGGCCCTGCTCCATATCAGTCAAACCAAACGGCGCATACACCTCACCCGTCGCCACATCCAGCCCGATGCACGTCCCGGCCACCAGGTAACGATCAATCCCGTCGCGAGCCGAGCGCAACTGCGGATACGGCCTGCCAAACCGCTGGCCATACCATAGGTGAACGCGCGCCTGATTTTTTACCTCAATTTCAACGCCCAAATCCTCGAACAGCCGCTGCGCTGCGCGAATGACCGCGTCTTCAGCCGCCCAGGAAAGGTCCGGATCGAAGTAAAAAACGTCGTAGTCCTTCACCCCCTGATCAGCAGGCAGATTCGACTGATGATTCCAAACGGCCTGGAACAGACAGCCCGCCGTCAGCATGCACTGGCTCAAACCAAGGGTGGGCAGGCGGGCGGTGATCTCGGCGTTGATGGGGTTGGCCATGGCCAGCTTGAGAAAGGTTTCGACGGTCAATGTCATGTTCAATCCTTTGTGATGGTCGCCGGTCCTGGGCAGCCAACAGTACAACAACGCGGGTTACGCTTTCACGTAACGGCCCCTTCTTCACGTCATCAAAATTCGCTAAGGTGCCTCGACGCTCCGTTCCTCTATTACCCTCACCGAGACACCCACCTTGGCCCACTCCCCCACTGATCGTCCCGCCAGCGCCTGGTCGGTGTTTCTGATTTTTCTGCGCCTGGGGCTCACCTCCTTCGGCGGCCCCATTGCTCACCTGGGTTACTTTCGCGACGAATTCGTCACCCGGCGCCGCTGGCTGAGCGAGCGCAGCTATGGGGATTTGGTCGCACTGTGCCAATTTCTGCCCGGCCCGGCCAGCAGCCAGGTGGGCATCGCACTGGGCCTGTCGCGGGCCGGCTACGGTGGCGCGCTGGCGGCGTGGTTAGGGTTTACGCTGCCGTCCGCCGTTGTGCTGATCCTGTTCGCCTTGGGCATTGCCCAACACAGCACAGCCCTCCCGCCCGGCGCGCTGCATGGCCTTAAGGTGGTGGCCGTCGCCGTGGTCGCCCAAGCCGTGTGGGGCATGGCGCGCAACCTGTGTACCGACGCAGCGCGCATCACCTTGATGCTGCTCGCCGCCTGCGCGGCCCTGCTACAAACCTCGGCGTGGGGCCAGGTGGCAGTGATCGGCGCGGCGGCGGTGGCTGGCCTGCTGCTGTTCAAGCCCACGCCGCCCGCTGCGCACGATGCGTTGCCCGTGACGCTCAGCCGCCGTGCCGGGGCGATGTGGTTATCGCTGTTTGTGCTGGTGCTGGCCGGCCTGCCGCTCCTGGTCCAATTGATCCCCAGCCAGAGCCTGGCGATGACCGACGCCTTCTACCGCAGCGGCTCGCTGGTATTCGGCGGCGGCCACGTGGTGCTGCCGCTGCTGCAGGCCGAAGTCGTACCCAACGGGTGGGTGAGCAACGACATATTCCTCGCCGGCTACGGCGCCGCCCAAGCCATGCCCGGCCCGCTGTTCACTTTCGCCGCCTTCCTCGGCGCCTCGATGACCCAACCCCCGAACGGCTGGCTCGGCGGCATGCTCTGCCTGCTGGCGATCTTCGCCCCGTCGTTTTTGCTGGTGATGGGTGCGCTGCCCTTCTGGGAAAGCCTGCGGCGCAGCCCGCGCACCCAGGCCGCCCTCGCAGGCGTGAACGCCGCAGTAGTTGGCCTGTTGCTGGCGGCGCTGTACCAGCCGGTGTGGACCAGTGCGATCTTTAGCGCAGGGGATTTCGGCCTGGCCCTGATCGGCCTGGTGGCGCTGATGGTATGGAAGCTGCCACCGTGGCTGGTGGTTGTAGGAAGTGGCGCGGCGGGATGGTTATTAAGTCTTACCGTGTAACCCGCGCGACCACCGCGCATTGCCGCTTGACCGGTCCGAAGACCTCTGCGGCTAGCAACTAACCCTTCAACTCACTCGCACGATTACTCGCCGCGTCGTCGTAAGCCACATACAACGACTCGGCGATTTGGCTTTTGATGGCCTTGGTGGACTCGAGCCCCAGGACAAAACCTTCAGCTTTTCCGCCGGCGCGGTTGAGTTCTTCGTGGGTGGAGGCGCCGGTGATGGCGTCGAGAAGCTTGGAGGCGTGAGGGCCTACGCCTTTGGGAAGGGAAATTTGGTCGATGGTCATTGCGGTACCTTTATGAAAAATGGACGGTAGCGCGTGGACCACTCCCGGGCTGGCATGGTAGACCTGTTTGGAAAGAAAGGGGCTGCTTTCGGCCCAAAACCGGGCATCAAGTGTCGACAGATTCAAGCTGGCGCACACCGAACGGAGACTCCGTAGCAGTCTGAGAATATTTTCCCGCAGACAAACAAAACCCCTGTCTGCGTAAGCAAACAGGGGTTCTGGAATTTAATCTTGACGATGACCTACTCTCACATGGGGAAACCCCACACTACCATCGGCGATGCATCGTTTCACTACTGAGTTCGGGATGGGATCAGGTGGTTCCAATGCTCTATGGTCGTCAAGAAATTCGGGTACTGAGTCGTGGCCAGCTGGCCTCGCTTCAGCAAATTGGGTATGTGATAGCTTTCGGTGTTTTGTAAGAGTCGAACTTTCGGTTCGTTTCGTCTTCACACACCGCAATCTGATGCTCTTTACGAGTAGTCAAATTGCTTGGGTGTTATATGGTCAAGCCTCACGGGCAATTAGTATTGGTTAGCTCAACGCCTCACAGCGCTTACACACCCAACCTATCAACGTCGTAGTCTTCGACGGCCCTTCAGGGGACTCAAGGTCCCAGTGAGATCTCATCTTGAGGCTAGTTTCCCGCTTAGATGCTTTCAGCGGTTATCTATTCCGAACATAGCTACCCGGCAATGCCACTGGCGTGACAACCGGAACACCAGAGGTTCGTCCACTCCGGTCCTCTCGTACTAGGAGCAGCCCCTCTCAAATCTCAAACGTCCACGGCAGATAGGGACCGAACTGTCTCACGACGTTCTAAACCCAGCTCGCGTACCACTTTAAATGGCGAACAGCCATACCCTTGGGACCGGCTTCAGCCCCAGGATGTGATGAGCCGACATCGAGGTGCCAAACACCGCCGTCGATATGAACTCTTGGGCGGTATCAGCCTGTTATCCCCGGAGTACCTTTTATCCGTTGAGCGATGGCCCTTCCATACAGAACCACCGGATCACTAAGACCTACTTTCGTACCTGCTCGACGTGTCTGTCTCGCAGTCAAGCGCGCTTTTGCCTTTATACTCTACGACCGATTTCCGACCGGTCTGAGCGCACCTTCGTACTCCTCCGTTACTCTTTAGGAGGAGACCGCCCCAGTCAAACTACCCACCATACACTGTCCTCGATCCGGATAACGGACCTGAGTTAGAACCTCAAAGTTGCCAGGGTGGTATTTCAAGGTTGGCTCCACGCGAACTGGCGTCCACGCTTCAAAGCCTCCCACCTATCCTACACAAGCAAATTCAAAGTCCAGTGCAAAGCTATAGTAAAGGTTCACGGGGTCTTTCCGTCTAGCCGCGGATACACTGCATCTTCACAGCGATTTCAATTTCACTGAGTCTCGGGTGGAGACAGCGCCGCCATCGTTACGCCATTCGTGCAGGTCGGAACTTACCCGACAAGGAATTTCGCTACCTTAGGACCGTTATAGTTACGGCCGCCGTTTACCGGGGCTTCGATCAAGAGCTTCGCGTTAGCTAACCCCATCAATTAACCTTCCGGCACCGGGCAGGCGTCACACCCTATACGTCCACTTTCGTGTTTGCAGAGTGCTGTGTTTTTAATAAACAGTCGCAGCGGCCTGGTATCTTCGACCGGCATGAGCTTACGGAGCAAGTCCTTCACCCTCACCGGCGCACCTTCTCCCGAAGTTACGGTGCCATTTTGCCTAGTTCCTTCACCCGAGTTCTCTCAAGCGCCTTGGTATTCTCTACCCAACCACCTGTGTCGGTTTGGGGTACGGTTCCTGGTTACCTGAAGCTTAGAAGCTTTTCTTGGAAGCATGGCATCAACCACTTCGTCATCTAAAAGATAACTCGTCATCAGCTCTCGGCCTTAGAATCCCGGATTTACCTAAGATTCCAGCCTACCACCTTAAACTTGGACAACCAACGCCAAGCTGGCCTAGCCTTCTCCGTCCCTCCATCGCAATAACCAGAAGTACAGGAATATTAACCTGTTTTCCATCGACTACGCTTTTCAGCCTCGCCTTAGGGACCGACTAACCCTGCGTCGATTAACGTTGCGCAGGAAACCTTGGTCTTTCGGCGTGGGTGTTTTTCACACCCATTATCGTTACTCATGTCAGCATTCGCACTTCTGATACCTCCAGCAAGCTTCTCAACTCACCTTCACAGGCTTACAGAACGCTCCTCTACCGCATCACCTAAGTGATACCCGTAGCTTCGGTGTATGGTTTGAGCCCCGTTACATCTTCCGCGCAGGCCGACTCGACTAGTGAGCTATTACGCTTTCTTTAAAGGGTGGCTGCTTCTAAGCCAACCTCCTAGCTGTCTAAGCCTTCCCACATCGTTTCCCACTTAACCATAACTTTGGGACCTTAGCTGACGGTCTGGGTTGTTTCCCTTTTCACGACGGACGTTAGCACCCGCCGTGTGTCTCCCATGCTCGGCACTTGTAGGTATTCGGAGTTTGCATCGGTTTGGTAAGTCGGGATGACCCCCTAGCCGAAACAGTGCTCTACCCCTACAGTGATACATGAGGCGCTACCTAAATAGCTTTCGAGGAGAACCAGCTATCTCCGAGCTTGATTAGCCTTTCACTCCGATCCACAGGTCATCCGCTAACTTTTCAACGGTAGTCGGTTCGGTCCTCCAGTTAGTGTTACCCAACCTTCAACCTGCCCATGGATAGATCGCCCGGTTTCGGGTCTATTCCCAGCGACTAGACGCCCTATTAAGACTCGCTTTCGCTACGCCTCCCCTATTCGGTTAAGCTCGCCACTGAAAATAAGTCGCTGACCCATTATACAAAAGGTACGCAGTCACCTAACAAGTAGGCTCCCACTGCTTGTACGCATACGGTTTCAGGATCTATTTCACTCCCCTCTCCGGGGTTCTTTTCGCCTTTCCCTCACGGTACTAGTTCACTATCGGTCAGTCAGTAGTATTTAGCCTTGGAGGATGGTCCCCCCATATTCAGACAAAGTTTCTCGTGCTCCGTCCTACTCGATTTCATGACTAAGAGATTTTCGCGTACAGGGCTATCACCCACTATGGCCGCACTTTCCAGAACGTTCCGCTAATCTCAAAGCCACTTAAGGGCTAGTCCCCGTTCGCTCGCCACTACTAAGGGAATCTCGGTTGATTTCTTTTCCTCAGGGTACTTAGATGTTTCAGTTCCCCTGGTTCGCCCCTTACACCTATGTATTCAGTGTAAGGTAACCATCTTATGATGGCTGGGTTCCCCCATTCAGACATCTCCGGATCAAAGTCTGTTTGCCGACTCCCCGAAGCTTTTCGCAGGCTACCACGTCTTTCATCGCCTCTGACTGCCAAGGCATCCACCGTATGCGCTTCTTCACTTGACCATATAACCCCAAGCAATCTGGTTATACTGTGAAGACGACATTCGCCGAAAATTCGAATTTCTCAATTAAGAGAACTCACAAATTTTACCTTAGCCTGATCCGTTACCAGTGAAAGTAACGTTCAGTCTATCTTTCTATCACATACCCAAATTTTTAAAGAACGGTTCTGAAAAAGATCAGAGCTAATTATTCGATTCGAATAGTTAGCTCTGCACTTTGACAAACGCATGAATCAAGCAATTCGTGTGGGAACTTATGGAGCAGCTGATGTCGTCGATTAAGGAGGTGATCCAGCCGCAGGTTCCCCTACGGCTACCTTGTTACGACTTCACCCCAGTCATGAATCACACCGTGGTAACCGTCCTCCCGAAGGTTAGACTAGCTACTTCTGGTGCAACCCACTCCCATGGTGTGACGGGCGGTGTGTACAAGGCCCGGGAACGTATTCACCGCGACATTCTGATTCGCGATTACTAGCGATTCCGACTTCACGCAGTCGAGTTGCAGACTGCGATCCGGACTACGATCGGTTTTCTGGGATTAGCTCCACCTCGCGGCTTGGCAACCCTCTGTACCGACCATTGTAGCACGTGTGTAGCCCAGGCCGTAAGGGCCATGATGACTTGACGTCATCCCCACCTTCCTCCGGTTTGTCACCGGCAGTCTCCTTAGAGTGCCCACCATGACGTGCTGGTAACTAAGGACAAGGGTTGCGCTCGTTACGGGACTTAACCCAACATCTCACGACACGAGCTGACGACAGCCATGCAGCACCTGTCTCAATGTTCCCGAAGGCACCAATCTATCTCTAGAAAGTTCATTGGATGTCAAGGCCTGGTAAGGTTCTTCGCGTTGCTTCGAATTAAACCACATGCTCCACCGCTTGTGCGGGCCCCCGTCAATTCATTTGAGTTTTAACCTTGCGGCCGTACTCCCCAGGCGGTCAACTTAATGCGTTAGCTGCGCCACTAAGAGCTCAAGGCTCCCAACGGCTAGTTGACATCGTTTACGGCGTGGACTACCAGGGTATCTAATCCTGTTTGCTCCCCACGCTTTCGCACCTCAGTGTCAGTATCAGTCCAGGTGGTCGCCTTCGCCACTGGTGTTCCTTCCTATATCTACGCATTTCACCGCTACACAGGAAATTCCACCACCCTCTACCATACTCTAGTCAGTCAGTTTTGAATGCAGTTCCCAGGTTGAGCCCGGGGATTTCACATCCAACTTAACTAACCACCTACGCGCGCTTTACGCCCAGTAATTCCGATTAACGCTTGCACCCTCTGTATTACCGCGGCTGCTGGCACAGAGTTAGCCGGTGCTTATTCTGTCGGTAACGTCAAAACAATCACGTATTAGGTAACTGCCCTTCCTCCCAACTTAAAGTGCTTTACAATCCGAAGACCTTCTTCACACACGCGGCATGGCTGGATCAGGCTTTCGCCCATTGTCCAATATTCCCCACTGCTGCCTCCCGTAGGAGTCTGGACCGTGTCTCAGTTCCAGTGTGACTGATCATCCTCTCAGACCAGTTACGGATCGTCGCCTTGGTGAGCCATTACCTCACCAACTAGCTAATCCGACCTAGGCTCATCTGATAGCGCAAGGCCCAAAGGTCCCCTGCTTTCTCCCGTAGGACGTATGCGGTATTAGCGTCCGTTTCCGAACGTTATCCCCCACTACCAGGCAGATTCCTAGGCATTACTCACCCGTCCGCCGCTCTCAAGAGAAGCAAGCTTCTCTCTACCGCTCGACTTGCATGTGTTAGGCCTGCCGCCAGCGTTCAATCTGAGCCATGATCAAACTCTTCAGTTCAAACATCTTTGGGTTTTTAAGAAACCCTAAACTTGGCTCAGCAATCGTTGGTTACATCTTTGATTTCTCGCGGAGTAACTTGTGATGCTGATAATCTTGTTGACTATCAGTCTGACTCCACAAGCACCCACACGAATTGCTTGATTCAGTTGTTAAAGAGCGGTTGGTTAAGATCTTTCGTCTCAACCGAGGAGCGCACTCTACAGCACACTTCCCGAAGTAGCAACCTTAAAAGTTTTTAATTTCACTAAGGAAATCAACTACTTAAGCCAGACCAGCAGTGAACTGCTCGTTAGCGGGAGGCAAATAATACAGGATTAAATTAACCGGTCAACCCCCGACTGAAAATTCTTTTCCTTGCCCGGGAGCCTGGGCTGTCGCTCTGCAAACTTCCAAGGTCGCAGAGCACGTTATTGAAAGGATGACGCCGACAACGCCCGCCTCGAACGCCGCCCGGTTGCAGTGGCGCACTGTTTCAAGCTGATATCATTCCAGCATTCACCTGCTGAGTAGCAATCATGAACCGTCGTAAAAAGATCAATCAGCTATTAAAGGCCAACGCAAAGAAGGCCAGTGCCAAATTGGCACCTAAAAGCAAAGATAAATACGTCAGTAAAGCGGACCGCTTGAAACTGGCGGAGGGGTCCGATCAGGACACCAGCAGTTCCCCAGACAACGAAACTTGATTCAAGGCACTCTATATAGCGGCGTAGCAGTCTGTTCCTCGCCCCTTCTCGCCCAGCGGAGTTCCCATGATCACTGTCCACCACCTCAACAACTCGCGCTCGCAGCGCATTCTCTGGCTGCTCGAAGAGCTCGACCTGCCTTACGAGATCAAGCGTTACCAGCGCGACCCGAAGACCAACCTGGCGCCGCCGGAACTCAAGGCGGTTCATCCGCTGGGCAAATCCCCGGTAATTGAAGACGGCTCGCGCGTGGTGATCGAGTCCGCCGCGATCATCGATTACCTGATCCGTCGCCACGGTGCGGGCCGCCTGCAACCGGACCCAAGCACCGCCGCTTTTGATGAGTACGTGCAATGGCTGCACTTCGCCGAAGGCTCGGCGATGCTGCCGTTGATGCTCAACCTGTACGTCGGGTTCCTGGGTGACGCCGGCGCGCCGTTGCATCCGCGAATCGAGTCCGAGGTGGCCAATTACCTGGGTTATCTCAACGATGCGCTGGCGCACACGCCGTATCTGGTGGGTGACGAGTTAAGCGGCGCGGATATTCAGATGAGTTTTATTGGCGAAATTGCCAACGCGCAGGGCAAGTTGCAGGCGTATCCGAACCTGGCGGCATGGGTGCAGCGGTTCCAGGCGCGACCGGCGTATCGCAAGGCGCTGGAACAGGGTGGGGAGTATGCGTTTGCGAAGTAACGGGCGATGAGGCCTTTCAGCGAGTGCTTGAACCGGCGCCCCGCAGGCGCTGAGGTTTAGCAGGTACACCGAGGTGATCCTGTCGCAGCCTCGCTGAAGCTCGACAACTCCCACATTTGAACCGGTTTACACCCGGCAGCCCTCTCAGCTCAGGCGGAAACGTGCAGTGTTGTCACTCAACGCCCGGCTCCCCTTGCTCAGCGTATCCGCAGCCCGGTTCACCGCCCGCGCGCCATCGAGCAAGCGCCCCGCCGCCTGGTCCACCTGCTGGATATTGCCGCTCACTTCATCCGCCGTCGCCGCCTGCTCTTCCACCGCCGCCGAGATTTGCGCCAGGGTGTCGGTGACGTTCTGCACCGCCCCGGCGATCTCGCCCAGCCGCGTGCCCAGCCCGGTGACGGACTCGGCATCGGTCAGGGCCTGAGCGCAGGCGGCGCTCATCAGTGTGACCGCCTGGCTGACCGTGGCGCGCAAGCTGTCCACGGTGTCGGCGATTTGTGCGGTGGAGGCCTGGGTGCGTTGCGACAGGCTGCGCACTTCATCTGCGACCACAGCAAAGCCCCGGCCCTGTTCGCCGGCGCGCGCGGCTTCAATGGCGGCGTTAAGTGCCAGCAGGTTGGTTTGCTCGGCAATGCCACGAATGGTGTCGACCACCGACTGAATCTGCTGGCCCTGTTGGCTCACTTGTTCCAGGGCGTTGGCGGTGTCGGTCAGGCGCCGGTTGAGTTGCTGGATGCTGGCCGTGGTGCGCTGGCTGTCGCGGCTGCTGTCTTCGGCGATGCGTCGGGTGTGCTGGGCGCTACCGGAGGCCTGTTCACAGCTTTTGGCGACGCCCATCGAAGTGGCGGCCAATTGCGTAGCCGCTGCAGCGATCTGGCTGATCTGGTGTTGCTGGTCTTCGACATCGGTGAGGGTGCTGCCCGATTGCGAATTGAGCGTGAGCACCGCCGAACCAAGCTGCTGAGTCTCGTGATTGACGCCCAGCAGGCTGGTACGCAGTTGCACCACCGCCACGTTGAGCGCGGCGCTGATCGCAGCCAGTTCATCGCGGCCGTCAACAGCCACTTCCACGCACAGGTTGCCGTCGCGCAGAGACTGGGCCAGCGTGGTGATACCGCTGGCACTGCGACGGATCGAGGCTTGCAGACACATAAACAGGTACAGCGCCGCCAGGGCCAGCAGACTGAAGATGGCCGCGACGGGGATGAATTGCTCCAAGGAACGGTCGTGGTAATGGCTCAGGCGCGCATCCAGCGAGCGGAGCGACTGGTTGCGCAGCGCGCCCAGACTGCCGAGCATGGTGTCGACACTGCGCTCGAAACCGGCAGGGTCGAGTTTGATGGTGCCGCCGAACACGCCGTCGTCGAGCACTTTAAGCTCGCTGTCCAGTTGTTGCAGGCTGTTGTCGTACAGTGCGGTCCAGGGTTCCAGGCCGAGGTATGGCTTGGCCTTGAGCGACGCCGCGGCCTTGACCAACTGGTCTCGCGCATCGCCGATACGGCCGCGCAGGTCGCGCATCTGCAAGCGGCTTTGCAGGGTGAACTGCCCCGAGGCGATGGACGACTGACCAATACTGGCCATGCGGCCGATACGCTCGATCAGGTCCGGCGCGTTCTGGGTGGAAATCTGCATCAGCAGGTAAGTCTCCAGCCAGGGGTCAAGGATCAGGCCGGCGTCGAGGGTGATCTGTTCGCGCAGGGTTTGCATGGCGGTCAGCGCCGAGGTGAAACGATCGTAGCCGTCCGGCCACCAGCCCACGCTGCGCAGGGATTGCACATCCATCCCCTTGACCGTTGCCTGCAACGCGTCAAAGCGCGCCAGGGTTTCGACGCTCGCGCCCTGTTGCCTGAGCGCGTCGCCCAGGGCTTGCAGGCTTTGCAGGATAAGCGGGTTGTTCGCATCCAGCTTGTCCATCGCCGCCTTGGCTGCGGGCGTCGGTTCACGCAGCAGGTCCAGCGCTTTCCAGCGCGACGCGAGGTTGCGCTGGGCAATCAATTGGCCATCTAACGCGTCCAGGGCCAGCAGTTGAGAAACGCCGGACTTTTCGCTGGAAATCACCGCAAGTTTGTCGCGATAGTCCAGCCCGATCATCCAGAGACTCCCGACCAGGGGCAGCATGAACAGAATGAACAGGATCTGGAATTTGCGGGCGAAGCCGAAACGTCCGAGCAGGCGGATACCGGGTGACAACAGACTGTGCATGGCCGACTACTCCCCAAAACAACCCACGCGAGGCAACGATGAACGAAGCCTTGAAATGAATCACGGCAAAGTGCCATGTCATTGATTGGGAAGGCTCAAGCAAGATACGAGCCGCCGCTAACGAGCCCCCAAATAGGCGGTGCGGCACACAAAAAATCGCGCGCAGCGCTCGAAAATGGGGCGAAAGCACTCAATCAAGGGAACGACCGAGTAGCGAGTGGGTTCGATCAACCCGCTGCAGCTATGAAAAGCCACCTCACGCCAGCAACGCGCAGATCCACTGCACCTGCCGGGCGACCTCTTGCACCTTGGCCTGCGGCACCGCCTGTCGGGCCTGTTCGAAACTGGCCAGGGTTTTCTGCTTTTGCCGCAGCAGGCGCTGCCACTTGGCCAGGAAGGCCGGACTGCGGGCCTGCAACTGCAGCGGGCCGAAGTACAACTCTTCGGCACTGTACGCCACCGGTTCGGCGCGCTCGGCGACGATGATTTCGTAGTAGAAACGGTTTTCCCGCAACAACTCTTCGACCAGGATGCAGTAACCGTTGTCCATCAGCCATTGGCGCAGCGGTTGCTCGCCGCCGTTGGGTTGCAGGATCAGGCGCTCCTGGCCGGTGAGGTGCATCTTGCCGCTGTCGAGGATATTGCGGATCGTCTCGCCGCCCATGCCGCAGACGCTGATCGCGGTGATCGCGTCGGCAGCCGTGATGGCTGCCAGGCCATCGGCCAGGCGCACGCTGACGTGTTGCTCCAGGCCATTCTCACGCACGGTGCGCTCGGCCGCCTGGAATGGCGTCGCGGCCACCTCCCCCGCCACCGCTGCCGCGATCAGGCCGCGGCGCAGCAACGCCACCGGCAGGTAGCCATGGTCGGAGCCGATATCCGCCAACCGCGCCCCAGCCGGCACATGCGCGGCTACGCGTTCCAGGCGCATGGACAATGTGTGTTCGTTCAACTGCGGTTCCTTCTTCACCACGAGTGTCAGTGCGAAGGCTATTGACGCACAAACTCCACCACCCGCTCCAGCATTCGATCACACGCATCCAGTTGCTGCAGACTGATGAACTCATCCGCCTTGTGCCCCTGTTCCATGCTGCCCGGTCCGCACACCACGGTGGGAATCCCCGCCTGATCGAACAGCCCGCCTTCGCTGCCGAAGGCGACGGTGCCGAAGTCCTGCGACCCGCAAAACTGCGCGACCCACTCAGCCGCCTGGCTTTGCGACGAAGTCGCCAACCCCGGATAGCTGGACAACTCACTGAAGCCGATCGCGCACTGCGCACTCACCGCCTGCATCGCCGGCAGCAGGGTTTGCTCGGCATACAACCGTAACTGGTGCGCCACCTGCCACGGGTCCTGGGTCGGCAGCGAGCGCACTTCGAAATCAAAGCTGCACTGCTGCGGGACGATATTCAGCGCCTTGCCGCCGCTCATCACGCCGGTTTGCACCGTGGCAAACGGCGGATCGAACGCCGCGTTCTGGAGTTGCGGCGCCTTGAGTTCCTCACCGAGCCGCACCAGTTCCCGGATCAAGCAGGCCGCGTATTCGATGGCGTTGACGCCTGACGGCGCATAAGCCGAATGACACGCCGCGCCCTGCACGTCGCAACGCACGGCCAATTTGCCTTTGTGCCCCAGCACCGGCTTGAGCTCGGTGGGCTCGCCGATCACACACAACAACGGCTTGACCGGCTGCGCGTGAAACCTTTCGATCAACGAACGCACACCCAGGCAGCCCACCTCTTCGTCATAGGACAGCGCGATATGCACCGGCATACGCAACGACGCCCCCATCAGCGTCGGCACACAGGCCAACACACAGGCGATATAGCCCTTCATGTCGGCGGTACCACGCCCGTACAACTTGCCGTCTTTTTCGGTGAGGTCGAACGGCGCCACGCTCCAGCGCTGGCCGTCCACCGGCACCCCATCGGTATGCCCGGACAGCACGATGCCAGGCACATCCGTCGGGCCGATGGTCGCCAGCAGGTTGGCCTTGTTCTTGTGTTCGTTGAACACCAGTTCACAGGCGACGCCGTGGCCCTGCAAATACGTGCGCACGAAGTCGATCAGCGCGAGGTTGGATTCGCGGCTGGTGGTGTCGAAGCGCACCAATTGCGCCAGCAGGTCACGGCTGTGGCTCATCGGTCGTCTCCCGGCACCGCATAGCCCGGCGCGATGTGCGGGTTGAGGGCGCGGTCGAGGTAGTCTTGCAGTTGCCCGCGATAGGCCTGCCAGAGCTGATCGAGGGCGCCAATCGGGTCGGCGTCGGCCCAGTCCACCCGCAGATTGACGATGGGCCACAGCAGATCATCGACCACCATCAGGGCCGCCGAATGCACTGGCCCCGCTTCGCCGCCGTGGGCCTGGCCTGCGTGCATCGCGGCGAGCAGCCGGTCGGCCAGATGCCCGGAGGCGTTCTCGAACGCGTCGACCATCGCAGCGATCACATCGGGATTGGCCAGCATGTTCCCGGCCGCCACGCATTGCTCGCCACTCAGCGCCGCATGCATGCCAAGGGTTTGCGAGCCACTGAAATGTGCGGTGCGGCCCAGGCGATCGATCACCGTCACCTGCCGATAGTCGCGGTGGTCCTGCCCGGCGAACACCGCCGCCACGGCCTCACTCGGCGCCATGCCCTGCTCCAGCAGGTCGAGAATCTGCGGGCCCAGGCTCGGCAGGGTGATGTTCTGCGACGCCACCGCGCCCACACCGGGGCGCAGCCACGGGCAACGCGCGCCCACGGCGATGCTCGACGAGCTGATAGCGATCCCCAACTGACCCGTCTCGGCACAGCGGGCAACAATGGAAAAGGTCATAGGGCTTCCTCAGTCGAGCACCGACGCATCGGCATCGATCATCATTTGCTTCATTTCTTCAAAATGCCGGCGCGAGAAATCGGTGATGCCTTCCCAGCCCCGCGCGGTTTTTTCCGCCACTTCATCGGACAACACCCGCAACGGCTGCCCGGTGGACCACGCCGTGACGAGGATCTGGCAGGCGCGCTCCAGGGTCCAGATATCGTCGAACGCTTCACCGATGGACGAGGCGGTCACCATTACGCCGTGGTTGCCCATCAACAGGCGGCTCTTGCCGTCGAGCAAGCCGGCCAGGCGTGCGCCTTCGGCTTCGGTGTCGGCCATGCCGCCATAGAGTTCGTCCACCGCCACGCGGTTGAAATAGCGCGCGGTGTTCTGGTCGATCGCCGGGATGTGCGGCTTGGCCAGGCACGCCACCGCCGTGGTGTAGACCGGGTGCAGGTGCAGCACGGCGCGGGTGTGTGGCAGCAGTCGGTGGATCTGCCCGTGGATCGACCAGGCGGTGGCGTCCACGTTCGGGTGGTCGGCACAGGCGGGGTCGTCGGCGTTCAATAGCAGCAGGTCGCTGGCGCGAATGCGTGAGAAGTGCTTCCACTTCGGGTTGAGTAAAAACTGTTTGCCATCGGCCGACACGGCAGCGCTGAAGTGGTTGGCCACCGCTTCGTGCATGCCCAGGTGGGCAACGATGCGAAAGGTCGCCGCCAGGTCGATGCGCGTCTGTTCTTCGAGGGATAACGCCATGGATCGGTCTCCGCAGGGCGCGACCGCAAGACTGCGGCCGCGCAATAGGCTTACTTGGGCATCAGCGCCGCAAGGTCGGCATCGGTGGGCGCCTCAAAGTTGTACTTCTTGAGCAAGGCCGCGTATTCCGGCGTGGCGCGGTACTTCTCCAGGCCGTCGAGCAAGGCCTGCTTGACCGTGTCATTGCCCTTCTTCACGCCGAAGCCGTTCAGCACCGGGTAGATCAAGGCGTCGGACGAAATCACCACGCGGCTGCCCAGTTTGTCGATCACGCCACGGGCCACGGCCGCGTCGGTGATCTGCGCTTCGACCGCATGGGCCAGCAGCGCCTGGGTGGTTTGCGGGTCGGTGCTGTACTCGCTGATCTGGATCGGCTTCAACCCTTTGGCCACGCAGTACTCGGCCGACAGTTTGTTCATCTGCGCCAGCCACGAGGTAGCGCCCATGGAACCGATCTTGTGGCCGCAGAATTCTTCCGGGGTCTTGGGTTGGAAGGTGCTGTCCTTGAGGGTCAGGATCGACTCGCCGCTTTTCAGGTAGGGAATCATGTCGATGACCTTGACCCGCTCGGCGGTGATGTACATCGACGAGTTGGTCACATCGAAACGCCCGGCCTGCAAGCCGGTGATCAGGTTGGGAAAGCGCGTGTCGAGGGTCTCGACCTTGCGTCCCATGACCTTGCCCAGGCCGTCCATGAACTCGATATCGAAGCCCGCCGGCTTGTTGTTATCCATGTATTCATAGGGGAAGAACGTCACATCGGAACCGGCGATGATCTTGCCGTCCTGCTGGAACGCCGAAGCCGCCAATGAGGTCATCGCAACCGCTGCGCCCAGCAGGCACACGGCAAGGGGACGAACACTTTTACGAAACGCTGTCATGGTCAATACCTGCAAGGGAGTTGGGAGGTTAGGCAGTGGCAGAATCTTGTCCGGCCTGTTGCACGAAGAACGACGCGCCACGGGGTTTCTGCGGCAAGCGCAGTTGGTTGTCCGTGGAACGTATCAAGCCACTTTCTTCACCGGCCACCAGCAGGCCGGCATGTGCGCTGGGCAGAGGGTTTTCGCCGAATGGCAGCGCGTCTTCAGCGGCGTAGACGCTGATGAACAGGGTGCGCGGCAGTTCGGTCTCGTTAGGGCTGGAAGCGTGCAGCAAGCGGGTGTGCATGAAGCACACGGAACCGGCCGGGCCGTAGCAGGCGATCGGTTGCCGGCAGTGTTCCGCGACCACCGCGTCGTCCACCGCGCCGGTGAAACGCTGGTTCTGCCAGTGCGACCACAGCGGGCCTTTATGGCTGCCGGGGATCACATTCAGCGGGCCGTTTTGCGGGGTCACTTCGCTGACCATCAGCAAGGCGGTGATGATGTCGTCGTTGCTGTGGGGCGTGAATAAAAAGTCCTGGTGCCACTTCACCTGGGTCGCGGTGTGGGGCAACTTCGAATTGATCTTGCTGTGGTGAAAGCGTGCGCCGCTGGCGCCGATCAACTGCGCGGAAATCGCCGCCATGCGTGAATGCAACGCCACGCGTTCATACACCGGGGAAATCTCGGTGGGCGAGCTGACACGGCGCAGCGACGGGTGATCGGCGCGATGGTCGCCCTCCAGATCGAAGCGTGCGCGGCCATCCACGGTCGTGCCCCAGCCCTGGTCATGGCGGCGACTTTCTTCTACCCATTGGTTGAAGTCGTGCTGCAGCGCGGCCACTTCGTCCATCGACAACACGCCTTCCACCACCAGGTAGCCGTCGCGCTGGAACTGCTCGATTTGATGTTGCTCGATCATTTTGTTTTTCCTGAACGTTAGAGGGTCACGCCAGCGAGACGTCCTTGAGGAACGCCTCCACGCGTGGGTTCTGGCCGCTGCGCAATACCGCAGGCGTGTCGTCGCAGACCACACGCCCCTTTTCCATGAACACGATGCGATCGGAGACCTTGAACGCGAAATTCATCTCGTGGGTGACGATCACCATGGTGATGCCCTCCTCGGCCAAGGCTTCGATGACCTGCAGCACTTCGTTGACTTTCTCCGGGTCGAGCGCCGAGGTGGGCTCGTCGAACAGCATGATCTGCGGGCGCATCATCAGCGCGCGGGCGATGGCCACGCGTTGCTGCTGGCCGCCGGAGAGTTGGTGCGGGTACTTCCAGGCGTGGTCGAGCATGCCGACCTTGTGCAACAGCGCGTAGGCCTGTTGCTTGAGCTCGTCGGTGCGACCCAGGCCATGGTATTTCGGCGCCATCAGCAGGTTGTCGAGCACGCTCAAGTGCGGGAACAGGTTGAAGCTCTGGAACACCATGCCGATGTTCAGGCGATGCTCGGCGTGTTCGACGTACTGCGGTTTCTGCGCGCCGGTTTTGTTCAGGTGGATGAACGGCTGGCCGTTGATCCTGATCTCGCCGTTGTCCAGTTGCTCCAGGCCGTTGAGCAGGCGAATCAAGGTGGTTTTACCCGACCCCGACGGCCCGATCACCGACACCACTTCACCGGGCAGGACCTGCAGGTTGACCGAGCCCAGCACCTCGATGTCGTTGTAGGCCTTGTGCAGCCGCGTGGCGTGCAGCGCCGGGGCCCCGCTGGTGGCCGGACGTTGCAGCGCAACCCGTTGTTGCGTGGCCAGGGCCAGCACCGCCGCATCGGGAACCCGCGACACATTGCGCTGGTTGACGTCGAGAAAGCGCTCCAGGCGTTTGAGCAGGAAGTCGAACACGGTGACGATAAACACATAGAAGAACGCCACCGCCGCCATGGTTTCGATCACCAGGAAGTTCTGCGAATACAGGCGCTGGCCGACCATCAGGATTTCCGTCAGCGAGATCACCGACACCAGCGAGGTGAGCTTGACGATGGAGATGTATTCGTTGGCCAGGGATGGCAGCGCCACCCGCAATGCCTGGGGGATCACCACGCGCCATTGGGTGCCGAAAAACTTCAAGCCCAACGCCCGCGCCGCCTCGCCTTGACCTTTGGGGATCGAGAGCAGACCGCCGCGATGGATCTCGGCCACATACGCCGTTTCGCAAATCACCAGGGCCAGCAGGCCGGACCAGAACGGGTCGGCCAGAATCGCCGAAGTGCCGGGCAGCGCTTGCGGCAGGTTGTAGATAAAGATCAACAGCACCAACAGCGGCAGGCTGCGGAACAGCCAGATATAGCCACGCGCGGGAACGCTGAGCAGCCCATGCCTGGATTGCTTGGCCAGCGCCAGCAGAAAGCCCAGACCGATGCTCAAGACCCAGGTCAGGGTGCTGAGCTTGATCACCGTCCACGTCGCGCGCCAGAACTCGGCATCGCCCAGCAGACCAAACATATAATTCCAGTCGAATGTCATCGTCGCGGTGCCCTGCCCCAAAAGAAGGAAATTGATCTGCGTCAATGAATTCAGAGTCGTGGCGGGAGGCCCTTAGGGTCAATTCGTAAAACCCGGTCCACTGGGTAGGCAGAACCTACGCAGCCCCCCCTCCGCCCCCGAAACCACCAAAAATCAATGTGGGAGGGGGCTTGCTCCCGATAGCGGCGTGAAGTGCGCCCCAAAAGTTGGACACTCATCCAACTCCTGGGGCTTTTTCATGAGCAAGTACACCGCGCAGTTCAAACTTTCCGCCATTACCGCCTTCCTAGAGCGAGGCCGAGGCTTTCGCCATATTGCAGCCCGATTTCAAATGGACCCCACTTTGCTTCGCCGCTGGGTGGAAGCTTACCGGCTGCACGGTGAGGCCAGTCTGAGTAGTTCCGGTGGACGTTATAGTGCTTTGTTCAAGTTCTCCGTTCTGCAACGCATGTGGCGTGACTCCCTCTCTTTTCGCCGCGCAGCGGCACTCTTCAATCTGGGTGACTCTACCCAAGTGGGCAGATGGCAGCAGCAGTATTACAGTGGCGGTATTGAAGCCCTGGCCTCAGGGGAAAAAGGATTGAATATCGCTATGTCCAAACCACCAGCTAAACCTCGAAAAACGGCTGCCCCACTCACCGACCAAGAGCGTGCTCACAAGGCTTTACTTGATGAACTCCAGTATTTGCGCATGGAGAACGCCTACCTAAAAAAGCTTGGGGAGTTAGGCGAGGCGGTAATGAGGCGCGAGAAAGAAGCGAAGAAAAAGCCCGATTAGTCTCTGAGTTGAGGCAAAGCTTCCCTTTGGACCCTTTGCTCAAACTGGTTGGGCTCGCCCGCAGCACGTACTACTACCAACTCAAGGCGATGGACGGAGCAGACCGGTTCGTTTCGCTGAAAGCCTCTATCCAGAGCCTTCAAGACGAGCATAAGGGGCGCTTCGGCTATCGTCGTATGACTTTAGCTCTGCGCAGCAACGGACAGTTGATCAACAGTAAAACGGTGCGGCGACTGATGGGGGAGTTGAGTCTGAAATGTACGGTACGACCGAAGAAATACAGATCGTATCGAGGGCCGATGGGAAAAGTCTCGCCCAATACCCTGGCTCGTCAGTTCGAGGCTGAACAACCGAATCAGAAATGGGTAACGGATGTCACCGAGTTCAAAGTGGCTGGCGGAAAGCTGTATCTGTCTCCAGTTTTAGACTTGTACAACGGAGAAATCGTGGCTTATCAGACCGCCACACGCCCCCAATATGCGTTGGTGGGCGACATGCTGGAACAAGCTCTTGAGCGCTTGCCTGAGGGCGTCAAACCCATGCTGCACTCGGATCAGGGTTGGCACTATCGATACCCAAAGTACCGGGATCAACTAGAAAAAGCAGGGTTGGAACAGAGCATGTCACGCAGAGGAAACTGCTATGACAACGCCACAATGGAGAGCTTCTTTGGTACGTTGAAGTCAGAATTTTACTACCGGGAAAGCTTCGACAGCGTGGCTCAGTTGCAGGCTGGACTGGCTGAATACATCCATTACTACAACCATAAACGAATCAAAACGAAGCTTGGCGGACTGAGCCCTGTAGCGTACAGAGCCCGGTCCGCTGTAGCCTAACAATCACTGTCCAACTTTTGGGGCGCACTTCAGCGCATCAGCCAGCGGATATGTCGCTGACACACCGCAATCGGGGGCAAGCCCCCTCCCACATTGGATATGCCGCACGCCCTGACCGAAAGGGTGCGCGCCTGAACTCACCGCGCCGAACACGCCACCTTTTGGTGCAAATTCAGCTCACACCGCTGAGCGAGCGCACCGCATGCGGGTCAAAAAAACTCGGCGGAGCCATGCCGGGGATGTACTGGTCAGACACAAACATCCGGCAGCGCTCGGCAAACGCCGACACCACGCGTGACAGTTGAGTGTTGCTCGCCGTGGCGTACCCCAGCTTCATCGGCCGGTGCGTGCCCGCCAGGCGCAGACGGATCACGCGTTTACCGTCCTGGGACAGGTTCGATTTGGGCCGCGCATTCGCGAAGGAATAACCGATCCCGTTGCCGACCATGGCGCGCACCGTTTCGAGGTTGGTGGAGCGCATGATGATGTTCGGCGTGGTGCCCGCCTGCATAAACAGGCTGAGGAAATAGTCGCGGCTCCACGGCGTGTCGAGCAGCACCACCGGGTACGCCTCCAGATCCTGCATGCTGACCGCCGACAGGCTCGCCAGCGGGTGATACTCGCCAACCATCACATACGGCGGCAGGTGCGCCAGGGGTTGGAAGTCGATGTCGGGGCTGGTCACCAGGTCGTAGGTCAGGGCGATGTCCAGCTCGCCGCTGCGCAGTTTTTCCAGCAGTTCCTCGTGGTTGCCCTCGGCCTGAGTCAGGCGCACGCCGGGAAACGCGCGGCCGAAGCCAAACACCAGCTCGGGGGTGATCATCGGCGCCAGCGACTCCAGGCAGCCCACCCGCAACGGCCCGCGCACGGTGTTCAATGACTCCGAGGCGATGGTGTAGAGGTTGCTCATCTGTTCCATGATCTGCTTGGCTTCTTGCATCACCAGACGCCCCACTGCCGTCAGGGAAATGCCCTGGGCGTGATGCCGGATAAACAGCTGGATGCCCAGCTCGGCCTCCATATGAGTGATCGCCGCCGAGATCGACGGCGAGGAGACATGGATGCGTTCAGCGGCGGCACTGATGCTGCCGGCCTCGCCCGACGCGACGAAATATTCCAGTTGGCGCTGAGTAATACGACTGAGCATCAGGCCTGTACCTCGGTAATGACTGTATGCCCAGCGTGTTGCAGGGTTCATGCCGGGATAGGCGCGGGGCCGGCGCAGGGCGATGACCAGCTCGGGCTTCGGTTTTTCCTAAGCACTACCCCGCACAAATGCTGGTTTCGCCCGGCAACAGGCGATGTGAAGCTGATTGCATCCCGCTTCCGACGAGTCGCCAGCCATGCCCACCCACACCCGCATCCGCATGTTCAACACAAAGCAGACCTACCCCAACCAGGCGCTGGACAACGACCTGTGCCAGGCCGTGCGCGCCGGCAACACTATCTATGTACGCGGCCAGATCGGCACTGATTTCGACGGCAACCTGGTCGGCCTCGGCGACCCGCGCGCGCAAGCCGAACAAGCGATGAAAAACGTCAAGCAACTGCTTGAGGAGGCGGGTTCCGACCTGTCCCATATCGTCAAGACCACCACCTATTTGATCGACCCGCGTTACCGCGAGCCGGTGTATCAGGAGGTCGGCAAATGGCTCAAGGGCGTGTTCCCGATATCTACCGGGCTGGTGATTTCCGGCCTGGGCCAGCCCGAGTGGTTGATGGAGATCGATGTGATCGCCGTGGTGCCGGACGATTGGGCCGTATGAAAGCGGCCGACGCCAACGTCGCGCTGCACGTCGCGAAATAAGCCGGAGAACCCCATGCCCCGCACCGTGTACTTCCTCAATGGCCCCAACGCCAACCTCTACGGGCTGGACAAGCACGGCAGCTACGGCAGCGCCAGCTTCGCCAGCATCGAAGCGTGTTGCCAGGGCCACGCCGCAGAGTTGGGCCTGACCCTGGACTTTCGCCAGAGCAACCATGAAGGCGTGCTGGTGGACTGGATTCAAGAGGCCCGCCTGAACGCCGACGCCATCGTGATCAACGCCGCCGGGCTGAGCTACAGCTCGGTGCCGATCCTCGATGCGCTGCTGGCGTTCGACGGCCCGATCATCGAAGCGCACATGAGCAATATCTGGAAGCGCGAAAGCTTCCGGCATCACTCCTACGTGTCCAAAGCCGCCACCGGCGTGGTCGCCGGGTTGGGCGCGCTGGGTTACCGACTCGCACTCACGGCGGTGGCCGAGCTGCTCAACGAACCGCAGCAGTGAGCAGGCCGATCATCGATCAAATGCGGCTCTGCGGTATTGCAGATAAACCTCTAACTTTTCAGGAAACGCCTATGTCCGTCGAAACAATCAACACCCTGGTAGTCGGCGCAGGCCAGGCCGGCGTCGCCATGAGCGAGCACCTGTCGCTGATGGGCGTGCCGCATATCGTGCTGGAGCGCAGCCGCATCGCCGAGCGCTGGCGTTCGGAGCGCTGGGACTCGCTGGTCGCCAACGGCCCGGCCTGGCACGACCGCTTCCCCGGCCTGAAATTCGAGGGCATTTCCCCCGAAGCCTTCCCGCCCAAGGAGCGCATGGCCGACTACTTCCAAGCCTATGTCGAGATGCTCAACGCCCCGGTGCGCACCGGCGTCGAAGTGCAGCAAGTGGAGCGCCATGTCGGTCGCCCCGGCTTCAAGGTGACTACCTCGGCGGGCGTGATCGAGGCCGCTAACGTGGTGGCCGCCACCGGCCCGTTCCAACGCCCCTCGATCCCGGACATCGTGCCCGCCACCGCGCCGCTGCATCAGTTGCATTCCTGCGCCTACAAGAACCCCGGCCAACTGCCCGAAGGCGCCGTGCTGGTGGTCGGCGCCGGTGCTTCCGGCTCGCAGATCGCCGAAGAACTGCAAAAGGCCGGCAAAACCGTGTACCTCTCGGTCGGCGAACACTACCGCCCTCCCCGCGCCTACCGCGGCCGCGACTACTGCTGGTGGCTCGGCGCC
Organism: Pseudomonas paraveronii; assembly: GCF_963681955.1. NCBI lineage: Bacteria > Pseudomonadati > Pseudomonadota > Gammaproteobacteria > Pseudomonadales > Pseudomonadaceae > Pseudomonas > Pseudomonas paraveronii. Next base: position 4,437,309 of record NZ_OY817130.1, read on the forward strand.
CTGGGCCTGTGGGATGAAGTCAAAATCCAGCCGAAGAAAAAACACGTGGCCTTTGCCGTCAGCGGCTACGAAGGCGGCAAGACCGTCGACTTCCGCCGCCTCGCGCATCAAGGGATCAACCTGGTGGGCGTCACCGAACAGTGGAACGCAGGCGTCATGACCTTCGCCCCTGGCCTGGCCGCCAACGTGGCAGAGGGGGATCGAGCGTACTTCGAGGTACTGCGCGACGCCGATGCCTATATCGAGGCAAACGGCTTGCCGTTCCCCGAAGAACCGCAAGCCTGGGAACTGCTGCCCGACCCGCAATGCCTGCTTGACCCGATCCTCAGCCTGGACCTGGCCGAAGCCGGCGTGACCACGATTCTGTGGGCCACCGGGTTCAAGTTCGACTTCAACTGGTTGAAGGTCGATGCGTTCGACGAGAACGGCGAACCGTTCCACAAACGCGGGATTTCGGCACAGAGCGGGATCTACTTCCTGGGCCTGCCGAATCTGGTGAACCGGGCGTCGTCGTTTATCTATGGGGTTTGGCATGATGCGAAGTACGTGGCAGATCACATCGTGTTGCAGAACGAGTACATGGCGTATGGCAAGGCTTAGCGCCTTGCTCCCAGCAGCCTTCCAACGACCGATCCGCTACAATCGCCGCTTTGGACATTCGCCAAGGAGGCAGCCATGAGCGTTCGTGGTCAAGATCGACAGATCGACAATATTGAATTCAATGTCAGCGACATTGCCCGCAGCAAAACTTTCTACGGCCACGCGTTCGGATGGACGTTCGTCGACTACGGCCCGACCTATACCGAATTCAGCGATGGCCGGCTGACGGGTGGCTTCACCACGGGGGAGCCGGTGCGGCCGGGCGGTCCTTTAGTCATCTTGTATGCGGACAATCTCGAGGACGCGCAGCGGCGGCTCAAGGCTGTGGGCGCGGTGATCTCCCGCGAAACCTTTTCGTTCCCCGGTGGAAGCAGGTTCCACTTCATTGATCCTGACGGCTATGAACTGGCCGTTTGGACAGCGCAACAGTAAAGACTGAGCTTTTATCGATTGAGCGAGCGCATGGTTTTATACATGCGCAAACTGTCCTTCCCCACTTTTATGCTGTTTCTGTGCTTGCAGGGTTGTGCAGAGATACCCACCCGTTCGGATGTAAATGCCGGATTGGCCCCCTGCACCTCGTCGTCGCCCCGATTCTCCTCCTCCAGTCTCCGCCACATCGGCCGATAACCTTATTAGCCGCAAGCCTATTGCATGCGTCCACTCACTGGATCGAGCCCGTCGCCATGAATCCACTCAACTTCCTAAAAAAAGCCCGGGCCGATCGTCAAGGCACCGCCACCCTCACCTGCACCGCCAATGAGCTGGAGTCTTCATTGGCTAACCTGCGCATCGCGCCGGTGCTGATCACCGGTTTCATCTCCCCTCACTTGGACATCGACCAGGTCGCCGCCAAGCTCAAGCGCCGCTTCCCGCAAACCAGCATCAGCCTGTGTACCTCCGCCGGCGAGTTGTGCAACGCGGCGAATTCGCTGTATTGCACCACCGGCGAGCGCTGGGACCGGATTGTGCTGCAGCTGTTTGACGACAGCCTGATCGCCTCCGCCGAAGTGGTGATGGTGCCGCTGGAGTGTGAAGACATCCGCAGCGGCGGCAAGCGCATGGGCATGAAGGAGCGGATTGCCAAGCTGACGAGCAATATCAAGCGCGTGCAGGCGCACACACTGATCGACCATCGCGACACGCTGGCCTACGTGGTGTTCGACGGGTTATCGGCGTCGGAGTCGTTTTTCATGGAGGCGCTGTATGAATCGGGGCGTTTCCCCTGCCTGTTTGTCGGCGGGTCGGCCGGGGGCAAGCTGGATTTCCAGAAAACGCTGATCCATGACGGCCAGCGCAGTTACCAGAACCACGCACAAATCGTGTTCCTGAAGACCGCCGCGAATGTGCGTTTTGGCGTATTTAAAAGCCAGAACTTCAAACCGGCTGATTTGACCTTCAACGTGCTGACCGCCTCCGAAGAGGACCGCACGATTGACCAGGTGATCGACAGCGCGGGCAATATCAAGAGCATGGTGCAGGCGCTGTGTGACGCCTTCAATTGCGCGCCCCAGGCGCTGGAGTCGAAGTTGGCGGATTATTCGTTCGCCATCCGCGTGGGCAATGAGTTGTTCGTGCGCTCCATCGCACGGATCGACTATGAACACCAGATCGTCCAACTGTATTGCGACGTGGCACCCGGCGAGGAGTTGGTGATGGTCCGGCGCACGCCGTTGCGTGAGGCCACCCGCGTGGACTACGAGCAGTTTCTGCGCGGCAAGGGCGGGCAGCCGGTGGCGGGCATTCTCAATGACTGCATTTTGCGCAGGCTGAACAACGCCACCGAATTGGGCAGCATGGCCGGGACGTTTGGCGATGTGCCGCTGGCAGGGATGTCGACCTTTGGGGAAATCCTGGGCTTGAACCTGAACCAGACGCTGACCGCAATTTTCTTCTTTCGGGTGGCCAAGGGCGCCAGCTTCAGCGACGAGTACGCGGACAATTTCATTGCGCACTACGGCGAGTTCAAAGCCTTCTTCCTACGCCGCCAGGTGAATAAACTGGCGGGATTGAACCATGTAGTGGTCAAGCAGATTGCGGCGTTCAAAAACAATGACTTCAGCGGCGCCCTGAATACCCGCGGGCTGGACAGCAATATTTTGCCGGTGTTCGAGGGCCTGGCGGACCTGGGCCAAGTGTTGGCCCAGGCCGAACGTCAACACGCGGAAATCTCCTCGCAGATCAAGCATTACTCCGGCGAGTTGCACGCCTCGATGGACGAACTGGTTGGCACCATCGACCAGCAGAACACCGTGTCTGCGAAGGCCGGGGCGACGGTCGAGGGCTTGTCCAGCCAGGCCGATGATGCCGTGGTCGGTGCGCGGACCCTGGCCGGTTCGAGTTTGCGCATCCAGTCGATTGTGCAGGTGATTCAACAAATCGCCGGCCAGACCAACCTGCTGGCGCTCAACGCGGCGATCGAAGCCGCGCGCGCTGGCGACCTGGGCCGGGGTTTTGCGGTGGTGGCGGACGAGGTGCGCAAGCTGGCGGAAATCACCCGCAAGAATGCCGCAGAAATCGGCGTGGATATCGACCTGTTATCCGGCGAAATCCAGCGTGTTGCCCAGCAGATTGAAGACCAGTCCAGCGGCGTCGGTGCCTTGCGCGAAATGCTCGATGCACTGGAGGCGTCAAGCCGTGCGACAGAGGGGACTGCGCAACGGACCAAGACGATTGCGGATACGCTGACTGGGCTTACGCATGCGTAGACCCCCATGGGGTCTACCTCGGATGCTCAACTAGCTTGAACAGATTGCTCAGCCGGATCGGGCGCGTGTTGGAAGAGGTTTGATTACGAGGCCATCGAGTATAAACCGAGGGGGCCGGCCTTCAGGGGAATCGGCGCCCGGAGTGAAATATTGCATAGGGGGGCCAGGTATGTGATGCTCCGCACCTCATAGGTAGGGGGGGTATATTGTGAGCCATATAGCGGCAAACAAAGACAGTCTGATCAAGCGTGTCAAACGCATTGCCGGTCAGATTCAAGCGGTGGAAAGAGCACTGGAATCGGACAGCGATTGCGCCAAGACCCTGCACCTGGTCGCCGCCACACGCGGCGCCATCAACGGTTTGATGGAAGAAATCATCGAAGAACATGCCAGGGCGCATGTGGCGGACCCATCCCTCAGCGAGGAAGAACGTAACCAGGGCGTAGAAGAGCTGCTTGAAGCCATTCGGCGGTACTCGAAATGAGCCTCGATCACGCGCACGGTCACACCCACGAGCATGTCTTCCTCGGCGCGGCCCACGAAGAAAACGCCAAGCGCACCTTATGGGTGGTGATGCTGACGGTAGTGATGATGGTCGCGGAAATCGCCGCCGGCGCCCTGACCGGTTCGATGGCCCTGCTGGCCGACGGTTTTCATATGGCCACCCATGCGGGTGCGTTGGGCATCGCCGCTGCGGCCTATGCCTATGCCCGGCGCCATGCGTCCAGCCCGCGCTTCAGCTTCGGTACCGGCAAGGTCGGCGATCTGGGCGGCTTTGCCTCGGCGCTGATCCTGGCGCTGGTGTCTCTGGGCATTGGCATCGAGTCGATCATGCGCCTGCTGCAGCCGACCGAGGTGCAGTTCGGCACGGCGACGCTGATTGCCGTGGTGGGACTGGTGGTCAATATCGTCAGTGCGCTGTTGCTCGGCCACGGTCATAGCCACGGGCATGACCACGAGCACGAACATGGCCATGGCCATGGCCATGGCCACGATAACAACCTGAGATCCGCCTACGTGCATGTGCTCGCCGACGCGCTGACCTCGGTGCTGGCGATTGCTGCGTTGCTGGCGGGGCGGTATCTGGGTTGGGTCTGGCTGGACCCGGCGATGGGCATCGTCGGCGCCATCGTGATTGCACGCTGGGCCTGGAGCCTGATGGGCGTGACCGCCGGCGTCCTGCTCGATCAGACCGACGTGCATGTTGCCGCAGAGATCCGAGAACTGGTGGAACAAGCGGGCGACGCGACGATTACCGACTTGCACGTCTGGCAGGTAGGGCCAGGTGTGCATGCGGCAATCGTGAGCGTCGTCGGCCACGCCACAGCGGATGCCGACAGCATTCGCGAGCGCCTCAAACCGGTGCATGAAGTAAGTCACCTCACCGTCGAGTTTCGCACGCTCGGTGCGGCGTAGCGGCGACGCTGGGCGACTCACACGCCTTACGTGCGCCCTACTGACCCGGAGACCGGAAGATTACCGAGCAACTTCAGCCCGGTACTCTTCACGAACGCGTCATAGTCCATCGGCCGCTGGATGCGCGGGTCGGGGTAGAACAGGTTGGTGCGTTCCTCGCCCTTGGCATCCTGCAATTGCGCGGCGTTCAGACGCTCGACCACCACCAGCGGCGTCTTGCTGGTCTGCGAATAGAGCACCGCAAAATTGTCGGAGCACAGGGCCAGGGGGCGCATACCAGCAGGCACGGTGGCGGTGTTGATGGGTTTCGCGGCGGGGAAAAGATCGGCACAGCCATCAAAGGACGCGCGTTGCTCGGTGGCGGTATAGAGGTTGGGCAGACTGCGAGCGTGGGCCACGGTCGAGAGCAAAACAAGGGCCGACAACCCGACTGCAAGGTTGCGTAAGTGCATGCTTTAGATCTTTTTGGTAAGGGTAAACCGATGACCACCGACGGTGGTGCGGGGGCTGTTGATCCTGAAAAGCCTGGTTAGTGCCACACGGCGGCCCCTGCTCTATGCTTGGGCCGCGAGCTGCAGCCCACCTGCACAGACAATTGCGCTCAATGGACGGCAAAAATCAGCGTTTGATTGATATGACCACATTGGCGATTCTGAACATCGGGCTAAACTCCGATACCCAGTCATGCTCCGCAAGGGAGTCAGCGTGCCATGCAGTCCACCCTCAAACTACTCGATCAACCCACCCGATATATGTTCTTCACCGGCAAGGGTGGCGTCGGCAAAACGTCGGTCTCCACCGCGGTGTCAATCGCACTGGCTGACGCAGGCAAGAAAGTACTGCTGGTCAGCACAGACGCCGCCTCGAACCTTGATGAGATGCTCGGCGTTGAGCTGAGCAATCAACCTGTCGCGGTGCCGCACGTGCCTGGAATGTTCGTGCTCAATATCGACCCGGGGACCGCAGCCATTGACTATCGGGCGCGGGTGGTCGAACAAATGGGCGATCAGGCCAGCGATGAAGACATTGCCCTGGTGCGCGAGCAACTCTCAGGGGCATGCACGACCGAAATCGCAACCTTCGATGAGTTCTCGCACCTGCTGTCGCAGAGCAGCGCGGCCTACGAGCACATCGTGTTCGATACCGCGCCCACGGGGCACACGCTCAGACTGTTAAGCCTACCAAAAGCGTGGAGCGGCTTTTTGAAGGGCAATGATCGTGGTGCGTCATGCCTGGGGCCGCACTCAGGCTTGAAAATGCAGGAGCAGCTATTCAATCAGGCATTGGCGGCGCTCAACGATCCAGCCTTGACCACTGTTGTACTGGTGACCCGCCCTGATAAAGGCGCACTCGGCGAGGCGGCACGCTCCAGCGATGAGCTGCGTGAATTGGGCCTGAAAAACCAGCGCATGGTGGTGAATGCGGTGTTTAAACGCAGCAATTTGCATGACCCGATCGCAGCAGCGATCGAGGCCGTAGGCCAACAGGCGCTCGACGAGATGCCCGCGTCGCTGCGCCAGCTTTCAGCCGACTACATCCCACTCAAGGCAGTCGATTCCGTGGGCCTGCCCGCACTTCGCGCACTGCTGACCCCGGAGCTTGCTCGCCCTGCCAGCACTGCAGCACCGACACCGGCACGCCTGGAATATCACGCACTCTCGGAATTGATCGCCGAGCTAGCCCACGACCAGCACGGCTTGATCATGGTCATGGGCAAAGGCGGTGTCGGCAAAACCACCATTGCCGCCGCCATCGCGTTGGGCCTCGTGCAGCATGGCAAGTCCGTACACCTGAGTACGACAGACCCTGCCGCACATCTGGCGGTAACCCTCAACGCCGAGGTGCAGGGGCTCAGCGTTGGCCGCATCGACCCTAAGGTCGAGACCCAAAAATACGTGGACAAGATCGTCGCTTCCCGCGCGCCAGGCCTGACGGCAGACGAAATAGCCTTGCTCATCGAGGATCTGCGATCCCCCTGCACCGAAGAGGTCGCGGTGTTCCACGCATTCTCCCGCGTGGTTGCTCAAGCCAAAAGCGCATTCGTGGTATTGGACACCGCCCCCACCGGGCACTCCCTGCTACTGATGGACGCCACAGGCGCCTATCACCGCCAGATGGTTCGCGAATTCAAAGGCAAAGCCTCGGACCACATCGTCACGCCACTGATGCGCCTGCAAGATGCGGACTACACCAAAATCATCCTCGTGACGCTGCCCGAAGCCACACCGGTGTCTCAGGCGGCGGCGCTGCAGGATGACTTGCGCAGGGCCAACATCGAACCGTTTGCCTGGGTGGTCAATAAGTCGCTACTGGCCACCGATACGACAGACCCGCTGCTGCGAGCGCGCCTGGATAGCGAGCGCAAACAAATGGCGAGGGTGGCCGACGAAACCCAGCACGCCGTCATCGTGGTGCCCTGGACAGCGGAGCCGCCGGTTGGCGTCGCCGGGTTGAAGCGCCTGCTGGACTGAAGCGATACGCGGCGAACTCATGCTGTGCGCCTGGATTGCTGGAGCAAATCCCAAGCCCAAAAAAGCCTGCATCGCTGCAGGCTTTTCTCTGTCTGGCACGCCCCGGACTCGAATAGAGAAACAAGCATCCGTTTTGCAATGAGACCCTGCTGATTTATATCCCTACGATTATCCCAATCAAGTTCGTACTTTATGCGAATTCTTCGATGTTCCATCAGCACGGCAGCAGCAAGACGTAGGCCTGTCTGTACTGGGTTTATCAGAACCGTATTTATCGCCAGACAGCCTTCAGACCCGCTCTTAGCGTTGATACAAAGCTTTTCAATGACGGATCTTTCTCGGCGTGCTGCTTAAGCCTGCCGATGAAAATCCACTCATATTCCGCCCAAAAAATTCGAATCGTTTTGGGTGATTTGCAGTCGAATACAACTTGATAAATTCTTGTTTCTCGCTGCTGAACGACGACGCATTGCTCAAGGCAAACCAACACTCGTTGCCCTGGCTCCAGGGTCGGAGCATTCAGCGGAAGGCGCTTCTCAATTGCTGTTTTCCGCATGATGACTGCCGTCCTTAAAATTCAAAAACCTTACGCGCTGCATCAAAAGCAAGGGAGATCCGCTGCGCCGAGGCACTCATCTGGAGCCTTTGCGCATGACGCCCTACGGGGCGTTCAACAATCACGCAAAACCGGCCGCACGGTCGTGCACCTGCAAAGCCACGCCTTGGGCGGACCTACTCGGCGCCGCGTGGCTCAGGTGCTTCGACAATCCTGCTCATGACTAGCCTCAAGCGACTCATATGTGCATAATATTATCATGCAATGATAATAGAAAGGCAATCGACTCGCCCCTGCTTCAGGCAGGGGCGAGGTCTTTTAATCAATTGCGGGGTGGCAAATACATGCATGAGAACAGCAATACGTGAGCGCTTGGAGACCCGTATGAAACGTGAGGACGTAAAAACCAAATACGCTGAAGGCATTCAGTTTGATACCCATTTGATTGCCAACCCGGCCAATACCCAGGAGTGGATCGTCTTCTTTAAAAAGGATGCAGGAAGAAGCTTCTTCCTAGTCAATGACAACGAAGAAATCGAACCCTTTCGGTACCTTGATGATTTGATTCATGAACTGCGAGAAATCGGTATCAAGGTTGCTGAAATTCACTTTTGAATTGTTTTCCTTGGAGTGTCGTCATGTCCGTCAAAATCGAGCAGCTATCTAGCCAGAGTGAACATCGGTGGTCTGTGTGCATTGGAGCCAGGCGCATTCAATTTCGCAATGAACAGGGCGCAAAAGATTACGCAGAAAAGCTAAAAGAGCGTATTGAAGCCCCGCACTCATTCCCTCGCGCATTGTCGTCCGCCGACAAGCGCGATAGCAGCGAACAATAATATTTAATGAATTTCTATTAACGCTAACATTACGACAACACAGTATTGCTACTTCCGTAGCGCGCCGTGGAGCTTCTGCTCTCGACCCAGTGGCCGCATGGGGTTCTGGGTAGGTCAGCGTGGAACACACGCAGAAAATCGCCAGCTCGTAGTGAGCTGGCGAATCGGACGACGCGCGTGTTTCCTGATGCGCTATTTAGCCGCGCACGTAGGCCACCAAAGCGTCAGCGAAGGACTCAGTGGTACCGGCTCCGCCCATATCGGGTGTCACTTGATCACGGGAGTTTTCCAGAACAGCGCGGATAGCGGTACGCACGCGTGTCCCCTTGTCCACCATGCCCAGGTAATCAAGCATGTCTGCGGCAGCCAACAACAATGCACATGGGTTCGCGATGTTCTTGCCGGCGATGTCCGGCGCCGAGCCATGGACCGCTTCGAAGATGGCCGCATCGGCGCCGATGTTGGACCCCGGCGCCAAGCCCAAGCCACCGACCAGGCCAGCGCACAAGTCTGAAAGGATGTCGCCAAACAGGTTGGTGGTGACGATGACATCAAATTGATGGGGGTTCATCACCAACTGCATACAGGCGTTGTCGACGATCATCTCGTGGAATTCGATTTCCGGATAATCCGCAGCAACTTCACGCGCCACATCAAGGAACAACCCGGAGCAAGACTTGATGATGTTGGCCTTGTGCACCGCAGTCACTTTTTTACGGCCTTTGCTACGAGCCAGCTCGAACGCGTACCGCACGATGCGTTCAGAGGCTGTGCGCGTGACGCGAATGCTCGCCAGAGCAACTTCACCGTCCTCCGAAATACTCTGCCCTTCTGGCAGGTACGCCCCTTCGGTATTTTCGCGCACCGTGATGATATCGATATCTTCGAAGCGTGAACGAGTGCCAGGGAAACTGATCGCTGGCCGGACGTTGGCGTAGAGATCGAAGTGGCGGCGAAGGTGAACGTTGATCGAGGAGAAGCCGCGGCCAATCGGCGTGGTCAGAGGGCCTTTGAGTGCGACACCGTGTTTGGCGATCGTCTCGATGGACACGGGCGGCATCAGTTGCCCATGCTGCTGCAAGGCCTCCAAACCGGCCTCAACGAAGTCATACTGAAGATTGCAGTCAAGGGCATCGAGTACGCGTAGCGTCGCTTGCATGATCTCAGGGCCGATGCCGTCACCCTTGATGATTGCGATGGTTTTGCTCATGGTCTCTTCCTTAACAGCGCTTTGTCAGCCTGCTGTTTTGATGGGGGCATTGAGACTGGTGTCACGAGTCTGCTGATAGGCATTGACTGTCTGACGGCTTTCACCGCGGCAGAGTGCCGTGTGTCATCCTCCGCGCCGTGACTGCGCAGGTCATCACGGATCAATTGACGAGCGACCTGAGTGGGTGTCAGCTCTCGCGTCGCACAAAACGGGCATGAACGCGACTGCTACGAGCGAGCGCCCGGATCAAGCGTGCAGTCATTTGCTCCACCGATAACGCGCATAACATTAACATACAATGCTAATTCCACGTGGTGGAAAGCAGCGTTTTCCCGATGAGACAAAGGTCTTAGAACGCCTGTGCGTGGCAGGGCCAGGTCGCGTTTAGGCAGGCATAAAAGAAGACGAGTTGTGGCTCGGTTCATTCAAGAACGGATGATCTTGCAAATGGCGGGCTGTCGATATTCAGGCGCTGCGGCGGCTGGATGCACACTGAGTGCGACAGTTGCCAACCGTGCAAAAGGTCGTGCAACTGCCGCACATCAGCCTGATGGACCTCCGCTTACAGCGGGTAGTGCGCTGGGTAATGCAGCTTCGCAACACCGGTGTCGATAGCGGCCTTGGCCACTGCGCCGGCGATTGCACCGAGCAGGCGAGCATCGAGTGCTTTGGGGAGAATGTAATCGCGCCCAAACTCAAGCTTATCGACATTGAATGCTTGCAGCACTTCCACAGGGGTTGGCTCTTTGGCCAATTGGCGCAGTGCTTCCACTGCCGCAATTTTCATCGCTTCGTTGATCCGGGTTGCCCGAACATCCAGGGTCCCGCGAAAGATGAACGGAAAGCCCAGAACGTTATTAACTTGGTTCGGGTAGTCAGAACGACCGGTCGCCATGATCAGGTCATCACGTGTGGCCATGGCCAGTTCGTAGCTGATTTCAGGGTCGGGGTTTGAGCAGGCAAACACGATCGGCTTGGGAGCCATCGCCGCCAGCGCTTGCGCCGGAAGAAGATTGGCTCCAGACAGCCCCACAAACACGTCAGCACCGCTCATGGCTTCCATCAGCGTAAGCGGGCCACCGTCGTTAACGAATTGTGCTTTGTATGGGTTGAGGTCTTTGCGGGCGGAGTGGATGACCCCGGTGCGATCGACCATGTACAGATTGCTTTTTTGCGCGCCAAGACTGAGCAGCAGGCGCATGCAGGCCGTGGCTGCGGCACCCGCGCCGAGGCAAACGATTCTCGCGTTCTACAGCGTTTTGCCCTGAATTTCCAGCGCATTGAGCATACCGGCCGCAGTGACGATGGCGGTGCCGTGTTGGTCGTCATGGAAGACCGGGATGCTGCACAGCTCGATCAGGGCTTCTTCGATTTCAAAGCACTCAGGGGCTTTGATGTCTTCCAGATTGATGCCACCAAAGGTGTCAGCAATACGCACGACTGTGTCGATAAAGGCCTGGGAACTCTCAGCATTGACTTCGATATCGATCGAGTCGATGCCGGCAAAACGTTTGAACAGCAACGCTTTGCCTTCCATGACCGGCTTGCTGGCCAAGGGGCCTAGATTGCCGAGGCCCAAAATGGCCGTACCGTTTGTGATCACGGCCACCAGATTGCCTTTTCCGGTAAAGCGATAGGCGTTCTCCGGGTCCTTCGCAATTTCGCGAACAGGCTCGGCTACGCCGGGGCTGTACGCCAGTGCGAGTTGGGCGGCGGTGTCGGCAGGCTTGGTCAGCGCAATGCCGATTTTTCCTGGGGTTGGGAATTCATGGTAATCCAGTGCAGCCTTTTTGAAGTCGGTAGTCATGCGAGCCCCTAATTAGACGTTGATTACAATCTTATGTTAACACTATTATAATGCAAGGCAATGAGATCCTGAGCCACAGACCAGGATCACATTGCCGGTTTGAATGCTGCTGATGAAGGGGTTTATCAGCCGTCAGACTCACTCTATTGGCCCTAAGAATTCAGGGCGGGCCTGTATTTTTTGGCCAATAGAGCCCTCCTATGCTTGAACCCGTCTTAGGCCACCTTGTGTGGCCGTTTTTTTTTGCGCGCACGAATACCCAATGCGCCACGACCTAAGCGCGGCACATCGGGATTCAGGGGTTTCTCATTGCGTTTTGGGTGCTGATCCACGCACTTCGACAATCGTGCGAATGGAATTCAGGGAACAGGATGGGGGGCGTCGACTCTTTCTTTAACAGCGCTCAATCGTTACAGACATGATCAACCTTCCTGAGTGCAGCTCTCAGAAATGAACTTCGGCGGACTTGATACCCAGCTCGCGAAGCTCATGGATCAGATCATCGAGGCGTCCAAATGACTCCACTTCCTCATTGTCATTGACCAGAAAATAGCTTCTCCCTGCATCCTTCTTGAACAGAATGATCCACTCGTGCGTGTTGGCCGGATTGGCTATCACGTGGGTGTCGAAGTGCATGCCTTCCCCGTGGTTGGTTTTGACATCTTCGCGTTTCATGCGGGGTCTCCGGGCATAGGGTTCAGCTCTCTGAGCACTGAATCTAGAGCGTCTCAGGTGTTGTGCCGAGGCTAGACCAATTGCTTTGCTATTATCACATCGTGTGAATAGTATGCACATGCCACCAGAACGAGGCTAGTCATGATTGCGATACGAGAAGCTTGGAAAGCGGGCTTGTTAGGGCGCGAACATTGGCTTAGAAATATCGTCTCGGGGGTCATCGTCGGCGTCGTGGCGCTGCCCTTGGCCATGGCATTTGCCATCGCCTCCGGCGTCAAGCCGGAACAGGGGATCTACACGGCCATTGTGGGTGGCTTGCTGGTTTCGCTGTTCGGCGGAAGCCGGCTTCAGATTGCTGGCCCCACAGGGGCGTTCATCGTCATTCTGGCCAGCGTGACAGCCAAGTACGGTGTTGATGGCTTGCAGGTCGCGACAATGATGGCCGGGGCAATTTTATTACTGCTCGGTATCACCAAACTTGGCGCGCTCATCAAGTTCATCCCTGACCCCGTTATTGTTGGATTCACTGCCGGCATCGGGGTGATCATTTGGGTTGGCCAATGGAAAGACTTTTTGGGCTTGCCGAAAATCAGTGGCGAGCATTTCCACGAGCGGCTGTGGCACCTCATCCAGGCATTCCCCAACCTTCATGTACCCACGACACTGTTAGCCCTGCTGAGCCTGGCACTGGTGATCCTCACACCCAGACTGCCCGGCGTAAAGCGCGTTCCTGGCCCCCTGATCGCCATGGTCGTGGTGACGGCATTGCATGCCTATTTTCAATTCGACGGCGTGGCCACGATCGGGAGTGCCTTTGGGGGCATTCCCCAAGGGCTTCCCCAAATAGGCCTTCCTCAAATAACGCTGCCACAGGTCATTGAGTTGATTGGCCCTGCATTTGCAATCGCAATGCTGGGGGCCATCGAGTCACTGTTGTCGGCCGTTGTCGCCGATGGGATGGCCGGCACCAAACATGACTCCAACCAGGAGTTAATCGGCCAAGGCATTGCCAACCTGGTTACCCCGCTGTTTGGTGGCTTTGCTGCGACAGGTGCGATCGCTCGAACAGCAACCAACGTCCGCAATGGCGGCAATAGTCCAATCGCGGGGTTTACGCACGCCCTCACGTTGATTCTGCTGATCTTCTTCTTGGCTCCTTTGGCTTCGGATATCCCACTTTGCGCGCTGGCCGCGATCTTGTTCGTGGTCGCTTACAACATGAGCGAACTGAAGCACTTCAAGCGCATGGTCAAACGCGCCCCCAAAGCAGACGTCGCCATCCTTTTAATCACCTTCGGCCTGACCGTTTTCAGTGATCTGACGATCGCCGTGAACATTGGGGTCATTCTCGCCATGCTGCAATTTATGCGTCGTATGGCTTCCTCCGTGGAGGTACAGCTCATGGTCGAAAAAGAGCTGGAGGTGGAGTTGCGCATGAATGGGCATACACATCTTCCTCCCGGTGTTTTGGTTTACACCATTGAAGGCCCCCTTTTCTTTGGCGCAGCAGAAACCCTTGAGCGTGCTTTGGCTCAAACGCACACCGATCCCGAGACGTTGATTATTCGCCTGAAGCGAGTGCCGTTTATGGATATCACGGGCCTGCAAACGCTGCTCGAAGTGATAGAGCAACTGCAAAAACGCAACATTGTCGTAAAGCTGTGCGAAGCCAACGAAAAAGTGCTTGGCAAGCTCGACAAGGCAGGGATTCTTCAGGCGCTTGGTTCACAGCATTATCATGCTGACTTCAGCGGCGCACTGGTCAGCCATGCCCCGATTAACGAGACTCAGGGCTAGGCGTGGGGGCAGGAGTGAATGAGGCGCGACAAGCAGGCATTTGTCGTGCCCGCTCATACAGGGATGAATTATTTGCCATTGGCCGCAATTTTGCTTTTGGTCGCGTAGGACACGCCATGCGTCTCCAGGTAGTCCCTAATAAGCTGACGAACGACCTGAGAAGGCGTCAGATCCTGAGACGCACAAAGTTCCTCAAGGGCTTTTTTCTTGACGGGATCAATGAGCACAGTCAGTCGTGCAGTCTTGTTTTCCATGGAATTGCCTGTCGCCTAAATCGATCAATGATAATCAAATTATAATAGCAGGGCATTCATTTGTCACCGGTTAGGTTCTGGTCGTAAGACGGCTTCCTGCAAATCACGTTGTGCGCCTGGATTGCCGGGTCAACCAGGCGCTGGCAAGGAATGCTCCAGGACGCTTACAGAAAGACAATCTGAGGAGCTGTCGTGTCTGCGTATATTCTGATTAGGTATCGATCAGAATCAGATCAAAGTCCTGCTCGAAAGCCGGCAACAGATTCTTGAGACGAAGGCGCCCGTCAGCAGCATGGAGCAACAAATTTCCCAGCCGATTGAACGGATCATAGGAATGGATCAATGAGAGATTAGGAATGCAGGTCTGCGAAATGACCTGGTCGGCCCGAGTCTCGTTATTCGCGATCAGTTGATAGGTTCCACCAGGCGCCTCATGCGATAGCGCATAAAACGACGACAGCGACGGCTGATTATCCAGATCAATGAGCAGGGTGCGGATCCCTGCATCGGCGCAGAACGCGCCCAGATTGACGCCGACCGTGGTTTTACCCGGCCCGCCTTTGGTTGAAACGACTGCAGCGACTTTCATGATATTGACCTCTGAATCGTAGGATTAGAGACGCATTCATGCTGGTCACGCTGTGCGCTTTGATCACCCCGGAAAAATCCAAGGCAAAAAAAAGCCTGCATCGCTGCAGGCTTTTTCCTATCTGGCTCCACGACCTGGACTCGAACCAGGGACCCAATGATTAACAGTCATTTGCTCTACCAACTGAGCTATCGCGGAATTCGCCGTATGTTACTGATTAAAAAGGATAAGTCAAGCACTCCGTAGCGCCTGGCGGGCGCATTCGGACAATTCGCGTGCGCCCCTACCCCGCGACGGCCATTTCCTTGGCCAAGTCCAGCCAGGCCCGGGCTGCAGGTGGCAGGTGGGCGCTGGCGCGCCAGGCCAGGGCGATGTGCCAGTCGGTGTGGGGTTCGTCCAAGGGGATCAGCGCGATGCCGGCGTGCTGGTGCTTGAGCGCGAGCATGCGTGGCAGAAAGGCGACGCCCAGCCCTGCCGCCACCAGGTCGACGATGAAGTCGATCTGCCCGCTGCGGGCGGTCACCCTGGGCGTCACGCCCTTGCGTTCGCAGGCGGTGAGGATTAATGCGTTCAGGGCAAAACCGGCTTCGAACAGAATGAACGGTGAATCCGCGAGGTCGGTGAAGTCGATGCGCTTGCGCCGCGCGAGCAGATGGCTCATGGGCAGCACGGCCATCAGTGGCTCATTGCGCACGGGCTGGTAGTCGAAGCCTTCGTCCACCGGCAGCAGCAGGGCCGCCAGATCGACCTCCCCGGCTTCCAGGCATTCGCGCAGTTTTTTGCTGCCATGCTCGGTGAGCTCGATATCGATGTCGGGGTAGCGGTTGCGGTAGGTCGCGAACATCGACGCGAACAGTACGCCGCATCCCACTGGCGGCAGGCCGATACGCAGCAGGCCGCGCTTGAGCTCGCGCAGGTCGTTGATCTCGGCGACCAAGTCGCTGCGCTCGGCGAGCAGCACCAGGGCACGGCGGTAGGCAATTTCGCCGGCGGCGGTAAGTTCGTTCTTGTGACCGAGGCGATTAAGCAGCGGCGCGCCCAGCTCGTCTTCCAGGGTCTTGACCGCCTTGCTCACCGTCGACTGGGTCAGCGACACCACCTGCGCCGCCTGGGAAAATCCGCCCTGACGCACCACCTCGACGAAGACACGCAGTGTTCTCAGGTTCATCGGTATTCCTTTTGCGACTGGATGCTAGCGATAAAAGTTGTTTTTATCATGCCAGATGTTTGCTTACCGTAATCCCCCTTTGCCCTGCGGAGACACTGTTCATGATCATTTCGTCGGCATCCGATTACCGTGCTGCCGCCAAGCGCAAGCTGCCGCGCTTCCTGTTTGACTACATCGACGGTGGCGCCTACGCCGAACACACAATGCGTGCCAATAGTTCGGACCTGGCCGAAATCAGCCTGCGCCAGCGCATTCTGCGCAACGTGGATAGCCTGAGTTTGAAGACCACGCTGTTCGGTCAGGAACATGCCATGCCGATCATCCTCAGCCCGGTGGGTTTGACCGGCATGTACGCGCGGCGCGGTGAGGTGCAGGCGGCCAAGGCGGCGACCAACAAGGGGATTCCCTTCTGCCTGTCGACAGTGTCGGTGTGCTCGATTGAGGAAGTGGCGTCGCAAAGCGCGCAGTCGATCTGGTTCCAGCTCTATGTACTCAAGGACCGCGGCTTTATGCGCAATGCGCTGGAACGGGCACAGGCCGCCGGGGTGACGACGCTGGTGTTCACCGTCGATATGCCGACGCCGGGCGCACGTTACCGCGATGCACATTCGGGCATGTCCGGGCCGTATGCCTCGGCGCGCCGGATGCTGCAGGCGGTCACCAAACCACAATGGGCATGGGATGTCGGCGTGATGGGCCGCCCGCACGACCTGGGCAATATCTCCAAGTACCTGGGCAAGCCCACCACCCTTGAAGATTACGTCGGCTGGCTGGCCAACAACTTCGACCCGTCGATCAGTTGGAAAGACCTGGAGTGGATACGTGAGTTCTGGAAAGGCCCGATGATCATCAAGGGCATCCTCGACCCGCAGGACGCCAAGGACGCGGTGAGCTTCGGAGCCGATGGCATCGTGGTCTCCAACCATGGTGGCCGCCAATTGGACGGCGTGCTCTCCACTGCCAAGGCACTGCCGCCGATTGCCCAAGCGGTAGGCGACGACCTGACAGTGCTGGTGGATTCCGGCATTCGCTCCGGGCTCGACGTGGTGCGCATGCTCGCCCTGGGCGCCAAGGCGTGTCTGTTGGGACGCTCGACCGCCTATGCGCTGGCCGCCGATGGCCAGCACGGGGTGGAAAACCTGCTGGATATCTTCGCCAAGGAAATGCGTGTGGCCATGACGCTGACCGGCGTCACATCGATCGAGCAGATCGACCCGAGCACCTTGGTTCAGCACGGCGTGTAAAACTGCCATCAAGCTGCCATCAAGCTGCCATCACATGCCAAATAACTGACATTGCGCTGCAGTGGCTGTTTTTGCCCCCCTGAATAGCCTTTGATTTATAAGGATTTTATTAAAAAAACAACAAAGTGGCATGAATCTCGCTCTAACCCTTTCAAGCAGGTTATGCGATGACAAGACGTGTGGCAGTGCCCAGGGGTTATAACCCCTGGCAAAGCGGTTTAAACTGTTTCCAATGTTTTACGGAACTGAAGGAACAGTAAGACGCTTGGCACTCGCCACTCTCATCGAGCCTGTAAGACAGCTAAGTGCTTAGAGGCCGACTGCTTATGAAAACCCCGCCCCAGACTCACGCAATCGACTTTGACAGTGCCAAATTGCAACGCCTGGGCTTTGGTCAGCCATCCTCTCTCCCGCACCGCCCCACCACGGTTGTTCAACTGCGCCAACAACTGGGCCTGCAATTGCAGACCAGCCTGGAACCGCAACGCATCCTCGGTCTGTTCTTTCGCGAGATCCAGCGCCTGGTGCCCCTGGACGCTATGCACTACGCCCATCAGCCCAGCGACCTACGCCTGGAATTCGGCCATCGCGGCCATCATTCGGTGAGCTACGCCTTGAGCCATGAAGGCGAACATTTGGGCGAGCTGGTATTCCGTCGCAACCAACGCTTTATGGAAGAAGAACTGGGTCAGCTAGAATCCCTGCTCGCCACCCTGCTCTACCCGATGCGCAACGCCCTGCTCTATCGCGCCGCCACCCGCAGCGCCCTGCGTGACCCGTTGACCGAAACCGGCAACCGCATCGCCATGGACCAGACCCTGCAGCGCGAAATCGACATGGCGCGGCGACACTCGAACCCGTTGTCCCTGCTGATGCTCGACATCGATCACTTCAAACGCGTCAACGACACTCACGGCCATGCGGTTGGCGACAAGGTACTGCGCGCCGTGGCCGCGTCAATCAAGGGCCAGCTACGCAATATGGACATGGTGTTCCGGTTTGGCGGGGAAGAGTTTCTCGTCCTGCTCTCCAACACCGGCCGGGAAGCGGCGGCGATCGTCGGCGAGCGCCTGCGCCTGGCGGCACAGACCCAGGAATATTGGGCGGGTGACATACGCATCGATCTGACGGTGAGTCTGGGCTGCTCGACGTTGTTGGCTGGCGAGTCTGCCGAAAGCCTGTTGCGCCGGGCCGACAGCGCCCTGTATGTAGCCAAGCGCGAAGGTCGCAACCGCTTGGCAATGGCGGGGTAGCCCCCCCGCCACGCGTTTTACATCACGCTTCGCTGGCGACGCGCACCAGGCGCTCGCGAACAGTCGCGGTCGCAGGCTTTTCGTTCTCCAGGCGCATGCAACTTTCCAGGAACAAGTACATGTAGTCGTAGCTCTTGCACACGGCCTGACGCAGCTCTGCCTGCAGTTGTCGGCTGGGGTTCATGCCGGCCAACGTGCAAATGATTTCCAGTGCTTCCCAAGGGTGGGCATCGTCGTACTGGGCATGCATCTTCAGCCACTTCATTGCGCGCTTGCGGTCTTCCTCTGGGAAGGCTGCGGCATAAACGCCGGTGGAACACACCAACGCGGACCACTCCCCCGTCGCGCCCTCGATGGCGTAGTTGGTGGCGGCGATCGCAATGATCAACGAATCGGCCGAACTGGTGTGCCAGCACCAATGACTCAGTGCGTGCAGTTCCGGCGCTACGTTCTGTGCTTGCAGCTCTTCGAGGCTGACGCCGTGGGCACCGGCCCAATGCAGCCAATAGTCGGCGTGGTTCAATTCCACCCGAATATTGCGCATCAGCCAACGCCGCGCCATGTCCTCGCCAGGATGACGGGCAAACTTGGTCTTGGTGAGGTTCTGTGCCATGTACAAGGCAAACTGTTCAACCACGGGCCAGCCACCGATCAGGTATTGGCGCATGGTCTTGGCGCTCAGCGTGTTATCACGCATGCGCTGATACAGTTCGTGCTCGACAACTCGGCGCTTGCTCTCGCTACAGCCCTGGATCAATTGCTGTGCCCAGGCGGGGTAACTCGAGGCTTCCATAAGTGGGCCGGTTCTGTTGAAGGTGTCGATCACTATAACGCTCCTTTTTAAGTGTGATTGTACAGACCAGCAAATGTTTCAGCGGAATGTGCCGGGCGCCTTGAATAACAGAGGCTGCGGCCGCACAGGTCGACACTGCAAGCTATCAAAGGTAAGCAATTGCGGGCGTTCAATCACGTAGCCCTGAGCGTAATCCACACCGATCTCAAGTAAAGCCTGTTCGATGTGCGGCGTTTCAACAAACTCGGCAATTGTGCGTTTACCCATGACGTGGCCGATGTGGTTGATCACTTCGACCATGGCGCGGTTAATCGGGTCGTCCAGCATATCCTTTACGAAACTTCCATCGATCTTCAAGAAGTCTACAGGTAAATGTTTCAGATAAGCGAATGAGGACATTCCGGCGCAGAAGTCATCGAGTGAAAAATGGCAACCTAAGTCTTTGAGTTCATTAATAAAGCGAATTGCACTGCGCAAATTGGCGATAGCGCAGGTCTCAGTTATTTCAAAACAAATCATTTCT
Source organism: Pseudomonas paraveronii (assembly GCF_963681955.1). Lineage (NCBI taxonomy): Bacteria > Pseudomonadati > Pseudomonadota > Gammaproteobacteria > Pseudomonadales > Pseudomonadaceae > Pseudomonas > Pseudomonas paraveronii. The sequence continues at coordinate 4,457,209 of NZ_OY817130.1, forward strand.
GGCGGAACGCTGTAAGCCGCGAACTTCTCGCGTAAAAAATCGAGAAAAGCGTCATCACCAATAGTTATGCCTGACAGATTAATCGCACACATAGCCATGGGCCGGCCCGGACGCTCATGCATGCAACGGGCAATAAGGTTGAACACGTTGTCCACCACCCAGCGATCCAGGGAACTCATCAACCCGTAACGTTCGGCGGCCGGAATAAAACTGTCGGGCAGGATGATCCGGCCGGACTCGTCGTGCAGGCGCAGCAGGATTTCAATGTGCCCACTGCCGGCGTCGGTGTGCCCCAGGGGCGCGATTTCCTGGGAGTACAGGCAAAAGCGGTTTTCTTCCAAAGCCATGTGCAGGCGTTGCACCCAGGCCATCTCGCCGAAGCGCAGGGACAGTTCGGAGTCGTCGGGGTGGTAGACCTGCACGCGGTTGCGGCCCTTTTCCTTGGCCATATAGCAGGCCATGTCGGCGGCGCGCAGCGACGTTTCCAGGGTGGTCGGGGTCTGTGAAATATGCACCAGGCCAATGCTGACAGTGGTCATGAATGGCCGGCCCTTCCACACGAAATGCAGGTTCTGCACGGTGTGGCGCAGGCTTTCGGCGATTTTTTCCGCCACCGCCGCAGGGCAGTTCTCCAGCAGGATACCGAACTCGTCACCGCCCAGGCGCGCCAGGGTGTCGCCCTCCCGCAGATCCGATTGCAGCAGTGCGCAGATATGCCGCAACAGCTCGTCGCCTGCCGCATGGCCGCAGGTGTCGTTGACCAGCTTGAACTGGTCCAGGTCGAGGAACATCAAGGCATGCCGCCCGTTGTGCTCACGCCCGACGTGTTGCAGCACCTGTTCCAGGCGGAACTCGAACTCACGACGGTTGGCCAGGCCGGTCAATGCGTCATGGGTCGCCTGCCAAGACAGATTGGCGATGTATTGCCGTTCCTGGGTCATGTCGTGCAGCACCAGCACCGCGCCGCTGACTTTGCCGGCACTGCGGATCGGCGCGCCCACCAATGTCACCGAGACGGTGCTGCCGTCCAGGCGCTGGATGGTTTTGGAGTGTTCGCTGCCGCCACTCAAGTGGCCCTTGGTGATGTGTTCGATCAGGGCGAAACCATCGGGCTGGGCATTTTCATCGAGTAGGTTGAACAGTGCCGCCAGGGGCTGGCCGTGGGCACGGGCCGACGCCCAACGAGTCAGTGCCTCGGCGGCCGGGTTCATGTAGGTAATGGCGCCATCGACATCGGTGGTGATCACGCCATCGCCGATCGACTCCAGGGTGATCTGTGCCCGCTCCTTCTCCACTTGCAGGGCATCGGCGAAAGCGTGCCGCTGCGTCAACAACTTATAGGTACGCAGCAGCGCCAGAGCGATCAGGCACAGTGCCGTGGCCAGGTTGGTGATCAGCAACAGCCGCAGGATGAAGCGCGAGCCTTCACCCAGGGCATCGCTGAACGCCTTGGCCGCCGGTGTTACGCCGTCGTTGATGGCAAAGATTTGCGCCTTCCATTGCCGCACATTGTCGTCACGGACCTGGCCGGTGGTGATCGCCCGGTGCATCGCCTGGGCCAGGTCGTCCAGCTGGACCAGGTAGCCATCGCCCACGGCCCACAGCTCAATGGCTTTTTCCAAGTAACTGAAATGGCGAAAGTTGAGATACAGCCAGATCACACTGGAGACGTCATCCGGGTGGTTGCCGCCCTTGATGATCCCCAGGCGCGCCGCGTTGAGGTCGGGGGCCGGGCGGTCCAGGGCGATACGCAGCTCATGCCCGCCCTGGGGCACAGCAATCGCTTGCTGGTATTTGAGGTAGGTGGCCTCGTCGCGATTATCGGCGTACAGCGTCAGATAGTAGATGGCGTCTTTCTGGCCCTTGGACCACAGACTCTCGCCAGCCACATAGACGCGCACCGCTGAAAGCACATATAGACTGATGCAGCCTAATAATGCCTGGAACAATACGACGGCGATAAAGGGCCAGACAATGCCCAACAGCCTTGGCGTTCCGAGAGTCCGCTTCTGCTTCATGAAGTCCCTTGCACATGCACAGCCAAATACGCACGCGAACATCCGCTCCTGATAGCACAGCGTAGGCTAAATCAACGCACTTGTTGCAAGTGTCCGTAAAGTTTGGCGTATAGGCCGCCATCAGCGATCAGTTGCTGATGGTCACCGTCCTCGGCGATATGCCCACCGTCGAACACCAGTACCCGATCAGCTTGTTTCACCGCCGAGAGTCGATGAGCAATGATCAGTGTAGTGCGCCCACTGAGAAACCGCGCCAGCGCCTGGTGCAGGTTGTACTCGGTGGCAGCGTCCAGGGCCGAGGTCGCCTCGTCCAGGATCACCACCTTGGGCTCGGCCAAGACCATGCGCGCAATCGCCAGGCGTTGGCGCTGGCCGCCGGAAAAGCGCACGCCGGAGCGTCCCACCACACTGTCCAGGCCCAGTGGCAAGGCCTTGACGGTCGCGTCCAACTGGGCGATTTCCAGCGCCTGCCAACAGGCCTGGTCACTGCGATTGCGGCCCATGGTCAGGTTGGCACGCACGGTATCGTTGAACAGCGCGGGGTGTTGCAGTACCACCGCGACGTGCTCGCGGATGGTCTCCAGGCCGATTTCCTGCTGGGTTGCACCGCCAAAACGAATACTGCCCGCCTGCGGTGTGTACAACCCCAGCAGCAGTTGCACCAGGGTACTTTTGCCACCGCCGCTGGCGCCGACAATCGCCACCTTCTCACCGGGTTCGATGCTGAGGTTCAACTGGTCGAGCACCCGCTCTTCGCCATAGCCGAACGTCAGGCCACGCACGTCGATGCCGACCGTTTCGCGCCCGGTGAACGGGTCTGCGCCGCCGGCATATTGCGGCTCATCGGCACGGGCGAGCAGCTCGTTGATCCGCGTCAGCGCCCCGCCCGCGGCGTAGTAGGCGTATTGCAGGTTCAGCAACTGCTCCACCGGGCCGATCATGAACCACAGGTAGCTGAACACCGCGAGCATCTGGCCGATGGACAGGTCGGAAAACAGCACGGTGAGCATGGCCGCCGCGCGAAAAATGTCGATGCCGAACTGGAACAGCAAACCGCTGGCGCGGCTGGAGGCGTCGGTTTTCCACTGGGAGTGAATGGCATAGTCACGCACTTCCCGGGCCCGCTGGCCGAGGCGGCCGAGGAAAAAGCCCTGGCGATTGCCCGCACGGACCTCCTGGATGGCGTCGAGGGTTTCGGTCAACGCCTGAGTGAAGCGCGAGGTGCTGTCGTTTTCCAGTTTCTTCAGGTGCTTGACGCGCTTGCCCAACTGCACCGTGGCATAGATCACCAGCGGGTTGAACAGCAGGATCAGCAATGCCAGTTGCCAGTGCATCCACATCAATATCGCCGAGGTGCCGACCAAGGTCAGCATGGCCACCAGGAAACGGCTGAGGGTTTCGCCGACGAATTTGTCCAGCGTATCCAGGTCGGTGACCAGGTGCGTGGTGACGGTGCCGCTGCCGAGGCTTTCGTATTCGCCGAGGGAAATACGCTTGAGCCGCTCGATCAGGCGCACACGGATGCGGTAGACGATGTCCTTGGCCAGCCGCGCAAACAAGCGCGCCTGCACCACGTTGAACACCAGCGCAGCGCAGCGCAGGGTCAGGGTCACCAGCAGCATCAGGCCGATATAACCGGCAGCTTTCTGCCAGCCCAGGGGCAGCGCGTGGTTCATCACCTTGAGCGCGGCATCGCCATGGCCCAGCAGCACTTCGTCAACCAGCAGGGGCAACAGCAGGGGGATGGGCACGCTGCACAGGGTCGCCAGCACGGCGACGCCATTGGCGACCCATAGGGACTTCTTGTGACGCAAGGCCAGGCGGCGTATTTCCGCCCAGGTCAGTCGATCGACGTGATGGGTGGGCTCTGCGTCAGGCTGATCAGGCACAGGCAGCTCGCTCCAGCCAGCGGGCGAGCAGCGGCGACAGCGCGGACAGCGGCTGATAGCCGTTGGTCAGCAAAGCCAACTGGCCATTGCGCTCAGCCAGCAGCGTCGGAAAACCGGCGATCCCCAAATCCTGCACCCAGGTGAAATCGGCGGCGGTGGCGGCGTGCTGTTCGGCACGGTCAAACGCCCCGGCGAACTCGATGCGCGGTATGCCGGCTTTTTCAGCCAGCTCCACCAGAATACTGGCGAGGGTCACGTCGCGCCCCTCGACATAAAACGCATGCTGGATCAGCCCCAGCAGCTTCCACGCGCAATCCGGCGCCAGGCTGCGCGCGGTGACGATGGCGCGGCACGCCGGCTCAGTGTCGTAGACAAAACCGTCAGGCAGCGCGCCGTCACGCTTGAACGTCTGCCCGGTGGCGTCGGTGACCGCCTGCCAGTGTTCCAGGATGTAGCGCCGTGTCGTCGGCTCCAGCGCCGCGCCACTGCCGGTGCGCAAGCCGCCCACCACCAGGTGCAGCTCCACACCGGCCGCCTTGGCCTGCTCGACCAACGCCTCGGCCACCGGGGCAAAGCCCCAGCACCAGGAACACATCGGGTCCATCACATAGAGCAGGCGCGCAGACATGGCTCAGGCCTCGGAAGGGGTTTGCTTGTAGTTGAAGCCAATCGGGTGCGGCATATTGCGGGCCTTGGCCAGTTCAATCTGCTTTTGCCGGTCGATCGCGCTGCGACGGGTTTTCTCCGGCAGCTTATCCCAGCAATGTGGACAACTGATGCCCGCCACGTAGTGCTCGGATGCACGATCTTCCACACTAACCGGTGTGCGGCAGGCATGACATTGATCGTAGTCACCTTCGCTCAAGTCGTGGCGCACGGTCACACGGTTGTCGAACACAAAGCAGTCGCCCTGCCATTTGGTCTCGGCCTGCGGCACCTCTTCGAGGTACTTCAGGATGCCGCCCTTGAGGTGGTAAACCTCATCGAAGCCTTCGCTGAGCATATAGCTGGAGGCCTTCTCGCAACGAATGCCGCCGGTGCAGAACATGGCGACTTTCTTGTGCTTGGCCGGGTCGAAGTTGGCTTTGATGTAGTCGGGAAATTCGCGAAAACTGGTGGTTTTCGGGTCGATCGCGCCTTCAAAGGTGCCGATGGACACTTCGTAGTCGTTGCGGGTGTCGATCAGCAGCACTTGCGGGTCGCTGATCAGCGCGTTCCAGTCCTGCGGGTCGACGTAGGTGCCGACTTTTTTGTTCGGGTCGACGCCTTCGACGCCCAGGGTCACGATCTCTTTCTTGAGCTTGACCTTGGTGCGATAGAACGGCTGCTCGTCGCAGTACGACTCTTTGTGGTCGATATCGACCATGCGCGGGTCGTTCTTCAGCCAGGCCATCAGGCCATCAATGCCTTCGCGGCTACCGGAAACGGTGCCGTTGATGCCTTCTTCGGCGATCAGCAAGGTGCCTTTGATGCCGTTGTCGACCATCGCCTGCAGCAAGGGCTCGCGCAGGGCGACGTAATCTTCGAGGGTGACGAACTTATACAGTGCCGCCACGACAATCGGTTGAGTCATGGGTGTTCTCTCCAGGTGGCTACCCTCGTAAGGGGTGAACCGGATGCAAAAAAAACGCGCCGGCTAAGCGGCGCGTTGCGGATTCTATCAGGGATGAACCGTTAACTGTAGGAGCGAGCTTGCTCGCGAAGGTCGTGAACGATGACACGGATAACCTGACGCCCAGCGGCGCTCTGAGTTTTTTCGCGAGCAAGCTCGCTCCTACAGTAGATTCAACATCAACCCGTCAATGGCCGCCGGCGCAGGTCGGCGAGGCCGGGGCTGCGTCGATTTTCGCCCATTCTTCAGGCGTGTAGGTATGCAGCGCCAGCGCGTGAAACTCGCTCATCAGGTCACCCAGGGTGGCGTAGACCTTCTGGTGGCGCTTGACGCGGTTAAGCCCTTCGAACTGCTGGCTGACCAGCACGGCCTTGAAGTGGGTCTGCAACCCACGGCTGTGCATGTGGCTTTCATCCAGCACGCTCAAGTGGTCCGGGCCCAGGGCGGCAAGCGCCGTTTCGATACGCTGTTGCATGGTCATTCCTGCTTACTTCTTCTTGGCCGGAGCGGCGGCTTTAGGTGTCAGCTCGTTGGTCATGTCTTCCAACAGCTTGTTCACCACCGGCACGGCGCTTTCCAGCTTGGCCTGGGTCATCTGGGCCGATTGCTGGGTCAACTGCGGCATTTTTTCCAGGACTTTCTTGCCCAGTGGAGACTGGTAGAACGCAACCAGGTCCTTGAGCTCGGATTCGCTGAAGTTGCTGGTGTAGAGCTTGACCATGTCCGGTTTCAGTTTTGGCCAGCCGATGGCTTGGTCCAGGGCGGCATTGGCCTTGGCCTGGTAGCTGTCCAGTACGGACTGCTTGGCGGCCGGCGCTTTGGTCTGTTCGAAACGCTGGGCGAACATTTGCTGCACTTGCATGTACACCGGGGTCCCCAGCTTGTCAGCGTGGGCCAGGGTAAGGAAGGCTTCGGCACTGGCGTTGTGGCTGGCGGTATCGGCAAAAACCTGGCCGCTGGCGCAAACCAGAGCAACCGCGGTACAGATGGCACGAAGACGAGTCATCGAGTTTCCTTTTCTAGCAGGCGAGGTCAGACCCCAAGGGCGCCCATTCTGCGCCTAAAAAACCTCGCGGCTCAACCCCAGGCCCTGTCGGGCCTGGATTTGCGGTGGATGAATCCGATGAGAAGTCTTTTAGGGAACCCACTGGGTCGATCACGGCCTAAACTGCGCAAACGAACCTGAAGGAGTGTGCCCGATGAGCCGTATCGAAACCGACAGCCTGGGAGAAGTCCAAGTCCCGGATGACGCTTACTGGGGTGCGCAGACCCAACGCTCACTGGTGAACTTCGCCATCGGCGAGCAGCGCATGCCCCTGGCGGTACTGCACGCCCTGGCCCTGATCAAGAAATCCGCGGCCCGGGTCAACAGCCGCAATGGCGACCTGCCCGCCGACATCGCTCGCCTGATCGAGCAGGCCGCCGACGAAGTGCTCGACGGGCAGCATGACGACCAGTTCCCACTGGTGGTGTGGCAGACCGGCAGCGGCACCCAGAGCAACATGAACGCCAACGAAGTGATCGCCGGGCGCGCCAACGAGCTGTCGGGCAAGGCCCGCGGCGGCAAGAGCCCGGTGCATCCGAACGATCATGTGAACCGCTCACAGAGCTCCAACGACTGCTTCCCCACCGCCATGAGCATCGCGGCGGTGCAGGCGGTCAACCAGCAACTGCTGCCCGCGATTACCCACCTGTCCGGCGGGCTGGCGGAATTGTCGGCACGCCATATGAAGCTGGTGAAGACCGGTCGCACCCATATGATGGATGCCACGCCGATCACCTTTGGCCAGGAACTCTCGGCGTTCATCGCCCAGCTCGATTACGCCGAACGCGCGATCCGCAGCGCCCTGCCCCAGGTGTGCGAGCTGGCCCAGGGCGGCACCGCCGTCGGCACCGGGCTCAACTCGCCCCACGGCTTTGGCGAGGCGATTGCCGCCGAGCTGGCGGCCTTGTCGGGCCTGCCGTTCGTGACCGCACCCAACAAATTCGCCGCCCTCTCCGGCCACGAACCGCTGGTGACCCTGCACGGCGCCCTGAAAACCCTGGCCGTGGCCCTGATGAAAATCGCCAACGACCTGCGCCTGCTAGGGTCCGGCCCACGCGCAGGGCTGGCAGAAGTCAAACTGCCGGCCAACGAACCGGGCAGCTCGATCATGCCCGGCAAGGTCAACCCGACCCAGTGCGAAGCGCTGTCGATGCTCGCCTGCCAGGTCCTGGGCAACGACGTAACCATCGGCATTGCCGCCAGCCAGGGACATTTGCAGTTGAACGTGTACAAACCGGTGATCATCCACAACCTGCTGGAATCGATCCGCTTGCTGGCCGATGGCTGCAACAATTTCCAGGAACACTGCATCGCCGGCCTCGAACCCGACGCCGAACAAATGGCCGCGCACCTGGAACGCGGGCTGATGCTGGTGACCGCGCTCAACCCGCACATCGGCTACGACAAGTCGGCGCAGATCGCCAAGAAGGCTTACGCCGAAGGCCTGACCCTCAGGGAAGCCGCGCTGGATCTGGGCTACCTGACCGACGAACAGTTCGACCAATGGGTACGCCCGGAAAACATGCTGGAGGCCGGACAATAAGCGCATAGCACGTGCTTTTGCTTTGCTCTTGCTTTGCTCTTGCTTTGCTCTTGCTTTGCTCTTGATCTGCTTTTGATCTTGATCTTAGGCGCCCCGTAAAACCACGCTGGCCGAACGCAGGTTTGAATCCGTGGGTAACCCGGCAGGACGCCGGGTTAGCCGTCCTGGGCCATGGATGGCCCATGACGGCGGCCCACGGATTCAAGCCTGCGTTCGGGCACACCGAGCCTAGGCGAGGTGCCGAGTGGTGGGGCAAGAGCCCTAATGAGATGGTCAGCCCGGCGAGAACCTCAGGTCTACACTACTGAGGTTCTCACTTTTCCTGAGGAGGTTTTCTCATGAACAGCGTAACGCTTCTAGGCATCGACATTGGCAAGAACAGCTTCCACTTACACGGCCAGGACGCACAAGGCCATCAGGTACTGCGCAAGAAGCTCAATCGAAGCCAGTTGCTGCCATTACTTGCACAAATGCCCCCCTGCAAAGTCGCCATGGAATCCTGTGGCGGGTCACAGTTTCTTGCCAGAGAAATCACCAAGCTCGGTCATCAGGTCCAACTGATAGCGCCGCAGCATGTGAAGGCTTACGTCACCGGCAACAAGAACGACTTCATTGATGCCGAGGCTATCTGTGAGGCCGCATCACGTCCCAGAACGCGCTCTGTACAGGTCAAGTCGGTTGATCAGCAGGTGTTGTCGACCGTGCATAAACTGCGTAAATCACTGGTGAGTCGGCGCACTGGAGTGATCAACCAGGTGCACGGGTTCTTACTGGAGTTTGGCGTTATCTTTCCCGCTGGCTATGCCGCGCTGGATCGGGTTCCTGCATTGATGGAAGAGCACAATCTACCGCTGCGCCTGCGGCAGGCTATTAGTCGGATGCTTGATGACATTCGTCAATTGACCAGCGAAATCAAAGCACTGGATATCGAGATCAAGCAGCAGGTGAACGGGAGTGACGCTGGCAAAAGATTACAGAGCATCCCCGGCATAGGCCCCCTCATCGCTAGCGCGCTGGTGGCCGATGTCGGGGACGCTTCGATATATAAATCGTCCCGAGATTTTTCGGCTTCGTTGGGGCTGGTGCCACGGCAATACTCAACCGGAGGGCAAACCACACTCCTGGGTATCAGCAAGCGCGGGGATCGGTATTTGAGAACCTTGCTGATGCAGGGCGCCCAAACCCTGCTTTATCGAATCGATAAGCGAAACGACGCCCTTGGAGTCTGGGCCAGAAACCTACTGGCTCGGAAACCGCTTAACAAAGTTGCCTGTGCGCTGGCTAATAAAATGGCCAGGATTGTCTGGGCGCTGCTGACCAAAGGTGGCACCTACAACGGGCATTTCACCGTGTGACCCAGCTTTACCACCGGCTTTTGCGACGTCAGTAATTGATGGCGATAAACGGCAGATACCCTGGCTGAGAACCTGATAAGCAAAATAGCTTTCGAAGCTGAAGCGCTTTTAAGGACAGGCAGGAGCGAATACTCATCAAGGGCCGAACGCGTAACCGCGCTCACAAGGAGCCCGGATACATTAGCGCAAGCCTGATTTACCGTTCATCGTGACTGGATAGCAAAAGGTGGGCTGACCATACATTTGGTTACTTTTGGGGCTCTTTTCCAAAAGTGACCCGCTGTAAGAGCGGAACCTATAGCAGCCGTTACCAAAGAAACGGATATGTACTCAACCCAAAAAAATGGTCGGCCCAGAGGCCGCCATCGGGGGCAAGCCCCCTCCCACATTTAGAACGAGGTGAACCTGTTGGATATGTATCCGCAAGCCCCCTCCCACACTTAGGCCCGCGTACACCCGATAAAAACACCTGGGCCAATCAAGACGCCAACCGCGCCCGCCGCGCCTTGAGCCCCGCAAACAACGACGGCGCCAACGCCACCATCGCCGACCCCAACACCACCACCAACGCCCCCACATACCCCAGCGCATTGATCTGTTCAGCCTGCACAAAATCCGGCCACCACCACGCCGCCAAGGCCACTGCCACAAACGTCACCAACGGCGTCAGCGCCAGGGTCGCACTCACCCGCGAGGCTTCCCAATGGGCCAGGGCCTCGGCAAATGCGCCATAGGCCACCAGCGTGTTCATGCAGCACGCCAGCAGCAACCAGCCTTGCACCGGGCTCAGTTGCAGGGCCTCCAGCGGATGCGCCCAAGGCGTGAGCAACACAGCACACGACAGATAGATCACCATCATCACCTGCAACGAATTCCACACCGTCAGCAATTGCTTCTGGCCCAGGGCGTAGAACACCCAGATCGTCGTGGCGAGCAGGATCGTCAGCACCCCGGCGGTGTAAGTGCCCAAGGACGTCAGCAACTCCACCAGACGCTGGTTGAAGAACAGGCCAAAGCCGATGAGCAGCGCCACCAGGCCCAGCACCTGGCCCAGGCTGAAGCGTTCTTTAAATACAAACACGCTGGCGACCATCAGGAAGATCGGCCCCATCTGCACCACCAGTTGCGCCGTGCCGGGGCTGAGCATGTTCAGGCCTACCAGGTACAGCACGTAGTTGCCCACCAGGCCGCACACGGCCATTGCGACCAGCCAACCGCCGCGCGGCCCGAGCACGCGCACGCTGGGCAACCGCTTGACGGCGGCGAGATAGACGAACAGGCAACTGCCCGCGACCGTCAGGCGAAACCAGGTGACGGTAATCGGGTCCATCACTTGCAGCACTTGCTTGAGTTTGATCGGGAGAATGCCCCAGAGCAGCGCGGTCAGCAGGGTCAAGCAAAAGCCGTAGACCCAGCGGCCGGAAGAGATGTGCATGCGCGCCCCAGAAACCAGAGGAAGTGGAACAGGCATTCTAGGGGCAAGGACACCGATTGGGATACGCCGCCATTCAAATGTGGGCTGGCTTGCCCGCGATAACGGAGTGTCAGCCAAACACCCGTTATCGCAGGCAAGCCAGCCCCACAACGGACTCAGCGCACAGCTTCGAACAGCCCGGTCGCCCCCATGCCGCCGCCCACGCACATGGTGACGACGCCATAGCGCAGATTACGCCGCTGCAACTCACGCACCAGGTGCCCGACTTGCCGCGAGCCGGTCATGCCGAACGGATGGCCGATGGAGATCGAGCCGCCGTTGACATTGTATTTGGCATTGTCGATTTCCAGGCGGTCGCGCGCATACAGGCATTGGGAGGCGAACGCTTCGTTGAGTTCCCACAGGTCGATATCCGCCACTTGCAAGCCCCTGGCCTTGAGCAACTTGGGCACCGAGAACACCGGGCCGATGCCCATCTCATCCGGCTCGCAACCGGCCACGGCAAAGCCACGGAAAAACGCCCTGGGCTTGAGCCCCAGCGCCAGGGCTTTGTCCAGGCTCATCACCAGTGTCATCGAGGCGCCGTCGGACAATTGCGAAGAGTTGCCCGCCGTCACCGAACCGTCTTCGGCAAACACCGGTTTCAAACCCTGGAGACTGGCCAGGGTGGTGTCCGGGCGATTGCAGTCGTCACGGTCGACCACACCGTCGAGCACCTGCACCGCGCCGCTGTTCTTGTCCTCGACGGCGTACTTGACCGCCATCGGCACGATTTCATCGTTGAACAAACCATCGGCCTGGGCCTGGGCGGTGCGTTGCTGGCTTTGCAGGGCATACCGGTCCTGGTCCTCGCGGCTGACGTGATAGCGGCGCGCGACGATTTCGGCGGTCTGGCCCATGGGAAAATAGAGGCCCGGCACCTGTTCTTTGAGCAGCGGGTTGATCAGGTTGTCGGTGTTGACGCTTTTCATGGTCAGGCTGATGGACTCGACGCCGCCGGCGACAATGATATCGCTGCAGCCCGAAGCGATCTGGTTGGCCGCGATGGCAATCGCCTGCAAGCCCGAGGAACAGAAACGGTTGAGGGTCATCCCTGCCGTGCCGGTGCCCAGTTGCGACAGCACCGCGACGTTGCGCCCGATGTTGTAGCCCTGGGCGCCCTCGTTGGAGCCCGCGCCGACGATGCAATCCTCCACCGTCGCCGGGTCGATGCCATTGCGCGTCAGCAGCGCGTTGACGCAATGGGCCGCCATGTCATCCGGCCGGGTCTGGTTGAACTTGCCGCGAAAGGATTTGGCCAGGCCGGTTCGCACGCTGTCGACGATCACTACTTCACGCATGGGGCTACCTCGATCTTGTCGTTGTTGGGAGATGGACCGAGGATAGATCCAGGCCTGCCCAACCGCGACGATCATTCACCCCGTCTATAGGCCTACTTCTTCTTGCCTTTCTGGTCGTGCTTGTCGGACTTGGCGAACGCCTCTTCCAGCGCCAGGTTGATGGTGCGCAACACCTTGACCCGCGCCCAGCGCTTGTCATTGGCTTCGACCAGGGTCCACGGTGAAACCTCGGTGCTGGTGCGGTCGACCATATCGCCCACGGCGGCACGGTATTGATCCCACTTATCGCGGTTGCGCCAGTCGTCGTCGGTGATCTTGAAGCGTTTGAACGGGATCGCTTCGCGGGCCTGGAAGCGCTCCAGTTGGGTCTGCTTGTCGATGGCCAGCCAGAACTTGACCACGATCACCCCGGCATCGCGCAGTTGCTCTTCGAAATCGTTGATCTCGCCATAGGCGCGCATCGAGTCCATCGGCGTGCAGAAGCCTTCGATGCGCTCCACCAGCACGCGGCCGTACCAGGAACGGTCAAACACGGTGAACATGCCCCGCGCCGGAATCTGCCGCCAGAAGCGCCACAGGTAAGGCTGGGCGCGCTCGTCTTCAGTGGGTGCGGCGATCGGCACGATTCGGTACTGGCGAGGGTCGAGGGCCGCGGCGACCCGGCGGATCGCGCCCCCTTTGCCGGCCGCATCGTTGCCTTCGAAGACCGTGATCAACGCGTGCTTGCGCATGCGCTTATCGCGCATCAGGCCGGAAAGACGCGCCTGCTCGGTGATCAATTGCTCTTCGTAATCGTCTTTTTCCAGGCTCAGGGTCATGTCCAGACTGTTGAGCAGGCTCACTTGATCCACGGCCGCCGGCAACGGCGCAGGGTTCATGCCGCTGACTTTGCCCTTGGGCTGCCTCAGGGCGTTTTGCAGGCCTTCGAGCAGAATCTTGCCCACCGTGAGGCTGCGATAATTGCTGTCGACCCCTTCGATCACATGCCAGGGCGCGTAGTCGCGGCTGGTGCGGCGCAGGATGCGTTCGCCGAAGTGGACGAACTTGTCATAGGTCTTGGACTGCTGCCAGTCCAGCGGGCTGATCCGCCAACTGTGCAGCGGGTCGTCGGCCAGGGCCTTGAGCCGCGCTTTCATCTGTTTCTTGGACAGGTGAAACCAGAACTTGAAGATCACCGCGCCTTCGTCGCAGAACATCTTCTCCAGGCGCTCAGCGCCGGCGATGCCCTGATCGAGCCGCGCGTCCTTGATATCGCCCTGCACGCGGCTTTGCAGCATCTGGCTGTACCAGTTGCCGAAGAAGACCCCCATGCGGCCTTTCGCGGGCAACTGCCGCCAGTATCGCCAGGCTGGCGGGTGGGCCAGCTCTTCGTCGGTCTGCTGGTCGAAGGTGCGCACCTCGATCAGGCGCGGGTCCATCCATTCGTTGAGCAGCTTGACCGTCTCGCCCTTGCCGGCGCCTTCGACGCCGTTGATCAGGATGATCACCGGGAAACGTTTCTGCTGTTGCAGCTCGAACTGCACTTCCAGCAAGGCTTCGCGCAGGGCCGGTACTTCGGCGTCGTAAGTGTCTTTGTCGATGGCATGACCGATTTCAGCGGATTCGAACATGAGCAGCTCCGTTTCAAGATCGCTCAAGACTAGCGGATTGGGCAGCAACACGCGGCAGGAAATTCCACGCTCGCTTGCCATGGATCAATTCATTGCCGGTTGATCGGCTAGAATGGCCGCCTTGCCTTTGCCGAGTCGCCCATGAACCCTGTAACCCACGCCCAGCTCGACTGGGATGACCAAGGTCGCCCGCACTCGCGGGTCTTCGACGATGTGTACTTTTCCGACCAGTCGGGCCTTGAAGAAACGCGCTATGTGTTCCTCGAACAGAACCGTTTGCAGGCACGGTTTGCGGCCTTGCCGGCGGGCGGGCGCCTGGTGATCGGCGAAACCGGGTTCGGCACCGGGCTGAACTTTCTCTGCGCCTGGCAGTTGTTCGAACAACACGCGGTGGCCGGCGCACGCCTGCATTTTATCAGCGTGGAAAAGTACCCGCTGAGCCACGCCGACCTGCAACGCGCCCTGCTGCTCTGGCCGCAACTGCAGCCGTTCGCCGCGCAATTGCTGGCGCAGTACATCGCCATCCACCCAGGCTTCCAGCGCCTGGTGCTGGATAACGGCCGCGTGACCTTGACCCTGCTGATCGGCGATGCGCTGGAGCAGTTGCCGCAGTTGGATGCGCAGATCGACGCGTGGTTTCTCGACGGTTTCGCCCCGGCGAAGAACCCGGACATGTGGACCGCCGAGCTGTTTGCCGAACTGGCACGCCTGGCGGCCCCGGGGTCGACCATCAGCACCTTCACCAGCACCGGCTGGGTGCGACGCCTGATCAATGCCGCCGGGTTCAAGATGAAGCGCACGCCGGGCATTGGGCATAAATGGGAAATCCTGCGCGGTGAATTCCTCGGTTGGCCGGCCGAGACGCCGTTGCCTGCCGCGAGCAAACCGTGGTTCGCGCGCCCGGCGCCGCTGCACGGCGAACGCAGCGCCCTGGTGATCGGCGGCGGCCTGGCCGGCTGCACCACGGCGGCCAGCCTCGCCGCACGCGGCTGGAACGTCAGCCTGCTGGAGCGCCACACCACCCTGGCCGAGGAAGCCTCGGGCAACCCGCAAGGGGTGCTGTACCTCAAGTTGTCGGCCCATGGCACGGCCCTTTCGCAATTGATTTTGAGCGGGTTCGGCCACACCCGGCGCCTGCTCGAACACCTGCACCGAGGCGTCGACTGGGACGGTTGCGGCGTGCTGCAACTGGCGTTCAACGCCAAGGAAGCCGAGCGCCAGGCCCAGTTGGCTGCGGCGTTTGCCCCAGGCCTGCTGCATCCGTTGGACCAGGCCCAGGCCCAAGCGCGCGCCGGTGTGGCGCTGGAACACGGCGGGCTGTTTTTCCCCGAGGGTGGCTGGGTACATCCGCCGGCCTTATGCGAATGGCAAGCCCGGCACCCGTTGATCAACGTGCTGACGCATCACGAGGCCCTTGAGTTGCAACGGGTCGACGGGCAATGGCAAGCCCTGGCCGGCAACACCCTGCTGGCCAGCGCCACGGTGGTGGTGCTGGCCGGCGCGGCCGAGATCAAGCGGTTCCCGTTCAGCGCCGAGCTGCCCCTCAAGCGCATTCGCGGGCAAATCACCCGCCTGGCGCAAACCCAGGACAGCCAGGCGCTGGCCACCGTGGTCTGTGCCGAAGGCTATGTGGCCCCGGCGCGCCTCGGCGAACACACCCTGGGCGCCAGCTTCGACTTCAAGAGTGACGACCTGGCGCCGACAGTCGCCGAGCATGTCGGCAACCTGGAGATGCTGCGGGAAATCTCCGTCGACCTGGCCCACCGCTTGAACGCCGACACACTGGCCGCCGATCAACTCGAAGGGCGCGCCGCGTTCCGCTGCACCAGCCCGGACTACTTGCCGATTGTCGGGCCGCTGGCCGATCACGCCCTCTTCGACCAGGCCTATGCCGCGCTGCGCAAGGATGCCCGCCAGGTCCCCGAGGCCGCCTGCCCGTGGCTCGACGGCGTGTACATCAACAGCGGCCACGGCTCACGCGGCCTGGTGACCGCGCCGCTGTGCGCTGAATTGCTGGCGGCCTGGCTGGACGATGAACCCTTGCCGCTGCCCAAAAGCGTGGCCGACGCCTGCCATCCGAATCGATTTGCCTTGCGTGCATTGATCCGCGGCACGGGCGGGTCATAACAACGGCAGCGGGCAGGCGGTCAGCGCGCCGGGCTTGAGCGCCTCTACGGTCTGACGCCGGATCTCGGCGGACTCAACCTGGTTCCGCTCCTGCAAAATCACGTTCATCTGCTCGCGGTAGTCGGTATCGCTCAACGTCTCGCCCTGATCAAACACCGCCTGCATCCGTTCGTCGAACGGCGCGGTCAAGCGCCCGAGCGACACACTGTTGGCCTTCTTCAAATAGCCGGTCCACACCGGCAGTTCGACCAGGTAATTCAACAACTCGGATGATTCCTCGGCCGCCCGCACCTGGTCAGCGGCAGCCCTCAAGTGCAAGGGTTTGACCTCACTCAAGCTCTCGAAACGCATATCTCGGGGTTGGCCCGGCAAGTCAAACGTGTCGGCCAAGCCTTTTCGAAAGGCCAGGCTCACCTCCAGCGGGTCGGCGCTGGGGTGTTCGTCGCTGTGCTTGCGGGCAAAACGCTCAAGCCGGTCGAGCCGAAACAATCCCCGACTTAAATGCAGCAGCGGTTCGGCGGTCAACTGACCGCCCTCGACGGCTTTCGAGGCCTCGTGAATATGCGTCAGCACCTCCAGATTGCTGAAACTCGCGGCCGCGGCATCGTCACAATTGAGCGGCGTGGCGGCGCGGTCAAAGACCTCCTGGCGCAAGGCGGCATCGTGTTCGGCCGACTCCAGCACCCACCACACGCGCCGGCTCATGTCCTCACGGACCGTATTGGTATCGGCGGCGCCCCCCAGCCCGGCCAGTAGATGGAACAGCCCATCGGAGCCCGGTTCCGCCTTGAGCGCGCTCCAGGTGGCCTGTTTGCTGGTGAACAGCGTGCCCACGTCCTTCAACCAGAGCTCCTGCGCCCTTTGCTCGGTCATACGGGCAATATCATCTTCCAGAAAGCCCATGCCCACACCGACACGGCTTCGGTAGCGACTCAGCAACTGCCGACTGGCAGCATCCAGGGGGTTGCCCCCAAGGTTAAGCGTGCGCGCAACCCCGCGCGGGACATCGGCCAGCCATTGAGGCAACGCCGTGATTCGATTGCCACGCAGGTCCACCGTCTCCAGGTACGGTGGCCTGCGCAGACCGCCCGGCAGTTCCCTGAGCGAGCAGCTATTGAGGAACAATGTGCGCAGATCCAACATCCGCCCGACCGTCGGCGCGTTCAGCAGCGGGTTGTTATTCAGGTCCAGTAGCCGCAGTTCGGTCAAGCCCGCCAGGGTCGTGCGGGACGCCTCGGTCAGTTGCAACTGGTTGTCGCTCAGGTACAAGCGCTGCAACCCGGGCATCTGCTCCAGCGTCTGCGGCAGGTCGGTCAGTGTGTTGCCCATCAGGTCGAGCGTCTGCAGGCCCTTGAAGTGCTCAAGGAACTGCGCAACGTCATTGTTGAGCGCCATGTGCTTGAGCGACAGCACTCGAACATGGGCGAAATCAACTTCGGCAGGCAACTGAGGCAACGGGCCAGCCACCATGCCGTCCAACTTCAGGCCAAATACCTGCCCCTCCTCATTGGGCAGCAGCGTCTTGCGTTTCCAACTGCGCTCAATGGACTTCATGACCGATTGGCGCGCCGAGCGAAAATCCTTCCGGGCAGAACGGGACATACCTTTGGTCGCCGCCTTGTCGTCATACCAGCGCTTCAACGTCAGCAGCAGCACCTTGAGTTGGCCTTCCAGCCCTTTGACCGCCTTGGCGCGCGACACGTGATCCGGGCCCAGGTCGTGCAGCAACCAGCCGAGCTGGCGTGAGTCGAGCTTGGGGTAGAGCTTGCGCCCCTTGCGCATCAACGCGGCCGGCTGCGTCGGCGGATCTTGCCGTACCGCCTGAATGCATGCCAACGCCGGCTTGGGCTGCGGGCGCTGCGGCCAGAGGTAACGCGCCAGC
Organism: Pseudomonas paraveronii; assembly: GCF_963681955.1. Taxonomy (NCBI): domain Bacteria; kingdom Pseudomonadati; phylum Pseudomonadota; class Gammaproteobacteria; order Pseudomonadales; family Pseudomonadaceae; genus Pseudomonas; species Pseudomonas paraveronii. The sequence continues at coordinate 4,475,065 of NZ_OY817130.1, forward strand.
GTCTTGCGCTCCGCTTGCGCCCTGGCCAGCAGCTCATGGCGCAAGAACGCGCCGCGCTGCGCGCTCGTCAGTTTCAGCGTGGCCAGTTGATCGGTCGACAACGTATCCGTCAGGGCCTGGTAAAACCCCTCCTCGCCGGTAGCGAGCGGGGCCAACGCCTTGCCTTGCCCATCAAATGCCTGACAGCCCCGGGCCGTTGTCACGACGGTGCGGCGCAACGCCGCGTCCGGCGCGCCCTGTTGCGCAATCAGCTCGCCCGTGAGCGTTTCGCGGCGCACTTGCAGCGACATCGCCTGCGGCCAATCGGGCACTCGCGCCAGCAGCCCGACAGCCAGCCGCTGGGTGGCTTCGCTGCCTTGGCGCGGCCAGTACAAACCACTGAACGCCTGATCTTCTTCAAGCAGTTGCAACGCCTCGCGGGTCTGTTGCGCCAACGCCAGCGGCACCCGACCGGACTCACGCAACCGCCCGAGTTCCACGCTCGGTGTCTTGGACAGCAGCTCCCAGGCGATGCGATTGGGCAAGCGCGGATAGCGCGACTTGAGCAAGCCATGATCGCTGTGAGTGATCACCTCGGCGTCCTGATACAGCTGCTCGCACACCTGCCGATGAGTGAGATCGAGCGAGGCGAGCAAGCGTCGTTTCAAGGTCGCCTCAGCCGCGTCAGGTTCAACCACGCCGCCGAGCAATGTCTGGGTTTCATCGGCGTCCAGCGCGGCGAGCAGCGTTGGTATGACCTCGCCGTCTTCCAACTGTCGCTCGGTGATGTGGATGCTCATGTCTTCATAATTGAAGGGGGCTACGTCCGGGTAGCGCCCGAGCAGGTTGCCCTCACGGCTCAACACTTCGAAGTAGCGCCCGCTGGGCCAATCGGCCATATGCGGCAAGGCGAACATCTGGGTGCGTGCCGTACTGGTATCCAACTGTGCCTGATGTTCAAGCTGCCAGGTCAGGTCACGCACTTTTTGCTCTTGTATGAAACGCACCACACCGTCCCTGAAGCGCTCCGGCAATGGCAGGTTTTCCGCCGCCAGGTAGCGCAACTCGGACAACGACAGGTCGGCAATGTGCGCAATCTCGTTCAAGCGCTCATCGCTCAGCGCACCCAGCGCGGGATGCAAGCGTTTGATGATGTAGGACCGGTTTTCCCACTCGTCGGGCCGCTCCCACTCAAACCGCCAACCGCCCATGGAATTGTGCTCAAGCACCGGACGATAGGCCTCGCCGCGCTGTGGGTGCAGGGCGCGCCACTGCTTGGTGCCGGCGTCGAAGACCATCGAATACACCCCGCCTTCGATCTTGACGTAGAACCTCCCGTTGACCTGATACACACCCGCGCCGTTGGCCACGCTGCCGGCGATCACTTCCGGGGGCTGACGATAGGCCTGGGCCCGACGCCGCCATAACCCCGTGCTGTCGTCGGGCCGCTTGACGGCCTCCATGCTGTCAAAAAAATCCACCGGCCGGGTGATCAGGCGCTTGGCTGCGCTGAACACCTTTGCACCTGCCGCAAACAGAGCCATCCCCGCGATGCTTTCAGCCACGTTGACCAAATGCCCGAGCGCCTCGGCTTTTTCACGATGATTCCAGTCGTCGGTGCCCTCAAACACTTCGCCCAGTAACTGGCCGATGCCGACCCCCATCATCAAGGCCCCCAACCCCGGCACCACAAAACCGGCGACGTTGAGCACGGTCAAGCCGGCGTCCAGGTAGTTCTGCAGGCGCTTCCGGCGCGCGTCTTCATCCGCCTGCGCCGTGGGCACCGCCAACAGGTGCGCGTCGAGCAGCAGCTTGCCGGTGCCGACGTTGAAAAAGAACCTCGACAGGTTGCCCGTCTCCGCCACCGGTTCCAGACGCGCCAGGGTTCGGCTGCGGTCAAATCGCTGGAAAAAATCGAAGCGTTCCGACTCGTCCAGGTAGCCGGTAAAGAAGCGCCGATAGGTCTGTACCTGGAGCTTGAGCGTCAGGTACTGTTTGAAGTCATCCAGCGACGGGTACTCGTACCAGGGGCGTATCGGTTCATTGGGCATGTACAGCACCACCGGGCCCGAGGAAAAACCATCTGTCGAGGCGTGGGCCAACACCATCACGCCCCACACGCAGCTCCCGCCGATATTCAGCCCCTGCCAGACCAGCGGCTTACCGTGAAACAGCAGATGCTGCATCTGCTCGGCGGGGGCATCCGCCTTGATCAGCGCCTGCAGCACCGTGTAGGTCGACTGGCTGATATCGCCCTTGGCATACGCGAGGTGCAGATCGGTCTGCATGTCCATGCACCTGGCTTGCCCCAGGGTCGAGACGGTTGGGTTGTAACTGCGCGCAGCCGCCGCTGAGTTGCCCGAAGCCGGCAGATTGAACACCTCCCGCAGATGCCGTTGATAGGCGGCACCGAGGTCCAGCTCCCGGCAGTAGCCCACGAAGGTTTCGGCGCTGAGGCCTTCAATGACCGCCTGCCCCGCACGAATGACCGAGCCCTGCTCCATCCCGCCGGGCTCGGCAAACGCCTGCGGGAAGTTCTGCATGGCCGCCTGCAGCAGGCTGTGTCGCTCAGTCTTGATGACCTCGATCGCCGGGCCGACCGGGGCTTTCATTTTGAAAGAACGCTGAGGCACATCCAGCGTGTCGCGCTCGATATCCAACGACGCATGCCCCTTGCCCGCCAGAAACGCCTTCAGCCGCTCGGCGCAAAAAACCTTGAGCGGTTTGACCCGCGCCAACAGGCGCGCCGCTTGTTCGTGAGGGTGCTGGCTGTGTTCATGGGCGTTTTGCAGGGCCTGGCGCGTCTGGCTATCGGCGTCTATCCACCAGGCGGGCAACGTCTCTTGCAGCACCTGGGCTTTGTCCAGGTCTGCGGTGATTTCCAACAGCGCGGCGGTGACTTGTTCTTGCGTCACCGGCGCGGCGGTTTGAGCTGAATCCTGTGATTCGGCCATCGGTAGCCTTCCTTATCGCGTTGAGTAATGACGCTCAACGATAAGCCCGACGCCTGCGGCGAATGACGCAAAAACCGGGGCGGTTGCCCCACCAAACCGCGCAAAATTTGTATGTTTACCAGCCCTATTTACCGCCCGCGAATCCGCCGCCACGCGCGGCGCAGGGTCGCGCCCGAGCAGTCAAGGCTGTTTGCCTTATAACAGATTGTTCTAAAACTCCGTTGATTTGCCCGTGTCAGTTTCTGGGTACGCGCCCTTTGGGCGTATTGAGTGTTGAACCTCCCCAACGGAAAAACCGGTAAGGAATTTATGTGCGGATTAGCTGGAGAACTACGTTTCGATGCCCAACCTGCCGACCTGGCTGCGATTGAGCGCATCACCCACCACTTGGCCCCACGCGGCCCCGATGCCTGGGGCTTCCATGCCCAAGGGCCGATTGCCCTGGGCCATCGGCGCCTGAAAATCATGGACCTGTCGGACGGTTCTGCCCAACCGATGGTCGACGCGCAGTTGGGTTTGTCCCTGGCCTTCAACGGCGCGATCTATAACTTCCCGGAACTGCGCCAGGAGCTGGAAGCCTTGGGCTACGCCTTCTATTCCGGCGGCGACACCGAGGTGCTGCTCAAGGGCTACCACGCCTGGGGCGAAGCCCTGCTGCCCAAGCTCAACGGCATGTTTGCGTTTGCCATCTGGGAGCGCGATGCCCAGCGTCTGTTTATTGCTCGTGACCGTCTCGGCGTGAAGCCGCTGTACCTGTCGCGCACCGGCCAGCGCCTGCGCTTTGCCTCGACGTTGCCGGCGCTGCTCAAGGGCGGCGATATCAACCCGATCCTCGATCCGGTGGCGCTCAACCATTACCTGAACTTCCACGCCGTGGTGCCCGCGCCGCGCACGCTGCTGGCTGGCATCGAGAAACTGCCGCCGGCCAGTTGGATGCGTATCGACGCCCACGGCAACACCGAGCAGAAAACCTGGTGGACCCTGCCTTACGGCCCGCGTGAGGATGAGCAGCACCTGACCCTCGAAGACTGGACCGACCGCGTACTCGACAGCACCCGCGCAGCCGTGGCCATCCGCCAACGCGCCGCCGTGGATGTGGGCGTGCTGCTGTCCGGCGGCGTCGACTCGAGCCTGCTCGTCGGCCTGCTGCGAGACGTCGGCGTGCAGGACCTGTCGACCTTCTCCATCGGTTTTGAAGACGCCGGCGGCGAACGCGGCGACGAGTTCCAGTACTCGGACCTGATCGCCAAGCACTACGGCACCCGTCACCACCAACTGCGCATTGCCGAGGGCGAGATCATCGAGCAACTGCCGGCCGCGTTCCGCGCCATGAGCGAGCCGATGGTCAGCCACGACTGCATCGCCTTTTACCTGCTGTCGCGGGAAGTGGCCAAGCACTGCAAAGTGGTGCAAAGCGGCCAGGGCGCCGACGAGCTGTTCGCCGGCTACCACTGGTACCCGCCAGTGGACGGCGCCAGCGATCCGTATGCGGCGTACCGCGAGGCGTTTTTCGACCGCAGCTACGACGACTACGCGGCCACCGTCGCGCCGAAATGGCTGACCGCCAATGACGCCGCCGGCGACTTCGTGCGCGAGCATTTCGCGATGCCGGGCGCGGACGCCGCCGTGGACAAGGCCCTGCGCCTGGACAGCACGGTGATGCTGGTGGACGACCCGGTCAAACGCGTCGACAACATGACCATGGCCTGGGGCCTGGAAGCGCGCACACCGTTTCTCGACTACCGCCTGGTGGAACTGTCGGCCCGCGTACCGGGCAAATTCAAATTGCCCGACGGCGGCAAGCAGGTCCTCAAGGAAGCGGCGCGTCGGGTCATCCCGAGTGAAGTCATCGACCGCAAGAAGGGTTACTTCCCGGTGCCCGGCCTCAAGCATTTGCAGGGCGATACCTTGAACTGGGTCCGCGATTTGCTGCTGGACCCGAGCCAGGACCGCGGCCTGTTCAATCCGGCCATGCTCGACCGCCTGCTCACCGACCCACACGGTCAACTCACCCCGCTGCGCGGCTCCAAGCTGTGGCAACTGGCGGCGCTGAACCTGTGGCTCAGCGAACAAGGAATCTGATCGATGAAACCTCTCGCAGCGGCTTACAGCCAACGCTTGCTCAAGGGCCAGGCGCCGACCTACGAGCGCCTGCAAGCACGCCTGGCCGAAGACGGCAGCCCACTGGCCGCCGAGCCGATCGCGGTGCATTGCGGCTGGGGCCGGTTGTTGATCGGCCACACGTTTCCCGACCCGGCCAGCCTCGCCGAGGAGCTGCTCAACGAGCAGGCCGGCGAGCGCGACATCGCGCTATACGTGGCCGCGCCCCAGCAGATCCTGGGGATCGATCCGCAGCAACTGTTCCTCGACCCGTCCGACACGTTGCGCTTGTGGTTCTCTGACTATCGTCCGTCGACCCGCGTGTTTCGTGGCTTCCGTATTCGCCGCGTGCAGACCGAGGCCGATTGGCAAGCGGTCAACCAGCTCTATCAGGGACGCGGCATGCTGCCGGTTGACGCCGCACGCCTGACGCCCCGCCACGCGGGCGGCCCGGTGTATTGGCTGGCCGAGGACGAAGACAGCGGCGCGGTGATCGGCAGCGTGATGGGCCTCAACCATCAGAAAGCCTTCCACGACCCGGAACACGGTTGCAGCCTGTGGTGCCTGGCGGTCGACCCACACTGCACCCGTCCCGGCGTCGGCGAAGTGCTGGTGCGCCACCTGGTAGAACACTTCATGAGCCGTGGCCTGAGCTACCTGGACCTGTCGGTGCTGCACGACAACCGCCAGGCCAAGAGCTTGTACGCCAAGCTCGGCTTTCGTGCCCTGACCACCTTTGCGATCAAGCGCAAGAACGGCATCAACCAGCCGCTGTTCCTCGGCCCTGGCCCGCAGGCGGGGTTCAACCCCTACGCCCGGATCATCGTCGAAGAAGCCCATCGTCGTGGCATCGACGTACACGTGGACGACGCCGATGCCGGCCTGTTCACCCTCAGCCATGGCGGCCGACGCGTGCGCTGCCGTGAATCGTTGAGCGACCTGACCAGCGCCATCAGCATGACCTTGTGCCAGGACAAAAGCCTGACCCACAAGGTGCTCAACGCCGCCGGGTTGAAACTGCCGGCGCAACAACGGGCAGGCAGCGCCGATGACAACCTGGAGTTCCTCGACGAACACCAGCGCATCGTGGTCAAACCGCTCGATGGCGAACAAGGCCAAGGCGTGGCGGTGGATCTGCAGACCATCGAAGAGGTGCAACAGGCGATTGAAGCGGCGCGCCAGTTCGACAGCCGGGTCTTGCTCGAAAGTTTCCACGAAGGCCTGGACCTGCGCATCCTGGTGATCGGCTTCGAAGTAGTCGCCGCAGCGATCCGCCGCCCGGCCGAAGTGATCGGTGACGGCCAGCATTCCATCCGCGCCCTGATCGAGGCGCAAAGCCGTCGTCGCCAGGCCGCCACCGACGGTGAAAGCAAAATCCCCCTGGACGCCGAAACCGAGCGCACCCTGCACGCAGCCGGTTATGACTACTCCAGCATCCTGCCCAGCGGCGTGCAGTTGGCCGTGCGCCGAACCGCCAACCTGCACACCGGCGGCTGCCTGGAAGACGTCACCGGCATCCTCCATCCGACGCTGGTCGACGCCGCCGTGCGCGCCGCGCGTGCCCTCGACATCCCGATGGTCGGCCTCGACCTGATGGTGCCGGCGGCCGATCAACCGGACTACGTGTTTATCGAAGCCAACGAACGGGCCGGGCTGGCCAATCATGAGCCGCAGCCGACAGCGGAGCGGTTTGTGGATTTGTTGTTTCCGCACAGTCAGCCAAGCGCTTGAAAGATGTATTGCCTGGAGCGGCGCTATCGCCGCTCCAACCCCTCATCGAAACCATCGATGCCCTCACCCCATCAGGAGTTTCCATGACCCGAACCCTCCCCGAACCGGATCTCAACTACCTGCAAAAAGTGCTGCTGGAAATGCTCGCCATTCCCAGCCCGACCGGCTTTACCGACACCATCGTGCGCTATGTCGCCGAACGCCTGGAAGAACTCGGCATCCCCTTTGAAATGACCCGCCGTGGCACCATCCGCGCCACCCTCAAGGGCCAGAAAAACAGCCCCGACCGCGCGGTGTCGGCGCACTTAGACACCATCGGCGCCGCCGTGCGTGCGATCAAAGACAACGGCCGCCTGACACTCGCCCCGGTTGGCTGCTGGTCGAGCCGCTTTGCCGAAGGCAGCCGCGTCAGCCTGTTCACCGACAACGGCGTGATCCGTGGCAGCGTGTTGCCGCTGATGGCCTCCGGGCATGCGTTCAACACCGCCGTGGATGAGATGCCGGTGAGTTGGGACCATGTCGAGCTGCGTCTGGACGCGTACTGCGCCACCCGCGCCGATTGCGATTCCCTGGGGATCGGCATCGGTGACTATGTGGCGTTCGACCCACTGCCCGAGTTCACCGAGAGCGGGCATATCAGCGCGCGTCACCTCGACGACAAGGCCGGCGTCGCCGCCCTGCTCGCCGCTCTCAAGGCGATCATCGACAGCGGCGAACCCTTGCTGATCGACTGCCACCCGCTGTTCACCATCACCGAGGAAACCGGAAGTGGCGCGGCGGCCGCCCTGCCCTGGGACGTGAGTGAGTTCGTCGGCATCGACATCGCCCCGGTCGCCCCCGGCCAGCATTCCAGCGAACATGCCGTCAGCGTGGCGATGCAGGATTCCGGCGGGCCGTATGACTATCACCTGTCGCGCCACCTGCTGCGCCTGGCGATGGATAACGAACTGCCGGTACGCCGCGATCTGTTTCGTTATTACTTCAGCGATGCGCACTCGGCGGTCACCGCCGGCCACGACATTCGCACTGCTTTGCTGGCGTTTGGTTGCGATGCGACCCATGGCTATGAACGCACCCACATCGACAGCCTCGCGGCGCTGAGCCGTTTGTTGGCGGCTTACATTCTCAGCCCGCCGGTATTCGCCAGCGACGCGCAACCGGCGCAGGGTTCACTGGATCGGTTCAGTCATCAGCTCGAGCACGAGACCCAGATGGAGAGCGACACCCGCGTGCCGTCGGTGGACAGCCTGGTCGGCCAGAAATCCTGACACTGGCAACAACGGTCCCGGCGCAGTAGCATCGCCGGGACTTAACCCCAGAGGCTTGTATGCTGATTCCCTACGACGCACTTGAAGTCGACACCCTGACCCGCCTCATCGAAGACTTCGTGACCCGCGACGGCACCGACAATGGCGACGACACGCCCCTGGAAACCCGCGTACTGCGCGTGCGCCAGGCACTGACCAAGGGCCAGGCATTGATCGTATTCGACCCCGACAGCGAGCAATGCCAGTTGATGCTCAAACACGACGTGCCCAAGCATCTGTTCGACTGAAATGGCAGTTCAGGGGTTGGGCACCAGCACCGGATGAGTCGCGGCGCCCTGGCGTTCGACGATCTTCTGGTACACCTCGGCGCGATGGACCTGCACCCCGGCGGGGGCTTCGACCCCGAATTTCACCTGGGAACCGTTGAGTTCGAGAATGTGCAAGGCGATGTCATCGCCGATGGAAATGATTTCGCCTACGGCACGGCTTAAGACCAGCATGGCGGTTGTCCTTTTCGAGTGACAGGACCCCGACCTTGCGCGCTTGGGTGATGCTCAGCAATGACTTGCGGTCGAATCAGGCATCACCTACAGCAGTAGGTAATTTGCCTGACAGACCACATGATTTTTTTGCGCAGAGCCCGGTCAAGAAACCGATCAGCCCTTAATCGCCTGGGCTTTGGCGCGCATCTTGTCAGCCATCACGGTCATCTCGTCATACAGCAACTGCGGGTTCTTCTGCTTCAACGCCCAGGCCATCCGCCCTTGCTCGTGGGGCAAGATCATGAACTCACCCTCGGCCACCCGCTGGTAAATGTAATCGGCGATATCGGCCGCCGAAATCGGCGAGCTTTCCAGCAACTTGCCCACCTGCGCCTTCATCGCCGGGGTCGGCCCACGGAATGAGTCCAACAGGTTGGTCTGGAAGAACGACGGGCACACCACGTGAACCCCGACTTCCTGCTGCTTGAGCTCCACCAGCAAACTCTCCGACAACGCCACCACACCCGCCTTGGCCACGTTGTAGTTGCTCATGGCCGGCCCTTGCATCAGCGCCGCCATTGAGGCGATGTTGATGATGCGGCCTTTGCTCTTTTCCAGCAGCGGCAGGAACGCCTTGCAGCCCTTGACCACGCCCATCAGGTTGATTGCGATCTGCCAGTCCCAGTCTTCCAGGGACAGTTCGGCGAAGAACCCGCCAGAGGCCACGCCAGCATTGTTGACGATTACATCGATGCCGCCCAGCTTGACCTCGCAGGCCTGGGCAAAGGCGGTGAGCTGGCTGTAGTCGCGCACATCGCAACGCTGGATAAACCCATCGCCGCCCGCCTCGCGCACTTGCTTGAGGGTCTCTTGCAAGCCCGGCTCGCTGACATCCGACAAGGCCAACTGCCAACCCTCGCGGGCCCAGCGCAGCGCGATTTCGCGACCCAGTCCGGACCCGGCACCGGTGATCATCATGCGATTTTGCATAGGAAAATAGCCTTGTGGTTCACGGAAGAAGTGATCGGCAGTGTAGCGAAGGTTTTTCCTACACCCACGCACCATCCAATTGATGAATGCCCTGAGCAAACCGCGGGACGGGTCGGATGCCATGGCCTGGCCTAAGTTCAATCTTTTTCAACTAAGCGCAGGCATTTGTCGGCGCGTTAAAAGAAATAAGTGCGTTTCCAAAATGCTTTAAAAAAACACGGAATTTTCTGCGAAGCGGCACAGTCGGAGTTGTTAAGGCGTCCGCAATTAAACCGGCGGGCCTAATGTTAAACAACCAGTCCTTGCACAAGGCCTATAAGGAAATACAACTATGAGCCTCATTTTAATCATCATCCTGATTCTCCTGCTGGTCGGCGGTTTGCCGGTGTTCCCGCACTCCCGTAGCTGGGGTTATGGGCCGTCGGGTATTCTCGGTGCCGTCCTGGTGGTGCTGCTGATCCTGTTGTTACTCGGCAAGATATAAACGCCGGGCAAAAAAAAGAGGCCTTCATGAAGGCCTCTTTTTTATTGCCGGGCGATTAGTCCGGCTTACCGTCGACAACACCGGCGGTGTTATCCAGCAAACTTTTGGTCGCGGTCTGCAGGAACGATTCGAGCTTCTGTTTCAGCCCAGCCTCGTCCGGCGATTCCGCGATCACTTTACCGGTCGGCTCGGCGCCCAGTTCGTATTCCCACAGCTTCGGCGGCATTTCCTTAGGCAATACCAGCACGCGGTCGCCGGTGACCAGCGCCACGGTCTGATCGCTGCCCGAAGGCTTGATCACGCCGAAGCCCTTGTCGCCTTCTGGCAGGTTGAGCAGGTCACGGCCCCAGCACTGGTGCAGGGTGTCGCCACCGAGACGGCCCATGATGGTCGGTACGATGTCGATCTGGGTGCCCACGGTGTGGTCACGCTCGCCGAACTTCTCTTGCATGCCCGGTGCAATCATCAGCATTGGCACGTTGAAGCGGCCCAGGTCCATCTCGGTGATCTGCTGCTCGTTACCGAAACCGTGGTCGCCCACGATCACAAACAGGGTTTCCTTGAAGTACGGCTCCTTGCGGGCCTTTTCAAAGAACTGGCCCAGGGCCCAGTCGGAGTAGCGCATCGCCGTCAAATGCTCGTTGAGGCTGCCACGGTCGGTGACTTTCTCCACCGGCAACGGGGTCGGCAAGGCATACGGCGTGTGGTTGGACAGGGTTTGCAGCAGGGCGTAGAACGGTTTGCCGCCTTCACGCGCTTTCAGTTCTTCCAGGCCACGGTTGAACATGTCCTGGTCGGACACGCCCCACGTCGGATCGGAGAACACCGGGTCGACAAAGTCGTTGCGGCCGATGAAGTTGGTCATGCCCTGGTTGCTGAAGAAGCCCGACTGGTTGTCCCAGGCGAAATCGCCGTTGTAGACATACACGTCGTCAAACTTGCGCGCACTGAGCAACTGCGGCAGGCCCGACAGCTTGTGGCTGCCTTCCGGGGTCTGCATCAGGTACTCGAACCCCGGCAGGTTCGGGAAGCACGCCATGGTGGCAAACATACCCTGGTGGGTGTGAGTGCCGTTGGAGAAGAAGCGGTCGAACAGCAGGCCTTCCTTGGACAGTTTGTCGAAGTACGGCGTGATATTGCCCGGACGCCCCAGGGCGCCCACCGAGTGACCGGCGAAGCTCTCCATCAGGATGACCACGACGTTCTTGATCGGCAGGGTTTTCTCGGCCGGTGGCGTGAAATCACGGCGCACGGCGGCGGTGTCGGTATCCACCAGCTTCTCTTGCGGCAGCACCAGCATGTCGCGCACGGTCTGGGTGGCCAGCGGTTGTTCGAGGGTGGCCTTCCAGATGTTGGTGCGGTCTTCGGAGAAGCGCGACTTGGCTGCGGCGATCAGCGACAACGTGCCATTGAGGCCCAACTGGTTGGCGAAGTTCGAATCGGTGGTATAGACGTCACCCCAACGCAGCGGCGGGCCCTGGCGCAGGGTGCCGCGAGCGGCGACCACGGCGACCAGCAGGCACACCACAAACACCGCGATCCGCGAATACCACGGCGCCACTTGGCGGGTGCCAATGCTGCCGCCGCTGAACGGGCCGCGTGGGCGCGTCGCGCGGTCGGCGCCCTTGAAGGCCATGCTCAGGATCAGCGTGCCCACGGCCCAGGCGAGCAGGTAGCGCACCACCGGAAAACCGTACCAGAGCATGCTCATCACGGTTTTCGGGTCTTCCTTCACGTATTGGAAGACCAGGCCGTTGAGGCGCTGGTGGAATTCGCGGTAGAAGTCCATTTCCATCAGGCCCAGGAACAGCGCGATGCTAGAGGCCAGGGTCAGCCAGAAACGGAAGAACCCGCGCGCGGCCATGGCCCGCACACTGAACAGTGCCAGCAGCAAGGGGATCACCAGGTACACCACCAGGCGAATGTCCAGGCGCAGGCCGTTGGCGAACGCTTCCAGGAAGGTCGAGGCCGGTGTGTCGAGGATCATCTCGCGGTTGTACGCCAGCAGCGCCAGGCGCAGCAGGGAGAACATCACCATCATGACCAATGCGCAAAGCAGCGTGTATGCCAGATGGGATTTGACGGTCGGTTGCAGCAGGCGATTAGAAGCTCGCTGCTGATTCAGGGCGTCCGGGTTTGCCATGTCGTTTCAGGACCCATTGGAAGTTTAAGTTGCGAAAGAGTGCAGTGGCGTCCGACCCTCGCCCAGGCTGGCTGGGGTAGGCGGTAAACGCGGTGGCGCAAATGGTGCCCGATCACTGCCGGCAACGCTATTAATTACTGAACGCGTGCCGCAATCCTGCCGCTGACGGAGCGTGAGATAGAGCCGTTGCAGGGAGATAAAGCCGGCGAATTGTCTTGGATGAGATGTGAAAATTTCGTACAGCGAATATTTCGACACACAATATCAAGGCATTCGTTGAAACCATTGTGGGAGGGGGCTTGCCCCCGATAGCGGTGGTTCAGCCACTGTTGTAACGACTGATACACCGCTATCGGGGGCAAGCCCCCTCCCACATTTTCCGTACTCACTCCTGCTTGAGTGAGTCGAGCGCTCAGAAGCGCATGTTGCCCCGTGGCCCGGCAATCGCCCAGATGATCAGGCCCAGGACCGGCAGCAGCAGGATCAACAGAATCCACAGCACCTTGGCACCGGTGCTTGCGCCACTTTTGAACACATTGATGATCGCCCAGATATCCAGCGCGAGGATGATCAGCCCGACCAGACCGTTGAAAGTGGAACCCATGGTGTCGCTCCTAAGTGAGGGCATGCCCTTGTAGGATAGCCAGCCCTGGCAGGGGGTTCCGTTTTATTTCAGACGTGGACCGCGACCCGCAGCGCTTCCAGGGACGGTTCGCCCTTGATGCCAACTTCGGCGCACAGTTCCAGCACGCGCGGCAGGTCGTTGCCGTACACCAGCACGGCCTGGATCTCGTCGTCCAGTGGCTGGCTGAAGTTCAGCAACACATAACCACCGTCTTCCGGGCTGAGGGCACTCATCTGGATCTGGATGCGATTGAGCGCAGTGAGGGCTTCGGTCTTGGCCAGTTGCTTGGGCTTGAGGTTAAACGCCACGCCGGGGCCGAACGATGCAACGATCTGCGCAAACAGGTCGCCATAGGTGTCGGCCTGGAACAGCACGGTGTCCGGCAGGCTGCCGACCACTACCCACTCGCCCAACGGAATCGAAAACGTATCGTCGTAGTTGATGTCCGGGTTTGCCGCCAGAAACGCCACAGGGTCGGCGTAGGCCTGCGCCGCTTCTTCGGCGATGCGTGCCACCTCGTCGTCGCCCATGACGCCGGCGCTGATTTTACGGATGAGTTCGACGAGGGCGTTTTTCATGAAAGGGTCCTGTGGCGGGCTGGTTTTTGAGGGCGCGTAGCCTACACCAGTTTCTGCAACTGCGCCGCCGTATCCACCGCGCCCATGGTCTGTGCCGCTGCCAATGCCGTGGCGCCCTGGGCGTCGATCGCCTTGGGGTTGGCGCCCTGGCTGAGCAGGTAGTCGAGCATTTCGACGCGGTTGAACATCGCCGCCATCATCGACGCCGTGCGCCCGTCCGAGGATGACGCGTCAACCGGCGCGCCGCCTTCGATCAGCGCCTTGACCACGGGCAAATGGCCCTTGAACGCCGCACCGGCCATCGGCAGTTGATGCTTGTCATTGGCGATCTGCGGGTCAGCCTTGAATTCCAGCAGCACTTTTACCGCGTCGGCGTGGCCGTGATAAGCGGCCAGCATCAGCAAGGTGTCGCCATTGTGGTTACGCAGGTTGGCTGGTAAGCCCTTGGCCAGCAGCGCGGCCATCAGGGCGGCATCGCCTCTGCGCGCGACGTCGAAGACCTGCTCGGCAAATTCGGCGGCTTCGTCGTCAGTCATTTGTTTGGCGTGGTCCGACATGTGGGGGCTCCTTGTCTGGTAAGGCTTGGGGTACTGAAGAGTAGGCGCCCAGTGTCGCGAGGGAGTTCCCCACTGTCATGGTTTTTTTGTCGAAAGCGGCCATAGGCAGAATCAATAGCGGAACTGACCGCCCTGGATCTGCGCAAGCAACTGGCCGGTAACGGGCACGTAACTGTCCGAACCGGGCAACCAGGCGTACACCGGGTCGTTGCCCGCCTTGTCCGGGTCGAACGCTTCCTCCTTGAGCCGCACTTTCTGGTACTTGAACGTGCCCGTCGTCTCCATCTTCATCTTGATCCGCAGGAACAGCGGCACCGCATAGTGCGGCAACTGGCCATGGGCGAATTGCAGCAACTCGCGCATATCCAGGGCGGCCAGGGATTCGCTGGGGGTGATGGCGACCATGCCGGCGCGGCCATTGGTGTTTTCGATCTCGACGCCGTAGGCCACCACTTCGGCGATCTGCGGGTGTTGCAGCAGGATGTTCTCGACCTCGGTGGTGGAGACGTTTTCACCTTTCCAGCGATAGGTGTCCCCCAGGCGATCGACAAATTGCGCATGGCCAAAACCGATGCTGCGCAGCAGATCGCCGGTATTGAAGTAACGGTCGCCCTTTTCGAACACGTCGGTCAGCACCACCTTGCGGTTCTTTTCCGGGTCGGTGTAGCCGTCGAACGGCGCCTTTTCATCGATCTTGGCCAGCAGCAGGCCCTGCCCGCCCGTTGGCACCTTGCGCATGAAGCCATCGGCGCCACGCAGTGGCTCACCGCTGTCGTGGGCGTAGTCCACCAGCGCCCAGTGCTGCAGGCAGAAGCCGATGGTGTTGTCGAAATTCAACACATTGGTGAAGCCGATATTGCCGTCACTCGCGGCATACAGCTCACAGATATGCTCGACGCCAAAGCGTTGCTTGAACTGCGCCCATACGCCGGGCCGCAGGCCATTGCCGACCATCTTGGTCACGCGGTTGTCACGATCCTGGACGTTGGCGGGTTGGTCGAGCAAGTAACGGCACAACTCACCGACATAACCCAGGGTGGTGGCGTTGAACTTGCGCACATCGTCCCAGAACTGGCTGGCGCTGAATTTGCGGCGAATCGCAAACCCCGACGCGCCGACAATCGCCGAGCCCCAGCACACGCAAAGGCCAGTGGCGTGGTACAGCGGCAAGGTGCAATACAGGACGTCGGCGGGGCCCATGTCGAGGGCGATGCTGCCGAAGCTGACGGCGGTTTTGGTCCAGCGGCCATGTTTCATGATGCCGGCCTTGGGCAAGCCGGTGGTGCCGGAGGTGTAGATATAGAAGCACGGGTCGTTGAAAAAGATCTGCCGGGAGCTGGCCAGGTTGTCCACCGCGCACTCGGCGCTGGCGGCCATCAGGTCGGCATAGCCAGCAGGCACGGCGCTGCTGTGTTGATCCGCGACAAACCAGGTGCGGTCCGTCTCGATCGCCACTTGCTCGCGCACCGCCGTGTAGGCCGCCACCAATTCCGCCCCCACCACAATCGCCACCGGGTTGACCAGATTCAGGCTGTGAACCAGCGCCGCCTGGGTTTGCGCGGTATTGAGCATGGCGCAGATGCCGCCCAGCTTGGCCACGGCCAGCACGTTGAGCAGCAATTCGGGGCGATTTTCAATAAACAACGCCACTACATCGCCTTTGCGGATGCCCTGGCGGTGCAAGTGATGGGCGATGCGGTTCGCACGCTGATTGGCGTCGCGGTAACTAAGCACGCTGTCGCCATACAACAACGCAGCGCCGTCAGGGTTGCGCAGGGTCGCTTGCTCGAAATGCCAGCCCAGGCCACAGGGCTGCGCGGGGTCGGTGACATTGGCGGCACGCATGCCGCGGACTACCCGAGGCAAGGCCCGGACGATGGCGGGCACCTTACGCAGCAGCATGCTCCAGGTAATCATGTCGTTTTGCGGAGGGTTCATAGAGGAACGTCCTTTTTCTTATTCTTCGTGGAGGCCAGAAGCTCCGGCACTTTTGTAGGCAGCAAGCCACATGCTCACGGGAAAATACGCCAGCCGTTCTTAGGCTGTACACGCGGGATTTGAAATGTTTTGTATCCCGGGCCGGCAACAGACAACCGACAAACAGGGAATTTAGCGACACATCCACAGTCCTTATGAGTAACGATGCGTCCGCCTGACCGGATCGAATAGCGCAAAATGCAGGATGCATGATGGCCACTCATGCAAATTGCACGAAATCAAAAATCTCAATTTTTCACAACTAATTGATTTTTAAAGACTTATTGTAAAGTAGTGAGGTGGCACAATCACTGCACCTATCACTCCATGCTTGCCAACTTGAGCCAACGGAGCTGATAGACATGAGCCTGATCCAAGATAAATTCGCCTCAGTATTTTCCCAATACGACGTCACCACTCAGCCACGCCCGGACGGCGGTATCCTGTTGACCCTGCGCAACAGCGAAGGTAAGCAGGTCAAGCGTTCGATCTCCTACCAGCAATTGCACACGGCCGATCAACTCACCTGGGTAATCAGCGCCATTCGCCGCGACCTGGCCGAACAAGCCAGCGACCTGCCGCAGATTTCGATGCTGCAAAGCCAGAACCGCTTTGCCCTGCCGACTTACCACTCGGCATAAGCCACCCATAAAAAAGGGCCGCGACGCCATTAAGCGTCGCGGCCTTTTTTATGAACTCAACACAAGCCCAAGCGGGCCGCTTCATTCATCGCTTGTACACGATTGTTGACTTGTAACTTGCCGTAGATGTTACGTAGGTGGAATTTCACCGCGGCTTGGGACGTTTCACGAATCCGGCTGATTTCCCAGATCGTCTTGCCTTCGGAGGCCCAGCGCAAGATCTCCAACTCGGTCCGGGTCAGGGGCTTGCCGGACAGGGCCAGACGCTTTCTGGCATCGATGGGCACGCTGAACGGCGTACCTGACGCCTCTGGATCACTCATCGCTTTCTCTCCTTCTTATTGGTTGATGCTTATCGCCTTTCGGATTCCTCCTATTGACAGGCGATATAAACATTGAGGCCGGAGAGAGTTACATAATGCAGAGCGTTAGAGCGTAAGGCCGGTGATAAACAGCCAGGCCTTACAGGTAAATAGGCCTTTTCCCACAACAAATTCCAACTTGCCGGGGTTGAACATTCAAGTCGATTAAGACTAGTCATCCATCCCTGGAAAACCGGCAGCGATATCGTCCCCGGTGAACTCAGACACCCCACCGTTTGCCGTATGGGACAGGCGCAACATCACAAAATGTGGGTTCTCGCCCATATCGAACCAATGAGGCATGCCGGCCGGGATCACCAACAGGTCATTTTTCTCACAGCGCACGCCGTACACATAGTCGCCAATGTGCAAGGCAACCAGGCCTTGGCCGGCGATGAAAAAGCGCACGTCATCTTCGCTGCAACGGCGCTCGGCGAGGAACTGATCGCGCAATGCCGCCTTCTGCGCAGGATCGCCGGGGACACGCAGCACGTCGACGCTGGCATAGCCGAGGGCGTCGATCTGCGGCCGGTACGCTGCGATCATGGCGGCGTCGTCTGCGCCTTTTTCAATAACGGCGGGCTGCCAGCGCTCGAATCGCACGCCGTGCTCGGCCAGGGTCGACACGACATCCTCGAAGTGGGTCAGGACTTTGTTCGGGGTATCCGGTGTGGAGACGTGGTAAACAGCTACATAACTCATAGGACAGTTCCTTGGTTCTGCTCGTGCAATCGAAAGCCGATGATAAGGGCGGCGGCCAGGGCCGCAACGCTGGCGATACTGAAGGTCAGGGCCGGCCCCAGCAGGTTCCAGCTGTAACCGGAATACAACGCACCCAGCGCGCCGCCGGTGCCGGCCAAGGCCGCGTATAACGCCTGGCCCTGGCCTTGTTGGCGGGGGCCGAAGCTGCGTTGCACAAAGGCAATCGCCGCCGCATGAAAACTGCCGAAGGTAGCCGCGTGCATCACCTGCGCCAACAGCAGCACCCAGAAAAATTCCGCGAACGCGCCCAGCAACAACCAGCGCAGCGCCGCCAACAGGAAACTCACCATTAACACCCGGCGCAGCGAAAAGCGCGTGAGGATGCGGCTCATGCCCAGGAACATCAACACTTCCGCCACCACCCCGAGGGCCCACAGCATGCCGATCACGCCACGGCTGTAGCCCAAGTGTTCCAGGTGCAGGGTGAGAAAGGTGTAATACGGGCCATGGCTCATTTGCATCAACGCCACGCAGGCATAAAACGCCAGGACGCCGGGGCTGCGCAACTGCTTGAGGAAGCCTTCGCCGGCCAGGCGCGGGCCGTGGTTCGCCGGCTGCGCATTCGGCACCCACAGGCTGGCAGCAATGATCCCGGCCATGATCACCACGACCACTACCGGGTAAATATCCAGGCTCAGCCAGTCGAACAGGCGCCCCATGATCACCACCGTGAGGATGAACCCGATGGAGCCCCACAGGCGGATCTGGCTATAGCGCGAGGTCTGCTGGTGCAGGTGGGCCAGGGTGATCACTTCAAACTGCGGCAGCACCGCATGCCAGAAGAACGCATGCAGGGCCATGACCAGGGCCAGCCAGGCGTAGGTCTTGCTGACGAAAATCAGCGCAAAACTTACCAGGGTACACACCGCGCCAAAGCGCACGATGGCCAGGCGCCGGCCAGTGTAGTCGCCCAGCCAGCCCCACAGATTGGGGGCCACGCAGCGCATCAGCATGGGGATGGCCACCAGCTCGCCGATACGCGCGCTGGAGAACCCCAGGTGATCGAAGTACAGCGCCAGGAACGGCGCCGTTGCCCCCAGCAGGGCGAAGTAAAAGAGGTAGAAGCTGGAGAGTCGCCAGTACGGAAGTGCTGGAGTCATGCAAGGGGCCGCTTCGCGGCCCCACGCGAGCAAGCTCGCTCGCCACACACCGTCACAGCTGGCCCAGCACCGGGGTACTCACGCGCACATCGGCGTTTTGCCCACGGTTGCGCAGCAGGTGATCCATCAACACGATGGCCATCATCGCTTCGGCGATCGGCGTGGCGCGGATGCCGACGCACGGGTCGTGGCGGCCCTTGGTGATCACGTCCACCGGGTTGCCGTGTACATCGATCGAACGGCCCGGGGTGGTGATGCTCGACGTGGCTTTGAGTGCCAGGTGCGCAACGATCGGCTGACCGGAGGAAATACCGCCGAGGATGCCGCCCGCATTGTTGCTGAGGAAGCCCTGCGGGGTCAGTTCATCGCGATGCTCGGTGCCGCGCTGGGACACGCAGGCGAACCCGGCGCCGATTTCCACGCCTTTCACGGCGTTGATGCTCATCAGCGCGTGGGCCAGTTCAGCGTCCAGGCGGTCGAAGATCGGCTCGCCGAGGCCCGGTTTCACACCTTCGGCGACCACGGTGATTTTCGCCCCGACCGAATCCTGGTCGCGGCGTAGCTGGTCCATATAGGCCTCCAGCTCAGGCACTTTGTCCGGGTCCGGGCAGAAGAAGGCGTTGTCGTCGACACTGTCCCAGGTCTTGAACGGGATTTCGATCGGGCCCAACTGGCTCATGTAGCCACGGATAACGATGCCCTGGGTCGCCAGGTATTTCTTGGCGATGGCACCGGCGGCCACGCGCATCGCGGTTTCGCGGGCCGAGCTGCGGCCGCCGCCACGGTAGTCGCGTTCGCCGTATTTGTGGTGGTAGGTGTAGTCGGCGTGGGCCGGGCGGAACAGGTCCTTGATCGCCGAGTAGTCCTTGGACTTCTGGTCGGTGTTGCGGATCAGCAGGCCGATGGCGCAGCCGGTGGTGCGACCTTCGAACACGCCGGAGAGGATCTCGACTTCATCGGGTTCCTGGCGCTGCGTGGTGTGGCGGCTGGTGCCGGGCTTGCGGCGGTCGAGGTCACGCTGCAGGTCTTCCAGGGACAGCTCAAGGCCGGGCGGGCAGCCGTCGACAATGGCGACCAACGCCGGGCCATGGCTTTCGCCCGCGGTGGTGACAGTGAACAGCTTGCCGAAGGTATTGCCGGACATGCAGGGCGCTCCGTGAAATCAGTTGTAATCACTCAGAGGTGATAACCAAGCGCGCCAGTATACGCGGGCCAACCGACTAGTTCATCCTCGAAACCTTCCCGGTAGACGTTGGTCGAACCGGCACCTCCTCAATGATGGCGCGATGATGCTTCGAGTTTTGCTGTTTACCCTCACCCTGTTGACTGCCGTAGCCCATGCCGCGTCCCCCGTGGTGTTGCAACGCCCCATCAGCCTCGACACCGGCAGCGGTGAGCTGTTCGGCTCGCTGCTGCTG
The DNA here is from genome assembly GCF_963681955.1 of Pseudomonas paraveronii. Taxonomy (NCBI): domain Bacteria; kingdom Pseudomonadati; phylum Pseudomonadota; class Gammaproteobacteria; order Pseudomonadales; family Pseudomonadaceae; genus Pseudomonas; species Pseudomonas paraveronii. Next base: position 4,495,216 of record NZ_OY817130.1, read on the forward strand.
CCGCAGTCCGACAAACCGGTGCCGGTGGTGCTGATCATTGCCGGCTCCGGCCCGACCGACCGCAACGGCAACAGTGCCGACGGCGCGCGCAACGACAGTCTCAAGCGCCTGGCCTGGGTCCTGGCTCGGCATAACATCGCCAGCGTGCGTTACGACAAGCGCGGCGTGGCAGCCAGCCTGGCCGCCACCCCCGATGAACGCAACCTGACCCTCGACGCCTACGTGGCCGACGCCGTAGCCTGGGGCAAGCTGCTCCAAGCCGACAAGCGCATGGGCCCACTGATCGTGCTCGGCCATAGCGAAGGCGCGCTGGTGGCTGCGCTGGCGGCACCGCAACTCGACCCGGCCGGGGTGATTTCCCTGTCCGGCAGCGCCCGCCCGGTCGACCAGGTGATCCGCCAGCAACTGGCCGGTCATCTCCCCCCGGCCCTGCAGTTGCGCAGCAATGAAATCCTCGACCACCTCAAGGCAGGCCAAGTGGATGCCGATGTGCCTGACCCACTGCTGGGCATTTTCCGACCCAGCGTGCAGCCATATCTGATCAGCCTGTTTCGCGCCGATCCTTCGGCCGCCTTTGCCAAGTTGCGCATGCCGGCACTGATCATCCAGGGCACCCACGATTTCCAGGTGGGTGTGGGCGATGCCCGACAATTGAAGAGCGCCAAGCCCGATGCCGAACTGACGGTGATCGAAGGCATGAACCATGTGATGCGCATCGTGCCCAATGAGGTGAAGCAACAGTTGGCGTCCTACAACGACCCGCAATTGCCCCTCGCCGCCGAACTGGGAACCCGCCTGGTGCGCTTTATCGACGGACTTCAACCCCGTTAACCGACTAATTGCCTCCAGTACTGGGAAAAACGGCCGATAAGCCCAACGTCGACAGCAAAAAGCCTGTCGATTGGCTGGGCTAGGACAGGATCGCGCCGCATGACTAACACCGAAGCAACACCAGAACCTACCGCCGACACCCCGGCGGAACACACCGAGGTCGTCGACGCGGCGCCCCTGCCGTGGGCGGACGTGCAAGCCGAACATTTCAAAATGCTGCGTCTGGCGCCTCTGGCCACCGACCGCGCCACCGGGGTACGGCCCTTGCGGTTCGTGCAATTTGGCTATGTCGAGCGCCATGACCAGCATCACAGCCTGCTGCGCATGGTCATCCAGTTGCCGGGACAAAGGGTGCGCCGCGAGCAGAATCACCTGGATATCTGGGTCGATCACGCTAAACACCGCGTGCATTTCGGCCCGGGCAATAGCCTCGAAATCGAACCGGCCAACCGTGGCATCGGCCGCTTCCTGGTCGCCCAAGGCGCCGCGTGGGCGAAGAAGAAGTGGTCGCACTACCGCGTCGACGGTGTGGACCTGTCCAACAAGGACGCCCTAAACGAAGCCACACGCCTGCGCCGCGATCATTTCTTGCGTATCCAGGGTTTTGATGTGGCCTACGCCGACGTGCAGCATCTGAAGGGCAACGTGCAGCCCGGCAAGGTCAGCGACGTGCTCGATAGCTGGAACACCGAGAAAGTGCAGTTCGTGGAAATCCTTGAAGCCGCGCAAATGCTGCAACAGGCCGAGCAGAACCTGATGGAGCAGGAAGTGAAGCTGCGCAAGGAAGAGGAAAAGGTCACCAAGTTCAAGCGTGAGGACAGCGGGCTGCGCTTCACCATCACCTGTCTGGTGGCGTTTACCGTGTTTCAGGCGGGGTTGTTGATCTGGATTGCCACCCACCGGTGATGTGGAAGGGGGTTTGCTCCCGATAGCGGTGCATCAGTCAATGCATTCAGTGACTGTCACGCCCGCATCGGGGGCAAGCCCCCTCCCACACGGGTCGGTTAAACCCTGGCGGCGAATACCGCCTGATGGTTGCGGCACTGCTCCGCCGTGAGCATGAACACCCCGTGCCCGCCGCGCTGGAACTCCAGCCATGCGAAGTCGACTTCCGGGTACAGCGCCTCGACATGCACCTGGCTGTTGCCCACTTCGACGATCAACAAGCCCTTCTCGGTCAGGTGGTCCGCCGCCTCGGCCAGCATCCGCCGTACCAGGTTCAAGCCATCGTCGCCGCAGGCCAGGCCCAGTTCCGGTTCATGCTGGTACTCGTCCGGCATGTCGGCGAAGTCTTCAGCGTCCACATACGGCGGGTTGGACACGATCAAATCGAAGCGCTGGCCTGGCAAACCATCAAAGCCATCGCCCTGAACGGTATACACACGCTCGTCGGCGCCATGGCGCTCAATGTTCTGGTTGGCCACTTCCAACGCTTCAAACGACACGTCCCCCAACACCACTTCGGCGTCCTGGAACTCGTAGGCACAGGCGATGCCGATGCAACCAGAGCCGGTACACAGGTCAAGAATGCGTGCCGGCGGCTGGTCCAGCCAGGGTTCGAAGCGGTTTTCGATCAGTTCGCTGATCGGTGAGCGCGGGATCAGCACGCGCTCGTCAACGATAAACGACATGCCGCAGAACCAAGCCTCGCCAATCAGGTAGGCTGTCGGCACCCGCTCATGGATGCGACGGTGGAGCAGCCGTTGCAGGTGGGCAACTTCCTCTTCTTCCAGGTTGCAATCGAGGTAGCTGTCGGCGATTTCCCAGGGCAGATGCAAGGCGCCGAGCACCAATTGCCGGGCGTCGTCCCAGGCATTGTCGGTACCATGCCCGAAAAACAGCTCTTCCCCATGGAAACGGCTGACAGCCCAACGGATATGGTCGCGCAAGGTGCGCAGGCGGGAAGTGATCACGGGGGCAGACTCCTGGAAAAAACGACTGGCGATTCTAACAGCCTTCGTCTGTACCGACGATGTACGAAAAGCCTCAGCCGTATGTCGGATTTCATCCAATTTGCCATCATCGCGTCAAACAAGCGCACCTCTTGACATGGCTGCACGCCAGCAACGGCGTAGCTTACGATGGTAGCGATTCACAGAACCGCTCAGCCAGTGGACAATGGCGCAAAAGCCCCCCTCACAGGAGCCCCCAGAATGTCCGTTCCAAAGACGATGTTTCAAATCAGCGGTCGAGGTTACGCGGCTGCCAATCTCAGCCATGCGACCCTCGTGATCATCGATGCGCAGAAGGAATACCTCAGCGGTCCACTCGCCCTCACGGGCATGGACGCGGCGGTCGGCAATATCAAGCAACTGGTCGCCGCGGCGCGCAACGCCGGTCGCCCAATTGTGCATGTGCGCCACCTGGGCACCGTGGGCGGCCTGTTTGACCCACAAGGCGAGCGCGGCGAGTTCATTCCCGGCCTGGAGCCTATGGGCGACGAAACCATCATCGGTAAATTGCTGCCCAGCGCGTTCCACGGCACCGGCCTGGAAAAACACCTGCAGGACCTCGGCCCTCTGGACCTGATCGTCTGCGGTTTCATGAGCCACTCCAGCGTCAGCACCACCGTGCGCGCCGCCAAGAACCTGGGCTTTCGTTGCACCCTGGTGGAAGACGCCTGCGCCACCCGCGACCTGCCCTACAAGGGCGGCGTCCTGAGTGCCGAGCACGTGCAACAAACCGAAATGGCCATCATGGCCGACAACTTCGCCACCCTCGCCTTGACCAAAGACCTGATCTGATTGCCTTGGGATGAGCGGCGCGGCCGATTCAAGGCCCCGCTCATCTGCAAATGCCTGTCATTTGCTGCAATTACCTCTGGCACAGGAACAACCTGTGTATCTTCCGGTCGAAGGGCCGATACCCTGGAGGAAAGGTCGGAATGAAGATATCCGATGGTTTTGATGCTCGTCGCTTGCGCTCCAAGGGCCCGAGCAACTGGCGTCTGCGCCTGGCAACCGGCATTGCCGCGCTGCTGGCGATAATAGGTGTGCTGCTGGCGGTCGCCGGCGGCGCTGGCTTGTCGGGACATTCCCCGGCGCTGGGCGAACTGAATGCCAGCCCCGGCGGCTCGGCGATTCTGTTGGTGATCGGCCTGTTGGTGCTGTGGTTCGGCGTGTGGTTGTGGCGCCGCAGCCGTCGCCGGATGCGCCAGCCATTGGAGCTGAACATCGCCTCGCACTTGATGAAAAAGCACGACTGATGGCGCTTGGATAGCGTTTCCTGCGCCCCGGCCGCCGCGATTTAGGTAAACTGCCCGCCCCTCGCGGAGGCTGACATGCAAGACGACGATTTTTCCCTGTTCAAAAACGAGCTGCGCGGCGTCAAGCCGATCAAGCACGACCGCGCCGAGACCGGCAAACCCAAGACTGACCGGGCGCAGATCGCCAAGCTGCGCCAGGCCGCGACCGTGCGCACCGATGCCACCACCGTGGACGGTCTGTCGGACCAGTTCGTCATCGACGTCGGCCCCGAAGACGAGTTGATGTGGGCCCGCGACGGCGTACAGGAAAGCCAGATGCGCAAGCTCAAGGTCGGCCAGATTCCGTTCGAAGGCAGCCTCGACCTGCACGGTATGAATGTGGAAAAAGCCCGGGAAACCCTCTGGGCATTCCTCGCCGAAGCCACCAAGTTCGAAATCCGCTGCGTGCGCGTCACCCACGGCAAGGCCGTGCGCCTGGACGGCAAGCGGCCGATGATCAAGAGCCACGTCAACACCTGGCTGCGCCAGCATGCCCAGGTGCTCGGCTTTACCTCTTGCCAGGCCCGCCATGGTGGCGCGGGCGCGGTATACGTGATGCTCAAGCGCACCATGATGGAAGGGCGCGACGAGTAACAAGTGCCATCGTCAGGCTTGCAGCGATGTGTCGGCCACCGTACCCTTGCGCTTTGCGAAAATCCCACAGGTAGTTTCATGTCCCTGGAACAGAATTACACCGCGATCCTCGGCCAACTCGGCGAGGACGTTACCCGCGAGGGCCTGCTCGACACGCCAAAGCGTGCCGCCAAGGCGATGCAGTACCTTTGCCGCGGCTATGAACAGACACTGGAAGAAGTCACCAACGGTGCCTTGTTCAGCTCCGACAACAGTGAAATGGTGCTGGTCAAGGACATCGAGTTGTACTCGCTGTGCGAACACCACCTGCTGCCGTTTATCGGCAAGGCCCATGTCGCGTATATCCCGAGCGGCAAAGTGCTGGGCCTGTCGAAAGTCGCGCGAATTGTCGACATGTATGCGCGCCGCCTGCAGATCCAGGAAAACCTCAGCCGCCAGATCGCCGATGCCGTGATGCAAGTGACCGGCGCGCTGGGCGTGGCCGTGGTGATCGAAGCCAAGCACATGTGCATGATGATGCGCGGTGTGGAGAAACAGAATTCGTCGATGATCACCTCGGTGATGCTGGGTGAGTTCCGCGAAAACGCGGCGACCCGCAGCGAGTTCCTCAGCCTGATCAAGTAACCGGTCGGGTAGGAAAAAGCCGGCGTTCATCGCCGGTTTTTTTTCGCCCCCGTAAATCAAGTAAGATGCGGCCCTCTGTTCTGGGCAAGAGGTTTCAGCCATGTTCGTCAAAGCACTTCGAGTGGGCCTCGGCCACGTCATCATCGCGGGCGACTACATTACCCGCCCACGCAAAAAGCAGCGCCCCGCCGAGCAGCAGGCGCAGGTCAACGCGGCCGCCAAAGAGCTGACCCTGTATCAGTTCCACGCTTGCCCGTTCTGCGTGAAGACCCGTCGTACCCTGCATCGCCTGAATGTGCCGGTAGCGTTGAAGGATGCGAAGAACAACGAACAGGATCGCCAGGCCCTGCTGGAACAAGGTGGCAAGATCAAAGTGCCGTGCCTGCGCATCGAAGAGAATGGCCAAACCACCTGGATGTATGACTCCAAGGTGATCATCGATTACCTGGACAAGCGTTTCGCCGCCATCTGACAGACCTGCGCCGATCCAATGTGGGAGGGGGCTTGCCCGATGGTGGTGTATCAGTCAATTAGATGCCGGCTGACACACTGAAGTGCGCCCCAAAAGTTGGACACTCATCCAACTCCTGGGGCTTTTTCATGAGCAAGTACGCCGCGCAGTTCAAACTTTCCGCCATTACCGCCTTCCTAGAGCGAGGCCGTGGCTTTCGCCATATTGCAGCCCGATTTCAAATGGACCCCACTTTGCTTCGCCGCTGGGTGGAAGCTTACCGGCTGCACGGTGAGGCCAGTCTGAGTAGTTCCGGTGGACGTTATAGTGCTTTGTTCAAGTTCTCCGTTCTGCAACGCATGTGGCGTGACTCCCTCTCTTTTCGCCGCGCAGCGGCACTCTTCAATCTGGGTGACTCTACCCAAGTGGGCAGATGGCAGCAGCAGTATTACAGTGGCGGTATTGAAGCCCTGGCCTCAGGGGAAAAAGGATTGAATATCGCTATGTCCAAACCACCAGCTAAACCTCGAAAAACGGCTGCCCCACTCACCGACCAAGAGCGTGCTCACAAGGCTTTACTTGATGAACTCCAGTATTTGCGCATGGAGAACGCCTACCTAAAAAGCTTGGGGAGTTAGGCGAGGCGGTAATGAGGCGCGAGAAAGAAGCGAAGAAAAAGCCCGATTAGTCTCTGAGTTGAGGCAAAGCTTCCCTTTGGACCCTTTGCTCAAACTGGTTGGGCTCGCCCGCAGCACGTACTACTACCAACTCAAGGCGATGGACGGAGCAGACCGGTTCGTTTCGCTGAAAGCCTCTATCCAGAGCCTTCAAGACGAGCATAAGGGGCGCTTCGGCTATCGTCGTATGACTTTAGCTCTGCGCAGCAACGGACAGTTGATCAACAGTAAAACGGTGCGGCGACTGATGGGGGAGTTGAGTCTGAAATGTACGGTACGACCGAAGAAATACAGATCGTATCGAGGGCCGATGGGAAAAGTCTCGCCCAATACCCTGGCTCGTCAGTTCGAGGCTGAACAACCGAATCAGAAATGGGTAACGGATGTCACCGAGTTCAAAGTGGCTGGCGGAAAGCTGTATCTGTCTCCAGTTTTAGACTTGTACAACGGAGAAATCGTGGCTTATCAGACCGCCACACGCCCCCAATATGCGTTGGTGGGCGACATGCTGGAACAAGCTCTTGAGCGCTTGCCTGAGGGCGTCAAACCCATGCTGCACTCGGATCAGGGTTGGCACTATCGATACCCAAAGTACCGGGATCAACTAGAAAAAGCAGGGTTGGAACAGAGCATGTCACGCAGAGGAAACTGCTATGACAACGCCACAATGGAGAGCTTCTTTGGTACGTTGAAGTCAGAATTTTACTACCGGGAAAGCTTCGACAGCGTGGCTCAGTTGCAGGCTGGACTGGCTGAATACATCCATTACTACAACCATAAACGAATCAAAACGAAGCTTGGCGGACTGAGCCCTGTAGCGTACAGAGCCCGGTCCGCTGTAGCCTAACAATCACTGTCCAACTTTTGGGGCGCACTTCACACCGTTATCGGGGGCAAGCCCCCTCCCACATTTTGTGTTGTGTCAGTCTTGGGAAGGCACCAGCGCTTGGGATGCGGCGTCGTAGTCCGCCTGAAACGCTGGCGACTCCGGCTTGCTCGTGACGGCGCGCTGAGTTGATGTGATGGAGTGCGGTGCTTGATGGCGCCGCAGTTCGAATGTGGGAGGGGGCTTGCCCCCGATCGCGGAGTGTCAGTTGATATATTCGACGACTGACACGCCCTCATCGGGGGCAAGCCCCCTCCCACATTTAGTTCGGTGTTGGCAAATCCAGGTCCAGATCCAGCAGCGCCGACCCCAGGCATTTGCCATGGGCATCCAGCGCCAGCGAGCGGGTCACTCCGCCGCGCAAGATCCCCGGCAACACGAAGTTCAGCGCCTGGACATTGGGCAACTCATAGCGCCGTACCGGCGCCGCTCCCGGTTCCAACAAACCGGCGAAGAACGCCGCCACACGCTCGGCCGTGAGCTGTTCGCAGAGCCGCGGATAATCCTCGGCGCGATAGGCAATGATCGAGATATTCGAGGTGTCGCCCTTATCCCCGGTGCGGGAATGGGCCAGGGTATGCAGCTTCATGCTTCGATCCTCGGGTTGACTGCGCCGCGCGGCAACAACAACGATGCCACCGCCACCACCTGGCGCACGCTCTTGCTGGCACCGCCGCCGCCGGACGGGCCGTTGGTGTAGAGGGTTTCCACTTCATTGCCAACCCGCACCGCTTCGCTGCGCTCTTCACAGCGCGCGGCCACGCGCAGGCGCACTTCCCACGGCTCGACGCTGCTGCGCGGGCCGTGCAGCGAGTCCATGCCGATCAACTCGGCGCGCACGTCCTGCATCTTCACGCCCATCAGTTCCAGACGCTTGAGCACCACTTCCCGCGCCAGTTGGGCGCGTGCGACGGCGCCCGGGCCGCCGTAGGACATCTGCCCCTCGCCGATCCACCCGTCCAGATAACCCACGCTGACTTTCAACCGCTCTGGCCGCGCCCGTCCGGCAGCGCCCTGGGCGCGTACCCGGTCGACGCTTTCCTCGACAAAGCTCACGCGGGAAAAGTCGGCCGTCACGTCCGGCGTCAGGTATGCCGCCGGGTCATGCACTTCGTAGATCAGTTGCTCAGTACACGTGGCGCGGCTGACGCGCCCGCCGGACCCGCTCACTTTGGTGATCACGGCGTTACCCTCGGCATCGATCTCGGCCAAGGGGAAGCCCAGGCGCGCCAGGTCATCCACGTCCTTGAACCCGGGATCGGCGAAATAACCACCGCTGACCTGCCCCGCGCATTCGAGCAAATGCCCGACCAGCGTGCCCCGCCCCAGGCGCGGCCAATCGTGCGCCGCCCAACCAAACTCAAACATCTGCGGCGCCAGGAACAACGAGGGGTCCGCAACACGCCCGGTGATCACCACATCGGCCCCGGCGTGCAACGCATCCAGAATGCCGTCGACGCCCAGGTAGGCGTTCGCGGAAATCAGCCGCGCGCCCAGCGAGCCGAGCGTCTGGCCGTTATCCAACACCTGCTCGGGGCGCAACACGTCGAGCACATCATCGCCCACCACCGCCACGACCTTGAGGGCCAGGCCCAGTTCGCTGGCGATGCGCCGCACTTCACGGGCCGCCGACACCGGGTTGGCCGCGCCCATATTGGTGATCACCCGCAAGCGCCGACGACCTTCATGCTCGCCCACAAAGGGCAGCACCCGGCGCATGCGTTCACTCAGCAGCGGGTCATACCCGCCCTGTGGATCGCTGATGCGCGCCTGTTGCGCCAAGGCGATGGTGCGTTCGGCCAGGCATTCGAAAACCAGATAATCCAGGTCGCCAAGTTCGGCCAGTTCCACGGCAGGTTCGATACGGTCGCCGGAGTAGCCGGCGCCGGAACCGATGCGCAAGGTTTTCATCTCAAAACACTCCCAAGAGCAACGCCGTCAGGGTCATCAACACCGACGCGGCGAACAGAAACGGAATGGTGAAGCGCTGGTGATCGGCCAGTTCGATCTTGCACAGGCCCACCAACAGGAAGGTCGCGGGGGTCAGCGGGCTGACCGGGAAACCGGTGGTGTGTACGCCGAGCAACGAGGCCTGGGCCACTTGCAGCGGGTCGACGCCCAGGGCCTTGCCGACTTCGGCGATCACCGGCATCACGCCGAAATAGTAGGAATCAGGGTCAAACAACATGCTCAGCGGCATGGAAATAAAGCCCACCACCGCCGGGATCAACTTGCCATGGCCAGCCGGAATCTGCGCCACCGCCACTTCGGCAATCGCCTTGAGCATGCCGGTGCCTTGCATGATGCCGGTGAACACCCCGGCGGCGAGCAGGATACTGGCCATGGTCAGCGCCGTTTTTGCATGGGCATCGATGCGTGCACGCTGGGCGTCGACATTCGGGTAGTTGATGCACAGCGCGACCACGGTACCGAGCATGAACATCACCACCGGGTCGACCCAGCCGGCAATCATCACCACCATGACCAGCACGGTCAGAAGCAGGTTGACCCAGAACAGCCGTGGGCGACGCAGCTTGATGTCGTCGTCGCTGAGCACCCGTTGCGGCATCGCGTCCACCGTCGAACCGGCGCCCAGGCCCAGGCGTTTTTCCTCACGATGGCCAAGCCACCAGGCGCAGGCGAAGACGAAGATCAAGCCGACGATCTGCACCGGGATCAGCGGCTGGAACAGGTCCGCCACCGGCACATGCAACGCGGCCGACGAGCGCAGCACCGGGCCGGTCCACGGTAGGAAGTTGACCCCGGCGGCCATCGCGCAGACGCAGGCGAGGATGCGTTTTTCGATGCCCAGCCGCGTATACAGCGGCAGCATCGCCGGCACCGTCACCAGAAACGTCACCGCGCCGGAGCCGTCCAGGTGGACCAGCAGGGCCAGGGTCGCGGTGCCAACGACAATGCGTGTCGGGCGCGTCCCTACTGTGCGCAGGATGCGATCGATGATGGGGTCCAGCATGCCGGCATCGGTCATGATCCCGAAAAACAGGATCGCGAACACAAACATGCCCACCACCGGGGCGACGTTCTTGATACCGGTAATGACGAAGGCACTGGTTTGCAGGCCAAACCCACCGAGCAGCGCGGCGATGATCGGCAAGGCGATCAGCGCCACCAGGGGCGAGAGGCGTTTGCTCATGACGGCAGCGAGCAAGCAAAGGATGGTAATGACACCCAGGGTAGCGAGCATGGGTTACTCCAGAGCGGCCTTGGTGGCCGGTTATTGTTTTCCCTGGAGTATTGGAAGCGCGTTAGACTTTGTAAATTGGAATATTCACCCGCTGGTGTTCGGAAAAACAAAATGAAGAATTCAATCCAACACATCCACGCCTTCCTCGCCGTCGCGCGCACCGGCAGCTTTACCAAGGCGGCCAACGAACTGCACCTGTCGCCGTCCGCGCTCACCGTGCAAGTTCAGCAACTGGAAGACTGGCTCGGCGTCGCCCTGCTCGACCGCAGCCCGCGACATGTGAGCATCACCGCCGCCGGCCAGGAGGCGCGCGGGCCGATGGAAAAACTGCTGCTGGACCTGGACAACATCGTCACCGGCTCCCGCGACCTCGCCGCCCTGCGCCGGGGCGTGGTGACTATCGCCGCCCTGCCCTCGGTCTGCGCAGGCGCCCTGCCGCCCGCGCTGCGCCTGTTTCGCGAACGGTTTGGCGGAATCGAAGTGCGCCTGCATGACTTGGTGGCCCACCGCATTCACGCCCAGGTACGCTCGGGCGAGGTGGATTTCGGCATCGGCGTGCGCGCACGACTGAGCCACGGGCTGGCGTTTGTGCCGGTGCTCAATGATCGGTTGTGCGCGTTTGTACCGCTGGATCATCCGCTCGCCCGCCATCGGACGTTGACCCTGGAGCAACTGGCGGATCAGCCGATCATCCTGACCGGGCGCGACAGCAGCGTGCGCGAACACGTCGAGGCGTTATTTGATCAGACACGCCTGACGATGAACGCAGGCATGGAGGCCAACTACATGTCGACGGTGTTGGCGCTGGTGCGTCAGGGCTTGGGGATCAGTGTGTTGCCGGAGTCGGCGGCGGACAGCCTGGAGGGGTTGAAGCGCATCAGCATCGATCATCCCGGCGTGAACCGGGAGATCGGGCTGATCAGTCGCAGCGGGATGGGCCTGAGCCCGGCGGCGCAGCGCTGTTTCGACTTACTGCATGAGCAATTATCCGACACACCACTGAGCCCCCTCCCACCGTTGACCGAGTGAGTCAGTCAAGCATGGCCACATGCTTGGGATGGCTGGCCACCCGCTTCAGCCACGCCTGCACGGCCGGGTAAGGCGTCAAGTCAAAACCGCCCTCATGCGCCACATGGGTGTAGGCATACAGCGCAATATCGGCAATCGAATACTGCTCGCCCACCAGGTACGGCGTGCTTTGCAACTGACGCTCCATCACCCTCAACGCCTTGTAGCCGCCCTTGTGACTGGTGTTGTATTCGTCGAGGCGATCCTGCGGCAAGCCCAAATACAGCTGGATAAACCGCGCCACCGCAATATACGGCTCATGGCTGTACTGCTCGAAGAACTGCCACTGCAACACCTGGGTGCGCAGGCGCGGTTCGGTGGGCAGAAACTCGCTGCCATCGGCGAGGAAGTTGAGGATCGCGTTGGATTCCCACAGGCAGGTGCCGTCTTCAAGTTCCAGCACCGGGATCTTGCCGTTGGGGTTCTTGGCCAGGAACTCAGGGGTCTCGGTGCCGCCGTTGAGGATGTCGACATCCACCCATTGATACGGGATGCCCAACAGGTTGAGCATCAATTTGACCTTGTAGCAGTTGCCCGACTTGTGATCGCCATAAACCTTGTACATGGGGCTCCCCTTATGCCGCTTGCGCGTGCTGTGCTTGACGGACCACTGCGGCCAGGCGCTTGAGACCTTCGTCCAAACGGGACGGGTCGATATGGCTGAAATTGAGCCGCAGTGAGCCAAGGTGCTGGTCCGGCTCGGAAAAAAACGGTTCACCGGGCATGAACGCGACGTTCTGATCGAGTGCAGGTGCCAACAAGGTGCGGGTATCGAGCGGTTGTTTCAAGGTCAGCCAGAAGAATAATCCGCCCTGGGGCACCTGCCAGTCCGCCAGATCGTTGAAATGTCGCACCAATGCGGCCTGGAATGAGTCGCGGCGCTGGCGATAGAAACTGCGCAGTTCCACCAGGTGCTGTTGATACTTTTCGCTGCCGATCCACCGCATCGCCTGCCACTGGCCGATGCGATTGGTGTGCAGGTCGGCCGACTGCTTGAGCTTGAGCAGGTGCGGGAACAGGTCGGGGCTGGTGATCAGGTAACCGACGCGCAGGCCAGGCAACAATGTTTTGGACACGGTACCGGTGTAGATCCAACTGGCCTTTTTCAGACGGCCGGCGATGGGCTGTGCACTGCCGCCGTCGAAGGTCAGTTCGCGGTAGGGTTCGTCTTCGATCAGGGTCACGCCGAACTCGTCGAGCAACGCCGCGACGGCTTCGCGCTTGGCCTCGCTGTAACGCACGGCCGACGGGTTCTGGAACGTCGGGATCAGGTAGATGAACGCCGGGCGGTGGCGTTCCAGATTTGTGCGCAGCGCGGCCAGGTCCGGGCCGTCGGCTTCCAGTTGCACGGTGAGACACTCGGCGCCGAACAGTTGGAAAATCTGCAGCGCGGCCAGGTAGGTCGGGCCTTCCAAGAGGATTTTCGTGCCCTTGTCGATATACAGCTTGGCCGCCAGGTCCAGGGTCTGCTGCGAGCCGCTGACCACCAGCACCTGGCTGGCCTGGCACGGCACGCCGAGTGCGCGCGCCTCGGCGGCGAGCAATTCACGCAGCTGCGGCTCGCCTTCACTCATGCCGTATTGGCCGATATTCAACGGCATGTCGTCCCAGTTCAACGCGGGCAACATCGCTTCGGCAGGCAACCCGCCGGCGAACGACATCACTTCCGGGCGCTGGGCCGCCGCGAGGATTTCACGGATCAGGGAGCTTTTGAGGCGTGTAACACGTTCTGAGAAGGCCATAGGGTCACCGGTAGCAAAGCCTGTGGGAAATACGTCAAACTGGTTGACCGAAATTACGACGACTTCAGTGGATACGTCAATATGCTTGACCTTAAAAACCAGACCAGCCAGCAAAAAGCCATGGAGGCGTTCTTCTTCGGCTACCAGGCGTTCACCGCCAAGGCCGACGAAATGCTGGAGCGCCGTGGCCTGAGCCGGGTGCATCAGCGCATCGTGTTTTTTATCGCGCGCTACCCCGGCCTGAACGTGAAGGAGCTGCTGGAATTGCTCGGCGTGAGCAAGCAGGCGCTGAACATGCCGCTGCGCCAATTACAGGAAATGCACCTGGTGGAGAGCGTCGCGTCCGAGACCGACAAGCGCAAACGCCTGCTGGAATTGAGCACCGAAGGCCTGCGCTTCGAGCAATCCTTACGCCGTGAACAGGTGAAGCTGTTGCAGCGCGCCTTCAATGAGGCGGGGGAAGAAGCGGTGAACGGCTGGCTGGCGGTCAATCTGGCGCTGAGTGCGGTGAATTAGCCTTTCATCCATTTTTGCGCAGACAATCGAAAACATTATTTGCTTTATTTGTATACAAAAGCATAATTCGCTTCGTGCGAGTTCCTGACCAATTAGTCAACAAAACCCGCCAGTACCTCACAGCGCCTAGGCGCTGGCCATAACAATAAAATGCTTGAGGAGTACTCGCTGTGGATAGCCGCAAATCCGAAGCCCCGCTGGACCTCGCCCCGCCGGACCTCTCCCTCACGAACCCTGGCTGGCTGGAACGCCTGTTCAAACTGCGCTTGCATGGCACCACAGTGAAGACCGAGTTGATCGCCGGCCTCACGACGTTCATCACCATGGCCTACATCATCTTCGTCAACCCGAACATCATGGCCGACGCCGGGATCGATCACGGCGCCGCGTTCGTCGCCACCTGCATCGCCGCCGCGCTGGGGTGCCTGTTGATGGGCCTGTACGCCAACTGGCCGGTGGGCCTGGCGCCGGGCATGGGTTTGAACGCGTTCTTTACCTACACCGTGGTCGGGACCATGGGCTACACCTGGGAGACGGCACTCGGTGCGGTGTTTATCTCCGGCGTGTTGTTCATGCTGCTGACGCTGTCGCGCATCCGTGAATGGCTGCTCAACAGCATTCCGGTGAGCCTGCGCCACGCGATGGGCGCCGGTGTGGGGTTGTTTCTCGGGGTGATCGGCCTGAAAACCGCCGGCATCATCGTCGACAGCCCGGCCACCCTGATCAAGCTCGGTTCGCTGCACGAGCCAGCGCCGTTGCTGGCGGCCATCTGCTTTCTACTGATCGCGATCCTCAGCTACCACCGGGTGTTCGGCGCGATCCTCATCAGCATCATCGCCGTGACCCTCGCCGGCTGGGGCCTGGGCCTGGTTCACTACAACGGCATCCTCTCCACCCCGCCGAGCCTGGCGCCGACCTGGCTGGCCATGGACGTTAAGGGTGTGTTCAATGTGAGCATGATCAGCGTGGTATTTGCCTTCTTGTTTGTACACATGTTCGACACCGCCGGGACCTTGATGGGCGTCGCGCAACGCGCCGGTCTGGTGAACGCCGACGGCAAGATCCACAACCTGTCCCGTGCGTTGAAGGCCGACAGCGCCTCCAGCGTATTCGGCGCCATGGTCGGCGTGCCGCCGGTGACCAGCTATGTGGAAAGCGCCGCCGGTGTCGCCGCCGGTGGCCGTACCGGGCTGACCGCTGTGACGGTGGGCGTGCTGTTTGTGGCGGCGATGTTTTTCGCGCCGCTGGCCGGCATGATTCCGGCTTACGCCACCGCCGGTGCGCTGATTTATGTGGCGATGCTGATGATGGCGAGCATGGCCCATATCAACTGGGACGAAGCCACCGACAGCATTCCGGCTATCGTCACCGCGATCATGATGCCGCTGACCTTCTCAGTCGCCGACGGGATCGCCCTGGGCTTTATCACGTATGTGGCGCTCAAGGCCGGCACCGGCAAGTACCGCGAAATCTCCATCAGCCTATGGGTGTTGTGCGCGATTTTTATCGCAAAATTTATCTTCCTGTAGTTCGGGAACGCACAAAGAAACCGCCTCACCCTCGGGTGAGGCTTTGGCATCAAAGGAGCACTGTAAATGAACCTGGAAACCTGGCTGCTGTTCAGTGGCGCGGCGTTGATCGTGATCCTGATTCCCGGCCCGCTGTCGTTGCTGATGATCAGCAACAGCCTCAACTACGGCCTGCGCCGTTCGTACCCGGCGTTTCTCGGCGGCGTGTTTGCCTCGATCTGCCTGTTGAGTGCCTCGGCACTGGGGCTGGGCGCGCTGTTGTTGGCGTCGGAACAGCTGTTCAGCGCCTTGAAGATGGTCGGCGCGCTCTACCTGTTTTACCTCGCCTGGCAGAGCTGGCAGCAATCGCGCCAACCGGCCCGGGGCGCGGTGGTGCCCCAGGCCGTCGCCACGCCGCGTTTTCGCGCCTTGTTTGGCCGTGCGTTTGTGCTGGGCGCGAGCAACCCGAAGGACATCCTGTTCTTCGCCGCCTTCCTGCCGCAGTTCCTCAGCAGCGACCGGCCGTTTCTGCCGCAGTTGCTCGTCATGATCGCCACCTGGACCGTACTCGACCTGCTGTGCAAGCTCGCCTACGGTCTTGGCGCCCACGGTGCTGCGCGGTATTTGCGCAGCGGCAACGGCCAGAGCTGGTTCAACCGCACCAGTGCCGGGCTGTTCGGGGCCGCTGGCGTTGCGTCGCTGATCAACCGCTAGGACGGGGTCACTTTAGCGAAATAGACGCTCGGAAGGGCGTCTCCTGCAGTAGGCCATTGGATGCCCGCTACGATTCGAAACAGGCGCTTGTCGTTCATCGCACTCTTGACGGCAGCCAACGCCACCGACGTCGGATTATTGCTGATCGCAATATTGAACCAACGATCCGTCAGCCGGCGTTCCAACTTGATAGACCCCAGCTCAAGCCAATGAACGGACACGTAGTACACCCGGTTTGAACCGGAAAGAGGATGAGTCACGAATAAATCACGGGTGGTCTTGTTGCCGTGCCTTACCAGAAGCTCCTCGACGCTGAACCCCTGCTGTTCCAGCACACGTTTGATCGCCGCGCACTGTGCAATGTCTCGCCGAGGTCCCATCTCGCGGCCGCCGGATCGCAGCGCAGGGTCCAAGTCGGTCACCTTGAAATCGACGCGAGTGAAGCCCGGTGCCTTGCCGTCAAAACCGATGTGAAAGGTTCTTTTGCCCCTTTCGGTGGACCGCAGCATTCTCAGCAAATCATCCGTCTGACCCGCCCTCGCGGGGGCTGGAGGCGACCAGTTGTCCAGCGTCGCGCGGATATTGAGCAGATGCGTGGCCGTTGCCGGGCGGGATGGGCCTGCCAACTCAATCAACCTTGCGGCGGTAAACTGTCGACTGGAGAGCGTCATGGTGGGGAACACCGCGCCCACATACTCCGGCAAAGGCTTATCGAACAGGGGCGCATGGACCAGCCATTCACCCGCAGGGCTACGTGTCACCGGGAAAGGCTGCTCCAGAATATCCACGCTGGTCCAGCGCTCAATGTCAAAACTGGCCAATGACACCATTGGCTCATTCCTGTGGATAAACACGATGCCGTCCAACGGCGCCTGATCCCCCTGAGGGAGCATCCTGTAATAGCCGCTCATAGGGTCCATCACGCCGGTATTCGGCGGGGCCACCCGAAGGACATTGTGGGGAAACCCTCGGCTGTCCGACGCAATATGAAACACCTCGGGAACCGGAGAAGGCGCATCCGGGCTCTGAAGTGAAGTCCGCCAATTCGACCAGTAGCTCGACGTCGTGGATGACTGGCGAATGGCGTCTTCCGTAGCAACCCGTGCAGTCGCGGGCCACCAGTCGGGCGGCGGTGGCGTCGGCGGCGCGCGCCATGGGTTGAGCACGCCGGAACTTGTGCCCGCCACCGGTTGCGGGGCGTCCGCGCCGAGTGACCATTCCTTGGGCTGATGGAGGTGCAAAATCAGTTCGTCTTGCCCCGGCGCCTGCGTGTTTTTCAGGCGAAATACCGGTTCGTCCCCACGCCGGTAAAGGGGGTAATAGTGCGTGTCATCCGCCACAAAGGGCTCACCATTTTTCACATAGACGCCCGACTCGCCCGGCCCTTTCAGCGCAATGGCGCCCTCCGGCACCCCCTTGATTTTGAACCGCTCCAAGGCTTTCAACTGGGTCACGGGGGACGACGCCGTGCGGGACACCCCGCTGTGTACCGTCATCCGCAAACGATGTATGCGCCCCAGCAACCCTCTCAGCACCGGCCGCGCAATACCTGCGCCGGCACGGCCCACCTTCTTCGGGCCGGGGATTAAGTTCAGCAGCAGGTCGATCGCCATAAAGGCGCTCATAAAACCCACATCGACCGCATCGTGGGGGTCGCCGAAACGGTGATAACTGCGCGATACGCGCAGCAACTCATAGAAGTCATTGAACATCCCGTACAACGGTGAGAAAAACCCCACCACCGCCCGCGCGCGGGTGTCGCCCTGCTCACTCAGACGGCGGGTTCGATAGCTCGCCAGCGCCTTGCCGGAATGGCTGGCGGCTTGGGTCCGCCGTTGCAAATCCAGCACGCTGGCGTGGTAGAGCAACGCCTCGGCGTTGCTGTGGGGCGTAGCCACAAACCCCAGCCAGTCCTGCGGATCGCTGGCGATCTGCTCAAGGGTTTGGGCTTCGATCTCCTCAAGCACCGCCGCAGGCTCCAAGTGCTTGATGCTGAATGAACGAACAAACTCGATCCCGCGCCAGATCCCTTTCACCATGAAAAAAGCCGGTATGGCTTTAAGCGTTTTTGCAGCCTGGACGTGTGCACCGCCGCCCTCCGCAGGCTGGGGGATCGCCTCGAATGCCCAACCCGGTGCGACCTGTCGCGCCAACGCCTTGACGTTATCCGGTAACGCGCCGATGCGGTTCAATTCAGCCTGGGCCCGTTGCAGGCTATCGTACTCGGTCAGGACCAGGGACGACGGCGCATCGGGCCAGTAAACCAGGCACAGTTCGGAGCGCCGGTCATGCACCACCACGATCCCTGCGACATAGCGATCATGCTGCATCGTGTGGCCCACCAGATGAACCACGTACAGCTGCAACTGGTGCTGGTTGTTCGACAGGTCTTGCGGTGTGCGGGCCGCCATCGCGGTCTTGAATACGCTTTGTGCCGTCGCCGTCAGCCCCTGCTGAGTCGCGCAGAACAGGTGATACTCAACGCCCGCGCGCAAGGCGCGATTCAACAGTTCGGGAATCCGTCCGTTGCTGAGCTCGCGATCGGCTTCAATACGCGGATAGAAAACCCGGTTGATCAAGGTGTCGTACTGACCACCGATATCCAGCGAGGACACCATACGGGTCAAGTAAGCGGCATTCAGGCGTTGCTTCCACTCAGGTTGCAGATAGCGCGCGTGACTGAATCGCCAAGCGGTCCAGGGCGCCAGTGGGTCGAGGTTATGCAGCGTCAGTTGCAGCAGGCTGAAGGTCGTGCGCGCTGCGGTTGGGGTCAGCACGATGTTGCGATCACCCACCGTACAGCCGCTGATCCATCCACAAAAGGCACCGTGGACATCATCCGGCATATCAATCAACGGTTGGTCGATGTCCAACGGCGGGAAGAAACCGTCCTGGCGCAAACGGGCGATCAACGCGCGCCGGGCGAACGTGTCCAGGTCAGGCAGGCGTTGCTCAAGTCGGCCTTTAAACGCAAAGGCGCTGCCCAGGTACAGCCGCAGCAAGCGCTTGAAGGCTCTACGCTGGGCCTGGGTCGCGTGCGCCAACCAAGTGGGCAGTTTCTTCGCGTCAGACGCCGCCGTGCGCAGCAGCTCGATGTTGGCCAGAGCCTGACTCAGGGCGTCATTGAGCGGAATATTCAGCTGCTCTTCCAGCTCGACCATCAGCAGCGAGCGGCTGAGCTCGGCATCCGTCACTTCACTGAAAATACGCGTGATGTCTTCGCGGCTTTGTTTCAAGCGGTCGTAGCAGCCCAGCAGTTTCTTGAGCGCCACCAGCGCAGGCTTGCCCTTGATCTCAACGTAGCGCACGCCGAGGGTTCCACAGGCCGCATGTGCGCGTAAGTCACGCCGCTTATCGTGTTCGACGCAGCCCCAAAGCACCGAGTCGTCAAGGCTGCTCAGGCTTGCCTTGAGGCTTTGGGTCAAGGCGTCCAGTCCGGCAAACGCCTTGACCCCGCCTTCGATTCCAAACGCGTACACCACCACCGGGAGCTGGCGCGACGGGCGCCTTACCGCCGCGCCCGTGGTCACCACCCAGACGTTATGGAGGGCGTAAAAGGCGTCCGGTTCGCTGCCCACCGCGATCGACAGTACTTGGGTCTGACTGCCAAGGCGTTGGCTGGGCGACGGCTGTTCCACCACTTCGATCATCAGGTCGCGATGCGCCGTACTGATCAGCTTGAGCCGGTGTTGCAACTCAACCTCGCAGCGCAGGGCCTCGGTTTGGGTGCGCATGAACAGCGACACGCGCCTGGGCGTACCCGCGCCGTCGGGACGCTCGGCCCAAAAAGCCAAATCGAGCAACCGATGCTGCCCATCCCGCATCAGTGTATTCAACACGTCGGCATGCGCCTTGAGTTGGCCCACCAGCGCCACGATTATCTGGTACGCAAGCGTGTCCGCGCAGGGATCGTCCGGGACCAGCAGCGCAACCAGCGCTTTTTCGTAGCGTTTGACCTGACGCTCAGCGGCGCGCAGAGCCAGGCCGGACGCCGTGCTGGCGAAGATGATTTCTGCGCCTCGTCGTTGTCGGTCCCAGTTGAGCAATTGATCGCCAATAACGCCGAGCCGAGCGCCACCGACCAGTTGCCGCCTCGCCCCCTCCACCTGTGCCAGAAAAGGTGCGGCGTCCAGCGGCTGAGGCCGAGGCCGTTGCTCAGAAAACACGTGCGCGTAATTGATCTTCACCGCACAAGCCAGCTCGTTGCTCCATTGCCCGGTCAGCAACGCCTGGGCGCCCAGCGTCAGCGCGTCGTCCATCAGCGGCAGGCCGCGAACAAAGCGGTGCGCCGCAGACAAGACTGTTGGCCGGCATAAGTCATTGCGCCGACTCAGCGGCAAGCACTGCCAGAGCGCGTGGAACCGGGACCGGTCCAACACCAGCAGGCCGTCCTGCAGGGCCGTGTAGGACGGGTACTCGTAGAAGTTGCAGCCCTCTCCCGGCAGATAGACCACATGCGGTGCCTCGCAGGGGTCGCCTTCTCGATAAAGATGCAAGACCCCGGGAATCGCTACCGGAGGCGTACCCGGCCACAGCAACTGCCCCACTTGCAGCGTGGCCCAAGCCCCGCCCGCACGCTGGCGGGCCTCGGCGGTGGGGGCATCGATCAGGGCCTGAACCATGTCCCATGCCGCACTCGATAGCTGCTCCAACTGCCGCGCCATAAACGCCCGGTCGGCGAAGAGCGCCTTGTGCAACTCGACCCAGCGCTCCCGGCGAGTGAGCCAGGAACCCTGCGCCAGGGTGTCCCAATAGACGCTGACCGCATGGGCCAGCCGCTCAAACAGCCTCAGCGCGATCACACGGCGCAGTGCTTCCAGCGGCGTATAAGGCAAGCGCCGGTTCGGCTCGTCTTTAACGCTCAGGGTGGTGAACTGATTGACGTTGATCACCACCGTCGGCAGGACCAGCAACGCCAGCGCCCGATCGGTCAGGCTGTCGACTTTGCGCGGCACGGCTGGCGGCTTGGGCTCGGTGAACAACAGGTGGTCCGGGTCCATCTCGAACGCTTTGCGCAGCTCGGCGCGAATGACCGTCAAGACTTTGGGCGAGCGTCCTATCAGGCGTGCCAGTGTCCGCGTCGCGGTGATGCAGCGCGCGTCGGCAAGACCGATCTGATTGATCAGGCGACTGGGATGGGTATGGGCATTGATCCGCCGTTTCAACTGCTCGCGAATCGCCTGCGATTGCGCTTGGGCAGCGAGGTCCGGGTCGTCGGCAGTAGCGGTATCGGCTGAAACGCTCACGTGATCGGGGGACGAGGTCATGGTGTTTTCTTCTGCATGAGGAAAACGCCCAGCCTAGGCAGTGCCTCCGTGCAAAAGGCGCTAGATAGTTGCACGCGCAAGCGGCATGAAAAGCCCGCCGTGTCGGCGGGCGAAAAACCAGCGAAGAGCTTTGGGGTGGCGCTCAGCTACCGCGGTAGGTGGAGTAACTGTAGGGCGAAATCAGCAGGGGCACATGGTAGTGATCCTGTTCAGCGCTGATGCCGAAGCGCAGCACCACCACGTCGAGGAAGGCCGGCTCTGGCAATTGCACGCCACGGGCACGGTAATAGTCGCCGGCGCTGAATTGCAGCTGGTACACACCGCTGCGGTAGTCGTCGCCTTGGAGCAACGGTGCGTCGCAGCGGCCGTCACTGTTGGTCACGGCGCTGGCGATCAGCTCCAGTTGCGCGCCGTCGACGCGGTACAGCTCAACCTTGATGGTGCTGCCGGGACAGCCGTGAGCGGCGTCCAAAACGTGTGTGGTCAAACGTCCCATGGCGTGTACGCGCCTCCCGAGGTCAGTAGAAGTGAATGCCGCACTTTTTTTGTGCAGCGAAAAAGCCGGCGCCGGCTGATTAAGACACTTTTTAAAAAAATTGTACACAATAAAAACCACAAACCCTACGATCCTCCAGTCGACCTTGCTCGACCGGCCGATTCACGAGTAATCCTTGCTTTTAAACAACCTTTTGTCCATTAGCTGACCAGTCAGGCAAGTTTCTTGCTACACCCTTGAAGGTGAGCGTGGCAGAAAAAAGGCAGAAATCCAGGCTTACAAAGTGGGCAATAAGTTGTATACAATCACTCATCACTGTGACGCCACTCAGTCTTTCCACTGCCCGGCCGCCACACACACCGCTACCACGCACAAGAAGGAAGACTGCAGTGAGCGCTGACTACCCACGCGACCTGATCGGTTACGGCAGTAACCCTCCTCACCCCCACTGGCCGGGCAAGGCACGCATCGCGTTGTCTTTTGTACTCAACTACGAAGAAGGCGGCGAGCGCAATATTTTGCACGGTGACAAAGAGTCCGAAGCCTTCCTTTCGGAAATGGTCTCGGCCCAGCCGCTGCAGGGCGAGCGCAACATGAGCATGGAGTCGCTGTACGAATACGGCAGCCGTGCCGGCGTGTGGCGCGTCCTCAAATTGTTTAAAGCATTCGATATCCCGCTGACCGTCTTCGCCGTGGCCATGGCCGCCCAGCGCCATCCGGACGTGATCCGCGCAATGGTCGCCGCCGGCCATGAGATCTGCAGCCACGGCTATCGCTGGATCGACTACCAGTACATGGACGAGGCCCAGGAACGCGAGCATATGCTCGAAGCCATCCGCATCCTCACCGAGCTGACCGGCGAACGCCCGCTGGGCTGGTACACCGGCCGCACCGGCCCGAACACGCGGCGCCTGGTGATGGAGGAAGGCGGCTTCCTCTATGACTGCGACACCTATGACGACGACCTGCCCTACTGGGAACCCAACACCCCCACCGGCAAGCCGCACCTGGTGATCCCTTACACCCTGGACACCAACGACATGCGTTTCACCCAGGTGCAGGGCTTCAACAAGGGCGATGACTTTTTCGAGTACCTCAAAGACGCGTTCGACGTGCTCTACGCCGAAGGAGCCGACGCGCCGAAGATGCTTTCCATCGGCCTGCACTGCCGCCTGATCGGCCGCCCGGCGCGCCTTGCGTCGTTGAAGCGCTTTATCGAATACGCCAAGGGCCATGAACAGGTGTGGTTCACCCGCCGTGTCGACATTGCCCGTCACTGGCACGCCACGCACCCTTACAAGGGAGCGGCGCAATGACCGCGTTCCAGACCTTGAAACCGTCGAGCCTGAGCCGCGATGCATTCATCAGCGCCTTTGCCGACATCTACGAACATTCGCCGTGGGTGGCTGAAAAGGCTTTCGACCTGGGCCAGGACGCCTCACTCGACGCGGTCGAAACCCTGCACCAACGCATGAGCGACATCCTCTTGAGCGCCGATCACACCCGGCAACTGGCGCTGATCAACGCTCACCCGGACCTGGCCGGCCGTGCGGCCATCCAGGGCCAACTGACCGAAGCCAGCACCCAGGAACAAGCCGGCGCCGGTATTCACCAATGCACGGCCGAAGAGTTCTCACGCTTCACCGAGCTGAACGAGGCCTACAAAGCCAAGTTCAAGTTTCCCTTCATCATGGCGGTAAAAGGCAGCAACCGGCATCAGATCATCAACGCGTTCGAATCGCGCATCCATAACCCGGTAGACACCGAGTTCAAGTGCGCGCTGGACGAGATCAACAAGATCGCGCTGTTCCGCTTACTGACCCTCTAAACGACCATCCCCAGCCACTCTATCCAAGGCAGACAAGAAGAATGAAAGCGCAACCCTTACCGTTCGAGAAGTTCGTCAACCTCGCCGACGCCCGCCTCGGCACCAAGATCATCTCGGTGACCGATGACTGGTTCGCCGACGCCAACCGCCTGTTCCAGCCGACCCCGGCCGTGTGGAAGGAAGGCGTTTTCGATGATAACGGCAAGTGGATGGACGGCTGGGAGTCACGCCGCAAACGCTTCGAAGGCTACGACAGCGCAGTGATCCGCCTGGGCGCCGCCGGCTCGATCAAGGGCGTGGACATCGACACTTCATTCTTCACCGGTAACTTCCCGCCGTCGGCCTCCCTGGAAGCCTGCTTCCTGGCCTCGGGCGAGCCGGACGACAGCACCGAGTGGGTGGAAGTGCTGTCGGCCGTCGAGCTGCAAGGCAACAGCCACCACTACCACGCAATCAACCACGACCAGGCATTCAGCCACCTGCGCTTCAACATCTACCCGGATGGCGGCGTGGCCCGTCTGCGTGTGTACGGTGTGCCGTTCCGCGACTGGTCGGCGGTGGGCGACAACGAACAGGTCGACCTGGCTGCCGCGCTGAACGGCGGCCGCGCCCTGGCCTGCTCCGACGAACACTTCGGCCGCATGGGCAACCTCCTCAATCCGGGCCGTGGCGTCAACATGGGCGATGGCTGGGAAACCGCCCGCCGTCGCACGCCAGGCAATGACTGGGTGATCGTCGCGCTGGGGCATGCGGGCGAGATCGAAAAAATCATCGTCGACACCCTGCACTTCAAGGGCAACTACCCGGACACCTGCTCGATCCAGGCCGCATTCGTCAAAGGCGGCACCGACAGCCAGATCGAAACCCAGTCGCTGTTCTGGCGCGAACTGCTGCCGGCGCAGAAGCTGGAAATGCACGCCGAACACACCTTCGCCGAGCAGATCAAGGCGCTGGGCCCGATCACCCACATCCGCCTGAACGTGTTCCCGGATGGTGGTGTGAGTCGCCTGCGAGTATTGGGCAAGGTCGCTAAATCGGCGTGAGCCCAATCGCGGGCAAGCCCGGCTCCCACAGGGGTACGCGGACAAATGTGCGAGCCGGGCTTGCCCGCGATAGCGGTAGATCAGACACCATCACATTCAAAAACTTAAGAAGACAGCCATGCGCACACTGATGATCGAACCCCTGACCAAAGAAGCCTTCGCCCCCTTCGGAGACGTTATCGAAACCGACGGCAGCGATCACTTCATGATCAACAACGGTTCGACCATGCGCTTCCACAAACTGGCGACGGTCGAAACCGCAACGCCGGAAGACCACGCCATCATCAGCATTTTCCGCGCCGACGCGCTGCAAATGCCACTGACCGTGTGCATGCTGGAGAGACACCCGCTGGGCAGCCAGGCGTTCATACCGCTGCTCGGCAACCCCTTTCTGATCGTGGTCGCGCCACTTGGCGATGCACCGGTATCAGGCTTGGTCCGCGCCTTCGTCACCAACGGCAGGCAGGGCATTAATTACCATCGCGGCGTCTGGCACCACCCGGTGCTGACGATCGAAAAGCGGGATGACTTCCTGGTGGTTGATCGCAGTGGCACCGGCAATAACTGCGATGAGCATTTTTTCAAAGAGGATGAGCGGTTGATCCTCGCCCCCCACCAATAAGAGAAGGCCTGATCACCCGACAACAAGGGCGACAAGCGAGAGGTAAAGACTGTGGAAGCACATCTGTTGGAATGGCTGAACCTTAGCGTGCGCTGGGTTCACATGATCACTGGCGTCGCCTGGATCGGCGCGTCGTTTTACTTCGTCTGGCTGGAAAACAACCTCAACCGCGTCAACCCCAAGGACGGCCTGGCCGGTGACTTGTGGGCGATCCACGGTGGCGGTATCTACCACCTGGAAAAATACAAACTGGCTCCGCCGACCATGCCGGACAACCTGCACTGGTTCAAATGGGAAGCCTATTTCACCTGGATGTCGGGCGTCGCGCTGCTGTGCGTGGTGTTCTACCTCAACCCTACGCTGTACCTGCTCGCCCCTGGCAGCAGCCTGAGCGGCACCGAAGGCGTGTTGTTGGGCATCGGCTCACTGCTCGCTGGCTGGTTCATCTACTCGTTTCTCTGCGACTCGGCCCTGGGCAAACGCCCGGCGCTGCTCGGCCTGACCTTGTTCGTGCTATTGATCGCGGCGGCGTATGGCTTCAGCAAAGTGTTCAGCGGCCGCGGCGCGTACCTGCATGTGGGGGCGATCATCGGCACCATCATGGTCGGCAACGTGTTCCGCATCATCATGCCGGCGCAACGCGCGCTGGTGGCGGCAATCGCGCAGAACCGCACGCCGGACCCGGCCTTGCCGGCCAAGGGCTTGCTGCGCTCACGACACAACAACTACTTCACCTTGCCGGTGCTGTTCATCATGATCAGCAACCACTTCCCGAGCACTTACGGCAGCCAGTACAACTGGCTGATCCTGGCGGGGATTGCCGTGGCGGCGGTGTTGGTGCGGCATTACTTCAACACCCGGCACAACAGCCAGAAATATGCCTGGACCTTGCCGGTGGGCGCGTTGGCGATGATTTGCCTGGCGTATGTCACCGGGCCCAAGCCGGTCACGGACGTGGCCAAGACACCGGCAGCCATCGAGTACCAACCGTTGCCGGAAACCGCGCTGGGCGGTGGCCTGAAACCCGCTGCGCCCGCCGCCCCCGCTGCTGCAGCCGCGCCCGCCCAGGCGACGATTGATTTCGACAAGGTGCATGGTGTGATCCAGGCACGCTGCGCCGTCTGCCATTCGGCCAGGCCCAGCAGCCCGCTGTTCAGCACTGCACCGGCGGGCGTGATGTTCGACACACCGACGCAGATCCAGCAGCAGGCTGCGCGTATTCAGGCGCAGGCCGTGGCGAGCCAGATCATGCCACTGGGCAACATCACCCAGATGACCCAGCAGGAACGCGATCTGATCGGCACCTGGATCAATCAGGGGGCGCGCACAAATTAACGGATTAGCGCAGGACTAACCTGTGGGCGGGGGCTTGCTCCCTCCCACATCCGGCCTGCGTTGTCGCTGAATGTGCTGTTCAACATCCTCGCGGCTCTGAACCACCCGCCGTCGTCCACACGCATTGATTCCTTCGTTCCAGAAAAACAATAAAGAACAGGAACCCCAACATGCATGCCATCCAACGGGGAACAGCCACACGCCGTGCCCCATTCTCGCCCCGCACGCGCTCTAACAGCGCACTTGAGCCAAGGCTTTGGAGCCAGTATTCTCCGCGCCCGCTCGAATCGACTCAAAAAAAACAGCGAATATAAAAGCTGACTATAAGGCCAACTTATCCCGGCCTGCGGTCTGCGGCCCAAGTGCGCAAAAGTCCCCTGAGCTCGACTGCATCCGTTGCCGTCGACGACATTTTTTTGGGTTTTTTAGCACCTTGGCGCAGCTCTTGCTAAAGCATCAAAGCTGACCGAACAGACGATTTTTTCAGCGAACCAAAAGGCGCCACACCAGAGCGCCGACATAGAAGAAAAACCATAAAACTTTAACTCGGGAGCAACCGAATGAAACCTATGTTCAAAGGCCTGATGCTGGCAGGAACCCTGCTGGCTGGTGGCCAAGCTGTGGCCGGTGACCTATTGCAGTGGCAGAACAACAGCCTGACGTACCTGTGGGGCAAAAACTTTACCGTCAACCCGCAGATCCAACAGACCGTCACGTTTGAACACGCCGATGCGTGGAAGTACGGCGACAACTTCTTCTTCCTCGACCGCATCTTTTACAACGGTAAGGAAGACGGCAACGTCGGCCCCAGTACTTACTACGGCGAGTTCACTCCACGCCTGTCGTTCGGCAAGATTTTCGACAAAGACTTGTCCTTCGGCCCGATCAAAGATGTATTGCTGGCGTTCACTTATGAGTTCGGTGAAGGCGATAACGAATCGTACCTGGTGGGCCCGGGCTTCGACCTGAACATCCCCGGTTTCGACTACTTCCAGTTGAACTTCTATCAGCGCCAGACCGAAGGCAATCGCGCAGGCGACGGCGTATGGCAGATCACCCCGGTGTGGTCGTACACCCTCCCGGTGGGCAACTCCAACATCCTCATCGACGGCTATATGGATTGGGTGGTGGACAACGACAAGAACGCCCGTGGCACTTATCACGCCAACCTGCACTTCAACCCGCAGGTCAAATATGACCTGGGCAAGGCGATGAACTGGGGCGAGAAACAACTGTATGTCGGTTTTGAATACGACTACTGGAAGAACAAATACGGGATCGAAGATTCCGGCGCGTTCAAGACCACTCAGGATACGGCGAGCTTCCTGGTCAAGTACCACTTCTGATTGAACACCGCCGATTCATGTGGGAGGGGGGCTTGCCTCCTCCCACCTTCAGATCGGCAACAGGCCCAGGAACCGCGTTATTTCCTCGCGCTTGGCCAGGGCATCACTGCGCCCCAACTCGATCAATTCGCTGCAATACCCCGCCTCGAACAGCAAATAACTGAGCACCCCCGCCCCGCTGGTCTTGGTCGCACCCGGCCCCCGCAGGAACAGACGCAACGCCGCCGGCAATTCCTGCCGATGCCGCGCCGCAATTTCATCGATCGGCTGACTCGGCGCAATCACCAGCACGTCCACCGGCGCCAGGCCCTGGGCCGCGCTGTCGATCGGTTGGAAATGGCTGAACTGGTTCAAGCGCTCCAGCAATTCGATATCACTTTCCAGGCTGTCAATGAACGTGCTGTTAAGCATGTGCCCACCGATCTGCGCCAAGGTCGGCTGCTGGCCAGTGTAGGCACGCTGCAACGAGTGTTCATGCTCGACGCCGCGCGGGTTGCCGCTGACGCCCACCACCAGCACGCGGTTGGCGCCCAGGTGCAAGGCCGGGCTGATAGGCGCCGATTGCCGCACGGCGCCATCGCCGAAATACTCATGTTTGAGTTTGACCGGGGCAAACAGCAAGGGAATCGCCGAACTGGCCAACAGGTGTTCAACCGTGAGTTGGGTGGGCACACCGATACGCCGATGGCGCAACCAGGCATCGATGGTGCCGCCGCCCTGGTAGAACGTCACCGCTTGCCCGGATTCGTAACCGAAGGCCGTGACCGCTACCGCCTTCAGGTGTTTGTCGCGGATGGCTTCGTCAATGCCGTCCAGGTGCAGTTTGTCGTGCAACAAATCGCGCAGCGGCGAGCTGTTGAGCAGCGCCACCGGCACCTGGGCGCCCAGGCCGAGCAGGCTGTGGAAACAGAAGCGACCGGCCTGGTGAATCACCCCCGGCCAGTCGCTGCGCAGCACCAGATGGCTGCGAAACCCCTGCCAGAACGCCGTCAGACGCTCGATCGCCGCAGTGAAGTCCATGGCGCCGCTGGCCAGGCTCACCGCGTTGATCGCGCCGGCCGATGTACCGACGATCACCGGAAACGGATTGGCCGCGCCCGGCGGCAGCAACTCGGCAATCGCCGCCAGTACCCCCACCTGATACGCCGCTCGCGCCCCGCCGCCGGAAAGAATCAAGCCTGTGACCGGTTCAGCTTGGCGCATCGCATTACTCCATGGGGGGAAAAGCAGGTCTTATCGACGGCGTTTTTCGTACAGTTTGGGCTCGCCCGGCGGCCGGCTCTTGAAGCGGCGATGGGTCCACAGGTATTGCTCGGGGCATTCGCGCACCGAGGTTTCGACCCACTGGTTGATCCGCAGGCAATCGATCTCATCGCTCTCGCCGGGAAAATCCGTCAACG
Organism: Pseudomonas paraveronii; assembly: GCF_963681955.1. NCBI lineage: Bacteria > Pseudomonadati > Pseudomonadota > Gammaproteobacteria > Pseudomonadales > Pseudomonadaceae > Pseudomonas > Pseudomonas paraveronii. The sequence goes on from NZ_OY817130.1 coordinate 4,524,613, forward strand.
GTGGGTGGATCACCAGGCGATAACCGCTGCCGTCGGCCAGGCGTTCCTGGGTAAACGGCACCACCAGCGCCTTGCCCAGGCGGGCAAACTTGCTGGTGGCGGGCACGGTGGCGGCCTGGATGCCGAACAGCGGCACGAAGATACTTTGCTTGGCGCCGTAGTCCTGGTCCGGTGCGTACCAGATGGCCCGGCCGGCGCGCAGCAGCTTGAGCATGCCACGCACGTCTTCACGCTCCACGGCCAGGGAGTCGAGGTTGTGGCGCTCGCGGCCACGGCGCTGGATAAAGTCGAACAGCGGGTTGCCGTGCTCGCGGTACATGCCGTCGATGGTGTGCTTTTGCCCGAGCAGGGCCGCGCCGATTTCCAGGGTGGTGAAATGCAGGGCCATGAGGATCACGCCCTTGCCGTCCAACTGGGCCTGCTTGAGGTGCTCCAGGCCTTCGACGTGGGCCAGCCGCGCCAGACGCTGGCGCGACCACCACCAACTCATGGCCATTTCAAAGAAGGCGATGCCGGTGGAGGCGAAGTTTTCCTTGAGCAAGTGTTTACGCGCTTGTGCGGACTTTTCCGGGAAGCACAGCTCCAGGTTGCGTGCGGCGATGCGGCGCCGTTCGCCGGCCACGCGGTACATGCCGGCACCCAGCAGGCGACCAATGGTCAGCAGCGCACGGTACGGCAATTGAGTGACCAGCCACAGCAGGCCGAGTCCCAGCCATAACAGCCAAAATCGCGGATGAAAAAATACAGCTCGAAAACGCGGGCGATCCATTACAGATTCCGGTAAAGACATGGGCCGCGCATTCTACAACGGTTCGACTCGGCTTGCGGCCAGTGGTTGTTCTCGTTATAAGTCTCGACACTTTTCGTGACAAGCCGCTTTTGCCGACCATGAGCCAAACCGAACCGCTAGACCAAGATCCCGTGTTCCAGCTGAAAGGCAGCATGCTCGCCATTACCGTGCTGGAATTGGCCCGCAATGACCTCGACGCACTGGATCGCCAGCTCGCCGCCAAGGTCGCCCTGGCGCCGAATTTTTTCAACAATGCCCCACTGGTGCTGGCCCTCGACAAACTGCCAGCCGGCGAAGGCACGATCGACCTGCCGGGCCTGATGCGCGTTTGCCGCTCCCATGGCCTGCGCACCCTGGCGATTCGTGCCAACCGTATCGAAGACATTGCCGCAGCCATCGCAATTGAACTGCCAGTACTGCCACCGTCGGGTGCCCGCGAGCGTCCGCTCGATCCGTTGGCCGGTGAAGTGAAGAAAAAACCGGAAAAACCACCGGAGCCTACGGTCAAACCGACCAAGATCATCACCTCCCCCGTGCGCGGCGGGCAGCAGATTTACGCCCAGGGCGGCGACCTGGTGGTGATCGCGTCGGTCAGTCCGGGCGCGGAACTTCTGGCCGATGGCAACATCCATGTATACGGCCCCATGCGCGGGCGTGCCCTCGCCGGCATCAAGGGTGATACCAAGGCGCGTATTTTTTGCCAGCAATTGACCGCTGAGCTGGTGTCGATCGCGGGCCAGTACAAGGTTTCAGAAGACTTGCGCCGTGACCCGCTGTGGGGCGCAGCAGTACAAGTCAGCCTGTCGGGTGATGTGTTGAACATCATCCGTCTTTAACGGATACTGCCGCATTTTCCAAGCATCTCTAGACTCTGATAGCACAGCGAAACCGGCAAGACTTGCGTAGGACTCATTTGAAGTTGGCGTTTCCCTGCGGAAACCACATCTTTTCCCTACAAAGGCTGTCCGCCTGCAGCGAGTTCCAAGAGATGTTTTTCAGGGACTGAAAGTCCTTTTTCCTTAGGGGTGAAACACCTTGGCCAAGATTCTCGTGGTTACATCCGGCAAGGGTGGTGTGGGTAAGACCACCACCAGCGCCGCTATCGGTACCGGCCTCGCTCTGCGCGGCCACAAGACAGTCATCGTCGACTTCGACGTCGGTTTGCGTAACCTCGACCTGATCATGGGCTGCGAACGCCGCGTGGTGTATGACTTCGTCAACGTGGTCAACGGCGAAGCCAACCTGCAACAGGCCCTGATCAAGGACAAGCGCCTTGAGAACCTGTACGTACTGGCCGCCAGCCAGACCCGCGACAAAGAAGCGTTGACCAAGGAAGGCGTGGGCAAAGTCCTCGCTGAACTGAAGGAAACCTTCGAATACGTGGTGTGCGACTCCCCGGCCGGTATCGAAACCGGTGCTCACCTGGCGATGTACTTCGCCGATGAAGCCATCGTGGTAACCAACCCGGAAGTCTCCTCGGTACGTGACTCGGACCGCATGCTCGGCCTGCTGGCCAGCAAGTCCAAGCGCGCCGAAGACGGCCAGGAGCCGATCAAGGAGCACTTGCTGCTGACCCGCTACAACCCGGAGCGCGTCAGCAAAGGCGAAATGCTCGGCGTTGAAGACGTCAAGGACATCCTGGCCGTGACCCTACTGGGCGTGATTCCAGAATCGCAAGCCGTACTGAAAGCCTCCAACCAAGGCGTACCGGTGATTCTCGACGACCAGAGCGACGCCGGCCAGGCGTACAGCGATGCCGTCGATCGCTTGCTGGGCAAAACCGTGGAACATCGCTTCCTCGATGTACAGAAGAAGGGATTCTTCGAGCGTATCTTTGGAGGCAACTAAATAATGAAATTTCTCGACTTCTTTCGCGCAAACAAAAAGCCAAGTACCGCGTCGGTAGCGAAAGAGCGTCTACAGATCATCGTGGCGCACGAACGCGGCCAACGCAGCACGCCGGACTACCTGCCAGCCTTGCAGAAGGAACTGGTCGAGGTGATCCGCAAGTACGTCAATATCGGCAACGACGACGTGCATGTCGCCCTGGAAAACGACGGCAGTTGCTCGATTCTGGAACTCAATATCACCCTGCCTGATCGTTGATCGAACGGGCGGTCGCCACGGCGGCTCCGTCACCTTGATCCCTTTGCGGGAGCCGGGTGGTCGAGCCGCCGTTGGCGTTTGTTACGAGGCTGTTTAATGCCGTTGTCCAACATCCATATCCTCTACCAGGACGACGCTGTCCTGGTGGTGAACAAGCCGACTTTGCTGCTCTCGGTGCCTGGCCGCGCCGACGACAACAAGGACTGCCTGATCACTCGCCTGCAGGAAAACGGCTACCCAGAGGCCAGAATCGTCCATCGACTGGATTGGGAAACCTCAGGGATCATCCTGCTCGCGCGGGACGCCGACACCCATCGCGAACTGTCCCGCCAGTTTCATGACCGCGAAACCGAAAAGGCCTACACCGCCCTGGCTTGGGGTCAACCGGAACTGGACAGCGGCAGCATCGATCTGCCCCTGCGCTACGATCCGCCGACCAAGCCACGCCATGTGGTCGACCACGAGTTCGGCAAGCACGCGCTGACCTTCTGGAAGGTGCTGGAACGTTGCGGTGACTGGTGCCGCGTCGAGCTGACGCCAATCACCGGGCGCTCGCACCAGTTGCGCGTGCATATGTTGTCTATCGGCCACCCGCTGCTCGGTGATGGCTTGTATGCCCATGAACAAGCCCTGGCCGCCTGGCCGCGCCTGTGCCTGCACGCGAGCATGCTGAGCTTCACTCACCCGCAAAGCGGCGAGCGGCTGCGCTTCGAGTGCCCGGCCCCCTTCTAAAGCTGTAAACACCGTCAAATCTGGGAGGGGATTGCAGTGGGTCAGTGAACAAATGCAGTGACTGACACTCCGCCATCGGGGGCAAGCCCCCGCCCACATTTGTGCTGTGCACTTCTCGCCATCGAACGGTAAACTCCGCGCATTGCTGTCTGGAGCTATTTATGCGCGAAGCGTTGAATCAAGGCCTGATCGACTTCCTCAAGGCCTCCCCTACTCCCTTTCATGCCACGGCTGCCCTGGCCCAGCGTCTCGAAGCGGCCGGTTACCAGCGTCTCGACGAGCGCGACACTTGGACCACCGAGGCCAACGGTCGCTATTACGTGACCCGCAACGACTCCGCGATCATCGCCTTCAAGCTCGGCCGCCACTCGCCGCTGCAGGGCGGCATCCGCCTGGTCGGCGCCCACACCGACAGCCCGTGCCTGCGGGTCAAGCCCCAGCCCGAGCTGCAACGCCAGGGCTTCTGGCAGTTGGGCGTCGAAGTCTATGGCGGCGCATTGCTAGCACCGTGGTTCGACCGCGACCTGTCCCTGGCCGGCCGCGTGACCTTCCGCCGCGACGGCAAGGTCGAAAGCCAACTGATCGACTTCAAACTGCCGATTGCCATCATCCCCAACCTGGCCATCCACCTGAACCGTGAAGCCAACCAGGGCTGGGCAATCAATGCCCAGACCGAACTGCCACCGATCCTCGCGCAGTTTGCCGGTGACGAGCGCGTGGACTTCCGCGCCGTGCTCACCGAGCAGTTGGCCCGCGAGCACGGGCTGAACGCCGACGTGGTGCTCGACTACGAGCTGAGCTTCTACGACACCCAAAGCGCCGCCGTGATCGGCCTCAATGGCGACTTCATCGCCGGCGCCCGCCTGGACAACCTGCTGTCGTGCTACGCCGGCCTGCAAGCCTTGCTCACCAGCGAGACCGATGAAACCTGCGTGCTGGTGTGCAACGACCACGAAGAAGTCGGCTCCTGCTCGGCCTGCGGTGCCGACGGCCCGATGCTGGAGCAGACCCTGCGGCGCCTGTTGCCCGAAGGTGACGAGTTTGTACGCACCATTCAGAAATCGCTGCTGGTATCGGCCGACAATGCCCACGGCATCCACCCGAACTATGCCGACAAGCATGACGCCAACCACGGCCCGAAACTCAATGCCGGGCCGGTGATCAAGGTCAACAGCAACCAGCGCTACGCCACCAACAGCGAAACCGCCGGTTTCTTCCGCCACCTGTGCATGGCCGAGGAAGTGCCAGTGCAGAGTTTTGTGGTGCGCAGCGACATGGGCTGCGGCTCGACCATCGGCCCGATCACCGCCAGCCACCTGGGCGTGCGCACCGTCGACATCGGCTTGCCGACGTTCGCCATGCACTCCATTCGCGAGCTGTGCGGCAGCCATGACCTGGCGCATCTGGTGAAAGTGCTCGGCGCGTTCTACGCAAGCCGCGATCTGCCCTGAGCCAAAGGCTGAAAGCAGTTAACCATGTGGGAGGGGCAAGTCGAATCGTCGCACCGCCCCCTCCCACATTTGGCTTCGCGTACACCTGATCTATATCACCTGCATTTCCCGCAATCCCACCTAGACTTGTCAATATTCCCACTCTGAGAAGGCCATCGCCTCATGATCACCATGTCCTCCTTCCACACCATGCTCATCCCTATCCTGATCGGCATGACCATGCTCGCGGTCGGTTTCAATTTTCGTGACAAGCCGCTCGGTGTGTTTGGCATGTGGGTCGGCATGCTGTTGATCCTGGGCACCGTGGTTTACAAGATCCTCGCTAAACTCGCTGAATAACAAATGCCCTCGCATTGGGCATAGGGGCCTCGTACACTCGGTCAATTCGTCGTTTTCAAGGTTGACCGCCTCGTGCTTTCCCGTCTGTTTGCCCTGCCCCGCTGCTTGCTGATCGCCCTGCTCACCCTGCTCCCGCTCGCTCCGGCCCAGGCCGTTGGCTTGCCCGGGCTGCTGGGTGGCACCAGCAAGCCGCAACCCCAGGCCGAGTTGCCGCTGGGGCAGTCGCTGGACGAGGTGATCAAGACCCTGGAAAACGACCAGCAGCGCACCCAACTGCTGAGCGACCTGAAAAAGCTGCGCCAGGCCACGCAAAAGGCCCAGCCGGCCGCCGAACAAGGCGTGCTCGGGCTGATCGGCAGCACGCTGTCTGGCCTTGAGCAGCAATTCTCCGGTGTCGACAGCCCGCTGGGACGCTGGTCCGATGAAGTGGACATGGCCACGGATGAACTCAAGGCCTTGATGCTGCCGGCCAGCGAATGGCTGCCGATCATCTTCGGTTTTGCCCTGATCCTCGCCGTGTGGAGCCTGCTGGCCGCCGCGCTGATCTGGCTCAGCCACCGTGTGCGCGAGCGCTTCGGCCTGCCCGAAGAACTGCCGCAACACCCGCGCACCTGGGACATGCTGCGCTTCGCCCTACGCAAACTGGGGCCGTGGCTGATCGCACTGGTGATCACCGTGTACCTGAGTTACGCGCTGCCCTCGTCCCTGGGCAAATCCCTGGCGATGGTGCTGGCATATGCGCTGGTGGTCGGCACCTGTTTCTCGGCAATCTGCGTGATCGCATTCTCCGTGCTGGACGGCCCGCATCGCCGTCGCGCGTTGTATATCCTGCGGCGCCAGGCGTTCCGGCCGTTGTGGTTGATCGGCAGTTTTGCCGCCTTTGGCGAAGCCTTGGGTGACCCCAGGCTGGTCGTCGCGCTGGGCCAGCACCTGGCGCACACGGCGGCAACTGTCGCCAATGTGATGGCCGCGCTGTCCACCGGTGTGTTTATCCTGCGCTTTCGCCGGCCGATTGCGCACCTGATCCGCAACCAGCCGCTGTCCCGTCGCCTGACCCGCCGCGCCCTCAGCGATGCGATCGAAATCATCGGCACCTTCTGGTACATCCCAGCCCTGCTGTTGGTCTGCATCTCGCTGTTCGCCACCTTCGTCTCCGCCGGCGACACCAGCAACGCCTTGCGTCAGTCATTGCTATGCACGGTGTTGCTGGTGCTGTGCATGGTGATCAACGGCCTGGTACGCCGCCATGCCCTCAAGCCGCAACGCGGGCACAAGCGCCATGCGCTGTACTCCGAACGCCTGAAGAGCTTCCTCTACACCCTCGCCCACCTGGTGGTGTGGCTGACGTTTATCGAGCTGGGGCTAAGGGTCTGGGGCTGGTCGTTGATCCGCTTCACCGAAGGTGACGGCCATGAAATCAGCGTCAAGCTGTTCGGCCTCGGCGGCACGCTGCTGTTTGCCTGGCTGATCTGGATTCTCAGCGACACCGCGATCCACCACGCCCTCACCCGCTCGCGCAAAGGCCTGGCCAACGCGCGCGCGCAGACCATGATGCCGCTGATCCGCAACGTGCTGTTCGTGACCATCTTCATCATCGCGGCCATCGTCGCCCTGGCCAACATGGGCATGAACGTCACGCCGCTGCTGGCCGGTGCCGGTGTGATCGGTCTGGCCATCGGCTTTGGCGCGCAGTCGCTGGTGGCGGACTTGATCACCGGCCTGTTCATCATCATCGAAGACTCCCTGGCCATCGATGACTACGTGGACGTCGGCGGCCACCTCGGCACAGTCGAAGGCCTGACCATCCGTACCGTGCGCCTGCGCGACATCGACGGCATCGTGCATACCATCCCGTTCAGCGAGATCAAGAGCATCAAGAACTACTCCCGTGAGTTCGGCTACGCGATCTTTCGGGTGGCGATCCCCTACAACATGGACATCGACGATGCGATCAAGTTGATGCGCGACGTCGGCCAGCAGATGCGCAACGACCCGCTGCAACGCCGCAATATCTGGTCACCGCTGGAGATTCAGGGCGTGGAAAGTTTCGAGTCGGGCAGCGCGATTCTGCGGGCGCGCTTCAAGACTGCGCCGATCAAGCAATGGGAAGTATCGCGGGCGTTCAACCTGTCGCTCAAACGCCATCTGGACGAGGCCGGGCTGGACCTGGCCACACCGCGCCTGAGTGTGCAGGTGGTGACCGGCGCTTCGGGCGGGCTGGAGAAAGAGAAGAACGCCTGAGCCTTCAGGCGCGATGTGGGTGCTGCCTAGCCCCCACATTGGAGATTCGCTGATTTCAGTGGGGTGGGCTCAGGCCAGCGCGGCGCCGTCCATTTTCTGGCGCAGGCTCAACGGACGCATATCGGTCCAGACTTCTTCGATGTAGTCCAGGCACTCTTGCTTCAGGCCGCTCTTGCCCGCGTTACGCCAGCCTTCCGGCACGGCCTTGTAGTCGGGCCAGATGGAATACTGTTCTTCATGGTTGACCACTACCTGAAACAGGATGTCGTCGCGGTCAAATGCTGAGGTCATTGCTGTTCTCCATCGTTCAAAGGCTGGCTGCGCACCACGCGCAGCGCTGATATCTATAGAAACGTACCAGGCTGGCGAAAAATTAGAGGCCGGCGACCGCTGCCGCCAAGGCACGCCCGAAAATCTCGGCGACCTGATCCTTCGACAATCACCGCCGCAGGCAACAACACGCCGTCTTCCGGGTCGTTGAGCAGGTTACGGATGGATGAAGCGCCAAATGAGGCAACGCTTGACGTCAAAGCCCCCGGTACTTGTCGTTCAGCGCATACAAAATCGCACACGTCTCGGCATCCAGGCACCCACAATAATCCCTGGCCCGAAAGTGCATTTGAAACGCGCGGGTCCGCAGCTCGAACGCCTGGCGATTCTGCGCCGGTTTATACCCGTAGCGCTGAAAGGCGCGTTCCACTTCCACCTCGGGCGGTAACCCGACACAAAATCGGCGCTGGTACATCGCCCGCGTCGCCTCATCGAACCAGGCCCCTACGCCCGCCTCGAACAGGCAACGCCAAGGCAAGCGTGGCCCCGGATCACTCTTGCGCCAATACGCCACATCCGAATGCCCGAGGATCTCGCTCGGGCCGATGTGCGGGTAACGCGCAAGGATGTCGCGCAGCAATTCGATCAATACATCCACCTGCTCCCGAGGGTACGCAGGAAAAGTAAACACGCCGTCCTCATCGCGCGCCTGGTTGACGATCTCGATGCCGATCGCGCGACTATTGAGGTTGTCCCGCCCGCCCCAGTGGCTCACCCCGGCATGCCAGGCGCGCTGCGCCTCATCCACCAGGCGGAACACGCGCAACTCGTCATAACCGGCGGCGCGGTAGCCGGGCTCAGCCGGATCAGGCAGCAGATAGTGCGCACTGACACCGTGTCGCGTCAGGGTGTGCAGGGATGACATAAACGGCGCGGCGGTGTAATGCAGGACCACTTGCGCCACGGGCTCGCCGTTGCGTTCGTTGAAGTCCTTGGCGGGGAAACTGGTATCGATGACCAACATAAGAATCGTCCTTTTCGGTACAGGCCGAGTCATTCGGCCCGTTCAAGCGCAAAACAATGACCGCCATCCTGAAGGGTTGAACGTCAGGCGGGCGGTAACTATTTGGCACGCGAAAGAACGCTGATCAGCGCCGCAGCGGCATACCCAAATCGACCCGCAGGCCATCCGGCTGGCTATCGAACGTCAACGAGCAGGAGCAGCGCTGGACAATCGCCTGCACAATCGCCAGGCCCAGGCCACAACCCTCGCTGTTGCCGTTGCGCCAGAAGCGCTGGGTCAGGTACTGCAGGTCTTCGCTGGCGATCTGTTGACCATGGTCACGCACGCGGAACACCACCTGATCGCCGGCCATCAACACACTGAGCTCCACCCGGGTATCGGCCGGGGTGTGGCGCAAGGCGTTGTCCAGCAGGTTGCGCAGGGCGGCGACGGCCAGGCCCACTGGCATTTCCACCGGGGTGTCGCTGAGGTTTTCCGGCAGGATCAGGTCGATGCGCTGGTTGTCGCCGGCGTTGGCGTCCTGGATCGCCAACCGCGCGACTTGCTCGGCGCTGGACTGCAAGCCGTCATCGAACGACAGGCTGCCCTCCACCCGCGCCAGCAAGAGCAATTGCTCGAGGGTGCGATGCAGGCGGTCGGCCCCCTCCTCGGCATGGGCCAGGGACTGATCGCGGGCCGCGCCTTCGGTCATGCGCGCCACTTGCAGGTGGGTCTTGATCGCGGTCAGCGGACTGCGCAGTTCGTGGGCGGCGTCGCCGGTGAGGCGCCGTTCGCGTTCGATGGTCTTGGCGATGCGCTGCAACAGTTGGTTCTGAGTGTCGAGCAGCGGTTTCAACTCGCTGGGCAGCGGGTGGATCTGCAACGGTTCGAGGGAATCGGCACTGCGTCGCATCAAGGCGTCACGCATGCGATTGAGCGGCTGCAGGCTTTGACCGATCCCCAGCCACAGCAGGCACAGGCAGCCCAACAACGCCACACCGACCGGCACCGAGGCCGCCAGCAGGATCGACAGGTTCAACGCCTCACGCTCGACCTGGCGGTCGGCGGTGGTAATGAACAGATCGCCACGGGCCAGGGTGAAGCTGCGCCACGCCGCGCCGTCAATGATCTGGTCGCGAAAACCGCTGCGATGGGATTCCAGCCCCTGGTCCGGCGTGGTGTGGCTGCGCGCCAACACTTCGCCGCGCAAGGAACTGACCTGACAGGCCATGCCGCCCGGCACGTTCAGTTGCTCGGCGCTGAAGTGTTTGCCCTCGGCGCTGCTCGCCAGGCCCGGCATCTGCTCCATCAAACCGGCGACCATGCGCGCCGACGCAACCAGGCGCTGGTCGAGGGAGAACATCATCTGGTTACGCAGATCGTTGAGCATCCAGGCCGCCGCCAGCGCCCAGATCAACACAAAAGCGGCGCCGAGCTTGAAGGTCAGGCGCAGGCGCAGGCTCATCACGGGGTGCTATCTCCACCATCCGCCGGGCCCAGGCGGTAACCCAGGCCACGTACTGTTTCGACGATGCCGTTGCCCAATTTGCGCCGCAAATGGTGGATATGCACGTTGAGGGCGTTGCTTTCCAGTTCGTCGTTGAAGCCGTAGACGCTGTCTTTGAGCTGTTCGCTGGAGAGCACGCGGCCCTTGTTGTGCAGCAGCGCCTGCAACAGCGCTTGTTCGCGGCGGGAAAGGTCCACGGGCTGCCCGGCCAGCAGGGTTTCGCGGCTGCTCGGGTCGTAACTGAGGCGGCCGTGCTCGATCAGGTTGACGCTGCGCCCGGCCACGCGGCGCAGCAAGGTTTGCAGGCGCGCGGCGAGCTCGCGCAAGTCGAAGGGTTTGAGCAGGTAATCGTCGGCACCGGCTTGCAGGCCGTCGACGCGGTTGGTCACCGAATCCCGTGCGGTGAGGATCAGCACCGGAATTTCCAGGCCCTGGCTGCGCTGCTGTTGCAGCAACTTGAGGCCGTCTTCGTCGGGCAGCCCGAGGTCGAGCACCATGATGTCGAATTCGGCAGCCTTGAGCATCGCCCGTGCGGCGGCGGCGCTGGCGACGCGCTCGACGGTAAAGCCCTGGGCGCCGAGGCCGGCCACGATGCCGCTGGCGATCAGTTCGTCGTCTTCACAGACCAGTACGTGCATGCTGAACCCTTCATGAAAGATGGGGGTGATTAGAAGACAGATCGATTAAGCGCGCATTATGCCGCCAAAGTTCGCAACATCAGATATTCCCTACACTCTAGAATAGCGTCCGGTTAATCATCGGTTAATCAACGCCACACATTGTGTGCCTCACTTGCATCGAACTAAGGCTTGACCATGCGGCATCTATTTACCCTACTGCTGATGTTGTTCGCGGGATTCGCCCAGGCCGTGCCGGGTAACCCGTTCGAGACCAAACCCGATTTCCTCCCGGTAGCCAAGGCCTTCACCTTTACCTCCGAACGCCTGGAGTCCGGCGAAACCCAGCTATTTTGGCAGATAGCCGATGGTTATTACCTGTACCAGCAGCGCATGAAGTTCGACGGCCTCGCCGAAAAACCCGCGCTGCCCGAGGGTGAAGCCCATAGCGATGAGTTCTTCGGCGAGCAGCAAGTGTACCGCCAAGGCCTCGAAGTGAAGATTCCGGCGGGGACGACCGGCCAGGTCAAGCTGGGCTGGCAGGGCTGTGCCGATGCCGGCCTGTGTTACCCGCCACAGTCGATGACCGTGGACCTGGGCGGCAACCCGGCCGTCGCCGCCACCGCACAAGCCCAGGACCAGAGCCTGGCCAGCGGCCTGCAGCAGCGCAGCCTGGGGTGGAGCCTGCTGGTGTTCTTCGGCCTGGGCCTGTTGCTGGCGTTTGCCCCGTGTTCGTTGCCGATGTTGCCGATCCTCGCCGGCCTGGTGGTCGGCAGCGGGGCCAGCCCGCGTCGCGGTTTTGCGTTGGCCGGCAGCTACGTGGTGTGCATGGCGCTGGTGTATGCCGCGCTGGGCGTACTGGCCGCGTCGCTCGGCAGCAACCTGGCGGCGCTGCTGCAAACCCCGTGGATACTCGGCAGCTTCGCCGCCTTGTTTGTAATCCTGGCCCTGCCGATGTTCGGCTTCTTTGAACTGCAACTGCCGGTGGCCGTGCGTGATCGTCTGGACAACGTCAGCCGCAACCAGCGTGGCGGCAGCCTGATCGGCGCCGGGGTACTTGGCGCGCTGTCCGGCCTGTTGGTCGGCCCCTGCATGACCGCGCCCCTGGCCGGCGCCCTGCTCTATATCGCCCAGAGCGGCAACGCCCTGCACGGCGGGCTGATCCTGTTCGCCATGGGCATCGGCATCGGCATTCCGCTGTTGCTGCTGGTGACCGTGGGCAACCGCTTCCTGCCCAAGCCGGGCACCTGGATGAATGTGCTCAAGGGCGTGTTCGGCTTCCTGTTCCTGGCCACCGCCGTGCTGATGATTCGCCCGGTGGTCGGGGAAAACCTGTGGCTCGGCCTGTGGGGCGCGCTGGCCATGGCCATGGCCTATTGCGGCTGGCGCCTGGCCCAGGATTTCGGGCGTGTCGCCATGCTGTCCGGCGCCGTTTCCGTGGTGCTCGGGTTGTGGGGCGGCCTGCTGCTGGTCGGTGCGGCGGGTGGCAGCGACGACGTGTGGCAACCGCTGAAGGTCTACAGCGGCTCGCGGACCACCAGCGCGCCAAGTGCCCACGAGGCGTTCATGACCATCAACGACCCGGCCGTGCTGCAAAGCCAGCTCGACAGCGCCAAGGCCCAGGGCCAATGGGTACTGGTCGATTACTACGCCGACTGGTGCGTGTCGTGCAAAATCATGGAAAAACAGGTGTTCGGCAAACCCCACGTGATGGACGCCCTGAAAGACGTGCGCCTGCTGCGCCTCGACGTCACCGCCGACAACGCCGCCAGCCGCGCACTGCTCGGCCGCTACAAAGTGCCGGGGCCACCGAGCTTTGTGTGGATCGGCCCGGACGGTGAAGAACGCCGCGCCCGGCGCATTACCGGCGAAGTCGATGCCGATACGTTCCTGCAACGCTGGACCCAGACGCGGGACGCCCGCTGATGCTGACCCTGACCATCGGCACCTTCGCCATCGCGCTGAATCACATCCTGCTGATCAGCGCGCTGATTCTCGCCACCCTGGTGGGATGGCGCGTGGCCAAGCGTGGCGGGGAAAACCCGGAGTCGGTGCTGTTCTACCTGTTCCTGCTGGGCATGTTGGCAGCCCGCATCAGCTTTGTGCTGATGTACTGGAGTTACTACCGCAACGACCCGTTGCAGATCGTCGACCTGCGCGACGGCGGCTTTCTCGCCTGGCCCGGCGTCATTGCACTGATCCTCGGCGCGCTGCTGTACGGCTGGCGCCGCCCGGCCCTACGCAAACCATTGAGTGCCGGGGTGATCACCGGCCTGCTGTTCTGGGGCATGACCAGCCTGTCGCTGAGCCTGTATGACAAAGGCTCGCGCCTGCCGGACATCACCCTGCGCAACGCGAATGGCGAGGTGGTGCAACTGGCGGACTACCAGGGCGGCCCGCTGGTGATCAACCTGTGGGCCACCTGGTGCCCGCCGTGCCGCCGGGAAATGCCGGTACTGGAACGCGCCCAACGCCAACGCCCCGACGTGACCTTCCTGTTCGTCAACCAGGCCGAAAGCATGCAAAGCGTCAGCACCTACCTGGCCACCCAGGGCCTGACCCTGGACAACGTCTTGTTCGACGCCAGCGGCCGCCTCGGCCAGGCCGTGGGCTCCATGGCCTTGCCGACCACGCTGTTCTACCAAGCCGATGGACGCCTGATCAACAGCCACCTCGGTGAACTGTCCCAGGCCAGCCTGGCCCGCGCCATGGAACCCTTCGACATCGCCACTGAAAGGAAACCGACATGCCTCGCCTCCGCCACTTGCTGACCCTGCTGCCACTCACGCTGGCCGCCACCCTGGCCCAGGCCGAAGACTGGCCGGCACCGATCAAACAGATCGAAGCCAAGGGCGCCAAGATCCTCGGCAAGTTCGACGCTCCCAGCGGCCTCACCGGCTACGCCGCGCAGTACCAGAACCGCGGCATGGCGCTGTACCTGAGCGCCGACGGCAAAAGCGTGCTCGCCGGCACCCTGTATGACGCCCAGGGCAATGACCTGAGCAACGCGCCCCTGGAAAAACTGGTGTACGCGCCGATGGCCAAGGAAGTCTGGGCCAAGATGGAAAAAAGCAGCTGGATCCAGGACGGCGACACCAACGCGCCGCGCACGGTCTACCTGTTCAGCGACCCCAACTGCCCGTACTGCAACATGTTCTGGGAACAGGCGCGGCCGTGGGTCAAGGCCGGCAAGGTGCAGTTGCGCCACATCATGGTCGGCATCATCCGCGAAGACAGCCCAGGCAAATCCGCCGCCCTGCTGGCCAGCCAAGACCCGCAAAAAGCCCTGCAAGCACACGAAGCCGCCGGCAAGGGCAGCAAGTTACAGGCGCTGGACAAAATCCCTGCCAATATTGAAGCCAAGCTCGATGCCAACATGAAGTTGATGGAGGAACTGGAGTTGTCGGCGACGCCGGCGATTTTCTATCTGGATGACAAGGGCGGGTTGCAGCAACAGCAAGGGGCGCCGTCGCCGGATAAGTTGGTGAAAATATTGGGTGTCAAAGAATAACGCATCGCCCTGTATTAAACGAATACCCGCAAAAATGCGGGTATTCACTTTGGGGATATTTAAACTTCCTCAACCAAAAAATCATCCATATAGTAGTCATTCCCTGACAGTTCTGCAGCGGCTTCATGGCTGTAAATATCCAGTAACACAGTCGCAGAGGCAGCCACGAAAGTGAAACTGAGCGTGTGCCATGCCTGATCGACCAACTCTGTGACGCCGGTTTTTTGCACAGAATCTTGACGCAAGGACAACTTCGGCCAAGGATTATTATGGTTAATTCGGCGGGCCTTGACTGAAAAACGATAGGCACGCCCCGTTTCAAGATCCCTAAACGTCCTTTGCAAGATAGGGCCGATATTATTCGTTGAATACGTGTAGTTTTTCACAACAAAGCCATTACCCGCCGGCTCCAGGCTAATATCCCTTGGGTCCGGAGCCCCTGTCCCGACTTCCCAACCGCGAAAATCTCTATCATTGAAGTCAGTTAAATCCCGGTACTCTCTCCCAACCCTAAGACTCAACGTTGGAAAAACCACCGCATCAGTCTCAAGTGAACCTTCATCTGTCGCCACTTTGAAAGTAATAGTCAACGTAGAATTTATAAGCAACTTCTCCAATTCAACGCGAGGCAAAATCCGCGATACTCCGTTCAAGTCGTCTCTTTTTATCGGTTCCCGGGTCATGACTTTTATTGTGTATGGCGAACCGTCCGTTTTGGTCCCCGAACACTGTAACCAGCCACTCTGCCCAAGCAGAATGAACCACCACGGATCGATAGTGATATCAACATCCCCAGGGAAATTACGCAGATCCAACATAGCGCCTTGAACGGCGGGAGGTGTAGCCTGCGGCACAACCGGCATCGGCAGACGCACCGGAACCGGAACGCTGACGTGCAAGTTCAAATCAGCCGAGGTCTGCATCTGGCAGACGCGGGTCACGGTGTAATTGATCTTCACCGTTTTGCCGATGCTCTCGATCACCGCTTCGCGCGGCACGAAGAAGATGACCGCGCCCGCCGTGCTGCCAGGCTCGGCGGCCAACGGCCAGCGACTGCCGTCGGGTCGGGTCCAGTCCACGCTGATGCTCTGGCTGGGGTGGCTGCCGACATAATCCACCGCCACATGTACACCGTCGCGTCCGTTCCAGGCGGTCAAGTCGCTGCCCACCGCCTCGATGACGGTGGGCGCCAGCAACACCATGTATTCCGGAACAAGCTTGAAAGACTTCGGTGTAAATTCGAGGGCCGTCGCCCGATTGCACACGCCATCAAAGCTCGCGGCAAAGTGCAGGACGAACTCGCCGCAGTCCGCCAGTTTTTTCAGTTCTGCCCGTGGGATGGACGCATCAACCCCACCCCTGAGCCACTGCGCCGTCAGGGGTTCATCCCTCAGGATGTCGAACTGGTAAGGACTGTCGTCGGCACTCATACCGCTCACCCACATCCAGCAACATTGCCCCTGCACGGCATAATCCCAGATCGGCACCAGCCCCGTGGCGTTACCCTCAAACGTGGTGAGGTCGACTTCGCCCGCCGTTGCCTCTTCGATACTCGGGGTGGTCAGTTGAGGCGACAGTACTTTGATCGCACGGTCAGGAGAAAACCGAGGCAGGTTATTGTTGAATTGGACGCTGTAGTTCAGCGTCATCGTCTGATTGAACAGGGCTGCGATGATATCGGGAGCCAAATCAAATGACAGGCTCGAATCTTCCGCCGTCACGTCCTGGCAACCCAGGGATACAGGCCCATAACTCGGCCCATAAGCGTGAGCACAAACATGATCACCTTCGGTCATACCTTCATAGGTGATGAATACGTGCCCCCCACTGACCGTATTGATCGGATTGACCTGCCAGTCATCAGGATGCACCTCCACCGACTCGCGCAGGTGAGGCGCAGACAAATCGAGCTGCGGATCAACACGCAGCAACGTCGTCGAGCGCTGGTGGAAATCCTGAGCGTTTTCAGGCAACGGGTTATCAGTCGACACCGGGGCAGCCGGCCCGGTGCCGTCCCAGATAACCCCACAATGGCAGGTCAGGGACGAGTAATCTTCCAGGCGTGAGAGCCAGTCACGCAACAAACTGAACTCGAACACAAACCCCAGATGCGCTTCCGCCTCGGTCACAAGGTGGTCATAGGCCGCCCAGGTAAATCTGAACGGCACCTGATGCTGATTGCCGGCAACCACCACAAACAAACGCTGCCCGGCCTGGATCATCGGCCAGGCTTTGATCCGGATGGTTTCATCGCCCTCGAAGGTGAACATGTTCAGCCACAACGTACTCCACTCCAACTTGGCATGCGCAAACTCAGGCATTGACTCACGCAGATCCTCTTCGCGAACTTGCTGAATCTCAAGCTCAAGCACCAGCGATTCTTTGCGCACGCCACCGACGACGGCCTCGTACCAGATCAACACCGTATGCCCGATGCAGGTACTGATCCATTGCCAGGGAATTTCGGCCACGTCGCCGCTCGCCACATTGATCGGCGGGAATGTCGGGCTGGCCTGGTCTTTGATCGCGAAATGCACAACGACCTGTGTGCTGCCGGCCGGCAGCGTCAGCGTCGCGGTCGTACCTTGGGCCGCCTCCAGGGGATAAAGCACACTGTTGTTCTGGGCGAATTCGATTGTCGCAACGGGCAACTCCGCAGCGGCTGCGTTGGCTGTCGGAGGAGACGCAACCCTCGCCGTTTGCGCGGAAGGTGTAGTTTTAGGGATCGGTTTTTTAGCCACAATAAGACTCCTGTCCAGCGTTATATAAGCATCGGGGCCGGCCCTCGCGGGCCAGAAACTCTGTTTATCTAACGCTTGGATCAAGCACCTTGCCTACTGTCAGAATTGACAGTTGTGCCGCTGACCCACGGTCTTGCCGACAGACGGCTGCTTCAAAATCCCTCCAGCCCCACCATCAAATCACTCAACCAATCCGCTTATTGGATTAAATTCCCATTTGACAATAATTATCATTCATCATAATTTACTGCCCGATGTGTAGGAGGCCTCAGCAAGGACGCCCTCCCCTAACCTCTTTTTGGCAAGGTGATTTCCATGACGGAACAAGTATCCACAGGCAGGTGCGACTCACCGCTGCTCCAGGCATTCGTCGATAATCGGCTGATTCTGGTGAAGATCGCAGCACGTATTACCGGCTGCCGCTCCCGGGCCGAAGACGTCGTGCAGGACGCCTACTTCCGGCTGCAAGCGGCGCCGACGATCACCTCATCGTTCAAGGCCCAATTGAGTTATCTGTTCCAGATCGTGCGCAACCTGGCGATCGATCACTATCGCAAACAGGCCCTGGAGCTCAAATATTCGGGGACCGAAGAGGAAGGCTTGAATGTGGTGATTCAGGGCGCGTCACCGGAAACTTCGCACATCAATTTCAACACCCTGGAGAACATCGCCGACGCCCTGACGGAACTGCCCCAGCGCACCCGCTATGCGTTCGAGATGTACCGCCTGCACGGCGTGCCGCAAAAGGACATCGCCAAGGAACTCGGCGTCTCACCGACCCTGGTCAACTTCATGATTCGCGATGCGCTGGTGCATTGCCGCAAGGTGTCGGGCAGTCACAGCGATACGTTTGCGCGGCGGATCTGAAGCGCGCCCTTGCACATTTTGATCGCCTGCAACCTCAGGGTACTGCGGTCACATCGATGCGGTAGGGCTCGAATATCTTCAGCAACTCGCCGTCATCGCGCAAACGTTTGAGTAATTCGGCAAACGCCGGCCCGCTGATCGGCGCCTTGGGCCGTAGCAAGGCGTAATGGTGGTACACCTGGTCGACGCGCTGCGAGATCAGGAATTGTGCAGCCATATCGGCGTTGCGCACCAGAAAATCACTCAGGTACGAGCGGGTCACCAGGGCGATATCGGCGCGGCCGCGAGCGACCATCAGCAGGTTGCTGTCATGGGAATAGGTCAACGTCGCGTTGAAGTGCTCGGCCATGAACTTGGGGTCGGCATTGAAGTGGGCGAAGGCGTAGTGATAACCGCTGAACACCGCCAGGCGCTTGCCGCCAAGGCTGGCGAAATAACTCTGGTCGCGATCGGGCTCACGCTGGGCGACGAAGATTTCGGCATCTTCCAGGCCCATGTCGACCGCAGTGTGGGGGATTTTCTGCCAGCCCCAGTCGGGGTTTTCGAAAATCGCCACGTCGACCCGGCCCTGCTCAAAATCGCGAAAGCGCCGCGGGATCGAGGTCGGCACCAGCACGAACTGATAATCGCCTTGCGAGGCGTTCAGGGCTTCGACCAACTGCGGCAGCAACCCGGTGTCGGCGCCCTGTTCGGGGCGCACGGTGTAGGGTGGAAAATGCGCAGCGCCGATCCTCACCAATTGCGCAGCCGAAGCCGGCATCCACGCCGCCGTGCCCAGTGCCCATAAAGTAAGTCCTGCAGCCAATCGCAATGGCGAAAACATTAAGGCACACACCGTTTAACATGCTGATGGCAGTAAGCTAGGCGTTTTCGCCGGTCGAGACAACTTTCCACCGCCAAATTAACAGCCTGCGCCTCAATCAGCCTTCAAAACCATCAACAACGCCTCTTCGGCCAACTGTTCCAGGGTCAGGCTGCCCTCGGCGCGGAACCAGGTGGTGGTCCAGGACAAGGCGCCGGTGAGGAAGCGCCGGGTGATAAACACGTCCCCCTTGATGTAGCCGGCGGCCTTGGCCTCGCCCAGCACCTGCAGCCAGATCGCCTCATACACATCACGCAAGGCGAGCACCTGGGCCTGGCCTTCGGCCGACAGCGAACGCCACTCGTACACCAGCACCGCCATGGCTTCGCCGCTGCCGCCCATAATCGACTGCAATTCGCAGCGAATCAGCGCCAGCACCCGTTCGCGCACGGTGTTCGCTTCTTCCAGCGAAGCACGCATCAGCGCGGTGTTGTAGTGGATGGTTTCTTCCATGACCGCACGCAGGATCTCGTCCTTGCTCTTGAAGTGATGAAAGATGCTGCCGGACTGGATGCCTACGGCGCCGGCCAGGTCGCGCACGGTGGTACGTTCGAAGCCCTTGTTGCGAAACAGGTGAGCCGCGGTTTGCAGCAACTTGCCCCGGGCACTCTCGGGGTCGGTCAATTGGCCGCCGTCGACCATGGTGCGCATCACCCGCAGGGCTTTTTGCTCATCCATGCTGCTCTCCTCTACTTCTACTGACGTCTTGGGCGGCAATTTAGGCCGTGACTGCCAGCCAAGCAAGCGCTTGGCCGAAAACTGTGCCTGGAGTTTACAAACCAAGCGCTTGCTTGGTAGTCTCATCACCTGCCATTCGAGGAAGGATTTCTCATGAGCAAGACGGTTCGTATCGGCTGCGCCAGCGCCTTCTGGGGCGACACCTGCACCGCCGCCGCCCAGTTGGTGCATGGCGGCAAGCTGGACTACCTGGTGTTCGACTACCTGGCGGAAGTCACCATGTCGATCCTCGCCGCTGCGCGGATGAAAGATCCCCAGGCCGGCTACGCCACGGACTTTGTCGACGTGCTGACGCCGCTGCTGGCCGAGATCCAGCGCCAGGGCATCCGCGTGATCAGCAACGCGGGGGGCATCCACCCCCAGGCTTGCGCCGCCGCCCTGCAAGCGGCCTGCGATGCGGCGCAACTGCCGCTGAAAATCGCCGTGCTGCTGGGCGATGACCTGCAACCCCAACTCAAACACCTGCACGGCACCGCCGACATGTTCAACGGCGCGCCGCTGCCGCCGCTGTGCGTGTCCGCCAATGCTTACCTCGGCGCGCCGGGCATTGTCCGCGCCCTTGAGCTGGGCGCGGATATCGTCATCACCGGGCGGGTGGTCGACAGCGCGGTGGTCAGCGCCGCGTTGGTACACGCATTCAACTGGTCGTGGCAGGACTACGACCGCCTCGCCCAGGCGGCCCTGGCCGGGCATATCATCGAATGCGGCGCGCAGTGTACCGGCGGCAACTTCACCGATTGGCGCGACGTGCCAGACTACGAACACATCGGGTTTCCCATCGTCGACGTCAGCGCCGACGGCCAGTTCAGCGTGAATAAAGTCGCGGGCAGCGGCGGGTTGATCAGCGAGCTGAGCGTGGCCGAACAACTGCTCTACGAAATCGGCGACCCGCGTGCCTACTTGCTGCCCGATGTGATCTGCGATTTCAGCCAGGTCAAATTGCAGCAGCAAGGCAAACACAGTGTGCGTCTGCACGGGGCCAAGGGTTTGCCGCCGACCGACCATTACAAGGTCAGTGCCACCTACCCGGATGGCTTTCGCTGCACCGCCAGTTGCCTGATTGCCGGGATCGATGCGGTGGCCAAGGCCGAGCGGGTCAGCCAGGCGATTATCAACAAGACCTCGGAACTGTTCAGCCTGCGCGGCTGGGCGCCCTACACCGAGGTGAATATCGAACAGCTCGGCAGCGAAGCCACCTACGGTGCCCATGCCCAACGCCAGGACTGCCGCGAGGTGGTGGTGAAGCTGGCGGTGCGCCACCCGAGCAAGCCGGCGCTGCTGCTGTTCGCCCGCGAAATCGCCCAGGCCGCGACCGGCATGGCGCCGGGGCTGACCGGTATCGTCGGCGGGCGGCCGACGGTGTATCCGTTGATTCGGCTGTTTTCGTTTCTGATCGATAAATCGTCTTGCGAGCTGGCGATTGATTTCCAGGGTGAGCGTCACCCTTGCGCCCTCCCGGCCACCCACGTACTGGGCACGCTGGCGGCCGCCATCGATCCGCCCAAACCCCAAGGCCGCGCCGACGCCAACGTGCCGCTGGTGAAACTCGCGGTGGCCCGCTCCGGCGACAAGGGCAACCACAGCAATATCGGGGTGATTGCCCGCGACCCGGCATACCTGCCGTGGATTGCCGAAGCCCTGACCCCTGAAGTGGTCGTCGACTGGATGCGCCACGTACTCGATCCGATCCACGGTCGCGTCGAGCGCTGGTACCTGCCCGGCAGCCACAGCCTCAACTTCCTGCTGGAAAACGCCCTGGGCGGTGGCGGCATCGCCAGCCTGCGCATCGACCCGCAAGGCAAGGCCTTCGCCCAGCAGTTGCTGGAGATCCCTATCGCCGTGCCGCAACACATCGCCGATCAACTCACCTAAAGGAGCGTTGCCGTGGCCTTCGACTCGATCTTCAAAGCCGACCTGTCGGATGTCCTCAAAGGGGAGTCATAAACCATGCCGGTGATCGAAACCCTGATCGACGCCCACAGCCCCGACTTCGCCCGCAACCGCGACGCGCTGCTGGCGAGCCTGCAGCACCTGCGCCTGTTGGAGCAGAACCTGTTGAGCAAGGCGCAGCAAGCCAAGCCCAAGTTCGACAAACGCGGGCAATTGCTGCCGCGCGAGCGCCTCAACCTGCTGCTGGACCCTGGCGCACCGTTCCTGGAACTGGCCAGCCTGGCCGGCTACAAACTGCATGATGACAAGGACGGCAGCGCCGCCGGCGGCGGGTTGATCGCCGGCATCGGTTACGTCAGCGGCGTGCGCGTGCTGGTGGTGGCGAATAACAGCGCGATCAAGGGTGGCACCCTCTCCCCCACGGGCCTGAAAAAATCCCTGCGCCTGCAACAGATCGCCATGGAAAACCACCTGCCGGTGGTGACCCTCGCCGAAAGCGGCGGCGCGAACCTCAACTACGCGGCGGAGATTTTCGTCGAAGGCGCGCGCAGCTTCGCCAACCAGGCGCGCATGTCGGCTATGGGCTTGCCACAGATCACCGTGGTCCACGGTTCGGCCACGGCGGGCGGCGCGTATCAGCCGGGGCTGTCGGATTACGTGGTGGTGGTACGCGGCAAGGCCAAGCTGTTCCTGGCCGGCCCGCCGCTGCTCAAGGCCGCGACCGGCGAAGTCGCCACCGATGAAGCACTGGGCGGCGCCGAGATGCACGCGCAAACCGCTGGCACCGCCGAATACCTGGCGGAAAACGACGCCGACGGGGTACGCATCGTGCGCGAGATCGTCAGCCTGCTGCCGTGGAACGAGCGCCTGCCGCTCATCCCGAAACGCACGTATGCCGAGCCGCTGTACCCCATCGACGAACTGCTCGGGCTGATCCCCGACGACCCGAAAAAACCCTACGACGTCCGCGAAATCCTCGCGCGCCTGGCCGACGGTTCGAACGTCCTCGAGTTCAAGGGCGAGTTCGACGCGCATACCGTCTGCGGCCACCTGCACATCCAGGGCCGCGCCGTCGGCGTGATCGGCAATAACGGCCCGATCACGCCCAAGGGTGCGAGCAAGGCCGCGCAATTCATCCAACTGTGCGACCAGAGCCGCACGCCGCTGCTGTTCCTGCACAACACCACCGGCTTCATGGTCGGCACCGAGGCGGAACAGCAAGGCGTGATCAAGCACGGCGCGAAGATGATCCAGGCGGTGGCCAATGCCCGCGTGCCTAAACTCACCGTGGTGGTCGGCGGCTCCTACGGCGCCGGCAACTACGCCATGTGCGGCCGCGGCCTCGACCCGCGCTTCATCTTCGCCTGGCCCAACAGCCGCACCGCCGTGATGGGCGGCGCCCAGGCCGGCAAGGTGCTGCGCATCGTCACCGAAGCCAAACAACTGAAGGACGGCCTGGTACCCGACCCCAAGATGCTGGACATGCTGGAACAGGTCACCGCACAGAAACTCGACAGCCAATCCACCGCGCTGTACGGCAGTGCGAACCTATGGGATGACGGCCTGATCGACCCACGGGATACCCGCACATTGCTGGGATTCCTGCTGGATATCTGCCATGAAGCCGACATGCGCGCGTTGCAGCCGAACAGCTTTGGCGTAGCGCGGTTCTAAAGTAATCAAGACAACGAAACGCTGCGTTTGCTCTGCTGTTGCTCTGCTTTTGATTTTGATCTTAGGCGCCCCGTTAAACCACGCTGGCCGAACGCAGGCTTGAATCCGTGGGCAACCCGGCAGGACGCCGGGTTAGCCGTCCTGGGCCAGGGATGGCCCATGACGGCGGCCCACGGATTCAAGCCTGCGTTCGGGCACACCGAGCCTAGGCGAGGTGCCGAGTGGTGGGGCAAGAGCCCTAATGAGATGGTCAGCCCGGCGAGAACCTCAGGTCTACACTACTGAGGTTCTCACTTTTCCTGAGGAGGTTTTCTCATGAACAGCGTAACGCTTCTAGGCATCGACATTGGCAAGAACAGCTTCCACTTACACGGCCAGGACGCACAAGGCCATCAGGTACTGCGCAAGAAGCTCAATCGAAGCCAGTTGCTGCCATTACTTGCACAAATGCCCCCCTGCAAAGTCGCCATGGAATCCTGTGGCGGGTCACAGTTTCTTGCCAGAGAAATCACCAAGCTCGGTCATCAGGTCCAACTGATAGCGCCGCAGCATGTGAAGGCTTACGTCACCGGCAACAAGAACGACTTCATTGATGCCGAGGCTATCTGTGAGGCCGCATCACGTCCCAGAACGCGCTCTGTACAGGTCAAGTCGGTTGATCAGCAGGTGTTGTCGACCGTGCATAAACTGCGTAAATCACTGGTGAGTCGGCGCACTGGAGTGATCAACCAGGTGCACGGGTTCTTACTGGAGTTTGGCGTTATCTTTCCCGCTGGCTATGCCGCGCTGGATCGGGTTCCTGCATTGATGGAAGAGCACAATCTACCGCTGCGCCTGCGGCAGGCTATTAGTCGGATGCTTGATGACATTCGTCAATTGACCAGCGAAATCAAAGCACTGGATATCGAGATCAAGCAGCAGGTGAACGGGAGTGACGCTGGCAAAAGATTACAGAGCATCCCCGGCATAGGCCCCCTCATCGCTAGCGCGCTGGTGGCCGATGTCGGGGACGCTTCGATATATAAATCGTCCCGAGATTTTTCGGCTTCGTTGGGGCTGGTGCCACGGCAATACTCAACCGGAGGGCAAACCACGCTCCTGGGTATCAGCAAGCGCGGGGATCGGTATTTGAGAACCTTGCTGATGCAGGGCGCCCAAACCCTGCTTTATCGAATCGATAAGCGAAACGACGCCCTTGGAGTCTGGGCCAGAAACCTACTGGCTCGGAAACCTCTTAACAAAGTTGCCTGTGCGCTGGCTAATAAAATGGCCAGGATTGTCTGGGCGCTGCTGACCAAAGGTGGCACCTACAACGGGCATTTCACCGTGTGACCCAGCTTTACCACCGGCTTTTGCGACGTCAGTAATTGATGGCGATAAACGGCAGATACCCTGGCTGAGAACCTGATAAGCAAAATAGCTTTCGAAGCTGAAGCGCTTTTAAGGACAGGCAGGAGCGAATACTCATCAAGGGCCGAACGCGTAACCGCGCTCACAAGGAGCCCGGATACATTAGCGCAAGCCTGATTTACCGTTCATCGTGACTGGATAGCAAAAGGTGGGCTGACCATACATTTGGTTACTTTTGGGGCTCTTTTCCAAAAGTGACCCGCTGTAAGAGCGGAACCTATAGCAGCCGTTACCAAAGAAACGGATATGTACTCAACCCAAAAAAATGGTCGGCCCAGAGGCCGCCATCGGGGGCAAGCCCCCTCCCACATTTGGAGCGAGGTGAGCCCAATTTCGAGCGAGGTGAGCCCATTGGATATCTACCCGCTGTAAGACCGCCAGCAAACCAGCTCCCGCAGATGGAGCCATGCACGCCCGAAGAACGCCCACAGGGAGAACAATAAAAATGATCTTCACCCAAGAACACCAGGCACTGCGCCGCACCGTCCGCGCCTTCGTCGACCGCGAGATCAACCCCCACGTCGACGCATGGGAAAAAGCCGGCCGCTTCCCCATCCACGACCTCTTCCGCAAGGCCGGCGACCTCGGCCTACTGGGCATCTCCAAACCCGAACAATTCGGCGGCATGGGCCTGGACTACAGCTACTCAATCGTCGCCGCCGAAGAATTCGGCAGCATCCACTGCGGCGGCATCCCCATGTCCATCGGCGTACAGACCGACATGTGCACCCCCGCCCTCGCCCGCTTCGGCTGCGACGCACTGCGCGAAGAATTCCTGCGCCCGGCCATCCGCGGCGAGCAAGTCGGTTGCATCGGCGTCTCGGAAGCCGGCGCCGGGTCCGATGTGGCCGGGCTGAAAACCCAGGCACGCAAGAACGGCGACGACTACGTGATCAACGGCAGCAAAATGTGGATCACCAACTCGCCGAGCGCCGACTTCATGTGCCTGCTGGCCAACACCTCCGACGACAAGCCGCACATCAACAAATCGCTGATCATGGTGCCGATGAACACGCCGGGGATCAGCGTCAGCCCGCCCTTGGAAAAACTCGGCATGCACAGCTCCGAGACCGCCCAGGTGTTCTTCGACGACGTGCGCGTGCCGCAACGCAACCGCATCGGCCACGAAGGCGCCGGTTTCATGATGCAGATGCTGCAATTCCAGGAAGAACGCCTGTTTGGCGCGGCCAATATGATCAAGGGCCTGGAGTCCTGCATCGACAGCACGATCGAATACTGCAAAGAGCGCCAGACCTTCGGCAAAGCACTGATCGACAATCAGGTGATTCACTTTCGCCTGGCCGAACTGGCCACCGAAATCGAATGCCTGCGCGCCCTGGTCTACCAGGCCACCGAGCAATACATCAAGGGCCAGGACGTCACGCGCCTGGCCTCCATGGCCAAGCTCAAGGCCGGGCGGCTGGGCCGCGAAGTCAGCGACAGTTGCCTGCAATACTGGGGCGGCATGGGCTTTATGTGGGACAACCCGGTGGCCCGCGCCTATCGCGATGTGCGCCTGGTGTCGATTGGCGGCGGCGCCGACGAAATCATGCTGGGCATTATCTGCAAACTGATGGGCACCCTGCCGGGGAAAAAACCATGAACACCCTGCTGCTCGAACCCCATAACGGTGTGCTGCACATCACCCTCAACCGGCCGCAAAGCCGCAACGCGATGAGCCTGGAGATGGTCAATGAACTGCGTGCGGTGCTGGCGCAGTTGGACGATCAGGTCCGCGCCCTGGTGATCAGTGGCGCGGCCGGGCATTTCTGTGCCGGGGCGGACGTCAAAGACCTGCTCAGCGCTGACGACAAGGCGCAATTGCAGGCGTTGAACCGCGCATTCGGCACCTTGCTGCAGGAAGTTGAAGCCGTGCCCCAAGTGGTGATCGTGGTGCTGCAAGGCGCGGTGCTGGGCGGCGGCTTTGGCTTGGCGTGCGTCAGTGATATCGCGCTGGCCGATCACCAGGCGCAGTTCGGCTTGCCGGAGACCAGCCTGGGCTTGCTGCCCGCGCAGATCGCGCCGTTTGTGGTCAAGCGCATCGGTTTGACGCACGCGCGACGGCTGGCGCTGACGGCGGCGCGGTTCGACGGGGTCGAGGCTGAACGGTTGGGCGTGGTGCATTTTGTCGAGCGCGATCCGCAGGCGTTGGCCGAACGCCTGGATGAAGTACTGGGCCAGGTGTTGCGCTGCGCGCCGGAGGCCAATGGGCGGACCAAGGCGTTGTTGCTGGCCAGCGTGGAGCAACCAACGGGGGCGTTGTTGGACCAGGCCGCCGCGTGGTTCGCTGAAGCGGTGACGGGCGAAGAAGGGCTCGAAGGCACCCAGGCCTTTGTGCAAAAGCGCAAGCCACGGTGGGCCGAATGAACAAGATCCTGATCGCCAACCGCGGCGAAATCGCCTGCCGCATCCAGCGCACCGCCCAGGCATTGGGCTACCGAACCGTGGCGGTCTACAGCGACGCCGACGCCCAGGCCGCGCACGTGCAGATGGCCGACGAAGCCGTGAATATCGGCCCGGCGCCGGTGCAGCAGTCCTATCTGAATATTCCAGCGATCCTCAGCGCGGCCCACCGCACGGGCGCCGACGCGGTCCACCCCGGCTACGGCTTTCTCTCTGAAAACCCCGATTTCGCCCGCGCCTGCACAAGCGCCGGGCTGACCTTTATCGGCCCCAGCGTCGAGGCCATTGAGCTGATGGGCAGCAAACGCCTGTCCAAACTCGCCATGCTCGAGGCCGGCGTACCGTGCATCGCCGGCTATCAAGGCCGCGCCCAGGACGACGCCACGTTGCAAATAGAAGCCGAACGCATTGGCTACCCGCTGATGATCAAGGCCAGCGCCGGGGGCGGCGGTCGCGGAATGCGCCTGGTGCATCAGCGCGAACATTTGCATGAGCAACTGCGCACCGCCCGCTCCGAAGCCCTGAATGCGTTCGGCAGTGACGAACTGATCCTGGAACAGGCGCTGATCGAGCCGCGCCATGTCGAAATCCAGCTGTTCGGCGACAGCCACGGCAACCTGATCTACCTCGGCGAACGCGACTGCTCGGTCCAGCGCCGCCATCAAAAAATCATTGAAGAAGCGCCCTGCCCGGTGATGACCCCAGCCCTGCGCCAGGCCATGGGCGACGCGGCGCTCAAGGCCGGGCGTGCGGTGAATTACGTCGGCGCCGGCACGGTGGAGTTCCTGCTCGACCGCGACGGCCGGTTCTACTTCCTGGAAATGAACACGCGCCTGCAAGTCGAACACCCGGTCACCGAGTTGATCAGCGGCCTCGACTTGGTCGACTGGCAACTGCAAATTGCCGCCGGCCAACCACTGCCGTTAACGCAATCTGAAGTCAGCCTCAGCGGCCACGCCATGGAAGTGCGCCTGTACGCCGAAGACCCGGCCCAGGGCTTTTTACCGCAGACCGGCGCGGTGTTGCGCTGGGAACCCGCCGCGGGTGTGCGGATTGACCATGGTGTTCTGGAAGGTCAGCGCATCAGCCCGTTCTATGACCCGATGCTCGGCAAGATCATCGCCCATGGCGCCACCCGCGAGGAGGCGCGGCGCAAGCTGCTGCGCGCCGTGGAGGACAGCGTGCTGCTGGGCGTGACGACCAACCAGCAGCTATTGGCCGACCTGCTCAAGCACCCGCAGTTTATCCAAGGCGATTTCAGCACCGCGTTGATCGCCGAGCACTTCAGCGACATTCGCCGCACGAACGCAACCGCCGAACAGTTGGCCCTGGCGGCCGCGCTGTTTTATCAACACAGCGCTCAGGCCCATGCCCCGGCTTTATCGGGGTGGCGTAACAGCGCTGACGTGCCGTGGACCTATCAGTTGGCCGTCGACGATGAGGTCCAGGACATCACGGTCAGCGTCCTGGCCGACCATCGTCTGCAAGCCAACGGCATCGAGATCCGCCACCTCAGCAGCGACGTCCGCTGGGCCACCGCGGTGATCGACGGCATCCGCCGCCGCAGCGCCTACCACCTCGACGGTGCCCAGCTGCGGCTACCCGGCGTGAGCGTGACCAACCGCACCCAACACGTCGCCAGCCGCCAGCCGCCGGCCAGCGGCGGCATGGTCAAGGCACCGATGGACGGGGCCATCGTCGAGGTGCGCGTGCGTGCCGGTGAACGCGTGACCCAGGGGCAGCTGCTGCTGGTACTCGAAGCGATGAAAATGGAGCATCCGCTGAAGGCCGGCATCGACGGTGTGATTAAGGCCGTGCTGGTCATGACCGGCGATCAGGTGCGCAATCGCCAGGTGTTGCTGGAGATCGAATAAAGCCTGGGCGGAACTACACGGCCGGGCTACGCTCTATCCCCATCAGGACGGGAAGAGTACGGGAACCTGCACGATGCCTCATTGGCTGATTATTGACCTTGAAGCCACAACGGATGAAGGCGGCTGGCCCGTGACAGAGATGGAAGTCATCGAGATCGGCGCGAGCCTGGTCAACCGCCAGGGTCGCGAGCGCGATCATTTCCAGCGCTTTGTGCGGCCGCAGCGTCGGCCATTGCTGACGCCCTTTTGCCGCAAGCTGACCCATATCACCCAGGCGAATATGGACGGCGCCGCGCCCTTCAGCGAAGTGTGGGCGCTGTTCGAGCGCTGGCTGGGCCAGCATCAGGCGCGCCTGGAAGGCTGGGCCAGTTGGGGCGACTACGATCGCCAGCAGCTCGAACTGGAGTGGCAGCGCCATGGCCTGAGCAGCGCGCTGGCCCAAACCCCCCATGTCAACCTCAAGCAACGCTTCGCCAAGGCCCGGCGCCTGGACAAGCCACCGGGGCTCAATGGCGCCCTGCAATTGGCGGGGATGCAGTTCCAAGGCCAGCAACATCGGGCGCTGGAGGATGCGCGCAACACCGCACGCCTGTTGCCGCTGATTTTGCCGGTCTAGGCAGCTCCCCTGCCCTTGGGCATACTGGCTGACCTTTCCAGACCCTTTTCCGAGGATTCGCCCATGTTTAAAGTCAACGAGTACTTCGACGGCACCGTCAAGTCGATCGCTTTCGGCACCGCAGAAGGTCCGGCGACCATCGGCGTCATGGCCCCGGGCGAATACGAATTCGGCACCGCCCAGCGTGAAATCATGCACGTAGTGTCCGGCGCCCTGAGCGTCAAACTGCCCGACAGCAGCACCTGGGAAACCTTTGCCGCCGGCAGCCTGTTCCACGTTCCGGCCAACAGCAAGTTCCAGTTGAAGGTCGCCGTCGACACTGCTTACCTGTGCGAATACCGCGGCTAAGCGGTTCCGCAGCGCGAAAAAATGCCCGTCTCCTGCGAGACGGGCATTTTTTTGGCAGGCCAATTACTCGAGAACAGTCACCGGCATGCCCACTTCGAGGCGGCCCACGCCATCGTTGACCAGGTTCTGGCCGAACATCGCGCCGTCTTCGGTCTTGCGATAGGCCTCCAGCGTCACAAAGGGTTCGCGGTCGGCACTGCGCTCACCGGTGTGCGGGTCGATGGTGGTGAGAATGCAGCGTGAGCACGGTTTGACCACGCGAAACTCGACATCGCCGATACGCAGGCGTTTCCAGCCGTCTTCGGCGAACGCGTCGGCGCCGTCAATCACCAGGTTGGGGCGAAAACGCAGCATGTCCATAGGCCGGCCGACGTGCCGGGACAGGTCGTCCAGGGAGGCCTGGCCGATCAACAGCAACGGGTAACCGTCGGCAAACGCGACCTGATCATCGTCCTTGCCATAACCGGCTTGTGTGGTGCGGGCGCGCTCCAGCGGGACGTGTACCAGCCGCGTCGGCTTGCCGATAAAGTCGCTGACCCAGGCGCCGGCTGCATCGCCCGCATCCGGCACGCGCAAGGTGTCGCGCCAGATGGTCACACCGCGCAGCTCGGCCTCGCTGCCGGGCAGCGCCACGTCCAGCGCCGCGTAGCCAGGCGAACTGAGGGTCAGGCCACCGCTGCGGTTCCAAAGCGCCGACAACTGGCTCATCTTCGCCACGGCGCGCTGCGTCAAAAAGCGCCCGCTGGCCTCGTCCACCAGCATCCAGCGTCGATCACCGTCCAGGCCGAGTTTATCCAGGCCGATCTGCTGCAAGATTTCAGCCTTGCCGGATTTCAAGGGGTAACGGTACAGCGCGCTGAGACGAAGCATGGGCCTGCATTCCTGAGGGGGCAAAACCGTCACCCTAAGGTCAAGCCGATACGACGTCCAGCATCAGTCGCTCGCGCACCACATCTACCAGCTTGTCCGGCTGGAATTTGGACAGGAAATTGTCGCACCCGACCTTCTTCACCATCGACTCGTTGAAGCTGCCCGACAGCGAGGTGTGCAGCACCACGTACAGCCCACGCAGGCGCGCGTCGCTGCGGATTTCGGTGGTCAGGCGGTAGCCGTCCATCTCGGGCATTTCGGCGTCAGTGAAGATCATCAGCAATTTGTCGGTCATCACCTGGCCGGTGTCGGCCCAGGCCTTGAGCATGTTCAGCGCCTTGAGGCCGTCGCTGGCGATGTGCATTTTCACCCCCAACTGGCCCAGGGTGTCACGCAATTGCGACAGCGCAACATTGGAGTCGTCCACCAGCAGCACTTCACGGCCACGGGCGCGTTCCAGTATCGGGTCATCGAGTTTTTCGCGGGAGACCTTGGCGTTGTACGGCACGATCTCGGCCAGGACTTTTTCCACGTCGATGATTTCCACCAACTGGTCATCGACCTTGCTGATGGCGGTGAGGTAGTGCTGGCGCCCGGCGCTGGTCGGCGGCGGCAGGATGGCTTCCCAGTTCATGTTGACGATGCGGTCGACGCCGCCCACCAGGAACGCCTGCACCGAGCGGTTGTACTCGGTGACGATGATGGTGCTGTTGGGCCCCGGCACCAACGGGCGCATGCCGATGGCCTGGGACAGGTCGATCACCGGCAGGGTCTGGCCTCGCAGGTTGACCACGCCGCACACAAACGGGTGGCGCTGGGGCATCAAGGTCAGCTTGGGCAGTTGCAAGACTTCCTGCACCTTGAATACGTTGATCGCGAACAGCTGCCGCCCGGCCAGGCGAAACATGAGAATCTCCAGGCGATTCTCACCCACCAGTTGCGTGCGTTGATCTACCGTGTCGAGAATGCCGGCCATTAAAAGCTCCTGATATGCGCGCAGGTCGCGCTAAGGGATTATGCGGTTCACTAAGCTTGTTATCGGCGGCAAGCGCCAGACCTTGACCCCTGTAAAGTGCCACGCAAATCGATTGATGTCACACTGACATCATGCTTTACTGCGCAGGCCTCATTATTTGGCAGAACGGCAACATTGCGCGACATTTAAATCGACGCGAGGTTCCGCCGTGTAAGGGATTCCCCTATGCGCAATCAGGTCCAACCTGATATTCGCGATATCTAATAGCCATTAATGTGACGCCATTCTCATTGCATGAATGGAGTCAGGCTTTTGTTTGCCATCGCAAGCCCACGGCCCACCGGTCTTACAGACACTCACGTGTCGGCAATCGAAGTTGTGCAATCGACCCGGATGACGAGGACGGTTCGCGCCTCGCACGATCATTCAAATAAACGTCCTACTAAAATCTCAGAAGCGACCTACAGATTTCAGTCATCTTTCAGCGGTAGTTTTACGCCATTCACGCGGTGCGACATCTCATCACCCGACCTTACGTTGTGGAGACTTGCCTGATGAATAGCGCGAACGAGTGGCAAACTGCACTTCCCGAGTTCTTGCTGGAGGCCGAAAAGCTGCTGAGCAAGTCGGAAGAGTGCCTGAGCCATCTGCATTTGATTCGTAATGACAGCGATGCCATCGACTGCATGAATTACAGCCTGACGAAGCTCGCCGAAAAAGCCGACGACCTGGCCTTGCAGGCGATCAGCGAGTTCTCGCGGCATATCCAGTACCTGATTGCCAACGCAGAGAGCCCTTTGCAACTGCACGACCAGGCTCTCGATGCCTTGCACAATTGCCTGACATTACTGGCGTGGCAACTGGAGCTGATCGACACCCGCACCGGTGAACTGCGTTTGGACGAAAGCGAACAAACCTCACTGATTGCGACGGTCACTCTCCAGATCCCGCAAAAGGACTTCGCCAATAAGCCACAGCAGCGCCTGCTCCATGCCCCATGAAAGGCTGCACCGTTAACCGCTAAGGTGTCGCTTTTATCCAGCGTCTTGCCCAAAAACGACAAGAATAACTAATGTGCCCTGCAATAAGTTGCAGGCAACCAAGTTGCCTGCGCTATAAAGACAATCGATACAAAACAACCGCCGATAGACAACTTTTCTGAATAGGCATGCGCCCCACACTGTACGAATGACGCCTGGCGACCAACGGTAAGCAAAGTGGTACCATGCCGCCCTCGAAGTGACCCAACTTCATGATGCATAAAACGTGAAAAGCATCCGCTATGTACGCCAGCCTCAAGTCACTCCTCGCCAAATCCGCCTCCCGCAGTAATGCCCGTCGACTGGTTCTCGTGTTGTGCCTGTGCTCGCTGTTGCTGGGGCTGTGGGCCTACGCCCGCTCCGCCCCCTTGCCGTTGACGGTGCTGCTACTCAACCTGGCCACCCTGGTGGTGTTGGGCCTGCGGCATTGGAATTCACGTAAATCGATCAAGTTCCAGCCCCAGGAACTGGCCGACCGCCTGTTGCAGGTCCAGGAAAACGAGCGGCACCGCCTCAGCCGTGAGCTACACGACGATATCGGCCAATTGCTCACCGCCGCCAAGCTGCAAAGCGAATGGCTCAAGCGCCGCCTGCCGGAAGACCTGCAGGGCCAATGCACGGTGCTGTGCAACACCCTGAACGAGACGCTGGCCAAGGTGCGCGACGTGTCCGCCATTCTCAACCCACGCCAGTTGGCCAGCCTGGGTCTGGAAGCCAGCCTGCGCGCGCACCTGCTCAAGACCCTGGAAAACACCCCGATTCACTGGAGCCTGGAATGTCAGCAGCGGCTGACCGGCATTCCCGAAGAAATGGCCGTGGCCGCTTTTCGCATCACCCAGGAAGCGGTAACCAACATGCTGCGCCATGCCCAGGCGCAAAACCTGCTGGTACGCCTGCAACGCCTGCCCCAGGGCCTGTCGCTGTTTATCAGTGATGACGGCCTGGGCTTTTCGCCCGCCATCAACCCAGGCCTGGAAGGCCAACGGGGCATGGCCGGCATGTCCGAGCGGATTGATCAACTGGGGGGCTCGTTGTCCGTCAGCAGCCAGCCAGGCAAAGGCACGCGGATCGACGCGCTTTTCCCCTGGGCGCCGCGCGCCCTCGAACGGGCCAGCTCCCGGAAGGTTCTCGAGTGACCCGCACTTTACTCCTGGTGGATGACCACGCACTGATCAGGGCCGGCGTACGCGCACTGGTCCAGGATATTCCCGGCTACACCGTGATTGGCGAAGCCAGCGATGGTGCACAGGTGCTGGAAACATTCAGCGCCCTATTGCCGGATATCGTGCTGCTGGACCTGTCGATGAAACACACCGGCGGCCTGGATGCGTTGCGTCAACTCAAGACGGCCTATCCCAAGAGCAAGGTGCTGATCCTGTCGATGCACACCGACCCAGAGCTGATCATGCGTGCGCTGGAGTCCGGCGCCCACGGCTACCTGCTCAAGGACACCACCGCCAACGAGCTGGAGCAAGCACTGCTGGCGCTGAGCAACGACGAGCGCTACCTGAGCCCGGCGATTGCCCACACCGTGATCAAACAGGCGCTGGTGCGCAACCAGGCCCCGGCCTCTGCGGTCGCCCACAACCATAATCTCACCGCTCGCCAACTGGAAATCCTGCGCCTGATCGTGCGCGGCAAATCCACCCGGGAAATCGCCCACGGCCTGGGGCTGAGCATCAAGACCGTAGAAGCCCACCGCTCGCAAATCATGAAGCGCCTGCAGATTTTTGATGTGGCGGGCCTGGTGTTATTTGCCGTGCGCGAGCAGATCATCAGCCTGGACGACTAGGGGCGAGCCCGGCGGCAAGTGCACGCGCAGGGCCTTGGGCACGATCTCGAAGTGCAGGTCATCGCCCTCCAGCGGTTCGCCATCCAGGTTGATGTACAAGCCTTGCGCGACCTTGATGTTGACCCACGGCAGGCGCGCGCGGACAAACATGGTGTCCAGGCCCCAGCCATTGTTCATCAGTTCACGCAGGGTGCCGACCACTTCCTGGGGCGCCGGCAAAATGCTGATATCCAGCAACCCATCGTCCACCAGTGCGCCAGGGCACAGCACATGCCCACCGCCTGCCTGGCGGCCGTTGCCGATACCCAGCGCGAGCAGCTCGCCTTTCCAATGGAAACCCGGGCCTTCCAGCTCGCCATACGCCGCCTTCAGCTCGCTGAAGCGCGACAAACCGGTGAACAAATAGGCCGCGCCGCCCAGCACTTTCTTCAGTTCTTCGGAGGTGTTGGCGGTGACCTGGCTGCCAAAGCCACCGGTGGCCATGTTGAGGAAGACTTGCCCACCGACGCGGCCGAGGTCGATCGCCCTGGCCGACACGTCCAGCAGCGCCAGGGCCTGGTCGGGCTGCAGCGGTACACCGGCGGCGCGCGCAAAATCATTGGCGGTGCCCAAAGGCATCAGCACCAGGCTGGCGTCGGTCTCGGCCTGGGCCATCGCCTCGGCGACATCACGCAAGGTGCCGTCACCACCGCCGGCAATGATGCGCGTGTACCCGCCGTCGAGGGCCTCTTTGACCAACCGCTGTGCGTCGCCGCCCTCCCACGTCACCCGCACCGCCAGCTCCCAGCCCTGCTCACGCCGAGCCAGCACGGCGGCGCGCACGTCCTCGTTGAGGGCTTGCTTGCCGTGGAGGATCAACAGGGCTTTATGCGCGGTCATGGGGGAACTCTCCTGGGGTCAAAGGTACTTGAAGGATGTTGACCTTTGAGGAGATGAAAAAAGCCATCGGGTTTGGAATTTAATTGGCTGCGGGCAACACCCAGCGCCTACCGTTGGATAGGTATAAACCTGCCAGGCCGCAATCAGCTTTTGTGCAACTTGCTCATCAACTGCGCCTCAGCCTGGGTCAACCCACACGACTGCGTCAGTTCATCCACGGTCGCGCCCATGCCCACCAGCTTCGCCGCCTGGGCAAAAGACAGGTTCGCTGGATCACGCTGTTCCAACTGCTCCAACTTATCCGGCATGGGTGCGAGGATCGCGCGCAATTCATGCACCTCATCCCCGACCCGCACGGCACTTTGCTGGAAGTGATCAACGCGCTTGGCCAACTCGACCACGCGCCGATCACGCACGGCGTCGCGTTCGGCCTGTTGCGCCACCCACTCGCGTTGCTGGCGCACTGAGCGCAGCAAAAACGCCAATGTCCCGGCCCACAACAGGGCCAGGACGATCACCGCTGCTTCAAGGAACAATCAGATGCTCTCCAGATCCGACCATTCTTCTTCGCTCATCATCTTGTCCAGCTCGACCAGAATCAGCAGTTCGCCGTTCTTGTTGCAGACGCCCTGGATGAACTTGGCCGACTCTTCGTTACCCACGTTCGGCGCGGTTTCCACTTCCGATTGGCGCAGGTAAACCACTTCGGCCACGCTGTCGACCATGATCCCGACCACTTGCTTGTCGGCCTCGATGATGACGATACGGGTGTTGTCGTTGACTTCGGTCGGTATCAGGCCGAAACGCTGGCGGGTGTCGATCACGGTCACCACGTTGCCGCGCAGGTTGATGATGCCCAGCACGTAGCTTGGCGCCCCCGGAACCGGAGCGATTTCGGTGTAGCGCAGCACTTCCTGCACGCGCATGACGTTGATGCCGTAGGACTCGTTGTCCAGTTTGAAGGTAACCCATTGCAGGATCGGATCATCCAAACCTTGTGCGGACGCTGACTTATTCATACCCCTGACCCCTTCAAATGCCGTTGGACACGGCGTGTGTGCTTCTTCGCTGTGGCCGCACAACCGTGCGGCCGATCTTGTTCAATTAACTGCGTTGCTGGCCCGGCATCGACTTGACGGCGCCGCTGGCGATCAGCTCGGCCAGTTCGGCGACGTCGAGCAACGCGCACATGTGTTCGATCACGGTGCCCGCCAACCAGGGGCGCTGGCCCCGGTGGCTGCGCCATTTGATTTCATTCGGGTCCAGGCGCAACGAGCGGCTGACTTGATGCACCGCCAGCCCCCACTCGTAGCCCTGCACCGAGATCACGTATTGCAAGCCCTGGCGGAAGTCATCGCGGTAGCGATCGGGCATCACCCAGCGCGCGGTGTCCAGCACCTTGAGGTTGCCGGCCTGGCTGGGCAGGATGCCGAGGAACCATTCCGGTTGCCCGAACAGCGGCGTCAACTCCTGACCTTCCAGCGAGTAGATCGAGCCCAGGCACACCAGCGGCACTGCCAGGGTCAACCCGGCGACGTCAAACAGCAGGCATTCGAACGGCTCTGCGGCCCACGCCGGACGGCCTTCACCGGTGACCGGCGGCGGTGTGATGCTCGGCGGCATGTGAACTTCAACCACCGGCTCGACCACCACAGGCGCAACCACAACAGGTGCAGCCACAACAGGTGCAATCGTCGGTACCACAACTTGCGCATCACGCGCCTGTTCTTCCAGCACCGCCAACTGGAATTCATCCAGTGTGCTTGGCGCTTCGACGACGGGTTCAAGAGCCAGGATCGGTTCCGGCAGGTCTTCGGCGGTCGCTTCCTGCAGCAAGGCATCCAGGTAGGATTCCAGTGCCAGTTGCGGCCGGGTCTTGACCTTGAGTTCGACGGGACGGTTCATCACGCCACCTGCGCCACAAGTTGTTGCGACAGCAGGTGCTTGAGCAGCGCGCGATACGCCAACACGCCGCGACTTTTACCGTCGAACTGCGAAGGGGTCAGGCCCGCACGGCTGGCGTCGCGCAGGCGCGTGTCCACCGGAATGTAGCCTTCCCAGATGGTGTCCGGGTAGGCATCGCGCAGTACGCGCAAGGTGCCGAGGGACGCCTGGGTGCGGCGGTCGAACAACGTCGGCACGATGCTGAACGGCAGCGCCTGTTTGCGTGAGCGATTGATCATCGCCAGGGTGCTGACCATACGCTCCAGGCCTTTGACCGCCAGGTGCTCGGTCTGTACCGGGATCACCAATTGCTGGCTGGCCGCCAAGGCGTTGACCATCAGCACACCGAGCAACGGCGGGCTGTCGATGATCGCGTAGTCGAAGTCCTGCCATAGCTGCGCCAGGGTCTTGGCGATCACCAGGCCCAGGCCGCTCTGCCCCGGCGACTGGCGTTCAAGGGTGGCCAGGGCGGTACTCGACGGCAGCAGGGAAATGCTTTCATTGCTAGTGGGCAGCAGCAGTTGTCCGGGCAGATCGCTCGGCACGTTGCCCTTGTGCAGGAACAGGTCATAGCTGCTGTGCTCCAGCGCGTCCGGGTCGTAGCCGAAATAGCTGGTCATTGAGCCGTGGGGATCCAGGTCGACCACGACCACGCGCTTGCCCGCATCAGCCAGCAAGCCGGCTAAGGCGATGGAGGTGGTGGTCTTGCCGACTCCACCTTTTTGATTGGCAACTGCCCAGACTCTCATTCGGTTGGTTCCTCCCGGTGGGCACAGGCGCGACCGAGACAGTGCATAAGTTATTGAGCCGGTGACGGAGAATTGACGGAGCTTTGCCGTACCGGCGGCTTTGCAGAGGCCGGTGCAGTTTGTGTGCCAGCCCGCTTCAATGCTGCGTCCGGGCTCGCATTTGCCGTGCCGGTGCCGGTCAGGCTGCGGCGTACATCCAGGTTGCGCGAGACCACCAGCACCACCCGGCGGTTGCGGGCGCGGCCTTCGACCGTGGCGTTATTGGCCACCGGCTGGAACTCGCCGTAGCCGACCGACGCCAGGCGACCGGGGTTCACACCCTGCATCGCGAGCATACGCACGATGCTCGCCGCCCGGGCCGACGACAGCTCCCAGTTGGTCGGGTACTGCGCGGTACTGATCGGGAAATTGTCGGTAAAGCCTTCCACGTGGATCGGGTTTTCAAACGGTTTGAGGATCGCCGCCACCTTGTCGATGATGGTGAACGCCTGGTCGCTGGGCATGGCATCGGCGCTGGCAAACAGCAGGCTCGAATTGAGCTCGATCTCCACCCACAACTCATTGCCGCGCACGGTCATCTGGTTGGAGCTGATCAGGTCGCCAAACGCGGCACTGATATCGTCGGCGATGCTTTTCAGCGGGTCGCCGGTGCCGCCCATGCCGGCGGAGGTCTCATCGCTGTCGTTGACCAGCGGCTTGGCCGGGGTCACGGTCTTGGGCCGCTCTTCGCCGATAGGGATCGGCTTGAGCGAACGGTCGGCGTCGTTGAACACGCCGATCAGGGCTTGGGAAATGACTTTGTACTTGCCTTCGTTGATCGACGAGATGGAGTACATCACCACGAAAAACGCAAACAGCAAGGTGATGAAGTCCGCGTAGGACACCAGCCAGCGTTCATGGTTGACGTGTTCTTCAGGCTCGCGACGGCGACGGCTCACAACCAATACCTCCCATCAGTCCATGAAGCCCTGGAGCTTCAATTCGATGGAGCGCGGGTTCTCGCCCTCGGCAATCGACAGGATGCCTTCGAGCAGCATTTCACGGTAA
Organism: Pseudomonas paraveronii; assembly: GCF_963681955.1. Classification (NCBI taxonomy): domain Bacteria; kingdom Pseudomonadati; phylum Pseudomonadota; class Gammaproteobacteria; order Pseudomonadales; family Pseudomonadaceae; genus Pseudomonas; species Pseudomonas paraveronii. The sequence goes on from NZ_OY817130.1 coordinate 4,563,900, forward strand.
CGCGACTGGCGCGTGGCAATCGACTTGAGCTTGCTGGCGACCGGCAACAACACCAGGTTGGCACTCGCCACACCGTAGATGGTGGCGACAAACGCCACAGCAATGCCGCTGCCCAGTTGCGACGGATCGGCCAGGTTGCCCATCACGTGGATCAGGCCCATCACCGCACCGATGATGCCGATGGTCGGCGCGTAGCCGCCCATGCTTTCAAAGACTTTGGCGGCATTGATATCGCGACTTTCCTGGGTGTAGAAATCCACTTCCAGGATGCTGCGAATCGCCTCCGGCTCGGCGCCGTCCACCAGCAATTGCAGGCCTTTGCGCGCGTAGCTGTCGGGCTCGGCGTCGGCCACGCCTTCCAGGCCCAGCAGGCCTTCCTTGCGTGCGGTGAGGCTCCAGTTGACCACGCGGTCGATACCACCGGCCAGGTCGACACGCGGCGGGAAAATGATCCAGATCAGGATCTGCATGGCTCGCTTGAACGAACTCAAGGGCGACTGCAGCAACGCCGCGCCGACGGTGCCACCGATCACGATCAGCGCCGCCGGGCCGTTGGCCAGGGCACCGAGGTGCCCGCCTTCGAGGTAGTTGCCGCCGATGATCGCGACAAATGCCATGGTGATGCCGATCAGGCTCAGTACATCCATCAGAGGCAGGCCTCCACCAAATGCTTGCCGATATCGTCCAGGCTGTAGACGGCGTCGGCCAGGTCAGCCTTGACGATAGCCATCGGCATGCCATAGATCACGCAACTGGCTTCGTCCTGGGCCCAGATTGCACTGCCGCCCTGTTTGAGCAGGCGCGCGCCTTCACGACCGTCGGCGCCCATGCCGGTGAGCACCACCGCCAGAACTTTGTCGCCGTAGGACTTGGCTGCCGAACCGAAGGTGATGTCCACGCAGGGCTTGTAGTTGAGGCGCTCATCGCCTGGCAGGATTTTGATCGCACCACGGCCATCGACCATCATCTGCTTGCCCCCAGGGGCCAGCAGCGCCAGGCCTGGACGCAGAATGTCGCCATCCTCGGCTTCCTTGACGCTGATGCGGCACAGCTTGTCCAGGCGCTCGGCAAAGGCCTTGGTGAACGCGGCGGGCATGTGCTGGATCAGTACGATCGGCGCCGGAAAGTTGGCCGGCAGTTGGGTCAATACCCGTTGCAGGGCGACCGGGCCGCCGGTCGAGGTGCCGATGGCGACCAGTTTATACGCCTTGCGTTTCGGTGCCGGCGAATGGGCGCTGGGCGCAGGCGTGCGCGCAGGTGCTACGGCAGGCCGGGCCACAGGCGCCGGTGCCGGGCGACCAAACGCGGTGCCGGTGGGTGTGGCCGGGGCTGCGACCGGCGCGGGCGCCGGGGCGCTGAACAGGCTGCGACGGTTGCTGCGCGAAATGCTGTGGACCTTCTCGCACAGCATCTGCTTGACCTTCTCGGGGTTGCGCGAGATGTCTTCGAAATTCTTCGGCAGGAAGTCCACTGCGCCGGCGTCCAACGCATCCAGGGTGACCCGGGCGCCTTCATGGGTCAGCGAGGAGAACATCAACACCGGGGTCGGGCAGCGCTGCATGATGTGCCGGACTGCGGTGATGCCATCCATCATCGGCATCTCGTAGTCCATGGTGATCACGTCCGGCTTCAACGCTATGGCTTGATCAATCGCCTCTTTGCCGTTGGTGGCCGTACCGACCACCTGGATCGTTGGATCGGCGGAAAGAATTTCCGAGACGCGGCGGCGGAAGAAACCTGAATCGTCCACCACCAGGACCTTGACTACCATAAACACTCCGTTAGGCGGGGCGGGCAATACCGCCCTGCCCCACCAGAATCAAATACGCCGTGCGGCGTAACGCTTGAGCATGCTCGGAACATCGAGAATCAATGCGATGCGACCGTCACCGGTGATGGTCGCACCCGACATGCCCGGGGTTCCCTGCAGCATTTTGCCCAAAGGCTTGATGACCACTTCTTCCTGGCCGACCAGTTGATCGACGACAAAGCCGATGCGCTGGGTGCCCACGGAGAGAATCACCACATGGCCTTCGCGCTGCTCTTCATGGGCAGCCGAGGCGACCAGCCAGCGCTTGAGGTAGAACAGGGGCAACGCCTTGTCGCGCACGATCACCACTTCCTGGCCGTCCACCACGTTGGTGCGAGACAGGTCGAGGTGGAAGATTTCGTTGACGTTGACCAGCGGGAAGGCGAAGGCCTGGTTGCCCAGCATCACCATCAGGGTCGGCATGATCGCCAGGGTCAACGGCACCTTGATGACGATCTTCGAGCCCAGGCCCTTGGTCGAGTAGATATTGATCGAACCGTTGAGCTGGCTGATCTTGGTTTTCACCACGTCCATGCCCACGCCACGGCCCGACACGTCGGAAATCTCGGTCTTGGTCGAGAAGCCCGGGGCGAAGATCAGGTTGTAGCACTCGGTGTCGGTCAGGCGGTCGGCGGCGTCTTTGTCCATCACGCCACGCTTGACCGCGATACCCCGCAGGATCGCCGGGTCCATGCCTTTGCCGTCATCGGTGATCGACAGCAGGATATGGTCGCCCTCTTGCTCCGCCGCCAGAATCACCTTGCCGCCACGGGACTTGCCCGCGGCTTCGCGTTCTTCCGGGGTTTCTACGCCGTGGTCGACGGCGTTGCGCACCAAGTGGACCAGCGGGTCGGCCAGGGCCTCGACAAGGTTTTTGTCGAGGTCGGTTTCTTCACCCACCAGTTCCAGGTTGATCTCTTTCTTGAGCTGACGTGCCAGGTCGCGAACCAGGCGCGGGAAGCGGCCGAAGACTTTCTTGATCGGCTGCATCCGCGTCTTCATCACTGCGGTCTGCAGGTCGGCGGTGACCACATCGAGGTTCGACACGGCCTTCTGCATGGCTTCGTCGCCGCTGCTCAAGCCCAGGCGCACCAGGCGGTTACGCACCAGCACCAGTTCGCCGACCATGTTCATGATGTCGTCCAGGCGCGCGGTATCCACGCGCACGGTGGTTTCGGCTTCACTGGCGGGCTTGTCGGCCACGGCCGCCGCTGGGGCTCGCGCGGATGCGGGAGCAGCAGCTGGGGCCGGCGCCGGCTTGGCGGCAGCAGCAGGTGCTGCGGCTTTGGCCGGCGCTGGTTTGGCGGCTACCGGAGCGGCCGTCGCCGCTGCGGCCGGGGCCACTTCGGTGAACTTGCCCTTGCCGTGCAATTCGTCGAGCAACGCTTCGAATTCGTGATCGGAAATCAGCCCGTCGCCGGCAGGTGCTGCACTGGCAGCAGGTGCGGCGGCAGTCGCAGCGACTTCCGGCAAGGCATCGGCAGCAAAGGCGCCCTTGCCATGCAACTGGTCGAGCAAGGCTTCGAATTCGTCGTCGGTAATGTCGGTGCCGGCGGTGGCCGCCGGCGCTTGCGGCGCAGCGGTGGGGGCAACGGCGTCGGCGGCGAACTGGCCTTTGCCGTGCAACTGATCGAGCAGGGATTCAAATTCTGCGTCGGTAATATCTTCGCTGGTCGGCGCGGCGGGCGCAGCGACTGCTGCAACTGCTGCAACTGCTTGCGGCGCTTCGGCTTCAGCCTTGACCGCATTGAGGGAGTCGAGCAGTTGCTCGAACTCGCTGTCGGTGACATCCACTTCGGCTTCGACCACAGGCTCCGGAACCGCTTCCACCACCGGCGCGGCCGAGGTGTCGGCAGGTTCAGCCAGGCGCGCCAGGGCGGCCAGCAGTTCCGGAGTGGCGGCGGTGATCGGGGCACGTTCGCGGACTTCGCTGAACATGCCGTTGACCGCATCCAGTGCTTCGAGAATCACGTCCATCAGCTCCGAATCAACGTGACGCTCACCCTTGCGCAGGATGTCGAACACGTTCTCGGCGATGTGGCAGCACTCCACCAGCTCATGGAGCTGGAGGAAGCCGGCGCCCCCTTTTACAGTGTGAAAACCGCGAAAAATTGCATTGAGCAGGTTCGCATCATCCGGTCGGCTTTCCAGCTCGACCAGTTGTTCGGACAGTTGCTCTAAAATTTCGCCGGCCTCTACAAGGAAATCCTGAAGGATTTCTTCATCGGCGCCGAAGCTCATGGGTGTGCTCCTTAGAAGCCTAAACTGGATAACAGGTCATCTACGTCATCCTGACCTGACATAACGTCTTCACGTTTATCGGCATGAATCTGCGGACCTTCACCCTTGGCGAGATGTTTTTGTGGATCTTTTTCCGAGAGGATCGCTTCGCGGTCATGTTCGATGCCGGCGAAACGATCAACTTGGCCTGCCATAAGCACCAATTTGAGCAAGTTGCTTTCCACTTCGGTGACCAATTGGGTCACGCGCTTGATCACCTGACCGGTGAGGTCCTGGTAATCCTGGGCGAGCAGAATGTCATTGAGGTTGCTGGACACCGTGTGGTTGTCCTGTTCGCTGCGCGACAGGAAACCCTCGACCCGACGGGCCAACTCACGAAACTCCTCAGCCCCCACTTCCCGACGCATGAAACGACCCCAGTCAACGCTGAGGGCCTGGGCTTCATTGGCCATGCCGTTGACCAGGGGCGTGGCGTTTTCCACCAGGTCCATGGTGCGGTTAGCCGCCGCTTCAGTCAGCCTGACCACATAGGACAGGCGTTCAGTAGCATCGGTGATTTGCGAAATTTCTTCGGCCTGGGGCATGTGCGGGTCAATCTGAAAATTGACGATCGCACTGTGCAGCTCGCGCGTGAGCTTGCCCACTTCCTGATACAGGCCGCGGTCACGGGTCTGGTTAAGCTCATGGATTAACTGCACCGCGTCGCCGAACTGGCCTTTTTCAAGGCTCTCGACGAGTTGGTGAGCATGCTTTTTCAGGGTCGACTCAAAGTCCCCCTGTGACGTTTCTTTATGCTCCATAGCTCCCCCGCGATGGCATTAGCCGTGGATGCGTTCGAAGATTTTTTCGATCTTCTCTTTCAAGGCCAATGCAGTGAATGGCTTGACCACGTAGCCGTTGACCCCGGCCTGGGCGGCTTCGATGATCTGCTCACGCTTGGCTTCGGCGGTCACCATCAACACGGGAAGAGTGCGCAGTTTTTCATCGGCGCGCACATGACGTAGCAAGTCGATACCGGTCATGCCGGGCATGTTCCAGTCGGTTACCAGAAAGTCGATGCTCCCGCTGTTGAGGATCGGAATCGCCGTAAGGCCGTCATCCGCCTCGACCGTGTTGGTGAACCCAAGGTCACGCAACAGGTTTTTTATGATCCGCCGCATCGTTGAGAAGTCATCAACGATGAGGATTTTCATGTTCTTGTCCAATTCGACCTCCAAGCAGTCTTAAACGCGCCCAGCACCTGGACGCGCCATTTCAATCAACAGGCGTTACACAAAAAGGACTGCCCAGGGCACCACGAAACTCACCCGCGAAGACCAGGGCCCTCACGGTAGTGTTTGCAGTGTCCCCACACTGCCTGTCAGCGCGCGCGCCATTCTCCCAGGCGTCCCCGCAAGCGGGCTGCGCACTGGCTGTGCAGTTGGCTGACACGCGATTCGCTGACCCCCAGGACCTCACCGATTTCCTTGAGGTTCAGCTCTTCGTCGTAGTACAGCGCCAACACCAGTCGCTCACGCTCCGGCAAATTGGCAATCGCGTCCGCCAGCGCCCCCTGAAAGCGTTCATCTTCCAGGTCACGCGACGGCTCGAGATGAGTACTCGCGCCATCCTCGTGCAGCCCTTCGTGTTCGCCGTCCTGCAACAGGTCGTCGAAACTGAACAGGCGGCTGCCCAAGGTATCGTTCAAAATCCCGTAATAATCGTCGAGACTCAATTGGAGTTCGGCCGCAACCTCGTGATCTTTAGCGTCGCGACCGGTTTTTGCTTCAATTGCACGAATTGCGTCACTGACCATGCGCGTATTGCGGTGTACCGAACGCGGCGCCCAATCCCCTTTACGCACTTCATCGAGCATCGCGCCACGGATACGGATACCCGCATACGTCTCGAAACTCGCACCTTTGCTCGCGTCGTATTTGGTCGACACTTCGAGCAGGCCGATCATGCCGGCCTGGATCAAGTCTTCGACCTGGACGCTGGCGGGCAGGCGTGCCAGCAAGTGATAAGCAATGCGCTTGACCAGGGGCGCATAGCGCTCGATCAATTCACCTTGGCAGTCACGTGCCGATTTCTTGTAAAGGTTATAGCCGCTGGCTGTCATAGCACCGGTCCTGCGCTCGTCTGATGCACCAATCGCTCGACGAAAAACTCCAGATGCCCCCGTGGGTTGGCGGGCAATGGCCAGGTATCGACCTTCTGAGCAATAGCCTTGAACGCCAAGGCGCATTTCGAACGAGGGAACGCTTCGTAGACTGCACGCTGCTTTTGCACAGCCTTGCGTACACACTCGTCATAGGGAACTGCGCCGACGTATTGTAAGGCGACATCGAGAAAGCGATCTGTGACCTTGGTCAACTTGGCGAACAGGTTGCGCCCTTCCTGCGGGCTCTGGGCCATATTGGCCAGCACGCGGAAGCGGTTCATGCCGTAGTCACGATTCAGTAGTTTGATCAGGGCGTAGGCGTCGGTGATCGAGGTGGGTTCATCGCAGACCACCAGCAGGACTTCTTGCGCGGCGCGCACGAAGCTGACCACGGACTCGCCGATCCCGGCGGCGGTGTCGATCACCAGCACGTCGAGGTTGTCGCCGATATCGCTGAACGCCTGAATCAGGCCGGCATGCTGCGCCGGGCTCAGGTGGACCATGCTCTGAGTGCCCGAGGCGGCCGGCACGATGCGGATGCCTCCAGGGCCCTGCAGCAGCACATCGCGCAGCTCACAGCGGCCCTCGATCACATCGGCGAGGGTATGTTTGGGCGTGAGCCCCAGCAAAACGTCGACGTTCGCCAATCCCAGGTCAGCATCCAGCAGCATGACACGACGGCCAAGCTCTGCCAGGGCCAGGGACAAATTCACTGACACGTTAGTTTTCCCGACGCCACCTTTGCCGCCGGTCACCGCGATCACCTGTACGGGATGCATGCTGCCCATTTTATTTCTTTACCTTGTCTTGCTTAGACGCAGGCTACATGGGTTGGCCGCGTGAATCGCTGCAGACCATCGATGTAGATACAATTCAGGGTGTTCATGCTGACCTCAACCCACCCGTTTTGCCGGGTTGTGGTAAAGGTCAGCGAACATATCGGCCATCGCTTCCTCGCTAGGCTCTTCTTGCATTTGCACGCTGACGGCACGGCTGACCAACTGATGACGGCGCGGCAGATGCAAATCATCTGGAATCCGCGGCCCGTCGGTCAGGTAAGCGACCGGAAGTTCATGACTGATCGCCAGGCTCAACACCTCACCCAGGCTCGCGGTTTCATCGAGCTTGGTGAGGATGCATCCGGCCAGGCCACAGCGCTTGTAGCTATGGTACGCAGCGGTAAGAACTTGTTTTTGGCTGGTGGTTGCAAGCACCAGGTAATTTTTCGACTTGATACCACGCCCGGCCAGGCTTTCCAGTTGCATGCGCAACGCCGGGTCGCTGGCTTGCAGGCCGGCGGTATCGATCAACACCACACGCTTGCGCAGCAACGGATCGAGGGCGTTGGCCAGGGACTGGCCCGGGTCAACGTGGGTCACCGACACATTGAGGATACGGCCCAGGGTCTTGAGCTGCTCCTGGGCACCGATGCGGTAGCTGTCCATGCTCACCAGCGCGATATTCTGGGCGCCGTACTTGAGCACGTAACGCGCGGCCAGCTTGGCCAGGGTGGTGGTCTTGCCCATGCCGGCAGGGCCGACCATGGCGATCACGCCACCCTCTTCCAGGGGTTCGATTTCCGGGGTCACGATCATCCGCGCCAGGTGGGCCAGCAACATGCGCCAGGCCTGGCGAGGCTCTTCGATTTCGGTGGTCAGCGCCAGCAGATCGCGGGACAACGGGCCGGACAGGCCGATGCGTTGCAGGCGACGCCACAGGTTGGCCTGTTGCGGTTTGCTGCCTTGCAGTTGGGTCCACGCCAGCGAACCAAGCTGCACTTCCAGCAGCTCACGCAGGCCGTTGAGTTCAAAACGCATCGAATCGAACACACGCTGGTCGACTGCGGCGGCCGGGGCTGGCGCGGCAGGACGCGGCGGTTCGATGAACGTCGGCTCGATCAACGGCTCGGCGGCGGTCAGCGGCAGGCCGGCGAACAACTGGCGATTGGTGGTCGCATCACTGTCGCCACGCATGCTCAGTTCGGCCTGGGCCGAGACAATGCGCGAGGCCGTCTTGCGCAGCTCGTCTTCAAGCTCCATGTTCGGGACACGCGGGGCCAGCGCCGAAGGGGTGTAATCCAGGGCAGCCGTCAGCTCGACACCGCCGGCAATACGACGGTTACCGATAATCGCAGCGTCGGCGCCCAGCTCGTCACGTACCAGTTTCATGGCCTGACGCATATCGGCGGCGAAAAAACGCTTTACTTGCATAACCCACTACCTCAGCCGTTGGGCCCTACTGTCGCGACGATAGTCACTTGCTTGTTGTCAGGGATTTCCTGATAAGCCAAAACGTGCAAATTCGGCACTGCCAGGCGTCCAAACCGCGACAACATCGCTCGGACCGGACCTGCCACCAGCAGAATCACCGGTTGGCCCTGCATTTCCTGGCGCTGTGCGGCGTCGATCAACGAACGCTGCAGTTTTTCAGCCATGCTTGGCTCCAGCAGAACGCCCTCTTCCTGACCTTGTCCTGCCTTCTGAATACTATTGAGCAATATTTGTTCCAACCTTGGCTCCAAGGTGATCACAGGCAGCTCAGACTCAACCCCTACAATGCTTTGCACGATAGCGCGGGACAATCCGACGCGCACCGCAGCCACCAGGGCGGCGGTATCTTGACTCTTGGCGGCATTGTTGGCGATGGCCTCGGCGATGCTGCGAATGTCGCGCACCGGCACTTGTTCGGACAGCAGCGCCTGCAACACTTTGAGCAATTGCGACAGCGACAGCACGCCCGGCACCAGCTCTTCGGCGAGTTTTGGCGACGCCTTGGCCAGCAAACCCATTAATTGCTGGACTTCTTCGTGGCCGATCAGCTCGTGGGAGTGCTTGTACAGAATCTGGTTGAGGTGCGTGGCGACCACGGTGCTGGCGTCCACCACGGTGTACCCGAGGGACTGCGCCTGGCTGCGCTGGCTGACTTCGATCCAGACCGCCTCCAGACCAAAAGCCGGATCTTTGGCGGTTATACCGTTCAGCGTGCCGAACACCTGGCCTGGGTTGATCGCCAGCTCGCGGTCGGGGTAGATCTCGGCTTCGGCGAGGATCACGCCCATCAGGGTCAGGCGGTAGGCGCTGGGGGCCAGGTCGAGGTTGTCGCGGATATGCACGGTGGGCATCAGGAAGCCCAGGTCCTGGGACAGCTTCTTGCGCACGCCCTTGATCCGCGCGAGCAATTGGCCGCCCTGGTTGCGGTCGACCAATGGAATCAGGCGGTAGCCGACTTCCAGGCCGATCATGTCGATCGGGGTCACATCGTCCCAGCCCAACTCCTTGGTTTCCTGGGCGCGGGCCGGCGACGGCAGCAGTTCCTGCTGGCGCGCGATTTCTTGCTGGGCAGTCACTTTGATCACGTTCTGCTTTTTCCAGAACAGGTAGGCGCCGCCGCCGGCCAAAGCCGCCATGCTCAAGAACGAGACGTGGGGCATGCCGGGCACAAGGCCCATGATCGCCATGATGCCTGCCGCCACGGCCAGGGCCTTGGGCGAGGCAAACATCTGCCGGCTGATCTGCTTGCCCATGTCTTCGGAGCCCGACGCACGGGTCACCATGATCGCCGCAGCTGTGGATAACAACAGTGATGGCAATTGCGCCACTAAACCGTCACCAATGGTCAGCAAGGCGTAGACCTTGCCCGCATCGCCAAAGGTCATGCCGTGCTGGAAGATCCCGACCGCCATGCCGCCGATCAGGTTGATGAACAGAATCAACAGGCCGGCGATGGCATCGCCGCGCACGAATTTGCTGGCACCGTCCATGGAACCGTAGAACTCGGCTTCCTGAGCCACTTCCAAGCGGCGCGACTTGGCCTGGTTCTGGTCGATCAGGCCGGCGTTGAGGTCGGCGTCGATGGCCATCTGTTTGCCGGGCATGGCATCGAGGGTAAAGCGCGCGCTCACCTCGGAAATCCGCCCGGCGCCCTTGGTCACCACCACGAAGTTGATGATCATCAGGATCGCGAACACCACGATACCGACCACGTAGTTACCGCCGATCACCACCTCACCGAAGGCCTGGATCACCTTACCCGCGGCGGCGTGACCGTCCTGGCCGTTGAGCATCACCACCCGCGTGGACGCCACGTTCAGCGCCAACCGCAGCAGCGTGGCGATCAGCAGGATGGTCGGAAAGACCGCAAAGTCGAGCGGCCGCAGGGCATAGACGCAGACCAGCAACACGACGACGGACAAGGCAATGTTGAAGGTGAAGAACACGTCGAGCAGGAACGGCGGTATTGGCAACATCATCATTGCCAGCATCACCAGCAACAACAACGGCACACCCAGATTGCCCCGCGACAAGTCAGTCAGGGTGCCACGGGCCGTGTTGAGCATTTGAGAGCGATCTACCACCGGTATTCCTCGCGTTCCTTGAAGCAAAGTTTTGACGCCAGAGGGCGTCCTGAAGGCGGTATTGCAAGAAGCCTTCCAACTTTTGCGTGAGGTCGCAGATCCCTTATGACGAGGACTGACTGACGGACGAGCAGGTCGGGGATCAACTGATTCAAATGACCGAAGACCTGCTGGCAGGCCTCAGCGAAACACTTGCTTGAGCCAATGGATTGCTCAATGACTTTTCGTTTGAGCAGGAAGGGATTCGACGCGAGGGGGCACGAGGAATTGCACAATTAGTCGAACTGGCCCAGTTACTGGCAGAGCGGGCGCTCAATAGCACCACCGGTGGAACGATCGCGGGCACTTAACGACCTGATGGTGGATCGCTCCGACGCTCTGCGTGGGAACGATCAAACCAGCCGACGTTATTTAGAGAGGGTTTTCACGCTCGTGGCCTGATCGCCCTTAGGCCCTTTTTCGACGAGAAACTCCACTTTCTGGCCCTCTTCAAGAGACTTGAAACCCTCTGCCTGGATGGCGGAAAAATGGACGAACACATCGCCGCCGCCATCCTGGCTGATAAACCCAAACCCCTTCTCCGCGTTAAACCATTTCACAGTGCCCGTTGCCATGGCCGTTCTCCGTACACTTCAATCAAGGACTTACACAGGTGCCGTCAGATCAGTTCGATATCGCATGCATAGATGCCATCGGGTCGATGGATCATCCGGAAGGCCACTTTCTGGCCTTGCGAAAGCAGACGTCTATCCGAACTGCACAGATCTACCGACACCTCCTCTCCCCCACTATCCAGCGCAATCGAACCCAATCCGGTCTGCTGGTCATAAGACTTAACCCAGCCTGTGAATAGCTGCATCGCTCCACTCCCGGCATTTTGCTGCGCAGTACCTGAGGCAATAGAACCGCGAGCAAGCGATGCTGGCTACTGTCAAAGTTGACAGGTCAGGAAGGTTTTACGACGAATGGCACAGTGCCAATTTGAACGACCCGTCAAGAATCGCGGCGCAAGTCCGGCGGAATCGGCAGGTCTTTAAGCGGATCAGGCCGCTTGCCTTTGCCCGCACGGTACTGGCGAATCTGATAGACATACGCCAACACCTGCGCCACCGCCAGGTATAGCCCGGCAGGGATTTCCTGGTCGAGGTCGGTGGAGTAGAAGATCGACCGCGCCAGTTCCGGCGATTCCAGCAACAGAATGTCGTTGGCCACGGCGATTTCGCGGATCTTCAGCGCGGTGAAGTCGCTGCCCTTGGCCAGCAGCATCGGCGCGCCGCCCTTCTCCGGGTCGTACTTGAGGGCCACCGCGTAGTGGGTCGGGTTGGTGATCACCACGTCGGCGTCGGGCACCGAAGCCATCATCTTGCGCTGAGACATTTCGCGCTGCAGTTGGCGAATGCGCTGTTTGACCTCGGGGCGACCTTCCTGGTCCTTGTGTTCGTCGCGCACTTCCTGCTTGGTCATCAACAGTTTCTTGTGGCTTTCCCACAGCTGGATCGGTGCATCCACGGCGGCGATCAGGATCAGCCCGGCAGCCAGCCATAACGCACTCCAGCCCACCACTTGCACGCTGTGGATGATCGCTGACTCCAGCGGTTCATGGGCGATGCGCAGCAGGTCATCGATGTCGGAGGACAATACCGCCAGCGCCACGAACAGAATCAGGATGAACTTGGCCAACGCCTTTAGCAGTTCCACCAACGCCTTGGCGGAAAACATGCGCTTGAGCCCGGCGGCGGGGTTCATGCGGCTGAATTTTGGCGCCATGCTGCTCGCAGCGAACAGCCATCCGCCAAGGGCGACGGGGCCGATCAGCGCAGCCAGGAGCAAGGTGATCAAAATCGGCTGCACCGCCAGTATGGCGATTTTTCCCGAATGCAGCAGGTACTGCCCCATGGCGCCGGGGTTGAGCAACACTTCGCGGGGCAAGGTGAAGTTGTGTTTCATCAACTCCATCAGGTCGAGCGCCAGGCCGCCGCCGTAGATCAGCAAGGCGCCGGAACCGGCCATCATTGTCGCAACGGTGTTGAGCTCTTTGGAGCGGGCAATCTCACCCTTTTCCCTGGAGTCCTTTTTACGCTTATCCGTGGGGTCTTCTGTTTTGTCCTGACCACTCTCGCTCTCGGCCATGGCTCAGCGCGCCCGTGCCAGATCACGTAGGAACTGCAAGGCGTCGGTCGCCAGCGGTTGATACTGATTGAGAATGTCGGCCATGCCGATCCAGAAAATCCCCATGCCCAACACCAGGGTCAACGGGAAACCGATAGAGAAGATATTCAGTTGCGGCGCCGCGCGGGTCATCACGCCAAAGGCGATGTTGACCACCAACAGCGCAGTGATCGCCGGCAGCACCAGCAACAGTGACGCGCCCAACACCCAACTGAGGCGCCCCACCAGTTCCCAGAAGTGATTGACCACCAGCCCCGAGCCGACCGGCAAGGTGGTGAAACTTTCGGTCAGCACCTCGAACACCACCAGGTGGCCGTTCATGGCCAGGAACAGCAAGGTCACCAGCATGGTCAGGAACTGTCCGATCACTGCTGCCGACACGCCGTTGGTGGGGTCGACCATGGACGCAAAGCCCATGCCCATCTGGATTGAGATGATTTGCCCGGCAATCACGAAGGCCTGGAAGAATAGCTGCAGGGAGAAGCCCAGCAGCGAGCCGATGAGGATCTGCTCGGCAATCAGCATCAGCGCACTGAGGTCCAGTGCGTTGACGGGCGGCATCGGCGGCAAGCCCGGCACCAGGACCACGGTGATCGCCACCGCGAAATACAGGCGGATGCGCCGTGGTACCAGGGTGGTGCCGAACACCGGCATGCTCATCAGCACCGCCGTGACCCGGAACAGCGGCAGGATAAACGAAGCCACCCAGGTACTGATCTGGGTGTCGGTCAACGCCAGCAGCGATTGCATGCGGTCAGCCGATCAACTGCGGAATACTGCCGTACAACTGCAGGATGTATTCCATGAAGGTCTGCACCAGCCACGGGCCGGCGACAATCAACGTGACCAGCATCACCAGCAGGCGCGGCAGGAAGCTCAGGGTTTGTTCGTTGATCTGGGTCGCGGCCTGGAACATCGCCACCAGCAGGCCGACCAACAGGCTCGGCACCACCAGCACGGCGACCATCATGGTGGTCAGCCACAACGCTTCACGGAACAGGTCGACGGCAATTTCTGGGGTCATTGCCCTACACTCCGCCGAAACTGCTGGCCAACGTGCCGATAATCAGCGCCCAACCGTCCACCAGCACAAACAGCATGATCTTGAACGGCAACGAGATGATCAGCGGCGACAGCATCATCATCCCCATGGCCATCAGCACGCTCGCCACCACCAGGTCGATGATCAGGAACGGGATAAAGATCATGAAACCGATCTGGAACGCCGTCTTCAATTCCGAGGTGACGAACGCCGGCACCAGGATCGTCAGCGGTGCCTGATCCGGGGTGGCAATGTCGGTGCGCTTGGACAGACGCACAAACAGCTCAAGGTCGCTGGAGCGGGTCTGCGACAGCATGAAGTCCTTGATCGGGCCCTGGGCCTTGTCGATGGCGTCTTGCGCCGTGAGCTTTTCCGCAAGGTAAGGCTGCAGGGCTTGCTGGTTCACCTTGTCGAATACCGGCGCCATGATGAACATCGTCAAGAACAGCGCCATGCCGGTGAGGATCTGGTTCGATGGTGTCTGTTGCAGGCCCAGGGCCTGACGCAGGATCGAGAATACGATGATGATCCGGGTGAAGCTGGTCATCAGCATGACAAACGCCGGGATAAAACTCAGCGCCGTCATGATCAGCAGGATCTGCAGGCTGACCGAATACTCCTGGGCCCCGGCCGCGTTGGTGCCCAGGGTAATCGCCGGGATCGACAACGGGTCGGCGGCGAACGCCAATGGCGCGGCCAGCCACAGCATGAGCGTCAATAAAACGCGCATTACTTCTTATCCTTCTGATCCTTGCCCAGCAACTCCATCAGGCGCTGGGCGAATTCTGGCGTGGCGGCCTGGGTCGGGGCGACGTTGACCGGGGTCTTGAGCACGTGCAGCGGGGTGATGCGGCCAGGCGTGATGCCCAGCAGGATCTGTTCCTCGCCGACCTGCACCAGCACCAGCCGATCACGCGGGCCGAGGGCGCGCGAACCGATCATCTCGATGACCTGGGCGTTGCCCGGACCGATGCTCTGCACACGGCGCATCAGCCAGGCCAGCACGAAAATCAGCCCGACCACCAGCAACAGGCCCAGCACCAACTGGGTCAGTTGGCCACCGATGCCGCTGCTCACCACGGGGGCGGCGGCCGCTTGCGCGACCGGCTCGGCCGCCAGGGCGCTCAATGGCAGCGCCAGAAACAGTCCCGCCATCGAATACTTCATGTCAGCGCAGCTTCTTGATGCGTTCGCTCGGGCTGATCACGTCGGTCAGGCGAATGCCGAACTTTTCGTTGACCACCACCACTTCGCCATGGGCGATCAGCGTGCCGTTGACCAACACGTCCAACGGCTCACCGGCCAGGCGATCCAGCTCGATCACCGAGCCCTGGTTGAGCTGCAGCAGGTTGCGGATGTTGATGTCGGTGCTGCCGACTTCCATCGAGATCGACACCGGGATGTCGAGAATCACGTCCAGGTTCGGGCCGTCGAGGGTCACCGGGTCGTTGTTCTTCGGCACGCTGCCGAATTCTTCCAGAGGCAGGCGGTTACTGGCCGGCGCGGTGGAGGCATCGGCCGCCAGCAGCGCGTCGATATCGTCCTGGCCAACATCGCCGGTTTCTTCCAGGGCCGCAGCCCATTCGTCAGCCAGGGCCTGGTCTTCGGCGGAAGTGTTTTCGTGTTCGGTAGCCATTACATGTCCTCGGCGGAGCAAACATTCATAAATAGGGGTGCATCAATACGGGTGACTCAGCGCCGGTTGATCGGCTCCACCACTTGCAGTGCCAGGTTGCCCTTGTGCGAACCGAGCTTGACCTTGAACGACGGCACGCCGCTGGCGCGCATGATCAGTTCTTCCGGCAACTCGACGGGAATCACGTCGCCCGGCTGCATGTGCAAAATATCCCGCAGGCGCAACTGACGACGGGCCACGGTGGCGCTCAGGGGCACGTCGACGTCCAGCAGGTCTTCGCGCAGGGCCTTGACCCAGCGTTCGTCCTGATCGTCGAGGTCGGACTGGAAGCCGGCGTCGAGCATTTCGCGCACCGGTTCGATCATCGAGTACGGCATGGTCACGTGCAGGTCGCCGCCACCGCCATCGAGTTCGATGTGGAAGGTGGACACCACAATGGCTTCGCTGGGGCCGACGATGTTGGCCATGGCCGGGTTCACTTCCGAGTTGATGTACTCGAAATTGACCTCCATGATCGCCTGCCAGGCTTCCTTCAAGTCGATGAAGGCCTGCTCCAGCACCATGCGTACCACGCGCAGCTCAGTAGGGGTGAACTCGCGGCCTTCGATCTTGGCGTGACGGCCGTCGCCGCCGAAGAAGTTGTCCACCAGTTTGAACACCAGCTTGGCGTCGAGGATGAACAACGCAGTGCCGCGCAATGGCTTGATCTTGACCAGATTGAGGCTGGTAGGCACGTACAGCGAGTGTACATATTCGCCGAACTTCATCACCTGCACGCCGCCCACCGCCACGTCTGCCGAGCGGCGCAGCATGTTGAACATGCTGATGCGGGTGTAACGGGCAAAACGCTCATTGATCATTTCCAGGGTCGGCATGCGTCCACGGACGATGCGATCCTGGCTGGTCAGGTCATAACTTTTGACGCTGCCGGGCTCGGCAGCCATTTCGGTCTGTACCAGACCATCGTCCACGCCATGCAGCAGCGCATCGATTTCATCCTGGGACAGCAGGTCTTGCACGGCCATGTCGTGATCCTACTGCAATACGAAATTAGTGAAGAGCGCCTGCTCGACCACCACTTTGCCGAGCTCTTTCTGGGCCACTTCCTGCACGCTGGCAGTGACCTTCTGGCGCAACATTTCCTGGCCCACCGGGGTGGCCAGGCTGTCGAAACTTTGCGCGGAAAACAGCATCACCAGGTTGTTGCGGATCACCGGCATATGCACCTTGAGCGCCTCAAGGTCCGCCTGGTTGCGCGCCAGTAAGGTGATGCTCACCTGCAGGTAGCGTTGACGACCGTTCTGATTGAAGTTGGCGACAAAGGCCGGAAGCATCGGCTCGAAGATTGCCGGTTGCTTGACGTTACTGGCAGTTTCGGCGGCGGGTGCCGGTTTGCTCGCACTGCTGTGCATGATGTACCAAGTGCCGCCCACGGACGCGCCGATCGCCAGGACCAGGCCCAGGACAATCAACAGGATAAGCTTGAGCTTGCCCTTGCCCTTACCTGCGGGTGCTTGTGCTGCGTCTTCGCTCTTCGCCATGCCAATAATCCGTCACTATTTGGGGATTCATAGATCTACGGAAAGGCAAGAGCAAGTGTTATGCCAGAGTTGTCAGCCACAGCAGGACAGCGGCCACGCCACAGGTCCTTTGTGGGAGGGGGCTTGCTCCCGATGGCGGTGTGCCCGTCAACGAATCGGTCGACTGGAACTCCGCTATCGGGGGCAAGCCCCCTCCCACACTCAGGCCGGTGTTGAGCCTGAATCAGGCGTAATAGTCAACGGCGCTGGAGCCGATCACGGTGGCCGTCACCGGCGCGACGGCCGCGGCCACTTCGGCATGATCGGCAACGTCGCCGCTGTCACCCCGACCGCCACGGCCACTGACACCGTTCGCCTGGCTCTGGTTCTGTTGCTGTTGGCCCTGGCCCTGCCAGCCACGGGACTGGTCGGACACATTGACGTCGACCTGCCCCATGCCCTGCTGGGCAAACATCTCGCGCAAACGGCCGGACTGGGTTTCCAGTGCTTCACGCACCACCGCGTGACCACTCATGAAGGTGACTTGGGCCTGCTGGTCGGCCGTCATGTTGACCTTGATATCCAGGCGCCCGAGTTCGGCCGGCTGTAGCTGGATCTCTGCCGACTTGAGGTTGGCGCTGGACAGGTACATCACGCGGTTGACGACTTCCTCGGTCCAGCCGCTCTGATGCATGGCCAGCGGTGCGTTGGTCACCGGCGGCAAAGCGTTGGCGGTTTTCGGCGTGGCGGCCTGGGTCAGTGCGGCCAGGCGGTTGGCGAAGTCATCGACACGGGTGTCGCTGCTCGCGCTCTTCAAATCCTTGAGGCCGTCTTCGATCAGCCCGCTGAAGGCTTTGTCACCACCCTGGTCGGTGCTGTCCTTGCTGGCTTGCTGATCCACCATGTTAGCCATGCCGGTGGCGAAGTTCTGCGCGGCGGTCGGCTGGTCCTGGGACGTCGGTGCGGCGCTCTGCGGGGTCTGACTGCTGGCGGACACATGGCCGCCCTGCTCCATCGCCAGGCGTACCGCTGGCATGGCGTCCAGAGGGTCTGCCGTGGGATCGAAGGCCGGCTTGGCCACATCGGTCGCTGCCAGCGCTGCCGTGACCACCGGCTGGGCCTTGCTATCCTTGGTGGCGGCAGCCGAGGCTGGCGTTTCCACCGGCACCGGCACAGCAACCGGCGTGACCGTGACAATCAGCGCCGGATCAGCCACCGGGTCTGCCGCAGGCTGCTGCGCCAGGGCCGGGTCGGCGGGCGGGTTTTGATCACTGCTGGCGCTGTCGGCGGGGTTGGCGGGGTTGGCCGGCGGGTCGGCAGGCAAGGGTTTGCCGCTATCGGCAACCGCTGGCGTACCGGCGGCAGGTTTATCGTTGTTCGCGACAGGCTTATCGTTGCCGGCAACAGGCTTGGCACTCGCGCCAGCAGGCTTGTCGCGCGCGGGTTTGGCCGCGTTGTCGTCGGCCTTGGCCGAGGGCTTCGAACCCTGGCTGGCGAACACCTGAGCAAAGCCAGGGCCCTTGTCCTGCGGCTCCGCGGCCGCCGCCGGTGGATTGGCGGCAGGTGCTTGAGACTTGGCCGCAGGGGCAGCCTGAAGGAGCGAATTAGGGGCGACTGGCATAGGTAAGGTCTCCACTGCATGGGAATCGGGGATGCAGTATCAGGAGATAGAGCAAGAGTCGGGCCAGCTCTTCGGAAAAGCCCTGCCACGCCTGAAATTAAAGCTGGAAGCGCTGGCGCTCCGACTCATACAGCGGCTTGACCAGCGCAAACTCATGGTCGATCTGATCGACCAAGGCCCCCAGGTCCGCTGCAGCCTCGACGGACTCAGACTCCAAGCGCTGGCACAAGTGCGCCAACCGCACCGCACCGAGATTACCACTGCTGCCCTTGAAACTATGGGCGATGCGCGCCAACGCCTTGGCATCGTCACGAGCCTTGCGCAGCGCTTCGACGCGCTTTTGCGAATCATCGAGAAAGGTATCGAGCAATTTGGGGTACTCGCCTTCCATGACTTCCTGCAAACCCGATAACACGTCCGGGTCCAGATGAACCTCAACCACTTGTTCGCTCCTTGATCAAGAATCGGCGGATTATGCCAGAGCCTCCCAGCAAAACTCCACGCAGACACTGCGCCCGCCGTCGGACCAGCGTACATCGCTGCTCAGTTGACGCACCAGGCCCAAGCCGCGACCAGACAGACGGTCAACATCCAGCGGGCGAGCCAGTACCTGTTCCACATCGAATCCGGGGCCGCTGTCTTCGATGCGCAAGGTCAACCTGCCGCCCGTAGCGGTGGGCTCTACCTGCACATGCACACGCACATAACCGCTGTTGAGTTGCACCAGCCGCTCATTGCGCTGGCGGTAATACTGCGCAAAACCTTCAGCATTGCGCTTGAGCCGCGAGTCCAGGCCCAGCACGCCATGCTCCAGGGCGTTGGAATACAGTTCGGCCATCACGCTGTAGAGCGCCCCGCTCTGCTCGCGCAGGCCGTGGATCTCCAGCAGCAGTTGCAACAGATAGGGCAACGGGTTGTAACGCCTGAGGGTCTCGGCGCGAAATTCGAAACTCACCGACCAATCCAACGGGCACGACTGGCCGCTGTCGGCATACAGCGGCCCCGTGGCACGTATCGACTGGCCGGCCTGCAAGGTGATCTCAACCATGCTCACGTCATCCCGCGCCTCACCGCGAAACGCCGCCAGGGCCTGCTCGATATCCTCGAACAAGCGGTCAGGCTCACGATTGGCGGCAAACACCTGCTGCAAGCGCTCGGCGCCGAACAATTGTTCGTTGGCATCGGCGGTATCCAGCACGCCATCGGAGAGCAGAAATACGCGGTCGCCCAGGGCCATCGGCCAGACTTCCGTGCGATCATCGAACGCCTGCGCTGACAGCACGCCCAACGGCAAGTGCCGTGATATCAGCGGCGTGCGCTTAGCCGTGGCGACTTCATGCACATAGCCCTCGGGCATGCCGCCATTCCAGACTTCCACCGCACGCCGTTGCGCACTCAGGCACAACAGCGTCGCGCAGCAGAACATGTCCACCGGCAGGATGCGTTTGAGCTTGGCGTTCATCTCCCGCAGGATCTGCGTCAGCCCGTAGCCCTTGGCCGTCATGCCATAGAACACTTCGGCCAACGGCATGGCGCCGACCGCCGCTGGCAGGCCGTGCCCGGTGAAGTCGCCGAGCAGCACATGCATGTCACCCGCCGGCGTGTAGGCCGCCAACAACAAGTCGCCGTTGAACAGCGCATAGGGCGATTGCAGGTAGCGAATGTTCGGCGCCGCGTTGATGCAACCCGAATGGGCGACCTTGTCGAACACCGCTTTGGCCACGCGTTGCTCATGCAGCAGGTAGTCATGGTGCTTGGCGATCAGGTCACGCTGCTGCAACACCGTGGCCTGCAGACGGCGCAGGCGGTCCATCGCATTGATCTTGGCCGCGAGAATCAGCGGGTTATAGGGTTTGGGCAAGAAGTCATCGCCACCGGCATCCAGGCATTGGGCCAGGGCTTCGCTTTGGCGCAGGGAGGTGAGGAAGATGATCGGCACCAGGGCCTCGCCCGCCAGTTGCTTGATCCGCCGCGCGGCCTCAAAGCCATCCATCACCGGCATCAGGGCGTCCATCAGCACCAGTTGCGGGCGTTCGCGGGCAAACAGCTCGACGGCTTGTGCGCCGTTGCTGGCAGTGAGCACCTGGTGGCCCTGGCGCCGGACGATGGTCGACAGCAACAGCAGGTCGGCGGCGCTGTCTTCGGCGATCAGGATGGTCAGCGGTTCGAGGACCGGGGCCAGCGCGCTCAATGGATATCGAACAGTTTGTCGAAGTTGGAAATCGCGAGGATCTTGCGCACATCGGCGCTGCTGTTGATCACCCGGACTTCCGCATCATCCCCCCCGGCATGATCGCGCAGCAGCAGGAGCATGCCCAGGGCGGAACTGTCCATGTAGGTGGCGTCTTTCAGGTCGACGATATAAACCTGCGGCACCTTGTAGAAACGCTCGTAGGCGTCGCGAAAGAGTTGATGGCTGCCGAAATCGAACCGGCCCTTGATTGCGATCGTCAACTTCTTCCCATCCAGGGATACTTCTGACTCGATTGACATGTGACTGCTTCCTTGTCATAGGCCTAGATACAAGGTGTAGCAGGCTAACCGGATGTGGGCAACACATTGAGTAGAGGGCTTGGCGCTAGTAGGGATTCTGGCGCGGCAGGCGCTGGGACAACTCATCGAGCAGTTTTTGCTCGCGCTTATCCTCAAGCGCCCGCGCCTCGTCGATATAGCGCTGCACCAGCTTGCGCAACCCTTCGACCCGGGCATACGCCTGCTGCCAGCTCTCGCGGGCCTTGTCGAGGTTGTTCTGGTGCCAGGCCAGGCTCTCGCGCTGCTGGCCGACAGCGGTTTCAAGCTGGTTGAGAAAGCCCTGGTAGCCCATCAGCCACTGGCCGGACACGCCTTTGGTGCCGCGCTCGATCCACTGCTGCTGGTACTCGCCGCGAAAGCGCTCCAGGTCGCCGAGCTTACTTTGTGCCAGGCGCACCTGGCCCTGAAAGTAACCCAGGCGCTGGACCGCGGTTTTTTCGGCCTTTTCGGCCATGTCCACCACCGGGGCCAAGCGTGAGGAGCGGCTGCTGGCCATGGCTTAGCCGCCTGGCGCGGGGGCGAAGATGGACTGCAGGTGCGCTTCGCTTTCGCCCATGCTGATGTTGTCGTTGAGGCCTTGGCGCAGGTAGGTGACCAATTGCGGTTGCAGGGCAATCGCCAGGTCGGTCTCACGATCGCCGCCGGCCACATAGGCGCCAACGCTGATCAGGTCGCGACTTTGCTGGTAGCGCGACCACAACTGCTTGAACTGCTGGGCACGGGCCATGTGCTCCGGCGTGACCACCGACGGCATCACCCGGCTGATGGACGCTTCGATGTCGATCGCCGGGTAGTGCCCCTCTTCCGCCAGGCGCCGCGACAGCACGATGTGGCCGTCGAGCACGCCCCGCGCCGAGTCGGCAATCGGGTCTTGCTGGTCATCGCCTTCAGACAACACGGTGTAGAACGCGGTGATCGAGCCGCCCCCCGCCTCGGCATTACCGGCGCGCTCCACCAGCTTGGGCAGCTTGGCAAACACCGACGGCGGATAGCCCTTGGTGGCCGGAGGCTCGCCGATGGCCAGGGCGATTTCCCGCTGGGCCTGGGCGAAACGCGTGAGGGAGTCCATCAGCAACAGGACGTTCTTGCCCTTGTCGCGAAAATATTCGGCGATGCGCGTGCAGTACATGGCGGCGCGCAAACGCATCAGCGGCGCATCGTCGGCCGGGGACGCAACGACGACGGAACGCTTGAGGCCTTCTTCACCGAGGCTATGCTCGATGAACTCCTTCACTTCCCGACCCCGTTCGCCGATCAGCCCCACCACAATGATGTCGGCCTCGGTAAAGCGGGTCATCATGCCCAGCAACACCGACTTACCCACGCCAGTACCGGCGAACAGGCCGAGGCGCTGACCGCGACCGACCGTCAATAAACCGTTGATGCTGCGAATGCCCACGTCCAACGGCTGGCTGATGGGGTTGCGCTTGAGCGGGTTGATGGTGGGGCCATCCATCGGCACCCAGTCTTCGGCCTTCATGCCGCCCTTGCCGTCCAGCGCACGACCGGCACCGTCCAGCACGCGGCCGAGCATGCTCATGCCCATGGGCAGGCGGCCGGTATCGGCCAGCGGCACCACGCGGGCGCCGGGGGCGATGCCCGCCAGGCTGCCCACCGGCATCAGGAAAATCTTGCTGCCGGAAAAGCCCATCACCTCGGCTTCGACCTGCACCGGGTGGTAGCTGTCGTCGTTGATCACCAGGCAGCGGCTGCCCATGGCGGCGCGCAGGCCTTCGGCTTCGAGGGTCAGGCCAACCATGCGCAGCAAGCGCCCTTCGAGGATCGGCTGGCCGGGCAACTTGGTGGCCTCGGCATACCCGCTCAGGCGCTTGGCGAAGCTGGTGCGATCAAGGCGCATCGGGGGCGTCCAGGTCCACGCTCATGTCAGGTTCGGCCGGGTTCAGGACCTGCTCGTGAACCTGGTCCAGCAACTGGGCCATGATCTGGCTGATGCGCGTTTCCACCGTGGCGTCGATGCGGCTGTATTCGGTCTCGACGCGGCAACCACCGGGCTGCAGCGCCGCATCTTCGACGATGCGCCAGGTTTCTTCATGGCGCTCGCGCAGGGCTTTGACCTGTTCGAAATCCTGCGGGTTGATGTGCAGCCGCACATTGCCGACACCCAGGGGCAGCAGCTTGAGGGCTTCACGCATGACGCTTTCGATCTGACTGGAGTCCAGCACCAGCTCACGCTGGATCACCTGGCGGGCGATGTGCTCGACCAACCCGACCATGGCTTTTTCGATCTGCGAATCCTGCTCGGCGATGGGTTCGAACAGGCTGCCCATCAGGCGTTCGAGGCTGGCCAGCTTGACGCTCAAGGCGGCCTCGGCTTCCTGGCGCACCTTGAGCGTGGTGCTGCGAAAACCATCTTTTTCGCCAGCGGCGAAGCCTTCGTTGTAGGCCTCCTGGCGAATGCTTTCCAACTCTTCAAGGGTCAGCGGCTGGACTTCATCCAGCGGCACTTCTTCCATTTCCACCGGTGTTTCCACCACTGGCTCAGGTTCGGGCTCCGGCACATGCGGGTCGAAGCTGGGCAACGACCAGATGTCGAACCCGCCCACGTCCCGCGCGCGAATCAGATCGCTGGGCGACTCATCTTTGTTCGACATGGAAAGCGCCTTAGATCATTTCTTCGCCGCCCTTCCCGCCGAGAACGATTTCTCCGGCTTCGGCCATACGGCGGGCAATCGTGAGGATTTCCTTCTGGGCGGTTTCCACGTCGCTGACGCGTACCGGGCCTTTGGCTTCCAGGTCGTCGCGCAACAGTTCGGAGGCGCGCTTGGACATGTTCTTGAAGATCTTCTCCTTGACGCCTTCGTCCGACCCCTTGAGGGCCAGCACCAGCACGTCGGAGGAGACTTCGCGCAGCAGCGCCTGGATGCCACGGTCGTCGACATCGGAGAGGTTGTTGAACACGAACATGAGGTCTTCGATCTGGCCGGACAGGGTGTCGTCGATCTCGCGGATCGAGTCCATCAACTGGCCTTCGACCGAGCTGTCGAGGAAGTTCATGATGTCGGCTGCGCGCTTGATACCGCCCAAGGTGGTGCGCGCAGCATTCGAATTGCCCGAGAACTGCTTCTCGAGAATCGTGTTGAGTTCTTTCAGGGCCGCCGGCTGCACGGTGTTTAACGACGACACGCGCAGGATGATGTCCAGGCGCACTTTGTGGTCGAAGTGGCCGAGCACTTCGCCGGCCTGGTCGGGGTCGAGGTACGCCACCACGATCGCCTGGATCTGCGGGTGCTCGTAGCGGATCACGTCGGCGACGGCGCGCGGCTCCATCCATTTCAGGCTGTCGAGGCCGCTGGTGTTGCCGCCCAGCAGGATGCGGTCGATCAGGCCGTTGGCTTTGTCTTCGCCGAGGGCCGAGGTGAGCATCTTGCGGATGTAGCTGTCGGAGCCGACGCCCAGGCTGGTCTGGTCGCCGACGATCTCGACGAACTCGCTCATCACCTGCTCGACCTGCTCACGGTGAACGTTGCGCATCTGCGCCATGGCCACGCCCACGCGCTGGACCTCTTTGGGGCCCATGTGGCGCAGCACTTGTGCGGCGTCGGTTTCACCCAGGGACAGCAGCAGGACTGCGGCTTTGTCGACCTTGGTGAGTTTGGCAACAGCGGCTCGATTATCACTCATCTGCGTTAATCCACTCTTTCACGACCTGGGCCACACGGCCCGGGTCTTCTGCCACCAGACTCTTGATTGCGTTCAACTGAGCGTCATAGCCTTCGCTCGGGCTTGGCAACAGGATGCTTTGCGGGCCGCCGAGGCTGACGCGGTCGTTGGCCAGTTCGCCGTCCAGGCCGCCCATGCCACCCAACTCGACATCGCTGCCAGCGAAGGTTGCCAGTTGTTTCTTGCCATTGCCGGTGATGTTGTTGAGCACCGGACGCAGCACGCCGAACACCAGCAGTACGATGAACAACACGCCCAGCACTTGCTTGACGATGTCCCAGAACCACGGCTGGGTGTAGAACGCCGCTTCAGCAATGACTTCGCCACGCTCGGCGGAGAACGGCATGTTGATCACGCTGACGCTGTCACCCCGGCTGGCGTCGAAACCGACGGCATCCTGCACCAGGCGAGTGAAGCGCGCCAATTCGTCGGCGCTCCACGGGGCGCGTGTGACGGCGCCATCAGCGGCGGCGATCTTGACCTGATCATCGACCACCACCGACACCGACAGGCGATTGATCCGGCCCTGTTGCTGCTTGGTGTGGCTGATGGAGCGGTCGAGTTCGAAGTTCTTGGTCGACTGGTTACGCTTGTCCGCCGGGTAGGGCGCGAGCATCGGCTGACCGGTGGCCGGGTCCATGATCTGCTGACCGTTGGCGTCCAGCAGTGGCTGGCCAGCGGCAATGGCGCCAGCGGTCGCGGCGGCACCGCCGGTGGTCTGCGGGGCCGAAGCCGGGGCTGGCGGCTGATTGCTCAGGGCTCCCGGCACACCTTGCGGGCCGCTGCTGGCGGTGCGTTGTTCGCTGGTCGATTGCTCGCTGCGCAGGGCCGGCTGGTCCGGGTTGAACTGCTCGGAGGTCGATTCGACCGCGCTGAAATCCACGTCGGCGGACACTTCGGCCTTGTAGCGATCGTTACCCAGCACCGGTTGCAGGATGTTGTGGACACGCTGGGTGAGCATGCTTTCCATGCGGCGGCTGTAGTCGAACTGCTTGCCGGCCTGGGTCAGCGCAGAGTTTTCCGCCATGTCGGACAGCAGGTTGCCCTTCTGGTCGACCACGGTGATTTGCGACTTGCTCAATTCGGGAACGCTGGTGGCCACCAGGTTGATGATCGCCAGCACTTGGCCAGGCTCCAGGGAGCGGCCGGAAAACAGTTCGACCAATACCGAGGCACTTGGCTTGCGCTCATCACGCACAAACACCGAGCTCTTCGGAATCGCCAGGTGGACGCGGGCGCCCTTGACGTTGTTGAGGCTGGAGATGGTGCGTGCCAGTTCGCCTTCCAGGCCACGACGGTAGCGGGTCGCTTCCATGAACTGGCTGGTACCCAGGCCCTGGTCCTTGTCGAGGATCTCAAAACCGATATTGCTGTCGGACGGGGTCACGCCGGCAGCGGCCAGCTTCATGCGGGCACGGGCGACATCATCGGCCTTGACCAGCAGCGCCCCGGAGTTTGGCTCCACGGTGTAGGCGATGTCGGCGGCGGCCAGGGTTTCCATGATCTGTTTGGAATCCATACCGGCCAGGCTGCCGTACAGCGGCCGGTAATCGGGTTGCTGCGACCACAGCACCACGGCAAAACCAATCGCCACGCTGGCAGCCAGGCCGACCATCAGGCCCACCTGACGCAACATGGTCATTTCCGAGAGGTTTTCCAGGAACGACAGGCCAAACAGCGGCGGTTTGCCGTCTGTCTTGGCGGGTACGTTGTCCACGACTGCTTCTGCCATGACTTAAATCTCGCCCTTAAACCGGCATCTGCATGATGTCTTGATAAGCCTGAACCAGTTTGTTGCGCACCTGGGTCAAGGCTTGAAAGGACACCGTGGCTTTCTGCGAAGCGACCATCACGTCGGTCAGGTCCACGCCGCTCTTGCCGATCTCGAACGCGGTCGCCAACTGGCTGGAGGCTTGTTGGGTGTCACTGACTTTGTTGACGGCCTGGCCGAGCATGTCGGCGAAACTGCTTTGGCTCAATTCCGGCGCTTGTGCGACGGATTTCGGTTGAGCCATGGCGTCCATTTGCATGGAGCGCATATCCAACATCAACCGATTGAACTCAATACCCTGGCTCATGACCTTCTCTCTCCGACGACCCGCATTTTTTTGACACTACGCAGCAGTTACTAGGGGTGGTAGCAACAAGGGTGCCAGCTCTGTAGCAACTTGTAAGAAAAGGCGACAAAACTTGTCGACCTTGTTACCGATCAGGTGGCGAAAAGGTAGCCTTCCACGTCCATCCCAGCGTCGCGCATCTGCGCCAGCTTGTAGCGCAAGGTGCGCGGGCTGATGCCCAGGCGCTCGGCCGCCTCTTTGCGGCGGCCGCGTTCGGCGCGCAGGGTGTCGATGATCATCTGGAATTCGCGGCGGCGCAGGTCGTCGCCCAGAGCGCCTGCGGACTCGGCTTCAGCGACCAGCGGCGCAGGCGCCAGGCTCGGCAACGGCGCGGCGCCGCTGCCCATGGCCAGGCAGAAGTCCTGGGGCTGGATCAAGCCACCCTGCTGCAAAATCAACGCGCGCTGAATCGCGTTGTCCAGTTCCCGCACGTTGCCGGGCCACGGGTAGCTGATCAGGCAGGCCTGGGCTTCGGCCGACAGCCGCGCCTGGGCGTGCTTCATTTTTTTGACGTGGTTGTTCAGCAGACGCTCGGCCAGCGGGATGATGTCCGCCGGGCGCTCGCGTAGTGGGCGCCAGGCCAGGGGGAATACCGAGAGACGGTAGAACAAGTCTTCCCGAAAGCGCCCCGCCGCCACTTCGCCCGCCAGATCGCGGTTAGTGGTGGCGACCACGCGGATATCCAACTGGATCGGCTTGCGCGCACCGACACGCTCCACTTCACGCTCCTGCAACACCCGCAGCAACTTGGCTTGCAGGCCCAGGGGCATTTCCGAAATTTCGTCAAGCAGGATGGTGCCGCCGTCGGCCTGTTCGAACTTGCCCGCCTGGGCCGCGATGGCGCCGGTGAACGAGCCCTTTTCGTGGCCGAACAACGTGGCTTCGAGCATGTTGTCGGGAATCGCTGCGCAATTGATCGCGATAAAGGGCTGTTGGGCGCGGCCCGACTGCTGGTGGATATAGCGCGCCAGCACTTCCTTGCCGGTGCCCGACTCGCCGGAAATCAACACGGTGGAGTCACTGCGCGCCACGCGGGCCGCAAGCTCCAGCAATTGTGCACTGGCGGGCTCGAAGGCAATCGGGCCGTCGCTCTCACCGGCCGGAATCACCCCCAGAGCATGCCGCGCCACCAGCTCGATCAACGCCTTGGGCTCGAACGGCTTGACCAGATAATCCGCCGCGCCCTGGCGCATGGCGTCCACCGCGCGCTCGACGGCGCCATGGGCGGTCATCAGCAACACCGGCAGTTGTGGCTGGCGCGCACGTAGCAGGCCGAGCAACTGGTGACCGTCCATGCCAGGCATGTTCACGTCACTGACCACCAGGCTGAAGGACTCTTGCTCCACCGCCTCCAAGGCTTCCTCGGCAGAACCGACCGCCCGATAGTCATGGCCCGCCAGCAACAGCGTGTCAGCCAATGCCTCACGCAGGGCACGATCGTCTTCCACCAACAAAACCTTGATAGCCATAGCCTTTTACTCCGCGCTTGCCGCGCATGAAAACAGCGGCAAGGTCATCAATGCACAGGTGCCACGCCCCAAGCGGGAACGCAGTTGCAATTCGCCCTGATGGGCACGTGCCACTGCCTTGACCACCGTCAGGCCCAGGCCCGTACCGTTGGTCTTAGTAGTAAAAAACGGTTCGCCGAGGCGCTGCAGCACCCCCGGCTCGATGCCGCTGCCGCTGTCGCTGATGCACAGGCGCAGGGTTTGCGCGCGGGCATACACATGCACCTTGAGCTGCGCGCCGGGGCCGCTGGCCTGGGTCGCGTTTTCGATCAGGTTGAGCAGCGCGCCCACCAGCGTGTCGCGGTTGCACAACAATTCGCCTTGGTGGCTGTCGCACTGCCAGCGCACATTGGCGTCCTGGACGTGGGTGGCGGCCGCCGCTTGCAGCGCCTGCATCAGGCCGGACGGCGTGAGGCGGTCGGTCAGCGGCAACTCTCCGCGGGCAAACACCAGCATGTCGCGCACCTGGTGCTCCAACTCATGCAGACGCTCCTTGAGTCGCCCGGCAAACCGCTGCTGGGTTTCGGCGGGCAATTGCTCATCAGTCAAATGACTGGCGTAGATCAACGCCGCCGACAACGGCGTGCGGATCTGATGCGCCAAAGAAGCGACCATCCTGCCCAACGACGACAAGCGTTCATGGCGCGCCAGTTGGTCTTGCAGGTGACGGGTTTCAGTCAGGTCGTTGAGCAGCACCAGTTGGCCGGGTTCGGCATCCAGGGAGCGCGTGGCGATAGACAGGCGGCGCCCATCCTTGAGCGAGATTTCATGGCCGTCATCGTCACGCGGCGCGAAGCAGCGGGTGATGACATGGCGCCATAGCTCGCCTTCCAACGGCAGCCCGAGCAGGTCGCAGGCGGCCGGGTTGGCTTCGCGCACGCGGCCCTGGTCGTCGATGACGATCACGCCGCCGGGCAACAGGTCGAGGAGGTTCTGCAGACGGTTGGCCAGGCGCTCTTTCTCGGCCAGCTCTTCCATGCGCTGCGCACTGACCACTGCCAGTTCGCCCTTGAGCTCGGAGACTCGCGCTTCCAACAGGCTATAGGAGTCATTCAGTTGGCTGGACATCTGGCTGAACAGCGAGAACGCCTGCTCAAGGCCATGTCGGCTGAGCTGTTCGGCGGTCGGGACAGGCCCCTGGAGCTCAGGGGCCGAAGATAGTTGGGCGGCGTGGGGCATCATGCTCTCTCGCTTGGCTGACCGTCAGTTAAACGGAACGTTGCGAGGGCTGTAGCAATACCCGTGCCTAAAAAAAACCACCTATAAAACAGTGGCTTGAAAAACAGGCGTCAATCATCTGCCTGTTCATCACCGTCTCGACGACTCATCCCGTACTTGCGCATCTTCTCCACCAGGGTGGTTCGACGGATGCGCAGGCGCTCGGCCGCACGGGCGACGATGCCGTTGGCGTCGTCCAGGGCTTGCTGGATCAGCCCTTGTTCGAGGTTGCCGAGGTAGTCTTTGAGGTCAAGGCCTTCGGGCGGCAGCATGGCGTTGGCACCGAAGTCCGGGGTATGGCCGTTGATGGCAATCCGCTCTTCCATGTCACTGCGCAGGCTGTCCACCAGATGCTCGTCTTCTTCGTCGACGTAGCGGAATTTCTTCGGCAGCTCGACCACGCCGATCACACCGTAGGGATGCATGATCGCCATACGCTCCACCAGGTTGGCCAGCTCGCGGACGTTGCCCGGCCAGGCGTGGCGGCACAGGGACATGATCGCCGCCGAATTGAAGCGAATCGAGCCGCGCTTTTCGTGCTCCATGCGTGAGATCAGTTCGTTCATCAGCAGCGGGATGTCTTCCACGCGCTCACGCAGCGGGGCCATCTCGATCGGGAATACGTTGAGGCGGTAGTAG
This sequence comes from Pseudomonas paraveronii, assembly GCF_963681955.1. NCBI lineage: Bacteria > Pseudomonadati > Pseudomonadota > Gammaproteobacteria > Pseudomonadales > Pseudomonadaceae > Pseudomonas > Pseudomonas paraveronii. Next base: position 4,594,131 of record NZ_OY817130.1, read on the forward strand.
AGGTCTTCGCGGAAGCTGCCGACCTCGATCATGCTTTCGAGGTTCTTGTGGGTCGCCGCAATGATGCGCACGTCGACGCTCTGGGTTTTGTTGCTGCCCACGCGCTCAAAGGTGCGCTCCTGCAGCACGCGCAGCAGCTTGACCTGCATCGGCAGCGGCATGTCGCCGATTTCGTCGAGGAACAGGGTGCCGCCGTTGGCCAGCTCGAAACGCCCGGCACGGCTGGTGATCGCCCCGGTAAAGGCGCCCTTCTCGTGGCCGAACAATTCACTTTCCAGCAGCTCCGCCGGAATCGCCCCGCAGTTGACCGGCACAAACGGCCCGTCGCGGCGCTTGGAGTGGTAATGCAGGTTGCGCGCAACCACTTCCTTGCCGGTGCCCGACTCGCCGAGGATCAGCACGCTGGCGTCAGTATCGGCCACTTGCTGCATCATCTGGCGCACGTGCTGGATCGCCCGGCTGGTGCCGACGAGGCTGCGAAACAGATTGGGTTCACGGTGGCGACCACGCTCACGGGCCTGGTCGTACATTTCGCGATAGACCTGGGCGCGGTGCAGGGAGTCGAGCAATTTGCTGTAGCTGGGCGGCATTTCCAGGGCGGACAACACGCGGCGGCGCTGGTCTTCCGGCAGGTCGAGCGAAGAAATATCGCCCATCAGCAACACCGGAAGGAACTCATCCCAGGTTGACAGTGTCTTTAACAAGCCCAGAACTGCGCCAGGAGCGTTTACCGTCCCAATCAGCACACAAAGGATTTCACGGCTCGACGACAACGAGCTGACCGCCTGCTGCCAATCGTGGCTACCGCAGGGAAGATTTTCTTCGCCGAGAAAATTCAAAATCACCGCTAAATCGCGGCGGCGGACGCTATCGTCATCAATCAGCAGAATTTTGGTTTCACGCCACATGCAATAGCAACTTCCCTAGTAAAACGCTCCGCCCAGAGTGTGGGCTATCTAGATGCCTGTAAGACTTCTTACCTTACTAGACGTCTGAAATCTGAAAACAGCACTAGTTAAGTCAAAAATGCTGGCACAGTCAAATATATGACGCGCCGTTCGGATTAACTGCGCCCGTTCAACCGAACAGATGGTAAACCTTTGACGCATTTTTCGCTTGGTTGATCTGCGACATCTCTTCGAAAATTGCCTGGCGCTCGCCCATCGTTACTTCGAGCAATTGCTGGTAAACCACAAGCAGGCTCTCCAGCTTCTCCCGCAGCGCATCTTCGTCCACTGGCGCGTCGCTGAGCACTTCATCAATGACCGCGCGGCAACCCAGGTCCAGCTCGCCGACAGCCTCCCAATTGCGTTCAGCCAGTGCGCCGATCAGAGCTTCGCGGGTTTCATCGATGCGTTGCAGTGCGTGGCTCATGATATTTACCTCAAGGCCTCAAGCCTTATTGTGGAGCGATGGCATCCCAGCCGGTCTTTACCGTAATCAGCAGGCGAGCGACTTCGTCGATCATCTCGACATCATTCACGCGATTGGCTTCCACCAAGCGATTACTCATGTAGTCATACAGGGCGTCCAACCGCTGCACGACGGCCGGGTCTTCGGCCTTTTCTGGCTCAAGCCCGTCGCGCAGGCCGGAGATGATTTCGATCGCCTTACCCAGCATCAGGCCCTTCTGGGCGATATCACCTCGGCTCAATGCGCCCTTGGCCTGCGCCATGCGGTCCAGACCGCCCTCCATCAGCATCTGCACCAGACGGTGCGGGCTGGCTTCGGAGACCTGAGCATGGGAACTGACCTTTTGGTACTGGCGAAGGGCTCTCATCGGGTTCATGTTGCTACCTCGTTACTGGCGACAATCTAAATAGGTTTGCTTAACCAGTTATTCGACTGCGCCGCGAAATTCTTTAATCCAGACGTCCAGCGTCAGACCACCGGCGAATCTTTAGCGGGGCGCCGAAACGCCCCGGCTATCAGCTCGACTTCGGATTGTTCAGCGAGTTGAGCGTGGTCATGATGCTGGAGCTGCTGGAGTTGATCTGCGCGATCATGGTGTCCATCGCGGTGTACTTGGCCGTCAGGGATTTCTGCAAGGCATCCATACGCCGCGTCAGGTCATCCGTCTCTTTGGTCAAGTCAGTCAACTTGTTGTTGAGATCGGTGGCACGGGTCGCCAGGGTGCCCGTGGTGCCCACGTAGCTGTTGGTCGCCTTGTTCATGCGCGTGATCAAGCCTGTGTCGCCGGTGAACAGCTTGGCGATATCGCCTGCACCCTTGACCACCGCTTTGTTCCACGCGGTGTCGTCCAGGCTCAGCAGCCCGGTTTTCTGGTCGGTGGTGATGCCCATCTGCGCCAGGCTGGTCATGGTGCCCGCACCGGAGCCGCTGGTCAGCTCGGAGCGCAGACTGTTCACCAATTGACGCATCGACGAATCACCCGTCAACGCACCGGCGGTGGTGGTGGACGCATCACCGGTGGCGGTGACTTTGGTCTGGGTATTAACGGCAGTCATCAGCGCGTTGTAGGCGGTGACGAAGGATTGCACCGAGGTTTTCAACGTGTCGGTGTTGCTCGCCACGGTGATGGTCGTCGGTTTGCTAGTGTCAACAGTGTCCAACAGATCCAAGGTCACGCCGCTGATTGCAGACGTAATCTTGTTGCTGGCGGATGACATCTCAACGTCATCGATGAAGTACTTGGCGTTGGTCGGCGCCGTGCCCTTGTCATACCCGGTGACCAGCTCCGAATCACCACTGAGGGTGATGTCGGTGCCTACGCCCATAGTGGACGAGGTCAGCACCAGGCGCGCGCCGTTGGAGTCACTCAGTACGTTGGCGCTGATCCCCTGGGACGAGAGCTGGGTATTGATCGATTCGCGCACCTGTTGCAGGGTCGCACCGCCAGGAATCACTACGTCGTAGTTGTTACCCGACTGGCTGATCGTCAGCGTCTGGTCTCCGTCGGTGCTGTTGGCCTTGCCCGTCGCGCCGTCCGTATTCACTGCCGTGGTAACTTTCGAAGCGGTCGCCAGGTTAGAGACTCTCAACACGTACTTGCCGCTGGATGCGCCGTCACCCAGGGTGACCTTGGCGTTCTTCTCTTCCGAAGAAGACGCCGCAAGCCCGTTGAATGCGGAGGCATTGTTCAACTTGGTGATCGCCGACTGGTAGGCTTCCAGCGCCGTCTTGACCGAACCAACCGCCGATAATTGGACGGTAGCTTTTTTTTGCTCGCTGGTGATCTGCTGCTGCTTGGGCGCTTGCTCAGCCCCCACCAACGCCTTGACGATAGCCTGCGTGTCGTAGCCCGAACCCGGGCCGGAAATCGTTGAACTAGCCATTTGCCATTCTCCTTGTCCTGCAGCGGCCGATTTTTTGGCGCTTGTGCGCTCTGACCGCAATCAGAAACATGTTTCGTGCCAACTCAAGCCTTGCTATCAAACAAAAGGCTGCTCGCATCGCTCAGGTTCTGCGCCAGCTTCAGCGCGGTCTCCGATGGAATTTGTCGAATCACTTCGCCACTGTCGGTGGCAATCACCTTGACCACCACTTTGCCGGTGGAGTCATCGATGGAAAAATCCAGGTTGCGCTGGGTTGCCTGCACAAACTCTCGTATATCAGTTACCGCCTGCTCCAACGCCACGCGCTGCGGCTCCTCAGCCTTGGCCGGTTCACTGCTGGCCGCAGGCTTGGCCTGCGGTGCAGGTGCGCTGCTGGCCTGGGTACTGCCAACCGGGTAAGACGTGCTCAGCTTTATGCTCATGTCCATGTCATCACCTCCAAACTGAAAAAACGGAAGGGCACGTCGTTAAACGCACCCTCCCGTTATTTAACCGCTGGCGCTATTACTGAAGCAGCTTCAGAACAGACGATGGCAGTTGGTTGGCCTGGGACAGGATCGCAGTGGAAGCCTGTTGCAGGGTTTGTTGCTTGGTCAGCTCAGCGGCTTCAGAAGCGAAGTCAGCGTCTTCTACGCGGCCTTTGGCTGCGGTGGAGTTCTGCGAAATGCTCTGCAGGTTGGCCACGGTGCTGGCGAAGCGGTTTTGTACGGCACCCAGCTGCGAACGCTGGCTGTCGATCTGCTGCATGGCGTCGTCCAGAGCCTGGATGGCCTGCTGCGAAGAAGCGGCAGACAGGATGTTCAGGTCGGAAACGGTAGTTTCCATGGTCACAGCGGTCTTGGTGCCAGCAGCGGCAACAGTGGTCAGACCCAGAGCAGCCAGGCCAGTACCGGCGCTGCCGTCCTTGACGGTGATGTCTTTGTCAGCGAACAGGTTCAGGGTGCCGTCAGTGTTTTTGCTGGCTTGAACACCGGTGCTGGCGCTGTTGATCGAAGAAACGATCGCGTCAGCGGTATCGCCTTTCTTGAACTTGACTTCAACACCGTTGAGGCTAATCGAGGTGTCTGCGGTCAGCTTGGCCTGAGTAGTACCGGCGGCCAGGCCCAACTGCGACAGCGAACCGCTGGTGTTGTTGGCCAGCTTGATGTCAGCACCCTGACCGGAGGTAACCTGGAAACGACCGTTGGTGAACGATGCAGCACCACCCGTACCGGCAGCGGTTGTCAGGCTAGTCACGACGCTCGCGATGGTGTCGTTTGCAGCCCAAGTCACGTTATTGCCGTTTACAGAAACGGAACCGGCAGCACCCAGGGTAGTCGGGGTAGCGGTGGCGGTGGTGCCAGCGGTCATGCCGAGAGCGGTTGGACCGGTAGCAGGAGTGGCACCAATAGTAATTGCACTGCTGGAAGACAAACTTACTACACCAGCGTTATTACTCGCAGTAACGCCAGTAGTGGCTGTTTGTGCGTTGATAGCTGTCACAGAAGCGGCTGCGGCTGCGGCGCCGGCAGCCACGGCACCAGAGGCCAGGGTGATCGAAGTACCGTTAATGGTGATCGCATCACCAGCAGCAAGAGCAGTAGCAGTACCACTACCTGTTACAGTCGCCTTATCACCGATCACCGAACCAGTGGCAGTAGCCGCCAGGCCAGTCATCGCAGCGCCGTTTACAGCAGCTTCTTTGTAGTTGCCTTTCAGCGCTGTAGAGCTGATGTCGGTCATACCGAACGAGATAGTCTCGTTGGCGTTGGCGCCGATCTGGAACGCTACGTTGTTGAACGAGCCGTCCAGCAGGTTACGACCACCGAAGGTGGTGGTGCTGGCGATACGGTTCAGCTCGCCCACTTTAGCGGTGAATTCTTGCTGCAGGGAAACACGGTCAGCGTCGCTTTTATCACCGTTCGCCGCTTGCAGGGCGAGTTCACGCAGACGCTGCAGGGTGTTGGTGGATTCTTGCATTGCGCCTTCAGCAGTCTGGGCGATGGAAACACCGTTGTTGGCGTTGGCGATCGCAACGTTCAGGCCTTTAACCTGGTTGTTCAGACGGTTGGCGATCTGCATGCCGGCAGCGTCGTCTTTGGCGCTGTTGATTTTCAGGCCGGAGGACAGACGGTTCATCGACTGGCTCAGAGCGTCGGAAGCTTTGTTCAGGTTCTTCTGGACACCCAAGGAAGTGATGTTGGTGTTTACTGATAATGCCATGACAAAATCCTCGTTGATTGGATACTGCGGCTTCCGGCCCTGGCAACCGCCGGGTGTGGCCTAGAGAACCTACGTAATAGTTATCGTCGTGGTAGCCAGTTGCTTGAGGGTTTTTTTGAAATTTTTTACTAGCACCGTGCCACCCCTTGTAATTCAAGGGTTTATGCAGGCAAAAAGGCCCGACTTCATTGGCTTTTCTGGCGCCAAATAAAAAACGCCGATGATCGTTCGATCATCGGCGTCTTCATGTTTGAAGCGCGTGCCGCCTATTGAAGTGTCACGGCCGATAGAGAATCGCCGAGCCCCAGGACAGGCCAACACCAAATCCGCTGATTGCCACGCGTTTCCAGGTGGAGTCCATCGCGTGTTTTTCCAGCAGCAACGGAATGCTCGATGACACGGTGTTGCCGGTCTCGACCATGTCCTTGATGAACTTGTCCACTGGCGCATCTTCAAAACGCCGCGCCACGGCGTCGACAATCGCCGCACTGCCCTGGTGAATGCAGAAGGCATCGATGTCGTCGGCCTTGAGGTCCGACTCATCGAGCAGCGCGTGCAAGTGCGCCGGCACTTTGAGCAAGGCGAAGTTGAACACCTGGCGGCCATTCATGAAGAACACACCGTTGCTGACCTTCAAGTGCGGTGCGCCGGAGCCGTCGGTGCCAAACTTGGCTTTGCCGAGCAGCCATGGGGCATCTTCGCCCATCCAGGTCGCAGTGGCGGCATCGCCGAACAGCATGGTGGTGTTGCGGTCTTCCGGGTCGACGATCTTCGAATACGGGTCGGAGGTGATCAGCAGGCCGTTTTTCAGACCGGCAGCTTCCATGAAGCCCTTCATCGCGTAGATGCCGTAGACGTAACCCGAGCAGCCCAGGGAGAGGTCAAAGGCGGCGACGTGAGTCGGCAGACCGAGCTTGTCCTGGACGATGGCGGCGGTGTGGGGCAGGCCCTCTTCATCGCCGTTCTGGGTGACGACGATCAGCGCGTCGATGGACTCGCGCTTCAACTGCGGGTTGTTGGCAAACAACGCGTTGGCCGCTTCGACACACAGATCAGAGGTTTCCTGCGTGGTTTCCTTGCGCGGCAGGAATGCCGACCCGATCTTGCCAATGATGAACTCTTCATCCTTGGCAAATTTGGCACCCTGGGCGTAGTTATCGATCCCGTCGGCCGGCACGTAACTGGCGATGCTTTTTATGCCAATCATTGTGGCTTCCCAATACTAAATAGCTGGAGAACACCCCGCGAACTGCCTCGCCGGGTGCTGACAATAAAGGGGATAACCCCGCAAAAACTCGCTGAAAGCCGCCACGCAAAGACCCTGCGACGACTTATCCTTTTCACACGATACAGTGAAGATGCGCTTTATGACTCACAGGTCACTCAATTTTCTGTGGTTTGTGCAAAACCTTTGAACAATTGAGTGCCAAAAACGGCAACGGCCCAGCCTGTTTCCAGGGTGAGCCGCTGCGTGACCGCCAGCTGATTACATCTTATTGAACAGGCTCAACTGGGAGATTTTCACGAACGCCAGTTGCGATGCCTGCAACATGGTTTGCTGCAAGCTCAGATTGATCGCGGCGTCAGCGAAGTCAACGTTACCCAACGCGTTCATGGTCGTGGAATTTGCCAGGCTCAGGCTGGTGTTCTCCTGAGTCTGGATATCCAGACCGTTCAGACGTGCGCCAATGGAACCACGCACTTGGTCAACCTGGCCGTAGGCATTGGCCAGGTTGCCGATGGAGCGGGCGACCACATCCTTGAGTTCCTTCTGCGCAGCCGGATTACCGTCCGACGGTGCTTCAAGGGTTCTGCGCAAATGGCTGAGGGTGTCGAGCACGTTTTCGTTCTTGTTGCTGGTGGCCCCGATCGTAAACTGGTCGCCATCATCTGGCGCCGGCGCGGTGGTCACGTCAAACGTCACGCCTGCGGCCGTAATCGAGGTATCGCCAACGGCCAAGGTGCCGCTGGCGATGGACTTGCTGTCCGCCGTATACGGTTGTGCATAGACATCGTAGGCACCTGCCGCACCAAACTTGACGACCGCACCAGCGTTGGGAAAGGTGCTGGCGTAAGCCGTCTGGTTGGTCACCTGGCCGCCGCTCAATTGCGCCGTGGTCGGATTGCTTGGGGTACGCGAAACACTGAAGGTGTCCGGTTTGACCGACAGGCTGAACTCGCGATCCTTGACCAGTGCATCCGAGGGCGCACCCGGCGCCACGCCCTTGCCCAGGTCCAAGCCGATGTCGAACTTGACCCCGCGCAAGTTGATGGTCGAAGCACCTTCCTTGGTCGAGTCAAAAGTACCGTTGCCCGGAATCTCGGAGGTGATGTCGTTACCGGCACTGTCGCTCACGGTGTACTGGGTGCTGCTGGTGAACGTCAGCTTATATGGCTGGCCATCGGCAAAGCTGCTGTTGTAGGTGGCCCCGGAAGCAACCAGACCCGCCGACACCGTCACCTTGTTGTCATCGACCGCAGGCGGCACAAGCACGCGCGTCGACTGGGTACGACCGGTGTTCGCCGAGCTTTCGAGCATGGTTTTCGCGGTATCCCCCATCGATATCGACAGGTTTTCCGCCACTTTCAGGCTCAAGGGCGTGTCATCACCCTGGTAACTGTAGGTGCCATCGTTGTTGCGCAAATAAGGCGGCGTATCGGTCTTGCTCCCGGAAAACATGTAGTTACCGTTGGCATCCTTGGTATTGAGCAGACCCAGCACCTGGTCTTCAATCGAGCCAACCTCGGCGGCAATCGATTTGCGGTCGGCATCACTGATCCCGACGTTACCGGCCTTCAGCGCCAACTCACTGGCCTTTTGCAGCGCAGTGTTAATATTTTCCAGTACGCCGTCTTCAGTGTTCAGCGAATTCTTCAACGTATCGATATTGCCATTGAACTGCCCCAGCATGTCTTTCTGCTGCTGCAGCATCAACAGCCGCGCCGCAGCCACCGGATCATCCGCTGCCGTTTGCACACGCACGCCGGAGCTTGCCTGGTCCTGCGCCTTGACCACACTGGAATAGTTATCCTGGTACTTGGCGGAGCTGGTCTCAAAATATTGCTGTGTAGAGATACGCATCGTCCCAGCCTCCTTTAAATGGCATTAATCAGTGTGGTAAAGGTCTCTTGCGCAACCTTGATGATCTGCGACGACGCGGTGTAGTACTGCTGAAACCTGATCATGTCGCCGGCCTCATCATCCAGGTTAACCCCGGACACCGAGTTGCGCGCTTCCTTGTTGGCACTGAGCAACGCGCCGGTGGCCGTTGTGTCGACGCCAGCCTGGCTCGCTTTGGAACCGACCTGCGACACGAGGCGACTGTTCGCCGCGACCAGACTCACGCCCGTGTTTCCGTCACCCATACCGACACTGGCCTTGGTCTGCAGGTCGAGCAGGGCCTGGGCGTTACGGCCGTCAGACTTACCACCACTGTTGAAGGCAAAGGTGGTGCTATCACCCTCAGCCGGAGAACCGTTGACCGTCGTGTCGAACTTGAAGCTCTTGCCCACGATCACAGCACCGGCGGCGTCACGCATCGGCACATCCACGGTGATCTTGTTGCCCTGCCCCGGAATGATGATGCCGGTGCCAATTGAATTGCCCTGCGCGTCATTCAGGGTATAAGGCTGAGTGCCATCGGCGGCCGCCTTGCCGAAGACCATTTTCACCGGCATCGAGTTCTCGATACCTGCACGCAACTGCGCCGTGTCGGCGCCGCCATGAATATCCAGCGGTACGGTCAAGGCGGGCTGGGTAAACGTACCCGTGCCGCTGTTGGTGTTGCTGCTGGTGCCCGCCAGTGGCCCGGCAAAGGCCAGCTTGTTCGCGTCGGTGAGCGCCACGCCAATGCCGCTTGCGCCAGTGGCGGTCGGGCTGACCTTGAAACTGTCTCCCAATGCCATCGGGCCCTTGCCGTCCAGCGACAGGGTGAAACCATCGATCGGTGTCGGCGGCGTGGCGGTGAGATCGACGACCCCCATGGACTTGCCATCCGAGCGCAGCACCGTCACCTTGTTGAGGTTGGTGCTGTCGCTGAAGGTGACCTTGTAATCGAAGGTCGAGAGCTTGCTGCTGTCGCTGATCGACACATTCAGGTTACCTGAACCCGCACTATTCCCCGCAGCGCCCTGGCTGCGCGAAGCAACGGCGACCGCGCTGTTGACGTCATTGAACAATGACACCCCAAAGTCACCGTTCAAATCCAGGCCTTGGCCCAGTTGATTGTTGAGGGTGTCCGCAGTCGCGATGGCGATACGTCCCAGGTCATTGATGGCCGGCATCAAGGCATCACTGCGATACCGCAGCAGGCCACCGATGCTTCCGCCGCTGACCACTGAACCCAGGTCCATGGCGGTGCCGCTCACATTCAGCTGGATGGTGTACTGACTGTTATCAGTGCTACTCGGCACAGCCGAAATAGTGTTGGAAATCCCCCCCTCCACCAGCGACTGGCCGCTGCCGGTGGTCACGCTGAACTGGCCGTTCTTCTCGGTGACCGTTACCCCGATCAACTCATTCAGCGAGCGAACCGCCTCGTTGCGCGAATCCAGCAGGTTGGCCGGCGCATTACCCGACGCACCCTGAACCTGGAAGATCTGTTTGTTGAGCGAGGCAATCGATGAGGTCAGTTGATTGACCTGATCACTCATGGTGCTCAACTGGCTGTTGATGGTTTCTTTCTGCTGAGTCAACTGGGTAGAGATTGAGTTGAAGCGATTGCTCAAGGTCTGGGCATTGCTGACCAGCAGTTGCCGGGCGGAAAGATCGTTGGGATTGGACGATGCCGTCTGCAGGGTCGCAAAAAAGGAGCTGAGCACCGACGACAGGCCAGTGCTTTTGTCCGACAGGACCTTATCCACGGCACCGATCTGGTCCTGATAAGCCTTGGCGTCATTATTCAGCGCAGTACTGTTCTGGTAAGCCGTGTCCAGGTACTCGTTGTACACGCGCCGCACATCCGCCAGCGTGGTACCACTGCCGATGAATACGCCGCCAAACGCGTTCGAGGCGCTGGAGTTCTGAAGGGTCTGCTGACGTGAGTAGCCCGCGGTGTTAGCGTTGGCGATGTTGTTACTTAAGACCGACAACGATCCCTGAGCGGCGTTCAGCCCCGACATCCCGATATTGAGCAAACTCATGGTTCAGACCTTATAAATGTATGGTTGCGCCCGCGACAGCGTAGTTCTGGTAGCTGTTCATCGTTTTGGCAATCTGCGAAATCTTGCTGGCGTAATCCGGATCGGTGGCATAACCGGCTTTTTGCAACTCGCGCACAAACTGTTCCGGGTTGTCGGCTGACTTCACAACTTCTTTATAGCGATCATTGCTTTGCAACAACGTCACCAGGTCATGGAAGCTGTCCTGGTAGGAATCGTAGGAACGGAACTGCGCCGTTTCCTTGACCATCGCCCCATCGCGAAACTCGCTGGTGATCGCGCGGGCCTGGCCGCCCTGCCAGCTCTGGCCGGCCTTGATACCGAACAGGTTGTGACTGCTGCTGCCATCGCCGGCGCGCATTACCGATTTGCCCCAACCGGTTTCCAGGGCGGCCTGGGCCACCAGGTACTTCGGATCGACACCGATACGCGCCGCTGCGGCCTTGGCCATCGGCAACATGGTGGCGACAAATTCATCCTGGGAGCTGAAGGCTTTCTTCGCCGGTGCCAGCGGCGGCTGGGCCACGGCGCGACCGTAGACCTGCATGCGGCCGCTGGACACGGCCAAGCTGCGTGCGCTGCTGTTGATCACGCCGTCATCCGCGGCGCTGTTACGCAGTGGCGCGCGGTTGGCATCGATAGCGACCGGCGCAGTCGGCACGATGCCGGCGAGCAGTCGATCGGTCAGCTTGCTCGGCAAGGCGATACGGCGCTGGTTCATCAGCGCCACGTCGTTGGTGTGAGCGCTGGCGCCTTCGGCGACGGCCACACGGTAGGCCCACAGCGGTCGCTGGCCATTGGAGCGGCCCAACGGCCCAGCCGCTTGAGTGCCGGCGGCGATTTCAGTCGGCACATCGACTTTTTTCACCGGCTCAGCCGCCGCCGGCCCCTGCAAGGTGGCCGCCTGGGCGTCCACCGGTTTGTTCTTCTGCATCTGGCGCATCAGCACGTCGGCCAGGCCGATACCACCGCCCTCGCGGGACATCGAGACGGCCAGTTGCTGGTCGTACATTTCCTGGTACTGCTTGGCGGCCGGGGTGTTCAGCGGATTGTCCTTGCCCAGGGCATCGGTGGCCGAGCGCATGGACTTGAGCATCTCGCTCAGAAACAGCGACTCGAACTCCTGCGCCACTTTGCGCATGTTGCCGTCGCTGTTCTTGTCGGCACCGACCTTGAGCTGGTTAAGCCGGTTCAAGTCGGAATAAGACCCCGAGTCCGCCGTGCTGCTGATCCCGCTGTTGCGCATATCCATGGCCATGACCTCAGATCACGATCAGGTCGGCTTGCAAGGCGCCGGCCTGTTTCAAGGCTTCGAGGATCGCCATCAAGTCGCCGGGCGCTGCGCCCACCTGGTTCACAGCGCGGACAATCTCGTCCAGGGTGGTGCCGGGGCCGAACTTGAACATCGGCTTGGCTTCTTGCTGGGCATTCACCCGCGAACGCGGCACCACGGCGGTCTGGCCATTGGACAACGGCCCAGGCTGGCTGACGATCGGGTCTTCGGTGATGGTCACGGTCAGGCTGCCGTGAGTCACAGCGGCTGGCGAGACCTTGACGTTCTGGCCGATCACAATGGTGCCGGTGCGCGAGTTGATGATGACCTTGGCCACCGCCTGGCCTGGGTCGACTTCGAGGTTTTCCAGGATCGACAGGTAGTCCACACGCTGGCTCGGGTCCAGCGGCGCGGTAACCCGGATCGAGCCGCCGTCGATGGCCTGGGCCACGCCAGGGCCGAGCATGTCGTTGATCTTGTCGACCACACGCTTGGCGGTGGTGAAGTCGGAACGGTTGAGGTTCAGGGTCAGGCTGTTGCCCTGGTTGAAGCCGCTGGGCACGGTGCGTTCAACTGTGGCGCCGCCGGGGATGCGACCGGCCGAGGGCACGTTCACCGTAATCTTCGAACCGTCGCGACCTTCGGCATCAAATCCGCCCACCACCAGGTTGCCCTGGGCGATGGCGTAGACGTTGCCGTCGATACCTTTGAGCGGCGTCATCAACAGGGTGCCGCCGCGCAGGCTTTTCGAGTTACCGATGGACGACACGGTGATGTCCACTACCTGACCCGGCTTGGAGAACGCCGGCAAGTCGGCACTGATCGACACGGCCGCGACGTTTTTCAGTTGCACAGTGCCCGAGCCCGACGGCACCTTGATGCCGAACTGCGAGAGCATGTTGTTGAAGGTCTGCAGGGTGAACGGGGTCTGGGTGGTCTGGTCACCCGTACCGTTGAGCCCGACCACCAGGCCATAGCCGATCAACTGGTTGGAACGCACGCCGGAAATGCTGGCGATGTCTTTCAGGCGTTCGGCCTGGGCGACTGCGCTCAGGGACAGCAACAGTGCCGCCGCCATCAGCTGTTTGAATTTCAAAGTGGCCACCTAGAAAGGGAACAGCGGGCTAAGGAAGAAACGGTCGAACCAGCCCGGCTGACTCGCATCAGCAAACGAACCCGTACCCGAGTAGGTAATGCGCGCATCGGCAATGCGCGTCGACGATACGGTGTTGTCGGTGGCAATGTCGTCGGCACGGACCATGCCGGCGATGCGCACCAGTTCATCACCACTGTTGAGGGTCATCCACTTCTCACCGCGCACGGCGATGATGCCGTTGGGCAATACATCGGCCACCGTCACGGTGATCGAACCGGTCAGGCTGTTGTTCTGTCCAGCGGAGCTCTTGCCGTTGGTGGCACGGTCACCGCTGTAGCCTGCGCTCAAGCTCAAGTCACCACTGCCCAAGGGGTTGTTGGTGTTCGGCACGGCACCAAACAACGAGGTCAGGCCAATACCGGTCTTGCTGGTCTTGTCCACTTGGGAGTTGGCGTTCTTGCTGGCCGTGGTTTTCTCGTTGAGGGTGATGGTGATGATGTCACCGACCCGGAACGCCTTGCGGTCGCTGTACAGGTTCTGTTCGAAACCGGCCTGATAGATCGAGCCATTGTTGGCCGCCGCCGGCAACGGCGTGCGCGGCAACACCGGCGCGTAGTACGGGTCATTGGGTTTTGGCGTCGGGGCGACACAGCCCGCGAGCACGGCAATCCCACTCAATGCCAGAACGGAAACATAGCGATTCATGACCCTAACCTCACGGTGTTGCAGGCGCCCTAAGGAGCGCCCCATAGACTTGATTACAGATTCTGCGTAACGAACGAAAGCATCTGGTCGGCAGTGGAAATCACCTTGGAGTTCATCTCGTAGGCGCGCTGAGTGGTGATCATGTTGACCATCTCTTCCACGGTGCTGACGTTGGAGGTTTCCAGGGTGCTTTGCAGCGTGGTGCCGAAGCCGTTCAGGCCAGGGGTGCCGATTTGCGGTGCACCACTGGAGGCGGTTTCCAGGAACAGGTTGCCACCTATGGCTTGCAGGCCGGCCGGGTTGATGAAGTCGGCGGTTTGCAGGTTGCCGATCACTTGCGACGCCGGGTTGCCAGCCACGGTGATGGACACGGTGCCATCGTTGCCGACGGTGAAGGTCTGGGCATTGGCAGGCACGATGATGGCCGGCTCCAGGGCAAAACCGCTGGCCGTGACGACCTGGCCGTTGGAGTCCAGGTGGAAAGTACCATCACGACTGTAAGACGTAGTCCCGTCTGGTTGCAGGATCTGGAAGAACCCTTTGCCGTTGATCGCCATGTCCAGAGGCTGACCGGTTTGCTGCAGGTTACCGGCCGTGAAATTTTTCTGGGTACCGACGATCTGCACACCGGTACCCAATTGCAGGCCCGACGGCAGTTCGCTGTCCTGGGTCGACTGGGCACCTGGCTGGCGCTTGATCTGATAGAGCAAGTCCTGGAACTCGGCGCGATCACGTTTGAAACCCGTGGTCGAAACGTTCGCCAGGTTGTTGGAAATAGTGGTCAGGTTGGTGTCCTGGGCGGACAGACCTGTTTTGGCAACCCATAGAGCCGGAAGCATGCTGTTCTCCTTCGTGCGCCTGTTTGTTGGCGCTGCGCCGCAAAATTAGTATTCAGTGAAACCGCAATCAGCTCATCGCCAGAACGCGGGTCATGGCCTGGTCGTCTTCTTTAGCGCTGTTCATCATCTTGATGTGCAGCTCGAACTGCTTGGAAAGCGCCAGCACCGCGGTCATTTCTTCCACCGCATTGACGTTGCTCGCCTGCAGGAAACCCGAGGTCAGCTTGACGTTCGCGTCGACCTGGGCCGGCTGGCCGTCCTTGGTATGGATGGTGCCGTCCAGGCCTTTGGTCATGTTCTTGAGGTCGGGCTGGACCAGCTTGATCCGATCCACTTCAGCCATCACCCGTGGGCCTTCACCCATCGCACGGATGCTGACGGTGCCGTCGGCGCCCACCTCGATCTTCTGCTGCGGCGGCACGGCGATCGGGCCACCGTTGCCCATGATCGGCATACCATTGCCGGCCCGCAGCACGCCGAGCGCATCCACATTCATACTGGCGCTGCGCACGTAGGCTTCGCCGCCATCTGGGGTTTGCACGGCCATCCAGCCGTCACCGCTGACCGCCACATCGAGGTCACGACCGGTTTCGATCATGGCGCCCGGAGAGAAATCGGTGGCGGGCCGCTCGGTCAGGGCAAAGGCCCGCGCCGGAAAGCTGTCGCCGAACACCGGCATCGAGCGCGCCTGCTCCAGATCGCGCTGGAAGCCGTTGGTGGAAATGTTCGCCAGATTGTTGGCATGGGCCTTCTGCGCCAGAGCATTCTGGCTGGCGCCGGTCATCGCCACGTAAAGGTACTTGTCCACGCTCTATCCTCTTTCTGACGGACGCTTGCCGCCCACCGCTGTACTGATGAGACTTAAGCAATTTGCGAACCAACTTTCTAAAAGCGCAGAAAGTCCAGGCGGGGCAAGGGTTTGCGCCAAGGCGTCGAAAAAGGCCGGCCCAGGAGGAGTCGAAAAAACGGCGGAGTTATGCCGCTGACGGCAAAGGTTGGAGTCCTGCAGGCGTTTTCAAGTACTCAAGCGCTACGGCATTGGATGGTCGCGGACGAAGCCGAACCGCTGAAACACTTGGCAAGCCACTGGACACTTGCCCTCCCCCTTGGCCATCTCGAAACGACTGGCCCGAAGTTTTATTGTCCACTCATTACAAGCCCCAAAAAAGCCGCATACCTGACGGCACCGCAAATGAGTGAGCGCATATGTAATTCTCTTGTTTTTTATAACCATCAGACAAACCCAACCCCAAACAAGAATACTCCGATAGCCTTTTACATTTACTGATCAAAACCCGCTTGGCGATTGAATGCAGCCCTCGTAACTTCACTCCATCGCAAAGCAGTCATGACTACTTTCCGATCATTCGTGCCCTACCAACTAATTAACGCTTAAGGATATTTAAATGTCTGGCATTTGTAACTCTCCCTGCATGCAAGAAGCGACAAACTGGCAAGCACACTTTTCTTATAACAACCTTCTCGATATATTTGAGCCGCTAAGCGCCCGTCCTTCCGAACAACGGCGCCAATTTGAGACGGCCCCAGACTTAACCCCAAACAATTACGCGAAAAACACGGATTGGGAAAATAAGTTTGGCGCACAACTGCCCTGCTGCGACGTCAACCCAACGGTCTTCGCACTACAAAAACTGCTGCAGAGCCTCCCGAGCAGGACCTTTGAGATCGACTTTGGCGTGTCCGCTAACGATGTGCGCAGCGGCAAGTTCGGCCCCTTGTCGCGCAGCGCACTCAATGAACTGGAAAAACTGGATAAAAACCAGGATTACCGAATGGTCTCAATCTCTAAAGAAGAGAATGAAATGATGAGTGGCGGAGTATTTTGGGTCCCGCAAAAAGGTGGCGCCGCCATCGAAATCGAAAGTCGCAAAGAAGGTAGATTATTTCCACCCCATGGTGCGGCGTTGCTCGAACACATCGACCTGTTAATGCTCGACCCCAAAAGCACCAATGAAGGGATATCTACCGACGAACTGAGATCCGGAAAGTACGGAGCGCTGTCCCCTGACATTACTAAGAGCCTTGAGGGACTGCCGAAAAACAAGAACTACAACCTGGGCGTACTCTTCCCCGAGACTCCGAATCAAGAACCTAATCTGGCCTGGATAGAAAAGGAGACGGGTAGCTCCGTCGTCATAGGCCCGGACAGGGGGTTCCTGGTGTTTTAACGCTGTCGGCCACCGCAGAACAACCTGAACATAGCGCCTTTCAAGTGCCGTGTTCAGGACTTTTTCCAGCACTTTCCTTGCTCATGCCATAGTCCCGCAGTTTATTCGCAATCGTTGTATGGGAAACGCCCAGGCGCTTACCCAACTGCCGACTGCTGGGATGTTCGGCATACAGACTTTCCAGCACGGCCTTTTCAAAACGGCCGACGATGGCTTCCAGGCCGCCCTCCAGGGAAAAATCGCCAAGGGGCTGACGCACGCCATAGTCCGGCAGGCGAATGTGTTCAGCCTTGACCGTCCCGCCCTCACATAACGACACCGCCTGAAACAGCACGTTTTCCAATTGCCGTACATTGCCCGGCCAGTGGTAATGGCTGAGCCGATCCATCGCCGCCGGGGCCAGTTTGGGCAACGGGCAACCGATCTGTCGGCTGGCCTGGTCGAGAAAGTGCTCCACCAGTGGCCCCAGACCATCGAGGCATTCGCGCAGAGGCGGGATATGCAGCGACAGCACGTTCAGGCGGTGATAAAGGTCCTGGCGGAATTCACCCCGCGCGCAAAGTTCCGAAAGGTCCACCTGGGTTGCGCAGATCACCCGCACGTCCAGGTACACCTCTTCATCACTGCCGACTCGGCGAAAGCAACCGTCTTGCAGGAAGCGCAGCAACTTCACCTGCAACCGCGCGCTCATTTCCCCGACACCATCAAGAAACAACGTACCGCCCGCTGTCAGCTCCAGCAGCCCCAGCTTGCCTTCGGCCCGCGCCCCCTCAAAAGCGCCGGGGCCGTAGCCAAACAGTTCGGTCTCGGCCATCGACTCTGGCAGGCCGGCACAATTGAGGGCCATCAACGGTGATTGGCCACGGGGGCTGGCCAGGTGACAGGCGCGGGCAAGCAGCTCCTTGCCGGTGCCGGTTTCGCCTTCTATTAATAGCGGCGCATCCAATGGCGCCATGCGCCGCGCTTCACGAACCACCGCAGCCGTGACCTTGGAACTCTGGAAGATACTGTCGAAGCCACGCAGTTCCTGCTTGCGCACATTATAAATACGCTCACCGACGCGGTCGGCACGGTGCAAGGTCAACACCGCGCCAGCCATGGCTTCACTGTCGTCGTGTTCGGCCGACTGCAGCGGCGCGATGTCCGCCAGGAACACGTCACCCTTGACCTTGACCCGCAGGCCATTGATCCGCGATTTGCTCGCGCGCACCAGTTCCGGCAAGTCAAAATCCTCGGCGTAGCGCGACAGCGGAATGCCCGGCACCTCGTCCACCCGCACCCCGAGCAACTGCGCGGCCGCGCGGTTGGCGGCGACGATCGAGCCGCCCATATCAATGGACAGCACCGGAAACTCCAGGGCACCGAGCAGCGCATTGAGCTCCATGTGCCGACGCTCGCTGGGCATCAGCCCTACACGCTTTACACCAAACACCCCGGCAATCGCCTCGAACTGCGGGCGCAACGCCTGGAATTGCATGTTCACCAGGTTCGGGCAAAACAGGTAAATGGCGTTGCCATGCTCACCGCCGACCTCGCCCTTGGCGACGTTGACGCCGTACTCCACCAACAGGTTGAGAATGTCCCGCAGGATGCCAATGCGGTTCTGGCAATGCACTTTGATACGCATGAAAAGGCCCGAAGAAGGGTAGGCGCCGCGTCTTTTTGTCGCTGGCCGCAGATAATCGTCAAGATTATGTGACACCTGGCGACCTTTTCACAGCCCAATCCATCGATTAGCGGCTCATCCGTAACGAATACTTTACGAATAGCAGTAAATTTTCCTACAACCTCCTCGCGTAGGCGGATGGAATCTCGCTCCAGCCGGGTTATCAATACGTACATCGCAGGACATAACAAGAACGAATGCCTAGCAGGAGAGCCGTATGAAGCAGACGCACTACGTGGCCCGCGAGCCCGATGCGCAAGGTTTTATCCACTACCCGCCGGAAGAACATGCGGTGTGGAACACCCTGATCACGCGCCAGTTGAAAGTGCTTGAGGGACGCGCCTGCCAGGAATACCTGGACGGCATCGACAAGCTCGGCCTGCCCCTGGATCGCATCCCGCAACTGAGCGAAATCAACACGGTGCTGGCCGAGACCACCGGCTGGCAAGTCACCCGCGTGCCAGCGCTGATTCCCTTCCAGACGTTTTTCGAATTACTCGCCAACAAGCAGTTTCCGGTGGCGACTTTTATTCGCACCCACGAAGAACTGGACTACCTGCAAGAGCCGGATATTTTCCACGAGATCTTCGGCCACTGCCCGCTGCTGACCAATCCCTGGTTCGCCGAATTCACCCACATCTACGGCAAGCTCGGCCTCGCGGCCACCAAGGAGCAGCGGGTGTACCTGGCGCGCCTGTATTGGATGACCATCGAATTTGGCCTGGTGGACACGCCCGCCGGTC
The DNA here is from genome assembly GCF_963681955.1 of Pseudomonas paraveronii. Lineage (NCBI taxonomy): Bacteria > Pseudomonadati > Pseudomonadota > Gammaproteobacteria > Pseudomonadales > Pseudomonadaceae > Pseudomonas > Pseudomonas paraveronii. The sequence goes on from NZ_OY817130.1 coordinate 4,613,300, forward strand.
GGCGCATCTATGGTGGCGGTATTTTGTCGTCGCCCAAGGAGACGGTGTACAGCCTGTCGTCCGAGCCCAAACATCAAGCCTTCGATCCGCTGGAAGCGATGCGCACGCCGTATCGCATCGACATCCTGCAACCGCTATATTTTGTCTTGCCCGAGCTCAAGCGCCTGTTCGACGTAGCGCAGGAAGACATCATGGGCATGGTCGAGCGTGGGATGCAGCTGGGTCTGCACGCACCGCTCTTCGCCCCCAAACCCAAAGCGGCGTGAACCGTAGGTTTTGATACCAGGTGAATCTGTTCCCTGGTCCCGCGTTGCTTTAGGGTGACGCCACTGACGACCGTTTTCCAAACACTCGAATTCAGGACACCCCACATGACGACCTTGAACCAAGCCCACTGCGAAGCCTGCCGCGCCGATGCCCCGCAAGTCAGCGATGAAGAACTACCGGTGCTGCTCAAACAGATCCCCGACTGGAACATTGAAGTGCGCGATGGCGTCATGCAGTTGGAGAAGGTTTTCCTGTTCAAGAACTTCAGGTTCGCCCTGGCCTTTACCAATTCCATGGGGGCAATCTCCGAAGCTGAAGGCCACCACCCAGGCCTGCTCACCGAGTGGGGCAAGGTCACGGTGACCTGGTGGAGCCACTCCATCAAAGGCCTGCACCGCAACGACTTCATCATGGCCGCGCGCACCGACGAAGTGGCCAAGGATGCCGAGGGCCGCAAGTAATGCATTTCGATGCGATTGGCCGCGTGCCCGGCGACCCGATCCTCGGGCTGATGGACCTGTATGCCCAGGATGCCAACCCGAACAAGTTCGACCTCGGCGTGGGCGTATACAAGGACGACCAGGGGCTGACACCGATTCCGCCTTCCGTGAAGCGCGCCGAGCAGCGCCTGGTGGAACGGCAAACCACCAAGACCTACATTGGCGGCCACGGCGACGCCGCGTTCGGCAAGTTGATCAGCGAGCTGGTGCTCGGCGCCGAGTCCGCGCTGCTGCGTGAACACCGCGCCGGCGCGACCCAGACCCCAGGCGGCACCGGGGCCCTGCGCCTGAGCGCCGACTTTATCGCCCACAGCCTGCCTGGCCGTGGCGTATGGCTGAGCAACCCAACCTGGCCGATCCACGAAAGCATCTTCGCCAAGGCCGGGATCAAGGTCGGTCACTACCCTTACGTCGGCGCGGACAATCGGCTGGATGTGAGCGCAATGCTGGCGACCTTGTCCACGGTGCCCGAGGGCGACGTGGTGCTGCTGCATGCCTGCTGCCATAACCCGACCGGTTTCGACCTGTCCCAGGAGGACTGGCGCCAGGTCTTGCAGATCGTGCGCGAGCGCCACCTGCTGCCGCTGATCGACTTCGCCTACCAGGGCTTTGGCGACGGCCTGGAGCAGGACGCCTGGGCGGTGCGGCTGTTCGCGGCCGAGCTGCCGGAAGTGCTGATCACCAGCTCCTGCTCGAAGAACTTCGGCCTGTATAGCGACCGTGTCGGCGCGCTGATCGTGTGTGCGGCGAATGCCGAGAAACTCACGGATGTACGCAGCCAGTTGGCGAATATCGCGCGCAACCTGTGGTCAACCCCACCGGATCACGGCGCGGCAGTCGTCGCGACGATCCTCGGTGACGCCGAGCTGAAGGCGCAGTGGAGCGGCGAAGTCGAAGCGATGCGCGCGCGTATTGCGCAGTTGCGCTCCGGACTGGTCGAGGCCCTCGCGCCACACGGGCTGGCCGAGCAGTTTGCGCATATCGGCGCGCAACGTGGGATGTTTTCCTATACCGGCTTGAGTGCCGAGCAGGTCAAGCAACTGCGCGAGACGCACAGCGTGTATATGGTCAGCTCGGGGCGGGCGAATGTGGCGGGGATCGACGCAACGCGATTGACCCTGCTGGCGCAAGCGATTGCCGATGTCTGCAAAGACTGACTGACGAAATCGGCCCCCCATGTGAGAGCGGGCTTGCTCGCGCCCACTTGTTGGGCCGAGCAAGGCCTTAACCCGCGACCCTCTCCAATTTCAGCTGCGCCTCTTTGGCCTGCGCATCCGCCAACCGATACAACTCGATACTCCCATCCCAGTGCTCGATCAACGCCGTACACGACTCCACCCAATCCCCGCAGTTGAGGTAGTCCACCTCGCCTACCTTGCGAATCTCCGCGTGGTGAATATGCCCGCACACCACCCCATGCAATTCGCGCCGGGTCACTTCATGGGCGATGGCTTCTTCGAAATCGCTGATAAAGCTCACCGCGGTCTTCACCTTGTGCTTCAGATACGCCGAGAGCGACCAGTAGCCGTAGCCATACCGCGCACGCCAGTGATTCAACCAACGGTTCAACGTCAGGGTGAACTCGTAGGCCGAGTCACCGAGGAACGCCAACCAGCGGTGATAGCGCGTGATCACATCGAACTGGTCGCCGTGGATCACCAGGAGGTGGCGACCATCGGCGGTGACATGGATGGCTTCGTCCACCAACTGGATGTTGCCCAGGATCAGCTTGGAGTAGCGGCGCAGGAATTCGTCGTGGTTGCCGGTGACGTAGATCACCTCCGTGCCGCGCTTGGCCATGGTCAACAGGCGGCGGATCACATTGGTGTGGGCCTGGGGCCAATACATGCCGCCGCGCAGTTTCCAGCCATCGATGATGTCGCCGACCAAGTACACCTTATCGGCGTGGTAGCCCTTGAGGAATTGCGACAAGTGTTCGGCCTGGCAATCCCGGGTGCCCAGATGCACATCGGAAATCCACAGGGTACGAACCCGTTGCTTGCGGCTGGGTGTGGCGAATTCGGCACGGGTCATGGGCATCCCTCGACGGTGTTTTCGCGAGCTTGCGCCCTGGCGATTAATAGCCCATGACAGCTGTGCGTCAGTCTGATGACAGCGCCCGCCGACGGCGAAGCGTTGTAGACTGGCAACCTGCTGCCCAGGAGAACGCAATGAGCGCGTCCCTCACGCTACGCCATTACATCGAAGCGCCGATTGCCCACAGCCATGACCATGCGCAGTTGGTCTTCGGCCTGTCCGGGCACCTGGACCTTGAAGTGGATGGGCACGGCAGCCAGGTCCGCGAGAGCAGTGTGATGGTGCTGCCCTTCTCGGCCCACCACACCTGCGGCAGTCGCGACGGCAGCCGATGCCTGGTGCTGGATGTGCCCACCGAACACTGGGTGCTGCAATCGTTGGGCGAGCATGCCGATGCCAGCCGCCGTCTGCTCGACCAACCGACGCGTCTGGCCCTGGATTCGCGGCAAAGCCAGTTGGTGCAATGGCTGGCGCACAGCCCGGTGGATGACCCGCTGATCGTCCAGCAAGGCGCGGTGCTGCTGCTGGCCAGCCTCAATCATCCGCTGGCCCCCAGCGTGCCGGGCCGCCGCCTGCCCTACACCGCGTTCAATGCGCATATCGAACAGCATGTCGCCCACCCCCTGCAAGTCGCTGACCTGGCACGCATCGCCGACTTGTCCGTCGCACGCCTGCATGCGCGGTTTGTTGCCGAGTGTGGGCAGACGCCCATGGACTACATCCGCAGTCGCCGCCTGCATAAGGCCTTGGGCCTGTTGCGGGAAACGCCGCTGCCCATCGGCGAGATTGCCGAGCGCGTCGGCTATGCCTCGCAAAGTGCGTTTGCCGCTGCAATGCTGCGCGAATTCGGCGCCGCGCCGAGCGCCCTGCGGCGCACGACAAAATAGCGAGTCCTGCGCTAAAAATCGCGAGCCAGGCGACAGACACTCACGCACCCAGTCTCTAGACTGCAAGCCTGTCACCCCGTTGGTACAAGGATCGCAATGACTCCCCGCTCAGCCCTCGGCGCCCTGCATATCGGCGCATTGATGTTTGGCCTCACCGGCGTATTCGGCAAGCTGGCGGCCGCCTCACCGGCCATCATCGTGTTCGGCCGCGCCGCGTTTGCGGTGATTGCCCTGGCGATCTTTGCGCGCTTCGCCAGCAACGCCCCCTGGAAACAACTGCAAATGCGCGACTGGCGTCGGCTGGTGATCAGCGGTGTGTTGCTGGCGGCGCATTGGGTCACATTCTTCATTGCGGTCAAAGTCGCCGGCGTGGCCGTCGCCACCCTGGGGTTTACCGCGTTCCCGGCATTTACCGTGATCCTCGAAGGCTTGATCTTCCGCGAGCGCATTCGCGCCAATGAAGTGTTGCTGGTGGCTCTGGTCACGGTCGGCCTGGTGCTGGTGACACCAGACTTCAACCTCGCCAGCCAAGCCACGGGCGGCCTGCTCTGGGGCATCGCCTCGGGGTTGCTGTTCTCCCTGCTGTCACTGAATAACCGCGCCAGCTCCGGGCGGATTCCAGCGGTGCAGGCGGCGTTGTGCCAGAACGTGGTGGTCGCGCTGTGCCTGTTGCCCGTGGCCGCGCCGGGGCTGGCGGACGTGCGCGCGCTCGACTGGCTGTGGATCGGCCTGCTCGGCGTGTTCTGTACCGGCCTGGCCCACAGCCTGTTTGTCGCCAGCCTCGCGGTGATCAAGGCCCGCACCGCTTCGGTGGTGTTCGCCATGGAACCGGTCTACGGCATCAGCGTCGCCTGGCTGTTGTTTGCCGAAACCCCAACCTTGCGCATGCTGCTGGGCGGCGCGCTGATCATCGTCGCCATCGTGCTGTCCGGCCTGATGGGCAGCGCCAGCCAGGCCAAACAGCCGGCTGCAGCGGCCTGATCTATACTCTGCCCATCCGCAACAGTGTGTCGTCGTCTACGGATAAAGACTCCTCGACGACAGCCAGGATGTATGAAGTTGCTGCAAGCGAGTGGTCACTCCATTAACGCTATGCAGGAGTTGCATCATGGAAATGTTTATCAGCTTGCTCGTTCAGATCATCAGCGGTGCCGTCGGCGGTAATTTGGCGGGGATGACCAAACAGAGCCTGGGCACCGGGCTCAATACCCTCCTCGGCGGCGTCGGTGGCCTGGTGTTGGGCCAGATCGTCTCGGCGCTGACGGGCACGCCCGGTGGCGAAGCGCTGGATGTCGCGACGGTCGGCAGCAATATTGTCGGCGGTGGCGTCGGCGGCCTGTTGCTGACGTGGGTCATCGGCTTCATCAAGAGCAAGATGGCCGCCAAGTAAGCACGTACCAACCGGTCACCGCCCTTGTGCGGCGGTGGCCTTCATTACTTACGATCGTTGTGCCCCAGGTCGCGCTGCGGGTCGATCTGGTCGCGCACACGTTGCTTGAGCACTTTGGCCTCCGGGAAACCGCCATCAGCCTTGCGCTCCCAGATCTGCACGCCGTCGCAGGTAATGCGAAACGCGCCGCCGGTAGCCGGTTCCAGCGCCACTTTGCCTAGGTCTTCAGCGAAGGTACTCAACAGTTCCTGGGCCAGCCACGCGGCGCGCAGCAACCACTGGCACTGGGTGCAATAGGTGATGACGATCTCGGGTTTATTCGGCGACATAATTTGACAGGTTCCTGGCGTAACGGGCTGGGAGGGTCGGGTGGCTATAATACCGGCCTTTATCGTCCAGCCCCGAGATTCATGATGCACCGCCTGCTGTCCTGCCTGTTGCTCTGCCTGCTGCCCCTTCTTGCCGAGGCGGTTGAAACGCCACGCCCGAAAATCGGCCTGGTGCTGTCCGGCGGTGCCGCGCGCGGGCTCGCCCATATCGGCGTGCTCAAGGCCCTGGAGGAACAGGGGATTCATATCGATGCGATTGCCGGCACCAGCATGGGCGCGGTGATCGGCGGGTTGTACGCGTCGGGCTACAAGATCGATGAGTTGGAAAAGCTCGCGCTGGGTATCGATTGGCAGCGGGCGCTCTCCGATGCGCCTCCTCGGGAAGATGTGCCGTTTCGACGCAAGCAGGATGACCGCGATTTCCTGGTCAAGCAGAAACTCAGTATCCGCGACGATGGCAGCCTCGGCCTGCCGCTGGGCGTCATCCAGGGCCAGAACCTGGCGCTGCTGCTGGAAAGCATGTTCGCCCACAGCAGCAACACGCGAAATTTCGACAAGCTGCCGATCCCCTTTCGCGCCGTCGCAACCGATATCACCACCGGCGAAAAAGTAGTCTTCAGCAAAGGCCACCTGCCCCAGGTAATCCGCGCGAGCATGTCGATCCCTGCCGTATTCGCGCCGGTGGAACTCGACGGCCGGCTGCTGGTGGACGGCGGGATGACCGATAACATCCCGCTGGACGTGGCGCGGGAGATGGGTGTCGACATTGCCATCGTGGTGGACATCGGCACGCCGCTGCGCTCACGCAAGCAACTGGCCACGGTGGTGGACGTGCTCAACCAGTCCATCACCCTGATGACCCGGCGCAATTCCGAAGAACAACTCAAGGCCCTGAACCCTAAAGATGTGCTGATCCAGCCGCCGCTGGCCGCCTATGGCGTCACGGACTTCGGCCGCGCCAAGGACATGATCGACGCCGGCTACCGCGCCACCCGCGCCCTCGATGTGCGCCTGGCCCACTTGCGCCCCGCCGAACCGATCGACCCGGAACTGGTGGCCGCGCGCACCCCGGGCGAACGGACCCCGATCATTACCGCGATCAGCGTGGAGAACGACTCGAAAGTCAGCGACGACGTGATCCGCTACTACATCCGCCAAACCCTGGGCGAGCCGCTGAACCTGGATCGCCTGCAAGTGGACATGGGCACCTTGTATGGCCTGGATTACTTCGAACAGGTGCAATACCGCGTGGTGAAAAAAGGCCACGACAACACCCTGGTGATCAGTGCCCGCGGCAAACGCAGCGGCACCGACTACCTGCGCCTGGGCCTGAACCTGTCGGACGATATGCGTGGCGACAGCGCCTTCAACCTCGGCGCGAGCTACCGCATGAATGGCATCAACCGCCTCGGCGCGGAATGGCTGACGCGGGTGCAGATCGGCGATCGGCAGGAGCTGTACAGCGAGTTCTACCAACCGATGGACACCGGCTCGCGCTACTTCGTCGCACCTTACCTCAAGGCCCAGGCGCAGAATGTGGAACTGATTCTGGACAACGACCCCATCTCCGAATACCGCCTGGAACGCTACGGTTTCGGCCTGAACGTGGGGCGCCAGATCGGCACCAGCGGCGAGATCCGCTTCGGCGTCGGCGAGGCCTGGGGCAAGGCCGATGTGCGCATCGGCGACCGTGACCTGCCAAGCGTGAGCTTCAGCGAAGGCTTCTACGAACTGAAGTACTCCTTCGACTCCCTGGACAACGTGTACTTCCCCCACACAGGCGAAGACATCGGCCTGGCTTTGCGCGAATTCGAACCGGGGTTGGGTTCGGATCAACGCTACCGACAATGGGAGTTCAAGCTGGACAAGGCCATGAGCCACGGTCCGGACACGCTCGTACTGGGCGGCCGTTACGGGCGCACCATGGATAATTCGGACGTGGTGATATCCAGCTTCCTGCTGGGCGGCGCACGGCAGCTGTCGGGTTTTCGCCAGGATGCGATCTCGGGGCAGAACGTCAGCTTGATGCGCGCCGTGTACTACCGCCGGCTGACGCCACGCTCGTACCTGCCATTGGATTTCCCGCTGTACCTGGGCGCGTCATTGGAACGCGGACGGGCGTGGAACAACGACAATGAGTTCGACAGCGGCTATATCAACGCCGCGAGCATTTTCCTGGGGTTTGACACACCGTTGGGACCGCTGAATTTCAGCTACGGGTTCAATGATGACAATCAGCAAGCGGTGTACCTGAACCTCGGCCAGACCTTCTAAAACGCCGACCGTAAAACCCAATGTGGGAGCTGGCTTGCAGTGGCAAGCCGGCTCCCACATGTTGATCTGCCGTGTACTTGAGGTCAGGACTTTTCCAGATTCGCCAGAATGTGCCCATGCACACGCATGCACACCCGCAGGTCCTCTTCATCCACGCCCACGAACAACTCATGGCGCAACGCAGTGGCGATGGTTTCAATCTGCTCGATCAACGGTCGGGCGGTGTCGCACAGCAGGATGCGCTTGGCCCGGCGATCTTCCACCACGGCCTGACGTTGAACCAGTCCTTGGCCTTCCAGGCTGTCGAGCAACCGCGCCAGGGTCGGCCCTTCAACGCCGACACTTTGTGCCAGTTCGCGCTGAGTCGGCGCTTCTTCGAAACGAGCCAGGTGCAGCAGCACCAGCCAGCGTGCCTGGGACAAGCCTAGCCCCGCCAAACGGCGGTCCAGTTCGGCGCGCCAACCTCGGGACATTTGCGCCAACTGCATGCCAAAACGGTGTTGATCGGTTAACGGCATAAAAAACTCATGGTTTAGACTGAAAACAAAGTATGGCTAATTATTAGTCAGCTAAGCATGAGCCATGTCAGTAGGCAAGCGCTCGTCTGTACTGATTCGTTACATTGTCGCAATTGGCACACTAAATTTCGAACTCAGACTGCAACGCAGCACGCACGCAGTACAAAACCCCCTCGGGAACCCGCCCGGTGAACAGCGGTGCGATCTCCGCAACTGGTGGCAATTCGCCCTCACCGTCCAGGAAGGCATCCTGGATTTCGCTGAGCAAATCTTCTGGTAAATCAAGAGCCTGCTCTAACGACAACTGTTGCTGACCGATGGATTCGGCCAACAGCGTATAGACGTTTTTCTCCGAGCATTGCAGTTGGCCAGCGATCTGGATCGGGGTCATGCCGGCCCGCGCCAGGCTGATCAATTCGTGGCGAATATCGGCGATTTCCTTCGGCGCTTCGGCCTGGCCACCGAGCACTTCGAGGAAGGCCTGGCCATAACGCTCCAGCTTGCGCGCCCCCACACCACTGACCCGGCCCATTTCGGCCAGGGTGGTCGGCTGCTCGCGCAACATCTCCAGCAAGGTCGAGTCAGGAAAAATAACGTAAGGCGGCACGCTGTGTTCCTGCGCCAGTTTGCGCCGCAGGGTACGCAGGGCTTCCCACTGTTCACGCTCCTCAAAGCGCACCAGTTGGCTGGCCTGGCTGGTACTGCTCTTGGCGGTGGTCTGCGGCTTGAGGTCGCGGCGCAGTTCCAGGCTGACTTCGCCCTTGAGCAACGGCCGGCAACTGTCGTTCAGGCGCAGGCCACCGTAGCCTTCAATGTCGATGTCTACCAAGCCGCGCGCGACCATCTGGCGGAACAGTGATCGCCATTCGCCTTCGGCACGGGCCTTGCCCACCCCGTAGACCGAGAGTTTCTCGTGGCCGAAGCTGCGCACCTTCTCGTTGTCCTTGCCCAGCAACACATCCACCAGATGGCCGACGCCATAACGCTGACCGGTGCGGTAGATCGCGGACAAGCCCTGGCGCGCCGGCTCAGTGGCATCCCAGGTTTGCACGCCGTCCACGCAGTTGTCGCAATGGCCGCAGGGTTCGGGCATGTCTTCGTCGAAATACGCCAGCAGGGTCTGGCGGCGGCAACGCGTCTCTTCACAGAGTGACAGCATGGCGTCGAGCTTGTGCTGCTCCAGGCGTTTATGGCGCTCGTCACCTTCGGAGTTCTGCAGCATTTGCTTGAGCATCACCACGTCTTGCAGGCCGTAGACCATCCACGCATCGGCCGGCAGGCCATCACGGCCGGCACGCCCGGTTTCCTGGTAATAAGCCTCGAGGGACTTGGGCAGGTCCATATGAGCCACGAAGCGCACGTTGGACTTGTCGATGCCCATGCCGAACGCGATGGTTGCCACCATGATCAGGCCTTCCTCGTTGAGGAAGCGCTTCTGATGATAAGCACGCAATTCGTTGGGCAAGCCCGCGTGATAGGGCAACGCCGGATAACCCTGCTCGCACAGGAAGGCGGCCACTTCGTCGACCTTCTTGCGCGACAGGCAATAGACGATGCCTGCATCGCTGCGCCGCTCGGACAGGAACGCCAGCAACTGCTTGCGCGGCTGTTCTTTAGGCACGATGCGGTAAAAAATATTCGGCCGGTCAAAGCTCGACAGGAAGCGCTCGGCGTTCTGCAAATGCAGGCGCTCGACGATTTCTTCGCGGGTACGCTTGTCGGCGGTGGCCGTCAGGGCGATACGCGGAACGTCGGGGAACAGTTCCGCCAACTGCCCCAACTGCAGGTATTCACGGCGGAAATCGTGACCCCATTGCGATACGCAGTGAGCTTCATCGATGGCGAACAGGGCGATTTCCAGGCTCTGCAGGAAGGCCAGCATGCGCGGCTGCACCAGGCGCTCGGGGGCCAGGTAGAGCATTTTCACTTCGCCGCGCTTGATACGCGCGGCCAGGTCGCGCTGCTGTTCGGCGCTGAGCGTGGAGTTCAACGCGGCGGCGGCAACACCAAGCTCTTCGAGGGTCGCCACCTGGTCGTCCATCAGCGCGATCAACGGCGACACCACCACGGCGAGACCGTTACGCAGCAACGCCGGCACCTGGAAACACAACGACTTGCCACCACCGGTGGGCATCAGGACGAGGGCATCACCGCCATTGGCCACGCGCTCAATGATCGCACCCTGGCGGCCACGAAAACTGTCGTAGCCGAAGATGTCCTTGAGGACGCGTTGAGCCTGCTCGAGCATGTAAAACTCCAAATATCGCCGAAATCCCTCTCTACAGGCTGGCCGAAAAAACGCTGTTCTACGGAAAATAATCCGTAAGCGAAGTTTTCTCGGGTTGGCACTGGCCTGCAGGGGCATCACAAAACGCGGCAGTATACCCGAGCGTCGGCCGGCAAAGGGCGCGGCTGACGAACAGCGGCCGCTATCGAAAACCGGTCAAATATGCAGTGTGGCTGGCCGGGGCGCTCAAGAAAGCCTAGAATTCAGCATCGTTTATTCCCAAGGTAGTCCTTCAATGTCCTTCGCTGAGCAACTAACCCGCCTGCAAGCCTTCCTCGACGCCGATGAGCTGCATGACGAGGCGCTGGACTACGTGGCCGCCCACGGCTACCTGACCGCCCTGTCGATTTCTTCCGACATCGTGCCGGACCGTGAGTGGATCGACGCCTTGTTCGCCGAAGAACCTCACTACGCTGACGCCGCCCAGCGCGAAGAGATCGAAGCCACCCTGCTCGCCCTCAAGGCCCACATCGGTCGCCAACTGGCCTCCGATGAGGAATTCGAGCTGCCGTGCGACCTGGACCTGGGCGAAGATCCGGACGACTCCGACCTGCGCGGCTGGTGCATCGGCTTCATGGAAGGCGTGTTCCTGCGCGAAGCCGCCTGGTTCGAAACCGCCGAAGAAGAAGTCAGCGAAATGCTGCTGCCAATCATGGTCGGTTCAGGCCTGTTCGACGACCAGCCGGAGTTCTCCGACATCGCCACCGACGCCAACCTGATGGACGACATGATCGTACAGATCCCGGAAGCCCTGACCGCCCTGTACCTGCTGTGCAACGCCCCTGACGAAAAACCGGCGCTCCTCAAGCCCCGTCACCACTGAGTCGCCTGCCCGTGATACCCATGGGCAAGCGCTCGCCGCTCCTGCGTTATGCACTACTGGCCATCGGTTGGCTGAGCGTAGCGCTGGGAGTGATCGGTATTTTCCTGCCGGTATTGCCTACCACCCCCTTCCTGCTTCTTGCCGCCGCCTGCTTCGCGCGAAGCTCCCCACGTTTCTACGACTGGCTGGTGGAACATCCGCGCCTGGGCCCATGGATTCGTGACTACCTGGACGGCAATGGCATCCCGCTCAAGGGCAAGGTCTACGCCATCGGCCTGATGTGGCTGAGCATCGGTTTTTCCTGCTACCTGGTGCCTCTACCCTGGGCGCGGGGCTTCATGCTGACCAGTGCGGTGCTGGTGACGATCTACATCCTGCGCCAGAAAACCCTGCCGCCGCGCTGAGCCTCTTTAACACCAGCCCCTGCGACATTAGTGCTCACGAGACCTTGGTCGACACTGACTAATCCCCAGGCATCATGCGAGACTGTCCGACCGGGCTCGAAACGCCTGGGTGTGTTTATGTCCGGAGTTACCATGACGCTGTCCAGCGGGCTGATCGCCGCCGTTGCCTTGGCCTATATGGCCACTATGTTTGCCATCGCCTTTTACGGTGACCGCCGCCATGCGCCGCTGCCGCCGCGTATGCGTGCCTGTGTGTACAGCCTGTCGCTGGCCGTTTATTGCACCAGTTGGACCTTCTTCGGCGCCGTAGGCCAGGCGGCCGAACAACTGTGGGCGTTTATACCGATCTACCTGGGACCGGTGCTGTTGCTGGTATTGGCCCCTTGGGTCCTGCAAAAGATGATTCTGATCAGCAAGCAGGAAAACATCACCTCTATCGCTGACTTTATCGCCGCACGCTACGGCAAATCCCAATCGTTGGCGGTGGTGGTCGCGCTGATCTGCATGGTCGGCGTGCTGCCTTACATCGCCCTGCAACTCAAGGGCATCGTACTTGGGGTGAACCTGCTGATCGGCGCTGGCGCGGATGCTACCGGCACCCGAGCTCAGGACACGGCGCTGATCGTGTCGCTGGTGCTGGCGTTGTTCACCATTGTCTTCGGTACGCGCAACCTCGACGCCACCGAACACCACCGCGGCATGGTGCTGGCAATTGCCTTTGAATCGATCGTCAAGCTGTTCGCGTTTCTCGCGGTCGGTGCGTTTGTGACCTACGGCCTCTACGACGGTTTCGGCGATTTGTTCAGCCAGGCGATGCTGGCGCCACGGCTGGAGGAATACTGGAAAGAAACCGTCAACTGGCCAACGATGGTGGTACAGACCGGCGTCGCGATGATGGCGATCATCTGCCTGCCCCGGCAGTTTCACGTCACCGTCGTGGAAAACATCGACCCCCAGGATTTGCGCCTGGCCAAATGGGTGTTCCCTGCGTACCTGATCCTCGCAGCACTGTTTGTCGTGCCGATCGCCCTCGGCGGCAAAATGCTCTTGCCCGGCTCGGTGCCGCCCGATTCCTACGTGATCAGCCTGCCCTTGGCCGAGGCCCATCCGGCTCTCGCCTTGCTGGCGTTCATTGGTGGTGCATCGGCCGCCACCGGCATGGTGATTGTTGCGAGCATTGCGTTGTCGACCATGGTTTCCAACGACATGGTGCTGCCTTGGTTGTTGCGCCGTTCCAGCGCGGAACGGCCGTTTGAAGTGTTCCGCCATTGGTTGCTGTCGGTACGCCGCGTCAGCATCGTGATCATCCTGCTGCTGGCTTATGTCAGCTACCGATTGCTGGGCTCCAGCGCGAGCCTGGCGACTATCGGCCAGATCGCTTTCGCCGCAGTGACCCAACTGGCACCCGCCATGCTCGGCGCGCTGTATTGGAAACCGGCGAATCGGCGCGGCGTGTTTGCCGGCTTGGCGGCGGGCACGTTCCTGTGGTTCTACACCTTGGTCCTACCGGTTACCGCGAAAAGCCTGGGCTGGTCGCTCAGCCTTTTCCCGGGCCTGACTTGGTTGCATTCCCACCCGCTCGGCTTGCCCCTCACCTCGCTGACCCTGGGCACCGTGTTCTCCCTGGCGGGCAACTTCACGCTGTTCGTCTGGGTTTCGATGCTCTCGCGTACCCGGGTGTCCGAACACTGGCAGGCCGGGCGCTTCATCGGCCAGGAAACCAGCCAACGCGCCAGCACTCGCTCCATGTTGTCGGTCCAGATCAGCGACCTGCTGAGCCTGGCCGCACGCTTTGTCGGGGAAGAACGCGCCCAGCAAAGTTTTATCCGCTTCGCCTATCGCCAAGGCAAAGGCTTCAACCCCAACCAGAATGCCGATAACGATTGGATCGCGCATACCGAACGCCTGCTGGCGGGCGTACTCGGCGCCTCCTCGACTCGCGCCGTCGTAAAGGCCGCGATTGAAGGTAGGGACATGCTGCTGGAGGACGTAGTACGGATCGCCGACGAAGCCTCCGAAGTGCTGCAATTCAATCGAGCCTTGCTACAAGGCGCCATCGAAAACATCACCCAGGGCATCAGCGTGGTGGATCAGTCTCTCAAGTTAGTGGCGTGGAACCGCCGTTACCTGGAGCTGTTCAACTACCCCGAAGGCTTGATCAGCGTCGGCCGGCCGATTGCCGACATCATTCGCTACAACGCCGAGCGCGGCTTGTGCGGTCCGGGCGAGGCCGAAGTGCATGTGGCGCGACGCCTGCACTGGATGCGCCAAGGCCGCGCGCACACCTCCGAACGCCTGTTCCCGAATGGACGGGTGATCGAACTGATCGGCAACCCGATGCCCGGCGGCGGTTTCGTCATGAGCTTCACCGACATCACCGCGTTCCGCGAGGCCGAACACGCACTGACCGAGGCGAACGAGGGCTTGGAACGACGGGTCACCGAGCGTACACACGAGCTGTCGCAGCTCAACGTGGCGCTCACCGATGCCAAGGGCGTGGCCGAGTCCGCGAACCAATCGAAGACCCGCTTTCTCGCAGCGGTCAGCCATGACCTGATGCAACCGCTGAACGCTGCACGCCTGTTCTCCGCCGCCCTCTCCCACCAGAACGATGGCCTGTCGAGCGAAGCCCGGCAACTGGTGCAACACCTGGACAGCTCGCTGCGTTCCGCCGAAGACCTGATCAGCGACCTGCTGGACATCTCGCGCCTGGAAAACGGCAAGATCAACCCGCAACGCCAGCCGTTCGTGCTCAACGAACTGTTCGACACACTCGGTGCCGAATTCAAGGCACTGGCCCAGGAACAAGGCTTGCGCTTCCGCTTGCGCGGCAGTCATTTGCGGGTCGACAGTGACATCAAGTTGCTGCGGCGCATTTTGCAGAACTTTCTGACGAATGCATTCCGCTATGCCGACGGCCCGGTGCTGCTGGGCGTACGCCGACACGAGGGCGAGCTGAGCCTGGAAGTATGGGATCGCGGTCCTGGCATCCCGCAGGATAAACAGAAGGTGATTTTCGAGGAGTTCAAGCGTCTGGACAGCCACCAGACCCGCGCTGAAAAAGGCCTCGGCCTCGGCCTGGCGATCGCCGATGGCCTGTGCCGCGTATTGGACCATCACCTGAGCGTGCGTTCATGGCCGGGCAAGGGCAGCGTGTTCAGCGTGCGCGTGCCGCTGGCTCGCAACCAGACCAGCCCGCCGATCAAGACCGTGCAGGAAAATGGCCTGCCCCTGAGTGGCGCGCAGGTGCTGTGTGTGGATAACGAAGAAAGCATCCTGATAGGCATGCGCAGCCTGCTGACGCGTTGGGGCTGCGAAGTATGGACCGCCACCGACCAGGCGCAGTGCGCCGCGCTGCTGGCCGACGGCGTGCGCCCACAACTGGCGCTGGTGGATTACCACCTGGACCACGGCGAAACCGGCACGGAGCTGATGGCTTGGCTGCGCACGCAGTTGGCTGAGCCGATCCCCGGCGTGGTCATCAGCGCCGACGGCCGTCCGGAGATGGTGGCGCAAGTGCATGCCGCGGGGCTGGATTATCTGGCCAAGCCGGTGAAGCCCGCGGCGTTGCGGGCGTTGCTCAGTCGGCATCTACCGCTTTAATCAGGCTGAACTCAATCCACTGCCGAGGCTCGATAGCTCCGACATTGACCCGACTCTATTCGGGTAAGTGCGCCACACCGTCGGCATCGGTCATTGCCCGCTCCAGCAGATCGGCGGGCAGGCTCTTGCTGGCGCGGGCGCCGAGCAACCTTAATTGTTCGGTGCGGCTGACCAGATTACCGCGACCATCTGTCAGCTTATTCCGCGCGGCGCTGTAAGCCTTATCCAACTGCTGCAGACGGTTGCCCACTTCATCCAGATCCTGGATAAACAGCACGAACTTGTCGTACAGCCAGCCGGCGCGCTCGGCGATTTCCCGGGCGTTCTGGCTCTGACGCTCCTGTTTCCAAAGACTGTCGATGACCCGCAGGGTAGCGAGCAAGGTGGTGGGGCTGACAATGACGATATGGCGGTCGAACGCTTCCTGGAACAGATTGGGCTCGGCCTGCAAGGCTGCGGAAAAAGCGGCTTCAATCGGCACGAACAGCAACACGAAATCCAGGCTGTGCAAGCCCTCCAGGCGCTTGTAGTCCTTACCGGCCAGGCCCTTGACGTGATTGCGCAGGGACAGCACGTGCTGTTTGAGCGCGGCCTGGCCGATCACATCATCGTCCGCCGCCACATACTGTTGATAGGCGGTCAGGCTGACTTTGGAGTCCACCACCACCTGTTTGTCATCGGGCAACATAATCAGCACGTCCGGCTGGAAGCGCTCACCGTCCGGGCCTTTCAGGCTGACCTGGGTTTGGTACTCGCGGCCCTTCTCCAGGCCGGCGTGTTCCAGCACACGCTCAAGGATCAGCTCGCCCCAGTTGCCCTGGGTCTTCTGGCCCTTGAGCGCGCGGGTCAAGTTCGTGGCTTCGTCCGACAGACGCAGGTTCAGTTGCTGCAGGCGTTCAAGCTCCTTGCCCAGGGAAAAGCGTTCGCGGGCTTCGTTCTGATAGCTTTCTTCGACACGCTTTTCAAAAGACTGGATGCGTTCTTTCAAGGGATCAAGCAACTGCCCGAGGCGCTCCTGGCTGGTTTCGGCAAAGCGCTGTTCACGCTCGTCGAAAATCTTCCCGGCCAGTTCGGCGAACTGCGCCCGCAACTCGTCCCGCGCGCCCTGCAGGTCAGCGAGGCGTTGTTGATGGCTTTCCTGTTGCTCGCGCAGCTCCGCACGCAAGGCCGCCGACAACGCGTCAAGGCGGCGCAGTTCGGCTTCCTTGGCGCTGCGGTCGAGGTTCCAGGCGTGGGCCGCGTCGCGGGCGTTGTCGCGATCGATCTGCAGCAATTCGACTTCGCGACGCACGGCGGCCAAGTCAGCCTGCTTGGCGGCATTGGCCTGGCTGAGGTCGCTGATCTCGTCACGACTGGCGTCCAGTTGGGCAGCCAAACCTTCCTGGGCCAGTTGCGCAGTGGCCAGGCGCTCTTCAAGCAACTCCCAGCCGGCCATGCGCGCAGCCAAGCGCCCCTGAAGCTGCCAGCACACGGCCAATAACGGCACTGCCGCGCCAGCAAGTCCCAGGGCAATACTGGTCCAGTCAAAAGCCATAACCATGTCTGCCATCACCGAAAAAGAGCAAGGTTAACCAAGCAAGGGAGTTGAGGACAGCTCAGTCTTCGACCTGGCCCAATTCACGCTGGGCGCGGCGGTCGCCAGCGCGAGCGGCCAGGCGCAGGAGGTCGTGGCCGATGCGGCGGTCGCGGGCATTACCACATTCGCGGCACATCAATTGGCCGAGTCGGCTTTGCGCGGCGACAACGCCGTCACGGGCCGGCTGTTTGAGCAAGCGCCCGGCAAAATGTTTGACGTTGGTGCTGTGGCCTAGGCGCGGGCTGTCGAGCAACCACAATGCAACTTTCAAGGAGAAACGCTTGGGTGGGGTAACAGCCGGAGGGGTGTCGGTAGCAGAAGGTGACACTGAGCGAAACTTCATAAAGCACTGCGGGACAGAACGGAAGGCGCGCAACTCTACTCTTTTTTTCGTACAGGTAAAGCCGAAAAAAACCTGCACGCCCGTACTAGAGCAAGCGCTTGGGACAATCCACAGAAGCTGTGGATAACTCAGTGGACAACCCACCTTTAACTCGCGCAAAGCCCCATGGAATGGGGGCCGCAGTCAAACTGACGATTTTTTCACCAATAAAAAAAAGCGATATTTTTCATTGACTTAAATTTTCATTGCAGGCAAACGGAGCCAATTCGAAACACTTGACAGGCCGGTGACACATACTGTGAACAATGTGTACAAGCCCCTCTTCCCTGGTTATATCGTCGGTGTTTTTTGATCCGACACTGCTTGAATATGTTACCGGCACGGCCAGGCAGGGACTTTTCAAATTCAGTGCAGGTCGCCACACTGCCCCACCTACAACGCAACCATGTGCGGGTCGATGAAAGGAATTCTGTTATTCACTGTGTTGCTGCTGGCTATCTGCGCGACCTCCCTGGGAATCAATGCCGCACTACCCTCGCCCGACGGCGCATTGTTCGCCATCGCGATCCTGCTCTCTGCGGCATTCACCGCCATCAGCCTGAGCATTGAGTTGGGCGAAGGCAGGATCAACGACATGGGCGATGTGATAAAAGTGGTCGAGACCGGCCAGTCCCTGCGACTGACCCTGGCCGCGTATGCACTGGGCTGTTCATTGGCGGCAGCCGTCACGGTACTGGTGTATCACGGGCTGCTGGACGGCTGATTGAAGTTTTTTTGTTAGCACGCTTTCATTCATCGCTTCAATCCGTTATCATCGGCAGTGTTAGTACCAAGCTGAAAGTCAATTCTGGTCGAACAACTCCCCTGAACAACACGGGATCGACCACCTCGATGGTTTCCAGGTATCACTTGCGACGACACAGCCTTTGAACAAGCAAAGGGTGTCGCGAAGTATCAATACTCTGACCGAACCAACCTGCCAATTGATCAGGATCTTCACCCTGGGCCCAGAACCTTTGCCCCTGTTGTGTTGCCTGCCCTCCTAAGTACCTACCTGCCAGCCCAAGCGCGCCTAAACTATTAGCGCTTCAAACTGGCTGCTTTGTTCCAGTCGGGTTCTTCGTTCGATCAATGGTGATCAACGTCACTGGAACGTTTTAACGTTGCGCGGTTCTTAACCGTGTTATTTGTAGGAACACCAATAATATGTCCACTCAAATCCATACTCAGGATGCCATTCGCACCCTCACCAACGCTTTTGCACCAATGAACTGTCTGATCATGGCCGCTCGCAAAGGCTGCTTCAGCTTCACCCTGGTCAACGAACACGGTATCGCTCGTCACAGCGAACGCCTGTACCCCGATCAATACTCCAGCGCAGAACCGCTGCAGGCCGTGATCGAGCGTACCCGTCAGGCACTGGTTGCCTGATCGACCCGAGCTGCTGAAACACAAAAACCCTGTTTAAAACGCAGGGTTTTTTATTGCCTGATATTCAGGATTTGAATGTTTTCACTCAGCACAAATAGATATAAACGTTATAACTGATTAAAGAAGATGTTTTAAAAACAGTCCTTTACACCACGAATATGACACTACACTTCAACTCAAGCGGCTTGATCCGCTTCCGACGGGCCTGAGATCCGATCCACCGCTGCCAAGCCCCCACCCGCTCAGGCTTCGTCGACCACTTTCACGGATTGAGGCGAGTATGGGTATCGCTGCCAGCGAATTGTGTCGTTATGTGATCAAGCCGACGCTTATTTACCTCGGGCGCCACGACCAGACGGCTGAATCTCTGTTGCTGGGCATTGCCGCCAGCCAGTCGGAACTCGGCTCCGCCTTGCACGACCGTCGCGGCCACGGCCTGTATAGCATCACCGAACCACGCCACCGCGCCCTATGGGACACCTACCTGGCGCTGGACCCGGAGCGCGCCAGCCTGGTGCGCGGCCTGGCCAGCCAGCATGCTTTCCTCAGCGCGCCCCAGCTTGAGCTGACCGTTAACCTGCGTTACGCCACGGCCATCGCCTGGCTGCTGGTGGAACAACAGCGCCTCGTCTTGCCCGCACCGGGAGATGTATTGGCCATGGCGCGTATCTGGAAAGAAATATTTCACCCTCAAGGCCGCCTTCGCGATTTCACCCATGCCTGGAAATCCTGTGTTTCATCCATGAATCAGGTGGCTTGCTGATCGGGAAATTTTCAATATTCGCTAAAAAGCCGCGATTTTGGTAGGATTGTCCTACAAAACCGCTCTATCTCCAGTGTTACAGCCTATAGCGTGATGTGTAATTTGTTGATACTTTCCGCTGCGGTGATCACACGGAGTTCTAATAATGAAAAAAGTAATGCTCAAGACCACACTTAGCCTCGCCGTTGCCATGGCATCCTCCCAACTGTTCGCAAGCGGTTTTGCACTCAACGAACAGAGCGTCAGCGGGATGGGTACGGGTTTCGCAGGTCGCTCCTCCTCTGCCGATGATGCAAGCACTGTCTACGGTAACCCTGCCGGCATGTCTCGCCTGAACGGCCAGCAAATCACTGGTGGCGTTGCAGCCATTGATGCATCGACCGATATCAAAGACACCAGCGGCACCGCGCGCGGAACCAACAAAGGCGACATGGTTCCATTTATCGCCGTTCCGTTCGGCTTCTACACCAACAAACTCAACGATCAGTGGTCAGTCGGCTTCGGTGTCTATGCACCGTTCGGCCTGGTGACCGATTATGAACGCGGCTATCAGGGCAAGGGCTACGGCAGCAAAAGCGAAGTCAAGGTCATGACCTTCCAGCCGACTGTCAGCTATGCGTTCAATGACAAGGTGTCCATCGGTTTCGGCCCGACCATCAACCGGATTTCCGGTGTGCTTGAGTCGGACAAAACCCTCAACCCGAATGTTGCAGACACCAACGTCAAGATCAAGGGTGACGACACCGCCCTGGGCTTCAACGTCGGCGTGTTGGTCCAGGCGACCGATACCACCCGAGTCGGCTTGACCTACCACTCGAAGGTCAACTACAAGCTCGAAGGCCACACCACAATCAGCGGCCCGGCCCAGACCCAAGCGGTCCTGCGCAACAACCGTTACGACGCTTCGCTGAAGATCGAGACACCTGAGTCCTACGACCTGTCGGTGACTCAGGACCTGACCGATGCCTGGAAACTCTACGGCGGTGCCACCTGGACACGCTGGAGTCGCCTGAAAGAAATCACCGTCAACAACCAAGGCGTGACCAGTGCCGGCGGCATCGCCGCGCCGAGCCAACTCACCAGCATCAGCGAGCCGCAAAACTGGCACGACACCTGGGCTTACGCTGTGGGCACCTCGTATCAGTTGACCAAGCAGGTCGTGCTGCGTACCGGCCTGTCCTTCGACCAGTCGCCGACCAACAACACCGATCGTTCGCCACGTATCCCGACCGGCGACCGCACGATCTTCAGTATGGGCTTGGGCTACAAAGTCATGGATAACATGACCGTCGACCTGGCTTACTCCTACCTGAAGGAAGAGAAGGTCAATATTGATCGCAGCACCGCGCCGAGCTACCACGCCAAATACGACAACAGTGCCAACGGTTTCGGCCTGGGCATGACTTACACCTTCTGATTCAGACCGGTGAAAAAAAGCCCCGCTCTCCTGCAAAGGAGGCGGGGCTTTTCAATGGGTAACGATCAGGGTTTCGACGCTAACGCCTCTTCCACCGCTTTGAGCAAGTCCGGGCTGTCCGGCTTGGTCAGGCTGGAAAAATTGGCGATCACCTTGCCCTGGCGATCCACCACGTACTTGTAGAAATTCCACTTCGGCGCGCTGCTCTGCTGCGCCAGTATCTTGAACAGATGCACAGCATCCGGCCCCTTGACCGTCTGCGGCTCGGTCATGGTGAAGGTAACGCCATAATTCACGTAGCAAACCTTGGCGGTTTCCTCACCGGTCTTGGCTTCCTGCTTGAAGTCATCGGAAGGCACGCCAATCACTTCCAGGCCCTGGCCCTTGTAGCGCTGGTATAACGCCTCGAGGCCTTTGAATTGCGGCGCAAACCCACAGAAGCTGGCGGTATTGACGATCACCAGAGGCTTACCGGCAAAGCGCTGGCACAGGTCGATGGATTCCTTGGCGCGCAACTTGGGCAACTGCCCTTCCAGCAACGGCGGGCAACTGGCGGCCATGGCCGCACCGCCAAAAGCAGCCATCAGGACGGGTACTGCAAGCCAGCGCATCTGCATATCGTGTGTCCTTCAAAGGAGTCAGACCACGAACTTAACAGATCGACATACCCAGTTGCATCAACGCCAGCCCACCGCGCTGCCAGCCCCACCACGCCAGAAGCAGCAGAAGCGTTGCCGCCCCTGCCCCAACCAGCCAATAGCCATTGGAACTCATGCTACCTCCATCTGCGTCTGCAACCGCGCCACCGGCCGCTCACGCACCGGCCAGTTCAGGGCGGCGGCGAGCAGGCTCAAGAGAATCGCCACTTGCCAGATCAAATCGTAGTTGCCGGTTCGATCATAGACCACCCCACCCAACCAGCCGCCGAGGAACGAACCGAGCTGGTGGAACAGGAACACGATCCCACCGAGCATCGAGAGGTTTCGCACACCAAACAGCGTGGCAACCGTGCCGTTGGTCAGCGGCACCGTGGACAGCCACAGGAAGCCCATCGCCATACCGAACAGGTAGGCCGTGACTTCAGTCACCGGCGCCCACAGGAACAGCCCGATCACCACCGCCCGCAACAGGTACAGGCCGGTCAGCAGGCGCGGCTTGGACATGCGCCCGCCGAGCCAGCCGGCGGTGTAGGTGCCGGCGATATTAAACAGGCCGATCAAGGCCAAGACGGTGGTGCCGGTAGTCGCCGGCAAATGCTGATCGATCAGGTAAGCCGGCAGATGCACGCCGATAAACACCACTTGGAAACCGCAGACGAAAAAACCGAACGCCAGTAGCCAGAACCCGGAGTGGGAGCAGGCTTCCTTCAGCGCTTCACGTAAGGTTTGCTGCCCGGCCATGACAGGCAGCGGCCGATCCTTGAGCATGCTCACCAGCGGCAGAATCAACGCCACCATCAAGCCCAGCGCCAGCAGTGCCGCCGACCAACCCAGCCAACTGATCAAGCCCAGGGTGCCCGGCACCATGGCGAACTGGCCGAAAGAACCGGCGGCACTCGCAATGCCCATGGCGATGCTGCGTTTTTCCGGCGGCACGGCACGGCCGACCACGCCCAGAATCACCGAAAACGAGGTGCCGGACAGGCCAATACCAATCAGCAAACCGGCGCTCAACGATAACGACCACGCCGAATCGGACATCCCCATCAGCACCAGGCCGACGGCGTACAACACACCGCCAACCAACACCGCCTTGCTCGCCCCAAAGCGGTCGGCCAGGGCGCCGGTGAACGGCTGCGCCAGGCCCCAGATCAGGTTCTGCAAAGCAATGGCAAAGGCAAACGTCTCACGCCCCCAGCCGAATTCGGCGCTCATCGGCGCCAGGAACAGCCCGAAGCCATGCCGCACCCCCAGGGACAACGCCAGGATCAGCGCACTCCCCACAAGAATCCAGCCACTGGTGCGCCACATCGAAGTCATTTCTTATTCTCCATTTACGGGTATATACCCGCTTGTAGTCGAACAAACCCCCGTTCAGGCGAGCTCATCCAGCAAGGCCAACAGGGTTTCGCGTTTTTCCGCGCCCAACCGATCAATCAATTTCTGCTGCGCCGCCTCCCAGGCCGGCAAGGCCGCCGCCAATCGCGCCGCGCCGGCTTCGGTCAACAGCACCAGGCGGTTGCGCAGATCGTCGCCCTCGACCAACCGCACCAGGCCTTCGCCTTCCAGTACACGCAGGTTGCGCCCCAACGTACTGCGATCCAGGCCCATGGCGTCGGCCAGGCTGGAAATACTCGGCTGATCGAGACGCTGCAGATTGCACAGCAAAGAATACTGGGCGACGTTGATCCCGAAGCCGTCGAGAGCGCCGTCGTAATGCCTGCTGACGCCACGGGCGGCGCGTCGCAGGTTGGTGCATAAACATTGGGAGGCAAGCATGGAACGTGTATATACCCGCGATTCAGCAAATGCAAGCAAGTGTTACAGCGCCAGCCCGACCAGAACCGCCACTTCCAACAGCTCCAGCAGCGCGCCGGCGGTGTCGCCCGTGGTGCCGCCGAGGCGCTTGACCATCAGGTGGCGCAGGCCGATAAAGCACAGCGCCGCGAGCAGGACCGCGATCCCGCCGCTGAAACCACCGATCAGGAGGCAGGCCAGACCGCTGAGGATCAGCACCTGCTGGCCGACAATCCTCGGTAAGTGATCCGACAATGCCTGGCCCAATCCTCCGGCACGCACATAGCGTGTAGTGAGAAACAGCGCGAGCATCGACGCACGCCCGATCAGCGGCGCGAGGATCAGCGCTGCGCCATTGTGCTGCTCGATCAGCGCCACCAGCGCGGTGAACTTGAGCAGCAATACCAGGCCGAGGGTGACCACGGCGATCGGCCCGCTGCGCGGGTCCTTCATGATGGTCAGGGTGCGCTCGCGATCGCCGAACCCACCGAGCCAGGCGTCCGCGCTGTCCGCCAGCCCGTCCAGGTGCAAGCCGCCGCTGAGCAACACCCAGGCCGTCAGTAACAACGCGGCGTGCAGCAACAACGGCGCGCCCGCCAACGCGAGGTTCAGGCCCCACAACAGCAGGCCGAACAACAGGCCCACCAGCGGATAAAACAGCAGTGAGCGCCCCAGTTCCTGCGGTTGCGGCATGCCCGGCAGACGAATCGGCAGGCTGCTCAGGAACTGCAGGGCGATCCAGAACGGCAGCATGTTCAGCGCCCTTCCTTCAACACGCCGTCGGCCGCGACCTGCAGGCTGAACAGTGCGCCATGGCCGACTTCGACATTCAGCAACTGCGCTCGGGGCAAACCGCGCGCCCGGGCCAGCAGCAGACGCATCACGCCACCGTGGCTGATCAACAACACACGCTGGCCGGCATAAGCCTGATGCAAGCGTGAGACCGCGCCGAGGACCCGTTCGGAAAAGTCGCTGACACGTTCACCGTCTGGTGGCGTGAAGCTATAGGGATCAGCCCAGAACGCGCCCAGCCCTTCGGCATCGGTCTCCATCAACGCCGCTGCGCTCTGCCCTTCCCAGGCGCCGAAGTGCAATTCCTGCAGAGCCTTTTCCAGGCTCACTGGCACGTTGAGTGTTGCGCCGAGCTCTTGCGCAAACCGCGCGCACCGTTGCAGCGGCGAACTGATCAGGCGATCCCACGGGCCCTGCCCGGCCACCGCAGCACGCATCTGCGCCCAGCCGTTTGCGGTGAGCGCATCGTCGAGGCTGCCGCGCAGGCCACCGCCCAATTCGGTTTCGCCGTGGCGCAACAGGTCCAGGTGCAAGGTCATGCCGGGCGGTCCGCCACGGCGGCTTCGGCAAATGTGGCCATCTGCCCGTGCAACGCGCAGGCCAGGCGCAGCAGCGGCACCGCCAGGGCCGCGCCGCTGCCTTCGCCGAGTCGCAGACCGAGTTCGAGCAACGGTTGTGCGTCGAGGCTGTGCAGTACGTGGCGATGGCCCGGCTCGGCGCCGCGATGGCCGAACACCAGCCACTCACGGCATGCCGGGTTCAGCCGCGTGGCGACCAACGCCGCGACGCTGCAGATAAAGCCGTCCACCAGTACCACAATGCCATCCTGGGCGCAGGCCAGATAGGCACCGACCAACGCTGCAATCTCCAACCCGCCGAGGTTGAACAGGGTTTGCAGCGCGTCACCGCGTTGCGCGGCGTGCACGGCCAGCGCACGTTCGATGACCGCGACTTTGTGGCTGACGCCCTGGGCATCCAAGCCGGTGCCCGGCCCGGTCAAATCACTGACCGGGCAATCGAGCAAGGCACACGCCAACGCACTGGCGGCGGTGGTGTTGCCGATCCCCATCTCGCCGCCGATAAACAACTGCGCGCCGCTCGCCAACGCACGGCGCGCGCTGTCGCGACCGGCCTGCAGCGCCAGCCGCCCTTGTGCCTCGGTCATCGCCGGGGCGTTGACGAAGTTGGCGGTGCCGGCTGCGATATTCAGGTGACGCACGCCGGGCAGGTTCAGCGACGGCGTCACCGTGCCGAGGTCGATCACTTCCAACTGCGCCGTCAGTTGCTGCGCCAATACGCTGATGGCCGCACCGCCGGAGACAAAGTTATGCAGCATCTGCCCGGTGACTTCCTGGGGATACGCCGACACGCCTTCGGCCACCACGCCGTGGTCGCCGGCAAAGATGGCGATCCACACCTGCTCCAGCATAGGTTTGACCCGGCCTTGCAAGCCGGCCAACTGCACCGCCAACGCTTCCAACTGGCCGAGGGAGCCGGCCGGTTTGGTCAATTGCTGTTGGCGCGCCAAGGCCTGTTGATACGCCAAAGCGTCGCTGGCCTTGCACGGGTTGAGCCACCAGGTTTCCGTCATAACGCAGTACCTTTCAAAGTCAGGGGCAGGCCGGCAACGGTCAGGACAACACGCTGACACCGTTCGGCCAAGGCTTGATGCAGCCAACCGGCTTCATCCACATAGCGGCGAGTCAATTCGCCCAGCGGCACGACACCCAAACCGGTCTCGTTGCTGACAAACAGGATTTCACCGGGCAATGAGGCCAGGCTTTCCAGCAATTGGTCACGCTCAAAAGCCAGGCGCTCGGGGTTATCGAGCAGCAGCAGATTGGTCAGCCAGAGCGTGAGGCAATCCACCAGCAGGCAGCGCTCGGGCGCGGCGTTTTCACGCAGCACCCGTGCCAGTTCGATCGGTTCTTCGATCAGGCCCCAGGCATCTGGGCGACGCTGGCGATGCAGGGCGACGCGCTGGTTCATCTCGCCGTCCAGCGGTTGGCTGGTGGCGATATAAATGACGGGCAACGCGCTGTCGCCGGCAAGTTTTTCGGCGAGGCGGCTTTTGCCGGAACGGGCGCCGCCGAGGATCAGTTGGAGCATGGGAGGGCACCTCGCTGCCTCAGGGAAATCCGATTGAAGCCATCGCAGGCAAGCCAGCTCCCACCGTTTGAGCGCATGTACACCGTCAAACCCCACACAATGTGCGCAACAGCGCGGTATCCAGATGGTTGTCCACCAGGTCGGCCAAGCGCTCGATATCGCGCTCACGCAGGGCGTGGTAATCCACCTCCTGTACCGCCTGCAAACCGGCCCAGCGCAACAAGGCGCTGCACGCGGCAGGGGTTTCGAACAAGCCGTGCAGGTAGGTGCCGAAGATTTGCCCGTCGGGGCTCTGCGCGCCATCGCTGCGGCCGTCGTCCAGCAACACGGCCGCGTTCGACAAGGCCGCGCCGGACGTCACCCCTGCGTGGATCTCATAACCACTGACCTCGGCGTCCTCCAGCAGCAGGCGCCCACGCACATTGCGCAGTTGCTTGTGCTCCTCCAGCGTCGTACTGAACGCCAGCCAGCCCAGGCCTGCACTCGACCCGGCCGGCCCCTCGAGCCCGAGCGGGTCATGCACCTGCTCGCCGAGCATCTGCAACCCGCCGCAAATCCCCAGCACCTTGCCGCCGTAGCGCAAGTGCCGCGCCACCGCCGTGTCCCAGCCATTGGCACGCAGGTACGCGAGGTCACTGCGCACGCTTTTCGAGCCCGGCAAGATAATCAGGTCGGCGCCAGGAATCAGCTGGCCCGGGCCGATGAACTGCAAGTCCACCTGGGGATGCAGGCGCAGCGGGTCGAAGTCGGTGTGATTGCTGATGCGCGGCAATACCGGGACGACCACCTTGAGCACCTGGGCAGCCTTGTCGATCTGGCGCTGGTCGATGCCGTCTTCGGCTTCCAGATGCAGGTCCATCACGTAGGGCAATACGCCGACCACCGGCTTGCCGGTGCGTGCTTCCAGCCAATCCAGCCCCGGCTGCAACAAAGCGATATCACCGCGAAAACGGTTGATGATGAAGCCCTTGACCCGCGCCTGCTCGCTCGCCGAAAGCAATTCGAGGGTGCCGACCAGATGCGCGAACACGCCGCCGCGATTGATGTCGGCGATCAGCAGCACCGGGCAGTCCACGGCTTCGGCGAAGCCCATGTTGGCAATGTCATTGGCGCGCAGGTTGATCTCCGCCGGGGAGCCTGCGCCTTCCACCATCACCACCGGGTAGGCTTCGCTCAAGCGCGCGTGGGACGCCAGCACCGCGTGCATCGCGATGGCTTTGTAGTCGTGATAGGCCACTGCGTTCATGCTGGTCACGGCACGGCCATGGATGATCACCTGGGAGCCGGTATCGCTGTTGGGTTTGAGCAGCACCGGGTTCATGTCGGTGTGCGGCGCCAGGTTGGCGGCCTGGGCCTGCACTGCCTGGGCGCGGCCAATTTCGCCGCCTTCGGCCGTTACCGCGCTGTTGAGCGCCATGTTCTGCGGTTTGAACGGCACCACCGCCACGCCCTGGCGCACCAGCCAGCGACACAGGGCGGTGACCAGGGTGCTTTTACCGGCATCGGACGTCGTGCCTTGCACCATCAGCGTACTCATGGCGCTTCCTTGTAGGCGATCAGCGCCTGTTCGAGGCGCAGCCAGTCGGCATCGGTGTCGGGCAGGCCGAAACGCAGGCTGCTGTCGTGGACAAACAGGCGCAGCAGAATGCCGCGCTGGGCCATGAAGTTGTGCATGCGTTCGGCGTGAGGTGTGATCAGCCATTGGAACAGGGCGCAGCCGCCCTGGGGTTGAAAGCCTTGGCGTTCCAGCAATTCGAACAAGCGCTGGCCGGCTTCCAGGCAACGATTACGTTGCCGGGTGTGCCCGGCGGTATCGCGCAGACACACCTGGCCGATCACCCGCGTCGGCCCGCTGACCGCCCATGGCCCGACCTGTTCGGCCAACAGCTTGAGCAACCGGCGCTCCGCCAGCACAAACCCCAGGCGCACACCGGCCAGGCCGAAGAACTTGCCGAACGAGCGCAGCACGATCAGGCCGACCTGATGGGCCTGGCCTGCCAGGCTCAGGTGCGGCGTGACGTCCATGAACGCTTCGTCCACCACCAACCAGCCACCGCGCTGGGCCAGCCGCGCGTGCCAATCCAGCAGGCGTTGCGGGGTCAGGCTCAGGCCGGTCGGGTTATTCGGGTTGACCACCACCAGCACGTCCAGGCTGTCGAGAAAGAAGTCGACTTCCTGCTCCTGCACTTCGCGCACCACGTAGCCGGCGCGGCGCCAAGCCTCAGCGTGCTCGGCGTAACAAGGTGACAGCACACCGACCTTGCCACCCCGACGCAGACGCGGCAGCAGTTGGATCGCCGCCTGGGAACCGGGCACCGGCAATAAATGCGCGGTGCCGTAATACTCGCTGGCGGCTTGTTCGAGGCCGTCGTCGGTTTCCGGCAGGCGCGCCCAGGCGCGCAACGGAATCTCGGGGACCGGCCACGGCCAGGGCGCCAGGCCGCTGGACAGGTCGAGCCATTCGGCTTCGGCAATCCCGTATTCAATCGCCGCCTTGCGCAGGCGGCCACCGTGCTCAAGCATACAATTGCCCCCCGATGCATAGAATCAGCAGCCACAACCATACGCCGCGCTGCACCAGTTGCCAGCCGCGGTCGATGGCGTCTGCATCCGCCGCCGGGCCTTCGCCCAGTGGCGGGCGCTGGTGCAGCTCACCGTGGTAGATCGCGGCACCGCCCAACTCGACGCCCAAGGCACCTGCCCCCGCCGCCATCACCGGACCGGCGTTGGGGCTATCCCAGGTCGGGCCCTGGCGGCGCCAGCATTTGATCGCCAGCCGGGTTTTACCGAGTACGGCGTAGGTCAACGCCACCAGGCGTGCCGGAATATAGTTCAGTACGTCGTCGATCTTGGCCGCCGCCCAACCGAAGCGCTCAAAGCGTGCGTTGCGATAGCCCCACATCGCATCAAGGGTGTTGCTCAAGCGGTAAAGCACCACGCCCGGCACACCCGCGACGACAAACCAGAACAGCGCGGCAAAGACGGCGTCACTGCCGTTCTCCAGCACCGATTCAGTGGCGGCGCGGGCCACTTCAGTGCGATCCAGCTCACTGGTCTGGCGACTCACCAGGTAACTCACGCGTCGACGGGCTTCGTCCAGGTCATCGCTGCGCAAGGCCTGGGCCACCGGGATCACATGTTCGCCGAGGCTGCGCATGCCGAGGGCACAGTACAACGCGAGGATCTCCAGCACCCAACCGATATAAGGCGCCCACGACAACGCAGTGGCCAGCAGCGTCAGCGGCACCACCGCAATAAACCACGCGGTCACACCATGGCTGCGCCAGCCACGGCCACCGCTGTTGAAACGCTGCTCGATACGCGCGGCAAAATTGCCGAACGCCACCAGCGGATGCCAGCGCCTGGGCTCGCCCAGCAGCGCATCCAGCGCCACCGCAGCGACACACAGCAAGGCCACACTCATTGACGCACTCCCCAGGTATTCTCATACAACATGTCACTCAGCGGCCGCGGTTCGGCCCAGCCTTCGAGCTGCAACATCGGTGCCGGATAGAACGCCTCGACCGGCCCCAGGCACAACACCGCCAGGGGTTTCGCGCCGGGCGGCAAGCCCAGCAGGTCGGCCAGGGCCTGCGGCTCGAACAGCGAGACCCAGCCCATGCCCAAGCCTTCGACACGCGCCGCCAGCCACAGATTCTGGATCGCGCAGGACAACGAGGCCATGTCCATTTCCGGCAAAGTGCGTCGGCCGAAGATATGCCGCTCGCGGTCATCCATCAGCGCCGCCACCAGCACTTCGGCGCAGTCGTGGATGCCTTCGACCTTGAGCTTCATAAATGTATCGGAACGCTCGCCCAACGCTTCGGCGGTGCGTATGCGTTCTTCCTCCACCAACTGTTGAATCCGGCTACGCAGTTGGCGGTCACTGATGCGGATAAACCGCCACGGCTGCATCAAGCCAACGCTCGGCGCCTGGTGTGCGGCCTGGAGCAAACGGTGCAGCAGTTCGGGAGCCACATCGCCGCCGCTGAAGTGACGCATGTCACGGCGCTCGGCGATGGCGCGGTAGACGGCCTGGCGCTCGGCTTCGGGGAAGGCGTTGTCGGTCATGAGCCTATCGCGGGCAAGCCCGCTCCCGCAGTGGATTCGTGGTGTTTAGCCGAGTGCGATTTGCCTTCGCCGGGCGCAAACAGCGCAGCAACGGCGCGGGGGTTGGAAGGGAAATAGAAGTGGACGTAGGACGCGGTCAGCCGCCCCTGCCGATACACCGCCTCGGCCCCGCGCCCACCATTGGGGCTCACGCCACGGGCAACGGGCTGCCATTCGGTGCTGGTCAGCGAGTGGTGATAGGTATGACCGCGCAACACACCCTCGGGCAATTCGACGCTTTGCAGGGCCAGGGCCGCGAGCTTTTTTTGCATCACCGCATCGCCCTGCAGCAGGCCGACCAGCTCGGCGCGGATGCCGTCGACATCAGTGAGCGAGTCCAACAGATAAAGCATCCCGCCACACTCGGCGAGCAGCGGTTTGCCGGCAGCGTGATGGGCACGGATCGCATCCAGCATCGCGGTGTTTTCCGACAGCGCCTGGTGATGCAATTCGGGGTAACCGCCCGGCAGATAGAGGCTGTCGGCATCGGGCAATTGGCGATCGTGGATCGGCGAGAAGAAGCTCAACTCAGCGCCCATCGCCCGCAGCAGATCGAGGCTCGCACCGTAGGTGAAGGCGAAGGCTTCGTCACGGGCGATGGCAATACGCACGCCGGCCAGCAACGGTTCGGCGCGGGTCACGGGCGGTGCGGCAAAGGTCACCGGCGGCGGTAACGCGACCTCGCAACTGCTGCCCAACGCCTGGGCGGCAGCGTCCAGGCGCAGGTCGAGGTCATTCAGTTCGCTGGCTTGCACCAGGCCCAGGTGGCGACTGGGCAATTCGATAGCGGTCTCGCGGGACAGCGCGCCATACCAGCGCAGGCCTTCGGTGAGGCTGCCTTCAAGCAGTTGTGCATGGCGCAGGGTGCCGACGCGGTTGGCCAGCACCCCGGCGAACGGCAAGTCCGGCTGGTAGCGTGCCAGGCCGAGGGCCAGGGCGCCGAAGGTCTGCGCCATGGCCGTGCCATCGATCACGCCGAGCACCGGGACACCGAAGTGTCGCGCCAGGTCAGCGCTGGAAGGCGTGCCGTCGAACAGGCCCATCACGCCTTCGATCAGGATCAGGTCCGCCTCCCCCGCTGCTTCCCACAGCAAGCGACGACTTTCCTGCTCGCCCACCATCCACATATCCAATTGATACACCGGCGCACCGCTGGCGCGCTCGTGAATCATCGGGTCGAGGAAGTCCGGGCCGCATTTGAACACGCGCACCTTACGCCCCAGGTTGCGGTGCAAACGGGCCAGCGCGGCGGTGACCGTGGTTTTGCCCTGGCCGGACGCCGGTGCGGCGATCAAGACGGCCGGGCAATGACGGGGCTGATTCAAAGTTCGACGCCTTTCTGTGCCTTGATACCGGCCTGGAACGCGTGCTTGAGCATGCCCATCTCGGTGACGGTGTCGCCCATTTCGATCAGCTCGGGCTTGGCGCCACGGCCGGTGACGACCACGTGCTGCATCGGCGGGCGGGCTTGCAGATCGCCAAGGACTTGATCCAGGTCGAGATAGCCGTGCTTGAGCGCGATGTTCAGCTCATCCAGCACCACCAGACCGATGGACGGGTCTTGCAGCAATTGGCGGGACACCGCCCAGGCGGCTTCGGCGGCCGCGATATCACGCTGGCGGTCCTGGGTTTCCCAGGTAAAGCCCTCGCCCATCACATGGAAACGCACTTGCTCGGGGAAGCGGCGGAAGAACAGTTCTTCGCCAGTGCTGTTGCGCCCCTTGATGAACTGCACCACACCGCACTGCATGCCATGGCCCATGGCACGGGCCAGCATGCCAAATGCCGAGCTGCTCTTGCCTTTGCCGTTGCCGGTCAGCACCAGCAGCAAGCCGCATTCGTTCGGGGAATTGGCGATGCGCTCATCGATCACGGCTTTTTTACGCAGCATGCGCGCCAGGTGGCGTTCGTCGCGCTCGGGGGAATCGGTCATGGCAGCTCTCCGTTGGGGCTGGACAAAAACGGCGGGCAGGAAAAATCAAAAACAGACAGCCAAGCATCGCCCACCGTGATGCTGTTGGATGATCCGGGCCGGTCTCCGGGCTCATGAGTGGCGCGCTAGAGCGCACGCCGACGGCGCGCCTTCCCATATCGCGAGCGATACAGTGGCAAACAGCACCGTTTTGACTCATTTACCGTTGCGGGGGCAGCGCCGGAATCGCGGCAGCACTGTGTACAAGTGCGCTCACTCACCGGCTTCCCTGTTTCACTCAGTCGACCCGTAGGTCACAGAGCACCTGGAACAAGCCGCGAAGGTTAGTGGGTTGGGGGTGGAGCGTCAATTAAAGCTGGCCTTGTACTTGAACCATCGCCGCAACGCACACCTCTACCCTTACAGGCATCCAGGAGAAAACCATGCATAAAACAAGACTCGCCTTACTGATCATGCTCGCGGGCAGCCTTGCCGCCTGCGGCGAAAGCTCGACCCTGAAGGTATCCGACGGCACCGGGCCCTCGCCGCGATTGCCGGAACCGAACAAGACGCTGATCCCCACGGTGAACATCGCCCCGGCCATTGGCTGGCCGGCGGGCACCCAGCCCACGGCCGCCGCCGGCACCCAGGTGGCGGCCTTCGCCGAAGGCCTGGACCACCCGCGCTGGCTGTACGTATTACCCAACGGCGATGTGCTGGTGGCGCAAACCAACGCGCCGCCCAAGCCGGATGACTCCAAAGGCATTCGTGGCTGGGTGATGGAGAAAGTCATGGGCCGCGCCGGCGCCGGTGTGCCGAGCCCAAACCGCATCACCCTGCTGCGCGATGCCGACCATGATGGGGTCGCGGAGACCCGCACGGTATTCCTGGAAAACCTCAACTCGCCCTTCGGCATGACGCTGGTCGGCAATGACCTGTACGTGGCCGATTCGGACAAGCTGCTGCGCTTTGCCTATCAGACCGGCGAAACCGCGATCAAGACCGCCGGCAGCAAGGTCATCGACCTGCCAGCGGGCAGCATCAACCATCACTGGACGAAAAACGTGGTGGCCAGCAAGGACGGCAGCAAGTTGTATGTGAGCGTCGGTTCCAACAGCAACGTGGCCGAGAACGGCCTGGAAGCGGAACAAGGCCGCGCGGCGATCTGGGAAGTCGACCGCGCCAGCGGCCAGCACCGCATCTTCGCCTCCGGCCTGCGCAACCCCAACGGCATGGCCTGGGAACCGCAGAGCGGCAAGCTGTGGACTGCGGTGAACGAGCGCGATGAGATCGGCAGCGACCTGGTGCCGGACTACATCACCTCGGTCCAGGATGGCGCCTTTTATGGCTGGCCCTTCAGCTACTACGGGCAGCATGTGGATGTACGCGTCACGCCGCAAAACCTGGATCTGGTGGCCAAAGCCATTGCGCCGGACTACGCCGTAGGCCCACACACCGCCTCGCTAGGCCTGACCTTCGCCGAGGGCAGCAAACTCCCGGCGCCCTTTATCAACGGCGCGTTTATCGGCCAGCACGGTTCGTGGAACCGCAAGCCGCACAGCGGCTACAAGGTGATCTTCGTACCGTTCGAGGGCGGCAAGCCGAAGGGGCCGCCGGTCGACGTGCTGACCGGGTTCCTCAACAGCGACGGGCAAGCCATGGGCCGACCGGTTGGCGTGGTCATCGACAAGCAAGGCGGTTTGCTGGTGGCGGATGATGTGGGGAAT
This sequence comes from Pseudomonas paraveronii, assembly GCF_963681955.1. NCBI lineage: Bacteria > Pseudomonadati > Pseudomonadota > Gammaproteobacteria > Pseudomonadales > Pseudomonadaceae > Pseudomonas > Pseudomonas paraveronii. Next base: position 4,647,255 of record NZ_OY817130.1, read on the forward strand.
AAGGTGTGGCGGGTTTCTGCGGCTAAGTAACTATTCTCAAGACCGCCACAAAACAAATGTGGGAGGGAGGGAGCAAGCTCCCTCCCACATTGGGATCCTGGTTTGACTTAAGGGTTACGCGCCAGATTTTCAGCCGGCAACACACGCTTGGCACTCAGGTAGGCATTCTGCCAATAGGCTTTGGACAAGGTGTCCAGCTTCACCGTACCGCCCGTTTGCGGCGCATGCACAAAGCGCCCTTCGCCGACATAGATCCCGGCGTGGCTGACCTGCGAGCCACCGCCCGTGGCGAAGAACAACAGGTCACCGGTTTGCAGGTTCTGCTCGCTGACGTCCTGGCCACGCATCACGATCAGTTCGCGCGTGGTGCGCGGCAGGGAGATGCCGGCGGCATCACGGTAGACAAACCCGATCAGCCCGCTGCAATCGAACCCCGAGTCTGGCGTGTTGCCACCCCAACGATAAGGCGTACCGACCAGGCCCAGCGCTCGGAAGAGCACGTCTTCGGCGGCTGGCGAGAAACTCTGGCTGGTGTTGAACACCGGTTTAGGCTTGGCCGCTACGGGCGCAGGCTGCGGTCGGCTTGCGCAGGCGCTGATCAGCGCGGCGCAAACAATAAGAATCAGGCGGGCCGAGGTCGACATGTGCAGAACAATCCTGGTCTGGATGCGGCTTTCGCTGCCGAACGCTGAAAACCAGAACGCGCAAGCAAGGCTTGCGCGAACGGATTACAACAATATTCAAGGATTCTAGCGCTTACACGTCAAACTTCAAGTATCACTTTAACTTTACTTGCTGGCGGTAATCGTCGTCGGGGCCATGGCGAGTGCGCGTTTGGCTTCGATGAAGGTTTTGCTCCAGTAGCTGTCGCCCAGGCTGTCGACTCGAACACCACCGCTGCGGCGGCTGCTGGAGTGGATAAACTGGTTATCGCCCAGGTAGATACCGGCGTGACTGACGCGACCACGACCACTGGTACTGAAGAAAAGCAGATCACCCGGCTTGAGGTTGTTACGCGCGACCAACGGTGCATTCACGTTGATCATTTCGCGAGTGGAGCGTGGCAGGTTCATGCCAGCTTCTTCACGAAACAGGTAACCGATAAAACCGCTGCAATCGAAACCGGCTTCGGAAGTACCGCCGAAACGGTAACGGGTACCGATCAGGGACATGCCGCGCTCGAGAATGCTGTCGGCCAGAACGGGAAGCTGATAAGGCTTGTTGCCAGCGAAGGCGGCCAGTTCTTTTTCGGTTGCCAGCTCTTCCTCATAAACAGTGGAAGACTGCGCAGCAACGAATTTTGCCTGATTTTTATACTGTTGAGCGTGCTGCTCGGCCACTTGTTGAGGGTGGGAGGCGCAACCAAACAACAGAGCTACAAGTGCGAGAGGCACGAGGGGTGCGAAGCGATTTAGCATGGGCACGACCGTGGCAAATGTGTAAAGAAGTCGAGACTATGCCTTCTATCACATCGATTTGCAAATTCAATCGTGACCTATGTGACTTATTGTTTGCGCTATGACATCTAAGCCCTTAATACCCTATGCACGTGTTTTGCGTGGCCAAGCCGGCCCAAACGCAGGTTTTCTGGCGCCTGAAATCTGCTGAAGCCCTACGAAATACAAGGGTTTGCTACCAGCCAAGGGTTTCCTTGAGGAAGGGAATCGTCAGCTTGCGCTGGGCCTGCAAAGAGGCCTGATCGAGCTGTTCGAGCAAATCGAACAACGCGCTCATGCTGCGGGTGCCACGGGTGAGAATAAAGTGCCCGACCTCGTCGGTGAGGTGCAGGCCGCGACGGGACGCACGCAATTGCAGGGCGCGCAATTTGTCCTCGTCGGACAATGGGCGCATCTGGAAGATCAGCGCCAGGGTCAGGCGCGACTTGAGGTCGGCCAGCTTGACCGGCAACTCACGGGGCGAGGTCGAAGCCGCGATCAACAGGCGGCGGCCGCTGTCGCGCAGGCGGTTGAACAGATGAAACAGCGCCTCTTCCCAATCCGCCTTGCCGGCGATGGCCTGCAGATCATCCAGGCACACCAGTTCGTATTGTTCGAGGTTGTCGAAAATCCCGATCCCGCGATCCATCAACTCGGCCAACGGCAGGTAAACCGCCGGTTCGCCCATTTGTTCGAAGCGCAGGCACGCGGCCTGCAACAGGTGGGTGCGCCCCACGCCCTGCTTGCCCCACAGATAGATCAGGCTTTCAGTCCACCCGGCGTCGGCTTCGCAGAGCCGCTCGACATAGCCGAGTGCAGCGGCATTGGCGCCTGGGTAGTAATTGATAAAGGTGGCGTCGTCACGCAGACGCACACCTAAGGGCAGCTGAATCGGTTTCATGCTGACTGAACGGCTCCGATCGAACCGTTAGTGGCCTCTGTGAAAAGTTTGCAAAGTTTATACCCGTGACGCTGGGCGCACAATGCAGCAGACCACAAGCAAAATCAAAGGTTTGCGTTAACTTGCTGGATTTACGCGAATTGTTTGACGCGACAGTGCCAGAAACAACAAACCCGGCCTGAGCCGGGTTTGTGACACCGCGATTACAAGTCGGGGTCTTCGACACCCGTATACACATCCGAATCCTTGTACAGATCGTGTACATGACGCACCAGCACCATGATCACCGCCGCCACCGGCAGCGCAAGCAGGATGCCGGTAAAGCCGAACAACTCACCGCCGGCCAAGATCGCAAAGATCACCGCGACCGGGTGCAGGCCGATGCGGTCGCCCACCAGCAGCGGGGTCAGCACCATGCCTTCGAGGGCCTGGCCGACCATAAACACCGCGACAATCCCAAGCATCGGGTACAGGTCACCGCCAAACTGGAACAGCCCGGCGACCAGCGCAGCACCGATGCCAATCACAAAGCCCATGTACGGCACGATGGCTGCCAGGCCGGCAATCAAGCCGATCAACAGGCCCAACTCCAGACCGATCGCCATCAAGCCGGCGGCATAGATAATTCCCAGGGCCAGCATCACCAGTAATTGGCCACGCACGAACGCCCCCAGTACCTCATGACACTCCCCGGCCAGGGACACAATGCGCGCCTCACGGGCGCGCGGCAGCAGGCTGCGAATCTTGGCCATCATGATGTCCCAGTCCCGCAACAGGTAGAACGCCACCACCGGGATCAACACCAGGTTAGTCAACCAGCCGATCAGCGCCAGGCTGGATGCCGTGGCCTGACTGAGAACCACGCCGACGATGTCGGTGGTCTGGCCCATATGCTCGCTGATCGCGGCCTTGACCTTGTCGAACTTCCAGAAGCCATCCGCCAGCCCCAGCTTGGCCTGGGCCCACGGCATCGCCGTATGCTGCAGCCAGTCGAGCATTTGCGGCGCCAGCTCATACAGACGGAACAATTGCTTGGCCAGCATCGGCACCAGCACCAGCACCAGCGCCGTGATGATCAGCGTAAACAGCGCAAACACCGTGACCACGCCCAAGGTCCGTGACAGGCCGGCTTTCTCCAGGCGATCCACCACGGGATCGAACAGATAGGCGAGCAACAGCGCTATCAGGAACGGCGTCAGGATCGAATGCAGCAAGAACACAAAAATGCACAGCAGGGCGATCCCGCCAAGCCAAACCCAACGACGCGTATCCGCCATACACCACTCCATCTTTTATCGGCTGCTATATAAAGCAGAACATTTACCAACGAAAACGCAGTTGCGCCTGCGGCTCAGGGGCGGCGGCCGGCTGCGTGCCGTCCACTGGCGGTTGCGCAGCCAGTGCTTCACCCGCGGGAATCTCCTGCAACCTGGCCAGGCTCAGTTGAGTACGCAACTGATCGGCGCTGCCATTGACGCGATACACAATACGATTGCCATCCACACGCTGCGGCTGGCCGCCAAACGGCTCGAGCAAGTGGCCCAGCGCCGCATAGCGTTCCAGGGTCATGCCCTGCACTTCCAGCAATTGCTCGGTGCTCACGCCCGGCTTGACGGCAAAGCGGGGCGCCAGTTTTTGGCTGACGGCCAGCATCACGGCATCGGCCACGGCGGCGGTGTCGGCCCCTTGCGCGGTGCCCTGCTCGCTCTTGTCGCCCAGCCACAGGCGCCATTTGGCCTGCCATTGGCTGCCTTCCTGGCGCGCATGCACCGCGAGCATCGCATCGGCGCCGTAGCGTTCCGAGGCCGCACGCAACGGCGTGGCGTCCGCGCTTTCCAGATTCGGCGCAGTGGCGACCACCTGTTCATCCAGATCCCCCAACGGCAGGCGCAGCGGCAAGCCACGGTGTTGCGCCGCACGACGCAGCGCCTGGGCGACGGCCTGGCCATCCCCTACCAGGTTGCTGCCGTCGGTGGAGTCGTTCAGCCACCAACCGAGGATCGACGGCCGATTGCTGCCCCAGATCGACAAGCCCGCCCCACGCAACGCGCGATCGGTGCTGACCGGATCGAAATCCACTTGCAGACTTTCCGGTGGCCCGGCGTCGTAGCCGTATTGGCTGATGATTTGTTGCGGGTCCTTGCGCACCGCCGCCAGGCCAGGGCCATCGGCGGCCTTGGCGTCGCCAGTCAGGCGGAGCACCAGGGTTTGAACGGCGCGCTGGGTCGCCTGGTCGCGTTCTTGCGGGGACTGGCTGCTGACCGGTTCGAGTACTTGATAAAGACCATTGAGGGTTTCGGCATGACTCGCCAGGCTGACCAACGACAAGCAGCCTACAAAAAAGACATTACACAGACGCATGGAAGATTCCCGAACGACAAAATTAGCGACTGGAACAGACCGCGTGATCTCGGTTTGCCAAGGCTGTGACCCCAGCGACCGGTAAAACATTCACGGAGTCTCGGTAAGTTTTCCTACTGTCATAACGATAGCGGGTTCAAGGCTATACCTTAATACGCACCGAAGCAGACCCGATTAGCATTTTTTTAATCGGCTTTTTTAATCTATATGGCCCTGCCCGTCGGCCCGAGGATGGCCGCTGCCCCTCAAGCCTGATAAAATCGCGCGCCTTCGCAGACCGTCAGCGGCTGGGCCTTTTCACAAGCGCCCTTGCCCACTCGGTCGTTACCCCTGAATCCCCCCTAAAGGCCTGGATCATGAGCAAGCAACCCTCCCTGAGCTACAAGGACGCCGGTGTAGACATCGACGCCGGTGAAGCATTGGTCGAACGCATCAAGAGCGTCGCCAAGCGCACTGCGCGCCCCGAAGTCATGGGCGGCCTGGGCGGTTTTGGCGCCCTCTGCGAAATCCCGGCCGGCTACAAACAGCCGGTGCTGGTCTCCGGCACCGACGGCGTGGGCACCAAGCTGCGCCTGGCACTGAACCTGAACAAACACGACAGCATCGGCATCGACCTGGTCGCCATGTGCGTCAACGACCTGGTGGTGTGCGGCGCCGAGCCGTTGTTCTTCCTTGACTACTACGCCACCGGCAAGCTCAACGTCGAGACCGCCACCCAGGTGGTCACCGGTATCGGCGCCGGCTGTGAATTGTCGGGTTGCTCCCTGGTTGGCGGCGAAACCGCTGAAATGCCGGGCATGTACGAAGGCGAAGACTACGACCTGGCCGGTTTCTGCGTCGGCGTGGTAGAAAAAGCCGAGATCATCGACGGCTCCAAAGTCGCTGCCGGCGACGCCCTGCTTGCCCTGCCATCGTCCGGCCCGCACTCCAACGGTTACTCGCTGATCCGCAAGATCATCGAAGTGTCCGGCGCCGACATCGAAAACATCCAGCTCGACGGCAAGCCACTGACCGACCTGCTGATGGCCCCGACGCGCATCTACGTCAAGCCACTGCTCAAGCTGATCAAGGACACGGGCGCGGTCAAAGCCATGGCCCACATCACCGGCGGCGGCCTGCTGGACAACATCCCGCGCGTCCTGCCCAAAGGCGCCCAGGCGATTGTCGACGTGGCCAGTTGGCAGCGTCCTGCGGTATTCGATTGGCTGCAAGAGAAAGGCAACGTCAACGAAACCGAAATGCACCGCGTGCTGAACTGCGGCGTGGGCATGGTGATCTGCGTGGCGCAAGAGCACGTGGAAACTGCGTTGAACGTACTGCGCGAAGCCGGCGAGCAGCCTTGGGTCATCGGCCAGATCGCCGCCGCTGCTGAAGGCGCGGCTCAGGTTGAACTGAAGAACCTTAAGGCGCACTGATGCCTGCAACCTGTGATGTCGTGGTGCTGCTCTCCGGCACCGGCAGTAATTTGCAGGCCCTGATCGACAGCACGCGCACCGGCGACAGCCCGGCGCGCATCGCTGCGGTGATCTCCAACCGCAGCGACGCCTATGGCCTGCAACGCGCCAGGGACGCTGGCATTGCCACGCGCACCCTGGATCACAAGGCTTTCGAAGGTCGCGAGGCCTTCGACAGCGCCTTGATCGAACTGATCGATACCTTTAACCCCAAACTCGTGGTACTGGCCGGCTTCATGCGCATCCTCAGCGCGGATTTCGTGCGGCACTACGCAGGGCGGCTGCTGAATATCCACCCTTCCCTACTGCCCAAGTACAAAGGCATGCACACCCATCAGCGCGCCCTCGACGCGGGCGACAGCGAGCATGGCTGCAGCGTGCATTTTGTGACGGAGGAACTCGATGGCGGGCCTCTGGTCGTACAGGCAGTGGTTCCGGTAGAGTCTGACGACTCGGCGCAGACGCTTGCGCAACGGGTTCATACCCAGGAACACAGGATTTACCCGCTGGCTGTTCGCTGGTTTGCCGAGGGACGGTTGATTCTTGGTAAACAGGGTGCATTATTGGACGGCCAGTTACTCGCGGCCAGCGGCCACTTGATTCGAACCTAGGAGTTTTTATGCGTCGCGCCTTGCTCTTCGCTTTTGCGCTGTTCGCCTTGCCTGCGGTGCAAGCAGCAGATTTACATCCTTTCTCCGCCAGCTATACCGCCGACTGGAAACAGTTGCCCATGAGCGGCTCGGCCGAGCGCAGCCTGACCCACAATGGCGACGGCACCTGGACCTTGAATTTCAAGGCGTCCATGATGATCGCCAGCCTCACCGAAACCAGCGTGCTCCACTTCGACAAGGACGCCCTGCAACCGAAGAGCTACACCTTCGAACGCGGCGGCCTGGGCAAGGCGAAGAAGATCAACCTGGACTTCGACCAGACGGCCAAGAAAGTCACCGGCTTTGAAAACAAAGATCCGGTCAACGTTGCCCTGCAAAGCGGCATGCTCGACAAGTCGACCTACCAGTTGGCGCTGCAGCGCGATGTCGCGGCTGGCAAGAAGAGCATGAGCTACAACGTGGTTGAAGGCACCGACGTCGACACCTACGACTTCCGCGTGATCGGCCCGGAAAAGGTCCAGACCAAAGCCGGCTCCATCGACGCGATCAAGGTCGAGCGCGTGCGCGATCCGACTCAAAGCAAGCGCATCACCCAGATGTGGTTTGCCAAGGACTGGGGCGGCATCCTGGTTGCTCTGCGTCAGGTGGAAACCGACGGCAAGGAATACAACATCATGCTGCAAGACGGTACGGTTGACGGTCAGTCTGTCAAAGGTAGCTGATAGCGCCGATGAGTTAAAAAGAGCCTCGCGCAATGCGGGGCTTTTTTTCGCCTGGGATTTTTTAGGCAAGGCCACTATCGCCATCGCGAACAACGCCAATCCAATGCCAAAGCCTTACGCCAAGATGAAACTTTTGTCATAAAACTCAGCAGCCTGCGGCGCAATGTCGCGGCTTACGCGGCCTGCGGGATTGTTGCGAATACTGCAAAGAACTGTTGCAGGAAAAATCAGTTTACCTAGCAAGCTAACAAAACATATAACAAAAGCCTGCGACGACTTGCCGCAGATCAACCAGAGATTGGAGCAAGCAGATGACTGTAAAAGTAACTGAACGCGACGACGAACATATGTCCCACGAAGCATTGGGCCATGGGATTCACATCTGGGATGTACACCAACAAGACCTGCTGGTCGGCATGTTTCATAACGAGAGCGACGCTCATAATTATAAGAACGAGCTCGAAAGCCTTGAGATGAAACGCCAGGCACAAAGCGTCTGAATATTCGCAAGACTCAGGCGCCAGGCCTACGCAGCTTGGTTGCCTGAAAACAAAAACCCGCCTTTGAGCGGGTTTTGTTGGCTCTACAGCCTCACCACATCAGATCATCCGGGATCTGGTAGGCGGCGTATGGATCATCCTCATCCGGCACCTGGCTTTCCGTCAGGATATTGAGCTGGACGATACGCTCCGGCGCACGCTCCTGGATCTTCAGCGCCGCTTCGCGCGGGATCACCTCGTAACTGCCAGCGTGATGCACGATCGCCAGGGAACCGTTGCTCAGCTTGTTACGCATCAGCGTGTTGACCGACAGGCGCTTGACCTTCTTGTCATCCACGAAGTTGTAGTAGTCCTCGGTGGTTAGCTTGGGCAGGCGCGAGGTCTCGATCAGTTGCTTGACCTGGGCCGTGCGGGCCTTGGCCTCGGCTTTTTCCTGCTGCTGGCGGTTCAGCTCCTGGTCGCGCTTGACCTTCTCGGCCATCGCTTCCTGGGCCAGGCGTGCCTGGGTGTCATCGGCCTCGGCCTGGCCCTTGTGGACCAGACGTTGCTGTTTCTGTTTGTCTTTGCCGACCTGCTTGGCCTGCTTTTGGTTGACCAGACCTGCTTTGAGCAACTGGTCGCGAAGGGAAAGGCTCATGGTGCTTACTCACTTAGGCAACTGCTCAACCGCAGCTGGACACATTCTTTTCCTGGCGTTTGGCTTCGCCCCACAGGGCGTCCAACTCTTCGAGGGTGCAATCTTCCATGGATTGGCGCGTATCGCGCAATGCCTGTTCGATAAATCGGAAACGTCGCTCGAACTTGGCATTGGCACCGCGCAAGGCAGTTTCCGGGTCGACCTTGAGGTGCCGGGCCAAGTTGACCGCGGCAAACAGCAGGTCACCGACTTCATCGGCGATGGCCACGGCATCGTTATCGGCCATGGCTTCGAGCACTTCATCCAGCTCTTCGCGGACGTTATCCACCACCGGCAAAGCAGCGGGCCAGTCGAAACCGACCTGGCTGGCGCGCTTTTGCAATTTGGCGGCACGGGACAGGGACGGTAAAGCGGTGGGCACATCGTCGAGTAGGGAAAGTTGCTCGGGGGCATCGGACTTTTCCGCACGCTCCTCGGCCTTGATCTGCTCCCAGCGCGCCTTGACCTGCTCCTCGCTCAGTTGCGGGACATCCAGCGGCGCGTACAGATCGCCGGTGGGGAATACATGGGGATGACGTCGAATCAGCTTGCGGGTGATGCTGTCGATCACTCCCGCGAACTCGAAGCGCCCTTCTTCGCGCGCCAGTTGGCTGTAATACACCACTTGAAACAGCAGGTCGCCCAGTTCGCCTTGCAGGTGATCGAAGTCGCCGCGCTCGATGGCGTCGGCGACTTCGTAGGCCTCTTCCAGGGTGTGCGGGACGATGCTCGCGTAGGTTTGCTTGATGTCCCACGGGCACCCGTACTTCGGGTCGCGCAGGCGGCTCATCAGGTGCAGCAGGTCTTCAAGTGAATACATCGATCTCTATCCGATCAGTTCAGAACGCCGCCGATCTAATGTGGGAGGGGGCTTGCCCCCGATTGCGGTGGGTCAACCAAGAATCGGGTACCTGACACTCCGCTTTCGGGGCCAAGCCGCCTCCCACCTTTCAGACTGTGTTCATCCAGATGTTCATGGCGTGCGGTTGCGCCGGGTTTCGATGATGTTCGGCAACTGGGAAATCCGCCCCAGCAACCGCCCCAACGCGTCCAGCCCCGGAATCTCGATGGTCAGGGACATCAACGCGGTGTTGTCCTCCTTGTTCGAGCGGGTATTGACGGCCAGCACGTTGATCCGCTCATTGAGCAGCACTTGCGACACGTCACGCAGCAGGCCGGAACGGTCGTAGGCACGGATGATGATGTCCACCGGATAGGTGAGCACCGGCACCGGCCCCCAACTGACCTGGATGATCCGCTCCGGCTCGCGCCCGCCCAACTGCAGCACCGAGGCGCAGTCCTGGCGGTGAATGCTCACGCCACGGCCCTGGGTGATGTAGCCGACGATGGCGTCGCCCGGCAGCGGCTGGCAGCAACCGGCAATTTGCGTCATCAGGTTGCCGACGCCCTGGATCTGGATATCGCCACGCTTGCCAGGCTTGTAGCCGGTGGCTTTGCGCGGGATCAACTCCAGTTGTTCGTTGCCCCGCTCCGGCTCCACCAGTTGCTGGGCCAGGTTGACCAGTTGCGCCAGACGCAGGTCGCCGGCACCGAGGGCGGCGAACATGTCTTCGGCGATCTTCATGTTGGCTTTTTCGGCCAACTTGTCGAAGTCCACCTGGGGCAGGCCCAGGCGCGCCAGTTCGCGTTCGAGCAGGGTTTTGCCGGCGGCGACGTTCTGATCACGTGCCTGCAATTTGAACCAGTGGACGATCTTCGCCCGCGCCCGCGACGTGGTGATGTAGCCCAGGTTCGGGTTCAGCCAGTCGCGGCTCGGCGTGCCGTGCTTGCTGGTGATGATCTCGACCTGTTCGCCGGTCTGCAGGCTGTAGTTGAGCGGCACGATGCGCCCGTTGATCTTGGCGCCCCGGCAGTTGTGGCCGATTTCGGTGTGGACGCGGTAGGCAAAGTCCAGCGGCGTGGCGCCCTTGGGCAAGTCGATAGCGTGGCCGTCGGGGGTGAAGATGTAGACCCGGTCCGGTTCGATATCCACCCGCAGTTGTTCGGCCAGGCCGCCGATGTCGCCGAGTTCTTCGTGCCATTCCAGCACTTGGCGCAGCCAGGAGATTTTCTCTTCGTACTGGTTGGACCCGGCCTTGACGTCGGTGCCCTTGTAGCGCCAGTGCGCGCACACCCCCAACTCCGCCTCTTCGTGCATCGCGTGGGTGCGGATCTGCACTTCCAACACCTTGCCCTCGGGGCCGATCACCGCAGTGTGCAGCGAGCGATAGCCGTTTTCCTTGGGGTTGGCGATGTAGTCGTCGAATTCCTTGGGGATGTGCCGCCACAGGGTGTGGACGATACCCAGCGCGGTGTAACAGTCGCGCACTTCCGGCACCAGCACCCGCACGGCGCGCACGTCGTAGATCTGGCTGAACGCCAGGCCTTTGCGCTGCATTTTGCGCCAGATCGAATAGATGTGCTTGGCGCGGCCGCTGATGTCGGCATCGACGCCGGTGGCCTGCAGCTCGGCACGCAACTGGCCCATCACGTCGGTGATGAAACGCTCACGGTCGAGCCGGCGCTCATGCAGCAGCGTGGCAATCTGTTTGTATTGGTCGGGTTCGAGGTAGCGGAAGGACAAGTCCTCCAGCTCCCACTTGATATGGCCGATACCCAGGCGGTGCGCCAGGGGTGCGTAGATGTCGAAGACTTCGCGGGCGACGCGGTTGCGCTTTTCGTCGTCGGCGGTCTTCACCGCACGAATCGCGCAGGTGCGTTCGGCCAGCTTGATCAAGGCGACGCGCACGTCGTCGACCATCGCCACCAGCATCTTGCGCAGGTTTTCCACCTGGCCCTGGGTGCCCAGTACCATGGACTGGCGCGGGCTGAGGCTGGCGCTGATGGCGGCCATGCGCAGCACGCCGTCGATCAACTTGGCCACCAGCGTACCAAAACGCTGGCTGACCAGCGGCAAGGCAATATGTCCTTCCCGCACGCCGCGATAGAGCACGGCGGCGATCAGTGAATCCTGGTCCAGTTTGAGATCGGCGAGGATCTCAGCGATTTCCAACCCGGTACGAAAGCTTGAAGTGCCCTCCGCCCACAGGTTCTTGGCCGCATTGTCTTGCTGTTCAGACTCGCGAGCGAACTCGCAGGCTGCTTTCAAGGCTTCACGGTCCAGTGCCGGGTCGACACTGACGGCATGATCCAGCCATGCCTCGAGATTGATACTACCGTCGGTGTTGATCGGCTGGTGTGCTCTCACCTGTACCATCTTGCTTACCTTCCCTACGACGCACCTTCGATGCGCCAAAAATCATCGCTGACCTGCTTTATCACTAAAGCTCACACACTCCCAGGCAGATCACGGCCCAGGAGAATGCAGGCCAGTCGGATTAAACGGGCATCCTAGCCCGCTTCAAATAACGCCATCGCCTCAACATGCGCAGTTTGCGGAAACATGTCGAGAATCCCGGCACGTTTTAGCCGGTAGCCCTGCTTGACCAGCTCAACCGTGTCCCGCGCCAGCGTTGCCGGGTTGCAGGACACGTACACCAGGCGCTTGGCTCCCAGAGTGGCGAGCTTGCGCACAACCTCCAGGGCACCATCGCGGGGTGGGTCCAAGAGTACCGCAGAAAAGCCCTGTTTGGCCCATTCCGCGTCAGTCAACGACTGGGTTAAATCGGCCTGAAAAAACTGCACATTATGCAAATTATTGCTGATGGCATTGAGCCCCGCGCGCTCGACCATGGTCTGTACACCTTCCACCGCCACCACTTCACGCACCTGGCGAGCGAGTGGCAGCGCGAAGTTGCCCAGGCCGCAAAACAGGTCCAGCACCCGCTCATCGGCTTGCGGCGCCAGCCATTCGAGGGCCTGGGCGACCATCGCCGCGTTGACCCCGGCGTTGACCTGGACAAAATCGCCCGGCCGATACGCCAGTTCCAGATCCCACTGTTCCAACCGATAACCGAGGGCCTGGTCAGGCGCGACCGGCTCCGGCTGGCCCTCGCCATGCAGCCACAACTGGGCCTCATGGAAGGCGCAAAATTCGTTGAGGATCTGCAGGTCGGCGTCCGACAACGGCGCCATATGCCGCAACAATACGGCGATGGACGACCCGCTGAACAGCTCCACATGCCCCAATGCCTGCGGTTTGCTCAGGCGGCGCAGCATGCCGGGCAAGCGCTGCATGATCGGTTGCAAGGCCTGTACCAGCACCGGGCAATCGTCGATGGCGACGATGTCCTGGCTGGCCACGGCGCGGAAACCGACTTCCAGTTTCTTGGCCTTGGCATCCCAGCGCACGGCCACACGGGCGCGACGCCGATAGCCAAACTCCGGCCCGCTCAACGGCGCGGCCCACGCTTGCGGTTCGACCCCCGCCACACGCGATAACTGCTCGGCGAGCATGCGCTGTTTCAGGGCAAGTTGTTCAGCATGGGGCAGGTGCTGCACGCTGCAACCGCCGCAACGGCCGAAGTGCGCGCACGGTGCCGGGCGGCGCAGCTCGCTGGCCTTGAACACCCGCTCGGTGCGCGCCTCGACCACTTTGCCGTGGGCGCCCAACACCCGTGCTTCCACCTCTTCGCCGGCCAGCGCACCGTTGACGAACCAGGTGCGGCCTTCGAAGAACACGATGCCTCGACCGTCATTGGCCAGGCGCTCGATGGTCAGGCGTTGCTTCTTGCCCACCGGAATCTGTGGGGTACGGCTGCCGCCCGTCGGCTGGAAGCGCAGGCCTCTCTCGTGCTTGGCCATCAGTTGGGTTCGTCGAAAATGCCGGTCGACAAGTAACGGTCGCCACGGTCACAGATGATCGCGACGATCACTGCGTTTTCCACTTCCTTGGACAATCGCAACATGCCGGCCACGGCGCCGCCGGAGGACACGCCGCAGAAGATGCCTTCTTCACGCGCCAGGCGGCGCGTGGTGTCTTCGGCTTCACGCTGGGCCATGTCGATGATGCGATCCACACGCGTGGCGTTGTAGATCTTCGGCAAATACTCTTCAGGCCAGCGACGAATCCCGGGGATCGACGCGCCTTCCATTGGTTGCAGGCCGACGATCTGGATCGCCGGGTTCTGCTCCTTGAGGTAGCGCGAGTTGCCCATGATGGTGCCGGTGGTGCCCATGGAGCTGACGAAATGGGTAATCGTGCCCTGGGTCTGGCGCCAGATTTCCGGGCCGGTGGTGGTGTAGTGCGCCTCGGGGTTGTCGCCGTTGGCGAACTGGTCCAGCACCTGGCCACGGCCTTCGGCGGCCATGCGCTCGGCGAGGTCGCGGGCGCCTTCCATGCCTTCTTCCTGGGTGACCAGGACCAATTCGGCACCGTAGGCGGTCATCGCGGCCTTGCGCTCGGCACTGCCATTGTCGGGCATGATCAGCACCATCTTGTAACCCTTGATCGCCGCAGCCATGGCCAGGGCGATCCCGGTGTTACCGGAGGTGGCTTCGATCAGGGTGTCGCCGGGCTTGATCTGCCCGCGCAGCTCGGCGCGGGTGATCATCGACAGCGCCGGACGGTCCTTCACGGAACCGGCCGGGTTGTTCCCTTCGAGCTTGAGCAACAGGGTATTGCTGGTTTCACCCGCCATGCGTTGCAAGCGGACCAGGGGCGTGTTGCCGACGCAATCGGCGATTGTAGGGTACTGCAAGGTCATGGCGTATTCGCAATCCAGACTGCGGGGGCGAACATCATACCGGGAAAGCCTGGCGCGCCATATCACGCAAAGTGCGGTGCTTATGGCTTAAAGGCATAAGCACGCAATCAGCCGGTCACGAAGCGGGTCCATTCCTCGCGTGTCAGTTGATCAATCAATTGCTCCTCGTCGCGTGTCCTCATGACTTGAATCTGACGCACCCGCCGCAGATACGCGCCTTCGCTCATCTCCCCGCTTTCGACGCCCTCCTGCGCACGCTCCATTTCTCGATCGTAACGCCCAAGTTGCGCGTCGAACCGCGCGTGGTATTTACGCATGAGAAATTGCCTCCAGTAGTCCTCTTGCGCGAATAAAGCCGGCCAGTCGACATCCGCCTCGGCGGCCACGATGAAGCCGTGCGTCGTGGCGATGAAGTCTGCGTTGGGGCCTGGCATTGTCCTGGCCAAACGCTCGTCGAATCCCAGGGGTAAATCCAGGCTGTACGCCAACGCGATGCGGCAGGCAAGAATAATGCTGCTCTGCGCCTCTGGCTCTGGAGCGACGTGGGAACGCTCCACAATCACATCAATGATCCGGAACCGGCGCATCGCTCGAAAATAGTTCAGGAGTGGCGCGGCATCCCCGTCCGCGTCGCGGGCGAGCAGTTCGATCGGTAGGAACTTAAGCTCCAGCGCGTTGAATGATAACAGCCAGCCATCCACCCCGCGATTGAGCTCGAAGCGGTGCTGAAACAGGATCACGGCCAGTTGCTCGTTATGGATCGCACTCTCGATCAACTGCCACACACGGTACGTCAGATCGTTCCGTAGTGCCCGAAAGCCGGGAGCGACGAGCGGAGGATAGGCAGCGATACGTTCCAGCAGCGCAAAAAAATCTTCCGCCATCTGGCGTTTCTGCAGTTGTTTCCAGAGTTCTTTATAGCGGGGAACCTCATCGAAAGGCAGCACCACCAACCATCTGTCGGAGCCCGCGGGGGCCGCTGTGGGCTGGGTGTCCAGGCCAAAATCGATATCCGATTGGCCTGGGACCTCACGGTAGCGGCGTATCACTTGCAAGGAGCCCTGTGAAAGCGGGTTACCTTGCAAATTCATCGCGCGATAGACGTTCGGGAAAATAAACAAATCGAGGCTGGTCAAGACCGATATTCGATTGTCACGCAAATCAAAGCGCTCCAGCGATCGCAAGCTGGTGGCGCCAAGGGGCAGGCTTTCAATTTGCGTATTGCGCAGGTTAAGCACACGCAACTTCTTCAACTGATGCAGCTTCAAGCGTTGCCCCTGCCGCAATGGGTTTACCGATAAATCCAGCTTGACCAGGCTGGTCATGTCCGCGAGCCGCTCCACGTCCCCCAGTCGAAACCTGAGCTGATTGTTCGAGAGGTTGAGCAGCGATAAATAGCCCAGCTGTGTCAACCCGACGGGAAAGCGCTGCAGATGATTGCCATTGAAAAAAGCCCAGCGCACTTGCGGGAAACACCTGAGGAAATTCGCGGGAATGGCCTGCAGCCGATTATTTTTCAGGCTCAACACTTCGACATGGCCGAAATAGGCGCCCAGCGTCGGCAAGTCACTCAATGCCAAGTCATCCAGGACGAGTTCATACGGTACCCCGCGAATGGAGTCTTCTTTAGCCCAGCAACGCCGAATGCGCGCAGCCGCCTCACGTTGTGCGGACAAGTGCTCGGGCTTCCCCAGCAGGCACCATCGGTCAAGGTTGTCATTCAAGACGGCGCGCTCTTTGAACATGAAGTTGATCGAGGCTTCCCGCTCCTGAACGGAATCACTCAGGTTATTGAGCAGCTCGAAGGCCTGCTCATCGGTTTTCGTTGGAAACAACTGCCGCAGCCGGGCGACCTGTTCACGGTCCACCGGTCCCCAATGCTCACCGCCGCTCAGCGGGTAACCCACGCGCCCATCCGCCAGGCGCTGCGGCGGGATGTACCAGGGGCGTCGCTGTGGGTCGAACCGGCTGAGCGTGTGTTGCGAACGCTGTTCGATCTCCTGGCGCAGCGCATCGTGGGTGTAGTGCAGGGCGTCACGTTCAATCGACGGTAATGCGTCCAGCAGCACAGCCAGGAACGCCCCAGGACGCCCCGTCGGTTGCCGCTCACCGTTCGCGAGAAGAATGTAGGCCTGATAATCCACGTCGACCGGTTCCAATATCCGTCTGAGCGCAGCGTCGACCGGGCCGATCCTATCGATCAGGCGACCGCGCTCCCACACCTCGACCCGCAGGTGGCTCGGCCATCCGTCGATGTCCGGCAATGTATGCAGGATCAGTCTTGAGGTCTCTTCACTTGCTGCAGCCGGCAGATACAATCCCTGCAGCGCCCTGATCTTGCGCGCCGCACTCACCCGCCAACGCACGGCCGACATCAGGCTCAAGGGGATGCGGCCGGCCTGCAGGCTGAGGCGCTCCTGCGCGGTGATGTCGCGCACCAGTTCTTCGGCCAGTGCCGCCGTCAAACTGGGAAAATCGCGCTGCAGCACCTGCGCCAACGGATCGCTCGATGGCGCCTGTTTTGGGCTCAGCGCCTTGAAAAACAGGCGCTCCATGTGGGGCCGGTCGCGCGCCACCTTGGCCTCGATCAGCGCGACTTGCTCGACACGGCTGCCCCCCGCCTGCCCCACCAACGCCTCGGCGCTTTCGTTGCCGACCTCACCGAGCACCCTGTCGAAAAAGTCCCGCCCCGCGTCCACGCCGCTGCTGACCCGTTGATGAAGCGTGAACCGCTCAAGGGTTTCCAGCACGGCCACCGGCGGGCGTTCATTGCCTGTATGTATCCGGCGCAGGATGTCCGCTGTCACCCCGCTGATCCGCTGAATCTGCTCGATGGCATCCGCCGGCAACGCGCGGGCAAACGGGCCAAGACGCTGGAACGCCTTGTGCCCGTCCCACGTCAGCGGGTTTTCCCATTCATGCCGCCAGGCGCCGGCGCCGTTGTGGCTCAACAACGGGGAATACGCATCGTTCAGGGACGGGTGTACGATGCGCCATGGCTGCTCCGCCACCTTGAAATAGGCATCGTCCAGCCGCAGGTAGCGCTCCGTCCCCTGACGGTAAAGGCCAAGGGCATCGGGCTCTGCGGCGATATGGGCCGTATCGACGTGACTGACGTAGTGCGCGATGTCGCGCCGGTCGGGATAAAACGAGCCGTCCGGCGCACGATGGCGCAACAGGGCGCGAGCGACCTGATTGCGAAAATCGGCGACGCGGTGCTGCGCATCCAACCCGAGTCGACGCTGCTCATCGTCGGACAACTGGCGCATGATCGCCAGATAGAAAGCGTTGGCGCCGCTCAGCATGGCGCCGGTGCGCGACTCACGGTGGTAATACGGTGAAAATCGTCCTTGGTCCTGATCAATGACCACCACGCTGCGGTCTTGCGCCCCCTGCGAAACATAGGGCACCGCTCGCGTGGCCGGGCTGACCAGCAACGCCTGGGCGCTGCCGTCGCGCAGCACGCTGTGGGCGAAATGCGCGGCCCAGTCCTGGGTTTGCCGGGCATACCGGCGCGGATGAAACAGACCATCGACGATGGCTTCGCGGCGCGCCACCTGGCGCGCGGCGCGCAATGCGTCGTAAAGCGCCTCGGGTTGCAGTTGCGACTGCAGCAATTGGGTCTGCTGATGCGCCGATAACGGGTGTTCGCGCAACACCTCCAGCAGCCGCGCCAGGCTCAATTCGGGGTGCAAGGTCCGTAGTTGGGCAATCACCGCCGGTACGGGCTGATCGAGGTTGACACGGTCGGGCAACAAGCTGAGCACCGACGCACTCGCGCCCGCTGCGTCAGCACGCCGGGTCTGGGCAAACCGCGTGAGCGCGTCAAACAGGTCGATCCTCAAGGCCCTGGCTTTAGTCGCCAATTGCTGGCACAGCACCTGCACGCCCCCTGAAACAAGCGTCGGCAACAACGCCACGATAGCCTGTGCCGGATGGGCGGTGAAGCGGCGCGGCGTGGCATAGGCGAACGCATGGTTTTCCAGCGCGGTCAGCGTGACCACCGCGGTTGTCGCGCGCGTTGCCTGTTTGCTGTAGCGACGCACCTCCAGGCCCTGATGGTTTTCAATGCTCAAGCAGGTCTCCACCGGCCAACCCTGCAGTTGGGTGAGCAGCGGCGCCATGACGTCCAGCGCGTCGATCGGCGCGGGGCGTTCGGGGTCGGCCGTGGCCACCCAATCGATCAGCCGGTCGGCGCGCAACCGATGCACCGCGTCGACCAGGGACGCCGACGCGGGCGCGCCCTCCCATACCTGGCTCAAGGTCTGCGCCGAGGTAGCGCTCGTTTCGAGGACAACCTCAATGTCCCGTAGCGGTACGTCCTGACTGCCGAGCATTCTTTCGAGCACCTGCGGGCTCGTCAGCTGCCGATGCTCGGGCCCTGCACTGTGCTGCCGGGACAAGCGTTGATACAAGTGCTGATGGCGACGCTGCACGCTGCGCGCCAAACGAGTATGCAATCGGCCACTGATCAGCAAATCGGCAAGGTCGGCAAACCCCTGGACCAACTCGACCGGCTCCCCCAGCAGCGCCCGCTGCCCACCTTCGACCAGCGCTTGCTCCATCGCCACGAACATCGCAAAGGCCCTTACCCGCCCCAACCCTTTCAACGCCCCCGGCACCGGGATCAACAGCACATCGAGAATTTCACTGATGAGGGTCTGGAACAGCTCAAGCATCGTGGACATAAACCCGGGCGTCTGGTGGGCCAGTTCTTGCAGATTGGCGCGACTGCGCTTGAGATAGAAATCGTTCAAGCTCACCGGCGGGACCTTTTGCACGGCGTTGCGCACATAGCCGACCTTGTCGACGATATCGACTTTCGGAATCGCTCGGGCCAGCCAGTCGACCAGCTTTTCCAGGCCCTCAAGGTCGCGACGCGGCTGCGCGGTCTGGGCGATTTGCTTGAGCCGCGCACAGTCACTCAGACACATGATCTGGTACAGCCAACCGGTCTGCCCCTCGCGGTAGGCCGAATGAAACTGCGCATGAAACACCTCGCAGGCTTCCCGATGGCTGTCGTGATGACGCAGGGACCCGCCGGGGCGATTCGGGATAAAACTGAAGGCCCCCTTGCAACCGCTGACGGAAAACACGATGTGGGGAATGCTCAAGCTGTCGCCGGGAGGCTTGCCGACGTACTGCCCGACAAAGCCGATCGATTGTGGCAGCCAACTGACGTTGTCCGTCCCATGGGGCACGAACAACAGCATTTCCTCTACGTGCTCCCAGCGCGCCTCTCCCGCCAACGCACGTTTCACCTGCTGGTATTTGTCCCGGTCGACGCGGCTGGCTTTGGTGTCCCTCAAGGCGTCGATGAGGGCAAACGCAAACTCGGCATTGGCTAACCGCATGATGCCGCTGCCCAGCGAAGCGTTGGCCTGCAGCGCCTGGTCGAGATGGTCGCGCAGTTGCCCGCCGAGATCGAGCCGGCGCACCAGCGCAATGAAATCGCTGGCGGTCGCATTGACGCCCTGGTCGAGGTAACTGGCATCGGCCAGGCCGGTGCGGCCGGGGTAGCTCCAACCGGTCAGGCCGTCATAGTTCATACAGGCGGCGTCCCATAGGGTCACGTGCGAGACCAGGATCTCATCGCCTTTAAATTCGCGCCGGACTCGACCGGACGGCTTGAGGTAACGGGTATGGATCTTCGCGACCGTAGGGTCGATGTCCTGGCCGGTCAGGGCTTTCAATTCACTGCGCAACGACGCCATGGCGTGTTCTTCGAACGCAACGGTGAATTGGCGAATGTCGCGCTCCAGGGTGTGCTGGGCATCGATCCAGGCCCTTTGCAGGCTCACGTACTCGCGTTGTTCTGCGAGGTTTAGCACGCCCAGAAGGCCGTCGAACTCGGTTCTCAAGGCATCCAGGGCTTGCAAGGCCGACCACTCCGGGCCAGCCATCAAGGGCGCGCGCTGCTGCGCGATAAAATCGGTCAGTTCGTTCTGCGGCGCGGGGTTAATCGGCTCGCCCATGGTGTCGCTCCTGAAAAGCTCAGCCTAGCGCCTCGCCGTCAGCATCTCAGGTAGCTATGTAGCGCCATGGATCAGCTGTGGTTCTTGTCGAAAACCGCCGGCCCCATCGCCGCGATCTGGCCCTCGATCAACGCATCGAAGGGGTTGAGCAACGGCTCGAACGATGTCGGCGCCTCCAGCACCTGCAACGCCTGCACAATCGCCTCCACCGTCGACAACGCACCGGGGCCCGGCGCCTTGCGCAGGCGGTAGCGCGAGACGGCGCCCGCGGCCAGCGTCACCCTGGGCAGCGCCGCCAGCAGCGGGTTGAGGTGCAACAGCTTGCGCGCCTTGCGCCAGGTGCCGTCGGGGACCACCAGCAACACCGGCTCGTCACCCGGCCCATACGCCTGCAGCGGTTGGGCATCGTCAGCGGGAAACAACAGGCGCGCCTGATAACCAGGCGGGTTCAACAAGCTCGGCAGATCATCGAATACCTCGCCCACCACCAACTGCGCATTCTTCAAGCCCAACGCCGCCAGCCGCGCGGTATTGAGCGCATGGTTGACCTCGCTCGGGTGCTGCAGCAGTAACACGCGGGTGCGGCTGTCGAGGCTGGGGATCAGCGCGCACAGGCAATGGCTGGCGGGCCGCAGGCAACGGGAGCATTGGGGTCTGGACATGGTTTTTCAGGCCTGGTTGAGCTGGGTTTTGAGCAAGTCGCGAAAGGTCTGGATCAGCGGTTCACGGCTACGGCCACGGCGCATGATCATCGAGAACGGCGCCTGGTAGCCGAAGGTCGCCGGCAGCAGCACCCGCAGGTCGCCCTTGTCGGCCCACGCCTGGGCGTAGTGCTCGGGCAGGTAGCCGATGTAGGCGCCGGACAACACCAGGATCAGTTGCGCCTCCATACTTTCCACGGTGGCGGCGCTGTGCTTGAAGCCATGGCGTGCCAACTCCGCCTGGCTCCAGTAGCCGCGTCCGACCATGCGTTGTTGGGTGATCACCTGTTCAGGGATGCGCCGCTCATTGAACAGCGGGTGCCGGGTGCTGCAATACAACCAGTGCTGCTCGCGGTACAGCGGCATGTAGATCAGCCCGCTCATGCGGTTGGAAAACGCGCCGATGGCCAGGTCCAGGCGGTTGTCCTGCACGCCCAGTTGCAGTTCGTAAGGGCTCAGCACCGACAAATGCAGGTGCACCGCCGGGTGTTCCAGGCTGTAGGCGCCGATCACCTCGGCGAACGGCAGGGCCTTGTCGCTGACGGTGGAATCGAGCACGCCGAGCTTGAGCGTGCCACGCAGTTCGCCTTTGAGCGCGGCGGCGTATTGCTCGAAGCCTTCGAGTTCGCCCAGTAGCCGCAGGGTTTCCTGATGGAACAGCTCGCCCTTGCTGGTCAGGCTGAACCCGCCCCGGCCGCGATGGCACAGCACCAGGCCCAACGCCGATTCGAGCTGGCTCATATAGGTGCTGATCGCCGAGGTCGAGAGGTTGAGTTCGTGCTGCGCATTGGCGAACCCCTGGTGGCGCACGACGCTGACGAAGATGCGCAGGAGTTTCAGGTCGGGCAAGGCGTTGGCCATGGTCGGCTCCGGGGAGGTGATCGCAGCAGTCTACCTGCCGGCATTAGTTTAGAAAAATCTGAACTAAGTATTTACCCCTAGCGATTCTTCCTACCCCGGGCTTTTCGCAGAATCGGCCACTAATAAACACAACACGATGAGGCAATCCCGTGGACAAGATTTTCCACCAACCACTGGGCGGCAACGAAATGCCGCGCTTCGCCGGCATCGCCACCATGATGCGTCTTCCCCATTTGCAATCGGCCAAGGGCCTGGACGCGGCCTTTATCGGCGTGCCGCTGGACATCGGCACCTCGCTGCGCGCCGGCACCCGCTTCGGCCCGCGGGAAATCCGCGCCGAATCGGTGATGATCCGCCCGTACAACATGGCCACCGGTGCCGCACCGTTCGACTCGCTGTCGGTGGCCGACATCGGCGACGTGGCGATCAACACCTTCAACCTGCTCGACGCCGTGCGCATCATTGAAGAAGCCTACGACGAGATCCTCGAGCACAACGTGATCCCCATGACCCTGGGCGGCGACCACACCATCACCCTGCCGATCCTGCGGGCGATCCACAAGAAACACGGCAAGGTCGGGCTGGTACACATCGATGCCCATGCCGACGTCAACGACCATATGTTCGGCGAGAAAATCGCCCATGGCACCACCTTCCGCCGTGCGGTGGAAGAAGGCTTGCTCGATTGCGACCGCGTGGTACAGATCGGCCTGCGCGCCCAGGGCTACACCGCCGAAGACTTCAACTGGAGCCGCAAGCAGGGCTTTCGCGTGGTGCAGGCCGAAGAATGCTGGCACCACTCCCTCGCGCCGTTGATGGCCGAAGTACGCGAAAAAGTCGGGGGTGGCCCGGTGTACCTGAGTTTTGATATCGACGGTATCGACCCCGCCTGGGCGCCCGGCACCGGCACCCCGGAAATCGGCGGGCTGACCACCATCCAGGCGATCGAAATCATCCGCGGCTGCCAAGGCCTCGACCTGATTGGTTGCGACCTGGTAGAAGTTTCGCCGCCTTACGACACCACCGGCAACACCTCGCTGCTGGGCGCCAACCTGCTGTACGAAATGCTTTGCGTACTGCCCGGTGTGGTGCACCGCTGATGAGCACCCATGAGGTGTTGAAAGCGGCGGCCGACCTAGTGTCGGCCTTCGCACGCAACGACCGCGAGGCTTACTTCGGCGCATTCAGCGCCGACGCCAGCTTCGTGTTCTACACCCTGCCCCAGCCGCTGCTCAGTCGCGATGCCTACCAGGCGTTGTGGGACAGCTGGCGCCGGGACGAGGGGTTCGAGGTGCTGTCCTGCGTCTCGAGCAACGCCGTTGTCAGCCTGCAGGGTGATGTGGCGATTTTTATGCATGACGTGGCCACCGAGCTGCGCATGAACGGGGAGCAATTCAATAGCCAGGAACGCGAGACCATTGTCTTCACACGGCAAGGGTTAGACGTACAACAAAAACAAGGCCTGTGGCTGGCCTGTCACGAACATTTGTCCGCTATGCCGGAAGGGCTGCCGCCCCATTAGCCAATGTGATCGGAGCTGATCATGAATAATAAAAACAACGAAAACAGTATTCGCAAGATAGAAACCAACGGGGTCGAACAGATCCCGGACCACGAACGTAGCGCCGGGCCCAAGGATCTGTTTCGCCTGATCTTCGGCGGCGCCAATACCTTTGCCACGGCGGTGCTGGGCGCCTTTCCGGTGCTGTTCGGCCTGTCGTTCCAGGCCGGTGTCTGGGCGATTGTGCTGGGCGTGCTGGTGGGTGCGCTGATCCTGGCGCCCATGGGCCTGTTCGGGCCGATCAATGGCACCAATAATGCCGTGTCGTCCGGGGCGCACTTCGGTGTGCATGGGCGGATTGTCGGCTCGTTTCTGTCATTGCTGACGGCGATTGCCTTCTTCTCACTGTCGGTGTGGAGTTCGGGCGATGCACTGGTCGGCGGTGCGAAGCGGCTGATCGGCCTGCCGGAAACCGACCTGACCCTGGGCCTGGCCTACGGCGTGTTTGCCATTCTGGTGCTGACGGTGTGCATCTACGGCTTTCGCTTCATGCTGTGGGTCAACCGCATCGCGGTATGGGCGGCGAGCCTGCTGTTTCTGTTGGGGATCTTCGCGTTCGCGCCGACCTTCGACAGCCACTTCGCCGGCAGCGTGGCCCTCGGCCAGAGCGGCTTCTGGGCCGCGTTTATCGGCGCGGCGCTGGTGGCGATGAGTAACCCGATCTCCTTCGGCGCGTTTCTCGGTGACTGGTCGCGCTACATCCCGCGTGAAACGCCGAAAATTCGCATCATGCTCGCAGTGGTCGCGGCACAGATCGCCACCTTGATCCCGTTCTTGTTTGGCCTGGCCACCGCGACCATCGTCGCGGTCAAGGCACCGGACTACATCGCGGCCAACAACTACGTCGGCGGTCTGCTGGCGGTGGCGCCGAGCTGGTTCTTCCTGCCGGTGTGCCTGATCGCGGTGATCGGCGGCATGTCCACCGGCACCACGTCGCTGTATGGCACGGGGTTGGACATGTCCAGCGTGTTCCCGCGTCTGCTGTCGCGGGTCAAGGCCACGTTGCTGATCGGGCTGATGTCGATTGCCTTCATCTTCATCGGACGTTTCGCCGCCAACCTGGTGCAAAGCGTGTCGACCTTCGCGGTGCTGATCATCACCTGCACCACCCCGTGGATGGTGATGATGATCATCGGTCTGATCGTGCGTCGCGGCTTCTACTGCCCGGACGACCTCCAAGTATTTACCCGCGGCGAACGCGGCGGGCGCTACTGGTTCAGCCACGGCTGGAACTGGCGCGGCCTGGGGGCCTGGATTCCGAGCGCGTTGGTGGGGCTGTGCTTCGTCAACCTGCCGGGGCAGTTTGTCGGGCCATTGGGCAACCTCGCCGAGGGCATCGATATCAGCCTGCCGGTGACCTTGGGGCTGGCCTCGGTGGTGTACCTGAGCTTGCTGCGCCTGTTCCCGGAACCGGCTGCCGTGTACGGCCCTACCGATCCGCGCAGCGAACGCACGGACGTGCGCGCTGAACCGGCGCTGCAAAAAGCCGCCTGATTTCCATAAAAAAGATAATCGGAGACCCGCCATCATGGCTTTGGATTTATTCGTCGTACTCCTCTACGCCGCCGGCATGCTCGTGCTCGGCTATTACGGCATGCGCCGCGCCAGAACCCACGAAGACTACCTGGTCGCCGGGCGCAATCTCGGCCCGTCGCTGTACATGGGCACCATGGCCGCCACGGTATTGGGCGGTGCGTCCACCGTCGGCACCGTGCGCCTGGGTTATGTGCACGGCATCTCCGGCTTCTGGCTGTGCGCAGCGCTGGGCATGGGGATCATTGCGCTGAACCTGTTCCTGGCCAAACCGTTGCTGAAGCTGAAAATCTTCACCGTCACCCAGGTCCTGGAAAAACGCTACAACCCCATGGCCCGCCAGGCGAGTGCGGTGATCATGCTGGCCTACGCGCTGATGATCGGCGTGACCTCGATCCTGGCCATCGGCACCGTGCTGCAGGTGCTGTTCGGCCTGCCCTTCTGGATTTCGGTGCTGCTCGGCGGTGGCGTGGTGGTGGTGTACTCGACCATCGGCGGCATGTGGTCGCTGACCCTGACCGACATCGTGCAGTTCGTGATCAAGACCGTCGGCCTGATGTTTATCCTGCTGCCGATCTGCCTGTACCGTGTCGGCGGCTGGGACGAACTGGTGACCAAGCTGCCGGCGTCGAGCTTCAGCTTCACCGCGATCGGCTGGGACACGATCATCACCTACTTCATGATCTACTTTTTCGGCATCCTGATCGGCCAGGACATCTGGCAACGGGTGTTCACCGCCCGTGACGAAAAAGTCGCCCAGTACGCAGGCACCTTCGCCGGTTTCTACTGCATTCTCTACGGCCTGGCCTGTGCGTTGATCGGCATGGCGGCCCATGTGCTGATCCCCGATCTGGATAACGTCAACAACGCGTTTGCCGCGATCGTTAAAATGTCGCTGCCCGATGGGATTCGTGGGTTGGTGATTGCGGCAGCGTTGGCGGCGATGATGTCGACGGCCAGCGCCGGCTTGCTGGCGGCGTCCACCGTGTTGACCGAGGACCTGCTGCCACGTTTGCGCGGCGGCAAGCAGTCGAGCCTGAACATCAACCGCCTGTTCACGATGCTGACTGGTATCGCGGTACTGGGCATCGCCCTGGTGGTGAACGATGTGATCAGCGCCCTGACCCTGGCTTACAACCTGTTGGTGGGGGGCATGCTGATCCCGCTGATCGGGGCGATTTTCTGGAAGCGCGCGACGACCTCAGGGGCGATTACGTCCATGACCCTGGGCTTTGTGACCGCGTTGGTGTTCATGTTCAAGGATGGCTTGGACGCGAACACGCCGATCTACTACAGCCTGGCGGTGGCGTTGGTGAGTTTTGTCGGGGTGAGCCTGTTGTCGCGCCGGCCTGAAACGGTGCCAGCTCGGGCGGCCTGAACAAACACCTGGCCTATCACGTTTTCTTCAGCGGGTGCGACGTCGGATGTCGCACCCGTTTTTTTTGCGTGGCGTACAAGACAGGGTGGGGGCGGGTTTGCTCGCTCCTACACAAGCCCGCGCCTACATTAATTCTGCGGCATTCCAGCGGCTGCGGTTTACCGCCGACGTGGACGACGCTGCTCATCATCCGTGCGAATGGGCACCGGCTGCAGCGGGGGCTCGATCAGACCCAGCGCAACGCCAAGGTCGTGGAGCCAGTTTTGGATTTTCTCTTTCATGATTGCCCCCTTTGAGGGTAGTGCCGGTCGGCGGGAATTCGTTCGCCTCTTCCTACAGATAGTAGCCCTAACTCCTACGTATTGCTTCAACGAAACCACAACGAACTATTACTGAATTGATTCAAATGCCGACGGATCGTTCAGGCAATCGCACAGGCATCTTGCGGCGACTCTGCCTGACCTTCGCGCTGCAGTTCGATCCATGCGTTGAGATTAGCGCCGAGCATACCCTTTCGCCACATCAGCCAGGTGGTCGCAGTGGCAAAAGGCCCAGATAGGGGATGAACGGACACACTGTCCTTGCCTGGCAGGCTGTCGAGCATGGATTCGGACATCAGGGCCACGCCGGAACCGGCGATCACACAGGCGAGCATGCCCTGATAAGACTCGATCTCAATGGCGCGGCCCATGGCCACGCGCTCGTGGGAAAACCACGTCTCCAAACGCCGGCGATAGGAACAACTGCGTCGGAAGGTGAACACCGCACGGCCGGCCACATCCTGGGGACCGTGTACCGGTGGGTGGTCGGCTTCGCAAATCAGCACCAGCTTTTCGTCGCACAAGGGCACACCGTCCAGCGTCGCGAGGGTCAGCGGGCCGTCGACCAGCGCAGCGTCAAGACGCCCGGTGATCAAGCCTTCCAGCAGCTCCCCGCTGGGCGCCGACTGCACCTGCAAATTCACCAGCGGATACGCCTTGTGGTAGCGCGCCAACAGTTTCGGTAAGTGAATCGCGGCGGTGCTGTACATGCTGCCCAGCACAAAGTCGCCGGCCGGTTGTCCGCCTTGCACGGCACCGTGGGCTTCGTCGTGCAGCGCCAGCAGACGGGTGCTGTAGTCCAGCAACACTTTGCCCGCCGGGGAAAGCTGCAGGCGTTGACGTTCACGGACGAACAACTCGACGCCCAGTTGTTCCTCCATCTGCTTGAGCCGGGTCGACAGGTTCGACGGCACGCGGTGCAAACGCTCGGCAGCGCGGGTGATGGAGCCCTCTTCCGCCACGGCCTGGAAAATGCGCAATTGACTGAACTCCATACCTTTCTCCAAAACTGAACAAGTTGATCACTATTATTCAATTTTACAGAACATCAATCCACCTTAGCCTGCACGTCATTCGCTTTCCCGCAGGAAACCTTGCACATGTCGCCGTTGACTCGCCTCCTCGCCAGCTTTATCGCCCTGATGATGGCCATGGGCATTGGCCGCTTCGCCCTCACCCCGCAAATGCCGCATTTGCTGAGCGAAGGACAGATCGACCTGACAGGTGCCGGGCTGATCGCTGCCGCCAACTACCTGGGCTACTTCGTCGGTGCGGTGGATTCAACTTTTGCCCGCAGCCATCGCCATGTGCGCGCCCGTTTGTACGGCGGGTTGTGGTTGTGCGTGCTGCTGACCCTGGCGTCGTACTGGGCCCATGGGTTCTGGCCGCACCTGTTGTTGCGCTTCGGCACCGGCGTGGCCAGCGCCTGGGCACTGGTGATGATCACCAGCCTCAGCCAACCGCTGGCGATTGCCGCCGGGCGGCCACGCTTGGGCGCCCTGGTGTTTGCCGGGCCGGGCCTGGGGATTCTGTTGACCGGCCTGCTGGCGCTAGGCTCGAACCTGCTACGGCAAAGCTCCGCAACACTGTGGCTGGTCTATGGCGGGGTGGCGCTGCTGATGCTGTTGGCGATCCTGCCTTTCCTGCCTCGACCGAGCCTCACTGACGCGCCCATCAGCGGCGCGGACAGCAATGCGAGCATCGCGCACCTGGGCTGGATTTATTTTCTGTTCGGCCTTGGCTACATCATTCCGGCGACCTTTCTGTCACAGATGGCCAGCGCGCAGTTCAAGGGCGCCTGGCAGGCAGACCTGTTCTGGCCATGCTTTGGCCTGGCGGCTGCGCTCGGCGTGGTCGTGGCGAGCCTGCGCCGCAAGGCCGCGAACACAACCCGTCGCTGGCTGATGACAACCTTATGGCTGCAAGCGGCGGGCGTGTTTGCCTGCTTGCTCGGCAACGGCTGGGGCCTGGCGCTGGGCGTGTTGCTGTGCGGCGGGCCTTTTCTGGCGTGTATGCAGTTGGTGATGGCGCGCTTGCGGGAGGTGGCGCCTCACGGCTATCAGCGCAGTACCGGGGTGCTGACTGCCTGCTTTGCCATCGGTCAACTGAGCGGCCCGTTGCTCGCATCGGTGAGCAATCACCTGAGCGACGGCCTGCAACCGGCGCTGGTAATTGCCGGTTGCGGGCTGTTATTGGCGGGCGCGGGGTTGCTGCGCCCCACTACGACGGTCAGCCAGCAATCACCGGCGTTGGCACGCGAGCTTGTTCGCGTCGAGCGAGCACCAGCAAAAACAGCCCACCCAGGAAACAGCCGGTAAACCAGGCGAAGTTGGCCATGCCCTGCAATGCCGGGGTGAAAGTGATCGCGACGCCCACCAGCGTCGCCGGCACCAGAGCCTTGACCGCCGTCCAGTTCACGCCACCGTCGAAGTAGTAGCGCCCGCTCGGGCTGTCGTCGAACAGCGCGTCCACGTCGATCTGCTGTTTTTTGATCAGGTAGAAGTCCACCAGCAGAATCCCGAACAACGGCCCGATAAACGCGGCGAGTATGTCCAGGGTGTAGTGGATCATCAGCGGGTTGTTGAACAGGTTCCACGGGGTGATAAAGATTGAAGCCACCGCAGCAATCATGCCGCCGGCGCGCCAACTGATTTTGCTCGGCGCAATGTTGGCGAAGTCGAACGCCGGGGACACGAAGTTGGCGACGATATTGATGCCGATCGTGGCCGTGACAAAGGCAAAGGCGCCCAGCAACACGGCCACGCTGTTGTCGATACGCGACACGGTGGCGATCGGATCGTGGAGCATTTCGCCGAATACCGGCAAGGTGCCCGAGACGATCACCACAGTCACCAAAGAGAACGCCAGAAAATTCACCGGCAGCCCCCAGAAATTACCGCGACGCACGTCCTGCATACTGCGGCAGTAGCGGCTGAAATCACCGAAATTCAGCGTCGGTCCGGAGAAGTAAGACACCACCAACGCCGTCGCCACGATCACCTGGCCAAAAGCCTGCCAGCCCGACAGGGATTTTTCCGCCAGGGTAAAGCTGATATTCGCCCAACCCGCCTTCCACACGATCCAGCCGGCCAGGGCGAACATCACCGCATAGACCACCGGCCCGGCCCAGTCGATAAAGCGCCGGATAGACTCCATGCCCGCCCAGAATACGGCCGCCTGCAACACCCACAAGCTGAGGAAACCAAACCAGCCCAGGTAGGACAGGCCCGCAAAGTGCGGCTCTGCGTACACGGCCATCTGTGGGAAAAAGCGCAGCACCACGATGATCAGCGCACTCGACGCCAGATACGTCTGAATCCCGTACCACGCCACCGCGATCAAGCCACGTATCACCGCCGGAATATTCGCACCGAACACACCAAACGCCAGTCGGCAGATCACCGGGTACGGTACAGCCGCTTGCTGGCTCGGCTTGGCCACCAGGTTGGCGATCAATTGCACGATGCAAATGCCCGCGAGCAATGCAATCAGCACCTGCCAACTGGCCAGCCCGAGGGCGAACAGGCTGGCAGCGAAGACGTAACCGCCGACGCTGTGGACGTCGCTCATCCAGAAGGCAAAGATGTTGTACCAGGTCCACTTTTGCGGCAGTGGGCCCAGGTCCTGGTTGTACAGGCGCGGGCTGTAGCCTTTAGGCAATTGTTCGGTCATCGCTGGGCTCCTCGAAATACCCGCCTGCGCTGCCGTAACGGGATGCATACGGAAGGCGGCACGGTTTGTATACGAGAGAGTCAGCAGAATGCGTGCCAATGGCACACAATCCCCACGGGGCGGGGTGCCAAAGGATGTATCGAGAGTTAGATCGGTGTATACCGCTCAGCAACGGTGCACGCCTTAATCCTGTACACAATCACTTGCACACCCGTTGTGCACACAGGTGCCTGACTGTGCACTAGGCGGCGCTGAGGAATGTGGCCACGTTGCTCAGGTCATCTGCGCCGTAGGCCGACAGAACAAGGATTTACGGGTCATCGGCACAGCTTCTGTAGGAGCGATTTGCGCCTACAGAAGAGCAAACCGCACTCAGCTCAGTTCAATGCGATCGGCGTGAATCACAATCTGGCCCTGCTTGTAGAGCGCACCAATGGCCTTCTTGAAGTTGCCTTTGCTGACGCCGAACAAGTTGCTGATCACCGCCGGGTCGCTTTTATCGCTGACCGGCAAGCTGCCGTTGTTTTCACGCAACTTGGCGAGGATCTTCGAGTTGAGGCTGGAGGCCGCTTCCTGGCCAACCGGCTGCAGGCTCAGGCTGATATTGCCGTCGGCGCGGATTTCCTTGATAAAGCCTTTCTCTTCCTTGCCCGGGCGCAGGAACTTGAACACTTCGTTCTTGTGGATCAGGCCCCAGTGCTTGTTGTTGATGATCGCCTTGAAGCCCATGTCCGTGGCCTCGGCCACCAGCAGGTCGACTTCCTGGCCCACCTCGTAGTTGGCGGGCGTCGTGTCGAGGTAGCGGTCAAGACGCGCGGTGGCGGTGATGCGCTTGGTGTGTTTGTCGAGATAGACATGCACCACGCAATATTCGCCAGCGGTCAATTGACGTTTTTCTTCCGAATACGGCAGCAACAGATCCTTGGGCAAACCCCAATCGAGGAAAACACCAATGCTGTTGACTTCGACGACTTTCAAACTGGCAAATTCGCCAACTTGAACTTTGGGTTTTTCAGTGGTGGCGATAAGTTTGTCATCGCTGTCCAAGTAAATGAATACGTTAAGCCAGTCTTCATCTTCACTGGGAATATCTTTGGGGATATACCGATTAGGCAAGAGGATTTCACCGTCTTGCGCACCATCCAGGTACAAACCAAAGTTAGTGTGTTTAACCACTTGCAAACTGTTGTAGCGCCCGACTAAAGCCATTTCCAATACCCTCATTGCGTGGGCGGCATTCTACCCGAGTTGCGCCCTGCACGCGCGCGCGCCTGAAAAATCGCGGGCTCGCATGGCGTTCTACTGGCTGCGCCCCGCTCGTCTGATCAGTCGGCTGAATTTTGCAGCGCTTGCGGCGCCCGGCAGGCCGCGTGGTTTCGAGTTAAAACAGCAAGTTAGGGGCTTATTTCGACGACAAACTTTGCGTGTTTCGGCCATCACAGTAAATACCAGAGGATATTTACCAAGCAATTGTCAAGCATTTCCTGTACTATGCCTGGCCAAGTTAATTTTCTACAGGTTAGTGGCCGCCATGCGCGTAAAAGCATCCAATAGCAAAGCAAAGCCAGCTCCCGCCGTCGAAACCAGCGAGTCGATCAACAGCCAGATCGCTGCGTTCCTCAAGTCCGGTGGCGAAATCCAGCAGATTGCCAAGGGCGTGAGCGGCCAGACTTTCGGCCCGTCCAAGCAGATCAGCCTGGGCAAGAAGTAAGCTGACGGCGCAATACACCTGGTCCCTAAGCGTCTTGCCAGCAAGGCGCTAGGACTAGAGTCCGAAACACCCTCTTGCTTCACCCCCTGCTCCACAAAATCGACGAACGGGCCTCAGCGCCTGGCATTCGCCGGTATGCTTGCACGCGTCTAGCACGGGCATCCGCCTGATTTCTTCCGTTACTGCTCCTCGCTTTTCATGGAGTGAAGCATGCTCAAACCGATTATTTTCCTGCTCAGCGCCCTCGCCGCGAGCCCACTGGCCGAAGCGCAAATTTTCCAGCGCGAATTGGGCGACTTCGATCTGAAATTGGGCACCACGCCCAGCCGCAGCATGGCCCAGGGCCTGGTCAAGCCGACCTCGCCGGGCAGCGACGCCTTCCACGGCGGCCTCGACCTGAGCCACGACAGCGGCCTGTACGTCGGCCAGTTCTCACCGAACATGGGCCTGTCTTCGGCGAGCAACCTTGAAATCGACTCGTACCTGGGGTTCAAACACCCCTTCGACCAGACGCTGGGCTACGAAGTGGGACTGATCCACTACAGCTACCCCTCGCTCAGCCCCCTCGACAGCCAGGAGTTCTATGGCGGCCTGAACCTGCTGGGCAATCGCTTCGGCGCGTCCTTCAGCAATGACCCCGACCGCCAGGACAGCACCCTGTTCGCCGACCTTGGCGGTACACAACCGTTCGGCATCGGCGTCAGCATGAAGTACACCACGCATCAACTGGGCAGCCCGGTCTCGGTGGACGGCGGTTCGATCCGCAGTTTCAGCGACTGGTCGGTGCAATTCTCGAGGGCGTGGATGGGCGTTGACCTTGACCTGATCTACAGCGACTCCAGCCTCAATGGCGGCGACTGCTCGGCCTACTCCGGACACAATTCGCAATGCGATGGGTTGTTGACCCTGAAGGCTGCGCGGACGTTTTATTGATGGGCTGAACTGTCGCACCCAGCGCGGGTTCACATGCATCAACCCCCTCTGCGCAAGGACCTGCCCATGTTGCATCGGCTCACATTTCTGCTGGTATTCGTGATCGCGAGCCTGGTGCTTGGCGGCTGCAACCGTGTGGGTTTGGCCTATCGCAATCTCGATGTGATCATCCCGTGGACCCTCAATGATTACCTGGACATGAACGCCGGGCAGAAGCGCTGGTTCAACGACACACTCCAGCAACACCTGGCCTGGCATTGCACCACGCAGTTGCCAGGCTATCTGGACTGGCTCGACCGTCTGCAACAGATGGTCGACAACCATCAGGTCAGCGACAGCGCCTTGCAGAGCCGTACCGACGAAGCCAAACAGGCGGTTAACGAGATCGCACGCGCGATCACCCCGTCGGCGGTCCACTTGCTGCGCGGGCTGGACGACCAGCAGGTCAAGGACATGAACGACGCCCTGGCCAAAGACCTGCGCAAGCGCCAGGACGAATACCTGAAACCGCCCCTGCCGCGACAGATCCAGGCGCGTGCCGAGCGTATGAGCAAGCGCCTCGATACGTGGATCGGGCCGCTCAGCGCCAGCCAGCAGCAACGCGTGGCGGCCTGGTCTGCGGAGCTGGGTGACCAGAACCAACAGTGGATCGGCAACCGCGCCCGCTGGCAGGCGCAGTTCATCGACGCCGTGCAACAACGCCACGACCCTGACTTTGCGCAGAAAATGCAACAATTGTTGGTGGACCGGGAACGTGCATGGACCCCGGAATACAGGGAGGCTGATGCCCAGACGGAAACAGCGGCGCGCAGCCTGATCGTGGATCTAATGGCGCAAAGCAGCGTACAACAACGCCAGAAATTGACGCACAAAATCGCGGGCGTGCGCAGCGATTTCAAGGCGCTCAAATGCCTCAAAGCCGCCGCAGACTAGAACGTGGGAGCAAGACTGCTCCCACATGCCCTTCAGGCAATCGCCGCCTTGGACGCCACGTCATCAAACGTCACCGGTTCCAGCGCATCCACCTGCTCATCCAGCACCTCACGCGGGTGAGCGTTGCCCGGTATTGAGCTGTCGATCAAGGCCAGCAATTGGGCACCTCGCGGCGTCAGAACAAAGTTCTCACCACTGCCACCCTCGTCCTCTGGCCGCGACTCGATAAACCCGCGCTTGAACAACAGCGCTTCGTAATCCGCAGCGGTCTTTTTCAGCGCATCCAGATTGCCGGTGGACTCGCCCGCCGTGGCCTTATCAGCGGCTTCCTCCTCGGCGTATTTGCGCGGGGCAAAGCTGCCCTCGCCATTCTGCACTTCATGCAGCAGACGCTCGATCAGATCCCAGTTGTAAGTCGTCATCCTGATTCCTCCTGCGGGCCAAAAGGAAAAGCAGCCCGTTCAGAGTTGGGACACGTCTCGTCAGCGGCCGTTCAGCCGAATGGACAGGCGTCACTTCTGTGTACTTTCCAGACGTTCGCCGCCTCAACTGGGCGGAAAGAAGCTGCGACCAATGCAAAAACCGAAGGCAATAAAAAACCGGACAACGTCCGGTTTTTTTGTAGCGGCCCAGCCTTACTCGGCAGCTGGTGCTTCCGGCTTGCGGCGCTTGAGCGGCGCCATGCCGTCCTTGCTGACCAACGACAGGTTGTCGGTCTTCGGCCGGTTGGCGATCTTGCGCTTGGTCGGCGACTTGGCGCCGGCCTTCTTCTTGTCACCCTTGCCGTCGACTTTTTTCTTCTTCACGCCCACGGCCTTGCCCGACGCCTTGACCTTCTTCGGCCCGGTGTAGGTGCCTTTGACTTCCTTGATGGTGCGGCGCTCGAACGACTGCTTGAGGTAGCGCTCGATGCTCGACATCAGGTTCCAGTCGCCGTGGCAGATCAGTGAGATCGCCAGGCCATCGTTGCCGGCACGCCCGGTGCGGCCGATACGGTGGACGTATTCGTCGCCGCTGCGGGGCATGTCGAAGTTGATGACCATGTCCAGGCCGTCGACATCCAGGCCGCGCGCGGCGACGTCGGTGGCGACCAGGATCTTCACCCCGCCTTGCTTGAGGCGGTCGATCGCCAGCTTGCGGTCCTTCTGGTCTTTCTCGCCGTGCAGGACGAACGCTTTGTAATCCTGCGCCACCAGGCGGCCGTAGATGCGATCGGCCGCAGCGCGGGTGTTGGTGAACACGATGGCCTTCTGATAGGTCTCGTTGGCCAACAGCCAGTTGAGGATCTGTTCTTTGTGGACGTTATGGTCAGCGGTGATGATCTGCTGGCGCGTGGTCGCGTTCAGGTCGCTGACGTTGTTGACCTGCAGGTGCTCGGGGTTGTTCAGGACCTTGGCAACCATGTCGCGCAGGGTCGAACCGCCGGTGGTGGCGGAGAACAGCATGGTCTGCTGGCGATTCACACATTCAGCCACCAGGCGCTGCACGTCATCGGCAAAGCCCATGTCGAGCATGCGGTCGGCTTCGTCGAGCACCAGCACTTCGACTTCCTTGAGGTCGAGGTTGCCGGCGTTGAGTTGCTCGATCATGCGGCCCGGGGTGCCGATGAGGATGTCCGGCACCTTGCGCAGCATGGCGGCCTGGACCTTGAAGTCTTCGCCGCCAGTGATCAGGCCGGACTTGATGAAGGTGAACTGCGAAAAACGTTCGACTTCTTTCAGGGTCTGCTGGGCCAGCTCGCGGGTCGGCAGCAGGATCAGGGTCTTGATGCTGACGCGGACTTTAGCCGGGCCGATCAGGCGGTTAAGAATCGGCAGGACGAAAGCGGCCGTCTTGCCACTCCCGGTTTGAGCCGTCACCCGCAGGTCACGCCCTTCGAGCGCGAGCGGGATGGCCGCTGCCTGCACAGGCGTAGGCTCGACAAATTTAAGCTCGGCCACGGCTTTGAGCAGGCGTTCGTGCAGGGCGAATTGGGAAAACACGGGTGCTACCTCGAAGAATTACAAAATATCAGCTGCATAGGGTAACGGTTTCGGGCGTCCAAACCGAGTTTCTTTACGCGAACAGGGCTAATCAGCTGCTTTTTTGTTAAGGCGTTTGTCCGTAACGCCAATGTTGCGGCACTTAAATGCTCTAATCGCCCGGTCTTGTCTTACAGAAGAATCGGTTTCACCCATGGATATCAAACAGCTCTGGCTCAACGTCAAAGACCTTTGGAGCGCCCTCGACGAACATCCCCTGCTGCATTCCAGCCTGGGCTTGCTGGTGCTGCTGGTGGTGGCCCTGTTGCTCGGACGGGCGGCGCGTTACCTCATCCTGCATGCGGTCAAGTTGCTCGGGCGGCAACCGGCCCTGCACTGGCTCAATGACCTGCGCCACAACAAAGTCTTCCACCGCCTGGCGCAGATGACCCCGTCGCTGGTGATCCAGTTCGGCCTGCACCTGGTGCCGGACCTGAGCAAGACCGCAACGCTGTTCATCGGCAACGTGGCGTTGGCGTTCACCATCCTGTTCGTGGTGCTGGCCATGAGCGCGCTGCTCAACGCCCTGCTCGACATCTATGCGCGCACCGAACACGCGCGTACCCGCTCGATCAAGGGTTATGTGCAGTTGGCGAAGATGGTGCTATTCGTGTTTGGCGCGATCATCATCGTCGCCACCCTGATCGACCGCTCGCCACTGTTGCTGCTGTCCGGCCTGGGTGCGATGTCGGCGGTGATCTTGTTGGTGTACAAGGACACCCTGCTGTCGTTCGTCGCCAGCGTGCAGTTGACCAGCAACGACATGCTGCGGGTGGGCGACTGGATCGAAATGCCCCAGGTCGGCGCGGACGGTGACGTGGTGGACATCACCCTGCATACGGTCAAGGTGCAGAACTTCGACAAGACCATCGTCTCGATTCCGACTTGGCGCCTGATGTCCGAGTCGTTCAAGAACTGGCGCGGCATGCAGGCGTCCGGCGGGCGTCGGATCAAGCGCAGCCTGTTCATCGACGCCAGCGCCGTGCGCTTCCTGCGCGACGATGAAGAAGTCCGCATGACCCAGGTCCACCTGCTCACCGACTACATCAGCCGCAAGCAGGCCGAACTCAAGGCCTGGAACGAAGCCCAGGGCCAAAGCGCGCAGTTGTCGGCCAATCGCCGGCGCATGACCAACCTCGGCACCTTCCGCGCGTATGCCCTGGCTTACCTGAAAAGCCACCCGGACATCCAGCCGAACATGACCTGCATGGTGCGTCAGATGCAAACCACCGCCCAGGGCGTGCCGCTGGAAATCTACTGCTTCACCCGCACCACGGCGTGGTCGGATTACGAGCGGATTCAAGGGGATATCTTCGATTTCCTGCTGGCGGTGCTGCCGGAATTCGGTTTGAGCCTGTACCAACAGCCAAGCGGCACTGACCTACGCAGCGGGCTGTTTGCAATGACGCAGAACGCCACCGCCGCGCAAGCGCTGGAGAACTGACACCGCGCACGGTGAGGGGCTCGCTTGCCCCTTACCTGTTGGATCGCCCCCCCCAGCGCCAAATCAGGCCTAGCGCTACAGGCCAAGCCTGCCCGGCAAATAACTGACGAACATGTTTAGTTGCCACCCTCCGCAAAATCAAACCCACGTAGCAACAAAGAAAACTTCACCTATACATTTAGTGAATTTCACTATCCAGGCGCCCGATTTTTAATCTGTTTTTAGAAAAACCAAAGCTATAGCATCTGGCCATCGAACAACTCTGTGAGAAGGCGTTACTTATGTTATGGACAACTAAGCTTTCAGATGATGCGGCACACTTTGTATTAAGTTCGGATGCGGAAGCGCTGACTCACTACTGCAGTGCAACTGGCTTTTCTCAACCTCGCGACTTTTATACCGACAGCCCTTACCAGCGACCTTCAAGGCCGCAGGACGTGACCGATGCAATTATCAGCACCCGCCTGACAAGCGACCAACTCTCACACAGCCAGCATCTTTTGGCGCAACGCTTGTTATTGAACATCTATGAACAAGACTTGGTCTTTTTACCCAAGCCGCCCATGGCACTGGATCTCAAGGCATTCAAGAATTTTTATGATCCGCAGCATGCCGCGTCCGGTAAAAAGATTCGTCCGCTACTCGAGCAATACCTCTACAACTGGCTCAAGGAAGAGGTTCACATCAACGGTCCCTGGTGCCTGGACTCCTTCGTCGCCCACACCGACAAGGTATTGGACGATGTGGCCCGGTCCGACTCCAAGCTCCATGAAGTCCTGACCACCAGCCGCCATCCCGAACGTGCTGCGCGGTTTTTCATGACGCAATGCGCCGGCGACTTCCTCAGTGAAGCCTCGGCCATGGCGCGCAATGTGCTGGGTAACTGCGGCGTGTACACCAGTGAGCTGTTCAAGATCCTGATCGACGAATACGGCTACGGCATCGACAAGAAGAAGCACAGCACCATTTTTGAAGACATGCTCAAGGACATGAACATGTCCCATCACGTGCATCACTACTGGCAGTTCTATACCCCCGCCTCGCTGTCGCTCACCAACTACTTCCACTACGTGTCGGCCAACCATGGCGAGCTGTTCCGCTATATCGGCGCCATGTACTACACCGAAGCCACACTGGCCCTGACCACCCAGCATCAGTCACGCGCTATCAGGACGATCTTCAACGGCGCGGTCTCCACCGAATACTTCGATGAGCACTCACACATCGATGTGCATCACGGAAGAATGGCCCTGCAACGCCTGATCCTGCCGATGATCAAGCAGTTCGGCAACGCGATCATCCCCGACCTGATCCGTGGGTTTGAGGAGTTCCGGTTACTGCAGGACATCGCCGACGATGAGCTTTATGCCCATATCAAGTGGCATGACGAGATGGATGAACACCGCGCCCACGCCAGCGCCCTCCATGGCCGCAAGCCGGTGGACCTGACGATCACCGAGCCTGAACACGAGCTTTCGGTGCTGCACACCCACCCCAATGACGAACTGTTCTGGGTCGAATCCGGCGAGCTGGATTTTGTCGCCAGCCCCGAACTGAGCGTGCGGCTCAAGGCCGGGGAAGGCGTGGTGATTCCCAAGGGCATGCTGCATGGCACCTGCATCGTCAGCCCCTCCTGCACCTACACCGTCACGGCCATTTGAGGACCCCGCCCCATGAAAGCCATCAGCCTGAACCTCAGCCATACCCACTATGTGGCGGTGGACGGGAAAACCTACTTTCTCAAGCGTCATGCGCATTCGACTCAACTGCTGCCGACAGCCTGCCCCCATCGCGGCGGCCCGCTGCACATGGGGGAAGTGACGGGTGACGGGCAAAGCGTGATCTGCCCCTGGCACGACAACGCCTACAAGGTCTGCAACCTGGAAAAGAAGTCGCTGCCCACCGTTCGCGTCAGAAACCAGATCAGTACCGTCATCGGTGACACCGAGCGATGCGTACCTCTCCTTAAACTCTCTCGTTACGACTGATGGTGCCCATGAATAATAAATCGACCCTTGCTGCGTTTTATTCGATCGTGACCCTCTTCACCGGCCTGGACATGGCGATTGTGATCGCTATGGTCTGGTTCGGGCTGGAGACCACCGGCTCGACGTTCCTGGTGGGCGCCACCTTATGCGTAGCGACCGTAGTGCCGTATTTGTGCGAACAGTACATCGGCAAGTTCTTCACCATTGAACTGAGCATGAAACGGCTGTTGTACATTCGCCTGACCGCGTTCGCCGCCGTGCTGGGGCTGTCGTTTACCGACGCGGCGCTGTTGCCGATCGGCTTCCTGGCGATTGCCTTCGTGGTGGGGGTCACCGACTACTTCACCATCAGCACCCTGGAATCGAAAAACACCAAGCTGGTGCTGGCCGGGCTGACCAACAGCGACACCTCGGCGCGCTTGATGCAAACCTCCATCCAGATCGGGGCCTTTGGCGGTGCGCTGCTGGGCGGCGTGATTGTGGATGTGTTCAGCGTCAACCAGACCCTGCAGATCATCAGCCTGGGGGCGATCCTGTCATTGGCGGCGATTCTTTTTGTGGCGCCAACCCCCGTCGCCGATACCCCCGAGCAGGCCGCCGACGGCCACACGGCGCAGCCTCTGCACCTGCCGCGCAACCTGTACATCCTGATCATCGTGTTGAGCATGATCGGCTTCCATATCGGCGCCTTCAACAGCCTGGTGCCCATCGTGTTCCAGAAGCTCAATGAATGGAACGCCACCCTGTTTGGCGTCGCCAGCGGCCTGGCCGGCCTGGGTGCCTTCAGCGCCGCAGTGCTGCCACGGATCAAGCTCAACAGCTACAGCGCGATCCTGCTGGTGATACTGGCCGACGTGGCAATCGTCTATTTCCATAACCTCTACGTGATGATGGGCGCCGCCTTCCTGCTGGGTTTCTGCATCAACAGCCTGCGCATCCAATTGCGTAAAACCCTGATTGAGTCGGCGTCCAACGCACGGATCGCCGACGTGATCGCCGCCAAAAGCTCGCTCTACTACCTGCTGGTCAGTGGCTCGGCGCCGATGATCCTGACGTTCTTCACCACCGCAGCCTTCCTCGGGCTCGAAGGTGCGCGCGTGCTGATGATCGTCTCCGCCGCGCTGTTGGCCGCTGCCGTACTGGCGTGGAACCTCACCCCTGCCGTCGCGGCCACCGCCACCACCGAATAGGAGTACCTGCTTTGGAAACCGTACTGATCGTTGACCCGTTCTCCACAGGCAAACTCTACGCGCCCTTGCTCAAGGCTCAGGGCGTAAGGTGCATTGCCGTGATTTCCACCGACAGCTTGCCCAAGCATTTCACCGATGACCTGATCAGAGAAAACTTCGACGCGGTCTACCACTGGGAAGAGGGTTTGCTGGAGATCCTCGAACCGCTGTCGCTGAGCGCCGTGATCGCGGGTTGCGAAACCGCGATCTACCTGACCGACTACCTCACCGAAGTCCTGCGTATTCCCGGCAATAGCCGCATCACCAGCGACCTGCGTCGCAACAAGTTCTCGATGCAGCATGCCCTGAAAAAACACGGGCTGGCGAACATTGAGTCGCAACTGCTGAGCTCGCCGACGCGCATCGCAGAGGTGGTTGCCACGCTGAAGGACACCGCCACCTATGTAGTCAAGCCGCTCAATTCCGCCGCCACCGAAGGCGTGGTGTTTGCCCAAGGCCGGGCGGGCGTCGAAAGTGCCTTGAAGAATGCGGCCTGGCAGCGCAAAAACGACCTGGGGGAAATCAACCTCGGCTTCATCGTGCAGCCGTTCGTCTCAGGCCCGGAATATGTGGTGGATATGGTCGCCTTTGACGGCGTGTACATCATTGCCTCGGTGTGCAGATACACCAAGGTCCAGAAAAACGGCAGCATGTTTGTCTACGAAAGCCTGGACACCCTCGATCCCCGCGCCGAGGAACTGCAGCCGCTGACCGACTACGCCCGCCAGGCCGCCGCAGCGTTGAGCATCGAGGTCGGCCCGATTCATATGGAAATCATCTGGTCTGCAGACGGCCCGGTGATGATTGAAGCCGGCGGCCGCTTGCATGGCGGCATCGCACCGCTGTTGTTTCAACAGGTGTACCACCCCGACTTGCTGTCGCTGGCCATCGACAGCTACCTCGGCCGCCCTCGCCCCCGCACGGATGCGGTCAGCCAGATCAGCCACGGCCGGATCGGGTTCTTCTGCTCCGATGAACAACGCACCTTCGCCACCCCCTCGTCGCAGGCCTTGCAGAGCGTGATGGAGGACGAGGCCTATTGCGGCCACCGCTACTTCATCGACGCCGGCGATACCACGCCGATCACGATCGACTTCGCCACCTGTCCGGGGCTGTTCTGGCTGCAACACCTTTCGGCACCGCAACTGGACATCAGTACCGCCAATCTACGTAAAAAACTGTGGTGTTAAGGCAATGAAAAGTCGTTTGATCATCCGAAAATCAGCCAGTGATCTGGGCATCAACAATGCGTGCGCGGCGGTTATCGAAGACATTACCGTGTCGGACGACCAGAGCTTCGTCAGCGTCCTGCAAAGTAACCTCAATCACGTTGCGTCCCACCTCAACGAACTGGACTCCAACGTCATTTACGACGGCTTTGCCAAGCAACTCA
The DNA here is from genome assembly GCF_963681955.1 of Pseudomonas paraveronii. Lineage (NCBI taxonomy): Bacteria > Pseudomonadati > Pseudomonadota > Gammaproteobacteria > Pseudomonadales > Pseudomonadaceae > Pseudomonas > Pseudomonas paraveronii. Next base: position 4,689,175 of record NZ_OY817130.1, read on the forward strand.
AAAAGCTGGGCTACGAAAACACCGTCAGCGCCAACGAGAAACTGTTGCGGCGCTTCATCGCCAAAGGCGTCCACCCCATCAACAACATCGTCGATGCCTATAACGCCGTGGCGATCCGGCATGGGGTCAGCATCGGCGTACACACCTATCATCAGCGGGATGATATTTACGTCATGCGCTCGCAGGCCCCCAGGGCTTTCCGACCATTGTTCGCGAAGAAGGACATTACGATTCCGGCGGGCGACATCGTCTATACCTGCGGTGACGTACCCCTGGCGAGCATCGGCAAGGTCGACGCCGACGCCCATGACTTCAGGCTGACGAAGGACTCGTCCAGCCTGCTGGTGGTGGTGCTGGGGCACGACGACACGACGTTTGCCTTCAACCAGGCCGTCATCGAAGAGTTCGTCGACACCCTGCGCCAGCGAATGCCGGCCTTGAGTCACCACTTTCTCGAGACCGTACACGATCACGCCTGAGGCTGGAACCGCGTAGCCGTTGCCGAAACAGCAGCGGCTAGCGCCAGGCCTTGAGCACCGGATTGACCACCACCTCGCGCACATGCTCGATCTTCAGCAGGTTGTCCTTGAACACCATCAGCTCTTCGAAGCTGCGGTATTTGACCTCGAGCATCATGTCGACGTCGCCGAACAGCGAGTAAGCCTGAACCACTTCGCGAAACTGGTAGATCTTCGGAAACACCAGGTGACAGTTGCTGCCATTGAGCATGAGCATCAGAAACGCCGACTGCTGGGCTTCTTCATCTTCAGCGACGTTGATGGTGAAGCCGAGGATAATGCCCTTTTCGATCAGTTTTTGAACCCGCGATTCGACGGCGGTTCGAGACTTGTGAACTTGTCGCGCCAACTGCGCCAGGCTGACCCGGGCGTCGTCCTTCAAGGCCGCAATGATCTGTTCGTCAACCTTGTCCACTCTGCCGCCCCCACACTTTTCTTTTCGATAACAGACTTTCATTCCCGCTCACGCATGCCCAGGGCCTATCACCCCGCAGACTGTACGCCTGCTTCGGGTTTTATGCCCAACCGACTGATCCACACCGCGCCCAGAATCACCAAGCCGCCCAGCGCCAGGCGGCCCAGCGGCTCGTGCTGGTTCCAGATCAACAGGTTCAATAGCAGCCCCACCGGCACATGCAGGTTGTTCATCACCGCCAGGGTGCCGCCGTTGACCAGGCACGCGCCCTTGTTCCACCAGTACATGCCCAGGGCCGTGCTGACCAGCCCGAGGAACACCAGCACGCCCCACTGCAGCGGCGCTTCGGGCAGGAAATCGGCCTTGCCGAACACCAGGAACGCCGGCAACACCACCAGCAGCGCGCCGAGGTAGAAGTAGCCGAAGCGCCGGTAGTGCGGCAGATCACTGGGGTAGCGCGCCACCAGATGTTTGTACATCACTTGCCCGGCGGCGTAGGTGAAGTTGGCCAGTTGCAGCAGCAGGAAGCCCATGAGGAAGTGCGGGGTGATTTGATCGAAACGAATGAGCGCCGCGCCCGCCACCGCGACCAGGGCGGCGACCAGTGCCCAGGGGTTGAAGCGCCGGTTGAGGGCGTCTTCGATCAGGGTCACATGCAACGGCGTAAGGATGGTGAACAGCAGCACCTCCGGCACCGTAAGCACGCGAAAGCTCAGGTACAGGCACACGTAGGTCACACCAAATTGCAGCGCACCGATGACCAGCATGCCGCGCATGAAGGTCGGCTCCACCGAGCGCCAGCGCGTCAGCGGAATGAACACCAGCCCGGCCAACAGCACGCGCACCAGCACCGCGAAGTAGCTGTCGACGTGACCGGCAAGGTATTCGCCGATCAAGCTGAAGGAAAATGCCTGTATCAGGGTGACAACCAGTAAGTAGCCCATGCGCGCCTCGTATCGAATGGGCGGGACATTAAAGGTTTTCGGCGGTTCACGAAACTCGGGGCAAAAAAAACCCGACCTCGCTAGAGCGGCAGTCGGGCAGGAGCACTCAGGAGCAACAAGTGCAAAGGGAGGTTCTTACGCGTACTTGAAGGGTTTGCGTGGGGAGATATAAACACCCCGCGATTATCTGACGATTAAAGGATCACGCGACCTGCGCCAGCAACGCCTTGGCGTGGTTGATGCCTTTTTCCTGGAAGTCGCCGCTCAGGTTCACCCCTTCGGCGTGAATGAACGTCACGTCATGAATCCCGATAAACGCCATCACCTGACGCAGGTAAGGTTCCTGGTGATCGGAGCTCGCGCCCGTGTGAATCCCGCCACGGGCGGTGAGCACGATGGCCCGCTTACCGATCAACAAACCCTGGGGGCCGGTGGCGGTGTACTTGAAGGTCACACCCGCGCGCAACACATGATCCAGCCAGGCTTTGAGGGTGCTGGGGATGGCGAAGTTGTACATCGGCGCCGCCATCACCAGCACGTCGGCGGCGAGCAATTCGTCGGTCAATTCGTTGGAGCGATCCAGAGAGGCCTGCTCGCTGGCGTTGCGCTGATCCGCCGGTTTCATCCAGCCGCCGAGCAGGTTGGCGTCCAGGTGCGGGAGCGGGTTGAGCGCCACGTCGCGCACGCTGATCTGATCCGCCGGGTGCGCTGCCTGCCATTGGCTGATGAACTGCCGAGTCAGTTGGCGGGAGATCGAATCCTGCTGGCGGGCGCTGCTTTCGATGATCAGAACGTTGGACATGGCTGCGTAGGCTCCATCTGTAATTGCTGTAAGTCGATGGAGAAAAGATTAACCAGAGCCAATTCGATAAAAAAGCGCAAAAAACTGCTGCAACCCATCTAGAAATTTGTTTATAAGCGGAGTATTCCTGTAGACATGCTCCGCTGCTGCTTTATTTCGGGGCACAGGCCAGGGCGATACGCATCTTGATGATTGCGCGGTTGAACTTGGCGGTGGTGTTGGTGCTCTTGCCCGCCGGCACGCTGACAGTACGGCGACGTGGCGCTTCCGGGCCATTGGTGAAGGTGACGGAACACACCGCGTCGTTGGTCCCGTAGTTGTTCAGTTGGATCGAACTGATGTCACCGTCCACGTCGGACGCGGTGTAATCCACGCTCACGCCGTCGATTTTTTTTGTCACGTCGATCGGGTAGGCAAACGCGCTTAACGGCAGCAGCGCCAGCAACACACAACATAATTTTCTCATTCGGCAGTCTCCAATAAGGACTGTCAGCTTAGGACAAGAGGAGCTCATCTTGAAAGCGCCCCGCGTTACCCTCGATCAATGGCGCACACTGCAAGCCGTGGTCGACCATGGCGGCTTCGCCCAGGCGGCCGAAGCGCTGCACCGTTCACAGTCCTCGGTGAGCTACACCGTGGCCCGCATGCAAGACCAGCTCGGGGTGCCGCTGCTGCGCATCGACGGGCGCAAGGCCGTGCTCACCGACGCCGGCGAAGTGCTGTTGCGCCGCTCCCGGCAGCTGGTGAAAAACGCCAGCCAACTCGAAGACCTCGCCCATCATATGGAACAAGGCTGGGAAGCCGAGGTGCGCCTGGTGGTCGATGCCGCCTACCCGAATGCGCGCCTGGTGCGCGCCCTGACCGCCTTTATGCCGCAGAGCCGCGGCTGTCGCGTGCGCCTGCGCGAGGAGGTGCTGTCGGGCGTTGAAGAGCTGTTGATCGAAGGCGTGGCCGACCTGGCGATCAGCGGCTTCAGCATCCCCGGTTACCTCGGCACGGAGATGAGCAACGTGGAATTTGTCGCCGTCGCTCACCCCGAGCATGCCCTGCACCGTATGAATCGCGAACTGAGCTTCCAGGACCTGGAAAGCCAGATGCAAGTGGTGATCCGCGACTCCGGGCGCCAACAGCCGCGCGATGTCGGCTGGCTCGGCGCCGAACAGCGCTGGACCGTCGGCAGCCTCGCCACGGCCAGCAGTTTCGTCGGCAGCGGCCTGGGCTTTGCCTGGTTGCCGCGGCACATGATCGAGCGCGAACTCACCGAGGGCGTGCTCAAACAGCTACCCTTGGAACAGGGCGGCAGCCGCCACCCCACGTTCTACCTGTACTCGAACAAGGACAAACCCCTGGGGCCGGCGACGCAGATCCTCGTGGAGCTGCTGCGCACATTTGACACCGCGCCCCTGGATGCGCCTTTCGCCGCCCCGCAGCAAGCCTGAAACGGAGTTCATGCATGGCCTGGTTCGAACATGAAGGGTGCAGCCTGCATTACGAGGAATATGGCCACGGCGCCCCACTGATTTTGATCCACGGCCTGGGCTCCAGCAGCCAGGATTGGGAGTTGCAGATTCCAGTGCTGGCCCGGCATTACCGCCTGATCGTGGTGGATGTGCGCGGCCACGGGCGCTCGGACAAACCCCGGGAGCGCTACAGCATCAAAGGTTTCACCTTCGACCTGATCGCCCTGATCGAACACCTGGACCTGCCTCCCGCCCATGTGGTGGGCTTGTCCATGGGCGGCATGATCGCGTTTCAACTGGCGGTGGACGAACCGGCGCGGGTCAAGAGCCTGTGCATCGTCAACAGCGCGCCCGAGGTCAAGGTGCGCAGCGCCGACGATTACTGGCAGTGGGCCAAGCGCTGGACCCTGGCACGCGTCCTCAGCCTGGGCACCATCGGCAAGGCCCTGGGCGACCGCCTGTTTCCCAAACCGCAGCAGGCCGACCTGCGCCGCAAGATGGCCGAGCGCTGGGCAAAAAACGACAAACGTGCTTATCTCGCCAGCTTCGATGCGATTGTGGGCTGGGGCGTGCAGGAACAACTTTGCAGAATTACCTGTCCAACCCTGGTCATCAGCGCCGACCACGACTACACCCCTGTGGCACAGAAAGAAATCTATGTAAAACTGCTGCCCGATGCGCGGCTGGTGGTGATCGAAGATTCCCGCCATGCCACGCCCTTGGATCAACCCGAAGTCTTTAACGCTACCCTTCTCGATTTTCTAAAGACAGTCGAAATCACTACCCAGGATCACTGACCCATGCTGAAAAAAATCGCCTTCTTTGCCGGTTCCGTGCTGTTCGCTGCCAACCTGATGGCGGCCGAGCCTGCCAAGGCGCCCCACGTATTGATCTCCACCACCAACGGCGACATTGAAATCGAACTGGACCCGGTCAAGGCGCCGATCAGTACCAAGAACTTCCTGGCCTACGTCGACAAGGGTTTCTACACCAACACGATTTTCCACCGTGTGATCCCGGGCTTCATGGTCCAGGGCGGCGGGTTCACCACGCAGATGGCGCAAAAAGACACCAATCCGCCGATCAAAAACGAAGCCAGCAACGGCCTGCATAACGTGCGTGGCACGCTGTCGATGGCCCGCACCTCGAACCCGGATTCGGCCACCAGCCAATTCTTCATCAACGTCGCGGACAACGCCTTCCTCGACCCAGGTCGCGATGCCGGTTATGCCGTGTTCGCCAAAGTGGTCAAGGGCATGGACGTGGTCGACATCATCGTCAACTCGCAGACCACCACCAAACAAGGCATGCAAAACGTGCCCATCGATCCTGTCCTGATCAAGTCGGCCAAGCGCATCGACTGAGGTCCGCAGGTAGTTCCGCGCGGCGCTCACAAGGCGCCGCGCGCCTTTGAACAGGAGAGCCCGCCGGGCGGGCGTCAACCCTAATGCTCTATCGTCGTTTCGAACAACTGATCGATATTTTCCGCGACGCGCCCAGCGCCGCCCCTCCCGACAAAGTCCTGCCCTTCTACCTCTACTACTTGCGTCAGGTGTGGCCGTGTTTCGCCGCCCTGTTGGTGGTGGGCCTGATCGGCGCACTGATCGAAGTCGCGCTGTTCAGCTACCTGAGCCGCATCATCGACCTGGCCCAAGGCACACCGCCGGCGAATTTCTTCCAGGTTCACAGCACCGAGCTGATCTGGATGGCCGTGGTCGCCCTGCTGCTGCGTCCGATCTTCGGCGCCCTGCATGACCTGCTGGTCCACCAGACCATCAGCCCCGGCATGACCAGCCTGATCCGTTGGCAGAACCACAGCTACGTGCTCAAGCAGAGCCTGAATTTCTTCCAGAACGACTTCGCCGGGCGCATCGCCCAGCGCATCATGCAAACCGGCAACTCCCTGCGCGACTCCGCCGTGGCGGCCGTGGATGCGATCTGGCACGTGGCGATCTACGCCATCAGTTCCCTGGTGCTGTTTGCCGAAGCCGACTGGCGCCTGATGATCCCGTTGGTGACCTGGATCGTCTGCTACAGCCTGGCATTGGGCTACTTCGTGCCACGGGTGAAAGCGCGTTCGGTGATTTCCTCCGAGGCGCGCTCCAAGTTGATGGGGCGCATCGTCGATGGCTACACCAACATCACCACCTTGAAGCTGTTCGCCCATACCCAGTCCGAGCAGGAATATGCCAAGGAAGCGATCATCGAGCAGACCGAAAAAACCCAGTTGGCCAGCCGCGTGGTGACCAGCATGGACGTGGTGATCACCACCATGAACGGCCTGCTGATCGTCACCACCACCGGCCTGGCCCTGTGGCTGTGGACCCACTCGCTGATTTCCGTGGGCGCGATTGCCCTGGCGACCGGCCTGGTGATTCGCATCGTCAACATGTCCGGTTGGATCATGTGGGTGGTCAATGGCATTTTCGAAAACATCGGCATGGTGCAGGACGGCCTGAAAACCATCGCCCAGCCGCTGGCCGTGGTCGACCGCGACAACGCTCCACGCCTGACCGTACCCCATGGCGAAGTACGCTTCGAGCAGGTGGATTTCCACTACGGCAAGAAGAGCGGGATCATTGGCGGCCTGAACCTGAACATCAAAGCCGGTGAAAAAATCGGCCTGATCGGCCCCTCCGGCGCGGGCAAATCGACCCTGGTCAACCTGCTGCTGCGCCTGTACGACCTGCAAGGCGGGCGCATCCTGATCGACGGCCAGAACATCGCCGAGGTCGCCCAGGAAAGCCTGCGCGAACAGATCGGCATGATCACCCAGGACACCTCGCTGCTGCACCGCTCGATCCGCGAGAACCTGTTGTATGGCAAGCCGGACGCCAGCGACGAAGAACTCTGGGCCGCCATACACAAGGCGCGTGCCGATGAGTTCATCCCGCTGCTGTCGGACGCCGAAGGCCGCACCGGGCTGGATGCCCATGTGGGCGAGCGCGGGGTCAAACTGTCCGGCGGGCAACGCCAGCGCATCGCCATCGCGCGGGTGCTGCTCAAGGATGCGCCGATCCTGATCATGGACGAAGCCACCTCGGCGCTGGACTCGGAAGTCGAAGCGGCGATCCAGGAAAGCCTGGAAACCCTGATGCAAGGCAAAACGGTGATTGCGATTGCGCACCGGTTGTCGACCATTGCGCGGATGGACCGCCTGGTGGTGCTGGAGAAAGGCCAGATCGCCGAGACGGGCAGCCATGCCCAGTTGCTCGCCCACGGCGGGCTGTATGCGCGGCTGTGGCAGCACCAGACCGGAGGCTTTGTCGGCATCGACTGAACAACTCAACATGTGGGAGGGGTGGCCTGGATTTGTGCCACAACCCTGCTGTAATCAGTGCAGTGCCCAGACGGGCGCTGAAGTAAATCGCAGGGAGCATCATTGATTTACTGATTCGGTAGAGCGATCTATCAAGGACGGGTGCATGTCTTTGTTCAAGCGTTCAGTCACAGAAGGTTTAGGTACGTTTTGGCTGGTGCTGGGCGGCTGCGGGAGTGCGGTGTTGGCCGCGGCGTTTCCCGCAGTCGGTATCGGGTTGTTGGGGGTGGCCCTGGCGTTCGGGCTCACGGTGCTGACCATGGCGGTCGCCATCGGGCACATCAGCGGTTGTCACCTCAACCCGGCGGTATCGGTGGGGCTGGTCGTGGGCGGCAGGTTTCCGGCCAGGGAGTTACCGGCGTACATCGTGGCCCAGGTCATTGGTGGCATTGTCGCGGCTGCGCTGCTGTATGTGATAGCCAGCGGCAAACCGGGGTTTGAACTGGCGTCAGGCCTGGCGTCCAACGGCTATGGCGAGCATTCGCCTGGCGGTTATTCATTGGCAGCGGGGTTCGTCTGTGAGCTGGTGATGACGGCGATGTTCGTGCTGATCATCCTCGGCGCCACCGACCACCGTGCCCCGAAGGGCCTCGCGCCCATCGCCATCGGCCTGGCCCTGACGTTGATCCACCTGATCTCGATTCCCGTGACCAACACCTCGGTCAACCCGGCCCGCAGTACGGGACCGGCGCTGATCGTGGGCGGGTGGGCGATCCAGCAATTGTGGATGTTCTGGCTCGCGCCGATTCTTGGCGCGGTGATCGGCGGCGTGGTCTATCGATGGCTGGGCAAGGAGGAGCCGGCCTGAGGCAACACGGGGTCAGCCCTGCCGATACGGCAGGGCTGCCCTCGCCTCTTCGGCATACGCCAGAATCCCCACCCGCTCGCGCGCCAGGAAATCCTCAACCGCATTCTTCAACCCCGGATGGCGCAGGTAATGCCACGACCGGGTGATCACCGGTTCGAACCCGCGAATCAATTTATGCTCGCCCTGGGCGCCGGCATCGAAGCGTTGCAAGCCGTGGGCAATGGCGTAATCCATGCCTTGGTAGAAACAGGTTTCGAAATGCAGGCGGTCGAATTCCGCCAGGCAGCCCCAGTAACGACCATAGAAGCTGTCGCCGCCGATCAGGCTGAACGCCATGGCCACTGGGCGTGTGCCTTGCTTAGCCAGCACCACGCGGATCGCTTCGGGCATACGTTCGGCCAGCAGGCTGAAAAACGCGCGGGTCAGGTACGGCGCTTGGCGGCGCACCGCGTAAGTGTTGGCGTAGCAGGCGTAGACAAAATCCCACTGCGCCTCGCTGAGTTCATGGCCTTGCAACCATTCGAACTCGATGCCCTGCCCCGCCACCTGTTCGCGTTCCTTGCGCATCTGTTTACGCTTGCGCGAACTCAAGGCGTCGAGGAAGTCCTGAAAGTCTCGGTAGCCACGGTTCTGCCAGTGAAACTGACAGCCCAGGCGCTGCAACCAACCCGGCTGTTGGGCCAGGGCGTCATCCGCCAGCGGGTCGGTGAAGTTGATGTGCGCACTGGAGAGCCCTTCGATTTCCAGGTAACCCGGCAGGCTGTTGAGCAGCTCGAAACCGTCTTCAGCGTTGGCGGCCAGCAAGCGCGGGCCGCTGACCGGGCTGAACGGCACGGCGACCAACAGCTTGGGGTAGTAATCGATACCGGCCCGCTGGCAGGCATCCGCCCAACCGTGGTCGAAGACGTACTCGCCGGAGGAATGCCACTTGCGATAACCGGCCAAAGCCGCCACCAGCAGATCACCTTCCCAGTGCAGTAAATGCTCGGGCTGCCAGCCCGAATGCGGGCCCAGGCTGGCGCTGTCTTCCAGCGCGCTCAGGAACGCGTGTCGCACAAAGGGCTGGGCCTGCGGCACCAGGGCGTCCCAGACCTGCGGGGCGATTTCGGACAGGCTGTCCAGGCGTTGCAGCGGCATCGGCATCCTCACTACTTCAGGGCGTGAAAGCCTCGCGAGTATCGCTTATCGCCGCCCCCGACACACCCTCGAATCGCCGGACAAGGCTCTAAATCAATAGTTCCATTCTAAATAAATTGTCATCTACCTGACATCATTTCGCCACTGCGCAGTCATAAACGATCGCGATACTGACGCCTGTTTTTAGCGCGCCTGGTTCTACCCCGGCGGTTATTTTCCGTCCGTCATCGGTCGGTTGTGTCCTGGATGGTTTGCCATCCCTCCTCACTTTCGGAGATTGATATGCGTCTTGCTTCCACTAAAACTGCGGCGGCCCTCTGTGGCGGCTTGTTGCTGGCCCTGAGCGTTCCGGCCAGCGCTGCAGTCGACGCTAAATTGCTCGACATGCTCAAGGCCAACGGTCAGATCACCGGTTCGCAGTACACTGAACTGCAAGCTGAGCTGGCCAAGGATCAGAAAGAAAAGCAGATCGCACAGCAAGCTCAACAAGAGACCAACGAACAGATCGCGGCCACCGCGAAAAAAACCAACGACCTGAGCGTGTTCGACCAGAAACTCGCCTGGGCCGCCAAGACCCAGTTCAAGGGTGACGTACGCTTCCGTCAGGAAACCGTGAAGATCCAGGGCGAATCCAACAACGGTGGCCGTGACAAGGACCGTCAACGCATCCGTGCCCGCCTGGGTGCCTACACCGAGATCAACAACCAGGTCGACACCGGCATTCGTATCTCCACCGGCAGCAGCGACGACGCACGCTCCACCAACCAGGACCAAGACAACTACTTCGACAAGAAGTCGATCTGGCTGGACCTTGGCTACATCGACTACCACCCGGACCAGATCAAGAACCTCCACGTCATCGGCGGCAAGATGCTCCAGCCGTGGGTAAGCATGGGCGACGTGATCTGGGATGGCGATATCAACCCGGAAGGTCTGGCACTGACCTACAAATACCCGCTGGGTAGCAGCGCCGAGTTGTTCGGCAGCCTCGGTAACTACAACCTCAAGGACAACGTCGACGGCGACGGCGTGCAATTTCGCAACGACCTGCGCCTGACTTCCGGCCAGTTGGGTACGCGTTTCTCGGTGACCGACAACCTGAAAATGACCCTGGGCGGCAGCATCTACGCCTACCAGAACGACGAAAACAGCACCTGTACGAGCAGCACCACGCCTTGCGCACTGGCGGTCAACGGCAACTCGGCGAACGAAGAATTCCGTCTGTACGAGGGTTTTGCCCAAGCTGACATCGGTGGCCTGGCTGTGCCGCTGGCGTTCTACGGTCAATACGTGAAGAACAACGATGCGTCCAACGACCAGGACACCGCCTGGTTGCTGGGTGCCAAGTCCAAGGTGTTCGGTTTCAACCTGGACTACAACTACCGCGATACGCAACGTAACGCTGTAGTCGGCGCCTTCACCGATTCGGACTTCGCCAACGGCACCACCGGTTCGCGCGGCCATAAGATGAAGGTCAGCTACGACATCGACAAGAACTTCGCCGTCGGCGCCACGTACTACCTGACCAAGGCTGACTATGCCAGCCGCACGCAGCGTGATGCCAACACCAACACCCTGCAGTTGGATGCTGAAGCCAAGTTCTAAATGTAAGTGCGACACGCCTTGGGCCAGGACGGCCCAGGGTGGCTTTAACAGCCTGGCGTGGGTGAATCGGTCCCCATCATCCGTCCGATTCCCCCACGCGAGTCTGCCTTCCCCCCGCCGTTACTGATCCTTGCGCCGCTCGGCGGCCAGCCGTTCAGCCAAGGCATCCACATCCTGTACCGGTGCCTGCGGCATGATCCGCAATGTGGCCTGCATCAGGCGCATCTGACGGATAAAACGCCGGCAATTGGGGCAGAACATCAAGTGATGACGCATCAGCAGCCGCTCGCGAAAGGTCAACAGACCATCGAGAAAGTCACTGGAACGCGCCACTTGCTCTTTACACGTCAACATTCGCCGGTCTCCTCAAAATGCTCCACCGTGGCGAAGACTTTAAGCCGCGCACGATGCAACAGCACCCGCACATTGGAGAGCGAAAGCGTCAGAAGATTACAAATTTCCTCCAACTCCAGGCCCTGGCGTTCACGCAGCACCAGTACGCTGCTTTGCAATTCCGACAAATTCAGCAACGTATGCTCCAGGCATTTGCGCAGTTCATCCTCAGTGAGCAGGGCTTCCGGGGTGTCCTGGTGCCAGGCAAAGGGGGCGACAGCCCAGTGGCCATCATCCGGCGTGAAACGATCATCGCCGATCGTGCCGTGGGGCGAGGGCAAATCATCGAGCAATACTTCGCGACGATTCTGCTTGTAGCGGCCCTTGGCGGCATTGGCGGTGATGGTCAGCAGCCAGGTCTTGAGGCTGGAGCGCCCTTCGAACTTGGCCAGGTTGCGTACCACTGACAGCCAGGCGTCCTGCACCACTTCGTCGGCATGGCGCTGGCCGACAATCGCATAAGCCACCGCGCGCATTGCGCTTTGGTATTGCGTGACCAATTCCTTGTAGGCCCGCTGCTCGCCCTTGAGCAAGCGTTCAAGCAGGTGCGCGTCGTCCGCTGCTGCCATTCGAGACCTCGGTTTCCAAGTGAGAACGCGATCTGTGTGGGGGCTGGCTTGCCAGCGCCCACATTTGACCGCGGCGCGCCGCAGAATCAGCGTTTGCGCAGAATCACGCTGCCGATCGAGTAGCCCGCGCCGAACGAGCTGAGTACCGCGACGGCGCCTTTGGGCAAGTCGTCCTGGTAAGTGTGGAACGCAATCACCGAACCCGCCGAGCTGGTGTTGGCGTAGGTGTCGAGAATCACCGGCGCTTCTTCCAGCGTGGCTTCACGCCCCAGCAGCTTCTTCACGATCAGGTGGTTCATGCTCAGGTTGGCCTGGTGCAGCCAGAAGCGCTTCACGTCGTCGACGTTCAACTGGTTTTCCGCCAAATGCGCGCCGATCAACTCAGCGACCATCGGGCAGACATCACGGAAGACTTTGCGGCCTTCCTGCACGAACAGTTTGTCGGGCGCGCCGATGCCCTCTTCCGCCGCGCGGTTGAGGAAGCCGAAGTTGTTGCGGATGGTATTCGAGAACTTGGTCAGCAGCTTGGTGCTCACCACGTCGAACTGGTGCTCGGAGGTCGCCAGGTCAGCGCGTTCGAGGATCACCGCAGTGGCCGCGTCACCGAAAATGAAGTGGCTGTCGCGGTCGCGGAAGTTCAAGTGGCCGGTGCAGACTTCCGGGTTGACCATCAGTATCGCCCGCGCCTGGCCCAGCTTGATGCTGTTGGCGGCGTTCTGGATGCCGAAGGTTGCCGAGGAACACGCCACGTTCATGTCGAAACCGAAACCTGCGATGCCGAGGGCTTCCTGGACTTCGATGGCGATGGCCGGGTAGGCACGTTGCAGGTTGGAGCAGGCGACGATCACACCGTCGATGTCGGCGGCGGTCTTGCCGGCGCGCTGCAGCGCCTGTTCGGCGGCGCCGACGGCCATCTGGCAGAGCACCGACCATTCGTCGTTGCTGCGCTCGGGCAGGCGCGGGGTCATGCGCTGCGGGTCAAGGATGCCGTCCTTGTCCATCACAAATCGGCTCTTGATGCCCGACGCCTTCTCGATGAAGGCCGCGCTGGACTCGGTCAGCGCCTGCACGTCACCGCGTTCGATGGCAGCGGCGTTCTCCGTGTTGAACTGCTGCACGTAGGTATTGAAAGACTGCACCAGCTCTTCGTTGGAGATGCTGTTGGCCGGGGTGTACAGGCCAGTGCCGCTGATGACGACGTTATGCACGGTCGTTCCTCTAAATCTGTCAGGCAGAAGATATTGGTACCGTCGTACCAAACTGTAGGTCGTTTGATGCCATCCAGCGGGCATCAAACTGGCAACGCTTTATTCCATCGCGCCGCGGCTGCACACCAGCCCATCACGACGATCCCGGCATTTATAACCGCGAAGTTTGCCACAACCCTGGGGATTTGGCGCCATATCCCGGATAAGCGCCATTGCCCATTGGTGTGATTACGCTTCGACCAGGCTCCATTGCTTGCTCAGGCGCTTGTCCGAAATCGGTACCTTGGTGCCCAACTGCTGGGCAAACAACGACACCCGATATTCCTCCAACCACCAGCGATAGAGCGCTAGCTGGGGGTCGTGCTTGCCTTCCTGGGCATGCTTGTTCAAACGGTTCTGGTACTGCGCCCACAGGCCCGCCAGCTCGCCGCTCCACACCCGATCTTTTTGCACCTGGCTGGGCAGTTTTTCCAGACGCAGCTCGATCGCCTTGAGGAAACGCGGCAACTCCTTGAACCACAGCGCCGGAGTTTCACGCACAAAGCCGGGATAAACCAGATTGCTCAGTTGCAGCTTGATATCGTTCAAGGCCACCGCCTGGGCCAGGTCGATCTTGCCTTTGAAGCGCTTTTGCAGGCCGTGCCAGAGTTTCAGCACGTCCAGGGTCAAGCGCGCCAGGCGCTCGGCGTGTTCGGTCCAACCGCCACGCTTGCGCTCGGCCAGCGCCGCCAGCCCGGCGCCGTCACGCGGCAGGCTGGCTTCGCCGTCCAGCACGCAAGTGTCGAGGCTGGCCAGCAGGATGTCTTCCACCAGTGCGTCGATGCGTCCCAGCTCGCGGTACATCAGGCCCAGTTCGGTCAGGCCGGGCAATTTGCCACGCAGGAATTTTGCCGGCTCGGCCAATTGCTGCATCAGCAGGCGCTGCAAGGCGCGCCGGTGCTGGAATTCGGCCTCGGCGGCGGTGGAGAATCGGCCTTCCTTGACCGTGCCGTTTTCTTCCACCAGCGCCGGATACACCGTCATCGACAACCCGGCGATCTTTTGTTGGGTCTTCTCGGCTACCGCCGCAAACCCCTTGGCCTCCACCGGCTGTTGGCTTTTCGCCGTTTGCGGCACGGCCAACGCGGCCTGGCTGGCCTCGGCAAAGCGTGCGGTCAGCTCGGCCAGGTCGCGGCCTTCGCCGAGAAACTTGCCCTGGCCGTCGACCACTTCCAGGTTCATCTTCAGGTGGCTTTCCACCTGCTGCGCGGCCTCAGCCCAGGCTTCATCGCTGACGCGTGCGCCGGTCATGCGCAGCAACTCGCGCCCCAGCGCCTGGGGCAGCGAACCCTGGGCGAATTCGATACGTTGCAGGGCGGCCCTGACGAAGTCCGGCACCGGCACGAAATTCTTGCGCAGGGCCTTGGGCAGGTTACGCACCAGGGCGATGCACTTGGCTTCGATCACCCCCGGCACCAGCCATTCCAGGCGTTCGGCGGGCAAGGCCGGCAGCAGCGGCGCCGGCACGCGCAGGGTCACGCCGTCACGCGGATGGTTGGGTTCGAAGTGGTAACTCAAGGCCAGCGCCAGGTCGCCCAGGTGCAGGGTGTCCGGGTAATGCGCAGCGGTGACTTCGCTGGCGTCGCGGGCCAGTACGTCTTCCTCGCGCATGATCAACAATTGCGGGTCTTTCTGGCTGTTGACCTTGTACCAGCTGTCGAACGTCGCGGTCTGGTGGATCTCCGCCGGCAAGCGCGCATCGTAGAACGCATACAGCGTCTCTTCGTCGGCCAGGATATCGCGCCGACGCGCCTTGGCTTCCAGTTCGTCGAGCTGCTCCAGCAGTTGCTGGTTGGCGGTCAGGCACTTGGCCCGGGACTGGATTTCGCCGCGCACCAGGCCTTCGCGGATAAACAGCTCACGCGACACCACTGGGTCAATCGGCCCGTAATGCACGGGCCGGCGCCCGACCACGATCAGCCCGAACAGGGTGATCTGCTCGAACGCCACCACTTGGCCGCGCTTCTTCTCCCAGTGCGGTTCGAAGTGGTTTTTCTTGATCAGGTGCCCGGCCAACGGCTCGATCCAGTCGGCATCGATCTTCGCCACCATGCGCGCATACAGCTTGGTGGTCTCCACCAGTTCGGCGGCCATCAGCCATTGCGGACGTTTCTTGCCGATGCCCGACGACGGGTGAATCCAGAAGCGCCGCTGACGTGCGCCGAGGTAATCGCCGTCTTCGGTTTTCTGCCCGATCTGGCTGAGCAGGCCGGACAGCACGGCCTTGTGCAATTTGGCGAAGTCGGCCGGTTCCTTGTTGAGGCTCAACTGCATGTCGCGGCAGATCAGGCTCAACTGGCGATGGGAATCGCGCCACTCACGCAGGCGCAGGTAGTTGAGGAAGTTCTTGCGACACCAGTTGCGCAGCGGGCTGGCGGTCAATGCCTGGCGCTGCTCTTCAAAGCCGCGCCACAGATTGACCAGCCCGGCGAAGTCCGAATCGACGTCCTTCCATTGCGCGTGGGCCTGGTCGGCGGCTTGTTGACGCTCCGGCGGGCGCTCGCGCGGGTCCTGGATCGACATGGCGCTGGCCACGATCAGCACTTCCTGCAAGCTGCCCAGCTTGGCGGCTTCGAGCAGCATGCGGCCCATGCGCGGGTCCACCGGCAGACGCGCCAACTGGCGGCCCAGCGGCGTCAGCTGGCTGTTGCGGTCAACCGCCGACAGCTCTTGCAGCAGGTTGAAACCGTCGCTGATGGCCTTGCCATCCGGCGGTTCGATAAACGGGAAATCGGTGATTTCGCCCAGGCGCAGGTGCAGCATCTGCAGGATTACGGCGGCCAGGTTGGTGCGCAGGATCTCCGGGTCGGTAAATTCCGGGCGACCGATAAAGTCTTCTTCGCTGTACAGGCGGATGCAAATCCCCGGCTCGACCCGGCCGCACCGGCCTTTACGCTGGTTGGCGCTGGCCTGGGAGATCGCCTCGATGGGCAGTCGCTGCACCTTGGCGCGGTAGCTGTAGCGGCTGATGCGCGCGGTGCCGCTGTCAATCACATAACGAATGCCCGGTACGGTCAGCGAGGTTTCCGCGACGTTGGTCGCCAGCACCACGCGCCGGCCGGGGTGGGACTGGAAAATGCGCTGCTGTTCGGCCGGTGACAGGCGCGCGTACAGCGGCAAAATCTCGGTGTGCTTGAGCTGGGCCTTGCGCAGCATGTCGGCGGCGTCGCGAATCTCGCGCTCGCCCGGCAGGAACACCAGCACGTCGCCAGGGCTGCGCCGTTCGCTGCGTTCATAGGCGGCGATTTCATCGAGGGTGGCGAGGATCGCCTGGTCGACGGTCAAGTCGTCCTCGACGCGGTTGCCCTCCTCGTCCTGTTCCAGGGTCAGCGGACGGTACCAGGTATCCACCGGGAAAGTACGCCCCGACACTTCGACAATCGGCGCATCGTCGAAATGCTTGGAGAAACGCTCCAGGTCGATGGTCGCCGAGGTGATGATGACTTTCAGGTCCGGGCGACGCGGCAGCAGGGTTTTCAGGTAGCCGAGCAGGAAGTCGATGTTCAGGCTGCGTTCGTGGGCTTCGTCGACGATGATCGTGTCGTAGCGTTCGAGGTAGCGGTCGTTCTGGGTTTCCGCCAGCAGAATGCCGTCGGTCATCAGCTTGATCAGGGTGTTGGAATCGCTCTGGTCTTCGAAGCGCACCTGGTAACCGACCAGCGCGCCGAGCGGCGTGGCCAACTCTTCGGCGACCCGGCTGGCGACGCTGCGCGCCGCGATCCGGCGCGGCTGGGTATGACCGATCAGGCCGTATTGGCCGCGACCGATCTCCAGGCAGATTTTCGGCAACTGGGTGGTCTTACCCGAGCCGGTCTCGCCGGCAATGATCAGCACCTGATGCTTGAGCAGCGCCGCCTTGATTTCGTCACGCTTGGCGGCAATCGGCAGGCTGTCGTCATAGCGGATCAGCGGCAGACTGGCGCGCCGCGCCGTAACCTGGGCGCAGGACGCCTGCATGCGCGTCACCCACTGCGCCAGCTTCTCCTCATCGGGCTTCTTGCGCAGCTCGAGCAACTGCCGCCGCAAACGGTGGCGGTCGGCGAGCATGGCGTGATCGAGATTTTTCAGCAGTTGGTCGATAGCAGGCGCTTGGTCAGTCATCAGGTGCGTTTTGGTCGTCTATTTATGCAGGGGGCGGATTGTCGCAGAAAACCGCCGGCACGCGCGCCCCTCATTCGTTATCGCGTTCCTTGCGCCGATACGGAAACACATCGATAACCTTTCCGGCACGAATCGCGTCCTGTAGGCCCTTCCAATAGTCGGCGTTGTACAACTCGCCGTGCAGTTGATCGAACAACTTGCGCTGGCCGGCGTCGGCGAACAGGAACGGTGGGAACTCTTCGGGGAACACATCCAGCGGGCCGATGGAGTACCAGGGCTCCGAGGCCATTTCATCCTCTGGCGTGCGGGGTGCGGGGATGTGGCGGAAGTTGGCTTCGGTGAGGTAGCAGATCTCGTCGTAGTCGTAGAACACCACGCGGCCATGGCGGGTGACGCCGAAGTTTTTCAGCAGCATGTCGCCGGGGAAAATGTTCGCCGCCGCCAGTTGCTTGATCGCCAGGCCATAGTCTTCCAGGGCTTCGCGTTCCTGGGCGGGGTTGGCGTTTTCAAGGTAGAGGTTGAGCGGGGTCATGCGCCGTTCGGTCCAGCAGTGGCGGATCAGCACGCTGTCGCCTTCGACTTGAACCGTGCTGGCCGCCACGTCGAGCAATTCGGCCAGGCACTCGGGTTCGAACTTGCTCAACGGAAAGCGAAAATCAGCGAACTCCTGGGTATCGGCCATGCGCCCGACGCGGTCGACGCTTTTGACCAGGCGGTACTTCTCGATCACAGTGGCGCGGCTGACGTTTTTCGACGGCGAGAAGCGGTCCTTGATGATCTTGAACACCGTGTTGAAGCCCGGCAACGTAAACACGCTCATGACCATGCCGCGTATGCCGGGCGCCATGATGAACTGATCATCGGTGGTGGCCAGATGGTTGATCAGGGCGCGATAGAATTCCGACTTGCCGTGCTTGTAGAAGCCGATCGAGGTGTACAGCTCGGCAATGTGCTTGCCCGGCAGGATGCGCTTGAGGAAGCCGATGAACTCCGCCGGCACCGGCACGTCGACCATGAAGTAGGAGCGGGTAAAGGAAAAAATGATCGACACATCGGCTTCGTCGGTAATCAGTGCGTCGATCTGGATACCCTGCCCTTCGCGGTGCAGCAGCGGGACGACCAGCGGCCACTGCTCGTCGTGGGTGTAGATACGCCCGACAAGGTAGGCGCCCTTGTTGCGGTAGAGCACCGAGGAAAACAGCTCGACCTTCAGCTCAGGGTCTTTGCACACCCAGTCCGGCAGGTTCTCGCGCAGTTGCACTTCGAGGCGGCGCAGGTCGGCCGGCAGATCCGCGTAGGGCTCGCTGAAGCTGTAATCCGCGAAAATCTGCGCCAGCATGTCGGAGATTTTCCCGACAGGCGTGTAGATCCGGGTTTGCGCCGCCCTCGCCCGGCGCAGGCTCGGCCGGGTGGTATGGACGAACATGCAGCCGTCGCTGATCAGGTCATGGCTGAACAGGCCGCAGAAGATCGAGTTGTACCAGGTCTCGGACAGCTCATCGTCAAAGCGCAGGTCGATCAGGCCGATGTAGGCGCTTTTCACCAACGGCCAGGCCTCGATGTCCATCAGGGTGGCGTCATCGAAGCTCGCCCGCAGGCGGGTCGTCACTTCGCTGACTTTCTCCTCATACAGGTTGATACGCGCCGCCGAGGCTGCCTGGCCCTGCTGCCACTGGGCCTTTTCGAAACGTTCACGGGCGCCATCGGTGATCTGGCGGAAGTGCTCGCGGTAATCGTCAAAGCCATCAAGGATCATCTGGGCGATAGCGAGGGCGGGTGTGCGCTGCGACATGCGGGAAACCTCGAACGGGCATCTGGAAGCCCAGAGCTTAGCCAGTCAAGGGAGCCAGGAGAAGCAGTCATTTAGCATGCTTGTTTGTGGACTTTCGTTCATTTCGCAGATTTATGGGCGTTATTGGAAACATTCACTGCGGCCAATGCGCAAATCGGCCAGCACAGCCGATGACGCGGGTTGCCCTGTAATCAGTGATTGTGTCGAGCCAGTCGCTGGGCAACACTCGCCGCCTTATTGATCTAGGAGTTTTCTGTGAGACCTGTCGACACCCTGTACCTGCTGGGGCTGGCCGCGATCTGGGGCGCGAGTTTTCTGTTCATGCGCATTATCGCGCCGGAAATCGGCACGCTGCCGACCGCGTTTTTTCGCGTGTCGATTGCCGCCGCCGGCTTGCTGGTGATGCTGGCAGTGATGCGCGTGAACTGGGACTTCCAGGGCAAGTTCAAGACCATCCTGCTGCTAGGCGTGATCAACTCCGGCATACCCGCGACCCTGTACGCCGTGGCCGCCCAGGTACTGCCGGCGGGTTACTCGGCGATCTTCAATGCCACCACGCCGTTAATGGGCGTGCTGATTGGCGGATTGTTTTTCAGCGAGCGCCTGACGCCATCGAAAGTCGCCGGGGTGTGCCTGGGCCTGTTTGGCGTGGGCGTACTGACCCGCGCCGGGCCAGTGGCATTTGACTTGGAATTGTTGATGGGCGCGCTGGCCTGCCTGTTGGCCACCACGTGCTATGGCTTTGCCGGTTTTCTCGCGCGGCGCTGGCTGGATCAGCGCGGTGGGCTCGACAGTCGGCTCGCGGCCCTGGGCAGCATGCTCGGCGCGACTTTGTTCCTGCTGCCGCTGTTTGCCTACAGCGCCATCCGCCATCCGCCGGCAAGCTGGGGCGGCTGGCACGTGTGGTTGTCGCTGCTCGGGTTGGGGCTGATGTGTACGGCGTTTGCCTACGTCCTGTACTTTCGCCTGCTGACGGCCATTGGCCCGGTGAAGTCGATGACCACCACCTTCCTGATTCCGCCGTTCGGGGTGCTGTGGGGCGCGTTGCTGTTGGATGAGCCGTTATCGATGGCGCATCTGTATGGCGGGATATTGATCGCCGGGGCGTTATGGTTGGTGTTGCGGCCGGGGAAATTGGCCAAAACAACGCAGAAAACACCCTGAACGCAAAATGTTTTCGCTGCGCCAGGGCGTTGGTTATCCAGCAGTAAGCTTTTTAAGGTTTCAGCCCCGCCTGTTTCATTGCCGGAGCTTCCGCCCGCACCAACGCCCCTTGTGTCAGCCGACAGCGTAAAGCGCCAACAACGCGAAGGTGCGTCCGCGTGGGAACGCAATGTTTTGGCCAAGATAAACGCCAACCCACTATCGATTGACTGCCCCCGCCGCCCGTCGCTATTTGCAATAAATAAAAAATACGATCACAAAAACAGAAAAAATACTGTAATTTACGCAACTCAATAGATTAACTCGCGAAATGCGACAAAGGTCACAATGCCTAACCCAGACTTTTTCGGCTTGGATGCCCCCGTTGTATGGGATACGCATTCAGCCTACCAACACCTTCAAGCACTCGAACAAGCGGACACCAAGCGCACAGCCGAACGACGACTGCACGAGCTGGGCTTGTTGCCCGACGAGCTGACGGCGCATAACCTGAAGGATGAACTGGGACGCCCACCGACCCACTCTGTCCTGACCTGGGATATAGAGCGGGCTCGCGCCAAGCGCAGGTTGGTGGTGTTTACGCAACTGTTCCGCACGGCTGACGGGCAAGACTTTTTGCACGCCAACGACGCCCGAGGGGCACGCTACTGGATGCCACTCGGAACCGTACAGCTAGATACTCAGGCACTGTCCAACGCCCTGCAACGCCTGCAGGCACACATCGCCAAGTTCATCGTCATCTTTCCCTGCGGGCGCCTCACCGCTATTTGCAGGCAGACCTGCGCGCCGGACAACGTAGAGTTTGGGCTGTTAAGTTATGCGCCTGTGTTGGAAGAAAGCACACTTAGCGCGCTGCACTCCCCTGCAAAATCCCTTGCCCCTCATCTCAAACGGCTTGAATCCGAAAGTGTGCAAATCATCCGCGAAGCCGTGGCCGAGTCCGACAACCCGGCCATGCTTTATTCCATGGGCAAAGACAGTGCCGTCATGCTTCATCTCGCCCGCAAAGCTTTTTATCCCTCACTGCCGCCCTTCCCGCTGCTGCATGTCGACACGCGCTGGAAGTTTCAGGAAATGTATATGTTCCGCGACTTCATGGCACGTGAGAGCGGCATGGACCTGCTCGTACACATCAACCCCGAAGCGATCAACAAGAACATCAACCCCTTCGACCATGGTTCTGCGCTGCACACCGATCTGACCAAGACCGAAGGCCTGAAGCAAGCACTGGACAAGTACAAGTTTGACCTGGTCTTTGGTGGCGCCCGCCGCGACGAAGAGAAATCCCGCGCCAAGGAGCGCATTTTTTCGTTCCGCAGCCAAACCCATCAATGGGATCCAAAAAACCAGCGCCCCGAGGTGTGGAACCTATACAACACCCATAAAAATCCTGGCGAGAGCATTCGCGTATTTCCGTTGTCCAACTGGACAGAACTCGACATCTGGCAATATATCCACCAGGAAAACATCCCATTGGTTCCTCTGTATTTTGCAAAACAAAGGCCTGTCGTCATCCGTAACGGAGTGGCACTCATGGTGAATGACTCACGCATGAAGTTGCTGCCAGACGAAAAGATTGAAACGCGCAACGTCCGCTTCCGCACGCTGGGCTGCTACCCACTCACCGGCGCGGTGGAATCGAACGCTCTCACCGCCGCCGATGTAATACTGGAACTACTCGGGTCCACCCGCTCGGAGCGCGAAGGTCGAGCAATTGACAACGACTGCGCTTCCAGCATGGAAAAAAAGAAAAAGGAGGGCTATTTCTGATGGCACTCAAATCACTCACACACAGCACTGATCAAACTATCGAAGCCTATCTCGCGCGACAGAGTGACCAGGATCTGTTGCGCTTCATCACCTGCGGCAGCGTGGACGACGGCAAAAGCACGCTGATCGGGCGCTTGCTGTGGGATGCCCAACAACTGACTGACGACCAGTTGACGGCCCTGCAAACCGACTCGAAAAAACATGGTACCCAGGGCAAGGACCTCGACTTTGCGCTCCTCGTCGATGGCCTGTCCGCGGAACGTGAGCAAGGCATTACCATTGATGTGGCCTACCGCTTCTTCTCCACCACCAAACGGAAATTTATCGTGGCCGACACTCCCGGCCATGAACAGTACACGCGCAATATGGTGACTGGTGCATCAACCGCCGATGTCGCGGTGATTCTGATCGATGCCCGTCAGGGCGTGATGACGCAAACTCGCCGACATGCCTACTTGGTATCACTGATGGGCATTCGCCAGGTCGTCTTAGCCGTGAACAAAATGGACTTGATCGACTTCGACGAGACGGTTTTTCGCCAAATTACCGACGAATTCCGTGAATTTTCGCAAAGCCTGGGTTTCGAGAAAATAATCCCGATCCCACTCAGCGCGCTCAAGGGTGACAACATCGCCCAACGCTCCACCCACACACCTTGGTACAACGGCCCGACCTTGATGGGTTGCCTTGAAACACTAGAAATTCCTTCGTCCGAGTCCGAACGCTTGGTATTCCCGGTGCAATGGGTCAATCGACCGGACGCATCGTTCCGAGGGTTCAGCGGCTATGTGGCCGAAGGACAGGTCAGTGTCGGTGACGAGGTGCGCGCCAGCCTTTCTGGCCAGACCGCGACGATCACCGACATTATCGGCATGAACGGCTCGACGCAGACCGCCACTGACGCAGATGCCATTACCCTTAAACTGAGCAAAGAAATCGACGTCTCGCGCGGCGACATACTTTCCCTGAGCCATAACCCGCTGGAAGTCACCGACCAGTTTGAAGCAGTGCTGATCTGGATGAACGAAGACGCCGGGCTGAACGGGCGCAGCTATGACATCAAACTGGCGACACAATGGGCGTCGGCTTCAATCACCAACATTAAATATCGCATCGACACCAACACCCTTGCCCATGACGCCAGCAAACACCTTTCGCTGAACGACATCAGCGTCTGCACCCTCGCTACCAGCAAGCCCTTGGTATTCGATAGCTATCAACAGTCGAAAACACTGGGAAGCTTCATCCTGGTCGATCGCGTTACCCACGCCACCGTCGCCGCAGGGCTGATCAATCACAGCCTGCGCCGTGCGCAAAACGTACACCGGCAGGCGCTCTCGATTACACGGGAAGACCGCGAAAAGCTCAATGGCCACACAGGCAAAGTTATCTGGTTTACAGGGCTGTCCGGGTCGGGCAAGTCGACACTGGCCAATGCGCTGGAACTGGAGCTGCATGCCAGAGGCCATCGCACCTATATTCTGGACGGCGATAACGTGCGCCAAGGCCTGAACAGAGACCTGGGCTTTACTGACGCGGATCGCGTGGAAAACATCCGACGTATTGCCGAAGTGGCCAAACTGATGATGGATGCAGGGCTTATTGTCTTGACGGCTTTTATTTCGCCGTTTGAGAGAGAGCGGCAAATGGCGAAGGAACTGATTGGCGAGGATCGGTTTATTGAGGTGTATGTGAGTACATCACTTGAAGTGTGTGAAGAGCGGGATGTGAAGGGGCTGTATAAAAAGGCCAGGGCTGGTCAATTGCCTAATCTTTCTGGTGTGGGTAGTCCTTATGAAGCGCCCGTCAATGCGCTTATTGAAATAAATACAGCACATACCGATATCGAAGTGGCGATTAAGCGTCTGTTGGATATCAGTAAGTAATCGGTGTGACCGTGTTCAAAACATCGTAGGCGCTCCCTAAATCTCACCGAATTCAAGGTAGGGTTTATGGAGCGCTTACATCGCCGACTGAGACCAAGCAGCCCGGCAGGTGAGTGGACAACCAAAATCCGCAATTGGCAGCTCAAATGAGCCACCAGCCGATCCAGCGCTAAACGTTGCAGCTATTCAGATGAACGGAGGGAACGACGTTGCTCCCTTTACTGAACAAAGGATCATCCTGGTAAATCTCAGGCATGAAACTGAAGTTACGACTGTAAAAGTCTTGTAGGTTATCCATCGAGAGAGTGTCATTTGTATACGTTTTGATCAACCGCTCAGTTTCTTTCGATGCTGCCGCATAAGCGACACCGTCCTTCTCCAGCCTTCTAATATCAGAAACAACGCACTCATAAAGAGACTGCCACGAAGAATAAATGGTGGGAGCCCCTTCAAAATCTTTTGGAAAGAAAGTCTGATTATATACCGCAAATGCGATCGAATCACTCAAGAACGGCTCAAGGTAATACCCATCATAGCCCTCTCCAAAGGTGATGCTAAATCGAGCCTTCGATATTAAAAGCTTATACTCTTCAAGAGTCATATTTTGTATAAGGACGAACTCATAATCAGGCAACTGCGTTTTGAGCATGGCCAGAATCTCATCCTTAGTCACTCCCCCCAGAGGCACTTCGTTATCAGGGGAGATTGCAATGATATTTTTCTTATCAACGAATGGGACGCGGTAGAACTCCGGAAGAAACGGCGTCAGCAACGACACAGGGCAATCAAAACTCGAGGCCAACTCTTGAGTGGCATACCGAACGTGTGCAGCGGTAATGGTCACATCATCTGTGAGTTCACGACAGCATTCGATATAGTACCGGTCTGGGAAAAAATCATGATTCTGGTTCATGATATTAATCTGCAGCTCAGGTATTGTCTTAAGCCATCTACGCTGAAGCGGCGTTATACCCATGATAAAAGACTGGGTATAAAACTCAGGAATATGAATAATCAAACGCTTGGGCGATAGAGTTTCCGCAATAGTTGCAAAGTGAACCATAGGCAGTGAGGGCTCAAACATCGAATATTCAACCACCGAATTCTCCAATGGCAGTCCCGACACCAAAAGCTTATAGTCTTGCGCGCTTATAACATCAGCGGTGTGCTTAGCAAAACGATTGATGGAAAGCATACCTCCACCAATCACATCCCTGGCGACGTTAAAATATATAATAAAACTATCACTATCCTTATAGCCATCTAGCAACGCCAAGCCAGCTGAAGCATCACTATTTACAAACTTTTCAACGGCCGGTTTTTCAACCTCAATAATCGTCGGAAGAGGCGTTCTATTCTTCGATTTATCAAGCATTTGCCGAGCCTTGGCCAAAAGCTTTGGAGGCACAAGCAAACGTGCCAACTCTTTCCAGTTCAATCTGAAAATAGGCGGCAACCACGCTTCAACAGAGTGATTTTTTGTGGCCAACTGCTGAGAAATCTGTGTATTGGTTATCGGCGCCTCGCCAAAGCCAATAGCCTTTAGGTACTCATATATCTTGGGGCTTTTAGTATGGTGAGCGATATATCCCGGCCAGTCGTGCAAGTTTTGTATAGACAAAGGGTTGTCTTTAAAAATCCTGACTTTTATCAAAGGAAAACCTTTCTTCAAGAGACGAAAGGCTTGCTCATCATATATCGTAACATTACGATAAACCACGCCAATATACGCAGAAATCTTGATATCTTTCTTTTGTAAGAACTTTGTGAGACCCATTTCATACTTAATACAGACATCATATCTATCGTCCTCCTTCCCTACTGAATTCACAAACTCAACAAAGTCAGGATCGGAAATTACATTTTTTCTAAAGGCAAGGAAATAAGAGCCCACACAAAAAAGAGGAACCATCTTGATCGGAATTTTTAAGTATTCGGCAAGAGTATAGAAGTAACCTTTATTGTTTTCGTCTGTAGCCAAAAGCCCCCACGCATCGGCGTCGGTATGTTGCATTTTATTAAAAACAGATGAAAAGTCGTTTACGCAAAAACAGGAGTCATTTGCAAAAATCAACTCATCGTATTTAGAAATAGTGGCCCAGCCAACCTTTGACTTTGCCAGCTCTGAATAAGAACCAAAATCATACTTCCCATGATTTAACAACCATGAGCCTTTGCACGTCGCATCAAGCTTTTTAAGCTCCCCGTCCTGGAGAACTCCGTCGGCCATATAATAAACGTCACAGTAAAGACTCAACTCCTTGAGATAGTCGATAACGTAGGGCTGAATGATGCCTGTGGCGTTGTATCCAGCAAAGAGACAGATTCTTTTCATTTATTTCTTGCCTAAAAACAGAGTGATTACAAACGCCAGTCCAAGAGCACTTCGATTGCGTCTACGTCAAAAACCGGAATTTTATACTTCTGTGCAACAGCCTTTCTTTCAGCAAACGAATTATCAATAAAAATCGCCCGCTCCGGAATAATATGATCAATCTTATTTTCGTAAGGCTTCAGATGTATTATTTTCGAAAAAAGCTTTTCATGAATGCCATAAAAATCAAGCGTTTCGTGAATATTTTTTTCATGCTTAGTAATAAGAATCACTGTAATATTCTGATTAAAGCACTGATATAAATAACGAATCGCCGCCAGATTCACCTTCCCATTCAATGTCACGGTATCGTCAAAGTCGTAATATACCGTGTCATATATATAGTCCAGCTTATATCGATTAATCAGCGTACGATCCACGGTCAACATTTGATCATTGACGACAACATCGATATCCTTACCTAATACCGCATACACGCTCAACAATGCCAAATTAGCGCCCTTCGCACGTGTGAGGCACATTGTACCCGCGCAACGAGTGGCCACCTCAAGAAGTTTGTACTTGCCACTCGCATCTTTTTTAATCTGAAAAAACCAGAGCCCTAAAAATTTCAGTCTGGCATTAATCGTGTGAGCGATTTGCCTAATTTCTTCGGTTAACACCTGCGTCTCACTGGCAACGCTAATGCCAGCCATAACCCTCTGTCGGCTTCGAGGTGCTGCAAGCTTCAGTTCTCCATGACGGTCAGTGATACAGTCCACTGTCAGTTCTTCACCTGGCAGCAACTCACTCACCACATAAGTGGAAAAATCCACACCTTCCATGTCGCTCGCGCTCAAGCAAGGTGCCGCGCCGACGGAGCCCTGTCCCTGACTAGGCTTTATAAATACTGGGTACGCTGGAATCTCATCCAGCGACCTATAGATAGCAGGGCAAAAACTGTCTTCCCTGAAATGCTCATAAGTGAGAAACTTATCGCGGCACACTCTCGATGTATCCGCTGCAGCTACAATCACTTTAGACTTAATGCGGGCTTGATTAAGCGAGAAGAATTCTGCTATTGAGTCATGCGTTGGAAAAACAACGTCTATTTTATTGTCATCCAGTAACGCATTGAATGCTTCAAAAAACTCAGACTCTAAAATTCTTGGCAATCCGCCGATATAATTTTTGAATACATAAGAGCCATGTCGCTCCACCGACGAAGCACCAAAAACCTTAATATTAACACAAGTCGATAGTGCATTATGTAGCTCTACGGAGTTTACTTCTCCCGCAGGAAATATAAGTACATTTATCTTCATAAGAGCGTCCGAAAAAATTAGGAAAATTTATTAAGTAAACTTACAACTCTCTCCAACAACTCTAGAGAATTACGTTGATCAATAGGTATAGGAAGTGTATTTTCAACAAAGCTCATCTCAACAGAATCAACAGAAACTCTCGAACGAACATCTGGCCAGTAGGTAGCAAGAAAAACCTTTTCCTTGATCAGCTCGTTTCTTATAATTTTATTGTCAGTTGTAAATGGATAACAGAGAGGAACAGCATCACTCGAAAGCGGAATGTGTTTTTTATTTAACCTGGCTATGTTTTCAGCGAAGAATGAATAATTTATTCTACGTCGCGTTGCAATCGCATCCAGATCGACAGACGACAATATCTGCTTAGTCAAATTCGACATTGACTGCGGCTTTGTGCATTCTAAGGTACGCTCAGCCGATTGATAGTCAGCGTAGCCAGCTTCCGCACCCAACGCTAAGCGTTTGGTCAGGTAAAGGCTACGGTTCAAAGAGTCTATATCATTTTGCTCTGTCAGCACTTCAGGCGTTATCGCCAACCGCGTATGCAGAATTCCTCCGTCCGGCACCCCGATAAATTTCCGCGGGGAGTAAAGTGTGCCTAGGCAATCGAACGGCTTTGAAAAAAAAGCTTGCGAGTTGTCAACGACCACTTGGCTTCTATCCAAGCGATTCAAAAGTTGATCAATTTCATGATCGTACAACCCAAAATAGTTAACGACAACTACTATATCGCCAGCAGACGGTTCAAACGCTTCGATTGCAAGAAAGTCAGACTGATCGTAAAACTCCAATGCAACTCCGTGATCGACGACACTGGATATCATTGACTCACAAATGTACGCCGGCAACAAGACACGTGCAGGATTTGCTGCACTGATCAGAGCGCGGAAAGCCGCCCTTGCCGACTGATAGTAATAAGAATAAGGGCTGCTATGCGGCAGCGAGCACTGACGGGGCAACTCCAACTCAAAGTACCCCCCAATCGGTACTAGTCCTCTTTCCATTACGAACGCTCCAAAGAGTAGTTATCCAAACTGGATTTCACCGCTTCGCCCCCCATCGACATCAGTTGATCAATGATCGAGAGGTAGGGCGTAAACTCGTCTCCACTCTGTTTATATTCAACCACAGCGCATGAAATAAATTTCAGCTCAATCCCCGCCTTAGAAAAATCTTCGAACGAGTAGAGCGCACGGCCGCCGGCTGCATTTATATACACACTCGCCGACTCTTTTTTACAGATATCGAGCACACGCTCCTGAGCAGACAACGCGTCATTCATGTATACACTACTACTACGTACTATCTGAGTGTCTATCTCAAGCAATTTGGCCATTTCAACAATACTGTTTGTAACATAGTCGGCTAGATTATTACTTGAATAGATGACAATCGACTCAAGCGTGGGGTAGACCTCATGAAAATAGCGTGACTTCGCATACGTATTTTTTATAGTTTTAAGAATCTTTTCTCGCCAATTCGCATTGACCAGCTCAATGTTGTTGATTTTTTTAAAAGGTGACGCATCCGTTAGAGGAAGGGTTATGAAGCAGGGCTTATTATTAACAAGAAGTCTATTCCTATTAATCCACCCCTGCTTTATATAATTAACATCATCATAAACAACAAACTTATCCGCCGCATTTAAAAGCTGCCAATAACCACAATACGCCATAAAATATGGCTGCATTATAACGAGATTCATAAATTAAATAACCGCCGCAAACTTTATGAGATCAATGACAGCATCAACCTGATCATTTGTTAGGTCAGGGTATATAGGCAAGCACAAAACCTGTTGCGAGGCCAAACTAGCGACTGGAAGATTAGACGCCGCGGCGCTACTAAGCCCACGGTACATGGGCATATCGCTGATTAGCGGATAGAAATAACGCCGAGAGAATATACCGGCCTTCTTCAACGCCTCGTACAAGCCATCGCGAGACAGCGCGTAATCACGGCCCACACGAATTGGAAAGTAAGAATAGTTAAACTTAAAATCGACATTGAGCGGTAGGCAAGACACGCCTTGCACTTCGTTCAGACCGTCGCGATAACGTTGATCAATTTCACCACGGCGACTGATGAGTTGATCAACATGTTTCAATTGCAACAAGCCAAAGGCAGCTTGAACCTCATTCATTTTGCCATTAATACCAGGAGCGACAACTGTAACCTCATCAGAAAAACCAAAATTCTTCAAATAATCAATGCGCTTTTTGGTTTTAGCGTCAGGGCAAATAATTGCACCACCTTCGAATGTATTAAACACTTTAGTCGCATGAAAGCTTAGAACTGAAAGATCGCCAAAATTAAGAACGCTCTGTCCCCGGTGTTGAACACCAAACGCATGTGCAGCATCGTAAATAACTTTTAAACCGTAGTTATCAGCGATCCGCTGAATCTCTTCAACTTCGCACGGAGTGCCATAGCAATGCACAGGCATAATAGCGGTAGTTTGCGGCGTGATAGCCGCCTCAATACTCCGAGGCGAAATATTAAATGTATCAGGGCAAATATCCGCGAACACCGGCTTTATGTTATTCCACAGCAAGGAATGCGCAGTCGCAACGAAAGAGAATGGTGTTGTAATAACTTCACCAGTAATTCGAAGCGCTTGCAAAGCAGAAATAAGAGCAATAGTACCGTTACTGAATAATGCCAAATGCTCGACACCCAGATACTCAGCCAACTTGGCTTCCAGCTCTTGGTGAAAAGGTCCTCCGTTGGTGAGCCACTTGCTTTCCCAGATTTTCTCCAAGTAAGGAACAAACTCTTCAAGGGGAGGCAGAAATGGCTGAGTAACGAATACGTTTTCTTTCTTGGACATAACGACCCCTCGTATCACATGCAACGGACTAAGTATTTATATATTCTGGTGTTTTGAATTTTTGCCAAATTAGCTTCAGCTAGCTCGAGCTTCTGAGAGACCTGTTGCAGCTCATTAACTAGATAGGCTTGGGTGTGAGCAGAAGCATGAATAGTTCTTTCAAACTCCGCTCGAGAGTTGCTGAAGGCAGCACCCACCTCTTCAAGCCGGCGATAAAGCGTGTCTCTTTCTTCAGTGAGAACAGAGAGTTTACCCTCAAAGGTTTGAATTTTCTCAGTAATTACCGCGTTTTCTGCTCGCTGGGAGTCTTGCGCATAATCATACAACGTCAAAAGGTGATTATTTGATAATTGTTTGGCTGATAACGCTTCTAGCTGACTCTCCGCTAGGTCGCCTGCGGGGCAGCCTGCGGGATCAGCGGCCATCTTATTCATCAGCAGATGTAACTCCCTGACTTCCACCGGAACGCTATGGATGCTCTCACTTTCCTGAGTTGTATGTTTCGTATGACGTAAATTATCATCTAGAAACGTAGAAATATACTCTGATACAGAAGCTTCATTCAACGCTTGGCCCGGCGCGAGATAATCAGCAATTCTCATGAGTTGAGTGCGAGGATCATCAATCAGCCTGTCGTAGTCTACGACTAGTCGGGGCACCCCCCTTGTAAAATGCAAGCTATTAAAATTATGATCCATCCACATGTAAAAACTTTTGATATAAGGAAAGCCATTTCTTTTCTGTAACGATTCAGCAACGCTGATTGGGCTTCGACAAGCAACCAATACTTTGACATCCAGCCCCAGGTCGTTCAATACCATCAACCAAAATGGAACAAGTTTCGAGATCCTTGGATCCTTGATACCGAAGGAGTTCTTATCGGAAAGCTTCACATCTAAAACAGCTTTGGCTTTCTTTACAAAATATTCATTCTGGCACAAGCCCTTAAGATCAAAATCTGATATAGGCCTGAGACTGTGCCACTCGTGTCCAATTGAGTTCAAAATTTCAACATTCAAGCTATTAATATCTACGTCTTCAAAAAAACCTTTTTCGTTGTTCCCTTTTATGGGACTCATCAAGTTATCACCCAGGTCCACACCAAGCGCTGAAAGCCCTCTGGTGATGGTGCTGGTTCCACTACGGTGCATACCTAATACAAGAACAACCAATTTTTTTGGCATTGAAAGCATATTTAAACATCCTCAAAACCTAATATTAAAGCTTAAAAATAACTTATAAAAAAGAGGACATTGAACATTCTAATTGCAAAAACCGAGGCTTACGGAATCTAGCTTGACGTGCTTAATGTATGACTTCTATATCACTCAATGCGGTCATTTCAATTCGCGGCACACATGAAAAATCGATCACGCCGGTAGATAGATTCTCTACTTCAGACATCACCCTAAACGAAACAATATCAATCAGACGATGTAGGTATGTCTCAGCGCCATTCAACTCGCCAACAACACCAGCATTTAGGAAGTAAACACCCGCATTAAGACCACATACAAACTGAAACTCTACGGAGACGACGGTTCCCGACAGTACGTATGGCAAGCTTGTACGATTAGAAGTGGCCGTTGTCGCCCCCCCCAACTCCAAACCGGAGGTCGTTTTAATCAACATGCCAAACCTGACGTAGTTTGCAGCGTTTTCGAACCTCACACTATAACGATAGAGGTACGTTTTCCCCCGCGTCAAATTGTTCACTCGTTCGCCGTCAGTTGAATAGATTCCCGGATCATCTATCACCGCGCCATGAGACTCATAGACAATAATACTGGACGGCTTAAGTGCCGGGTCATAACTATCGGGGAGGTCAGTGTGCTCAGCGGCAGACAGGACTATCGGCGAATGACCGTCAAAACTGTCATTCATACCTTGCGTATCGCTTGCTTCCTCTATACGTATCTCAGCTCGGATAGCCTCACGCTTATCAGAAGGCGCATAGAGTAATTTCTGATAGCGTCCGACAATTTTTTTGGGCGTACTGATTGCGAGGCGCTCACCCGAGTCGAGCAGCAACGCACGATCACACAACTCGACTACTGCGCCGCCAGAGTGAGAAACAAACAGTATTGTGGCACCCGCAGATCTTATGGCTTCAATTCGAGAGAAGCACTTTCGTTGAAACAACTCATCACCAACTGAGAGGGCCTCATCCACGACTAAAATTTGCGGATCGACATTAATCGCTACCGCGAACGCTAAGCGCACAGTCATACCACTTGAATACGTCTTGACCGGCTGTTCGATAAATTCGCCGATATCGGCAAACGCCACGATCTCGTCAAAACGAGCGTCGATTTCCTCTCGTTTTAAACCCAGCACCGCTGCATTCAGATAAACATTTTCACGTCCGGTGAACTCCGGGTTGAAACCAGCACCGAGTTCCAACAACGCAGCGATACGCCCGTTCGTTTCGATATGCCCATCGGTTGGCGCCAAGGTGCCACAAATAATCTGCAACAAGGTAGATTTGCCACTACCATTTCGACCAACAATACCGACCGTCTCGCCCTTTTTGACTTCGAAAGATACGTCTTTCAAAGCCCAGAAATCACGATAATATTGTTTTGGCAATAGTCTTAATAAACGGCGTATTTTAGGTAGCAAAAATTGCTTGAGCCTATCACGCGGGCTGTCATAGATCTGATAGCACTTGTTCAGGCCTACCACTTTAATTGCGACATCAGAGCACATCTGAAAATCCTTTGCGTGTTTTTTGAAACCAGGCAAAGCCTAGCCATGCAATGATTATAGTGACTACCCAGTAGATCCCGAGCATCATGAAATCAGGTGTCTTCCCCCACAGCATCACATCCCTGGTTTGCTCAATCGCGGGTGTCAGCGGATTCAGATATAGTAAGTGCCTGTACTCCTCAGGAAATGCCGTTGCTGGAAAAAAAATTGGGCTCATAAACATCAACATGGTGGTGATGACGCCTATAAACTGAGAAACATCACGCAAGAAGACGCCCAAGGAGGCGAGCGCCCAACTTAGTCCCATGATAAAGAAACAGAACGGTAAAATAATCAGCGGTAGATAAAATGCGGTTAGGCTGGGTAGACCAAAAAACAAAATATAGGCCACCAGCCAGACACACAGGCTGATCACCGCATGAAACAAAGCCGATATCAGGGTAATAAAAGGCAGAATTTCCAAAGGAAAAACGACTTTCTTTACGTAGTTGACATTCGACAATATCGTATGCGGCGCTCTATTTATGCACTCTGCAAAAAGGTTGAAAATCATTAAGCCTGCAAACAGCACAAGTGCAAACTCCGTCTTAGAACCTCCACCCGTTCCCCACCGTGCCTTTAATACCTCACTGAATACGAACGTGTAGATTGACAGTAAAAACAGTGGATTAAAAAAGGACCACAGTATCCCCAAAACCGAACCCCGGTATCGACCCAACACCTCGCGCCATGCGGAAACCTTTATCAACTCACGATTGCGCCATAGGCTAATGACCAGTTCACGGGGCGTAGCGGGAAAGTGACGCATCAATCAAATACCTCCGCATCCTGGAAGCTCATTCCTTTTGCATCTTTCATAGAGAGCGTTGGGGCAGCGTCGCATAGCCATTGAATGTTGAGTGACTTATCATCCCAGGCGATGCAGCGTTCATCAGCCGGGCTATAATACTCTGTAGTCTTATACAGCACTTCCGCAGTCTCGCTGAGTGTAATAAACCCATGAGCAAAACCTTCTGGAATCCAGAGTTGTTTTTTGTTTTCAGCCGTCAAGTGGATACCAACCCACTGCCCAAATGTACTTGAACTTCTTCTAATATCAACCGCCACGTCGAAAATTTCACCACTGATAACCCGTACCAATTTACCTTGTGGCTTGCCAACTTGATAATGCAGACCGCGCAAGACATGCTGCACTGATCGGGATTGATTATCTTGGACAAACGTACATTTCAGGCCCGTCGCCTCTTCAAAAATCCGAGCGTTAAAACTTTCAAAAAAAAATCCCCGCGTATCGCCAAAAACCTTTGGCTCAAGAACAATCACATCAGGAATAGTCAATTTGATAGTTATCATCAGTACACCGTCTCTATCAAAATACGTTTTAGATACTGGCCATAACTATTTTTCAGCAGCGGCGCCGCAAGTCGCTCTAACTGTTCTGGATCGATCCAGCGATTACGAAACGCAATTTCTTCCGGACAAGCAACTTTCAAACCCTGGCGTTTTTCCAGCGTAGCAATGAACTGGCTCGCCTCCAGCAGCGAGTCATGAGTACCAGTGTCTAGCCACGCATAGCCGCGGCCCATTATCTCAACAGATAGAGTACTGTCATCTAGGTACATCCTGTTAAGATCAGTAATTTCCAATTCGCCACGGGCCGAAGGCTTTATGCTTTTAGCAAGATCAATAACTTGTTGGTCATAGAAATACAATCCAGTCACCGCGTAGCTGGATTTCGGCTGATTCGGCTTTTCTTCTAAGCTAATCGCTTTACCTTGTGCGTCAAATTCAACAACGCCGTAACGCTCTGGGTCATGAACATGGTACGCAAACACACTGGCGCCTTGTGTTCGGGACATGGCACTACCAAGCAGTTCCTGAAAGTGGTGGCCGTGATAGATATTATCACCAAGCACTAATGCGGAAAGGTCATTACCAATGAAGTCTTCACCAATAATGAACGCCTGGGCCAGCCCATCCGGGGACGCTTGTACGGCGTAGGAAATATTCAAGCCCCAGTTACTGCCATCACCCAGCAGTTGTTCGAAACGCGGGGTGTCTTGCGGCGTGGAAATGATCAGGATGTCGCGAATACCCGCCAGCATCAGCGTGGTCAGCGGGTAATAGATCATCGGCTTGTCGTAAACCGGCAGCAATTGCTTGGAGATTGCCAAGGTTGCAGGGTGCAGGCGTGTGCCTGAACCACCGGCCAAAATGATTCCTTTACGTTTAAGCATGTTCATTTCTCTAGAATTTCTATAAGCATCCGTGCCACACCGTCCTGCCATTCAGGCAGGCGCAATGAGAAGGCATTCTGCAGTTTTTGAGTGTCGAGTCGGGAATTGCCAGGGCGTTTGGCCGGCGTCGGGTAAGCCGCGGTGGTGATCGCGCCCACGTTGGCCGGTTCGACCTTGAGCTGCACCCCCGCCGCTTGCGCCTGTTCGAGCACGAAGCGGGCATAGCGGTGCCAGGTGGTCTCGCCCGCTGCGGCGAGGTGATACACCCCGCTCAACTGCGGGTTTGAGCCCATGGTGCGGATCGCGTGAGCGGTGACGTCGGCCAGCAGGTCCGCCCCGGTGGGCGCGCCGAACTGGTCGTCAATCACGTTCAGGCTGTCTCGCTCGATGGCTAGGCGCAGCATGGTCTTGGCGAAGTTGTTACCGCGCGCTGCGTAAACCCAACTGGTACGGAAGACCAGATGTGCACAACCACTGGCCTGAATGGCCTGCTCGCCTTGCAGCTTGGTCGTACCGTAGACGCTCAGCGGCCCTACCGGGTCGCTTTCCAGCCAAGGGGTGTCGCCGGTGCCGGCGAACACGTAGTCGGTGGAATAGTGCACCAGCAGGGCATTCAGCTTCAGCGCCTCGGCGGCCAGTACCGCCGGGGCTTCTGCGTTGACACGCAGGGCCTGGGCAGGCTCGCTTTCGGCTTTGTCGACGGCGGTGTAGGCGGCAGCGTTGACGATGACGTCAGGCGCAAACCGCTGCACGGTCGCGGCCAGCCCCTGCAGGTCGTTCAGGTCGCCGCAGTAGTCCTGGCTTTTCGAGTCGAGCGCAAGCACTTGGCCCAAAGGGGCCAAGCTGCGTTGAAGCTCCCATCCCACCTGGCCATTTTTGCCAAGTAGAAGGATCCTCATGCCGAACGCTCGGCGTAGTTTTTTTCTACCCATTCGCGGTACGAACCCGATTGGATATTGCTCACCCAATCTTGGTTGTCCAGGTACCACTCCACGGTTTTGCGAATACCGGTCTCGAAGGTCTCAGCCGGCTTCCAACCCAACTCACGCTCCAGTTTGCGCGCGTCGATGGCATAACGGCGGTCATGGCCAGGGCGGTCCGTCACGTAAGCAATCTGATCGCTGTAAGGCTTGCCATTCGCTTGAGGGCGCAACTCATCGAGCAAGGCGCAAACGGTGTGAACGATGTCCAGGTTTGGCTTTTCGTTCCAGCCGCCCACGTTATAGACCTCGCCCACAGTGCCCGCTTCCAGTACTCGGCGGATGGCGCTGCAGTGGTCTTTTACGTACAGCCAGTCACGAATTTGCTGACCGTCGCCGTACACTGGCAGCGCTTTGCCTGCCAGTGCGTTGACGATCATCAACGGAATCAGTTTTTCCGGGAAATGGAACGGCCCATAGTTGTTCGAGCAGTTGGTCGTCAGTACCGGCAAGCCATAGGTATGGTGATAGGCACGAACCAAGTGGTCGCTTGCAGCCTTGCTCGCCGAGTAAGGGCTGTTAGGCTCGTACTGGTGAGTTTCGGTGAACGCTGCATCGTCTTTGGCCAGGGAGCCATAGACTTCGTCGGTCGAAACATGCAGGAAGCGGAAGGACTGCTGTGCATCGGCATCCAGGCCTTTCCAGTAGGCACGTACCGCCTCCAGCAAACGGAAGGTACCGACGACGTTAGTCTCGATGAAGTCTTCCGGGCCGTGAATGGAGCGGTCAACGTGCGACTCGGCAGCGAAGTTCAGGATAGCGCGCGGCTTGTGCTCAGCAAGCAAGCGCTGCACCAGTTGGCTATCGGCGATATCGCCCTGTACGAATACATGGCGTTTGTCACCCTCCAGCGAGCTGAGGTTCTCCAGGTTGCCGGCATACGTCAGCTTGTCCAGATTAATGACCGGCTCATCCGCCTGGGCTACCCAGTCCAATACAAAGTTTGCACCGATAAAGCCAGCACCGCCGGTTACTAAGATAGTCATTGAGTCAGATCTTTTTCAGTAGTGTTGCAAAAATTAGCCCGAGGTTCCCCATCAGTGTCTGCCGGTACAAACCGGCCGACCGGAACCCCAGCACTCGTCTAAATAACGTTTGACTCCGCGCACATTTAAAACGCGCAAGAGTCGTTCGATGTTCTTCGCAAAGACGATGCTGCATGGCTTCGAGTGCGCGAATATTCAGTTCGTTCCACTCGTAAAAACGTCCTTGAAAGATCATCCGTAGCCGAACCAGGCGAGCTGCCCAGCTGGAGTTGCTGCCGATCAGATTTTCATCATGCTGGCGGTACTGCATTCTAGGCTCGGGATCATAGTGAACGATGCCTCCCGCCCCCGTGACAAGCTGATACGCCCACCAATCGTGAGAAGGCACTACTACGTCCGCACCCGCCTCCACAATCAGCTTGCGAGCAGCCTGGTTAAAAACCATCGTATTGCCGCCCGCGATACTCTGAACCAACGCGTTAGAGAAATGCGGAGGCTGGGAGAAAAGCGGTGAAAAACCAATCGCCCCCCCCGAGTCGCCTACCAACTGCGTGCGACCACAGTAGAGTGCAGGCACATCCGAAGGCTGGCTCTGCAACCAATCAACCGCCACCTGCAGCTTTTCATCATTCCAGATATCGTCTTGATCGCACCACGCAAAATAATCAGCCTGGATATCGGTCCGACAAGTCAACGAGAGGAAATTGGCGACGAAGCCTTTTTGAGGGCCGGATACCACGCTTAGCCGGTGACTGCCCCAACGACTACAGTATTGCTGAAAAATCGCCAACGAGCTGTCTTTGGAACCGTCGTCCGAAATGACTAACGTCCAGTCACGATGCATCTGCCGCTCAATAGAGTCGAGCTGTTCCGCAAGAAACGTCTCACCATTGTACGAACACATCAAAATCGCGATTTTTGCAACGCAAACGTCGTTAGGTAGAGCATTGGAAAGGCTGCGCGATACGAAAATAGACACAATATCCCTTGGGAGCGCACTACATATCCTGCTGGGAGGTAGGATATAGGCCGACAATAAGGTGGGAATTATTACAGTATTAGTTTGTAAGGGCAATCTTACTTGTGACCGGCGGTCAACCACCGGGAACCCGTCACGCGCCCTACGATGAGGCATTGCACCTCTAGCCCGCAGCTCCTTGCCTGAGCCTCCAGATCGTATCAAGCCCCGCGTCCAAAACCGTGGCGCGCCGATGCTGCCACGCTAGCAGCGCTTCGACCGAATGAGGAGCAATCTTACAAACAAC
Organism: Pseudomonas paraveronii; assembly: GCF_963681955.1. Taxonomy (NCBI): domain Bacteria; kingdom Pseudomonadati; phylum Pseudomonadota; class Gammaproteobacteria; order Pseudomonadales; family Pseudomonadaceae; genus Pseudomonas; species Pseudomonas paraveronii. The sequence goes on from NZ_OY817130.1 coordinate 4,727,751, forward strand.
CACCCGAAAAACCTCTTCCGCCCGCCCCCCAGAGGTCGGTAAACGCCGCGAAAGGCATAACTCATATTCAGTTATGATGCGTCGAAAACTCCAACCCCGAGTGCCGACTGATCTATATCAACGAACGCGGAATCGCCGAAGCTGCGCACTGGATGAGCAACTCGATCCACTTCATTATCAAGTTCACGACAAACCTTCGGCAAACTCTACAAAACAATTACCGACCCTCATTCAGAAAGTGCAACAAGACGACTTTGTCAAATGAAACATGAGCGACGTTGAAACTGGAGCTGGAATGAATACCAAGACCATCGCGATTATCGGCGCAGGCTTCTGCGGCTCGACGCTGGCAGTGCAGTTGTTACGCCACCCGCCGGTCACCCCTCTGAAAATTCTGTTGATCAACCGGCCGGGCAGTATGGCCCGAGGTATCGCTTACAGCACCCAAGCGCCCGCGCATGTACTCAATGTCCCGGCAGGCAGAATGAATGCTCTGGCCGGCGAAGACGACAGCTTTTACGAGTATGTAAAACGCAACAACGCCACCGCTACCCCAGGCTCCTTTGTAGAGCGGCGCCTCTACGGTGACTATTTGGAAGCGTTGCTTCAACACGCGTCACGCAACGCAACACAGGGCTGCGAGTTGCACGAAGTGATTGGGGAAGTGGTCAAGATAGTCCCCCAGCCAAATGCCGCTGGCGCACTTCTCTTGATGGATAACGGGGAACACTTTCGGGCCGACAGTGTTGTTTTAAGCATTGGCAGTTGCGCACGCCAGGCGCCTTCGATTGCACCCGAATATCGGCAGTTCTACGAGAACCCGGGCTACGTGCATGACCCATGGCAACCGGGCGCACTCGACAGTATTGGCGCAAACGACCCGGTCTTCCTGATAGGCAGCGGGCTGACAATGCTCGACGTCGTACTTGATTTGCGTGACCGGGGACACACCGGCACTATCCAGGCCGTTTCGCGCCGGGGCCTGCTCCCGCAGCCTCACCGCGAATTGAACGCGCACCCCGCCTATGATGAAGGGCTGGCACAGCACATGTTGACCGATTGCACGGTGCGCCACTATGTACGTGCCGTCCGTGACGCGGTTCGCCAGCACGCGCAAACCGGCGGAGACTGGCGCGACATCATTGGTGGCCTGAGATCCGCGACCCAGCAGCTGTGGCATACATTGCCGCTTGATGAACGCCGGCGATTCCTGCGACATGTACGCCCTTACTGGGATGCCCATCGCCATCGCTGCGCTCCACAACCAGGCGCACGCATGCACACCGAGCTTGCCCGCGGCACACTGAAGCTGGCGGCCGGACGCATCGTCGGCTACACGTCCAACCCTCACAATGTGAGCGTCGCTGTACGCCGACGTGGCGCCAGCACCGTGGAACAATTGGAGGTCAAAGCGGTGATAAATTGCACGACGCCAGCACTGGACCTGCGCCAATTGGACGACCCGTTGCTCAAGTCCCTGCGCGCAGATGGCCTGTTGGTACCTGATGCACTTGGGACAGGCATGGACATCGCACCGTCGGGCGCACTGCTCAATTGCAATGCAGTGCCGTCAGACTGGTTGTATTACGTCGGCCCTTTCCTCCAGGCCCGGGACTGGGAAGCCACCGCAGTACCTGAACTGCGTGAATACGTGCAACGCTTGGCGCTCGAGCTGAACACTGCACTTACCCAGCACTGAATCACACATCGACGGACGCCCGTTTTAGAGGGCGCCCGTCAGCGCTGACTCAGTGATCATTCAACCTTTACGAAACACAAACCCCAACCCAACAACGATCAACCCCATCCCCAGCAGGCTCAATAACGCGAGCCGGTTGCCGAAGATCAGGTAATCCATCACCGCCGTCACCGCAGGCACCAGGTAGAACAGGCTGGTGACATTGACCAGGTTGCCCCGGGCGATCAGGCGGTACAGCAACAGCGTCGCCAGCAGCGACACCACCAGGCCCATCCACAGCACCGGCAGGTAAAAGCTGGCGCTGTGCTCAAAGTGGAACGGCTGGAACGGCACAAACACCGAGCACAGCAGCAACCCCGCCAGGTACTGCACGGGTAGCGTGCCCAACGGGTTATCGGTGATGCGCTTCTGCATGATCGAGCCGAAAGTCATGCTTGCCAGGGCCAACAAACCGAAGAGCATCCCGGCGAGGGACATCCCCGACAGCCCGATGCCTTGGTAGACCACCATGATCAACCCCGCCAACCCCAACCCCAGGCCGAACATCCGGCGCAAGGACCGTTGGCGCTCCATCAGCACCACGGTGAGAATCGGCTGCACCCCCATGATGGTTGCCATCACCCCTGGGGTGACTTTGAGGTCCAGGGCCAGCAGATAGAAAATCTGGTACGCCCCCAACAACACCAGCCCCGTCGCCGCCGCATACAGCAGCGGCTTGCCGGGTTGCGGCAGTTTCAGCTTGAGGATCGGTACCAGAATCACCAATCCCGCAAGGGCGATGGCAAAACGGATCAGCAAAAAGGCGAAGGGCGACGCATGGGCCAGGCCCAACTTGGAGAAAATCGCCCCGCTGCTCCATAGCAATACAAACAGGCTCGTCGAGACCGCCGCGGCCACGGATTGTTTCGAAATAACAGACATGGTTACCACCTGTAATCAGGCAAAAAGCCGATTCAGCAAAAGCTAAAACGCGTAGGTTCAGCTCAGTAGGTTTTTTTCAGGCGGGCATACGGGAACAGCAATCAGCTGATCAGCCCGAAATGCCAACACCCGGCGGTGATACGACTGCGTACACCGGCGTGCTACTGACAGGTGGGGGGTAGTGACTGATCTGCGCAGGCTGCGGGTTCCCGCACGGCACGACCACAGCGCTGGACGCTGAATCGACTACCGCTATGCACAGGAATGCAGGCATGGGCTGATCTTTTGAGGAGATGAAGACGCGATGACTATAACCAGCCGCCGACATATTTTGCAATCGCTCCAGCAGAACCGCTTTCGCGTGATGGCTTTTTCATCTTGCCGCGCAGGCCGCCCGTTATACTACCGCCCAGTTTTTTCCAAGGATTTCACATGACCGCTTTGCCTTGGCTGTACCTCGCCCTCCTGTCCATCGGCTATGCCATGGCCTTGGTTTACGGCCAACTGGGGGTGCTGGCGGCAATCTCCGTGGCCCTGCTGCTGATCGCCGGGTATGCGGTACGCCAGCAACGGACCCCTTGGGGGCGTTACGTCGGCCACGGGTTGTTCATCGTATTGGCCTTGGGCCTTGCAATGCACTGGCTGCCGGGGTTCTACAACGGGCGCGGTATCGCACCCCAGCGTTTCAGCGCCGATGCCGTGCCCTTCTCGATGTACCTCAACCAGGACAAACCGCTGATCGGTTTTTGGCTGCTGCTGGCCTGCCCGTGGATTGTGGCGCGGCGTTCATTGCGCCTGTCGATCTGCGTCACCGCCTTGGCGTTGACCCTGACAGCCATAGCGGCACTGGGCGGCGCGGCGTTGCTGGGGATCATCAGTTGGGCACCGAAGTGGCCGGAACAGGCATGGTTGTGGGTGCTGAATAACCTGTTGCTGGTGACGCTGGTGGAAGAAGCGCTATTCCGCGGCTACATTCAGGGCGGCCTGGGCCGACGCTTCAAACACTTGCCCTACGGCGAAAACCTCGCATTGCTGCTGGCCGCTCTGCTATTCGGCCTTGTACACCTGAGCGCGGGCTGGCAGTGGGTGCTGCTGGCCAGCATCGCCGGCGTCGGCTATGGCCTTGCTTATCGTTTTGGCGGCCTGGGCGCGGCGATTGCCACGCATTTCGGCCTTAATTTGCTGCATTTCGGACTGTTTTCCTACCCAATGCTCGCCGGCTGATTATTGCAAAAATAAGTTAAATAAATGATCGCCATCGCCGATACCCATTGAAAGCCTTGCGGATTGAATAACCATGCGTAATAACCAACCCGTTACCCAGCGCGAACGTACTTTCCCCGCTCAGCAACGGTTGATCTCCACCACAGATGCCAAGGGTGTCATCACTTACTGCAACGACGCTTTCGTCGAAATCAGTGGTTTCTCCCGCGACGAACTGGTGCGCGCCCCGCACAACCTGGTTCGCCACCCGGACGTTCCGGGGGCTGTGTTCGCACACATGTGGTCCACGCTCAAGCAAGGCTTGCCATGGATGGGCATCGTCAAGAACCGCTGCAAGACCGGCGATCACTACTGGGTTAACGCCTATGTGACGCCGATGTTCGACGGCAACCAGGTGGTCGGCTATGAATCGGTGCGCATCAAGCCCACCGCCGAGCAGATCCGCCGGGCCGAAGCGCTCTACCAACGCATCAATAAGGGCAAGTCCGCCATTCCCCAGCGGGACAAGTGGCTACCGGTGCTGCAGGACTGGCTGCCGTTTATCCTGGTCAGCCAGTTGAGCTTCATGATTGGCGCGTCGCTCAATTCCCACTGGGGCTTTGCCCTCGCGGCGGGCTTGTCGGTGCCGCTGGGCCTGCTGGGCCTGAGCTGGCAACAGCGCGGCCTCAAGCGTTTGCTGCGCCTGGCCGAACAGACCACCTCCGATCCGTTGATCGCGCAGATGTACACCGACAGCCGTGGCGCCCAGGCGCGCCTGGAAATGTCGATCCTCAGCCAGGAGGCACGTCTGAAGACCTGTCTCACGCGCTTGCAGGACACCGCCGAACACCTCAACGAGCAGGCGGCGCAATCCAACACCTTGGCGCACAACAGCTCCAGCGGCCTGGAACGCCAGCGCGTGGAAACCGAACAGGTGGCCACCGCAGTCAACCAGATGGCGGCGACGACCCAGGAAGTCGCCAGCCATGTGCAGCGCACGGCCGATGCCACCCAGGAAGCCAATCGCCTGACCGGGCGCGGCCGCGATATTGCCGGGGAAACCCGCGCGGCAATTCAGCGGCTGTCGGCCGCGGTTGGCGAGACCGGCGTGACGGTCACCCAACTGGCCAAGGACAGCGATGAAATCGGCGGCGTGGTCGACGTGATCAAAGGCATTGCCGACCAGACCAACCTGCTGGCCTTGAACGCCGCGATCGAAGCCGCGCGTGCCGGTGAGATGGGCCGTGGTTTTGCGGTGGTTGCCGACGAAGTCCGCCAACTGGCGCAACGCACGGCTGAATCGACCGGGCAGATCCATACCCTGATCGCCAAGCTGCAGCAAACCGCTGCCGCTGCCGTACAAACCATGGACGCCGGGCATCGCCAGGCCGAAGAAGGCGTAGCGCGGGTGATGGAGGCGGATCAGGCGTTGGTGGGCATCAGCGAAGCGGTGGCCAACATCACCGACATGACCACCCAAATCGCCGCCGCCACGGAAGAGCAAAGCTCGGTTGCCGAAGAGATCAGCCGCAATATCAGCACCATCGCGCTGCTGGCCGATCAGACGTCGGAACAGGCGTTGAACTCGGCGCAGTTGAGTGAAGAGCTTACTGTTACCGCCAATACCCAGTATTCGCTGGTAGAGCGTTTTAACCGTTAAACCGTTATCGGGGGCAAGCCCCCTCCCACATTTAACCGCATACACCCCTTGGAATGCAGTCGAATGTGGGAGGGGCGGTGCGACGATTCGACTTGCCCCCGATAGGGCCCTAACAGGCGCCGAGAAACCGAGCCACTTGCACTGCCGCAGCCTCCAAATGCTGCTCATGACTGCACCCCGACGCCTTCAACGGCTTCAAATCATGATCCCCCGCCGCCAGCCACATCACCTCGATGCTCGGCGACAAGTCATACCCCTGCACCGCCGCTCGATTGCCCAACGCATCGCGCTCGCCCTGCACAATCAATGTCGGCGTCTTCAACCCGGCCAAATGCGCGACTCGCGGCTTTTCCGGCTTGCCCACCGCATAGAACGGATAGCCCAGGCACACCAGCCCATCGGCACCCAATTCATCGGCGAGCAAACTGGCCATGCGCCCGCCCATGGACTTGCCACCAATGGCCAGTTTCCCAGCGACATGGCGTCGCACCTCGGTATAGACCTCGCGCCAGCTCTGCAGCAGTTTCGGCGCCGGGTTGGGCGGGCGCTTGCCCCCGTCCACGCGGCGCTGGGCCATGTAGGGAAACTCGAAACGCAAGACGCTCACCCCCTGCACGGCAAGGCGCGCAGCCATGTCGTCCATGAAGGATGAGTCCATCGGCGCGCCGGCGCCGTGGGCCAGGATCAACGTCACCGGCGTATGCGTTGGAGCGCCCGAGGCAACATCCCATCGCCAGCCATGTTCCTGCACACACCGTGCCCATTGATCCCCGTCAATACTGGCCTTGTGCTCTTTGCCCATGCTTACCTCGCTTTTTAGTCTGCCTATAACTCCAGCCCAAGTGTCGCATCTGCTTGGGTTGAACCGTGGATGGGGAACCATGAACACTACTTTAAGTACCGCCTATAACTACAAGGTGGTCCGCCAATTCGCGATTATGACGGTGGTGTGGGGCATCGTCGGCATGGGGCTCGGGGTTTTTCTCGCAGCCCAATTGGTGTGGCCTGCACTCAACTTTGACTTGCCTTGGACCAGCTTCGGCCGCTTGCGCCCGCTGCACACCAACGCGGTGATCTTCGCCTTCGGGGGTTGTGCGCTGTTTGCCAGCTCCTTCTACTCGGTGCAGCGCACCTGCCAGACCCAGCTGTTCGCACCAAAAGTCGCTCAGTTCTGCTTTTGGGGCTGGCAACTGGTCATTGTCCTGGCAGCGATCACCTTGCCGCTGGGTTACACCAGCTCCAAGGAATACGCCGAGCTGGAATGGCCGATCGACATCCTGATCACGATTGTCTGGGTGGCTTATGCCATCGTGTTTTTCGGCACTGTGGCCAAGCGCAACACCAAGCACATCTATGTCGGCAACTGGTTCTTCGGTGCATTCATCATCACCGTGGCCATCTTGCATATCGTCAACAACATGGAAATCCCGGTCAGCCTGACCAAGTCCTACTCGCTGTACGGCGGTGCGACGGATGCCATGGTGCAGTGGTGGTATGGGCATAACGCAGTAGGCTTCTTCCTGACTGCCGGCTTCCTGGGGATGATGTACTACTTCGTACCCAAGCAAGCCGAACGTCCGGTGTATTCCTATCGCCTGTCGATCGTCCACTTCTGGGCACTGATCACCCTGTACATCTGGGCCGGTCCGCACCACCTGCACTACACCGCTCTGCCAGACTGGGCACAGTCGTTGGGCATGGTGATGTCCCTGGTGCTGCTGGCGCCAAGCTGGGGCGGCATGATCAACGGCATGATGACCCTCTCGGGTGCCTGGCATAAGTTGCGCAGCGACCCGATCCTGCGCTTCCTGGTCGTCTCGCTGGCGTTCTACGGCATGTCGACGTTCGAAGGGCCGATGATGGCCATCAAGACCGTCAACTCGCTGTCCCACTACACCGACTGGACCATCGGCCACGTACACGCCGGCGCTCTCGGCTGGGTAGCGATGATTTCCATCGGCGCGCTGTACCACATGATCCCGAAAGTCTTCGGTCGCGAGCGGATGTACAGCGTCGGCCTGATCAACGCGCACTTCTGGCTGGCCACCATCGGCACCGTGCTCTACATCGCCTCGATGTGGGTCAACGGTATCGCCCAGGGCCTGATGTGGCGTGCGATCAACGACGACGGCACCCTCACCTACTCCTTCGTCGAAGCGCTGCAAGCCAGCCACCCGGGCTACGTCGTGCGACTGGTAGGCGGTGCGGTGTTCCTCAGCGGCATGTTGCTGATGGCTTACAACACATGGCGCACCGTGCGCTCGGCACAACCTGTCGAAGCCACCCCTGCCACGCAGATGGCCTGAGGAGTCAGTGATGAAACACGAAACGATTGAAAAGAACGTCGGCCTGCTGATGCTGCTGATGGTGCTTGCCGTGAGCATCGGCGGCCTGACCCAGATCGTCCCGCTGTTCTTCCAGGACGTGACCAACAAACCGGTGGAAGGCATGAAGCCCTACACCGCGCTGCAACTGGAAGGCCGCGACATCTACATCCGCGAAGGCTGCGTACAGTGCCACTCGCAGATGATCCGTCCGTTCCGCGCCGAGACCGAGCGCTACGGCCACTACTCGGTAGCGGGCGAAAGCGTCTGGGACCATCCGTTCCTGTGGGGCTCCAAGCGTACCGGGCCAGACCTGGCTCGCGTCGGCGCACGCTACTCGGACGACTGGCACCGCGCGCACTTGTACAACCCGCGCAACGTGGTGCCTGAGTCGAAAATGCCGGCTTACCCATGGCTGGTGACGGCGCCGGTCGACAGCAGCCATACCGAGACCAAGCTCAAAGTGATGCGTACCCTCGGCGTGCCTTACACCGACGACGACATCAACGGTGCAGTGGCCAGCCTCAAGGGCAAGACCGAGATCGACGCGCTGGTTTCGTACCTGCAAGTCCTCGGCACCGCCATCAAGAGCAAGAGGTGAGCCATGGGATTTGAATTCGATGCGGGCACCATCCGCGGCCTCGGCACGCTAGTCGTCGCCATCGCCTTTATCGGCCTCTCGCTGTGGGTATTCAACAACCGACGCAATGAAGAATTCGAGCAGGCACGCCTGCTGCCGTTTGCCGACGAACCCACCGCCACCCCATCCGACGCTCAAGAAGCGCCTGCAACAAGGAGCAATCGGCCATGACTACCTTCTGGAGTACATGGATCTGCGTACTGACCCTCGGCAGCCTGATCGGCCTGACCTGGCTGTTGTTCGGCACCCGCAAGGGCGAGACCAAGGGCAGTGTCGACCAGACCATGGGCCACGCCTTCGACGGCATTGAGGAATACGACAACCCGCTGCCCCAGTGGTGGTTCATGCTGTTCGCCGGCACGCTGGTGTTTGCCGTCGGCTACTTGATCCTCTACCCGGGCCTGGGCAACTGGAAAGGCGTACTGCCGGGCTATGAAGGCGGCTGGACCTCGGCCAAGGAATGGGACAAGGAAATGGCCAAGGCCGACACCAAGTTCGGGCCGATCTTCGCCAAATTCTCGGCCATGCCGGTGGAAGAAGTCGCCAAAGACCCGCAAGCGCTGAAAATGGGCGGTCGCCTGTTTGCCTCCAACTGCGCGGTGTGCCACGGCTCGGATGCCAAGGGCGCGTATGGCTTCCCGAACCTGGCGGACAATAACTGGCGCTGGGGCGGTTCCGCCGACGCGATCAAGACCACCATCATGGGCGGTCGCCATGCGGCAATGCCGGCCTGGGGTGAAGTGCTGGGCGAGGACGGTGTGAAAAACGTCGCGGCCTATGTGCGTCACGACCTGGCCAAGCTGCCACTGCCAGCCGACAGCGGCGCCGACCTGGTCGCCGGCCAAGCCACGTTCAACACCACCTGCGTGGCCTGCCACGGCCCGCAAGGCCACGGTGTCGAAGCCATGGGCGCGCCAAACCTGACCGCGCCAAGCGGCTTTATCTACGGCACCAGCCTGGCGCAGTTGCAGCAAACCATTCGCCACGGCCGCCAAGGCCAGATGCCGGCGCAGGAAGTGCTGCAAGGCAATGACAAGGTTCACCTGCTGGCCGCTTATGTTTACAGCCTGTCCCACAACGCTGACGGCGCAACGCCGCAACGCCAGGCACAGTAACGCTTCACCCCTGAACTGCCGCCCCTGATCCAGGGGCGGTAGCTCTACCCTTCTACGCGACCAAGTGTCGCACCCTTCCAAAGCACTGCTTTCCCCTCCTGCCATTCGGGTCTACGCTTGTCTGCACAGTGGATCGGTACGGACCGGTCGACGGTCGACTTGCACTCAATGGGTTGAACGCTTCTGCAGGGATGACAGGCGCAAAGGCAGGCAGTGACCGGCTGTCGCGCTACTGACCACTCATCACCTCTGCCGCGTGCTGACACACAGCCAGTCATCCGCCGGCGTGCCCCGAAAAAATTCCTGTCCGATCGATCAGCTTTTGATTTCTGATTTTGTCCTTACATCAAACATGGAAAGGGCGCAGAATCTGGCGTGGAACGTATTGACACAGGTCACCCTTGCGTTGCAATGGCACCTCGGTTTCTACATACTTGCGACCGATTTTTATCTATAAAAAAACCTAAACCGTGGAACCTTAGAATGAGCACAGCAATCAGTCCGACTGCTTATAACTATAAGGTAGTCCGCCAGTTCGCCATCATGACGGTGGTCTGGGGGATCCTTGGCATGGGGCTCGGGGTCTTCATCGCCTCGCAACTGGTTTGGCCGGAATTGAATTTCGGCCTGCCATGGACGACCTTTGGCCGCCTACGCCCGCTGCACACTAACCTGGTGATTTTCGCCTTCGGCGGATGTGCACTGTTTGCCACCTCCTACTATGTCGTGCAGCGAACCTGCCAGACGCGACTGATCTCCGACAGCCTCGCCGCCTTCACCTTCTGGGGATGGCAAGCCGTGATCGTCGGGGCCGGTATCTCGTTGCCGCTGGGCTACACCACCACCAAGGAATACGCCGAGCTGGAATGGCCCATCGCCATTTTGCTCGCGATTGTCTGGGTGACCTACGCGGTGGTGTTCTTCGGCACCATCACCAAGCGCAAGACCAAGCACATCTACGTGGGTAACTGGTTCTACGGTGCCTTCATCCTGGTGACGGCGATGCTGCACATCGTCAACCATGCGTCGCTGCCGGTCAGCCTGTTCAAGTCCTATTCGGCCTACGCCGGGGCGACGGACGCGATGATCCAGTGGTGGTACGGCCACAACGCCGTAGGGTTCTTCCTCACCACCGGTTTCCTGGGGATGATGTACTACTTCGTGCCGAAACAGGCCGAACGTCCCATCTACTCTTATCGCCTGTCCATCGTGCACTTCTGGGCGTTGATCACCCTGTACATCTGGGCCGGTCCGCACCACCTGCACTACACCGCGCTGCCGGACTGGGCACAGTCGTTGGGCATGGCGATGTCGATCATCCTGCTGGCCCCGAGCTGGGGCGGCATGATCAACGGCATGATGACCCTGTCGGGCGCCTGGCATAAGCTGCGCACCGACCCGATCCTGCGCTTCCTGGTCGTGTCCCTGGCGTTCTACGGCATGTCGACCTTCGAAGGGCCGATGATGGCGATCAAGACCGTCAACTCCCTGTCCCACTACACCGACTGGACCATCGGCCACGTACACGCCGGCGCTCTCGGCTGGGTAGCGATGATCTCCATCGGCGCGCTGTACCACATGATCCCGAAAATCTTCGGGCGTGCGCAGATGCACAGCGTCGGGTTGATCAACACGCACTTCTGGCTGGCCACCATCGGCACCGTGCTCTACATCGCCTCGATGTGGGTCAACGGCATTACCCAAGGCCTGATGTGGCGTGCGATCAACGATGACGGCACCCTCACCTACTCCTTCGTCGAAGCGCTGCAAGCCAGCCACCCGGGCTACATCGTCCGTGCCCTGGGCGGCGCGTTCTTTGCCTCCGGCATGCTGTTCATGGCCTACAACGTCTGGCGCACCGTGCGCGCCTCCGACCCTGCAGAAGCCGAAGCCGCCGCCAAGATCGCCGTTGTGGGAGCCCACTGATGAAGCATGAAGTAATCGAGAAGAATATCGGCCTACTGGCCTTCTTCATGGTTATCGCCGTGAGTATCGGCGGCCTGACCCAGATCGTTCCGCTGTTCTTCCAGGACGTGACCAATAAGCCGGTCGAAGGCATGAAGCCGCGTACCGCCCTTGAACTGGAAGGCCGCGACATCTACATCGCCAACGGCTGTGTCGGCTGCCACTCGCAGATGATCCGCCCGTTCCGCGCCGAAACCGAACGTTATGGCCACTACTCGGTGGCCGGTGAAAGCGTGTGGGACCACCCGTTCCTGTGGGGTTCCAAGCGCACCGGGCCGGACCTGGCCCGTGTGGGCGGGCGTTACTCCGATGACTGGCAACGCGCGCACTTGTACAACCCGCGCAACGTGGTGCCGGAATCGAAAATGCCGGCGTACCCGTTCCTCGTGGAAAACAAGCTCGACGGCAAGGACACCGCGAAGAAAATGGAAGTCTTGCGCACCCTGGGCGTGCCCTACACCGACGAAGACATCGCCGGTGCATCCGCAGCCGTGAAGGGCAAGACCGAAATGGACGCATTGGTGGCCTACCTGCAAGGCCTTGGCACCATCATCAAAAGCAAACGGTGATTCTTCATGGATATCGGGATGATTCGTGGCCTGGGCACCGTTGTGGTGATGGTGGCCTTTATCGGCCTGGCATTGTGGGTGTTCAGCCCCAAGCGCAAGTCGGAGTTTGACGACGCAACCATGCTGCCCTTTGCGGATGACCCCGAAGCCATCAAGCACGTCGAGCAAGCTTCTAGGAGTAACAAAGAATGACTACGTTCTGGAGTCTGTACGTCACAGTCCTCAGTCTGGGTACCATTTTCGCCCTGACCTGGCTGCTGCTGTCGACCCGCAAGGGCCAGCGCGCCGAGCAAACGGACGAGACCGTCGGCCACTCGTTCGACGGTATCGAGGAGTACGACAACCCGCTGCCGAAATGGTGGTTCATGCTGTTCGTCGGCACCATCGTCTTCGCCCTGGGCTACCTGGTGCTGTACCCCGGCCTGGGCAATTGGAAAGGCCTGCTGCCGGGCTACAACTACCTCGACAACGACAAGCAGACCGCCTTCGCCAACGGCCAGACCGGCTGGACCGGCGTGCATGAGTGGGAAAAGGAAATGGCCAAGTCGGACGCCAAGTTCGGGCCGATCTTCGCCAAATTCGCCGCAATGCCGATTGAAGACGTCGCCAAAGACCCGCAAGCCCTGAAGATGGGGGGCCGTCTGTTTGCCTCCAACTGCTCGGTGTGCCACGGTTCCGACGCCAAGGGTGCCTACGGCTTCCCCAACCTGACCGACGCCGACTGGCGCTGGGGCGGCGAGCCCGCCACCATCAAGGAAACCATCATGAAAGGCCGCCACGCGGTGATGCCGGCCTGGGCCGAAGTCATCGGCGAACAAGGCGTGGCCGACGTGGCGGGCTTCGTGGTGACCAACCTTGACGGCCGCAAGCTGCCGGAAGGCGCCAAGGCCGACGTGGCCAACGGCGGGAAACTCTTCGCCGCCAACTGCGTCGCCTGCCACGGCCCGGCCGGTAAAGGCACGCCTGCCATGGGCGCACCTGACCTGACTCACCCGGGTGCGTTCATCTACGGTTCAAGTTTCGCCCAACTGCAGCAGACCATTCGCTACGGCCGCCAGGGCCAGATGCCTGCGCAGGAACAACTGCAAGGGAACGACAAGGTGCACTTGCTCGCGGCGTATGTTTACAGCTTGTCCCATGGGGATAAAAAGGCTCAAGAGCAGTAAGTCTGAGCAGCAACCAAAAGGCCCATTCATTGAAAAATGATGGGCCTTTTTTTGTTGCACATATTCTGAAAACACCGAAGGTTCAATGTGGGAGCAAGCCCCCTCCCACACTGGATCGTCAGTGTTTTGAAGACTGAGCCCGCAAAAACCGTCCATACTTCACAAGTCAATTGATCCACGTCACCTACACCATCAATTGATTTCCCCCAACGCGACCAAAGGTCGCACCCTTTGCGCGTCATCGGGGGCGTATCATTACGCCACTGCAAGACCCTTCATTTGACCCCGACCGGCACGTACTGGCCGAGGCAAATCTCCACCGCCGTGGGATGCAATGATGAGCAACCAAATACCGGTACAAGACGTTACTCCACCTGCCAAAAACTCCAACAACGGTGTCGACCTCTACGCGTCGCGAGAGAAAATCTACACCCGCGCCTTCACGGGCCTGTTCCGCAACCTGCGCATGCTTGGCGGCGCCGGCCTGTTCCTGCTCTACTTCGGCACGGTGTGGCTGAACTGGGGTGGCCACCAGGCCGTATGGTGGAACCTGCCGGAACGTAAGTTCTTTATCTTCGGTGCAACCTTCTGGCCCCAGGACTTCATCCTCCTCTCGGGCATCCTGATCGTCGCGGCCTTTGGCCTGTTCTTCATCACGGTGTACGCCGGACGCATCTGGTGCGGGTATACCTGCCCGCAAAGCGTGTGGACGTGGATCTTCATGTGGTGCGAAAAAGTCACCGAAGGCGACCGTAACCAGCGTATCAAGCTGGACAAGGCGCCGATGGGGGCCAACAAGTTCCTGCGCAAATTCAGCAAGCACACGCTGTGGCTGCTGATCGGCTTTGTCACCGGCATGACCTTCGTCGGTTACTTCTCACCGATCCGCGAACTGGTGTTTGACTTCTTTACCGGCCAGGCCGATGGCTGGTCGTATTTCTGGGTCGGCTTCTTCACCCTCGCCACCTACGGCAACGCCGGCTGGCTGCGCGAACAGGTGTGCATCTACATGTGCCCCTACGCGCGCTTCCAAAGCGTGATGTTCGACAAAGACACCCTGATCGTCTCCTACGACCCGCGTCGCGGCGAAGTCCGTGGCCCGCGCAAAAAAGGCAGCGACTACAAGGCCCAAGGCCTGGGCGATTGCATCGAGTGTACGATGTGCGTACAGGTGTGCCCGACCGGCATCGACATCCGTGATGGCCTGCAAATCGAGTGCATCGGCTGTGCCGCGTGCATCGACGCCTGCGACAACATCATGGACAAGATGGACTACCCGCGCGGCCTGATCAGCTACACCACCGAACACAACCTGTCCGGGCAGAAAACCCACAAGCTGCGTCCGCGCCTGATCGGCTATGCGCTGGTGTTGCTGGCAATGATGAGCCTGTTGGCCACGGCATTCTTCATGCGTTCGCTGGTGGGTTTCGACGTCAGCAAAGACCGCGTGCTGTACCGCGAAAACGCCGAAGGGCGGATCGAAAACGTCTACAGCCTGAAGATCATGAACAAGGATCAGCGCGACCATACCTACGTGCTTGACGCTGCCGGCCTGCCGGACCTCAAGCTGCAAGGCCGCCGCGAAATCAAGGTGGCTGCCGGCGACATCGTCAGCATGCCGGTAGAACTGTCGAGCGCGCCGGAACAACTGCCATCGAGCACCAACGAGGTGATGTTTATCCTCAAGGATGCCGATGACACCAGCATTCATATTGAAGCCAAGAGCCGATTCATCGGCCCACAAGTTCGTTAACGAGAGAGCAGAACAATGCCCGTAACCACTGCCGCAAGTCCCTGGTACAAGCACCTCTGGCCCTGGATCATCATCGCAATCCTGGCCTGCTCGGTGACCTTGACCTTGTCCATGGTGACCATTGCAGTGAACAACCCGGACAACCTGGTCAACGACAACTATTACGAGGCTGGCAAAGGCATCAATCGCTCCCTGGACCGCGAACGCCTGGCCCAGACCCTGCAACTGCGCGCCAAGGTGCATCTGGATGAGCTGACCGGCGAAGTCGAACTGCACCTCACCGGCTACAGCAACCCGACGAGCCTGCAACTGAACCTGATTTCGCCGACCCAGCCGGAGAAAGACCGCAAGATCAACCTGGCCCGCAGCGACAGCGAACCCGGTCGCTACATCGGCCAGGTCACCGACAAGGTCGAAGGCCGGCGCTTCGTCGAACTGCTCGGTGTGGAAGGCGACAGGACCTGGCGCTTGTTCGAAGAAGAACAGGTCAACCACGACAAGGACTTGCTGCTGGGGGATGAACCGCTGCAGGGTGCTGAAGACCTGAAGAAGTAAACAGGCTGCGCTTCGCGCATCGCGGGCAAGCCCGCTCCCATATGGACACCGCGATCCACTGTGGGAGCGGGCTTGCCCGCGATGAGGCCCTACCCGCCACCAAAGATCTAACGCCATGACCACCCCAACCCCCTGTTACCACTGCGCCCTGCCCGTTCCACCCGGTAGCCGCTTCACCGCCGTGATCCTCGGCGAGCGCCGCGAACTCTGCTGCCCGGGCTGCCAGGCAGTAGCCGAAGCAATCGTGGCGGGCGGGTTGGAAAGCTATTACCAGCACCGCAGCGAAGCCTCGGCCAACCCCGAGGCGTTGCCGGTGCAACTGGTGGACGAATTGGCGCTGTATGACCGCGCCGACGTACAAAAACCCTTCGTGCGCCACGACGGCGAACTGGCCGAAGCCACGCTGCTGATGGAAGGCATCAGCTGCGCAGCCTGTGGCTGGCTGATCGAAAAACACCTGCGCAGCCTGCCCGCCGTGGCCGAGGCGCGCCTGAACCTGTCCAACCATCGCCTGCAAGTGCGCTGGGCCGACGGGCAACTGCCGTTGAGCCAACTGCTCAGTGAGCTGCGCCACATCGGCTACGCCGCCCACCCCTATCAGGCAGACCGCGCCGCCGAGCAATTGGCCGGCGAAAACCGCCTGGCCTTGCGCCAACTCGGCGTTGCCGGCTTGCTGTGGTTCCAGGCGATGATGGCGACCATGGCCACCTGGCCGGAATTCAATATCGACCTGAGCCCGGAGCTGCATGTCATCCTGCGTTGGGTCGCGATGTTTCTGACCACGCCCATCGTGTTCTACAGCTGTGCGCCGTTTTTCAAGGGTGCCATGCGCGACCTGCGCACCCGCCACCTGACCATGGACGTGTCGGTCTCCCTGGCCATTGGCGGGGCTTACCTGGCCGGGATCTGGACCGCGATCACCGGCGTGGGTGAACTGTATTTCGACGCGGTGGGCATGTTCGCGCTGTTCCTGCTGGCCGGCCGCTACCTGGAGCGGCGTGCCCGCGAACGCACGGCCGCCGCGACCGCGCAGTTGGTCAACCTGCTGCCCGCCTCGTGCCTGCGCTTGAATGCTGAAGGTCAGAGCGAACGCATCCTGCTCCCCGAACTGGCCCTGGGCGACCGCGTGCTGGTGCATCCCGGCGCCGTGCTGCCGGCGGACGGGGTGATCCTCGACGGCCAGTCCAGCATCGATGAATCCCTGCTCACCGGCGAATACCTGCCGCAACCGCGTCAAGTCGGCGATGCGGTAACGGCCGGCACCCTCAACGTCGAGGGCGCGCTGACCGTCGAAGTCCGCGCCTTGGGCCATGACACGCGCCTGTCCGCCATCGTGCGCCTGCTGGAGCGGGCCCAGGCGGAAAAACCGCGCCTGGCACAAATCGCCGATCGCGCCGCGCAGTGGTTCCTGCTGTGCTCGCTGATCGCCGCCGTGCTGATCGGCCTGCTGTGGTGGCAGTTGGACGCATCGCGGGCGTTCTGGATCGTCCTGGCAATGCTCGTGGCGACCTGTCCATGCGCGCTCTCGCTGGCCACGCCGACCGCCCTGACCGCCGCCACCGGCACCCTGCACAAACTCGGTCTGCTGCTGACCCGTGGCCATGTGCTGGAAGGCCTGAACCAGATCGACACGGTGATTTTCGACAAGACCGGCACCCTCACCGAGGGGCGCCTGGCGCTGCGTGCGATCCGCCCCCTGGGCGCGTTGAACAGCGACCAGTGCCTGGGCCTCGCCGCCGCCCTGGAGAATCGCTCCGAACACCCGATCGCCCGCGCCTTCGGCCGCGCGCCCCTGGCCGCCGACGAAGTGCTCAGTTCCCCCGGCCTCGGTCTGGAAGGCTGGGTGGGCGAGCGCCAACTGCGCATCGGCCAGCCTGGCTATGTGTGCGAACTCAGCGGTTGCCCGATCCCTGCCGCGCCGGATGAAGCCGGGCAATGGCTGCTGTTAGGCGACCGTGACGGCGCCCTCGCCTGGTTCGTTTTGGATGACCGCCTGCGCAGCGACGCCCCTGCCCTGCTCGCGGCCTGCAAGGCGCGCGGCTGGCGCACGCTGCTGCTGTCGGGCGACAGTTCACCGATGGTCGCCAGCGTCGCCGCCGAACTGGGCATCGACGAAGCCCACGGCGGCCTGCGCCCCGATGACAAGCTACAAGTACTGCAACAATTGCACAAAGAAGGGCGCAAAGTGCTGATGCTCGGCGACGGGGTGAACGATGTGCCGGTGCTGGCCGCTGCCGATATCAGCGTGGCCATGGGCTCGGCCACCGACCTGGCAAAAACCAGCGCGGATGCGGTGTTGCTGTCCAACCGCCTGGACGCCCTGGTACAAGCGTTTACCCTGGCGCGACGCACCCGTCGGGTCATCACGGAGAACCTGCTGTGGGCTGGGCTGTACAATGGCCTTATGCTGCCGTTTGCGGCCCTCGGTTGGATCACGCCGATCTGGGCGGCGGTCGGCATGTCCCTCAGTTCGTTGACCGTGGTGCTCAACGCCCTGCGCCTGACTCGCCTGCCGAGCGCGCCGGCCGTCGGCGCCCCTTCAGTAACCCGTCCGCTACCGGCTTGAGCCACGCGGGCATGGAGTGCAGATGCCAGCTTTATACATAATGATTCCAGCGGCGCTGCTGATTGTGGCCATCGCCATCTATATCTTCTTCTGGGCAGTGGACAGCGGCCAGTACGACGACCTCGATGGCCCGGCCCACAGCGTGCTGTTCGACGATCAGGACCCAAACCACCTGGCCGCCATCGACGAGGCCAATAACCCCGAGCCCCCCGCCGACCCCAAAGATCCGCCCCATGCTTGATTTGGCGCCGCTGCTGGTCTCCGCGCTGATCCTTGGCCTGCTGGGTGGCGGCCATTGCCTGGGCATGTGCGGCGGCCTGATGGGCGCGCTGACCCTGGCGATCCCCAAAGAGCAACGCAGCCGCAGGTTCCGCCTGCTGCTCGCGTACAACCTGGGGCGTATCCTCAGCTATGCCACCGCCGGCCTGCTGATCGGCCTGGCCGGCTGGGCCGTGGCCAACAGCCCGGCGGCGATGTTCATGCGCGTGCTGGCCGGCCTGCTGCTGATCAGCATGGGCCTGTACCTGGCCGGCTG
This sequence comes from Pseudomonas paraveronii, assembly GCF_963681955.1. NCBI lineage: Bacteria > Pseudomonadati > Pseudomonadota > Gammaproteobacteria > Pseudomonadales > Pseudomonadaceae > Pseudomonas > Pseudomonas paraveronii. The sequence continues at coordinate 4,746,422 of NZ_OY817130.1, forward strand.
GTGGAGCGGCCTCACCCGCATCGAAAGCCTCGGTCGCGGCCTGTGGCGGCACATCCAGCCGTTCGCTAACCGTTTGCTGCCGGTATCCAGCCTGCCCCGCGCCCTGCTGTTGGGCGCGCTGTGGGGCTGGTTGCCGTGCGGGTTGGTCTACAGCACCCTGCTGTGGGCCGCCAGCCAAGGCAATGCGCTGGACAGTGCGGTGCTGATGCTGGCGTTCGGCCTGGGCACCTGGCCAGTGCTGCTGGCGACCGGGCTGGCCGCCGAACGCGTCACGGCACTATTGCGCAAGCGCAGTGTACGCATGGCCGGCGGCGTGCTGGTGATGCTGTTCGGGATTTGGACCTTGCCCGGCCCCCATCAGCACTGGCTAATGGGCCACTAAAAGGCCATGTGGCATAGCGCCGCTCCCCGTTGATGCAAATCAAGATGCCATATCCGCCACGCCCCTAGACTCGACCAATTAGTCTATCCGGGGGAACGCCCGCATGCTCGACGCCATTCGTTGGGACAGCAATCTGATTCATCGCTACGACTTGGCGGGGCCACGCTACACGTCCTACCCCACCGCCGTGCAATTCGACAGCCAGGTCGGTTCCTTCGACCTGCTCCATGCCCTGCGCGACAGCCGCAAGGCTGCACGGCCATTGTCGCTGTATGTACACGTGCCGTTCTGCGCAAACATCTGCTACTACTGCGCCTGCAACAAAGTCATCACCAAGGACCGCGGCCGCGCCCAGCCCTACCTGCAGCGCCTGGAACAGGAGATCCAACTGATCGCCTGCCACCTCGACCCGAAACAGACCGTGGAACAGCTGCATTTCGGCGGCGGCACCCCGACCTTTCTCAGCCATGACGAGTTGCGCCAGGTGATGACCTCCCTGCGTAAGCATTTCAACCTGCTCGATGATGATTCCGGCGACTACAGCATCGAAATCGACCCGCGCGAAGCCGACTGGGCAACCATGGGGCTGCTGCGCGAGTTGGGCTTCAACCGCGTCAGTATCGGCCTGCAAGACCTCGACCCGGAAGTGCAACGCGCGGTTAACCGCCTGCAAAGCCTGGAAGAGACCCGCGCCGTGATCGATGCGGCGCGCACCCTGCAGTACCGCTCGATCAACATCGACCTGATCTACGGCCTGCCCAAGCAAACCCCGATCAACTTCGCGCGCACCGTGGAAGAGGTGATCAAGCTGCAACCGGATCGCCTGTCAGTGTTCAACTATGCGCATTTGCCGGAACGTTTCATGCCTCAGCGGCGGATCAACGCCGATGACCTGCCGTCCCCGGCGGCAAAACTGCTGATGCTGCAAACCACCATCGAACAGCTGACCAACGCTGGCTACCGCTATATCGGCATGGACCACTTCGCGCTACCGGACGACGAATTGGCCATCGCCCAGGAAGAAGGCACCCTGCAACGCAACTTCCAGGGCTATACCACCCACGGTCATTGCGACCTGATCGGGCTCGGGGTCTCGGCCATCAGCCAGATCGGCGATCTGTATTGCCAGAACACCAGCGACATCAATAGCTACCAGCACGCCCTGGCCGATGCGCAACTGGCGACCAACCGCGGCCTGGTCTGCACCACGGACGATCGGTTGCGGCGGGAAGTGATTCAGCAATTGATCTGCAATTTCAGCCTGACCTTCGAGCAGATCGAACAGGCGTTCAATATCGATTTTCGCGGCTATTTCGACGAGATTTGGTCACAACTTGAGACGATGGCCGAAGACGGCCTGATCGAACTCGACGCACAAGGCATTCGCGTCCTCCCCGCCGGACGGCTGCTGGTGCGCTCGGTGTGCATGGTGTTCGATGCCTATCTGGAGCATCAGAACCGGCAGCGCTTTTCGCGGGTGATCTAAAGGCGCTACGCCATCGCCAGGGAAGCCGCCTTCATGGCGTCTTCGCCGCTCAGGCCTTTCATGGCTTTGGCCAGTGAGGCTTGTGCGGTCACCAGGCTCGCCTGCAGTGCGCTGAGTGAGGCCTGCAGGTTGCTGGCCTTGACCCGCGCCTGGTCAGGCGTCAGGTTCGTGTCCGCCATCACGGCGGCCAGCTCGGCCTGTTTCTTGGCGATCTGCTCTTTGATCTGACGGATCATTTTCAGCGTCTGCTGAATGTTATCCGGCAGGCCACTCTCTTCGATATCGCTGTTGGCTTTCTTCGCGGCACCCGCAGCCTTCAATGCCGCGCCGGAAATAGTCACGGTCACGCCCTCGACCGCCTTGGCCGGACTCTGCGGCGCTGATGTGGCGTCCTCAAGTGCTTTGGCTGCCTCGGCTTCTTTAGCCTCCGCCACTAGGTCTTTGGGCTCGCGAACCGCCGGAACCGGCAGCTTGGCAGCAGAGTTTTCACCGATGGAAAGCATGATGTGAGCCTCCAGGCTCTAAGGGACACTGACTTGTATCGGCATCGATACAATAATCTTTATCCCGGCATCGGTTTTTCGTCCATGCTGGCCTCTTCTACCCACAGTGCGTTACCCTTATGTCTTATGTGTGTTTTCCCACAAGGATTTAAGAAATGTCCGAGCCCGTTAAGCTGCGCGCTAACAGCCAGGCCCATTGCAAGGATTGCAGCCTGGCGCCCCTCTGCTTACCACTTTCATTGAATCTGGAAGACATGGATGCGCTGGACGAAATCGTTAAACGCGGGCGCCCACTGAAAAAAGGCGAGTTTCTATATCGCCAGGGCGACAAGTTCGATTCTGTCTATGCAGTACGTTCGGGTGCATTGAAGACCTTCAGCCTGAGCGACAGCGGCGAAGAGCAGATCACCGGCTTCCACCTGCCGAGCGAGCTGGTCGGGCTGTCGGGGATGGACACCGAGATTCATCCGGTGTCGGCTCAGGCACTGGAGACCACATCGGTGTGCGAAATTCCTTTCGAACGCCTGGACGAACTGGCCCTGCAATTGCCGCAGCTGCGCCGCCAACTGATGCGTGTCATGAGCCGCGAGATCCGGGACGACCAGCAAATGATGCTGCTGTTGTCGAAGAAAACCGCCGACGAGCGTATCGCCACCTTCCTGGTCAACCTGTCAGCGCGATTCCGTGCCCGTGGTTTCTCGGCCAACCAGTTCCGCCTGAGCATGTCGCGCAATGAAATCGGCAATTACCTGGGCCTGGCGGTAGAAACCGTGTCCCGGGTCTTTACCCGTTTCCAGCAGAACGAGCTGCTTGCCGCCGAAGGCAAGGAAGTGCATATCCTCGACCCGATCCAACTGTGCGCGTTGGCGGGCGGCTCCCTGGAGGGCTGATCCAGACACTTGCGGCCGCGCCAATCGGCAAGGCCGCAAGGTATACTTCGAGTCCGTTTTCCGCCCCAGGACTCTGCGACGATGACCTTCGATTCGTTCGACATCAAATCCCTGATCCGCCCTGTCATCGACTTCCCCAAGCCCGGGGTGATCTTTCGCGACATCACGCCGCTGTTCCAGTCGCCCAAGGCCCTGCGCCTGGTGGCCGACACCTTCGTCCACCGCTACGTCGAAGCCGATTTCAGCCATATCGGTGCGATGGATGCCCGGGGTTTCCTGATCGGCTCGATCATCGCCTACCAATTGAACAAACCGCTGATCCTGTTCCGCAAACAGGGCAAGCTGCCGGCCGACGTGTTGGCCGAGGGTTACCAGACCGAATACGGCGAAGCCTTCCTCGAAGTGCATGCCGACAGCCTGTGTGAGGGCGATTCGGTGCTGATCTTCGATGACCTGATCGCCACTGGCGGCACGCTGATCGCTGCTGCGAACCTGGTGCGGCGCATGGGCGCGAAGGTTTTTGAAGCGGCGGCGATTATCGACCTGCCGGAGCTGGGTGGCTCGCAACGCCTGGAAGATATGGGGATTGCGACGTTTTGCCTGACGCAGTTTGCGTTGAGCGAGCGCTGAGGATTATCACCGACACCACACAGCCCCCTCCCACACTTTGTCCTGCCGCGTGACTTAAAGCGCGATGGGTTTGCGACCGGCAAACGAATGCGCCAGGGTGCCACCGTCCACCAACTCCAGCTCGCCACCCAGCGGCACACCGTGGGCGATCCGCGAGGTGACCAGGCCTTTGTTGCTCAGCAGTTGGGCGATGTAATGCGCGGTCGCTTCACCCTCCACGGTTGGGTTGGTGGCCAGAATCACCTCGGTAAAGGTGCCCTGCGCTTCAATCCGCGCCACCAGTTGCGGAATGCCGATGGCTTCCGGCCCCAGACCGTCCAGCGGCGACAGATGGCCTTTGAGCACGAAGTAGCGCCCGCGATAACCGGTCTGTTCCACCGCGTACACGTCCATCGGCCCTTCCACCACGCACAGCAGCGTGTCATCGCGGCGCGGGTCGGCGCATTGCGGGCAGAGTTCTTCCTCGGTGAGGGTACGGCACTGGCGACAGTGGCCAACGCCTTCCATGGCCTGGCTCAAGGCCTGGGCCAACCGGGTGCCGCCGCTGCGATCACGCTCCAGCAGTTGCAGCGCCATGCGCTGGGCGGTTTTCTGGCCGACACCGGGCAAAGTGCGCAGGGCGTCGATCAGTTGGCGAATCAGGGGGCTGAAGCTCATGGGCGAAGGGTCCGACAAAACAACGAGACGCGGTTTATACCCGCGCCTCGGATTAGCGTCAAATGCTCAATCCTGCGCGACGCGCACCACCAACTTGCCGAAGTTGCGTCCTTCGAGCAAACCGATAAACGCTTCGGGCGCCTGCTCCAGGCCATCGACCACGTCTTCGCGGAACTTGATCTTGCCGTCACGTACCCACGGCGCCATGGCACTGAGGAATTCCGGCTGGCGATCGCCGTAGTCATCGAACACGATAAAGCCCTGGATACGCACGCGCTTGGTCAGCAAGGTGCGTTGCAGCGCCGGCAGTCGATCAGGGCCACTGGGCGCTTCATGGTCGTTATAGCTGGCGATCAGCCCGCACAGCGGAATCCGTGCCTTGGGGTTGAGCAGCGGTACCACGGCATCGAACACCTTGCCACCGACGTTTTCAAAGTAGATATCCACGCCCTTGAAACAGGCATGGGCCAATTCATCGGCGAAGTGCTCGCTTTTGTGGTCAATGCAGGCATCAAAGCCCAGTTCGTCCACCACGTAACGGCACTTCTCGGCTCCGCCCGCAACACCCACCACGCGCAAACCCTTGAGCTTGGCCACCTGGCCCACCACCGAGCCCACCGCACCGGACGCGGCCGCCACCACCAGGGTTTCCCCGGCTTTGGGCTGACCGATGTCCATCAGGCCCATGTAGGCGGTCATGCCCGGCATGCCCAGCACACCCAATGCCATCGACGGACTGGCCAGGCCGTTGGGCACCGGTATCAGGTTGCGACCGTCGCAAACGCTGTGGCTTTGCCAGCCGGTGGAGCCGACCACCAGGTCGCCCACTTCAAATTTCGGGTTGCGCGACTGCTCGATACGGCTGACAGCGCCACCCGTCATCACTTCGTCGATTTCTACCGGAGCGGCGTAGGACGGAGCATCACTCATGCGCCCACGCATGTAGGGGTCGAGGGACAGGTACAGCGTCTTCAATAAGACTTGGCCGTCTGCCAGTTCCGGCAGCGTCACGCGCTCAAGGCGGAAGTTTTCCGGGGTTGGCGCGCCGTGAGGGCGCGAGACCAGAACAATGCGCTGGTTAAGAATCGGTGCTTGAGGCATCGAGGGACTCCTTTATCGATGAGCGAATTCAATGGCATTAAGTGCAGACACTGGCCAAGGCGCCGAGGTTCGACATAGTTGCCGCCCGGTAGCAAATGCAGAGGGGTGAGCAGCCAAAAAAAATGCCAGGCGCGATGCCTGGCATTTCAGTCTAGCTAAGACTGGCCGATCAGAACGGCAGTTTCATGCCCGGAGGCAGTTGCATGCCAGCGGTCACACCGGACATTTTGTCCTGGCTGTTGGCTTCGATCTTGCGCACAGCGTCATTGACGGCCGCGGCGAACAGATCTTCCAGCACTTCACGGTCGTCATCGCTGACGCCTTCGAGCAGGCTCGGGTCGATGCTCACGCGCTTGATGTCGTGACGACCGGTCATCACCACGCTGACCATATCGCCACCGGCTTTACCGGTGACTTCGGCGTTGGCCAGCTCTTCCTGCATCTTGGCCATTTTTTCCTGCATCTGCTGCGCCTGCTTCATCAGGCCGGCCATGCCACCTTTCATCATGGGAATCACCTCAAAAGTACGTGGATCAATAAGTAGCCCGGTGTTATGACGCCTGGGGCACCGGGGCTTCGACAGGTTCAATAGTATCGTGACGGACGACCGCACCGAACTGTTGCATCAATTGCTGGATGAGCGGGTCGCCGTGGATCGACTCCTCGGCCTCGCGCTGGCGATTGAGGCGCCGGCGGGTCGCGGCCTGGGCCGGGGTTTCCTGCTCGGGCTTGATCAACTCGATGGCGATGGTCAGCGTGCGCTCGTGGTACTGGTTGAGGGCATCGTTGAGCCGGCGCTGCTGGGTCGCATTGAACAGGGCGCTGTGGGCCGGGTCCAGGTGCAGCACCCAGTGGTCGCCCTCGATGGCGATCAGGGTGCAGTTGGCGGCGATGCTACCGGTCATGCCGGAAATCGGCAGTTTCGGGAACAGCTCCAGCCATTGCAGGGCCAGGCCGGTGGCCGGCGCCGCAGCGGGTTCCGCTTCGGGTTCGGGGGCCGGCTCGGCAGCGTGCTCACTGGCCAGTTCGTCCAGGTAGCTGTAGGCCGAATCGATATCCGGCTCGATGTAGTCTTCGTCCAGCGGCGGTTCGTCGTCGAGGTCGATGCCGTGCGTTGCGGCGTCCACCTGGGCGACGGTCGGCTCGGGGGCGGGCGCGCTGACCCACTCCGGCGCGTCCGGCACCACGCTGTCCGGGGTCGGTGTGGGCATCGGCGTCAGCTCGGGCTGCTCGCTGGCGGTTTCCAGCATGGGCTCCACGGCGGGCTCAGCCTCCACCGGGGCATTCCAGGGCAAGTCGACCACCGGAGCCGGGGTTGGCTCGACCACCGGCTCAGGCGCGACCACAGGCGCGACAACCACAGGCTCAGGCACCGGCACAACCGGTGCAGGTGCAGGTGCAGCAACCACTGGCGCGACCACCGCTGCGCCAGCCACGGGTTTGGCGGAATCAACTGTGGCCTGGCTGATCCCCACTGGCTTTAGCGGCTGTCTCGGCGCGTCTGTCGAATCGGCGGGCCGGAAGGCCAGCATGCGCAGCAGGACCATTTCGAAGCCGCCACGCGGGTCCGGTGCGAGGGGCAAGTCCCGGCGACCGATCAGGCCCATCTGGTAGTAGAACTGCACGTCTTCGGCCGGCAACGCCTGGGCCAGGGCCAACACGCGGTCGCGGTCGCCGTGACCGTTGTCGACACCTTCCGGCAGGGCCTGGGCGATGGCGACGCGGTGCAGCACGTTGAGGATTTCCGAGAGCACGCCGTTCCAGTCCGGACCTTGCTCCGACAAGTGGCGCACAGCTTCGAGCAATGCCTTGGCGTCGCCTTCGATCAGCGCGTGCAGCACGTCGAATACCTGGCCGTGGTCGAGGGTGCCGAGCATCGCTCGCACATCGGCGGCCATGACCTTGCCTTCACCAAAGGCGATGGCCTGGTCGGTGAGGCTCATGGCGTCACGCATCGAACCATCGGCGGCGCGGCCGAGCAGCCACAGTGCGTCGTCTTCGAATGGCACGTTCTCGACACCCAGCACGTGGGTCAAGTGCTCGACCACACGCTCCGGGGTCATGTTTTTAAGGGAAAACTGCAGGCACCGCGACAAAATCGTTGCAGGAAGTTTCTGCGGATCGGTGGTGGCCAGGATGAATTTGACGTAGGGCGGCGGCTCTTCCAGGGTTTTCAACAAGGCGTTGAACGAGTGGCTGGAGAGCATGTGGACTTCGTCGATCAGGTAGACCTTGAAGCGGCCGCGGCTCGGCGCGTACTGCACGTTATCGAGCAACTCGCGAGTGTCTTCGACCTTGGTGCGGCTCGCGGCATCGATCTCGATCAGGTCGACGAAACGCCCTTCGTCGATCTCGCGGCACACCGAGCAGGTGCCGCAGGGCGTCGAGGTGATACCCGTTTCGCAGTTCAGGCATTTGGCAATGATTCGGGCAATGGTAGTCTTGCCGACACCGCGAGTACCGGTAAACAGGTAGGCGTGGTGTAGCCGTTGGCTGTCCAAGGCATTGATCAGAGCCTTGAGCACATGGGTCTGGCCGACCATTTCGCGGAACGAGCGCGGGCGCCATTTACGTGCAAGAACCTGATAACTCATCGAAAACCGTCGCAACTGAGAAGCGGAGCCGGTAATGCTAGCGGAGCAAGGGGGAAATTGCATCCGGCACGCTTGCCTAATCTGACTAAGATTGCCTGATTGGCCATGAAAAGGCCTGAACCCGGAGAGTGTATGCGCGTAGTCCTGGGCGCTTTATGGATAATCACCACGGCCTGCCTGGCGGCGCCCGCACCGTTGCGCTTCTCGGTTTCCGACAGTTGGGCGATGCCCATGGTGCAGGTGGAGGACGGCCGACCCACCCAGGGCATTTTGTATGACCTGATGTTGAGCCTGGCCACCCAGGTCGGCCGCCCGGTCGAGTTCCACGTACTGTCCCGCGCACGCATTGCCAACGCGATGGCCCACGGCGACATCGATGTGCGCTGTTATGTCACCCAGGCCTGGCTCGACAATTTGTCTGACGACTACATCTGGAGCCTACCGCTGCTGGTCCAGCGCAACGTATTGGTCAGCGCTCACAGCCATCCGGTGCAAGTGACCCGGCTGGCGCCGCAGTCGATCGGAACAGTGCTCAATTACCGCTACTCCACACTCGACCCGCTGTTCGCCAACGGCCAATTGAGGCGCGACGACGCCCGCAGCGAAGAGCAGGTGCTGCACAAACTGGTGGCCGGGCGCTTCAAGTATGCGGTGGCCAACGAATGGATCGTCGACCGCTTCAACCAGAACCTGCCGATGGATCAGCGACTGTACAAAGTTGCCATGGTCGAGGAGCAAAGCCTGGGCTGCGTCGTGCGCAACGACCCGGACCTGCCGGTGCAACAAATCCTGCGCACCCTGCTGCAGATGAAGACGTCAGGCGAAATCGACGACATCATCAAGCTGTACACCGGCGAAAACGCAGTGCCCTTGCACGCTCCTGACAAGAACTGACAGAGCCACCTTATAGACTGGGCTCAACCAACCCCCGTTCTCAAGGAGCCCCCATGAACACCGTTGCTCATTACTTCCTGCTGTATGTCGACAGCCCCGCCACCAGCGCCAACTTCTACAGCCGCCTGCTGGACAAAGCACCGGTTGAATTGAACCCGACCTTTGCCCTGTTCATTCTCAATAATGGTGTAAAGCTGGGCCTGTGGTCGCGCCACACCGTGGAACCGGCGGCCCAAGCCACGGGCGGCGGCGGCGAAGTGGGTTTCGCCCTGCCCGACCAAGCCGCCGTGGACACCCTGCACGACCAATGGCTGGAACGTGGCGCCACGATCATTCAGTCACCGACCGTCGTGGACTTTGGCTACACCTTTGTCGCCCAGGACCTCGACGGCCATCGGTTGCGGGCGTTCTGCATGAGCGACTGAGCAGCGCCGCCAGCGTCCTTCCAGGCTGATGGCCGCCACACTGGCAAGCACAATCACCGCGCCGAGCATCACCTGCCCGGCAAGGTGCTCGCCCAGCAGTGTCGCCGCCATCGCCATGGCCACCGGGGGAACCAGGTACATCGCCACCGATGCACGGCTGACCTCGACATGCTTCAACACGTAGGCCCAGGCAAGGTACGCCAGGGCGCTGGGGAAAATGCCCAGGACCAGCACCGCCAGGTTTTCCGGCCAGGGCGCCTGCGCCATGGCGGCGGGCAGGCCGGGCAGGTTCACGCAGAGCATCAGGGTGCCCGACCACACCATGTAGCACGCCAGGGTCAACGGGCTGTAGCGGTGGGCATAGTGCTTCTGGATGGCGAAATACACGCTCCACGACACCGCCGCCAGCAGGATCAACAGACCACGTGGATCGATGTCACCCACCCCCTGCTCACCCCAGATCACCACCAGCACGCCGAGCAACCCCAGCAATACGCAGCTCCAGCGCCAGGCGCTGATCCGCTCCTTCAAGCCAAAAAACGCAATCAGCACACTGAACAGCGGTGCCGACTGCGCCAATACACTGGATGCCGCCGCTGTCACCCATTGCTGCCCGTAGTTGAGGCAGGTGTGATGCAGGAACACCCCGAAAAATCCCAGCACCAGCAACCATGGCACATCCCGCAGGCGCGGCTGGCTGATGCCCTGCACCAACGCCACACCCCCCATGAACACCGATGCGACCAGAAACCGCAACAACGCCAACTGGCCGGGGCTATAACTGTGCAGCCCCACGTGTACGCCAATCGGCGAATAGGCCCAACAGAGGATCACGCTGGCGATGACTAGCGTAAGCTTTGCGGGTGACGGGGCATTCATCGACGGCATCCAGAAACAGAAAAGGAGTGCCGCCAGTCTTGGCCGGGTCATGCGGCAAGACAATTAAGCGTTTCTGACTTCTGAAATCAGTGGAACTGAGCGATGGAAATGGCCCAACTGAAGATGGTGCGAGCCGTGGCGCAAACCGGCAGCGTGGCCCAAGCCGCGCTGCAATTGCATTGCGTGCCGTCGAACATCACCACGCGCATCAAACAGCTGGAAAGCGAATTGGGCACGCCGCTGTTCATCCGTGCCGGACGCGGGCTGGCGATCAGTGCCGCCGGTGAAATCTTCCTCGATTACTGCGAGCGCATCCTGGCACTGGTGGACGAATCCAAACGAGCGGTGGACGCCAACGCGATCCCGCGGGGCACCTTGCGTATCGGCGCGGTGGAGTCCAGTGCCAGCGGCCGCCTGCCACCGCTGCTGGCGGAATACCATCGACGCTACCCCGACGTCAGCCTGGAACTGGTGACGGGTGCCTGGGGCCAACTGCTCAACGACCTGCAACACCATCGCCTGGACGTGGCGCTGGTAGCCGCCGGTAACACACGCACCAAGCTCGAACACAGCGTGGTCTACAGCGAACGCCTGGTGCTGATCGCCAGCCCCTCCAGCGCGCCGATCAACGGCGCCGAGGACCTGGCAGGACGCACCCTGCTGGTCTGGCCGCCCGGCTGCCCTTATCGCGCCGCCCTGGAAAACTGGGTCAAACCCCACGACCTCAAGCCGGCCATCGCCAGCTACGCCAGTTGGGGCACGATCATCGGCTGCGTCAGCGCGGGGATTGGCGTGGCATTGGCGCCGGAGGGCATTCTGGCGCGCTATGAACAGACCAGTCAGTTGGCCTCGTATCGATTCGAAGAACTGGCGGCCGTGGATAACCTGTTGTTCTGGCACAAGGACACGCAGCGACATCTGGCCAGGGATGCATTCGCTGGGCTGCTGCGCGAAACCTTCGGCCAACACTGATCGAACATCAGCTTTTCGGAGTAGCCAATCGCGCGTACTGATCCAGCCGAGGAACGACCGATCCGGAGCATTGACGAACTCGACCTGGGCCCAGCCATCCTTGAAGGCCAGCACGCCGACCACATCATAGGCTGCGCAATAAAATACCGGCAGACGACTGAAAAGAAGACAAAGGGGGTTGAAACAGAAGGGCTACTACAAGGAGGAGCGTTATGGAGGCAACCCCACCAGCCACACCCCGGCACACAATGTTCCCGCTGTGGCTGCTGCCTTCCGGCTCTGACCAGGTTCACGGGTAATCGTTGCGGGGGGACCGATGGGGTCACCATAACGACGCTCGCCTCTCGGCAAGCCGCGCCATTGTACCGATCTCATCGGAAGTTACAACCATTGGTGTTGGATTAAAAATTCAAGAGGTTCAAGCACTTGCCATGGCCGTCAGCATTGCCCCTGCCACACTGGCTCATGACTGTGCCTGCAGGACCTCGTCCGCCCTGCCGCCCTCTTCCTGGATCACCAGGTGAATGAAGTGCAGCTTGGCGATCACCGCCGGTGGCAATACGAAGGGGTAGAAATCCGGCTGGCCCATGGCGCGGGACAGTTCGTTGAGCATGCCGGCCAATTCGATCCAGGCATTGACGAACGAGAGGAACGCCGCGCCGCCAGGGTGTTCGGGGTCATAGAGGCTGGCGCGGGGGAACGGCTGGTAATCCAGGTCCATCTCGCGGGCGCTCATGCCGAAACCCAGGGCGGTGTCGACGGCGTCCATCATGTGCAGGTAATGCGCCCAGGTTTCGGCCCAGTCTTCCCAGGGGTGCATGGTGGCGTAGGCGCTGACGCAGGTGTGTTGCCAGTCCGGGCGCGGGCCGTTCTGGTAGTGTTGGTCGAGGGCGTCGGCGTAACTGGCGCGTTCGTCGCCGAACAGGTTGCGAAACGGCTGCAACCAGTGGCTGTTGGTGATCAGCCGATCCCAATAGTAGTGGCCGACTTCATGGCGAAAATGGCCGAGTAAGGTGCGGTACGGTTCCCGCATCTGCACGCGGATTTTTTCGCGGTGGGCGTCGTCGGCTTCCTTGATGTCGAGGGTGATCAGGCCGTTGGCATGGCCGGTGGTCGGCGCGTTGCCTTCCAGGTCGATGCCGACGAAGTCGAAGGCCAGGCCGTTGTCTTCGTCGACGCTTTTGGGCACGACGCGCAGGCCCAGGCTGATCAGTTGCGCCACCAGCCGGCGCTTGGCGGTTTCGACCTTGCACCAGCGCTCGGGGTTTTCCGCGATCGACAGGTCGGGAATGGTGCGGTTCAGGCTGCACGCCACGCACAGCGAGCTGGTGCTGTGGGCGCGAATCAGCCAGTTGCAGGCGGCCGGGCTGTCGAGGTTGGCGCAGCGGCGAAAAGCGCCGGCATCGAGGTTGTCATCCAGCAGCCAGGTGTCAGCGACCGGACCCGGTTGCAGCGAGGACAGACGGCTTTGTTGCGGCTGGTAGCCCAGCAGCGCCGAGCAGGCCAGGCACTGGCTGTTGCGAAAGAACAACGACTGGCCACACCGACACTGCCAGACCTTGCTGTTGCGCGAGGATTCGGCCACGAACGGTGCGGCGATGCGCGAACTGAGTTGTTCGAAGAAGCGGTACATGGCGATCTCTCCCGGGGCGACCAAGACTAGATCATTTCGCGCCCGGGATCGTTCCCCTTTCTTCGAAGGGCTGCTTGGCAGCCCAATGGGAACAAGAAGTCGTCAGACAGTGATGTTGTGCCGGGCTAGAAAATCCACGAAAGCGGCTTCGTCCAATACCTTCAGGCCCAACTCACTCGCCTTGGCCAGTTTTGAACCGGCACCCGGCCCGGCCACCACACAATACGTCTTCGCCGACACCGAACCGGCCACCTTGGCGCCGAGGCTTTCGAGCTTGTCCTTGGCCACGTCACGGCTCATCAGCTCCAGGGAGCCGGTCAGCACCCAGGTGTGCCCCGCTTCCGGCAAGCCTTCGATCACTTTCTTCTCGCTCTGCCAGTGCATGCCGAAGTCCTTGAGCTGCTGCTCGATGGCCAGGGCAAGGTTGGCGTGGTCGGGGTTATCGAAGAATTCGCGCACGGCCTTGGCCTGCTTCTCGGGCAGCGCCTGGCGCATATCGAGCCAGTCGGCCTTGATCACGCCGTCGAGGGAGCCGAACTTGTCCGCCAGTTTCTGCGCAGCGCCGGGGCCAACGCTGGGCACGTTGAGTTTGTCGAGCAAACCGCCGAGGGTGGTGCTGGCGGCGAACTCGGCGCTCAGGTCGCCTTGTTCCTGCAGTTGCAGGCCGCATTTGTCCGGCGCCAACAGCGCGCCGATCACGTCCTGGTTGTGGCGGTCTTCAAAGAAGCTGTGGATCTCGTGCGCCACTTCCAGGCCCACGTCCGGCAAGTACGTCAGCACTTGCGGCAACGCGCGCTGCACGCGCTCCAGGGACGCCAGGGAGCGCGCCAGCACCTTGGCGGTCTCCTCGCCCACGTCGGGAATACCCAGGGCGTAGATGAAGCGTGCCAGGGTCGGCGTCTTGCTGTGTTCGATGGCGCTGATCAGCTTCTTGCTGGAAACATCGGCGAAGCCTTCCAGGTCGATGATCTGTTCGTACTTGAGCGTGTAGAGGTCGGCCGGCGAGGCGATGAGTTTTTCATCCACCAATTGCTCGATGGTCTTGTCGCCCAGGCCGTCGATGTCCATCGCCCGGCGCGAGACGAAATGGATGATCGCCTGCTTGAGCTGCGCCCCGCAGGCCAGGCGGCCGACGCAGCGGTACACCGCGCCTTCGCTAACGGTTTCCTTGCCCTTGCTGCGCTTGACCAGTTGCGTGCGCTCGACATGGGAGCCGCACACCGGGCAGTTTTCCGGGATATGGACCGCGCGGGCGTGTTCCGGACGGCGCTCGGTGACCACCGAGACGACCTGCGGGATCACGTCCCCGGCGCGGCGGATGATCACGGTGTCGCCGATCATCAGGCCCAGGCGCGCCACTTCATCCATGTTGTGCAGGGTGGCGTTGGACACGGTCACACCCGCGACCTTGACCGGTTTCAGACGCGCCACCGGGGTGACGGCGCCGGTGCGGCCGACCTGGAATTCCACGTCGAGCAGCTCGGTCAACTCTTCCATGGCCGGGAATTTGTGCGCGATCGCCCAACGCGGTTCACGGGCGCGGAAACCCAGCTCGCGCTGGGAGGCAATGCTGTTGACCTTGAACACCACGCCGTCGATTTCATAGGGCAGGCTGTTACGCCGCTCGCCGATATCGCGGTAGTAGTCCAGGCATTCCTGGATGCCCTTGGCCAACTTCAGCTCATGACTGATCGGCATGCCCCACTTGCGCAACTGCTGCAAATTGCCGATGTGGGTGTCGCTGATGTCCGCCGTCACCTGGCCAATGCCGTAGCAGCAGAATTCCAGCGGGCGGCTGGCGGTGATTTTCGAATCCAACTGGCGCAGGCTGCCGGCGGCGGCGTTGCGCGGGTTGGCGAAGGTCTTGCCGCCGACTTCCAGTTGCGAGGCGTTCAGGCGCTCGAAACCGGCCTTGGACATGAACACTTCGCCGCGCACTTCCAGGGTCGCCGGCCAGCCGCTGCCGTGCAGTTTCAACGGGATATTGCGCACGGTGCGCACATTCACGCTGATGTCTTCGCCGGTGGTGCCATCGCCCCGGGTGGCGCCGCGCACCAGTTCGCCGTCCTGGTACAGCAGGCTGACCGCCAGGCCGTCCAACTTTGGCTCGCAGCTGTATTCCACGGCGGCGCCGCCGCCAAACAGGTCGCCCACCGGCAGGTCGAGACCCTCGGTGACGCGGCGATCGAACTCGAGCATGGTGGTTTCATCGAAGGCGTTGCCCAGACTGAGCATGGGAATCTCATGCTTGACCTGGGTGAACGCCGACAACGCCGCACTGCCGACCCGCTGCGTCGGTGAATCACGCGTGACCAGCTCCGGATGCTCGGCCTCCAGGGCCTTGAGCGCTTGGAACAAGCGGTCGTACTCGGCGTCCGGAATGCTCGGTTCGTCGAGGACGTGATAACGGTAGTTGTGCTGATCCAATTCAGCGCGCAGTTCGAGGATGCGGGTGTGGGCGGCGGTCATGGGTGTTCTCTCATAAAGCAAAAGAGCAGCCGAAGCTGCTCAAATGTTGGTGCGCTTGATTCTATCGACAACGCTTGAGGCCAGACCTCAGCGTTTCTGTGTCAGGGCGCGACGCTCGAACTCGACGATGCGCTGACGGTAGTGTTCGATCGTCTGGGCGGTCAGGACGCTGCGCTGGTCGTCCTTCAGTTCGCCGTTGAGCTCCTGGGACAGCTTGCGTGCTGCGGCAACCATCACGTCGAAAGCCTGTTTCGGATGACGCGGACCCGGCAGGCCGAGGAAGAAGCTCACCGCCGGGGTGCTGAACAGGTCGATGTCGTCCAGGTCGAAGGTGCCCGGCTTGACCGCGTTGGCCATCGAGAACAACACTTCGCCATTACCGGCCATGCTTTCGTGGCGGTGGAAGATATCCATCTCGCCAAAACGCAGGCCGCTTTCCAGGATGTTCTGCAACAGTGCCGGACCCTTGAAGCCGGCGGCGTCGCGGCAGATCACGCTGATCACGAGGACTTCTTCGGCGGCCGGTTGATCGTTCACCGACTGGCGCGGCACACTCTTGGTCGGGCTCTCGTCAGGGAAATCGTCATCGCGACTGCTGAAGCTCGGGCCGTCATCCACGCCCAGGTTCAGGTCGCCCTGATGCGGCTCGGCGGCGGCGGCACTGCCGCGCTTGCCACGCTTGGAGGACGGTTCGCGGGCTTCGCGCAAAGGTGCGCTCATGGACGGCAAGTCGTGCTCGTCCAACTGCGGTTCCTTATGGGTATCCAGCACACGGGGCGGCCCCAGCAGCTCCGCACCGGCGTCGTCGTCGGGCAAGTTGGACAGGTTGCGGTCCAGACGGAACTTGAGCTTACCCTTGCCACCGCGCATACGGCGCCAGCCATCAAAAAGAATACCGGCAATAACAATAATGCCGATGACGATCAGCCACTCGCGCAGACCGATTTCCATGTAATCCCGTGCCTCTAATAAAAAATGCTGAAAAATAAGGGGTTTAGCACCGTGCAAACCGCTTTAAAACGTGGCGCCAACTCTATGTTCTGACTGACGTTTTGCCCACGCATACGAAAAATTGACATTAAACTAGCACGACCAAAGATAACTTTACACCGTCTGTCAAAATGCCTTGAACAAATATGTCCATTTGCCACTTTCGTCAGACCGGTAAACCGCCCTACATCGAGCTGAAAATCTTCGCTGCTGGCGTGGATCAGGATTCCACCATCGCCATCGCTTCTTCGACATCCACCGCCACCAATCGCGAACAACCCGGCTCGTGCATCGTCACCCCCATCAACTGATCAGCCATTTCCATGGCGATCTTGTTGTGGGTGATATAGATGAACTGCACGGTCTGGGACATCTCTTTAACCAGGCGTGCGTAACGTCCTACGTTAGCGTCATCCAGTGGCGCGTCAACTTCGTCGAGCATACAGAACGGCGCCGGGTTCAACTTGAAGATGGCAAACACCAGGGCCAAAGCGGTCAGGGCTTTTTCGCCGCCGGACAACAAATGGATGGTGCTGTTCTTCTTGCCCGGAGGCCGCGCCATGATCGTTACCCCTGTATCGAGTAGATCTTCGCCCGTCAGTTCCAAGTAAGCGCTGCCACCACCGAAAACTTTTGGGAATAACGCCTGTAAACCGCCGTTAATCTGATCAAAGGTATCTTTGAAGCGGTTGCGGGTTTCCTTGTCGATCTTGCGGATCACGTTTTCCAGGGTGTCCAGGGCTTCCACCAGATCGGCGTTCTGGGCGTCCAGATAACGTTTACGCTCGGACTGTTGCTGATATTCGTCGATGGCGGCGAGGTTGATCGCGCCGAGTCGCTGAATTCGCGCAGCAATCCGCTCAAGTTCTTCTTCGGCGTCTTTCTCGTTGGCCTGGGCGGTCAGGGTATTGAGTACGCCGTGCAGGTCGTAGCCGTCTTCGAGCAGTTGGTCCTGCAGGGTTTTGCGGCGCACGGTCAGGGCCTGCCATTCCATGCGCTGTTGTTCGAGCTGGCCGCGAATCAGCTGGGATTGCTGCTCGGCCTGGGTCCGGCGTTTTTCCGCTTCGCGCAGTTCGCGGTCGGCGTCTTCCAGGGCGATTTGCGCGGTCTTGAGCTCTTCGTCGACGGTCATGCGCTTGTCGAGCAGTTCTTCGAGCTTGAGCCGCAACTCTTCCAGGGGCGCTTCGCCCTCCTCCAGGTTGAGGCTCAGTTGCTCGCGCTTTTCGGTCAGGCGCTCGGATTGCATCTCCAGGCGCTCCAGGGCCTGGCGCGTGGAGTCGTGCTGGGCGCGCAGGGAGCCGAGGCGCACCGCCAACTGGTGGGCGTGGTCCTTGTGCTGGCGCGCTTCCTGGCGGACGCGGTCGAGGCGTTCGCGCAGGCTGTCGCGCTGGGCCAGCAGCAATTCGCGCTGCTCGGTGTCGACGGCCATGCTGTCGAGGGCTTCCTGCAATTGCAGGCGCGCCTCGCCGATCTGTTCGTGTTCGAGGGCGCGCTGCTCGCCCATCTCGGCCACTTCTTCGTCGAGGCGAGTGCGGCGCAGGGTCAGTTGCTCGGCCTTGGCCTTGCTCGCGGAGAGCTGGGCTTTCAATTCGCCCTGCTGGCGCGCTTCGTCCTGCAACAGGCGGCGCAGGTGTTCGCGGCCGGTCTCTTGCTGGCGCTGGGTGGCGCGCAGGGTTTGCAGTTCGGTTTCCAGGCTTTCCAGGGTGGCTTCACGCTCTTCACGCTCGGCGATCAGGTTGACGATTTCCTGGCCACGGGCCAATACGCCGCTCTGCGCTTCACTGGCGCGGCACACCCGCAGGAAGTGGCGGCCAACCCAATAGCCGTCGCGGCTGATCAGGCTTTCGCCGGCGCCCAACTGACCGCGTTGGGCCAAGGCCTGCTCCAGGGACTCCACCGGCTTGACCTGGCCCAGCCACGGCGACAGGTCAATCGCGGCCTCGACTTTATCCAGCAAACTGCCCGGCACACGGGTGCCATCGGCGGCGGGGCTGAGCAAGCGCAGATCGCCCTGGGCAAAGCCGGCCAGGTCGAAGCCGGCAAAATCATCCACCAGCACCGCTTGCAGGTCGGCGCCGAGCACGGTTT
The DNA here is from genome assembly GCF_963681955.1 of Pseudomonas paraveronii. Classification (NCBI taxonomy): domain Bacteria; kingdom Pseudomonadati; phylum Pseudomonadota; class Gammaproteobacteria; order Pseudomonadales; family Pseudomonadaceae; genus Pseudomonas; species Pseudomonas paraveronii. The sequence goes on from NZ_OY817130.1 coordinate 4,765,015, forward strand.
CCACCGCCAACTCCCAACCCGCCTCGACCTTCAAGCCCTCCGCCAGGCGCGGGCGCTCGGCCAAGTGCTGGTCGCGCAGCCATTCGGCGGTGCCGGTGCCGGGGTCCAGCGCCGCTTGCTGCAAGGCTTCGAGGGACGCCAAGCGCCCGTTGAGCCGCTGCAAATCGCCCTGGGCCTGTTGCTGGGCCTGGGTCGCCTGTTGCAGTTGCTGACGCAATTGCTCCAGGCGTTCCACTTGCTGTTCTTCGCTGGCTTCCAGCTCTTCGAGGGTCATTTCGCTTTCGGCGAGTTGCTCGCTCAGCGTCATGATCGCCGCGTCTTCCGGGTCGGCGGCGAGCAACACGCGCTCTTCCTGCAGACGCCGCTGGCGCTCGGCCAGGCGTTCCATGCTGGTTTCCAGTTGCTGGATGCGTGACTGCTGCACCTCGGCCTGCCGGCGCGGCTCGGCGGAGCGCAGGTTGAAGGTGTCCCACTGCTCCTGCCAACCGTGCATGGTGGTCTCGGATTCTTCCAGGGTGGCGGCGGCTTCTTCGGCGGCGGCGCTGGTGATTTCCTGTTCGGGGGTGAGCATGTCCAGCTCTTCGCCGAGGGTCAGCAGCAAGGTGCGGTCGTGGCCGAGGTGGGACTCGGTCTCCAGGCGCGCACGCTCGGCTTCCTTCAGATCATCCTGCAACTGGCGCAGACGCTGCTGGCCGTGCTGGATGCTCTGCTCGACCCGGGCGATGTCGCCGCCCACCGAATAGAAGCGGCCCTGCACCAGATTGAAGCGCTCGGACAGGTCATGATGACCGTCGCGCAGGCGCTCGATGCTGGCGTCGGCGTTGCGTTGTTCGGCCACCAGGGCTTCGAAGCTGATTTCCTGGGTGCCGATAATCGCTTCGCGCTGGCCGACCTGATCGTTCAGCGCCTGCCAGCGCAGGGCCGACAGTTGCGCCTTGAGCTGGCGTTCTTCGCCCTTGTATTCCTGATACTTCTCGGCAGCCTGGGCCTGGCGGTGCAGGCGCTCCAACTGGCGCTCCAGCTCGTCGCGCAGGTCGGTCAGGCGGGCGAGGTTTTCATGGGTGCGGCGGATGCGGTTTTCAGTCTCGCGACGGCGCTCCTTGTACTTGGAGATGCCGGCAGCTTCTTCGATAAAGTTACGCAGGTCTTCGGGCTTGGCTTCGATCAGCTTGGAGATCATGCCCTGTTCGATGATCGAGTAGCTGCGCGGGCCAAGGCCGGTGCCGAGGAAGATATCGGTGATGTCCCGACGGCGACACTTGGTGCCGTTGAGGAAGTAACTGTTCTGGCTGTCGCGCGTCACTTTGCGGCGGATGGAGATTTCCGCGTAGGCCGCGTATTCGCCGACCAGGGTGCCGTCGGAGTTGTCGAACACCAGTTCGATGCTGGCCTGGCTCACCGGCTTGCGGCTGGTGGAGCCGTTGAAGATGACGTCGGTCATCGACTCGCCACGCAGGTTTTTCGCCGAGCTCTCGCCCATCACCCAGCGCACGGCGTCGATGATGTTCGACTTGCCGCAGCCATTGGGCCCGACCACCGCCGCCATGTTACTGGGGAAGTTCACCGTGGTCGGGTCGACGAAGGATTTGAACCCCGCCAGTTTGATGCACTTGAGCCGCACGCTTAGGCGTCCGCCAACGCAGCGATCACCAGCGAGCAACTGCGCTGGCCGTAGGCCGACAGCACCTGGCGAATCTGCGGCAAGTCACGGGCGAGCACGGCGGCGAGCAGTTGCTCGAACAGCGCGAGGTATTCGCTCATGGAGGCCTTGCGTTGATCCAGGGCCAGGTAATAGGCGCGGTTCATCGCTGGCTGCAGGTTCTCGACGGTTTCCTGCAAATACGGGTTGTTGGCGAAGGGGTACGCGGCACGCATCACGCTGAAGCATTCTTCGACAAACGCGCGGATGTCCTGGCGTTCGAAATTGCTCACCAGGCGCTGCTGGATCTGCACGAACGGCGCCATGTCGGCCTGGGTCTGCCAGCCCTGCGCCACCGCATTGCCGAGCAGGATGTACAGCTCGGCCATCAGCGTACACAGGCTCTGCACCTTGTGCGCCGTGAGTTCGGTGACGTGGGCGCCACGGCGCGGCAAGATCGCGATCAGGTGGCGACGTTCAAGGATCAGCAGGGCTTCACGCACGGAACCACGGCTGACGTTGAGTGCCAGCGTAACCTTCTGTTCCTGTATCCGCTCCCCAGGCTTGAGATCGCCGCGAATGATACGTTCGGCGAGGTGGTGAGCGATTTGCTCGGCGAGACTGTCCGGCGCCTTGAACGTCATGTTTTTCCTTCAAAATCTTCTATCGATACAAGCGCGGCAGTGTAGCGCAAATGCCCGCTGATGGCGCTCGGCCCACGCTCAACAATTTGGCATGAAATAAGCAGCGGTGAACAGCCAGAAGCCCCAAAAAACGCCGGTTCCAGAAGACTGAACCATAATTGAACGTGTTGCGGCCGCACTTTCTTGACCCTCAGGTCAGAAAATCGTTGACCGAAAAGTCAGACATGACTAGATTCGGCGCAAAGCGGTTAACAACAATAATGTGTCTGCGAGGCCTTCCGTGATCCAGTTTTTACTTAACCAGGAACTCCGTAGCGAGCACGCCCTGGACCCCAACCTGACCGTGCTCAACTACCTGCGCGAGCATGTGGGCAAACCCGGCACCAAGGAAGGCTGCGCCAGCGGCGATTGCGGCGCCTGCACCGTGGTGGTCGGTGAACTGCACCGCGATGAGCAAGGCGCCGAGCGCATTCGCTATCGCAGCCTCAACGCCTGCCTGACGTTTGTGGCGTCGTTGCATGGCAAACAACTGATCAGCGTCGAAGACCTCAAGCACCAGGGCCAACTGCACAGCGTGCAACAGGCCATGGTGGAGTGCCACGGTTCGCAATGCGGCTTTTGCACCCCCGGTTTTGTGATGTCGTTGTTCGCCCTGCAAAAGAACAGCGACGCCCCCGACCGCGAGAAAGCCCATGAAGCCCTGGCCGGTAACCTCTGCCGTTGCACCGGTTATCGCCCGATCCTCGCCGCCGCCGAACAGGCCTGCGGCAACAAACCCCAGGATCAGTTCGACAGCCGTGAGGCCCAGACCATCGCCCGTCTCAAGGCCATCGCACCGACGCAAACCGCTGAACTCAACAGCGGCGACAAACGCTGCCTGGTGCCGCTGACCGTCGCCGACCTGGCCGACCTCTACGACGTCTACCCCCAGGCCCGCCTGCTGGCCGGCGGCACCGACCTGGCGCTGGAAGTCACGCAGTTCCACCGCACGCTGCCGGTGATGATCTACGTCGGCAATATCGACGAGATGAAGCGCATCGAGACGTTCGACGATCGCCTGGAAATCGGCGCCGCCACCGCCCTTTCCGATTGCTACAGCGCGCTGCACCACGAATACCCGGACTTCGGCGAGCTGCTGCAGCGCTTCGCCTCCCTGCAAATCCGCAACCAGGGCACCTTGGGCGGCAACATCGGCAATGCCTCGCCGATCGGTGATTCGCCGCCGCTGTTGATCGCCCTCGGCGCGCAGATCGTGCTGTGCAAGGGCAATGTCCGGCGCACCCTGGCGCTGGAAGATTACTTCATCGACTACCGCGTCACCGCGCGCCAGGACAGCGAGTTCATCGAGAAAATCATCGTGCCCAAGGGCCACGCGCGGTTCCGGGCGTACAAGGTATCCAAGCGTCTGGACGATGACATTTCTGCAGTGTGCGCGGCCTTCAACCTGAAGATCGATAACGCGGTGATCAGCGACGCCCGCGTTGCCTTCGGGGGTATGGCCGCCACGCCAAAACGCGCCAAACACTGCGAGACCGTGCTGATCGGCGCGCCCTGGAATGCCGCCACCGTGGAGCACGCCTGCGCCGCCCTGGCCGAGGATTTCACCCCGCTGTCGGACTTCCGCGCCAGCAAGGAATACCGCCTGCTCAGCGCACAGAACCTGCTGCGCAAATACTTCATCGAGCTGCAAACGCCGCACATCGAGACTCGGGTGACCGCTTATGTCTAACCATCACGCCGTGGCAAAAACCCAGGCCGAACTGGCCGAGCTGTTTGCCCAGGACCTGACCTGCGGCGTCGGCCGCAGCGTCAAGCACGACAGCGCCGCCAAGCACGTATCCGGCGAAGCGCAGTACATCGATGACCGCCTGGAATTCCCCAACCAGTTGCACCTGTATGCGCGCCTGTCCGACCGCGCCCACGCCAAAATCCTCAGCATCGATACCGCGCCCTGCTACGCCTTCGACGGCGTGCGCATCGTCATCACCCACGAAGACGTGCCAGGGCTCAAAGACATCGGCCCGCTGCTACCGGGTGATCCGTTGCTGGCCATCGACACCGTGCAGTTCGTCGGCCAGGTGGTGCTCGCCGTGGCCGCACGCGACCTGGAAACCGCGCGTAAAGCGGCGTTGGCCGCAGTGATCGAATACGAAGACCTGGAGCCGGTGCTGGACGTGGTCGAGGCCTATCGCAACCAGCACTTCGTGCTGGACAGCCACACCCATCAACGCGGTGATTCTGCGGTGGCGTTGGCGGCCGCGAAGCATCGCATCAAGGGCACGCTGCATATCGGCGGCCAGGAACACTTCTACCTGGAAACCCAGATTTCTTCGGTCATGCCCACTGAAGACGGCGGCATGATCGTCTACTGCTCCACGCAAAACCCCACCGAGGTGCAGAAGCTGGTGGCCGAAGTGCTCGACGTGTCGATGAACAAGATCGTCGTCGACATGCGCCGCATGGGGGGCGGTTTCGGCGGCAAGGAAACCCAGGCCGCCAGCCCGGCGTGCCTGTGTGCGGTGGTCGCGCACCTGACCGGGCAGCCGACCAAGATGCGCCTGCCGCGCGTCGAAGACATGCTGATGACCGGCAAGCGCCACCCCTTCTATATCGAATACGACGTCGGCTTCGACGACAGCGGGCGCTTGCACGGCATCCAGTTGGAGCTGGCGGGTAACTGCGGCTGCTCGCCGGACCTGTCGAACTCGATTGTCGACCGCGCCATGTTCCACGCCGACAACGCGTATTACCTGGGCGATGCCACGGTCAACGGCCATCGCTGCAAGACCAACACCGCGTCCAACACCGCCTATCGCGGCTTCGGCGGTCCGCAAGGCATGGTCGCCATCGAAGAAGTGATGGACGCCATCGCTCGCCATCTGGCCCTCGACCCGCTGGCGGTGCGCAAGGCCAACTATTACGGCAAGACCGAGCGCAACGTCACGCACTACTACCAGACCGTCGAGCACAACCTGCTCGAAGAGATGACCGCCGAGCTTGAGGCCAGCAGCCAATACGCCGAGCGCCGCGAAGCGATCCGCCGCTACAACGCCCACAGCCCGATCCTGAAAAAAGGCCTGGCGCTGACCCCGGTGAAATTCGGCATCTCCTTCACCGCCAGCTTCCTCAACCAGGCCGGGGCGCTGATCCATATCTACACCGATGGCAGCATCCACCTGAACCACGGCGGCACCGAGATGGGCCAGGGCTTGAACACCAAGGTTGCGCAAGTGGTGGCCGAGGTGTTCCAGGTGCACATCGACCGCGTGCAGATCACCGCCACCAACACCGACAAGGTGCCCAACACCTCGCCGACCGCAGCCTCCAGCGGTGCCGACCTGAACGGCAAGGCCGCACAGAACGCTGCCGAAATCATCAAGCAACGCCTGGTGGAATTTGCCGCGCGTAAATTCGAGGTGAGCGAAGCGGACGTGGCATTCCACAACGGCCATGTGCGCGTGCGCGAGCAGATCCTGAGCTTTGAAAGCCTGATCCAGCAGGCGTATTTCGCCCAGGTGTCGTTGTCGAGCACCGGTTTCTACAAGACCCCGAAAATCTTCTACGACCGCAGCCAGGCGCGCGGTCGGCCGTTCTACTACTTCGCGTTCGGCGCGGCCTGCTGCGAAGTGATCGTCGACACCCTGACCGGCGAATACAAGATGCTGCGCACCGACATCCTCCACGACGTCGGCGCTTCGCTGAACCCGGCCATCGACATCGGGCAGGTGGAAGGCGGTTTTATCCAGGGCATGGGCTGGCTGACCATGGAAGAACTGGTATGGAACGACAAGGGCAAGCTGATGACGAACGGCCCGGCCAGCTACAAGATCCCGGCCGTGGCCGACATGCCGTTGGATCTGCGCGTGAAGCTGGTGGAAAACCGCAAAAACCCGGAAGACACGGTGTTCCATTCCAAGGCTGTGGGCGAGCCGCCCTTCATGCTCGGCATTGCTTCGTGGTGCGCGATCAAGGATGCGGTGGCGAGCCTGGGTGACTATCGCCACCAGCCGAACATCGATGCGCCGGCGACGCCGGAGCGGGTGTTGTGGGGGTGTGAACAGATGCGGCAGTTGGCTGCTGCGAAGGCGGTTGAGGCTGAAACCGAGATGGCTTCGCTTTGAATCGAGGTGCTGCCATCGGGGGCAAGTCGAATCGTCGCACCGCCCCTCCCACATTTTTGACCTGTGAATACATTCAAGTGTGGGAGGGAGCTTGCTCCCGATGACGGTAGAACTGACAACAGAAATGTTGAGGTAGACATGAACAACTGGATCAGCGCCCTCGCCAACCTGCAAAACCAGGGCGAGCCCTGCGTACTGGTGACCATCATCGAAGAGCTCGGCTCCACGCCGCGCAATGCCGGTTCGAAGATGGTCATCAGTGCCGCACACACGTTCGACACCATCGGCGGCGGGCACCTGGAATACAAAGCGATGCAGCTCGCCCGCGACATGCTCGCCCGTGGCCAGCAACACACCCACCTGGAGCGCTTCAGCCTCGGCGCGAGCCTGGGCCAGTGCTGTGGCGGCGCGACCGTGCTGCTGTTCGAACCCATGGGCCAGGTGCAGGCACAGATCGCCGTATTTGGCGCCGGCCACGTCGGCCGCGCCCTGGTGCCGTTGCTGGCGAGCCTGCCGTGTCGGGTACTCTGGATCGATTCGCGCGAGCAAGAGTTCCCGGAACACATCCCACAGGGCGTGCGTAAAATCGTCAGCGAAGAACCGGTCGACGAAATTGCCGACCTGCCCGTGGGCAGTTACTGCATCGTGATGACCCACAATCACGCGCTGGACCTGGAACTCAGCGCCGCCCTGCTCAAGCGCAATGACTTTGCCTACTTCGGCCTGATCGGTTCGAAGACCAAGCGCGTCAAGTTCGAACACCGCCTGCGGGATCGCGGCGTCGACGCCGCACAACTGCAACGCATGCGCTGCCCCATGGGCCTTAGCGAAGTGAAGGGCAAATTGCCGGTGGAAATCGCCATCTCCATCGCCGGGGAAATCATCGCCACCTATAACGCCCATTTCGGCCAGCACACCGCGAACGCCGAACCGATTGCCCAACTGCTGCCGGCTTCACGTCGCAGCCAAGCTATCTAAATTGAGATCACCATGCCTTCGACCCGCAAAGCCTACCGCGCCGCGATCCTGCACAGCCTCGCCGACCCCGCTGAAGTGGGGATCGAGGCGTCCTACGAGTATTTCGAAGACGGCCTGCTGGTCATCGACAACGGCCGGATCAGCGCCCTGGGCCACGCCCATGACCTGCTGCCGCACCTACCCGCCGGGGTCGAAATCACCCATTACCAGGACGCGCTGATCACCCCCGGCCTGATCGACACGCATATCCACCTGCCGCAAACCGGCATGGTCGGCGCCTATGGCGAGCAGTTGCTGGACTGGCTCAACACCTACACCTTCCCCTGCGAGCGCCAGTTCGCCGACAAGGCCCATGCCGAGGAAGTCGCGGATATCTTCATCAAGGAGTTGCTGCGCAACGGCACCACCACCGCGCTGGTGTTCGGCAGCGTGCACCCGCAATCGGTGAACGCGTTCTTTGAAGCCGCCGAAAAACTCGACCTGCGCATGATCGCCGGCAAGGTGATGATGGACCGCAACGCCCCAGACTACCTGACCGACACCGCCGAATCCGGCTACCAGGAGAGCAAGGCGCTGATCGAACGCTGGCACGGCAAGGGCCGCCTGCACTATGCGGTGACGCCACGCTTCGCCCCCACCAGCACGCCGCAGCAATTGGCGCTGGCCGGGCAACTGCTGGGCGAATACCCGGACCTGTACATGCAGACGCACATCAGTGAGAACAAGCAGGAAGTCGAGTGGGTCAACGAACTGTTTCCGGAGCGCAGCGGCTACCTGGATGTGTACGACCACTACAAGTTACTGGGCGAACGCTCGGTGTTTGCCCACGGCGTGCATCTGTGCGATGACGAATGCGCGCGGTTGGCGCAGACCGGCTCGGCAGTCGCATTCTGCCCGACCTCGAACCTGTTCCTCGGCAGCGGGCTGTTCAACCTGCCGATGGCCGAGAAGCACAAACTCAACGTGGGCCTGGGCACTGATGTGGGCGGCGGCACCAGTTTCTCGTTGCTGCAGACGTTGAACGAAGCCTACAAGGTCATGCAACTGCAGGGCGCACGATTGAGCCCGTTCAAGTCGCTGTACCTGGCCACCCTGGGCGGCGCGCGGGCGCTGCGACTGGAAGACAAGATCGGCACGTTGCAGCCGGGCACCGATGCGGACTTCCTGGTGCTGGACTACAACGCCACGCCGCTGCTCAGCTACCGCATGAAGCAGGCGAAGGACATTGCCGAGAGGTTGTTTGTGCTGATGACGCTGGGGGATGATCGGGCGGTGTTGCAGACCTATGCGGCGGGCAGTCTAGTCCACCAACGCTAATTCCAAGCAAACACAAAACAAATGTGGGAGGGGGCTTGCCCCCGATGGCAGTGGTTCAGTCAAAGCATCCAGTGACTGATACACCGCCATCGGGGGCAAGCCCCCTCCCACATTTTTGATTGGGTTTACAGTTTGACCGAAGAACGCCCAGGCTTCTTGCTCAGCAACAAATGCGAGAACACCGCATGCAAATCATCCGACGCACTTTCCTCATCGAGGTTGAGCTTGCTGTCGATGTGATCCATGTGATGCATCATCAAATTCACCGCCAGCGCCGCGTCCCGGGCTTCGATCGCATCGATCAACTGGGTGTGTTCATCGTAGGAACAGTGCGAGCGGTTACCGCTTTCGTACTGGGCGATGATCAACGAGGTCTGGGACACCAGGCTGCGCTGGAAGCTGATCAGCGGCGCGTTCTTCGCGGCTTCAGCCAACTTCAAATGGAACTCGCCGGAAAGGCGGATACCGGCACCGCGATCGCCGCGGGAGAAGCTGTCGCGTTCGTCGTTGACCATCTGCCGCAACTCGGCCAACTGCTCAGCCGTCGCGTGCTGCACCGCCAGTTCCGTGATCGCCCGCTCGACCAGGCGTCGGGCCAGGAATACCTGGCGCGCTTCTTCGACACTGGGGCTGGCCACCACGGCGCCACGATTGGGCCGCAGTAGCACCACGCCTTCATGGGCCAAACGCGACAGCGCACGGCGAATGATGGTGCGGCTGACGCCGAAGATTTCGCCGAGTGCCTCTTCGCTCAATTTGGTACCGGGTGCCAGGCGTTGTTCGAGAATCGCCTCGAAGATATGCGCATAGACGATATCGTCCTGGGTTCCGCTGCGGCCGGTCTTGCTGGCTCGCGGTTGTTTCTTGAGAGGTTGCAACTGTTCGTTCATGGGCACTCGGATCGGGAGAACGGCGGCGAATTAACGGTAATACGGCAACAAAGAGGCGCTGGCAAGTATCAGCTAAAATCAGCGCACATTGTACACAACCCCATGCGCCAACACACTGTACGGCTGTTTGCGGCCCCGGCTGTATTGCAATGAATCGTTACGTTTGAGTTTAGGCTTGAATCTGCGCCTTCACTGGCAAACTCCCAGGTAAAAGGAAACACCTCGCCATGACCGACGCCACCCAAGCGCCCTTGCGCCCGCTGGCCGATACTTCTCCCTCGGCCATCGTCGCCGGTTTCATCGCCATGATGACCGGCTACACCAGCTCCCTGGTGCTGATGTTCCAGGCCGGCCAAGCCGCCGGTTTGACCACCGCGCAGATTTCCTCGTGGATCTGGGCGATTTCCATCGGCATGGCGGTGTGCAGCATCGGCCTGTCCCTGCGCTACCGCACGCCGATCACCATTGCCTGGTCGACACCCGGCGCCGCGCTGTTGATCACCAGCCTCGGCGGCGTCAGTTACGGCGAAGCCATCGGCGCTTACATCACCTGCGCGGTGCTGGTGACGCTCTGCGGGCTGACCGGCAGCTTCGAAAAGCTGGTCAAACGCATCCCGGCGTCGCTGGCGGCGGCCTTGCTGGCGGGGATTCTGTTCAAGATCGGCAGCGAGATTTTCGTCGCCGCGCAACATCGCACCGGCCTGGTGCTGGGGATGTTTTTCACCTACCTGATCATCAAACGCCTGTCGCCGCGGTATGCGGTGCTCGCCGCGCTGGTGATCGGCAGCGTGCTGTCCGGGCTGATGGGGCTCCTGGATTTCAGCGGCTTTCACCTGGAAGTGGCAACGCCGGTGTGGACCACGCCGCACTTCTCGCTGGCGGCGACCATCAGCATCGGCATCCCGCTGTTCGTGGTGGCGATGACCTCGCAGAACATGCCGGGCGTGGCCGTATTGCGCGCCGATGGCTACAACGTGCCGGCGTCGCCGCTGATCACCGTCACCGGCCTGGCCTCGCTGGTGCTGGCGCCGTTCGGCTCCCACGGCATCAACCTGGCGGCGATCAGTGCGGCGATCTGCACCGGGCCCCACGCCCATGAAGACCGCAACAAGCGCTACACGGCGGCCGTCTGGTGTGGGGTGTTCTACGGCATTGCCGGGGTGTTCGGCGCCACATTGGCGGCCTTGTTCGCAGCGCTGCCCAAGGAGCTGGTGCTGTCGATTGCGGCGTTGGCCTTGTTTGGCTCGATCATCAATGGCTTGAGCATCGCCATGAATCAGCCGAAGGAACGGGAAGCGGCGCTGATCACCTTTATGGTCACCGCGTCAGGCTTGACGTTGTTTTCCATCGGGTCGGCGTTCTGGGGGATTGTGGCGGGGGTGTTGACGCTGCTGATTCTGAACTGGCGCAAGGCCTGAGTGTTTAAGGCCCCATAACGAAACAGCGACCCGGGCGGGTCGCTGTTTCATGACATCAGACGGCCGAGTTGATCGACGTCTCTGGATGCCAAGCGTCCAACAGCGCGCTTACTTCAACGCGAGTCAGCTCTGCGCGGGCCTTGAGCCACGCTTCAACGGTTGCACGTTGCTCTTCGGTGACCGAACCACGAGTGGCTTTGCACACCAGACCGAAGTCATCGCCGCCGACGTAGTCGAGGCCATTGCCGTCCATCGCTTCGGTCAGGAATGCGTCGAGGAACGCGTCAACCGCTGCATCGTCCAAACCTTCTTTGAAATCCAGGTTCAGTTCGAAACCCAGCTCTTGAAATTCATCAACGCACAGTTTTTTGCGCAGACGCCGGGAACGGTTAGTCGCCATTGGAACAATCCTCATAAGTAATAACGGGCGGCACTTTAGCAGTTTAAGGAAGCGATTGCCCGATTCTCTAGGACAGGCGGCGAAATGCTCGAAAAAAAAACGCCGATTAGCAGCTATCGTTCAGCTACAAGTGGCTCCAGCTTGGGGCATAATGCCGACACTTTCATGACCACTGGGGGATTTTCTTACATAACCCTCGCCTTTTTCACCCTCCTCAGCAGTAGGGTCTTATTTCTTATGATCAAATCTTTGCGTCCATTGCTCCTTGCCGGCTTTCTCCTGCCGCTGGCCTTTTCCGCCACCGCCGCCCCGATCAACAACACCCTGCCACCCAATGTTGCACAGGCCCTGCAGAAGGCCAAACTGCAAAACACCGCACTGTCGCTGGTGATGCTGCCGCTGAACGGTCCCGGCACACCCACTGTATTCAACGCCGACGTCTCGGTGAACCCGGCCTCCACCATGAAGCTGGTCACCACCTACGCGGCCCTGGAAATGCTCGGCCCCAACCACCAGTGGAAGACCGAGTTCTACACCGACGGCACCCTCAGCGGTGGCGTGTTGCGCGGCAACCTGTACCTCAAGGGTGGCGGCGACCCCAAGCTGAACATGGAAAAACTCTGGCTGCTGATGCGTGACCTGCGGGCCAATGGCGTGCAGCAAGTCACTGGCGACCTGGTACTGGACCGCGGTTTCTTTATCCCGCCGCAACTGCCGGAATTCAATGACGACGGCAATGACGAGAACAAACCGTTCCTGGTCAAGCCCGATGCCCTGCTGGTCAACCTCAAGGCTCTGCGCTTCGTGACTCGCAACGATTCGGGACGCGTGATCGTGTCGGTCGAGCCGCCGATTGCCAGCATTCGCATCGACAATCAGGTCAAGGTATCCAACGCCAAACAGTGTACCGGTGACGTGCGCTACAACCCGGTGACGGCGGCCGATGGCAGCATCACAGTGACCGTCAGCGGCCAGTTGGGCGAAGGCTGCAGCTCGCAGACCTACTTGTCGCTGCTCGACCATGCCACGTATACCGCCGGCGCTGTGCGGGCGATCTGGCAGGAACTGGGCGGCACCATCCAGGGCCGCGACATCCAGGCTTCGGTGCCCAAGGACGCCAAGGTACTGGCGCGGGCCTTCTCGCCGGACCTGGCGGAAATCATCCGCGACATCAACAAATACAGTAACAACACCATGGCCCAGCAGTTGTTCCTGAGCCTGGGCGCGCAGTTTCGCAACGATGCCGACGGCGACGATGCCAAGGCCGCCCAACGCGTGGTGCGTCAGTGGCTGGCGAAGAAAGGCATCACCGCACCGCATCTGGTGATGGAGAACGGTTCCGGCCTGTCCCGTGCCGAACGCGTCAGTGCCCGTGAGATGGCGGCCATGTTGCAAGCCGCGTGGAAAAGCCCCTACGCGGCGGAGTACATCAGCTCGATGCCGATTGCCGGCACCGACGGCACCATGCGCAAACGCCTGAAGACCACCGCCATGCGCGGTGAAGCCCACGTCAAGACCGGCACCTTGAACACCGTGCGTGCCATCGCCGGGTTCAGCCGCGATAACAACGGCAATACCTGGGTAGTGGTGGCGATTCTCAACGATCCGAAACCATGGGGTGCGTCGTCGGTGCTCGACCAGGTGCTGCTGGACCTGTATCGCCAGCCGAAGCTGGCGGCAGCGGCGCCAGTCCTCTAGCGTTTGTGGCGAGGGAGCGTGCTCCCGCTGGGCTGCGACGCAGCCCTGAAGCCCGGCCCTGAATGGTCTCTGCAAGCATGCGGTGTGTTAATCGGGACCGCTTCGCGGCCCAGCGGGAGCACGCTCCCTCGCCACAGTTTCGACCCGATCCCTGCCCGCCTGCTTGGCCACGTATACCGCCGAATCCGCGCGCAGCAGCAACCCGTCGACCCCTTCGTCGACCCGCCAACTGGCCACCCCAAAGCTAGCGGTGACGGTCCCCACCGGCTCCATCGGCGCGCTGCGCAGCGACTGCCATAACTCAATCGCCAAACTGTAGGCCTGGGTACTATCGGTATTGGGGCACAACACCATGAACTCCTCGCCGCCCAGGCGACAGAACACATCGCTGCGGCGCAGACGTTGGCTGATGCGCTTGCACAGTTCCTGCAACACCCCGTCGCCGACCGCGTGGCCGTATTGGTCGTTGATACGCTTGAAGTGATCGATATCCAGCATGATCACCGACAACGCCCCCGACGTGCGATTCAGGCGGACCATCTCGGCCTTGAGACGATCCTGGAAATACCGGCGGTTGTGAATCCCGGTGAGGGCGTCGGTGATGGACAGCGCGCGCAGTTCTTCTTCCACCCGCTTGAGATCGGAAATATCAGACACATAACCATGCCACAGCGTACCGCCGCCCGGCAGTTCCTCCGGCGTGGCCTCACCGCGAATCCAGCGCAGGCCCCGTTGCGGCAACTGCACGCGGTACTCTTCGCACCAGTGGCTCAATTGCAGCGCGGATAAGCGGATCGACGCACGCACTCGCTCGACGTCCAGGGGGTGGATGCGCGCCAAGACCTGTTTCGCATCCTGTTGCAGCACCCCTGGCTCGATCTCATAGATATCGCGCATGCCATCGCTGGCATAGATAAACCGCCAGTTGTCCTGGGGTTCCAGGGTGAACTGGAAGATCCCGCCAGGCACATGGGCGCTGAGTTTTTTCAGCAGGCGGTCCCGCACGGCCAGGGCCTCATAGGCGCGTTTTTGCTCGGTGACATCCAGGTACATCGCCAGGTGCCCGACCCATAAGCCATGCTCATCCAGCAACACGGTGCCGAGCATATTCACCGTCAACTGGCTGCCATCCTCGCGTACCAAGGTCCACTCGCGGGCCTCGTGCGGGTTGTCCGGGCTTTCCACCAGCATCGCCTGGCTCGGCGGGATTCGCCGGCCCAACGCCACGCTCAAACTCGTCGCGCGCGCTTCCAGCTCCGCTGCCACATGCAGGCTCTCCAGGGTCGAGTGGCCGATTACGTGCTCGGCCTTGAACCCCAGCATCTGCTCGGCGCCGGCGTTGAAGGTGTTGATCACGCCATGCAAATCGGTGGCAATGATCGCAACCTGCGTCGCGGCGTTCAGCACGCTGCGCAACTGGCCGTGGGCGCCGCGCAGTTCCTGCTCGCGCAGACGCAACTGCACGGTACGCTGCTCCACCAGTTTCAAGGCGCGCTGACGCTGACTGACCAACATATAGAGCAAGACGCTGAGCAACAGGCTGAAGAGCCCGCCCATGGCCAGGATCGAGACCAGGGAGAAACCGCTGCCCTGTTCGAACACCAGACTGGGGCGCAGCGTCAGGGCGTAGACATGATCGCCGAGGGTGAGGCGGCGCGTGGCCACCAGATCGCTGTTGGCCAAGGCATTGCTGGACTCGTACAACAGGCGCTTTTGCTGGTCGGAAGTGTCGACGATCTGCGTCACCAGATTATCGCGATCCGGCTTGGGCAAGCCGTCAGCCATCAACTGGCGCATGCTGATCACGGCCATCACAAAGCCGTAGGGTTCTGTCCCGCCTAGGGAGACGACTGGTGCGACTAATAACACGCCGGTGGCATAGGCCGGCTCCACACCCACCAACTGCATGGGCTGGGACACTGCCAGCTTACCGCTCGCTTGTGCGCGCTGAAGGGTCGAGCGCCGCAGAGGCTGGGCCAGCAGGTCAAAGCCCAGGGGCGAACCGAGCAGGCTGTGGGTCTGGCTGTACAGGATCGGCACGTATTCATCGCGCTCCACCGCCGGGGCCAACTCACCGAGTGAATTCAGTTCACGTATGCTGAAGGGCAGACCGCGCTGGCGCGACACCTCCTGTTCAAACTGAACGCGCTGATCACGCAGCACCCGCGGCGCCCAGACATACGCACGGGAACGCAGCAGCAGGGGCTGGGCGAAACCATCGAACTCGTCCTGGGACACGTCACTGGAATTGACGAAAAAGCGTTGCAGGCTGGCCAGACGCTGCTCCTGGTCCTCGAAACGCTCCTGCAGACGGGTGAATCGCTCATTGACCAACAGCTGGAAACGCTGGCGCTCCTGCTGTTGATAGAGGTCGGATGTCGCCCAGGCAATGATGATCGTCAAGGTGCTGCCTGCCAAAAACACCACCAATGCCATCAGCCAAGCCGATACCTGCTCACTGATAAAACCTAGGATCTTGGGGCGAACGGCTTGCAACGGCATAGGCAACACTCACAACGCCAGCGTGCGGGGGTGTCACTTTGGCTGGACGTTTAGTTATAGCTAGCGGCCCTGTGTTTGACCAGCGTAAAAAACCGCAAGACCCGATTATTCGAGGCTTGCGGCTTATGGGAGGAGCAATCAGCGAGCGGTGATTTTCCAGGCCCGATGGATCTTCGCGTTACGCGCAAAATCCGGGTCGAGGGTCTTGTCGCTGATTTCCTCGACCGCGTAGCGTTCGCTGAGGTTGTCCTCAAGCACGAACTTGCGGAAGTTGTTCGAGAAGTACAGCACGCCACCCGGTGCCAGACGCGCCATGGCGAGATCGAGCAACTGCACGTGGTCGCGCTGCACGTCGAAGATACCTTCCATGCGCTTGGAGTTGGAGAAGGTCGGCGGGTCGATGAAGATCAGGTCGAACTCATCGCGACTGGCTTCCAGCCACGCCATCACATCACCCTGCTCCAGGCGGTTCTTGTCGGAGAAACCGTTGAGGGAGAAGTTGCGACGCGCCCAGTCCAGGTAGGTCTTGGACAGGTCGACGCTGGTGGTGCTGCGCGCGCCACCCTTGGCGGCGTGCACGCTGGCGGTGGCGGTGTAGCAATACAGATTAAGGAAACGCTTGCCGGCCGCCTCTTTCTGGATACGCATGCGCATCGGACGGTGGTCGAGGAACAGGCCGGTGTCGAGGTAGTCGGTGAGGTTGACCAGCAGCTTCACGCCGCCTTCGCTGACCTCGGTGAACTTGCCCTGGGCGCTCTGGCGCTCGTACTGCTTGGTGCCGCTCTGACGCTCGCGGCGTTTGACCACCACACGGCTCTTGTCGATGTTCAGCGCCTGGGGAATGGCCGCCAGGGCATCGAACATGCGTGCGGAGGCTTTTTCCGGGTCGATGGATTTCGGCGCGGCGTATTCCTGCACGTGGACCCAATCGTGGTACAGGTCGATGGCCATGGAATATTCGGGCATGTCGGCATCGTAGACGCGGTAGCAATCCACGCCTTCACGCTTGGCCCACTTGCCCAGTTGCTTGAGGTTCTTTTGCAGGCGGTTGGCGAACATCTGCCCGCCTTCGCTCAGGCGCGCCTGTTCGACCACGGGGGCTGGCGCCGCTGCTGGTTTGATCGGGTTGCCGTTCTTGTTGTACTGGCGCTCTTGCGGCTCGGTCGGGGCCTGGTCGTAGGCGGCTTGTTCGCGTTCGGCCTGGCGCTGCTCCGGAGTGCGGCGCTCGCCGGTGACGAACTGGTCCGGGTTGACCTTGATCAGCAGCAATTTGCACGGCAAGGCGCCGTTCCAGAACGAATACTGCTTGTGGCTGCGGATGCCCATGCGCTTGCCCAGGTCCGGCGCGCCGGTGAATACCGCCGCTTCCCAGCCCATGCACGCCTGGCGCAGACGCTCGCCGAGGTTCTGGTAAAGGTACAACAAGCTCGCTTCGTCACCCAGGCGCTCGCCGTAGGGCGGGTTGCAGATCACCAGGCCTTTCTGGTTCTGGTCCGGACGCGGCTCGAACGTAGCGACTTCGCCCTGGTACACCTTGATCCAATGGCTGAGGCCGGCACGCTCGATGTTGTTACGAGCAGGCTGGATCAAGCGCGGATCGGCTTCGTAGCCACGAATCCACAACGGCGGCTTGTTCATGCCGATGGCGGCACGCTCGCTGGCCTCGGTGTGAAGTTTCTTCCACAGCGCCGGGACGTGACCGAGCCAGGTGGTGAAACCCCACAGTTCGCGATTGAGGTTGGGCGCCATATCGGCGGCGATCATCGCGCCTTCCACCAGGAAGGTGCCCACGCCACACATCGGGTCGGTCAGCGCGCCGCCTTCAGCAGCGATGCGCGGCCAGCCGGCACGAATCAGGATCGCTGCCGCGAGGTTTTCCTTCAACGGTGCGGCGCCCTGCTGCAGGCGGTAACCGCGCTGGTGCAGGCTGTGGCCGGACAGGTCGAGGGACAGGATCGCTTCGCCACGATCCAGGCGCAGGTGGATGCGCAGGTCCGGGTTGATCTTGTCGATGGACGGACGCTCGCCGGTTGGCGTGCGCAGCTTGTCGACAATTGCATCCTTGACCTTCAGCGCGCCGAAGTGGGTGTTGTCGATGCCCGAGCCGTGACCGCTGAACTCCACCGCCAGGCTGCCGTCCGGGACCATGTGATCGGCCCAGTCGATATCCAGCACGCCGTGGTAGAGGTCTTCGGCGTCCTTCATCGGGAAGCGCTTGAGTACCAGCAATACGCGGTTGGCCAGGCGCGACCAGAGGCACAGGCGGTAGGCGGTTTCCATGTCGGCCATGCCGCGCACGGCCGAGGTGTGCTCGCGGGCTTCCTCAAGGCCAAGCCCGACGGCTTCCTCGATCAGCAGGCCTTCGAGGCCCTTGGGGCAGGTGAGGAAGAGTTCAAAACGGTCCGACATGGGTAATCCAGGCTTTTCAGCAATAAATGAACGGGCGACGCATCGCCGGCTCGGTTTTCAATCAAGCACTTTTCTTGAAGAGTGCTCGCGTGGCACGAATGTGCCGTCCCACCCCGTCTGCCGGGCCTTTGGGCCTTGATTGACGGGGCAGAGAGATAATTTTTGCAACAAAAAGAAATATTCAGACCCTTCGTCGAATAGTGACCGACCGTGACGGGCGGGCTTTCTCACCGCAGGAAAAAGCCCATTCTCTTCGTAAGGCACATCATAGCTGGCTTTGCCCAATAAAAGGGGCGAAAAGCCATCCCAGCTTATGGCTATAGCATCACTATTGTGACGTGCTTATGACAAAACGATCATTGAATCCATGTGACCTATTGGTTAGAACTCAACACAGGTCAGCGCCACAACGACGTTGACACATTGGCTCGCCACGCCGGCAGCGAGCCGCACCAACGGCAGAAAAACTCTGCCCGGCCCCAGACGAGGCCGAAGGATATCAAGACAGTCAACAAGTGAGGGAAACACCCTATGAGAAGACTTAAGCGTGATCCGTTGGAAAGAGCATTTTTACGCGGATATCAATATGGCGTTCATGGCAAATCCCGTGAGCTTTGCCCATTTACTCTACCGTCGGTACGCCAAGCCTGGATCAACGGCTGGCGAGAAGGACGCGGCGACAACTGGGACGGTATGACAGGCACTGCGGGCATCCACAGACTCAACGAACTTCACGCGGTCGGCTAATCAAGGGCATTTAATTCCGACACCAGCACGAATACAGGTAACCACTTAACCACGCACGCCCTATCCAGGCGGCGGGCTTCGGCCCAGGGGCTCCTCTTGAGGAGCCCTTTTTATTGGGCGTGTGTCAGGCCTTTTTTGGCAACGCCGCAATCGCGTCCACCGCCTCGCGAATCAGCGCCGGGCCTTTGTAGATAAAGCCGGAATACAGCTGCACCAGGCTCGCGCCGGCGGCGATTTTCTCGGCCGCGTGTTTGCCTTCGGTAATACCGCCGACCGCGATGATCGGCAAACGCCCTGCCAGCTCGGCAGCCAGCACCTTGACGATATGCGTGCTCTTGTCACGCACCGGGGCGCCCGACAAGCCGCCCGCTTCGTCGCCATGGGCCAGGCCTTCAACACCGACACGGCTGAGGGTGGTGTTGGTGGCAATCACCGCATCCATCCCGGAATCCACCAGGGCCTGGGCGACCAGTACGGTTTCTTCATCACTCATGTCCGGGGCGATCTTGATCGCCAGCGGCACGCGTTTGCCATGGCGCACGGCGAGGTCTTCCTGGCGCTGACGCAAGGCTTCGAGCAATTGCTTGAGGGAATCACCAAACTGCAGGCTACGCAGGCCAGGGGTGTTGGGCGAGCTGACGTTCACCGTGACGTAGCTGGCGTGGGCGTAGACCTTGTCCAGGCAGATCAGGTAGTCATCCACCGCGCGCTCCACCGGCGTGTCGAAATTCTTGCCGATATTGATCCCGAGAATGCCCTTGTACTTCGCCGTTTGAACCCGCGACACCAGGTGATCGACACCGAGGTTGTTGAAGCCCATGCGGTTGATGATCGCCTCGGCTTCCGGCAGGCGAAAGATGCGCGGCTTGGGGTTGCCCGGCTGAGGGCGCGGGGTCACGGTGCCGATTTCGACGAAACCGAAACCCAACTGCGCAAAGCCATCGATGGCCGTACCGTTCTTGTCCAGGCCGGCAGCCAGCCCGACCGGGTTGGGGAAGTCGAGGCCCATCACCGACACCGGCATTTTCGCCGGTGCCTTGCATACCAGGCCATTGAGCCCCAGGCGGCCACCGGCACCGATCAGGTCCAGGGACAGATCATGGGAGGTCTCCGGGGAGAGTTTGAACAACAACTGGCGGGCCAGGGTATACATGGGCGGGCTAGACTCGGATGGCAGCGATAAGTGGTGGCGATTATAGCCGGGCTGGCGGGCTGCGTGCGAGGCGTGCCACCCAATCGTCAGTAGCGATGCGCGACCAACGCTTCGTAGCGGGCCCAGATCTTCTGTGCGTACTGCAGGCGTAACGCCTCACGCTGCGGACCTGGGCCCGGGCCTGCGTTATAGGCGCCTATGGCCGTCCAGTTATAGCCGAAACGCTGAATGAACTCGGCAAGAATCGAGGCCCCGACCTCTACCGACAGGCAGGGCTCACTCAACAGCCGCTCTTCAGTGATGCCCTGTTTGAGCAGGCGGGGCAAATGGATGCTGTTGATCTGCATCAGACCGATATCGCGGGTGCCATTGCGATTGTTGTAATTCATCGCGCCCGCGCGATACCCCGACTCTACGGCGGCAATGGCCTGCAGCAACTCCGGCTCGAGATCGTAACGACTGGCCACCTCGTCCCAGCAATACGCCAGTGCCTGATTGCTTCCCATCAGTACCACCAGCAACAGGCCCCTGCGCCACACGTCGCGCATTACCTGCCACAGGCCGAGCAAACATGGATGGGCAACGACGGGGGGCGCTCAGCAGGTCGCACCGGGCACGTAAAGCGATAGCCTCTGCCATAGACCGTCTTGATAAACCCTTTGTCGGCACGCAGATGCTTACGCAATGAATAAATGCAGCGAGTCAGCGACTCCTCCGACACCTCCCCCTGGCGCCAAGCCATTTCAAGCAAACAGTCTTTGGTCATCAGCGCACCACCAGACACCAACAGCAAGCGCAGCACCTGCCACTCCTTGGGCGGCAACTGGATATCCGCGCCCTCACCGGTCAAGCGTCCATCGCCATGCAGGGTCCAGTGGCCAAAGACCAGGGAAGTCGTCATCCCTCCATCATTCACGACGGCCATACACACCTCTGCATCCAACCACTGACATTAAAATCCTAATTTCCAGAACCGGCTCATACGCCGACGGCACGACTATAAAAAAGGCGGCCCCTACCCACCCTAGGAAAAAACCCATATCAGCAAGGCTTTCAGGAATAGCCTTGTAAGAAATCTCACTGGAGCTAACAACTAAGGCGATACCCACTCCTGGTACACCTCAAGCAGCTCAACTCCCAGGCGGTCTTCCAACTGCACCAGCTCGCCCAGAGCCAACAATTGACCATTGACCCGCACTTCCACGCAATGGATGACTTCCGGCGCCAAAGGCAGCACTTTCCCCGGTGCAAACAGCGCCAGCCGCTTGCGCGTGATCAGTTGTTCCTGCAAAAGAATTTCCAGATGCATGGCGAACGCCTACCTCATTGATCGACATCGCGAATCGACCGCACAAACGCACGTTGCACCCGTTCGTATTGCGGCTGAGTCAGCGGCGGAGGCCCGATAGCTCCACCCAAGGTCTTGAGCTCGTTGCCCACGGCCCGGGCCTGAATCACAAACAGCCGTACCTCGGCACGCTGGCCAGGCGCAGTGGCACGCCCTTCTGCATCAACATCCCGACGAAAACCGCCTAACCACAGACGTTTACCCTGAGGCATCCTAACGACGCTGCTAACGCTCACCCGCCCGACTGCGGTCATTTTCTGACGCTGCCGCGCCTCGCCCATCTGGCGATCATCCTCAAGGCTCAACAGCATCTCGATCTCGTTCGCCTCGGCAAACCGCGGCAACACGCTGACCTGGGTGCCATAGCGCACGGGTTTCCAGGCGGTGCGTCCGGCGGGAGGGGCCGGCAAGTAAAGTGTGTGGTTATCCTGGAAGACCGCAGGAACGTTCTCCTGGGTGAGAATCACGGGCAGTGTCACCACCCGCGCCCGCCGCCGCCGCTCCAGCACGGCGATTTGCGCCATCAAGCGATTGTCCTCCAACGGCTCCAGCACCCGGGTCGCCGAGACTGATGTGTGGGTTTCCTCGGCCCAGGCCTGGTCGATTTTCTTGAGTTCGTCACGGTCCACATCCACCAGCCACAGCGAAACCTCGATCGGGCGCTTGGGCACGTCCAGCTCCGCCACCAATTGCTCGATAAAACTCACCTGGGCAGGCTTGCCCTTGATGAGCAGGCTGTTGGTATCCGGGTAGGGGATCACTGCCAGGCTCTTGTCGGCCAGCAAGCCGGGCGGCCGTTGCGCAGGGGCCTGTTGTTCGCGGGAAAGCACCGTCTCGATCAGCGAGGCCATGCCCGGCACATTGACCTTTTCATCACCCATGACGTACTCACGGTCCGCCACATGGGTATTGAGCACCTGCACCACGCCAAACCCCTGCTTGCCCACGCGGAGCCCGGCCCGCTGGCGGTCCATCAATTGGGCAAGGTGCAGCACCTGGTCGACATAGTTCGCCGGCCCGGACACATAGAACATCCGCCCCCCGCTCTCCCGCAGGGGGTAGCGGGACTCATCGAGCCCCGAGCGACGCATGAGCTCACGCAGCCTTGAGACGGAAATATGCCGCAACGTCACAGCCGAGCTCTTCGCTTCATCTGCGGCGTAGAGGTAGAGCACCTGCCCGTCGCTGTACCAGATCAGGTGATGCTGCTCGGCCACCGCCTCCAGCACCTGCTGTGCCTGGCTGAAATCGTAGGTTCCGGAAACGCGTTGGCGGGCCACCGCCCGGCTGACAACGACCGGCAGGCCAAGGGGCAGCGACAACGCGCTAAAAAACGTATGCAGGCTTTCGTCCCGCGCCTGGTAGGTCTCGCCCCAGGCAGACGCGCAGCCCAGCATCAACACCGCGCAAAACAGCCAGCGGCGGAGCCGGTGGGCGGCCATCGTTGTGGGAGAGTCGTACACCGTGGGGTTTCCTGGGCAGTCTGGCATAGGGAAGCGGCCATACTGAAAGCCTGCGGCGTTTCAATCTTGATGGAAAGTTGACGGCGTACCGCGCCGATCTGCCCGTGGCATGTGCCTTGCTACGCACTCTGCATCAGAGCGCGCGCCAACGTCGGAGCGGGCTTACGGACAAAGGCGTCGTTACCCGCAATGGCCCGCACCGCCATCTGAGGGAACGACGCTTTTTTTTGAACGAAAAGGTAGGTGTTGATGAACGATTCGGACGGCAACAGCCCGATAAACGACCCGCTGGCCTGGGTCAACGGCAGTGACGCCCCGGAAAAGAGCAGCCTCGACCTGGGCTTCATGGCCTTGAGCGATTGCGCCTCGCTGGTGGTCGCGGCCACCCAGGGCTTCGCGCAACCTTATGGCTTGACGCTGAACCTCAAGCGCCAGTCGTCGTGGGCCAACCTGCGCGACAAACTGGTCAGCGGTGAACTGGATGCCGCCCACAGCCTGTATGGACTGATCTACGCCGTACACCTGGGCATCGGCGGCGTGGCCGCCACCGACATGGCAGTGCTGATGGGACTGAACCAGAACGGGCAGAGCATCAACCTGTCCCACGATCTGCAACAGCAAGGGGTGGTCACTCCTGAGGCACTGGATCGCCACGTGCACCAAAGCCGAACAAAACTGACCTTCGCCCAGACGTTTCCCACAGGCACCCACGCCATGTGGCTGTATTACTGGCTGGCAAGCCAAGGCATTCATCCATTGCAGGATGTGAACAGTGTGGTGGTCCCTCCGCCACAAATGGTGGCGCATCTATTAGCCGGGCGCATTGACGGTTTTTGTGTCGGCGAACCCTGGAGCGCCAGCGCGGTGAAGCAGAACCAGGGTTTCACCCTGGCGACCACCCAGGCGATCTGGCCCGATCATCCGGAAAAAGTGCTCGGCTGCACCCAGGCGTTCGTCGACCAATACCCCAACACCGCCCGCGTGCTGGTGATGGCGATCCTGGAGGCCAGCCGCTTTATCGAGGCGAGCCACGAAAACCGCCATTCCACCGCACAGTTGCTCAGCGCCCGCGAGTACCTCGACGCACCGCTCGACTGCATCGAACCGCGTCTGCTCGGGGCCTACGACGATGGCCTCGGCAACCAGTGGCAAGATCCCCATGCGTTGCGCTTTTTCGCCGATGGCGAGGTGAACTTGCCCTACCTCTCCGACGGCATGTGGTTCATGACCCAGTTTCGCCGCTGGGGCCTGTTGCGCGAAGACCCGGACTACCTGGGCATTGCCCGCCAAGTGCAGCAACTGGATCTGTATCGCCAAGCGGCCGATGCCGTCGGCGTCCCCGCAAACGCCCAGGACATGCGCAGCAGCCAGTTGATCGACGGCAAGATCTGGGATGGCTCCGACCCTGCCGCCTACGCCCGCAGCTTCCGCCTGCATGCCCTGGCCGACCACGCCAGCCGCCACGCCCTGCGCTGACAGGAGGACCGATATGTTGCGAATCCTGTTGATCAACGACACACCGCGCAAGGTCGGACGCCTCAAGGCGGCACTGACCGAGGCCGGGTTTGAGGTGATTGATGAGTCGGGCCTGACCATCGATCTGCCTGCGCGCGTCGAAACGGTGCGGCCGGACGTGATCCTGATCGATACCGAGTCACCCGGCCGCGATGTGATGGAGCAAGTGGTGCTGGTCAGCCGCGACCAACCGCGTCCAATCGTGATGTTTACCGACGAGCACGACCCGGACGTCATGCGCCAAGCCATCAAATCCGGCGTCAGCGCCTATATTGTCGAAGGTATCCAGGCCCAACGCCTGCAGCCGATCCTCGACGTGGCCATGGCCCGTTTCGAAAGCGACCAGGCCCTGCGCGCCCAGTTGCAGGCCCGCGATCAACAACTGGCCGAGCGCAAACGCATCGAACTGGCCAAAGGCATGCTGATGAAAATGAAGGATTGCAACGAGGAAGAGGCCTACACCTTGATGCGCCGCCAGGCCATGAGCCGCCAGCAGAAACTGATCCAAGTGGCGGAGCAGATCATCGCCATGAGCGAGTTGCTTGGCTAAAAACCCATCGTGGCCAGTTGGCCCAGGACTTGCTAAGTATTCAACACAGGTAACCAACGGCGGTTGCCCCTCCACGACAAAGACGTCGCACACCCGGTTTGCCCTCGCGAACCCGGTGGCGGCGTTTTTTCGTTTTGGCCCCCGTAACACGGGGCCGGTGGGGCGGCCTTAGCCGGCTGTTCCATCACCAGGCCTTCTTACAAGACTCCCAACCGTTGAGGTGCGTGATGAAATCAAGCTTCTGGAAATCCGGGCACACCCCGACCCTGTTTGCCGCGTTCCTGTATTTCGACCTGAGTTTCATGGTCTGGTACCTGCTGGGCCCGCTCGCGGTGCAGATTGCCGCCGACCTGCACCTGACCACGCAACAACGCGGTCTGGTGGTGGCGACACCCATCCTGGCAGGCGCGGTGCTGCGCTTTCTGATGGGCATGCTGGCAGACAAACTCTCACCCAAAACCGCCGGGCTGATTGGTCAGGTGATTGTGATCGCCGCACTCTTCGGCGCCTGGAAACTCGGCATCCACAGCTACGAGCAAGCACTGCTGCTGGGGCTGTTCCTGGGGATGGCCGGCGCCTCCTTCGCCGTCGCCCTGCCATTGGCGTCCCAGTGGTATCCCGCTGAGCACCAGGGCAAAGCCATGGGCATCGCCGGCGCCGGCAACTCCGGCACGGTGTTCGCCGCCCTGCTGGCACCGGTACTCGCGGCGGCGTTCGGCTGGAGCAACGTGTTCGGTTTCGCCCTGATTCCGTTGATCCTGACGCTGATCATCTTCGCCTGGCTCGCACGCAATGCCCCCGAACGCCCGAAGGCCAAATCCATGGCCGACTACTTCAAGGCCCTGGGCGACCGTGACAGCTGGTGGTTCATGTTTTTCTACAGCGTGACCTTCGGCGGCTTCATCGGCCTGGCCAGCGCCCTGCCCGGCTACTTCAACGACCAATACGGCCTGAGCCCGGTGACCGCCGGCTACTACACCGCCGCCTGCGTGTTCGGCGGTAGCCTGATGCGCCCACTCGGCGGCGCCCTGGCCGACCGTTTCGGCGGGATTCGCACGTTGCTGGGCATGTACAGCGTGGCGGCGATTTGCATCGCAGCGGTGGGTTTCAACCTGCCCAGTTCCTACGCGGCCCTGGCCCTGTTCGTCTGCACCATGCTCGGCCTCGGCGCCGGTAATGGCGCGGTGTTCCAGTTGGTGCCCCAGCGTTTCCGCCGCGAGATCGGTGTAATGACCGGCCTGATCGGCATGGCCGGCGGTATCGGTGGCTTTGCCCTCGCGGCGGGCATGGGCGCGATCAAACAAAGCACCGGCAGCTATCAATTGGCCCTGTGGTTATTCGCCAGCCTCGGCGTACTGGCCTGGTTCGGCCTGCACGGCGTCAAGCGTCGCTGGAGAACCACCTGGGGTTCGGCCGCCGTGACCGCCGCGCGCGTCTGATGAGCCTGCACCTGAGCGTCGCCCAGGCCAGCGCCATCGGCCCGCGGGCCGAGAACCAGGACGCCCTGCGCGTGGTCACGCCCCTGGCGGAGCTGGCCGCGAGCAAGGGTTACCTGTGCGCCCTCGCCGATGGCGTCAGCCAATGCGCCGACGGTGGCCTGGCCGCACGCTCGACCTTGCAGGCGCTGGCCCTGGACTACTACGCCACACCGCAAACCTGGGGCGTGGCCCAGGCGCTCGAACGTCTATTGCTCGCGCAAAATCGCTGGCTGCAGGCCAATGGCGGCGGCCAGCCGTTGCTGACCACCCTCAGTGCCCTGGTGTTTCGCGGACAACGTTTCACCCTGGCCCACGTCGGCGACTGCCGGGTGTATCGCTGGCTGGACGGCGAGTTACAGCGCATCAGCGAAGATCATGTGTGGGAACAGCCGGGCATGCAGCATGTGCTCAAGCGCGCCCTCGGCCTGGATCAACACCTAGTGCTGGATTTTCTCGACGGCCAATTGCGCGAGGGCGAATGCTTCCTGCTGCTCAGCGATGGCGTGTGGGCAACCTTGGGTGATCACAGCATCAGTGCGATCCTGCGCGAGCAGACCGACCTCGATCTGGCGGTACACACCCTGGTCACTGCCGCACACCTGGCCGGCAGCCAGGACAACGCCAGCGCCCTGCTGGTACGCATCGATAAACTCGGCGCCGCGACCCTGGGCGACGCGTTGGTGCAGTTGCAGCAATGGCCGCTGCCACCCGCGTTGAAAGCCGGGCAACAGTTCGAAGGCTGGCAGGTGGAAAGCGTACTGGCCCAGAGCCGACAGTCGTTGCTGTATCGGGTACGCGATGCCCAACGGCAACCCTGGCTGCTGAAAACCCTGCCCCTCAGCCGTGACGATGACAACGACGCCGGCCAGGCCTTGCTGTCGGAGGAATGGTTTCTGCGGCGGGTGGCCGGGCGTGCGTTTCCTGAAGTCCACGCGGCCAGCGCGCGTCAGCATTTGTACTACGTGATGCGTGAATATCCGGGGCAAACCCTGGCAGAACTGTTCGAGCAACAGGGCCCATTGCCCCTGGCGCAATGGCAATCCGTGGCCGAACGCTTGCTACGGGCGGTGGGTCTGTTGCATCGCCGGCAAATCCTGCACCGCGACATCAAACCGGAGAACCTGCTGCTGGGTGACGATGGTGAATTACGCGTGCTGGATTTCGGCCTGGCCTACTGCCCGGGTCTCTCGGAGGACCGGGCTCATGTGCTGCCCGGCACGCCGAGCTTTATCGCGCCCGAGGCGTTCCATGGTGAGCGTCCTACGGCCCAACAAGATTTATACAGCGTAGGCGTCTGCCTGTATTACCTGCTGACCGGGCATTACCCCTACGGTGAAATTGAGGCTTTCCAACGGCCCAGGTTCACCCATCCGGTCAGCGCCAGCCGCTACCGTCCCGACCTGCCGGACTGGTTACCGCTCAGCCTCGACCGCGCGGTGGCGGCTCAACCGGCGCAACGCTATGAAACCGCCGAAGAATGGCTGCTGGTTCTCGAGCAGGCAGACCGACGCGAACTGAGTGTCCGCCCCCGACCGTTGCTGGAGCGGGAACCCTTGAAGGTCTGGCGCACCTTGGGGTTGCTCTCGATGCTGATCAATCTGGCGCTCCTCTATTTACTCTTTCACCGCTGACGTCATCTCTAGACGAGGAAAACCACATGAACGCAAAAGTCTGGCTGGTGGGCGCGGGCCCCGGCGACCCGGAGCTGCTGACCCTCAAGGCTGTACGGGCAATGAACACGGCCGATGTGGTGCTGATCGATGACCTGGTCAACCCGGCAGTACTGGAACACTGCGCCGCGGCGCGGGTGATCACGGTCGGCAAACGCGGGGGCTGCCGCTCTACCCCGCAAGACTTTATCCACCGCCTGATGCTGCGTTATGCCCGCCAGGGAAAGTGCGTGGTAAGGCTCAAAGGCGGTGATCCATGCATTTTCGGGCGTGGTGGCGAAGAGGCTACGTGGCTGCGCGAACGCGGCGTCGAAGTCGAGTTGGTCAACGGGATTACAGCCGGGCTGGCGGGCGCGACGAACTGCGCAATTCCGCTGACCTTGCGCGGTGTCAGCCGCGGCGTGACCCTGGTCACAGCCCACACCCAGGACGACAGCAGCCTCAATTGGCGCGCGCTGGCGGAAGGCGGGACGACGCTGGTGATCTATATGGGCGTAGCGAAGCTGGAAGAGCTTCGTCAGCAATTGCTGGAAGGCGGGATGGCTGCGGATATGCCGGTGGCAATGATCGAAAATGCCTCGTTGCCGCAGCAGCGGGAGTGCCGTAGTCATTTATCGCGGATGCAGGACGACGCGCTGGCGTTCGCCTTGAAGAGCCCGGCGATCCTGGTGATCGGCAGCGTCGCCGCCATCTCGCAGGCCGCCTACGTCGCAGCGGCAGCCAGCGCCTGAGGCAAATCCAGGGCGAAAAAAAACCCGGCCGAAGCCGGGTTTTTTCTACTACTCAGTAATTACTGAGCAGCTTGAGCTTCAACCGCAGCTTCTACGCGACGGTTAACAGCACGACCAGCTTCAGTTGCGTTGTCAGCAACTGGACGGGATTCGCCGTAACCTACCGAAGTAACGCGGTTAGATTCTACGCCGTCTTTAACCAGGACTTGCTTAACAGCGTCAGCACGACGCTGGGACAGCTTCTGGTTGTAAGCGTCTGGACCTACGGAGTCAGTGTGACCAGCCACTTCTACGTGGGTAGCTGGGTACTGCTTCATGAAGTCGGCCAGGTTTTTCACGTCGCCGTAGCTGTTAGGCTTAACAACGGCCTTGTCGAAGTCGAACTTAACGTCCAGCTCAACACGAACAACGCTAGCAACTGGAGCTTCTGGCTCTGCAACTGGCTCTGGAGCCGGTGCTGGGGTAGGAGCTGGAGCAGCTGCGCCAGCGTTACCGCCGAAGTTCACGCCCAGGCCGACCAGTGCGGAGTAATCCCACTTGCCGTTGTCCAGTGCGTAGTCAGCTTCAACACCGGCACGAGCGTACAGGTTGTTGGTGAAGTAGTACTTCACGCCAGTACCAGCAATCAGCTGGGTGGACTGGTCGCGACCGCTGTGGCCATCAGCCTGAACGTTGCCACGGCTCTGATGACCAACACCGCCTTCTACGTATGGACGCAGGGAGTCGACGCCAGCTTGACCGAAGTGGTACTGGGCCACGAGGCTGGTGGTATCGCCTTTGATCTTCTGGTTACCGGTACCGTCGTTCGAACGGGTGTGGTTGGTCTTGTCGTAGGACAAGTTCAACGACAGGTCGTCGGTCAGGAAATAACCAATGCGAGCGCCTGGGTTGAAGCCGTCTTCGATGTGCTTGACGCTATCGTTGTACTGCTTCTTGTAGAACAGCTCGCCTTCAACTGCGCCTTGGCCTTGTGCCAGAACGCCGAAAGAAGTAGCGGCAATAAGAGAACCAATGGCCAAGCCCAAGGTGTTTTTCAGTTTCATCCGTTAAATCCCCATCTGGTGATTGTAAAGCAGTCCCACAAACCGGGGGACAACTCGGCGACAAGTCTAACAGAACTTGCCTACACGTAAGAGATATTTGCCACGCACTAAGTTTCAGTCTCGCCCGCAAATTTCTCACGTAATTTATCAAGAGCACGTTTGTAACGCATTTTTGTAGCACTCAAACCCATATGCATGATGTCAGCGATTTCCTGAAATTCCAGCTCTGCGACAAAACGTAGCACCAGAATTTCCCGGTCAATCGGGTTCACATGCACCAACCAGCGATCAAGTCCGCCCTTATCCTCGGGTGCCGGCGCCTTTTCTTCAGACGCCTCCTCAAGGGGGTCCAGACTCAAAGCATCCATCAAGCGACGCTTTCGCCGTTCCTTCCGATACTGCGTGATGCACTCGTTGTACGTGATGCTGTACAGCCAGGTCTTGAACTTCGATTTGCCCTCAAAGTTCTTCAGGCCATACAACACCTTGAGCATCACTTCCTGACAGACATCATCCGCATCTCTATCGTTCCCTAAATACCTTGAACAAACGTTGAACAGAGTGCGTTGATATCTGCGCATCAATTCTTCATACGCGCGTGTTACGTGAAACAGCTCCGTGTGCGCGCGCGCGACCAACTCCTCATCAGAGAGCTCACGGGGGTCATAGCGCGTGGACAGCGTTTGGGCTTTATTCAAAACAAGTCGTGCCGACAGTCAGGTCAATGTCCGCCACAGCCCGGTCACCCGGGTTCGCGGCGGCGTACATTAGCAGGGTTTACCGGGTTAGCGGCTACTGACCTGCTGCTCCAGGAGAATCCGATTGGACAGCGACACCAGGTCGCCGTCATCGGTCAGCACGGTTGTCTTGACCGTACCGATCTCCTCGATTTGCCCTTCGACCTCGCCCACACGCACGTGCTGCCCTACCTGATACAACTCACGCACATAGATTCCCGCCAGAATCTGACCGGCAATTTCACGACTTCCCAGGCCCATGGCCAGCGCAACGGCCAGACCAACGGTAATCAAAACAATCACAATCACATGGTTGAGCAGGTCAGTCTTGACCTCCAACTGGCTGATCGCGACCGAAATACTGATGATGATCACCAGCCCCTGGGCGATTCGCCCCAGGCCTGCCGCGTAGTCCAGCCCGACGCCTTCAGCAGCCCCGCGTACCAGCCCGTTGGCCAATTGTGCGAGTAAAACGCCGACGAGAAGTACCAGCGCGCCGCCGAATACCTTCGGCAAATACAGTGCCAGCATGTCGAGCGTAGCTGAAACTCGCTCAAGGCCAAGGGATTGAGCCGCAGAAACCAGAAAAATCAGCAAAACGAACCAATAAACGATCTTGCCGATCAGGGTCGAGATCGGCACTTGCAGCCCTGCACGGCCCAGCAGCTTGGTCAGGCCGGTGCCTGCCATCAAGCGGTCCAGGCCGAGTTTGGCGAGCAGCTTGGACAGTAGGGTGTCGAGCAGCTTGGCCACGACAAACCCCAGCAATACCAGGACCAGCGCACCAAACAGGTTGGGAATGAAATTCGCCACCTTGGTCCACAATGCGGTCATCGCGGTGACCAGGCTCTGGGTCCAGAGATCAAGTTCCATATTCAATCAGCCTTATCAGCAGTGCGAGCAAGAGGTTTACGACGGGAAACCGGCGAGACGTGGGCCGAACCGTTGTTCAGGGCCATCATCAACGCCGGCAGCCAACGACCGAGCAGACCGAACAGATCCCCCGCCCCGACCTGACGGTTGGCGGTTTTCAACACGCGGCCCAGGCAGGCATCGTCATCACGGTTGGATGGCGACGCATTGAGCATGTCACGCAAAGACTGTTCGAACGGATCGTGCATAAAGACCTCTCGCAAGTGATTTAAAAGACGAGGGTTAAATTCCCGAGGTCACATCGACCCCTTCCTACGTTCAGGTCATATTCAGCTCAAACCCAGCGCAATCGTCGAAATAGCCACCATTGTCCGAGCGCCACCGAGATCATCAGCAAGCAGGCAATCACAAATCCGTAAGGGCTGGCAGAGAACGGTATGCCCCCCACATTGATGCCCAGCAAGCCGGTCAGAAAACTCATCGGCAGGAAGATCCCGGTGATGATCCCAAAGCGGTACATTGTACGGTTCATGCGCACGCTCAAGCGCCGATCTTCGGCCTCCAGCACAAGCCCCACGCGCTCCCGGGTCAATTCGAGTTCTTCCAGGTAGCGGGTCAGGCTGTTGTTCAATTCGTTCCAATAGTCGGCATCGTCATCACAAAACCACGGCAATTTGATCCGCGTCAGTTGGGCAAATATATCCCGCTGCGGCGACAGGAATCGCTTGAGTCCGGCCGCTCGCCGACGGATCTGCAAAATGCTGCCATGCTCCGGGGTATACCGTTCGTCGGTATCGAGTTTTTCTTCCTCTACGTCGACGATTTCAGACAGGTCGGACACCAGATCCTGGACTTTGTGAGTCAGGTACTGCGCCATATAAAGGATGAGTTCAGACGCGGTTTTTGGCCCCTTGCCATCCGCCAACTGCACCAGCAGTTCATCGGTGGCGCGCAGCGGGCGCAAGCGCAGGGAAATCACCCGGCTGGCCGCGGCGAAGATACGCACCGAAACCATGTCTTCCGGCTCTGCGCCCGGATTGAGGTTGACCCCGCGCAGGAACAGCAGGAGTTCCGCGTCCGGCAACGGCAACAGGCGCGGGCGGGTGTTCTCCTCCAGCAGCAGGTCACAGGCGAACTCACTCAAGCCGCTGGCCTTGCGCAGCCAGGTCTGGGTTTGCGGGTGGCTGCGATCCCAATGCAGCCACAGGCTTTCCTGGGGCTGCAGTTGCAATTCGTCAAGCTCAGTCCGGGCAATCGAACGCGCACCGCCTTTACCATCCAGCACCAGGGCATGCACCAGCCCCCATTGCGCGTTGTCTTCCTCGAACATCCTCACCCCTGTCGGCTATTGCGGTTTATTCAGGCATTTTCAGCGGGCTGGGCGACACGATCACGCCGTTATTGTCGGCGTAGATGTATTCACCCGGGCGGAATGTCACGCCGGCAAAGGTCACTGCCACGTTCAAGTCGCCAATGCCGCGCTTGTCGGTCTTCATCGGGTGGCTGGCCAAGGCCTGCACGCCGAGGTCGGTCTGGGCGACGACGTCGACATCCCGGATGCAACCGTAGATCACCAGCCCTTCCCAACCGTTTTTCGCGGCTTTCTCGGCGATCATGTCGCCCAGCAGCGCACGGCGCAGGGAGCCACCACCGTCGACTACCAGCACCTTGCCGGCGCCCGGCTGGTCGGCCTGTTCCTTGACCAGGGAGTTATCCTCAAAGCATTTGATGGTGACGATCTCGCCGCCAAAGGAATCGCGGCCGCCGAAGTTGCTGAACATCGGCTCGGCCACCTGCACCAGTTCCGGGTAGGCGTCGCAAAGATCGGGAGTGACGTAGTGGTTCATTGAAAAATTTCCTTTCTGTCAAAGACGTGTCTTTCGAAAGAGGCGCCGGCCGATGCAGCGGCAAAACATCCCATCCGTTTCGCCGCTACGCAATAGCCACTGCGCGACTGAATATGACCAGAAGCGTTTAACGCGTCATATCTTAGCCGCAACCACAGACGAGCGAAACGCCCTTGGCAGAGCGCTGCGTCAAACTACGACCAATGCCTTATCCGGAGCATCAAACAACGGTGTGAGCGGATCTTTCAGCCATTGCTCCACCAGCGGCCAGACTTCGGCCTGGGCCGCTTTGCTGAGCAACATCTCCACGTGCCCAAAATCCTCAGTAAAACCTTGTTGGCGTCCCAGGCAAAGGTATTGGCGATGCTCCGAGCCGACTTGTTCGAACAGCTTGCGGCAAGCCCAGTCCGGGTCCTGCAGGTCACCGGCGGCACTGACGGCCAGCAGCGGCACGTTGACTTCCGCGAGGCCTTTCCACCAATCACGGCCAGCCTCGCCAAACCGTCCGAACAAGCCGTGCCAGCGCATGGTTTCGATCATCACGCCCACCGGCTCGTCCTCGGGGCCGCGCTTTAGCCGTGGGCCGGACAACTGGCCAAACCGCTTCAGGAGCAAGCGACCGCCCCACTCCACCGGTGGAATTTTCAACGGCCAGAAGGAGCGACTGACCTGGCTGCCGAACAGCGCCACTGAAGCCACCGCCGGCGCACCGAGGTACTGGCCACCCAAGGCCGCAGCCAGGGTGGTACCGCCAAGGGAGTGCCCGATCCAGTGGGGAATCTGCGCGCTTTGCTCGCGCACAAACGCGCCGATCGCCGGCAAATCGTAGCGGGCGTAGTCGGCGACCCGATTCCGGGCGTAGTCCTGGTTGCGCTTGGACAGGCCATGGCCGCGCATTTCCGGTATCCACACATCAAACCCCTGGCGTGCCAGGTAGGCGCCCAGGCCGATACCCTTGGGTGAGTACCAGAAGCGCCGATTGGAAAAGCTGCCATGTAACAAAATCACGGGGATGCCCCGGCTTTCCGGGACATCGGCCAGGCCCAAACGCGTCACGGCCAGCTCGACGGTGCCGTCGGGACTGTTGCCGGGTTTGAGCCGGTATACATCTTCACTCAGGTCGCCACGACGTTCAGCGCTGATCAAGGCGACGGGAAACAGGTTGCTGCTGCTTTGCATAATGCTCTTGCACAAAAAAGGGCGGCGTCCGGAAGGAGTTCCGCCCTGTACAGATAAGAAATGCCGGTCAACCTGACGATTGACCGGCACTTTTGACGCGTCGACCTTAGGCGGACGCTTGGCCTTCCGCCAGGAAGAACCAGGTTTCCAGCACCGAATCGGGGTTCAGCGAGACGCTTTCGATGCCCTGCTCCATCAGCCATTTGGCCAGGTCAGGGTGAT
Organism: Pseudomonas paraveronii; assembly: GCF_963681955.1. Taxonomy (NCBI): domain Bacteria; kingdom Pseudomonadati; phylum Pseudomonadota; class Gammaproteobacteria; order Pseudomonadales; family Pseudomonadaceae; genus Pseudomonas; species Pseudomonas paraveronii. The sequence goes on from NZ_OY817130.1 coordinate 4,799,587, forward strand.
CGGAAGGGCCTTGGCCGCAAATGCCGATGTACTTGCCAGCCTTGTTACAGGCCTGGATGGCGTTGGCCAGCAGCTTCTTGACCGCCGGGTTACGCTCGTCGAACAAGTGCGCGATGATCCCCGAGTCGCGGTCCAGGCCCAGGGTCAGCTGGGTCAGGTCGTTGGAGCCGATGGAGAAACCGTCGAAGAACTCCAGGAACTCTTCGGCCAGGATGGCGTTGGACGGCAGTTCGCACATCATGATCACGCGCAGGCCGTTTTCACCACGGGACAAGCCGTTTTCGGCCAGCAGGTCCACCACCTGGCTCGCTTCGCCCAGGGTGCGCACGAACGGCACCATGATCTCGACGTTGGTCAGGCCCATCTCGTTGCGCACGCGCTTGAGGGCGCGGCACTCGAGTTCGAAGCAGTCACGGAACGCTTCGCTGATGTAACGCGAGGCGCCACGGAAGCCCAGCATCGGGTTTTCTTCTTCCGGCTCGTAGAGCTTGCCGCCGATCAGGTTGGCGTATTCGTTGGACTTGAAGTCCGACAGACGCACGATGACCTTTTTCGGATAGAACGCTGCAGCCAGGGTGCTGATGCCTTCCACCAGCTTCTCGACATAGAAGCCCACCGGGTCGTTGTAGCCGGCGATGCGCTTGTCGACGCTGTCCTTGATCTCCGGCGGCAGGCCGTCGTAGTTCAACAGGGCCTTGGGGTGGACGCCGATCATACGGTTGATGATGAATTCCAGGCGAGCCAGGCCCACACCGGCATTCGGCAGTTGCGCGAAGTCGAAGGCACGGTCCGGGTTGCCGACGTTCATCATGATCTTGAACGGCAGATCAGGCATCGCATCGATGGAGTTTTGCTTGATGTCGAAGCCCAGCTCGCCTTCGAAGATGAAGCCGGTGTCGCCTTCGGCGCAGGATACAGTCACGCCCTGGCCATCCTTGAGCAGTTGGGTGGCATTGCCACAACCGACTACCGCAGGAATCCCCAGTTCACGGGCAATGATCGCCGCGTGGCAGGTACGCCCGCCACGGTTGGTGACGATGGCGCTCGCGCGCTTCATCACGGGTTCCCAGTCCGGGTCGGTCATGTCGGAGACCAGTACGTCGCCTGGCTGGACCTTGTCCATCTCGGACGCGTCCTTGATGATCCGCACCTTGCCGGCGCCGATGCGCTGACCGATGGCGCGGCCTTCCACCAGCACGGTGCCGGTTTCTTTAAGCAGGTAGCGCTCCATGACGTTAGCCGAAGTGCGGCTCTTCACGGTTTCCGGGCGGGCCTGCACGATGTACAGCTTGCCGTCGTCACCGTCTTTGGCCCACTCGATGTCCATCGGGCACTTGTAGTGCTTCTCGATGATCATCGCCTGTTTGGCCAGCTCGCTGACTTCAGCGTCGGTCAGGCAGAAGCGCGCGCGCTCGGCCTTGTCCACATCAACGGTTTTCACCGAGCGACCGGCCTTGGCCTCGTCGCCGTAGATCATCTTGATGGCCTTGCTGCCCAGGTTACGGCGCAGGATGGCCGGACGGCCAGCCTCAAGGGTGTGCTTGTGCACGTAGAATTCGTCCGGGTTCACCGCACCTTGTACGACGGTTTCACCCAGGCCGTAGGCGCCAGTGATGAACACGACGTCACGAAAGCCCGATTCGGTGTCCAGGGTGAACATCACGCCGGCGGTGCCGGTTTCCGAACGCACCATGCGCTGCACGCCGGCAGACAGGGCCACCAGTTTGTGGTCGAAACCTTGGTGTACACGGTAGGAAATGGCGCGATCGTTGAACAGCGAAGCGAACACTTCCTTGGCTGCGCGGATCACGTTTTCCACGCCGCGGATATTGAGGAAGGTCTCCTGCTGGCCTGCAAAGGAGGCGTCGGGCAAGTCTTCGGCGGTAGCCGAGGAGCGCACAGCGACCGCCATGTCCGGATTGCCGGCCGACAGCGTGGCAAACGCGGTACGGATTTCTTCGTTGAGTTTCTCGGGAAACTCGGCGTCCATGATCCACTCACGGATCTGGGCGCCGGTCTTGGCCAGGGCGTTGACGTCATCGACGTCCAGAGCGTCCAGCGCGGCGTGGATCTGAGCGTTGAGGCCGCTCAGTTCGAGAAAATCACGGTAAGCCTGGGCGGTGGTGGCAAAACCACCTGGCACCGAGACACCAGCGCCTGCAAGATTACTGATCATCTCGCCGAGGGATGCGTTCTTGCCCCCTACGTGCTCCACATCATGGACGCCGAGCTTATCGAGGGAAACTACGTACTCTACCAAGGTGATCTCTCCACTTTCTGTATTGGAAAAGCTCAGGACGCCGGCGGCTCAGTAGGAGCATTCGCCAGCGCTTGTGGCCTGGACCTGGAAAATAAGTGAGAATGCGGCCCACTGTGGGACGGCAAAATCGCGCCTATCATATCCAAGATTCGCCATCAGCTTAAGGCCCAGGGCTCAAATGAAACGATCTGCTTTCTTTATTTCCGACGGCACCGGCATCACAGCCGAAACTCTGGGTCAAAGCCTGCTCGCGCAGTTTGAAAACGTTACCTTCGCCAAATTCACGCGGCCTTATATCGACAACGCAGATAAAGCGCGGGCTATGGTACAACAAATCAATCTGGCAGCAGAAAAAGACGGCTTTCGTCCGATCATTTTCGACACCATCGTCAATCAAGACATTCGTGAGATCCTCGCAACCTCCAATGGTTTCATGATCGACATTTTCTCGAGCTTCCTGGCGCCGCTGGAACAAGAGTTGAGTGAGCACTCCTCCTATTCCGTAGGAAAGTCCCATTCCATTGGGCATAACTCCAACTATATGGAACGTATCGAGGCGGTGAACTTCGCCCTCGACAACGATGATGGGGCCCGCACCCACTACTACGACAAGGCCGACATAATCCTGGTCGGCGTGTCGCGCTGCGGCAAGACCCCCACCTGTCTATACATGGCTATGCAATTCGGCATCCGCGCGGCCAACTATCCGCTGACCGAAGACGACATGGAGCACCTGACACTGCCGGCCGCCCTGCGCTCGCATGCACATAAGCTGTTCGGCCTGACCATCGACCCGGATCGCCTGACAGCCATCCGCAACGAGCGCAAGCCCAATAGCCGCTATTCCAGCTATGCCCAGTGCGAATTCGAAGTGCGCGAAGTGGAAAATCTGTTCCGTCGCGAGAACATTGCGCACATCAATTCCACGCATTTCTCAGTGGAAGAGATCTCGGCGAAAATTCTGGTGGAGAAAGGCGTCGAGCGCCGGTTTAAATAATTAGGTTGTCTGAACCGACGCCATCGCGAGCTTGCTCGCGATGGACGATAACTCGGCGAACCTGCCTAAAGATGGAACCGCCCGCCCCCCTGGCCCAGTGCAGTGGCCAGCGCATCGAAGCCCGCCCGCAACAACTGATCATCGCCCGACGTATTGCAAATACTCGCCCGAATAAACTGCGGCACCGCTGTCTGCCCCACGGCAAAGGCCTCGGCGGTGGCGATCAGGTAATTATTCTGCTTGAGTTCCGCCTCAATTTCCGACGCACGCCAGGGCTCCGGGACTTCAATCCAGAAGTGCGGGCTATTGAGGTGCGTGCGGTATTCCAGGCCGACCAACAGGCCCTGCACCAAGGCTTTGCGCCGACTGATCTCGTTGATCTGCTGGCGCAGCAGGTATTCCGCCGTGCCGTTCTCGATCCACTGGGTGGCCAGTTCCAGGGTCACCGGCGTGGCCATCCAACAGGTCGAACGTAGCGCCGCCGAAATACGACTGACCAATGCCGGCGGCGCATGCACATAGCCAACACGCAGCCCCGCCGACACGGCCTTGCTCAAACTGCTGATCAAAATCGTACGCTCGGGCGCGAAATAGCTGAGGGGTGGCGGTCGGTCTTCCACCAGCACACCGTGGGCTTCATCTTCAAGAATCAGCAGGTTGTGTTCGCGACACACTTTGACCAGCGCCTCGCGGCGTGCGACCGATAACACCGCTGTGGTCGGGTTCTGGATAGTGGGCGTGCAGTACAAGGCCGAAACCCGGTGATTGCGACAGACTTCATCCAGAGCCCCGGGCAACACACCTTCTTCATCCATTTCCAGGCCGATCAGCCGCACACCGAGCATGCGCGCAGCAGTGATCAGCCCGGGATAAGTCAGTTGTTCGGTGACCACCGTATCGCCTGCGCGCAGCAGCGCCATCATCGCGCAGAGCAACCCATGCTGGCCGCCGTTGACACAAATGACCTGCTCCGGGATGGGATGAAAATCGCGCTGCACCAGCCACTGCGCGCCCGCTTCCCGGTAACGCGGCAGGCCGGCGTCCGGCGTGTAGGCACTGATGTCCTGGAGAAACTTGGCGTTGGTCGACAGGGTTTGGAAGCTCTGCGCCAGGAACACCGTCTCCTGCCCCGGAATATGCATGTTGCGGCTCATGTCGAAGTACTGGCGCGGCTCCTCGCTGAAGTTGCGAAAGCCTTCATCCCGCTGGCGCTCCATCCCACGCTTGCGCACGAACGTGCCGTCACCGACCCGCGCCACCACCAACCCCAGGCGTTCCAGCTCGCCGTAAGCCCGGCTGATGGTGCCGATGGTCACCCCCAAATTGTCGGAAAGCACCCTATGGGGCGGTAGTTTTCGTCCCGGCTCAATCAAGCCTTCGAGGATGCCCCGTTCCATGACATCGGATAGGCGCTTGTACTTAACGCCCTGCCCGTTGGACAACCCCTCACGCATAATTGACACCATGTCAATATTTGTTTTGACAGCCATCTTTCGCCCTAATAGTGTGCTTTTACGGGTTCAATCGCCGAAAAAAATAACTTATTACAAGTTCAATATAGAGTTCAATTCCGGCTCAGGGAAGTAATAAACGATGCCAATGTCCGCCGTTCTCGAAAACGCCGCAAAAACAAAAACTCAAAAACAGTGGTTGGCCGGCCTGGTGACCAGCGTGATGTTTCTCATCGTGTGCCTGAGCTGGGGCACCACCTGGCTGGGTATCAAAATCGCCGTGGAGAGCGTGCCACCGCTGACCTCCGCCGGCCTGCGCTTCCTGATCGCGTTCCCGCTGTTCCTGTGTTTCGCCATGGTTCGCCGCGAGCCGATCCTGTTCCCCCGGGAAAGCCGTTGGTTCTTCGTCTTCGTAACCCTGTCCTACTTCAGCGTGCCCTATTACCTGCTCAACTACGGCGAGATGCATGTCTCGTCCGGCCTCACTGCCCTGCTGTTCAGTTGCATGCCGGTGTTCATCCTGATTTTCTCAGCGCTGTTCCTGCGTGAACGCATCTACTTTTCACAGGTGGTCGGCATCGGTATCGGCTTCGGCAGCCTTTACATGATCATCAGGAGCCAGGGCCTGCACCTGGACCACGCCGAGTTCTTCGGGGTACTGGCGATTCTGAGCGCTGCAATCATGCATGCCTTGTGCTACGTCATTACCAAGCAAAAAGGCAGCGCCATCAGCGTGATCACTTACAACACACTGCCCATCGGAATCGCCGGTCTGATGCTGTTCGTCGCCGGCCTGTGGTTTGAAACGCCGACCTTCGAAGCCATCACCCTGCGCTCGTGGGGCGCCTTGTTCTACCTGGGCCTAGTGGCGTCGGTGGGTGGTTTCATCGTGTATTTCATGCTGCTTAAGCGCCTGAGCCCGATCATCCTCTCGTTCGTGTTCATCATCTTCCCGGTGTTCGCAGTGATCATCGGCGCCTGGTACGAAGGCGTGGCGATTTCCCGCGACCTCATGCTGTACTCGGCCATCCTGCTGGCCGGTTTTGCGATCACCAAGTTGCCCATCGAAAAACTCATGGCCAAGAAAAATTGACCCTCCCGGCCCTCACACAGCAACGCGAGAGAAACATGGACGTCCTCCGCCCAGAAGCCCTGGAACAGATCTACGCCCACGCCAGCCGCAGCTACCCCGAAGAATGCTGTGGCTTCGTCTTCGCCGACGGCAGCGTGTACCTGGGCAGCAATATCCAGAACGAGCTGCACCGCAAGAACCCCGAGATGTACCCGCGCAGCGCGGCCAACGGCTACACCTTTTCAGTGGCCGACACGCTGCTGCTGAACAAAGCATTTCGCAGCGACAACCCGGTGGTGGTGATCTACCACTCCCACCCCGACGTCGGCGCCTATTTCAGCGACGAAGACCAGGACAAGGCGCTGTTCATGGGCGAACCGATCTACCCCGTCAGCTACCTGGTGGTGGACGTTCGCCAGGGCCAGGCCCTGGGCTCAAAGCTGTTTGCCTGGGATGGCAAGCATTTCGCCCTTCAACCCCTCAACGACCTGCACACGGAGTTGTCCATGAACGCTGTCTCTTTCCCCGACATTCTGGTTCGCGTGGCCAAGCTGCCGGAATCGACCCTTGAGGGCACCGGATCGACATTGCGCGAAGTCATTGAAAACCTCTGCAGTAGCCACCCGCAGTTGCGTGCGCACCTGTTCCACGAAAAGAACAACCAGCTCAAGGAACACTTCCTGTTTACCGCCGAGGAAGCGTTGCTCAACGCAGACGACCCGCTACCGGAAAAGGCCAGGATCGAAGTGCTGCTCGCCACCTCCGGCGGCATCGACGTCGACAGCCTGAGCAATGAAGAAGTGCAGCGTTACGTGCGCCATATCACCCTGCCCGGCGTCGGTCGCGAAGGTCAGTTGAACCTGAAAAAAGCCAAGGTACTGATCATCGGCACCGGTGGCCTGGGCTCGCCCATCAGCCTGTACCTGGCGGCGGCCGGCATCGGCACCCTGGGGCTGGTGGATTTCGATGTAGTCGAGAGCAGCAACCTGCAACGCCAGATCGTCCACGGCAACAGCACCTTGGGCATGTCCAAGGTCGCGTCCGCCAAGCAACGCTTGCAAGACCTCAACAGCCACATCCAGATCAACGCCCACGACACCGCGCTGACCGCCGACAACGCTCTGGAACTGGTCGGCGCCTACGACTTGGTAATCGACGGCACCGACAATTTCGATACGCGCTACTTGGTCAACGACGCCTGCGTGCAGTTGGGTAAACCCCTGGTGTATGGCGCCATCTACCGTTTCGACGGGCAGATCAGCGTGCTCAACTACAAGGGCGGGCCGTGCTACCGCTGCCTGTTCCCCCAGGCGCCCCCAGCCGAACTGGCGCCTAATTGCAGCGCGGGCGGGGTGATCGGCGTGTTGCCGGGGGTGGTCGGGATGATCCAGGCCACCGAGGCGATCAAATTGCTGATCGGCATCGGCGAACCCTTGTCCGGTCGCCTGATGCGCTTCGATGCGCTGGCGATGAAATTCAGCGAGATCCGTTTCAAGCGACGCGCCGACTGCCCTTGCTGCTCGGAACTGCGCCATAGCGAAACCCTGGCGCCCGCAGTCTGCGCCGACGCCATACCGAGCAAACCCAGCCTGGCCGAAGAGCGCTACATCAAGCCGCAGGTACTCAAGCAACTGCTCGAACGCCACAGCAGCGCCGACGTGCTGCTGGATGTGCGCGACGCCAGCGAGCTGGAGGTCTGCAAATTGCCGGGCGTGGTGCATATCCCCCTCGCCGAACTGGACGGCCAGCTCGACAGCCTCAGCCGAGACAACACCCACTACCTGATCTGCTACGCCGGAACCCGCGCCGAGCAAGCCGCCAGCACCCTGCTGGCAGCCGGCTTCGCCAACACCAAAGTTCTGCAAGGCGGCATGAAACACTGGGTTCGCGACGTCGAACCCGACATGCCTTTGTACTGATCACGGCCCTGGGTAACGACCTGATGCTGCATAACTCAATTCTCGACGCCATCGGCCACACGCCGATCGTGCGCCTGGCGCAGTTTTCCGAAGACCTCGGCATCGAGGTCTACGCCAAACTGGAATCCCTCAACCCCGGCGGCAGCCATAAGGCACGCATCGCCTTGGGCATGATCCTCGACGCCGAGCGCCGCGGCGTGCTGATGCGCGACGCCGGGCAAACCATTATCGAACCCAGCGGCGGCAACACCGGCATTGGCCTGGTGATGGCGGGCAACGTGCTCGGCTACAAAGTGGTGCTGGTGATCCCCGATAACTACAGCCCCGAAAAGCAGAAACTGCTGCACCTGTACGGCGCCAAGGTGGTGCTGTCGGACAGCCGCCTCGGCAACAATTCCCATGGCGAAAAGTGCATGGAGTTGCAGCTGGAAAACCCTAGCTACGTGATGCTCAACCAGCAACGCAACGGTGCCAACCCACAGACCCACCGCGACACCACCGCGCCGGAAATCCTGCGCGCCTTCGGTGAGCAGCGTGTGGATTACTTCGTCAGCGGCATCGGCACCGGCGGCCATATCACCGGCATCGGCGAAACCCTCAAAGCCGCCTGGCCGGCCCTGCGCGTGATGGGTGTGGAGCCGGAGGAATGCGACCTGCTGAAAAACCAGCACGCAGCGCACCATATCCAGGGCCTGTCGATCGGCTTGATCCCGAGCATCCTCAACCTGGATGTACTGGACGGCATGCTCAAGGTGTCGCGTGAGGAATGCCTCGACATGATGAAACGCATCATGCGCACCGACGCCATCAGCCTGGGCCTGTCCTCGGCCGCCAATATGGTGGCCATCGCCAAGCTCGCCCCCGAGTTACCGCCCGAAACGGTGGTGTTGACCATGGTCTACGACAATGCCGACAGCTACCTGCCCAGTTTCGAATAACCGGTTATCCAACCATCCAGAATGCGGGGGTGCCTCCATGGGCGGCTTTATCGACATGCAACATCTGCACGATGAATTGCTTACCCACCTCATCAAAACCCTCACGCCCACGCAAATGAAGCAACTGGAGCCGCACTTGGCGCCGTTGGTCCAGAACGCCGCCCAGGCAGTAGCCGAGGACCTGATTGCCTACGCCTACCGCGACCCCGCGTCGCGCGGGCGTGGCGAGTTGATCCTGGAGTCCTATGCCTCGTTCAAGGCGGTGCTGTTCTATCGCCTCGCGCACCAGGTGTGGCATTTCCCCGACCAGACCAACGGGATGTTTTCGCGCATCGCCCTCAAGCTCAGCAACCAGGGCAAGATCCTCTCCGGCGCCGAAATTCACCCGGCAGCGCGCATCGGTCGGCGCTTTGTGCTCGACCACGGCTACGGCACAGTAATCGGCGAAACCTGCGAAATCGGCAACGACTGCTACATCCTCTGCGGCGTAACCCTCGGTGCCCGGGGCATCGCCAACAACCCCGATGGCAAGCGCCACCCGCGCCTGGGCAACAACGTCGAAATCGGTTCCGGCGCCCGCGTGCTGGGCTACGTGCAAATCGGCGACAACGTGTTTATCAGCCCAGCGTGCGTAATCACCCAGGACGTGCCGGCGGGAACCAAGGTCAAGGTGGTCAACCAGATCCAATTGCAAAAGAACGACGAATCGGAGCACAGCAGCTACCTCGGCGCCTTCGCCCTTGATGAGCGCCTGCACGTGGTCGGCGAGATCAGCACCAGCCACAAGGTCACGGTGCTGGACGCTGACTTTCACCCGTTGCAGGGGCTGATGCTGGAACCCACGGTGAAAGAACGCCATCACCTGCAATTTCGCTTGCGCCGCGTCGAAATGACCGACCGCCTGCCACGCCTGCCGCTGAACCTGAAAGTCTGCGGGCCGGAATTTGAAATCACCCTGCTTTCCCCTCCTGGCTTGAGCGCAATGGTGCGTCACCTGCTGCAAGCCAGCCCATTGATTGTCGGAGGTTGAACATGTCTGTGCACACCATGGAAACCCTGGCGCTGTTTGACAGCGCGCCCTACCAGAACGCCTTCAGCGCCCGGGTGATTGCCGTCAGCGAATACGGCATCGCCCTGGAACACACGCTGTTCTACCCCACCGGCGGCGGGCAACCCGGTGACACCGGCCACTTCACCCTGGCCGACGGCACGCGCGTCGACATCGTCGGCACGGTGCGCGACCCGGTGCAGCGTTCAATCATCTGGCACCAGGTGGAACACTGTCCCGAGCAGTTGACCGCAGGGGAGCAAGTGGACGCCAGCCTCGATTGGGACCGGCGTTACCAGCACATGAAGATGCACACCTGCCTGCACTTGCTGTGCTCGATCATCGACGCCCCGGTCACCGGCTGCAGTATCAGCGCCGACAAGGGACGACTGGATTTCGATCTGCCGGAAATGACCCTGGACAAGGACAGCATCACCCGCGACCTCAACGCGCTGATCGAACAGGCCCATCAGGTGCAAACCCTGTCGATGCCCGCGTCGGAGTACGCGACCCTACTGCAGATCACCCGCACCCAAGCGGTAGCTCCGCCCGTGATCCAAGGCTCGGTGCGCGTAATTGAAATTGCCGGGATCGATATCCAGCCATGCGGCGGCACCCATGTGATCAACACCGAAGAAATCGGCCGGGTGTTTTGCGAGAAGATCGAGAAGAAGAGCAAGCATAACCGTCGGGTTATTTTGCGCTTTGAATGAATGTTCAGCAGAACGGGGTCGATGCAGGTGCGGGCTTACTGCCCCACATTGACCCGTTTTTTTATCGCTGACCTTAACCCTTCAGCGAATTGATCTGGTTATTCAGCTGTTCGATTTGCTTCTGCAGTTCGGAAATCACCTTGGAAAATTCAGCCATCATCTGGTCGATGCGCGCGCGAAGTTGCTCATTGTCGCGTGCGAGATCCTCGAGGGTACGAGGCGCCTGGTTTGCTTCATCGGACCGGGCCGACGGGTTGCTTTCGTTGGACTGCGCCGCACCTTGCTTGCCTTGGCCCGAAGCAGCCCCCTGATTGGCCTGCCCCTGACCCTGTGCCGCACCTTGCTTGCCTTGACCCGAAGCAGCGCCCTGATTGGCCTGACCCTGACCCTGACCCTGACCCTGACCCTGCGCCGCGCCTTGCTGACCCTGCGCCGCGGGAGGCGTCCGGGTCTGGGGGGTACCCGCCCCGCCCAACTTCTTACTCAAATCACCGATCTGGTCTTGAAGCCCTTTAACGACCGAATTGAAACGGGACTCCATCTGATTGAGCCTCTCACCCAGTTGCTTATTTTCGGCAGTCAAACGCTCAAGGGAGGAAGGAGCATCACGCCCGGATGCTTGTGTATTCTCCGAACGGCCGCGCGCGTCAGGCGACGTGCCGCTCTGCTTCGCCGCAGGATCACCACGAGTACCTGGGTTCGACGGTGCCGCCTCTTTTCCAGGTGTTGTCTTCACGTTGTGGTGTTGCGCGAGCTGGTTCACTTGCTCCTGAAGCTTCATGATTTGCGGCGTTACTTTGGCGACCATCTGATCATATTTTTCGAGCAACTGTTTGTTCTGGCCAGCGAGATGTTCGAGATAAGCGGGTACGGCGTTTTTTGCCACAGACGACGCATCGGCCAGGCGGTTGTCAGTCCCTTTTAAGGCCTCTTCGGCGCGACGGAGCTGAGGGTCATTGTTGATGGCGTAGTACATTTGCTGGCGATTGTTTACGCTATTCATAGAAGGGCCTTTTCAGATTCAGGTGTTTAATCCGCAAGCATCGCTTGCCAGATGATCTGCCCCTACAGGGCATCTGACACCTGATTGGCTTCTATCTGAAAACGGTTCCGAAGATGTAGGACGCATCAATCGCAAAGTATGTCAGTGTCAAAACCTGCCCTTCGCGAGCGTGCGCAACCACGGCGCTTTCATATCACCCATAAATCCACAAAGCGATTCACCGGCGTCGCTTCAAGCCGCGCCTGATCCTTGCACAACGCAAAAATCTCGGCACTGCGCTGGGCCGTAAAGCGCGTCGCCAGGTTGGCCTTGAACTTGTCTTCCAGCAACGGAATGCCGTCCACCCGGCGACGGCGGTGCCCGATCGGGTATTCCACCGCCACCTGCTCGGTGTGGCTGCCATCGTTGAAGAACACCTGCACCGCGTTGGCGATGGAACGTTTGTCCGCCTCCAGGTATTCGCGGCTGTAGCGCGGCTCTTCGACGATCACCATCTTTTCGCGCAACTCGTCGATGATCGGGTGCGCAGCGTGGAACTCATCTTCGTACTGCTCGGCCACCAACGTGCCGAAGGCCAGGGGCACGGCGGTCATGTATTGCAGGCAGTGGTCGCGGTCGGCCGCGTTGGCCAATGGGCCGACCTTGGAAATGATCCGAATCGCCGACTCATGGGTGGTGATCACGATGCGTTCGATGTCATGCAGGCGCTCGACAACCTGCGGGTGCAAGGTCACCGCAGCTTCGCAGGCGGTTTGCGCGTGGAACTCGGCGGGGAAACTGATCTTGAACAGTACGTTTTCCATCACATAGGTGCCGTAGGGTTGGGACAGGCTGAACGTGCGCTTGTCTTCAGGCTTGAGCGCCAGGTCCTTGTTGGTGTGGCTGAACAGCACGTCGTAGAAGCCCCATTGCGGCGCACTCAACACGCCGGGAATGCCCATCTCGCCACGCAGCGCGATGTCCGCCAGGCGCACGCCGCGACTGGAGGCATCGCCCGCCGCCCAGGATTTGCGCGAACCGGCATTCGGTGCGTGCCGGTAGGTGCGCAATGCCTGACCGTCGACAAAGGCGTGAGACAGCGCCGAAAGCAGCTGTTCGCGGTTGGCGCCCATCAGCTTGGCGGTGACCGCCGTGGAGGCGACTTTCACCAGTAGCACATGGTCGAGGCCGACGCGGTTGAAGGCGTTTTCCAGGGCAATCACACCTTGGATCTCGTGGGCCATGATCATCGCTTCCAGCACTGCGCGCATGGTCAGCGGCGCATCGCCGTTGGCCACGCGCTGTTGCGAGAGGTGATCAGCCACGGCAAGGATGCCGCCGAGGTTATCCGAGGGGTGGCCCCATTCGGCGGCGAGCCAGGTGTCGTTGTAGTCGAGCCAGCGCACGATGCAACCGATGTCCCAGGCGGCCTTGACCGGGTCCAGCCGGAACGACGTGCCCGGCACCCGCGCGCCGAACGGCACCACCGTGCCCTCGACCAGCGGCCCCAGGTGCTTGGTGCATTCCGGGAACCGCAGCGCCAGCAGGCCGCAGCCGAGGGTGTCCATCAGGCAGTTGCGCGCAGTGTCCAGTGCGGCTGGGGAGTCGATCCGGTAGTCGAGGACATAGTCGGCGATGTCCTGCAGGACCTGGTCGTAGTCGGGACGGTTGTTCTGGTCGACGTTGGCGCTCATGGCTGTTCTCCAAAGTGGGTGGGGGTCAGTCCTCGGGCTCACGGTTACTGGAAGCAGATCTTGGATGCCTGCCTTGGAATAGAGATTCCTTGTGGGAGGGGGCTTGCCCCGATGACGGCGGGTCAGTTAACGAATGTGTCGACTGGCACACCGCTATCGGGGGCAAGCCCCTCCCACAGGGGATTGGTGTTGGCCTTCTTCACCACCCATTCGCCGTTGACCTGGGTGGCTTCGGCGCCGACACGCAAAGTGCCGGACGGATGCCCGAAGCGCACCGCATTGCGCTCCACGCCGCCCGCCGTCAGCGATGTCCTGCAAAACCTGGTCGTAGTCGGGACGGTTGTTCTGGTCGACGTTGGCGCTCATGGCTGTTCTCCAAAGTGGGTGGGGGTCAGTCCTCGGGCTCACGGTTACTGGAAGCAGATCTTGGATGCCTGCCTTGGAATAGAGATTCCTTGTGGGAGGGGGCTTGCCCCCGATGACGGCGGGTCAGTTAACGAATGTGTCGACTGGCACACCGCTATCGGGGGCAAGCCCCCTCCCACAGGGGATTGGTGTTGGGTTTTAGAACGCGTCGCCTGGCACGCGCACGAAGCCTTCCATCAACACCCGCGCACTGCGGCTCATGATGGCCTTCTTCACCACCCATTCGCCGTTCACCTGGGTAGCTTCAGCGCCGACCCGCAAGGTGCCGGACGGATGCCCGAAGCGCACCGCATTGCGCTCCACGCCGCCCGCCGCGAGGTTGACCAAGGTCCCGGAAATCGCTGCAGCGGTGCCGATCGCCACCGCTGCGGTGCCCATCATCGCGTGGTGCAACTTGCCCATGGACAAGGCACGCACCAGCAGGTCGATATCGCCGGCCTTGATCGCCTTGCCGCTGGACGCCACGTAATCCGCAGGCTTAGCCACGAACGCTACCTTCGGCGTGTGCTGGCGCTGGGCGGCTTCGTCCAGGTGCTTGATCAGCCCCATGCGCAACGCGCCATGGGCCCGCACGGTCTCGAACATCGCCAGGGCCTTGGGGTCACCGTTGATCGCGCCTTGCAGCTCGGTACCGGTATAACCCAGGTCTTCGGCGTTGATGAAGATCGTCGGGATGCCGGCGTTGATCAGCGTGGCCTTGAAGGTGCCGATACCCGGCACCTCCAGGTCGTCGATCAGGTTGCCGGTGGGGAACATCGAACCACCGCCGCCCTCTTCTTCCGCGGCCGGGTCCATGAACTCCAACTGCACTTCGGCAGCCGGGAAGGTCACGCCGTCCAGTTCGAAGTCACCGGTTTCCTGCACCGCACCGTCGGTGATCGGTACGTGGGCGATGATGGTCTTGCCGATATTGGCCTGCCAGATCCGCACCACGGCCACGCCGTTATGCGGCACACGGGCTGGATCGACCAGGCCCGCGCTGATGGCGAAGGAACCCACCGCCGCCGACAGGTTGCCGCAGTTGCCGCTCCAGTCGACAAACGGTTTGTCGATGGCGACCTGGCCGAACAGGTAATCCACGTCATGCTCGGCGCGGCTGCTCTTGGCGAGGATCACGGTTTTGCTGGTGCTCGACGTGGCGCCGCCCATGCCGTCGATCTGCTTGTCGTAGGGGTCGGGGCTGCCGATCACCCGCAACAGCAGGGCATCGCGCGCAGCACCCGGCACCTGCGCCGACTCGGGCAGGTCCTGGACGCGGAAAAACACGCCCTTGCTGGTGCCGCCACGCATGTAGGTGGCGGGGATCTTGATTTGCGGTACGTGTGCCATGGTTATCCTCTTCAGACGGTCGCCGCCGATTCCAGGAAGTCCTGGGCAAAACGTTGCAACACGCCGCCCGCCTCGTAGATCGACACTTCTTCAGCGGTGTCCAGACGGCAGGTCACCGGCACTTCGACACGTTCGCCATTCTTGCGGTTGATCACCAGGGTCAGTTGCGCACGCGGGGTGCGTTCGCCGACCACGTCGTAGGTTTCGCTGCCGTCGATCTTCAGCGTGTGACGGTCGGTGCCCGGCAGGAACTCCAGCGGCAACACGCCCATGCCCACCAGGTTGGTGCGGTGAATGCGCTCGAAACCTTCGGCGGCAATCGCTTCCACACCCGCCAGGCGCACGCCCTTGGCTGCCCAGTCGCGGGACGAACCCTGACCGTAGTCGGCGCCGGCGATGATGATCAGCGGCTGCTTGCGTTCCATGTAGGTTTCAATGGCTTCCCACATGCGTGTGACCTTGCCTTCCGGCTCGATGCGCGCCAGGGAGCCCTGCTTGACCTTACCGTTTTCCACCACCATTTCGTTGAACAGTTTCGGGTTGGCGAAGGTCGCGCGTTGCGCGGTCAGGTGGTCGCCGCGGTGGGTTGCGTAGGAGTTGAAGTCAACTTCCGGCAGGCCCATTTTCGCCAGGTATTCGCCGGCGGCGCTGTCGAGCATGATCGCATTGGATGGCGACAGGTGGTCAGTGGTGATGTTGTCCGGCAGCACCGCCAGCGGGCGCATGCCCTTGAGCGGACGCGCACCGGCCAACGCGCCTTCCCAGTACGGCGGACGGCGGATATAGGTGCTTTGCGGGCGCCACTCATACAGCGGCGCGACTTTCGGGCCGGTGTCTTCGTGGATCGCGAACATCGGGATATACACTTTGCGGAACTGTTCCGGCTTGACCGACGCCTTGACCACCGCGTCGATTTCTTCGTCGCTCGGCCAGATGTCTTTCAGGCGGATTTCCTTGCCGTCGGCGTCGAGGCCCAGCACGTCCTTCTCGATGTCGAAACGGATGGTGCCGGCAATCGCGTAGGCCACCACCAGCGGCGGCGAAGCCAGGAACGCTTGCTTGGCATACGGGTGGATACGCCCGTCGAAGTTGCGGTTCCCCGACAACACGGCGGTGGCGTACAGGTCACGGTCAATGATCTCTTGCTGGATCACCGGGTCGAGCGCACCGGACATGCCGTTGCAGGTGGTGCAGGCGAAGGCCACCACGCCGAAACCGAGTTTTTCCAGTTCGTGCCCAAGGCCGGCTTCTTCCAGGTACATGGCCACGGTTTTCGAACCGGGCGCCAGGGACGACTTGACCCACGGCTTGCGGCTCAGCCCCAGCTTGTTGGCGTTGCGCGCCAGGAGGCCGGCAGCGATCACGTTGCGCGGGTTGCTGGTGTTGGTGCAACTGGTGATCGCGGCAATGATGACCGCACCGTCGGGCATTTGCCCCGGCACGTCATCCCACTGGCCGGAGATCCCTTTGGCGGCGAGGTCGCTGGTGGCGACACGGGCGTGCGGGTTGCTCGGGCCGGCCATGTTGCGCACGACGCTGGACAGGTCGAAGGTCAGGCCGCGCTCGTATTGGGCGCCTTTGAGGTCGTCGGCCCACAGGCCGGTCTGGCGGGCGTATTGCTCGACCAGGGCGACTTGCGCGTCTTCACGGCCGGTGAGTTTCAGGTAGGCGATGGTCTGCTGGTCGATGTAGAACATCGCCGCCGTCGCGCCGTATTCCGGGGCCATGTTGGAGATGGTCGCACGGTCGCCCAGGGTCAGTGCCGATGCACCTTCGCCGAAGAACTCCAGCCACGCGCCCACCACTTTCTGCTGACGCAGGAACTCGGTCAGCGCCAGCACCATGTCGGTGGCGGTGATGCCCGGTTGCAGCTTGCCCGTCAGCTCCACGCCGACGCTTTCCGGCAGGCGCATCCATGACGCGCGGCCGAGCATCACGCTCTCGGCTTCGAGGCCGCCGACGCCGATGGCGATCACGCCGAGGGCATCCACGTGCGGGGTGTGGCTGTCGGTGCCGACGCAGGTGTCGGGGAACGCGACGCCGTCACGCACCTGGATCACCGGAGACATTTTCTCCAGGTTGATCTGGTGCATGATGCCGTTGCCCGGCGGGATCACGTCGACGTTCTTGAAGGCCTTTTTGGTCCACTCGATAAAGTGGAAGCGGTCTTCGTTGCGGCGGTCTTCGATGGCGCGGTTTTTCTCGAACGCCTGCGGGTCGAAACCACCGGCTTCGACGGCCAGGGAGTGGTCGACGATCAGTTGGGTCGGCACCACCGGGTTGACCTGGGCGGGGTCGCCGCCTTGCAGGGCGATGGCATCGCGCAGGCCGGCGAGGTCGACCAGGGCGGTTTGGCCGAGGATGTCATGGCACACCACCCGCGCCGGGAACCAAGGGAAGTCGAGGTCGCGTTTGCGTTCGATCAGTTGGCTCAGGGAAGCATTGAGGGTGGCCGGGGCGCAACGGCGCACCAGGTTTTCCGCGAGTACGCGGGAGGTGTAAGGCAAGGTGGCGTAGGCGCCGGGGGTGATTGCCTCGACAGCCGCGCGGGCGTCGAAGTAATCGAGGCGGCTGCCGGGGAGCGATTTGCGAAATTCAGTGTTCATCGTCGGGACTCGGTCACGGTGATTACAAAAGGGACCCACTGATCCAGATTTGAAATGCGATTCAAATGTGGGAGAGGGCTTGCCCCCTCCCACCTTTTGAGCTCATTTCAGTCTTGGAATCGTCGGCCTTCAGCGACGTTCGATTGGCACGAACTTGCGCTGCTCGACGCCGATGTAGTCGGCGCTTGGACGGATGATGCGGTTGTTGGCGCGCTGTTCGAACACGTGAGCGGCCCAGCCGGTGAGGCGCGAGCACACGAAGATCGGTGTGAACAGCTTGGTCGGAATGCCCATGAAGTGGTACGCCGAGGCATGGTAGAAGTCGGCGTTGGGGAACAACTTCTTCTGCTCCCACATGACCTTGTCGATGGCCTCGGAGACCGGGAACAACACCTTGTCGTCGACTTCTTCGGCGAGCAGTTTCGACCAGCCCTTGATGACCTCATTGCGCGGGTCGCAGTCTTTGTAGATCGCGTGGCCGAAGCCCATGATCTTGTCCTTGCGCGCCAGCATGGCGAGGGTGCCGTCGACGGCGTCCTCCGCCGACAGGAAGCGCTCGATCATTTCCATCGCCGCTTCGTTGGCACCGCCGTGCAGCGGGCCGCGCAGCGAGCCGATCGCGGCGGTGACGCAGGAATACAGGTCGGACAGGGTCGACGCGCAGACACGTGCGGTAAAGGTCGACGCGTTGAATTCGTGCTCGGCGTAGAGGATCAGCGACACGTTCATCACTTTGACGTGCAACTCGCTCGGCGCCTTGCCGTGCAGCAAGTGCAGGAAGTGACCGCCGATGGAAGGTTCGTCGGTCACGCAGTCGATACGTTTGCCGTCATGGCTGAAGCGGTACCAGTAGCACATGATCGCCGGGAAGGCAGCGAGCAGACGGTCGGTGACATCGCGCTGTACGCTGAAGTCCTGCTCCGGCTCGAGATTGCCAAGGAACGAGCAACCGGTACGCATCACGTCCATCGGGTGGGCGTCGGCCGGGATGCGCTCGAGCACTTCTTTGAGCGCCAGGGGCAGGTCACGCAGCTTGCTCAGCTTGGCGCTGTAGGCAGCCAGTTCGGTCTTGGTCGGCAATTCGCCGTACAGCAGCAGGTAGGCGACTTCTTCGAACTGCGCATCAGCGGCCAGTTCGCGCACGTCGTAGCCGCGATAAGTCAGGCCGGCACCGGCCTGGCCCACGGTGGACAGTGCGGTCTGCCCGGCCACCTGGCCACGCAGGCCTGCGCCGCTCAGTACTTTTGCTTCAGCCATGGTTACTCTCCAATTTTGTAGTTATCCGGGAGGCGCGTTCGTTACTTCTTGGCGGCGAACAGCGCGTCGAGCTTCTGCTCGAAGGTGTGGTAGTCGATGCGATCGTAAAGCTCCATGCGGGTTTGCATGGTGTCGATCACGTTCTGTTGGGTGCCATCGCGACGGATCGCGGTGTAGACGTTCTCGGCGGCCTTGTTCATGGCACGGAAGGCCGAGAGCGGGTACAGCACCAGGGAAACATCGGCAGATTTCAACTGTTCGACGGTGTACAGCGGGGTTGCACCGAATTCAGTGATGTTAGCCAGGATCGGCGCCTTCACCTTTGACGCGAACAGCTTGTACATGTCCAGCTCGGTGATGGCTTCCGGGAACACCATGTCGGCGCCGGCCTCGATGCAGGCGGCGGCGCGTTCCAGGGCGGATTCCAGGCCCTCGACGGCCAGCGCATCGGTACGCGCCATGATCACGAAGCTGTCATCGGTGCGCGCATCCACGGCGGCCTTGATGCGGTCGACCATTTCCTGCAGGGACACGATTTCTTTGTTCGGACGATGACCGCAGCGCTTGGCGCCGACCTGGTCTTCGATATGGATGGCGGCGGCGCCGAACTTGATCATCGACTTGACGGTACGCGCCACGTTGAAGGCCGAGGAACCGAAACCGGTGTCCACGTCCACCAGCAGCGGCAGGTCGCACACATCGGTGATGCGGCGCACGTCGGTCAGCACGTCATCGAGGCCGGTAATGCCCAGGTCAGGCACGCCGAGGGAACCTGCGGCCACCCCGCCACCCGACAGATAGATCGCCTTGAAGCCAGCGCGCTTGGCCAGCAGTGCGTGGTTGGCATTGATCGTGCCGACCACCTGCAATGGGTGTTCGCTGGCGACCGCGTCACGAAAACGCTGGCCTGGAGTGCGGTTGTTAGTGGAACTCATGACTCACCTCGCTGAGTGGCTGTCTGGGGAGCACCGCCTGGAAAGTGGCGGGCGATATTGCGTTTGGAGGCGCCGATGTGACGACGCATCAACAACTCGGCCAGTTCACCGTCGCGATCGGCGATCGCGTCAAGAATTCGGTGATGCTCGGCAAAGGCCTGGCGTGGACGATTGGGGGTCGCGGAGAACTGGATGCGGTACATGCGCACCAGCTGGTACAGCTCGCCGCAGAGCATTTGGGTCAAGGTGCGGTTGCCGGCGCCCTGGATGATCCGGTAATGAAAGTCGAAGTCGCCTTCCTGCTGGTAATAGCCGACACCGGCCTGGAACGCCGCATCCCGTTCGTGGGTGTGCAGCACCTGGCGCAGTTCTTCGATCTCGGCATCAGTCATGCGCTCGGCGGCCAGGCGGCACGCCATGCCTTCGAGGGATTCGCGGATTTCATAGAGTTCGATCAATTCCGCGTGGCTCAACGACACCACGCGAGCGCCGACATGGGGCACGCGCACCAGCAGGCGTTGGCCTTCGAGGCGGTGGATCGCCTCACGCAACGGGCCGCGGCTGATGCCATAGGTGCGCGCCAGTTCCGGCTCGGAGATCTTGCTGCCGGGGGCGATCTCACCTTTGACGATAGCGGCCTGTATACGCCTAAAGACGTTCTCCGACATTGTCTGGGATTCTTCCGGGGAGACCACCGGAGATTCCGATTGATCCAGCATATTGTCGACACCTTTAAAAGCAATGTCGCAAAAACTAGCCAATTGGCCCTACTTAGTCAAAGAATAAATCAACATTGTCGACAATCGTCTAATAACCAACGTTGCAAGCAGCACGAGCATGGCCGCCTGCCAGCGCTGGCGCCAAAAAAGCATCATGTTAGAATAGCCGCCGCTTTTGCCTGACATCTCTTGATGAAACGGCGCACGAGGGAGCTTGCGCAGCAATGCCAGTCGCCTTGAATTGAACATCGCACTGCACCTCCTCAGGATTTATGAGACTCAAGCCCTTCCCCCGATTGTTTTGCCTACTGTTCATACCGGGACTTATACCGGGGCTCTGTGCTGCCGCCGAGAAGACCGTGTATGGCCTCAACGAATACGCCAAGCTGGCAGATATCGACCTGGAAGTGGCGGCCAAACTCGACACCGGCGCCAAGACCGCCTCGTTGAGCGCCCGCGATATCAAACGCTTCAAGCGCAACGGTGAATCCTGGGTGCGCTTCTACCTGGCCATCGACACCGCCCATTCCCACCCCATCGAACGCCCACTGGCCCGCGTCAGCAAGATCAAACGCCGCGCCGGTGACTACGACCCCGATGAGGACAAGAACTACACCGCCCGTCCAGTGATTGCCCTGGACATCTGCATGGGCAGCGCTTTACGCAGCATCGAAGTGAACTTGACTGACCGCAGCGCTTTCCAATTCCCGCTGCTGATCGGCTCCGAAGCGCTGAAACGCTTCGATGCGCTGGTCGACCCCAGTCTTAAATACGCAGCGGGCAAACCTGCCTGCGCCGCCGACGCTCATACCGCCGAGTAAACCGAATGCGCTCTCTGACCCTGCACCTGAAAATCCTGATCACCCTCCTGGTGGTGCTGGGTATTTCGGTCACCGCCTACCAGATCTTCGTGCTGGGCATTCCCGTCACCGAGGACGCCACCGACGACTTGTGGAACATCGACGCCAAGGTCGAGTTCGTCGCCAACCCGAAAGACCCGGTGAAGATCCAGATGTTCGTGCCGCCCCTGAGCCGCGACTTCGTCAGCCTCAATGAGAGTTTCATCTCGAATAACTATGGGGTCAGCGTCAACCGCATCGATGGCAACCGCAAGGTCACCTGGTCGGCGCGCCGGGCCAAGGGCAACCAGACCCTGTATTACCGCCTGGTGCTGACCAAGCGTTACAGCGGCGAAAAGGTCAAGATCAAGGGCCCGACCTTCCGCGACAGCATTGCCGTGGAAGGCCCGGAAAAAATCGCCGCCGAAGCCCTGCTGGCGCCGATCCGCCAGCACTCGGCCGATGTTGAAACCTTTATTACCGAAGCCATCAAGCGCACCAACAACCTCAACGACGACAACGTCAAGCTGCTGCTGGCGGGCGACCCCTCCACGCCGCACAAGGCCAAGATCGTCGAACTGCTGCTGTCCATCGCCCACGTGCCGGTGGAAAAAGTCCACACCATCCGCCTCGTCGCCGACCAGCCGCAAACCCCGGAACTGTGGCTGCGCAGCTTCAATGGCAATGACTGGCTGTACTTCAACCCGGAAACCGGCGAACCAGGCCTGCCCGCCGACCGCCTGCTGTGGTGGACCGGCGATGAAAACCTGATCACCGTCGATGGCGGCAAGAAAGCCATGGTCACCTTCAGCCTGAACAACAGCGAAATGAACGCGATTCGCCTGGCCAAGTTGACCGACGAAAACACCGACGCCAATTTCCTCGAATACTCGCTGTACGGCCTGCCACTGCAAACCCAGCAGACCTTCATGATCATGGTGATGATCCCGATTGGCGTGCTGGTGATCCTGATCCTGCGCAACCTGATCGGCCTGCAGACCCTGGGCACGTTTACCCCGGTGCTGATCGCCCTGGCGTTCCGCGAGACCCAGTTGGGCTTCGGGATTGTGCTGTTTACGATCATCACGGCGCTGGGCTTGTCCCTGCGCTCGTACCTGGAACACCTGAAACTGCAGATGCTGCCGAGGCTGTCGGTGGTGCTGACCTTCGTCGTGGTGCTGATCGCGGCCATCAGCCTGTTCAGCCATAAACTGGGGCTGGAGCGCGGGCTGTCGGTGGCGCTGTTCCCGATGGTGATTCTGACCATGACCATCGAACGCCTGTCGATCACCTGGGAAGAGCGCGGTGCCGGGCATGCGATGAAAGTGGCGATCGGCACGCTGTTCGCAGCGTCCCTGGCGCACCTGATCATGAGCGTGCCGGAGCTCGTCTACTTTGTGTTCACCTTCCCGGCGATCCTGCTGATCCTGGTGGGCTTCATGCTGGCCATGGGGCGTTATCGCGGCTATCGCCTGACCGAGTTGGTGCGCTTCAAGGCCTTCCTCAAGGCTGACTCGTAATGTTCGGCTTCTGGAAGACCTGGAAGGCCCTGGAAGCACGGGGCATCATGGGCATCAACCGGCGTAACGCCGACTACGTGCTCAAGTACAACAAGCGCAGCCTGTACCCGATCGTGGATGACAAGATCATCACCAAGGAACGGGCCCTGGCGGCCGGCATCCACGTGCCGGAAATGTACGGGGTGATCTCCACCGAGAAGGAAATCGACAAGCTCGACGAGATCATTGGCGGGCGCAGCGACTTCGTGATCAAGCCGGCCCAGGGCGCTGGCGGTGACGGCATCCTCGTCATCGCCGACCGCTTTGAAGGGCGCTATCGCACGGTGTCCGGCAAGATCATCAGCCATGAGGAAATCGAGCACCAGATCTCCAGCATCCTCACCGGCCTGTACTCCCTGGGCGGCCACCGCGACCGCGCGCTGATCGAGTACCGCGTGGTGCCCGACCAGGTTTTCAAGAGCATCAGCTACGAAGGCGTGCCGGATATCCGCATCATCGTGCTGATGGGCTACCCGGTGATGGCCATGCTGCGCTTGCCGACCCGCCAGTCCGGCGGCAAGGCCAACCTGCACCAGGGCGCGATCGGCGTGGGCGTAGATTTGGCCACCGGCCTGACCCTGCGCGGCACCTGGCTGAACAGCATCATCACCAAACACCCCGACACCACCAACGCGGTGGATGGCGTGCAACTGCCGAACTGGGACGGGTTCATGAAACTCGCCGCAGGTTGTTATGAGTTGTGCGGGCTGGGCTACATCGGTGTGGACATGGTGCTGGACCAGGAAAAAGGCCCGCTGATCCTCGAACTGAATGCGCGGCCGGGGCTGAATATCCAGATCGCCAACGACTGCGGCCTGACCCTGCGCACCCATGCGGTCGAGGCACGACTGGAAGAGTTGAAAGCTGCCGGCGCGACGGAAACGCCGGAAGAACGAGTGAAGTTCGTGCAGGCCATGTTTGGGCACATCCCGGCCGTCGAAGGCTGAGCCGGCCTTCGATCTGTCTATCCCCGACATCCCCTCTAGGACCAAATCCTACAGGGGTCTACAATCCCCTCCCCCACGCCATCAGCTGATCCACCCCGCATGTTGACCTGCTCTGTACACCCACTGCCCTACCGGGCCAACCCCGCCGAGTATTTTGCGGCGATTCGCCACGCCCCTGGCGCAGTGCTATTGGACAGCGGCCGCCCGGTGGCCGAGCGTGGGCGTTATGACCTGCTCAGCGCCTGGCCCAAGGCGACGCTGGCGGTGCGGCCTGACGAGAGCGGCAGCGAGTTCCTGCAACGCCTGCGGGAAAACCTTACGCAGTTGGGTGAAGCGGTATTGCCGGCTGGGTACGAATTGCCGTTTGCCGGCGGCCTGATCGGTTACCTGAGCTACGATTTCGGCCGGCACCTGGAACAACTGCCGCACCGGGCGGTGGATGATCTGCACCTGCCGGACGCACGTTTTGGGCTGTACGCCTGGGCCCTGGTCAGCGATCACCAGGCGCAAACCAGCCAGTTGGTCTTTCACCCGGCGCTGGTCGATGGCGAGCGGCAGCGACTGATCAGCCTGTTCAGCCAACCAAGTGCAGAGACAGCGACCGCTTTCAAACTCCACGGCCCCATGACACCGGACCTCAGCGCCCAGACCTACGCACACGCCATCGCACGCATCCATGCCTACATCCAGGCGGGCGACTGCTACCAGGTCAACTTCACCCAGCGCTTTCGCGCAGCGTGCAGCGGTGATCCCTGGGCGGCCTATTGCGCCTTGCGCGAAGCCTGCCCGACGCCATTTTCCGGGTTTCAGAGCCTGCCGGATGATGGCGCGGTACTGAGCCTGTCGCCAGAACGTTTCGTCAGGATCAGCCAGCGCCAGGTCGAAACCCGCCCGATCAAAGGCACCCGCCCGCGCGGCCTGACGCCTGAAGAAGACGCCGCCAACGCCGCCGAACTGCTGGCGAGCCCCAAGGATCGTGCCGAGAACCTGATGATCGTCGACCTGCTGCGCAACGACCTCGGTCGCACCTGCCGCACTGGCTCGGTGAACGTGCCGGAGTTGTTCAGCCTGGAAAGCTACCCCAACGTGCATCACCTGGTCAGCAGCGTCACCGGCGAATTGGCCGACGACAAAGACGCCCTGGATCTGATCGCCGGCAGCTTCCCAGGCGGCTCCATCACTGGCGCACCGAAAATCCGCGCGATGCAGATCATCGACGAACTGGAGCCGACCCGGCGCGGGCTGTACTGCGGCTCGCTGGTGTACCTGGACGTGCGCGGCGAGATGGACAGCTCCATCGCCATCCGCAGCTTGCTGGTCAAGAACGGTCAGGTGTGCTGCTGGGGCGGCGGCGGGATCGTCGCCGACTCGGAATGGCAGGCGGAATATCAGGAGTCGCTGACCAAGGTGCGGGTGTTGTTACAAACGCTGGAAAACCTCTAGCGCAGCGCCCTTCCTGGCTTCGGGGCGTAGCGCCCGAGCGCAGAAAAAACCTGAATCAGAAGCGCTGTGGACGGCGTATGAGCTGGAAGATAGCGTCCGGTTTCGACCGTCCACCCGCCATCTGTGAAGGATCACATGAAGCGATTGCTTACTCGTCAGAAAATATTTCCAAGATTGCATCTGCACTTGCCTGAGACTAATATCTCCCAAATTGGGAGGTCCAGCTCATGCGGATAATCGCGTTCTCGACCTTACGTCTCTTCTGGGAGAGCCACCCAGCTTACATCGACGCCAAAACACCGCTGGTCGAGTTGTATCGCCATATGGAGAAGGCTGCATACCCAACGCCGCAAGCGCTCAAGGCGGAGCTCGGAACCGCGAGCATCCTCAAGGGCAGCAGGGTTGTATTCAACGTGGGCGGCAACCGGTATCGAGTGATCATGGCGATCAATTATCAGCGTCAGCTTGGGTTCATACGTTTCGTCGGGACCCACGCACAGTACGATCAGATCAACGCGGAGACCGTGTGATGAACATCAAACCCATACATTCCCAAGAAGACCTCACCGCCGCGCTCGCACGCGTCGAACAGATATGGGAAGCGCCAATCGGCTCGCCCGAGGGCGATGAGCTGGAAATCCTTGCGGTCCTCATTGAAAAGTACGAGACCGAACATTATCCAATGCCGCCGTCGGACCCGGTGGAAGCCATCCGCTTTCGCATGGAGCAACTCGGCATGACGGCGCGCGACCTGGAGGCATTCATCGGCACCAGCGGCCGGGTGTCCGAAGTGCTTAACCGTAAGCGCAAGCTGAGCCTGTCAATGATCAAGCGCCTGCATGAAGGCTTGAGCATCCCGTATGAGCGGTTGCTGGCAGGCGCCTAAGAACTCAGGCGGCTGTAAGGCCCCCATCGCGGGCAAGCCCACTCCCACATTCGAACGCGTTCATCCTTTGGAAACGCGGTCGAATGTGGGAGTGGGCTTGCCCGCGATGGGGCCGTCAGCTTCCCTGAACGACTTACAGACTCAACGGCCGATTCGAAGCCTTGATGAACTCGTTCTTCAGCGCTTCAAACGTATGCACCGCCGGGAACTGCGGGAACTCGCGGATCACATTTTCCGGCGCATGGAACAGAATCCCACGGTCAGCCTCGCCCAACATGCTGGTGTCGTTGTACGAATCGCCGGCAGCGATCACTCGGTAGTACAAGCTCTTGAACGACAGCACCGACTGGCGCTTGGGGTCTTTCTGGCGCAGTTGGTAGCTGACCACGCGATCGGTTTCGTCGGTGATCAGGCGGTGGCACAACAGAGTCGGGAAGCCCAACTGACGCATCAGCGGCTGGGAGAATTCGTAGAAGGTGTCCGACAGGATCACCACCTGGAAGCGCTCACGCAGCCAGTTGACGAACTCGATGGCGCCGTCCAGCGGTTTGAGGGTGGCGATCACTTCCTGGATATCGGCGAGCTTGAGCCCGTGTTCGTCGAGGATGCGCAGGCGCTGCTTCATCAGCACGTCGTAGTCGGGAATGTCCCGGGTAGTCGCCCGCAGGGATTCAATACCGGTTTTTTCAGCGAAGGCGATCCAGATTTCCGGAACCAATACCCCTTCCAGGTCGAGACAGGCAATTTCCACGAGACACTCCTATTTGTATTGTTCAAGTCGAGCGAGCAAAAAGACTGCCGAACTCTAGCGATTCAAGGCGGCCGCCGCAACGCAGGGCGGATTTTGATACCATCGCTCCCCTATAGAGCGCTCAGCGCCACTGACCTGTAGGAACCGTCCTGATGAACCAAGCCTTCGATGTCGTTGAACTCGCCACGACCTATGCCAACAAATCCGCCCAGGACATTCTCAAGCTGGCGTTCAGCCAGTTCGGCGATGACTTGTGGATTTCCTTCAGCGGTGCCGAGGATGTGGTGCTGGTAGACATGGCCTGGAAGCTGAACAAGAACGTCAAGGTGTTCAGCCTCGACACCGGCCGCCTGCACCCGGAGACCTACCGCTTCATCGAACAGGTGCGCGAGTTCTACAAGATCGACATCGAGCTGATCTCGCCGGACCAAAACAAACTGGAACCTTTCGTCAAAGAAAAAGGCCTGTTCAGCTTCTATAAAGACGGCCATGGCGAATGCTGCGGCGTGCGCAAGATCGAGCCGCTGCGCCGCAAGCTCTCCGGCGTGCGCGCCTGGGCCACCGGCCAACGCCGCGACCAGAGCCCCGGCACCCGCAGCCAAGTGGCGGCGCTGGAAATCGACACGGCCTTTTCTACACCGGAACGCACCCTGTACAAGTTCAACCCGCTGGCGCAGATGACCAGCGAAGAGATCTGGGGTTACATCCGCATGCTGGAGCTGCCGTACAACAGCCTGCACGAGCGCGGTTTTATCAGCATCGGCTGCGAGCCCTGCACCCGCCCGGTGTTGCCAAACCAGCATGAGCGCGAAGGTCGCTGGTGGTGGGAAGAAGCCACGCAGAAGGAATGCGGGCTGCATGCCGGGAATCTCATCAGCAAAGGCTAAACACTGTGTGGGAAGGGGCTTGTCCCCGATGGCGGAGTATCAGGCACTGCATGGGGTGACTGGAACTCAGGCAAGTCGAATCGGCGCACCGCCCCTCCCACACTTGTCTTGTGCTGAACGAAAAAAATGTACACACAGATGTAACCATCGGTGCCATTTTTGTGTGCAATCATCCTTTACAAGCACCAAAACGTAACATCTCCGTCCTGCCATTGTTTATCTTCTAAACAGACGACCTCCCCCGCTAGAAATAAATACCTGTTCAAACGGTCAATTTATATCGCTTTGAATTCAGTCAGTTATTTATAGAGCCTGCAAAAACGAAATTAACCAAGGTTTTCATAGATCGAAAACTGGCACGCATGTGGCTTAAGGTGAAATGCGCTTTGTATACAATAAATACAAAACATACATACACTTTACCCGCTGCGGCATTGCTGCAGTTGTGCTGGAGCCTGCCGGAATGCGTACACGCCTCTCGAACACCCTCGCACTGGATCTGCCCTCCTCCGCCCTGAACCCCGAGGCCGCAAGCCCCGGCCCACTGGTACTCAGCCCACGCCTGCACAACCGGGACCTGGCGCCGACCAAGGTCGAAGGCCGACGTTGGGGGCGCTACAGCATCTTTGCGTTATGGACCAA
This sequence comes from Pseudomonas paraveronii, assembly GCF_963681955.1. Classification (NCBI taxonomy): domain Bacteria; kingdom Pseudomonadati; phylum Pseudomonadota; class Gammaproteobacteria; order Pseudomonadales; family Pseudomonadaceae; genus Pseudomonas; species Pseudomonas paraveronii. The sequence continues at coordinate 4,827,887 of NZ_OY817130.1, forward strand.
CGACGTACACAACATCGCCAATTACTCGTTCGCCATCGGCTTATATGCCCTGGGCCTGGGTGGCTGGCAGATTCTGTTATCCCTGGGGATCGGCGCGGCGCTGGTGTACTTCTTCATGAATTTATCGGGCTATATGGGGCAAAAGACCGGGGTGCCGTTTCCGGTGATCAGCCGCATCAGTTTCGGCATTCACGGCGCGCAGATTCCGGCCTTGATCCGGGCGGTCATTGCGATTGCCTGGTTTGGTATCCAGACCTACCTGGCCTCGGTGGTTTTCCGAGTGTTGCTGACGGCGATTCATCCAGGGTTTGCCGACTATGACCACAACTCGATCCTGGGCCTGTCGACCCTGGGTTGGGCATGTTTTGTGACGATCTGGTTCGTGCAACTGGTGATCCTGGCCTACGGCATGGAGACGGTGCGGCGCTATGAAGGCTTCGCCGGGCCGGTGATTTTGCTGACCGTCGCTTCGCTGGCTGGCTGGATGTATTTCCAGGCCGACGGCCACATCGCCTGGTCGATTCGCGAGCCGCTCACCGGTGGCGAGATGTGGCGCAATATCTTTGCCGGGGGCGCGCTGTGGCTGGCGATCTACGGCACGTTGATTCTCAACTTCTGCGACTTTGCCCGCTCTTCGCCGTGCCGCAAGACCATCCAGGTCGGCAATTTCTGGGGCCTGCCGGTGAACATCCTGGTGTTCGCCGCCATCACCGTGCTGCTCTGCGGCGGGCAGTTCCAGCTCAATGGCCGGGTGATCGAAAGCCCGACCGAGATCATCGCGGCGATCCCTAATACGTTCTTCCTGGTACTCGGCTGCCTGGCGTTCCTGATCGTCACCGTGGCGGTGAACATCATGGCCAACTTCGTCGCCCCGGCCTTTGTGCTGAGCAACCTGGCGCCCAAGTACCTGAACTTCCGCCGCGCCGGGTTGATCAGCGCAGCCGTGGCGGTGCTGATCCTGCCGTGGAACCTCTACAACAGCCCGCTGGTGATCGTGTACTTCCTTTCCGGCCTGGGCGCGCTGCTGGGGCCGTTGTACGGGGTGATCATGGTCGATTACTGGCTGATCCGTAAAAGCCAGGTCGACGTGCCGCAACTGTACAGCGAAGACCCGAAGGGTGTTTATTACTACAGCCGTGGCGTGAATATGCGCGCGGTGGCGGCATTTATTCCTGCGGCGGTGATCGCCATCCTGCTGGCGCTGTTGCCGGGGTTTGCCAGTGTCTCGCCGTTTTCCTGGTTGTTTGGCGCCGGTATTGCAGGGCTGTTGTACCGGCTGATCGCCAAGCGCCAGCCGTTCTACGCTGATGTCAGCGGTGAAAGCATTGCAGTCGATAACGTCAGTCATTAAAAAGGACATTCCATGCGCATCCTCATGGTCAACGTCAACACCACCGAATCCATCACCCAAACCATCGCCGAGCAAGCGCGGGCCGTGGCCTCGCCGGGCACCGAGATTATCGGGCTCACCCCATACTTCGGGGCCGAATCGGTGGAGGGCAATTTTGAGAGCTACCTGGCGGCCATCGCGGTGATGGACCGCGTGATGGCCTATGACCAGCCGTTCGATGCGGTGATCCAGGCCGGGTATGGCGAACATGGGCGCGAAGGCCTACAGGAATTGTTGAACGTGCCGGTGGTGGACATCACCGAAGCGGCGGCCACCACCGCGATGTTCCTCGGCCACGCCTATTCGGTGGTGACCACCCTGGACCGCACGGTGCCGCTGATCGAAGACCGCCTGAAACTCGCCGGCCTGTATCAACGCTGCGCCTCGGTGCGGGCCAGCGGCATGGCGGTGCTGGAGCTGGAAGAACACCCGCTGGCGGCCATGGAGGCCATCGTGCGGCAGGCGGAACTGGCGATCCGCGAGGACAAGGCCGAGGTGATCTGCCTGGGGTGCGGCGGCATGGCCGGGCTGGACGAACGGATTCGCCAGCGCACCGGGGTGCCGGTGGTGGATGGGGTGACGGCGGCGGTGACGATTGCCGAAGGGTTGGTGCGACTGGGGTTGTCGACGTCGAAGGTCAGGACCTACGCCACGCCACGGCCGAAGAACGTCATCGGCTGGCCGCGCAGCCGATAGAACGGGACGCGGCGATCAAATCGCGCTGAAGCGCTGCGCCAATCCCGTCATTACAAACTGCTCGAGGATGAAGTCGACAAACGCCCGCGTCTTACCGGGCAGCAGTTTGTGTTCGGCGTAGTAGATGGAGATGTTGCCGTCGTCGACATACCAGTCGGGCAGCACCCGCACCACCGCGCCGCTGTCGAGGAACGGCACCGCCATCGGCATGCTCACCAACGCGATGCCCAGGCCCTGGGCGGCGGCGCAACAGGCGGCCTCCGAATCGCTCAGGGTCATGCGCGGCTTGAGCACCAGCGGGCGCTGTTCGCGCTCACGGTTGCTCAGTTGCCAGGAGCGCACGCGGCCGGTTTGCGGGGAGCGGATCAGGATGCCCAGGCAGCGCGCCAGATCCTCCGGCGCCAGTACCGGCGGGCGTTGCGCCAGGTACTCCGCTGACGCCACCAGCACCCGGTGCGCGGGCGTGAGCTTGCGCGCCACCACGCCCTGGGGCAGCTCAAAGCCACCGCCGATGGCCGCGTCGAAGCCCTGGCCGATCAGGTCAACCTGGCGGTTATCAAAATGCCAATCCGGGCTGATATCCGGAAAACGCCGGACGAACTCCCCCAGCAACGGCATGACATAGCGATTACCGAACACTGTGCCCATGCTGACCTTGAGCGTCCCCACCGGCCGACCCTCGGCGCTGGCCAGGTTGGCCACGGCGTTCTGAATGGTGATGAGGCTGTCGCTGACTTCGGCGAGGAACCGCTTGCCGGCTTCGGTCAGGGTCAGGCGCCGGGTGCTGCGCTGGAACAGCCGCACACCCAGGCGCGCTTCCAGCTTGGCGACACTTTTGCCCACCGCCGCCGGGGTCAGGCTCAAGTGCCGGGCCGCTTCGGCAAAGCTGCCGCCTTCGGCGCTGCGCACAAAGCATTCGATACTGCCGAAGCTCTCCATATCCGCCCACTCTAAACTTTTGGTTTACACAGACTATAGCAATCAGGGTCTACCGACAGCGCAGGGTGAGGTCGATACTCGGCTCCATCAACAAGGCATCCCGCCTTGAACAGCTAGGAGATCGACATGACCACCCAGAACCTCAGCGGCAAAGTCGCCTTGATTCAAGGCGGTTCACGCGGCATCGGCGCCGCCATCGTCAAGCGTCTTGCGGCGCAAGGTGCAGCCGTCGCCTTTACCTACGTCAGTTCGGCCGCCAAGGCCGCAGAATTGCAGAACAGCGTGATCAGCGCCGGCGGCAAAGCCTTGGCGATTCAGGCCGACAGCGCCGATGCCACGGCGATTCGCAACGCGGTCAACGCCACGGTCCAAGCCTTTGGGCGCCTGGATATCCTGGTGAACAACGCCGGCGTGCTGGCCATCGCCCCGCTGGAAGACTTCAAGCTGGAGGACTTCGACCAGACCCTGGCAATCAACGTGCGCAGCGTGTTCATCGCCACTCAGGAAGCGGCCAAGCACATGGGCGAAGGCGGCCGCGTGATCAACATTGGCAGCACCAACGCCGAGCGCATGCCGTTTGGCGGCGGCGGGCCGTATGCGATGAGCAAGGCGGCGCTGGTCGGTTTGACCAAGGGCCTGGCGCGGGACCTGGGGCCGCGTGGCATTACTATTAACAACGTGCAGCCAGGGCCGGTGGACACCGACATGAACCCGGCGAACAGTGAATTCGCCGAGAGCCTGATCGGGTTGATGGCGGTGGGCCGTTATGGCCATGTCGAGGAGATCGCCAGCTTTGTGGCCTACCTCGCCGGGCCGGAAGCCGGGTATATCACCGGAGCCAGCCTGACCATTGATGGTGGGTTCAGTGCATAACCGCCTGTAGGAGCCCGGGTCAGGACATTGGCGGCAAGCCGTAGGCGGCGAGGTCGAAGTCCGCGAGTTTGCGGATGATCTGGTCGGCGTGGTGGTACTTGCTGTCGGCCATGGCTTCATCGGGCACGGCGATGGCGGTCATCCGGGCCGCCTTTGCTGCGGTGACGCCGAACGGCGAGTCTTCAAACACCAGGCAATCTTGCGGCGCAATGCCCAGGCGCCGCGCGGCGGTGAGGAAGATGTCCGGCGCGGGTTTGGCCGCGCCGACTTCCGGGTCGTCAGCCGTGACGATGGTGCCAAACAGGCCAAACCATTCGCGGTGCAGCGTGGTCTTGTGGCCAAAGGAGTTGCGCGACGAACTGGTGCCCACCGCAATCGGAATATTGTGCGCGCTCAGGTGCCGTACCAACGCTTCGGCGCCGGGCATGCCCAACGCCCTGGGGAAGCGCTCGCTCATCAGCGGCTCACGGATTTCGAGGAACTCAGCCGCCGTGATCGGCAGGTCCAGCGCCTTGACCACGTAGTCGGCCAGGTCCTGGGCACCGCGCCCGATGATGTGCTGCTTGATCCCCCAGTCATAGGTACGCCCGAAGCGCTCGGCGATGATCTGCGTCACTTCGGTGTAGATGCCTTCGGTATCCAGCAACAAGCCGTCCATATCGAAAATCACGGCCTTGATCGGACCGACTGCGCTACGCGGTGCATTCATCACTACAAAACCCTGGAGGAAGGACTAAAAGGATTCAGCACAATACCGGCGACGCTTGTCGGCAGGCAACCCTTTAGGCTGTGCGCCTGATCAGGCCGGCGTGGGCAGGCAGCCCAGGCGGGTCAATGCGGCCTCCACCGCGTGTTCCAACGGCGTATGGGGCTCGTGGCCCAGAGCCGCAAGCAAGCGTTGGTTATCCATACGCAACGGGGTTTGCCACAGATAACGCATCTCCTGTATCTCGCGAAAGGTCACGACAAACGGTGCAGCCAACGTTAACAACCACCAGGGAAATACGCCTACACGCGGTTGCAGGCCCGTCCTGCGTAACACCACGCGCTGGATCGCCTGGCTCATCTGCGTGCCATCACTGTCCACGTGCCCGGTCATATGAAAGCAGGCAAAGGCCTCGAGGGTGGCGCGACGCTCAATCAACTCGAGCATGGTGCGCGCCACATCCGGTAGGTAGGCCCATTGGTGGGCGACGCCTGGCGCACCTGGGGCGCTGACGGCGCGCACCGGTTTACCGGGTTTGACCAGGCCTTGGGAGAACCAGTTGTTGGCCGCTCCGGCGCCAAAAAAATCCCCGGCACGCACGATCACTACACGAGCGCCCTCGCGGGAAGACTGCAGCAAGCGCTGCTCCAGTTGCACACGTATCGCGCCCTTGCGGGTCAGCGGGTGCTGGGGTGAGTCTTCGGAAAGCACCGGGAACGCATCCGGCCCGAAGTTGTAGACCGTGCCGGGCAACACGATGGTCGCGCGCTCGGCGATGGCGGCCGCTATGGTGTTGTCGATCATCGGCAGCACCTGCTCGGCCCAATTGCGATAGCCCGGCGGGTTCACCCCATGGATGATCACCGCGCAGCCACGGGCGGCAGCGATCACTTCGTCGCGATTGAGCGCATCGCCTTTGAGCCAGGTATAGGCGGCATTCTGGCTACGGGCCTTGGCGACATCCCGGGTCAACGCACACACCTGCCAGCCCGCCGCGCTCAGCTGTCGCGCCACTTCGCCGCCGATACCGCCGGTTGCACCCAATACCAGAACCTTGCTCATCATCCGCTCCCACGTTGGTTGGAGCGGCCATTCTGTTCGCAGCACAGCTATAGAGGAATTGCCGAAGACCATCCAGACGCTATACATTTACGCATGGCATTGAACATTGGTTGGGAGCTTTACCGATCGTTTCTTGGCGTACTCAAGGAAGGATCGCTGTCGGGGGCCGCACGGCAGCTCGGCATCACACAGCCCACCGTCGGTCGGCACATTGCCGCGCTGGAAACGGCCTTGGGCGTGGTGCTGTTCACTCGTTCCCCCACCGGACTGCTGCCGACGGCAGTGGCCCACACCATGAGAGCCCACGCCGAGACCATGGAGCGCACGGCCGCCGCCCTCGAACGTAGCGCCTCCGCCCAAGGCGACGAGGTCCGCGGCGTGGTGCGCGTATCCGCCAGCGAGGTGGTCGGCGTGGAAGTACTGCCGCCAATCATCACGCGGTTGCGCCAACAGCATCCTCAGCTCAAGGTCGAACTGGTCCTGACCAACCGCCTGAGCGACCTGCTGCAATTGGAAGCTGACATCGCCGTGCGGATGGTCCGCCCCAGCCAGGAGCAACTGCTGGCACAGCGCATCGGCCTGATCGAAGTCGGCCTGCATGCCCGCGACGATTACCTGCACCAGCACGGTACGCCGCAAGAGTTGAAAGACCTGACCGACCACGCGGTGATCGGCTACGACCGGGAAAACGCGTTTATCCGCAGCCTGGCCGTTAAAGGCTTCGAACGCAGCACCTTCGCCCTCAGCAGCGACAGCGACCTGGCGCAACTGGCGCTGATCCGCGCTGGCGCCGGCATCGGCGGATGCCAGGTCAAGCTGGCCCAACAAGACACGCGCCTGCGTCGGGTACTGCCGGAAGCATTCGCGCTCAAACTCGACACCTGGGTCACCATGCATGAAGACCTGCGCAACAGCCCGCGCTGCCGGGCGACGTTTGACGCGCTAGTCGCGGGTTTACAGCATTACGTACAGGATTGAGACAGCTTCGCTGAGGAAGAATCAAACGCCCTCAATCCCTTCATAGCCGCCCCCATGACCGAAGCCTTCGAAGTCCCCAGCCCCCACGAAAAACACATCGAACACACCACCGAACATGCCCACGCGCGCGGTGACAATTTCGCCAGCCGCATCGCCGTGATGACTGCACTGATGGCCACCCTTGGCGCCATGCTCAGCTACCAGGCCGGCTCCACCGAAAGCGAAGCGGCGATGGACAAGAACAACGCCGCCATTTTCAAGACCGAAGCCGCCAACCAGTGGAACTACTACCAGGCCAAATCCAGCCGGCAAAACCTGGCGGAACTGGCTACCCATATTCCCGGTGTGGACGCAGCGCACTACAAGGATGAGAGCGAGCGCTACAAGGGCCAGAAGGAAGACGTGCGTAAACAGGCCGAGAAACTTGAGGCAACCTCACGGGAATGGGATCAGAAATCCGAAGAAGCGCTGCACCAGCATCACCGCTGGGCCCAGGCGATGACGGCGATTCAGATCGCGATTTCGTTGGCGGCGATTACGTTGTTGACGCGCAAGGAATGGTTGAAGCGCATGTCGTATACCGCTGGCGGTGTCGCCGTGGTGCTGGGCAGCCTGGCGTGGCTGCATGTCTAATAATTTCGCTTGGGCGCCCAATACCAGTCGCTATATAGTAAACCTCATAACGCTACCCACCGCACAAGGAGATAACGGTGTCGGAACAACCCAAAGAAGCCGTGGGCGCCGCCTACAGTATCGAATCCATGCGCCATGCCCAGGCCATGACCTGGCAAGCCATCGAACAACTGGCCCAGCGCATCCGCCCCGGCATGCTCGAATCCGAAGCGCGCGAGCTGGGCAAGCACGTCCTCGCCGACCTCGACATGCAACGCATCTGGCACCCGCTGCTGGTGCGCTTCGGCGCCAATACCCTCAAGACCTTCAAGCAACGCTCCGACGGTGACCCGGTACTCGGTGAAAACGACATGTTCTTCATCGACATGGGCGCCGTCTGGCAAGGTCACGAAGGCGACGCGGGTGCCACCTTCAGCACCGGCACCGACCCGGACATGATCGCCTGCGCCAACGCGGCCAAAGAGCTGTTCGACCGCGTGCAGGCGCGCTGGAAAAACGACCAGGTCATCGGCCTCGAACTCTACCGCTACGCCGAAGCACAAGCCCAGGCCATGGGCTGGCAGTTGAACCTCGACATCAAGGGCCACCGCGTCAGCGACTTTCCCCACGCGATCCATCGTGGCGGCGACCTCGGCGACTTCGAGCACTACCCGAATGCGGGGCTGTGGATTCTGGAAATCCAGATCGCTCACCCGAGCAAGCCGTATGGCGCATTCTATGAAGACCTACTCGCTTAATCGTTCAAAGGAACCAAAATGGAACGCTGCGCCGAATTCCCCGTACTGTTGTTTTCCTACGGCACCTTGCAGGACAAGGCCGTCCAACTCGCCCACTTCGGCCGAGAACTGGTAGGCCAGCACGACGCAATGTTGGGCTACTCGAAAAACTGGGTAGAGATTACCGACCCGCAAGTGCTGGCCACCAGTGGCAAGACCCATCACCCGATTGTGGCGCCGAGCACCGACCAAGGCGCCAGCGTTGAAGGCAGGGTGTTTCAGATTACCGAGCACGAGTTGGCGGCGGCGGATGCGTATGAAGTGTCCGACTACAAGCGGGTCAGCGTGGCGTTGGCATCGGGCCTGACGGCTTGGGTGTATGTGCAAGCCTGAACGACCGGCAATTGTTTTCAATCTGTTACAGGAGCGTTTAAAGTATCGCCCCCCGAGAATTGAATCTCGGGATTCAGCCCATGGAGTTACTCAGTGAAGTACGTCAGTAAAGTGGTTGCAGCAGCAGTTCTCGGTTTCACCCTCGCAGGCTGCACCGGCACCGCCATCAAATCCCCGCAATATGACAGCAGCCAATACACCGTGCTGGGTCACAGTGAAGCCACCGCCACCGGCATCATGCTGTTCGGCGTTATCCCAATCGGCCAGAACAGCCGTTTCGTCCGCGCCCAGACGGCTGCCATCCAGGCAAAAGGCGGCGACGCACTGATCAATACCGAAGTCCAGGAAAAATGGTTTTGGGCTTGGGTGCTGAGCGGTTACACCACCAAGATCTCCGGTGATGTGGTTAAGCTGAAAGCTGCGCACTAAACCGAACGATGCACTATTTGCCCGGGATTTAACCTGAGCGTGCGACGTATCATGGACCAACCTTTCGAGGAGGGTCCATGAACCTCAGTATCCTTTACGCACTCGCCGCCGCCGCGCTGTTCGGCGCCAGCACCCCGCTCGCCAAAAGCCTCGGCCTGGGCCTCTCGCCCGTGCTGCTCGCAGGCCTGCTTTACCTCGGCAGCGGCGCCGGACTCGCCGTCGTGCGCCTGATCCGTGATCGCGGCTGGTCTCCCACCGGACTGACGCCCTCAGAATGGCCGTGGCTGCTCGGCGCCATTGCGTTCGGCGGTATCTTCGGGCCCGTGGCCCTGATGTTCGGCCTCACCCGCACCTCCGGCGCCACCGCGTCGCTGATGCTCAACCTTGAATCGGTATTGACCGCGTTGATCGCCTGGCTGGTCTTCAGGGAAAACGCTGACCGTCGCATCGTCCTCGGGATGATTGCGATTGTGCTGGGTGGCGTGGCGTTGTCATGGCCCCAAGGCGGCGCCGACAGTCACGATTGGACCGGGCCACTCGCGGTTGCCGTGGCCTGCCTGTGCTGGGGGATTGATAACAACCTGACACGTAAGGTGTCGGCCTCGGACGCGCTGTTTATCGCCGGCGCCAAGGGTTTGATCGCGGGTGTGGTCAATTGCAGCCTGGCACTGTACCTCGGCTCGCAGATCCCCGGCCTGGCGCGGCTCGCGCCGATTTTGCTGGTCGGGTTTCTCGGCTATGGCATCAGCCTGGTGCTGTTTGTGTTGGCGTTACGCGGGCTGGGCAGTGCGCGCACCGGCGCCTATTTTTCTACCGCGCCCTTCCTCGGCGCTGCACTGGCCTTGCTGGTGCTGGGCGAGTCGGTGAGCGGCGCGTTCTGGATTGCTTCGGCGCTGATGGCTGTGGGGGTGTGGCTGCACCTGACCGAGCGCCATGCCCATGCACATCAGCATGAGGCGACGGAACACGGGCATCGGCATGTCCACGATGAACATCATCAACATGAACACGCGTTTGAGTGTGACCCGGCAATGCCGCACACTCATGTGCATACCCATAACCCGATCAAGCATAGCCATCCGCATTTTCCGGACATTCATCATCGGCATCGGCATTGAAGGCGTGTCCCGAGACTGGCGGGCCACCCATCAAGCCTGTTCCGCCACCACCCGATTACGACCGTTTTGCTTGGCCTGGTACAAAAGCTGGTCAGCCCTCTCAAGCACAGCGGATATCGAATCGCCATCGGGATGCCATAACGCGACGCCCAGCGACACGGTGATGTGCCCGACAGTAACAATGTCTGCGGCTTCGATCGAGGCACGCAATCGCTCGGCGACATCCGTTGCAGCCTGAAGCGAACTGTTGGGCAATAACAATACGAACTCCTCTCCGCCGACCCGGCAGGGCAAGTCGTTGGACCGTGAGTTCTGCTGCATGAGTTGCGCGATGGCCCTCAGCGTTTCATCACCCACACCATGACCAAACGTATCGTTCACACGCTTGAAGTGGTCGATGTCCATGGAAACGACTGCGAACGCTTTGTCGGCGTCCTGCCAGCGCGACAGCACGTCCTGCATCGCTCGACGATTGGCCAGCCCTGTCAGCACATCAGTTTGTGCCTCCTGGTTTAGCTTGCCGATCTTTTCCTGTAGCAGGGTGGCGCCAAGCAACAGTGCTCTGCGAATCTGCCAGCTTTCGAAATAGCGCGACGGGATTGCGCTGATACGTTCGTAGCTGTCCGGCGAGTCCAGCCGTTTGGCGCAATCGGCAAGCCTGGACAATGGCGCCGAGATCCGTGCGCCCAACCACCAGATCAACACGATTCCGAACAGCGCCAAGGGCGCGATACCCTGCGCCACCTTGGCCATGGTGTGTCGCAGGATGGCTTGTATGTTTTCGAGTGGCTGCTGCGAGATCACCCCCCAACCACTGCTGGGCACCCTGGCGAAACCCGCGAGCATGTCCACGCCATTGGCATCCGTCGCCTGCAACGTTCCCGCGTCCTGACTAAGTGCCGCGTCGACGATCAACCCCACTCCAGTGACGTTCCCGATGCGCTCGGGATCGGTGTGATAGAGCACCCGGCGAGCGCTGTCGACGAGATAAACATGCGCCCCGTCCTTACGCACATTGGTGTCCATCAGCGCCTGGAGCGTATTCCTCTGTTCAAGTTGGATACTGCCCCCGATCAGGCCCAGGTACTCTCCTTTCGCGTCAAATATGGGCTGGGAGATAAAGACCACCAGATTGCCGGCGATGGACTTGAACGCGTTGCTGATTATCGGCGTGCGAAGACTGAGAGGCTCCCTGTGTTGCAGCGTCCGTCCATCGAGATGGAGGTTCTCGGGAACTGAGGCAATGACTGTTCCCGCCGCATCGGCGATCAACACCGAGTTGAAACTGGCGTCTTGCCCAAACAGTCGCTGGACTTCATCTGCCAGTTTTTGCTTGTCGCCAAAGGTTTTGCCAATGACGCCCGAGCCATATTTCAGCTTATCGAGGTCGGAGTTGAGTACCTGCTCCACACTCCGGGCGATCCGAGAGCCATAGGCTTTGTTCACTTCCAGCGCATTCTCGATCAATTCCTGCTTCTGAATCTTGAACATCACCCAGAAACTGTTGCCCAGGGTTGCGATTGCCGAAAGCAGTACAAAGATAAGAATCAGAATGCGAAGGTTGAGTTTCGGCTTCGGTCGGGTGGTCATTTTACGCAGTCCGGATGGGCGGAAGAATTGCGAACGATTCGATGCAGGATGAATCCTCCTAGTTTTCGCAGGCACCTGATCGACCAGTTTTGGCCGAAAGCAGCCTGCTTAACAAGCATAAAAGCCCACCTGTCAATTCTGAACCCGCCGAACAGCCGTGTCTGAAGACAGACGGCAAAAAACACCGTCAGTCCCACATTGGGCCTATATGGCCTTTTTTTCAGCCACAAAAAACCACAAACCCCCGACTTTCACTAGGAAAATCAGGGGTTTGTGTTTGCAGAATGTGGCGGTGAAGGAGAGATTCGAACTCTCGATACAATTTCTTGTATACACACTTTCCAGGCGTGCTCCTTAAGCCACTCGGACACTTCACCGTATCTCGTCAAACCAGTTCAGTCTGTCGAGGCGCGCTAATGTAGTCGAAAGCCTTTCTGATGGCAAAGGTTTTTTTCAGAATTTTCATGCGGTTAGACCGGTATTCCGTGACGGGCCATGTGAGGGCGATGATTCTGCCATTCTCAGGCATCGACGACACGCGTCTGGAACGGTTGCTGCGCCCTGCCCAGGCGGTTTACCGCCGGGTATCGAGGGAAAGCCTGACCGGCCAGTCAGTCACGGCGCTTTACCAGGGCGGGCGTGGTGGGTAACGTCTGCGCATGCACCTCTATAACAAGTCCTACAAGGAACCGCGTCATGAGTGAGTTGATCTCCTACCACCTGGAAGACGGTATCGCGACCCTGACCTTGAGCAACGGCAAGGTAAATGCCATTTCTCCGGCGGTGGTCAGTGCGTTTAATGAAGCGCTGGATCAGGCCGAGAAGGATCGGGCGGTGGTGATCATCACCGGGACGCCGGGGATTCTGTCGGGTGGCTATGATTTGAAAGTGATGACCGCCGGGCCTAAAGAGGCCATCGGCCTGGTGACGTCGGGCTCGACGCTGGCGCGGCGCCTGTTGGCGCATCCGTTCCCGGTGATCGTCGCGTGCCCAGGGCATGCGGTGGCCAAGGGCGCTTTCCTGCTGTTGTCGGCGGATTATCGGATCGGGGTCGAGGGCCCGTTCAGCATTGGCCTGAATGAAGTGGCAATCGGCATGACCATGCACCACGCCGGTATCGAATTGGCGCGGGATCGTCTGCGCAAGTCGGCGTTTCACCGCTCGGTGATCAATGCCGAGATGTTCGACCCGCAAGGCGCCTTGCAAGCCGGCTTCCTCGATAAGGTGGTGGCGCCGGACGCATTGCACACGGCAGCGCTGGAGGCGGCTCGGCAGTTGAAGAAGCTCAATATGAATGCCCACAAGCAGACCAAACTGAAAGTGCGCAAGGCACTGTTGGAAGCCCTGGATGAGGCAATCATCCAGGACCAGGGCCATATCCTTAGCTAAGCCCCCACACCTGTTGTGTCAGAGCCCGACCTTGAGTCGGGCTTTTTCTTACAAGCAAATCCGAATCCTCCTTAGCCGCTCTAGTCAGCCCCTGCTGGCAATTGTTGAAACATGCACTTAAACATCGCCTATCTCCTACCTCTACCGGGCAATTGCCGAATACAGTGCACATCCGTACACTGCGCCACCTTTTCTCTCGATGGGCCACGTCGATGCTGTTTATGTTGCGTATGTTATTGATGGGCCTGCACTTTATCCTCGCCGGCGGCTTGGGCGTGCTGCTGGGGATCTGTCGGCCGTTCAACCCGGACAACAGCCGTCTGTGCGCGCGTCTGTATGCGCTGCCGGCGATGCGAATACTGGGGCTGCGCGTGAAGGCCGATGTCGATTCGCTGCGCAACAAGCCCGGCAGTTGCCTGATCATCGCCAACCACCAGTCCAACTATGACCTGTTTGTGCTGGGCACCGTGGTGCCGCACCGCACCGTGTGTATCGCCAAGAAAAGCCTGAAATGGGTGCCGTTGTTCGGCCAGTTGTTCTGGCTGGCTGGCAACGTGCTGATCGACCGCGGCAATGCGCACAAGGCTCGCCGCGCAATGCTCACCACCACCCGGACGTTGCAGCATAAGGACACGTCGATCTGGGTCTTCCCGGAAGGCACGCGCAACCTGGGCAAGGGCCTGCTGCCGTTCAAGAAAGGCGCGTTCCACATGGCGATTACCGCCGGCGTGCCCATCGTGCAGGTGTGTGTAAGCAATTACGTCACGCATATGCGGCTCAATCGCTGGAACAGTGGTGATGTGCTCATACGCTCACTGCCGCCGATTCCTACCACCGGCCTGACGGTGGATGACATCCCGGCGTTGATGCAAGCCTGCTACGCGCAGATGGATGAATGCACCAAGACGATGGACCACCAATTGCAAAGTGCCGTAACAATAGAACTCGCTTCCAGCTAAGCTGCCCAACATCTGTCCCCCTGATAAGAAGTGATCGGCACCATGGGTAGAGTTGTTGCGGCCGCTGTTTATAGCGCCGGAAAGAAAGTTACCGATATAACCCTCGACGAAGGCGCGGCCTGGGCCGCCAAACCCGGGCATTTTGTCTGGATAGGCCTGGAAGAGCCCGACGCCCAAGAACTGGCCAACCTGCAACGCCAGTTCAACCTGCATGAACTGGCCATCGAAGACGCCCTGGAAAAACACAGCCGCCCCAAGCTGGAAACCTTCGGCGACGCGCTGTTTATCGTCACTTATTCACCGGTGCGCGAAAACGGCAAGCTGGTGTTTATCGAGACCCATATCTTTGCCGGCAACGGCTACATCATCACGGCGCGCAACGGGCACTCTGCGTCCTACGGCTTTGTGCGCCAGCGCTGTGAGGCGCGACCATTGTTACTGGAGCATGGGGAAGATTTCGTACTCTATGCGCTGCTGGATTTCGTCACCGGAAACTATCAGCCGGTGAGCGAGGCGATCCACGCCGAGATCGATGAGCTGGAGCGCAACGTGCTGTGCAGCTCACTCAATGAACACGATGTCCAGAACCTCCACGGCCTGCGCCGTGACGTGCTGCGCCTGCGCCGCTATGTGGCCCCGATGGTGGAGATCAGCGAGGAGCTGCAGAAGCTGAGTTTTCCGTTTATCGACAAGAACATGCGCCCGTATTTTCGTGATGTACAAATCCACGTCACACGGCAGATGGAAGACCTGGCCACCCTGCGCGACATCGCCAGCCAGACCATCGAGATCGGTGTGTTGCTGGAGGCCTCGCGCCAGAGCGTGGTGCAGCGCAAGTTCGCCGCGTGGGCGGCGATCCTGGCGTTCCCCACGGCGGTGGCAGGGATTTACGGGATGAACTTCCAGAATATGCCCGAGTTGCAGTGGCATTACGGCTATTTTGCCGTGCTGGGGTTCATCGCCGTAGGGTGCAGCGGGTTGTGGGCCAGCTTCAAGCGTTCGGGCTGGCTTTAAACCTTGGCTTCAGGCTTGTGCGCGACGAAGCGCATCATCCACTCCGCCACGGTCACACCGTGGTGGTCGCGCGCCAGGCTGGCGACGCCATTCTTGTAGACCTTCTCGCCCAAGGTTGTCTGAAGAATCTCCAACAACTCGCGGGAATAGTCGTGGATGAACTCCGGGTGCCCCTGGAAGCACAGCACCTGGTCGCCGATGTGGTACGCCGCAAACGGGCAAAATTCGCTGGAAGCGATGACCGTGGCATTGTCCGGCAAGGTGGTCACCTGGTCCTGGTGGCTGATCAACAACGTCAGCTCCGGTACCTCAGGGCTCATCCACGGCGCCTTGGCATCGACTTTATAGTCGTGGATGCCCATCCCCCAGCCCTGGCCGGCGCGCTCGGTCTTGCCGCCTAGCAGCAGCGCCAGCAATTGGTGGCCGAAACAGATGCCCAACAACTTGTCGCCGCGCTCATAGCGGTCGAGCAGGTAGGTTTTGAGCGTCTGAATCCAAGGGTCGGTGCCAAACGAGTCGGCCTTGCTGCCGGTTACCAGGTACGCGTCAAACACCTCATCATCCGAGGGGTATTCACCCTGCACCACGTTGTACACGACAAACTCGGCGGGGATCGGCTGCTTGGAGAACAGGCGCTTGAACATCTGCCCGTAACCTTGGTACTGATCAATCAAGCCTGGACGCAGGATATCGGTTTCCAGGATGCAGACGCGTAGCGACATAAAAAATACCTGACACGGCGATGGGAATATTGAACACCCACAGAGCCTGCCTTGAAATACCCCCGCAACGCAAGCCCGCGCACAGTGGATCGCTATCGTTCAGTGGGCAGCGTAGTGGTCAGACAAATACTTCACCCTGTGCGGCTTTTCGCAGCAACAACGCCGGCGGCGCGAAGCGTTCGCCATACTGCTCGGCCAGGTAGCGCGCGCGCGCAATAAAGTCATTCAAGCCGTACTGGTTGATAAATTGCAGCGCGCCACCCGTCCACGCAGCAAAGCCGATGCCGAAGATCGAGCCGACGTTGGCATCCGCCGTGGACATCAACACGCCCTCCTCCACGCAGCGCACGGTTTCGATGGCCTGGATAAACAACAAACGGTCGCGCACATCCTGAGCTGAAATGCGTTGGTCAGGGCGCTCGAATCGGCTTTTCAGTTCCGGCCACAAATACTTCTGTCCGCCTGCGGGGTACTCATAGAAGCCGCCCCCCGCCGCCTTGCCCGTGCGTTTGTACTCGTTGACCAATAGATCAATCACCTGCGTCGCCGGATGGATTGGCAGCACTTTACCTTCGGCCTGCAGATCCTTAGCCGTCTGCTGTCGGATATGGCTCATCAGGCTGAGGGACACTTCGTCGGACACCGCCAGCGGCCCCACCGGCATACCGGCCTTGCGCGCCTCGGTCTCGATCATCGGTGCAGCCACGCCTTCGCCGAGCATGGCGATGCCTTCGTTAGTGAATGTGCCGAACACCCGCGAGGTGAAGAAGCCGCGACTGTCGTTGACCACAATCGGGGTTTTGTTGATTTGCAGGACGAAGTCGAAACCACGCGCCAGGGTTTCGTCCGAGGTCTGCGTGCCCTTGATGATTTCCACCAGCGGCATCTTGTCCACCGGGCTGAAGAAGTGCAGGCCGATAAACCTGGCTTGATCCGCCACCGCCGTGGCCAGGCCGCTGATGGGCAAGGTGGAGGTGTTGGAAGCGATCACCGCCTCGGAGCCGACCACGTTTTGCGCGGCGGCAGAGACCCTGGCCTTGAGCTCACGGTCTTCGAACACGGCTTCGATGATCAGGTCGCAGCCGGCCAGGTCGGCGTCAGACTGCGTAGGATAAATACGCGCCAAGGTGGCTTCGCGCTGCTCGGCGGTCAATTGCCCACGGCTGACCTTCTTGTCCAGCAGCGTGGCCGAGTGCGCCTTGCCTTTCTCGGCGGACGCGAGGTCGATGTCCTTGAGCACCACCTCAACACCTGCGCAGGCGCTGACGTAGGCAATCCCCGCGCCCATCATCCCGGCACCAAGCACGCCGACTTTACGCGTGACGTAAGGCGCAAAGCCCTGGGGGCGCGAACGCCCGGCGTTGATGTCATTGAGCTGGAACCAGAAGGTGCCGATCATGTTTTTCGCCACCTGCCCGGTGACCAATTCGGTGAAGTAGCGGGTTTCGATCAGGTGTGCGGTGTCGAAATCCACCTGGGCGCCTTCCACCGCGGCGCAGAGAATTTTCTCCGGCGCCGGGAAGCAGCCATTGGTTTTGCTGCGCAGGATCGATGGCGCGATGGCGAGCATCTGCGCGACTTTCGGGCTAGACGGCGTGCCTCCGGGGATCTGGTAGGCCTTGTTGTCCCAAGGTTGCGCAGCCTCAGGGTGGGCGAGAATCCAGGCGCGGGCCTTGGCCAGCAGTTCGTCGCGATCCGCCGCCAGCGCGTCGATCAAGCCTGCTTGCAGGGCCTGCTGCGGTCGGATTTTTTTACCCTCCAGCAAATAGGGCAGGGCTTTTTCCAAACCCAGCAGGCGCACCATCCGCACCACGCCACCGCCGCCCGGCAACAGGCCCAGGGTGACTTCCGGCAGACCGAGCGGTACCGACTGGTCGTCCAGCGCGACCCGGTAATGACACGCCAGGCAAATCTCCCAGCCGCCGCCGAGGGCTGCGCCATTGATTGCGGCAACCACCGGCTTGCCAAGGGTTTCCAGGCTGCGCAGTTGCGCCTTCAATACCCGCACACTGTCGGAGAATTCCTTGGCGTGAGCCTTGTCGACCTTGATCAATTCATTGAGGTCGCCGCCGGCAAAGAACGTCTTCTTCGCCGAGGTGATGACCACGCCGGCGATCTCGTCCTTTTCCGCTTGCAGACGCGTCACGGTGGCCGCCATGGCCTCGCGGTACACGGCGTTCATGGTGTTGGCGCTCTGGCCAGGCATGTCGAGGGTCAGTACCACGATCTGGTCCTGGCCCTTTTCGTAACGAATGGCTTCGGTCATGACAATTCCTTGGGCTCAGAGGCGTTCGATAATGGTAGCGATGCCCATGCCACCGCCGACACACAGGGTGGCCAGGCCGTAGCGTTGTTGGCGCACTTCCAGTTCGTCGAGCAAGGTGCCGAGGATCGCGCAACCCGTGGCGCCCAGCGGGTGGCCCATGGCGATCGAGCCGCCGTTGACGTTGACCCGGGCGGCGTCGATGCGCATGTCCTTGATGAACTTGAGTACCACCGAGGCGAAGGCCTCGTTGACCTCGAACAGGTCGATGTCTTCGACGCGCAGCCCAGCCTTGGCCAACGCCTTGCGTGTGGCCGGTGCGGGGCCGGTGAGCATGATCGTAGGGTCGGTGCTGGTGACCGCCGTGGCGACAATCCGCGCCCGCGGCTGCAGGCCCAACTCGCGGCCCTTGGCTTCCGAGCCGATCAACATCAACGCGGCACCGTCGACAATACCGGAGCTGTTGCCGGGGGTGTGGACATGGTCGATCCGCTCGACATGGCTGTAGACCCGCAGTGCGGTGGCGTCAAAGCCCATCTGCCCGATCATCTCGAAGCTGGGCTTGAGCTTGCCCAGGCCTTCGAGCGTGGAGTCGGCACGGATAAATTCATCGTGGTCCAACAGCACAATGCCGTTCTGGTCCTGCACCGCGATCAGCGACTTATTGAAGGAACCGTCTGAGCGCGCCCTGGCTGCTTTCTGCTGGGAATGCAGGGCGAAGGCGTCGACGTGCTGGCGACTGAAGCCTTCCAAGGTCGCGATCAAATCCGCGCCAATGCCTTGGGGCGTGAAGTGACTGTGCAGATTGGTTTGTGGGTCGAGCACCCAGGCGCCGCCATCGCTGCCCATGGGTACGCGGGACATCGACTCGACGCCACCGACCACCACCAGGTCCTCGAAGCCGGAACGCACTTTCATCGCCCCCAGGTTCACCGCCTCAAGGCCCGAGGCGCAGAAGCGGTTGACCTGGAGACCGGCGACGCTGACGTCCCAGTCCGCCACCAGCGCGGCGGTCTTGGCGATGTCGGCGCCCTGGTCCCCCACGGGGGTGACGCAGCCGAGGACGATGTCATCCACCTGGCGGGTGTCGAGGTCGCTGCGCCGGGCCAGCGCAGTCAGCAAACCTGCCACCAGGTTTACCGGCTTGACGCTGTACAAGGCACCGTCGGCCTTGCCTTTGCCCCGGGGCGTGCGTATCGCATCAAAGATCAAAGCTTGGGTCATGACGTCCTCGAACCGCTGTGCAGGTGTGCCCTTACCTTAGGCCCGATTGACACGGTTTCAATGACGGATGCGCTCATTGCTTTTGACCCCCTCGCTCGGACGAACGGTAGCGGGCGAGTGCAATCCTTTGATTAATCGTTTTAGCGGTCTAGCCAAGGCATTGGCGCCAAGATGGCGATAGGCCTCATACCTATTTAACTAAAATATACGACTGGGTGATACGAAATGGATCTAAGCCAGGCAGAACGAGGGCTCTAAGGTTCACTCAGTAGGAAGTTGCTGCCGGGTTTTGCTGGAGCAACCGTAAGAAAAGTGACACGTCACGTTGCGATACTGAAATAAACCGGCACGCATTTGACGCTCAGGAATAACAACAAAAGGCAGTCAGCCATGTTCAAGCATTCGAAAGTACGTCAGGCGGGACTTATTCTGTTCGCCACCACACTGATTCTGATCCTGCCCAACCTGACCAAGGTGCTTGGCTGACGAATCACACACCCCATTCTGTGCATCAGGCTTTCCGTTTTTGGCAGCGCCTGCCGGGACATTGCGAATAGCGGTCCTGTTGCAGGGGCTGCCGTTTTGCCTGGGAAATTTCCGGTATCTTAGGCGCCATTCCCTCTCGCACCGGGCCTCCCTCTTGAAATCGATCCTCGCCCTCCTCGCCGTGTTCCTCGCCCTGCCCGCTGCCGCCGCGCAGTTGACCATTGAGTTGGACCACGCCAGCAAGACCTGGCAGACCGCCGACCTGCTCAAGCACCCCGATGCACAGACGGTGCATATCGTTAATGACGTTTCCTACAAGCGCAACATGACGTATCGCGCAGTCCCGCTGGCGGCACTCTTACCGGGTCTGCAGGCGAAAAACCATCTGCAGGCCGTTGCTCTCGATGGGTTCGCCGCCGAACTGAACGCCGCACCTTTGCTGGAAACCCACGGCGCCCGCGCCTGGCTGGCGGTGGAAGACCCCACCCAGCCGTGGCCCGCGCTGGCCGAGGGCAAACCGAGTGCCGGGCCGTTCTACCTGGTGTGGACGAACCCTCAGGCGGGGCACATCAGCCCCGAGCAATGGCCGTTCCAGATCGCCGGGATCAAGCAGTTGCAGACGGTCGCCGAGCGCTTTCCGGCGTTGTTGCCCGACCCGAAGCTGAGTGCGGATGATCCGGTCAACCGAGGCTTTGCGCTGTTCCAGAAAAACTGCATGGCCTGTCACCGCCTCAATGGAGCTGGTGATGCACAGGTGGGGCCGGACCTGAACATTCCCTACAACCCCACCGAATATTTCAGCGGCGATTTCCTCAAGCGCTATATCCGCGACCCGCAAAGCCTGCGCCGCTGGCCCCAGGCGAAAATGCCGGCTTTCGCCGCCGGTGTGTTGCCCGACAGCGAGCTAACGTTGTTGGTGGGGTATTTGAAGCATATGGCCGGACGTAAGCAGCAGCCCTGAGTTATTGCTGCTGCACCAAAACCAGCGGCGTCGGCGCCACAAACACCTTGGCATGCATCTGCTCATGCCCGCCGCCGCGACGCATGCCGCGCACCGGGCAAGCGTCCAGATAATCCAGGCCCACGGCCAGTTTCAGGTGCCGCTCCGGCCGCGCCAGTTGGTTGGTCACGTCAAAGCTGTACCAGGCGTCGTCCAGCCAGGCTTCGGCCCAGGCGTGACTGGCCAGGTGCGTGCTGTCCTCGGTGTACAAATACCCCGACACATACCGCGCCGGAATCCCCAGGCTGCGCGCACAGGCCAGAAACGCGTGGGTGTGGTCCTGGCAGACACCCGCACGCCCCGCGAAGGCCTCGGCGGCGCTGGTGTCGACCTCGGTGGCGCCGGGTGTGTAGACCATCGAGTGGTTGAGCGCGTGCATCAGATCGATCAGGGCGCTGCGGTCGCGGCGCTGATGGCAATGCTGCTCGGCAAAGCGACGCAAGGCTTCGTCAGGCTCGGTCAGGCGCGTGCTGCGCAAGAACGGGAAGGCTGACTGGCTCTCGTGCTCAGCCTCGCGCAACTCGTCGATATCCACCTGGCCACGGGCGCCAATGATGATGGCGTCGTGGGGCTCGTCCAAGGTCAGTACATGCAGGATATTGCCGAACGGGTCGACCTGGGCGCGCACCGGACGCGGCAGGTCCAGTTGCCAACTGATTACGTGCTGGCGCTCGCTATCGTGGGGCGTAAGACGCAGGTACTGGATGCTTGCGCGCACCTGATCGTCGTAGTGGTAGGTGGTTTCGTGGCTGATGGAGAGTCTCATGCCGCCTCCAGGTAGGAACTGTAGATGGCGTCGCCCAACTGGCGGACCAAGGGAATAAAGTCGGTCAGCCAGGCGTGCAGGCCTTCCTCGAGGATTTCGTCGATCGCGGTAAAGCGCAGGCGTGCGTCCATTTCGGCGGCCAGGCGCTGGGCCGGGCGGCCGTTGAGGCCGGGCAGGCTGGCGAGGATCTGGTCGATCTCTTCGCTGCAGGCCCGCAACGAGCGCGGTACATCGGCACGCAACAGCAACAGCTCCGCCACTTGCCGGGCGCCGGGGGCGTCGCGGTAGATTTCAGTGTAGGCCTCGAACGACGACAACGCGCGCAACAAGGCACTCCACTGGTAGTACGCGTGGGCCGTGCCATCGCTGACCGCTTCGGCCTGGTCGCCGGCCATTTCATAGCGCGCATCCAGCAGGCGCAGGGTGTTGTCGGCGCGCTCGATGAACGTGCCCAGGCGGATAAAGCGGAAGGCATCGTTGCGCATGATGGTGCCGTAGGTCGCCCCACGAAACAGGTGCGAACGCTCCTTGACCCACTCACAGAACCGGCTCATGCCGTAGCGGCTCAAGCCCTGCTGGGCGATATCGCGGATATCCAGCCAGGTGGCGTTGATGTTTTCCCACATGTCGGCGGTGATTCGCCCACGCACGGCATGGGCACTCGCCCGCGCAGCGCCGAGGCAACTGTAGATGCTCGCCGGGTTGGCCGCGTCCAGCGCGAAAAAGTGCAGCAGGCGTTCGGCGTGCAGTTCGCCGTGGCGTTCGTGGTAGTCCTCCAAGGTGCCGGTGATCAACAACGGCATGGCCAATTCATGCAAACCGTCGCCGCGTCCGTCCTGGGGCATCAGCGACAGCGAATAGCTGACGTCGAGCATGCGCGCGAGGTTTTCCGCACGTTCCAGGTAGCGCGACATCCAGTACAAATCCGAGGCAGTTCTACTCAACATGGCATCAGTCCTCAACCACCCAAGTGTCTTTGGTGCCGCCGCCCTGGGACGAGTTGACCACCAGCGAGCCTTCGCGCAAGGCCACGCGGGTCAGGCCGCCGGGCACCACACGGGTTTCCTTGCCGGACAACACGAACGGGCGCAGGTCGATATGGCGCGGGGCGATACCGTTTTCGACAAAGGTCGGGCAGGTGGATAAACACAGGGTCGGCTGTGCGATATAGGCATGGGGCTTGGCCTTGATACGGGCGCGGAAGGCTTCGATTTCCGCCGCGCTGGAGGCCGGACCGACGAGCATGCCGTAGCCGCCGGAGCCTTGGGTTTCCTTGACCACCAGGTGCGGCAGGTTAGCCAGTACGTGGGACAGTTCGTCGGGCTTACGGCATTGGAAGGTCGGAACGTTCTTCAGAATCGGTTCTTCATCCAGGTAAAAACGGATCATCTCGGTGACAAAGGGATACACCGACTTGTCATCCGCCACCCCGGTGCCGATCGCGTTGGCCAACACCACGTTGCCCGAACGATAGGCTGCAAGCAGGCCGGGGACGCCGAGCATGGAGTCCGGGTTGAAGGCCAGCGGGTCGAGAAATGCATCGTCGAGGCGCCGATAGATCACATCCACGGCCTTGGGACCGTCGGTGGTGCGCATGAATACGCGGTCATCGCGCACGAACAGGTCGGCGCCCTCCACCAGTTCCACGCCCATTTCCCGGGCGAGGAAGGCATGCTCAAAGAACGCACTGTTGAAACGCCCGGGAGTCAGCACCACCACACTCGGGTTATCCAGGGGGCTCGAGCTTTTCAGGGTGTCGAGCAGCAAATTGGGGTAGTGGTCGATCGGCGCGATACGCTGGGCCGCGAACAGCTCGGGGAACAGGCGCATCATCATCTTGCGGTCTTCGAGCATGTAGCTGACGCCGCTCGGGGTCCGCAGGTTGTCCTCCAGCACGTAGTAGGTGCCGTCGCCATCGCGAACGAGATCGACGCCGGAGACGTGGGAATACAGATCGCGGTGCAGATTCAAGCCCTGCATGGCCAACTGATATTGCTCGTTGGCCAGCACCTGTTCGGCGGGGATGATCCCGGCCTTGATGATGCGTTGTTCATGGTAGAGGTCGGCGAGAAACATGTTCAGCGCCTTGACCCGCTGAATGCAGCCACGTTCGACAATCCGCCATTCACTCGCCGGAATGCTGCGCGGGATGGTGTCGAAGGGAATCAAGCGCTCGGTGCCCTGTTCATCCCCGTAAAGGGTGAAGGTGATCCCGGCGCGGTGAAACAGCAAATCGGCTTCGCGCCGGCGCTGGGCCAGCAATTCAGCAGGGGTTTCAGCCAACCAGCGGGCGAACTCGCGGTAATGGGGGCGAACCAGCCCTGCCCCATCGTACATTTCGTCGTAATAAGTGCGGATCATGCCGTACTCCTTGTCACCCGGACGCGAGAATCATCGCAAGGCCCGTGCCAGCGGCATAAACACTTAAAAATCAGTGAGTTAAATAATAACGGACAGCTAAGCGCACCATCCTGGTGCGCAGAATGCCCAGCGTCCGGCCGCACGCTTCATCACAATGCGGGCTTTGACTATCAACAGCATAGCCAGAGTTGATTTCACTGCCCGGCCACCGTTGCGGATAATCGCCACCATCTGCTGAACAGGACCCGTCCTACAGCCCAATCCATCGCGTAATCGGTACCGTGTGCCCTCGTGTACCGACCGACTCCTCCGGTCTTCCCTTTCGGCCACCCTGCTCGGGTGGCTTTTTTTTGCCTGAAAATACAGCGCAAGTTTCGCCCGCTTTCAGACGCCACAAACAAAATCGGCCGACCCAAAGGTCAGCCGATACGCTGTGTTTCTCATACTGCTACATGGGTAACCCACGCACCTCCTGCTTGACGCCCCATCCTTCGATGATCCCGCCCAGCGGCTCGACCACCGCTTCAAAGTCTTGCTCGAAGTCTCCTATGCCGTCGTAGGTTGCAAACATGATCTTGCTCAGTTCCAAGTACCAGGCGCCATCGTCGCGCGCGCTGACCTGGGCATTCAGGGATTCGCCACGAAATCGACCCGCAGCCCTGCGCGCCCGTTCCTCGTCCGGGAAAATGGCGTAGAACTCGATGGGGTGGAACCGTGAAAAATCGAAGCCGCCCTCTTTCATGCGGCGCAGAACGTTGGTGCTGATGTCTTCTTGATAGGCTGTGCTCATGAAACGTCCTCCTCAAACCGATGGATAGACTTTCCGTGCTTCCCTAGCCGGCGCCGTACTGGCGCGGGGGCTACGACAATGACATCACCGCTGGAAAACAAGCATGTAGCTGACAAGACCAGACCTTAGCGATTCATTCGCTGATCTCACTTGCAGAGTAGCGCGAAGCTATCACCTCCACCAGAGGCGCTTGAATGGCAGACAGGGAATGTTCAGGCGGCGGGAGAGATGTCGAGGATCTGGATACTGTTCTGGTCTTTGAGAATCTTGACCGTCGGCTCGGGTTTGCGGCCGTCCAGATCATTGAGGTCCAGTTCGGCGGCCACCGGCACCAGCTTGTCGCGAATCAAGTGTGCCGCATCTTCGAGGCTGGGCTTGCGCTCGCAGGCGAATCGCTCCACGGACTGCACGCCGTGATCATCAACGAAGGTAATCTGCCAATTTTGCATCGGTGCCTCCTCGATAAAGCCCGCGTGTGGGCTTACCTCTATCTGGACCTTGAGGGCTCGCTAAACGTTCCACTCAAGGTCGCAGGCACCGGATCAACCGCGCTTACTTCTCAGCGCGTTCCTTCAGGGCTTTCAAAGTGTTGAACGGGGCGTCCACCACAAACTTGTTGGCCAACCACGAGGGCACGCTGCCGCCTGGCTCGGTGTGTACCTGGTAGGTCACTTCGGTTTCATTGGCACCTTTAGGCACCAGTTTCCAGTAGCCTTCGACCTGGGCCACGCGCACGTAGCCCTTCACTTCCGGCTGATAGGTCGGCACTTCCAGCAGGGTGCGGGTCACGCTGCCATCGGCGGCCTTGGCCGTGGTGATTTCCAGGATCGAATCGCGGTCGGTCACCGGGAACGGTGCCTTGAATTGGGTGTAGGTCCAGCTCTTGACGCCCTCCTGCTTGAGCAGTTTTTGCGACTTGCAGTCATGAATCCAGGCGCAGGCACCGACCGCATCTTCCTGCAAGGCCTCGATCTTGGCCACGGGTGCCTTGATCACTGTCACACCGCGATACGCCTTGTACTTGGAACCGGCGACTTCGCTCAGCGACACCTTGATCCCGTCTTCGTCCTTGGCGACTTGCCAATCCTCAGCCTGAGCAGTGGCAGCAAACAACACCGTAAAACCGCACAACACAGCCATTCGTTTCAGCGAACCCATTGTTGTATTCCTTATTGTTGAAGTTCCGATAGTAAAGCCATCAAGCCGCCGTCATCTGCTCCCACCAGCCGATCAACCTGATCGCATCGGCCTGGTCGGTGCCGCAGACCTCGATATCCGCCTTGAAATCACTGCACACCGCCGGCCGTTCCGGTTGCCCGAACAACTGGCATAAGTGTTCGACCGACAGGTGCAGACAGCGTTCGCCCGCGGGTTTGCCCTGGGGCATTCCCGGCAGCGGTGAACTGATGGAGGGGGCGATGCAGCAAGCGCCACAGCCTTCACGGCATTTCATGACCAGCAGGTCCTCGACGGCTCAATAGGGATGGCCGGGCTAGAGTACGCCCTTAAACAGCCGTTTTAAAATGGTCTAACAGGGGTTTTTCGCAGAAAACAAAAGTGACTGACCAGTCTGCGACAGATGGTCGAGTGTCGACGTCACCTGCGTAGGAAAAGTTTATTGCTTGAATTCGAAATCCAGCGCCGCGCCTTCCACGTCTCGCCGTTCTTCGTTGCGCAGTTGCAGCCTCATCTCATTGCTGAGCAGGCGGCCGTTGATCTGGAATGCACTGTTGTCAGACGGCTTCTCGCCAAACATTGGCGGCAACAACGGTACGTTTTTGGGCGCGGGCATGCTGCCGATGGGCTGCAAGTGCCTGACCATGTCGGAGGGCAGGGACAAATCCAACTGTGCCGGTGGCAATTGGGTCTGGGCCACTTCGTGGGCGGACTTGGACTTGCTCGCAATCGGCGCGCGTTTTTTTACCGGCGTGTTTTTTTTGTTCGTGGCCGAGGCTTTTTTGGCCGGGGTCGGTTTTTTTGCGGGCGTTTTCTGCTCGGTGCTCGCGGCCGGGGCGGGGTTGACCACAGGCGTTGCCGCCAGCGTGGCGCCGACATTACTCAGGCTGAACAGGCTAATCACTAAAACAGCGCGAAAAATAGAAGTCATATTGCCAACAGCATTAACGGCAGAGGGCCATATGCTCGCTTGTTGAGGGCAGCATGACAAGCGCGGTGATCAGCCAGCTATCAGAGTTGTCTGATTGGCGAACCTCAAAAACCGGCGGCGGTCTCCTGGCATAACTGACTGGCGAGCATCCCCAAGGTCATCAGCGCCCGCTCTGCCTCGCGGTTCCACGGCGTGCCGCAGTTAAGACGAATACAGTGGTTGAACTGTTCCGTATTACTGAAGATCAACCCCGGTGCGATGCTGATGCCCTGTTGCAATGCACGCACATGCAGTTCCTGGGTATTGACCCGCCCCGGCAAACTGACCCACAGGATAAAACCGCCGGTCGGACGGGTCATCTGGGTGCCTTCGGGGAAATACTGCTGAACCGCCAGTTGGAAAGCACTGAGGTTCTTGCGATATTCCTGGCGGATGTAACGCAGGTGCCGATCGTAACCGCCGTTCTCCAGGTACGCGGCGACGCCCATCTGGGTGACGCTGCACGCCGAATGGGTGCTGAACATCTGCAAGCGCTGGATTTCCTGCTGATACTTACCGGCGATCATCCAGCCAATGCGCACGCCGGGTGACAAGGTTTTGGAAAAGCTCGAGCAATAAATCACGCGATCAAGGCGATCGTAGGCTTTCAGGGCTTTGGTGCGACCCAGCTCGAACATCAGTTCGCCGTAGATATCGTCTTCGACGATCTGGATATCGAAATCCGACGCCAGGCGCAGCAATTGTTTCTGCCGTTCCTCGGGCATGGTGCCGCCCAACGGGTTGCTCAGGCGCGTGGTCAACACCAGGGCCTTGATCGACCACTGATTGGCGGCCAATTGCAGGGCTTCAAGGCTCATACCGGTGGCGGGGTCACTGGGGATCTCTATGACCTTGAGGCCCAGCAGGTCCGCCAACTGCAGCAAGCCGTAATAGGTGGGTGACTCGGCGGCGATCAGGTCGCCCGGCCGCGTCAGCACCCGCAGCGACATCTGCAACGCATCGACACAGCCGTGGGTGATCACCACTTCGGAAGGGTCCACCACCACACCGGCATCGCGCATGCGGATCGCCACCTGGCGGCGCAACGGCTCGAAGCCGGGGCTGAACATGTAGCTGAATGCCCGTGGGCTCTGGAAGCGCGTGACCTTGGCCAACTGCTGGTGCAGTGCGCGTACCGGCAAGTAATCCACACTCGGCACGGCCGCGCCCAGCGGGAAGACGCCTTCGCGCCGCGACTCCACCAACACTTGCTGAATGATGCTGCTGCGGGTCACCAACCCCGGGCGCTCGACCCGGGCGATATCCGGCGTCGGTGCTGTCAGCGCAGGTGTCTGGTGTACGTAATACCCGGACTGCGGCCGCGCACGAATCAAGCCCTGATCTTCCAGATTGGCGTAGGCCTGTAACACCGTGGCATGGCTGACGTTGAGCTGGGAGCTCATCTTGCGCACCGAGGGCACGCGTTCGCCCGGTTGATAGACACCGCGCCGGATATCCTCAGCCAGTTGCTGGGCGATACGTTGATAAAGCAACAGATTGGTCATGACGCAGCACTCGATTTCACGGGTATTTTATTTTTGTGTGAAACATACCGGCACAGTTTAGAAGTGTACGGGGACAGTTGCCACAATAGTCGAGCGCGGGCGGCAGTGATAGAAAAAACTGTAAGGGTGGCCTGAGGAGTTTCGGGTACACCCGAAAAAAATGTGGGAGCAAGCCTCCTCCCACATTTTGCTTGCGCCAGGCGCCTAGCGGGCGGCGCCGAGCTGACCTTTTGCGTCAGAGAACACGATCTCTACCCGCCGGTTCTGCGCGCGGCCGCGCTCGGAGGCGTTGACCTCCACCGGGTACTGGTCGCCATAGCCTTCGACCTGGATGCGTTTTTCGTCGATCCCCAGGTCCACCAGCACATCGGCCACCGATTGCGCGCGGTCGCGGGACAGTTGGAGGTTTTCCTGCTCGCCGCCGGTGCTGTCGGTGTAACCCTCGATACGCACGATGCGTTTGGGGTTCAGTTGCAGAAACTGGACGATTTTCAGCACGGTGCGGTTGGCCGAGTTTTTCAATTCGGCTTCGCCGGTGTCGAACAACACGTCGCCCAGGGTCATCACCAAGCCGCGATCGGTCTGGGTGGTGGCCAGGCTGGCGATCTGTTCTTCGAGCCATTTGCCTTGCTGCTGCACGCTGATCAGCTTGCTTTCACGCAGGGCCAGTTGCAGTCGCTGGCGCTCGAGTTCGAGTTTGGCGCCGTGTTCCTGGTTGAGTGCCTGCTCGGTGTGTTCGCGGGCGATCGCGCTGTAGCGCTGGCTGAGGTAAGCGTAATGCACCACGTCGGCGCCGCTGCCCCAGTAGCTGGACAAGCGATCGGCACGGGCCAGGGACTCTCCGGCGCGGATCACGTCCTTGGGCGCGAAGCGCAGCACATTGGCGTCTTCCTTGACCTTCTGGAAGTCGCTGCCCGCCTGTTGCAGGGCCTGCTCGCCATTCGGGTGGCTGGCGCAACCGCCCAGGGCCGCGCTGCCCAGCAGCACGATACAACTCAAACCACGGATCATCGGGCTCATTGGGCTTCTCCCAACTGCAATTGCTTACGCAGGCGGGTGATACGGGTATTGAGCACGTTCAGTTGTTCCTGGCTCTTGCGGGTCAACACTTGGGCTTCGGCGAGACGTGCATCCAGTTCGGCCTGTTCGGCCTGCATGCGCGCGTCCTTGTAGGACCGGTCGGCCATGTCGGCCTGGGCCTGGGTGAGTTTGCCTTCGGCCAGTTTCAGCTCAGGCGATTCATCGGGGTTGGCACCCACGGCATTGGCTTGTTCCAAGGCTTGCTGGGTGAGGCGTATTTGTTCATTCGGCGCAGGATCGGCTGCACATCCCGCCAGAGCAACGACGGCGAGTGCCGCTAAAAGAGGTCGAAAAGTCACTGAAAATCCCTACTTTGTTGGGGTGCCGACGGGTTGCTGCAATTGCGCTTTCCAGCGCTCCAGATTGCGCTGCAGCGCAGCTTGCGCCACACCAGACCCGGACAATTCTGTCATCTTTTTCGCCAGCTGTCCGCGCAGCCATGGATCATTGCACGCGGAGTTGTGGGAAATCGCCAGGTACAGGCCAGGCTGATCGACGGGTACGTCGTGGGCAATCAGGTCATTGCTCATGCCCAGGGTCTCGGCCATGGCCATGCCGGAGTAACGCCCGGCGAGTACGTAGTCCACTTCCCCGAGCAGCAGTTTCTGGAACGCAGGAGTCAACGCGGGCAGGCGTTGCAGGGTCAATTGCTGGGCGGCGAAGGTTTCAAAGTCGTGGCTCAACCGCGCCCGTTCGGACACCGCGCCCTTGTGGCCGTGCAGGTCGGTGGCCGTGGTATAGGCCAGCGCCGAATCCTTGCGGGTCCAGACCAGATAGTCGGTCTGCACCAGCGCCGGGTGGATGTAGTCGAGGGTTTCCAGCTCGCCGAGATTCAACGGCGCATCGGCGAGCAGATCCATGCGCCCGCTGCGCACTTCATCCAAGGCCTGGGAGCGCGTGCCGCCGTAGAGCAGGTCGATTTTCAGCCCAAGGTCCTGGGCCACTTGCTGCAGCATGTCGGCGGTGGCGCCGATCAGGTGCGTGGGGTCCTGGGGGTCGCGCCAGAGCAAAGGCGGCGCATCCGGGCTGCCGGTCACCACCAGGCGCTCGCATTTGCCAGCGGCCAGCGACAAGGTCGGCAGCAACAATGTGAAACCCAGCAGTACGGCCCAGGGGCGCAATTCCATGGCGAGGTGCTCCGATAAATAAAAAGCCCGGTCACAAGACCGGGCTCTTTATAAGTGAAGCGACTGGATTAGACCAGCTTCTCCAACTCAGGTACGGCTTCGAACAAGTCCGCCACCAGGCCGTAATCAGCCACCTGGAAGATCGGTGCTTCTTCGTCCTTGTTGATCGCCACGATCACCTTGGAGTCTTTCATGCCGGCCAAATGCTGGATCGCGCCGGAGATACCGACCGCGATGTACAGCTGTGGCGCAACGATCTTGCCGGTCTGGCCGACCTGCATGTCGTTGGGCACGAAACCGGCGTCGACGGCCGCGCGGGAAGCGCCGACCGCAGCGCCCAGCTTGTCGGCCAGGGCGTACAGGTGCTTGAAGTTGTCACCGTTCTGCATGCCACGCCCGCCCGAAACGACGATCTTGGCAGCAGTCAGCTCAGGACGATCCGACTTGGCCAGCTCTTCGCCAACAAAGCTGGAAAGACCAGCGTCGTGGGCAGCGGAGACGGCTTCAACGGCAGCCGAACCACCTTCGGCGGCAACCGGGTCGAAACCGGTGGCACGCACGGTGATGACCTTGACCGCAGCGCTCGATTGCACGGTGGCAATGGCGTTACCGGCGTAGATCGGGCGCTTGAAGGTGTCAGCGCTTTCGACCGAGATGATCTCGGAGATCTGGTCAACGTCCAGTTGCGCGGCAACGCGCGGCAGGATGTTTTTGCCGTTGGAGGTAGCGGCGGCCAGGATGTGGCTGTAGCCAGCACCCAGCTCTGCTACCAGCGGCGCGACGTTTTCCGGCAGTTGGTGAGCATAAGCGGCGTTGTCGGCCAGCAGTACTTTGCTCACGCCGGCGATTTTCGCAGCGGCTTCAGCCACGGCGCCAGCGCCCTGACCGGCAACCAGCACGTGGATGTCGCCACCGATTTTCGCAGCGGCAGCCACGGTGTTCAGGGTGGCCGGAGCCAGTACCTTGTTGTCGTGTTCTGCGATTACCAAGATAGTCATGATTAGATTACCTTCGCTTCGTTTTTCAGTTTCTCGACCAGTTCAGCCACCGACTTGACCTTGATGCCCGCGCTGCGTGCAGCCGGCGCTTCGACTTTGACGGTCTTGTTGGTAGAGGCGGTGGAAACGCCCAAAGCGTCCGGAGTCAGCACTTCGAGAGGCTTCTTCTTGGCTTTCATGATGTTTGGCAGAGACGCGTAGCGCGGCTCGTTCAAACGCAGGTCGGTGGTGATGATGGCCGGCAGTTTCAGCGAAACTGTTTGCGCGCCGCCGTCGATTTCGCGGGTCACGGCAACGCTGTCGCCGCTCACTTCGACTTTCGAGGCGAAGGTGCCCTGGCCGTAACCGGTCAGCGCAGCCAGCATCTGGCCAGTCTGGTTGTTGTCGCTGTCGATGGCCTGTTTGCCGAGGATCACCAGCGATGGCTGTTCCTTGTCGACAACGGCTTTGAGCAACTTGGCAACGGCCAGGGAGGTCAGCTCTTCAGCCGACTCAACCAGGATGGCGCGATCAGCGCCCAGTGCCAGGGCGGTACGCAACTGCTCTTGAGCAGTGGTCGGGCCGATGGAAACCACGACGATTTCAGTCACCACGCCTTTCTCTTTCAGGCGTACAGCTTCTTCCACGGCGATTTCGCAGAAAGGGTTCATCGACATCTTGACGTTAGCGAGGTCGACGCCGGAATTGTCCGCCTTGACGCGAACTTTCACGTTGTAATCGACAACGCGTTTGACAGCTACAAGAACCTTCATGGATTCCTCGTTACTCTCCGGTGAAAAGAAAGTCGCCTAGGCGAACCTGGCGGTTGATGCTCATCGGCACACAAGGGCACCTTCAAAACCTTCGGCTAGTGACGCAGCGATGGAGAGTGATGACCGTTCGTCAGTGGTGACTGGGAGGTCATTCATGATCGCGACGTGTAAACTGCGCGCCAGCATTGGGCACGCGTCACCCTTTTATCGCCTTCGCCTGTCTTTAAAGGTGCTCTTGAAACCTACAGTCAGCCTACGGCGAGCGCAAAACCGACCGTATCTTGACCGGAACGCCTATTCTGGTCAATACGGCAAAATGGCCAGTCATAAGCCCCGTTGCTTTGATTTACCTAGCTTCCAAGCAATTCAAACAAACGTTTGTATTGGACGCTGAGAGTGGTGTAGATATAATGCGCCACCTAGAGAGAAAGGTGGTCATCCGCCTGCCCAGTGAACGCAGCGATGACGCTTACGACACCCAACCTCCACCCATTAGAAAAAAAGCCTGTGAGCCTGAGTAGGAGATAGCCTGTGGAACGCGAATACATGGAATTCGACGTGGTCATCGTCGGCGCTGGCCCGGCGGGCCTGTCTGCCGCCTGCCGACTGAAGCAGAAGGCCGCCGAAGCCGGTAAGGAAATCAGCGTCTGCGTGGTCGAGAAAGGCTCCGAGGTCGGCGCACATATCCTTTCCGGTGCCGTGTTCGAACCACGCGCCCTGAACGAACTGTTCCCGGACTGGAAAGAACTTGGCGCTCCACTCAACACCCCCGTGGTGCGCGATGACATCTATGTACTGCGCAGCAGCGACACCTCCACCAAGGTGCCTGACTTCTTTGTGCCCAAGACCATGCACAACGAAGGCAACTACATTATCTCCCTGGGCAACCTGTGCCGCTGGCTGGCCCAGCAGGCCGAGAACCTGGGCGTGGAAATCTACCCAGGCTTCGCCGCCCAGGAAGCGCTGTTCGACGAAAACGGCGTGGTGCGCGGGATCATCACCGGCGACCTCGGCGTCGACCGCGAAGGCAACCCGAAAGAAGGCCTGTACACCCCTGGCATGGAACTGCGTGGCAAGTACACGCTGTTCGCCGAAGGCTGCCGTGGCCATATCGGCAAGCAACTGATCCAGCGCTTCAAACTGGACAGCGACGCCGACGCCCAGCACTACGGCATCGGCCTGAAGGAAATCTGGGAAATCGACCCAGCCAAACACCAGCCAGGCCTGGTGGTCCACACCGCCGGTTGGCCGCTGGACATCATGAGCAACGAAAACACCGGTGGCTCGTTCCTCTATCACCTGGAAAACAACCAGGTGGTCGTCGGCCTGATCGTCGACTTGTCCTACAGCAATACCTTCCTGTCGCCGTTCGATGAGTTTCAGCGTCTCAAGCATCACCCGGTGCTGGCGCAGTACCTGGAAGGCGGCAAGCGCATCAGCTACGGCGCCCGCGCGCTGGCCAAGGGCGGCATCAACTCGTTGCCGAAGATGGTGTTCAAGGGCGGCGCATTGATCGGCTGTGACCTGGGCACCATGAACGTGGCCAAGATCAAGGGCAGCCACACCGCGATGAAGTCCGGCATGCTCGCCGCCGACGCCGTGGCCGAGCGCCTGTTGGCCGACGCCGAAGGCGGCGACGAGCTGACCAACTACGTCGACGCGTTCAAAGCCAGCTGGCTCTACGAAGAACTGTTCGCCACGCGTAACTTCGGCCCGGCGATGCACAAGTTCGGCCCGATCATCGGTGCCGGCTTCAACTGGTTCGACCAGAACATCCTCGGCGGCAAGATGCCGTTGACCCTGCACGACACCAAGCCGGACTATGCCTGCCTCAAGCTGGCCAAGGACTGCCAGAAGATCGACTACCCCAAACCCGACGGCAAGCTGAGCTTCGACAAACTGAGCTCGGTGTTCATCTCCGGCACCAACCACGAAGAAGAACAGCCGTGCCACTTGAAACTCAAAGACCCGAGCATCCCGATCGGCACCAACCTGCCGCTCTACGATGAACCGGCGCAGCGCTACTGCCCGGCCGGTGTGTATGAAGTGGTGACCCAGGAAGACGGCGAGAAGCGCTTCCAGATCAACGCCCAGAACTGCGTACACTGCAAGACCTGTGACATCAAGGACCCTTCGCAGAACATCACCTGGGTGACGCCGGAAGGCGCGGGCGGGCCGACTTACCCGAATATGTAAAAGGGTTGCATGACCCAGGAGGCTCCCAGATCGGGAGCCTTTTTTGTGGCTGGCATCAACTCAATGTGGGAGGGGGGCTTGCCCCCGATAGCGGTGGAACAGTCAGCACATCGATGGCTGACCCACCGTCATCGGGGGCAAGCCCCCTCCCACATTTGGATTGTGTTTTGCCTGAAATACCTATGCGGCGCGCTCTTCGCCGGGATTGCGCTCAAAGTAGCGCTTATATTCGCGACTGAACTGCGACGTACTCTGATACCCCACGCTATGCGCCGCCTGCGCCACGCCCATGCCTTCCACCAGCAACAACTGCTGCGCCTTGAGCAACCGCAAACGCTTCAGATACTGCACCGGCGACAACAAGGTGCAGCGCTTGAAGTGTTCATGAAAGGTCGACGCACTCATGTGCGCATAACCTGCCAACGTCTCGATATTCAGCGGGTCGGCGTAATGGGCGTGCAGGTGATTCAACGACGTGGCGATTCGTGAAAACTGCCCCTGCTGTTCCACCAACGCACGCAACACATCCGCTTGGGGCCCGCGCAACGCGGTGAACAACAATTCACGCACCCGCGCCGGGCCCATGATCCGGCTTTCCAGCGGATCGTGCAGGCATTGCAACAGGCGCTCGACGCAGCCGCGCATGGCGTCATCCAGCACCACCGAACTCATCGACTCCAAGGTCTGCGCGGTCGGCGGCGGCCCGGCCTGCATGCCCATGGCCATCACCAATTCGCCCAGCACCACCCGATCAATCCCCACCGTTACCCCCAACAGCGGTGCGCCGGGCGCCCGGGCGAACGTCTCGCATTCGAATGGCACCGGCATCGCCTGGATCAGGTAGTGCCCCGCGCCATACTCCAGGGTACGCGGGCCCAGGTACGCGACTTTGCTGCCTTGGGCGACGAACATCAGGCTCGGCTCATAGATCTGCGGCCCGCGCGCGACGTCGCAACTGGCGCGCAACACTTGCACACCCGGCAGGTGGGTCGGGGAGAAACCGTCGCGGGGCGTCAGCCTCTCGATCAAGGAAACCAGGGTGGCGTTGGCGTCGAGATGGCGGGTCAACAACATGGCAAAAAACTTCGCTAATAAGGGATGAGAGCATCATCGCAGGTCGAGCGCCCCGTGCATCCAAACCAGAGGCACTCCCGGACGAATAGGCATGAGACTCGGAGCAATCGCCATGGTCGCCTGCGGGGTCGACGCGGAAAATGGCCCACCTCACTTGTCACTGCTTTTGCGAGGTTTGCCCATGTACACCGCTATCGGTTATGCCGCCCAGTCGGCCACCACTCCCCTCGCCCCCATGTCGTTTGAACGCCGCAGCCCGCGCGCCGATGACGTGGCGATCGAAATTCTGTACTGCGGCGTGTGCCATTCCGACATCCACCAGGCCCGCAACGAATGGGGCATCGCCGTGTACCCGCTGATGCCGGGCCATGAGATTGTCGGCAAAGTCAGCGCCGTCGGCGCCAACGTCACCGCGCATAAAGTCGGCGACCTGGTCGGCGTCGGCTGCATGGTCGACTCGTGCCGCCACTGCGCCGCCTGCCAATCGAACCTTGAGCAATACTGCCTCGAAGGCCCGACCATGACCTATGCCACTCCGGACCGTGTCGATGGCAGCAACACCATGGGCGGCTACTCCGACAGCATCGTGGTCAGCGAGCATTTTGTGCTGAAAATCCCGGCCAAGCTCGACCTGGCCAGCGCCGCACCGATCCTCTGCGCAGGCGTCACCACCTACTCGCCGCTCAAGCACTACGGTGTGAAGGCCGGCGATAAAGTCGGGATTCTCGGCATGGGCGGCCTGGGCCATATGGGCATCAAGTTCGCCAAGGCCATGGGCGCCGAAGTCACGCTGTTCACCCGTTCTGCGAGCAAGGCCGAGGAAGGCCGGCGCCAGGGCGCGGACCATGTGATCGTGTCCACCGACGCCGCGCAAATGAAAGCCGCCGCCGGGCACTTCGACTTCCTGCTGGACACCATCCCGGTGCAGCACGACCTGAACCCCTACCTCGATGTGCTGCGTTTTGACGGCGTGCATATCTTGGTCGGCCTGATCGAGCCGGTGGACCCGCCCGTCAACGCCGCCAAGCTGGTGCTGGGGCGTAAAATGCTCGCCGGTTCGCTGATCGGCGGCATCGCAGAAACCCAGGAAGTCCTGGATTTCTGCGCCGAGCATGGCATCACCTGCGACATCGAAATGCTCGACATTCGTCAGATCAACGAGGCGTTCACGCGCATGATCGCCGGCGATGTGAAGTACCGCTTTGTCATCGACATGGCGACCTTGAAGGCCTGATCAGGCCTTCGCGCCCAACTCCGCAGACAGCCGCGCCGCAACCTGTTTGATCACGGGAATCAGCTCGGCCATTTTCTCCAGCGGCATGTAGGGCACGGTACTGGCGATGCTGATGCCGGCGACGATTCGCCGGCTGGCATCGCGCACCGGTGCCGCCACGCAGCGGATCGACGGTTCGTTGTCTTCCAGGTCGAACGCATACCCGCCCAGCACATACTCATGCATGCGCTGCTCGAACTGCGCCCACGATTGCTCGGGGTGTTGCGGCCACTGCAGGTTTTTCCCTGCCGCCGGCTGGCTGACTTCGTACAGGCGCTGCCACTCTTCGACACTGTCATCCAACAGCAACGCCTTGCCGATGCCGGTCCGCGCCAGCGGCATGCGATGGCCGACCCGCGAGCGCATTTCCGGACCGTTGCGCCCGGGATTTTTGTGCAGGTAGAGCACGTCGTCGTCTTCACGAATCGCCAGGTGGATGGTGTCGCCAGTCAGCGCCGACAACTCGTCCAGATACGGCACCGCCAGGGTCACCAACGGCAACTCTTCGCGCGCCTGAAACCCCAGCTCGATCAGCTTCGGCCCCAACAGGTAGCCGACTTGCGGCACCACGCGCAGGTAGCGCTCCTCCACCAGGCAACTGGCCAGGCGGTGCGTGGTGCTGCGGGTGGTGCCGATGCGCCGGGCGATCTCTTTCAGATCCCGCGCACCGGCCGCCACCGCCTGCACCACGCCCAAGCCACGCAGCAAGGTCTGGGTGCCGGTGGGGGCGGCGTCTTTGACGGGGGTGTGGGCGGTTTCCTGCATATCGGGCCTATGTGGTGGTACGAAAACGAGCGGCATTATGGCAAATACCGAACCTCAGTACAGTGGCGATCCCAATGTGGGAGGGGGCTTGCCCCCGATGGCGGTCTATCAGTAACAGATGTGCAGACTGGCACGCCGCCATCGGGGGCAAGCCCCCTCCCACACTTAGATTTTCACATGGCATGAATTCAGCGTTGCTTCATGCGGTCGATGATGACCGCCAGCAACAGGATCGAGCCGCGGATCACGTACTGATAGAACGTGTCGATATTCTTCAGGTTCATCGCATTCTCGATGATCGCCAGGATCAGCACCCCGGCGATCACATGGCGGATCATGCCGATGCCGCCACTCAACGACACCCCGCCCAACACGCAGGCGGAAATCACCGTCAGCTCAAAGCCCTGGCCGATCATCGGCTGGCCGGAGGTCATGCGCGACGCGAGGATCACCCCGGCCAATGCGCCGATCAACCCGTGTACGGCAAAGATGATGATCTTGGTGCGGTCGACATTCACCCCGGCGAGCAATGCCGCTTCCTGGTTGCCGCCGATGGCCATGGTGTTGCGCCCGTAGGTGGTGTAGTTGAGCAGCCAGCCGAAGAACACAAAGCACAGCACGGTAATGATGATCGGCACCGGCACGCCCAGCAGTTGGCCGTTGCCGAGCACGAAGAAGCGCTCGTCCATCACGCCGACCGCCTTGCCGTTGGAGAAGATGTAGGCCAGGCCGCGCACGATCTGCAT
The DNA here is from genome assembly GCF_963681955.1 of Pseudomonas paraveronii. NCBI lineage: Bacteria > Pseudomonadati > Pseudomonadota > Gammaproteobacteria > Pseudomonadales > Pseudomonadaceae > Pseudomonas > Pseudomonas paraveronii. The sequence goes on from NZ_OY817130.1 coordinate 4,866,046, forward strand.
GGTCGCCAAGGTGGCGATCAACGCATTGATGCGCAGCTTGGCGATGACGATGCCGTTGATCAGCCCCACCACCAGGCCCATGGCCAAGGCCGCCGACACGCCGAGCAGCACACTGTCGGTGTCACGAATCACGATCCCGGCCACCACGCCGGCGCAGGCGATCACCGAGCCCACCGACAAGTCGAAGTGCCCCGACGCCAGGCAGAACAGCATGGTGCAGGCGGCAATGCCCACCGTGGAAATCGCCAGGCCCAGGCCGCGCATGTTCAGCGGCGAGAGGAAGTTGTCGATAAACAGCGCGCTGAGCACAAAGATGCCCAACGCGGCGAGCAGCATCACCCAGTCATCGAGAAACTTGCGCTGGTTGAAACCCGGCCAGAAGCCTTTTGCAGTTTTTACCTGAGACATACCTGTGCCCTCGAATTCTTCAAGCCCGCATCCGCGGGAGCGCCAGTTGCAGCAGCCGTGCTTCATCCGCTTGTTCGCGGCTCAATTCACCGGTCAGGGCGCCTTCGCACAGCACCAGAATGCGGTCAGAAATCCCCATCACCTCCATCAGGTCGCTGGACACCACAATCACCGCAATACCGCTGGCCGCGAGGTCATGGATGATCTGGTAGATCTCCGACTTGGCGCCGATGTCGATGCCCCGCGTCGGCTCGTCCAGCAGCAGCACCTTCATCGGCATCGACAGCCAGCGGCCGAGAATGGCCTTCTGCTGATTGCCGCCGGACAGGTACATGATTTTCTGCTCGGCGCTTGGGGTCTTGACCTTCATCGCGCTGATTTGCCGGCCGGCGTTGCCCTGCTCCCAGCCCTCGCGCAGCAGCCAGCCGAACCGGGAATGGGCGCCGCGCGCGCTGATGTTGATGTTCTCGGCCACGCTGGACAGCGGGATGATGCCCTCCTTCTTGCGGTCCTCCGGGCACAGCAGCACGCCGGCGGCGATGGCGTCGCGGGGTGAACGCAGGTTCAGACTTTCGCCGCACAGTTCCAACTGCCCCGCCGTGGCGCGCTGCAAGCCGCTGAGCAGGCGAAACAGCTCGGTACGCCCGGCGCCGACCAAGCCGAACAGGCCGAGGATCTCGCCCTTGCGCACGTCAAAACTGATCGGCTCGCGCAGGCCGGGGCCGAGCAAACCGTCGACCTTGAGCGCCACGTCACCGTGCTCGCGCGGGCGGTAGTCGTAGATGTCCTGGATATCGCGACCGACCATGCAGGTGACCAACTGGTCGTGGCTCAGCGCGCTCATGTCGTCGAAGGTGCGCACGTAGCGGCCGTCCTTGAACACCGTCACCGCGTCGCAGATGCGGAACACTTCTTCCATCCGGTGGGACACGTACAGCACCACTTTGCCCTCGTCGCGCAAGCGCGTGATGATCGCCATCAGCCGGTCGATCTCGCGGGCCGACAGGCTGCTGGTCGGTTCATCGAAAGCAATCACATGCGCGCCACGGGACAGCGCCTTGGCGATTTCCACCAGTTGGCGCTGGCCCAGGGACAGGCGGCCGAGCTTCTCTTGCGGGTCGATTTCATCGGCCAGGCCCTTGAGGCAGGCCAGCGCCTGCTCGCGCAGCAGCCGGCGGTTGACCACGCCGAAGCGCGCCGGCAAATGCCCGAGGAACAGGTTCTCGGCGACGCTCATTTCCGGCACCAGATGCAGTTCCTGGTGGATCACCGCGACGCCGCTGGCGATGCTGTCGGCCGCGCATTTGAAGGCCATGGTCTGCGCGCCGATCTGCACGTTGCCGCTGCTCGGGATGTAGGCGCCGCCGAGGATTTTCAGCAGCGTCGACTTGCCCGCGCCGTTCTCGCCCATCAGCGCGTGGACCTGCCCCGGGTGGGCAGTGAAACTGATGCTGTCGAGCGCCTTGACCCCGGGGAAGGTTTTGCCGATGCCGTCAAAGCGCAGTGCCGCTGCGGTCATTTCCACAGCCCGATCTTGGTCAGTTCTTCCTGGAAGTTGGCGCGGGTAATCAGCGTCACTTCGTCCATCGCCGTGTACTTCGGCGGTTCCTTATCGGTGGTGACCCACTCGTACATCATCAGCGCAGTGTTGTAGCCCTCGATGTGCGGGCTGGGCAGCATCGAACCGAAGAAGCCGCTGTTGGCCTTCTTCAACTCACCGATGGCGTCGGTGCCGTTGATACCGATGCCGATCACGTTGGCGGCTTTGAAGCCGGCGCTTTCGGTAGCGCGCACGCCGCCGAGCACGGTGTTGTCGTTCATGCCGCCGATGATCAGGTTCTTCGCGCCGCTGGGCAGCTTGACCAGGGCCGAGTTAGTGGCGTCCATGCTGCCGGGCACGTCGAGGGTCTTGAGCGCGGCGGTGAGGATGTGGTCCTTGGGAATGCCCGCTTCTTCGAGGGATTTGATCGAGCCGTCGGTGCGCTTTTTACCGGTGTCGAGTTCGTTGAAAGTGGTGATCACCGCGTAGGTGTCCTTCCAGTCCCAACCGCGTTTTTTCGCCTCGGCGGCCATCGCCGCGCCTTGCTTCTGGCCGACTTCAAAAGCGGCCATGCCCAGGTACGGCACGTCCTCCATGAAGTTGCCCTTGGCGTCGACGAAACGATCATCCACGGCGATCACTTTCAAGCCGTTGGCTTTGGCCTTGGCGACAATCGCCGGGCCGAGGGACACGTCCGGCGGGCAGATCACAAAACCCTTGGCGCCGTTGGCGGCCAGGCTGTCGATGGCCGAGAGGGTTTTCTCGCCGTCGGGCACGGCGATCTTGATCACGCTGAAACCATGTTCCTTGCCGGCTTTTTCGGCGAAGGCCCATTCGGTCTGGAACCAGGGTTCTTCGGCTTGTTTGACCAAAAAGCCGATTTTTACCTCTTCGGCAACGGCCAGACTGCTGAGGCCGCTTAACGCAATGGCGGCGGTGAGTACGCGTAGGGCTTTTTTCATGAACGACACCTCTTGTTGTTATTGGAGAGTGACAAGTTCTAGTCGTGGTACATCACCGACCGCCCGCCATCGATCATCAGGCAGGTGGCGTTGATAAAGGGCGCCTCATCGGTGGCCAGAAACAGCGCGGTCATCGCCACCTCCACAGGTTGGCCGATGCGCTTGGGCGGGTGCAGGTCGAACGCGCGCTGGCGCTCGGCGTGGGGGTCGGGGAAACCGTTCCAGTAGTCGACGTTGAGCTGGGTTTCGATATAGCCCGGCGCGATGGCGTTCACACGGATGCCCTTGGGCGCGTATTCGATGCCGAGGGCGCGGGTCAGGCCGAGCAGGCCATGTTTGGCGACGGGGTAGGGAAAACAGCCGGGAATGATGTGGCTGGAATGGGTCGAGGCGATGTTGATGATGTTGCCGATGCCCTGCTCGATCATGTGCGGCAACACTGTGCGGCAGCCGTACCAGGCACCGTCGAGGTCGATGGCGAAGCAGCGCCGCCAGTCCTCGTCGGTCATCTGCAACGGGTCGCGGAACACATTGACCCCGGCGCAGTTGACCAGCACATCGACGCGGCCGAAGCGCTCGATGGCCAGATTGACCAGCGCCTGCCATTGCGCCTGGGACGTGATGTCGACCGGCTGCGCGACGATCTCGGCGCCGCGTTCGCGCCAGTGGGCGGCGACTTGCTCGACCTTTTCGGCCTGGATATCCGCGATCACCAACCGCGCCTGCTGGGCCTGGAAGCAGGCAACGATTGCCTCGCCAATGCCTTGGGCGGCGCCGGTGATGATCACCACCTTGTGCTTCAGCCGCTCGCCATAGGTCGGTTCGGGCACAGCGGGGAGTGACAGAGGGTGTGCCTGCATCGCTTCACCTGTTTTATTTTTGGTAGTGAGTGCTGATGCAGCCGACTATAAACCCAGACCTTTAAATATCTCAATATATAAATTTACATCCCACATAGTGAGAATACATATAAAAAAACCGGCGTCGGACGCCGGTTCTCACGGGGCTCTTCATCAGCCCTGGGCGAAATCCCGCAGCGCATCGCCTTCCATGCGGTAGCGCACCCACTCTTCCTGGGGCTGGGCGCCGATGGATTTGTAGAAGGCAATCGCCGGCTCGTTCCAATCCAGCACGCTCCACTCGAAACGCCCGCAGCCGTTGTCGCAGGCGATCTTCGCCAGGTGGCGCAGCAACTTCTTGCCGGCGCCGCCGCCGCGTTGCTCGGGGTTGATGTAGAGGTCTTCGAGGTACAGGCAGTTGCTGCCCAGCCACGTGGAATAGCTGAAAAAGAACACCGCGAACCCGATCGGCAATCCGTCGCGCAGGCAAATCAGCCCATGGGCAGTCGCGCCCTCGCTGAACAGGCTGCGCTCGATGTCCACCACACTGGCGATCACTTCATGACGAGCCCTCTCAAACTCGGCAAGCTCGGTAATGAAAGTCAGGATCTGCGCAGCATCGCTGGGCACGGCGGGGCGAATCTCGATGGTCATGGGCGCGCCTTGGGTAAATTCAAAGGCCACATACTAAGACGGTTTGATGACAGATTGCAGTGCAATTTCGGGGTAGCCAGGGGTGGCCACACAAAATCTTACAGGTGTCCTGAGACCGCTCGTCGGCATCGAGGCACGAACAGCAAATGAGGGCTGACCAATAAAGGGTAAGGACATTAATCCTAATGGAGACACCCTCATGAAGCATTCCAAGTGTGCCGCCCTCGCCTTCACCGCGCTGTTGTCCGCAGCCTCGCTGAGCGCCTTCGCCGCGTCCTCGTCCACCGGCAAGACCGATCCGGTCGACACTCCGCCGAGCCCGGCGACCCAGGAATCCCAGGACTCGATGGGCACCGGCCTCGACACCAATGGTGGCGCGATCATCGACAACGGCGCCGACCCGCGCACCCAAGGCAACGACACCCAGCGCCAGGTGCCAGCGGCCGTCGGCAACGGCAAAATGGGCCCAGGTGTCAATCAGCCCAATATCAACAAGGGCGACGACTCGAATATCCCTGGCGCACCGAAACAGCCTGCGCCTTGATGCATCGAATAGGGGGGTTAGTCGGCCAATAGCGCATCGACTTCGGCGGTGCCGGGAGACGTCGCCGGCCCCCAGCGCGTCACCGCCAAAGCCGCCGCTGCATTGGCACGGCGGGCCGCGTCGAGAGCTTTCAAACCGTTGGCCAAACCGGCGATAAACACGCCCGCGTGCGCATCTCCCGCGCCATTGCTGTCGACCGCCTGCACCTTGAAGCCGGGCACATGCTCGAGCGCATTCGCCCGCCCGACCCAGCAACCCTTCGGTCCATCGCGCACCACCCGTAGCGTTTCGGCGGGCAGGTGCTGGTTGAGCGCCAGCAGCGCCTTGGCAATATCCGCCGCGCCAGTGAACGCCACGGCTTCCGGGCCGTTGCTGGTCCAGATGTCGATACGCGGCAGCAGCGCGCGCATCAACGCCGAATCCGGCGCCTTGACCAGCGGGCCAGGGTCGAAGACCACCGTAATCGCCCGTGGCAGCGCCAGTAGCCAGTCGATCAGCGGCTGGGCCTTGCCGTTGAGGAGCAGGCTGTAGCCACTCACGTACACGTAGTCATCGGCACGCGGCACGACGTTGGCCAAGTCCTCGGCGCTCAGCTCACCCTCGGCGCCCATATGGGAGATGAAGGTGCGCTCGGTGCTGGCTTCGGTCAGCGCCACGCACAGGCCGGTGTCCTTGCCGCCGCTGGCAGGCAGCGCCATTTCGATGCCCTCGGCGTGCATCGCTGCGCGGGCCAGGTCGCCGAAACGCCCAGTGCCATGGCGCCCCAGGTAGACCGCCGGCAGCCCGTTGCGCCGCGCCGCCGCCATCACATTAAAGCCGCCGCCGGCTTCGAAACTGGCCGATTGCGCCAACACATCGCCGCCGCTCGCCGGCAATTGATCGAGGGCCATGACCAGGTCGACGATGACCTGGCCGGTGTGCAACAACCTAGGCATTGGCACGCTCGACTAACGCCGGACGACGGTCAGCGGCGCCGCCCAATGCCGCATACATCCCGCCGGCTACCAGGAAAGTCACGATCCAGCCCAGGCCGTTGTGGCCCAGCCAGGAGTCGGACAACGGCCCGGCGAACCAGATGTTGTCGGCGGTGGTGCCGATGGTGGTGAAACTGAACCCGAGCCCGATCGCCACGGCCCAGGCACCCAACGCACGCCATTCCACGCCGCCGCGATACCAATAGGCGCTGCTTGGGCTGACGTCCAGCAGGTCCTTGGGGCTGTAGTAATGACGGTGAATCAGGTCGACCACGAAGATCCCCACCCACGCGGTAATCGGCACCGCCAGTAGCGAGATGAAGGTGATGAACGGGCCGTAGAAACTGTCGGCGATCAGCATGAAGTAGATGGAGCCGGCGAAGATCGCCACGATATCGACGATCACCGCGTACACGCGCTTGACCTTCAAGCCGAGGGTCAAGGTGGTGAGACCGGCCGAATACACCGACAGGTTATTGGACAGCAACAGCCCGCCAAACGCCGTGATCAGGTACGGCACCGCCATCCAGGTGGGCAGCATGTCGCGGATCGCGACGATCGGGTCAGTCGCCGACGCCAGGTCGTTATTGCCCACCGACAGCAGGCCACCGAGGGTGATCAGCAGCACCAACGGAATGCCCGCGCCGAACGCGGCGGATGCCACCAGGCGCACGGCCTTGACGCTGCGGTGCTGGTAGCGCGACATGTCGGCGCCGGCGTTGGCCCAGCCGATACCCGTGCCGGCGGCCATGGTGCCGATGCCGATGAGCATCGCGCTCATGGGCGCCGGGGTGGCGTTGAACACTGCGCTCCAGTCGATAGTGGCGCAGAGGAAGCCGCCGACCAGGATATTCAAGGCGCCGAACACGTAGGTCGCCCACTTCTGGATCACCAGCAAGGTGGCGTGGCCCAGGCCGGAAACGGCCAGGGTCAGCAGCACGAAAATGGCGATGAACAGCAGGGTCAGCAGCGGCGCACTTTTCGCCGCGACCGGGGTTTGGAACAGGATCGTACACAGCGACAGCAGCACGAAGGCGGCGGTGGTGGTGTTGACGGTTTCCCAACCCAGGCGCGACATCAACGACACCAGCGTCGGCCCGATATTGCCGCGCACGCCGAAAATGGCGCGGGACAGCGTCAGGCTCGGCGCGCGCCCACGACGCCCGGCGATCGAGATGACACCCACCACCGCGAAAGAGCCAGCGGCGCCAAGGATGGCGACGATGACCGCCTGCCAGATGGCCAGGCCGCGAAACGCAACCAGGGTGGCGCCCAGCGGCAGCCCCAGGATGCTGATGTTGGCCGCGAACCACACCCAGAACAGTTGCAGTGGATGGCCGTTGCACTCGCCTTCGGGGACCGGTTCGATGCCGCGTGTTTCCAAGCGCCCGGCGCTTTGGCCGGAAGTGGGCGTACTCATGTGCGGGTGCTCCTGGTGCCGGTATTGTTAGGGTTGTGGCAAATTCGCAAATCGCAATCTTGACGCGGTCAATGTGCGAGCGGGCTGGCCTGTGGCACCTGGCGCAAGGTGAGCAACCCGTCAACCAACGGCTGCAACGCCAACCCGTTGACCTGCTTGACCTGTTCGATCATCGCCGCAGGCCAGCACGGCATCCCCAGGCACGCCCCCAGCATCGCGCCGAGGATCGCGGCGATGGTGTCGGTGTCACCGCCCAGGCTGGCGGCCAGGCACAAGGCGTCGAAGGCATTCATCGCGCCCACCGCCACTTGCTGCGCGAGGGCGAAGGACACCACCACCGATTCCTGGGAAGCGACGGAAGTGCCGATCAACTCATAGAGCAGGTCGGCGAACAGCGCCTTGTCGCCAGGGGCGACACTCAAGGTTCGTGCCCAACTGATGCGTGTGGAAATACGGCCGCCGGCCACCCAGTGTCCGTGGCGTTCGGCCTGCTGGGCGATCTGGGTGCCAACGTTCAGCGCCTCACCCAGGTCCGCCCCGTTGATCCCGGCCGAAACCACTGCCGCCACCGCCGCAGCGCTCGAGATACCCAGGCTGGTGTTGTGGGTGACCTGACACGCCTGGATCACCGCCCGGATGAACGAAGCAGGCTCGCGGACATCGGCGGCAATCCCCACCGGCGTGATGCGCATCGCTGCGCCGTTGGTGGTGCCGTAGCGCCCGGACTCTTCAGGCGTATGCCCGGAGAGGATCATATCGATGGCACGCTTGGTCGACGGGCCCAGCAGGTCCTGGGAGCCCTTGGCGCGCATCCGCGCTTCCCAGTCGATCAGGCGTCGCGCGAGTACGCTCGGTTCTATCGTGCCCTGGCCTTCCACCAGCAACTCGCCGACGAGGATCGCTTGCTCGGTGTCATCGGTGATGGAGCCGGCGGGCATGTTCGGCGCGATGGGTTGGTCGGCGTCGGCATCTTCCAAGCCAGTGATGGCACCGAAGCGCGCCCTGATCTGTTCGCGGCTCAGGGACTGGGTGGGCATGCCCAGGGCATCGCCCAACGCCAGGCCGTAGAAGGCGCCGAGGGCGCGACTGTGCGCGGTCATTTCGCCGCGCCAAACTGCAGATGCAGACGAAAATGCACAGGGTCGAGCAGACTTTCGACGTACTCCATGAAGCGCTCGCGCCGGTCGTAGGTAGTGCGCGACGCCTTGAGAAACACCGTGCCCGCCGGGCGGCCGAGCAGCTCGGCGTCGTCATCGGTCAGGGGTTCGGCGCCGATCCATTGATCACCTTCGGCGCCGACGTAACCGTAGGCGGCCAGGGTGATGGTCAGGGAGTTGTCGATCAGCCCGACCCGGGGCAAGCCTTCCAGGCCACCCGAGGCCGGCATCAGCGAGCGCTCCAGGGACACGGCGCGGCCATCGGCGGCGCGTCGAAGGCGGTCGAGGGCGATAAATTGGTCGCTGCCGAAACGGCTGAACAGGTCCGGGCGGGTCACGGCTTCGAAGCGCAGGACATCGGTGCTCACCAGGGCGCCGGTGTCCGCCAGGGCCTGGGCCCAGCCACTGCGTTGGTCGAGCACCATACCGTCAAAGGTGACGATGGAGCCAACACCGCTCTGGGTGGCGATGTAGTGGCGGCGCTTGAGCTCGGCCAGGGCTTCGCGCAGTGTGCCGCGACTGACCGCAAACTCTTCGGCCAGTTGATACTCACCCGGCAGCAGGAAACCGTCGGCCATCACCCCACCTTCGATACGGCGGATGAGTTCGTCGACGACGCGTTTTTTCTTATCAAATCGGACATGTCTAATCATGTACAAATTGATAACCGAAAGCCGCCGTTTGCAGCAAGCGAATTATTTCAGGGGGAGAAAAAAACCGCCCTCAGGGCTCCAGGCCAATCGGGAAAAACACACCGCCGCTCCACACGCCGAGCCAGTTCTGACCGTTGAGCGGGCGGCTCACCGCCAGCTCGACCAATTGGTAGAACACGTTGCGATGCACCAGGGCTTCGAGGTTGGTGCGCACCCGCAGATAGGGCGAAGGCTCCTCGGTGTCGGGGTCGATCACCACCCGCAGCGGGTGTTCGAGGCCAGCCTCAACCTGCTCGTCGACTTGCGTGGTGAAGCGCAACAGCTGGCTTTCGCCCTGCCCTTCGACTTCCAGGGTGATCGCGACAAACGGCGCATCCTCGACGGTGATGCCGACTTTTTCCACCGGGGTGACCAGAAAGTACTCATCGCCATCGCGGCGGATGATGTTGGAGAACAGCTTGACCATCGGCTTGCGCCCGATCGGCGTGCCCTGGTAATACCAAGTGCCGTCGCGGGCGATACGCATGTCGATGTGGCCGCAGAAGTCCGGGTTCCACAAATGCACCGGCGCCGGCCCCTTGCCCTTGGGCAGTTGGGCCAATAGATCATTGGCCTTGGCGGAATCGGTCATGGGGTTCTCCTCTGGCTTACTGATCGCTCATGCCCAGCAGGCCTCGGGCGTACTGCGCCAGAGGGCGGGCGATCAGATCTTGGGGCGTATTGTCGTGGAACGTCAGTAAACCGCCACGACTGCGAATCCGTGCAGTATCAATCAAATACTGGGTGCTGGTCTCGATCAACATGATCTGGATAACGCCGCTGTCCAGGCCGACACGGTCGAGGGCCTGCTGATCGGTCCACTCATCGGCGTTGCCGATGCGGTCATCCGCCTTGGCGAAGCGGCAGTACAGCAAGTAGTGAGCGCCGGCCGCACGGGCTTCGGCCATGGCTTGTTCGAGGCCTTCGGGCTGACGGGCGCGGCGCACCATGGGGAAGTATTCGACGAAGCCGTTGAAGGCTTCTTCGGCGACCACGTTCGGTCGCGGATACGCGCTGCCCGGCGGCACGAAGGCGCCCTGGGCGATGAAGATGAAGGAGTCCGGCTGCACGCGAATCGAGGCGGTGCGCCGGGTGTCGCTATGGTCCAGCAACCCGGCATCGCTCATCTGATAACGGGTGCCTTCGGCCATATCGCTGACGGTCATGCAACCACTCAGCGCCAACGACGCCAGCAACAAAACCAGACTACGCATCCTAATCCTCCAGAAGCCGGTGACGGAAAACCGGCGAATGGGCATGAGATGCAGAATCCGCGCCATTTGGGGAGGGGGCTTGCTCCCGATTGCGGCGAGTCGGTCAGATTATCTGGGACTGATACATTGCAATCGGGGGCAAGCCCCCTCCCACACTGGATTGTGTGTCATCCAGGGGCAGGGTTAGCCGCCGATGATTTTCATGATGGTCGCACCGCCGGAGAACGCCACTTCCTGTTTGTCGCCCAGGGCCTTCATCAGCAAGCCTTGCAAGGCCGGCAGCGCCTGGTGGCGCGGTTTATCCAGCAGGTCGCCGACATAGTGACGGTTGCTCGACGACAGGCAGCCATGCAGCCAACCGGTGGACGACAGCCGCAACCGTGAACAGGTGCGGCAGAACGGCACGCTTTCGTTGGCGATTACGCCAAAGAAACCCTTGCCCGGCACTTCGTAGCGCACCGCCGTGGCGTCCACGGGAGCGTTGGCTTGCAGGTATTCGTGGTGTTCGCCGATCAGGCTCAGCAGTTGCTGAAGGCTGACGAATTGCTGCAGGAACGCATTGGAGTCCTTGGCCAGGTGGCCCATGCGCATCAGTTCGATAAAGCGCAGCTCGTAGCCCCGCTCCAGACAATAGTCGAGCAGCGGCATCACCTGGTCGAGGTTCTGACCGCGCAGCGGCACCATATTGACCTTGATCTTGATCCCGGCCGCACGCGCCTGGTCCATGCCATCGAGCACCGTGGCCAGGTCGCCGCCACGGGCGATGCTGCGGAAGGCCTCGGCGTTCAGCGTGTCGAGGGACACGTTGATGCGCCGAATGCCGGCGTCCACCAGCAGCGGCAGTTTGCGCGCCAGCAGTTGGCCGTTGGTGGTCAGGCTGATCTCACTGAGGCCCATCCCGCCCACGGCGCCCATGAAGGCTTCCAGCTTGGGGCTGACCAACGGTTCGCCGCCGGTGATGCGCAGGCGTTCGATACCGGCGGCTTCGATCAGGTAAGCCACGCCACGGGCCATGGCCTCGGCCGAGAGTTCGTCCTGGGCAGCCACCAACCGCTTGCCGTTAGGCACGCAGTAGGTACACGCGTAATTGCAGGCTGAGGTCAGGCTGATCCGCAAATTGCGAAAACGCCTGCCTTGACGATCAACGATCATGGATCACTCCGGCAGAGGACAATTCAGACGCAGCAAAAACTGACTCATAAATCAGCTTTTAGCAATAGCCTTACCTGAGTATATTCCTGGGTTACTGCACCTGGCAGCAAATCGTTACGCGGCAGGTGTGCCAGCAGGTGCAGCGTCAACGGGTGGCAGCTCGCTGCTGTGCTTGCGCTTGTTGCCCATGCGCACACCGATGTCCATCAGGAACTGGAAGAAGCCTTCCTGATCTTCCAGCACATTGCTCCAGAACGGTGAGTGGTACAGCGCCACGGCGCCATGCACCAACGCCCAGGCGGCGCAGTAGTGGAAATACGGCGGCACGTCTTCCAGCTTGCCTTCGCTGATGCGGCCCTTGATCAGCAGGGTCAGGCGCTCGAAGTTCGAGGCGCGGATCTTGTGCAGCTCCTCGACCATTTCCGGCACCTGATGGCCCTTGACCACCTTCTCTTCCAGGCGGTCGAACAGGCGGTAGCGCTGCGGGTCACGCATGCGGAACTCGAAGTAAGCCCGCGACAGAGCTTCCTTGTCCTTGTCCACATCGGCCGAATGCAGCAGCTCATTCAGGTCGCGCTCGTAGTCGAGCATCAGGCGCAGGTAGATCTCGGCCTTGGACTTGAAGTGCTTGTAGATGGTGCCTTTGCCGATACCTACGGCATCCGCAATCATCTCGACGGTAACGCTGTCTTCACCTTGTTCGAGGAACAACTTGAGGGCGGTATCGAGAATTTCCTGCTCGCGGCGGCGAAACTCACGGACCTTACGGGGTTCTTTTTGCATGAGGAAAAGGTCTGCAGAGGTCGGTATAGGGAGGGTTGCGCAGGGCCAAGGATACGTGGCGATACGATTTACCCGGTGCGAGGGATTATCCCGACTGAACGATCGTTGGGCAACGCCTATGTGAACCCGTTATACACATTACTTTCAGCGCGCCAACGAATTCATGGCGATCAGTCAGAAATAATACATAACGTCTACGCCTGTACATCCGCGCAATGAGAACTCAAGCGAAGCGCGCGTATTCCAAATCTGTTTAAAAAACGACCAGACGCGACTGGACTGAATCGGATACTGATCAATACTTCAACTGTCGGCGCGACATCTCCCCCAAGTGAAGCGTCGATCTGGGTACCGACGGACTGTGTGCCCTTGTTTTACTCCTAATGGTCTTAACCCGGATTCCCCCCCCAGAACCCGGGTTTTTTTTGCCTGAGTTTTGGCCGCGTTAAACGGCGACGTGAGCCAGCGGGAACAGGCGCTTGAAGTTCTCGGTGGTCTGCTCGGCAAAGCGCTCGTAGGATTCACCGCGCAGCATCGCCAGATAATCCGCCACATCGCGCACATACTCCGGCAGGTTCGGCTTGCCGCGATGGGGAATCGGCGCCAGGTACGGCGAGTCGGTTTCCACCAGCAGCCGGTCGGCCGGCACTTGTCGCGCCACGTCACGCAGGGCGTCGGCATTGCGGAAGGTGACGATGCCCGACAGGGAAATGTAGAACCCCAAGTCGAGGGCCGCCTTGGCCATGTCCCAGTCTTCGGTGAAGCAATGCAGCACACCGGCCTGGGGCAATGCGGCTTCGCGCAGCAGGCTCAGGGTGTCGGCGCGGGCGCCGCGGGTGTGGACGATGACCGGTTTGCCGGTCTGCTCGGCGGCTTGCAGGTGCAGGCGGAACGACGCCTGCTGCAATTGCGCGGCTTCGGGCTCGTAGTGATAGTCCAGGCCGGTTTCACCAATCGCCACCACCCGTGGGTGGTTGAGTTCGCCGAGCAACCAATCGAGGGCCGGGGCTTCGCCGGGCTTGAGGTCCAGCGGGTGGATACCCACCGAGCAATCCACGTCCGCATAGCGATCCGCGAGGGCTTTGACGTCGGCCGCATTGTCGGCGCTGACGCCGATACACAGGAAGTGCCCGACCCCACGCTGGCGGGCCGCTTCCAGGGCGGCGTCGAGGGAACCGCCGTGCTGGGCGAGGTCGAGGCGATCAAGGTGGCAATGGGAATCTACGAGCATAAGAAATGACAACTTCAATCACGGGAAGGGTCTGGCCGACGATACACCCGTCGGCCACGGAAATTAACGCCGGCCGAGCAAACCGACCCACTGCACCAGCAGCGCTTCGAGCAACAGCACGCGGTTGAGGTTGGCCTTGCCGAGCACCTTCTGGCGCTGGGCGAGAATCCAGTCCTGGATATTCAGCACCTTATCCTGCGCGCTTTTCTGCGCGAGGTATTGCACGACCTTGCGCATGTCCGGCAGGCCCAGGCCATTTTCATCCTGGGTCAACTGGTAGCGCAGGATCAAGCTCGACCAGTCGCAGAACCAGTCGAACAGCAGCAGTAAGGGGATGTCCTTCCAGGCGGCTTCGGCCAACTGGCTGGCAGACAGCTCTTGCTTAAGCAGCTTTTTCACCCCGTCCACCACCAGCGCACGTTGCTCACGCACGCCCTGGGCTTGCAGCTTCACGGCGGCCAGGGGTGAGCCCGCGGCCAGGGTCAGCAACTCGACGCGCTCGGCTGCGGAGCAGTCCGGCAGCGCTTGCTCCAGCCACTGCAGGCTCATCGCTTCGCTGGGCAACGGGCACGCCTGCTGCACGCAACGGCTGCGAATGGTCGGCAACAAGCGGCTGGACTGGTGGCTGACCAGCAACAGCACGGTATCGCCGGAAGGCTCTTCGAGGCTTTTGAGCAAGGCGTTGGCGGCGTTGATGTTCATCGCCTCCACGGGTTCGATCAGTATGACCTTGCGCCCGCCCATCTGCGCGGTCTGCACCACGAAGCTGACGAGATCACGCACCTGGTCGACCTTGATCGCCTTGTCCGCTTCCTCGGGTTCCAGCAGGTAGTTGTCCGGGTGGCTCCCGGCCTTGAGCAGCAGGCAGGATTTGCACGCGCCGCAGGCTTCCAGGTTGACCGGGCGTTGGCACAGCAGGCTGGCCATCAGGCGTTCGGCGAGTGCGCGTTTACCGATACCCGCCGGGCCGTGCAACAAGTAGGCGTGGGCGTGCTGGGCGCGGCCGGCCAGTTGCTGCCAGAGACTGTCCTGCCAGGGGTAGGCTTCAGCCACGGGCACGCTCCAGCAATGTGGGTAGCAGCGCATCGATGGCGCGCTGCACCTGGGCCAGCGGCTGGGCCGCGTCCAGCAGGTAGTAACGCGCCGGCTCGGCCTTCGCCCGGGCGAGAAACGCGCTGCGCACGGCGTTGAAAAACGCCTGGCCTTCCAGTTCGAAGCGGTCCAGGCGGCCACGCGCACTGGCGCGGGCCAGGCCGACTTCCACCGGCAGGTCGAACACCAGGGTCAGGTCGGGGCGCAAATCGCCCTGGACGAAGGTTTCCAGGGTGGCGATGCGCGCCTGGGACAGGCCGCGGCCGCCGCCTTGGTAGGCATAGGTGGAATCGGTGAAACGATCACAAATCACCACGGCACCACGGGCCAGGGCCGGACGAATCACTTCGGCCAGATGCTGGGCGCGGGCGGCGAACACCAGCAGCAGCTCGGCGTCTGGATTCATCTGTTCTTCACCCGGGGCCAGCAGCACTTCACGAATGCGCTCGGCCAACGGCGTACCGCCGGGCTCGCGGGTCAGCACCACCTCAATACCCTCGGTGCGCAAACGCTCGGCCAGGTAATCGCGGTTGGTACTTTTGCCGGCGCCTTCCGGGCCTTCCAGGGTAATAAACAAGCCAGTCACAGGCAGTCCTTAGTCAGAGTCATTGCGGGCTTTGCGATGCGGCGGCGTCCGGCGCAGGCTCGGCGGGGGCGACGGGTTCGGCAGGTGCGGCGTTCGCCGGCGTGGCGTCTTCCAACGGTTTCACCTGCGGCGCCGGGCTGGAACGGTAATCGGCGCGGCGCTTGAGCTGGAACTCACGCACGGCGGCATTATGCGCATCCAGGTCATCCGAGAAAATATGGCTGCCATCGCCCCGTGCAACGAAATACAGGCTGCTGCCCGGCACCGGGTTCAGCGCCGCATGAATCGCCTCGCGGCCGACCATCGCGATGGGTGTCGGCGGGAGCCCGGCAACCATGTAGGTGTTGTAGGGGTTGGCTTCCTTGAGATGGGCGCGCGTCAGCTTGCCGTTGTAGCGCTCGCCCAGGCCGTAGATCACCGTCGGATCGGTCTGCAGCAGCATGCCGATCTTCATGCGTCGCACGAATACCCCGGCGATCTGCCCCCGTTCCTCCGGCACACCGGTCTCTTTCTCCACCAGGGAGGCCATGATCAGGGCTTGGTACGGGTCGGTGTACGGCGCGTCGGCGGCGCGTTTGCTCCACTCCTGGGCGAGTACGTCGTCCAGGCGGTTGTAGGCTTTCTTGAGGAACTCGACATCGGTCATGCCGCGCACAAAGCGATAGGTATCGGGGAAGAACCGGCCCTCGGGGAAAACCCCTGGGTGGCCGAGTTTGTCCATCACTTCGCTGTCACTCAGGCCGGCAAGGCTTTGCACGATCTTTTCATGCTTGGCCAGCGCCGCGCGCACCTGGCGGAAATTCCAGCCTTCCACCAGGGTCAGGCTGTATTGCACCACTTCGCCACGCTGCCACAAGCCGATCAAGCCTTGGGCGGTGAGGCCGGGGGTGAGGCGGTATTCGCCGCTGTGCAACGGCTGGCCTTCGAGGTTGAAGCGCCAGTACAGACGCAACCAGAAGGCGCCGTCGAGCACACCGTCGGCTTCCAGGCGATTGAAGGTGCCGGTCGGCGTGGCGCCGGCCGGGACGTCGAGCAGTTGCTCCTCGGTCAGGTGCAAGGGCTGCTTCAGGGCTGAGTCGAGCTTCCAGGCCGAAACCCCCAATAGCAACGCCGCCGCGAACAGACCGATCAGCAGCAGTAACAACAGTTTTCGTATCAACTCAAATATCCAATAGCGCGCGAACAATGCCCTGCAGTTTACGGGTGAGCGGCCCAACCGGCCAGCTCATCGCAGCGCAGCCGCACACCGGCCAAATGCCATAAACGCTGTTGCAGACAAAAACCTCGTCGGCCGACTGCAACTGCTCAAGGCTGATATCGGCCACGACCACCGGGGTGCCGAGCGCCTGCGCCTGGGCCAGGATCTCGGCACGCATGACCCCGGCCACGCCGCAACGATTCAGATCGGCGGTCAGCAACACGCCGTTGCGCACCAGGAACAGGTTGCTGAACACGCCTTCGATGACGCGCCCGGACATATCCAGCATCAAACCTTCGGCATGCTCGGCATCTTGCCACTCGGCGCGCGCGATCACTTGTTCGAGGCGATTGAGATGTTTGAGACCGGCCAGCAGCGGCTGCTCGGACAAACGGGTGGCGCACGGAAACAGGCGGATACCGTCGGTGCCATGGGCCAGGGGATAAGCAGCAGGCGGACTGCCCTGCAGGATACGGCGCACCGGGGCGCCGGGGTTGATGCCATAACCACGCAGGCTATCGCCACGGGTGAGGATCAACTTGAGTACGCCGTCGCCGAGGGCGGTGGCGTAAGCGAGCACTTCGCTGCGGACCAATGCGTGGTCCGCAACCAATGCCAACCGCCTGCAACCTTCAGCCAGGCGTTGCAGGTGGCGGTCGAGCAACACGGGTTGCCCGGCCTTGACGGCGATGGTTTCGAACAGGCCATCGCCATACGCCAGGCCGCGATCTTTCAGGGGCACGCTGTCCGCTGGCTGACCGTCGACCCAACTGAGCATTACTCGGCGAACCGGCGGAACACCAGGGAACCGTTGGTACCACCGAAACCGAACGAGTTGGACAACACCACGTCGATCGGCATTTTCTGCGCTTCGTGAGGCACGAAGTTCAAGTCGCAGCCTTCATCCGGCTCATCGAGGTTGATGGTCGGCGGAGCGACCTGATCCTTGATGGCCAGTATGCTGAAGATCGCTTCGACCGCGCCCGCCGCACCCAACAGGTGGCCGGTCATGGACTTGGTGGAGCTGACCGCCAGCTTGTAGGCGTGCTCGCCGAATACCGACTTGACCGCTTCGGCTTCCGCCAGGTCGCCGGTCGCCGTCGAAGTACCGTGGGCGTTGATGTACTGCACCCGGTCCGGGCTGATCTTCGCATCGCGCAAGGCGTTGGTAATGCAACGTGCGGCGCCGGCACCGTCGGACGGTGGCGAAGTCATGTGGTACGCGTCGCCACTCATGCCAAAACCGATCAGCTCGGCGTAGATCGTCGCACCACGTGCCTTGGCGTGTTCCAGCTCTTCCAGCACCAGGGCGCCGGCGCCGTCGGCCAGGACGAAACCGTCACGACCTTTGTCCCACGGACGGCTGGCGCGAGCGGGCTCGTCGTTGCGGGTCGACAGCGCACGTGACGCGCCGAAACCGCCCATGCCCAGGCCGCAGGCCGCCATTTCGGCGCCACCAGCGATCATCACGTCCGCTTCGTCATAGGCAATGTTGCGCGCGGCCATGCCGATGCAATGAGTACCTGTGGTGCAAGCGGTGGCAATCGCGTAGTTAGGTCCCTGTGCGCCCAGATGGATGGACAGGAAACCGGAAATCATATTGATGATCGAACCCGGCACGAAGAACGGTGAAATTCGACGGGGACCGGACTCGTGCAACGTGCGGCTGGTCTCTTCGATATTGGTCAAACCACCAATACCCGACCCCATGGCCACGCCGATGCGCTCACGGTTGGCGTCGGTGACTTCCAGGCCAGCGTCACGCACTGCCTGAAAACCGGCTGCCAGGCCGTATTGAATGAACAGGTCGAGTTTGCGGGACTCTTTGATCGAGAGGTATTCCTCGACATTGAACCCCTTTACCGAGCCGCCAAAACGGGTGGAATAGGCAGAAAGGTCCGTGTGTTCGATCAGACCGATACCACTGCGGCCAGCCAGAATGCCCTGCCAACTGCTCGACACATCTGTGCCCAGTGGCGACAACATACCCATACCGGTGACTACGACGCGTCTACGCGACACAGCACTCTCCTTTTTCTAATGACGACACTTTGCTTCAGAATCACTTTTCATCAGAGCTAAAGAAAAAACCGCACGCCTTTACAGCAGTGCGGTTTTCCCTGACAGCAAGCGACGACTACAAACTATTACGCCTGGTGGTTAGTAACGTAGTCGATTGCAGCTTGAACAGTAGTGATTTTTTCAGCTTCTTCGTCCGGGATTTCGGTCTCGAATTCCTCTTCCAGAGCCATCACCAGCTCAACGGTGTCAAGGGAGTCGGCACCCAGGTCTTCAACGAAGGAAGCAGTGTTGACCACTTCTTCTTCTTTAACGCCCAGTTGCTCGGCAACGATTTTCTTGACGCGCTCTTCGATGGTGCTCATACCTTGTTTTCACTCCTAATGGACAAATTCAGGCAGCTGGCCAGTGGGTAAGTGTATAGAAAGCCATTTCAGCTTTTCAACTGAAAGGTTCACCCAGTACCCGGTCGGCCACCCGCCTATAAATTAAGTTGCAGCTTTATAACGGATTTTAGACAGCTCGTATGACATTTTTTTGAAGCGATCCGTCACAATTTAACTCATGTACATCCCGCCGTTAACCGGGATTGTAGCCCCAGTCACGTATGCCGCACCGTCGGATGCCAGGAAAGTGACCACATTCGCGATCTCTTGAGCCTGGCCCAGACGGCCCAGCGGAATCTGCGTCAGCAAGGCTTCACGCTGTGCTTCCGGCAGTTCGCGGGTCATATCGGTGTCGATGAACCCTGGGGCCACCGAGTTGACCGTAATCGACCGCGAGCCGACTTCACGCGCTAATGCGCGGCTGAAACCTTCCAGACCGGCCTTCGCCGCGGCGTAGTTTACTTGGCCTGCGTTGCCCATGGCACCCACTACGGAGCCAATATTGATAATTCGGCCCCAACGCGCCTTGGTCATGCCGCGCAAAACGCCCTTGGACAGGCGAAACAGACTGTTCAGGTTGGTGTCGACCACGTCATGCCACTCGTCGTCTTTCATCCGCATCATCAGGTTATCGCGGGTGATACCGGCGTTATTCACCAGAATCGCCGGCGCGCCGAACTGTGCGGTGATCTCGGCCAGTACGGCAGCCACGGACTCATCACTGGTCACATTCAGCTCAAGGCCGGTGCCTTGCACGCCGTTTTCCTTCAGGGTCGCGGCGATACGCTCGGCGCCCGAGGCGGAAGTGGCAGTGCCGATCACGGTGGCGCCCTGACGGCCCAGCTCCAGGGCAATCGCCTGGCCAATGCCACGACTTGCGCCGGTAACCAGTGCAACTTTACCTTGCAGACTCATGCAGGCTTCTCCTAAGTTTGGGGATCAGGCCAGTGCCGCGCGAGCGGCAGCGAAGGCATCCGGGGTATTGAGGTTGGCGGTCGACACGCCTTCAGCGCAGCGCTTGTTCAGGCCGGCCAGGACTTTGCCCGGGCCGCACTCGACCAGCTCGGTGGCGCCGTTGGCGGCCAGGGTCTGTACCGATTCAACCCAGCGCACCGGCTTGTAGAGCTGCTCCAGCAGGTCGCGCTTGAGGGTGTCGAGATCCGCTGCAACTGCCGCGCTGACGTTCTGCACCAGCGGGATCTGCGGCGCCTGCCAGTTGATGGCCGCGATGGACTCGGCAAAACGCTCGGCCGCCGGGCGCATCAGTTCGCAGTGCGACGGCACGCTCACCGGCAACGGCAAGGCACGCTTGGCGCCACGGGCCTTGCAGCCTTCGATGGCGCGCTCAACAGCGGCCTTGGCACCGGCAATCACCACCTGGCCTGGCGAGTTGAAGTTCACCGCGCTGACCACTTCGCCCTGGGCCGCTTCGGCACAGGCCTCGATCACCACTGCATCATCCAGGCCGAGAATAGCGGCCATACCGCCCTGCCCGGCCGGAACCGCTTCCTGCATCAACTGGCCACGACGCTCGACCAGCTTGACCGCTTCAGCGAGGGTCAGGCTGCCGGCGGCGACCAGGGCGCTGTATTCGCCCAGGCTGTGACCGGCGACGAAGGCCGGACGCGCGCCACCTTCCGCCAACCACAAGCGCCACAGGGCGATCGAAGCGGTGAGGATGGCCGGCTGGGTTTTATCGGTTTGATTGAGTTGCTCTTCCGGCCCCTGCTGGGTCAGTGCCCACAGGTCGTAACCCAGGGCATCGGAAGCTTCCTTGAAGGTTTCCAGGATCAGCGGATAGTGCGCGCCCAGCTCGGCCAACATGCCGAGGGACTGCGAACCCTGCCCTGGAAAGACGAATGCGAGGGATGTAGACATGTAACAAGCCCCTAATGATCTGGTCGTCGGATATTGGCGCTCCTACGATGGGAGCGCACGAAACTGACAGATTGGATGGTCAATTGAACCGGCCGGTCACATTTAAGCATTTCCGGGCCGATTCGCCTAAGGCAACAAGTCCTCCAGGCGGCCGTGCAAGCGTTGCGGCAGGTTTTCCTGGATCTCGATCAAGGCCCGGGCAATCGCGCTCTGAAAGCCTTCCACGCCCGCTGAACCATGGCTTTTCACCACGATGCCCTGCAAGCCGAGAAAGCTCGCGCCATTATGCCGCGCCGGTGCCAGGTCCGCCTGCAGGCGGCGCATCAGCGGCAGCGCCAGCGCGCCGACCACACGTGTGGCCAGGTTGCGCTTGAACAAAGTCTCAATCCGCGAGGCAATCATGGTTGCCAGGCCTTCGCTGGATTTAAGCAGGATATTGCCGACAAATCCGTCACACACCACCACATCCGCCTCGCCGCGATACAAACCGTCACCCTCGACAAAGCCGACGTAGTTCAAACCCCGCGCACCTTGCAGCAAAGCGGCGGCGAGCTTGACCTGTTGGTTGCCCTTGATGTCTTCGGTGCCGATATTCAGCAAGGCCACCCGCGGACGGGCCACACCCAGCGCTTCGGCAGCCACCGAACCCATCACCGCGAACTGGAACAGATGCTCGGCGCTGCAATCGACATTCGCGCCCAGGTCCAGCAACTGGCAATAGCCTGCCTGCGTCGGTATCGCTGCGACCATCGCCGGCCGGTCGATCCCCGGCAAGGTCTTGAGCACATGCCGTGACAACGCCATCAGCGCGCCCGTATTGCCGGCGCTGACACAGGCTTGCACCTTGCCATCACGCAACAGCTCAAGGGCGATCCGCATTGAAGAATCAGGCTTGCCACGCAGGGCGGCCGACGGCTTTTCATCCATGCCGATGGCTTCGCTGGCTGGCGTAATCGTCAGGCGCGCGCAATCCACCGCCGGATGGCTGGCAATCAGTTCTTCAAGAAGGGAAGGTTGACCGACGAGGGTCAGGTGCAGCGAGGGCGTGGCAGACAGGCTGGCAATGCAGGCCTGAACAATGCTGCGGGGACCGAAGTCCCCGCCCATTGCGTCAATCGCGATGACTTGAGCAGACAAGTGATTACTCGTCAGCGCCTTTGTCGATCACTTTACGGCCACGGTATACGCCTTCTGGCGATACGTGGTGACGCAGGTGAATTTCACCGGTGGTTTTTTCTACAGACAGAGTGCTCGCCGTCAGGGCGTCGTGCGAACGACGCATGTCACGGGCAGAGCGGGATTTTTTGTTCTGCTGAACAGCCATAATTGATTAACTCCTAAACGTTTGGGTCACGCTTTAACTGCGCCAATACACTGAACGGGTTGGACCGCGTTACCTCGTCCTCGCTCGGTTCGGACTCGTCATCGAGGCCCGCCGGCTGCTGGCATTCTTCCGGATGATGAGCAGGCACAATGGGCAAGGCGAGCAAAAGCTCCTCCTCGATCAGTGCATGCAGATCCAAAGGATCTTCGCCCAGTTCCAGCACGTCATAACCTTTCGGCAACGACTGGGTATTCGCACCCTCCTTTACCACAGCGTAACTGCATTCGCTGTGGATCGGCAGGGTGACCAGCTCAAGACAACGCTGGCAAACCATTTTGACCTCGGTGTCGATAAAGCTGTGAATAACCACAGATTTACGTTCATCTCGTTCAAAAACGAATTTAGCCTGCACCGTACCGACAGTGTCGGAAAGCGGGTCGCAGAGTCTCTTCAAATCGGCCAGCAGCAATTCACCTTGAAGGGAAGTGCCACGATCAGCCAATTTGCGCGGGTCAACGTGAGGTGGAATCGGGTCATTCAACATAGGCGCAGCATTATAGGGATGCCCCCAGCCATGTCAAAGGAAATTCAGCCCTGGGCGTCAGCCGGTCGCCCCGCTAGAATCCCCAGCCGCCCCGAGGAGACGCCCATGCTGCCTTTATTACTCGCATCCAGTTCGATTTATCGCCGGGAATTGCTGGGCCGCCTGCACTTGCCGTTCATCTGCAGCTCGCCAGCCATCGACGAAAGCCACCGCGCAAATGAGTCAGCCGTCGAACTGGTCAAGCGCCTGGCCGAAGAGAAAGCCCGCGCCCTCGCCGCCAGCTATCCAGGGCACCTGATCATCGGCTCTGACCAGGTGGCCGCACTGGAAGGCCGGATCATCGGCAAACCCCACACCTTCGAGAACGCCCTCGAGCAACTGCTGGCAGCCAGCGGCAAGCGTGTCAGCTTCCTCACCGGGCTGGCGCTGCTGAACAGCGAGACCGGGCACTGCCAGGTGGACTGCGTACCGTTTACCGTCCACATGCGCAGGCTGGACGTGGAGCAGGTCGAACGCTACCTGCGGATCGAGCAGCCGTATGACTGCGCGGGCAGCTTCAAGGCCGAAGGGCTGGGTGTGAGCCTGTTTCAAAGCACCGAAGGCCCGGACGCGACCAGCCTGGTGGGCTTGCCGCTGATCCGCCTGGTGGACATGCTGCAGGCCGAAGGCGTGCAAATCCCTTAAATACAGCGCAAAACCAAATGTGGGAGGGGGCTTGCCCCCGATTGCGGCGGGTCAGCTACAGATAAGCTGACTGATCCACTGCTATCGGGGGGCAAGCCCCCTCCCATATTTATCTACACAGACCTTGAGATTTCAGCGCAGGGCCGGACCCTGGAAGCCCATGTACAGGGCCAACTTCTCAGCCACGCTGGCGCCGAGCTTCTTGGAGAAACGGTCAAACGGCGACTCCTCAACGGTGAAGTCCACCAGCTCTTTCTCACCAATCACGTCCCGCGCCACCGAACTGGCACTGCCCAGGCCATCGATCAAGCCGAGCGGCAAGGCCTGCTCCCCAGACCAAACCAGCCCAGAGAACAGCTCTGGATGATCTTTATCCTTCAGACGATCCCCACGCCCCTGCTTGACGCTGGCGATGAACTGGCGATGAGTGGTGTCGAGCACACCCTGCCAGAACTGGGTTTCATCGGCCTTTTGCGGCTGGAACGGGTCGAGAAACGACTTATGCTCGCCCGAGGTGTAGGTGCGACGCTCCACACCCAGCTTCTCCATCGTGCCGACAAAGCCGTAACCGGCCGCCGTCACACCGATGGAACCGACCAGGCTGGCCTTGTCGGCGTAGATCTGGTCAGCAGCACTGGCGATGTAATACGCACCCGAGGCGCCCAGGTCGGAGATCACCGCGTACAGCTTGGTCTGCGGGTGCAATGCGCGCAGGCGGCGAATCTCGTCATACACGTAGCCCGACTGCACCGGGCTGCCGCCTGGGCTGTTGATGCGCAGGATCACGCCCTTGACCTTGGAGTCTTCAAACGCGGCGCGCAGACTGCTGACGATGTTGTCGGCACTGGCGGATTCCTTATCGGCAATCACCCCACGCACTTCGATCAGGGCGGTGTAGTTGGGGCCACGGGTCGCGGTTTTTTCCATGTCCATCAGCGGGCTGAACAGCGCCAGCATGCCAAGCAGGTAAACAAAGGTCAGCAGCTTGAAGAAAATCCCCCAGCGCCGCGAACGACGCTGCTCCTGCACGCTGGCCAGGAGGGTCTTCTCCAGCAGCTTCCAACTCTTGTCATCGCCGCTGTCAGCCTTTTCGGGCGCTTTCCACTCATCACTCATGATCTACCCCAGCAAAGACTCAGTGGGCCCGGCCAAGCCAGGCCTGCAATTCAGAAAAATGATCGATCGTCAGCCTGGGCTCGTATTGCTGCAACGCCTCGGCAGCCTGGGCGCCATAGCTGACCGCCACGCTGTCCATGCCAGCGTTGCGAGCCATCATCAGGTCGAAGGAAGCATCGCCCACCATCAGCGCCTGGCGTGGCGACACGCCACAATGGGCGAGTATCTGCTCGAGCATCAGCGGATGGGGCTTGCTGGCGGTTTCATCCGCTGCGCGGGTGATGTCGAAGTAGTCTTCCCAGCCGTGAGCCTTGAGCACCCGATCCAGACCGCGACGGGCCTTGCCGGTGGCGACCGCCAGGTGATAACCCTCGGCACGGAATGCTTCCAGGGACTGCACCACACCGTCAAACAGCGGTGAAGGCTCAGCCTCCAGGGCGATGTAGTGATCGGCGTAATGCTCGCGGAACGCGACCAATTCATCGTCAGCGATTTCCGGGTACAAGGTGCGAATCGCCTCGGGCAACCCCAGGCCGATAATGCCCTTGACTGCCAGGTCGCTGCAGAGCTCATAGCCCGAACGGGTCGAAGCCATGTGCATCGCCTCGACAATCCGGCCAATGGAATCACACAGCGTGCCGTCCCAATCGAAAATCAGCAGCTTGTAGTCAAGGTGCGACACTCAAGCGCTCCACGGTCTTGGCCCACATTTCATCGACCGGCGCCTGCAATTTCAATTCGCCACCATCGGGCAGCGGTACGGTGAGCATGTAGGCGTGCAGGAACAGGCGCTTGCCGCCCAGGTCGCGAATCTCCTTGGAGAACGCCTCGTCGCCGTACTTGGTGTCGCCGGCAATGCAGTGGCCCGCATGCAGGGTGTGGACGCGAATCTGGTGAGTGCGCCCGGTGACCGGCTTGGCCTCGACCAAGGTGGCGAAGTCGCCGAAGCGGCGTAGCACCTTGAACAGGGTCAGGGCTTCTTTGCCTTCTTCGTCCACTTCGACCATGCGTTCGCCGGAGCGCAGATTGCTCTTCTGCAACGGCGCGCGGACGCTCTTGATCGAACTGGCCCAGTTGCCGCGCACCAGCGCCATGTAGCGCTTGTCCACGCCATCACCGCGCAGGGCGGTGTGCAGATGGCGCAACATGCTGCGTTTCTTGGCGATCATGAGCAGGCCGGAGGTGTCGCGGTCGAGGCGGTGAACCAGCTCCAGCTCCTTGGCATCCGGACGCAACTGACGAAAGGCTTCGATCACACCGAAACTCAGGCCGCTGCCACCGTGAACCGCAATGCCACAGGGCTTGTTGATCACGATCAGCTTGCTGTCTTCGTAGACAATCGACGCTTCAAGGCGCTGCAACAGGCCCTGGGCCAGCGGCACAGGCTCATCCCGCTCCGGCACGCGCACCGGCGGCACCCGGACGATATCGCCCGCCTGCAGCTTGTACTCGGGCTTGATGCGGCCTTTGTTCACGCGCACTTCGCCTTTACGCAAAATGCGGTAGATCAAGGTCTTGGGCACGCCTTTGAGCCTGGCCAGGAGAAAATTGTCGATGCGTTGGCCGGCATATTCCGGCGAGACCTCGAGCAGCTGGACGCTGGGGGTCTGGGGGGCGGTAGTCGTCATGTCGGCGATGATAACAATTTTTTATGGAATTGAAGCACTTAATCATTACTGCTATAGTCGCGAACGCCGCCAAAAGCGGCCTGGACAGAGGACTTGCGGCAAACTGCCGGCCCTGACCATCGCAATTCATCAGGACGCGAGGCCGTCCTACGGGGCTTTCGTCACCGTGGAAAGCTCGAGATTGTAACAAGCGCAGGTGACATGAGGCCTGAAGCGAGTGCAGAAAGCAGAGTGAATACTCGCATTTTGCGCCGATATTTACGGCCAGTTCACAAAGTGCAGTCAGTCTTGGGACACACCATGGCGAATGCTTCGGAAACAAAGCCTGTTAAGAGCTGAGTGAGAGCGCAGTCGCCCACACTTGGTCTTGTTTAGCCATGAGCGTGTACTCCCCATTGGAGCACACGGTAAATGCCAACCCGCTGCGGATTCTGCGCGCGGCAGCACCCGAATTATCAGGGATACGTGTAGGGTGGAGATGCACAACCGTCGGACCGTGTAGCATTAGGCTTATATATAGACGCTTCATCTCGTCCACAGTCGCCGGTTGATTCCTCCTCCTGACCTTAGCTTTTGTTGAAGTGGTGCTTTTGTCACCACCGCTAACAAGCAGGACGCGTCCGTCGCGATACCAGCCCAATTCGCCGGTTATTGCTGGACACTGGAGTGGCCAACCACTCTTGACGCACCTGACACCGACCGTGAGAAGTCGTGTGTGCCGAACGCCGTTTCCGGCAGCCCGGAAACCGACGGTACAACATGAAAAGAATGCTGATTAACGCAACTCAACCCGAAGAGTTGCGTGTTGCGCTGGTAGATGGCCAACGCCTCTACGACCTGGACATCGAATCCGGTGCACGCGAGCAGAAGAAGGCCAACATCTATAAAGGCCGTATTACTCGCATCGAACCAAGCCTTGAGGCTGCCTTTGTCGATTTCGGCTCCGAGCGCCATGGCTTCCTGCCCCTCAAAGAAATCTCCCGCGAATACTTCAAGAAAGCCCCCGAAGGCCGCGTGAACATCAAGGACGTCCTGAGCGAAGGCCAGGAAGTCATCGTTCAGGTAGAAAAAGAAGAACGTGGCAACAAGGGC
The DNA here is from genome assembly GCF_963681955.1 of Pseudomonas paraveronii. Classification (NCBI taxonomy): domain Bacteria; kingdom Pseudomonadati; phylum Pseudomonadota; class Gammaproteobacteria; order Pseudomonadales; family Pseudomonadaceae; genus Pseudomonas; species Pseudomonas paraveronii. Next base: position 4,893,163 of record NZ_OY817130.1, read on the forward strand.
GCCGCCCTGACCACCTTCATCAGCCTGGCCGGTCGTTACCTGGTGCTGATGCCGAACAACCCACGTGCCGGCGGCATTTCCCGTCGCATCGAAGGTGAAGAGCGCAACGAACTGCGTGAAGCGCTGAACGGCCTGGTCGCTCCAGCCGACATGGGCCTGATCGTGCGCACTGCCGGCCTGGGCCGCAGCAGCGAAGAAATGCAGTGGGACCTCGACTACCTGCTGCAACTGTGGACCGCTATCAAAGAAGCGTCCCTGGATCGTTCCGCGCCGTTCCTGATCTACCAGGAAAGCAACGTGATCATCCGCGCCATCCGCGATTACCTGCGCCAGGACATCGGCGAAGTGCTGATCGACAGCGTCGAAGCCCAGGACGAAGCCCTGACCTTCATCCGCCAGGTGATGCCGCAGTACGCCAGCAAGATCAAGCTGTACGAAGACAGCGTTCCGCTGTTCAACCGTTTCCAGATCGAAAGCCAGATCGAGACCGCCTTCCAGCGCGTGGTCGAACTGCCTTCCGGCGGCTCCATCGTGATCGACCCGACCGAAGCCCTGGTGTCCATCGACATCAACTCGGCGCGTGCCACGAAAGGTAGCGACATCGAAGAAACCGCCCTGCAGACCAACCTGGAAGCGGCTGAAGAAATCGCCCGCCAGTTGCGCCTGCGTGATATCGGCGGCCTGATCGTGATCGACTTCATCGACATGACCCCCGCCAAGAACCAGCGCGCCGTGGAAGAAAAAGTCCGCGAATGCCTGGAAGCCGACCGCGCCCGTGTGCAAGTCGGCCGCATCTCGCGCTTCGGCCTGCTGGAAATGTCCCGTCAGCGCCTGCGTCCGTCCCTGGGCGAGAGCAGCGGCATTGTTTGCCCACGTTGCAACGGCACCGGCATCATCCGTGACGTTGAATCGCTGTCCCTGGCGATCCTGCGCCTGATCGAAGAAGAAGCCCTGAAAGACCGCACCGCCGAAGTCCGCGCGCAAGTGCCGATCCCGGTTGCCGCGTTCCTGCTCAACGAAAAACGCAACTCGATCACCAAGATCGAACTGCGCACCCGTGCCCGTATCGTCATCCTGCCGAACGATCACCTGGAAACGCCGCACTTCGAAGTGCAGCGCCTGCGTGATGACAGTCCGGAAGCCCACAGCGGCCAGTCCAGCTACGAAATCGCCGCTGCCGCTGCCGAAGTGGAAGAAGTCCAGCCAGCCGCCGCGACCCGCACCCTGGTTCGCCAGGAAGCCGCCGTGAAGACCGCTCCGGCGCGTGCCAACGCACCGGTTCCGGTTGAAGTCGCGGCCCCGGTTGCAGCCCCGGCCGCGCTGCCTGAGCCAAGCCTGTTCAAGGGCCTGGTGAAGTCGCTGGTCAGCCTGTTCGCCAGCAAGGAAGAGCCTGCGGCACCGGTTGTGGTTGAAAAACCTGCCACCGAGCGCCCGGCGCGTAACGAAGAGCGTCGCAACGGTCGCCAGCAGAGCCGTAACCGCAACGGTCGCCGTGACGAAGAGCGCAAGCCGCGCGAAGAACGTGCCCCGCGTGAAGAGCGCGCACCCCGTGAAGAGCGTGCGCCTCGCGAAGCCCGCGAAGAGACCCCGGCCGTAGTAGCCCGTGAAGAACGCGCACCGCGTGAAGAGCGCGCACCGCGCCCACCACGTGCACCGCGTGAAGATCGCAAGCCACGTGGCGAGCGCGAAGAGCGTGTGCGTGAACTGCGCGAGCCGCTGGACGCCGCGCCTGCCGTTGCCGCCGCTACTGCTACTGCTGCCGCCGCCACCTCAGAAGAACGCCCGGCTCGCCCGCCGCGTGAAGAGCGTGCGCCACGTGAAGAGCGTCAACCACGCGCACCGCGTGAAGAACGTCAACCACGCACCGAGCCGGCGGCTAGCGCCAGCGAAGAAGACGAAGAAGTGCTGACCGGCGAAGAGCAACTGCTCGAAGACGGCCAGGACAACGCCGAAGGCGATCGTCCACGCCGCCGCTCCCGTGGCCAGCGTCGTCGCAGCAACCGTCGTGAGCGTCAACGTGATGCCAACGGCAACGTGATCGAAGGTTCGGAAGAAGCCGGCGAGAACGCAGAAGCCGCCAACAGCGAACCGACTGGCGCCGAACTGGCTGCCGGCCTGGCCGTTACCGCTGCCGTTGCCAGCTCGGTCATCAGCGCACCTGCCGAAGCCCAGGCTCACGAGCAGGCTGAACGCGCCACTGCCGCCGTCGAAGAAACCGTTGCGGTAGAGGCACCAGTCGCCGAGACCCCAGTGGTTGAAGCACCGGTCGTAGAAGCAACTACCCCGATCGAAGCCCCCGTGGTTGCGGAAGTGGAAGTTGCGCCGGTTCGCGAAGCCCAACCGGAAGCCGAAGTAGTTGCTGCGGAGCCTGCCCCGGTGGTTGAGCCACAACCAGTGGTTGAAGCCGTTGTAGAAGCACCGGTTGTCGAAGAAGCCGCCCCGGCCGTGCGTGAAGTTCGCGAAGAACAGACCGCCTTCCAGTGGACAGCCGAACCTGCCGCCCCGGCTGAAGCACCCGCCCCCGCCCCTGTGGTAGAAGCAGCGCCAACCCCGGTTGCCGAAGTGGTTGAAGCCGCTCCGGTAGCGGTTGCCGAGCCTGCGCCAGTGGTTGAAGCACCCGTCGTTGCCGAAGCCGCCGCCCCGGTGGTTGAAGCCGCACCGGCCATTGCCCTGACCGAAAACGGCCGTGCGCCGAACGACCCACGTGAAGTGCGCCGTCGTCGCAAGGAAGCCGAAGCTGCCGCCGCTGCTGCCGCTGCCGCACCGGCTGTCGCCGAAGTGGTCGAGCACACTACCCCAATCGTCGACGAGACCCCGAGTTCCGTTGAAGAAGTGGCAGAGCATCACCCAAAGGCCCTGGAAGAAGAGCACGAGCCTAAACCTCTCGTCTGATTCCATCCGCCACTAAAAAGCCCCGCCTGATCACTCAGGCGGGGCTTTTTTATGCCAACAAAGATTCAATGTGGGAGGGGGCTTGCCCCCGGTACAGACCGGAGACATCCTTTACGTTTGAAACCGGAGACATCGTTTACATGTATTAATCATGGCCAGGAGGTAACTGGCCATGTCATGGAATCGAGAGTCCCCTATGGACCAAAAAGTCAGATTGATAGGCGACTGGCTGTCCAGCGCCTATTCAAAACGTCAACTGGCATTGAGCTACGGCATTAGTCGACCGACCTTGGACAAGTGGCTGCAACGGTATGCCACTGCTGGCCTGGACGGGCTCAAGGACGCCTCACGCCGTCCACTCTCAAGCCCTTTTCAAACGTGCGATGCGCATATTGCTGCTCTAATCGAGCTCAAGCATCAACACCATGACTGGGGCCCCAAAAAGCTGGTCAAGGTCCTTTCCAATCGCTATCCGGAATGTCATTGGCCGGCACCCAGCACGGCAGGGGAATGGCTCAAACGAGCGGGACTGGTTCAAGAGCGGCGCAAGCGCAATCGCCCGCCTACCGGCCCCGTCAAACTTCGCCCGGCAGATCTCCCCAATCAAACGTGGGCCGCTGACTTCAAAGGCGACTTTTTAATGGCGGATGGCCGACGCTGTTACCCGCTGACACTCACGGATCAGGCCAGCAGATTCATATTGTTGTGTCGTGCGCAGCCCAGTGTGGCTGGGGCCCGCGAGGGTTTTGACTGGGCTTTTCGCGAGTACGGTCTGCCTGATGTCATCCGGACTGACAACGGTTCACCCTTCGCCTCAACCGGTCTCAGCAGGCTCTCGAGTCTGGCCGTCTGGTGGATACGACTGGGTATCTACCCAGAGCGTATTCAGCCGGGGCGACCCGATCAGAACGGGCGGCATGAGCGTATGCATCGCTCACTCAAGGCCGCGTTACTGAAGACGCCAGAAGCCAATATGGTCCAGCAGCAGTTGGCGTTTGAACGATTTCGACAGGAATTCAATCATGATCGGCCGCACGAGGCGTTAGACATGAAGGTGCCGAACGATCTGTACGATAAATCGCCAAGGATCTATACAGGCTGGGTACCTCCTGCCGAATATGGAGCGGATATGGAGGTACGCAAGGTCAGAACAGACGGGTCAATGAAGTGGAGGGGCAGGATGATCTTTTTGAGTGAGTCACTGGTAGGAGAGTCCGTTGGACTGCGAGAAGTGGACGACAACGTGTGGGACATGTACCTATGTAACTATCCACTGGGTAGGCTAGACAGCGGTGCAAGCCGGCTATCCAGCACCCAGAAACGTAAAGGATGTCCCCGGTCTCGTTTGTAAAGGATGTCTCCGTCCGTACACCCCTCCCACATTTCAGAGCGGTTTGAAATCCAACAGATGCGGCAGATCCACATCCCAGAGTACGCCAGGATCGCTTACCTGGATCTCACGCACTTCCCCCTGGGCAAATAGTGGCTTGGCCCCGCGATCACCCGTCAACGCCATCAACGCCGGTCCGAACGCTCGTCCAAACGCAACCGGATGCCCATACTGGCCGGCATGCACCGGCACGCTGATACCGTCTATGCGCTCCAACACCCGTTCAATGCTGGACGGCAGAATGAACGGCATATCACCCAGCACCACCAGCCAGCCATCGCTGGAACCACTGGCCGCGACCGCCGCGGCAATGCTGTCGCCCATTCCGGCCGAGCACAGCTGCACTACCTCGCAACCATGGGCCTGCGCCAGACGAATAACTTCAAGCCGATCGGGCGAGGTCACCACCACGCGCTTTACAGCGCACGCCGGCAAATTCACCAACACCTGCTCGATCACCGGCCGCACCACAGCGTCACGGCCCACGCAATCAGCCAGCAACTTATCCTGATCAGCCCCGGCTGCAGCGCGAAAACGACTGCCCTGCCCCGCCGCCAGCACAATCACAGTGACGCTCATTCAACCTGCACCGGCATCGGCTTTTTCTGCAGCGGTGCCACGCCGTTCTTGATCGCGACAATTTCCGCCAGCAACGACAGGGCAATCTCCGCGGGTGTATGGCTGCCGATATGCAAACCGATCGGCCCATGCAGCCGCGCAATCGCCTGCGCAGACAACCCCAACGCCGCCAGGTTTTCCCGGCGTTTACGGGTGTTGACCCGCGAACCCAGCGCGCCGATATAGAACGCACTGGAGTTCAATGCCGTCAGCAACGCCATATCGTCCAGCCGCGGATCGTGGGTCAGGCAGACGATAGCCGTGCGCTCGTCAGTCTGGATGTTCAGCACCGCGTCATCAGGCATGCCGGGCACAAAGCGGCCGTGCTGTTCTTCCCAGCCATACACGAACTCGTCACGCGGGTCGCAGATCAGCACTTCGAAATCCAGCAACCGCGCCATTTGCGCCACATAGCGTGACAGCTGCCCGGCGCCGATCAACAGCAGGCGCCAGCGCGGGCCATAGATGGCGCGCAAGCGCTCGCCGTCGAAGGTCACCACGTCGGTCTTGCTCGCAGCGCTCAAGCGCACATTGCCGGTGGCCAGGTCCAACTCGCGAGCGACGATTTCATGGGCTTCACAGCGCGCCAGCAACTCGGCCACCCATCCCCACTCCATCACGCGCTCTTCGGTCAGGCGCAGGGTGCCACCGCATGGCAATCCAAAACGCGCCGCTTCATCGCGCGTCACGCCGTAGGTCACCAACTGCACCGCTGGCCCGTCATCCGCCAACCGACCATCCTGCAAACGCGCAATCAAGTCATCTTCAATGCAGCCGCCGGACACCGAGCCAATCACCACCCCGTCACCGCGCAAGGCGAGCATGGCCCCGGGCGGACGCGGCGCGCTGCCCCAGGTCTGGACCACGCTGTACAACACCACCCGCTGCCCCGCGCGGCGCCATTCGAGCACGCTGCGCAGGACATTCAGATCCACACTGTCCATCAGGCCTTCGTCTCCTGCCAACCCTGCAGTTGGTAGCGCACGGGCAGGCTACGAATGCGCTTGCCGGTGGCGGCAAAAATCGCATTACACAACGCCGGCGCAATCGGCGGCACGCCGGGCTCACCGACACCCCCCAACGGCACCTCGCCCTGTGGCGTGACCAGGTGTACCGCAACGACTTTGGGCGCCAGGGACATGCGCGCCACTTCATACATATGGAAGTTATCCTGCTGGACCTTGCCGTCCTTGAAGCTGATCTCGCCCAATACCGCGTTGCCCAGGCCCATCACGCAGGCGCCTTCGAATTGCGAGCGAATGCGTTCCGGGTTGATCTGCGGGCCGCAGTCCACGGCGATATCCGCCTTGTGTACGATCAGCGTGCCGTCGTCTTTGACTTCGACCTCGATCACCGCCGCCACATAGGTGACGAAACTGTAATGCACCGCCAGCCCCAGGCCTCGGCCCTTGGGCAGCGCGCGCCCCCAGCCGGCGGCCTTGGCGGCGGTTTCCAGCACCCCGCGCAGGCGGGCGGTATCGATCGGGTAGCGCTCCGGGGATTCGCCGTAGTTCCACTCATCGCTCAGGGTTTTCGGATCGATCTGACGATCCGGTCCGAGTAGCTTGAGTTGGTACTGCAACGGGTCCTGACCGGCCTTGTGCGCCAGTTCATCGACAAAGCTCTGAATCGCAAAGCCGTGGGGGATGTTCGACACCGAGCGATACCAGCCAACCCGGGTGTGAGCCGCAGCTTCGGGGTTTTCCAGGCGCACATTGGGAATCGCGTAGGCCATGTTGGTAAAGCCCATGCCCAGCTCGAACGCCGCCTCATGGTTCATGCCCGGCGCAAACAGTGCAGTGATGCTCGGCGCGACGGTGCGGTGCAGCCAGGCAGAAGGCAGGCCGTCCTTGTTCAGGCCAGCCTTGAGGTACTCGGCGGAGACCGTGTGGAAGTAGGAGTTGTGGATATCATCTTCGCGGGTCCACTGCACGCGCACGGCCTTGCCGGGGAATTCCTTGGCGAGGATGGCCGCCTCGACCACGAAGTCCGGCTTGGACTTGCGACCGAAGCCGCCGCCCAGCAGCGTGACATTGATGGTCACGTTATCGAAAGGCAGGCCCAGGCGCTCGGCAACGCGCTCGCGGGTCACCTGCGGCGCCTGGCTTGGCGCCCAGGCTTCGCACTGGCCCTTGTCGAAACGGGCGATGGCAACCATCGGCTCCATCGGCGACTGGGCCAGATGCGGCAGGTAATAGGCGGCTTCGAGGGTGCTGTCGGCATCGCTCATGGCCTGGTCGAGGGTGCCGGTGTTGCGCACCACTTTGCCCGGTTGCTGCGCGGCCGCTTCCAGATCCTTGCGGTAATCGATGGAGTTGTAGCTGGCGTTGACGCCGTCATCCCAGACAATGCTCAGCGCTTCACGGCCCTTGATCGCCGCCCAGGTGTTGCTCGCCACCACGGCCACGCCGCCCAGGGGCTGGAACTCCGAAGGCAGAGGGCGGCTTTCGATTTCGAGAACCTTGATCACCCCCGGCACCTTCAACGCCGCACTGGCATCGAAGGATTTGACCTTGCCGCCATAAACCTTCGGCCGTGCAATGGTGGCGTAGAGCATGCCGTCGAAATGCACGTCTGCGCCGTAGACCGCGCGACCGTTGACGATATCGGCGCCATCAATGGCCTTGACGCCCTCTTTGCCGATGTAGCGGAACTCCGACGGCTGCTTGAGGCGCAGCGTGTCCCGCGCCGGCACCGCCAATGCACCGGTAGCGGCGGCCAATTCGCCATAGCCCAGGGCGCGCCCGCTGGGCTGATGGATGACCTTATGCAACTGCGCACGGCACTCGCCCAGCGGGACTTTCCACTGGTCGGCAGCCGCCTGTTCCAGCATCGCACGCACACTCGCGCCGCAACGCCGCATCGGTTCGAACCAGTGGCGCATGCTGCGCGAGCCATCGGTGTCCTGGTTGCCGTAACGCACTTCGTCGCCCGGCGCCTGCTGGACCCGCACATGGGCCCAATCGGCGTCCAACTCATCGGCGACCACCAGGCTCAGGCTGGTACGCACGCCCTGGCCCATTTCCGAACGGTTGCAGATCACCGTCACGGTACCGTCGGTGGCGATGCTGACGTAGACCTTGGGGTCATCGATCAGCCCATGGGGCATGGCATCGCCGCCATATTTCTTGACGGCATCAGCGGCAAACGCCTCAGGCAAGCCCCAACTGGCGGCGATCACCAGCGCGCCGGTGGCGCCGACGCCCTGCAGGAAACCGCGGCGGCTGAGGTTATTGAGGACGAAATCAGCGGGTAAGCGGCTCATGCCTTGGCCCCCTGCAGATGCGTCGAAGCCTGGCGGATCGCGGTCTTGATGCGATTGTAGGTGCCGCACCGACAGATATTGCCGACCATCGCCTCTTCGATCTGCTCGTCGCTGGGGTTGGGGTTGGTTTTCAGCAGCGCGGTGGCCGACATGATTTGCCCGCCCTGGCAGTAGCCGCACTGGGCCACGGCGCTGTCCAGCCAGGCTTGCTGCACGACCTGGCCGATCGGGTCGGTGTGCAGGTTGTCGATGGTGCTGACGGCCTGGCCCTTGACCGCGCCGATCGGGGTGATGCAACTGCGCGCTGGCGCGCCGTCGATATGAATGGTGCATGCGCCGCACAGGCCCATGCCGCAGCCGAATTTGGTGCCGTTGTAGCCCGCCACATCGCGGATCGCCCACAACAGTGGCATCTCCTCGGTGACGTCCAGTTGATGGTCTTGGCCGTTGAGTTTCAGGGTAATCATTGGGCACGCCCGCCTATTTTCTGCTTTTAGGGGCGAGCCATCTGTCGCGAAAGGTATCGCTGGTTCGGGTGCGCGCAGATTGGCTCAGGCTGAGGAGGCTCTCTTGTGAAGACGAATCTTCACCGGGCCTTTGATGGAGCATGGGCTTAATGTAAACCAAAAATCCGCAAAGTGGCCGGGCAGAAACGCAAACGCCCCGAACCAGTCGGGGCATTTGCAGATTGCGGTGGGCGTCAGTTCACCCCATCAGCGTCTTACTTGATCACCGGCGCAGGGCCTTCGGCCACGCCCAGGTCATCTTCTTCACGGGTGTCGGAGATACCACGACCACCGGAAGCCAGCTCGACTTGCAGCGTGTCTTCGTCCAGTTCGTTGACCCACTTGGCTACCACCAGGGTCGCCACGGCGTTACCGACCAGGTTGGTCAGCGCACGGGCTTCGGACATGAAGCGGTCGATACCCAGGATCAGCGCCAGGCCAGCAACCGGCAGGTGGCCTACGGCCGACAGGGTCGCGGCGAGGACGATGAAACCACTGCCGGTCACGCCTGCAGCGCCTTTGGAGGACAGCAGCAGCACCAGCAACAACGTGATCTGGTGGGTGATGTCCATGTGCGTGTCAGTCGCCTGGGCGATGAACACGGCAGCCATGGTCAGGTAGATCGACGTACCGTCGAGGTTGAACGAGTAGCCGGTCGGGATCACCAGGCCAACCACGGATTTCTTCGCGCCCAGACGCTCCATCTTGATCAGCATGCGTGGCAGTGCCGATTCAGACGAGGACGTACCCAGAACGATCAGCAGCTCTTCACGGATGTAGCGGATCAGTTTCAGCACGCTGAAACCGTGCGCGCGGCAGATGGCGCCGAGCACCACGACCACGAACAGGACGCAGGTGATGTAGAAGCAGATCATCAACTGGCCCAGTTGCACCAGCGAGCCAACACCGTAGGCACCGATGGTGAACGCCATGGCGCCGAGGGCACCGATTGGCGCGAGCTTCATGATCATGTTGATGATGTTGAACATCACGTGGGCGAAGCGATCGATGAAGTCCAGCACCGGCTTGCCGTAGGCACCCAGGCGATGCAGGGCGAAACCGAAGATCACCGAGAACATCAGCACTTGCAGGATGTCACCGTTGGCGAATGCGCCGACGATGGTGTTTGGAATCACATTGAGGATAAACCCTACGATGCTCTGGTCTTTACCAGCTGTCACGTAGGCCGCCACTTTGGATGCGTCCAGGGTTGCCACGTCGATGTGCATGCCAGCGCCCGGCTGCACAACGTTCACCACGAACAGGCCGATCAGCAGGGCGATGGAGGACACAACTTCGAAGTACAGCAGCGCGTAGCCGCCGGTTTTGCCGACCGATTTCATGCTCTGCATGCCGGCGATGCCGCTGACAACGGTGCAGAAGATGATCGGGGCGATGACCATTTTGATCAGTTTGATAAACCCGTCACCCAGCGGCTTGAGGGCCACGCCGGTCTGCGGGTAAAAGTGACCGAGCAAAATACCGATAACGATGGCAACGATCACCTGGAAATACAGGGATTTGTACAGTGGCTGACGAGTCGTCATTGTAAAGTTCCTCAATCGTCCCGTGTGGCAAATATCCGCCATTGCCCACGGCACTTGAATTGCGAACCCTCCTGCACTGGAGGGATTTGTTGTTTGCGAGACCTGTAGGACCAAGCCTGCGCTGTAGTACTTATCGCAAACGCCGTGCCACTTTTCTGAAACGGTCTGAAGCCCCTTAGACATAAGGGTTGGAGGGATTAAGCCGTGCCTCACTGCGGCCCGTCAGGCGGCGGATTTCCGCCAACTCATCGAATCTCGTCCTACAATTTGGCGGATATCCGCCTTGTCGCTGTAGCGGGTGATGGCTACCATCCGCCCTTCCATGGACGAGGCCCTTGCATGCGTGAACGTACCATCGCCAGTCACTACGCCCGAGCGGCCCTCGGCGGTGCGCGCCGGGCAGGCTACGACTACTCGGGTCTGTTGCAGCAGGTGGGCATCACCCCGGAACTGTTGACCGAACCCCGCGCCCGCATCGCGCCGGAACAATTTACCCGGCTGTTGCAAATGCTCTGGCTCGCGCTGGACGACGAGTACCTGGGCTTTGCCGAAGGGCCGAGCAAGCGCGGCACGTTCGCCATGATGTGCCACGCGCTGATCCATTGCCGCACCCTGGAGAAGGCTCTGGAACGCGGCTTATTGTTTTATAGCCTATTCCCACAAGGTCCGCGTTGGCATCTGACACGGGAAGGCGAAATGGCCCGCTTGAGCCTGGACGACTCACAGCTAGGCGACCCAGATCATTTTCTCAGTGAATGCCTGTTGGTGATCTGGCATCGCCTCGGCAGTTGGTTGATCGGCCAGCGCATCCGTCTGCACCAGGCCACGTTCAGCTACCCGATGCCGGCCCACGCCAGCGAATACGACCTGTTGTTTCCCTGCCCACAGGTGTTCGGCGCACCGAACAGCAGCCTGGTGTTTCCTGCCCGTTACTTGAGCCTGCCGCTGCTGCAGGACGAGCGCACCCTCAAGCATTTCCTGCAGCGCTCCCCCGCCGACTTGCTGTCGCGGCCCGATGAAGGCGACAGTTTGAGCAGCCAGATCCGCCGCCTGCTCAGCCGTGACCGCACGCCCTGGCCGGACCTGGACGCCGTTGCCCAACACCTGCACATCAGCCCGCAGACCCTGCGCCGGCATCTGCGTGAAGAAGGCAGCAGTTTTCAAGCGCTCAAGGATGAGTTGCGGCGGGACATCGCCATCTACCATCTGGGACGCGCGAACTTGTCATTGCAGGAAATTGCCGAGCAGCTCGGGTTTTCCGAGCCATCGGCGTTTCATCGGGCGTTCAAGAAGTGGACGGGCTTGACGCCGGGGGCCTACCGCGCGCAGGAAACCTGATGAGTCACATCAGTCGTAGGGTCACAGGGCCGGAAAGTGAATCTTGAACGCCGCGCCCCCCAACGGTGAGTCCCCCAGGGTCAGGCGTGCGCCGTAGCTTTCAATGATGTCCTTGACCACCGCCAGGCCGATCCCCTGCCCCGGGTGCTGGCGATCCAGGCGCTCGCCCCGTTGCAGAATCCGCGCGCGCTGGTCGGGCGGCACACCGGGGCCGTCATCTTCGATGCACAGCTCAATGCCTTCCAGGCTTTCCACCAGCCTGATGCGCACTTCGCTCAGGCACAGGCGGTAGGCGTTTTCCAGCAGGTTGCCGAGCAGTTCCAGCAAGGCGCCTTTTTCGATGGGCACATCGCACTCGTCCGGCAACTCGAAGGACACCTTCACGCGCTTGTCGCGGTAGACCTTGTCCAGCGTGTCACACAGGCTTTGCAGCACCGGCTGCAGGCGCACCTGATGGCGTACCAAACCGCTTTTACGCAGGCTGGCGCGCTGCAATTGATAGCTGATCTGCTGGCTCATGCGTTCGATCTGCGATTGCAGCACCCAGGCCTGGTCGCGGTCTTCGGGGCGTTGGGCCATGTCTTCGCTCACGCCTTGCAACACCGCCAGCGGGGTTTTCAGGCTGTGGGCCAAGTCGTCGAGGGAATCGCGGTAGCGGGTACGCTGCTCGCGTTCACTGTGCAACAAACGGTTGAGGGACCCGGTGAGGCGCAGCAGTTCGCGGGGGTGTTCTTCGCTGAGGCTTTCGCGGGTACCGCCTTCGATCTGGTCCAGCTCCTGGCTCAGGCGCCGCAACGCTTGCAGGCCCCAGGTCAGGCCCAGCCAGAGTAAGGTCAGCAACACCAGCAACGCCGCGCCGAAGCCCAGGTAGAGGTTTTCGCGCAGGCCTTCGAGGGTCAGTTGGTATTCGCGCACCGGTTGCAGCGCGACGATGCTGAACGCCGCGCTCTTACCGCCGAGCAGCTTGACCTCAACGTCATACACGAAGAATTCCTGGCCATTGCCCTCACGAATCCGCGCAAATTCATTCCCGCGCCCGTCATAGCGCGGCTTGTAGTTGATGTTTTCTTCCCGGGTCGCCCGCGAACGCCATACCAGGTGGCCTTCGCGGTCGTAGATATAGCCGAGCAGGCGGCTATCGGCGAGGTTGAAGCGTTCGTCCGGCAACTGCGCCGGCATCTGCAGGCGGTTGTTTTCGACCCGCGCCGCCGAAATCAAGGTCGTTACGTCCGACGCCAGGCGCTGCTCGATCGAGTCCTGCAAGGCCAGGCTGAACGCCCCCTGCATGGCCGGCAACAAACCCAGCATAAACAGCACGGCCAGGGTGGTGGCCGCCAGCATCAAGCGCACACGTAACGAGCGAATCAACGGCAGCGCTCATTGAACAGATAGCCCAAGCCGCGCACGGTGTCGATCGGCTTGAACCCGGCCGGGCCTTCCAGTTTACGGCGCAGGCGGCCGACCAGCACTTCGATGACATTCGGGTCGCGCTCGTCGTCATCGGGGTAGAGCTGCTCCATCAAGCGGTCCTTGGGCACCACCTGCTGATGGTGACGCATCAGGTACTCGAGAATCCGGTACTCGTAGGCGGTCAGCGCCAGTGGCTGCTCATCCAACGAGGCTTGCTTGCGATTGAGGTCCAGCAGCAAGGGGCCAGCGACGATGGTCGACTGGGTAAAGCCACTGGAACGGCGCAGCAACGCATTCATCCGCGCCTCCAGCTCTTCGAACTGGAACGGCTTGACCACGTAGTCGTCGGCGCCGGCGGCCAGGCCTTCGACCTTGTCCTGCCAGTTGCCGCGAGCGGTGAGGACAAGGATCGGGAAGGTCTTGTCCTGGGCGCGCAGTTGGCGGATCAGGTCAAGGCCACCCATGCCGGGCAGGCCGAGGTCGATGATCGCCAGGTCATGATTGAATTGGCCGGTCTGGTACAAGGCCTCCTCCGCGTTGGCCACGGCTTCGACCACATGCCCGCTGTCGGTCAGGCGGGTATACAGGTGATGACGCAACAGCGCCTCATCTTCCACCACCAGCAATTTCATAAGGCTCTCCAAGGCAAATCAACTGTCCGACAGAGGGATATCATAGCGGCCCTGCAGGTCTTGCGGGCGCAGTTTAATGCCATTGTAGTGGCCACTCAGGTGTTCATAACCGGCACGGTAAGCCGCCTGCGGACTGCTCAAACCCAGCGCCTGGCCCCACGGCGCGACTTGGCTGTGCGCCTCATCGAAGCTCACACGCTGCATCAGTGTGCTGGACTTCTTGGTTTTCTCGCGACCGAATCCCGCAAAGGCGCTATCGCTGGCCTGCACCCCGGCGGTGGCACTGAGCATGGTCAACGCCAACATCAGCTTCTTGATCGCAGTCATGGTACTTACCTCTAGGCGTTTAGGCTGTAGACCCAGACTACGCAAGTGCCCCTGAACTCCCCCTGAACAGGCTCTGAATCTGGCCTGAACCGCTGCGGGCTATCCACTGGCGCGTCAACTCGGCAAAATACCGCCCATGACGCCCCTACCCGCTTGCTGCACCCCGCTCAACGCCCATTGGCCGCTGCCCGATCCCTTGCCGGGCACGGTGCTGCTCAGTACGCGCTTTGATCCGGCCCTATTGATCGCCGATGATTTCCAACGCAGCGCCGTGCCGCCGCCGGCGAGCATCCAGCGCTCGGTGGCCAAGCGCCAGGCGGAATTTCTCGCCGGCCGGTTATGCGCCCGCGCCGCCTTGCAACAGCTCGATAACCTGGACTGCGTGCCGGCAATCGGCGAAGACCGTGCGCCGGTGTGGCCGCAGCACATCAGCGGCTCTATCACCCACAGCAGCGGGCACGCGGCGGCGATTGTCGGTCACAAGGCGCAATGGCGTGGGCTGGGGATGGACCTGGAAAATGTCCTGAGCCTGGAGCGCGCCGAACGCCTGGCCGGGGAAATCCTCACCGCCGCAGAGTTGCAGCGCATGGCCATGTTGCCCCGTGAGCAACATGCGCTGCTGGTGACACTGACGTTTTCGGCCAAGGAGAGTTTGTTCAAGGCGCTCTACCCGATCGTGCAGAAGCGCTTTTACTTTGAGCATGCCGAGGTGCTGGAATGGTCAGAGAACGGGCAGGTGCGGTTGCGGCTGCTGACGGATTTGTCCGAAGAGTGGTGCTATGGCAAGGAATTGGTTGGGCAATTTGCGGTGGAGGGGGAGCAGTTGTTGAGCCTTGTAGCCATTAGCGTCTGATCGAGCGTCATCGGGGGCAAGCCCCCTCCCACACTTGGAATGCATTCAAATGTGGGAGGGGCGGTGCGACGGTTCGACTTGCCCCCGATAGCGGTATCAGGATTTATCCTGGTCCCGTGGCCAACTCAGGCTGAAGCACGCCCCTCCCAGGTTGTTGCTCTTGCTGATCAACGCCCGCCCGCCATGCCAATAAATAATCCGCCGCACAATCGACAAGCCCAGGCCATGCCCGCCCGAGGCGCGGGTGCGGCTGTCGTCCAGGCGCAGGAAGGGCGTGAAGATGCGCTCCCAGGCGCTTTCCGGTACGCCGGGGCCATCGTCTTCCACATCGATGCGGCAGCGCAGTTGGCCGACCTGGTAGCTGATCAGTACCTGGCCCTGGGCATGGCGCATGGCGTTGCTCACCAGATTTTGCAAGGCGCGGTGCAGGTAGCGCGGCTCGGCATCGACCCAGGCATCGTCCCAATGCGCCGATGACAGGCAAATACCACGGGCCACGTTGATCTGCGGACGCAGTGGCGATAATTCGCCGATCACCTGATCGAGCAACGCATTGAGGTCGACCCGCTGGAAATTCAGCTCCGGCGCGCCCTGCTCCAGGCGCGCGTAGGTGAGCATTTCGTCGACCAGGCCGTCGAGGTCCTGGATATCGCTGTCCATGCCTTCGAGGTATTTGCGCCGGGCCTGCGGGGTGGCGGCGTCGCCGATCATCTCCAGGCCGAAACGCAGGCGTGCCACCGGGGTGCGCAGTTCGTGGGACACGGCGCGCACCAGTTCGCGCTGGATCGCCAGCAACTGCTGCAGGTGCTCGGCCATGCCATTGAACGCGGCGGCCAGGCGCCCCACCGAGTCGGCGCCGCGCGCCGGCACGCGCACTTCCAGGTTGCCTTTGGCAATACGCGTGGCGGCCGCTTCCAGGCCCTTGAGGCGGCGCTCAAGCTGACGCACCAATAGATAGACGATCAGGCCAATCAGGGTCAGGCCGATCAACGCAATCAGGATCAACCATTGCGCCGGGTACGGGTTCATTTGATACAACGGGCCGATTTCAAGCACCCAGGGCGTGCCGACCATACCGGCAAACACCCGAATCGAATCGCCCCCCTTGCCCAGCGCCATCACCGTATCGCCCTCCGACACGCGGCGGCGCTGGTCGTCATCCATATCGGCCTGGTCGAGGGCCATCAAGTGCATCTCGAAGCCAAAACCCTTGGCTTCTTTTATCGCGGCCAGTCGCTGCGGCTGCTCGGCCACCGGGAAACGCACCAGTTCGTCGGCCAACAGGTAGATCGTCGCGCGCGCCAATTGCTCGCTGATCTGCTGCACTTCACCTTCCAGCACCAATTGATCCGCCTCGCTGACCAACCGCAGCACCCGCGCCGCATGCGGCCCGGTCTGCTGCACCAGCACCTGGCCGCGCTGCAGGCGGGTGCGCTGGCCGAGGTCCAATTGGGCATCGGTGTACGTGCGCAGCGTCAGGGGAATGCCCAACAGGCGTTCCCACACCGCCAGTGCGCGCCGGCGCTCAATCGCGCTCATGGGTTGCAGGTTATCGCCCATCAAGGCAAACGTGCCGTGGGCCAGGCGCTCACGGTACTGCCCGCTGCGCACGTCATTGAGCAAGTGCAACGCCAGCACGCCCAACAGCGCCACCAGGATCAGCGCCGCACACATGCCGCCGTAGATGCGCAGGAAGATCGAGTTCACAGCGGCATGTCGGCGGCGGCTTCGGGGACGAACAAATAGCCTTTGCTGCGCACGGTCTTGATCAGGCGCGGGTGGATCGGGTCGTCGCCGATCTTCGGACGGATACGCGAGATGCGCACGTCAATCGAGCGGTCCTGGCCGTCGTAACCGATGCCGCGCAGGGCGATGAAGATTTCTTCGCGCGACAGGATGCGCCCGGCATTCGCCACCAGCAGCCACAGCAGGTCGAACTCGGCGCTGGTCAGTTCGATGCCCTCGCCCTGCAGCCAGGCTTCGCGCAGGGCGTTATCCACCAGCAGCGGGCCGAATTGCAGGCGGCGCTGGTTTTGCGCGACGGCCGGTTCCGCCGGCTCGCTGCGGCGCAACAGCGCCTGGATACGCGCCAGCAGCAGGCGCGGGCGCACGGGTTTGCACACGTAGTCGTCGGCGCCCATGTCCAGGCCCAGTACCTGGTCCATGTCGTCGGTACGTGCGGTGAGCATGAGGATCACTCCGTCGTAGCGCTCGCGCACCTTGCGGCAGATGCTCAGGCCGTCTTCGCCGGGCAGCATCAGGTCGAGGATCACCAGGTCCGGCTGTTCGGCGATGATCCGCGCCGCAGCCTGGGCGCCATCGCCTTCCACCGACACGCGCAGGCCATTGCTCTCCAGGTAATCACGGGTCAACTCGGCCAATCGCTCGTCATCCTCGACGATCAGGATTTGCCAGGCTTCATGCTCCACAGGTAATCCTCGTTGTTATTAGGGGATTGGTTGGTCTGCTCGATCAAATGTGGGAGGGGACTTGCGCCCTCCCACCTGTTGATCTTCGCCAGCCACACCTTATTTGTAATGTTGTGAGGGCATAACAATGATCGATTGTAGCCATGCCCCAACCCTCGAACACAAGCCAGGAAATGCATTCGGTGATGCGGTTTTTTTGTGATAGGGTTCGCGCCCTCAAAAATCCAAAGAGCCGTTTTTTTCTTGGAATATTCAGTGACAAACGGCGCGGTCCAGCAGTACGGCGGCCTACACGGGCATTCTACGTTTCATACACATTTTACTCACAGCGTTATCCACAGGCCCTGGATTGCTAAGCCTCCAAAAACGCATTATCTTGTACCTCGGCGCCAAAAAAACCCTACATGTAGGGTTTTGAACTAAAAGACCAAACACAAATCAGACAAGGAACTCAAGCCCTTTCTTGCTCCTGTTTGGTCCAACTCCAGCATTTTTTGAAAGCCCAAACCGCTCATGCGGATGGCAACCGTTTTAGCGCTCCAACAGCGCAAAACGGTACGGGTGTTGCAGTGCTTGAACCGGGCAACTGTCACCCACCAGGAATACGGCGAGGCGCTTTTGAGCGCCAAACCGAAGACTTCGGCATGGAAGCGGCGCGATAAGCCCCCCTTCCTCCTGTCCCGAAGTTGTTATGCCAGGCCAAGGCCTGCTGTAAGTGCTTCAGGACGGAACGGTGGGCACCGAGATGGTGCCCAAATAAATATAGAATGTGGAGACAACACCCCATGCAAACCGACACAACTCGCGAGAACCCGCAGGGCTCCGTGCCGCAGGCCGCTGATTCGAATATGGATCTGTCCGCCACTGCACCTGGCCAATTGCGCGTGATCAAGCGTAACGGCACTGTCGTTCCTTACACCGATGACAAAATCACCGTCGCCATCACCAAAGCGTTTCTTGCAGTTGAAGGCGGCACCGCTGCCGCCTCGTCGCGCATCCATGACACCGTTGCCCGCCTGACCGAACAAGTCACCGCGACCTTCAAGCGTCGCATGCCTTCGGGCGGCACCATCCACATCGAAGAAATCCAGGACCAGGTCGAACTGGCCCTGATGCGTGCCGGCGAGCAGAAAGTCGCCCGCGACTATGTGATCTACCGTGATTCGCGCGCCAAGGAACGTGCCGTTCGCGCCCCGGCCGACGAAGCCGCCGTACAAGCACACCCATCGATCCGCATCACCCTGGCCGACGGCACATTCGCGCCGCTGGACCTGGGCCGCCTGAACACCATCATCACCGAGGCCTGCGAAGGCCTGGAAGAAGTCGACGGCGACCTGATCCAGCGCGAAACCCTGAAGAACCTGTACGACGGCGTGGCCCTGACCGACGTCAACACCGCCCTGGTGATGACCGCCCGTACCCTGGTTGAACGCGAGCCGAACTACTCGTTCGTGACTGCGCGCCTGCTGATGGACACCCTGCGCGCCGAAGGCCTGGGCTTCCTCGGCGTAGCCCCCAGCGCCACCCACCACGAGATGGCCGACCTGTACGCCAAGGCCTTGCCGGCGTACATCACCAAGGGTATCGAATACGAATTGCTGAACCCGGTCCTGGCCACCTTCGACCTGGAAAAACTCGGCAAGGCGATCAACCACGAGCGCGACCAGCAGTTCACCTACCTGGGCCTGCAAACCCTGTACGACCGTTACTTCATCCACAAGGACGGTATCCGCTTCGAACTGCCGCAAGTGTTCTTCATGCGCGTGGCCATGGGCCTGGCGATTGAAGAGAAGCACAAAGAAGACCGCGCCATCGAGTTCTACAACCTGCTGTCGTCCTTCGACTACATGTCGTCGACGCCGACCCTGTTCAACGCCGGCACCCTGCGTCCACAGCTGTCGAGCTGCTACCTGACCACCGTGCCGGATGACCTGTCGGGCATCTACCACGCGATCCACGACAACGCCATGCTGTCCAAATTCGCCGGCGGCCTGGGTAACGACTGGACCCCGGTGCGCGCACTGGGTTCGTACATCAAGGGCACCAACGGCAAGTCCCAGGGCGTTGTACCGTTCCTGAAAGTCGTCAACGACACCGCCGTAGCGGTCAACCAGGGCGGCAAGCGCAAAGGCGCTGTCTGTGCCTACCTGGAAACCTGGCACATGGACATTGAAGAGTTCATCGAGCTGCGCAAGAACACCGGTGATGACCGTCGTCGTACCCACGACATGAACACCGCCAACTGGATCCCTGACCTGTTCATGAAGCGTGTCTTCGACGACGGCAAGTGGACCCTGTTCTCGCCATCCGAAGTACCGGACCTGCACGACCTGACCGGCAAGGCCTTCGAAGAGCGTTACGAGTACTACGAAGCCCTCACCGAGTACCCAGGCAAGGTCAAGCTGTTCAAGACCATCCAGGCCAAAGACCTGTGGCGCAAAATGCTGTCCATGCTCTTCGAAACCGGCCACCCATGGCTGACCTTCAAAGACCCGTGCAACCTGCGCAGCCCGCAGCAGCACGTGGGCGTGGTCCACAGCTCGAACCTGTGCACCGAGATCACCTTGAACACCAACAAGGATGAGATCGCCGTTTGCAACCTGGGCTCGATCAACCTGCCGAACCACATCGTCAACGGCAAGCTGGACACCGTGAAGCTTGCACGCACCGTGAACACCGCCGTTCGCATGCTCGATAACGTTATCGACATCAACTACTACTCGGTGCCACAGGCGCAGAACTCCAACTTCAAGCACCGTCCAGTCGGCCTGGGGATCATGGGCTTCCAGGACGCTTTGTACCTGCAGCACATTCCTTACGGTTCGGATGCAGCGGTCGAGTTCGCCGACAAGTCCATGGAAGCGGTCAGCTACTACGCGATCCAGGCTTCCTGCGACCTGGCCGACGAGCGCGGCGCCTACGAGACGTTCCAGGGTTCGTTGTGGTCCAAAGGCATCCTGCCGCTGGATTCGCAACAGATCCTGATCGCGCAACGTGGCCAGAAATACATCGACGTTGACCTGAACGAATCCCTGGACTGGGCGCCGGTACGTGCCCGTGTACAGAAAGGTATTCGTAACTCCAACATCATGGCCATCGCACCGACCGCAACCATCGCCAACATCACCGGCGTATCGCAGTCGATCGAACCGACCTACCAGAACCTGTATGTGAAATCGAACCTGTCGGGCGAATTCACCGTGATCAACCCGTACCTGGTTCGCGACCTGAAAGCCCGCGACCTGTGGGACTCGGTCATGATCAACGACCTGAAGTACTACGACGGTTCGGTGCAGCAGATCGAACGCATCCCGCAAGAACTCAAAGAGCTCTACGCGACCGCCTTCGAAGTGGACACCAAGTGGATCGTTGACGCCGCCAGCCGTCGCCAGAAGTGGATCGACCAGGCGCAGTCGCTGAACCTGTACATCGCCGGCGCTTCGGGCAAGAAGCTGGACGTGACCTACCGCATGGCTTGGTACCGTGGCTTGAAAACCACTTACTACCTCCGTGCCCTGGCCGCGACCAGCACCGAGAAGTCGACCATCAACACCGGCAAGCTGAACGCGGTTTCCAGCGGCAACCACGGTGATGACTCGGTGCTCGCCGCACCTGCCGGCCCGGCGCCAGTGCCGAAAGCCTGTGCGATCGACGAGCCGGATTGCGAAGCGTGCCAATAAGCTGAGCACGTTCCGGGCTTGATGGCCCGGGATTGGAAAACCCCGATAATCCCTTGCTGCAGTTGGGTTTATCGGGTTTTTTTTGCCTGGGCAAAGGCTCGTCAGTCGCCGAACAATATGGTCGCAATCCCCGACCGGGGCACCCCGCCCCGCTTGCCCCACAGTTCAATCCGACCATCGATCACCGCCATCGAATGACCGCCATACTCCACCGTCCCCACCTTGCTGCTTCGCAAGTCGGCATCCGTGGCCGGCCGGTAATTTTTGCGCAAGCCCAGACGGTCCAAGCCTTCCCGAGCGTTCTCGCCATCATTGAGGGTACGTATGCCATCCAGAAAGCTGCGCCCGGCAGTGCCGTCGTTGTTTTCCAATTGCGCCCGTTTTGCGCTGACGGCAAACATGAAATTGGCGTTGGTCATCATTTTCGGGTCATCGCCCTGGAAACGTGCATGGGTGGCAGCCAGCCGCACTTCATCCTTGGTCAGGTCAACCTTGACACCATCGCGCATGGTCACAGAGTAGCCATTACCCGTCTCCTTGACCTCTTTGAAGACGTCGGTGGGCTTCTCGCCAAATTGCATCATGGCGGCTTTAATCGCCGAAACCGTCACGCAATTGCCGTCCGGCCCCTGTCTGAAGCCGCTCCAGATATTCTCCGGTTTTTTCCCCGGCTCGCTGTCATCGGGCTTGTAGTCGAAATGCTTCGCGCCTTCGGTAATCGGCTTGTCGCTCATGGACTCGCTGGGGCCGAAACCACCGCCACCACCGCCACCACCGCCACCGCCCCCACCGCCGCCACCTCCGCCACCACCGCCCGGGGAAGGGGATGGAGACGGTGCGGGTGACGGCGGCGCATCCGGAGACGAATCATCCGGAAATTCTTCCGGGAAGGTTTTCTTCATGAACGCCTGAAAGTCGTCGGACGCGTCTTTCTTCACGTCCTCGAGAATCTCCTTGAACTTCTCTTCGCCGAGCTCCTTTCGCATTTCATTCAGCTTGTTCCGCAGCTCCTGGGCCGTCTGGCTCTTCCCGGTTTTTTCGGCGTCTTCAAGCTCTTTGATCAGCTTTGTGACGCTGTCCTTGACGACGCCCGTGTCTTGCTTGGTGCCATCAGACTGGCTGGTGGCCTTCAGGTGCTGCCCTGCCCCCCCACTTTCGTAACGCACACCCCCGACCCCTTGGCCAGATACCGATGAACTCCACATATCGCCTCTCCCCAACAATGAGAGAACCCAATGCCTCTCGGCTGGATAGGTGGAAAGACAGGTGTGGCGCGTTCCAACAAAGGCGTGTCATCTCGTAACCGCATCGGTAGTGGGAAAAGGTCTTAATGCCAAATGAAACGCAAAAAAAAGCCCCTCAATCGAGGGGCTTCTTGTGCAGCGCTAACGCATCAGGTCATCTGGATGATGGTCTGCATGATGGTGCTCTGGGTGGAGATGGTCTTGGCGTTCGCCTGGTAGTTGCTCTGGGCCTTGATCAGGTCTACCAGCTCGCTGGTCAGGTTGACGTTGGAGTTCTCCAGGGAGTTGGCCACGATCGAACCGAGGGTGCCGGATTGAGGGGCGTCGTATCCCGGTTGGCCCGAGGCGAAGGTTTCTCTCCAAGTGGTGCCGCCAGATGGCTGCAGGCCTTGTTCGTTGTTGAAGCTGGCCAGGGAGATCTGGCCAATGGCCTTGCTCTGCTGATTACTGAAGGTGGCGAACAGTACGCCGCTGCCGTCGATTTTCAGCCCGGTGATCTGGCCGGTAGCATAACCATCGGTGACCGGTGGGTTGCGGTAGCTGGCCGAATTGTACTGGGTGATATCCGCCATGTTGATCGCAATACCGCCCGCATTGGCCGCGGCGCCGTTAGCAGTCCATACACCGTTGGTCACGGTGCCCGGTTTCCAGTTGGAAATGGTCAGGGTGGTGTTGGAGACCGCGCTAGGCGGGGTAACCACACCAGTGAGCTTACCCCCGGTGTCGAACGTCAGGGTCGATGCGACAGGTGCCACCGCGCCTGCGCCACTGATCGGGGTACCATCAGGGTTACGCCCGTCGATCAAGGTGTAGGACTTCCATTGGTTGGAGTCCGTCTTCACCAGGTACTGCACCATCGGGTGAGCGTTGCCTTGGGTGTCGTACAAGGTGGTGCTGTACTGGGTGGTGAAGGTCTTGGTGTCGGTTGGGTTGAATGGCTTGGCCACCTGGTCGATCACCGGCTCCGAGGAGTTCAGGTTACTGCTGGAATCGACGGTGCTGGAGGCTTTTGGCGGCAGGTTCGACAAGTTGAGTTGCAGGTCGACCAAGCCACCCTTGACGATCTTGCCGTTGTCATCCGCCGCGTAGCCCTGCAGGCGCGAAGTACCGGTGTTGTTGGTGATATAGCCGTCTTTGTCCGAACGGAAGGCACCACTACGGGTGTATTCCAGCGAACCGTCGCTGCCCTTCTGTACGAAGAAGCCACCGCCCTGGATTGCCATGTCCAGGATGCCGCCACTGTTGTTGACATCACCCTGGGTGAATTGCTGAGACACCGCCGCCAGGTTCACACCGTTACCGATGCTGTTCTGGCCGGTGCCCAGTTTGGACGCCGCGTAGATATCCGAGAATTCCGCACGGGACGATTTGAAGCCAGTGGTCGCGACGTTGGCGATGTTGTTGCCGGTCACGTCCAGTTGTTTGTTGGCCGCATAGAGGCCGCTAAGGCCGATGTTAAAAGACATGTTTCTCTCCCTCTGCCGTATTTAGCCGGCTCTATGTACCGATAGTCTGAATTTGCGACAGCTTGACGCTGCCCATGCCGCCTGCAAGGTTGAGCAGCATTTCGCCGCCGGTCTGGCTCAGGGTCACGCTGTTTACCGTGGCTGGCAGCGAAGTCGCCAGTGCCACCGAGTCGCCCGCGTCATTCTTGGTGGTGGCCGTAAAGGTGTAAGTCCCGGGGGCGGCGACCTCACCAGCGGCGTTCTTGCCATCCCAGATGAAGTCGGAACTCCCTGCGCTCTGAGCACCCATCTCAAGGGTGCGCACCACGACGCCGTCTTTGTCGGTGATCTTGATCGAGACGTTACCCGTTGCCGCCGTCACCGCGACCGAGCCGGTCATGCTCTTGCTGGTATCCACCAGCGCCTTGTCGGTCTGGGTAATAATCGAGCGACCGACCAGCGACGAAGCCTGCAGCGCTTGCGACGAGCTGTAGTTGCTGGAGATGTTGTTTACCGAATCATTCAGATTGTTGATGCCTTCCAGGCTGCTGAACTGCGCCAACTGAGACACGAACGCACCGTTGTCCTGGGGCGACAGCGGGTCCTGGTTTTTCAGCTGGGTCACCAACAGTTGCAAGAACGCATCCTTGCCCATCGACTGGTTGCCCGTTGCCGCCTTGGTCGCGGCGCTGATGCTGCTGTTGTCCGTCGCAGTCTTGACCTTGCTATTGAACAGGTCCTGGACTGCCGTGTTGTTCGTCGTATCAACAATGGCCATTGTTTGGCGCCCCTTATCACTGACCCAGGGTCAGGACCTTCTGCATCATGGTTTTGGCGGTATTCATCATTTCCGCGTTGGTCTGGAACGAGCGGCTGGCAGAGATCATGTCAGCCATTTCCTCGACCACGTTGACGTTCGGGTAGTACACGTAGCCTTTTTCGTTCGCCGCAGGGTGATTAGGCTCATAGCGCGCTTCCAGATTGCTCTGGTCTTCAACCACGCCGAGTACCTGCACGCCTTGCCCGGCAGCGTCCTGATTCTGGAACAGCGAATCGCCGCCGCTGCTCTGGCCGCCCTGAAACATGGTGGCAAACACCGGGTGACGGGCGCGGTAGGTCTGGTCAATGCTCGAAGACACGGTCTCGGCGTTGGCGATGTTACTGGCGACGGTGTTCAAACGCGTGGTCTGCGCGCTCATGCCACTGCCGGCAATATTGAAAACACTGGCTAGGGACATGGCTTACTCTCCACGCAGGGCTGACATCAGCCCTTTGAATTTGCTGTTGAGCAGGGTGAAGCTGGCCTGAAAGTTCACCGAGTTCTCGGCGTAGGCCGATTGCTCCAACTGCGCGTCGACGGTGTTCTGGTCGATCGATGGCTGCATCGGGGTGCGATACAGCAGCGACTCGTCACCACTGCTCAGGCCTTGCGCTTCGATATGACGGCTGTTGGTCATATTCAAGGCGAAGGTGCCGTTCTTGGTCTTGTCCTGCTGTGCGGCGAGCACGGCGGAGAAGTCCAGGTCCCGAGCCTTGTAGTTCGGGGTGTCGGCGTTGGCAATGTTGTTGGCCAGGACTTCGGCACGCTGGGCGCGAAAGCCCAGGGCTTGTTCGTGGATACCGAGCGCTTTATCGAAGCTGATGCTCATGGCGGAAACCTTTAGGCTGACCTGCTGTTCGTTAACAGGGTTATAGCAAGGTGCATGCCAATCTGGTGGAACCCCATATATCAAGGGTTTGCGGGGAGATTGCCGGCGGCAATGCCAGAAAAGCGGCAAGCGGTTTCCGCGTGGCGCCAGTAAAGCGGCAATCGCGGTTGCCGCTATTGGGAAGTTTGCCGCGCAAACAAATGTGGGAGGGGGCTTGCCCCCGATAGCGGTGGTTCAGTCATAGATACTGAGACTGACACACCGCTATCGGGGGCAAGCCCCCTCCCACACTTTGACTGCGTGCGACTTACTTGGCCTGGTAAATGATCCCTGGACTGCACTGCACCATCTGGAAATGATCCGGCAGGCCGTTCAGCGCCTCGGATGCACCGAGGAACAGATAACCACCGCGCTTGAGCGTGCCGTGGATGCGCAGCAGGATGTCTTTCTTCACTTCGGCCGAGAAGTAGATCAGCACGTTGCGGCAGAACACCATGTCGAACTTGCCCAGGCTGGCGTAGCTGTCGAGCAGGTTGAACGAGCGAAACTCCACCCGACTCTTGATCGGCGCCTTGACCGCCCAACGCCCCGCGCCTTTCGGATCGAAGTAACGCTGCAGGCGTTCCGGGGACAAACCGCGGCCCAGCGCCAGGCTGTCGTACTCGCCGGTCTTGCAGTTGGTGAGCATGGTGCCGGACAAATCGGTGGCGACAATTTGCGCACCGGCCTTCAACTGGCCCATGTTGGTCCGCTCGAACTCGTCGATGGCCATCGAAATCGAGTACGGTTCCTGCCCCGAGGAACAGGCTGCCGACCAGATCCGCAAACGCTGACCCGGGCTGGCCTTGATCGCCTCGGGCAACACTTTGCTCTTGAGTACCTCAAAGGGATAGGTGTCGCGAAACCACAGGGTTTCGTTGGTGGTCATGGCATCGACCACCATTTCCTTGAGCCCACTGCGCGGCTGGCTCTGAATCCGTTGGACCAACTCACCGAGGGACTTGATGCCCTGCTGTTCCATCAGTTTGTTGAGACGGCTGGATACCAGGTACTGCTTGTTTTCACCGAGCAATATGCCACAGGCTTTTTCCAGGAAGACCCGGAACTGTTCGAAATCCAAATTACCCGTAGACAATGATACCGCCTCTTAAATCGTGTGACCGCCAGGGAAATCCCCCTAGCCGTGATCTGCTGCCTTGATCCGGTCGACTACCCGGGATGCCAGGTCATCAGGGCGGAATTTAGCCAGGAAGTCGTCAGCACCGACCTTCTTGACCATCGCCTGATTGAATACGCCCGACAACGAAGTATGCAGGATGATATGCAATTTTTGCATGCGTGGATCGTTACGTATCTCAGCCGTAAGGGTGTAACCGTCCATTTCCGGCATCTCGATGTCGGAAATCATCATCAAAAACTCTTCTTCCGGCTTCTTGCCTTCATCCACCAGCTTGCGCAGGTAATCCAGCGCCTGGCGGCCATCATTGAGCGCCACCACCTCAACGCCGATGGTTTGCAGGCAACGGGTTACCTGTTTTCGCGCCACCGAGGAGTCGTCCACCGTCAGCACCCGCAGCGAGACCGCCTTGTGCGCCGTTTCGGCGTCGACGACGCCGACCGAGATCGCTTCGGAAGTCGGTGCGACTTCGGCGAGGATTTTCTCCACGTCGATGATTTCCACCAACTGGTTGTCCACCCGCGTCACTGCCGTGAGGTAGTGATCGCGACCGGTGCCCTTGGGCGGTGGATGGATCTCTTCCCAGTTCATGTTGACGATACGTTCCACCGAGCGCACCAGGAAACCCTGGGTCTTGGTGTTGTATTCGGTAATGATCACAAACGGGTTCTCGCGGTCTTGCAGGCCGGCCGAACTCGTGGCCAATGCCAGGTCGAGAATCGGGATGGTCGCGCCACGGATGTTGGCTACGCCACACACCACCGGGCTCGACTTGGGCATGATCGTCAGCTTGGGACACTGCAGCACTTCCCGCACCTTGAACACGTTGATGCCATATAGCTGCTTGCCGTCCAGGCGAAAAAGCAACAGTTCGAGGCGATTCTGCCCTACCAGCTGTGTGCGCTGGTTTACTGAATCCATTACACCTGCCATGCCCAGACTCCTACGCTAAAACCTTTGGGGGTACGACGCGCACCCAACACTAAACGGCACGAGCTTTGCTTTTTATTGGCTATGGATATGAAAACGACAGTTTCCCGACGCACCAGCCGCCCACGGTACCGCAGATTACTCTGCGCCTGGATGGCGTTGTTTGCCGTGGGCGCAAGCGCCACTGCCCGCGCCGACAACGTCACCTTGCCTGATCTACTTATCGGCGTCACCCAAGGCTTTCTTGAGTTCACTGTAGAAGATTATCTGGCAACCACTCAGACACCAGGACGTTATGAAATCCAGGTCAACCAACTGGACCCACGCCTGCGCATGCCGATGTGCGACAAGGAATTGACAGCCACCCTGGAAAGCCCGGCCCAACCCATTGGCCGCGTGACGGTCAAGGTCCGCTGTGAAGGTGCCTCGCCCTGGACCGTGTTCGTGCCCGCCCAGGTCAAACTGTTTCGCGATGTGGTCGTGGTGTCGCGGCCGCTCAAACGCAGCGGAATCATCGGTTATGAGGATGTCAGTTTGCGTGAGCGGGACATCAGCCTGATCAATCAGGGTTACCTGACGTCAGTGGACCAGGCTGTCGGGCAACGATTAACCCGACCAATGGTCACCGATCAGGTCATCACCCTGGTCCATCTTGAACAGGCCGAGGTCATTCGCAAGGGCGACCAGGTCGTCATTTCCGCGAGCAGCGGCGGGCTGAACGTGAAGATGCCGGGCGAAGCGCTGTCCAACGGCGGTATGAGCGAACAGATCCGGGTCAAGAACCTCAATTCCAACCGCGTCATCAAGGCACGGGTCACAGCGCCCGGCCAAGTCGAGGTGGCTTTATAGATCACTGGAATAGGACGCCAGCTTTTCCTACACTGTACGCCTGACGTTCGTGCATGCAGGTTTATTGTCAATCGCGCCTAAAGTTTGTCCGGGTATGGCCGAAACCATGGCAAGCGTCCAAATACCCAGAGGTTTTTTTATCATGGTCATCGATTTCAGCCGTTTGAATAACGCCCCGGCTTTGCCAGGCACTACGCGCACCAGCGGCACCAAGGACAGCGTAGAAGCCAAGGCCCAACCTCTGCCCGCCAAGGCAGAACAGGCCAGCGCCAGCCAAAGCGGGGAATCCGTACACCTGAGCAATGAGGCTCAACAGTTGCAGAAGGTCACTGACTCGCTGCGCGATCAACCCGTCGTCAATCAAGCCCGCGTGGCCGAATTGAAACAGGCGATCGCCGATGGCAGCTACAAAGTCGACAGCAACCGTGTAGCCAGCAAGCTGCTTAACTTCGAAGCCGAGCGCTAGGCAAAGGCCTGCGCCAGGCTTTTGGACGCTTAAAACCCAAGGCCAGCCATGCACCACGACGAAAATCTGCTTCAACTGATCATTGATGATCTGGCGCCGACGCAACAATTGCTCGAGCTGCTCAAAGAAGAATCCCTGGCCCTCTACGGCCGGGATATGCCGCTGCTGGAAGAAATCCTGGCGCGCAAACAGTCGCTGATTGTCCTGCTGGAACAGCATGGCAAGAAGCGCAGCCAGATTCTCGTCAGCCTCGGCCTGCCGGCTGATCACGACGGCCTTGCACAGTTGGCCAGTCACTCCTCGGTCGGCGATCAGTTGCTGGCCCAGAGCAAAGAACTCAATCAATTACTCACCCAGTGTCAGGAAGCCAACCTGCTCAACGGTCAGTCGATCCAGCTTCAGCAAGCCACGACCGCCAATCAGTTGCGCATACTCCATGGCGGCGAGCCTCCGGCCCTGTATAACGCCCAAGGCTCTACCTCACGCCTGGTCAAGCCAAGCACCCGCAGCCAAGCCTGACGCCGGTTTAAAGCGCGCCCTATCCAAGGCGCGCGACATACTGGCAAAATGACGGTTATTGCGTGTAGTCGTATTTTGTCTGGAGATGGAAGAACCGTGTTCAACGCCCTTAATGCGGAAGATGCTCCGCAGCCACCCAAGGTGCTCACCACGCCTCTGGAAATCGCCGGCACCTTGCGGATGCTGCAAGAAAGCCATGACCCGCTGATCATCACCTTCCATGAACGCAGCCAGCGCTTTCAAAGCTACCTGGTCGACGTCGACCGGGACAGCAAGACCCTGGCCCTGGACGAAATGATTCCCCGCGATGGCGAACGCCACCTTGAGAATGGCGAACCCTTCCGCATCGAAGGCTTTCACGACGGTGTACGCATCGCCTGGGAAAGCAACGGCACCCTGAGCATCAGCGAAAAAGGCGGCCACCGTATCTACACCGGCAGCATGCCGGACGAGGTGGTCTACCATCAGCGCCGCAATGCGTTCCGTGCCGCGCTGAAGCTGGCACAACTGGTGAACATCGAGCTGGGCGGCGAGAAACTCAAGGCCGCGCCCACCGGCAAACTGCTGGACATCTCCGCCACCGGCTGCAAATTGCGCTTTGAAGGCGATATTTCCGAGCGACTGCAGTTGGGCGAGGTCTACGACCGCTTCATCGCCGCCCTGCCCTTCGGCAGCATGACCACCTCGGTCGAACTGCGTTACCTGCACTTCGAAGAGAAGATCAACACCACCTTCGCCGGCGTGCGCTTCCACAACATGAGCGGCCTGGTGCAGCGCCAGGTCGAGCGTTTCGTGTACCAATTGCAACGCGAAGCACGGCGCTTCGACAAAGACGACGATTTTTAAGCACTAAGATGGCGACAAAAAACGGGCAGACCCTTTGGGGATCTGCCCGTTTTTGCATTCAGGGGCGCGCCCTGCTCAGGTCATGGGGGTGCTCATCCGGGCCCAGTGGTTCCGGCGGCCCTTCGAAAGGCGGCTCATCGGGCGGTGGCTCGGAGTCGGTTTCTGGTTCCGCAACCGCCGTCTGCATCTGCTCCTGCACCATCTGCTCATCGACCCGCGGATCAAGTGCAGCCACCAGCGGCGAGCTGGACATGCTGTCAGGCATTGCCACGTGCTGCAGCGGTGCATCGTCGACCTGATGCAGGTTGGTCACCGCTTTAGGCCGGATACGCCACACCAGGATCAGCGCGCACAGGCTGAAAAACGCGTACAGCATCTGGCTACCAAACAGCTTCATCACCACACCGGCCAGCAACGGCCCGATACTGGCACCAACGCCGTAGGTCACCAACAACATGGCCGTCAGCGATACCCGCCGATCACCTTCAACGTGGTCATTGGAAAACGCCACGGCCAGCGGGTACAGGCAGAACTGCACCAGCGAACACAGGAACCCGGCCACGAACAGCACTTCCAACGGCACCTTGCTCAGGATGGCCAACGGCAATGCCGCCACCGCCAGGCACAGGGCGAAGCAGCGAATCAACAACGCACGATCGTAACGATCCGACAGCCAGCCCAACGGCCACTGCACCACCAACCCGGCAAAAATGCAGCTACCCATGAAGAGACCGACCTGCTCGGTGGTCAGCCCCTGCTGGGACGCATAGAGCGGCGCCAGACCGTAGAACGAGCCGACGATCAACCCCGCCCCCAGCACCGTACTCAACGACTGCGGCACCCGCTGGATAAAGAAGCGCGGCTCCATCGGCGCCGGACGCAGGGGCGCCGGGTGAATGCGTCGGGTCATGGCCACCGGCACCAGGCACAGGGCGAAGCACAGCGCCACCAGCATCAGCAACTCGAGGCCGAGCTGGGGATGCATCACCAGGATCAACTGCCCCAGCACCAGGCCAAGGTAGGACGCGATCATATAGCCGCTGAACACCACGCCACGCTGCCGGGCATCCGCCTGCTCGTTAAGCCAGCTTTCGATGACCATGTACTGGCACATCATCCCCAGGCCCACGATGATCCGCAGCACGATCCAGGCCGGCAGCCAATCGATCAGGCCATGGCCCAACACCGCCGCGCCGACGATCCCGGCACAGGTGGCATACGCCCGAATATGCCCGACCCGGGCGATCAGGCGGTGGCCGATCTTGCCGCCCAGCACCAGGCCGGAATAGTTGGCCGCCATCAGCGCACCGACCCACAGGCTGTCGACGTTGTCAGCCGCCAGGCGCAAGGCCAGGTAAGTACTGAGCAGGCCGGAGCCGATCAGCATCATCAAGGAGGCGAAATAAAGGGCTCGAAAAGATTTCCAGATCTGGCGCATCGGCGTTCCGAGCGGCTCCTTGCAGTGAGGGTCAGGGCTACCGGCATGATAGTCCCGGGGGGCGGGTCCGGACAGGCACCAGGCGCTGTTTCCGGGGATTATTTTGTTTTAAAACGATTGACTACAGCTCAGACGCTACCGGGTAACGTACAAGGTACAAGGTTGCGCAAAATACACGTCGCACCTCCTGTGAACCTCGCTAACGCGCAAGGTTCGACCGGGTTTTGAAAAGACCGAGCACGCCCCCCCCAAAAGCCTCCCCCTGCACAGGATTGCCCGGACACCGGCATCGACAATCCGTATCACCGCGCATTGTTACTGTTTCATCAACAATGTTTTCCAGTCTTATGGATTTATCCAAAAAACCAGCGCTATAAACTGGTCTGCGCGTTAATCCACCGCGATTGACCTGCGAATCAGTCGGAGCAAAGCATGTAACCCGATCAAGGCCGACAGAGCCTTCGGGCCTACTCATTACCGACTGAACACATGGATAGTCATTAAGCAGGCGTAATACTGCCGCCCACGTTTTCTTTACCCCTCCTGCCGAAACTCAATCAGCCCCCGGTTAAGCATCAAGTTCGTTATTGAACGGTGCTTTTAGCGTGAAGGGGTTGGGGTGAAAGAGTGCCGGCATTCGGGCCAAGATACGGGGATGGCAAGTTATTACGCTGATTCCATTGCTCACTTGCCGTCAGCAAGACAGCGCAGCGGGATCATGGACCAACCACACCTGGCCAACTAAAGGCCGGACTCAACATTCGGCCAAGTTGCTCGTACACAGTGGGCGCAGCTACGTTTTTCCCCAACTGAGCATATACAAATATGACAGACGATCATCGATCTCACTCTGGAAGATCCTCAATGAGTACTATTGCAAGGGGACTGTTCTCCCTGCTTGTTTTTGCCGTGGCACTGGCGTTGATTTATGGCGGGTTCAAACTGGTAGCACTCGACGGATCGAGTTACTACCTGCTGGCCGGCTTCGCCTATCTGCTGTTGGCAGCACTGTTTGTCTTGCGTAAACCTATCAGCATTGCCCTCTCCGTCGTCATCTTCCTCGCCACGTGTGTGTGGGCGTTCTACGAAGTGGGCCAGTTCAGCTACTGGCAACTGCTGCCACGCCTGGTGGTGCCGGCGATCATCCTGACCCTCAGCCTGTGGGTCGGTGCTGCGTTCCCGGAAACGTCCTTGACCACCCGGCGCACCGCCAACCGATTCGGCTTTGCCGTGTTCCTGGCCCTGATCACCACCTTTATTGCGGCGTTCTACCCGCACGGCGGGATCTCGAACCCTGTCGCCGCGACTGACTCGCCCAAGGCCACGGAGCCCGCCAGCGGGCCTGCAAACTGGGAATTCTTCGGGCGCAATGCGTCAGGGACGCGGTTTGCGCCTTACACGCAAATCACGCCGGAAAACGTCAAGGACCTGCAAGTAGCCTGGACCTACCAGACCGGACGCAGGACCACCGGCGCCGGCGCTGGCGTTGACGAAAACACCCCGTTGCAGATCGGCAACGTGCTGTATTCGTGCACCCCGGAAAACCTGATCACCGCGCTGGATGGCGATACAGGCAAGCCGATCTGGAAGTTCGATCCTCACGCCAAAAGCGAAGAGCATGTGACGTGCCGTGGCGTGGGCTATTACGACATTGATAAAGACGACAGCCTGAGCGCAGCGGTCAAAGCCTCGTATAACGATCAGCAGCAATGCCGCCAGCGTATTCTGGTGTCGTCGGTAGATGCCCGTCTGTTTGCACTTGACGCGCATACCGGCGCCCTTTGCCAGAGTTTTGGTGACAACGGTTACGTCGATCTCAAGAAAGGCATGGGCCCGACAGAGAACAGTAAGCGCTATCACCCGACCTCACTGCCAGTGGTCATGGGCCACCTCACGGTGGTGGGCGGCTGGGTACGCGACATTGTGGCTGGCGAACCTTCCGGCGCTGTCCGCGCCTTCGACGTGCTGACCGGTGCGCTGGTGTGGGCATGGGACGTCGGCGCGCCCGAGGGCACGGACTCAACCAAGGCCGATCACCAGTTCACGCTGGAAACACCTAACGTATGGACGATCCCGACCTACGACAAAGAGCTGAACCTGGTCTACTTGCCGACCGGCAACGGCCCGCCCGACTATTGGGGCGGTGATCGCAACGCCGTCAAAGAAAAATTTGGCTCGGCCGTCGTGGCCGTCGATGCATCGACCGGTAAAGCCAAATGGGTCTACCAACTCATTCACCACGATGTATGGGATTACGATCTGCCATCGCAGCCGGTTCTCTATGACATCAAGAATGCCCAGGGCGTGAAAACCCCGGTCTTGATCCAGACCACCAAGACCGGCCAAATCTTTGTGCTGGATCGTCGCACTGGCCAGCCGGTGACAGAAGTACAGGAACGTCCGGTTCCAACCTCTCCGGCAGCAGAAGGCGAACACCTGTCGCCGACACAACCGTACTCGGCCGGCATGCCGGTGATCGGGGCCGACCCACTGACTGAAAAGTCGATGTGGGGGGTGTCGACATTCGACCAACTGTATTGCCGGATCATGTTCAAAGATTCGGTCTACATGGGGCCGTTCACGCCGCCAAGCGAAAAGCCGTACATCGAATGGCCTGGCTTGCTGGGCGGGATGAACTGGGGTGGCATCTCCATCGATGAGAACACCGGCACGATGTTCGTCAACGACATGCGCATGCCGCTGCGCATGACATTGGTGACCAAGGAAGAAACCAAGAAATTCAAGGTCTCGACCGACGAAGTGCCAGGTTTCATGGGCACCATTCGCCCGCAAGTCGCCGGTATCTATGGTGGCGTGAGAATCGACATCCTCCAGTCGCCACTGGGCGTGCCGTGCAACTCCCCACCCTTCGGCAGCATGAGTGCGATTGATCTGAATACGCAGAAACTGGTCTGGCAGGTTCCCATGGGCACCGTCCAGGATACCGGCCCGCTGGGGATCAAGACCCACCTGCAAATTCCGCTGGGCATGCCGACGCTTGGCGGTCCGACGTCGACAGCCTCTGGCCTGGTGTTCTTTGCAGGCACCCAGGACTACTACCTGCGCGCACTCGACTCGGCCACCGGTAAAGAAGTCTGGAAAGCCCGTTTGCCGGTTGGTGCGGTTGCGGCCCCGCTGATCTATCAGTCACCCACCACCGGGAAGCAGTACGTGGTCATCTCCGCAGGTGGCATGAGCCATTCGCCTGATGTCGGTGATTACATCATTGCTTATGCATTGCCGGACAACATCAAGCCGTAATGCGTTAGTTGCCACTGCATGAAAATAACCCCCGTTTACGGGGGTTATTTTTCCAAATCAAAAAAGAACAGCGCAAACCGATAAACAACGCGCAGCGTTGAGCTATTCCCCCACTTTCTCTGTAACGGAGCACATCCAAAATGCTTTTTTCTTTCCGCGCCATGCTGACCAGCAGCCTGTGCAGCGGTTTGTCGCTATGCCTCTTCGCCCCGTCCCCGGCATTGGCCGACGATCTGATGAACCGCTCCACACTCACTGGCGACTGGGACGGTGAACGCCAAAAGTTGGCCGACGAGGGCATCAAACTGACCGGCGACTACAGTTCCGAAACGATTTCCAACCTGCATGGCGGGATCAAGCGCGGCACCCGCTATTCGCAACAAATACGCATCGGTGCCCAGTTTGATCTGAGCAAGTTGCTCGACAGCCCCGATGCGGGACGCGTGCAACTGCTGGTCAACGACCGTCGCGGCCACAGCGCCACGGAAGATTTGCTTGGAAACCGCCTGTCGTCCCAGGAAAACTACGGCGGCGAATACACCCGGCTGACCGAGTTCAGCTATCAACGCAACCTGTTTTCGCCGGCCCTGTCCACCAAAGTCGGTTTCATGGTGATGGGCACCGATTTTGGTGGCATGCCCATCTTGACCAACTTTGTGAGCGCCGGCTTTTGTGCGCATCCGCTGACCATGTCGAGCGGCAGTGGCTGGGGCAACTACCCGACGGCGCACTGGGGTGGCGAGTTGCGTTACGACGTCAACCCGTCGCTGACGCTGCAAACCGCCGTGTTCCAGGTCAACCCGGAATACAACACGCGCTCTTCCAAAGCGTTCTCCATGCCCAGCAACGGCACCACGGGGGCGATTTTGCCGCTGGAGGCGATCTTCAATAACGACGCCTTCCTGAACGGCCAATACAAAGTCGGTTGGTACTACGACACCTCCAACGCCCCCGAGATCGGCAGTACGCAAAAGAGCAGCAACCGCACCGGCGCCTACGTGTTGATGGACCAAGCCATCTGGCGCAATGAGCAAGACCCGCAAAGCGTGCTGCGCCTCTTCGGCCAGGCAGCCAGCAGCAACGCAGCGACCTCGCCGATGCGCCGCTGGTACTCGGTGGGCCTGGTCAAACAAAAGCCTTTTGCGAGCCGCCCGAACGACTCCATCTCTTTTGGCTATGGGCGCGCCGTGCTCAACTCGCGCACACGGGATGTGCAAGAAGCCAAGGCGACCAACCTCGAAGACGCCGAGATGATCGCCAACCTCGACAACGGCGAGCAAATGCTTGAGCTCAACTACGGCGCACAGGTCACACCGTGGCTGCTGCTGCGCCCCGACCTGCAGTACTACATCGAGCCCGGCGCGTTTTCCGGCAAAAAACGCGACAATGCGTTGGCGGCGGGGTTACAGGTTAAAGCGACGTTTTAAAAGCGTCGTCTGCACAGGGGGCATCCACTCGGTGCCCTCTTGCAATCGCGCACGCAGGCGGTATCACACCAAACTGTCGGGCGTCCCCACTGCCTGGAACAACGTGCGGTCGGATAGCTTGGTCTGCAGCCCAATCAATATTTGCTCAAGTTCTACCCGGGCCTCTGCCTGGAGCCCCAGGCACATACCGATTCCGTCCGCATCCGTACTGAGTCGGGATGACATCGAGATCTTATAGTCGCCAGCACCTGCATTATCCATTTTATAGGCATGAAGATGCATTGAGTCGCCAATCAATGCCGGTGTTTCAAGATGGTCGAATTTAAATTCCTTGGTCATATAGCTCAGCAGCTTGTCCTGGACCACCAACACCAGCTTCTTGTTGAGGTGTTCAAATGTCTGCACTTTGTGGTGCATTTGAACCAAGATGGTTTTTGCGGTCATTTTCCAGTTCATGCCGAAGGTTTTATTGGACGCTTCAGCACTGTCCGACCTGGAAATCCCTAGCGTTTCCAGCATTCTCTGGCGTTCTGGCCAGACCGTTCCGGTCGTATCGAGGGTCTGCAGCTCGATGCCAACGAAGTCCTTCACCTTTCCATCTTTTACCGACACCAAGAAATAATCGACACTTCCCCCCGGGATCGACACTTCGGGGATGATGTGAAGCTCGTTCCCCGGTTCATGGGTCGTCAATAGATGAAAACAGTCGGTAAAAATCTGCCGGCGCTCGATTAGCCGGACAGGACAGATGATTACCGGTTCCTGCACTTTTCCGTACAGCACGCTGCACGTACCGATAGAAATGTCGGGGTTGGACTTCCTGACTTTGTAGCAACGCTTGTTGGTATAGGCGCAGCGTTGAGCGCCAATCACGTCTTGCCAGTCGACGGAGCGATTATGCGTACCCTTCCCGAACAACTCTATTATTTTGCTCATAACAGCGTATTGCACCTGTCTTTGGTCATCTCAAGATACTGCTCGGAGATATCTATCCCGATCGACTTCAAGCCTAAGCGTTGCGCCGCGACCATCGTTGTTCCCGTACCGCAGAAAGGGTCGATTGCAATACCGCCTGGTGGGCAGGTCGCCAATAAAGGTATACGGCACAGGTCGACCGGATAGGGGGCAAAGTGGGTTTCCCGGCCCTGCGAATCTTCCGGGAGAATGTCCCAGACGTCAGACGGTTTACTCCCCTTCGGATGGTATTTAAGAAAGTAATAACCTTTATCCCTGAGTTCCTTCGCCCGTCCCGATACTTTTTCACTGTCGGAGTGCGTCGCTCTTTGCTGGCCACGAATGATCATCCGGAAGTCAGACACTTTACCGCAAGACAAATCTGCGAGGATGCCGGCCAGGGCGGCATGTGCGGATAATTTTTCTGCGTCGCTCAACGAGGTCGACAACTCGATCTGACGCTTGTAACGCACGCCCGAAACGCCCGTGGCGGAAACTATCGAGCCATTCACCACTTTGGATTCTCTGGGCTTGGACCGGACGGCATCAGCATTGTAATAATAGTTTTTTGACTGCTTCACAAAGTGAAACAAGTTCTCATGAACATTGCCAAGCCGGTCTTTGGTGTTGTCCATGCCGCCTTTCAGTTTGTTCCATATGATGCTGTTTCGAAGTATCCAGCCTTGATTGTCGGTAAGCTCGAAAACCACTCGCCAAGGAATCCCGAGCAGCCCCTTACCGCTATAAGAATCACCGAGATTGAGCCAGAACGACCCCGTCGACTTCAGCACGCGCTTGAGTTCCAGAAACACAGCGCAAAGATCTGCTACGAAATCCCGATAATCTTTTTCCAGGCCTATCCCGCCGTTTTGATATTCCCGCTTCCCCCAGTACGGCGGCGACGTCATTGCAAAATCAACCGACTCGTCCGGCAGCGACTTCAATACGTCGAGGCAATC
The DNA here is from genome assembly GCF_963681955.1 of Pseudomonas paraveronii. Classification (NCBI taxonomy): domain Bacteria; kingdom Pseudomonadati; phylum Pseudomonadota; class Gammaproteobacteria; order Pseudomonadales; family Pseudomonadaceae; genus Pseudomonas; species Pseudomonas paraveronii. The sequence goes on from NZ_OY817130.1 coordinate 4,931,214, forward strand.
CCCGTTCAGAAGAAGGGGGCGTGTAGAAGATGACTGGCCGTACTTCAGAAGTGCAGAAGAAAAATCATTCTGGACGATGGTCGAAGGTTCAAACGCGTCTTTCTCCTGCGCAGAAAATAGTGCGGGGTCGTTAAGTTCTGTGTAGGTCATGAGGTGTCCAAACGGGAACGGCGGTAATGGCTACAGGATGGCCTTCTAACGCTGTCCTGATCAGACCCGGATGGTACAGAGCCTGAGGAAAGCCGGGCAAGCCAAACCGTACTGAAGGGACAGGCGTTGAGCCACGGGGTGTCGACTCCCAGGGCTCGGTCAATTCGGTCGCCTTGCAATGGCGCAGAGCGACCTCATCGGATCAGCAAAGCTGCACCACTCACTTTCGCTTCGCCTTTAGCCCCTGACCTCTCCTGCCAGCGACGAACGCAGATCGGTGCTGACACACACTTATTATTTTTATATACTATAATTTAACAAACTGAACAGTTAGTGATCAATCGTATGCCCGAATCAGATCTCCAGCGGCTTCACGCCAACGCCGATGCCGCCAGCAAGTTCCTTAAGGCTCTGGCCAATCCGGATCGCTTGATCCTGCTCTGCCAGCTATCCCAAGGCGAGCGCAATGTCGGCGATCTGGAGTCGCTGCTCGGGATACAACAACCGACGCTGTCTCAACAGCTGGCTGTGCTGCGCCGCGAAGGACTGGTGGATACCCGTCGAGACGGAAAGCAGGTGTTCTATCGCATCAGCAGTCCTGCGGCACTGGCAGTCATCCAAACCTTGTATCAACAATTTTGCGCTGGAGAAGCCTCATGAATATCGACTGGCTCAACTTCACTCCCTGGTCATCCCTTGCAGGCGGCGCATTGATTGGCTTGGCGGCCAGTCTTTTCGTCGTCGCCAACGGGCGTATCGCCGGCATCAGCGGTCTGATCGGCAGTCTTTTACAGCGGGGAAGCGAGGGAGCTGGGGAGAAGGCGCTTTTTCTCCTGGGCCTGCTCATCGCGCCGCTTCTATGGGGCTTGTTCGCCGCGCTGCCGCAGATTGAATTCCAAAGTGGCGGGTTTGGACTGATCGTCGCCGGTGTATTGGTGGGTATTGGCACACGCTACGGTTCAGGTTGCACCAGTGGCCATGGCGTGTGCGGCATATCGCGCCTTTCGCCGCGATCGATGGTCGCCACCGCCTGTTTCATGTTCAGCGGTTTCATTACCGTATTTGTCCTGCGTCATCTGCTGGGAGGCTGGATATGAACAAACTGACGGCATTCATTGCTGGCCTGCTGTTCGGCTTGGGGCTGCTGCTGGCAGGCATGGCCAACCCGAGCAAAGTCCTGGCGTTCCTGGATTTAGCCGGTGCTTGGGACCCTTCCCTTGCGCTGGTCATGGTCGGGGCCATTGGCATAGCCATTGGCCCGCTGACCTGGGCGCGCCAACAATCCCGCTCGCTGCTGGGAACGCCAATGCAGTTGCCGACCAAGCGTGAATTGGACCCGCGTTTGATCGGCGGCAGCCTGCTATTCGGCATCGGCTGGGGGATAGCAGGCATCTGTCCTGGCCCTGCGGTGGCAATTCTGCTGACAGGACGCTGGCAAGCAATCGTGTTCATGTTGGCCATGTTGGCCGGCATGTTGTTGTTTACTGCGCTGGAGACCCGGCGCAACCACTGATCGGGAGATCGTCATGAAAGCGAACCTTGGAACCATTGACCGTAGCCTGCGCATTGTCGCCGGCCTGGTTCTCATTGGCCTCAGTCTGATGGGCGTGATCGGCTGGTGGGGTTGGATCGGCTTAGTGCCACTGGCTACTGGTCTTTTCCGTTTCTGCCCTGTGTACAGGTTGCTGGGCATCAAAACCTGTAACCGTTGCTGAGCAAAAAACCCATAGCGTTCACGTGCACGAGGGCATTGGCGCAGCCGATTTTGTGGCTATGCGCCAAGCACGGGACGCTGCGTTGGGCATGTGCGCGTTGACGCCAACAGCTGGATCTATAAACGTACACACCGAGTATTTTTGTTTAAATCTGCGTGGTGTCGTTTCAAAAGCTGTTTGAACAAGGAAATTTCAATGTCCGACCTGAACGATCCGCGCGTGTTCTTTGCCGCCGAGCGCACATTGCTGGCATGGAACCGAACCAGTCTTTCGCTGATGGCATTTGGCTTTGTGATTGAACGATCCGGGCTACTGCTGCAGATGCTGAAACCGGACGTTCCGGGTTCTCCCGGAAAACACTTTTCGTTCTGGATCGGGCTGGCTTTTCTGATGCTGGGCTCATCGGTTGCCTGCTGGTCATCCTGGCAATACAAAAAGGTGGTCAAGACCCTCAGGCCCGTTGAGATCCCCCTTGGCTACAGCGTTAATACCGGCCCTGGCATTAATGTCATTACTGCAATCCTGGGCGTTTTGCTCATGGTCTATTTGTTCACGATGTGAGCAAGACTGGCCTGCGTGACCTCACTTGACGTCCCCAATGGGCGGTAGACGGGTGACGTCGAGCATCTCCCGGCGAGTGAACGAGTGTGATCCTGGCTCACCTTTAGACCCTGATTAAGTGAGTCGCCCATTCAAAAACAAAAAAGCCCCGCCAGAGCAACGCCCGGCGGGGCTTTTTGTTGGCCTATTGCTGTCACCCTACTGTCATGGGAAAAATGAGCTGGCAGTGGATCGGCGCGAGAGACCTTATTTGTATGGTGTCCCAGGGCCGGTTCGAACGGCCAACCTTCCCCTTAGGAGGGGGATGCTCTATCCAATTGAGCTACTGGGACAAATGACAGCCATCGGGCCAACGGCGCTGCGACGGACGGCGTGCATGTTAACGGCCAAGGTGGGTTTTGTCATGTCGTCCGTAGGCTTTTTGAGTGTAAGCCAATGCTTGCGCCACTGATCCCGGTTTCGCCCCGCAAATCCGGGCACCTGAGGCTATCGTGCAAAATGCATTACACCAAAATGCCAGCATTGCAAATTGCAACCCGAGCGCTGTTTAGATTAAACTCAAACCATTGATTTTATTGAAATAAAACATTGGCACGGCATCTGCAACACTTCTCCCACAAATCCATTCGGCTGAACCCGCTGCGGAGAAGATGACGATGAACAGCACCCTTCTGTTAGCCCTCAATACCGTAGCCCTGGCCGCACTGGTGATGTTTCATTTTCAGTCGAGCGTCAGCGATGACGTCGCGCAGATCCGCCAGCCCGTGCCGCATCATCTGCAACAACGCCCGCAATTGGCGGTGATGACGGCCAACCCACAATCACCTGTGCGCCTTACCCAAAGCACGCAGACCGCGCCCGCCACTGAACACTGGGTTTTCTGAGGAAGCCTTCCATGTCCAAAATCGCCTGGCTGTTTTTGTGCCTGACCGTCGTAACTGCCGTACTGGGTATGTCATCCTCGTCCCAGGACGCTCACGCCACCACCCTCATCGCCAGCGCCGTGTTCGGCAGCCTCCTGTTGTTGACGCTGATCGTCGGCCGCCGAATCAAATTCGACCCCGTGCTGCGCTGATTCTCCGCGGCCCCTGCACCGACCTTATGTCGCCTCGCGCTAGTAAATCGGCAAATTGCCACTAGTCTTAAAAACAAGGGCAAAAGGCCATATTGCGATACGATATGCGACTCCAACCCTTTAGCAGCAACGGCTTGCGGGATGATGGACTGTGGCGATTGCCCGCAAAAAAGTTTTCCAACCAGCCCGCAAAAATGCAAATCAGTACTGGCATAAAGCCTTTAGGCAGTTCAATATTTGTCACAGAATTGACGCCAAGGAACCGGCAAAATTGAGGCATGATGCGGCCTCTTTGCAATTCAGGTTGAACTTTGGTCGTGAGCCTTGTCTTAACACTCATCTTGCGGCCAATTCCAATAACCGCTCCCCTGAACTAACCGGTTAAATATATGCGCCCATTGAAACAGGCAATTTATTCCAGCCGCACGGCTGACAAGTTCGTCGTACGTCTGCCAGACGGAATGCGGGAACGCATTGCCGAGGTGGCTCGCAATCATCACCGCAGCATGAACTCCGAAATCATCGCGCGCCTTGAGCAGAGCCTCATTCAGGAAGGCGCGTTGGGTGAAGAGTTAAGCATGCGCCTGGACAGCCCTGAGCTGTCACTGCACGAACGCGAACTGCTGCAGCGTTTTCGTCAGCTCTCCCACCGCCAGCAAAATGCCCTCGTTTCGCTTATTGCACATGACGTTGAGGCGGCCGCAGAAGCCAATTGATCTGCCCCTGAAAGCCGAAGCCAGCCACGTGCTGGCTTTTTTTTGCGCGTAATTCGGGAAGGCAATACTGGGCGGGGGCTGGGTTGCCCCCGCCGCGAGGGGTCAGAGCAGGAAGATCGTCGCCAGGCCAAGGAAGATGAAGAAGCCGCCACTGTCGGTCATGGCGGTAATCATCACACTGGCACCCATGGCCGGGTCGCGCCCAAGGCGCGCCAGGGTCATGGGGATCAGCACCCCCATCAGGGCCGCCAACAGCAGGTTAAGCGTCATGGCGGCGGTCATGACCACCCCTAGCGACCAGCTGCCATACAGCAAGTAGGCCACGATCCCGATCACGCCGCCCCACACCACACCATTGATCAGCCCCACCGCCAACTCCTTGCGCATCAGACGCGAGGTGTTGCCGGTATTGACTTGGTCGAGCGCCATGGCGCGCACGATCATGGTAATGGTCTGGTTACCGGAGTTACCGCCGATCCCGGCGACAATGGGCATCAACGCCGCCAGCGCCACCAGCTTCTCGATCGAGCCTTCAAACAGCCCGATCACCCGCGAAGCGATAAACGCGGTGATCAGGTTTACGGCCAACCACGCCCAGCGGTTACGCAGGGAGCGCCAGACCGACGCAAAAATATCTTCCTCTTCACGCAGACCCGCCATGTTGAGGACTTCGGTTTCACTTTCTTCACGGATCAGGTCGACCATTTCATCGATGGTCAGACGACCGATCAGCTTGCCGTTCTTGTCGACCACCGGGGCCGAGATCAAGTCGTAACGCTCGAATGCCTGGGCGGCATCGTAGGCGTCTTCATCCGGATGGAAACTCACCGGATCGTTGGCCATCACGTCCACAACCTTCTTCTCGGGGTCGTTGACCAGCAGGCGTGTGATCGGCAACACGCCCTTGAGAATACCTTCGTAGTCGACCACGAACAATTTGTCGGTATGCCCTGGCAGCTCTTTCAGGCGACGCAGGTAACGCAGTACCACTTCCAGGCTGACGTCTTCGCGGATGGTGACCATCTCGAAGTCCATCAGCGCGCCGACCTGGTCCTCGTCATAGGACAGCGCGGAGCGCACACGCTCACGCTGCTGGCCATCGAGGGTTTCCATCAGCTCATGGACAACATCACGGGGCAGCTCGGGGGCCAGGTCAGCCAGTTCGTCGGCATCCATCTCCCGGGCCGCAGCCAGGAGCTCGTGATCATCCATGTCGGCGATCAGGGTTTCACGGACGGAGTCGGATACTTCGAGCAGGATGTCGCCGTCGCGGTCGGCCTTGACCAACTGCCAGAGGGTCAGTCGATCATCCAGCGGCAAGGCCTCAAGGATATAAGCGACGTCGGCGGAGTGCAGGTCATCGAGCTTGCGTTGCAACTCGACGAGGTTTTGCCGATGAACCAGGTTTTCGACGCGGTCGTGGTTCGGACCTTCCTGGCGGTGCGTGAGGTCTTCGACCAAGCGCTGGCGCTGCAACAGCTCGATAACTTGAGCCAGACGATCCTGCAGGCTTTCTTGTGTTTTCTTTACTTCTACTTCGGTCATAGGCGAACTCCACTCCCAGCAGCGGGGCACGCCGGAAGGATCAATCAGTCAATTCATGATTGGTAAAACGGGGTACTGAGTAACTACTGGGTAAGTCCATGGAGGTATTCCACAAGCCCCGGCGGGGCTGACGGGCGCAATGATACACCGCCCGCCGCTTTTAACGTCAAAAAACTGGTAAGAACAAGCGCTTGCGAGCCAAAGCTGAGGACTGGCCGCATCTATGAACTGCGACGCCGCCACGCGAAAGGAAAACACATGAGGTGGGAGAAAAAGGCTAAATCCTACAAAACCCCCAGACGGCAAAAAGCCCGCACTCGGCGGGCTTTTTGTTTGTATGGTGCACTCGACAGGATTCGAACCTGTGACCGCTCGGTTCGTAGCCGAGTACTCTATCCAGCTGAGCTACGAGTGCAGATTGTGTTTTTAGACCAGATCACAACTGGTTGTAACAAAATCACCTGCATTACTACAACTGACTCTTAAATGGTGCACTCGACAGGATTCGAACCTGTGACCGCTCGGTTCGTAGCCGAGTACTCTATCCAGCTGAGCTACGAGTGCATTTGTTGCCGCGCATTATAGGCCGTTCAATCTCTATGTAAAGCGATTTTTTCGAGTAATTTCAACAACTTACCGATAAATCCAGATTGCAACGTACTAAGCAAATAATGGCGGAGAACGGGGGATTCGAACCCCCGACACCCTTTTGAGGTGTACTCCCTTAGCAGGGGAGCGCCTTCGGCCACTCGGCCAGCTCTCCGCAACACGGGGCGTATATTAACCACGTTCTTCCCCGTTTGCAAACATAAAAAACGATAAAAATTAAAGGCTTGGTTCTTCGTCCTTCTCTTTCTTGATCCGCAGATAGATTTCCTCGCGATGGACCGCTACCTCTTTCGGAGCGTTAACCCCAATACGCACTTGATTGCCTTTGACGCCGAGCACGGTCACGGTGATTTCGCCATCACCAATAATCAGGCTTTCTGCGCAACGACGGGTCAGAATCAACATACCTTTCACCTCACGCACTTCAGTTCAGGAACAACAGTCTGCAAAAAAAGGCCTTCGACCTACGGCTCAACGGCCATAGCCCTACCGGCTAAGTATTGTCGAGCCCGTGCAAAACACACGCGCCCTACAAAAAAATGAAAGGCGCGGTAAACCGCGCCTTCCTGGCATTGCGTCACTCGCCCTGTCGGGCCGGAGCGTCCAGCTCAAAAGCGGTATGCAGCGCGCGTACAGCCAGTTCCAGGTACTTCTCTTCGATCACCACCGAGACTTTGATTTCCGACGTGGAGATCATCTGGATGTTGATGCTTTCCTTGGCCAGGGCCTCGAACATGCGGCTGGCAACGCCAGCATGGGAACGCATGCCCACGCCCACGATCGACACCTTGGCAATCTTGGTATCGCCGACCACTTCACGCGCGCCAATCCCGCTCGCGGTGTTCTGCAGGATACGCTCGGCCGCTTCGTACTCATTGCGATGAACGGTGAAGGTGAAATCGGTGGTGTTATCGTGCGAAACGTTCTGCACGATCATGTCGACTTCAATGTTCGCGCCGCTGATCGGGCCGAGGATCTTGAACGCAACGCCCGGGGTGTCTGGCACGCCACGGATCGTCAGCTTGGCTTCATCGCGGTTGAAAGCGATGCCGGAAATGATCGGCTGTTCCATGGATTCCTCTTCATCAATAGTAATGAGGGTGCCCGGACCCTCCTTGAAGCTGTGCAATACGCGCAGCGGAACGTTGTACTTGCCGGCGAATTCCACCGCACGGATCTGCAACACCTTGGAACCGAGGCTGGCCATTTCCAGCATCTCTTCGAAGGTAATCTTGTCCAGGCGCTGGGCCACGGACACCACGCGCGGATCAGTGGTGTAGACGCCGTCCACATCGGTATAGATCTGGCATTCGTCAGCCTTGAGCGCGGCCGCCAGGGCCACACCGGTGGTATCCGAACCGCCACGCCCGAGGGTGGTGATATTGCCGTGCTCGTCAACGCCCTGGAAACCGGCGACAACTACCACACGACCAGCCTTCAGATCAGCGCGAATCTTCTGATCATCGATCTGCAGGATACGCGCCTTGGTGTGTGCGCTGTCGGTGAGGATACGCACCTGACTGCCAGTGTAGGACACCGCCGGCACACCGCGCTTGTTCAGCGCCATGGCCAGCAGGCCAATGGTCACCTGCTCACCGGTGGACACGATCACATCCAGCTCACGCGCCAGCGGTTGTTGATCGCCGCTGATGGCCTTGGCCAGTTCGATCAGGCGATTGGTCTCGCCGCTCATGGCCGACAGCACCACCACCAGGTCATCGCCGGCGTCGCGGAATTTCTTAACCTTGTCGGCGACCTGCTCGATTCTTTCGACAGAGCCGACCGAGGTGCCTCCAAATTTCTGTACGATCAAAGCCATTTCTAAGCCGCCTCAGCCCGTAAAGGGGCGCCCAATAAACCAATCTTCCAGCAACCGAGCGAGCCCGTGACTAGACCACGGGCTCATTCACAGCGCCTTAAATGCCTGCCTCGACAAACGGCACGGTCAAGGCCAGGGCCGCGTCCAGGGCACCGGCATCAACACCACCGCCTTGTGCCATGTCCGGACGACCACCGCCCTTCCCGCCCACTGCCGCAGCGGCTTGCTTCATCAAATCACCGGCCTTGAGTTGGCCAGTCAGGTCTTTGGTTACACCGGCAACCAGAACGACCTTATCCTCATGGACACTGCCGAGCAGGATCACTGCGCGGCCGAGCTTGTTCTTCAACTGATCGACCAAGGCCAACAACGCCTTGCCGTCCTGGCCGTCCAGACGCACCGCCAGGACTTTCACGCCCTTGACGTCCTGCGCAGAAGCCGACAGGTCGTCGCCTGCCGCGCTGGCCGCCTTGGCTTGCAACTGTTCCAGCTGTTTCTCCAGCGCACGGTTGCGCTCCAGCACGGCGGACAGTTTGTCGATCAGATTGTCACGGCTACCCTTGACCAGGCTGGCCGCTTCCTTGAGTTGTTCTTCGCCCGCATTGAGGTAGGCCAGGGCCGCAGCGCCGGTCACCGCCTCAATACGACGCACACCGGACGCCACACCGCCTTCGCTGATGATTTTCAGCAGGCCGATGTCGCCGGTACGATTGGCGTGGATACCGCCGCACAGCTCCACCGAGAAGTTGCCGCCCATGCTCAGGACGCGCACGTTGTCGCCGTACTTCTCGCCGAACAGCGCCATGGCGCCTTTGGCCTTGGCGGTCTCGATGTCGGTTTCCTCGGTTTCCACCGCGGTGTTCTTACGCACTTGGGCGTTGACGATGTCTTCCAGGGCCTTGATCTGCGCAGGCTTGATCGCTTCAAAGTGGCTGAAGTCGAAACGCAGGCGCTGGCTGTCAACCAACGACCCCTTCTGCTGGACGTGCTCGCCCAACACCTGGCGCAGTGCCGCGTGCAGCAAGTGGGTGGCCGAGTGGTTCAGCGCAGTGGCGTGGCGCACGTCGGCGTCCACCTGGGCGTCCACCGGCGAACCGACGGTCAGGCTGCCCGACGCCAGCACGCCGTGGTGCAGGAACGCACCGCCGGTCTTGGTGGTATCGCGCACATCGAAACGACCGGAAGAGGCCTTGAGGAAACCGCAGTCGCCAATCTGCCCACCGGATTCGGCGTAGAACGGCGTCTGGTCCAGAACCACCACGCCGTCATCGCCTTCACTCAGGACGTCGACCGACTGGCCGTCTTTATACAGGGCGATCACTTTGGCCGAACCGTGGGTGGCCTTGTAGCCAGTGAACTCGGTGGCCACGTCGACCTTGACCAGGCTGTTGTAGTCCATGCCGAAGGAGCTGGCGGAACGTGCGCGTACACGCTGGGCTTCCATCTCGCGCTCGAAACCTTCCTCGTCGAGGGTCAGGTTGCGCTCACGAGCGATGTCGCCGGTCAGGTCCATCGGGAAACCGTAGGTATCGTAGAGTTTGAACACCACGTCGCCCGGCACCACGCTGCCCTGCAGGCCGGCGAGGTCTTGCTCGAGGATCTTCAGGCCCTGTTCCAGGGTCTTGGCGAACTGCTCTTCTTCAGCCTTGAGCACGCGCTCGATGTGCGCCTGGTTCTGGGTGAGTTCCGGGAAGGCTGCGCCCATCTCGGCGACCAGCGCCGCGACGATCTGGTAGAAGAAGCTGCCGTTGGCGCCCAGCTTGTTACCGTGACGGCAGGCGCGACGGATGATACGACGCAGCACGTAGCCACGGCCTTCATTCGACGGCAGCACGCCGTCGGCAATCAGGAAACCGCAGGAACGGATGTGGTCAGCCACCACTTTGAGCGATGCCTGGTCTTCATTGGCGCAACCGATGGCCTTGGCCGCAGCGGCCAGCAGGCTCTGGAACAGGTCGATCTCGTAGTTGGAGTGAACGTGCTGCATCACCGCACTGATCCGCTCCAGGCCCATGCCGGTATCCACCGACGGTGCCGGCAGCGGATGCAGCACGCCATCGGCGGTGCGGTTGAACTGCATGAACACGTTGTTCCAGATCTCGATGTAACGGTCGCCGTCTTCTTCCGGCGAACCCGGTGGGCCGCCCCAGATATCGGCGCCGTGATCGTAGAAAATCTCGGTGCAAGGGCCGCACGGGCCGGTATCGCCCATGGTCCAGAAGTTGTCGGAGGCGTAAGGCGCGCCCTTGTTGTCGCCGATACGCACCATGCGCTCAGGCGGCACGCCGACTTGCTGGGTCCAGATGTCGTAGGCTTCGTCATCGCTGGCGTAGACGGTGACCCAGAGCTTTTCCTTCGGCAGTTTCAGCACGCCAGTGAGGAAGGTCCAGGCGAAGTTGATCGCGTCTTGCTTGAAATAGTCGCCAAAGCTGAAGTTGCCGAGCATTTCGAAAAACGTGTGGTGACGGGCGGTGTAGCCGACGTTTTCCAGGTCGTTGTGCTTGCCACCGGCGCGCACGCATTTCTGGCTGCTGACCGCGCGGGTGTAGGCGCGCTTTTCCTGGCCCAGGAAGCAGTCCTTGAACTGGTTCATCCCCGCGTTGGTGAACAGCAGGGTGGGGTCATTGCCTGGGATCAAGGAGCTGGAGGCGACACGGGTGTGGCCTTGCTCTTCGAAGAAGCGAAGGAAGGCTTCACGGATTTCTGCGCTTTTCATTAGGTTCTTCCACGGAGTCTGAGGCCAAAGGCCAGTGCGCAACATCATCAGACGGAGCGACGGCAAAGGGCCGCATTATATCGGCCCTTTGCCGGTGGTACAGCGTGTTTATGTGATAGAAACAGTCAATTAGACAGTCTGCACGGTCATTTCCGAGAAAACTCGACGAATGCCTGCACCACTTGCTCGATCTGCGCCCGGCTCACGTCCAGGTGCGTGACCATGCGCAGACGCGGCGCGGCGCTCAACTTGATGCCGCGCTCGGCGGCAAATACCTTCAAGGCCTGCGCCCGGTCGCCGAGCGGCACATAGACCATGTTGGTCTGCACCGGCTCCACCGTATACCCAGCCTTGCGCAGTTCATCCCCCAGCCATTGGGCGCTGGCGTGGTCGTCGGCCAGACGCTGCACCTGATGATCCAGGGCATACAGCCCCGCCGCCGCCAGGGAACCGGCCTGACGCATGCCGCCGCCGACCATCTTGCGCAGGCGCCGCGCCTTGGCGATCAACGCCGTGGAACCGCACAACACCGAGCCAATTGGCGCGCCCAGGCCCTTGGACAGGCACACCGACACCGAATCGAAATGCCGGGCAATCTCCCGCGCATCCACGTCGAGCTTGACCGCCGCGTTGTAGAGCCGCGCGCCGTCCAGATGCAGGGCCAGGCCATGCTCACGGGTGAACGCACGCGCCCTGGCCAGGTATTCCAGCGGCAACACCTTGCCCTGCATGGTGTTCTCCAACGCCAGCAGGCGGGTGCGGGCGAAGTGGAAATCATCGGGTTTGATCGCTTCGAGCACCTGATCCAGGTCCAGGGAACCGTCCGCCTGCACCTCCAACGGTTGCGGCTGGATCGAACCCAGCACGGCCGCGCCACCGCCTTCGTACTTATAAGTGTGGGCCTGCTGACCGACGATGTATTCCTCACCACGCTCACAGTGGGCCATCAACGCCAGCAGGTTGCTCATGGTGCCGGTGGGCACGAACAACGCCGCGGCGAACCCCAGGCGCTTGGCCAGTTCGGCCTCCAGGCGGTTGACGCTGGGGTCTTCGCCATACACGTCATCGCCGCTGACGGCGCTGGCCATCGCATCGCGCATGCCGGGGGTGGGTTGGGTCACGGTGTCACTGCGCAGGTCTATCACGGTCATTACACTGGCCTCTGACGGGTTGGGCGTTTTTTTTCGTACTGACGATTACTGCGGGTAAAGCCACGGAATATCAAGCCCTATGCTGCGTCAATCGAATATCGATCAAACAAACCGATATAGGTTATCGATACGGCAATCGTGCAGTTTCTGAAAAACCATGTTAAAAACTCTGCGCCGCCAGGGTTCTGGCGGCAACGTTCTCAGGGCGGGGTGCAATTCCCCACCGGCGGTAATTGCGCGCAATGCGCATAGCCCGCGAGCGCTTGGCGCCTCGAACTGCTCCGGCAGGACGGCGACAAGGTCAGCAGACCCGGTGTGATCCCGGGGCCGACGGTCATAGTCCGGATGAAGAGAGAACGGGATTGGCGCCAAAGGGCCGCGCGCTGAGTTCATGCTTGCATGACCCAGCTGTTCGTACCCTTAAATCCCATTCGATCCATAACGCCCTGTTTTTTTCTTAAACAGGAGTCAGAACATGCAACCCACCGCAATCGATAGCAAAAGCAAAAACCACCACGGCGAGCGCGTCGCGTTTATCCAGGCCTGCTGGCACAAGGATATTGTCGACCAATCGCGCAAAGGCTTCCTCAGCGAAATGATCGCCCTGGGTTACCAGGAATCGGACATCGATTTCTTCGAAGTCGGTGGCGCCTTTGAAATGCCCCTGCACGCCAAGCTGCTGGCCAAGACCGGCCGTTACGCCGGCATCGTTGCCGCGGCCCTGGTGGTGGACGGCGGCATCTACCGTCACGAGTTCGTGGCCCAATCGGTGGTCAGCGGCCTGATGCAGGTTCAGTTGGAAACCGAAGTGCCGGTGTTCTCGGTGTCCCTGACCCCGCACCACTTCCACGCGGGCAGCGAGCACCATGCGTTTTTCCATGATCATTTCGTACACAAGGGCCAGGAAGCGGCACGCACCTGCGCCGACACCTTGCACAAGGTGCGGGCGATCCGCCGCAGCGAGCCGCGTGCGGTAGCAGTTTAAGCAACACCGCAAAACAAAATGTGGGAGGGGGCTTGCCCCCGATTGCGGTGTAACAGTCAGAAAATTTTTAACTGACAGACCGCTATCGGGGGCAAGCCCCCTCCCACATTTGGATCCGGTTAAGGTTGAGATCTACGCCAACCCGGCGTCCGTGGTCGGCACGATCAATATCCCTGCGCGCAAGCCATTCTTCACCTTCGGGTTCGGGAAGATGATGCGTGCGCCCTCCTCTTCGATCACCCAGCGGGTCTTGGCGACGTCTTCGGCGAGCAGATAGCCCTGGGCCAACGGCGAAAAGTTTTCCACGTCCGCCGGCAGGTGCAACAGGAATGCATCGCTGTGCTTGATGACTTCGCGGGACACGGCAAACAGCTGCAGGCCATCCAGGCTGCCGGTGTCCGGCTCGGTGCCTTCGATGATCTGCGTCAGCCGGGTTTCCAGGCGCGACACGTCCACGCCCTGGTTCTGCCCGAACGGCCGTGCCTTGCCCAATTCCAGGGTGAAGGCCTCGGCGTCCAGTTGCTCATAAGTAAAGGCGGAGAAGGTGATCGAGGTTTTGTTCTGCAGCAGCACCGCCTGCATACCGGCGGCGCGCAAGCGCGCCAGTTCGTGGCGTGAATGCTGACGCCCGTCCTTCCACGGGTAGAGCGCAAACTGCTCGACCTTCGAGCCGCGAATGGCGGTGTGCAGGTCGTAATGCAGGCGCGCACGGCCAGGCAGGCTGAAGAAGCTGCGAGCCAATTGTTCCAGCTCGGCGGCGCGCATGGCTTCAGGGCCGATGTTTTTTTCGTGACGGCCGTTGAACAGCCGGTTGACGTCCAGTTCGAGGAAACGCTCGCCGCGGCGCATGGCCTCGGGGTTGCCGAACAGGAACAGAATACGGGTGCGGGGTTTGATCTCCCCACGGGCGATGCCATGCAACAGGCGGTCGAGCAGTTCGATCGGCGCGGTTTCGTTGCCATGGATGCCGGACGACAGCAGCACGTCGCTGCCGTTGTCCCGCGCTTGCGGCGGGCGCACTTCAAGCGCGCCTTCGCTGAGCCAGCGCATCTGCACGCCGTCGACAGTCAGTTGAATTTTTTGCGCCGGTTCACGACCGGCGAGCGTCAGTTCAAGGAGTTTGCCGAGGGCGAGCATAAGCAGCTTCCTTAGTGGTTGCAGCCTGGGCCGTGGACGTGATCGTCGTCATCAGCCTCAACGTCGGCCGGTTCCATTTCCAGTTGCAGGCTCATCAGGTTGGTGGCCAGTGGGCGCATCAGCAGGTTGGCGTACTCGGCGTCGCCTTCTTCCACATCCACACCGATCAGCAGTTGGCCACGGCCGTCGTGCTGAATCCAGACTTCCTTGCCCTGCCAGATCACGGCAACGCGGGTGCAGGAGGTTTCCAGTTGGGTGCCGTCGGTGTCTTCAAGGATCAGTTGCAGGGTATCGGTGCTCATAAATAGCTCTCAGCCGTGTGGCGTTAATTGATCTGGAAAGGATATACCGCGCCCAGTTTAAGGATTTGCGTCAGTTCATCCAATGCCGTCCGGCACTCAACCAGCAATTGCGGGTCAGCCAGATCGCTTTCGCGCAGGCTGTCGCGGTAGTGCTTGTCGACCCACTGGGTCAGCGTCTCATACAACGGCGCGGTCATGATAACCCCAGGGTTCACCGCCGCCAGCTCGGTTTCGTTCAACGCCACGCGCAAACGCAGGCACGCCGGGCCGCCGCCGTTCTGCATGCTTTGCTTGAGGTCGAAGACCTTGACCTCGCGGATCAAACCACCAGCAGCGGTGAGGCCCTGCAGATACTGCCAGACGCGCGTATTGGCGCGGCACTCTTCCGGCACGATCAGCAGCATCGAGCCGTCGGCGCGGGTCAGCAATTGGCTGTTGAACAGGTAGGAACGCACGGCGTCTTCGACGCTGACCTGGGCACGCGGCACACACACCGACTGGAAGTTACCGCCCAGCTTGCCCAACTTGGCCTGCAGCTCGCCAAGCATCTGCTCGGTGTTGAGGAACGCGTCCTCGTGATAGAACAGCACTTCGCCATTGCCCACCGCGATCACGTCGTTATGGAACACGCCGGCATCGATCACCGCCGGGTTCTGCTGGGCGAAGACCACGCCGTCATCATTCAGGCCGTGCAGGCGGGCGACGGCTTGGGACGCTTCGAGGGTCTGGCGCGCCGGGTACTTCTGCGGCGCCGGGTAACGGGTGTCGAACGCGCTGCGGCCGAACACGAAAAACTCGACGCCCGCCTCGCCATAGTCACGGCAGAAACGTGTGTGGTTGGCCGCGCCTTCGTCGCCGAACTGCGCCACCGCCGGCAACGCGGCGTGGTGGGCGAAGTGTTTCGCATCGGCAAACATCGCCCCCAGCACGCGGCTGGTGGTCGGGTGTTCGATGCTGCGGTGGTATTTGCAGTTGAGGTTGGCGGCGGTGAAATGCACGCGGCCATCTGCCGTGTCGGCGCTCGGGCTGACGGTGGCGGCGTTGGCCACCCACATGCTCGACGCGGAGCAACTGGCGACCAGCAGCGGCATGGCCTGCTTGGCCGCTTGCTGGATGACCTGGGCATCGCTGCCGCTGAAGCCGAGGTTGCGCAAGGTGGCTACGTCCGGACGTTCCTGCGGTGCGAGCACGCCTTGCACAAAGCCCATGTCCATCAGCGCTTTCATTTTTTGCAAGCCCTGCAACGCCGCTTCCTTCGGGTTGGACGCCTGCTGGCTGTTGCTCTGGGACGCGACGTTGCCGTAGGACAAACCGCCGTAGTTATGGGTCGGCCCCACTAGACCGTCAAAATTGACTTCATAGGATTTCATCGGCGAGGCTCCACGAACATCTGTTTTTATAGGCAATCTTCAACACCACGGGTCAAATGTGGGAGGGGGCTTGCCCCCGATAGCGGTGGATCAGTCACCTGATTCATCAACTGGCAGACTGCTATCGGGGGCAAGCCCCCTCCCACATTTAGGCCAGCGTTACACCTGGGGTCAATGTGGCTGGCAGCACCAGGCTCGGGGTCTCCAGCGACGCCACCGGGTACGCACAATAATCCGCCGCGTAATAGGCGCTGGCGCGATGGTTGCCCGATGCCCCGACACCGCCGAACGGCGCGGTACTGGCGGCGCCGGTCAATTGCTTGTTCCAGTTGACGATCCCGGCGCGGCTTTCCAGCCAGAACTGCTGGTAACGCGCTTCGGAGTCCGACAACAAACCGGCGGCCAGGCCGTACTGGGTGTTGTTGGCTTCGGCAATCGCCGCTGCGAAATCAGCGTAGCGGATCACCTGCAACAGCGGGCCGAACAGCTCTTCGTCGGCACGTTCGCTCACCTCGGTGACGTCAATGATGCCCGGCGTCAGCAACGCAGCCTGATCCTGCGGTTGGGTCATTTCCAGCAGCGCCACGGCGCCGTTGGCCAACAGCAATTCCTGGGCATCCATCAAGGCTTTCGCCGCCGCCAGGGAAATCACCGAGCCCATGAACGGCGCCGGTTGTTGGTCGAACGCACCGACGGCAATCGTCGCGCTGACCGCCACCAGCCGCGCCAGCAACGCATCGCCCCAGGCGCCTTCGGGCACCAGCAAGCGACGGGCACAGGTGCAGCGCTGGCCGGCCGAGATAAACGCCGATTGGATGATGGTGTACACCGCCGCATCCACGTCGGCCACTTCATCCACCACCAGCGGGTTGTTGCCGCCCATTTCCAGGGCGAGGATCTTGTCCGGACGCCCGGAGAACTGCTGGTGCAGGTGGTTGCCAGTGCGGCTGGAGCCGGTGAAGAACAACCCGTCGATACCCGGGTTGGCCGCCAGGGCGATCCCGGTTTCCCGCGCACCTTGCAGCAGGTTCAACACGCCTGCGGGCAGGCCCGCTTCGATCCAGCATTGCACGGTCAACTCGGCGACTTTCGGGGTCAGCTCGCTCGGCTTGAACAACACGGTATTGCCCGCCAACAACGCCGGGACGATATGGCCGTTAGGCAGGTGGCCGGGAAAGTTGTAAGGGCCAAACACCGCCACCACGCCGTGGGGCTTGTGACGCAACACAGCGGTGGCGTCGCCCAGCGGGCCGCTCTTCTCGCCGGTACGCTCGCGGTAGCTTTGCACCGAGATCGCGATCTTGTTGGCCATGCTGGTGACTTCGGTGGCCGATTCCCACAGTGGCTTGCCGGTTTCTTCACCGATGCAGCGGGCGATTTCATCGGCGCGTTTTTTCAAGGCAGTGGCGAAGGCTTCGAGCACGGCGATGCGCTCTTCCAGCGAACGCCGGGCCCACGCCGGAAACGCCTGGCGCGCGGCCTGCACGGCGGATTCGACCTGCTCGGCGCTGGCGCCATTACCGGCCCACAGCACGTGCTGGGTCACCGGGTTGCGCGACTCGAACAGTTCACCCTGGCCAGCCAGCCAGCTACCTGCGATATACAGCGAATTCATTATTTCGACTCCCGAGCAGCAGACAACGGTACGGCACGCACTTGATCGCCCACCACCAGTTGCAGGCGTTTGGCGGTCAACGGATCGACCACCAGCGTGCCTGCCGCCAGGCGGGCCGGTGCGGCGGTGATGCGGCACTCTTCGCGCTTGCGGTTATGGATCAGGAACGGCGTGGCGTCGTCCCCCGGCGTGCCGATGGCGAGTACCAGCGACTGGCTGTCGCGCACCGCACGAATCTTGCTGGTCTCACATTCCACCGCCGGGCCGGCGTCGAAAATGTCGACATAGCCCTGGTAGCTGAACCCTTCGCTCTTGAGCATGCTCAACGCCGGCTCGGTGTCCGGATGGACCTTGCCGATCACGTTGCGCGCATCCTCGGACAGGAAGCAGCTGTACAGCGGAAATTTCGGCATCAGCTCGGCGATAAAGGCTTTGTTGCCCACGCCGGTGAGGTAGTCGGCCTGGCTGAATTCCATCTTGAAGAAGTGTCGGCCCAGGCTTTCCCAGAACGGCGAACGCCCGGCTTCGTTGGACACACCGCGCATCTCGGCGATGATCTTGTTGCCGAACAACTGCGGAAACTCCGCGATAAACAGCAAGCGCGCCTTGGCCAGCATGCGGCCGTTGAGGCCGTTGCGGTAATCGGCGTGCAGGAACAACGAGCACAGTTCGGAGTTGCCGGTGAGGTCGTTGGCCAGGAACAGCGTCGGGATCTCGCGGTAGATATTCAGCTCCTGGGAGGCGCTGACAGTCAGGCCGACCCGGAAGTTGTACCAGGGCTCGCGCAGACCGACGGCACCAGCGATGGCGGAAATGCCCACCACTTGGCCTTCGTCGTTTTCCAGCACGAACAGGTAGTCGGCATCCCCGCGCCCGGCTTCGCCGCGGAAGGTTTTTTCCGCCCAGCCAACCCGGTGGGCCAGGCGTTCTTCGTTGGCTGGCAAGGTGGTCAGGCCGGTGCCGGTGCTGCGCGCCAGATCAATCAGGGCCGGTAAATCGCTGCTGCGTACGGGACGAACGATCATGCTATCTCCTCAGACGGGCCGCCCGTTCAGGCCACCCGCAAAACTCTGCTTTAAACCGCAACCAAACGCACGCTGGCGCCTTCACCGACGCCCAGGGCTTCGGCCGCTTCCAGGTCCAGGATCACCGGTTTACCGGGCGCGTAGTCCAGTTCCAGCATCACCGCGCGGTAATCCTGCAACTGCGCGTTACTCACCAGGTACTGGCGACCGACACCCTTGACCCGCTCGCCGATCTTCACTGGCACCACGCGGCTTTGGGCGATCGAACGAATGCCCGAAATACGCGCGTGCAGCGTCGGGCCGCCGTCGAAGATGTCGATGTAGTGATCGGTCTCGAAGCCTTCGCGCATGAGGATGTCGAAGGTGATCTGCGCACGCGGATGCACCTGGCCCATCGCTTCCTGGGCTTCATCCGGCAGCAGTGGCACATAGATCGGGTAGTGCGGCATCAGCTCGGCGAGGAACGTGCGGCTTTTCAGCCCGCACAGGCGCTCGGCGGCGGCGTAGTTGAGGTCGAAAAAGTTGCGCCCGATGGCGTCCCAGAACGGCGAATCACCGTGCTCGTCGCTGTAGCCGACAATCTCGGTCACCACCGAGTCGGCAAAGCGCTCGGGGTGGCTGGCGACGAACAACAGGCGGCCACGGGAGTTGAGTTCCGACCACGGCGAACCAACCAGCTCCGGCACCACGTAGAAGCTGGTGAGCAGGCTGTTGCCGGTGAGGTCGTGGCACTGGGAAAGCACGTGGATCTTGTTGTGGATCTTCAACTCGCGGGAGGCGTGGACGAAGGTCTCGTTACGGAAGCTGTAGAACGGTTCCGAGTAGCCGGCCGAGGCGACGATGGCCGAGCAGCCTGCGAGCTTGCCGGTCTCGGTGTCTTCGAGCACGAAGAAATAGCTTTCTTCACCGTTGAAACTGACCTCGGCGGCGAAGGACGCTTCGCTCGCGGCGATCTTGTCGCTCAGGCGTTCCACATCATCCGGCAAGGAGGTGACACCAATCGGGCTGTCCGCAGCCAGACGCTGTACCTCGCCCAGATCAGCCATTTGCGCGGGGCGCATCACCAGCATGGTGTCACTCCTTAACTCGAAAAACTCATAGGAAAAAGTACCGGACGGGTCAGGAACAACACATATCCAATGTGGGAGGGGCGGTGCGACGATTCGACTTGCCCCCGATAGCGGTGTATCAGTCACCAGATGCATCAACTGACAGACTGCTATCGGGGGCAAGCCCCCTCCCACATTTGACCCAGTCCGGCAGATAAATGTGTATCAGGCTTGGGTCAGTGTTTTAACAGCACGCTCAAAACGGTCCAGACCTTCATTGATGTCCGCATCCTCCACCACCAGGCTCGGCGCGAAACGCACCACGTCGGGGCCGGCTTGCAGGATCATCAGGTTTTCTTTCTCGGCCGCGTTGAACACGTCCTTGGCCTTGCCTTTCCAGGCGTCGCTCAACACGCAACCGAGCAGCAGGCCCAGGCCACGCACTTCGCTGAAGATCCCGTATTGTTTGCCGATCTGTTCCAGGCGGGCCTTGAACAGGTCGTGCTTGGCGTTGACGCCGGCCAGCACTTCAGGCGTGTTGATCACGTCGAACACCGCCCCCGCCACCGCGCACGCCAGCGGGTTGCCGCCGTAGGTGGTGCCGTGGGTGCCGACCACCAGGTGCTTGGCCAGCGCCTCCGTGGTGAGCATGGCGGCAATCGGGAAACCGCCGCCCAGGCTCTTGGCGCTGGTGAGGATGTCCGGCACCACACCGTAGTGCTGGTAGGCGAACAGGTGGCCGCTGCGGCCCATGCCGGTCTGCACTTCGTCGAACACCAGCAGCGCGTCGTGGGCGTCGCACAGTTCGCGGGCGCCTTGCAGGTAGGCCAACTCGGCCGGCAGTACGCCGCCCTCGCCCTGGATCGGTTCCAGCACCACGGCGCAGGTCTTGTCCGACACGGCGGCTTTCAGCGCGGCCAGGTCGTTGAACGGCACGTGGGTGATGCCGGTGATCTTAGGCCCGAAACCGTCGGAGTACTTCGACTGGCCACCGACGTTGACGGTGAACAGGGTGCGGCCGTGGAAGCTGTTCAGTGCCGCGATGATCTCGTATTTCTCGCTGCCGAAGCGGTCGAACGCCACGCGACGGGCCAGCTTGAACGCGGCCTCGTTGGCTTCGGCGCCGGAGTTGCAGAAGAACACACGCTCGGCAAAGGTGGCGTCGATCAGCTTGTGGGCCAGGCGCAGGGCCGGCTCATTGGTGAAGACGTTGGAAACGTGCCACAGCTTGTTGGCCTGTTCGGTCAAGGCACCGACCAGTACCGGGTGGGCATGGCCCAACACGTTGACCGCGATGCCGCCGGCAAAGTCGATCAGCTCGCGACCCGCCTGGTCCCACACGCGCGAACCTGCGCCGCGCACGGGGATGAATGCGGCAGGTGCGTAGTTGGGCACCATGACCTGGTCGAAATCGGCACGTTGCACCGGGGCTTGCTCAACGGACATCGGAGTCTCCTGAAGAGGAACGCCTGCCTGGAACTGGCGGGCGATGCAGGGATTGTAAGGACAGTTTTCAGTGCGGCCTTGCCGCCAAGCGACAACTTCTTATAGCGCTAACCCGCGATTTTGGCGGGTTTACGCCAATGCGACAAATAGCATCGCAATGGCGCAGTTTAAACGCTCGCGGGTCACAGCGGCAGGTGGTCAAGCAGGATAGCCATAACTTGGTTGACGGCCTGCTATCTATCTACCCCCCGTCGGCCGCCCGATGTTGTTTTGCTGATACGCCTGTTCATCATGCAAAGGCGTTTCCCTGTGACTCAACCCACCCCGCCCATCCAACTCGCAGACCTGTCGACCTACCGCGACCTGCACATGGATATCCTCGAGCAAGCCGTACCCGCCTGGCTGCCCACCACCTCCGCCGCCAAGCGCGCCGCACTGAGCAACGTGCAGCCAGCCATCCCGGCCTGGTACAAAAGCGCCTCCGCCCAGGACCACGACACCCTGAAAAACCAGGTCAATAGCGCCTGGCTCGCACAAAACCAGGTCGACCAGGCGATGGCCAACCTGAAATCGCCGCAAGACTTCGGCGCGCCGCTGCTGCAACAGCGGCTCAAGCAACGGTTCGGTATCGAGTTGGATGTCAGGACCACCTATCTGCGGCTCTATATTGCGCAGACCATCCCGTGGTTTCCCGTGCGCACTGGGGCCGCAAGGACGTGGACCGTCTCACTGCTCGAGGCGGCCCTGCACAACTTCGAAGCCAACGAACACTATGAAGCGCACTCCGGCTTCATCACCCCACCCACGAGCAGCGGGCAATTCGAGCCCCTGCGGGCCGTCGACGCGCAGATCAGCATCGCGCAGTTCACCGCGCTGTGCCGCGAACTGGACATCGGCGGCCAATACCAGCGCTACCTTGAGCAGTACTTCGACTTCAACAACCCGGTGGCCGCCGCGCGCCTGCAAGGCAAGCTCAAGCACAGCCAGGCGGCGGACTTGAGCGTCGCGCTACACATGGCGCGAATGAAAAAGGACCTGCGCGACGATCAGTCCTTCACGCTGCTGCAACGCCTGCTCAACACCGACGACAGCCGCAGCACCTGCTACCCGCTGCTGTGTTATGACCTGACGATCATGTCGAGCACCCTCACCGGCATCGTGCTGTTCGCCGAGAACATCGGCAGCCGCCACCCGGTCGGCGTCATCGCCTACATCCCGGACGACCCCTACGCCCCGCTCAAACAGTACCCCACGCTCGTCGCCTTCATGACCGCCCTCGGGAACAACCTGCGCAGCGCCGAGTACCAGCAGTTCTTCAGCCGCTTCGTCAATCACGCAGAGCGCGGCCCGTTCTTCGCCGACCTCAATCGCAGGCTGTCCAACGTCCGCTGGCACCCGCATACACGCGGCGATCCCTTGCCGTCCTGGCGCGAAACACCGATCGACCAGCCGCACCTGGCGTTCCAAGCGACCGCCATCAGCGGCGACCTGTTCAGCCACCTGTTCCAGCGCAAACTCAGCAAGGTATTCAACGATGCCCGCAGCCTCGCCGTGTCCACCGCCAGCGCCGATCAGAAAGCGCGCTGGGAACGCTGGGACATCGTGCGCAAGATCGCCTCGACGCTGCTGCAGATTGCCGCGTTCGTGGCCGCGCCCTTCGTGCCCCCGGTCGGCCTGTTGATGCTCGGCTACAGTGCCTACCAGATGCTCGATGATGCCTTCGAGTGGATCGTCGACTGGGCCGTGGGCGACGTGAGCGAAGCCTTCAAGCACCTATTGTCATTCGTGGAGCAAGGCTTGCAATTGGGCCTGTTCATCGCCGGAGCGCCCCTGGCCAGCGGCGCGCTGCGCGCATTGCTGCCCGCCGAAACACTGCGTTTTTTCGAAAGGCTCAAGCCGGTGACGCTGCCCGATGGCAAGGCGCGCCTGTGGAAGCCCGACCTGACGCCCTACGCCCACGACCTGCAACTGGCGCCGCATGCCTACCCAAACGCGGAGGGCCTGCACGCCCACAATGGCACGCAGATCCTCAAGCTCGCGGACCAACCGTTCGTGGTCCAGACCGATCCCGTCACGCAACAGCCCTACCTGCAGCATCCCACGCGCACCAACGCCTACCGCCCGCCCCTGAGGAGCAACGGCAAGGGCGCCTGGCTGACCGAACTGGACAACCCGCTGAGCTGGGACAGCCTCACCCTGATGAAACGCCAAGGCCCTCACACCCAAGGCCTCAGTAACGATCAGTTGACGACAGCGCAGCGCATCAGCGCCACCGACGACGGCGCGCTACGCAGCCTGTACCTCAACCGCCACACACCGCCGCCGCTGCTGACCGATACGCTGCAACGGTTCAAGATCGACCAGGCCCTGCAAGACTTCGTCGAGCAAATGAACAGCGACGACCCGGCGATCTACGCACGGGCCGATGGGCAGACCCAACTGCACCTGCTCGCCAACCTGGGCCTGTGGCCAAAAACCAAGACGTTGCGCTTTTTGGATGCTCAGGGCCGAACCCTGTGGGAGCTGCCCGGCGAACCCAATGCCAGCGTGGTGCAACTGCACGACGCCCAACTCAGCAACGGCGACTTGCTGAAAACCCTGCTGGAAAGCCTCGACGAGGCGCAACGCAAGACCTTGCTCGGGGAAGCCTTCGGCGACCCGCTCACCTCCCTGCACAATCAGGCGCTCAAACTCAGGAAAAAGCTGGCGGGCCTGGCCCAGGCACATCGGCGCGAACTGTTCGATGCGCGCTATCAAAGGCTCGACAGCCCCACCAACCCTCGGCAGCGGGTCCTGCGCGAGCACACGCCCGGCCTACCGCTCAGCGCCGCCGATGCCGTGCTGGAACACGCCAACAGCCTGGAACTGCAGGAAGTCGACCAAGGCAAAGTCCCGCCGCGCCTGCACCAGCTGGCTCAAACCCTGCGCGACGAAGCACAGATCACCCAGGCCTACGAAGGGCTGTACCTGAACTCGACGGACACGCTGGGCACCCATCGACTGGCCTTGCATTCCCTGGAGCGCCTGCCGGGGTGGGCCAGGAAAAAGCTACGCATTGAAATCAGAGACGCTAGCGATAACCTGATCGATGCCGTTGGCAAACCGAAGGCGCGCATCAAACGCGTGCTGGTGCGCTCCGCCGAAGGCCGTTACACGCCGCAAGACCGCCAGGGCCCGCTGTCGGCGGAAACCGACCTGTACAGCGCCATCCTGCAGGCGCTGCCCGACACCGAGCGCGATGCCCTGGGCCTGCGCATCGGCCAAGGTCCCGCCCTGCGCCAAGCGCTGCGCAGCCATGCGTTGGAACGCCAAGCCTCGCGCCCGCTGATCAGCGCCCACGCGATCCGCCCGCCCACCGACACACGCACGCACCTGCGCCTGCTCGGCCTGGACAACTATGCAGCGGCACCCGCAGCGCCAGCGGCCGAACCGGATTTGCATGGGTTGGCCCGCGAGCTGTTTCCGGCGCACACCGACGAACAGATCGGTGAACTGCTGCAAGACCTCGGCAGCCGTCCGGGCGGGGCCTTGCCGATCCTCACCGCGCTGCGCCAGGAGTACCTGCAGCTCGGCCAGGACCTGGCCGCCTGGGAGGCCGCCACGCCAGGGCGCTACCCGCACAGCGAGGTGAATATGAGCCGCCAGGAGTATGTCGATGTGCGGCAAAATCGCCACCTATTCTCGCGTGAACTCCTACGCTGCTGGCGCCGCGAAACCGAGGCAGACCGCCACTTCGACCCACCCGCCCGCAATGGTCAGAAACTCCGGCTGCCCTTCCCGCTCCATGGTGAGTTGCCGGCACTGCGCGCCAACTTCGAACACATCTCCTTCCTGGAACTGCTTGGCGACCAGCGCGCATTGAATGTCGACGCGTTCCTGGGCAACTTTCCCCGGCTGCGTTACCTGAGCATCAGCTATGCCCAACTCGGCCATCTGCCGCCGGCCGTGAGCACCCTGCCTCATCTCAACGCCTTGATTCTCAGCGACTGCGGCATCCGCCTGACGCCCGAGGACCTGAATGCCCTGACGACCATGAACCGGCTGCACACCCTGGACCTGTTCAACAACCCGCTGGGGTTCACGCCCAGTGTTGCCAACATGCCACAGCTGCAATACCTGGACCTCTCCCATACCGGCATTTCGGCGTTGCCGGACGGCCTGCTCAGCCGCGCGGCGCTGGAGCTGGCGGTGCTGTCCAACAACCGCATCACCGAGCTGCCTGCGGCGCTGTTCGAGCTGCCTGCAGACACCGGCAACCCTCTCGACCTGTCCAGCAACCCTTTGTCGCGAGCGAGCCTGGAGCAGGTCAAAGCCTACTACCAGCGCACGGGTCGCTATTGGGAAGTCGACGCGTCAGACGTCGATACCCAGCGCGTCATAGCGCTGTTCCCGGACTTCAGCGAGAACGAAGTCAACCGCTTCATCTTCGGCCTGCCGGGCAACCTGGAAATGGGCCAGATCGAATTGGCCCGCCTGGAAGCGGACTACGCACAACTGTCCGCCGGACTCGACAGCTGGACGCGCCAGGCCGCGGCGCCCGAAGAGCAAGCGCGGCGCCAAGCATTCAGCCACTCGCTGCAGGCCTGCTGGCGCCGGGAAAGCCCGTTGGATGAGCGCCACCCCCAGGTCATTCCCACGTACACCCTGGAAAACCCGTTACCGTTCACGGGAGAATTCCCCGCGCTCAACAGCGTCTTCAGTCATGTTTCTTCATTGCGTCTGCTCGGCGCAGGGGAACCGTTCCCGTTGCAGTCGTCACTGTTTTTCCGCGGGTTCCCGACACTGAGCCAACTGTCCATCGAACAGTATGGGCTGGGCGATATCCCCGCTGCGGTATTCGACCTGCCGCAACTGTTGACCCTGCGCCTGCCCCACTGCCGAGTCACGCTGTCAGCCGAGAGCGCCGCGTCCCTGGCGATGCTGGACCACCTGGAGCAATTGGACCTGAGCCACAACCCACTGGGGCGGCTGCCGGACTTCGCTTCACTGCCCAGGCTGACCAACATCAACCTGCAAGCCACCAGCCTGACAACCATCCCCGACCGCCTGTTGACCGCCGTCGAGCGCCAGCACGTCAACCTGAGCAACAACCTGATCAGCGAGATTCCCGCCAGTGCGTTCCGTTTACCCAACACCGTCACCGGCGCCTTCGACCTCTCGCGCAACCCGCTTTCGAGGGCGGCGCTGATGCAGATAAAACACTACAGCCAGCACATCGGCGGGCATTTCCAGGCCGACGCGCCGGCCGCCCTGCGAGATCGGATCAAAGCGCTGTACCCCACGTTCACCGACGGCGAAGCCAACCGCTTTTTCTTCGAATTGCCCGGCGACCTGGACGCGGCCGAGCCGGCCCTCAAAGGCCTGGAGGACGAATACACAACACTGTGCGAAGACCTGCGACTGTGGATGCTGGACGTGCCGACCCGCCACCCGATCCTCGATGCGCCGCTGGACGAACAAACGCGCGCGCAGGATCAGCTCAACCGCCTGGCGTTCAAAACCTTCCTGGAAGACTCCTGGCGCCGCGAAAGCGAACTGGACGACGACCACGACAGCCTCGAACCCACCCATAAGCTGGCGTATGAAACCAACATCCTGGGCAACCTGCCGGAACTGCGCGCGCGGTTTGACCACGTGTCGTCCCTGGAAATCGAGGGTGAAGGCAGCATCACCGGGGTCGACGGGTTCCTGCGGTGCTTCCCGAAACTGCGTAGCCTGACGCTTTCCAAATTCAGCCTGGGCACGCTGCCGACCTCACTGTTCAGGCTGTCCGAGTTGACCACCCTGAGCCTGACCGAGGCTGCCGTGCGCTTGACGCCGCAGAGTGTCAGTGCGTTGGCCGAGATGAAGAGCCTGGTGTATCTGGATTTGAGCGAAAACCCGCTGGACCTGCCACCGGACGTCAGTCGCCTGAGCGACCTGGAATCGCTGTACCTGCCCGACACCAACCTGCGCGAAATACCTCACGGCGTGTTTGCCTTGCCTGAACTGCGCACCCTGGACATGAGCGACAACCTGATCGAGGAACTGCCCGCCGACTTTCTGGAAATGGCCGCGCCCCTCGATGACATATCGGACTTCAGCGGCAACCCCTGGTCGGCGCCAAGCCTCAACTACCTGCGCCAGCACTACCTGCAAACCGGCAATGACCTGGCGGTCGATGAGGCGCGTCTGGATTCAACCGGCACTGCGCTGGTCAGGCCCGACTCGACCGAGCCGATGGAGGAATAACGCGCCCGCCGCCAATCAGCCGCGCTCGGACGGCACCGACGACAGCTCGAACGGGCTGCTGCTGCGCCGCTGGTTGCGGTCTTCGCGAGGGGTGGCGCCAAAGAAATTGCGGTAGGCGCTGGAGAAATGCGGCCCCGAGGAGAAGCCGCAGGACAGGCCGATCTGGATGATCGATTTGCTGGTTTGCATCAGCATCTGGCGGGCCTTGTTCAGGCGCAGTTCCAGGTAATACTGGCTGGGAACGCGATTGAGGTACTGCTTGAAGATGCGCTCCAGTTGTCGTCGCGACACGCAGACGTGCTGGGCGATTTCGTCAGTGGTCAGCGGCTCTTCGATGTTGGCTTCCATCAACAGAACGGCCTGGGTCAGCTTCGGATGGCTGGACCCCAGGCGGTTTTGCAGGGGGATGCGCTGGCGCTCGCCGCCTTCGCGGATGCGCTCCACCACCAGTTCTTCGGACACCGCACCGGCCAGCTCGGCGCCGTGATCACGGGCCAGCACCGCCAGCAACAGGTCGAGTACCGACATGCCGCCACACGCGGTCAGGCGATCGCGGTCCCAGTCGAACAAATGGCTGGTGGCGATGACCTTGGGGAAACGCTCGGCAAAATCGTCCTGCCAGCGCCAATGGACGGCGGCGCGGTAGCCGTCGAGCAAACCGAGCTGGGCCAGCGGGTAGACACCGGCCGACAAACCGCCGACCACGCAACCGGCGCGCACCAGTTGCTTGAGCGCGGCGCTGAGCGGGGAAGCGATCACGGTGGGCGGTTCGTCGGCCACCAGGAACAGCTTCTGGAAACCTTCCAGCTTGCCGGCCCATGGCCCGCCCGGCAGTTGCCAGGCGCCTTCGGCCTGCGGCTCGGCCTGCAGAAACGACAGTTCGTAGACCACCTCCGGATGCACCCGCTGAGCAACGCGCAAGGCCTCCTCAGCCAGCGCAAGCGTCAGGGCTTTTGTGCTGGGCCAAATCAGGAAACCAATTCGATGGGCAGTCATGGAGGGCTATCCGAAGCAAAAACAGTGAAAGAAGCCGTGGGCCAATGCTAGCCCGTAAATGAACACAAATCTCAAAAACGATGAACATCCAATGTGGGAGGGGCGGTGCGACGATTCGACTTGCTCCCGATTGCGCTGTATCAGAATCAGATGTGCTGACTGACACTCAGCTATCGGGGGCAAGCCCCCTCCCACATAAAAGCAGCGCTCACAAGGAGTGGCTACTTCAAGCTACCGGAGAGGAACTGCTGAAGGCGCTCGGACTGGGGATTGACCAGTACTTCGCGCGGGTTGCCGCGCTCTTCGACGATGCCTTTGTGCAGGAACACCAGTTGGTTGGACACTTCACGGGCAAAGCCCATTTCGTGGGTCACCACCACCATGGTGCGGCCTTCCTGCGCCAGGTCCTGCATGACCTTGAGCACTTCGCCGACCAACTCCGGGTCCAGCGCCGAGGTGGGTTCGTCGAACAGCATCACCTCCGGTTCCATCGCCAGCGCGCGGGCAATCGCCACGCGCTGTTGCTCGCCACCGGACATATGGCCCGGGAACGCGTCCTTACGATGGCCCACGCCGACTTTGGCCAGGTAGTGCTCGGCCTTTTCCCGTGCGTCTTTTTTCGACATGCCGAGTACATGCACCGGGGCTTCCATCACGTTTTCCAGTGCGGTCATGTGCGACCACAGGTTGAAATGCTGGAACACCATGGACAGGCGCGAACGCATGCGTTGCAGCTGTTTCGGGTCGGCGGCCCGCAGGGCGCCGTCCTTGTTGGCCACCAGTTTGAGCTCTTCGTTATTGAGCAGGATCTTGCCGGCGTGGGGTTGCTCCAGCAGGTTGATGCAGCGCAAAAAGGTACTTTTGCCCGAACCACTGGAACCGATGATGCTGATCACATCACCGGCCGAGGCGGCCAGGGACACGCCTTTGAGCACTTCATGACTGCCATAGCGTTTATGCAGGTCTTGGACTTCAAGTTTGTACATGCGGTCGGTTCTCACAAAAACAGGTGGTCAGTCGTTGAGCAAGCGCCCGTGACGCAGCGCTTCGCGCCCCGCCACCTTGGCCAGCCAGAAACCCGCTTGGGCATAACGTAGCCGTTCAACGGCAAACAACACCCCCGAAGTGCCGGCGCAGATGATGCTCACGCGGTCTTCCAGAGGGTCAATCACTTCAAAAATCGGTTCGCCGGCGTCCACCCAGTCACCGGCTTTACGCAGGTAACTGATCACACCGGCATGGGGCGCAAACAGCAATTCGGTGCCTTCGAAGGGCACCCCTTCGCAGGGTTCGTAACGTGGCGCCGGCCACTCACCGTGAATCAGGCCCTGTTCGGCGAGGAACGCGAGGATGCCTTCGGCGTGGAAGATCGCTTCATCGCGGCCGGTATCGGCTTGGCCGCCCAGTTCCAGGGTGGTCGCCAGGCATGCCAGCGGAATCTGCGCCTCGGGGAACGCCCGCGACACACGCAGCCAGGGCAGCGAGCAGGCTTCATCGAATGAGCTGCCGCCGGAGTCTTCCGCCAGCAGGCCGACTTTCACATTCAAATGCGCCGACAGCGAACGCCACTGCGGCCAATGCTGGGGCAGCGCGTACATGTGCAGCGCGGCTTCGGCGTCACAGTGCAGGTCGAGGACGATGTCTGCGCTGCAGGCGTGGCTCAGCAGCACGCGCTGCATGCCTTGCAACTGGCTGGCCGGCGCGGGCAACGCGTCGAGCGTATCGCGCATCGCCTGGCGGATCACGCGCACGTTGGCGTGGGGATCATCGCCGAGCTTGCCGTGCAGTTGCGCGATCACCGGCTCGCTCAACTCGACGAAATCGCGGTTGAAATTCTTGCCGCTGCCAACCTCGAAACGCCCCTGGTGGCTGCCTTGCAGCAGTTGGCCGAGGCCCATCGGGTTGGCCACCGGCACCAGCTCGATCACGCCGTTGAGCGCGCCTTGCTGTTCCAGTTCAGTCAGGCGCTTTTTCAGCTCCCACGCGGCACGCATCCCCGGCAGCTCATCGGCGTGCAGGCTGGCCTGGATGTAGGCCTTGCGCTCGCCGCTGCCGAAACGGAACACGCTCAGTTGGCGCTCGCAACCCAGGTGACCCCAGGGCAACAGGTGATCGATACGTTCCATATCAGTGCTTCCGTGGAGCCAGGTAGCTCAGCCAGCGGCGCTCGGCCAACTTGAACAGGCGCACCAGGATAAAGGTCAGGCACAGGTAGAACGCGCCGGCGGTGATATAGGCTTCGAACGGCAAATAGTACTGGGCGTTCACCGTGCGCGCGGCGCCGGTGATGTCGATCAGGGTGACGATGGATGCAAGGCTCGTGGTCTGCAGCATCATGATCACTTCGTTGCTGTACTGCGGCAGCGCACGGCGCAAGGCCGACGGCAGCAGGATGCGGCGGTACAGCTTGTAGCGCGACATGCCCATGGCCTTGGCCGCTTCGATCTCGCCATGGGGGGTGGCCTTGAGGCTCCCGGCAATGATCTCGGCGGTGTAGGCGCTGGTGTTGATCGCAAAGGCCAGGCACGCGCAGAACGTGGCGCTGGACAACAGCGGCCACAGGAAGCTCTCGCGCACCGCCTGGAACTGGGCCAGGCCGTAGTAGATCAGGAACAGCTGCACCAGCATCGGCGTGCCGCGGATCACATAGGTGTAGAGCCAGGCCGCGCCGTTGACGACCGGCTGCTTGGACACACGCATCAAGCCCAGCGGCAAGGCGGCGAGCAAGCCGAAAAACAGCGACATGGCCAGCAATTTCAGGGTGGTCAGCAAGCCGCCAAGGTACAGCGGCATGGCCTCCCAGATGACGTTGTAGTCGAAGATCATAGATCAGCCGCCCTTACGCCTACCGAGTAGCGCTTCTCAAGATGACGCAAGGCCAGCAACGACACGCTGGTAATCACCAGGTACATCGCCGCCACTGCGAGGAAGAAGGTAAAAGGCTCGCGGGTGGCATCCGCCGCCTGCTTGGCCTTGAACATCATGTCTTGCAGGCCCACCACCGAAATCAGCGCGGTGGCCTTGGTCAGTACCAGCCAGTTGTTGGTGAAACCGGGGATCGCCAGCCGAATCATCTGCGGCACCATCACCCGGAAAAACACCTGAAAAGGGCTCATGCCATACGCCAGGCCGGCTTCAGCCTGGCCCTTGGGGATGGCCATGAAGGCGCCACGGAAAGTTTCCGAGAGGTAGGCACCAAAGATGAAACCCAGGGTGCCGATACCGGCGGCCAAGGGGTTCAAGTCGATATAGTCGTCATAGCCAAGCATCGGCGCGACGCGGTTGAGCAGGTCCTGACCACCGTAGAAAATCAGCAGGATCAGCACCAGGTCGGGAATCCCACGGATCACCGTGGAGTACAAGTCACCCAGCCAGGCCAACCAGCGCACCGGCGACAGGCGTAACGCGACCCCGATCAGACCCAGAACAATGGCCAAGGCCATGGACGACAAGGCGAGCTGAAGCGTCAACCATGCGCCATCGAGGATGACGGCCCCGTAGCCTTTCAACATGATTCAGGTCCTCGAAAAGGGGGATGAAAAAATGGCGCAAACCTCAGGAATTCTGTTGCTTGCGCCATTCTGGACAGACCGCTGCGACGATTTACTTGGCGTCTGGGCCGTAAATATCGAAGTTGAAGTACTTGTCCTGGATTGCCTTGTACTTGCCGTTGGCACGGATCGCAGTGATCGCAGCGTTGATGCGGTCCAGATTTTCCTTGTCGCCTTTACGTACCGCGATACCGATGCCATCGCCGAAGTATTTGCTATCGGTAAAGGCTGGGCCGGTGAACGCGTAGCCTTTACCGGCGGGCGTATCGAGGAAACCTTCCTGCAACAGGGTGGCGTCAGCCACGGTGCCGTCGAGGCGACCGGCTTCCACGTCCAGGTAGATTTCGTTCTGCGAGCTGTAAGGAACCACCGTGGCACCTTTAGGCGCCAGTACTTCCTTGGCAAAACGGTCGTGGATCGAACCGCGCTGCACGCCGATCTTCTTGCCTTTCAACTCATCCAGGCTGTCGCTGACGGTCGTGCCTTCCTTCAACACCAGGCGCGCCGGGGTCAGGTAGTAGCGGTTGGTGAAGTCCACAGACTTCTTGCGGTCGTCAGTGATGGACATGGACGACAGGATCGCGTCGATCTTGCGCACTTTCAGCGCGGGGATCAGGCCGTCGAACTCTTGCTCGACCCAGGTACACTTGACCTTCATCTCTTCGCACAGAGCGTTGCCGATGTCGTAGTCAAAACCGACGATACTGCCATCCGGCGCCTTCGAGGCAAACGGAGGGTAAGCCGCTTCGATACCAATTTTCAGAGGCTTGCCTTCAGCGAAAGCCTGCATGGACAGCACGGACAGCGCCAGGGCGCCCAACAGCACGAGTTTCTTCATCTTGGGACTCCATCGGTATAGGGCAAAACAGCAGTATGAGCCATGGCCCACGATGCGACTGAGTGAAACCGAATAGCGGTGCTGCGTCCTACGCCGATTCAACAGCGGCGACGACGAGCGAGTGATGGGCATTCTAACGACAGGCCGGAAGCCGATATTTCCTCAATGCGACAACAATTTACAGAAGCACTGAGAAAGCAGTTCCAGCACATTGACAGCCCCTGTTTTTTATGCAGAGACAAAAGATATTAAACCTGTTGATACTGCAAATAGCGGGCCTATTATTCGCAAACCCTTCTAGCACGGCAAGTCTGGCGTTTAATCTAATATCCCGGGGCGTCTAAAACACGGCTTTTCGGGGCAAGCCCGTAGCACTTTGCCTCATGTTAGGGCGAAGGGTTACACATTTGCGCCTATCGGTAACATTCAGAAACGTCCTCTGCGATAAACCGATATTTATTGGACTGCAGGTTGTGTAGACCCATGTGGGATCTTCAGTGGTTTTGAGAGACCACAAAAAAGCCCCACCCGGCTCACGCCGAATGGGGCTCTGTCCCACCAACCCGCCTTATGCGGCGTTCATGGTCTTGTGCGTTTCAATCAAATGCGCCACCACACTCGGGTCGGCCAGGGTGGAGATATCGCCCAAGCCATCGTACTCAGCCGTGGCAATCTTGCGCAGAATCCGCCGCATGATTTTCCCCGACCGCGTCTTCGGCAAGCCCGGTGCCCACTGGATCACATCCGGCGAGGCAATCGGTCCGATTTCCTTACGCACCCAGTTCTTCAGCTCCAGGCGCAGCGCTTCGGTCGGCTCTTCGCCGTTTTTCAGGGTGACATAGACATAGATGCCCTGGCCCTTGATGTCGTGCGGCACACCCACCACCGCCGCTTCCGCGACTTTAGGGTGGGCGACCATGGCACTTTCGATCTCGGCGGTGCCCATACGGTGGCCGGACACGTTCAACACGTCATCCACACGACCAGTGATCCACCAGTAGCCATCTTCATCGCGACGGGCGCCGTCACCGGTGAAGTACATGCCACGGAACGTCTTGAAGTAGGTATCGACGAAACGGTCATGGTCGCCGTACAGGGTACGAGCCTGGCCTGGCCACGAATCGAGAATCACCAGGTTGCCTTCGGCAGCGCCTTCGATGATGTTGCCCAGGTTGTCCACCAACGCTGGCACCACGCCGAAGAACGGCCGTGCCGCCGAACCCGGCTTGAGCGCATGAGCACCCGGCAGCGGGCTCATCAGGGTGGCACCGGTCTCGGTCTGCCACCAGGTATCGACGATCGGGCAACGGGATTGGCCGACGTTCTTGTAGTACCAGTCCCACGCTTCCGGGTTGATCGGCTCACCCACCGAACCCAGTAGGCGCAAGCTGCTGCCATCAACCCCTTCGCAGGCGGCGGTGCCGGAAGCCATCATCGCGCGGATCGCCGTCGGCGCGGTGTAGAGAACATTGACCTTGTGCTTGTCGACGATCTTGCCCACCCGAGTGATGTCCGGGTAGTTAGGCACGCCTTCGAACATCAGCGTGGTCGCGCCATTGGCCAGTGGCCCGTAGACGATATAGGTGTGGCCGGTGATCCAGCCGACGTCAGCGGTACACCAGAAGATTTCGCCCGGACGGTAGTCGAATACGCGCTCATGGGTCAGGGCCGCGTACAGCAAGTAGCCGCCAGTGGTGTGCTGCACGCCTTTAGGCTTGCCGGTGGAGCCGGAGGTATAAAGGATGAACAGCGCTTCTTCGGCGCCCATCTCTTTCGGCGCGCACACGGTGCCCGCCACTTTCATCAGGTCTTCGTACCAGATGTCGCGATGCTGGTTCCACTTGATGCTGCCACTGGTGCGCTTGCACACGATGACTTTCTGGACGCTGTTGGTTTCCGGGTTGGTCAGAGCGTCGTCGACGTTGGCCTTCAACGGAATCTTCTTACCGGCGCGCACACCTTCGTCGGCGGTGATCACCACTTTCGACTTACAGTCGATGATGCGACCGGCCAAGGCCTCCGGCGAGAAACCGCCAAACACCACCGAGTGGATCGCACCGATGCGGGCACAGGCCAGCATGGCGACCGCAGCTTCGGGGATCATCGGCATATAAATAGTCACCACGTCGCCGCGGTGTATGTCCTGGCCACGCAGGGCGTTGGCGAGTTTGCAGACTTGTTCGTGCAACTCGCGATAGGTGATGGTGCGGCTTTCGGCAGGGTCATCGCCCTCCCAGATGATCGCCGCCTGGTCGCCGCGCTCGGCGAGGTGACGGTCCAGGCAGTTGTAGGAAACGTTCAGGGTGCCATCGGCAAACCACTTGATGTCGACATGGTGATCGTCGAAAGATGTCTGCTTTACCGTGGTGAAAGGTTTGATCCAGTCCAGACGCTTGGCTTGCTCACGCCAGAAACCATCGGGATTGACCACCGACTGCTGGTACATGGCCTTGTAGGTCGCCTCGTCAGTCAGCGTATTGGCTACTGTTTCGGGGCGAACGGGGTACAGGGAAGCCGCACTCATCTTTCTTACCTCGGTGATATAGTTGTTTTTGTATGACCCCAGTTGTAGCCGGGGTGAGCCTATAGAACCATTCGACGATGGTAGTAACAAGACCCTACAAATTGCCCTGATATCCCTTTTACCCCTCTGGCCCGCAGCCTGCAACGCCTGGCGGGCACGTAAAAAACCTTCAGCGAGGGATTGTTACAAAAACCACCAATAGTGTTTATCAAAAGCACGGGTATATGAATATAACCCGCAGGCCTAAAATCGATTTCGCCAACAAGGCAACCTGATTAACACCGTAACAGCCCCCACGAAGGCACGTTAATCCGAACTAAACAACCCTAAGTTACACACGTGGCCTCCAAAAGGCCCCGTGGCCCCTTTCGCCCTAAAGAAGGTAAATAGAGAAATGAAAGCTTTATTAGTTATGGCCCTCAGCAGCTTGTGCGCCACCGCCGCTCTGGCCGAGGAAGCCCCGACTGACGTAGCCGGCCAGAAAGCCCCGATTGTTGAGGACTATACCTACAGCACTCACTTGGACATCGCCAAAGTAGTGTCCATGAGCAGCATTCCAGATGTATGTGAAGTAGTCCCGGCAAAAATGGAATATGAAGATTCCAAAGGTCAGCGCCACATTCTTAACTATCACGTGATGGGTAACGGTTGCTCTAACGGGTAACAACTTCGTTAGCTCACACTGACGGTGATCTTATTTGCCGCAAGAAATTGCTCTTGCGGCCAAGAACCGGCCTCACACCCACCACACCTTCCCTCCTCTCAAAACCCCCTCGTTTGCCCCTCGCTATAAATAGCCCACCGTCCGTCAAAAAAATCCTCCTGCACCAAACCCCTGTAAACCCTCACGCTGGCTCAAATACCAGGCTTTTTGTCTGCGGTCCAAGCGCATGCGCAGCAACACAAAGCCGATTTTTTCCCTATAATGCGCGGGTAAATCGGGCCTGCAATATCCCTTTACATGGGGATGAAGAGCCAGACCTGAGGCCTCCGCAGGAGCATGCATCTATCGCTCCGCCCCTCAGCCTCACGCAGAGCACCCGTTACCCCATTGCGTTTAATGCCTGCGCTAGCTGTTGCAACAAACGATTCCTTAAGATCCACCGCGGCCCGAGGGCCGTGTGAACCCCCAACCATCCGGTTTCACACGGGCACCTTTGAGCCCTCACGCAGGAGACGACACGTCATGCTGAGCTGGGACGAATTCGACAAAGAAGAAGACGGCGAAGTAGCCACCAAAGGCGCCAACGCCGGCCACGCCACCGAAGCCAACATGGACCGCCTCGACGGTGCCGGCGCCGCCGCTGCCATCGAAGCCCGCGCCGTCACCGCCAACGACTCCGCCGCGATCATCCGCGCCAAGGCCGCTCTCGACAAACTCGACATCGCCGAAGGCCTCGCCGAGCTCGAAGGCGCCTCCGCCCGTGTCGCCGTTGACGAAAAGCGCATGATCAACTGCCGCGCCGACCTCAACCAACTCGTGCCCTTCAAGTACGACTGGGCCTGGCAGAAATACCTCGACGGCTGCGCCAACCACTGGATGCCGCAAGAGGTCAACATGACCGCCGACATCGCCCTGTGGAAAGACCCCGATGGCCTGACCGACGACGAACGCCGCATCGTCATGCGCAACCTCGGCTTCTTCTCCACCGCCGACTCGCTGGTCGCCAACAACCTGGTCCTGGCCGTGTACCGCCTGATCACCAACCCGGAGTGCCGCCAGTACATCCTGCGCCAGGCCTTCGAAGAAGCGATCCACACCCACGCCTACCAGTACTGCATCGAATCGCTGGCGATGGATGAAGGCGAAATCTTCAACATGTACCACGAGATCCCATCGGTCGCGAAAAAAGCCGCCTGGGGCCTCAAATACACGCGCTCCATCTCCGATCCGAAATTCGAAACCGGCACCGTCGATACCGACAAAGAACTGCTGCGCAACCTGGTCGCCTACTACTGCGTCCTCGAAGGCATCTTCTTCTACTGCGGCTTCACCCAGATCCTGTCCATGGGCCGCCGCAACAAAATGACCGGCGTGGCCGAGCAGTTCCAGTACATCCTGCGCGATGAGTCGATGCACCTGAACTTCGGGATCGACGTGATCAACCAGATCAAAATCGAAAACCCACACCTGTGGGACGCCGAGATGAAAGAAGAAGCGACCCAGATGATCCTGCAAGGGACGCAACTGGAGATCGAATACGCACGCGACACCATGCCACGCGGTGTACTCGGCATGAATGCGGCGATGATGGAGGACTACCTCAAGTTCATCGCTAATCGTCGTCTGTCGCAGATTGGCTTGAAGGAAGAGTATCCAGGGACGACCAACCCGTTCCCGTGGATGAGCGAGATTATGGATTTGAAGAAAGAGAAGAACTTCTTCGAGACCCGTGTGATCGAGTATCAGACTGGCGGTGCGTTGAGCTGGGATTGATTCCTGAACCCCACTTGTCGCGATGACTTGACACTTTAACTTCCGATTTGGCAAAGCCTGATTTTTTCAGGCTTTCGGATTGCGATAGGGATCTAATAGAAATAGCCGCAACGCAGCGCCGACTCCGGATTAAGTTGCATCAACTATCTGCAGGCCTCTGGTCGGAATGGTAACACCAGCATATTGACACGAAGTCAGAGCGAGCCAGGTGGAGTGTTTGCATTTTACAGCGACATCGAGGCCAGTCGTTCACTTGGCGTCGGTGAGTCGGCCCTGCGCCGTTGGGTTGACCAGGTTCAGACAGAACGCCAAGGTGTCACCCCGCCAAGCAAAGCGCTGCCCCCGGAACAGCAAAAAATTCAGGCCCTTGAGGCCCGGATCGCCCGCCTTGAACGGGAAAATCGATATTAAAAAAGCTACCGCGCTCTTGATGTCAGAAGATCACGAGCTTTGAGTGAACGCCGAACGCCTAATGTTGAACGGCTTCGATTGCGCAGCCGGGTGAGCGAGTTTTTTCACAAAGTCGCTGCGCTGCCGGCAGCCGTAGCATTCTCTCGTAGATGCGTGACAATGGTAAGCAATACAGTCGATTCAAAGTGCGCAACTTAATGCGTGAACTTGATCTCGTCAGAAAACAGCCAGGTTCTCATGCCTGTAAACGAGCGACGGTTGAACAGTTGGATATCCCGAACTCTTGAATCGGGAGTTGAATGTCCCGGCCCCAATCAGGTGTGGTGCGGCGACATCAATTCAACGGTGGACTGGCGCCAGCTCGAGCAGAAGCGCTTTCCGAGTCGTTCCGGCTGACGGTTGATCTAGCCAGCTACCCGAACGGTCAGATTGGGCGCTCGTGGGATATAGAGGGCATGCCTCTCAAATACCCTTATCAGCAAAGTAGGTTCTGCGTAATGTTCCGTCGCAGCGAGCTATAACCGCCTGATCCATCGGGATTTTTTTCTTACATATGTTTGGGTAACCAGGCGGTATCGCCGCTGTCGTAATTTCGGTGTTGACTCACGAAAAAAATTTGGTTAGAAATATTTTGTCGACACAAGGATTTCAGCGCTGCCGCAATTCGAAGCACGTGATGCATGTGTTGAGAAGACTTAGCTTAGTCATAATTAAAAAGCATAAGGAAATGCCATGATTAGCTCTCTCTTGCGTCGCCCCCCCTACACATCGCTTAATTACAGGTACACCTGTAGGTAAGTGTTTTCCGCGCTTGCCCCACTAAGCTCTCCGCAAAAATACACTTAGCAACCAGCTTTTAGCCTGGATGCCGAGATATATTCCTGCCCGCTCGTATACACTATCAAGGAAGAAAGTTTATGAACGTTGTGTTGATTGGCTACGGAACCATTGCGTCTGCGCTTATGCCGAACTTGCTCAGCGAGTTCGAGGGAGAGATTAAATGCCTTAAGGTAATAGATCCATATGGGGTCAAGAAGCTCAGCGCAGATTTCGATTGTCCTGTGGTGTGGGTGACGACGAGTGTCACTAAGGAAAACCTTGACTATTTGCTGAGCGAACTCGATTCCGACTCTTTTTTAATAAACTTGTCTGTTGATGTCTCAAGTGTCGATCTGGTTTCATTTTGCCAGAAGAAAGGGGCAAGATATATTGATACATGCATTGAGCCATGGGCCGGCCATTATGTAAATGCAGATGCAGAGCCTGCAGATCGCACCAACTACGCCCTCAGGGAAGCGATGCTGGCATTGAAGGCTGAATGCCAAAATGGCCCTACCGCTATCGTAGCGCACGGCGCGAATCCGGGTCTGGTGTCCCATTTCGCAAAGCAGGCTCTTCTGAACATTCGTGATGATATTTACGGGATAAGCCAGCCTATCCCGCAAACTCGCCAGCAGTGGGCGAAGCTGTCTGCAGATCTGGGTGTGAAAACAATTCATATTGCGGAGCATGATACCCAGGTTGCAAAACTGCCTAAGCGGCCTGGCGAGTTTGTTAATACTTGGTCGATTGATGGATTTATTGGCGAAGGTTGCCAGCCTGCTGAGTTAGGCTGGGGGACTCATGAACTTCGTTTGCCGCCAGAGGGGCAGCGGCATACGACAGGCCGCAATAGCGCGATCTACTTGAATCGTCCGGGAGCCTCGGTCAGATTGAAAACGTGGACTCCTGCTTTTGGCCCTTGCTTAGGTTTTTTGATCACACACAATGAAGCAGTTTCTCTTTCGGACTATCTAACCTGCTTTGAAGGTGAACAGGTCACTTATCGGCCTACGGTCAACTACGCTTACCATCCTTGCAGTGACGCTATACTTTCCATCCACGAACTAAGTGGCTGCTCATGGCATTCACAGCCACAAAAGAGAATTTTGCAGGGACGAGATATCACCTCGGGAGGGGATTATCTTGGCGTGCTTCTGATGGGGCATGAGAAAAATGCATATTGGTTCGGTTCTTATCTAGAGAACTCGGTTGCTCAAAAGCTCAACCCTGAAAGTTCCGCTACCTCCTTGCAAGTCGTGGCCGGCGTGATTTCAGGTATGAAATGGGCAATTGCCAATCCTTGTTGCGGGATCGTTGAGGCAGAAGAAATGGATTTTAGGTTCGTTCTCGACAATGCAAGGCCCTACCTAGGTGAAATGCTGGGGGAGTACACCGATTGGAGTCCAGTAGAAGAAGATAAAGGTCTATTTTCCATCGCTTCATCAGATAAGTGGCAGTTTGAGAATTTCATGGAATAATTGCAGGGAGCGCAATCGTGAGCTATTTGAAATCGTCTATCGGTTTAAAAAGTTATGACTGGTCTTCAGTTGATTTACTCAAACATTTGACCCCTGAAAGCATCACCGGCTCCAGGGAGGTCATTAAATCACGACAAGAACACTTCTGGCATGACATGAGTTCTGAGTTCGACTCTAAGCACTTCTTAATATACCTTATGAATCGAAGTGATTTGGACTTAAGCGATGATTTTTTGGAGTTCGTATGTCTCTGGCATCTGGATGAACAGAATCACTACAGAGGCCTTCGAAAGATTAATAGTGTTTTATATGGATTCAGAGAAGAAGATATCGATAAAGAGATCAAGTCCAGACAGCCGGAATTTGAATTGATTTCATCGTTCATGGTTGATGAGTTCACCATATTGGTATCCATTGCATTTGATGAGGTTACCAGCACTCGGGCGTATAAACAGGACTTTAAACTTTTTGATAGTCTTGGGCCTAATTGTCTGTCCGTATGGATTCGTAATGCTGCTAAAGATGAAGCGGCGCACTACGGAAATGCAATGAAACTTTTGAAGAAAAACCACTTATGCCGATTTGAAGAGATTCCAGAACTTCTTGACAAAATAGTCAGCTTCGAAATTTCTGATGGCTTCGGGTATAACAATACGTTTATTTTTGATCACGATACTGATGATTTCTCGAATGAGCTATTGATCGATAGCAAAAACACGATTCTTGAGGTTCTCGGGAGAGAGCAATGACCTGGTTATATTTTGCCCTTTTGGCGCCGCTGTTTTGGAGCCTTTCAAATATTGTTGATAAGTTCGCCATCAATAATATTACCTCCAATTGCATTTCGTTCATTTTCTTGCTGAGCATCGGTAATATTTTTTTTGCGGCGGCCATTTATGCCTATTTTCAGCCTGCTGATCTAGACTTATATATGGTTGCAATAAATATCTGCTCTGGCCTCGCAATATTTTTGCAATACTTTGCTTACAGCTACTCCTTGGAGGATATGGATGTATCGGTTGTGATTCCGATCCACCAATCTGAACCAATATTTGTATTGGCAGCATCAGTGTTGATTTTTCATGCTATCCCGACATCTTGGCAAGTGACTGGCTTTGCTTTGATAGTCGTTGGCATTCTAATACTCTGCATGTCTAGGCGAACGATTAGAGGGCTGGGCCATCCCAGACACGTAGTGGTCTTGTTGATTTCTGCTTTTTTTGGGGCCGTTTCAACCGTGATTTCAGACGAGATATTGCAAGTCAAAAGCTTGGACTCGGTACTGAT
The DNA here is from genome assembly GCF_963681955.1 of Pseudomonas paraveronii. Taxonomy (NCBI): domain Bacteria; kingdom Pseudomonadati; phylum Pseudomonadota; class Gammaproteobacteria; order Pseudomonadales; family Pseudomonadaceae; genus Pseudomonas; species Pseudomonas paraveronii. The sequence continues at coordinate 4,972,775 of NZ_OY817130.1, forward strand.
TTTTAACTTTGCCGGCTATGCCCTTGGTGGGATGTTTCTTTTATTGGTACCAACGTGGAGAAAGCTCATTATTGATGATCTGAAAGTCTTGAATTATAAGCAATTTGGCATTTTTGGGGTGACGAACATCTTTGATGTTGGGGGCTATGTGTTCTTCATGGCCGCTCTGGCTGCGGGAGGAGGTGCAGCCTTGGTTTCGGTAGTCGTCAGTATCCACCCGCTATTCGTTTTGGCTTTTGGGTTCCTGGCAACGAAGCTGTTTCCAAAATTTATCGCCGAGGATATTGCACCGGGAGGCGTAGTAAGAAAATTTTTCTCGATCATCGTGATCGTGGTCGGAGTAGCAGTGATATCACTCCAGGACGTGTAAGGCCGCCCCCCCCAAAAGCATCACTTGTCAAACAAACCATTGGCCCAGCGAACCTGTTGGGCCAATGGCTTTTTAGCTATATGGTTAGTGTCCCCCCGGTGCCACTTACCTCTGTCTGTCCGACGCTTACGCGGGCATGCAGGCGAGATACCGGTTCCGCCGTGGGGTTAGCCACGGCGACTGGTGTGTATATCCGCAAGGGTTCCTGGTGCCCGCACAGTGCGGTTGCTGCTAGAGTTATCGTTTGGCGGATGGGCTGGAGTGTAAGCGGTCGGGCATCCCGTCTTGCTTAATGATCAGCGTTTGTCTGGAAGCAAGAAGTCTACCTCGTAGATACCCCGCGCCGCACGGATGAATAGGCGGACATCATCGCCCTTAAAAAGCCCTGAGCAGCTCAGGGCTTTTTTATATTTGAATAAAGTATGCTTTAAATCCCTGTCGACGGTTCGTCCGGTGATACCCAGACGAACCGTTCAAAACCACCCTCTCAACTCCTTTTCCACAGGAAAAGCACGTGCATGGATAAATGCAGAAAATGGCGATATCGCTGATAAAAGGATAATCCGCTATCAAATCCGGTCTGAACCCCAGTATCGGAAATTCGCGCAGTTTAACGATCCGCCCGCATCAGCAGCCTTTGTACCCGGCCCCATTCGTGTGTAACTGCGAACGTAATCAGTCGTCCGAACTGTCTGCGTTCACTCAAGAATTGGCTCGCTGGAGTCTCAGAAATCCCAATCCAGGCTCTGGAGTAGTAAACTCCTACGGCCATGAAAGGGTGAAATTCCCTCACGCAGAAATACAGAGCGCAGGCCCTGACCCGCCGTGATCGGACAGAACCATTAACCTGAACCCGACAGGCAGGCGCCAGTCAGAACGCTATGAACCCGCTCCACCTGATCAAGGACCACCCGTGACCCCAGACATGCTCGAAGCCGGCCCCGTGGATGCCAAAGTACTTTCCGTCTTTGATTTCGACGGCACCCTGACCCATCACGACAGTTTCGTGCCGTTCCTCAAGTTTGCCTTTGGCCCCGGCGAGTTCTATGGCCGGATGGTCAAGCTGGCGGTGCCCGGGCTGCGGTTTCTGGTGCGGCAGATCAGCCGCGACGAGTTGAAGGCGCAGTTGATCCGCACCTTTATGACCGGGGTGGAGAAGGCGTGGGTGCAACAGAAGGCCGAGGAGTACTGCCAGCGCAGTTGGGCGCGGTTGATGCGGCCGGCGGGGGTGTTGTCGGTGGAGCAGGAGCTGGGCTCGGGGGCGGTGGTGACGTTGTGTTCGGCGTCGCCGGCGTTGGTGTTGCAACCGTTTGCCGATCGGCTCGGGATCAAGTTGATCGGGACCGAGCTTGAGGTGGTCGACGGCGTGTTGACCGGCAAGCTCACCGGGAACAACTGCCGGTGCGAGAACAAGGTGCTGCGGCTTGAAGCGGTGTATGGCGACCTGGGGGAGTATCGGCTCAGGGCCTGGGGCGATACGCGCGGGGATCGGGAGTTGCTGGCGGCGGCGCAGGACGCGCATTTTCGGCATTTTCATGGGAAGAAGCAGCAGGCCAGGTTGCAGCGCTGATGCGGGCGGCGGGGGATGCCATCGCAGCCTCGCGGGGATGTGCGCCGGGTTGCGGTTTCCTAGCGACATCTGCGTAATATCCGGCTATCAATAGCCAAACCTCTCACGGACCCGAGCCCATGAAATTCGACACGGCCTACAGCCTGAGTCTCGACGACAAGCTGTCGATCTACGACGTGCGAGAGTTGAATTTCGACGAAACCGACGCCTACGACTCCGACACGGACCGTTTCCTCTGCCCCAACGATGAATGCCGCGCGGCCTTCGAAGCAGGCAATGTGCTGAGCACGTTCAACGCGAAAAATGTCAATTACCGGCGCACCCCGCATTTCAAAAACACCCCAGGCACCCGGCACATCGAGGGTTGCCGTTACGCCAGCAGCCACAAGCCTGCCACAGGCGACAGTGAGGACGAGCGCGAGGAACACTTCCCATCGGAATTTGTCCTGAGCCGGCGCACCTACCCGCGCCCCCCCCCGCTGGCGGGCACTGAAGGGCAAGCGCCACAAGACCCGGCGAATTCCCCTTCAACTCGCACCAGCGTGTCTGTCGGTTCCAACGACACTACCCCGGATAAAACCAGCGTGTTCGCCCACCCGGTGGAATGCTATGTGTCGAACCTCGACGACAAGGACAAGCTCAAGGCGATGCCCTTGAAGATCGGCGAGCATACCGCGACGTACTGGACGTTTTTCAAGAAGATCGAGTACCTGCAGGACAACCACGGCCTGATCTACTGGGGCCGGATCAAAGCGATCAAGGACTACACCAGCAGCTTTCGCATCGACTTCGAAAAGAAGGTATGGCTCGACAAGAAGCCCTACTCGGTCAACGTCTACCTGAGCAAAAAACTCATCGAGAGTTACCGCAAGCGCACAGCGTTCCTCGAGCAGATCAAAGCTGCAGCCAGCAGCGAACGGCCGTTATATTGCTTCTTTTACGGGGTGACGCCGCAGTTGAAGCAAGTACCGAGCAAGAAAAACCCCGAGCAGACGTTCGGGGTGTTCAGTGCGGATATCGAGAATCTGGATCATTTGATTATTCGCGAAGTGCCGGCGGCGCAGGCGAGTTAGCCGAGACCGTACTCGACCTCGAACACGAATACCATCGTGCAAGCCTCAAAATAGAACGGTGTCGGCGCTGGAGAAAATTCCAGTTGATGAGCGGTCAAAACAACTGTACAAAAACACAGTATAGTTTGCCCTCCCCGTCGAACCCTGGAGACACCCCATGTCCTCTCTGGCAATGAACTCTTTCGTAGAACAGCAGATCGTCCTGCATCAATTCACCGCCAAGCACAGCGTGCAGGCCCGCGTCATGCTCGGCTGGAGCCGCGAAGAGTTGTCGCGCCAGGCCGGGGTGACGGTGGATGCGATTCAACGGTTTGAAACCCAGGGCGCCGTGGAAGACGACGTGCGCCTGACCCTGGCGTTCCGCCTGGAGGCCGAAGGGTTGGTGTTTTTCCCAGGGTTTGCGCCTGGCTGGGGGATGCGTGCGCGCAAGTTGAATGCCCCCTGCGCGGAACCTGCTGCACAAAACATCCTGTCTCGATTGATGGGTTCAACAGCGGCGTCAGTTGATTCACCCACCCCGCAGGCGCAGTAACGCGATGGCACTGAGTGTGAACCCCGGCGTTGGCTACGCCAGGGTGTGAACATTGCCTGACGGCTTAAAGGCTGGGCTTGGCGACCTTCTTTGCTGCCTGCTCATAGCCATGGCCCACTGCAAGCAGTGTGGGTTCAGACCCACGGGCGCCGAAGAAATATGCACTGGTCGGCACACCGTCCTCATTCTTCCCGGACGGCACGCTGATCCCTGGGTAGCCGGCCACCGCAACCGCAAAGTAGCTGTTCGTATCAAAGTCCGACACCATGGCGTCGAGGTTTTCCCGCTCGATCAGTTCATCCACCGTGCCACGAAAATCCTCGATCATTGCGTCCCATAGCGGCTGGCGCTCGTCGGCGGTGAGGGTGGACGCGTCGATCTCCTTGAGTGTCGGTTGGTGATCGGTGTCGGTGCCATCGCGTTTTTCGTTGAACGCGATCAACTCGGATACCGACTTGACCGGCAAGCCCTCGCGCTTGGCCAGGTAGTCGTTCAACTCGTCCTTCACGTCGGCGTACAAGAGTTCGCCATAGCGTGAAGCGTCGGCCAAGCGCATATCGACCGGCACCAGCACCGCGCCTTGCGCACGAAGCACTTCAAGGGTTTGGCGAAATTGCGGGCTGTTGTCCACCGGCAGGCTTTCGCCATTCGCGGAAAAAGTCACGGGATAACCGATACGCTTGTCCTGCAGGGCACCGGGCTTGAGCAACGCGGTGTAATCAATCCCGTGGGGGGCGTCCACACTCGCGGGATCAAGAGGGTCGCGGCCCGACATCGCGTTAAGCATCAACGCAGCATCGAACACCGAGCGCGTCATCGGACCTGGCGTGTCCTGTCGATGGCTGGCTGGAATGATGCCGCTGCGGCTCAGCAAACCCACGCCAGGCTTGAAACCAACCACCCCGTTGAACGCCGCCGGCACGATGATCGAGCCATTGGTCTCGGTGCCCACCGCCAAGGGCGCGAAGCCTGCGGCGACCGCGGCGGCCGACCCAGAACTTGAACCGCCCACCTCTGCGCCCGCTTGATGCGGGTTACGCGTCTGCCCGCCCCGCACACTCGAACCATCGGGACCACCGCGAAAGCCCGCCAGTTCAGTCAAGTTGGTTTTACCCAGGATCACGGCACCCTGCTCGCGCAGACGCTCGACGATGAAGGCATCCTTGGGCGCCGCACTGCCCACCAAGCCAAAGGCGCCGGCACTGGTTTGCTGGGTATCCCCCGTCTCGATAGTGTCCTTGAGTAACACCGGAATGCCATGCAGCGGGCCACGCACCTTGCCATTGGCGCGCTCCAGATCGAGCTCGCGGGCAATCTGCAAGGCCTCGGGGTTCAGTTCAATGATCGAGCTTAATTGCGGGTCCAGCTTACGAATGCGCTCTTGCAGGTAACTGACCAGATCGACCGAAGTGAATCCACCCGGCCGGGCCATTTGCTCGCCGAGTTCGCGAACACTGGCGTATTCCGTTCCCGGGGGAACCGGCGCTGAAGCCCCCGGTGAAGGCTGCACAGGCAGCAACCGCTGCACCTGGTTGACAAACACCCCCACGCCATAACCAATACCCAACATGAAGCACCTCCCGGAGGGGTAAGAAATGATGAAGGACCAACCTTGATCCGTACACCAGTCTAAAAACCCCGCTCCACCGAAGCTGCGCGACGCAGGTCTTTCAACCTGTGGGATTGTTCAACGCCGTTGGTAGCTTTGCCTACCCCATAGCCAGACCACGGGCGTTGCGATAGCCCTGCACCAGCACCCTCAGCGAGTCTTTCGACCACTGCGCGCCATAAAACCACAGCGTCGCCCCGTCCCCCAGCGGCTCACCCAGGCTCGGGTAGCCGCTCCAGCACGCGGCATGGAACGCGGCGCTATGGCTCTCGGACACCAGCGCATCCAGCCGATATTCGCTCACACGCTCATCGATTTCATTGCGCGAATGCAGGGTGAAGCACAGGGTGTCATCAGCTCGCTCCGCCGGCACCGCCACCAGTTGGGCACCGGCCTGACGCAGGAAGCCCAACGCTTCCAGGAAGGATGCGCTGTGTTCAATCGGCTCCTGATCATTACCACGCACAAGGCGGTCGGCGAACCCCACGCGAGTGCCCGCCAACGTGTAGGGGACGGCGCAATTGCTGGAGTGTTGCACCAAGGCAGCTTCCACCTTGCCCGATTCAGTGGGCTCGACACCACTCAAGGCGATCAATGACAGCGCGGGGTCGCGCACAGGTTTCAGAGGCAGGGCCGGCACGTTATAGCCAGGGATTACAACGCCAGCACCAAGATGTGCATCGGGGACGTAGCCGATACCCAGTGCCGTCGTGGTCCCCGTTTCGATGTGAGCGTTGGAGGGCGCCTGCGCCAAACAAACCGGTTCCGCAGAGGGGGGTAAAAACGCTTCCCGCCGACAAGACATAGGCGATAGCAAAGACTTCCCACATTTATTGTCCATCAGAGCCGACTCCCGGAAATTGACGTTCCCAAGATCATCGCACTCTCATCTGGCGTTTGTCGTAGGCCTGCAACACCTTGAAAATTCCTTTTTTCCGATCTCCCCGAGCGTCAGTTCACAAGCGCGTCTTCGCCGCCCAGAACCTCCACCTCCAACCACCACGCGAAGCCTCGCGTGGGCTGGCTCAAACTGAACGCCTGCCCCATGGCCGGCGTGGCAATCGACACGTTGCGCTCCCACGCCAACGCCATGATGCGGTCGAACGGCTCGTGCCAGGCGTGGAAGGCCAGGTCGAAGGTGCCATTGTGAATCGGCAACAGCCAGCGGCCCTTGAGGTCGATGTGCGCCTGTAAGGTTTGCTCCGGTTGCATGTGTACATGAGGCCAGTCGACGTTGTAAGCACCTGTTTCCATCAGGGTCAGATCAAACGGCCCGTACTGTTCGCCGATGCGTTTGAAACCGTCGAAATAGCCGGTGTCGCCGCTGAAAAACACGCGACGCGCGCCGTCGATCATCACCCAGGAACACCACAGCGTCTGGTTGCTGTCGAACAAGCCGCGCCCGGAAAAATGCTGTGCAGGGGTGGCGACAAAATGAATGCCATCGACTTCGCTGCCCTGCCACCAATCCAACTGCCGCACTTGGTTGGCGTCCACGCCCCACTTCACCAGGATGTCGCCCACGCCCAGCGGCGCGAGGAAGTAACGGGTCTTGTCGGCCAGTTGGATGACGGCCTTGCGGTCGAGGTGGTCGTAATGGTTGTGGGACAGAATCACCGCTTCCAACGGCGGCAAATCTTCGAGGCTGATCGGCGGTGCATGGAATCGCTTGGGGCCGGCCCAACTGAACGGCGAAGCGCGTTCGGCGAAGACCGGGTCGGTCAGCCAGAATTTACCGCGCATTTTCAGCAGCACGGTGGAATGCCCCAGGCGGAACACACTATGGTCGGGGGCGGCCGACAGCTGTTCGCGGGTCAGCGAATGTACCGGAATCTCCCCGACCGGCCGCGTGCTGCGCGGCTTGTGAAACAGCATCTTCCAGAAAATACGCAAGGTTTTGCCGAAGCCGGCACGCTGTACGGGAGCATGGTTACTGAAGGTGCCTTGCTCCTGTTCGGCAGGCTTGCGCACCACAGGCGAGGGATCGAGACGGGTTGAAATCGTGGCCATTACCAGGTAACTCCTACGGACCGCTCATGAAATTACACTACACAGTGTAGTTTCAAGATTGCAACAAAACCCGGAGCAAGTAAACTACCGAGTGTAATTTTCCTCTTAGAGTCGATCCCTGTCCATGTCTGTCCCTCAACGCCTCACCGACCGCAAGCGCGAAGCCATCCTGGCCGCCGCTATCGCCGAGTTTCGGGTCAACGGGTTCGAGGTCACCAGCATGGACAAGATCGCCGCCACCGCCGGCGTTTCCAAGCGCACGGTGTACAACCACTTCCCCAGCAAAGAAGAGTTGTTCGCCGAAATTCTCAACCAACTCTGGGCCAGCAGCGTCGCGCAACTCGACGTGAACTACGCCAGCGATCGCCCGCTGCGTGAACAACTGCGCGGCTTGCTGCAAGCCAAGATGAAGATGATGTCGGACGCTAACTTCCTCGACCTGGCCCGGGTCGCCATCGCCGCCACCATTCACTCGCCAGAACGCGCCCAGGACATGGTCAACCGCTTGAGCATGCGCGAAGAAGGTTTCACTCAATGGGTGCGCGCCGCCCAGGAAGACGGCCGGCTCACGTGTACCGACCCGGCCTTCGCCGCGCACCAGATTCAAAGCCTGCTCAAGGCGTTCGCCTTCTGGCCGCAGATCACCCTCGGCCAACCCACCCTCGACGCCGCCGACCAGGCCCGCGTGATCGAGTCGGCAATCGATATCTTCCTGGCCGGCTACGAAGCTGGCGCTCGCCGCTCGCAGTAAACAACCGTTGCATATGCGACATCCCTGGTCGTTTTTGGCCTATTTGCCCTCTGTTTTGCGCGAATGGCCTGGAAGGCCACTGATTATTCCTACGCAAATAACTGACAATATTCACAAGTATTATCCGATCAACGGTTCTCCCTGCACGCGCGCGCGGCCGAATCTGCGAAAAAAAGCTGACCCGGAAATCTATGGAAAACAGACGAGGCAAAGGGCTTTCATTTGCCAGGCGTATTTACAAGCCAAGGATCATCGGCCTGGGTATCGGCTGCATCAGTGTCTTCGGCGGCTTGTACCCGCTCGCGATGCCGGGCTGGGTGTGGGCGTTCCTGCTGTTCAATGGGCTCGCGTGGGCACATGTGGCGTACCAGCTGTCAATCCGCTCCCCCTTCCCCTACCAGGCCGAACAGCGCAACATTTTGTATGACTCGTTGTGCGGCGGTTTCTGGGCCGCCGCCGCTCAGTTCACGCCGCTGACGACCGTGACCATCCTTTCGATGATGACCATGAACAACTTCGCCGCTGGCGGCAGTCGCCTGTTCCTGCGCGGTTTGCTCGCGCAGGGCGCAGGGATCGGGGTGGCATGGGCGCTGTTCGGCATGCGCTTCAACCCCGACGTCAGCCCGCTCCAGGTCTACACCTGCTTGCCGATGTTGACGTTGTACCCCATGGCCATCGGCAGGGTCTGCTACGAGTTGGCGATCAAACTGTCGGAACATAAACGCGCCCTCAGCGCCCTGAGCCGCACCGACAGCCTCACCGGCCTGCTCAACCACGGTTCGTGGAAAGATCTGCTGCACCTCAAGTTCCACAAGTGCCAGCAGCAACAAAGCCACGCCACCATCGCGCTGATTGATATCGATCACTTCAAACAGATCAACGACACTCACGGCCATATCGTCGGCGACGCCGTGCTGCGGCAACTGAGCGTGGAGATACGGCGTAACCTGCGGAAAAACGATTTGGCCGGCCGTTACGGAGGCGACGAGTTCTGTGTGATTCTTCCGCAAATGCCCTTGGAAGAAGCCGCACGGGTCATGGAGCGCATACGCGAAACCTTCAGCAATTACCGTAACCCGCAAATCCCCGAGCTGCGCGTGAGCCTGAGCATTGGCCTGGCCGATTTCCAACTCATCTTCACCGATGCCGCCACCTGGCTGAATGCGGCGGATCGCGCGCTGTACGCGGCCAAAGACACCGGGCGTAACCGGGTCAATGCCAGCAACTACGCGATCGCCCATTCCGCCTGAAGTTTTCACACGACTCCTCGTAGGCAACCATGTCGTCCCCGGGTTATTCATGCGTAAGACAGATCGCCAAGGCTATAGTGGACACCTGTCTTAAACACTGATGACCCGAGTTTTCCATGACCCCAACACCCGACAAACCCAAAGCCGCCCCCGTCGATTATCTGCGCTTCCATCGACGCCACGCCCACCTGGCGCCGACCTTTGGCACCGACACCTTCGCCCTCAAGGCCGAGGCTTTCGCACGCTTCTTCGGCACACCGACTTTCCTCGGCGCACAAACCTTGATCGTGGCCGTGTGGATTGTGCTCAACGTCACCGGCATCACGCACTTCGACGTCTACCCGTTCATCCTGCTCAATCTGGCCTTCAGCCTGCAAGCGGCCTACGCGGCGCCGCTGATCCTGCTGGCCCAGACACGCCAGGCCGCTCGCGACAAAGCCCAGTCCGACGCCGACGCGCAGCACCGTGAAGCGCTGGCCGTCGCCAATGCCGAGCGCCAGGCCGAGACGCAGAACACCAGCAAACAGCTGTTGGAACTGCTGGAGCTGAACACCCGGCTGACAGAAATGACCAAGCAACTGACCGAGCGTATCGAGACCCTGACGTGTGAGATGCATGAGCAGTTTGTGCGAAAACCATAAGTCCCCCAGACATTCGGCCGGCGGGGTGTCAGGGGCTCAATCGCACATGCCGCCCCAGTTGATCAAACAGCGTCACCACCGAGCGCAATGCCCGGCAATCGGGGCGCGTCAGCAGCCATAGCGCCGTGTCATGCCCCGCCAACGCGGGGCCCAACGGTTGCAGGCGTTCATCCAACAGAAAGTCCGGCAGCGCCGCCACGCCCAGCCCCGCCCGCACCAGTTCGGTGACCGACAACATGCTGTTGCAGCGATAGCTGGGACGCACGCCCGGCAACTGCGCACGGCGCCAGGCGACGGTGGGGTGATCGGGCAGGAAGTCATCCGGCGCGATCCAGGCCAACTCCGCCAGCTCGCGTCCTGCGTGCTGACGCGCAAAATCTGTGCTGGCGCACACCTGATACTGCACGGTGCCGAGGCAACGCCCTACCAGATGCTCCGGTGGTGTCCGGGTCAGGCGCAGGGCGATGTCGGCATCGCGGCGGCTGAGGTTGGCGAAATCATTCGAGGTGCTCAGCTCCAGGGTCAGCGCCGGGTAATCCGGCATGAACTGCGCCAGCGCCGGCAGCAACAAGCCTTGCAGCACCGAGTCGGTGCAGGTCAGGCGCACCGTGCCGCTGATCACTTCACCGCCCTGTTCCACGCCGATGCGCGCGGCCTCCAGGGCTTGTTCGGCGCGTTCGGCCTGCTGCGCCAGGTGGCTGGCCAGGCTGGTCGGCAGGTAGCCGGCGCGGCTTTTTTCAAACAACGTCTGGCCCAGCGCAGCCTCCAGCCGCCGCACGGCGCGGAACACCGTCGACACATCCACCCGCAACAACGCCGCCGCCCGCGCCAGGCTGCCACCGCGCACCAGGGCGAGGATCAGCGACAAGTCGGGGTAATCGATCTGATAGTGCGTTGCTGCATTGAACATGTGGGTAAACGCCAATATTGATTGCGTGAACGCCAATCTATAGTGCGCACCAGGACACGACAAGCCAGGGGAAGCCTCAAATGAAAGCCAGCACGCTGCACCTCGCCCTGATCGGCGATTACAACCCCGATGTGATTGCGCACCAAGCCATTCCCGTGGCGCTGCAACAGGCCGCCGACGCCTTGGGCCTGACGGTTCACCTTCAATGGCTGGAGACCGACACCCTCAGCGCCACCTCCGAACTACAAGGTTTCGATGGTTTTTGGTGCGTGCCCGCCAGCCCGTACCGTGACACCGATGGCGCACTGCACGCGATCCATTTTGCCCGCGAACAGCGGCGCCCTTTCCTCGGTACCTGCGGCGGCTTTCAACACGCGGTGCTGGAATATGCCCGCAATGTGTTGGGCTGGGCCGATGCCGAACACGGCGAGTTGGTCCCGAATGCCCAACGTGCAGTGATCGCGCCACTGAGTTGCGCTCTAGTGGAGGCCAGCGACACCGTGCGCCTGGCCGCCTACACCCGTATCGCCGACGCCTACGGCACACTCGATATTCATGAAGGCTATCGCTGCCGCTACGGCATCAACCCCGACTTCGCCAGCGCGCTGCTGGAAGGCGCTCTGATCCCCAGCGGCCACGACTCGGCCGGCGACCTGCGCGCCGTGGAGCTGCTGGACCATCCGTTCTTCGTCGCCACCCTGTTCCAGCCCGAACGCGCCGCGCTCCAGGGCGTCACGCCGCCGCTGGCGATTGCCCTGCTCAAGGCCTGCCAGGAGACCTCGGTATGATTGCCCACACCCCCGCCCCGCCTTACTACGCGGTGATTTTCAGCTCACTGCGCACCGCCGGTGACCACGGTTACGGCGAGGCGGCCACACGCATGCTGGAACTGGCGCGTGAGCAACCGGGCTTCCTCGGGGTTGAATCGGCGCGGGAGGATGGCGTGGGGATCACCGTATCGTACTGGCGCAGCGAGGCCGACATCCTCGCCTGGAAACAGCAGGCCGAGCATCGGGCGGTACGCGAGCAGGGGCGTTCCACCTGGTACTCGGCGTTTCACACACGCGTGTGCAAGGTGGAGCGCGCCTACGCGTTCCCGCATTGAGAGGCGACCGCAAGCCCTCGCACAGGTGATCCTCAGCGACGAGACACAGGCTGTCGGGCTAGCTGACGAGGCTGCGCAACGCACTGATCTGCGGGATCTCCACCCGCCGCATGTACACACGCAGCGGCTCGGTGATGTTGATGCGGTCGTCGATGTTCTGATCAAGCAGCAATTGCAGGCGCTCACGGGACAACGTCATGGCGTGCTCGGGGGCCGGTAGCCAGACAAACTCGGCAGTGGGGATGATGCCGTCATCGGCCACGTCCATGCCGAAGGAGTCTTCGCTGAAACGCACGATGTACTGGCCGGTCTTGCGGTTGAGGCCGACAAAACCGTGAAGCTGGTCGGCGGCCTGGCAGATAAGCTCGGAGGTGATGCGCATGGTAAACCTCACTGAAAAGTCCCACAGGGACTGGAAAGATGGTTTACACGCGTGGCGGAAAGTACTGCCCTCTTACGGGGCGGTTTGCGGCAAGAGTACTGCAAAGTCGCGCAAAAAAACCCAGAAAATTGGCGCGTGCGCACGTTAATGTCGGTTTGGTGATAGCGCCTTGCGTTATCAATTGTTAAAAAGGAGGCCTTCTCAAAGCTCTCTCCACGAAAGGACTCCGCATATGCCTGTCACGTTTACCAACGGCCCGGTGCCCGCCACTATAGGGAGCGCCTTGCTGCTCGCCCTGATGCTCGGCCTTGGCCAGGCGCAGGCTGCCGACCCGATCAGCCCGGCTGAATTGGCAACTAACGAAGGCATTCCCTACCCTGCCGTGATCGCCCACCGTGGTGCGTCCTACGACGCCCCTGAGTCCACCGCCGCCGCCTACAAGGTCGCACGCGACCTGGGCGCCGACTACCTGGAGTTGGACCTGCAGCGCAGCAAGGACGGCGTACTGTTCGCCCTGCACGACAACAACCTGCAACGCACCACCGACGTGGCCACCAAGTTCCCCGAGCGCAAAGACGCCCCGGCCAACGAGTTCACCTGGAAAGAACTGCAAACCCTCGACGCCGGCAGTTGGTTCAACGCCGCCTACCCGGACCGCGCACGCCCCGGCTTCGTCGGCCTGAAGATCCTCAGCCTGGACGACATCATCAAGATCGCCGAAGGCAACCCGCAGCACAAACCGGGCTTGTACATCGAAACCAAAGAGCCCAAGCAATTCCCGGGCATCGAAGCCGACCTGAAAAACAAGCTGCTGGATAAAGGCTGGTTGAGCTCCGCCGGCTCCAAACTGGGCAAGAGCAACACCGGTGTCGGCCAGGGCAAGGGCCGCGTGGTGCTGCAAACCTTCGAAACGGCCAGCCTGAAAGAGCTGCAGAAAGAGATGCCGAACACCCCGAAGATCCTGCTACTGTGGGTAGGTGAAGGCAGCATCGAGCCGAAATCCAAGCAAACCTTCGCCGAATCCGGCGAACCGACCAAGGCGGCTTACTACGCCAAGCAAGAACCGAAAGACGCCGCCGAGTTCGAAAAATGGCTCGACGAAGCCAAGAGCCTCGGCGCCATCGGCACCGGCCCGTCGGCGGAGCTGACCGCCCACGGCGACCAGAGCTACACCGACCTGGTGAAGCCTGAAATGAACACGCTGACCCACGACAAGGGCCTGCTGGTGCACGTCTATACCGTGGATGAACCCGTGGACTTCGAGAAAGTGATGAAAAACGGCGTCGACGGCATCTTCACCAACCGCGCCGCCGAACTGCTGAAGTTCTACAAGCGCTGGCCGTCGTCCAGCGTGCAGGATTTGCTGAACGACCATAAGTACTGAATAAGTCAGTGTGCCATTAAGGATGAATTAAGTTGCGCTGGTTAATCTGGCGCCACTTAAACAGCTCACCAAAAAAGGATACACACCATGAAAACCTTGACCGCTCTGTTCGCAGCGACTGCCCTGACCCTGACCGCCGGCCTGGCCCAGGCCGATGTCCGCCCGGATCAAATCGAAGGTCTGCTCAAATCCGGTGCCGTAATGCCTTTCGAGAAACTCAACGCCGCCGCCGTGGCCAAACATGCAGGCGCCAAGATTACCGACACCGAGCTGGACCACAACAACAGCGGCGTGCTGGTCTACGAAGTTGAACTGACCGACACCGCCGGCAAGCGCTTTGAAGTGAAACTCGACGCCAAGACCGGCACCGTACTGGAAGACAAGCAAGACACCTGAGTAAAAACCTAAAAAACGCGCCACCTTCGGGTGGCGCGTTTTTTTATGGCCGCCCGATCAAGCGCCCAGTCGCGCCGTCACCTCGTTCAACTCGCCGGACAAACCACGCAGATTCTGGCTCGCCGCTTCGGTGCGCTTCACGTTGTCGAGGTTGGCGGTGGCCACGGTGGTGATCTGGGTGATATTGCGCGAAATATCCTCGGCCACCGACGTCTGCTCCTCGGCCGCCGTGGCGATCTGGCGGTTCATGTCGCGAATCGCTTCAATAGCCTGGGTGATGTGAGCGAGCATCGCGCCGGCCTGGGTGACTTTTTCCACGCTGTCATCGCTGCACGACTGGCCCGTGACAATCGCCTCGGCCGCATCGACCGCGCCGGTTTGCACGGCCTGGATAATCTGGTTGATCTCGATGATCGACGCCGCCGTGCGTTGCGCCAGGCTGCGCACTTCATCGGCCACCACCGCGAACCCACGCCCCGCCTCGCCTGCCCGTGCCGCCTCGATCGCGGCGTTGAGCGCCAGCAGGTTGGTCTGCTCGGCGATCCCGCGAATCACTTCCAGCACTTTACCGATGCGCACACTGTCGGTTTCCAGACGGCGGATGATGGTGCCGGTGTTGAGGATCTCAGTGCGCATCTGGCCGATGGTGGCGATAGTGACTTTCATCACTTCGCCGCCCTCGCGGGCCGAGTGGTCCGCATCATCGGCCGCACGTGAGGCACTGGCGGCGTGGCGCGCCACTTCCTGGGCGGTGGCCGACATTTCGGTCATGGCCGTGGCCACCTGGTCGGTGCGGCTGAATTGATCATGGGTACCGGTCGCCATCTGCCCGGCGATCGAATTCAACTCACTGCTGGCGCCGACCAAGTCAGTGGCACTGCGCTGCAGGCGGCTGAAGGTTTCGGCCAAAAAGTCGCGCAAGGTGTTCGCCGCCTCCGCTAACTGCCCCAGTTCGTCCTGGCGACGACTGGCGACACGCTCGGCAAAACGACCGTGGCTCAGTTGGCTCACATAGCCGATCAAACCTCGGATCGGCAGGATCAGGTTGCGGTTGATCAACCACAGGCTGAACAAGCCAATCAACACGCCGGACAGCAACATAATCGTCAGGCCCACCATCACCGTGCGCTCGACATGGGCGCTGATGGTCTGGGATTGTTGGGTGCTTTGGGCACGCAAGTCGCTGACCAGGGCGCTCATCTGTTCACTGGCGGCGCGGTCCACGCCCTTGACCGCGGTGTCGCCGACGCTCGGGTCGGCGCCGGCGGCCACGTAGGCATCGCGACCCTTCTGGTAGGAAACGCCAAGCTGCTGGTGTTCTTGACGCAGGTTCTGGATCCGCTGGTTCAGCGCCGGGTCACCGGCAGTCTGGGTGACCAACCGCGCGAGAATGCCTTGTACATCGCGTTGCCGGTCCTGGAACTGGCCCCAGTATTTCTCCAGGTCCTGAGGCTGTTTGCCGCGTAACAGCACGTTTTTCCATTCCTGCACCTGCACCTTGAACTGCAGGTTGGCCTCATCGATCAGCTGTGAAGTGAGCAACGGCCCTTCGAGCAAACTGCGGTAACTCTGCACCCCGTTGGAGAGGAAGTTGAAACAGGCCAGGGCGATCAATAACATCGCCAGCAGGCTGCCACCGAGTAGCGACAAAATCTGTGCCCGCAGGGATGTTCGCAAAAAAGTCATCGGAAAAAGCCTCGAAACAAGGAAAAATGCAAATACGTCATGACTTCCCTGTCATCAAAGGTGCCGCCATCCGCAGCGGTTCTTGTGCTCTGAATCGGCCGTTCTAGACGCTTCTTGAGCCCACTTCGACAAGCGGTCAATAAAGTGTCACCAAAGCGAAACAAGTCGAAAACCGTCATAAAACTGTCAAACTTCCTTGCAATGATTCGCCCACGCGAACCTGTGAAACGTCCTACAGGTCCTTTCTCTGTGAGACGCCATGAACCACAGCATCGACCACAGCCACCAGGATTCCGATCTGTTTGGCTTGCTTTACGGTTTCCGTTTTCGCCCTGGTGAGAAAGGTGAGCAAATTGACTCAGCCACCGCCCTCCAGGCCTTGCAGCAACCGCAAGACCCGGAAGAGTTTCTATGGCTGCACCTGAACCTGGCCCACGCCGGATGCGAGCGCTGGATGCAGGCGCACCTGGCCTTGCCTGAAGAGTTTTTCGAAGCCCTGCATGAGGGCTCGCGCTCCACCCGTATCGAACACGTCGACTCGGCCTTGCTGGCGGTGGTCAACGACGTGGTGTTCAACTTCAGCAGCATGGTCTCGTCGGATATTTCCACGTTGTGGGTCTGCGCCCGCAGTCGCTTGCTGATCAGCGCGCGCCTGCAACCGCTGCACTCGGTGGATAAGTTGCGCTCATCGGTAAAAGCCGGTGAACGCTTTCGCTCGCCGCTGGAGTTGCTGGTGCACCTGCTGCGCGACCAGGGCGAGGTGCTGACGCAGATCGTGCGCAAGACCAGCATCAGCGTCGACCATATCGAAGATCAATTACTCTCCTCGCGCTTGTCCACCAACCGCGCCGAGCTGGGCGCCATGCGCCGGGTGCTGGTGCGCCTGCAACGCCTGCTGGCGCTGGAGCCGGGCTCGCTGCTGCGCCTGCTCAACCGCCCGCCGCAGTGGTTGCAAAAGGAAGACGTCAAGGAATTGCGCAAATCCACCGAGGAATTTGCACTGATCATCAACGACCTGACGGCCCTGGGCGAACGCATCAAGTTGTTGCAAGAAGAAATCGCCGCCAACCTCAACGAACAAAGCAACCGCACACTGTTTACGCTGACGGTGGTGACGGTGTTGGCATTGCCGATCAATATCATCGCCGGCTTTTTCGGCATGAACGTGGGCGGGGTGCCGCTTTCCCAAGATCCGGAAGGCTTCTGGATTCTGGTGGCGCTGGTCGCGACCTTCACCTTGATTGCCGGGCGCTGGGCCTTCAGAAAGCGCACAGACTACTGAAGCTGAAATGCGCTGAACACCTGTGTGCGGGCTTGCTCGCCCGCACATTGACGTGTGGTGTTTATCGACCAGCGGCCAATCCAATCAGCTAAACACTGACCTATCGCAGCATCTCCGTCACATTCTGCAATGATCATGGGCGACATCCTCCCCGATACTGGATGCTGCGGCATGGCCACCCCTTCCCTGACTGCTTCAACGCATACGTCATCCGTTGATACCCAACCCAGGCTGGACAAAAAACCCGGACTGGTAACGGTGATCATCTTCTTCGCCGTGCTCGCCATGGGTCTGTTGTTCACCGCCTACAGCCTGATGCATGACATGCGCGAATTGGGCGCGGTGGTCACTACCTGGACGCCGTTCCTGCTGCTGGGCGTGGCACTGCTGATTGCCCTGGGTTTCGAATTCGTCAACGGCTTCCACGACACTGCCAACGCCGTGGCGACGGTGATCTACACCAACTCGCTGCCGCCGCAATTCGCGGTGCTGTGGTCGGGTTTTTTCAACTTCCTCGGGGTACTGCTCTCCAGCGGCGCAGTGGCGTTCGGCATCATTGCCCTGCTGCCGGTCGAGCTGATTTTGCAGGTGGGTTCCTCGGCCGGTTTCGCGATGATCTTCGCCCTGCTGATCGCGGCGATCCTGTGGAACCTCGGCACCTGGTGGCTCGGCCTGCCGGCCTCGTCCTCCCACACCCTGATCGGTTCGATCATCGGCGTCGGCGTGGCCAATGCCCTGATGCACGGGCGTGATGGCACCAGCGGCGTGGACTGGAGCCAGGCGATCAAGATCGGTTATGCCCTGCTGCTCTCGCCGCTGATCGGCTTCGCGTTTGCCGCGTTGCTGGTGCTGGCCTTGCGCGCGTTCGTGAAAAACCGCGCGCTGTACAAGGCGCCGAAAGGCGACACCCCGCCGCCGTGGTGGATTCGCGGCATGCTGATCGTCACCTGCACCGGCGTGTCGTTCGCCCACGGCTCCAACGACGGGCAAAAAGGCATGGGCCTGATCATGCTGATCCTGGTCGGCACCCTGCCAATGGCGTATGCGCTGAACCGCGCCATGCCCGCCGAACAATCGCTGCAGTTTGCCGCGGTGGCCGAAGTGACCCAGGTCGCACTGATGAAAAGCGCGCCGCAAGCGCTGCCGGGCGACCCGCGCCCCATCCTCTCGACCTACGTGCGCACCAAGGACGCCACGCCCGAGTTGATCCCGGCCCTCGCCGCCCTCGCCGGCCAGATCGGTGACGAAGTCAAAGGCTATGGTTCTTTGGCCAAAGTCCCCGCCGAGGCCGTCCGCAACGTGCGTAACGACATGTACCTGACCAGCGAAACCATCCGCTTGATGGACAAGGGCAAGGTCGGCAATTTCGACGCCGACACCCAAGGCAAGCTGCAATTGTTCAAGCAGCAGATCGACAACTCCACGCGTTTTATTCCGCTGTGGGTGAAGATCGCCGTGGCCATCGCACTGGGGCTCGGGACCATGGTCGGCTGGAAGCGCATCGTGGTGACCGTGGGCGAGAAGATCGGCAAGACACACCTGACGTATGCCCAAGGCGCCTCGGCCGAGACGGTGGCGATGCTGACCATTGGCGCTGCGGATATGTTCGGCTTGCCGGTGTCGACCACCCATGTGTTGTCGTCCGGCGTGGCGGGCACCATGGTGGCGAACGGTGCGGGTTTGCAGATGAAGACCATCCGCAATTTGCTGATGGCCTGGGTGTTGACGTTGCCGGCGGCGATTCTGCTGTCGGGTAGCCTGTACTGGCTGTTCACCCAGATCTTCTGACACGCCACAGAATCAAATGTGGGAGGGAGCTTGCCCCCTCCCACATTTTGTTTGGTGGTGTTTCAGGCACTGAAGAGTCCGGCCATTGCCTTCAAGCGCTTCTTGTACACCCGCCGCGCCTCCAACGCCTGCTCCAGGCTGACCGCGACAAACCCCGCCCGCTGGTTCGGCTGCATCTGCCCGATCAAGTCCAGGTCCGCACTGATCACCGTGCCGATCATCGCGTAGCCACCGCCCGACACCGCGTCCCGATGCAGCACAATCGGCTCCAGCCCGGCCGGCACCTGGATCGAGCCGATCGGGTAGCAACTGTCGACGATGTTCGACGGATCGGACCCCGCACCAAACGGCTGCTCCCGTGGCTGAAAGCTCAATGCACTGCCGCCCTTGAAGCGATAGCCGATACGGTCCGCCTCGGAACCCACCGTCCACGGCTCGGCAAAAAAACTGCTTTTGGCCGCCGCCGTCAGGCGTTCGTAATACAGGCCGGGCACCACGCGCAAGGTCACATCGCCGCCAACTGAACGGCGCAAGGCCATCGGTAAACTGTTGCCCGCCCGCCCCTGCCCAGTGGGCTCGCCAATAGGCAGCTCATCCCCCGCCTGCAAGCGCCGCCCGTGAAAACCGCCGAGTGCGCCGAGGGTGTAGGTCGAGCGACTGCCGAGCACCAACGGCACGTCGATGCCGCCGGCGACCGCCAGATAAGCGCGCGCACCAGCCTTGGGAAATTCAAAGCGCAACACCTGCCCGGCGCGCACGTGGAACGCGGTGTCCTGGTGGACCACTTCACCGTCCAGGTGCGGCAACATCAAGGCGCCGCTGAGTGCGACCAAGGCGTCCGCTTGAAATTCCAACTCGGGGCCGATCAGCGTGCATTCGAGGCCGGCCGCGCCCGGCGGGTTGCCCACCAAATGGTTGGCCGCGCTCAGCGCGTACTGGTCCAACGCGCCCGATGGCGGAATGCCCAAGTGGTAGTAGCCTTCGCGGCCAAGATCCTGCACGGAGGTGGCGAGGCCGGGTTTGAGCACCTTGATCATGCCAGCGCCTCCTGCAGGGTTTTCGGGTAGCCGATGGGGTCGGCGAGAAACGCATCCAGGGAAAATTCCAGCGGGCGGATGCGCAGGTCGAAACGTCCTGCGTCGACCTCGGCGACGGCCAGGTCGTAGGCCACACGGTCAATCGGTTTGAACTGCACAATGTCGCCCGGCCGGAAGAACACCATGTGGTCCTTGAGGTAGGCCAACTGCTGCGCCGGGTCGTAGATCGGGGCCGGGGTGACGCCGAACATCTGGTAGCCACCGGCGCCGCGCACCGAGTAGATACAACCAAAGCAGCCGCCATGGCCGAGGGTCAGTTTCGGCGTGTCGGTGCGCGGGCGCAGGTACTTGGGCACCTGCAACTGCCGTTCGCGCTCGACCATCTGGAACATGAACGGCAAGCCCGCGACAAAGCCGACCATCGACACAAACCACGGTGCGCCACTGTGGGCCGCGATGAAGGCGTCGACATCGGCCAGGCCGTTGATCCGCGCTGCGTATTCCAGGTCGGTGCCGCTGGGGTCTTGATGGCGGTCGCGAAAGCGCATCAAGGTTTCGTGGGTCCAGGGGTCGTTGTAGAGCACCGGGATTTCGATGATGCGCGTGTGCAAGGTGCGTTCGGCCACGGCCTGGGCTTCGGCGCTTTGCACCGCGTCGAGCAGCACATGGGGCGCAATGCGGTCCGGGTCGAAGCGGATCTGGAAGGAGGCATTGGCCAGGCACACATCCAGCACACCGTCCAACGCCAGGCGTTCCACGGCGCGGGTCACCGCCATGCCTTTGAAAAAGGCCTGCAGGGACATGCTGTCGCTGACCTCGGCGAACAGGTGTTCATCGGCGCCGAAGCTGTAGCGGATGGGGGACGTTTCAGCCATGTCTGTTCCTCTTGGAATCGTTATAGAAAGGCAGGCAAAAAAGTGTCGGTTCGATCTTATTTGGGTGTTCTGACCACAATGCCCGCTTGGTCCAGGGCTTCACGGGTCGCTTCGACCAATTCCAGGGCGCCGGGGGTGTCGCTGTGCAGGCAGATGGAATCGAATTCGATAAACAGGTCTTCGCCTTCTACGGTGCGTACAAGACCCGTCTGACAAGCCCGTAGGACCCGCGCCGCGACGGTGGCAGGGTCCAGCGCGCGCACTGTGCGGGTGAACACGATGGAGCCGCTCAGGTCGTACTCGCGGTCGGCGTAAAACTCGCGCACCACCGGCTGCCCCAGTTCCTTGGCAATGCGCCAGATCACCGAGTTGGGCATGCAGTACAGCAACAGCGTCGGCTCGATGACTTGCAGGTTTTGCACCAACAGCCGCGCGGCGTCTTCATCGCGGGCCAGGTGCATGTAGAGCGCGCCGTGGGGCTTGATGTGTTGCAGGGGCACGCCCTGGGCGCGGGCGATTTCGCGCAGGGCGCCGAGCTGGTAGAGCATGTCGTCCACCAGTTCCTGGGCCGGCGCGTGAATATGGCGGCGACCGAAGCCCACCAGGTCGCGAAAGCCCGGATGAGCGCCGATGGCGACCCCCAGTTGCTTGGCGCGTGCGACGGTGCGGCGCATGGTGCCGGGGTCGCCGGCGTGGAAGCCGGTGGCGATATTGGCCGAGCTGATATAGGCCATCAGCTCCGAATCGACGCCATCGCCGATGGTCCAGGGGCCGAATCCTTCGCCCATGTCTGAATTGAAATCCACTGCCCGCATGAAAAGGCGCTCCGCCAAAGGTGATGCTGAAAAGTAGGCTGCGGCTTGACCCCTTGGGAAGATCTATTATCAGATGACCTATCTTCTGAAAAACAGATATCGCCATGTCGCTGACCTTGCGCCAAATCCGCTACTTCGTCGCCACCGCCGAGATCGGCCAGATTTCCCAGGCAGCGATTCACCTGAACATCTCCCAGTCGGCCGTGACCACGGCGATCAAAGAACTGGAGGCGATGCTCGGCGTGCAGTTGTTCGTGCGCACCGCGCACGGCATGAACCTGACCGACGCCGGGCGGCACTTTCTCAACCGCGCCTATGTGATCGTGCGCAGTGTCGACGACGCGCTGAACAGCCCGCTGCCTGACTACCGCGCCAGCGGCGTGCTGCGGGTCGCCGCCAGCTACACGGTGCTCGGTTACTTCCTGCCGCACCACCTGCAGCGCATGGAACACTGGCACCCGGACGTGACCATCGAGGTGTTCGAGCAGGAGCGCCAGGCCATCGAACACGGCCTGCTCGACGGCCAGTTCGACATGGCCGTGGTGCTCACCGCCAACCTCACTCACCCGGACATCGTCTCGGAAATTCTCTTCAACTCCGAACGCCGCCTGTGGCTGCCCAGCCATCACCCGCTGTGTGAACGCGGCGCCGTCAGCCTGGCGGATGTGGCCCGCGAGCCCTACATCCTGCTGACCGTCGATGAGGCCGAACACAGTGCCATGCGCTACTGGGAACAGGCCGGGCAAACGCCCCAGGTGCGGCTGCGCACCAGTTCGGTGGAAGCGGTGCGCAGCATGGTCGCCAATGGCAGCGGCGTGGCGATCCTGTCGGACCTGGTGCATCGGCCCTGGTCCCTGGAAGGCAAGCGCATCGAAACCCTGACCGTGACCGACCCGGTGACGCCCATGAGCGTCGGCCTGGCCTGGCACCGCGAGCGCGCATTCACCCCGGCGATGCAGGCGTTCCGGGACTACTTCCACGACGCCTTCCTGGCCCCGCAGCAGTTGTCGGCACGGCGTTAGAGCTGGGCTTGCAGCGTCGCGGCCAACCAGTCCATGAACACCCGCACCCGCAGCGGTAAATGGCGCTGCCCGGCGTAGAGCAGGGACACGTCCAACGGCGGCGCCGGGTAATCCGGCAGGACCGCCACCAGTTCGCCACTAGCCAATTGATCGCCAATGCCCAGGGCCGGCACCTGGATGATCCCGAAGCCGCCCAGGCAGGCGGACTTGTAGGCATCGGTGCTGTTGACCGTGACCCGCCCGGCCATGGGCAGGCGCTGCACCTTGTTGCCCTGCAGGTATTCGAACCCCGCCGAGCGCGAACCCAGCGGGCGCACGTAATGCACCAAGTGGTGGTCGGCCAGGTCTGCCAGGGTCTGCGGCACGCCATAGCGCTGCAGGTAGCCGGCGCTCACGCAGTTGATCATCGGCATGCTGCACAACAACCGCGCGACCACCGACTGGTCTGGCTGCGCACCGACGCGCAGCACGCAATCGAACCCCTCGGCCAGCAGGTCGACCTGACGGTCGGTGGTGCTGATTTCCAGCTCGATCAACGGGTGCGCGTCCATGAAGTGCGGCAGGCGCGGCAGGATCAAATCCCGCGCCATCATGGTCGGCAGGTCCACCCGAATGCGCCCGGTCAATTGTGTTTCGTCCTGACGAAACAAGCCTTCCAGTTCCTCCATATGCGCGAGCAAGTCCTTGCTACGCTCATACAGCACGCGACCGTCCTGGGTCGCCTGCACCTTGCGCGTGGTGCGCTGCAACAGGCGTGCGCCGAGCAGTTCTTCCAGCGCCTGCACATGCTCGGACACGGTGGAACGCGGCAGGCCCAGGCTCTCGCCGGCGCGGGTAAAACTCGACAATTCGGTGACGCGCACGAAGGTGCGCAGCAACTCCAGTTTGTTCATGGGATTGTTCGCCTTATCCGGCCAGTGATTTCGCTTTACCGCTGTTTATCACGTTACAGGCGGACAAATACACTCATTCCCTCGATCACCTCAGAGGACTGCACCATGACCCGTAAAATCGCACTGATCACCGGCGCCAGCCGCGGCCTGGGTAGAAGCGCCGCGTTGCGTCTGGCCGCCCAAGGCGTGGATATCATCGGCACTTACCACAGCCAGGCGGATGAGGCCCAGGCGGTGGTCGCGCAGATCGAACAATGGGGCGGCCGCGCCGCCATGCTGAAACTGGATGTGAGCCAGAGCGCGAGCTTCGACGCGTTCGTCGAGGAAGTGGCCGGCGTGCTCAAGCGTGTTTTCGCACGGGATGACTTCGACTTTCTGATCAACAACGCCGGCATCGGCATCCACGCCAGCTTTGCCGAAACCAGCGAAGCGCAGTTCGACCAACTGGTCGCGATTCAATTCAAAGGCCCGTTTTTCCTGACCCAGAAACTGCTGCCGCTGATCCGTGACGGTGGCCGCATCCTCAATATTTCCAGCGGCCTCGCCCGTTTCAGCCTGCCCGGCTATGCCGCGTATGCGGCGATGAAAGGCGCCATGGAAGTGCTGACCCGCTACCAGGCCAAAGAGCTCGGCGCGCGCGGTATCAGCGTGAATATCCTCGCGCCGGGCGCCATCGAAACCGACTTCGGCGGCGGTGCCGTGCGCGACAACGCCAACCTCAACGCGATGGTCGCCAATAACACCGCCCTGGGCCGCGCCGGGTTACCGGATGATATCGGCGGGGCCATTGCCAGCCTGCTGGCGGACGGTAGCCACTGGATCACCGGCCAGCGGATCGAGGCGTCGGGCGGCATGTTTCTGTAAGAGCTTTTCGCGCATCACGTCGTAGCCCCAGTGGTACACGTAGGTGTACGGCAGAAAAAACAGCAACACGCCGATATCGAGGATAAACGCCTGCAGCAGGCTGATGTTCAGCCACGCGGCAATCAACGGCACGCACACCAGGACCAGCCCGCCTTCAAACAGTAAGGCGTGCAGCACCCGGGTCCAGCCGTTGTTGGCCAGTTGCAGGCGTGCCTTGAGGCGGTCGAACAGGCCGTTGAAAATCACGTTCCAGGTCAGCGCCATCAGGCTGATCGCCAGGGTGACCATGCCCATTTCCAGGGCGGGCTTGTCCATGATCCACGCCAGCAACGGCGTGCAGATCAACAACGCCAGGGCCTCGAAACCGATGGCCTGGCACACGCGTTCAGTAATCGACTTGGTAGGGTTCATGACCCGGCTCCGTGAGTGACTGTGGTTGCCATCATTGCGCCTTGTATCGATACTTCATAATCAATAACCATCGATCAAGGCGATAGTCATGGCCTCCCATGAAGTGCTCCAGGCCTTTGTTCAGGCCGCGACCCAAGGCTCGTTTTCGGCGGCGGCGCGCAAGTTGGGCAAGAGCCAATCCACCGTCAGCGCGGCGGTGGCGAGCCTGGAGATTGACCTCGATGTGCTGCTGTTCGACCGCAGCAGCCGCAAGCCAACGCTGACCGCCGCCGGCCATGTGCTGCTGCAACGCGCCGAGCAGGTGCTGGAGGCGAGCAGTCGGCTGGAATTGGCGGCGAGCCAGCTATCCCAGGGGTTGGAGCCGAAGCTGAGTATCGCCATGTCCGATACTTACCAGTCCGACCGATTCGAGATCGCCCTCAGTGCCTTTGAACAGCGCTACCCGGACCTGGAACTGGAATGTTTGATCGCCGAATGCGATGACTTGATCGCCCTGGTGCAAAGCGGCCGGGCGCAGATCGCGTTTATCGAGAAGCAGGAAACCTATCCGCCGGACCTGACCTGTTCACCGGTTGAAGAACGCACGGAAATCGCGCTGTTCGTCTCGCCCAAACACCCGTTGGCGCAGCAGGACAACATCAGCGTCCAGGCCTTGCAACAGCACCGGGAACTGCGCCTGGCGAGCATCATCAACCCCAACGAAACCCGGGCAGCCGGACGGGTGTGGTCGGCGCCTAGTTATCTGATGCTGATGGAGATGGCGCAGTTGGGGTTTGGCTGGGCGCCGATTCCGCGCTGGCTGGTGGAGCGTTTTGGCGGTGGCCAGTTGGTCGAACTCAAGGCGCGCAGTTGGCCGCGCTCGGTGGCGGTGGATGCGCTGTGGTCGCGGCAGCATCCGCCGGGGCCGGCGGGAAGTTGGTTGTTGGGCAAGATGCTCGACTGAGCCCGTCCAGGCCATGCCGATCAAACGGTGGGAGGGCTGTGGATAATTGCGGCGCGTCGGTGCCAGCAGGTGCCATTCGCGGATCACCACTCCCGCACGTTCCGCCGCCAGTGACTGCGGCAAACAACCCACTGAAAACCCATTTCGCACGGTGCAAACCCGATAGACTGCGCCCTTCTTTGCAGCCGTTCGGACACTCCGATGCAAACCCGCCTTGTCGCCTACGAGGCGCTGAATGCTGTGCAAACGCAGCAAGTCGGCGCCATCGAAGTTCACCCTGAGCAGTTGCCGTTTTGCGGCGACATGTATTGCGCACTCAACACCCTGCTGGTCAACCCAAGCCCCGGCATCAAGGGCTTCGTGCTGCTGGCCGACGATATTCCCGTGGCCTTCCTTCTGCTCAAGCGCCCGCCGTGCCTACCCCATTGGGCCGATGCACACAGCGCCACGCTGCACGCGTTACAGGTGGACCGAACCCAGCAGGGCCGGGGATTTGGCAAAGCCTGCTTGCAGGCGCTACCCGAGGCCGCGCTTCAGGCCTGGCCGCAGATCAAGGCGCTGGAGTTGTCGGTGGACACCCACAACGTCGCAGCGATGGGCTTGTACCTCGGGCTTGGCTGGGTGGATCGCGGGGAGGCGTATAAGGCGCGGGTTGGGTATGAGCGCAGGTTGAGTTGGGGGTTTGGTCGGGATGGTCTTGACACACCTTAAATGTAACGTATACATAACCTATCAAATCTAAAGTAATGAATACGCTACATGGACATTTCAGTTATCACCCAACGACTCGGCAAACAAATCCGCTCCATGCGCCTCAATCGTGGCTATAAACAGGTGGACCTGGCAAAGCTGTCGGGAATTACCCGGCAAAAACTGATTGAAATCGAAAAAGGCAGCCTCTCGGTTTCCATCAATGCCTATGCCCGTGTGATTGCGGCGTTGGGCAGCGAGATCAAATTAGTGCCCGTGACCATGCCGACCTTGGAGGAACTGGAGGACTTGTTCAATGAATAGCCCCACTCTGCGCGTTCATACCCCTCAAGGCGAGAGTGGAAGCGTGCGGGTAAGCGCCGACGACTATCTGTTCCGATACAGCGACAAAGCAAAGGCACAAAGCGCAATAAGCCTCTCGATGCCCGTTCGCGTGGATGAGTATCGTCGTAGAGACTTGCACCCCATCTTCCAGATGAATCTGCCGGAAGGTTACGTGCTTGAGCAGTTGCGCAATCGTCTCGCCAAGACGGTGAAAGTCGACCCAATGTTGCTGCTTGCGTTGTCAGGTAGCAGCGCACCCATTGGCCGGGTTTTCGTCTGCTCGGATCAAGTGAGCGAGTTGATCCAACGTAACAGCCCTCCTTCGAGTGGCGAGAACCTCGACGAGATTCTCGCCTGGGACGGCACGGAAGATCTGTTCGCTGACCTGGTGGATCGCTACATCTTGCGAGCAGGCATTTCTGGCGTACAACCCAAAGTACTGGTGCCCGAAAAACGTCAAACGCCCGAGCAGAGAGTCACCTCGAAAACCAATGACCTGATTATCAAGAGCGGGCGCGACGAGTTTCCGGGGTTGGCCATCAATGAGTACCTGTGCATGTCCATCGCCAGGGATGCAGGCATACCCACACCACCGTTTTACCTGTCGCAGAACCAGAAACTCTTCATCATGCGACGCTTTGATCGGGACGAGCAGCTCAACCCACTGGGCTTCGAAGATATGACCACGCTGATGGGCCTGTCTGCCGAGCAAAAATACACCAAGAGCTACGGCGCTATGGCCAAGGCTGTGCGTGTCTTCTGTTCACCTGCCCATCAACGCAGCTCGCTCGACCAATTATTCGACAGCGTGGCGCTCAGTTGCATAGTGGGCAACGGTGATGCGCATCTGAAGAATTTCGGCGTGCTCTACAACGACCCGGTCAACGCCGATACACGGCTAGCACCGGCTTACGACATTGTGAATACCACGGCGTACATTCCCGACGACACGCTCGCATTGGACATGGTCGGCAACAAGTCCTTTTTCGCTTCACGTCTGGGCATCCTCGAGTTTGCAAGAACCTGCGAAGTCGAAAAGCCTGAAGAACGTATTCAAGCACTGCTGCAAACCCTTGAGATCGTGCTTAAGCGTGAAGACGATTACTGCCGATTAGCACCTGATGTTGCGAAAGCCATACGGCAATCCTCTCAGGGCTACCAACTGAGTTTTGGCGGTTGAACACAACCTTCGTCATTCGCGATTGCAGCCCCTCGCAGGAGCGAGCGACGCCAGGTTCTTGCTCGCGCCTAAAGTGGGAGCCCCTATTCAGGCGCTACCGGCAACCAGACCTCTACAGTGCCGAGGCCTTTACTTACATCAAAATCCGCGCTGTACCGCTCAAAATCCGGGCCGGCGATTGTGTAGCCGGAGTGCGGCAACCATTCGAACATGATCCGCTCGTAGGTCTGCGGTAACGCCTGTACCGGGCCGTAGTGCGGGAATACGGCGTAGCGATGCGCCGGGATTTCGATGGACTTAAAATTACTCGGCGCATCGCCCTTGGCCGGTACTTCAACCCCGGCGAGGTAGTCGAACTCATCGTGTTTCGGGTTATGGCAAACCCCGTAGGTAAAACCGCCTACACGCTTTTTGATGTATTTGACGCTCTCGTCAAACACCCCCCACAACTTGGGAATATCCCCCACGGTGGCCTTTGAATAGCGCCCCTGCACCCCAGCGATCACCAGGGCCTTGCCCTCTTCCATGCGCGGCTCTAACGGTTGTTGTGTCTGCTGATCCATCTGAACAGTCTCCTTCTTATGAGGGAACAAACCCGTATCGAGTATAGGGGTATATCCAGACTGCACTCCATGTAGAATTTTTTCCTACGTATCTGGACAACTGGCCATCATCGACCGTATTGTCTGCCCGCAGGCCACCGCAGTGGCCGACGTCGCTCGGACGGTTCCGGGCGCTTACGTACTCTCGAGGCAACAATGGCCGACCAAGGTTCGCCGCGCCGCTTTGCGCGCATAGATCGACTCCCCCCCTACGTTTTCAATATCACTGCCGAGCTGAAGATGGCTGCGCGTCGGCGCGGCGAAGACATCATCGACTTGAGCATGGGTAACCCTGACGGCCCGACTCCACCGCACATCGTGGAGAAAATGGTCACCGTCGCCCAGCGTGAAGACACCCACGGTTACTCCACCTCCAAGGGCATTCCGCGCCTGCGCCGGGCGATTTCGCGCTGGTACAAAGACCGTTATGAAGTGGATATCGACCCCGAGTCGGAAGCCATCGTCACCATCGGTTCCAAGGAAGGCCTGGCGCACTTGATGCTGGCCACCCTGGACCAGGGCGACACCGTGCTGGTGCCCAACCCGAGCTACCCGATTCATATCTACGGTGCCGTGATTGCCGGCGCCCAGGTGCGTTCGGTGCCGTTGATTCCGGGCGTGGACTTTTTCGCCGAGCTGGAACGGGCGATTCGCGGTTCGATCCCCAAGCCGAAGATGATGATCCTGGGGTTCCCGTCCAACCCGACCGCGCAGTGCGTGGAGCTGGATTTCTTCGAGCGGGTGATCGCCCTGGCCAAGCAGTACGACGTGCTGGTGGTGCATGACCTGGCCTACGCCGACATCGTCTACGACGGCTGGAAAGCCCCGTCGATCATGCAGGTGCCGGGCGCCAAGGACATTGCGGTGGAGTTCTTTACCCTGTCCAAAAGCTACAACATGGCCGGCTGGCGCATTGGTTTCATGGTGGGCAATGCGGAACTGGTCAACGCCCTGGCGCGGATCAAGAGTTACCACGACTACGGCACCTTCACCCCGCTGCAAGTGGCGGCGATTGCCGCACTGGAAGGCGACCAACAGTGCGTGAAAGACATCGCCGAGCAGTACCGCCAGCGCCGCAATGTGCTGGTCAAGGGCCTGCATGAACTGGGCTGGATGGTGGAGAATCCCAAGGCGTCGATGTACGTCTGGGCGAAGATTCCCGAGGCGTATGCCGCCATGGGTTCGCTGGAATTTGCCAAGAAGCTGCTGCTCGAAGCCAAGGTCTGCGTATCGCCAGGGGTTGGCTTTGGTGAATATGGCGACGATCACGTGCGCTTTGCGCTGATCGAGAACCAGGACCGGATTCGCCAGGCGGTGCGCGGGATTCGCGGGATGTTCCGGGCGGATGGGCTCTTACCAAAAACCGGCGTCTAACTCGGTCAAACATGTGGGAGGGGCTTGCCCCCTCCCACATTTGCATTGGGTTTACACCCTTGCCTTATGGTGTGTCTGTCACACCACCAACGACAGCAACATGATGAAAATCAGCGCCACCACCGACAGAATGGTCTCCATCGCCGTCCAGGTCTTGAACGTCTCGGCCACAGTCATGTTGAAGTACTGCTTCACCAGCCAGAACCCCGCATCGTTGACGTGAGACAGGATCAACGAACCCGCCCCCGTCGCCAACACCAGTAGCTCGCGGTTAACCCCCGGAATCATCCCCACCACCGGCACCACGATGCCTGCGCCAGTGATGGTCGCGACCGTCGCCGAACCGGTGGCAATACGAATCACCGCCGCCACCAGCCACGCCAGCAGGATCGGGTTGATCTGCGCGTTCACCGCCATATGGCCGATCACGTCGCCCACGCCGCTGGTCACCAGCATCTGTTTGAAACCACCACCGGCACCAATGATCAGGATGATCGCGGCAGTCGGCGCCAGGCTGGCGTCGAGCAGCTTGAGGATTTGCTTGGAGTGGATGCCCTGGCGATGGCCAAAGGTGTACAGCGACAGCAACAACGCGAGCAGCAGGGCGCTGATCGGGTGACCGATCATGTCCATCCAGTTGCGCACCACATGACCGTCGGCCAAGGCGATGTCGGCGAAGGTTTTGAGCAGCATCAGGAACACCGGCAGCAGCACGGTGATCAGGGTGATGCTGAAGCTCGGCAGCGTCTTGTGCTCCGACTCGCGGGCCAGTTGGTCGACCAGTTCCTGGGACGGATTGCCCGGGATGTACTTGGCGATGAACGTGCCGAAGATCGGGCCGGCGATGATGGCGGTCGGCAGCGCGACGATCAGGCCGTACAGAATGGTCTTGCCGATGTCCGCGCCAAACACGCCGATGGCCAGCAGCGGCCCCGGGTGTGGTGGCACCAGGCCGTGGACCGCCGACAGGCCGGCGAGCAACGGGATGCCGATCTTGATCAGCGACACGCCAGTGCGGCGCGCGACGATAAACACCAGCGGGATCAGCAACACAAAGCCGATCTCGAAGAACAGCGGGATGCCTACCAGGAACGCGGCGAACATCATTGCCCACTGGACCTTTTCCTTGCCGAAGGCGCGGATCAGGGTCTGGGCGATCTGATCGGCACCGCCGGATTCGGCCATCATCTTGCCGAGCATCGTACCCAGCGCGAGGATGATGCCGACAAAGCCGAGCACCCCGCCGAAGCCGTCCTGGAAGGCCTTGATGATCTTGTCCACCGGCATGCCCGAGGTCAGGCCGAGGAAGCCTGCGGCGATGATCAACGCGATAAACGGGTGAACCTTGAACTTGGTGATCAAAAAGATCAGACCAATGATAGTGACCACTGCATCAAGCAGCAGGTAGGACTCGTGGGACATGCCAAACATGGGGGGTCTCTCCTGTTTGTTGTTGTTATTAAAGCCAGTGTTGAATTTGTCGCCAGGGATAGCGCTATCTTATCCGGCAAAAAATTAACGAGTAGGTTCAAAACCGTGTTTGAGCCACCAGGCATGGGTTTGCTCGGCCAACGCCTTGACGCTGTCTTCGCTGGCATTGAGGGCCAGGGTCAGCGGCTCGCCGACGGGCGATTCAAGGGTGGCGAACTGGCTGTCGATCAGGCTGGCCGGCATGAAATGGCCAGGGCGATGGGACACACGGTCGGCGGCGACTTCGCGGCTCAGCTCCAGAAATACAAAGCCCAGGCCCGGCGCAGCTTCGCGCAGGTGGTCGCGGTATTTCTTTTTCAGCGCGGAACAGGTGAGCACCGGGTGTTCACCGGCCTTGAGCGAACGGCGCAACTCATCGCACAGGATGTCGAGCCAGCCGGCGCGGTCGTTGTCGTCGAGGGGGTGGCCGGCGCTCATCTTTTCGATGTTCGCGGCGGGGTGAAAGCTGTCGCCTTCAATGGGCGTGGCACCGTTCAGGCGGCAGAGGGCCTCGCTGACGCTGGTCTTGCCACAGCCGGCAACACCCATGATGACCAGGGCAGTAACAGGTTGACTCATGAAACACCTCAGGACGCAGATAGCGCTACCTTTGCACGCTGTAAGGCTAGTGCAAAAACAGGCTTTTCCCGCGCCGTCTTGTCTTTTTTTATGGAGTGACGCGTGCATCCGCTCCAAGCGTTTGAACCGGATCAGGCAACCCAGCACTCAAGCATTTGCAGCCGTTTGGAGACAGCGCTACCTTAGTGCCTCGATTTTTGTTTGGCAAGCCGCCTGATGACCTCCAAGAACGATAAAAATACGCGCACCACGGGTCGTCCGACCCTCAATGAAGTCGCCCGCCTGGCCGGCGTCAGCCCGATTACCGCCTCCCGCGCCTTGCGTGGCATCAGCACAGTGGCCACCGAACTGGTGGAAAAAGTGCAACGGGCCGCCGCCGAGCTGAACTACGTGGTCAACCCCGCCGCCCGCGCCCTGGCCTCGGCCCAGAGCCATTCGGTGGTGGTGCTGGTGCCGTCGCTGTCCAACCTGCTGTTTATCGAAACCCTCGAAGCCATCCATCAGGTGCTGCGGCCCAAGGGCTTTGAAGTACTGATCGGCAACTCCCACTATTCGCGCGACGAAGAAGAGACCCTGCTGCGCAACTACATGGCCTATCAGCCACGGGGTTTGCTGCTGACCGGGTTCGATCGGACCGAAAGCGCGCGACGAATGGTCGAGGCCAGTAATGTGCCGTGCGTGTACATGATGGATCTGGACCCCAACGCGGGCGTGAACTGTGTGGGCTTTTCGCAGTTGGCGGCGGGTGAGACAGCGGCAGCGCATTTGATCTCGCGGGGGCGCAAGCGCCTGGCGTATATCGGCGCGCAACTGGACCAACGCACCTTGCTGCGCGGCGAAGGCTTCCGGCGTGCGCTGCAACAGGCCGGCCTGTACGACCCGGCGTTGGAACTGTTGACGCCACGCCCCTCCTCCGTGGGCCTGGGCGGCGAACTGTTCCTGCAGTTGCTGGCGGCGCATCCGGATGTGGATGCGATCTTCTTCGGCAACGACGACCTGGCCCAAGGTGCGCTGCTCGAAGCCCTGCGTCATGGCATCAACGTACCGGGGCGCGTGGCCGTGCTGGGCTTCAACGACCTGCCAGCGTCCTCGTTCATGGTGCCGCGCCTGAGTAGCATCAGCACGCCACGCGAGGCCATTGGTCGGCGCGCGGCGGAGCATTTGCTGACGATCATGGCGGGTAACAAGATCGCCAAGCCGGTGGTGGATATGGGATTTGAGTTGCAGGTGCGGGAAAGTACGTAGGACGCTTGTAGGACGCGACTGGCATTGCGCAAAGCGCCTTGCCTGCTCCCACCGTTTGACCGTGCGCGCTTAACATCCTCGCCGTCATCCCCCTCCCCTGCTAGATTGACTGTTCTCCACTGCCAGGGAAGCACCATGGGACACTCACTGAAAATCTTGGGGCGCGCCTCTTCCATCAACGTGCGCAAAGTGCTCTGGACCTGCCAGGAACTGGGCATCGACTACGTGCGCGAAGACTGGGGCATCGGCTTCAAGCCGACCCAATCCGCCGAATTCCTTGCCCTGAACCCCAACGCCCAAGTGCCGGTGCTGATCGACGACCACGGCGTGTTGTGGGAATCCAACACCATTTGTCGTTACCTCGTCAGCCTCTACCAACGCCACGACCTGCTGCCTCTCGACCCCGCACCCCGCGCCCGGGTCGAACAGTGGATGGACTGGCAAGCCACCGAGCTCAACCCTTCCTGGGGCTATGCCTTCCAGGCCCTGGTGCGCAACAGCCCCGACCATCAGGACCCGCAACGCATCAAAGCCGGCGTACAAGCCTGGAACGACAAGATGGGCCTGCTGGAACAACAGTTGGCAAAGACCGGCGCCTACGTGGCCGGCGACGAATTCACCCTGGCCGATATCCTCATCGGCCTCTCGGTTCATCGCTGGCAGATGACCCCCATGGAACGCCCGCTCTACCCGGCGGTTGCGGCGTATTACCAGCACCTCGGCCAGCATGCCGGCTTTAAGACCTTCGCCCTCGACGGTCACGACTAAGCCCAAGGACTCAACGTACTGCGCCGCACCGGGGCCTGAGACAGCAAAACGCTCGCTTCGTACCGCCCATCGGATACTGCGGCCTACCTGTCAACATTGACAGTAGACGCTACCCGTTACCGACGTTTGACTGACAGCGAAGTGATTGGGCGCTCCCAATTCCTATAACCTCTCAGAGGCATCCGCTCATGGATAACGATCGGTCACGGGCCCTGAAATCGCAGCCTGCAGATGGCTTGGTAACAGCGAACATCAACGATCCCATTGGAAACTTCACATCCGAAGACATCCAATTTCACGAGTTTCCTGAAGCTATTTTTATCGACGCCAAGAGTAATCAAGGCCAGCGGCTGATGAGCTTTCAATTGGCTAACGATATCCAGCCTGGCACATATGATGTTGCCCAAGAAAAAGGCAAGGTTCAGGTCTATTACTACCATGCGCTTGGACCGACCCCATGGACTTACCAGCCCAGCAGCGGGGAATTGCACCTCACGGTGATCGATCCAGAACATCGGCACGTCACTGCGACATTCTCGTTCACCTCTCTACGGGTGCCCGAGGGGGAAGAACCGCTGGAGGTCACCCAAGGCGAGTTGAATCTTACGGGCGCTTAAACCCATCATCGACTGAACCCTCGTGCGATTAGTCAGCGAATGTCCAGGAGTGCCATACGCCACCGGGCGTTGGAAAACATCGCCCATTGACGGCAACGCTTGGCCGTCGACGGGACAATCCTTGCCGCGATGGCCACGTCAGCTCCAGTAAAACCAGGGGGTTGGCACCCGGCATGCTATTTGCTCCAGCTGAGGCACCGAACATTTACACAGGTGACCGATCATGCTGGTTAACAACAACACTCAGGCCTTGTCGACCGTCCAACAGCTCAAGCGCCCCGACATGGACCCCGCCAACGCCGCCGCCAGCACGCTGTACAGCGGCGCCTTGCAAACGGCGCAGCAAAGCGTGACCGTACCGGTTGTGCCGAAAGATCTGGACAAAGCCGCCAGCCGCATCGACGAAGCCTTCGCCAAGACCCGTGTGCAGTTGCAGACCTCAAAGGCGACCACCACGGATGTGCCCGCCGCCGACTCTACCACCAGTTCCGCCCGCGCAGACTTCACCGATTACATGAGCAAAACCCCGGCCGAACGCATTCGCGAACAGTTGCTCAAGGAGCAGGGGTTGACCGAGGCAGAAGTGCAGGCAATGCCGCAGGAAAAACAGGATGCAATCGCCAAGCAAGTGGCTGATCGCGTGAAGCAGCAGCAAGAGCAACAGGTAGCGGCGAAGACGACAGAACCGCAGGCGCAGGCGGTGAAAGAGACCCTGGCCGCGATCTAAGCGATACGGACTTGACGCGAGTTGGCTATCGACAGCTCAGAGCAGGTATGTCCTGCTCTGTGCGGTGAGGCGGGAACAGCTTACAAAGCGTAGGTTTTTAACTCAGTGACCGAACAGCCCTGTCTCGGATTTTTTGGTTTTCTTGTCCGCGCGTTTTTCATCGGCGGTCTTTGCCGGTTTCTTCTTCGCGGCTTTCTTTGAATCCATACCTTTGGCCATGATGCATGCTCCACTTACAGGGGATGTAACATTGGGTATACCACCTATTGCCACACATTAGGCGCTTATAATCCCCGGACCTTGATAACGCCTGCCTGAACACCATGCCCGAATTGCACATCGAACCGCTGGCAGAGCCCCTGTGGCCGCTGCTGAACAAGTTTTACCGCCACCACGATTCGCCGATGAAGGCACTCAAGGGCGGATGTCTGTGGGTGGCGCGGGACCGCGAGATCGTTGCCGGTTTATGCCTGACGCCGGTGGTGGGCGGGCAATGGCTGACCGGGGTGTTTGTCGACCCGGCCTATCGTGGTCAGGGGCTGGCGGCGCGCTTGATTCGTCGAGCGGTGGCCGATGGGGTGGGTACGGTCTGGCTGATGTGTCATCCGGACCTGGAAGGTTGGTATCAACGCATGGGTTTCACCCAGGATACCGTGCTGCCCCAGTCCCTCAGCGAACGGTTGGTGCGCTACAAGCGCAACAAGCCGATGACCGCGATGGGCTTGGAACGAGCCGTATAACCTCCCCTGGTTGGCGTTGTGTTGTGTCGGGAGGCTAGTCGTCGGCCGTCGGGTCCATGTCGGGGAACATCACCTCGATGAACCCGAACTTGCTGAAATCGGTAATCCGCGACGGGTACAAGCGGCCGATCAGGTGATCGCACTCATGCTGCACCACCCGCGCATGGAAACCATCGGCAATGCGGATGATCGGTTCGCCCTTGGGGTCGAAGCCTTCGTAGCGGATCTGCTGGTAACGGTCCACCGCGCCGCGCAGGCCGGGCACGGACAGGCAGCCTTCGTAACCCTCTTCCATGAGCGGACTGAGCGGTGTGATCAGCGGGTTGATCAGGATCGTCTGTGCCACAGCCGGGGCATCCGGGTAGCGTTCGCTGCTCTCGAAACCAAATATCACCAGTTGCAGGTCAACGCCGATCTGCGGTGCGGCCAGGCCGACACCGCCGACGTGTTCCATGGTCTGGAACATGTCATCGATCAGTTGCCACAGCTCAGGGCTGTCGAACATTTCCGGCGGGACCGGCGGGGCGATACGCAGCAGGCGCTCGTCGCCCATTTTCAGGATTTCACGGATCATCGATCAGACTTCGTCGGGAGTGGGCTTGGAATGGTCCCGGCCAAGGCCGGAGACGTGCTTTTTTTCACCTGCGTGGGTGTTTTCATCGAAGGTCTTTTCCCCTGGATCCTTGCCTTCGGCCGACATGTGCTCGATCACGGCATTCATCTCCGCCCCCAGCAACAGCACGGCGGCGGAAATATAGAAGTACAGGAGCAAAACAATGATCGCGCCGATGCTGCCATACATGGCGTTGTAGTCGGCGAAGGTTTTGACGTAGTAGCCAAAGCCCAGGGACGCAACGATCCACACCACCACCGCCAGCACCGAGCCTGGAGTGATGAAGCGGAATTTCTGCTGCACGTCAGGCATCACGTAATACATGAGGGCCACGGCGAACATCAGCAGGATCACAATCAGCGGCCAACGCAGGATGGTCCACAGCGTGACCACGAATTCCTGCATGCCGATCTGCCCTGCCAGCCATTCCATGACCTGCGGGCCGAGCACCATCAGCGCGGCGGCGGCGAGCAACATGCCGGCGATGCCGACGGTGTAGAAAACCGACAGTGGGAAACGCTTCCAGATCGGTCGCCCTTCGACCACGTCGTAGGCGGCGTTCATCGCGCTCATCATCAGGCGCACACCGGCCGACGCGGTCCACAGGGCAATCACGATACCCACCGAGAGCAGGCCGCCCTTGGACTGCTGCAACTGGTCGATCACCGGGTTGACCTGCTCCAGGGCCTGGGGCGGCAACACCAGCTCCGACTGCAGGCGCAGCCAGGTGAAGAAGTCCGGTAAATGCAGGAAACCGATCAACGCAATGAGGAACAGCAGGAACGGAAACAAGGAAAACAGCATCTGGTAGGCCAGCGCCGAGGCGTAGGTGGACATCTCGTCGTTGACGAACTCCGTGACCGTGCGCACCAGCACTTTGTGCAGCTTGAGACCATCGAGTACCGGAAAAATCATAGCGTCTCCTTTCGCCGCAAAAAGATCAGGTTCATGGGCGACTCAGGGGCCGTTTTCTACATCAAGGTAGCCTATTTGGCGACCTTGAAACAATTTCGAAAGATTAACCGCATCAGGTGACACAAAAACGGCCATCCGTGGATGGCCGTCGGGCTGGATGAACTCAGCCAGCGATCGAGGATCACTTGATCGCTTTCTTCACCACATCCTTGGCATCGCCTACGGCTTTCTGCACTTCGCCTTTCTTTTCCTGGACCACACCTTCAGCGCGCAACTTGTCGTTGCCGGTCACTTTGCCAATACCTTGCTTGATGTTGCCGACAGCTTCGTTCGCGACGCCTTTTACCTTATCCGATGTACTGCTCATGGTATTTCTCCTGGAACAATCGAGGGGTTTTGGTCATTACGTAGAGATTGACCCGAGGCTGTTCGGCAGAGTTTCAATTATTTTGTGCGCGCATTTCATCGCCGGCAGCAGGTTTGGCTTTATGTTTTGCGGCCAACCCACGAGAATGCGCGGCACATTCAGGCTACAACGCTGAATAACAGATCCCGTAGGAAGGTTATGAAACTCAATAAAGCACAGGCCATCGCCCGCAGAAACCAGGAACTGGGCGGTGCCGTACTCGGCGTCAACAACTGCCACTTCACCGACCTGGACCGCAAACGCAACATCTGGTGGTTCGACCTGCCGGTGGCACGGATCGCGGTGGGCCAGTACGAGTGGATTCACTTGTTGCTGCACAACGCCGAGACTGACCAGTTGCTGCACCTGAAGGTGCCGACGGTGTTCCTGCGTGAAAAGCTCGAAGGCCTGGTAGTGCGCAATGCCGGCAAGCGCAAGCCGGAAATCACGCTGGAACTGAGCGCAGACAAGGACTCGTTCCTCAAGGATGTGCGCCCAGCCGGTGCGGGCGTGAGCTTCGCGCAGCTTGCCCTCTAAGCACTGTATTTCAAATGTGGGAGGGGGCTTGCCCCCGATAGCGGTGGATCAGTCACCCGATGTAGTGACTGTCACTCTGCAATCGGGGGCAAGCCCCCTCCCACATTTGGGCCGGGTTACTTTTTCAGGCCCAGCTTCTTCAGCTCTTCATCGCGCAACTCTCGACGCAGGATCTTACCCACGTTGGTGATCGGCAAGACATCACGGAATTCAACGGCCTTGGGCACCTTGTAGCCGGTGACGTTAGCGCGCATATGCTCCATCACCTGGTCCTTGGTCAGGGTGGCACCTGGCTTGACCACGATGAAGATCTTGATGTGCTCCCCGGACTTCTCGTCCGGCACACCGATGGCAGCGCATTGCAGCACGCCCGGCAGCGTCGCCAGCACATCTTCCAGTTCGTTGGGGTAGACGTTGAAACCGGAGACCAGAATCATGTCTTTCTTGCGGTCGACAATGCGCATGTAGCCATCCGGCTGGATGATCGCAATGTCACCGGTCTTCAACCAACCTTCGCTGTCGAGGATCTCGGCAGTGGCATCTTCGCGCTGCCAATAGCCCTTCATGACCTGCGGGCCTTTGACGCACAGCTCGCCGACCTCGCCCAGGCCCAGCTCGACGCCGTCGTCGGTGATGACTTTGCACAAGGTCGACGGCACCGGAATGCCGATGGTGCCGATCTGGATCTTCTGGATCGGGTTGACCGTCGCCACCGGGCTGGTCTCAGTCATGCCGTAGCCTTCGCAGATGTCGCAGCCGGTCACGGCTTTCCAGCGCTCGGCCGCCGCCAGTTGCAGGGCCATGCCGCCCGACAGGGTGACTTTCAACCCAGAAAAGTCCAGCTTGCGGAAGCCTTCGTTGTTGCACAGCGCGACGAACAGCGTGTTCAGGCCGACAAAACCGCTGAACTTCCACTTCGACAGTTCCTTGACCATCGCCGGCAGGTCACGCGGGTTGCTGATCAGGATGTTGTGGTTGCCGATCAGCATCATCGCCATGCAATGGAAGGTGAACGCATAGATGTGGTACAGCGGCAGCGGGGTGATCAGGATCTCGCAGCCTTCGTTGAGGTTGGAGCCCATCAGCGCCTTGCACTGCAGCATGTTGGCCACCAGGTTACGGTGGGTCAGCATCGCCCCCTTGGCCACGCCGGTGGTGCCGCCGGTGTATTGCAGCACCGCCACGTCGCTGCTGGCCGGGCTGACGTCATTGACCGGTTGGCCGTGCCCCTTGGCCAGCACGTCGTTGAACTTGATCGACTTGGGCAAGTGATAGGCCGGGACCATTTTCTTCACGTACTTGATGACGCTGTTGATCAGCAGGCGCTTGAGCGGCGGCAGCAGGTCGGCGACTTCGGTGACGATCACGTGTTTGACGGCGGTCTTGGGCACGACTTTTTCAGCCAGGTGCGCCATGTTGGCCAGGCAGACCAGAGCCTTGGCCCCGGAGTCATTGAATTGGTGTTCCATTTCCCGCGCGGTGTACAGCGGGTTGGTGTTGACCACGATCAGGCCGGCACGGATGGCGCCGAACACAGCGACCGGGTATTGCAGGACGTTGGGCAGTTGCACGGCGATTCGATCGCCGGGCTTCAAATCGGTATGCTGTTGCAGGTACGCAGCGAAAGCGCCGGACAATTCGTACAACTCACCGTAGGTGATTGTCTTGCCCAGGTTGCTGAAAGCCGGTTTGTTGGCGAAGCGCTGGCAGGACTGTTTCAGTACCGCCTGA
This sequence comes from Pseudomonas paraveronii, assembly GCF_963681955.1. Classification (NCBI taxonomy): domain Bacteria; kingdom Pseudomonadati; phylum Pseudomonadota; class Gammaproteobacteria; order Pseudomonadales; family Pseudomonadaceae; genus Pseudomonas; species Pseudomonas paraveronii. Next base: position 5,012,913 of record NZ_OY817130.1, read on the forward strand.
ATATTTGGATACTCGTCTGGATTGATGTCTGCAGCAATCCCGGCGGGGTACTTATCCTTCCAAAAGTCTACGTTCATGGAAGCCCACTCCTCAGCGACGCGAATTCATCATCGCATTTGATGCGATTATTATTGGTGTGTGTTTTTTAGGTGAGTCTGGCGCGTTTAAGCAGGCCGAGAGGTCACAAAGCGCGCCGAGAGTAGCAGCTTTGCCAAGGGCCGACTAGAGCCAAAAGAGGCCCCTACAGTCATAAACATGACTCATGAATAACCAATAGTCATTTTTAGAGCAAAAATTCTATACGCTTGAAAATGGCTCTAGAACAGGGCTTAACGAGATAAACGCAGACAAATGTGGGAGGGAGCTTGCTCCCGATGGCGGTAAATCAGCCAACACATTTGGTGACTGATTCACTGCCATCGGGAGCAAGCCCCCTCCCACATTGTTGACTGCCTTTCAAATCAGGCGATGTCGCGCAACTCGCGCCGCAGGATCTTGCCCACCGGCGTCATCGGCAACGACTCACGCAACACGATGTGCTTGGGCACTTTGTACGCCGTGAAGTTGGTCTTGCAGTAGCTCTTCAACTCCTCAAGGCTCACGCCTTCGGCACGCGCCACCACAAACAGCTTCACCGCCTCCCCCGTGCGCTCATCCGGTACGCCGATCACTGCGCAGTTGGCCACCGCAGGGTGAGCCATCACCACGTCTTCAATCTCGTTGGGGTACACATTGAAACCCGAGACGATGATCAGGTCCTTCTTGCGATCCACGATGCGTATAAATCCATCCTCGTCGATCACGGCAATATCGCCAGTCTTGAGCCACCCCTCGGCGTCCAGCGCCTCGGCGGTGGCGGCCGGTTGCTGCCAGTAGCCCTTCATCACCTGCGGGCCCTTGATGCACAGCTCGCCGCGCTCGCCCAGGGGCAACTCGACGCCGTCGTCATCGATCACCTTCATCGCCGTGCCCGGCACAGGGATGCCCACGGTGCCCAGGCGTGACTTGTTGCCATACGGGTTGGTGCTGGCCACCGGCGACGTTTCCGTCAGGCCATACCCTTCGCCAATCGCACAGCCGGTGAGCTGCTCCCAACGTTCGGCGGTGGCCTTGATCAGCGCCGTGCCACCGGAGTTGGTGAGTTTGAGATGGGAGAAGTCCAGGCTCTTGAAGTCGGGATGGTCCATCAACGCCACAAACAACGTGTTGAGCCCGAGCAAGCCGGTGAAGCGCCAGTTTTTCAGTTCCTTGATAAAGCCCGCGATATCCCGCGGGTTGGTGATCAACACGTTGTGGTTGCCGGAGACCATCATGCACATGCAATTCGCGGTGAATGCATAGATGTGGTAAAGCGGCAGCGGCGCGATCATCACTTCCTGGCCCTCCTTGATCAGCGGGTGGCCATCCTCGCCGGTCTGCGACATGCAGGCGCGCACCTGCTGCATGTTCGCCACCAGATTGCCGTGAGTGAGCATCGCGCCTTTGGCCAAGCCGGTGGTGCCGCCGGTGTATTGCAGCACGGCGATGTCATCGAGAGTCACCGGATGGCGCGTCACGCCCTGCCCTGCGCCCATGCGCAAGGCGCGCTTGAACGACACCGCACGCGGCAAGTGATAGGCCGGGACCATCTTCTTCACTTTGTCGACAAGAGTGTTGACCAGCCAGCCCTTGGCTGCCGGCATGAAGTCGCCCATCTTCGCTTCGATCAGGTAGTCGATCTCGGTGTCGGTGCAGACTTCCTGCACCCGTGAACCGAACAGGTTGAGGTAGACCAGGGCACGAATTCCGGCGTCCTTGAACTGGTGTCGCATCTCCCGCGGGGTGTACAGCGGGTTGGTGTTGACCACGATCAGCCCCGCGCGCAACGCACCGAACACGGCAATCGGGTAATGCAGCACGTTGGGCATCTGTACCGCGATGCGATCGCCCGGCTTGAGGTCGGTGTGCTGCTGCAGGTAACCGGCGAACGCCGCACTCTGGCGCTCAAGCTCGGCGTAGGTCAGGGTGACGCCCATGCTGCTGAACGCCGGACGGTCGGCAAAGGCCTTGCAGGAACGCTCGAAGACTTCGATCACTGACGTGTAGGCGCTCAGATCGATCTCGTTGGGAACGCCCGCCGCGCGTTTGTCATTCCAGAAATCAGGTTGCATTATTCTTGTCCTCTTACCTGAATGTGCCCAGCCGCTTTTCTGCTGCTATAAAAAGCGGAGCTTCGGGGACGTTAGCAGCTATGGCCAAACAGGCAAATACAGGAAAGAGCGTCATTAATTGCGTGAATCTTCCTACAAGGGTCTGTACTGATCAGACGGCTGTCCGAGGATGAGCTATACACTGCAACGACCCTGAGTAAAGGAAGCGCCATGAACCACACCACTTTCTGGCTGACCGCGAATGACCACAGCCGCCTGTACGTCAATCAATGGCTGCCGGAAGCGCCGCCGAAGGCGTTGATCATGGTGTCTCATGGCATGGCCGAGCACGGCGGACGCTATGTGCGCCTGGCCGAAGCGTTGTGCGGGACGGGCTACGGTGTGTTTGCCCTGGACCAGCGTGGTCATGGCCGCACCGCCGACGAGGGCACCCTGGGCCTGTTCGCCGAGCAGGACGGTTGGAACAAGGTGGTGGGCGACCTGGCCAGCCTCAACCAGCACATCGGCCAGCAGTTGCCGGGAGTGCCGATCATTTTGCTGGGCCACAGCATGGGCAGCTATATCGCCCAGGCCTACCTGCTGCACCACAGTGCCAGCCTGCATGGGGCGGTTCTCAGCGGTTCGAATTTCCAGCCGGTGGCGCTGTACCGCGCCGCGCGGCTGATCGCCCGTGCCGAACGCCTGCGCCAGGGCTTGCGCGGCCGCAGTGCGCTGATTGAGTGCCTGTCGTTCGGCTCGTTCAACCAAGCGTTCAAGCCCAACCGCACGGCTTTCGACTGGCTCAGCCGTGACCCGGATGAAGTCGACCGCTACCTCCACGATCCGCTCTGCGGGTTCCGCTGCACCAACCAACTGTGGTTCGACCTGCTGGGCGGCTTGCAGCAAATCAGCAAAGCGTCCAATCTCGCGCAGATCGATCCGGGCTTGCCCATCCTGGTGATCGGCGGCGAATGTGATCCGGTGAGTGAAGGCAAGCGTCTCAAAAGCCTGGCCCATGCCCTGCGTGAGGCCGGCTGCCAGAACCTGCAACTGAATATCTACCCGCAGGCGCGTCACGAAGTGTTCAACGAAACCAACCGCGACGAAGTCACCGCGGATGTGCTGACGTGGCTCGACCAGGCCCTGACCTTGCGCAGGCCGGCTCGCTGCGAATAATTTTTCGTTTAAAATCAGCCAATTAAATTATCGATTAGCCACAGGATGCACCTTTAGATGACCCAGGTAACCAACACCCCTTACGAAGCCCTCGAAGTCGGCCAGACCGCCAGCTACAGCAAGACCGTCGAAGAGCGCGATATCCAGTTGTTCGCCGCCATGTCCGGCGACCACAACCCCCTGCACCTGGATGCCGAATTTGCCAAGGCGACCATGTTCAAGGAGCGAATTGCCCACGGCATGTTCAGCGGCGCCCTGATCAGTGCGGCCGTTGCCTGTGAGCTGCCTGGGCCGGGCACAATCTATATCGGCCAGCAGATGAGCTTCCAGAAGCCGGTGAAAATCGGCGACACCCTGACCGTGCGTCTGGAAATTCTCGAGAAGCTGCCGAAGTTCCGCGTGCGTATCGCCACCCGCGTGTTCAACCAGCGCGATGAACTGGTGGTGGATGGCGAGGCGGAGATCCTCGCGCCACGCAAGCAACTGGTCGTGACGTTGACCGAGCTGCCGGCCATCACCATCGGCTGATCAGCCCCCATAAAAAATCCCCGCATCGGCGGGGATTTTTTATTCAGCGACGACTCACGACTGAGCGCGAGCCTGGTTACGCAGGGCTTTCACTTGATCGTGATTGCGTTGCACGCCGTGGTACTGACGCTCAACCAGGTCACGGATACCCAGCAGGTTGTGCTTGTCGATCTTCTCGATCGCTTCTTTGTAAGCCTTGAGTGCGTGGTCTTCACCGCGCTCGGCTTCGTTCAATACGGCCTCTTCGTCTTTGCCAGTCACCATCGACTTCACATCGACCCAGCCACGGTGCAGGGCGCCGGCAACGCTGCCGGAATTTTCCGGGTCGCCGCCCAGGGCACGCACGGCGGTTTTCAGCTCGGCCGCAGCGGTGGTGCAGTCTGCGGAGCGCTTGGCAAACAGCGCTTTGAGTTCTGGATGCTTGATGTCGTCAGCGCACGCTTTAAAACCTTTTTGACCGTCGATGCTGGTTTCGATCAGGTCGTTCAGTACCGAGATGGACTCTTTATTGATATCAGTCATTTTTCAGTTCCTTATGCCGGTTGAGAAAGGTTGTCTGAATGGTTGCAGCGCCCGTGCCAGGTTTTAAAAAACGACTTTCTTTTTTAATTTCAACATCTTAAAAATATATGAAGGTTCTGTATGTGCGTTATTTGCATGATCTGTCATTTGGCCTTCATGCAGAATGCCTGTATTTTCGAAGACCTCGATGCAAACGCCTGAGCCGTCATGAATCCCGAAAAACTCGAACTGCTGATTACCCGCGAAATGCCCTTCGGCAAGTACAAGGGACGGATCATCGCCGACCTGCCTGGCCCCTACCTGAACTGGTTCGCCCGTGAAGGTTTCCCCCACGGCGAGCTGGGCGGGTTGCTGGCATTGATGCAGGAAATTGACCACAACGGCCTGTCCGAACTGCTGGAACCGCTGCGCGCCAAGCACGGCAAACCCGCGCCTCGCCATTAGGAACCCACGCCATGCCATGGAATGCAGCCAACGAACCCCACTGGCAGGCCATCGCCGAGCACTATGAGCTGGAGCCGGGCCCGATCAACCTGGAAAATGGCTACTTCGGGCGCATGAGCCGCGCGGTACAGGCGCAGTACCTTGAGCACGTCGCGTTTATCAACCGCAGTAACGCGGTGCATGTGCGTCAGCGTTTCGAGCAAGGCGAAAACGTCGAGATCCGCCGCCAACTGGCCGAGCTGATCGACGCCGACCCCGAGTCGGTCGCCTTCACCCGCAACGCCACCGAAGCCTTGCAGTCGCTGATCCGCAACTACAACCGCCTGCAGCCGGGCGACCAAGTGCTGATCAGCGACCTGGAGTACGACACGGTCAAGGGCGCCATGCGCTGGTTGGCCAGCTACAGGGGAGTGGAAGTGATCGAAATCTCCCACACCCACCCGGCCAGTTTCGACAGTTTGCTGCAAAGCTATCGCGATGCCTTCATCCAATACCCCCGCCTGAAACTGATGGCGTTGACCTACGTGACCCACCGCACCGGCCTGGTCATGCCGGTCGAGGCCATTGCCAAAACGGCGCGCGAACACGCTGTCGATGTGATCCTCGACGGCGCCCACGCCCTCGGCCAGATCGAGTTCAACCTCGCCGAGCTGGGTATCGCCTTCGCCGGCTTCAACCTGCACAAATGGATCGGCGCGCCGCTGACTCTAGGCTTTCTTTACATAGCCACCGAACGCCTGGCAGACATCGACCCGGACATGGGTGAGTTCCACTACCCCGCCACCGACGTGCGCGCCCGCACGCCGTACAGCACGCCGAACTTCCCGGCGCTGATGACCTTGCCGCGGGTATTTGAAGAACACCGCGCATTGGGCGGTGCGGCGGCCAAAGGCGCACGCGTGAATTACCTGCGGGATCTGTGGGTGCGCCAGGTGCGGCCATTACCGGGAATTGAAGTGCTGACCTCGGATGACCCGCGATTGTATTGCGGGATCACGGCGTTCACGTTCATCGGGCGCGATCAGCAAGTGATGGCAGACCGCCTGCTCAGGGACTACAACCTGTTCACCACCACTCGAGTGGGCGCGTCGTTTGGCACCTGTATCCGGGTGACGCCGGGCTTGGTGACGTCCGCGGCGGACATCGATTTACTGGTCAGCGCCATCACCGCACTGAGCGCGGACTAAAAATGTGGGAGGGGGCTTGCCCCCGATAGCAGAGTGTCAGTCAGCGAAAAAATTGGCTGATAGACCGCTATCGGGGGCAAGCCCCCTCTCACATTTGGATGTGTGTTGGGTTCAAGGTTTTGCGCAGGCAAAAAAAGCGCCACGCCGGCCAAGCCGCACCGTAAAGTATCCGGATGACGCGGGGGTGGGTGACATCAACCGCAGACATCCACGCACAGATCAAAGCCATCACCGCACTGAGTGCGGACTAAAAATGTGGGAGGGGGCTTGCCCCCGATAGCAGAGTGTCAGTCAGCGAAAATATTGGCTGATAGACCGCTATCGGGGGCAAGCCCCCTGCCACATTTGGATGTGTGTTGGGTTCAAGGTTTTGCGCAGGCAAAAAAAAGCGGCACACCGACCAAGTGCACCGCAAAAAATGCCGTTAAGCACAGCAACAACGATTCGATAAATCAGCTCAGTCCAGCAGTGCCAGCGCCTCAGCGGTGACTTCCTGGATACGTGCCCAGTCGCCGTTCTTGACCCACTCGGGGTCGAGCATCCAGCTACCGCCCACGCACATCACGTTTTTCAACGCCATGTAGCTCTTGATATTGGCCGGGCTAACGCCGCCGGTCGGGCAGAATTTCACTTCGCCAAACGGGCCGCCCAGGGCTTTGATGGCTGCGACGCCACCACTGACTTCCGCCGGGAACAGCTTGAAGCGGCGATAACCCAGGCCATAGCCTTCCATGATCCCGGAGGCGTTGCTGATACCCGGCAGCAGCGGGATCGGGCTGTGTACCGAGGCTTCAAGCAGGTCGCGGGTAATGCCGGGGGTGACGATAAATTGCGAGCCGGCAACGGTGGCCGCTTCGAGCATATGGCGATCAAGCACGGTGCCGGCGCCGGTACACAACTCCGGACGCTGCTCGCGCAGGACCTGAATGGCCTTAAGGCCAAACTCGGAACGCAGGGTCACTTCCAATGCGGTCAAACCACCGGCTGCCAGGGCGTCGGCCAGCGGTAGGATGTCCTGTTCGCGGGCGATGGTGATCACTGGCAGTATCCGCGCCTTGGCGCAGAGACTGTCGATCAGGGCAACTTTATCCGCCATGGACACGGTCGATTGAGGGCTTTTCATCGCGGCTGATCCTTGGCTCATGGGCACCAGTAAATCTCTAAAGTAGGTTGCAAAAACGCGCGAATCGGCATGGCAGCAACGTCGTCACTGGCCAGCGCGGCGCTCAAGGTGGTCAATTTCGAACTGCCGGAGATCGACAGTACGGTGTAGTTCGCCGTGGCCAGCAGCGCGCGACTCATGGTCAGGCGCTGGCGCGGCACGGTCGGCGCCAGCATCGGCCAGCAACGGCGGGTACCGTCGGCCTGCAGGGCCTCGCTCAGGTTCGGGCTGTTGGGAAACAGCGACGCGGTGTGGCCGTCGTCGCCCATGCCCAGCACCAGCACATCAATGGCCGGCAGTTCGGCCAGCAGGCGATCGGCCTGCTCGGCGGCGTCTTCAAGATTGGCCGCGGCGGCGTACAGGCTGAGGAATTTGGCCTTGGCTGCCGGACCTTGCAACAGGTATTTCTTCAACAGGCCGGCATTGCTGTCGGCGTGTTCCACCGGCACCCAACGCTCGTCAGCCAGGCTGATGGTGACCTTGGACCAGTCCAGGCCCTGCTTGGCCAGGTTCTGGAAAAACGCCACGGGGCTGCGGCCACCGGACACCACCAGGGTCGCTTCGCCACGGGCACTGATGGCCGCGCGCAGTTGCTCGGCCACGTCATTGGCCAGGCCATCCGCCAGCAACGCGGGCGAACGGTACTCATGGGCAGTGACGCCCTGAGGCAGTTTCAATTCAGATATCGCCATACCACGACCTCCCATCCCGCGTGATCAGTGCAATGGAGCTCATCGGCCCCCAGGAACCCGCCGCATACGGCTTGGGCGCATCACCGGATTTTTTCCACCCGGCGATCAACTGGTCACACCACTTCCACGCGGCTTCGATTTCATCTTTGCGAACAAACAGGTTCTGATTGCCGCGCATCACTTCCAGCAACAACCGCTCGTAGGCATCGGGAATCCGCGCGCTGCGATAGGTGTCGGAAAAATTCAGTTGCAGTGGCCCGCTGCGCAGTTGCATGCCCTTGTCCAGGCCCTGCTCCTTGGTCATCACGCGCAAGGAAATACCTTCGTCCGGTTGCAGGCGGATGATCAGTTTGTTGCTGATCTGCAGGCGCTGCTCGGGGGCGAAGATATAGTGGGACGGTTCCTTGAAGTGGATGACGATCTGCGACAACTTTTGCGGCATGCGCTTGCCGGTGCGCAGGTAGAACGGCACGCCGGCCCAGCGCCAGTTGCGGATATCGGCACGCAGGGCGACGAAGGTTTCGGTATCGCTCTGGGTGTTGGAATTCTCTTCTTCGAGGTAACCCGGCACCGGCTTGCCGGCGCTGTAGCCAGCGATGTACTGGCCGCGTACCACTTGGGTGGTCAGGCCATCCGGGCTGATCGGCGCCAGGGCCTTGAGCACCTTGACCTTCTCGTCACGGATGCTGTCGGCGGACAGGTCGGCCGGCGGGTCCATGGCGATCAGGCAAAGCAGTTGCAGCAGGTGATTCTGGATCATGTCCCGCAGTTGCCCGGCCTTGTCGAAGTAACCCCAGCGGCCTTCGATGCCGACCTGCTCGGCCACGGTGATTTCCACGTGGGAAATGTAGTTCTGGTTCCACTGGGTCTCGAACAGGCTGTTGGCAAAACGCAGGGCGATCAGGTTCTGGACGGTTTCTTTGCCCAGGTAGTGGTCGATGCGGTACGTGCGGTTTTCCGGAAAAAACTGCGCGACGGCGTCGTTGACCTTGCGCGAAGATTCCAGGTCCGAGCCGATGGGTTTTTCCAGCACCACGCGGGTATTGTTCGCCAGGCCGACCTTGGACAGGTTTTCGCAGATTGCCCCGTACACCGCCGCAGGCGTGGCGAAGTAGGCGATCAGGCGTTGCGCGGTGCCGGCTTTTTCAGCCAGGACCACGTAGTCATCCGCATTCATGAAATCGACGTGAACATACGTCAGGCGCGCCAGGAAACGCTGGGCGATAGCCTCGTCCAGTTCCTTGCCGACGTAGTTGCGCAATTCCGTTTCAATATGCGCCAGGTGCTGTTGCTCGGAACCGGCTTCGCGGGCCAGGGCCAGGATGCGCGTGTCGTCGTGCAAGAGCCCGGCACCATCGAGTTGATAGAGGGCAGGAAATAACTTGCGCAGCGCCAGATCACCCAACGCGCCAAACAGGGCAAAGGTGCAGGGTTCTACGGTTATCGAAGGCATGATGTTTGTTCTTTTATCAAGTTAAGCTACAAATACCTTTTTTCAAGGCATCACTCAAGGAAAAATGTAGTAATAACCACAACATTTTCCCGAAATACGCATTCCGAGTGGTGGTGTTCAGCTACCCTCAGTAGGATAGGCCACCGCAAAGAGCCACTCGTCGATTGATGACCGCCCTTTATTTGCATCGTCGCCCCAAGGAAAGACTGTATGGACCGCGTGCGAAATCTTCTGGAACAGATCCGGAACCGCCTCGAAGAATTGAACAAGGCCGAGAAAAAAGTCGCCGAGGTCATCCTGCTCAACCCGCAGCAGGCGACCCGCTTCTCGATCGCAGCCCTCGCCCAAGCCGCCTCGGTCAGTGAACCGACGGTCAACCGCTTCTGCCGTTCGTTTGGTGTCAGCGGTTACCCTGAACTCAAATTGCAACTGGCGCAAAGCCTGGCCAGCGGTGCGGCGTATGTCAGTCGCGCAGTGGAGGCCGATGATAACCCCGAGGCCTACACCCAGAAGATCTTCGGCAGCGCCATTGCCTCTCTGGACAGCGCCTGCCAGGCCCTCGACCCGAACCTGATCAGCAAGGCCGTGGACCTGTTGATCCAGGCGCGCCAGATCCACTTCTTCGGCCTCGGCGCGTCAGCACCGGTGGCCATGGATGCGCTGCACAAGTTTTTCCGCTTCAACCTGTCGGTGACCGCCCATGCCGACGTGCTGATGCAACGCATGATTGCTTCGGTGGCGCACACCGGCGAGCTGTTCGTGATCATCTCCTACACCGGGCGTACCCGCGAGCTGGTGGAAGTGGCGCGTATCGCCCGGGAAAACGGCGCATCGGTGCTGGGCGTGACCGCCGAGAACTCGCCGCTGGCCAAGGTCAGCACCGTGAGCCTGAACATTCCGCTGCCGGAAGACACCGACATTTATATGCCGATGACCTCGCGGATCATCCAACTGACGGTGCTGGATGTACTGGCAACCGGCATGACCTTGCGCCGTGGCGTGGACTTCCAGCCGCATCTGCGCAAGATCAAAGAGAGCTTGAATGACAGCCGGTATCCGGTTGGAGATGAGTTCAACTGAGGCAGACAATGCCTCCAGCAGTCCCGGCCTTTTCGCGAGCAAGCCCGCTCCCACATTTTGACGAGTCCTACCTTGGAATGCGGTTCAAATGTGGGAGCAGGCTTGCTCGCGAAGACGCTATCAGCAACAGCGCTAAACCCCAGCCCTGGCCTGCAAACTCAAATGCGCCCGCTCTCCCGGCGCCAGGCTGGCCCCGGCCATTGCCGACTCCACGCACACAAACCCCGAGGCCTCATTAAAACTGACGCCCAACAGCGGCCGACTGCCCGGGTGCCACACCACGGTGTCGGCGCTGTCGCCGGTGTCGATGCACAATTCGCGCTGCCAGGCGTGGTCCTTGAGCTGTAACTCGCCCTCATGCTGGAACACCCGCTGACACCCGCCCTCCACGCGCAGTTCGCCTTCCTGCTGGCAAGCCTGGCGATTGAGCTGGTCATACCCTTGCGCCCCGTCGAGCCCAGACAGCGCTATCTCACCGACATTGCCAATACGCCAGTAAGCGTGCAAAGCATGGCTCAGTTGGCACGGCAGCTCATCCTGATGCTCGGTACTCAAGCGCAGTTCCAGGGTTTCGCCCAGGTGCGCGTGCAAGTCCACCTGCCAGTCGCACAACTGCAACTGCCAGTGCAGGCGCACGCCGTCGTCGTCGGTGCTGCTGTCGAGCAGTTTCCAGTCGATCAGCCGCGCCCAACCATGGGACGGCCACGCATTTTCGCTGGGATGCCGGCCATACCACGGCCAGCACACCGGCACGCCGCCACGAATAGCGCCGACTTGCGGCCACTTGGCCGCGCACCACAACCAGGGTTTCTGCCCACGGGGCTGAAAATGCAGCAATTGCGCGCCCTGCCGGCTGAATACCGCCTGGCACAGCGGATGGTCGATCACCAACACGTCACGCACCTGGAAGCGCTCCCAGGCGAATACCGGACGCTCGCGCAGGGATTTGAAAAAGCGTTGCAGTGGATGCTCATGCATGTGCCACGGTCCTGAATATCTTCACAGTGCAACCCAAAAAAAAGCGGATAGCCATGGCTATCCGCAAAATGCGCACAGAGAGAAAGAGCTTATCGCAACCGCGTTAGAACACCGACTGAATTTTCAGACCGGCCACCAAGGCGTTGTCGACTTTATCCACGCCGCCCGGATGAGTGACGTATTGCAGGTTGGGACGCACGGTCAGCCAGTTGGTGACGTGGAAGCCGTAGTTGATTTCGTAGTTGTATTCGGTGCTGCGCAGTGGCGCGTAACCGGCTTGGCTGTAATCGGTGAAACCGCCAGCCTCGTTCGCCAACTCAGCGTTTTTGCGCACGTCATCGTTAACGTGCAGACGAGCGGCACCGATCCCCACATCGTCTTTTGGACGCGCGTCGAAAGGCCCTTTGTACACCAACATAATCGACTGGTAGTTATCGACGGTGTTGGTGTCCTTGTCGTGGAACGTGGCGTTGGCCGCGATGTTCAGGCCGCGGGAAGCGTCGCCGTTATGGGTAGTGAGTTGCTGCTGCGCAACGAACCAGTAGCCTTTTTTGCTGCTGTGGGTGCGGTAGGCTTTGCCAGTGGTGGCCGCATCGTTACCGTCGACGTCTTCACGTACATCGGCAGCATCGGCGGCGCTTTTGTAGTAACCCACACGGTATTCGCCCGGCAGGTTATTGACCTTCGGCGACCAGACCAATTCCACCGGGATCACGGTGCCCTTGGTGCCACTGCCGCTGAGTTTGAAGCCGTTACCGTGCTCCAACTGCGACGGGTTCTGATTGTATGCACCGATCTGCGCATACAGCTCAGGCGTGATGTTGTACTTCACGCGGATAGCGGCCTGGGCGACCGGCCAGTTGTACCAGGTGTTCACATAGTTACCGACCTGGGAGCCGCAGAACGACAGGTTCTGGAAGTCGCACGGGAAGGTGTTGAAGTCTTCGCCTTCACCGAAGTAACCGAGCTTCACGTCCAGCTTGTTGTCGAACATCTGGTGCTGAATCCAGAACTGGGTCAGACGCACCATGTGGCCGCGACCGTACACTTCTTGAGATGAGCTCAAGGTGCCGGCACGCGGATCACCGACACGGTCGTTGGAGATGTTCTGGCCATTACGGTTGGTCAACTGGATCTTGGCCTGGGTGTTATCCCAGCCCCACAGTTTTTGCAGGTCCAGTGCCACGCCCAGACCGAACTGGTCAGCGTAACGCCCTGTTTTGTCGTTGTTGTAGCCGCCGTGCGCGTTGTAGCCGGCTTCCCCAACGTAGTCGGCCTTGATGTCGATACCTTGCTCGATCAGCTTGGTCCGCTCGCCGCCCCAATCGCCGGTCATCCACTTGGAGTCGGCGCTGAACGCATCGGCCGCCATCGCATTGGCGGACAAGACCAGGGCTGCCGCTGCTGACAATTGGCAGATCAACCGAGTGTTGTTGTGTTGCTTTTTCATCCCTACATCCTCGTCTTTATTGTTATTAAACTGTTTTTATCTAACGCGGTTCATTTTTTCTTTCAAAAACAACAACTTATCTTTTTATCGACCCTTGAACTGGGCCACGTTGTCGGCACGATCCTGGGCGGGCAAAGACGCGGCAGTGCCCAGGCGCTCGCCGGTATTGGCGTCGAACAGCAGCACTTTGGCCGGATCGAATTGCAGGGTCAGGGTCTCGCCCACCTGCGGTGCCACATCGGGCGCCAGGCGGCAGCAGACCTTGGTGTCATTGAGCTGCACGAACACCAGGGTGTCCGGACCGGTCGGCTCGGTGACCTGGACTTCGGCACGAATGCTCGACGAACCGTTGCCCTCACCCGCCGCCAGCACGATTTGCTCCGGGCGCAGGCCGAGGATCACGTCACGGTCTTCAAGGCCAGCAGTGCTCATGCTCAGCGGCAGCTCGCAACGGGCCTGGCCGCTGTCGAGCAGGGCCACCAGGCGGCCATCCTTGCGTTGCAGGCGCAGGGGGATGAAGTTCATCGGCGGCGAACCGATAAAGCTCGCCACAAACAGGTTGGCCGGGTCGTTGTAGATCTCTTTCGGTGTGCCGAACTGTTGGATGATGCCGTCCTTCATCACGGCCACTTTGTCACCCAGGGTCATCGCTTCGATCTGGTCGTGGGTGACGTAGACGGTGGTGGTTTTCAGACGCTGGTGCATCAGTTTCATTTCGGTACGCATCTCGACGCGCAGCTTGGCGTCGAGGTTGGACAGCGGTTCGTCGAACAGATAGATCTTCGGCCGACGCGCCAGGGCGCGGCCCATGGCCACCCGCTGTTGCTGACCGCCGGAGAGTTGGCCCGGCTTACGGTTGAGCAAGTGTTCGATCTGCAACAGCTTGGCCACCCGCGCCACTTCGGCGTCGATATCGGCCTGCGGCATCTTGCGAATCTTCAGGCCGAACTCGATGTTTTCACGCACGCTCATGGTCGGGTACAGCGCGTAGGACTGGAACACCATGGCGATGTCGCGATCCTTGGGGCTCATGCCGCTGACGTCCTGGTCGCCGATCATGATCGCGCCGCCGGTGATGGTCTCAAGGCCCGCGATGCAGTTCATCAGCGTGGACTTGCCGCACCCCGACGGGCCGACCAGGATCAGGAACTCGCCTTCCTTGATCGACAGTTCGATGTTCTTCAAGGTGTCGGGCAGGCCGGCGCCATAGGTCTTGTTTACATTGCGAAGTTCAAGCGTAGCCATGATTACCCCTTGACCGCGCCGGCCGTGAGGCCGCGCACGAAATACTTGCCTGCGATCACATAGACCAGCAGGGTCGGCAGCCCGGCGATCATCGCCGCCGCCATATCCACGTTATATTCCTTGGCCCCGGTGCTGGTGTTGACCAGGTTGTTCAGCGCCACCGTGATGGGCTGCGAGTCGCCGCTGGAGAACACCACGCCAAACAGGAAGTCGTTCCAGATCTGGGTGAACTGCCAGATCAGGCAGACCATGATGATCGGGGTCGACATCGGCAGGATGATCAGACGGAAGATGGTGAAAAAACCTGCACCGTCCAGGCGCGCCGCTTTGATCAGCGCATCCGGAATGCTCACGTAGTAGTTACGGAAAAACAGCGTTGTGAACGCCAGGCCGTAGACCACATGGATAAACACCAGGCCGGTGGTGGTGCTCGCCAGGCCCATCTTGCCGAGGGTGAACGACGCGGGCAGCAGCACGGTCTGGAACGGCAGGAAGCAGCCGAACAGCAACAGGCCGAAGAACAACTGCGAACCACGGAAGCGCCAGAACGACAGCACATAGCCGTTCAACGCGCCGATGGCGGTGGAAATCAGCACGGCCGGCACGGTGATCTTGATCGAGTTCCAGAAGTAGCCATCCACCGTGGCCCAGGCCTTGACCCAGCCGATGCCGGTGACCACAGTCGGCCAGCTCAACAGGTTGCCGGTGCTGATGTCTTCCGGGGTCTTGAAGCTGGTGAGCAACATCACCACCAGCGGCACCAGGTACAGCAGCACCGCGAAGATCAGCACCGCGTAGATCGCGATGCGGCTCAGGCTGATGGCAGGTTTTGCGGCAAGACTAGTCATTACGCTTGGTCCTCAGCTCGGAGTACAGGTACGGCACGATGATCGCGAGGATCGCACCGAGCATCAGGATTGCACTGGCCGAGCCCATGCCCATCTGGCCACGGCTGAAAGTGAACGAGTACATGAACATCGCCGGCAGGTCGGACGAGTAGCCCGGGCCGCCAGCGGTCATCGCCGCCACCAGGTCGAAGCTCTTGATCGCGATGTGCGCCAGGATCATCACCGCACTGAAGAACACCGGACGCAGGCTCGGCAGCACCACGCTCCAGTAGATGCGCGGCAGGCTCGCGCCGTCGATCTGCGCGGCACGAATGATCGATTGATCCACACCCCGCAGGCCGGCCAGGAACATCGCCATGATGAAGCCGGAGGCTTGCCACACGGCAGCGATCACCAGGCAATAGACCACGCGGTCCGGGTCGATCAGCCAGTCGAGACGGAAGCCTTCCCAGCCCCAGTCCCGCAGAAGTTTGTCCAGGCCCATGCCCGGGTTGAGCAGCCATTTCCAGGCCGTACCGGTGACGATCATCGAGAGCGCCATCGGGTACAGGTAAATGGTGCGGATAAAGCCTTCGCGACGGATTTTCTGGTCGAGGAAAATCGCCAGCGTCACGCCGATCACCAAGGTGATACCGATGAACATCCCGCCGAACAGCGCCAGGTTCTTGCTCGCGACCCACCAGCGGTCGTTGTCGAACAACCGCTCGTACTGCGCAAGGCCCGCCCATTTATAGCTGGGCAGGAACGTGGACGTGGTGAACGACAGCACGAACGTCCACAGGATGTAGCCGTAGAAGCCCACCAACACGATGAACATGCTCGGCGCCAGCACCAGTTTGGGTAGCCAGCGCTGCAGTGCATCGAACGGCGAGGCTTTGCTGAACACAGCAACAGAACTCATGGGGAAATCCAATACAAGGGAAAAGGACTACAGGAACATGCCGGGCGGGGGCCAGGGCTCCCCCACCCGGTCAACCGTTACTTGGCAGACTTGATCGCAGCGCCAAGTTTCTTGGCGGTATCGGCCGGGTCGGCTTTCGGGTCGTTGATGTAGTTGGTCACGACATCAAAGAACGCGCCTTGCACGGCCAGCGTGGTGGCCATGTTGTGCGCCATGCTTGGCTGCAGGCCGCCGGTCTTGGCGTCAGCCAGGAAGTCTTTGGCCGCGGTCTGGGCGCAGGAGTCGAAACCGTAGGATTCCATTTTGTTCAGCATGTCGTTACGCACAGGGATCGAACCCTTGTTGATGCTGAACACTTTCTGGAAGTTTTCACCCAACACGACTTTGGCGATGTCCTGCTGACCGGCTGCAGTGCCTTTGTCTTTCTGCTTGAACACCGCCAGGGAGTCGATGTTGTAGGTGAAGGCTTTTTCAGTGCCCGGGAAGGCTACGCACTCGTAGTCTTTGCCGGCGACTTTCTTCGCGGCGGTCCACTCGGACTTGGCCCAGTCACCCATGATCTGCATGCCGGCCTTGCCGTTGATGACTTTGCCGGCTTCGAGGTTCCAGTCCTGGCCTTTGCCGTCGACGTCCATGTAGGTCGCGACTTTCTTCAGCTCGGTCAGCGCCTTGACCATTTGCGGGCCAGTCAGCGCGCCGTTGTCCAGGTCAACCAGGGCTTTCTTGTAGCCATCGGCGCCCATCACCGACAGAACGACCGCTTCGAACACGGTGCTGTCCTGCCACGGCTGGCCACCGTGGGCGAGCGCAATGAAGCCGGCGGCCTTGAGTTTGTCGCCGGCGGCGTAGAATTCTTCGAGGGTGGTCGGGTTCTTGGTGATACCGGCTTTCTTGAAGACTTCCGGGTTGATCCACAGCCAGTTCACGCGGTGGATGTTGACCGGTACGGCGACGTAGTCACCTTCGTACTTCACGGTGTCGGAGACTTTCTTATCGAGCAGGGAGTCCCATTTTTCTGCTTTGGCCACGTCTTTGAGGACGTCGGTGTCGAGCAAGCCGGTGGAGGCCCATTCCTGGATGTCCGGGCCTTTGATCTGGGCTACGCCGGGTGGGTTGCCGGCGACCGCGCGGCTTTTCAGCACGGTCATGGCCGTGGCGCCACCGCCACCTGCGACAGCACCGTCTTTCCAGGTGAAGCCGTCTTTTTCAACTTGGGCCTTCAGGACATCTACAGCCGCTTTTTCACCGCCCGAGGTCCACCAATGCACAACTTCAACCGTGCCTTTCGAGTCGGCGGCAAATGCACTGAGGGGAAACAACGAGGCAATGGAAATAGCGACGGCGAGGCGATTAATCGCGTTCATCTGAGTACCTTTTCTTGTTGTTATGCATGCAAGTCTAGAGCTTGCGCTGCACGGAGTTTAAACAGGGATTTTTCAAGCGCAGGTAACAAAGGGATGCACAAATGTCACAGCCCGGTGACATAGCACCCGCGACCCAATGCACTGGCCATGCTGGGCGCCAAGGGTAGCGTCGGCAGCAAGACCGCTTGCCAGGCGTGGTACAGGTCCGGTTTGCCGCCCCAGATCTTGCTGCTGGGTTGGTTCTGCGGGCTGAGTTCGTGGTGCCAACTGCCGTGGATACGGTCGATGAAATGGGCGTCGCAAAACGCCCAAAAACGCCGATACCAGGTTTCGTAATGTGGATCGAAGGTGCGTTTCAACAGGGCCTGCGCGGCGGCGCTGGCTTCGGCGTGGGTCCAGTGCAGGCGTTCACGCACCACTGGGCGCTGGTTCCAGTCCAGGGTGTAAACGATGCCGGGCGCGCCATCCACGGCCCAGGCGTAGTCACAGGCGCTGGCGAACAGGCCCTTGGCGTCGGTCACCAGCCAGTCTGGCGTGGCCAGCCCGGCTTGCAGGCGTGCAGCCTCCAGCTGCAACACCAACCGCGCCCACTCGAAACCGTGGCCTGGGGTGATGCCATAGGGGCGGAAGCCGTCGGCGGGGTTGTCTTCGTTGTAACCGAACAAGGGTGTCCACTGGGCGTCGAAATGCTCGATCACCATGAACCGGTTGCTGGCGGCGTGGGTGTGGATCACGCGCTCGACGATGCGCAGCGCGCGGTCCAGCCAGCGTGTATCAGCGGTAACGTCGGCCAGGGCCAGGAACGCTTCCGTCGCGTGCATGTTGCTGTTGGCGCCGCGATAGGCTTCGAGACCGCTCCAGTCTTGGGCAAAGGATTCAAGCATGACGCCCTCCTCCTCGCTCCAGAAAAACTGCTCGATGATCTGGATCGCGTCGTTCAACAGGGCTTGTGCGCCGGGGGCGCCAGCGACCACCGCAGAACTGGCGGCCAGGGCGACAAAGGCGTGCAGGTAGGCAGCCTTGCCGGTATTGCCATCCACAGCGTGGGGCGCGGCGAACCAGCCACCGTGCGTGTTATCGCGTAGCGGGCCGCTGAGGGCGGCAACCCCGTGCTCGACCCGCTCGGCATACCCCGGCAACCCCATCGCGTGGGCCATGGCGAAGCTATGGGTCATGCGCGCGGTGTTCATGGTTTCGGCAATGGCATTGGCCGGCAACTGGCCGTTATCGTCCAGGTTGCCGAAACCGTCGGCCAGGCGCGAGGCCTTGGCGAATGACAGCAGGCGCTGGCCTTCGCTGGCGAGCCAGGCATGGTGGGCAGGTGCGTTCAGCCAACTGCCGGCAGGCAGTGGTTGGGTGGTCATGGCAGGCCCTTATTATTGTTGGGGGGATGACCGGAGTCTAAACAAGGGCGGCGCGAGGGCATGTAACGAAGGACAAGGGAAATGTCACCAGATGGTGACATTTCCCAAGACCTTTACTGACCGATCGGCGTGGCTGCGGCCGGCGAATTGAGGCGCTGGTTCAGGTTCTGCACCTGACTCTGCAAGGTGGTGATATTGCGGGTGGTCTGAATGCGGAACACGTCGAACTCTTTATTGGTCGGTGCGTCGCTATTGGCCGGCTGGTTGTCCTGCGCGCTCTTTAGCACCACCATGTCTTGTTCAAGACGGGCGATGGCGGCGCTCGGGCTGCCCTGTTTCTTCAGGGCAGCCACGTCAGCGACCAGATCCCTGATCTCGCTATCGCGCTTGGCGGCCTCCCCTTGCGCCGCCTTGAGGCCGGCCACAGCGTCGGTCAACGCTTGCACCTGGCCTTGCAACTTGGCGTTGGCGTTGGACAAGTCGGTGGTGCCGGCGGTCATTTGGGCCAGGCGCTTGTCCAGCTCGGTGGCCTGGCCGGCCACACCGACTTGCTGCTTGCCCTGCTCCAGCAACTGGGTTTCCAACTGCCTGATCTGCAGTTTCAGCGCTTCGCTGCCGTTGTTCACGCTGGCTTCACTGGCGACGAACTTGCCGGAAATATCCTGCAGGCGCCCTGCCGCTTCTTCGCTGATGCGCGCAAAACTTTCCTGTGTGGCAACCAGTTGCTGGCCCATCAGCGAAATCTGCTGGAAGCTCCACCAGGCCAGGCCGGCAAAGGCGATCAGCAGCGCGCCGACCAAGGCCCACAACGGGCCGGTACTGGCGCTTTTGACCTTGACCACGGGAGTGTTGCGCGAGCGCACGGAGGTGGCGGCGGTCGGCACGAAATCATCATCGTCCAAGGTGTCGGCCCGCAGGCTGGGAACATTGTCGAAATCGTCGTTGGCATCGTTGCGCATGAATCAACCCTGAATCGTGAAATGGCTACCTGGAAAGCCGGGCGACGGGAGTATAAACCGCTGTCCCGCCGCACTGATCGACCCGGAACGCTGAATTCGGTTCCCGATGTGTTGCCGCTTGTGAGCTTACTTCAGCCCCGGTTCCTGAGCTTTCCACCAGTGGCAGAACTCGTCGAGCGCGGTCCACAGGCTGACCTTGGGCTCATAGTCGAGATAATGCCTCGCGCGACTGATGTCGAGGGTGAAATCTTTGTTCATCACCTGCATGCCCAGACGCGACAACGCCGGTTCCGGGCGCCCGGGCCACAGCGCGCAGAATGCCTCGTTCAACGCCGCGACGCTGTAGGACAAACCGTAGGACCGATACCGTGTGACCTGAGGCAAATCCATCTGGCGCATCACGTAGTTCACCACATCCCACACCGGCACCGGGGTGCCGTTACTGATGTTGTAGGCTTTGCCCAACGCCGAGCCGGTGGCGAGCAAACTGCTGAGCAGCGCTTCATTAAGGTTGTGTACGCTGGTGAAATCGACCTTGTTCAGGCCGTCGCCGACGATGGCCAAGCGGTTCTTGCGCTGCATTTTCAGCAGGCGCGGGAAGATGCTCATGTCACCGGCGCCGGTGACAAAACGCGGACGCAGGGCCAGGACTTCGAGGCCGAATTCCTGGGCACCGAAGACCTTTTGCTCGGCCAGGTACTTGGTGGCGGCATAGGGATGCTTGAAGCGCTTGGGCACTTGGTCCTCGGTCAGCCCCAGGTGGTCGCGCCCGTCGAAGTAGATCGACGGCGAGGACAAGTGAACCAGGCGCCCAACCCGTTGCTTGAGGCAGGCTTCGACGACGTTTTCGGTCACCAGCACATTGCCTTGATGGAAATCCTGATAGCGCCCCCACAGCCCGACGGCGCCGGCGCAATGCACCACGGCTTCGACGTCGCGGCACAGTTCGCGCACCAGGTCGGCATCATTCAAATCACCCTGGATAAACTCGGCACCGCGCCGTACCAGGTGTTCCACACCCTCGGCGCGCCGCCCGTTGACCCGCACGTCCAGGCCCTGCTCCAGGGCGAAACGCGCAAAGCGCCCGCCGATGAAGCCGCTTGCGCCGGTGACCAGAATCTTCATGTGTTACTCCGTGTTCTTTCGTTTTTCATCGCTGTTGCCTTGACGCCCGCCATCAGTCCAACGGCACCAACCATTGACCACAGGCCTGAGCCAGATGGTCAGTCAACAAACCCAACAGTTGCCCGCCACTGCGCCAATGATGCCAGTACAGCGGCACATCGATGGGCTTATCTGGCAATAACTCGACCAATATGCCCCTTTGCAATTGGTCGCCGACCTGCAGTTCAGGCACCAGGCCCCAACCGAGTCCGGCTTCCGCCAAGCGGATAAACCCTTCGGACGAGGGGCACAAATGGTGCTCGAAACCGCCGTCCACCCCGAGCGCGGCCAGGTAGCGGTGTTGCAGGAAATCGTCCGGGCCGAATACCAAGGCCGGCGTGCGCGCCAGTTGATCGGCGCGCACACCGCTGGGGAAGTGCCGGGCGATAAACGCCGGGCTCGCCAGCGCCCGATAGCGCATCGCGCCCAGCAACAGGCTGCGCGCACCGGCCACCGGGCGTTCACTGGCGCAGATACAGGCCGCCACTTCACCGGCACGCATGCGCTTGAGGCCGACCGTCTGGTCTTCCACCACCAGGTCCAGCAGCAAATGCTGCTCGGCGCAAAAGTCGCTGACGGCCTCGGCCCACCACGTGGCGAGGCTGTCGGCATTCAACGCGATACGCAGGCGTTCGGGCATGCCTTCTTCATCCAGCGCCGGCACCTGGCTTTGCAAGTCGCGCTCCAGCAGCCGCACCTGTTGCACATGGTTGAGCAGCCGCCGGCCGATATCGGTGGGCGTCGGCGGTGTGGCCCGCACCAGCACCGGCTGGCCGATCCGAGCCTCCAGCAGCTTGATACGCTGGGAGATCGCCGATTGCGACAACCCCAGCACCTGGGCGCCGCGCTCGAAGCCGGCTTGTTCCACCACCGCCGCCAGGGCGGAGAGCAATTTATAGTCGAACATCAGTTTCTCTAATGGGCGATCAGCAATATTTGTTTTTCTTATACAGCCATGCCAGGGAAGATAGCCAGCATCGTTTCGGCCTGAGCAAGGATCTTCAACTATGTGGCAAAGCTATCTGAACGGCCTACTGGTCGCCTTGGGGCTGATCATGGCCATCGGCTCGCAGAATGCCTTTGTGCTGGCGCAAAGCCTGCGTCGTGAACACCACCTGCCGGTGGCGGCCCTGTGTGTCGTCTGCGATGCGCTGCTGGTGGCCGCCGGGGTATTCGGACTGGCGACGGTACTGGCGCAAAGCCCGATTCTGCTGGGGATTGCCCGCTGGGGCGGCGCCGCGTTCCTGCTGTGGTACGGCGCCTGCGCGCTGCGGCGGGCCTGTTCGAAACAGAGCCTGGACCAGGGCGACACCCTCAAGGTGCGCTCATTGCGCGCCGTGTTGCTCAGCGCGTTGGCGGTCACGCTGCTCAACCCCCACGTTTACTTGGACACGGTACTGCTGATTGGCTCGCTGGGCGCCCAACAGACCGAACCCGGCGCCTACGTGGCCGGCGCGGCCAGCGCTTCGTTCCTGTGGTTCGCCACGCTGGCGCTGGGCGCCGCCTGGCTGGCCCCGTGGCTGGCACGTCCGGCGACATGGCGTCTACTCGACCTTTTGGTGGCGGCAATGATGTTCAGCGTGGCTTATCAATTGATCAGCGCCCGATAGATATTCCAAAACGCTCTGGAACCTCTATCCCACACAGTTGTTGCGTGGTTTTGCCACACCCCGGGTGCTATGATCCGGACCCTGCGCCGCAAAGAGTACAAACTCCCCGGCGCTGGTTTGGCCGCCCGTGATCGGCCTTGCGCTCACCGCAACTGACCTGATTAGGAGAATCATCATGGCTTTCGAATTGCCGCCGCTGCCCTACGCACACGATGCCCTGCAGCCGCACATTTCCAAGGAAACCTTGGAATACCACCACGACAAGCATCACAACACCTACGTCGTGAACCTGAACAACCTGGTGCCTGGCACCGAGTTCGAAGGCAAGACCCTGGAAGAAATCGTCAAATCTTCTTCGGGCGGTATCTTCAACAACGCCGCTCAGGTCTGGAACCACACCTTCTACTGGAACTGCCTGGCGCCAAACGCCGGCGGTCAACCAACCGGCGCGCTGGCTGAAGCCATCAACGCTGCGTTCGGTTCGTTCGACAAGTTCAAAGAAGAATTCACCAAGACGTCCGTCGGCACCTTCGGTTCCGGTTGGGGCTGGCTGGTGAAAAAGGCTGACGGTTCCCTGGCCCTGGCCAGCACCATCGGCGCCGGCAACCCGCTGACCAGCGGCGACACCCCGCTGCTGACCTGCGACGTCTGGGAACACGCTTACTACATCGACTACCGCAACGCCCGTCCAAAGTATGTGGAAGCGTTCTGGAACCTGGTCAACTGGAAGTTCGTGGCTGAGCAGTTCGAAGGCAAGGCCTTCACTGCCTAAGCACCCCTTGCAGTAAAAAGAGCCCGGCGATTGCCGGGCTTTTTTGTGCGCGATGGAACCGAGCGGCCGGCACCCGCCACCCAGGCGGGGGAGGAATTCGCCTCTCACACCTGTCAGAGAAATAATCATGTCGATTGGAGCACTCGCAGCACTGCCTGTAGTCGGTGAAGTGGCCAAGGCCGCTGGAGACATCACCAAAGCGGTCGCACCGCTCGTTCAACCCTTCGCCGATGTGCTGGCCAAAGCCCTGGGGGACACCCTGGAATCTCAAAACAAACCCGTGAACTTTTCGAGCGCACAGGAGACTGCTAAACGCAAAGTGAACCTCGCAAGCGCCTAGTCATGGCACCACTGAACCGAGCAGGCGGACACAAATCCGCCTCGTCTCGCCTTGCTCCCGCGCCCATGTAACCCTTCCTCCCATATTCAAACCCGTGTTTGCCCTAATGTTCCTTTGACTGCCATCACCAGATTGCCAATACTCATGGCATATTGAAGGCCACCCGCATGAGACAAGGAATGCCCCTTTGAAGCTGGAACTCAAAAACAGCTTGTCGGTGAAGTTGCTACGGGTTGTGCTGCTGTCGGCATTGATCGTGGGCGTGGCGCTGAGCGTGGCGCAGATCGTTTTCGATGCCTACAAGACGCGCCAGGCCGTGGCCGATGATGCCCAGCGCATCCTCGACATGTTCCGCGACCCCTCGACCCAGGCCGTCTACAGCCTGGACCGCGAGATGGGCATGCAAGTGATCGAAGGTCTGTTTCAGGACAGCGCAGTGCGCATGGCCTCCATCGGCCATCCCAACGAAACCATGCTCGCGGAAAGAAGCCGCGCCTTGCAACAATCCTCCAGCCGCTGGTTGACCGACCTGATTCTCGGCCAGGAACGCACGTTCACCACCGCCCTGGTCGGCAAAGGCCCCTATAGCGAATATTACGGCGACCTGAGCATCACCCTTGATACGGCCACCTACGGCAAGAGTTTTATTGTCAGCTCGGTGATCATCTTTATTTCCGGCGTGCTGCGCGCGTTGGCCATGGGCCTGGTGCTGTACCTGGTGTATCACTGGCTGCTGACCAAGCCGCTGTCGCGGATTATCGAGCACCTGACGTCGATCAACCCCGACCGCCCCAGCGAACACAAGATCCCCCAGATCAAGGGCCACGAGCGCAATGAACTGGGGCTGTGGATCAATACGGCCAACCAGTTGCTCGAGTCCATCGAACGCAACACCCACCTGCGCCACGAGGCGGAATCCAGCCTGCTGCGCATGGCCCAGTACGATTTTCTCACCGGCCTGCCGAACCGCCAGAAACTGCAGGAGCAACTGGACAAGATCCTGATCGACGCCGGCCGCCGGCAACGTCGCGTGGCGGTGTTGTGCGTGGGCCTGGATGACTTCAAAAGCGTCAACGAGCAGTTCACCTACCAGGCCGGTGACAAACTGCTGCTGGCCCTGGCCGATCGTCTGCGCGCCCACAGCGGCCGCCTCGGCGCCCTCGCCCGCCTCGGCGGCGACCAGTTCGCCCTGGTGCAGGCCGACATCGACCAACCCTACGAAGCCGCCGAGCTGGCGCAAAGCATCCTCGATGATCTGGAAGCGGAGTTTGCCCTCGACAGTGAGCAGATCCGCCTGCGCGCCACCATCGGCATTACCTTGTTCCCGGAAGATGGCGACAGCACCGAAAAACTGCTGCAAAAAGCCGAACAGACCATGACGCTGGCCAAGAGCCGCTCGCGCAACCGTTACCAGTTCTATATCGCCAGCGTCGACAGCGAAATGCGCCGACGCCGCGAACTGGAAAAAGACCTGCGCGACGCCTTGAGCCGCAACCAGTTTTACCTGGTGTACCAGCCGCAGATCAGCTACCGCGACCACCGTGTGGTCGGCGTCGAGGCGCTGATCCGTTGGCAGCACCCGGAACACGGCCTGGTACCGCCAGACTTGTTTATCCCCCTGGCGGAGCAGAACGGCACCATCATTGCGATTGGTGAATGGGTGCTCGACCAGGCCTGCCGCCAATTGCGCGAATGGCATGACCAGGGCTTCACCGACTTGCGCATGGCCGTCAACCTGTCCACCGTGCAACTGCACCACACCGAATTGCCGCGGGTGGTGAATAACCTGATGCAGATCTATCGCTTGCCGCCGCGCAGCCTGGAACTGGAAGTGACCGAGACCGGCCTGATGGAAGACATCAGCACCGCCGCCCAGCACCTGCTGAGCCTGCGCCGCTCCGGGGCACTGATCGCCATCGATGACTTCGGCACCGGCTATTCATCGCTGAGCTATCTGAAAAGCCTGCCGCTGGACAAGATCAAGATCGACAAGAGCTTCGTACAAGATCTGCTCGACGATGACGACGACGCCACCATCGTGCGCGCGATTATCCAATTGGGTAAAAGCCTGGGCATGCAGGTGATCGCCGAAGGCGTGGAAACCGCGGAACAGGAGGCTTACATCATCTCCGAAGGCTGCCATGAAGGTCAGGGCTACCACTACAGCAAACCGTTGCCGGCACGGGAGTTGGCGGCGTATTTGAAGCAGGCCGAGCGCAATAACGCGGCGATTATCTGAAACGATAAAACGAGACTTCATATTTACCGCGCATTACCCCTTTACACAGAATGCAAATCCTTCGCATTATGTTGCAGTTTTGCGCGCGCCCACGCGCCCCATCAACAACCGAAGCAGGATGTTCACCATGATTCGTATGCCCCTGGCCACCGCCAGTCTGTTGGCCATTGCCATTTCTCTCGCCGGTTGCGGCGAAGGTAAAGACAAGGCCGCCGCGCCCCAGGCGCCGACCCCGGCCACCAGCACTGCCGCTCCAGCGGCTGCCACTTCCGCCGGTCAGGTCGACGAAGCCGCCGCGAAAGCCGTGGTCGCGCATTACGCTGACATGGTGTTCGCGGTGTACAGCGATGCCGAATCCACAGCGAAAACCCTGCAAACTGCGGTCGACACCTTCCTCGCCAATCCGAACGACGAGACCCTCAAAGCCGCCCGTACCGCCTGGGTCGCCGCCCGCGTGCCGTACCTGCAGAGCGAAGTGTTCCGCTTCGGCAACACCATCATCGACGACTGGGAAGGCCAAGTGAACGCCTGGCCCCTGGACGAAGGCCTGATCGACTACACCGACAAGTCCTACGAACACGCCCTGGGTAACCCAGGCGCCACGGCCAACATCATCGCCAACACCGAGATCCAGGTCGGCGAAGACAAGGTCGACGTCAAGGACATCACCCCGGAAAAACTCGCCAGCCTCAATGAGCTGGGCGGTTCCGAAGCCAACGTCGCCACCGGCTACCACGCCATCGAGTTCCTGCTGTGGGGCCAGGACCTGAACGGCACCGGCCCGGGCGCCGGCAACCGTCCTGCGTCGGACTACCTGACCGGCGACGGTGCCACCGGTGGCCACAACGAGCGCCGCCGCACTTATCTGCGCGCCGTGACTCAATTGCTGGTCAGCGACCTGGAAGAAATGGTCGGCAACTGGAAACCCAACGTCGAAGACAACTACCGCGCCACCCTGGAGGCCGAACCGGCCACCGACGGCCTGCGCAAAATGCTGTTCGGCATGGGCAGCCTGTCCCTCGGCGAACTGGCCGGTGAGCGCATGAAGGTTTCCCTGGAAGCCAACTCGCCGGAAGACGAGCAGGATTGCTTCAGCGACAACACCCATAACTCGCACTTCTACGACGCCAAGGGCATCCGCAACGTCTACCTGGGCGAATACACCCGCGTTGACGGCAACAAAATGACCGGTGCAAGCCTGTCGTCCCTGGTGGCCAAGGCCGACCCGGCTGCCGACGCCGCGTTGAAAGCGGACCTGGCGGCGACCGAAGCGAAGATCCAGGTCATGGTTGACCACGCCAACAAGGGTGAGCACTACGACCAACTGATCGCCGCGGGTAACGACGCGGGCAACCAGATCGTGCGCGATGCCATCGCCGCACTGGTCAAGCAGACCGGCTCGATCGAAACGGCTGCCGGCAAGCTGGGGATCAGCGACCTGAACCCGGATAGCGCCGATCACGAGTTCTGATCACGGCCGACATCCTAAGCGTCATCCAGAATGCCCCGACCTGCTCGGGGCATTTTTACATCGGCAGTCGAAGGCATCACACCCGAATGATAAAAATCTGCGGCGACGCGGCGGGCGTCGTCAATTGAATGCCGCCCATCAACGGCACAAGGTTATGACTGGCCTCAGCCTGCGTGACCAGTCTACGCGTCGGCTCATCCATCAAGCTCTGGTAGGGCGTAACCTGGGCGTCTGCGGCGATTCGATCCCCCACCACACGGCGCAATCGCAGCCAGTACAGCCTGACATCTCCAGGGCGCCTGAACAGCAACTCTCCGGGAAAGTCATAACCGCTCAGGACACCGTAGCGACAGCGGGTTACCACCTCACTCATCAAGGTTCTCAAGCGGCCGCCGGCGCCAGGCGGGAGCGCATTGAACAGCGACACCACGACGGGCTCCTGACGAAAGTCCAGACGGCGATAATGCCCCGGCGCATTCGGTAGCTGCCAACTGCCGTCGCTGAGTGTGCGGGTGGGTGGAAGTAACGAAAACGGATCGGCCAGTCCTGCGTATGTCATGGTCCGCCAAAACTGCCAGTCGCGCAGGGTGCGTATCAGCGAATGCTGGCCCACTTGGGTCAGGCCTCTCGGGTTGGCCCGATTGAACAGGGCCTGGGCGAGCTCCGCCTGACTGCGGGTGGTCAGCAGCGCGTAGGCCTCGCGCACATACATCGAGAGCGGTTTTTTCAAGGCAACCTCACTGGCGATCACCCACAGCCCGTCCCCGGTGGCGAACTTCACCTGTCGGGGCTGATTGTAGATGCCCGAACGCAGCAGGTTTTCCAGGTCCATGAAGTACGTGGCCGGTCGTGCAGGGTCGCGAATGAATACGTCATTGGGAGCCGCTGTATCCCGGGGCAAAATCGCGAAATAGCGCTGGTCCATCTTGATGTACTCTTGCCCCAGCCACTGCGGATCGCCTGCAATCCGCCGATAGATGCCGCGTGTCGCATCCACCACCTCAAGCTCGGCCTCGTCGAGGGTTCTGCCCCATTCAATGAATCGTTCGTTTGCAGGCCGCACGACGGGCGCCTCGGGGGCCGGGGTGCGGGGCGGCGCCAGTGGCGGTTCGACGGGCGCTGGCGGCCGGGTGATCACTGCGGGCACGTCCGGCAGATCGATGCCGTCCAGACGCAACTGAAACCGCAGGAGCGGCACGTTCAGATAGGGCTCAAAGGCCGCCGTGGAGAGCCTCAACCGCATGTTTTCGACCAGCGCCAGCCGGTATTCGATTTCGCGCCCCGCCGGGAAGTTGAACGACTCAAACACCCGCCTGGCCTGCACGTCATCCAGGCGCGGGTAGAGGTCCCTGAGGACGCGCTCCGGCGAGTTGCCCCCCTTGAGTCCGCCGACCGGATGAGAACCTATTTCCCACTGCCCCGCCGCACTTTGCCGGATCGGCGCGTAGTGGTATTGCGTCAGCTTGCGTGCGTCCCTGAGCCGCCAGGCGGCTTTGTCGCCGTCATCGAGGAGCGAATACCAACGCCCGCCGTCATTGAGGAAGTAGTGCTCGGCGCCCGCCGCGTTCGAGGCCGAGTGATACACGCCCTTGCCTTCCCATCCGGCCAACGGCAGCACGCCGTCGGGCTTTTTCCCCAGCGCCATCTCCGCCGGCAACGCCCTTGGCCTGGCGCCCGCCACGGGCGCACCGGCCCCGACCGCGCCGTCCACCAGCGCCCCGACCAGCTCGCCCAGCGACCGCACGAAATACTGCGCAGCGCCGGCACGGTCGCCAAGGTCCAACGCCTCGACGGCGTTGAACACCGAAAACAGGCTGCGCGCCAGGCCGATCGGCAACATGATCCTGACCGGCAGCACCATGGACAGAACGTCGAAGACCAGAGTCGCCACGCTCAGGCCGGTTTCGACGTTGACTTGCTGGGTACTCCTCGATTGCGCGGCGGCGTCGTTGATCACGAAGTTCGCTTCAACCTCGTAGGCCTCCTCGAAAAGGTCGTCGGCAATCCGGCTCATGCTCACCATCGACACGTCGCCGCGCCCCCTGAGCACGGCGCGGACCTGGGCTTCGAAGGCCCGCTCCACGCGCCCCAGCAGGTAGGCGCGCCAACTGCTGTTCATGACGAAGTCGGTCATCAGGCGGTCTTTGGCGTACTCGTGGAACACGCGACCGTCGGGCGCCTGGGGGGTGTACACCACGATCGAGCCGACCCCGGCGGAGGCCGAGGCGAACAGCAGTACCCCACGCACGCGCTGACCGCGCAGTTTCAAGTGCTGCACCAGAATCCGGTGGCCTTCGACACGCGCGCGCCGATCACTGTCGACGGGGGCGTCAAGCACCGCCTGCACCCAATTGAAGCCTCGGTTCAGACGGTCCGGGAGAAAGTCGCCGTTGATCTTGGCCTCGATGGCGTCGAGTCGCAGTTGCAGACGCATGACCTGAGCGTAGGTCTGCTTCAGTGCGAGCGCGCCGGGCGAGGTGATGAGGCGGTCTTTCAGAAAGGTGTCGTAGCTTTGTCCGACATTGACCGCGCGCACCAGGTCCTTGACCTGTTGCAGGGTCAGCCCGTCATAGGCCGGGGCCGGCGTCAGATCTTCCGGCAGCAAGGCTTCATCAGGCTGTTTGCGCGTGTTTTCACTCAGCCTGGAAAAGTGCGTGAAGTTAAAATCCAGCCCGCCGACATTCTCCAGCGCCAGTTCGCTCAGCGTGCGGCTTCGATGCCGGAACAACGGCGTGCCGGGCTCGCGCGGCGCCGGAGCAGGCGCGCCCGGAACCACGACAGTCGCAGGAACGAACGGCTCTTTGGTATGCACGCGGACCGTGTCGGGGTCGATGTCCAGTGCATAGTCAGCCTTGAGGCGGATGCGCAGCTGTTCGTTGGCGTATGCCAGCAGCGCCGGTTTATCGCTGAATTGCGCCAACGACGGCAACCCCTCGGCGTCCGGCAGGCTCGCCAGCAGGTCGCAGTAGTCCGTCATCGCGACCCGCCACGCGTCTTTATCGGCAAGGGAGGCATCATGCAGAAAGGTCCTGATCTGCGCCTGCCCGCGCTTGATCTCGCGCCCCCATAACACCCCGCTGGCACTGAAGAGCCGACCGGGGTCCGTCACCCGGTCCAGCACCTGCGGCAACTCGGCCATCTCGATGGGGTCGACCGGTGACGAGTAGTGGGAAAGGGTTGAGGTGAAGTTGTCGAGCATCAACCGGCATTGCGCCTCGACGCTAGCCTCGAACGGCGAACCGAGCTGTTCATGGTAGACCACCTGCCCCGTGGCCTTGAGCTGACGATGCAGGGCCAAGCCTTGCGCCTGGTCGGCCACGGCCAGGCCATCGAGCACCGCGGCGAATTCGACGGGGTGGTTCAAACGCCGGTGCAACTCCTGATCCAGGCTGGCCAGGGAGTCAAACGCTTCAAGGCCGGAGTCCGGCAGAAACAGCAATACCGTGCCGACGTTCATGCTCGGGTCCACGGGCCGCACCCGGGCCGGCGTGATCTCCTCCTGCGCCCTCACCACGGCTTGTTCCGGGTCTCTGGCGGTCAGCACAAAGGCGCCGCGCAAGGTCAGATCCGCCGCGCCGGTCGCGCCCTTGAGGGCTACCTCGTAGACACATGGCCGGTCGGCGCGCAGTGCTTGTCGTGCCTGGGCTTGCGGGTGACGCAGCACCAGGGCGAACAGGTCCTGG
Organism: Pseudomonas paraveronii; assembly: GCF_963681955.1. Classification (NCBI taxonomy): domain Bacteria; kingdom Pseudomonadati; phylum Pseudomonadota; class Gammaproteobacteria; order Pseudomonadales; family Pseudomonadaceae; genus Pseudomonas; species Pseudomonas paraveronii. The sequence goes on from NZ_OY817130.1 coordinate 5,043,674, forward strand.
TCGGCGGGGCTGAGCAGGCGATCGGCAGCGAGTAGCGCCACTTCGGCTTTCAGCAGTTCGATACGGGTGTACACCAACCATTGTTTCTGCGTGCGCGCATCCGTCAGGCTGCGCGCACGCGTCCAGAAGGCTTGCACAAAAGCGCTGTAATAAGCGGTCAGCCCAGCGGCCAGGCGGTCGAGGAATTTATCCAGCCCGGCCGGGGTGATACCGCTCAAGGGCAGCAACGCTTCGCCAGTCGCCGGCAGCCGCAGCAGAGTCGCCATGCGCTTCGCATAACTCGCAGGCTGGCCAGCGACGATACGTTGCACCACCGCCTCGAACAACGTGGGCAGCAACTCGGTCTCGGTGGACGGTAGCGCTGCCGAGGTCGCTGGCGGGATGGTCGTCGCGGGCAGTCGGATGAAGGCCTGACGCACATCGAGGCTGGGCGTCACGGTCGGGAATGCTTGCTCGAACTCATGCTGCACGAACGAATGGAACGTCGGTGGTGACTGAAACTGCTCGGCGATCTGGCGATCGAGCGCCATTAACTGTTCGCGCAACGCGACCTGTTGCGGTGCGTCCTTGACACTTGGCGGTGCAGATAACAATGAATCAGACGGCATGGTGGCCTCTCGAATAGGAAACAGACCGGCCCATCGTGCCGTAGCGCCCCCTGAACCATGCGCTACATAGCTACGCGCCGCAGATCGGCGCCCAAGGTTTACATGCCCGGCACCCCAGGTAGAATGGCGCCTTTCCCCTGTGACCCGAGCAGACTTCATGGCGTTGCCGACCCTTCGCATCATTGGTTTCATCATCGGCATCTTCCTGATCACCCTCGCGATCGCCATGGTCGTGCCCATGGCCATCCTGGTGCTCTTCGAACGCACCAGCGACCTGCCGTCGTTCCTGTGGGCCAGCCTGATGACCTTTATCGCCGGCCTGGCCCTGGTGATTCCGGGTCGCCCGGAACATATCCACCTGCGCCCCCGGGACATGTACCTGCTGACGGTGAGCAGTTGGGTGGTGGTGTGCATCTTCGCCGCGCTGCCGTTTTTCCTGACCCAGAACATCAGCTACACCGACTCGTTTTTTGAAAGCATGTCTGGCATCACCGCCACCGGTTCCACGGTGTTGAGCGGGCTGGACACCCTGTCGCCCGGCATTTTGATGTGGCGTTCGCTGCTGCACTGGCTCGGCGGTATCGGTTTTATCGGCATGGCGGTGGCGATCCTGCCGCTGCTGCGCATTGGTGGCATGCGCCTGTTCCAGACCGAGTCCTCGGACCGTTCGGAAAAGGTCATGCCGCGCTCGCACATGGTGGCGCGGCTGATCGTGGCGGCGTATGTGGGCATCACCATCCTCGGCAGCCTGGCGTTCTGGTGGGCCGGGATGGGCTTGTTCGATGCGATCAACCATGCGATGTCGGCGATTTCCACCGGTGGGTTTTCCACCTCCGATGAGTCCCTGGCGCACTGGAAACAACCGGCGGTGCATTGGGTGGCGGTGGTGGTGATGATCCTCGGCAGCCTGCCGTTCACCCTGTATGTCGCCACCTTGCGCGGCAACCGTCGGGCGTTGATCAAGGATCAGCAGGTGCAGGGTTTGCTCGCATTACTGCTGGTGACCTGGCTGGTACTCGGCACCTGGTATTGGTGGACCACCAACCTGCATTGGCTGGATGCGCTGCGCCATGTGGCGCTGAACGTGACGTCGGTGGTGACGACGACCGGTTTTGCACTTGGGGACTACAGCCTGTGGGGCAACTTCTCACTGATGCTGTTTTTCTACCTGGGCTTTATCGGCGGTTGCTCGGGTTCAACGGCCGGCGGGATCAAGATCTTCCGCTTCCAGGTCGCCTATATCCTGCTCAAGGCCAACTTGAACCAACTGATTCACCCGCGCGCGGTGATCAAGCAGAAGTACAACGGCCACCGCCTCGACGAAGAGATCGTGCGTTCGATCCTGACGTTCTCGTTTTTCTTCGCCATCACCATCAGCATGATCGCGCTGGCCTTGTCGCTGCTCGGCCTGGACTGGATGACCGCGCTGACCGGCGCCGCCAGCACGGTGTCCGGTGTCGGCCCGGGCCTGGGCGAAACCATCGGCCCGGCCGGCAACTTCGCCAGCCTGCCGGATGCGGCCAAGTGGATTCTGTCGCTGGGCATGCTGCTGGGCCGGCTGGAAATCATTACAGTCTTTGTTCTGTGCATCCCGGCGTTCTGGCGTCACTGACCGTCGACACCTCCAGCAACCGCGCGCGGTACTCGCCGGGCGTGGCATCGAACCAGCGGCGGAAGGCGCGGAAGAAGTTGCTCGGGTCGGCAAAGCCCAACAGGTAGGCGATCTCCAGCAGGCTCATGCCCGGCTGCGCCAGGTATTGCTCGGCCAGTTCGCGACGGGTGTCGTCCAGCAGCGTCTGGAAACTGGTGCCCTCTTCCTGCAGACGCCGCTGCAAGGTGCGCTGAGACAGGTGCAGGGTCTGGGCCACCACTTCACGCTTGGGTTCGCCTTGGGGCAACAGGCGGCACAGCACCTGCCGCGCCTTGTGGGTCACGCGGTTTTCGGAGAAGCGCGCCAGGTATTCACCGGCAAACCGATCGTGCAACAGCGCCATCGCCTCGTTGGCCGTGGGCAGCGGCGCATCCATATCGGCGCGCTCGAAAATCAGTGCGTCATACACCGCGTTGAATTCCAACGGCGCATGAAACGCATGTTTGTAGGGCGCGAGATCGACGGGTTGCTCACCTTGCAGCAGCACCTTACGCGGATGCAGGGTACGCCCGGTCAGCCAACCACACAGCGCCAGCGCGCAGGCCAGCGAGGCTTCGGCGCTCTGCCGGGTGGGCGGCAGGTGATCGCCATGCACCGTCAGAATCAGCGCATAGCCTTCGGGTAATAGTCGGAAACTCAGGTCAGCGCTTTCGGCGATGATCCGCTGGTAGCGCACCAGCCGCATAAAACCTTCCGCCAATGTGTTGCTGGACATCAGCGCATAACCGGCCACATGAAACGATGCCGGGCGCACCACTTTGCCCATGTTCAGGCCAATCGCGGGGTTGCCCGACAGTTCCACGGCGCGTTGCCAGAGCCGAGTCATGGAGTCTTGCGGAAAACGGGCATCGGGATCGTCGAGGGCGGCATAGTCCAGACCCAGTTGTTTGAACAACACCTGGCAATCCAGACCGTCCATTTCCAGTGACTTGACTATCCCCATCACCCAGCTTGCAGAAGTTGTTCGTTCGCTCATGGCGTCTTCTTAATAAAGCAGGCTGAAACAGCAGCCAGAAAGCCAAGGATACTAAAGTGGCATCTAATGTCACTGGCTGTTACCACTGATCACTCTAGACTCAAATAAGCTCCCCGCCGAACAACTGTTCGACGGCATAACAATCAAAGGGCCAGCTGCCGTGGAAAACATCAAGCGATTCAATAGCTTCGCCGAGTTTTACCCGTACTACCTGAAGGAACATGGCAACAGCACCTGCCGGCGCCTGCACTTTATCGGCACCACGCTGGTGATTGGGCTTTTGGCGTATGCCCTGGGCAAAGGCGCTCTCGGCCTGCTGCTCGCGGTGCCCATCGCCGGCTACGGCTTTGCCTGGGTGGGTCACTTCTTCTTCGAAAAGAACCGCCCGGCGACCTTTCAGCATCCGTTCTACAGCCTGCTGGGGGATTTCGTGATGTACCGCGACATGATCCTGGGGAAGGTGCCGTTCTAGCGGTGTGACGTCTTGTCACTTGCGCTTGAACGCTGAAGGTTTGTCCATTCGTCGATATAAAAGTCTTTTTGTCATTTACAGTGCTGTATCCTGCCAAGGCTTTTTGAGAGCGCGGAATCACCTGCGATTGAAAAAAACAGACTTTGCAAGGAGCGACGACGATGCACGAGATACCTAATCTCCCCTTCCCAAGCCTGCACCCAACAGAGCAGCACGCACCGCAGCAGGCCAGCGCCAAGCAGCCTGAGGCCAAAGAAGCAAAACCAGTCGACCGCAAAAGCCAGGACTGACGCCGTAGCAGACCGTGTGGAAAGCGCAGCTTTGAGCGCTTTCCACACTGCCTGAATTTGCCGAGATACCCGCCATGACCGATAACCACCCCGATCGCCCCGACACCGCCGTACTCGACACTGCCCTGCAGATGGTCGACGTTTGGAACCGCCTCAGCGCGGACAAACAAGCCATCCTGCTCAAGCGCTTCGGCACCCAGGAAAACGCCTTGGCCGCCCTGGTCACCACGCAATTGCTCGCCCCTGCCCGGTCCTGACGCCGTTTAGATTGGCGCTTTGGTTTTTTACTGCCCTGCGCGGGCCAAAGCATCGGTATGATTAGCAGCCTATCTTTACCTGCTGCGACAGTGGACCCTTCCCATGCCAGATACACAGCGCCCCATGGCGGTCACGCTGCAAGTTGTTTCCATCGTGCTGTTCACCTTTATCGGCTACCTGAATATCGGCATTCCCCTGGCCGTGTTGCCGGGCTATGTCCACAGTGAACTGGGCTTTGGCGCGGTGATCGCCGGGCTGGTGATCAGTGTGCAATACCTGGCCACCCTGCTGAGCCGCCCGTATGCCGGGCGCATCATCGATAACCTGGGCAGCAAGCGCGCTGTGCTGATCGGCCTGGCGGGCTGCGGCCTGAGTGGGGTGTTCATGTTGCTCGCGGCGTGGTTTTCCAGCCTGCCGGCGCTGAGCCTGGGCAGCCTGCTCATCGGTCGCCTGGTGCTCGGCAGTGCTGAAAGCCTGGTGGGGTCCGGCGCCATCGGCTGGGGCATTGGCCGGGTGGGTGCGGCGAACACGGCGAAGGTCATTTCGTGGAACGGCATCGCCAGCTATGGCGCCCTGGCAGTCGGCGCGCCGTTGGGGGTGCTGCTGGTCAGTCACCTCGGTTTGTGGAGCATGGGCGTGAGTATCCTGCTGCTGGCGGCGGTGGGCCTGCTGCTGGCGTGGCGTAAAGAGCCGGCACCGATTGTTGCCGGGGTGCGCCTGCCCTTCATGAACGTGCTGGGCCGGGTACTGCCCCATGGTTGCGCACTGGCGCTGGGCTCCATCGGTTTTGGCACCATCGCCACCTTCATCACTCTGTACTACACCACCCAGCATTGGGATAACGCGGTGTGGGCACTGAGCCTGTTCGGCGCCAGTTTTATCGGCGCGCGCCTGCTGTTTGGCAATTTGATCAACCGTATCGGCGGCTTTCGCGTGGCCATTGCCTGCCTGTCGGTGGAGGTGCTTGGCCTGCTGTTGCTGTGGCTGGCGCCGGATGCCCAGTTGGCACTGGCGGGCGCGGCGTTGAGCGGCTTTGGCTTTTCCCTGGTGTTTCCGGCGCTGGGGGTAGAGGCGGTCAATCTGGTGCCTGCATCCAGCCGGGGTTCGGCGGTGGGTGCGTACTCGCTGTTTATCGACTTGTCGCTGGGGATCACCGGCCCGCTGGCCGGGGCCGTGGCGGCCGGCTTTGGCTTTGCGTCGATTTTCCTGTTCGCCGCCCTCGCCGCCTTGGGCGGGTTGCTGCTGAGTGTCTACCTGTACCGGCAAGCGCCCAAGGCCCGCAAGGCGCGCGACGCCTAGAAGTCGACCTTGCCGCGCCCGGCCTTGATGCTGCCGCGCTTGGTCTTGGATTCCAGGCGGCGTTTCTTCGAGCCCAGGGTCGGTTTGGTCGGACGGCGTTTCTTCTCCACCTTGGTGGCGCTGAGGATCAGCTCGACCAAGCGTTCCAGCGCATCGGCGCGGTTCTGTTCCTGGGTGCGGTATTGCTGGGCCTTGAGCACCAGCACGCCTTCGCTGGTGATCCGACTGTCGCGCAGCGCCAGCAAACGCTCCTTGTAGAATTCCGGCAACGACGAGGCCGGAATATCAAAGCGCAGATGCACCGCGCTCGACACCTTGTTGACGTTCTGCCCGCCGGCGCCCTGGGCGCGAATGGCGGTCAGCTCGATCTCGGCGTCAGGCAGGTGCACGTTGTTGGAAATCACCAGCATGAGCAACGGGTTCCTCTAAGGGGAGCCCAAGGATACGCGAATGCGCCCCGCCCATCCCTTCAAACAACAAACCCGGCACAGGGCCGGGTTTGCTCGACAGCATCGAACGGTTACTCCACCGCCGGCACTACCGTCGCCGGGCGCTGATCCGCATTGCGCTTGTTCTTGATCCAGTAACACAACCCCATGAACGCCACCCACACCGGGATCGCATACACCGAGACCTGAATCCCCGGGATCATCAACATGATCACCAGGATAAACGCCACGAACGCCAGGCACAGGTAATTGCCATACGGATACCACAGCGCCTTGAACAACGGCACCTGGCCGGTGCGGTTCATGTGCTGGCGGAACTTGAAGTGGGAGAAGCTGATCATCGCCCAGTTGATCACCAGCGTAGCCACCACGAGCGACATCAACAGTTCCAGTGCATGTTGCGGGATCAGGTAATTCATCAGCACCGCCACCAGGGTGATCGCCGCCGAGACGAGGATCGAACGCACCGGCACGCCGCGTTTGTCGATCTTCGCCAACGCCCGCGGCGCGTCGCCCTGCTCGGCCATGCCCAGCAGCATGCGGCTGTTGCAGTAGGTGCCGCTGTTGTACACCGACAGCGCGGCGGTCAGTACCACAAAGTTGAGGATATGCGCGGCGGTGTTGCTGCCGAGCATCGAGAACACCTGCACGAACGGGCTACCGCTGTAGGCATCGCCGGATGCGTTGAGGGAGACCAACAGGCTGTCCCACGGCGTCAGCGACAACAGCACCACCAGGGCGCCGATGTAGAAGATCAGGATGCGGTAGATCACCTGGTTGATCGCCTTGGGGATCACGGTGCGTGGCTGGTCGGCTTCGGCCGCGGTAAAGCCGAGCATTTCCAGGCCGCCGAAGGAGAACATGATGAGCGCCATGGCCATCACCAACCCGCCCACGCCGTGGGGGAAGAAGCCGCCGTGTGCCCACAGGTTGCTCACCGAGGCTTGCGGGCCGCCGCTGCCGCTGACCAGCAGGTAGCTGCCCAGGGCGATCATGCCGACGATGGCCACCACCTTGATGATGGCAAACCAGAATTCGGCCTCGCCGAAGACTTTGACGTTGGCCAGGTTGATCAGGTTGATCAACACGAAAAACGCCGCCGCCGACACCCAGGTCGGGATCTCCGGCCACCAGTAATGCACGTATTTGCCGACAGCCGTCAGCTCCGACATACCCACCAGGATGTACAGAATCCAGCAGTTCCAGCCCGACAGGAAGCCAGCGAAACCGCCCCAGTATTTGTGGGCAAAGTGACTGAAGGAACCGGCCACCGGCTCTTCGACGATCATTTCGCCGAGCTGGCGCATGATCATGAAGGCGATAAAGCCGCAGATGGCATAGCCCAGGATCATCGACGGGCCGGCGGATTTGAGCACCCCGGCCGAGCCCAGGAACAGGCCGGTGCCGATGGCGCCACCGAGGGCGATCAACTGGATATGACGGTTTTTCAGGCCACGTTTCAGTTCGCCTGAAGAGGAATCGGGTCCACTCATGAAAAGGCTCTCACGCAAGGTTTGATGATGTTGAATGCAGGTTGCTGCCTTGATGTGCGACTCAAGCAGCGCCGCTCAAACCCCAGCGCAGGCACCAGGAATACAGCGTCGTTCTAACGGTCATGCGTCACCTGTTTGTTTTTATCTGTGACGAAATCGAACCCGTCTGGCTCGTGGCCAGGCGGAGTGATCAGGGTGGATAAACCCTGAGGTCTTGGCCTTTTGCGTGGTTACGCAAGGGGGTCACAGTAAAACGCGGCGCATTGTACACCGCTCGACCGCTTGCGGACGGCCCTGGCGAGCATCCGCGACAATCTGTCAGGTATTCCTTACAGCGCGGTGCCGGCCCGATACCGCAGGCATTTTGCGTAAATCAATCGTTACAGCGCGGAAAATCGGCGTTACACCCAGCCAGTATCTGTCAGCTCACAAAAATTGGCGGTAGGACATATCCGAACACTCGCCTGCCCCAGTGCGCTGTTTTGCATGGGGAAAAAATCGCGCACCAAAACAGAACAAAAAATCCAAATGAGACCGTGTCAATAAATTTTTTGCATTCCGAAACACTCTCACCTAGGTTCTTTCACTTGCCCAGCGAAGCCCGCGGGCAAGCCGTTCTCAAACAACGTCCTCTAGGAGATACACCATGCAAGCACTGGAAAACGACCTGGAAACCGAACTGCAACTCGACGATTGGTTTGAAGCGCCGACCCATGAGGCCGCCGTTGAAATGATGCAAGCCGATGCCGTCGTGCCCTTTGGCACGGCGATGTGGCCTTTCTAATCCCCGGCAGGCATCCGGCAGGTGCAGTGCGCTGCACCTGCCCCCTTACCCAAGGCACAGAAGGACACTCGTCATGGACAAGGCCCGCGCCGTCGAACACTTTCTCTACTACCTCGCCCACCACCCGGCCCTCAGCGGCTTGAGCTGTCCGACCGTGCTGTTGGGCCATACCGAACGCTACGAGGCCATTGCCCAGGCGATCACCCACAGCAGTGCCGCGCGCTTCAACCTCCAGGTGCAGCGCCTGGACCTGGCCCCCAGCGCCGCCCTGGCCGAGGCCATCGACACCTGCGACCTGTACCTGTTTTTCTACGACGCCTCGACCCTGCCCAACCCCCGCGCCGAAGGCCCGGACTTTATCCACGCCTTGCACGGCGTAATGGCCGAGCACTGGAAGAAATCCCTGCTGTTCAAGGACTACGGCGACTATTTCTACGACACCTTCAGCGTCGAGCCACAACGCATCGCCGACCTCAACGCCACGCTGATCCGGCGCATGTCCCAGGCCACGCTGCTGAGCTTTACCGACCGGCACGGCTCACGCCTGCAAGCGCCGCTGAGCAGCATCAGGAAGTGGACCAATATCAACGGCATCGGCAACCACGACCTGGCCCCCGGCGAGATCGCCACCCACAGCGAGGCCATCAGTGGCCAGGTGCGGTTTGTCGGCACCTTCCTCAGCACCATCCCCTTCGCGCGCAAATATGGCGTGCTGCAATCACCGCTGGAGCTGTGGATCGAAAACTCGACCATCTGCAGCGTCGCCAGTGAAATCCCCGGGCTGGCGGACGACTTCAACAAGTACCTGAACGCCAACCCATCGAACCGCCGCGTGGAGGAACTGGGGATCGGTACCAATGAAGGGGTCAAGGCTCTGTATGCGCGCAACGCCGGGTTCGAAGAACGCCACTGCGGCTTGCACCTTGGGTTGGGTGGCGGGCAGAAAGGCAGCCATCATCTGGATTTGATCTTCGCCAGCGGGGTGTTGGCGCTGGATGACAAGCCGGTGTTCGATGGCACCTTTGCGTTCTGATCAAATCCAAAAAAAAACGCCAACCCGAGGGTTGGCGTTTTTATGCAGCGCTTACATCACTGCGGCTTCTTGCGACCAAAACCCGGGCGCTGACCGGAACCGGCCGGTGCGCCACGGCGCTTGCCCGACGGCTCGTCCGCCACCAGTTTCAGGCCTGGGCGCTTTTTCGGCGCAGGCTTGGCTGGGCGCTTGGTGCTGGCGTTGTCTGCCGGGCGATCAGAGGGAGCACCACGACCGGCTTCACCGCGATTACCACGACCGCCGCTTGGCGCTTCACCACGGCCGGCAGGGCGCGGCGTGCGGGGCGCACGTTCGCCTTCCTGACGCGATGGCGCGGTTGGACGACGCTCACCTTCAATGTGCGGCTCACGGGAAATACGCCCGCCGGTAGCCGGTGCATTCAGGGCCGGGCGCAGGGTGCGAGCCACGCGCTCGGTGCGCGCAACCGGACGCGACGATTTACGCTGCATACGGTCGAGCTTGTCTTTGCTCTTGGCGTTCATCTGCGGCATCGCGACTGGCGTCAGGCCGACTTCGGCACTGAGGATGTCGACTTCGTACTGGCTCATTTCGCGCCAGCGGCCCATCGGCAGGTCGGAGTTCAAGAACACCGGGCCGAAACGCACGCGCTTCAGGCGGCTGACCACCAGGCCCTGGGATTCCCACAGGCGACGTACTTCACGGTTACGGCCTTCCATCACCACGCAGTGATACCAGTGGTTGAAACCTTCACCGCCTGGAGCCTGCTTGATGTCGGTGAACTTGGCCGGGCCATCTTCCAGCACGACGCCGGCCTTGAGGCGCGCGATCATCTCGTCATCGACTTCGCCACGCACACGCACGGCGTATTCGCGGTCCATCTCGTAGGATGGGTGCATCAGGCGGTTGGCCAGCTCACCGTCGGTGGTGAACATCAGCAAGCCGGTGGTGTTGATGTCGAGACGACCGATGTTGATCCAGCGGCCTTCTTTTGGCTTAGGCATCTTGTCGAACACGGTCGGACGGCCTTCCGGGTCGTCACGGGTGCAGATTTCGCCATCGGGCTTGTTGTACATGATCACGCGGCGCACCGATTCGGCGGCCTCTTCACGCTTGATGACCTTGCCATCAATGGTGATTGCATCGTGCAGGTCGACGCGCTGGCCGAGGGTGGCCTCGACGCCGTTGACCTTGATGCGCTTCTGGGTGATCCAGGCTTCGACGTCGCGGCGCGAGCCCACGCCGATACGCGCCAGCACCTTTTGCAGTTTTTCGCCTGCAGGGCCGATTTCCTGGCTGTCGTTCTGGTCTTTGTCGTTCATCTTAAGCACCTCCCGGTGGGTCGATTCAGGCGTGGCCTGAAGAGTGTTGAAAGCGGGGCTTTGGGCGAATACATCGCCAAAGGGTCGCGAATCATACGCGCATGGCGCGCGCTGCGCATCAGAGACTAGTCGATAAGTGCCGAGTCAGCGGCTTTTCCGCCGACCGGTGGTGCCCACCGGCTGTAGGAGCGAGCTTGCTCGCGAAAATCGTCAACGATAACGCGGGGAATCTGATTGTCTGCGGTGTTCTTGGGTTTTTCGCGAGCAAGCTCGCTCCTACAAGGTGGGCGTCAGTCGTCGAACTGGCGGCGCTCGGCCTCGATGGCTTCGGCCAGGGCGCGCGCTTCGTCTTCTTCGTCGCTCAGCGGTGGTTGTTCGAGGGCGGCGACGGCCGCCAGGAGTTTTTCGCGGGCTTGGGCGACGCCGAGAATGTCTTCCTCAGGTTCCGCTTCGGGCTCTGGCTCGACTTCAACATTCACCTGGCTTTCGGGCTCGGCCGCGCCATCACGCAGCAAGTCATCGAAGTCGGTCTTGATGCCCTGCTCCATGTCGTCCAATTCCAGCAGCAAGGTGTGGAAACTGGTTTCGTCCTTCGGCTCTTCCGGCTCGGCGGTGGCGTCGGCCAGTTCCTGCAGGCTCGCCGGGACCGGGGCGTCGTCGAAGTCGAGTACCGGCTCGGTTTCCATCTCGCGCAATTCGGCCAGCGGTGGCAGGTCGTCGAGGTTTTTCAGGTTGAAGTGGTCGAGGAACACCTTGGTGGTAGCGAACATCGCCGGTTTGCCGGGCACGTCGCGGTAACCGACGATACGAATCCACTCGCGCTCCAGCAACGTCTTGACGATATGGCTGTTGACGGCCACGCCGCGCACGTCCTCGATTTCGCCGCGGGTGATCGGCTGGCGATAGGCGATCAGCGCCATGGTTTCCAGCATCGCCCGTGAGTACCGCTGCGGGCGTTCTTCCCACAAGCGGCCGACCCACGGGGAAAATTTCTCTCGGATCTGCAGGCGATAACCCGACGCCACTTCGCGCAGCTCAAAGGCGCGGCCGTCGCAGGACTTGCGCAGGATCTCCAGGGCTTTCTTGAAGACCGGCGGTTCGGGGCGTTCGGCCTCTTCAAAGAGTTCGAACAGGCGCTCCAAAGATTGCGGCTTACCCGAGGCCAGAAGAAAGGCCTCCAGCAGCGGGGCCAGTTCGCGGGGTTCAGTCAGATTCATCGATTCAGCTCGTTATTCGGCTCGCGCCCGCACGTGGATAGCCGCAAAAGGCTCATTCTGGACCAGCTCGACCAAGGACTCCTTGACCAGCTCAAGGATCGCCATAAAGGTCACCACCACCCCCAGGCGCCCTTCTTCGGCGGTGAACAGCTCGACAAACGGCACAAAACCGCCGCCCTTGAGGCGTTCGAGCACATCGCTCATGCGCTCGCGGGTCGACAACGCCTCGCGGCTGACCTGGTGGTGTTCAAACATGTCGCCACGGCGCAGCACCTCGGCCATCGACATCAGCAACTCTTCCAGACTCACGTCCGGCAACAGCTTGCGCGCCCGGGCTTCCGGCGCATCGAGCTTGGGCACCACCACATCGCGGCCCACGCGGCTGAGGCCGTCGATGCCTTCGGCGGCGGCCTTGAAGCGTTCGTACTCCTGCAGGCGTCGGATCAGTTCGGCGCGCGGGTCGTCTTCTTCGGCCTCGACCGTCTCCGAGCGCGGCAACAGCATGCGCGACTTGATCTCGGCGAGCATCGCGGCCATCACCAGGTACTCGGCGGCCAGTTCCAGGCGCACCGACTGCATCAGCTCGACATAGCCCATGTACTGGCGGGTGATTTCCGCCACCGGGATGTCGAGGATGTTGATGTTCTGCTTGCGGATCAAATACAGCAGCAAATCCAGCGGGCCTTCGAAGGCCTCGAGGAACACCTCCAGGGCATCCGGCGGGATGTACAGGTCCAGCGGCATTTCCATGACCGCCTGGCCATACACCATGGCAAACGGCAGTTCCTGCTGGGCGCCGGCCTGGCTGTCGACGGTTTCCACGGCCGACATTCAGGCCTCGGCCATAAACGGCGCGGGGTCGCCGCAGCCGACACGGATCACTTCGGGGTCGCCGTCGGCCAGGTTGATCACGGTGGACGCCTTGCCGCCGCCGAAACCGCCGTCGATGATCAGGTCGACGTGTTTTTCCAGCAGTTGGCGCATTTCGTAGGGGTCTTCCAGCGGTTCGGTGGCGCCGGGCATGATCAACGACACGCTCATCAGCGGCTCGCCCAACTCGGCCAGCAGCGCCAGGGCGATCGGGTGTTCCGGCACGCGCAGGCCGATGGTGCGCTTCTTCGGGTGCAGCAGCAGGCGCGGCACTTCGCGGGTGGCGTTGAGAATAAAGGTGTACGGCCCCGGCGTGTGGGCCTTGAGCAGGCGGAAGGTGCCGGTGTCGACCTTGGCGAACAGGCCCAATTGGGACAGGTCGCTGCAGATCAGCGCGAAGTTGTGCTTGTCGTCCAACTGACGCAGGCGTCTGACACGCTCGACCGCGTTTTTGTCGCCGATCTGACAACCGATGGCGTAGGACGAATCAGTTGGATAGATCACCACGCCACCGGCGCGAATGATCTCCACGGCCTGTTTGATCAGGCGTGGCTGAGGGTTTTCCGGATGAATCTGGAAGAATTGACTCACGTGCTCTACCTGTTCAGACGGTGGCAATAATGGGGTCATGCTTGAATCGCCCCCACAAGAGCGGCAAGTCTTCCGGGACCGGGCGATATTCGCCGATCTCGGACCAGCCGCCTGGGCCATGAAAGTCACTGCCGGCGCTGACCAGCAGACCAAATTCGCGGGCAAGAATCGCCAGGCTGCCAACCTGTTCGGCGGGTTGATGCCCGTTGACCACTTCAATTGCGTGGCCGCCCGCACCAATATAGTCGCCAATCAGCTTGCGACGCTTGCTGCGGGTGAAATCGTAATGCCAGGGATGTGCCAGGCTGACCCAGGCCCCGGAGGCCCGCAGGGTCTCGACGGTGTCGTCCAAGGTCGGCCAATGCTGCTTGACGTCGCCCAGTTTGCCGGCGCCCAGCCATTTGCGAAAGGCTTCGGCGCGGTCCCGGACAAACCCTTCGCGTACCATCCAGTCGGCGAAATGCGGCCGGGCCGGCGCGTTGCCGCTGTCGCCCAGTTCCTGCTGGATGGCCCGGGCGCCATCGAGGGCGTTGGGCATACCTTTAAGGCCGAGCTTGCGGCTTATTTCTTCGGAACGCAGCCAGCGGCCAGCGTGCAATTGAGCGATGGCCTCCACCAGCGCGGGGGCTTTTTGGTCAAAACCGTAGCCGAGCACATGAATGGTGGCGCCGCCCCAGGTGCAGGACAATTCCACGCCGTTGACCAGTTGCATACCCAGCGCCTGGGCGGCTTCGCGGGCCTCGTCGAGGCCTTCGAGGGTATCGTGGTCGGTCAACGACAGGACTCGCACGCCTTTTTCAAACGCACGCGCAACCAATACCGCAGGCGCCAGGGCGCCATCGGAGGCCGTGCTGTGGCAGTGCAAATCAACATTCACGGAAGTGTGTAACCTCAAGTCAGGTGGCGCTTTCGCTACCAAGGATGTTTGTTATTATGCCGCCACATCCAGCTTCTGGCTCTTACTGTGAAACAATTCATCGACTTCATCCCGCTGTTGCTGTTTTTCATCGTTTACAAACTCGACCCCAGGGTCATCGATCTCGCCGGCCATGAACTGACCTTCGGAGGCATCTACAGCGCCACCGCCGTGCTGATCATCAGCTCCATCGTGGTCTACGGCGCCATCTTCATCTCCCAGCGCAAACTCGAAAAAAGCCAATGGCTGACCCTGGTCGCCTGCCTGGTCTTCGGCAGCCTGACCCTGGCCTTCCACAGCGAAACCTTCCTTAAATGGAAAGCCCCGGTGGTGAACTGGCTGTTCGCCCTGGCGTTTATCGGTAGCCACTTCGTTGGCGATCGCCTGTTGATCAAGCGCATCATGGGCCATGCCCTGACCCTGCCGGAACCGGTGTGGACACGCCTGAACGTGGCCTGGATCGTGTTTTTCCTGTTCTGCGGCGGCGCCAACCTGTTCGTGGCCTTCACCTTCCAGGACTACTGGGTCGACTTCAAGGTGTTCGGCAGCCTGGGCATGACCGTATTGTTCCTGGTCGGCCAGGGCATCTACCTGTCGCGCCACCTGCATGAAACCGACTCCACTACGCCGAAAACCGAGGACTGACATGCTCTACGCCATCATTGCCACCGACGTTGCCAACTCGCTGGAAAAACGCCTGTCCGTGCGCCCGGCCCACGTCGAGCGCCTGAAAGTGCTGCAGGCCGAAGGCCGCATCGTGTTGGCCGGCCCGCACCCGGCGATCGACAGCAACGACCCGGGCGCCGCCGGTTTCACCGGTAGCCTGATCGTTGCCGAGTTCGCGTCCCTGGCCGATGCCCAAGCCTGGGCCAAGGCTGACCCGTATGTGGCGGCCGGCGTCTACGCGGATGTAGTGATCAAACCGTTCAAGCAAGTCCTGCCTTGACCCCGGTCGCGCCGAACCAATTCGGTTCGGCGCACTCCTAATTGCTCATTATTCTGGGTAACCTGCCGACAACGTTCTGAATATTCGTGTGGAATCAGGAGTTCCGATGCGCTTACGTCAGTTGTGTCTGTTGGCAGTGTTAATGATCGGGGCTACGGCCCACGCTGAAGAAACCTCGAACACCGGCAGTTCTACGCCCCTGTCCTTGAGTGCCGGCAGCCAGATCACCGAATTGCAGCAACGCTTGAAAGAAAGCGAACGGCTGCGTGAAGAACTGAGCAAGCAACTGCAAACCACGGATGCTGCCCGGGAAAGCGCCCAACTGAGTCGCTTGCGCCAAGAGAATCAACGCCTGGCCCAGCAACTCAAAGAGACACAGGGCGGCGGCTTGACCCGATGGCTGACCGAGCAACAGCAGTGGTTTGTCACCGGCGCAGCCGTCGCACTGATCGCCTTGCTGTGTGGAATCTTCGCCAGTGGTGGGCACCGTCGCCGTCGACAATGGCTAAATTGAGTGAGTCATGAGCGAGCTGTTACTGATAGATGATGACCAGGAGCTCTGCGAGCTGCTGACCAGTTGGTTGAGCCAGGAAGGCTTCCAGGTGCGCGCCTGCCACGACGGTTTGAGCGCCCGCAAAGCCTTGGCCGACAGCGCCCCGGCGGCCGTGGTGCTCGACGTGATGCTGCCCGACGGCAGTGGTCTGGAGCTGCTCAAGCAATTGCGCAACGACCATCCGGAGCTGCCGGTGCTGATGCTGTCGGCCCGGGGCGAGCCGCTGGACCGTATCCTCGGCCTGGAACTGGGCGCCGACGACTACCTGGCCAAGCCCTGTGACCCACGGGAGCTGACTGCCCGCCTGCGCGCAGTGTTGCGCCGCAGCCACCCGGCCGCCGTGTCGACCCAGCTGGAACTGGGCGACCTGTGCTTCAGCCCGGTGCGCGGCGTGGTCAGCATCGACAATCAGGAATTCACCCTCACCGTTTCCGAAAGCCGCCTGCTCGAAGCCTTGCTGCGTCAGCCCGGCGAACCGCTGGATAAACAGGAACTGGCGCAGATTGCCCTCGGCCGCAAGCTGACCCTCTATGATCGCAGCCTCGACATGCACGTCAGCAACCTGCGCAAAAAGATCGGCCCGCACCCGGATGGCCGGCCACGGATCGTGGCGTTGCGCAGCCGCGGCTACTACTACAGCCTATGAGCCCAGCAACACTCTGATCCCACATTTGATCTGCTCGGCCCCCAGGGTTTTGTCAGCTTCCAGCAAAACCCTCTTTACCCAAGCTTTACCCACACCTGACCGCCGCTGACCTTGATCTCCGTAATCTACTCACATCCGGACTCACCGGAATAGAGACAGGAGAATCACCATGCGCAAGACCCTAATCGCCCTGATGTTCGCCGCAGCCCTGCCCACCGTGGCCATGGCAGCAATGCCTGAAGGCCCAGGCCCGATGGGCGGCCCTGAAGGCCACATGATGGGTGGCCCAGGCTTTGACGGTGAACACGGTCCGCGTGGCAAAGGTGGCCCGTTCAGCCAGCTGGATTTGAGTAAGGAACAACGCCAGCAGATCGGCAAGCTGATGGGCGACCAATGGCACGCTCGCAAAGACCTGGTCAAAAAGTACCTGGACAAACTCCCGGCCGCTGACCAGAAAGCCATGCAGGATGAAATCGCCGCCGGCAGGCAGAAAACCCAGGCCGACGTCCGTGCCGTGCTCAAGCCCGACCAGCAGAAGAAATTCGACGAGATCGTCAAGAAGCAAGAACAACGCCGCGCCGAGTGGAAGGAATTCCAGGCATGGAAAGCGCAGCAGCCGCAAAAAGCGCAATAATGTTCTAGCTTCACTGCCCCAGCCCAGCGGTTCGCGCCGCTGGGCTTTTCCTGTTTGAGGGTTTCCTGTGCGTTCATTGTTCTGGCGTATCCTGGCCAGTTTCTGGCTGGCCATCGCCTTGG
This sequence comes from Pseudomonas paraveronii, assembly GCF_963681955.1. Lineage (NCBI taxonomy): Bacteria > Pseudomonadati > Pseudomonadota > Gammaproteobacteria > Pseudomonadales > Pseudomonadaceae > Pseudomonas > Pseudomonas paraveronii. The sequence goes on from NZ_OY817130.1 coordinate 5,060,783, forward strand.
TTGCCGGGCTGTCGATCCTGCTTGGGCATATGCTCAACCAGGACGCCTGGATTCTCAGCCGCCATCCCGGCCTCAATAACCTGGCCCAAGAGTGGACCCAACTCTACGAAGCCCAGGGCGAAGACGCCGCGCAGGACTTGCTGCAACAGCGCAAGCGCCAGTACCACATTGACGTGCAAGTACTCAACGAAAGCGGCGAGCCCGTGGTACGCGGCACCTTTCCGCGCCGCGCCGCCGCCTTCGAAGCCCGGCAGAACGACAGCAAGGACGGCCACCTGCCCTGGCGGCGCCTGACCGCCGAGTACACCAGCGAGAAAACCGGCGACACCTACCTGCTGATCTACCGCATCCCCCATCCGGAACTGGACGCCTGGCACCGCAGCAGCCTGGCGTGGCCGTTGAGCGCATTGGCGATTGCCCTGGTGGTGCTGACCCTGTTCAGCCTGCTGGTGACGCTGTCCATCACCCGCCCCTTGAGCCGTCTGCGCGGCGCGGTGCATGACCTCGGGCAGGCCACCTACCAGCAGAACAGCCTGGCGCAACTGGCCAACCGCCGCGATGAGTTCGGCGTCCTCGCCAACGACTTCAACCGCATGGGCGCGCGCCTGCAGAGCCTGATCGGCAGCCAGCGCCAGTTGCTGCGGGACGTGTCCCACGAACTGCGCTCGCCCCTGGCCCGCCTGCGTATCGCCCTGGCCCTGGCCGAACGTGCCGGCCCCGAGGAGCGCGAAAAACTCTGGCCACGCCTGACCCGCGAGTGTGACCGCCTGGAAGCGCTGATCAGCGAAATCCTGGTGCTGGCCCGGGTCGATGCCGACAACGCCAGCGCCGAAGAGGTGGACCTCATCGCGCTGCTCAAGACCCTGCAAAAGGACGCCCAACTCAGCGCGCCGGACCAGGTGGTGCAACTGAACGCCGATCCCGACCTGCGCCTCAAAGGCTGGCCGACCATGATCGAACGCGCCGTGGATAACCTGCTGCGCAATGCCCAGCGCTTCAACCCGCCAGGCCAACCGATCGAATTGCAGGCGCGCCGCCTGGGCGAACGCATTCTGATCAGCGTGCGCGATCACGGCCCCGGCGTCGAAGCCGAGCACCTGAGCCAACTAGGCGAGCCGTTCTACCGCGCCCCCGGCCAAACGGCGCAGGGCCACGGCCTGGGCCTGGCGATTGCACGGCGTGCAGCGGAACGGCATGGCGGCAACCTGATCCTGGCCAATCATCCCGACGGTGGTTTCAGCGCCAGTATCGACCTGCCATTGACGCCGGGAGTTGTCACACCGGTGTGATGATCTTCTATAGTGGCCCTTCTCTTATGGAGGGCCTTCGATGACTGACCTGCTGACGCCCATCCAAGCCGCACTCGATCTACCGCGCACCCCGCTGACCTCGACCGGGGCCGGCGCCCTGCCGTCGATCTTCGCCGTGAGCGACCTGGCCTGCGCCAGCATCGGCGCCGCCGGCCAGGCGGTTGCCCAACTCATCCTGCAACAGACCGGGCGCTTGCCCAGCGTGAGCGTGGACCGACGCCTCGCCTCGTTCTGGTTCTCTTCTTCGATCCGCCCCACAGGCTGGCAAGTACCACCACTGTGGGATCCGGTGGCCGGCGACTATGCCAGCGCCGACGGCTGGATTCGCTTGCACACCAACGCGCCCCATCACCGTGCGGCTGCCGAGCGGGTGCTGGGCCACGTCGCTGACCGTGCCGAGATGGCGAGCAAGGTCGCCGCGTGGAACGCTGCCGAGCTGGAGCAGGCGATTGTCGATACCGGCGGTTGTGCCGCGCAGATGCGGTCGTGGCAGGCCTGGCAGCAACATCCCCAAGGCTTGGCGGTGAATGCCGAGCATCTGGTTCAGCGCCAAACTTTTGAACCCGCTGCCAACAGGCCCTGGCGCGGCTCGGCGGCCCGCCCGCTGGCCGGCCTCAAAGTGCTGGACCTGACCCGCGTGCTGGCCGGCCCCGTGGCCAGTCGTTTTCTCGCCGGGCTGGGCGCGGACGTGTTGCGCATCGACTCGCCGACCTGGAACGAGCCGGGCGTGGTGCCGGAAATGACTCTGGGCAAACGCTGTGCGCGCCTGGACCTGAAAACCGCCACAGACCGCCAGGTTTTCGAAGGGTTGCTCAAAGACACCGACATCCTGTTCCACGGTTACCGCGCCGATGCCCTCGAACAATTGGGCTACACCGCCAGCGCATTGCAACAGCTCGCCCCCGGCCTGATCGACGTGAGCCTCAACGCCTATGGCTGGAGTGGCCCGTGGCGCAACCGCCGGGGCTTCGACAGCCTGGTGCAGATGAGCTGCGGCATCGCCGACGCGGGCATGGCATGGAAACACACGGATAAACCTGTGCCGCTGCCGTTGCAGGCGCTGGATCACGCCACCGGCTACTTGATGGCGGCCAGCGCGATCCAGGCCCTGCGCGAGCGCTTGGCGTCCGGCCGTGGCGGCTCGGCGCGATTATCGTTGGCGCGCACGGCAAAATGCTTGATGGAGGCCGGGCCGGTTCCGGAGCAACCGCCATTGCGGGCCGAAGCCCTCGAAGATCAGGGGCTGGTGGTGGAGCAAACCGCCTGGGGACCGGCGCACCGATTGCTCGCGCCGCTGACCATCAGCGGCACACCGTTGCAGTGGGATTTGCCGGCAGGGGAATTGGGGTCGCACCGGCCTCGCTGGTGACCTGAGACCGCCATCACGGGCGTGCCCGCGATGAGGCCCACACGATCAAGCCACCCTGCTCATAACGACAACACCCCGCTATACAGCCCATACGCCGCCAACCCCGCGCCCGCCATCACACAGGCGAAAATGCCTTTTTCCACATGGGTAAACAACGGCTGGCCCTGCTCGCGCTTGGCCAGGGCAAACAACACCACGCCCGGCGCATACAGCAACGCCGACAGCAGCAGGTACTTCAGCCCACCGGCGTAGAGCAGCCACACCGCGTAGCTCAGTGCAATCAGGCCCACCAGCAGATCTTTCAGGCGCTGGCGCTGGGCACCTTCGTAGGTTTCTCCGCGCCCGCTCAACAACACCGCGTAGGCCGCCGACCACAGGTAAGGCACCAGGATCATGGACGAGGCCAGGTAAATCAGGGTGGTGTAGGTGCTTTCGGAAAACAGCGTGATGACCAGGAATATCTGGATCATCACATTCGTCAGCCACAGGGCGTTGACCGGCACCTGGTTGGCGTTTTCCTTTTTCAGGAAGGCCGGCATGGTCTTGTCATGGGCCGTGGCGTAGAGAATTTCCGCGCAGAGCAGCGCCCATGACAGCAACGCGCCCAACAGCGATACCGCCAAACCGATGCTGATCAGCAGCGCGCCCCACGGCCCGACGATGTGCTCCAGCACGCCGGCCAGGGACGGGTTCTGCAATTTCGCCAGTTCCGGCTGGCTCATGATGCCCAGGGAGAGCAGGTTCACCAGCACCAGCAGCGCCAGCACGCCGAGAAACCCGATCACCGTGGCCCGGCCCACATCCGAACGTTTCTCCGCCCGTGCCGAATACACGCTGGCGCCCTCGATGCCAATAAACACGAACACCGTGACCAGCATCATATTGCGCACCTGGTCCACCACACTGCCGAATTGCGGCTTGCCCAAGCCCCATATGTCAGCCGTGAAGATATCCGCCTTGAATGCCACGCCGGCGATGACCACGAACATCAGCAACGGTACGAGCTTGGCCACGGTGGTGATCTGGTTGATGAACGCCGCCTCCTTGATCCCGCGCATCACTAGGAAATGCACGGCCCACAGCAACAACGAGGCGCAGCCGATGGCCACCGGCGTATTGCCCTCGCCGAACACCGGAAAAAAGTAGCCAAGGGTGCTGAACAGCAACACGAAGTAGCCGACATTGCCCATCCACGCACTGATCCAGTAACCCCAGGCGGACGAGAAGCCCATGTAGTCGCCGAAACCGGCCTTGGCGTAGGCATACACCCCGGAATCCAGCTCGGGTTTGCGGTTGGCCAGGGTCTGGAACACAAACGCCAGGGTCAGCATACCCACGGCTGTAATCGCCCAGCCGATCAATACCGCGCCGACTTCGGCGCGCGCGGCCATATTTTGTGGCAAGGAAAAAATCCCCCCGCCGATCATGGAGCCCACCACCAGGGCGATCAAGGCGCTGAGTCGAAGCTTTTCAGACGATTGCGACATGAACTCTCCAGAGTCAAAAACAAATGAGCGAACGACTGTGTACTCAACTAATTTGCACGAGAGCTCCCGCGTTTATCAGGTATCGCGAACAAAACGCGGGTTCTAATAACCCAAAGGCATGTCAATAACTAGAGTTTAGGCAAATTTATAAATTAAATAAGTATTGAATTTTACGAACATCAGCGGTTTGCCGAGTCACCCCGGAAAAAGTTTGCACATTCACAGAAAGGGGCTAGCTTAAATCGTCTCTGCAATCAGCAAACCTTAACAATAAAAGCGCATAAAGGCTCTGCCACGAGGGTCTGCGCCAGGCTATTGCGCCCGCACTGTTTTCGGCCTAAGTCATTAATTCACAATGGAATGTGCCAATGATGTGATCTAAGTCAGTTGCTTGAATAGCACGCAGAATTATTCTGTGCTCTCTCTTCTCCTGCATTGGAGTTATGCAATGTCTGAATCTCCCGGAAAACTTCGACTTGGTGCACTGGTTGCACTTGTCGTGGGCTCAATGATTGGCGGCGGGATCTTCTCTCTGCCGCAAAACATGGCAGCCAGCGCCGATGTCGGTGCCGTTCTGATCGGTTGGGTGATTACCGCTGTAGGTATGTTGACCCTGGCGTTTGTGTTCCAGACCCTGGCCAACCGCAAACCCGACCTCGACGGCGGCGTATACGCCTATGCCAAGGCCGGTTTCGGCGACTACATGGGCTTCTCCTCTGCCTGGGGTTACTGGATCAGCGCCTGGCTGGGCAACGTCGGTTACTTCGTACTCTTGTTCAGCACCCTCGGCTACTTCTTCCCGATCTTTGGCGAGGGCAACACCCCGGCCGCAGTGATTGGCGCCTCGGTGCTGCTGTGGGCCGTGCATTTCCTGGTACTGCGCGGGATCAAGGAAGCGGCGTTCATCAACCTCGTGACCACCGTCGCCAAGGTCGTGCCGCTGGTGCTGTTCGTGCTGATTGCGGTGTTTGCATTCAAGCTGGACATCTTCACCGCTGACATCTGGGGCCTGAAAAACCCCGACCTGGGCAGCGTGATGAACCAGGTGCGCAACATGATGCTGGTCACCGTATGGGTGTTCATCGGCATCGAAGGCGCGAGCATCTTCTCGGCGCGGGCCGAAAAACGCAGCGACGTGGGCAAGGCCACCGTGATCGGTTTTATCACCGTGCTGCTGTTCCTGATGCTGGTCAACGTGCTGTCCCTGGGCATCATGACCCAACCGGAACTGGCCAAGCTGCAGAACCCGTCGATGGCGGCCGTGCTGGAGCACGTCGTGGGCCACTGGGGCGCCGTGTTGATCAGCGTCGGCCTGGTCATCTCGCTGCTCGGCGCGCTGCTGTCGTGGGTGTTGCTGTGCGCGGAGATCATGTTCGCCGCCGCCAAGGACCACACCATGCCGGAGTTCCTGCGCCGCGAAAACGCCAACCACGTGCCGGCCAATGCCCTGTGGCTGACCAACGCACTGGTCCAGGTGTTCCTGGTGATTACCCTGTTTTCCGCCAGCACGTACCTGTCGCTGATCTACCTCGCCACCTCGATGATCCTGGTGCCTTACCTGTGGTCGGCAGCTTATGCGCTGCTGCTGGCGGTACGTGGCGAGACCTACGAAAACGCCCCGGCCGAGCGCAGAAAGGACCTGATCATCGGCGCGATCGCGCTGATCTACGCGGTCTGGCTGCTCTACGCCGGCGGCACCAAATACCTGCTGCTCTCCGCCCTGCTCTATGCCCCTGGCGCGATCCTGTTCGCCAAGGCCAAGCATGAACTGGGCAAACCGATTTTCACCAACGTCGAGAAGCTGATTTTCGCCGCAGTGGTTGTTGGCGCCCTGGTGGCTGCCTATGGCCTCTACGCCGGCTTCCTGACTATGTAATTATTGTTCACTGGAGGATCTGTAATGACCACGGAAAAAGTGAAGTACGGCGTACATTCCGAAGCCGGCAAACTGCGCAAAGTCATGGTGTGCTCCCCAGGTTTGGCCCACCAGCGGCTGACCCCCAACAACTGCGATGAACTGCTGTTCGATGACGTGCTGTGGGTGGCCCAGGCCAAGCGCGACCATTTCGACTTTGTCACCAAGATGCGCGAGCGGGACATTGATGTGCTGGAAATGCACAACCTGCTGACCGATATCGTCGCCATGCCCGAAGCCCTGGACTGGATTCTGGAACGCAAGATCACCGCCAATACAGTGGGTCTGGGCCTGGTCGATGAAGTCAGCTCCTGGCTGCGCAGTCTGGAGCCGCGCAAAACCGCCGAGTTCCTGATTGGTGGCGTATCGGCCGATGACCTGCCGAGCAGCTTCGGCGGCAAGACCATCGAGATGTTCCGCGATTTCCTCGGCCACTCCAGCTTCATTCTGCCGCCGCTGCCCAACACCCAGTTCACCCGCGACACCACTTGCTGGATCTACGGTGGCGTGACGCTGAACCCGATGTACTGGCCGGCGCGACGTCAGGAAACCCTGCTGGCCAGCGCCATCTACAAATTCCACCCCGAGTTTACCAACGCGGACTTCCAGATCTGGTACGGCGACCCTGACCTGGAACACGGTGCCGCCACGCTGGAAGGCGGTGACGTCATGCCAATTGGCAATGGCGTCGTGTTGATCGGCATGGGCGAGCGCTCGTCCCACCAGGCCATCGGCCAGTTGGCGCGCAACCTGTTCAAAAACAAAGCCGTGGAACGGGTGATCGTTGCCGGCCTGCCAAAATCCCGCGCGGCGATGCACCTGGACACCGTGTTCAGCTTCTGTGACCGCGATCTGGTCACCATCTTCCCTGAAGTGGTCAACCAGATCGTCGCCTTCACCCTGCGCCCTGACGAAAGCAAGCCGCACGGCATCGATATCCAACGGGAGAAAACCAACTTCCTCGATACCGTGGCCGCAGCGCTCAACCTCAAGGCCTTGCGCGTCGTCGAAACCGGCGGCAACAGCTTCGCTGCCGAGCGCGAGCAGTGGGATGACGGCAACAACGTCGTGGCCCTGGAGCCTGGCGTGGTGATCGGCTATGACCGCAACACTTCCACCAACACCCTGCTGCGCAAGGCCGGCGTGGAAGTCATCACCATCAGCGCCGGTGAACTCGGCCGTGGCCGTGGCGGCGGCCACTGCATGACCTGCCCGATCATCCGCGACCCTATCGATTATTAATTTTCCAGCCTTGGCCGCCGCTCACAAGGCGTCGGCCAAGGGGATAACCTAAACAGAAGGAGATCCACCATGGCTTTCAACATGCGCAACCGCAGCCTGCTCTCGCTGATGCACCACACCACTCGCGAGCTCAACTACCTGCTGGACCTGTCCCGCGACCTCAAACGCGCCAAATACACCGGCACCGAGCGTCCGCACTTGCAGGGCAAGAACATTGCGCTGATCTTCGAAAAAACCTCGACCCGCACCCGTTGCGCATTCGAAGTAGCGGCCCACGACCAGGGCGCCCACGTCACCTATATCGACCCGGTGTCGTCGCAGATCGGCCACAAAGAAAGCATGAAAGACACCGCCCGCGTCCTCGGCCGGATGTTCGATGCCATTGAATACCGTGGCTTCGCGCAGGAAATCGTCGAAGAGCTGGCCAAGTTCGCCGGTGTGCCGGTGTTCAACGGCCTGACCGCCGAATTCCACCCGACCCAAATGATCGCCGACACCCTGACCATGCGCGAACACTGCGACAAGCCGCTGCATGACATCAGCTACGCCTACCTGGGCGACGCCCGCTACAACATGGGCAACTCGCTGCTGATGATCGGCGCCAAGCTGGGCATGGACGTGCGCATCGGCGCGCCGAAAGCCCTGTGGCCACACGAAGATTTCATCAAGCAGTGCCAGGCCTTTGCCGAGGAAAGCGGCGCGCGCATCACCATCACCGAAGACCCTGTCGCGGCGGTGAAAGGCGTGGACTTCATCCACACCGATATCTGGGTGTCCATGGGCGAGCCGGTGGAAGCGTGGGACGAGCGTATCGAGCAACTGCTGCCGTACCAGGTCAACGCCAAGATGATGAAAGCCTCGGGCAACCCTCGGGTGAAATTCATGCACTGCCTGCCGGCCTTCCATAACAGCGAAACCAAGGTTGGCAAGGACATCGCCGCGCGTTATCCGAACCTGGCCAATGGCGTGGAAGTGACCGAAGAGGTGTTTGAATCTCCGGCCAACATCGCCTTTGAGCAAGCGGAAAACCGCATGCACACCATCAAGGCGATCCTGGTATCGACGTTGGCGGATATCTGATTTCGACACAACGTCTACTGTAGGAACACGGTCAAAATGTGGGAGGGGCGGTGCGACGATTCGACTTGCCCCCGATAGCGGTGTATCAGTCGACACAAGTATTGAATGTTAGCCCGCCATCGGGAGCACGCGCCCTCCCACACTTAGTCCTGTGTTCACACGCTGAACTCTAGAAGGATTGCATTATGCGTATCGTCGTTGCTCTGGGCGGTAACGCCCTACTCCGCCGTGGTGAACCCATGACAGCGGACAACCAACGCGCCAATATCCGAATCGCCACCGAACAGATTGCCAAGATCCATTCCGGCAACGAGCTGGTGATCGCCCACGGTAACGGCCCGCAAGTCGGCCTGCTGTCGTTGCAGGCGGCGGCCTACACCAGCGTCTCGCCGTACCCGCTGGACGTGCTCGGCGCGGAAACCGAAGGCATGATCGGTTACATCATCGAACAGGAACTGGGCAACCTGCTGGACTTCGAAGTCCCGTTTGCCACCCTGCTCACCCAGGTTGAAGTGGACGCCAACGACCCGGCCTTCAAGAAACCCAGCAAACCGATCGGCCCGGTGTACTCCCAGGCCGAAGCCGAGAAACTCGCAGCTGAAAAAGGCTGGACCATCGCCCCGGATGGCGATAAATACCGTCGCGTCGTCGCCAGCCCGCGGCCGAAACGCATCTTCGAAATTCGCCCGATCCAATGGCTGCTGGAAAAAGGCAGCATCGTGATCTGCGCCGGCGGTGGCGGTATCCCGACGATGTATGGCGAAGACGGCAAGCTCAAGGGCATCGAGGCCGTGATCGACAAGGACCTGTGCTCATCGCTGCTGGCTTCGCAACTGGAAGCCGATTTGCTGGTGATTGCCACCGACGTCAATGCCGCCTTTATCGACTTCGGCAAGCCGACCCAGAAGGCCATCGGCCAGGCCCACCCGGATGAAATGGAAAGGCTTGGTTTCGCCGCCGGTTCCATGGGGCCGAAAGTGCAAGCAGCCTGCGAGTTCGCGCGTCAGACTGGCAAAACCGCAGTGATCGGTTCACTCTCCGACATCGAAGCCATCGTCCAGGGCCTGGCAGGCACCCGTATCAGCACGGCGACCCCAGGCATCCGTTATCTGTGAAGTAGAGGAAAAACGCCTATGGCTACCTTTGAACCCGGGCATTTGCACATCGAACGCCACGCGCTGAACGACGCCGACTACAGCTACAACCTGCACATCGACTATGAAGTCAGCCAGCACCCCAATGAAGGCCAGGGGATGCTGTTCACGCTGCATGGCTCGGTGCAGGACAAGGACCTCAAGGAAGAGTTCTTCCTGCCCAAGGACCAGGCATTCGACTTTGCCCGGCATGCGATGAATATCGCGCAGAAGTATGGGATGCCGAAGATCGCGACGCTCAACGGCGACATGCACAAGCAGTACGACTTGATGTTCGAGGACGTGCGGCATCAGTTGAATGTGAAACCGGGCGATCCGGTCAAACCCGAACACCTCGCATAACACGATCCAAATGAGGGAGGGGCTTGCTCCCTCCCCCATTTTTGATCTCCCCCCCTGTCTGGCATACTTGCCGCCTCTCGCTCCCCAGAATTGTCAGCCGCCCCATGCGTATCCACGTCAGCTTCATCGACCGCGTCGGCATTACCCAGGAAGTCCTGGCCTTGCTCGGTGGGCGCAATCTCAACCTAGACGCGGTAGAAATGGTGCCGCCGAATGTCTACATCGACGCGCCGACCCTGAGCGCCGAAGTCCTCGAAGAGCTGCGGGACGCGCTGTTCAGCGTCAACGGCGTGCAGACGGTGACGGTGGTGGACATCCTCCCCGGCCAACGCCGCCACCTGCAACTCGACGCCCTGCTCGCGGCCATGACCGACCCGGTGCTGGCCCTGGACAGCGCGGGTAAGATCCTGCTGGCCAACCCGGCGTTGATCGCCCTGTACGGTCGCGAGCCGGCCGGGGAAAGCATCAGCGAACTGTTCAACGATCCGGCCTTGCTCGACACCTTGCTGGAGCAAGGCTTTCGCTTGCCGCTGCGCGAGATCAGCGTCAACGGCCAGACCTTGCTGCTGGAGGCCACGCCGATCACCGATGCCGGTGCCCTGCTCAGCCTCTACCAGCCCAACCGCATCGGCGAACAGTTGTCGGCCCTGCACCATGACCATGCCGAAGGCTTCGATGCGCTGCTCGGCGATTCGCCGGCGATTCGCACCCTCAAGGCGCGTGCGCAGCGTGTCGCGGTGCTCGACGCACCGCTGTTGATCCAGGGCGAGACCGGCACCGGCAAAGAACTGGTGGCGCGAGCCTGCCACGCCATCAGCGCGCGCTGCAGTGCGCCGTTCCTGGCGTTGAACTGTGCGGCGCTACCGGAAAACCTCGCCGAAAGCGAACTGTTCGGCTACGCCCCCGGCGCCTTCACCGGGGCCCAGCGCGGCGGCAAGCCGGGGCTGATGGAACTGGCCAACCAGGGCACGGTGTTTCTCGATGAGATCGGCGAAATGTCGCCGTACCTGCAGGCCAAGCTGCTGCGTTTTCTCAATGACGGTAGTTTTCGCCGGGTAGGCGGCGACCGTGAAGTGAAGGTGAACGTGCGTATCCTCAGCGCCACCCACCGCGACCTGGAAAAGATGGTCGCCGAGGGCACCTTTCGCGAAGACCTGTTCTATCGCCTCAACGTCCTCAATGTCGAAGTGCCGCCCCTGCGCGAGCGAGGCCAGGACATTCTGCTGCTGGCGCGCTACTTCATGCAGCAGGCCTGCGCGCAGATCCAGCGCCCGATCTGCCGCCTGGCGCCGGGCACTTACCCGGCATTGCTGGGCAACCGCTGGCCGGGCAATGTGCGACAGTTGCAGAACGTGATCTTCCGCGCCGCCGCCATCTGCGAAAGCAGCCTGGTGGACATCGGCGACCTGGACATCGCCGGCACCTCGGTCGCACGCCAGAGCGACAGCGAAATCGACAGTCTGGAGCAGGCCGTGGAAGACTTCGAACGCAGCCTGCTGGAGAAGCTCTACGCCAGCTACCCCTCGACCCGCCAGTTGGCGAGCCGCCTGCACACCTCCCACACCGCTATCGCCCATCGCCTGCGCAAATACGGCATCCCCAACAAACCCTGAGCGGGGCGCCTACAGGGCTCGCATTCCAAATCGGGTCTGAGAACGACATCAACTGTACTGAAAGCGCTACAGCGTAACGATATCGCTACAACCCTGTTTTTTGCGCGCCATGCAAGGCTTTGATCCACATAGGCTTTTTTTCTTGCGGCGAAGTGTAGCGAAATCGCTACAGCCTCAGCCGGTAACGCATTCGTCATTTTTATCAAGTCATTGATTTATAAGTAATTAATGACATTGGCCGCGATATTGCTAAGTAACTCCCCATTATTCCAATCCCGTCCACCAGACGAATCTGGCCCCGAGGAGTTTCCATGAGCGAGTTGCGTTTCACTGAAGATCACGAATGGCTGCGCGCCGAAGCTGACGGCAGCGTCACCGTGGGTATCACCGCGTTCGCGCAAAACGCGCTGGGTGATGTGGTTTTCGTGCAACTGCCGGAGTTGCAGGCCTACGACAAGGGCGCCGAAGCGTCCACCGTGGAATCAGTCAAAGCCGCCAGTGGCGTGTACATGCCGTTGGACGGTGAAGTCCTCGAAGTGAACGCCGAGCTGGAGGGCCGCCCGGAACTGGTCAACGAAGACCCGATGGGCGAAGGCTGGTTCTTCCGCTTTAAACCCGCCGATGCCGATGCAGTGGCTACGCTGTTGGATCAGGATGCGTATGACCGCCTGATCAAAGCCAACGCACAAGCCTGAGGAGCGCGCCATGACGATCAACTTGAGCACCGCCAACGAATTCATCGCCCGCCACATCGGCCCGCGCCAGGAAGATGAGCTGCAGATGCTCGCCAGCCTGGGCTTTGATTCCCTGGAAGGCCTGAGCGCCAGTGTGATCCCGGAAAGCATCAAGGGCACCAGCGTGCTCGGCCTGGAAGATGGCTTGAGCGAAGCCGAGGCCCTGGCCAGGATCAAGGCCATCGCCAGCCAGAACCAACTGTTCAAGACCTACATCGGCCAGGGCTACTACAACTGCCATACGCCGTCGCCGATCCTGCGCAACCTCTTGGAAAACCCGGCCTGGTACACCGCCTACACCCCGTACCAACCGGAGATTTCCCAGGGTCGCCTGGAAGCGCTGTTGAACTTCCAGACCCTGATCAGCGACCTCACCGGCCTGCCGATTGCCAACGCTTCACTGCTTGACGAAGCCACCGCCGCCGCCGAAGCCATGACCTTCTGCAAACGCCTGAGCAAGAACAAAAGCAGCAATGCCTTCTTCGCTTCGATCCACAGCCACCCGCAAACCCTCGACGTGCTACGCACCCGTGCCGAGCCGCTGGGCATCGACGTGGTGGTGGGCGATGAACGCGAACTGAGCGATGTCAGCCCGTTCTTCGGCGCCCTGTTGCAATACCCGGCCAGCAATGGCGACGTGTTTGATTATCGCGAACTGACCGAACGCTTCCACGCCGCCAATGCTCTGGTGGCCGTGGCCGCCGACCTGCTGGCCCTGACCTTGCTGACCCCACCGGGTGAGTTCGGCGCCGACGTGGCCATCGGCAGCGCCCAACGCTTCGGCGTCCCGCTGGGCTTTGGCGGCCCGCACGCGGCGTATTTCTCCACCAAGGATGCGTTCAAGCGCGACATGCCGGGCCGTCTGGTCGGGGTTTCGGTCGACCGCTTCGGCAAGCCGGCCCTGCGCCTGGCCATGCAGACCCGCGAGCAACATATCCGCCGCGAGAAAGCCACCAGCAACATCTGCACCGCCCAGGTCCTGCTCGCCAACATCGCCAGCATGTACGCCGTGTACCACGGCCCGAAAGGCCTGACCCAGATCGCCCAGCGCATTCACCAGTTGACCGCGATCCTGGCCAACGGCTTGCGCGCCCTGGGCCTGAAGGTCGAGCAAGAACACTTCTTCGACACCCTGACCCTCAACACCGGCGCGCGCACCGCCGCCCTGCACGACCAGGCCCGCGCCCAGCGCATCAACCTGCGTGTGGTGGACGGTGAGCGTCTCGGCCTGTCGGTCGACGAAACCACCACCCAGGCCGATATCGAAACCTTGTGGGCACTCTTCGCCGACGGTAAAGCCCTGCCGGACTTCGCCGCCAAGGTCGAAGGCAGCCTGCCGGCCGCGCTGCTGCGTCAGTCGCCGATCCTCAGCCACCCGGTGTTCAACCGTTATCACTCCGAAACCGAGCTGATGCGCTACCTGCGCAAGCTGGCCGACAAGGACCTGGCGCTGGACCGCACCATGATCCCGCTGGGCTCCTGCACCATGAAGCTCAACGCCGCCAGCGAAATGATCCCGGTGACCTGGGCCGAGTTCGGCGCCCTGCACCCGTTCGCCCCAGCCGAACAAAGCGCCGGCTACCTGCAACTGACCACCGAGCTGGAAGCCATGCTCTGCGCGGCCACCGGCTACGATGCCATCTCGCTGCAACCGAACGCCGGTTCCCAGGGCGAATACGCGGGCCTCTTGGCGATTCGTGCCTATCACCAGAGCCGTGGCGATGAGCGCCGCGACATCTGCCTGATCCCGTCATCGGCCCACGGCACCAACCCGGCCACCGCCCACATGGCCGGCATGCGCGTGGTCGTGACCGCCTGCGACAGCCGCGGCAACGTCGACATCGAAGACCTGCGCGCCAAAGCCATCGAGCACCGCGACCACCTCGCCGCGCTGATGATCACCTACCCGTCGACCCACGGCGTGTTCGAAGAAGGTATCCGCGAGATCTGCGGGATCATTCACGACAACGGCGGCCAGGTGTACATCGACGGCGCCAACATGAACGCCATGGTCGGCCTGTGCGCGCCGGGCAAGTTCGGCGGCGACGTGTCCCACCTGAACCTGCACAAGACCTTCTGCATCCCCCACGGCGGTGGCGGCCCGGGCGTTGGCCCGATCGGCGTCAAATCGCACCTGAGCCCATTCCTGCCCGGCCACGCGGCCATGGCACGCAAGGAAGGCGCGGTGTGCGCGGCGCCGTTCGGCAGCGCAAGCATCCTGCCGATCACCTGGATGTACATCAGCATGATGGGCGGCTCGGGCCTCAAGCGCGCTTCGCAGTTGGCGATCCTGAATGCCAACTACATTTCCCGTCGCCTGGAAGAGCACTACCCGGTGCTCTACACCGGCAGCAACGGCCTGGTGGCGCATGAATGCATCCTCGACCTGCGCCCGTTGAAAGACAGCAGCGGCATCAGCGTAGATGACGTGGCCAAGCGCCTGATCGACTTCGGTTTCCACGCGCCGACCATGTCGTTCCCGGTGGCCGGCACCTTGATGATCGAGCCGACCGAAAGTGAATCCAAGGAAGAACTGGACCGCTTCTGCGACGCGATGATCGCCATCCGCGAAGAAATCCGCGCAGTCGAAAACGGCACCTTGGACAAGGACGACAACCCCCTGAAAAACGCCCCGCACACAGCCGCGGAACTGGTGGGCGAATGGAGCCACCCTTACAGCCGTGAACAAGCGGTGTACCCGGTGGCGTCGTTGATCGACGGCAAGTACTGGCCGCCGGTTGGCCGGGTCGACAACGTGTTCGGCGATCGCAACCTGGTGTGCGCGTGCCCGTCGATCGAGAGCTACGCATAACCTGGTCAAGAATGTGGGAGGGGGCAAGCCCCTCCCACACTTTGACCGAGTACACCCGATAGATAATAAGAAACCGGAGAACAACTCATGTCGTTAAGCGTGTTCGACCTGTTCAAGATTGGCATCGGCCCCTCCAGCTCCCACACCGTCGGCCCGATGCGCGCCGCCGCCCGCTTTGTCGAGGGGTTGCGCCGTGACGACCTGCTGAGCGCCACCACCTGCGTCAAGGTGGAACTCTATGGCTCACTCGGCGCCACCGGCAAAGGCCACGGCAGCGACAAGGCCGTGCTGCTCGGCCTGGAAGGTGAACACCCGGACACCGTGAACACAGAAACCATCGCCGCACGCCTGGCACAGATGCGCAGCGACGGCCGCTTGAACCTGCTCGGCGAACACAGCATTGCGTTCAACGAGAAAGAACACCTGGCGATGATTCGCAAACCCCTCGCCTATCACCCCAACGGCATGATCTTTCGCGCCTTTGACGCCGCCGGTATCCAGATCCGCAGCCGCGAGTACTACTCGGTGGGCGGCGGTTTTGTGGTGGATGAAGACGCCGCCGGCGCCGACCGGATCGTCGAAGACGCCACCCCGCTGACCTTCCCGTTCAAGAGCGCCAAGGACTTGCTCGGTCATTGCGCCACCTACGGGCTGTCCATCAGCCAGGTGATGCTGACCAATGAAAGTGCCTGGCGCCCCGAAGCCGAAACCCGCAACGGCCTGCTGAAGATCTGGCAGGTGATGCAGGACTGTGTGGACGCCGGCTGTCGCAATGAAGGGATCTTGCCGGGCGGCTTGAAGGTCAAGCGTCGTGCCGCCGCCCTGCATCGCCAGCTATGCAAGAATCCGGAGTCAGCCCTGCGCGACCCGTTGTCGGTACTCGATTGGGTCAACCTGTACGCGCTGGCGGTCAACGAAGAAAACGCCAATGGCGGACGCGTGGTTACGGCGCCCACCAACGGTGCCGCCGGGATTGTGCCGGCGGTGCTGCATTACTACATGCGCTTCATCCCCGGCGCGAATGAAGACGGCGTGGTGCGCTTTCTGCTCACCGCCGCCGCCATCGGGATTCTGTACAAGGAAAACGCATCAATCTCCGGCGCCGAAGTCGGCTGCCAGGGTGAAGTCGGCGTGGCCTGCTCGATGGCCGCCGGTGCGCTGTGCGAAGTGTTGGGCGGCAGCGTGTCCCAGGTGGAAAACGCCGCAGAGATCGGCATGGAACACAACCTCGGCCTGACGTGCGACCCGATTGGCGGCCTGGTGCAAGTGCCGTGCATCGAGCGCAATGCCATGGGCTCGGTCAAAGCCATCAATGCAGTGCGCATGGCCTTGCGTGGTGATGGGCAGCATTTTGTGTCGCTCGACAAGGTCATCCGCACCATGCGCCAGACCGGCGCCGATATGAAAAGCAAATACAAGGAAACCGCCCGTGGCGGTTTGGCGGTCAACATTATCGAGTGCTGACGCTTAGACACGCGTCCGCACGTTTTTCAGGAGCTGAATATGTCCACCGAAACCCTGTTGAAAACCCCATTGCACGCGCTGCACATCGAACTCGGCGCGCGCATGGTGCCCTTCGCCGGCTACGACATGCCGGTGCAATACCCGCTGGGCGTGATGAAAGAACACCTGCACACCCGTGATCAGGCCGGGCTGTTCGACGTGTCCCACATGGGCCAGATCCGCCTGACCGGCGCCAATGCCGCCAAGGCCCTGGAAACCCTGGTGCCGGTGGATATCATCGACCTGCCGGTCGGCATGCAGCGCTACGCCATGTTCACCAATGACCAGGGCGGCATTCTCGACGACCTGATGGTGGCCAACCTGGGTAACGACGAACTGTTCCTGGTGGTCAACGCGGCCTGCAAGGACCAGGACCTGGCGCACCTGCGCGCCAAAATTGGCGACCAGTGCACCATCGAGCCGTTGTTCGAAGAACGCGCCCTGCTCGCCCTGCAAGGCCCTGCAGCCGTGAAAGTACTGGCGCGCCTGGCCCCTGAAGTGACCAAGATGACCTTCATGCAATTCGCGTCCCTGCGCCTGCTGGGTGTGGACTGCTACGTCAGCCGCTCCGGCTACACCGGTGAAGACGGCTTTGAAATCTCGGTGCCCGCCGCCCACGCCGAAAGCCTGGCCCGCAGCCTGCTGGCCGAGACCGAAGTCCAGGCCATTGGCCTGGGCGCCCGCGACTCGCTGCGCCTGGAAGCCGGCCTGTGCCTGTACGGCCACGATATGAACACCGACACCACCCCGATCGAAGCCAGCCTGCTGTGGGCGATCTCCAAGGCCCGTCGCGCTGACGGCGCACGTGCCGGCGGCTTTCCCGGCGCAGACCGGATCTTTACCCAGCAGCAAGCCGGTGTAAGCCGCAAACGTGTCGGCCTGCTGCCTCAAGAGCGCACGCCAGTGCGTGAAGGTGCGGAAATCGTCGACGAACACGGCACCGTGATCGGCAGCGTCTGCAGCGGCGGCTTTGGCCCAAGCCTCGGCGGCCCATTGGCGATGGCCTACCTGAACAGCGCGTTCACCGCGCTGGATACCGAAGTGTCTGCACTGGTGCGTGGGAAAAAGGTGCCACTACGTGTAAGTAAAATGCCATTTGTGCCGCAACGTTACTACCGCGGCTGATTGACTGTTCCTATAAGTAACGCGGTCGCAATAACGCGCACTAAACTGTAACGCGACCGCCATAAAACAGTGCATTTCCGATAGTCATTGTTATAGGTATCAACCTATAACAAGTGACTAATTCTATCGAATAAGTCGGTACATGAGTATTCAACGAAATGTCATGAGGCCTAGCAAAAGCTGGGCTTTTTGCAGGGCTTGTTTTTTCTGCATTAGTTGTCGTAGAGTTTGTCCACTGTGTTTGCATGGGTCGCTTGAAACCTGACCTGGGCAGTAGCCAAAGTTTGCTACAACCCGTTCGACGTCTCTTACTTTCCTGCAACCCAGCCCAGTACTCTTTCATGCGAAAGGGACTGTCATTCATTTTTAGCGTCAAGGAAATAAGAAAATGTCGGATAAACGTCAGAGCGGTACCGTCAAGTGGTTCAACGACGAAAAAGGGTTTGGTTTTATCACTCCAGAAAGCGGTCCGGATCTGTTCGTGCATTTCCGCGCTATTCAGGGCAACGGCTTCAAGAGCCTGAAAGAAGGCCAGAAAGTGTCTTTCGTCGCCGTGCAAGGCCAGAAAGGCATGCAGGCTGACGAAGTGATCGCCGAAGGCTGATCCCTCCTGCGACAAAAAGCCCCTGATGGTGACATCAGGGGCTTTTTTATGGGCGCGGTAAGGGCATTGCGCCGTAAAATGCTTTTTTTCTTCAGAGAGCCGGCCATGTCCAAACCCCTGCTGAGCCCCCAAGGCGAATTTCCCGCCGTTGGCCTGGGCCGTCGTCTGGCAGCGATGTTCTATGACTTCCTCCTCTGCACTGCGCTGCTGATTGTCACGGCCTTTATCTACAAGCTGGTGTGGATCGCGTTCGTGGGCGAAGCCAAAATGCGTACCCTCACCGAATCCGGCACGCTGGACGGCGACCCGTTGCTGTCGACGATTCTGTTCTTCGTGCTGTTTGGCTTCTTCGCCAAGTTCTGGACCCATTCCGGGCAGACCCTGGGCATGCAGGTGTGGGGCGTGCGCGTACAGAACGCCGACGGCTCGCGAATCAGCCTGTGGCAGGCGCTGTTGCGCTTTGTGGTGTCGATCGCATCGTGGTTGTGCGTGGGGCTGGGGTTTATCTGGTCGCTGTTCGACAAGCAGAAACGCAGCTGGCATGACATCTACTCGGACACGCAGTTGGTACGGATTCCGAAGCAAAAAAAATAACGCCCTGCTGGTGCGGATCAAAATGTGGGAGGGGGCTTGCTCCCGATAGTGGAGTGTCAGTCACCAGATACATCGACTGATTTACCGCTATCGGGGGCAAGCCCCCTCCCACATGTTCGACCGGGTCAGGCGTTGCCGGCCAGCCTCAGGCGCGCGGCCTGGGTGAAGTCGAGCATGCGCTTGAGCGGGCGCACAGCCTGCGGGATCACCGAAGGCTCGACGAAGATCTCGTTACTGCCCTCACGCAGGCACTGCAGCGTGCGCTCCAACGTATTCATCGCCATCCACGGGCAGTGCGCGCAACTGCGGCACGCCGCGCCGTTGCCGGCGGTAGGCGCTTCGATGAAGACCTTGTCCGGGCACAGCTGCTGCATCTTGTAGAAAATGCCGCGATCGGTGGCGACGATGAACGTTTTGTTCGGTAAACGCTGAGCAGCGGCAATCAGTTGGCTGGTGGACCCCACCGCATCCGCCAGCTCGATCACCGACGTCGGGGATTCCGGGTGGACCAGGATCGCCGCATCCGGGTACAGCGCCTTCATGTCTTCCAACTGCTTGGATTTGAACTCTTCGTGGACGATGCAGGCACCGTCCCACAGCAGCATGTCGGCACCGGTCTGGCGCTGAATGTAAGTGCCAAGGTGTTTGTCCGGCCCCCAGATAATGGTCTCGCCGTTGTCCATCAGGCTTTCGACGATTTCCAGTGCGCAACTGGAGGTCACCACCCAATCCGCCCGCGCCTTGACCGCCGCCGAGGTGTTGGCATACACCACCACGGTGCGCTCAGGGTGCTGATCGCAGAACGCCGAAAACTCATCCACCGGGCAGCCAAGGTCGAGGGAGCACGTGGCTTCCAGGGTCGGCATCAGGATGCGTTTTTCGGGGGTGAGAATTTTGGCGGTCTCGCCCATGAAACGCACGCCGGCGACCAGTACGGTCTTGGCCGGGTGGGCGGCGCCGAAGCGCGCCATTTCGAGGGAATCGGAGACACAGCCGCCGGTTTCTTCGGCCAGGGCCTGAATCACCGGGTCGCAATAGAAGTGGGCGACCAGCACCGCGTCCTGAGCCTTCAGCTCGGCGGCGATGGCAGTACGCAGGCTGGCCTCTTCCTCGGCGCTGAGGGCCTTGGGCTGCTTGGCGTCGAGGTGGGCTTGAACCAGAAGGCGTTCGGAAATTTGCGTCATGTTCGCAAGACCTGCAGGCGCCGTTGCGCGAATGTCGAGTGTACCACCGGCTCTGGAGCCCTTCGGGCGCCGCCGGACGAAGTGATGTGTCATCAAGCACGGGTTAAGGTGAAGCTGCGCAAGGCTACAGAATATCGAATGGATTCAAAAGCCTAATCTGGCATGGCGCGACGCATCTGGCCATCACCTACTTCTGCGTGTGGGTATTCTGGGAAGCCGACTGTGTGACCGAAGCACGGGTCAATTGGCCGTCTTTATAGGCAAAGCTCGCGGTGCTGTACTTGCACATACAGGTAATTCTGCGATTCGCGACTGCCATCAGTTGATGATCTTGCTGACGGCGTCCTGGCTGCTATTTTCCCAGGCCCGCACACTTTCCCGACCCGGCATCTGCCCGTCTCGAGAGTAGATATCAACGACATCGGCAGCCGGATTACCGAGGCTGACCACCGACGCAGGTCGAACCGGCGAGACATCGACAGTGTTCGCCGAAATGGCGAGCGGTGTGGCTGCAGCGCGAACAATGAGGGGATTGCTAGGGATGATCGGAGTTAGCGTAGTCATGACTGTCCGTGTCTTAAAAGCTTAGTAGCCTCCAATCTAGCCAAGATACGCGCGATTGACAGCATTAAAGCCGAAATAAGTGGCAAAGAGCCATGTCAAAAAACTGCCTCTTTGCCGCATCGCGCAGACTCAGGAGCTGTAAGTCAACGCAACACATACCGCGCGATCGCTCGTAGGAATATGTACAGAACGTGCCGGCATTATCGAATGCCCTACCACAGCAAAAGCAGTGCGGTGCGTAAGGAAGTCGCTGGTGGGGGGAGGTACGCGTGCATCGCCCAGGAAGAAACCAAGCGCTTTGTGCTGCTGCAAAAGCCCTACGCCACTGAGACGTTGGCCTTACTCCTGCAAAAGGTCGTCAAAGGCCGGCTGGGCCGCTCGCTGGGGGAGGAATAGGTTGAAGCGACCTCAGCGCCAGCACGCACGCAGGCGTAAGCTGAGCCGCGTTTGAGCATCGGAAGGCAGATAGCGTGCGGTGGAACATGCCACGTTGCGCGATCTTTTCACAAGGCAAAAAAAAACCCGGAAATCCTCACTTGCGTGGGCCTTCCGGATTTTCTAAACCGCCAAAAATGGTGGGTCGTGTGGGATTCGAACCTACGACCAATTGGTTAAAAGCCAACTGCTCTACCAACTGAGCTAACGACCCGCTGTGTTGTGGCGCGTATAATACTGATTTCTAAGGATTATTCAACACCTTATTTGAAATAAATCAGAAATAACGCGTTGGGTCCGTAATTCCGGCCGCTTGGAAGCCTTCTGCGCGCAGTCGGCAGCTGTCGCATTTCCCACAAGCGCGGCCGTCATCGTCTGCTTGATAGCAGGAAACAGTCAGCGAGTAATCGACGCCAAGTCCTACGCCAGCCTTCACGATATCGGCCTTGCTGAGGTTCTGCAGCGGCGCCAGGATACGGAAGCCCTGCCCCTCTACGCCGGCCTTGGTCGCCAGGTTGGCCATACGCTCGAACGACTCGACGAACTCTGGGCGGCAGTCCGGGTAGCCGGAATAATCCACCGCGTTAACGCCGATAAAGATATCGCGGGCATTCAGCACTTCTGCCCAGCCGAGGGCCAGGGACAGGAACACGGTGTTGCGCGCCGGTACATAGGTGATCGGGATGCCTTCGCTGGGCGCTTCCGGCACGTCGATGCTGCTGTCGGTGAGGGCCGAGCCGCCGATGCCGTTAAGGTTCAGACCAATGACCTTGTGCTCGGCCACCCCCATTTCGCGGGCGATGCGGGCAGCGGCGTTCAGCTCGGCGCGATGGCGCTGGCCGTAGTCAAAGCTCATGGTGTAGCAGGTATAGCCTTCAGCCTGCGCCATGGCCACCACCGTGGCGGAGTCGAGGCCACCGGACAGCAGGATTACTGCGCGTTTTTGATCAATCGGTTGGTCGGTCATTTCAGCGTCCTGGCTCGTCGTTCCAAAGGTATTTATGCAGCTGCAGTTGCAGACGGACCGGCAGGTTATCAGCCACCACCCAGTCGGCCAGGTCGCGTGCGTTCAGGTCGTGATGGCTTGGCGAGAACAGCACCTCGCCCGCGCGGCGGTCCAAACCATACTGAATCAGCTTGGAGCTCGCCCAGTCGTAATCGTCGCGCGAACAGATCACGAACTTGACCTGATCGTTGGCTGTCAGCAGGTCCAGGTTCTCGTAGAGGTTGCGATGCGCCTCTTTAGAGCCCGGGGTCTTGAGGTCGACCACTCGGCTCACACGTGGGTCCACAGCGGAAATATCCAGGGCGCCGCTGGTTTCCAGGGACACCTCGTAACCTGCGTCACACAGCTGCTTGAGCAAGGGGATGGCGTTGGGTTGCGCCAACGGCTCGCCGCCTGTCACGCAGACGTAGCGCGGCCGGTAACCGGCAACCTGCTCCAGGATGTCTTCAAGGGTGCGCACGGTGCCGCCACTGAAGGCGTAGGCGCTGTCACAGTACTGGCAACGCAGAGGGCAACCGGTCAGGCGCACAAACACTGTGGGCAGGCCGGCCGTTCGCGTTTCACCCTGTAACGAGTAAAAAACTTCGGTGATGCGTAATGTGTCTTGCATAGTCGCCACGGGCGTAACAGCTAAACAGGCTGTCCGCCTCCGTCAGGCACTTCAAGGAATCGCGCCAACGCGTCAACCCCAGGAAGCGTGTTTCATAAAAGGGCGTGGATTCTAACGAAAAAACCCGCGCCAGGCGCGGGTTTCTTCTAAACGGACTGTATCCCTTACAGGCGCTGCAGGTCGCGTTGAGCCAACTGCGCAGCGGAAGTCCCCGGATACTGGGCAACGACCTGCTGCAGAATGCCTTTGACCTTGTCGGTGTGACCCAGGCGGCGTTCTACGTCAGCGAGTTTGTACAGTGAATCCGGCACCTTGGCGTGCTTGGGGTACAGCTGGCTGACCTTGGCAAATGCCTGGCCTGCCCCCTGCAAATCACCCTTTGCCAGGTTTACCTCACCCAGCCAGTACTGGGCGTTGCCCGCATACTGACTGTTTGGGTAACGACCGAGGAATGCGGTAAAAGCCTTGCTGGCCTTATCGAAATCCTTGGCTTTGATCAGGTCAAAGGCTGCGTCGTAATACAGTTTTTCCTTCGCCGGATCACCCGGTTCACTGCTGGCTGCAGGGGCTGCGGCCCCTGCTGCTGCTCCACCGGCGGCGGCACTTGGCGCGCCACCGGCAGAAGAATTATCAGGAGTAGCGGCAGGTGTAACGCCGGCTCCTATACGTCGATCAAGATCCTGGTATCGCTCCAGGCCTTCTTGCTTCAGCTGGTTCACTTGATTCTGCAGAACTTCAATGGCGCCTTGTTGCTGCGACAATTGATCCTGCATGCGTTGCAGCTGGTTGAACAGTTCGCCCTGTGCCGAGGGAGCGGACGTAGCCGCCCCCCCAGCATAGGCGCCGTTCGTGCCATAACCCGCTGGCGGATAACTGCTCCCGCTATTGTTATAGCCTGAGTTGCTATCTTCCACAGGAACCGCAGCCCACACCGCAAGCGGCGCGAGGCTGAGAGCCAATACAGTTAGAGCACGACGGCACGTTCGCATGACGAATTACTTACGCAGTTCGACGCGACGGTTTTGAGCCCAGGACTGCTCGTCGTGGCCAGTAGCAACTGGACGCTCTTTACCGTAGGAAACCAGTTCCAGTTGGCCTGGAGCAACACCTTGCAGTACCAGGTAGCGCTGAACGGCTTTCGCACGACGCTCGCCCAGTGCCATGTTGTACTCGCGAGTACCACGTTCGTCAGTGTTACCTTCCAGAACAACGCGAGCGCCGTTAGCTTTCAGGTCTTTCGCGTGAACGTCCAGAGCGCGCATGGCTTCTGGTTTCAGGTCCGAACTGTCGTATTCGAAGTAGAAAGTGGTGATTGCGCGCAGAGCAGCTTCTTCGCTCAGGGAGCCGTCAACTGCACCAGTGTTAGCGCCGTAACCAGCGTTTGGATCAACAGCTGCGCCTTCACCGGCATTGTCGCCGCCTTTAGACGAGCAACCAACGGCTACGGACAGAGCCAGAGCCAGAGCAGCAAACTTACCAAACTTCAGCATTTCCATCGTGAAACTCCTAATGAACCCCAGTGTGTTAAGCAAATCATGTAGCGCCGCGTCAGTTCAGGTAAGGGGACCAGGATGGTTCTCTGACTTCGCCTTGTGCGGTAGGAAGCGGGAGCCTTACGCGTCCATTAATGGACACGAGCATCAAGACTCCCCGGCCCTGCTGGCGGGTGGCGTAGATTACCATGGTGCCGTTGGGCGCAACAGTGGCTGACTCATCAAGGTTGGTATCTGTAAGGATTTTTACGGTTCCGCGCTGCAAATCCTGGGCCGCAACCCGGAAATTAGTGAAACCATCCTGACGGTGAATCATCACCAACGTCTTTTCATCAGCCGAAAGCTTAGGGTTGGCGTTGTAGTTACCAATAAAGGTCACGCGTTCCGCGCCACCGCCACCCACGCTCGTTTTATAAATTTGAGGCTTGCCGCCACGGTCGGAAGTGAAATAGATGGTCGAACCATCTTTACCCCAGAACGGTTCGGTGTTGATACCAGGACCGCTGGTCACGCGGCTGATCTGGCGCGAAGCCATGTTCATCACGTAGATATCCGGGTTGCCGTCTTTGGACAGCACGAATGCCAGGCGCGAACCATCCGGCGACCAGGCTGGCGCACCGTTGAGGCCTTCGAAGTTGGTGATCTGCTCACGACGGCCAGTATCGATGTGCTGGACGAAGATGCGCGGACGTCTCTGTTCAAAGGACACGTAGGCAATGCGCTTGCCGTCCGGCGCGAAGCGCGGCGACAGGATTGGCTCACGCGATTGCAGCAAGGTCACCGCCCGCGCGCCATCATAGTCGGAACGCTGCAGCGTGTAGCGCGTGTTATCTACGGAGAAACGCTCAGCCGTTACATAAAGCAGACGCGTCGAGAAAGCACCCTTGATACCGGTGAGTTTTTCAAACGACTGATCCGAGATGTAGTGGGCCATGTCTCGCAATTGCTCGGCGGTGCCCGATACGCTGCCGGTCAAGACCTGCTGTTCGGTCGCCACGTTGAACAAGGTGTACTGGATCTGCAGGCGACCGCCGGCCGGCACGATGCTGCCGACCATCAGGTACTGGGCGCCTACGGCTTTCCAGTCACGGAAGATGACTTCGCTGGCCTGGGTCGGCTGGCTGATCATGTTGCCTTTTGGAATCGGCGCGTAATAACCGGAGTTGCGCAGGTCGTCGCTGACGATCTGGGCCATGTCGTCCGGCAGCACGCTGCCGCCCTGCCAGCCGAACGGTACAACAGCGATCGGGGTGGCCCGATCGCTACCGCTGGTGACCAGGATGTTCTTTTCATCCGCCGCCGCTATCCCTGCCATACAGCAAATAACGACAAGCATTCCTCGAAGAAGGTTTCTCACAAGGCTAAATCCTCAGGTGTGAATGTCATCTTGAATGAACGATAGGGAGCGAAGTCGCTTGGTTTCATTCCCTGCATCTCGGTCAACCGGCCAATATTCTTGACCGCCGCGACCGCCGAACTGTCGAACGAACCGTCACCACTGGACTTGGCCACGCTGACCGAGGTCACCGTACCGTCCGGCAACATGCCGATCTGCAGCACTACTGTCATGCCTTTGCGTGCCGAAGGTGGACGCGTCCAACCTTCTGCTGCCCGCGCCCGAATCAGGTCGTCGAAACTGCCCGCGACTTCATCGCCACGCTCATCGGCCAAGGCTTGCTGACGCTGCGGCGTGTCGGAGAGCAAATCTGCCAAGGCCTGGGCCTTTTTCTCTTCGGCGGATTTACGCGCTGCTTCCTGGGCCTTTTTCTTGGTGGCATCGGCGGCAGCTTTCTTCTTCGCGTCGTCGGCGATTTTCTTTTTCGCCTCGTCTGCTTCAGCTTTTTTCTTGGCGTCTTCGGCGGCTTTCTTCTTCGCGTCTTCGACTATCTTTTTCTTGGCGTCTTCAGCGGCCTTTTTCTTGGCCTCTTCTTCGGCAGCTTTTTTGGCTTCTTCTTCAGATTTCTTCTTGGCTATATCAGCCAATTGTTTCTCTTCGGCTTTTTTAGCTTCGGCAGCTTTCTCGGCTTTCTTGGCTTCATCAGCCTTTTTCGCCTCGTCAGCCTTCTTCGCTTCGTCAGCCTTTTTCGATTCCTCGGCCTTTTGAGCCGCCTCTTCTTTCTTTTGTTCCGCAGCAGCCTTCACCGCTTCCTGCTCGACCTTCTTCTGTTCCATCTGCTCGACTTCAGTCTGGCGCGCAGCCGACTTCTGGGCCTCACCCGCAATCTTCTGATTGGTCTGGGTGGTGGCCTGACTTTTCGATTTCAGCTGATACAGGGTCGCCTGCACGATCGGCTTGGCTGGCGGCAGGTCCGGGGTCATGGCAAAGCTGACGAACAGCATGCCAAACACCAGGACGTGCAGGGCAATTGCCCAGACGCTAGGCCAGAAGTAGCTTTCCGAGGCGGACGGCTCTCGCTGTTGGTGCATCAGGGCGCCTCGGTAATCAAGCCAACGTTACCGACGCCGGCCTTCTGCAGCCCGCCCATGGCGCCCATGACGGAGCCATAGTCGACGACTTTATCGCCGCGAATGAACACCTGGGTGTGCTTGCCGCCCTCGTTGCCGGACCGGATGATCTTGGTCACGGCGTCGGTCATCTGCGGCAAGGTCATGGCCTTGTCCTGCTGTTTCTGGGTGTCGACTTCGCTGCCAAGGTTCCAGTAATAGGTCTTGTCAGCCTTGATCGAAATGGTCAGGACCTGAGTGTTGTTGTCTTGCGGCAAGGCTTCGCTGGAAACCTTGGGCAGATCAACCTTCACGCCCTGATTGAGCATCGGCGCGGTCACCATGAAGATCACCAGCAGCACCAGCATCACGTCGATGTAAGGCACTACGTTCATCTCGGCGACCGGCTTGCGCTTTTTGCGAGCTCGAGCGATTAAAGCCATTGGGAATTACCTGCTTATTCTTCGCTGGTGTGCACTTTACGGTGCAGGATCGCCTGGAATTCGTCGGCGAAGGTGTAGTAACGGCTGATCAAGGTTTCACCGCGCGCGGCGAAGCGGTTGTAGGCGATTACCGCCGGGATCGCAGCGAACAGGCCGATCGCGGTGGCGACCAGGGCTTCGGCGATACCCGGGGCCACGGTGGCCAGGGTCGCTTGTTGGGCCTGGGCCAGGCCGCGGAAGGAGTTCATGATCCCCCACACGGTACCGAACAGGCCGATGTACGGGCTGACAGAACCTACGGTGGCGAGGAACGGCAGGCTCTGCTCCAGCTTCTCTTCTTCGCGGGAGATGGCCACACGCATGGCACGGGCCACGCCTTCCATGACCGCTTCCGGGTCGACGCCCGGCTGCTGGCGCAGGCGGGAAAATTCCTTGAAGCCGGCACGGAAGATCTGCTCGACGCCCGAATCCGGGTCAGGGTTGCTGCCAGCCTGGCGATACAGTTTGGACAGGTCGATACCCGACCAGAAGCGCTCTTCGAAGCTCTCCAGGGCTCGTCGACCGGCACGCAGCAGGTTGCTGCGCTGAAAAATCATGACCCAGGATGTAACCGATGCGGCTAACAGGATCAGCATCACCAGTTGAACCACGACACTGGCATTACTGACCAGGCTCCACATGGAGGAATGGTCGACGACGGTAGGTTCCACGCTAAATCTCCTGCTTTGATTGTTTACCCGCGCCGCTCACGGCAGCAAAGGCCGCACGTAGAGTTTCGGGAATGGCCCGAGGTTTCAAACTATTGGTGCGCACACACGCCACCAGGAACTGCCCCTCACAGAGCAGCGTTGCATCCGTAGCCCGCCTGACCTGCTGTTTAAAGCGCAGGCTGACCCGGTTCAATTCGATTACTTCAGCGCTGACCAGCAGCTCATCGTCCAATCGCGCGGGTGCGTAATAACGCGCCTCGCTGGAATGCACGACAAACAACAGGTCCTCTCCTGCCAGCTGGGATTGGGCAAAGCCCAACTCCCGTAGCCGCTCGGTTCGAGCCCGCTCCATGAACTTGAGGTAGTTGACGTAATACACGATGCCGCCAGCATCGGTGTCCTCGTAATAAACGCGACAGCGATGTGCGAACGACTGATCCCCATTTTGCGCGCGCATACTCTAGTGCTTACTCCTCAGGTTGCCAATCCGCTCAGGCAACTGTTTTTTCATTCGCTGAAACATTTTCACTGACTGAATGACGACGCCAGCCACTAGGACAGCACAAACCTCGAATAAATCGACGAACAAAGCGCTTTTAATCGTCCACTGCATCGAGGAATTCGTCTACTACAGGCATCTCGCCCAATCGTGAGGGAATGTTTAGCCCAAAGTGCAAATAGGCATGCCGGGTAACCACCCTGCCCCGCGGCGTGCGCATGATGTAGCCCTGCTGGATCAGGTACGGTTCCAGCACATCCTCAATGGTATGGCGCTCTTCACTGATGGCGGCCGCCAGGCTGTCCACGCCCACCGGGCCACCGTCGAACTTCTCGATCATGGTCAGGAGTAGCCGTCGATCCTGGTGATCGAAGCCGTGCTCATCCACGTCCAGCAGGTTCAACGCCAGGTCGGCCACAGGCTTGGTGATATGCCCCTTGGCCCGCACTTCGGCAAAATCGCGCACGCGTCGCAGCAAACGGTTGGCGATCCGTGGCGTGCCCCGCGCCCGACGGGCGATTTCAAACGCGCCTTCGGGGTCCAGGGGCAGGCCGAGAATGCCGGCCGAACGGCTGACGATGGTCGCCAGGTCTGCGGTGCTATAGAACTCTAGACGTTGGACGATGCCGAAACGGTCTCGCAACGGGTTGGTCAGCATGCCCGCGCGCGTGGTCGCGCCCACCAGGGTGAACGGCGGCAGGTCGAGCTTGATCGAGCGGGCCGCGGGGCCTTCACCGATCATGATGTCGAGCTGGAAGTCTTCCATCGCCGGGTACAGCACTTCCTCGACGATGGGCGACAGCCGGTGGATTTCGTCGATGAACAGCACGTCGTGCGGTTCGAGGTTGGTCAGCAGCGCCGCCAGGTCGCCCGGACGCTCCAGCACCGGGCCGGAGGTGGACTTGATCGACACCCCCATTTCCTGGGCGATGATGTTGGCCAGGGTGGTTTTACCCAACCCCGGCGGGCCGAAGATCAAGGTGTGATCCAGGGATTCACTGCGTCCACGCGCAGCCTGGATGAACAACTCCATCTGCTCGCGCACCGTGGGCTGGCCGATGTAGTCGGCCAGGCTCAGGGGGCGGATGGCGCGATCCTGGATTTCTTCACGGTCACGGGGGCCGGTGGCCGCGATCAGACGATCAGCTTCAATCACTTAAATCATTCCCTTCAGGGCTCGGCGGATCATGTCTTCGCTGCTCAGGTTCTTGTCCTTGATGGCCGACACCGCTTTGCTGGCTTCCTGCGGCTTGTAGCCCAGGGAGATCAGCGCGCTGACCGCATCGCTTTCGGCACTGGCCACCTGACCCGCCGGCTGGTTCGGCTGGTTCGGCACCAGGGCGAACATGCTCGGGGCGACTTCCCAGGCCTTGAAGCGGTCCTTGAGCTCCACCAGCAGGCGTTCGGCGGTTTTCTTGCCGACCCCCGGCACCTTGGTCAGCGCCGAGGTGTCCTGGGCCGACACCGCGCGTACCAGTTCATCCACTTCCAGGCTCGACATCAGCGCCAGGGCCAGTTTCGGCCCTACGCCATTGAGGCGAATCAATTCGCGGAAGAAGTCGCGGTCACGCTTGCCAATGAAGCCATAGAGCAGTTGCGCATCTTCGCGCACCACAAGGTGAGTATGCAGGGTCAATGGCTCGCCAACCGACGGAAGGCGATACAGGGTGGTCATGGGGACTTCCAGCTCATACCCCAGCCCGTTGACATCCAGAATCAGGTGCGGCGGCTGTTTCTCAGCCAGGGTGCCGCGCAAGCGTCCAATCACGGTTCAAATCCTTAAGGCTTGGGGTCAGATCGAGGCCTGACCGGAAATAACGATTGCGCCGATGCTATCAGAGACGTAGCCGCCCGCCACGACTGCGTGCCGCCCCCAGGCCGTGAGGCAGCAGGCTGGAACGGGTGTGCGCGTGGCAAATGGCGATGGCCAGGGCGTCGGAGGCGTCGATCTGCGGCTTGGCGGTGAGCTTGAGCATGTGCATGACCATCATCTGCACCTGTTCTTTATTGGCCGCGCCGGTGCCGACCACGGCCTGCTTGACCTGGGTGGCGGTGTACTCGGCGATTTCCATGGCCTCTTCGGCACCGGCCACGATGGCGGCGCCACGGGCCTGACCGAGCTTGAGGGCCGAGTCGGCGTTTTTCGCCATGAACACCTTTTCGATCCCCATCGTCACCGGTTTGTAGGTCTGGATCACTTCACGCACACCGCGATAGACGATCTGCAGGCGCTCGGCCAACTCGCCCGCGCCAGTGCGGATGCAGCCCGAGGCAACATACACGCAGCCGCGCGGGGTGTGTTGCACCACGCCAAAGCCGGTGATGCGCGAACCGGGGTCGATACCTAGGATTAAAGTCATAACGCCTGCAGGTCGGGTAAACACAATTTTTGATACAGGGAAGATCCAATGTGGGAGGGGGCTTGCTCCCGATGGCAGTGGTTCAGTCGATTTATAAATGACTGACACACCGCCATCAGCAGCAAGCCCCCTCTCACATGTTGATCCACATCGCCCTTCAGCCCAGTTGCTCGGCGACCGACTCTGGAATGTCAGCATTAGAGTAGACGTTCTGCACGTCATCCAGGTCCTCAAGCATATCCAGCATCTTCAGCACTTTCTGCGCGCCGTCCAGGTCCAGTTCGGCGCTGGTGGTCGGCAGCATCACGATTTCCGCGTCGGTGCCTTTGAAACCGGCGGTTTCCAGCGCGTTACGCACCGCATAGAACCCGGCGAACGAGGTGAACACGTCGATGGAGCCATCTTCATTGGTCACCACGTCGTCAGCATCCGCTTCCATCGCGGCTTCCATCAACGCGTCTTCATCCACATCCGGCGCAAAGGAAATCTGGCCCTTGCGCTCGAACAGGTAGGCCACCGAGCCATCCGTGCCAAGGTTGCCACCGCACTTGCTGAACGCGTGGCGCACGGCCGCGGCGGTACGGTTGCGGTTATCGGTCATGCACTCGACCATCACCGCCACGCCGCCCGGGCCGTAGCCTTCGTAGGTCAGCTCGACCATGTCGTCGGTATCGGCCGCACCGGCGCCACGGGCCACGGCGCGGTCGATGATGTCGCGACTCATGTTGGCGCCGAGGGCCTTGTCCAGCGCCAGGCGCAGACGCGGGTTGGAGCCCGGATCACCGCCACCCTGGCGGGCGGCGACGGTCAGTTCGCGAATCCACTTGGTGAAAATCTTGCCTTTCTTGGCATCCTGACGCTCTTTGCGGTGCTTGATGTTCGCCCACTTGGAATGGCCAGCCATAACACAACTCCGAAATTCTCTAGAAACCTTATCAACCCCGCCCCAGGCGGGATACAACCCTTGTAACGCAAAGGCGCATCCGAAGATGCGCCTTTTTGACTGCGTAAAACCTTATCGCGCTTTCACGCAGCGGCCTTACTCAGCCTTCGGCGCCTCGCGCAGGCGGATATGCAGCTCGCGCAGTGCCTTGGCATCCACGACACCCGGGGCCTGGGTCATGACGTCCGCAGCGCTCTGGGTTTTCGGGAAGGCAATCACTTCACGGATCGACTGGGCGCCGGTCATCAGCATCACCAGACGGTCCAGGCCGAAGGCCAGGCCGCCGTGGGGCGGTGCGCCGTATTTCAGGGCGTCGAGCAGGAAGCCGAATTTCTCTTCCTGTTCGGCTTCGTTGATGCCCAGCAGACGGAATACCGCTTGCTGCATTTCCTTGCGGTGGATACGGATCGAACCGCCACCCAGCTCAGTGCCGTTCAAGACCATGTCGTAGGCGCGGGACAGCGCGCCCGCCGGGTTGGCTTCGAGCTCTTCTGGCGAGCACTTCGGCGCGGTGAACGGGTGGTGCAAGGCGCTGAAGCTGCCGTCGTCGTTCTCTTCGAACATCGGGAAGTCGACGACCCACATCGGTGCCCACTTGCAGGTCAGCAGTTCCAGGTCGTGGCCCAGCTTGATCCGCAGCGCGCCCAGGGCTTCGCTGACGATCTTGGCCTTGTCGGCGCCGAAGAACACGATGTCACCGTCGACCGCGCCCACGCGATCGAGGATCACATTGAGGTTGGCTTCCGGGATGTTTTTCACGATCGGCGACTGCAGGCCTTCAACGCCCTTGGCGCGCTCGTTGACCTTGATGTACGCCAGGCCCTTGGCACCGTAGATGCCGACGAACTTGGTGTAATCGTCGATCTGCTTGCGCGGCATGCTCGCGCCGCCAGGCACGCGCAGGGCGGCGATGCGGCATTTCGGGTCGTTGGCCGGGCCGCTGAACACCTTGAAGTCGACATCCTTGAGCTGGTCGGCCACGTCCACCAGTTCCAGCGGGTTACGCAGGTCTGGCTTGTCGGAACCGTAGCGGCGCATGGCTTCTTCGAAGGTCATGTGCGGGAATTCGCCGAATTCCAGGTCCAGCACTTCCTTGAACAGGTTGCGGATCATTTGTTCGGTGATGCCCATGATCTCTTTTTCATCGAGGAAGCTGGTCTCGATGTCGATCTGGGTGAATTCAGGCTGGCGATCAGCACGCAGGTCTTCATCACGGAAGCACTTGGCGATCTGGTAGTAACGGTCGAAGCCGGCCACCATCAGCAGTTGCTTGAACAGCTGCGGCGATTGCGGCAGGGCGAAGAAGCTGCCGGCGTGGGTACGGCTCGGCACCAGATAGTCACGCGCGCCTTCCGGAGTGGCACGGGTGAGGATCGGGGTTTCGACGTCGAGGAAGCCGTTTTCATCGAGGAAGCGGCGGATGCTGGTGGTCATGCGCGAACGCAGACGCAGCTTCTCGGCCATTTCCGGGCGACGCAGGTCCAGGAAGCGATAGCGCAGGCGGGTTTCTTCGCCAACATCGGAGTATTCGTTCAGTGGGAACGGCGGGGTTTCCGACTCGTTCAGCACTTCAAGCTCGTAGCCCAGCACTTCGATCGCGCCAGAAGCCATGTTCGGGTTCACCGCACCGGCCGGACGCAGGCGTACCTTGCCAGTGATCTTCACCACGTATTCGCTGCGCACGCGGTCGGCGGCGGCGAAGCTCTCGGCGCGGTCCGGGTCGAACACCACCTGGGCCAGACCATCACGATCACGGATATCGAGGAAGATCACCCCGCCGTGGTCGCGGCGACGGTGAACCCATCCGCAAAGGGTGATTTCCTGACCTTCCAGGGTCTCGTTCAGTTGGCCGCAATAATGGCTGCGCATCATGGTAGTGGTTTCACTTCTCGTAATTCGAAATTCGGTGGCAGGCTTGGCCTCAGTCACCGCACATAAGTCAGGGGACGGATAATGCAGGAGCCTGCGCGTAGAGTTCAACTCAGTCTGCTTTGTCGCCGCCCGCCAGATTCTTCTTCGAGCCGGTCTTGAAGTCGGTCTCGTACCAGCCGCTGCCGCTCAGGCGGAAGCCCGGCATGGACAACATCTTTTTAAGCTGCGGCGCCTGGCAGGCTGGGCAATCGACCAGCGGCGCGTCGCTGATCTTCTGGATGGCTTCCAACTGATGACCACAGGAAGCGCATTGATAGTCGTACATGGGCATGGAGATGTCTCGGCGATCAGATCGTTACTGTGCCGCGCCTGCCTCCGGACAGAGGGCACTGCGCAGAAAGCGCTGGCAGCAGCAAAGCGCGGGATTATATCTGGTAAATCGAGGCAGCGCAGCCGGCTTTCTGCCCGAGGCCCGGCCCGCGTGCACGTTGGGCCGGCCCCGGAACCTCCGGATTACTCAGGGTTTGACAGGCAAGCACGGCCTTTCAATACGTGAACCACGCACACCACTCGGACCAGCCCGCTGAAGTTCTTCACGCCGCCATAGCGCAAATGCACTTCCCGATCGACATAAGACAACAACGCACTGACTGAACAGGCATTGAGCCTGGCTATTTCCGTGAGGATATTCCAGTAGATCTGTTCCAGCCGCAGGCAAGTGGAAAACCCATTGAGCCTTACCGATCGGGACAGCGGCCGCGCCAGCCCCATATCGAACCCTTTGACAAAGGGATCGACGTTTATCTTTTGAAAACCACAGGTCTCCATCACTCTACTACCCACTCCACGTGACATACAGCCGACACTCCATTGCCAAACAGCGGTCCATGGGTTTCTCCCATTGGACGGTGGGCCTATCAAACAGCAGGAGGACGGAGGCAGCCAGAAGACGGGGAGTTGATAGTCGTAGGACAACGCCAGGAAACACGGAGAAACAAGCGAGCGGCGCCAGGACGGCGCCACCCGGGGTCGACGTCTACTTGCTTTCGAGCAGGGAACGCAGCATCCACGCGGTTTTTTCGTGAACTTGCATACGCTGGGTCAACAGGTCGGCCGTCGGTTCATCGCTGACCTTATCGAGCAGTGGAAAAATGCCGCGCGCGGTGCGCGTAACCGCCTCCTGGCCCGCCACCAACTGTTTGATCATCTCTTCAGCGCTGGGCACGCCCTCTTCTTCCTTGATCGAAGACAGACGCGCATAGATCGAATAGGCACCCGGCGCCGGGAAGCCCAGGGCACGAATTCGCTCGGCTATCAGGTCCACCGCCAGCGCCAGTTCGTTGTACTGCTCTTCGAACATCAAGTGCAGCGTGCGAAACATGGGGCCCGTGACGTTCCAGTGGAAATTGTGGGTCTTCAGGTACAGCACATAGGTATCGGAAAGCAGACGCGAAAGCCCGTCGACGATGGATTTGCGATCTTCTTCACTGATACCGATATCGA
The DNA here is from genome assembly GCF_963681955.1 of Pseudomonas paraveronii. NCBI lineage: Bacteria > Pseudomonadati > Pseudomonadota > Gammaproteobacteria > Pseudomonadales > Pseudomonadaceae > Pseudomonas > Pseudomonas paraveronii. The sequence continues at coordinate 5,095,734 of NZ_OY817130.1, forward strand.
TTGCCATGTTTATCCCCTTCAATTGAACAGCATTCATTGATCAGGTGCCGGACCACTCTAGCAAGAGTACTCACCGTGTGCAGCCCGACGCACCGAGGCGACGTGCGGCAAATCGCCCTGCTTGGCCTTGCTGGCCCGCGACGGTGAAGGCTTTGGGCGCTATAGGAAGTTTCCCGACAGCAGGCAAAACGCCTGCAACTGTCTAGGACAAGCGTTTGACGCAGAAATGCCCTGCCCCCTTGCAACGCCCGGAAATGCTTGATTTGAGTAGGCACAGCCTTTGCTGTTAAATAGGCAGCGTGTCGCTGTCGTTATTTTCTTCGGCCAGCGCATAGGCTGATACCCGCGCACGTGCTCAACGCCTCCCATTGTTCAGAAGCGAACCGTGCCAGTCAGCTCTTCCTTGTGATCCGTCTTAACGTGAGTTAATCAAAATGTTGAAAATCGTCCACCTGCTAACGGGCGTTGCAGCTTTGCTGCTGTCCTTTATCCCGAGCCTGCAGCCTGAAAGCCTGCCTTACCTGCAACAACATGACGCTCTGTACCTGGCCTTGTTCGGCCTTCTCAACCTGACGCTGGCACCAGTGATTCCTTACTGGAACAAAGGCACGCGTCATCAACTGCAAAACCTGGTCAGTGCGCTGCTGGTGCTGACTGTTGTCGTACAAACCCTCACCCTCCTGGCGCCCATGCCTGAAGTCGGCGGCCACCCGGCCATCCTGCTCAGCCTGGTGATTGCGCTGGTCGCCATCGTTCTTCACCTGGCCATCAGCTTCTACCGTTCGTCCCCTACGGCCGCGTCGCAAAACTACGACATGACCAATCGGGATACCGGGACCGTCAAGTGGTTCAACACGTCCAAAGGCTTCGGCTTTATTTCCCGCGATTCGGGCGACGATATCTTCGTCCACTTCCGGGCCATCCGTGGCGAAGGCCATCGCGTTCTGGTCGAAGGCCAGCGTGTGGAATTCTCCGTCATGAACCGCGACAAAGGCCTGCAAGCCGAAGACGTGATCGCCGCCTTGCCGCGTCGCTGATTCCAGGCTAAGCAGTAAAAAAAACCGCGATCCGGCGCAGGCTGGATCGCGGTTTTTTATGGCGCGGCTATTAATAGTGAGGCGGCGGCGCGTCTTCTTCGGACGACTCGAACTGGCCGCCCATTTCTTCCTGGCGCTTGAGCAGCGCAGTCATCTGCAGTTGCAGGCGTTCGACCGCCCGCTGCTGGGTGACCAGGATATCGTTGAGGGTTTCGATGGTGTCGTCCTGAAAGGCCAGGCGGCTTTCCAGGTCGGTCACGCGGTCTTGCAGATCCATGGTTCAGTCCTGGGTAAAGATGAAGTCGGCAGGCAACAGCTCGCGCAACCGCGCACGAATGGCAGCCACTTGTTCTTCCGTATACGGCCGCGCCGGGTGCTTGCCCCAAACTGGCGCAGGCCAGGCAATGTCGTCGCGTTTGCGCACGATCACATGCACATGCAACTGGCTGACAACATTCCCCAGCGCGCCGATGTTCATCTTGTCGGCCACTAAGCCTTCGCTCAGCAATTGCGCCAGGGCCGTGGTTTCTTCCCACAGCTTCTGTTGATCTGCGACACCCAGTTGAAACACTTCGCTGATACCGTTGATACGCGGCACCAGAATGTACCAGGGGTAATTCGAGTCATTGGACAGCAGCAGGCGGCACAACGGGAAGTCCCCGATGGCCAGTGTGTCTTGTTGCAGGCGTTGATCTAAGGCGAACACCGCGGGCACTCCGTTCGGCAGGTCAGATTCTGGAGCCCAGCATACCTTCGAACGCTTGCGGCTTCACTTCGAATGCAGAAGCCAACGCACATCCCGATAAAAAACCTGCCCCCTTTCGAGGCAGGCGGATAATTGAGCTACGCTAACTCGGGCCTCACCGGGATGCACCAAAATGACCCACCCGTGCATCAAAGAGATCCGCCAAGTACCCACCCATGAGGGTGAATCGGTAACGTTTCTCTCTGGCACGGGATTCATGCACCACCGGAGCAAGAGAATGCATGGCCGTCAAGAGCAAACAAAACGGCGTAAAAAGCCCGTGCTTATAGGTTTTTTACAGCGCAGCAAGGCTTTTCACGAAAAAGTGACATTCAGTTACCGGTTTGGGCGCGCTTGTTGCATTCACACCCACATCGTCGGCAACGGCACCCTTCAGGAAGCGGGTGTTTCGCGATAAGAACAGCAGCGAGTCAATGCGGAACAAGGACGCATTCAAACTATGAAAGGGGTTTGAAAAGAGCATTGAAGTTGTCAGTCCGGTTGCATTCGGACTGTGGATTTGCGACACGGATCTAGCAATTTACGACAGCCTCGTAAAGAAGCTGAAAGGAAAGATGGGTAAGTATCGTCATTAGAGTCAGCGTGATATAACTTTACGCGGACACAAAAAAAGAAAGAGCCGCCCAGATAAAAATACAGGTGGGACGGCAGTACTCTTCCTAAAACCAAAGGAGCAAATCACGATGCGCGTGATGAAGTGGAGCATGATCGCCCTGGCTGTTTCAGCAGGCACCTCGCAGTTCGCAATGGCGTCTGCCCAAGACGATGCCAAGGGCTTCGTTGAAGACAGCACTTTCAGTATCAATACCCGTGCGCTGTATTTCAGCCGCGACAAACGCAACAATGACTCCGGCCAAAGCCGCAGCGAAGAAACCGGTCTTGGTTTCAACGGTCTGTACCAATCGGGCTTTACCCAAGGCACCATCGGTGTCGGCGTCGACGCCATCGGCCTGCTGGGCCTCAAGCTCGATAGCGGCAAGGGCCGTGCTGGCACTGGTCTGTTCCCAACAGGTTCGGATGGTCGTTCGCAAGACGACTACTCCAAAGGCGGCGCCGCAGTTAAATTCCGCGTCTCCAATACCGTGCTGAAAGCCGGCGATCAATACACCACAGCGCCTGTATTCGCCTCTGATGACAGCCGCTTGCTGCCTGAGTTGCCGCAAGGTATCTCGATCACCAGCAACGAGATCAAAGACCTGAAGCTTGAAGCCGGTCACTTCACCTCGATCGTCGCTCAAGACCATACCTACAAGGACAGTATCTCCAGCTCCGAGCCGATTACCGGCCGTGGCCTGCGTGATGCCAACTTCCTGGGCGGTGTTTACGCCTGGACGCCAGAGTTCACTACCAGCCTCTACTACTCGAAAGTAGAAGACTACTGGAAGAAACTTTACGCCAACGTGAACTGGACCCACGCGCTGAGCGCTGATCAGTCCCTGGCCGTAGACTTCAACATCTACAGCACCAAAAGCGACGGTGCCGGTCTGCAACGCGCAGAAAAAGACAACACCACCAAGCTGGATAACCGTGCCTACAGCCTGCAAGGCGCTTACACCTACCAGGCTCACACCTTTACCCTCGCTTACCAGAAAGTTAGCGGTGACGGTGACTACGGTTACGGCGTAGACGGCGGCGGCACGATTTTCCTGGCCAACTCCATCGCCCGTTCCGACTTCAACGCTGAAGACGAGAAATCCTGGCAAGCTCGCTACGACCTGAACATGGCCACCTTCGGCGTGCCAGGCCTGAGCTTCATGACTCGTTACGTCAACGGTAGCGGCGCCAACACTGGCACCACGTCGAACGGCAAAGAGTGGGAACGCGACATCGAAGCAAAATACGTGATCCAGAGCGGCCCAGCAAAAGACCTGAGCCTGCGCGTCCGTCAAGCCACCTATCGTTCGTCTGACGGCGTGTACTACGGTTCGTCGTCTATCGACGAACTGCGTCTGATCGCGCAATACCCGCTGAACATCTTGTAATTGCCCGTTCGATTACAACGATGACTTAAGGCTTCGGCCTTAAATGAAAAGCCGCTCCCTTGCATGCAAGGGAGCGGCTTTTTTATTGCAGTATTATTTCAGCAGCAAAATATCTAGCAAGCTAACTAACGAGATTAACGCTCGCGCACTTAACCTGACCTGTCAGCCAAGTTAAGTGCAAATGCCTTTCATTACTTCGCCGCTGTTTCCTGCATCACGCGAATAACCCGCTGCGGAAATGGAATATCGATCCCCGCCGCTTTCAAACGATCACGTGCCAGTTCATTGAACATGAACATCACGTCCCAATAATCCGCCGTCTGGGTCCAGCACCGCAAAGACACCGTGATCGAACTATCGCCCAAGGTCGAAACCACGGCCACTGCCGCCGGATCAGCCAATACACGCGGGTCTTTCGCCAGTTCCAGCAACACTTCGCGGGCTTTCTGCAGGTCGGCCTCGTAGTCCACCCCCACATCGAACACCACCTTGCGGGTCGGCTGACGGTTGGTGTTGGTGATGAGCCCGTTAGACAGGCTGCCATTAGGGATGATCACGGTCTTGTTGTCACCGGTGCGCAGCACGGTGTGGAAGATCTGGATGCTGTCGACGGTGCCGGACGTGCCCTGGGCTTCGATCCAGTCACCAATACGGAACGGGCGGAACAACAGAATCAGCACGCCGCCGGCGAAGTTCGCCAGGCTGCCTTGCAGTGCCAGGCCGATGGCCAGGGTGGCGGCACCGATCGCGGCCACGAACGAGGTGGTGGCTACACCGATCATGGAGGCCACGTTGACCACCAGCATGACCTTGAGCGCAATGTTCGCCAGGCTGGTAATGAAGTGTTGCAGCGCCAGGTCGGCGTTACGCAGGGCCAGCAAACGTCCCACACGGTGGGTCAATACGTTGATCAGCCACCAACCGATGGCCAGGGTGACCACTGCCAGCAAAAACCGGCTGCCGTATTCCATGATCATCGGCAACCACGATTCTGAGGTCTTGATCAGGTGATCCACTTCAGCGTTCAAATCCATCTACATGCTCCTGTTTACCGGGTGTGCGGCGTTATTGAGTGCCCATTACGCAATTGAGCCCGGAAGGGCTCAATGTGAGGCGCGGTTTCTGGGGCGTGGGACGTCAAAAACGTCCTCAGGTTCCCCAAAATGCCATCAGTCGCGGAAGTTATTGAACTGCAGCGGCATGTCGAAGGTCTTGGCGCGCAGGGACGCGATGGCTTCTTGCAGGTCATCACGCTTCTTGCCGGTGACGCGCACCTGTTCACCCTGGATGGCGGCCTGGACTTTCAGCTTGGCATCCTTGATATGGGCCACGATCTTCTTCGCCAGCTCCTTGTCGATGCCTTCCTTGAGGACGGCCTCCTGCTTCATCAACTTGCCGGACGCGTAGGCGTCCTTGACTTCAAGGCACTGTGCGTCGATCTTGCGCTTGACCAGGGCCAGCTTGAGGATCTCGATCATCGCTTCCAGTTGGAAATCGGCTTCAGCGGTCAGGTTGACGGTCAGTTCCTTTTCCTTGAATTCGAAACTGCCCTTGCCTTTCAAGTCATAGCGACGGTCCAGCTCCTTGACGGCGTTCTCGACGGCGTTGGTGACTTCGTGTTTGTCCAGTTCGGATACCACGTCGAACGAAGGCATGTCATTTCTCCAATATAAGGGGCGGGCTCAGTAGAGATGGAGCGCGCCCAAGCTAAAATGCCGGAGCATTATAGCGGTTCTTTCGCCCTATTCGCTGTGAGCGACCCTACGGAGCACAAACTGATGTCGACCACCTGGCATATTCTCGGCGCCGGCAGCCTTGGCACGCTGTGGGCCACCCGCCTGGCCCGTGCCGGCGTGCCGGTGAAGCTGATCCTGCGTGATGCGGCACGCCTGGCCAGCTATCAGACAGCCAGCGGGCTGACCCTGGTGGAGCACGGCGTAGCGCACACTTATCCGATACTCGGCGAAACACCCGACAGCCCCGAGCCGATTCATCGCTTACTGGTGGCGTGCAAAGCCTACGACGCTCAAAGCGCAGTCGCACAACTGCAACCGCGTCTCGCACCGGGCGCCGAATTGATCCTGCTGCAAAACGGCCTGGGCAGCCAGGACGCCGTCGCCGCGCAGTTACCTCAGGCCCGCTGCATTTTTGCCTCCAGCACCGAAGGCGCATTTCGCGACGGCGATTGGCGCGTGGTGTTTGCCGGCCACGGCTATACCTGGCTGGGGGACGCCAGTCACCCCACTGCCCCGCTGTGGCTGGACGACTTGTGCGCCGCGGGCATTCCTCACGAATGGAGCAGCGACATTCTTACGCGCCTATGGCGCAAGCTCGCACTCAATTGCGCCATCAACCCGCTGACCGTGCTGTACCAATGCTGCAATGGCGGCCTGCAAGCCCATCAGTGTGAAGTCGCGACCCTATGCGCCGAACTGGCCGAGTTGCTGGAATGCTGCGGCCAGCCAGCAGCAGCGCAGGACCTGCACACGGAAGTGGAACGGGTGATCCAGGCCACGGCGGCCAATTACTCCTCGATGTTCCAGGACGTGGCCAGTGCGCGGCGCACCGAAATCAGCTACCTGCTGGGCTATGCCTGCAAAGCCGCCGCTCGGCACCGGTTGACGCTGCCGCATCTGCAACAGGTGCAGACGCGCCTCGTCGACCAACTGATTGCACGCGGATTGCCCAGCGACTGAGGCACGCGCTACCCTGCCTACTCGTCTATTACCTGTGAAACCCCTGATGCCACTGCGCCAGCGTCTTGAAAACCTACCGGTAGGGCAGAAACTGCTGGCCGCCCTGTTGGTGCTGCTGACCACCGTATTGCTGGTGGCCAACCTGACTTTTATCAGTGCCGCCTACTGGATCTCCCAGGAGAGCATGGCGCCCCAGGCGCTGCAGGCGATCGGTCGACTGGTGTCCAACCCGGCGCTCGCCGCCGAAGCCCTTGAGTCGCCCGACAAGGCCGACGCCCTGCTCAATGAGCTGACCAGCTATTCGCCGCTGCGCGCCGCCGCGTTGTACGACGCGGAGGGCAATCGCCTGGCGCAGATGCAACACGGCGACCGCCTGCATCTGCCGGACAACTACCGGCATATCGAGGCCTGGCGCGTCACCGAGTTTCGCAGCAACCAGGTCATCACCCTGCCCCGCCCCGGCCAGCCTTCCGGGCATTTATTGCTGGTCGCCAGCAGTGAGTTACCGGTGGCGTTCTACACCGGCACGTTGACAGCCAGCCTGGGCATCCTGATTTTCAGCGTGCTGCTGTGGCTGGTCATCGCCCGGCAGATCAAACGCCTGATCACCCGGCCGATCCATGAGCTGGAAGAGCTCTCGCGCCAGGTCACCCGCGAAGAGAACTACGCCCTGCGCGCCGGCCGTGGAAACCGTGACGAAATTGGCAGCCTGGCAGAGGCCTTCAACACCATGTTGTCGCGTATCGAGGCCCGCGAGCAGCAGCTCAAGCGGGCGCGCGATGAGGCTCAGGCGGCTTACGACCAAGCACAGGGTCTGGCCGAAGAGACCCGCCATACCAACCGCAAGCTGGAGCTGGAAGTCCAGGTTCGTAGCAAGATCGAGAAAAAACTCACCGGTTTCCAGAACTATCTGAACAGCATTATCGACTCGATGCCCTCGGCGCTGATCGCCCTGGATGAGCAGCTCTATGTCACCCAGTGGAACCAGGAAGCCACTGCGCTTTCCGGCACGCGGCTGGATGAAGCGCTGAACCAGCCGATCTTCCTCGCCTTCCAACCGCTCAAGCCCTACCTGCCGCAGATCAAGGCCACGGTCGAGCAACACACGGTGGAGCGCATCGAGCGCGTCACCTGGGTCAAGGACGATGAGCCCAAGCATTACGCCCTGACGTTCTATCCGCTGATGGGCGGTGCCGGGCGCGGTGTGGTGATCCGGATCGATGACATCACCCAGCGCCTGTCCCTGGAAGAAATGATGGTGCAGTCGGAGAAAATGCTCTCCGTCGGCGGCCTTGCCGCAGGCATGGCCCATGAAATCAACAACCCACTGGGGGCGATCCTGCATAACGTGCAGAACATCCGCCGCCGCCTGTCCCCCGACCTGCCCAAGAACCAGGAACACGCCGAACAGGTGGGCATCGAACTGCAGACGGTCAACCGCTACCTGCAAAGCCGCGAAGTCCCGCAATTGCTCGACGGTATCCAGCAGGCCGGCGCACGGGCGGCGAAAATCGTCACCCACATGCTCAGTTTCAGTCGCCTCAGCAACCGGCAGATGGCCCCTTGTGATTTGCCAGCGTTGATCGACCAGGCGGTGGAAATCGCCGGCAACGATTTTGACCTGGCCATCGGCTTCGACTTCAAAGGCCAGGCGATCATCCGCCAGTTTGACCCACAGCTCGGCCCGGTGCCGGGCACCGCCAACGAGTTGGAACAAGTGCTGCTCAACCTGCTGAAAAACGCGGCGCAGGCCATTCACCAGCGCGAAGACGACCGTGAGCCGGGGCGCATCATCCTGCGCACCCGCCTCAACCCGCCCTGGGCGGAGATCCAGGTCGAAGACAACGGCATCGGCATGAGCGAGAACGTGCGTAAACGTACCTTCGAGCCGTTCTTCACCACCAAGGAAATCGGCCAGGGCACCGGGCTGGGGCTGTCGGTGTCGTACTTCATCATCACCAACAACCACAAAGGGCAGATGGAAGTGCATTCCACCCTGGGCCAAGGCACCTGCTTTACCTTGCGCCTGCCCCTGGCCGGCAGCCAATTGCCCCCCGCTGAACTTACCCAACTGGAGCACTGACCATGGGCTTTCGCCTGTCGAAGATTTACACCCGTACCGGCGACCAGGGCGAAACCGGCCTCGGCGACGGCCGCCGCGTGCCCAAGGACCACCCACGGGTGGAGGCCATCGGCGAAGTCGATACGCTGAATAGCCAGTTGGGGTTACTGCTGGCTTATCTCGAAGCACTCGGCGGGCAGCATCCAGGCTTACAAGACGTCATCGAGGTGCTTACACCTTGCCAGCATCGATTGTTCGATCTGGGCGGCGAGTTGGCGATGCCAGAGTACAAGGCACTGAACGCGGCAGAAGTTGATCGGTTGGAAGCAGCGATTGATCGCTGGAACGAAGAGGTCGGGTCGCTGGAGAACTTCATCTTGCCCGGTGGCTCAGCACTGATCGCCCAGGCCCATGTATGCCGTAGCGCGGCGCGCAGTGCGGAGCGACGCTGTCAGCACCTGAATGCGCTTGAACCGTTGGAAGGGGTGAGTTTGGCGTATATCAACCGGCTGTCGGATTTGCTGTTTGTGGCGGCGCGGGTGATAGCCAAGCGCCAGGGTGTTGCGGAGATTTTGTGGCAGGCGGCGTCGAAGCCCCACTGATTATTCGGCGCCTGGTCTGGCGCCATCGGGGGCAAGCCCCCTCCCACATTTGGATTTGTGAACACCTTCCAATGTGGGAGTGGACTTGCCCGCGATGAGCATAGGTATCTACACAACTTTGTAGCAGCCAACGGTAACCACGATGCGAAGCGAGCCGCTCTTGATTTTGCTTTTGATCTCAGGCGCCCCGTTAAACCACGCTGGCCGGAATTCGATATTGATTGGGGGGTGAACCGGCAGGGATGCCGGTTTAGCCGCCCAAATCAATGTCGGATTCCGGGCGCACCGAGCCTAGGCGAGGTGCCGAGTGGTGGGGCGAAGGCCTAATGAGATGGTCAGCCCGGCGAGAACCTCAGGTCTACACTACTGAGGTTCTCACTTTTCCTGAGGAGGTTTTCTCATGAACAGCGTAACGCTTCTAGGCATCGACATTGGCAAGAACAGCTTCCACTTACACGGCCAGGACGCACAAGGCCATCAGGTACTGCGCAAGAAGCTCAATCGAAGCCAGTTGCTGCCATTACTTGCACAAATGCCCCCCTGCAAAGTCGCCATGGAATCCTGTGGCGGGTCACAGTTTCTTGCCAGAGAAATCACCAAGCTCGGTCATCAGGTCCAACTGATAGCGCCGCAGCATGTGAAGGCTTACGTCACCGGCAACAAGAACGACTTCATTGATGCCGAGGCTATCTGTGAGGCCGCATCACGTCCCAGAACGCGCTCTGTACAGGTCAAGTCGGTTGATCAGCAGGTGTTGTCGACCGTGCATAAACTGCGTAAATCACTGGTGAGTCGGCGCACTGGAGTGATCAACCAGGTGCACGGGTTCTTACTGGAGTTTGGCGTTATCTTTCCCGCTGGCTATGCCGCGCTGGATCGGGTTCCTGCATTGATGGAAGAGCACAATCTACCGCTGCGCCTGCGGCAGGCTATTAGTCGGATGCTTGATGACATTCGTCAATTGACCAGCGAAATCAAAGCACTGGATATCGAGATCAAGCAGCAGGTGAACGGGAGTGACGCTGGCAAAAGATTACAGAGCATCCCCGGCATAGGCCCCCTCATCGCTAGCGCGCTGGTGGCCGATGTCGGGGACGCTTCGATATATAAATCGTCCCGAGATTTTTCGGCTTCGTTGGGGCTGGTGCCACGGCAATACTCAACCGGAGGGCAAACCACGCTCCTGGGTATCAGCAAGCGCGGGGATCGGTATTTGAGAACCTTGCTGATGCAGGGCGCCCAAACCCTGCTTTATCGAATCGATAAGCGAAACGACGCCCTTGGAGTCTGGGCCAGAAACCTACTGGCTCGGAAACCGCTTAACAAAGTTGCCTGTGCGCTGGCTAATAAAATGGCCAGGATTGTCTGGGCGCTGCTGACCAAAGGTGGCACCTACAACGGGCATTTCACCGTGTGACCCAGCTTTACCACCGGCTTTTGCGACGTCAGTAATTGATGGCGATAAACGGCAGATACCCTGGCTGAGAACCTGATAAGCAAAATAGCTTTCGAAGCTGAAGCGCTTTTAAGGACAGGCAGGAGCGAATACTCATCAAGGGCCGAACGCGTAACCGCGCTCACAAGGAGCCCGGATACATTAGCGCAAGCCTGATTTACCGTTCATCGTGACTGGATAGCAAAAGGTGGGCTGACCATACATTTGCTTACTTTTGGCTGGGCCGGCATTCCGGCCTTTCCAAAAGTGAGCCGCTGTAAGAGCGGAATCAATAGCCGCCGTTACCGCAGCAACGGATATGTACTCGGTCTGATCCAACATCCTGGTCGGCTGTCAGGCCGCCATCGGGGGCAAGTCGAATCGTCGCACCGCCCCTCCCACATTTAGGTCGCGGGGCATCAGTTAGATAGTCGTCGGCTCCCGAGCCATCGCGGGCAGCCCACTCCCACATTTGGATTTGTGAACACCTTCCAATGTGGGAGTGGGCTTGCCCGCGATGAGGCCAGCAAACGCTACATCAATCTTGCGGCCAGAACGCCCGAATCCCTGCAACACCTTGGGCGCCGGCATCCCACGCCTGCTCGCGCTCAGCCGGCCCAACGCCACCCAACAGATACACTGGCTTGCTGAACCCGCGGATCAGCTCTGCCGCCTGCTCCCAACCCAACGGCTGGGCATCGGGATGGGTCTGGGTCGGCTGCACCGGCGACAGCGTGACAAAATCCACGTCCATCATTTCCGCCAGCGCCAGTTCCTCAGCGTTATGGCAGGACGCTGCCAACCAGCGATCCTTCGGCAGCGGTCGGCCCTTGCTTGCGTATTTGCGCAGTTGCGCCGACGTCATGTGCCAACCGGCTGCAGGAAAATCCCCCAGCCATTCGAACGGCCCCTTGAGCATCAACTGCGCCTTGCCAGCACACAGGCCCACGGCGTCTACCGCCAGGTCACGGTACTTGGGGTCGTAACCGTTGGGTGCGCGCAGTTGAACCAGTTTGATACCGCCCGCGATGGCTTTCCGGATACCGCACAACAGCGGCGCGGTTTCCAGCTCACCCGGCGTGATCAGGTAGTCACCGGGCAACCGTGCGGCGGCAACGATCGGCGCATTGGCTGCAGGGAACTCATAGTTGAGCAAGTCCCGAGGGGCCACCCACTCCAGCGGCTGCCCTTCGGCACCATGGGGCTCGCCGGTAAAGGCCGAGACTTCCCAGACATCCAGCAACACCTGCTTGTCCGGATAGTCATGCTGCACCTTGATCAGCGGCCGCGCCGTTGTGACCTGGATGCCCAGCTCTTCCTGCAACTCGCGGGACAGCGCCGTGGCGACCGACTCTTCGGCCTCCACCTTGCCACCGGGAAATTCCCAGAGGCCGCCCTGATGCTGGGTATCGGCACGGCGCGCCAGCAGGATTCTGCCGTCGACGCCGCGGATCACCGCTGCTGCTACATGCACTCGTTTCACCGCGCTTATCCTCCGGGCTTCAGGTACGGTATTCCGCATTGATCTTCACGTACTCGTGGGACAAGTCCGTGGTCCAGATGGTTTCGCTGCACTCGCCGCGACCCAACTCGATGCGGATGGTGATTTCTTCCTGCTGCATCACCGCCGAACCCTGGGCTTCGGTATAGCTCTCGGCGCGGGCGCCACGGCTGGCGATGCACACGTCACCGAGGAACACGTCGATCTTGCTCACGTCCAGGTCCGGCACGCCGGCACGGCCGACGGCGGCGAGGATACGGCCCCAGTTCGGGTCGGAGGCGAACAGCGCGGTCTTGATCAGCGGCGAGTGAGCCACGGTGTAACCAACATCCAGGCATTCCTGGTGGTTGCCGCCGCCGTTGACTTCAACCGTGACGAACTTGGTGGCGCCCTCGCCGTCACGCACGATGGCCTGGGCCACGTCCATGCACACTTCGAACACCGCTTGCTTCAACGCGGCGAACAGCGGGCCGCTGGCCTCGGTGATTTCGGGCAGGTTGGCCTGGCCGGTGGCGATCAGCATGCAGCAGTCGTTGGTCGAGGTGTCGCCATCGATGGTGATGCGGTTGAACGACTTGTTCGCACCGTCCAGGATCAGGCTGTGCAGCACATCGCGGGAGACTTTGGCGTCGGTAGCGATATAGCCAAGCATGGTGGCCATGTTCGGACGGATCATGCCCGCGCCTTTGCTGATACCGGTCACGGTGACGGTGACGCCGTCGTGCACGAACTGGCGGCTCGCGCCTTTTGGCAGGGTGTCGGTGGTCATGATGCCAGTGGCGGCGGCCGCCCAGTTATCCACAGACAGGTCATCCAGTGCGGCTTGCAGGGCGCCTTCGATTTTTTCCACAGGCAGCGGCTCACCGATCACACCGGTGGAGTACGGCAGCACCTGGTTGGCATCCACGCCAGCCAGTTGCGCCAGTTTGGCGCAGGTACGCGCAGCCGCGACCAGGCCCGGCTCGCCGGTGCCAGCGTTGGCATTGCCGGTGTTGGTCAGCAGGTAACGAATCGGGCCGGCCACGCGCTGCTTGGCCAGGATCACCGGCGCTGCGCAGAATGCGTTGAGGGTGAACACACCGGCGACGGTCGAGCCTTCAGCACAGCGCATCACCACGACATCCTTGCGCCCCGGGCGTTTGATGCCGGCCGAAGCGATACCGAGCTCAAAACCGGCAACCGGGTGCAATGTGGGCAAAGGACCAAGACCAACAGCCATGAATGCGCTCCTTAAAAATAGATGATGTCTGTGCCGTCGCGTTCGACGGTGGGAATTAATGGCAAAACGCCGCGACGGCTGATGCCGGTCGCGGCGCGGGGTGTTACAGCGTCAGGCGAAAATCTTAGTTGATTTCGCCGTGGCAGTGTTTGAACTTCTTGCCCGAGCCGCACCAGCACAGCTCGTTACGACCCAACTTCTGTTCGTTGCGCACCGGGGTCTGAGCCAGGGCCACATCGACCTCTTCGCCCAATTCCTCAGGTGCATCAAGACCTGGCGCTTCGTCATGCTGGAACTGCATGCGCGCCGCCAGTGCCTCGGCTTCCTCACGCAGGCGCGCTTCTTCCTCGACCGGGTCTTCGCGACGCACCTGAACGTGGGACAGCACGCGAATCGAATCGCGCTTGATCGAATCCAGCAGTTCGGAGAACAGCGTGAACGACTCGCGCTTGTACTCCTGCTTCGGGTTCTTCTGGGCGTAGCCACGCAGGTGAATACCGTGACGCAGGTGGTCCATGGTCGACAGGTGGTCTTTCCACAGGTCGTCCAGCACGCGCAGCACGATTTGTTTCTCGAAGGTGCGCAGCGCTTCGGCACTCGCCTGCTCTTCTTTCTCGTTGTACGCGGCCAGCAATTCGGCCATCAACTTCTCACGCAGCGTCTCTTCGTAGAGGTGATCGTCTTCGTCCAACCACTGCTGAACCGGCAAGTCGACACCGAAGTCGCTCTTCAACGCAGCTTCCAGGCCGGCAACATCCCACTGTTCTGGCAGGGACTGCGGCGGAATGTGCGCGCTGACTGTTGCGTTGAGCACGTCCTGACGGAAATCGGCGATGGTCTCGCCAATGTTGTCGGCGGCCAGCAACGTGTTACGCATGTGATAGATCACTTTACGCTGTTCGTTGTTGACGTCATCGAACTCGAGCAGTTGCTTACGAATGTCGAAGTTACGGCCTTCGACCTTGCGCTGGGCCTTCTCGATGGCGTTGGTCACCATGCGGTGCTCGATCGCTTCACCGGACTGCATGCCCAGCGCCTTCATGAAGTTCTTCACCCGATCCGAGGCGAAGATGCGCATCAGGCTGTCTTCCAGGGACAGGTAGAAACGACTGGAACCGGCGTCACCCTGACGACCGGCACGACCACGCAGTTGGTTGTCGATACGGCGCGATTCGTGACGCTCGGATGCGATCACCTGCAAGCCGCCGGATTCCAGCACGGCCTGGTGGCGTTTCTGCCAGTCGGCCTTGATCTGGGCGATCTGCTCAGGTGTCGGATTGTCCAGAGAAGCCACTTCCACTTCCCAGTTGCCGCCCAACAGGATGTCGGTACCACGACCGGCCATGTTGGTGGCGATGGTCAGCGCGCCGGGGCGACCGGCCTGGGCGATGATCTCGGCTTCTTTTTCGTGGAACTTGGCGTTGAGAACCTTGTGCTCGATGCCTTCCTTGTTCAGCAAGCTGGACATGTGCTCGGACGTTTCGATGGTGGCAGTACCCACCAACACCGGACGGCCCTGGGTCATGCATTCCTTGATGTCGGCGACGATGGCAGCGTATTTCTCGTCGGCGGTCAGGAACACCAGGTCGTTGAAGTCTTTTCGCGCCAGCGGCTTGTTCGGCGGGATAACCATCACCGACAGACCGTAGATCTGGTGGAATTCGAACGCTTCGGTGTCGGCCGTACCGGTCATGCCGGACAGCTTGTTATACAGACGGAAGTAGTTCTGGAAGGTGGTGGACGCCAACGTCTGGCTTTCGGCCTGGATGTTGAGCACTTCCTTGGCTTCGATGGCCTGGTGCAGGCCCTCGGACAGACGACGCCCCGGCATGGTACGACCGGTGTGTTCGTCAACCAGGACGACCTGGCCGTCCTGGACGATGTATTCGACGTTGCGGTGGAACAGCTTGTGTGCGCGCAGGCCGGCATACACGTGGGTCAACAGGCCCAGGTTGTGTGCCGAGTACAGGCTTTCGCCCTCGGCCAGCAGGCCGATCTGGCTCAACATGTCTTCGACGAACTGGTGACCGGCTTCGTTGAGTTCGACCTGGCGGGTCTTCTCGTCGATGGTGAAGTGACCTTCTTTGGTCACCACGCCTTCCACTTCCTCGATGTGCTGCTCAAGGCGCGGGATCAACTTGTTGATCTCGGTGTACAGGCGCGAGCTGTCTTCGGCCTGGCCGGAGATGATCAGCGGGGTACGGGCTTCGTCGATGAGGATGGAGTCGACTTCGTCGATCACGGCAAAGTTGAGTTCGCGCTGGAATTTTTCTTCCATGCTGAACGCCATGTTGTCGCGCAGGTAGTCGAAACCGAATTCGTTGTTGGTGCCGTAGGTGATGTCGGCAGCATAAGCCGCACGCTTCTCTTCCGGTGGCTGGAACGGCGTCACGACGCCGACAGTCAGGCCGAGGAATTCATACAGCGGGCGCATCCAGTTGGCGTCCCGGCGGGCCAGGTAGTCGTTCACCGTCACCACATGCACGCCTTTGCCGGACAGTGCATTGAGGTAAACACCCAGGGTTGCGACCAAAGTCTTGCCTTCACCGGTGCGCATTTCGGCGATCATGCCTTCATGCAAGGTCATGCCGCCGATCAATTGCACGTCGAAGTGGCGCATGCCCATTACGCGCTTACCGGCTTCGCGGGCGACCGCAAAGGCTTCGGGAAGCAGCTTGTCGAGGGTTTCACCTTTGGCTATGCGGGCCTTGAACTCTTCGGTCTTGGCGCGCAATTGCTCGTCCGAAAGGGCAACCATCTGCTCTTCGAAGGCATTGACCAGCTGCACCGTCTTGAGCATGCGTTTAACTTCGCGCTCATTCTTGCTTCCAAAAAGTTTCTTTAACAAAGGCGCAAACATATCGGCAGGTTCTTCCACACATAGGGATGGAGGGCGCACCGTGAGTGGCCCGAGCAGCCCTCACGGCCGCATGCGAACGCGCATTCTACCCGGAATCGTGGGTGAGGAAAGTGGCGTTGTTCCCCAATGCAGGCATGAGCCCGTGAGAGGGCTTATTTAAAATAAGGGCTTTTACCGGAACTTCAACCCATGGAGGGCATTGATTTTGCGGGCAAAGCCCCACAAATGCATTGCCTGGGGGTCCACAGGCGGTTTCTGCTAAGATGGCGGCTCTGTTACCTAAGGTGTCTGATCATGGCGTTTCGCCCTCTTACAGCCCGCGCCCCCAGCGTGTTGCTTCGCGAAGCCAAGCCGTTGAAAGCCATCTTCAGCCATGCGCAACGCTTGGGCCATCTGCAACGCCTGGTTGAAAGCCAATTGCAACCGGCGGCACGGGAACACTGCCATGTCGCTTCGTGGCGCGAGGGCAACCTGCTGCTTATTGTCACAGACGGCCATTGGGCGACACGCTTGCGCTATCAGCAAAAACGCCTGCAGCGGCAGTTGATGGCATTTGACGAGTTCGCCAGCCTGACGCGCATCCAGTTCAAGGTGCAGCCGCCGACCGTTCCGCAAGGCGCTGCGGGGCACACCATGGATTTATCGGCGAACGCGGCCGAAACCATTCAGGCAACAGCCGACGGTATCAGCGATCCGGGTTTGCGTGCGGCTCTGGAGCGGTTGGCCGCCCATGCCAAGCCCAAAGCCTGACCCCCTATTTGCGCTTGCTGCCGCCCAGCAACGACCCCAGCAAGCCCCGCACTAATTGGCGCCCCATCTGATTGGCGGCTTGTTGCATGGCTGACTTGAGCGCCTTGCCGGCCGCCGTCCCGAGAAACGCCCCGGCCCTGTCGGTAAAACTCGGTTCATCGCTCACAGGCTGGGCTTCTTCGGCCGGGCCCAACGCCTTGCGCGCCATCAGCACTTCATAGGCCGACTCCCGGTCAACCGGCTTGTCATAGCGACCCTGCAACGGCGAACTGGCGACCAGCGCGACCCGTTCGGCGTCGCTGAGCGGCCCGATCCGCGATTGCGGAGGTGCGACCAGCACGCGCTGGACGACTTCCGGCGTGCCCTTTTCCTGCAAAGTGCCCACCAGTGCTTCACCGGTGCCCAGTTCTGTCAGGACCGACAAGGCATCAAATGTCGGGTTGGGCCGAAAACCGTCCGCCACCGCGCGCAGTGATTTCTGCTCTTTGGTGGTGAATGCGCGCAGACCATGCTGGACACGCAAGCCAAGTTGCGCCAGTACGCTGTCAGGTAAGTCCCCCGGAGATTGCGTGACGAAATACACGCCCACGCCTTTCGAGCGAATCAATCGCACCACCTGTTCCAGGCGGTCCTGCAAGGCCTTGGGCGTATCGGCAAACAACAAATGCGCTTCGTCGAAAAACAGCGCCAGCAGCGGTTTGTCTGCATCGCCGCGCTCGGGCAACTGCTCGAACAGTTCTGCCAGCAGCCATAAAAGGAAGGTTGCGTACACCTTGGGCGCTTCGTGTACCAGGCGGCTGGCGTCAAGCAAGTGGATACGCCCACGACCATCACTGGCAGGTTGCAAAATATCCTCAAGCTGCAGCGCCGGCTCGCCGAACAACGCTTCGGCGCCCTGCTGCTCCAGCACCGCCAGGCGCCGCAACAGCGCCTGGCTGGAGCCGGTGGTCATCAGCGCCGCATCTTCACCCAGCAGCTCCGGGTTATAGCGCAAGTGGTTGAGCAGCGCCTTGAGATCCTTGAGATCCAGCAGTAACAGGCCTTCGCGGTCCGCAACCTTAAACGCGGCATAGAGCGCTGATTGCTGGCTGTCGGTGAGCTCCAACAGGCTACCGAGCAACAACGGGCCCATTTCACTGATCGTGGTGCGCAATGGATGACCGGACTGACCGTGGATATCCCACAGCGTCACCGGATACGCCTTGGCTGTGTAATTCAAGAAGGGCATGCCGGCGATGCGCTCGGCCACCTTGCCCTGGGGGTTGGCTGCAGCGCCGAGACCACAAAGGTCGCCCTTGATATCCGCGGCGAATACCGCCACGCCCGCGTCGCTGAAGGCTTCCGCCAAACGTTGCAAGGTGACGGTCTTGCCGGTGCCCGTGGCACCGGCAATCAACCCGTGACGATTGGCCAGGCGCATGGCCTGGGCGATGGGCTGGCCGTCGAGGCCGGCGCCGATAAGCAGTTGCGTGGAGTCAGGCATTTCGTCACCCATGGTTAATTTTTCATGCCGCCAGGTCGATAGAGATAAATGTGAGACCCACAAAGTCTAAAAATAGGTCAGATAGTTCTTACAGGGCTCCATCAGAGCTATCACCAGAAGTAGCACACCTTTTTTGACGCTGCCATGAATGGTTCAGCCCTGACCTAGCCCTATATCAATGCCGCGACGGGGCAATTGATCACTTCCATCGCCCCCCCCAGCGCCAAGGGCAGCCAGAGCATAGCCGTGGTGATCATCATCGCGCTCTGATCCGAGTGCTGATGCAACCGCTGCACGTGATGACCCGCGCCATGCAGGACATCGCCGATGGCGAGGGTGACCTGACTCGCCGCCTGACCCTCCAGAATCACGACGAACTCGGCATCCTGGGTAATGCGTTCAACCGTTTCGTAGAGCGAATTCATACGTCGATCCGCGAAGTATCCTCGGCCACCGGGCAAGTCAATGAAGTAGCCCTGCGGGTGGTCAGCGCTTCCAACTCATCGATGATCAACTCCGACGAGCAGGCCGACCGCACCAACAGCGCCGCCGCCATCAACCAATTGGGGGCCGCCGCCCAGGAGTCGGCACAACAGGTGCAAAAGATGATTGAGGAACTGCAAGTCGGCGCCCGGGACTCGGTCAGCACCATGAGCGAAAGCCAGCGCCACAGCCTCGACAGCGTCGAAATCGCCAACCTGGCCGGCGAGCCGATGTTTCTGCTGATGCTCGGCGAGCCGCAGCTCAAGCGTCCACTTCAGGGGAAGCAGGCCGTTTCTGCAACTCATCCCACAATTGGGCAGCCCCAGGAAAGTCAGTACCGTCCTCGGCATCCAGCGCATCCGGATCATAGCGACTCAGACACCCCTCGCCCAACGTAGCGGGCGCCCTGGATGTAGCTTTATCGAGTGGGTCGGTCATGGGCTTGTCCTGATGGCAGATCAATGAAAAAAGGCCTGGAACGATTTAACGCCCAGGCCCTTCATTCTTCAATCAAAACGCGTTGATCAGAACACCACAGTCTTATTGCCGTGTACCAGCACGCGGTCTTCCAAGTGATAGCGCAGGCCACGGGCCAGGACCATCTTCTCGACATCACGGCCGAAACGCACCATGTCTTCAATGCTGTCGCTGTGGCTGACACGCACCACGTCCTGCTCGATGATCGGGCCGGCGTCCAGTTCTTCGGTGACGTAATGGCACGTTGCGCCAATCAACTTCACGCCACGCAGGGAAGCCTGGTGGTACGGTTTGGCACCGACAAACGACGGCAGGAAGCTGTGGTGAATATTGATCACCTTGCCGGCGTATTCACGGCACAGTTCCGGCGGCAGGATTTGCATGTAGCGCGCCAGCACCACGACGTCGGTTTCGTGCTGCTTGACCAGGCGAGACACCTCGGCGAACGCCGGTTCCTTGTCCTGCGGGTTGACCGGCACATGGTAGTACGGGATGCCATGCCACTCGACCATACTGCGCAGGTCGTCGTGGTTGGAGATCACGCAGGCGATCTCACAGTCCAGTTCGTCGCTGTGCCAACGGTGCAGCAAGTCGGCCAGGCAGTGGGATTCACGGCTGGCCATCAACACCACACGTTTTTTCTGCTCGGTATCGCTGATGTGCCAGATCATCGAAAACTCTTCGGCGATCGGCGCAAACGCCTCGCGAAAGGCCTCAAGACCAAAGGGCAGCGTATCGGCACGGATCTCGTGGCGCATGAAGAACCAACCGCTGAGATTGTCCGAGTGATGGCTCGCCTCGGTGATCCAGCCGTTGTGGGAGGCCAGAAAGTTACTGACTTTGGCAACGATGCCAACCCGGTCCGGGCAAGCAATCACCAGCCGAAAAGTGCGCATTAGGGGAAAACTCCAGAACTTCGCAAAGGTCGCCATTCTAGCGATTACGCAGAAAAACTGCAGTATCCGTTGACGCTTATTCTGCCCTCGCCTTGGCCACACCGCTTAATGGCGTAAGGTTTTACCACCGCTATATGCATGCGCATCGGCAAGCTCAAGCAGTTAGTGGAAATTAAGCAGGTTATCTTTAGCCATCCCCCTGCCAATTAACTCGTTTGCTTAGATTTGCCACAAACACTCAAAGTAATTCACATAAATATCCCCTTAAATGTTTACTTGGGGAAATAGCCTGACTATTATTGGCCACTGTCCCTGCCAATCAGCGCTCTACATAAGGTAGTCCACATGTCCCTGATCAACGAATACCGTGCCACCGAAGAAGCTATCAAAGAGCTGCAAGCCCGTTTGAAGAATCTGTCCCAAGACGACAAACTGCAAACCGAGCTGGAATTCGAAGGCAAACTGCGTACCCTGATGGGCGAATACTCCAAATCCCTGCGTGACATCATCGCGCTGCTGGACCCAGAGTCGAAAGTTAAAGCACCGCGCGGCGCCGTAAAAACTACCGGCACCAAGCGTGCGCGCAAGGTCAAGCAATACAAAAACCCGCACAACGGCGAAGTGATTGAAACCAAAGGTGGCAACCACAAGACTCTGAAAGAGTGGAAAGCCAAGTGGGGCGGTGACGTGGTTGAAGGTTGGGCTACCCTGCTGGGCTAAGCCTCGCCAGGCTCTCGCCTGATACGCGATATACAAAAACGCCAGCTTGCTGGCGTTTTTTATTGTCTGAATAGTCTGCAATTACCCGGCTACAGATTCAGCCGAGCGGCTAAAGAGTCGGCATACTCCTGCCATTGATCCAGCACCTGGCACTGAAACGGTGTGGCACTAACAGCCAACTCATTACGCGCCCGCTTAAATGCTTCCAAGGTATTGGGGGCGCCCCATTCACCCTCTGACAAGCGTTGTTGACAGAAAAGTTTCCAGCGTTGTTGCTCCTCGCTATTCAAGGTTTCAGGAAAGTTGCGCGCACGGTAGCGAAATAATAATTCGGGCAAACGCTGATCATCAAAGGGCCACTGCTGCCGCGCCAATTGCGTCGGCTCTGCCGCGCGGACTTGTTCGCATAAACGACGGTCGCGATCACCGATAAAACCATCGTAGAGCTGCTGCTCCGGGTCCGAACTCGGCGCAAAATCCTCCTCGGCATAAATCGCCGCTAACTTGTCGCGCCAAACTTCCTGTGCGTCAGTTAGCCGCAGCGCCCGTGCCTGATAAGCGTCCATATCCAATTGCAGCCGTTCACGGTCTTGCGCCCGCAGCACATTCAATGGGGCCACCACCGGGCAGCGGTTGATATGCAACAACTTGAGCGGTACCGGCAACTCGCCTTCGGCCAGATCATCACGACGGGTGTAGAGGCGCTGACGCAAGGTATCGGCGTCGAGATCCAGCAGCCCCTGCGGATCAAGGCCCAGGTCACAGACGATCAATGCGTTGCGATTGCGCGGGTGCCAGGCCAGGGGCAGTACGACACCCAGGTAATGGCGCTCGGCAGAAAAACGCCCGGAGATATGCACCATCGGTTGCAACAGCCGCACCTGATCCATCACCCGTTGCTTGCTGCGCAACTGGAATAGCCAGTCGTACAGCTTGGGCTGTTTTTCACGGACCAATCGGGCCAAGGCAATGGTCGCGCGCACATCGGACAACGCATCGTGGGCCTGGCCATGGGCGATACCGTTGGCGTCGGTCAAACGCTCCAGCTTGAGCGTCACGCGCCCATCCTGCTCGGGCCAGACGATCCCCTCCGGACGCAGCGCGTAGGCGGTACGCACCACATCGATCAAGTCCCAGCGGCTGTTACCGCCCTGCCATTCACGCGCATAAGGGTCGAAGAAATTGCGATAAAGACTGTAACGGGTCATTTCATCGTCAAACCGCAGGGTGTTGTAACCCACCCCACAGGTACCGGGAGCCGCCAGTTCGGCATGTACCCGCGTCATGAAATCGGCTTCGGCCAAGCCCTTTTCCGCCAGTATGCGCGGGGTGATGCCGGTGATCGCACAGGCTGCCGGATGGGGCAGGATATCGTCGCTGGGATGGCAATACAGATTGACCGGCGGGCCAACCTCGTTGAGGTCGACGTCGGTGCGAATACCGGCGACCTGGAGGGGGCGATCGCTGCGCGGGTTGATACCGGTGGTTTCATAGTCGTACCAAAAAAGAGTGGTCACGGTCTATTCCTGTGCTGAAGATCGACGAAGTCTAGGCGCTGGAAGGTGCCTGAGGCCAGAGCCATATGCACTGTATAAACATCCAGCAAAACCTTGAGTGGTTGCTTCCCTCACCGACACTGCTAGCATCCGTATCTTCCAACCGCCCTGCACTGCCAAGGATCGCGATGCCATCAGCTCCATTGGATACCCGTTACCAGATCGAGACCCCGGAGGGCATTGACCTACCCTTGCGCCCGGCCGGCCTGCTACCACGTGTACTGGCCTTCGCCTTCGACCTGGGCGCGCGCGGGTTGCTCATGGGCATCCTGCTGGTTCCGTTGGCCCTGCTCGGCAATATCGGCATAGGGCTGGGCTCATTGCTGCTGTTCCTGGTCAGTTGGTGGTACATGGTGCTGTTTGAAGTACTCAATCAGGGCTGCTCGCCAGGCAAGCAAGTCATGGGTTTGCGCGTGGTACAGGATGACGGCACGCCCGTCGGCTGGTCAGCCTCACTCATCCGCAACCTGCTGCGCTTTGTCGACATGCTGCCTTTCGGCTACTTTCTCGGCGCCATCAGTTGCCTGCAGCATCCTAACTTCAAACGGCTCGGCGATCTGGCGGCCGGCACGCTGGTGGTCTACCGCGAACTGCCATTGGCACGCCCCAGGGTGCCGCAGGCCCCTGCCCTGCGCCTGCCATTTGCCCTGGACCTGAGCGAACAGCGCGCCATTCTCAATTTCGCCGAGCGCCAGGGCGAACTGTCCGCCGAGCGAGTGCAGGAACTGGCCTCGATCCTCGCCACGCCCCTGCAGGTGTCCCCGGCTCGCGCCGTCGAGCAGCTCAACGGCGTGGCCCGTGGTTTGCTGGGGCCGACATGAAACAGAGCCTGTTCGAAAGTCGTCACCAGCCCCAATGGCAAGCATTCGCCGAACAACTGACGCAGTTGGAACAAGGCAAGGCCAAGGCCGAAGAGCTGGCTGACTTCCCTCACCACTATCGGCGCCTGTGCCAGCACCTGGCCCTGGCTCAGGAGCGCGGCTATAGCAGTTACCTGGTCGACCCGCTGCAACAACTGGCCCTGCGCGGCCACCAACAGCTGTACCGCCACCGCAGCCAATTGGCGGCGAACGTATTGAGTTTCCTGCTGGCCGATTTCCCCCGGCTGGTACGTGAACAGTGGCGCTTCGTGTTGATCGCCAGCCTGCTGTTCTTCGGCAGCCTGGTGGGTATTGCGCTGCTGGTGTACCTGTTTCCCGAACTGATCTACAGCATCGTCAGCCCCCAGCAGGTGGCCGAGATGCAGAGCATGTATGACCCCGACGCCAGTCGCCTGGGCCGCGTCGCCGAACGTGCATCCAGTGAAGACTGGATGATGTTCGGCTACTACGTGATGCATAACATTGGCATCGCCTTCCAGACCTTTGCCGCCGGCTTGCTGTTTGGCCTGGGCAGCGTGTTCTTTCTGATTTTCAACGGTCTGATCATCGGCGCGATTTCCGGGCATCTCACTGAAATCGGCTACGGCCAGACCTTCTGGTCGTTTGTCATCGGCCATGGCGCCTTCGAACTCAGCGCGATTGCGCTGGCTGGCGCGGCAGGCTTGCAGTTGGGCTGGGCGTTGATCGCTCCGGGGCACCTGACACGAGGGGAGTCGCTGCGGCTGGCGGCGCGTAAAAGCGTGCAGATGCTCTGCGGTGTCATGCTGTTCCTGCTGATCGCAGCTTTTATCGAAGCCTATTGGTCCTCCACCACCGCGATCGCGCCTTGGGTCAAATACCTGGTGGGTGCCGGACTCTGGCTACTGGTGGCCACCTACCTGACCTTTGCCGGACGGACTCGCCATGCGCCTGAGTGATTCCAGCGTGGTGATTCGCCCTCGAACATCATGGGAAGCCATGGACTTGGGCGTGTTAATGGCCCAGGAACATCGACTGCTGCTGATGACCAGTTGGGCGTTGGTGAGCCTGCCGATATTCATCGTGCTTAGCGTTCTGTTATGGCAATACCCGTCCACGGCCATGTTCGTATTCTGGTGGTTGAAGCCGGCCTTCGACCGTTTGCCCCTGTATATCCTGTCCAAGGCTCTGTTTGGCGAAACGCCTAGCCTCAAGCAGGCCGTGCGTCACTGGCCGCGCCTGCTCAAAGGCCAACTCCTGGCCAGCCTGACCTGGCGGCGACTGAGCCTGAGCCGCAGCTTTTTGATGCCGGTCAGCCAACTCGAAGGCCTGGATGGCAAGGCGCGTCAAAAACGCCTGGGTGTGTTGCAACAACACAACGCCGGCGCGGCGCGCTGGTTGACCACCCTCGGGGTACACTTGGAGATCGGCCTGTGGTTCGGCTGCATGGCACTGTTCTATCTATTCATCCCCCAGCAGGTTGAACTGGATTGGGACTGGCAGCGGCTGGCGCTGGCGACAGGCCCGGAGGGGCTGTGGTTGGAACACCTGAGCAACGCCTTCTACGCGCTGGTCCTGGTGTTCTGGGAACCGATCTACGTCGCCTGCGGTTTCAGCCTGTACCTCAACCGCCGCACCGTGCTGGAAGCGTGGGACCTGGAACTGGCCTTTCGCCGCCTGCGTCAGCGACTGAGCAGCGTGGCGCCACTGGTACTGCTGGTGATCGGGCTGATGCTGCTGCCGCTGGGCCGGCCCGCCATGGCCGATGACTCGACCCCCATCCGGCAAGTCACCCCCCAATCCGCCAACCAATCGATCAAGGCGCTGCTGGACAAGCCGCCGTTCAAAAATCCGGAAACCGTGACCCGCTATCGCTTCGGTGACGAAAAAACCAACGTCAAGCCCAAGGCACACGGTGACGGCAAGCTACCGGTCTGGCTGCAAGCACTGCTGGACAACTTCAACAGCAACACCTTCAAGCACCTCGCCCAAGGCCTGGAGTTGCTGCTGTGGAGCCTGCTGGCGGGCGGCGTGGCCCTGCTGATCTGGCGTTATCGCGAGTGGCTGCACACCTTTGTCAGCCGGCGCGGGCCACGCAAACCCAAGCTCGCCAAACCGGTACCCACGCAATTGTTCGGCCTGGAACTGGGCGCCGAAACCCTGCCCGCTGACATTGCCAGCACCGCCGAGCAACTATGGCCCACGCACCCCAGGGAAGCCTTGGGCCTGTTGTATCGTGGGCTGCTCAGCCGGTTACTGCACGACTTCAACCTGCCACTGAAAAACGCCGACACCGAAGGCCAGGTACTGGAGCGCGTTCAGCGCTTGCAACAACCGCAACTGCAGGCATACAGCGATGAACTGACCCGGCACTGGCAAAACCTTGCCTACGGGCACCGCCTTCCTCCCGCAGTGGTGCAGCAGCAACTGTGCAGCGATTGGCGCGCCCTGTTCAACCCGGGAGCAGCCCGATGAACCGGCCATTGTTGTGGGTGGGGTTGTTGCTCGCATGCCTGCTGGGGGCAGGCGGCCTGTATGTGTGGCACAAGGCAATTCCTTATGACGAAGTCGTGGATCGCGGCCCTTCACCGGAGGCATTGGGCAATCCCTACCTGGCAGCCGAACACTTTCTGCGCGAGCAAGGCCTGGTGGTGGACCACGCCAACGGCCTTGAACGACTGTCCGATCTGCCCCCAAAAGATCGCAGCCTGTTGCTGCTGGCCGAACGCGGCAACATGACCCCGCGCCAGGTGGATCAACTGCTGGACTGGACAAAGTCTGGTGGTCACCTATTGGTGGTGGCCGAAGCGCTGTGGGATGAAGAAACAGATAAAAGCGGCGACCTGCTGCTCGATCGCCTGTACATCCACCAGACCTTGAGCGACGAACCCGACCAACTCGCTCCGGCACGCAAAAAGAAAGAGCCAGACCTGACCAAACTCTATGTCGACAATGAAACGGCCCCGGCGTATTTCAGCTTCGATACCGACTTCAACCTGACCGATCCCAAGCATCTGGCCCAGTTTTCGGCCAACAGCGCCAAGTCCAGCCACCTGATGCAACTCAATCTCGGGCAAGGCAGTGTGACAGTAGTCACCGACAGCGACTTATGGAAAACCCCGGGAATCGGCAAACACGATAACGCCTGGCTGCTGTGGTACCTGAACCAAGGCACGCACGTGACCCTGCTGTTCAACAGCGACGTGGACGATCTGTTCACCTTGTTGATGCGCTATTTCCCCCAGGCGCTGGCGGCACTCGCCGCGCTGATCGCCCTGGCGCTCTGGCAGGCCGGCATACGCCAAGGCCCGATCCAGGCGCCAGCGCCCAAGGCACGCCGGCAACTGCAGGAACACTTGGAGGCCAGCGCCGACTTCCTGCTGCGCCGCAGCGGCCAGGGTCCCCTGTTACACGCCTTGCAGCGCGATATCCTGCGCGCCGCCCGGCGGCGCCACCCAGGCTTTGAACACCTCGACACCGCAGAACAGTGGCAGGTGCTTGAACACCTGACGCGCCAACCCTCTCACGTGATCAGCCAGGCCCTCGGCCCACTTGCGGCAAAACGGCTTTCCAGCGCCGATTTCAGCCGCCAGGTGGCGTGCCTGCAAACTCTCAGGAATGCCCTATGAGCGAACTTCCAACGGCCACTGCCCTGACCACCGACACCCTGCAACACGCCAGCCGCCAAGCCCAGGCTCTGCGCGTTGAACTGCGCAAGGCGGTGATTGGCCAGGACCAGGTGATCGATGACGTACTCACCGCCTTGATCGCCGGCGGCCACGTGCTGCTTGAAGGCGTACCCGGCCTGGGCAAGACCTTGCTGGTGCGGGCCCTGGCCCGTTGCTTTGGCGGCGACTTTGCGCGCATCCAGTTCACGCCGGACCTGATGCCCAGCGATGTCACCGGCCACGCGGTGTACGACCTGCACACCGAACAGTTCAAGCTGCGCAAGGGGCCGTTGTTTACCCACCTGTTGCTGGCGGACGAGATCAACCGAGCGCCGGCCAAGACCCAGGCCGCCTTGCTCGAAGCCATGCAGGAGCGCCAAGTCACCCTTGAGGGTGAAGCGCTGCCCATCGGCCAACCGTTCATGGTGCTGGCCACCCAGAACCCTATTGAGCAGGAAGGCACCTACCCGCTACCCGAGGCCGAGCTGGACCGTTTCATGCTCAAGGTGCGCATGGACTACCCTGATTCCCAGCAAGAGCTGGAGATGGTGCGCGAAGTCACGCGCTCATCTCGGGCCGACATGCTCGACGTACAGCCGCTGCGCACCGTGCTGCAAGCCGAGGACGTGCTGCAACTGCAACAGATCGCCAGCGAACTGGCGCTGGATGAGCAAGTGCTCGATTACGCCGTGCGCCTGGCACGAGCCACCCGCAGTTGGCCGGGGCTGACCATCGGTGCCGGCCCACGCGCCTCCATCGCCCTGGTGCGCGGCGCCCGAGCCCGCGCCTTGCTGCGCGGGGGCGAGTTCGTCACCCCGGACGACATCAAGGGCTGCGCCCTGGCGGTGCTGCGTCATCGGGTTCGCATCGCCCCCGAACTGGATATCGACGGGCTGGAAGTGGATCAGGTACTCCAACAACTGCTGGACCAGATTCCGGCACCTCGGCAATGAACCCTCCATGAAGCCGACCCGTCTGCTGTTGATCTGGCTCGCCGTGCTGCTGGGCCTGAATATTCTGCTGGGCACTGCACAGGCGTTGCAGTTGCGGGTGCCTGACAGCCTGCATTCGGTGGCCTGGGGCCTGCTGCTGGCCCTGTTGCTGCTGGCGCTATTGGACGCCATGCGTCTTCGCCGCCGTCCGTCCCCACGGGTCCAACGGCAGATGCCCGGCAGCCTGGCACTGGCTCGCTGGGGCGAAGCACGCCTGACGCTTGAACACGATTACCCACAGCCGCTGACTGTACGGGTGTTCGATCACGTCCCCGACGGCCTGAGCATGGAAAACATGCCGCAGTCCATCGAACTGCGCCCCGGTGAGCGCAGCGAACTGGGCTATCGGCTGCGCCCCTTGCGGCGTGGCCACTTCTGTTTCAGTCGTTGCGAACTTCACCTGCCCAGCCCCTTCGGGTTGTGGTCCGCGCGGCGCTTTGTCGAGGTCAGCGATGCAACCCGGGTCTATCCGGATTTCGCCCGTCTGTATGGCGCACAGCTATTGGGTGTGGATAACTGGTTGAGCCAGTTGGGCGTGCGTCAGCGCCAACGACGAGGGTTGGGACTGGAGTTTCATCAACTGCGCGAGTTTCGGGAGGGCGACAGCCTGCGGCAGATCGACTGGAAAGCCACCGCGCGCCAACGCACGCCGATCGCTCGGGAATACCAGGACGAACGCGACCAGCAGATCGTGTTCATGCTCGATTGTGGTCGGCGCATGCGCAGCCAGGATGCCGAACTTTCCCACTTCGATCACGCCCTCAACGCCTGCCTGCTGCTCAGTTACGTCGCCTTGCGCCAGGGCGATGCGGTCGGGCTGTGCACCTTCGCCTGTGACCAGCCGCGCTACCTGGCTCCCGTCAAGGGCACCGGGCAATTGAACCTGTTGCTCAACACCGTCTACGACCTGGACACCACCCGACGCGCGGCCGACTACGAGGCCGCGGCCAACCAACTGCTGGCTCGGCAGAAACGCCGGGCGCTGGTGATCGTGGTGAGCAACCTGCGGGATGAGGACGATGAAGCGTTACTGACGGCGGTCAAACGCATCAGCCGGCAACACCGGGTACTGGTCGCCAGCCTGCGTGAAGAAGTACTCGACCAACTGCGCCTGTCGCCCGTGCAAACCCTGCCCGAAGCGCTGGCCTATAGCGGCGCCGTCGACTACCTCAATCAACGCGACGAACTGCATGACCGCCTGAGCGCTCACGGGTTGTCGGTACTGGATACGCCACCCTCGGAATTGGGCGCCGCCCTGGTGACACGCTACCTGGGCTGGAAAAAAGCTGGCGTACTGTGAAAGCAACACACCCCGGCGTGGGTCGCCACACCCAAGTCGGGGTGACTGCGCGCAATGTCTAAGCGGACGCCTGTAAGGGGTCAAAACTGAAGTACCGCAGCAAGGCTTTGATCAGTTGACCGTATTCTGCAGGCGCCTCAACCACACTGAAGCCTGAGTCGTAATGCTGGGGATTGATGTCCTCATAGCTCCATAAACAGGTCGCCGTGAAATCAACTGCCTGGAAATCGCCGCCAGCCGTGGGAATCTTCAAGCGCAGCTCGAACTCCGCGTCGACCATCATCGGCAATTGACTGATCAACATCAGCCCTTCTGCAGAGACGTTACCCAAGTAACCAATGGGCTTGTCCGTAAGCCGGTTGAACACTTGCAGGAAACAAGACAATTGATGCCGCTCAATTCGTCGGTTGGTAAACATGCTGATATCGCCATCCATTGGCCATAACTCTGGCCGCGCCAGTGATTCGGAACGGGCCTAACACCCCCGCTCTCCCTGGAGATCGGTGCGACAACAGCTAGCGCTTTGCCACTCTACCGCCTGCCAATCCCAAGTATTCCATCCGCTCGAACACAAACTTGTACAAACGAACATTCAAAGAATAGCCCAAGACTGGTGACGAGCCAGCTATAGAATGACAAATATCATCACAACGACGCAGGACGTGGCTGCGCAACGCTCGCACCGGGGTAATGCCCCAGTTGCTGCAGGGTATCGAGGCGCGCGCGGGCCCGGTAGGCGTACTCGCTGGACGGATACTGGTTGATGATGAACTGATAGGTTTGCACCGCGTCGACGAACAGCTTCTGCCGCTCCAGACACTGCCCGCGCAACATCGAGACCTCCGGCTGCACATAGCGCCGAGTGCGACTTTCACGGTCGACCTGGGACAATTCCAGGGTGACGCGCTCGCAGTCACCGACCCCATACGCACGGTAGGCGTTGTTCAAATGGTGGTCCATCGACCAACGGGTACAGCCGACAACACTGACGGCCAGGGCAGCAATGAGCAAAATTCGCATGAGGGTTCTCCTGTCTCGTGCAGTGTATCGACCCCTCGTCAAAAATCTTCAAGGATGTTCATCTAATCAATCATAGCGAAAAGCGAATCGCCGATAAGTAGTGCAAACGAACAATGACTACAACCAAAGAGCATAGTAGCCTTCCCCAGCGCTTGAACTCAGGAGTCTGTGCATGTCCGTCCGTCGCACCAAAATCGTCGCCACCCTTGGCCCGGCCAGTAACTCGCCGGAAGTCCTCGAACAGCTGATTCTGGCTGGTTTGGACGTTGCCCGTCTGAACTTCTCCCACGGCACCCCGGACGAGCACAAGGCTCGCGCCAAGCTGGTGCGTGACCTGGCCGCCAAGCATGGTCGCTTCGTCGCACTGCTGGGTGACCTGCAAGGCCCGAAAATTCGTATCGCCAAATTCACCGACAAGCGGATCGAGCTGAAGATCGGTGACACGTTCACCTTCTCCACCAGCCACCCGCTGACCGAAGGCAACCAGCAAATCGTGGGTATCGACTACCCGGACCTGGTCAAGGATTGCGGCGTCGGCGACGAACTGCTGCTGGACGACGGCCGCGTGGTCATGCGAGTCGACACCGCCAGCGTCACCGAACTGAACTGCACCGTGATCATCGGCGGCCCGCTGTCGGATCACAAAGGCATCAACCGTCGCGGTGGTGGCCTGACGGCGCCGGCCCTGACTGAAAAAGACAAGGCCGACATCAAGCTCGCCGCCGAAATGGAAGTGGACTACCTCGCGGTGTCCTTCCCACGCGACGCCGCCGACATGGAATACGCCCGCAAGCTACGCGACGAAGCTGGCGGCACTGCCTGGCTGGTGGCGAAGATCGAACGCGCCGAAGCCGTGGCCGATGACGAAACCCTCGACGGCCTGATCATGGCGTCCGACGCCGTGATGGTTGCCCGTGGCGACCTTGGCGTGGAAATCGGTGATGCTGAACTGATCGGTATCCAGAAGAAAATCATCCTGCACGCACGCCGCCACAATAAAGCGGTGATCGTGGCGACCCAGATGATGGAGTCGATGATCCAGAACCCGATGCCGACCCGCGCCGAAGTGTCCGACGTGGCCAACGCCGTGCTCGACTACACCGACGCCGTGATGCTCTCGGCTGAAAGTGCCGCTGGCCCATACCCGCTGGAAGCCGTCCAGGCCATGGCGCGTATCTGCATCGGTGCCGAAAAGCACCCGACCAGCAAGACCTCCAGCCACCGCATCGGCAAAGTGTTCGAAAGCTGTGACCAGAGCATCGCCCTGGCCGCCATGTACACCGCCAACCACTTCCCTGGCGTCAAAGCGATCATCGCCCTGACCGAAAGTGGCTACACGCCGTTGATCATGTCCCGCATCCGTTCCTCGGTGCCGATCTACGCGTTCTCCCCGCACCGCGAAACCCAGGCCCGCGCGGCGCTGTTCCGTGGCGTCTACACCGTACCGTTCGACCCGGCGTCGTTGCCGCCTGAGCAAGTCAGCCAGGCTGCCATCGACGAACTGCTCAAGCGTGGCGTAGTGGAGAAAGGCGACTGGGTCATCCTGACCAAGGGCGACAGCTACCACACCATCGGCGGCACCAACGGCATGAAAATCCTGCACGTTGGCGACCCAATGGTCTGAGTGATCCGCTGAAAAACCAAAGCCCCGCCCTGTGAATGGCGGGGCTTTTTGCTTTGCAGCACACGGTAATGGGCTTGCCTGCGATGGCGTCATCAGCGCCCGGCAATCGACCGGGACAGGAACACATCGGCCAGCAGTTGATTGCGCGGCAGCCCCGCCAGGAACAGGCGCTTGGAAAACGCCTCGACGCTGGCCGGATGCCCGCAGAGCAAGGCCAGCGTTTGCCGGGAAACCAGCCGCAGTTGCGCCAATGCCGGGGTCAAGTCCGCCGCCGTCCACAGCTCCACCGTCAGGTTCGGATGGCGGGCGGCCAGCGCTGCCAGGGGCTCGGCCAAGTAGTGACCGCTGGCATCGTGGGCCAGGTGAATCACGCGGATCGCGCCTTGATGATCCTGGCGCAATGCCTCCCGTAACACCCCCCACAACGGGCCAAGGCCGGTGCCGGAAGCCAATAGCCACAGCGGCCGGGATTGCCAGTCGGGGTCGTATTGCAGCGCGCCGCCGCGCAGTTCGCCCAGGCGCAGGCGGTCACCGACGCGCAACTGTCGAGCGGCATCGCTGAATGCGCCGGGCTGACGGCAATCGAGATGAAACTCCAGGAACGGATCTTCCTGAGGCAGGCTGGCCAGGGAATACGGGCGCGCCACCGGCCCCGCCCACAGCACCAGATGCTGCCCGGCCCGGTAGCGCAGGCCGCGCTCCGGTTGCAGGCGCAAGCGCAACACCTGCGCGCTCAACCAATCCACGCCCACCACCTCGGCCGACACGCCGTCACGGCTCGGATCAAACGCTTCGACCTGCAGGTCCGCCGTCACCCGGCACTGGCAGGCCAGGCGCCAGCCATCCTGGCGTTGCGCCGGGCTGAGGGCGTCGGGCTGCAGGTCCTCGACCTCGCCCCGGCAACGTACCAGGCATGCATGGCAACTGCCGGCGCGGCAACTGTAGGGCACGGCGACGCCGGCCTGGTTCAGGGCATCCAACAGGTTGCTGCCGGTGGAGACCGACCAGTGGCGTTCGCCGACGTGCAGTTCAGGCATACAAGGTCTCGGATCAAAAAATGCGTACACAGGGAATCACGCCCGGCAGAGTTTGACCATAGTCGGGTGTATCGGCCACCGTGCCGGGTTATACTGCCGCGCCTTTTTAGCGTCGCGCCAGCATCACTCGGCGTGCCTTGGAAAGGTGGTTTCAGCCGACCGATACACCCTACTGAAGCCGCCTTTATTGAATGTTCCCTTATAGAGGAGCGCGACTCATGACCGTGATCAAGCAAGACGACCTGATTCAGAGCGTTGCCGACGCCCTGCAATTCATTTCCTACTACCATCCCGTTGACTTCATCCAGGCAATGCACGAAGCCTACCTGCGCGAAGAATCGCCAGCAGCCCGTGACTCCATCGCCCAGATCCTGATCAACTCGCGCATGTGTGCCACCGGCCACCGCCCGATCTGCCAGGACACCGGTATCGTCACCGTGTTCGTGCGCGTGGGCATGGACGTGCGTTGGGACGGCGCCACCATGGGCCTGGACGACATGATCAACGAAGGCGTGCGTCGCGCCTACAACCTGCCGGAAAACGTCCTGCGTGCTTCGATCCTCGCCGATCCGGCAGGCGCGCGTAAAAACACCAAGGACAACACCCCGGCGGTGATCCACTACTCCATCGTCCCGGGTAACACCGTGGAAGTGGATGTGGCCGCCAAGGGCGGTGGTTCCGAGAACAAGTCGAAAATGGCCATGCTCAACCCGTCCGACTCGATCGTCGACTGGGTGCTCAAGACCGTTCCGACCATGGGCGCCGGCTGGTGCCCACCGGGCATGCTCGGCATCGGCATCGGCGGCACCGCCGAGAAAGCCGCCGTCATGGCCAAGGAAGTGTTGATGGAATCCATCGACATCCACGAGCTGAAAAAGCGCGGCCCCTCCAACCGTATCGAAGAGATGCGCCTGGAGCTGTTCGAGAAGGTCAACCAACTGGGTATCGGCGCCCAGGGCCTGGGTGGCCTGACCACCGTGCTCGACGTGAAGATCATGGACTACCCGACCCACGCCGCCTCCCTGCCAGTGTGCATGATCCCCAACTGCGCCGCCACCCGTCACGCGCACTTCGTGCTCGACGGTTCGGGCCCGGCATCGCTGGAAGCACCCTCGCTGGACGCCTACCCGGAAATCGTCTGGGAAGCTGGCCCGTCGGCCCGTCGCGTCAACCTCGACACCCTGACCCCGGAAGACGTGCAGAGCTGGAAGCCGGGCGAAACCGTATTGCTCAACGGCAAGATGCTCACCGGTCGCGACGCCGCGCACAAGCGCATGGTCGAGATGCTGAACAGGGGCGAAACCCTGCCAGTGGACCTCAAAGGTCGCTTCATCTACTACGTTGGCCCGGTTGATCCGGTGCGCGATGAAGTGGTTGGCCCGGCTGGCCCGACCACTGCGACGCGGATGGACAAGTTCACCCGTCAGATCCTCGAGCAAACCGGCCTTTTGGGCATGATCGGCAAATCCGAGCGCGGCCCGACCGCCATCGAAGCGATCAAGGACTACAAGGCCGTGTACCTGATGGCCGTGGGTGGTGCTGCTTACCTGGTGGCGCAAGCCATCAAGAAGTCGCGCGTTGTCGCCTTCGCCGAACTGGGCATGGAAGCGATCTACGAGTTCGAAGTGAAAGACATGCCGGTCACCGTTGCGGTGGACAGCAAAGGCGAATCCGTCCACATCACCGGTCCTGCCATCTGGCAGAAAAAGATCAGTGAAAGCCTGGCGGTAGAAGTGCAGTAAGCGCTTCTTCGCACCGATAAAGGCGACTGCGGCTACACAGCCCAGTCGCCTTTTTTATGGCGCATGCTATGGTGCTCCCCCCTAATTGCAGCTGTTCATACCCGTATGATCGCAATCCCCCGTCCACTGCGCCTGACCGCCTACTCCCTATTGATCATCGCCGGTGCGGTGCTGGCCGCCGCCTTGGCCACGCGCCACGCCGAACGCCAGGCCCTGGTCGACGATGCCGCACGCGCCAATCAGCAGCTCATGCTATACGGCAACTCGTTGCACACCCTGATCGAACGCTACCGCGCGCTGCCCGCCGTGCTGGCGCTGGATTCGGAAATGATCAGCGCGCTGAAAGGCCCGCTGGATGCCGCGACCCAGGACGTGCTCAACCGTAAACTGGAACGTATCAACGGCGCCGCACAGTCCTCCACATTGGAACTGATGGACCGCACCGGCCTGGCCGTGGCCGCGAGCAACTGGAACCTGCCGAGCAGCTACGTCGGGCACAATTACGCGTTCCGGCCATATTTCAGCCAGACCCGGAGCCAGGGCACCGGGCGCTTTTATGCGGTCGGGGTGACCACCGGCGTGCCGGGGTATTTCCTTTCCAGCGCAGTGCTCGATGAACACGAGCAGTTCCTCGGTGCCATGGTGGTCAAGCTGGAATTCCCCGAACTCGAGCGTGAATGGGCCCAGGGTAACGACCTGCTGCTGGTCAGCGACGCCCGCGGTATCGTGTTTATCGCCAACCAGCCGGGCTGGCGTTATCGCAACCTGCGCCCGCTGTCGGCTAGCGACCTGGCCGAACTACAGGCCACCCGCCAATACGACAAGAAACAATTGCAACCGCTGAAGACCCAGACCCTGCAACGTTTCGACGAAAACAGCCACCTGATGCGCGTCAACGGCCCCGATGGCAACGCCAATTACATCTGGGAATCCCTGCCGCTAAAGGCCGAAGGCTGGACCTTGCACCTGCTGCGCAAACCTCAGTTCCCCTTCGAAGACCAACGCAACGCCGGCCTCGCTGCCGCCGGTTCGTGGCTGGCATTGGTGTTCCTGGTGCTGTTTCTGACCCAGCGCTGGCGTCTGGCCCGCATGCGCCAGCGCAGCCGCGAAGAGCTCGAACAGCTGGTCGAGGAGCGCACCCAGGCGCTGCGCACGGCCCAGGATGGCTTGGTGCAATCGGCCAAGCTGGCGGCGCTGGGGCAGATGTCTGCGGCCCTCGCCCATGAAATCAACCAGCCACTCACCGCGCAGCGCATGCAATTGGCGACCCTGCGCCTGCTGCTGGACCATGGCCGCGTGGGCGATGCCTACAAGGCGCTCACGCCACTGGACGACATGCTCACGCGCATGGCCGCGCTAACTGGCCATCTCAAGACATTCGCCCGCAAGAGCCCCAGCGGCCTGCGCGAACGCCTGGACCTGGCCAAGGTGGTCGACCAATCCCTGGAGTTGCTCGACGCACGCCTGCGCGATGAAGGCATCGGCACCGTGCTGGACCTGACCCGTCCCGCCTGGGTCCGTGGCGACGCGATCCGCCTGGAACAGGTACTGATCAACCTGCTGCGCAATGCCCTCGACGCCATGGCCAACAAACCGCGCAAACGCCTGGAAATCCGCCTGCATGCCGATGAGCAACTGTGGCAGTTGACCGTCAGCGACAGCGGTGGCGGCATCGCCGAAGAACACCTGAACAGCGTGTTCGACCCCTTCTTCACCACCAAACCCGTGGGCGATGGGCTCGGCCTGGGGCTGGCGGTGTCCTACGCTATCGTGCACGAACTGGGTGGGCGCCTGTGCGTCGCTAACCGTGGCGACGGCGCGGTGTTTACCCTGACCCTGCCCATCGCGCTGGAGACGCCGGAGCTATGTTGAACGCGGTGATTGTGATCGATGACGAAGCCAGCATTCGCACGGCCGTCGAGCAATGGTTGAGCCTGTCGGGATTTGAAGTGCAGTTGTTCAGTCGCGCCGAGTCATGCCTGGCGCAACTGCCCAAGGACTTTCCCGGGGTGATTTTGAGCGACGTGCGCATGCCCGGTCTCAGCGGCCTGGAACTGCTGGCCGAAGTGCGGCGGCGCGATGCCGACTTGCCGGTGATCCTGCTGACCGGCCATGGCGATGTGCCGATGGCCGTCGAAGCCATGCGCGACGGAGCCTACGACTTCCTGGAAAAACCCTTCAGCCCCGAAGCCCTGCTCAACAGCCTACGCCGCGCCCTCGATAAACGCGGGCTGATCCTGGAAAACCGCCGCCTGCATCAACAGGCCGATCATCGGACACAATTGGAAAACAGCCTGCTGGGCGTGTCCCGCAGCTTGCAGAACCTGCGCCGCCAGGTGCTGGACCTGGCGACACTCCCAGTCAATGTACTGATCCGCGGCGAGACCGGCAGCGGCAAGGAACTGGTCGCCCGCTGCCTGCATGACTTCGGCCCGCGGGCGAAGAAAGCCTTTGTCGCGCTCAATTGCGCGGCGATCCCCGAGCAGTTGTTTGAAGCCGAGCTGTTTGGCCACGAGAGCGGCGCGTTTACGGGGGCCCAGGGCAAGCGTATCGGC
Organism: Pseudomonas paraveronii; assembly: GCF_963681955.1. Lineage (NCBI taxonomy): Bacteria > Pseudomonadati > Pseudomonadota > Gammaproteobacteria > Pseudomonadales > Pseudomonadaceae > Pseudomonas > Pseudomonas paraveronii. The sequence continues at coordinate 5,133,036 of NZ_OY817130.1, forward strand.
AAGCTGGAATACGCCCACGGAGGCACGCTGTTTCTGGATGAAATCGAAAGCATGCCCCTGGCCCAGCAAGTCAAATTGCTGCGCGTGTTGCAGGAGCAGAAGTTGGAGCGGCTGGGCTCCAACCAAAGTATCCACGTCGACCTGCGCATCATTGCCGCGACCAAGCCGGACCTGTTGGACGAGGCCCGCGCCGGGCGTTTTCGCGAAGACCTGGCCTATCGGCTGAACGTCGCGCAACTGCGCCTGCCGCCCCTGCGCGAGCGTCGTGAAGATATACCGCTGCTGTTCGATCACTTTGCGCAAAGCGCCGCCGAACGCCTGGGCCGCACCGTTGAACCGCTGAGTGGCGCGCAACTGGGGCGCCTGCTCAGCCATGACTGGCCGGGCAACGTGCGCGAACTGGCCAACGTCGCCGAACGCCAGGTGTTGGGGCTTGGCGAGCCAGAGCCCGAAGGCATCGAGGCCGGGCAATCATTGGCGGCGCAACAGGAAGCCTTCGAGGCCCACTGCCTGAAAGCCGCACTGACCCGGCACAAAGGCGATATCAAGGCAGTGCTGGCCGAGCTGCAACTGCCCCGGCGCACCTTCAATGAGAAGATGCAGCGGCATGGCTTGGTGCGCGAGAGGTTTCTCTAGGGCGTTCTTTGTGTTGCTTTCAAAGACCCCATCGCCGGCAAACCATAAGCGGATTTCCGCTCAACCAGCCCAAAACCATCAGCGGCTTTCCGCTCAAAAAAACCTGCAAACCCTTCTAGACCGGGCCTTCCCCCACCTGGCACAGCTCCTGCTATAGCCCCAATCAGGCTGTGCTCAGGCACGCTCCATAAAAACAACTATCTGAAGGATCCTTCAATGGATAACTCCAATACCTTGCCTCTGGGGTCGGCGGCTGCGCCGGCGAAAGAACGCACCACCTCCAGCCGCATCAAATCGATCTTCAGCGGATCGGTCGGCAACATGGTCGAGTGGTACGACTGGTACGTCTACGCGGCTTTCTCGCTGTACTTCGCCAAAGCCTTCTTCCCCAAAGGCGACACCACCGCCCAACTGCTCAACACCGCTGCGATCTTCGCCGTGGGCTTCCTGATGCGCCCGATCGGCGGCTGGTTGATGGGCCTGTATGCCGACCGCGCCGGGCGTAAAGCCGCGTTGATGGCCTCGGTACTGTTGATGTGCTTCGGCTCGCTGATCATCGCCCTGAGCCCGGGCTATGAAACCATCGGCGTCGGTGCGCCGATCCTGCTCGTGTTCGCCCGCCTGCTGCAAGGCTTGTCGGTCGGTGGCGAATACGGCACCTCGGCCACTTACCTGAGTGAAATGGCGACCAAGGAGCGTCGCGGTTTCTTCTCCAGCTTCCAGTACGTGACCCTGATCTCCGGCCAGCTCATTGCCCTGGCGGTGCTGATCGTGCTGCAACAGACCCTCACCACCGAGCAACTGTACGATTGGGGCTGGCGTATCCCGTTCGCCATCGGCGCCCTGTGCGCAGTGGTCGCGCTGTACCTGCGGCGCGGCATGGAAGAAACCGAGTCGTTCACCAAAAAGGAAAAAGCCAAGGAAAGCGCGATGCGCACCTTGATGCGCCACCCCAAGGAACTGATGACCGTGGTCGGCCTGACCATGGGCGGCACCCTGGCCTTCTACACCTACACCACCTACATGCAGAAGTACCTGGTGAACACCGTCGGCATGAGCATTTCCGACTCCACCACCATCTCGGCGGCGACGCTGTTTCTGTTCATGTGCCTGCAACCCCTGGTCGGCGCGCTGTCGGACAAGGTCGGCCGGCGTCCGATCCTGATCGCCTTCGGCATCCTCGGCACACTGTTCACCGTGCCGATCCTCACCACTCTGCACACCATCCAGAGCTGGTGGGGCGCGTTCTTCCTGATCATGGCGGCGCTGATCATCGTCAGCGGCTACACCTCGATCAACGCGGTGGTGAAGGCGGAACTGTTCCCCACCGAAATCCGCGCGCTGGGCGTGGGCCTGCCGTATGCCCTGACCGTATCGATCTTCGGCGGCACCGCTGAATACATCGCACTGTGGTTCAAGAGCATCGGCCTGGAAACCGGCTACTACTGGTATGTGACTGCGTGTATCGCGGTGTCGTTGGTGGTCTACGTGACCATGAAGGACACCCGCAAGCATTCGCGGATCACCACTGACTAACGGCTGGATGCGGTAACGAATGTGGGAGGGGGCTTGCTCCCTCCCACACGTGCAATCAGGACAACTCTGCCACTTCGCGCCGCACATAGCGCCGCTGCGCATACGAAGCCCCAACAATCATCACCACCAGCACCGCCGCCAACACCGCCGACGAGCCGATAGTGCCGAAGTCCAGCCCGCCCTTGGCATGGGGTTTGGTCAGGAAGTCGCCCAGGGTCGCACCAAACGGCCGGGTCAATACGAACGCCACCCAGAACAGCAATACCGACGAAATCCGCGTGAAGTACTTGAGCGCCACCACCACCGCGATGGTCGAGCCGATCAACAAGGCACCACCGGCGAAGCCGAGCCCCGAATCGTCGGCAAGGAAGTCGCCCAGAGCAGTGCCCAAGGTGTTGGAGAACAGGATCGCCATCCAGTAGAACAACTCGCCGCGAAAGGTTTGCACCTTGTTCACGTTCAGCGAATCACCGCTGAGGTGCCACAACGCGAAGATGATCATCAGGATCACGATCAGGATCATCGACCCCGCGGCGTAGCCCAGGCCGAGGCTGCGGTCCATGAAGTCGGACATGGTGGTGCCGGCGGTGCTGGTGGACAGGATCACAATCCAGTACAGCACCGGGTTGTAGGATTTCGACCAGAGTTGCGTCACCAGGGTGACCAGGAACACGCCGATCAGGATCATCGAGCTGATGGCATAACCGACGTTCAGGGTCATCGACAGCAAGTCCCCGGCGGTTTCGCCCAGGGTCGTCGCGCAGATTTTCATGACCCAGAACGCCAGGGTGATCTGAGGAAGTTTGTTCATGCAGTGCAAGGCTCCGAAGCTCAATCTATCAATGGGCCGACTTATAGGGGGGTGTCGACCTGGCGCGCAGACTGAACGGGGCGCTGTGAAAAATAGGTGGGCGCTGAATGAAAATTCCATAGCGCCAATGGAAATTCACCGCCATGGCTTGCACTATGACGGCCCCCAGAAAAGCGCAGCAGGAACCTCGGCGATGTCTGACGATAGCTATTACTACGAACCCGCCAACGGCCACGGCCTGCCCCATGACCCGTTCAATGCCATTGTTGGCCCACGGCCGATCGGTTGGATTTCGTCCCACGACAGCCAAGGTCGCCTGAACCTGGCGCCCTACAGTTTCTTCAATGCGTTCAACTACATTCCGCCGATCATTGGGTTTTCCAGCGTCGGGCGCAAAGACAGCCTGAACAATATCGAACAGACCGGCGAGTTTGTGTGGAACCTGGCCACCCGCCCGTTGGCCGAGCAGATGAACCAGAGCTGTGCCGCCGTACCGCCAGAGGTGAATGAGTTCGAGTTGTCCGGCCTGACGCCGGTGGCCTCGAAGATCGTCGGCGTGCCGCGGGTGGGCGAGAGCCCGGTGTCGTTCGAGTGCAAGGTCACGCAGATCATCCAACTGCAGCGCGCCGACCAGGTACCGGTACCCAGTTGGCTGGTGCTGGGCGAGGTGGTCGCGGTGCATATTGCCAAGTGGCTGCTCAAGGATGGGATCTACGACACCGCCGCCGCCGAACCGATCCTGCGTGGCGGCGGCCCGGCGGATTACTTCCAAGTGGGCCCTGAGGCGCTGTTCAAAATGTATCGCCCAGGCGCCAACAAACCCTGACTGCAGTGCAATAAAAAATGTGGGAGGGGGCAAGCCCCCTCCCACATTAGTTGGCGCCGGTTGCCCAGGCCAGTTGGCCGTCTTGATCCACATCGACCAGACACTCAAGGTGCAGCGTCGCCGCATCGTCGGCATCGGACGCCGTCTTGAACCTCTGTCCATCCAGGATCTTGTGAAACTGCGGTGCGCCCATACCATCCAGCGCCTTGACGGCGACGGCGGCGCTGTAGCCCCCTTCGCCCGGTACTACGGCGGAAACGGCTTCGTGGTGAGCAAATTGTTTACGTGCCATGTTGCAGGTCCTGGCCAATGGAAAGTCGGCCATTCTAAACCCTAACCGGCGAGTTGCAGGTACTCGCCGTAGGCATTGGCGGCGGATGCATCGGTGAAAGTCTGGAAGTCCATGCTGCGCACGACCATGTCGTTCAACAGCTCGGAGAAGATCATCAGGGCCGGCGAGTTGAAGTAGGCACTCATCGCCTGTTCGCTGCTCCAGAAGCCCGAGACCAGCCAGACATCAGGGTCGACCTGGGAATGCTGCAACGAAAATTGCAGGCAACCCTGAGCCTGACGGCCCGGTTCGATCAAACTGCTCAAGCGAGCACCGAGTTCGGTGCTGCAACCGCTGCGGGCGCGGATAAAGGCCATATGGCTCGCGGGAATGGGGGTGGACATATTCGACTCTCCCGTTGAGAAGTGATGCTCGGCAAGCACGGTGAGGGCGTGTTGCCACAGGATCAAAGATAACGGCGCAGGTCGAGGCGCGGTTAGTCGATTCCTGCCGGCTTATTGCACAATCCTGCGAAAAGCGTAGACAGAACGATTGCCCGCCGGTTTTATTCCACAGGCAGACGCCATATTTCAGGGCGATGACCGTTCTCCTGCTTGCCTGATTCACGATGTGCCGCAGGATCAGGCAAGGATTGTGCAGAATCGACATACCATGGTTTGAACAGCCGCCGCTAAGCTGAGCCCATCAAAAAAGCCTGCAGAGGACGTCCCATGTCGTCGCCCGAACCCAAGTCCATGCCCCTCGATGCCGAGATGGAAAAACAGCGCGCCGAACTGGCCAGCATCGTGCATCGGCATACCTGGGAAGACGGCTCCTACGGTACGGCGATCACGTCACTGTTCCTGAACCGCCACAACACGCCGCGCGACTTCAGCCCGGTGCTGGTGGAACCCGCCTTGTGCATCCTGGCCAACGGCCGCAAGGAAGTGCGCCTGGCTGACGAAATTTTTGCCTATGACCCGCTCAATTACCTGGTGTTTTCGGTGTCGATGCCGGTGGCCGGGCGGATCATCGATGCCACTCCGCAAGACCCTAACCTGTCGATCCGCATCAACATCGACCCGGCGCAGCTCACCGCCCTGATCGCAGAAGCCGGGCCGATGGGGGTGCCGTCGCGCCCGACCCCGCGTGGGATGTACGTCGACCGCATCGACAACCAACTGCTCGACGCCGTACTGCGCTTGACGCGCTTGCTCGATTCGCCCAAAGACATTGCGATGCTGGCGCCGTTAATCAGCCGCGAAATTCTCTACCGCTTGTTACGTGGGCCGCAGGGCTACCGGCTGTATGAAATCGCCGTGGCCAACAGTCAGAGTCATCGGGTCAGCCAGGCGATCAAATGGCTCAATGGCAACTATGAACAGCCGCTGCGCATCGATGACCTGGCCAAGGAAGTGAACCTGAGCGTCTCGACCTTGCACCACCGTTTCAAAGCCATCACCGCCATGAGCCCGCTGCAATACCAGAAGCAGTTGCGCTTGCAGGAAGCGCGGCGGCTGATGATTGCCGAAGGGCTGGAAGCCTCCGCGGCGGGGTATCGGGTGGGGTATGAAAGCCCGTCGCAGTTCAGCCGCGAGTACAGCCGGTTGTTTGGTGCGCCGCCGCTGCGGGATTTGGCGAGGTTGCGTCAGAGCGTGTGATTCACTGCCGATCAGATGTGGGAGGGGTGGTGCGACTTGCTCCCGATGGCGGTGAGTCAGCTAAAGATAAGCTGACTGTTGCACCGCTATCGGGAGCAAGCTCCCTCCCACATTTGCCCGATGGTGTTCTTTAGTCGAGGGTTCGGGGCAGTTGCAAGGTGACCCGCAAGCCACCCTCGCGCAAATTCTGCAAACTCACTTCGCCGCCATGGCTGTGCGCAATGTTGCGCGCGATGCCCAGGCCCAGGCCGTAGCCCTGCTGCTGGCCGGCGAGGCGGAAGTGCGGTTCGAAGACTTGCTCCAGGCGCTGTTCCGGCACGCCGGGGCCTTCGTCGTCGACGTGCAGGATGAACTCCGCGCCATCGTCCTCGATATGCAAATGGGCGTTCTGCCCGTACTTCAATGCGTTGTCAATCAGGTTGCCGATGCAGCGCTTGAGCGCCAGCGGCTTGCCCGGATACGGCGCCAACGCGCGCCCATGCTGGGTCACGCGGCCGTTGCCGTTGGGCGCCAGGTACGGCTCCACCAGGCAGTCGAGCACATGGTTGAGGTCGACCGGTTCGATATTTTCGTGAATGTCGGTGTCTTTCACGCACTGCAGCGCGCCTTTGACCAGCAACTCCAACTCATCCAGGTCGCGGCCGAATTTGGTTTGCAGGTTTTCATCTTCGAGCAATTCAACCCGTAGGCGCAGGCGTGTGATCGGTGTGCGCAAGTCGTGGGAAATTGCACTGAACAACTGGCTGCGTTCGGTGAGGTAACGGCTGATGCGTTCGCGCATGGCATTGAAGGCGCGCCCCACTTCCACCACTTCACTGCCGCCGCCTTCGGCCACCGGCTCCACGTCGGCGCCCAGCGACATGTCCCGCGCTGCCCGCGCCAGGCGCTTGAGCGGCCGGCTCTGCCAGTGGACCAACAGGCCGATGAACAGCAGCAAAAAGCCGCTGGTCAGCACGATAAACCACACTTGCTGCGACGGCAGACCTTGCTCTTCGAGGCTGGTGTACGGCTCGGGCAACAGCGAGGCGATGTACAGCCATTCGCCGGGAGCGAGTTGGATCTGGGTGACCAGCACCGGCGGGTTCACCGGCTCCAGGGTCAACGCGTAATGCGCCCAGGAGCGTGGCAGCTCATCGAGTTTCAATCCGGCATTGAAGATGCGCAGGTCTTCGGCACTGACGAACTCCACCGAGATATGCACATCGGCGCCCAAGGTCTGGCGCAGCACTTCATCGACCGCTTTGAGCACCGCTTGCTTGCGCGGGGTCTGCGGCAAGATCGCCATGTCCAGCGGGCGGTCATTGAGCGTCACCACAAAACGTGTGCCGCCCATGCTGCGCAATTGGTCGAGAACCAACGGGCGATAAGCCACCGGCAGCGAACGGAAATAGCTCACGCTGGCCGTCATCGAATGCGCCAGGCTACGGGCGCTGGTGACCAGGCCTTCGAGCTGGGTGGCGCGCAATTGCGAAACCCAGATCACGCTGGACAGCGCCTGGGCGAACAGCACCGCGAGCAAGGTCAGCAGCAGCATGCGCCCCAGCAGCGAGCGCGGCACCGGGAAGCGGCGGCGCCGTTCGCTCAGGTGTTCAATGGGCATTGCCGGCAACCACGCTGGCTGCCAGTTGATAACCGCTGCCGCGCACGGTGCGGATCAGCCTCGGCGGTTTTTCCGTGTCGCGCAGGCGTTGGCGCAGGCGGCTGACGGCCATGTCGACGATCCGATCGAGCGGCATCAGGTCGCGGCCACGGGTGGCGTTGCCGATGGTGTCGCGGTCGAGGATTTGTTGCGGGTGGTCGAGAAACAGCTTGAGCAGGGCAAAGTCGGCACCGGAGAGGATCACCTCTTCACCGTCGACGTGAAACAGTCGGTGGCTGATCGTATCCAGGCGCCATTCATCGAACGCCAACACCTCGCCATTGCCGCTGCGCTCCTGGCCGAACTGGCAGCGGCGTAACAGGGCCTTGATCCGCGCCTGCAACTCGCGGGGGCTGAAAGGCTTGCCGATATAGTCGTCGGCGCCCAGCTCCAGGCCGATCACGCGGTCGGCTTCGTCGGAACTGGCGGTGAGCATGATGATCGGCACCTGCGCCTGGCGCGGGTGCTGGCGAATCCAGCGACACAGGCTGAAGCCGTCTTCGTCCGGCAACATCACATCGAGGATGACCAGGTCGCACGGCGCCTCGTCCATCGCCTGACGGAACCCCGCACCGTCCGGCACGCCACGTACCTGGAAACCGGCGCGACTGAGGTAGGTTTGCAGCAATTCGCGGATTTCCTGGTCGTCGTCGACGAGGAGAATCGATTTACTGAATACGCTCACGGGGTCCTCCTTGTTGTTATGGCCATGCTGTAGGAGCGAGCTTGCTCGCGAAAATCCTGAGGCTGCCGCGTATCACCTGATGCGCTTCGTTATCGTCAACATTCTTCGCGAGCAAGCTCGCTCCTACATGGCGAATGCCTGTTCAAGCGCCACACCCGCCCCGGTCAACCCGGAATACGGCGCCGTCACCAGCCACACCGGAATGCCCTTGAAGTAGTCACTCATGCAGCCTTTGTCACTGAAGCTCTTGGCAAAATCGCTGTGGATAAAGAAGTCGGCAAACCGCGGGATCACCCCGCCGACGATATACACACCGCCCCGCGCGCCGGTGGTCAGCACGTTGTTACCGGCTACGCGGCCCAGCCAGATACTGAACTGGTTCAACACTTCCATCGCGACCGGGTCGCCGGCCAGGCCTGCCGCCGTGATCGCTTCCGGCGTATCCAGCACCGGCGTGTGACCATCCACCGCACAGATCGCCCGATACACCCGTGGCAAACCTGCACCACTCAAGGCGCTTTCGGCGCTGACGTGGCCGATCTCAGTGTAAATGTGCTGCCACAGCTGGGCTTCCCGCGGGCTGCTCAGGGGCAGGTCGACATGCCCGCCCTCCCCCGGCAACGCGGCCCAACGGCCGCCGCCCAGGTCGAGCAAAGTGCCGACGCCCAGGCCGGTGCCCGGGCCGATCACCACCGCCGGGCGCAACGGTTCCGGCGTGCCAGGGCAGACCACGCGGAATTCGTCGGGCTTCAAGCGGGTCATGCCCAGGGCCATGGCCGAGAAGTCATTGACCAGCAGCAGTTCATCCACCTGCAAGGTCTTGCAAAACGCAGTCTTACTCAAGCGCCAGTGGTTGTTGGTGAATTTAAATTCATCACCGCTCACCGGCCCGGCCACCGACAGGCACACCGCACCGATGTCGCCGATCGCCAGGCCTTCTTCCTTGAGGTAGACCTTGATCGCGTCCTCCGGGCATTTATGATCCGCGGTGGCATGCACCCGGATCGAATGCAGTGCCTGATCCCGCCACAACGCAAAACGGGCGTTGGTACCGCCGATGTCACCGACCAGCGCAAGTTTCACTTAAGCGTCTCCAAGGCACAGGTAAAGGCGCTGGCGCCCTGCTCTGCGGAGCTTGCGGCCAAGCGCATAAAGGCAAACAGCTCGCGACCGGCCCCCACGTTATTGCCCAACAGGCCCGTGGCAGGTGTGCGCGCTGCAAATTCTGCGGCGTCCACCTTAAGCTCCAAGGTGCCTTTGACGCCATCCACGCGAATGATATCGCCATCGCGCACACGCGCCAGCGGCCCGCCGCTCTGGGCTTCGGGGTTGACATGGATCGCGGCGGGGATCTTACCCGAGGCGCCGGACATCCGCCCGTCCGTCACCAGCGCCACGTTGAAACCACGGTCCTGCAACACGCCAAGGAACGGGGTCATCTTGTGCAATTCGGGCATGCCGTTGGAGCGCGGCCCCTGGAAGCGCATCACCGCGACAAAGTCTTTTTCCAACTGGCCGGCCTTGAACGCATCAGCCAGATCCTGCTGGTCCTGGAACACCACCGCCGGGGCTTCGACGATCTGGTGCTCGGGGGCCACGGCGGAGACTTTCATCACGCCACGGCCGAGGTTGCCTTCCATCACGCGCAAACCACCTTCCGGCGAGAACGCACGGGCCACGGGGCGCAGGATGGCTTCGTCGAGGCTTTCGATCGGGCCGTCGCGCCAGATCAGCTCGCCGTCGACCAGGAACGGTTCCTGCGTGTAGCGGCTCAGGCCCTTGCCGGCCACGGTGTTGACGTCTTCGTGCAGCAGGCCGGCTTCGAGCAGTTCGCGGATCAGGAACGACATGCCGCCCGCCGCCTGGAAGTGGTTGATGTCGGCCTTGCCGTTTGGATACACGTGCGACAGGGTCGGCACCACTGCGGAGAGGTCGGCCATGTCCTGCCAGGTCAGGATGATACCCGCCGACATGGCGATGGCTGGCATGTGCAGGGTGTGGTTGGTAGAACCGCCGGTGGCGTTGAGCGCGACGATGGCGTTGACGATGGATTTTTCGTCGACGATCTCGCCGATCGGCGTGAAGTTGCCGTTGGCCTTGGTCAGACGCGTGACCTGATGCGCGGCTTCGCGGGTCAGCGCGTCACGCAGCGGCGTGTACGGGTTGACGAACGAGGCGCCGGGCAAATGCAGGCCCATCACTTCCATCAGCAACTGGTTGGTATTGGCGGTGCCATAGAAGGTGCAGGTGCCGGGGCTGTGGTAGGACTTCATCTCCGATTCCAGCAGCTCTTCGCGGCTGGCCTTGCCTTCGGCGTAGCGCTGGCGCACGTCGGCCTTCTGCTTGTTGGAGATGCCCGAGGGCATTGGCCCGCCGGGGACGAAGATCATCGGCAGATGGCCGTAGCGCAGGGCGCCCATCATCAGGCCGGGGACGATCTTGTCGCAGATGCCCAGCATCAGCGCCGCATCGAACATGTTGTGGGACAGCGCTACCGCCGTGGACATGGCAATGACTTCGCGGCTGAGCAGGCTCAGCTCCATGCCCGGTTCGCCCTGGGTCACGCCGTCGCACATGGCCGGCGTGCCGCCGGCGAACTGGCCGACCGAACCGACTTCGCGCAGGGCCTTTTTGATCTGTTCAGGGAAATGTTCATACGGCTGGTGCGCCGAGAGCATGTCGTTATATGACGAAACAATTGCCACGTTGGCGGCGTTCATCATGCGCAGGCTATTTTTATCTTCGGTGCCGCAACCGGCCACGCCGTGGGCAAAGTTGGCGCATTGCAGCTTGCCGCGCATCGGGCCGTCGCTGGCGGCGCCGCGAATGAGCGCAAGGTAAGCCTCGCGGGTAGCACGACTGCGGGCGATAAGCCGTTCGGTGACCTCAAGAACGCGGGGATGCATGTGTAGAACTCCAGGCTAGCGGATGTGGCGACCTGAGCGTCTATGCTGATCAAACGCCCGCAGCACATGGGATGGCAGGGAGTCGTTTGGATCATCGGACCAGTTGATTCAGGTCACTCGTTGTAGATTGAACAAAATATTGCCATTAAAAAGGCTTGTTTTCTATTTTTATGCGAATAATCTTGTAATTCTTACAACAAATCGACGACAGGCAGCTTCCAATGACTCTTCGAATCGCAATCAATGGTTTTGGCCGTATCGGCCGCAATGTCTTGCGCGCACTGTATACCCAAGGCTATCGCCAGGATTTGCAGATCGTCGCCATCAATGACCTGGGCGACAGTTCGATCAATGCCCACCTGCTCAAATATGACACCGTCCACGGTACTTTCGATGCAGAGGTCGCCCACGATCAGGAAAGCCTGACCGTCAATGGTGACCGGATCGCCGTCAGTGCCATTCGCAACCCGGCCGACCTGCCCTGGGCTGCGCACAATATCGACGTGGTGTTCGAATGCACCGGCCTGTTCACCGACCGTGCCAAGGCTGCCGCCCATATTAGCGCCGGCGCGCGCAAGGTGATCATCTCCGCCCCGGCCAAAGGCGCGGATGCCACCGTGGTCTACGGGGTAAACCATGACATTTTGCGTCAATCCCACCAGATCATCTCCAACGCCTCCTGCACCACCAACTGCCTGGCGCCGGTGGCCCAAGTGCTGCACCGCGAGCTGGGCATCGAAAGCGGCCTGATGACCACTATCCATGCCTACACCAACGACCAGAACCTGACCGACGTCTACCACACCGACCCCTACCGCGCGCGCTCGGCCACCCAGAACATGATCCCGAGCAAGACCGGCGCCGCCGAAGCGGTCGGCCTGGTGCTGCCGGAACTGGCGGGCAAGCTGACCGGCATGGCCGTGCGGGTGCCGGTGATCAACGTATCGCTGGTGGACCTCACCGTGCAGTTGAAAAAAGACGCCACGGCCGAGGAAGTCAACGCGCTGCTCAAGGAAGCCAGCCAGCACTCGAAAATCCTCGGCTACAACACCCTGCCGCTGGTTTCCAGTGACTTCAACCACAACCCGCTGTCGTCGATCTTCGACGCCAACCACACCAAGTCCAGCGGCAAACTGCTGAAAGTACTGGCCTGGTACGACAATGAGTGGGGCTTCTCCAACCGCATGCTGGATAACTGCCTGGCGCTCTGCAACGCCGAGTAATCTTTTGTGGGAGGGGCGGTCCGACGATTCGACTTGCTCCCGATGGCGGTGTATCAGTCATGCATGTGTTGACTGACATTCCGTAATCGGGAGCAAGCTCCCTCCCACATTTGATCGGTCGAGGCCCAGAGAAACAGTCACTTGCCATTTTCGTTGATGATACGCATTATCATTAACTGCAAATCGGTCCGGTATCGCTGTGAGCCAATCTCGCTTCAACCAAGTCTTTCTCACCCAACGGGTGATTCTGCTACGCACCTTGCAGCGGATGGTGAACAACCACAGCACCGCCGAGGACCTGTTGCAGGAAACCTACCTGCGCGTGACCCGGGCCCTGGGCGAGCGGCCGATCGATCACCTCGAACCCTTCGTCTACCAGACCGCGCGCAACCTCGCGCTGGATCACTTGCGTTCGCGCAGGATACAGGCGCGCACACTGCAGGAAGATGTCCCGCTGGACGTCCTGCAAAGTGTCGCCGCCCCCATCAGCACGCCCGAAGATGCGACCCAGGCCGAGCAACTGCTTGAGCACCTGAGCATCAGCCTCGGCCAGTTGAGCGCGCGCCAGCAGCAGATCTTCATCCTCAGCCGCCTGCACGGTTGCAGCTACCAGGAGATTGCCGATCAGTTGGAAGTGTCCTTGAGCACGGTGCAAAAGGAACTGAAATTGATCATGGCCATCTGTGTAGGTGTGGCCGAACGGCTGGATCAGCCTTAAGCTTCATCCGACAGAAATGTCGATCCAGGCTGTAGGAAAGATAAATAGAACGCGGCGAAGACCCGAGGCACACCGTGACGGACCCGAATAAACTGCGCCCCCATGCGCTGGCTCATGAGGTGTTGCAAAACCCGGCGATGGACCAGGCCCTCGACTGGCTGATCGCCTTGCAGTGCCCGCAACCCGGGCAGCAGGCCGCGTTCGAAGCCTGGCTGGCCGGCGATCCGGCGCGCGCCCAGGCCTTCGGCAAAGCCCAGGCGGCCTGGGCTGGCGCGCCCGTCCACAGCGCCGCCGTCGCCCTGGCGGCACCGCGCAAGCCCAACGCCTGGCGCCGCATCAAGCCGCATTGGAAACCACTGGCCACCGCCGCCGTATTGATGCTCGGGCTGTTCAGCTTCAGCAACCTACCGGTACGCCTGCAAGCCGACCACCTCACCGTGGTGGGTGAACGCCAGCGCCTGCAATTGGACGAGGGCTCGAACGTCTTGCTGAACACCGATTCGGCGTTCTCCAGCAGCATCAAAGACCACCAGCGCATCGCCCGCCTCTACCAGGGCGAAGCGTTTTTCGAGGTGACGCCCAACCGCGGCCTGCCCCTTGAAGTCGACGCCGGCCCCGTGCGCGCCAGCGTGCGCGACACCGCGTTCGCCGTGCGTTACCTCAATGGCGAAGCCCAGGTGCAGGTGCAGCGCGGCGATGTCGACCTGAGCAACACCTTCGACGATGCCCGCGTGCGCCTGAGCGCCGGGCAAAGCATCCGCATCGGCCCCAAGGGTTTCGGCCAACCCGCCAGACTCGATGCCAACAAAGACCTGGCCTGGGTCCAGGGCCGGCTGATTTTCGAAAACTGCCCGATGAGCGAAGTGCTCGCCGAATTGCGCCGCTATTACCCAGGCTGGATCGTCAACACCAACGAGCAACTCGCCAGCGTCGCCGTCACCGGCAACTACCGCCTCGACCAGCCGTTGGACGTGGTGCGCTCCCTGGCCCACATCACCTCGGCCAAGCTCTCTGAATACCCGGCACTGGTGATCCTGAACTAAATGAGAATTATTTTTACTCGATAACGCTCGACGGTACGTCTCGTCTTAGTCAATGCAACTGATTCCCATTTGAATCGGTTCGCAACTATAAGATTCGTATCTCCGGAGCGCTTTCGATGTCCTCTCGTTTCAATCGCCGGTCTTCTTCGCCCGTGCTGTCCTTGCTGACCGCCGCCATCCTGCTGGCCGGTGCGCCGGTGATGGTCGCCGCCGCCGAACCCACCGCCCGCAGCCAGGGCAACTACAGTTTCAGCATCGAACAGCAGCCGCTGGTTGCGGCACTCAATGCCTTCACCGCCGTGACCGGCTGGCAAGTCGGCCTGCCGGCGGAGCTGGGCCAGGGTGTGTCGTCGCCTGGCGTGCGCGGTGCGCTGTCGCCGGAAAAAGCCCTGGAGCGCCTGTTGATGGGGACCAACCTGAGCTACCGCAAACTCGGCAACAGCAGCATCGCCCTGGAAAAGCGCGCTGCCGGCAGCGTCCTCAACCTGCAACAGGTGACCATCAGCGCCACCCGTAACGAGCAGGACGTCAACAGCGTACCGAACACCGTCAGCGTGCATGAGCGTGAAGCGCTGGACCGCCAGAACGTCAACAACATCCGCGAGTTGGTGCGCTACGAACCCGGCGTCTCGGTCGGTGGCGCCGGCACCCGCGCCGGCAACGCGGGCTACAACATTCGCGGTATCGACGGCGACCGCATCCTCACCCAGGTCGATGGCGTGGAAGTGCCGGACAACTTCTTCAACGGCCCCTATGCCAAGACCCGTCGCAACTACGTCGACCCGGAAATCGTCAAGCGCGTGGAAATCCTGCGCGGCCCGGCGTCAGCCCTGTACGGCAGCAGCGCCATCGGCGGGGCGGTGAGCTATTTCACCCTCGACCCGGACGACATCATCAAGCCCGGCCAGGACGTCGGCGCCCGCCTCAAGACCGGCTACAGCTCCGCCGATGAGAGCTGGCTGACCTCCGCCACCGTCGCCGGCCGCGTGCAGGACGTCGACGGTTTGCTGCACCTGAGCCAGCGCAATGGCCATGAAACCGAAGCCTACGACGGCAACAACGCCACCGGCCTGGCCCGTACTGGCGCCAACCCCGAGGAGGCGCGCACCACCAACGTGCTGGCCAAGCTGGGCTGGAATTATGGCGATGACAACCGTCTGGGCCTGACTTACGAGAAGTACAAGGACGATCGCGACGTCAACCTGAAGAATGCGGTGGGAGGCCCGTTCGTCGGCGGCCAAGGCTTCAATCTCTACCGTGACCGACGGGGCAACGACACCATCACCCGCGAACGTTTCGGCCTGGAAAATACCTTCGCCCTCGACTCGCCCATGGCTGATCGCATCAAGACCAGCCTCAATTACCAGATCGCCAAGACCGACCAGACCACCGCAGAAATCTACCAGGCGGGCCGTCGGGTATTGCGCACCCGCGACACGCTTTACGAAGAAAAGCAGTGGATATTCGATGCCCAGTTGGACAAGGCTTTCAGCCTCGGCGACACCGATCACCAAGTGACCTACGGCACCACGCTCAAGCAGCAGAAAGTCACTGGCTCCCGCGAGGGCGCGGCCACTTGCCTCGCCGTCGGCGCCGGTTGCACAGCCATTGGCGCGCCCAGCCCAACGGCCAGCGACAGCGTGACGAAGACCAGCGACTTCCCGGACCCAACCATCAACACCTATTCGCTGTTTGCCCAGGATCAGATCGCGTGGGACAAATGGACATTCCTGCCCGGCGTGCGTTATGACTACACCCGGCTCAAACCCAAGCTGACCCAGGAATTCCTCAGCAACGTCAACCCGACCGGCCAATACCCGGTGAGCGACAAGGAAAAAACCTGGCACCGTGTCACCCCCAAGTTCGGCCTGACTTACGCCCTGACCGATCACTACACCGTGTTTGGCCAATACGCCGAAGGCTTCCGCACGCCCTCGGCCAAGGCGCTGTACGGACGCTTTGAAAACCTGAACCTGGGCTACACCGTCGAGCCCAATCCCGACCTCAAGCCGGAAACCAGCAAAGGCATTGAAACCGGGATTCGCGGCAAGTTCGACGCGGGCTCCTTCGACATCGCGGTGTTTTACACCAAGTACCGCGACTTTATCGACGAAGACAACGCGGTCGTCGGCGGCACCGTCGAACAGTTCCAGGCCGTCAATATCAAGCGCGCAACCATCAAGGGCGCGGAAGCCAAGGGCCGCTTGAACCTCGACGCCTTCGGGGCGCCTCAGGGCCTGTATACCCAGGGGTCGATTGCCTACGCCTACGGGCGCAACGACGACAGCGGCGAGCCACTGAACAGCGTCAACCCACTCAAAGGCGTATTCGGCCTGGGTTACGAACAGGACAACTACGGTGGCCTGTTGAGCTGGACGCTGGTGAAAAAACAGGATCGCGTCGACAGCAGCAGCTTCCACGCTCCCGACGGCAGCACCGACGGTCCGTTCAAGACCCCTGGCTTCGGTGTGGTCGACCTGACCGCCTTCTACAAAGTCACCCAGGACGTGACGCTCAACGGCGGGCTCTACAACCTGACCGACAAGAAGTACTGGAACTGGGATGACGTGCGCAGCTACGACAGCGTCGGCGAAGCCGGTGTCACCGGCCCGGCCAACCTTGACCGCCTGACCCAGCCCGGTCGCAACTTCGCGATCAATGTGGTCTGGGACATCTGATCAACCCGCCTCGCCTCGTCGGAATTAATCAGCGATGAGGTGAGGATTTTTTACTGTGCCGCGTCTTCTTGTTCGTCTAGTTACTAACCGCCCAGCCACGCCCCAGGGCATCACGGCGCTCCCCTTCTCAAGGACTTTTTCATGACCGCTTCTCCTTCCGCAGAACGCCCAAGCCTGCGCTCCCAGCGCCTGAACCAGATCACCACCGCGCCGCACACCCGGCTCGACGCGCTGGTCAAGGCGCACGCGCCGTTTGAAACCCAGCCCAACTTCGCGCGTTTCGTGGTGGCGCAGTACCTGTTCCAGTCGGAACTGGTGGCGCTGTACAACGATGCCGACCTGATCAAGATCGTTCCCGACCTGGCCGAACGCTGCCGCGCCGACGCCGCCAGGCTGGACCTGGCCGACCTGGACACCGACGTCCCGGCCCCCGTCCCCGGCGCTGTGCAGAACCCAAGCAAAGCCGAAGCCCTGGGCTGGTTGTTCGTCTCCGAAGGCTCCAAGCTGGGCGCCGCGTTCCTGATCAAGCGTGCCGTGGGCCTGGGCCTGAGCGAAACCTTCGGCGCCCGCCACCTCGGCGAGCCGGCCGGCGGTCGTGCCGAAGGCTGGAAGCGCTTCACCCGCACCCTCGACAGCCTGGAATTCAGCGCCGAAGAAGAGGCCGATGTGGAAAAAGGCGCGATCAATGCGTTTATGCGCTTCACGGTGTTGCTCGAACAGGCTTACGCTACAGCCCCTGAACTGGCCTGATACTCGATTGAAATGCGATCGGTGGGAGGGGCTTTCTCCCTCCCACAATTAGATCTCATTCCAAGCCGATTTTTTGTTATCCCTACGTTGCACGCACCCATGACCGGCAAACCCCAATCCACCTCGAAAATCGCCCAGCTCCTCTTCGGCCTGCTGGCCTACGTCAGCCTGGGTATCGGGTTGGTCGCGATTGTCGTGCCGGGTTTGCCCACCACCGAATTCATCCTGCTGGCCGCCTGGGCTGCCACTAAAAGCTCGCCGCGCCTCAGCGCCTGGCTGGAAAACCACCGCCTGTTCGGGCCGATCCTGTTCAACTGGCGCAACGGCAAGATCATCGCGCGCCGCGCCAAAATCAGCGCCACCGCCAGCATGCTGCTCTGCGCCTGCCTGATGCTGGTGATGCTCGATCACGGCTGGCCGATCTACCTGGCCATCGCCGGAATGAGCCTGGGCAACCTGTGGATCTGGTCCCGTCCGGAACGGCTCGCACGCCCCGTATAACGCGGAATGTAGGCGTTTTCCTACCGTTCATCGCCTCCCTCTCATGAAACCCCTGGCTGCGCCGATGTTCCGGATAAGGCGCCGAATGGACTTGGCCCAGCTCGCATACCAACAAGTCCATCCGTGAGTGAAGCTATGTTCGATACCCTCTCCATCCGCTTGAAAATCGTGCTGCTGTCTGGCCTCTGCCTGCTGGGAGTGATTGGGCTGGTGGTCGGCATCAATATTTACAACACCGCGCAGAACGACGCGTTGGTCAGCGACTCAAGCTCACGAATGCTCACCGCCAGTGTCGAACAACTGCTGCAAGCCAAGGCCGCCGAACAGGCGGTGCAACTGCAGAGAACCTTCGGCGACAGCCTGGTGGCGCTGACTGCTCTCGCCGATCAGGTCAAAGACCTGCGCAACCTGGGCGCCAAGCGGTCCCTCGAACCCGGCGCGCTGCGCGAAGAACTCAACCAGAGCCTGAAAACCGCGTTCGAACGCAACAGCAAGGTGCTGGGGATCTGGCTGGCGTTCGAGCCCAACGGGCTGGAGGGCAAGGACAGCGAGTTTATCGACGACAAGGCGCGTGCCTCCAACGACAAAGGCCGTTTCTCCAGCTACTGGAGCCGCGCCGGCGGCGAAGGTTTGAACACGATGCTGGTCGAAGAGGACCTGAACAAGACCACCCCTAACCTCAACGGCACGCCCTACAACATCTGGTACACCTGCCCACGCGACACCCGCCGCACTTGCCTGCTGGACCCGTATGAAGACACGGTGGCCGGCAAGCTTGTGCTGATGACCACCATCGCCCTGCCGCTGCTGGTGGACGGTAAAGTCATCGGCGTCATCGGCGTCGACATTGCCCTCGGTGCCTTGCAAGCGACCACCGATGCCGCGCAGAAAGACCTGTTCAACGGTACGGCGCAGCTGGGAATTATCTCCAGCACCGGCTTGATCGCCGCCTACAGTGGCGAACCGGCCAAGGTCGGCAAGAACCTGATCGACACCCTGGGTGCCGAAGGCAAAGACATCGTGCAACTGCTGGCCAGCGACAACCGCACGATTCACGAACAGGACGACACCATTCGCGCGGTGTACCCGGTCAAACCGCTTGCCGACGCCAAGTCCTGGGGCGTGGTGATCAAGTTGTCCAAGGCCGTTTTGCTGGCCGATAACGTCAAGCTGCAAGCCGTACTCGACAAGGCACACGCCAACGGCACGCTAAAGGCCTTGCTGGTGGCGGCCGTCGCCGCATTGCTCGGCCTGCTGCTGATCTGGCTGACCGCCACCGGCGTGACCCGGCCGATCAACAGCGTGGCCGCCATGCTCAAGGACATCGCCAGCGGAGACGGCGACCTCACCCAGCGCCTGGCCTATGCCAAGAAAGATGAGCTGGGCGAGCTGGTGATCTGGTTCAACCGTTTCCTCGACAAGTTGCAACCGACCATCGCGCAGATCAAGCAAAGCATCACCGAGGCCCGTGGCACGGCCGACCAGTCTTCGGCCATTGCGCGCCAGACCAGCGAAGGCATGCAGGTGCAGTTTCGCGAGATCGACCAGGTAGCCACGGCGTCCAACGAAATGAGCGCCACCGCCCATGACGTCGCCAACAGCGCCTCCAACGCCGCCAGCGCGGCGCGCGGGGCCGATCAGTCGGCACGTGAAGGCATGTCGATCATCGAGCAGAGCACTCGAGATATCACCACACTCGCCAATGAAGTCAGCAAGGCCGTGGGCGAAGTCGAAGCGCTGGCCGTCAACAGCGAACAGATCGGTTCAGTGCTGGAAGTGATCCGCAGCATTGCCGAGCAGACCAACCTGCTGGCGCTCAACGCCGCCATCGAAGCGGCACGCGCCGGGGAAAGCGGCCGCGGGTTTGCGGTGGTGGCCGACGAAGTGCGCAACCTGGCCAAACGCACCCAGGATTCGGTGGAGGAAATTCGCCAGGTGATCGAACGCATCCAGAGCGGCACCCGTGGCGTGGTGGCGACCATGCATTCCAGCCAGCAGCAGGCCCAGAGCAACGCCGGGCAGATCCATCAGGCCGTGCAGGCGCTGGGCAAGATCAGCGACGCGGTGACGGTGATCAGCGACATGAACCTGCAGATCGCCAGCGCCGCCGAACAACAGAGTGCCGTGGCCGAAGAGGTCAACCGCAACGTGTCGGCGATCCGCACCGTGACCGAGACCCTCACCGGCCAGGCCACGGAGTCAGCGGCCATCAGCAGCCAACTCAATGCACTGGCCAGCCAGCAGATGAAACTGATGGATCAGTTCAGGGTGTAAACAACACTGTAGGAGCGAGCTTGCTCGCGAAGAACGTCAACGATCACGCGTGCATCCTGGATGAACGCGGTGTCCTTGAGTTTTTCGCGAGCAAGCTCGCTCCTACAGGCCGGTCCAGGCCGTGACAAACGCCGCCACATCCTCTTTCGGCGCAGTACGCGGCGGGTTCTGCGGCGTGCCCAGGTACAAGAAGCCAATGACTTCCTCGCCCTCTTTCAGTCCCAGCCCCTTGGCCACATGGGCCGAGTAGGACAAATCCCCGGTGCGCCACACCGCACCAATCCCCTGGGCATAGGCCGCCAGCAGGATGCCATGGGCCGCACACGCCGCCGCCAGCAACTGCTCGGATTTCGGCACCTTGAAATGTTCCTGCAGGCGAGCAATCACCACCACCACCAACGGCGCGCGCATCGGGCCGTTCTGGGCCTTGTCGAGGGCGGCCTGCGGGGCGTCGGGGTCTTGCACACGGGCGGCTTCGACCAGCAACGTGCCCAACTGCTCACGGGCCGCGCCTTCCACGGTGAGGAACCGCCAAGGACGCAACTGGCCGTGATCGGGCGCACGCATGGCCGCGGCGAACAGCACATCACGCTGCTCCTGGGTCGGTGCCGGTTCCAGCAGGCGCGGCACGGAAACACGGTTGAGCAAAGCGTCGAGAGCCTGCATTGGCCACCTCCAGAGAAAAATGTGCGGTCATTCTAGCGGGAATGAATCGGCATGCCATCAAACGATAATTGCTCTTATTCAAACCGCCCCGCCCTGTTAGACTTTGCGGCCTTGTTTTTCGCCTTTTTTCAGGAAACTCGATGTTCCGTTCGCTTCTTCGCCTGTCTGCAGGACTGATGGCCATGAGCCTGGTTGCCTGCGATGACGCCCCCCGGTTTACCCAGGCTGATCCGGGAGAAGCGCGGGCCGGCGGTGCAACGACGGTGAACAAGCGCGACCAGAATGCCTTTTCCCTGCCCTCGGCCAACCTGTCGCCGACCCGCCGCCTGGATTTCAGCGTCGGAAATAGTTTCTTCCGCAGCCCCTGGGTGATCGCGCCGTCCACCACCACCGCACGCGATGGGCTGGGGCCGCTGTTCAACACCAATGCCTGCCAGAACTGCCATATCAAGGACGGCCGTGGCCACCCGCCGCTGGCCGACGCGCAGAACGCGGTGTCGATGCTGGTGCGCCTGTCGATCCCGGATGCGCCGCCGTATGCCAAGCTCATCGAGCACCTCGGCGTGGTGCCCGAGCCGGTCTACGGTGGGCAATTGCAGGACATGGCCATACCCGGCGTAACGCCAGAGGGCAAGGTGCGGGTCGACTACACGCCGGTCAACGTCACGTTCAAGGACGGCAGCGTCGTCGAACTGCGCAAGCCCAACCTGCAGATCACCCAACTCGGCTACGGCCCGATGCATCCGGACACACGTTTCTCCGCGCGCATCGCCCCGCCGATGATCGGCCTGGGCCTGCTTGAAGCGATTGCCGACGCGGACATCCTGCGCAACACCGACCCGAAGACCGCCGACAAGGAAGCCATTGTCGGCCGCGCGAATTGGGTCTGGGATGATGCCCGGCAGAAAACCGTGCTCGGGCGTTTCGGCTGGAAAGCCGGGCAACCCAACCTCAATCAACAAAACGTTCACGCCTTTTCCGGTGATATGGGCCTCACCACGTCGCTGAGGCCCGTCGATGACTGCACCGACGTCCAGGTCGCCTGCAAGCAGGCGCCCAACGGCAACGGCCCCGATGGCGAGCCGGAAGTCAGCGATAACATCCTGCGCCTGGTGCTGTTCTACACCCGCAACCTGGCGGTGCCCGTGCGCCGCGACGTCAACGCGCCCCAGGTGCTGGCCGGGAAAAACCTGTTCTACCAGGCCGGTTGCCAGGGCTGTCACACGCCGTCGTTCACCACGGCTGCCAACGCCGCCGAACCTGAACTGGCCAACCAGGTGATCCGCCCCTACAGCGATCTGCTGCTGCATGACATGGGCGACGGCCTGGCCGATCACCGCAGCGAATTCAAGGCCAGTGGCCGCGACTGGCGCACGCCGCCGTTGTGGGGCATCGGCCTGACGCAAACCGTCAGTGGCCACACCCAGTTCTTGCATGACGGCCGCGCCCGCAACCTGCTGGAAGCCGTGCTGTGGCATGGCGGTGAAGCACACGCGGCGCAGCAGCATGTGTTGTCCTTCAATGCCGAACAGCGCGCTGCGCTGCTGGCGTTCCTGAATTCTCTATAAGCTTCGACCCACTTACCAAAGGGAGCTCGACATGTTCCGTCCCAAGTTGTTGTTCACCAGCCTGGCCGCCCTCGCCCTCGGCGCCTGCTCACCGCAAGACCCACAAGCGGTGACCTCGGCAGCCATCGCCAAGCAAGTGATCTTGCCGACCTACAGCCGCTGGGTGGAAGCCGACCGCCAATTGGCCGTCAGCGCCCTGGCGTACTGCCAAGGCAAGGAAAGCCTGGACACCGCACGTGCCGACTTCCTTCACGCCCAAAAAGCCTGGGCCGAACTGCAACCGCTGCTGATCGGCCCGTTGGCCGAAGGCAACCGTTCGTGGCAGGTGCAGTTCTGGCCGGACAAGAAAAACCTCGTGGGTCGCCAGGTCGAGCAACTGGTCACCGCCCAGCCGCAGATCGATGCGGCTGCCGTGGCCAAGTCCAGCGTGGTGGTGCAGGGCCTGTCGGCCTATGAATACATCCTCTACGACGCCAAGACCGACATCGCCGACGCCGCGCAGAAAGCCCGGTACTGCCCGCTGCTGATGGCCATCGGCGAGCGCCAGAAAGCCCTGGCCGAAGAGATCCTCGCCAGTTGGAACAGCACCGACGGCATGCTCGCGCAGATGAGCAAGTTTCCCAACCAGCGTTACGCTGATTCCCACGAAGCCATCGCCGACCTGCTGCGCGTGCAAGTGACCGCACTGGACACCCTGAAGAAAAAGCTCGGCACGCCGATGGGTCGCCAGACCAAGGGCGTCCCGCAGCCGTTCCAGGCCGATGCGTGGCGCAGCCAGTCGTCCCTGCAAAGCCTGGAAGCCAGCCTCGCTGCGGCCCAGACGGTATGGGTCGGCGTCGACAACAAAGGCCTGCGGGGTTTGTTGCCGTCCGATCAAAAGGCGCTGGCCGAGAAGATCGACGCCGCCTACGCCGCGTCCCTGAAACTGTTCGCCAGCAACCAGCGCACCCTCAACGAACTGTTGGGTGACGACGCCGGGCGCCAACAGCTCAACGATCTCTACGACAGCCTCAACGTCGTCCACCGCCTGCACGAAGGCGAGTTGGCCAAGGCGCTGGGCATCCAACTGGGCTTTAACGCCAACGACGGTGACTGATGATGCTCAGGCGACAGGCTTTGGCCATTGGCAGCGCGCTGCTCGGCGCACTCACGTTGGGCGGCTGGACGTTGTTCAAGCACAACGACAAGGGCCCGCTGCTACTGTCGGCGCGCGATGATGCAGACGGCAAGCACTATGCTGTCGGCTATCGCCTGGACGGCCAGCGGGTGTTCGCCACCCAGGTCGGTCAGCGCTGCCACGACATCATCAACCACCCGACGCTGCCGATCGCGCTGTTTGTCGCCCGTCGCCCGGGCACCGAGAGTTACCTGATCGACCTGCGTGATGGCGCGCTGCTGCAAACCATCACCTCGAATGCTGGCCGACACTTCTATGGCCACGCGGTGATTCACAACAGTGGCGACTGGCTGTACGCCACCGAAAACGACACCTCCGACCCGGGCCGTGGCCTGCTCGGGGTGTACCGGTTCGAAGGCGAGCGGCTGGTGCACAGCGGCGAGATTTCCACCCATGGCATTGGCCCGCATCAGGTGTCGTGGATGCCCGACGGCGAAACCCTGGTGGTGGCCAACGGCGGCATCCGCACCGAGGCTGAAAGCCGCGTGGAAATGAACCTCAACGCCATGGAGCCGAGCCTGGTGCTGATGCAACGCGACGGCAGCCTGATCAGCAAGGAAACCCTCGGCCAGCCGATGAACAGCGTGCGCCATATGGGCATCGCCAGCGATGGCACCATCCTCACCGGGCAGCAGTTCATGGGGCCGTCCCAGGAGCGTTCCGAGTTGCTCGCAATCAAGCGCCCAGGGCAGCCATTCGTGGCATTTCCGGTGGCCGATGAGCAACTGCAGGCCATGGGGCATTACACCGCCAGCGTCGCGGTACACAGTGAATTGCGCCTGGTGGCGTTGACCGCGCCGCGCGGCAACCGCTTCTTTATCTGGGACATGGACAGCGGCAAATTGCGCCTGGACGGGCCTTTGCCGGACTGCGCGGGTGTGGGTGCGGTAGCAGACGGGTTTGTCGTGACATCCGGCCAAGGGCGGTGCCGATTCTATGACTGTCGCCAGGAACAACTGATCGCAAAACCGTTGGAATTGCCGGCAGGGCTTTGGGATAACCATCTGCACCTGATCTGACGGTCAGCCGCTCGGGCTAATCCCGCGCTGCGCCTGACAGCCAGATCGCAGGCGAAAAAAAAGGGCCTCGTTTCACAAGGCCCTTTTCGGGTGGTTTCGATCGTTTCAACTTTGTGGCCCCACCCCTCGTGACATCCCGAACATGAACAACAGCAGGTCATGATCGGGCTTGACCGTCGCACTCGCCTTGGCAATGCGCGGCAGCAGGCATTGCCCGCCGCTTTGCACCGCACTGAGGACCTGTGTCCGAGGTTGTTCCCATGCAACCAGGGCCAGGGCAGCAACGCCCAACGCCCCAGACAGAAACAGACCTCGAGCTATTTCTAGCTTCATTTGGTTAAACCCTTGATAGCGCTGCCAAACGCCGTCTCGTAAAAGTAGCTGAGTTTTGCCCAGTCGCCATCGCTCCACGACGAGTGGCGGCGCAGTTGCAGCATGTCGTGGGAGGCCGCCCGATAAGCGGTGAGACGTTGGCGGCACTTCTCAAAGTCCAGCAGCGCGACTTCCACGCTGGCCGAGTCGGGCTCACCCGTGACTCGCACAAAGATATGCTTGATGTACAGGCAACCATGTTGCCAGCGACCCTTGTGCATGCGCGCCAACGTCGCCGCGAGTTCCTTGAGCAGGCGCTCATGGACCGCCTCACCGTACTGTTCACGGCCACCGGCGGCGTACCAATTTTCGATTTCGTCGAAACCGTCCAGCGAAGCCGTCACCAACAATGCCTTCCATTGGTGTTGCGGATCACGACGCGCCTCGCAGAACACCATCTCCGGCACCCGCACATTCAGCGAGCGCAGGCCCTTGATGGCATCCCGTTCGCGCAACACGGTCGGGCGCCCAAACGGATGGAGCCAACTGCGGTAGATATGCCCGGTCTGACGCTTGCTGTAGAGCAGGCGCCCGTTGGGGCCTATCACACGCTGCACACCACTCTCTCCGCCGCGTCGACGATTGGGCTCTTCGACCCACTCGCCCTGCTGGCGCCAGAAATAATCAAATCGCTCTTCGGGAGCTACGTGACTGCCTGCTACGCACTCAACTGCCATCCTGTTACCTCTTGCGCAATACATACACCCGCCACATGGCGTAGAGCGGGATGAAATCCAGGGATTCCTGAACACGGAAACCCGCTTGCTCAAACTCTGCCTCGACGGTAGCCGCCGGTAGTACAAACCGGTTTTGGTAACCTTCCTGCTCGCCTTCCTTACGACGTTTTACTTCGGCACGCTTGCGTTTCCAGGCCTTGAAGTTGCCGTCCACCCACAACGAGATAATCACGCTGTCGCGGGTAACGCGATGAAACTCCCGCAGTATCGCCAGCCGGTGCTCAGGATCACCAATGTGGTGCATCAGGCGCATGCAGAAGATGCTGTCGACCGAGTTATCTGGCAGGTCGATATCAAAGGCCGATGTCCGCAAGGGCCGTACCCGCTTCACCACATCCGCCGGTTGGGAGAACGTCGCGACCTTCAACATCGACTCCGAATTGTCGGCGCCGATAATCACCCGATTGGGCTTTTCAGCCAGCAGCGGCCAAAAACGCCCAGCCCCACAAGGCAAGTCCAAGACCAGGCCGGGTTCACCGGCCATGGCCAACGCGCCGCGTGCCAATTGCTCGTCACGTTTGTGGGACAGCCGGCGAGCCAAATTATCCTGATGCTTGAGCAAATAATTCTGCGCATGCTGATCGTCGTACTTATCGGAAAATTCGAGCTTGATCGGGGTAGGCATCTTACGTCTCCGTTTACTGATGCCTACAACCTTAGGTTGCGAACTGTGATCAACAGGTCAACTCGTTGTGAAAAACTTGTCCTGTCCACTCCCATACATTTCAAGACTTTACAGATACAAGTAGTGGCAACGGGCCACTCCCGACAAATTATACTGATCTACGCCAGCATAGCGGTAGCACGCAAGGTCAGGGTTTGACCTGACTCAACTGGACGTGAAAGCGGCAACCATTGGGCTCCATGGTGCTCAAGCTGACGCTCCAGCCCTGGTTCTCGCAGATGCGTTGCACCAGCGACAACCCCAGGCCAAGGCCTTCACCGCGCTTTTCGCTGCCGCGCACGAAGGGTTCGAACATGGCTTCGCGCTTGTCTTCGGGGATGCCGACGCCGGAGTCTTCCACAACAAAACCACTCGGTTCCAGGGTGAGCCGGATAAAGCCCTGCTC
Organism: Pseudomonas paraveronii; assembly: GCF_963681955.1. NCBI lineage: Bacteria > Pseudomonadati > Pseudomonadota > Gammaproteobacteria > Pseudomonadales > Pseudomonadaceae > Pseudomonas > Pseudomonas paraveronii. The sequence goes on from NZ_OY817130.1 coordinate 5,159,803, forward strand.
GGTGTAATGCAGTGCATTACGCAGCAAGTTGCCCATCACCGCATGCAGGAAGGTGGTGTTGTAGCGTGTATCCAGAGGGTTGCCCGGCTGATAGATCAGTTGCAGGCCTTTATGCTCGATCGGCTCGCGCCAGAGGCCAAGCAAATCGTCCGCCACCTGCGTGAGGGTTACCCGAGGCGACATGGTGGCGTCGTTGTGCTGGGCGCGCGCCAGCATCAGGAAGGTCTGCACCAGTTCGCGCATTTCTTCGCAGGCCCTGGCGATGCGCAGCACCTGGTTGCGCCCGCGCTCGTCGATGGCCGGGTTTTCCAGCAGCAGCTCGCAGGAACTGGCCAGTACCATCAACGGCGTGCGTAATTCGTGGCTCACGTCACTGGTAAACAACTGCTCGCGGGACAGCGCCTGGCGCAAACGGCCCAGTGTGGCGTCGAAGGCCACGGCCAGCTCGCCCACTTCATCAGCAGCGTAATCCGGCGCCAGGGGCGGCGCCAGGCCGAGCAACTGGTCGCGATGACGCACCTGGCGCGCCAGGCGCACCACCGGTGCCATCACCTTGCGGGCCAGCACCCAACCGAGGAAGACCGCCAGCGCCAGGCTGAGCACGAAGCCCACCAGCACCACCGCGAACAGCACGCGCTCACGCTCTTCGAAATCGCTCTGGTCTTGCAGCAGCACATAGCGCCGACCGGCGACCACTTCGACCATGGCGTGGTACGACAACGCCTCGCGGAACACTTCATGGAAACCGGGTTCCAGGTGCCGCAGGTCCTTGGGCAGCTCGAAATCCCCGCGCCCGCCGCTGAAATAGAACAACTGATCCGGCTCGGGTCGGTGGCTCCAGTCTTCGACGCTGTCCATCAGCAGCAGGCGCTGCAAGTCGCCGCCCAAACCGGCCGAAATCAGCTTCTCTTCCACCAGATGCACCGTCGCGATGATCCCCATGGCGAAGGCGCCCGCCACCAACGCGCTCATCAAGGCAAAGGCGATGATGATCCGCTGGGCAAGGCTTTGCTTAAACTCCATCACGACCCTCGGCCAGGCGGTAACCCACACCGTGTACCGTTTGCAGCAATGGCTTGGCGAAAGGTTTATCGATCACTTGGCGCAACTGATGGACGTGACTGCGCAGACTGTCACTGTCGGGACAATCATCCCCCCATAGCGCTTCTTCGAGAATTTCCCGACGCAGTACATGGGGACTTTTCTGCATCAACACCGCCAGCAGCTTCAGGCCCACCGGGTTGAGCTTGAGCAGGCGCCCTTCGCGGGTGACTTCCAGGGTATCGAGGTCGTAATGCAGGTCGGCCACCTGCAGGGCACGGCGTCCGCCACCCTGGGCGCGGCGCAGCACGGCTTCGATGCGCGCGGCCAGTTCCGACAGGGCAAACGGCTTGAGCAAGTAGTCATCGGCACCGGACTTGAAGCCCTGCAGCCGGTCATCCAACTGATCGCGGGCGGTGAGCATGATCACCGGCGTGTCGCGGCGCGCGTCTTCACGCAGGCGCTTGCACAAGGTGTAGCCATCGATGCCCGGCAGCATGATGTCGAGCACGATCAGGTCGTAGTGCTCGGTGGCGGCCAGGTGCAGGCCCGACAAACCGTCCTGCGCGCAGTCCACGGTGTAGCCTTTGAGCCCCAGATAATCGGCCAGGTTGGCCAGAATATCGCGGTTGTCTTCAACCAATAAAATTCGCATGGGCAGTGTCTCCGTACTTTCGTGCCAGCCGTGTGTTGGCTCGCGCAGCTTAAGGCCTAGTGGGGCTCAGGGATAGAGCTGAACGCTGCGCAGATAAACGATTTCAACCGATTAGAGCACTGAACGAGTTTTTCACTATAGCTTCACAAACTGACTACAGTGCCAGGCCGAAGATCGCCCCCCATCGATCTAAGGAAGTTGGACATGGGGTTTCTCAAAACAGCGCCTATGCGCTATCTGCTGTTGGTAACCGGTGCCTGGTTGGTTGTTTTCCTGCTCACCCGCGGCGTACTGCTCATTACGCACCTGGATGAAGTCGGCGGCAATCTGCTGCCGGTGTTTGGCGTGGGATTGCTTTATGACCTCGGGTTCCTGGCCTATGCCGCGCTTCCTCTGGGACTGTACCTGTTGCTATGTCCGCCCGCGCTGTGGCGCCGCCGTGGCCATCGCTGGTTCCTGCAGGCGGTACTCACTGTCAGCCTGTTCGCGATGTTGTTCACTTCGGTGGCCGAATGGCTGTTCTGGGATGAGTTCGGCGTGCGCTTCAACTTTATCGCCGTCGACTACCTGGTGTACTCCAATGAAGTACTGAACAACTTGCTGGAATCCTACCCCATCGGCAAGTTGCTCAGTTTGCTGGCGATGCTGGCCATCGTGTTGAGCCTGGCGCTGCGCAAGCCATTCAATGCCGCCATGAATGCCCCCCTGCCGCCCACGCGCGACCGCCTGTTGAATGCCTTGGCACTGTTGGTCGTCGCGGGCCTGAGCCTGCAGTTGATCAGCCAGGACAGCCCGCGCACCCAAGGCGGCAACGCCTACAAGAACGAACTGGCGAGCAATGGCCCGTATCAGTTTTTCGCCGCGTTCCGTAACAATGAGCTGGATTACTCACAGTTCTACAAGAGCCTGCCGACCGAGGTCGTGGCCAAGCAGTTGCGCGCCGAACTCAGCGAGCCCAATGCGCGCTTTATCGGCCAAGACCCGTTGGATATCCGCCGCGCCATCACCCACCCGGGCACGCTGCGCAAACCCAATATCGTGCTGGTGACCATCGAAAGTTTCAGCGCCAAATACATGGGCAGCAATGGCGACGGGCGCAACCTCACGCCGAATCTCGACGCCTTGCGTCAACAAAGCCTGTACTTCAATAACTTCTACGCCACCGGCACCCGCACCGACCGCGGCCTGGAGGCAATCACCCTGGCAATCCCACCGACGCCGGGACGCTCTATCGTCAAACGTATTGGCCGGGAAAGCGGCTTCGCCAGCCTCGGGCAACAACTCACGGCCATCGGTTACGACAGCGTGTTTGTGTATGGCGGGCGTGGCTATTTCGACAATATGAACGCGTTCTTCAGCGGCAACGGTTATCGCGTCGTGGACCAGAGCAGCGTGCCCGAGGCGGAAATCTCATTCAAGAACGCCTGGGGTATGGCTGACGAGGATCTGTACAAACAGACCCTGAAGCTGGCCGATGCCGACTACGCCAAACAGCAGCCGTTTTTGCTGCAACTGATGACCACGTCCAACCATCGCCCCTACACCTATCCGGAAGGGCGCATCGATATCAAATCCGGCAATGGCCGCGACGGCGCGGTGAAGTACACCGACCATGCCATCGGCCAATTCCTGGAAGCGGCACGTCAGAAGCCCTGGTTCGATAACACCATCTTCGTCTTCGTCGCCGACCACACCGCCGGCAGTGCGGGCAAGGAAGACCTGCCTATTACCAACTATCAGATTCCACTGTTCATCTATGCGCCGAAGCTGATCGACGCACGGGAATCGGCACAACTGGCCAGCCAGATCGATCTGGCGCCAACCCTGCTGGGCCTGATCAACCTGAGCTATGAATCGACCTTCTTTGGCCGCGACCTGTTGCAGGACAACCCATTGCCCCCTCGGGTCGTGGTGGGTAATTACCAGCACCTGGGGTTATTCGACGGCAAAGACCTGGCGATTCTCAGCCCGCGCCTGGGCCTGCGCCGCCACAACGAGGCGCTGGGTGAGAGCCAGGAACTGCGGGTCGGCAACGATGACCCGCTGATCCAGCGGGCGATCACCTACTACCAGGCCGCCAGTTATGATTTCAAACAACAACTGCTGAGCTGGAGGGCCCCTAAGGAAGAGGCCCCGGCATTGAGCACGCGCTAACTAAAACGTCCCGTACAGCCAAGTACGGGACTTTTTTATCAGGGTTCACCATGCAATCCACCCCTGTTGTACCGGTTTCCAAACCTCTCAATTTCTGGCTGTGCCTGGGCATACCCGCCGGCGCTGCGCTCCTGATGCTCTTGCTGGAGCTGACATCGCTGGACATGGACCTCGCCAAGCAGTTCTACAACGCTGCGGATGGCGGCTTCATCGGGCGTTACAGTTTTTTCCTCGAAGACATCCTGCATGACCGCGCCAAACAGTTGGTCATCCTGTTCTCGGTGCTGGCCATCCTGGGGTTTGCCGGCACCTTTATCCTCCAGCGGCTCAAGCCTTACCGCCGCGAACTGGGCTGCCTGGTGTTGTCCCTGGGGCTGGCCACGGCGTTCGTCTCGCCGTTGAAAACCGTCACCGCCGTGCAATGCCCGTGGAGCCTCAAGGAGTTCGGTGGCCAGGAAACCTACAGCGAACTGCTGAGCCCCCGCCCGCCCACCGATAAACCTGGGCGCTGCTGGCCCGGCGGGCATGCGGCAACCGGGTTCGCGCTGTTCGCCTGGTTCTTTGCGCTACGGGATCGGCGGCCGCGGATAGCGCGCAAAGCGTTCATCTTCGCCGTGGCGCTGGGCGGCGTCTTTTCCGTGAGCCGCATGCTGCAGGGCGCACACTTCTTTTCCCACAATGTGTGGACGGCGATTTTCTGTTGGCTGATCTGCCTGGGGCTGTACTGCCTGATACTTTATCGACCCTCGAAGGTCAGGGTGTCTGAAGTGCGCGCATTGAGTACGTAGACCGGCCAGCCGCTTCAGTTACCGCCCGCCCTTTACACGCCCGCATAAAAAAACCCCGCCTGCATCGCTGCAGGCGGGGTTTTTCAGGCGCCGGGTAAGGCTGGCTTACATCATGCCGCCCATGCCACCCATGCCGCCCATGTCTGGCATACCGCCGCCAGCCGAGCCGTCTTTCTTCGGTGCATCAGCGATCGCCGCTTCGGTGGTCAGGATCAGACCGCCGATGGAGGAAGCTGCTTGCAGCGCGGAACGAGTCACCTTGGTAGGGTCCAGGATGCCCATTTCGATCATGTCGCCGTACTCGCCAGTCGCAGCGTTGTAACCGTAGTTACCTTTGCCGTTCTTGACTTCGTTGACCACAACGCTTGGCTCGTCGCCGGAGTTGGCAGCGATCTGACGCAGCGGCGCTTCAACAGCACGACGCAGTACAGCGATACCCACGTTCTGGTCAGCATTGTCGCCGGTCAGGTTGGTCAGGGCTTCCAGAGCACGGATCAGCGCAACGCCACCGCCAGGTACCACGCCTTCTTCAACGGCTGCACGGGTTGCGTGCAGGGCGTCTTCAACGCGGGCTTTCTTCTCTTTCATTTCAACTTCGGAACCAGCGCCAACCTTGATCACTGCAACGCCGCCGGACAGCTTGGCCAGACGCTCTTGCAGTTTTTCACGGTCGTAGTCCGAGGAAGTTTCGGCAACCTGGGCACGGATCTGAGTGATGCGCGCCTGAATGTCGACCTCTACGCCAGCACCGTCGACGACGATGGTGTTTTCCTTGGAGATGGTCACACGCTTGGCGCTGCCCAGGTTTTCCAGGGTGGCGCTTTCCAGGCTCAGGCCGATCTCTTCGGAGATAACGGTACCGCCGGTCAGAACGGCGATGTCCTGCAGCATGGCCTTGCGACGGTCGCCGAAGCCTGGAGCCTTGACGGCTGCAACTTTGACGATGCCACGCATGTTGTTCACAACCAGAGTCGCCAGGGCTTCGCCTTCAACGTCTTCGGAAACGATCAGCAGTGGGCGACCGGCTTTGGCAACAGCTTCCAGCACCGGCAGCATTTCGCGGATGTTGGAGATCTTTTTGTCGACCAGCAGGATCAGCGGGTTTTCCAGCTCGGCAACCATGGTTTCCGGCTTGTTGACGAAGTACGGGGACAGGTAGCCACGGTCGAACTGCATGCCTTCTACAACCGACAGTTCGTTTTCCAGGCCAGTGCCTTCTTCAACGGTGATCACGCCTTCTTTACCGACTTTTTCCATGGCTTCGGCAATGATGTCGCCGATGGAGTTGTCGGAGTTGGCGGAGATGGTGCCTACCTGAGCGATAGCCTTGGTGTCAGCGCATGGCTTGGACAGGTTTTTCAGCTCAGCGACGATGGCGATGGTCGCCTTGTCGATGCCGCGCTTGAGGTCCATCGGGTTCATGCCGGCAGCGACGGCTTTGTAGCCTTCGTTGACGATTGCCTGAGCCAGAACGGTAGCGGTGGTGGTGCCGTCGCCTGCGTCATCGTTGGCACGGGAGGCAACGTCTTTGACCAGCTGCGCGCCCATGTTTTCGAAACGGTCTTCCAGTTCGATTTCTTTGGCTACGGAAACGCCGTCCTTGGTGATGGTCGGAGCGCCGAAGCTCTTCTCGATGATCACGTTACGGCCTTTCGGGCCCAGGGTCGCTTTTACTGCGTCAGCCAGGATGTTGACACCGGTGAGCATTTTCTTGCGGGCGGAATCGCCGAATTTAACTTCTTTAGCAGCCATGATCGATATTCCTTAAATACTTTGTAGTAACGGGAAAATGGGCGGGGAAATCAGCCTTCCAGTACAGCGAGAATCTCGTTCTCAGCCATGACCAGCAGGTCTTCGCCGTCGACTTTCACAGTGTTGCTGCCGGAGTAAGGACCGAATACAACCTTGTCACCGACTTTAACGGCCAGCGCACGTACTTCACCGTTTTCCAGAGTCTTGCCTGGGCCTGCAGCGACGATCACACCGTGGTTGGCTTTTTCAGCAGCCGAACCTGGCAGAACGATACCGCCAGCGGTTTTCTTTTCTTCTTCGCTGCGACGGATAACGACGCGGTCGTGCAGAGGACGAAGCTTGCTCATTGTCGATCTCTCCTAATTGTGTTTTTCATCGGCCGGTGTCAGTACCGGCAGGTTTAATCCGGCGGTGCCGGTCGCGGTTCGCAGGGCGAAACGCGGAAGTCTGTCTGGTGTTGCCACCAGAAACCTTGCGGTGACCGTTACATAAGGGCGCATAAGCATATTACAAGGGGCCGGGGATGAATTTTTTTGCGTCTGCCAGCCCATAAAAACAACACGGCACCCGAAGGTGCCGTGCCAGTGAAGCAGTTATTTACTGTCGCGATGCTCGAACTCACCTTCGATCACATCACCTTCGCGTCCCAACGGCTGGCGCGGAGCCGGGCCGCCACGGGGTTGCAGGTCGTCGGCGAACGCGCGCTGGCGAATCGCAGCCTCTTCGGCACGCTGGCGCATTTTGCCCGCCAGCAGCTTGCGGGTGAAGGGCAGCAACATGACCAGGCCGAGCACATCGCTGATAAAGCCTGGCAGGATCAACAGGCCTCCGGCCAGGGCCATCATCAGGCCTTCGAGCATGGTTTGTGCCGGCAATTCACCGCGATTCAGGCTTTCACGGGCACGCAACGCCGTGGCCAGACCGGCGACGCGCAGCACCAGAACGCCGAGCATCGAGCCGAGAATGATCAGCAGCAGCGCCGGGAAAAACCCGATCGCACCACTGACTTTTACGAATACGAACAGCTCCAACACCGGGAACAGCAGAAAGAGCAATAAAAAAGGGCGCATCAAATGGTTTCCTCAACGCAAGATTGCCTTGCCAGTCCACCTTAGATGACGTCGCCATTTCGTGAATTCAAGCTTCAGCGGCGCTTTTTTTCGGCCAGACCGCAGCATGAGCCAATGAAACCAGGGCCTCGCGCACTTGTGTCGGCGTGTTGCAAGATTCAGCGAACGGCAACCAGTGCAGCGCATGGCCGATGCGCAGGTGCATGCCTTCGCTGTCGATCCCGGCCAATTGCGCCGGTTCGTGGGTGGGCAAGCCGGCCAACTCGACGTAATGGGCGATGGCCTTGGTGTGATCGGCGTTCATGTGCTCAACCATGCTGCGCTCGGCCGGGCCGGCGAACGGGTTGCCCAGGGTCAACTGGTCAAGCCAGTGAATCGCGCCAAAGCCGCCGATATAGCGGTGACGTACCGGCTTGAGCACCCAGAAGTCGAAATCGTGGGCCTTGTGATAGTTGGCCGATTCAGGGAAGTAGCGGTAATAGCGCTCGGCAGCCGCGTCAATCGCAGCAGCGTCCTGCAATTGCTCGGCTTCGGCCAGGTAAGTCAAGCGCCCGACCGCCTGCACGTCATCCGCTTCACGCTCGCCGACCAGCAACGAACACTTGGGGTCTTTCTGCAAGTTATGGGTGTGTTGGGCAATCCGGCTGATCAGGATCAGCGGCCGGCCCTGCTCGTCCAGACAGTACGGCACGACCGAACCAAAGGGAAAGCCGGGCATGGCTTTGGACAATGTGGAGAGAGCCCCACGGTATTCCTTGAGCAACAGCTCTCGGGCGTTTTTGACAACGTGCGCGCTCAACGTATGACTCCTCGGGAATTCAGTCGCCCATGGCGTATGGGAATGGATCTCAAGCCAAGGTAATCAATAACCGCGCAGGTTGCCAGCGGGCTTGAGGCCGATTACCAGGCCACGCCAAACCCTGCGGTGTAGCGGGTCTTGCTCAAGCTGCTTTCCGAGTCGCCACTGATCACGTCACGCTCGGCCTTGAGATTGAGCGACGCCCACTCGGTGACCTTGTAGCGCAGGCCCATTTCCGCATCCAGGGCGTATTCGGCCGGCCCGCCGATAGGTTTGCCCAATTCGCCGGAGGTGAAGAACTCAACCGTCTTGCCGATCAGGTAGCGGTTGTAGTCCCACTTCATGGCCAAGGAATAGAAGTTGTCCTTGCCGCCGTCGGAATATTCGTAATCGGTGCGGTTGACCAGCGAGCCCAGGGAGAATGCGCCGAGTTCATCGTCCCAGAACTGGTAGCCCGGGCCGGTGCCGACCGTGCGCTGGCGCGACAGGTCTTCCACCTTGTCGCGCTTGTAGGTCAGGCGACCCTGCCAGAACCAGTGCTCGGTGATGAAACGGTCGAGGTCATATTCCAGGGCCCAGTTGTCGGTGGTGGTGACGTCGTCCTGGAATTCGCGGTTGTACTCGCCCTGCCCGGTGTGGCGCCATTGGCCATGGCGGGCGGAGGTCTTGAAGTCGATGTCGTAGTCGTTGGTGTCTTTCTCGGCGCGTTTGTAGTCCAGCGCCATGTCGACGTTGCCTTTCCACACCAGGTCTTCGATCACCGGTTTGGGCTTGATGATCTGCTGGATGCTGGCCAATTCCACCGTCTTGGGCGCCTCGCCATTGGCCAGCACCACTTTGCCATCGTCCGCCGCCTGCAAGGATTTGGCTTTCTCACCGGTGTAGGCATCCTGCTTGACCAGCAATTCCTGATCACTCTCCAGGGTTTTCACCTGCTTCCAGTCCACTGGGATAGCCCCAGCGTAGTCGGTCTGGATCAGCAGCTTGCCACCGTCGAAGACCTTGATCTTGCCGGTCAGACGGTCGCCGTTCTTTAACCAGACCGTATCGGCAAGCAAGGGGGTGGAGGCGCTGAAAACAGCAAGGCACAGCAAGGTTCTGGACAACATAAGCAGATAGGGGGCTCAGGGTTGGCGAAAAAGAGGCGTTATCGTGTTAGATAGCTAGGACTGACTCAAGGAATTGTGTTGAGTTCAGTTCTCATCTGCATATTTACAGACGTTTCTTACAAACAACCGACGCTCTGAACGGATATCCCCACCGTGAAACAACCCGCCGAAGCCCCGCAAAGCCCTGCCGAGATGCGCCGCACCGCGCTGTACCTGACGCTGGCGCAAGTCCCCAAAGGCTGCGTAGTGAGTTACGGCGAACTGGCGCACCTCGCAGGGCTTGGGCGCGCGGCGCGCTGGGTCGGGCGCACGCTGAGCCAACTGCCCGAAGACACGCGCTTGCCCTGGCACCGCGTGCTGGGTGCCGGTGGTCGGATAAGCCTGCCGGTGGGCAGCGCCTCAGGCGACGAACAACGTGCGCGTTTACGCAGCGAAGGTGTCGTTATCCTGAACAACCGCGTGGATATTCAGCGCCATGGCTGGCGCCCGGTAGAGCACAGCGGTTAGAGTGCGCGCTTTGTTTCCGTGAATCTGAGGCAGACTCCAGCCCATGCCCCGTAAAACCTGGCGCGCCGCGCTCGCCGCCTATGCCAGCCCCTCGACGTTAGTGCTGTTGTTGCTCGGTTTTGCCGCCGGCTTGCCTTACATGTTGGTGTTCTCGACGCTTTCGGTCTGGTTGCGTGAGGCCGGTGTGGCCCGCGAGACCATCGGCTATGCGAGCCTGATCGGTTTGGCGTATGCCTTCAAATGGGTGTGGTCGCCACTGCTCGACCAGTGGCGCCTGCCGCTGCTCGGCAAACTCGGACGTCGTCGCTCCTGGCTGGTACTGGCCCAATCGCTGGTGATCCTCGGATTGATCGGCATGGGGTTCTGCGACCCGCAAAAACACTTGTCCTGGCTGATCGCTATCGCGGTGATCGTCGCCTTCGCTTCGGCTACCCAGGATATTGCGGTTGATGCCTATCGCCTGGAAATCGCCGATGACAGCCGCCAGGCTGCCCTGGCCGCCAGCTACATGTCCGGCTATCGCATCGCCGCCCTGCTGGCCACGGCCGGCGCGCTGTTTTTTGCCGAAGGTTTTGGCTCTACCGGTTTCAACTATAAACACTCGGCGTGGACCGGCACCTATGTGCTGTTCGGCGCACTGATGATTCCGGCGTTGCTGACCACCCTGTTTATGCGCGAGCCCAATGTGCCACTGCGGACCCAGTTGCAGGCGGGGCGCTACAGCTTCATGCACCAATTGATGTCGGTGTTTGTACTGATTGTGCTGTTGGTGTCGGTGCCGGCGATGTTCACCCAGTTGTACAACACCGATTTCGCCAGCGTGCTGTTCCACGGCGTAAGCCTGTGGGAACTGTTGATGGAAGACCGCGCCTTCCTGCGTGCCATCCTCTATATCACCCTGACGGCATTGTGCCTGTCGGCCATGGGCCGCCGAGGCTTGGCGCCGGTGCTGACGCCGGTCAACGACTTCATTCTGCGCTACCGCTGGCAGGCGCTGCTGCTGCTCGGGCTGATCGCCACCTATCGCATGTCCGATACGGTGATGGGCGTGATGGCCAACGTGTTCTATATCGACCAGGGCTTTACCAAGGACCAGATCGCCGGGGTCAGCAAGATATTCGGCCTGATCATGACGCTGCTCGGCGCCGGCATGGGTGGCCTGTTGATTGTGCGCTTCGGCATCCTCCCGATCCTGCTCATCGGCGGCATTGCCTCGGCCGGCACCAACCTGCTGTTCGTGGTGCTCGCCGACATGGGCCCGGACCTGCAGATGCTGATCTTCACCATCTCCATGGATAACTTCAGCTCAGGCCTCGCCACCTCGGCGTTTGTCGCCTACCTGTCGAGCCTGACCAACCTCAAGTTCTCCGCCACCCAATACGCGTTGCTCAGCTCGATCATGCTGTTGCTGCCGCGCCTGATCGGCGGGTATTCGGGGGTGATGGTGGAGAAGTTCGGCTATCACAACTTCTTCCTGATCACCTGCATGCTGGGCGTGCCGACGTTGCTGCTGATTGCACTGCATTGGTTCCAGGAAAACCGGCGGATTCGCTTGAACCCGCCGGCAGAAGACTGACAGAGCCTCCCCTTGTAGCTGTAGCGAGCTTGCCCGCGAAGAAGTCACAGACACCGCGTTTATCCCGGTTTCCCGCGTCATCGTTGACGATCTTCGCGAGCAAGCTCGCTCCTACAAACAGCTCTGCGTCCTGATGCCTGTACGGCGGCAGTTTGCGCCCGTACAATCCCAAGTCACTTCAAGTCCAAGCAACCGACAACGGCCTACCATGCGTACCAGTCAATATTTGCTCGCCACACTGAAAGAAACGCCTTCCGACGCGGTTGTGATCAGCCATCAGCTGATGCTGCGCGCCGGTATGATCCGCAAGCTGGCTTCTGGCCTGTACACCTGGCTGCCCATGGGCCTGAAGGTGATGCGCAAGGTCGAAGCCATCGTTCGCGAAGAAATGAACGCTGCCGGTTCTCTGGAAGTGTTGATGCCGAGCACCCAACCGGCTGAGCTGTGGCAGGAATCCGGGCGCTGGGAAGAGTACGGCCCGGAATTGCTGCGCTTCAAGGACCGTCATGGCCGCGACTTCTGCGCTGGCCCGACCCACGAAGAAGTGATCACCGACCTGATGCGCAACGAGTTGAGCAGCTATAAACAGCTGCCCCTCAACCTGTATCAGATCCAGACCAAGTTCCGTGATGAAATCCGCCCACGCTTCGGCTTGATGCGCGGCCGCGAGTTCATCATGAAGGATGCGTATTCGTTCCACGCCGACCAGGCGTCCTTGCAGGTCACCTACGACCGCATGCACACCGCCTACTGCAACGTGTTCACGCGCCTGGGCCTGAAATTCCGCCCGGTTGAAGCGGACAACGGTTCCATCGGCGGCGCCGGCTCCCACGAGTTCCACGTACTGGCCGAGTCCGGCGAAGACGATATCGTGTTCAGCAACGGTTCCGACTACGCGGCGAACATCGAGAAAGCCGAAGCCGTGCCACGGGAAACCTCCCGTCCAGCGCCGGCTGAAGAGCTGCGCCTGGTGGACACCCCGGACACCAAGACCATCGCGGCCCTGGTGGAAAAATTCAATCTGCCGATTGAAAAGACCATCAAGACCCTGATCGTTCACGCCGAGGAAGCCGGCAAGCTGATCGCCCTGGTGATCCGTGGCGACCACGAACTCAACGAGATCAAGGCGGCCCAGCAACCTGGCGTGGCCAGCCCGCTGGTCATGGCCTCCGATGCCGAACTGCGCGACGCCATTGGCGCCGGTGCCGGTTCCCTGGGCCCGCTGAACCTGCCGCTGCCGATCATCATCGACCGTTCGGTCGAGATGATGAGCGACTTCGGTATCGGCGCGAACATCGACGACAAGCACTACTTCGGCGTGAACTGGGAACGCGACTTGCCGGTGCCGACCGTGGCCGACCTGCGTAACGTGGTCGCCGGTGACCCAAGCCCGGACGGCAAGGGCACCCTGGAAATCAAGCGCGGCATTGAAGTCGGGCACATCTTCCAGCTGGGCAACAAGTACAGCAAGGCGATGAAGTGCGAAGTGCTGGGCGAAAACGGCAAGCCGATCACCCTGGAAATGGGTTGCTACGGCATTGGCGTATCGCGCGTGGTTGCCGCTGCCATCGAGCAGAACAACGACGAGAAAGGCATTATCTGGAGTGACGCCCTGGCGCCGTTCCAGGTCGCCCTGGTGCCGCTGCGCTATGAAACCGAGCAGGTCCGTGAAGCCACCGACAAACTGTATGCCGAACTGACGGCCGCCGGTTTTGAAGTGTTGCTGGATGACCGCGACAAGAAAACCAGCCCAGGCATCAAGTTCGCCGACATGGAACTGATTGGCATCCCGCACCGGATCGTGGTCAGCGACCGTGGCCTGGCTGATGGCAATCTGGAATACAAGAGCCGGACCGAAGCCGAAGCCCAACCGTTGCCGGTGGCTGACGTGCTGTCTTTCCTTCAGGCGCGTATTCGTCGCTGAAAACCAGATCAAGAGAAGTCATGTTCAAGCGAAACACCAGAGCCCTGGGGGGCGCCGCCTTGTGCGGCGCCCTGCTGGTCAGCGGCTGCGCCAACCAGATGTCGCAACGCAGTGAGCACGAGGAGCGGGTCGAGCGTAAATTGCTCGACCACAGCCTGCAGATCGATGTAGGCGAACCCAAAGTGCTGGAGCTGCCGCAACGCCGGGTTCGCATTCACGAGCAAAAGACCTTTGAGGTCACCGAATTCGAAGTCACCCGTCGTTACGACCGCTACACCCCCTACCAGCCCTGGCGCAAACTCTATGAGCTGCCGCTGGGCGCGGTCGCGTTGGTGGCAGGCGCGGGCGCCAACGTGGCGAATATCTTCGCCCTCGGCAACCTGCCGACCAGCATGACGCACGATTGGCTGAGCTACGGCATCGACGGCCTCAACCCGTTCATGAACGTGCAATCCCATGGGCGCGCGCAACAGAACCTGGCGGGGATCGATGAAGTCCAGCGCGACAAGCGTGTGGAGTATTCGAGCCTGCCCTGGAGCGAACGCCCGGTACAGGTCACCGCGGGCAAGCAAGTGTATGAACTGACCACCGACCGCAACGGCGTACTGCGCCTGAACCTGTTGGACAGCCCGTTCGCCGAGCAGGATCTGAACCGCATCAGCACCTTGAAGATCAGCGTGGAAGATAGCCAGGACGACGTGCATTCGGACTCGACCCTGGCGGTGAGCCACACACTGCGCGGCAAGTTGCTGGAAGCCCACGGCCTGATCTACGACGACCTGGAAGACGACGAAGTCAGCCAGTGGGTCCACCGCGTCAAGCGCCTGTCGGAGCTGGGCCTGGAGGAAGAAGCCAGCGAACTGGAACAGAGCCTGATCGAACTGACCCGCAATGATCCAGAGTTGCAGCAGGAATTCCTGCAAGCGCTGACCAAGGATGCGGGGCGACTCGTCGCAGATCCTGGCGCGCGCTGAGCCCTCGAAAACGCTGTAGATCTAAATGTGGGAGGGGGCTTGCCCCCTCCCACATTTTTGTTTCCGGGTTCTACCACAACAGCTCGAGCTGTTCGTTACCGCTGCTCAAGTCGAGCAACCGCACCCCAATCCCCAGCAACCGCACCGGCTTGCCACCGCGATTGAACGCCTGGGTCATCAGCTGTTGATAACTTTCCAGGTCCCGCCCTGCCCCCGCCTGCTCCAGGGTCGTCTGGGTAAAGTCATGAAACTTCACCTTCACGAACGGCTTCCCCGCGCGGTAACTGCTGTCGATGCGCGCGATGCGTCCAGCCAGGGTTTCCATCAGTTCAGGCAGTTTCGCCAGGCAACTTGAAAGATCTGGCAGGTCCACATCGTAGGTATTTTCCACACTGATCGATTGCCGACGACTGTCGTTCTGCACCTCGCGCTCATCTATCCCACGGGCCAGACTCCACAGCCGCTCGCCAAAACTGCCGAATTCGCGCACCAGCGCCAGCTTGTTCCATTCGCGCAATTGCAGGCAGTCTTCGATCCCCATGCGCGCCAGCTTCTCTGCGGTCACCTTGCCCACGCCGTGCAGTTTTTTTACCGGCAGTATCGACACAAAGTCTTCGACCTGGTCCGGCGTGATCACAAACAAGCCGTTGGGTTTCTTCCAGTCACTGGCGATCTTGGCCAGAAACTTGTTGGGCGCCACACCGGCGGACACGGTGATGTGCAATTGATTGGAGACCCGGCGCCGGATGTCCTGGGCGATACGCGTGGCGCTGCCGCCAAAATGCGGGCTGTCGGAAACATCCAGGTAGGCCTCATCCAGGGAGAGCGGCTCGATCAGGTCGGTGTAGTCGCGAAAGATGCTCTGGATTTCCTTCGACGCTTCCTTATAGGCATCCATGCGCGGCTTGACGATGGTCAGGTCCGGGCAGAGCTTCAAGGCATGACGCGACGACATGGCCGAACGCACCCCGTAGGCCCGCGCTTCGTAGTTACAGGTGGCAATCACGCCGCGCCGATCCGCCGAACCGCCCACCGCCAGGGGCTTTTGTGCCAGGCTCGGGTTATCGCGCATCTCGATGGCGGCGTAGAAGCAATCACAGTCGACATGGATGATTTTGCGCTGCGTCATATATAGAAGGGAGTGCAATCCAACGGGCGGTCAGTATCGCACTCACACCTGTATATAGCACCAGTAGTTTGAATCTTCCGCGCAAGCGGTAGGAAATAGCCCAGGTAGATTTATTTTCTCAATCGAAATCAGCCTACCAATAGAGCTGAAAGCCTCGGCCCGACTGGCCCGTAGCCCTTTCCCAAACCGTGATGGAGAGGTAAGCGATTGAACCACAAGCGCTTTTCTTCGATTCATAGGTTGACACCCCTGCGTTCCGCTGTAGAATGCCGACACACAGACGCGGGATGGAGCAGTCTGGTAGCTCGTCGGGCTCATAACCCGAAGGTCGTCGGTTCAAATCCGGCTCCCGCAACCAGTTTTAAGTACACGTCAAACACCGCCACGACCTCACCGTCGCGGCGGTGTTTTCGTTTGTGTCGACTTTAACGACTGAAGACTGAGGGCGATGGCCGCGCCCGGTTTCAGCTCGATTGTTTGATAAAGATCAACGTTATGTGCAGCCCTCGATTGGTAACGTCTACCACGATGGGCAAACGCCGGTATTCACACGCAACAACGTGATCACGTTTGCGTCTCGCCGCCCGACAGGTGCATGTGTGCGCCTCAATCGACCCTCACGCCCCCACGTTTAAGGATCGGATCATGACGGCCAGCCCGAGTAACGATGCAAAGTGGTCTTGGCGGCGTGTCACAAGGATTGTTCTGATCCTTGTCATCGTCTTGGCAGCCGGCGCCGGTGGCGCCTGGTACTGGTGGCAAAGCCAGCAAGGCAAGTTGCCCGAGGGCATTGTCTCCGGGAACGGCCGCATCGAATCCGACCAAATCGACATCGCCGCGAAGTTGGCCGGACGCGTGCGCGAGGTGCTGGCCCGGGAAGGTGACCTCGTCACCGAAGGCCAGGTGCTCGCCCGCCTCGATACCACGGAGTTGCAAGCGCAACGCGCCAAATATGCCGCCGACGTGGCTTCCGAGGAGGCCTCGATGCTTGAGGCAAAGGCGACGGTCGTGCAACGGCAGGCAGAACTGACCCTCAAGGAAGCAAAGCTGCGCCGCGCCCTCAAGCTGATCGTCACCGGGGCGATCAGTGAGGACAACCGCGATGAGGCGCAGGGCGAACGCGATTCTGCGCGCGCCGTTCTCGACGCCGCGCAGCGGACCGTGACCGCGCGCGAGCGTTCGGTCGTCGCCGCACAAGCCCTGGTTAATCAGACCGACGCCCAGATCGCCGACACCATTCTGGTGGCGCCCGTGCAGGGGCGCGTTCTGTATCGTCTCGTCAACCCCGGGGAAGTCGTTTCGGCGGGCGGAAAGGTGCTGACGATCATCGACCTGTCCGAAATCTACATGGAGATTTATCTCCCCTCCGAACAGGCCATGCGCGTAACGATCGGGTCGGCCGCGCGAATTGTGTTCGACGGCGCCGACTTCGCCGTCCCGGCCAAAGTAAGTTTCGTGTCGCCGGACGCGCAGTTCACCCCCAAGCAGGTCGAGACGCGCAGCGAACGCGACAAGCTGATGTTCCGGGTCAAGCTGCGCATCCCGCCAAGCCTCATCGCGCGCCACCTCAACCAAGTGAAAACGGGGACCCGCGGCATCGGCTATGTGCGCCTCGATCCGAACCCGCCCAATTGGCCGGACACCCTGCAAAAGCGCATTCAGGCCGATCCTGTTGATGCCGAGGATTGACAATGGAGGCTCGCGCAGCGCTGATCGCCGAGGTTTCCAACGCGACTCATGCCTATGGCAAGGTTCTAGCGCTCGACAATGTCTCGCTCGCACTGCCAAGCGGCCAGATGACGGGCATCATCGGCCCTGACGCCGCCGGCAAGTCCACGCTGCTCGGCCTGATCGCCGGCGCGCGGAAGATGCAGACCGGATCAGTCGAGGTCCTCGGCGGCAGCATGAGCAATGCCCGGCATCGCCGCTCCGTCTGCACACGCATTGCCTATATGCCGCAAGGGCTCGGTAAAAACCTCTATCAGGAAATCAGCGTCCGCGAGAACCTGGCCTTCTTCGCCACCCTCTTCGGCCTGTCCGCGTCGGAACGTGAAGCACGCACACGGCGTCTGGCGGCCGCGATCGGCTTGCTGCCGTTTCTCGATCGACCTGCCGGAAAGCTGTCGGGCGGCATGAAGCAAAAGCTCGGCCTGTGCTGCGCGCTCATTCACGACCCCGACCTGCTCATTCTCGATGAGCCGACGACCGGCGTCGATCCGTTGTCGCGCCGACAGTTCTGGGACCTGATCAGCGAACTGCGGCGCGAGCGTCCGACGATGAGTGTCGTCATTTCCACCGCTTATATGGACGAGGCGAGCCAATGCGATTGGCTCATCGCGATGGATCACGCACGCGTGCTTGCCTGCGGCACTACGGACGAGCTGCGCACGAAGACCGGCCAGCAAGACATGGAAGCGGTGTTTGCCGCCCTGCAGCCGGGGCAAAAATCGACGGCGCAGCGCTTCGTCATTCCGCCACGCCAACCAGGCAGCGAGGCGCCGGTCATTGTCGCGAAGAATCTGACGCGCCGCTTCGGCAGCTTCACTGCAGTCGATAACGTCAGCTTCGCCATCGAGCGCGGAGAAATCTTCGGCTTCCTCGGTTCGAACGGCAGCGGCAAGACCACGACCATGAAGATGCTGACCGGACTACTGGCACCGAGCGAGGGGGAGGCCGAGGTGTGCGGAAAACCTGTCGATGCCAACGACCTGTCGGTCCGCCAGCGCGTCGGCTTCATGTCGCAATCGTTCTCGCTCTATGGCGAACTCACCGTGCGGCAAAACCTGCGTCTGCATGCGCGCCTTTTTCATCTGGCCCCGGACCAGGCTAACGCGCGTATCGCCCAGCTCATGGTCGATGTCGGCCTTGTCGACTATGCCGACACCGAAGCGAACTCGCTGCCGCTCGGTGTGCGCCAGCGCCTCTCACTGGCCGTGGGGATCGTGCACGACCCCGAGTTGCTGATCCTTGACGAGCCCACTTCGGGCGTCGATCCGTTGGCACGCGATGAGTTCTGGCGCTTGCTCGGCGACCTCTCGCGAACCCGCAATGTCACGATCTTCGTCTCCACGCATTTCATGAGCGAGGCCATGCGCTGCGACCGCATCTCATTGATGCATGCGGGTCGTGTCCTCGTCTGCGACACGCCGCAAAACGTCATTACCTCCAAGGGCAGCGCGAACCTCGAAGAGGCGTTCATCGCCTATATCGAGGCTGCCGAGCCGTCTACGCCCGCGCCCCCCGTGGCCGATGCCGAAGCGCAGACCCGGCAGGATGCGGCGGCGTTGTCGCCCAGCCGCTCGACCTTCATGCCGCTGCGCCGCCTGCTCGCCTTTGCCAAGTGCGAGACGTTGTCGCTTGTACGCGATCCGGTGCGGCTTGCCTTCGCTTTCCTTGGCTCCCTCATCATGCTGTTGATCTTCGGTTTCGGCGTCTCCAGCGATGTGACCAATCTCACCTATGCGGCCTTCGACCACGACGACACGCCGGAGAGCAGAGCCTATCTCGCCAATTACTCGAGCTCTCGATACTTCATCGAAAAGACGCCGATCCACAGCGTCGACGAAATGCAAAGGCGCCTGAAGTCGAACGACATCACACTGGCCCTCGAAATTCCACCTGGCTTCGGGCGCTTGGTAAAGCGCGACTCGGATTGGCAGGTGTCGGCCTGGATCGACGGCGCCAACACCTCGCGCGCCGCGACCATCGAGGGTTACGTGGAATCGGCGCACAATCTCTTCGCCGAAGAGAGAAAACGGCAGTCCAGCGACGTAGCGAGCACGAAACCGACGACCAGCATCGTGATCCGCAACCGTTACAACCCGACGGCCGAGAGCATCTATGCGATCGGGCCGGCCGTGCCGGCGATGTTGCTCATGATGTTTCTCGCCATTCTCACAGCGGTCAGCGTTGCCCGCGAAAAGGAGATCGGCACGATCACGAACTTCTATGCCACACCCACGACGCGCCTGGAGTTCCTGGTCGGCAAGCAACTGCCCTATATTGGCGTCGGCATGATCAATTTCTTCATCATGACCGCGACCGTGCTATTCATCTTCGATGTTCCGCTGAAGGGCGACGGTCTCGCACTGACCCTGGGCGCGCTGTTCTATGTGGCGGCGGCCACCGGTTACGGGCTGTTCATCTCGACCTTCACCTCGAGCCAGGTCGCAGCGGTGTTCGCCGGAGCGGTGCTGTCGATGCTGCCGACCATGCAGTTCTCCGGCATGATGCAACCCGTCTCGACGCTTGAGGGCGGCGCTCGCCTCATGGGGTACCTCTGGCCGACGAGCTATTACATGCACATGAGTGTCGGTGCGTTCACCAAGGGACTTGGCTTCACCGACATGGTTAACGATCTGCTCGCGCTGACCCTGTTTTGCCCGGCCTTCTTATTGCTGTCCGCGCTGCTCCTGCGCAAACAGGAGAAATAAGATGCAGAGTCTCTCCAACATTTTCTGGCTCGGCATCAAAGATCTGCGCACCCTCTCGAAGGACCTGATGATGATCCTCTTCATCATCTATTCCTTCGGCCTCAGCATTTATATGCAGTCGACCGGAGCCGGCGAGACCGTCAACAATGCCTCCGTGGCGATCGTCGACGAGGACCACTCCAGCCTGTCGCGATCGATTGCCGGGCTGTTCTATCCCCCGTACTTCCAGGCGGCCAAAATGATCAGCGCCGCCGACATCGATCGCGGCATGGACAACGGTCTTTACACCCTCGTCGTCGTCATTCCTCCGCGCTTTGAAGCGGATGTGCGCAAGGGGCGCGACATTGAAGTCCAGGTCAACGCGGACGCCACCGCAGTCCAGCAAGCGTCATTGGGGTCGGGCTATATCCAGAACATGGTGAGCGAAGAGGTCACGCGCTACCGACAGGAGATGGCGCAAACCACCGGGCTCTCCTCGGATCTCGTCATCCGCCGCGCGTTCAATGCCAACGGCACGCAATCCTGGTTCCGCGCGATCGTCGGCCTTGCCGATCAGTTGTCGATGCTGATCATTATCCTGACCGGCGCGGCGCTCTTGCGCGAGCGGGAGCACGGCACGATCGAGCACCTGCTGGTGATGCCGTTGACGGCCTTCGAGATAGCGCTCGCCAAAGTATGGTCGAGCGGGTTGGTGATCTTCGTCGGCTTCATCTGCTCGCTGTTATTCGTGGTCGAGGGTCTCCTCGACGTTCCGATTGCCGGCTCGCGCGGTGTCCTGCTGCTCGGCACCCTCATCTATATCTTCGCCACGGCAGCGATCGGCATCTTCCTCGGCACCCTCGCCCGCACCATGGCGCAATTTGCCCTGCTGATGATGATGGCCGTCATGCCGATGATGATGCTGTCGGGCGGCATGTCGCCGATCGAGAGCCAGCCGCAATGGGTCCAGTACGTAACGTGGTTTTTCCCGTCGCGGCACTATGTGAGCTTCATGCAGGCGATCGTGTATCGAGGCGCGGGCCTCGATATCGTCTGGAAAGAGTTCGTTACGGTCCTGGTGATGGGCGTGACGTTTCTCGCGGCGAGTTTGCTGCTGTTCCGTCAGTCCGTTGCGACCTTGCGGTAAGCCTTTTCTTGTACCGGCCTGTTTTAGGTCGAGACGATTGTCCGACAAAAAGCCTTTCCCTTACGCGCACTTACTCCACATAGTCGAGATTCAACGGTCAATTCACACTTATTTGACCCATCGGCCCATTAACGGTTGACACCCCGCCGCTTGGCTGTAGAATGCCGCCCACAGACGCGGGATGGAGCAGTCTGGTAGCTCGTCGGGCTCATAACCCGAAGGTCGTCGGTTCAAATCCGGCTCCCGCAACCAAACATCAAAAAAGGCTACTCGAAAGAGTGGCCTTTTTTGTATCCGGCAAAAAAAGTTCTTCTGAAACAATGGCATGGCATCTTTCATGAAACCGTAGACGGTTCGTGGAGTCCATTTCATCGCACGCTAGGCTTAATCCTTCTACGACCAATGGCCGCAGTCGCCGCATCCGGTGATCCGCGTTAATATTTGTAATTATTTTGTCCATAGGGATTGGTAACTTGGCTGGATACCCCCATCCTGTCGCGCACAATCCACGAGGTGATTGATGCGCGCCAACTCGTCTGAACCACAAGACTCCGTCACAGCGACACAACCGATCACTCCCACCCGTTTGCGCTGGCTGGATCTGTTAAGCAAGTATCGGCAACCCATCGGGCTGGCCGTGACGCTGCTGCTGTTCGCAATCGCCCTGATCGCCTGCCGACACCTGCTGCTGGAACTGGATCTCTACGCCCTCCACGACTCGATCCTGGAAGTGCCCAAGCCGGCCTTGCTGGGCGCGTTAGCTGCCGCCATCAGCGGTTTCATCATTCTATTGGGCTATGAGTTTTCCGGCGCGCGCTATGCCGGGGTGAAACTGCCCGCCAAGACCCTCGCCCTCGGCGGTTTTACCGCCTTTGCCATCGGCAACGCCATTGGCCTGTCGATGCTCTCGGGCGGTTCGGTGCGTTACCGTTTATATGCGCGCCATGGCATCGGGGCTTCGGAAGTCGCCCACATGACCGTGTTCGCCAGCCTCGCACTGGGCTGCGCCCTGCCGCCGCTGGCTGCATTGGCCACCTTAAGCAACTTGCCCGCCGCTTCCGCTGCCCTGCATGTGTCGCAAGGCTTGCTCGGCGCTATCTCCGGTGCCGTGTTGCTGCTGTCGGCCGCGCTGTGCATCGGTATTTATCGCTGGCGCCTGCCAGAACAACCCTACCCGGACAACCTGCTGGTCAAGATTGGCCGTCGCACCCTGCGCCTGCCCGGTCGGCGCCTGACGCTCCTGCAACTGATCATCACCGCCCTGGACGTCGCCGCTGCCGCCACCGTCCTTTATATGCTGCTACCGGAAGCGCCACCCTTCGGCCCGTTCCTGCTGGTGTACCTGCTGGCGCTGGCCGCCGGCGTACTCAGCCATGTGCCGGGTGGCGTCGGGGTGTTCGAGGCGATCCTGCTCGCGGCCTTTGCCGACAAACTCGGTGCCGCGCCATTGGCCGCCGCCCTGCTGCTGTATCGCATGATCTATGTGGTGCTGCCGCTGCTGATCGCCTGTGTGTTCCTGTTGATCAACGAGGCCCAGCGCCTGTTCCAGACCCAGCAGAGTCTGCGCGTGGCTTCGGGCCTGGCAGCGCCGGTGCTGGCCGTACTGGTTTTTTTGTCCGGCGTGGTCCTGCTGTTTTCCGGCGCTACGCCGGAGATCGACTCACGCCTGGAAAACATCGGCTTCCTGATTCCCCACCGCCTGATTGACGCCTCGCACTTTGGCGCGAGCCTGATCGGCGTGTTGTGCCTGCTGTTGGCCCAGGGTCTGCGTCGACGCTTGTCGGCGGCCTGGATGTTGACCATGGTGCTGCTGCTGACCGGCGCCCTGCTCTCACTGCTCAAGGGCTTCGACTGGGAAGAAGCCAGCCTGATGACCATGACTGCGGTGTTGCTGGCGATCTTCCGCCGCTCCTTCTACCGCGCCAGCCGCTTGACTGAATTGCCGTTCTCGCCGCTGTACCTGGTGGCCAGTGTGTGCGTGCTGGGAGCGTCTATCTGGCTGCTGCTGTTTGCCTATCAAGATGTACCGTATAGCCACCAATTGTGGTGGCAGTTCACCCTCGACGCCAACGCCCCGCGCGGCCTGCGCTCGCTGCTGGGGGCTGCGGTGCTGCTGGTGATCGTGTCGCTGACCTGGCTACTGCGTACCGCGCGCCCGGTGATTCACCTGCCGACAGCCGAAGAACTGGAACGCGCCACCAAGATCCTGATGGCCTCATCGCAACCCGACGGCGGCCTGGCGCTGACCGGCGACAAGGCGCTGCTGTTCCACCCCAACGACGAAGCCTTCCTGATGTACGCCCGTCGCGGGCGCAGCCTGGTGGCCCTGTACGACCCGATCGGCCCGACCCAACCCCGTGCCGAGATGATCTGGCAGTTCCGCGACCTGTGCGACATCCACCATGCGCGCCCGGTGTTCTACCAGGTACGCGCGGAAAACCTGCCGTACTACATGGACATCGGCCTGACCGCGATCAAGCTGGGCGAAGAAGCTCGCGTCGACCTGAAACGCTTTGACCTGGAAGCCAAGGGCAAAGAGATGAAGGATTTGCGCTACACCTGGAACCGTGGAACCCGGGACGGCTTGTCTCTGGAAATCCACGAACCGGGCACGGCGCCGATGGACGAACTCAAGGTCATTTCCGACGCCTGGCTGACCGGCAAAAACGTGCGGGAAAAGGGCTTTTCCCTGGGACGTTTCAGCGACGACTACCTCAAGCACTTTCGCATCGCGATCATTCGCTTCGAAGGGCACCCGGTTGCCTTCGCCAACCTGCTTGAGACCTACAACCACGACCTGGCCAGCCTCGACCTGATGCGCGCCCACCCCGACGCGCCTAAGTTGACCATGGAATTCATGATGGTCGGCCTGATTCAACACTATAAGAATCATGGTTATGCTCGCTTCAGCCTCGGCATGGTGCCATTGTCGGGCCTGCAACCTCGCCGTGGCGCGCCGCTGACCCAACGCCTGGGCTCGATGGTGTTCCGTCGTGGCGAGCAACTGTATAACTTCCAAGGTTTGCGCCGCTTCAAAGACAAGTTCCAGCCTGACTGGGAACCCCGTTACATGGCCGTGCCCGCAGGACTTGATCCGCTGGTGGCACTGGCCGATACCGCCGCCCTGATCGCGGGCGGCTTGACTGGATTGGTGAAACGCTGATGATTCGACGCTCCTGGCGGTATGTATTGGCTTCTGTGGTGGTGCTCGCCGTAGCCCTGGGCGGCGGCTATTGGTACTGGAACCGCCCTGCCCCGCAGCCGACCCTGGAGCAGTTGCCCCAGGCCGATGGCTCGGTGATGACCCGCGTGACCCCCGCCGGCACCCCCAAAGCCCGCGTGGCCGTGGCGGTAATGGCCGACGAGACCCTGACCGACAGCCAACTGATTGCCCTGAGCCAGGGCGGCAAAGCGCAAATCGTCCAGGTGATCCTGCCCAAGGATGACTGCACGCTGCAGCAACAGGCACTGCAAGGCGCCCTGAGTCAGCTCAAGGGCCCCGCGACGCTGGTCAGCGGCATCGGCCCTGGCGCCGCCCTCGCCTGGCGCTGGCTGGCCACACAGAACAACGACAAGGCCAATGCCATCTCCGTCGGCTTCGCCCTGGTACAGGAAGGCTGTAAAGACCCACTGCCAAAGACCGCCGCCCACGGCAACTGGCTGGTGGCATGGAACGACAACCCTGACGATGAAAGCGCCAGTTTCGTGCGCGACACACCCCGCGCCACCACCAGCATCAGCGACTACGACATTCACTACCCGCAAGTGCTGAATAACGAACTGCGCAAGCAACTGGTGGGGTCGGACAACGGCGGCCTGGCGATTCCGGTCGTGGAAGTCCCCGCCGGCCAGGCCAAGGACACCGTGACCCTGTTCCTCTCCGGTGACGGCGGTTGGCGTGACCTCGACCGCGACGTCGCCGGTGAAATGGCCAAGATCGGCTACCCGGTCGTAGGCATCGACACCCTGCGCTACTACTGGCAGCACAAGACCCCGGAGCAAAGCGCCAAAGACCTCAGCGAGCTGATGCAGCACTATCGGCAGAAATGGGGCACCAAGCGCTTTGTGCTGACGGGTTATTCGTTCGGCGCCGACGTATTGCCGGCCATCTACAACCGCATGCCGGAAAACGAGCAGCAGCGCGTCGACGCAATCATCCTGCTGGCGTTCGCACGCACCGGCAGCTTTGAAATCGAAGTGGAAGGCTGGCTGGGCAACGCCGGCAAAGAAGCCGCGACCGGCCCGGAAATGGCCAAGCTACCGGCGGACAAGGTGGTGTGCATCTACGGTGCCGAAGAGGTCGACGAGAGCGGTTGCACCGACAAGACCGCCGTGGGCGAAGCGATAAAACTACCAGGCGGGCACCACTTCGACGAGAACTACCCGGCGCTGGCCAAGCGCCTGGTGGATATCATCGTCAAGCACCAGGCCAAGACCGAGTAATTCTACGCTGTACGCAAA
The DNA here is from genome assembly GCF_963681955.1 of Pseudomonas paraveronii. Lineage (NCBI taxonomy): Bacteria > Pseudomonadati > Pseudomonadota > Gammaproteobacteria > Pseudomonadales > Pseudomonadaceae > Pseudomonas > Pseudomonas paraveronii. Next base: position 5,185,301 of record NZ_OY817130.1, read on the forward strand.
ACCCAATGTGGGAGGGGGCTTGCTCCGATAGCGATAGGTCAGTCATACCGCTATCGGGGGCAAGCCCCCTCCCACATTGGTTTGTGGTGTGGGTTGGAACTAGCGCGGTTCGATATGCGCAATCATCAACTGCACGGTTTCCTGGCCACGGAACTCGTTCACGTCGAGCTTGTAGGCCAACTCCACCCAACGCACGGTCGGGTTCGGCCAGACCTCACGGTCCACCCCAAACGCAATACCGTCGAGTTTCACTGACCCGCATTCGCTCTTGAGCACCACTTTCAGGTGCCGCTCTCCCACCACACGCTGCTCTACCAGCTGAAACACCCCATGAAACAACGGCTCGGGGAAGTGCTGCCCCCATGGGCCGGCATGCCGCAGCGCGCGCGCCAACTCCAGGTGAAACTCTTCCACCGCCAGGGTGCCGTCGGACAACAGCCGCCCGGTCAAGTCTTCTTCGCGCAGTTGCCGACGCACTTCGGCATCAAAGGCTTCGGCAAACAAGGGGAAGTTCGCCTCGGGCAATGTCAGGCCGGCCGCCATGGCGTGGCCGCCGTATTTGCTGATCAGGTTGGGATGCTGGCTCGCCACCACCGCCAGCGCATCGCGGATGTGAAAGCCCTGCACAGAGCGGCCTGAGCCCTTGAGCAGGCCATCACCGGCGTCGGCAAAGGCGATGGTCGGACGGAAATAGCGCTCTTTCATGCGCGACGCCAGAATCCCGATCACGCCTTGGTGCCACTCCGGGTCGAACAGGCACAAGCCATACGGCATCGACTCCAGCGGCAAGTCCTTGAGCTGGGCCAGGGCTTCGCGCTGCATGCCTTGTTCGATGGATTTGCGGTCCTGGTTCATGCCGTCCAGTTGCGCGGCCATTTCCCGTGCGGCGGCGAAATCCGTGGTGAGCAGGCATTCGATGCCCAGGCTCATATCGTCCAGGCGACCGGCGGCATTGAGCCGTGGCCCGAGGATAAAACCGAGGTCGGTGGACGTGATGCGAGCATGGTCACGCTTGGCCACTTCGAGGATCGCCTTGATCCCCGGCCGCGCGCGACCGGCGCGGATGCGCTCCAGGCCCTGGTGTACCAGGATGCGGTTGTTGGCGTCCAACGGCACCACGTCGGCGACGCTGCCGAGGGCGACGAGGTCGAGCAACTCGCCAAGGTTCGGCTGCGGTTTGTTCTCGTACCACCCCAAACTGCGCAAACGGGCACGCAGGGCCATCAATACATAAAAGATCACCCCGACCCCGGCCAGCGCCTTGCTGGGAAACTCACAGCCCGGCTGGTTGGGGTTGACGATAGCGTCCGCCGCCGGCAATTCATCCCCCGGCAAGTGGTGGTCGGTCACCAGCACTTTGAGCCCCGCCGCCTTCGCTGCCGCCACGCCTTCGACGCTGGAGATGCCGTTATCCACGGTGATCAGCAACTGCGGCTGGCGCTGCAGGGCCACGGCGACGATTTCCGGCGTCAGGCCGTAGCCGTATTCGAAGCGGTTGGGCACTAGGTAATCGACATGGGCCGCACCGAGCAAGCGCAGGCCCAGGGTGCCCACCGTACTGGCGGTGGCGCCATCGGCGTCGAAGTCGCCGACGATAAGGATGCGCTGGCGTTGCTCCAAGGCCGTCACCAGCAGGTCTACCGCCGCGTCGATGCCCTTGAGTTGTTGATAAGGGATCAACCGCGCCAGGCTCTTGTCCAGTTCGGCCTCCGTCTCTACCCCGCGCGCGGCGTAGAGGCGGGTCAACAGCGGTGGCAGTTCACCGAGAAACGGCAGGACAGCGGGTAACGGGCGGGGATCGATACGCATGGGACGCAGGGGAATTCTCTGTAGGGGAAATATTAGCGGCAGGCTTCAAGCGCTAGCTCAACCGCGCTCGCCGACCAGCCATTGCAGTTGCACTTCGTGCTGGCCGCGGTCGTCGGTGACGAAGATCGTGCCTTCGCTGATCATCACATCCCACTTGATCACGCGGGGCATGTCCTTGGCCAAGGTCTCGAGGACTTCTTGCGGTACGGCAGCGATGTGTACGTTTTTCAGGTTTTTCGCCACCGGAACCACTTTGCCTTCCCACACACGCAGGCTGCCGTAAGCCAGCAGACTGGTGCGTTCGGTGCGACGCGAGCACCAGGTCAGGCGGTCGGCATCGGGCTGGCCAACTTCGATCCAGTGCAAAACCCGATCATCCAGACTTTTTTCCCACAGGGCTGGCTCGTCTACATCTGACAGACCACGGCCGAACGACAGTTGCTCGTTGTACCAAAGGGCGTAGGCCAGCAGGCGCACGGTCATGCGCTCTTCGGTTTCCGAAGGGTGGCGGGCAATGGTCTGTTTGACGCTCTCGTACACCGAGCGATCGAGGTCGGTGAGGTTGAGTTCGAATTTGTAGGTCGTGGACGGCTGGGCCATGAACGGACTTCTAGAGACAGGAAAAGGCTGGCAGTCTAACCGATGGCGAGGCTATTCAACGAATGCTGCGCTGCATCATCCTTATCCCTGCGCCCCTCGGCTATGTTAAAAGGCATTACACCACTGTGCTGCGTATGAAAGGTTCCTCATGTCGTTTAACGCCAAACCGCTTGCCGGCCTGAAGGTCATCGAACTCGGCACCCTGATCGCCGGCCCGTTCGCCTCACGCATTTGCGCCGAGTTCGGCGCCGAAGTGATCAAGGTCGAATCCCCGGACGGCGGCGACCCGCTGCGCAAATGGCGCAAGTTGTACGAAGGCACCTCGCTGTGGTGGTTCGTGCAGGCGCGCAACAAAAAATCACTGACGCTGAACCTCAAACACCCGGACGGCCTGGCGATCCTCAAGCAGTTGCTGGCGGACGCCGACATCCTGATCGAAAACTTCCGCCCCGGCGTCCTGGAAAAGCTCGGCCTGAGCTGGGACATCCTGCACGCACTGAACCCGAAGCTGGTGATGGTGCGCCTCTCGGGCTTTGGCCAGACCGGGCCGATGAAAGATCAGCCGGGGTTTGGCGCGGTCGGCGAATCGATGGGCGGGCTGCGTTACATCACCGGTTTTGAAGACCGCCCGCCGGTGCGCACCGGTATTTCCATCGGCGATTCCATTGCCGCCCTGTGGGCGGTGATCGGCGCGCTGATGGCGTTGCGACACCGCGAGGTCAACGGCGGGCTGGGCCAGGTGGTTGATGTGGCACTGTATGAAGCCATCTTCGCCATGATGGAAAGCATGATCCCGGAGTTCGATGTGTTCGGGTTCATTCGCGAGCGCACCGGTAACATCATGCCCGGCATCACACCGTCCTCGATCCACACCAGCGCGGACGGCAAGCATGTGCAGATCGGCGCAAATGGCGATGCGATCTTCAAACGCTTCATGTCCGCCATCGGCCGCGAGGATTTGGCCAACGACCCGCAATTGGCCAGTAATGACGGGCGTGACGAGCGCCGCGACGAGCTGTATGGCGTGATTGATCGCTGGGTCAATTCGCTATCGCTGGAACACGTGATCGAGCAGCTCAACAAGGCTGAGGTGCCGGCCAGCCGCATCTACAGCGCCGAAGACATGCTCGGGGACCCGCAATTTCTGGCGCGGGAAATGTTCCTCAACGCGCAACTGCCCGACGGCAAGGCCTTCAAGATGCCAGGTATCGTGCCCAAGCTCTCCGACACGCCGGGCAGTTGTGAGTGGGTGGGGCCGCAACTGGGCGAACACAACAGCGTGGTACTGGGAGAGTTGGGCTATGACGCGGCTGCCATCATCCGCTTGCGTGAGCAAGGAGCGATCTGATGGTGCGCTCAAGATAGTGGCTCGCCGTTGGCTGTTGCGCCTGTGCGCCCCTTTGCTGGGACTTTTGCCGCTGCCGACCCAGGCGGCGCAAACCTTGATCTGGCTGGTGCGAGACCTGCCACCACTGACGATCTTCGACGGTCCGCAAAAAGGCCAGGGCGCCATCGACGAATTGTTGCCGATGCTGATGGAGCACCTGCCGGAGTATCAGCACCAGGTCCAGCACGTCAACCGTGCCCGGAGCATGCAGATGCTCCAGGCGCCCTCCCTCACCTGCGACCCTACCCTGATGTGGACGCCGGAGCGGACCCAATGGATTGTATATTCCGACCAGGCGTTTTCCGTGGTGAGCAATGGCGTGGTCGTCCGCCAGCAAAACCGGGACGTGTTGGCGCCCTTTGTTGCGCAAGGCAAGGTCGACCTGGAAGCGATGCTACGGGACAGGAGCACACGCCTGGGCATCATCGCCGAGCGCAGTTACGGGCCATTCATCGACGGCATGTTGCGGCATGGCGACACGCACAATCGGGTGATGCACTACGGCAACGACGCCTTGGGCAGCCTGCTGCAAATGCAGCGCCTGGGACGCCTGGAAGGGGTACTGGGTTACTGGACCGAAATTCGCTATCACGCATTGCAGCAAGGTATTGATCCCGAGGCGCTGGCGTTTTATCCGATTGCCGGCACCACGCCCTATCAGCACATCCATATCGGCTGTTCGGATACGCCCGAGGGGCGCCAGGTCATGGCGCGTATCAACCAGTTGCTGGGCGACCTGCCGCAGGCGCAGTTGCTACGTTCCTACGCGTCATGGCTCGACCCGGCCCTGCGTGAGCAATACCTGCTGGACCATCAGCGATTCTATGAAGAAGCGCCCACCCCGTGATAAATCGCGGGCAAAAAGAAACCCCGAAGAGTGGGGAGACACTTCGGGGTTAAACGTGGCCTACAAAGACCAGTACAGCAAGTCACAAACACCGGAGCACAATGTCTGCTCTTGCTGTTACTAAATCAGACCAGCCACGCAGTAGGAAGTTTCCGCGGATAAACAATTCTTCATGCGAGGGCGCTGCTGCGGGTCTGGGCAGCATTGCGCAAGGCGGCGATCACCGAGGGTTCCAGGCGCCCTTCGGCAATTTTCAGGTCGCGCAGCAGGCAATCCACGACATCCACCAGCACGCGCTTGTCGGTCAGTTGCGCCCGGTCGACATCACGCTCGACCACGATAGCACCGGCAGGATTCTTTACGGTCACCAGGCACTCGCCCTGCACACCGGCGGTGGTCAGCGTAACCTGATAAGGGCTCAGCGCTTCTTCGAGCAATAGGCGGATACTTTCCATTTCGATCACCACTCAATAGTTCGGGAACAATCGCTTCAACGGGGCTGCCTCTCTCCTAAGTGACTGGTTGTGACGTAGGAAAGTTCGCTTTTTCGTCTTTATGGAGCCGTCAGGGAGTGACTTGATCCAGCATGCGCTTGCAACATGACAACGAAAAAACGGCCGCACATAACTGCTTACCCAATGGGTTGCCGTTTCAGGGTTCGCCCTGCAGCGCGGCTGAGGGTGAACCCTATACTCAGTAAGCGCTGATCACGCTGTCACACAGCTAGAAGTGCATGTCAAAGGCCCTTATTGCTAAGGATGAACATGATGGTGGAACACAACGAACAACAAGCGTCGATGGAGAAGATGCATGCTGACGTATCTCGCATCTATGCCGAAATTTCACGCATGCATGCCGAGCAAGGCAAGCTCAACGCGGAGTCCTTGAAGATAACCTGTGAGACGTTTTGGTACCCCATGGGTGTAGCGATGGCCGTTGTCGCAACAATTGCTTCAATCACCGGAATGGCCATTAAATTACTGTTGTAACCAGCACACTGTCGGGCCTGCCAGAAAAAAAACGCCGCTGACCCAAGGAAGGGAAAGCGGCGTTTTTGTCTGCGCCGAAGCGCCAGCAATTGGCCTTACAGCGGCTTACCACGATTGCCATGCTGGCTGACAAACGCCTGCATCGCCTTCAAGTTATTCGGCAGCACGGTGCAACGTTCTTCGCGCTCGAACAAGTCGGCCAGATGTTCCGGCAACTCCAGCGCCTTGCCAACACCCGCTTTCTCCACCGCTTCCGGGAATTTGACCGGGTGCGCAGTGCCGAGGATTACCATCGGAATGTCCAGGCTGCGACGGCATTCGCGCGCGGCCTTCACGCCGATAGCGGTGTGCGGGTCCAGCAGTTCGCCGGTCTGGGCATAGACTTCAGCGATGGTTTCGCACGTTTGCGCATCGTCCACGGCCAGGGAGTCGAACAGCTTGCGGGTTTCGGTCCAGCGCTCTTGATCGACGCTGAAACCACCACCGCTCTTGAAGCTGTTCATCAGCTCGGCGATGGCAGCGCCGTTGCGACCGTGCATGTCGAACAGCAGGCGTTCGAAGTTCGACGACACCATGATGTCCATCGACGGCGACAGTGTGGCGTGCAGGGTTTCCTTGACGTACTGGTTGCCGCTCATGAAGCGGTGCAGGATGTCGTTGCGGTTGGTAGCGACGATCAACTGGTTGATCGGCAGGCCCATGTTGCGCGCCAGGTAGCCGGCGAAGATATCGCCGAAGTTGCCGGTCGGCACCGAGAACGACACCGAACGTGCCGGCCCGCCCAACTGCAGCGCGGCGTGGAAGTAGTAGACGATCTGGGCCATGATCCGCGCCCAGTTGATCGAGTTCACCGCGACCAGGCGCGTACCCTTGAGGAAGCTCTGGTCAGCGAAGCTGTTCTTGACCATTTCCTGGCAGTCGTCGAAGTTGCCTTCGATGGCGATGTTGTGGATGTTCTCACCAAAAATGGTGGTCATCTGCCGACGCTGTACTTCCGACACACGCTTGTGCGGGTGCAGGATGAAGATGTCGACGTTTTCGCAATGCTTGCAGCCTTCAATGGCCGCCGAGCCAGTATCACCGGAGGTGGCGCCGACGATCACCACGCGCTCGCCGCGCTTCTCCAGCACGTAATCGAGCAGGCGGCCCAGCAGTTGCAGGGCGAAGTCCTTGAACGCCAGGGTCGGGCCGTGAAACAGCTCAAGGACCCACTCGTTGCCATTCAGTTGGCGCAGAGGCGCGATGGCGCTGTGGGAAAACACGCCGTATGTCTCTTCCAGGATCTTTTTGAAATCCGCATCCGGAATGCTGCCGGTGACGAACGGGCGCATCACCCGGAACGCCAGTTCGTGATACGGCAGGCCGGCCCAGGAAGCGATTTCTTCCTGGGTGAAGCGTGGCAGGTTTTCCGGCACGTACAGGCCGCCGTCGGTGGCAAGGCCTGCCAACAGGACGTCTTCGAAATTCAGGGCCGGTGCCTGGCCGCGGGTGCTGATGTAACGCATGACTGGCTCCTCAAAAACATTCTCGAACAGAGGCCGCCGATCACACGGGGCCCCTGGAACAAATCGGTTAGTTCAGGTGTTCGACGCGAATCCGTACCACCGGCCCCACTACGCCTTGCAAGGCTTCCAGGGCGGTGATGGCATCGTTGATGTGCTGCTCAAGCACGCGGTGAGTCAGCAGGATCATCGGCACCTGGCCGTTCTGCTCCTCGACTTCCTTCTGCATGATCGACTCGATGTTGATGCCGCGCTCCGACAAGATGCTGGCAACCTGGGCCAATACGCCCGGGTGATCCTTGGCCTGTATCCGCAGGTAGTAGGCGCTTTCGCACGCTTCGATCGGCAGGATCGGGTGGGCCGACAGCGAATCCGGCTGGAAAGCCAGGTGCGGCACGCGGTTTTCCGGGTCGCAGGTCATGGCGCGAACCACGTCCACCAGGTCGGCGATCACCGACGAAGCGGTCGGCTCCATGCCGGCGCCGGCGCCGTAGAACAGGGTCGAACCGGCGGCGTCACCGTTGACCATCACGGCGTTCATCACGCCATTGACGTTGGCGATCAGGCGGTCGGCCGGGATCAGTGTCGGGTGTACACGCAACTCGATACCGGCCGGTGTGCTGCGCGCCACGCCCAGGTGCTTGATGCGGTAACCCAGGGCTTCGGCGTAGTTCACGTCGGCAGTGGTCAGCTTGGTGATGCCTTCGGTGTAGGCCTTCTCGAACTGCAACGGGATACCAAAGGCAATGGACGCGAGGATGGTCAGCTTGTGCGCCGCGTCGATACCTTCAACGTCGAAGGTCGGGTCGGCTTCGGCGTAACCCAGGGCCTGGGCTTCGGCCAGCACGTCTTCGAAGGTACGACCCTTCTCGCGCATTTCAGTGAGGATGAAGTTACCGGTGCCGTTGATGATGCCGGCCACCCAGTTGATGCGGTTGGCGGACAGGCCTTCACGGATCGCCTTGATCACCGGGATACCGCCGGCTACCGCGGCTTCGAACGCCACGATAACGCCCTTCTCACGCGCCTTGGCGAAGATCTCGTTGCCATGCACGGCGATCAGCGCCTTGTTGGCAGTGACCACATGCTTGCCGTTTTCAATCGCCTTGAGCACCAGCTCGCGGGCCACGGTGTAGCCGCCTACCAGCTCGATGACGATATCGATGTCAGGGTTGGTCGCCACGGCGAAGACATCGTTGGTAATCGCAATACCGGTCGTTTCGAACTGAGGCTTTGGCGAACGCGTGGCAATCTGCGCCACTTCAATCCCGCGCCCTGCACGGCGGGAAATTTCTTCAGCATTACGCTGAAGTACGTTTAAGGTGCCGCCACCGACGGTCCCTAACCCACAGATGCCTACTTTGACCGGTTTCACTGAAGAACTCCCCATGAAACGGCCGACGCGAGGTCGGCCGTGGAAAACAGCCGCACAACCGCGGCTTTCAATTAATGGCCCATCGACTTATCGAAGGGCCATGATCGTCAAAGGTTCGACGATGCTGGTTTATTTGGCACTCAGTGCCAGTTTGGCAACTTGCGGTGCCGGCTGATAGCCCGGAATTACCTGGCCGTCAGCCAAAACGATGGCCGGTGTACCGTTCACACCAATGGACTGGCCCAGGGCAAACTGCTTGGAAACCGGATTGGCGCACTTGGCCGCCTTGATTTCCTTGCCGTCGACCATCTTGTCCATGGCCGCTTTCTTGTCGGCCGAGCACCAGACTGCCTGCAACTGCTCGTCACCCGGCGAGCCCAGGCCCTGGCGCGGGAACGCAACATAGCGCACTTCCACACCGAGCTTGTTCAGCGCCGGCACTTCGGCGTGCAGCTTATGGCAGTACGGGCAGGTGGTGTCGGTGAACACGGTAATGTGCGTCTTGGTCTCGCCGATGGCCGGGTAGACCACGGTTTCAGCTACCGGAATGCCGTTGATCAGCTTGGACACGCCCAGCCGCTCGGCTTTCTCGGTCAGGTTGACCGGTTTACCGTCCTTCAACTGGAACAGGTAGCCCTGGACAATGTACTGGCCGTCGGCACTGGCATACAGCACGCGGCTGCCCTTGAGCTTGACTTCGTACAGGCCGGCCATCAGGCTGGCACTGATGCTTTCGATCGGTGTATCGAGTTGCAGGTTGGCCAGGCTCTTGCGAATGGTCTGCTCGGCAGCGTCATCGGCGAAGGCAAAGGTGGAAACCAACGCAATGGCTGCGGCGGCAATAATCTGGGTCAAGCGCATGGGAACTCCTGAAGGCAGATGCAGGGACAGGCGTGCGGAACACCGATCTGAAAACACGGGGCTGTAATCACAAGTCACGCCGTACCCTTTGCTAACCGGCAAAGCCTACCACAGTTGGGCCGCAGGGCAGCCCGTGGCGGGATAATTTGGCGGTTTTCAGCCACGCGGATGGTGCTTGGCATGCATATCCTGCAAGCGCGCTCGTGCCACATGGGTGTAGATCTGGGTTGTGGATAAGTCGCTGTGGCCAAGGAGCATTTGCACCACGCGCAAATCCGCGCCGTGGTTGAGCAAATGCGTGGCAAATGCATGGCGCAAAGTATGCGGCGACAGGCTCTTGCCGATCCCCGCCACCTTGGCCTGGTGCTTGATGCGGTGCCAGAAGGTCTGGCGGGTCATCTGCTCACCCCGTAGGCTGGGGAACAGCACATCACTGGGGCGCCCACCGAGCAGTTCGCCGCGCGCATCGCGCATGTAGCGCTCGACCCACACAATCGCTTCTTCGCCCATCGGCACCAGCCGCTCCTTGCTGCCCTTGCCCATCACCCGCAGCACGCCCTGGCGCAGGTTGACTTGCTCGAGGGTCAGGCTGATCAGCTCGGTCACCCGCAGGCCGCAGGCGTACAGCACTTCGAGCATGGCACGGTCGCGCTGGCCAATGGCTTCGCTCAAGTCCGGGGCGGCGAGCAAGGCGTCGACATCGGCTTCCGACAGGGATTTGGGCAATGGCCGACCCAATTGCGGCATATCGACCTGTAACGTCGGGTCGAGGGCGATGAGTTTTTCCCGCAGCAGGTAGCGATAAAAGCCACGCACACCAGAAAGGAATCGGGCTGTGGAACGCGGCTTGTAGTTCTGCTCCAGACGCCAGGCCAGGTGATCGAGGATCAACTCACGTCCGGCATTGATCAGCTCCAGGTTTTTTTCCTGCAGCCAGCCGTTGAACAGGGCCAGATCGCTGCGGTAGGCCTGGCGGGTGTTGTCCGACAGGCCTTTTTCCAGCCATAGGGCGTCGAGGAAGCGGTCGATCAGAGGGTGGTCGATGGCGGGCATGTGGGCTCAGGTTGACGACTGGATTGTCTGGTAGATCCTATCGCAGGCGAGCCAGCTCCCACATGGGATTTGTGTCGCGCATCGATTTTATGACCATTGATAATCAAATGGGGGAACTGGCTTGCCTGCGATAGCCGCGACTCGGCCTCGGATCAGCCAACAAATTCCAGGCACAAAAAAAGCAGCCCGTAGGCTGCTTTCTTTCTGCATCGGGAAGCTGGACTTAAACCAGTTTTTCCTTGATGCGAGCTGCTTTACCGGACAGGTCACGCAGGTAGTACAGCTTGGCTTTACGCACGTCACCGCGACGCTTAACGGCCATGCTGTCGATTTGCGGGCTGTAGGTCTGGAAAGTACGCTCTACGCCAACACCGTTGGAGATTTTACGAACAGTGAAAGCACTGTTCACACCACGGTTACGCTTGGCGATTACCACGCCTTCGAACGCTTGCAGACGCGAACGGTCGCCTTCCTTCACTTTCACCTGAACGACAATGGTGTCGCCCGGGGCAAAGGTAGGGATCTCTTTGGTCATCTGCTCTGCTTCGAGTGCAAGGATGATTTTGTTAGTCATGCTGTGCTCCTAAGGTAAGTCAATGGACCTACCATCGATACGTTGTTAACTATCGTCCCGCGCGAGGATGTATTCCTCGAGCAGCTTCTTCTCTTCTCCAGAAAGCGAGCGGCTTTCCAGAAGATCGGCGCGTCGTTCATAGGTCCGACCAAGGGACTGCTGTAAACGCCAACGCCGGATGTGTGCGTGATTGCCACTTAGCAATACGTCGGGAACACGCTGATCCGCATACACCTCCGGTCGGGTGTAGTGCGGGCAATCCAGCAAACCATCCGTGAAGGAATCTTCCTCCGCGGAGTCCGCATGCCCTAAAGCTCCAGGCAGCAGTCGTGTAACCGCATCTATCAGGACCATCGCCGGCAGCTCACCGCCAGACAGGACATAGTCCCCAATCGACCACTCTTCATCGACATGAGCTTCAATAAAACGCTCGTCAATGCCTTCATAGCGACCGGCAATCAGGATCAGTGCTTCCTCATTCGCCAGTTCGCGTACCGCCGCCTGTTTCAGCTGACGGCCTTGAGGGGACAGGTAAATTACCTTCGCCTTCTCCCCGGCGGCAGCCTTGGCCTGAACCAACGCGTCTTCCAGGGGCTTGATCTTCATCACCATGCCCGGGCCACCGCCAAATGGGCGATCGTCCACAGTGTGATGTCGATCCGTCGTGTAGTCTCGCGGGTTCCAACAGGTGAGCTGCAAGAGCCCCTGTTTCACCGCCCGACTGGTGATGCCGTACTCGCTGATGGCGGAGAACATCTCGGGAAACAAACTGATCACTTCAATGCGCAAATTAGCCACGCTTAGAAGTCCGCGTCCCATTCCACCTTCATCTCGCCCGCGGCCAGGTCGATGGCCAACACGCATTGCTCGGTATAGGGCAATAGGCGCTCGCGATCATCCAGGCTGCCAGCGCAAGGCTTGACCACCATTACATCATTGGCGCCGGTTTCCAGAAGATGATCGATTTTCCCGAACAGTTGCCCGAGTTGATCAATAACCTTCAGACCTTCCAGCTGGTACCAGTAGTACTCGCCGTCGGTCAATTCAGGGAACAGGTTGCGCGGCACGCAGATCTCATAACCGGCCAGAAGACGAGCTTCTTCACGATCATCAAGACCCTTGAGCTTTGCGACCAGGAACTTATCGCTCCCGCGTCCACTGACCAGCTCGACCTGTTTCACATTCCCCTCGCGCTTGAGCGTCCAGGTTTTGTACTGCAACAGGTTTTCTGTCGGATCAGTAAAGGAATACACCTTCACTTCGCCGCGAACGCCATGAACAGAATAAATCTTGCCGATAACGATCAAATCATCAGCAACAGCTGGCGTCGCGTTCATATTGCTCAGGCTGCGGCCTTAGCCGAGTCCTTCAACAACTTGGCAACACGCTCGGAAGGCTGTGCACCAACGCTCAGCCAGTAGGCTACGCGCTCTTGGTTCACGGACAGACGAACTTCTTGACCACGAGCAACAGGGTTGAAGAAACCAACCTGTTCCTTGTGCGAACCGTCACGCGGGTTGCGGCTGTCGGTTACGGTCAAGTGGTAAAACGGGCGCTTTTTGGAGCCGCCAAGGGCAAGACGGATTGTTAGCATGTGAACATCGTTCCTGTAGTCGGTGCTGCAAATCTAAATGCACAGCGGGCATAGGTGCCCGAAAGGCCGCATATTCTAAGGAATATCCGGACTTTTGCAAATGTCTTTTTCTGGCGCCTATCAGCGTGCCATTCAGATCTGCTATAGAGCCGTCGGTTAAAACGGCAAGTCAGCTCCCGCCAGACGGCGGGTTTGCTGGAGATCCCACATCCCTGTGGGTCGGAGCAGGAGCACGCTCCCGCTCGAATACTTTACATTTTCGGCATGCCGCCGCCGGGCAACATACCGCCCATGCCGCGCATCATCTTGGCCATTCCGCCTTTGGCGGAGAACTTCTTCATCATCTTCTGCATCTGCTTGTGTTGCTTGATCAAGCGACCGATGTCCTGCACCTGGGTGCCGGAGCCCATGGCGATCCGACGCTTGCGCGAACCGCTGATCAGCTCAGGGTCGCGGCGCTCGGCCGGGGTCATGGAGTTGATGATGGCTTCCATCTGCTTGAACTGTTTCTCTGCCGCGCCCTGGGCATTGCCCATTTGCGCCAGGTTCACACCGCCCATATTCGGCAGCTTGTCCATCAGGCCGCCAAGGCCGCCCATGTTCTTCATTTGTTGCAACTGATCGCGGAAGTCTTCGAGGTCGAAGCCCTTGCCCTTCTTCAGCTTCTTGGCCAGTTTATCGGCCTTGTCCTTGTCGAGCGTCGCTTCGGCCTGCTCGATCAGGCTGAGTACGTCACCCATGCCGAGGATACGCGAAGCGATACGCTCAGGGTGGAACGGTTCGAGCGCGTCGCTCTTCTCGCCCATACCGATGAACTTGATCGGCTTGCCAGTGATGGCGCGCACCGACAGCGCGGCACCACCACGGGCGTCGCCGTCGACCTTGGTCAGGATCACGCCGGTCAGCGGCAGTGCGTCACCAAAGGCCTTGGCGGTGTTGGCCGCATCCTGGCCGGTCATCGCGTCGACCACGAACAGCGTCTCGACCGGGTTGATCGCGGCATGCAGCGCCTTGATCTCGCCCATCATCTCTTCGTCGATGTGCAGGCGACCGGCGGTATCGACGATGACCACGTCGATGAATTTCAGCCTGGCTTCTTTGATCGCCGCGTTGGCGATATCGACCGGCTTCTGGCTCAGGTCCGACGGGAAGAAGGTCACGCCCACTTCGCCGGCAAGCATTTCCAGTTGCTTGATGGCCGCCGGACGGTACACGTCGGCCGACACCACCATCACGGTTTTTTTCTTGCGTTCTTTAAGGAAGCGCGCCAGCTTGCCGGCGGTGGTGGTCTTGCCCGCACCTTGCAGACCGGCCATCAGCACGACGGCCGGCGGCACGGCGCTGAGGTTCAGGTCTTCGTTGGCCGCGCCCATCAGGCTTTCGAGTTCGGCCTGGACGATCTTCACAAAGGCCTGGCCCGGCGTCAGGCTGCGGGACACTTCGGTGCCGACCGCGCGCTCTTTGACCGAGTTGACGAAGTCCTTGACCACAGGCAAGGCCACGTCGGCTTCCAGCAACGCCATGCGCACTTCACGCAGGGTGTCTTTAATATTGTCCTCGGTCAGCTTGGCCTTGCCGGTTACGTGGCGCAGCGTCTGCGAGAGACGGTCAGTCAAGTTTTCAAACATGCGCGATCCTTTCAGGCCCTATGGTAGACCGAGGTAATGGCGGCCCAGGCTGTGGTAAATCGCTATTAAAAACAGCGCTCGGCGAGCCTGCGGCGTGGGCAGGTCGCGGATTATAGCGAAGACTGCGCACATGCACACCCGCTGTCTGGCCCTGGAGTCTTTCGTGGAACGCAGGTGTATGCCAAACTCAGCGCCTTTCGGGCTTGCCTAACAGGATTTATGCTCCCTTTGTCACCCAGTTTACTACCCAGCCTCGCCGCCGCCTTTTTGTACGCCGCTGCGACCCTCTACCAAGGCACTCGCCTGGCGCAAGGCGCCAAGGCCGACACACGCCTGCTGGCAGGCCTTGGCGTCCTCGCCCTGCTGGCCCATGCCGCGAGCCTGTTCACCCACTTGATGACGCCGGTCGGCCTGGGCCTGGATTTTTTCAGCGCCGCCAGCCTGATCGCCGCCGCGGTGATAGCCCTCACGCTGATCGCCTGCGCACGCATCCCGGTGGAAAACCTGCTGGTGCTGCTGTTTCCCCTGGGGATGCTGACGGTGCTGCTGGCGCAATTCGCGCCCACCGGCACGGTGCAGGTGATCGATGAAGCACCGGGCATTCTTGCGCACATCCTGCTGTCGATCCTGGCCTACGGCATGTTCACCATCGCGGTGTTCCAGGCGTTGCTCCTGCTCGTGCAGGACCACCAGCTCAAGCACAAGCACCCGTCCGGCCTGATCAAGAACTTCCCGCCGCTGCAAACCATGGAAAGCCTGCTGTTCAGCTTCTTGTGGGCCGGCTGGACGCTGTTGTCGCTGTCGCTGATCTCCGGCTGGCTGTTCGTCGAAAACCTGTTCGCCCAGCACCTGGTGCATAAAACCCTGCTGGCGTGCCTGGCGTGGGTGGTGTTCAGCGTGCTGCTGTGGGGCCGCAACCGCCTTGGCTGGCGCGGGCACAAGGCGATCCGCTGGACCCTGGCCGGTTTCTGCCTGCTGATGCTGGCCTATTTCGGCAGCAAGCTGGTTCGCGAATACATCCTGCATATCTGACGGGCAGCGATCATGGATAACTTGCCCTTAGGGCCGATGCTCGCGGTAATCGCCTTGCTGGTTTTGTGGGCGGCGCTGTTTACCGCCATCGAAGCCGCGCAACAGCACCTGCTGGCCCTGCGCCCCGGTACACGCCAGGGCGACAAGGCCGCCGCCCGCCTGAACTTCCCACGCCACAGCATGATCCTCTGCAACACCCTGTGCCGTGCCGGCGTGGTGATCCTCTGTACCCTGCTGGCGATCTACGCCTGGGCGCAAAACGGCGCGTGGCTTGGCTGGCTGGTCTCCTGCAGCATCCTGCTGGTGCTGGCCGATTACCTACCCCGCGCCCTGGCCACCCGCCATCCGGAAGCGGTGCTGGGCTTCGGCAATGCCCTGCTGGGCGTGCCGCTGAAAATCCTCTATCCCCTCGCCTGGCTGCTCAATGGCATCAGCCTGCTGTTGCTGCGCCCCTTCGCACGCACGCCCGGCGTGGTGAAAAAAAGCGACGAACCGCAGCCCGAGCATGATGACGAACCCGAACCCGAGGCCGATGAAAGTCGCACGCCCGGCATGCCCGGCATCCACGCGCTGGACAACATCACCGTCAACGACATCCTGGTGCCACGCAGCGAAGTGGACGGCATTAACCTGGACGACTCGCTCGACGCGATCATCGAGCAACTGCGCAGTTCCCAGCGCACCCGCCTGCCGGTGTTCCACAGCGACATCAACCAGGTCGAAGCCGTGCTCAACACCCGGCTGATCCAGCACCTGTTGCTGGATGCCAGCCTGACCAAGGAGAGCTTGCTCGCCGCCTGCTACGAACCCTACTTCGTCCCGGAAAGCACGCCCCTGCAACTGCAGTTGCTGAACTTCCACAAGCAGCAGCGGCGCCTGGGCATGGTGGTGGACGAGTACGGCGAAGTGCTGGGCATCGTCACCCTGGAAGACATTCTTGAAGAAATCGTCGGCGAATTCGAAAGCGAACAGAGTGCTGACAACCCGCATATCGAAGCGCAACCGGACGGCCGCTATATCATCGACGGCGCCGCCTCGATCCGCGAATTGAACAAGAGCCTGGGCTGGCACCTGCCCTGCGACGGCCCCAAGACCCTCAATGGCCTGGTGACCGAAGCGCTGGAAACCATTCCCGATTGCGCGGTGTGCCTGAAAATCGGCCGCTACCGCCTGGAAATCCTCGAGACCGAGGACAACCGGGTGAGCAAGGTACTGATCTGGCACACCAGTCGCGTGCCGGTCGCCGCGTAACCCCTCTGACGCAACACACTTCAAACTGTGTGCAGTAGATCGGATTCACCCCCTTGTTGGATGCGCAACCCCCTTCCTATAATCGGGTCGGCTTACCCAAGCCCCGCCCGACCGCGTGCTACCCGCACCGAGCGCGTCCAGGCACCGCCTTGCCATGTCTGACCGGCGTTCGCTCCCATCCCGAGCCGCTCCGCTCACAACCCTGATCCTGGGGTGTTCGACCAATAATAATCCGCGTCCAAACGCGCACTGACCGTCAGGGATACCGCCATGAGCACCACCTATAACGAGGCTGCGACCGCCGCCCCGACCAACTCGACCGCCCGCGTCGCCACCGCAAGCATCGTCGGCACCGCCATCGAGTTCTACGATTTCTATATCTATGCCACTGCGGCCGCGCTGGTGATCGGCCCCGTGTTCTTCCCGCAGACCTCCGGCACCGCGCAGATGCTCGCGTCGTTCCTGACCTTTGGCATCGCGTTCATCGCCCGCCCGCTGGGTTCGGCGCTGTTCGGCCACTTTGGCGACCGCATCGGCCGCAAGTCGACGCTGGTGGCTTCGCTGCTGCTGATGGGGGTGTGTACCACGCTGATCGGCTTGCTGCCGGGGTATGACAGCATCGGCGCCTGGGCCCCGATTCTGTTGTGCGTGCTGCGTTTTGGCCAGGGCCTGGGGCTGGGCGGGGAATGGGGCGGTGCGGCGTTGCTCGCCACCGAGAACGCGCCGAAGGGCAAACGCGCGTGGTTCGGCATGTTCCCGCAACTCGGCCCTTCGATTGGCTTCCTGGCGGCCAACGGCCTGTTCCTGATCCTGGCCATGAACCTGAACGACGAGCAGTTCCGCAGTTGGGGCTGGCGCATCCCGTTCATCCTCAGCGCCGCACTGGTGATGGTCGGCCTGTATGCGCGGCTGAAGCTGCATGAAACCCCGGTGTTCGCCAATGCCGTGGCGAAAGAAGCGCCGGTAAAAGTGCCGTTGGTCGAGCTGTTCAGCCAGCATTGGATGCCGGTGCTGCTGGGCGCCGCGTCGATGGTGGTGTGCTATGCGCTGTTCTATATCACCACGGCATTTTCCTTGAGCTACGGCGTGTCGACCTTGGGCTACAGCCGCGAGACATTCCTCGGGTTGCTGTGTTTTGCCGTGTTGTTCATGGGCCTGGCGACGCCGCTGGCAGCCTTGGCCAGCGATCGATTCGGACGCAAACCGGTGCTGATAGTCGGTGCAGTGCTGGCCATTCTGTCGGGTTTCACCATGGAGCCGTTGCTGACCCACGGTTCGACCTGGGCGGTGGCGCTATTCCTGGCCCTGGAGCTGTTCCTGATGGGCGTGACCTTCGCCCCGATGGGTGCGTTGCTGCCGGAACTGTTCCCGACCCGCGTGCGTTATACCGGCGCTTCGGCGGCCTATAACCTGGGTGGGATCGTCGGCGCGTCGGCGGCACCGTTCTTCGCGACCAAGCTGGTGGCGATGGGTGGGCTGAGTTATGTCGGCGGGTATGTGTCGGCGGCAGCGTTGCTGAGCTTGATTGCGGTGCTGTGCCTGAAAGAAACGCGGGATAACGATTTGAACAAGGTTGCCTGATAGATCGCTATCGGGGGCAAGCCCCCTCCCACACTCGACCACGTTCCTACAGCTTGAACGCGGTCACATGTGGGAGGGGGCTTGCCCCCCGATGCTTTTAGAGCTCTACAACAACCGCCTGAGCCGCACGGGTCGCCTTGGCGCGAGCCGCTTCAATCGACTCATCCCGCGCCAATGCCACGCCCATACGGCGCTGGCCATTCACTTCTGGCTTGCCGAACAGACGCAACGCCGTGTCCGGCTCGCTCAAGGCCGCGCCGAGGTTGGCGAAAGCAGTCTGGGTCGATTGCCCTTCCACCAGGATCACCGCCGACGCCGACGGCCCGAACTGACGGATCAACGGGATCGGCAGGCCCAGGATGGCGCGCGCGTGCAGGGCGAACTGCGACAGGTCCTGGGAAATCAAGGTGACCAAACCGGTGTCATGCGGGCGTGGCGACACTTCGCTGAACCACACCTGATCGCCCTTAATGAACAACTCCACGCCAAACAGGCCACGGCCACCCAAGGATTCAGTCACGGCCTTGGCCACCCGCTCGGATTCCGCCAAGGCAATCGGGCTCATGGCCTGAGGCTGCCAGGATTCCTGGTAATCGCCCTTCTCCTGACGATGGCCGACCGGCGCGCAGAAGGTCGTGCCGCCGATGTGGCGCACGGTCAGCAGGGTGATTTCGTAGTCGAAGTCGATAAAGCCTTCGATGATCACCCGGCCCTTCCCGGCACGCCCGCCTTCCTGGGCGTAATCCCAGGCTTTCTGCACGTCTTCGGTACTGCGCAACAGGCTCTGACCCTTGCCCGACGAGCTCATCACCGGCTTGACCACGCACGGGAAGCCCAGGTCTTGCACGGCCTTGCTGTAGTCTTCGAAGGTATCGGCGAAATGATACGGCGAGGTCGGCAGGTCCAGCTCTTCAGCGGCCAGGCGACGGATGCCTTCGCGGTTCATGGTCAGCGATGCGGCGCGCGCGGTCGGGATCACGGTGAAGCCTTCGGCCTCCAGCTCCACCAGGGTGGCGGTGGCGATAGCTTCGATTTCCGGCACGATGAAGTGCGGTTTTTCCGCTTCGATCACCGCACGCAGGGCGGCGCCGTCGAGCATGTTGATCACATGGCTGCGATGGGCAACCTGCATGGCCGGCGCGTTGGCATAGCGATCCACGGCAATCACTTCAACGCCCAGGCGTTGCAGCTCGATTACCACTTCCTTGCCCAGCTCACCGCAGCCACACAGCAAAACGCGGGTCGCGGTTGGCGACAATGGAGTTCCGATTCGGGTCATCTCAGGTCCTCAGGGGAGCGGATCATGGGGAGAAAGGCCGGCATTTTACATGAACTGTGCAGATTGGCTTCAGTTGGCGACGGCCCGTTTGCGGATACGCCAGGCCATGATCAGCCAGACCGCCGTGACCCCGGCGAATTTCGACGCCAGGGCGGTGCCCACCACGGCGGGCGTGAGGGCGCCGATCAAGCCGAAAAAGATAAAAGTATCGAGGGGAATGCTCAGCGCCGAACTTATCCACAGGCGATCATGGAGCGGGCGCTTGGTAATGCTGAACACCAGCCAGTCGATGCACTCGGACACCGCGAACGCAGTGGCGCTGGCCAGGGCGATGGACGGGTCGGAGGTGATATACGACAGCACCAGCGCCGCCAGCATGGCGAGGATCGCGCCGTGGCCGAAGCGGGTTTGCACCATATCGCGCAGGATGAATACCAGACCGCCCCAGGCGGACCAGATGACATCCAGGTGCGGCGCGGTGGAGAAGGCGAAGTTGATCAGCACGACGCTGCTGATGTAGGCGATCAGGAAGAGCATGAGGGGATGGACCTGTGGGTAATGCCGCACAGGGTACACAATTACAGGGATGTCGTCTGGGAGGACCCATCGGGGGCAAGCCCCCTCCCACATTTTGATCGCATTCCTACAAATTAAATGCGGTTAAGTGTGGGAGGGACCCATCGGGGGCAAGCCCCCTCCCACATTTTGATCGCATTCCTACAGATTAAATGCGGTTAAGTGTGGGAGGGGGCTTGCCCCCGATGGCAGTCGATCAGGCACCGGAACTCTTAGGCATCACCCACACCAACCCACCCGCCACCGCCCGCTCATGACACACCCCCAGCACCACCCGGCGCTCGGCGTTGTCCATGCGGCTCCAGCGCGTGATTTCTGCCACGCTACGCTGGCAGCCGATGCAAATATCGTCGTCATCCAGCGCGCAAATGTTCACGCACGGCGAGGCGACAGGGCGTTCTGGCGGGTTCATTCTTCCTGCTCAGCCAGATCCCGCGCATAACGCTGGGCGTTATGCACATAGTGCGCAGCGCTGGCCTCGAGCATCTTCTTCTGCGCCTCGGTCAATTCGCGCACCACTTTGCCCGGCGAGCCCATGACCAGGGAGCCATCGGGAATGTCCTTGCCTTCGCCGATCAGCGAATTGGCGCCGATAATGCAGTACTTGCCGATCTTCGCGCCGTTGAGGATCACCGCATTGATGCCGATCAGGCTGTAATCGCCGACGGTGCAGCCATGCAGCATGGCGTTATGGCCGATGGTCACACCGGTGCCCAGGGTCAGCGGGTAACCCATGTCGGTGTGCATCACGCTGCCGTCCTGCACATTGCTGTTCTTGCCGATCAGGATCAGTTCGTTGTCGCCACGCAACACCGCGTTGAACCAGACATTGGCGCCCTCCTCCAGCTTGACCTTGCCCACCAACGTGGCATTCGGCGCCACCCAGCTGTGTGGATGCGTCTCGACGCGGGCGTCGCCCAGGCGGTATTTCATGATGTGTCCTCACGGCTGGCCATTTAAACGATGGCTTATAGATGGATGAAGCTCTTGGGCGGCTGGTGCAGGCTGATGTCGGCATCGTCATAAAGCAGATTGATCAACTCGACGATCATGATTGCCGTCAAACCCCAGATCTTGTATTCGCCGAACCGATAGCTCGGCACATACCAACTGCGGCCCTGGTAATCAATGCGGTGCGTATGCTCGCGCGGATCCTGGCGAAAAAACTCCAGGGGCACGCTGAAGACGGCGGCGATTTCGGCGTCGTTGGCCAGGTATTCGACGTAGTCCGGGATGACACCAACGTAGGGCGTGACCCGAATGCCATGCAGGGAAATCAACGGGCTCAACGGGCCGATCACCTCAACCAGGCCGGGCGGCAGGCCGATTTCTTCTTCGGCTTCGCGCAGGGCGGTGAAGATCAGGTCCGGGTCTTCGGGGTCGCGGCGCCCGCCGGGAAAGGCCACTTCGCCACCGTGGGTGGACAGGCCGCTGGCGCGCAGCGTCAGGATCAGCTCGGGTTCGTCACTGCGGGTAATCGGCACCAGCACGGCGGCCTCGGGGAAACGCCCGTCGGTCTCAAGCTGTTGCGGTGTGTGATTGCTTACCCGGCGAAGTAGCTCGTCCAGCATGAGTCATCTCGATCTGTTGGCTACCTTGCATCATGCACCAAAGCGCGCGGGTGCCCAACCCCAAAACCTGAGGGCTGTCGCGAAACGACAACTTGCAGGGCCTTGCCGCCCACGCCAAGATAGGCAGACTTTCCAGGAACCCCAGCATGAATTTCTGCAGCCAGTGCGGTAAACCGGTCACCCAACGCATTCCCGAAGGCGACGCACGTCTGCGTTTTGTCTGCGATCATTGTCAGACCATTCACTACCAGAATCCCAATATCGTCGCCGGCACGGTGCCGGTGTGGGGCGATCAAGTACTGCTGTGCCGCCGCGCCATCGAGCCCCGCCGGGGTTACTGGACCCTGCCCGCTGGTTTCATGGAAAACGGCGAGACCATGGAACAGGCCGCCATGCGCGAGACCATGGAAGAAGCCTGCGCCCATGTACGCAACCTGAACCTCTACACCCTGATCGACGTGCCGCATATCAGCCAGGTGCATGTCTTCTACCGCGCCGAGCTGATTGACCTGGACTTCGCCGCAGGCCCCGAAAGCCTGGAAGTGCGACTGTTCGATGAGGCCGACATCCCTTGGTCCGAGCTGGCTTTCCGCACGGTCGGGCGTACCTTAGAATACTTCTTCGCCGACCGTCGCTTACGGTCGTTCCCGGTGCGCAACGAAGCTGTGCCGCCGCTGTCCCAGCCCGCCCAATAACAAACCGGCAGATCGTCGTCCAAGGGAAATCGTTTTAATGCGTTGGTTGCTTGCTTTGCTCTGCCTGTCGTTCGCCACGTTGTCCTCAGCCACCACCCTGGAAACCCTGGGCGGCAAAACGGTCGAAAAAATTCTGGTGCTCAAGTCCGCCCATCAGTTGCAACTGATCAACGACGGCAAACCCCTCAAGACCTACCGTATCTCCCTGGGCAAAAACCCCAAGGGCACCAAGCTGTTCGAAGGCGACCGCCGCACGCCGGAAGGCTTGTACTGGATCGACTGGCGCAAAACCAGCGACCGCTACAACCTGTCCATGCATATCTCCTACCCCAATATCAGCGATTCCGCGCGTGCCCGCCGCCAGGGCGTGAACCCCGGCAGCATGATCATGATCCACGGCACGCCCGACAGCGCGGAGTACCCGGAGCAGTGGTTCCACACCCTGGACTGGACCGACGGCTGCATCGGCATGCGTAACGTCGACATGCGCGAAGTCTGGAACCTGGTCAAAGACGGCACCCTGATCGAGATCCGCCCGTAACCCTCGCCCCTCGGTCAATTAACTAAAAAAAGTTTCCCGCCCTCGGCAGCGCCTGCCGGTGAATACCAATTCACCCCGCAGGCCGCGCAGCTCTGCGCGCCTTAAAGACCTCTCTAATACCACTTGATACCAAGCACCGTTAAGACGCCCTGAAACCTGGACTTACAGCGTTTTGGCAGCATTGACATGGTATTTAAGTGGTATTAGTTTCCGACCAATACCGGGCGACAACACTCTAATAACCGCATCGGAAACCTGACAGATGAACCCCATCCTGACGCTGCGTCCCGACGACAAGCAATCCACGCCGCTGTACCTGCAACTGGCCCGCAACCTGGAAGCGGCGATCCACGCCGGCCAGTGGAAATCCGAACAGGCCCTGCCGTCGGAACGCGCCCTCAGCGAGCAGTTGAGCCTTTCGCGCGTCACCGCCCGCAAAGCCCTGGAAGTCTTGCTTGCCCAAGGCCTGATCCGTCGCAGCCAAGGCTCCGGCACCTTTATCACCCCTCGGCTGGAACAGCCGCTGTCGCGCCTGTCGGGGTTCAGCGAGATGCTGCGACTCAAGGGGTTTGTGCCCAGCTCCCAGTGGCTGGAACGCGACATCAGCGCGCCGACCCATGAAGAACTGATCCGCCTGGGCCTGTCGCCGACCGACAAGGTGACGCGCCTCAAACGCCTGCGCAAAGCCGACGACACGGTGATGGCAATCGAAATGACCGCCATGCCCGCCTCGGTGCTGCCGCAACCGCAGGCCATCGGCCACTCCCTCTACGAGTACCTGGAGGGCATCGGCAAACCCATCGTGCGCGCCCTGCAGCATATCCAGGCGATCAACGCCTCGGACGAGTTCGCCGCACTGGTCGGCATCGCCCCCGGCACCGCCATGCTGCTGATGACCCGCGTCGGCTACACCGCCGACAACACCCCGATCGAAATCACCGACACCTACTGTCGCAACGACTACTACGACTTTGTCGCAGAACTGCGGCGATAGGCCTTTGCCGCGCACTGCGGCCTCAGAGAACTGCCCATGTCCGAAGACAATATCCTCACGCCCCATGGCTGGATTCGCGGCCACCTCGCGCACGAGCACGGCAAAGTGATCGCCATCGAAGGCGCGCCTTGCAACCCGGCCGACAACGACTTGCCCTACCTGCTGCCGGGGTTTATCGACCTGCACGTCCACGGCGGCGGCGGCAAAGACATCATGGAAGGGGCCGACGCCTTCGAAACCATCACCCGCACCCACGTGCGCTTCGGCACCACCTCGCTGCTGGCCACCACCATGACCGCGCCGGTGGATGAGATCTCCAACGTGCTCGGCCAGCTCGGCAGTTTCTGCGAGCAGCGCCTGAGCGGCAGCGCCCGGGTCCTCGGCGTACACCTGGAAGGGCCCTACATCAATCCCGGCAAACTCGGCGCACAACCCAACTTCGCCCACACCGCATTGATGGAAGAAGTGGAAACCTACCTGCGCCTGGCGCCGATCCGGGTGATCACCATCGCCCCGGAAATCGCCGGGCATGACGGCCTGATCCGCGCCCTCAGTACACGCGGCGTGCGCATGCAGATCGGCCACACCCTGGGCAGCTATGAAGAAGGCGTCGCCGCCCTCGCCGCCGGCGCCACCAGCTTCACGCATTTGTACAACGCCATGAGCCCGCTGCATCACCGCGAGCCCGGCATCGTCGGCGCGGCGCTGGCCCACGCGCAGTACGCGGAATTGATCCCGGATCTGCTCCACGTACACCCCGGCGCCATGCGCGTGGCCCTGCGCGCGATCCCGTGCCTGTACTGCGTCACCGACTCCACCGCCGCCGCCGGCATGCCCGACGGCGAATACAAGCTGGGCAGCCACACCGTGACCAAATGCCTGGGCGGCGTGCGCCTGGCCGACGGCACCCTGGCCGGCAGCACCCTGACCATGGATCAGGCGCTGCGCAACCTGGTGAAGATTGGCCTGCCCATCAGCGAAGCCTCACAACGCCTGTCGCAATTTCCGGCGGACTACCTGGGCCTGGAAGAACGCGGCCGCCTGCAACCCGGCAGCTTTGCCGACTGCGTGCGCCTGGACCGCTCCCTGCACCTCACCGACGTCATGGTCGAAGGAGAAACCATTGTCCTCAAAAATGCTTGAAGAGGCCCTCGCCTCCTGCGACGCCGTAGCCGCGCAGTTGCAACGCCTGGACCCGCGCCTGCAAGACATCGCCAACCGCCTGCGCCGCCAGCCGCCGCAAGTGGCGATGACCATCGCCCGTGGCAGTTCCGACCACGCCGCGAGCTACTTCGCCTACCTGGCCATGCAGCACGTGGGCGTTCCGGTGGCGTCGTTGCCGATGTCGGTGGTGACCCTGCTGCAAGCGCCGTTGCAGGTCAGCGGCCAGGTCGCGTTCGGCTTCTCTCAGTCGGGCCAGAGCCCGGACCTGGTCGACAGCCTGCGCCTGCTGCGCAAACGCGGTGCCTTGAGCATTTCGCTGGTGAATGCCGAAGATTCGCCCCTGGAAGCCGCCTGCGAATTCCACGTGCCGCTGTGCGCCGGCCCGGAACTCAGTGTGGCCGCGACCAAGAGCTTTATCGCGACCCTCAGCGCCAGCGCGCTGTTGATCGGCCACTGGAACCAGGAAGCCGACCTGCTGCACGCCTGCCGTGCGTTGCCCGAGGGCCTGCGCGAAGCAGCCAAGCAGGACTGGACGCAAGCCATCGACGCCCTGCGCGACTGCCAGCAATTGATGGTGATCGGCCGTGGCGCGGGGTTTGCCATCGCCCAGGAAGCCGCGCTCAAGCTCAAGGAAACCTCGGCGATCCAGGCCGAAGCCTTCAGCAGCGCCGAGGTGCGTCACGGTCCGATGGCCTTGATCGACGCCAACTACCCGCTGCTGATCTTCGCCCCACGCGGCGCGGAGCAAGCCGGGCTATTGAGCCTGGCCGCCGATATGCGCCAACGCGGCGCCCGCGTGTTGCTCGCCGCGCCGGACGATATCGCCGAACGCGACCTGACCCTGAGCTGCGCCGAACACCCGAGCCTGGACCCGATTCTGGCCATCCAGAGTTTCTATGTCATGGCCGCCGGCCTGGCGCTCGCACGCGGCATGAACCCTGACCAGCCGCGCCACCTGAGCAAAGTGACCCGCACCCACTGAGTGGCGTACCGCGATTTCCTGATGAGTACCGTGCCCATGTCCAACAACAATAATGAATTGACCCTCTGCGCGCCCTTAAGCGGCCCGGTGCTGGCCCTGGGTAACGTCCCCGACGAGGTGTTCGCCAGCGGCGCCATGGGTGACGGCCTGGCCATCGATCCGCTGAACGATAGCCTGTACGCACCGTGCGACGGCGAGATCATCCATGTCGCGCGCACCGGGCATGCGCTGACGCTTCGCGCGCAGAACGGTGCTGAGCTGTTGATGCATGTGGGCATCGACACCGTGGAGTTGAACGGCGAAGGGTTCGCCCTGCTGGTGAAGAACGGCGCACGGGTGAGCAAGGGCCAGGCGCTGATACAGTTCGATCTGGACCGGATTGCGCGCCAGTGCAAAAGCCTGGTCAGCCTGATCATTCTCACCAACAGCGAGCGCTTCGAACTGACACCGCTGGCGCTCCATTCAGTCAAGCGCGGTGAACCGCTGGCGCGCGTGGCGCTGCGTTCCTGCGTAGCGCCGCAAACAGCTGTGGATAACTCCGTCGCGCAAGTCAGCGCCAGCGTGCGCATCACCCACCGCGGCGGCTTGCATGCGCGTCCGGCAGCATTGATCCGCAAGACCGCCCAGGCGTTCAGCAGCCAGACGCAGTTGCATTTCGCCGGCAAGTCGGCAGCGTGCGACAGCCTGATTGGCCTGATGGGGCTGGGCATCGGCGAAGGCGACGAGGTCCGCGTCACCAGCCGTGGCAAGGATTGTGCGGCGGCAGTGCAGGCACTGGTCGCCGCGCTGTCGGTAGCGATCAGCGACGAACCTCCCGCGCCGGCGGCCGTCGCACCCCGTCGCACGCCGACCGAAGCCGGGGTATTGCAAGGCGTCTGCGCGGCGCCGGGCTTGGTCTGCGGGCCGCTGTTCCGCCTGAGCGGCATTGAGTTACCGGCCGATCCCGGCAATCACTGCGCCGACGAACAACTGCAACGGCTGGATGCGGCCCTTGAACACGTGCGCGGCGAAATCCGCAGCACCCTGGACCTCGCCCGCCAACGCAAAAATGTCGAAGAAGAAGACATCTTTGCCGCCCACCTCGCCTTGCTGGAAGACCCGGCCCTGCTGGACGCCGCCACCCACGCCATCGAACACGGCAGCGCCGCCACCCACGCCTGGCGCGATGCGATCCAGGCGCAATGCGCGGTGTTGCTGGGCCTGGGCAAGCCGCTGTTGGCCGAACGTTCCAACGACCTGCGCGACCTGCAACAACGCGTACTGCGGGCGCTGCTGGGTGAAGCGTGGCACCTCGAGTTGCCCGCCGGGGCGATTGTCAGCGCCCATGAACTGACGCCCTCGGACCTGCTGCAACTGAGCGCGCAACAGGCCGCCGGCATCTGCATGGCCGAGGGCGGCGCCACCTCCCATGTCGCGATCCTGGCCCGGGGTAAAGGTTTGCCGTGCGTGGTGGCGCTGGGCGCCGAAGTGCTCGATGTGCCCCAAGGCCAACGCGTGGTACTCGACGCGGCCAACGGTCGCTTGGAACTGGCGCCCAGCGACGCGCGCCACGCCGAAGTCCACCGGATTCGCGACACGCAGAACCTGCGCCGCCAAGCGCAACAGACCCAGGCCCGACTGCCGGCGAACACCCGCGACGGCATGACCATTGAAGTCGCCGCCAATGTCGCCTCCAGCGCCGAGGCCCAAGTGGCGTTTGAAAACGGCGCCGATGGCATTGGCCTGCTGCGCACCGAATTCCTCTTCGTCGACCGCCGCACCGCACCGGATGAACAGGAACAGCGCCAGGCCTATCAAGCCGTGCTGGACGCGATGGGCGACAAGTCGGTGATCATCCGCACCATCGACGTGGGCGGCGACAAACAGCTCGACTACCTGCCGCTGCCGGTCGAGGCCAACCCGGTGCTGGGCCTGCGCGGCATTCGCCTGGCCCAGGTGCGCCCCGAGGTGCTCGACCAGCAACTGCGCGCACTGCTGCAAGTCAGCCCGCTGGCGCGCTGCCGCATCCTGCTGCCGATGGTCAGTGAAGTCGACGAACTGCTGCAGATCCGCCAGCGCCTCGATGAACTGTGCGTCGAGTTGGAACTGACCCAGCGTCCGGAACTGGGGGTGATGATCGAAGTGCCCGCCGCTGCGCTGATGGCCGAACAACTGGCCGAGCATGCGGACTTCTTGTCCATCGGCACCAATGACCTGTCCCAGTACACCCTGGCCATGGACCGCGACCACGCCGGCCTCGCCGCACGGGTCGATGCGCTGCACCCGGCGCTGCTGCGGTTGATCGCCCAGACCTGCACGGGCGCGGCCAAACACGGGCGTTGGGTCGGCGTGTGCGGCGCCCTGGCGTCCGACCCATTGGCGACGCCGGTGTTGGTCGGCCTGGGGGTCAGCGAGCTGTCGGTCAGCCCGCCGCAGATCGGCGAAATCAAGGACCGCGTCCGCCACCTGGACGCGGCGCAATGCCGGCAACTGAGCCTGGGCCTGCTCGACCTGAGCAGCGCCAAGGCGGTACGCCAAGCCTGTCAACACCACTGGCCGCTGAGCTGACAACAACAAGAAAAAGGGAGACACGCCATGTATCAACACTTTATCGAAGGCCTGCAACGCCTGGGCCGTGCGCTGATGCTGCCGATCGCGATCCTGCCGATCGCCGGCCTCCTGCTGCGCCTGGGCGACACCGACCTGCTCAACATCGCGGTGATGCACGACGCCGGGCAGGCGATCTTCGCCAACCTCGCGCTGATCTTCGCCATCGGCATCGCCGTGGGTTTTGCCCGCGACAATAACGGCACCGCGGGCCTGGCCGGGGCGATTGGTTACCTGGTGATGGTCTCCACGCTCAAGGTGATGGATACGAGCATCAACATGGGCATGCTCGCCGGGATCGCCAGCGGTTTGATGGCGGGCGGGCTGTACAACCGCTTCAAGGACATCAGGCTGCCGGAATACCTGGCATTCTTCGGCGGGCGGCGATTCGTGCCGATTGTCACCGGGTTCAGCGCGGTTGGCCTGGGCGTGATCTTTGGCCTGATCTGGCCACCGATCCAGCACGGCATCAATAGCTTCGGCGTATTGCTGATGGAAAGCGGCAGCCTGGGTGCCTTCGTGTTTGGCGTGTTCAACCGCCTGCTGATCGTCACCGGCCTGCACCATATCCTCAACAACATGGCGTGGTTCGTGTTCGGCAGCTTTACCGACCCCCTGACCGGCGCGGTGGTGACCGGCGACCTGACCCGCTACTTCGCCGGCGACCCGAAAGGCGGCCAGTTCATGACCGGCATGTTCCCGGTGATGCTGTTCGGCCTGCCCGCCGCGTGCCTGGCGATGTACCGCAACGCCCTGCCGGAACGACGCAAAGTGATGGGCGGGATTTTCCTGTCGATGGCGCTGACCTCATTCCTGACCGGCGTGACTGAGCCGATCGAATTCGCCTTCATGTTCCTCGCGCCGTTCCTGTACCTGCTGCATGCGTTGCTGACCGGGCTGTCGATGGCGGTCACTAACCTGCTGGATATCCACCTGGGCTTTACCTTCTCCGGTGGGTTTATCGACATGGTGCTGGGTTGGGGCAAGTCCACCAATGGCTGGCTGGTCCTCCCGGTCGGCTTGGCTTACGCAGTGATCTACTACAGCGTGTTCAACTACTGCATCCGCCGCTTCCAACTGAAGACACCGGGCCGCGAAGATATCCCGGTGGCGCAGGCCGAAGTGATGAGCGATAACCAGCGCGCCACGGCTTACATCCAGGCGTTGGGGGGTGCAGACAACCTGCTCAGCGTGGGGGCCTGCACCACGCGGTTGCGGCTGGACATGGTCGACCGCAACAAAGCAGTGGATGCGCAGTTGAAAGCCCTCGGCGCGATGGCCGTGGTTCGGCCGGGTAACGGTGGGAGCTTGCAGGTAGTGGTCGGGCCGATGGCGGACGCCATTGCCGATGAGATCCGGTTGGCGATGCCGTCGTTTGTAGCCAATGCGCCCGTGACGGTTGCGCCTGTGGATAAGTTGGTTGCGGTGAATGTGCGGGAAGCCGAGAAATGGCTGAATGCATTGGGTGGCCGGGAAAATGTGCGCCAGTTGGAAGCGGTGGCGATGACCCGGTTGCGGGTGGAATTGGGGGATGACTCGGTGGTCTCCGAAGACCAGCTCACTGCACTCGGTTGCCAGGGTGTAAGCCAGCTCGATAGCGGTGTTTGGCATTTGCTGATTGGTGACAAGGCCTCGGGCTTGAGTGAAGCGTTGGAGCGACTGGTCAGCGGCCGTGAGGTCGGCGTCAAGGTTTAAGAGATGTAGTGGCTGTTCTGGCCGCAATCGCGGGCAAGCCCCCTCCCACATTTGACCTGGCAACGCGGGTAAATGTGGGAGGGGGCTTGCCCGCGATTGCGGCCTCCCAGACAACAAAAAACCCACTGACCCAACAGGCCCAGCGGGTTTCTTGCTCATGCAATCAACGAATCAGAAATCCGCCAACTGCCATATCTCATACGCCGGTGTCTCATAGGGATGGCTCAGCTTCAACGCAGCCACAACAGCCACAATCAACGCATCCGCCACCACCAGCTCCACCTTCCACTCTTCAACCACTTCAACCTGGCCGACTTGCCCGAGAAACGGCTGGCTGCCGTCCAACGCGCGGAATTGGCCCTGGCCCAGCACCTGCCAGGCGCAGCTGTCGTAGTCGCCGATGCGCCCGCCGCCGGCTGCGAAGACGGCGGCTTTCACCGTCTCCACGTGGCTCGCGGGCACAAAGAAAGCGAGCTTGTACACCGCCTTAGTTCACCCACACGCGAGCGTTGCGGAACATGCGCATCCACGCGCCGTCTTCGTTCCACTCTTCCGGGCGCCACGAGTTCTGCACGGCACGGAATACACGCTCCGGGTGCGGCATCATGATAGTGACGCGACCGTCGCGGCTAGTGAGGCCGGTGATCCCGCGCGGCGAGCCGTTCGGGTTGGCCGGGTAGCTTTCGGTGACCTTGCCGTGGTTGTCGACGAAACGCATGGCCACGCAGCCGGACACGTCGGCTTCGAGCAAGGCT
Organism: Pseudomonas paraveronii; assembly: GCF_963681955.1. Taxonomy (NCBI): domain Bacteria; kingdom Pseudomonadati; phylum Pseudomonadota; class Gammaproteobacteria; order Pseudomonadales; family Pseudomonadaceae; genus Pseudomonas; species Pseudomonas paraveronii. The sequence goes on from NZ_OY817130.1 coordinate 5,216,222, forward strand.
TCTTCGCTGGCGAACTCGGCATGGCCTTCACCGTGGGCGATAGCGATTGGCATACGCGAACCGGCCATGCCTTGCAGGAAGATCGAGTTGGACTCCTGCACCTGCACCATGGCGACACGGGCTTCGAACTGCTCGGAACGGTTACGCACGAAGTGCGGCCAGAACTCGCTGCCCGGGATCAGTTCGTGGAGGTTGGACATCATCTGGCAACCGTTGCACACACCCAGGGTGAAGCTGTCGTTGCGCTCGAAGAAGCCCTGGAACGCGTCGCGGGCACGGCTGTTGAACAGGGCCGACTTGGCCCAGCCTTCACCGGCACCCAGCACGTCGCCGTAGGAGAAACCGCCGCAGGCCACCAGACCTTTGAACTCGTTGAGGTCGACGCGACCGGCGAGGATATCGCTCATGTGCACGTCGATCGCATTGAAGCCGGCACGGTCGAATGCGGCCGCCATTTCCACCTGGCCGTTGACGCCCTGCTCACGCAGTACGGCAACCTGTGGGCGAATGCCTTTCTTGATGTACGGCGCGGCGATGTCCTGGTTGACGTCGAAGCTGAGCTTGGTGCTCAGGCCCGGGTTGTCTTCTTCCAGGATCACGTCGAATTCCTGCTCGGCGCAGTCGGCGTTATCGCGCAGGCGCTGGATCTGGTAGCTGGTCTCGGCCCACTGGCGTTGCAGCAGACGGCGCTGGCCTTCGAACACGGTGTCGCCGTTGAAGACGATGTCGATCTGACCGTTGTTGATCGGCTGGCCGATCACGGCCACGCAATCGCCCAGGCCGGCGGCGCTGAACTGTGCCAATACGTTTGGCGTCGCGTCCTGGCGCACCTGGATCACCGCACCCAGTTCTTCGTTGAACAGGATGCCGTTGAGTTCAGAGGCGTCCTCGGCAACGCTGTCGAGCACCAGGTTCAAGCCGCAGTGACCGGCGAAGGCCATCTCGACCACGCTGGTCAACAGACCACCGTCGGAACGGTCGTGGTAAGCCAGCAGGTGGCCGTCGGCGTTGAGGCCCTGGATCACCGCGAAGAAGGCTTTCAGGTCTTCGGCGTCGTCGACGTCCGGCGCGTGTTTGCCGAGCTTGCCATGGGTTTGCGCGAGGATCGAGGCGCCCATGCGGTTCTGGCCACGGCCCAGGTCGATCAGGATCAGATCGGTGGTGCCCTTGTCCATGCGCAGTTGCGGGGTCAGGGTCTGGCGGATGTCGGTGACCGGCGCGAAACCGGTGACGATCAACGACAGCGGCGAGGTGACACTCTTGTCCACGCCGTCATCGTTCCAACGGGTGGCCATGGACATGGAGTCCTTGCCCACCGGAATGGTGATCCCCAGTTCCGGGCACAGCTCCATGCCGACAGCCTTGACGGTGTCGTACAAGCGCGCGTCTTCGCCGGGGTGACCGGCAGCGGACATCCAGTTGGCCGACAACTTGATGTCGGACAGCTTGCCGATACGGGACGCGGCGATGTTGGTGAGGGTTTCGCCAATGGCCATGCGGCCCGACGCCGGAGCGTCCAGCAGGGCCAGCGGCGTGCGCTCGCCCATGGCCATGGCTTCACCGGTGTAGACGTCGAAGCTGGTGGCGGTGACGGCAACGTCGGCCACCGGCACTTGCCACGGGCCGACCATTTGGTCACGGGCAACCAGGCCGGTGATGGTGCGGTCGCCGATGGTGATCAGGAAACTTTTGCTCGCGACCGCCGGGTGGTGCAGCACGCGTTCGATGCTGTCGGCCAATTCCAGTGTGCTTGGGTCGAAGTCATCGCCCAGCTCCGCTTCACGTACCGCCGAACGGTGCATGCGCGGGGCTTTGCCCAGCAGCACTTCGAGTGGCATGTCCACCGGGCTGTTGCCGAAATGGCTGTCGGTGACGGTCAGATGCGGCTCGGCTGTGGCTTCGCCGACCACGGCAAACGGGCAACGCTCACGTTCGCAGATGGCCTGGAAGCGCGCGAAGTCTGCAGGGCCGACGGCCAGGACGTAGCGCTCCTGGGATTCGTTACTCCAGATTTCGTGCGGGGCCATGCCCGGCTCGTCGTTTGGAATGTTGCGCAGCTCGAAACGGCCGCCACGCTCGCCATCGTTGACCAGTTCCGGGAAGGCGTTGGACAAACCGCCGGCGCCGACGTCGTGGATGAAGCTGATCGGGTTCTTGTCACCCAACTGCCAGCAACGGTCGATGACTTCCTGGCAGCGGCGCTCCATCTCTGGGTTTTCGCGCTGTACGGAAGCGAAGTCCAGGTCCGCCGAGCTGGTGCCGGTGGCCATGGAGGAAGCCGCGCCGCCGCCCAGGCCGATCAACATCGCCGGGCCGCCGAGCACGATCAGCTTGGAGCCGACCAGGATCTCGCCTTTCTTGACGTGTTCTTCACGGATGTTGCCCATGCCGCCGGCCAACATGATCGGCTTGTGGTAACCGCGCACTTCGTCGCCATGCGGGGTGGTGATCGACTGCTCGAAGGTACGGAAATAGCCGGTCAGCGCCGGACGGCCGAATTCGTTGTTGAACGCGGCGCCGCCCAGCGGGCCTTCGATCATGATGTCCAGCGCGGTGACAATGCGCTCCGGCTTGCCGTAGGGCACTTCCCACGGCTGTACGAAGCCCGGGATCTGCAGGTTGGACACGGTGAAACCGGTCAACCCGGCCTTGGGCTTGGCGCCACGGCCGGTAGCACCTTCGTCGCGAATCTCACCGCCGGAACCGGTGGCTGCGCCCGGGAACGGGGCAATCGCGGTCGGGTGGTTGTGGGTCTCGACTTTCATCAGGATGTGTACCGGTTCCTGCACCGCGCCGTACTGGCGGGTTTCAGGGTCCGGGAAGAAACGACCGGCGACGCTGCCGACGATGACCGAGGCGTTGTCCTTATAAGCCGACAGAACGCCTTCGCTGTGCATCACGTAGGTGTTCTTGATCATGCCGAACAGGCTTTTTTCCTGGCTTTCGCCGTCGATGTCCCAACTGGCGTTGAAGATCTTGTGACGGCAGTGCTCGGAGTTGGCCTGGGCGAACATCATCAGTTCGATGTCGTGCGGGTTGCGCTTCAAGCCGTTGAAGGCGTTGACCAGATAATCGATCTCGTCTTCGGCCAGGGCCAGGCCCAGTTCGGTGTTGGCCTTCGCGAGGGCGGCGCGGCCACCGCCGAGCACGTCAACCGCGGTCAGCGGCTTGGCCTCGGCGTGACTGAACAGAGCGCCGGCCTGTTCCAACTGGCTGACGATGATCTGGGTCATGCGGTCGTGCAGGCTGCTGGCGATCAGCTCGGCCTCGGCATCGCTGAACTGGCCCGCGACATAGAAGGCAATACCGCGTTCCAGGCGCTGGATTTTTTCCAGGCCGCAGTTGCGGGCGATATCGCTGGCCTTGCTCGACCAGGGCGAGATGGTGCCGAACCGCGGCAGAACCAGGAACAAGCGGCCAGTCGGCTCTTGAACGGGAACGCTTGGGCCGTACTTCAGAAGGCGTGCCAGCACTTGCTGTTCGTCGGCGGTCAAGACGCCGGTCACGTCGGCGAAGTGAGCAAATTCAGCATACAGGCCTGTAACAGCTGGAACCTTCTGGCTCAGTTGCTCAAGGAGTTTGCTGTGGCGAAAGGCAGAAAGGGCAGGAGCGCCGCGCAGGATCAACATCTTCGGGACAGCCTCGGGAAGGGGTGTGCTTTGAGGCCGTGCATTCTAGCGTAAACCGTCGTCAACGGCACCCGAAACGCTACCGCTGGCCGCTGCCGAACGTCAGTTGGCAGGGTTTGCACGGTATCGGGGCGTTATCCACGGCATTGGGCGCAGTTATTTTAACCGTCATAATCGCTCGCCAGGCCACGTTTCTGCGGGCTGCAGCACAGTTTCAGGGCGGCTAGCAGACAAGTCCCCTGCTGTCGAGATATGGCGCCGTGGGCCGTTTGCGTATACTGCGCAGATGTTCTCCCCAACTGCTTTACGCCCGCGATGCGCCAAATGGCTCATCGCCACCGGACTCTTCCTGATGCTCAGCGCCTGTGTTGATAAACCCAGCACGCTCGAGCGAATCAAGGAGGATGGCGTATTGCGGGTGATTACTCGGAACAGCCCGGCCACGTATTTCCAGGACCGCAACGGTGAAACCGGTTTCGAATACGAACTGGTCAAGCGTTTTGCTGACGACCTGGGGGTGAAACTGGAAATCGAGACCGCCGACAACCTCGACGACCTGTTCGGCCAGCTCGGCAAACCCAACGGCCCGGTGCTCGCCGCCGCCGGCTTGGTCAGCAGCGAGCGACGCAAGCAGCAGGTACGCTTCTCCCACTCGTACCTGGAAGTCACCCCGCAGATCATCTACCGCAACGGCCAGTCGCGCCCCACCAACGCGGCGGACCTGGCGGGCAAGAAGATCATGGTGCTCAAGGGCAGCACCCACGCCGAACAACTGGCGGAGCTTAAAAAGCAGAATCCTGCGATCGAATACGAAGAATCCGACGCCGTTGAGGTGGTCGACCTGCTGCGCATGGTCGACGAGGGGCAGATCGACCTGACCCTGGTGGACTCCAACGAAGTGGCAATGAACCAGGTGTACTTCCCCAACGTGCGCGTGGCGTTCGACCTCGGCAATGCCAGCAACCAGAGTTGGGCCGTGGCCGCCGGTGAAGACAACAGCCTGCTCAACGAGGTCAACAGCTACCTGGACAAGGTCGGCAAGAACGGCACCTTGCAGCGCCTGAAAGATCGCTATTACGGGCACGTCGACGTGCTCGGCTATATGGGCGCCTATACCTTCGCCCAGCACTTGCAGCAGCGCCTGCCCAAGTACGAGAGACACTTCAAGGCCTACGCCAAGGAAGAAAAGGTCGACTGGCGCCTGTTGGCCGCCATTGGCTATCAGGAATCACTCTGGCAACCCACGGTCACCTCCAAGACCGGCGTGCGCGGCCTGATGATGCTGACCCAGAACACCGCCCAGGCGATGGGCGTATCCAACCGTCTGGACGCCAAGCAAAGCATCATGGGCGGCGCCAAGTACCTGGCCAAGATCAAGGATGAGTTGGACGACGATATCGCCGAGCCGGACCGCACCTGGTTTGCCCTGGCGGCTTATAACGTGGGCACCGGGCATCTGGACGACGCACGCAAGCTGGCGCAGAAGGACGGCCTGAACCCGAACAAGTGGCTGGACGTGAAAAAGATGCTGCCACGCCTGTCGCAGAAGCAGTGGTACAGCAAGACCCGCTACGGCTATGCCCGGGGCGGCGAGCCGGTGCATTTTGTGGCGAACATCCGGCGCTACTACGACATCCTGACCTGGGTGACCCAGCCACAGCTGGAAGGCAACCAAGTGGTCGAAGGCAACCTGCATGTGCCTGGAGTGAACAAGACCAAGCCGCCGGAAGAGAACCCGCAGCTGTAACACCACCGCCCAATGTGGGAGGGGGCTTGCCCCCGATAGCAGTGTGTCAGTCAGCTTGTCTATAACTGACCCACCGTCATCGGGGGCAAGCCCCCTCCCACATTTGAATCGCTACTGGCCTTGGAGGCCGCTGATCAGATACACGACCCCACCCGCCAACACCATCACCCCCGGTACCGCAGCTGTAGACCCGATCATCCAGACACCCCTCCCACATTTGAATCGCTACTGGCCTTGGAGGCCGCTGATCAGATGCACGATCCCACCCGCCAACACCATCACCCCCGACACTCCCGCCGCTTTTAACGCCGCCGCATCCACCCGCGCCGCATCCAGCAGTTGCACGCGCACTCGCGTCAGCGCCACGCGTCGTTGCGACTTGAGGTTATCGGCGCCACCGAGGGCATTCAGCACATCGGCGGACAACAGGTTCTCCCCCGCTGGCACAGGCGCCGCGACGGTCTCGGCGATCAAATCCGGGGTCAGGGCTTTCCAGAACGCCCGCTGCAATTTCTCGAACATGCTCAGTGCTCCACGACAGGTGAGGTTTCAACGGTGGCCGCGTGGTACAGGCGCAAGGCCTCGCGTACTTGCGCGGCTTCTTCCAGGCCCAGCACCTGACGGGCGATGATCTGGCAGTCCGCCAGGTCCAGCTCGCGCACGGTGGCCTTGATGGACGGGATCAGCGGCACGCTGACCGACAGTTCGTCCACCCCCAGCCCGATCAACACCGGCACCGCCAACGTTTCAGACGCCAGCGCCCCACACACGCCGACCCACTTGCCGTGGGCATGGGCGGCCTTGACGGTGGTAGCGATCAGGCGCAGCACCGCCGGGTGAAAGCTGTCGGCCTGGCTGGCCAGGCGTGGGTGGTCGCGGTCCATCGCCAGGGTGTATTGGGTCAGGTCGTTGGTGCCGATGGAGAAGAAGTCCACATGGGGCGCGAATACGTCCGCCATCAACGCCGCAGACGGCACCTCGATCATGATGCCCAACTTCGGCAGCGCCGTAAGCCCAAGGGCCGATGCTTCCTCTTCAAGAATCTTGCGCGCCAGGTGCAGCTCCGAGAGCAGGCTGATCATCGGCAGCATGATATGCAGCCGCGTCAGCCCGGCACTGGCGAGGATTGCGCGGAACTGTTCGCGCAGCAATTCGGGGCGCTCCAGGCACAGGCGAATACCGCGCAGGCCCAGGAACGGGTTGATCTCGGCGTCCATCGGCACATAAGCCAACGGTTTGTCACCGCCGACGTCCAACGTGCGCACCACCAGGTTGCGCTCCGGGCCCAGCGCGCGGGCGATGGCGCTGTAGGTGCAGGCCTGCTCCTCGGGGCTCGGTGCGCGATGGCGGTCCAGGTAGAGGAACTCCGAACGCAGCAGGCCCACGCCTTCGCCGCCCAGGCTCAGGGATTGTTCGACCTCTTGAAGCGACGCGACGTTGGCCGTGACTTCGACGTGATGACCATCGCGAGTGATGGCCGCCAGGCACGCCTGCGCGACGTCGCGTTGGCGCCGCAGCACTTGCTCCCGGCGAGCGGCCTGCAATTGCTCGATCTCGGCCAGATCCGGATTCAGGTGCAGTTCGCCCTTGTCGGCATCCAGCAGCACCTGTTGACCGTTGGCCAGCGCCAACACCTGCGGCGGCACCCCGCAAATCGCCGGCAGCCCCAGCGCCCGGGCAAGGATCGCGACGTGGCTGGTCGCACCGCCGCCGACGGTGACAAACCCGAGCACCTTGTGCGTATCGAGGCTGGCGGTTTGCGACGGCGTCAGTTGCTCGGCGATCAGGATCGCGCGCTCAGGCAGTTCCCAGGCGCAATCCTGAATGCCGAGGAGCAGTTTCAGCACGCGCTGGCCGACGTCGGCCAAGTCCGCCGCGCGCTCGGCGAGCAGGGCATTGCCCAGGCCCTGGAACAGTTTGGCGGTGGCGAGCGTGGCGTTGTTCCAGGCAAAGGCGGCGCTTTTGCCGTCGGCCAGCAGGCCGTGCGCATGTTCCAGCAAAGTCGGGTCTTCGAGCAGTTCCTGATGGGCGCGGAAGATCTGCGCCTGGGCACTGCCGACCGCCTTGGCTTGCAGCGCTTGCAAGGCCTCGGTTGCAGCCAGCAGGCCACGCTCCAGCGCCGTGCGTTCGAGTGCTTCGCCGCCCCCCGTTTCGGGAATGCTCAGCGTCGGCTCCGCCACCTGGACCACCTGACCAAACGCCGAGCCCGGCGACGCACACACGCCCCGCAGCACGCTCGCGGACGACAGCGGCACACGCGGCTCGACGTCCTCGACCGGAGCCGCGACGGTCTCGCCGCAACCCTCGGCCAACAGCGCCACCAACGCCTTGATCGCCGCGGCGGCATCCTCTCCCGCCGCGCTCACCTGCAAGGTGTCGCCCTGCACGGTTTGCAGCGCCATGATCGCCACCAGCGACTTGGCGTTGGCGCTCTGGGTTTGCTTGTGCAGGTAAATGCTGGCGTTGAACCCCTTCGCCGCCTGGGCAAACACCGCCGCCGGGCGCGCGTGCAAACCGTTGGTATTGGGCAACGTCAGCGGCTTGGAGAACAGTGCATCGCCCTCCTCCTCGTCCACTGTTTCTGCCGCCTCACCTGGAGACAGGCGCAACAGCGGCTGGCCCACCGCGACCAGGCCGCTGGCCGGCGCCAGTAGCGCAAACGGCTCGCCGCTGACCACCAGCATCAAGGTCAGCAGGCTGCGGGCGTTGAGCGCTACGTAGTCGGCATCGAACTCGATCAGCGGCTGCCCGGCCACCACCCGCTGGCCTTCCTCGACCAATCGGCTGAAGCCCTTGCCCGCCAGGTTCACGGTGTCCAGGCCGATATGCAGCAGCACCTGGACGCCGTTGTCGTCGGTAATGCTCACCGCATGGCCACTCTCCTGGATATTGCTGATCACCCCGGTCAATGGCGCGCAGAGGGTCGGCGAGGTGGGATCGATGCACAGGCCGTCGCCGATCAGGCGGCTGGAGAACACCGGGTCGGGGACCTTGTCCAGTGCCAGCAGCACACCCGACAAGGGCGCAAGCAATTCCAGGGGTTGAGTTGCGGTCATGACGTCACCTGCTGTTTTGTTCTGTAAAAATCATTGGATGGATACAAATCCCGAGGTGACAAAGATCAAATGTGGGAGGGACTTGCACCCTCCCACATTTAAGCCTGTCTACATCCGAAGATTCACTTCCACCAGTACTCGACTTGCACGCCGACGTTCGAGCCATGCCGCGCAGTGCCGTAGGCGCCGGTATCGGACAACGCCGATCCCGCCGCCAGCTCATTCGCCGCGCGCTTGGCCGCTTCGTTCCAGGTCGCATAGGTGTAGTACAGACGCACTTCCGGGCGCGCCCAGAACTCCGGGCCCTTGGGCGACCAGGTCGGGGCGAAGGTGAATTTGCTCAGTTTGCGTGTACCGCCGGTAGCATCGACCTGATCATGGCCAAGCTCGGTGACCAATTTGAACTGTTCACTGATCGCATATGCCGGGCGCACACCGATGGACATCCAGGTCTGGTCCTGGCGGCCGGGGCGAATATCCTTCTGGTACACCGCCTCGATCTGCCCACCGAAACGCGGGGTGAGCTGCCAGTCGAAGAACTCCACGGCGCGGTAGCTTTTGCTGCTGCTATCCAGGGCGGTATTGCCGGTGTAGCCGAGGCCGGTGCCGGGACCTTCACCGTACTGCAGAGCGAACTTGTTCTTGCCGCCGAGGAACGGTGTTTGCACATGTTGCGCGGTCAGCGCCCAACCGCTGTTGGCGTCACGCCCTCCAGCTTTTTCGATGTAGCTCAAGCCCAGTTCCAGCTCGCCGCCGGGGTTGGTCTTGAAGCCGGCCACGTTGAAGTCGTGACGGGTCGCGTATTCCTTCTGGTACAGGTTGTCCTTGCGCGAAAGCGCGTAGCTGTATTTCAGGTCGCCAATCAGCACGTCCTCGATGCCACCGCCGGTGGCGCTCTGGTTCCAGTAGTAGAAGTCGGAGATATGGATGTCGTTACGCTTGTAGTAACGCCGCCCCGCCCACAGCGAGCCGCCGTTGAGGCTGGGCAGGTTGGACCACTGTGCATACATCTGCGGCATGCGCGCCGAGCCGTTGTCTTCGCCCTGGAATTTAAGGGCGCGGTCGTATTTGTTGTAGAGGGAGGCCATGGCGTCGACGCTGAGCACGGAGCCGTCGTCGAGGGTCAGCAGGTCCTGGCGCAGCTCCAGTTCGCCGTACTGTTCGCATTCGTTGCCCAAACGGTATTTGGTTTGCGCGCCCGGCAGTTGGAAACACTGCTGCTTGCCACTGCCGGTTGAAGTCCCCGCGCCGCTGCGCAAGTAACCGGAAAACTCCAGGGCCTGAGCGCCGAACGGCAAGCTCAGACACGACGCCACGAGGCCCAGCTTTATTGTTTTTTTCATGCAGTACTCCGATATTTTTATTATGTTTTTTGAAGCGCCCAGTGCTCCCACACGGGGAATTAATCTCCTGCTTCGCGTCGCGCTCGGCCGTTGCTACAACGCTTCAGGCGTCAGTCCTTGAGATGCAGCACAAAGGATTCGTAAGGCCGTAACGCCAGCGTGCCCGTGCTTGCCTGGCAATCGGGGTAGTTGCTGATCAGCAGGCGCTGCCGCGTCGTTGCGTTGAGGACGTTGTCGGGCAGCTGGATTTCGCAGGGGTTGCCGTAGAAGTTGTTCAGCACCAGCAGGCGCTCGCCATGGCCTTCGCGCAGGTAGGCCCAGACCTGGAGATGGTCCTGCAACAATTCGCGATAAACGCCGTCTTGAATCAGCGGCTCCTGGCGACGCAAGGCGATCAGGCTGCGGTAGTGATGCAGCACCGAATCCGGGTCATCCCGTTGGCTGTCGACGTTGATCTGCGCCGCATTGGCCGGGATCCCGATCCACGGTTCAGCGCTACTGAAACCGGCATGCTTGCGGGCATTCCACTGCATCGGCGTGCGCCCGTTGTCCCGCGACTTCTGCATGATCGCCGCCATGCTCGACGCCTCGGACTCACCGGCATCGCGCTTGAGGCGGTAAATGTTGAGGGTTTCGACATCGCGGTACTGTTCGATCTTGTCGAAGCCCGGATTGGTCATACCCAACTCTTCGCCCTGATACACATACGGCGTGCCCTGCAGGAAGTGCAGCGCCGTGGCGAGCATCTTGGCCGAGACCACACGATGCTCACCGTCATCCCCAAAGCGCGAGACCACCCGTGGCTGGTCGTGGTTACACCAGAACAGCGCGTTCCAACCGCCGCCGGCCTGCATGCCCAGTTGCCAGTCGGAAAAGATCTGCTTGAGCTGCAGGAAATCGAAGTCGGCCTTCACCCACTTCTGCAGGTTCGGGTAGTCGACTTTCAGGTGGTGGAAGTTGAAGGTCATCGACAGCTCTTTCGACTCCGGCCGCGAGTAGCGGATGCAGTGTTCCAGGCTGGTGGACGACATCTCGCCGACGTTGATCAGGGCATGGCCTGCGAAGACTTCGCGGTGCATTTCCTGCAGGTATTCGTGCACGTTCGGACCGTCGGTGTAGAAACGGCGGCCGTCGCTGGCGTCTTCGGGGAAGTCGGCGGGCTTGGAGATCAGGTTGATCACGTCCAGGCGGAAACCGCCCACGCCTTTGTCGCGCCAGAAGCGCATCAGCTTGAACACCTCGGCGCGCACCTTGGGGTTGTCCCAATTCAGGTCGGCCTGGGTGTGGTCGAACAGGTGCAGGAAGTACTGCCCGGTTTGCGCTTCGTATTCCCAGGCCGAGCCGCCGAACTTGGACTCCCAGTTGTTCGGCTGGTCGCGCCAGATATAGAAGTCGCGGTACGGGTTGTCGAGGCTGCTGCGCGCCTGCTGGAACCACTCGTGCTCGATGGAGGTGTGGTTGACTACGATGTCGAGCATCAGCTTGATGCCACGCTTGGCCGCTTCGCTGATCAGCAGGTCGCAATCGGCCATGGTCCCGTAGCTCGGGTCGATGGCGTAGTAGTCGCTGATGTCGTAGCCGTTGTCGCGCTGCGGCGAGCGCAGGAACGGGGTGATCCATAGGCAGTCGACGCCCAGCCATTGCAGGTAGTCGAGTTTGTCCACGATACCCAGCAGGTCACCGGTGGCGTTACCCGCGTGGCTGTAAAAGCTTTTGGGGTAGATCTGGTAGATCACCGAGTGTTGCCAATTTTGCATGGGGGTCCCTTCAGTAAAATTTTGTACCAGCCGCTCGGGCCTCATCGGGAGCAAGCCCCCTCCCACAGGGGGAACGCATTTCAACTGTGGGAGCGGGCTTGCTCGCGAAGGCGGTAATTCAGGCAACGCGATACCCAGGCCGGACGATCTTCATGCTCAACGCACAGGTCAAAACAAACGGCACGACCATCGCGATGACCATCCCGATCACAAACATCGGGATCGCATGCGGCACGATCGAGATAAACCCAGGCAAGCCACCGACCCCGATGGCCGAGGCCTGCACCTTGTTCAGCGAGAGGAAAATGCTGCCCAGTGCCGAGCCCAGCAACGCGGCATAAAACGGAAACTTGAAGCGCAGGTTCACGCCGAACATCGCCGGTTCAGTGATGCCGAAATACGCGGAGACGGCGGAAGTCGAGGCCATGCTTTTGTCCCGCGCATTGCGGGCCATGTAGAACACCGCCAGCGCGGCGCTGCCCTGGGCCAGGTTGGACATGACGATCATCGGCCAGATAAACGTGCCGCCCTGGGTGGAGATCAGTTGCAGGTCCACCGCCAGGAACATGTGGTGCATGCCGGTGATCACCAGCGGCGCATACAGCAGGCCGAAAATCGCCCCACCGAGCATCGGCGCCAGGTCAAACAGGGTGACCACGCCTTCGGTGATCAGGATGCCGAGGTGACGGGTCACCGGGCCGATGATCGCCAGCGCGAGCACGCCGGTGACGACGATGGTGGTGATCGGCACGACCAGCAGTTGAATGGCATTCGGCACCCGCGCACGCAGCCATTTCTCGATGACGCTCATCACATAGGCCGCCATCAGGATCGGCAGGATCTGCCCCTGGTAGCCGACTTTCTCGATCTTGAACCAGCCGAAAATGTCGAAGTACGGCAGGCTCTGGCCATCGAGACCGGCCACCGCCTTGCCATAGTTCCAGGCGTTGAGCAGGTCTGGATGGACCAGCATCAGGCCGAGCACGATGCCGAGGATTTCACTGCCGCCAAAACGCTTGGCTGCCGACCAGCCCACCAGCGCTGGCAGGAACACGAACGAGGTGTTCGCCATCAGGTTGATCAGGCTCCACAGGCCATCCAGGTTCGGGTAGGCCTCCAGCAGCGTCTTGCCTTCGATGAACATGCCCTTGGCGCCCATCAGGTTGTTCACGCCCATCAACAGGCCGGCGATGATCAGCGCGGGCAGGATCGGCATGAACACATCGGAGAACACCCGCACCAGGCGCTGCATGGCGTTGGTCTTGTCGGCGCCCTTCTTCTTGACGTCGGCGATGGTGGCGGCGGCGAGGCCGGTTTGCTCGCGCAGGGCGGCGTAGACCTTTTCCACTTCGCCGGGGCCGATCACCACTTGGAACAGACCGCCGGTAAAGAACGAACCCTTGACCAGGTCGACCTGGTTCAACGCGCTGCCATTGACCAGGCTCGGGTCCTTGAGCGCCAGGCGTAGGCGGGTCACGCAATGGGCAGCTTGCTCAAGGTTGTCGCGGCCCCCGAGGTTCTCGAGAATCTCGCGGGCGATGTTTGAATAGTCGTGGCTCATGCTTGGTTTCCACTTTGATTTTTTTATTTGGGGGGCAGTCATTGGCAGCACGCCGAAGGCAAAAGTACTCGTACAGACGAGTTAAAGCAACAACTCGTCTGTACGAGTTACATGTTGTTTATTTTTTGTAGGCCTGACCGCCCCGCAGGCCACAGATATCCACGGGCCCAATGGACAAACCCCAGCCGTGCCACTAAGGTTCCTGCCTTGAACGCAAACGCGGCACAGAGCCATCCCCATGAGCAAATACAACCAGATCTATACCGATCTGCTTGCCAACATCACCACTGAACGCCTGCAACGCGGCACCCGTCTTCCCTCTGAAACCGAACTGATGGATGCCTACCAGGCCAGTCGTGGCACCGTGCGACGGGCCATCGAGCAGTTGCAGGAACGTGGGTTTGCGCAAAAAATCCACGGCAAGGGCACGTTTGTGTTGTCGCCCAACCCCATCGAGTTCCAACTGGGCGGCATCGTCAGCTTCCACGAAACCCACGCCGACCTGGGCGATGACGTACGCACCGACGTCGTCGAATTCACCCAGTTCCCGCTGGAAGGTTCGCTGCTGCTGCACATCGAGGCCGAACCCGGCAGCCTGATCACCCGCATCAAACGGGTGCGGCGCATCGGCGGCAAACGGGTGATCCTCGACATCAACCACTTCGTCGCCGACCTGATCCCCGGCCTGGACCGCGACATCGCCGAGCAATCGATCTACGCCTTCATCGAGCAGACGTTGCAGCTGCACATCAGCTACGCCCAACGCACCATCGAAGCCCTGCCCCGCGGCAAAGACGACCAGACGCACCTCGACCTCGAAGGTCAAAGCCATGTGATCGTGGTGAGCAACCAGACGTTTTTGCAGGACGGGCGGCAGTTCGAGTACACCGAGTCGCGGCATACGTTGGATAAGTTTTACTTTTCGGATATCGCGCGGCGGTGAGGGCGTTGATCTTCCCTATTCCAGAAACACAAAACCCCGGCACATGGCCGGGGTTTTGTTGTTCAGCATTTACCTGCTAGGGCAGGATCATTCCACTCCATTATCAACTAGGCAATGTCACCCTTTAAATAATGGCCCCAAGATAAACAAAAACATCCAAAACCATGGAAAATACCATGATCGATAAACAACCTAAGATTTCTCCGAACGCGCCCCCGAATGTGTTGGCGCTGAGGCGATTTTGACCCAGGCTGCAGGCGCTCTTTGACCTATCCAAATACTCAGCGAACGGAGTGTTTATGCGGGATGTAAGAGGCTGCATAGAGGTCAGTCAAGATCAACAACCCGGGGCTCAAAATCGGTCATGGTTTTGTGGCCCTCCCACAGGGTCGCCACATCCTGCCATTGCTGCCCTAACTTAACCTAGAACTATACCGCCAATGCCGACTTCAATGCCGATGCCTCCATTGCCAAGGCGTGTTGTGACATATGATGAGTAGACACTTTCCCTGTCGTCGGACATTAGCCGGCTTCTATAAAACCTGGATGGTGATGCTCAGCGCCCTTCTCATCGCCTGCCAATCGCCGCGCGAGGCACTGCAACAACTGGCTGAAGAGCACGGCCGACAATTAGAGGTCCTGCCGGGACACGCCTTCCCCCTCTTGTTACTTGCGCCACAAACTGCAGAAAAGATAACTCGCCTGCGTGTCTACCTGGAAGGCGATGGCCATTCATGGGCGACGGCCACTCAACCCAGCCTGGATCCAACCCCGCACAATCTGTTAGTGCCACGTCTGGCGGTCGATGATCTGACACCGAATGCGTACCTGGCACGCCCCTGCCAGTTCGTCATGGCCGCAGCCTGTCAATCAGCACTCTGGACCAATCGACGATTTTCTCAGGAAGTGGTCACCCGCATCAGCCAGGCGCTGGACCAATTAAAACAGCGATATGGCAATAGGGAGTTCGAACTAGTGGGGTATTCAGGTGGAGCCGCTCTCGCATTATTGTTAGCGGCGCAGCGCAATGATGTTACCCAGGTGCAAACCCTTGCTGGCAATCTCAGTCCACGTCTGTGGGCGAAGATGAAAGGACTGTCGCCACTCGACGGCTCACTGGATCCGCAGGACTATCGTAATCGACTCGCCTTATTACCCCAGCGTCATCTCATCGGAGAAGCAGACCTGATTATTCCAGGTAGTTTAGCTAATAGGTACCAACAGGCGCTTGGCTCGCCCCTCTCCCAATGCGTACAGGTACTAGGAGTAAGCCATGATAGGGGGTGGGAAGCGACATGGAGCCGATGGGCTAACACTCCGTTGGCACAGTAGAGTCCTGAGATTTAGGGTGGGCAGGTCCGTTTAAAAACATCCGAATACTATCCCCTAGTGCCTGACCCGGGCGCGGCCGCAACAGCGGTCCTAAAGTTCCACTTATTGCTGAGTAATCCAGAAACCCCTCAAGAAACAACTGTCGCGTCACATTTTTTAGCTTTTTTTTCGTCATTTATTCTTTTTATGATGAATTTCCCTACAGGCATCATGTAAATTCGCACCCGCTTGAATCAGCACTTCACTGACAAGCTGGCAGGGATGCCTAAAACAGACGCTGACGCGTGGGTTGTTCCCTGTCAGTTTCTGCCCTGTAAGGATACTGCCTTGAACATTTCCCACCTGCGCCGCTCGTTGTTGGCGCTGTCCGTAGCGGCTACTACTGCCACGGTCCATGCCACACCCGCATCCGACTTCAACCACGACCTGAGCACAGGGGCATACAGCAGCTCCGGTGATGTTTTCAATAACGCCACCTTCACCGGGACGTCGCAAAACGCAGGTGTAGCGCTGAACGACGTGACCCTGGCGGGCAACCTGGTCAACCAGGGCAAAATCAACCTGACGGCTGCGAACCCCAGCGACATCCCCGCCGGTATCTCCATGACCCTCAATTCCACCGTCGCTGGCGATCTGGTAAATAATGGCGACATTACGGTGAGCGGCAACGGCGCGATGGGGCTGGACCTGTATCTGGCGAATATCGCGGGTGAAGTGAACAACAACGGCAACATCACGGTGACTGGCGAACATGCCAATGGCATGATGATCACCTCGACCCAGTCGCGCATCAATAACTCGGGCACTATCACCGCTCGCGGCATCGACTCTGCAGGTATCGAGATCGAGAACGCTCGCTTTACCGGTCAGATGACAGGCGCTCCCTTCAAGAGTGATATCAACAACAGCGGGACTATCTCCGCCGACGGAGTCGGTATCCACTTTCGCAGCCTCGACACCTCCGGCGGCGTCAACATGTTCTCCATCAGGCAGACAGGTGGCCTGATCGAAGGCGGCATCGCAGCAATTCTGGCGGACGACAATGCCTCCCCTTCGTATTTCTACTGGCAAGGTGGTCAGGTCAAGGGTGACCTGCTGGGCCTGAGTGGTGTGCTGGTGCGAGGGGACGCGATGTTCGATGGCTCGACCATCCGCGCCGGTTTCGTCGATATCGACGGTGGCCGCCTGACTCTGCTTCGCCCGCAGACCACGATTGTGGGCGACCTCGACATGGACAGCGACACTGCGCGCCTGCGCCTGCTGCTGGATAACAACACACTGCCCAACACGCCGATCCTGAAAGTCACCGGCAATACCTTCTTCTCTCCAGGCAGCCAGATTGAACTGCAGGCTCGCTCCGACGACTTCCGCACGTCGGCCCAGGGCACCCGCTACACCCTTATCAACTCTGGCACTTGGGAAGACCCGCAGAACCTGTCCGTGGTTTCCTCCTCGGCGCTGCTTGAGGTGAGGAACTTCGGCATCGAAGGCCAGGACGTGAAAGCACTGGTTGCCACCCGCAGTGATGAGGTGATCACGCAAGATCTGCTGGGTGCCCGTGGTTCGCGCAACGCGGTGAACGCCATCAAGCCGTTCAAGAACACGGTCCTGGGCCAGATGGACGAAAGCGACGCGGTATTCCAGCGTTTCGCCAACGCCGCCACCAGTGAAGATCTGGCCAAACTTGCCGAAACCCTGACCCCGGACGTCAGCCGTGGGGTGATCAACGCCGCCACCAACAGCCAGAACCTGGTCGCAAGTGCCATCAACCGCCGCGCCAGCAAAGCGCGTAGCGGTCTGTCCTCCGGTGACGTCCTGGCAGAACAAGGCGTATGGCTGCAAGCGCTGTCCAGCGATGCCAACCAGGACAGCCGCCACGGTATCGACGGCTACGACGCCAACACCAACGGCATCGCCGTGGGTGCCGACGGCAAGCTAAACCCCGATACCACCGTGGGCCTGGCTTACAGCTACCTGACCAGCGACGTCAAAACCGACCTGGGCAACAAAACCGACGTCAGCGGCCATGCACTGACCCTGTACGGCAACTGGACCCGCGACAACTTCTTTGTCGACACCTCGCTGATGTATGGCTGGAACGACAACGAGTCCAAACGCTACATCGCCGGTACCCGCGCCAAGGCCGACTACGACAGTGAGATCTTCGGCGTCAACGCACTGGCAGGCTACACTTTCCAGCTCGACAAGCAGTGGCTGCTGGAACCACAGGTCGGGGTGCGCTACGCCAACGTATCGATTGATTCGTACCGTGAAAAAAGTAGCTCAGCCGCCCTCAACGTCGGCAGCCAGCGTTATGAAGTCGGCGAAATGGGCCTGGGCGCTCGCCTGGCGGCCGCTTTTGACGTAGGAATGGGCAGCCTGGAACCGGAAGCCAAGCTGATGGCCTGGCACGATTTCATCGGCGACAAGGCCGGCACCACCTCCACCTTCGTGCTCGGCGGTACCCCGTTCACCACCACAGGCGCGACACCCGCGCGCGACAGCTACGAGCTGGGACTGGGCGCGAACTACCGCGTGGGCGCGTGGAGCGTTGGAGGGACGTACAACTACCTGACCAGCAGCGGTTTCGACGCCGACACCTTCACTGCGAACTTGCGTTACGATTTCTGATCAACGTCTTCGTCTGAAACAACAAAGCCCGCCAATGCGGGCTTTGTTGCTTAAGACTGATGGTAAAGCTTATAAGCGTCTGGCGATGTCACCTGCCTAACTGAATATCACCCATGTCATAATTCCGTTTCGACTTGGTGCTTCGATCGCGTCCATAAAATCATCGAGGCCGATGGCTTGCTGCGCGTGGGCTATAGTCGGCGACAACATTGTCGCTGAATCAAAACCGCCCCAGGCCGTAACTGCCTCTGCGCAGAAAAGCGCTATCGATACCATGTCGGCATTGCTCTACCGAACATGGCGTCGATATTCGTTTCTGATGAGACCGGCACCACGAACCAAGCCATTGATAACGTGGAAAAATCGCAAATACTCTGATTTTTCAATTATAAAACAGGTCGTTGCGGATCAACCTTACTCCCACTCAATCGTCGCCGGCGGCTTGCTCGACACGTCATACGTCACGCGCGAAATACCTTCGATTTCATTGATGATACGGCCGCTGACAGTTTCCAGCAGTTCGTAGGGCAGGTGTGCCCAACGGGCGGTCATGAAGTCGATGGTTTCCACCGCACGCAGGGCCACGACCCAGGCGTAACGACGACCGTCGCCGACCACGCCTACCGATTTCACCGGCTGGAACACCACGAACGCCTGGCTGACTTTGTGATACCAGTCGGCCTTGCGCAGTTCTTCGATGAAGATGTGGTCGGCGCGACGCAGCAGGTCGGCGTATTCCTTCTTCACTTCACCGAGGATCCGCACGCCCAGGCCCGGGCCTGGGAATGGGTGGCGGTAGACCATGTCGTAGGGCAGGCCCAGTTCCAGGCCCAGACGGCGGACTTCGTCCTTGAACAGTTCGCGCAGTGGTTCGACCAGCTTGAGGTTCATTTCCTCGGGCAGGCCACCTACGTTGTGGTGGGACTTGATCACGTGGGCCTTGCCGCTCTTGGCGCCAGCCGACTCGATCACGTCGGGGTAGATGGTGCCCTGGGCGAGGTACTTGATGTTGTCCAGCTTGTTGGACTGGGCATCGAATACGTCGATGAAAGTGCGGCCGATGATCTTGCGCTTCTTCTCCGGGTCGGACTCGCCGGCCAGGTTGTTGAGGAACTGCTCCTCGGCGTTGGCGCGGATCACCTTGACGCCCATGTTCTCGGCGAACATGGCCATCACTTGCTCGCCCTCGTGCAGGCGCAGCAGGCCGTTGTCGACGAATACGCAGGTCAGTTGGTCGCCAATGGCCTTGTGCAGCAGCGCGGCAACCACGGAGGAATCAACGCCGCCGGACAGGCCGAGCAGGACGTTGTCGGTGCCAACCTGGGCACGCACGTTGGCGATGGCGTCTTCAGCGATTTTCGACGGGGTCCACAGGGCTTCACACTCGCAGATATCGAGGATGAAGCGCGACAGGATGCGCCCGCCTTGCTTGGTGTGAGTCACTTCCGGGTGGAACTGCACGCCGTAGTAACCACGCTCGTCGTTGAACATACCGGCGATCGGGCAGCTCGGGGTGCTGGCCAGGATGTGGAAGTCTTCCGGCATCTTGGTGACCTTGTCACCGTGGCTCATCCACACATCGAGGCCGAACAGGCCGTCGGCGTCGATGTGGTCTTCGATGCCGTCCAACAGGCGGCTCTTGCCGACCACGTCGACACGCGCATAACCGAATTCACGCAGCTCGGAACCTTCAACCTTGCCGCCCAACTGCTCGGCCATGGTCTGCATGCCATAGCAGATACCGAACACGGGCACGCCCAGGTCGAATACGGCTTGCGGGCAGCGCGGGCTGTTGGCTTCGTGTACAGACTCGGGGCCGCCGGCAAGGATGACGCCTTTCGGTGCGAATTCGCGGATCGCTGCGTCGTCCATGTCGAACGGATGCAGTTCGCAGTACACGCCGATTTCACGCACGCGACGGGCGATCAGTTGGGTGTACTGGGAACCGAAATCGAGGATCAGGATACGGTGGGCGTGAATGTCGAGGGCCATGAGATCAGTCTCGTCTAATGAATCAGAAACAACTCGGGGCTGAATAAGACAGCCCCGGTTACTTAACTTTATGCTGGAAGCCTCAACCTACGCGGTAGTTTGGCGCTTCCTTGGTGATCTGCACGTCATGGACGTGGGATTCGGCCATACCGGCGCCGGTGATCCGCACGAACTCTGGCTTGGTGCGCATTTCTTCGATGTCGGCGCTACCGGTGTAGCCCATCGAGGAACGCAGGCCGCCCATCAGTTGATGGATGATCGCGCTCAGGGTGCCTTTGTACGGCACACGGCCTTCGATGCCTTCCGGAACGAGTTTCTCGGCGCCTGCCGAGGAGTCCTGGAAGTAACGGTCGGAAGAGCCTTGCGCCTGGGACATGGCGCCCAGCGAACCCATGCCGCGGTAAGCCTTGTACGAACGGCCCTGGAACAGTTCGATCTCGCCCGGGGCTTCTTCAGTACCGGCGAACATCGAGCCCATCATCACGCAGGAAGCACCGGCGACGATGGCTTTGGACAGGTCACCGGAGAAACGGATACCGCCGTCGGCAATCAACGGAACGCCCGTGCCTTCGAGGGCCTCGGCGACGTTGGCGATGGCGCTGATTTGTGGCACGCCCACACCCGCGACGATACGCGTGGTGCAGATCGAGCCAGGGCCGATACCGACCTTGACCGCATCCGCGCCCGCGTCGGCCAGGGCCTTGGCGGCAGCGCCGGTAGCGATGTTGCCGCCGATCACCTGGACTTCAGGGAAATTCTGTTTGACCCAACGAACGCGGTCGATCACGCCCTTGGAGTGACCGTGAGCGGTGTCGACCACCACCACGTCCACGCCGGCAGCGACCAGGGCCGCCACGCGATCACCGGTGTCTTTACCGGTACCGACTGCCGCGCCGACGCGCAGACGACCTTGGTCATCCTTGCTGGCCAGCGGGTAAGCCTTGGCTTTTTCGATATCGTTGACGGTCATCATGCCCTTGAGGGCAAATTTGTCGTCGACGATCAGCACACGCTCGATGCGGTGCTTGTGCAACAGTTCGCGCACGTCGTTCTTGTCCGCGCCTTCCTTGACCGTGACCAGACGCTCTTTAGGCGTCATCACTTCGCGGACGGTGACTTCAAGACGGTTCTCGAAACGCACGTCACGGGAGGTGACGATGCCGACCAGGTCGCCATTGTGCAGCACCGGAACGCCGGAGATATTGTGCAGGCGGGTCAGTTCGAACAGTTCACGCACGGTGGCGTCAGCTTCGATGGTGATCGGGTCCTTGACCACACCGGCTTCGTAACGCTTGACCTTGCGCACTTCGGCAGCTTGCTGCTCGATGGTCATGTTCTTGTGGATGATGCCAATGCCGCCTTCCTGAGCCATGGCGATAGCCAGACGGGCTTCAGTGACGGTATCCATGGCAGCGGAAACCAGGGGAATATTCAGCTCGATGCCACGGGTTAGGCGGGTCTTGAGACTGACTTCGTTAGGAAGCACCTCGGAATAACCGGGCACTAAGAGAATGTCGTCGAATGTCAGAGCTTCTTGGCTGATACGCAGCATCGCGGGGGCTCCCGAGCGGGAAAATGGAAGCGCGCCATTATACTCAGACACCCCTCAGGTCTCAACGTAAAACTCTGACAAACTTGGTAATACTGATAGATGGAGAAAAGATGCTGCTTTTCTGTAGGAGCGAGCTTGCTCGCGAAGAACACCAAGACACCGCGTTTAACCAGACTACCCGGATTATCGTTGACGATTTTCGCGAGCAAGCTCGCTCCTACAGAGGGTTGAGCTTGCAGCCTACAACTCGACTTTGACCCAACTGATCTTCTGGTCCAACCAATCGGCAAATTCGTCGATAAAGCTCTGCTTGAAACCCGCCTCCGCCCAGTTGTTGAAGATGAATCCGAGGTTGGAAAACCCGCATTCCTGCAGGAACAGAAAGCCGTTGATGTCGTCCTCATGCCCACACAGCGGGCAGGTGAAGTTGTCGGTGTGGCCGGGCATCCACTCTTCCAGGCTGTCGAACAGCGCCTCGCCGATTTCCTTGAGGCATTCCGGGCAGCCGGCTTCTTCGAGAAAGCCTTTGGCCGGCGTATAGATGCAACGTTTGTAGATGATTTCCAGACCATTGACCGGTTCGTTGAATGGCAGCGCATCCGGGTGCAGTACCACGGCGCGGGCGCCATCCGCCAGGGCGTAGGCCATGCGGTTGCCGGTGCGCCCGCACGTGGTCAGCTCTTCCTTGATGATGTTCTTGCGCACCAGCCAACGCACGACCGCCCGGGCGCGGGGTTCGTGGACGGGCAAGGTGGAGATTTTCGGGACAAGGATGCTTTGGGAGTTCATGGGAGCCCTGCGGTATGACGTCTGGCGCCGTCGCGGGCAAGCCCGGCTCCCACCTTGCAATGCGATCGACTGTGGGAGCGGGCTTGCTCGCGAAGAAGCCCTGAAGGCAGGCAGCTTAATCCCTGCCCGACACAGGTCAAGTACTCAGGTACCGCCCAATCAAGGCAATGCCGCTGGCCAGCACCAGCCACGTGACCAATCGCACAAACGCCTCACGGGACATGCGCAACGTCAGCCGCCGCCCACACCACAACCCCAGGGCCATCGCCGGCAACAGGCAAACCGCCAGCAGCAACAGCGGCATGTCGGCATACACCCCGGCGATCAGGAACAGGCTCAGGCGCACCACGGTGCTGCAACTGATCAACGCACTTTGCGTGGCGCGCGCCGCGTCCTTGGGCAAACGACTGCTTAGGTAGATCGCATATAAAAAGCCACCACTGCCGAACAACGCACCAAACAAGCCGCCGACGGTGCCCATGGGAATCGCCCAGCCCGCCGCCAGTTGCGCCGGCCGGGCCTTCACCGCCAAGGTGTAAATCGCGTAGGCGCTGATAAACAGCCCCATCAACAACAGCAACAGATCCGAATGCAGGTTGAGCAAAAACACCACGCCCAGGGTGCAACCGATCGCCATGCACGGCAGCAGTCGCAACAGCTCCGGCTTGTTCACATCCCGTCGCGATTGCAGCAGGTTGCCGAAGGCCGCGATGAAATCCAGCAACACCAGCAGCGGGATGATCTTCGACAGCGGCATGAACATAAGCAGGATCGGCCCCGCCACCAGCGCCGTACCGAACCCGGCGATGCCAAACACGATATAGGCCACGGCAACGCCCAGGCCGATCACCAGCCAATCTGTACCGCCAAACGACCACTGACTCATCAGCTCAACCGGGCTCATGGGTAATTCCTTGAAAGAGATGTCCATCACTTTAGCCATCGGTGAGAGTTGCGACTAATATCTTCAAAGCCCTCCACCCATCTCGAAAAGGCATGAGTCTTGATTTCCACCCGCCAACTGCGCTACTTCGTCGAAATCGCCGACAGCGGCAGCTTCAGCGCCGCCGCCGAGCGCCTGTTTGTCGCGCAATCGGCCCTGAGCCGGCAGATCAAAGAACTGGAAAACCAACTGCACACCCCGTTGTTCGAACGCACCGCGCGCCAGCCTCGGCTGACCGCCGCCGGTGAAGCCTTTTATCCCAGGGCACGCAACCTGCTCAGCGAACTGCACAAGGCCAGCGAGATGGCGACGCAAGTGGGTAACGGCCAAGTCGGCACCCTGCGCTTGAGCCATTCGAGCACCGTGCCGATGAGCGGCCCGTTGTTGCGCGGCATCAGCACCTGGCTGGAGCGCTGCCCCGGCGTGTCGATGGATATCGCCAAGCTGTCCTCCGAAGCCCAACTGGAAGAAATCGCCGACGGTCGCCTGGACGTCGGTCTGCTGCGCCTGCCCGTACTGCGCCAGCGCGAAGGCGTGCGTGTGGTGCCTTTATACAGTGAGCAGTTACTGCTGGCCGTACCGCCGACCCACCCGTTAGCGCGCAGCCAGGCGCCGATCGAATGGGCGCAGCTCAGGGACGAAGCGTTTATCTCGGTCCCCCATCCCCAGCGCGGCGGGCTGAGCTATCTGTCGGCCGAGTTGTGCATGCGTGCCGGATTTTTCCCCAAGGCTGCGCGGGTCATGTCGCGCAAGACCACGCAGTTGCAGTTGATCCAGGCCGGCTTCGGTATTGCCTTGTTACCAAAATCGATGCAGGACATTGCCCCGGCCGCCGTGCATTTTCTGCCCCTGGCCGATCCGGACTGCTTGAGTACCGTGGCCCTGGCCTGCCCGCACACACCGGGCGCGTTGGTGGAGCAATTCTGTCAAACCTTGCGCGAATGCCTATAAACTGCCGCCCATGACTAAAGATCTCTTTCCATGATTAAAGACCCGTTCGCCCGCCTGGGCCTGGACCGCGAGGTCCTGACTGTCAGCCAACTCAACGGCCGTGCGCGGGTGTTGCTGGAAGACGTGTTCACCAATATCTGGGTCGAAGGCGAGATCTCCAACCTCGCCCGCCCGGCTTCCGGCCATGTGTACTTCACCCTCAAGGACAGCGGCGCCCAAGTGCGTTGCGCACTGTTCCGGCAGAACGCCGCACGGGTGCGCCAGGCCTTGAAAGATGGCCTGGCGGTGAAGGTGCGCGGTAAGGTCTCGCTGTTCGAGGGCCGTGGCGACTACCAACTGATCCTCGATACCGTCGAGCCCGCCGGCGATGGCGCGCTGCGCCTGGCCTTCGAGGCGCTGAAGGAAAAGCTCAGCGCCGAAGGCCTGTTCAGTGCCGAACGCAAGGTGGCACTGCCGGCCCATCCGCAGCGCATCGGCATTATCAGCTCGCCGACGGGCGCGGTGATCCGCGACATCATCAGCGTGTTCCGTCGCCGTGCGCCGCAGGTGCAACTCACCCTGATCCCCACGGCCGTACAAGGCCGCGAAGCGGTGGCGCAGATTGTGCGCGCGCTGAAGCTGGCCGACGCGCGAGGCTTTGACGCGTTGATCCTGGCCCGTGGCGGCGGCTCGCTGGAAGACCTCTGGTGCTTCAACGAAGAAGCCGTGGCCCGCGCGGTGGACGCTTGCGTGACGCCGATCGTCAGCGCCGTCGGCCATGAAACCGATGTATCGATCAGCGACTTTGTCGCCGACGTGCGCGCGCCGACGCCGTCTGCCGCTGCAGAACTGCTGGCCCCGGACGCCAGCAGCCTGGTGCGCCAGGTCGACAGCCTGCACCGCCGCCTGGTGATGCTGATGCGCAACCGGTTGACTCACGACCGCCTGCGCCTCGAAGGCATGGCTCGCCGCCTGCGCCACCCCGGCGAACGTCTGCGCCAGCAGGCCCAGCGCCTGGATGACCTGGACATGCGCCTGCGCCGCGCGTTCGAACGCAGCCTCAATACCCGCCGCGAACGCTTGATCCGCCTGGAAACCCGCCTCGCCGGCCAACACCCCGGCCGCCAATTGGCCTTGCTGCGCCAACGCCTGGACAGCCTCGCCGAGCGCCTGCCCCGCGCCATGCGCGAGGGCCTCAAGGCGCGCCGCCTGCTACTGCAAAGCCAGGTGCAGACGCTGCAAGTGGTCAGCCCGCTGGCGACCCTCGGCCGTGGCTACAGCATCCTGCTCGACGAACGCGGCCAGGCGATTCGCAATGCCGCGCAGACCCACACCGGCCAGCGCCTGACCGCGCGCCTCGGCGAAGGCCAATTGCAAGTGCGGGTGGAAGACAACCACCTGACACCCGTCACCCTTTCGTTATTGGATTGATCGATGCTACGTTTTTTTAGCCTGTTGATGCTGCTGTGCCTGACCGTCAACGCCCACGCCGACAGCTACATCTCCCGGACCTTGAACAAGCCGGTGCCGGGCGGTGTTGCCGTCGTCGACCTGGGCTCCTCGGCCGCCGCACCAAAAGCCACCTACCAGGGCAAGCCGGTTCTGGTGGTGAAGGAGCAGGCCAACTGGCTGGCGATTGTCGGCATTCCGCTGACGGTCAAACCGGGCAATGAACGCATCAGCAGCGGCGGGCGCAACCTGCCGTTTATCGTCGGTTACAAGCAGTACCCGGAACAGCGCATCACCCTGAAAAACAAAAGCCAGGTCAACCCCGCCCCGGCGCAGCTCAAACGCATCGAGGCGGAGCTGGCGGTGCAGATCAAGGCTTACCGCAGTTTCAGCCCTAACCTGCCAAGCAACCTGGTGCTGGACAAACCGGTCAACGGCCCGCTGTCGAGCAAGTTCGGCGTGCGTCGTTTTTTCAACGGCGAAGAACGCAATCCGCATTCAGGCCTGGATTTCGCCGTCCCCGCCGGCACGCCGATCAAGACCCCGGCGGCGGGCAAGGTGATCCTGGTCGGCAACTACTTCTTCAACGGCAACACGGTGTTCGTTGACCACGGCCAGGGCTTTATCAGCATGTTCTGCCATATGTCGAAGATCGATGTCAGCGTGGGCCAGCCACTGGCACGCGGCGCAGTGGTGGGCAAGGTCGGCGCGACGGGCCGCGCAACCGGGCCGCATATGCACTGGAATGTCAGCCTGAACGATGCACGGGTAGATCCGGCGATCTTTATCGGCGCGTTCCAACCTTGAATGGCCCGATTGCGCGGCCAACAAAGGCTGCGCAATTAAAGCAAGCACATGCTCAATCTCTAACCATAAAATCTCGTTTCCCACGCCAATAGAAGAACTTCTCTCAATTTTTCCGGACTACTTGCCATCTTTCACCTCTGGGGTTAGGGTTGAGCTTATGAAAACTTCTCACACCCTCATTCTGCTCCGTCAGCACCGCAGCCTGTGCCTTGTCAGCGCACGACTGCCAGGCTGAATCGATCTGCCTCGTCTCCCGCTTTATCCCCAATAACAGTTCCACGGCAGGCCGCCTTTTTTCGGCCCCTACTACAAAGGATTTCCCGATGAGCATGCTCAAAGACCCGTCTTCGAAGTACCGCGCGTTTCCGACCATCAATATCCCGGACCGCACCTGGCCGTCGAAAACCATCACCAGCGCGCCGATCTGGTGCAGCTCCGACCTGCGTGATGGCAACCAGTCGCTGATCGAACCCATGGATGCAGTCAAAAAGCTGCGCTTCTGGAAGACCCTGGTCGCCGTCGGCGTGAAGGAAATCGAAGCCTCGTTCCCGGCCGCTTCGCAAACCGACTTCGACTTCGTGCGCACCCTGATCGAAGGCAACCACATCCCCGAGGACACCACCATCCAGGTGCTGACCCAGGGCCGTGAAGACTTGATCGAGCGCACCTTCGAATCCCTGCGCGGCGCGAAAAAAGCCATCGTCCACCTGTACAACGCCACCTCGCCGTCCTTCCGCCGCATCGTGTTCAACCAGGACAAGGACGGGGTCAAGGCCATCGCGGTCAACGCAGCCAAGCTGTTCGTCAAATACGCCGCCCAGCAGCCGGACACCCAGTGGACGTTCGAATACTCGCCAGAGACCTTCAGCGCCACTGAGTTGGAGTTCGCCAAGGAAGTGTGTGACGCAGTGATTGAGGTGTGGAACCCGACGCCCGAGCACAAGATGATCCTCAACCTGCCGGCCACCGTTGAATGCGCCACGCCGAACATCTATGCCGACCAGATCGAGTGGTTCGGTCGTCATATCAACCGTCGTGACAGCGTGATCATCAGCCTGCACACCCACAACGACCGTGGCACCGGCGTAGCCGCCACCGAGCTGGGCCTGATGGCAGGCGCCGACCGTGTCGAAGGCTGCCTGTTCGGCAACGGCGAGCGTACCGGTAACGTCGACCTGGTCACCGTGGCGTTGAACCTCTACACCCAGGGCGTGAACCCTGAGCTGGACTTCTCCGACATCGACGGCGTGCGTAAAGTGGTCGAGGAGTGCAACCAGATCCAGGTGCATCCGCGCCACCCGTATGTCGGCGATCTGGTACACACCGCATTCTCCGGCTCCCACCAGGACGCGATTCGCAAGGGCTTCGCCCAGCAAAAAACCGACGCCCTGTGGGAAGTGCCGTACTTGCCGATCGACCCGGCCGACATCGGCCGCAGCTACGAGGCCGTGATTCGGGTGAACAGCCAGTCGGGCAAAGGCGGCATCGCCTACCTGCTGGAGCAGGAATACGGCATCAGCTTGCCGCGTCGCATGCAGATCGAGTTCAGCCAAGTGGTACAGGCCGAAACCGACCGTGTGGGCCTGGAGATGAGCGCTTCGCAGATTCACGCGCTGTTGCAGCGTGAATACCTGCAAGCCAACACGCCGTATGCGCTGGTCAGCCATCGCCTGCAGGAAGAAAACGGCAACAGCACGGTGGAAGTGGAAGTCTCGGGCAAAGGCCAAGGCGAAACCAACCTGCGCTGGCACGGCAAGGGCAACGGTGCGCTGGAAGCCCTGGTCGCCGGCCTGCCGATTGGCGTGGAGATCATGGACTACAACGAACACGCGATCGGTTCCGGCACCAACGCCAAGGCCGCGGCCTACATCGAGCTGCGAGTGAACGGCGAGCGTCCGGTGCATGGCGTGGGCATTGATGAAAACATCACCACGGCCAGCTTCAAGGCGGTGTTCAGCGCCCTGAACCGCTCGCTGAGCCAGGTGGAAGCGAAAGCGGCGTAAGCCTCGCTGTAATGCTGAAGGCCCCTGGGTGAGAACCCAGGGGCCTTTTTGTTGGGCTTTGGATGTGTGTTGTGTGTCGGGGCCTCATCGCGGGCAAGCCCACTCCCACATTTCGACCGTGTTTCTATAGGAAAAACGCGGTCAAAATGTGGGAGTGGGCTTGCCCGCGATAGCGGTCTGTCAGACAAATTGAAAGTTATCAGCATCCAGATTCGCCGGAAATTTGCTGCGATACGTCGCCAGTTCAGCCGCGTCCAGGCACACCTGGAACACCCCATCCGCCTCCCCCGCACTCAGCAGGTTCTCACCCTGGAAATCCAGCACCTGGCTATCTCCGGTATAGACAAAGCCCTTGCCGTCCGTGCCCACCCGATTCACCGCCGCCACATAACACAGGTTCTCGATCGCACGCGCCGGCAGCAACCGGTTCCAATGCTGGCGTCGCGCCCCTGGCCAGTTGGCGGTGTACAGCAGCAGATCGGTGTCCTGGGCATCACGACTCCACACCGGAAAGCGCAGGTCGTAGCAAATCAATGGGCGAATACGCCAGCCCTTTATCTCGAACTGCACCTGGCGCTCGCCGGGCGTGTAGTGATTGTGCTCGCCGGCCATGCGGAACAGATGGCGCTTGTCGTAATGCAGCACCTCGCCATCCGGCCGCGCCCATAACAGGCGGTTGCGATGGCTGCCGTCGGCCGCCTGGATGATCACACTGCCGGTGATCACCGCGTTGTACTTCGCCGCCTGGGCCTGGAGCCAGCGATGGGTCGGGCCATTTTCCGGTTCGGCCAGGGTGGCCGAGTCCATGGAAAAACCGGTGGTGAACATCTCCGGCAGGATGATCAGGTCAGCGCCCCGGGCCTGCTCCAGCAACAATTCGAAGTGATCGAGGTTGGCCTGGCGGTCGTGCCAGGCCAGGCTGGTCTGGACCAGGGCGATGTTCAGGTCGGGTAGTGTATTCAGATCACGCATAGTTTTTCGGCTGCTTGTTGCAGCGTCTCCTCGCGTTTGGCAAAGCACAGGCGCACCAGGCGCTGGCCTTGGGGTGGGTGCTGGTAGAACACCGAAACCGGGATTGTTGCCACCCCGTGCTCGCGGGTCATCCACAAGGACATGGCGACGTCATCCAGGTCCGGGCGAATCGCTGAGTAATCCACCAGTTGGAAGTAAGTACCGGTGACCCGATTAAAGCTGAAACGCGACGGCGTCAACAGGTCGCAGAACAGGTCGCGCTTGGCCTGGTAAAAGGCCGGCAACTCTTCGACGTGTTCCGGGTGCTCAGCCATGAAATCGGCCAACGCGTACTGCAACGGGGTCACGCCGCAGAAGTTGACATATTGATGCACCTTACGCAATTCGGCGGTCAGGGCCGGGGGCGCGACCACGTAGCCGGTTTTCCAGCCGGTGACGTGGTAGGTCTTGCCGAAGGAGCTGACCACGAACGCACGTTGATACAGCTCTTCGTGGGCCAGCACGCTGACGTGGGGCACACCATCAAACACCAGGTGTTCGTAGACCTCGTCGCTGACCAGGTAGATATCGCGATCGCGGATCAAGGCCGCCAACAAGTCCAGCTCGGCGCGGCTGATCAGTGCACCGGTGGGGTTATGCGGCGTGTTCAGGATGATCATGCGCGTGCGCGCAGATAACGCAGCCTGAATCTTTTCAAAGTCGAGGGTGAAGTTTTTCAGGTTCAGTTGCACGTGCACGCAACGACCGCCGGCCAACTCGACCGAGGGCTCATAGCTGTCGTAGCACGGGTCGAATACGATGACTTCGTCGCCGCTGCGGATCACCGCCTGAATCGCGCAGAAGATTGCCGCAGTGGCGCCTGGGGTGATGGTCACTTCGCTGTCGGGGCTGACCGTGGCGCCATAGCTGCGAGCGATCTTGGCCGCCACTTGCTGGCGCAGGGCCGGCAGGCCGGTCATCGGCGCGTATTGGTTATGGCCGCTGGCAACATGCTTGCCCACGGCATCGAGCAAACCCTGTGGGCCATTAAAATCGGGGAAACCCTGGGACAGGTTAAGCGCGCCGGTCTCGGCAGCGAGTTGCGACATGGTGGTGAAAATGGTCGTGCCGACATTTGGCAGCTTGCTGTTGATCATCGGAGGCCCCTGCAGGTGAGCCCCAAGTTTTAAGCTGCCAATTGCATCGGGTCAAGGCGCAAACCACCGCGCACAAAAAAGGGCTCGTAAAGAGCCCTTTTTGCGAGGTCGGAATCAGCGCTTGTCGCGGCGCTTCTTGTCGGCCTTCTTGTGGTGAGTCATCAAACGACGCTTCTTGTTCACCTGACGGTCAGTCAGTGTGTTCTTGTTGCCTTCGTATGGGTTCTCGCCACCCTTGAACTCGATACGGATCGGCGTACCGACCAGCTTCAAGACACGGCGGTAGGTGTTTTCCAGGTAACGCACGTAGGACTTGGGCACCTTCTCGATCTGATTACCGTGGATCACGATAATCGGCGGGTTGGCACCACCCAAGTGGGCGTAACGCAGTTTGATCCGGCGGTTGTTGACCATCGGTGGGGCGTGTTCGCCTACCGCGTCTTCCAGGATCTGGGTCAGACGGTTGGTCGGCCAGCGGGTCACTGCGGACTTGAACGAGTTCTGTACGGACGCGTAGAGGTTGCCCACACCGGTGCCGTGCAGTGCCGAGATAAAGTGGATATCGGCAAACTCGACGAAGAACAGGCGACGCTGCAGTTCGATCTTGACGAAATCGCGCTCGCTCGGCGTCATGCCGTCCCACTTGTTGATCGCGATCACCAGGGCCCGACCGGCTTCCAGGGCGAAGCCCAGCAGGTTGAGGTCGTGGTCCACCACGCCTTCGCGGGCGTCCATCACGAAGATCACCACGTTGGCGTCTTTGATCGCCTGCAGGGTTTTCACCACGGAGAACTTTTCAACTTCCTCGTGGATCTTGCCGCGCTTGCGCACACCGGCAGTGTCGATCAGCGTGTACTTTTCGTCGTTACGCTCGAACGGGATGTAGATACTGTCGCGGGTGGTGCCGGGCTGGTCGTACACGATGACACGGTCTTCACCGAGCATGCGGTTGACCAGGGTCGACTTGCCGACGTTGGGGCGGCCGATGATGGCGATCTTGATACCATCTTTTTCGCTCGGGCCAGGAATGCGCTTGGCTTCCTCACCTTCAGCGACGACCTCTTCTTCGCCCTCTTCTTCTTCGGCGTCATCCCTAGGGAAGTCGCGCAGGGCGATCTCCAACATCTGGGTGATGCCACGACCGTGGGCACCGGCGATCGGAATCGCATCGCCCAGGCCCATCGGGCTGAATTCGGCACGGGCCATTTCAGGATCGATGTTGTCGATCTTGTTGGCCACCACGTAGGAACGCTTGTTGCGCTTGCGCAGGTGCTCGCCGATCATCTGGTCGGCAGCGGTGTAGCCCGCGCGGGCGTCCACCAGGAACAACACGACATCGGCTTCTTCAATGGCCAGCAGCGACTGCTCGGCCATCTTTTCGTCCATGCCATGCTCATCACCGGAGATACCACCGGTGTCGACAATAATGTAGGAGCGCCCTTGCCACTTTGCCTCACCGTATTGGCGATCACGGGTCAAACCGGACAAGTCGCCGACAATGGCGTCGCGAGTCCTGGTCAGGCGGTTGAACAAGGTGGACTTGCCGACGTTAGGTCGGCCCACCAGGGCGATTACGGGAACCATGCGGCTCTCCACTTCGTTATTTCAGAAAATACAAAAGCCGCTGCAAGGCAGCGGCTGGTGCTCGGGGCGGCATTTGAAATGCCACATACCCTGCCCGACACTGGTTCCTGTAGGAGCGAGCTTGCTCGCGAAAAACCTGAGGACGCCGCGTTTATCCAGAAACCCGCGTGAGCGTTGACGTCCTTCGCGAGCAAGCTCGCTCCTACATTAAGCAATGAAGCAGGGCCGCCTGGGGGTAACCCCAAGCATAGTCAAACCTTTACTTGATGGTCAGGGCTTCCAGCTTGCCGCTGTTGCCAAACACATAAAGCATGTTACCCACGACCAGCGGACGCGCACGCAGGCCGTCACTGTCGATGCGCTCGCGACCCACAAAACGACCGTCAACCTGACTCAGCAGGTGCAGGTAACCTTCGAAGTCGCCTACCGCTACGTAGCTGGAGAACACTTCCGGTGCCGACAGTTGACGGCGGGCCAGAGAGTCGTTGCTCCACAGCGCAGTGGTGGAACGTTCGTCGACACTTTCAACGGTGCCAGACGACAGACTTACGTAGACGCTGCCAAACCCTTGGGCGACACCGGCGTAGCTGGAAGCATCACGCTGCCAGTTGACGCGGCCGCTTTGCAGGTCCAGTGCCGCGACACGGCCCTGGTAGGTAGCGACGTAGAGGGTTTCGCCGGACAGCAGCAAGCCACCGTCGATGTCGACGACGCGATCCAGTTCCGAACGACCTTGCGGGATGGCCACACGCGTTTCCCAGATCGGCACGCCGTTCTGGGTATTCAGGGCGACCACTTTACCGGTCGACAGGCCTGCAACGGCCAGATTATTGGTCACAACCGGACCACTGGTACCGCGCAGGGTCAGCACCGCAGGGGTGCTGTCGTACAGCCAGCGCTGTGCGCCGGTGCTGGCGTCGAGGCCGATCACACGGTCGTCCTGGGTTTGCACCACGACGATGTCGCCGTTGGTGGCAGGCGGTGCGAGGACTTCACTGGTCACGCGAGCGCGCCATTTCTCTTCACCGGTGCTGGAGTCCAGCGCCACGACTTCGCCTTTGAGCGTGCCGAGCATGACCATGCCGTAACCCACGCCGACGGCGCCGGATACAGGCAGTTCGAGGTCTTTCTTCCACTTCACGTCGCCGTTCATGCGATCCATGGAGATCACCACGCCGGTCACGTCAGCGGCCACAATGTTGTCACCGTCGATTGCCGGTACCAACATGTTGTAGGTTTCGCCCTGACCGTCACCGATGGAGCGGCTCCATTGCTTTTGCAGGACCACTTCTTCCTTGAAGCTGGTCAGCTCGGCCGGAGGCAGTTCTTTTTTACTGTTGCTGCTGCAACCCGCGGCCAGAACGGCCAGAGCCAGCAATGCTGCATGTTTCCAACGGATCACGTCACGCATCCCCTTTGGCCAAGTCGTCGAGCTTGATTTGTAAGCCACCGACCGCTGCTTCATCAGACAGCGCCGCCTTGGCTTTTTGGTACGCAGCATTGGCTTCGTCGGTACGACCCAATTGGACCAACAGGTCGCCCTTGAGCTCTTCGCGAGTGGCTACAAATGCCTTGTCAGCATCGCCGTCGAGCAGTTTGAGTGCTTCGTCGGCCTTGTTCTGTGCCGCCAATACCTGAGCCAGGCGCTGACGTGCGATTTCACCCAGGGTCGGGTTGGTCGGCTTGTCGGCGATGGCCTTCAGTTCGGTGACTGCATCATCCAGCTTGCCGGTGTCGACCGCGACTTTCGCGACGAACAGGCTGCCATATTGGGCGTAGGTGCTACCGCCAAATTCGCTCTTGAGCTTACCAGCCAGGTCTGCCACTTGCGCAGGATCGGGTTTGCCGCTCGGCGTCAGCGTGGTTTCCAGCAATTGCTGATAGAGGATCGAGGCGCCTTGGGACTGGTTGGCCTGATACTTGTGCCAGGCTTGCCAGCCGAACACTACCACTAAAGCCAGCAGGCCACCGGTAACCAGGGGCTTGCCGTTACGCTGCCACCAGTCCTTGAACTCGGCCAACTGCTCATCTTCAGTACTCGACACCCCAACACTCCTTAATCGCTAAATTCGGCTGTTCGACAGCTTCAACCCTGCACGACGCAGGTGGCCAAGTGCGCAGCGAGCGCATCAAAGGCAATGTTCTGTTGCTCGCCCTGGCCACGCAGGGGTTTGAAACCTATCACTTGCTGGGCCAATTCGTCATCGCCGAGGATCAGTGCGTAAAGCGCACCGCTCTTGTCGGCCTTCTTGAACTGGCTCTTGAAGCTGCCGGCGCCAGCATTGATCTGCAGGCGCAGGTTCGGCAGTTGGTCGCGCACTTTTTCGCTCAGGGCCAGGCCAGCCAGTTCGGCGGCCTCGCCAAAGGCGCACAGGTACACGTCCACCTGCCGGGAGATTTCTTCCGGAACCTGCTCAAGGGTTTCCAGCAGCAGGATCAGCCGCTCGATACCCATGGCAAAACCCACGCCAGGCGTAGGCTTGCCGCCCATCTGCTCGACCAGGCCGTCGTAACGGCCACCGGCACACACGGTGCCCTGGGCGCCGAGTTTGTCGGTAACCCACTCGAACACGGTCTTGCTGTAGTAATCGAGGCCGCGCACCAGTTTCGGGTTGATCACGTAAGGAATACCGGCGGCATCCAGACGCGCCTTGAGGCCCTCGAAGTGGATACGGGATTCGTTGTCCAGGTAGTCGGCCATCTTCGGCGCGTTGACCAGTACGGCTTGCGTGTCGGCGTTCTTGGTATCGAGGACGCGCAACGGGTTGGTTTTCAGACGGCGCTGGCTGTCTTCGTCCAACTTGTCCAGGTGGGCGGACAGGTACTCGACCAGGGCGACGCGGTAGCGGCCCCGGGACTCACTGGTGCCCAGGCTGTTGAGTTCAAGCTTGACCGCATCGCGGATACCCAGCAGGCCCCACAGGCGCCAGGTCAGCACGATCAGCTCGGCGTCGATGTCCGGACCGTCGAGGTTGAACACTTCCAGGCCGATCTGGTGGAACTGGCGATAACGGCCTTTCTGTGGACGCTCGTGGCGGAACATCGGCCCGATGTACCACAGCTTCTGCGGCTGGCCACCGCCGGTGAGGCCATGCTCGAGCACGGCGCGCACGCACGCGGCGGTGCCTTCCGGACGCAGGGTCAGGGAGTCGCCGTTGCGGTCTTCGAAGGTGTACATCTCTTTTTCGACGATGTCGGTCACTTCACCGATGGAGCGCTTGAACAGCTCGGTGAACTCGACGATCGGCATACGGATCTGTTTGTAACCGTAGTTATCCAGCAGACGCGCAACGGTGTTCTCGAAGTAGCGCCACAGCGGCGTCTGCTCCGGAAGGATGTCGTTCATGCCACGAATGGCTTGCAGAGACTTGCTCACATCTATTCCTTAAATTCGCTGGATCAGCCGCGCGCGATAACTGCAGCGTCAGCTTCGACCTTCTCGGCCGCTTTCTCGCGGATCAGTCTTTCGAGCTCATCCACCAGATTGTCATTCGTCAGTTTCTGCGACGGCTTGCCGTCGATGTAAATCAGGTTCGGCGTGCCGCCGGTCAAGCCGATATGGGCTTCCTTGGCTTCACCCGGCCCGTTGACCACGCAACCGATCACCGCAACATCCAGCGGCACCAGCAGGTCTTCGAGGCGCCCTTCCAGTTCGTTCATGGTTTTCACCACGTCGAAGTTCTGCCGCGAGCAGCTCGGGCAGGCAATAAAGTTGATGCCACGGGAACGCAAATGCAGGGATTTGAGAATGTCGTAACCGACCTTCACTTCCTCTACCGGGTCTGCCGCCAGGGAGATGCGGATAGTATCGCCAATCCCTTCGGCGAGCAGCATACCGAGACCCACCGCAGATTTCACTGTGCCTGAGCGCAAACCACCCGCTTCAGTGATACCCAGGTGCAGTGGCTGCACGATTTCCTTGGCCAGCAGGCGGTAGGCCTCTACCGCCATGAACACGTCGGAAGCCTTTACGCTGACCTTGAAGTCCTGGAAATTCAGGCGCTCAAGGTGCTCAACGTGGCGCAGCGCCGATTCAACCAGCGCGGCGGGAGTCGGCTCGCCGTATTTCTTTTGCAGGTCTTTTTCCAGGGAGCCGGCGTTCACGCCGATGCGGATCGGAATCCCGCGATCACGGGCAGCGTCCACCACCGCGCGCACACGGTCTTCGCGACCGATGTTGCCCGGGTTGATACGCAGGCAATCAACACCCAACTCCGCAACGCGCAAAGCGATCCGGTAGTCGAAGTGAATGTCGGCAACCAGCGGCACCTTGACCAGTTGCTTGATGCGGCCGAAGGCTTCGGCGGCATCCATGTCCGGTACGGAAATCCGCACGATGTCGACGCCAGCGGCTTCCAGACGATTGATCTGGGCGACGGTGGCAGCAACATCATTGGTGTCGCTGTTGGTCATGCTCTGTACCGCGATGGGGGCGTCGCCGCCCACCGGCACCGAGCCGACCCAGATCTTGCGCGATAGGCGACGTTTGATTGGAGATTCGCCGTGCATGACTATTGTCCCAACTTCAGGCGAGCAGTTTCGCCACTGGTGAACGGCGCTACGTCGACAGGCTGGCCGTTGTAGGCCACTTGTGCTCCACGGGCAAAGCCCAGACGCAGCGTCAAAGGAGGCTTGCCGCCCTGGTCGAGCGTATCTCCCTTACGCTTCATACCGCTAAACAGCACTTTGCCATTGCCATCGGTGAGTTGCGTCCAGCAGTCAGCGACGAAGGTAATCTGTACGCGCCCGTCACCGGCGATCAACACAGGCGTGGTCGGCGGCGAAATCGCGGGCGCCGCCGGGGCGGTAGGCGCTGGCGTTTGCACAGGAGCGGCCGGCGCCACAGGTGCAGCCGGGGTGTGCGCCGCTGCAGCCGGTACGGCCGGGGTGTGCGCCGGAACGGCTGGAGCCGGCACCGCAGCGATGGCCGCCGGGGCCGATTCCGCTGCGGGCTGCTCGGCAGTCACTGGTGCTTCAGGCACAGCCTGGCCTTCGGCGACAGCCTGGTCTTCCGGTTCGTCCAATGGGTGAATCTGCGTGGTGCCGTCGGCGCTTTCGACTTCGACGTGCTCCAGGGCGTTGCTGGTCAAGTCCTTGGTGCGCTGGGAGGCTTGGTCCTGCCACCAGACGAAGCCGCCACCAATCACGGCGATCAGCAACAACAGGCTGACGATACGCAGGATCGTATGGGACACCCGCACCGGCTCTTCGATGCGCCCCAGGCCATGGACGTTACTGCCCTGGGAGTCGGTGCCGGTGAACTGGTCGAATTGCTGGACCAATAGGGTCTGGTCGATATCCAGTAATTTGGCGTAGGCACGGATATAGCCGCGGGCGAAGGTATGCCCAGGCAGCTTGTCGAACGCGCCGGCTTCCAGGTTGCCCAGGGACGTGGTGGTCAAATTGAGCTTGAGGGCCACTTCCGCCAGAGACCAACCATTGCTTTCGCGGGCCTGACGCAAGGTGTCGCCTGGGTTTACGCGATTAGCTGCTACAACTTCCGGGTGCGCGGCTTTCATCATTGCTCCGACAGGTATTGCTGATATTCCGGCGTACCGGGATAGAGTCGTTCGAGTTGCTGGCCATAACGTGCGGCCGTGTCGCGTTCTTCATGAACCGTCGCCAGGCGCACTCCGAGCAATAGACTACGTGCATTTTGCCCGCTGAGCAGGCTAAAACGCTCGTAATAGTCACGTGCCGGCACATAATGCCTGTCTTCGTAAGACAACTCAGCCATTTCGAGCAAGGCACGAGGCTGGCGACTGTTCAGGTGCAGGGCTTTTTCCAGGTGCTGGCGCGCGATATCACGCTGGCCGAGACGCTTGGAGGCCACCCCAAGGTTCTCGAACACCCGCGACCGCTCTGGGTAGAGGGTATCGGCGCAGGCTTGCTGGAAATAACGGGAAGCCTGGTCATAGCGTTTCTGTTCGAACAGGAAGCTGCCGTAGTTATTCAGCAGCCGTGGATCGGCAGGACGCGAAGCCAAGGCCTTGTTGAAATACTGATCGGCCAGCTCAGGCTCGGCCTGGGCCTGGAACACCAGGGCCAGTGCGCCATTGGCATCGGCATCGTCGCTGTCCAGTTCAAGAGCCTTCTTCAACGGCATCTTGGCCTGCTCGCTCATGCCTTGGCGCAGGTAACCCAAGCCCAGTTGCACATAAGCCACTCGCGCCTCTTCACGGCCCTTGCCGGTTTGCAAAGGGCTGTCATGGCCCGAAGAAACACAACCGGCCGCGAGACCGGTAACAAGCAACAGCAGCGCAAGGCGCAAGGGCATAGAGATCCTCTCTCAGGTTCGAGTCGCAGCGCTTTGCGGCATATCGTCGGCAGCGCTCAGTTCGCGCACCGCGATATAACGTTCGCTGCGACGGGTGCGATCCAGCACCTGTCCTACCAATTGGCCACAAGCGGCGTCGATGTCTTCACCACGGGTGGTGCGCACGGTGACGTTGTAGCCGGCCTGGTGCAGTTGATCCTGGAAACGGCGGATGGCGTTGTTGCTCGGCCGCTCGTAGCCAGAATGTGGAAACGGGTTGAAAGGAATCAGGTTGATCTTGCACGGGGTGTTCTTGAGCAGTTCGATCATCTCGACCGCGTGTTCGACCTTGTCGTTGATGTCCTTGAGCATGGTGTACTCAATGGTCAACACGCGCTTCTCGCCCAAGGTCGCCATGTAACGCTGGCAAGACTCGAGCAGCATCTTAAGCGGATACTTCTTGTTGATCGGCACCAATTGGTTACGCAATGCGTCATTGGGTGCGTGCAGCGACAACGCCAGGGAGACGTCGATGTGCTTGGCCAGCTCATCGATCATCGGTACCACACCGGAAGTCGACAGGGTCACACGGCGCTTGGAGATGCCGTAGCCCAGGTCGTCCATCATCAGGTGCATGGCGGCGATGACGTTATCGAAGTTCAGCAGCGGCTCACCCATGCCCATCATCACCACGTTGGTGATGGCACGGTCGACGGTTGCCGGGACGCTGCCAAAGGATTTGTTGGCAATCCACACCTGGCCGATGACTTCGGCGGCGGTGAGGTTGCTATTGAAGCCTTGCTTGCCGGTGGAGCAGAAACTGCAGTCCAGGGCACAGCCTGCCTGGGACGAAACGCACAAAGTGCCACGTTTGCCCTGGGGAATGTAGACGGTCTCGACGCAACTGCCGGACGCCACGCGCACCACCCACTTACGGGTGCCGTCGCTGGAGATGTCCTCGCTGACAACCTCGGGACCACGGACCTCGGCAATAACCTTGAGCTTGTCGCGCAGGGCCTTGCTGACGTTCGTCATGGCGTCGAAATCGTCGACACCAAAGTGGTGAATCCACTTCATTACCTGACCGGCACGGAAACGCTTCTCCCCGATTGAGTCGAAGAATTTTTCCATTTCCTGCTGAGTCAGACCCAGCAGGTTGGTTTTTACAGTCGATGTAGTCATGGATTCACCTTCACTCTTAAGCCAATGCTTAGCGAGTGGTTACTTCAGTAGCTGCGAAGAAGTACGAGATTTCGCGAGCAGCAGCGGCTTCGGAGTCCGAACCGTGTACAGCGTTGGCGTCGATGGAATCAGCGAAATCAGCACGGATGGTGCCGGCAGCTGCTTCTTTAGGGTTGGTAGCGCCCATCAGCTCACGGTTCAGAGCGATAGCGTTTTCGCCTTCCAGAACCTGAACAACGACAGGGCCGGAGATCATGAAGGCAACCAGGTCGCCGAAGAAGCCACGAGCGCTGTGCTCAGCGTAGAAGCCTTCAGCTTCAGCCTTGGACAGTTGCTTGAGTTTCGAAGCTACAACCTTCAGGCCGGCTTTTTCGAAACGAGTGGTGATCTCGCCGATGACGTTTTTTGCAACAGCGTCAGGCTTGATGATGGAGAAAGTACGTTGAACAGCCATGGTGTAACTCCAGAAACGGTAATTTACGAAAAATTAAACCCGCGAATTATACGCGGGTTCTTGGGTATTGCCTAACTGCGTAAGGGAGGCGTCAGTCCTGTTCTTCTTTCCAGGCAGTCTGGATCGCTTCCAAGACCTTTTCGCCGCCGCGGTCGCGCTCATCGTCAAACCCTGGCAAAGCCATGACCATGTCACGCAAAGCTACAAAGTTCAGCGAGTAGGGATCCATATCCGGATTGCCATCGGCCAACAGGATAGCGATCTCTTGCACATCAACCCATTTAAGACTCATCACACTTCCTTGAATCAATGCGGCGCTTCGGCCGCATGGTTGAGCGAATATTTCGGAATTTCGACGGTGATGTCTTCAGTCCCGACCTTGGCCTGACAGCTTAGGCGAGAAGTCGGCTCCAGGCCCCAGGCACGGTCAAGAAAGTCTTCTTCCAACTCGTCAGCTTCTTCCAGAGAGTCGAAACCCTCGCGAATGATGCAGTGGCAAGTGGTGCAAGCGCAGACACCGCCGCAGGCACTTTCGATCTCGATGTGGTTGTCATGGGCAACTTCGAGGATGGACTTGCCGGTCTCAGCCTCCACGACCATACCGTCCGGGCAATGCTCGGCGTGTGGCAGAAAAATGACCTGCGGCATCAATTATTCCTCAATTTCATTCAGGTTGCGGCCCGCCAGGGCGGCTTTTACCGTCTGGTTCATGCGGCGGGCGGCGAAGGCATCGGTCACTTGCGACAGGCGCTTGGTCTGCTGCTCGATGGCATAGCCATCGGAGCCTTTCATCAATTCGGCGAGTTCCTGCATCTGCAGGTCGATGACCATGCGCTCTTCGGCATCCAGCAGGCGTTCGCCGTCGACCTCCAGGGCGCCCTGCACCGCTTCGAGCAGGCGCTGGGCATCGACTTGCTGCTCGCGCAGCACGCGGGCGACCTTGTCGTCACCGGCATACTGGAACGAATCCTTGAGCATCTTGGCGATTTCGCCGTCGGTCAGGCCGTAGGACGGCTTGACCTGGATGCTGGCTTCAACGCCCGAGCCCAATTCACGCGCGGCCACGCTGAGCAGGCCATCGGCGTCGACCTGGAAGGTCACGCGAATCTTCGCCGCACCCGCGACCATCGCCGGGATACCGCGCAGCTCAAAGCGTGCCAGGGAGCGACAGTCGCTGATCAGCTCGCGCTCGCCTTGCAGCACATGAATCATCATGGCCGTCTGGCCGTCTTTGTAGGTGGTGAAGTCCTGGGCGCGGGCGACGGGGATGGTGGTGTTGCGCGGAATCACCTTCTCCATCAGGCCGCCCATGGTTTCCAGACCCAGGGACAACGGAATTACGTCGAGCAGCAGCAGTTCGCCACCATCGCGCTTGTTGCCGGCCAGGGTATCGGCCTGGATCGCGGCACCAATGGCCACCACTTGATCCGGATCGATTTCAGTCAGCGGCTGACGGCCAAACGCTTCGGCAACAGCTTCGCGGACGCGCGGCACTCGGGTCGAACCACCGACCATCACCACGGCAGCGACATCTTCCAGCTCAACACCGGAATCACGCACGGCGCGGCGGCAAGCCTTGAGGCTGCGGGCGACCATCGGTTCGATCAACGAATCGAAGGCTTCACGGGTCAGCTGGGCCGACCAATTGCCGTAGGAAACGTCAACAGAGGCCGCATCAGTCAGGGCTTCTTTGGCGGCACAGGCAGTTTGCAGCAGATGGCGCTGCTCGCCCGGGTCCAGGTCAGCGGACAAACCGGCACTGCTGATGATCCAACCGGCGATCGCGTGGTCGAAGTCATCGCCGCCCAGGGCCGTATCACCACCGGTGGCCAACACCTCAAAGACACCGCCAGTCAGGCGCAGGATTGAAATATCAAAGGTGCCGCCGCCCAGGTCGTAAATCGCGACCAAGCCTTCGGCATGCTGATCCAAGCCGTAAGCCACGGCAGCAGCGGTCGGCTCATTGAGCAGACGCAGCACGTTCAGGCCGGCGAGCTTCGCCGCATCCTTGGTGGCTTGGCGCTGAGCGTCATCAAAGTAGGCTGGAACCGTGATTACCGCGCCGACCAGTTCACCGCCCAAGGTGGTTTCCGCGCGCTGGCGCAGCACCTTGAGGATATCGGCCGACACTTCCACCGGACTTTTCAGGCCTTGGACGGTGTCGATGAACGGCATGTGCGACTCACCGCCGACAAAGCGGTACGGTAGCTGGTCGCCCAATTGCTTGACGTCGGACAACCCACGACCCATCAAGCGCTTGACCGACAGCACGGTGTTCAATGGATCGGTAGACGCTGCCAGCTTGGCCGACTCACCAACTTCGGTGCGATCAGCGTGGTAGCGCACTGCCGACGGCAGGATCACCTGGCCATCAGCATCGGGCAGCGGCTCGGACAGGCCGCTGCGCAAGGCGGCGACCAGGGAATTGGTGGTGCCCAAGTCAATCCCGACCGCCAGACGACGCTGGTGCGGTTGAGGACTTTGGCCGGGTTCGGCGATCTGCAGTAGGGCCATGGTAATCAGGTCTTATCTGTCTTTCAGGCGTGCAACATGGGCAGCGCTGGGTTAATCGTCGAGGCGCTCTTCTAACTGGCGCACTTCGTAGGTGAGCTTGTCGAGGAACTGCATGCGCCGCATCAGGCGTTCTGCCTGCTCACGTTGCGCTGCATCATCCCAACAGGCTGCGAAGCTTTCGTAGAGCGCATCCTGAGCCACTTTCAGACGCCGCTTGAAGGCCGCGACACCCGCCAGATCGGCTTCGTCCTGCAAGTCTTCGAGCTCTTCGCGCAACTGCATCTGCTGCATCAGAAAGTCCGGATCATGCACCGTGACTTCCAGCGGCAACTCACCACCATTCATCGCGAGCAGGTAACGCGCGCGTTTGGGGGGGCTTTTGAGCGTCTGATAGGCTTCGTTGAGGCTGGCCGATTGCTCCAGCGCCAGGCGTTGCTCACGCTCGGAAGCGTCAGCGAAGCGGTCCGGATGCACGCCACGCGCCAATTCACGGTAGCGCGTGGCAAGCTGCTCGAGGTCCAGCCGAAAGCTCGGCTGCAGCTCGAATAAAGCGAAATGACAAGGATTGCCCACAAGTAGCCTCAGATGTTGAAGCTTTCGCCGCAGCCACATTCACCGCGCACGTTGGGGTTGTTGAACTTGAAGCCTTCGTTCAACCCTTCCTTGACGAAATCGAGTTCGGTGCCGTCCAGGTAGGTCAGGCTTTTCGGGTCGATGATCACTTTCTCGCCGTGACTTTCGAACACCTGATCTTCCGCCACTACCTCGTCGACGAACTCCAGCACATAGGCAAGGCCGGAACAGCCCGTGGTGCGAACACCCAGACGAATCCCCTCACCTTTACCGCGCCCATCCAGGGAGCGTCGCACGTGCCGCGCAGCCGCTTCTGTCATGCTGATAGCCATCGTTGACTCCTTACTCGTCGCCAAATGCTTAGATCAAGCCTTTCTTCTGCTTGTAGTCGCGAACGGCAGCCTTGATGGCGTCTTCGGCGAGCACGGAGCAGTGGATTTTCACTGGCGGCAGAGCCAGTTCTTCGGCCAGTTGGGTGTTGCTGATAGTCACAGCCTCATCCAGGGTCTTGCCTTTCATCCATTCGGTCGCCAGGGAGCTGGAGGCGATAGCCGAACCGCAGCCGTAAGTCTTGAACTTGGCGTCTTCGATAACGCCCGCCTCATTGACTTTGATCTGCAGGCGCATCACATCGCCGCACGCCGGAGCGCCGACCATGCCGGTGCCGACATCAGGGTCTTCCGCGTCCATCTTGCCGACGTTGCGCGGGTTTTCGTAGTGGTCTATGACCTTTTCGCTGTAAGCCATGGTACTGAATCCTCACTCATCAGGGCCGCTCTGGAGCCCTGTAAAAACGCCTGCGTTTTCCGCCACGTTCCTACAGAGCTGGGGTGGCGGCTTCTATAGTTAGTGTGCCGCCCACTCGATCTTGGAAATATCGATGCCGTCTTTGTACATGTCCCACAGCGGCGACAAGGTGCGCAGCTTGGTGACGGCCTCGCAGACTTTCTGCGCGGCGTAGTCGACTTCTTCTTCGGTGGTGAAACGGCCAAACGTAAAGCGGATCGAGCTGTGCGCCAGTTCGTCGTTGCGGCCCAGGGCGCGCAGCACGTAGGACGGCTCAAGGGAGGCCGAGGTGCAGGCCGAACCAGACGAAACCGCCAGGTCCTTGAGCGCCATGATCAGCGACTCGCCTTCGACGTAGTTGAAGCTCAAATTCAGGTTGTGCGGTACACGGGCAGTCATGCTGCCATTGATGTACAGCTCTTCAAGGTTTTCGACCTGCTTGTAGAAGCGATCGCTCAGGCCCTTGATACGCACGTTTTCGGCAGCCATTTCTTCCTTGGCGATACGGAAAGCCTCGCCCATGCCGACGATCTGGTGGGTCGCCAGGGTGCCCGAACGCATGCCGCGCTCGTGACCGCCGCCGTGCATGGTGGCTTCGATGCGCACGCGAGGCTTGCGGCTCACGTACAGGGCGCCGATGCCTTTAGGACCGTAGGTTTTGTGCGCCGAGAACGACATCAGGTCGACTTTCAGCTTCGACAGGTCGATGTCGACCTTGCCGGTGGACTGAGCAGCGTCGACGTGCAGCAACACACCTTTGGAGCGAGTCAGCTCGCCGATGGCCGCGATGTCGTTGATGGTGCCGATTTCGTTGTTCACGTGGATCACGGAAACCAGGATGGTGTCTTCACGCATCGCCGCCTCGATCATCGCCGGCGTCACGATACCGTCGGTGGTCGGCTCGAGGTAGGTGACTTCGAACCCTTCACGCTCCAATTGGCGCATGGTGTCGAGGACCGCCTTGTGCTCGATCTTGGTGGTGATCAGGTGCTTGCCTT
Organism: Pseudomonas paraveronii; assembly: GCF_963681955.1. NCBI lineage: Bacteria > Pseudomonadati > Pseudomonadota > Gammaproteobacteria > Pseudomonadales > Pseudomonadaceae > Pseudomonas > Pseudomonas paraveronii. The sequence goes on from NZ_OY817130.1 coordinate 5,261,141, forward strand.
TGGTCGCGTAGAAATGCGCGGCGCCCTTGATTGCCAGGTTGTCGGATTCGGTAGCACCGGAGGTCCAGACGATTTCGCGTGGGTCGGCACCCACCAGGTCAGCGACTTGGCGACGAGCGTTTTCAACCGCTTCTTCGGCTTTCCAGCCGAATACGTGGGAACGCGACGCCGGGTTGCCGAAGTTTCCGTCAACCAGCAGGCATTCGCTCATCTTTTGCGCGACACGCGGATCAACCGGGGTGGTCGCTGAGTAATCAAGGTAAATCGGCAATTTCATGGACTTTCTCCTAAATCAGGCTGGCTGGCGTGCCGTTAGCTCTTCGGCTGTCACTCGACGGCAGACGCTTCAATCTTGTCCAGACGCGGCGCCTTGGTGTTGCAACGGCGCTGGTCCTGACGCTGGGCTACTTCTTGCACCTCACGGCGAGTCACAAGATCAGCCAAGCTGATACCACTCAAAAACTCATGGATCTGCAGGCTCAAGTCACACCACAAGTGGTGGGTCAGGCAGGTGTCGCCGGCGTGGCAATCACCCAAACCCTGGCATTTGGTGGCATCGACGGATTCGTTGACCGCGTCGATCACCTGGGCCACCTGGATACCCTGCATATCGCGCGACAGTTGATAGCCGCCACCCGGCCCACGCACACTAGAGACCAGATTGCTGCGGCGCAATTTGGCGAACAACTGTTCGAGGTAGGACAGGGAAATGCCTTGGCGCTCGGAGATATCGGCCAGGGACACCGGCCCAGTTTGCGCGTGCAAAGCCAAGTCAAGCATGGCGGTCACCGCGTATCGGCCTTTTGTAGTCAGTCTCATGGACAAGTACCAAGGTGTTTCAGAATGGGAGCAAGTATGCGATTCCCGAGTATTTAAGTCAACTATAAGACCTAGTACTTTAGTCAGGATTAGCCGCAAAAAGGGCGCGCAAATAATATCAGGATGGGGTGGGGACGAACAGCAGGAACAGGGCCGAGCAGGAATTCAGAGACCAATGGAGATCAACATGTGGGAGGGTGCTTGCTCCCGATAGCGACGGATCAGTCAATGTATTGGGTGACTGAGCACCGCTATTGGGGGCAAGCCCCCTCCCACAGGGGACTTTTGGTGATCGCGAGGCTTCAGCCAGCCTTGGTGGCGGCTTCGTCTTTGATCTCGGCGAAGTCCTCTTCGCGCAGCTCAGGCAGGTCTTTCGCACAATAGCTGCTGCCCAATTCCTTCAGCGCGCCGCACATGCCGTCCAGCTTGCCGTCTACCGCTTGCAGGTGGTCAAGCAACTGACCGATGGCACGGGCCACCGGGTCGGGCATGTCTTCGCTGACGCCGTAGGCATCGAAGCCGATCTTCTCGGCCATGGCTTTACGCTTGGCTTCCTGCTCATCACCGACTTCCGGCTTGACGATGATCCGCCCTGGAATCCCAACCACGGTTGCCCCCGGCGGCACGGCCTTGGTCACCACTGCATTGGAGCCGACCTTGGCCCCAGCCCCCACAGTGAACGGACCCAGCACCTTGGCGCCCGCCCCTACCACCACGCCGTTTTCCAGGGTCGGGTGGCGCTTGCCTTTATTCCAACTGGTGCCGCCCAGGGTCACGCCCTGGTACAGGGTCACGTCATCGCCAATTTCAGCAGTCTCGCCAATGACGATGCCCATGCCGTGGTCGATGAAGAAGCGGCGGCCGACCTTGGCACCAGGGTGAATCTCGATGCCGGTCAACCAGCGCCCAAAGTTGGACACCACCCGCGCCAGCCATTTCCAGCCCATGCCCCACAAGGCGCCGGACAGGCGATGAATCCAGATCGCATGCATGCCCGGGTAGCAGGTCAGCACTTCAAAGGCATTGCGCGCCGCCGGGTCACGGTGGAAAACACTCTGGATATCTTCTCGCAAACGCTCGAACATTTTTAATCCTTCCGCTTAAGAAGCTCGCCACGGGCCGCTTTCTGGGTTTCCGTGAGGATGCCACGCAATATATTCATTTCCGCTCGGCTGACCGAGCTGCGTCCGTACAGGCGACGCAGGCGCGCCATCAAGTGCCGGGGCTTTTCCGGATCGAGGAATTCGATGGCCACCAGGGTTTGCTCCAGGTGCTCATAGAACCGTTCCAGCTCGTCCATGGTGGCCAACTCGCCACTTTTGGTCGATGCCACTTCATCCTTCTCAACCTTGCTCGGCTGCCCTTCAGCGGCCAGCCAGGCCATGCGCACTTCGTAACTCAACACCTGCACCGCCGCCCCGAGGTTCAGTGAGCTGAACTCAGGGTCTGATGGAATATGCACGTGATAATGACATCGCTGCAGCTCTTCATTGGTCAGGCCGGAGTCTTCACGACCGAACACCAGGGCGATTTCAGCGCCGCCGGCGGCTTCCTCCACCACTTTGGTCCCACATTCACGCGGATCGAGCAATGGCCAAGGGATTCGACGGTCGCGGGCGCTGGTGCCGAGCACCAGGTTGCAGCCGACCAATGCATCTTCCAAGGTGGCGACGACCTGGGCTTTTTCAAGGATGTCATTGGCGCCGGAGGCCCGGGCATCGGCCTCGTGGTGCGGGAACACGCGCGGCTCGACCAGCACCAGGCGCGTCAGCCCCATGTTTTTCATGGCTCGCGCCACCCCGCCGATATTGCCGGGATGACTGGTATTGACCAAGACGACACGAATGTTTTGCAGCAAGGGAGGCGCTCTCGGACACGGGAAAGGGGAGCAAATCTTACAGAACAGCCTAAGGTTATGCCATGAAAGCTCACGTCGTCCTTCACCTGAAGAAAGTTTCTGCTAGAATGCTCGGCTTTCTTTAACAACCTTAGGTGACACATCCATGCAGCCCATGCTGAATATCGCGCTGCGCGCCGCCCGCAGCGCCAGTGAATTGATCTTCCGCTCCATCGAGCGCCTGGATACCATCAAGGTCGACGAAAAAGACGCCAAGGATTATGTATCCGAGGTGGATCGCGCCGCCGAACAGAAAATCATCGACGCCCTGCGCAAGGCCTACCCTACCCACGGCATTCTCGGCGAAGAAACCGGCATGCATAAAGGCAGCGGCGAAGGCGAAGACTACCTGTGGATCATCGACCCACTGGATGGCACCACCAACTTCCTGCGCGGCATCCCGCACTTTGCCGTGAGCATCGCGTGCAAATACCGTGGCCGCCTGGAACACGCCGTTGTGCTGGACCCGGTTCGCCAGGAAGAATTCACCGCCAGCCGTGGCCGTGGCGCCCAGTTGAACGGTCGTCGCCTGCGCGTCAGCGGCCGTACCAGCCTGGACGGCGCCCTGCTGGGCACCGGCTTCCCATTCCGTGACGACCAGATGGACAACCTGGACAACTACCTGGGCATGTTCCGCGCCCTGGTTGGCCAGACCGCCGGCATCCGCCGCGCCGGTGCAGCCAGCCTGGACCTGGCCTATGTGGCCGCCGGTCGTTTTGATGCGTTCTGGGAGTCGGGCCTGTCCGAGTGGGACATGGCAGCGGGCGCCCTGCTGATCCAAGAGGCCGGCGGCCTGGTGAGCGACTTCACCGGTGGTCACGACTTCCTGGAAAAGGGCCACGTGGTTGCCGGTAACACCAAATGCTTCAAGGCAGTATTGACGGCGATCCAGCCGCACCTGCCGGCTTCGCTGAAGCGCTAAGCGAGCGAGCACAAAAAAGCACCCCTCGGGGTGCTTTTTTTATGCCTGGGATTTGGTGTGAGCTTAAATACCAGCAACACCACAAGCCAACTGTGGGAGGGGGCAAGCCCCCCTCCCACATTGTGAACTGTGCCAGGCCCGGGGTTATTGCTGGTTCTGACCGAGAATCAGGCGACCCTCTTTATCGACCGGGATCTGACCGCCTGGATCACGATCCATACGCACCGTACCTTCCTTGCCACCCAAGGTGTAACGCACGTCATAGCCGACAACCTTGTCGCTGATGTCGTTGACGGTGTTACAGCGGGTTTGCGTGGTGGTGTAGGTATCACGGTTCTGCATGCCTTCCTGAACCTTGTTACCGGCGTAGCCGCCACCGACCGCACCGGCTACGGTGGCCAGCTTCTTACCGTTACCGCCACCGACCTGGTTACCCAACAGGCCACCGGCCAGCGCACCGACCACCGTACCGACGATCTGGTGTTGATCCTGCACCGGCTTCTGCCGGGTCACTGCGACGTCCTTGCAGACCTCGCGAGGCGTTTTAATCTGGGTGTTCACCGGCTGCACCGCCAGCACTTGCGCATACTCAGGGCCGCTTTTTACCAGGCTGTAGGTGGCAACAGCACCCCCGGCAGTCACACCGACAGCACCCAATACCGCACCAACCAGCAACGACTTGTTCACGTTGAACCTCCTGAGCATCACAAACGGACCGAAAGATCCGCGCTATACCCAGCCTTGGAGCAAAAAAAAAGGCGCGAGTTCAATACTCGCGCCTTCTTTGTAACAACAAATCAACGCTCACCCATCAAGGGCGGTCGTCGACCTCCTTGCCAGTCGCGGCCGGAGGGATCAGGTCTTCGCTGTTGAGGTTCAGCCAGATCAGTACCACGTTGGCGATGTAGATCGACGAGTAGGTGCCCGCCAGAACGCCGATAAACAGCGCCAGGGAGAAGCCCCACAGGTTGTCACCACCGAAGATCATCAGTGCCGCGATCGCCAGCAAGGTGGAGATCGACGTCGCCATGGTCCGCAACAGGGTCTGAGTGGTGGAGATGTTGATGTTCTCGATCAGCGTCGCCTTGCGCAGTACGCGGAAGTTCTCTCGAACCCGGTCGAATACCACGATGGTGTCGTTGAGGGAGTAACCAATGATCGCCAGCACGGCAGCCAGTACGGTCAGGTCGAAGGTGATCTGGAAGTACGCCAGGATACCCACGGTTACCACCACGTCATGGATCAGCGACACAATGGCGCCAACCCCGAATTTCCACTGAAAGCGGAAAGCCAGGTAGATCATGATGCCGCCGAGCGCCATCAGCATGCCGAGACCACCCTGGTCGCGCAGCTCTTCACCCACTTGCGGGCCGACGAACTCGACGCGCTTGACCGATGCCGGGTTATCACCGCCGACCTTCTGCAAGGCCTCGGCGACCTGATGACCCAGTTGCGGGTCTTCGCCCGGCATGCGCACCAGCAGGTCGGTGGTCGCACCGAAGCTCTGCACGATGGCTTCGTGATAGCCGGCCTTGACCAGCTCGCTGCGCACTAGGCTAACGTCGGCCGGCTTCTCGTAGGTCAGCTCGATGAGCGTACCGCCGGTGAAGTCCAGACCGTAGTTCAGGCCCTTATGGAACCAGCTGAACAACGCCAGAACGGTAAGGAGCACAGTGACGCCGAACGCAATATTGCGAACGCCCATGAAGTTGATTGTACGTAACATGGCAGCCCCTTAAATCCACAACTTCTTGAAGTCACGCCCGCCAAAGATCAGGTTGACCATTGCGCGGGTCACCATGATGGCCGTGAACATCGAGGTAAAGATCCCGAGGGACATGGTCACCGCAAAACCTTTGACCGGGCCGGTGCCCATGGCAAAGAGAATCCCGCCGACCAGCAATGTGGTCAGGTTGGAGTCGAGAATCGCGGTAAATGCCCGGCCGAAGCCTTCGTTGATTGCGCGCTGCACGGTCATGCCGGCGGCGATCTCTTCACGAATCCGCGAGAAGATCAGCACGTTGGCGTCCACCGCCATACCCATGGTCAGCACGATACCGGCGATGCCTGGCAGGGTCAGCGTAGCCCCCAGCAACGACATCAAGGCCAGCAACATCACCATGTTGCCCGCCAGGGCCACGGTGGCGATGATGCCGAAGAAGCGGTAGATGGCGATGATGAACAGCGACACGAACAGCATGCCCCACAAGGCCGCATCGACACCCTTGGTGATGTTGTCGGCACCCAGGCTCGGGCCGATGGTGCGTTCTTCAGCGAAGTACATCGGCGCAGCCAGGCCACCGGCACGCAGCAGCAGGGCCAGCTCGGACGATTCGCCCTGGCCGTTCAGGCCGGTGATGCGGAATTGAGCACCCAGCGGCGACTGGATGGTCGCCAGGCTGATGATCTTCTTCTCTTCCTTGAAGGTCTGCACCGGCACGTCTTTCTCGACGCCGTTGACCATTTGCTTGGTGTAGGTGGTCACCGGGCGCTGCTCGATGAAGATCACCGCCATGCTGCGACCGACGTTGCTGCGCGTGGCGCGGCTCATCAGCTCGCCGCCGTGACCATCCAGGCGGATGTTCACTTCAGGCGTACCGTGCTCGCCGAAACCGGCCTTGGCGTCAGTCACCTGGTCGCCGGTGATGATCAAACCACGCTCGATCTGCGCCGCAGGGCGGTTGCCTTCACGGAACTCGAAGGTCTCGGAAGTGGCTTTGGAAGCACCCGGCTCAGCGGCCAGACGGAATTCCAGGTTGGCCGTCTTACCGAGGATACGCTTGGCTTCAGCAGTGTCCTGCACGCCCGGCAGCTCAACCACGATGCGGTTGGCGCCCTGACGCTGAACGATCGGCTCGGCCACACCCAGCTCATTGACGCGGTTACGTACCGTGGTCAAGTTCTGCTTGATGGAGTATTCGCGGATTTCCGCCAGCTTGGCCGGGGTCATCGCCAGACGCAGTACAGGCTGACCGTTGAGGTCGGCCGGTACGATGTCGAAATCGTTGAAGTTCTTGCGGATCAGCCCACGGGCCTGTTCGCGCGCGGCCTCGTCAGAGAAGCCCAACTGGATGGCACCGTTGAGCTGCGGCAGGCTGCGATAACGCAACTTCTCTTTACGCAGCAGGCTCTTCACGTCGCCTTCGTAGACTTTCAGGCGTGCGTCGAGGGCTTTGTCCATGTCGACTTCCAGCAGGAAGTGAACACCACCGGACAAGTCCAGACCCAGCTTCATCGGGTGCGCGCCAATGCTGCGCAGCCATTTTGGCGTGGTCTGTGCCAGGTTGAGCGCGACAACATAGTCGTCACCCATGGCCTTGCGCACGACGTCTTTGGCCGGCAACTGGTCTTCTTGCTTGGTCAGGCGCAACAAGCCGCCCTTCGCGTCAGCTGCCAGGGTTGCCGCTTTAACCTGGATACCCGCATCGGTGAGCGCTTTGCTCGCGCGTTCCAGGTCAGCCTGATTGACCTTCAGCGAAGTGCTGGCGCCAGAGATCTGGATCGCAGGGTCATCAGGATAGAGATTGGGAGCGGAATAAATAAAACCGATCGCCAGCACCGCCAGGATCAGTAGGTATTTCCACAGAGGGTATTTGTTCAGCATCACGCCGCCCGCTTATAACGCGGGGCGCCTTGCGCGCCCCGTCGATTGGTAAAGGTTGTTACTCAGATCGCTTTGAGCGTGCCTTTAGGCAGCGTGGCGGCGATGGCGCCCTTCTGGAACTTCATTTCTACGGTGTCGGAGACTTCCAGAACCACGAAAGCATCGGAAACCTTGGTGATCTTGCCCGCGATACCGCCGGTCGTCACAACTTCGTCACCTTTCTGCAGGCTGCCGAGCAGGTTTTTCTGCTCTTTGGCGCGCTTGGCCTGTGGACGCCAGATCATCAGGTAGAAGATGACCAGGAAGCCGACCAGGAAAATCCACTCGAAACCACCGCCCATAGGGCCGGCAGCAGCAGGCGCAGCGGCATCAGCCATGGCGTTAGAGATAAAAAAGCTCATTTAGCACTCCAGTTGCAAATAGTGAATCTTAGGGTCGGAAAACTCAGTCCAAGGGCGGCACAGGGAGCCCGCGCTTGGCATAGAAGGCATCGACGAAGGCGGCCAATGTACCCTGTTGAATAGCCTCGCGCAAACCAGCCATCAGGACTTGGTAGTGACGCAAATTGTGGATGGTATTCAACATGCTACCCAGCATTTCCCCGCACTTGTCCAGATGGTGCAGATAAGCACGGGAGAAGTTCTGGCAGGTGTAGCAGTCACAGGTGGGATCGAGCGGCGAATCATCATGGCGATGGAACGCGTTACGGATCTTCAGCACGCCTGTATCGATGAACAGATGCCCATTGCGGGCATTACGGGTTGGCATCACGCAATCGAACATGTCCACACCGCGGCGCACACCCTCTACGAGATCTTCCGGTTTGCCAACGCCCATAAGGTAACGAGGTTTGTCAGCCGGCATCAGACCCGGCAGGTAATCCAGCACCTTGATCATCTCGTGCTTGGGCTCACCTACCGACAAACCACCGATGGCCAGGCCGTCGAAGCCGATCTTGTCCAAGCCTTCCAGCGAGCGTTTACGCAGGCTTTCATGCATGCCGCCCTGGACGATACCGAACAGCGCTGCGGTGTTGTCGCCGTGGGCGTTCTTCGAGCGCTGGGCCCAACGCAGCGACAACTCCATGGAAACCCGCGCAACGTCTTCATCGGCCGGGTACGGCGTGCATTCGTCGAAAATCATCACGATGTCGGAGCCCAGGTCGCGCTGGACCTGCATCGACTCTTCCGGGCCCATGAACACTTTGGAACCGTCGACCGGCGAGGCGAAGGTCACGCCCTCCTCCTTGATCTTGCGCATGGCGCCCAGGCTGAACACCTGGAAACCACCCGAGTCAGTGAGGATCGGGCCTTGCCACTTCATGAAGTCATGCAGGTCGCCGTGCTTCTTGATCACTTCCGTGCCCGGGCGCAGCCACAGGTGGAAGGTGTTGCCGAGGATGATTTCGGCGCCAGTGGCGACGATGTCGCGCGGCAGCATGCCTTTGACGGTGCCGTAGGTACCGACCGGCATGAACGCCGGGGTCTCCACCGTACCGCGCGGAAAGGTCAGACGACCGCGACGGGCCTTGCCGTCAGTGGCCAGCAATTCAAACGACATACGACTCATAGTTGTTCCTCTGGGCCGCGTGGCGCCGGATTACGGGTGATAAACATCGCATCACCGTAGCTGAAAAAACGGTATCCATTGTCGATGGCGGCTTGATAAGCGGCCATGGTCTCCGGATAACCGGCAAATGCCGACACCAGCATCAACAGCGTGGATTCCGGCAAATGGAAGTTGGTCACCAAGGCATCGACCACATGAAACGGCCGGCCAGGGTAAATAAAGATATCGGTGTCGCCACTGAACGGCTTGAGCACGCCATCACGCGCCGCGCTCTCCAGGGACCGCACGCTGGTGGTGCCCACGGCAATAACCCGCCCGCCGCGCGCCTTGCACGCGTTGACCGCGTCCACCACGTCCTGGCTGACTTCCAGCCATTCGCTGTGCATATGGTGGTCTTCGATGTTATCCACACGCACCGGCTGAAACGTGCCGGCCCCCACGTGCAGGGTCACATACGCGCTCTCGACGCCCTTGGCGGCGATCGCATCCAGCAGCGGCTGGTCGAAATGCAGCCCGGCCGTCGGTGCGGCCACGGCGCCGGGGCGCTGGGAGTAGACCGTCTGATAGCGCTCGCGGTCCGAGTCTTCGTCGGGGCGGTCTATATAAGGAGGCAACGGCATATGGCCGACGCGCTCCAGCAGCGGCAACACTTCCTCGGCAAACTTGAGCTCGAACAACGCATCATGGCGCGCCACCATCTCGGCTTCGCCACCGCCATCGATCAGCAGGGTCGAACCCGGTTTCGGCGACTTGCTGGAACGCACATGGGCCAGCACGCGATGGCTGTCCAGCACCCGTTCCACCAGAATTTCCAGCTTGCCGCCGGAGGCTTTCTGGCCAAACAGCCGCGCCGGAATCACCCGGGTATTGTTGAACACCATCAAATCGCCGGGGCGCAAATGCTCAAGCAAATCAGTGAATTGACGGTGTGCGAGGGCACCGCTCACCCCGTCCAGGGTCAGCAGTCGACTGGCGCGACGCTCGGCCAAAGGGTGGCGAGCGATCAGCGAATCAGGGAGCTCAAAAGTAAAGTCAGCAACGCGCATGATGGGGTTCGTCTAGCAGGGCCGGGAAGTCTAGCGGAAATAGTCAAAATTGACCATGAAACGTGATTGACCAACGGTAATCTCATCTCTATACTTCGCCGCCATTGAGCCCTGATGGCGGAATTGGTAGACGCGGCGGATTCAAAATCCGTTTTCGAAAGAAGTGGGAGTTCGATTCTCCCTCGGGGCACCATCTTAAAAAAAGACCTTGAAATTCAAGGTCTTTTTTTTCGCCTGTCGAAAAGTGGGCAACCCGCAAAATCCCTGGCCACCGCTCCCTCAACTTGAAACACGTCCCTTGTGGGAGCTGGCTTGCCTGCGATAGCGTCAGCCGCAACGCCCTCAAACCACCTGACTAAATACCCGCCACTTCACCCTCCTCCATCACCCCATTGGGCAACATCCCATTCGCCAAATCATCCACCACCGCCTTCGCCATCTCCCCCAAATAATGCGCCGCCCAGGCATAACGATCCGCGCCTGTGTCCATGGCGGCATCCAACGCCAGCAGTTTTGAACAGTGCAGCAACTCGGAGGCATGCTCCAGGGCATCGCGGATGGGCACGCCGGAATTGACGCGGAATAGCCGGTGAAAGTTGGGCTGTTTGCCGCAGGTGGAAAAGGTGATGACGCCGAGGGTTTTGTTGAGGGGTGGGTTGATCATTGGACACCTCCTGGATGGGCGGAGGTGTGGGTGGTGGGGTTGTGAGGGTATGGCCTGTCAGAAATGCTCATTGCTTAAGCTCCTAATATAGTGAGCCTATTGTTTCTCGGATTCTCAAGTCCGGTCGCTGGGTTGGAAGCGACGGGGAGGAAGTTAGCGCAGGAGCGATTGGGGTTGAAAGTCAGTATCTGTGGCGAAAAATTTCCGTTAGGTCGGTCGGGGTTGGCGAACGACGCCGATTCCCCCCCAGATGCAGGAAACAACCGGGGTCTGCTCCCGATTACCTCCGGGAAAACGTGTTGGTTTAATGGGCATCAGAAATGACAGTGTGCGCCGACGCGATGGCTGATATCTTTCCCGCGCGCCCAATCGCGTCCAATCAACGCCGATCCCATCAAGGAAGATAAAAACAATGAAAGTAGTGCTCATCGCTTCGCTAGGAATGTTGTCGCTGACTCAAACATCACTATCCTTCGCGGATAATGCTAATGGAAAAAATCTCTATCTACAGCGATGCAGCATGTGCCATGGAATGGATCTCAAAGCAACAGGACCGCTGGCTAAAAAAAGTAATCCGCCGACTCCTGATCTAACAACGCTCGCTTTCAAAAAACGATTAAATGATTATCCGGGCGTGATTGTGTCTTCGATAATACTTCGCCCAAATGGCGACTTAATTCCAAGAACCTTGCGAGAGAATGGAGTAAAGCTATCGCCGCACTCATGGAGCGTTAAGGACTTTCGCGATTTAAATCAATACATGGGTGGCGTTATTTCACAAGCCCGATGACCGTCGAAGTGCCTGGTCCTGTGCTGTCTCCGTGGATTGACATGACGTTTTAAGCGCTCTGCCAACAGTTCAAACTCGATACCTTTGCTACAGATTGGCCTACGCTGGAGCTGCAGGCTGCCGAGAAAGAAACGAAGAGCGCGCTGCGGTTATCGCAGGAACTCAACGGCTCAACAGCCACATGAACGGTGATTTTTAGAATAGCTAACATGACGACCAAGCCTTCTGCGCAAGTATCCCGCGCTGAGTAACCGTCCGTTCAGCACCCACTCCTGACCGTTCTCCAAATTAGCCAAGATAGTGGACACCATTTTTAAGCGGACGCGATCACTCTAATCGCTAGGATTTCCATGCGCCAATGAAGCTCCTACCCCAAACCCTTCAAGGCCCAGATCGTACAGGAATGCCTGCAACCCGGTGCCTCAGTTTCCAGCGTCACCATCAGCCACGGCATCAATGCCAACGTGATTCGCAAGTGGCTGCCGATATACCGTGAGAAACCCGTCGCGCCACTTCCGGCGTTTGTACCGCTGCAACCGATGCCTAAACGGCACGCTGATGAAGCGGCGTCTATCGCACTGCCGCTGGGCGACAAATACATCACGGTCAAATGGCCCGTATCCGACCCAGACGGCTGCGCACGCTTCATCCGTGGCCTCTCGCAATGATCCGCATCGATGCTATCTGGGTCGCCACCGAGCCGATGGACATGTGCGCTGGCACCGAAACTGCGTTGGCCCGCGTGGTAGCGGTGTTCGGTGCGGCGAAGCCGCACTGCGCCTATCTGTTTGCCAACCGCCGCGCCAACCGGATGAAGGTGTTGGTACACGATGGCGTGGGCATCTGGCTTGCCGCACGCCGGTTGAACCGAGGCAAGTTTCACTGGCCCGGCACTCATCGCGGCCAGGAAGTCGAACTCGACGCTGAACAACTGCAAGCGTTGGTGCTCGGTTTGCCATGGCAGCGGGTTGGCGCCAACGGCGCAATTACAGTGATTTAGTCCCGCCTTTGAGCTGTGGTGGATGAGTTGCTTTGGTAAAATCCACGGCATGACTTCCTCGCCCAACCTCGACCAAATGACACCCGAACAACTGCGCGCCCTCGCTACGCAGTTGCTATCGAAGGTCGACACCATGGGCCGGAAGATCCATCGTGACGAGACGATCATCGAACAGCTCTCTCACGAAATCGCCATCCTCAAGCGCCACAAGTTCGCTAAGCGCAACGAGCAGATCAGCCCGGCGCAAGGGATGACCTGCTCAACACCGACCTTGAGGCCATCGAGGCAGAGCTGAACGCGCTTCGTCCTGCCCCGACGTCGGACGAAATCCGCCAAAAGCCCAAGCGCGCGCCGCTTCCGCCGCAGTTTCCTCGTACCGTCATTCGTCATGAGCCAGAGAACACCCAGTGCGTCTGCGGGTGCCAGCTTCAGCGCATCGGCGAAGATGTCAGTGAGAAGCTGGATTACACACCGGGCGTGTTTACCGTTGAGCAGCATGTACGTGGAAAGTGGGCCTGCCGCCAGTGCGAAACACTGATCCAGGCGCCGGTGCCGGCACAGGTGATCGACAAGGGCATCCCCACTGCTGGCCTGTTGGCTCACGTAATGGTGGCCAAGTTTGCCGACCCTCTTCCGCTGTACCGCCAGGAAAAGATCTTTGGCCGTGCAGGCCTGGCAATTCCGCGTTCATCGGCTGCATGGCGCACGCCCGCCGCAAGTTCTTCGACCTGCATGTGGCGAACAAAAGCCAACTGGCCGAACAAGCCCTGCACTCAATCGGTGGCCTGTACGAGATCGAGCGGCAAGCCAAAGAAATGAGCGATGAAGACCGTAGGCGATTACGCCAGGAAATAGCGGTTCCCATCGCAGCGAAGCTACATGAGTGGATGCTGGCCCAGCGTGAGCTTGTGCCAGAAGGCTCGGCTACGGCCAAGGCTTTGGACTACAGCTTGAAACGATGGGTAGCGCTAACGCGCTACCTGAATGATGGTGCCGTGCCCATCGACAATAACCCGGTCGAAAACACGATCAGGCCATGGGCGCTTGGGCGCTCCAATTGGTTGTTCGCTGGGTCTCTTCGCAGCGGTAAACGAGCGGCAGCGATTATGAGTTTGATCCAGTCGGCGCGCATGAATGGGCACGATCCGTATGCCTATCTCAAAGATGTGCTGACTCGGCTGCCGACACAGCGGGCAAGTGAGATTGGAATGTTGTTACCCCAACGCTGGACTCATTCATCGTCTCAAGCGATCAGTCATTCTTGAGCTTGCTCCATGCTCAGCAAAAAACCTTAGTCGAGTGGATTGAATGATCGATTCATGGCTACCACGTCGCCATGGGTCGGGTTCGGCCCGAGCCACTTGAAATGCTCAGGCAATCGATCTCGTTTAGGGGCTGCCTGCCCTCTGATAGCTGCTGATAAAGCCCTACGCATAGTCTCAGCATCGTAATCACAGCAATAGCCTGGTGTAGACGGCTGTTGCCTCCAGGACTCCTCAAGCGAGCCTGCGTCAACCGGATCGAAACCTACCTGATCTACCAGAGTCATCACTGTTTCTTTGGCTTTCTCATCGTCACCCGCTACCGCCGCTGCCAAGCGACCTGGTGTACCGTCCGGAACGCCCAACTCTGCCAATGTGTAGGCGAGCACATTGTTGAAAGCCTTGATTACTGGTCGCCCAATCTGCTTCGTCACCCAAACGCTTTCCGTCATCCCTTGATCAATTTCAGCAATGCGCGGGTCACGCAAACCAGGGTAGTAGTTGCTGGTATCCACAACAGGGATGCTGTCGGGTACGGAGGTAAATAGGTCAGAAGGGAGTGTGCTCAATGCTGGCAGAGGTATCGACAGCACTACCACATCCGCGCCATCCACTGCGCCCCGAATGTCTACAGGCTCCGCTCCGATTTCTTCGGCGAATGCACGAACGCCGTTGACACCTCCAGAATTTGCCACGCGGATCTCATGGCCAGCAGCTCTTAGCTTACGAGCAATGGTGCCGCCGATGTTACCCGTTCCAATGATGCCGATTTTCATGGTTAAGCCTCAGTAATCGTTTGCTTGCACCGATTCTAGGCGGCTGATGTAATAATGGTAAGTACCTACCAAAAGGTGGGTAGCACACCTTCGAGAAAGAAATGGAACGGGATTGGGATTGCGGCGATCCGCAAAATCGGTTGAATTGGGCCGAAGCAACGACTGAGACTCTTCGCGTGCTGGAAGGGAAATGGAAAATCATCATCTTGTGCCAGCTTTTCGCAGCCAAAGGTGCGCTTCGTTTCTCGGATCTAGAGAAGCTGATCGAGGGAATAAATCAGAAGATGCTGATTCAACAGCTAAAGCAGTTAGAAAAGGATGGCATCGTGCTGCGCACGGTGTACCCGCAAGTGCCACCCCGGGTGGAGTACCAGCTCACCCAGATCGGCCATGCACTCGGGCCGTCAATCCAGGCATTGATCGAGTGGGCCGAGATGAGGCGCGATCACATTTGATTGCGGTCGAGAATCCGCCGCACAGTACACTCTACCCCTAGAAAATAGCTGTCGAGACGGGTTTGCCGGACTTAGGGTTATCGCCACATTCGACCAAAGCAATCGCTTGTGGTGCAGCATTAGTCTCAGATCAATGAATTACGTCTGCGGTGCGATAATCCGCTGGAAAACATCTTTAAAATAAGAAGGATAATTGTCGAGAACTCGCTCGAAATCGGCTTGATTGTCACGTATCAAATTACGAGCTTCGTAGCTCGTCTCCGCTGTATCAAAAATCGTAAACGCCATGTGCTGTGCTATTACTCGCTCAGAAAATCCTGCCTCGTAATACGAGATAGACTCTTCGCTAGGAAGCCCGTATTTCAAGCGTTTCTGAAGAAGATCTGCATACCATCTAAATCCATCTCCAATCTCCTCTGATCACCTGCCGCTACTTCACCTGCGCTTCCCCAAACAGCCAATGCGCAAATGCCTGGATGGGCACGCGGCTCAGTTCAAGGGGCTCGGGCAACACGAGGCAAAAGGTCTTTGCGACATTCTTCTCCTGCGGCCATGGCGCAACCAGCCGGCCTTGTGCCAGCTCTGCTTCCACGTACAGGCGCGGTACAAGCGCCACGCCAAGACCCGCCAGTGCGGCCTCGATCAACATCGCATGCAAATCGTAGCGCGCGCCCATCGCTGGGTTGCTCAGGACAATCCCGGTTTCCTGGGCATAGCGCTGCCACGCGTCCGGGCTCTGTCGTCGGTGTAATCGCGGGAGTGAATCCAGAGCCGTTGCCTGCTTGCCCGGACTCAGGAGGCCAGGGTGACAAACCGGAATTAACACTTCGTTCAACAGGCGGTGCGTGTGCATGCCCGTCCAGGCCGGGTGCTCAAAATGGATGGCGGCGTCAAAACCGCTGCCAGCGAGCACGAACGGTTCCATACGTTCCGAGAGGTGCACGCAGATATTCGGGTGTTGTTGACCAAAGCCGGACAACCGAGGAATTAGCCAGCGCAGGGCAAAGGTTGGGCTGACGGCGATATCCAGGCTTGCGCCGTTTCTGGGCTGGCCCATCAGATACTGGCTGTCCCTGTCGAGGCGCTCGAGTAGTTCGCGCACTTGCGCCGCGTAGCGCTCACCGCCAGGCAAGAGCCGCACGCGGTTGCCAACGCGCTCGAATAGGGTGACGCCCAGAAAGGCTTCCAGGCGGCCTATCTGCCGACTGATTGCGCCCTCGGTCAAGGCCAATTCGTTTGCGGCACGGGCGAAGCTGCCATGGCGGGCTGCTGCTTCAAAGGCAATCAGGGCAGCATTACTAGGGAGCTTTCGACGCATGGTCTTTCCTGAAATCAAGGCAATCAGCTTGATGTTTAGTCACTGAAGGGTGCCGAAAAATCGTTTTATGGGTCATTACCGTGCCACTAGCATGATGGAACATCAATCCGTGAAGTGACGTTATGATTTACACAGTCGAATGCAACTACGCTGACCCCGCCAGCGAAGCCGAATGGAATGGGTTTTACAGCCTGGAAAAACTGCCGGCGCTGATCTCGGTGAGCGGTTTCAGCTCCTCACAGCGCTTCAAAGCCTTGAGCGGCACTTGCCCGGCCTACCTGGCCTTACATTCAGTCGACACGCTTGCCGTATTGCAGAGCGATGAGTACCGCCAAAAAGGCGGTGGCAATTTTTCCCGCTGGCAGTCGCACATCACTGATTGGAGACGCAACCTCTATGCCGGGCCGGACCAGGCAGTTGCCGTAGGCGCGGACGAACTCCTGTTGGTCAGTGAACAAGGCCCTCACGTGTTGATTGAGTTAGGCCTTACGCCTGTAGCGCTGCACGCCGTTGCGTTGGACAAGACCCCCGCACACCGCTGGCTGGCCAAACTGGATTGCGCTCAGGCCAGGGCCAGCGATCTGCAGGGGCTGAATGTCTATCGCGCCATGACTGTGCAGTTACAGTCATGAGTAACGTGGACATACCTCACTGGAAACTCCCCAGCCAGCAAGTCGGCGAGTTTTCAATCACAGCTATCAGCGACGGCTACCTGGGCGCGAGCCTGGATTTTCTCGCCAACATCGCGCCAACAGAGGCGGTCCGACTTCAGTTAGCCGCCGGAATCAGCAAGCCAGCGTCGATCCATATCAATTGCTATCTGGTACGTGGGCGTGGCCGAACGATTCTGATCGACGCCGGCGCCGGCGGATTCAATCAATGGGGCGGCGAGTTGCTGACCAATCTTGCATTGGCCGGCGTGCAACCCGGTGACATAGATACGATTCTGCTGACTCACGCGCACCCCGACCACATCGGTGGCTTGTTGAACGCAGCAGGAGAAATGGCCTTCGCCAATGCTGAGTTGGTTGTGCATCAGCGAGAACTAGCGTTCTGGGAGGACGATGGCCACCTTGGCCAGGCCAGTGAACGCGCGCGTGGAAACTTTCTGTTTGCACGCAGGGTGTTCGAGCGGTACCGGAAAAATCTGCGCCCATTCACCGCCAATGACGTCCTGCCGGGCATCAGTGCGATGCCGTTGCCTGGGCATACCGTCGGGCATTGCGGCTACCGCTTCGAGTCCGCGGCAGGCGGCCTGCTGGTGTGGGGCGATATTGTTCATTTTCCTCAGATTCAGATTGCGCGCCCCGATGTCACGATTGCCTTCGACCAGGACCCGCTGCTATCGGCGGCCACGCGAACAGGGCTGCTGGATGTTGCCAGTTCAGACAATTTGATGGTCGCTGGCATGCACTTGGGAGCGCTCGGCTTTGCCCATATCAAGCGCTCCGGTAACACCTACGCCATTGCTTACGAAACGTGAGTCAAATACGGGCAGCAAACTGTCTTTCGATAGTTTTTCTTCGCGCCTGAGAGGCTGAGCCGGGGAGCGCCGCTCAATCTTAAGCGCGCAAAAGACCTCAAGACAATCGCCTTCATGCCTCCCGCTGACCGCCTCCACAACAATCAATAAAACAACCGCGGCTCCGGCGCCGCGAGCAGGCTGACCAGTTTGGTCAGCGCAAACCCCAACTCCGCACGGCTAGGCCCCATCAGGGCGATGCGCACGCCACGGGTGCTGGCGCTGCGCTGGGCCAGGAACTGGCTGCCACTGACCACGATCACGCCGTTGGCGCGCGCCAGGTTGGCGAACTCGTCGCTGGTCCAGGGCTCGGGCAATTCGAGCCACACATGGAAGCTGTTGGGTTGGGTGCGAATGCCATACGAGCCTAGTAGCTGCCGTGCCAGGCGCTGGCGCTCCGCAGCTTCCTCCTGTTGAACCCGCACCAATTGCGCCCCACGGCCACTGGTGATCAGGTTGCTGGCCAATTGGGCCATCAGCGGCGACGGCATCCACACGCTGCTGCGCACCATGGACGACAGCCGCGATAGGGTTTGCGGCGGCGCGTACAGGTAACCGATGCGCAGGGCCGGCAGCAAGCTCTTGGACAGGCTGGTCAGGTACACCGAGCGCTCCGGGGCATAGGCCGACAACGGCTTATGCGCGGGGCGTGTCTCAAGAAAGCCGTAGATATCATCATCGATGATGTACAGGTCAAACTCACGAGCGATCTCAGCGATTTCCAGGCGACGCGATTCGGGCATGATCGAGTTGGTGGGGTTCTGGTGCGTGGCCACCGTCACCAGCAGCGTGGGCCGGTGCTCGATGCACGCGGCCCGCAGCGCAGCCGGCACCAGGCCGTGCTCATCGACCTGCACCCCTTGCAGGCGACGGCCTAGGCTGTGGGCCAGGGAGATGATCCCCGGATAGCAATATTCCTCACACAGAATCATATCGCCGACGCTGGACAGGCCGCCGATGGCCACGAGCAAGCCGTGTTGGGCACCGGCCGTCAACACGATCTGCTGGGCGTTGGCGTCCGGCAGGCTGCGCTGCACCCACAACGCCCCGGCTTCCTTGTGCACGGAATGGCCGCCGTCGGTGACGTAATCCAGGATCGCCCCCAACTCGGGCGCCTGCGCCAACTCCTCGATCGCTCCTCGCAGCCAGTCGCTCATGCCGGCGTCGCAGGGCTTGATGATCGACAGGTCGATCTGCCCGGTATCTACCTTGGAGGCAATGCCGAGCCTGGCCACCGGTGCCAAGACACCGCGGGACGGCAGCACGAATGTGCCCCGCCCCACTTCCCCGATCACCAGGCCGCGCTTGGCCGCCTCGTCGTAGGAGCGGCCGATGGTGCCCGGCGTCACTTTCAACGCCTCAGCCAGCTCCTTGAGGGTAGGCAGGCGCTCGCCCGCGGCCAGGCGCCCGGAAGCGATGTCACGCGCCAGTGCGTCGGCGATCATCAAGTAAACCGGCTGGCCATGGCCGCTGTATTCAGGAACCCACATAGGAACGACACCAGAAACAACTGAAGCGCGAAATCCTAGCATGAAACTTTTCATAAGCGTAATTGCACAACAATCGACTCAATATAAGTCGATTACAAATATTACACCGATCAAATACACATCATTTATTTTCTACCTAAACACAAGGATTTAGCCGCCACCGTAAGGCAGCGCGACCGCGTTTTGCGCCAAGCATCTTCGCCGTGGCGCAGGAGGAGTGCAGTCGGGCAGCATCGACTGCGGACTTATCCGCACATAAAAATCAATAAAATCATTATGTTAGATCACATAATAAAAATAATATCAATTTGAGCATCAAAAAATATTGATTCGATTGATTTCAAATAATTAGAATGATTACATCGATTCAATTTTTTGCCCACCCACATCAAAACATGGAACATCACCCGAAATGGAAAGCGCATACCTCAAGACCGCAGTCGACGCTGCCACCGCCCTGGAAATCCGACTGCCTTGGGTCATAGCCAGCGCCTGGCAAGCGGTGCTGAATCAGACCCCACTTGAGTTCGAACACAACCGGGACATCTACTTCCAGCTCAAGGAGCAGGCGCAGGACGTGCTGGGCACGACGCTGACCGAGCAGATCCGCTCCTTTGTCGACAACCCGCAGCTGACCGCGCTGATCATCCGCAACTGCCCTCGTGATCGAGACACACCGCCAACGCCCTACTCCGGGGTCTTGAGCCCGCGCAGCACACCCATCGCCTGCCTGGTCAGCCTATCGATTCACAGTCTGCTAGGCATTAACCCGGTGGTATACGAAGGCGAAAATGACGGCCGCCTGTTCCGCCACGTGATCCCGTCGCGCAACGCTTCCAGCCAGAAAAGCTCCCACGGGTCGCGCCTGCGCTTCTCCTACCACGTCGACAACCCAGACCTCCCGCTATCTTCGGAAAACGTCGGCACGCTCTCCTGCTGCCCCGAATACCTGTCGTTCTTCGGCATGCGTTGCGACCCACGCATCAACACGACGCTGGTCAATGTCGATGAACTGGTGGCTGCACTGCCCGCCACCACGATTAGTGAACTGACCGCGCCACAGTTCGTGATTCATCGCCCCGACTCCTTCACCAGCAACCGTCGCAAGACCGCCGAGCTACCCGTGCTGGTGCGCGGTCTGAGCGGCGAATGGCTGTGCCGCATGGACTGCGAAAACACCCACGCGATTAGCCTCAAAGGCGAGTGCGCGCTGAACACACTCAAAGCGCTGCTCGACTCTCGTCAGTTCGACGAGCCACACCTGCTGCTGCCCGGCGACTTCATGATCTTCAAGAACCAGCGCGTGCTGCACGCCCGCGACGGTTTCGAGCCGCAGAACGACGGCGCTGATCGCTGGCTGATCCGTCTGTTCGCGGTCAACGACCTGACCCGTGTGCGCCACAGCCGCGCCGACCACCTTTATGAAGTCCTTTCCTGACCGCCACATTGACTAGACAGGTACCACCATGGAATTACTCGGATCGTTCTGGGCCCAACACTGGATACTGGCCATCATGCTGCTGGGCGCAATCGCTTTTGTCGCCGGCTTCGTAGACAGCATCGCCGGGGGCGGCGGGCTGTTCCTGGTCCCCGGTTTCCTGCTGGTGGGGCTGCCGCCGCAGGTAGCGCTGGGCCAGGAAAAGCTGGTCAGCACCCTCGGCACTCTAGCCGCCATCCGCAACTTCTTCGCCAACAGCAAGATGGTGTGGAAAGTGGCGCTGGTGGGCGTGCCGTTCGCGCTGCTGGGCGCTTACATGGGCGCCCACCTGATCGTGTCGATTTCCCCGGAAACCGTGGGCAAGATCATCCTGGCGCTTATCCCTCTAGGCATCTTGATCTTTCTCACGCCCAAGGACCGGCCGGTACAAGAGCACACTCTCAGCAACCGCATGCTGTTCACCGTAGTGCCCCTGACCTGCTTGGTCATCGGCTTCTATGACGGCTTTTTCGGGCCGGGCACTGGCAGCATGTTCATCATCGCCTTCCACTACCTGCTGAAGATGGACCTGGTGTCCAGCTCGGCCAACTCCAAGAGCTTCAACTTCGCCTCCAACATTGGCGCTCTGGTCGCCTTCGTTGTGGCCGGCAAGGTGGTGTACCTGCTGGCCCTGCCACTGGTGGCCTGCAACATCCTGGGCAACCACATAGGCAGCGCCCTGGCCATCCGTAAAGGCAACGACGTTGTGCGCAAGGTGTTGGTGCTTTCGATGCTTTGCCTGTTCGCCAGCCTTGGCGTGAAGTACCTGGCTTGATTCAACCCTCAAGGAGAACCTGATGAAAACTGCATTTGTGACCGGCGCTTCCGCTGGCTTTGGCAAGGCCATCTGCCGCGCATTGATCGCTGACAATTACCGCGTAATCGGCGGCGCCCGCCGCGCAGACAAATTGGCGGAACTGGAGCGCGAACTGGGCGAGCACTTCATTGCCCTGACCCTGGACGTGACAGACGCCGCCTCGCTGGATGCGGCTTGCGAATCGATTCGCGACGCGTCGCTGCACATCGACCTGCTGGTGAACAACGCCGGCCTGGCACTGGGTATCGACCGCGCCCAGAGCGCCGATGCGAAGAACTGGGAGCGCATGATCGCCACGAACGTCACCGGCCTGGCCATGGTCACCCACAAGCTGCTGCCGGCCATGGTGGAAGCTAACAAGGGGCTGATCATCAACATCGGCTCCATTGCCGGCACGTATCCCTACCCGGGCGGCAACGTATATGGCGCCAGCAAGGCCTTCGTTAAACAGTTCAGCCTGAACCTGCGCGCAGACCTTGCGGGCACCAAGGTACGGGTCAGCAACATTGAGCCAGGGCTGTGCTCGGGCACGGAGTTTTCACTGGTACGCCTGGCCGGTGACCAGGACGCAGTGAATGCCCTGTACCGCGACGTGGAGGCCATCCGCCCTGAGGATCTGGCCAATATGGTGGTGTGGATAGCAGGCCAGCCGCCGCACGTGAACATCAACTCGGTGGAAATCATGCCGGTAGCTCAGAGTTACGCTGCCCTGAACATCGCCCGCAACCTGTAGCCCAGGCATGCAGGTGGCGGGTACCAGAGCAGGGATCTATGCCGGGCCAAGCGCTCCAGGCATTGCTATAACGCGCAACTACCCATGAAGGAGTCTTATGAATGCTGCGCGAGAACGCCAATACCCTGCTCGCTTTCTGGTCGTCGCCCGTGAGTGCAGCTTTACTTAGGCCGCGGCTAGGATCGCCGCGGCGCAATCGGCGCTCAGCCAGACCATGCGCGCTGGCGAGCGCCTGATGCAGGCCATAGACCCTTACGTGAGAGCCATCGTCTGACGATATTGCTTAGTTTTTCTTCTTGATCAGCTTGCTCACATAGTATTTGAGGCTTAAACGATCTTTGGGCCGTGGCTTGTAATGGGTTTTGTTTCTTTGTGCGGGATCGACCGCCACCGTGGCTGCCGTGTAGTAATAAAGCGCTATAGACCTGCGCGTGATGTGCTGCGGAGTCGTCAAAGGCTCTGGGTGCCCGTGGTTGCTGTCTTTGTCTGTGTTGAAAATGACGCAGCGGTTATAAATCGGCAGGATTTTTTTAAGACAAGTCTTCATGTCGACATCCCAAAGCTCCAGGTTGCCACCGTATTCTTCTTGCCAGTCTTCGTTGAGATAAATAATGGCATTCAGTCTGCGTTCAATATTAAGCTTTTTGTTGAGCCTGAAGTCCGAGTGCACACCCAGGAAACCACCATTTTTTGTTTCATGCAGCCCGCCACCGATAAAGTAGGGGTCGGGTATCAAACCTTCGATGCCCGTCAGCTTTTCAAGAAACTGCAACATGGGCGCCGAGTTAAACGCGTTGAAAATCGTCTTCAGATAGGGGTCGCATTCGTTGGGGCTGATTTGCCGTTTGTGCTGACCTTTATAGCCACGCTCGTAGAGCATTTCGTTGTGGGTTGGCTCGACCGGGAAGTGCGCGCAGATACTCGCAATCAGGTCTTTCGGTAAAAAGTCATCGATAACGATGTGTGGAAATGGCGCGGCCTGGACATAGCCACTGGCTAGCGAGTGACCTAAAGTGCTGGCAGCGTTCTGGTCGAAATCAAGCTCCGGGGAGAGGGTGATGGGGAGTGTTTGCGTGATGGGTGTCATTACCGCTCCAATAACCTGAACATAAAGACTTATGGATGACTTTTAGCAGTGTTGCCCACACTATTTATTGCGTGTCGACGACGCTTGACCTTTGCTGTCGCCCTTGTTTAGGCGGTTCAGGATATTGTTGTACATCTTGGTTCGTCTATGCGTCGTTTCATAGCCTCCAGCTGCAGCTACAGTGCCGGACTGAATGTGATCGAGATAACTGAATATCTTACGCGGCGACAAAAGCTCAACGCTATAACCAAACTCGGTCATGCGGTCCTGGAGGGTATAACCAGGCACTCGGTCATCTATCGAAAAATGCAAGCCGTGCTGCTTTATTAGTTTGCAGTTCCATAACGTACAGAAGCTCTTCAGGTAAAATTCCCTGTACGGCTTTGGTTCTCTGGAACGTAGTCCAAGGGAAAGTTTCATACGCCTGAAGTGGTGTTTGAATAGTCGTGAGCTAAAGCGCCAAAGGGTTCTAATGGTGCCACGATTTAATTGTTCTACGCAACCAACGGCTACGAGCTTCGGGTTCTTCATGCATTTGTTCAGCATCATCGGAAACACATTTTTATCGAAAATAAACGTATCGGTGTGCAGCAGAAATACGTAGTCGGTATCAATACGTTCCAACGCCATGTCGAGTGCTTTGCCGTGCGCAATATGGCCCTGTTCTGGTTCGGAAGTGGTTCGCTCGATCAGGTTGATCCAGTCAAGCGTGCGCAAATACTCTGTGCTTTTATCAGCGGAATAGTTGTCAACCACCCATACTGGGACGCCGCTGCTACCCACATGCTGATGCAATAGCTCTAAGCATATTTTGGTTATTTCTGGTGTTTTATAGTTAACGATAACAATACTGAAATCTTTAGCTTTTTCAGTCAGCAAATCAGTGCTGCCCATAGTTCAGATACTCAGTAATAGCGTGGCGATAGGCGCACGAAATAATCGCGCCTGTATCCAGTTGCTGTTTATTGTCTCATGCGCAAACTGTGCGCGGCCAGAAATCATAGTTTTATCACATCATTGACAGTCAATGACTAATCATCGCTGACTCAGATCTAATGGAGAGTAGTAAATGCGGTTTTCATCGTATAAGGAGCGAGTCTATAGGTAAACCTCGTTGAAATATTTCGCCACATTAAAAGACTCAATAGTTAACGATTCTTGAATGGTGGTGAACCGGGTCTCCGTCAGGCATTCCGGCACGCACTCCTCGTTGCGAAACGTAGCCAGGGGAAACCCACTTCGCCCTTGACCCAGGCGCAGCGTTTGGGTGTTACGAGGGTGTTGTAGCCATCGTCGAGTCGGCCCAGATGTCGATACCTGGATCAGGCAGATGGACGCGTTGCAGCCGATCGCCTAACGGTTCGTCAACCTAGGTCCCGCTGCGTCCGCCCATCCGGCCCATACAACTGGTTACCGCCAATACGATTAAGAAACCCAACAATCCGCTGGTTACACGCCATCCGCTGCCTCAGCGCCTCACCATTGGCAATATTGACCTCCCGCGCCCGCCGCGCCAGCGCCTGCACTTCCCGCCAAGCCGCCAGGCAATCAGCATCCTGCGCCGCCCTCTGCGCCCCCTGCCGCCCTGCCCCATAGCCGAGCTTCAACTGCGCCCCAGACCGAATCGCTTCCAACTGCTCCAGCTTCTGCAACGCCGCCTGCTTGCACGCGGTCAGTTCCTGCAGTTTTTCACCGTCGACCTTGGCCTGGGCCAATGCACGCCGTTCCAGTTCCAGCCAGTCGACCAGTTCGACAATCGCCTGCTGCTGCAACGCCAAGTGTTTAGCCAGACTCATAGGCACCTGCTGCTCATCGACCAACGCTCATGGGAGGGTTTCGCGCACGCTTGCGGCCAGGCCGTCGAAGATCGAATCCGCGCTGACCTGGTAGGTGCCACTGTCGATGGCCTGGCGCAGCGCCGCGACCTTCTCCATGTCCACGTCCGCCGACGTCGCGACCTGCGAGCTGGCGGTGCTGCTGGAGACTTGCACACCGTCGTCGAGGGTGGCTTCGAGGGGTTGCAGTTCAACGCGTTGATTACCGCCTGCTTTGCTGTCAGCGGGCGCCAGGGTGTTGGTCAGGTTTGCACTTATGATTTTCACGTTAGAGGCTTCAATTGGCTGTGGTTGGGTCAACTATCGGCAATCGCGACGGCAAACTTTGACCGGTAATCGGGTTTCGCTGAAAAAATCAGTAACGCAGCAGCAATTCATTCTGGCCTACCACCTGGGCGTTGAGCATTTTGCCGTCGTTGCCCACGACCCTTACGGTACTGCCCAGGCCGCCGTTATCCAGTGCCTTGCCTTCGCGGCTGATGCTGAAGCCAGCGCCCTGGGCCTGCAGAACCACGCGGGCGTTCCGCTCGACCAGCCAACGCTCGCGCACGTGATTTGTGGTGATCACCATGCCCCGGCTTAGGTTGCGGCTGGCCTGGCGGCCGATGATCTGCGATGGCTCGAACACGCTGCCTTTGGGCAGGCGTTCCAGCGGGCCGCGCTTGAGTTCCAGCATCGGCGCCTTGATCACCTCGCCCGCGGCGATGCGCTGACGGCTGACCACATAGTCGCCGACCACGCGCACGCTGACTTGCAGGTAACCCGCGACCTCGTCCAGGCAGCGCACGCCCACCGCCACCCGACCGATCACGCTTTGCTCCGGGCGCACCAGATACGGCCGTGGATGTGCGCAGGCCGCGATGCGCGCTGCCGGCTGGCCGATGTCCACCGCGACCAATTGGGCGCGCGCGGGCAAGCGTGGCGCAATCACCTCGCGCACCTGGTCCTGCAGGCCATCCGCCTGGGCCAGGGTGCAGCACAACAGGCCCATCAAGCCCCACATCCGTCTTGTCATCGATCCCGCCCTCCGCGCTACCCAGCGCAGAATTCTAGTCGTCCCGCCGACGAGGCAAGGCCTGAATTGGTCGTCAAATAGCCGCCTGTTTCGGCCTTTGCCTAGCCGGCCTTGGGACTAACCTGCGAGCCGTTCATTTATTTGATGCACAGGTCCGCAACCATGATCGACAAGCTCGATAACGAGCTGCGCTTTCAGCAGGACGCAATGAGTTTGCGGGCTGAGCGCCAGCAGGTATTGGCCAATAACATCGCCAACGCCGACACACCCAACTTCCGCGCGCGGGACTTTGACTTCAGCGCCGAACTGGCCAGCTCCCTGCAAAAATCGCACACCCAGGGCCGCGGCATGACCCTGGCCACCACCTCGGACCGCCACCTGCACGCCGATTCCAGCAGCGTCTCCAGCCGCGACCTGCTCTACCGCGTGCCCGACCAGCCAAGCCTGGACGGCAACACCGTGGACATGGACCGCGAGCGCGCGCAGTTCACCGATAACGCCGTGCGGTACCAGGCCAGCCTGACCTTTCTGAGCAGCCGCCTGCAGTCGCTCAAGACCGCCATGCAGTCCGAATAACCCAGGGAAACCACCATGTCGATGTTCAGCATTTTCGATATCGCCGGCTCCGCGCTGAGCGCCCAGTCCCAGCGCATGAACGTAACCGCCAGCAACCTGGCCAACGCCGACACCACCAGCGGCCCGGACAACGAAGCCTACCGGGCGCGGCAGGTGGTGTTCGAGTCGCAATACCAGGCGGGCAGCAGCATCGGTGGCGTGCGCGTCAGCCAGGTGGTCGAAGACGGCTCGCCGATGCGCCAGGAATACCGCCCCGGCGATCCGCTGGCCGACGAGTCGGGCTACGTGACCATGCCCAACGTCGAGCCGGTGGGCGAAATGGTCAACATGATTTCCGCGTCGCGCTCCTACCAGGCCAACGTCGAGGTCATGTCCACCAGCAAGGAAATGATGCTGAAAACTTTGACCCTAGGTGAGGCGTAAACCATGACCAGTACGATTGCCAGCTCAGTGCTGTCGACCATGAACAGCACCAGCACCACCGCCGAAAGCAGCACCTCGGCGGCGGACGATCTGCAAGACCAGTTCCTCACGTTGCTGACCACCGAGTTGCAGAACCAGGACCCCACCGACCCGATGGACAACAGCGAGATGGTCACCCAACTGGCGCAGATCAGCACCATCAGCAGCATCGAAGACGTCACCAGCACCCTGGAAGGCATCTCTGGCCAGATCAGCGCCTCCGAAACCCTGCAAGCCTCGGCCCTGGTGGGCAATGGCGTGTTGATCGACGGCAATGTGATCCAGGTCGACAGCGGCGTGGCGACGACGTTTGGCGTCACCCTGAACGGCGATGCCGACAGCGTCAGCGTCACCATCAAAAACAGCACCGGCACCGTCGTGCGCACCCTGGACGAAGGCAGCATGAGCGCCGGCACCCAGTCGTTGTCGTGGGACGGCCTGCAAGACGACGGCACCACCGCCGCCGACGGCGCCTACACCTTCTCCATCAGCGCCACCACCGACGACGTCGCCGTGGCCAACACCGCCCTCAAATACGCGCTGGTCACCGGCGTGACCACCGACAGCAGCAACCAAGTCGCACTGGACCTGGGGGGCGTCAACGAGAACGTCGCCCTCAGCGACATCAGTCTTGTCCTCTGACCCTCTACCTAACGAAGGAGAAACACCATGGCTTTTTCCCAAGCACTCAGTGGTCTGTCGGCAGCGTCCACCGACCTCAACGTGGTCAGCAACAATATTTCCAACTCCCAGACCGTGGGCTTCAAAAGCTCGACCACGCAGTTCGCCGATGTGTACTCCGGCGCCGACGTCGGCCTGGGCACCCAGGTCTCGGGCGTGGTGCAGAACTTCGAATCCGGCAGCCTGACCACCACCGATAACGCCCTGGACCTGGCGATCAACGGTGACGGCTTCTTCACCTTCTCCGACGGCACGCAAACCGTGTACTCGCGCAACGGCCAGTTGACCCTGACCGCCGACGGCTACCTGGAAAACGCCGCCGGCGATCAACTGCAGGGGGTCAACGGCGTGATCCAGATCCCCACCACCGGCATGCAAGCCAGCGCCAGTACCGAGCTGGACGCCGAGCTGAACCTGGACGCCAGCAAAGACGTCATCACCACCACCTTCGACCAGACCGACTCGTCGACCTACTCCTATTCCACCAGCACGCCGCTCTACGACTCCCTGGGCATCAGCCACACCAGCACCCTGTATTTCAGCAAAACCGCCGACAACACCTGGGACGTACACACCGCCATCGACGGCAACCTGCTGACCGGCTCCCAAACCGTCAGCTTCAACTCCAGCGGTCTGATCACCAGCGGCGCAACCGGCACCTACACCTACGACCCGGCCAACGGCGCGGCCAGTATGTCGGTGGCGCTGGACCTGACCGGCACCACTCAGTTCGGCAACGACTCGGCGGTGTCCGACATTACCCAGAACGGCTACACCTCCGGCAGCCTGGTGAGCTTCAGCATCGACGAGACCGGCACGGTGGTCGCCACCTACTCCAACGACCAGACCAAAAACATCGACCAGATCCAGTTGGCCACCTTCAGCAATGAAAACGGCCTCAAAGCCAACGGTGACAACACCTGGCTGGCCACCTCCTCCTCCGGCCAGGCCCTGCTCGGCGTGGCCAGCAGCGGCTCGCTGGGGTCGATCCTGAGCGGCACCACTGAAGACTCCAACGTCGACCTGACCGCCGAACTGGTCAACCTGATCATTGCCCAGCGCAACTTCCAGGCGAACGCCAAGTCGGTAACGGCGCAAAGCGAAGTGCTGCAGCAAGCCGTGAATATCGGTTCCTGACCCTATGGATCGCATGCTCTTCACGGCCATGAGCGGGGCCAATCAGGCGCTCGAACAGCAGGCCGTCGTGGCCAACAACCTGGCCAATATCGTCACCCCGGGCTTTCGCGCGCAACTGGTGCAGATGCAGTCTTCGCCGGTGGCGGGCGAAGGCTTGCCGACCCGCGTGTCGGTGGCCGCCAACGGCGTGGGCGTGGACTGGAGCGAAGGGCCGATCGTGCATACCGACCGCGCGCTGGACGTGGCCCTTGGCGAAAACGTGATGCTCGCGGTACAGACCGGCGACGGCCAGGAAGCCTACACCCGGCGCGGTGACCTGCAGGTCGACGGCACTGGCGCCATGTCCGTGGGCGGGCGTCCGGTGATCGGCGACGGCGGACCAGTCACCGTGCCGCTGGGCAGCGAGGTCACCCTGGGCAGCGACGGCACCATCAGCGTGCGTGAGCTGGGCATGGAACCCCGCGGCCTGAGCCCGGTGGGCAAGTTGAAGCTGGTGTCGGCGTTGCCCGGTACCTTGCAGGCCGGCACCGACGGTTTGTTCCGCACCGCAAACGCGCAGCCGCTGCCGGCCGACGACAGCCTGCGCGTGGCCCCCGGTGCGCTGGAAGGCAGCAACGTCAGCCCGACCAACGCCATGGTCGCGATGATCGACAACTCACGGCGCTACGACATGCAGATGAAAGCCATCAGCACCGCCGACGAAAACGCCAAGAGCGCCAACAACCTGCTTTCCCTGCAGGGCTGACCTCCCAGTTGAATAGACAAGGAACCGAACGATGATCCGATCACTGTGGACCGCGAAAACCGGACTGGAAGCCCAGCAAGGGCAAATGGACGTGATCGCCAACAACCTGGCGAACGTCAGCACCAACGGCTTCAAGCGCTCGCGGGCAGTGTTCGAAGACCTGGTGTACCAGAACGTGCGCCAGCCCGGCGCGCAGAGCAGCACCGACACGCGACTGCCCTCCGGCTTGCAGGTGGGCACCGGCGTGCGCGAAGTCGCCACCGAGCGCTTGCACACCCAGGGCAACCTGGAGCAGACCAGCAACTCCAAGGACCTGGCGATCAACGGCCTGGGCTTCTTCCAGGTGGACATGCCCGACGGCAGCACCGGCTACACCCGTGACGGCAGCTTCCAGCTCGACTCCAATGGCGAGATGGTCACCTCCAACGGCTACAAGCTATCGGCCGGCGTGACCATCCCGGCCAACGCCACAGCCATCACGATCAGCAGCGACGGCATCGTCTCGGTGACCACGCCCGCCGCCTCTGCCTCGACCCAGGTCGGCCAATTGAACCTGGCGCTGTTCATCAACCCGGCCGGCCTGGAAAGCATCGGCCAGAACCTCTACCTGGAAACCGACGCCTCGGGCTCGCCCACCGAAACCACGCCGGGCCTCAACGGCGGCGGCACGCTGTCCCAAGGCTACGTGGAAACTTCCAACGTCAACGTGGTGGAAGAAATGGTCGGCATGATCCAGACCCAGCGTGCCTATGAAATCAACAGTAAGGCCGTCGAAAGCTCGGACGAGATGCTCCAGCGTCTGACCCAGCTCTGAGCGCCCGGTTCGAGACTCACTTTATGGCTCACAAGTATCTTCTGGCCGGCGTACTGGCCCTCACCGGCTGCGATCAACTACCGCACAAGCCGGTGGTGCCCGACGAAGAAGTCCAGGCGCAGGGCTACCCCGCGCGCCTGGCCAACGGCTCGATCTACCAGAGCAGCCGCTCGCAGCCGCTGTTCGAAGACCGCCGCCCGCGCATGGTCGGCGACACCCTGACCATCCAGTTGGAAGAACAGGTCAGCGCCAGCAAGAACTCCTCCTCCAATGCCAGCCGCGCCGGCTCCACGGGGCTGAGCCTGGCGACCACCTCCAGCCGGGCCAGCCAGGTCGGCTCCTTTGGGCTGGATGCTTCGACGACGCATGACTTCCTGGGCGCCGGCGGTTCCCAGGCGAACAACTCGTTCACCGGCACGATTTCCGTGACAGTGATGCAGGTGATGCCCAACGGGCATTTGCGCGTGCGCGGTGACAAACAGATCGCGATCAACCAGGGCACCGAGTTCATCCGTTTTTCCGGGCTGGTCAACCCGCGCAGCATCACCGGCGAGAACACCGTGTCATCGACCCAGGTGTCCCAGGCGCGCATCGAGTACGTGGGCGATGGTTACATCAACGAAGCGCAGCGGATGGGCTGGCTCCATCGCATCCTCCTCAACGTTTCCCCTTTCTGAGTACCCACGCCATGTTCACTAGAGCCGCCCGAACGTTGCGCACCCTGCTGCTGAGTTGCCCGTTGTGGCTGGGGGCCACGGTTCACGCCGAGCAGATCCGCGACATCGCCGACTTTGCCGGGATCCGCCCCAACAACCTGGTGGGCTACGGCCTGGTGGTCGGCCTGGACGGCAGCGGCGACCAGACCACCCAGAGCCCGTTCACCGAACAGGGCCTGACCAACATGCTGTCGCAACTGGGCGTGACCCTGCCGGCCGGTGCGAACATGCAGATGCGCAATATCGCTGCGGTGATCGTCACCGCCAGCCTGCCGGCCCTGTCGCGCCCGGGGCAGCAGATCGATGTGGTGGTGTCGTCCATCGGCAACGCCAAAAGCCTGCGCGGCGGCAC
The DNA here is from genome assembly GCF_963681955.1 of Pseudomonas paraveronii. Lineage (NCBI taxonomy): Bacteria > Pseudomonadati > Pseudomonadota > Gammaproteobacteria > Pseudomonadales > Pseudomonadaceae > Pseudomonas > Pseudomonas paraveronii. Next base: position 5,292,722 of record NZ_OY817130.1, read on the forward strand.
CTTGCTGATGACCCCGATGAAGGGCGCCGACGGCGAGGTGTACGCCATGGCACAGGGCAACCTGCTGGTGGGCGGCGCTGGCGCCTCGGCCAACGGCAGCAGCGTGACGGTCAACCAGTTGGCCGGCGGGCGCATCAGCCGTGGCGCGATTATCGAGCGCACGGTGGCGCTGAATTTGAACAACGACCACGGCCTGCTCGGTTTGTCCCTGCACGAACCGGACTCGGCCACGGCGCAGCGCGTGGTGTATGCGATCAACCTGGAAATGCGCCGTACCGTGGCCTCGGCGTTGGACGGCGGGATGATCGAAATCCAGGGCCCGCTGTCGCCCAACGAGCGCACCAACTTCATGGCGCGCATCGAGAGCATCGAAGTACTGCCGATCCAGGCGCGCCCCAAGGTGATCCTTGATTCGCGCACCGGCTCCATCGTGCTCAACAGCTCGGTGAAGCTGTACCGCGCCGCCGTGGCCCACGGCAATTTGTCGGTGATCATCGACACCACCAACACGGTCAGCCAGCCCGGCGCCTTCAGTGGCGGTCAGACGGCGACCAGCTCCCAGAGCAATATTTCCATCGAGTCCCAAGGCGGTTCGCTGCACTTGCTCGAAGGCACGGCGAACCTGATGGACGTGATCAAGGGCCTGAATGCGCTGGGGGCCACCCCGCAGGATTTGATGGTGATTTTGCAGGCACTCAAGGCCGCCGGTTCGTTGCGAGCGGAGTTGGAGATCATCTGATGAAAAGCACCGATGGCTTTGCCCTGGATGTGCAGGGCCTGGACCGGCTGCGCAACAGTGCGCACCTGGACCCGCATTCAGGGCTCAAGGAAGCCAGCAAGCAATTCGAGGCGCTGTTCCTGCAGATGATGCTCAAAAGCATGCGCGCGGCGGTGCCCAAATCGGAGATGTCGAATAACTCGCAGACCGAAATGTACACCGAGATGCTCGACCAACAGTGGGCCCAGAGCCTGGCGGGCAAAGGTATCGGCCTGGCCGAGCAGTTGACCCGACAACTGAGCGGCTACACCTCCCGGCAAGCGCCTGAACTGGACAGCGCCACCGCGGCCTTCCTCGACCTGCCGCCATCACGCCCCTCGCCGTTTGCCAGCCCGGCGTTCGATGCCTGGAAACGCCGCGAAGTCAGCGGCGCCGACAAGGACCAACCCGAGCATGTACAGGCATTTATCGCGCGCTTGAGCGAACCGGCGCAAAAGGCCGCGCGCGCCAGTGGCGTGCCCGCCGAGCTGATCCTGGCCCAGGCCGCCCTGGAAACCGACTGGGGCCGGCGCACCATCACCACCGCCCAGGGTGCCGACAGCCACAACCTGTTCGGCATCAAGGCCGGCGGTCAGTGGCAAGGCGCGACGACCCAGGTGATGACCACCGAATACACCGACGCCCAAGCGCAAAAACAGCTGGAAGCGTTTCGTGTCTATACCTGCGACGACGCTGCCTTCAACGACTATGCGCGCCTGATGCGCAGCCGCCCCGGTTATGCCGCCGTGCGCAATGCCGTTGATGCGCCCCAGGCCGCCGTCGCGTTGCAACAGGGCGGTTACGCCACCGACCCGCGCTATGCGCAGAAGCTGATCTCGGTGATGGCCACCATCGGTCCGCTGCGCAACGTGCCGGAAGTGGCGCAGTTGCAAAACGATTTATAGAACAGGGGTCAAGTTGACCTTTCGCCGGGCCGATAGTGCCAACCATGTAGCCCAGGAGCTTCTCGATGAGCATTATTTCCATTGGCGTCAGCGGCCTGACCGCCGCGCAGATCGCCCTCAGCACCAGCAGCAGCAACACCACCAACGCCTACACGGCGGGCTATACCTTGCAGGTGGCGAACTTCTCCGAGTCCACCTCGGGCAGCGGCGTGCAGATCGCCAGCGTCGACCGCCAGTACAACCAATTCGTCACCAGCCAGCTCAATGGCTCTATCAGCACCGAAAGCGCGCTGTCGACCTACCAGACCGAAATCGACCAGATCGATAGCCTGCTGGCCGATGGCGACGCCAGCCTCGACACCCTGATGCAAGGCTTCTTCTCATCGATCCAGACCCTGACCTCCGACGCCAGCGACACCGCCGCGCGCGAAGAAGTGGTCGGCGCCGCACAAACCCTGACCTCGCAGTTCACCCAGTTGGGCAGCTACCTGGACGACATGGCCAGCGACGTGAACAGCCAGATCGGCGACCAGGTCACCCAGGTCAACGACCTCACCGAACAGATCGCCGGCCTCAACAAAAAGATCAGCCTGTCCGACGCCCTGGGTTCGACCTCCAACGCCCTGCTCGACCAGCGCGACCTGCTGGTCAGCCAGCTCAGTGAACTGGTGGACGTGGATGTCACCACCCAAAGCAACGGCAGCTACAACGTGGCGCTGAGCAACGGCCTGGCGCTGGTATCGGGCAATGACAGCTTCGATCTGCAAACCGCCGTCTCAGCCAGCGACCCGACCCAAACCGCAGTCACCTACGTCGACGCCGCCGGCCACACCACCGTACTCGACGATTCCACCTTCGAAGGCGGCTCCCTGGGCGGCCTGATGGATTTTCGCGACACCAGCCTGAACGACGCGCAAAACCAGTTGGGCATCCTGGCAGTGAGCCTGACCCAAGCCTTCAACAGCTTGCAGGCCTCGGGTATCGACCTGAATGGCGACACCGGCAGTGCATTCTTTTCGGTGGATGCCCCGAGCATCTACGGCAACACCAAGAACACCGGCGACGCCACGCTAAGCGCGACCTTTACCGACGATGTCAGCGCCCTGAGTGCTACCGACTACACCGTCAAGTATTCCGACACCGACGGCTACACGGTGACCCGCAACGACACCGGCGCCAGCGTCACCTCGACCTATGACGCCAACAACGACAGCCTGACCTTCGCCGGCATGAACGTGGCCATCAGCGGCACCGCCGATAACGGCGACAGTTTCCTGGTACTGCCCACGCGCAACGCCGCCAGCAGTTTCAGCACCTTGACCAGCGACGGCAGCCTGATCGCAGCAGGCACCTCCACCGGCAGCAGCGACAACAGCAACGCCCTGGCGATGCTCAACCTGCAAACCGACAGCATCGTCGGCGGCGGCAAGACCCTCAGCCAGACCTACTCGGCACTGGTCAGCGACGTGGGCAGTACCGCCAGCAAGGTCGCGGGGCAACTGGAAACCCAGTCGGGCCTCACCGAGCAACTGACCTCGCTGCAACAGTCGGAATCGGGGGTGAACCTGGATGAAGAGGCGGCCAACCTGATCGTCTACCAACAGTACTACCAGGCCTGCGCGAAGGTGGTCGACGTGGGTACGTCCCTGCTCGATACCCTCCTCGATATCAACTGATAACTTTCTGAGCGGAGCGACGCCATGCGCCTCAGCAGTGCGACGATTTACAACCAAAGCCTGAACTCGATGCTCGCCCAGGAAAGCGCCTACCAGGACTCCGCCCAGGAAGTGTCCAGCGGCACCCGGGTGGTCAACCCTTCGGATGATTCGCTGGCCGCCGCCCAGGCCGTCAACGTGCGCCAGGCCATCGCCGCGAATACGCAATATGCTGACTCGCGCAGTACCATCAGCACGTCCTTGTCCCAGGAAGAAAGCACCCTGGACAGCATCAACGATGCCATCACCAGCGCCAAGGCGCTGATCGTGCAAGCCAACAACGGCACCTTGAGCGACGCCGACCGCGAGTCCATCGCCACCTCGCTGCAAGGGGTGTACGACACCCTGGTGACACTGGCCAACGCCACGGACAGTAACGGTAACTATCTGTTTTCCGGTTATCAGAGCCAGAGCCCGGCGTTTGCCACCGATGCCAATGGCGATCTGGTGTACCAGGGCGACGACAACGCGATCAAACAACAGGTCAGCTCCACCCAGAGCATGGCCAGCGGCGATACCGGGGCGACGATTTTCCTCTCGGTGAGCAGTTCGGCGGGGTTTATCGCCGAGGCCGGCGACAACAGCGGCAGCGTGACCTTCAGCGGCCCGACCATCACCGATACCCAGGACGCCAATTACGGCACCGGCTTCAGCCTGACCTTCAGCACCGCCGCCGACGGCACCGCGCAATACAGCCTCGACGGCGCCACCCCGGTGACGTACACCTCGGGCGATACCCTGGAAGTCAACGGCCTGTCCCTGACCCTGAGCGGCGCCCCAGTGGACGGCGACTCGATTACCGTAAGCAAGGCCGCCGACGCCGACCCGGACCTGTTCGCCAGCCTGAAAAACCTGATCTCGGTGCTGCAAACCCCGGTGGAAACCGACGCCGACCAGGCCAACCTGAACAACACCCTGTCCACCGCCAGCCGCCAACTGAGCAACGCCCAGGACAACGTGCTCACGGTGCAAACCTCCGTCGGCTCGCGGCTTAACCAGTTGGAGGTACTCGACACCATCGGCGACGACCTGGCACTGAGCTACACCGAACGCCTGTCGGGGCTGGTGGATGCCGACTACACCGAATCGGTCACCGAGTACACCGCGTTGCAAGTGGCACTGCAGGCGGCGCAGCAGACCTTCGTCAGCCTGCAGAAGATGTCGCTGTTCGAATACATCTAAAAATGTGGGAGGGGGCTTGCCCCCGATTGCGCTGGATCAGTTGCCAGATGCATTGGCTGAAACACCGCCATCGGGGGCAAGCCCCTCCCACATTTAGACCGTGGCAGCAGGTTGGACAGAAATAAGAATCAAGCCCACAGAAGCCCATCAACTGCGGCGCCCCCCCATATCACTACTCGATCACATCCAAAAATGTGGGAGGGGGCTTGCCCCCGATTGCGCTGGATCAGTCGCCAGGTGCATTGGCTGAAACACCGCCATCGGGGGCAAGCCCCCTCCCACATTTAGACCGTGGCAGCAGGTTGGACAGAAATAAGAATCAAGCCCACAGAAGCCCATCAACTGCGGCGCCCCCCATGTCACTGCTCGAACACATCCAAAAATGTGGGAGGGGGCTTGCCCCCGATTGCGCTGGATCAGTTGCCAGATGCATTGGCTGAAACACCACCATCGGGGGCAAGCCCCCTCCCACATTTAGACCGTGGCAGCAGGTTGGACAGAAACAAGAATCAAGCCCACAGAAGCCCATCAACTGCGGCGCCCCCCATGTCACTGCTCGAACACATCCAAAAATGTGGGAGGGGGCTTGCCCCCTATAGCAGCGGCTCAGTCGCCAGATGCATTGGCTGAAACACCGCCATCGGGGGCAAGCCCCCTCCCACATTTAGACCGTGGCAGCAGGTTGGACAGAAATAAGAATCAAGCCCACAGAAGCCCATCAACTGCGGCGCCCCCCATATCACTGCTCGATCACATCCAAAAATGTGGGAGGGGGCTTGCCCCCGATAGCAGCGGATCAGTCGCCAGGTGCATTGGCTGAAACACCGCCATCGGGGGCAAACCCCCTCCCACATTTAGACCGTGGCAGCAGGTTGGACAGAAATAAGAATCAAGCCCACAGAAGCCCATCAACTGCGGCGCCCCCCATATCACTACTCGAACACATCCAAAAATGTGGGAGGGAGCTTGCCCCCGATTGCGCTGGATCAGTCGCCAGATGCATTGGCTGAAACACCGCCATCGGGAGCAAGCCCTCTCCCACACTTGGACCGTGGCACATGAGTCAAGCAAGGGTCATGTTGTCGACCAGGTACTGCATGAAGTGCAGGGTATTGGTGAGCAGGCTGGCCAGAAACGGTCCCAGGTCGCCCATCACCACCATCAGCAGGATCAGGCCCACGGATAAGGTCAGCGGGAAGCCCACCGAAAATACCGTCAACTGCGGCGACACTCGGTTGAGAATGCCCATGGCCAGGTTGATGATCAGCAGCGTGGCAACCATGGGTAAGGCCAGCAACAGCCCCGTGAGGAAGATTGTGCTGCCATAGCGGGCGATCAGGTTCCAGGCGTTGGGGTCAAAGCGCAGGTGCCCGATGGGCAGCGTCTTGAACGTGGTCGCCAGCAGCTCAAGCACCATGAGGTGGCCATCCAGCGCGAGGAACATCAGGATCGTGATCATCCCCAGGTAGCGCGACAGCACCAGGCTGTTGGTGCTGGTGTCGGCGGAAAAGAACGTGGCAAACGCCAGCCCCATCTGCATACCGCAGATATCGCCGGTCATCTCCACCACCGCCAGCGTCACGCGCATCACCATGCCCAGCGACATGCCGATCAACACCTGCTCCACCGTCACCCCCAGCCCGGCCCAGGAGAACAGGGCTACGTCCGGCAGCGCCGGCAAATTGGGCGCCAGCAAGAAAGCCAGCAGCATCGCCAGGCCGACCTTCACTTGGCTCGACACATTTTTGTGGCCCAGGATCGGGTCGCTCATCAGGTATGCCAACACGCGGCAGAATGGCCAGAAAAAGCTGGTGAGCCACAGTTGCAGTTGCGCCGAACTGACCTCAATCAAGGCGCGTCAGCCAATCAGCGTGGGCAAACTGGTGAACAGCGTCCGGGTGTAGTCCACCAGCATTTCCATGATCAAGGGCCCGGCGATCACCAGCACCACGCACACGCCGATGATCTTGGGGATAAACGAAAGGGTCGATTCGTTGATCTGCGTGGCCGCCTGGAACAGGCTCACCAGCAAGCCGACAAACAGCGTCACGAACAACACGGGCGCGGCCACGATCATGCTCATGCGCATGCCTTTGTAAGCCAGGTCCATGACCATTTCCGGCGTCATCGTCTACGTCCTCATCAGGTATAAAAACTCTGCGCCAGGGAACCGAGCAGCAACTGCCAGCCGTCCACCAACACAAACAGCATCAGCTTGAACGGCAGCGAGATGGTGGACGGCGGCACCATCATCATGCCCAGCGCCATCAACACGCTCGCCACCACCAGGTCGATAATCAGGAACGGGATAAAAATGGTGAAACCGGCCTGGAACGCGGTCTTCAATTCGCTGGTGACAAACGCCGGCAGCAACACGCGCATGGGTACATCCTCCGGCCCTTGCAGGTCGTCGATGCGCGCCAACCGCGCGAATAACGCAAGGTCGCCCTGGCGGGTCTGGGCCAGCATGAAGGTGCGAAACGGCTGGCTGCCCTTGTCGAGAAATTGCTCCACCGTGATCTCGTCCCGGGAGAATGGCTGCCAGGCGGTTTCGTAAGCCTGGTCGAGGGTTGGCGACATGACGAAAAACGTCAGAAACAGCGCCAGCCCCAGCAGCACCTGATTCGGCGGCGCCGAGGTGGTGCCGATGGCCGTGCGCAGCAGGCCGAGCACAATGATGATCCGGGTGAACCCGGTCATCATCAGCAACACCGCTGGCAGGAACGCCATGGCACTGAGCAGCAGCAGGGTTTGTAGGCTCAGCGACCATTGCTGGCCGCCGGCCTGGCCGGTGAAGGCGCTGAGGCCTTGCATCGCCGGTTCCAGGCCATTCATGAGCCGCGTCCCTTGCGCAGGTTGTGCTTCAGGGCATGCGCCAGGCGTTCGGAAAAGCTGTCGCCCGGTTCGACCACCGCCGGCTCAGGCTCGGCTGCCGGCGCGTCCATTTGCGCCAGGGCGGTGACTTGCTGGGCAGTCACCCCCAGCACCAGCCATTGGCCGCGCACCTCCACAATCACCACCTTTTCACGCTGGCCCAGGCCGGTGCTGCTGACCACCCGCAGCATCTTTCCCGGCGCCAGCGGCCGCGACCCCATGCGCCGCGCGAGCCAGCCGCACACCAGCACGCAGGCGAGCACCACCACCAGCGCCAGGCCGGTCTTGCCCAGCAATGCCAGGTTCATCACGTTGTCCGAAGGCACGCCAAGCGGCGCCGGTGTTGCGCTGACCAGGCTCATCGGTTGAGCTTTTGTACGCGTTCGGACGGGGTGATGATTTCCGTGATCCGAATGCCGTATTTGTCATCCACCACCACCACTTCGCCCTGGGCGATCAGGTAGCTGTTGATCAGGATGTCCATCGGTTCACCCGCCAGGCCGTCCAAGGCCAACACCGAGCCTTGGGCCAGTTCCAGCAATTGCTTGATGGTGATCCGGGTGCGCCCCAGTTCCACACTCAGCTTGACCGGAATATCCATGATCATTTCCAGCTCACGCGCACCCGCCGCGGGTGTTGGCGCAGGCAACGGCTTGAACAGGCTCGAACCTACGCTTGGCGCCGGTCCGGCAACCGCCGCATCGACTTGCTCCTGTTCGGCCAAGGCGGCCGCCCACGGGTCGTCGTCAGCGGCTTCGGCGGCCTGTTCGGCGAGGGCGTCGGCCCATTCATCGGGCTCTTGGGGCTCGACGGTGTTTGAATCAGTCATGATCGGATTCCTTGGCAGTGGACACGTGGCCCTTCACGAATCGGCTGGTAGAAGAAGAGGAAAGGCTCAGAGAGTGATCGACCAGGTCCTTCACAAGTAACGCGCGCACGCCGTTCTGGCTGCCGTATTCGCACGTCATGACCGGCACGCCATCGACCCGCGCACTGATGATCTCGGGCAGCTCGATAGGCAGCACATCGCCGACCTTGAGCGCCATGACCTGTCCCATCCGCGCATCCAGTTCGACAAAGTCGGCGATCAGCTCAATCTCGGAATGGGTGATCTCACCGGCCATGCGCTTGTTCCAGTGGCGCTCTTCCTCGGGATTGGTATCCGTCAGCGGGCCGTTGAGCAGTTGGCGCATCGGCTCGATCATCAGGTACGGGATCACGATGTTGAAATCGCTGGACAGGTTGCCGACCTCCAGGTGGAAGGTGGCATTCACCACGATTTCATTCGGTGAACTGGTGATGTTGGCAAACTTGGCCTGCATCTCGGAACGCAGGTATTCGATTTCCAGCGGGTAGACCGACTTCCAGGCGTCCTTGTAGGCGTCCACCGACAAGCCCAGCAAACGCCGGATGATGCGCTGCTCGGTGTGGGTGAACTCACGGCCTTCGGACTTGGTCACGAAACGCCCATCGCCGCCAAACAGGTTGTCCACCACCATGAACACCACGCTGGGCGGGAACACCACCAGGGCGGTGCCGCGCAGCGGTTTCATGGCCAACAGGTTGATGTTGGTGGGCATCGGCATGTGCATCGAGAATTCGCTGTAGCTCTGGTAGCGCACGCTTTTGACGGTGATATCGATGCTGCGCCGGATCAGGTTGAACAGGCTCATGCGAAAGTAACGGGCGAAGCGTTCGTTGATGATGTCCAGGGCGTGCAAACGCTCATGGATCACCCGGTGCTGGGTCGCCGGGTCATAAGGGCGCACCCGCGCGGCGTCCAGGGTGTCGGCGTCATCCGCTGGAGCGTCGCCGTCGTCGCCTCCGCGCAGCAACATGTCGATCTCGTCCTGGGAGAGCAAATCGTCAATGGCCATGGTTATTGCACGATAAAGTCGGTGTACAGCACCCGCAGCACCGCCGGCGCGGGTTGCTGCGGCGCCAGCGGCTGCTTGAGGGTTTCCAGGACCTTGTCGGCGAGTGCTGCCTTGCCCTGGGGGGTGATCACCAGCGTGCTGTTCTGCCCGCTCAACAGGGTCAACAACTGGCTGCGTACTTGCGGCATGTATTGCTGCAGCAGCGCCTGGCTCGCGTCATCCGCCACTTCCAGGGCAAAGCCTACATACAGCAGGCTTTGCTCATCACGTTCGTTCACCAGGTTGACCGTCATTGGTGCGATGGTGACCAACCGTGGCGCCTGGGGGAGTTGCGGAGCGGGCTCGACCTTCGCCGTCTCACCGGCCGCAGCCTGTTGGCTGAGGTAGAAGTAGGTGCCACCGGAACTGGCTGCAACGACGACCAGCGCCAGCAGCAGAATCAAGAGCCAGGGGGTTTTGCGGGTGGTGGTCATTGGCTGGAACCATGGGATGAAAGAAAACGGTTAGGCAGGGCTCAAGTATGACCATCGCCCTGCTCCGCCCATGGCGCGATAAGACCAGGGTAACGGCGGTATCTCGCTGTTTTGATTTGGGAATCAGACGTACAAGTCCACACCCGAACTGCGCAGCAGCACCTGCTGGACGTGCGCCGGGAGCGCCTCGTCGCGGCTGACTGCTGCGCTGGACGGCTGGGCCTGCGGATCACGCGGTGTCTGGCCACCCGCAGCCTGGCGTGAAGACTGGTCGCTGACCGAGGCCTGCCCCAACGCGATGCCTTGGGTGGCCAGCGCCTCGCGCAACTGCGGCAATGCCTGTTCCACCGCCGCCCGCACCGAGGCATGGGCGGCCTGGAACTGCGCCTGGGTGGTGCCGTCATTCAGGTTGAGGCTGATGGACAACGGGCCGAGCTCGGCCGGGTGCAGGCGCAGGTCCACCTGCTGCTCGCCACGCGTAACCATGTCGACCATTTGCTGGCCCAGGTCAGTCTGCCAATCGGCGCTGCCGATGGCGGCCGTGAGCACCAGGCCGTTGCTCGCAACCGTGTCAGTAACGGCCAGGTTCGCCGGGTTGAAGGATGCCGCTGAAAGGCTGAAGACACTTTGCGGGTCGGGCTGGCTGTCCGGCTGGCTGTCGTGGGTTTGTGCGCGCACGCTGGGCACGCTGTCAGCGACGGTAGCGACCAGGCTCGGCATCGCGCCCGGTAGGTCGATCGGTTCTGCGCTGTCCGGTTCTTCATCCGCCGCAGGCAGGCTGGCCGCCTGGGTCGGGGCGCGACTGTCGATCACGGGGGCGGACTCGGCTGGCGCAGCACTGACCGCCACCGGCAGCGGCACGCTCACAGGAAGCTGTGGTGCAACGATCATCGCGGCGGTATCCAACTGGCCGGCGCTTTCGATCAGGGCCATGCGCTGGCGAATGTCGTCCAGAGTGCTGTCGCCCTTGGCTGTCGGCTCAGGTTCTTCAGCCGCCGTCACGGGGTCATCGGGCAGGACATTCAGCACATCGTCCACCACCCCTGGAGTCTCTGGCTCAGCCACCGGCAGCGGTTGTACAGCCACCGGTGTGGGCAGTGCGGTCGGGGCCGGCTCTGGCGTGACCGGGGCGGTGTCCACGGCCGCCACTGCCGGTGCAGGTGCAGGTGCAGGTGCAGGTGCCGGTTCCGGCTGAACCACCGGCAGTGGGTCAGCCACTGGCGCACTGACCTGGCTTAATACCGCGGCAAACGACTCACTCGGCGCAACCGTCGCTTCAGCGGGAGTACTGGCCGGCGTAGGCACTGCGGTCGAGGGTGCTAACGACGCGAGAATGTCCATGGTGTCCCTTAGAGGCTGCTGTCGATGGAAGTTGGAAACGCTGCCGCCCGGCGCCGCAATTGGCTGGCCAGTTCGTCCGCCTGACGCTGCTCGACACGCCCCGCGCGCACTTGCGCCTGCTGGGCGCGCCGGCTCAACAGCGCTTCAATCGCATTGACCCTGCGCCACTGCGCCATCCAGGTGATCTGGTGGTGCGCCACCTGTTTGCGGTGGCGCTCCAGGCTTTTTTGCGCACGCTCCATGGCCTCTTCCAGCGACTGCAAAAAGCCTCGGTAGTTGGTCAGCGCCGAGGGGCTCATGCCGTCTTTGGCCAGTTCCAGTTGCAGGTTCTGGCGGTACTCCTGTTGGTACTGGTCCAGGGCGCGCAACTGGTTGATCACCAGTTGCTCGGCAGCACGGCTTTGCGCCAGGGCGCGAGCCGCGACGTCGCGGGCCTTGGCGGTCAGTTCGATCAGCAGGTGCAGCGATTGGTCGGCCATCGATGATTACTCAAAAAGGTCAGTTGCCAGGGAACAACAGGTTGAGCCCGTGCAGGGTCTCGTCAACGCTGGCGCGGTCGTCAATGCGCTGCTGCAGAAACCGCTCGATATGCGGGTACAAGCCCACCGCGCGGTCGAGTTGCACATCGTGGCCCTGGGTGTAAGCGCCCACGCTGATCAGGTCGCGATTGCGCTGGTAGCGCGACAGTGCCTGCTTGAGCTGATTCGCCTTGCGTTGCTGGGCGTCACTGGCGATGGCGGTCATCGCCCGGCTGATCGACGCTTCGATATCGATGGCCGGGTAGTGCCCGCTTTCGGCCAGGTGCCGGGACAGCACAATGTGCCCGTCCAGAATCGCCCGCGCCGAGTCGGCAATCGGGTCCTGCTGGTCGTCGCCCTCGCTGAGCACCGTGTAAAACGCGGTGATCGAGCCGCCACCGGGCGGCCCGTTGCCGGTGCGCTCCACCAGTTTGGGCAGCTTGGCGAACACCGACGGCGGGTAGCCTTTGGTGGCCGGCGGCTCGCCCACGGCCAGGGCGATTTCGCGTTGGGCCATGGCGTAGCGGGTCAGCGAATCCATGATCAGCAGCACGTCTTTGCCCTGGTCGCGAAAGTCCTCGGCCACCCGCGTGGCATACAGCGCGCCCTGCAACCGTTGCAGCGGCGAGGTATCGGCCGGCGCGGCGACCACCACGGAGCGGCGCAGGCCGTCTTCGCCGAGGATGTTGTCGATAAAGTCCTGCACCTCGCGGCCCCGCTCGCCAATCAACCCCACCACGATCACATCGGCCTGGGTGTAGCGAGCCATCATGCCCAGCAGTACCGACTTGCCCACGCCGGAACCGGCAAACAGGCCCAGGCGCTGGCCACGCCCGACACACAACAAGGCATTGATGGCGCGGATGCCCACGTCGATCTGGCGGTCGATCGGCGCGCGCTTGAGCGGGTTGAGCGGCTGGGTATGCAGACTGGCGTGGTGGGCACCCAGCAGCGGGCCGCGACCGTCCAGGGGCTGGCCGCCGCTGTCCAGCACGCGACCAAGCAGCGCCATGCCCAAGGGGAAGTTGCGATTCCCCCCGGCGCCGGTCTGGCCGTCATCCGCGGCAAACACCCGCGCCCCCGGTTGCAGGCCGTGGATTTCCGCGAGGGGCATCAGGTACAACGTGTCCCCGGCAAAACCGACCACTTCGGCCTCGGCGTATACGCCCTCATGGGACGTCAGCTCGATACGGCAGGCGCCGCCCAGCGGCAGGCGCAGGCCCACCGCCTCCAGCACCATGCCGGTGGCACGGGTGATGCGCCCGCTGCGCAGGTACGGCGCGACCTGCAGGGGCTTGCCCTGCACCGTCGCCAGGACCTGGCTCCAGCGCGCGAGGTGTACGTTCATGGCTGTTCATCCAGGGTGCGCTCGACGCTACGATTGAGCAGGCCCAACCGCGAAGGCCGCGTGGCATCCAGCTCACCGCCGGCGCTGACCACACGGCAACCGCCGGGCAGCATCGAGGTGTCGGCGTGCAAGGCCCACCCCGCCACGTCGAGCTGTTCGCCGAGGCTGTCCTGGACGCGCTGCAGATCCTGCGGGTTGAGCCACAACTTGGGTTTGCCGGTGAGTTCCAGGTCACTGTCGAGCAGGCTTTTAACCAACACCAGCACCTGCTCCGGTTGGGCTGCCAGCGCATCGCCGGCCAATTGGCGGGCGGCCTCCAGCGCAATGCGCACCAACTGGTGGGCAATGTGCGTATCCATCGCCTTAAGCGCCTCGTCGAAGTGACGGCACAGCTCCAGCAGCGGTTGCAACGTCTGCTTCACCTGCTGTTGCAACTCCACGGCGGCGGCCTGGCGCCCTTCGCTCAAGCCCTGCGCATAGCCCTGCTCCAGGCCTTGGGCATGGCCGACCTGCTGGGCTTCGGCGAGGGTCTTTTCACGCAGCACCTGCATCTCCAGCTTGCGCTGGAAGGCTTGCTTGCGCACGCGCTCGCGGTGGCTGCTCTGCGGGTCATCGCCGGGCGAGGCAGGGCTGCCCAATGGGTCCATCTGCCAGGGCTGCCAATCAGACATAAGTGTCATTACCGCGTGCGGTCACGATTTCACCGCTGTCGGACAAGCGCCGCACCACCGCGAGGATGGTCTTCTGTTCGGTTTCGATCTGCGACATACGGATAGGGCCGCGCGCTTCCATGTCTTCGCGGAACAACTGCCCGGCACGCTGGGACATGTTCTGCAGGAAGCGTTCGAGCAACGCCGGCGGCGAGCCTTTGAGCGCGATCGCCAGGGAGTTGTGCTCCACCTGTTGCAGCAGGGTCTGGATGCCCCGGTCGTCGACGTCGATAAGGTTTTCGAACAGGAACATCTCGTCGAGGATCTTCTGCGCCAGGTCTTCGCTGTGCTCGCGCACCGTGCTGATGGCCAGTTCCTCGTGGGTGGAACTCATCAGGTTGAGGATCTCCGCCGCCGTCCTCACGCCGCCCATTTTGCTGCGCTTGAGGCTCTGGCCGTCGAGCATCACGCCGAGTACTTCGGTCAGTTCCTGCAATGCCACCGGCTGCACGCCACTGAAGGTGGCGATACGCAGGATGATGTCGTTGCGCAGGCGGTCGGGCAGCAATTGCAGGATGTCGGAGGCCTGGTGGCGCTCCAGGTGTACCAGGATGGTCGCGATGATCTGCGGGTGTTCGTCGCGGATCATTTCGGCCACCATCGACGCTTCCATCAGGTTCAGCTTGTCGATGCCGGAGCCGGTGTTGGTGCTTTCGAGGATGTCGTCGATCAGGCTGGCGGCACGCTCGCTGCCCAGGGCCTTGGTCAGCACCGCACGAATATGGTCGCTGGTCTGGATATTGATGGCCGCGTATTGGTCGGTCTCGTCCATGAATTCTTCGAGCACCTGGCGCATTTCTTCATGGGAGACCTGGCTCAGGCGCGCCATTTCCATGCTGATGGCTTCCACATCGCCGCTGGGCAGGAACTTGAACACTTCCGCCGCGCTGTCGGCATCCAGCGACAGCAGCAAAATCGCACTGCGGCGCGAGCCGTTCATTTTGCTAGTCATTTTTCTTCATCCATCCGCGCACGATCATGGCGACCAGCCGCGGGTCTTCGGCGGCAATCTGTTGCAGGCTCTGCATGTTCTGCTCGTACACCGCCGACTTGCGCGGCAGGGTGTGCGGCGCGTTGTCCTGGCCGGCGACCACCACGCTGGTGCCGGTGCTGGCCGGCACCAGCGCGGTGCCCGGCTCGGCACTGGTCGCGAGCATCTGCGCATTTCGGCTGGCGTTGCGCCGTTGCATCGGCCGCAGCACCAGCCACCACAGCAGCAGCGCGGCAAAGGCCACCAGCAGGTAACGCAAACCACTGATCAGCAGGTTGTAGGCCTCGGGGGTTTTCCACCACGGCTGCTCGGCGACCGAGGTGTCTTCGCTCACGAACGGGCTGTTGATCACTTGCAACGCATCGCCACGACTTTCGGTGAAGCCCATGGCCTGGCGCACCAGATTATTGATGTTCTCCAGCTCTTCCTTGCTCAGCGGCTCCGAGGTCGGCGTGCCGTCCTTGAGCACCGTGCGGTAGTTGACGACCACGGCGGTGGTCAGGCGCTGGATCGTGCCCAGGCTCGACTTGACGTGCTCGACGTTGCGGTCGACCTCGTAGTTGATCATCCGCTCGCTTTGGGTGGCATTGGCGGGCTTGCCGGCCTTGGCATCGGTGGCACTTGCAGTGCCGCCCGCCGGAGCAGGCGTCGGCGCGGTGGCCTTGGTCGGCGCCGGGGTATTGGGCGGCGCGTTGGTCAGCGCACCCGGCACGCCGCGACCGGCGTCATCGCCTTCCACCACATGTTCGGAGGTTTGCTTGCTGCGCACCGCCGCTTCATTGCTGTCCTGGTTGGGCGCGTAGCGTTCGGCGGTGCTTTCACGGGTGGAGAAATCCACTTGGGCGACGACCTGGGCATGCACGTTCTGGCTGCCGAGCAGCGGCGTGAGGATGTCTTCGATACGCCGCTGATAGGAGCGCTCGATCTCATGCACATAGTCCAGTTGCGTGCCGTCGGGGCCGGTTGTATCGCCGCGGACCTGGGACAGCAGACGCCCGTTCTGGTCGACCACCGTCACCGCATCGACACTCAGCTCCGGCACGCTGGAAGTGACCAGGTGCATAATCGCGCTGGCCTGGCTTTGCCCCAACTCACGGCCGGGTTGCAGGGTCAGCACCACCGAAGCGCGCGCAGCCTCGCGGTCGCGAACGAATACCGATTGCTTGGCCATCACCAGATGCACCCGCGCCTTGGCCACCGGCCCCAGGGACTCGATAGTGCGCGCCAGTTCGCCTTCGAGGCCGCGCTGGTAGTTGAGGTGTTCGGCAAACTGGCTGACGCCGAAGGCCTGCTTGTCGAGCAATTCGAAGCCGACGCTGCCGCCCTTGGGCAAGCCTTGCTCGGCCAGTTGCAGGCGCAGGGCGTTCATCTTGTCGCCGGGCACGAGGATGGTGTTGCCGCCTTCGCTCAGGCGGTAAGGAATCGCACGCCTGTCCAGCTCACCGATGATTTGTCCGCCATCCGCTTCGCCAAGCCCGGAAAACAACACGCGATATTCCGGCTCGCGCGCCCACAGCAGCAGCGCCACCACAACGGCAACAGCGGCAGCGGCGGCCAGCAGCAGAGGCAACAAGGGCTGGTTGCGAAACAGCGTGGTCAATGCCTCCAACGGCCGGGTTGGCGCACGGGTCGCCAGATTCTTTTGCGCGCCTTTGGCCAGGACTGCGGTACTCACGAACACCTCGATAGCGAGGGTAGGGCCTGTACGAAAGACATTGCAGAGTCCGGTAACAGTAGTAGTCGATCAGCCGCCCCTAGCAGAGAGGGATGGCTGGCAGGACTTCATTCTGGCGAAAATGCCAAAAGCTAAACGCCGGAAAAGCCACCGCTTTTGTGCTCAATTGGACGAATGTGCAGGTCGCCAGGCTTGCTAATCTGCTGGCCTGATCGCTTCCCATGGAACCTGCAGCATGAATTCGTCTGCGCTGACCAATGCCCTACAACAACTGTCGCTGCTGGCCGAACAGGCCGAAGGCACCGGCACGCAACGTTTCGCCCCCGCCACGGGGTTTGCCGGCGAGTTGCAGTCGTCATTGCAGCGCATCAACCAGTTGCAACAGACCGCCACCCGCCAGTCCAACGCCTTCCAGGCCGGCAGTGAGGCGGTGTCGCTGAGCGATGTGATGGCCGATTCGCAAAAGGCCAGCGTGGCCTTCCAGATGGGCGTACAGGTGCGCAACCGCCTGCTCAGTGCCTATAAAGACGTGATGGCCATGCAGGTGTAAAAAACTTCGGCGCTTGCCTAAAGACGGGTCAGCCGTTTGCCGATGTTGGGTTCAACCGCACCCCATCGTGTGTGAACACAAACCAGGACAGGCATTCACATGGCAACCACGACCTCTACCACCTCCACTGCAAGCATCACTTCCCTGGGGGTCGGCTCCGGGCTGGACCTGGACAGCATCCTGACCAGCCTGGAGGAATCCAAGGAAGCCAGCCTGCTGACGCCGATCACCAACCAGGAAACCTCGGTCAATGCGGAAATATCCGCCTACGGCACCCTGACCAGCGCCCTGACCAAACTGCAAACGGCGGCAGAAGCACTGGCCGACTCGAGCTTGTATGAATCGTTGACCACCAGCCTGTCCGGCACCGGTGTCACCGCCGCCACCACCAGCAAAGCCGAAGCCGGCACCTATAAACTGGAAGTCACCCAACTGGCCCAGGCCCAAAGCCTGAGCACCAATGGTGTCGCCAGCAAGACCACCGCCCTGGGCACCGGCACCCTGACCCTGCAAGTGGGTACGGCGGACGCGGTGTCGATTACCCTGGACAGCAGCAACAACACCCTTGAAGGCATTCGTACCGCCATCAACGCCTCGGGGGCCGGCGTGACCGCCTCGATCGTCAACGATGGCAGCGACACGCCGTACCGCCTGGTGCTGACCTCTAACAGCACCGGCACCGAATCGGCAATGACCGTGACCTACACCGGCACCGACAGCACCGACCAGGCGTCCAGCCTGCTCGGCTACGACGGCAGCAGCGGCAACATGACCCAGACCGTGAAAGCGCTGGACGCCGAGCTGACCCTCAACGGCATCTCGATCACCAGCCAAAGCAACACCGTGGAGGGTGCACTGCAGGGCGTCACGCTGAACCTGTCCGCCACCAGCAGCTCGCAGACCCTGACGATTTCCCAGGACACCGACGCGATCTACGACGCCATCTCCACATTCGTCACCGCCTACAACAGCTACGTTTCCAGCGTGGATACCCTCACTGCCTACAATGCCGATTCCGACACCGCAGGCGAGTTGCTGGGCGACTCGACCACCCGCCGCATCAGCACGGAATTGAGCAGCGACCTGTACACCGCCATTGGCAGCGGCACCTTCAGTTACCTGTCGCAATTGGGTATTTCCCTGGAAGTCGATGGCACTCTGCTGGTTGACGAAGACACCCTGACCAGCGCCATCACCGACAACATCGACGCCGTGTCGGAGTTCTTTATCGGTACCGACGGCACCTCCGGCTTCATTGGCCAAATGACGGACGACCTCGACAACTACCTGGACGAAGACAGCGGCCTGATCGTCGCCAGGACCGACAGCCTGGAATCCAAACTGGTGCAACTTGAAGAGCGCTATGTCGAAAAGCAGGCGCTGATCGACTCCGAGATGGCGCGCTGGACCGACGAGTTCACCCAGCTCGACACCTTGATCTCGTCGCTCAACTCCACGTCCGATTACCTGACGACCCAGTTCGATGCGCTTAACAGCGACGATTGACGACCACACCCGGAGCAAATCAGATGAGTTCCCTTCGAGACGCGAATGCCTACGCCAGGGTGGGCGTGGAAAGCGGCATTTTGGCGGCCTCCCCTCACCAAAGAATCGTGATGCTCTTCGACAGCTACCAGGCGTCGATTCGTATCGCGCGCCTGCATATGCAGGCCGGCCATATCGCCGCAAAAGGCAAGGCCATCACCAAGGCAATCAATATCGTCAGCCAGGGTTTACGCGCCTCGCTGGACCTTGAGCAAGGAGGTGACATCGCTGTGCAACTCGACCAACTCTACGACTACGTGGTTCGTGTGCTGCTTCACGCAAACCTGAACAATGATGACACCGCACTGACCACGGCCGCGACGTTACTGGAAAACGTCGCCGCCGCCTGGCTGGCCATTGGTTCGCACATCGAGGAAGAGCGGTAGACATGATGCAAGCACAACTGATCGCCGCTTACGAACAACTGCTCGAACAATCCCAACGCCTGCTCGAATACGCCAAAAAAGCCGATTGGGATGGCATCTTCGCATTGAAGTCCCAGGGGCTGATCGACGCTGCTTACTTACGCCGCGCGCAGGACCAAGTTGATCTTGATGCGAGTGGTCAGCAATACAAGCTTGAACTACTCAGCCAGATCCTGGCGCTCGAAGAACAAGTAAATTGGTTTTTGCATACGCGACAAAATGACTTGGGCGAGCTGATGCAGATCAACCGCAAGAAGAGCGATTTGAACACCGCTTACCGAGCCTCATCCAATCAAGTGATACCAATAAGCCATTATTTGTATCGAAAAAAATAACAACCACTTACACGCTGCATCTACGCGAGACACATAAGTATGAAACCATCGATTATGTACAGTAAAGTAATGAAAACAGACAAGAAATAACATTCCTCAGTCTGTTATCGTACACACTACTTGATACTTTAGAAAAAATTAAAAAATTCGGTATTCACGGCCTGTGAGCACATGGCCGGGAGCATGGATAACCGAGTAACGCTACAACCAGGCATTCGTTGTACAACTATAAAAGCCTGACTTTAGTACTTGTCGATTTGCAGCACTGTCTGCCAGAGGTCGCACCATTAGGTGTGCCGAACTGTAGTACCCAACGGGAGGGGTGGAAAGTTGCCAAATACCAACACTGAGCTTGAAGACATCCAGGACCTGAATCTTTCGTATTTATTACTGGCCCAAAACCTATTGCGCAAAGACCGTGAGATCGCGATTTTTCGCCTGAAACTCAGCGAACAAATGGCTGACCTGCTGACCAAACTCAGCAGCAAGCAAATGACCCAACTGGCACGAGTCAACCAGTTGATTTGTCGCCCGGTGTTCGAAGAGACCGACCGCTTGTCCAGAGTGCTGGGTAACGCGCGCGAACTGGGCATGGTGGAAATTCACTCCGCACTGCTAATGGCCGCCGCTGAGCGCACGGGCGATTTGCGCATCGGGGAAGGCTGATCCATGTCAGACAAAAGCCTGGTCACCGAAATGCAGCAAGTGCAACTGGCAATCGAACTGATTGAACTGGGCGCACGGCTGCAGGTGCTGGAAACGGAAACGTCGCTGAGCCGAGGTCGATTGATCCGTCTCTACAAGGAAGTGCGCGGCGCCTCACCCCCCAAAGGCATGTTGCCCTTCTCCACCGACTGGTTCGTGACATGGCTGCCGAACATTCACTCGTCGCTGTTCTACGGTATCTATCGCAGCCTGATGGAAATCGGTGGGCACCGCATCGATGCCTTCGTCAAAGCCTATCGCCTGTACCTGGAGCAGGTGGGCGACCAGGAAGGAGAGCTGGTGCTAGGACTTACCCGCGCCTGGACCCTGGTGCGTTTTTTTGAAAGCGACATGCTTGAGCTGATCCGCTGCTCGTGCTGCTCCGGCGAATTCGTTGCCCATTCACACGCACCGGCGCAGCAGTATGTATGTGGAATTTGCCAGCCGCCTTCGCGGGCGGGCAAGACCTTGAAGCGCAGGGATATCGACGCACAACTGCTGATACGCAAGGCTTAAGTCGAACCGGATCAAATGTGGGAGGGGGCTTGCCCCCGATGAGGGAGTGTCAGTCAGTGATTGTTTGGCTGATCCACCCCAATCGGGGGCAAGCCCCCTCCCACATTTGATCCGGTTGTTCTTTAGAGGTATTTGAACAGGGACATCTTCAATACCCTTCATGCATTACCGGATCGACAACCCGCCCAGCCCTTGAGCTGTAAACCCCCTCCCACATTGGATCCGGTTGTTCTTTAGAGGTATTTGAACAGGGACCCTGCCCTTCATACATTACCGGATCGACAACCCGCCCAGCCCTTGAGCTGTAAACCCAATCCAATGTGGGAGGGGGCTTGCTCCGGTAAAGGATGTCTCCGTCCGTACACCCTGATGAGGGAGCGTCAGTCAGTGATTGTTTGGCTGATCCACCCCAATCGGGGGCAAGCCCCCTCCCACATTTGATCCGGTTGTTCTTTAGAGGTATTTGAACAGGGACATCTTCAATACCCTTCATGCATTACCGGATCGACAACCCGCCCAGCCCTTGAGCTGTAAACCCAATCCAATGTGGGAGGGGGCTTGCCCCCGATGAGGGAGTGTCAGTCAGTCATTGCTTGGCTGATCCACCCCCATCGGGAGCAAGCCCCCTTCCACATTGGATCTGTGGCGTTTTCAATTTCACCGTCTGCAAAAACTCCCTCAATTCGCCTCTCGCCGTTGCCGATATTCAGCAAGTCATCCATTGCTTGAATCTAAGGAACGACCACGTGCTCATCGTATCCGGGCTTATCGTTGTACTGTTATCGGTGTTCGGTGGCTTTGTCCTGTCCGGTGGCGCCCTTGGCCCGCTGTATCAACCCACCGAGTTGCTGATGATTGCCGGGGCCGGCGTCGGTGCGTTCATTGCCGCCAATAACGGCAAGGCCATCAGGGCCACGCTCAGTGCCGTGTCACGTTTCAAGCGCAGCGCCAAATACGACAAAACCTTGTACCTGGAGTTGATGGCCATGCTCTATGCCTTGCTGAGCAAGGCCCGCCGCGAAGGCATGCTCGCTCTGGAACGAGATATCGAAGAACCCGAGCAAAGCCCTATTTTCTCCCAATACCCACGGCTGGTAGCTGACCCGCTGATCATCCTGTTCATCACCGATTACCTGCGCCTACTGATCAGCAGTGCCATGCAGGCCCATGAACTTGACGAGTTGATGCTGCACGAGATCGAAGGCTTCGAACACGAAGCCCACTTGCCTGCCGATGCCCTCTACAAAGTCAGCGACGCCCTACCGGCCTTCGGCATCGTCGCGGCGGTGATGGGCGTGGTCAAAGCCTTGAGTGCGGTGAACGTCGGGCCGGATTTGATGGGCCAGATGATCGCCCATGCGCTGGTCGGTACGTTCCTGGGTATCTACCTGGCCTATGGGCTGGTCGCACCGCTGGCCAGCCGTATCGACCGGCAGGCCGCCGAGTCCGCCAAGATGCTGCAATGCATCCGCGTGACGCTGCTGGCCAGCGTGCAAGGCATGCCGCCGCAGTTGGCCGTGGAGTTCGGCCGCAAGGCGCTGCACACCAGCGAACGCCCTGGCGCCCTCGAACTGGAAACCTATGTGCGGGGTGGCAGCGGCCAGCCGGGAGTCGACTGAGCATGAGCGACCGACCGATCATCATCCGACGCAAAAAAGCCGCCCGGCACGCCCACCATGGCGGCGCCTGGAAGATTGCCTTTGCCGACTTCATGACCGCCCTGATGGCGCTGTTCCTGGTGCTGTGGGTGCTGTCCAACGCCAGCAAAAACGACAAGGACGCAATTGCCGAGTACTTCAGCACGCCGCTGCTGGTGGCCATGAGCAAAGGCGATCGCAGCACGTCCAGCACCAGCGCGATCCCCGGCGGCGGGCCTGACCAGCGCTTCTCCGAAGGCGAGCGCGCGCGCCAGACCACACGCCCTTCGCGTCTTTCCGGAGATGAACGGCGCCACCTGGAATCCCTCAAGCAGCGCCTGGACAGTGCAGTGGATCACGACCCGCAATTGCGCGAACTCAAGCAGCAGATCGCAATAGAACTGAGCCCCGAAGGCCTGCGCGTGCAGTTGCTGGATACCGACAAACGCCCGATGTTCGAGCTGGGCAGTGCCAACGTCGCGCCGTACCTGAGCAAGCTGCTCAAGACGTTCGCCCCGGTGCTCAACGAGTTGCCCAACCGCATTCAGATCAGCGGGCATACCGATAGCCACCCCTACCCTGGCGGCGATGCCGGCTACAACAATTGGGACCTGTCCGCCGACCGCGCCAAGGCCTCGCGCCAGGAACTGGTGAGCGGCGGCCTGGACTCCAACAAGCTGCTGCGCGTTTCCGGCATGGCCGACCGCATCCGCTTCCACGGCGCAGGCCCTTACGACGCCGCCAATCGCCGCATCGAAATCACCGTACTCGACAACCGTGTGGCCGAACGCATTCTGTCCCAGGATGAATACGGCCCGGCGGAACCATCCGCCCATTAGCGCGCGATTGTGCCGGGTGTTCGTGCGATCGGCGGCCGAGGCGCCTGCGCACAATAGCGGCTTTGACAGGTCGCGCGGGTTGCCGCAGGCGCCCGGAGAGCCATGGCCGAGACCAGCAGAGAAGACAAGACCGAAGCGGCAACGCCGCGACGGATCGAAAAGGCCCGCGAAGAAGGCCAGGTTGCACGTTCCCGTGAAATGAACACCTTTGTCATGCTGCTGGCCGGTATTGGCGGGCTGTGGCTGATGGGCGGCACCCTCTATGACAACCTTGGCCAGGTGATGGAACAGGCGTTGCTGTTCGAGCGCGCACAGCTGTTCGACACTGCGCGCATGCTCAGTACGCTGTGGACATTGAGCCAGATCGCGCTGCTGACATTGGCCCCGTTCTTCGCCCTGACGACCTTCGCCGCGCTCGCCGCACCGGCCCTGCTGGGTGGGCTGGTGATCACCCTGAAGGCCGTGCGCCCGCAGTTTTCCCGGGTCAACCCCATGAGCGGGCTGGCGCGCTTG
Organism: Pseudomonas paraveronii; assembly: GCF_963681955.1. Classification (NCBI taxonomy): domain Bacteria; kingdom Pseudomonadati; phylum Pseudomonadota; class Gammaproteobacteria; order Pseudomonadales; family Pseudomonadaceae; genus Pseudomonas; species Pseudomonas paraveronii. The sequence goes on from NZ_OY817130.1 coordinate 5,316,153, forward strand.
TTCTCAGTGCAGGTGCTGGTGGAGTTGGCGAAGGCCATCGCCAAAGCCAGCCTGATCGGCACGGTGATCTACTTCTTTCTGCGCAGCCACATCGAGCAGTTGCTCAACCTGCCGCACATGCCCGCGCCAAAAGCCCTGGCCACCCTGCTGAGCCTGACCGCCAGCGCCTGCACGATGTGCGTCGCGGCACTGATTATCGTGGTGGGCATGGACGTGCCTTACCAATTATGGACTTACGCCAAGAACCTGCGCATGTCCAAGGAAGAGCAGCGCCAGGAACACAAGAACGCCGACGGCGACCCGCATATCAAGGCGAGGATTCGCCAGATGCAACAGGCCCGCGCGCGGCGCCGCATGATGAGCAAGGTGCCCAAGGCCGACGTGATCGTCACCAACCCCAGCCACTTCGCGGTGGCTTTGTCGTACCAGAAAGAAAAGAACGGCGCTCCCCGCGTGGTAGCCAAGGGCGCGGATGACGTGGCGCTGCGCATTCGCGAGATCGCCGCAGAACATCATCTGCCGATGCTGGAAGCACCGCCGCTGGCGCGGGCCCTGTATTTCCACGTCGACCTGGACCGCGAAATTCCCATCGAGCTGTACACCGTGGTCGCTGAAGTGGTGGCCTGGGCCATTCGCCTCAAGCGTGTCAGCGAACACGGCGGCGACCTGCCGCCGACCCCGGTGAACCTGACTGTACCGCCAGGCATGGACCAGCGTGGTCCGCGTACCCCGACACCTGAGGATGACCCGAACGCATGAAAGGCATGACCGATTTATTCGGCCCCGACTCCTGGCTGGCCACCACCGACCTCAAGATCATGACCGGCCCGGTGCTGATCGTGCTCATCCTGTCGATGATGATCCTGCCGCTGCCCACGTTCATCCTCGACCTGCTGTTCACCTTCAATATCGCCCTGGCGATCATGGTGCTGATGGTCAGCATGCTCACGGAAAAGCCCCTGGATTTCTCGGCGTTTCCCTCGGTGCTGCTGTTCACCACCTTGCTGCGCCTGTCGCTGAACGTGGCGTCCACACGGGTGATTTTGATGGAGGGCCACACCGGTCCCGACGCGGCCGGCAAGGTGATCGAAGCCTTCGGCGAATTCCTGGTGGGCGGCAACTTCGCCGTGGGCCTGGCGCTGTTCCTGATCCTGGTGACCATCAACTTCATGGTGATCACCAAAGGTGCCGGGCGTATCGCCGAAGTCGGCGCGCGCTTCACCCTCGACTCGATGCCCGGTAAGCAGATGGCGATCGACGCCGACCTCAACGCCGGCTTGATCGGCGAACCGCAAGCCCGCCAGCGGCGCAAGGAAGTCGCCCAGGAAGCTGACTTCTTCGGCTCCATGGACGGCGCCAGCAAGTTCGTGCGCGGTGACGCCGTGGCCGGGCTGGTGATTATGGGCGTGTGCATCATCGGTGGCCTGGCCATCGGTATCCTGCAGCACGGCATGGCCTTCTCCGATGCCGCCCACACCTACACCATGCTGACCATCGGCGACGGGCTGGTGGCGCAGATTCCCGGCCTGGTGATTTCGATTGCCGCCGGTGTCACGGTGTCGCGCGTGAACACTGAACAGGATGTTGGCCAACAGATGATGGGCCAACTGTTCAGCCGCCCGAAAGTGCTGATGATGACCGCCGGCGTGATGGGCCTGCTCGGGCTGGTACCGGGCATGCCCAACTTGGTGTTCCTGATCCTTACCGGGCTGCTGGCCGGGTTGGGCTGGTGGTTCTCCAAACAGGAGGAACTGGCCCCGGAAGGCTCCCCGGTGCAGACCCTGCTGCCCAAATCGGCCTCGCAAAGCAGCGAAGCCTCCTGGGACGATGTGCAGTTGGTCGACACCCTGAGCCTGCGTGTCGGCCATCGCCTGATCCAACTGGTGGATGCGCGCCAGCAAGGCGAGCTGATCACCCGGATCAAAAGCCTGCGCAAAAAATTCGCCCAGGACGTGGGCTTTTTGCCGCCGGTGGTGCATGTGCGCGACAAGTTGGAACTGGCCGCCAACACTTACATCATCAGCCTCAAGGGCGTGGAAATCGGCCGCGGCGAAGTGTTCCCCGGCAAGTGGCTGGCGATCAACCCCGGCAAGGTCACCCATGAGCTGGAAGGCACGCCGGCGGTGGACCCGGCGTTCGGGCTGCCGGCGATCTGGATCGAATCAAACCTGCGCGAGCACGGGCAGATCTATGGCTACACCGTGGTCGACGCCAGCACCGTGACCGCCACCCACCTCAACCACCTGCTGCATCAGCACGCCAAGGACATGCTTGGCCGTGGCGAAGTGCAGAAGCTGCTGGACAAGCTCGGCCCCGACAGCAAAGGCCTGGTCGACGAAGTGGTGCCCAAGCTGGTGTCGCTGACGGTGTTGCAGCGCGTGCTGCAGAACCTGCTCGAAGAAAACGTCTCGATCCGCGACATGCGCACCATCCTCGATGCCCTGGCTGAACACGGTGGCGTGCAACAACCGCCGGATGTGCAGGAACTGACGGCGGTAGTGCGCGTGGCCCTGGGACGCTCCATCGTCAATCAGCTGTTTGGCAACAAAACCGAACTGAAAGTGATCGGCCTGGACTTCAACCTGGAGCAGGTCTTGATGCAGGCGGTGGGCAATGGCGGCGCGCTGGAGCCGAGCCTGGCGGACAACCTGATGCAGCAGACCACCTTGACCCTCAAGCGTCAGGAAAACAGTAGCGAGCCGCCGGTGCTGGTGGTGCCCAACAAGCTGCGTCCGGTGCTGTCGCGCTTCCTGCGGCGGCGCCTGCGTCAGCTCACGGTGATTGCCCTGAGCGAAATACCCGACGACCGCACCCTGCGCATGACTAACGTGATCGGAGGCAAACCCAAGTGAGCACTCAACGATTTATCGGCGCCAACAGCCGCGAAGCCATGAACCAGGTACGCCTGGCCCTGGGTGAAGACGCGTTGATCCTGTCGAGCCGCATGACCGATGCCGGCGTGGAAATCCTGGCGCTGGCCGAAGAGCTGCCCGCGCCGGCCACGTCGGATTTCGCCGCGTTGAGTGAACGCCTGCTGAGTGAAATTCAGGCTATGCGCCAGTTGATCGATAGCCGGGGGAAACCCTCGCCCTTGCTCAAATGGCTGCTCGATGCCGGCTTCAGCGCCAGCCTCAGCCAGGAGTTGCTGGGCCACAGCCCGCCGCCGCTGCCCGATGCCACACCGGCACGGCTCAAGACCTGGCTGATGCAACGGCTGGACAACCAACTGAACCAACTGGCCGATGAAGCCGAGTTATTCAACGAGCCCACCGTCATTGCCCTGGTCGGCCCCACCGGCGTGGGCAAGACCACCACCACCGCCAAGCTGGCGGCGCGTTATGTCATGCGCCATGGCCCCGACCAGGTGGCATTGGTCAGCACCGACAGCTTTCGGATCGGTGCCCACGAACAACTGCGCATTTATGCGCAACTGCTGGGGGTCGAGTTGCACACCCTGGAGCCTGATGCGCCGCTTGGCCCGCTGCTGGGCGGGCTGGCCGACAAGCGCCTGGTGCTCATCGACACCGTCGGCATGAGCCAGCGCGACGCACGCCTGGTGACGCAAATCCATCAACTGGGCGGCAGTGGTCGCGCGGTGCGCCTGATGCTGGTGCTCAACGCCGCCAGCCATGGCGATACCCTCGATGAAGTGCTGCACACCTACCGCGAAGCCGCACACGCCGCCGGTTGCCGCCTGGACGACTGCATCGTCAGCAAGTGCGATGAGGCTGCGCGGCTTGGACCGGTACTGGATACGTTGATTCGACACGACTTGCGGCTGAACTATTTGTCGACGGGCCAGCAAGTGCCGGAAGACCTGCAATTGCCCGGCACGTCGAACTTTTTGCAGCAAGCGCTGGATACGTCCCGGCCTTCGCGGTTTGCCTCAGCCCCCGGCACGTCGACGAGCCAACGCTTGAATGCGCTGGTGCGCGGGTTGATGGGGCAGCGCAAGGCGCTGTTGGCGTTGCGCGACAGCCTGATCGCGCACGTCGAGGGCTTCGGCCCGTTGCTCGACGCCTGGCCGTTGATGGCGTTACCGGCGGCGCAGCAACCTGCGGCCTGGGACGCGTTTATCCGCGCGCAAGAACCCTGCGCGCCCGTTGCCGCGGTGTGGGTCACCGCGACCCAGAGCAGCCAGCGCGTGGTGTATCGAGGTGAACGCCAACGCCTGGGCAACCTGGCCGGGCACGCTGAAGCCTTCGGCATCCGCGAGTTGCGTTACCGCAACCGCACTGCGCGACTGACCTTAAGCCATCTGCCGGTGGTGCTCAAAAATGCCCCCGCGCGCGCCTGGTTCGGCACCTTGCAAGACAGCCACAGCGGTCAACACTTGGGCCAACGCTACTGGCTGAGCGTGGAATCGCAAGGGTTGAAGGAACAGGCCGCCAACCTCCTGCTGCAGTTGAAGCACGATGAACTGACCAGCCTGACCGCACGCGGCAAGACGCAGTTACTCGCCATGTCTGCGCATCTGCACGCCGAACTGCGCCTGTACCTGGCCGCCGGGCTCGCCGCCAGCGCCATGCGCCTGGCCAACGCCAGTGACGATTGGGCTTTCCAGGCCCGCACGCAACTGCTTGGCCTGCTGCCGAAAAAAACCAGGGGCCATACCGGTGAAATCCTCGAAGGCTTGCTGCACTTGTCCGCCGTCACGGGCAGCCTCTGAGCATGCACGACCAGGCCAGCGGCCTGCGCCACTGGGCCAGGCAACAACAGGCTCCGGTCGTGGATCGCACCCTGATGCTATTCGGCGCGGCACAAGCGACCGTCCAGGCGCACAAAACCCTGGAGCGTTGGCACGGCCAAGGTCATCGCTGGGTCGGCGACCCCGCGCGCTGGCGCGTTCAGGCTGTGGATAACTATCACCGCGATCTGCCCGAGCGCTGGAGCGTGTGGGTCGACAGCGACCTGGGTGCCTTCTGCCGCACGTTCAGCGCGTTGAGCCTGTTACGCGAACAGGGTGGCCCCGCGCAGGTATTGGCGCTGCACACCGGTTTTTCCCAGCAGGGCCTGCTGAACAATTTGCGCGAGGCTGCGCAGCGGTATCTGGGGATGCGGTTGTTGTTGATCGATGAGACTCGCACATCCTGAGAACACCGTAGCGGCGTTGTCCTGCCGACCACATTTCATTCCATTCACCGTGGGCTAAGCAGCGAATACGTCACCTGGCACACACCTGTTCCGCGCTTAAGCGGCCAGGACCAGCGGTAATAATCCCGTGGATTTTCTGTCTTTCGCAGGCGCGCACGATGTATACGGCACAGGGCAAGATTAACCAGCAGGAAGTCCTCCAGCAGTACCTCCCGATGGTCCGGCGCCAGGCACTGGGGTTGAAGACCCGGCTGCCTTCCAATATTGAACTGGACGACTTGATTCAAGCCGGCAGCATCGGTCTGCTCGATGCCATGACGCGGTATGACTTGAGCGTCGGCGCGACGTTCGCCACCTTCGCTTCGCAACGTATTCGCGGGGCGATGATTGACGAACTGCGCACCCGCGACTGGGTGCCCCGCAGCGTGCGCCGCAACGCGCGGGCCGTGGAAGACGCCATGCACCGCGTGGAACAGAACCTGGGGCGTCCGGCCCGGGAACGGGAAGTGGCGTCGGCCATGGGCCTCACGCTGGAGCAATACCAGAAGGTGCTCGATGACACGAACGGCAGCCAGATGCTGCCCTTTGACGACGTGGATGAAGAGCACAGCGAAGACGCCAGTTCGCGGCTGCGCACGCCCTTCGCCGAACTGATCAACGACCGCAACCGTGCCAACCTCACTCGGGCCATTGACGCCCTGCCTGCGCGCGAACGCCTGCTGCTCGCGCTGTGTCACCACGAGAAACTCAACCTGCGCGAGATTGGCGTGGTGCTGGAAGTGAGCGAATCGCGTGTGTGCCAATTGCATGCCCAGGCCATTGCCCGGCTGCAGGCCAGAATGAAGGAATAGACCGCGCCTGCGGTGGTGGCGAGGGAGCACGCGCCCTCGCCACACATTTCCTCACCCCTCGGCGTATGCCACCTCGTTATAGCTTGCGATCAGCCAGGTCAACTGCTCACGCGGCAGGTGCATCATCGGCTGCAGATCGAACCGCGCCATACGCCCGACAAACTCGGTAGGCGCCAACAGCCGTTCGATCACATGGTAGTGCGGGCGGTCCAGGTAGTCGTCGAACAACACGATGATCGGCTTGGTCGCCCGCAAGTAAGCGGTGACAAAGCAGGCGATGCGGAAACGCCCATCGATCAGAATCACATCGGGTTGCTCGAAGAAGGGCTCATCCCAGACCTTCAGCGGGTAAGTGTGGAACTTCTTCCAGTGTCGGGCGTTCTTCGGCCGCGCCCATTTACCGGTCTCGCCTACATCCACCGCGTAAATCCGTGGCCGCGAGGGCAGCGTGGCATTGGCAATCCAGGTTTGCATGTCCTCGGCCCAGCGGGCGTCGTTCTCCACCGAGATCACGGTTTTGTCCGGCATGCTGGCGGCCAGTAGGGTGGAACCGCCGCTGCCGTATTCCAGGATCACTGAGGCCTGGGTATAGAGCGTCTTCACATAGGCGGCCACTTCTGCCGGGAAGGTCACTTGGGGCGCCTGCATCGGTGCCCGGGGCAGTTCGAGCGGTTGCGGCATGGTGCTCGGGTTCTGGCAGTGCTTGAGGTACTGCGCGGCCAGGTCGCTATCGATGGTGTTGAGCAGTTGCGTCGCCATATCAAAGGCGGCGTAGACCGTGTGCAGCACAAAGGCCAGCTTCAGGCGCTGGTTATCGGACAGTGCTGCCATGCGTGTCGCATCCGGCAAAAACAGTGCATCGGCACACACCAGGTGGGAAGCACGCAATTGATCCAGGCTTTGCCCTTCGCTCGGATGGCTGATGTGCTGCAGGTTATTGAGCCGGTAAAAACTGAACCCGCGCCGGGCCAGGCACCGGCTGATCAAGCCCACATCGGCTTGCTGATCATGCGTCGGTGCGAAGTTGACCCGCGCTTGCACCAACAGCGTATCGGCGAGGGTGCGTTGGCCATGTTCGATCACGGCCAGGCTGTCGTTGAGGTTGTCGAGCAACAGCCAGTCCACCGACGGCAAGCCGTTGATCGCATCCAGCTTGAGCGTGGGCACCGCCAGTTTGGCCAGTACTGCGGACGCCGCCAGCGGCGCCAGGGTGGCGCTCATGGCCGGATCGAGGCAGGCGTAGAGCGTGGCGGGCTGACCATTGCCCAGCGCCGCATGGGGGTAGTAATGCAACTCACCCAATTGCGCCAGTTGTCGGGCGTTGTCGATACGGCTGGCGGGGTCAAAAGCCACCGTGGAAAACGCCGCCATTTTTTGCAGCGCGACAAACTGCGCCGATGCGATCAGCGTGCTGCCGTGGTCCAGGGTCACCACTTTGCCCTGGAACTTGAAGCCAAAGCCCTCGTCCCTGGCCGGCGCCACCGGGTGCTGAAGCACCACGCTTGCGGCCTCCCCCTCAAACCTGGCCAGCCCTTGCGGGCTCAACGTCAGGGCGGCAGCCGGCTTGCCCTCGCAGTAGCGCTGCCAGATGGCACGCATGGCGGTGCCGAAGTGGTTGGCGAAACGCTGGCTGTCACACACCGGCGAGCCCATCAGCACCTCGCGCAGATGGCTGCGGATACGCGCCAGGCTGTCCAGGTCACTGCCCAACTCGATGACGCGCTGCTGGTATTGCGTCCAACTATGCACCACCAACTCCGGCAGGCCGGCGTTGACCAAATGGGTGGCCGAGTGGCGCCCGGCGAAGGTCGGCCCGGGGAAGGTGACCACCGGTACGCCCATCAATAAGGCTTCGCAGGTGGTAAGGCCGCCGGAATAGGGCCAGGGATCAAGCGCGATATCGATGCGGCTGTAGGTTTCCAGCAGGGTCTTGTGCCCCACCGGACCTTCGATCAGCACCCGCTCCTGGGCGATGCCGTGGGCAGCCATAACGCCGTGCACATGGGCACGCAATTCAGCGTTGCCGAAGGCGCCCCCCTTGAGCAACAGCCGCGAACCGGGCGTAGCGCGCATCAACTCGGCCCAGCGTGCCAACAGCACATCGTTGACCTTGGTCGGGTTATTGAAGCAGCCGTAGGTGACAAAACCGTTGGTCAACGCCGGCAGGGGCTTGATGTCCGGCGTGTAGGGCGGCGGGTCGTAGCAAATATAGTCATCGGGCAAGCGGATGAGCTTTTCGGTGTAGAACGCGTCCTCCCCCTCCGGCGACTCGATGCGGTCGGTCAACAGGTAGTCGATGGCGCTAACGCCTGTGGTGTTGATCAGGCCACCGACCCATTTCACCAGCAAGGGCGCCGGCTGCAGCGCCATGGTGCGCATGCGGTTGCCGGCGTTATGACCACAGAGGTCAATCAGGATATCGATGCGGTCATCGCGGATGCGCTGGGCCAGCGTGAGGTCGTCCATATGCTTGATCGCCAGCCATTGCTGCACCGACGCCTGGATGCGCCGGGTCAGGTGGTCGCACACCTGACTGGTGCTGTAGGCGAACAACTGGAACTGATGACGCGGCAGTTTTTCCAGCACGCCCACGATCATATTGCCCACCGGGTGCTGGCGCAGGCCGTCGGATACCAGGCCGATACGCAAGCAACGGTCGGGGGCGCGGTCGAGCACTTCGGGGCGCGGCGGCACGGCTTTGGGGCCGAAGCGCGATTGCCATTCCTTGCACACCTCGAAGATAAAGTCGCGGCTGCGCTCGGGGTCGTAGTGCAGCGAGGTCAGGCGGTTGGAGTACGGCAGCACGTCCTTGCGCTTGGCCAGCGTCACGGCCTTTTGGTAATAGGTGTCGGCCGTGGCCAGTTGACCGATGTCCTTGTACAGGTTGGCCGCATTGTTCCAGTGGCTGTAATCGCCAGGTTCGCGTTCGATCAGCTTGTCGAACACGACGATGGCTTCGCCGTGGCGTTCCAGGCGATTGAGGATCAAGCCTTTGCGCGAGAGCATATGACAGTCATGGGGCGTCAACGCCAGTGCCTGATCGATATGCGACAGGGCGTTGGCGAACTGGCCTTTTTCGAAATACAGCGTGGCCAGGCGGTGATGCCCGGCGGCGAAATCCGGGTTGATGCCCAGCGCCTTGAGGACAAGTTCAAGGGCGCGATCTGCCTGGCCGAGCTTTTGCGCGGCCTTGGCCACCAGCTCCAATGCCTGAGGTTCATTGGGCAGCAACTGCAAGGCGTGCTCGAAACTGCTCAGCGCTTGCTCGGGATCACTGTGCAGTTGCTGATGGCCCAAGTCTTTCCACACCTTTGGGTCATGGGGGCGTTGCTCGCTGCGCCGTCGCGCCTGGGCAAGCGTAGGGGCAGCAGGATGGCTGGGAGAGCCGGGGCGCGGGGATCTGGGCATTCAGGAGCAGCCTTGTGCAAAGAGATTCTGAGCGAAATGCTATCGCGCCACCCTCCCCGCCAAAGCCCGGATAAACCCACCTCAATGCCGCAATTACCAAAGATTGTGCAGCGAACGCGCACAAAAAAGGGGCTCAGCGTGAGCTGGCCCCTTCGTACCGCGCGGTTGCGATTATTGCAGCAGCGACAGCATTTGCTCCGGCATGGAGTTGGCTTGGGCCAATACCGACGTACCGGCCTGTTGCAGGATCTGGGCGCTGGTCATGGCTGACACTTCGGTGGCGTAGTCCACGTCCTGGATACCCGAACGGGCGGAGGTCAGGTTAGTGGTCGTGGTGGAAATGTTAGTGATCGCCGAGTCGAAACGGTTTTGCACCGCACCCAGGTCCGAACGCATCGAGTCCACCGTGTTCAGGGCGTTGTCGAGGGTGGTCAGGGTGCTGGTGGACTTCTTGGTCACCGCATTCTCGGTGTCGATGCTGATGCTGGCCGAGGTGGTAGTGCCGCTGGTGGTCAGGGTCACTTCCGCCGCGTAGGTCTTGCCGCCCACGGTCAGGAAGTAGTCGCCGTCGGCGTCGGCGGACAGCGTGCCGCCGGTGACCGTGGTACCAGACTTGTCGACATAGCTGGTGTTGGTCGACGTGATCGCGGTGCCCGAGGAATCCGACAGGGTGCTGGCGGTCAGGGTGGTGTCATAGCCGTTCACGTTGAAGCTCTCCAGGCCCAGGGTCTTGGCATTGATTTCGCTGAGCTTGATGTCGATGGTTTCGCCATCGTTGGCGCCGACCTGGATGGTGATGGTCTGGTCTTTGGACAGCACGTCCACGCCGTTGAACGCGGTTTGCGAGGAGATACGGTCGATCTCGTCCAGACGCTGGGTGATCTCGTCCTGGATCGATTGCAGGTCGGACTGGGAGTTGGTGCCGTTGGACGCTTGCACCGACAGCTCACGGATGCGCTGCAGGTTGTCGTTCACCTGGTCCAGCGCGCCTTCGGTGGTCTGCGCCAGGGAGATGCCGTCGCTGGCGTTACTGCTCGCCTGCGACAGGCCGGTGATCTGCGAGGTCATGCGGTTGGCAATCGCCTGGCCTGCGGCGTCATCGGATGCGCTGTTGATTTTCAGGCCCGACGACAAGCGCTCGATCGAGGTGCTCAGGCTGTTCTCCGAGGAGTTCAGGTTTTGTTGAGCGATCATGGACGTGATGTTGGTATTGATAACTGACATGGTGCAGTTCCTTTTCGTGGGTGAGCCGCTTGGGACAGATTCAGGGCCCGGCGTCGATGCAATCACCGCCGTTGCCGTACAGACAAACCGAACATCGGCGATCCGATCAGCCGTCTTTAGGCAACCCCCAAAAAAATTTGCGCAGCCGTCCGATTTCGCCACGCAAAGTGCCTGTATTAGCCGATTTGAATCAGCACCCACCGCGTTATAAAGCCTGCCTTGGCCCACAACAGGAGTGCTGCATGAACCCCTCAACCCTGATCGGCATGCTCGCCAGCCTGCTACTGCTGGCGGTGCTGCTCATGTTCAGCGCGCAACAACCCGGCTTGTTCATTGACCTGCCGGCCCTCGGCATTGTGGTGGTCGGCACCTTTGCCGCGACCTTCATCAGCTACCCGCTGCGCGAAGTGCTGCACATCTTCAGCCTGATCAAGACCGTGGTGCGTCACGAGCGCGAATACACCCAGGAAGACATCGACGAACTGGTGAGCCTGTCGCGCCTGTGGATCGACGGCGACCTGCGCGCGGTGGAGGACGTCCTCGACCGGGTGAAGAACCCCTTCCTGCGCTCCGGCGTGCAACTGGTGATCGACAAGACACCACTGGACGACATCCTCGACCTGCTGCAGTGGCGCATCGCGCGGCTGCGTGCCAAGGAACACGCCGAGGCCCAGCTGTTCCGGGTCATGGCCAGCTATGCGCCGGCCTTCGGCATGCTCGGTACCCTGGTGGGGCTGGTGAACCTGATGTTCGTGCTGGGCGACGGTGACATGGTGACCATCGGCCGACAAATGGCCGTGGGCCTGATGACCACGCTCTACGGCGTGTTGCTGGCCAACCTGCTGTGCAAACCGGTGGCGGTGAAACTGGAACGCCGCACCGAACAGCGCGTGGTGGTGATGAACATGGTGCTGCAAGGCGTGGCGATGATGGCCAACAAACGCAGCCCAGGGCTGATGCGTGAAACCTTGAAGTCGTTCGTGGCCCACTACCAGAACGACTTGCGCGAGGAACCGTTGCGCCCGGCGCGCACCCTGATTGCGCTGAAGTGGAAAACCCGGGCATGACAGCCATCACCCGCAACCAGGCTGCCGCGATCGCCAGCGGCACGCTGCCCGTAGAAGATCCAGGTGGCGAAACCTGGATGATGACCTACCTGGACATGATGACCCTGCTGCTGGTGATGACCATGGCCATGCTGGCGTTGGCCGGCAAGAGCCATGAGCTTGCGCGGCACAGTGCCAAGCTCACTGTAGCCCCCGTTTTTAGTGCAAAAAGCCTGACCTCGATAGACCCGCCGGGCGCGTTGTTGCGGGTACATCAGGCGCCGGCACCCGTGGTGGAAGCTGAGCCCGAACCCGTCGTCGCCGTTGAGCCCGAGCCCGAGCCCGTCACTGTGGTTGAGCCCGAGCCGCCCAAGCCCACGACGCAAGACCTGCTCAACGAACTGCCACTGGACAAGCTGGGCAATGACATCGAAGTGGTCACCAACGACAGCAGTGTGAGCTTTCGGATCAGCAGCGAAATCCTGTTCCCTTCCGGCCAGTCCGACCTCAGCCTGGGCGGCCTCGCCGTGCTGCGCAAGCTGATCCCTGTACTCGACAGCGTGCCGCACAAAATCATCGTCGCCGGCCATACCGACCCCCAAGACATCCGCAACTCGCGCTTCCCCTCCAACTGGGAGCTCTCCGGCGCCCGCGCCGGCAGCGTAGTCCGCTACTTGCAAAGCAACGGCATCCAGCCCAACCGCCTCGCCGCCATCGGCTATGCCGACACCCGTCCCCTGGCCGACAACGCCCTCGCCGAAGGCCGCGCCCGCAACCGCCGCGTGGAACTGATCCTGGAGCGCTGACGCGTGGGTCTTTTTTTTCCGACGCAGAACAGTGATCATCGCCCTCCCCACCCAAGCCTGAGGAAGCGAGACCATGGAATTGACGCTGGAAGCGGTTGCGCTCTTCGCACTGAAACTGGTGCACGAGACCGACGGCGGCAGCCCGGTTTTGCGTGACGATCTGGTGATGGACGGGTACGAGCGGGAAGTGTTTGGGTTATTGGTGCGACGGGGGGATCTGCCTGCGATTCAACTCAAGATCGAGGCGTGTGCGGTGCAAGCGCTGGATACAGTGGGCGGCGCCCATACGGTACTGGGGCGGGAATTGCGGCGGTTGGCGACTGACGTGCAAAACGTCCGTCAACTCGATGCACTGCCCGCGCCGCTAACCACCCTCAAGGACTATTTGAAAGACATCCAGTGAATCGGTGATCAGCGTGCCGGCCAGCGTCAATAGCGCATGCCCGATTACCGCCGCCCTTCAACTGCCATACGCACGGCCAAGCCCATCAGCACCGAGCCCATCAGCCAGCGCTGCGCCACCTGCCAACCGGGCCGGGTGACGAAGAACACCGCGATGGAGCCCGCCATCATGGCAATCATTGCGTTGACGCCCACGCTAATGAAAATCTGCGTAAAACCCAGCACCAACGATTGCGTCAACACGCTGCCGTGGCCGTTCGGGTCGATGAACTGCGGCAGCAACGACAGGTACATCACCGCGACTTTAGGGTTCAGCAGGTTGGTCACAAAGCCCATCATGAACAGCTTGCGCGGGCTATCCTGGGGCAAGTCCCGCACCTGAAAAGGCGAACGCCCCCCCGGCTTGACCGCCTGCCAGGCCAGGTAGACCAGATACAACGCACCACCGAGTCGCAGCGCGTCGTAGGCCAAGGGAACCGCCATGACCAAGGCGGTGATACCCAACGCCGCGCACAGCATGTAAACGATAAAACCCAACGCAACCCCGCCCAGGGAAATCAAACCGGCCGTGCGCCCCTGGCAAATCGAGCGGGAAATGAGGTAAATCATGTTCGGCCCGGGCGTCAGCACCATGCCCAGTGAGATCAGGCCATAGGCAAACCAGTTGGACAGTTCGGGCATCGTGCAGCTCCTGAATGAGGGTGTTGTCGGCGACGTTGTCGTGTCGAGCGCCATGGTAGGGCGTGCGACATGAGCGCGTTAGATACAGATCTGCGAGCAAAACGTCATACACAGGACAGGCACGTGATCGACTTCATCTTGCGGCCGTACAAAAACAGCGTGTTCTATTGCGTGGAAACCTCCGGGATTTTCGCTCTGGATTTCCAAGTACCTGCTGACCTGATCAGCGGGCAAAAAAAGACCTTGGCGTCCCAAGGTCTTTTTTACTGCAGGCACGCCTGATTCAATGGATGCACACCGTCAAATATGGGCGCAGGCCATCAGCCCCGCGGCCTCCGCAAATACCTGCAATACCAAACCACCCCACCCACAACCGCCCCCACAACAGTGACGCCATTCCCCACCAACCAAATCCCAAAATTCCGAGTCTGCTCCGCATCTCCTTCATAGAACGGCCCAAAGTACGCCGACACCGCCACCACCACCCCGTTGAACACCCCAACAGCCACGGCGACTACCAAAACTACAAACACAACCCCCTTACAGACCTTCATATAACGCTCCAAAACCAAATCTCCCTTGACTGGTGATAATCCGAGAACGTCCCTTCGATCGAGAACCCTAACTGAATTCGCGGGTAGCTCAGCCAATCCGTCAATCGCCGCCCATTCCATAAATCAATGTGGTCACCACTACGGTTACCGAACGTTTCATTGCCCCGGCGCCAAAAATCCTTGAAGAAGATGATGCCTTGCTGCCCGACCAACATATCCTCAAAGTCTTCAGGCTTTATCTTCTTTACGGGCTGTATACCGGGGATATTGGCGCGACTTAATGCCTTGGCCATTTCCTCTGCAGCCAGCACATGACCTTCACTTTTGGGGTGCTGCCAACAATAGCGCACCCCTCTGAATCCGCTCAGGTCGGCACCAGACCTGCGCAATGCCACGCCTAGGTTGATCGCGCATTGATCACTAAAATTTTTCGCGCCGTTGGTTCGGCACGGGGCGGCGTCTCCGAAGATTTCCGGATGGTTTTTCCATAGGGTATTGAATGTCAGCATTCAGCATTTCCTTCGCGTTTTTTTCGCGACCGTAGCAAACGCTTTGCTGCTTAAGAGGGGATCGGATAGAAATCAGAACGGTCCTACTTGCCTGTCAGTTTTGGCTGCAGGGTATAACTCACACACCCTCACAGGGGATGTCCTTATTGGTGTGAAAGTAAGTGCTAACTGGGCCGGTGTTTGTGCGGAATGTTCCGCAGCCGAATAGGAAGCTGGGCGGTTAGGTATAGGAACTTCAGAACGACGCAGGTTTCATGTGGGGCTCACTCCCACATGAGGTCAGAATCACTGGGGTTGAAACGTCTCCAGGTACGCCAGGATGTTGTCGATCTTTTCCTGATCGCTGATGCCCCAGAAGATCATGCGCGTGCCGCTCACTACCTTCTTCGGCGCCTCGATATAGGCCGCGAGTTTTTCTCGGGTCCAGACCACCCCGGAGTTTTTCATCGCATCCGAATACTGATAGTCGGCGGTAGTGCCGGCAGGCCTGCCGATGATGCCGTTGAGTTCGGGGCCAAAGCCGCCGCGCGCGCCCTCGCCGATGTTATGGCAGCCGCCGCAGGTTTTGGCGAAGAGCTTGCCGCCCGCTTCGGCATCGCCGGCGGCGCAGGCCGCGCCAGTGTTGAGGATCAGGGCGAAGGTCAGTAAGGCGCGGTATTTCATAAGGGCTCCACATCGGGTGATACGGGTGATTATGCCGGTTTGTCAGGAGCGCATGCCCATCCAGATCACCGCTTCGGTCCATGCCGTCACCACCGGTGCCAGCGCACTGAACCACGGGTCATCCTGGTCGATCTGCGCGGCCGAGTGCTCACGGTTGACGGCCTTGTGTCACGGCCTGTGGGAAGCAGGCCGGTGGTTGGTTGAAAAGCGCCGGTATCGTGCAGCAGCACCCGGTCAATACGCAACCGGGTCCCTCAGAACGACCATCCATCGTTCCAGGCATATCTGATCGAACCTAATGCGCTGCGCCCCACTCCACCCTACTGAACCCTGATGGTGGAGTAAGGATCATGGCTCAGCCATCGATTTTAGTGCTGGAAGACGACGAAATCATTCGCGCGTTAATGGTCGACGTTCTGGAGGATTTCGGTGCGCATGTCACCTCGTTTCCTTCGGCGGATGAAGGAATGATTTACCTGGAGCGGGCCGATGACCCGGTGGACCTGATTGTGAGTGATATCCAGATGCCTGGATTGCTCAACGGCTATGACCTGAGTCGAGTGGTGGCCCATCGTTGGCCAGCGGTGCCGGTGGTGCTGACGTCCGGCAACACCAGGCTGGCGGCGCAGTTGGGGGGATCGGTACGGTTCCTGCCCAAGCCGTGGAGTACCGACCATCTGCTCGAATGCGTACAAACCGCACTGACCCAGCAGGGAGCGTCGGTGCATTAATAGCTTCGCGACATCACTTCGCCGAAGACCCGGCGGCGGTTAGGTGCCGGAAAAATCGTCGCGAAAAGTGAGCAGGGCCGCAGCCGTGAGTTCCGATTTAGGGTGCCCAAGGTGAATGACAATGCCCACACCTGTGTCGTCTCGTTTTGACGCGATTTGTTTATAGCTCAGGCTTCCCGCGCTCTGTAGTTTCGGTCCGCGTCGACAGCCTTCGACGCGAACTGAACTTACAGAGGGTACCGTGATGGATATTTTTTCCAGTCATCTGAGTTTCGAAAACACCCTTTTGCAGACCTACTTGAACACGCCAGAAAAAAACCCTCCTCGCCCGAAAACGCCCTCTCTGGGGTCGACCATTGATTTCAGTGGTGAGCGGCCGCCAAAGAAGGACAACCGCTCGAACGGCCTGGACAGCTTGGGCAGTGGAAACGTCATCTAAGTCGTCAAACAGAGAGGCTGCAACCCTGCAGTCTCTTCCACCTTTCGATCCACCCGACCTTAACAAAATACTGACATCCCCCGGGTTAACCTTCGCAACCACCTTGCACAGAGCTTTCAACCCTATGCCTCACGCCGGCACCTTGCCCGACGTCCTCGCTGGCCCGCTGCTGCGGCGCCTTGAACCCCAGCGCCTGGTGATGTGGCTGGTGGGGACCAGGGAACTGCCGTTGACCCTCAGGCTGCACGTCGCCGAGCAGACCCGCGATATCTCGCTGGACCAAGGCCAGTGCCAAATCGTGCCGGTGGGGCGCCAGGCCTTTATCCACTTGATCGACGTTGCGTTGGACGAGGCTCTGCCCCAGGACGCGGTGATCGGCTATGACCTGCTGATCGACGGGCGCGGCATCGGCCAATGGGCACCGCACCTGCTCTATTGCGACGCGCAATCGCCGAGTTTCGTGCTGCATAGCCGTATTCATCAATTGGTCCACGGCTCCTGCCGCAAGCCCCACCACCCGGCGGACGAAGGCTTGCTGTGCGTCGACCGCCTGCTGGCCGACGCACAAACCCCAGCGCAACGCCCGGCGTTGTTGATGATGAGCGGCGACCAGGTGTACGCCGACGATGTCGCCGGGCCGATGCTGCGGGCGATTCATGGGCTGATCACGCGCCTGGGGCTGTTCGACGAATACCTGGACGGCGCCGTGGTGGACGACAGCGCCAGCCTCTACGGGCATCGCGCCAGTTATTACCAGCGGGCCGAACTGCTCCCCGCGCTGGACAGCAACGAGACCCTGCGCGAACGCTTTTTTGGCGGCGTGAAGAAGCCGATTTTCACCAGCAGCACCGCCGACAATCACTTGGTGACCTTCGCCGAAGTCATTGCCATGTATCTGCTGGTCTGGTCCCCCACCCCCTGGACACTGATCGCGCCGCAGCCGCCGCAACTGAGCGCCGACGCGCAACCGCGGTATGCCCGTGAGCAGGTGCAGATCGATCGCTTCCGCGATGGCCTGCCCGGCGTCGCGCGGGTGTTCGCCCATCTGCCCACGCTGATGATCTTCGACGATCACGACATCACCGACGACTGGAACCTCAGCGCCCAGTGGGAAGAAACCGCCTACGGCCATCCGTTCTCCAAACGCATCATCGGCAACGCGTTGCTGGCTTACCTGTTGTGCCAAGGCTGGGGTAACCAACCGGATGCATTTGGCCCGTTGATCAAGCAGACCCAGGCACTTGTCGCCCAGGCACAGCACAACCACCTGAACGCGAGTGCGCAGGATCAACTGCTCGACACGTTGCTGGCCTTCCAACAGTGGCATTACGTCCTGCCGACCACCCCCGCGCTGGTCGTACTCGACACCCGAACCCGGCGCTGGCGCAGCGAATTCAACCTCAAACAACCATCCGGCCTGCTGGACTGGGAAGCCTTGAGCGAACTGCAACAGGAACTGCTGGACCACCCGTGCGCGATCATCGTCTCCCCCGCGCCGATCTTTGGCGTCAAGCTGATCGAGACCGTGCAAAAAGTCTTCAGTGGGTGCGGTTACCCGCTGCTGGTGGACGCCGAAAACTGGATGGCGCATCGCGGCGCCGCCGAGGTGATCCTGAATATCTTCCGCCACTCCCGCACGCCGGGTAACTACGTCATCCTCTCGGGCGACGTACACTATTCGTTCGTCTACGAAGTACTGATCCGCCATCGCAACGCCGGCCCCAAGCTCTGGCAGATCACCAGCAGCGGCATCAAGAACGAATTCCCACCGCGCCTGCTGGAATGGTTCGACCGCCTCAACCGCTGGCTCTACTCGCCGCGTTCTCCGCTCAACTGGTTCACCCGCCGCCGCACCATGCAGGTGGTGCCGCATATCCCGGAACACGCGCAAGCCGGTGAGCGCTTGTGGAACTCGGCGGGGATCGGCCAGGTGTTTTTCAACGCGCAAGGCCAACCCGAGGCCATTTACCAGCACAACGCCAATGGGAAGGCACCGACGAAGATGCGGGCGCCGAAATAATGGCCCATCGCCACACCTCGACAGCTGCACAGTCGCTCTATTCAAAGCGTGCAAGTCACGTTGTACAGTAGCGCCAGCCACGGAGTATCGGCGTCAATTTCACCGGCCTTGGGGCCCACGCAGGGAAGCGCGCACATGGACGATACAGCCGGCAATAAACCGTCAAACGACCTCAATGCCGACATGTTGCATGCTGTCATGGAACTGGTCAGCGACGGGGTCTGGGACTGGAATGCGAATACGGGTTTCGTTTACCGCAACCCGGGCTGGTACGAAATGCTCGGCTACCCCAGCCACTCCCTGGAGAACAGCGTGTTCACCTGGGAGAACATCATCCACCCCGACGACTACCTCCGGGTGATGACGCTGTTCGATGACTACATCAACCGTCGCTCGCCCCATTACCAGACCGAATACCGCTGCCGCAAAAAAGACGGCAGTTACCTGTGGATCGAAGACCGCGGCTATGTGGTTGCGCGTAACCTCGACGGCTCGGTGGCGCGCATGGTCGGCGCCCACCGCGACATTAATACGCGCAAATGCTCCATCGAACAGCTCGAACGGCGTAACCAATCGCTTGAAGCCTTGGTTGCCGAACGCACACGCGAGTTGTCACGGGTCAATCAGCAACTGCAATTGCAACTGGACGAAAACCGCTCCTTGGCCGAGCGTGACGCCCTGACCTGCGTGGCCAACCGTTATCGCCTGGAGAAAGTGCTGCTGGAAGAATGCGACCGCGCCGAACGCTTCCGCCTGCCGTTGGCGCTGCTCGCCATGGATATCGATGATTTCAAGCCGATCAATGATCGACACGGCCACGGCGTCGGCGACAAGACCCTGGTGAGCGTCGTGGAGAGACTGGAATCCTGCGTGCGCCCCGGTGACTTGCTGGCGCGCTGGGGTGGCGATGAGTTTGTGGTGGTGCTGCCCAAAAGCCCCCTGAAGACAGCGAAAGCCCTGGCCGAGCGCATTCGCCAAAAAATGACCGAGATGCCTGCGGTGGGTGACTTCAAAGTGACCCTGAGCCTGGGGGTGGTGGAGCGTCTTGCGGGTGAAGCCCCCGCCGCGCTGATGGCGCGGGCCGATCAGGCGCTGTATCGCTCCAAGGCAGCGGGGAAGGATGTCGCCTCGGAATAAATGCGCGGGGGTTGTTGCCCCGAACGACCTGCTGGCAACCGCTCCTTCCGATTTGGAATGACCCGGCGACTTTATTTCGTTTGCGGCACAGCCTGGCTCGCGGCTTAGATAAAAAGAAGCCCGCCACTGCCGAGTCCGAGATTCATGAGCCGCGAAACCATCAGCCAGTCGATTTCCATCGTTCACCCCATCAGCCTCAGCCACGGCAAGAACGCCGAGGTCTGGGACACCACGGGCAAGCGCTACATCGACTTTGTCGGCGGCATCGGCGTGCTCAACCTCGGGCATTGCCACCCGGCAGTGGTCGAGGCGATTCGCCAGCAGGCAACCCAACTGACTCACTATGCCTTCAACGCCGCACCGCATAGGCCTTACATCGAGCTGATGGATCGTCTTAGTGCGTTTATCCCGGTGGACTACCCGGTCAGCGGCATGCTCACCAACAGCGGCGCGGAAGCCGCTGAAAACGCCTTGAAGATCGTGCGCGGCGCCACCGGCCGCACTGCAGTGATTGCGTTCGACGGCGCGTTCCACGGCCGCACGCTTGCCACCCTCAACCTGAATGGCAAGGTGGCGCCCTACAAGCAAAAAGTCGGTGTCCTGCCGGGCCCGGTGTATCACCTGCCCTACCCGAGCGCAGACAACGGCGTGACCTGCGCCGAAGCGCTGAAGGCCATGGACCGCTTGTTCAGTGTGGAAATCGACGTCAACGACGTGGCCTGTTTCATCATTGAGCCGGTGCAGGGCGAAGGCGGTTTCCTCGCGCTGGACATCGAGTTTGCCCAGGCCCTGCGCCGTTTCTGCGATGAGAAAAACATCCTGCTGATCGCCGATGAAATCCAGTCCGGTTTCGGCCGCACCGGCCAGCGTTTTGCCTTCTCGCGCCTGGGCATAGAACCGGACCTGATCCTGCTCGGCAAAAGCATCGCCGGCGGTGTGCCGTTGGGCGCCGTGGTGGGGCGCAAGGCATTACTCGACAACCTGCCCAAAGGCGGTCTGGGCGGCACTTACTCCGGCAATCCCATCGCCTGCGCGGCGGCGTTGGCCACCCTTGAGGTGATGACGGATGCACAGTTGCAGGCCTGGGGATCGCAGCAGGAAGAGGCCATCCTGCGCCGCTACGAAACCTGGCGCGCGCAACGCCTGTCGCCTTACCTGGGCCGACTGACCGGCGTCGGCGCCATGCGTGGCATCGAGTTGGCCCACGCCGACGGCACGCCCGCGCCCCAGCAACTGAGCCAATTGCTGAGCCTGGCGCGGGACGCCGGCTTGCTGCTGATGCCCAGCGGCAAGTCGCGGCACATCGTCCGTTTACTGGCGCCGCTGACCACTGAGCCAGCGGTGTTGGAGGAAGGCCTGGACATCCTCCAGGCGTGCCTCAAGCAACTGGGCTAATAACGCGCATCCACCGGCTTGCCGCCGCTGTCGGGCAGCAATTCCTTAGTTTGCAGGTGCCGGTGCGTGCGGCGCGGCAAGCAGATCGGCCGGGCATGACAGAGAATGCCCCATTGCATTAGGCCTTCATTAACCTGGCGCGGGGAGGGCCCCTCGACGCAGGTCTGTGTTCGTTTTTATAGGTTCATCAGACCTCTGTGTTGTAACGGGTTTACCGGCACAGCACTAAATCGATGGACAAAGGCGAGCTGGCGCGGGCGGTGGCGCATCCGGTTTGACCGTAGGTCTGTTTTGCGGGCGGGCAATCACGCTGCAGCGGGCGCTGGCCGCTTTGCGTCGCAATAAGGGCATTGTGCTGCCTTGACCTGCCCCCCCTCCCCGCCGAAAATGCGCGACGCTTTTTTGTCCCTGTTTACTGAAGTAGTGAAATTTCAATGTCCGATTCCTACACCGCAGAATCCGCCGAAGAGTCCGTAGTCGCCTTGCAATCCAAAGCTGAATACGAAAACGCCATCAATCTTTCACAGCATGTGCCAGCGGCCAAGATCATCAGCGAGATGGTGCTGGACGCGTTCCATACCTCCAAGGAAAGCGACCAGATCCGCGAACTGCGTGTGGCCATCCGCGAGGCCCAAGACGCCTTCGATGACGACAAGGCCTACGACCTGATGGGCCAGCTCAAGCAGCTCAAGGACGCCGAAGCCGCCGACAACATCGTCCTGGAAGACCTGAGCAGCAAGTTTTCCATCAGCCGCATCCTGTCCAGCTTCAAGGACGACCCGCAGTTTCAGGAGCTGGTCTATGGACTGGCCCTCAAGGTGCTGAACCAGTCCCACCAGGCCATCAGCAACCCAAGCGCCGGCAAGGGCAAGGCCGCTCGTCCGAAGAAAGAAGCCGAAGTGTTTGTGATCAGCAAGGACGGCATCAGCGTCACCCTGCCGCTGCGCACGCCGCGCTCGAAGCTCAACGTCGACCGTGAAGCGTTCGAGTTCCTGGGTTTCAGCTTTGTCGGTGACGGCGATGACGCCGAGCTGGAGGTTGAGAGCTTTGTGGATAACTCAGGCGCTGAACAGCCGTTGAGCCGCAAGAGCGTGATCACGGCGTTGCAGCAGCAGACGGCGTTTGATGGATACAGCATCGTGCAGCAGTAGTACCGCTGAACCCACATTGGTTTTGTGTTGGGTTAAACACTGCGCTGGAACTGCGCCCAAGAAAAAGCCCCGCGCTTCTCACGAAGGCGGGGCTTGTTCATTGCTTGGAACCACTCAGGGTGCGTAAGTCAGCAACAGCTCTCTCGGCACCTGGAAATCCAGGGACATCATCACGCTGAGCGCGGTGATGGTGAAGATCGAGAACACGAACAGCTTGCGCGCCCAGACGGTGTCGTCCACCGCCTTGTAGCCGGTCCAGGCCATATACAACCAGTACATGCCCATGGCGGCGGCGACGGCAAGGTAGCTCATGCCGGCGTAGCCACTGAAGGTCAACATCAAGGTCGCCACGAGGAAGGCCAGGATGTACAGCAGGATGTGTTTCTTGGCCACCTGGATGCCACGCTTGACCGGCAGAACCGGAATCGACGCAGCCAGGTAGTCGTTGAAACGGAAGATCGCGATGGCATAGGAATGCGGCATCTGCCACAGGCTGAACATCACCAGCAGCACCAGCGCGGCCATGTCGAAGCTATTGGTCACAGCCACATAACCAATCACCGGCGGCATCGCCCCCGACAGACTGCCCACCAGCGTGCCGTGAACCGACTTGCGCTTGAGGTACAGGCTGTAGAGACCGACATAGATGACAAAACCGATCACGGCAAACAGCGCCGCCAACGGATTGGCCACCTTGTACAACAACACCACGCCGGCAACACCCAGGACGGTCGCGAACAGCAGTGCCAGTTTCAGGGAGATAAGGCCCTGGACCAGCACGCGATTCTTGGTGCGTTCCATCTTGATATCGATGTCGCGGTCGATGCAGTTGTTGAAGACACAACCGGAAGCTACCACCAGGGACGTGCCGATCATTGCTGCCAGGAAGATGGCCAGATCGACATGTCCCTTGGAGGCCAGGAAGAAGCCGCCAGCCACAGAAAGCACGTTACCGAAAATGATCCCCGGTTTGGTGATTTGGATAAAGTGCTTAAGCGACATCGGGTCTTACCTCACTTCGCCATCATGAACGTGTGGATGCTGAACATGATCCACAGCGACAGACCAACCAGCAGAACGATCACCAGGCCTGCGAACACGAACGCAACCACGTTCTCGCGCTGAGCCTCGGAGCGGTCCAGGTGCAGGAAGTACACCAGGTGAACCAAGACCTGAATCACCGCAAACGCCAGGACGATCATCAAGGTGATCGACTTCGGCAAGGTTGGGTACATCACCAGGCCGAACGGGATCAGGGTCAGGATGACCGACAGGATGAAGCCGATAGCGTAAGTTTTTACGCTGCCGTGGCTCGCATCATGGCTGTCATGGGAGTGTGCATTAGCCATTACAGAGTCCCCATCAAGTAGACGACGGTGAATACGCAGATCCAGACCACGTCCAGGAAGTGCCAGAACAGGCTCAGGCAGTTCAGGCGAGTCTTGTTGGTGTTGGTCAGGCCGTGTTTATTGACCTGATACATCATCACCGCCATCCAGATCAGGCCAGCCGTCACGTGCAGACCGTGGGTCCCCACCAGCGTGAAGAACGCCGACAGGAAGCCGCTGCGGTGCGGGCCGAAGCCTTCGGAGATCAGCAGGTGGAACTCGTTGATCTCCATGCCGATGAAGCCCAGGCCGAACAGGAAGGTCAGACCCAACCAGGTCAGTACGCCCTGCTTGTTGCCCTTGTAGAAGGACAACATGGCGAAGCCGTAGGTGATCGAACTGAACAACAGCAAGGCGGTTTCGCCGAGCACGTAAGGCAGTTCGAAGATGTCGTGGCCCGCCGGGCCACCCGCTACGTTGTTTACCAGTACCGCGTACACCGCGAAGATCGACGCAAACAAGATGCAGTCGGTCATCAGGTAGAGCCAGAAACCGAAAACGGTTACCGGGCCCGAGTCGTGGTGATGGTCATCGTGCCCATGGTCATCGACATGGGCGTGTCCAGCATTGGTCACTAAGTTCGACATGGTTTAAGCCTGTTCCAACGAGGTTTCTACACGGTTGGCCGGGATCTTCTTCTCGGCCACCAGGCGAGCGTGCTGCTCGGCTTCGATGCGCTCGATCGTTTCGACCGGCACCATGTAGCCTTGATCATCACGTGCAGCGTGGACAATGAAGTAGCCGATGGTGCCCACCAGGCTCACGATTGCCAGCCACCAGATGTGCCAGATCATCGCGAAACCGAACACGGTCAACAGCGCACCAATCACCACGCCAGTGGCGGTGTTGTTTGGCATGTGGATCGGTTCGTAGTGCTTAGGCTGCTGGTACGCAGTACCGTTTTCCTTGGCTTCGGTGAACGCATCGATGGTGTTCGCAGTCGGAATCACGGCGAAGTTGTAGAACGGAGGTGGCGACGAAGTCGACCATTCCAGGGTGTGGCCGTTCCATGGGTCGCCCGATTCGCACATGTTCTGCTTACGATCACGCACGCTGACATACAGCTGGATCAACTGGCAGGCAATACCCACAGCGATCATCAGCGCACCGACCATGGCGACGTACAGGTACGGCACCCACTCAGGGTTGGTGGTAGCGTTCAGACGACGGGTCATGCCCATGAAGCCCAGTGCATAGAGCGGCATGAACGCGACGAAGAAGCCCGAGATCCAGAACCAGAACGCTGCCTTGCCCCAGCCTTCGTGCAGCTTGAAGCCGAACGCTTTCGGGAAGAAGTAGCTGAAACCAGCGATGTAACCGAATACCGCACCGCCGATGATCACGTTGTGGAAGTGAGCGATCACGAACAGGCTGTTGTGCAGCACGAAGTCAGCACCCGGGATGGCCAGCAGTACGCCGGTCATGCCGCCGATGGCGAAGGTCACCATGAAGCCCAGGGTCCACAGAACCTGGCTGGTCATACGCAGACGACCGTGATAGATGGTGAACAGCCAGTTGAATAGCTTCACCCCCGTCGGGATCGAAATCAGCATCGTCGCCAGGCCGAAGAAGGCGTTGACGCTGGCCCCCGAACCCATGGTGAAGAAGTGGTGCAGCCAAACCATGAAGCCCAGTACCGAGATCGCGCCGGAAGCGTAGACCATCGAGTGGTGACCGAACAGGCGCTTGCCGGTAAAGGTCGAGATCACTTCGGAGAAGATACCGAACGCTGGCAGGATCAGGATGTACACCTCAGGGTGACCCCATGCCCAGAACAGGTTCACGTACATCATTGGATTGCCACCAAGTTCGTTGGTGAAAATGTGGAAATCCAGGTAACGGTCAAGCGACAGCAGTGCCAGGGTAGCGGTGAGGATCGGGAACGAAGCCACGATCAGCACGTTGGCCCAGGTGCAGGTCCAGGTGAAGATCGGCATGTCCATCATCTTCATGCCAGGCGCGCGCATTTTCAGCACGGTGGCCAGGAAGTTGACCCCCGTCAGCGTCGTCCCGAGCCCTGATAGCTGTAGTGCCCAGATGTAGTAGTCCACACCCACGCCCGGACTGTACGCCAGGCCCGACAGCGGCGGATAAGCAACCCAACCGGTCCTGGCGAATTCGCCGACGCCCAGGGACACGTTGACCAGCACAACGCCGGATACCAGCAGCCAGAAGCTCAGGGAGTTCAGGAACGGGTAGGCAACGTCACGGGCACCGATCTGCAGCGGCACTGCAAGGTTCATCAGGCCGGTGAAGAAAGGCATCGCCATGAAGATGATCATGATCACACCGTGAGCGGTGAAGATCTGGTCATAGTGTTCAGGCGGCAGGTAGCCCGGCGAACCCTCGGTGGCCATGGCCAACTGGGTACGCATCATGATGGCGTCGGCAAAACCACGCAGCAGCATGACCATGGCAACGATGATGTACATCACACCGATTTTCTTGTGGTCGACCGACGTCAGCCACTCGGTCCACAGGTAGGTCCACTTCTTGAAGTAAGTGATACCTGCAAACAGTGCCAGACCACCCAGCGCGATCATGGCGATGGTCACCATCACGATCGGCTCGTGGAACGGGACCGCATCCCAACTTAATTTACCAAACATCGTTTACTCCTCTGCCCCAGCAGTTGAATGCGAGCCCGTGTCAGAACCTTCAACCGCAGCCACTTCTTTCTTCTCGTGCTTGACCGGCTTGCCTGGTTTCATGCCTTCGTACTTGTCGACGATCTTCTGAAACAGGTCCGGCGTGTACGCGGAGTACGAAGCGGCAGGGTTGTTCTGGCTTGGTTTGGCAAGGGCTTCGTATTCAGCTTGATCAAGCTGTTTAGGTGCGGCCTTGACTTCGGCTACCCAGGCGTCGAATTCTTCCTGGCTCGTCGAGATCGCTTTGAATTTCATGCCGGTAAAGCCAGCGCCGCTATAGTTGGCGGAGATGCCGTCCATTTCAGCTTTCTGGTTGGCCATCAGGTGCAGCTTGGTCTGCATGCCGGCCATCGCATAGATCTGGCCACCCAGGCCTGGGATGAAGAACGAGTTCATCACAGTGTCGGAGGTGATCTTGAAGTTAACCGGGGTATGTTCCGGGAACACGATCTTGTTGACGGTGGCGATACCCAGGTCCGGGTAGATGAACAGCCACTTCCAATCCAGCGCGACCACTTCGATATTGATCGGCTTGGCGTCGGATTCCAGCGGACGGTACGGGTCCAGTGCGTGGGTGGACTTGTAGGTCACATAACCCAGGGCAATGATGATGAGGATCGGAACCAGCCACACCGCGATTTCAATCTTGGTGGAGTGCGACCACTTCGGCGCGTAAGTCGCCTTGGTGTTCGACGCGCGGTATTTCCAGGCGAAGGCGAAGGTCATGATGATCACAGGAACCACTACCAGCAACATCAGCAGGGTGGCGGTGATGATCAGGTTGCGTTCATCCAGACCGACCTGTCCTTTGGGGTCGAGCAAGGCCCACTTGCAGCCTCCCAGCATTAACATCATGCCAAGCAGCGGCAAAAAGCCTAGTAATCGGGGGTACCTGTTTTTACTCATCTCACGACCTCTAAAGCAGCTTGCGCAATGCAGTTGGGTTTTGATCGCCAACACTTCACCCTGCCAAGGGTTGGCATTTCTCTTCGATTGAATAAGAGCCTGCCCGAGCGCCCTGATTGGACGGTTAACGGACCTGCGGTGAGTTCTTATTCGATTTCGTGGTTAAAGGCCTTGTTACAGACCAATTCCATTTGGTGCGGATAGTTGAAAGGCTGCCGGAACCTGGGGTCGCACAGAGCCATCCATCTGCCCCTCGACCGCTCCAATGCTCAAAGATTGAACAGCACCGGACATTCAGTGCGGGCGATTGTAGTTAGCTAGCGATGTATAAACCATGTCTTATAAAGAAATAATTTTTATCGTTTACAGCAATAATCCTTCACCTATTTTGCAAAAGTTCGCGATCTTATCGCGTTGGATTCTCAACAAAAACCACAAAAAATGCCGTGTTATAGGGCAAACTGCCACACCCCTTACCCCCTGTAAGGGCCTGAAAAACCGATCCAAGCCCCCATAAAACAAGGCATTAACAGATCACCGAAAGCCTCGAACGGCGCGCCATTCGCGGTGTCGCTCAAACGATGAACTGACAGCACACATTGACGACGCGGGGCAAATTCAAGCGGCGGTTCAGCGGCTCAGAAACGTCCTGCGACTGCGTCTGTGTGACAACATGTCGCACACTGCACACCGCCAAAATTGTCCCGCGTCACTGTCCCTTCATTAATCCCTACAAACAAAAACGCCCCGGCTTTCCCTTGAGAAGGACCGGGGCGTTTCAGTGAACGACTCAGGCTTTGCGTTGGCGATTACGATAGATACCCAGGGGCACCAGGATCACCGTCAGCACAAACGCCACCAGCGCCCATTGCGCCAGTGACAGGCCGAGCACCGGCGGGTACGGCGTGCTGCAGAAGCCATCGACCTGGAAGACCAGTGGAAACACCTTCGCCAGGGGCAGGCCGTCAACGATCGGTTGCAGCACATCCACGCCGCAACTGACCTCGGGGAAGAACTGGGTGTACACATGGTGGCCGGCAGCGGCCACGCCGCCCAGGGCACTGAGGACCACCAAGCCTTCAAACAGCGTGATCGCGCCTTTGCTGCGCATGGCTGCACCGATAAACGCAAAGACCGCAATCAACAGCAAGGCGTAGCGTTGCAGGATACACAGCGGGCACGGCGCCTCGCCCAACACCACCTGCATGTACAGCGCACCGCCGATCAGCGCCAGGCAGATGATGCCCAGCAACACCAGAAAGCGCCGTTCCCTGCCTAAACGCAATTCGTCACTCATCTCCGTATCCCTTTGTTTGATTGTGCCAATGGCCGCAAGTTTACACACAGAGAGTGGTTTAAACAGAGAGGGGTTAACAGGGGATTAATCGGGAGGAATGGAGCGCTGAATGTGGGAGGGGGCTTGCCCCGGTACAGACCGGAGACATCCTTTACGTTTGAAACCGGAGACATCGTTTACATGTATTAATCATGGCCAGGAGGTAACTGGCCATGTCATGGAATCGAGAGTCCCCTATGGATCAAAAAGTCAGATTGATAGGCGACTGGCTGTCCGGCGCCTATTCAAAACGTCAACTGGCATTGAGCTACGGCATTAGTCGACCGACCTTGGACAAGTGGCTGCAACGGTATGCCACTGCTGGCCTGGACGGGCTCAAGGACGCCTCACGCCGTCCACTCTCAAGCCCTTTTCAAACGTGCGATGCGCATATTGCTGCTCTAATCGAGCTCAAGCATCAACACCATGACTGGGGCCCCAAAAAGCTGGTCAAGGTCCTTTCCAATCGCTATCCGGAATGTCATTGGCCGGCACCCAGCACGGCGGGGGAATGGCTCAAACGAGCGGGACTGGTTCAAGAGCGGCGCAAGCGCAATCGCCCGCCTACCGGCCCCGTCAAACTTCGCCCGGCAGATCTCCCCAATCAAACGTGGGCCGCTGACTTCAAAGGCGACTTTTTAATGGCGGATGGCCGACGCTGTTACCCGCTGACGCTCACGGATCAGGCCAGCAGATTCATATTGTTGTGTCGTGCGCAGCCCAGTGTGGCTGGGGCCCGCGAGGGTTTTGACTGGGCTTTTCGCGAGTACGGTCTGCCTGATGTCATCCGGACTGACAACGGTTCACCTTTCGCCTCAACCGGTCTCAGCAGGCTCTCCAGTCTGGCCGTCTGGTGGATACGGCTGGGTATCTACCCAGAGCGTATTCAGCCGGGGCGACCCGATCAGAACGGGCGGCATGAGCGTATGCATCGCTCACTCAAGGCCGCGTTACTGAAGACGCCAGAGGCCAATATGGTCCAGCAGCAGTTGGCGTTTGAACGATTTCGACAGGAATTCAATCATGATCGGCCGCACGAGGCGTTAGACATGAAGGTGCCGAACGATCTGTACGATAAATCGCCAAGGATCTATACAGGCTGGGTACCTCCTGCCGAATATGGAGCGGATATGGAGGTACGCAAAGTCAGAACAGACGGGTCAATGAAGTGGAGGGGCAGGATGATCTTTTTGAGTGAGTCACTGGTAGGAGAGTCCGTTGGACTGCGAGAAGTGGACGACAACGTGTGGGACATGTACCTATGTAACTATCCACTGGGTAGGCTAGACAGCGGTGCAAGCCGGCTATCCAGCACCCAGAAACGTAAAGGATGTCCCCGGTCTCGTTTGTAAAGGATGTCTCCGTCCGTACACCCCGATAGCAGTGTGTCAGCCACAGATAAGCTGACTGATCCACCGCTATCGGGGGCAAGCCCCCTCCCACATTTTGAGCAGTGTTGCGCTGGAGAAATTATTCCAGGGCGGCGGCCGGGCCGAAGAATTCGTAGCGGCTTTGTTTTTCGGGTACGCCCAAGGCTTTGAGGTGGCGCTTGATCGCGGCCATGAAACCTTTAGGGCCGAGGAAGTATGCATCCAGGTCGCGCTGCTCGGGCAACCACGCCGCGAGTTGTTCCTGGCTCAGCAGCCCCACGGTGTCGCCTGCCGGGCTCACGCCATCGTCCTCGTCATAGCAGTAGAAGCGCTTGAGTTGCGGATGCTTGGCCGCCAGGGCATCGACCCACTCCCGAAACGCATGCACCCCGCCGTTACGCGCACAGTGGATAAAGTGCACCGGGCGCTGGGTAGCCAGGGCCGCTTCGAGCATCGGCAGTGTTGGCGTAATGCCCACTCCGCCACTGATCAGCACCAGCGGTTTATCGCTGGCCGCCAGGGTGAACTCGCCCGCTGGCGGGAACAAGTCGATCGTCGCGCCGACCTGCAGTTGATCATGCAGGTAGTTGGACACCCGCCCACCGGCTTCGCGCTTGACGCTGATGCGGTATTGGCCGGCATCGCTGAGGGCCGACAAGGAATAGTTGCGGCGCACTTCTTCGCCATCGAGCACCAGCGTCATACCAATGTACTGACCGGGCGCAGCAGCGAGGATCGGGGCGTTGTCCACCGGGGCGAAATAGAAGGACGTGATTTCGGCACTTTCCTCCACGCGCTTGACCAGCTTGAACGGCCGCGCACCCCGCCAGCCGCCTGGCGCCTGGGCCTTCTCGTCATAGATCGCGGCTTCGGCGCCGATCAGGATATCCGCCAACTGGCCGTAGGCCGCGCCCCAGGCGCTCATTACCTCGGGGGTGGCAATCTCGCTGCCCAGCACTTCGGAAATCGCACGCAACAGGCAGGCCCCCACGATCGGGTAATGTTCCGGCAGGATCTGCAAGGCCACGTGTTTGTTGATGATCTTCGCCACCAGGTCACCCAGTTGATCCAACTGGTCGATATGCCGCGCATACATCAATACGCCATTCGCCAGGGCGCGGGGCTGGTCGCCGCTGGCCTGGTGCGCCTGGTTGAACAGCGGGCGGACCTCCGGGTATTCGGAGAGCATCATGCGGTAGAAATGGGTGATCAGCGCTTCGCCGCCGCTTTCCAGCAGGGGCACGGTGGATTTGACGATGGCACGGTCTTGGGCACTAAGCATGGAGCCTCCTGGGCTTCTTTACTGATTGCCTTGAGGTAATCAGCATTCATGCCAACTAATAAATCGTTTAATTTCAACCAGTTAAATTAAACATAGTCAGTATGACTCCTACGCAATATAGTCATAAGGACTACAAGGAGTCATTATGACTGCGCAATCGCTGCTCACCACCCTGCTCCCCCTGGTCGCCGACCTGTCCCGTGAACTGCCCGAAGGCGAGCGTTACCGCCGCCTGCTGCACGCCATGCGCGCCCTGCTGCCGTGCGACGCCGCCGCGCTGTTGCGCCTGGACGGCGAGTCGCTGGTGCCGCTGGCCGTGGACGGCTTGAGCGCCGATACCCTGGGCCGACGCTTCAAGATCAGCGAACACCCGCGTTTCGCCGTGCTGCTCAGCAGCCCCAGCCCGACGCGTTTCGACAGCGACAGTGAATTGCCCGATCCCTACGACGGCTTGGTGGACGGCCTGCACGGGCACCTCGAAATTCACGACTGCATGGGCTGCCCGCTGTTTGTCGATGACCAACCGTGGGGCCTGCTGACCCTGGACGCCCTCGACCCCGAGCGTTTCGAACGGGTCGAACTGGATGCGCTGCAGGCCTTCGCCAGCCTCGCCGCCGCCACGGTCAACGTCGCCGAACGCATCGAGCGCCTGGCGTTGCGTGCCGAAGACGAGCACCAGCGCGCCGAAATCTACCGCCAGGCCAGCGGCCAGCAACACAAAGAGATGATCGGCCAGAGCAAGCCCCACAAACGCCTGGTAGAAGAGATCAGCCTGGTGGGCGGCAGCGACCTCACCGTGCTGATCACCGGCGAAACCGGGGTCGGCAAGGAACTGGTGGCCCAGGCGATCCACGCCGCGTCGTCCCGTGCAGACAAGCCGCTGATCAGCCTCAACTGCGCCGCCCTGCCGGAAACCCTGGTGGAAAGCGAGCTGTTCGGCCATGTGCGCGGCGCCTTCACCGGCGCGTCGAACGAGCGCCGCGGCAAGTTCGAACTGGCCAATGGCGGCACGCTGTTTCTGGATGAAGTCGGCGAGTTGTCGTTGACGGTGCAGGCCAAGCTGCTGCGCGTCCTGCAAAGCGGCCAACTGCAACGCCTGGGCTCGGACAAGGAACATCAGGTGGACGTGCGCCTGATCGCCGCCACCAACCGCGACCTGGCTGAAGAGGTGCGCAACGGCCGCTACCGTGCCGACTTCTACCACCGCCTCAGCGTCTACCCGCTGCAAGTGCCAGCGCTGCGCGAACGCGGCCGCGATGTGTTGCTGCTGGCCGGGTTCTTTCTCGAACAGAACCGTTCACGCATGGGCCTGGGCAGCCTGCGCCTGACCAGCGACGCCCAGACGGCATTACTGGCCTACAACTGGCCGGGCAATGTGCGCGAGCTGGAACATTTGATCGGACGCAGCGCACTGAAAGCCCTGGGAAACTGTCGCGAACGTCCGAAGATTCTCAGCCTGAGCGCCCACGACCTGGACCTACCGGACGTCAGCGCAGCGCTGATCGACCCCCCACCCGAAGTAGCCGCCATCGCCAGCGGCGACCTGCGCCAGGCCACCGAACACTACCAGCGCCAAGTGATCAACGCCTGTCTGGAACGCCACCAGCACAACTGGGCCAGCGCCGCCCGCGAACTAGGCCTGGACCGCGCCAACCTAGGCCGCATGGCCAAACGCCTAGGCCTCAAATAACCCATTCAAACCCAATAAATGCTGAAAATGCTGAAATGCTGGAAATGCAAAAAAATGTGGGAGGGGGCTTGCCCCCGATAGCAGTGGCTCAGCTACAAATAAGTGACTGACCCACCACTATCGGGGGCAAGCCCCCTCCCACCTAAAGCAACCCCCTCCCACCTTAAACACCCCCCCTCCCACCTCAGACTTGCTTCGCCTTAAACACCGGGCTCCCCGCCTGAACCACCTTCCCCCTACGAAACACCAACACATTCCCCACCATCACCAACACCAACCCCGCCAACGCCGGCGCAGTCCACTGATACCCCTCGGCAAACGCCGACACATTCAGCGCCACCACCGGAAACAGCACCGTGCAATACGCCGCCCGCTCAGGCCCCATCCGCCCCACCAACGTCAGATACGCCGTAAACCCAATCACCGACCCCGGAATCACCAAGTACCCCAACGCCCCGACATACCGCGCACTCCAATCCATCTCGAACGGAATCCCGCGCACCACACAATAGGTCGCCAACATCACGGCCCCATACGCCATGCCCCAGGCATTGGTAGTCAACGGCCGCAACCCCGCCTTCTGCTGCAAACTCGAAAGCATATTGCCAGCCGAAAAACACATCGTCCCCAGCAACGCCAGGCCCAGCCCGAGCAAGGTCTGCGGGCTGGCGGTGTGCCCCGCCAGCTCCGGCCAGAACAACAGGCCCAACCCCAACAAACCAAGCCCGCCGCCCATCAACACATTGCGCGCGACCCGCTGGCCAAAAAACACCCGCGCATTCAGGGCATTCCACAACGTCGCCGTGGAAAACACCACCGCCACCAGCCCGCTGGGAATCCACTGGCTGGCCGTGAGAAAGCACATGAAATTCACGCAGAACAGGCACAAGCCCTGGGCCAGACAGATCAAATGCCCGCGCCGGGTCATCACCTGCAACTTGCGGCTGAGCAGCAACAGCGCAAACAACACCAGCGCCGCCAGGCCGAAGCGATAGACGATCGACACAGGAATCGCCACCACGCCCAGTTGCCACTTGAGGGCGATCCAGGTGGTGCCCCAGATCAGCACGGTGAGTAAATACAGGAAAAGGTTCATAACAGGCTCCGCTGGTTGAGCCACAGTGTCACCTTCAACCCCTGACCGGCACTTGCAGATTCTTGCGCTTTTGTCGCGCGGCGGGCTCACAGCCCCAGCGGCTCGGAGTAGGATGCAAGGCGTCGGAGAGTACACACCATGTCAACGCTGGAATCCCTGCAAGTCTTTCAAGCCCTCAACCGCTCGCCCCACGCTCGCCTCGAAGCCTGCGCCGAGCTCGGTGACGGCTTGTCTGCGGCGCTGTGGAGCAACCACCACGACTCCCAGGATTACCAGGCGCCCGGCCATCACACCTTGTCCTGCTACATCGGCGGCGGCACCGGCACTTTTCGCCGTGACCAGCCGGGCACCAAAGGCGGGCCCGACAAGTTGTGCATCCTGCCGGCCGAGCATCAGTCGGCCTGGGTGATCAACGGCGACATCCGCCTGGCCCATGTGTATTTCAGCCAGGCGCAATTCGCCTTGGGCTGCATCACCCTGCTCGACCGCGAACCGCGCGCGCTGCAGTTGCAGGAAAGCACCTTCCTCGAAGACCCCAGCCAGGCGCGCCGCTTTCACCAGTTGATCGCCCTCAACTGGCACGAGCCCGCCGAACGCCTGCTGACCAGCAGCCTGGCCCATGAAATGCTCAGCCACACCCTGCTCAGCCAAGTCGGCGCGCGCGACGGGCTGCGCTTGAAAGGCGGGCTGGCGGCGCATCAACGGCGCTTATTGGTGGACTACATCGAGCAGCACCTGGACGACCCCATCAGCCTTGGTCAATTGGCCGGGATGTGCGCGCTGTCGGAATACCATTTTG
This sequence comes from Pseudomonas paraveronii, assembly GCF_963681955.1. Taxonomy (NCBI): domain Bacteria; kingdom Pseudomonadati; phylum Pseudomonadota; class Gammaproteobacteria; order Pseudomonadales; family Pseudomonadaceae; genus Pseudomonas; species Pseudomonas paraveronii. The sequence continues at coordinate 5,350,779 of NZ_OY817130.1, forward strand.
CGCGGATGTTCCGTCAGAGCTTCGGCCTGCCGCCCCATCAATACCTGTTGGCGCGGCGCCTGGCCCGCGCGCAGAGCCTGCTGCGCAGTGGCAGCCTGCCCGTGGGTGATATCGCGTTGATGTGCGGCTTCTCCAGCGCCAGCCACTTCACCCATCGCTTTCGCCAGGCCATGGGCGCGACACCCGGCGAATACCGTCAGGCGTTCTGCGCTTAACCCATCAAGCCCAACGTCTTGGCCTTGGCCACCGCCTGGGTGCGCCGCTCCACACCGAGCTTGCTATGGATGCGCCGCGCATGGGTCTTGACGGTGTGCAGCGAGATAAACAGCCGGTTGGCGATTTCCAGGTTGGAGTTACCGAGGGCGATCAGTTGCAGCACTTCCAGCTCGCGCTGGCTCAGCGGGTTGTCCGCCGTGCCTGTCGGCAAGGCCTGCGGCTCCAGGCCGAGTTCACTCAACAGCCCGGGCGAGCGTAAACGCAGTTCGCGAACCGCCTGCGGCACCTGGCAGCGCGCTGCCAGTTCCAGGCCGTTTTGCAAGGCTCGACGCGCCACCGCCGGTTCGCCCAGTTGCCAGGCCACCTCCCCCAGCACCAAGTGCAATTCGGCTTCCAGGCACAGCATGCCGCGTTGGCGGGAGGCATCCAGCAGCGCGTCAAGCCGCGCCAGCGGTTGATCGGCGACGCCCAGTTTGACCTCGGCCAACACCAACAGGTATTCAAGGCGCGGGATCAATTCCAGCGTGGCCGGGGGTGCCTGCTTGGCGCCTGGCCCACGGAAATGGCGAAGTACCCGGCGTATCGCTTCCTCCGTCAGTTCGGCGCGGCCCTGCTGTAACCAGAAGTGCCCGCTGACCAGCAACAGCACCGCGCGGTATACCGTGTCCGGTACCTGGCGTTGCTGCATCAGACGCTCGGCCTCGCGCAATTGGATAAAGGCCTGGGCGTAATCGCCACGGTTGGCCGCGAGCAATGCCAGGCCGAGAAAACCATAAAGCACGCGCTTGTCCTGGCTGTGCAGACACATCGTCAAACCGGCGTCGAAACACTCGGCAGCCAAGGCATCCTGGCCTTGGCACAGCGCCAGATGCCCACGCCGCAGGGCGATGCGTCCGACCAGCGGCCCAGCCTTCAGCCGCTGATTGAGCAACATCGCCTGCACCTGCTCCAACAGGCTCTGCGCCCGATACGGTGCGCCACGCTGTTCGAGCAATTGCGCGTGATCCAGCTCCAGCAGGGCCTCGAGCAACAGCGAGCCATGGGCCCGCGCCAGGCACAGCGCTTCGCGGTTCAGGGCCTGGGCCGCCTCCAGCTCACCGCGCAACAAGGCCTGCTGGGTCAGCCCCGACAGGCACATCAGGCGTGACGTCCACGCACTGTCGGGCAATGCCTGCAAGGCCTCGAAGAAATGCTCGCGAGAACCTTGCGCATCGCCTGCCAGATGCAGCAACCATCCCCACTGCGCCTGCCAGCGCGCCAACAGAAGGCGTTGCTGTGGCGCCGACGGTTGCGGGGCGAAACGCGCCAGTTGGCCGATGCACACCGCGGCCTGCTCGAAGCGCCCGGCGAACAGCAACGCGGCCGTGACCAGCCCCACCAACTGCGCGGAACAGAGCATCAGCTCATCACCATGCTGCTCATGCAGGCGCAACAGCAGGGCGGCATTCTGCTGGCGGAACAGGTCTTCAAAGCTGAAGTGCTGCAACAGGCTGACGGCCACTTCGTATTCTTCGGCCAGCAGCGCCTGCTCGAACGCGGCTTGCCAGTCACGCTCGGCGCTGAACCATTGGCAGGCCCGTCGGTGCCAGGAGCGTTTGGCCGGCCAGGGTTCATCACGCATCAATTGCGCAAGCGGCGGGAAGACTTGCAGCCAGTCGGCGTCATCTTCCCAGGGCTGGATAAATGCACCGAGCGCCTGCAAGTCCCGCAGGTACTGATCGCCATCGCCAAAGCCGAACAGGTGCTCACACAAACCCACATTAAAACGCGGCAAATGCGCCAGCACGCGCCAGGCTTCAACCAGCTCTGCCGGCAAGGTGCTGAACAGCTCATGTTGCAGGTAGTCGAGCAAGGTTTTCTCTGGATGGCCGTCGCCGAGCAAGGCGATGCGCACCCCGGCGCACCAACCGGCGCTGAACTGCATCACGCGCTCGACGCAGTGACCCGGCGCCTGGCCGAGCAGGGCCTGGACTTCTTCGGCGCTGAACATCAGCTCGGCCGCGCTGCACTCCAGCAGTTCATCGTCGAGCAGCAGTCGCGGCCAATTACACGCAGGACGCCGCCGCGCGCCCAGCCACCAGGTCAGCGAAGGGTGGCTGGCGGTGAGCAGGCGGTCGAGCAAAGCGTCGAGTTCGGGCGCGGGCAGGCGGCTGAAATCATCGAGAAACAGCCACGCCGCCGTCTGCCAGCGGCCGAGATCCTGCAGCAAGGTGGCTTCATCGGTAAACGCCAGGCCCAGGTTGTGCGCCAGGCGCCTGCACAAATCCACAGGGCTGAGCACCACGCCATTGAGCGGCAACCAGTACACCAGGCAACCCGCTGGCGCCTGCAAGGCACACTCGGCGAGCAGCGCGCTCTTGCCACTGCCGCCAGGAGCACAGAGCAACTTGACCCGCGCCTGCGCCGCCAGCAAGGGCTCGGCCAGGCGCGGGCGCAACAGATGATGGGCGGACAGCCGGGGCATGAATCCAGGACGGTCCAGGCAGCGTGTCATGGCGGTCATTGCTGCATCCTGCGTTTTTATTGTTATGCAACCTGACACCTACCCTAGCCCCGTGCTCGGCGATTCTTGAAGAAGTATTCAGCAGAGTGATTAATTGCCATGCACAAAACCCAATGTGGGAGGGGGCTTGCCCCCTCCCACATTGGGATTGCATTTCAAACACGCATCAGCGCACGTCCCAACGCATCAGCGCACGCCCGAAGCCCTCAACGCCGCTGGCGTGTAGTCCGCCGCCTTGGCCGCAAACCCGAACACAAAACTGCTCTTCTCCTCGTTCTTCATACCCAGGGCGATGTAACGTCCGGCGATGAGGTCGTACAGGGTTTCCACGGTGTAGGCCGGCACCTGGTGGTCGTAGTAGAACTGCGCATGGCCTTCGGCGACACGCCACAGTTGGCCACGGCCGTCGTAGTGATCCACCAGCGCGACCTGCCAGCTGTCTTCGTCGATGTATATGTGGCGCTTGGCATAGATGTGCCGTTCGCTCGGTTTGACGGTGCCGACCACTTCCCACACGCGGTGCAGCTCATAGCGGGTCAAGTCCTGGTTGATATGCCCGGCCTTGATGATGTCGTCGTACTTGAGGCTCGGCGAATCGAGTTTGTAGCTGTTGTAGGGGATGTACATCTCTTTCTTGCCCACCAGCTTCCAGTCATAGCGATCGGGGGCGCCGGAGAACATGTCGAAGTTATCCGTGGTACGCAGGCCGTCGGACGCGGTGCCCGGACCGTCGTAGGACACTTGCGGCGCCCGGCGCACACGGCGCTGGCCGGCGTTGTAGATCCAGGCCAGGCGCGGTTCTTTGACCTGGTCGAGGGTCTCGTGGACCAGCAGCACGTTGCCCGCCAACCGCGCCGGGGCCGTTACCGATTGCTTGAAGAAACTCAGCACGTTGGCGGCCTTGGCCGCGTCGATGTCCGGGATCGCCTGCGGCACCGCGACTTCTTCTTCAAAGCGGATCGGCGTGTAGCTGCCGTTCGTTTGCGGGGTCGCCTGGGTGATGATGCGCCGCAGGTTACCGCCGTGGTAACGGGTGATGTGGTTCCACAACACCTCCACGCCATTCTTGGGAATCGGGAAGGCGTAGTAGCGGTTGCCGGTGAAGTTCTCCAGGCCGTTGCCGTCGTTGATCGCATGCACGTTCAGCGCGCTGCGCTTGATCGACTCGTAGATATCCGGCGGCAGGTTGACCGTGCGGTGGCTCGGGTACACCGGGATCTTGTAGGTCTCCGGGTAGCGCTTGAACATTGCCACCTGGCCGTCGGAGAGTTTGTCCTTGTACTTGTCGACCGTCGCGGCGGTGATCACGAACAGCGGTTTTTCACTGGCGAACGGGTCGGCGAGGAAGCCCTTGCTGTCCACCGCGCCGGCATTTTTCGGAATGCCACCGGTCCAGGCCGGGATCGAGCCGTCGGCGTTGCCGGCTTTTTCCGCGCCGACCGGGGTCAGGCTGCTGCCGAGCTTGGCGGCTTCTTCGGGCGACACGGCCGCCATGACGTTGGCGGCCAACACGCTCAGGGCCATCACAGCAATCAACTTACGCATAGAGTCTTGTCCTTCTTTAAGCCAAATCAGAAGTTCACGCCGACGCTGAGGGCGAGGAAGTCGCGGTCGGTCAGGGTGTTGTAGTCGCCACCAAAAAAGTCGGTGTAGTTCAGGCTGGCGGTGTAGGTGTTGCGGTAGTCCGCATCGACACCGACGCTGATCGCCTTGGCCCCCTGGTTGAACAAGCCGTTGGGGCCGTAACCGTTGACGTCATGGGACCAGGACAGGTTGGGCTTGAGGTTCACCCCGGCAAACACGTTGTTATAGTCGAGGATGGCGCGGGCGCGATAACCCCAGGAATTAGCCGTGACGAAACCGTCGGTGTCGCCACCGAAACCGTAGGCGCCGTAGACCGAGTCGCGGCCGTAGCGCAGTTTGCTTTTCGCTTCCAGCCCGCCGACGTGGACGAAGGCGGCCTCACCCACCAGGGTCAGGCGTTCGGCACCCAGGACCTGGTCGAAGAACTGGGTCATGGTGCTCTGGATCTGGGTGATTTCCTTGCGCCGGTAACCGGCGTTGTCGGCGCCAAACGAGCTGCGGATCGGCGACGCGGTATTGCCGGCAATCGGGTTGATCAGGGCCAGGGTCAGGTCAGTGGTATTGAGTTGCACCGGCGCATTCGGGCGGTAACTGATTTCCCCGGTCCAGGCCGTGCCGGTGGGCAAGGTGGTGGAGAAGCTCGCACCGTACAGGCGAATATCTTCCGGGTAATCGAGATAGTACTGGCCACGGCCAAGCATGGTGCTTTGGGCCAGGGCCGAGCCGGTGCCCGGCGCAATGGCGTTGGCGGTGTTGACGATGCTCCCGATGGTGGCCAGGTTGGTGTTGGCCGTGAGGGTGCCGACGGTCGGCGTGCGGCTGTGGTAGTTCATGAAGTACAGGCCGTACTCGGTGTCGTCGCCCAGCCAGCGCAAGGCCGCGCCGAACTGGCCGCCATCGCGGGCATCACGGTCCTTGGCGCGCTGCACCACGACGCCTTCACGCGTGACCTCAAAGCCCTGGCCGAACGCTGCGGCCACCGGTTGCAACGGCGCAATCGCCGGGCTGCCGACCGTGTAGTTACCGTTGCAACCATGGGCCGCCACGTCGCCACCAAAGAACGTGCCGCAGTTATCCAGCACGGTGTTTTCCCAGTTCAACTGGTAGAAGCCTTCTACCGTCAGTTGGTTGGTCAGGCTCTGGGAGGCGAACAGCATATTGACCGGTATCAGCCCTTCCTTGATCTCGGCGCCGGGGCGACGGAAGGCCGATACGTCGATGGGGTTGATGCTGTTGATGGAGTTACCGATAAACGTACTCTCGCCCCAACTCACCACCTGCTTGCCGACGCGCACGTTGCCCGGCCGGTCGGCGATGGAATAGTTGTGATAGACGAACGCATCCAGCAGCTCGTAACCGGAGGAGCGCGCGCCTTCGTCGCGATGGTGATTGCTGATCTGCTTGAACTCGCGGTCTTCGTCCTGCAGCTCGAAGTCGTACCAGTACTTGCCGCGCACGAATACGCCGCTGTCGCCGTACTTGAGTTCCAGGTCGTGGATGCCTTTGAAGATCTTGGAGAAGGTCTCGCCCTTCTTGAAGTTCAGTCGCCCATCATCCCCGGTGGAAGCCTGCCCCGTGCCGCCATTGGACACGCCCACCAGCTTCTTGTCGGCATCGCGCATGCCCCAACTGGCGCCGACCGACAGCGAGGAATCGAATTGCCCTTCGATCTCGCCGATGTTGAACGAAACAGCCTGCGCCTGGGCACAGCATCCCAACGCAACCGCAGTGGCCAGCGCCTGCGGCGTGAAGATGGCGCGCATTGTTGTTTTTGTCATGCGTCTTCCCCGGTGAGTGACAGAAGGCCCCACCCTACTGCCGCCCTTCGGGAGCGATAAGCGCACCAAGGAGGTATTCGTGTTGTCGCTCGAAAGGATTAACAGCCGCTCTGGCGCGGCTCTGCGCACGGGCATGCAGCCTGTGGATGGCGGGTTATCAGGCCGGTGGATAGCGCCGAGGGAACTGTTTCCATATCAGTAACAGTCCTTGTCACGAACCGCTATTACTCATTTTGTTACAACCCTCTATTCTTGCCTGGCTTTCAGGGCAAATGGCCCGCTTCCACCTTCGGGAGAAAAGCTGAAATTCGACGGATTGGCTAATATATTCAATCTGTTACCAGTGTTCACTGACGTTGAGTCTGTCGCTCCTTGATCCAACGTCTTACTTCGGCCGCTGCTTTGCAGCGGCCTTTTTTATGCCTGAAAAAAAGCGGGGCGCCATCAGCGCCCCGCAGTATTCATGGTGCATCTAGCAATGATCAGAGGCTGAACTTCTGCAAATTGGCCATCATCTCCTTCAAAGCCTCAATCGTGTCCTTGGGATGCACCGCACCGTCGAAGTCACAGATCTGTTGCCAGTGCGCGGCCACGTCATCCGGCGTGAACCCGGCCTGCGGGTCGAAGCCCACGCCGAGGCTGCGTTCCCAGCGGGTCTTGCCGATCCAGCCGCCGCCCACTTCAAACAAGCCTGAGGTTTCCTGGCACGCCTCGCTGCCGAGGTACACCACCAGCGGGCTGACCAGTTCCGGCTTGAGGCGCTCGAACACCTGCGGCGGGATCAGACCTTCAGTCATGCGTGTGCCGCCGGTGGGGGCGATGGCGTTGACCAGGATGTTGTTCTTGCGCCCTTCCAGCGCCAGGGTGCGGGTCAAGCCATACAGGCCGAGCTTGGCCATGCCGTAGTTGGACTGCCCGAAGTTGCCGTAGATGCCCGACGTGGACGCAGTGAAGATCACCCGACCATAGCTTTGCTCACGCAGATGGGGCCAGGCGGCGCGGGTGACTTTGTAAGCACCTTCGACATGCACCCGGTAAACCAAGTCCCAGTCGCTGTCGTCCATTTTGTGGAAAGTCTTGTCGCGCAGGATGCCGGCGTTGTTCACCACCACGTCGATACGCCCGAAAGCGTCCAGGGCGTTCTGTACGATTTTCTCGCCATCGGTGACGGAATCATGGTTGGCTTCGGCAATGCCGCCAGCCTCGCGGATTTGTGCGACCACACGGTCGGCCGCCGACGCATTGGCGCCTTCGCCCTGGGTGGAACCACCGAGATCGTTGACCAGCACTTTGGCCCCGTGGCTGGCGAACAGCAGCGCATGGGCCCGGCCCAACCCGCCGCCGGCACCGGTGACGATCACGACCTTATCCTGGAACTGCACTGACTCACTCATACCGAACTCCAATGGCGACAATGGGAATGGGTCGAGTGTCAGGCACAGGGCCTGCGGTCACAATAAATACGGCCAGGGCTGAATGGTGCGCGATAAGGCTGAAGGATGATTGCCTGTTTCAGGAATAGGCCATGCGCGGCGCCACCTGCACGATCCGCTGTCGAAACTCCAGGTAATGCTTGAGCACCTGCACCGGCGCTTCGATCTGCGGGTAGTGGCCGATATTGGCCAGCAATACCGTGTCGGCGTGGGGCACCAACTGGCGGTAACGCTCGACCATGTGGGCGCCGGAAATCGGGTCGAACTCGCCGTCGATCACCCGCAGCGGTACGTCGCCACGCTGCAGGGCGCCCACCCAACGCTCACGCAGGCGACGGCGCTGGGGAATGTAGTTGATCAGTTTATGCAGGATGCGCGGCCCGTCATTGCAGTTGATCAGACTCCAGAAATCATCGAGGGCGCTCTCACTGGGACGGGTCTGCGCGCCGAAAATCTGGCTGAAACTGTCGGACAAGGCATTGCGCCCAAATGCGCGACCGATCATCCAGCCCAAGGGGCTGAGCAGCAATTTCTGCACCAGCACCAGGCGATGGGTTTCGGGGAACAGCCCGCCATTGAGGAACACACAACTGGCCATCTGAAAACCGCCCTCGTGATGCCGCGCCAATAATTCCTGGGCGACGCTGTCCCCGTAATCATGGGCCAGCACATGCACCGGTTGTCGCACACGCAGGTGGTCGAGCAGCGCCTGTTGCAAATCGGCCTGTTCCAACAGGCAATAGTCGTGGTCCAGCGGCTTGGCCGAATCGCCAAACCCGAGCATGTCGCAGGCGATCACCAGATTGCGCTGGGCCAGGGGCTGCCACAGGTAATGCCAGTCCCAACTGGCGGTCGGGAAGCCATGGATCAGCAGCAGCGGCTCGCCCTGCCCGGCCACCCAATACCGAATGGTGCGGCCACGGAAAACGAAACTCTGGCCGCACTTGCGCCAGGCCCTGAGCGGAATCTCGGCGAGAGGCATCAATTTTTATACCCCGGATCTTGCAGGTCCAATTTACGCAGCAACGCCGGCCAGGCCAGCGCGCCTCCCATACCTTGGGCGCTCTTTGTGACAGCCGCCACCATCGCCCTGGCCCCAGCGAGAATCTGCGGGTCGATGGTGATCAATTCAGCCGCGCCGTTTTGCGCAAGCACTTGGATATCACAGGCACGCTGAAAGGTGAACATCATCAGGAAGGTGTCGGCAATCGTCCCGCCGCAGGTCAGCAGGCCATGGTTGTGCAGCATCAGAAAATTGTTTTCGCCAAGGTCGGCCTGCAAGCGCGCTTTTTCTTCGTGATTCAGCGCCACGCCTTCATACGCGTGATAGGCCAGGCTGGACAACACGAACAAGGACTGCTGGCTGATGGGCAATACGCCCTGCTTCTGCGCAGACACGGCAACCCCCGCCGCCGTATGGGTATGCAGCACGCACACCACGTCGTGGCGCACTTCGTGGATGGCGCTGTGGATGGTGTAGCCGGCCGGGTTGATGTCGTAAGGGCTGTCCATCCGCTTGTTGCCGGCCTGGTCAACCTTGACCAGGCTCGACGCCGTGATCTCGTGGAACATCAGCCCATAAGGGTTGATCAGGAAATCATCGGTGCCCGGCACCTTGGCCGAAATATGCGTGAAAATCAGATCATCCCAGCCGTGCAGGGCGACCAGGCGATAGCACGCAGCCAGATCGACGCGGGTCTGCCATTCGGCGGCGCTGACCTGATCTTTGACATTCTGTGGCGATACAACGGGGGCTAGGCTCACGGCAACGACCTCCTTGACGCACTTTCTTATTATTTTTTAAGTGAAAGGTCAGTGTAGTCAGACGTCGTGGCGCAGGTAGTTGCCTTCGCAGCCAGCTTGATGGCCGCACGAGTCAGCCATGAGAATAGTTTAAATCTGTCCAAGTCGCGTCAGAGAAGTGCCGCCAACAAAGGCGCCGCAAACAGGTTGAGCAGCCCCGTCAACACCATCACCAGGCCCGCGACAGAGCCCTCTTCACCGCCCACTTCATGGGCCCGGCTCACGCCTGCGCCGTGCGCGCCCACCCCAAACAATGCCCCGCGCGCCAAGGGGGTGCGCAGCGGCAGCCACTTGAGCAGCACCCCACCGAGCAAGGCGCCGAACACGCCGGTGAACATCACGAACACGGCCGTCAGTTCCGGCACACCGCCCAGGTCGGAAGACATCGGCATGGCAAACGGTGTGGTGATTGAACGCGGCACCAGGGACATCGTCACCGCACTGTCCAGCGCCAGCGCCTTGGCCAAACCGAACGAGGTGCCGATGGACGCCGCGCTGCCGGCCACCATGCCCAGCAGCAAGGCCGACCAATACCGCGCCAGCAAACGTCGCTGTTGCCAGATCGGCACCGCAAACGCCACGGTCACCGGGCCCAGCACCAGCATCAACCAATGGGTGTCGCGGGCGTATTCGGCATAGGCGGTGTGCATCGGCACGGCCACCGCGAGCAGCAGCGCGGGCACCAGGATCAGCGGCGACAACAGGTAGCGCCCGGTCCGACGGTAGATCCAGCGGCTGAAGATATAGGCGCCCAGGGTCAGGGCCAGCCAGAACACCGGCATCAGCTCAAGCTTCATGGCGCACCTTCCAGCGACACACTATTTCCACGGTGAAGGCCGTCACCAGCATGACCGCCAGGGTGCTGAAGCCGATCACCAGCAGAATGCGCCAACCGTCATTGCGCACCAGGCTGCCGTAGTCCAACAGGCTCATCAAGGCCGGAATAAAGAACAACAACATTTCCGCCATCAACACGCCCGCCCCCAATTGCAGGGCCGCCGGCTTGACCAGGCCGGTGGCGAAGGTCGCCAGCAACAGGCCCAGGCCCATCACGCCACCGGGGATGGGCCACGCCAACCAGGCCACCAGTTGAGTACCGAGCTGGTAGATGGCCAGCAGTACGACCAATTCAGTCAGCAGACGGCCGACGCGTTTGAAGCTGAAACGTTTCATGGGCTTTGGGTCCTCGTAGGCCTCCATTTTAGAGAGCCCCCTTCCATCCCCACAGCGAATTGTTAGACTGCCAACTATTCCAAACTGGAATCGTGCCCATGGAATTCAAACAGCTGCGCAGTTTTGTCGAAGTCATCCACCGCGGCGGTTTTACCCAGGCCGGGAAAACCCTGCACATCAGCCAGTCCGCCGTGAGCAAACAGGTCGCACAGCTGGAACACAGCCTGGGCACACCGTTGCTCGATCGCATCGGCTCGCAGATCCGCCTGACCGCCGCCGGCCAGGTCGTCCTACAACGCGCCGAAGCCATGCTGCGCCTGCAGCACGAGTTGCTCAGTGAGCTGGATGATATGCAGCACCTGACCCGTGGCGAGTTGCGCCTGGGCTTGCCGCAGCTGGGCGGCGATACGCTGTTTGCCGAGCTGTTCGCCGAGTACCGCCGGCGCTATCCGAACGTCACCATCCAGTTATTGGAGGGTGGCAGTCGCAGTATCGAGCAGGCGATTTTGAGCGGCGAGCTGGAAGTCGGTGGCAGCTTGAAGCCCAGCGACCCGGCATTCGCCTGGCAAGCCTTCTGCGATGAACCGCTGGATGCCTTGCTGCCGATGAGCCATCCCTTGGCGCAGAACGCCCAGGTGCGCCTGGAGGAGTTGGCGAACACTCCGTTCCTGATGTATCAGCGCAGCTTTGTCTTGAACGACCGCTTGCTGCAGGCGTGTCAGCGGGTGGGCTTTACGCCGAAGGAAGGAGGCCGCAGCGGCCAGGCGGATTTTCTCGCGGCCCTGGTCGCGGCCGGTCAAGGCGTGGTGCTGTTGCCCAGCGTGGTCGCCCGTGGGCTGGTGCGGCCCGGGGTGGTACGCCTCACGCTGAAGGCGCCCGACTACCTGCGCTGGGACATTGCGTTCATCTGGCGTGAGGGCGCCTATCTGTCGAAAGCCGCCCAGGCCTGGCTGGCGTTGCTGCGGGAGTTCCCGGTCAGCCGCGCAGTGCAGTGACCAGCTCGGCCAACCAGGGTTCGGCGTCGGTTTCCGGGTTGACGCTTTCGCTGGCGTCCAGACGCAGCATCGGCCGCACTTCGCGCACGCCCAACTCGCTGAACAGCTCACGCATGTGCTCACCGCCGGCGCAGAAGGTATCGCCGTAGCTGGCGTCGCCCAGGCCGATGACCGCGCCCGGCAAACCGCGCCAGGCCGCGGGCAACTGGTCGCGAATGTTCGAATACAGCGGTTGCAGGTTGTCCGGTAGTTCTCCCATGCCGGTGGTGGAGGTCACCGCCAGCAAAGCCTGCGGGGCGAAGGCCAGCACGTCCGCCAGGCTCGCGCGCGGGTTGTGCCAGGCCTCGAAGCCGGCCGCGTTAAGGATGTCGGCAGCGTGGCGGGCGACTTCTTCAGCCGTGCCGTACACCGAGCCGGAAAGGATGGCGACTTTCATCAATCTGATCCTGTCATTGAGCGAAAGCCTGGGATATTACCAGTTGGGGCAAATATTTCGGCACACACCGTGCAACATTCAAGACTTGCCATAAACTGCCAGTTAAAGAACACGCCAGGGACCGCGCAATGATTAACGCCAAGCTGCTGCAAATGGTCGTCAACGCTTCCAACGACGGTATTGTTGTCGCCGAACGGGAAGGCAAGGACAAACCGCTGATCTACGTCAACCCGGCGTTCGAGCGACTGACCGGCTACACCCTGGACGACGTCCTGTACCAAGACTGCCGCTTTCTGCAGTCCGGCGACCGTGATCAACCGGCGCTGATGGCCATTCGTGAAGCACTGGACAACGGCGGTACCTGCCGGGAAATCCTGCGCAACTATCGCAAGGACGGCAGCCATTTCTGGAACGAACTGTCGCTTTCAACGGTGTACAACCATGCCGACAAGCAGACCTATTTCGTCGGTGTGCAAAAGGACGTGACCTTGCAGGTCAAGGCCCAGCAGCGCGTCGCGCAATTGGAGGCGGAGTTGGCGCAGGTCAAGGCCGAGCTGGCAGCGGTCAAGGCGACGAGCGGATCTAACAAAACTTAGAAAATGCGCTCATTAGAGCGGATAATGGCGTTTTAACACCCTCCCGATTGAGCAAGATCAATGCAACGCGACGCGCTTCTGACTCAGGATGAGTTGGATTTCATTCGTAACATGCAGCACAACCCCCAGCTCAACCTGCGGGATACCTCGTCAAGCCTGACCGTCAACGGCAGTTCCCAGCTTCGCGACTTGCTCACGCGGCTGGCTGCCCACGATCACGTCACCCTCCAGGCGCACTTCGATAACCAGCAACTCACCTTCCCGCTGCACTTGGAGGAAGACGAGTTTCATGCCGTACATTTACGCCTGGGCGTACCGAGCATTTTTGAAGACGGGCCGATGATTCGTCCGTGGCGCCTGGCACTTGAAGCGCCGGTGGCGCTGGAAAATGTCAGGGGCAACCCCAGTGCGCTGTGGGTGCATGAGGTGTCGTTCAAGGGCGTGCTGGTGGAAATTCGTGGCCGGATCAAGGCGCCGAAAACCTTTGCCCTGTGGTTCAGCCCTTCCGGTTATGAACGCATCGCGATACGCGGCACGCTGGAGCGGGAAACCGCGCGGGGCTTGTTTGCCTATCGCCTGGGCCAAGGCGATGCGGATGAAACCGAGCGCCTGCGTCAATTCATCCTGCACCAGCACCGCTTGATGCATCCACAGATGCACGCCTGACTTCAGGTATCCAGGTTACCGCGGAGAAATTGCTGCAAGCGGCATTGCATCAAGCGCCCTTCATTGCCCAGGCAACCGACGGTGGAGCCTGCCAGGTCTTCCTCGGCCAGGTCCGACGCCGCACCGGCAAGAAACAACGGGCAATCCAGGGTCAACGCCAGGCGATTCAAGCGGCTCGCCAGCGCCTGATTGTGTGAGTGATTGGAGAAGAGCACCAGCGCCTCGGGTTGCATCTTTTCACACACCAGCGTCAATTCATCGAAAGGCTGGCCCATCCCCAGCACCTTCACGGCCAGATCGTCGCGACCGATCAACAGCCCCGCCACCAGCAACTCCAATTTGCGGCACTCGCCGGGAATGGCCGCAAGCAACACCCGTGGCGCCGCCGACGCACACGCCAGGTGCAAACGCAGCAATGCCCGCACCCGCAGGAAGTTATCGAAGAACAGCCATTCACTGGCTTGGCCGAAGCGGCCCTGATGACGCAACAGGTCGTTCCAAAGAGGCATCAGGATGTCCTGGAACGCCACGTTGAGCGGGTAGGTGGCGATCACCTGATTGTACAGCTGCTCGAGTTGACGATCATCGAACGCACTCACGGCCAGCATCAAACGCGCCTGCCATTGCGACCATTCACCTTCCTCGGCACGCACGGCAGCGGCCTGCTGATCGTCACGCGCGAGGATCTTGCCCACTTTGCTCACGGCCACGCCACGTTCGATCCAATCGACAATGCGATGAACCGTTTGAATATCGGCTTTGGAGTACAGGCGATGCCCACTTTCGGTGCGCGTGGGTTGAATCAGGCCGTAACGCCGCTCCCAGGCACGCAGGGTGACCGGGTTGATGCCCGTCAATCTCGAAACGTCACGAATCGGAAACAACTCATCGGAATCGGCAGGGCTGGTGGCGGAGGATTCGCGAATAGGTGCAGTGATTTCGGGCATCAGAGGTCATGAACGTCCGTTTAAAAGTGAGTCCCATTTAACGCTTTTACCGAGATGTATATCAAGGTGTGTACCTATCGGACCGATGCCGCTGGTGTATTTCTGCAAAACAGGAATAATCCTTGCTTACCGAAAAAGCGTCGCTGCAACACCCCCGCAGCGTCGTCTGTGTGCCACCTACCCGGTTCAGCGCACCCGTCTATTTGGAGATACACAATGTCTACCTCACCCGTCACCCTGATGGTTGCGCGCCGCGTGGCCAAGGGCCGCTACGAAGAGTTGATGGCCTGGCTACGCGAAGGCGAGCGACTGGCCACTGACTTCCCCGGCTACCTGGGCTCCGGCGTCCTCGCACCGCCGCCCCTAGATGATGAATTTCAGATTATTTTCCGTTTCGCCGACGAAAAAACCCTGCATGCCTGGGAATTTTCCGCGTCACGCAGCGCGTGGCTGAGCCGTGGCAGCGAGCTGTTTGCCGACCCGTCCGAGCATCGCGTGCGCGGCATCGATGGCTGGTTCGGTGCCGCAGGTTCACGGCCGCCGCGCTGGAAACAGGCGGTGGCGATCTGGTTGGCGTTTTTCCCGGTGTCGTTGCTGTTCAACTTCGGCCTGGGGCCACTGCTCAGCGGGCTGGACCTGTTCAGCCGCGTTCTGGTCAGCACCCTGGCGCTCACACCACTGATGGTCTACTTGTTCATTCCACTCTCGACCCACCTGCTGGCCAACTGGTTGCACCCTTCGCCGCCACGGGCCAAGGCCAGCGAAGCCGCGGCGTGAGTACAGGGCGGCTCGTCACTGGTATGCTTTGAGCCTGCCAGCGACTTGAGCCTCCCATGACTGCAACGAACGCCCCGATCCTGATCACCGGCGCCGGCCAGCGCGTCGGCCTGCATTGTGCCGAACGCCTGCTGGACGAGGGCCACTCGGTGATTTTCAGCTATCGCAGCGAACGCCCCGGCGTGCAGGCCCTGCGCGAGCGTGGCGCGATCGGCGTGTTTGCCGACTTCTCCAGCGAAGCCGGGATTCTCGCGTTTATCACCGAGCTGCAGCGCCACACCCAACGCCTGCGCGCGATCATCCATAACGCCTCGGCCTGGATCGCCGAAACCCCGGGTGACGAAAGCCGTGCCTTTACCGACATGTTCAGCGTACACATGCTTGCGCCGTACCTGATCAACCTGCATTGTTCACCCTTGCTGCACCGCTCTTCACCTGCCGACATCGTGCATATCAGCGATGATGTGGTGCGCAAGGGCAGCCGCCAGCACATCGCCTACTGCGCCACCAAGGCCGGGCTCGACAGCCTCACGCTGTCGTTTGCCGCGCAGTTTGCGCCGCTGATCAAAGTCAACGGCATCGCCCCGGCGATGGTGATGTTCAACGAAGGCGACGACGCGGCCTACCGTACCCAGGTGCTGGCGAAGTCGGCACTGGGCATCGAGCCCGGGCCCGAAGTGATCTACCAGAGTCTGCGTTACCTGCTGGACAACCCCTACGTCACCGGTACCACCCTGACCGTCAACGGTGGGCGGCATATCAAGTAAGCCGTTTGTGAGGATGTTATATGACCTTATCCCTGCCCCACCACTATCGCGAGATCCTTAAAGGCCTGGGTGAAGACCCGGAACGCGAAGGCCTGCTCGACACCCCCAAGCGTGCCGCCAAAGCCATGCAATACCTGTGTCATGGCTACGCGCAAAACCTCGAAGAAATCGTCAACGGTGCGCTGTTCGCCTCCGACAATGACGAGATGGTGATCCTCAAGGACATCGAGCTGTACTCGCTGTGCGAACACCACCTGCTGCCCTTTATCGGCAAGGCCCATGTGGCCTATATTCCGACCGGCAAAGTGCTGGGCCTGTCGAAGCTGGCGCGCATCGTCGACATGTTTGCGCGGCGCCTGCAGATCCAGGAAAACCTCACGCGGCAAATCGCCGACGCCATCCAGGACGTGACCCAGGCTTCCGGTGTGGCGGTGGTGATCGAAGCCAAGCACATGTGCATGATGATGCGCGGCGTGGAAAAACAGAATTCAACCATGAACACCTCGGTGATGCTCGGCGCGTTCCGCGAGTCGAACACCACGCGCATGGAGTTCCTGCAACTGATTGGACGGAGCAAGTAGCAATGCCACAACTTCAACCAGGCATGGCGCGCATCCGGGTCAAGGACCTGTGCCTGCGCACCTATATCGGCATCAACGAGGATGAAATCCTCAACAAGCAGGATGTGCTGATCAACCTGACCATCCTGTATGCCGCCCAGGACGCCGTGCGCGACAACGATATCGACCACGCCTTGAATTACCGCACCATCACCAAGGCGATCATCGCCCACGTCGAAGGCAACCGCTTCGCCCTGCTGGAGCGCCTGACCCAGGAACTGCTGGACCTGGTGATGAGCAACGAGTCAGTGCTGTACGCCGAAGTCGAAGTGGACAAGCCCCACGCGCTGCGCTTTGCCGAATCGGTTTCGATTACCCTGGCGGCCAGCCGCTAACCCCTGGATTTGCGTGAAACCTATGACCGATCAACAACGCCTCGAACTCGAAGCCGCCGCCTTTCGGCGGCTGGTCGCACACCTGGACAGCCGCAAGGATGTGCAGAATATCGACCTGATGAACCTCGCCGGCTTCTGCCGCAACTGCCTGTCCAAGTGGTACAAGGCCGAGGCCGACGAGCGCCAGATCGAGCTGAGCCTCGATGACGCCCGTGAAGTGGTGTACGGCATGCCGTATGCCGAGTGGAAAACCCAATACCAGCAAGAAGCCAGCGCCGAACAACACGCGGCGTTCGCCAAAGGAAAACCCCATGACTGACCTGAACACCCTGCGCGCCAGCCTCGACAGCGGCGAACATCTCTTCGCCGACACCCTGGCCTTTGTCGCCGCCGGTTACGACTACCAGCCACAAGCCTTCACCAACGGCACCGTGGACAACGCCGCAGGGCAGAACGAAGGCTCGTGCAAGACCCTGGGCCTGGCCTTGCTGGAAGGCTTGAGCGACCAGCACGCCTTGTTGGCGTTTGGCGAGCATTACCGTTCGGTGGTCGCCACGCCTGAGGGCAGTGACCATGGCAATATTCGGGCGTTGATCGAGCACGGTTTGGCAGGTGTGAAGTTTGACCAGCAACCTCTGACTCGCCGCTGATCCAACGTGCAAACCCGATTTAATGTGGGAGCTGGCTTGCCTGCGATGGCGGCGGTAAATCCTGCATAGACGTTGGCTGACACACCGCTATCGCAGGCAAGCCAGCTCCCACAGTGACTGGATTACCAAATCGAGATAGCGATGGATCATCAAATCCCGCGCATAGAAAACCGGCTTTCGCCGGTTTTTTCATTTCAGCGGGTTCAGCCCTAAGCGTTCTGCATACCGTCCAGGTACCGCTCGGCATCCAGGGCCGCCATGCAACCGGCGCCGGCCGAGGTGATGGCCTGGCGGTACACGTGGTCAGCCACGTCACCGGCCGCGAAGATGCCTTCGATGTTGGTCGCCGTGGCATTGCCTTCGCGACCGCCCTGCACTACCAGGTAACCGTCCTTGGCATCCAGCACGCCTTCGAACAACGAAGTGTTCGGGGTGTGGCCGATGGCGATGAACACGCCGTCGACTGTCAGCTCGTCGAAGCTGCCGTCGTTGTTTTTCAGGCGCGCACCGGTCACGCCCATGTTGTCGCCGAGGACTTCATCCAGGGTGGCGTTGAGCTTGAGGATGATCTTGCCTTCAGCGACACGCGCGTGCAGCTTGTCGATCAGGATCTTCTCGGCGCGGAAGGTCTCGCGACGGTGAATCAGGGTCACGGTGCTGGCGATGTTGGCCAGGTACAGCGCCTCTTCCACGGCCGTGTTGCCACCGCCGACCACGGCGACCGGCTTGTTGCGGTAGAAGAAACCGTCGCACGTCGCGCAGGCGGATACACCCTTGCCCATGAACGTTTCTTCCGACGGCAGGCCCAGGTAACGGGCGCTGGCGCCGGTCGCGATGATCAGCGCGTCACAGGTGTAGACGCCGCTGTCGCCGGTCAGGCTGTAAGGCTTTTTCGAGAAGTCGACCTGGTTGATGTGGTCAAACACGATCTCGGTTTCGAAGCGCTCGGCGTGTTCTTTCATACGCTCCATCAGCACCGGGCCGGTCAGACCGTGGACGTCGCCCGGCCAGTTGTCGACTTCGGTGGTGGTGGTCAACTGACCGCCCGCCTGCATGCCGGTGATCAGCAGTGGCTTGAGGTTGGCTCGGGCAGCGTAGACGGCAGCGCTGTAACCGGCAGGGCCGGAACCGAGAATAATCACTCGCGAATGACGGGTATCAGACATGACTCACTCCTGTCGACCGCCCGGACAACAAGGCGGCTGGAATAAAAAAGGACCGCGAAGCACTTGGGGAAGGCTTGAACTCGCAGATCCTGAAAATAATGGGTGCAGCGTATAGAGGGGGGCAAGATTAAGGAAATACGGAATAACAATCCAGCTCATAGGCGGTCTCTATGCAGTCGCCCCAATTAATCGACGCCTTTGTTACCGTTGATGTCGTCACACGGGCCGCGCTTTCGCCTGGAATGCAAAGTCGGTAAGGTCGGCGCGTTCGTCATCCTGCTCGGAGTTCTCCATGCCTGCCCCTGTTCTTTCCGGTCCGCAATACCTGCGTGAAGGCCTCAAACTGGTGTTGAGCCCTGGCCTGCGCCTGTTTGTGCTGCTGCCGCTGGCGATCAACCTGGTGCTGTTCGTCGGCCTGATCTATTTCGCCGGCCATCAGTTCAGCCTGTGGGTCGACACCCTGATGCCGACGCTGCCCGGCTGGCTGAGTTTCCTCAGCTATATCCTGTGGCCGCTGTTCGTGGTGCTGGTGGTATTGATGGTGTTTTTCACCTTTACCATGCTCGCCAATATCATCGCCGCGCCGTTCAACGGTTTTCTCGCGGAAAAAGTTGAAGTGGTGGTGCGTGGCACCGATGATTTCCCATCGTTCAGTTGGGCCGAGCTGGTGGCCATGGTCCCACGCACCCTGGCGCGGGAGATGCGCAAGCTGGGCTATTTCCTGCCACGGGCCATCGGCTTGTTTATCCTGTCGTTCATTCCGGTGGTCAACCTGATCGCCGCGCCGTTGTGGCTGCTCTTCGGCGTGTGGATGATGGCGATCCAATACATCGACTACCCGGCCGACAACCACAAACTGGGCTGGAACGAAATGCTCGCCTGGCTGCGCCAGAAACGCTGGCAGAGCATGAGCTTCGGCGGCAGCGTCTACCTGGTGCTGCTGGTGCCGGTGGTCAACCTGCTGATGATGCCGGCGGCGGTGGCCGGGGCGACGTTGTTCTGGGTGCGCGAGCAGGGGGCCGAGGCGATGGCGGTGTCCAAAGTGGTCAAGTCATAAATCCATCATCTGTATGACACATCGACGACACAGCCCACAGCGACACTGTGGGTCATGACGACAGCTTCGCTTCACATCACCCTGATTACCGAAACCTTCCCGCCAGAGATCAACGGGGTGGCCAATACACTGGCTCGCCTGTGCGAGGGTTTGCGCGCGCGCGGCCATCAGGTCGAACTGGTGCGCCCACGCCAGGGCATTGACCAGAGCCGGCCCAGCGACAACGAATTGCTGCTGTGTCGCGGCTGGCCGTTGCCGGGGTATCCGGGCCTGCAATGGGGCCAGTCGTCGATGCACAAGCTGCTGCGCCGCTGGACACGCCAACGCCCGGACGTGCTGTACATCGCCACAGAAGGACCGCTCGGGTTGTCGGCGCTACGCGCAGCGCGTCGCCTGGGGATCAGCGTGGTCAGCGGCTTTCACACCAATTTCCAGCAGTACTCGAACCAGTACGGTATGAGCCTGTTGAGCCGCGTGGTCACGCACTACCTGCGCTGGTTTCATAACCGCTCCACTTTGACCCTGGTGCCCAGCGCCAGCCAGCGCCTGGAACTGGAGCGCCGGCATTTCGAGCGCCTGGGGATGTTGTCGCGCGGGGTGGACAGTCAGCTATTCCACCCGTCCAAGCGCGATAACGCCTTGCGCGAGAGCTGGGGCCTGGGCAATGACGATATTGCGGTGCTGCACGTCGGGCGCCTGGCTCAGGAAAAGAACCTGGGCGTGCTCAAGCGTTGCTTCGATGCCCTGCGCAGTACTTATCCACAGCGTCGCCTGCAACTGATCGTCGTCGGCGACGGGCCACAGCGTGCGCTGCTGGAGCATGACCTGCCGAACGCCATATTCTGCGGCACCCGACGCGGCGAAGAACTGGCGCGATACTACGCCTCGGGAGACCTGTTCCTGTTCCCCAGCCTGACCGAAACCTTCGGCAATGTGGTGTTGGAAGCGATGGCCGCCGGGCTCGCGGTGGTGGCATACGACCAGGCGGCCGCGACCCAGCATATCCGCCATGGCTACAACGGCGTGCTGGCGATGCCCGGCGATGAGGACGCGTTCTGCGATGCGGCCAATTGGCTGCTGGAAGACCGTGAGCATTTGCGCAGAGCCCGTCTCAATGCGCGCCGGCATGCCAGTCGCCAGGGCTGGTCAGCGATTATCGAGCAATTCGAGAACCAGTTACGCGATGTGTGCGGGGAACCTTTGGCCGCTCCAACGCTGCCTTATGTTCGTTGAACGATCTGCGAATAACGTCAGCTAGTTCGCCTTCCCTCCAGACTTCCCCCTGAATAACGGCTTCAACTTTAGGATTTTTTACCTGAAGCCATCGGAATCGGCACGCCACAACAGGATATTTCCGGAACGTCGTGCGATTTATCGCCACCTACATGACACCTGCCATAGGAGGGGTGTCTGCTTGTGGACACACTCAAAAAAGGCAGGTCATTCATGATGAAACATTAATAGAGAGCATTATGTCGACACTCATAAATGGATCAATGGCGCTGCGATTCCAACCTTTCAACACGCCCACTCAAGGGGCCGCAGACACCTGCCCATCCGCAAGCGCTCAGAACGATCACGGGCGGCCATCACTCCAACAGCCCTATAACGCGAACCACGGCTGGAACCGCCCACAGCCGTCACGCCCGGGCAACCATTGGCAACGACCGCAACCTACTCGCCCGGAAAACGCATGGAATCGCCCACAACCCGCGCGCCCTGGAAACGACTGGCAACGCCCGCCGCACAACGGCGGCCATCGCCCGCAACCCACGCGCCCGGAAAACAACTGGCAACCGCCGCAGAACGACTGGCAACGCCCTCCGCACAACGGCGGCCATCGCCCGCAACCCGCACGCCCGGAAAACAACTGGCAACCGCCGCAGAACGACTGGCAACGCCCTCCGCACAACGGCGGCTATCGCCCGCAACCCGCACGCCCGGAAAACAACTGGCAGCCGCCGCAGAATCAATGGGAACGTCCGCACAATGGCGGCGGCTATCGCCCGCAGTTCACTGACCGCCCGCCAACACATGACGGTCAAACATCCTACGCCACCACGCAACATGCGGCGGCCCATTCCGAACGGGCGGAGGATGCCTATTACGCTTAATCCGGATCGGCCAACAACAAGACAATAGGCCTTGAAAAACCTAACGTGCTGAAAACCGGCGGGAGGCCGGGCGCTGCATACCCGGCCTCCCGTCCGACCTTGCGGACTGTGTTGCACAGCGATTGCCATAGGCTGCGCAAGGTTTACTCGATATTTCCCGCTGGAACGGCCAACGGTGGATTACCAATCACTGATACCTGCGGCTAACGCAGGTCCTTTCGATCAATGGAGACCCTGATATATGGCAATTTACGGAATGGGAGTGCGCAATGGCATCAACATGCCAACCGCAGAGTGGACGCGTCAGCAACAATGGCTGGATCAGTCTCGGGCAGCACCGCCCACTTATGACCAGGCTGCGCGCCAAGACGGGCACAAGACCGATCACCGCCAAGAGCTGCGCAAATCAGTAGAGTATTGAACGCTCCAGCTAAACAGCTCCCGGTGGCAACCGCCGGGAGCCCAGCCCGTTACACCAGGGTCGTCAACGCCTCACGACTGAACGGCAGGATGTCGCCCTCGCGGTGTTCGCGCACCTTCACCGCCCAGTCCGGGTCCACCAGCAGAGCACGGCCGACGGCGACCAGATCGAACTCATCGTTGTTCAAGCGCTCCAGCAGCTTCTCCAGACTGGCCGGTTGCGCAACCTTGTCAGTGTTGACCATAAACTGCAGGAACTCGCCATCCAGGCCGACGCTGCCGACGGTGATGGTCGGTTTACCGGTGAGCTGGCGGGTCCAACCGGCCAGGTTGAGGTCGGAACCTTCGAACTCCGGCTCCCAGAAACGGCGAGTGGAACAGTGGAAAATATCCACACCAGCGTCGGACAGCGGCTTAAGAAACTCACCCAAGGCCTCGGGGGTTTGCACCAGGCGCGCGGTGTAGTCCTGCTGCTTCCACTGGGAAAAACGCAAGATGATCGGAAAATCCGGGCCTACAGCGGCGCGGGTGGCCTGGATCAGTTCGATGGCAAAGCGCGAACGGTTGGCCAGGCTGCCGCCATATTCGTCGGTGCGCTGGTTGCTGCCTTCCCAGAAGAACTGGTCCACCAGATAGCCATGGGCGCCATGGATTTCCACGCCGTCCATGCCGATGCGCTGGGCGTCCTTGGCCGCCTGGGCGAAGGCGGCAATCACGTCCTTGATGTCCTGATGGGTCATGCCATGGACGACCACGTTGCCATCCTTGAGTTTTTCCATCGGGCCGTAGGCCGGTACGCTGGCATCCGGCTCAGTGCCGATACGACGCACGCTGCCCACATGCCACAACTGCGGGACGATCTTGCCGCCTTCGGCATGCACCGCATCGACCACTTTCTTCCAACCGGCCAACGCCGCTTCACCGTAGAAGTGCGGGACGTTGGGATAGCCGTTGGACGCCGGGTGATCGACCACGGTGCCTTCGGTGATGATCAGGCCCACGCTGGCAGCGGCACGGCGGCGGTAGTACTCGATGACCTTGGAATTGGGTACACCGCCCGGGGAAAACGAACGGGTCATCGGCGCCATGACCACACGACTCGACAGTTGCAGCGCGCCGAGG
The DNA here is from genome assembly GCF_963681955.1 of Pseudomonas paraveronii. Taxonomy (NCBI): domain Bacteria; kingdom Pseudomonadati; phylum Pseudomonadota; class Gammaproteobacteria; order Pseudomonadales; family Pseudomonadaceae; genus Pseudomonas; species Pseudomonas paraveronii. The sequence continues at coordinate 5,373,937 of NZ_OY817130.1, forward strand.
TGGAACGGTTTGAACAAAGCTTGAACAGGCATGGCAACACTCCACGAAAGACGGTTTTTATGATGTCAATAATATGGCGAGTGCAGCGCGCTGAGTAGCACTATTGATCAGGGTGATTAAGGCTTAGAAATGCCGGACACCTGTAGGCGCGAGCTGGCTCGCGCCTACAGGTTAGGGGATCAGCTCAGGGCTTTTACGATGGCCTGGACGACGGCCGGATCGTCCGGTGCCGTTCGCGGCGAGAAACGCGCAAGCACCCGCCCGTCTTTACCCAGCAGGAATTTCTCGAAATTCCAGGTGATATCCCCAGGAAACTCGGCGCCCTCGCCCGCCAACAAGCGGTACAACTGATGACGCTCAGGGCCGTTGACCTCGAGTTTGCTACCCAACGGAAAGGTCACGCCGTAGTTGAGGCTGCAGAACGCCTGGATCTCCTTTTCGCTACCCGGTTCCTGGCCCGCAAACTGGTTGCACGGCAGGCCAAGCACGGTAAACCCCTGGTCCTTGTACTGCTGATAGAGGTTTTCCAACGCCGCGTATTGCGGGGTCAAGCCACATTTGGAGGCCACGTTGACCACCAGCACAACTTTGCCCTTGAAGGGCGCCAGTGGCAGCTCTTGTCCGTCCAACGCTTTGAGTTTCAGGTCGTGGAAAGCACTCATGACGAACTCCAGATATCCCATGTTCTTTGCATTGCGGCGCTTCGAGATTACAACCCGCAAGCCTGCAATCATAGACGCCGATTACGAAACTCGCCTGCGGATCACTGAGCGGTCGACCACGGCAAAATCGGAATCGCGGTAACGGCGTTCTGCGGGCTGCCCTCGATCAGGCGGTCGCTGTAGACCAGGTATACGAGGGTATTGCGCTTCTTGTCGAGGAAGCGCACCACCTGCATGGTCTTGAACACCAGCGACGTGCGCTCCTTGAACACTTCGTCGCCATCCTTGAGTTCGCCCTTGAAGCGGATCGGACCGACCTGACGACAGGCAATCGACGCCTCAGAGCGGTCTTCGGCCAAACCCAGGCCGCCTTTGACGCCGCCGGTCTTGGCACGCGACAGGTAGCAAGTCACGCCATCGACCTTGGGGTCATCGAAGGCTTCGACCACGATCCGGTCGTTGGGGCCGACAAACTTGAACACCGTCGACACCTGGCCGATCTCTTCGGCCGAGGCCAACAATGGCATGGCCAGCAGCAGGCCGAGCAATCCCTTCATCACACGCATCGTGTATTCCTTTCGTTTAAACCAGGATCAGGTTGTCGCGGTGGACCAGTTCCGGTTCCGCCATGTAACCCAACAGACCGACAATCGCATCAGATGACTGCCCGATGATTTTCTGCGCTTCCAGCGCGCTGTAGTTGGCCAGGCCACGGGCGATTTCACGACCGTCCGGCGCCACGCACACCACCATCTCGCCACGGCGGAAGCTGCCCTGCACCAACTTGACGCCCACCGGCAGCAGGCTCTTGTGGCCTTGGGACAACGCCGCTACGGCGCCATCGTCGAGTACCAGGGTGCCGCGGGTCTGCAAATGCCCGGCCAGCCACTGCTTGCGCGCGGCCAGCATGCCGCGCTCCGGCGACAGCAGCGTACCGATGCGCTCACCGGCCTTGAGACGGTCGAGCACGCGCTCCAGGCGTCCGCCGACGATGATCGTGTGCGCGCCGGAGCGCGCAGCCAGGCGCGCCGCACGCAGCTTGGTCTGCATGCCGCCACGGCCCAAGGCCCCGCCGACACTGCCAGCCACCGCATCCAGCGCCGGGTCATCGGCGCGGGCTTCGTAGATCAATTTGGCGTCGGGGTTGTTGCGCGGGTCGGCGTCGAACATACCGTCGCGGTCGGTGAGGATCACCAACAGGTCGGCTTCCACCAGGTTGGCCACCAGGGCGGCCAGGGTGTCGTTGTCGCCGAAACGGATTTCGTCGGTGACCACCGTGTCGTTCTCGTTGATCACCGGGATCGCCTTGAGCTCCACCAACGCGCGCAGGGTGCTGCGGGCGTTGAGGTAGCGCTTGCGGTCGGACAGGTCGTCGTGGGTCAGCAGGATCTGCGCCGTGTGAAGGCCGTGCTCGGCGAAGCTGGATTCCCAGGCTTGCACCAGGCCCATCTGGCCGATGGCGGCAGCGGCTTGCAGTTCGTGCATCGCGCTGGGTCGCGCGGTCCAGCCGAGGCGGCTCATCCCGGCGGCAACCGCTCCGGACGAGACCAGCACCAACTCGACACCGGCCTCATGCAAGGCCACCATCTGCTCGACCCACACGCTCATGGCTGCGCGATCCAGCCCCTTGCCATCTGCCGTCAGCAACGCACTTCCGATCTTTACGACCCAGCGCTGCGCACCTGCCACTTTGCTCCGCATCATCTTCAACCTTGGTTAGAGGGCTGGACGCGACCCAGCGCCGCCCATAACGTTATTCGTGACTACATTCGTGACTACAGATATACCCAGATACCAAAACGCCGCTCAAGTGAGCGGCGCTTAAGTTTACTGCAACGAATCAGTCGCGCACGTAAATGATTTCCGGACCGTCTTCATCATCCACGTCTTCTTCGTCCCAATCGTCGTCGCCGATGTCATGAACCGACTTCACGCCGCTGCGGCGCAGGGCACGCTGGTCGTCCAGGGCTTGCAACTGGGCACGGGCTTCGTCTTCGATCTGCTGATCGAGCTCGGCGAGTTCGGCCTTGAATACCGGGTCGGCCGCCAGGCGGTCGGCGCGGTCTTCGAGGTAGCGCATGATGTCGCGGGTCAGGCGCTCGGTGCCTTCTTTGGCGATGGCCGAGATCACATAGACCGGGCCGGTCCATTCCAGGCGATCGACGATTTCCTTGACGCGCTCCTCGTGTTCTTCTTCGAGGATCTGGTCGCACTTGTTCAGCACCAGCCAGCGATCACGCTCGGCCAGGGCCGGGCTGAACTTGGTCAGCTCGCTGACGATCACTTCGGCGGCGTCCGGTGCGCTGGTGTCATCCAGCGGCGCCATGTCGACGAGGTGCAGCAGCAAACGGGTACGCGACAAGTGCTTGAGGAAGCGAATCCCCAGGCCCGCGCCATCGGAAGCCCCTTCGATCAGGCCGGGAATGTCGGCGACCACGAAGCTCTTCCAACGGTCGACGCTGACCACGCCCAGGTTTGGCACCAGGGTGGTGAACGGGTAGTCGGCGACTTTCGGCTTGGCGGCCGAGACCGAGCGGATGAAGGTACTTTTGCCAGCGTTTGGCAGGCCCAACAGGCCCACGTCGGCGAGTACTTTCATTTCCAGCTTGAGGTCACGCTGCTCGCCAGGCTTGCCCGGCGTGGTCTGGCGTGGCGCACGGTTGGTACTGGACTTGAATCGGGTGTTACCCAGACCGTGCCAGCCGCCCTGCACAACCATCAGCTTCTGGCCGGCCTTGGTCAGGTCGCCAATCACTTCCTGGGTCGCGGAGTCGATGATCGTGGTGCCGACCGGTACGCGCAGCACCATGTCTTCACCTTTTTTACCGGTGCAGTCGGTGCTGCCGCCGTTGGAACCACGCTCGGCATCGAAGTGCCGGGTGTAACGGTAGTCCACCAGGGTGTTGAGGTTTTCGTCGGCCATCATGTAGATGGAACCGCCGTCACCGCCGTCACCGCCGTTGGGGCCACCGTTTTCGATGAACTTTTCGCGACGGAAACTCATGCAACCGTTACCGCCGTCGCCTGCTTTTACTCGGATGGAAACTTCATCAACGAACTTCATAACAAAACGCCTCTCGCCGCACGGACGAGCTTAAGAAACCAAGACATAAGACTCTTGCAAAAATGAGCGCAGCGACCTCAATCAACGACCGCAAATCCAGCGCTTGAGCTCATTACAAACAGCTTTGCAAGAGACTCACTCCACAAACGAAAAAGCCCCGTCGCGAGACAGGGCTTTTCCAGCAACTACGTAATTATGCCGCGACGACGTCAGTCTTCGGGACAATGCTCACGTAACGGCGACCGAAGGCGCCTTTTACTTCGAACTTGATCACGCCGTCGATTTTAGCGAACAGAGTGTGATCTTTACCCATGCCAACACCGTAACCGGCGTGGAATTGGGTGCCGCGCTGACGCACGATGATGTTGCCCGGAATGATAACCTGGCCGCCATACATCTTCACGCCAAGGCGTTTGGCTTCTGAGTCGCGACCGTTACGGGTACTACCACCAGCTTTTTTGTGTGCCATGAGTCAATTCTCCTAGTGAGGAATTAGGCTGAAATTAAGCCTGAATACCGGTGATTTTGATCTCGGTGTACCACTGGCGGTGGCCCATACGCTTCATGTGGTGCTTACGACGACGGAACTTGATGATGCGGACTTTATCGTGACGACCTTGGGAGATCACTTCAGCCACAACGGTAGCGCCAGGAACAACTGGAGCGCCGATGTTCACGTCATCGCCATTGGCGACCAACAGAACGCGATCAAAAGTAACGGATTCGCCGGTAGCGATTTCCAGTTTTTCGATCTTCAGGTATTCACCTGGGGCGACCTTGTATTGCTTGCCACCAGTAACAATTACTGCGTACGACATGGTATTTCTCCGATAATCCTGCTCACCCAGCGCTTTATAAGAAGAGGTATTGGCTGGCATGGCTGCATGGGATGGACGTCCCGAATGCAATTGCGTAAGGCAGGTGCTGCCCAGGAAGTTCAGGGTGCGCGATTGTACGCAAGGCGTTGACGCGTTGCAAGAGGCTGTCTATCGCGCCTTGACACTGCGGGGTCAGGGTCCTAGCATGCCGCGCAACCCTTCTGGAGCGACTGTCGCTGATGCAACCCCAAGCTTTCTACCGCGCGGTCGCGGACGATTTTAGCGCCGTCGACGGCATCATCAAGCAGCAGCTGACGTCTAAAGTGCCGCTGGTCTCCAAAATTGGCGACTACATTACGTCGGCGGGCGGTAAACGCCTGCGTCCTTTATTAGTGTTGCTGTGTGGCAAGGCCCTGGGCCGTGAAGGCGATGACCTGCGCCTGCTGGCCGCCACTATCGAATTCCTGCACACCGCGACCCTGCTGCATGACGACGTGGTCGACATGTCCGGCATGCGCCGTGGTCGCGAGACCGCCAACGCGATGTGGGGCAACGCCCCGAGCGTGCTGGTCGGCGACTTCCTGTATTCGCGTTCGTTCGAAATGATGGTCGAACTGGGCTCGATGCAGGTGATGAAGATTCTTTCCCAGGCCACGCGCATCATCGCCGAAGGCGAAGTGTTGCAGTTGTCGAAGGTGCGTGACGCCAGCACCACCGAAGAAACCTACATGGAAGTGATTCGCGGCAAAACCGCGATGCTCTTCGAAGCCTCGACCCACAGCGCCGCCGCCCTGTGCGAAGCCACGGCCGAACAGGCCGAAGCCCTGCGCACCTTTGGCGACCACCTGGGCGTGGCGTTCCAACTGGTAGACGACCTGCTCGACTACCGTGGCGACGCCGAGACCCTGGGCAAGAACGTCGGTGACGACCTGGCCGAAGGCAAGCCAACCTTGCCGCTGATCTACACCATGCGCGAAGGCACGCCGGAACAGGCGGCCCTGGTGCGCAAGGCGATCCAGAAAGGCGGGATCGAAGACCTGGAAAGCATCCGTGCGGCCGTGGAAGCCTCCGGCGCCCTGGACTACACCGCACAACTGGCGCGTGACTACGTGGCCCGTGCGATCAAATGCCTGGACGCCCTCCCCGCCAGCGAATACCGGGACGCCCTGGTTGAGCTGAGTGAATTCGCGGTCGCGCGCACGCACTAGAAATACCAAATGTGGGGGGGGGGGCTTGCCCCCTCCCACATTTAGTTTGTAGTACCAATCCAAGACCGCGCCCTGCCTCCCTACAATTCCCTATATAATGTGCGACTTTAGCCATCCTGACTTTTAAGGAGCTTTAGTGAGCACTTTGCCACCCTGCCCGAAATGCAATTCCGAATTCACCTACGAAGACGGCGCCCAACTGATCTGCCCGGAATGCGCCCATGAGTGGTCCGCCACTGGCGAGGCCGAAGTGGCCGGCGATGAAACCGTGAAGAAAGATTCTGTGGGCAACGTCCTGCAGGACGGCGACACCATCACCGTGATCAAAGACCTCAAGGTCAAGGGCACCTCCCTGGTGGTCAAGGTCGGCACCAAGGTCAAGAACATCCGCCTGTGCGACGGCGACCACGATATCGACTGCAAGATCGACGGTATCGGCCCGATGAAACTCAAGTCCGAGTTCGTCCGCAAGGTCTGATCCTGCGGCTTCCATCCCGCGCCCGCCGCGGGATGGCGTTTCGCCCTGTCTGTTGATCGCGCACAATACCCACACAGAAAAAACCGGAAACCGCCAATAGGCACTTGCTATTCTGCGAATAAGAATTATTCTCATTGAAACTTATCAAGGAGAACGACCATGACTTATTTGATAGATGCTTGGCTGGACCGCCCACACCCTTACCTACGCATCCTTCATCGGGAAACCGGGGAAGTCTGTGCGGTGCTGGAGGAAGAAGCGCTGAATGAACTGCAGGACCAGGGCGACCTGGACGTGAATGGCCTGAGTTCCAGTGAACCCGGTGTACTGAAGGAAGTGGTGCGCAATCTGTTTCTGTTCTGCTATGCCCGAGCGTTGCGCCCGGTGACGGAGCTCAATGGCAAGTTTCACCCATGAGCGACCGCGCAAAACCCTGTAGGAGCGAGCTTGCTCGCGAAGAACGCACAAGCAACGCGTTCATCCAAGATGCTCGCGTCATCGTTGACGTTTGTCGCGAGCAAGCTCGTTCCTACAGGTAATCAAAAGCAGGTCTTACAGAACGTCGAGCAGCTCGACGTCAAACACCAGAACGCTGTGCGGCGGAATGCTGCCAACGCCTTGAGCGCCGTAAGCCAGTTCGCTCGGCACGTACAGGCGCCATTTGCTGCCGGCATTCATCAGTTGCAGGGCTTCGGTCCAGCCAGCGATCACGCCGCCAACCGGGAATTCTGCAGGCTGGCCGCGCTCGTAGGAGCTGTCGAACACTGTGCCGTCGATCAGGGTGCCGTGGTAGTGAGTGCGCACTTGGTCTTCACGGGTCGGCTTGGCGCCTTCACCAGCAGTCAGCACTTCGAATTGCAGGCCGGAAGCCAGAGTGGTGATGCCGTCACGCTTGGCGTTTTCCGCCAGGAACGCAAGGCCCTCGCCTGCCGCGGCTTCAGCCTTGGCAGCCGCTTCGGCTTGCATGATTTCGCGGATGACCTTGAAGCTGGCAGCCATTTGTTCTTGATCAACACGGCTTGGCTTGCCGGCGAACGCGTCGGTCAGGCCAGCCAGGATCGCGTCCAGGCTTACGCCCGGTGGTGGGTTGTCGCGCAGTTGGTCGCCCAACTGACGGCCGATACCGTAGCTGACGCGGGTTTCGTCGGTGGACAGATTAACTTCGGACATGAAGAGGCTCCGCTGTAGAGCAGCGCTGAAAACACTGTTTTCCCGCACCGCCCAGAACTAAAAGGGCCAGCAGACTAGCACAGAATGTGAGTACGGGATGAGCGCCAGCCACGTCATGCCTGCCTGACGCCGGTGGTCGGTTATGCCGGGCTCCGTGTATCGCAATAACTAATTAAACGTTTCAGTTTCCCGTGCGCCCGCCGATATGGCCTAAACACCTTGGCTGGCTCAAACAACAACACCGTCCAGCAGACAAACATCATTTTTGCGGAGCACTCGATGAACAGCTGGTTCGGTAACATCAGCGTCAACCTCAAACTAGGCCTGGGCTTCGGCCTGGTGCTTGTCCTCACCTCGATCCTCGCGCTGACCGGCTGGACCAGCCTGGGCAGCCTGATCGACCGCAGCAACTGGATGAGCGACATCACCCAGCTCAATGCGTCCCTGACCAAGCTGCGCATCGTGCGCCTGCAATACATGCTGGCCAACGGCGATGAGAGCGTGGCGCAGAACGTACAGACCAGCCTGGATGCCTTCACCGCCCAGCAGCAAAAACTCCTGGACAGCTTCAAGAGCCCGGAAAACCGCAAGCTGCTCAACGACCAGAAAGCCGTCATCACGGCTTATCAGCAATCGCTGAACAAAATGCGTGAGGCCTACCGTAACGGCAATGCTGCGCGCCAGGTCATGGGTGATAAGGCCGACATCGCCAACGCCCAGATCGACGCGTTAGACAGCAGCGTGCAGCAGGTGCCCGACAGCCCCGAGCGCTTCACCCAGTACCAAGCCGTGACCCATGCCAAGCAAGAGTTCCAGTTGGCCCGCTACGAAGTGCGCGGCTACACCGGCAATGTCAACGCCGACACCGAAGCCCGCGCCGCCGCACAAATCGAAAAAACCATCAACGGCTTGAAAGGCCTCGGCGCCGTGTTTGGCAGCAGCCAACAGGCCGCGCTCAGCGCACTGGAAAGCGCCCTCGGCGCCTACCGCAGTGCGGTGCAGAACTACAAAGCGGCTAACGCCAATATCGTCTCAGCACGCGCCGAAATGACCACCCAAGGTGCCGACATCGTCACCATCAGCGACAAGCTCTACGACATCCAGCTCGAACGTCGCGACGCCGAAAGCGCCCAGGCCCGCAGCCTGCAATTGATCAGCACCTTGCTGGCGTTGCTGGTCGGCATCATCGCGGCACTTGTCATCACCCGCCAGATCACACGTCCGATCCAGGAAACCCTGGCCGTGGTGGAACGCATTGCCTCCGGCGACCTGAGCCACAATATCCAGGTCACCCGCCGTGATGAACTGGGCGTGCTGCAACAAGGCATCCAGCGCATGGGCACGACCCTGCGCGAGTTGATCAGCGGTATTCGCGACGGCGTGACCCAAATCGCCAGCGCCGCCGAAGAGCTGTCGGCCGTGACCGAGCAGACCAGCGCTGGCGTGAACAGCCAGAAGATCGAGACCGATCAAGTCGCCACCGCCATGCACGAAATGACCGCCACCGTGCAGGAAGTCGCGCGCAACGCTGAGCAGGCCTCCCGGGCCGCTGCCGATGCCGATGGACAAGCCCGCGCAGGCGACAAAGTGGTGGCCGAAGCTATCGCCCAGATCGAACGCCTGGCCGCCGAAGTGGCGCGTTCCACCGACGCCATGAGCCATCTGCAACAAGAGAGCAACAAAATCGGCAGCGTGATGGACGTGATCAAGGCCGTGGCCGAGCAGACCAACCTGCTGGCGCTCAATGCCGCGATTGAAGCAGCACGTGCCGGTGAAGCCGGACGTGGCTTTGCCGTCGTCGCCGACGAAGTGCGTGGCCTGGCCCAGCGCACGCAGAAATCCACCGAAGAAATCGAAGGCCTGGTGGCCGGCTTGCAGAACGGCACCCAGCAGGTGGCTGCAGTGATGAACAACAGCCGCAGCCTCACCGACAGCAGTGTCGAGCTGACGCGCAAGGCCGGCGTATCCCTGGAAAACATCACCCGCACGGTGTCGAATATCCAGTCGATGAACCAGCAGATTGCAGCGGCAGCCGAAGAGCAAAGCGCCGTGGCCGAAGAGATCAGCCGCAGCATCATCAACGTGCGTGACGTGTCGGAACAGACCGCCACCGCGAGTGACGAGACGGCCAAGTCGAGCGTGGAACTGGCACGACTGGGTAGCCAGTTGCAGCAGATGGTCAGCCACTTCCGGGTGTAAAAACCAAAAAGCCGCCTCGGTCTGCACCGGGGCGGCTCCACTTCTCAGACCTTAGCGGTCATCGAAGCTGTCTCGTAGGAATGTCCATACGTGATAAACACGCAGGGCATTCACGACGAGGTTCCACGTACGTCGTGCAAACTTAGACATACTCGGCCCTCCATGAGTTGGGCCTTACCTCCAGCGCACTTACCGGAACATGTGAGCCTTTGGATGCACGTCAGTGCTCCTGTGAGGCGGCTGGGTTTATGGTCCTCTTGCATGAATCCGGCACGGATTACTAGCCCGTGGCAATCGGTCCAAAATTTGCGCGCGAACCCAGCCAACCTACCTCACGACGAACGCAGAACGAGGGCGATACTAGCTCAGCCCACTACACCAAGGTGTGACAAACAACGGCCAATCCCCCTTAAAAGTTGTTGCTGTTTTTTGCGGGGTTCAAGTGAAAAACCACCCATCGTCAGGCCTTGCATAAAACCCCGAAGCAGCAGTAGTATCGCCAACACGTCAGTGCTTCCTGTGAGATCGCAACCCCAGCCGCAAACTGGGTTTGCACAAAAAAACCGCCCTACTAAGGCGGTTTTTTATTGCCTGCGCTTTACCCCTCAGCCCTCGCCCTCCTCGACAAACACCAGCCGATTGCCAAACGGATCACGGATGCTCATCTCCCGCGAACCCCAGGGCATTTCTTCAACGCCTGGCTTGGCAAAACGATAGTCCTTGCCCTGCAATTGCTGCTGATAGGCGTCTACGCCCTGCGTTTGAATCCGCACCGCCGCACCCGGCGAAGCATCGCCATGGTGTTCGGACAAATGCAGCACACACTCACCCAACGACACCTGCAGGTACAACGGAAAATTCGCCTCGAAGCGATGCTGCCAATCGACCGTGAACCCCAGAAAACCGACATAGAACTCCAACACCTTGGCCTCGTCGAAAATCCGCAGGATGGGGGTGACTTTTCCTAAGTGCATGGCAACCGCTCCGTGTGTAAGAGCGCCCACTATAGAGTCGAAAACCCAGCCCGCAAATCCCCACTGCGCGCCAGGAACCGCCCCGGCCGCCGGCCATTTGGCTGTCCGTCGCAATAACTCAACACGCCGTTGACCCACACGCCATCAATCCCTTGCGCCGCCTGCTGCGGCGCCTCGAAATCCGCCACATCACGCACGCGCAGCGGATCGAACAGCACCAGATCGGCCCAGTGCCCTACACGAATTTCGCCCCGCTCCGACAAGCCGAATCGCGCCGCCGACAAGCCGGTCATCTTATGCACCGCCGTGTGCAGCGGAAACAGCCCGACGTCCCGACTGAAATGTCCCAACACCCGTGGAAACGCGCCCCACAAACGCGGATGCGGAAACGGATCTTCGGGCAACCCATCCGATCCGACCATCGACAGCGGATGCGCGAGGATACGGCGCACATCCGCTTCGTCCATGCCGTAATACACCGCCCCCGCCGGTTGCAGGCGGCGGGCGGCGTCCATCAGCGAAACGTCCCACTCGGCCGCGATCGCCTGCAAGTCGCGCCCGCCCATTTCCGGGTGCGGTGTCGACCAGGTGATGGTGATGCGAAACGCGTCGGTCACCTGCTTGAGATCCAGGGTCGAAGAACTCGCCGCATAGGGATAACAATCACACCCCACCGGATGGGTTTTCGCCGCCTGCTCCAGCGCCGCCAATAGCTGCGGACTACGCCCCCAGTTACCCGCGCCTGCACACTTAAGGTGGGAAATGATCACCGGCACCTGGGCATGCCGACCGATCAGAAACGCTTCGTCCATGGCCTCCAGCACCGGTTCGAACTCACTGCGCAGGTGGGTGGTGTACACCGCACCGAACGCCGTCAGTTCTTCACTCAGTTGCAGCACCTCATCGGTCTCGGCATTGAACGCGCTGGCGTAGGCCAGGCCGGTGGATAAACCGAGGGCGCCGTCTTCCAGGCTGTCGCGCAACTGCACGCGCATCGCGGCGATTTCATCCGGCGTGGCGCTGCGGTGCAGGTCGTCCATATGGTTGCTGCGCAGCGCCGTGTGGCCGATCAGCGCCGCGACGTTGACCGCCGGGTGGGCGCGTTCCACGGCGGCGCGGTAATCGGCAAACCGCGGATAGGTGAACGCCTCACGCCGGCCCAGCAGGTTCATCGGGTCCGGCGGCTCACCGCGCAAACTCACGGGCGAGGCGCTGATACCGCAGTTGCCGACAATCACCGTGGTCACGCCCTGGCTGAGCTTGGGCAGCATCTGCGGCTGACGGATCACCACCGTGTCATCGTGGGTGTGTACATCGATAAACCCCGGCGCCAACACCCGGCCTCGGGCGTCGATCACCTGCGTGGCCAGCGCGGCCGACAAGTCGCCGATCGCTTCGATACGCCCATCGCGTAGCCCCACATCGGCGACATACCCAGGCGTGTTGCGGCCATCCATGATCAGCGCCTGGCGAATCAGCGTGTCGTACTGCATATCAGTCTCCAAGCGGCAGGCTGTCAGGGCCGCCGCGATAGTCGTCGAGGGCCAGCTTGATGCGGCGCAGGCGTTCCTGGTTGGCGTCCGGCATCGCCAGCGCCAGCTCGGTGGCAAGCAGGTCGATGGCCAGCAGCATGCCGTAGCGCGCCGCCGTGGGTTTGTAGATGAAGCTGGTTTCGGCCGGTTGCAGCGCCAGTACGACATCCGCCAACTCGGCCAGGGGGGAGCCGGCCAGGGTGATGGCGACGATGGGCGTGTCGTAGTTGCGCGCCAGGGCCACCACGTCCAGCAACTCCGGGGTGAGACCGCTGAGCGAACAGACGATCAACGCATGCGCAGGCCCCAGCGTCGCCGCTGTGACGCGCATCATCACCGGGTCATGGCAGGCGGCAATCGGGTAGCCCAGGCGCACCAGGCGCACTTGCAACTCATCGCTGCACAGGCTCGACGGGCCGCCCATGCCAAACGCGTGGATCATCCGCGCCTTGCCCAGCAGGCTGACCGCATCGACGAAACCGGCTTGATTGAACCCCGACAAATGCTGACGCAACGTCGCCTCGATATCGCCGAGAATCTGCCGATGAAACCCCGACTGCTCAGGTTTGCCCGCCGGGTCCAGGAAGCGGCTGCCCACGCCACTGGCCTGGGCCAATTGCAGGCGCAAGTCGCGCAAATCCCGGCAACCGACGCTGCGGGCAAACCGCGACAACGTGGCGGTGCTGACCTCGGCGCGTTGGGACAACTCCTCCAGGCTGGCCGACGCGGCAAAGCCCACGTCATCGAGCATCAGCTTGGCGATACGCCCTTCGCCGGCACTGAAAGACGCCTGGCGGGCGCGGATCTGGTAGAGGATGTCCATGGAGTCTCCGGATTACAGGATGCAGGACAGACCATACGTCAGACCGAAGGCGACCACTGAAATCAGGGTCTCCAACACGGTCCAGGTCTTGAAGGTCTGGATCACGGTCATATTGAAGTATTCCTTGATCAGCCAGAAGCCGCCGTCGTTGACGTGGGAAAAGATCACCGAACCCGCCCCGGTCGCCAGCACCAGCAGTTCAGGGTGTGGATAACCCAGGCCCAGCGCGACCGGCGCGACTACGCCGGAAGCGGTGGTCATGGCCACGGTGGCCGAGCCGGTCGCGATGCGCATCAACGCGGCGAACAGCCAGCCCATCACCAGCGGCGACAGATTGAAGGCATGGGCCAGGCCGAGGATTTCGTTGGTCACGCCAGCGTCGACCAAGATCCGGTTCAAACCGCCGCCCGCGCCCACCAGCAAGGTGATACTCGCGGTCGGCGCCAGGCATTCGTTGGTGAACTTGAGGATCGACTCGCGGTTGAAACCCTGCGCCAGGCCGAGGGTCCAGAAACTCACCAGGGTCGCCACCAGTAGCGCGACCACCGAGTTGCCGATAAACAACAGAAACTGGTTAAAACCGCTGCCGGGCGTGGAAATCACGTTGGCCCAGCCGCCGATCATCATCAGCACCACCGGCAACAGAATAGTGCCCATGGTCAGGGCGAAACTCGGCAACCGGCTGCGCGGCTCGCGCTCGATGAACTGGCGTTCCAGCGGGTTTTCCGCCGGCAGGTGAATGCGCGGCACGATGAACTTGGCATACAGCGGGCCGGCGATGATCGCCGTGGGAATGCCGATCAGAATCGCATAGAGCACGGTCTGCCCGACCGAGGCGTTGTACGCCAGCACCGCCATCATCGCCGCCGGATGCGGCGGCACCAGCGCATGCACCACCGACAGGCCGGCAACCATCGGCAAGCCGACCATCAGGATCGACACTCCCACACGCCGGGCCACGGTAAAGGCGATCGGCACCAGCAACACAAAACCGACCTCGAAAAACAGCGGCAGCCCCACCAGAAAGGCAATGCACACCATCGCCCAGTGAGCATTGCGCTCGCCAAAGCGGTTGATCAGCGTGCGCGCCACCTGCTCGGCGCCGCCGGATTCAGCCATCATTTTGCCGAGCATGGTGCCCAGCGCGACCACCAGAGCGATATGCCCCAGGGTTTTACCGACGCCCGCTTCGTAGGAGCCCATGATGGTGTCCGCCGGCATCCCGGCCATCAGCGCCAGGCCGATGGACACCAGGGTGATGACGATAAACGGGTTGAGTCGGTAACGTGCAATCAGCACGATCAAAGCAATGATGGCGATGGCAGCGTATGCCAATAGCCCGAAGCCCGGTGATGCGGCCATGCGGTACTCCTCGGAAAGGGTCACGTCGAATTGGTTGTGAAACTCATAAATCATTACCGAGGAGCATTTTCAATTTTTATGAAAGTAATTTTCGCCTACAGATAAGCGCTGTCGCGCGGGGACATGCCCGACAGCGGCGCATGAAAATTCGGGGGGTGTTCTTACATCAAGTTCAGAAAAGGCTGGAAACTCAATACTCGCGTTTGAGTCTTAAAATGCGCACCCACCGACATCCAGGACACTCGCTCATGACCCGCACCTCCCTCGCCGCCAGCGCCCTGCTGCTCGCCCTGTGCAACAGCGCCTCGGCCGCCGACAACGCCGCACTGAAGAAATGCATGGACAGCGCCAACACGACCGTCGACATGGTCAAGTGCAACACCCAGCAAGCCAAAGTGCAGGACACGCGCCTGAACACGGCCTACAAGACCGCCCTCGCCGCCCAGGAAGGTGCGCGCAAGCAGCAATTGCAGGACGTGCAGCGCCTGTGGATAAAGTACCGCGATGCCAATTGCGCCTTTGCCGGCAGTGCTACCGGCGGCAGCATCGATCAGGTCAACGGCACCGGCTGCGTGCTGGACATGACCCAGACCCGCGCCCAGGAACTGGAAGACCTGGTCGGGCCGTAATGAATGAACACCCTCGCCCTCCCGTAGGAGCGAGCTTGCTCGCGAAAATCGTCAACGATGACGCGTGTTGTCTGGATAGACGTGGCGCTCTCGGGTTTTTCGCGAGCAAGCTCGCTCCTACAGGGTTGCGGTCAGTCGTGATGGACCCTGGCGCGCTTGAGCAGTTTCTTGCAGCGCTCGGACACATGCAGCACGCGCAGATGCTTGCCGGCCTTGCTGTAGCGCTCGCGCAAGGTCATCAACGCAGCAATCGCGGAGTAGTCGACAATGCTCAGGTGACGGCAATCGAGCGTCACCGCTGCCGGGTCATTGGCCGGGTCAAAGCGGTTCAAAAACGGCGTGGTCGAGGCAAAGAACAAGGTGCCATGCACGCGGTAGAGCTTGCTGCCGTCCGCTTCCAGATGTTCATCCGCATACAACTCCCGCGCCTGTTGCCAGGCGAAGTTCAGCGCCGCGATCACGATCCCGCACAACACAGCCGTGGCCAGGTCGGTGAACACGGTGATCACGGTCACCGCGATGATCACCAGCACGTCATTGAGCGGCACTTTGTTGATCACCCGCAGCGACGCCCAGGCGAAGGTCTGCTGCGACACCACGAACATCACCCCGACCAGCGCCGCCAGCGGAATGCGCTCGATCAGCGGTGACAGAAACAGAATGAACAACAGGATCATCACCCCGGCCAACACCCCGGAGAAACGCCCGCGCCCGCCGGAGCTGAGGTTGATCACGGTTTGCCCGATCATCGCGCAACCGCCCATGCCGCCGAACAGGCCCGAGACCATATTCGCCACACCCAGGGCCACACTCTCACGGTCGGGGTAGCCGCGGCTCTCGGTGATTTCGTCGGTGAGGTTCAGGGTCAGCAGAGTTTCGAGCAGGCCGACCATCGCCATCAAAAATGCATAGGGCGCGATGATGCCGAGGGTCTCCAGGGTCCAGGGGATCTGCGGCAGCGCGAAGCTCGGCAGGCCACCGGCGATGTGGGCCATGTCGCCCAGCGTGCGCGTCGGCAAGCCCAGCAGGTACACCGCCAGGCCCACGCCGAGGATCGCCACCAGGGCGGGCGGCACGGCACGGGTCAGGCGCGGCAGCAGGTAGACGATGGCCATGGTCACCAACACCAGGCCGCTCATCACATACAGCGGCGTGCCGCTGAGCCAGGCATCACCACTTTTGAAATGCTCCAACTGCGCCAGGGCAATGATGATCGCCAGGCCGTTGACGAACCCCAGCATCACCGGGTGCGGCACCATCCGCACCAGCTTGCCCAGGCGCAGCAGGCCGAAGACCAGCATGATCAACCCGCCCAGCAGCACCGTCGCGAGCAAATACTCCACGCCGTGTTGCACCACCAGCGCGACGATCACCACCGCCATCGACCCCGCCGCACCGGAGACCATCCCCGGCCGGCCGCCAAACAACGCCGTGAGGGTGCAGATGATGAACGCGCCGTAGAGGCCCATCAGCGGATTGAGGTGCGCCACCAGGGCAAAGGCGATGCATTCTGGCAGCAGGGCGAAAGACGTGGTGAGGCCGGCCAGGGCATCGGCGCGCAGACGGGTGAGGTTCATGAGGTACCGGGCATTGCGGGGAATAAGGCGGGGAATGGTACGGAAATGCGGTCGGTGGGGCCAGTGAAGCGTCAGGGCAGATTGACCGGGATGCCCCGTTCGCGGGCAAGCCCACTCCCATGGTTTGATCGGTGCACCCGTTATCGAGGTGTGAACACCGTCAAATGTGGGAGTGGGCTTGCCCGCGAAGGGTGCACCACGGTCTCACGCCGACATCAGACCATTTCGCGGCGAATCCACTCCACCACCGACGTGCGCTTGGGCGCCCAACCCAACAATTCACGGGCATGCTTGCCGCGCACGCGGCTGTTGGAGCCCAGGCCGTAGTTGGCCATTTCATAGCCCCATTCGGCTTCGGCCTCGGCCAGTGGCCAATCCTGCGGTTTGCCCAGGTTCAGGGCTTCGGCGATGGCGGTGGTCATGTCGATGAACGCCGCTTCGCTGCTTTCCACGAAGTAGAACGTGCCCGGTACGTTCTTCTCCAGCGCCAGCAGATAGAGCGCGACCACGTCCTCGATATGCACATTGGACCAAATGTTCTGCCCTGTACCGACATGGCGCACCACCCCGCTCTTGCGCGCCTGCTTGAGCAAGCGCGGCAATTGCACGCTGTCACGCTTCACGCCCAGGCTGTGGCCGTAGATCAGGGTGTTGCAGATCACCGCCGAATTCACGCCGTCGTGGGCGGCGGCCAGGACCAGGTTGTCGATGGCGACACGGGCGGCCTTGTCGACAGTCGGTTCCGGCAGGTGGTCTTCGAAGTAGATGACATCACTGGCCTTGCCGCCCGATGCATCGCCGACGATGCTCGAACCGCTGGTGTGCAGGAACGGTTTGTTCGAACCTTTCAAGGCGGCCAATAGCGTTTCCACCGCCCCGCGATGGTCGCTGCTGGCGGCGTTGATCACCGCGTCGGCCTGCGTGGCCTGTTCGGTCAACACCGCACGGTCATCCAGGGTGCCGATGACCGGGGTGATGCCCAGGGCCGTCATCTCGGCGGCTTGATCGGCGCTGCGCACCAGGCCTGTCACATGGTGGCCGGCCTTGACCAGGCCGGTGGCGATGGAGCCGCCGATAAACCCGGCGGCGCCGGTAACGAATACGTTCATGGAGGTCTCTCCTGACTGAGTAAGTGATGGGCCCAGTATCAAGGCCCCATCCCTGTTGAATAAGACCGTATGGCCCAATTCAATCTTGCGTGCAGGTCACGAATCAGCAGGCGTACCGCGCCAGCTTGGCCTGGATGAAGTCCAGGAAACATTGGATGCGCAAGGCCAGTTGCGAGTTGCGGTAAAACACCGCGTGGATTGGCTGGCGATAACCGCTGTTGAACGCCTCCAGCACCGGCACCAGGCGCCCGGTCTCGATGTCTGCGTTGGTCATGAAGTTCGACAGGCAGCATATGCCCTGCCCTTCGAGCGCCAGTTGTCGCAAGGTTTCGCCGCTGGACGCGGCAATGCCGGGCTGGATCAGCCAGCGGTCACCCGCCACGTGGCGCAGCGGCCAGTGGTTGAGCGTCTCGGTCTGGGTGAAGCCAAGCAAGGTGTGCTCGGCCAACTCGGCGACCGTGCTCGGCGCGCCGTATTGCTTGAGATAAGCCGGGCTGGCAAGGATATGCAGCGGGGTGCAGCCCAGGGACCGCGCATGCAGGGTGGAATCGGCCAGCGCGCCGATGCGAATCGCAATGTCGGTGCTCTGCTCCAACAGGTCGATGATCAAGTCATCACTGTTCAACTCCAACTGGATCTCTGGGTACAGCCCGCGAAACTCGGCGATGTACGGCACGATCCCATGCAACATGAACGGCACGGCGGCATTGATGCGCAGGCGCCCCGCCGGTTTCTTCTGGCGTGACGACAAGCGCTCCTCCAGCTCATCCATCTGCGCCAGGATCACCTTGGCCTGCTCGAAGAAATACTTGCCCTCCTCGGTCAGGTCCATGCGCCGCGTGGTGCGGTTGATCAGCGTGGTGTCGAGCTTGGCTTCCAGGCGCGACAAGGTGCGGCTGACCGCCGACGGCGTCTGCCCGACCTGCTCCGCCGCAGCGGAAATCGAGCCGCACTCAATCACGTTGACGAAGATCTGTAGCTCATCGGATCGGGCTTTCACAGGCTGTCCTCTTTATCGGCACAGCGCAGCTTACACCGAGAGGTCGAACACCTGCGCCAGATGCTGCTCGTAGCGCGCCACATCGGCGTCGATGGCCGGGCGCTTCATCACGTCCACGCAGAGGAACGTCGGCAAGGCCGTCATGCCGAGGAACTGATTGGCCTTGTGAAACGCGAAATACACCGCGTCCACGCCTTTACCTTCAAAGAAATCGCTCGGGTCGTCGAAGGCTTGCTGCGGGGCGTTCCAGGTCAGCGACAACATGTACTGCTTGCCGTGGATCAGGCCGCCGCTGCCGTATTTCTGCGACGCGTCGGAACGGGTGCGACCATCGCTGGCGTAGAGGCTGCCGTGACCTTCGGTGAAGACTTCGTCGATGTACTTCTTGACGATCCACGGCGCGCCCATCCACCAGCCGGGCATCTGATAGATGATCACGTCGGCCCAGAGGAATTTGGCGACCTCTTCGGCCACGTCGTAGCCTTCGTCGATATGCGTGACCTTGATGTCGATACCGCCGCGGTCGAGCACCGCCACGGCGGCGTCATGCAGGGTGCTGTTGTAGCGACCGTCGGAGTGGGCGAATTTTTTACCGCCGTTGAGCAACAGGACTTTTTTCATGGGGGGGCGCCTTGAGATTAAAAATGTCTGAAGGCAGGGTATCGATGTGCCTTGCGCGGAATAAGCCTTGGCGCGGCAAAATACATTTGACTAAAAATCACGAATTCGACTCTATTGTTGCCTTTACCCACTGATCAACAGGTGCGCGCCCAACAGCGCCATGCCGATAAAAAACACCCGCCTGAACAGCACGGCACTGATCCGTTGGCGCAACGCCTGCCCGAGCCACATCCCCAGCAAGGCGGGCGCCAGCGCCAACAGCGAGGCATTGATCTCGCCGCCGCCGAGGCTGCCGCGCCAGGCCAACCCGGCGGCCAGCGCCAATGTCGACACGCTGAACGACAGCCCCAGCGCCTGCACCACCTGATCGCGATTCAAGCCCAACGCTTGCAGGTACGGCACCGCAGGAATCACGAAGACGCCGGTGGCCGAGGTGATCAGGCCGGTGACCAGCCCACACACCGGCGCCAACCAGCGCTCGGTTGCAGGCTTTACGCTGAATGCGGGCAGGAACAGTCCACTCAACGCATACACCAGCAAGGCCGCGCCCAACGCGCGCACCACCCAATCGCCACCGCCCATTCGCAGCCACAACGTGCCCAACCCGGTGCCGAGGAAAATCAGCAGCAACAGCGGCCACAAGCGTTTGAGCAACGCGCTCAAATGGCCGCCGAAGGCCAGTTGCCAAAGGTTGGTCACCGTCGAAGGGATAATCAGCAACGCCGCAGCCTGCGCCGGTAACATAGCCAGGCCGAGCAGGCCCATGGCGACGGTGGGCAGGCCCAGGCCAATCACGCCTTTGACGGTGCCGGCCAGCAGAAAGGTGCCGATTACCAGCAGGGTCAGGGCGGGGCCGAGGTTTTGGTAGAACGCGAGGAAGGTATTCATGGGCGGATTGTGAGGGCTTTCGCGGGGGGCGAAAATTCGCCATATACTGAGGCAGCCTCTTGTTTTGCATGAGGCTGAGGGCCTCATCGCGGGCAAGCCCCCTCCCACACTTGGAATGCATTTCAACAGTGAGAGCGGGTTTGCTCGCCATAGCGCCAGTCCAGCGAAAGGAAATCTTCCAGCCATGCACTTCGACCTGATCGACCTGCGCCTCTACCTGCACATCCTCGACGCCGGCAACATCACCGCCGGCGCCAGCCGCAGCCACTTGTCCCTGGCCGCCGCCAGCGCGCGCATCCGCGCGATGGAGGCCGCGCTGGGCGTCGAATGCCTCGAACGCGGCCGCCGTGGCGTCACGCCCACGCCCGCTGGCCAGGCCCTGGCCCGTCATGCCCGGCTGTTGCTGCAACAGGCCGAGCACCTGCAACAGGACCTGGCGGAGTACGCCAACGGCGTCAAAGGCCAGGTGCGCCTGTTGTGCAACACCACCGCCCTCAGCGAATACCTGCCGGAACTGCTGGCGGATTTTCTGCGCGAACACCCCAACCTCGATATCGACCTGCAGGAACTGCCCAGCCTGCGCATCACCCAGGCCTTGCGCCAGGGCACCGCAGACCTGGGGATCATCTCCGACGCGGTGGACACCCACGGCTTGCAAACCCTGGCGTTTCGCGACGATCCGCTGGTGCTGATCATGCCGCTGGAGCATCCGTTGGCGGCAAGTACGGTGAGCTTTATCGACAGCCTGCATTACGACTATGTGGGCCTGGCCGCCCACAGTGCGTTGGCGGTGTACCTGGAAGAACAGGCGTTGCACGCGGGGTTTCGCTTGCAAACGCGCATCCGGGCCGAGGGCTTTGATGGGGTGATGCGCATGGTCGCACGCGGCGCGGGCCTGGGGATCGTGCCCCAGGCGGCGCTGGCGCGTTGGCCGTTGGAGCAGCGCTTCAAGGCCCAACCGTTGCGAGAAGCTTGGGCCTGTCGAACGCTGCTGTTATGCGCGCGCTCGTTCGAACAACTGCCGGGTTATGCCAGGGCCTTGCTCGACGCCTTGGCCCTGCCCTTGCGGAAAAACCCGTAATACACCGCCGACAGAATCAGCAGGAACGGCACGCCGAACACCAAGGTCATCTTGAACGCGTCGGTGAAATACGTGGTGATCATCACCGCGCCCATCAGCACCAGGCCCAGCAGCGTGCTGTAGGGAAACAGGCGCAGTTGGAACGACAACGTCGCCCCGCCATGACGCTTGCGATAACGGCGGAAGAACAGGTGCGTCAGGAAGATCATGAACCAGGTGAAGATCGCGCCGAACATCGAGATCGCCATCATCAGCGTGAACGAGCTTTCCGGGTAGACCACGTTAAGCAAGGTCGCCAGGCCGATGCCCGAGCTGGACAGCAACAAGGCGTTCAGCGGGATGCCGCTCTTGCTCAACGCGCCCATGGACGTGGGCGCAAAGCCGGCGCGGGACAGGCTGAACATCATGCGCGTGGTGATGTAGAGCTGGCTGTTCATCGCCGACAGCGCCGCGATCAGAATCACGAAATTCATCACCCCGGTGGCGCCGGGAATGCCGAGGGTCTGCATCACCGTGACGAACGGGCTCTGGGCCTGCCCGGCCTGGTTCCACGGCACGATGGCCAACATCAGCGCCAGGGTCAGCAGGTAAAACACCACCAGGCGCACGATGGTCGCGCGAAAGGCCTTCTTCACCGCCTGCTCCGGGTCGGCCGCTTCACCGGCCGCCACGGCGATCATCTCCACGCTCAGGTAGCTGAAGATCGACACGATCACTGCGATCCACATACCGCTCAAGCCATGCGGGAAAAAGCCGTCGTGGGCCGTGTAGTTCTGCACCCCGTACTGCGGGTTGCCGGAGCCGAACACCACGTACACCGCGAGGAGGATGAAGCCGACGATGGCGCTGATCTTGATCGTCGAGAACCAGTATTCGAAGCTGCCGAAGGTTTTCACGCTGATGGCATTGAGCAGGATCAGCACGCTGGAAAACGACACGATCCACACCCACTCCGGCACGTTGGCGAACCAGTACTTCATGTACATCGCCACCGCCGTGACCTCGGCGCCCACCGCCAGCACAATCGCCGCCCAATAGGCATAGCGCACCAGAAACCCGGCCAGCGGGCTGATGTAGAACTCGGCGTAGGCACCGAAAGAGCCGGAGGTGGAATGGGCCACCGTCATCTCCGCCAGGCAGCCCATCAGCAGCAAGGTGATCAACGCACCGATGGCGTAACTCACCAACACGCTGGGCCCGGCATAGCCGATGGCATAGGCGCTGCCCATGAACAGCCCGGTGCCGATGGCGCCACCGATGGCGATCATGCTCATCTGGCCGGAAGTGAG
Organism: Pseudomonas paraveronii; assembly: GCF_963681955.1. NCBI lineage: Bacteria > Pseudomonadati > Pseudomonadota > Gammaproteobacteria > Pseudomonadales > Pseudomonadaceae > Pseudomonas > Pseudomonas paraveronii. The sequence continues at coordinate 5,396,421 of NZ_OY817130.1, forward strand.
CTGGCGCCTCAGGCCCAGTTCGCGGTGGGTGATTTCTGCAAAGCCGTCGTTTGGCGTGGTCACGTGGTGTGCCCCTTATTGTTGTGATTGCACGATTTGTCTGTTGCCACAGATCCCCTGTGGGAGGGGGCTTGCTGATAGCAGTTTTTCAGTTGATGCCTAGGTGACTGGTCCGCCGCCATCGGGGGCAAGCCCCCTCCCACAGGGGGTTGTGGTGTTCATCCATTGTGTGTCTGGCGCAAGCTCAGTGTGGGAGGGGGCTTGCCCCCGATGGCGGTGTGTCGGTCGCCGGATTCGCACGCTGATACAACGCTATCGGGAGCAAGCGCCCTCCCCCCATGGTTGTCTGCGTTTATTCAAGTGACGCTGTTGCGGACTTTGAATTGCGCCTGGTCCCAGGTGCGGTTGTCGAGGATGTCGCCGAGGATTTCCACGGCATCCCATACCTCGCTGAAACTGGTGTACAGCGGCGTAAAACCAAAGCGCATGATGCGCGGCTCGCGGTAGTCGCCGATCACTCCACGGGCAATCAGCGCCTGGATTACCGCGTAGCCTTCAGGGTGCTCAAAGCTCACATGGCTGCCGCGTCTGGCGTGCTCACGCGGGGTGATCAACACCAGGCCGTGGGCGGCGCAACGGGCTTCGACGCACGCGATAAACAGGTCGGTCAAGGCCAGGGATTTACCGCGCAGGCTGGCCATGTCGGTCTGTTCGAAAATCTCCAGGCCGCATTCCACCATGGCCAGCGAGGTGATCGGCTGGGTGCCGCACAGGTAACGGGCGATGCCAGCGCTCGGCGCATAGCTCGACTCCATGGCGAACTGCCGGGTATGCCCGAACCAGCCCGACAACGGCTGGCGCACCACGTCCACCAGCGCGGGGTTGACCCACACGAACGCCTGGGAGCCGGGGCCGCCGTTGAGGTATTTGTAGGTGCAGCCGATCGCGTAATCGGCGCCGGCCCGATGCAGGTCGATGGGTACCGCGCCCGCCGAATGCGCCAGGTCCCAGAGGCTCAGGGCGCCGCACTCGTGGCTCAATGCGGTGAGCGCCTGCATGTCGTACAGGTAGCCGGTCTTGTAGTTGACGTGGGTGAGCATCACCACCGCCACGTCCTGATCAATGGCCTGGGGCAGTTCGTCCGGGCTGTTGACCAGCCGCAGGGAATAGCCCTGTTGCAGCAGTTCGGCGAGGCCCTCGGCGATGTACAGGTCGGTGGGGAAGTTACTCGCTTCACTGACGATCACCTTGCGCTGCGGCTGGCGTTGGCGCTGCACGCTCAAGGCGGCGCTGAGCACCTTGAACAGGTTGATCGAGGTGGTATCGGTGATTACCACTTCGCCGTCGCCCGCACCGATCAACGGCGCCAGGCGATTGCCCAGGCGTTGGGACAAGTCCGCCCAACCCGCGCTGTTCCAACTGCGAATCAGGCCATTGCCCCACTCCTCGGCGATCACCTGCTGCGCCCGCGCAAGCGCTGCCACCGGACGCGCCCCGAGGGAGTTGCCGTCGAGGTAGATCACCCCCTGCGGCAAGGCGAACTGGTGACGCAGCGGCGCCAACCGGTCCTGGTCGTCAAGGGCTTGGCAATGGCTTCGAGTGATCATGGGCTGTCCTGATTTTTATAAGGGAATATGCAGCAAATAATGAACGAGGTTTTAGAGAATTTTCGTGCAAAGTGGTGGGCAACAGGCTAATTAAGCTGTAGGAAATTCGAAGTTCAACCGAAAAAACGCGGATTTATTCTAAGCATGATTCTCGACGCCACCGACCTGCGCCTCCTGCACTTCCTGCAACAGGACGGCCGTATCAGCAACCAGGAACTCGCGGAAAAAGTCGCGCTGTCGCCCTCCGCCTGCCTACGCCGTCTGCGCCTGCTGGAAAGCGAAGGCATCATCAGCGGCTATCGCGCAGTGTTGAATGCCGAGCAGTTGGGGATCGAGCTGGAAGCCATCGTCCACCTGTCATTGCGCCAGGACGTGGAGGATTGGCATGAGACGTTTATCCAGAAGGTGCAAGGCTGGCCGGAAGTGGCCAGCGCTTACGTGATTACCGGCGCCAGCAACTATGTGCTGCGGGTGCAGGCGCGCAACCTCAAGCACTTTTCGGACTTCATCGTGAACCACCTGAACCGCACGGCGGGGGTGATGGATATCCGTTCGGAGATTGTGTTGCAGAAGATCAAGGATCGCGATGAGGTGTTGGATCTGGTGCTGCGCAAATAGCCGCAGCACCATCGGTCAACAAATGTGGGAGGGTGGCTTGCCCCCGATAGCAGTGTGTCAGTCACTTAAATGTTTACTGATCCGCCGCTATCGGGAGCAAGCTCCCTCCCACATTTTTTGACCGCGTTGATCAATCTTCCAATGCACGGACCCGCTGCATGCGCTGTTGCTCTACCGGCGCAGCGGCGAGCTGCACCTCAAAGTCAAAATCAATCTGCGCAAAACGCCCTTCCACACCCAACTCCCGCGCCAGGTGCTGATCGTCGCTGAAGCGAATTTCGGCAATTAATTCATCCCGTGTCGCGTAGGCAAAATCATCGTGCAGGTACGGGTCATCCGACAGGTTGATCTGCGTGGTCAGGTGCCGATGCCCCGGCGCCGAGATGAAAAAGTGAATATGCGCCGGCCGCTGCCCGTGGCGTCCCAGTTGATCGAGCAACTGCTGGGTCGGCCCGGTCGGCGGGCAGCCATAGCCCGACGGCACGATGCTGCGAAAACGGAAGTTGCCGTGGGCATCGGTCTCGATGCGGCGGCGCAGGTTGAATTCCGACTGCGCGGTGTCGAACCAGGAGTAAGTGCCGCCGGTATTGGCCTGCCACACATCGACAATCGCCCCGGCCACCGGTTTGCCCTGCGTGTCCCGTACCTGACCGCGCATGAACAGCGGCACGCCCGGGTCCTGGCCGTCATCCAGGCGTGCTTCGTATTTCGACAACGGCGCCCCTGCCACATACAGCGGGCCTTCGATGGTGCGCGGCGTGCCGCCGGTTTTGCCGGCTTCTTCGTCGGCGGCATCCATCAACAGGTCCAGGTAATGCTCCAGGCCGAGCCCGGCGGCAAGCAAACCGGCTTCCTGGTGTTTACCCAATTCGTTGAGGTAGTTGACCGCCGCCCAGAACTCTTCGGGGGTGACTTCCAGGTCTTCGATGATGTTCACCGTGTCCCGCAGGATTCGGTAGATCAACGTCTTGGTGCGCGGGTTGCCGCTTTCGCTGCGGTTGCCGCTGGCTTCTTCGAGAAACTGTTGGGCATGGGCAGTCTGGGACAGTCGGATGGACATGGTGCAATCCTCATCTTGTAATTATTCGGGATAAAACAGGCTCAGCGGTCGTCCGCGTGGATCGACGACGGGTGCCGGCACAGCGCATTCACTTCGATGGCCATGTAGGGATAAAGCGGCAATTGCATCAGCAGGTCGTGCAGTTCCTGCACGCTGTCGACATCGAACACGCTGTAGTTGGCGTAGAGCCCGGCGATGCGCCACAGGTGGCGCCATTTGCCCTCTTGCTGCAGGCGCTGCGCCAGGGCTTTTTCTTCGGCCTTGAGGTTGGCGGCGCGTTCGGGGTTCATGTCGACGGGCAGGTTCACGCTCATTTTTACGTGGAACAACATGGCAGACGCCTCTTAGTGGTTGTCACGCCGGAAGAACGCCAGACGCTCTTCGTCGATGGTCAGGCCCAGGCCCGGTGCGGTGCCGACATGCAGGTGGAAATCGCGGTACACCAGCGGCTCGGTGAGGATGTCTTCGGTGAGCAGCAGCGGACCGAACAGCTCGGTGCCCCACGCCAGGGTGTCCAGGGTGAGAAACGCATGGGCCGAGGCCAGGGTGCCGATGCCGCCTTCGAGCATGGTGCCGCCGTACAGGCCGACCCCAGCCGCTTCGGCAATCGCGGCGGTGCGCAACACCGCGCGCGGGCCGCCGTTCTTGGCGATCTTGAGGGCAAACACCGAAGCCGCGCCTTCGCGGGCCAGGTTGAAGGCGTCCTCGACACATTCGATGGATTCGTCGGCCATGATCGGCGCCGGGCTCGACCGGTTAAGCCGGGCCATGCCTGCGCGGTTGTTGCGCGAGATCGGCTGTTCGATCAGGTCGATAGCGTTGTCGCCGAGCACCTTGCAGGCGCGCAGGGCGACGGCTTCATCCCAGGCCTGGTTGACGTCGACGCGCACGCTGGCGCGCTCGCCCAGGGCTTTTTTGATCGCGATCACATGGGCCAGGTCGGCCCTGACCTCACCGGCACCGATCTTCAATTTGAAGACGCGGTGACGGCGCAGGTCGAGCATCTTCTCGGCTTCGGCAATGTCCTGCTCGGTGTTGCCGCTGGCCAGGGTCCAGGCCACCGGCAACGCGTCGCGCACGCGGCCGCCGAGCAGTTCGCTGACCGGCAGGTTCAGGCGTTTGCCCAGCGCGTCGAGCAAGGCGCTTTCGACGGCGGACTTGGCGAACGTATTGCCGCGAATGCTGCGTGCCAGGCGCAACATGGCGGCATTGATGTTGTTCGCGTCCTGGCCGATCAGCAGCGGGGCGAAGTGGCGATCGATGTTGATTTTGATGCTGTCGGGGCTTTCGTTGCCGTAGCTCAGACCGCCGATGGTGGTGGCTTCGCCGATACCTTCGATACCGTCGGCGCAGCGCAGGCGGATGATTACCAGGGTCTGGTTTTGCATCGTGTGCATCGCCAGCTTGTGCGGGCGGATGGTGGGGAGGTCGACGATGATGGTCTCGATCGACTCGATGGCGCAAATCGGCATGGCTATACCCGTTGGGTTCTTTATAGATTTGAGCCGATTCTGTGCCGCATTTTTCCTGGCTTCCAATATAGAATTGGTCTCGCACAATACCTTCAAGGTATCAAAGGAGCTGTCATGGAACTGCGACATCTGCGCTATTTCCAGGTGCTGGGCGAAACCCTCAACTTCACCCGCGCCGCCGAACGCCTGCACATCGCCCAGCCGCCGTTGAGCCGGCAGATCCAGCAATTGGAGGATGAATTGGGCGTGATTCTGCTGGAGCGCGGCCGCCCGCTGCGGCTGACCGAGGCCGGGCGGTTTTTCTATGAGCACGCCAACGTGCTGCTGGAGCAGTTGGGCAAGGTCTGCGACACCACCCGGCGTATTGGCCAGGGCGAGAAGACCTGGCTGGGCATCGGCTTTGCGCCGTCGACCTTGTATGGCGTGCTGCCCGAGCTGATTCGGCGGCTGCGCAACCACGACGCGCTGGAACTGGAACTGGGGCTGTCGGAAATGACCACCTTGCAGCAGGTCGAAGCGCTCAAGGCCGGGCGCATTGATGTGGGCTTCGGGCGGATTCGCATCGATGACCCGGCCATCGTCCAGCGCGTGCTGGTCGAGGACCGCCTGGTTGCGGTGTTGCCCGCCGGCCACGCCTTGCTGAACGCGCCCGCCACCCTCGCCCAATTGGCCGCCGAGCCGTTTGTGCTGTACCCCGGCAACCCGCGTCCCAGTTATGCCGACCATGTGATCGCGCTGTTCGACGCCCACGGTTTGAGCCTCAAGGTGGCGCAATGGACCAACGAGCTGCAGACCGCCATCGGCCTGGTCGGCGCGGGCATGGGCGTGACGCTGGTGCCGGCGTCGGTGCAGGTGCTGCATCGCGCGGACATCGGCTACACGCCGGTGGTGGAAGCCACCGCGACCTCGCCGATTATTCTCAGCCGGCGGGTGAATGATCAGTCGCCGGGGCTGAATCATTGTTTGCAGTTGGTTGAAGAACTGATCTGAAATCTCCCAGGCACATTTGATCTGCGGCGTTTTTTAGACAGTGCGCAGGCGGTTGCGCTGCAAGGTCTGGCTCGGCGACTCATCGAACAGCTTGCGATACTCCGCCGAGAACCGCCCCAGATGCGTAAACCCCCAACCCAGGGCAATCTCGGAGATGGTGCGGGTGGAGCCGTGTTCGAGGATCTCTTGGCGCACCGCCCCCAGCCGATACTTTTTCAGGTAAGCCATCGGCGACAGCGCGAAGTATTTGCGAAACGCATCGAACAGCTTGAACCGCGAGACCCCGGCGGCGGCTTCCAGGTCTTCCAGATGCACCGCTTCGCGGGCGTTGTCGTGAATGTGCTGGCGGGCGCGGATCAAGTAGTGCGGCAGCTTCACGCCAAGTACGTCGTGCAGTTCCTCTGAGTAATTATTCGGCTGGGCAAGGATCAGGCCCTTGATCAACGAGCTCTCCAGGTCGCGGGTAAACGCCGCCTGCTCGTACAACTCGCTGCTGCGCGCAAGCTCTGCGATGAAATAACGCGCCATGCGCCACCACGAGGCCGGGGCGCCGTCCACTGCATCCATCACCGATTCAAAACGCAGCGGCGCCTCAATCGGCCGTTGCAGCAGCCCTTCCAGCGACTCGCTCATCGCCGCGCGGGTAATCACCACCTGCAACTTGCGGCAATCGCCGGAAATCGCCAGCACCTGGTGCTCGTTGGGCGAGATGATCACGCCTTGATCGCGGTTGGAACTCAGGCGCTCGCCGTTCTTGCTCAGCTCCTGCTCGCCCACCAGCGGCAGGCTCAGGCTGTAGCTGCTGAAGTGCTCGGCGTCCTCGATGTCGATGGTCACGTCGGTGCCGTATTCGATCACGCCCAGGGTGGTGGCGCGGGACTTGAACACGTTGGCGCTGTGATGGAAACGCAGGCGCTCGGGCGTGGCCGTCTCCAGGCGGTGCGGCCCGCAGATGCCGGACATCCAGCTGCGGGCGCCCTCCAGGTCGAAGCGTTCGATACGGATATCGCGTGTATGGCTACTCATCAGGCTGCACCCACGGCGGTTAGGCGGTTGCGCGCTCTGGCGGCGCGTCGTGACAGATCGACAGCAAGTTCTGCGCCACGGCGGCAGTCTCGCTGCTGGGTGGATAGCAATGCTCGACTATGTGGATAAACCGCCGACTTCTGCGCGCACCGCCCTGCATGACAGTAGCGCATCGCGTCACCGCCCTGCACCGGCGTGGGTATTTGCTGCCCAACTATCCGGCCCGCCTTCGCCCATTAAGCGGATAGCCCGCCGCCTCGGTGCAGCCTCTAAATGGCTGACCCGTTCAGCCATTATCAAAAGGTGCGTCCCATGAGTGGTGCAAGAAGCGTCGAGCAATGGAAAAGCTTCATCGACAGCTGCCTGGATTTTCGCCCCGCCGATGAAGTGTTCCGCATCGCCCGCGACATGTTCACCGAGCCGCAACTGTTCGACCTGGAGATGGAACTGATCTTCGAGAAAAACTGGATCTACGCCTGCCACGAAAGCGAACTGGCGAATAACCACGATTTCGTGACGATGCGCGCCGGGCGCCAGCCAATGATCATCACCCGCGACGGCGACGGCCAACTCAACGCCCTGGTCAACGCCTGCCAACATCGCGGCACCACCCTCACCCGCGTCGGCAAGGGCAACCAGTCGACCTTCACCTGCCCGTTCCACGCCTGGTGCTACAAGAGCGACGGGCGGCTGGTGAAGGTCAAGGCACCGGGGGAATACCCGGAAGGTTTCGACAAGGCCACGCGCGGCCTGAAAAAGGCGCGCATCGACAGCTACAAGGGCTTTGTGTTCATCAGCCTGGACGTGAACGGCACCGACAGCCTGGAAGACTTCCTCGGCGACGCCAAAGTGTTTTTCGACATGATGGTCGCCCAGTCCGCCACCGGTGAGCTGGAGGTGCTGCCGGGCAAGTCCGCGTACACCTACGACGGCAACTGGAAGCTGCAGAACGAAAACGGCCTGGACGGTTATCACGTCAGCACCGTCCACTACAACTACGTGGCCACGGTGCAGCACCGCCAGCAGGTCAATACCGAGAATGGCACTGCGGCCAGCACGACGCTGGACTACAGCAAACTCGGCGCCGGCGACGCAAATACCGACGACGGCTGGTTCGCCTTCAACAATGGCCACAGCCTGTTGTTCAGCGACATGCCCAACCCCACGGTGCGTTCCGGCTACGCCACCATCATGCCGCGCCTGGTGGCCGAACACGGCCAGCCAAAAGCCGAGTGGATGATGCATCGCCTGCGCAACCTGAACATCTACCCGAGCCTGTTCTTCCTCGACCAGATCAGCTCGCAGCTGCGCATCATCCGCCCGTTGGCGTGGAACAAGACCGAGATCCTCAGCCAGTGCCTGGGGGTGAAACACGAGTCCGACGCCGACCGGGAAAACCGCATCCGCCAGTTCGAGGACTTCTTCAACGTCTCGGGCATGGGCACGCCGGACGACCTGGTGGAGTTTCGCGAGGCCCAACGCGGTTTCCAGGGCCGCCTGGAGCGCTGGAGCGATATCTCACGCGGTAGCCACCGCTGGGCCACCGGGCCGACGCCGAACAGCGAAGCCCTCGGCATCCAGCCCGCCATGACCGGCACCGAATTCACCCACGAAGGCTTGTACGTCAACCAGCACCGCAACTGGCAGCAGTTCCTGCTCAACGGCCTCGACCAACGCGCGCTGAAGCTGCGGGAGGTGGAATGATGAATGCGCTGTTGCAGTACCGGATCGAGCAGTTTTTCTATCGCAAATCCGAGCTGTGCGACGCCCAGGACTGGGACGCCTACGTGCAGTTGTTCGACCCGCAGAGCGAGTTCCACCTGCCGCAATGGGACTCCGAACACGTCTACACCCGCGACCCCAAGCGCGAAATGTCGCTGATCTATTACGCCAACCGCACGGGCCTGGAAGACCGCGTGTTCCGCCTGCGCACCGGCAAGGCGGCGTCGGCCACGCCGATGCCGCGCACCTTGCACCTGATCCACAACGTGCGCATCGCCGAGCAGGCGGACGGCACGCTGGAGGTGCGCTTGAACTGGCACACGCTGTTCTATCGCCTGGCCACGTCGGAGCAGTTCTACGGCCACGCCACCTATCGTCTCAAGCCCCATGGCGACAGTTGGCTGATCACCCGCAAGCACGCGTTGCTGCTCAACGACACCATCAACTCGGTGCTGGATTTCTATCACCTGTAACGCTGGCGAACGCCCCCTTGTAGGAGCGAGCTTGCTCGCGAAGGACGTCAACGATGACGCGGGCATCCTGAATGTACGCGGCGTCCTTGAGTTTTTCGCGAGCAAGCTCGCTCCTACAAGGGTTCACACATGAACCCACGGAGTACTGGGGATGAATCACAAAGTGGCCTTCAGTTTTGCCGACGGCAAGACCCTGTTTTTCCCGGTGGGCGCCCATGAAATCCTGCTGGATGCGGCCCTGCGCAACGGCATCAAGATTCCGCTGGATTGCCGCGAAGGCGTGTGCGGCACCTGTCAGGGCCGCTGCGAAAGCGGCGAATACAGCCAGGATTATGTGGACGAGGACGCGCTCTCCAGCCGCGACCTGCAACAACGCAAGATGCTCAGTTGCCAGACCCGGGTGAAGTCGGATGCGACGTTCTACTTCGACTTCGATTCCAGCCTGTGCAACGCACCGGGGCCGGTGCAGGTGCGCGGCACGGTGAGTGAGGTGCGGCAGGTCTCGACCGGCACCGCGATCCTGCAGGTGCAACTGGACCAGGCGCTGGACTTTCTGCCGGGCCAATACGCCCGCCTGGCGGTTCCGGGCACCGACAGTTGGCGCTCGTATTCCTTCGCCAACCGGCCGGGCAATCAGCTGCGGTTTCTGATCCGCCTGCTGCCCGACGGGGTGATGAGCAACTACCTGCGCGAACGTTGCCAGGTCGGCGATCAGTTGCTGATGGAGGCGCCGCTGGGGGCGTTCTACCTGCGCCATGTCAGCCGACCGCTGGTGCTGGTCGCCGGCGGCACCGGGTTGTCGGCGTTGCTGGGCATGCTCGACGAACTGGCGGCCAACGCCTGCGAACGGCCGGTACACCTGTACTACGGCGTGCGCGGCGCCGAGGACCTGTGCGAAGCGGCGCGCATCGAGGGTTATGCGTCCACGCTCGCGGATTTTCGCTACACCGAAGTACTGAGCAACCCGCCGCCCACATGGCCCGGCAAGCGCGGCTACCTCACCGAGCATTTCAACTTGGCCGAATGGCGGGACAGTTCGGCCGATATGTACGTGTGCGGGCCACCTCCGATGGTCGAGTCCATCCAGCAATGGCTGGCGGATCAGGCACTTGATGGCGTTCAGCTGTATTACGAAAAGTTCACGCAGAGTAATATCTGACCCCTCAGCACTTCTGAGGGGTTGGGCGCGGCGTGCAATCAACCCCGAGAAAAACAAGTAGAAGGGAATGTTAATGGCGGATGACATGGTTAACCCGGTAGGCCTCAAGCGTGGCCTGAAAAACCGGCATATTCAGCTGATTGCCTTGGGCGGTGCGATCGGTACGGGGCTGTTCCTCGGTTCGGCCGGGGTGCTCAAGTCGGCGGGGCCGTCGATGATCCTCGGCTATGCGATTGCCGGTTTTATCGCGTTCCTGATCATGCGCCAGCTCGGCGAGATGATCGTCGAGGAGCCGGTGGCCGGTTCGTTCAGCCACTTTGCGCACAAATACTGGGGCGGTTACGCGGGCTTCCTGGCGGGCTGGAACTACTGGGTGCTCTACGTGCTGGTGGGCATGGCCGAGCTGACGGCCGTGGGCAAGTACATCCAGTTCTGGTGGCCGGAGATTCCGACCTGGGTCAGCGCGCTGGTGTTCTTTGTCGCGGTGAACCTGATCAACACCCTGAACGTGAAGTTCTTCGGTGAGACCGAGTTCTGGTTCGCGATCATCAAGGTGGTGGCGATTGTCGGCATGATCGTGCTCGGCTGCTACCTGCTGTTCAGCGGCACCGGCGGCCCGCAAGCGTCGATCAGCAACCTGTGGAGCCACGGCGGTTTCTTCCCGAATGGCGGCATGGGGTTGTTGATGTCGATGGCCTTCATCATGTTCTCGTTCGGTGGCCTGGAGCTGGTGGGCATCACCGCCGCCGAGGCCAGCGAGCCGCGCAAAGTGATCCCGAAAGCGATCAACCAGGTGGTGTACCGCATCCTGATTTTCTACGTCGGCGCGCTGACCGTGCTGCTGTCGCTGTACCCGTGGGATCAACTGCTGCAAACCCTCGGCGCGTCGGGCGATGCCTACAGCGGTAGCCCGTTCGTGCAGATCTTCTCGCTGATCGGTAACGACACCGCCGCCCACATCCTCAACTTCGTGGTGCTGACCGCAGCGCTGTCGGTGTACAACAGCGGCGTGTACTGCAACAGCCGCATGCTGTTCGGCCTGGCCGAGCAAGGCGACGCGCCGAAAGCGCTGATGAAGCTCAACAAGCAAGGCGTGCCGCTGCGGGCCCTGGCGATTTCGGCGCTGGTGACGCTGCTGTGCGTGGTGGTCAACTACGTCGCGCCGCACAGCGCGCTGGAGTTGCTGTTCGCGCTGGTGGTCGCCTCGCTGATGATCAACTGGGCGCTGATCAGCCTGACCCACATCAAGTTCCGCAAAGCCATGGGCGAGCAAGGCGTGGTGCCGTCGTTCAAGACCTTCTGGTTCCCGTTCAGCAACTACCTGTGCCTGGCGTTCATGCTGATGATCATCAGCGTGATGCTGGCGATCCCGGGCGTTCGCGACTCGGTGTATGCGATGCCGGTTTGGGTGGGGGTTATCTACATTGCCTACCGCTTGCGGATCAAAAACGCGAAAGTGGCAGTGACGCAATAACCTAGGTGGGAGGGAGCTTGCTCCCGATGGCGGTGTGTCAGTCAGTGGATGTGTTGGCTGTCACACCGCTATCGGGGGCAAGCCCCCTCCCACATTTTTGATTGCATTCCAAATGAAAAGCCCCGGTGATCCGGGGCTTTTTGTTTAGAGCGTGGAACGTACTCGCCACAGCTCGGGGAACAGCACCGTGTCGAGCATCTTGCGCAGGTAACCCACGCCCTCGGTGCCGCCGGTGCCGGGCTGGAAGCCGATGATCCGTTCCACCGTGGTCACATGGCGAAAGCGCCATTGGCGGAAGGAGTCTTCCAGGTCGATAAACTTTTCGGCCAACTGGTACAGGTCCCAATAACGGCTCGGGTCGCGGTAGACCTCGCGCCACGCCGCTTCCACGGACGCATCGTGAACCGTCGCCGCCGTCGGGTCGCGTTCGGCGCGTTGCGGGTCGATCGTCAGGCCGGCCTTGGCCATCAGGTTGATCGCCTCGTCGTACAGCGACGGTGTGGCGATCGCCACCTGCAGTTCTTGCAACAATTGCGGGCGATGGGCGTGAGGCCGCAACAGCGCCGGGCTTTTGTTGCCGAGGATGAATTCGATCTCACGGTACTGGAACGACTGGAACCCCGACGACTGGCCGAGGAACGGGCGAATCGCCTTGTACTCCGACGGGGTCATGGTCGCCAGCACCGCCCAGGCGTGTACCAGTTGATCGAAGATCCGCGAGACCCGCGCCAGCATCTTGAACGCCGGCGGCAACTCGCCCAGGCGCAGGTGTTCGCGGGCGGCCTTGAGTTCGTGGAGCATCAGTTTCATCCACAGCTCGGAGGTCTGGTGCTGGATGATAAAGAGCATTTCATTGTGGTCCGGCGACAGCGGGTGCTGGGCGCTGAGGATTTTGCCTAGGTCCAGGTAGTCGCCGTAGCTCATGGACTCGGAAAAATTCAGCTCGGCGTTATGCCATTCTTCCGGCGGTTGGTAATCCTCTGAGAAGGGACATTGGCTCATCGTGCGGGCTCCACAAGCGGGCGCAGGATTGCGCGGACCGGGCTGGCATCGAGGTGGGCAAACCGCAGCGGCAGCGCGATCAGTTCATAGTCGCCCTCCGGTACGTCATCGAGCACGATGCCTTCGAGAATCGCCATGCCATGACGGGCCACGGCGTTGTGAGAATCCATGGTCTTGGACTGTTGCGGGTCCAGGGACGGCGTGTCGATACCGACCAGGCGCACGCCCAGGCTGGCGAGCAGCTCGATGGTTTGCGGGGCGATGGCGGTGAAGTGCGCATCCCATTCGGTCAGCGGCGCCTGTGGATAAGTGCGCAGCAACACACGTTCCGGCAAGTTATCCACACGCCCGTCCAACTGCTGCGGCTGCACCAGTGCGCCGCTGTCCAGGCAATGCAACACGCGGCACGGGCCCATGTACACGTCCAACGACACCTCGCCAATCGGCGCGCCGTCCGCGCTGTAGTGCAGCGGCGCATCCACATGGGCGCCGGTGTGCGGCGACAAGGTAATGCGCCCGACATTCACCGGGCACTCCGGGCCGAACTGCCACACGCGCTCTTCCTGGAACGGCGTATCCCCCGGCCAGGTCGGGGTCGCCGCACTCAAGGGCGGGCTGATGTCCCACCACGTTTTTATTGGGTTCATATCAAGGCTCTCGGTCGTGACTGAAGTGAATGATACGAGGGCCAGCCGTGAATTTTCTTGCGAATTCCTGCGCCAAGTGGGGAATCTTTCGCACTTACTGCGAGGAAACGGCTTATCTACGCTCAAAAATGTCGCCTAGCCACAGTGGCACTGCCACCAAGGATTAATGTGGGAGGGGGCTTGCCCCCGATGGCTGCGGATCAGCTAGCACATGTGTCAACTGAAACACTGCCATCGGGGGCAAGCCCCCTCCCACATTGACTGCACATGGCCTGAGGAGTGGTACTCGCCTGCGCTTCTGGGCATCCCGATGTCGAGTTCAGACCATTGACCCTGCCTGCGACGCTATAGGGTTCGACTCTCGTTCACCTGCCTCGGAGTCATCATGTCCAAGCCCATCACCGTACTGCGCGACACCCACCCCTTGCCGGTCCTGGATGCCTGCAAATGGGAAAAGCTCGAAGGCGACCCGCACACCGTCAACCTCAACGCCTACACCAGCGAAGACGGCAGCAAGATCATGGGCACCTGGATCTGCACACCGGGCAAGTGGTACGTGGAATACGTGAAGTGGGAATACTGCCATTTCCAGGAAGGCTACTGCGTAATCACCCCGGAAGGCCTGGAGCCGATCCATTTGCGTGCGGGGGATATCTTTGTGGTGGAGCCGGGGATGAAGGGGACGTGGGAAGTGGTCGAGACAGTGCGTAAGTATTTTGTGTTTGCCTGAACCGCAATAAAGGGTGGCGAGGGAGCAAGCGCCCTCGCCACAGGTGGTATCTATTTGGGCTTGCGGTAGCTGTTGATGATCGCCGAGAAGTCCTTGCCTCCTTCCCCGCGCTGGCTCATCGATTGATACAACTGCTGGGCCACAGCGCCGAGGATCACCGGCTGGTGCGCCTGGCGCGCAGCTTCAGTGGCCAGGCCCAAATCCTTGAGCATCAGGTCGGCGCCAAAACCGCCGGTATACCCCCGCGATGACGGCGCGGTTTCGATCACGCCCGGCCACGGGTTGTAGGTGTCGGAACTCCAGCAGCGCCCGGTGGAGCTGTTGATGATGCCGGCCAGCACCTGGGTGTCGATGCCCAGCGCATCGCCCAGGGCCATGGCTTCGCTGACGCCGACCATGCTGATGCCCAGCAGCAGATTGTTGCAGATCTTGGCGATCTGGCCGGTGCCGACGTCGCCGCAACGCACGATGTTGCGGCCCATCTGCGCCAGCACCGGTTGCAGGGTGGCGAACAACTCCGGGGTGGCGCCGACCATGAAGGTCAGCGTCCCGGCTTGCGCGCCACCGGTGCCGCCGGAGACCGGCGCGTCGGCGACGGCCACCCCTTGCTTGGCCGCCGCCGCCGCGACATCGCGGATGGTTTGCGGGTCGATGGTGCTGCAATCCACCGCCGGCACGCCTTGGCCGATACCGGCCAATACGCCGTCCTCGCCCAGCCAGACACTGCGCACATGGGCAGCGGCCGGCAGCATGGTAATCACCAGCTCAGCGCCGTTTGCCGCACCACGCGGTGAATCGCTGATGCTGCCGCCCAGCTCCGCCAGTTCCTTGAGTACCGCCTGGTTCAGGTCGAACAGGTTCAGCGCGTGGCCGGCCTTGATCAGGTTGCGGGCCATGGGCGCGCCCATGTTGCCCAAGCCGATAAATGCAATCTTCATGCTCGTCTCCCGGAATCAGCGCAGGTTGATGGTGGTGTTGACGCCATCGTTGACCGTGTCGTCGTCGAACCAGCGGCTGGTGACGGTTTTGGTCTGGGTGTAGAACTGCACCACTTGCTTGCCATACGGGCCGAGGTCGCCGAGCTTGGAACCGCGCGAACCGGTGAAGCTGAAGAACGGCACCGGCACCGGGATCGGGATGTTGATGCCGACCTGGCCGACGTCGATTTCGCTCTGGAACTTACGCGCCGCCGCCCCGCTCTGGGTGAACAGGCCGGTGCCGTTGCCGAACGGGTTGGCGTTGACCAGCGCGATGGCTTCATCGAGGGTATCGACTTCCAGCACCACCAGCACCGGGCCGAAGATTTCCTGGGTGTAGATCTGCATGTCGGTGGTCACGCCCGAGAACAGCGTCGGACCGACAAAGTTGCCTTGCTCGAAGCCCGGCACCTGGATACCACGACCGTCCAGCTCCAGCTTGGCGCCTTCTTTCACGCCGCTTTCGATCAGCTCCAGGATGCGCGCCTTGGCACGCTTGGAAATCACCGGGCCGACGTCCGTGCCCGCTTCGCTGCCGGCATTGACCTTGAGCTTCTGCGCCAGCGCCTTCAGATCGGGCAGCCATTGCTTGGAAGCACCCACCAGCACCACCACCGAAGTGGCCATGCAACGCTGGCCCGCCGCGCCGAAACCGGCACCGACCAGGGCGTTGAGGGTGTGTTCGCGGTTGGCATCCGGCAGCACCACCGCATGGTTCTTGGCGCCCATCATCGATTGCACGCGCTTGCCGTGTTTGCCGGCCAGGTCGTACACATGGGTGCCCACGGCGGTCGAACCGACGAACGACACCGCCTTGATGTCTTTATGCGTGCAGAGCGCGTCCACCACGTCCTTGCCGCCATGTACCACGTTGAGCACACCGGCCGGCACACCGGCTTCCAGCGCCAGCTCCACCAGCAGCATCGTCGACAGCGGGTCTTGCTCGGACGGCTTGAGGACGAAAGTGTTACCGCAGGCAATCGCCATCGGGAACATCCACAGCGGAATCATCGCCGGGAAGTTGAACGGGGTAATCCCGGCGCACACGCCGATGGGCTGGCGCAGGGTGTAGATATCGACACCGCCGGCGACGTTTTCAGCGAACTCGCCCATTTGCAGAGTGCCGATGGAACAGGCGTGCTCCACCACTTCCAGGCCACGGAAAATATCGCCTTCGGCATCGGCAATGGTCTTGCCCTGCTCAGCGCTGAGGACTACGGCGATGCGCTTGGAGTGCTCGCGGATCAAGGCTTGCAGCTTGAGCATGATACGCATGCGCGCGCCGATCGGGGTCAGCTTCCAGGTCTGGAAGGCGCGATGGGCGGCGTCGATGGCGGCGTTGACTTCATCAGCTGTGGCGAACGGGACTTTGGCCAGTACTTGCTGGGTGGCCGGGTTGACGATGTCTTGCCAGTGGGTGGTCGTTGACTCGACCCATTCACCGTTGATCAGCAACTTGACCTGTTGCACGGAAATATCGGCAGATGCGTTCATGTGGTCTCCAATTTGTATTTATAGGCAGAGAACCAAGGCGTTGAATCGCCTTGAGGATGAGGCGTTCGGACTGTTTTTGGAGTATAGATGTGCAAACTTCTAATAAGAACGCACATAAAATCCGGTCCAATATGCAAAAAAACATCACATCACTGGGCGCCCTGAACTGGGATGACCTGAAGTTTTTCCTCGAAGTGGCCCGCACCCGCAAGGCCAGCGTCGCCGCCAAGCGCCTGGCGGTGGACTACACCACCGTGTCGCGGCGCATCAGTTCGCTGGAAGTATCACTCGGCACCCTGCTGTTCGAAAAATCCCGGACCAGCGGCTTCGTCCTCACCAACGAAGGCCAGCGTTTGCTGGGCTACGCCGAATCCATCGAAAGCACCTTGCACATGGCCTGCGAACAAGTCTCCGGCTCCGGCATGGCGCTGTCCGGGCATGTCCGCATGGGCTGCACCGAAGGTTTCGGCAGCTTCTTCGTCACCCCGCAACTGAGCCACTTCGTCGACACCTACCCGGCGATCTCGGTCGACATCCTGCCCCTGCCCCACTTCATCAGCCTGTCCAAACGCGAAGCCGACATCGTCATCGCCCTGGAACGCCCGGAACACGGGCCGTATGTGTGCTGCAAACTGTGCGACTACAAGCTGCAGTTGTACGCGACCCAGGACTACCTCGACCAGCACCCACCCATCCACCGCCCGGCGGATCTGGCCGAGCATCCGTTCATCAGCTACGTCGACGACCTGGCCTTCAGCTCGGAGCTGCTGTACCTGGCCAACGTCGTCCCCGGCGCCAGCGCCAGCCTGCGCAGCACCAGCGTGATCGCGCAGTACGTGGCGGCGCAACAAGGGCGGTCGATGGCGATTTTGCCGTGCTTTTTGGCAGCGCAAGATCCACGGTTGTTGCCGGTGCTTGGGGAGCAGATTGCGGTTACGCGGCAGTTTTGGATGTATTGCCGGGAGGATTTGCGGAAGTTGAAGCGGATTACGTTGTTGTGGGACTACATCAGGGAGGTGACGGAGCAGAATCGGGGGTTGTTGATGGGGGAGACGCGGGAGATGCGGTTTGCGGATTAAAGGGCCAGCAACGACGATTCGCTTTAAATTGCAGGACGATTCCTAGAGAATCTCCAGCCTATTGCGCCTTAGGGTTCGAGTCACTAGCCTCCGTACTTCGCTGAAATCAGCGAACGGGTTTAGCGACCCGAACCCGGACACAGCCCCCAACGGCAGGAGCTTTGTGCTCTTCGTTCTCGTGTTATGGCGGCTGTGCGTGGGAGATCTTCGGGTCTGCCGGGTCCTGGGTCCGGTTCGCTAACCTGCGTACAGCTGCCACCCTTTCATGTTTAGCGACATGAATGGGTGGTTCCTAAAACTCCCAGGTATAGACCATGACCAAAATCGTCCCCGATCCACCGCTTTCTTCCTTCACCACCCTCGGCGTAGTCACCTTCGGCGACTACGGCGAAAACGAAAAGCCACTGTTCCGCGTCAACGCGGGCATGCCGCTCGGCGAAGCGCTGGAGCACGCCTCTACCCTGCTTTACTACGCCAAGAAACTCACGATGGAAGCCGCCATGGATGTACGTGGCGAGCAATACGCCTGGGCAGCGCATTATCTGTGTGAGATGGGCAAGGCGGTGGTGGATGACTTGACGCAGGCGCTGACGCCGAGCGGTTAAGCGAACACTGTACAAATGTGGGAGGGGGCAAGCCCCCTCCCACATTTGATTGCATTTCACACATTGGAACGGGTGAGTCGCTTAGTCGGCACTCACTACAATCGACACTCGCCGATTCTCGGTGCGCCCTGCGGCGGTGTCGTTGGAGGCTACCGGCTGGCTGCTGCCCAAGCCGCGCAGTTGGATGTTTTGTTCTTTCATCCCGACGCGGGTCAGCACCGTGGCGACGCTTTTGGCGCGGCGCAGGGACAGTTGCTGGTTATAGCTCTCTTTGCCCGAGGCGTCGGTGTGGCCGTCAACGCGCACGCGGTCGATGCCTACGCCCAGCAATGCCTTGCCGATGCGCTCGACGATTTCCGTGCTGGGGGCGTTGAGGCTTTCTATGTCGCTGCCGAACAGTACTTTGCCCGACAGGCCGAACGCCCAGCCGTCGTCGGTCGGTTCGAAGCCTTGTTGCTTGAGGACCGCGACTTGCGCCGGGCTCAGGCCTTTGGGGGGCGCGGTCTGGCAGCCGCTCAGGGCCAACAGGGCCACGATTAAGGTGATAAACACAACGCGTGCGGTCGAGAACAAGGGATCAACTCCTGTGCTGAATGTTGACGACGGGGAGCTCCGTCTCCGCCGTTTGCTGGCCACCCAGTGATAACCGTTTGGCCTGGTACATCGCCGCATCGGCGGCGTTGAGCAGGGCGCCGGGGGTCGCGCCATGATCGGGGTAAATGGCGATGCCGATACTCAGGGAGGTCAACACTTGGGTGTTGCCCGGCACCGGGATCGGCACGTCCATGCTGGCAATGATTTTGTCGGCGATGCGCTGGGCATCTTCAACCTTGTGCAGCGGCGACAGCAGGATGGCGAACTCGTCGCCGCCCAGGCGTGCTACCAGGTCATCTTCACGCAATTGCGCACGCACGCGGGTGGCAACGGCCACCAGCACTGCGTCGCCGGCGGCGTGTCCATAGTTGTCGTTGATGTCTTTGAAGCGATCACTGTCGAGGAACAGCACCGCCACCCGTTCGTTGGCCTTGGCGGCGCTGCGCAGGGCACGGATCAAGCGGCCTTCGAAAAACGCGCGGTTGGGCAGGCCGGTCAGGCTGTCGTGGTTGGCCTGGTGGGCAAGGCTTTCGTTTTCGCTTTGCAGGTGGTTTTGCCAGGCTTGCATTTCTTCCAGCAGGGCATTGAAGTCGTTGCCCAGGCTGTCGAGTTCGGCGATTTTTGCCGGTGGCACGCGGCGGTCAAAGTCGCGTTCGACGCGCGCGGCATGGGCCACCGTCGCGAGGCTATGCAACGGCCCGGTAATCCCGCGCAACAGACGCCGCGCCAAATACAGGGCGACCCAGGCGCTGAGGGCGGTGCAGATCAGAATCCCGGCCAGGCCGCTGAGTAAAAAGCGCAACAGGCTGGCGCCGTGACCGGTCAGATGAATGCTGCCGATGGTGCGCCCCTGGTGAACGATTGGCTGGCTGATCGGCTGTTCGAGCAGGGAGTGGGCCAGTTGCAGTTCGACCCGGGACAGCATCCCGGTTTCCGGCCGTAGCCACTGCGCCAACAGCCGGCCGTTGGCATCGAAGACTTGGGCCTCGGCCACTTCTTCGGTGGCGGCGATCAGGCTAAGGGCCTCGGTGGCCGCCGCACGGTCGTTGAACACCACCGCCGCTTCCACGGTGTAATTGATGGAACGCGCGATCAGGTCCAGGTTGTGCTCCGCGAAGACGCGCAACGCCAGCACCCCGAGCAGGGTCAGGGACACGCTGGCCAGCGTCACCGCCACCAGCGCCAGGATCAGGTGCCCGCGACCGATGACCGAACGCAGGGTCGGTTGCGCACGCGTCCATCTCATGACGCAGGCGCTCGACGGCGCGACAACTGCAACACGCTGGGGTGAATGCGCACGCCGCTACGGGCCACGGAGTCGAGGTTGACCTCGAACGACACCTGCTCATCGCCCACCCGCAGGCAAAACAGGCTGCCCACGGTGCATTGGTCGCCGCCTTCGCTGATGCTCAGCACCGGGTGGCCCATCAATGACGCAAACAAGCGGCTGCGCTCATCGACGCTGAGTTCGCCGATGTACACGGCGTCGCAGGCATTGACGATATCGGGGTTGTCGGCCAGCAGGCGCTGCACCACCACCGGGCGACCGGTGGCTTGGGTGGTGCCTTTGACCAGATCGTCGGTGTACTGGGTCGGCCCGACGATGCACAGGCGCAATTGCGTCGGTTCCACCGGCCAGCGCGCATAGCTGAGGATGCCCAGCACCACCTGGGTCACCGCCTGGGCACGGGAATCGGCCATGCCGACGGGGCTGGCCGTCTCGGCAAAAGCACGCGGCGCGAGCAGGCACAACAGCGCCACCAGTAAACTGCGTCTCCAGCTCAAGCGATGCCCTGTGGGCGAGACAGCCACGTTCATGCAGCGATTCTCTCAGGTGTCTGCGAGGGGTGATGCCGCAACGATAGCACAGCGGCGGAAAGCCCCGCGAGGCAACACCTCGAAGGGTCCCGCTATTTTTTCAGAAAAATCAGACGCTCGAATCAGAAACCCCAAATGACCAATCAGTCAGTTTTTCCTGGCTCATGGCCCAACTCCAGCATCAACCCGCTCAAGCGCTTGACCTTGCGCCGCACGGCCTCCTCAAATACCCCGCCGCGCGGCTCGATCAGGCTGAACCAGCGCTTGGCGCGGGTGATGCCGGTGTAGATCAGCTCTTTGGTGAGCACCGGGTTCAGCGCATCCGGCAGGATCAACGCGGTGTGGGTGAACTCGGAGCCCTGGGATTTGTGCACGGTCATGGCGTACACGGTTTCCACGTCGTTGAGC
Source organism: Pseudomonas paraveronii (assembly GCF_963681955.1). Taxonomy (NCBI): domain Bacteria; kingdom Pseudomonadati; phylum Pseudomonadota; class Gammaproteobacteria; order Pseudomonadales; family Pseudomonadaceae; genus Pseudomonas; species Pseudomonas paraveronii. The sequence continues at coordinate 5,417,376 of NZ_OY817130.1, forward strand.
CGGCTGGGCAGCACAAAGCGCACGCCGCCCTGGCCGTCGTTACGTGGGAAGGCCACGCGCAGCACGTGGGAGCCGCCGTCGCTTTCGGGCAACTTCAGGGCGATGCCGATATCGCCGTTCATCAGGCCCAGGCCGTAATCATTGCGGGTCATCAGCACCGGGCGGCCTTCGTACCATTGCTCGTCGCTGTCGATCAGCCGCGCTTTACGCAAGGCTGCGGTGATGCGCAGGTTCAGCCCTTCCACGCCCCAAGGGCCCTTGCGCACGGCGCAGAGCAGTTGGAAGGCGTCAAAGGCTTGCAGCAGTTGTTGTGCCCAGTGGGTCCAGGCGGGGTCGTCACGCGGGGTGTCGGCAGGTGGACGCGCAGCGTGCAGCAGGTTCAGGTAAGCGCGATAGCCTTCGGCGCCGTCGCCCGGCCCATCCAGCACCAGGCGCTCCAGTGCGTGGTCGTGTTCGCCCTTGAGGCTGACGCAGAACAGGTCGCGGTGGCTGCCGGCGGCCAGCAACCGCCGGGCTTCTTCGGCGTTTTGCTGGTTGACCCAGCGCGCCAGTTGGCCGATGCCGCTGCCTTCGCCGAAGCGCCGCGAGTAGCGCAGCATCACCACTTGCTGGGCCAGCGGGTGGCTGCCGTCGCGGTCTTCCTGCAGGCCGCTGTTGCCCAGGTCTTCGCCACTGACCGCTTGTAGCCATTGGCGGGTGTCGGGGCTGTACCAGCCGGCCTCGGCGTCGCGGCACAGGTCGCCAAGTACGGCGCCGGCCTCGACCGAGGCGAGCTGGTCCTTGTCGCCCAGCAGCACCAAGCGTGCGTGGGGCGGCAAGGCGTCGAGCAGGTTGGCCATCATTTCCAGGTCGATCATCGAGGCTTCATCCACCACCAGCACATCCAGCGGCAATGGATTGCCCAGGTGGTGACGGAAGTGACGGGTGCCAGGGCGGCTACCCAACAGGCGGTGGACGGTGGTGACCTGGGTCGGAATTTTTTCGCGCACGCTGTCAGGCACTTTCAGCGACAGCACTTGCTGGCTGATGGATTCGGTGAGCCGTGCGGCGGCTTTACCGGTGGGCGCCGCCAGACGAATGCGCAACGGGCTGCCGGCTTCCACGGCCGGCGCCTGCAACAGGGCGAGCAGGCGCACCACGGTGGTGGTCTTGCCGGTGCCGGGGCCGCCGGTGACGATACTGAAGGCACCGCGAGTGGCCAGGGCGCAGGCGAGTTTTTGCCAGTCGATCACGCCATCGGGCGGCGCTTGGTCAAACAGGCCGTTCAGGCGTTGGGGCAGATCGGCGGCGAGGCTTTCTTCTGTGGCCAGGCGCAGGCGCAAGGCGCTGTCGATGCGCCGTTCGTAGGTCCAATAGCGGCGCAGGTACAGGCGTTTGCCGGACAGCACCAACGGGCGACTTTGCGCGGCCTCGCTGCCGTCGACGGCCAACGCGACCAACGAGCTAGTGGCCAAGGCATGGCACCAATGGCCGCCGTCCAGGCCATCGAGCAGTTGCGACGGCAGCAGCATTGCGCCGGTTTGCAGGTCGCCTTCCGGCGGCAGCGACAGGGCGAAATCCGGCGCCTTGAGGGTTTCGAACAGGTCCAGGCACACATGGCCGTGGCCCAGTTGATGGCTGGTCAGGGCCGCAGCCAGCAACACCAAGGGATCGGCCTGTGGGTCGAGTTCGTGCAGAAAACCGACGAACGCCTTATCCAGCGCGCGCAGCCAGCCACGCTCGACCCACCGCTCGAACAGTTGCACCAGGTCGGCAGCGCGGCTGAGGGGCATCAGCGCCTCCAGCGGTAACGGCGACAGGCTCATAGCAACACTCCTTGTTCCCAGGCGGGCTCAGCCTTGGGCGGTAACGATTGGCCTTGGAACATCAGGTCCAGGCTCTCGATCAGCGCGCGTGGCGGCCGCGTGAAGTACGCCCCCTGGCTGGCGGCCCGAGTGCCGCGCAGGAACAAATAGAGCGCGCCGCCGACATGCCGGTCGTAGTCGTAATCCGCCAGGCGCGCCTTGAGTTGGCGATGCAGGGCCAGCAGGTAAAGCACGTATTGCAGGTCGTACCGATGCTCAAGGATCGACTGTTCCATGGCTTGCTGGGTGTAGGCCGAATCATCGGGGCCGAGCCAGTTGGATTTGTAGTCGGCCACGTAGTAACGGCCGTCGTGTTCGAAGGTCAGGTCGATAAAACCCTTGAACATGCCGTTGAGCAACACCGGTTCCGCCGCGACGCGGGAGACGCCGTTGTGGGTGTACTGGCACACCAGCTTGTCGAGGGCGAGCACGTCGACTTTATGGCTGGCGAACCAGAACTCCATTTCGATCTGGTAGTGCTGCAGGCCGCTGAGCGTGACCTGGTCGTTATCCAGCGGCAGTGGCGTTTGCAGCAGATGGCCGAGCCAACCGCTGAGGGTCATGATCCAGCCTTCCCAATTGCGGCGGTTGCAGCGCGCGCCCACGGCCTTTTCGATCGCCTGCGCGGTCACGTCGAAGCCGTCTTCGCCGGCCCATTCCAACAGTCCATGGAGGAAGGTGCCGGGGTTAGGACCGCGTGGGAAACGGTGAATATCGCTACCCGACGCCGCCACTTCACGCGGTGCGTCAGGGTCGAGGCGTTCGTCGTCGAACAGCTTCTGGGCTTGTGGGCTTTCCGGCGCTTCGAGGCTGGCGGCGCTCATGCTGTCGCCGATGCGCAAAGCGCTGTAGGACGCGATCCACCAGTTTTCCGCAGCCTTGCGTTTGGGCAGCAGGGGCGCCAGCAGCGTGGCTTCGTTACGCGGCGGGTGGAAAACGCTGGCGTGGGCTTCGGGCATCGGCGCGTAATGCACGGCGGCACAGCCTGCCTGCAGGTCCAGCAACCAGCGCGCCAGGCCGGCGGACTCCGCCAGCGCGGCACCGGCGCCGAGCAAATAGCCCAGCGCCGACAGGTGCAGCACGGAGCTGTTGTTATTGCCGCGCTTGAGGTCGGCAATACCCAGCCAGCACGCGTGTTTGGCGCGGGTCAGGGCGACGTAGAACAGACGCAGGTCTTCCGCCAGGCGCTCGTCATCGGCCTGGGCGATCAACTCGACGGTCGGGCGCAAGCTCACCTGGGACTTGCCGTTGGCATCGTGGTAATGCAGCGGCAAGCGGCTGCCATCCACCGGTTTGGCCGAGCAGATGAAGGGCAGGAACACCAGGTCGTATTCCAGGCCCTTGGATTTGTGGATGGTCACCACCTTGACCAGTTGCTCGTCGCTTTCCAGGCGCAGGATCTGTTCTTCACCGGCCTGCCCCGACAGCGCGAGGTGTTCGGCCAGGTGGCGGATCAAGGCCTGTTCGCCGTCCAGTTCGGAGGCCGCCTGTTGCAGCAGTTCGCTGAGGTGCAACAGGTTGGTCAGCACGCGCTCGCCATCGCTGCGGGCGATCAGGGTTTGCGGCAGTTTGAAGTCGTGCAGCAGGCGACGCAGCATCGGCAGCACGCCTTGGCTGCGCCAGATCGCACGGTAGCCACGGAACTGCATCACCCGGCTTTCCCACGCCAGTTCGTCCTGGTTCAGACGCTCCAGTTCCGGCAGTGACAGGTTCAAGGTAACGCAGGCCAGCGCGGCGCGCAGCGGGCGTTCGACGTCCGGCTCGGCGCAGGCCTTGAGCCAGGCCAGCAGGTCGTGCGCCTCCTGGGCGGCGAACACCGAGTCCTTGTCCGACAAGTACACGCTGCGCACGCCACGGGCGGCCAACTCGCCGCGCACGGCTTGGGCTTCCTTGCCGTCGCGCACGAGGATGGCGATGTCCGACGGCAACACGCCGTTGAAGCTGCCGTCGGCTTGTAGGAAACCAGCGCGGCCTTGCTGCCCTCCATTGAGCAACTCGACAATCTGTGTGGCGCAGGCAGCGGCCAGGTGCTGACGATAAACCGCATTGGAAATCGGCTGATCGGTGGGCAGGTGCCAGAGGTTCAGCGCGGGCAGCGTCTGACCATCGACCTGCAGTTGCTCCCTGCGGCCTTGGGACAGCACCGGCTGGAACGGCACCGGGTTTTCGCCACTCGGCTTACGGAACAGAAACGCGCCACGGCCGCTTTCCGCACGCTGGAACACATGGTTGACCGCCTCGACCATCGCGTGGCTGGAGCGGAAGTTGGTGCCCAGGGTGTGATGCCGGCCGGTGGTGGATTGGCGTGCGCGCAGGTAGGTGTAGATGTCGGCGCCGCGGAAGGCGTAGATCGCTTGCTTGGGGTCGCCGATCAGGAACAGGCCGCTGTCGAGGTGGTTTTCTTCGATGCGGTAGATGCTGTCGAAGATGCTGTACTGCACCGGATCGGTGTCTTGGAATTCGTCGATCAGGGCGACCGGGAACTGCTCGCGGATCACACTGGCCAGACGCTCGCCGCCGTCGCTTTGCAGGGCGGCGTTGAGGCGGATCAGCATGTCGTCGAAGCCCATTTCGGCGCGCCGGCGTTTTTCATCTTCGAAGCGTTTGCCGACCCACGCGGCGGCGTGTTGCAACACAGCGGCGTCGGGGGTGGGCAGCGCATCCAGACTGGCCTTGAGGCTGGCCATGGCGTCGATGCCCGGGTGGTGCGGCGGCTCGCCCTTCCAGGCTTCGGCCATGCCGTCCGGGGTCAGGCGGGTGAAGCCGGTGCCGATGTCCAGCTGTTCGAGGGCTTCGTCAGCGGCCCAGGCGCTGATCTTTTCGAACCAGGGTTCGAAGTAACGCGCTTGCATCTTGCGCCCATCGACGGCTTTGGCGGCGACGGCTTGCAGGCAGATGTCGCGCAACTCGCCGGCCCATTGCTGCCACGGCGCCTTGAGGGCGACCAGGGCGTCGCGGCGTTCTTGCAGGCACGCGCTGATCAGCTCGGCCGGCTCGCGACTTTCGCCGGTGGGCCGTTCGCTGCCGAACAGCGCGCGCACCCGTGGCATCAGCGCGGCCGGGCCACCCCAGTTGTTGCGGACCCAGTTGAGCGCATCGTCGTGCATCGGGTAGCAGAACAGGCGCCAGTAGTCGCGCAGCACTTCGCCGAGCAGGTCGCTGTGGTCGGTTTCCAGGGTCTGGGTGAACAGGCTGCCGCTGTCGAAGGCGTGTTCGCGCAGCATGCGCTGGCACCAACTGTGGATAGTCGAAACGGCGGCTTCGTCCATCCATTGCGCAGCGATGTCCAGGCGGTTGGCGCAAGCGGGCCATTGCTCGGGCGCGTATTGATCGCGCAGTTCGGCGATCAGGGCGTCGGGCTGTTGGATCTCATCGCGGAAGAACCGCGCAGCTTCGGCCAGGCGGATGCGGATGCGTTCGCGCAGCTCTTTGGTGGCGGCGTCGGTGAAGGTCACCACGAGGATCTGCGGCGGCAACAGTTCGCGGCCGAAGCCGGCGTCATCGCCGCCGTGGCCGAGCACCAGGCGCAGGTACAGGGCGGAAATGGTGAAGGTCTTGCCGGTGCCGGCGCTGGCTTCAATCAGTTGGCTGCCCTTTAGCGGGAAGGCCAGGGCCAAGGGTTTGCTGCTCATGCGCCGGCCTCCTCGCCAGTGAGTGATCGCCAGGGGGCGTTGATCAGGGGGCGATACAAGGTTTCGCACCAGCCTTCGAATTCTTCGCTGGCCACCAGGGCCGCGTAGTCGGGGAATTGCCGGGTGAGCGCGGGGGTTTCGCGGCGTTCGCCATCGGTGTTGATGCCATCGCCTTCGTAGGCTTTGCTCGCGGCCGCCGCGGCTTTGGCCGGGTCGGTTTGACCGAGCCAGGCGAACGCGGTTTTGACCGCGACGGGCAGCGGTTTGGCCATGCCGAGGTGCCAGGCCAGCAGCAGGTCGCCGAGGATGTCCTGGGCGTTGGAAGGTTCCAGCGGGGCCAGCAACAAGGTGTCGTCGCTGGCCACCAGCGCGGTACTCAACGGCAGGCCGCAGGCGCAGGCGACCAGGTGGTTGACCCACGGGCGAATCAGCCGGTGCCACTTGCGGGTCTTGATCGAACCGATGCTGTTGGGGATCGTGGTGACACTCAACAATCCGCCATCACTGCGCCGATGCAGGCCGCTGATCCAGCCTTCGAGCTGAATGCCTTGATGCTCGAAACTGATCGGTTCCGCGCCGGTGTGTGGCGTGGGCCAGAGGGCCAGCAGTTGTTGATAACGTTGCAGCAGGCCAGGCAAGGGCTCGATCAGTTCGTTGCGCAGGCACTCGCCGAAACCAACCATGGGCAACAGGCCGCTGCCTTGCAGGCGACGGGCCTGGGCGCTGAGCGCCTGGTCGACATGATCGGGCTGGCTCAGCGCGGCGTTCAGCAGGCTGTCGCTCAGGCTGTAGCGTTGCAGCGCATCGAGGACAAAGGGTTCCTCATCGGCCAGCGGCACTTCGGCGGCTTCGAAGAATACTTTCAGACGCTGGCTGAAGAAGTGTTTGACCGGGTTGCGCAGGAAGTCCTGCAACTGGCCGAGGCTCAGGGGTTCTTCCTGTTGATGGGCCGCGAGTTCGGTGTTGTCCGCCGGCGCATCCGTCACCTCGTGCAGCAACTGCCATTCGCGGGCGTAGCTGAACAGCGGGTCTCCGGCGTGGAAATAGCGCGCACTGAAGGGCTGGAGCGGGTGTTCCTGGGTCATTGCGTCAAGCAGCGGTGCGTCGCTTTGGGCGTGCTGCCAGCCGCTGGCGAGATGGTCGCGCAGTTGGCCGATCAATACCGATGCCGGGCGCTCGCTGTTGTCGCGAATGCTGCGGCCGACCCAACTGATGTAGAGCTGGTCGCGGGCTGACAGCAGGGCTTCGAGCAGCAGGTAGCGGTCGTCTTCGCGGCGTGAACGGTCGCCGGGCCGGTAGTCGCTGCCCATCAGGTCGAAATCCAGCGGAGGTTGGGCGCGGGGGTAGTCGCCGTCATTCATGCCGAGCAGGCAGACCAGCTTGAACGGGATCGCGCGCATCGGCATCAATGTGCAGAAATTGACAGCTCCGGCGAGGAAGCGCTGGGACAGGCGCCCTTGGTCCAGACCGGCGAGCCACGCCTCGCGGACTACGGTGAGCGGTAACTCGTCCTGCAGGCCGACGGACTCGCAGGTTTCCAGCCAGGTTTCCCTGAGCTGTTCGAGCTGGCCCAACAGGTAGTCGTCGTGTTCGCTGCTGGGCAGGAAAAACAACTGCATCAAGCGTTGCAGGCGCTCGCCCCATTCTTGCGGAACCGCAGGTTGCGATAGGGCTTGGTGGGCGTCGCTGAGTGCGTCGAGCAACGCGACCAGCGGGCCGATCAAGGCCGCGTCGAGGCCACCGATTTCGTCGTAGGGCTCGATGCCGTCACAGGCGACACCCGTGCCCACGGCATAACCGAGCAGCATACGGCGCAAACCAAATCGCCAGCTGTTTTGCTCCAGCTCGTGGGGCAGGCCAAGACCGGCGCGCTGTTCGGCATTGAGGCCCCAGCGGATGCCGGCGCCTTCGATCCAGCGATGCAGCGTGGGCAGGTCGCGTTCCTTGATGGCGAAGCGCTCGCGCAGCGCCGGGACGTCGAGCAGGTCAAGAATTTCACTGACCGGGAAGCGGCTGTCGGGCAGCTTGAGCAGGTGTTCGACGGCGATCAGCAGCGGGTCGCGGCCGCGTTGGCCTTGGTCGGTGAGGGTGAAGGGGATGAAGCGTGGGTCGCTGCGGTCCAACTGGCCGAACACTGCGCGAATGTGCGGCGCGTAGCTGTCGACATCGGGGACCATGATGATGATGTCCCGGGGACGCAACGCGGGGTCGGCGCTGAAGCGTTGGAGCAGTTGGTCGTGGAGGATTTCCACTTCGCGTTGGGCGCTGTGGGCGATGTGAAAGCGGATGGAGGTATCGCGCTGCAGATCGACGGCGGGCCAGAGGTCGCGGGTTTCGTTGAGCGGGCGCAGTTCGAGGATATCGTCCTGGAGCTGGTTGAGCAGTGTGGTGGGTTCGCTGTCGCTGAACAGGTCGATGCGGCCGTCGCGAAATGCAGCGCGGTAGCTGTTGGGATCGTCGTAGCTGTCGAGCAGGCTGATGTAGTCGCGACCTTGTTTGCCCCAGGCGGCGAGCAACGGATGCGCATGCTGGTGCAGGGTCTGCGGGTCGATGGTGACCGGCATGCCGGCTTTGCGTGCCTGGCGTTTGTATTCGTTACGCAGCAAATCTTTGTCGGCCACGATGTCGGACCAATGGTGGCGACAGGGGTTGTGGACGCAGAGCAGGACCTGACTGAAGCGCGCCAGGCCGGCGAGCGCTTCGAGTGCTTGGGCGGGCAACGAAGAAATGCCGAAAACGATCACTCGGGAAGGCAGCCCTGGCGGCGCTTGCTCAAGGCTATTGATCCGTTCGATAAAGCGCTGATGCACACCGGCACGGCTTTGCGCCATGCCGGCTTCGCCCACATCCAGCAGCAGGGCGCGCCATAACTCGGCTTGCCAGCAGTTGGCAGGGTCGAGGGGTTTGGATTCGCCTCGGCCGTTACGCAGTTGATGGCGGCCAGCGGCCCAATCTTCCAGCCAGTCGGCGCGGTAGACCTGGTATTGGTCGAACAGGTCAGCCAATCGCTCGGCGAGCTGGTAGCGTTTGCGCAGGTCGCTGTCGTCCGTGAGGAAGCGCTGCAGCGGCTCGAAGTGCGGTTGATTGATCAGCTCGGGGAGCAGGCGCATCAGGCGCCAAGTCAGCGGGGCTTTATCGAGCAGGGACTTGGGCGGGATTTCGTCGCGACCCAGGACCATGCGATAGAGCTGCCACATGAAGCTGCCGGGCAGTTGCACGTCGATTGCCGCAGCAATCCCGCAGCCGCCCATGTCGTCATCTTCCGGATCTTCGGCCAGGGCCAGTTTGAGCCATTGGGCGATGCCGTTGCTCTGTACCAGGGCGATTTCATTTTCCAGAGGGGCCAGGGGATAACGGCGCATCCAACTGACCACCAGGCTGCGCAATTCGTCCAGGCGGTTGCCGTGAACCACCATGAATCCTGCGCTGAGAGGCGTCGCATCCGGCATAACGGCTTCCTTGGCAAAAGCAAAATCGAGGCGTGGACTTTAGCACTGAAGGCTATCGGGATGAGCCTCTTCGCACTTTTCGAGCGGACAAACAAAACCCCTGTCTGCGTAAGCAAACAGGGGTTCTGGAATTTAATCTTGACGATGACCTACTCTCACATGGGGAAACCCCACACTACCATCGGCGATGCATCGTTTCACTACTGAGTTCGGGATGGGATCAGGTGGTTCCAATGCTCTATGGTCGTCAAGAAATTCGGGTACTGAGTCGCTGCCAGTTGGCCTCGCTTCAGCAAATTGGGTATGTGATAGCTTTCGGTGTTTTGTAAGAGTCGAACTTTCGGTTCGTTTCGTCTTCACACACCGCAATCTGATGCTCTTTCGAGTAGTCAAATTGCTTGGGTGTTATATGGTCAAGCCTCACGGGCAATTAGTATTGGTTAGCTCAACGCCTCACAGCGCTTACACACCCAACCTATCAACGTCGTAGTCTTCGACGGCCCTTCAGGGGACTCAAGGTCCCAGTGAGATCTCATCTTGAGGCTAGTTTCCCGCTTAGATGCTTTCAGCGGTTATCTATTCCGAACATAGCTACCCGGCAATGCCACTGGCGTGACAACCGGAACACCAGAGGTTCGTCCACTCCGGTCCTCTCGTACTAGGAGCAGCCCCTCTCAAATCTCAAACGTCCACGGCAGATAGGGACCGAACTGTCTCACGACGTTCTAAACCCAGCTCGCGTACCACTTTAAATGGCGAACAGCCATACCCTTGGGACCGGCTTCAGCCCCAGGATGTGATGAGCCGACATCGAGGTGCCAAACACCGCCGTCGATATGAACTCTTGGGCGGTATCAGCCTGTTATCCCCGGAGTACCTTTTATCCGTTGAGCGATGGCCCTTCCATACAGAACCACCGGATCACTAAGACCTACTTTCGTACCTGCTCGACGTGTCTGTCTCGCAGTCAAGCGCGCTTTTGCCTTTATACTCTACGACCGATTTCCGACCGGTCTGAGCGCACCTTCGTACTCCTCCGTTACTCTTTAGGAGGAGACCGCCCCAGTCAAACTACCCACCATACACTGTCCTCGATCCGGATAACGGACCTGAGTTAGAACCTCAAAGTTGCCAGGGTGGTATTTCAAGGTTGGCTCCACGCGAACTGGCGTCCACGCTTCAAAGCCTCCCACCTATCCTACACAAGCAAATTCAAAGTCCAGTGCAAAGCTATAGTAAAGGTTCACGGGGTCTTTCCGTCTAGCCGCGGATACACTGCATCTTCACAGCGATTTCAATTTCACTGAGTCTCGGGTGGAGACAGCGCCGCCATCGTTACGCCATTCGTGCAGGTCGGAACTTACCCGACAAGGAATTTCGCTACCTTAGGACCGTTATAGTTACGGCCGCCGTTTACCGGGGCTTCGATCAAGAGCTTCGCGTTAGCTAACCCCATCAATTAACCTTCCGGCACCGGGCAGGCGTCACACCCTATACGTCCACTTTCGTGTTTGCAGAGTGCTGTGTTTTTAATAAACAGTCGCAGCGGCCTGGTATCTTCGACCGGCATGAGCTTACGGAGCAAGTCCTTCACCCTCACCGGCGCACCTTCTCCCGAAGTTACGGTGCCATTTTGCCTAGTTCCTTCACCCGAGTTCTCTCAAGCGCCTTGGTATTCTCTACCCAACCACCTGTGTCGGTTTGGGGTACGGTTCCTGGTTACCTGAAGCTTAGAAGCTTTTCTTGGAAGCATGGCATCAACCACTTCGTCAACTAAAAGTTAACTCGTCATCAGCTCTCGGCCTTAGAATCCCGGATTTACCTAAGATTCCAGCCTACCACCTTAAACTTGGACAACCAACGCCAAGCTGGCCTAGCCTTCTCCGTCCCTCCATCGCAATAACCAGAAGTACAGGAATATTAACCTGTTTTCCATCGACTACGCTTTTCAGCCTCGCCTTAGGGACCGACTAACCCTGCGTCGATTAACGTTGCGCAGGAAACCTTGGTCTTTCGGCGTGGGTGTTTTTCACACCCATTATCGTTACTCATGTCAGCATTCGCACTTCTGATACCTCCAGCAAGCTTCTCAACTCACCTTCACAGGCTTACAGAACGCTCCTCTACCGCATCACCTAAGTGATACCCGTAGCTTCGGTGTATGGTTTGAGCCCCGTTACATCTTCCGCGCAGGCCGACTCGACTAGTGAGCTATTACGCTTTCTTTAAAGGGTGGCTGCTTCTAAGCCAACCTCCTAGCTGTCTAAGCCTTCCCACATCGTTTCCCACTTAACCATAACTTTGGGACCTTAGCTGACGGTCTGGGTTGTTTCCCTTTTCACGACGGACGTTAGCACCCGCCGTGTGTCTCCCATGCTCGGCACTTGTAGGTATTCGGAGTTTGCATCGGTTTGGTAAGTCGGGATGACCCCCTAGCCGAAACAGTGCTCTACCCCTACAGTGATACATGAGGCGCTACCTAAATAGCTTTCGAGGAGAACCAGCTATCTCCGAGCTTGATTAGCCTTTCACTCCGATCCACAGGTCATCCGCTAACTTTTCAACGGTAGTCGGTTCGGTCCTCCAGTTAGTGTTACCCAACCTTCAACCTGCCCATGGATAGATCGCCCGGTTTCGGGTCTATTCCCAGCGACTAGACGCCCTATTAAGACTCGCTTTCGCTACGCCTCCCCTATTCGGTTAAGCTCGCCACTGAAAATAAGTCGCTGACCCATTATACAAAAGGTACGCAGTCACCTAACAAGTAGGCTCCCACTGCTTGTACGCATACGGTTTCAGGATCTATTTCACTCCCCTCTCCGGGGTTCTTTTCGCCTTTCCCTCACGGTACTAGTTCACTATCGGTCAGTCAGTAGTATTTAGCCTTGGAGGATGGTCCCCCCATATTCAGACAAAGTTTCTCGTGCTCCGTCCTACTCGATTTCATGACTAAGAGATTTTCGCGTACAGGGCTATCACCCACTATGGCCGTACTTTCCAGAACGTTCCGCTAATCTCAAAGCCACTTAAGGGCTAGTCCCCGTTCGCTCGCCACTACTAAGGGAATCTCGGTTGATTTCTTTTCCTCAGGGTACTTAGATGTTTCAGTTCCCCTGGTTCGCCCCTTACACCTATGTATTCAGTGTAAGGTAACCATCTTATGATGGCTGGGTTCCCCCATTCAGACATCTCCGGATCAAAGTCTGTTTGCCGACTCCCCGAAGCTTTTCGCAGGCTACCACGTCTTTCATCGCCTCTGACTGCCAAGGCATCCACCGTATGCGCTTCTTCACTTGACCATATAACCCCAAGCAATCTGGTTATACTGTGAAGACGACATTCGCCGAAAATTCGAATTTCTCAATTAAGAGAACTCACAAATTTTACCTTAGCCTGATCCGTTACCAGTGAAAGTAACGTTCAGTCTATCTTTCTATCACATACCCAAATTTTTAAAGAACGATCTAATCAAAGACTAGAAATCAACATTCACCATCATCACGATGGAATGCTCATTTCTAAGCTTTCAACTTCTAGAAGCAGTAGTGGTGGAGCCAAACGGGATCGAACCGTTGACCTCCTGCGTGCAAGGCAGGCGCTCTCCCAGCTGAGCTATGGCCCCGTATTTCTACAGGTTCCCACACAAAATTGGTGGGTCTGGGCAGATTCGAACTGCCGACCTCACCCTTATCAGGGGTGCGCTCTAACCAACTGAGCTACAGACCCAATTTCGGGCTGCTTCTTTATCGTCTTCTTCAATGAATCAAGCAATTCGTGTGGGAACTTATGGAGCAGCTGATGTCGTCGATTAAGGAGGTGATCCAGCCGCAGGTTCCCCTACGGCTACCTTGTTACGACTTCACCCCAGTCATGAATCACACCGTGGTAACCGTCCTCCCGAAGGTTAGACTAGCTACTTCTGGTGCAACCCACTCCCATGGTGTGACGGGCGGTGTGTACAAGGCCCGGGAACGTATTCACCGCGACATTCTGATTCGCGATTACTAGCGATTCCGACTTCACGCAGTCGAGTTGCAGACTGCGATCCGGACTACGATCGGTTTTCTGGGATTAGCTCCACCTCGCGGCTTGGCAACCCTCTGTACCGACCATTGTAGCACGTGTGTAGCCCAGGCCGTAAGGGCCATGATGACTTGACGTCATCCCCACCTTCCTCCGGTTTGTCACCGGCAGTCTCCTTAGAGTGCCCACCATGACGTGCTGGTAACTAAGGACAAGGGTTGCGCTCGTTACGGGACTTAACCCAACATCTCACGACACGAGCTGACGACAGCCATGCAGCACCTGTCTCAATGTTCCCGAAGGCACCAATCTATCTCTAGAAAGTTCATTGGATGTCAAGGCCTGGTAAGGTTCTTCGCGTTGCTTCGAATTAAACCACATGCTCCACCGCTTGTGCGGGCCCCCGTCAATTCATTTGAGTTTTAACCTTGCGGCCGTACTCCCCAGGCGGTCAACTTAATGCGTTAGCTGCGCCACTAAGAGCTCAAGGCTCCCAACGGCTAGTTGACATCGTTTACGGCGTGGACTACCAGGGTATCTAATCCTGTTTGCTCCCCACGCTTTCGCACCTCAGTGTCAGTATCAGTCCAGGTGGTCGCCTTCGCCACTGGTGTTCCTTCCTATATCTACGCATTTCACCGCTACACAGGAAATTCCACCACCCTCTACCATACTCTAGTCAGTCAGTTTTGAATGCAGTTCCCAGGTTGAGCCCGGGGATTTCACATCCAACTTAACTAACCACCTACGCGCGCTTTACGCCCAGTAATTCCGATTAACGCTTGCACCCTCTGTATTACCGCGGCTGCTGGCACAGAGTTAGCCGGTGCTTATTCTGTCGGTAACGTCAAAACAATCACGTATTAGGTAACTGCCCTTCCTCCCAACTTAAAGTGCTTTACAATCCGAAGACCTTCTTCACACACGCGGCATGGCTGGATCAGGCTTTCGCCCATTGTCCAATATTCCCCACTGCTGCCTCCCGTAGGAGTCTGGACCGTGTCTCAGTTCCAGTGTGACTGATCATCCTCTCAGACCAGTTACGGATCGTCGCCTTGGTGAGCCATTACCTCACCAACTAGCTAATCCGACCTAGGCTCATCTGATAGCGCAAGGCCCGAAGGTCCCCTGCTTTCTCCCGTAGGACGTATGCGGTATTAGCGTCCGTTTCCGAACGTTATCCCCCACTACCAGGCAGATTCCTAGGCATTACTCACCCGTCCGCCGCTCTCAAGAGAAGCAAGCTTCTCTCTACCGCTCGACTTGCATGTGTTAGGCCTGCCGCCAGCGTTCAATCTGAGCCATGATCAAACTCTTCAGTTCAAACATCTTTGGGTTTTTAAGAAACCCTAAACTTGGCTCAGCAATCGTTGGTTACATCTTTGATTTCTCGCGGAGTAACTTGTGATGCTGATAATCTTGTTGACTATCAGTCTGACTCCACAAGCACCCACACGAATTGCTTGATTCAGTTGTTAAAGAGCGGTTGGTTAAGATCTTTCGTCTCAACCGAGGCGCGCATTCTACAGCAGCCTCATTTGCTGTCAAGTGATTATTTTAAGAAGTTTTCAAAGTTTCCTTTGTAACTTCAACCACTTGCGCTTCCGATCTCTCGTTAGCGGGAGGCGAATTCTACAGCGTTACACGCTGCTGTCAACACCTCTTTTTCTCCGCTTTCGACCGAGAAGATCGAAACGTTAATAGAGCCAAACAACCCTGCTCTACCAACTCCTTCCAGGCTTCGATGAACTGAAGCAGGCCGCTGTCGAATCTCGCATAACTCTTTGTTTACCAAGGAGTTTTCCGTTTCGACTGCGCCGGAAGTGGGGCGAATTATAGACGTCCAGGATTTGCCGTCAAGACTTAATTACGCTTTTGTTGCAGAAGGTGCTTTTTTCGCAATAAGACGCGGAATTCGCCGCATTACCGGCGGTATCCGCAGGGTGAGAAGCAACGCGCCTATAGAAGCATAGATAGCCCACTCCTTCAGATCAGCCCGCACGATCCACAACATATGCAGCAAGCCGAGACCAAGCACCCCATACACCAGGCGATGCAACTTCTTCCAGCGGCTACCCAACCGACGCTGGCTGTAGCGATTCGACGTCAGCGCCAGCACTAACAAAGACAGGAAACCCAGCGCCCCCACAATAATGTAGGGCCGCTTACGCAGCTCCACCCCCAGTTGCGACCAATCCAGCCCCAGGACAAACACACAATATGCCGCCAGGTGCAGCACCACATAAGCAAAGCACCACAACCCCAACTGCCGCCGCACCGCGATCCACCCCGCCCAACCGCTCAACTTCTGCAACGGTGTCATCACCAGGGTAATCAGCAGCAGGATCAACGTGCCCAAGCCCAACCGATCAACCAGCACCTTGCCCAGGTCCGGCCCCAAGGCAGAACGCCATGCCTCATACAGCCAGAGCAACGGCCACACCGCCGCAGCGATAAACACGCCGATGCGCCAGAAAGGGAAACGCATCAGTAGTTCTTCCGCAGATCGAGGCCGGTATACAGAGCCGCCACTTCATCCGAGTACCCGTTGAACATCTGCGTCTCGCGTACATTCGGGCTGAACAGGCCACTCGGCAAGCGCCGTTCACGCGCCTGCGTCCAACGGGGGTGGTCGACCGTAGGGTTCACATTCGCATAAAACCCATACTCATTCGCCGCAATACTCTGCCACGTGGTTTTCGGCTGCTCACTCACAAGACTGATACGCACGATGGACTTCACGCTCTTGAAGCCATACTTCCATGGCACCACCAAACGCAGCGGCGCGCCATTCTGGTTAGGCAACTCGCGCCCATACATCCCCACGGCCAGAATCGCCAAAGGGTTCATCGCTTCATCCAGACGCAGCCCTTCTACATAGGGCCAATCGATCAAGCCGAAACTTGAGCGCTGGCCCGGCATGCTTTTGGGGTCCTGGAGTGTTTCGAAGCGGATGTACTTGGCTTTGGAGGTCGGTTCAACCTGCTTGAGCAACGCCGAGATTGGAAAACCCATCCACGGAATGACCATCGACCACGCTTCCACACAGCGCAGACGATAGATTCGCTCTTCCAATTGATAAGGCTTCATGAAGTCTTCCAAAGCATAACGCCCCGGTTTTGCGACCTCACCATCGATCACCACACTCCAAGGTTCGGTCTTGAGTGAACCCGCATTCGCCGCCGGGTCGCCCTTGTCCGTGCCGAACTCATAGAAGTTGTTGTAGTGGGTCGCGTCCTTGAACGGGGTGATGGCTTCGTCCTTGACGGTTACCGCCTGCCATTTCGTCCCCGGCAGTTTTTCGGCAAACCAGCCTGGCGCCTTGCCTGGCTCGACATCCGCATACCGCGCAGCATCGTCCGCACTGGCCCAACGCGGCAAGCTGCTGGCGGCAACACCGGCCAGCGCACCACCGAGCAAGCTACGGCGAGACAAGTAGAAGGATTCGGGGGTGACATCCGATTCATGACAATCGGACGCTTTGGGCAATTTGATTAACATGGCAACTCCGCAGCATTGGAGAACTGATGCACCAATAGACTGCGGAGTATGGGGGAAATTACATTAAGGCAACGTTTTGTCCCGGCGCAGTTGCAGCAGATACTGAATCGGCCCGGAAGCGGCATAGACCAGGAACGCCAGCAGCAAAATACGCGGCGGATCACTGAAGACCACGGCGAACACCAGCACCACCACAAGGATAGCCACGAAAGGCACGCGCCCCTTGAGGTCGAGCTCCTTGAAGCTGTTGTACTTGATGTTACTGACCATCAGCATGCCGGCGGCCGCAACCATCAAGGCCACCAGGAACGACATCTTCGACCCCTGGATGCCGTAGTCACTGAACGCCCAGACGATACCCGCCACCACGCCTGCAGCAGCAGGGCTGGCCAGACCAATGAAGTAACGCTTGTCGGCGGTACCCACCTGGGTATTGAAGCGTGCCAGGCGCAATGCGGCGCCCGCGACATAGATGAAGGCCACCATCCAGCCGACCTTGCCCATATCACCCAAGGCCCAGGCAAACGCCAGCAGCGCAGGCGCGACACCAAAGGCAACCATGTCCGACAGCGAGTCATACTCGGCACCGAAGGCACTTTGGGTGTTGGTCATGCGCGCCACGCGCCCATCGAGACCGTCGAGCACCATGGCCACGAAGATCGCGATCGCCGCAAAACCGAAGTACTTGCTGGCACTCACCGCATCACCCGCCGCCAGCGCGCTCTGGGCGCTCATGGAATTGATGATGGAGTAGAACCCGGCAAACAGGTTCGCCGTAGTGAACAGATTGGGCAGGAGATAGATACCACGATGCCGGACCTTGCGGCCTTCCGCATCGTGCCCTTCTTCGACATGTTCATCGATAGGTAGCAGGCTATCGGCGTCAGAAGCCTGGTTTGGCTCTTCGGGACGTTCGCTCATGGACTTTACCTTGCAACGGTGTGAAAAAATTCGACAGATACTTGCGGCGAGTGTTCGCCCGCAAACGATGCAGCTTTATACCAGAACCAGCCACCCAAACGAAAAAACGCGGCCTAAGCCGCGTTTTCTGTTGATGCATCCGACTTAGTTTTTGGCTTTGTCGACGATCTTGTTGGCACCGATCCACGGCATCATGGAGCGCAGTTGCTCGCCGATGATTTCGATACCGTGAGCGGCGTTGTTACGACGCTTGGCGGTCATCGAAGGGTAGCCGGTAGCGCCTTCGCTGATGAACATTTTGGCGTATTCGCCGTCCTGAATGCGTTTCAGGGCGTTGCGCATGGCCTGACGGGACTCGGCGTTGATCACTTCCGGGCCAGTCACGTACTCGCCGTATTCGGCGTTGTTGGAGATCGAGTAGTTCATGTTGGCGATACCGCCTTCGTACATGAGGTCCACGATCAACTTCAGTTCGTGCAGGCATTCGAAGTAGGCCATTTCCGGCGCGTAGCCGGCTTCAACCAGGGTTTCGAAACCGGCTTTGACCAGTTCAACGGTACCGCCGCACAGAACGGCTTGCTCGCCGAACAGGTCGGTTTCGGTCTCGTCCTTGAAGGTGGTTTCGATGATGCCGGTACGACCGCCACCGACGCCAGCAGCGTAGGACAGCGCAACGTTCTTGGCGTTGCCCGATGCGTCTTGGTAGATCGCGATCAGGTCAGGGATACCGCCGCCTTTGACGAACTCGGAACGCACGGTGTGGCCCGGAGCCTTCGGCGCGATCATGATCACGTCGAGGTCAGCGCGTGGCACGACTTGGTTGTAGTGAATCGCGAAGCCGTGGGAGAAGGCCAGGGTGGCGCCCTTCTTGATGTTCGGCTCGATTTCGTTCTTGTACAGCGCGGACTGGAACTCATCCGGGGTCAGGATCATGACCAGGTCGGCAGCGGCAACGGCGGAAGCAACGTCAGTCACTTTCAGGCCGTGGGCTTCAGCCTTGGCAACAGTGGCCGAGCCTTTGCGCAGGCCAACAGTCACGTCAACGCCGGAATCTTTCAGGTTGCAAGCTTGCGCGTGGCCCTGGGAACCGTAGCCGATGATGGCGACTTTCTTGCCCTGGATGATCGACAGGTCACAATCTTTATCGTAATAAACTTTCATGAGGTTCCTCTATATATCCAGGCCTTAAGGCCATTCACTAATTTGGGTTAGATGCTGAGTACTTTGTCGCCACGGGCAATCCCGGTGACACCACTGCGTACGGTTTCCAGAATCGAGGCCGTCCCGATCGACTGGATGAAGCTGTCCAGCTTGTCGCTTGTACCGGTCAATTGCACGGTATAAACGCTGGCGCTCACATCGACGATCTGCCCGCGATAGATGTCGGTAGTCCGCTTGATCTCGGCACGTTGGGCACCCGTGGCCTTGACTTTAACCAGCATCAGCTCGCGCTCGATGTGGGCGCTTTCCGACAGGTCGACCAGCTTGACCACTTCGATCAGCTTGTTGAGGTTCTTGGTAATCTGCTCGATCACCTCATCGTGGCCCACGGTGGTCAACGTCAGACGCGACAGGGTCGGGTCTTCGGTCGGCGCCACGGTCAGGCTTTCGATGTTGTAGTTGCGTTGCGAAAACAAGCCGACAACACGAGACAGAGCGCCGGGTTCGTTCTCCAGAAGCAGGGAGATTATGTGCCGCATGATTAAGTACGCTCCGTCTTGTTCAGCCACATGTCGCGCATAGAGCCGTCTTTGATCTGCATCGGGTAGACGTGCTCGCTGGTATCCACCTTAATATCGATGAACACCAGGCGATCCTTCATGGCGAACGCTTCTTCCATCTTCGGCTTCAGATCTTTCAGATCGGTGATGCGAATACCGACGTGGCCGTAAGCCTCGACCAGTTTGATGAAGTCCGGCAGCGATTCCATGTAGGAATGGGAGTGACGACTACCGTAGCTCATGTCCTGCCATTGACGAACCATGCCCAACACGCCGTTGTTCAGGCACACGATCTTCACCGGAAGGCCGTACTGCAGGCACGTCGACAGCTCCTGGATGTTCATCTGGATGCTGCCTTCGCCGGTGACGCATGCAACGTCGCTGTCCGGGAAGCTCAGTTTGACACCCATGGCCGCAGGGAAACCAAAGCCCATCGTGCCCAGGCCACCGGAGTTGATCCAGCGGTTAGGCTTGTCGAACTTGTAGTACTGCGCGGCGAACATCTGGTGCTGGCCCACGTCGGAGGTCACAAAGGCATCGCCCTTGGTCACTTCGCACAGGGTCTCGATCACGGTTTGTGGCTTGATGATGCTGCCGTCGCCCTTGTCATAAGGGAACAGGCCGCGGTCGCCGCGCCATTCGTCGATCTGCTTCCACCAACTGGCGACAGATTCCTTGTTCGGCGTCTCACCGATTTCCTTCAGCGCAGCGACCATTTCGGTCAACACGCTTTCCACCGGACCTACGATCGGTACGTCGGCCTTGATGGTCTTGGAGATGGACGCCGGGTCGATGTCGATGTGGATGATCTTGGCATTCGGGCAGAACTTGCTCGCGCCGTTGATCACCCGGTCATCGAACCGCGCGCCCACGGCCAGGATCACGTCGGCGTGGTGCATGGCCAGGTTGGCGGTGTAGCTGCCGTGCATGCCGAGCATGCCGACGAACTGACGGTCCGTCCCCGGGAATGCGCCGAGGCCCATCAGGGTGTTGGTCACCGGCAGGTTGAGCAACTTGGCCAGCTCGGTCAACGGTGCGGAACCGCCGCCCAGAATCACGCCACCGCCCGAGTACAGCACGGGACGCTTGGCCGCCAGGAGCATTTCTGCCGCCTTGCGGATTTGCCCCGAGTGCCCACGAACGGCCGGGCTGTAGGAACGCAGCTTGGCTTTCTTCGGGAAGACGTATTCGAATTTCTCAGCCGGGTTGGTCATGTCTTTCGGGATATCGACCACCACAGGGCCCGGGCGACCGGACTGTGCGAGGTAGAACGCCTTTTTCATGACTTCCGGGATTTCCGAGGCATGCTTGATCATGAAACTGTGTTTCACGATCGGCCGGGAGATACCGATCATGTCGGTTTCCTGGAATGCATCGGTACCGACCATGGTGCTAGCCACCTGACCGGAAATGATCACCATCGGGATGGAGTCCATATAAGCAGTCGCGATGCCGGTAATGGCATTGGTTGCGCCTGGGCCGGAGGTTACCAGTACCACGCCGGCTTTACCGGTGGCACGGGCATAACCGTCAGCCATATGGGTTGCAGCCTGTTCGTGGCGAACCAGGATGTGGGTAACCGCCGGTTCCTTGAACAGTGCGTCATAGACATGCAGCAGAGCACCACCCGGGTACCCGTAGATATAGTCAACGCCTTCGTCACGCAAAAAGCGGACGAGCATCTCACCGCCAGATAAAAGCTCCACGTTGTTCACCTCTAAAACGCCAGAATACCGTCCGTTAAAAACCGACGGGTCTTAATAGGTTTACTTCTCAACAGAGCATGAGCGACGGTGGTCGCCGACTACGTCAGCACTGACTGAGCAAGTATTGGGATCGTCCCAAGTGTTGCGGGCTCTTCCCACCCAGCGCGAGGTAACGCGTTGCGGGTGTAACAGGTCGGCGCGGATGTGCGCCTCATGATCTGCTGAGCGGGCCTGCTTCTGGCAGTCCCGATACAGCGGACTTTGGATTCTTCTGTTTCAGGCCCTTCAAGTCAAGCAATAATTGCGCTTTTTTCCAACTAAGCGCATGAGAACGCAGAAGAAAGGGCTTTGAGGAGGGATAAAACTCGCCTGAATGTCGTCAAGCGGTAGAAATGTGCGCAAGACTGCCGGAAAAACCGGCAGCCAGGCAATTAACGAGCGTCGACGATCAATTGGTCGAACTTTTTCAGCGCATTGCGCAAACCCAGGCTTTCCAGCGGCCGGTTGGCGTAGACCATCTCGGCCATCTCCATGATCCCGGAAGCATTCGGCAGTGGCAGATCCTGTTCGAGGATCTGCTTCATGCGCATGAGGAAGATCCACTGCAGCCACTGATGGAAGTCCAGGGTGTCGACCGAAAAGGGCTCGACACTGCTGAGCGCCTCGGCGCTGGGGGACACCTCGTCCCACCAGCCCTGCAGGCGCAATTCGCGCTCAATCAGCAACAGCTGTTCGGCAATCGCTGGAAAACGCACATCCATCAGAGGCTGACCTTGGCTTTCTGCCGAGCCTGGGCGGCACCGGCAGCGTCGCCTTGTGCGGCACGCGCATCGCCGATCAAGGCCCACAGGCTGGCCTGCAGGTCAGGACGGCCGTTGGCCAGGGTCAGGCCACGCCGGGCAAACTGTTCGGCTTGCGGCGCATCGCCCTGGGCCATGCGCACCTGGGCCAGGCGATACAGCACCTGCGGTTCGCGCGGGGCCACGCGCTGGGCGCGCTCGAGGCTCGACGATGCACCGTTCAAGTCGCCACCGGCCTGCTGTTGCTGGGCAGTGGTGAGCAAGGCCAGTACCGGGCCGTCCAGTTGTTCGTCAGCCGACAGGCCGCCGGAGCTGGAGGACGACGGAATGCCGCTTGGCGTCGACGGCATGGTGTAGGTGTTCTGGTTGATCGGTGCCGCCTGGACCGGCGCAGAGTCAATCGGCCCCGACGTGCTTGGCCCAGGCGTCCACGGCTCGGCGCTGATTGGCGCCGATGTCGCGGAGCCGGCGCCAGGCACCATCACCACCACACCCGAATCCTGCGGCACGGCGCGGGTCGCGGCCTGGGTAGGACGCTTGGTCACGGTCTGGCGGAAACCGCCATTGGCCGAGATCCGATCACTATTGGAGACGGCCGTGCCCGAGTCCACCACGGGAATGGAGCCGCGCTGAACGCTGGAGCAACCGCCGAGCAAAGCCAGAGCTGTAATAGCTGGAATCCACCACTTGTTCACTTGAAACCCTCTTTGCTTAATTCATCCAGCCCTTGACCCAATCCATCACCGATTCCGCGCTCGCAGGGGCACTGCCGCCGCATGCGGCACCGGGTGGTGGTTCGCTGCCGCGAATATACGGCATCTGCACCGCGCCCGGACAGTTGGCATCGGAGCCCTGGCCGGTGTGCGGATCAATCCAGGCCAGCACGATGTTGTCCGGCTGCGGCATGCTCAGCGGCAGCGGATCGGCCTTGCGCATGAAACTGGTCCAGACCTGCAATGCACCGGTCGCCCCGGTGAACGGCGTCTTGCCGTTGTCATCACGCCCCAGCCAGACCACAGCCAGCACATCCTGACCGAAGCCGGCGAACCAGCTGTCACGCGAATCGTTACTGGTGCCGGTCTTGCCCGCCAGCGTCAGGTTGGAGGGCAGGACCTTGTACACAGAACTACCGGTGCCTTCGCGCATCACGCGCTGCATGGCGTTCTGGATCAGGTAGATGGAGCCCGCATCGAAGCGCTGCTGAATCTGGAACGGATAGCGCTTGAGCGGCTCGCCTTCGGCCGTCAGCACGCTGCGAATCCCGCGCATCGGCGTGTTGAAACCACCGTTGGCGAGGGTCTGGTACATGGTCGCCACTTCCATCGGCGTCATGGCACCGGCGCCCAGAAGGATCGACGGAAAGGCCGGGAATTCACGGGTGATGCCCAGGCGTGCCAGCGTCTTGAGGACGTTCGGCACACCCACGTCAAGCCCCAGGCGCGAGGTCGAGATGTTGTAGGAATGCGCCAATCCCTGGTACAGGAACACCGTACCGTGGGAACGACGATCAAAGTTCTGCGGCGTCCATACCTGGCCGTCGGCACCTTTGACCGACAGCGGGTCGTCTGACAGCCAACTGGTCAGGGTGTATTTGCTTGGTTTTTCCAACGCCGTCAGGTACACCGCCGGCTTGACCAGCGAGCCGATCGGCCGCACCGCATCCAGCGCACGGTTGAAGCCGGCAAAACTGGCCTGGCGACTGCCGATCATGGCCTGGACTTCACCGGTTTCCGGGTTGGTCACCACCATGGCCGCTTCAACTTCGTCGGAACCCTTACGCCCCGCCAGACGCTTGAAGGTGTCGTTGACCGACGCCTCGGCTTTCATCTGCAGGATCGGGTCGAAACTGGTGAAGATCCGCAGGCCTTCCTCGGTCAAGTCTTCGTCGCGGTAGTCTTCACGCAACTGGCGTTTGACCAGGTCGATAAAGCCTGGGAAGGAGCTGTCCGCCAGCTTGCCGCGAGTGGTCACACCCAGTGGCATTTTCTTCGCAGCGGCAACCTGTTCAGCCGTGGCGACGCCCTGCTGCTCCAACACATCGAGCACCAGATTACGCCGCTCAAGCGCCCGTTCAGGGTTGCGCCGCGGGTTGTAGTAGGACGGCCCCTTGACCATGCCTACCAGCAACGCGACCTGATGCAACTTCAGCTCGGACAGCGGCTGGCCGAAGAAAAACTGGCTGGCCAGCCCGAAACCGTGGACCGCGCGCTGGCCGTCCTGGCCGACGAACACCTCGTTGAGGTAGGCCTCAAGGATTTCCTGCTTGCTGTAATGCAACTCCAGCAGCATCGCCATCATGGCTTCAGTGAGTTTACGGGTCAGGCTGCGCTCGTTGGTGAGGTAGAAGTTCTTCACCAACTGCTGGGTCAGCGTACTGCCGCCCTGGGTCATTTTGCCGCCGGAGGTGTTGACCCAAATCGCACGGGCGATGGACTTCGGCGACACGCCCCAGTGGCCGTAGAAATCGCGGTCTTCCACGGCGACCAGGGTTTCGAGCAGGTACGGCGGCACCTGATCGAGCTTGATCAGGATGCGATCTTCCAGGTTTTTCGGGTAAATCCCGCCGATCATCAGCGGTTCCAGACGCACCACGGGCAGCTTCGAGCCGTTCAGCGACGACAGCTCGGCCACGTAGTCGCCGGAGAAGCGCACGCGCACCGGCTGGGCTTTTTCCAGGCCTTCATAGAACTGGAAGCCGCGGGTGTTCAAGTCCACGGTATTGCCGCTGACGGCGGCAGCGCCGGGGCCATTGCTCACGGGTTCGCGGCGGTAGCCCAAGGCGTCGAGTTCGGTAAGGAAGTCATCCTTGCTCAGCTTCTGGCCGGTGAACAGTTCCAGCGGGCGGGCGTACACCTTGGCCGGAATGGTCCAGCGCTTACCGGAGAATTTTTCCTGGACCACTGCGTCGAGGTACACCGCAAAGCCGGCGAGCACCACAAAGCCCACCAGGCTGAGTTTGAGCACCCAGCCCAGCCACGGGCGCAGGCCGCGGGAAGGAGGTTTTTTACGGGAACGGGGAGATCGGGTTCGAGTCATGGCGGCGGATTATACGCACTTTATTGATGATCAACATGAGCCGGACAGCGGTTTGCACGGCAGGCATCAGCAGCCATAATGCCCGCCATGATTTCCCCCAGACTTTGAAGGATCGCCCGTGAGCCAGTCCCTGATCGCAGCCCTGCAGAACCCGGCTTTATACCCCCATCCAGTTGAAGCGTTCCAAGTCATTGAGACCCATATTTCCTGGGTCATACTGACCGGCCCCTACGCCTATAAGCTGAAGAAACCGATGAACTTCGGCTTTCTGGACTTCACCAAGCTGGAAGATCGGGGGCATTTCTGCAACGAAGAGCTGCGCCTCAACCAGCGTCTGACCGAAGATTTGTATCTTGAAGTGTTGCCGATCACCGGCACGGCCGAAGCCCCGCAATTGGGCGGCGACGGCCCGGTCATCGAATATGCCCTGAAAATGCGCCAATTCCCGCAAAGCCAGTTGCTCAGCACCTTGCAAGCCAACGGTGAGCTGACCAGCGCGCACATCGACGAGATGGCCAAACAGATCGCGCACTTCCACCTCACCGCACCGAAAGTGCCGCAAGAGCACCCGGCCGGCACCCCCGACGAGGTGATGGCACCCGTGCGCCAGAACTTCGATCAGATCCGCCCGTTCCTCAGCGACAAGGCTGACCTGCTGCAACTCGAAGCCCTGCAAGCCTGGGCCGAAAGCAGCTTCGAACGCCTCAAGCCGCTGCTGGCACAGCGCAAGCTCGATGGTTTCACCCGCGAGTGCCACGGCGATATCCACCTGGGCAATGCCACCTTGATTGATGGCCACGTGGTGATCTTCGACTGCATCGAGTTCAACGAACCGTTTCGCTTCACCGACGTGTACGCCGACACCGGCTTCCTGGCCATGGACCTGGAAGACCGCGGCCTCAAATCCCTGGCTCGCCGCTTCATCAGCCAATACCTCGAACTGACCGGCGACTACCAGGGCCTGGAACTGCTGAACTTCTATAAAGCCTACCGCGCGCTGGTACGGGCCAAAGTCTCGCTGTTCAGCATGCCCAGCGAAGCGAGCCCGGTGCAACGCGCCACCACCCTGCGCCAGTACCGCAACTACGCCAACCTGGCGGAAAGCTACAGCACTATCCCTTCGCGCTTCCTGGCGATTACCCATGGCGTTTCGGCTGTGGGCAAAAGCCATGTGGCCATGCGCTTGGTGGAAGCCTTGGGTGCCGTTCGCCTGCGTTCGGACGTGGAGCGCAAGCGCCTGTTTGGTGAACAACAGGTGGAAAACACGCCACAGGCCGGTATCTACGCTGCCGACGCCAGCGCGAAAACCTACGCACGCCTGAACGAAATCGCCGAGACCGTGCTGCGCGCCGGCTTCCCGGTGGTACTGGATGCGACCTTCTTGAAACGCGCACAACGCGATGCCGCCGCCAAAGTGGCCGAAGCGACGGGCGCGCCCTTCCTGATCCTGGATTGCAACGCGCCGCAGGCCGTTATTGCCAACTGGCTGGCACAACGTCAGGCAGACCAAAACGACCCTTCCGACGCTACACTGACGGTTATTGAAGAACAGCAAGCCCATCGCGAACCCCTGACGGCCGAAGAGCTGCTGCTGAGCAAGCGCGTCGAGACCAATCAAAGCGGAACCCTCGACGCACTGGTTGCGCAAATTCGCCAGCGCCTGCCAGGTCTGTAAGAAAAACTTCTTGGTCGCGTCGTCATCTTAGGCGAGCGGCCAAACAACAGTGGCACTATAATGGCGCCATAAGTCCAACAGGTGTCGCTATCATGAGTCATCCCAAGCTTCTTGATACCCCGCTTTATTCGCTCCTGCACAAAGACGACATTCGCGGTTTCAACCAGGAACGCCCCACAGAGGGCGTCATCGACATGCGTGGTGGCGACTTTCGAGGGCTGGATCTGCGCGATCTGAATGCCAGCGGCGTGGATTTCACCGACGCGTATTTCCGTTCTGCCGATTTGCGCGGGCTGGACTTGCGCGAGTGCTCACTGGAAGGCGCGAGCCTGGCCCACGCGCAGATTTCGGGCACCTACTTCCCGCCAGAACTGACAGCCGACGAGATCCTCATGTCGGTCAATTTCGGCACCCGCCTGCGCTACCGCACCAAGTAATACGCTCCCCCCAAGCCCCGGTTACGTGCAACACGGACCGGGGACTTCCTGCCTGCCCGGCATAAAACGCTCGCGCCATTCTTATAAGCATTTGCGTCGTTTCTGAGCAAAGAACTACGCTTTTCCTACTGAGCGCTACACTCCTTTTCAGGCTTGCCTGGTCACGACACCCACCGCACCATTCGGCCGTCGCAAGGAGGCTCGATGAACGATGAGCTGCAACACCTGAGAAACCTTGGCAAGACCTCGGCGCAATGGCTGCACGCGGTGGGCATCCACAGTGCGTCAGACCTGCGTCGCCTGGGGGCGGTCGATGCTTATCGAGCCGTGCGCACTCGCGGCTTCCGTGCATCGAAAGTCTTGCTGTATGCAATCGAAGGGGCGTTGATGGATGTGCATTGGAACGACATTCCTGCCGAACGCAAGGAAGCACTGAACCGCCAATTAGAGGCTATCTCGGCGCGCCAGAAGAATTAGATCGGCGATCCCTCCCAACGCTTAGTGGCATTGCGGACAAGCACTTGAGAAAAGCGGGAGGGCTTGCGAAAACAAATCTTGACTCTTAAATGAGAATCGTTATGATTATCACAACTGGTCGCGAGATCAGCCGATAACTGAAAGACCATTGGTTCGGACTCTCAGATTATCTCCTCATCAGGCTAATCACGGTTATTTGACCCGGCTCTTGCCGGGTCTTTTTTTGCCTATAAAAAGCCTCAGCGAGCAATGATCAACGGATGCCCGCGCTCCGGATGCGGCTGCACCAGTACATCCAGCCCGAATACCGCTTTAAGCGGCTCGGGTCGCAGAACCTGTGCCGGGGTATCCAGCGCATGGGGCCGGCCCTCGTCCAGCAACAGAATCCGGTCGCAGTAACGCGCCGCCAGGTTCAGGTCATGGAGGATCACCAGCACCGCTGCTCCTCGGTCAGCAAAGGTGCGGATCGCCTGCAAGGTCGTGTGTTGATGCAAGGGGTCAAGCATCGAGGTCGGCTCATCCAGCAGCAACGTCTGCCCCGCCTGCCCGGGCCATAACTGCGCCAGCACCCGCGCCAGGTGAACACGCTGACGCTCGCCGCCCGACAATGCCAGGTAACTGCGACCGCTCAAGTGCGCGACATCCGCAGCCTGCAACGCGGCATCGATAATTTCGTCATCCCGCACCCGCCCGGTCTGATGGGGCAAGCGGCCCATGCCGACCACCTCCTCGACACGAAAGGCGAAATCCAGGGTTGAGGCCTGCGGCAACACCGCCAGGCGTTGGGCGCGTTGCGACCCGCTCCAATCCTTCAGCTCATGCTGATCGAGCCACACCGTGCCTTGATCCGGGTGCAGCTCCCCGCACAACGCGCCGAGCAAAGTACTCTTGCCCGCGCCATTCGGGCCCAACACGCCAAGTACCTGGCCAGGCAACAGCTCCAAAGTGACATCCGCCAGTACGGTTTTACGACCGCGACGGATCTTCAGCCCCTCCACTCGCAGCATCAGGCGCGACCTCGTAACAACAGGTAAAGAAAAAATGGCGCGCCAATCAACGCGGTGACAATACCGATCGGCAACTCCGCTGGCGCCAAGGCCAGGCGCGCGACCAGATCCGCCAACAGCAGCAAGCTCGCCCCCGCCAACACCGAGGCGGGTAACAGCACGCGGTGATCCGGCCCCGCCAGCAACCGCACAAGGTGCGGCACCACCAGGCCGACAAAGCCGATCATCCCCGCCGCCGCTACCGCCGCACCTACGCCTAGCGCCGTGCAGAACACCAATTCGCGCTTGAGCCGCTCAATATCAACCCCGAGATGACTGGCCTCGGATTCGCCGAGCAACAGTGCATTCAATGCCTTCGCCCGGCGCGGCAGCCACAACGCCACGCCGGCGCTCACCAGCAGCAACGGCCACAGGCGCGAATAGCTGGCGCCATTGAGGCTGCCCAGGTTCCAGAAGGTCAGCGTGCGCAGGGTGGCGTCATCGGCCAGGTAGGTAAACAAGCCCACCGCCGAACTGGCGAGCGCCGTGAGGGCGATGCCGGCGAGCAGCATGGTGGCGACATGTGTCTGGCCGTTGCGCCGGCCCAGTCGATAGACCAGCGCCGTAACCCCCAACCCGCCAAGAAACGCGCACAACGACAACAGATACGGGCCGAACGCCTCCGGCAACCCGCCCAAAAACGAACCACCGACAATAGCGAAAGCCGCACCGAGTGCCGCACCGCTGGACACGCCGACCAACCCCGGATCCGCCAGCGGGTTGCGAAACAACCCCTGCATCGCCACGCCCGACAATGCCAATACGCCGCCCACCGCCAGCCCCAGCAATGTCCGCGGCAAACGGATCTGCCCGAGAATCAGCTCCGCCTGCTCCAAGCCGCGGGCCTCGATCGGCACGCCCATCAAGCGCAAGGCCGCCCTGAGCGTATCCAGCAACGGCAAGCTGACCGGCCCCAGCGCCAATGAAAGCCAGATCGCCAGGACGCACAACAGCGTCAGGCCGATAAACAGCGTTCGGGGTTTAACCAGCGTGTTCATGGGGCAGACTTGGCCTGGGACGCATAGAAGTCGGCCGACAACTGCACCAGGCTTTGCGGTAGACGCGGCCCGAGCCCGCCGACCAGCAGCGTGGGGTCTAACTCAAACACCCGCGCATGCTTAGCCGCCGGCGTGGACGCCAGGATCGGATTCTCCTTGAACAACGCCGCGCGCGCCGCCTCGCCGGTCAGCGCGCGGTCGGCAAACACCAGCACCTCGGGGCTCAACCCGGCCAACGACTCCACGGAAAACGGCTTATAACCACTGTGGGTCGCCAGGTTGCGCCCGCCTGCCTGCTGTAGCATCCAGTCAGCCGCCGTGTCTTTGCCGGCGATCAGCGGTTTGCCGCCGGCATTGCCGATTAGCATCAACACCCCCGGCGCCTTGTGCGTGGCCTGGGCCGTGGCGACCCAACGTTTCTGCTGCTCAAGCGCCTGCTCATACCCGGTAAACAATTCGCGGGCCTTGGCCTCACTGCCCAGCAACGCACCCAAGTGCTGAAGGTTGCCTTTCAAGGCCGGCAAATCCGGCCGCGCCGAGAACATTTCCACCTGCACACCGGCGCTACGAATCTGTGCCAGTACCGGCGGCGGCCCCATTTCTTCGGTGCCCACCAGAACCTGCGGGCGCAGGCTGAGAATGCCCTCGGCGGACAACTGCCGCTGATAGCCGATGCTCGGCAACGCCTTGAGCGAAGCCGGATGCTGGCTGGTGGTGTCGACCCCCACCAACTTCGACTCACCGCCCAGGGCCGCCACCCACTCCGATAACGCCCCACCGGCACTCACCCAGCGCTGCGGCAGTTGCGAGGCGTGCGCCGCGTGGTTGAGCATCAGTCCGACAACAAGCGCGATAGCGCTGGCACTCAAGCGCATAACAGGGTTTCCTTCCAAGGACGGGGCCGCTGAAACACTCATGGATGTGACAGATGCCCCTTGCCGGGCATCGTACTGAGCGCCCAGTCAGCTAACGGGCGAAGCCTGCATTTGATAATTGTTTGCATTTGAACGTCAAGGCACTTAAGGATTGCAATGAAGTTTCTCTGCCCCTCTGACACTCTCGCCCCTGACAGCAGCCGCGGTTTTGATATCGACGGGCGTAAACTGTTGGCTGTCCGCCGCGACGGCATTGCCTACTTCTATCTCAATCGCTGCCCCCATCGCGGCGTCCCGCTGGAATGGCAGCCCGATCAGTTCCTCGACGCCAGCGCCAGCCTGATCCAATGCGCCACCCACGGCGCACTGTTTCTGATCGAGAGCGGCGAGTGCATCGCCGGCCCCTGTGCGGGACAAAGCCTCACCGCCCTGCCCGGCCGTGAAGACGAGCAGGGCCTGTGGGTGGAACTCTAGTCGCCGAGCAGCACGTCCAAGCGACGCTCGACGTAAATTTCTTCGGCCGTGACGCGCACGCCATACGCCAATACCTCCACGCCAGCGGCTTTGGCCTCGCGCAGAGCAGCGGCGTAGGCCGCGTCGATTTCCACGGCGGGGCGCACCGCGTCAATCCCCGAGAGGTTGACGCAATACAACTGCACCGCCCGCACGCCTTCACGGGCCAGGTGTGCCAATTCGCGCAGATGCTTGGCACCGCGCAGGGTCACGGCGTCCGGGAACGCCGCAATCGAGGTGCCATCAAACCCCAGGGTCACACTTTTGACTTCGACATAGGCCGCCCCCTCGGGGTAATCCAGGCGAAAATCAATGCGGCTTTTCTCTTGGCCGTAAGGCACTTCACGCTTCAATGCGCTAAAGCCGTTGAGCTCGGTGATGACCCCGGCATGCAACGCTTCCTCAACCAGTTGGTTGGCACGCGCCGTATTGACGCACGCGAGGCGGCCTTGAGGCGTCTCGGCAATTTCCCAGGTGCCGGGCAACTTGCGTTTGGGGTCAGCGGAGCGACTGAACCAGACCTGCCCGCCCTCGACCATGCAATTGAGCATCGAGCCGGTATTGGGGCAGTGAATGGTCAACAACTCGCCGGTAACGGTTTCGATATCGGTGAGAAAACGCTTGTAGCGGCGAATCAGCCGCGCCTCTTCGAGGGGAGGATGAAAGCGCATCAGCCCTGCCAGCTCCGCAGGCCGCGGGCGATACGCTCCACCGCCTCTTGTAGCCGATCAAGGTTTTGCGTGTAGGCAAAGCGCACATGGTGACCGGCTTGATAGCGACCAAAATCCAGCCCGGGGGTGAACGCCACATGCTCGGTCTCAAGAAAATGACGGCAGAACGCAAAGGCATCACCGCCGAACGCGCTGATATCGGCGTACAAATAGAACGCGCCTTCCGGTTCGACGGCAATACCGAAGCCCAACTCGCGCAGGGCCGGCAGCAAGAAGTCGCGACGGCGACCGAACTCGGCGCGACGCTCTTCCAGAATGCTCAGGGTTTGCGGGGTAAAACAGGCCAGCGCTGCGTACTGCGCCATGCTGGGAGCGCTGATGTAGAGGTTTTGCGCCAGCTTCTCCAGCTCACCGACCGCATCGGGCGGCGCCACCAGCCAACCCAGGCGCCAGCCGGTCATGCCGAAATACTTCGAAAAACTATTTAAGACGAACGCGTCATCGTCGACTTCCAGCACGCTGGCGGCGTCGGTGCCGTAAGTCAGGCCGTGATAGATCTCGTCCACCACCAAGTGACCGTTGCGCGCCTTGATTGCGCTCGACAACCCCGCCAATTCGTCCCGCGAGAGGATAGTGCCAGTCGGGTTGGCCGGCGACGCGACCAGCGCGCCGACGCTGTCCTGGTTCCAGTGCTTGGCCACCAGGTCGGCGGTCAATTGATAACGCACGTCCGGGCCGACGGGCACCAACTGCGCCGCGCCTTCCACCAGGCGCAGGAAGTGCCGGTTACACGGATAACCCGGGTCGGCCAACAGCCAATGTTTACCGGGGTCCACCAGCAGGCTGCTGGCCAACAGCAACGCGCCGGAGCCGCCCGGGGTGATCAGGATGCGCTCTGGGTCCACGCTCAGGCCGTAGCGTTGCTGGTAGAAACCGCTGATGGCATGGCGCAGTTCCGGCAAGCCGCGAGCTGCGGTGTAGCGGGTCTTGCCATTGGCCAGCGCGGCCTGACCGGCCTGGATGATCGGTTCGGCGGTGGTGAAATCCGGTTCGCCGATTTCCAGATGGATCACATCATGGCCTGCCGCTTGCAGCTCATTGGCTCGCGCCAGCAACGCCATGACATGAAAAGGTTCGATGGCGCGACTGCGCGCACTGTAGGGCTGAGCCATTAGCCTTCCTTAACGGTGAGGACAAAAATAGCGATTCTACCGAACCCTCGCGGTAAAACATGCTCTATTGCCTGCTCAGCCATCCAAGATGAGCCCGGCAAGCGCTTGCAAAACGACTAAAATTAACCTTCGAGGCGATTCATACCCAGCCACAGCGGGCTGCGACTGTTTGCAACCCCTGCGTGATGGGCCTCGACAACCGGGAGTGGCGCGCCCTGAATCTATCTGGTAAGTTCGCCCGCTTGCAGCCGCAGGGCCGGCAGGTGTCGGTGACGTTGCAATCCTGCGCAATGGATTAGAAGAGTGAGAGGCGGTCTATTCATGTCCACCCAAGCAAAGCAACAGCAGTCCCCAGGCCTCAGCGGCTTCGAACCTTACGTCGAGAAGAAAGGTGAGGAGTACATGGGCGAGCCCATGCGCGAGCACTTCACCAAGATCCTTAACAAGTGGAAACAGGACTTGATGCAGGAGGTCGACCGTACCGTTGACCATATGAAGGACGAAGCTGCCAACTTTCCTGATCCGGCCGACCGTGCGAGCCAGGAAGAAGAGTTCGCCCTTGAACTGCGCGCCCGTGATCGCGAGCGCAAGCTGATCAAGAAGATCGACAAGACGCTGCAGTTGATCAAAGACGAAGAATACGGCTGGTGCGAATCCTGCGGCATCGAAATCGGTATTCGCCGCCTGGAAGCACGTCCGACCGCCGATATGTGCGTGGACTGCAAGAATCTGGCAGAAATCAAGGAAAAACAGGTCGGCAAGTAATCCCTGCCGAACTGAACGAATGGGGCGTACAAACGCCCCATTTTTGTTTCTGGCGTTCAGCGATTTTCCAGTAGTATCCGGCCCATGACAGCCTCTCTCTATATCGGGCGTTTCGCCCCCACGCCCAGCGGCCACCTGCACTTCGGCTCGCTGGTCGCCGCCCTCGCCTCCTACCTCGACGCCCGCGCCAACCACGGCCGCTGGCTGATGCGTATGGAAGACCTCGACCCTCCCCGCGAAGAACCCGGCGCCCAGGCGGCAATCCTGCACGCCCTGGAAAGCTACGGTTTTGAGTGGGACGGTGAACTGGTCCGACAAAGCGATCGGCACGACGCCTACGCCAAGGTGCTGAACGACCTGTTCAACCACGGCCTGGCCTATGCCTGCACCTGCTCGCGCAAACAATTGGAGCCCTACCACGGGATTTACCCAGGCTTGTGCCGCAATGCCGGTCACGACCAGCACGATGCGGCTATCCGCCTGCGCGTTCCGGAGCTGGAGTACCACTTTACCGACCGCGTACAGGGCGAATTCCGACAACACCTGGGCCGCGATGTGGGCGATTTCGTCATCCGCCGCCGCGACGGCCTCTACGCCTACCAACTGGCCGTGGTGCTGGATGACGCCTGGCAAGGTGTTACCGACATCGTGCGCGGCGCCGACCTGCTCGACTCCACGCCACGCCAGTTGTACCTGCAAGAATTATTGGGGCTGCGCCAACCGCGCTACCTGCACGTGCCGCTGATCATCCAGCCGGACGGTAACAAGTTGGGCAAATCCTATCGTTCCCCGCCCTTGACCACGGACCAGGCCACGCCTTTGCTGTTGAGAGCCTTGCGCGCCCTCGGCCAGCAACCCGGCGACGAGCTGCTTCACGCCAGCCCACGGGAACTGCTGGATTGGGGCATTGCCCACTGGGATGCGCGGCTGATCCCGCGCACACTCACGCTGGCCGAAGCACAGTTGCACTGAAGGCGCTTGCAGCCGGCCAGGCATCCGTTACCATCGCCGCAATTATTCAATCAGAGGCCGACATGTACATCTATCGCTTGGTCCTGCTGCTGGTCGTCGGGATCTACCTGTTTTCCCCCGCCATCATGGATTGGTGGATCGACGCCACAGGCGCCTGGTATCGCCCCTATCTGCTGTGGCTGATCCTGATCGTCGTGACTTTCATCCTGCAGAGCCAAAAAGATGCCGATGAGCTTTAGCCTCACCCAGATGCTGCTGATCAGCGCCGCCTACCTGGCCACGTTGTTCGGTGTCGCCTGGATCAGTGAGCGCGGAATGATTCCGCGGGCGATCATTCGCCATCCGTTGACCTACACCTTGTCCCTGGGCGTGTACGCCAGCGCCTGGGCGTTCTATGGCACGGTGGGCCTGGCCTATCAGTACGGGTATGGTTTTCTGTCCAGTTACCTCGGGGTGTCCGGGGCCTTTTTGCTGGCGCCGGTGCTGCTGTACCCGATCCTGAAAATCACGCGGACCTATCAGCTGTCGTCCCTGGCCGACCTGTTCGCGTTTCGCTTTCGCAGCACCTGGGCCGGTGCGCTGACCACGATTTTCATGCTAATCGGTGTGCTGCCCTTGCTGGCCCTGCAGATCCAGGCGGTGGCCGACTCCATCAGCATCCTGACCCGTGAGCCGGTGCAATATCGCGTCGCCCTGGCCTTCTGCGCGCTGATCAGCCTGTTCACGATTTTCTTCGGTTCGCGCCACATCGCCACCCGCGAGAAACACGAAGGCCTGGTCTTTGCGATTGCTTTCGAGTCAGTGATCAAGCTGATCGCCATCGGTGGCGTCGGCCTCTATGCGCTTTACGGCGTGTTCGACGGCCCGCAACAGCTGGAGTTGTGGCTGCTGCAAAACCAGACCGCCCTCGCCGCGCTGCACACCCCGCTGCAGGAAGGCCCGTGGCGCACGCTGCTGCTGGTGTTCTTCGCCTCGGCCATCGTGATGCCGCACATGTACCACATGACGTTCACCGAGAACCTCAACCCGCGCTCGCTGGTCAGCGCCAGTTGGGGCTTGCCGCTGTTCCTGCTGTTGATGAGCCTGGCGGTGCCGCTGATCCTGTGGGCCGGCCTCAAGTTGGGTGCCACCACCAACCCCGAATACTTCACCCTCGGCGTCGGCATTGCCGCCAACAGCCCGGCCCTGGCGCTGCTGGCCTATGTCGGTGGGTTGTCAGCGGCCAGCGGTTTGATCATCGTCACGACGCTGGCCCTCTCGGGCATGGCGCTCAATCACCTGGTGCTGCCGCTGTACCAGCCGCCGGCCGAAGGCAATATCTACCGTTGGCTGAAATGGACCCGTCGCGCGCTGATCGTCGCGATCATCATGGCCGGCTACGGTTTCTACCTGCTGCTGGGCGCCGGGCAAGACCTGGCCAACCTGGGCATCGTCGCGTTTGTCGCCACCTTGCAGTTCCTGCCGGGGGTGTTGTCGGTGCTGTACTGGCCGACGGCCAATCGGCGTGGTTTTATCGCCGGGCTGCTCGCGGGGATTCTGGTGTGGCTGATCACCATGCTGCTGCCGCTGGTCGGCAATCTGCAGGGTTTCTACATCCCGCTGTTGAACATGATCTACGTGCTCGACGACACCAGTTGGCACATGGCGGCGATTGCCTCGCTGGCCGCCAACGTGCTGATGTTCACCCTGATCTCGCTGTTCACCAACGCCAGCCCGGAAGAAACCAGCGCCGCCGAAGCCTGCGCGGTGGACAACGTGCGCCGTCCGCAACGCCGTGAACTGCATGCCGCCTCGCCCCAGGAGTTCGCCACGCAACTGGCCAAGCCCCTGGGCGCCAAGGCCGCGCAAAAGGAAGTCGAACAGGCGTTGCGCGATCTCTATCTGCCGTTTGACGAGCGCAGGCCCTACGCCCTGCGCCGCCTGCGCGACCGAATCGAAGCCAACCTGTCCGGGCTGATGGGCCCCAGCGTATCGCAGGACATGGTGGAAACGTTCCTGCCCTACAAGGCTGGGGGCGAAAACTACGTCACTGAAGACATCCATTTCATCGAAAGCCGGCTGGAGGATTACCACTCACGCCTCACCGGCCTCGCCGCCGAACTCGATGCCTTGCGCCGTTACCACCGCCAGACCCTGCAGGAACTGCCGATGGGGGTCTGCTCCCTGGCCAAGGACCAGGAGATTCTGATGTGGAACAAGGCCATGGAAGAACTCACCGGGATCGCCGCGCAACGGGTCGTGGGCTCACGCCTCAATACCCTGGGCGACCCGTGGAAGGAACTGCTGCAAGGCTTTATCAACCTGCCCGACGAGCACTTGCACAAGCAGCACCTGGCGCTCGACGGCCAGACCCGCTGGCTCAACCTGCACAAGGCGGCGATCGACGAGCCCCTGGCCCCCGGGAACAGCGGCCTGGTGTTGCTGGTGGAAGACCTGACCGAAACCCAGATGCTCGAAGACAAGCTGGTGCATTCCGAGCGCCTGGCGAGTATCGGTCGCCTGGCAGCCGGCGTGGCCCATGAAATCGGCAACCCGATCACCGGCATCGCCTGCCTGGCGCAGAACCTGCGCGAAGAGCGCGAGGAAGACGGCGAAATCACCGAGATCAGCGGGCAGATCCTCGAACAGACCAAGCGCGTGTCGCGCATCGTGCAGTCGCTGATGAGCTTCGCTCACGCCGGCGCGCATCAGAACCACGACGAAGCGGTGTGCCTGGCCGAAGTGGCACAGGATGCCATTGGGCTGCTGGCCTTGAACCGACGCAATTTCGAAGTACAGTTCTTCAACCTGTGCGATCCGGACCACTGGGTCGACGGTGACTCCCAGCGCTTGGCGCAGGTGCTGATCAACCTATTGTCGAACGCCCGTGACGCCTCCCCGGCCGGCAGTGCGGTACGCGTCAAGAGCGAGGCATTCGAGCACACGGTCGACTTGATCGTGGAGGACGAAGGCAGCGGCATTCCACAGAACATCAAGGACCGCTTGTTCGAACCCTTCTTCACCACCAAGGACCCCGGTGAAGGCACCGGTCTGGGCCTTGCACTGGTCTATTCCATCGTTGAAGAGCATTATGGACAAATCACCATCGACAGCCCGGCTGACACAGAAAGCCAACGCGGCACCCGTATTCGGGTGACCTTGCCGCGTCATGTCGAAGCGACGTCCGCTGTGAACTGAGACCGTCGAGAGAATTGAATCAATGCCGCACATTTTGATCGTCGAAGACGAAACCATTATCCGCTCTGCCTTGCGTCGCCTGCTTGAACGTAATCAGTACCAGGTCAGCGAAGCCGGCTCGGTGCAGGAAGCCCAAGAGCGATTCAGCATTCCCACGTTCGACCTGATTGTCAGCGACCTGCGCCTGCCGGGCGCGCCGGGCACCGAGTTGATCAAGCTCGGCCAGGGCACCCCGGTGCTGATCATGACCAGCTACGCCAGCCTGCGCTCGGCAGTGGACTCGATGAAGATGGGCGCGGTGGACTACATCGCCAAGCCGTTCGACCACGATGAGATGCTCCAGGCCGTGGCCCGCATCCTGCGCGACCGCCAGTCGGCCAGCAGCGCTCCCGCCGAACAGCGCCCCGCCGGCAAGGCTGCCAACGGCGCCGACAAGCCGGGCATCGACAACAGCAATGGCGAGATCGGCATCATCGGTTCCTGCCCACCGATGCAGGACCTGTACAGCAAGATCCGCAAAGTGGCGCCGACGGACTCGAATGTGCTGATCCAAGGCGAATCGGGGACCGGTAAGGAACTGGTGGCCCGCGCCCTGCACAACCTGTCCAAGCGCGCCAAGGCACCAATGATCTCGGTGAACTGCGCGGCAATTCCTGAATCCCTGATCGAATCCGAATTGTTCGGCCACGAGAAAGGCGCGTTTACCGGCGCCAGCGCCGGGCGCGCGGGCCTGGTGGAAGCGGCGGACGGCGGCACGCTGTTCCTCGACGAAATCGGCGAGTTGCCCCTGGAAGCCCAGGCGCGTCTGCTGCGCGTGCTGCAGGAAGGGGAAATCCGCCGGGTGGGTTCGGTGCAATCGCAGAAGGTCGATGTTCGCCTGATCGCGGCCACTCACCGTGATTTGAAGAGCCTGGCCAAGATCGGCCAGTTCCGCGAAGACTTGTACTACCGCCTGCATGTCATCGCGCTCAAGCTGCCAGCCCTGCGTGAACGGGGCGCCGACGTCAACGAGATCGCCAACGCGTTCCTGTTGCGCCAGAGCGCACGCATCAATCGTACCGACCTGCGTTTCGCGGCGGACGCCGAGCAGGCGATTCGGCACTACTCGTGGCCGGGTAACGTGCGGGAGTTGGAGAATGCGGTCGAGCGCGCGGTGATTCTGTCGGAGAGCCCGGAAATTTCCGCCGAAATGCTGGGTATCGATATAGAGCTCAGCGACCTGGAAGACGACGATTTCATCGGCCTGGCCCCGCAACAGGGCGCCGCCGGCAATACCAGCCATGAACCGACGGAAGATTTGTCACTGGAAGACTACTTCCAGCATTTCGTCCTGGAGCACCAGGACCACATGACCGAGACCGAACTGGCGCGCAAGCTGGGCGTGAGCCGCAAGTGCCTGTGGGAACGGCGCCAGCGCCTGGGCATTCCACGACGCAAGACCGGAGTGGCCAGCGAGAGTTGAGGGTGCGCCCCCACAGGTAACACCCGCCGATGTGAAAAAACTGTTACCGCGGATATTTCGCGTAACAAAAGCCGGGGCTTACGGTAACGAAGCCCCGGCTTTTTTTTCGCCGCCAAACAGCCAAAAACCCCTCAACCCCCCGTTTTTGCTGGTCGGCGCAAAAGTTGGCACGCACCCTGCTATATGCTTAGTACAAAAACAATAACAAGCTTTGTACAAGACAATAAAAATAAGACGAATCGACTCACGCACAATAAAAACAACACGGCGGAGGCGCAGCTAACTGATTCTTTTGGAGAGGCGTTGCATTTGGGGCTTGCCCCGCAACCAGGCCGAGAACAACAAAAACTGCCCTAAGGCAGAGCCTGAACTGGTTGGATCGTAGATCAGCAACACAGCGACCAAAGCAATCCGTTTGCTCTTGACTCCCGATTGGGAGTGTCGTGAAGGTCACACTTCATGGCGAGGGCGATCAACAAAAACAAGAAGCCCGAAACCAATAATAAAAATAGAGCACGCAACTACTTCTGGGGGAGCTTCGGCTCCCCTTGTAGTTTCCGGTATTTAACGTTTTGAGGCTTATGGCGCAAGGCCTGCAGCTTGTTCCTACACCATCCCCCGACTAAATGCTAGAATCCCGGCCCATCATGCGGTCATTCTTTGTTATGGCCGAACATTCCTTCAAACAGTGCATCCCATGCTGAAGAAGTTGTTCCAGTCATTCCGTTCCCCCTTGCGTCGAACGCAACACAAACGCAGCACGCCTGAAGTGCTCAACAGCAGCCAACATTCGCTGCAACGCGCTCAGTTCAGCCGTTATGCAGTGAACATCGTCGAACGCTTGCAGAACGCCGGCTACCAGGCTTATCTGGTGGGCGGGTGTGTACGCGACATGTTGCTCAATATCACGCCCAAGGACTTCGACGTCGCCACCAGCGCCACGCCAGAGCAAGTGCGTGCCGAGTTTCGCAATGCGCGAATCATCGGCCGCCGCTTCAAGCTGGTGCATATTCACTTTGGCCGCGAAATCATCGAGGTCGCGACCTTCCGCGCCGGTCATCCGCAAAACGATGAGGAAGAAGACACCAATCAGTCTTCCCGCAACGAAAGCGGACGCATCCTGCGCGACAACGTCTACGGCACCTTGGAAGAAGACGCGCAGCGCCGCGACTTCACCATCAACGCGCTGTATTACGACCCGGTCAGTGAGCGCATCCTCGATTACGCCAACGGCGTACACGACATTCGCAACAACCTGATCCGCCTGATCGGCGACCCGGCGCAGCGCTATCAGGAAGACCCGGTGCGCATGCTGCGGGCGGTGCGTTTCGCTGCGAAGCTGAACTTCGGTATCGAGCGACACACCGCTGCGCCGATTCGCGAACTGGCGCCGATGCTGCGGGAAATCCCCTCGGCGCGCCTGTTCGAAGAAGTGCTCAAGCTGTTTCTCTCGGGCTACGCCGCCGACACCTTCGAAATGCTCGTCGACCTGCAGTTGTTCGACCCATTGTTCCCGGCGAGTGCCGAAGCACTGGAATACAACCCGACGTATACCCACACCCTGATCAGCGAAGCCTTGATCAACACCGACCTGCGCATCAAGCAGAACAAACCGGTCACCCCGGCGTTCCTGTTTGCCGCCTTGTTGTGGCCGGCCTTGCCGAAACGCGTACTGCGCCTGCAGGATCGCGGCATGCCGCCGATTCCGGCCATGCAGGAAGCCGCTCACGAGCTGATCGCCGAGCAGTGCCAGCGCATCGCCATTCCGAAACGCTTCACGATGCCGATCCGCGAGATCTGGGACATGCAGGAACGCCTGCCACGTCGCAGCGGCAAGCGTGCCGACCTGTTGCTGGACAACCCGCGCTTCCGCGCCGGCTACGACTTCCTGCTGCTGCGTGAAAGCGCCGGCGAGCAGACTGACGGCCTGGGCGAATGGTGGACCGACTACCAGGACGCCAATGACAGCGAGCGCCGCGAGATGATTCGTGAGCTCGGCAGCAAAGGCGATGGCGTCGGCGAAGGTGCTGGCCCGAAAAAACGTCGTCGCAGCGGCAGCAAACGCAAGCGCAGCGCCGGCGATGCCTCGGGCGCTGCAGGCGAATAAACGTGGAACGCATCTACATCGGCATGGGCAGCAACCTGGCGGCCCCGGAGCAACAATTGCGCAGCGCTATCGAAGCGTTGGCGCAATTGCCGGGGACTACCGTCGCGGGAGTGTCGGCCTTCTATCAAAGCGACTCCCTGCTCCCCGGCCAACCGCGCTACACCAATGCGGTCGCGGCCCTGGACAGCAGCCTGGCGCCGCTGGAACTGCTCGATGCGCTGCAAGCCATCGAGAACGACCAAGGCCGCGAACGCCTTGAGCGTTGGGGCCCACGCACGCTTGACCTG
Organism: Pseudomonas paraveronii; assembly: GCF_963681955.1. NCBI lineage: Bacteria > Pseudomonadati > Pseudomonadota > Gammaproteobacteria > Pseudomonadales > Pseudomonadaceae > Pseudomonas > Pseudomonas paraveronii. Next base: position 5,458,643 of record NZ_OY817130.1, read on the forward strand.
GATATCCTGCTGTACGGCAACCGCCTGATCGACGAACCCCGCCTGCAAGTGCCGCACTACCAGATGCACCTGCGCGCCTTCGTGCTGTACCCGCTGGCCGAACTGGCGCCAGCCACCCTGCAATTGCCCGATGGCCAGCGCCTTAGCGACCTGCTGGCGGCCTGCCCGTTTGTCGGCCTGGAACGCATCGCGGCGGCCTGACTCGCGGCCCGCCCCACCCTGCTGAATCGCATCAGTTACAGCGGTAACACCACCGCCGTAACAATGCGGTAACACATGCAATTGACTTCCCGTGTCCTCCTCACGACTATAGGCGTCCCGCTGCCGCCAACCGGCGCTAAAGGGCGCAATCCAGGCCTTATAAGCACTAATATCAAGAAAGTGCGCCTGTATAAACGAAGACTCACGCGCGTTACTCGCTGTTTCCAAGCGCCTGAACGAGGACCCTTTTCATGCCAGACGTTACCCTGACCACCTTGCAGAGTCTCAAGCTCAAAGGTGAAAAAATCAGCATGCTGACCTGCTATGACGCCACCTTCGCCCACGCCTGCTGCCAAGCCGGTGTCGAGGTGTTACTGGTGGGCGACTCCCTGGGCATGGTTCTTCAAGGGAATGACAGCACCCTGCCCGTCACCACGGATGAACTCGCCTACCACACCGCCAGCGTCAAGCGCGGTAACGACGGCGCCTTTATCATCGCCGACCTGCCGTTCATGGGTTACGCCACCCTCGAACAAACCTTCCAGAACGCCGGCAAACTGATGCAGGCCGGCGCGCACATGGTCAAGGTGGAAGGCGCCGTCTGGCTCGCCGAGTCGATCCGTCTGCTGGCTGAACGTGGCGTGCCGGTGTGTGCGCACATGGGTCTGACGCCGCAGTCCGTGAATATCCTCGGCGGCTATAAGGTCCAAGGCCGCAATGAAGCCCAGGCGCGCCAGATGCGTGCCGATGCAATCGCGCTGGAACAGGCCGGCGCGGCGATGATCCTGCTCGAATGCGTGCCCAGCGAACTGGCTGCAGAAATCACCCATGCGGTTAAAGTGCCAGTAATCGGCATTGGGGCCGGGTCGGCCACCGACGGCCAGGTCCTGGTGTTGCACGACATGCTCGGCCTGTCGATGACCGGCCGCGTGCCGAAGTTCGTGAAGAACTTCATGTCCGGCCAGGACAGCATCCACGCTGCGTTGAGCGCATACGTTACCGAAGTCAAAGGCGTGACCTTCCCTGGCGCCGAACACGGATTCTCTGCATGAACACCGTAAAAACCGTCCGCGAACTGCGGGCTGCCGTCGCCCATGCCCGCAACGCCGGCAAACGCATTGGCTTTGTGCCCACCATGGGCAACCTGCACAGCGGGCACGCGACCCTGGTGGCCAAGGCTGCCCAGCAGGCGGACTTCGTGGTGGCGAGCATCTTCGTCAACCCGCTGCAGTTTGGCGTCGGCGAAGACCTGGACACCTACCCGCGCACCCTCGCCGCCGACCAGGAAAAGCTCCTGCAAGCCGGCTGCAACCTGTTGTTCGCGCCGACCGTCGAGGAAATGTACCCCGGCGGCATGACCGGCCAGACCCGCGTCAGCGTGCCGCAATTGTCCGAAGGCCTGTGCGGCGCCAGCCGTCCCGGGCACTTTGAAGGCGTGGCCACGGTGGTCAATAAGCTGTTCAACATGGTCCAGCCGGACATGGCCGTATTCGGCCAGAAGGACTACCAGCAACTGGCCGTGATTCGCGCCATGGTCCATGACCTGAACATGCCGATCCAGATCATCGGTGAACCGACCGTCCGCGCCGATGACGGCCTCGCGCTGTCATCGCGTAACGGTTACCTCACCGCTGAGCAGCGGGCGATCGCGCCGTTGCTGTACCGCAGCCTGAGTCAGATGGCCGCCGCGATCAAACACGGTGACCGCGACTTCGCCAAACTGCGTGCCGAACAGGTCCAGCAGATCGAGGCCGCCGGGATGCGCCTGGATTACCTCGAAGTGCGCCAAGGCGTCCACCTGCGTCCAGCCACGCCCGAGGATCGCGACGTAGTGATCCTGGTTGCGGCCTACCTGGGGGCGACACGCCTCATCGATAACCTGCACCTGAACCTCGACTGACCCCAGCCTGATGCGCCGGTATAAAAAAGTACCGGCCACAGCGCAGACAAAGCCAAGACATATCGACACGCTAGGTTTAATGTATTCGCCCTGCGCTATGGTTAGCGCTGTCCGGACCCCATTGCTTGGTGAACGAGTGGATGTTTCGGGCTTTGAAGTGTCCTAAAGGCAGTCCCCGTAATAAAAGGAAACCCGCAGCGATGGCGTACTACCGCACCCCTCATGACGTTACCGCTCTGCCCGCCTGGCAAGCGCTCAATCAACATCGCCAAGCCATGCAGGATTTCAGCATGCGCGACGCGTTCAATGCCAATCCTCAGCGTTTTTCCCAATTCACCTTGAGCAGCTGCGGGCTTTTCCTCGATTACTCGAAAAACCTGATCACCAGCGAAACCCGCGATCTGCTCGTGGGCCTGGCCAAGGAAGTCGACCTTAAAGCCGCGATCGACGCGCTGTATGCCGGCGAGCCGGTGAACTCCTCCGAGGGTCGCCCTGCCCTGCACACCGCCCTGCGCCGCCCGGTGGGTGACAAGTTGTCGGTCAACGGCGTGAACATCATGCCGGACGTACACAAGGTGCTGAACCAGATCACCGACCTCGTGGGCCGCATCCACGACGGCCTGTGGCGTGGCTACAGCGAGAAGCCGATCACCGACGTGGTGAACATCGGCATCGGTGGCTCGTTCCTCGGCCCGGAGCTGGTCTCCGAAGCGCTGCTGTCCTACGCCCACAAAGGCGTGCGTTGCCACTACCTGGCGAATATCGACGGCAGTGAGTTCCACGAACTGACCATGAAGCTGCGCGCCGAGACCACGCTGTTCATCGTCTCGTCGAAATCGTTCAACACCCTCGAAACCCTGAAAAACGCCCAGGCCGCCCGCGCCTGGTACCTGGCCCAGGGTGGCTCGGAAGCCGAGCTGTATCGCCACTTCATCGCCGTATCGAGCAACAACGCGGCCGCCGTGGCCTTTGGTATTCGCGAAGAAAACATCTTCCCGATGTGGGACTGGGTCGGCGGCCGTTATTCGCTGTGGTCGGCCATCGGTTTGCCAATCGCCCTGGCCATCGGCATGTCGAACTTCAAGGAGCTGCTGTCCGGGGCCTACACCATGGACCAGCATTTCCAGAACACGCCGTTCGAACAGAACATGCCGGTGCTGCTTGGCCTGCTGGGCGTGTGGTACGGCAACTTCTGGGGCGCGCAGAGCCATGCGATCCTGCCCTACGACCACTACCTGCGTAACATCACCAAACACTTGCAACAGCTGGACATGGAATCCAACGGCAAGAGCGTGCGCCAGGACGGTACGCCAGTGTCCACCGATACCGGTCCGGTGATCTGGGGCGGCGTGGGCTGCAACGGTCAGCACGCGTACCACCAGTTGCTGCACCAGGGCACCCAACTGATCCCGGCCGACTTTATCGTGCCGATCGTCAGTTTCAACCCGGTGTCCGACCACCATCAGTGGCTGTACGCCAACTGCCTGTCCCAGAGCCAGGCACTGATGCTCGGCAAGACCCGCAGCGAAGCCGAAGCCGAACTGCGCGACAAGGGCCTGCCGGAAGCCGAAGTGCAGAAGCTGGCCCCGCACAAGGTGATCCCGGGCAACCGTCCGAGCAACACCCTGGTGGTCGAGCGCATCAGCCCGCGTCGCCTGGGCGCACTGGTCGCCATGTATGAGCACAAAGTGTTCGTGCAAAGCGTGATCTGGGGCATCAACGCCTTTGACCAATGGGGCGTGGAGCTGGGCAAGGAGCTGGGCAAAGGCGTTTACAACCGCCTGACCGGCGCCGAAGAAACCCCGGCCGACGATGCGTCGACCCAGGGCCTGATCAACTACTTCCGCGGTCGTCACCGCGGCTGACGTCGGTCACACAGGGCCGACGTCCATTTGGACGTCGGCCTTGAACCCTCCCCCTACTGGGTGCATCTTGATGACTTGTCGCAAAAACAAGAATAAGGATCGCTCATGTTCGATATCAGCACGTTTCCCATCGCCGATGCCGTCCGCCGGGCTGCGCAACTGAGTCAAGAGGACTACCAGCGCCTCTATCGCCAATCCATCGAACAGCCGGACACGTTCTGGGCTGAACAGGCCAAGCGCTTTCTCGACTGGATAACCCCCTGGCACACCGTCAATACCTCGGACATCAAGACCGGTGCCACCCAATGGTTTACCGGCGGCCAATTGAACGTCAGCTACAACTGCATCGACCGCCACCTGGCGCAACGCGCCGATCAGCCGGCCTTCATCTGGGAGGGCGATGATCCGACCACGTCTTCCACCATCACCTACCGCCAACTGCACCAAAACGTCAGCCGCCTGGCCAATGTGCTGAAAAGCCGTGGCGTGAAAAAGGGCGACCGGGTGTGTATCTACATGCCGATGATTCCTCAAGCGGCCTACGCCATGCTCGCCTGTACGCGGATTGGGGCGGTGCATTCAGTGGTGTTTGGTGGTTTCTCACCCGACGCCCTGCGCGACCGCATTCTCGACGCCGACTGCCGCACGGTGATCACCGCCGATGAAGGCGTGCGCGGCGGCAAGCCGGTGGCGTTGAAACAAAATGTCGACAAAGCCCTGGCCAGTTGCCCGAACGTCAGCACCGTACTGGTGGTGGCGCGTACCGGGGCGGCCGTGAACTGGAGTGACGGCCGCGACCTCAACTATCAACAGGCCGTGGATGCCGCCAGCGACGACTGCCCGCCCGAGCCGATGGACGCCGAAGACCCGCTGTTTATCCTCTACACCTCCGGCAGCACCGGCAAACCCAAGGGCGTGCTGCACACCACCGGCGGCTACCTGCTGCAAGCCGCGATGACCTTCAAATACGTGCTCGATTACCGCGATGGCGAAGTGTTCTGGTGTACCGCCGATGTGGGCTGGGTCACCGGCCACAGCTACATCGTGTACGGTCCGCTGGCTAACGGCGCCACGTCGCTGATGTTCGAAGGCGTGCCCGGCTACCCGAGCAACTCGCGCTTCTGGCAGGTCATCGACAAGCACCAGGTCAATATCTTCTACACCGCGCCCACAGCCCTGCGCGCGTTGATGCGCGAGGGGCACGCCCCGTTGGAAAACACCTCACGTACCAGCCTTCGCCTGCTGGGCAGCGTCGGTGAGCCGATCAACCCGGAAGCCTGGGACTGGTACTTCAACGCCGTCGGCGAACAACGCTGCCCGATTGTCGATACCTGGTGGCAGACCGAAACCGGCGGCATCATGCTCAGCCCGCTGGTCAGTGCCCAGCGCATCAAGCCTGGCTGTGCGACCCAACCGATGTTCGGCGTACTGCCGGTGCTGCTCGATGAACACGGCAAGGAAATCAACGGCCCCGGCAGCGGCGTGCTGGCGATCAAATCCAGTTGGCCGGGGCAGATCCGCAGTGTCTATGGCGACCCGCAGCGCATGATCGACACGTACTTCAAACCCTACCCCGGTTATTACTTCACCGGCGATGGCGCGCGGCGCGATGAAGACGGCGACTACTGGATCACCGGGCGCATCGACGATGTGATCAATGTGTCCGGCCACCGTATTGGCACCGCCGAGGTGGAAAGTGCCCTGGTGCTGCATGACTGGGTGGCCGAAGCTGCGGTGGTGGGGTATCCCCATGACATCAAAGGCCAGGCCATCTATGCGTTCGTCACGCCGATGAATGGCGTGGAGCCCAGCGATACGCTGAAAAAACACCTGCTCGAACTGGTCAGCAAGGAAATCGGCAGCTTTGCCAAACCGGAACTGATCCAATGGGCCACGGCCTTGCCGAAAACCCGCTCGGGTAAGATCATGCGACGCATTTTGCGCAAGATCGCCTGCAACGAGTTGGACAGCCTCGGGGATACCTCCACCCTGGCCGACCCCAGCGTGGTCGCCGGCCTGATCGATAAACGCCTGAACCGATAGGAACCCGCGCGTCGCCATGGAATTTATCCGCAGCCGTATCGAAACCCAGTTGATGAGCCTCACCGGCTTGTCGCTGGGCCAGTTGGACCTGGAAAACCCCAAGGGCGACCCCGGCCTGTTCGGCCCGGATTCGGTCAGTTGGCAAGTGCATGGCGACTTCAGCAGCATGCTCATCGGCGGCATCAGCGCCTTGATGCTGCAAGCCTTGCACCCCTTGGCGCTGGCCGGCGTGTGGGACCATTCGAATTTTCGCCAGGACCTGCTCGGGCGCCTGCGCCGCACTTCGCAGTTCATCTCCGGCACCACCTTCGGCTCGCGCAAAGACGCCGAATGGCTGATCGAAAAAGTGCGCACCGTTCACCTACAGGTCGTCGGGCATGCGCCGGACGGCCGCCCCTACGCGGCCAGCGACCCGGAGCTGCTGACCTGGGTGCATGTGGCGGAGGTCAGCAGCTTCCTCGCCGCTCATCTGCGTTATCGCAACCCGCACCTGTCGGGGCGTGATCAGGACCGTTACTACGACGAAATCGCGCTGGTCGCCGAACGCCTGGGCGCACGGAATGTGCCACGCTCACGCGAGGAAATTGCGGATTATCTGGCGCGCATCCGTCCGCAATTGTTGTGCGACGAGCGCAGCCGCGAAGTGCTGCGCCTGCTGCTCGATGCGCCGGCTCCCAGCACACTGGCAAAGCCCTTTGGCGCCCTGATGATGCAGGCCGGGATCGACCTGCTGCCGGACTGGGCGAGCGAAATGCTGGGGCAACACCCAAGCCTGCTGCAACGCCAGTTGGTGCGGGCAGGGGTCAAGCGCAGCGCACCGTTGCTGCGTTGGGCGATGCGCAACGGCTCGGTGCAGCGCGCGCATCGGCGGATGGGGTTGATGTAGGCGACGCTCCATAACTGCTAAACTCCGCGCCCACCTTTACCCAGCAAGGCGCGCTCCATGTCTCCCCTGAACCAGGCGCTGCGCGCCGCCCTCAATCATCGTCAAGAGCTGATCAGCGAGCTGCATGCCCACGGCACCGACTGCTACCGGCTGTTCCATGGCAGCCAGGAAGGTGCCGGTGGCCTGACCATCGACCGCTATGGCCCGCAATTGCTGGTGCAGAGCTTCCACCAGGCGCTGGAAACCACCGACCTGCTGCAGCTGCATCAACTGATCAACCAGCACATGGGCCTGGAATTGCTGCTGGTATACAACGACCGTTCCCGTGGCAACTCGCGGATCGACCGCGAAGACACGGTCTACCGCGCCACACCCGAGGCGCTGCAGGATCTGGTCGGACACGAATGGGGCCTCAATTACCGCGTGCGTGGGCGCCATGCCGGGCAAGACCCGTTGCTGTTCCTCGACCTGCGCAACACTCGCGGCTGGGTCAAGGCACACAGTGCCGGCAAAAGCGTGCTGAACCTGTTCGCCTACACCTGTGGCGTGGGCCTGAGCGCCGCCGCCGGTGGTGCCCGCGAAGTGTGCAACCTGGATTTTGCCGAAGGCAACCTGGCGGTCGGGCGCGAAAACGGCCTGCTCAACCCGCAGCTGGCACCCATGACGTTCGTGCAATCCGATTATTTCCCGGCGATTCGCCAACTGGCCGGCCTGCCGATCACCCAGCGACGCGGGCAGAAACTGCCGAGCTATCCCCGCCTGGAACCGCGTCAATATGACCTGGTGCTGCTTGACCCGCCGGCCTGGGCCAAGAGCGCCTTTGGCACCGTCGACCTGTTACGCGACTATCAAAGCCTGCTCAAGCCGGCGCTGCTGGCAACCGCCGATGACGGCGTGCTGATCTGCTGCAATAACCTGGCAAAAGTGAGCATGGACGACTGGCGTGAGCAGGTGCTACGTTGCGCCGAGAAAGCCGGGCGCCCAGTACGCGACTGGCAAGTCATGCCACCTGGCGCCGACTTTCCGTCGCAAGACCAGCAACCACCGCTGAAGACTCTGATCCTGCAGTTATAGGAATTTTCTGAAAGGGGCTGGCTCTTCGGAACCGAAAACCCGTGCCATACTCCAAGGCACTCCTGTTCAACGTAGATGGCGCCGCCCCATGCCCAAAGGATTGATTCGCGCCACTGGCGCCTTGTTGACTGCTGTCGCCCTGTACAGCTTGCTGGGCTTTTTGATTTTGCCCGGTATTGCCCTTCGCATAGCCAACCAACAGTTGGCCAACTACGCTACGGTGCCGGCGCGCATCGAGCGTATCGAGCTCAACCCGTTCAGTCTGGAACTGACGCTGTGGGGCCTTAAAATCGGCGAACCCGGCAAGGAACAAGTGGGTTTCGAGCGGCTGTACGCCAACCTGCAACTCGACAGCCTGTGGACCCGCGCCCTGCACCTGGCCGATGTGCAACTCGACAAACCCAAGACCGAGTTGCTGTTCGACAAGTCCGGCCAGTTGAACCTGGCGCAGTTGTTCAAACTGCCGCCCAGCGAACCGACCCCGGCAGACCCCAACGCCAAGCCGTTCCCGCTGCGTATCGAGCGGATCAAGCTGGCAGGCGGCTATCTGCATTTCCAGGACCTGCGTCCCAGCGAACGCATCGAGTTCCTCTACGACAAACTCGACTTCGAGCTGAAGAACCTCAGCACCCTGCCGGAAGACAATGCCGACATGACCCTGGTCGCCGCCGGCCCGGAAGGCGGGCAGATCGACTGGAAGGGTAACGTCAGCCTGGTGCCGATCACCTCCAAAGGCACCCTGAAAATCACCGACGGCAAGATGAAAGCCTGGTGGCCCTACGTGCGTGACGCACTGCCGTTGGTGCTCGAAGACGGCGTGCTCAACTTCAGCACCGATTACACATTCAGCCTGGCCAAAGAGACCGAGCTGAACCTGACCAACACCGCCGCCAGCATCGCGCCGTTCGCCATCAAGGCGCCGGATGGCCGGCCACTGGTACGCCTGGAACGCCTGGACGTCAGCGAAACCACGATCGACCTGGCCAAGCAGCAAGTGATAGTCGGCAAGATCCGCAGCAACAAGCTGGAAACCTGGGCCGCCCGCGAAGCCGATGGGCAACTGGACTGGCAGAAACTGTTCGCCAGCCAGCCGAGCAAGCCGGCCAAGGCGCCGGAACCGGCCAGCGCGCCGGCGGCTGCCGACTCGCCAAAACCCGCTGCCGCAGCGCCCAGCAAACCTTGGCAAGTCCTGCTCAAGGATGTGCAACTGCGTAACTATCAGGTCCACCTGGCCGACCGCCAGGCCCAACCTGCGGTCGCGCTGGAACTCGGCCCGCTGAACGTCGATGTGCAGAACTTCGACAGCCTCAACGGCAACCCCTTTACCCTCAAGGTCGACACCGGCCTGGGCAAGCAAGGCAAGATCCAGGCAACCGGCGAGGTCAACCTCAACCCGGTCAGCGCCAAGCTGAAAGTGAACACCCAGGATATCGACCTGCGGGTCGCGCAGTCCTATATCAGCCCGTTCATACGCCTGGAGCTGCGTAGCGGCATGCTCGGCAGCAACCTCGATGTGAACCTGAAAAGCACCGAGCCACTGGCCCTGCAGATCACCGGCCGGGCGCAGGTCGATCAGTTGCACACCCTCGACACCCTCAAGACCCGCGACTTCCTAAAATGGCAGCGCCTGGTGTTGGAAGGCGTGAACTACCAGCATGGCAACAGCCTGTCGATCGACAAGGTCAACCTGCTGCAGCCCTACGTGCGTTTCATGATCAATGATGACCGCACCACCAACGTCGACGACCTACTGATCCCACAGCCGGCCAACAGCGGCGCCAAGCCGGCGGCCAAGGCGGCTGCCAGTAACGAAAAACCTCTGGGTATTCATATCGGGCAGATTGCGATCAACGACGGCTCGGCGAACTTCGCCGACTTCAGCCTCACGCCCAACTTCGCCACCGCGATTCAACAGCTCAACGGACAGATCGGCACCATTGACAGCCGCCAGGCCAAACCGGCCAGTGTCGACATCAAGGGCAAGGTGGATCGCTATGCACCGGTCACCATCAAAGGCAGCGTGAACCCGTTCGATCCGATGGCGGCGCTGGATATCGCCACCAGCTTCAAACGTGTCGAACTGACAACCTTGACGCCCTACTCGGGTAAATTCGCCGGTTTCCGTATTCGCAAGGGTCGCCTTAACCTCGATCTGCATTATGTGATCATCAAAGGCCAGTTGAAGGCCGAGAACAAAGTGGTGCTCGAGCAACTGCAACTGGGTGAGAAGGTCGACAGTGCCGACGCGGTAGACCTGCCGATTCGCCTCGCGATCGCTCTGCTCAAGGACTCTGACGGCAAGATCTCGATTGAGCTGCCCGTCAGCGGCGACTTGAATAATCCGCAATTCAGCGTGATGCCGATCGTGTGGCAGACCTTGCGCAACCTGGTGGTGCGCGCAGCAACGGCGCCCTTCAAGTTTATCGGTGGGCTGGTGACCGGCGGCGGTTCGGAAGACCTCGGCAATGTCTCGTTCGCCGCAGGCTCCAGCGAACTGAACAAAGACGCCGAGGGCGCCCTGAACACCCTGGCCAACGCCCTCAAGGAGCGCCCAACCCTGCGCCTGGAAATCGAAGGCACCGCGGCTGCCGACAGTGACGGCAAGTTCCTGGCAGCGCAGCGCCTGGAGCGTGAATACCAGTACAACTACTACAAGATACTGCAGCGCCGTGGCGATAAGGTTCCGGCCCAGGCTTCCTTGCTGCAAGTACCGGAAAAGGAAAAAGCCCCGTTGCTCGAAGGTATCTACCGCACCCGCCTGAAACAACAACCACCGGCGGAATGGAAAAACCTGAGCGACGATGAGCGCACGGCCAAACTGAAGGACGGCGTGATCAAGTTCTGGAGTGGCAGCGACGTGCTGTTGCGCCAGCTCGGTCAGGACCGCGCGAGCACCATCAAGGACTACCTGGTGGACAAAGGGCAGTTGGAAGATGACCGGGTGTACTTCATCGATGCCAAACTGGGCCAAGCCGAGAAGGATGGCCGGGTGATAACGCCGATGCATCTGGACGCCGAGTAACCCCCGATCGTCATACACCGACAAAATGCAGAATAGAACAGGCCCCGACACATGTGCCGGGGCCTGTGATGACCACATCCCTATGGTCGGTCGCATGAACCCGTGAGGTGCATTGAGTGGATATCTAACTCACTCGTTGCCGCCGACGCCTAGTTCAGACGATTGATTGGGCGTTACTCTGCTTTCAGGCCATCGGCCGATACAGCTTTCACGCCTTTGATTTTCTTGGTGATGTTCACCGCGGTAGTTTTCTGCGCTTCAGTCACTGCGACGGAAGACGACAGGGAAACTACACCCTTGTTGGTTTCGACTTTGATGTCGGTACCAGGAATACCTTTCTCGGTGACCAAGTCAGCCTTCACTTTGGTAGTGATCCAAGTGTCCGAAGTGGCTTCCTTGGATTTGTCGATGTTGTCAGCTTTTACCGCACCGCCAGCCAGCAGGCCGTCAGCGGACACTGCGGTGACACCCTTGATACGCTTGGTGATGGCTACGGCAGTGGCTTTCTGCGAGTCGGAGATGGCAACGCTCGAAGACAGGGAAACCACACCTTTGTTGGTCTCGACCTTGATGTCCGAACCTGGGATGCCCTTTTCGGTCAGCAGGTCAGCTTTGACTTTGGTGGTGATCCAAGTGTCCGAGGTGGACTCTTTGGCTTTGGTCATTTCGCCAGCAGCCAGCGTCATAGGCGCCTGGGAGGTTTGAGCGAAGGCAACGTTGGCCATGGCCAGGGTCAGAGCGGTAGCAGTTGCGGTAGCGAGAGCGAACTTCTTCATACGAGTAACTCCTGTTTTATTAAAAGTCTGCAGTGTGTGTACCTTGATGCTGCAGCGTTAACAGGAATATTGCAGGCACTGTGCCAAGTCGAATCATACAAATAAAACCTTTAAAAACAACTAGTTAAGAGTTTTACCAGTTTTCGCATTCGTGCAATTTGCATGAAGCGGATCGTGCCTGCATGCAAGTTGCGGTTTTTGGATGTGATTAAGCGCCTGATTTTTCGGCATTTTCCTGCGTGCATAAAAAAAGGACTCCGAAGAGTCCTTTTTCAGCGTGAAGCCTGCGGGTATTTAAACGCCCGAAGCCTTGGCTGCTGCCACGTCTTTGATGGACAGCTTGATGCGGCCGCGGTTGTCCACGTCCAGTACCAGCACTTCCACTTCCTGGCCTTCTTTCAGAATGTCGGTCACTTTCTCAACACGAGCGTCGCTCAGCATGGAGATGTGAACCAGACCGTCTTTGCCCGGCAGGATGTTGACGAATGCGCCGAAGTCGACGATGCGCTCAACTTTACCGACGTAGATCTTGCCGATCTCGGCTTCGGCAGTGATGCCCAGAACGCGCTGACGCGCCGCTTCTGCAGCTTCCTTGGTTTCGCCGAAGATCTTGATCGAGCCGTCGTCTTCGATATCGATCGAAGCCTTGGTCTCTTCACAGATCGCACGAATGGTCGCGCCGCCTTTACCGATGACATCACGGATTTTGTCGGTGTCGATTTTCATCGCGATCATGGTCGGAGCATTTTCCGACAGTTCGGTACGGGACTGACCAATGATCTGGTTCATCTGACCGAGGATGTTCAGGCGCGCTTCCAGGGCTTGGCCCAGAGCGATTTCCATGATCTCTTCGGTGATGCCCTTGATCTTGATGTCCATCTGCAGCGCGGTCACACCTTTGGAGGTACCGGCTACCTTGAAGTCCATGTCGCCCAGGTGATCTTCGTCGCCCAGGATGTCGGTCAGGATGGCGAACTTCTCGCCTTCTTTAACCAGACCCATGGCGATACCGGCAACCGGTGCCTTCATTGGCACACCAGCGTCCATCAGTGCCAGGGAAGCACCGCAGACCGAAGCCATGGAGCTGGAACCGTTGGACTCGGTGATTTCCGACACCACACGGATGGTGTACGGGAACACGTCGGCGGCAGGCAGCATGGCCGCAATCGAACGACGGGCCAGACGGCCGTGACCGATTTCACGACGACCAGCACCACCCATGCGACCACACTCGCCCACCGAGAACGGAGGGAAGTTGTAGTGCAGCATGAACGGGTCTTTTTTCTCGCCTTCCAGGGTGTCCAGCAGTTGTGCGTCACGGGCAGTACCCAGGGTCGCAACGACCAGGGCCTGGGTTTCGCCACGGGTGAACAGCGCCGAACCGTGAGTCTTCGGCAGAACGCCGACTTCGATGTTCAGCGGACGCACGGTGCGAGTGTCGCGACCGTCGATACGTGGCTTGCCGTTCACGATGTTTTCGCGAACGGTGCGGTATTCGATTTCACCGAAAGCCGCTTTGACGTCGCTGGAAGAAGGCTGGCCTTCTTCACCGGACAGCTTGGCCACGACCTGATCCTTCAACTCGCCCAGGCGAGCGTAACGGTCGGCCTTGACGGTGATGGTGTAGGCCTGGGAGATCGCTTCGCCGAATTCGGAGCGGATAGCGCCCAGCAGTTCGGTGGCTTCGGCTTGTGGAGCCCAGGCCCAAGTTGGCTTGGCAGCTTCGGCAGCGAGTTCTTTAACGGCGTTGATCACAACCTGGAACTCGTCGTGAGCAAACAGTACAGCGCCCAGCATCTGGTCTTCGGTCAGCTCTTTGGCTTCCGATTCAACCATCAATACGGCTTCCGAAGTACCGGCAACGACCATGTCCAGGCTCGAGGCTTTTTGCTGCTCGTAAGTCGGGTTCAGCAGGTAGCCGGTGCTTTCGTGGAAAGCAACGCGCGCGGCGCCGATCGGGCCATCGAAAGGAATACCGGAGATGGCCAGGGCAGCCGAGGTACCGATCATCGCAGCGATGTCCGGATCGGTCTTTTTGCTGGTGGAAACGACGGTGCAGACAACCTGCACTTCGTTCATGAAGCCTTCTGGGAACAGCGGACGGATCGGACGGTCGATCAGTCGGGAAGTCAGGGTTTCTTTCTCGGAAGGACGGCCTTCGCGCTTGAAGAAACCGCCAGGGATCTTACCGGCAGCGTAAGTCTTTTCCTGGTAGTGAACGGACAGAGGGAAGAAGCCCTTGCTTGGGTCCGCGTGCTTGGCGCCAACAACGGTCACCAGTACGGTAACGTCGTCGTCAACGGTAACCAGCACTGCGCCGGAGGCTTGACGGGCGATACGGCCTGTCTCGAGGGTAACGGTCGACTGACCGAACTGAAATTTTTTGATAACCGGGTTCACGGTGTCCTACCTTCTTTGTGGCTCTTGGGGAACTTGTCTTCTTGCGAAATTCTTGGGCAATGTCGGGAATCGGCCCAACCCTTGTCCAGGGGTAAAACGTGTATCCAGATAAAACTTGAGGCTGGAAGCCTGCCATGGGCCAGCGGGAATCCCACTGACACACGACAAACAACCAACCTCTAGCGCAATCGCTTATTAGCGACGCAGACCCAGGCGACCGATCAGAGCCTGATAACGACCCAGATCCTTGCCTTTCAGGTAGTCCAGCAGCTTACGGCGCTGGTTTACCATGCGGATCAGACCACGACGGGAGTGGTGATCTTTACCGTTGGCCTTGAAGTGACCTTGCAGCTTGTTGATGTTGTGGGTCAGCAGTGCAACTTGCACTTCTGGCGAACCAGTGTCACCAACAGCTTGCTGATAGTCAGCTACGATTTGTGCTTTTTCTTGAACGTCGAGAGCCATGAGGCAATCCTTTTTTCAGGAAACCACCCAAAGGGCAGTTTCAACAGGCCAGGGACAAATCCCTGTATCTAAAAATGAGTAGTGACCGTGCCTGCTAACAGCCACCCTCGTTCCAGTTTGCATAAAAACTACTGCGCTTTTACCACAAACTGGTTCCGGTCATTCTGACCGAATCAGTCGACGCGGCGCGATGCGCCCGTCTTCGCTCACTTCACCGATACCGATAAAGCGACCGTTATGATCCTGTACCCGCACCATGCCGAATTTCGGGGCGTCCGGGGCACGTACCGGCTGGCCGTTGAGCCAGTAGAACGCGCTGTGCTCCGAAAAGTGCAGCAATGGCCAATCGAGCAAACCGCTGTCCGATGGCATCAGAAAGCGATCAACCGCTTCATTGCCGCCTTCGGCGTGTACCGCTTCCAACTCTTCCAGCGTAACCGTCTGGGCCAGACTGAAAGGGCCGGCCTGGGTGCGTCGCAGTTCAGCAACATACGCGCCGCAACCGAGCGTTTCACCAATATCTTCCACCAGGGTACGGATATAGGTGCCTTTGCTACAGTCCACGGCCAGGCGTGCGGTGTCGCCTTCACAGGCGAGCAATTCCAAGCGCGCAATAGTAACAGAACGCGGTTCGCGCTCCACTACTTCGCCCGCACGTGCCAGCTTGTAAAGTGGCTGCCCATCCCGCTTGAGCGCCGAGTACATCGGCGGTATCTGGCTGATTTTCCCACGAAAAGCGGGCAAAGCAGCCTCGATATCAGCACGACCAACGGTCACGTCGCGAACCTGCAAAACATCACCTTCGGCATCGGCCGTGGTGGTGGTCTTGCCCAGTTGCATCAGGGTTTCGTAACCCTTGTCGGAATCGAGCAGGTATTGCGAGAACTTGGTGGCCTCGCCAAAGCACAACGGCAACACGCCGGTGGCCAGCGGATCGAGGCTGCCGGTGTGCCCGGCCTTCTCGGCATTGAGCAGCCAACGGACTTTCTGCAACGCCGCATTGGAGGTAAAGCCAATGGGTTTATCGAGCAGAATGATGCCGCTGACGTTGCGACGGATACGTTTGACCTGAGCCACCGCTTACTCCTTGGCGTCTTCAGGTGTGGACGGGTGCTGATTATCCTCAGCCACGGCGCGCTCGATCAGTGCCGACAGATGCGCACCACGCACGACGCTTTCGTCGTAGTGGAAGTGCAACTGAGGCACGCTGCGCAGCTTCATTTCGCGGGCCAACTGCATGCGCAGGAAACCTGCAGCCGAGTTGAGCACCTTGATGCTTTGCGCAATTTCTTCGCTGCTGTCCTCACCCATCACGGTGATGAAGATTTTGGCGTGACCCACGTCACGACTCACGTCAACGGCGGTGATGGTGACCAGGCCAACACGAGGGTCTTTGACTTCGCGACGGATCAGTTGGGCCAGCTCGCGCTGCATCTGATCGCCGATACGCTGGGTACGGCTGTATTCTTTTGCCATGTCTTGTTACCTGTTACTGCCACACGGTGAAACCCGTGGGGTCTGAAAGCGGCAAACGCCCGGCCTGACAAAAGCCAGACCGGGCGTTGCGTTTAGAGTCCGGACGCTGCGCGGGGCATTTGCATGCCCACACACGGCGTGGCTCCTGAAGTGCGCGAGTTAGAGGCTGCGAGCAACCTGAACCTTCTCGTAGACTTCGATCTTGTCGCCAGCCTTGACGTCGTTGTAGCTCTTGACGCCGATACCGCATTCCATGCCGGCACGTACTTCGGAAGCGTCATCCTTGAAGCGGCGCAGGGATTCCAGCTCGCCTTCGAAGATAACGATGTCTTCACGCAGTACACGGATTGGACGGTTACGGTGCACAACACCTTCGATAACCATGCAACCGGCGATCGCGCCGAATTTCGGCGAGCGGAACACGTCACGCACCTCGGCGATACCCAGGATGTTCTCCCGAACGTCGCTGCCAAGCATGCCGGTAAGGGCTTTCTTGACGTCTTCGATGATGTCGTAGATGACGTTGTAGTAACGCATGTCCAGGCCTTCCTGCTCGACGATCTTGCGAGCGCCAGCATCGGCACGCACGTTGAAGCCGAACAGTACAGCGTTGGAAGCCAGTGCCAGGTTGGCGTCGGACTCGGTGATACCACCGACACCGCCACCGACGACACGCACTTGCACTTCGTCGTTACCCAGGCCGTTCAAGGCGCCGTTCAACGCTTCGAGGGAACCACGAACGTCAGATTTGAGGACGATGTTGAGCGTCTTCTTCTCTGCCTGGCCCATGTTTTCGAAGATGTTTTCCAGCTTGCCGGCGTGAGCGCGAGCCAGTTTGACTTCGCGGAACTTGCCTTGACGGAACAGAGCCACTTCACGGGCTTTCTTCTCGTCCGCCAGCACGCTCATCTCGTCGCCAGCGTCCGGGGTACCGTCCAGGCCGAGGATCTCGACAGGGATGGAAGGACCGGCTTCCTTGATTGGCTTGCCGTTCTCGTCGAGCATGGCACGTACACGGCCGTAGTTCGAACCGACCAGCACCATGTCGCCTTGACGCAGGGTGCCGTCTTGAACCAGAACGGTTGCAACCGGGCCACGACCTTTGTCGAGACGCGACTCAACCACAACACCGCGACCTGGGGCCGATGGCGTTGCTTTCAGTTCGAGTACTTCAGCTTGCAGCAAGACCGCTTCGAGCAGTTCGTCCACGCCAGTACCGACTTTCGCCGAAACCGAAACGAACGGCGTATCACCGCCCCACTCTTCAGACGTCACGCCGTGAACCGACAGTTCGCTACGGATGCGATCGAGATCGGCGCCCGGCTTGTCGATTTTGTTCACGGCCACAACCAGTGGAACACCAGCGGCCTTGGCGTGCTGGACAGCTTCAATGGTCTGCGGCATCACGCCGTCGTCCGCTGCAACGACCAGGATCACGATGTCAGTCGCCTTGGCACCACGGGCACGCATTGCGGTAAACGCGGCGTGACCTGGGGTGTCGAGGAAAGTGACCATGCCGCGATCGGTTTCAACGTGGTACGCGCCGATGTGCTGGGTGATACCGCCGGCTTCGCCAGCAGCTACCTTGGCACGACGGATGTAGTCGAGCAGCGATGTCTTACCATGGTCAACGTGGCCCATTACGGTCACAACTGGCGCACGGGAGAACGTCTCACCTTCAAACTTCAGGGACTCGGCCAGGGAATCTTCCAGGGCGGTGTCGCTGACCAGGGTCACTTTGTGGCCCAGTTCTTCGGCTACCAGTTGAGCAGTTTCCTGATCAAGCACCTGGTTGATGGTCGCTGGAGTACCCAGTTTGAACATGAACTTGATGATTTCAGCAGCCTTGACCGACATCTGATTGGCGAGATCGCCAACAGTGATGGTCTCGCCGATCTGCACATCACGCACGACAGGGCCGGTTGGGCTCTGGAAACCGTGGGCGTTGCGTTTTTTCAGCTTGGCCTTGCCGCGACCACCACGACGGAAGCTATCGCTTTCTTCGTCGGTAGTACGTGGCGCAACGCGTGGAGCAGGCGCTTTCTCTTTGACCGAGGCGCGATGCGGAGCGTTTTTGCGCTCGCCATCACCGCCGCCACCGCGACGACTATTATCGTCGGCACGTGGTTTGTCCGGACGACGAGGTTCGTCACGCTTGCGGGCGTCAGCAGCAGGTGCTGGTGCAGCGGCAACCGGAGTGGCCTCACGCACAGCTTCTACTGGCGCAGCAGGAGCGGCGACCGCTTCAGTACCAGCAGGTTGCGCAGCAGTAGGCTGGCGACGCGCTTCTTCTTCGGCGCGACGCTTGGCTTCTTCTTCAGCCTTCTGACGAGCAGCATTTTCTACTGCGCGACGCTCTTCCAGATCGCGTTTGCGCTCGGCTTCGATTTCTTCCGGGCTGCGCTGTACGAAGACTTTCTTCTTGCGTACTTCAACGCTGATGCTCTTGCTACCAGCAACACGCAGGGTGCTGGTGGTTTTGCGCTGCAATGTAATCTTGCGCGGTTCTTCCACTTTCGCCTTGTGGCTGCTCTTCAAGTGAGTCAGCAAAGACTGCTTCTCACTATCGCTCACACCTTCATCGGCGGCGGTGTGCGGCAGACCTGCCTCACGCATCTGCTGCAACAGGCGCTCTACCGGTGTTTTGACCTCATCGGCCAGTTGTTTCACCGTGACTTGCGTCATGCACTTCTCTCCTCAGGCCGCGCCTAATTACTCGAACCAATGGGCTCGGGCGGCCATGATCAACTTGCCGGCACGATCATCGTCAATGCCGTCGATGTCGAGCAGATCGTCAATAGACTGCTCGGCCAGGTCTTCGCGGGTAATTACGCCGCGCACCGCCAGTTCCATCGCCAAATCCTTGTCCATACCCTCAAGCGAGAGCAGGTCTTCGGCCGGATGGGCGTCTGCCAGCTTTTCCTCAGTAGCGATGGCTTTAGTCAACAAACGATCCTTGGCCCGAGCGCGAAGCTCGTTGACGGTGTCTTCGTCAAAGCCATCGATGTTGAGCATTTCTTCCAACGGTACGTAGGCAATCTCTTCCAGGCTGGTGAAGCCTTCATCTACCAGCACCTGCGCCAGGTCTTCGTCGACTTCCAGCTCGTCGATGAAGTTGCGCAGGATGTCACCGGTTTCAGCTTGCTGCTTAGCCTGGATGTCCGATTCGGTCATCACGTTCAGGGTCCAGCCGGTCAGTTGGCTGGCCAGACGCACGTTCTGACCTCCACGACCAATGGCCTGAGCCAGATTGTCAGCGCCAACGGCGATGTCCATTGCATGGGCATCTTCGTCAACGATAATTGCCGCCACTTCAGCCGGCGACATGGCGTTGATCACGAACTGCGCCGGGTTATCATCCCACAGGACGATATCCACACGCTCACCGCCCAACTCGCCCGACACTGCCTGGACGCGCGAACCGCGCATACCAATGCAAGCGCCCTGCGGGTCGATGCGTTTGTCCTTGGAGCGGACCGCGATCTTGGCGCGCGAACCCGGGTCGCGGGCCGCAGCCATGACTTCGATCAGGCCTTCGGCGATTTCCGGCACTTCGATACGGAACAGCTCGATCAGCATTTCCGGCGCGGTACGCGACAGGATCAACTGAGGACCGCGGTTCTCAGTGCGGATTTCCTTGAGCAACGCACGCAGACGCACGCCGACACGGAAGGTTTCGCGAGAGATGATGTCTTCGCGGGCCAGCAACGCTTCGGCGTTGTTGCCCAGGTCAACGATCACGTTGTCGCGGGTGACTTTTTTCACGGTGCCGGAGATGATTTCCCCCAGGCGCTCGCGATAGGCGTCAACGACTTGAGCACGCTCGGCTTCGCGAACCTTCTGCACAATGACCTGCTTGGCAGTTTGCGCAGCAATACGGCCGAACTCGATCGATTCGATCTTTTCTTCGACAACATCACCGACATTGGCGCCAGGGTGCGTTTCAGCAACCTTGCTCGGCCAGGTTTCGATGGCCGGATCATCAAGATCGGCTTCTTCAACGACCGTCCAGCGACGGAAAGTCTCGTAGGCACCGGTGTGGCGGTTGATTTCCACACGCAGATCAACTTCGTCTTCAAAACGCTTTTTGGTAGCAGTGGCCAGGGCCAGCTCCAGCGCTTCAAAAATCACGTTTGCCGGTACGCCCTTTTCATTGGATACCGACTCAACAACCAGCAGTACTTCTTTGCTCATCGTACGCCTCGCCTTTCGCAAGCCATTGGATCCGCGGGATCCGCGTCTCAGTCAAAACTGGGAATAATGTTGGCCTTGTCGATCATATCGATCGGCAACAGGAACTCATGGTCTTCTACTTGCACCACGACATCCTGCTCTTCTACACCGCGCAGAAGGCCCTGAAAATTGCGCCGCCCTTCAAAGGGCGATCGCAGCTTGATTTTCACTTGTTCACCGGCAAATTTTGCAAACTGCTCGAGAGTGAACAGTGGGCGTTCCATGCCAGGCGAGGAAACTTCGAGGGTGTACTCAACGGCGATTGGATCTTCAACATCCAGGACACCACTGATCTGACGGCTGACAATGGCACAATCGTCCACCAGCACGCCGCCCTCTTTATCAATATAAACGCGCAACATTGAGTGGCGACCTTGAGCCGAAAACTCAATACCCCAGCATTCATAGCCCAGGGCCACGACCACCGGGGCCAGCAAGGCCTGCAACTCTTCTAGCTTGCTCGACACCTGAACCCCCTCGTGCATGTATGTGCATGCTGTGCAAAATAAAAAAATGGGCGAAACGCCCATCCTTGAAACGCCGTCGAATAGCGGCGTTGAAAGTGTCCAGCTAACAAAAAGCCCCTTAATAAGGGGCTCCGCTAAAACTGGTTGCGGGGGCCGGATTTGAACCGACGACCTTCGGGTTATGAGCCCGACGAGCTACCAGACTGCTCCACCCCGCGACAAAGCTGGGGCGGAAGTATACGACCGATCCCTTACAGGGTCAATGTAACCTTCCACCTACAAGAAAGCCCGCAACAGCGGGCTCTCCTGATAATTGGTACCGAGAAGGGGACTCGAACCCCTACACCCTATGGGCACAACCACCTCAAGGTTGCGTGTCTACCAATTCCACCACCTCGGCAATACAGCGTTTACAACCCTTCTTACTTTTGCTCTTGAGCTGGAGGTACGTCAGTCGCTGGGGTAGCCGACTTTTGCTCTTGAAGCACCGGGACATCATCAGAAGCCGGCTTTGCTTTTGGTACTTCCAACACTGCTGGGTTTGGCAAACCTACTTGAGTCAGCACATGAGCTTTCTCTTTAGCAAAGTAACCTAACCCTAAGCTGGTTATGAAGAAACCTGCGGCAAGTATAGCAGTAAACTTACTAAGAAAGGTAGAGGAACCTTGGCTTCCGAATACAGTATTTGAAGCACCTGCACCGAAAGACGCACCAGCATCCGCACCTTTACCCTGTTGCAACAAAACCAGGGCAATTACGCCCAGGGCAGCCAACAGATGAAAAACGACTACGACTGTTTCCAGCATTTTTTCAGTTTCCCGCGGCGCGACAAATCGCACCGAACTCATCTGCATTCAGGGAAGCTCCACCAATGAGCCCCCCATCGATATCCGGCATGCCGAACAGTTCGACCGCATTGGCCGCCTTCACGCTGCCGCCGTATAGAAGCCGCACACCTTGTGCGACCTCAGAATTCTCTGCCGCCAACTGTGCGCGGATGGCTGCATGCACATCCTGCGCCTGTTGCGGTGTTGCAGTCAGCCCGGTGCCAATGGCCCAGACCGGCTCGTAAGCAATGACTGCCTTCGCAAACGCACCAACACCCAACTCTTCGATGATGCTGCCCAACTGACGCGAGACAACCTCAAAGGTATTGCCCGATTCACGCTGCTCAAGGGTCTCCCCTATGCACAACACTGGAATCAAGCCACAAGCCTGTGCCGCTGCGAACTTGCGATTGAGTGTTCCGTCACGCTCGCCCATCAACTGACGGCGCTCGGAGTGCCCAATAAGCACATAGGAACAACCCGCATCAACCAACTGACTTGGCGAAATCTCACCTGTCAGCGCACCTTGCATGGGTTCCATCGCAGAATTCTGCGCGCCGATCTGAATCGACTTACCTTTCAAGCCATCAACCACTTGGTTGATATGCAAGCAAGATGGAAAAACCGCGACATCAACACCGCTCGGCAAAGCCAAATGACGAAGGCCATTGATCAGCTCAGCGACACTGGCGCGGGTACCGTGCATCTTCCAGTTACCAGCTACCATAGTGCGACGCATGCTGTACCTCGTCGGTCAAAGTGGGCGCAGATGTTACCCAACCACATCATCACTGGCAAGCCGAATTCAGGCGCAAACTTCAGTTACCAGTTTTGCCAGGTCTTCGGCATGCCCGCGAACCTGGGTTTCGTCCTCGCCTTCGACCATGACGCGCACCAGAGGCTCTGTGCCAGACTTGCGCAGCAACACTCGCCCACGCCCCGCCATTGCCAGGGTCACGCGCTCGCAGGCCGCTTTGACAGCCGGATGTTCGATCGGGTTGTCGCCACCGGAAAAACGCACATTGAGCAGCACCTGCGGGCACTTGCGCAAGGCCTGACGCGCCTGGGCCAGGCTCTCCTGGCGACGGCGCAACGACAACAATACCTGCAGCGCCGCAATGATCGCGTCGCCCGTGGTGGTGTGCTGAAAGCACACGACATGGCCGGAGTTCTCGCCACCGATCTGCCAATTGCGCTCCTGTAGCTCGGCAATTACATAGCGATCCCCGACATTGGCCCGCACAAAAGGAATTCCCAGCTCGGCCAGCGCCAACTCCAACCCGAGATTGCTCATCAGCGTGCCGACAACACCACCCTGCAGCCGATTACGCTCATGCAGGTCGCGAGCAATGATGAACAGCAGGTCATCGCCATCAACCACGGCGCCGGTGTGATCCACCATCAAGACGCGGTCGCCGTCACCATCAAAGGCAATACCCAGGTCCGCATGCTCGGCGAGGACGGCAGCCTGCAGTTGTTCCATATGCGTGGAGCCGCAGTTGTCGTTGATGTTCAACCCGTTAGGCTGGGCCGACAGCACCGTCACTTCCGCACCCAGCTCCTTGAATACGCTCGGCGCCACCTTATAGGTCGCACCATGAGCACAGTCGACGACGATCTTAAGCCCGGCGAAATTGGTGCTGCTTGGCACACTGCTCTTACAGAACTCGATATAACGGCCAGAGGCGTCATTGATCCGCGACACCTTGCCCAACTTGCTGGACTCGACCACCGTCATCGGCGCATCCAGCAGCTCTTCGATCATCAACTCGATCTCGTCCGGCAGCTTGGTGCCCTGCCCCGAGAAAAACTTGATGCCGTTGTCATCATGGGGATTGTGCGAAGCACTGATCACAATACCGGCCTCAGCGTGAAAGGTACGCGTCAGGTAAGCGATCGCCGGGGTCGGCATAGGGCCCAGCAGCATCACATCAGCCCCGGCGGCGGACAATCCAGCCTCCAGCGCAGACTCAAACATATAGCCCGAGATACGCGTGTCCTTGCCTACCAGGATGCGACACGCGCCCATGCTGCGGAACGCCATGCCTGCCGCCCAACCCAGCTTGAGCATGAAATCGGGGGTAATCGGAAACTCGCCGACCCGACCACGAATACCGTCGGTGCCAAAGTATTTCTTTGTCATAAGTGCTCCATCATTCTTATTCGGCCGATTCTACTGCGGCAAGCATGCGGACAACATCCACGGTCTCGGCGACATCATGCACCCGCAAGATGCGCGCACCCTTGGTCACAGCAAGTGCCGCAAGCGCCAACCCGCCATAAAGCCGCTCGCCCACCGGACGATTCAGCGCCTGACCTATCATGCTCTTGCGCGAAACGCCGACCAACAAAGGCCGACCCAGGGCATGCAAGGCTTCCATATGCTTGAACAGACTTAGATTGTGCTGCAGGGTCTTGGCGAAGCCAAACCCCGGATCGAGGATGATCTTGTCGGCAGCGATCCCTGCTGCGGCGCATTGAGCAATGCGATCAGCCAGGAACCCACTCACTTCGCCAACCAGATCATCGTAGTGCGGATTATCCTGCATATTGCCGGGCTCACCCAGCATATGCATCAGACAGACCGGCAGGCCGGTAGCCGCGGCAGCGTCCAGCGCGCCATCACGTCGCAACGAACGCACATCGTTGATCAGCCCCGCCCCCAGGCGCGCCGTTTCGCGCATCACGGCCGGGGTCGATGTATCCACTGAAATGATCACATCCAACTCGCGAGCGATGCGCTCGACGATCGGCGCCACCCGCTCCAGCTCCTCCACGGGAGAAACAACGCGAGCGCCAGGCCGGGTCGACTCGCCGCCGACATCGATCAAGGTCGCACCCGCCGCCACCATCGCCTCGGCGTGACGCAACGCAGCATCAAGCTGATTGAAGCGGCCACCATCGGAAAAGGAATCGGGGGTTACATTAAGAATGCCCATGACATGTGTATGGGCCAAATCAAGAACCCGGTTGCCGCAAGGCAACCGGGTAGAGGACGACGCAGAAGTCATTTCAAACCTTAGTGGTCAGCTGCAGGACCGCCGATCGGGCTTTCAGGGCGTTCGTTCTGAACCACTGGCGGCGTGCCAGAGGTGCCCGAACCACCTTCCCAATCGCGAGGTTCACGCGGTGTACGGCCAGCCATGATGTCGTCGATCTGGTCGGCATCAATGGTTTCGTACTTCATCAGCGCATCCGCCATAGCATCAAGCTTGTCGCGGTTTTCGGTGAGGATCTGCTTGGCCGTGCCGTAGCACTGGTCAATGATGCTGCGCACTTCGGAGTCGATCAGCTTGGCTGTCTCACCGGAGAAGCTGGCACTTTGACCGCCACCGCCACGCCCCAGGAACACTTCACCTTCTTCCTCGGCGTACATCAAAGGGCCGAGTTTTTCCGACAAGCCCCACTTGGTCACCATGTTCCGCGCAATCTGGCTGGCGCGCATGATGTCGTTGGAAGCGCCGGTGGTTACACCGTCAAAGCCCAGGGTCATCTCTTCGGCAATTCGGCCACCGTACAGCGAGCAGATCTGGCTGATCAGCGCACGCTTGGAGAGGCTGTAGCGATCCTCTTCCGGCAGGAACATGGTGACACCCAGCGCCCGACCACGAGGAATGATCGACACTTTGTACACCGGGTCATGCTCAGGCACGACGCGCCCCACGATGGCGTGACCCGCTTCGTGATAAGCGGTGTTCTGCTTCTCTTTCTCGGACATGACCATGGATTTGCGCTCGGCGCCCATCATGATCTTGTCTTTCGCCAGTTCGAACTCTTTCATTTCAACGATGCGTTTGCCGGTACGGGCCGCAAATAGCGAAGCCTCGTTCACCAGGTTGGCCAGGTCAGCACCGGAGAAGCCTGGCGTACCGCGGGCAATCACGGCCGGAGCCACGTCGTCGCCCATCGGCACTTTACGCATGTGTACTTTCAGGATCTGTTCACGACCACGGATATCCGGCAAGCCAACCACGACCTGACGGTCGAAACGGCCTGGACGCAGCAATGCAGGGTCCAGTACGTCCGGACGGTTGGTTGCGGCAATGACGATGATGCCGTCATTCATTTCAAAACCATCCATCTCCACCAGCAACTGGTTGAGGGTCTGCTCACGCTCATCGTGACCACCGCCCATGCCAGCACCACGATGGCGACCGACGGCGTCGATTTCATCGATAAAGATGATGCATGGTGCGTGTTTCTTGGCCTGCTCGAACATGTCACGAACACGGCTGGCACCGACACCAACGAACATCTCGACGAAGTCCGAACCGGAAATAGTGAAGAAAGGCACTTTGGCTTCGCCGGCAATTGCCTTGGCCAGCAAGGTTTTACCGGTCCCCGGAGGGCCAACCATCAGCACGCCGCGAGGAATGCGACCGCCCAGACGCTGGAATTTGCCCGGATCACGCAGGAACTCGACCAGCTCGCCCACTTCTTCCTTGGCTTCGTCGCAACCGGCGACATCACCCAGGGTTGTCTTCACTTGGTCTTCGGAGAGCAGGCGCGCCTTGCTCTTGCCGAAACTCATCGGCCCGCCCTTGCCTCCCGCACCACCTTGCATCTGGCGCATGAAGAACATGAACACGGCAATGATCACCAGGATCGGGAAGCTCGCCACCAGGAGTTGAGTCCAGATGCTCTGCTGCTCAGGCAGCTTGCCTTCGACAACCACGTGGTTATCCACCAGGTCGCCGATCAGACCGTTGTCCTGGATCGCCGGACGAATGGTCTTGAAGCCGTCGCCATCGCTGCGCTTGCCGGTAATCACGTAGCCATCAACCGCTACGCGCTCGACCTTGCCATCCTTAACTTGCTGGATGAAGTCGGAATAGTTGAGGGTCTGCGGCTCGTTAGGGCTGGAGAAGTTGTTCATCACCGTCACCAGGACAGCCGCGATGATCAACCACAGGATCAGATTCTTTGCCATATCGTTCAATTAACTACCCTCTGAAGCAAGCTCCGCTACTGGCGCGCGCTTCGCATGATATTCACCAGCCTAACTTACTACATTACCTACAACTCTGGCAGGCGCCGTCTGTAACCCTTTGTGAAACTTTGACTACACAATATTCGTAAAGCTTCGTGACGAAAGCGATATAAAAAAACCTATCGACTCCCTTCAAACCCTCAAAGACGCTCATCACTCGCTGCGCCTTCGATCCCGCGGAACCCCCGCGCCAGCAGATATTGCTCGCGAGACCGGTCCCGGGAAGAGTCCGGTTTGCGCATCTGCACCTTGTCGAACAGCTTGCGGATGTTCTTGTGGTACTCGTCGAAGCCCTCACCCTGGAAGACTTTGACCAGGAAATCACCACCCGGACGCAATACCCGCCCCGCCAGATCCAGCGCCAACTCGCACAGGAACATGGCTCGCGGCATATCAACAGCCGGTAATCCACTCATATTGGGGGCCATGTCGGAAATCACAAGGTCCACCTGCGAATTTCCCACCGCCTGCAGGATCTCCGCCAACACCGCGTCCTGGGTAAAGTCACCATGGACGAAGGTCACATCCGGGATGCTGTCCATCTCCAGAATGTCGGAAGCGATCAAGCGGCCTTGACCACCAATCAGACGACTGGCCACCTGAGACCAGCCACCTGGGGCGGCCCCCAGGTCGATCACGCTCATGCCGGGGCGGAACAATTTGTCCTTTTCCTGCAGCTCAAGCAGCTTGTAGCTGGCCCGGGAGCGGTAGCCGTCCTTTTGCGCCTTTTTGACGTAAGGGTCGTTGAAATGCTCTTGCAGCCACTTAAGGCTAGTTTTGGAACGGGCCACGGGCCACCTCGAAAATAAAACGGGTCGTGATTAACTGGGCGGTCCCGGACTCGCTCGGGTAAACTGGCCGCCGCTTTTTACAAGATCAGACGCAGGGGTCAGATTATGCCGCTCACTCAAGAGCAGAAGAAACAGTACAAATCCATTGGCCACCATCTGAAACCAGTTTTGATCGTGGCCGACAACGGTTTGACTGAAGGTGTGTTAGCCGAACTTGAACGCGCATTGGGCGATCACGAACTGATCAAGATCAAGGTCAACATCCTTGACCGCGAAGCGCGCCTGGCCGCCATTGCAGAACTGTGCAAGGTTGGCAAGGCAGACCTGGTTCAGGTCATCGGCAAGATGGCGCTGCTGTATCGCAAGAACTTCAGCGTCAACAAGCAACTGTCGAACGTTCATCGCTTCAAATGACAACAAGGGTCACGGGCGTGCTTAGCGCGCCCCGCCACTCCACCCCGGCGCCGGTTGCATCACCAGCACCAGGCCGGAAAACCCTAGCACAAGATAGCTGAATAGCTGCCAGCGCAACGCTTCCGGCAGCCACACATGCACGATGCAATACATTGCACACGCATACAGCGCCATCAACAGCAGTTGGCCGCGAATATCCCGCCACAAACTCCCCAAGCCTTCGGCCTTGATCAGCACCAGCGCCTGAAGCGTCACGCACGCCGCCGCAAAACCCACCAGCAGCGCACTCAATAATCCGTCGATCTCATCGATCAACAACGGCGCCAGGCCAATCAGGCCCAACGCCGGCAACACGCCAATATGCAGCAACCACAGGCCGCCCACCCAAAGCATCTGGGCAAACTGCCAAAGCATGGCGCCCGCACGAAGCGGGCGCCGCCTTTCAGACATGGCGAACTTCGACAATCTCATACTCGATCACGCCACCGGGCGTTTTCACAACCACCACATCCCCCTCTTCCTTGGCAATCAAGGCACGGGCCAGTGGCGAACCGACGGAGATCTTGCCGAGTTTGAAGTCAGCCTCGTCCTCACCCACGATGTGGTAGACCACGCTTTCGTCAGTCTCGACGTTGGCGATTTCCACCGTGGTGCCGAAAATCACTTTGCCGGTGTGCGGAATGGTCGTGACATCGATGATCACCGCATTCTGCATACGGCCCTCGATATCACGTATCCGCGCCTCGACCATACCCTGCTGCTCGCGGGCAGCGTGGTATTCGGCGTTTTCCTTCAAGTCACCCAGCTCGCGGGCCGTACCGATGTCCTGGCTCAGCTTTGGACGGACGACCTTGGTCAGATGGGCGTGCTCCTCTTCCAGGGCCTTGGCGCCCCGGACGGTCATTGGGTATTTGATCATGCCTTCAATCCTGCGTGTAGATCCTGCAAGCGACGCACGGTCTTTTCCGGACCGAACTTAAGCGCTTCGCAGATAGCTTCGCCAGCAGCAATGGTAGTGGTGCAGTAAATCTTGTGCTGCAAGGCATTACGACGAATGGAGTAAGAATCCGCGATCGACTGACGACCCTCGGTGGTGTTGATGATCAGGGTGACTTCGTCATTCTTGATCATATCGACCACGTGCGGACGGCCTTCCGTCACCTTGTTCACGCGACGCACTTTCAGGCCCGCCGCTTCAATCAGCTTGGCGGTCCCGGCGGTGGCCACGATCTCGAAGCCCAAGTTGATCAGATCACGGGCCACGCCTGCAACCAGTGGCTTGTCATCATCGCGCACGCTGATGAAAGCAGTACCGCCGGTTGGCAGCACTTCGCTGGCGCCCATCTGGGCCTTGGCAAAGGCTTCACCGAAGGTATCGCCCACGCCCATCACTTCACCGGTGGACTTCATCTCTGGGCCCAGGATCGGGTCCACACCAGGGAACTTGGCGAATGGGAACACCGCCTCTTTCACGCTGTAGAAGTTCGGAATGATTTCCTTGGTGAAGCCGATTTCCTTCAGGGTCTTACCGGCCATCACGCGGGCAGCGATCATGGCCAGGGACACACCGATGCACTTGGACACGAACGGCACGGTACGCGAGGCACGCGGGTTGACTTCAATGACGTAGATATCGTCGCCTTGCAGCGCCAACTGTACGTTCATCAGGCCGACCACACCCAGTTCCAGGGCCATTTTCTTGACCTGTTCGCGCATCTCGTCCTGGATGTGCGCCGGCAGCGAGTATGGCGGCAGCGAGCACGCGGAGTCACCGGAGTGAACGCCCGCCTGTTCGATGTGCTGCATGATCGCGCCGATGACCACATCGGTACCGTCGCACACTGCGTCCACGTCCATCTCGATGGCGCAGTTGAGGAAGTGGTCCAGCAGCACCGGGCTGTCGTTGGACACTTTCACCGCATCACGCAGGTAACGCTTGAGTTCTTCTTCTTCGTAGACGATTTCCATCGCCCGTCCGCCCAGTACGTAGGAAGGACGTACCACCAGCGGGTAGCCGATCTTGCCGGCCGCACGAAGGGCTTCGTCTTCGCTGCGCACGGTGGCGTTTGGCGGCTGACGCAGGTTCAGGCGCTCGACCATTTGCTGGAAGCGCTCACGATCTTCGGCACGGTCGATGGCGTCCGGGCTGGTGCCGATGATCGGCACGCCGGCGGCTTCCAGGGCGCGAGCCAGTTTCAGCGGGGTTTGGCCGCCGTACTGGACGATCACGCCTTTAGGCTTCTCGACGCGCACGATTTCCAGCACGTCTTCCAGGGTTACCGGCTCGAAGTACAGGCGATCGGAGGTGTCGTAGTCGGTGGATACGGTTTCCGGGTTACAGTTGACCATGATGGTCTCGTACCCGTCTTCGCGCAGGGCGAGGGCGGCGTGTACGCAGCAGTAGTCGAACTCGATGCCCTGGCCGATACGGTTCGGCCCGCCACCCAGGATCATGATCTTGTCGCGACCCGACGGCGCAGCTTCGCACTCTTCCTCGTAGGTGGAGTACAGGTAAGCGGTGTCGGTGGAAAACTCGGCGGCACAGGTGTCAACGCGCTTGTAGACCGGGAAGATTTCCAGCTTGTGGCGATGAGTCCGCAGGTTTTTCTCGGTCACACCCAGCAGCTTGGCCAGGCGCTGGTCGGAGAACCCTTTGCGCTTGAGGCGGAACATCGTGTCGCGGTCGATGCTGGCCAGACCCAGGGTCTTGACCTTCTCTTCTTCCTTGATCAGATCTTCGATCTGCACCAGGAACCACGGATCGATCATGTTCATGCCGAAGATGTCTTCGACGGTCATGCCGGCGCGGAACGCGTCAGCAACGTACCAGATACGCTCGGCGCCCGGCACGGTCAGCTCGCGCTTGAGCACGCTCATGCTTTCCGGATTGCTCAGGTCGAGCTTCTCGTCCAGGCCGCAAACGCCGACTTCGAGGCCGCGCAGGGCTTTCTGCAGGGATTCCTGGAAGGTCCGGCCAATGGCCATGACTTCGCCGACCGACTTCATCTGAGTGGTCAGGCGCGCGTCAGCCTTGGGGAACTTCTCGAAGGCGAAACGTGGCAGCTTGGTCACGACGTAGTCGATGGACGGCTCGAAGGACGCCGGGGTCTTGCCGCCGGTGATGTCGTTCGACAGTTCGTCCAGGGTGTAACCAACGGCCAGCTTGGCCGCGACCTTGGCGATCGGGAAACCGGTGGCTTTCGAAGCCAGGGCCGACGAACGCGATACACGCGGGTTCATCTCGATCACGACCATGCGACCGGTGTTCGGGCAGATACCGAACTGCACGTTGGAACCGCCGGTTTCCACGCCGATCTCGCGCAGTACCGCCAGGGAGGCGTTACGCAGGATCTGGTATTCCTTGTCGGTCAGGGTCTGTGCCGGAGCCACGGTGATCGAGTCACCGGTGTGTACACCCATCGGGTCGAAGTTTTCGATGGAGCAGACGATGATGCAGTTGTCCTTCTTATCGCGGACAACCTCCATCTCATATTCTTTCCAGCCGATCAGGGATTCGTCGATCAGCAGCTCTTTGGTCGGCGACAGGTCCAGGCCACGGGCGCAGATTTCTTCGAACTCTTCGCGGTTGTACGCAATACCGCCACCGGTACCGCCCATGGTGAAGGACGGACGGATGATGCACGGAAAGCCCAGGGTCTCGAGGACCGCATTGGCTTCTTCCATGTTGTGGGCGATACCGGAACGCGGGCACGCCAGGCCGATGGACTTCATCGCCTTGTCGAAGCGCGAACGGTCTTCAGCCTTGTCGATGGTGTCGGCGTTCGCACCGATCATCTCCACGCCGAATTTTTCCAGAATGCCTTCGCGCTCCAGGTCCAGGGCGCAGTTCAGAGCGGTTTGGCCACCCATGGTCGGCAGCAGTGCGTCCGGACGCTCTTTCTCGATGATCTTGGCAACGGTCTGCCACTTGATCGGCTCGATGTAGGTGGCGTCGGCCATGGCCGGGTCGGTCATGATGGTGGCCGGGTTGGAGTTCACCAGGATGACGCGATAACCCTCCTCGCGCAGGGCTTTACAGGCCTGGGCGCCGGAGTAGTCGAATTCGCAGGCCTGGCCGATCACGATCGGGCCAGCGCCGAGAATCAGGATGCTTTTTATGTCTGTACGTTTTGGCATGGGTTTGTCACTCAAATCCGCAGGTCAGTCGGCAAGCCGTCTTGAACAATCTTTGAAGAGCCTGCGGGGGCCACCGACAGTCGGGGCCGCCCGCAAGCCGCTCAGTCAGCGTCGCTTGGCCATCTCATTGATGAAACGGTCGAACAGCGGCGCTACGTCGTTCGGGCCCGGGCTGGCTTCAGGGTGGCCCTGGAAGCTGAACGCGCTCTTGTCGGTGCGCTCGATGCCTTGCAGGGAACCGTCGAACAGCGACTTGTGAGTTGCACGGACGTTGGCCGGCAAGGTCACTTCATCCACCGCAAAACCGTGGTTCTGGCTGGTGATCATCACCACACCGGTGTCCAGGTCCTGCACAGGGTGGTTGGCGCCGTGGTGGCCGTGACCCATTTTCAGGGTCTTGGCACCGGAGGCCAGAGCCAGCAACTGGTGGCCCAGGCAGATACCGAACACCGGAATCTCGGTCTCCAGCACTTCCTTGATCGCCTTGATGGCGTAGTCGCAGGGCTCGGGGTCACCCGGGCCGTTGGACAGGAACACGCCGTCCGGCTGCAGAGCCAGGACGTCGCTGGCCGGAGTTTGCGCCGGCACAACGGTCACGCGGCAACCGCGTTCAACCAGCATGCGCAGGATGTTGTACTTGATGCCGTAGTCGTAGGCCACTACATGGTAGGGCAGATCCGCAGCATCAATGGTCTCGTGGCTGTCGGTCTTCAAATCCCAGACAGTAGAGCGCCATTCGTACTTTTCCTGGGCGCTGACGACTTTCGCCAGGTCCATGCCTTTCAGGCCTGGGAAGCCTTGCGCTGCAGCAATCGCAGCCGCTTCGGAAATATTGTCACCGGCCATGATGCAGCCGTTCTGCGAACCTTTTTCACGCAGGATGCGTGTCAGACGACGCGTATCGATACCGGCGATTGCCACAACGTTGTTGGCTTTCAGGTAATCGGACAGCGACATCGTGTTACGCCAGTTGCTCGCAACCAGTGGCAGGTCACGAATCACCAGGCCCGCAGACCAGACACGATTGGACTCGACGTCTTCCGGCGTAGTACCGGTGTTGCCGATGTGCGGATAGGTCAGGGTAACGATCTGTTGGGCGTAGGAAGGATCGGTAAGGATTTCCTGATAGCCGGTCATGGCAGTGTTAAACACCACCTCTCCAACGGTTTGACCGTCGGCTCCAATGGCTTCGCCGCGAAAAATGCTGCCATCAGCAAGGGCGAGTATGGCTGGCTTAGTCAAGAAGACCTCCCGTAAATAAAGCCTGAAAGGGCGATCGCAGGTTGTAAAAAAGCGGAGTGACGTATGGACACGTCACCCCGCTTCTTCACTGAATTATTCTGCGCGCTTTTAGTGGACACACTAAAGCTGTAGCTTACAGAAAAAGGCTATTTTGGTCCACCGCTAATGAGCCTTAAAGGCAGGAGAATGCGACAGGACGTCGCTTAGCGGGTAAAAACGGGGCCTTAGGATAATCCCGAGACCCCATTTTAGCTACTGATTAGTGCAGATCCAGCACATCGCGCATGTCATACAGCCCCGGCGCACGACCGTCCAGCCACAGCGCAGCACGCACCGCACCCTTGGCGAACGTCATGCGACTGGAGGCTTTGTGCGTGATTTCCAGGCGCTCGCCTTCAGCGGCGAACAGCACGGTGTGATCGCCGACGACGTCGCCACCGCGAACAGTGGCAAAGCCAATGGTGTCACGCGCACGCGCACCGGTATGGCCTTCACGCCCGTACACCGCCACCTTCGACAAGTCTCGGCCCAGGGCATCGGCGATAGCCTCACCCATGCGCAATGCCGTTCCCGACGGCGCATCGATCTTGTGGCGATGATGGGTTTCGATGATTTCGATATCCGCCTCATCACCCAGCACACGCGCCGCCAGATCCAACAGCTTGAGCGACAGATTCACACCCACACTGAAGTTGGCGGCAAACACGATGGGAATGTCCTTGCCCGCCTCGACCAGCAACTGCTTCTGCTCAGCACTCAAACCGGTGGTGCCAATCACCATGGCTTTGCCCGCCTTGCGGCAGAACGCCAGATTTTTCAGCATCACGTCTGGCAGCGTAAAGTCGATCAGTACGTCGAATTCGTCCGCCACCAGCTCCAGGTTGCCGGACAACGACACGCCGATACGCCCCAGCGAAGCCAGCTCACCGGCATCGGCACCGATCAACGTACTGCCAGGGCGAACGATCGCCGCCGTCAGGCCGGAGGCCGGCGAGCGCTGCTGCACCGCCTCGATCAAGGTTTTACCCATGCGCCCGGCAGCGCCCATTACGGCTATACGTCGCATACTCAATTCCTTACAGGTCGCCGAAGAAGCGCTTCACGCCATCGAAGAAGCCAGTGGTTTTCGGCGAATGGGAATCGTCGCCTGCCAACGAACTGCGGAACTCTTCGAGCAGTTCACGCTGACGACGGCCCAGATTGACCGGCGTTTCCACCGTGACACGACACATCAGGTCGCCCGCACCGCCACCACGCACCGGCGCAACGCCTTTGCCACGGATACGGAACTGCTTGCCGGTCTGCGTCCCCTCAGGGATCTTGAGATTGACCCGGCCGTCCAGGGTCGGAATCTCCAGCTCGCCGCCCAGGGCCGCGTCGACAAAGCTGATCGGCACTTCGCAGAACAGGTGCTTGCCGTCACGCTGGAAGATCGAGTGCTCGCGCACATTGATCACCACGTACAGATCACCCGTCGGACCGCCCTGAGTCCCCGCCTCGCCTTCGCCCGACAGGCGAATGCGGTCACCGGTATCCACGCCCGCCGGCACTTTGACCGACAGGGTTTTGTACTCTTCGACACGCCCTTCGCCGTGGCAGGAATCGCACGGGTCAGAGATGATCTTGCCTTGGCCCTGGCAACGCGGACAGGTCTGCTGCACCGAGAAGAAGCCCTGCTGCATGCGGACCTGGCCGATACCGCCGCAGGTCGGGCAGGTGATTGGCGACGAGCCTTTCTTGGCACCCGAACCGTCGCACGGCTTGCAGTTGACCAGCGTCGGCACGCGAATATTGACGCTGGTGCCGCGCACGGCTTCTTCCAGATTCAGTTCCAGGGTGTAGCGCAGGTCGCTGCCACGTTGGGCGCCACCACGCTGACCACCACGGCCACCGCCGAAGAAGTCGCTGAACACATCACCGAAAATATCGGAGAAGTTCTGACCGCCAAAACCGGCACCGCCGCCACCCATGCTCGGGTCGACGCCGGCGTGACCATACTGGTCGTAGGCTGCACGCTTGTTGGGATCACACAGGCATTCGTAGGCCTCATTGGCCTCTTTGAACATTTCTTCGGATTCTTTGTTATCCGGATTACGGTCCGGGTGGTGCTTCATCGCCAGGCGACGGTAAGCCTTCTTCAGGTCCGCCTCGCTGGAACCGCGCTCCACACCCAATACTTCGTAATAGTCACGCTTTGCCATAAGTCTTTGCACTCTTAAGGACGTTCAGCCAGACCCTCCTGAGCCTTGCCGAACTCGTTGAGCCCCAATACAGGCCCGGACCCAACTCACGTCAATTCAACGATCCTGGTCATAACTGCTTTCAGCCAGGGATCCGGCCAAAAACGCGGTGACTGTCGCCGGAAAGCAGGAGCATTCCCGATCACACCGCCAGCATCCGAGCGTTGTCGCATGCTGTAAAAATTTGCGTACCCCAGACACGCCAACGCGGGAGCAAGCTCCCGCGCGGCGACATCCTACCAGTCACCGCTTGATAGCGGTCAACCGGCCAAGCAGATTACTTCGTCTCTTTGACTTCTTCGAACTCGGCATCGACAACGTCGTCTTGCTTGGCTTCAGGCTCTGCCTGATGCGCGGCACCGTCAGCTGGCTGACCTTGTTCGGCGTACATTTTCTGAGCAACCGGTGCGGAGACTTTCGACAGCTCCTCAACCTTGGCTTCGATGGCCGCCTTGTCGTCGCCTTTAATCGCGGCTTCCAGAGCAACCACAGCAGCTTCGACCGCAGTTTTTTCTTCGGCAGTCACTTTGTCGCCAGCTTCAGTGATCATTTTGCGAGTCGAGTGAACCAGTGCGTCGCCCTGGTTACGAGCAGCGGCCAACTCTTCAAACTTCTTGTCAGCCTCGGCATTGGTTTCCGCATCACGAATCATCTGCTGAATTTCTTCATCAGACAGACCAGAGTTGGCCTTGATGGTGATCTTCTGCTCTTTGCCGGTCGCCTTGTCTTTGGCGCCTACGTGCAAGATGCCGTTGGCGTCGATGTCGAAGGTCACTTCAATTTGTGGCACGCCACGTGGTGCTGGTGGAATCTCGGCCAGGTCGAACTTGCCCAGGGACTTGTTCTGCGCCGCTTGCTTACGCTCACCTTGCAGGACGTGAATGGTCACGGCGCCCTGGTTGTCATCGGCAGTCGAGAACACTTGCGATTTCTTGGTAGGAATCGTGGTGTTTTTCTCGATCAGCGCAGTCATCACGCCGCCCATGGTTTCGATACCCAGGGTCAGCGGGCTGACGTCCAGCAGCAGTACGTCTTTCACGTCGCCGGCCAGTACCGCACCCTGGATGGCAGCACCCATGGCAACCGCTTCGTCCGGGTTCACGTCTTTACGTGCTTCTTTACCGAAGAACTCGGTCACCAACTTCTGAACCAGTGGCATACGGGTCTGACCGCCGACCAGGATCACGTCGTTGATCGCACCCACTTCGATACCGGAGTCTTTCAGTGCAATGCGGCAAGGTTCGATGGTGCGCTGAACCAGGT
Organism: Pseudomonas paraveronii; assembly: GCF_963681955.1. Lineage (NCBI taxonomy): Bacteria > Pseudomonadati > Pseudomonadota > Gammaproteobacteria > Pseudomonadales > Pseudomonadaceae > Pseudomonas > Pseudomonas paraveronii. Next base: position 5,495,355 of record NZ_OY817130.1, read on the forward strand.
CTTCAACCAGCGCTTCCAGCTTGGCGCGCGAGATCTTCACGTTCAAGTGCTTAGGACCGGTAGCGTCTGCAGTGATGTACGGCAGGTTGACGTCGGTCGACTGCGCCGAAGACAGCTCGATCTTGGCTTTCTCGGCAGCTTCTTTCAGACGCTGCATCGCCAGCGGGTCACCCTTGAGGTTCATGCCGCTTTCTTTCTTGAACTCGTCAACGAGGTAGTCGATCAGACGGATGTCGAAGTCTTCACCACCCAGGAAGGTGTCGCCGTTGGTGGCCAACACTTCGAACTGGTGCTCGCCGTCAACTTCCGCGATTTCGATCACGGACACGTCGAAGGTACCGCCACCCAGGTCATAAACGATGACGGTGTGGTCGCCCTTGGCTTTGTCCATGCCGTAAGCCAGAGCGGCTGCGGTTGGTTCGTTGATGATACGTTTTACGTCCAGGCCCGCGATGCGGCCGGCGTCTTTGGTCGCCTGGCGCTGGCTGTCGTTGAAGTAGGCCGGAACGGTGATCACCGCCTCAGTCACTGCTTCACCGAGATAGTCTTCGGCGGTTTTCTTCATCTTTTTCAAGATTTCAGCCGAGATTTGTGGCGGTGACATTTTCTGGCCGTTTACTTCAACCCAGGCGTCACCGTTGTCAGCCTTGGCGATTTTGTAAGGGACCATCTTGATGTCTTTCTGTACGACTTCTTCGTCGAACTTACGACCGATCAAACGCTTCACCGCGTACAGGGTGTTGTGCGGATTGGTCACAGCCTGGCGCTTGGCCGACTGACCGACGAGGATTTCACCGTCGTTGGCGTAAGCAACGATCGACGGCGTAGTACGCGCGCCTTCGGCGTTTTCGATAACTTTTGCAACGCCGTTTTCCAGCACGGAGACACAGGAGTTGGTGGTCCCCAGGTCGATACCGATAATTTTGCCCATGATTTACTCTCCCGAAACTTGAATTTGGATGCCGCAGCAGTGGTGGCTAACTGCGGTAGCACTTAAACGCTTGACTTATAGATGGGGGCCTTGCGGCGAATTTCAAGCCTGCTCATCAATCGAAGGTGAAACCGGCGCGGGCGCCTTGCTGACCACGACCATTGCCGGGCGCAGCAGGCGACCGTTGAGCTGGTATCCCTTCTGGAATACTTTCAACACGCGGTTTGGCTCATGGTCATGACTTTCCTGCATAGCCATGGCCTGGTGATGCTCAGCGTTGAACGGATCGCCACCTTGCGGATCGACCGCCTCCAACTGATAACGCTTCAGGGCGTCCTGAAACATTTTCAGGGTCAGCTCGATACCTTCACGCATCGGGCGGATGTTTTCGTCGTCCGGACTGGACAACTCGAGGCCGCGCTCCAGGCTGTCGATGATCGGCAACAGATCACCGGCGAATTTTTCCAGCGCGAACTTATGGGCCTTTTCTACATCCTGCTCAGCGCGGCGGCGGACGTTCTGCAGATCGGCGGCAACACGCAAAGATTGGTCCTGCGCAGTGGCCAATTGCTCTTCGAGCACTTGCACACGAGTTGCCAGCTCATCACCGGCAGCCGAATTGGCGTCTGGAGTTTGCGTATCCTGCGTCTGTTCGTCAGCCATAGATTTCTCCTTTCAAAATCATGCGCGAACTCAACTCGCGCTTCTGTTCCGGTATATGGGGCCACAATTTCCAGGTTCAAGGGTGCAGGCGTTACCAAAAGTCTTTCAGCTGACCCAGATCAATTCCGACCCGTTCATTCCCCTTCGCGCTAAAAAAAACACCAACCCAAGCAAATCGAGCTAAGCATCAGGATTGTCAGCCCGGAACAAAACACTGTATAAATAACCAGACCTAAAGCCTGGGAGCGGCCGTCATGCTCGTGCACCTGTCCGTACATAACTACGCCATCGTTGAACATCTGGATCTCGAACTGGATCGCGGGATGAGCGTAATCACAGGCGAAACCGGCGCCGGCAAGTCGATCATGCTCGACGCCCTCGGCCTGACCCTGGGAGACCGCGCCGACAGTGGCGTGGTACGCCCCGGCGCAGACAAGGCCGATATCCTGGCGACCTTCGACCTGGCGGACATCCCCGAAGCGGAAGCCTGGCTTGCCGAGCGCGACCTTAATAATGAAGGGCCGTGCATCCTGCGCCGGGTCATCACCGCCGAAGGACGCTCCCGCGGCTATATCAACGGCACGCCCTGCCCCCTGGGTGACTTGAAAGCCCTTGGCGAGCTGTTGATCGATATCCACAGCCAGCACGAACACCAATCCCTGCTCAAAACCGACACCCATCGCCGCCTGCTCGATGAATACGCCGGCACCACCGACCTGGCCCGCCAGGTCCAGCTAGCCGCGCAGCGCTGGCGCCAGACCCGCCTGGAACTGGAGCGTCTCTCCAATTCCGGCGACGAGCAGCGCGCACGCCATCAATTGCTCAGCTATCAACTCGAAGAGCTGGAAAGCCTCGGCCTTGGCGAAAGCGAGCTGGAACAGCTTGAGCAGGAACACAAGAACCTCACCAACGCCGAAACCCTGCTGGGTATTTGCCGCCAGGTGGTGGAGCAATGCAGCGAGAGCGATTCGGGCAATGTGCTGAATGCACTGACCGTCAGCCTCAATCGGCTGTCCAGTGTGAACAATGCGTCCGGTTCGCTGAATGAAGCCACGACCTTGCTGACCAGTGCGCAAATTCAGGTAGAAGAAGCCGTAGGCGAACTGAACCGCTTCCTGGACCACTTCGACGCCGACCCGGCACGCCTGCAGGAAATAGAAGAACGCCTGGACACCATCTACACCCTGGCGCGCAAACATCGAATCCAGCCCACCGAAGTGGCAACGATGCAGCAGAAGCTGCTGGATGAAATCGAAACCCTGAACGCGAATGACGAATCCATTGAGCGCCTGAGCGACGAACTGGCTTCTTTCGCCCGCCACTATCAAGAGAAGGCCCGTGAACTGAGCGACCTGCGCCACCAAGCCGCCACAGGCCTGGCCAGTGCGGTAGAGCAGGAAATCCAGCGCCTGGGCATGCCCGGCGGCCGCTTCACCATCGAACTGCGCGCCAACACCAGCAACGAACTGCAGCCCCATGGCCTGGAACAGGTAGAACTGCTGGTCAGTGCCAACCCGGGGCAGCCGCTCAAGGCGCTGGCGAAAGTCGCCTCCGGCGGTGAGCTCTCACGGATCAGCCTGGCGATTCAGGTGATCACCGCCCAGACCTCGCGGGTTCCGACACTGGTCTTTGACGAGGTGGACGTTGGTATTGGTGGCCCGACCGCAGAAATTGTCGGTCAACTGCTGCGCCGCCTGGGAGATCGCGGCCAGGTGCTGACAGTCACCCACTTGCCGCAAGTGGCCGCCCAAGGGCATCAGCATTTGTTTGTACATAAAGTACGGGGCAGCGATGCGACACGCACTGCGGTGTCCAAGCTGAATAAGTCGGAGCGCGTTGAGGAAGTGGCGCGCATGCTCGGCGGTATCGACCTGACCAAAGAGTCCCTGGCCCACGCGAAGAAAATGGTGGTGGCGGCGAAGGCCTGACCGAACCAGCAATTTTCACGCTTATAGAAAGCACGAAGGCGACCCTGGGGTCGCCTTCAATCGTTTCGCAGAGTCAATCTGCGCCGATTTTTACTTTTTCTTACGAACGTAAAGAACCAAATTATGGTCCGCCAAGTCGTAGCCATGCTCCTCGGCAATTGCCTTCTGAAGCTTCTCGATTTCCAGGCTAGTGAACTCAATAACCTCGTTGGTATCCAGGTCAACCATGTGGTCGTGATGACCACCGTCAGCCAATTCGAACACTGCATGACCGCCGTCGAAATTATGACGAACCACCAGCCCTGCGGCTTCAAACTGGGTCAGCACACGGTAAACCGTGGCTAGGCCAACGTCCTCGTTAGACTCCATCAGCGCCTTGTAAACATCCTCGGCACTCATGTGGCGCTGCTCAGCAGAATCAAGCATTTGTAGAATTTTGACGCGTGGCAGAGTCACTTTAAGACCGGCTTTGCGTAGTTCGCTATTTTCAACCATGGTTAGCTTTCTCGCGGATGCTGCTTCGCAGCTTCTCTTAATACGGGTATGATCGGCGTTTACGTTGTCCCAGCCAAGATAGTGGAAGTCGCCCACCGATGCAAAACACCAAGCTCTTGCTAACCAGTTTCACCTTTGTGGGACTGCTCGCACTCGCCGGTTGTTCATTCCCCGGGGTTTACAAAATCGACATCCAGCAGGGCAATGTCGTCACACAGGACATGATAGACCAGTTACGCCCGGGAATGACCCGACGGCAAGTGCGGTTTATTATGGGTAACCCCCTGCTGACTGACACGTTCCATGCCGATCGCTGGGATTATCTCTACAGCATCCAGCCTGGGGGCGGTGAACGCCAACAGGAGCGTGTCGCTGTCATCTTTAATGGCAATGATCAACTGGTCAGCCTGTCCGGTGACTTCATGCCCGGCGTAAGCCGCGATGAAGCCTTGCTGGGCAAGGACAACGGCACCAACGTAACTGCGCCAGCGCAGGGAGCCGAGAAGCCGAAGTCCGAAGTCCCGGCCAAGCCAGGCTCATTGCTCGACAAGATCCAGAAAGACGTCGACGGCGTGCAAACCGTTCCAGTCCCGACGCCACAGCCTCTGGACACCAGCCCGCAGTAAGTGTGCGGCGCTCGATAAAAAGCCCGGCATGCCGGGCTTTTTGTTGCCTGCTGATTGGCCGGCCTATGAACGCTGTTGCTTGGCCAGCGCCGCCTTGGCCGCTCGCAGCCTGCGCACTTCCTTGGGGTCGGCCAGCAACGGGCGGTAAATTTCAATACGATCGCCTGATTGCACGGTGCGCGTATCGGGGTCCACCACCACCCTGCCGAATATCCCCAGCGGGCAATCAGCAAGGTCCGTCTCAGGAAAGTGCGCCGCAATACCCGACGCCTGCACCGCCGCCCGCAGGCTCGTGCCCGATGCCACCGCGACCGTCAGTAACACCTGGCGATCCACGCCGGCATAGACCACTTCAATCTCAAACATGCAGTTGCTTGGCTCGCTGACAAAACGCGTCGACCAGGGTATTGGCGGCCTGATTGAACAGAGGCCCCAACGTCGCCCTCACAATGGGCCCCGCATAATCGAAGGACAGATCCAGGCTGATCTTGCAGGCTTGCTCGGTCAACGCCTTGAATACCCAGACACCATGCAACTGGGTGAACGGCCCTTCCTGCAAATTCATTTCAATGGATTTGCCCGGCACCAGGACATTGCGTGTGACAAAGTGCTGACTAAGCCCTCCCTTGGCCACCCCGACACTGGCAACCATGTGCTCATCACTGCTTTCCAGCACCTCGGCGGTTGAGCACCATGGCAGGAATTCCGGGTAACGCGCCACGTCGTTGACCAGGTCATAAAGCGCCTGGGCCGGATAGGGCAGCAGGGCCGAACGTTGAATATGCGTCGTCATGTGAGCGTTATTTCCACAACTGAGCGGCAAACATCGAGAAAGAACAACCCGATCCGCGAGAGAAAAAAACCAAAGAACTGCCGGTATTGTCCGGGATTCGTCCAACACGCTCAAGCACGCAGGTTGACCGTAGCCGACACGCTCGCAACTCCCTATAATGCCGCCCCTATGGCTAAACAAAAGAAACACCCCACAGGGACCATCGCGCAGAATAAAAAGGCGCGACACGATTACTTCATCGAACATCGGTTCGAGGCTGGTCTGGTCCTGGCCGGCTGGGAAGTAAAAAGTCTGCGAGCCAGCAAGCTGCAGCTGGTCGACAGCTATGTGCTGCTCAAGGATGGCGAGGCGTGGCTGCTTGGCAGTCATATCACCCCGCTGACCACCGCGAGCACGCACGTGATTGCCGACCCGGTGCGCACGCGCAAGCTGCTGCTCAACGCCCGCGAACTGGACAAGCTCGCCGCCGCCGTACAGCAGAAAGGCTATGCCTGCGTCTGCCTGTCCTGGTATTGGAGCAAGCATCTGGTCAAGTGCGAGATCGCACTGGGCAAGGGCAAGAAGGAATACGACAAGCGCGATACCGAGCGCGAGCGCGATTCCGATCGTGAACTGCATCGCGCCGTGCGCAACAAGGGCAAGGAAGAATAATCCTTGTGACGCTGTAGCCTTGGGTGCCCCACCCTCGGCTACATGCTCTTGCGCCGCTCCGCCCGGGCCACGCGCTGAACTTCCTGACGCACTTCCTCCAACACCTCCTGCACATACAGCAGATGACGTGTTGAGACTTCCCGCGCCTGCTCGGCCCGCCCCTCGATAATCGCCAGGTACAAATCCCGATGCTGACTGATCAGCATGTCGCGGGTTTCCGTGCGCTGCTGATACATGCCGCCAATATTGGTCACCACGTTCCGCTTGAGCAGGTCGAACAACCCGCGGATGGTGTGCAACAGCACGGCGTTGTGGCTGGCCTCGGCAATGGCCAGGTGGAACCGCGCATCCGCCGCCCCCTCTTCTGCCCGGCTGACTTTATCGTCGCGTGCGTAACAATCCTGTAGCGCGTCAAAGGCCGCCGTCAGCCGCTCACGGTCGACCTCGGTAGCGCGCAACGCCGCGTAATAGGCACAGGACGCTTCGAGGGTTTGGCGAAACTCCAGCAAATCACGCTGAGCCTCGGGATTGTTTTCCAGCAGGTGCAACAACGGATCGCTGAACGTCGAGCCCAACGACTCAGCCACGTAATTGCCACCGCCGTGGCGACTGACCAGCAAACCCTTGGCCGCCAGTTTCTGAATCGCCTCACGCAGCGAGGGGCGCGAAACGCCGAACTTTTCAGCCAACGCACGCTCGGCCGGCAAGCGCTCGCCCGACTTCAGCGTGCCCTCAAGGATCATGCCCTCAAGCTGCTCGACAATATCGTCAGACAAACGGCGCTGACGCACCTGATCAAACCCCATAACTCTCTCTCCACGATCCCGACCACTCGCCGGGGCCTCTATTCTGGCCTATCGCAACGTTTGCAGCACCCATCAGAACACCTTCGATTTATCCGATCAGAGCGGCCGCCCATAACCTTAAGACCAAAGTTTCGCAGGCGGCAAATTGACACACCACCGCCTAGGCTTTTACTCTAGCCAACAGCGGCTGTAAATTGGTATTACCAATTACCCAAGCCGACTAAAATGTGCCTGACCAACAACAATTAGGGGCCACCCCATATGCAAACCTGGCAACAGCTCTACAGCCCACTCGGCAGCCTCGGCCTGTCCGCACTGGCCGCCGTTATTCCAATCGTATTTTTCTTCCTCGCTCTGGCCGTGTTTCGCCTTAAAGGCCACGTCGCCGGCAGCATCACGCTTGCGCTGTCGATCCTGGTGGCAATCTTTGCCTTCCAGATGCCGGTGGACATGGCACTGGCCGCTGCCGGCTACGGCTTTGCCTATGGCCTGTGGCCAATCGCCTGGATCATCGTCGCAGCGGTGTTCCTCTACAAACTGACGGTCAAAAGCGGCCAGTTCGAGATCATCCGCAGCTCGGTGCTGTCGATTACCGACGACCAACGCCTGCAGGTCTTGCTGATCGGCTTCTGCTTCGGCGCCTTCCTGGAAGGTGCCGCCGGCTTCGGTGCTCCCGTAGCGATTACCGCCGCGCTGCTGGTCGGCCTGGGCTTCAACCCGCTGTACGCCGCCGGCCTGTGCCTGATCGCCAACACCGCACCCGTCGCCTTCGGCGCCCTGGGGATTCCGATCATCGTTGCAGGACAAGTGACCGGCATCGACGCGTTCAAGATCGGCGCCATGACCGGTCGCCAATTGCCACTGCTGTCGCTGTTCGTTCCGTTCTGGCTGGTGTTCATGATGGACGGCCTGCGCGGCGTGCGCGAAACCTGGCCGGCCGCCTTGGTGGCAGGCTTGAGCTTTGCCATCACCCAATACTTCACGTCCAACTTCATCGGCCCGGAACTGCCGGACATCACCTCGGCTCTGGCCAGCCTGGTTTCCTTGACCCTGTTCCTGAAAGTCTGGCAACCCAAGCGCACCGCCGGCGCACAGATTGCCGGTGCAACCTCCAGCGCAACGGTCACCGCCAGCGCCGGCGGCTTCGGCCTGCCACGCAGCACTGTCGCTTCGCCCTACAGCCTGGGGCGAATCTTCAAGGCCTGGTCGCCGTTCCTGATCCTGACCGTGCTGGTGACCATCTGGACCCTCAAGCCATTCAAGGCAATGTTCGCCGCTGGCGGCTCGATGTACAGCTGGGTGTTTAACTTCGCGATCCCGCACCTGGACCAAATGGTGGTCAAGGTTGCGCCTATCGTGACCAACCCGACGGCCATCCCCGCCATATTCAAACTGGACCCGATTTCAGCGACCGGCACCGCGATCTTCTTTTCCGCGCTGATCTCGATGCTGGTATTGAAGATCGACATCAAAACTGGTCTTACCACTTTGAAAGAGACCTTCTACGAACTGCGCTGGCCGATCCTGTCCATCGGCATGGTGCTGGCCTTCGCCTTCGTCACCAACTACTCGGGCATGTCCTCGACCATGGCGTTGGTCCTGGCCGGCACCGGTGCAGCTTTCCCGTTCTTCTCGCCGTTCCTCGGCTGGCTGGGGGTTTTCCTGACAGGCTCCGACACCTCGTCCAACGCCCTGTTCAGCTCGCTGCAAGCCACCACCGCCCACCAGATCGGTGTCAACGACACCTTGCTGGTAGCGGCGAACACCAGCGGCGGCGTGACCGGCAAGATGATTTCGCCGCAATCGATCGCCGTGGCCTGCGCCGCGACCGGCCTGGTCGGCAAGGAATCCGACCTGTTCCGCTTCACCCTCAAGCACAGCCTGTTTTTCGCCACCATCGTCGGGCTGATCACGCTGGCCCAGGCCTACTGGTTCACCGGCATGCTGGTGCATTGAGACCACAGACAATCAAGCAATAACCGACGCCGAACAGCGATTTCGGCGTCAGCTTTCCACAACCCATCTGCCGGGCCGCTGAACACGCTGCGGCCCTGACGGACGGACAACCGGGACTACCCGGAGAACGCGCCTGATGAGCGAGCTTTTTTACAACGCCGTGCCGAATGCCACCCGTGTCGCGCCGCCCCTGGCCCCGCCACGTGAATACCCCCACGAAAAACCGCAGAAGGTCTACCTGTTCGGCACCTGCGTGGTGGACCTGTTCTATCCCGAAGCCGGCATGGACGCGATCCACCTGCTGGAACGCGAAGGGATCTGCGTGGACTATCCCCAAGGGCAAAGCTGCTGCGGGCAGCCGGCCTACACGTCGGGTTATACCGACCAGGCCCGACAAGTGGCGCGCGCACAACTGGCGCTGTTCGCAGGCGACTACCCGGTGGTGGTGCCGTCCGGTTCCTGTGCCGGCATGTTACGCGAGCACTACGCCGACCTTTTCAAGGACGAACCCGACACCCTCAAACAAGTGCAGGCCCTCGCGGCCCGTACTTACGAGTTGGCAGAGTTCCTGTTGTTCGTGTGCAAGGTGCAACTCAACGATAGCGGGGCGCCGGTCAAAGTCGCCCTGCACACTTCGTGTTCTGCGCGCAGGGAAATGAACACCCACCTCCACGGCCGCGAATTGCTGGCCCAACTGCGCAATGTCGAACGCGTCGACCATAGCCACGAAAGCGAATGCTGTGGCTTTGGTGGGACGTTCAGCGTGCGCATGCCAGACATTTCCGGCGCAATGGTGGCCGACAAGACCCGAGCCTTGCAGGAATCCGGCGCCCATCAAGTGCTGAGCGCTGATTGCGGTTGCCTGATGAACATCAATGGCGCCCTGGAGAAACAGCAAGCCGCCTTACGCGGCCAACACCTGGCCAGCTTTCTCTGGCAACGCACGGGGGGTGAGCGATGAACGCCGCCACGCTGATTCCGACCGTCGACGTGTCGGAAGACTTCCGCACCCGCGCCCACCAGGCGCTGGGCGACGCGCAACTGCGAAACAACTTTCGCAACGCGATGGATTCCCTGATGAGCAAACGGGCGGCGTCTTTCAGCGACGCCCACGAACGCGAACACCTGCGCGCCCTCGGTAACGCGGTGCGCGCCCGAGCCCTGTCGAAGCTGCCCGACCTGCTCGAACAACTGGAAGCCAACCTGACCCGTAACGGCGTGACCGTGCATTGGGCCGAAACGGTTGAAGAGGCCAATGCGATCGTCTTGTCGATCATCCGCCGGCGCGAAGCCACGCAGGTGATCAAAGGCAAATCCATGGTCAGCGAAGAGATGGAAATGAACCACGTACTCGCCACCCAAGGCATCGAATGCCTTGAGTCGGACATGGGTGAGTTTATTGTTCAACTCGACCACGAGAAGCCATCCCACATCATCATGCCGGCGATCCACAAGAACGCCAGCCAGGTCGCGTCGCTGTTCCACGAAAAACTCGGCGTGGAGTACACCAAGGATGTCGACCAGTTGATTCAGATTGGTCGCCGTGTGCTGCGGGAAAAGTTCTTCGAAGCAGATATCGGCGTCTCCGGCGTCAACTTCGCCGTGGCCGAAACCGGCACGCTGCTGCTGGTGGAAAACGAAGGTAACGGGCGCATGTCGACCACGGTGCCACCGGTGCATATCGCCGTGACCGGCATCGAGAAGGTCGTGGAAAACCTGCGCGACGTAGTGCCGTTGCTGTCGCTACTGACCCGCTCCGCGCTCGGTCAGCCGATCACCACCTACGTCAATATGATCTCCGGCCCGCGCAAGCCCGATGAGCTCGACGGCCCCGAAGAAGTCCACCTGGTGCTGCTGGACAATGGGCGCAGCCAGGCGTTTGCCGACAGCGAATTACGCCAGACGCTCAACTGCATTCGCTGTGGCGCCTGTATGAATCATTGCCCGGTGTATACCCGAATCGGCGGCCATGCCTACGGTGAGGTGTACCCCGGCCCTATCGGAAAAATCATCACGCCACATATGGTCGGCCTGGCGAAAGTGCCAGACCACCCCAGTGCGTCTTCGTTGTGCGGTGCCTGTGGAGAAGTGTGCCCGGTAAAAATTCCGATCCCGGCCTTGCTGCGCCGTCTGCGGGAAGAGAACGTAAAAGCGCCGGATAGCCCACACCCCGTGATGCGCGGCCAAGGCAGCAAGTATTCGCGCCAGGAGCGGTTTATCTGGAACGCCTGGGCCAAGCTCCACAGCTCACCGACGCTATACCGCGTGTTCACATTCGCCGCCACGCGCCTGCGCGCCCTCGTACCGAGCAATGTCGGACCATGGACGCAAAACCATAGCGCGCCTAAACCCGCCGCCCGTTCGCTGCATGACCTGGCACGCGAGCATTTGGCCAAACAGGGAGCGCGTTGATGAGCGCCAAGCAAAATATCCTCGGCAAATTGCGCCACAGCCTGACGGGCACAACACCGGTGCCCGACAACTTCGATGAGACCCTGGTCACGCAGATCTACACCTACCCGCCCGAACAGCGCATCGCACAATTGCGCAAGCTGATGGAAGCGGTGCATACCGAGATCCACCTGACCCGCGGCGCCGAATGGCCGGCCTTGCTCGCGCAACTGCTGCAAAAGCGCGAACTGCCCAGCCTGCTCATCGCCCCGACAACCGAGCATGGACGGCGCATCACCGAACACTGGTCGAACAACCCGCAATTGCCTGGGCTCAAAGCCTACGACCGCCCAGTGGAAGAATGGAAAGCCGAGCTGTTTAATGACACACCGGCCAGCCTGACCACGACCCTCGGCGCCATCGCCGCCACCGGTAGCCTGATTCTGTGGCCCACGCGGGAAGAACCGCGCCTGATGAGCCTGGTGCCACCGGTACATTTTGCACTGCTCAAGGCCAGTGAGATTTACGACAACTTTTATCAGGTCCAGCAGCAATTCGCCTGGGCCCAAGGCATGCCCACCAATGCCCTGCTGGTGTCCGGCCCGTCGAAGACGGCTGACATCGAACAAGTTCTGGCTTATGGCGCCCACGGTCCGAAGGACCTGGTGGTGCTGATCCTGGAGGACCAATGAGTCTGCCTGCCGCTTTCCTTGCTGACGTCGCACAGCTGATCCCGAAAAATCGTTGCTTCGACGACCCACTTTCCACCTTGGCATTTGGCACAGACGCCAGTTTTTACCGACTGATCCCACAGTTGGTGATTCGCGTCGAGTCGGAAGACGAAGTCGTGGCGCTGCTGCAACTGGCCCAGCGCGATCATGTTCCGGTGACCTTCCGCGCAGCGGGCACCAGCTTGTCCGGGCAGGCCATCAGCGATTCGGTGCTGATCGTACTGGGGGACAACTGGAACGGCCGCGAAATTCGCGGGCAAGGCACGCAGATCCGCCTGCAACCCGGCGTGATCGGCGCCCAGGCCAACGCCTGGCTGGCGCCATTCGGGCGCAAGATCGGGCCGGATCCGGCGTCGATCAACGCCTGCAAAATCGGCGGCATCGTCGCCAACAATGCCAGCGGGATGTGCTGCGGTACGGCGCAAAACACCTACCATACCCTCGCCGGCATTCGCCTGGTACTGGCCGACGGCAGCCGCCTGGACACCGAAGATGCCGCCAGCGTCGCGGCATTTCGCCAGCAGCACAGCACGCTGCTTGAACGCCTGGCCACACTCGGTCGAGAGACGCGGGCAAACGCTGAACTGGCCGCAAAAATCCGCCACAAATACCGCCTGAAAAACACCACAGGCCTGTCACTCAACGCCCTGGTGGATTTCGATGAGCCGCTGGATATTCTCAGCCACCTGCTGGTGGGCTCCGAAGGCACCCTGGGCTTTATCAGCGCGGTGACCTACGACACCGTCATCGACCACCCGAACAAAGCCTCGGCGCTGATCGTATTCCCCGATGTCGAGACCTGCTGCAATGCGGTAACCGTCCTGAAAACCCAACCGGTCTCAGCGGTTGAGCTGCTCGACCGACGCAGCATGCGTTCGGTGCAGGACAAGCCCGGCATGCCGGCCTTCGTACAGCATCTATCGGAAAATGCCTGCGCGCTGCTGATCGAATCCCGCGCCGCATCGCCCTCTTTGCTCCACGAGCAACTGGCGCTGATCATGGCGTCGCTGGCGGCGTTTCCGGTGGAAAAACAGGTCGACTTCACCGAAGACCCCGTGGAAAACGCCCGCCTGTGGGCGATCCGCAAAGACACCTTCCCCGCCGTCGGCGCCGTGCGCAAAACCGGCACCACGGTGATCATTGAGGACGTAACCTTCCCGGTCGAACAACTGGCCATCGGCGTTAACCGCTTGATCGAGCTGTTCGACAAACATCACTACGACGAAGCCATCCTTTTCGGACACGCCCTGGAAGGCAATCTGCACTTCGTGTTCACCCAAGGCTTCAACAGCAGCGAAGAAGTCGCACGCTACCAAGCGTTCATGGACGACGTCGCGCAACTGGTGGCGGTGGAGTTTGGCGGCTCACTGAAAGCCGAACATGGCACCGGTCGCAACATGGCGCCGTTCGTCGAGCTGGAATGGGGCAGCGATGCCTACCAACTGATGTGGCAACTCAAGCGCCTGCTCGACCCCAACGGTATTCTCAACCCGGACGTGGTGCTCAGCGAAGACCCGCAGATCCACCTTAAACACCTCAAGCCGCTGCCTGCCGCCGACGAGCTTGTGGATAAGTGCATCGAGTGCGGTTTCTGCGAGCCGGTGTGCCCGTCGAAAGGCCTGACCTTGAGCCCGCGCCAGCGCATCGTGATCTGGCGCGATATCCAGGCGAAGAAACGCGCCGGCATCGACACGACTGAACTGGAAACGGCCTACCACTACCAGGGCATCGACACCTGCGCCGCCACCGGGCTATGTGCCCAGCGCTGCCCTGTGGGAATCAATACCGGCGACCTGGTGAAAAAACTCCGGGCCCGCGACGCCGACCATACGAAAACCGCCGAATGGCTTGCCACCCACTTCGCCACAGCACTGCAAGGCGCGCGCTTTACCCTGCACGTCGCCAACGGTGCACGCATGCTGTTGGGCGCGCCGCGCCTGGCTAAGTTGTCGGCCACAGTGACCAAGCTGTCCAAGGGACAAATCCCACAATGGACCAACGCAATGCCGCAGCCGGAAAAAGCCATTCGCTTCAGCCCGGCGGTGACGGATGAGCGACCACGCGTGGTCTACCTCGCGGCGTGCGTCTCACGCGCCATGGGGCCAGCGGCTGGCGACAAAGAGCAGATGTCGCTGTACGACAAAACCCGTGGCCTGCTGGAAAAAGCCGGCTACCAAGTCGTTATCCCCGACAACCAGGACAACCTGTGCTGCGGCCAGCCCTTTGCCTCCAAGGGCTATGCCGAACAGGCCGAACACAAGCGCCAGGAACTGATCGGCGCCTTGCTCCACGCCAGCCGTGGCGGCCTCGACCCGATCTACTGCGACACCAGCCCCTGCACCCTGCGCCTGGTGCAAGACCTGGGCGAAACACGTCTGGACCTCTACGACCCGGTTCGGTTTATCCGCACACACCTGATGGACCGCCTCGACTTCACGCCGCAGGAAGCACCGATCGCCGTACACGTCACCTGCAGCACCCAGCACCTTGGGGAAAGCCAGGCATTGATCGACCTGGCCCGCCGCTGCTCCAAAAACGTGGTGATTCCGGAAGGCATTCATTGCTGCGGCTTTGCCGGCGACAAAGGCTTTACCACACCGGAGCTCAACGCCCACTCCCTGCGCTCGCTCAAGGACGCCGTGCAATATTGCAGCGAAGGCATCTCCACCAGCCGCACCTGCGAGATCGGCCTGAGCCAGCATGGCGGCATCGATTACCACGGGTTGGTGTACCTCGTGGACCGCGTGACCCAGCCGAGGGCACATTAAACCCGCAAAAAACAGAACCCCTGCGCACCGGCGCAGTCATCTGCATAGGCCTCGGCGATCGAGGCTCATCAGTGATGTCGCTGGCAGCACGTGAACGCCAGCAGCGTCGAGCCCTTTTTCGCAAGGAGATACCCCTATGAAGCGTTCCGCTCTTGCTGGCTTGTTCATTACCGCTGCGATGCTGGCCTCACCGGTGTTTGCAGCCGGAAAAACCGACCAGCTGTGTCAGATTAATCTCGACAAAATCAACAATGGCAAAGCGCTGCTCGCCACCGACACCAGTGGCAAACGCGGCGAAATCGATACTGCCGTGTCTCAAGCCCAGGCCGCCCACGCGGCAGGCGATGACAAGAAGTGCATAGAGATCACGTCCAAGGCCCTGCAAGACCTACAGAACGCTGACAAAGGCGGCAATCAGTAACGCCCGACGCTCAAGGCCAACCTTCGGGTTGGCCTTCTGTGACCGTTTGACGTACACTGCATAGGCTTGTCACTCACTAAGAAACAACGAGTTACAAGCACGGGGCCGTTTAGGATTCGACGCCGGTCGCGAAACTTTAGGTGCATGCCGAGTTGGTAACAGAACTCGTAAATCCACTGTTGCAACTTTCTATAGTTGCCAATGACGAAACCTACGGGGAATACGCTCTCGCTGCGTAAGCAGCCTTAGCCCTTCCCTCCTGGTACCTTCGGGTCCAGCAATCATCAGGGGATGTCTGTAAACCCAAAATGATTGTCATATAGAACAGAATCGCCGTGCAGTACGTTGTGGACGAAGCGGCTAAAACTTACACAACTCGCCCAAAGCACCCTGCCCGTCGGGTCGCTGAGGGTTAACTTAATAGACACGGCTACGCATGTAGTACCGACAGCGGAGTACTGGCGGACGGGGGTTCAAATCCCCCCGGCTCCACCACTTCATCATCTAAAGACGTCCACGGACGTCTTTTTTTGTGCCTGAAATCCAGCAAAATCAAGGCTTTAGGGTCTATTAGCGTCCATGGACGTCCGGCACAATCCACGACATCGGGTATTCCAGATGGTATTCCAAGCCCTTCAGGGGTAATTTTTGGAATACCAATTGATGTCATGGAACACCTCATGTGCGCCCAAGCCACCCGCCTCTCTGACCGCCAGCTCAAAGCGGTAAAGCCGAAAGACAAAGACTATGTCCTCAGCGATGGAGACGGCTTACAGCTGCGCGTGAGGGTCAATGGCTCTACGCTCTGGAACTTCAACTACCGGCAGCCGATCACCAAAAACCGCATTAACATGGGACTCGGCACCTACCCAGAACTCTCACTCGCGCAAGCCAGGAAAAAAACGGTCGAAGCCAGAGAGCTTCTCGCCCAAGGCATCGACCCGAAAGAACAACGTAGCGAGCTGGAGCAGACAAAAAGGCAGGCAACCGAGCACACGTTCGAGAACGTGGCGTCTGCCTGGTTTGAACTGAAAAAGGATTCTGTGACCACAGCTTATGCCGAGGACATCTGGCGCTCGCTCACGCTGCATGCATGTTTTTCCATCTTTGGGAACAACACCTATCTCACAGATCAATGCCCCAAGGGTCATAGAGCTGCTGCGCCCTTTGGAAACTAAAGGCAGCCTGGAGACAGTGAAGCGACTGACCCAACGACTCAACGAGATCATGACCTACGGTGTGAACTCGGGAATGATCTTTGCCAATCCGCTCAGCGGCATTCGGACCGTTTTCAAGAAGCCGAAAAAGCAGAACATGGCAGCCCTCCGCCCGGAAGAGCTGCCAGAGTTAATGGTCGCCATCGCCAATGCGAGCATAAAGAGAACAACCCGCTGCCTGATCGAATGGCAACTTCATACCATGACCCGTCCTGCGGAAGCCGCCACGACTTCCTGGGCTGACATTGATCTCGACAAGAAAACCTGGACAATTCCAGCAGAGCGTATGAAAAAGCGTCGTGCTCACGTCATACCACTGACTGAACACGCACTTGCTTTGCTTGAAACAATAAAACCCTACAGCGGCCATCGGGAGTTTGTGTTCCCAGCAGATAGAGATCCACGAACTCACTGCAACAGCCAGACAGCAAATATGGCCTTGAAACGTATGGGTTTTGAAGGGCGCTTGGTGAGCCATGGCATGCGTTCCATGGCTAGTACGATCCTGAACGAAAAAAGGATGGGAACCAGAGCTGATCGAGGTCGCACTTGCGCACGTAGACAAAGACGAGGTACGCAGCGCATACAACCGAGCGGACTACATTGAGCGCAGACGCCCTATGATGACCTGGTGGAGCGAACACATTCAAAAAGCTGCCACAGGAAGCTTGTCAGTTTCAGCCATCCAGGGGGGTTCTCAAATAGGTAGAAACCCTCTGCGAGGCTTGGCTCTAACAAGCTAAACCTACGCGCGTTAACGCACAATGCGGATATGCGAGTTGCCGACCCGTTCCGCATACCCCCCAAGCAAAATTGGCCCAACATAAGAAGCGATCGACACCGGGGTGATATTCGCCTGAAGCCAAGCACCAATACTGTCAGCATCGGCGTTTGTCCGAGATGCACCAATAGGCACCACACGGTTAAGGAAGGTCTTTCTCAGTGCCGCATACTGCTCGGCACTGACATACATCTTTCTATTTTTGCCATAGGTGATAGTAGTACCGGTCAGTACTGTGCCCTGGTAGTCGAAATTGCTACGCATTCCCCAAGTCTTCATAGAGCCCCCATATCTAGCGTTCCAAGCACTTTAATTGTGCTACTCGATGTTGCCTGCAGGTTGAGTCGTCAGCCTGCAAGGACCATTTTTTTGTACACCGCATGACGGGAAGCCGTGGTGCGGATGAACTCCAATCCGAAATCCGCTGCATCACGTTTTACCTGCTTACCAAAAGTCACCCGGCTGGAGCGATCAAGGGTTTGCCAGACCTCTTGGCCGATGATCTGAGGTATCTCGAACTCCATGTCCTCGGGCAATTTCAGGACGTTTTCTTTTAGGACGGCGGCGGCGCGATCTGCAGGGGTATCCGTACTTTTCACGTGCGCTTGCAACAAAGCTAGAATCGTTGCCGATACGTCGGGCTGCTTTTGTGCCCAGGCAGCGAGCTCGGGGGTAAGCATGAGTGAGATAACCATAGAAGCTCCCTTGTGCGCGCATTTAAAAATGCAATGATCAATCTCAAATACAATTGCATTTAAAAATGCAACATGCAACTCAAATATGCAATTTATTCGAGTGACGTAATTCCCTATTCGCCCACTCACGCAGCTGGCGAGTGAAAATCAGGGAGCTGCTCCTGCATCGTTGACAACCGATTTAGCTATGCAAGACTGGGACATCCGATCACTTATCTCCGCTCTTTCGTAAGCGATCTATCACCTACACATTCAAAGCCTCCAGTTGAAATCTGATGCGGTGCTCCCGATCCTTTCTGGAGCCAGTCCGTCATGATGCGTCCCGACGCCAAAGTCTCATTAGTGTATCTCTACCCCCAAACCCGTGGACTTCCGAAAATCCATCGATGGCCTCGCCGCTCTGGTCGAGCTGGACATCAAAGTGGCGGTGTTCGACCCCGTGCTTTTCGTCTTCCTCAACAAGCCACGCAACCGAGTGAAGATATTGTATTGGGAGCGCAACGGCTTCTGCCTTTGGCTCAAGCGCCTCGAATCCGAACGCTTTAAAACATCGCCCGATGTCAGCGACGAGGCGATCATCCTGACGGTTCAGGAACTCAACTGGTTACTCGATGGTTTTGACCTTTGGCGCAACCGCCCTCATCAGGTTTTGACCCCACGCTACGTGGCCTGACCCGGTATAATCCGGGCCATGATTTCCCTGCCCAACGACCTTCCTGATGATCCTGTTTTGCTCAAGTAACTGCTGCTTGAGGCGCTCAGCCGTCAGGAAGAAGCTGCCCAGGCTTATCAAACTCACATCGTCGACTTGAAAGAACAAATCAAGTTGCTGCGCGACCGTTTGTTCGGGCGTAAATCCGAACAAACGGTCGAGCCCAACACGCCGCAACTGGCGCTGTTCAACGAGCCCGAAAGCGAGCCGATGCCGCTCGTTGATGACGCTGACGAAGAAGCCGTTGCGCCGACACCCCGCCGTGGCAAACGCAAGCCATTGTCGGCCGATCTGCCACGTATCGAAGTTATCCACGAACTACCCGAACACGAACTGACCTGTGCCTGCGGTTGCCTCAAACACGTCATCGGCGAAGAAACCAGCGAACAGCTGGATATCGTGCCGATGCAGATCCGGGTGATCAAACATATCCGCGAGGTTTACGGCTGCCGTGGCTGCGAAACAGCCCCGGTCACCGCCGACAAACCGGCTCAGTTGATCGAAAAGAGCATGGCCAGCCCCAGCGTATTGGCGATGCTGTTGACCACCAAGTAGGTTGATGGCTTGCCGTTGAGCCGACACGGCATCGAGATTGCGCGCCAGACTCTGGCACGCTGGGTGATCCAGTGCAGCGAACACTTCCAGCCACTTCTGAATTTGATGCGCGACCGCTTGCTGGAAAGCCCGGTGATCCACTGCGATGAAACCCGCGTCCAAGTGTTGAAGGAGCCGGATCGCGACCCGACCAGTCAATCCCGGATGTGGGTGCAGGCCAGCGGCCCCCCGGACAAGAAAGTCGTGCTGTTCGACTACACCTCCAGTCGCGCGCAGGACGTGCCGTTGCGCTTGCTGGACAGTTATCGCGGCTATGTGATGACCGATGATTACGCCGGCTATAACGCCTTGGCGTTGCAGTCGGGCGTGGAGCGACTGGCGTGCATGGCCCATGCACGACGCAAGTTCGTGGATGCGCAAAAAGTGCAGCCCAAGGGTAAAACCGGGCGGGCAGATATCGCGCTGACGATGATCAACAAACTGTACGGCATCGAGCGAGAATCCAAAGACGCCAGCGATGAACAACGGTTTATCGTTCGTCAGGAAAAGAGCTTGCCGATCCTGGTCCAACTGAAAAGCTGGCTGGATAAGAGCCAACCGCAAGTCACGGCGCAAAGTGCACTGGGCAAGGCTGTGCATTATCTGGCGAACAACTGGAGCCGGCCGGAGCGCTACGTTGAAGCAGGTTTTTTACCCATCGACAACAATGCGGCAGAAAGCGCAATCAAGCCGTTTGTAATAGGACGCAAGGCGTGGCTGTTCAGCGATACGCCCAAGGGTGCCACCGCCAGCGCCCAGATCTACAGCTTGGTCGAGACCGCCAAGCTCAACGGCCAGGAGCCCTATACGTGGCTGCGCCATGTACTGGAGCGGTTGCCACATGCCTCGTCGGTCGAAGACTACGAAGCCTTGCTGCCGTGGAACTGCTCACCGGAGATGCCACAGTAAACCGTTGACCCACCTTGGGATAGGTGGGGTTTATGGAGCGCATATACTGCGTTCGCCGGCAGTGGCTAGCCCGGCCAGGTAGGGGAGTAGCACCTGCGGGATACATGTGCCCATGCAGAGCAGGAAGCTGACGCCTGCCAGGAATGAAAGCTGGGTGGCCTGGCTTGCCAGCAATAACAGGATGGAGGTCCACACCAGCAGTACGCGACAGAGTCGCAAGGGCGCCACTCTGTCGCCCAACGGGACGATCAGCAACATCCCCAAGGCATAGCCCATCTGCGATGCAGTGGCGATCCAGCTGGTTTGCCCGGCATCGGCGTGCAGGGCTTCGGCGAAGACCGGCAGCAGTGCCTGGTTGAAGTAGACATTGGCCACCGACAAGCCGCACAGTAAGGCAATGCCCGCCAGAATCAGCGGCGTAAAGTGTGTGTTAGGCGACATCAAGCATGGCTCCAAAGCGGCTTTCAGGTATCCGATGAGAGACGGGCGACATCAGGCGTGGATTCGGCACCGACGCAGACTTCGCTTTGGCGTCCCAGGAATAGAAAGACCACGGCGGCAGTGAACAGCGTGAACATCGCCAGCAGTTGCAATAAGGTGTTGAACCCGGCGGTATAGGCCGAGCGCAGTATCGTCAGCGGGATTTGGCTGGCGTCGGTGCTCGCGTGCTGGATATCACCCATCACCAGGCGTTGCGCGATAGTTGAATAGTCAACGGCGGACAGTTTGACCGAGGTACTGATGCTCAGATGGTGTGCGACCAGAGCCGTCAGCACCGCAACAGTGATCGCCAGGGCGACACCCTCGCTGGCCACCCGCGTCGTGTTGAAAATACCAGCGGCCATCCCCGCCCGTTCCTTGGGGATCACGCTGATCGACAAACCATCCATCAAACCCCAGGGCAGGCCTGTACCGATACCGGTCAGCAGCATGGCCGCGATGATCTGCGCGTGCGTGCCGACCGGGATCGTACTCAGCCAGTAGAGCCCGGCAGCTGCGATCACGAAACCGATTGCGCAGAGTACGCCCGCCGACAACCAGCGAGTTAGCGACGCGGCAATGATCGGGACAATCAGCATAGGGGCAGAGAGTGCCAACATCATCAGCCCCGCTTCAAAAGCACTGGCCCCTTCCACGCCGATAAACCGAAACGGCAGCAATACGATCAAGACGATGTAGCAATAGCAGGTGCCGATCGGCAGGATCTGTACACCGACAAAGCGCGGAAACAGAAATAGACCCAGTTCCAGCATCGGATGTTTCGCCCGATTTTCAACAATGATAAACAGCAGCAAAAAGACCGCCGACGCGCCAAGCAGCGCATGGATGACCGGCGAGCCCCAGCCCTGCTCAGGTGCCAGGATCACCGCCGTGGTAAACATGATCAGCAGGCCGGAAAACGTCAGCACGCCGGGCGTATCCAGACGCTGTGCTTGCGGGTCGCGGCTTTCGCGCATTTTCGGCAGGGCAAATATCAAGGAAAGGATGGCGAGCAGGGCCGTGAAAAGGAAAATTGCGCGCCAGCCCAAGTACTCGATCAGCAACCCCGATAACAACGGACCGAAGGCCAGGCCAACTCCGAAAGTGGTGCCCAGGAGGCTGAAAGCACGAGTTCTGGCATGCCCATCAAATTCCTGCGCCAGTGCCGCCGAACCGCTGGCCAGGGCTGCCGCCGCGGCGATGCCTTGCACGCCACGCAACAGGTCCAGCCAGAAAATATCGGGGACCGCCGCCAACAGGATCGACACCATTGCAAACAACGCCATGCCGCACATGAACAGTCGCTTGCGTCCGTAGAGGTCTGCGAGGGTGCCGGCGGCCATCAGCAGGCTGCCGAAGCTAAGCATGAAGGCATTAGTGATCCAGGCCAGTTCCGTGGGATGGGCATCAAAGGTTTGACCAATGAACGGCGTGGCCACTGCCCCGCCGGTAAAGCTCATGGGCAATACCAAGGCGGCGAGGCAAATTGCAGCCAATATGGAGTGCCGGCCATGGGCCGGCAGCGGTTCGGTAGCTGAGTTCATTAGGTGATTCCCTGCATATCTATGAAGTATCCGTGCTGTCCAGGCCGAGGCGCGCGATCGTTCGTACACTCTAGTTAGGATACAATCGAAGATAAACGGGCTTTTATTCCACTTATAGTGAACCAAAAGGATGTAATCGAGTTGTGGACAGTCTTAGTGGGGTGATCTCATTCGTAAAAACCGCCGAGGCGCTCAGTTTCATAAGCGCCGCCAGGGCGCTGGGGATTTCTGCCTCGGCCGTGGGCAAAAACGTCGCCAAACTTGAGGCTTCGCTGAATGTACGGTTATTGCACCGCAGCACCCGCAAAGTCAGCCTGACTGCGGAGGGACAGTTGTTCTATGAACGCTGCCGCAAGATCCTCGACGATCTTCAAGATGCCCGGGCGATGCTTTCCCATGCAACACAGGAACCCCGTGGAAAGTTACGCGTCAGCTTGCCCACTATCGGTTATCGCTTTCTCTTGCCCCATATGGCGCGATTCCGCAAAACCTATCCGGAGATTGAGCTGGAACTGGATTTCAACGACCAGTTGGTGGATGTGATCGATGAAGGCTTTGACGTAGTGATTCGCAGCGGTGGGCAGGCCGACTCCAAGCTGATGGCCCGAAAGTTGGGGCCTTTTAAGTTTGTCCTGTGCGCATCGCCTGACTATCTGCGGCGTAAGGGACGGCCCGTCACTATCAGTGACCTCGAGCATCACGAGTGCTTGCGTTACCGATTTGTCACAACGGGTAAAATAATGGACTGGAGTATGTCTTCGGCGCCCCAGTTCACGCAGTTGCGCCTGCCAACCGCTCTGACATTGAACAATATGGAAGCCATGCTGATGGCCGTGGTGGATGGGCACGGTGTCGCATTTGTCCCGGACTTCCTGGCGCGCGAAGCTATCGCCCAGGGGCGCCTGGAAACGGTGCTCGACGGTCACAGCGAAGATCAAGGGCAGTTCTGGGCATTGTGGCCGTCCAGTCGCCATCTTTCACCGAAAATCCGGGTATTCGTGGACTTTGCCGCCGAGCATCTATTTGCCATTCCTTCCGTAGACAGCCCAGATGCAACGCGCTCATGAAGCACTGTCGCGACCGCGCCGTCCTTATAGGTTGCGGCGGCTGTGCCGGTAATCGCTGACCGTCCGCTGTGGCCAGTTCACTGCCAATCATAGTTACGAAGCGTGCTGGTCAGATCGAATGCAAACGGGGGGTCAGGTGGAGCGCAGTATTCCAATTGGTAGTCCAACGAAAAATTAAAATCACTATTAATGTTATTAATCAACAATTTACTTAGCCAATTCAGATTACCCACCACAGATCGCCATGTGGCTGGACGGGCGTTCCCCACAGACGTACCGGGACGCGATCGTGGGCGGCAACGTGTGGCTGGCGCAAAACGATGGGGTCCTAGGGTTTGTCGAGGTTGACGGGCATGAAGTCAGCAAACTGTTCATACGCGGCAGCGGAGCGCGCCAGGGCATCGGCAGGCTGCTGTTGGAGACGGCCTTGCAAAAGATCCGTGAGACTGGCCATTCCAGGGCCTACCTGGAGGCGACCTTGACCGCAGAAAAGTTCTACCAGCACCACGGTTTTCGCAAGATTGGCGAAGGCACATTCTCCCGAGGCAACAGCCCGGTCTCCATCGAGATCATCAAGATGGAACGGGCCCTCTAGGCCAATGCATCACCAGTTCACAATCATCGGCAACACGGGATGGAAATCGTGGGTCTGGCCGCTGGCGCCATGATCGATTTCCAGTAAGAGCAGATGTTCATCACCCTGAACAATTTCAAATCCTTTCAGTTGGTTTGCGCAGTTGGCAGGGGGCGAAAACGCGTGGTGGTCGGGCGTGATAACGCGCAACGATGTGATCTCGCGAAAGCCGTTGGGATGTTCAAACGGCTGCGCTCGCTCAACAGGCGCCTCATCTGGTCTCTTGGCAAACGCAAGAAAAAACCACATCGGTTCGGATATTGGCGCATGCCCCACGTCGACTTTCAGCGCGGCGGGTAAGTAAGCAGGTCGATACGCCCAGACCGGAAATAGTGGTTTCTCGTCTACGCTGGAGGGTCTGAAGCAAACTCCAAAGGGCGAGGCGACGCCATCCGTACACGTGAGGCGGTCAAAGAGTTGGGTTGGCGCGGTTAGCTGACTTTGAGCGTCTGACTCATCGGTGAGATGTAAAAGCTCAATGAACGAATTTCGGAAAAAGAACCTTCTGTTGGCCGTGCCTTGGCCGGGGTGGACGTTTGGCGTTCCTTCAGCCAGCCCGAGGTTTTTCAGAGCATCGGCGCCTCGACCGTCACCATTCACACAAATAAAGATGTGATCTACTTCCATCGTTAATTCCCTTTAATCCCGTGATTTGATTGCGCATTTATTCGGCAACAAGCCAACAACCTCACTCGCCCACCGCATCGGTAGACGTGAGAGTACGTCTTTCAGATCAGGCCTGCGGATCGTGCGGACATCGATGCCTGACGCCGTACAAGGCTGGCAGGTCGTCTTGCTCGCCCAGCCTATCCTAGTCAGCGAGATGCCCGTATCCGGCTGCACGGGTGAAGTCGGCCAAATGCCAGATCTCGCCGTTCGCCCCCCACGTTCCATCAACAACCTCCTCGATCTGTATCGAGCTCAGCAACCGGCGCTGATCCCCCGCGGCCAGGCTCGATTGTATGGCGCCATGCAGTTCACTCACGTAGCGCTGGCGCATCGGTGCATCAAGCACGCCGGCAGGCACCTTGACGATGACCATGCACGGGACAACCTGGGCATGAGGAGCAACGCCTCCGCACAGCCATTGATCGGCCTGCACTTCCTCGATCAACACCCAGCACAACATACGTTGCTGAGGGGCATCGCCCATGTGTTCATTAATCATTGCCACGTCGCTCACGCTGCGAAGCAACTGGTGGCGTTGTGGCAGGTTGAAAGCGCCGGTAGGCACCTTGATCAGGATGTTTGGCATAGCGAAACCTCGCGGTTGACTGGAGGCGCCATTGGGCCAGTTATCCCGTCTCTCGATAAGTGACCGATTCGTCTTCTTTCGGGCATAATCGGACAATGTACGATTTCACTGTCCTCGTCTTTCCCGGGTCGTTCGCCTCAAGCGTCGCAGCCACCCTGGACATCCTCGGCACCGCCGCCACACTGGCGCAGCGGCGCGGCCTTGCCGTGCCACGCTGGCGCGTTTGTGGGCCGCAACCAGGGCTGATTACGCTGGGCCACGGCATGCTGTTGCAGGTTGACGCGCTGACCACAGACGTCGAGGACAACTCCTGCTGGGTCATTCCGGGCCTTGGCATCAGCGACTTCGACGCGCTGTTGCAGCGTCTTGAGGAAGACTCGGTCCTTCAGACACTGCCAGCGCTGAAGGCACATGTGAATCAAGGCAAAGAGATTGCAGCTTCGTGCTCGGCGGTGTTTCTCCTGCATGCCGCAGGGCTACTCACCGGGCGACGGGTGACGACTTCCTGGTGGCTCGCCCCCTGCCTGTCGCGCATGGCGCCTGACTGCATTGTCGACCCCAACGTCATGGTGCTCCGCGATCCGCCCCTGACGACCGCCGGCGCAGCCTTCGCGCAAACTGACCTGATGCTGCACCTGCTGCGCAGACGTCTGTCGCCGGAGCTCGCCGACGCGTTGGGCAAGGCCCTTCTACTCGATGGCCGACAGTTGCAATCCCCCTTCATCAACCCGGCAATCATGGCTCAGGGCAATACGCTGGTCGCCAACCTCTCCGCCTATATAGAAGCGCAACTGCCCCATCCGCCCAGTGTGCCAAGCCTTGCAGCGCACGTCGGCATGTCTGAGCGAACGCTGTCCCGGCACCTTCAAAAAGCGACCGGTCTTTCAACGCGGAATCTGATCCAACGTGTGCAATTGAACCGAGCCCGCGTGCTGCTGGAAACCAGCAGGCACTCCGTTGAATCTATCGCCGCACAGGTGGGATACCAAGATGCCACGGCCCTGCGGCGACTCATGCGCCGCCTGTTGAACGCCTCGCCAAAACAACTGCGCCAATAATCTCGCGTAATGGCGATGGCTATACCGCAATGGTGCATGACGCTCAGCTCGTGCCAAACTTCACCGATTCACGAATCACAAACGGAATTGAAATGGTGCGTCTGCTTGCTGTTTCGGGAAGCCTGCGTCAGGCCTCCTCCAACTCGATTTTGCTACGCGCAGCTGAGCTGCTATGCCCCGAAGGGGTCCAGGTCGCACATTACGAAGGCATCGGTGACTTGCCTCACTTCAACCCGGATCTGCTCGAAGATCCCCCCGAGGTGGTCATAGCGTTACGCGCCATTATCGGGCAGGCGGATGGGCTGTTGATTTCGTGCCCCGAGTACGCCCGAGGTATTCCCGGCGCATTCAAAAACATGCTCGATTGGCTCGTGAGCAGTGAAGAGTTTCCGGGCAAGCCTGTCGCGCTGTTCAACGCATCGCCCAGAGCCAGTCATGCGCAAGCCGCATTGCGGCTGGTCCTGGAGACGATGTCGGCGAGCATCATCGAGGACGCGTCAATGACGGTGAACCTCCTGTCCAGCCAGTCGAGTGCTGAGGGCATTGCCGCCGACCCGGTGATAGGCCCACAGATGAGTACTGCGCTCGGCGCGTTTAAACGGCGTCTCGAAACTCAAGAGCTTTGACATGGTTTGTCGAGTGGTTGGCCGCACACGGTGATTTCCAACACTGGCAGCCAGTGCCTCTACTGACTGGCTCTTGCAAGCACCCACTGGTTTATCGTTTCAAGCGCGCCTGGTGCGTAGGCATGACGACTTTCCATCAGGAACCTCATCGTGGTGAACCAGGACCATTCACTGGTGAGTTGCGTGTTGTAGGAACCCGCCCTCAAGAGCCCATGGGTTGCATCCGGTATGACTTCAATCCGATTGGCGCGATGATTGCCCCCAACCGTCTTTCGGAAGAGGGTTGCGTTGGCTTCGGGGTCGACATTCAGATCGTCCGCGCCCCACAGCGCGAGCAGTGGAATGTCGAGTTTTTCCAAGGCCCCGGTTGCGTCTTCGTGAAGATTGCGCCGCACAAACGCCCATCGCTCGGCGCTCATGCCGTCCAGAAGGGCAACCGGCGGCACCTGCGCAGAGGCAAACAAACGCTCATCGGCGGCGGCGATCTGAGCCATCGTTGTGTCGATGTCAGCCGCGGACATCCCGGAGCGTTGCAACCGCGTCCGCGTGTAATAGTCGCCTTGCCGTTGCCAGGATACGGCGCCTCCGACCAGCACAAGAAAGTCCGCATCCCCCGACGCCAGGCGGGGCAGTACCCAGCCGGCTTGTGAAAAACCAAGCGCACCGACAGGCATTCCTGGCAGCTTACTGCGCAGGGCGGACAACGCGCTGCGCACATTCACGTAGCGGTCCGTCATGGACTGGCGGAGCCAATTCCCCGGCGAGTCCCCGATGCCCGGTTTATCCCACGAAACAACCGCGATGCCTGCGTCGAGCAGCGCGTTGATGAGTGGATCGTAGCCTTGCTGCGACGTGCGATCCTGGGGGCCATCCCCGTGAACCAGAACGACTGCCGCTGTTGCAGCGTGATCAGGCAGCCAGAGCGTACCGACCAGGCGCAGTCCATTTGCGTCGAATGCAAAAGGTTCGCTGGCTCTGCGATCCAGACCATAAGTGTCAAGCCGCGCAAGCACAACCAAAGCGGTAGCCACGATGAGACAAACGACGCAAATCAACTTTACGCGGTAACGTTTCATCCAGATTTCTTTATGCATAGTCACTCCTTTTTTCCTTTCAAGAGTCCCGGCCGATAGGCTCGAATCTCAGTGCCAATCCCTGACGCAGTGCATGCATTTCGCAACTCCCCCATAGCCGCTGCTGGCTCCTCGGACGATTAACTGAACTGGCTCGCAAGCATTTCCCGAACGGCACTTACCAATTGGGATTCGCCAGGACGAGGGGGCAACAGACTGAACTCAACATCCGGCAATACCGGTAAATGTTGCGCCGGCCCGCAGACCTGCGCCCCCATCGGTACAGCGGAGGCATTCAGACAAGCGACACCCAACCCTGCCAATAACGCGGATTGCAGCCCCGCGACGCCGGACGCCGAATGCGCAACCACGTAGGGCACCTCGTGCGCCTCCAAGGTCTCTCTGGCGAGGCGCTGTAGGCTGCAGCCCTGCGGCAGCACCAAAAGTGGCAACGGGGTATTTTCCTCCCGCTCGGCCTCGAACCCCGCGACCGACACCCAACGCAACGCCTCCCGTCGCACCGGCAAGCCCTCAGGCAGGCTGCGCCCGTCGAGAATTCGCATGGAAAGGCCGATATCGAATTCACCGGAATCCGCCCCGCTCTCGATTTGCAGGCTCTTGCGTA
Source organism: Pseudomonas paraveronii (assembly GCF_963681955.1). Classification (NCBI taxonomy): domain Bacteria; kingdom Pseudomonadati; phylum Pseudomonadota; class Gammaproteobacteria; order Pseudomonadales; family Pseudomonadaceae; genus Pseudomonas; species Pseudomonas paraveronii. The sequence goes on from NZ_OY817130.1 coordinate 5,523,785, forward strand.
CCGACACATGCAGGCGAAGGTGCGGATAGCGCACTCGCAGTGTCTTCAACAGGTCGGCGATCGAGCTGGGCAGAAATCAGCACTCAAGCCACTCCTTACTCTAAGCCAGACATTTACTCCCGACGAGGACTCCAACATGCCCGGCATCACCCTTAAAATCTCTGGCCAACCTGACCTTGCGCGAATCCAGGGGATCGTGTCCCAGCTCACCACGCTAACCTGCGATGTGCTGGAGAAACGCCCGGAGCAGACGCTTGTGATGGTGCATTTCGTGCCTCATGAGCAATGGTTCATCAACAGTCGCTCGCAGGCCGAGCTGGGTTACAACTCGTTCCGCCTGGAGGTCACCATCACGGATGAGACGAACACCAAAGCGCAGAAGGCGCGCTTTCAGCGTGAGGCTTTCGCGCTATTGGCCGAGGAAATCGGCAACCTGCACCCACACTCAAACATCCACGTCATCGATTGCAGGGCCAGTGCCTATGGGTATGGTGGCGTGAGCCAAGAATATAAACATCACCACCCCTGAGACCCAAACCCGCGACACAGGGAATGACGCGTAACCGAAGGCGAGTCTTCCTCGCTCTTCAAGGCATCCCCAAACGCTCTCGGCGCCTGCCGATCTGAGATGTTGTCAGCTCGCCCTTTAACGCGTGCCGACGTGAAGGACTTCGAGCAATACCTGCTCCAAGATGTCAAAGAAACTCCTGATGTGCGCCTGTTTCAACGCCTGAGGCCGGGTGACCAGATAGACCTCCATCTCGGGGAGTTCAAGCTCCGGGAACAACTCGCTCAGGTCCTTCGCCAGAATACGCGGCAGTACCGCCACGCCCATGCCTTGCCGCACCGACTCCAGTTGGACGGCGAACGAGTTCACGCTGATCTGCGCACGGTCCAGACCCGCAGCCTTTGCGGCACGCATTTGAGGCAGCATATCCAGTGGAGGAAGCAAGGCGATGTTGACCGCCGTAGCCAGGGTCACGCCTGGGGAACGCTTCAAGTACCCCGCATCAGCGAAGACGCCGTAGGCGAGTTTGCCTATGGGTCGATAAATCAGCGATGGCTCGCCCAGGTGTGCTGTGCGTACAGCAATATCGGCCACCCCGCGGACGATCTTGTGAAAGTCGGCGGTGACCAGTAACTCCACGGAGCAGCGCGGGTGCAGGGACGTAAAACGATTCGCGGCGTCCAACACACAGGCAGAAAACCCCTCCCCGGCACTGACCAGGACACTGCCAGATAGCTCTGCTTGCTCACCGGACAGGTCCGTCGCCGTTTGACGCCTCAAGCCTGCTTCCGCAGCCAGGGCAACTTCCACCAGGGATTGACCTCGCGAGGTCAGCCAGCAGCCGTCAACGCCTCGTTCAACGAGCGGCTCACCCAGGGCAACTTCCAGTTGGGTCAGGCGACGGGACACGGTCGACGCCGCGACCCCCAGCAGTTGGCCCGCTTGAAGAAAACTGCCACGCCGCGAGACGGCCAACAGCAGACGCAGATCGTCCCAATTTGCCTGCAACGCCATACCTCTCATCCTCCAGGGTCTGCATATATGCAAAGCCATTATGCAGTAGTCGCTGTTTTTCGGATGCGGCCTCAACGGTATATCTAGCGGCCTTCGAAACGACTGGAATGGAATGTATGACTATGGCTCCCATGCGCAACGCATTCGTCACTGGCGCAACCGGCTTGCTGGGAAACAATCTGGTGCGGGAACTGGTCGCACGTGGCTACACCGTCAAAGCCCTGGTCCGTTCAAGAGCCAAAGGTGAGCAGCAGTTCAACGACCTCCCGAGTGTGGAACTGGTGGTTGGCGACATGGCCGATGTCGACGCGTTCGCAACATCGCTGCACGGCTGCGATACGGTGTTTCATACGGCGGCGTTCTTTCGCGATAACTACAAGGGTGGCAACCACTGGGAAGAACTCGAAAAGATCAATGTCGCCGGTACGCGAGACCTGCTTCACCAGGCCTACCGCGCAGGGATACGCCGGTTTGTGCATACCTCGTCGATTGCCGTGCTCGACGGAGCCCCTGGCACCTCTATCGATGAGACATGCCTACGGGCCGAAGCCGATGCGGATGACTACTACCGCAGCAAAATCCTCGCTGACCGTGTCGTCTTGACCTTTCTTGAAACCCATCCCCAGATGCATGCCTGCATGGTTCTGCCCGGCTGGATGTGGGGGCCTGGCGATATGGGCCCGACGTCCTCGGGACAATTGGTCAAAGATGTCATCAACGGCACGTTACCCGGGCTGATCCCCGGCACCTTCTCCGTCGTCGATGCCCGTGATGTGGCATGGGCCTCGATTGCCGCAGCCCAGAATGGACGGCGAGGAGAGCGCTACCTCGCGGCCGGTCGCAACTTGACCATGCGCCAGTTGGTACCTGTCCTGGGGCGTATAGCGGGCGTCAAAACCCCTGCTCGGCAACTGCCACTGCCCGCGCTCTACCTATTGGCGGCGGTGCAGGAGGTCTACGCGCGCCTTACCGGCAAGCCCATTTTGCTGAGCATGGCGACGTTGCGCCTATTGATACGAGAGGAGCACCGCACCTGTTTTAACCACCGCAAAAGTGAACAAGAGCTAGGTCTGAGTTTTCGCGTGCTGGAGCAGACCATTTCTGACACTGTGGCGTGGTATCGGAAACATGGCTGGTTTAAGCCAAACAAGGACGAAAACACACAGTGAGCAAGACAATCATCCTGATGCGTCACGGCCAGCCAAAGCTGGCCACGACCGAAAAAATCTCAATGCTCGAGATGAAAGACTGGATCGAGCAATACAACCACTCCGAAATCATCCGCCATCCGGCTCCGGATGCCAGCACGCAACTCGCCGCCACCGCCACGGTGCTCGTTTCAAGCAACGCACCGCGTGCATTGACCTCCGTCCAGGCGCTAGGGCTGGAGCCGGCGGTCGTTGACGCGCTGTTCTGCGAAGCGCAACTGCCTCACGGTGACTGGCGACGTCCCCGACTCTCTCCGTTTACCTGGGCATTTATCTTTCGGGTCTTATGGCTGTGCGGTTACTCGCGCAATGTCGAGTCCGCCGGCGCCGCGAGGCTGCGCGCCAACACGGCAGCTCAACGGCTGCAGTCCCTTGCCGATGAGGGGCCGGTTTTGCTGCTCGGTCATGGCGTGATGAATCGAATGATTGCCAAACAACTGCTCGCCGACGGTTGGACCTGCCAACAGCGTAACGGCAGCCGATATTGGAGTGCGTCGGTCTATCAATACGGTGGTGTATCAACGGTGATCGGCTGATCGCCCGTAACCGTCTGGGCAGCCCGAACCTTGTGTATCAGCGCACCAATATGAGGCGCTGGAGCGCTCGTTCAACTTGACGGGCAAAGCCTGGGCATTGCGCTACGGCCCTGTCGGCTTGAAGGGAGGCTCGGCCGGAGATTCGACGGTTGCGTCTCCCCGGCGCCTCGAACGACATGAATTGCCGAACTTCGCGGGCAGTCTAAAAGACATCGATCTAAATCATTCTCAACAATAACAAATAGCAAGTTAGCCAACTAACTATTTAAAACATCCGTGCGAATAGACATTCACCTGCCCTCATATCGTTTTAACCATAAATCTTGCCAGTCTTTTCTTTCACATATATTTTACATCCCCCTACATATGCTAATGTCATTACGACATCAACGTTGTCCACCAGGATGCAAGGAGTGTGTATGACCGGAGTATTGGCCTCAGTTAACAGCCGCACACAACTGGTCGGGCAGAACAGGCTCGAACTGTTGCTATTCCGCTTCAACAATCAGCAACTGTATGGGATCAACGTGTTTAAAGTCCGGGAAGTTATACGCTGCCCGAAATTATCCTCGATACCAAAGTCTAATGGCAACATTTGTGGCGTGGCCAATATCCGAGGTGTCTGCATCCCTATTCTTGACCTTGCCATGGCAACGGGACTGCCCGGGGTCGAGGATCAGGAAAGCGCTTTTATAATACTTACGGAGTACAACAATCGCGTTCAGGGCTTCCTCGTCTACGCGGTCGAGCACATCGTCAATTTGAACTGGGAAGACATTCATCCGCCGCCCAAGGGCAGTGGTGAGAACAACTACCTGACGGCCGTCACCCGCACGGACGATCGCTTGGTCGAGATCATCGATGTTGAAAAGGTGCTGACAGAAATATCGCCATCGTCCGAGGAAATATCCAGCGGCGTGATCGATCACGACGTCAACCAGCAAGCCCGACACCTGCGTGTGTTGACCGTGGACGACTCGATGGTCGCGCGCAAACAGGTGACCCGCTGCCTGGAAACCGTGGGCGTCGAGGTGGTGGCCTTGAACGATGGCCGACAAGCGCTTGACTACCTGCGCGCCATGCTCGACGAAGGGCGCAAGCCAGATGAAGAGTTTCTGATGATGATCTCCGACATCGAGATGCCGGAGATGGACGGCTACACCTTGACCGCCGAGATCCGTAACGACCCGCGCATGGCCAACCTGCACATTGTGCTGCACACCTCGCTCTCGGGGGGCTTCAACCAGGCCATGGTCAAAAAAGTCGGCGCCGATGACTTCCTGGCCAAGTTCCGCCCCGATGACCTCGCCGGTCGTGTCGTCTCACGTATCAAAGCCGCCAACCCGAACTGACGCTCTATCACTACAACACTCAAGCCAAGGAGGCTGTAAGGAAGCAAATAAGAACAAAATCAACAGAGGGCAGATCATGTCGAAATGTAATGAGCTCTATCATCTAGTATCAGGCAACGAGGCCAGGCCATTCTGGAAGGGTGGCGCGCGCGATCCGCAGTCGGACATCCAGTGCGCCATGGGCTGTGGCGCGCAGCTTGCCGAGACGCCTCAATTATCAGACCCGGCCCCTGCGCCCGCAGCGGCTGCGATCGCCCCCACCGGCATGAACGAGGAGTTGGTCGCCGCCCAGGAAATCTGTGCCCGCGCCAAGACCGCCGTGGTCGAAATGTTCAGCCATGCCCGCATGGGCCGCGCCCTGGAGCTGGAACATATCGGCGCGCTGGTCGACGATATTTCCTCTTCGATCGCACGTCATCCCAATGCCTTTATCAGCCTGGCACGCCTGAAAAGCCTCGACGATTACACCTATATGCATTCGGTCGCCGTGTGCGCACTGATGATTGCCCTGGGCAACCAGTTGAACCTGCCTGCTGCGTTGATTCGCCGGGTGGGAATGGCCGGCCTGCTGCATGACATTGGCAAAATGGCCATACCGGGCGCCATCCTCAACAAGCCTGGACACTTGAGCAGTGACGAATTAGAGCTGGTCCGCACCCACCCGCTGGAAGGCGAGAAAACCCTGCTCGCGACCTCGCAGCTGTGCGACTTGGTCGTGGATGTCTGCCTGCACCACCATGAACGGGTCGACGGCAGCGGCTACCCCCATCAGTTGGCGGGCGACCAGATCAGTCTTTTTGCGCGAATGGCCGCCGTTTGCGATGTCTATGACGCAATCACCTCGGACCGATCCTACAACCAAGGCTGGGACCCCGCCGTCGCCATTCAGCAAATGTCGACCTGGGACGGGCATTTCGATGATGAGGTGTTCCGCGCGTTTTTGAAGTCCGTGGGCATTTATCCGGTCGGGTCTATCGTTCAATTGAAAAGTGGCAGTATCGGCGTGGTGATCGAACAGCATCCCGACTCATTATTGACGCCAAAAATAAAGTTATTCTTCTTGCCGGTGTTAAATATCTACATCACCCCAAAAATAGTCGACCTGAGTGATCCCGAACAAACCGATCGCATCATTGCGCGCGTGCCGCCACAGCGCTATGGCTTTAAAAATACCGAACGTTTATGGCTCGACGATAAGGTGTCCGAACAGAACTAAGCGACTACCCAGCTGTACCGCATTTATATGCCTAAGCAGCCCATGATCAAGCAGTAAGCCTTGCGAACAAAAACAACTGAAATGCCGACATCCAATTATTTCGGCAACTACTAGCGTGGGCAGGAAATATCATGAAATTCAACTCATTACAGACTCAGATTTGCTTCACCGCCGGACTCTGCCTGTTAATCTCTTGCGCGAGCCTGGTGTCATATGGGTTGTACTCCTCAACCGCCAATCAAGCCTACGTGGGCACTGAAGTTTCAGCATTGATTGAAAGTGCCACCATCCGCGAAGTGCAAAACCTGGCGGAGTCCCGTGCCAACGCCATCAAAGCGAAACTGCAAAATGCCTTGGACTCGGCACGCACGCTGGCCAATACGCTGGGTGCGAGTAAAAGTGCGCAAAGCCCGCTGACGCTGGGCCGCGACCAGATCAATACGATGTTGCTCAGCGTGCTTAAGGACAACCCCGAGTTCAACGGCACGTATTCGTGCTGGGAGCCGGATGCGCTGGACGGCCAGGACCAAGCGTTTCGTAACAACGAGGGCGGCAACAACCCGTTGACCGGCCGCTTCACGCCCTATTGGACACGCAGCTCGGACGGCCATGTCGCGGTACAACCGCTGGTCGAGTACGACTCCGATGCCCGCCACCCCAATGGCGTGCTCAAGGGCGGCTGGTACAGCGGCCCCCGGGATACCCAGAAAGAAAGCGTGCTCGACCCCATCCCCTACGTGGTGCAAGGCAAAAATGTGTGGCTGACCACGCTTTCGGTGCCGATCACCGCCAATGGCAAGTTTTACGGCGTGGTCGGTGCGGACTTCGACATTTCGTTTATCCAGAAACTCAGCGAGCAAATGTCCGCCGACCTCTATGACGGCAAAGGCTCGGTGTCGATCCTGAGCAATCAGGGGCTGGTGGTGGCCGACAGTAAACGGCCAGAACTGATCGGTCAGCCATTGAAGGCATTGCTACCCGACACCTGGGATAAGGTGCTGGCCAATGTGCAGAAAGGCCAGGGCGACAGCCGCCTGAACCAGGACTCGCAGGAAATCGAAGTACAGATGCCGATCACCCTGGGTCGCACCGGAAAACCCTGGGCCATCTTGATCCACCTGCCCAAGGCGGTGGTCATGAGCCAGGCCATTACCCTGGAGAAGGAACTGCAATCGCGTGGCGTCAGCAGCAGTATCTGGCAGATCTCGGTCGGCCTGGGCATCTCATTGCTGGCATTGCTGGCGCTGTGGTTCGCTACCGCAAAAATCGTCGGGCCGATTCGTGAAGCCGCCGCCTTGGCGGCCAACATCAGCCTGGGGGATTTCTCGCGTCGCCTGGTGCAAAAATCCGAAGATGAAGTCGGCCAGTTGTCCTTGGCCTTGAACGAGATGTCTGAAAGCCTGCAGCGTCAGGTCCGTGTGGCTGAACGTATCTCCGAAGGCGATCTGGACCTGGAGGTGCGGTTGTCCTCCCCCAACGACACGTTGGGCAAGTCCCTGGAGAAAATGGTCGGCAACCTGAACACCTTGATTTCCCAGGTGCAGGCCAGCGCCACGCAAATCACCGGCAGCTCCGCACAGGTCACCGAGTTGAGCCAGTCGTTGTCCGACGGCGCGTCCAATTCGGCATCGTCCATCACTGAAATCAGTGCCGTCATGACGCAGATGGCCGCGCAGACCTCCGACAACGCCGCCAATGCGAAAAAGGCCGACGAACAATCCCAGGCCTCACGCGCCGACGCAGGGGAAAGTGACAAGCTGATGAGCGAATTGATCGCCGCCATGGCGGAAATCGACAATTCGGGCAAAGACATCACCGCCATCATCACCACCATCGACAACATCGCCGCCCAGACCAACCTGCTGGCCTTGAACGCAGCAATCGAGGCGGCACGCGCCGGGGAATTGGGCCGCGGCTTTGCCGTCGTCGCCGATGAAGTCAGGAGCCTCGCCGCCCGCAGCGCCGAAGCCGCCCAGCAAACCGCGGCGCTGATCGCCGACTCGTCGACCAAGACGCAACGCGGCATGGTCATCGCCGGTCGCACGGCCGACTCGTTGCGCAACATCGTCACCGGCACCAGTACCGTTTCCAGCCTGGTGTCGTTGATCTACCAAGCCTCCAGTGAACAGGCTTCCGGCTTGCAGCAGGCCAGCCTCGGTCTGGAGCAGATCGATGAAGTCACCCAGCAGAATCAGGCCAACTCCCAACAGTGCGCGGTGGCCGCCCGCAACCTGTCGGAACGAGCCAGTTCCATGCAGCAAGGGTTGAGCCGGTTTAAAGTCAAAGCGACATAACGTCTATCTGCAGTGAAGCCGGGGCGGAAATAAACCACCGCCCCGGTCCCGCCGCACAATTCCTGTGCCCATTCATGAAATATTAAGAATCGCCTCCCTATACTCACCGACTGCGAGCCGTTCCCCCGAACGGTCCCCTGCCCCGGTAGCCAGCCCCAATGACGCGTCCCGTTCCTCTGCTGCTCCTGCTTGCTGGTCTGTTGTTCTTCTTCGCCCTTGGAAACCATGAGCTGCAAGGCTCCACCGAAGCCCGCGTCGCCGGGATCGCGATGGCCATGCACCTGGACAACGATTGGGTGGTGCCACGCCTGTTTCGTGAGCCGTTCCTGGAAAAACCGCCCCTGAGCCTGTGGCTCGACGCCGGCGCGATCCGCTTGTTTGGCGGCACACCCTGGGCCGTGCGCCTGGCCTCGGCGTTTGCCGGGTTGTTCAGCGTGATGCTGCTCTACGGGATGCTGCGCCGGTTCGGGCGACCGCAGATCCTGGCGTTCTGCGCGGCACTGATCCTGGCGACCATGGCCAGTTACTGGGGCAACGTGCGCGGCGTGGGTGAAGATGCGTTGCTCAGCCTGGGCGTGACTACCGCGCTGCTGGCGTTCTACCAGGCGATGCGGCCGGCGTCCGAGCGCCAGGGCTCAACCGCCTGGGCCTGGGCCATGTTTACGGCCGGGATGGTGGTCGCCACCCTGAGTAAAGGCGTGCTGGGCCTGGCGATGCCGGGCATCGTGATCTTTGTGTACCTGGTGTGTACCAGTTGGATGGACAAACGCCTGCGCATCGGCGATTGGCTGCGCCCGGCACTGTTTACCCTGTTGGCCTTGGTGCCGCTGCTGATCTGGCTGGGGTTTCTGTTCCAGCGCGGCGGGATGCAGGCGGTGGGCGAAGTGCTGTGGACCAACAGCGTCGGGCGGTTCAGCGGTTCGTTTGTCGAAGCCGGGCATTACGAGCCGTTCTACTACTACATCGCCAAACTGCCCGAAGCCTTTTTGCCGTGGAATATCCTGGTGTACCTGGGGCTTTGGCACTTCCGCAAAAGCCTGGTGCACAACCGCTACCGTCTGTTTTTCTGCGTCTGGCTGGTGGCGCAATTTACCCTGCTGACCCTGGCCTCCAGCAAGCGCACGGTGTACCTGATGGCGCTGACGCCAGCCGCCGCCGTACTGGCTGCGGAGTACGCGCGGGTACTGCTGCAATGGCTGAAAGATCACAAACCGGCGCTGTACGCGCCGCATAAAATCGTGATCGGCGGCGTGTTCACCCTGCTCATCGCCTGCTACCTGGGCGCGGCATTCTGGTTCGCGCCAAAAGCCGACAAAAAACAGTCGTTCGTGCCCGTAGTGAGTCAGATCCAGGCACTGCAGGCCGAAGGCAAAAAAGTCGCATTGTTCCGGCCCAACGAGCGCATCGACGGCGCCAGCGTGTTTTATCTGCAGGCCTACTTGCCGATTCTGCAAACCGAGCCAGAACTGCGCAGTTACCTGGCCGCCGCCCCCGGCAACGTCGCGCTGCTGGATAACACCGACCAACTGACCGGCAAGGTCACGGTGATCAAGGAGATGGCAATCAATCGCCAGCCTTACTACTTCATCGGGCAGTAAGGCCGGCGCGGGGGATCAGTGCTTGGTGAGCTTGTCCAGGTAACCCATGGCGAACGCCGAGACCACGAAGGTCATGTGGATGATCACGTACCACATCAAATGCTGCGGATCGACGTTCTTGGCGTCCATGAAGATGCGCAGCAGGTGGATGGAGGAAATCGCCACGATGGACGCGGCCACTTTCATCTTCAGCGACGAAGAGTCCATGGTCCCCAGCCAGTTGAGTTTTTCCTTGTTTTCATCGATGTCCAGCTGCGAGACGAAGTTCTCGTAGCCGGAGATCATCACCATCACCAGCAGGCCGCCGACCAGCGCCATGTCGATCAACGACAACAGCAGCAGGATCACTTCCGATTCGAGCATGCTGAAGATATTGGGAACGACGTGAATGATTTCCTGGAAGAATTTCAGTGCCAGGATCAACAGGCCCAGGGACAGCCCCAGGTAGATCGGCGCCAGCAACCAGCGCGAGGCGTACATCGTATTTTCGATAAAGCGTTCCATTGAATCTCACACAGCTTGGCTAGAAATGGCGCCGAGTATACCAGCCGCTTCCAAACACCTGTAACCGTGAGAAAACTGACCTGAGCGGCATCTGTGAGAGAATTTTTCTGCTAGTGTCGGGCCCATCAACTCGGCTCAAAGACGTCGGACAGGAAAACTCAAGATGATGGATGTGCGTTCCCCTTGGGCCAGCATCGGCCTGTGTGCGGCATTGCTGCTGGCCGGCGGCTGCTCTCCCAGCGATGAGAAAAAGCAGACCACCCTCGAAGAGAAAACCACGCAGTTCGAACAGTCGCTCGACAGTATCCAGGACCCCAAACTGCGTGACGCCATCGCCGACCTTGGCGGTTCGCTGCTGCTACTGGAACGGGCGCGAGTCAAGCTCGCCACCAAGCCCATCGAAGCCGAATACGGCGAAGACAGCCTGGCGCTGCTCAAGCACTACCCCACGCCCCAGGCGCTGGTCGACACCTATATCAACGGCCTGTTCGTACTGCGCAAGACTTCCCACTCCGACTACCTGACCGATCTGCAGCCGGTGTTCCCGTTCAACTTCAACACGCCCGACCAGTTCCCCTTCCCCCATGGCCTGGAATGGCAGTCGGTGACGTTGAGCAACAACAAAGTCATCCCCTTCCAACCGGAATGGTCGGAAACCGATCCCGGCATCCAGTTGAGCCCCAGCAGTTCCAACCTGACCAACCCCGATGACCTGACGGTGACCTACCCGTTCATCGACGGCATCGAGACGGAAAACAAGAGCCAGCCGCAGCCCGTCAGCCTCAAAGGCACGGTTGAGGTCATCGCACCGGGCAAGGTGCTGACGTTCGATTTGTCGAAACAAGACGTGGGCCACCCGCGCACCGAAGGCACTATCACCCTCAACCTGCTGAGCCTGGAAAAAAACTACGCCGAGATCGAACTGACCAACCACGAACCGCTGGCGGCGGAGGTCGGCGACGAATCACCGAGCCCTTTGCTGGTGCAGGCCCGCGACAGTACCGGGCAGTTCCTCACGCGCTCGGGCTCGATCAACGAAAATGCCGCGCAGGTGGCGTTCTACGAAAAACAACTGGCGCAGATGCAAAAGCAGAAAGCCTGGTCGGACACGTTTGAAAAACAACTGACGGACGAGCAAAAAGCCTTCGAACACCAGCAAAACAGCCATTACGCCAAGGTCTACTTCAACGGCCTGATCGACACGCTGCAGGTCGACGTGCTGGACTTTTCCAAGGCCACGGTGACCCGCAAGGACCTCGACCTGCCGGTGTTGCGCTTCGACAAAAACAGTCTTCAGAAAACCGTACAAGCCTTGCCGATGGCGGTAACGGTGTATGACGACGGCGCTGCCAACTGGCTCAAAAACGCGACAATGACCGAGGACCAGCTGAAAAACAGCGTGACCATCAGCCAGTCCGTCGAAGATGCCAGCGCCGCGCATATCGTGTTTGACCACCCCTTTACCTTCAACGACGAACTGGCAGGCACCGAACGCAACAGCGGCGAAGCACCGGTGACGTTTTTCACGGCGGATGAAAAAGGCGCGCGCGGCGAACCCATCGAGTTGCCGAGCGAAGCCTTCGAGCTGAACCCGGCACGCGGCACCCTCACCTACGACCTCAACCTGTTCCCGGAGAACCCGGCGTTTGTGGTGGGCTCGATTCCGCTGTTCCTGGCCACCATCGACAAAGCCACGATCGACGTGGCCAAGTTGCCCAAGGGCCTGTCGCTCAAGGACAACGCGCTGATCATCGACCAGGCGCAGTTCCCGTCCGACAGCTGGCGCTTCTATGCCAAGGACGCCAGCGGCAACTACCTCAAGGAAATTCTCGGGGTCAGCCACCGCGCCGAGGAATACGGCACGGCGTTGTTTGACGTGCATTACTTCTATGGCCGGCCGACCCTGCTGGAAAGCTACCAGCGCACCGACCTCGGCACCGTGCAGTACGGCTTCGAGGTCAAGCTGGACAAGCCCGAAAGCAAGTGATCGGCGCTACAGGGCCAGGCGTTCCTGCCCATTGTTGAGCAGTCGCAGGTGGGCCTGCACATGCAGGCACCAGATCTGCGGCTCGTCCGCCAGCTCGTAGCCGTGCTGTGTCAGGTTATCGACGATCGTTTGCAGAACGGTCTCGGCCACGAAAGGCCCATGAAACGGACCTTCGGATTTGACGGTGGAAGGCTGCTCGCCGGTCATCCCGGCGGCAAACAGCAACGTCCACATCCCGTTGTCACCCGCGAGAGGGCGAACGGAACATTCGATACGGGTGCCCAAGCCCAGGCACTGGCGGGTGAGGCAAAGGTTGCGCGGCATGGCGGCGACCCTCGGTAGATCAGTGTTCAGCCTCAAGCACGGCGAGACTGTCTCTATCCTGCGACTCCTGTGGATATCCCTAATGCTCAGAATAGAAGAAAACTGCGATAAACCAAGGTTATAGGGACCAACGGGCGTTGGCCCCGAACCTTGAGTCAATTTTGTGGCGGGTTAGCGCTTCAGCTCGGTTTGGTTTCAGCCAACGTCTGCTGCGCCAGTTCTTTCTCTGCTTCCTTCAAGTCTTCCTCGCTGATCATCTCGGCAATCACACGCAAACGCTCTACCACGCGCGCATTCACCGTGCCTTCGGGGAATTGCCCTTGCGCGTCCGGCTCACCGGCCGGCTCGCCGACCAACAGGCTCAACGCCTCATCCGCCTGGCGCACCGCATAGATATGGAATTGCCCGGCGCGCACGGCCTGCAACACCTTCTCATCGAGCATCAGCGTGGCGACGTTGGCTTGCGGAATGATCGCGCCTTGTTCGCCGGTCAACCCGCGCGCTTCGCAGAGGCGGAAGAAGCCTTCGATCTTCTCGTTGACCCCGCCCACCGCCTGCACTTCACCAAACTGGTTGATCGACCCGGTGATGGCAAAGCACTGCTTGAGCGGGGTTTTCGACAAGGCCGAAATCAAAGTGCAGGCCTCGCCCAGGGATGCGCTGTCACCGTCCACGTAACCGTAGGACTGTTCCAACGCGATACTCGCAGAAATCGCCAGCGGGAATTCCTGGGCATAACGGCTGCCCAGGTAACCGGTGAGGATCATCACGCCCTTGGAGTGAATCGGCTGGCCGAGGTTGACCTCGCGCTCGATGTCGACGATGCCGCTGCCGCCCGGGTACACCGTGGCGGAAATCCGCGCCGGCACGCCGAACGCCGAATCACCGACCTCCAGCACCGTCAGCCCGTTGCACTTGCCGACCGCCGCACCGGCGGTGTCGATCAGGATCACCCCGGCGAGCATGTCGTCGAGAATCCGCGCCGACACCCGCCCGGTACGCGTGGCCTTGGCCTTCAGCGCACGCTCGATGTGGCCGGCGTCGGTCATTTCGTCGCCCGCCAGGTGGCGAATGAAATCCGCCTCGCTGACCAGTTGGAACAAGTCGCCAATGCGCGCCGACAAACGCCCCTGGTGTTCGGCCAGGCGTGCGCTGTAGGTGGCCAACCGCGCCACCGCGTCCGAGGTCAGCGGCGCCATGCCTTCTTCCGAGGTGCGGGTTTTCAGCAACTGCGCGAACTGCTCCAGGCTTTCGTCGACCATCGGGATGTCTTCGTCGAAATCCACCAGCACCCGGAACATTTCCTGGAAGTCTGGATCGGCGTCCTGCAACGCGTAGTACAGCTGGCGCGAACCGATGATGATCACCTTGACCTGCAACGGGATCATTTGCGGGTTGAGCGTCACGGTGGCCAGGCGGCCCAGTTCGCCCAGCGGCGACTCCATCTTCAGCTTGCGCGACTGCAGGGAACGCTTGAGGGCGTCCCACACAAACGGCTCGCTGAGCATCTTCTCGGCTTCGAGGATCAGGAACCCGCCGTTGGCCCGGTGCAAGGCGCCCGGACGCAACTGACGATAGGTGGTGTAGAGCGCGCCCTGATCGGTGCTGTATTCGATCCGGCCGAACAGGTTGTCGTAGGTCGGGTGCGGTTCAAACACCACCGGGGCGCCGCCGTTGACCGGATGGCCGACCACCAGGCTCGGGCAGTACTGTTCTTCGAGCAGCTTGCGGGCCTGGGCGTCGGTCTTGGCGTCGTCCACCAATTGCTCGACCACGGTTTTCAGCAAGTACACCTGCATGGCTTGCAGGTAACCGCACACTGCAGCGTTCTCCGCGTACTTTTCCGACAACGGTGACAGCAATGGCTGGAGGGCCAGGGTGATGGTTTCTTCGTTGAAATGGCGCAGTTGGTTGTTCGACTCACGCTTCCACTGCGGCAGGCTGGCCAGTTCTTCGTTGAGGCGTTCTTCCAGTTCGGAAATATCGGTATGGAAGCGCTCGCGATCGACTTCCGGCAGTTGCGAGAACTCGGCCTCGTCCAACGCCTTGCCGTCGAGCATTGGGGTAAACGCGATGTTGGAACTGTCGCGGTACAGCGCCACATCCTTTTCCAGGGCCAGACGCTCGATCACGTCCAACGCCTTGTCGTAACGCTGGTTGAACGCGCGGTCGATGGCGCTTTTGCGTTGTTGATACGTCGGGTGCTCGAAGACGGCCGGGAAGGTCGCCACCAGGTTATCGACCAAGCCATTGATATCGGCGATGAACGCCGCAGCACCGCCCGCAGGCAGTTCCAGCGCGCGCGGTTCGCGGGGCTCATCGAAATTATTCACATAGACCCAGTCCGCCGGGGTCTGTAGGCGCTTGCCTTCGGCCTTCAGGTAACGTTTGACGAACGAAAAGCGACCGGTGCCCGGCTCGCCCATAACAAACACGTTGTAACCGGGGCGTGGCATGGCCACACCGAACTGCAAGGCTTCAACCGCACGTTCCTGGCCAAGCACACCGCGAAAGGGCTCCAAATCATTGGTGGTCGAGAAGCTGAACTGTTCAGCGGAGAAAGGGCGAGTCAGCGCGTCGGGCGCTAGACGCAAGCTGGCAGCAACAGGATCAGGCATCGGGCTTCCTTACATCAGGCGGGGCAGATGGCGGCATTCTGGCTCTCCGTTGCGCGCTCTGGCAAGGCGAGCCTGAGGTAAAGCATAGACACGGCATGCGTCCTACAAAAAAAACGCGACATCTCTGTTTGTTTTATAAAAAATCACGGAACCCCTGGAACCTGCCTAAACTCCAAACTGCGCGGGCTAGACTAATAACTGGCCCCTAAGGCGCTATGAAGTGCCTGACCCCTTGTCCATTGGTTTGCACACAAAGAGAAAAAAGCTATGAAACGGATCCTTCTCGGTACTCTCTTCACCGTCGTTTCCCTCAATGCAATGGCTGAATCACCCGGTGGCCCAAACTGCGGTTGGGGCAACATGCTGTTCGAAGGCCAGCGCGGTACTCCGGCGCACTTCCTGGCTTCCACCACCAACGGCACCTCGGGCAACGCCACTTTCGGCATGACCTCGGGCACCAACGGTTGCAGCACCAACAGCGCCCTGACCTACGGCGGCAAGTCGTGGATTGCCATGAATGGCATGATGAACGAGCTGTCCGAAGACATGGCCAAAGGCAATGGCGAAGCGCTGACCACCTACGCCGTGGTACTGGGCGTTGCACCTGAAGATCGCGAGCACTTCGCCGCCGTGACTCACGAGCACTTCCAGCAAATATTCAGCAAGGCCGATGTGACCGCTGACGATGTGCACAACAACACCCTGGCTGTACTGAAAAGTGATGCCCGCCTGGCGAAATACGTAACCCAGGCTTAAGCCCGACCTGCCCGCGCCCTCCAAGGCGCGGGTTTTACTTTTGGACCCGCCTCCCCGTTTGGGTCTCACTTTTTCCGACTTAAGTTGCCCCTATGCTCAAACGCCTTGCCTGGATGGCACTCTTCGCCTGCGCCCCGCTGTACGCGACGCCGCATCTTGATGATCAACGTTTGCAGCAATTGGCCAACGATCCGTTCTGGTTGTCCCTGGGCCATTACGAAGCCGGCAAAATCAGTGGCTGGCGCAGCTATGTCAGCGACAAAAAATTCTTCCTCGCAGCCGATGGTGCTCACCACCCGGATGCGGAGCTCAAGGCCACCGTCGACGCGCTCTACGCGCCGGCCAGCCAGGGTGAAAAACACGCCCAATGCGTTTACCCCGCACGCACCCGCTGGCTCAAGGATCAGTTGCACCTGAACGACCTGCCCGCAGTGGACTGCAACGAATTCAAGCAATGGTTCAAGGACGTCGCGCCCCATAGCGCAGTGCTGATCTTCCCGGCGGCCTACCTCAACAGCCCTTCCTCGATGTTCGGCCACACCTTGCTGCGCATCGACCAGGCGGACGTGCAGAGCAACAACACCGCGCTGCTCAGCTATGCGATCAACTTCGGCGCGTATATCGAAGGCTCGGACAACAGCATCCTCTACGCCTGGAAAGGCCTGATGGGCGGCTACCCCGGCCTGTTCGCCCTGGTGCCCTACCAGGAAAAACTCTCGGAATACCGCAGCCTGGAAAACCGCGACCTGTGGGAATACCGCCTGAACCTGACCCAGGTCGAGACTGAACGCATGGTCGAGCATGTGTGGGAACTCAAGCAGATCCAGTTCGACTACTTCTTCTTCGACGAAAACTGCTCCTACCGCCTGCTGGAATTGCTGCAAGTGGCCCGCCCCGGCCTGCGCCTGACCGAGCAGTTCCCGCTCACCGCGATTCCGACTGACACGGTCAAGGCGGTGAAAGACGCCGGCCTGGTCGAAAAAATCGACTATCGGCCCTCCCGCGAGCGCGAGTTGCTGGAACGCGCCAAGCCGCTGGACAGCGACGAGCAGCAATGGGTGCTGAACGTCAGCGACGACCAGAAACAATTGCAGGCACCCGCGTTCAAAGCCCTACCCCGCGAGCGCCAGGCCCTGATCATCGACGCCGCCTACCGCCTCGGCCGCTACCGCGCCAATGGCCTGGAGCGCGACACCGAACGCTCTCAACGCAGCTTCGAACTGTTGCGTGCGATCAACCAGAACCCCGCGCCCGATCTGAAGATCACACCCCCCGGCCTACCGGAAACCGGCCATGAATCGCGCACCTGGCAAGCCGGCATCGGCACCCGTGGCGACAAAGCCTTCGGTGAATACGGCCTGCGCATGGCCTACCACGACCTCAACGACAACGCCGAAGGCTTCCCCCTCGGCGCGCAGATCGAGATCCTGCAAATGAAACTGCGCCAGTACGAAGGCAACCACTGGCAACTGCAGCAACTGGACCTGGCCACCATCCGCTCCCTGACCCCGCGCAACGAGCTGCTACAACCCTGGTCCTGGCAAGTCACTGGTGGCCTGGAACGTGTGCCGGGCAAACACGACGACGAAACCCTGGTCGCCCACGTCAACGGCGGCGCCGGCGGCACCTGGCAACTGCGCGACGACATGCTCGGCTTCGCCCTCGGCACCGTGCGCGTGGAACACAACAACGACTTCAGCGAAGCCATCTCCCCCGCTGCCGGTTTCAACACCGGCGTACTGTGGAAAAACCCGCTGGGCAACCTGAGCCTGGAAGCCAAGGGGGACTTCTTCACCAATGGCGAAGTGCGGCGCAGCATCAGCCTGAACCAGCAGTGGGAATTGTCGCGCAACCTCGGCCTGCGCCTGAGCGCCCAGCGCGAGTACAGCCACTTGTCGACGCCGGTGAATGAGGTAATGCTTGAGATGAAGTGGTATCACTACTGACTAAAGCCCAACCAGGATCAAAAATGTGGGAGGGGGCTTGCCCCCACCCACATTTTGTTAGCATTGCCCGCACAATCAGGAGTTCACTCAACATGGCCGTTAACTGCACCACGCTTGAACAAGTCCGAAGCAACATCGACCGCCTCGACCAGCAAATCGTCACCCTGCTGGCCGAACGCGGCCAGTACGTTTCCCAGGCGGCGCGTTTCAAAAAAGACACCGACGGCGTCAAAGCGCCGCAGCGGGTCGAACAAGTGATCAGCAAAGTGCGTGATCTGTCCCAGGCGGTCGGCGCCAATCCAGACGTCACCGAACAGGTGTACCGGGCGATGATTGCGGCGTTTATCCAGCAGGAATTGGCTGAGCATGCTGCGCTGGCGAGCCACCAGACGACATAGCCCCCAACACCTTTCTCACCCCCCTTTCACATCCCCCCGACGAATCCCCTTCTAGACTTCCCCTATCAGCCGTGAAACGGCCAGGGAGCAAGTAATGTGGCGGTATGCAGTAATGCTGTGTGCGATGGTATGGCTGTCGGGTTGCCAATCGACCCATCAGGAGTTGCTGGCCAAGGGTTATCCACCGGCGTTTGCCGATGGCTTCGATGACGGTTGCAGCAGCGGTCGCCAGGCGGCGGGGGTGATCACTGGGGAGTTTCGCAAGAATGTGCCGCGTTATCTGACAGAGCGGGAATACGCCGAAGGCTGGGAAGATGGCTTTCGCCAGTGCAAGGCCATGCGCGAAAGCGAAGAGCTGCGCGACTACAAAGACCGCCATTGGGACGACCGCGAGCGCGCCTGGCAGCAGGAGAAGGACCGCGACGCGGCCAAGGCTTATCGCTCGCGATAGGTCGCTTTCAGACATTCGTCGAAACTAAAGTGCGGCGAACATGGCCCAAACGCCATAGAGGGAGCCTGTCATGAGCCGAGCTTTTGTAAATGAAGACAGCGCCGCCGCCCAGGCCGACACACCGGTCGAGCGTCAGGTCAGCGAGCAACCCAATCGCCTCACCGCGCGCGGGTTGGCGCAGCTACAGGCCAAGGTCGCGCAGTTGCAGCATGAATACAGCGTCGAATCCGCCAAGGGCGAACAGGCCGACAAACAGCGCCAGGCCGACCTTGAGCGGGATTTGCGTTACTTCAACCAGCGGGTGCAGAGCGCCCAGGTGGTGGCGCCCGCCGTTTCCACCGACCAGGTGCAGATCGGCAGTTGGGTGACCTTTGCCAATGAGCAGGACGAGCAGCAGCGCATTCAGTTGGTCGGTGAAGACCAGGCCGATGCCGGCGCGGGCCTGATCAACTGGGGTTCACCCCTCGGCCGGGCGCTGCTCGGAGCCCGGGTGGGCGACGAGGTGCTGTGGCAGCGCCCCGTCGGCGATCAGGCGATCGAAGTGCTGCGCATCGAGGCCGAGGCCTAGACGATACCTTGGGCCAGCATCGCATCGGCGACTTTGACGAAGCCCGCGATATTGGCGCCCTTCACGTAGTTGACCCGGCCGTTCTCCTCACCGTAATGCACGCACGCATGATGGATCGACTGCATGATGTTGTGCAGTTTGCTGTCCACCTCTCCGGCGGTCCACAGCAGGCGCATGGCGTTCTGCGACATTTCCAGGCCACTCACCGCCACGCCGCCGGCGTTGGACGCCTTGCCCGGGGCGAACAGAATGCCCGCGTCGATAAAGATATCCACAGCCTCCAGGGTGGTCGGCATGTTGGCGCCTTCGGCCACGCAGATGCAGCCGTTGCGCAACAGGGTGCGGGCAGCGTCGGCGTCGAGTTCGTTCTGGGTGGCGCACGGCAGCGCGATATCGCACGCCAGCTCCCACGGGGTTTTACCGGCGCGGAACTCCAGGCCGTAACGCGCCGCCAGCTCGCTGATGCGACCGCGCTGGACGTTTTTCAACTCCAGCAGCGCCGACCATTGCGCCTCGGTCAAACCGCTCTCGGCGTACAGGGTGCCTTCGGAGTCGGACAGCGAAATCACCTTGCCGCCCAAATCCATGACCTTGCGCGCAGCGTATTGCGCCACGTTGCCGGAGCCGGAGACCGCCACGCGCTTGCCTTCAACCCGCAGGCCATCGCGCTTGAGCATTTCTTCAGCGAAGTACACGCAGCCAAAACCGGTGGCTTCGGGGCGGATCAAGCTGCCGCCGTAGGTCATGCCCTTGCCGGTCAGCACCGAGGTGAACTGGTTGCTCAGGCGTTTGTACTGGCCGAACAGGAAGCCGATCTCGCGGGCGCCCACCCCGATATCGCCGGCGGGTACGTCCACGTCCGCGCCGATATGGCGGTACAACTCGCTCATGAATGCCTGGCAGAAGCGCATCACTTCGGCGTCGCTCTTGCCCTTGGGGTCAAAGTCCGCGCCGCCTTTGCCGCCGCCCATGGGCAACGAGGTCAGGGAGTTTTTGAAGGTCTGTTCAAAGGCGAGGAATTTCAGCACGCCCAGGTTGACCGACGGGTGAAAGCGCAGGCCACCCTTGTAGGGGCCGATGGCGCTGTTCATCTGGATCCGGAAACCGCGATTGACCTGCACCTTGCCGTGATCATCGACCCACGACACCCGGAAAGTAATCGCACGTTCCGGCTCGCAGATGCGCTCCAGAATGCCCGAGGTCAGGTAGTGGGGGTTGGCTTCAAGAAACGGCCACAAGCTGCGTAGGACTTCTTCTACGGCCTGGTGGAATTCCGGCTGGTCGGGGTCGCGTTTCTTGAGACGGGCGAGGAAGGATTCAACGGATTCGATCATGAAAAGTCTCGGCAAATTTATTGTCGTTAAGGGCGATTGAGCCGGACTTTATCAATTCATTTCGCACCGCGACAGGGCAAAATGTCGCTTTTGTGAATTTAAATGGTGCATTGGATATAAATTAACCTGAGAAACAGGCGTTTATCGCACCTAAAAAGGGATTTCAAAACAGCGTCATGCACCAACTGAGAAATCGCTATCGGAGGGGGCAAGCCTCCTCCCACATTTGATCGATATTCGTCAGGAAGTCATGGGCAAAAAAAACGGAGCCCGAAGGCTCCGCTTTTTCCAAACCGACCCGAATCAGGCCAGTTTTTTGTGCCGTACACGGTGCGGCTGGGCAGCGGCTTCGCCCAAGCGTTTCTTGCGATCCGCTTCGTACTCGGTGTAGTTGCCTTCGAAGAACACCGCCTGGGAGTCGTCTTCATACGCCAGGATGTGGGTCGCGACGCGGTCAAGGAACCACCGATCGTGAGAGATCACAATGGCGGCGCCCGGGAAGTCCAACAGGGCCTCTTCCAGGGAACGCAGGGTTTCAACGTCGAGGTCGTTGGACGGTTCGTCGAGCAGCAGGACGTTGCCGCCCTCTTTCAGGGTCAGGGCCAGGTGCAAGCGACCGCGCTCACCACCGGACAGGTCCTTGACGAACTTCTGCTGGTCGCCGCCCTTGAAGTTGAAACGGCCGACGTAGGTGCGCGACGGGATTTCATAGTTGCCGATGCGGATCTGGTCGGAGCCGTCGGAAACCTGCTGGAACACAGTCTTGCTGCCATCGAGGTCTTCGCGGCTCTGGTCCACACAGGCCAGCTGTACGGTTTCACCGATCTCAATGCTGCCGGAGTCCGGGGATTCCTTGCCCATCAGCATGCGGAACAGGGTGGATTTACCCGCGCCGTTACCACCGATAACGCCGACGATTGCACCTTTTGGCATCGAGAACGACAGGTTGTCGATCAATACGCGGTCGCCGTAGCCTTTGGAGACGTTCTTGAATTCGATGACCTTGTCACCCAGGCGCGGACCGGCCGGGATGTAGATCTCGTTGGTTTCGCTGCGCTTCTGGAATTCCTGCGACTGCATTTCTTCAAAGCGTTGCAGACGTGCCTTGGATTTGGACTGGCGGGCCTTGGCGCCTTTGCGCACCCACTCCAGTTCTTCCTTCATGGCTTTTTCGTGGGCCGATTGCTGCTTGGATTCAGCGGCCAGACGGTCGGACTTGGCTTCGAGCCAACCGGAGTAGTTGCCCTCGTAAGGGATACCGGCACCACGGTCGAGTTCGAGAATCCAGCCGGCGACGTTGTCCAGGAAGTACCGGTCGTGCGTGATCGCAACCACGGTGCCCGGGAAATCGTGAAGGAAATGTTCCAGCCAGGCGACGGAATCGGCGTCCAAGTGGTTGGTCGGTTCGTCGAGCAGCAGCATGTCGGGGGCCGACAGCAGCAGGCGGCACAGGGCCACACGGCGCTTCTCACCACCGGACAGGAATTCGATCTTGGCGTCCCACGCCGGCAGGCGCAGCGCATCGGCGGCGACTTCCAACTGGCGCTCCAGGTTGTGCCCGTCGCCGGCCTGCAGGATCGCTTCGAGCTTGGCCTGCTCGGCAGCCAGCTTGTCGAAGTCGGCGTCTGGTTCGGCGTAGGCGGCGTAGACCTCGTCCAGGCGGGCTTGAGCGTTCTTGATCACGCTGACGGCTTCCTCGACCACTTCACGCACAGTCTTGGTCGGGTCCAGGATCGGCTCTTGCGGCAGGTAGCCGATGTTCAGTTCGGGCATCGGGCGCGCTTCGCCTTCGAACTCGGTGTCGACGCCGGCCATGATTTTCAGCAGGGTGGATTTACCCGAACCGTTGAGGCCGAGCACGCCGATCTTGGCGCCAGGGAAGAAGGACAGCGAAATGTTTTTCAGGATTTCCCGCTTCGGCGGAACAACTTTTCCCAGCCGATGCATGGTGAAGACGTATTGAGCCATGGTGAACCTAGCGTCAGTGACTGATGAATTGAGCGGGCGAAGCCCGTGCCAGGCCATGCGCCGCGCGGGCCGTTGACCGTGGTCAATGCCTGCGAGCGGAAAAAGCCTGATTGTCTGGGGCTGGAACGCCCCCGCGTAACCGGCAAAGCTACCTGAATGCGCCAGGGCAGTCCAGCCAGGCAGGACTGGCACTTTGCCACAAGTCAAGGCATGCTAGCCGCCCTTCGGGCGTCCGGCTTATAGTGCATGTCGCGCGCCAGTCCAGCCAAACCGCAGGATCACAGCTTGTCCAAAGTCACGCCGCCCACTCCCCTGCGCGCCGCTCATATAGCGCCGGGAGCGCCCCTGCACGGCACCCTCAAAGGCGCATTGGCGACGCTTGTCCTCATGTTGCTCGCGTTATTGTTCTGGCAATTGCTCGACCAATTGCAGCAGAGCCAACAAAATCAGAAGCAGTACACCATCGACTACAGCGCCGACCTGGCTGAGCAAATCAGCCTGAACATGGGCCTGAGCGCACAGATCGCCCTGAATCTGCTGCCGATGGTCGAGCCGCCGCGCAATGACGAACAGCAACAGGCCTTGATGCGCACCTTGCAGCGCTCCCTGCCGGAATTGCGCAGCTTCGCGCTGCTCGCCCCCAGCGGCGCGATGCTCCGCGACACGGCCAAAGACAGCCAGGACCGCGACTTGCTCGAGGAACTGGTCAAGCGCAGCCATTCCCAGCCCTACTACCTGAGCAACAACAACGACGGCACCGTCATCTATCTGTTGCTGCATCAGCCCAGTGGCGATTCGAAAATGTACTGGGCACTGCGCCTGGCACCGAACTACCTGGCCAGCCTGACCCGCCAGGACAGCCAAGGCCAGCGGCCGATGTGGGCCATCGAGAATAGCCTGAACCACCGCGTGGTCAGCCGTGACAGCGGCATGTCGACACAAGGGGCCGCCGCCCTGACCCCGGACGAACTGAATAAAAGCGTACTGGTCACGCCCCTGAGCAAAAGCGACTGGCAACTGCGCGGCCTCTTCGACCGTAACGCGGTCCTGGAACAACTGCTGCCGGCGTTTATCGGCAAGTGCCTGCTCGGCCTTGCCTTCTCATTGGTCCCGGTGATCGTGCTGCTGAATATGCGCCGCCGTCAGCGCCAGGTGAACGAAGGCCGGCGGCGTTATCAGGATATTTTCGAAGGCACCGGCGTGGCCCTGTGCGTGCTTGACCTGTCGGAGCTCAACGCGTTCTTCGACAAGGCCAAGATTCGCACAAGCGAGCAATTGCACGGGTGGCTGCAGAGCAACCCCGAAGCGCGCCGCCAGTTGCTCAGGGAACTGCGCGTCACCGAGGTCAACCAGGTGGCGGTGCGCCTGTTGAACGTCAGCTCGTGCGAGCAAGCCTGGGAACGCCTGATCGACGATTGCCCACGCAACACCACGGCCATCGGCTATCAGGTGCTCGAGGCGGTGCTGACCCAACAGAGCCATTTGGAGCTGGAAATCCAGCTCAACGACGTAGCCGGCAACCATCAATACTTGTGGCTGGTGATGCGCCTGCCGGAACAGCGCGACGACTTCAAGGCGGTGATCCTCAGCATCAGCGACATCACCAGCCGCAAGCTGGTCGAACTGTCGCTGGTGGAGCGCGAGAGTTTCTGGTCGGACGTGGTGCGCACCGTGCCTGATCACCTGTATGTGCAGGATGTGATCAGCCAACGGATGATTTTCAGCAACCACCACCTGGGCCACACCCTCGGCTACAACAAGGCCGAATTGCAGCAAATGGGCGAGTACTTCTGGGAAATCCTGCTGCACCCCGAAGACGCCGAGCATTACCACGACTTGCGCCAGCAGCAGCGCCAGGCCGGCTATTCGACCCAACTGCACTGCCAGTTACGCTTTCGCCACCGCAATAACCAATGGCGCCGCTTCGATATCCGCGAGCAAGCCCTGGCCGGCGACAAGACCGCGCAGGTCACGCGTATCATCGGCGTGGCCAAGGACATTACCGATCAGATCGAAGCCAGCGAATCCCTGCGGGACAGCGAACAGCGCTACCGCATGCTGGCCGAAAGCATCAGCGACGTGATCTGCTCCACCGACAGCCGGCTCGCCCTCAACTACATCAGCCCCTCGGTCAGCGCCGTGCTGGGGTATGACGTGGACTGGGTGTTCAAGAATGGCTGGCAGTCGATCATCGCCAACCCGCAGCAACTGGCCGGCATCTACAGCCTGGTCGAGCAAGTCAGCCGGGCCTTAGGCGACGTGCAGGCGCTGGCCAAGTTGCGTGATGACATCCATACCCAACTGTTCCTGTTCGACTGCCTGCGCGCCGACGGGCGCAAAGTACCGATCGAGTTGCGCCTGGTGTTGGTGTGGGACGAGCACGGCGCCTTCGAGGGCATCCTCGGCGTGGGTCGCGATATCAGCCAGCAGCGCCGCGCCGAGAAAGACCTGCGCATGGCCGCCACGGTATTCGAGCACTCCACGTCGGCGATCCTGATCACCGACCCGGCGGGCTATATCGTGCAGGCCAACGAGGCGTTCAGCCGCGTCAGTGGCTACGCCGTAGCGGACGTGCTCGACCAGTTGCCGAACATGCTCACCGTCGACGAGCAACAGGAAGCCCACCTGCGCTACGTGCTCAAGCAGTTGCATCAGCACAGCACCTGGGAAGGCGAAGTGTGGCTCAAGCGCCGCAACGGCGAGCATTACCCGGCCTGGGTCGGCATTACCGCCGTGTTCGACGATGAAGGCGACCTGGCCAGCTATGTCTGCTTCTTCAGCGATATCAGCGAGCGCAAGGCCAGCGAACAGCGCATCCACCGCCTGGCCTATTACGACGCCCTGACTCACCTGCCCAACCGCACGCTGTTCCAGGACCGTCTGCACACCGCGCTGCAGTCGGCCGAACGGCAGAAGTCGTGGGTGGTACTGATGTTCCTCGACCTCGACCGCTTCAAACCGATCAACGACTCCCTGGGCCACGCCGCCGGCGACCGTATGCTCAAGGAAATGGCCACCCGCTTGCTCGGCTGCGTGGCCGAAGACGACACCGTGGCGCGCATGGGCGGCGACGAGTTCACCCTGCTCCTGCAGCCGCGGACCAGCCGCGAACTGGCGCTGAACCGCGCGATTAACGTGGCCGAGCAAATCCTCGCCAGCCTGGTCAAACCCTTCGTGCTGGAAGGCCGCGAGTTCTTCGTCACCGCGAGTATCGGCATCGCCCTCAGCCCGCAGGACGGCAACGAGCTGAGCCAGTTGATGAAAAACGCCGATACCGCGATGTATCACGCCAAGGAACGCGGCAAGAACAACTTCCAGTTCTACCAGGCCGACATGAACGCCAGCGCCCTGGAGCGGCTGGAGCTGGAAAGCGATCTGCGCCATGCCCTGGACCAGAACGAATTCGTGCTCTATTACCAGCCGCAATTCAGCGGCGACGGCAAACGCCTGACCGGCGCCGAAGCCCTGCTGCGCTGGCGCCACCCGCGTCGTGGCCTGGTGCCGCCGGGGGACTTTATTCCGGTGCTCGAAGAGCTGGGCCTGGTGGTGGACGTGGGCGACTGGGTGATCAGCGAAGCCTGCCGTCAGCTCAAGACCTGGCACGAGAACAAAGTGCGGGTGCCGAAAGTCTCGGTGAACATCTCGGCGCGGCAGTTCTCCGACGGTCAGTTGGGTGAGCGTATCGCCACCATCCTCAAGGACACCGGCCTGCCGCCGGCGTGCCTGGAGCTGGAGCTGACCGAAAGTATCCTGATGCGCGAAGTCAACGAAGCCCTGCAGATCCTCGCCAGCCTGAAAAACCTCGGCCTGAGCATCGCGGTGGACGACTTCGGCACCGGCTATTCGTCGCTCAACTACCTCAAGCAATTCCCCATCGACGTGCTCAAGATCGACCGCTCCTTCGTCGACGGCCTACCGTCCGGCGAGCAGGATGCGCAAATCGCCCGAGCGATCATTGCCATGGCCCACAGCCTCAACCTGGCGGTGATCGCCGAGGGCGTGGAGACCCATGAACAGCTGGACTTCCTGCGCGAGCATGGCTGCGATGAGGTGCAAGGTTATCTGTTCGGGCGGCCGATGCCGCCGAATCGGTTCGCGGCGCAGTTCAGCAATGATGCGTTGTTCATGTTTGACTGAAGATCTGCGGTGAAGCCGCTGGCCTCATCGGGAGCAAGCTCCCTCCCACATTTTGATGTGTGTGTGGGAGGGGGCTTGCCCCCGATGGCGCCGGTACAGTCACCGCCCGTTCCCAGATGAAAGCCACTTGTCCGCGACATGACGTCCTTTCATATGCCATCTAAAACCCATTGGGTTAGAATGCCTTCCTTTTCTGCCCCCCGATCCTTGAGGACCGCCATGTTCAGCCGTGATTTGACTATTGCCAAGTACGACGCCGATCTCTTCGCCGCCATGGAGCAAGAAGCCGTGCGCCAGGAAGAGCACATCGAGCTGATCGCTTCGGAAAACTACACCAGCCCTGCGGTCATGGAGGCTCAAGGTTCGGTTCTGACCAACAAGTACGCCGAAGGCTACCCAGGCAAGCGCTACTACGGCGGCTGCGAATACGTCGACGTGGTTGAGCAACTGGCCATCGACCGCGCCAAGCAACTGTTCGGCGCCGATTACGCCAACGTCCAGCCACACGCCGGTTCCCAAGCCAACAGCGCCGTGTACCTGGCCCTGCTGCAAGGCGGCGACACCATCCTGGGTATGAGCCTGGCCCACGGCGGTCACCTGACCCACGGCGCCAGCGTTTCTTCCTCCGGCAAGCTGTACAACGCCGTTCAATACGGTATCGATGCCAACGGCCTGATCGACTACGACGAAGTCGAGCGCCTGGCGGTCGAGCACAAGCCGAAAATGATCGTGGCCGGTTTCTCTGCCTACTCGCAGATCCTCGACTTCCCACGTTTCCGCGCAATCGCCGACAAAGTGGGCGCGTACCTGTTCGTCGACATGGCCCACGTGGCCGGTCTGGTCGCTGCTGGCGTCTACCCGAACCCGGTTCCGTTCGCTGACGTCGTCACCACCACCACGCACAAAACCCTGCGCGGTCCACGTGGCGGCCTGATCCTGGCTCGCGCCAACGCCGAGATCGAGAAGAAGCTCAACTCCGCGGTATTCCCAGGCTCCCAAGGCGGCCCGCTGGAACACGTGATCGCCGCCAAAGCGGTCTGCTTCAAAGAAGCCCTGCAGCCTGAGTTCAAGACTTACCAGCAACAAGTGGTGAAAAACGCCAAGGCCATGGCTGACGTGTTTATCGCACGCGGTTTTGACGTGGTGTCCGGCGGGACTGAAAACCACCTGTTCCTGCTGTCGCTGATCAAGCAGGACATCTCCGGTAAAGATGCTGACGCTGCCCTGGGCAAAGCCTTCATCACCGTGAACAAAAACTCCGTACCGAACGATCCACGTTCGCCGTTCGTCACCTCGGGCCTGCGTTTCGGCACCCCGGCCGTGACCACTCGCGGCTTCAAGGAAGCAGAGTGCAAGGAACTGGCCGGCTGGATCTGCGACATCCTGGCTGACCTGAACAACGACGCCGTGATCGATGCGGTGCGTGAGAAGGTCAAGGCCATCTGCAAAAAGCTGCCGGTGTACGGCGCGTGATTGCAGTTGCTTGACTAAGAAGCCCGGCTCTTGAGCCGGGCTTTTTTATGCAGATCAGGATTTTGAATACCGGCCAATGTGGGAGGGGGCTTGCCCCCGATGGCGGTGGGTCAGTCGACACATGTATGGCTGACACACAGCTATCGGGGGCAAGCCCCCTCCCACATTTTTGACCGTATTTCCAAGTTAGGCTTGGTAGACCTTCGCAAAGCCCTCGCGAATCTTGTCTTCCGGCAACTCATCGGCAATAAACACAATCACACTCTCCCGCGTTTCACCCTCGGCCCATTCGGTGTCCCAATCGAAGCCGTACAGTTTCAGCACGCCCTGGAACACCATGCGCCGATCATCTCCGGCGATGTTCAGCACGCCCTTGTAGCGCAGCAGTTGCTTGCCGTGGTCTTCCAGCAGTTCGTTCATGAACTCGCTGAGGCGGTCGATATCCAGCGGCTGTTCGGTGCGCAGCACCAGGCTGGAGATACGGTCGATGGACGGCGCGGCACTGACCGGGCGCAGGTTCATGCCGGCGTTGAGGTTGAAGCCGCGCACATCGAGCAATTCGGCCAGGTCGATGGCGCCGTGGTCGACCACGCGAATCGGCGCGCGGCGGTTGATGCGGGTCAGGCGCTGGCAGAGGGCGTCGAAGGTTGCGTCGTCCACCAGGTCGCGCTTGCTCACCAGCAGGCGGTCGGCAAACCCGATCTGCGCCTGGGCGATGGTTTGGCTCAGGTGGTGCTCGGCGTGGGCCGCGTCCACCAGGGTGATGATGCCGTCGAGGATGTAGCGCTCGCGCAGTTCTTCATCGATGAAAAAAGTCTGGGCCACGGGGGCCGGGTCGGCCAGGCCGGTGCATTCGATCACCAGGCGGTCGAAGGCGATCTCGCCGCTGTCCAGGCGCTCCAGCAGCAGGTACAGGGCTTTGGTCAGGTCGGTGTGGATGGTGCAGCACACGCAGCCGTTGGACAGGGTCATGACTTGCACGGGCTCGGCGCCCAATAGCTGGGTGTCGATACCGGCGTCGCTGAATTCGTTTTCGATCACGGCGATTTTCAAACCGTGCTCGGCTTTGAGCAGGTGGCGCAGCAACGTGGTCTTGCCGGCGCCGAGGAAGCCACTGAGGACGGTGACGGGGATGGGAGAGGACAAAGAAATTCTCCTTGAAGGAACACAGAAACAAATGTGGGAGGGGGCTTGCCCCCGATAGCAGTGTGTCAGGCACTGGTATGTCACTGACACATCGCTATCGGGAGCAAGCCCCCTCCCACAGTAGATCACCGCCAGCCCGAATTACCGGGTCAGCAGCATTTTGGCCCACCCTTGCCGCCGTAACGGGCTTCCTGGCGTTCCCGGAAGAACGCCTTGTAGTCCATCATCGGCTTGTCCGGGTGTTTGGTTTGCATATGCTCGACGTAAGTGTCGTAGTCGGGCATGCCGACCATCAGGCGCGCGGCCTGACCGAGGTATTTACCGAGGCGACTGATGTCATTGAACATGGCTGCAATCCTCGATCATGCGTCCGGTACGGCCTGGAACGGGGCTTCTTTATCCGTGCGTTCTTTGTTGCCCCAGGCGGCAATGCCGACCTTGAGCGCATAGAACAGGATGCTGAAGACCACGAACAGGAACAGCGCCGTCAGCGTTGCGTTGGTGTAAGCATTCCAGATCACATGCTGCATCTGGTCGATACTCTTGGCCGGGGCCAGGATCTGGCCGTTGGCCAGCGCATCGCTGTACTTCTTCGCCAGCGACAGGAAGCCGATCGCCGGGTTAGCGTCGAACAGCTTGATGAAGCCCGCCGTGGTGGTGCAGATCAGCAGCCAGACGGCCGGCAGCATGGTCACCCAAATGTAGCGTTGGCGCTTCATTTTGATCAGCACGACAGTCGCCAGCATCAGCGCGATACCTGCCAGCATCTGGTTGGAGATACCGAACAGCGGCCACAAGGTGTTGATGCCGCCCAGTGGGTCGATCACGCCTTGATACAGCAGGTAACCCCACATGGCCACGCAACCGGCGGTCGCGATCAGGTTGGCGGTCCAGGACTCGGTACGTTTGAGCGCCGGCACGAAGGAACCCAGCAGGTCTTGCAGCATGAAGCGCCCGGCACGGGTACCGGCGTCGACCGCCGTCAGGATGAACAGCGCTTCGAACAGGATCGCAAAGTGGTACCAGAACGCCATGGTGTTTTCACCTGGCAGGACACTGTGCAGGATCTGCGCGATACCCACAGCGAGCGTCGGCGCACCGCCGGCACGCGCCAGGACGGTGGTTTCGCCGATGTCACGGGCAACGGCCGACAGCGCCTCAGGCGTAATCGCAAAGCCCCAACTGCTGACGGTTTGAGCGACGGTGACCACGTCGGAGCCGACAATCGCCGCCGGGCTGTTCATGGCGAAGTACACGCCAGGTTCGATCACCGAAGCGGCAACCATCGCCATGATGGCCACGAACGATTCCATCAACATGCCGCCATAGCCGATGTAACGGGCATGGCCTTCACTGGCCAGCAACTTCGGCGTGGTGCCCGAAGCGATCAGCGCGTGGAAGCCCGAGACCGCACCGCAGGCAATGGTGATGAACAGGAACGGGAACAGGCCGCCCTTCCACACCGGGCCGGTGCCATCGATGAATTGGGTCAGCGCCGGCATTTTCAGGTCGGGCATGGTCACCAGGATGCCGATGGCCAAGGCGACGATGGTGCCGATTTTGAGGAAGGTGGAGAGGTAGTCACGCGGTGCCAGGATCAGCCACACCGGCAGTACCGCTGCGACAAACCCGTAGCCGATCAGCATCCAGGTGATCTGGATGCCGGTGAAACTGAACACCTTGGCCCAGACCGGATCGGCGGCAATCTGCCCGCCCAGCCAGATCGAACCGAGCAGCAACAGCACGCCGATGATCGAAATCTCACCAATGCGGCCCGGGCGGATGTAGCGCATGTAGATGCCCATGAACATCGCGATCGGGATGGTCGCCATCACCGTGAAGATGCCCCACGGGCTCTCGGCCAGGGCCTTGACCACGATCAGCGCCAACACCGCGAGGATGATGATCATGATCAGGAAGCAGCCGAACAGCGCGATGGTCCCCGGAATGCGGCCCATCTCTTCGCGAACCATATCCCCCAGGGAACGGCCGTTACGACGGGTGGACAGGAACAGGACCATGAAGTCCTGCACCGCACCGGCCAGCACCACCCCGGCGATCAGCCACAGGGTGCCGGGCAGATAACCCATTTGCGCCGCCAGCACCGGGCCGACCAAGGGGCCTGCACCGGCAATCGCCGCAAAGTGGTGACCGAAAAGAATGTGTTTGTTGGTCGGCACGTAGTCCAGACCGTCGTTATTGACCACTGCGGGGGTGGCCCGTCGTGGATCGAGCTGCATCACGTTGTTGGCGATGAACAGACTGTAGTAACGATAGGCGACCAGATAGATCGCCACTGCTGCGACCACGATCCACAAGGCATTGATCGCTTCGCCGCGGCGCAAGGCCACTACGCCTAGAGCGCACGCACCTACTATGGCCAGTACCAGCCAGGGTAAGTGGCGTAGCAGGCTATTATTATTTTTCATTTTTTTGTATTCCAGCCAGGGTGGACAGAAAGGACAACCAGCTCGAGTTTAGCGCTACTGGCCTTAAAGGCCAGCCCCCTACGTTGGTCTAGAGCCTTCCCATGGCAAAAAAAGCAGAAATAAAGCCTCAATAATGGCGCAAGGCTACAATCCCTTCATCCACAGAGGGTTTCACCATGACCGAACATGCGTCTGATCGCCGTCGTTTTCGCCGGATCGCCTTTGATGCCAAGACCAAACTCCGGCAAAACGGTCAGGAATGGCCGGTGCAGTTGGTGGATTTATCGCTGAAGGGCTTGCTGGTGCTGAGACCGACACCCTGGCTCGGCATCGGCACTGAGTCGTTCCATGTGGATATCCACCTGGACGCCACTACCGATGTGCAGATGCAGGTCAGGCTGACCCACGACCAACCTGGTCAACTGGGGTTTGAGTGTGAGCACATCAGTCTGGAGTCGATCAGCCATTTGCGCCGTTTGGTCGAGTTGAATCTGGGCGATCAGGAAGAACTGGAGCGGCAGTTGGGCGCGTTGCTGGAGCTCTGACCCCCTGTAGGAGGGGCGGTGCCTGCTACTCGAAAAGTGCATCCAACGCCTGCTCCAGCCGCGTCACCGCAATCACCTGCAACCCCGGCGGCGCTTCCTTCGGCGCGTTGCCCTTGGGCACGATCGCGCGTTTGAAGCCGTGCTTGGCCGCTTCCTTCAAACGCTCCTGACCACTGGGCACCGGGCGCACTTCGCCCGACAGGCCGACTTCGCCAAACACCAACAGGTCGTGGGGCAGCGGCCGGTTGCGCAGGCTGGACATCACCGCCGCCATCAACGCCAGGTCGGACGCGGTCTCCAGCACCTTGACCCCACCCACCACGTTAAGGAACACGTCCTGGTCATGGGTCGGGATACCGCCGTGGCGGTGGAGTACCGCAAGCAGCATCGCCAGGCGGTTCTGGTCCAGGCCCAGGGTCACCCGGCGCGGGTTGGCCAAATGACTGTCGTCCACCAGCGCCTGCACTTCCACCAGCATCGGCCGGGTGCCTTCCCACGTCGCCATCACCACACTGCCTGGGACTTCCTCCTGGGCACGGGTCAGAAAAATCGCCGAGGGGTTGGAAACTTCTTTCAGCCCGCGGTCGGTCATGGCGAATACGCCCAGCTCGTTCACCGCGCCGAAGCGGTTCTTCACGGCGCGCAGCAAGCGTAAACGGCCATCGGATTCGCCTTCGAAATACAGCACGGTGTCGACCATGTGCTCCAACACCCGTGGCCCGGCCAGCGCGCCTTCCTTGGTCACGTGACCGACCAGAAAGATCGCCGTGCCGCTCTGCTTGGCATAACGCACCAACAGCGCCGCG
The DNA here is from genome assembly GCF_963681955.1 of Pseudomonas paraveronii. Lineage (NCBI taxonomy): Bacteria > Pseudomonadati > Pseudomonadota > Gammaproteobacteria > Pseudomonadales > Pseudomonadaceae > Pseudomonas > Pseudomonas paraveronii. The sequence continues at coordinate 5,556,901 of NZ_OY817130.1, forward strand.
CTCTCACGCACCTGGGACACGCCGCCCGGGGCCGATTGCAGTTGCTCGGTGAAAATCGTCTGGATCGAGTCGATCACCATGACCTTGGGCTTTTCGATCCGCGCGGTGGCGATGATGCTTTCGATGCAGGTTTCGGTCATCACCCGCAGTTGATCCTGGGGCAGGCCCAGGCGGCGTGCGCGCATGGCCACTTGTTGCTGGGATTCTTCGCCGGTGACGTACAGCGCCGGCATGCGGCTGGCGATGCTGCACAAGGTTTGCAACAGGATGGTCGACTTGCCGATACCGGGGTCGCCGCCGATCAGTACCACCGAGCCGTCCACCAGGCCGCCGCCCAGCACCCGGTCGAGTTCACCGGAGGCGGTGGAGAAACGCGGGACTTCCTCGACGCTGACTTCGGCCAGGGTCTTGATCTGCGCCTGTTGCCCGGTCCAGCCGGCGCGGCCGCTCGGGGCCGCAGCGCCGCCGCTTTCGATCATGGTTTCGGTGAGGGTGTTCCACGCCCCGCACTCGGTACACTGGCCGGCCCACTTGGGAAAGGTCGCGCCGCACTCGGTGCAGCCGTACATGCGCTTGGCCTTTGCCATTTGAGAACCTCCAACCGAAAAACCGCGATGATAGCTCAGCGCGGCGCCGGGGTCCGGATTTCACCGCTGGCCAACCGTGAAGCACTGTTGCCGATCGGGTCTTCGGCATTCAGGTCGGCGCCTTTGGCTTTCAACTCGTCGAGCAGTTCGAGGCGCTTGAACAGCCCTGCGTACATGGCGGCGGTCTGCCCGGCGCCGTTGCGTTGATCGGCGTTGCAGGCGGTGGCCAGCAAGCGCCGGGCGATGTTCAGTTCACCCTTGAAGATCGCGCCCATCAGTGCGGTGTTGCCGCGCTTGTCCTGCACGCAGGCGTCGGCGCCGGCGGCGAGCAGACGCTCAACGTAGGCGCTTTCACCGTGGTAGGCGGCGAGGATCAGTGCGGTGTAGCCCTTGTCGTCCTGGGTATTGAGGGGGAAGCCGGCGTCGATGAAGGTATCGAGCATGGGCAGGTCGCCGCGACGTGCGGCATCGAAATAGTAGCCTTGCAATTGCGCCTTGAGCGCGGCTGCGTCATTGGGCGCAGGCTGCCCGGCAACCCCGCTCAGCGACCAGCAGGCCAGCAGCGCCCCGATGAAGGTACGCATTGATTCAACTCCTCTACAAAACCCTTGTAGGAGCGAGCTTGCTTGCGAAAAACGTCAACGATGACGCGTGCATCCTGGATGCACGCGTTGCCTGGCAGATCTTCGCGAGCAAGCTCGCTCCTACAGGGGGGGTGGGGTTAGTCGGTGAGTTTTTGTGCCAGCGCTTTCACGCGAGCCAGGTCACCCTTGGCGACCTTGGTCACGCCGGTGCCGTATTCCGGGTCGGCTTTATAGAGGAACGACAGGATGATGTGCTTGCTCTCGTCGTCGGTGGTGGCCAGGGAGCCGCCGAAGTTATCGATCAAGTCCTGACGTTCCTTCTTGCTGTAGGAGCGATACAGATCACCAGCCTGCTTGAAGTTCTGCTCACGCTGGATCTTCGCCTGCTGGGTGCTGCCCGCCAGCGGCGACTGGCTGTAACGCGCGGTTTGCGGCTCTTCGCGTGGCAGCAGGCGGCTTGGCTGGTAGTTCACACCGGTGGTGGTTTTGCCGAGATTCATCGCGCCGTCCTGGTTGCCGTTGTTAACGCTGACCCGTGGCGCGTTGATCGGCAGTTGCAGGGCGTTGGCGCCCAGGCGGTACATCTGCGTGTCGGCATAGGAGAACACCCGACCTTGCAGCAGGCGATCTTCCGACGGCTCGATGCCCGGCACCAGGTTGGCCGGGGCCATGGCTACTTGCTCGGTTTCCTGGAAGACATTGGCCGGGTTGCGGTTCAACACCATCTGCCCGACTTTGCGCTCGGGAACATTGGGCCAGATCTTGGTGGCGTCCAACGGGTCGAAATCGAACTTGGCCAGCTCCTCAGGTTTGAGCACTTGCACGTACAAGTCCCACTTGGGGAAGTCGCCCTTGTTGATATGCGTGACCAAGTCATTCGTCATATGACTGTAGTCACGGCCCTGCACCTCAGTGACTTGCTTGGGATCAAGATTCTTGATGCCTTGCAGGCTCTTCCAGTGGAACTTGACGTAATGCACTTCGCCCTTGGCGTTGATCAACTTGTAGGCATGTACGCCATTGCCGTCCATTTCACGGTAACTGGCCGGCGTGCCGGCGTCGGAGTACAGCTCGGTCAGTGTGCGGGTGGCTTCGGGAACATGAGAGAAGAAGTCGAAACGACGCGAGTCATCATCCAGGTTAGTGCGTGGGTCCGGCTTGAAGGCGTGGACCATGTCCGGGAACTTGATGGCATCGCGGATAAAGAACGTCGGGAAGTTGTTGCCGACCAAGTCCCAGTTGCCGTCGGCGGTGTAGAACTTGGTGGCGAAACCGCGAGGGTCGCGCAGGGTTTCCGGGGAGTGGTTGCCGTGTACCACCGCCGAGAACCGCACGAATACCGGGGTTGCTTCACCGGCGGCGAAGACTTTGGCCTTGGTCAAGTCGCTGAGGTTATCGGTGACGGTAAACGTGCCGTGGGCGCCGGTGCCACGGGCATGTACCACGCGCTCGGGGATGCGTTCGCGGTCAAAGCGTTGCAGTTTCTGAATCAGTTGCACGTCTTGCAGCAGCACCGGGCCGTTGGCGCCGGCGGTTTGCGAGTTCTGGTTGTCACCGACGGCGGCGCCGTTATCGCGGGTCAGGTTGGCGGCTTGCACAGACAGGGAAAGCAGGCTGACGGTCGCCAGCACCAGCGCATGTCGCACCAGAACAGGCGCGCGGTTCATGGGGGTATTCATCGAGGTTTCCTCTGGTTTTTTGAATGCACATTCAGTTGTGCTTGCCAGAGGCTAGTGACCCGCGAGTCAGAAGATAAATAGAAAAACACCACCGAGGCGATTGAGAAAATAATCTGGTAACCCACTGAAATTATGGGTAATTCGCGCGCGACTGGTGGCACTTTGCAAACTATTTACGATTTAATGTGTCGATAAAAGCCAACAGTGTTAACAGTCGTGTCAGGCAAGCCCGCTACGACTGACTTACACTGAGCTCCACCCTTCTCATCTGTAACAAGGAATAACCTATGGGCGTGATCAGTGAGTTCAAGGCCTTCGCGGTCAAAGGTAATGTGGTCGACATGGCCGTCGGTATTATCATCGGCGCCGCCTTCGGCAAAATTGTTTCATCGTTTGTAGGCGACGTGGTGATGCCACCGATCGGTCTGTTGATCGGCGGTGTCGACTTCGCTGATTTGGCCGTGACGCTCAAGGCTGCCCAGGGCGATGTCCCGGCGGTCGTACTGGCCTACGGCAAGTTCATCCAGAGCGTGATCGACTTCCTGATCGTCGCGTTTGCGATCTTCATGGGTGTGAAGGCCATCAACCGCCTGAAGCGCGAAGAAGCGGTGGCCCCAAGCCTGCCGCCGACGCCGAGCAAGGAAGAAGTGTTGCTGGGTGAAATCCGTGACCTGCTAAAGGCACAGAACGAAAAGCCGCTGTAAGCCGTATCGGTTTGAAAGAAGGCGCCTCCAGGGGCGCCTTTTTGTTACCAGTAGTTTTCCACCGCCACCTGGCCTGGGCGCCGGGACAGGCTCAATTGCATATCGCGTTGTTTGAGCAATTGGCGGGTGTCGTCGATCATCTGCGGGTTGCCGCAAATCATCACGCGCGAATGCTCCGGGGTCAGCTCGACGCCGGCTGCGCGCTCCAATTCGCCATTCTCGATCAGGGTGGTAATGCGCCCATGCAGGGCGCCGGGATGCTGCTCGCGGGTGACCAGCGGCAGATAGGTCAGCTTGTGGGCGTACTCGGCCAGGTACTCACGCTGCCCCAGCCCCTGGATCAGCGACTGATAGGCCAGCTCCCTGGCCTCTCGGGCGCTGTACACGAGGATGATGCGCTCGAATTTTTCCCAGACCTCAAAGTCCTGCAGGATCGACAGGAACGGCGCCACCCCGGTGCCGGTGCCCAGCAGCCACAGGTCACGGCCGTCGACAAACCGGTTCAGGGTCAGGAAGCCTGTGGCCTGGCGCTCGACCATCAGCGTATCGCCCACGCGCAAGCGGCTCAGCTCGCTGGTGAACTCGCCGCCGGGCACCACAATCGAGAAGAAATCCAGATACTCATCAAACGGTGACGACACCACAGAGTACGCGCGCCATACCGTGCTGCCATCGGCCTTGGTCACTCCCAGGCGCACGAACTGGCCGGCGGTAAACCGGAAGCCCGGGTCACGGGTGGTGCGCAGGGTGAAGAGGCTGGGCGTCAGCGATTGCACGTCGAGCAGGGTCTGGCGGGTAAATTTCTCAGCACTGACCGTCATGGGGAGCTCCGTTCTACAGGTGCCCTAGTGTCCCCCAAAGTCACGCGCGGAAACACCTACAGTCGGCAGTAATATCGTTTAGCCACTCAGCGTTTGCCAAAATAATAGCACTTTGATTTCACCCTTAATCATTTCGCTATTACCCCACGTCGCGCCATTACATTGGCACGCAGCGTCTTTGTTAGTTGAGCGTTACAGGCATCACAACCCATTAAAAAATCTGGAAAAAAAACACCGGCACTTGCATAGCGAACTAATGCTTGATTGAAAAACTATTAAAACACTCGGTACAAGAGCGAAAATTTCATCTGCAAATGTAACCGATATCCTACACTTCATTCCGTGCAACGTTGGGGGCCAGGACGTACCCAAGTCACAAAGAAAACCATGGAGAGTTACAGATGGTCAACTGGCGCAATACACGACTCCCCAAGCTGGAGGGCGAGGACAAGATCACCAGCGTATTTGAAATGGTCATCAATCAAACATACGAACTCGGCTTCCAATTCTGTTCCTTTACGATGAGCGCTCAACGACCCAGACACCCAAACAAACCGATTTGCCTCAATAACTACCCAAATGAATGGAACACACTGTATGACCAGGCCCACTTCTTCGATATAGACCCGGTTGTCACCCACTGCAAACGTTGCGTATTGCCAATTGTCTGGGAGGAAAAAGTGTTCGGCGCCGCGCCGAACTTATGGGAACTGGCCCAGTCTTCTGGCGTCCATCTGGGTTGGACCCAGTCGGTCCACGACTTCCAGGGGGTGTTCAGCATGCTGACCCTGGGACGCGGTAAGGGTGAGGTCAGCCCGCAAGAGCTGTACGAAAAGGCCGGCCAGGTATTGTGGCTCTGCCATGCCATGCATGCGGTGGTCGCGCAAAAATACGCCGAAAGCCCCGGCGCAGCGACGCCCAACACCTTGACCCCACGGGAAACAGAAATCCTCAAATGGTCCGCTCTGGGCAAGACCGCTTCAGACATCGCCCGCATCCTGTGCCTGTCGGAGCGCACGATTGGCTTTCACCTCGCCAGTTGTTTCAGGAAGCTGGGAGTCAACAATAAGATCGCTGCCGTACTCTGCGCCTCGAAGGCGGGTTTGTTTTAACCGGCGCGGAATCACCGCATGTAATCCTTGCGAAAAAAAAGTAACATTTACGGCCAACGCTGAGTGTTGACGCAGCCCCCCACGGTGCCGCCTCGCAGTTCACTCAGACGGTTGCGCCGGTCCCCATGCAACCCGCCGAACACTCATCGACTACCCAGAGCCTCCCCCTCCATGCCCCTGCTTGAAAGCCCGTTCGCCCAGCTCGATCTGATCCGCCAACCCGAGCAGCACAACGATCCGCTGCAAGCGTTCGACGCCGCCGACGAGTACCTGCTCAGCTACCTGGCCGAGCAGCAACCGAACGCCGCGACCCGCGTGCTGGTGCTGAACGACAGCTTTGGCGCATTGGCCGCCAGCCTTGAAGGCCATGTGCAGGTAACGTCCAGCGGCGACTCGTTTCTCGCCGCCCAAGGCCTGGAAAAAAACCTGGTGCGCAACGGCAAGACGTTTGATGCCGTGCCGTTCATGCCTGCCAGCCGGGTGCCACGTGGGCCGTTCGACCGGGTACTGATCCGCGTGCCGAAAACCCTGGCGCTGCTCGAAGAACAGTTGATCCGCCTGCAGGGCCAACTGGCGCCGGGCGCTGAAGTCATCGCCGCAGCGATGGTCAAGCATCTGCCACGGGCGGCCGGTGAGTTGCTGGAGCAGTACATCGGGCCGATGCACGCGTCCCTGGCGGTCAAAAAAGCGCGGCTGTTAATTGCCACCGTCGGGGATCGACCGGCCGCCGTCTCGCCCTACCCCACCCGTTACGCCCTGGACACACCGGTCATCACCCTGCTCAACCACGCCAACGTGTTCTGCCGCGAAGGCCTGGACATCGGCACCCGCGCATTCCTCCCGCACTTGCCCACAGGCCTTGGCAGTGCGCGGGTTGCCGACCTGGGTTGCGGCAATGGCGTACTCGCGATTGCCAGCGCCCTGCAGAACCCGGACGCGCACTACACCTTGGTGGACGAGTCCTACATGGCCGTGCAATCGGCCGCCGAGAACTGGCAAACCGCACTGGGTGATCGCGAGGTCATCGTCCGCGCCGACGATGGCCTGGCCGGCCAGGCGCCGCAATCGTTGGAGGTGGTGCTGTGCAATCCACCGTTCCACCAGCAGCAGGTGGTTGGCGACTTCCTCGCCTGGCGCATGTTCCAGCAGGCGCGCGAGGCGCTGGTGGTCGGCGGCGCCCTCTATATAGTCGGCAACCGTCACCTGGGCTATCACAGCAAGTTGGCGCGACTGTTCCGTGGCGTCGAGCAAGTGGCCGCCACGCCCAAGTTCGTGATTCTCAAAGCGCGCAAATAAAAAAAGACCCCGCCCCCTCCAAAGAAGGGGCAGGGTCAAAAAACCGTGCCGCAAGGCAACGGGATGGGATATCAGTGCGTGGTCAGGCCGGCCGCGCTCATGAACAGGCGCATCAGGCTGGCCACGACGAACAGGGCCAGCACGCTGCCGCTCCAGATCATCGCCAACCAGCCAAGGCGCCGCCACAGTGGCTGTTTCTCGGCCTGTTCAATCTCGTGCAATGAAGGTTTGCCGGACATGAAACGACCCTCCTAGTGATAACCGTCTTCGTGGGTAACCTTGCCGCGGAACACGTAGTAGCTCCAGAAGGTGTAGCCCAGAATGAACGGGATGATGAACAACGTGCCCACCAGCATGAAGCCCTGGCTTTGCGGCGGCGCGGCGGCGTCCCAGATCGACACCGATGGCGGGATGATGTTCGGCCACAGGCTGATACCCAGGCCGCTGTAGCCGAGGAAGATCAGCACCAGCGTCAGCAGGAACGGCGTGTAGTGTGCGTTACGCGCCACGGCGCGGATCAGCCCGTACATGGTCACCAGCACCAGGATAGGCACCGGCAGGAACCAGAACAGGTTCGGCAGGGTGAACCAGCGCGAGGCGATTTCCGGGTGCGACAACGGCGTCCAGATACTCACGATACCGATCACCGCCAGCACCACAAAGGCCAATGGCCGCGCCAGGTCGTGCATCTGCTCCTGCAACTTGCCTTCGGTCTTCATGATCAGCCAGGTGCAACCGAGCAACGCGTAGGCCACGATCAGCGCCACGCCGCAGAACATCGTGAACGGCGTCGCCCAATCCAGTGAACCACCGGCAAACTGGCGATCGACCACCGGGATACCGTCGATGAACGCCCCCAGCGCCACGCCTTGGAAGAAGGTGGCCGCCAACGAACCACCGATGAACGCCTTGTCCCACAGGTGACGCTTGTGGTCCTTGGCCTTGAAGCGGAACTCGAAGGCCACGCCGCGAAAGATCAGCCCGATCAGCATCAGCATCAGCGGCAGGTACAAGGCCGACAGCACCACCGAGTAAGCCAGCGGGAAGGCGCCGAACAACGCCGCGCCGCCGAGTACCAGCCAGGTTTCGTTACCGTCCCAGACCGGAGCGACGGTGTTCATCATCACGTCACGGTCAGTCTTGCCGGGGATAAACGGAAAGAGGATGCCGATGCCCAGGTCAAAGCCGTCCATGACCACGTACATCATGATGCCGAAGATGATGATCACGGCCCAGATCAGCGGAAGATCAATACCCATCTCAATTCCCCTTGTGCTGGATGTCGACGTGATTGTCATCGCGTCCGTCATCGGCCGCCGACAACGGACGCGCCGGTGTGCGTTTCTGGCCTGGGCCACCGTGGGTAGGCTCGATGCCTTCGTGGATCACCGGGCCTTTGCGCACCAGGCGCATCATGTAGCCCAACCCGGCGCCGAACAGCGTGAAGTACACCACCACGAACAGCACCAGGGTGATGCTCATCTGCACCAGGCTATGCCCGGAGGACGCATCCGCCGTGCGCATCAGCCCGTAGACCACCCACGGCTGGCGGCCGATCTCGGTGGTGAACCAGCCGGCGAGAATCGCGATCAGGCCGGACGGGCCCATCCACAACGCCAGGTACAGGAACGGCCTCGACGTGTACATCTTGCCGCCCCGGCGCAGCCAGAGGCTGAACAGGCCGGTGAAGATCATCAGCAAACCCAGGCCGACCATGACCCGGAACGACCAGAACACGATGGTCGAGTTGGGGCGATCCTCAGGCGGGAAGTCCTTGAGCGCCGGCACCTGTTTGTCCAGGGAGTGGGTCAGGATCAGGCTGCCGAGGTAAGGGATTTCCATCGCGTACTTGGTTTTTTCCGCCTTCATGTCGGGCCAGCCGAACAGGATCAGCGGCGTCGGCTCGTTGCCGATGTTTTCCCAGTGGCCTTCAATCGCGGCGATTTTCGCCGGCTGGTGCTCCAGGGTGTTGAGGCCGTGGAAGTCACCGATCACCGCCTGGATAGGCGCGACGATCAGCGCCATCCACATGGCCATCGACAACATCTTGCGGATGGCCGGGTTGTCCTTGCCGCGCAACAAATGCCAGGCCGCGGAGGAACCGACGAAGAACGCCGTCGCCACAAACGCCGCCGTGGCCATGTGCATCAGGCGGTAAGGGAACGAGGGGTTGAAGATCACGGCCAGCCAGTCCGTAGGGATCACGCGGCCGTCGATGATTTCAAAGCCCTGGGGCGTCTGCATCCAGCTGTTGGAGGCGAGAATCCAGAAGGTGGAAATCAGCGTGCCGACGGCCACCATCACGGTCGCGAAGAAGTGCAGCTTGCGCCCCACCTTGTTCCAGCCGAAGAGCATCACGCCGAGGAAACCGGCCTCAAGGAAGAAGGCCGTGAGCACTTCATACGTCAGCAGCGGCCCGGTGACGGAGCCGGCGAAGTCTGAGAAGCGGCTCCAGTTGGTGCCAAACTGGTAAGCCATGACCAAGCCGGAGACCACGCCCATGCCGAAGTTGACGGCAAAGATCTTCGACCAGAAATGGTAGAGGTCACGGTAGGTGTCGTTATGGGTCTTGAGCCACAAGCCTTCTAGCACCGCAAGGTAACTCGCCAAGCCGATGGTGATCGCCGGGAACAGGATGTGGAACGAGATGGTGAACGCGAACTGAATTCGGGCGAGATCTAGCGCCTCCAAACCGAACATAAGTCTTCCTCTGTCAGGTAATACCGAATGCTGGCTGGAGGCCGCATCCACTGCCCCCACGGATATGGAGTGTGGCGAATTTCAATTCGTTTCTTTTTTTACCAACCACGTAGGGAATCAGGCCTTGCGGCCGCCAGAACAAATCCTGAAATAGCTTTGATCTGGATCAATCACAGTCAAAAGAGTAGTCCCATTTTGGCGATTGACCTGTGTGGTCTTTTGCCGCGTGACAGCTTGCCTCAGCACAGTTTCTGCAACTGTTTGTTACAGCTTGATGCTAATCTCGAATCCCCCTCCCGCTTTGACCCGAACGCCCGATGCCCAGTGAACCCGCGCTGCTGTTACGCCACCACCGCCCTTTCATCGCGTTCTGGCTGGCGCGGATCTTCACCGCCAGCGGCTTCCAGATGCTCACCGTGGCCATCGGCTGGAACCTCTATCAACTGACCGGCAATGTGCTGGATTTGGGCCTGGTCGGTCTGGTGGAGTTCGTCCCCCGCGTGCTGTTCATGCTGCACACCGGGCATGTGGCCGACCGCTATGAGCGGCGCAAGGTGGCGGCCATCTGCCAGACCGTACAGGCGCTGATTGCCTTGTCCCTGGCCATTGGCGGCCTGACCGGCCACGTGACCCGCGAGATGATCTTTATCCTCGCCTTCGTGCTCGGCGCCGCACGCTCCTTTGAAATGCCCACCACTCAAGCGCTGCTCCCAAGCATCGTACCCAGCGCCCTGTTCCCACGGGCCGTGGCCTCATCGCAATCGGCCCAGCAACTGGCAACCATCGTCGCCCCGGCCCTCGGCGGTTTGCTTTATGCGTTTGGCAGCGTGTGGGTGTATGGCCCAACCGTGGTGCTGTACCTCATTGCTTGCGTGCTGACCCTCAACCTGCCCGCCCGCCAGACCCCGCTGAATAAAGCCAAGGCCACGATGGACTCACTGCTGGCCGGGATTCGCTTTATTCGCAGCCGCCCGGACATCCTCGGGGCAATTTCCCTCGACCTGTTCGCCGTGTTGCTCGGCGGTGCCACCGCGTTGCTGCCGGTGTTCGCCAAGGACATCCTGCTGACCGGCGCCTGGGGCCTGGGCCTGTTGCGTTCGGCGCCGGCAGTCGGCGCGTTACTGATGTCGTTGTGGCTGGCGCGCTTTTCGGTCGACCGGCACGTGGGCCGCGTGATGTTTACCGCCGTCGGTGTGTTCGGCGTGGCGACCATCGCCTTCGGCCTGTCCACCTCGTTCTGGTTTTCCCTGGCGGTGCTGGTGGTGCTGGGCGCGGCGGACATGATCAGCATGGTGATCCGCGCCTCTTTCGTGCAATTGGAGACACCGGACGACATGCGCGGGCGGGTCAGTGCGGTCAACGGCCTGTTTATTGGCGCGTCGAATCAACTGGGCGAGTTCGAGTCCGGGATCACCGCCCACTGGTTCGGCACCGTGCCCGCCGTGGTCATGGGCGGGATCGGCACGCTGCTGGTGACCGGGGCGTGGATCAAACTGTTCCCGACCCTGGCCAACCGCGACCGCATGCATGTGCCAGTGGACGAAACCACAGTCTGAACCTCACGGCCGGATATCCGTGGCGTTCAAGGCCATTGATCAGCGGATATTGAGCTGGGTTTTCAAGGTATTTCGCGGCGCGTTGATCGACGTGTTGCTGTATTCGAACCAGCCTGGGGCGGCGACGTTCAGGTCGAACACATAGATGTAGCCCATCAGCGTGCCCGCGCCATTGCAGGCCTGGCTGACGCTACCGACCTGGCACACCGCAGTGCGTTGCCCGCTGAGTTCGGCGCCATTGAAGCGGCCCATCGGGTTGTTGCCCAGGCCGACTTCCATCACCGACACCTGGGTGGGCCCACGGTGCGTACACATCTGCGTGCTCTGCGAGCGCTCCGGAATCGTTTCCACACACCTCGTCGACTCGACCTTGAACACCCGCACCTCGCTCAAGGCCGGTGCAGTCGCGCCCCACGCCGGTGCCGCGCCTAGCCACAAGCTGATACAAGCGATCAGAGCTAGACTCCACGCGTTGGCTATTTTCATGCTGTCGATGACCCTGAATTAAACATCGGCGCAGTATGCCTCAAGGCCATGATTCACAGCCATGCGTCACAAAGCCAACCCCGTGCGCCACACGGGCTCGGCTGCTGGTATGATGCGCCGCTTTTTCCGATCCTCTCTGAAGCCACAGGCGCTTGGCGCAATTTGTGCTTTGACTTAGAGGTCAACAAATCACGACGCAACATAGCGTCACAGGGAGCAGGCATGCTGGAAAAGCTGTTTCAACTCAAAGCACACAACACGAACGTGCGCACCGAGATCCTCGCGGGCATCACGACATTCCTGGCCATGGCCTACATTTTGTTCGTGAACCCGAGCATCCTCGGCGAGACCGGCATGGACAAGGGCGCGGTGTTTGTCGCGACCTGCCTGGCCGCAGCCATCGGTTCGACCGTGATGGGCTTGATCGCCAACTACCCGATCGCGCTGGCGCCGGGCATGGGCCTCAACGCCTTCTTTACCTACACCGTGGTCCTGCACATGGGCCATACCTGGCAAGTAGCGCTGGGGGCGGTGTTCATTTCGGCGGTGCTGTTCTTCATTCTGTCGATCTTCCGCATCCGTGAATGGATCATCAACAGCATCCCCCTGCCCCTGCGCTCGGCGATTGCTGCCGGTATCGGCCTGTTCCTGGCGCTGATCGCCCTGCACAACGCCGGAATCGTGATCGGTAACCCTAATACCCTGGTGGGCTTGGGCGACCTGACAAAACCGGCGCCTATCCTGGCCATCCTGGGCTTCATGCTGATCGTTGCGCTGGAAGCCCTGGCGGTACGAGGCGCGGTATTGATCGGCATCCTGGCCGTGACCATCGTGTCCATCCTGCTAGGCGTCACGGAGTTCGGCGGCGTGATGTCCATGCCACCGTCCCTGGCCCCGACCTTCCTGCAACTGGATATCAAAGGCGCGTTGGACATCGGCCTGGTCAGCGTGATCTTCGCGTTCCTGTTCGTCGACCTGTTCGACAACTCCGGCACCCTGATCGGCGTGGCCAAGCGCGCCGGGCTGATGAGCAAGGATGGCCACATGCCGAAAATGGGCCGTGCGCTGATCGCCGACAGCACCGCCGCCATGGCCGGTTCGCTGCTGGGCACCTCGACCACCACCAGCTACATCGAGTCCGCCGCTGGCGTGAGTGCCGGTGGCCGCACCGGTTTGACCGCTGTCGTGGTCGCGATCCTGTTCCTGCTGGCGCTGTTCTTCTCGCCACTGGCCTCCAGCGTACCGGCCTTCGCCACCGCACCGGCGTTGCTGTTCGTCGCGGTACTGATGACCTCAGGCCTGGCGGAAATCGACTGGGATGACATTACTGTTGCAGCGCCGGTGGTGATCACCGCCCTGGCGATGCCCTTCACTTACTCCATCGCCAACGGCATCGCCTTCGGTTTCATCGCCTGGACCGCCATCAAGCTGCTTTCGGGCCGCTACCGTGAGCTGAACCCGGCACTGGTGATTCTGTCGATTCTGTTTGTGATCAAGCTGGGCTGGTTCAACGCATGACTTTTGACGCCACACGCTACACCGCTCAACTGCAAGACAAGGTCACGCGCTTGCGTGACCTGCTGGCACCGTTCGACGCGCCGCAGCCCCAGGTCTTCGACTCGCCCCTGCAGAACTTCCGCCTGCGCGCGGAGTTCCGCCTGTGGCGCGAAGGCGGTGAACGCCACTACGCGATGTTCTCCCAGGACGACAAGCGCACGCCGATCCTGATCGACGAGTTCCCCATCGCCAGCCAGCGCATCAACCAGTTGATGCCGCAGCTCAAGGCCGCCTGGCAAGCCAGCGCCGCCCTGAGCCACAAGCTGTTCCAGGTGGAGTTCCTGACCACCCTGGCCGGCGACGCGATGATCACCCTGTGTTATCACCGCCCGCTAGACGAGCACTGGCACACCGCCGCGAACCAGCTTGCGGCCGACTTGAACGTGAGCATCATCGGCCGCTCCAAGGGCAAGCGCGATGTGATCGGCCACGACTATGTGGTGGAAAAACTCGACGTCGGTGGCCGTACCTTCAGCTACCGTCAACCCGAAGGCGCCTTCACCCAGCCCAACGGCACGGTGAACCAGAAGATGCTCAACTGGGCATACGAAGCACTCGGCGATCGCCCGGATGATCTGCTGGAGCTGTACTGCGGCAACGGCAACTTCACCCTGCCGCTGGCGACCCGCGTGCGCAACGTGCTCGCCACCGAGATCAGCAAGACCTCGGTGAATGCCGCCTTGAGCAACCTCGATGAAAACGCAGTGGATAACGTCACCCTGGTGCGCCTCTCCGCCGAAGAACTCACCGAAGCGCTCAATGAAGTGCGTCCGTTCCGCCGCCTGCACGGCATCGACCTGAAAAGCTACGAGTTCGGCAGCGTCTTCGTCGACCCGCCGCGCGCCGGCATGGACCCGGACACCTGCGAACTGACCCGACGCTTCGACAACATCCTCTATATCTCCTGCAACCCGGAAACCCTGGCGGCGAACATTGCACAACTGCATGACACGCATCGGATCACCCAATGCGCGTTGTTCGACCAGTTCCCGTGGACGCACCATATGGAGTCCGGGGTGCTGTTGACCCGTCGATAACTCCCCTCACGGTTCCTTGCGTGGCCGACCGCCCTTCTTGCCATTGGCTCGGGCGGCGGCGGATTTGGCCGCGCTGCTTTTACGACCGTTGTGCGACGCCACCAGGCTCACGGCCAACTCCATCAAGGGCTGGCTGGTCGCAATCAGGCCGGTGATGGAAACCTGCAGGTCGCGGGCTTCACAGCACAGCGCCTTGCCGCCAAAACCGACCTCCAGTTGCTGAAAGTCCTGCGCGGAAAACCCTTCGAACTCCGGGAGACCGACCACCGGTAACATGATGCGACTGTCGTCGCTGAAGCCGATGGAGATGCAGTCATCCTCGTAACGCACCGAGCAAGCATTGGCGTACAAACGCTTCAGTTTGCGCCCCCGCACTATGGCCTTATCGATATCGGCTTCAGTGATCGGTACATTGGGCAAGGTTTTGGCTTTTACGATTTTCATAGATCAATCTCCACACAATCTGGCGCCCTGACCAGATTCAAAAGGGTTCGCTGCCTCGCCACATCGTGCCGGGCGTTTGCAATCACATACACACCACGCCGAATGACCAACCCCGGCACCACCTCATCGGCGTCCCAATCCCAGGAGTGGTTCTCCAGGCAAACCGTTTGCAGTTTTTCCCACCAGATCCTTCGTACACGAGCCAGGACGTGTCGCTGCATTAACGCCTGGCGAATGCCTTCCAGAATCCCACGGGGTGGCCGCCGCCGTTCGGGGTCTACATCCCAAAGCTCCACTCGCCCATCCAGAAAGCTGAAGCGAAAGCGCGCATCCCATTGCTTTCCCCTGACATGCACGTGAGGCGGGCAATGCTCATCCCTGAGAAACACCGCAATCACATGTCCTTTGTAAGTGCCTATTTTCATCGTAACCCATCAGTTAGGTTATTTTCTGTCGGGTAACACTTTTCCATACATCACCCGACAACCGGCTCCTTGATCAGGGCGTTTTTCACAGCGTAGTAACAGCGGGCAAACCGTCGAATACGGTCTTGTAACGACTCATGGCAGCACCTGGAAATGCCCGGTCTCACTGATTAACGGTTCGATAATCGAACACATCTACCGCCATCGATTGACCAAATTAACTATCCAGTACATTTTATCCCCACAACGAACAATAACTGTGGAGACCCCCTTATGCCGCCCATCGTGCTGGTGCTCAACGGCCCCAACCTCAACCTGCTCGGCACCCGTGAGCCTGCCACCTATGGCCACGAAACCCTGGCCGACATCGCTGCCCTGTGCGGCCGCAGCGCCGAGCAACTGGGGCTGAGGATCGAGTTCCGCCAGACCAACCATGAAGGCGAATTACTCGACTGGATCCACGGCGCCCGCGCCCGCTGCGCCGGTATCGTGATCAACCCGGCGGCCTGGACCCACACCTCGGTGGCGATTCGCGATGCGCTGGTGGCCAGTGAAGTGCCGGTGATCGAGGTGCATTTATCCAACGTGCATGCGCGCGAGGCGTTTCGTCATCACTCGTTCGTGTCGCCCATCGCCAAGGCGGTACTCGCCGGATTTGGCAGCCACGGTTATCACCTGGCCCTGGAACATTTCAGCCGCACGGTGAAAGGATGAGCCCGATGAAACCGCGCATCCTCGCCGGCCTGATCGGCGCCGGCATCCAGGCTTCCCGCACGCCCGCCCTGCATGAACAGGAAGGTGACGCCCAAGGCCTGCGCTACTTGTATCGCCTGATCGACCTGGAACCGCTGCACCTGGACATCAATGCCCTGCCCGACCTCCTGCAGGCCGCCGAGCAGATGAACTTCACCGGGTTGAACATTACTTACCCGTGCAAGCAGGCGATCCTGCCTTTACTCGATGAATTGTCCGACGAGGCCAGGGGCATTGGCGCGGTCAACACCGTGGTGTTCAAGGATGGCAAACGCATCGGCCATAACACTGACTGCCTGGGGTTTGCCGAAGGCTTTCGCCGTAACCTGAATGACGTGGCACGCCAACGCGTGGTGCAGATGGGCGCCGGCGGTGCAGGCGCGGCTGTGGCTCATGCGCTGCTGGCAGAGGGCGTTGAACGCTTGAGTATTTTCGACGTGGACGCCAGCCGCGCCCGCGACCTGGTGGATAACCTCGCCCGACGTTTCGGTAACGGGCGCGCCCAGGTTGGCAACGATCTGGAAAACGCCATGGCCGAGGCCGACGGCCTGGTGAACACCACGCCGATGGGCATGGCCAAGCTGCCGGGCATGCCGGTGCCCGCCGCGCTGTTACGCGCTGAACTGTGGGTCGCGGAAATCGTGTATTTCCCCCTGGAAACCGAACTGCTGCGTAACGCCCACGCCTTGGGTTGCCGCACCCTGAATGGCGGCAACATGGCGGTGTTTCAAGCGGTGAAAGCGTTTGAATTGTTCAGTGGCGTGGTGCCGGATGCACACCGGATGTTGGCGCACTTCCAGAGCATGAACACCTGACGGCCAAAACCGCATCCAAATGTGGGAGCGAGCTCCCTCCCACATTGAGTCCGCACCAGCCTCAGGCCTGCAGGTAACGCAACACCGACTCACAAATCATCTCGCGATGCCGCTGTTTAACCACCTCATCCGACAGGTCGGTCTGAAAAATCTCACTGAACGTATGGCGGTTGGATACGCGGTAAAAACAGAATGAGTTGATCAGCAGGTGAACGTCCAGCGGCACCAGCCCCGCACGGAACAGCCCCATCTCGGCGCCACGGCGCAAGGTCGTGCCCAACGCATCCAGAATGTTGCTGTTCATCGCCTTGATCGAATCGGAGCGCTTCACGTACTCGGCATTGTGGATATTTTCGATGCTGACGATACGCACGAAATCCACGTTCCGGTCGTGGTGATCGAAGGTGAACTCCACCAGCCGACGGATCGCTTCGCGCGGTTCCAGGGCCGTGAGGTTCATGCGTGTTTCAGTGTTGCGGATATCGCCGTAGAGCTTCTCCAGCACCTCGACGTACAACTGCTCCTTGCTGCCGAAGTAGTAATAGATCATGCGTTTCGAGGTGTGGATACGCTCGGCGATCGCATCCACGCGAGCGCCGGAGAGACCCTGCTGAACAAACTCGACAATGGCTTCTTGCAGTATGTTTTCGCGGGTCTTTTCCGGGTTGTTCTTACGACTCTTGCGCGGTGCGTCTGACACTGCGGAGAGATCGGGAGTCAAGGTCATGGTGCGCTCACGGCCGGTTTTTATTGTGCAGGCCGCGATTATGGGCCGCAGCGTTCCCCGAAGGAAGCACCAGGCCCGCGGTCATAACCGTGCCTGGCGTACCGCACCACTGCGCGACTTGGCCATCGCCGCCAGGCGCACCGCCACGTTGGCCGCGCCGTAGCCGGCATAGCCATTCTTGCGCTGGATGATCTCGAAGAAAAAACGCCCCTCGAACGGCTCGGTGTACACATGAAACAACTCACCGCCCTGGGCGTCACGGTCGTACAGCACGTTGTAGTACGCCAGCTCGCTGAGGAACTCATCGTCGAAATCAAAGCGCGCCGCCAGGTCGTCATAGTAGTTGAGCGGGATATCCAGCAACGGCACGCCCGCCTCCTTGGCCCGGCGCACCTCGGCGAAAATATCCGCGCAGTCGAAGGCAATGTGATGCACACCCGAGCCTCGATAGCTCGACAGTGCGTGGGAAATCGCGGTGTTGCGGTTCTCGGAAATATTCAGCGGCAGGCGAATCGAGCTGCAGCGGCTACGCAGCGCACGGCTTTTCACCAGGCCATACGGATCAGGCAGCACCACTTCGTCATCGGCTTCGAAATCCAGCAGGCTCTTGTAGAACAGCACCCAGCTGTCGAGGCTGTCGGCGGGCAAGGCCATCGCCATGTGGTCGATGCGCAAAAGCCCACCACTGGAGGCAGCGCTCGGTTGCAGATTGAAATCGGTGTCGTATACGCCTTCGCTTGGGTCCACCAGATAAATCAGGCTGCCGTCCGGCGCGCGCACCGCCGCCAATTCCAACTCATTCGGCCCGACCAGGCCACGATAAGGCTGGCCCTTGTAGGCCACCGCCCGCTGCAGGGCCTTGGCGCTGTCCTTGACCCGAATCGCCGTGGCACACAACGACGGCCCGTGGGCCTCGAAAAAGTTGTGGGCGAAAGAATACGGTTCGCAGTTGAGGATCAGGTTGATATCACCCTGGCGCAACAGGCTGACGCTCTTGGAACGATGCTGGCCGACCTTGGCGAAGCCCAGGCGCTCCAGCCATTGCGTCAGCTTGGCGCCGAGGTTTTCGTCCACGGCAAATTCAAGGAATTCAATACCGTCGTATTCGCTGGCGGGCGGGGTGTCGAAGAGGATCTCCAGCGGCACGGCAGGCTGTTCATGCGCCAGGCGCTGGCGGGTTTTCTCTTCCAGGTAGAGCAGCGAGCGCAAGCCATCCGCCGCGTTGGCTCGGGTTGGTGCGGCGCGGAAGCCGTCGTTGAAGATCTCCAGGGACAACGGCCCGGTATAACCGCTCTTGATGATCGGCGCGAGAAAGCCCGCCAGGTCGAATTCGCCCTGGCCGGGGAAGCAGCGGAAGTGACGGCTCCACTCCAGCACGTCCATGGCCAGGATCGGTGCGTCGGCCATTTGCACAAAGAAAATCTTGTCGCCGGGAATCTCGGCGATAGCACTCGGGTCGCCCTTGAGCGACAGGGTATGGAAGCTGTCGAGCAACACCCCAAGGCTCGGATGATCGACCTGGCGCACCAGGTTCCACACCTGCTGCCAGGTGTTCACATGCCGGCCCCAGGCCAGCGCTTCATAGCCGATGCGCAAGCCACGGCGGCCGGCGTGTTCGGCGAGCAGGCTGAGGTCATCGAGCAAAATACGTTCATCGCCCACGCAATCGGCCGAGGCATTGCTGCACACCAGCACCAGGTCGGTGCCCAGCTCCTGCATCAGGTCGAACTTACGCTCGGCGCGCTCCAGGTTACGTGCCAGGCGGTCGCGGCGGCAGCCTTCAAAGTCGCGGAACGGCTGAAACAAGGTGATGGCTAGGCCCAAGTCAGTGCATATTTGCCTGACTTCCCGTGGGCTGCCATCGTAATACAATAGGTCGTTCTCGAAGATCTCAACCCCATCAAACCCGGCGGCGGCAATGGCTTCGAGCTTTTCTGGCAGGGTGCCGCTCAAGGAAACAGTGGCGATGGAACGTTGCATGGGGCGACTCCCGGCAGTTGTTATTTACAGTAAATTATTCGCCCCCAGCCTACACACAGCAATTCAAATGTACGAACCAGTTAGTTTTTAGGGCGATTATCGAACACAATGGCCATCGGCGAATTGACGATTTTTTAGCCACTGCGCACCATCGTTCCCGTAGCAACGTCCAAAATAAAACCCAGAACACACCCTAAAAATTCCAAAAAACGGGTAAAACCTCATGCCTTCGCAAAACTCCGTCCTGGCTGCGCGCCCGGCCAACCCGCATGCCGGCATCGGCGACAAGATTCGCGGCGCACTGGCCGTCGGCAAAACCCGCTGGGGCATGCTGGCCCTGGTGTTCTTCGCCACCACGCTCAACTACATCGACCGCGCCGCCCTGGGCGTGATGCAACCGATCCTTGCCAAAGAAATGAGCTGGACGGCGATGGACTACGCCAACATCAACTTCTGGTTCCAGGTCGGCTATGCGATTGGCTTTGTGCTGCAAGGCCGGCTGATCGACCGCGTGGGAGTCAAGCGCGTGTTCTTCTGCGCGGTACTGCTGTGGAGCGTGGCCACCGGCGCCCACGGCCTGGCCACCTCGGCCGTCGGCTTCATGGTCTGCCGCTTTATCCTCGGGCTGACCGAAGCCGCCAACTACCCGGCCTGCGTCAAGACCACCCGCCTGTGGTTCCCTGCCGGCGAACGCGCAGTGGCCACCGGCATCTTCAACGCCGGCACCAACGTCGGCGCGATGATGACGCCGATGCTGCTGCCGTTGATCCTGCATGTGTGGGGCTGGCAGGCGGCGTTCCTGTGCATGTCGGCACTCGGTGGCATCTGGCTGCTGTTCTGGGGCTTGAAGTACTACAACCCGGAAGACCATCCAACGGTTAAGCAATCCGAATTGGACTACGTGCAACGGGAAGTCGAACCGGAACAGCCCCGCGTCCCCTTCAGCCGTATCCTGCGCATGCGCGGCACTTGGGCCTTCGCCATCGCCTACTCGCTGACCGCGCCAGTGTTCTGGTTCTACCTGTACTGGCTGCCGCCGTTCTTGAACCAGCAATACAACCTGGGCATCAACGTGACCCAGATGGGTATCCCGCTGATCATCATTTACCTGACCGCCGACTTCGGCAGTGTGGGGGGTGGGATTCTGTCGTCGTTCCTGATCGGCCGCGGGTTGAACCCGATCAAGGCGCGGCTGCTGTCGATGCTGCTGTTCGCCTGCTGCATCGTCGGCGTGATCTTGGCCGCCGGTTCCAGCCAGTTGTGGGTCGCGGTGTTCGCCATCTCCCTGGCGATTGGTGCGCACCAGGCCTGGACCGCCAACATCTGGAGCCTGGTGATGGACTACACGCCCAAGCACATGATGAGCACGGTGTTTGGCTTCGGCGGCATGTGCGCGGCCATCGGCGGCATGTTCATGACCCAGATCGTCGGCCACATCCTGACCGTGACGAACAACAACTACACCGTGCTGTTCACCCTGATCCCGGCGATGTACTTCATCGCGCTGACCTGGATGTACTTCATGGCGCCGCGCAAGATTCCTACAGTCGACGCCTGATTCAGCGCCGCCGCTGCTGCCAGGCAGCGGCCAACCCGCTCATGCAGATCACCCCGATGCCGACCACCGTGGTCAAGTCGGGGGTATGCGCAAACACCAGCCAGCCCAACAACCCCGCGAACACGATCTGGCAATAGCCGAACGGCGCCAGCAAGGCCGGTGCCGCAAAGCGGAAGGCCTGGGTCAGCATCAAGTGCGCGGTCATCCCGCAGGTGCCCAACGCCAGCATCAACACGCCGTGCCACAGGGTCGGCACTTGCCAGAAGAACGGCACCATCGCACTCATCACCAAGGTATTGCACAGGCCGGCGAAGAAGTTACTGGTGGTGGGCGTGTCGTATTGGCTGAGGATGCGCGTGAGCAGTTGGTAGAAGCAGAAGAACAGGGCCGAGCACAGCGGCAGCAGCACCGCCGGGGTGAACAATTCACCGCCCGGGTGGATGATCACCAGCACCCCGACAAACCCGCAGATCACCGCCAGCCATTGGCCACGCGTGACATGCTCACCGAGCAGGGGCACCGACAGCGCCGTCACCAGAATCGGCGCGAGGAAGTTCACCGCCGTAGCTTCCGCCAGCGGGATGTAATGCAGCGCAGCGGTAAAAAACAGGCTGGTGCCCAGCAGGCAAAAGGCCCGCACTACCTGCATCCCCGGCCGCTTGCTGCGCAGCACGCGCAAGCCTGATTGCGGCAGGAAAATCCCGGCCATCAGCAAGGTATGCACCAGGTAACGCGCCCACACCACCATCACGATCGGGTAGAACCCGGCCAGGTATTTGGACAAGGCGTCGTGGCTGGAGAACAGGAAAGTCGCCACCACAATCAGCAAAATGCCTTTGAAGGGATGGTTGACGCCGGAAAGGGGGGTGCTGACAGTCATTGAATTCTCTTGCGTGGCTGGCTGAACGCGGTGGTACTCAACCCGGTAATCTAGCAGCCGGGCATGCGTCTGCCCCAAGAGCATAACCAAACACCGTGCGAACAGCGCACTAAATCACCGCAATCGAGTCCAACGCTGCACGTTCGCCCCTGCGTTGCACACTTTTTAACCAAGGCCTTGCCGCTATGAAAAAAACTGTCTTTCTTCTGTCTGCCCTTGCCCTGCTCGCCGCGTGTAACCAAGAGTCCAAGGCACCCGCAAAACCGGCGCCGCCTTCCGTGCAAGCGACCCTGGTGCCGCAAACCCCACCCACCGACAACTGGGTCGGCAAATGGATCGGCGTCGAAGGCTTGCACCTGACCATCGCCAAGGACGACAGCATCGGCCGTGGCCACTACCTTCTGACCATGCAGTACGGCCTCGACGCCGACGCCGCCGGCACCTTTAAAGGTGAAGCGGCTGAAGACGGCATCGCGTTCACCCGCCCGGACGGCCCGCAACGGCTGCGCGCCGGTGACGGTGCGGCGACCGGGTTGAAATGGCTGGCGGATAAAAAAGACTGCCTGATCGTCGCCACCGGCGAAGGCTATTGCCGTTAATCACGACCATAATCAATCACGGTTAGCACACAGAGGATTGCCCCATGCTATGGAAAAAAGGCCGACGCAGCGACAACGTGGTGGATGCCCGCGATGACAGTGGCGGCGGCGGTGGTATGCGCTTTGGCGGCGGCAAGGGCCTGAGCCTGACCGCGATTGTGTTGATCGTCGGCATCGGCTGGTTGACCGGCCAGGACCCGCTGCAGATCCTCGGCCAATTGACCGGCCAGATGGACCAGGCGCCCTCGGTGAGCACCCCATCGCGCCAGGCGCCGCCGGCCAATGATGAGCAAGTCGACTTTGTCCGCGCGGTATTGGGCGATACCGAAGACACCTGGGGCCAGGTGTTCAAGGAAAACGGCTTGGCCTACAAGAACCCGCAGCTGATTCTGTTCCGCGGCCGGGTCAATTCCGCCTGCGGTGGCGCCACTTCCGCCAGCGGCCCGTTCTATTGCCCGGCGGATCAGCAGGTGTACCTGGACCTGGATTTCTTCCGGGAAATGTCACAACGGTTCAAGGCCGCTGGCGATTTTGCCCAGGCCTACGTGATCGCCCACGAAGTCGGGCACCACGTGCAGACCTTGCTCGGCATCTCCTCGAAGATCCAGGCTGCGCGCCAGCAAGGCCGGCAGATGCAAGGCGACGGCGGCCTGCTGGTGCGCCAGGAGCTGCAAGCCGACTGCTTTGCCGGGGTGTGGGCCTACCGTGCGCAAAAACGCCTGAACTGGCTGGAGCCCGGTGATATTGAGGAAGCGCTGAATGCGGCCAACGCGATTGGCGATGACCGTTTGCAGCAACAGGGCCAGGGCCGCGTCGTGCCGGACTCGTTTACCCACGGCACCTCGGCGCAGCGGGTGCGCTGGTTCAAGACCGGCTTTGCCCAAGGCCAGATCACTCAATGCGACACCTTTACCGCCAAGAGTCTTTAGATGAATACGCGCTTGGGCATGCTGCTGGGTTTGTTGGTCACCTGTTGCGCCCCCGCCTGGGCCGCCGAGCACGGGGTCAAGGTGGTCAGTCCCGAGCGCTTTCACCTGGATGCCGGCGACCTCAGCCTCGGCTTGAGCCAGGATTGGGGTAAACCGCTGCCCAACGTCACGCGTGCGTTGATCATCGTGCATGGTCGCCTGCGCAACGCACAAACCTACCTGCAGAGCGGTGAAGACGCCGCCGAACAGGCAGGAGTTGGCGGTACGACGCTGGTGATCGCGCCGCAGTTTCTGAATCAGTCCGATGTGAAACGCAATCACCTGGACAATCAACTTCTGCGCTGGAAGGGCAATGACTGGATGGCCGGCGAGCCCTCGGTGGAGCCGGGCGCTGTCAGCTCCTTCGGCGCGCTCGACCAGATCATCAAGCACCTGGGTAACCGCAGGCTATTTCCGGCGCTGAGAGAGATTGTGGTGGCCGGCCATTCCGGCGGTGGCCAGGTGGTGCAACGCTTCGCCCTTACCGGCCACGACCATCCGACCCTGCACACCGAGGGTATCCGCCTGCGTTTTGTAGTGGCCAACCCGTCGTCCTACGCCTACTTCAGCCCGCAGCGCCCAGTGCCGTTCAAGGTCGCCGACTGCCCAGGTTTCAATGACTGGAAGTACGGCATGCAGCACCTGCCCGCCTATGCCAAGGGGCAAAGCGCCGAGCAACTGGAGCAGGCCTATGTGTCGCGTGACATCACCTACCTGCTCGGCCAGCAGGACACCGACCCGAACCACCCCGCGCTGGATAAAAGCTGTGAAGCCGAGACCCAGGGCGCGTATCGCCTGATTCGTGGGCACAACTACTTTGACGCCCTCAAGCAACGCCATCCGCAACTGACCCAGAAGCTGGTGGAAGTGCCGGGGGTTGGGCATAACGGGGATGGGATGTTCACCTCGCCCGAGGGCCAGAACGTACTGTTTTCCCAGTATTAACTGAAGAAACCAGCTCAAAATGTGGGAGGGGGCTTGCCCCCTCCCACATTTGATCTCTATTGCCCGGGCTGGATCATCCGGCGCAATACCGTGCAATCCTCGGCATGCCAGTCGGCCAACTCGGGCCACGGGTTCTCCGGCAGGTTGACCAACACGGTCCGCGTGCCTGCGGCGCGGCCGCAATCCAGGTCAAAGCGGTAATCCCCCACCATCACCATCGTACTGGGCGATACATCCCAGGCTGCCGCCAGTTTGAGCAAGCCACCCGGATCAGGCTTCGGAGGCGCATCATCACGCCCCAACACATCCTCGGCGGCAAAGCAGTCCACCAGACCAATCGCTTCCAGGGTGATATGCGCCAGCTCCCGCGCATTGCGGGTCAGGATGCCCAGGCGACAACCGCGCCCGGCCAATTCCCGCACCAGTTCCACCGCGCCTTGCGCCGCAACCGAACCCAGCGCCAGCTCGCGCTCATGCTCAAGCAACCAGGCGTGTTTGGCCGCCGCGACATCCGCCGGCAACGCCGCGAGGTGGCTGAGGATGTCGTCCTCGGGCGGTATCCCCAGGGCCACGCGAATCGCCGCAAAGTCATGCACGGCCACCGTGAGCGTGCCGTCCATGTCGAACACCCAATGTTTAATGTCCGCCAGGCTCATGCCCAATCCTTGCGGTGGCGGATCAGGCCTTCCTGGGTGACCGAGGCCACCAGTTGCCCGGCGCGGTTGTACACGCTGCCCCGGGAGAAACCACGGGAATTGCCGGCCCATGGGCTGTCCATGGCGTAGAGCAACCAGTCATCGGCGCGCAGGTCGGCGTGGAACCACAGCGCGTGGTCGAGGCTGGCGACCTGCATGTCTTTCTGCCATACGGTCTTGCCATGGGGCAGCAGCGACGTGGTCAGCAGGCCGAAGTCCGAGGCGTAGGCCAGCAGGTATTTATGCAGCGCCGGCGTGTCGGCCAGGGCACCGTCGGCGCGGAACCACACGTACTTGACCGGGTCGGACGGCTGCGGGTTGAACGGGTCTGTTTCGGTCACCGGGCGCACTTCGATCGGCTTGGGGCACAGCAACTTGTCGCGCATGTGCTCGGGGATCAGGTGGGCGCGCTGCTTGGTCAGCTCCAACTCCGACGGCAGGTTTTCCGGGCCGACCACCTCCGGCATGCTGGTCTGGTGTTCGAAGCCGGCTTCGTCGTACTGGAACGATGCGCTGCAGGTAAAAATCGGCTGGCCCTTCTGGATCGCTGTCACGCGGCGCGTGCTGAAGCTGCCACCATCGCGCACGCGGTCCACCGAATACACCACCGGCAATGCCGCATCGCCGGGGCGCAGAAAATAACCGTGCAGGGAATGCACGTGCCGCTCGGGCTCTACGGTCTGGCTGGCAGCCGACAGCGACTGACCGAGCACTTGCCCGCCGAACAGTTGGCGAAAACCCAGGTCCTGGCTGCGGCCGCGAAAGAGGTTTTCCTCGATCGGCTCCAGGGTCAGCAAGTCCACCAGATCTTCCAATACTTGGCTCATAGAGCAACTCCTACAATCTATGGGGCATTCCGGGCTGCTTATCCGTGCAGCGTGTCCAACCATTGGGCGCGGGTGATGCGGTACAAAACATGCGGGCGCAGCGGGTCATCAACTGCGACCTTGGGGTGTTCAAAATCTGCCAGGGGATCGTAATGCATCCCGATGGCTTGCATGACTTTTTGTGATGGCAGATTGGTTTGGGTGGTGAAGGCGACGATTTCGTCCAGTTGCAAGCGGTCGAAACCACAGCGCAACGCGGTCCATGCCGCCTCGCTGGCATACCCCAGGCCCCAATGCTCGCGAGCCAGGCGCCAGCCGATTTCCACCGCAGGGGTGAAGCCGACTTCAAAGCTGACATTCTGCAACCCGGTCAGGCCGATAAATGCGCCGTTGTCCTTGCGCTGCAAGGCCCACAGGCCAAAGCCGTATTCGGCGAAATGCCCACGAATCCGGCCGATCAATGCGGCGCTTTCCAGGCGGTCCAATTGGGCCGGAAAATAACGCATCACCTGCGGGTCGGCGCACATGTGCGCAAACTCCGTCAGGTCGGCATCGCGCCATTGGCGCAACACCAGGCGTGCGCTTTCCAATTCCAGTATCGGCTCCATGGGTCCCCCTCCCTTGCCATGTGCGTGAGTGTACCGCGCTGTTAAGATCCGTCGCAGGTTCCCGTCAGAAAATCCCATGCCTTTGCCATTGATCTATCACGATGACTACAGCCCCGAATTCCCGGCGGACCACCGCTTCCCTATGGACAAGTTCCGCCTGTTGCGTGACCACTTGGTGTCCACCGGGCTGACCCAGGACAGCCAATTACTGCGCCCAGCGCTGTGCCCGGCAGAGATTCTGGCCCTGGCCCATGA
Organism: Pseudomonas paraveronii; assembly: GCF_963681955.1. Lineage (NCBI taxonomy): Bacteria > Pseudomonadati > Pseudomonadota > Gammaproteobacteria > Pseudomonadales > Pseudomonadaceae > Pseudomonas > Pseudomonas paraveronii. Next base: position 5,583,499 of record NZ_OY817130.1, read on the forward strand.
ACCTGGGTATATCGAACGCTACATGAGCGGCGAGTTGTCCCGCGAAGACCAACGGCGCCTCGGCCTGCCCTGGAGCGAAGCCCTGGCGCGGCGTACCGTGCGTGCGGTGGGCGGTTCGATCCTGGCGGCGGAACAGGCACTGGAACACGGCCTGGCCTGCCACCTGGCGGGCGGCACCCATCACGCCCACTACGACTACCCGGCGGGCTTTTGCATCTTCAATGACCTGGCCGTGATCAGCCAATACCTGCTGGCCAGCGGCCGGGTCAACCGCGTGCTGATCTTCGACTGCGACGTCCACCAGGGCGACGGCACTGCACGTATCCTCCATGACACGCCAGACGCGATCACCGTGTCGCTGCACTGCGAAAAGAACTTCCCGGCGCGCAAGGCCCAGAGCGACTGGGACATCCCGCTGCCCATGGGCATGGGGGATGCCGAGTACCTCAAGGTAGTGGACGACGCGCTCAACTACCTGCTGCCGCTGTACCAGCCGGACCTGGTGCTGTACGACGCGGGCGTCGACGTGCATAAGGATGACGCCCTCGGCTACCTCAAGCTGACAGACGAAGGCCTCGCCGCCCGCGATGAAAGCGTGATGCGCCATTGCCTGGGTCGCGACATTCCGGTGGTGGGCGTGATCGGCGGCGGCTACAGCAAAGATCGCCCGGCCCTGGCTCGCCGCCACGGCATCCTGCACCACAGCGCGCAACGGGTGTGGACGTCATCAGGTTGTCATTGAAGTGTGAGCGTTACCCACAATGCCTGTGGAACGGCCTGTGGATAACTTGAGCGTAAAGCGTTGAAAGCCAGTAACTGCATAGCCTGTAGGAAGCTGTACGTTTTTTGATCAGGAACTTGCGCCGTCCTCGGGTAGAATGCTCGGCCTATTCACGCGACCGTAGCCCTGCCCATGCCTCACACCCCTGCTCAACACGTCACTATTATCGGCGGCGGCCCTGCCGGCCTGATGGCCGCTGAAGTCCTGAGCCAGGCGGGCCTGCGGGTGGACGTGTACGACGGCATGCCCTCGGTGGGGCGCAAGTTCCTGCTGGCCGGCGTGGGCGGCATGAACATCACCCACTCCGAGGCTTACCCGGCGTTCCTGTCACGCTACGCCGAACGTGCGCCGCAGATGGCGCCGTTGCTGCGTGCGTTTGGTGCGCAAGCGCTGTGCGAATGGATTCATGGCCTGGGCATCGAGACCTTTGTCGGCACCTCCGGCCGGGTGTTTCCTACAGACATGAAAGCCGCCCCGCTGTTGCGTGCCTGGCTCAAGCGCCTGCGCGACCACGGCGTGGTTATCCACACCCGCCATCGCTGGCTGGGCTGGAGCGCGGACGGCGGTTTACTTATCCACAGCCCGGACGGCGAAAAAACCATCCACAGCGACGCCGTGCTGCTCGCCCTTGGCGGCGGCAGTTGGTCGCGCCTGGGCTCCGACGGCACCTGGCTCAAGCGGCTGGAAGCTAAAGGCGTGCCCTGCGCGCCGTTACAGCCAAGTAATTGTGGCTTCGAGGTGTCGGCCTGGAGCGAACTGATGGTCAGCAAATTCGCCGGCGCGCCGTTGAAAAACGTCGCCATTGGCCTGGGGGATGACAAGCCACGCCTGGGCGAGTGCGTGATCACCGCCACCGGCATCGAGGGCAGCCTGATCTATGCGCTGTCGGCGCCGATCCGTGAAGCGATCAATCGCGAGGGCGCGGCCACGGTGCATATCGACCTGCTGCCGAGCAAGCCGCTGGACAAGGTCCAGGCCGCGCTGGCGAAACCGCGTGGCTCGCGTTCGATGAGCAAGCATTTGCACAGCCAGTTGGGGTTGGATGGGGTGAAGGCGGCGTTGTTGCGCGAACTGGCACCCGCCGAACACTTCAACGACCCGGCGCAGTTGGCTGTGGCTATCAAGGCATTGCCCCTGAGCCTGGTGCAGACCCGGCCGATGGATGAAGCGATCAGTACGGCGGGTGGCGTGCCGTTTGAGGCGCTGGATGAGCGGTTGATGCTCAAGCAGTTGCCGGGGGTGTTTTGTGCGGGAGAGATGCTGGATTGGGAGGCGCCGACCGGCGGGTATTTGCTGACGGGGTGTTTTGCCAGTGGCAGAGCGGCCGGGCGGGGGATGTTGGAATGGTTGAACACTTCAGATTTGCGGTGAACTCAAGTCCGTCATCGGGGGCAAGCCCCCTCCCACATTTTGACTATGTGAACCCGATCAATATGTGGGAGGGGGCTTGCCCCCGATGAGGCCATCAGCCACGCCGCAAAATCACTTCTTCTTACGCGGCCCAGTATTGAATACCGGCACCTTGCGCACCGGCTTGATCGACGGCTCCGCCGGCGCTACCTCACCACTGTCCACCCACTTGCCCAGGTTGCGCTTACCGCCACCACCGGAAGCCTTGGGTTTCTTCGGCTTTTTCGGCTTCTTCACCACCTGCCCGCTGGCATCGGTATCCGGCACACGGTGTTCCGGTTCGAAATCCTGCTCCATATGTCGGGTCAAGGTCTGACGGGTCAGCATCTCGATGGCCGACAGCATGCTCACTTCATCGGCACACACCAGGGAAATCGCTTCGCCTGTGTTGCCCGCGCGGCCGGTACGGCCGATACGGTGGATGTAGTCCTCAGCCACGATCGGCAGGTCGAAGTTGACCACCAGCGGCAGGTCTTCGATATCCAGGCCACGGGCCGCCACGTCGGTGGCCACCAGGATCTGCACATCGCTTGACTTGAAGCGGTCCAGCGCACGCTGGCGGGTCGCCTGTGGCTTGTCGCCGTGGATGCCGTCTGCATTGATGCCCAAGCCCTGCAGTTTATCCACCAGCGCATCCACGCCGTTGCGGGTCTTGGCGAACACCAGCACCTGCTTCCAGCGGCCCTTGCGCATCAGGTGGACAAACAGCTCCGGCTTGCGCTTCTTGTCGACCGGCACCACCCATTGCTTGACGGTATTGGCGGCGACGTTGCGCGGGCTGACTTCGATGCTCAGCGGGTCGTTGAGCATTTGCCCGGCGAGCGTGCGGATTTCATCGGAGAAGGTCGCGGAGAACAGCAGGGTCTGGCGCTTTTTCGGCAGCATGCGGTAAATATTCGCCAGCTCCTCGGAGAAGCCCAGGTCGAGCATGCGGTCGGCTTCGTCGAGCACCAGGGTTTGCAGTTGATTGAGTTTCAGCGCGTTCTGGCGAAACAGGTCGATCAGGCGGCCAGGCGTGGCGACCAGCACGTCGACGCCTTTGCGCAGCTTCATCATCTGCGGGTTGATGCTCACGCCGCCGTACACCGCGTAGGTGGTGAGCGGCAGGTTTTGGGCGTACTCAGCAACGCTGGCGTGAACCTGCTCGGCCAGCTCGCGGGTCGGGCACAGGATCAGCGCACGCGCCGAGTTGGCAGCGACTTTCGGCCCTTCCATGGTCAGCAGTTGCAAGAGCGGCACGGCGAAAGCGGCGGTCTTGCCGGTGCCGGTCTGGGCGGCGGCCATCAGGTCGCGGCCGGCCAGCACCGCCGGAATGGCTTGCGCCTGCACCGGCGTCGGGGTCTGGTAGCCGAGCGTCTCAAGGGCGCGCTGCAAGGGTTCGATCAGGCCAAGTGTGGCGAAAGTCATGTGTTTACCGTAGGGAAAATTCAGCGCCTAAGCGGGTAAAAAGGCGTTATGCGCGGCAGTTTACCTTATTTTCGGCCCAGGCTTTCGCCACTGGGGCAGGCTGATCAACAGCACGGCGCTGATGATCACCAACATGGCCAGTGCCTCCTCGATACCGATGGACTCGCCGACAAACACGATCCCCAACAACACCGCCACTGCCGGGTTGACATACGCATAGCTGGTCGCGGCCGCCGGGCGCACGTGCTTGAGCAGGTACATGTAGGCGTTGAAGGCAATGATCGAACCGAACACCGTCAGGTAGGCCAGGGCCAGCCAGCCTTCCAGCGGCGGCATGGCTTGCAGGTGCTCACCGGACAGCGCACTGCCAATCAACAGCGCCACACCGGCCACCAGCATTTCCGCTGCACTGGCCATGGCGCCCTGGGGCAGCGACAGTTGCCGGCTCCACACCGAACCGAACGCCCACGAGGCAGCGGCAAACAGCAGCAAGGCCGCGCCGATCGGACTCGATTGCAATGTGCTGCCCATGTTGAGCATGGCGATGCCGACAATGCCCAGAATCACCCCCGCCCATTCCAGCCGGGTATTGCGCGCGCCCCAGAAGTAACCACACAGCAAGGTGAACAGCGGCACGGTCGCCACGGCCAGCGCGGCGACCCCGGACGACACGCCCGCATGCTCCGCCAATGTGACACCACCGTTACCGAAGGTGAGCAGCAAAATCCCGATCATCCCGGCAGCTTTCCATTGCGCCCACGTCGGCGCCGGCACCCCGCGCCAGCGCAAAAACGCGTACATCAGCGCACCCGCCGTACAAAACCGAATCCCCGCCAGCAACAGCGGCGGCCAGTACTCCACACCGATCCGGATCACTAGGTAGGTAGACCCCCAAATCACGTACAACGCAAAAAAGGCGGCGATCAACGGTAAGGGAAAGCGACGTGGGCCAGGCATTGGGCAGCTCTGCGGCAGAAAAAGAGAGGCTTATTCTAAAAAGGCAGGCGCATAAACATAAGTTACAAAACCTGTTTAAACCGCCCATACACTTTTCAAAGCATGGTTATGAGGGCTATAAACCATGTTTTCGAAAGCCGCTTAGCGCTGGAGCCTTTTCATGGACAAATACGACCGCATGCTCCTCAGTGCCCTGCTCGAAGACGGCCGCGCCTCCTTCGCGCAACTCGCACGCACGGTCAACCTCTCCGCCCCCGCCGTGGCCGAACGCGTGGCCAAGCTGGAAGCCAGCGGCGTGATCACCGGCTACCAGGCCAAGGTGGATCTGTCCAAAGTGGGTTTGCCGATCCAGTGTGTGATCGAACTGCGCCTGACCAACCATGGCAGCCAGAAGGTGTACGACGCCCTGGCCGAAATCCCCGAACTGACCGAATGCCACCGGGTGACCGGCGACCCGTGCGTCATCATGCAAGCGGCAGTGGGCTCGATGCCGGAGCTGGAGAGTTTGATTAATCGGATAGCGAAGTTCGGGTTCAGCAAGACCTCGATCATTTTGTCGAGCGCGATAGAGCGGCGGGTGCCGTTGGGGCAGTTGGAGGGGAATGGGAAAAGTGGTGGCTGATCCAGCGCCATCGGGGGCAAATCGAATCGTAGCACCGCCCCTCCCACATTTTGAATGTGTTCATCTATTAAGGTGGGAGGGGGCTTGCCCCCGATGGCGTCAGAGGCCGCACTGCAGACTTGAACGCTGAACGATCAAGTCGACAATTTGCTCAAGGGTGGTGATGTGATCCCAATCTGCCTGCGTCGCGCGCAGTTTGAATTGCCACTTGATCTGCATGACGAAGCAAGTCAAATCGTCATCGATGATCTTGAAGTCATGGATGAAATCCGTTTGCTCCGTCACCTGGCTGCGGTCGATGAAGCCGATGATATCGACGAACAGTTGAATGACCTTTTCGCTGATCTCGGCTCGGGTCAGATTACTTTGCATTTCTTGCCTCATAGGCACACTTACCAATACTGATTAGATCAAAGACAGCCAACCCCGCAGCCACGAAGGGAATGCCTCGTCCGATGTAGTCCTTGTTCGTATATGAAGGGCAAGATGTTAAATCGCAGCAAAAGGCGATTGACGGGAGGAGGGGAAATACAGAAAGGTCCGACGGGGCAGCAGGTTGAAGCCTACTGACTATTCAAACAGCGGATAAAAGCCCCCCACAAAGAGCCGCTATTTCAATGGCCAGCAAGACCAATCCCTTTCATGAGCCTCGAAGATGCCCTCGCCCATGCGGCGGACTTGCTGCATTGCGCGGTGAAAACTGCGCACTTGCCGGGAGAGGCGATGAACGCGCAGCAACGGGCGGTGATGCATTTGGTGGAAATGGCAAAGGGGGTGGTGGATCGGGCGCTGGAGTGTGTGCAACCTCGTTGAACCACACATAACGAATGTGGGAGGGGCGGTGCGACGATTCGACTTGCCCCCGATTGCGGTGGGTCAGCTACACATAAGCTGACTGATCCACTGCTATCGGGGGCAAGCCCCCTCCCACATTTGGAGTTTCATTGTTCTTGAAAGCGCGCTCGGGCTCAGAACCCGCGATGCTTCTTCAAATGCTCATTGATCTTCGCCGCCGGCACTTTCTGCAACGAACACAACAAGTCATGGGACAGCTCGCGCAAGCCATGGGTACGCCGCAGTTGCTCGGCCAGGTGCGCCGTCAAGTTAGCCGCCATCTCCGCATCCGCCATGGCCCGGTGCGCCTGGCCGGTGTGGGGCAGTTGGGCGTAGCTGTTGAGGGTGCCGAGTTTATGGTTGGGCGCCGCAGGCATCAGGCGACGGGCCAATAGCAGCGAGCAGGCGAATTTTTGCAGGCGGGTGCGGCGGATCAGGCCCAGTTCGAAGTCCCAGAACTTCTGGTCGAACGCGGCGTTGTGCGCCAGCAGCGGCGTGGTGCCGACGAACTCGTTGACTTCGTTCATCACCCGCTCGGCCGGTGGCGCGCTGCGCAGCATGGCGTTGCTGATGCCGGTGAGCTGTTCGATAAAGCCCGGCACGCGCACACCTGCGTTCATCAGGCTCTGGTAACGGTCCACGATTTGGCCGCGCTCAAGGATGACCACCGCGATTTCCGTGGCCCGGCAGTGGCTGCTCGGGGTGATGCCGGTGGTTTCAAAGTCGATGACCGCTATACGTTCCAAACCTGTTCCAACTCCGTCTAAGCATTTATTTATTGAGCCGCAGCGCTTATTTGAGCAGCAACGCGCCTTCGATCGGCACGTAGCGGCTGGCGGCGCGTATCAGTGAGTTGGCCGTCAGCCCCGGTACGCCGTAGGCCACGGCTTCGACGCCATGCTTGTGGATGATGCGGTCGAGCAGCATGTCGAAGTCACCGTCGCCGGACGCCAACACCACTTCGTCAACGTTAGCGGCGGCGTCCATGATGTCGATAGTGATGCCCACGTCCCAGTCGCCCTTGGCCGAGCCGTCGCTGCGCTGGATGTAGGGCTTGAGCTTCACGGTAAAGCCCAGGTTGCGCAGGATCTGCTGGAATTGCTGCTGCTTGCTGTCGCCACGGTCGATGGCATAGGCATACGCCTCGACGATCTGCCCGCGCGAGCTGATGTCAGCCCACAGGGCCGCGTAGTTGAAGTGACAGCCATACGCCTGGCGCACGGTGTAGTAGAGGTTTTGCACATCGGCGAACACTGCAATTTTCTTCACCGCACTTCCCCATGACTGCCGCTTGGACCCCGGACGCGAAGGTCCGCAAAGGTTGCCAGTATGCCAGTCACGGGAAAGTTTCCGGGAAAAATCAGCCCGGGGCGGCAAAGCGCCCCGGGCCTGGGTGCGTCAGACGAAGGAATCGTCGTCGTCGAAGGAAGAGGAATCGCTATCGGCGAAGCTGTCCGAGGCGTTGTCGCTGCCCCAACTATCATTGCCCGCGAATTTCTGGTCATCGTTGCCCCAGTTGCCGTTGTCACTGGCGGGCGCCGGCTCTTCACGGATGATTTCTTCCACAACCTGCGGCTGTTGCGAGTTGTGATTGAACAGACTGCTGATACCTTGAGCCAGCATCACGCCACCGGCTACGCCTGCGGCGGTTTTCAGGGCGCCACCGAGAAAACCACTGCCGACTGGGGCGGCGGGTTGTTGTGGCTGTTGGTAATTCTGCTGCGGCGCTGCGTAGTTTTGTTGCGGCGCGGGCTGTCCAAAAGCGGGCCGTGCCGGTTCACGCCAGCCGCCGCCCGAAGAGGCCGGAGCGCTCTGTGTCGGTTGTGTATCTCGGGGACCGCCGCCAAAAATACTCGACAGAAAGCCACCACCGCTCGGCGCCGGTTGTGCCGCCTGGGACTTGGCCCGCTGCAGTTCATCCTGCAATTGCTGGATCTGTTGCGCCTGTTGCTTGTTCTGCGCGTCGAGACTCTTGAGCGCGTGTTCCTGCACCAGGATCGACTGGGTCATGTAGTACCCGGCCGCCGGTTGGCGCGTCATATGCTCCTTGATCCGCGCTTCGGCCTGGGCGTCGCGGGGGGCTGAATCCGTTTCGGCTTGTTGCAGCCGTGAAAACAGTCCATCGATCAGGGTTTGCTCTTCGCTGTTCATGGCGACCTCGTTAGATTGCCGGTAGAAATCATGGTCCGGCCTGTGATCAGGCCCGGTCCTCCTAGTTATGGGGGTGTTACCAGTTGTTTCAATGGTCTTTACTCAAGGTTTACGTTTGCTTGCTCACGGCACCTATCGGTTAAAGTGTGCCCCTGCTTTTTTCGGCCTGTGATGACTCTGATGAATCCGTTAGACGTACTGCGCGACTCCTTCCGCTTCACCCGGCACAACCTGGGCGCCATCGTCCAGCTATGCCTGCCGCTGGTGATCCTCGAAGCCCTGCTGCAACAGGTGCTCGACCATACGCTCGGCCCGGACGCATTCCCCGGCTACAGCGTGATAGTGGGGTTGCTGGTGTATCCGCTGTACACCGGCGCGCTGATCCTGTTTCTCGACGCCCGCACCCGTGGCGAATCGCCGCGCACCCAGGATGTGTGGGCCATGGCCCTGGCCCTGTGGCCGCGCTTCGCCCTGCTGACGGCGATGAGCACGCTGCTGATACTGCTCGGGCTGTCGCTGTATTTCCTACCGGGCCTGTGGCTGATGGTGGTGCTCGCGTTTGCCGAGTACCTGCTGGTGCTGCGCGGTATGCCCGCACTGCAGGCGATGAAGGAAAGTTTACGCCTGACCCGTGGGCATTTCTGGCGAATCCTGGTGTGCCTGCTGTGCGTAATGACGCCGCTGTGGCTGCTCAAAGGCGCCAGCATGGCGGCGTATCCCGAGCCCGCGCCGTTGCTGGGGGTGCTGATCGACAGTGCGCACAGCTTCCTGCAGCTGTTTACCAGTGTGGTGCTGTTCCGTTTATTCATGCTGATCGGTGGCGATGCCGACGTGCGGTGATATGCTCGGGGCCACTCCTGACACGCTATAAGCCGAGCCGATGACCCGTTTCTTGCGCATCACCTTGCTGGGCCTGCTGCTTATTGCAGGCCTGCTGACGGCCCTGATCTACAGCCTGACCTGGCGCCCCGCCGACAAGCAAACCCTGCCCGTTAGCTGCATCGCGCCGCGTGCGCCGACCCTGCTGCCCGGGCAGGCGCTCAAGGTGATGACCTGGAACGTGCAGTACCTGGCCGGCAAGAACTACGTGTTCTGGTACGACACCGCCGACGGCAGCGGCCCGGACGACCGCCCCACCGTCGAAGACATGGCCTTCAGCCTCGACGAGGTGGCCCGGGTGATTCGCGACGAACAGCCCGACATCCTGCTGTTGCAGGAACTCGATGAAGGCGCCAAGCCGTCCCACTACCAAGACCAGGTGAAGCTGCTCCAGGAGCGCCTGGCCGACCTCTACCCCTGCAGCGCCCAGGCGTTCGACTGGAAAGCCGACTTTATCCCCAACCTGCATATCTTTGGCAGCGTCGGCCGCAAGCTGGTGACCCTCAGTCGCTACCAGATCGAACACGCCGAACGCCTGCAACTGCCCGTGCCGCACGCCAACTTCATCAGCCGTCAGTTCCAACCCAAACCGGCGTTGCTGCTGACCTACCTACCGCTGAGTGACGGCGGCCAACTGGCGGTGCTCAACACCCGTCTGGAAGGCGACGAGCCGGGTCGTAGTGCGGTGCAGGAACAAGTCCAGGCCACGGTGAAACTACTCGACAAATTCGAGGGCCGCGGGACGCCCTGGTTGATCGGCGGGGATTTCAATGTGCTGCCACTGGGGCAATTCCTGCGCCTGGATGCCGGTAAACGCGGGCAGTATTCGCCAGACAGCGAACTGCATCTGCTGTGGGACAAATACCCGATGATCCCGAGCAACAGCGAATCCAGCGGGATTGATCGTGAGAAGTGGCTGACGCACTTTCCCAATGACCCGAGCCTTGACGGGCCGGATCGCACCGTCGATTACCTGTTCTACAGTTCGCGGATCAAGCGGGTGGAGGCGAAGGTGCGCCAGGCGGATACGTTGCGCATTTCCAACCATTTGCCGGTCATTGCACGGTTTCTGCTGCCGGCCGCGCAGTAACCGCCCCTCCCACATTTGAATCGCTGTCACGCTTACTTTCTGGGTTTGATCCGCGCCGTCGCCTCGGCCACCAACGGGTCATCCGGCCAGTAATGCTTGGGATAGCGCCCCTTCAGATCCTTCTTCACCTCGGCGTAGGTACTGCGCCAGAAGTTCGCCAGATCCTGGGTCACCTGCACCGGCCGTCGTGCCGGTGATAACAGGTGCAACTTGACCACCTGGCGCCCGCCGGCAATGCGCGGTGTATCCGCCAGGCCGAACAATTCCTGCAGGCGCACCGCCAGAATCGGCGGATGCTCGCTGTAGTCCAAACGCACCGAGGAGCCCGACGGCACCTTCAAATGCTGCGGCGCCAGTTCGTCCAGGCGTTGGGGTAGCGGCCAGGGCAACAGGTTGTGCAGGTAGCTGGAAATATCCAGGTTGGCGAAATGGCTGAGGCGCGAGACCTTGCCCAGGTAGGGCATCAGCCAGTGTTCCAGGCTGGCGAGTAAGGCGCTGTCGCTGACGTCGGGCCATTCGCTGGTTTTGCCGGTGTCGAGCTCGCGCAGTAGCCTCACGCGGGCCTGCCATTGGCGCAGTTCCGGGGTCCAGGGCAACAGCTCCAGGCCTTTGCGCCGGACCAGGTTGACCAGCGCCTGGCTGCGCGCATTTTCGTCGAGGCCGCTGAGGGGTTCGCGGCTGAGCACCAGTTCGCCGACTTTGCGTTGGCGTTCGGCGCGCAGCACGCCTTCGCGCTCGTCCCAATCCAATTGATCGACGTTGCGCACTTGTTCGGCGAGCACCGTGTCGAACAGCGTCGGATCAAAATCCGCCGCCAGGTAGATGCGTTCTTCGCGCTGGCCCTGGCGGCTGCCCAGGTCGGCAATCACCAGCCAGGCTTGTTTCATCAGGCTGTCAGCCTCGGCGAAGACTGCGGCGCGGCCATTGGCCAGGCGGTATTCGGCGCCGCCGGGGCGGCGTTGTTGGGCCACGCGGTCGGGATACGCCAACGCCAGCAGCGCACCGAGCCAACGCGGATGTTCGGGGTCGGCCACCGGCTTGGTCGCCTGGCCGCGCAAATAGCCGCGATATTGCCGGGCCAACTGCTTGGCGCGCTGAACACCGCCCTGGGTGCCGCGTGCGCGTTCTTCACCGGACAATAACGCCAGGCGACTGTGCAAATCCGCCCCGCCCCCGCGCAGGATATCGCGCTCGCCCAACAGCGCCGCGACATCACACGCGGTGGCCGCCAGCCCCAAATCCTGCCCACGCAGCAACAGATGGGCGATGCGCGGATGGGCCGGCAGCTCGGCCATCTTCTGGCCGTGGGCGGTCAGTTTGTCGTCATTCAAGGCGCCAAGGCGTTGCAGCAGGTCCTGGGCCTGGGCATACGCGGCAGTGGGCGGCACGTCGAGCCACACCAACTGCGCGGGCGTAACGCCCCAACGCGCCAGTTGCAAGGCCAGCCCGGCGAGGTCGGCCGCGAGGATTTCCGCGCTGCCATAGGCGGCCAGGCCTTCGTGCTGGTCCTCGGACCACAGGCGATAACACACGCCCGGCTCCAGGCGCCCGGCCCGACCGGCACGCTGGGTGGCACTGGCGCGGGAGATGCGCTGGGTGTCGAGGCGAGTCATGCCGCTGCCGGGGTCGAAACGCGGCACACGTGCCAGCCCGGCGTCGATCACCACGCGCACGCCATCGATGGTCAGGCTGGTCTCGGCGATGTTGGTAGCCAGCACCACTTTGCGCTTGCCGGCGGGCGCCGGGTCGATGGCGGCACGCTGGGCGTTCAGGTCGAGTTCGCCATGCAGCGGGCAGAGCAGTACATCGGCGCGATCACCCAGAGCGTCCGCCAGTTGCTGGTTGACCCGGCGGATCTCCGCCTGGCCGGGCAGGAACACCAGCACGCTGCCGGTTTCGTCCTGCAGCGCGTCGAGGATGGTCTGCACCAGGCGCGGCTCGATAAACTCACCGACCTGGTACGGCCGCCCCCAGCGCATCTGCACCGGGAACATGCGCCCTTCGCTGCGCAGGATCGGCGCGTCATCCAACAACGCGGCCAGGCGTTCGCCTTCGAGGGTGGCGGACATCAGCAGGATTTTCAGCGGCTGCTCGTCGCGAAACAGGTCGCGGCCATTCAGGCTCAGGGCCAGCGCCAGGTCGGCGTCGAGGCTGCGCTCGTGGAACTCGTCGAAGATCAGCAGGCCCACGCCGTCCAGCGCCGGGTCGTCCTGCAGGCGGCGGGTGAGGATGCCTTCGGTAACCACTTCGATGCGCGTGTTGGGGCCGACTTTACTGTCGAGGCGGATGCGATAACCGACGGTTTCACCGACCTTTTCCCCCAGCTCGCTGGCCAGGCGCTCGGCGGCGGCGCGCGCGGCCAGGCGTCGCGGTTCGAGCATCAGGATGGTCTGCCCGGCCAGCCAAGGCTCATTCAACAAGGCTAACGGTACGCGGGTGGTTTTACCGGCGCCGGGCGGCGCTTCCAGCACGGCTTCATGGCGATTCGCCAAGGCGTCACGCAAGGCGGGTAAAACATCATCGATCGGCAACGAATTCATACTGGCTCCAAAGCAGAGCGGCGAGTATAACGGCGAACTGTCGGATACCGGTGGTGGTCTCCCGTAGGCGCGAGCCTGCTCGCGAAAAATCACAGAGCACCACGCACATTCAGGCAGCACGCGGTATCGTTAACGTCTTTCGCGAGCAAGCTCGCTCCTACAGTAACTGACAGGAGTTTTTCTCATGCGTATCGCTTCCCGGGTCATCGGCGGTATCGTCGCCGTCACGCTGCTGAGCCAACTGACGGCCTGCGGTTCGATTTTCTACCCTGACCGCCGCGGCCAGATCGACGGCAAGATCGACCCGACGATTGCCGTGCTCGATGCCGTGGGCCTGCTGTTCTACGTGATCCCTGGCCTGATCGCCTTCGGCGTCGACTTCGCCACCGGCGCGATCTACTTCGAACCGGGCAAGACCGCACAAGTCGCCCCGGAGAAACTGCACCAAGCCATCGGCGCCGACGGCAAGGTCGACACGGCCAAGCTGCAGACCATCATCCAGCAGGAAACCGGCCGCACCTTGCCGCTGGACGACCCGCGCATGATCCAGTTCAAGGGCAGCGTGCAACAACTGGCCGCCCTCGGCTTACAACCGTCCGCCTAAGGATCTGATCCACTTATGACCAGCAGTCCCGAACACGCCCGGCTCTTGCGCCTGGCCACCCGCGCTTCGGTTGGCGTGGCCTCTGTGCTGATTGTGACCAAGGGCATCGCCTGGTGGCTCAGCGGCTCGGTGAGCATGCTCGCCGGGTTGACCGACTCACTGCTCGATGGCGTCACCTCACTGCTCAACCTACTGGCAGTGCATTACGCCCTGCGCCCGGCCGATGACGATCACCGTTATGGGCATGGCAAGGCGGAGTCGCTGGCCGGTATGGCGCAGGCATTGTTTATCGCCGGCAGTGCGGTGCTGATTGCGCTGCAGGCATTTGAACGGATCAAGCATCCCGAGCCCGTGGGGGCGCCGTGGCTGAGCATTGGGGTGATTATTTTGTCCCTGGCGCTGACCGTGGCCCTGCTGGTCCTGCAACACCACGTGGTGCGGGAAACCGGCTCAAGCGCCGTGCGCGCCGACTCGCTGCACTACCGCTCGGACTTGCTGCTCAATGGCAGCATTTTGATTGCGCTGGTCTTGGCCGGTTTCGGTTTCCATCAGATCGACGCCTGGTTTGGCCTGGGCATCGCGGCCTACATTCTGTGGAGCGCGATCCAGATCGCCCGGGAAAGTTTTGCCGTGTTGATGGACGAAGAACTGCCGCCGGACGTCAGCCAGCACATGCTGGAATTGGCCCGTGGCGTACCCGGCGTGCTGGGCGCCCACGACTTGCGCACGCGGATCTCCGGCAACCACTGGTTTGTGCAGTTGCACCTGGAATTGCCGGGAGAGTTGACGCTGTCTGTCGCCCACGGCATCAGCGACCAGGCCGCCGATGCCATTCACGCTGCCTACCCACGGGCCGAAGTGCTGGTACACGCCGACCCGTTGGACGTGGTGAGCGGCGCCCAGGCCTAGTACTGCACCTGGTAGCCGCGACTGCTCAAGCAGTTGCCCTGGGCCTGGCGGTAGGTTTGCACCACTGCCGGGTCCGGGGCGTAGGTGACCGCTTGCGGGTCAAAGCCACTTTGCTGCACAGCCCAGCGATAACAGTCGTAACCATCCTGCTGCACCTGCGCCGGTGACTGGCCGTTGGCGGGATAGGCCACCACGTCATAGCCATTGCCCTGGGGCGCCGGCTGCGGTGCCGGTACCGCGGTCGGCGGTTCCACCACCACGTACTGCTGGGAACTGCTTTCGTAGGTGTAATAGGCACCCGCCGCGAGGAAGAACAGCGCGCTGCCCACCCACACTTCGCGCGCGTAGTCCGGCAGGTAATGCACGCGAATGCCATACGGCGGCGCCACCACCACATAGCGCGGGCCTTGCGGGCGATACCAGTAGCCGCCGGAGAAGAAATAATCCTGACCACGGTAAGGCACACGGTAATTACGCTCGGGAAAGCGATCCACCATATAGCCCGGGCGATATTGCGGACCGGGGCCCCAACCGTTGCCGTGCCCATCGGGACGACCTGGCCAGCGATTATCACCGGGACGCCCATTGTGGTAGCCGCCGTCGTTGTTGCCTGGACGTGAACCGGGGCCGCCCGCCTCCCAATGTTGATTGCCGTCGTTGCGGCGCGGGATGTCGCGGTAGTAACCCTGGCGCGGCTCCTGGGTCTGGCGCACGGTATCGGGGCGACCCTGGATCGGCAGGCTGTTCGATGGTTGTGGCTGCGGCGCCGGGCGACCCGGCTCATTGCCCTGTGGCCGGCCTTGCCCCTGACCGCCGCCGTTCGGCCCACCGCGATCAAAATGCGGGTTCTCCGGGCGCGGTTGATTGTTCTCAGGCCGTGACGGCGCGGTCTGCGGACGCGGCTGATTATTCTCGGGCCGCCCGCCACCTTCAGGGCCGCGTTCATGCTGCCCGCCGCCGCCCTGCGGCCGCTGCCCCTGGCCCTGACCGGGTGAATTATCACGTTCGTCGGCCGTTACCTGCGCGCTGACGCTGACCACCAGCAAACCAACACCTGCCATTCGCCAGATGCGCTTCATGCTCTTCCTCACTGCGGTTTAGGGCTTATCAATGAGACTGGAAAAGCCTCGCCCGGTTCTGGCACAGGTTATCAGTCACGAGAACAATTTTCTTAAGGCAAAAAGAAAGGGGCGACCCGTCGGCCACCCCTTGAGAACTTCGTCCGGGCTCAACGCTTATGACGTTGGCTCACCTCACGCCGTCTTGTGGACAGTGTGCAGCCTGGAGGCCGGCTCAACCCTGCTGGGGTGGCGGCCGCAGCGGGCCTGATTGGGCGAGCTGCTGTGGACTATGTCCAGGCGGTGATTCTGTTGGTAATCATAGGCGCAGCGCTCCGGCAGATGATTGCGAAGATTGCGTCAATAAACAGTGCTTGCGCAATTTTTAACCCTTAAGGGATAATTCACCGCAATAGTTACGACAAAGGCCAGCCCCATGAGCAAACTTGACCGATACGACCTGAGTATTTTGGCGGAATTGCAGCGCGACGCGAGGATCTCCAACCAGGAGTTGGCCGAGCGTATCGGGCTGTCGCCGTCGCCCTGCTCGCGCCGGGTCAAGCAATTGGAGGACGACGGCTACATCGCCCGCCAGGTCGCCCTGCTCGACCGCAAGATGCTCGGCCTGAGCCTCACCGCCTACGTGCTGATCGGCATGGACCGACACACCCCCGAGCGCTTCGAGAACTTCGAAGCGGCCATCCGCACCCTGCCCCAGGTGCTGGAATGCAGCCTGGTGACCGGGATGGATGCCGACTATCAATTGAAAGTCGTGGTGCCGGACATGGATCACTACCAGAAGCTGCTGCTGGGCCACCTGACCCGCATTGAAGGCGTCACCAGCGTGCGTTCGAGCTTTGTGCTGAACCAGGTGCTCAACAGCACCGAGTTACCACTGACCCACCTGCGCACTTAAGATCGGTGAAGGTCAAATGTGGGAGGGGGATTTAAGTCTGCCTGCGACGCACCGACGCAGGTCAATGCCTAGCCCGAGCACTGCCGTATACTTGCCGCCTGCCCCGTCGGAAGAAACCAATGAACTCGATTGACCCCGCGCTATTTGAAGAATGGATGATGACCGGTCTGGTCACGATCCTGATCATTTTCATGGGCTTTATCGTCTGGGACCTGGCGAAGAAATCCAAGGCTGGGCGTTTCGGCTCGTTCATCCTGTTTTTCGTGCTGGGCCTGGGCGTGGCCGCGTTCGTCATCAAGAGCGTGGTGATCGGCCTGATCGAGTCCGGCGCCTTATAAGCGCGCCGGTACGGCCTTCCATTGGCCCTGATCCAGGCCGTCGATGGACCACTCGCCAATCCGCACGCGCACCAGGCGCAAGGTGGGCAACCCCACCGCCGCCGTCATGCGCCGCACTTGGCGGTTTCGCCCTTCACGAATCACCAACTCCAACCAGTGGGTCGGCACGCTTTTGCGAAAGCGCACCGGCGGGTTGCGTGGCCATAACTCAGGCTCGTCCAACCGCCGGGCTTCGGCGGGCAAGGTCATGCCGTCGTTGAGTTGCACACCGTCGCGCAGGCGTTGCAGTTGTTCTTCAGTGGGTTCGCCTTCCACCTGCACCCAGTAGGTTTTCGCCAACTTGTGCTTGGGGTCGGCAATGCGCGCCTGCAATTGGCCATCGTTGGTCAACAACAACAGGCCTTCGCTGTCACGGTCCAGGCGGCCCGCCGGGTAGATGCCGGGGATGTCGATAAAATCCTTGAGGGTCGCCCGCCCGCCTTCGTCGCTGAACTGGGTCAGTACGTCGAACGGTTTATTGAACAGGATCAGCTTCGGCTCGGCCGGTGGCGCCTTGGCGACGCGACGAGCTGCGGAATACGGGGCTTTCACGCCAGGGCGGCGCGAATCGGGACGGGTGGGACGGGACATGGCGAAGGAACATCTAACGGTCAGGACCGACAATGCTAGTGGCCTGACCGCTAAATGACCATCCCAACCGCTTAGCGGAACGGCGGCTCGTCGAAGCTGCGCAGTTTGCGCGAGTGCAGCGAGTTGAGCTCGGTGCGCAACAGGTCGACCGCCTCGATGCCGATCTTCAAGTGCTGGCTGACCGCCCGCTCATAGAACGCGTTGGCCGAGCCCGGCAGCTTGATCTCGCTGTGCAACGGCTTGTCCGACACGCATAACAAGGTCCCGTAGGGCACACGCAAACGGTAGCCCTGGGCGGCGATGGTGCCGCTTTCCATGTCCACGGCGACGGCGCGGGACAGGTTGATCAGCGGACGCTCCTGGGCCCAGCGCAGTTCCCAGTTGCGGTCGTCGTAGGTCAGCACGGTACCGGTGCGCAGGCGTTTTTTCAGTTCTTCGCCCTTTTCGCCGGTGACGTTGGCCGCCGCTTGCTGCAAGGCCATTTGCACTTCGGCCAGGGCCGGAATCGGAATGTTCGGCGGCACCACGCGGTCGAGAATGCCATCGCGGCGCATATAGGCGTGAGCCAGGACGTAGTCGCCGATGGTCTGGGATTGGCGCAGGCCGCCGCAGTGGCCGATCATCAGCCAGCAATGCGGACGCAGCACGGCCAGGTGATCGGTGATGTTCTTGGCGTTGGACGGGCCGACGCCGATGTTGACCAGCGTCACGCCGTGACCGTCAATGGCCTGCAGGTGGTAGGCCGGCATCTGGTAACGGTGCCAGACCACGCCTGCGGCAATGGCGGACGCTTCGCCGTGATCCATGCTCTTGTCGATGATCACATTGCCCGGCAGCACCATGCGGATAAAACGCGGGTCGCTGCGCAATTGCTCCAGGCCATGCAGGATGAACTGGTCGACATAGCGGTGGTAGTTGGTCAGCAGAATCCACGGCTGCACATGGCGCCAGTCGCTGCCGGTGTAATGCACCAGGCGGCGCAGGGAAAAGTCCACGCGGGCCGCATCGAACAGGGCCAGGGGCAGCGGGTCGGTGTTTTCCCAGTCGTACAGGCCGTCGGCGATGCCATCGGTGGCGGCCGACAGGTCGGTGCTGGGGAACACACGGGCCAGGGTCGCGGCGGTCACGCCGGAGCCGGCCAGTTCGTCGCCCTGCTCGACCACATAGGGGTAAGGAATATTCTGCTGGCTGACGCCGACTTCCACCGTCACGGTGAAGTCGTGCATCAACGGCACCAATTGTTCCAGCAGGTATTTACGGAACGCCGACGGATGGGTGACGGTTACGCTGTAAGTCCCCGGCAGTTGGACCTTGGCATATGCCCGGGTGGTCTGTGGGACTTCGCCGTGGCACTGGTAAGTCAGGCGCAGCTCCGGGTAGCGAAACATCGCGCGTTGTTCGGCGTCGGGCTCGACGCGGTCCTTGAGGTATTGCTTGAGGGCTTGATTGAGCGCGCCGGTAGCACGCTCATGCAGAGCCGCCAGCCGGTCGACGGCTTCTTCGGCGGTTTGAACGACAACAAAAGCTTCGGTCACGGTAAGCATCCTGTGTGCTGACTTGCAGACCGTTATCTTGCCTGTATCCCTGTCAGACGCAAACTTTGAATTGGCATGCCTACTCAAGAAGAGCTCAGTCCCTGTGGGAGTCGGGCTTGCCCGCGATAGCGGTGGGTCATTGCCATAACGGGAGGCTGGCACACCGCGATCGCAGGCAAGCCAGCTCCCACATGTTGACCGCGTGTATTCAAAGGGCCTGTGGCGTGGACCGCGCGACAATCGCCTCAACATCCACCCCACGAGGCAAGGCGCCATACACGCGCCCCGACGACTCACCCAGCCGGCTGGCGATGAACCCATCGCTGACCGCCGCATTCCCGGCCTCCAGCAACAACTTGGCCTGCAACGCCACGGCAATGTCCTCGGTCAGTTGCCGTGCGCGGTATTGGATGTCCTGGGTGTCCATGAACGCCGCTTTCAGTTGCTCGATATGCTGCGCCAACCGCCTGTCGCCATGCCCGTCACCCAGTTCGACAAACAGCGCTTCCAGCACACCCGGCTCTTTCGACAATGCGCGCAGCACGTCCAGGCACTGCACATTGCCGGAACCTTCCCACGTCGAATTCACCGGCGCCTCGCGATACAAGCGCGGCAGGATGCTGTCCTCCACATAACCGGCACCGCCCATGCACTCGGCGGCTTCGTTGATCATCGCGGGCGCGCGCTTGCAGATCCAATACTTGCCCACCGCGGTCACCAGCCGGGAGAACTTGGCTTCCTGCTCATCCCCCAAATGATCGAGGGCGCGGCCCATGCGCAGGCTCAAGGCCAGCGCGGCTTCGCTTTCCAGCGCCAGGTCGGCCAGCACGTTTTGCATCAGCGGTTGTTCGCTGAGTACGCGACCGCTGACCGAGCGATGGGCGCAATGGTGACTGGCTTGGGTCAGCGCCTGGCGCATCAAGGCGCTGGAGCCGACCATGCAATCGAAGCGGGTCATGGCGACCATTTCGATGATAGTCGGCACGCCACGGCCTTCTTCGCCGACCATCCAGGCCAGGGCGCCGCGAAACTCGACTTCGCTGGAGGCGTTCGAGCAATTGCCGAGTTTGTTTTTCAGGCGCTGGATATAGAACTGGTTGCGCGTGTCATCCGGACGGTGCCGGGGCAGCAGGAAGCAGGTCAGGCCCTTGTCGGTCTGGGCCAGGGTGAGGAACGCATCGCACATCGGCGCTGAGCAAAACCACTTGTGCCCCACCAGTTCATAGGCTTGGCCGGGGCCGCCCGCGCCCACGGGGTAAGCACGGGTGGTGTTGGCGCGCACGTCGGTGCCGCCCTGTTTCTCGGTCATCGCCATGCCGATAGTGGCGCCGGCCTTGTGGGCGATGCCGACATTGCGCGGGTCGTAGTCGGTGCTGAGGATTTTCGGCAGCCAGGTCTGGGCCAGGTCCGGTTGCAGGCGCAGGGCCGGGACGCAGGCGAAGGTCATGGTCAACGGGCAGCCAGTGCCGGCTTCGGCCTGGCTGTGCAGGTAAGTCAGGGCGGCACGCGCCACATGGGCGCCGGATTGTGGATGCGCCCACGGCAGCGATGGCAGGCCATGTTCGACGGCAGTGCGCATCAGCTCGTGGTAGGCCGGGTGAAACTCCACCAGGTCGATACGATGGCCATAGCGGTCATGGCTGCTGAACTGTGGTTTGTTCTGATTCGCCAGAAACCCGGCCGCCATCAGCGGCCCGCCGGCCAGCGCACCGTAGGCATCGATGCGCGGCGCGGCCCAGCCGGCGCCGAAGCGGCGCGACCAGTCTTGCAGCGGCACGTCGATGCGGTACAGGTTGACGCCGTCCAGGGAGGGCGGCTGGTTGGTGACGTCGTGGGTTTCGGCGAACTGATGCAGGTTCATGACGGGCCTCCTGGAAAAAGGCCATCTGGGTTGCGGCCCGAATTTCAGTTAAGCACCATCATCTCGCTTAAAAAAGTGGCATACGCGCCGAATGTCCGGCGCTTTCGCCCTCTGAGTGGCACAACAGCCGGCGCTCCAATACCGCCTGCAGCGCGTCGAAACGTACCGGTTTGACCAGGCGTTCGGTGATGCCGATGCCATGGCAGCGCTCACGTTCAGACACATTCAGCGTGGCGCCCAGGGCGATCACCGGTAACTCGCCGCAGCCGGGCAACGCACGAATCTGACAGCACAACGAGAAGCCGTCTTCAGGTGTATCCAACAGCACCGCGTCGAAGGTTTCCCCCTGCAACGCTGCCAACGCTGCCGGCCCGCTGTCGACGGTTTTCACCCGATAACCGAGCTTGAGCAACATGCCACGCACCGCCCACTGGCCGACGCTGTTGTCGTCCACCAACAGCACGGTGCACTGCGCAGGCGCGCGTTCGCGCTCAGGGCTCGCCGGGCGTGGCTCGAGCTGCAGCGCGGCGACCGCCAGTTCCAACTGGAAGCGACTGCCCTTGCGTGGTTCGGAATGATGGGTGAGGCGCCCGCCGAGTAATTCGATCAGTTGCCGGCAGATCGCCAGACCAATCCCCAGGCCGCCGTATTCGCGCGTCGTCGAGCCATCGAGCTGGAAGAAACGCTGGTACAGGGTGGCCTCGTCGAGAAAAGCAAAGCCGATGCCCGTGTCGGTGACGATAAAACTCAGGCGCACGCCGCCGTCGCTCAGGGGCACGCCGACCACCCGCAGACGCACGGCGCCTTCGTGGGTGAACTTGAAGGCGTTGTCCAACAGGCAATCCAGGCACTGGCTGAGTTTGTCGGCGTCACCGCGCAGGCGGTCGGGCAACTCGTCGGCGACATCGATGGAAAAGGCCAGGCCTTTGCTCTGCGCGCTGGCGCTGAACTGCTGACGCAAGGTGTCGAGCACGCCGCGCAGGCTGAACACCTTGGGCTGGGCGCTCAGGCGTCCGGCCTGCAATTCGGTGAGGGTGAGAATGCCATTGACCATGCGCATCATGTCCCGCGCCGAGCCGGCGGCGGTTTGCTGGTACTGCGCCAGGTCGTCGTCCAGGGGCACGGTCTGCATCAGCTCAAGGGAGCCGATCACGCCATTCATCGGCGTGCGCAGTTCGTGGGTCAGGGTGGCGAGGAACTCGTCTTTGAGCCGGTTACTGCGGGCCAACTGCTGGTTGAGCACTTCGAGCTTCTGGCTCGCGTCGTAGAGGGTCTGCGCCTGTTGCTCACGCATGCTGTTGATGCGGTCCGCCAGGGCCAGGGACAACAGCGCCACTTCGATCGCCGAGCCGATCTGGCTGGCGTACATGGTGAGGAACACGTTGGGTAGGTAGCCCAGCACCATCAGGGTGTTGACCACACCGCCCAGCAGGAACGCCGACCAGGCAATGATGAAATAGCGCGCCACCCGCTGCCCGCAGTACCAGGCCTTGATGGCGGCGACAAAGATGGTCACGGTAAACACCAGCGCCAGACCGGTCGCCAGGCGCAGCGCCAGGGCGTAGCTGGTCATCAGCGAGAGCAGCATCACCACCGCGCCGCAGGCCACCAACCCCAGCAACAGGCGATTGATCCAGCGGCTGTGCTGGGCCGTGTGCAGGAAGCTGCGGGCGAATAAGCTGCCAAACAGCGCCGCCGAGCCGATCAGGAAGGGCGTCGCAGCATTCGCCCACCAGGGGTTGTTCGGCCAGAAATACTCCACCGCCGCGCCGTTCACCGACAACTGGTACAGGCCGAACGAGGCGATGTAGAAGATGTAATAAAGGTAGCTGGTGTCGCGCACGCTGAGGTAGATGAACAGGTTGTACACCAGCATCCCCAGCAACACGCCATAGATCAGGCCCAATACGTACAGGCGCAGCGGTTGCTGCTCAAGGTAGGCGGTGCTGGACCACAGCGTCAGCGGCGCCTGGATCGAGCCTTCGCTTTGCAGGCGCAGGTAGACGGTCTTGGTTTCGCCCGGCGTGAAGTCGACCTTGAACAGGTAGTTGTTCTGGCGAATCTCGCGACTGGAAAACGGCAGGGCATCCCCGGTGCGACCGGCCAGGCGGTAGTTGCCGGTGCTGTCGGGCAGGTACAGGTCAAGGTGGTCGAGGGGCGGATAGGCTAACTCCAGCAGCCAGGTGCGCTGGGCTTCAGGCTGCTTGGGCAGGTAGCGCAGGTTGACCTTGAGCCAGAACACCGAGCGCGAATAGCCGGCGTTGAGGGTGTCCTTGTCGTGGGGTTTGAACTGTGTGGCGGCGGCGGGAGCACTCACATCGGCGATGGTCAGGGCGTTAGTCGGGTCTTCGAGCACTTGCATGGCACGGCCCAAGGGCAGGCTTCGAGTGTCTTGGGTGAACTCAATGGCGTTGGCGAACAACGGTAGCCCGCACAACAATAAAATCAGCAAATAGCGCATAGAGCCCCAGCGTGGCCTGTCCGGTTATGTCAAATAGCCCCCCATTCCTTTTGAGAAGACGTATACCGGCGATACAGTAAGTTATTTGAATCCACTTTAGCATAGCCGTTAAAGGCCATTGGACACCATCGAGATAATTTTTACAGAGGCTCTAGAACAAGGCTTTCGGCGATTTTTTCAACTAAAAATCGATACTAGCAAACAGCCATAAATACCCACGGATACAGACAAAATTCAGGCATCGCCAGACGGCCACGCCAAAAGCGTTTGGTGGTAAGCTCGCGCACCATGAATATCTACAGCTCTCGCCCCGTTGTCCTCTGTCTCTCCGGCCATGATCCCAGTGGTGGCGCCGGCTTGCAGGCAGATATCGAAGCCCTGCTCGCCCAGGGTTGCCATGCGGCTCCGGCCGTTACCGCGCTGACGGTGCAGAACACCGTCAATGTCAGCGATTTCCGCGTGCTCGACCGCGAGTGGGTACTGGCCCAGGCCAATGCCGTACTCGGCGATTCGCAAGTGGCGGCGGTCAAGCTGGGCATGCTCGGTTCCACCGCGATGGTCGACACCGTGGTCGAACTGCTGCAGGCGCACCCGCACTTGCCGGTGGTGTGCGACCCGGTGCTGCGCGCCGGTGGCGGTGGCAGCCTGGGCAAGGACGAAGTCGGCTACGCCATGCGCGAGCGGCTGTTGCCGCTGTCGCTGATCGCCACGCCCAACCTGCCCGAAGCGCGCATCCTTGCCGAACTGCCTGAGGGCACGGCGGACGAATGCGCTGAAAAGCTGTTGCCGTTTATCAAGCACCTGCTGATTACCGGCGGCCATGGCGATGAGCATCAAGTCCACAACCGCCTATACAGCCGCGACGGCACGCGCCAGACCTTTACCTGCCAGCGCCTGCCCGGCAGCTATCACGGTTCGGGGTGTACGCTGGCCAGCGCGCTGGCTGGCCGGATCGCCCAGGGTGAAGGCCTGGTCAGCGCCGTGCAATCGGCCCTCAACTACACTTGGCGCACCCTGCGTGACGCCGAACAACTCGGCCAGGGCCAGTTCGTGCCTCGCCGGCTGCCGCTGGATTTCTGCTCGTAACACCAAGAGGCCTGCCCGATGAAACTACGTGGCCTTTATGCCATTACCGACAGCCAATTATTGGCCGGCAAATTCCTCGCCTACGTCGAAGCGGCGCTGGATGGCGGCGTGACCCTGTTGCAGTACCGCGACAAAAGCAGCGACGAGGCCCGGCGTCTGCGTGAAGCTGAAAAGCTGCGGGAACTGTGCTCGCGCTACAAGACCCGACTGATCATCAACGATGACGCCGAGCTGGCCGCGCGCCTGGGCGTCGGCGTACACCTGGGCCTGACCGACGGCCCCCTGACCACAGCCCGTGCGTTGCTGGGCTCCAAGGCGATCATCGGCGCCACCTGCCACAGCCAGATCGAACTGGCCGAGCAGGCCGCGAAAGAAGGCGCCAGCTACGTCGCCTTCGGCCGCTTCTTCAACTCCAGCACCAAGCCCGGCGCCCCCGCCGCCAGCGTCGAAATGCTGGCCCAGGCCCGCGCGCGCTTGCAGTTGCCGATCTGCGTGATCGGTGGCATCACCCTGGAGAATGCCGAACCGCTGGTGGCCCACGGTGCCGACCTGCTCGCGGTGGTCCACGGCCTGTTTGGTGCCGACAGCACCCAGGAAGTCACGCGCCGCGCCCGCGCCTTCAACGATCTTCTTAAATATTCAGTTTAGAGAGCCCGATCATGTCCCGTTCCGAAACCCTGTTTGCCAATGCCCAGAAACACATCCCCGGTGGTGTGAACTCCCCCGTGCGTGCGTTCAAGAGCGTGGGCGGCACGCCGCTGTTCTTCAAGCATGCCGAAGGCGCCTACGTCACCGACGAAGACGACAAGCGCTATGTGGATTACGTAGGTTCCTGGGGGCCGATGATCCTCGGCCACAGCCACCCGGACGTATTGGATGCGGTGCGCAAGCAACTGGAACACGGCCTGTCCTACGGCGCCCCGACCGCGATGGAAACCGAAATGGCCGATCTGGTCTGCGCGATCGTGCCGTCGATGGAGATGGTGCGCATGGTCAGCTCCGGCACCGAGGCCACCATGAGCGCGATTCGCCTGGCCCGTGGTTTCACCGGTCGCGACAGCATCATCAAATTCGAAGGTTGCTACCACGGTCACTCCGACAGCCTGCTGGTGAAAGCCGGTTCCGGCCTGCTGACCCAAGGCGTGCCAAGCTCGGCCGGTGTGCCGGCGGCCTTCGCCAAACATACCCTGACCCTGCCGTTCAACGACATCGCGGCCGTCGAGCAGATGCTCAATGAAGTCGGCAAGGAAGTGGCGTGCATCATCGTCGAACCGGTCGCTGGCAACATGAACTGCGTACCGCCGGCCCCGGGCTTCCTCGAAGGCCTGCGCGAGCAATGCGACAAGCACGGCGTGGTGCTGATTTTCGACGAAGTGATGACCGGTTTCCGCGTGGCCCTCGGTGGCGCTCAGGCGCATTACGGCGTGACGCCGGACCTGAGCACCTTCGGCAAGATCATCGGCGGCGGCATGCCGGTGGGCTGCTTCGGCGGCAAGCGCGAAATCATGCAGCACATCGCGCCGCTGGGCCCGGTGTACCAGGCGGGCACCTTGTCCGGCAACCCGCTGGCCATGGCCGCCGGCCTGACCACCCTGCGTCTGATCAGCCGCCCGGGCTTCCACGCCGAGCTGACCGACTACACCTCCCGCCTGCTCGACGGCCTGCAACAGCGCGCCGATGCCGCCGGCATTCCGTTTGTCACTACGCAAGCAGGCGGCATGTTCGGCCTGTATTTCAGCGGTGCCGACAATATCGTCACCTTTGAGGACGTGATGGGCAGCGACGCCGACCTGTTCAAGCGCTTCTTCCACCTGATGCTGGATGGCGGCGTGTACCTGGCACCGAGCGCCTTTGAAGCCGGCTTCACCTCGATCGCCCATGGCGACGCCGAGTTGAAACTGACCCTGGACGCTGCCGAACGCGCTTTCGCCGCACTGAAATAACTGACACAAAAATCTGACGCGGCCCCGGGCGGCGTCAGATTTGCTACTTTGCTTACAGATTTTTCCTAACTTTTTCGAGAAAACTCCTGCAATCCGGCAGATAACTTGCCTAAGCAGCAGAAAAACGAGTAAAGACTTTGTAAGCAGAGGCCTGCTTATTTCATAATGCGCGCTTATTGGACCCCCGAGGGTCCGCGCGCCCCGTCAGAGGTAAGTCGATTCCCATGAAACGCACCGGCCGCACCCTGGTCCTGGGCTGCCTGTTGCTCCTTCAGCCGCTGCTGGCACATGCACAAGCAGGCGGCAACTCGTTGTTAATCCCAGCGATGGGTCGTTGCACCCTCAATACCCAGCCAGACAGCCAGGCCGAAGCGCTGAGCGCGTGCCATAAACAGGCCGACGGCGGGGATGCGCAGGCGCAATACGAGTTGGGCGAGTACTACCACGACAGCAAGAACCCCGCGCGCGACCTCAACAAAGCGTTGAACTACTTCGAGAAAGCCTCGCTGCAGGGCCACGCCCAGGCACAATTCCAGCTGGGCACCATGTTCTTCCATGGTGAAGGCGTGCCGGCCAATAACGTCCAGGCGTATATCGTGCTGAAAATGGCCGCGGTCAACGGCGCCGAGGACGCGCTGGACACGGCCGACGAAGTCGCCGAGCACATGCAGCGCGATGAACTGGAACTGGCAACCCAGGTGCTGGGCCAGATCTTCCGCAACTACCTGCAGGAACTGCAGAGCGCGGATGGGCGTTCGCCGTTCTCGCCCCTGCCCTGATCGACCGGTGGCGAGAGTGCTTTCCCCCTCGCTGCAAACGCCCTACTTCTCAGGCATCGGCATCGGAAACGGCATGACATTACTCGTGCCACGGGCTTCGCTGATCTTCGGCGTACCCAGGCGCTCGACTTCATCGATGCGCACAATCGAATGCATCGGCACAAAACTGCGCACCACGCCTTCGAACTGGGCCTTGAGTTTTTCCTCGCCCGGGTCGACGACCAGCTGTGTGCGCTCGCCAAAGACGAACTCTTCCACTTCCAGGAAGCCCCACAGATCACTTTGATAGATCTGCTTGGCGTACATTTCGAACACCTGGCCCTGGTTGAGGAAAATCACCTTGTAGATTGGAGCTTCACGTTTGGTCATGGTGGGCGGGGAACACATCGGGGATTTAAAAGAGGGCGCGAACTATAGCATGGCGCCCGATGCACAGTGCTAGGAACCGATGGACATGACCCCTATAATGCGCGGTTCTTTACCACCAGTTGACGATTCCCATGGCCAAGAAGCTCTACATTGAAACCCACGGTTGCCAGATGAACGAGTACGACAGCTCGCGCATGGTCGATCTGCTGGGTGAACATCAGGCCCTGGAAGTCACCGCTCGCGCCGAAGATGCCGACGTGATCCTGCTCAATACCTGCTCGATCCGCGAACGAGCCCAAGACCGCGTGTACTCGCAGCTGGGCCGCTGGCGCGAATTGAAACTGGCCAACCCGGAGATGGTGATCGCCGTCGGCGGTTGCGTCGCCAGCCAGGAAGGCGCCGCCATCCGCGACCGCGCGCCCTACGTGGATGTGGTCTTCGGCCCGCAAACCCTGCACCGCCTGCCGGAAATGATCGACGCTGCGCGCCTCACCAAGCTGCCTCAGGTCGACGTCTCATTCCCGGAAATCGAAAAATTCGACCATTTGCCCGAACCGCGCATCGATGGGCCGAGCGCCTACGTGTCGGTGATGGAGGGTTGCAGCAAGTACTGCACCTTCTGCGTGGTGCCCTACACCCGTGGTGAAGAAGTCAGCCGGCCGTTTGACGATGTGCTGTCAGAAATCATCCACCTGGCCGAAAACGGCGTGCGCGAAGTGACCCTGCTGGGCCAGAACGTCAACGGCTATCGCGGCCAGACTCAGGACGGGCGCCTGGCAGACCTCGCGGAGCTGATCCGTGTCGTCGCCGCAGTGGATGGCATCGAGCGTATTCGCTACACCACCTCACACCCGCTGGAATTCTCCGACAGCCTGATCCAGGCCCATGCCGAGGTGCCGGAACTGGTCAAGCACCTGCACTTGCCGGTGCAATCGGGTTCGGACCGCATCCTGTCGGCAATGAAGCGCAACCACACCGCCCTGGAATACAAATCCAAACTGCGCAAATTGCGTGCGGCAGTGCCGGGCATCTGCATCAGCTCGGACTTTATCGTCGGCTTCCCCGGCGAGACCGAGAAAGACTTCCAGCAAACCATGAAGCTGATTGAAGACGTCGGTTTCGACTTTTCCTACTCGTTCGTCTACAGCCAGCGCCCCGGCACCCCGGCAGCCGATTTGGCCGATGACACCCCGGAAGCGTTGAAAAAAGAGCGTTTGAACGCCCTGCAGCATCGCCTGAATCAGCAGGGCTTCGAGATCAGCCGACAAATGGTGGGGTCTACCCAGCGCATCCTCGTCACCGACTACTCGAAGAAAGACCCGGGCGAACTGCAAGGCCGCACCGAGAACAACCGCATCGTCAACTTCCGTTGCGACAACCCGACCCTGATCGGCCAGTTTGCCGATGTCCACATCGATGCGGCGCAACCGCACTCGTTGCGTGGGTCTCTGGTGCAATAAATGTGGGAGGGGGCTTGCCCCCGATTGCGGTACATCAGCAGCACATGAGCTGCCTGACACTCCGCTATCGGGGGCAAGCCCCCTCCCACACTGGATCGGGTTGGATAAGTGCTTTCGCACACTGGCGCGTGGCGTTATCCTCTCTTTCACCTCAACAGCCAAAGGGCGGCTAAAAGCGACCTTGAACGCACCCATCGAACCCCATCGTTTTCTCCTCGAGCCGTTTGAGGCTCGCCGTTTCGCCAATCTGTGCGGACAGTTCGACGAGCACCTGCGCCTGATCGAACAACGCCTGAGCATCGAGATCCGCAACCGCGGCAATCAATTCGAGCTGATTGGTGAACCCCAGCACACCACGTCTGCAGAAAACCTGCTCCGCCGCCTCTACCGCGAAACCAAGGGTAGTGAGCTGTCGCCGGAGACGGTCCACCTGTACCTGCAGGAATCTGCCGTGGAAGACCTGGCCAACAACCCGGTGGCCGAAGCCAGCGTGGCCCTGCGCACCAAAAAAGGCATGATTCGCCCACGCGGCTTGAATCAGCAGCGCTACGTCAAAGAAATCCTCGGTAACGATATCAACTTCGGCATCGGCCCTGCCGGTACCGGCAAGACCTACCTGGCCGTGGCCTGCGCGGTCGACGCCCTGGAGCGCGAGCAAGTGCGCCGCATCCTGCTGGTACGCCCGGCGGTCGAGGCCGGCGAAAAGCTCGGCTTCCTGCCCGGCGACCTGGCCCAGAAGATCGACCCATACCTGCGCCCGCTCTACGATGCACTCTACGAGATGCTCGGCTTTGAATACGTGGCCAAGCTGATCGAGCGTCAGGTGATCGAAATCGCACCGCTGGCCTACATGCGCGGCCGGACCTTGAACAACAGTTTCATCATTCTCGACGAAAGCCAGAACACCACCGTCGAGCAGATGAAAATGTTCCTGACCCGTATCGGTTTCGGCTCCACCGCCGTAATCACCGGCGACGTCACCCAGGTCGACCTGCCCAAGGGCACCAAGTCGGGCCTGGCCCAGGTGATCGAGGTGCTCAAAGACGTGCCAGGCATCAGCTTCACGCACTTCATGCCCAAGGACGTGGTCCGCCACCCGCTGGTCCAGCGCATTGTCGAAGCCTACGAGCGCTTCGAACATCGCGACGACGCCCCAGCCAAGGACACCCGCCGCGATGCTTGAGCTTGACCTGCAACTGGCAACCGACGCGCACGCCCCCAGTGAAGAGCAGTTCCGTCAATGGTGCACCCTGGCCCTGCGCCAGCGCACCGCCGACTCGGAGCTGACCATCCGTCTGGTGGACGAACCCGAAGGCCGCGAACTGAATCACACCTGGCGCCAGAAGGATTACGCGACCAACGTGCTGTCCTTCCCCGCCGACGTACCCGACGAGCTACTGGATATCCCACTGCTGGGCGACCTGGTGATCTGCGTCGAAGTCGTCGAACGTGAAGCGCAGGAACAAGGCAAGGCCCTTGAGGCCCATTGGGCTCATCTGGTCATCCACGGCTGCTTGCATCTCTTGGGTTACGACCATATAGACGATGACGAAGCCGAAGAAATGGAAGCACTGGAACGATCGTTGCTTGCAGAATTGGGTCACCCTGATCCGTATGCAGATGACGAAAACTGATTAACACTCAACTGAAACATCAAAGGATTTAGAGTAATCGCTATGAGCGAAGACCGATCGAGCAACGGGCAAAAGTCATGGCTGGGCAAACTGACCCAGGCTTTTGCCCATGAGCCGAAAAACCGCCAGGAGCTCCTGGAGCTGCTGCGCGAGGCCCATCAGAACAAGTTACTGGACAGCGAAGCGCTGGCCATCGTCGAAGGCGCCATCCAGGTGGCTGACCTGCAAGTTCGGGACATCATGGTCCCGCGTTCGCAGATGATCAGCATCAAGGCGCCCCAGACCCCACGGGAATTCCTCCCGGCCGTGATCGACTCGGCGCACTCGCGCTACCCGGTGATCGGCGAAAGCCATGACGACGTCATGGGTGTCCTGCTGGCCAAGGACCTGTTGCCGCTGATCCTCAAGGAGAACGGCGACAGCTTCAACATCAAGGACCTGCTGCGCCCGGCCACCTTCGTCCCGGAATCCAAGCGCCTGAATGTGCTGCTGCGCGAGTTTCGCGCCAACCACAATCACATGGCCATTGTGATTGACGAGTACGGCGGCGTCGCGGGCCTGGTGACGATCGAAGACGTGCTGGAACAGATCGTCGGCGATATCGAAGACGAGCACGACGTCGAAGAAGACAGCTACATCAAGCCGCTGCCGAGCGGTGATTTCCTGGTCAAGGCGCTGACGCCAATCGAGAACTTCAACGAGTTCTTCGACAGCGAATTCTCCGACGACGAGTTCGACACCGTCGGCGGCCTGGTGATGAGTGCGTTCGGGCACCTGCCTAAGCGTAACGAGACCACCGTGATCGGCGCTTATCGCTTCCGCATCCTGAATGCCGACAGCCGCCGGATTCATCTGATTCGCCTGACACCTATTGCCCGTTAAGGACTGACATGCGCCGTTTCATCGCTCCCGGCTGGCCCGGTAACTTGCTGGCCGTGGTGGCCGGCGCCATCACCACCCTGGCGTTGGCGCCGTTCGATCTGTGGCCGTTTGCGCTGGTGGCAGTCGGATTGTTCTATATCGGGCTGCGGGAACTGACCCCACGCCAAGCCCTCGGCCGTGGCTGGTGTTTCGGTTTCGGCCTGTTTGGCGCTGGCACTAGCTGGATCTACTACAGCATCCACCACTTCGGCGGCGCTTCGGTGCTGCTGGCCGGCTTGCTGATGCTGGCGTTCACCGCCGCCATTGCCTTGTTCTTCGCCCTGCCCGCCTGGCTGTGGGCGCGCTGGCTGCGCCGCAATGAAGCGCCATTGGCCGATGCCCTGACATTTGCAGCATTGTGGGTCGGCCAAGAAGCGTTCCGTGGCTGGTTCCTGACCGGTTTTCCCTGGTTGTACTCCGGCTACAGTCAACTCGATGGCCCCCTCACCGGCCTCGCGCCGCTGGGCGGAATGTGGCTGATTTCCTTCGCCCTGGCCCTGACCGCCGCCGTGTTGTGCAACCTGCCGCGCCTGCTGGCGACCAAGCGCAATGCCTTCATCGGCGCCGGCCTGTTGCTGCTGGTAGCGCCCTGGGCCATCGGTCTGGCCCTCAAGCATCACGCCTGGACTTCACCGTCCGGCGACCCGCTGAGCGTGGCTGCGATCCAGGGTAATGTCGAACAAAGCATGAAGTGGGACCCCGAGCAGCTCAATGCGCAGTTGGCGCTGTACCGCGACATGAGCTTCAGCTCCAAGCGCGTCGACCTGCTGGTATGGCCGGAAACGGCCGTGCCGGTGCTCAAGGACTCCGTCGAGGGCTACCTCGGAATGATGGGCAAGTTCGCCGCCGAGCGGCACACCGCGCTGATCACCGGCGTGCCGATTCGCCAGGAAGTGCATCACCAGAAGCGCTACTTCAACGGCATCACCGTCATGGGCGAAGGCGACGGCACCTACCTCAAGCAGAAGCTGGTGCCCTTCGGCGAATATGTGCCGCTGCAAGACATGCTGCGCGGCTTGATTGCCTTCTTCGACCTGCCCATGTCGGACTTCGCCCGCGGCCCGTCCGACCAGGCGATGCTGCAGGCTAAGGGCTATCAGATCGCGCCGTTCATTTGCTATGAAGTGGTCTACCCCGAATTTGCCGCCAGCCTCTCAGCCCAAAGCGACCTGCTGCTGACCATCAGCAACGACACTTGGTTCGGCACCTCCATTGGCCCGTTGCAGCACCTGCAAATGGCGCAGATGCGTGCGCTGGAAGCCGGTCGCTGGATGATCCGCGCCACCAACAACGGCGTGACCGGGCTGATCAACCCGTATGGGCAGATCACCGCGCAGATCCCGCAGTTCGAGCGCGGTATCCTCTACGGCGAAGTGGTGCCGATGCACAACCTCACGCCGTATCTGCAATGGCGGTCGTGGCCGCTGATCGTGGTGTGCCTGGTGTTGTTTGGTTGGGCGCTGTTGGCCGGCCGGATGTCCAAAACCGTCTAACAGAATCAAATGTGGGAGGGGGCTTGCCCCCGATAGCAGTGTATCAGTCAGTAGATTTGATACTGATACACCGCAATCGGGGGCAAGCCCCCTCCCACATTTTGATTTGCGGTGCTATCGGTAGAACAACCGATACCCCACCTGCCCCACCGCCTCATTGAGCAACTGCCCGCTCTGCCACACCGACTTGAACTCCGGCATCCAGCCACCCAGCGGCCTGGCGTTATCCTGGCCGAGGAAGCCGACCGGCGCCGGCACCACGCTGAAACCGGCTTTTTCAAAGCTCCACACCGCACGCGGCATATGCCAGGCCTGGGTCACCACCACGACGCGCTTGATCCCTTCGGGCAACAAAATCTCGGCGCTCATCTGTGCATTTTCCCAGGTGGTGCGGCTGCGCTCTTCCTTCCAGCGCACCGTCACAGCGAAGTCGTCCCGCATCGACAGCGCCATCAACTCCGCCTCGCTGGGCGGCGTACCGTAGTGCAAA
Organism: Pseudomonas paraveronii; assembly: GCF_963681955.1. Lineage (NCBI taxonomy): Bacteria > Pseudomonadati > Pseudomonadota > Gammaproteobacteria > Pseudomonadales > Pseudomonadaceae > Pseudomonas > Pseudomonas paraveronii. Next base: position 5,616,657 of record NZ_OY817130.1, read on the forward strand.
CCGCCGCTGGTCAACACCGGCAGCCCGGAGGCCTTGGCCAATCGTGCGGCGTAACGCTGACGCTCCAGCCCGATGCCGGTTGGCTGGTCCGAACCCCAGGCTGGGTCCCCACGCTCGCGCCCCGAACCCAGTACCACAATGGCATCGGCGTGCTGGGCCAGGCTCGACCAGTCCTCCCGGGCCAACGGCGGCGCCGTCTCCAGGGCGCGAGCACTCCACTCCACCATGACCGGTAGACTCATCAGCCACATCCCGCCCAACCCGAGGGCAAAGCAACACCCGGCCAAGCGCGGGCGGCTGCGCCGAAACCACCAGGCAAGGGCCAGCAACAGCAAGAGAATGCCGGGCGGCAGCAACAATTGTTTGATGAAATAACGAATAGGCATCGAGCATCTCCATAGATGCCCGAAGCCTAAGGTGTAACGGGGTTTAGCGACAATCTTTACAAGAACGAAGCAGTGTCAGCGATGATCAGGCAGCTAAGGGGGCATGTATTACTTGAACCGCACGGCCCGATGTTTTTCCGGACCGCGAGCGGCTGACACATCCTTGAGCCACACCACCTTGGCCGACCGCACAGGCTCATTGGGTGGCGTGCAAGCCACGCCGACAGAAGCCGAGCGTTCGTTCCTTGCCAGGTAAGCCTTGATCAGTTCCATCTCCGCGTGGCTCAAGCCTCGCAGTTCCAACTCGACGGGCTGTTCATCACGCAACCGGCCCGCTGTACTTGCTGCATCCAATGCTCGACCCAAGCGGTCGATGAGTCCTTGGTAAACATCCGATTTAGATAACATTCGCTGCGATTCCACCATCCCCTCACCTCATTGAAGATAAGTCTTGCTCCCCAATAAACAGCGTAGCCCCCATGGCTGCGCCTGCCCGGCGCCGCGACAGACGGCCTCGACCGAGCAATCAGGGTTTCCCTCGATAGAGTGGGGTCATGTATGCTACGGCGCTTCCTGTAACTCCACTTCCCGCAGGGTTTGGGCACGGACGCGGCGCTTTTTGGTGTCGCTCGACCCGGACAATGTACCGAAGAGGATTAGGCCACCCCTATTCAGTTCAAAAGTAGCCATGCACGAACAATATCAGCCCCGTGAAATAGAAAATGCCGCCCAATCCTTCTGGGACGAGCAAAAGTCCTTTGAAGTCAGTGAACAGCCAGGCAAAGAGACCTTCTATTGCCTATCGATGTTCCCTTACCCCAGCGGCAAGCTACACATGGGGCACGTGCGTAACTACACCATCGGCGACGTGATTTCCCGTTACCAGCGCATGCAAGGCAAGAATGTTCTGCAACCCATGGGTTGGGACGCTTTCGGCATGCCGGCGGAAAACGCCGCGATGAAGAACAACGTAGCGCCCGCCAAGTGGACCTACGAGAACATCGCCTACATGAAGACCCAACTGCGCAGCCTGGGTCTGGCGGTGGACTGGTCCCGCGAAGTGACCACCTGCAAGCCGGACTACTATCGCTGGGAACAATGGCTGTTCACCCGCCTGTTCGAAAAAGGCGTGATCTACCGCAAGAACGGCACCGTGAACTGGGACCCGATCGACCAGACCGTGCTGGCCAACGAGCAGGTGATCGACGGTCGCGGCTGGCGTTCCGGCGCGCTGATCGAAAAGCGCGAAATTCCGATGTACTACTTCAAGATCACCGCCTACGCGGATGAACTCTTGTCGAGCCTCGACGACCTGCCGGGCTGGCCTGAACAGGTCAAGACCATGCAACGCAACTGGATCGGCAAGTCCAAGGGCATGGAAGTGCAGTTCCCGTACAACGTCGATTCGATCGGCGAAGCGGGCACCCTCAAAGTCTTCACCACCCGTCCGGACACCCTGATGGGCGCGACTTACGTCGCCGTCGCGGCTGAACACCCGCTGGCCAGCCAAGCCGCACAGAACAACCCTGAGCTGCAGGCGTTCATCGCCGAATGCAAAGGCGGCAGCGTGGCTGAAGCCGACGTCGCCACCCAGGAGAAAAAAGGCCTGCCGACCGGGCTGTTCGTCGAGCACCCGCTGACCGGCGAAAAATTGCCGGTATGGGTCGCCAACTACGTGCTGATGCACTACGGCGATGGCGCAGTAATGGCCGTGCCGGCCCACGACGAACGCGATTTCGAATTTGCCACCCAGTACAACTTGCCGATCAAGTCCGTGGTGCGCACCAGCTCGGGCGACACCAACCCAGCCCCGTGGCAAGACGCCTACGGCGAGCACGGTGAGCTGATCAACTCCGGCGAGTTCGACGGCCTGGACTTCGCCGGCGCCTTCGACGCCATCGAAGTCGCGCTGATCAAGAAAAACCTCGGTGCCTCGCGCACCCAGTTCCGCCTGCGCGACTGGGGCATCAGCCGCCAGCGTTACTGGGGCTGCCCGATCCCGATCATCCACTGCGAGACCTGCGGTGACGTGCCGGTGCCGGAAGACCAGTTGCCGGTGATCCTGCCAGAAGACGTGGTGCCGGACGGCGCCGGCTCGCCTTTGGCGCGCATGCCCGAGTTCTATGCGTGCAACTGCCCGAAATGCGGCCAGCCTGCCAAGCGTGAAACCGACACCATGGACACCTTCGTCGAGTCCTCGTGGTACTACGCCCGTTACGCCTCGCCGCACTACGAGGGCGGCCTGGTCGAGAAATCGGCGGCCGACCACTGGTTGCCGGTGGATCAGTACATCGGCGGTATCGAACACGCCATTCTTCACCTGCTGTACGCGCGCTTCTTCCACAAGCTGATGCGCGACGAAGGCCTGGTCAGCTCCAACGAGCCGTTCAAGAACCTGCTGACCCAGGGCATGGTGATCGCCGAGACGTATTACCGCCGCGAAGCCAATGGCAGTTACACCTGGTTCAACCCGGCCGATGTCGAGCTCGAGCGCGACAGCAAAGCCAAGGTCGTCAGCGCCAAGCTGATCGCCGACGGCCTGCCGGTGGAAATCGGTGGCACCGAGAAGATGGCCAAGTCGAAGAACAATGGCGTCGATCCACAGTCGATGATCGACCAGTTCGGCGCCGACACCTGCCGCCTGTTCATGATGTTCGCCTCGCCGCCTGACATGAGCGCCGAATGGTCCGACTCCGGCGTCGAGGGTTCGCACCGTTTCCTCAAGCGCGTCTGGCGCCTGGCGCACGCCCATGTCAGCCAGGGCCTGCCGGGCAAGCTGGACGTGGCGGCCTTGAGCGACGAGCAGAAAGTCATTCGCCGCAGCACCCACCTGGCCATCAAGCAAGCCAGCCAGGATGTGGGCCAGAGCCACAAGTTCAACACCGCCATCGCCCAGGTGATGACACTGATGAACGTGCTGGAAAAAGCGCCACAAGTGACCGAACAGGATCGTGCGCTGGTTCACGAAGGCCTCGAGACGGTCACCCTGCTGCTGGCCCCGATCACGCCGCACATCAGCCATGAACTGTGGAACCGCCTGGGCCACAGCGATGCCGTCATTGATGCCCGCTGGCCGGTGCAGGATGACAGCGCGTTGGTACAGGACACGCTGCAGTTGGTGATCCAGGTCAACGGCAAACTGCGTGGCCAGATCGACATGCCAGCCAGCGCCAGCCGCGAGGACGTCGAAGCGGCCGCACGCTGCAACGAGAACGTGCTGCGCTTTACCGAAGGCCTGACGATCCGCAAAGTGATCGTGGTGCCGGGTAAACTGGTCAACATCGTCGCCAGCTAAATCGGATCGGGCGCAGGGCTTGAGCACTGCGCCGAACTAAACCTTCAGGGCCTCGATAAGGCCCGCATGGTTTCAAGGGGAGCAATAAAATGATCAAACGCAATTTGCTGGTGATGGGCCTTGCTGTGCTGCTGAGCGCTTGCGGCTTCCAGCTGCGCGGTACCGGCACCAATGAACTGACCATCAAGGAATTGGACGTCAGCGCCCGCAACGCCTATGGCGAAACTGTTGTGCAACTGCGCGACACACTGGAAAACAGTGGCGTGCATGTCTACACCGGCGCGACCTACAAGCTGTACCTGGCAGACGAGAAAGAAACCCAGCGTAACCTCAGCTACGCCAGCGCCGGCCGCGCCTCCGATATCGAGCTGAACACCTCGTTGGTTTTTGAAATGCAGGGCCGCGACCATCTGCCGTTGATGGGTGACAAGATCGAAGTGCAAAAGGTCGTAAGCCACGATGGCAACAACCTGGTGGGCTCGGACTCGGAAATGACCCAGGTGCGCAAAGAAATGCGTCGTGAGCTGGTCCAGCGCGTGATGCTGCGCCTGCAACAGCTGACGCCGGAAAAACTGGAACTGCTGCAACAGGCTGCCGACAACAAGGCCAAGGCTGACGCCGATGCCCTGAAAGCCGCGCAAGAGTACGAAAACAACACGCCGAAACAATCGCCTGTTGAAGTCCCTGTAGACTAAGCCAGACGGGGCGCCCCAGGCGCCCCGTTCATCGCGCCTATGAAACTCGCCCCCGCCCAACTCGCCAAACACCTGCAAGGTGCTCTCGCGCCTGTCTATATCATCAGCGGTGATGACCCGTTGCTGTGCCAGGAAGCGGCAGACGCCATTCGCACCGCCGCACGCCAGCAAGGCTTCGACGAACGCCAGGTGTTCAGCGCCGACGCCAGTTTCGACTGGGGCACGCTGCTGCAAGCCGGCGCAAGCATGTCGCTGTTTGCCGAGAAACGCCTGCTGGAACTGCGTCTGCCGTCGGGCAAGCCGGGGGACAAGGGCGCGGCGGCCTTCATCGAGTACTGTTCGCGGCCTGCCGAAGACACGGTGTTGCTGATCAGCCTGCCCAAGCTCGACGGCAGCGCGCAGAAAACCAAGTGGGGCAAAGCGCTGGTGGAAGGGGCACAGACCCAGTTCATCCAGATCTGGCCGGTGGACAGCAATCAGTTGCCGCAGTGGATTCGTCAGCGCCTGTCCCAATCCGGGCTGTCGGCCACGCAGGACGCCGTGGAGCTGATCGCCGCCCGGGTCGAAGGCAACCTGCTTGCCGCCGCCCAGGAGATCGAAAAACTCAAGCTGATGGCCGAAGACGGGCAGATCACCGTCGAAACCGTGCAAGGCGCGGTGGCTGACAGTGCGCGCTTTGACGTGTTCGGGCTGGTGGACGCCATCCTCAATGGCGAGCCCACCCATGCCCTGCGCATGCTCGAAGGGTTGCGCGGTGAAGGCGTGGAACCGCCGGTGATTCTCTGGGCGCTGGCTCGCGAGCTGCGGGTGCTGGCCAATATTGCGCTGCAATACAGCCAGGGCACGCCGCTGGACAAATGCTTCAGCCAGGCCCGGCCGCCGGTCTGGGACAAACGCAAACCGCTGATGAGCAAAGCCCTGCAACGGCACTCGGCACAACGCTGGGCGCAATTGTTGCTGGAGGCCCAGCGCATCGATGCACAAATCAAAGGCCAGGCAGCCGGTTCGCCGTGGATGAGCCTGAGTCGTTTGTCACTGTTGATGTCTGGCCAGCGCCTGACATTACCTGCCGAATAACCCCCCTCTTAAAAACACTGCAAAACCAATGTGGGAGCAAGCCCCCTCCCACATGTTGGCGGTGTTTTCATTTCAAAAAATTTGTCAGGCTTTACAGCGGCCAGACTTCGGCAGATGATTTGCACCGCTGCATCCCACCTGAAGAGAGTAACGATCATGAGCAAAAAGCCATCTAAGCATGGCCCCAACAAGGCCAAATCCATCATCGCCCAGCCACTGTTCCGCAGCCGTCAGGAACGCGCCGGCAAGGGCAAAGGCAGCTACCGCCGCGAAGCCTTCCAGTCTAATAGCTGGGAGGCTTCTTACTTTCTGGCTGCCTGAAGGCAAGCGGCCCTCCGGCATGATAAGGTCAGCACTTGATTTGTAATCCCTGGACCTGTGCATGCCCTCTAGTCTTCCCCGTCGTTGGCACCTTCGCCAATTGATCGCTGCCTCCAGCCTCATTCTGCTTGTCGCCTGCGCGGAAAAACCCACCGCCGCAGATGCTCAACCCCTGCCAACACTGTCGACCGCACCGGTCGTTGCACCCGCTGTCGTGGCCCCGCTGGCCGTGGACAACCTGGACATCCAGCCCACCCAGACCTTTGCCGAATGGCAGGCCGGTTTCCGTGCGCAAGCCTTGGCGGCCGGGATTACGCCAGCCGTCTTTGATATGGCCTTCGCCAATATCACCCCGGACATGGCAGTGATCCGCGCCGACCGCAGCCAGCCGGAATTTTCCCGCCCGGTGTGGGAATACCTCGACGGCGCGCTGTCACCAGTACGCGTGCGTAATGGCCAGGCACTGTTGATCAAGTACGCCGACACCCTGCAAAGCATCGAGCAACGTTATGGCGTCGACCGCCAGGCGCTCGTCTCGGTGTGGGGCATGGAGAGTAACTTCGGTCAGTTCCAGGGCAATAACTCGGTGATCCGCTCCCTGGCGACCCTGGCCTACGAAGGTCGGCGCCCAGCCTTTGCCCAGGCGCAATTGCTCGCGGCGCTGCAGATCATCCAGCACGGCGACATCCAGGCCGACCAGATGCGCGGCTCCTGGGCCGGCGCCATGGGCCAGACCCAGTTCATCCCGACCACCTACAACACCCACGCCGTGGACTTCGACGGCGACGGTCGCCGTGATATCTGGAACAGCCCAGCCGACGCCCTCGCCTCCACCGCGCATTACCTGCAAAGCTCCGGCTGGCAGAAAGGCCAGCCGTGGGGCTTCGAAGTCAAACAACTGCCGATCAACTTTGATTACGCCCTGGCCGACGGTGGCGTGCGCAAGACCGTCGCCGACTGGCTGAAACTGGGCATCCAATTGCCGCCGGGGGCGAGCATGCCGCCTAACGTCGACCAGCTCTCCGCCGCCCTGTTGCTGCCGGCGGGTTACCGTGGCCCGGCGTTCCTGGTGCTGGATAACTTCCGCGCAATCCTCAAGTACAACAATTCGTCGTCCTACGCATTGGCCGTGGGCCTGCTGTCGGAGCGCTTCGGCGGAAGCGGTGTGATTCGGGGCGATTGGCCGAAAGATGAACTGCCGCTGAGTCGTTCCCAGCGTATTGATCTGCAGACCGTACTCAGCGCCAACGGCTATGACGCGGGCAACCCGGACGGGATTATCGGCGCCAACACGCGCAAGGCGATCCGTGCGGCGCAACAGTCACTGGGCTGGCCGGCGGATGGTTATCCGACGGTGAAATTGCTGGAGTCGTTGCAGAACCGTTAGATCGGCTTATGGCGACTACCGCTATCGGGGGCAAGCCCTCTCCCACATTTGACTGCATTTCAAAGGATGTACGCGGTCCAAATGTGGGAGGGAGCTTGCTCCCGATAGCGGTTGATTCAGCGGTTGAACACCACATCCTGCTCCAACACCACCCGCTGCTCCCCCGCATCCAACCGCACCCACGCCCCCATCGGCAGCGTCAGGTTCGGATCGCAATGCCCGCTGCGCCAGCCGGACAGTACCGGGATGCGTAGCGGTTCGAAGGTCTGCTTCAGCAGCCGCGCCAACGCAGCGTTATCCACCCCCGCCACATCCCCCACCAGCACACCCGCTACCTGGGCCAGCTTGCCGGCCAGGCGCAGATGCGTCAGCAAGCGGTCGATGCGGTAGATCGGCTCGTTGACGTCTTCGATAAACAGAATGATGCCCTCGGCATCGAGTTCGTAGGACGTCCCCATCACCGCTGCGATCATCGACAGGTTACCGCCGAGCAAGCGCCCACAGGCGATACCGGGCTCGATCGTGGTCAACGGGTAGGCCGCCGGGTGCGTCAGCACGCTGCCTGCACCGAGCTGGCCGCGCAACATGTTGAACAACGACGACTCGGTGGGGGGCTGCTTGTCGCCGAGCAGGTCGGCATTCAGCATCGGGCCGTGGAAGGTCACAAAACCGGCATAGCGGTTGATTGCCAGGTGCAGCGCAGTGATATCACTGTAACCCACGAAAGGCTTGGGGTTGGCGCGTAGCAGGTCGAAGTCCAGGCGGTCCAGCAGGCGGGGCGTGCCGTAGCCGCCGCGCAGGCAGAAGATCGCGTCGATAGCGGGATCGGCGAAGGCGGCGTGCAGGTCGCGCAGGCGCACCTCGTCGCTGCCGGCCAGGTAGCCGTCGCGCTCATATACTCCGGGGAAGATGCGCAGCTCATAGCCACGGGCGCGCATCCATTGCCCGGCTTTTTCCACGTCCAGCGCGGCAGGGCCGGCGGGCGCGATCAGGCCGATGGTGGCGTCAGAACGCAATGCAGGTACGGCGGCGGTCATCGACGATTCTCCCTAATCAACGCGGAACGAAATGTGGGAGGGGGCTTGCCCCCGATAGCGGTGGTTCAGTCACCAGAGGCAGTGACTGACACTCTGCAATCGGCGGCAAGCCCCCTCCCACATTGGACCTGCGGTGTTGCGCAGATCGGTATTACGAAACCAGGCTAGCCTTGACCAGCTTGGCCTGCTCGTCGGCGTGGTACGAGGAACGTACCAGCGGGCCCGACGCCACGTTCTTGAAGCCCATCTTGTAGCCTTCCTCGGCGAACCAGGCGAAGACGTCCGGGTGCACGAAACGCTGCACCGGCAAGTGGCTGCGCGATGGTTGCAGGTATTGGCCCAGGGTCAGCATGTCGATGTCGTGTTCGCGCATGCGCTGCATGACTTCGATCACTTCTTCGTCGGTTTCGCCCAGGCCCAGCATCAGGCCGGACTTGGTTGGGATGTGCGGCATCATCTGCTTGAATTTCTGCAGCAGGGTCAGCGACCACTGGTAGTCCGAACCTGGGCGCGCAGCCTTGTACAGGCGTGGCACGGTTTCCAGGTTGTGGTTGAACACGTCCGGCGGCTCGGCGGCGGTGATTTCCAGCGCGACGTCCATGCGACCACGGTAGTCCGGCACCAGGGTTTCGAGCATCACGTCCGGCGACAGCTTGCGGATTTCGCGGATGCAGTCGGCAAAGTGCTGGGCACCGCCGTCACGCAGGTCGTCGCGGTCGACCGAGGTGATCACTACGTACTTGAGTTTCAGGTCGGCGATGGCGCTGGCCAGGCTTTCCGGCTCGTTGACGTCCAGCGGCTTCGGCCGGCCGTGGCCGACGTCGCAGAACGGGCAACGACGGGTGCAGATGTCACCCATGATCATGAAGGTGGCGGTGCCGCCGGAGAAGCATTCGCCCAGGTTCGGGCAGGACGCTTCTTCGCACACGCTGTGCAGCTTGTGCTTGCGCAGCAGTGCCTTGATACGGTCGACTTCCGGCGAGACCGGGATGCGCACGCGAATCCAGTCAGGCTTTTTCGGCAGTTCGGTGGTCGGGATGATCTTGACCGGGATACGTGCAACCTTCTCGGCGCCGCGCAGCTTGACGCCGGCTTCCACCTTGGCACGCGGGGCCGGGGCCGGACGCTCGGTGACGTCCAGCGTCGGGATCATGGTTTGCACTGCATCAGTAGTCATAGTCAGTCGATTCCGCCCGTAAGGGTCGTCTGCTCAGCATAGTCGAGGTGTTTGACGAGCTGCGCACGCAGCCGGGCACTTACCTCGGCAAATTTAATCGGTGTGGCGTGGTCGCTCAACTGGGTCATCGCCAACCCGGCATAACCGCACGGGTTGATACGCCGGAACGGCGCCAGGTCCATGTCCACATTCAGCGCCAGGCCATGAAACGAACACCCGTGGCGAATGCGCAGCCCCAGGGAGGCGATTTTCGCGCCATCCACATACACACCGGGTGCATCGGGCTTGGCCACGGCGCTCACGCCGTAACTGGCCAACAGCTCGATCAGGCAAGCCTCCATGCGGTTCACCAGGTCGCGCACGCCAAACCCCAGCTTGCGCACGTCCAGCAGCAGATACGCCACCAGTTGACCGGGCCCATGGTAAGTCACTTGACCCCCTCGGTCGACCTGCACCACCGGAATATCACCCGGAAGTAGTAGATGCTCGGCCTTGCCGGCCTGGCCCTGGGTGAACACCGGCGGGTGCTCCACCAGCCAGATTTCATCGGGAGCCGAGCTGCCGCGCTCGTTGGTGAAGCGCTGCATGGCATGCCAGACGGGCTCGTAGTCCATCCGACCGAGCTCGCGAAAGCCCAGGACCTGTGGCATCACAGCACCATATGTACGAAGCCGGTGGCCCGCAGTTCGCTGTTGATGTCGTAGAGCTGGTCTTGACCGGTCGCAACGATGTGCAACTGGATCGTGGTGTACTTACCGTTGGAGCTCAAACGCTCGTCCACCCGGTTGTCATTGATCGTCGCGTGTTTACGCACGATGTCGATAATCGTGTCTTTGTTGCCCACACCGGTATCGCTGATCACCTTGACGGGATAATCCACGTTTGGGAATTCGATCTTTGGCGCCTTTACTTCTTTATCGGTCATGGCGTAACGGCCTCGTAAGCGTAAGCCGTGGCGACGGGCAAAGCCCCGTGTCGGATCAACACGGGGCTTTGCAGGTGCACACTTATCAGTTGAACAAGCTGTAGAAGAACAGGCGGATGCTATCCCACACGCGGCGGAAGATACCACCTTCGTCGACGGCGTCCAGGGCGATCAGGTCGGCACTGTGTACCACTTTATCGTCCAGTTTCACTTCGACCTTGCCGATCACGTCGCCCTTGGCGATTGGCGCAACCAATTGCGGGTTCATGGTCATGCTGGCAGCGAGCTTTTTCAGCTGGCCTTTAGGCATGGTCAGGGTCAGGTCTTCAGCCAGGCCGGCCTTGACTTGCGAGGTCGCGCCTTTCCATACCGGCGCGGTCGCCAGTTCAGCACCCTTCTGGTAGAAGGTCTGGGTTTCGAAGAAGCGGAAACCGTAGGTCAGCAGTTTTTGCGTCTCGGCCGCACGGGCCTGCTCGCTGTTGGTGCCGAAGACCACGGCGATCAGGCGCTGGCCATCACGCACGGCGGACGACACCATGCAGTAGCCGGCTTCTTCGGTGTGGCCGGTTTTCAGACCGTCGACGGTCTTGTCACGCCACAGCAGCAGGTTGCGGTTAGGCTGTTTGATGTTGTTCCAGAAGAATTCCTTCTGGGAGTAGATCGCGTAGTGGACCGGGTCGACACGAATGATCGCGCGCGCCAGGATCGCCATGTCATGAGCCGACGAGTAGTGCTCTGGGTTCGGCAGACCGGTCGGGTTCATGAAGTGGCTGTTGGTCATGCCCAGGTCGGCCACGGTTTTGTTCATCATGTCGGCGAACGCGTCTTCACTGCCGGCAATGTGCTCGGCCAGGGCCACGCTGGCGTCGTTACCGGACTGGATGATGATGCCGTGCAGCAGGTCGCTGACCGTCACCTGCGAGCCGACCTTGATGAACATCCGCGAACCGCCGGTGCGCCAGGCGTTTTCGCTGACGGTCACCGGGTCGTTTTCGCCGATCTGGCCGCGACGGATTTCCAGGGTCGCAATGTAGGCTGTCATCAGCTTGGTCAAGCTGGCGGGTGGCAGGCGCTGGTCACCGTTGTTTTCCACCAGCACGTTGCCACTGGCGGCATCCATGAGGACCCAGGCCTTGGCGGCCAGTTGCGGTGAAGCCGGCACCATTTCAACCGCCCAGGCGGCAGGGGTGATGATCAGCGAGATAAGCAGGCACGTGCGTTTGGCTAAGGTGATGATGTTCATCCGTCTCTCGAAATTACGTATGGAAACTTGCCCTCGCGGGCAAAACTTATTCAGACAGCCCGTTACCAGTCTGTCGCGTGTTCGGTTGCCTGCTCACCCCTTGCCCCTGGGTTTTATTGTTCAACGAGCCAACAACCAGGGCTCAGGCCCGCGCACGAACCTGAACCATCAATCCTTTACGGTTTATTCGGCGCTGACCACGCTGGGCTGCCCCAGGTTGGCCAGGCGCACACTGTTCTGCACTTGCGCGACCTCGCTCGGCGAACCGATCGGGCCCATGCGCACGCGGTGCAGGGTCTGTTGATTACGCACGATGGAACTGATGAAGACCGGCGCATTGACCATGCTGCTCAGCTTGGACCTTAACAGCTCTGCCGCATCCGGGTTGGCGAAAGCGCCCACTTGCAGGTATTGCCCGCCAGCAGCCGAGGCACCCGGTGCAGCGCGGGGCACGACGACCGTGTCAGGGGCGTGCTGTTGCGCAGGTGGCGTCCACTGCTCGATCTTGCCGGTCGATGCCGTCATTTGGGGTTGCGCGGCCTGCGGCTCGTTGAGCATCAATGGCGCCGGCTTGCCACGCTGGGCCCAATATTGCGCAGGGTCGATCCCTTCGACCTTGACCCGCGCGGTGCCGGTTTCGGCATAACCGAGTTTCTTCGCGGCAGCGTAGGACAAGTCGATGATCCGGTCCGAATAGAACGGCCCGCGATCGTTGACCCGCAGGATCACCGTGCGATTGTTGTCCAGGTTGGTCACGCGCACATAGCTGGGCAGCGGCAGGGTCTTGTGGGCCGCGCTCATGCCGTACAGGTCATAAACCTCGCCATTGGCCGTGTTCTGGCCGTGGAACTTGGTGCCGTACCACGACGCCGTACCCGACTGTACGTAGGTCTTGGAATCCTGCAGCGGGAAGTAATTCTTGCCCAGCACGGTATAGGGGTTGGCCTTGTACGGGCCGGTGTGCAGGGTTGGCGTGGCATCCGGGATTTTCGACACGTCGACGTCCCACCACGGTGCACCGTCTTTATGCGCGCGGTTGATGTCCAGGCCCGGCTGGGAACGAACGGCGGAGCCCCCGGACTTTTGCGTCGGCGCACGACTGGTGGAACAACTGGCAACCAGCAAGGACAACGCGGCAAACGCCACCAGCTTGAGCGGTTTTTTCAACGGCGATGCCCGCATTACTTGTTGCCCCGTGCTTGGACCAGCATGTCAGACAGTTGATGCACGGCCATGGCGTACATCACACTGCGGTTATAACGCGTGATTGCGTAGAAATTCTTCAGGCCCATCCAGTATTCAGGGCCGTTTTCGCCTTCCAGGCGGAAAGCCGTAACCGGCATATCATCGCGCAGCGCATCATGACTTGACCAGCCCAGCGCCCGCAACTCCCCGACCGTCTTGGCCGGCTCGATACCCTGGGTGAGACCTTCATCGGCGCGCTCACCGCTCACGTCGGCACGGCTGACCACCGGTTCGCCGCCCACCCAGCCATGGCGCTTGAAGTAGCTGGCCACGCTGCCGATGGCATCGTCCGGATTGCTCCAGATATTGATATGGCCGTCGCCGTCAAAGTCCACCGCGTAGGCGCGAAAACTGCTCGGCATGAACTGCGGCAAGCCCATCGCACCGGCGTAGGAGCCTTTGAGGGTCAGCGGGTCGACCTGTTCTTCGCGGGCCAGCAGCAGGAATTCGCGCAGTTCCTTGCGGAAAAAATCGGCGCGGGGCGGGTAATCGAAGCCCAGGGTCGACAAGGCGTCGATCACCCGATAACTGCCGGTATTGCGCCCGTAGAAGGTTTCAATGCCAATGATCGAGACAATCACCTGGGCGGGCACGCCATATTCCTGCTCGGCGCGAGCCAGCGCGGCTTCGTGCTGGCGCCAGAAGTCCACGCCCCGTGCCACGCGGGCATCGGTCAGGAACATCGGGCGATAGTCCTTCCACTGCTTCACGCGCTCGGCCGGGCGGGAGATGGCGTCGAGGATCGCCTGCTTGCGCTGCGCCTCGCGGAACACGCCCATCAGCTGTTCACCGGCGAAGCCATAGTCGCGGGTCATCTCACCGACGAACTCGGCGACTTGGGGTGAGCCATCGTAGTCACCGGCCCGCGCCTCGTGCATGGCGCCCAGCAGCCCAATCAGGCTCATCCAGGACGCATGCCGAGTCGCCCAGCCGCGCATTACTTGCATTGACATCTTCACCTTATTCAAACCTGTGCGATCCATTTGCGATGCGTATGAATCGACATCAAAACCCCAAACGCTGACATCAATGTCACCAGCGAAGTTCCGCCGTAGCTAATGAACGGCAACGGCACCCCAACCACCGGCAACAGGCCACTGACCATACCGATGTTGACGAAAACGTAAACAAAAAAAGTCATGGTCAACGAACCCGCCAGCAATTTGCCGAACAACGTCTGCGCCTGCGCGGTGATCACCAGGCCACGACCAATCAACAGTAAATAGATCAATAGCAACGCGCAAATGCCCACCAGGCCGAACTCTTCGCCCATCACCGCAATAATGAAGTCGGTGTGGCTCTCGGGCAAAAAGTCCAGGTGCGACTGGGTGCCCATCAGCCAGCCCTTGCCAAACACACCGCCAGAACCGATGGCCGCCTTCGACTGGATGATGTTCCAGCCGGTGCCCAGCGGGTCGCTCTCCGGGTCGAGAAACGTGAGAATCCGCTGCTTCTGGTAGTCATGCATAAAGAAGAACCACATGGCCACGGCCACCGGCACGGCGGCGGCGAGCACGCTGAGAATCCAGCGCCAGCGCAAGCCGCCCATGAACAGCACGAACGCGCCGCCCGCCAGGATCAGCAGCGAGGTACCGAGGTCCGGCTGGCGCACGATGAGGATGAACGGCACGCCGATCAGGATCAGGCTGATCCCCACATGCTTGAGTTGCGGCGGCAAGGTGCGCTTGGACAAGTACCAGGCGATGGTCGCCGGCATCAGGATCTTCATGAATTCCGACGGCTGGAAGCGAATCACCCCCGGGATGTTGATCCAGCGGGTCGCACCCATGGCGTTGTGGCCCATCACGTCCACCACCACCAGCAGCAACACGCCGGCGACATACCCCAGCGGCACCCAGCGCGCCATGAAACGCGGCTCCAACTGGGCGATCACCACCATCGACAACAGGCCCAGGCCGAACGACGACGCTTGCTTGATCAGCAGGTCCCAGTTCTTGCCGCTGGCCGAATACAGCACGAACAGGCTGCCGGCCGCCAGGGTCAGCAGCAGGATCAGCAACGGGCCATCAATGTGCATGCGCTGCAGCAATGTCGCGCGGCGACGCATCACATCCTCGCTGGAGAGGATGCGGTCAAAATTACTCTTCACTGGCCGTAACCTCGGTGCTTGAAGGGGCGCCGCCATATTCGGGCTTGAGCTTGCCGTCGTCGGTCAACAGCCAGGCATCCATCACTTGACGGACCACCGGCGCCGCGACGCCCGAACCGGACTCGCCGTTCTCGACCATCACGGCGACCACGATCTTCGGGTCGTCCGCCGGGGCGAAGCCGACAAACAAGGCGTGGTCGCGGTGGCGCTCCTGGACCTTGGAACGGTCATATTTTTCGCCTTGCTTGATCGCGACCACCTGGGCCGTACCGCTCTTGCCAGCGATGCGATACTGCGCACCGATCGCCGCCTTGCGCGCCGTGCCCCGGGCGCCGTGCATCACCTGCTGCATGCCGTGGTTGACCTTGGTCCAGTCCGACGGGTCACGCAGCACAATGTCCGGAATCGGGTTTTCATCCACCGGCTTTTCGCCCTCGATGGTGCGAGCCAGGTGCGGCCGGTTCCAGATGCCTTTGTTGGCGACCAGTGCCGTGGCCTGGGCCAGTTGCAGCGGCGTGGCCTGCATGTAGCCCTGGCCGATACCGAGGATCAGCGTCTCGCCGGGGAACCACGCCTGGCGGCGGGTGGCACGCTTCCATTCGCGCGACGGCATCAGGCCTGGGGATTCTTCGAACATGTCCAGGGAGACTTTCTGACCGAGCCCGAACTTGCCCATGTAGGCCGACAGGCGATCGATCCCCAGCTTGTGGGCCAGGTCATAAAAATAGGTGTCGTTGGAGCGCATGATTGCGGTGTCCAGGTCGACATAGCCGTCACCGGTGCGGTTCCAGTTACGGTATTTGTGATCGTAATTAGGCAGCATGTAATAGCCAGGGTCGAACACGCGGCTCGACGCCGTGACCACGCCCGCGTCCAGGCCGGCAATCGCCACTGCCGGCTTGATCGTCGAACCCGGCGGATACAGGCCGCGCAGCACCCGGTTGAACAGCGGCCGGTCGATGGAATCGCGCAGCTCGGCGTAGGCCTTGAAGCTGATCCCGGTCACGAACAGGTTGGGGTCGAAACTGGGCTGGCTGACCATGGCCAGGACTTCGCCCGTACTCGGGTCCAGCGCCACCACAGCACCACGGCGCCCACCCAGGGCCATCTCGGCGGCTTCCTGCAACTTGATGTCCAGGCTCAGCACAATGTCCTTGCCCGGCACCGGGTCGGTACGCTTGAGCACCCGCAGCACGCGGCCGCGAGCGTTGGTCTCGACCTCTTCGTAACCCACCTGGCCGTGCAGCTCGGGCTCGTAGAAGCGCTCGATGCCAGTCTTGCCGATATGGTGGGTGCCGCTGTAATTGACCGGGTCGAGGCTTTTCAGCTCCTTCTCGTTGATCCGCCCCATATAACCGACGGAGTGCGCGAAGTGCGGCCCTTGCGGGTAATGCCGCACCAGTTGCGCCACCACTTCCACGCCCGGCAGGCGGAACTGGTTCACCGCAATCCGGGCGATCTGCTCTTCGGTCAGCTCAAACAGGATCGGCACCGGCTCGAACGGCCGACGCCCCTGTTTCATGCGCTTTTCGAAGATCACCCGGTCTTCCGGAGTCAGTTGCAGCACGTCGACGATCACATCGAGGACCTGCTGCCAGTCGCCGGAACGTTCGCGGGTCATGCTCAGGCTGAAGCTGGGCCGGTTGTCCGCGACGACCACGCCGTTGCGGTCGAAAATCAGGCCACGGGTCGGCGGAATCGGCTGCACATGCACCCGGTTGTTTTCCGACAGAGTGGAGTGATAGTCGTACTGGATCACCTGCAGGAAATACAGGCGCGCGATCAACACCCCGATCAACGTCACCACCATGATCGCGCCAAAAACCACGCGCGAGCGCACCAGACGTGCGTCTTTCTCGTGGTCCTTGATGCGGATCGGCTGAGTCATCGGGAGGGGCGCAGACTATTTGTGGTAAGGGTGCCCGGACAGAACTGTCCAGGCGCGATACAGCTGTTCACCGATCAGAATCCTTACCAACGGGTGCGGCAACGTCAGCGCCGACAGCGACCAGCGTTGGTCCGCCCGCGCACAGACTTCCGGCGCCAGCCCTTCGGGGCCGCCGACCATGAAGTTGACGGTGCGCGAGTCCAGGCGCCAGCGATCCAGTTCCACCGCCAATTGCTCGGTGCTCCAGGGCTTGCCGTGGACTTCGAGGGTGACGATGCGCTCGTTGGGGCCGACCTTGGCCAGCATGGCTTCGCCTTCCTGACGGATAAAGCGAGCCACGTCGGCGTTCTTGCCCCGGGTGTTGAGCGGTATTTCCACCAGCTCAAGCGACAGCTCGGCGGGCAGACGCTTGGCATATTCGTGCCAGCCTTCTTCCACCCACTTGGGCATGCGTGAACCGACAGCGATCAGACGCAGGCGCACAGCCGTTCCTTATTCCTGGTCTTTGTTGAGCTTGTCGAAGTGCGCATGGCCCACTTCAGGGTTGTGGTGCTTGCCATCCGCCGCGCGGCTCTGCTCGGCGCCTTTCCACAGACGCTCCAGGTCGTAGAACTGACGAGCGTTGGAGGTCATCATGTGAACGATCACGTCGTCCATGTCCAGCAACACCCAGTCGCTGTCGCCCTTGCCTTCTTCACCCAGCGGCTTCACGCCTTGGGCTTTGACGGCTTCGCGCACTTTGTCGAGCATCGCGCCGATCTGGCGGTTGGAGGTACCGGTGGCGATGATCATGAAGTCGGTGATGCTCTGCTTGTCGCGCACGTCCAGCACCTGGATGTCCTGGGCCTTGACGTCTTCCAGGGCAGCCACGGCGACTTTCACCAGTTCTTCGCCAGCCAGTTCCGGGCCAACATGGGCTTCAACCGGCAGTGGCGCGCTTTTGAAGGTGCCTTTGCGCTTAACTTTGCTTACGTCTTTGTTCGTCATATAAAACTCGTTTTGCTCGTATGTTCGGGCGCTCGCTGCACGACTGTTCGTGCGTTCAAGCGCGCCTTTTCAGTTCGACGCACGGTAAAGTCCGTGCGCATCGATGTAGGCCAGGACCGCGTCAGGCACCAGGAAACGTACCGACTTCCCGCTGGCCAGCAGTTGACGGATCTGGGTGGCGGACACCGCAAGCGGGGTCTGCCAGACGAATGCAATATTCCCGTTCGGCCCGGTCAGGGCCAAGGGGTCACTTACCGACCGCGCGGCCAGCAGGTTGCGCAAGGCATCCGGCGGTTCGCTGTCGGCATCCGGGCGTTGCAAAACCAGGATGTGGCAATGCTGGAGGAGTTCCTCCCAGCGATGCCAAGAGGGCAGGCCGCAAAATGCGTCCCAACCCAAAAGCAGAAACAACTGGTCGTCTGCGGCCAACTCGGCACGCATCAGCTCCAGGGTGTCGACAGTGTAGGACGGTTTATCGCGTTTGAGCTCGCGGTCGTCCACCACCAACGGCGGTATGCCAGCGACGGCAAGGCGCACCATTTCCAGGCGCTGCTGCGCTGACACCTGCGGCGTATCGCGGTGCGGCGGCCGGGCATTGGGGATCACGCGCAATTCATCCAGCGCAAGGGCATCCGCGACTTCCAGGGCGCTGCGCAAATGGCCGATATGCACGGGGTCAAAAGTGCCGCCGAGCAACCCGATGCGTTTACCCATCAAGTGCGCACATGACCGTCGCCGAACACTACATACTTCTCGCTGGTCAGGCCTTCCAGGCCAACCGGGCCGCGTGCGTGGAGCTTGTCGGTGGAGATACCGATCTCCGCCCCCAGGCCATACTCGAAGCCGTCGGCAAAACGCGTCGAGGCGTTGACCATCACCGAAGCGGAGTCCACTTCGTTGAGGAAACGCCGGGCATCGCTGAAATGCTCGGTAACAATGGCATCGGTGTGCTTGGAGCCGTATTTGTTGATGTGTTCGATGGCCTGGTCAAGGTCGTCGACGATGCGGATCGACAGGATCGGCGCCGTGTACTCGGTGTACCAGTCTTGCTCGGTGGCTTCGATCACGTCCGCACCGAGCAGCGCACGGGTGCGTTCGCAACCGCGCAACTCAACACCCTTGTCGCGGTAGATGGCAGCCAGCGGCGGCAGCACGCGATCGGCAATGCCGGCGTGCACCAGCAGGGTTTCCATGGTGTTGCACGGGGCGTAACGGTGCGTCTTGGCGTTGTCGGCGATGCGGATCGCCTTGTCGATGTCGGCGGCGATGTCGATGTAAACGTGGCAGACGCCATCCAGGTGCTTGATCACCGGCACCTTGGCATCACGGCTGACGCGTTCGATCAGGCTCTTGCCACCGCGCGGCACGATCACGTCGACGAATTCCGGCATGGTGATCAGCGCGCCGACGGCGGCGCGGTCAGTGGTTTCCACCACTTGCACCACTTCGGCCGGCAACTCGGCCACGGCCAGGCCCTGCTGGATGCAGGCGGCAATCGCGCGATTGGAATGAATCGCCTCGGAACCGCCACGCAGGATGGTGGCGTTGCCGGACTTGAGGCACAGGCTCGCGGCGTCGATGGTCACGTTCGGGCGCGACTCATAGATGATGCCGATCACGCCCAGGGGCACGCGCATCTTGCCGACCTGGATGCCGGACGGCAGGTAACGCATATCGCGGATTTCACCGATGGGATCAGGCAGCTTGGCGACCTGACGCAGACCTTCGATCATGTCGTCGATACGCGCAGGGGTCAGCGCCAGGCGGTCGAGCAACGCCGGCTCCAGGCCATTGGCGCGGCCGTTGGCCAGGTCCAGTTCGTTGGCGGCGGTCAACTCGGAGCGCGAAGCATCCAGAGCATCGGCGGCGGCCAACAAGGCGCGGTTCTTCTGCGCGGTGCTCGCACGGGCGATCAACCGCGAGGCCTGACGGGCAGCGCGACCCAGGCGGGTCATGTAGTCAAGAACGGACTCAGTCATGGTCAGGGAGTCTTGGCAAAGAGGAAAGCGGCAGATTATAGCTGTGACGCCGCCCGACTGACAGCGGTGAGGGGCGGATGGTCGAAATGAACTGTAAAAACCTGGGGTTCAGCCGTAATTAAGGTTGGAGTTGTTATTATTCCGTCACATTTAGCCGTATTTACCCTGAACGCCATGTCGAGTGCTACCCCCCAACTCCCCGCCAGCGCCCTGCCCGACCGCTTCTTCGACCGCGATGCGCAACTCCTTGCGCGGGAATTGCTCGGCAAAGTCATCCGCCATCGTGTCGGAGATGTCTGGCTTTCGGCACGGATTATTGAAACCGAAGCGTATTACGTGGCCGAAAAAGGCAGCCATGCCTCACTGGGCTACACAGAAAAGCGTAAGGCTTTGTTTCTGGATGGTGGGCATATCTATATGTACTACGCCCGTGGCGGCGATTCGCTGAACTTCAGCGCCCAAGGCCCGGGCAATGCGGTATTGATCAAATCCGCCTATCCCTGGGTCGATGACATCTCCGGCCCGGCGAGTTTGGCGCAGATGCTGCTGAACAACCCGGACGCCAACGGCGGCCCGCGCCCCTCGCAGAAGCTCTGCGCCGGCCAGACCTTGCTGTGCAAGGCGCTGGGCCTGAAAGTGCCGATGTGGGATGCCAAGCGCTTCGAACAGGAGCGGCTCTATGTGGAAGACGTCGGCCAGGTGCCGATGCACATTATCCAGACCACTCGCCTGGGCATTCCCAGCGGCAGGGATGAACACTTGATGTACCGCTTCGTCGATGCCGGCTATGCGCCCTATTGCACGCGGAACCCGCTGCGCCGGGGCCAGGTCGAAGGCCGCGACTATTTTTTGCTTTGAAGGCTTGAACCGGCTGTTCCTGCTGGAAATGGCTACCTGCAACGCAACCGATCCTCTGCGGGCGCTGATCGTCGGTGGATTGCCAATTGAAAAAACTGCATAAGTGGAGTGGATTGTATGGGCCAATGGCTCGATAGCATCACTGGCTGGCTGACGCTGAACCCCCAATGGCTGGCGGCGGCGGTATTTATCGTCGCGTGCGTAGAATGCCTGGCCATTGCCGGGTTGATCGTGCCCGGCACGGTGCTGCTGTTCGCCATTGCCACGCTGGCCGGCAGCGGTGCGCTGCCCCTGAGTGAAACCCTGCTACTGGGCTTTCTCGGCGGCCTGTTAGGCGATGGGGTGTCCTACTTCCTGGGGCGACATTTCCACCAGAACATCCGGCGCCTGCCCGGCCTGCGGCATCACCCTGAATGGATGAACGGCGCCGAGACCTACTTCCACAAGTACGGCATTGCCAGCCTGCTGGTAGGGCGTTTCATTGGCCCGTTGCGCCCCATGCTGCCGATGGTGGCCGGCATGTGCGACATGCCGTTCCCGCGCTTTGCTCTCGTCAGCATTGTCGCGGCGGCCAGTTGGACGGTCGCCTACCTGCTGCCGGGCTGGGCGACCGGCGCGGCCTTCCGCCTGCCGTTGCCGGCGGGGTTCTGGCCCGAAGCGGGGATTGTCGCGGCATGCCTGGCGGTGTTGCTGGGGTTGAGTTTGAACAGCAGCCTGCGCGGCCATCGCCAGGCCACGTTGTGGACCGGTTGCGTCAGCCTGATCCTGTTGATCGCGCTGTTTATCGGCTACCCACACCTCAACGACTTCGACCAGGGGCTGAGCAGCCTGGTGCAGGAGCATCGCAGCGCCTGGCTGGACGAGACCATGGTGAGGCTCACCCTACTGGGCGAGTTCAAGCAGATGTTTGTCGCCAGCGCCTTGTTCACCGGCCTGTTGTTACTGGCACGACAATCGCGCCACGCACTGTTTGTCGGCGTCACACTGGGCGGCGCCGCAGTGATCAATACCGCCAGCAAGCTGTTTTTTGCCCGTGGTCGCCCGGAAGTCCTCACCGATCCGCTGACCAGCTTCAGCATGCCCAGCGGCCACGCCTCCGGCGCATTCGCGTTTTTCCTGGCCTTGGCGGTACTGGCCGGGCGCGGGCAACCCACGCGCCTGCGCCTGACCTGGCTGCTGCTGGGCTGCATCCCCGCTGCATTCATCGCGCTGTCGCGGGTCTACCTGGGCGTCCACTGGCCCTCCGACATCCTGGCCGGAACACTGCTGGGGATGACCGTCTGCGCATTCAGCCTGAGCGTGGTTCAGTACCGCAGCCCGCTGCCACCCATGCCGCAGAAAGCCTGGTGGCTGGTATTGCCCGCCGTAGTGGCGGCGCTCGGTTTCATCGCCTTTACCGGCACCCCGCACGCTCTGCTCAGGTACGCCTACTGACCCTTGGCCGGACCGATCCAGTCAACTGGGGCGGTTCGGCGTTCGACGCAGCGTTCGCGCCGCTCCAGCAGCATTTCGTCGGCAATTTCTGCGCCGCGCTCGGCGATGTATTCCGGACTACGCGTTGCATCCTGCGCAAGCAACTGCGAAGTAATGCTGGCAAAAAAAACGTCCCAGGCCGCCTGCTCCGATTGCACTAGCCGAATCATGTTCATCCCCTGATCAGTGGTTGTGTGATCGGAAACTATTTCAGCCAGTGCGATGGGAGCAACGCAGGAAAGTCTGAAAGCTGCGCCAGACAATTCCGAAGATCAGGTGAACAGCTCGCCTTGCAACTCATCCAGCAGCATCTGGATCGCATCCAGCCGCTGCTGCGGATCATCGAGTTGCAGCAGGTCGATCTTGTCGGCCTCAGTGAATGGCAGCAAATACGCCAATTGATTGCCCAGGGCCTGCTGGCCATCGGCATGGGTGCCCATGTCCAGCGAGGCCACCATCGGGTGTTCGGCCAGGGCCTGGAGCAGGGCCAGCAGGTCGGCGTCCTCCTCTTCCAGCGCGTGGTCCGGCAGTTCCTCCAGCCATTGCACCTCGGCCACCAGCAACTGGTCCTTCTGCACCTCGGCGTCGCGGACACGGAAGCGGCGCCCGCCCTCGACGCGAATGCCCAGCAGGCCGTTATCCTGCTGCTTGAAGTCACGTATCAGCGCTTCACAGCCGATCAGCGCGTAGCCTTCCGCAGCCGTGCCTACCTCCTTGCCATCGAGGATGCACACCACGCCGAAACTTTCGCCCTTTTTCATGCAGCGGCTGATCATGTCCAGGTAACGCGCCTCGAACAATTGCAGGTCGAGGGTGCAGCCGGGAAATAGCACAGTGTTGAGCGGGAACAGCGCCAGACTCATAAAGGTTTCCTTAACCCCGATTCAAACAATCACCGACACGGCCAACGGCAGGAACACCGCCGTCGCCACGCCCATGAGGCTCATGGCCAGCGCCGCAAAGGCGCCACATTCTTCGCTTTCCTGCAGGGCCACCGACGTGCCGACGGCGTGGGCGGTCATGCCCAGGGCCATGCCGCGCGCCTCGGGGCTGTGCACGCCCAGGCGCGACAAGTACGCCGGGCCGATCATCGCCCCGATCACCCCGGTGATCAGCACAAACACCGCAGCCAATGCAGCCACGCCGCCGATCTGCTCGGCCACCAGCATGGCAATCGGCGAGGTCACCGACTTGGGCGCCATGGTCATCAACATCCTGTGTTCGGCACCGAACCACCAGCCCAGCAACACACACAGGCCAGTGGCCAACACGCCACCTATCACCAGCGTAGTAAAAATCGGCCAGAACAACTGACGAATCCGTCGCAGGTTCAGATAGAGCGGCACCGCCAGGGCCACGGTCGCCGGGCCCAGCAGGATGCTCATGATCTCGGTGCTCTTGCGATACTCGGCGTAACTCAGGCCACAGGTGAGCAGCACGCCAATCACCAGCAGCATCGACACCAGCACCGGCTGCAGGAAGATCCAGCGGGTTTTCTCGAAGCCCGCGAGTACCAGTTGATAGGCGCCAAGGGTGATGCCGATGCCGAATAGCGGATGATGAATCACCGCTGTCCATGCGCCTTGCCAGTCGAAGGTCATGATTGCTCCTCCTTCTGCGCCTGGCGCTTGACCAGCTTTTGCATCAGCACGCCGACGAACCCCATGGCGATCACCAGCGACAACACCAACGCGCCGACGATGGCCCAGAAGTCGGCGGCAATATCCTTGGCATACACCATCACCCCCACCGCCGGCGGCACCAGCAGCAACGGCAAGTAACGCAGCAGGCTGCTGGCCGCCAGGCTCAGGGGCTCAGCGACTTCGCCGCGCCACACCAAATAACCCAGCATCAACAGCAAACCGATGATCGGCCCAGGCAACACCGGTATCAGCAAATGGTTGATCGCCGTGCCGATCAATTGAAACAGCACCAGCCATGTCAGACCGCGTAACAGCATCCGTTCTTCCCCCCTCAAGACCCGCCCGCATTATAAACATGCCCGCGCTATGCTCAGGCATTCGCAATCAGCATGGTGGATTGACCGGGCTAGTTGCCCATGATGATCTAACATCGTTCTCGCACATCAATAAAAACCGATGAACCAAGGAGAGACGCAATGCCCTATGTACCTGTAGCGCAGCTCAAAGATTATGTCGGCAAGGAACTGGGACGTTCCGACTGGCTCACCATCGACCAGGCCCGCATCAACCTGTTCGCAGAAGCCACTGGCGACCATCAGTTCATCCACGTCGACCCGGTCAAGGCCGCGCAAACCCCGTTCGGCAGCACCATCGCCCACGGTTTCCTGTCGCTGTCGCTGATGCCCAAGTTGATGGAAGACATCCTGATCATGCCCGAAGGCCTGAAGATGGCGGTCAACTATGGCTTGGACAGCGTGCGCTTTATCCAGCCGGTGAAGGTCAATTCCAAGGTGCGCCTGAACGTGACGCTCACCGACGTCACCGAGAAAAAGCCCGGCCAATGGCTGTTCAAGGCCACCGCCACCCTGGAAATCCAAGGCCAGGAAAAACCCGCTTACATTGCCGAGTCGCTGTCGCTCTGCTTCGTGTAAGCGCCACCCTGTGGTGAGGCGCTGAAACTCACCACAGGGCACGTAAATTTATGTATGTAAGTCGTAGCTGCGGCATACTCGGCGCTCAATTATCCGGATCCCGCTATGCGCCCACTCGCTCCCCTTGTCCTTGCCCTGTTGCTCACCGCTTGCGGAGACGGCGAATCGCTGTTGCCGCCCGATGCGCGCCTGCCCGATGGCGGCCGTTACCGGGGTGATGTGGTCAATGGCTTGCTGCAGGGCCAGGGCCGCGTGGACTACCCCAACGGCAGCTGGTACACCGGCCAGTTCGACAAAGGCCAGTGGCACGGCCAGGGCGAATGGCACGGCAGCAACGGCGAAGTCTATAAAGGTCAATTCCAGCAAGGCCTGTTCGACGGCCAGGGGAGCCTGACCACTGCGGGCAGCCAGTATGTCGGCGGTTTCAAACAAGGCCGGCGCAACGGCGAAGGCACCCTCAAAGAGGGGCAGATGACCTATCGCGGCGAATTCAAGGACGATCAGTATTCCGGTCTCGGGCGCCTGGAGCTGGCCGACGGCAGCCAATACCAGGGCCAGTTCGCCCACGGCAAGCCCAACGGCGAAGGTCAGCGCAACGATGACAGCGGCAACCAGTTCAGCGGCCACTTCGTCGACGGCCAACTGGAAGGCAACGGCACCTTCAACAGCGCTGACGGCGACATCTACATCGGCCAGTTCAAACAAAACCAACTGAACGGCAAGGGTCGCTACGAAAACGCCGACGGCGACGTGTGGATCGGCCAGTTCAAGGAAGGCGCCCTCAGCGGCAAGGGCGAGTTGATCGGCGTCGATAGCAGCCACTACGTCGGCCAGTTCAGCGATTGGCGCTTCAGCGGCGAAGGCCGCCTGAACCTCCCCGACGGCAGCTTCTATATCGGCGGTTTCGACAGCGACAACTACCAGGGTCGTGGCACCTTGGTGCTTACCGACGGCACCGTGCAAGCGGGCACCTGGGTCAACGGCATGCGCGTGCGCGACGCCGACGGCAAGCTGTTGCCCGACCCGCTGGAAATCGGCGTGCTGGCCCAGGGCCGCCTGCTCGATGCCGCCCTCGCCGCCGTGCCCGCCTCGACCCCCGCCGTGGAGCTGTACACCCTGGTACTGGCCGGCGACGGCAAACAAAGCGTGTTCCTGCGCGAGGCCGATTACGTCAGCAATATGCTCGCCAGCCGCTTCGGGGCGCGCGGACAGATTCGCCTGGTCAACCATCGCGACCATATCACCGACCGTCCCCTGGCCACCCGCGAAAGCCTGCGGCGTGCGGTGCAGACCCTGGCCGAACGCAGCGGGCCGGAGGACCTGGTATTTATCTACCTGACCAGCCACGGCACCCACGAACACGAACTGGTGCTCGACCAACCGCGCATGGAACTGGCCGACCTGCCGGCCGATGAGCTGACCGCAGTACTCGCGCCGCTGAAGAACCGCGACAAGATCGTGGTGATTTCCGCGTGCTACTCCGGTGGCTTCATTCCGGCACTGAAAGACGAGCACACCTTGATCATGACCGCTTCCCGCGCCGACCGCGTGTCATTCGGTTGCTCCGAGGAAGCCGACTTTACCTACTTCGGCGATGCCCTTTTCGCCCAGGCTTTCAACCAGACCGACGACTTGCAGCAAGCCTTCAAGCTGGCGCAACTGCACGTGACCGAACGCGAGCAGGCAGACAACTTCGAAGCCTCCGAACCGCAGATCTGGGCCCCCAAAGGCGTGATCGCCCATTGGCAACTATTACGCAAGCAGCAAGCACGAAAGGCGCTCGAAAGCGTCTCACTAAATAGCAAGGAAGCTAAAGGCAACTAAGCTGTAACGTGTAATAGGGGGGAAACACCATGTACCTGACACCTCAGCATATCTTGCTCGCCGGAGCCTCTGGCCTGACCGGCGAACACCTGCTCGATCGCCTGCTCAATGAACCCACCGTGACCCGCGTGCTGGCGCCCAGCCGCAAGCCACTGGCCGAACACCCACGCCTGGAAAACCCGGTGGGCGACCCGGCGGTGTTCTTGCCGCAACTGCGCGGCCAGGTGGATATCGCCTTCTGCTGCCTGGGCACCACGATCAAGCAAGCCGGCTCCGAAGAGGCCTTTCGCGCCGTCGACCTGGACATGGTCGTGGAGTTTGCCAAGCGCGCGCGGGAAATGGGCGCGCGACACCTGATCGTCATCAGCGCGATTGGCGCCGACCCTAAATCCTCGATCTTCTACAACCGGGTCAAAGGGCAAATGGAAGAAGCCTTGAAGGCCCAGGGTTGGCCGCAACTGACCATCGTGCGGCCTTCACTGTTGCTGGGGGAGCGCCTCGAACCGCGCCTGGCCGAGCAATTGGCCGGGCCGCTGTCACGGCTGATTCCCGGCAAGTATCACGGCATCGAAGTGTGCGAACTGGCCCGCGCCATGTGGCGGCTGGCGCTGGAAGAGCAGGATGGAGTGCGCGTGGTTGAGTCGGATGAGTTGCGCAAGCTTGGTAAGTAATTTTGCGGTGACAGGGCAAGCCCGGCTCCCACATTTGGAACTGCGTGAACCACAATCAAATGTGGGAGCTGGCTTGCCGGCGATGAGGCCAGCACAGGTAATACACTTCTATAGGCCGCCTGTGGCGTTGAATCCGACGCCCACCACCGTCAACACCGACAGTGGCAACAGCAAGGTGTCGAGCAACGCGCTGGCCGGCAGGTCGACGCCGGGATAGCTCGGCGCCTCGGCGCCAAAACGGTCCATGGCACAACAGCCGCCGTTCATGACGTACAGGTCCAGCCGCGTGCCGGCGTACACCACCGGCGCACCGGGCTTGGCAGCATCCAGGGTGCGCACGGTGGCGCAGCCCGTCAGTTGCAAGGCCAACAAGACCAGCAGTAGCTTATTCATCGCTGCTCAAATGATGCTCACCCCAACGCGGGAGCATGTCCTGGGGAATGTTCAGCAGATTGAGAATCCGCGCCACCACAAAGTCCACCAGGTCATCGATCGTCTGAGGCTGGTGATAGAAGCCGGGCGACGCGGGCAAGATGGTCACCCCCATGTTTGACAACTTGAGCATGTGCTCCAGGTGAATGCTCGAATACGGCGCTTCACGCGGCACCAGAATCAACTGACGACGTTCTTTCAACGTCACATCGGCGGCCCGCTCGATCAAATTGTTGCAGGCGCCGGTGGCAATCGCCGACAACGTGCCAGTGGAGCACGGCACCACCACCATCGCCGCCGGCGCGCCGGAGCCAGAAGCCACCGGCGACATCCAATCCTCTTTACCGTAGACCTTGATCTGCCCCGCCGCCGCACCGGTGTACTCGGTAAGGAACGCCTGCATCATCTGCACCTTGGGCGGCAGCGCGACATCGGTCTCGGTGGCCATCACCAGTTGCGCGGCCTTGGAGATCAGGAAGTGCACCTCACGCTCTTCGCGCACCAGGCAGTCGAGCAGGCGCAGGCCATAAGGCGCGCCGGATGCGCCGGTCATGGCCAGGGTAACGCGCTCCGGCCCGCTCATTTCAGCGCCTCGGCCAGTTTGCCGTGCAAGCCGCCGAAGCCGCCGTTGCTCATCACCACCACATGGGTGCCGGGCTTGGCCTGTAGCTTGACGAATTCGATGATGCCTTCGATGGAATCGCAGACCTTCGACGGCACGCGACACAGCGCCGCAATGGCGGGCAAGTCCCACCCCAGGTTGGCCGGCGCGTACCAGACCACTTGGTCCGCGTCGTTGACGCTCTCCGGCAAACCATCGCGGTGTGCGCCGAGCTTCATGGAGTTGGAGCGCGGTTCGATAATGGCAATGATCGGCGCATCACCGACACGCTTGCGCAGGCCATCAAGGGTGGTGGCAATCGCCGTCGGGTGGTGGGCAAAGTCGTCGTAGATGGTAATCCCATTCACGTCGGCGACTTTTTCCATACGGCGCTTCACGCTTTTGAATGCGCTCAACGCGGCAATACCCATGGACGGCACCACGCCCACATGCCGCGCGGCCGCCAGAGTGACCAAGGCGTTGGCGACGTTGTGCTGGCCGGTCATGTCCCACTCGACGACGCCCTGGGCTTCGCCTTCGAACAGCACTTCAAATTTGGAGCCGTCGTCACTGAGCAACCTGACCTGCCACTGCCCGCCCGCGCCGGTGGTTTGCACCGGGGTCCAGCAGCCCATGTCGATGACGCGCTGCAAGGCCGGTTCGGTGGTCGGGTGGATCACCAGGCCTTCACTTGGGATGGTGCGCACCAAATGGTGGAACTGCCGCTCGATGGCCGCCAGATCGGGGAAGATATCCGCGTGATCGAACTCCAGATTGTTCAGGATCGCGGTGCGTGGGCGGTAGTGGACAAACTTGGAGCGTTTGTCGAAGAACGCGCTGTCGTATTCATCGGCCTCGATCACGAAGAACGGCGTATCGCCCAGGCGGGCCGACACCGAGAAGTTCTGCGGCACACCGCCGATCAGGAAACCCGGGCTCATGCCCGCATGCTCCAACACCCAGGCCAGCATGCTGCTGGTGGTGGTCTTGCCGTGCGTACCAGCGACCGCCAGCACCCAGCGTCCTTGCAGCACATGGTCCGCCAGCCATTGCGGGCCGGACACATACGGCAAACCTTTGTTCAGTACGTACTCGACCGCCGGGTTGCCACGGGACATGGCGTTGCCGATCACCACCAGATCGGGGGCCGGATCGAATTGGGATGGGTCATAGCCCTGGGTCAACTCGATGCCCTGGGCTTGCAGTTGCGTACTCATGGGCGGATAGACGTTAGCGTCGGAACCCGTCACATGGTGGCCCAACTCTTTGGCCAGAACCGCCATCGAGCCCATGAAAGTACCGCAAATACCGAGAATATGAATGTGCATGGTCGACCTCGTAAAACATCGAGGCAGGTTAGCGCAGGGAGGGGGAAATCGCACTCTTTTAGCGGTATACGCCGAGTCAATCTGCTGAATTCGGCCACCCGTGCAGTCGTTGAGTCCGGCGCCGGCGCATTCCTTTACCGCACCGAACTCATCGATCTACAAGTGTCAGCATGGGGTGCCAGCAACTGCCCCCCTGCGCCGATATCACCTGCATTAGACAACCTGCGTCGAAGAAGGCAGCCCCTTCGGCTCCAACACGGTATTGATACGGGAGATCTGATTTAAAACCGCTTGATTGCGTCGATCCAATATTTCAAGGCGGCGCACAGGATCTTTCTCGGGAGTGCTGGCATCCTGTTTAAACGGCCTGAATATAAAATCATTTTCCGTAGAAATTAATTTCAAGTTCGACTCGACGGTGTCGTATTGTTTTTCCAACATATCAAGCCGGGCAGTTGTTTCGGTTGGCCAATCAGGGCTTTTATCCAAGGCCTGCCCCTCGTTCCCTTCGGTGTATGCCTGGATCGTGTTACTGACCAGGATAAGTTTCAACTCCGTATTGTCCAAGCGCAATTCAAGATCTTGCGACGCTGAAGGACTCGGCGCCGATCCCGCCACACTGCCCTGTTGACTCGGGGCAGGCTGATGCACGGGAGGAAGCAAGGGGGTGTTCGGGCTGAACGCCCCCTTGATGTGCTCACCACTCCAGACGGAGCCTGCGTAAGTACCAATACTCAATGGCGTACTGACCAGGCCGTTGACTGCGGCATTCACGAAAGCGTCCCGTGTCACGGTTTTCAAATCTGGCCCGGTCTTGAACACGCCGGCCTTGACCAGGCGATCGGCAGTGATGAGGTTTTGCGCCACCTCTCCAAACGTCTTGGGAACTGGATGAGACCTGGAAGGAAGGGTAGTGCCTTTGAGCGAGCTGGTATTAATCAGATTTCGAATGGTGTTGGTGGTCGCAGGAGTGGAAGGGGGGTTTGGGGGAGACGATACCGAGACAGGATGATATTGACCGGGCGTCCCCGAAGCCGGCACGCTGGGCCTTCTCGATGCCGGCCTGCGGAAAAGGCCTCCGAAACCAAGCCCTCTTTTACTGCGAACATGTACGTCTGAATTTAAACGTTCAGAACCGTCGGTTTGCTCGGCGTGAAGATTTTTCCAAGTCGCTGAACCGGCCTCGTGCTGACTGCCTGCCGATCCGGCATTATTAGCACCTTGAGTAGCATCAGCGGACGGTACTGTAGTGTAAGTTGCAATACCTGCAATATCCATATTCATCACCTTAGTCAATCAATCAAAAACCTGCATTCACTGGGTGACAAAATACCTGTCTCAGTTCCATCAAGACAACATTAAAAATACTCACAAACCCAAACAGTTAGCGCACACTCGCGCAACGCCCCTCAACTAAATAATTAGAAGTAAAGCCCCCTACAAGCAACATTTAAAAAGCGCACATAGACACTCGATAACAACTTACGAGTTACAAAGCAGAACGTAGTTCAATGCCATGTTTTCGTAACTTTCGATAGAGCGTATTACGGCTTACCCCCAACCGTTCAGCCACAAGGGTCATGTGCCAGCGCTGCTGCGTCAGGACGTTCAACAACGCCAGACGCTCGGCATCATCAAGCAGCGACAGGGATGGCACATCCGCAGCAGCCGTAGCCAAGGACGTCGGACGAATCATCGGCGGTAGATCATCGACGCGGATTAACGAGCCCTCACACAGCGCAACCAGAGTGCGCAACACCGTGCGTAACTGCCGCACATTGCCCGGCCAGGTGAACGCCAGCAACGCCTGTCGCGCGCCAGCATCGAGCGTTATCGTCTGCTCACCGACTTCCTGGGCCAGCAAAAAATCCAGCACTTGCGGCTTATCACTGCGTTCGCGCAACGCTGGCAAGCCAATTTCAAAACCGTTAAGCCGGTAGTACAAATCTTCACGAAAGCTACCGTCCTGCACACGTTGCAACAAATCCCGGTGGGTGGCACTGATGACCCTCACGTTGACCGCCTGGGGCTCGCCGCCGATGGGCACCACCAGGCGATCCTCCAGCACCCTTAATAGCCGGGTTTGCAAGGCCAGCGGCATGTCACCGATTTCATCCAGGAACAACGTGCCCCCGTCCGCCTGTTGCAGCTTGCCGCGCATGCCCTCCTTGCGGGCGCCAGTGAAGCTACCGCCGCGATAGCCGAACAGTTCGCTTTCAATCAGGCTTTCCGGGATGGCGGCGCAATTGAGCGCGACGAAAGCCTTGTCCGCACGCTGGCTGGCCTGGTGTACGGCCTTGGCGAAGGCCTCTTTGCCGGAACCGGTTTCGCCGTTGACCAGCAGCGGCACATCACGCTCGAATACGCGTAGCGCCTTGCGAAAATCGCTTTGCAACGCAGGATCGCCCAGGCAGATACCGGGCCGACGCTCAGGCTTGGCGGCAGCCACCGACGCCGGCACCGGCACACTGCGCGGCTGGCCGCGCAACGCCGCAAACAGATGCCGACCGTCCCGCGTAAGCAACGGCCAACTTGCCGTGGCATTGGCGCTGGCGCGGCCCAGCAGTTGATCCAGGGAGCATTCGAAAAGCGCTTCCACCGGCTGCCCCAGCAGGCCGCCGCGCACCTGCCCCAGCAGGTTCAAGGCACTTTGGTTGACCGCACAAATGCGCCCTTCCCCGTCGAACGCCAGCAGCCCTTCACTGAACAAGCCCACGGACTCCGCCTGCAGGTGAAAACGCAGTAGCCAGTGGTGCTCAAAGTGACGCAGGAAATAACAACTCTCGATCATCTTCGCCGACAGGTTAACCAGCGCCATGGTGTGGAACTGGCTTTGACGCGACACCGCTTCCCGCGCCGATGACACGTCCAGCACCGCCAGCAGTTCACCATGGTGATCGAACACCGGGCTCGCCGAACAGGTCAGTCCGGTGTGGCGACCGCGAAAATGTTCATCGCGGTGAATGGTCAACGACTGACGCTCCACCAGGCAGGTGCCGATGCCATTGGTGCCCTCGCAGGCCTCGCTCCAGTCGGCGCCGAGCCACAGCCCGGCGCCTTCGAAAATCTTGCGCTCGGACGGCGCGGTGACACAGTTGAGGATCACCCCGTGCGCATCAGTGAGCAACACGGCGTGGCCGGCGCCCGACAGTTGCTGATGCAGGCTGTTCATCTCGCTGCCGGCAATGTGCAACACCTGCTGCAGGCGCTCGCGGCTTTCCAGCAGACGGCCATGTTCGAGCACCGTGGGAGCGACAGTCAGCGCAGGGTCGAGGTGATAATCCTCCAGGCAACGCAGCCAGGAGCGGGCGATGGACGGGTCGCTGCCGGGACCCTGGGAAAGGTCTTGCCCACGGGTGACGGTCAAGACTTGCTGGGCATGGCGACTGAAATGATCGTGACGCATGTTCTTATTATTCTCCCTGCGTGAGAACGCCCAGCATCCCCCAGCCACCCGGGCATTGCAATCCCGCGCCGGCCCACCGGTCACAGGCTGTACCGTTGATGGGACAAACTGTCACTCCGACCGTACCAAGGCTGGCACAGCAGCGCTTTTCAGCACTCGCCAACCCCCTGATTTAACTGACTTGCAAGGCAGTGGCCCGACCTTTGCTCTACGCTTTATCAAGCGCTTGCCGCGCTGCACTCCAATAAACATAAAAAGCCAGGAGATACCCACCATGCGTTACGCACACCCCGGTACTGAAGGCGCCATCGTTTCGTTCAAGGCCAAGTACGGCAACTACATCGGCGGCGAGTTCGTGGCGCCGGTCGATGGCAACTATTTCACCAATACCTCGCCGGTCAACGGCAAGCCAATCGCCGAATTCCCACGCTCCACCGCCAAAGACATCGACAAAGCGCTAGACGCAGCCCATGCCGCCGCCGACGCCTGGGGCAAAACCTCTGCCCAGGACCGCTCGCTGGTGCTGCTGAAGATCGCCGACCGTATCGAACAGAACCTCGAACTGCTGGCCATCACCGAAACCTGGGACAACGGCAAGGCCGTGCGTGAAACCCTCAACGCCGACATCCCGCTGGCCGCCGACCACTTCCGCTACTTCGCCGGCTGCATCCGCGCCCAGGAAGGCAGCAGCGCCGAAATCAACGAACACACCGCCGCCTATCACTTCCATGAGCCCCTGGGCGTGGTCGGCCAGATCATCCCGTGGAACTTCCCGCTGCTGATGGCCGCCTGGAAACTCGCCCCGGCCCTGGCCGCCGGCAACTGCGTGGTGCTCAAGCCCGCCGAGCAAACCCCGCTGGGCATCAGCGTGCTGATGGAAGTCATCGGCGACCTGCTGCCGCCAGGCGTGCTGAACGTGGTACACGGTTTCGGCAAAGAAGCCGGCGAAGCCCTGGCCACCAGCAAGCGCATCGCCAAGATTGCCTTCACCGGCTCCACCCCGGTGGGCGCGCACATCATGCATTGCGCGGCCGAGAACATTATTCCGTCCACCGTTGAACTGGGCGGCAAGTCGCCGAACATCTTCTTCGCCGACATCATGAACGCCGAACCGCAATTCATCGAGAAAGCCGCCGAAGGCCTGGTGCTGGCGTTCTTCAACCAGGGCGAAGTGTGTACCTGCCCATCCCGTGCGCTGGTGGAAGAGTCGATCTACGACGACTTCATGAAAGTGGTGATGAAGAAGGTCGAGGCGATCAAGCGTGGCGACCCGCTGGACACCGACACCATGGTCGGCGCCCAGGCGTCCGAGCAGCAGTTCGACAAGATCCTGTCGTACCTGGAAATCGCCAAGGGCGAAGGCGCCGAGTTGCTGGCCGGCGGCAAGGTCGAGAAGCTGACCGGCGATCTGGCCACCGGTTATTACATCCAGCCGACCCTGCTCAAGGGCACCAACAAGATGCGGGTGTTCCAGGAAGAAATCTTCGGCCCGGTAGTGAGCATCACCACCTTCAAAGATGAAGCCGAAGCCCTGGCGATCGCCAACGACACCGAGTTCGGCCTCGGCGCCGGCCTGTGGACCCGTGACATCAACCGCGCCTACCGCATGGGCCGGGCGATCAAGGCCGGCCGCGTGTGGACCAACTGCTACCACCTGTACCCGGCACATGCCGCGTTTGGCGGTTACAAAAAGTCCGGCGTGGGCCGCGAGACGCACAAGATGATGTTGGATCACTACCAGCAGACCAAGAACTTGCTGGTGAGCTACGACATCAATCCATTGGGCTTCTTCTAACCCAACACCGCCGGGGCAATAACCGCCCCCCGTAGGAGCGAGCTCGCTCGCGAAGAACCTCAACGATTACGCGGATAGCCTGGCTCTGCGCGGTGCTCTGAAGTTTTTCGCGAGCAAGCTCGCTCCTACATTACCCGGCGACAACTTGTCGGGACCAAAACAATAAGAATGAAAGGTACTTTCCCATGCCTAGCGAACCCACTAGTTCTTCCGTCGACTTCGAAAAAGTCGGCACCGACTACTTCCAACAACGCGAACTGAAAAAAGGCGCCGCCGGCTGGGTGCTGCTGGTCGGCCTTGGCGTTGCCTACGTGATCTCCGGCGACTACGCCGGCTGGAACTTCGGCCTGGCCCAGGGTGGCTGGGGCGGCATGTTCCTCGCCACATTGCTGATGGCCACCATGTACCTGTGCATGTGCTTCTCCCTGGCCGAACTGTCGTCCATGATCCCCACCGCCGGCGGTGGCTACGGTTTTGCCCGCAGCGCCTTTGGCCCTTGGGGCGGGTTCCTGACGGGCACCGCGATCCTGATCGAATACGCCATCGCCCCCGCCGCCATTGCGGTGTTCATCGGCGCCTATTGCGAGTCGCTGTTCGGCATTGGCGGCTGGATGATTTACCTGGCGTTCTACATCATCTTCATCGGCATCCATATCTTTGGCGTGGGTGAAGCCTTGAAGCTGATGTTTGTGATTACCGCCGTCGCCGCCATTGCGCTGGGTGTGTTCCTGGTGGCGATGGTGCCGCACTTCAACGTCGCCAATCTGCTCGACATTCCAGTGACCGAAGCCAAGGGCGCCAGCACCTTCCTGCCATTTGGCTACGTCGGCGTGTGGGCGGCGATTCCGTATGCGATCTGGTTCTTCCTGGCGGTAGAAGGCGTGCCGCTGGCGGCCGAAGAAACCAAGAACCCTAAGCGCGACCTGCCCCGCGGCCTGATCGGCGCCATTGTGGTGCTGACCAGTTTTGCCCTGTTGATCCTGGTGATTGCACCGGGCGGCGCCGGCACCTACGCGCTGATCAAGTCCGGCAACCCACTGGTTGAAGCGTTGGCGCTGTCGTATGGCGGCTCGACCTGGATGGGCAGCTTCGTCAACCTGGTCGGCCTGGCGGGCTTGATCGCCAGCTTTTTCTCGATCATCTACGCCTATTCGCGGCAGATCTTCGCGTTGTCCCGCGCCGGCTACCTGCCGCGCAAACTGTCCCAGACCAACAAAAGCAAGGCGCCGGTCCTGGCGCTGGTGATCCCCGGCATTATCGGTTTCGGCCTGTCGCTGACCGGCCAGGGTGACCTGCTGATTCTGGTGGCGGTGTTTGGCGCGACCATTTCCTACGTGCTGATGATGGCCGCGCACATCACCCTGCGCATCCGTCGCCCCAAAATGGATCGTCCGTACCGCACGCCGGGCGGCATCTTCACCTCCGGCGTGGCGCTGGTATTGGCCTGCGTGGCCGTGGTGGCGGGCTTTCTGGTCGACCCGCGGGTGGTGATTGGCGCGGCGATCATCTATGGAGTATTAATTGCTTACTTTGCTTTCTACAGCCGGCATCACTTGGTAGCAGGCACGCCGGAAGAAGAATTCGCGGCGATCCAGGCCGCAGAGGCCGCCTTGCACTAAATGCCGTAAACCTCGACGCGGGCGCCTTACCCACAGTTGCCCGCGTCATCCAGGAGACACTGTATGGCAAGTTTTTCCCACGCGGTGGGTGCATCGACCTACCGCTTCGACAGCCTCAAGGACGTGATGGCCAAGGCCAGCCCCGCCCGTTCGGGGGATTTCCTCGCCGGCGTCGCCGCACAGAACGATGGCGAGCGGGTCGCAGCGCAAATGGCCTTGGCGAATATCCCGCTGAAGCACTTTCTGCAAGAGGCGCTGATCCCCTATGAAAGCGACGAAGTCACCCGGCTGATCATCGACACCCACGATAAACAGGCGTTTACCGCCGTCAGCCACCTGACCGTCGGCGGCCTGCGCGACTGGCTGCTCAGCGATGCGGCCGATGAACAATCCCTACGTGCATTAGCACCAGGGCTGACACCGGAAATGGCCGCCGCCGTGTCGAAGATCATGCGCGTGCAAGACCTGGTGCTGGTGGCGCAGAAGATCCGCGTGGTCACCCGGTTTCGCGGCACCCTGGGCCTGCGTGGCCGCTTGTCGACCCGCCTGCAACCCAACCACCCCACAGACGAACCGGCGGGCATCGCCGCGAGCATTCTCGACGGTCTGCTGTACGGCAACGGCGACGCCATGATCGGCATCAACCCGGCCACCGACAGCATCGCCTCGATCTGCGCCATGCTGGAGATGCTCGACGCGATCATCCAGCGCTACGAAATCCCCACCCAGGCCTGCGTGCTGACCCACGTCACCACCTCCATCGAAGCCATCAACCGTGGCGTCCCGCTGGATCTGGTGTTCCAGTCGATCGCCGGCACCGAGGCGGCCAACGCCAGTTTCGGCATCAGCCTGAGCCTGCTGCAGGAAGGCTACGAAGCAGGCCTGAGCCTGAACCGTGGCACCCTGGGGCAGAACCTGATGTATTTCGAAACCGGCCAGGGCAGCGCCTTGTCGGCCAACGCGCACTTCGGCGTGGACCAGCAAACCTGCGAAACCCGCGCCTACGCCGTGGCCCGGCATTTCAAGCCGTTTTTGGTGAACACCGTGGTCGGATTTATCGGCCCCGAGTATCTGTACAACGGTAAACAGATCATCCGCGCCGGCCTCGAAGACCACTTCTGCGGCAAGCTGCTGGGAGTGCCGATGGGTTGCGACATCTGCTACACCAACCACGCCGAAGCCGACCAGGACGACATGGACACCCTGCTGACCCTGCTGGGCGTGGCCGGGATCAACTTCATCATGGGCATTCCCGGTTCCGACGACATCATGCTCAACTACCAGACCACCTCGTTCCACGACGCCCTGTACGCCCGCCAAACACTGGGTTTAAAGCCGGCGCCGGAGTTTGAACAGTGGCTGGCGAAAATGGGCATTTTCACGCAAGCCGACGGCAAAGTGCGCTTCGGCAACAGCCTGCCACCGGCGTTTCGCCACGCCTTGGCGCAATTGGGATGAAGGAGCCGCCCGTGCAACCAGACTTACCCGAAAACCCTTGGCTGGAACTGCGTCGCCTGACCCCGGCGCGCATTGCCCTGGGCCGGACCGGCACCAGCATCCCGACCAGCGCGCAGTTGGACTTCCAATTCGCCCACGCCCAGGCGCGGGACGCGGTCCACTTGCCCTTCGACCACGCCGGCCTCAGCACTCAGCTTGCCGAACGCGGGCGTGACAGCCTGTTACTGCACAGTGCCGCCCTCGATCGCCACAGCTACCTGCAACGCCCGGACCTGGGGCGGCGCCTGAGCGATGCATCGGCCCAGGCCCTGCGCGACCATGCGGCGGCCAACCCCGGCGGCGTCGACCTGGCCGTGGTGGTAGCCGATGGCCTGTCGGCGTTGGCGGTGCATAAACATACGTTGCCGTTTCTCACACGCATGGAAGAACAGACCCACGCCGAAGGCTGGTCCCTGTCGCCGGTGATCCTGGTGGAACAGGGCCGCGTCGCGGTGGCCGATGAGATTGGCCAGTTACTCGGCGCCAAGATGGTGGTGATCCTCATCGGTGAACGGCCGGGGCTGAGTTCGCCGGACAGCCTGGGCCTGTATTTCACCTACAACCCCAAGGTTGGCCTCACCGATGCATACCGCAACTGCATCTCCAACGTGCGCCTGGAAGGCTTGAGTTATGGCATGGCAGCCCACCGCCTGCTGTATTTGATGCGCGAGGCCTGCCGTCGACAGTTGTCGGGGGTCAATCTCAAGGATGAGGCGCAGCTTCAGACCCTCGAGTCAGATGACCCGGACTTGATGAAAGGCAATTTCCTGCTCAGTCCGCCCACGGACTGATCCCCACACGATTGCGCTTTTTCGCGTCTTTAGGCAGCATCAAGTCACGGCCGCTCGCGTGGTCGTACCCCCTCTTTGGAAGTTGAGGCCTGGCATGCGGATCACTCAAGCGACCCTGGAACACCTGGACCTGTTGACCCCGTTGTTCGTCAAATACCGCGAGTTCTACGGGGCCCTGCCGTTCCCGGACTCCTCGCGGGCCTTCCTGGAAAAGCGCCTGCGCCGCAAGGAGTCGGTGATCTACCTGGCCCTGGCCGATGACGACGACAAGCGCTTGCTCGGGTTCTGTCAGCTGTATCCGAGCTTTTCTTCGTTGTCGCTCAAACGTGTGTGGATTCTCAACGACATCTACGTCGCCGAAGACGCGCGCCGGCAACTGGTGGCGGATAACCTGATGCGCACGGCGAAGAAGATGGCCAAGGAAACCCATGCCGTGAGGCTGCGGGTATCGACCAGCAGCAACAATGACGTGGCGCAGAAGACGTATGAGTCGATGGGGTTTCGCGAAGACACCGAGTTCAAAAACTACGTGCTGCCGATCAGCGAAGACTGACCCAATCCCCCAAGCGCCATAAAATCCCTGTGGGAGGGGGCTTGCTCCCGATAGCGGTGGGCCAGTCAGACTATTTATAACTGACACGTGCCCATCGGGGGCAAGCCCCCTCCCACATTTGGTTCGGTGGTGCTCTGGGAGCAGAGTGCCATGACATCCCCCGCTACAAAACCCACACACTCTTTTCACTTCCCAATCCGTATAATGCCGGCCTTTCAGGGTTGTAAGAAGCCCGACAAATACTTGTAGCCTTATTACCCGAGCCTCCGCACAGGCCTACTGAGTCGGGCCATTCACACAGGTGCCATCCATGGATTTCAACCCGCTTGACCTTATCCTGCATCTCGACGTCTACCTCGACCTGCTGGTAAAAAATTACGGTCTGTGGATCTACGCCATTCTGTTCCTTGTAATCTTTTGCGAAACCGGCCTGGTGGTCATGCCTTTCCTGCCGGGTGATTCATTACTCTTCATTGCCGGCGCGGTGGCGGCGGGCGGCGGCATGGACCCTGTGCTGCTGGGCGGCCTGTTGATGTTGGCGGCGATCCTCGGCGACAGCACCAACTACGTGATCGGACGAACAGTCGGCGAACGCCTGTTCAGCAACCCGAACTCGAAAATCTTCCGCCGCGACTACCTGCAAAAAACCCACGATTTCTACGACAAACACGGCGGCAAAACCGTGACCCTGGCGCGCTTCCTGCCGATCCTGCGGACCTTTGCACCGTTCGTCGCCGGCATCGCGAAAATGCCCTACCCGCGCTTCTTCGGCTTCAGCGTGCTGGGCACCGTCTTCTGGGTCGGCGGCCTGGTGACCCTCGGCTACTTCTTCGGCAACGTACCGTTTATCAAGAAAAACCTCTCGCTGCTGGTGGTGTTCATCATCCTGCTGTCGCTGGTGCCGATGATCATTAGCGTGTTCCGCAGCCGCTTTGGCCGCGCGTCCTCCGAAGCCAAGCCGCAGTAACCGGCGATGTGGTCCCTCAGCGCCTGGCGTCGCCGGCGCCTGCTGGCCAAGCACCCGATTGCCGATGACACCTGGCAGCGGGTGCGCGAGCACCTGACCTTCCTCGACGGCATCAGCGCCGAGCAAGACCAATGGCTGCGCGAAGCCTGCGTGGTGTTTCTCGCCGAAAAACACCTCACCGCCCTGCCCGGCGTCGAGCTGCACCAGGAACAACGCCTGCTGCTCGCCGCCCAGGCGCAACTGCCCCTGATGAACCTCGGCGACCTCGATTGGTATCAGGGCTTCCACGAGATCGTGCTGTACCCCGACGACTTCCTCAGCCCGCAACGCCATCGCGATGCCAGCGGCGTCGAGCACGAGTGGGACGGCGAGCACAGCGGCGAAGCCTGGCAACAAGGCCCGGTGATCCTCGCCTGGCCCGGCGTGCTGGCCAGCGGCAATTGGGAAGGCTACAACCTGGTGATCCACGAGCTGGCGCACAAGCTCGACATGCTCAACGGCGACGCCAACGGCCTGCCGCCGCTGCACCACGACATGCGTGTGCAAGACTGGGCCAGCGTGATGCAAGGCGCCTACGACGAGCTTAATCGCCAGTTGGACGCCAACCCCGACGCCGAAACCGCCATCGACCCCTACGCCGCCGAAAACCCGGCGGAATTTTTCGCCGTCACCAGCGAATATTTTTTCAGCGCACCGGATTTACTGATCCACAGTTATCCACAGGTGTACGCGCAACTGAGCCGCTTTTACCGCCAGGACCCTCTAGCCCGCCTCTCCCAGCTGCAAGTGCACGACCCGCGTTATCAGCCGCAAGGCGAATGACTGTACGACGTCTGGTGCATGGCATCGGCGTCAGAATATGCCTATAATCGCCGCCACTTTTAGGCCAATCCGGCCATGTCCATGGCCAACTACGGGGGCAACGCCCAATGAGCTACAGCAAGATTCCGGCTGGCAAAGACCTGCCGAACGACATCTACGTCGCCATCGAGATTCCGGCCAACCACGCGCCGATCAAATACGAAATCGACAAAGACAGCGACTGCCTGTTCGTTGACCGGTTCATGGCCACCCCGATGTTCTACCCGGCCAACTACGGTTTCATCCCCAACACCCTGGCTGACGACGGCGACCCCCTCGACGTGCTGGTCGTAACCCCTTACCCGGTTACCCCAGGCTCGGTTATCCGCGCGCGTCCAGTCGGCATCCTGCACATGACCGACGACGGCGGCGGCGATGCCAAAGTCATCGCAGTCCCCCACGACAAGCTGTCCCAGCTGTACGTGGACGTGAAGGAATACACCGACCTGCCGCCACTGTTGCTGGAACAGATCAAGCACTTCTTCGAGAACTACAAAGACCTCGAAAAAGGCAAATGGGTGAAGATCGAAGGTTGGGGCAACGCAGACGCCGCCCGCGCCGAGATCATGAAGTCGGTCGCAGCCTACAAAGGCTGATACCTGCTCCTCATTGCTGCGGCAATCAAAAAAGCCCCGATCATTCGGGGCTTTTTTTGTCGGAAAAACTAAACATCAAGTTCAACATTTAACACTCTATGTTGAACTAACAAGCAACAAAGAAAGATCAGGCTACAACTAAGCAAAAACCTACACCGGCAATTGAACGCATGGTTTATTTGATCTGTTTTTCCGGCCAGTAAACTCTGCGTTTATGAATACATCAGGTGATCGCTTAAAAGCGTTATTACGGGAAGTTCATCTTTCCGCTTCCGACTTCGCCAAGAACCGCGGTGTCACGCCTCAACACGTGAACAACTGGTTCAAACGCGGCGTCCCCATGGGCCGACTCAACGAAATCGCAGAACTGCTGTGCGTCTCCAGCCGTTGGCTGCACGCCGGCGTAGGCCCTAAACACCCACCGGCCAACTTCCTGTTGGAAGGTCACGATGCAAGGAAAGCATTGCCCACCCGCGAAGAAAGCGGCAAATACCTCACCGGCCCCGTCCGTCCTCCGGAAACCATCGACGTGGAGATCGCCCTCCATCCGTCCTTCACCTCAACCGAACGCATCCGCCTCTCCCGTCACACCCTCGACACCTTAAACGTAAACCCCGACCGCGCCCTCGGCGCCTACATGGTCGATAACAGCATGGTCGACATCATCCAACAAGGCGCCACGCTCGCCATCGACCGCGGCCGCACCCAAATCGTCGACGGCGAAATCTACGCCGTCGAACACGACGACATGCTGCGCATCAAATACCTCTACAACCGCCCCGGCGGCGGCCTGCGCATGCGCAGCCACAACGCCGGCGAACACCCCGACGAATACCTGACCTTCGATCAACGCTTCGAACAGAACTTCCAGATCGTCGGCTGGGTGTTCTGGTGGTCCACCCTCAACAACCGCCGCCCACCCGTGCCGCTGGATGAACACCTACTGGGCTGGGAAGGCTCTAAATCCGATCCGGAGGTGGGCAACTGAGGGGAATGTGGGTATCATGCGCCGCACATTTGGCAGGGGTTGGTTTTAGGCTATTCACCCTGCCAGGCGATGCGGAAAAACGCCCGCGGATGCCCCGACTATTCAGCCAGACGCGATGTTGGCTGAGCGATTTGAAGGCTGCTGAGGTTTGTCAAAAACAAGCTGAGGCAGTCCCCGAGAAGCCGGCCACAAGCCGGCTTTTTAATGCCTGCAGTCATCGAAATCCAAATACCCAACGCCAACCAAACATTCAGCCAATAGCGGGCCGCATATCGCCCTGCCCGCCTCTCAAGTCGCGTCACCTAGGCTGCAAACACTCCACCGCCCGTTCCGCTACCAGCTTCGCCATCTCCACCAAATGCATCACCGCCCTCTGCGGCGCAGCCAGCGGCTCCCCGAGCACCTGCGATGTCGCCACCGCACATTGCAGCAACTCAGCCACACGCACCCAGGCATCCTCGAAGCTCAGTTCTTCATTGACAGTAAAGGGGTTGGCCGCAGGCGATGACGGTGAATCCGAAACAACGTTATCCATAGCAAAACTCCTAGCAGTAAGTGAATACCACCGTCCTTTCGCGACTAAACGAGCAGAGGTGGCGGCTGTGCACAGGTTAGTCGACCGGCCGCTAGGCACCGGCGCACCCGGAGGTGCCCTGCGCACAGC
This sequence comes from Pseudomonas paraveronii, assembly GCF_963681955.1. Taxonomy (NCBI): domain Bacteria; kingdom Pseudomonadati; phylum Pseudomonadota; class Gammaproteobacteria; order Pseudomonadales; family Pseudomonadaceae; genus Pseudomonas; species Pseudomonas paraveronii. The sequence continues at coordinate 5,659,908 of NZ_OY817130.1, forward strand.
CACCATAAAGTGCAGATGAGAAGACACCTGTCTTTGGGATGGCGCGTGCGCCTAGCGAAGTCCGGGCGACTAAACCCGATCACTGAATTTGCAGTGACGGACCGCAGCCTAGTCACGGAATTTCGCTGGCGCAAGCGGCTGGGATTCTCTAGGAAACGTCCTGCAAATGAAAGGGATCGATACTGCTGGCCGTTCAACCAATTGTCTCTTTTAAGTTGACAGTAAGACGCCTCCCAGCCGATTTATCCCCCGCGTCCCACCCATTAATCTGTGCCCATGTTGAACGCAACGCCCAACCCACTTAAACAAAAAAGGATTCAACCATGAGCACGCCAACCTACAACCGCTTGAACAAAGACGACGCCGTAGTCCTGCTGGTCGACCACCAGACCGGCCTGATCTCCCTGGTGCAGGACTTTTCGCCCAACGAGTTCAAAAACAACGTGCTGGCCCTGGCGGACCTGGCCAAGTTCTTCAACCTGCCGACGATCCTCACCACCAGCTTCGAGCAAGGCCCCAACGGCCCGCTGGTGCCGGAGTTGAAGGCGATGTTCCCGGACGCGCCGTACATCGCCCGTCCTGGTCAGATCAACGCGTGGGACAACGAAGACTTCGTCAAAGCGATCAAGGCCACCGGGCGTAAGCAGATCATCATTGCCGGTGTGGTGACGGATGTGTGCGTGGCGTTCCCGACGTTGTCGGCACTGGCGGAGGGGTTTGAGGTGTTTGTGGTGACGGATGCGTCGGGCACGTTCAATACCACGGTGCAGCAGGCGGCGTGGAGCCGGATGACGCAGGCCGGTGCGCAGTTGATGAACTGGTTTTCGGTGGCGTGTGAGTTGCATCGCGACTGGCGCAACGATATCGAAGGCCTGGGCAATCTGTTGTCCCAGCGTATTCCGAACTATCGCAACTTGATGAATGGTTATGCGGCGCTGACGGCGCAGCAGAAGTAAGAAAACCGCCGTCAACGATAAGCCTGCTTGAAAAAGCAGGCTTGCTTCGTTAAATACCGCTATGGACGTTGCGGCGCCCGCGCTTTACTCAGTAGAAATAGTTGGACTCCGCTTTTTTATCGAGCCCCACCAAAACACTCTGAGCAATTCGGCAGGCCGTCGGCGCGGCGTTGGGCCCCCAATGCTGGCAGTAATAACGACCTTCGTTGACCGACTTACCTTCCTCGGTGAAGACTTCGATCACCGCATTCCAGAGTGACACCCGTGGGGCGTCGCTGGTGGGGTCGAGGCACAGCAGGTGGGTGATTTGTAATTCATCGTCATCGTTTGCCTGGTAACCCTGATAGCCGATAACCAGCAGCCAATGCCCCGCCAGGCCACCGTCCCAATCGACACCGACGATCGGGATTTTGCGGTTGTCGACGGCATCGGCAATATTGCGGATGGTCGTTTGTCGTCGCGGAGCCGCATCCAGCACTTCGGTCACAACCCCGGCGCGCTTGAACACGTCAACCAGCCAGCTCACATCAAAATCGTCGGTGCCTTCCGACACCAGAGCGCCGAAGGCCAGCAGGCTTTCGCGAAAGCGACCCAGTCGAGTTCGGCCATCATAGCTGTCGAGTGATTGAGCCTGCTCGCGAGACATGACGCCCAGCGCGATCAAGGTCATCGCCACGCAATAGGGTCCACAGGCGCCATCCATTTCGCCTTGGCGCAAATGCACATAATCATGTGCCTGGGGGTGGGCACAGGTCACCGGGCCGTTGGGGGATACCGACAACCACGGGCTTACAAACATTCGATTCATGCAGTGTCATTCCTTTGCAAAAAAAAAGCAGCCGCCCCGTATGGGCGGCGTCACGACGAAAAGGCGGGTTCAACTCAGGCGTTCAAGCTGGGAACTCCAGCGCCTGTAACGTGCGCGTCAGTTCACGCCAGTCGCTGCAGTCTTTTTCACGTTGGCTGGCGGCGCCTTGCAAGGCGGTACGGCTCTCGTCGTAAGGTGTTCTCTGCTCGCGGAAGAGTTGGTCAATCAACTCACAGACACTTTGGACCAAGGCGCTCTCCACCTCGGCGCTTGTTTCTTCAATCCACTGTATGCGTTGAAGAGCACGGCTGTGGTTGCGCTCGTTCTCCTTCTCTTCGCTGCGAGCGGCCATAAAAATTTCTGCAATGGCGAATACCAGTTGAACCACTGGCGCTGCGCGCCCCGCCCATTTCTGCAAGGTCGAGAGCCAACGGCCTTTCAACATCGGTATCTTCAGTTTGCGGCCCAGTACCAGCAACGAGGTCAGGTGATCCTGGTTGATGCCCTTGAGCTGAGCGAAGATCGGCCCGGACAACTTGTCCAGCAGTTCGCTTTCTTCGATGTTCGAATACAGCTTGGGGTCGATCCCGGCGCCCGACAGCAACTCGTTGATTTGCGCCTTGCGCATGCTCTGCAACTCGCCTTCCAGCCATTGCTGCAGTTTCTCGGCAATGCCCTGTGCCTGAACCTCCAATGCACGGGTCAACGACGCGGGATCGGTACACTGATCGAGTGCAGCCTCGATGGCCGGCCGTGCCGCGAGAATCTCACGGCGCACCAAATGCCTGGCGCTGTTTTTCAGCTGTTGCTGCTGACGAGCCATATGCTCCAACTGAGCGTCGATCGCGCCTAACTGCTGGGCGTGTGGTGTTTCGCCGTCGATGCAGTTGGCCACTGGCGCCAGCAATGCCCTTTCGATAATTCCGAAGGTTTGCTTGAGCAATTGTTGCTCACTGTCGAAATGCTGCAGCCATTGTTTGAATCGAACGATGAAGGCTTCAAAACCCGAGTGCTCGAGCAGTTTCGCCTTGCCCTCCAGGCGGCCACGACTTGCCGTTCTGATATTCATCAATATCACGGGCAACTGTTGAACCAGGCGCTCATCGATAGCATTTTTGCGCGCATGGTTGAGCAATGTCAGAGAGAAGCTGGACTGGATACGCTCGATAGCGGCAGGGTCGCTGTCTTCATAGTTCAGCACGACGAACAGCGGGCGACGCTGGGCAATCAAGGTAAAAATACGCTCGATTATGTTTTGCGCGTCCTGATCTTCCTGGCGCAACACGAACAAAATCAGGTTGGCCCGTTTCAACTGCTCGGTGCTGACTTCTTCGTGTGCAATGGGTGCATTGATGCCCGGAGTATCGAGCAGGATATGCCCATCCCAATCGTAGCGATGTACCGCATCGGTGGTTGGAATATCGCCAATCACAGCGCGCTCTTCACCCAGCAAGGCATTGATCAACGTACTTTTGCCGGCGTTGTAGGCACCGAACAACATCACGTGTACTTTGCGTTCATCAATCTGTTCGACTAATTGTTCGATACGCTGGGATGCATCTGGCAGGTAGCGCGAAGCAATGCCGCAGGCGCTGGCGAGTAGGGTTTTGTAGCGTTCAAAAGGGTTCATCGCGCAATACGCTCCTTCAACTGCTTCAGGTCCTGTTCGCTGGTCGCGATGATGTCGAACAGGCGCATGGCCTCGACTTCTACCAGGTTGATCGACTCGATGCAGGTGTCTACCGCCACGTTAACGGCCTTGGGCAAGCGAGCACGCAGGTCGCTTTCAAGCTTGGCATGCAGGCGTGCATAACTGACGCCGACGACTTGCCGGACCATCTCCGTTTCGACCATGTACTTGCCAACGGCGCCGCCGATCATCCCACCCAGCAGGCCACCGGCAAGGGCACCGAGCGGGCCGCCAAATGCGGTGCCGATCGCGGTGCCGATCGCACTTGCGCTCGCCGCCGCCGCCGCTTGTTTGCCTCGGCCGGTCACCCGTTCAATGTCAACGCCAAGGTCCTCGAAGCTGCCGATGTCATCACTGGACATATCGACCAGCGCACCCTTGAGCTCATTGACATAGTCTTTCAACTCCCGCGTCAGGTGATGTTCGATCGTTGCCTGGCACAGCGCGTTTACATCCAGGGTCAGTGCCTTAACATCCTGCGTAGCCTTGTGGGTCTCCAGCAGGTCGCCCAGTTTTAGCAGCACATCGGCGAGCACCGCTGAGGCGATCTGATCGTTACGCACCTTGAGGCCATGAACCGCAGTGCGCGTCGCATTGCGCAGTTCATCCAACTGGGGGAGCACCGTGCTGCGCAGACTGTGCAGTACGTTGTTCTCCAGATGGCTGATCATCAACTGCGTCGCCTTGCCTTCTTTGTAGGTTCGAGCCTCTTGCGCAGTCAGCTGCAATTGCTGGAACAGGCGCTCGAAACCAGCGGAGTCCAAGGCATCCGCCTGCGATGCATGTGCGCGGGCAAAGCGCACCGAAACAGAGACGACCGGCTTAAGCAGTGCCGCGTCGAGGTGGGAGTTGGTGAGCTGCTCGGCAGCCCTTTTATGCACATCCTCTTCTTGCATCTTGCGGTTTGCCGCAGTCTTGTTGCGCAGCACCTTGACCAGTTCGTCCTGGCCCGGCACCTCGTCCTCGTCGAAGAAGTCGCTTTTGGTGATGATGGGCAGCAGTGGCTTGTTACGCTTGAGTTCACCTTCGAGTTCAGCCAACTCCTGCACCTGCCCGGGCGCCGTGGAGCTGCTCAACCACAGCACCGCATCGGCGCTGTCGGTGTAGCGTTTGGTCAGTTCGCCATTGACCCCCGTCACCGACAACAGGCCGGGCGTATCGATGAGAATCAACTTCTGCCCCAGGCGAATGCCCTGGATCTGCGACGTGGTTTCCGTCTCGCCTTCGGCGAACGGCTCGTCGCGGTCGACAATCGAATCGTTCGCCAGATGAAAGTACTGAACGGCTTCGCCCTGAGCGGCAAAGCGCTCGGCGATGAAGTTACAGAACGAACTCTTGCCGGCATTGACCTTGCCGAACACCAGAATCACAGCTTTGTCGCCAAAGGTTTCGGCAAGCTGGGCAGATGGCTGATTGCGCGCCCATGACTTACCCCAATCGTTAATGCACACCTGCACCACTTCGCGCACACCTTGCGCTTGGCGTGCGAGGTGGCCATCGCGGTTCAGCTTGCCCAGCGATGGCTGAACGCTCAGCGCGCGCGTCAATGCAGCCTGCCAATCGCGTAATTCACTTTCGTCGGCTTCCACGCGCTGGGTCAGGTATTCAAACCCTTTGAGCGCGTCGATAAATGCTTTTTCCTGCATACACAATCCTCTGCCTGTTAACGCCACTCGAAGTCGCGAACAGAGAGTCCAAAAAGGGGCGGTGCGAGCGCAAACACGCGTCACACCGGTATCAAGAGGCGGTCAGCCAATCGGCAAGCTGTCAAGGAAGGTCTTGGCTTGGCTGCGCTGCGCAATCTGCTGCTCCAATGCGCTGACTTGCGCATCGATGGCGCGCATGGAGGCGGTGCGCTGGAAGGCTTTTTTCAGCGTCTCGCTGGGGTATCTATCCGGCTGACTGATCATCGACTTAATCAATGCCGCAAACTGCACGGCCGTCACTTCAATGCCTTTGCTCTGAAGGAAAGCCTTGAGCTGACGCTCCGCCGCGTCGGTATTGGCTTGAAGTTTTACTTTGAGCGCTTTTTCAGCCGCTTCACGTTCGTAGTCGCGGGAAGGCCCCGAAGAAGAAGAGGACGAAGACGAAGACGAACTGCTGGACACCGCCGCAGCGACGGCAGCGATTGCAGCACCGGCCAACAAAAATAGTGGAAGCATTGCTCAGGTCCCTTTGAGTTGTTGATGGAGTTTGCTGTGCAGTTGCCTGTAGTCATCCATAAACCCAGTCAGTTGCGCTTGCTGAGTGGATTGCCGATGTTCAAGCTGCGCCTGCAGGTTGCTCAGGCCCTGGTCGATGAGGCCACCGAGGGTTTCTCCCAGCGCCGACACTTCATCGAGACGGGTTTGCGACACATCGTCCAATGCCGTTTGCAAAGCCTGGCGCAACGCTTTGACGCCACTCTTCTTCACCTTCAACGCACTACCGCTTTGTAAGCCCTGAAGGTAACGGTGGGCAGAGACGGGGATAATCGACAGCGTTGGCGCCTGTTTTCTGATGCTCGCCTGAACATTGGCCAGGGCCTGTTCTTCGACTTGCTCGATCTGGGTCAGTACGATCAAGGTCTGACGCCCACTGTCTGACGCGTCCCGTTGCAACGCATCAATCATCTCGCTTTCGCTTTGGTCGAACTCGCCCTCTCGAACGCAATGCACGAACAGCCGAATATCCGATTGCTGCCATGCGCCATTCATCGCCTCGCGGTCGTCTTCGCGCGCCACGTCAGCATCCAACCCCGGGGTGTCCAACCACCTCACGCCTTCATGCTCGAAGTAGCTCAATACGGTGGTTTCCCGAGCATCGGACACGGCGAACTGCTCGTGCTCCACGAGGGCGTTGAGCAAGGAGCTCTTGCCATGGTTGTATTTGCCGATCACCGACACAACCGGCAACCGTGCTTCAGCCAACAGGTACTGCAAGCGGCTTATTTCGGCCACCTGATCCGGCAGCACCGCATAAATCGTATCGAACCCCATGGTTACTGCTCTCCCTTAAATAGCGCTGATGCAGTCCGTGCTTAAAAAATGCCGAACAGTTTGGGGCGGATTAAGACGCGTCCCGTTAGATGACTGGCGAAGAAGTTGTCGTCCTCGGCATATTTGATGAAGAGCTGATCGAGTGCTGCGTGGACGCGGCCAAAACCTTCATCCAGCCATTCGATCATGGTCGACTTCAGTGTCAGGATGATCTTTGCCGCTTCGTAGAGCGCGCCCACCTTGCGCAGGAGGCTATCGGACTCGAACCCGTCTTCGATCTCTTTGAAGCGGCCCTCCATCTCGCGCTGGAAGTCGTCAAACACACGGGTCACTGCGTTTTCCAACTCATCGCTGGTCTCCCAGTCCCCCATGAAACCAAAGGATGAGAGGTAGTCATCGAAGCCTTTCAGATCGGAAAACACCTCATCAAAATCGGGTAACTCGATTTCCGTATCCAGATCGAGGTCCGCGATTCTAAAGATGCTGAGGTCTGCCTTTTCGATCTTGGCAACGACCGTATCGCGCATTTGGCGAAGTACACCCTTGAAGTTCAAACAGCTCATCGCTGCCAGACGCTTGCTGAGAAAGGCGTGCGACTGTTCCAGGTAGAGCGAAAGCACTTCATCGCGGCCAAAGGCTTGCGTCGACTGGCCACCACGCCTGCGTACCGATACCGAACACAGCGGCGTCACCGATACACCCGGGCATAGGTGGTGAATTTCTCGCTGGAGAGCCTCGACCTTATCGCCCGCAACGTCGGCATTGGTCAGGATGACTTGCAGGGGAATCCTGGCATCCTGTCCGAGCCGTTTGATCAGGTTCACATCCACCGGTTCCAGGCGTGCCGAGCTGGCGTTGATCACATAGAAGGCACCATGAATCCAGGTTTCCGGCTCCATCGGGCGCGCACGATGTTGCTGCATGAAACGGTCGAACTGTTGGAGCCATCGCTCATAGTTGTCAGCTTCCAGGCCAACGCTGTCGAACACATTCAACAGGTGCCCCTGGTGCTCGAAGGTGTGCGACTGGAAGTTTTTCTCCCAGGAGGTGACGGGCTTGCCGCTGCCCGTCTCAAACAAACCCGCCTGGTCGAAAAGATAGTTGCAGAAGCTGCTTTTGCCGACGCCGCTTTTACCCAGCACGATGATATTGATCGCGAACTGATCCATGTATCTCTAAACCCTGAACCGCGGAAAGGGGATGAAGACCTGCACAGAAACAGCGTGATCTGTCTCTCGCCACGGCCTTCAGAGTGCGCCAAGTGGCTTCAGGCTTTTTGATTGCCCCATTTTCCCAGCGCAATCTTGAACGCCTGCATGAACTGCTCATTAGAAAAGAGGCGGGCCCAGTCCGGCGACTTGCCTGTCTTCAGGTAGCCGTCCACGGCTCGTTCATAGACCTCGACCAAGGCCAAGCCAAGCGCTCCGGTGATCGCCCCGGCGACAGCGGCGTTAATGATCTGCCCAAGCACGGGGATCATCTTGGTCAGGCTGGCTGCCAACTGGCGCCCCACCAGGCTGAGGATCTGGCCTTTGAGCATGCTGACGGCCATTTCACCCATCGAGCCAAACCCGTAGAGCTTGGCCAGGGATGCGGCCATCGCCATCTGCTGAGGCACAATGAGTAACGCGTCCGACATCGGCACCGGGTTAAGCCCGGCGCTGGCGGCGGTGGTGGCGCTGTAGGTCATGATGATCGTCATCGCTTCGCTGCGTTTGGCAGGTAGCGAGGCAATCTGGGCAGCCACAAAGGACTGGCGCAACGCATCGTCCTTGAGTGATGCGCTCGACCAGGCGATCAACTTTTCAAGGTCCAGTTTCAGCTCGGGGTCATGGTTGGGGTTATTTGCACAGGTCTCAAAAACCTCACAATGAACACCATGCTCGCGCAGGACTTTGCGAAACGCCTGGGAAGTCTCACCGCGACCTTCATCATCGACGGGCTCGGCATCGCACTGGGTAAGTACCACCGCCACCGGGATATCCAGTTCGCCGGTAATGAGTCGCAAGTTTTCCAAGTCAAAATCGGTAACGCGGTGGTTGGCCACGCTCAGGCAGTACCAAATGAGATGGATATGCTCATCCAGCACTTTGGATTTGCGCTGAATGATCTCGGGAATGATTTTTTCCCGAAAATTGCCTGCCGAAGGCCCGCCTTCAGTCACCTCGTAACCTTCGGTATCAAAGATGACCAAAGGGATGTTGGCATCTTCGTACCGGTGACAACCCCGAGTGACGGGCTGTCCGGTACCGACCTCGGCAATCGTTTTGCCGAAGATATGATTGATCAGACTGCTCTTTCCAACACCGGTGCCGCCGACAATCATCAGGTTCGGGCGTTTGACCGCAGCCATTTCCTTATCGAACTGCTCTTCCAATTGAGCTTCCATACTTGCCATCGTTCTTTTCTCCGTTGCTGCGTGGCGCTCGCAAACGTGCGCGCTAAAAAAGGTTTTCGCCCTGGATCCAAAATTCTTAAGCCTCAATCGCATTTTGCCACTATCCGTGTCAAGCGTAGGCTCCTGCGGGTATCGGGTTTCAAGGCGCCTGCTCTCGTCTGAATATCAATGAGCAAGACATCCCCCTACTCTCCCTGCGCAATCACCCCCTGCAAAATCCCCACCTTCCTCTGCAACTGCTTGATATGCGCCTTCTCAGCGCGCAGCGCAGAACGCAGCTCCCGGTTCTCAGCCTCCCAGATCCGCCCCCAGCGTGCGTCTCTGCGGCAGGTAAGCGCCATTTTCCAGAGTTCACGCAGCCGCAAGTATTGCAGCAGGAGGACCAGCAAGATGCTCCCCAGCACTACCAGCGCCCCTGTCGAGACTGCTTCTGCCATAGTCATGTGTACTTCCTTGGGTGTGTTCGATTTGTTTAAACGACAGCCACACGATATGTAGTGATAGACGACAGGTCTAGAATGTAGACTTATACAGGTAAAGTATTCGCGCACATGGAGAGGGTATGAAACGCAAGCAATCCATCGAACAGGTTCGCTGGGACCTGGCACTTCGCTATCGTTTGATCGAAACCGTCGTCTGGTGGGAGGGCCGGCTGACCACGGGCCACTTGATCCAGAGCTTTGGTATCAGCCGTCAGCAGGCGTCCAAAGACATCAATACGTACATCACCGAACATGCGCCTAAAAACCTTACATATGACAAAAAAATAAAGGGCTATGTGCCAAGCAAAACGTTCAAGCCGCTGTTCATCGACGACAGCGCGAGCGCCTATTTGCACCTGCTTTATCAAAACCACGAGCGCGCGCCCCACATTGATGGTTTGGCGCTGGCCTATGCGCATACCAAGGTTCTGGATGTTCCGGATCGGCCCATCCGCCCGGAAATTCTGCGCCCTCTGTTGAAGGCTTGCCGCGATGGCCTGCGCCTGGAGACCGAGTATGTGTCGCTGAATTCGCCCCAGGTCGATATCCGCCTGATCGCACCACACACCCTGGTCTACACCGGCATGCGCTGGCACGTGCGCGCGTACTGTGAGAAGAATCGAGAGTACCGGGATTTTGTGCTGAGCCGGCTGCGGGGCGAGCCTGGTTTGCTGGACGGATCAGAGAACACCCAGGCGCTGGACGATGACTGGAACACCGAAATACCCGTGATCATCGCGCCTGACGGGCGGTTGAGCGCGGCACAAAAGGCAATCATCGAAACCGACTTTGGCATGGTTGACGGCCAGCTCGTTGTGCCCAGCCGCAGGGCGCTGGTGAAGTATGTCCTGCAGCGTTATCAGATTGATGCACGCAACCTGGACCCGAACCCTGAAGCGCAACAGATTGTGGTCACGAACCTCAAGGACTTGAGGCCGTGGCTCTATGACTAACGGAGGCCGCAGCGCCGCCGCTTGACTCTCCCCTATACGGCAGCCCCTACTCTGCAGGCCCCTTTTCAGGACTCGCCCCCATGGCTCAGCGCATTCTGGTCATCCTCGGTCACCCCTGCGGTTCCAGCTTCTGTTCGGCGCTGGCAGACACCTACATCCAATCGGCAACAAACGCTGACCATGAAGTACGCGTCCTACGGCTGGGCGCGCTGGCTTTCGACCCTGTCCTGCATAACGGCTACAACGACATTCAAGCCCTGGAGCCCGATTTGCTCGACGCCCGGGAAGATATCCTTTGGGCCAGCCATTTGGCGTTTGTCTTCCCGATTTGGTGGGGTGGTATTCCGGCCTTGATGAAGGGCTTCATAGATAGAGTTTTCCTACCCGGCTTTGCCTTCAAGTACCGTGCAGGCAAGGCATTTCCTGACAAACTATTGCATGGCCGAACCGCGCATTTACTGGTGACCATGGACACGCCGCCGTGGTATTACCGCTGGTTCTACCGCATGCCGGGCATCCATCAGATGCGTAAGACGACACTGGAATTTTGCGGCATCACGGTGACCAAGACCTTGTTGCTCGGCCCGGTGCTGGGCTCCACGTCCGCGCAGCGCAATCGCTGGCTGACGCGGGCCGGCGGATTATTTGAAAAAGGGCGTTTTCATGTTCATCGGCAAAGCCGCGCAACTGTCGGGCACGACCATCAAGGCGATTCGTCACTATGAGGCGATCGGCCTGCTGCCCACCCCGCAGAGAGAGGGACGGTATCGGGTCTATTCGACGCAGAGTGTCGAGCGGCTGATGGTGATCAAATGTGCTCAGCAGTTGGGTTTCAAACTCAAGGAGCTGCAAGCCATTTTGCAGGGGCACCAGGGCGACGCGCTGCCTTGGGAGCGCGCGAGCCAGGCGATTGCTCGCAAGCAAGAGGAGCTGGCGCGGCAGATGGCGGCACTGCAGAAGATGCAGGCGGGGCTGGCCGAGTTTGACGCAATGCTTAAACACTCAAACGACAATTGCACAATAAATACAAATTAGACAAACAATATAAATCAGGCTAGTGTCGCGCTTTCGCCCCGCTGATCGTCAGGAACGCGCCATGGCCACACCCTCGGATTTCAAGCTCAAAACCTGCTTTTCCACGTGGGAGCGTGCCTGATGAGCGCGGCACCACTGGCGGTTTACGGGCTCAGTGCGTTACGCGCCACGCTGTCGCGCCAAGACATGCTGCACGCGGTGGAACAGGCGTTGATCAGCCACGCCGACGGCCGCATCGTGGCCCCGCCGCCGGGGGTGTTGCTGTTTGAAAACCCGCCGGGGGACTGTCATATCAAGTCCGGCTATGCGAAAGACGGTTCGGTGTTTGTGGTCAAGCTGGCGATGGGCTTTTACGAGAATCCTTCCCACGGCCTGGAGACCAATAATGGCCTGGTATTGGTGTTCGATTCTCACACCGGCAAGACCCGCGCCGTCCTCAATGACGAAGGCTGGCTGACCAGTTGCCGCACTGCCGCCGCCGGTGCCCTGGCTGCGCGGGCCGGGGCGCCTCGGCGGGTGAGCGCGTTAGGGATAATCGGCAGCGGGCATCAGGCGCAACTGCAGGCACGCTGGACCTGCGAACTGCTGGGAATCGAGCGTGTAGTGATCTGGGCACGCTCCCCTGACAAGGCGCAACATCTCGCCAGGACACTGACTCAAGAGGGGTTCAAGGCCCAAACAGCCGACAGCGTTGAGGCTGTTTTCGCACAGTGCAATCTGGTGATTACCTGCACACCGTCGACCCAGGCACTCGTGCCGGCCGCCGTGGTCCGTAAAGGCACGCATATTGTCGCCCTGGGTGCAGACAGCCCTGGCAAACAGGAACTGGACCCGCTACTGCTGCAACGGGCACGCGTGCTCATGACCGATGACCGCAGCCAATGCGTCGACCATGGCGAAATGAGCCACGCAGTACGGGCCCATTTGATCAGCGACCACGCCGACGTTTCCCTCGGCCATGTGCTGGCCGGCAAGGCGTGCGGACGTTTCAGCGACGACGACCTGACCCTCGCCGACTTGACCGGCCTGGCCGCTCAGGACATCGCGCTGGCCACCCTCGCGGTGCAGCGCATGCAGGCCGTGAACTGACAACTGTTCGGACGCCTGCGTACAATCACCGTTCCTTTTCCCTGTGCCCGGTTAACCCATGGTCGATATCGCGTTCATCAAGGCAACCGCCGACGGCATCGCCGCCCTGCTCTATCCGGACCTGGAAGCCGTGGTACACGACCTGCGCAGCGGGCGTATTGCCCACATCGCCAATGGCTTTTCCCGACGTCAGGTCGGAGATGAATCGCTGATCACCGATTTGGCTGAGTTGGCTGCCGGACCCGACGTAGTCGGGCCGTATGAAAAGACCGGCCTCAACAGCCGTCAGTTGCGTTCGATCTCCCTCGTCGCCCGCGCGGCAAACGGGGAGCCCAACGCCTTGTTGTGCCTGAACTTCGATGTAACCGCACTGGCCCAAGTGCAGAAACTGCTCAGCGGCTTTGCCGTAGGCCAGCAGTCCCAGGCGCGCCCAGAATCGCTGTTCAGTGGCGATTGGCGGGAAAAACTCAATGAGATCATCGAAACCCTCGCCGCTGCGAATCATTTGAAACCCGCCGATTTCGGCCGAGGGGAAATCATCCAGGTGCTGGTACAGGCACGGGAGCACGGCTTGCTGGATGTGCGTAATTTTGTCGACTACGTCGGCGATTACTTCAAGATTTCCCGGGCCAGTGTGTATAACTATTTGCGTGCCGCTGCGGTGCAGTAATAGGCGAGCGCACAATCGGCTCACAAAATGAGCCGAATAAACGGTGTATTCGGCTCACCCCTGTTGCACAGCCTGCAGCAGGCGATGGCCGGGTCGTCTGCCCCCCCCCCCGCTCATTTGCCCCCATCCCCCATGTCTGCTAGTGTCGCGCCGGTTTACCGTCTACCGGAATAGCCGCCATGGCCCGCAAAAAAGTTGCACTCGATTTCGAACAATCCCTCGCCGACCTGCAAACCCTGGTCGAGCGTCTGGAGAACGGCGAGTTGTCGCTGGAAGACTCGCTGACCGCGTTTGAACAAGGCATCGGCCTGACCCGTGACTGCCAGAGCGCGTTGGCGCAGGCGGAGCAGAAGGTCCAGGTGTTGCTGGAACGCGACGGGGAGTTGGCCGAAGAACCTTTCGATGCGGAACAGCCGGAATGATCGACGCGTATCAGGCCAGTAGCCAAGCCCGGGTCAATGCGGCGCTGGAGCCCTTGTTTGTTGCGCCAAGCCCCGAAATCAAACGTCTCTATGAGGCCATGCGCTACAGCGTCATGAATGGCGGCAAGCGTGTGCGCCCGTTGCTGGCGTATGCGGCATGCGAAGCCCTCGGCGCGCCCGCCGAACAAGCCAATGGCGCGGCCTGTGCGGTGGAGTTGATTCACGCCTATTCGCTGGTGCATGACGATTTGCCGGCGATGGACGACGATGACCTGCGTCGCGGTCAGCCGACCACCCATAAAGCCTTTGACGAAGCCTGCGCGATTCTCGCCGGTGATGGCCTGCAAAGCCTGGCGTTCAGCGCGCTGCTGGACCCGAGCTTGAGCAGCGTGAACGCCGAGATCCGTTTGCGCATGGTCACTGCCCTGGCGGTGGCCGCAGGCCCTGCCGGTATGGTCGGCGGCCAGGCCATCGATCTTGGTTCGGTGGGCCAGAAGCTCGATCAACCGGCACTCGAACACATGCACCGGCACAAGACCGGCGCCCTGATCGAAGCCGCCGTCCACTTGGGCGCCCTGGCCAGTGGTCGTGCCAACGCCACGCAATTGGCGGCCTTGCAGGTCTACTCCCGGGCCATCGGCCTGGCGTTCCAGGTGCAGGACGACATTCTCGACGTAGAAAGTGACACCGCCACCCTGGGCAAACGCCAGGGTGCCGATATCGCACGGGACAAACCGACTTATCCTGCGCTGCTCGGGCTGGATGCCGCCAAGGCCTACGCCCTGGAACTGCGCGACCAGGCCCTGGCCGCCCTGCGACCTTTCGACGCGGCGGCCGAGCCCCTGCGTGACCTGGCGCGGTACATCGTCGAACGTCGCTACTGATAACAGCGGCCATTACGGCCGCATATCGGTCAAGTTCGGCGCTCTGCGTGGGCAGTTTGCGATGCTTGAGGTAAACTGCCGCCTCTTCTATACCTATAACGATTCGCCTGATGCCCACGACGTTTCAAGAGATTCCCCGCAAACGCCCGTCCACGCCCCTGCTCGACCGTGCTGCCACGCCGGACGGCCTGCGGCGTCTGGGTGAAACCGAGCTGGTAACCCTGGCCGATGAATTGCGCCTGGAATTGCTCTACACGGTCGGCCAGACCGGTGGGCATTTCGGTGCCGGCCTGGGCGTCATCGAGCTGACCATCGCGCTGCATTACGTGTTCGACACCCCAGACGACCGGCTGGTGTGGGACGTGGGCCATCAGGCGTATCCGCATAAAATCCTCACCGGCCGTCGCGAGCGCATGAGCACCCTGCGCCAGAAGGACGGCATCGCCGCCTTCCCGCGCCGCTCCGAGAGCGAGTACGACACCTTTGGCGTCGGCCACTCCAGCACCTCCATCAGTGCCGCACTGGGCATGGCGATTGCTTCGCGCCTGCAAGGCAGTGATCGCAAGGCGATTGCGGTGATCGGTGACGGCGCGCTGACCGCCGGCATGGCTTTCGAAGCGCTGAACCATGCGCCGGAAGTAAACGCCAACATGCTGGTGATCCTCAACGACAACGACATGTCGATCTCGCGCAATGTCGGCGGCCTGTCCAACTACCTGGCGAAGATCCTGTCCAGCCGGACCTACGCCAGCATGCGTGAAGGCAGTAAGAAAGTGCTGTCGCGCCTGCCCGGCGCGTGGGAAATCGCCCGGCGCACCGAAGAATATGCCAAGGGCATGCTGGTGCCCGGCACGCTGTTCGAAGAGCTGGGCTGGAACTACATCGGCCCCATCGACGGCCACGACCTGCCGACCCTGATCGCCACGCTGCGCAACATGCGTGACCTCAAAGGCCCGCAGTTCCTGCACATCGTCACCAAAAAAGGCAAAGGCTTCGCCCCGGCGGAAGTCGACCCGATCGGTTACCACGCGATCACCAAGCTCGACCCCCTGGACGCCCCCGCCGCCGCGCCGAAAAAAGCCAGCGGGCCGAAGTATTCCGGTGTGTTCGGCGAGTGGCTGTGCGACATGGCCGCCGCCGACCCGCGCCTGGTGGGGATTACCCCGGCGATGAAGGAAGGTTCCGACCTGGTGGCGTTCAGCGAGCGTTTCCCGTTGCGCTACTTCGACGTCGCCATCGCTGAGCAGCACGCAGTGACATTCGCCGCAGGCATGGCCTGCGAAGGCGCCAAGCCGGTGGTGGCGATCTACTCCACCTTCCTGCAGCGCGCTTATGACCAGTTGGTGCATGACGTCGCGGTGCAGCACCTCGACGTGCTGTTCGCCATCGACCGCGCCGGCCTGGTCGGCGAAGACGGCCCGACCCACGCCGGCAGCTTCGACCTGTCCTACCTGCGTTGCATCCCCGGCATGCTGGTGATGACGCCGAGCGACGAAAACGAACTGCGCAAGATGCTCAGCACCGGCCACCTCTACAACGGCCCGGCCGCCGTGCGCTACCCGCGCGGCACCGGCCCGAATGCAGTGATCGAAAAAGACCTGGCGCCGATCGAAATCGGCAAGGGCATCGTGCGACGCCAAGGCAGCAAGACCGCATTCCTGGTGTTCGGCGTGCAACTGGCCGAAGCCCTGAAAGTGGCCGAGAAAATCGACGCCACCGTGGTCGATATGCGCTTCGTCAAACCCTTGGATGAAGCCCTGGTGCGCGAGATCGCCGCTAGCCATCAATTGCTGGTGACGGTCGAAGAAAACGCCATCATGGGCGGTGCCGGAGCGGCGGTCAGCGAGTTCCTGGCACGCGAGAACATCCTCAAGTCGGTGCTGCATCTGGGCTTGCCGGACATGTACGTCGAACACGCCAAGCCGGCGCAGATGCTCGCCGAGTGCGGCCTGGATGAAGCCGGGATCGAGGCGTCGGTACGCGAACGTATGGCGCTGCTGGGCCTGTAGAAACCGGATCAAAATGTGGGAGGGGGCTTGCCCCCGATGGTAGTGGGTCAGTGACAGATACGTTAACTGGTACACCGCTATCGGGGGCAAGCCCCCTCCCACATTGGTTTTGTGCCAACTTTCAACGCTGTGGACAGCCATGAATCACCTTCGCTTTGTCCTGCCCTTGCTGCTTCTGCCAGCCCACGACCTGCTCGCCGACTCCCGCGACGACGCGCTGAAACTCCCCGACGTGGTCATCAGCGCCAACCGCCAGGTCCAGGCGCGCAACGACAGCAGCGCCGCCAACACCGTCTTTACCCGCGACGACATCGACCGCCTGCAACCCACCAGCCTGACCGACCTGCTCAGCCGCGTGCCCGGCGTGCAAGTGGCGCCCACTGGAGGCCGTGGCAGTTTGCCGGGCATCTATATACGCGGCACCAAGTCCGCGCAAAGCCTGGTGCTGGTGGACGGCCAGCGCATCGCCAATACCACCTCCGGCGACAGCGGCCTGCAGTACCTCAACGTCGATCAGATCGAACGGGTCGAAGTGCTGCGCGGCTCGCGCTCGGTGATCTACGGCAGCGATGCGATAGGCGGGGTGATCCAGGTGTTCACCCGGCGCAATGCCGAACAGGGCCTGCAGCCGCGCCTGAAGCTGGGCTTCGGTAGCCACCAGAGCTGGGAACGCAGCCTCGGGCTGTCCGGCGGCGACGAACACACGCGCTTCAACCTGGGCGCGAGCCTGGATGAAACCGCCGGCATCAACTCGACGCGCACCTCGTTTCCCAGCGATGGCGACCATGATGCCTACCGCAACCAGTCCGTCAGCCTGAACCTCAGCCACAGCTTCAGTGACGAATTCGAAGCCGGTTTCAATCTGTTGGATAGCCGCGGCAAGTCGGAGTACGACGTCAGCTTCGGCCAGAAACCCTACACCGACTACGCCGTGAGCAGCGCCAGCGGCTATGTCGACGCCAGCCTCACCGAGCGCTGGCAATCGCGCCTGGAGCTGGGCCACAGCGAGAACCGCGATACCAAGCGCGATACGCTCAGCGATGAGTTCAGTGTGTTCAACACCTACCGCGACTCGCTCAACTGGCAGAACGACCTGACGCTGAATGACCGCAACAGCCTGATCCTCGGCGGCGACTGGTACGAAGACCGCTTCCACGGCTCCACCACCTTCACCGAAAACAGCCGCTGGAACCGCGCCGCGTTTGTGCAGCATCGGTTCCACAGCGCATGGTTTTCCACCGAACTGGGCCTGCGCCATGATCAGAACCAACAGTTTGGCAGCCAGAACAGCTGGAGCGGCACCCTCACCGTGCCGATCAATCCCGACAATGATGTGCTGCTCAGCTACAGCGAAGGCTTCCGCGCGCCGACCTTCAATGACCTCTATTACCCGGAAACGCAGTACAGCAAAAGCAACCCCAACCTTCAGCCCGAGACATCGAAGAGTTACGAACTGCAATGGCGCAGCCAACTCGGCGACCACACGCGCCTGGAAGCCTCGCTGTACCGCACCGACTTGAGCGACGCGATCATCCTCGACGGCGGCAAACCGCAAAACGTCGCAGCGGCGCGGATCAATGGCTTTGAAGCCGCGCTCAAGCACGAGCTGTTCGGCTGGCAGGGCAACCTGGGCGTCTCGTTCATCGACCCGCGTGACCGCGACAGCGGCCACACCCTGGCCCGCCGCGCGCGACGCACCCTAAGCCTGGACCTGGATCGGCAATTCGATCAACTCGGCGTGGGCGCGAGCTGGCAGGCGATCAGCAGCAGCTACGACGACGAAGCCAATCGCAATCGCCTGAGCGGTTATGCCTTGCTCGGGCTGCGCAGCAGTTGGGCGGTAAGTCGGGAGGTGGCGCTGTCGCTGAACGTCGATAACCTGCTGGACAAGACTTACGCACGGGCGCGTTACAGCTATGACGATCCGGCGTTCCTGAACAATCAGGACTATCGGGAAGAAGGCCGGGTGTGGAAGGTTGGGGTGACCTGGACGCCGGCGCTCTGATCGAAACGTCGGTTTGCCTGCGATTGCCTCAGCGGTTCGGCGCAATCACCTGACACAACCGCGCCAACGCCTCCAGCATCTGCCCACTCGGCCGCTCCAGGCCTTTATCCGGCACCAACAGCAACCGCCCCTGCGCCACCGCCGCCACCTGCGGCCAAGCTTTCCAGGCATCCAACTGCGGCTGATCCGCCGCCAGAATCACCTCGGGATTGCGCTGCAACACCGACTCGATGCTGACCTGCGGCGCGGGCAGCGTGAGGTCGTCGAACACATTGCGTGCGCCGCACACACTCAGCGCATCGCTGATGATCTGCCCACCGCCCACGGTGTACAGCGGCGGGCTCCACACCTGGTAAAACACCCGCAAGGGCTCGGCACGCTGATAGCGCTGGCGCAACTCGGCCAGGCGCTGGCGCAACTGCGTAGACAATTGCCGGCCGGCGTCGGCGCGCCCCAGTTGCTCGGCGATGGCCTGGACCTGCTGGGTCAGTTGTTCGAGGTTATGGGGTTCGGCGACATAGACGGGGATATTCAGGCGCTGCAACTGTTCACGTTGCGCCGGGCCGATACTGCCGGGCCAGAGCAGGATCAAGTCGGGCTTGAGGCTGAGCAAACGCTCGATATTCAATTGCCCGTAGCGGCCTACCGACGCCACCTTCGCCAGTGCCACCGGCCGATCGCCGCCATCGAGCACGCCCACCAGCAGGTCGGCAGCGCCCAGTTCAACCACGATTTCCGACAGCGACGGCGCCAGGCTGACCACCCGCTCGACCGCCAGCACCTGGGCACCGAACGCCAGCAGCAGGACCGCCAGCCAGCGAAGCCTCATCCCAACTGACGCGGGATGCGGTAAAGGTAAAACAACACCAGGGTCGACAGCACGAGCAGAAACAACGGCACCGCTTCCAGGCCGACAAACACCGCCAGCGCGCCAATCCAGGCCGGCACGGCAGCAATCAGCAAGGCCATGCGGCGACGGGCGGCAAGGGTGAGCCAGGCTGCCGGCTCCTCGGCGGTATCGAGGGCTTTGGACGTGGCGATCAACGCATGTTTATAGCCATGGAAATACCGCAGGCTGAGAAACATCGAGGCCACGCCGGCAATGAAGAACGGCATGGCCAGCACCGGCAACAGCGGCTCGGCCCGACCGAACAACAGGTTGATCACGAACAAAGGCAGCAACGCGAGCGCCAGGTATTGCCACCAATTGAAGGTCAATCGCCGTTTCACCTGGCCTCGGGTCACGCGCGGTCGACCTCGCCCTGATGCTCGTTGCCCATCATGTGGTCGAGCTTGCTGGCTTTGGTCGCCAGGTAGAGCTTGTTGTGCGGGTTGTGCCCGGTGTGCAGCGGCACGCGCTCGGCGACGGTGATGCCCATCTCGGTCAAGGCTTTGACCTTGCGCGGGTTGTTGGTCATCAGGCGCAGGGATTTCACGCCCAGGTGCTCCAGCATCGGCAGGCAGATGCCGTAGTCACGCTGGTCAGCGGCAAAGCCCAGGCGCTCGTTGGCTTCAACGGTGTCGGCGCCGCCATCCTGCAACTCATAGGCGCGGATTTTGTTCAGCAGGCCAATGCCACGACCTTCCTGGCGCAAGTACAGCAAGACGCCACGGCCTTCATGGGCGATGGCGCGCATCGCGGCTTCCAGTTGCGAACCGCAGTCGCAGCGCTGACTGAACAGCGCGTCACCGGTCAGGCACTCGGAGTGAATGCGACCAAGCACCGGCGCGCCATCGGCGATATCGCCCAGGGTGAGCACAACGTGCTCGCGCCCGTTGGCGCCTTCGAGGAAGCCATGCATGGTGAACGAGGCAAAAGGGGTAGGCAGCTTGGAAGCAGCGACGAAAACGACGGGCACCGTGTGCTCCTGATTTCAGATTTCACAGAGGCACGCATTGTAACAGCACGTTCCTACAGACGCTTAAGCTGAATTATCACTGATAAAGATCAATCGGTTCGATTGGCCTTCGTCTCGGTTCTATGCAAGCCAGAACACTGGCTCAGGATGTCTCGCGAAAATGCTGATAGCCGCGAATGGCCGGGGTGATGTCGTGCCCGTTCGCGTCGAGCAGTGTCACGCCCTGCCCCGCCTCGACCCGACCGATCACATGCACCGGCCAGCCGTCCGCCAGCAACGGCGCGAGCTCGGCCGGCGGCAAGGTGAACACCAACACGTAGTCGTCGCCCCCACTCAAGGCCGCCACCCGCGCCGCGTCATCGCCGACAAACGCGAGCAAAGCCTGGGACAACGGCAGCGCCTGACGCTCGACAAGCAGGCTGACAGCCGATGCTTTGGCGATATGCCCACAATCGGCCAATAACCCGTCGGAGATATCCATCGCAGACGTCGCCTTGCCCCGAAGGGCCACCCCCAAGGCCAGCTGCGGTTGCGGCGACCAGTAATGCGCCAACAGCGGATCGGCAATGCTGGCCTCGGCGCTGCGCTGGCCCAACACCAACGGCAGCGCGCCCGCCGCGTTGCCCAATTCCCCGCCCACACACAGCAAGTCACCCGGCCGCGCACCGCTGCGGGTCAGCGCCTGGCCGGCCGGTACGCGGCCGAACACAGTCATGGTCAGGCTCAGCGGCCCGCGCGTGGTATCGCCGCCGACCAGGCCCACGCCGCAGTTCTGCGCCATGGCGTTCAAACCCTGGGCATAGCGTTGCAGCCAGTCGGCATCGACGGTGGGGGTGGTGAGGGCCAGGGTAAATGCGACAGGGTGGGCGCCCATGGCGGCCAGATCGCTCACTGCCACGGCCAGCGAGCGCTGGCCGAGCAGGAACGGATCACAGGGGTCGGCAAAATGCACGCCGGCCACTAAGGTATCGGTGGAGATTGCCAACTGCTCCCCAGCGGGGAGCGCCAGCAAGGCGCAGTCATCGCCGATCCCCAGGGCAATGCCCTCGCCGCCCTGCGCACAGGGCGCGGCGGCGAAGTATTTGCGGATCAGCTCAAACTCGCCCATTCAGGACTCAAGCGCAGGTTAGCGCTTGTACGCCTTCACTTCGGCTTCACGCAGGCGCGGGGCCAGCTTGTCGAGCACGCCGTTGACGAACTTGTGACCGTCGGTCGAACCATAGACTTTCGCCAGTTCGATACCTTCGTTGATCACCACGCGGTACGGCACGTCGACGCGCTTGAGCAGTTCCCAGGTAGACAGGCGCAGTACGGCCAGTTCAACCGGGTCCAGCTCTTCGATAGTCAGGTCCAGACACGGGGTCAATGCAGCGTCGATCTCGGTCAGGTTGGCCGGAACACCGTGCAGGATGTCGTGGAAGTAACTCTGGTCGGCGAAGGCGAAGTCATTGTCGACGCGAAATTGCGCTTCGATCTCGTTCAGCGAAGTGCCGGCCATGTGACGCTGGTACAGCGCCTGGGTGGCGAGCTGACGGGCAGCACGGCGCTTTTCGCTTTTCGATGGCTTACCGGCGTCCGCCGGACGCTCGTCGCGCGGGTTGAAACGATCGCTCTCGTCGGAAATCACTTGGCCTCCAACTGCGCCAGCAGGCTGACCATTTCCAGGGCGGACAGGGCAGCTTCAGCACCTTTGTTACCGGCCTTGGTGCCGGAACGTTCGATGGCTTGTTCGATCGAATCCACGGTCAGCACGCCGAAAGCAACCGGTACGCCGAACTCCATGGACACCTGGGCCAGGCCCTTGGTGCATTCGCCAGCCACGTATTCGAAGTGCGGCGTGCCGCCACGAATGACCGCGCCCAGGGCGACGATCGCCGCGTATTCACCGCGTTGCGCAACTTTTTGCGCAACCAGTGGAATTTCGAAGGCGCCAGGGGCACGGATGATGGTGATGTCGCTCTCGCTCACACCGTGGCGAACCAGGGCGTCCACGGCACCGCTTACCAGGCTTTCAACCACGAAGCTGTTGAAGCGGCCAACCACCAGGGCATAGCGGCCTTTGGGGGCAATGAAGGTACCTTCGATGGTCTTCAGGGTCATTCGACAAATCTCTTAAAGAGCCGGGACGCTAAAAGTGCGTCCCTCAGTGATGATTTAACCGCGAACAAGGCGCAACAATCGCCAGCCTTTATTCGGAGGGCACGTATTCTACAACTTCCAGGTCGAAACCGGATATCGCATTAAATTTCATCGGTGCGCTCATCAGGCGCATTTTGCGCACGCCAAGGTCGCGCAGGATCTGCGAACCGGCGCCGACGATGCTGTAGGTGGTCGGCGTTTTGACCTGGGTTTGCTCGGCAGACTCGCGAATATGCGCGAGCAAGACGTCGCCATCCACCTGGTTACCCAGCAACAGCACCACCCCACTGCCGGCCTCGGACACCGCAGCCATCGCGGCGCGCAGGCTCCAGCGCCCCGGTTGCTTGACCATCAACAGGTCGCGCAGCGGGTCCATGTTGTGGACGCGCACCAGGGTCGGTTCGTCGGCGCAGATGGTGCCCAGGGTCAGCGCCATGTGGACGTCGCCTTCCACCGAATCACGGTAGGTCACCAAGTTGAATTGGCCCAGTTCGCTGTCCAGCGGCTGCTCGGCAATCCGCTGAACGGTACGTTCGTGGATCATCCGGTAGTGAATCAGGTCGGCAATCGTGCCGATCTTCAGGTTGTGTTCGCCGGCAAAGGTTTCGAGCTCGCTACGACGGGCCATGGTGCCGTCGTCGTTCATCACTTCGCAGATCACCCCGCTCGGCTCGAAACCGGCCATGCGCGCCAGGTCGCAGGCGGCTTCGGTGTGGCCGGCACGGGCCAGGGTGCCGCCCGGTTGGGCCATCAGCGGGAAGATGTGGCCCGGGCTGACGATGTCTTCGGCCTTGGCGTCTTTCGCCGCAGCGGCTTGCACGGTGCGCGCACGGTCGGCGGCGGAGATCCCGGTGGTGACGCCCGTGGTGGCCTCGATCGACACGGTGAACTTGGTGCCGAACCCGGAACCGTTGCGCGGCGACATCAGCGGCAGCTTGAGCAACTCGCAGCGCTCGCGGCTCATGGGCATGCAGATCAACCCACGGGCGTGCTTGGCCATGAAGTTGATGTGCTCGGGTTTGCACGCCTCGGCGGCCATGATGATGTCGCCTTCGTTCTCACGGTCTTCGTCATCCATCAGGATGACCATCTTGCCTTGGCGGATGTCTTCAACCAGTTCTTCGATGCTATTGAGCGCCACAGGGCACCCCCTTGGTCAGGATTTCAGGTAGCCATTAGCGGCCAAAAAACTTTCGGTGATGTTCCCGGCAGGCTTTTGTCGAGAGTCAGACTCTGCGGCCTTATCGCCCATAAGCAGGCGCTCCAGGTAACGGGCAAGCAAGTCGACTTCCAGGTTCACCCGGCGACCTGGCTGGTACGACGCCATGATGGTTTCGCTCAGGGTGTGGGGAATGATGGTCAGTGCGAATTCGGCGCCGTCCACGGCGTTCACGGTCAGGCTGGTGCCATCGACGGTGATCGAGCCTTTATGGGCGATGTACTTGGCCAGCGCCTTGGGCGCACGGATGCGGAACTCGACAGCGCGGGCGTTTTCGCTGCGGGCCACCACTTCGCCGACGCCGTCGACGTGGCCGCTGACCAGGTGACCGCCCAGGCGCGTGGTCGGGGTCAGGGCTTTTTCTAGGTTGACCGGGCTGCCGGCCGCAAGATCGCTCATCGCCGTGCAGTCCAGGGTTTCCCGGCTGACATCGGCGGCAAAGCCGTTGCCCGGCAAGTCGACGACAGTCAGGCAGACGCCGCTGACGGCGATGCTGTCGCCCAGCTTGACGTCGCCCAGGTCGAGCTTGCCGGTGTCAACCAGCAGGCGCACGTCGCCGCCCTTGGGGGTCATGGCACGGATGCTGCCGATGGATTCGATAATGCCGGTGAACATGGCCTTCTCCTGGAAAACGGGGCGGGCGCTTGAGCGCCCGGTCAGAATTATACGCTCGCTGCTGGCACAGGGATGGCAGTGACTCGCCAGTCATCGCCCACAGCGCGCATTTCAGTGATCTTGAGTTGGGGCGCGTCGGCCAGTTTCTCAAGCGGCCAGTCCAGCAAAGGCCGGGCCGCAGAGCCGAGGAACTTGCCGGCGACGAAAATTACGTATTCGTCCACCAGGCCCTGCTGGGCGAACGCGCCCGCCAGGCTTGGGCCGGCTTCCACCAGCACGTCGTTGACACCACGGGCCGCCAACGCCACCAGCGCCGAGCGCAGGTCGACCTGGCCATCGACACCGGGCACCACCAGGCACTCGGGGCCACGGGGAAACTGGTTTTCCGCCGTGACGCAGGTAATCACCAGCGCCGGGCCGGCCTTGAAGAACGGCGCATTGAGCGGCACCCGCAGGCGCCCGTCGATCAGCACACGCAGCGGCGGACGCGACATGGCCAGGGCGGTGGTTTGCGCGTCCAGGCCGAGTTCGGCGGCGCGCACGGTCAGCCGAGCGCCATCGGCCAGCACGGTGTCGGCGCCGGTCAGCACCACGCTGGCCTCGGCGCGCAGGCGCTGCACGGCGGCGCGGGCGGCGGGGCCGGTGATCCATTGGCTCTCGCCACTGGCCATCGCGGTGCGGCCGTCCAGGCTCATCGCCAGCTTGACCCGCACAAATGGCAGGCCGTGTTCCATACGCTTGAGGAAACCTTTATTGAGCGCCCGCGCATCCACCTCGAGCACACCGCTGTGTACTTCGATGCCGGCCTGGGCCAGGCGCTGCATACCGCGTCCGGCGACGTCCGGGTTGGGGTCCTGCATCGCCGCGACCACCCGCGCCACCCCGGCACTCACCAGCGCATCGGCGCACGGCGGGGTGTGACCGTAATGGCTGCAGGGCTCGAGGGTGACGTAGGCCGTGGCGCCGCGGGCTTTGTCAGCGGCAGCGCGCAAGGCATGCACTTCCGCATGGGGCTCGCCGGTACGCACGTGCCAGCCTTCGCCGACGATCTGCCCGTCACGCACGATCACGCAGCCCACACGCGGGTTGGGATGGGTGGTGTACAGGCCGTTGCGCGCCAATTCGAGGGCGCGGGCCATGTAATGGGCGTCGAGGACGGCCTGCTCAGCAGAAGGTGGATTCATTTTTTGACCGGCTCACGGGCCAGGCGGTCGATCTCTTCGCGGAACTCATTGAGGTCCTGGAAGCGTCGATACACCGAAGCGAAACGGATATAGGCGACTTCGTCGAGCTTTTGCAGCTCGCCCATCACCAGCTCTCCAACCACCAGGGACTTGACCTCGCGCTCGCCGGTCGCGCGCAACTGGTGCTTGATGTGCGCCAGCGCCGCCTCCAGCCGCTCGACACTCACCGGGCGTTTTTCCAGGGCGCGCTGCATACCGGCGCGTAATTTTTCTTCGTCGAAAGGCTGGCGGCTGCCGTCGGATTTGATCAGACGTGGCAATACCAGTTCGGCGGTTTCGAAGGTGGTGAAACGTTCACCGCAGCCAGAGGCCAGGCATTCGCGCCGGCGACGCACTTGATCGCCCTCGGCGACCAGACGCGAGTCAATGACCTTGGTGTCGTTGGCACCGCAGAAGGGACAGTGCATGGTGGCAGGCAACAAAAAAAGGGAGGGCCATGGTAGCGCATCCCCGTGGCAAGACAAGCCATAGCCTTTGCGGTATATAGGCTGACGATTATGTTTCATGTTTTTTAAGCCACGGATATTGTCCTTTCTGGAGCCGTACATGCAGTTACGACCACTCGTTTTACTCACCTTGTTCGGTTTTCTGGTCGCCTGCAGCAGCGAAGCCCCAAAACCTTCGACGCCGCAGCCTCAGCCGGCGCAAGAGAAAAAAGTCCCCGGCATTGAAGACCTCGGCCCGCTACCGGCCTACCAGCGTGAAATCAACGGCAGCCTGACCAACGTGCCCGCCGGCGCCGAAGTCGAGATGGCGCTGTTGGTGATCGACGACCGCAGCCGCCCGCAACAACTGCTCGCCAGCAGCGTGCTGAGCGGCAACGGCAAACCCCTGGCCTTCCGCCTGCGCTTCAGCCCCGACGCGTTCCCGGCCGGTGCGCGGGTTGAACTGCGCGGGCGCGCCAGCCAGTCCGGCCAGTTGATCCTGCACCTGCCCGCCGTGCGCATCACCCAGGCGATCACCCAGACCACCGGCCCCCTGCAACTCGTCACAGCACCATGACGCCACCGCAGGACCTGCAACGGGCGCTGAGCGAACTGATCGGCGACGCACACCTGGTGCCCTGCCCGCTGCCGGGCACCGACCTGGCGTTGTGGCTGCTCGACGCCGACAACATGGACCGCGCCTTCAGCCCCGAAGAAACCCGGCGCATCCTGCATGAGCCGCCCTACTGGAGTTTCTGCTGGGCCAGCGGCCTGGCACTGGCGCGCTACCTGGCGGCGAACCCGACGTGGGTCGCGGGCAAGCGCGTGCTGGATTTTGGCGCCGGCTCCGGCGTCGCCGGGATTGCCGCCGTCAAAGCCGGTGCGTTGGAAGTGGTGGCCTGCGACCTTGATCCGCTCGCGTTGGCGTCCTGCCGGGCGAATGCCGAACTCAATGGGGTTGAACTGGGTTATTCGGCGGACTTTTTCGCCGAGGCCGACCGTTTCGACCTGATCCTGGTGGCCGACGTACTCTACGATCGCGCCAACCTGCCGCTGCTCGACCAGTTCCTCACGCGCGGGCGTGAAGCGCTGGTGGCGGATTCGCGGGTACGGGATTTTCAGCACCCGGATTATCAGCGCCTGGCGATACTGGAGGCGCTGACATTGCCGGACTTGGCGGAGCCTTGGGAGTTTCGCAAGGTGAGCCTGTACCATTCGCGGCGCCAGCCCTTATAGTTGCCCCATTCCCGCTTTATTCGAGACGCCCCATGAGTGAGCCCACGCCGTATATCTTCGACGCCACCACTGCCACGTTCGACCAGGCGGTGATCCAGAACTCCTTCGAAAAGCCCGTGCTCGTGGACTTCTGGGCCGAGTGGTGCGCGCCGTGCAAGGCGTTGATGCCGATGCTGGCGAAAATCGCCGAGAGTTATCAGGGCGAGTTGCTGCTGGCCAAGGTCGATTGCGAGGCCGAGCAGGACATCGTTGCGCGCTTTGGTATTCAGAGCCTGCCGACAGTGGTGCTGTTCAAGGACGGCCAACCGGTGGACGGGTTTGCCGGGGCGCAGCCGGAGTCGGCGGTGCGGGCGATGCTCGAACCTCACGTGCAGATGCCGCCGCCAGCCGCGGCGGCCCCACTGGAGCAGGCCCAGGCGCTGTTTGCCGACGGCCGCATCAGCGAAGCTGAAACCGTGCTGGTCGCGCTGTTGGGCGAGGACAACAGCAACGCCGCCGCGCTGATTCTGTACGCACGCTGCCTGGCCGAACGCGGTGAACTGGGTGAAGCCCAAGCCGTTCTCGACGCCGTGAAGAGCGACGATCACAAAGCCGCCCTCGCCGGCGCCAAGGCGCAAATCACTTTCCTGCGCCAGGCGGCCGACCTGCCGGACGCCGCCGACCTGAAAAGCCGCCTGGCGCAAAACCCGCAGGACGATGAAGCCGCCTATCAGTTGGCCATTCAGCAACTGGCGCGCCAGCAGTACGACGCCGCGCTGGAAGGCTTGCTCAAGCTGTTTATCCGCAACCGTAGCTACAGCGAGGGCCTGCCGCACAAGACCTTGCTGCAGGTGTTCGAACTGCTGGGCAATGATCACCCACTGGTGACCGCATACCGCCGCAAGCTGTTCGCCGCGCTGTACTAATCGCCCTGTAGGAGCGAGCTTGCTCGCGAAAAACGCAAGGACACCGCATTCATTCAGGATGGGCGCGTTGTGGTTGACGCTCTTCGCAAGCAAGCTCGCTACTACGAGGGATCAATCCAGGTATAGAGCGGCGTATCACCGCCGCTGCTGACCTTGACCTGGCCGCTATGGCGCAGGCGCACCAGCAGGCGCTTGCCTGTCGCCGCATCGCCGGCCAGTCCTTCGAGTTGATTGAGCAATTCCAGCCCATTGAGTTGGCCGGCGGCGCGCAACAGGTCCTGGGCGCTCTGCCACAGGTCATCATTGCGCTTGACCGCAATGGCCGGCGCGGCGGTCGCGCTGGCCACGGGCGTCGCCTGCAACTGCGCGCTCAGTCGCGCCCAATCAGCGTCATCCAGCTCCAGGGTCAAGTCCACTGGCAGGTCGCCGACGGTTCCACGAATTCGCAACATCGTCCTTACTCCTGCATTTTTCCGACGGGCATGCTCCCATGCGGCTTGCGCAACGCCAAGCGGACGGTCAAACTCTCGGCATTATTGTTATAAGATTACATAACATAACTTTCATGTTCTGGAGCTTCCCCATGCGCCGTCTGCTGCTTGCTTTGCCGTTTGCCCTGCTGCCACTGGCTATCGCCCACGCCGCTGACGAGCATGATCATGAGCACGCCAGCCTCGGCGCCCATGAACACGGGGTCGGCCGTCTCAATGCGGTGCTCGACGGCCAGGCCCTGGAGCTTGAGCTGGACAGCCCGGCGATGAACCTGGTGGGTTTCGAACACCTGGCCAGCAGCGCCGCCGACAAAGCCAAGGTCGCCGCCGTGCGCAAACAGCTGGAAAATCCCCTGGCCCTGTTCAACCTGCCCAAGGCCGCCGGTTGCGTGGTCAGCACCCAGGAACTCAACAGCCCGCTGTTCGGCGACAAGCCCGAAGTCGAGCATGACGACGACGACAATGACGACCACGCCACCGACAGCAAAGGCGTGGCTGCCCACGAGCATCATCACGACCACAGCGAAATCCACGCCCACTACCAATTCACCTGCGCCACGCCGACGGCCTTGAGCAACCTCGACCTGAGCCAAGTGTTCAAGACCTTCCCCGCCACCCAGAAAATTCAGGTACAACTGATCGGCCCGAGCGGCCAGCAAGGTGTGGAAGCGACGGTCACAGCAGCCACCCTGAAGTTCTGAGTAGCCATGAGCCACGCATTGATCGAACTGTCCGACCTGGGCTTCAACTGGCCCGGGCACCCACAGTTGCTGGACATCCCCGCGTTTCGCCTGGAACTGGGGGAGACCCTGTTTCTCAAAGGCCCCAGCGGCAGCGGCAAGACCACCCTGCTCGGCCTGCTGGGCGGCGTGCAGACACCCGGCCGAGGCAGTATCCGCCTGCTCGGCCAGGAACTGACCGACCTCTCGGCCGGTGCCCGCGACCGTTTTCGTGTCGACCACACCGGCTACATCTTCCAGCAGTTCAACCTGCTGCCGTTCCTGTCGGTGCGCGAAAACGTCGAGCTGCCGTGCCACTTTTCCAAGCTGCGCGCGCAGCGGGCCAAGCAGCGCCACGGCAGCGTCGACCAGGCCGCTGCGAGCTTGCTCGCGCACTTGGGCCTGAAGGACAAGGATTTGCTGGAGCGCCGCGCCGACTCGCTGTCGATCGGCCAGCAACAACGGGTGGCCGCCGCCCGTGCGCTGATCGGCCAGCCGGAGCTGGTGATCGCCGACGAGCCGACCTCGGCCCTGGACTACGACGCCCGCGAAGCCTTCCTGCAACTGCTGTTCGCCGAATGCCGCGACGCCGGCGCCAGCCTGTTGTTTGTCAGCCATGACCAGAGCCTGGCCCCACTGTTCGACCGCCACCTGTCGCTGGCCGAACTCAATCGCGCCGCCACGCCCGCAGAGGTTTGAGATGTATCTGTTCCGTCTAGCCATGGCCAGCCTGGCTAACCGCCGCTTTACCGCGATCCTCACCGCCTTCGCCATCGCCCTTTCGGTGTGCCTGCTGCTGGCCGTGGAGCGGGTACGCGTTGAAGCGCGCAACAGTTTCGCCAGCACCATCAGCGGCACCGACCTGATCGTCGGCGCGCGCTCCGGCTCGGTCAACCTGCTGCTGTATTCCGTGTTCCGCATCGGCAACGCCACCAACAACATCCGCTGGGACAGCTACGAACACTTCGCCGCCAGCCCCCAGGTGAAATGGGCCATTCCGATTTCCCTCGGCGACTCCCATCGCGGCTACCGGGTGATGGGCACCAACGCGTCCTACTTCGAGCACTACCAGTACGGCCGCAAGCAAAACCTCGAACTGGCCAGCGGCCGCGCCTTCGCCACCGATCCGTTCGAAGTGGTGCTCGGCGCCGAAGTCGCCGAAGCGCTGCACTACAAGCTCGGCGACAAGCTGGTGCTGGCCCACGGCGTGGCGGTGGTCAGCCTGGTCAAGCACGATGACAAACCGTTCACCGTGGTCGGCATCCTCAAGCGCACCGGCACCCCGGTGGACCGCACGCTGCATATCAGCCTCGGCGGCATGGAAGCGATCCATATCGACTGGCACAACGGCGTGCCGGCCCAGGGCAAAGGCCGCATCAGTGCCGATCAGGCGCGCAACATGGACCTGACCCCGCAAGCGATCACCGCCTTCATGCTCGGCTTGAACAACAAGATTTCCACCTTCGCCCTGCAACGCGAGATCAATGAATTCCGCGGCGAGCCGATGCTGGCGATTCTGCCCGGCGTGGCGCTGCAAGAGCTGTGGAGCATGATGGGCACTGCGGAAAAGGCATTGTTTGTGATCTCGCTATTCGTGGTGCTGACCGGCTTGATCGGCATGCTCACCGCGATTCTCACCAGCCTCAACGAGCGCCGTCGCGAAATGGCGATCCTGCGCTCGGTGGGCGCACGCCCGTGGCATATCGCGACGCTGCTGATCTTCGAAGCCTTTGCCCTGGCGCTGTCCGGCGTGATCGCAGGCGTGGGTTTGCTGTACGTGTGCATCGCGGCTTCGCGCGGGTATTTGCAGGCCAACTACGGCCTGGACCTGCCGATGGCCTGGCCCAGCGAATATGAGTGGACCTTGCTCGCCGGTATCCTGGCGGCGGCGCTGCTGATGGGCAGCGTGCCCGCGTGGCGTGCCTATCGACAATCCTTGGCCGATGGCCTGTCCATACGTTTATGAGGAAGGCTTCGATGCGTCGCGCCCTGTTTACCCTGTTGTTGCTGCTGGCCGCACCCGCCTGGGCGGAGGATCAGCCCAAGGATTTGTCCTGGCAGGAGATGATTCCGCCGGACGCGCCGCCGGAAATCCCCAATATGAAACCGCTGCACGACCTGTCGAAGATGGCCGATGCCTTGTCGGTCGAGGCCGCACCAGCGGCCAAGCAGGACTTGCCCAACGCGCCGGTGGTGCAGAGCCTCGACGGCCAACATATTCGCCTGCCGGGCTATATCGTGCCGCTGGAGGTCAGTGAAGAAGGCCGCACCACCGAGTTCCTGCTGGTGCCGTATTTCGGCGCGTGCATCCACGTACCGCCGCCGCCGTCGAATCAGATCGTGCATGTGAAAAGCGAAGTCGGCGTAAAGCTCGATGAGCTGTATCAGCCGTATTGGATCGAGGGCGCGATGCAGGTCAAACCGTCGTCCAGTGAGTTGGCTGACGCGGGCTATCAGATGGACGCCGAGAAGATTTACATCTACGAATTACCGGAATAGCGCTTATCACCCTTTCATTGAGCTGCGTCAAAAGACCAAGCGGAACGATCTTTACCATTGGATGTACAACCTTTAAATGTCCTCTGGAGCTCCCATGAACAAGTCCCTGCTCGGTGCGTCCCTCTTCGCCCTCGCCCTCGCTGCCCCCGTTGCCCACGCTTACGAGGCCGGTGACATCCTGGTTCGTGCCGGTGCAATCACCGTGAACCCGAATACCGACAGCGGCAACGTCAAAGTTGACCAGGGCCCATCGGCAGGCCAAAACCTGGGCGGCAAAGCGACCTTGAGCAGCGACACGCAACTGGGTCTGAACTTCGCCTACATGTTCTCCAGCCACTGGGGTATCGAACTGCTGGCGGCCTCCCCGTTCTCGCATGACGTGAAGCTCAAGGGCACCGCCGTGGGCGCAGCCAACGGTAAGCTCGGCTCCCTGAAACAACTGCCGCCAACCCTGAGCGTCGTGTACTACCCGCTGGACAGCGCGTCGAAGTTCCAACCGTATGTGGGTGCCGGTATCAACTACACCTGGATCTATGACGAGAGCCTCAGCGGCAGCGCGAAACAAAGCGGTTTCAGCAACTTCAAGGCCGACAACTCCTGGGGCTGGGCCGCACAGATCGGTGCTGACTACATGATCACCGACAAGTGGATGATCAACGGCCAGGTACGTTATATCGACATCAGCACCACGGCCACCGTGGACAACAACGCACTGGGCCAAGGCACTCGCGCCAAGGTCAATGTTGACGTTGATCCATTCGTTTACATGGTCGGTATCGGCTACAAGTTCTAAGCGATATTTCACAAACACCGCAAAACCAATGTGGGAGGGGGCTTGCCCCCGATAGCGCGGCGTCAGTCAACAGATTCATTGACTGAGCCACCGCTATCGGGGGCAAGCCCCCTCCCACATTTTGCTTTGGGGTGTTTCAGCTACGGCGGTAGAACCGATCCAGCAACGCTGGCAACCCCGCTCGCCACGCCCGCGGCTTGATGCCGAAGGTATGCAGGATTTTCTTGCAGGCCAGCACCGCGTGTTGTGGTTCTTCACCGGCATCCGGCCGAGCCGCATGGGCCTGGGCGGTGGGGGCTTCGATGGCCAGCGCACGGAAGCTGCGCGCTTCGGTGAGGATTGCCTGGCCCAGCGCCAACGGCGTGGTCGCCTCGTGACCGGCGTAGTGATAAGTGCCCCACAGCGGCGCCGCGCAATCGAGTTGCTTGAGCACGGAGATGATCACCCGCGCTGCATCGTCCACCGGCGTCGGGTTGCCGCGACGGTCGTCGGCCATCAGCAATTCTTCAGTCTTCTCGGCCCGCGCCAGGAAACGCCCGAGGGTGCCGTCGACACTGTCATCCAGCAGCCAGCCAAAGCGCAGCAACACATGTTGCGGGCACGTGGCGCGCACGCTCTGCTCGATACGCCACAACGCCTGGCCGCGCAGGCCCAGGGGCACCGGCTCGTCCTTTTCACTGTAGGCGGTGGCGCGGGAGCCATCGAACACGCGGTAGCTGGACGGTTGCAGCAAGGTGATGTTGTGGTGCTGGCACAGTTCGGCCAGGCGTTCAATCGCAGACTCCTGGGCGGCCAGACGGCTTTCGCTGACCGCTTCGGCCTGGAACCAGTCGAAATAGTAGGCGAGGTTGATCAACGCATCGGGACGGGTGTCGTCGAGCAATTGGGTAAGGCTCGCGGCATCCCAGCCGTCTTGGGGCGGTTTGGGGGCGAGGAAACCGATGTCTTCCTCTGCACCGAGGCGAATCAGCGCCTGCCCGAGGGCATTCCCGCCGCCCAATAACATAAGGCGCATTCGCATAGATTGAGCAGGCCCGGTCTGTTTGGAACGATGGTTAGTATCGACAGGCGTTTGAGCCTTGCCGTGGGTGTTTGCCAGAATCGTTGCATTTTGCGGGTTTGTAGCGCAACCGTCACGGATAAACTGCGGGCTTGCCAGGTATTGCTCGCCGCAGTAGCTGAACACGTGATTGCCGATAAAGCTCTGGCCTACGCAGCGGGTGACGAGGCATCTTTGATGGATGGTTTTCAAATCAATCAGTTAGCAAAAGTCTGATAGCACTTGACCTGTTTGATTCTGCACGATGACGTATTAACGGCGAGGCGTTCTGCATGATTCACACGCCAAACCGGCTGCGGTACTCGCTGGGCGCCAGGCCGGTGATTTTCTTGAACGTGGCGCGAAACGCGCTGGGGTCCTGATACCCCACGGTCCAGGCGATATGGTCGATGGTGCCATTGGTGAATTCGAGCATTTGCCGGGCCTTGCCGACTCGCAGGTGCTGGCAATATTCAGTGGGTTTCAAACCCGTCGCGCCGCGAAAGCGCCGCAGGAACGTGCGCTCTTCGAGGCCCGCCTGCTGCGCCATCGCCACCACCGAGACATCCACCGCGCCGCTCGCTTGCAACCAGTGCTGGACCTTCAGGATCGCGCCGTCACCATGCCCGAGAATCGGCGCGAAGTTGCTGCCGCACTGGCTGGCGCTGTCGCTGTGTTCGATCACCAAAAAGCGCGCCGTGTCCGCCGCAACGCTCGGCCCCATGAGGCGGTCGACCAGGCGTAGGCCCAGCTCGGACCACGCCATCAGCCCGGCGGTGGTGATCAGGTCGCCGTCATCGACGATGGGTTTATCCGCTTCCAGACGTACCGCCGGGTAACGCGCAGCGAAGGTGCTGGCGGAAGACCAGTGGGTAGTGGCGCTGCGCCCGTCCAACAGACCACTGCGCGCCAGCATGATCGAGCCGATGCACACGCCACCGAGCACGGTGCCCGCTGCGTGTTGCTGACGTAGCCAATCCAGCAGCGCGGGGGGCGTCTGTTCCTCGGTGAATTCGCCGATCGACGGTGGCACCAGCACGGCCATCAGTGGCTGGCCTGGGCCGGGATGGCTGGCGAATATGCGCACGGGCGTGCCATCCGGCGCCACCTGCCAATGACTGACCCGCAGCAGCGGCAATTGCGCGGATTGGTGCGCGGCGGCAATCCGATTGGCCACCCCGAACAGATCGGTCAAGCCATGCACCGCCGCCAGTTGCGCGCCTTGGTAGATCAACACACCCAGCTCGATGATCGAGCGCTCCACGGCCATTGTCAGTTTTCCCCCTGTTATTGTCGGTGCAGCCAATCCCCGCTCTGCGCGCCAGCTAAGATACTGGCCCCATCAACCCATCACGAGGCAACACACATGGCCAAGCAAGCGCTCATCCTAATCGATATCCAGAACGACTACTTCCCCCAGGGCAAGTGGCCTCTCGACGGCGTGGAGGCTGCGGCAGACAAGGCCGCGCAGGTGCTGCAGGCATTTCGCCGGGCGGGCGATGCGGTGATTCATGTGCGTCATGAGTTCACCTCGGACGATGCACCGTTCTTCACCCCAGGCTCCGAAGGCGCGCACCTGCATCCCAAGGTGCTGAACGAAGGCAGTGAGCCGGTGGTGCTTAAACACTTTGTGAATGCGTTTCGCGAAACCCAACTGCGCACGGTGCTGGAGCAACGCAGCATCACTGA
The DNA here is from genome assembly GCF_963681955.1 of Pseudomonas paraveronii. Taxonomy (NCBI): domain Bacteria; kingdom Pseudomonadati; phylum Pseudomonadota; class Gammaproteobacteria; order Pseudomonadales; family Pseudomonadaceae; genus Pseudomonas; species Pseudomonas paraveronii. Next base: position 5,695,159 of record NZ_OY817130.1, read on the forward strand.
CGTGGTGGTGGTCGGCAGCATGAGCCATATGTGCATCGACGCGGTGGTACGGGCGGCGGCGGACCTGGGCTACAAGGTCACGCTGATCCATGACGCCTGCGCCACGCGGGATCAGGAATTCAACGGGCAAGTGATTCCGGCGGCGCAGGTGCATGGGGCGTATATGGCGTCGCTGGCGTTTGGGTATGCGAGCGTGGTGTCGACGCAAGAATACTTGCAGGCCCAAGCGGCGGCCTGACCGCCACGTGCGGGCGTGGCGCTAGCGGGTCGCAATGATGAACAGGCGCGGGAAAGGCAGAAGTACGGTGCCATCAGCCAGGGCCGGATAAGCCTGGCTGATCCGCGCCTGATAGTCCTGCAGGAAAGCGGCTTTTTCGTCGTCGCTCAACGGCGCGAGGAACGGCCGCAATGCCGAGGCCTTGAACCACTCCACCACGGCCGCGTGATCCGCCAGCGGGTGCAGGTAGGTGGTGCGCCATACATCGACGGTGCTGCAGTGTTGGCTCAGCAGCTCGTAGTAATAGCTCGCCGAGTGCCGTTCATTGTGTTTGACCGCACCAATCCTGGAGGACCATGGGCCATCGGCCGCGACCTCACGGGCCAGCCGATGGGCGGGCTCGTCAAGGTTGTCCGGGGTTTGCACCGCCAGGGTTCCGCCGCGTGTCAGTTGGCTGACCAAGTGCGGGTAGAGCGTGGCGTGGTCCGGCAGCCATTGCAGGGAAGCGTTCGCCAGGATCACATCGAAGGGTTGTGCCGGGGCCCACGCGCCGATGTCCGCCAGTTCGAAGCTCAGCGCCGGCAAGCGCTTGCGGGCGTCGGCCAGCATGTCGTCGGAGCTGTCCATGCCGGTGACGTGAGCCTGTGGAAAACGCTCGGCCAACACTTGCGTGGAATTACCGGGGCCGCAGCCCAGGTCAACGGCGGTTAGCACAGCGGTATTGGGAATGGCCGCAACCAGATCGCGGACGGGGCGTGTGCGCTGTTGTTCGAACAGGGTGTATTGCTTGGCTGACCAGGTCATCACGGCTTTCCTTCTGTGTAAAGGTTGGCCACAGCCTAAATCTTGTGAGCCATGAGAACAAACGCCAGGGTTCACCTCACCATCGGACGATGCCTACACACCCTGCGCAGCGCTCGCAAACCCGAACTCAGCGTAGTGTCCACGGACGGTTTTCTGGCCTTCACCGCCAAATCTGTACACGTCAATGGAGCTACGCCATGACTTATCTGAAAACTCGCGAAGGCAACGATCTTTACTATAAGGACTGGGGCAGCGGCCAGCCTGTTGTGTTCTGCCACGGCTGGCCACTGAACAGCGACTGCAGGGAATCGCAAATGCTGCATTTCGCCAACAACGGTTTTCGCGCCATTGCGCATGACCGCCGAGGGCATGGACTACTACGCGGACGACCTGGCGGAATTGATCGAACACCTGGATCTGACCAACCTGATCCTCTTCGGTTTTTCCACCGGAGGCGGTGAAGTTGCGCGCTATATCGCTCGCCATGGCACGTCGCAGTTGCTGGTTTATACGGGCGCGCCCCATGGGTTGACTGACACGCACAAGCAACAAGCCAATGAAGATATGTTGCGTTTCGCGCAGTTTTAGCCTGCGTGAGGCGCATAAAAAACCGCGCGGCCTTGTCGGCGGCGCGGTTTTTTAATTTGCAGCTTGTTGCTTCGGTAAGACCTAGAACGGGATATCGTCATCAAAGCTGTCGAAATCCGGAGCCGGTTGCGGAGCGGCCTGTTGTGGCGCTGGGCGCGACTCACGCTGTGGCTGCTGACTTGGCTGCTGGCTTGGCTGCGGACGCGACTGCTGTGGACGCGGTGCCGAGTTGGACATGCCGCCCTGGCCCTGTTGGTCGCCCTGTGGACGGCCGCCGAGCAGTTGCATGGTGCCTTGCATGTCGACCACGATTTCAGTGGTGTAACGCTTGATGCCGTCTTTTTCCCACTCGCGGGTCTGCAGTTTGCCTTCGATGTAGACCTGCGAACCTTTGCGCAGGTATTCACCGGCGATCTCTGCCACTTTGCCGAACATCGACACACGGTGCCATTCGGTTTTCTCAACCTTTTGGCCGGTCTGCTTGTCGGTCCACTGTTCGCTGGTCGCCAGACTCAGGTTGGTCACGGCGTTACCGTTAGGCAAGTAGCGAACTTCGGGATCCTGGCCGCATGTACCGACCAATATGACTTTGTTAACCCCACGGGCCATAACGTTCTCCTAAGCTGGGCGCGCTGTCGGCACTGGGTTGACCAGTTGCTCGAGCGTCGCGCGATCCAATAATTCGGTGTCCAATTTGATGTAGATGGCGGCTTCTTCAGCAATAACCACAGCATCGGTAACCCCTGTAACGGCCTTAAGGCGCTCGGCCAAGCCAGCTTCGCGTATCGCTTCAGGCGATAACGGCAAGCGCAGACTCGTCACATAGGGAGGTTCGCGCATGGTAACAGCAAAGGCTAGCCAGAGGGCAGCCAGACCTGCGCATCCGAGGAACACAACCGACAAACCGCCGTGCTGGAACATCCAGCCACCCATGATGCCGCCCAACGCAGAGCCCAGGAACTGGCTGGTGGAATACACCCCCATCGCCGTGCCCTTGCCGCCGGCCGGTGAAACTTTACTGATCAGCGAAGGCAACGAAGCCTCTAGCAGGTTGAACGCGGTAAAGAACACCACCGTACCGATTACCAGCGCCCGCAGGCTGTCGCCGAACTGCCAGAAGAATAGCTCAGTGAGCATCAGCGTCACGACGGCGCCGAGTAAAACTCGTTTCATTTTGCGTTTCTTCTCGCCATAGATGATGAATGGGATCATGGCGAAGAATGAGATCAGCAGTGCGGTCAGGTAGACCCACCAGTGCTGTTCCTTGGGCAGCCCGGCTTTTTCCACCAGGGCCAGGGGCAAGGCAACGAAGCTGCTCATCAGCATCGCGTGCAATACAAAGATACCTAAATCCAAGCGCAGCAGGTCCGGATGCTTGAGCGTCGGCAGCAGGGCCTGGCGCGCAACCCCGGATTCACGGTGCTGCAGGGTGCCGGTGGAGCGCGGCACCATAAAGGCCACGATCACAATACCGAACAACGCCATGCCGCCGGTGGCCAGGAACAGTCCGTGCAAACCGAAGGCGCGGGTCAGCAACGGGCCGATCACCATTGCGACAGCAAACGACAGGCCGATGGTCATGCCGATCATGGCCATGGCCTTGGTACGGTGTTGTTCGCGGGTCAGGTCCGACAGCAAGGCCATGACCGCCGCAGAAATTGCACCGGCGCCCTGCAGGACACGTCCGGCGATCACGCCCCAGATAGAATCGGACTGGGCCGCGAGTACGCTGCCGAGGGCGAACACGATCAACCCGAGGTAGATCACTGGGCGGCGGCCGATGCGGTCGGAAATGATCCCGAACGGAATCTGGAAAATCGCCTGGGTCAGGCCATAGGCGCCAATGGCCAGGCCGATCAGGGCGGGGGTCGCGCCTGCAAGGTCCATCCCGTAGGTCGCCAGTACCGGCAACACCATGAACATGCCAAGCATACGGAAGGCGAACACCAGGGCCAGACCGCTTGCCGCTCGGGTCTCGCCGCTACTCATGCGTTCGCTGTGGGGATCGTGCATGGAAAAACCTCGTGTGAACCGGCGGCGATTCTACCAGTCCCATCGATTGAGAGGGTATATGCGGCGCTTTGCCGCGCAGGTTTCATGTAAGGCTGCACCTAGCACCTTGACAGTGTATATTCATCCAGTCTTTATCCGTATACTCCTGCATTATTTACGCCCGCCGTGCGAGGCCATCTTGGACAAGATCCTGATTCGTGGGGCTAGAACCCACAACCTGAAGAACATCGACCTGACCCTGCCCCGGGACAAACTGATCGTCATCACCGGTTTGTCCGGGTCCGGCAAATCGTCGCTGGCGTTCGACACGCTGTACGCCGAAGGCCAGCGCCGTTATGTCGAGTCGCTGTCGGCCTATGCCCGCCAGTTCCTGTCGATGATGGAAAAACCCGACGTCGACACCATCGAAGGCCTGTCGCCGGCGATTTCCATCGAGCAGAAATCGACGTCCCATAACCCGCGCTCCACCGTGGGCACCATCACCGAGATCTACGACTACCTGCGCCTGCTCTATGCGCGCGTCGGTATCCCGCGCTGCCCGGACCACGACATTCCGCTGGAAGCCCAGACCGTCAGCCAGATGGTCGACCTGGTGCTGGCCCAGCCGGAAGGCGCCAAGCTGATGTTGCTGGCGCCGGTAATTCGCGAGCGCAAGGGTGAACACCTTTCGGTGTTTGAAGAACTGCGTGCCCAAGGTTTCGTGCGTGCGCGGATCAACGGCAAGCTGTATGAGCTGGACGAAGCGCCGAAGCTCGACAAGCAGAAGAAGCACTCGATTGATGTCGTGGTCGACCGTTTCAAAGTGCGCGCCGACTTGCAGCAACGCCTGGCCGAATCCTTCGAGACCGCCCTGAAGCTGGCGGACGGTATCGCCCTGGTCGCGCCGATGGACGACGAGCCTGGCGAAGAGATCATCTTCTCCGCGCGCTTTGCCTGCCCGATCTGTGGCCACGCCATCAGCGAGCTGGAACCCAAGCTGTTCTCCTTCAACAACCCGGCCGGCGCATGCCCGACCTGTGATGGCCTGGGGGTGAAGCAGTTCTTCGACATCAAGCGCCTGGTCAATGGCGAACTGACGCTGGCAGAAGGCGCGATACGCGGCTGGGACAGGCGTAACGTTTATTACTTCCAGATGCTCGGGTCGTTGGCGTCGCACTATAAGTTCAGCCTGGAAGTACCGTTCAACCAACTGCCGGCGGATCAGCAGAAGGTCATTCTCAACGGCAGCGGCTCGCAGAGCGTCGACTTCAAATACCTCAACGACCGTGGCGACATCGTCAAACGCTCGCACCCGTTCGAAGGCATCGTGCCGAACCTCGAACGCCGCTACCGCGAGACCGAGTCGGCGAGCGTGCGTGAAGAGCTGGCGAAGTTTCTCAGCACCCAGCCCTGCCCGGATTGCCGTGGCACCCGCCTGCGCCGTGAGGCGCGGCACGTATGGGTTGGCGAGAAGACCCTGCCGGCAGTGACCAACCTGCCGATCGGTGATGCCTGTGAATACTTTGGTGTCCTCAAGCTGACCGGACGCCGTGGGGAGATTGCCGACAAGATCCTCAAGGAGATTCGCGAGCGCCTGCAGTTCCTGGTTAACGTCGGGCTGGACTACCTGTCGCTGGACCGCAGCGCCGATACCTTGTCTGGCGGTGAAGCCCAGCGTATTCGCCTGGCCAGCCAGATCGGTGCCGGCCTGGTGGGTGTGCTGTATATCCTCGATGAACCGTCGATCGGCTTGCACCAGCGCGACAATGATCGCCTCCTGGGCACGCTGAAGCACCTGCGGGATATCGGCAACACGGTGATTGTGGTCGAGCACGATGAAGACGCGATTCGCCTGGCAGATTATGTGGTCGATATCGGCCCGGGTGCCGGCGTGCATGGTGGACATATCGTCGCCCAAGGTACGCCTGCCGAGGTGATGGCCCATCCGGACTCACTGACGGGCAAGTACCTGTCCGGTCGCGTGAAGATTGAGGTGCCGGCCAAGCGCACGCCACGCAACAAGAAGATGGCGTTGCACCTCAAGGGCGCGCGTGGCAACAACCTGCGCAATGTCGATCTGGAGATTCCCCTGGGCCTGCTGACCTGCGTGACCGGTGTTTCCGGTTCGGGCAAGTCGACGCTGATCAACAACACCCTGTTCCCATTGAGCGCCACCGCCTTGAACGGCGCGACCACTCTGGAAGCGGCTGCACATGACAGCATCAAGGGCCTTGAGCTCTTGGACAAAGTGGTCGATATCGACCAGAGCCCGATTGGCCGCACACCACGCTCCAACCCGGCGACCTATACCGGGTTGTTCACGCCCATCCGCGAGTTGTTCGCTGGCGTGCCGGAATCCCGCTCGCGGGGCTACGGGCCGGGCCGGTTCTCGTTCAACGTCAAGGGCGGGCGCTGCGAAGCGTGCCAGGGCGATGGCTTGATCAAAGTGGAAATGCACTTCCTGCCGGACATCTACGTGCCCTGCGATGTGTGCAAGAGCAAGCGCTATAACCGCGAAACCCTTGAGATCAAATACAAGGGCAAGAACATTCACGAAACCCTGGAGATGACCATCGAAGAAGCGCGGGTGTTCTTCGACGCGGTTCCGGCGTTGGCGCGCAAGCTGCAGACGCTGATGGATGTGGGCTTGTCGTACATCAAGCTGGGGCAATCAGCGACCACGCTGTCCGGTGGTGAGGCGCAGCGGGTCAAGCTGTCCCGCGAGCTGTCCAAACGGGATACGGGTAAAACCCTGTATATCCTCGATGAACCGACCACGGGCCTGCACTTCGCGGATATTCAGCAATTACTGGATGTGTTGCACCGCCTGCGTGACCACGGCAACACCGTGGTGGTGATCGAACACAACCTGGATGTGATCAAGACCGCCGACTGGCTGGTCGACCTCGGGCCGGAAGGCGGTTCCAAGGGCGGCCAGATCATCGCGGTGGGTACGCCGGAGCAGGTCTCCGAAATGCCGCAGTCGCACACGGGTTACTACTTGAAACCATTGCTCGCACGCGACCGGGCCTGATTTATCCGACCCAATAAAAAGCCCCTGTCACCTCAACGGTGACAGGGGCTTTTTTGCAGCCGGGGATCAGAACTGCGATTGCAGGTAATTCTCCAGGCCGACCAGCTTGATCAGGCCCAACTGCTTCTCCAGCCAGTAGGTGTGATCTTCTTCGGTGTCGGCCAACTGCACGCGCAGAATTTCACGAGTGACATAGTCGTTGTGCTGCTCGCACAGCTCGATGCCCTTGCACAGCGCGGCACGGACCTTGTACTCGAGGCGAAGGTCGGCGGCGAGCATCTCAGGCACCGTGGTGCCTACGTCCAGGTCGTCCGGACGCATGCGTGGCGTGCCTTCGAGCATCAGGATACGGCGCATCAGCGCATCGGCGTGCTGCGTCTCTTCTTCCATCTCGTGGTTGATACGTTCATAGAGCTCGGTAAAGCCCCAGTCTTCGTACATACGCGAATGGATGAAATATTGGTCACGAGCAGCCAGTTCGCCCGTCAGCAACGTGTTGAGGTAATCGATTACGTTGGGGTGACCTTGCATCGCCCTACATCTCCCTGCTTGAAAGTCTTTAGTTTGAACCATGCTGACCTATAGGTCACGGAACCAACGGCAGAAAAGTGAAGATTTGCAGAGAAAAGTAGCTGAATTAACGCAAAAACCGCCCAAATGAGGGCGGTTCTGCTTATCGTTTAGAGTCAGTTAAGCGATACACCCAGTGCCTTTGCGATTGCTTCTCCATAAGCCGGGTCGGCTTTGAAGAAGTGTTGCAACTGACGCTGGACCACATCACTGGAAACCCCCGCCATGGCGCCGGCGATGTTGCCGGTGAGCAAGGCTTTCTGCTCATCGTTCATCAGGCGGAACAGCGCACCGGCGTGGCTGTAATAGTCGGTGTCTTCGCGGTGATCGTAACGATCTGCGGCACCGCTCAGGGCCAATGCAGGCTCGGCGTACTGTGGCGCTTGTTTCGGCGCGTCGGCGTAGCTGTTTGGCTCATAGTTGGGCGTCGCACCGCCGTTGCTGCCGAAGGCCATCGAACCGTCACGCTGGTAGCTGTTGACCGGGCTGCGCGGGGCATTCACCGGCAATTGTTGGTGGTTGGTGCCGATACGGTAGCGATGTGCATCTGCATAAGCGAAAACGCGACCCTGCAGCATGCGGTCTGGCGACAGACCGACACCCGGGACCATATTGCTCGGGCCAAACGCAGCTTGTTCCACTTCAGCGAAGTAGTTCTGTGGATTACGGTTGAGCTCCAGTTCACCGACTTCGATCAGCGGGAATTCCTTTTGTGACCAGGTTTTGGTCACGTCAAAGGGGTTCTCGTAATGTGCGTTGGCTTGGGCCTCGGTCATGATCTGAATGCAAACGCGCCATTTCGGGAAATCGCCGCGCTCGATCGCACCAAACAGATCGCGCTGTGCGTAATCAGGGTCGGTGCCCGCCAAGCGTGCGGCCTCAGCCGGTGCCAGGTTCTTGATACCTTGCTTGGTCTTGTAGTGCCACTTTACCCAGTGCCGCTCGCCCTTGGCGTTGATCAGGCTGTAGGTGTGGCTACCGAAGCCGTGCATGTGACGGTAACCGTCAGGGATACCACGGTCCGAAAACAGGATGGTGACCTGGTGCAGCGCCTCCGGGGAGTGCGACCAGAAGTCCCACATCATCTGCGCACTTTTCAGATTGCTTTGCGGCAGGCGTTTCTGGGTGTGGATAAAATCAGGGAACTTCAGAGGGTCACGGATGAAGAACACCGGCGTATTGTTACCGACGATGTCCCAGTTGCCTTCTTCGGTGTAGAACTTCAAGGCAAAGCCACGAGGGTCGCGTTCGGTGTCAGCCGAACCACGCTCCCCACCTACCGTGGAGAAGCGCAGAAAGGTCGGCGTTTGTTTACCCACGGACTCGAACAGCTTGGCGCTGGTGTATTCAGTGATGTCCTGGGTAACGGTGAACGTGCCGTAAGCACCCGAACCTTTGGCATGCACTCGACGCTCAGGGATGTTTTCGCGATTGAAGTGCGCGAGCTTCTCAATCAGGTGAAAGTCGTCAAGCAGCAACGGGCCACGTGGGCCGGCGGAACGGGAGTTCTGGTTGTCCGCCACGGGAGCGCCGCTGGCGGTGGTAAGAATTTTGTTCTGGCTCATGCTCAATCTTCCTCAGGTCGGACTCGGAACTGCCGGCTAATCGGCTTGCAGTGAGTATTGATCATCAACATGACACCTACAAATTCATTAAATTGTGGGGATCAATAGAAAATTACTACCAATACACCTGACCACCATAGTGCCGGTGTCGACCTGACGCAGCTTGTACAAATGGCGCTTTTCTTACGCGCACAAAAAACCGGGCACTAGGCCCGGTTCTTCGTTACAGACTGTCGTCTTACTCGGCGCTTACAGCTTCGCCGGCAGTAGCACGATCAACCAACTCGACATACGCCATAGGCGCGTTGTCGCCAGAGCGGAAACCGCACTTGAGGATGCGCAGGTAGCCACCCTCACGGGTAGCGTAACGCTTGCCCAGGTCGTTGAAGAGCTTACCAACGATAGCTTTCGAACGAGTACGGTCGAATGCCAGACGGCGGTTAGCCAGGCTGTCTGTCTTAGCCAAAGTGATCAGCGGCTCAGCAACGCGACGCAGTTCTTTAGCTTTCGGCAGTGTAGTTTTGATCAGCTCGTGCTCGAACAGCGACACCGCCATGTTTTGAAACATGGCCTTACGGTGCGAGCTGGTACGGCTCAGGTGACGTCCACTTTTACGATGACGCATGGTTCATTCCTTACCAAACTCACGTTCGGTGATTACGACGATCAGGCAGTCGCCTTGTCGTCCTTCTTAAGACTTGCAGGCGGCCAGTTGTCGAGGCGCATGCCGAGGGACAGACCGCGGGAGGCCAGAACGTCCTTGATTTCAGTCAAGGATTTCTTGCCCAGGTTCGGAGTCTTCAACAGTTCTACTTCGGTACGCTGAATCAGGTCGCCGATGTAGTAAATGTTTTCCGCCTTAAGGCAGTTAGCCGAACGTACAGTCAGTTCCAGATCGTCAACCGGGCGAAGCAGGATCGGATCGATCTCGTCTTCCTGCTCGATTACCACTGGTTCGCTGTCACCTTTGAGGTCGACGAACGCAGCCAACTGCTGTTGCAGGATGGTTGCAGCGCGACGGATAGCCTCTTCAGGGTCCAGAGTACCGTTGGTTTCCAGATCAATAACCAGCTTGTCCAGGTTAGTACGCTGCTCGACACGGGCGTTTTCCACCACGTATGCGATGCGGCGAACCGGGCTGAACGAAGAATCAAGCTGCAAGCGACCAATGCTGCGGCTTTCGTCTTCATCGCTCTGACGCGAGTCGGCCGGTTCATAACCACGACCACGAGCTACAGTGAGCTTCATGTTCAGGGCGCCGTTAGACGCCAGGTTAGCGATTACGTGATCGGGGTTAACGATCTCGACATCATGATCCAGCTGAATATCGGCAGCGGTAACCACCCCCGAACCCTTCTTCGACAAGGTCAGCGTAACTTCGTCACGGCCGTGCAGCTTGATAGCCAGACCTTTAAGGTTCAACAGGATTTCAATTACGTCTTCCTGTACACCTTCGATGGCGCTGTACTCGTGGAGCACACCGTCAATCTCGGCCTCGACTACTGCACAGCCGGGCATTGAGGACAACAGGATGCGGCGCAGCGCGTTGCCCAGGGTGTGGCCAAAACCACGCTCGAGAGGCTCGAGAGTGATTTTGGCGCGGGTTGGACTGACAACCTGCACATCAATGTGGCGGGGTGTCAGGAACTCATTTACCGAAATCTGCATGGATGCACCTATTTTCTAGCCCTTACTTGGAGTAGAGCTCGACAATCAGGCTTTCGTTGATGTCGGCGGACAGATCACTGCGAGCAGGAACGTTCTTGAAAACGCCCGACTTCTTCTCAGTGTCTACTTCTACCCATTCTACGCGGCCACGTTGGGCACACAGATCGAGAGCTTGGACAATGCGAAGTTGGTTTTTTGCTTTCTCGCGGACAGCGACCACGTCACCAGCACGAACCTGGTAGGACGGAACGTTTACGGTCTGACCGTTAACGCTGATCGACTTGTGCGATACCAGCTGACGGGATTCGGCACGAGTAGAACCAAAGCCCATACGGTATACAACGTTGTCCAGACGGCATTCGAGCAGTTGCAGCAGGTTTTCACCGGTTGCACCTTTCTTGCCAGCAGCTTCTTTGTAGTAGCCGCTGAACTGACGCTCGAGAACGCCGTAAATACGACGGACCTTCTGCTTTTCACGCAGTTGGGTGCCGTAATCGGACTGGCGACCGCGGCGTTGGCCGTGGATACCAGGTGCTGCTTCAATGTTGCACTTCGATTCGATCGCGCGCACGCCGCTCTTCAGGAAGAGATCGGTGCCTTCGCGACGAGCGAGTTTGCATTTTGGACCAATGTAACGAGCCATTCTTTACAATCTCCTGGATTACACGCGGCGCTTCTTCGGCGGACGGCACCCGTTGTGCGGGATTGGCGTCACGTCGGTGATGCTGGCGATCTTATAGCCACAGCCGTTCAAAGCACGGACAGCAGACTCACGACCTGGACCTGGACCTTTGACGTTAACGTCAAGGTTTTTCAGGCCGTATTCCAGCGCAGCTTGACCAGCACGTTCAGCAGCTACTTGAGCAGCAAACGGGGTGGACTTGCGGGAACCGCGGAAACCCGAACCACCGGAGGTAGCCCAAGAAAGCGCGTTACCTTGACGGTCGGTGATGGTCACGATTGTGTTGTTAAAAGAAGCATGGATGTGGGCGATGCCATCAACCACTGTCTTTTTAACTTTTTTACGAGGACGAGCAGCAGGTTTTGCCATGATTAATTTCCTGTCGATTCGCGTGGGCGATTACTTGCGGATCGGCTTACGCGGACCTTTACGGGTACGCGCGTTAGTCTTGGTACGCTGACCGCGCACTGGAAGACCACGACGATGACGCAGACCACGGTAGCAACCGAGGTCCATCAAACGCTTGATTTTCATGTTGATTTCGCGACGCAGGTCACCTTCAGTGGTGAACTTCGCCACTTCGCCACGCAACAGCTCAATCTGCTCGTCGCTCAGATCTTTAATCTTTGCGGCTGGGTTTACCCCAGTATCTGCGCAAATTTTCTGCGCAGTAGTGCGACCAACACCATAGATGTAGGTCAGCGAGATAACAGTGTGCTTGTTATCTGGAATGTTAACGCCTGCAATACGGGCCATTCAGTGGGACTCCAATTGACAGCTACCTACGCCCCGGAAGCCAAGAAATAGGGCGCGAGATAATATCGCTGTAATAACAAATAATCAACCCGGCAGCGCACTAGCTGCCGGGCTTCAAGCGGATCACACTCAGCCTTGGCGCTGTTTGTGACGCGGTTCCGCGCTGCAAATTACTCGAACAACACCTTCGCGGCGAATAATTTTGCAGTTACGGCACAGCTTTTTCACCGATGCACGAACTTTCATCACCAACTCCTCGAACCTTATGGGTACTCAGCGCAACATGCCGCTGCCGTAACCCTTCAGGTTGGCTTTCTTCATCAGGGATTCGTACTGGTGCGAAACGAGGTGCGATTGTACTTGGGACATGAAGTCCATCACAACCACGACGACGATCAGCAACGAGGTCCCGCCAAGGTAGAACGGTACGTTTGCTGCAACCACCAGGAACTGGGGCAACAAGCACACGGCCGTCATATATAGAGCACCGAACAGGGTCAAACGAGTCAGAACGCCATCAATGTAGCGTGCAGACTGCTCACCTGGACGGATGCCCGGAATAAAGGCACCGGACTTCTTCAGGTTTTCCGCTACGTCTTTCGGATTGAACATCAACGCCGTATAGAAGAAGCAGAAGAAAATAATCCCTGCACTAAACAGCAGAATATTCAACGGCTGACCAGGAGCGATCGACTGAGAAAGGTCCTGCAGCCAGCCCATGTTTTCAGACTGACCAAACCAGGTACCCAACGAAGCCGGAAACAGCAAAATGCTGCTCGCGAAAATTGCCGGGATAACACCGGCCATATTCACTTTCAGCGGCAAGTGGCTGGTCTGCGCAGCAAAAACCTTGCGGCCCTGCTGACGCTTGGCGTAGTGAACAGCAATACGACGCTGGCCACGCTCAATGAACACCACAAAACCGATAATCGCTACTGCCAGCAAACCGATGGCAACCAGGGCAAAAATATTGATATCACCCTGACGCGCAGACTCGAAAGACTGCCCGATTGCTCTCGGAAGACCGGCGACGATACCTGCGAAAATCAACATCGAGATACCGTTACCAACACCACGCTCAGTAATCTGCTCACCCAGCCACATCATAAACATCGCACCAGCCACAAATGTGGATACCGCGACGAAATGGAAGCCAAAGTCACCAGTGAACGCAACACCCTGCCCCGCCAAGCCAACGGACATGCCGATAGCTTGAACCAGGGCAAGGATGACAGTGCCGTAGCGGGTGTACTGGCTAATCTTGCGACGGCCAGCTTCACCTTCCTTCTTCAACTGCTCCAACTGCGGGCTGACGGCGGTCATCAACTGCATGATGATCGATGCCGAAATGTACGGCATGATCCCCAGTGCAAAGATGCTCATCCGTTCCAGCGCGCCGCCGGAAAACATGTTGAACAAGCTAAGAATGGTCCCCTCATTCTGTCGAAACAGGTCTGCGAGTCGGTCCGGGTTGATACCTGGAACCGGGATGTGTGCGCCTATTCGGTAGACGATAATCGCCAGGAACAGAAAACGCAGACGAGCCCAAAGTTCAGACATACCGCCTTTGCCGAGCGCTGAGAGAGCACCTTGCTTAGCCATTTATTCCTCGAACTTGCCGCCAGCTGCTTCGATAGCCGAACGCGCACCTTTGGTGGCGCCGATTCCCTTGCCGATAGTGACAGCGCGGGTCACTTCACCGGACAGCATGATTTTCACACGCTGTACGTTGACGTTGATCACGTTGGCATCTTTCAGGGTCTGCACAGTAACGATGTCGCCTTCCACTTTAGCCAGCTCGGACAAACGCACTTCTGCGCGGTCCATGGCTTTCAGGGATACGAAACCGAACTTAGGCAGGCGACGATGCAGCGGCTGTTGACCGCCTTCAAAGCCTGGAGCGATGGTGCCACCGGAGCGGGAGGTTTGACCTTTGTGGCCACGGCCACCAGTCTTACCCAAACCGCTACCGATACCACGGCCCGGACGATGCTTTTCGCGACGGGAACCCGGCGCTGGACTCAGATCATTGAGTTTCATCGATTAACCCTCGACACGCAGCATGTAGTAAGCCTTGTTGATCATCCCGCGATTCTCGGGAGTATCCTGGACTTCTACAGTGTGACCGATGCGACGCAGACCCAAACCCTTAACGCACAATTTGTGGTTAGGGATGCGACCGGTCATGCTTTTGATCAGCGTTACTTTAACGGTAGCCATGATCAGAAAATCTCCTTGACGCTTTTGCCACGCTTGGCGGCAATGGATTCAGGAGACTGCATTGCTTTCAAACCCTTGAAAGTGGCGTGAACCACGTTTACAGGGTTAGTCGAGCCGTAGCACTTGGCCAGAACGTTCTGAACGCCAGCAACTTCGAGGACAGCACGCATAGCGCCGCCAGCGATGATACCGGTACCTTCAGAAGCAGGCTGCATGTACACCTTCGAAGCGCCATGGGCGGACTTCATTGCGTACTGCAGAGTAGTGCCGTTCAGATCAACTTGGATCATGTTGCGACGAGCAGCTTCCATTGCCTTCTGGATCGCAGCAGGCACTTCACGTGACTTGCCACGGCCGAAGCCAACACGCCCTTTACCATCACCAACCACGGTCAACGCGGTGAAAGTGAAGATACGGCCGCCTTTAACGGTTTTGGCTACGCGGTTAACTTGAACCAGCTTCTCAATGTAGCCTTCGTCGCGCTTTTGGTCGTTATTTGACATAACTTAGAACTCCAGCCCAGCTTCACGAGCAGCATCAGCCAGCGCCTTGACGCGACCGTGATACTTGAAGCCAGAGCGGTCGAAAGCCACCTGCGAGACGCCAGCGGCTTTTGCACGCGTAGCGACCAGCTGGCCAACCTTAGTGGCCGCGTCGATGTTGCCAGTGGCACCATCACGCAGTTCTTTATCCAAAGTCGAGGCGCTTGCCAGGACTTTGTTGCCGTCGGCCGAGATGACCTGGGCGTAGATGTGCTGCGACGAGCGGAACACGCAGAGACGCACGACTTCGAGTTCGTGCATTTTCAGGCGTGCTTTGCGAGCGCGACGCAGTCGAGTAACTTTTTTGTCGGTCATTTGCTATGCCCTACTTCTTCTTGGCTTCTTTACGACGGACGACTTCGTCCGCGTAGCGCACACCTTTGCCTTTGTACGGCTCTGGTGGACGGAAGTCGCGGATCTCAGCGGCCACCTGACCTACCAGCTGCTTATCAATACCCTTGATCAGGATATCGGTTTGGCTCGGGGTCTCAGCGGTGATGCCTTCCGGCAGTTCGTAATCCACTGGGTGCGAGAAGCCAAGGGCCAGGTTCAAAACCGTGCCTTTTGCTTGCGCTTTGTAACCAACACCGACCAGCTGGAGCTTACGCTCGAAGCCTTGGCTTACGCCTTGGACCATGTTGTTTACCAACGCACGAGTGGTACCGGCCATTGCGCGAGTTTGTTGATCGCCATTGCGAGCAGCGAAACGCAACTCACCAGCTTCTTCAACGATCTCAACCGACGAATGGATGTTCAGTTCGAGAGTACCCTTGGCACCCTTCACCGAAAGCTGTTGGCCTGCGAATTTTACTTCGACACCGGCTGGCAGCTTAACGGGGTTCTTAGCGACGCGTGACATGCTTATCCCCCCTTAGAACACAGTGCAAAGAACTTCGCCGCCGACACCGGCAGCGCGCGCAGCACGATCCGTCATCACACCTTTGTTGGTGGAGACGATAGACACACCGAGACCGCCACGAACTTTTGGCAGATCATCGACGGACTTGTACTGACGCAGGCCTGGACGGCTAACGCGCTTCACTTCCTCGATGACCGGACGGCCTTCGAAGTACTTCAGCTCGATGGACAGCAGTGGTTTGATTTCGCTGCTGATCTGATAACCCGCAATGTAGCCTTCGTCTTTCAGGACTTTGGCAACAGCAACCTTCAACGTGGAAGATGGCATGCTTACGACGGACTTTTCAGCCATCTGGGCATTACGGATACGAGTTAGCATGTCCGCTAACGGGTCCTGCATACTCATGGGCTAGACGCTCCTAATACAAAAAAATTAGCCTTGCGGCTACATATGTCGCCGAGAATCTCCGAGCATAAAACACACGGGCTCAGGCGAGCCGCGTATTTTAGACACACTACGGAAATGAAACAAGCCCCAAAAGGGGCTTGTTCCAGATTCAAGGCCACCGGCGGTCAGTATCTTGCGAAACCAACCACCTGGACGTTGAAAGTACTTACCAGCTAGCTTTAACCAGACCTGGTACGTCACCACGCATTGCCGCTTCACGCAGTTTGTTACGGCCGAGGCCGAACTTGCGGTAAACGCCGTGTGGACGACCGGTCAGGCGGCAGCGGTTACGCATGCGCGAAGCGCTTGCGTCACGTGGCTGCTTCTGCAGTGCTACTGTCGCTTCCCAACGTGCTTCTGGACTTGCGTTCAGATCAACGATGATTGCTTTCAGTGCTGCACGCTTCTTGGCGTACTTGGCAACCGTGAGCTGACGCTTCAGCTCGCGGTTTTTCATGCTCATCTTGGCCATGGTCCTACTCCAATCAGTTGCGGAACGGGAATTTGAAAGCACGCAACAGGGCGCGACCTTCATCATCGTTCTTGGCAGTGGTGGTCAGGGTGATGTCCAGACCGCGGAGAGCATCGATCTTGTCGTAGTCGATTTCCGGGAAGATGATCTGCTCTTTCACGCCCATGCTGTAGTTACCACGACCATCGAAGGACTTGGCATTCAGGCCGCGGAAGTCGCGGACCCGAGGCAGGGAGATCGACAGCAGACGATCCAGGAATTCGTACATACGCTCACGGCGCAGAGTCACTTTGACGCCGATCGGCCAACCTTCACGGACTTTAAAGCCAGCGATGGATTTCCGAGCGTAAGTCACAACGACTTTTTGACCGGTGATCTTTTCCAGGTCAGCAACAGCGTGCTCGATGACTTTTTTGTCGCCGACCGCTTCGCCCAGACCCATGTTCAGGGTGATTTTGGTAACGCGTGGAACTTCCATCACGTTCGAAAGCTTAAGTTCTTCCTTAAGCTTCGGTGCGATTTCTTTCCAATAAATCTCTTTTAGTCGTGCCATGGTCTTCTACCTAGCAGTGTTCAAGCATCAACCGCTTTTTGGGTCGACTTGAAGACACGAATTTTCTTGCCATCTTCTACTTTGAAACCAACGCGGTCTGCCTTGTTGGTTTCGCCGTTGAAAATGGCGACGTTAGAAGCGTCCAGCGGAGCTTCTTTTTCGACGATACCGCCTTGTACGCCCGACATCGGGTTAGGCTTGGTATGACGCTTAACCAGGTTCAGACCACCAATAACCAGACGGTTATTAGCGAGAACCTTAAGCACCTTACCGCGCTTACCTTTGTCTTTGCCGGCGATCACGATGATCTCGTCGTCACGACGAATCTTTTGCATGTCGGATCTCCTTACAGCACTTCTGGGGCGAGCGAGACGATCTTCATGAACTTCTCAGTACGAAGTTCACGGGTCACTGGCCCAAAGATACGGGTGCCGATCGGCTCTTGCTTGTTGTTCAGAAGAACAGCAGCGTTGCCATCAAAGCGGATAATGGAGCCATCTGCACGGCGAACACCGTGACGAGTGCGGACTACAACAGCAGTCATCACTTGGCCTTTTTTCACTTTACCGCGAGGAATTGCTTCCTTCACGGTAACCTTGATGATGTCACCGATACCAGCGTAACGACGATGGGAGCCACCCAGCACCTTGATGCACATAACACGGCGAGCGCCGCTGTTATCGGCCACATCGAGCATGGATTGAGTCTGAATCATATAATTTCTCCGACCCCTAGTCCTTAGACTTCCACAGCGCGTTCGAGAACATCAACCAGTGCCCAAGACTTGGTCTTGGCCAGCGGACGAGTTTCACGAATAGTGACTTTGTCGCCGATGTGGCACTGGTTGGTTTCGTCGTGCGCGTGCAGCTTAGTCGAACGCTTAACATATTTACCGTAGATCGGGTGCTTAACGCGGCGCTCGATCAAAACGGTGATGGTTTTGTCCATCTTGTCGCTGACAACACGGCCAGTCAGCGTACGGACAGTCTTTTCGGCTTCAGCCATGATCACTTACCTGCCTGCTGGTTGAGCACAGTCTTCACGCGAGCGATGTCACGCTTAACTTGCGAGAGCAGATGAGACTGCCCCAACTGGCCAGTTGCTTTCTGCATGCGCAGATTGAACTGGTCGCGCAGCAGGCCGAGCAGTTGCTCGTTCAGCTGCTGTGCGGATTTTTCACGAAGTTCATTCGCTTTCATCACATCACCGTCCGTTTAACAAAGGCGGTGGCGAGCGGCAGCTTTGCAGCAGCCAGGGCAAAAGCCTCACGCGCCAGCTCTTCAGTTACACCCTCGATTTCATACAGGACTTTGCCTGGCTGAATCTGGGCAACCCAGTATTCCACGTTACCCTTACCTTTACCCATCCGAACTTCGAGGGGCTTTTTGGAGATTGGCTTGTCCGGGAATACACGGATCCAGATCTTGCCGCCACGTTTTACGTGACGGGTCAGAGCACGACGCGCTGACTCGATCTGACGAGCGGTGAGACGACCACGAGCTACAGACTTCAGCGCGAATTCGCCGAAGCTGACTTTGCTACCGCGCTGAGCCAGACCACGGTTGTGGCCTGTCATCTGCTTGCGGAACTTCGTACGCTTTGGTTGCAACATTTGGCGTACCCCTTACTTAGCAGCTTTTTTACGAGGCGCTGGTGCTTGTGGTTTCAGTTCTTCTTGGCGACCACCAATTACTTCGCCTTTGAAGATCCAAACCTTTACACCGATCACACCGTAAGTGGTGTGAGCTTCGTAGTTGGCATAGTCGATGTCGGCACGCAGGGTGTGCAATGGCACACGACCTTCGCGATACCATTCAGTACGTGCGATTTCAGCACCGCCGAGACGACCGCTCACTTGGATTTTGATGCCTTTGGCACCAATGCGCATGGCGTTCTGTACGGCGCGCTTCATAGCGCGACGGAACATGACGCGACGCTCCAGCTGCTGAGCTACGCTCTGCGCAACCAGCATACCGTCGAGCTCCGGCTTACGGATCTCTTCGATATTGATGTGCACAGGCACACCCATTTGCTTGGTCAGGTCCTGACGCAGTTTCTCAACATCTTCACCTTTCTTCCCGATAACGATACCTGGACGAGCGGTGTGGATGGTGATACGTGCAGTTTGCGCCGGACGATGGATATCGATACGGCTTACGGACGCGCTTTTTAGTTTGTCTTGGAGATACTCACGCACCTTCAGATCAGCGAACAAATAGTCCGCATAAGTCCGACCGTCTGCGTACCAGACGGAGGTGTGCTCCTTGACGATTCCCAGGCGAATGCCAATGGGATGTACTTTCTGACCCATCTCTTCGACTCCGTTACTTGTCAGCAACCTTGACAGTGATATGGCAAGACCGCTTGACGATGCGATCAGCACGGCCTTTGGCACGCGGCATGATACGCTTCAGCGAACGCCCTTCGTTGACGAAAACGGTGCTGACCTTCAGGTCATCAACGTCTGCGCCTTCGTTATGCTCGGCGTTGGCTACGGCCGACTCCAGCACTTTCTTCATGATCTCGGCGGCTTTCTTACTGCTGAAAGCCAACAGGTTGAGCGCTTCGCCCACCTTCTTCCCGCGGATCTGGTCGGCGACCAAGCGGGCTTTCTGGGCGGAGATTCGAGCGCCCGACAACTTAGCGGCTACTTCCATTTCCTAACCCCTTAACGCTTGGCTTTCTTGTCTGCCACGTGCCCACGATATGTGCGGGTACCGGCAAACTCGCCTAGTTTGTGGCCGACCATGTCTTCGTTCACGAGAACTGGGACGTGAAGACGACCGTTGTGTACTGCGATGGTCAAACCGACCATTTGTGGCAGGATCATCGAACGACGCGACCAGGTTTTCACCGGCTTGCGATCATTCTTTTCCGCCGCCACTTCGATCTTCTTCAGTAGGTGAAGATCAATAAAAGGACCTTTTTTCAGAGAACGTGGCACTGTCGTATCCCTCTATTTACTTGCGACGACGGACGATCATTTTGTCGGTACGCTTATTACCACGAGTCTTCGCGCCCTTAGTCGGGAAGCCCCATGGCGATACCGGATGACGACCACCAGAGGTACGACCTTCACCACCACCGTGTGGGTGGTCAACCGGGTTCATGGCAACACCACGAACGGTTGGGCGAACGCCACGCCAGCGTTTGGCACCAGCTTTACCCAGCGAACGCAGGCTGTGCTCGGAGTTCGAGACTTCGCCCAAGGTCGCGCGGCATTCAGCCAGCACTTTACGCATCTCACCAGAACGCAGACGCAGGGTCACGTAGACACCTTCACGAGCGATCAGCTGAGCCGAAGCACCAGCGGAACGAGCGATTTGCGCGCCTTTACCTGGCTTCAATTCGATGCCGTGTACGGTGCTACCAACTGGAATGTTACGCAGTTGCAGAGCGTTGCCCGGCTTGATCGGTGCCAGGGCACCTGCGATCAGCTGGTCGCCAGCACTCACGCCTTTAGGGGCGATGATGTAGCGACGCTCGCCATCTGCGTACAGCAGCAGAGCGATGTGAGCAGTACGGTTTGGATCGTATTCGATACGCTCGACAGTGGCAGTGATGCCATCTTTGTCGTTGCGACGGAAGTCGACCAGACGATAATGCTGCTTATGGCCACCACCGATGTGACGAGTGGTAATGCGACCATTGTTGTTACGACCACCAGTCTTCGATTTCTTCTCGAGCAGCGGTGCGTGAGGAGCGCCTTTATGCAGCTCCTGGTTGACCACCTTGACCACAAAACGGCGGCCAGGGGAAGTCGGTTTGCATTTAACGATTGCCATGATGCACCCCTTCCTTACTCAGCACTGCTGCTGAAATCGAGATCTTGGCCTGGCTGAAGGGAGATAACCGCCTTCTTCCAGTCATTACGCTTGCCCAGACCGCGAGCAGTGCGCTTGCTCTTACCCAGAACATTCAGGGTAGTAACACGCTCTACTTTCACGCTGAACAGGCTTTCGACGGCCTTCTTGATTTCCAGCTTGGTTGCGTCAGTTGCAACCTTGAAAACGAACTGGCCTTTCTTGTCAGCCAGAACCGTAGCCTTTTCGGAAACGTGCGGGCCAAGCAGAACTTTAAATACGCGTTCCTGGTTCATCCCAGCAGCTCCTCGAATTTCTTCACGGCCGACACGGTGATCAACACCTTGTCGTATGCGATCAGACTAACTGGATCGGAACCTTGCACGTCACGTACATCAACGTGTGGCAGGTTGCGAGCAGCCAGGTACAGGTTCTGATCAACAGCTTCAGACACGATCAAGACGTCAGTCAGGCCCATGCCGTTCAGCTTGTTCAGCAGATCTTTGGTTTTCGGTGCTTCAACAGCGAAGTCCTGAACCACGACCAGACGATCAGTACGCACGAGTTCAGCAAGGATGGAGCGCAGTGCTGCGCGGTACATCTTCTTGTTGAGCTTCTGAGTGTGATCCTGAGGACGAGCTGCGAAAGTGGTACCGCCGCCGCGCCAGATTGGGCTACGGATAGTACCGGCACGAGCACGGCCAGTACCTTTCTGACGCCAAGGGCGCTTACCGCCACCACGAACGTCGGAACGGGTCTTTTGCTGCTTGCTACCTTGACGGCCGCCGGCCATGTAGGCCACGACTGCTTGGTGAACGAGCGTCTCGTTGAATTCGCCGCCAAATGTCAGTTCGGAAACTTCGATCGCTTGAGCGTCATTTACATTTAATTGCATGTCAGCTTCCCCTTAACCGCGAGCCTTGGCCGCTGGACGTACAACCAGGTTGCCGCCAGTAGCGCCAGGAACAGCACCCTTGACCAACAACAGATTGCGTTCAGCGTCGACGCGCACTACTTCGAGGGACTGCACGGTCACGCGCTCAGCGCCCATATGACCGGACATTTTTTTGCCCTTGAATACACGACCAGGAGTCTGGCACTGGCCAATAGAGCCCGGGACGCGGTGGGAAACGGAGTTACCGTGAGTGTTGTCTTGGCCACGGAAATTCCAACGCTTGATCGTACCCTGGAAGCCTTTACCCTTGGACTGACCGGTTACATCAACCAGTTGACCAGCGGCGAAGATTTCAGCGTTGATCAGATCGCCAGCCTGGTAGTCGCCTTCTTCAAGACGGAACTCCATAACAGTGCGACCAGCTGCAACGTTTGCTTTAGCGAAGTGACCTGCTTGAGCAGCAGTCACGCGCGAAGCACGACGCTCGCCGACAGTGACTTGCACTGCACGATAGCCATCGGTTTCTTCAGTTTTAAACTGGGTGACGCGATTCGGCTCGATCTCAATGACCGTAACCGGAATGGAGACACCTTCTTCGGTGAAAATACGGGTCATACCGCATTTACGACCGACTACACCAATAGTCATGTTGTAAACCTCATGAGTGTACGGGGCTTTCACCCGCTATGGCCGCCCATTTCAGAGCGTTACACGACTAAGACCCAAGTCTTAGCCGAGGCTGATCTGTACTTCCACACCGGCCGCCAGATCAAGCTTCATAAGTGCATCAACGGTTTTATCCGTTGGCTGGACGATGTCCAGTACGCGCTTATGAGTACGGATCTCGTACTGGTCACGCGCGTCTTTGTTGACGTGCGGGGAGACCAGAACGGTGAACCGCTCTTTACGGGTAGGCAGTGGAATTGGACCACGCACTTGTGCACCAGTACGTTTCGCGGTTTCCACGATTTCCTGGGTGGATTGGTCGATCAGGCGATGGTCAAAAGCCTTCAACCTGATACGGATTTGCTGATTTTGCATTGGATTTCAGACTCCGGCTGCTATTCCCAGCGAGCGCAATACGCCCGTTAAAAGGAGGCGCAATTCTATAGACGCCCCAGATGGGTGTCAACCCAATAAAAAAAGCCCCCGCTAAGCGGGGGCTTTCTCAAAACCTCGAAGCTAACTCAAAAAAGAGCTTACTCGATGATTTTAGCTACAACGCCAGCACCAACGGTACGGCCGCCTTCACGGATAGCGAAGCGCAGACCGTCTTCCATTGCGATGGTTTTGATCAGGGTGACAACCATTTTGATGTTGTCGCCTGGCATTACCATTTCAACGCCTTCCGGCAGCTCGCAGTTACCAGTCACGTCAGTAGTACGGAAGTAGAACTGTGGACGGTAGCCTTTGAAGAACGGAGTGTGACGACCGCCTTCTTCTTTGCTCAGCACGTACACTTCAGCTTCGAACTTGGTGTGCGGCTTAACCGAACCTGGCTTAACCAGAACCTGGCCACGCTCAACGTCGTCACGCTTGGTACCACGCAGCAGAACGCCGCAGTTCTCGCCAGCACGACCTTCGTCGAGCAGCTTACGGAACATTTCAACACCGGTGCAGGTGGTGACAGTAGTGTCACGCAGACCAACGATTTCCAGTGGATCTTGAACCTTAACGATACCGCGCTCGATACGACCGGTAACAACAGTACCACGACCGGAGATCGAGAATACGTCTTCGATTGGCATCAGGAACGGCTTGTCGATAACACGAACTGGATCTGGGATGTAGCTGTCCAGAGTCTCAACCAGTTTACGAACGGACGTGGTGCCCATTTCGTTATCGTCTTTGCCTTCCAGAGCCATACGAGCAGAACCGATGATGATCGGAGTGTCGTCGCCTGGGAAGTCGTAAGTGCTCAGCAGATCGCGCACTTCCATCTCAACCAGTTCCAGCAGCTCAGCGTCGTCTACCAGGTCAGCCTTGTTCAGGTAAACCACGATGTACGGAACGCCAACCTGGCGGGACAGCAGGATGTGCTCACGGGTTTGTGGCATCGGACCATCAGCGGCCGAGCAAACCAGGATCGCGCCGTCCATTTGGGCAGCACCGGTGATCATGTTCTTCACATAGTCAGCGTGACCTGGGCAGTCAACGTGAGCGTAGTGACGGATCAGCGAGTTGTATTCAACGTGCGCGGTGTTGATGGTGATACCACGAGCTTTTTCTTCTGGTGCGCTGTCGATCTTATCGAAATCAACGACTGCGGAACCGAAAATTTCGGAGCAAACGCGAGTCAGAGCAGCAGTCAGAGTGGTTTTACCATGGTCAACGTGACCGATAGTGCCAACGTTGACGTGTGGTAGGGAACGATCAAATTTTTCTTTAGCCACGACAATTAACTCCTTGCCTAAAGGACTGAATCAGCCTTGTTTTTTGGATACAGTTTCAGCGATGTGCGCCGGAGCTGTGTTGTATTTTTTGAATTCCATAGAGTAGCTTGCGCGACCCTGGGACATGGAGCGAACGTCGGTCGCATAACCGAACATCTCACCCAACGGAACCTCGGCGCGAATCACTTTGCCGGAAACCGTGTCTTCCATACCCAAGATCATGCCGCGACGACGGTTAAGGTCGCCCATGACATCACCCATATAGTCTTCAGGTGTAACAACTTCTACCGCCATGATTGGCTCAAGCAACTCACCACCGCCCTTCTGGGCCAGTTGCTTGGTTGCCATGGAAGCAGCCACCTTGAACGCCATCTCGTTGGAGTCGACGTCGTGGTAAGAACCGTCAAAAACGGTTGCTTTCAGGCCGATCAGCGGATAGCCGGCAACAACACCGTTCTTCATCTGCTCTTCGATACCCTTCTGGATAGCAGGGATGTATTCCTTAGGAACAACACCACCCACTACTTCGTTCACGAATTGCAAACCTTCCTGACCTTCATCAGCAGGAGCAAAACGGATCCAGCAGTGACCGAACTGACCACGACCGCCGGACTGACGAACGAACTTGCCTTCGATTTCACAGTTCTTCGTGATGCGCTCACGATAGGAAACCTGAGGCTTACCGATGTTGGCTTCGACGTTGAACTCACGGCGCATCCGGTCAACCAGGATGTCCAGGTGCAGCTCGCCCATGCCGGAGATGATCGTTTGACCAGTCTCTTCATCAGTCTTGACGCGGAAAGATGGATCTTCCTGAGCAAGTTTGCCCAGAGCGATACCCATTTTTTCCTGGTCATCCTTGGTCTTAGGCTCTACGGCAACCGAAATAACCGGCTCCGGGAAGTCCATACGAACCAGGATGATTGGCTTGTCAGCGTTGCACAAAGTTTCACCAGTGGTGACGTCCTTCATGCCGATCAAGGCCGCGATGTCACCAGCGCGTACTTCCTTGATCTCTTCACGGGCGTTTGCGTGCATTTGCACCATACGACCCACGCGCTCTTTCTTGCCCTTGACCGAGTTGATCACGCCGTCGCCGGAGTTCAACACGCCCGAGTAAACGCGGACGAAGGTCAGGGTACCCACGAATGGGTCGGTAGCGATCTTGAACGCCAGAGCCGAGAACGGCTCGCTGTCGTCTGCATGACGCTCCAGCTCGATAGTCTCGTCATCCGGGTCAGTACCCTTGATGGCAGGAATATCAACCGGCGCAGGCAGGTAGTCGATCACGGCGTCGAGAACCAGGGGAACACCCTTGTTCTTGAAGGAAGAACCGCAAACAGCCAAGACGATCTCACCAGCGATAGTACGCTGACGCAGAGCGGCCTTGATTTCCGCGTTGGTGAGTTCTTCACCTTCGAGGTACTTGTTCATCAGTTCTTCGTTGGCTTCGGCCGCAGCCTCAACCATGTTGTTGCGCCACTCGTCAGCCAATTCCTGCATGTCTGCAGGGATAGCTTCGCGACGAGGAACCATACCTTTGTCAGCATCGTTCCAGTAAACAGCTTCCATGGCCAGCAGATCGATCTGCCCCTGGAAGTTGTCTTCGGAACCGATAGCCAACTGGATTGGCACCGGGGTGTGACCCAGACGCTGCTTGATCTGACCGATCACGCGCAGGAAGTTCGCACCAGCACGGTCCATCTTGTTTACGTAAACAAGACGTGGAACGCCGTACTTGTTGGCTTGACGCCATACGGTTTCCGACTGAGGCTCAACACCCGAGGTGCCGCAGAACACAACGACAGCGCCGTCGAGTACACGCAGGGAACGCTCAACTTCAATGGTGAAGTCTACGTGGCCCGGGGTATCGATTACGTTGAAGCGGTGCTCATCTTTGTACTGCTTCTCGGAACCTTTCCAGAAGGCGGTAATAGCAGCAGAAGTAATGGTAATACCACGCTCCTGCTCCTGAACCATCCAGTCTGTGGTCGCGGCGCCGTCATGCACCTCGCCCATCTTGTGACTTTTGCCGGTGTAAAAAAGGACGCGCTCGGTGGTGGTGGTTTTACCAGCATCCACGTGAGCGACGATACCGATGTTACGGTAGCGACTAATCGGAGTAGTACGAGCCATAAAGCCCTCGCAAAATTAGTGAAGCTAGAATTAGAAGCGGTAGTGCGAGAAAGCTTTGTTAGCTTCAGCCATACGGTGCACGTCTTCACGCTTCTTAACAGCAGCACCTTTACCTTCAGCAGCGTCCAACAGTTCGCCAGCCAAACGCAGAGCCATAGACTTCTCGCCACGCTTACGGGCGAAGTCTACCAACCAGCGCATTGCCAGGGCGTTACGACGGGACGGACGAACTTCGACCGGAACCTGGTAAGTAGCACCGCCTACACGGCGCGACTTCACTTCGACCAGCGGAGCGATGGCGTCGAGAGCTTTCTCGAAGATTTCCAGGGGGTCGCTGTTCTTGCGTTCTTTAACCTTTTCCAGCGCGCCATAAACGATACGCTCGGCAACGGCTTTCTTGCCGCTTTCCATCACGTGGTTCATGAACTTGGCCAGAATTTGGCTTCCGTATTTTGGATCGTCAAGCACTTCGCGCTTGGCTGCTACGCGTCTTCTTGGCATGGATAAGCCCTCAAACGGTCTTCAGGTTCGCTCGGAATCGGTGCCCTTTCGGGACGCCTCCGACCTTACTCTTATCGACTCAGAAAATAAGATGATTCAGTTTTACAAAAAGCCGCTACTACTTAGGCTTCTTGGTACCGTACTTCGAACGACCCTGGTTACGACCTTTAACGCCGGAAGTATCCAAGGAGCCGCGTACGGTGTGGTAACGAACACCTGGCAAGTCTTTTACACGACCGCCGCGGATCAGTACCACGCTGTGCTCTTGCAGGTTGTGGCCTTCACCGCCGATGTACGAGGAAACCTCGAAACCGTTGGTCAGACGCACACGGCATACTTTACGCAGTGCCGAGTTAGGTTTTTTCGGCGTAGTGGTATACACGCGAGTGCATACGCCACGACGTTGCGGGCAGTTCTGCAGCGCAGGTACGTCGGATTTCTCGACGATACGCTTACGCGGCTGACGTACCAGCTGGTTGATAGTTGCCATCTACTAGCTCCACTGTTGTCTTGCGACGCTATTGTCTTGCAAGAAAAGCAAAATGGCAGGAACGAATTCCCGCCAAATTTAGGGGTACAAGAGTCTAAAGAGGATCTTGCCCCCAGTCAAGGCAAGGCCCCGACCTCCCCTCTCAACGAACCGGGGCAAAACTGCCTCGATCCGACGAATGGGGGCTGCCAGGGCCCAGACTTATTTATCGCAGAACTCAGTTACCGCTTGAGTTCAGCGCTTCGGTCAGTGCAGCTTCCACTTCACTGGCGCTTACGCGCAACGGCTTGTCAGCATCACGGCGGCGCTTGCGCTCGCTGTGGTAAGCCAAACCGGTACCGGCTGGGATCAGACGACCCACAACCACGTTTTCTTTCAGGCCGCGCAGGTAATCGCGCTTGCCGGTTACCGCTGCTTCGGTCAGTACGCGAGTGGTCTCCTGGAAGGAGGCCGCCGAGATGAACGATTCAGTGGACAACGACGCCTTGGTGATACCCAGCAGCACACGAGTAAATTTGGAAACAAATTTCTCGTCGGCTGCCAGACGTTCGTTTTCTACCAGTACGTGAGTCAGTTCCATCTGGTCGCCCTTGATGAAACTGGAATCGCCGGATTCAGCGATTTCAACTTTACGCAGCATCTGACGCAGAATGGTCTCGATGTGCTTATCGTTGATCTTCACGCCTTGCAGACGGTAAACGTCCTGGATCTCGTTAACGATGTACTTGGCCAGCGCACTCACACCCAGCAGACGCAGGATGTCGTGTGGATCGCTCGGACCGTCGGAGATAACTTCGCCGCGGTTTACCTGTTCGCCTTCGAACACGTTCAGGTGACGCCACTTCGGAATCAGCTCTTCATACGGATCGCTACCGTCGTTCGGGGTAATGACCAGGCGACGCTTGCCCTTGGTCTCTTTACCGAACGCGATGGTGCCGCTGACTTCAGCCAGAATCGACGCTTCTTTCGGACGACGAGCTTCGAACAAGTCGGCAACACGCGGCAGACCACCGGTGATGTCACGGGTCTTCGAAGTCTCTTGCGGGATACGCGCGATAACGTCACCGATCGCAATCTTCGCACCATCCGCTACACCGACCAGGGCGTTGGCTGGCAGGAAGTACTGAGCGATTACGTCAGTGCCTGGCAGCAACAGATCCTTGCCGTTGTCATCGACCATCTTCACGGCAGGACGGATGTCTTTACCGGCAGCTGGACGATCTTTTGCGTCGAGGACTTCAATGTTGGTCATACCGGTCAATTCGTCAGTCTGACGCTTGATCGTGATGCCTTCTTCCATGCCCACGTAGGTCACGGTACCTTTCATTTCGGTAACGATTGGGTGAGTGTGCGGATCCCACTTGGCCACGATTGCGCCAGCGTCGACCTTGTCACCTTCTTTAACCGAAATCACAGCACCATACGGCAGCTTGTAGCGCTCACGCTCACGACCGTAGTCGTCAGCGATTGCCAGCTCACCGGAACGGGACACAGCAACCAGGCAACCATCCACTCGCTCAACGTGCTTCAGGTTGTGCAGACGGACGGTACCGCCATTCTTCACCTGAACGCTGTCGGCTGCGGAGGTCCGGCTTGCCGCACCACCGATGTGGAATGTACGCATGGTCAGCTGGGTACCCGGCTCACCGATGGACTGGGCAGCGATAACGCCGACCGCTTCACCGATGTTCACCTGGTGACCACGAGCCAAGTCACGGCCATAGCACTTGGCGCAAATGCCGAAGCGGGTTTCACAGCTGATCGGCGAGCGAACGATCACTTCGTCGATGCTGTTGAGTTCGATGAACTCGACCCACTTCTCGTCAACCAGGGTGCCGGCAGGAACGATAATTTCCTCGGTACCTGGCTTGAATACGTCACGGGCAATAACACGACCCAATACGCGCTCACCCAGCGGCTCTACAACGTCACCGCCTTCAATGTGCGGTGTCATCAGCAAGCCGTGTTCGGTGCCGCAATCGATCTCGGTTACAACCAGATCTTGTGCCACGTCTACCAGACGACGAGTCAGGTAACCGGAGTTAGCGGTTTTCAACGCGGTATCCGCCAGACCTTTACGAGCACCGTGAGTGGAGATGAAGTACTGAAGTACGCTCAAACCTTCACGGAAGTTCGCAGTAATCGGCGTTTCGATGATGGAACCGTCCGGCTTGGCCATCAGGCCACGCATACCGGCGAGCTGACGGATCTGCGCAGCAGAACCCCGTGCGCCCGAGTCAGCCATCATGTACATCGAGTTGAACGACTCTTGATCGACTTCCACGCCATGACGGTCGATAACCTTCTCTTTCGAGAGGTTAGCCATCATTGCCTTCGACACTTCGTCGTTGGCCTTGGACCAAAGGTCGATCACTTTGTTGTACTTCTCGCCCTGGGTTACCAGGCCGGAAGCGTACTGGCTTTCGATCTCTTTCACTTCATCAGTGGCAGCACTGATGATGCGGGCTTTTTCATCCGGGATAACGAAGTCGTTAACACCGATGGAAACGCCGGAAATGGTCGAATAAGCAAAACCGGTGTACATCAACTGGTCAGCGAAAATCACGGTCTCTTTCAGACCAACCACGCGGTAGCACTGGTTGATCAGCTTGGAGATCGCCTTTTTCTTCATCGGCAGGTTGACGACGTCGTAAGACAGACCTTTTGGCACAACCTGATACAACAGCGCACGGCCGACAGTGGTGTCGACGATACGGACATTGCTCACGCTGCCGCCGTCACGGTCGTTCACGGTTTCGTGAATCCGCACTTTGACCTTGGCGTGCAGTGCGGCTTCGCCGGCACGGAACACACGGTCAACTTCCTGCAGGTCAGCGAATACACGACCTTCGCCCTTGGCGTTGATCGCTTCACGGGTCATGTAGTACAGACCCAATACAACGTCCTGCGACGGAACGATGATTGGCTCACCGTTGGCTGGCGACAGGATGTTGTTGGTCGACATCATCAACGCACGCGCTTCCAACTGGGCTTCCAGTGTCAGCGGTACGTGCACGGCCATTTGGTCGCCGTCGAAGTCGGCGTTGTACGCAGCACAGACCAGAGGGTGCAGCTGGATAGCCTTACCTTCGATCAGTACCGGTTCAAACGCCTGGATACCCAGACGGTGAAGGGTCGGTGCACGGTTGAGGAGAACCGGGTGTTCGCGGATCACTTCAGCGAGAACGTCCCAAACCTCTGGCAGTTCGCGCTCGACCATTTTCTTGGCCGCTTTGATGGTGGTCGCGAGACCGCGCATTTCCAGCTTGCCGAAGATAAACGGCTTGAACAGCTCGAGAGCCATCTTCTTAGGCAGACCGCACTGGTGCAGACGCAGGGTCGGGCCTACGGTAATTACCGAACGACCGGAGTAGTCAACACGCTTACCGAGCAAGTTCTGACGGAAACGACCTTGCTTACCCTTGATCATGTCAGCCAAGGATTTCAGAGGACGCTTGTTCGAACCGGTGATAGCGCGGCCACGACGGCCGTTGTCGAGCAGGGCATCGACGGCTTCTTGCAACATACGCTTTTCGTTGCGCACGATGATGTCCGGCGCGGACAGATCGAGCAGGCGCTTCAAGCGGTTGTTACGGTTGATCACGCGGCGGTACAGGTCGTTGAGGTCGGACGTCGCGAAACGACCACCGTCCAACGGTACCAGCGGACGCAGGTCTGGCGGCAGAACCGGCAGAACGGTCAGCACCATCCACTCTGGCAAGTTGCCGGAACCCTGGAAGGCCTCCATCAACTTCAGACGCTTGGACAGCTTCTTGATCTTGGTTTCGGAGTTGGTTTGCGGAATTTCTTCACGCAGACGGCCAATCTCGTGCTCCAGGTCGATAGCGTGCAGCAGTTCGCGGACAGCTTCGGCACCCATGCGGGCATCGAAATCGTCGCCAAACTCTTCCAGCGCTTCGAAGTACTGCTCGTCGTTCAGCAGCTGACCTTTTTCAAGGGTGGTCATGCCTGGATCGATAACGACATAGCTCTCGAAGTAGAGAACGCGTTCGATATCACGCAGGGTCATGTCCATCAGCAAGCCGATACGGGACGGCAGCGATTTCAGGAACCAGATGTGGGCAACCGGCGAAGCCAGTTCGATGTGCGCCATGCGCTCACGACGAACCTTGGCCAGTGCGACTTCAACGCCGCACTTCTCGCAGATCACACCACGGTGCTTCAAGCGCTTGTACTTACCGCACAGGCACTCGTAATCCTTTACCGGGCCAAAGATCTTGGCGCAGAACAGGCCGTCACGCTCAGGTTTGAACGTACGGTAGTTGATGGTTTCCGGCTTTTTAACTTCACCGAACGACCACGAACGGATCATCTCAGGCGATGCCAGTCCAATACGGATGGCGTCGAACTCTTCGACTTGACCCTGGTTTTTCAGCAAATTCAGTAGGTCTTTCAAGGCCTTTCCTCCTGGCGGAGCAGAGAGCGGGCTAAACAGCCCCGCTCTCGATTCGCGTCACGTGTTATTCGGTTTCCAGATCGATATCGATGCCGAGGGAACGAATTTCTTTGATCAACACGTTGAAGGACTCGGGCATGCCCGGCTCCATACGGTGATCGCCGTCCACGATGTTTTTGTACATCTTGGTCCGACCGTTCACATCGTCTGACTTCACTGTGAGCATTTCTTGCAGAGTGTAAGCAGCACCGTATGCTTCCAGTGCCCAGACCTCCATCTCCCCGAAACGCTGACCACCGAACTGAGCCTTACCACCCAGCGGCTGCTGGGTAACCAGGCTGTACGAACCGGTAGAACGAGCGTGCATCTTGTCGTCTACCAAGTGGTTCAGCTTCAGCATGTACATGTAGCCAACAGTAACCGGGCGCTCGAACTTGTTGCCGGTACGGCCGTCGAACAGCTGCATCTGGCCGCTTTCCGGCAGGTCTGCCAATTTCAGCATGGCCTTGATTTCGCTTTCCTTGGCACCGTCGAACACCGGGGTAGCCATTGGAACACCGCCGCGCAGGTTCTTCGCCAGGTCCAGGATTTCCTGGTCGGTGAAGGTATCCAGCTCTTCTTTGCGGCCGCCGATCTCGTTGTAGATCTCGTGCAGGAACTTGCGCAGGTCAGCAACCTTGCGCTGCTCTTCGATCATACGGTTGATCTTCTCGCCCAGACCTTTGGCCGCGAGGCCCAGGTGGGTTTCAAGGATCTGACCAACGTTCATACGCGAAGGTACGCCCAACGGGTTGAGGACGACGTCGACCGGGGTGCCATTGGCATCGTGCGGCATGTCTTCAACCGGCATGATCACGGAGACCACACCCTTGTTACCGTGACGACCGGCCATCTTGTCGCCCGGTTGGATGCGGCGACGGATTGCCAGGTAAACCTTGACGATTTTCAGCACGCCTGGAGCCAGGTCATCGCCCTGCTGCAGTTTGCGCTTCTTGTCTTCGAACTTGTCGTCCAGCAGACGGCGACGATCAACGATGTAGGCCTGGGCCTTCTCGAGCTGCTCGTTCAGAGCATCTTCAGCCATGCGCAGTTTGAACCACTGGCCGTGCTCAAGACCGTCGAGTACTTCGTCGGTGATGTCCTGACCTTTCTTCAGGCCGGCGCCGCCTTCAGCCTTGCGGCCTACCAGAGCGGAACGCAGACGTTCGAAGGTCGCGCCTTCAACGATACGGAACTCTTCGTTCAGGTCCTTGCGGATCTCGTCGAGTTGGATCTTCTCGATGGACAGAGCACGAGCATCACGCTCAACGCCGTCGCGGGTGAAGACCTGTACGTCGATGACAGTGCCCTTGGTACCGGTCGGTACACGCAGGGAAGTGTCTTTCACGTCGCTGGCTTTTTCACCGAAGATGGCACGCAGCAGCTTCTCTTCCGGAGTCAGTTGGGTCTCGCCTTTCGGAGTGACCTTACCGACCAGGATGTCGCCTGCGCCAACTTCAGCACCTACGTAAACGATACCGGCTTCGTCCAGCTTGTTCAGTGCAGCTTCACCCACGTTCGGGATGTCTGCAGTGATTTCCTCAGGCCCAAGCTTGGTGTCACGCGCCACACAGGTCAGTTCCTGGATGTGGATCGTGGTGAAACGGTCTTCTTGAACAACACGCTCGGACAAGCAGATGGAGTCTTCGAAGTTGTAACCGTTCCAGGCCATGAACGCGATGCGCATGTTCTGGCCCAGAGCCAGCTCACCCATATCGGTGGAGGGGCCGTCGGCCATAATGTCGCTACGCTGAACGCGATCACCCTTACGCACCAGCGGACGCTGGTTAATGCAGGTGTTCTGGTTCGAGCGGGTGTATTTGGTCAGGTTGTAGATGTCGACACCGGCTTCGCCAGTTTCAACTTCGTCATCGGCAACACGAACCACGATACGGCTGGCATCAACGGAGTCGATCACACCGCCACGACGGGCCACGACGCAAACGCCGGAGTCACGCGCAACGTTACGCTCCATGCCGGTACCTACCAGCGGCTTATCAGCGCGCAGGGTCGGTACAGCTTGACGCTGCATGTTGGAACCCATCAACGCACGGTTGGCGTCATCGTGTTCCAGGAACGGGATCAGCGACGCTGCAACCGAAACTACCTGCTTCGGCGAAACGTCCATCAAGGTGACGTCTTCCGGCGCCTTGACGGTGAATTCGTTCAAGTGACGAACAGCTACCAGCTCGTCGATCAGCATTTTCTTGTCGTTCATCGTGGCCGAAGCCTGGGCGATCACGTGATCAGCTTCTTCGATGGCGGACAGGAACACGATCTCGTCGGTGACCAGAGCGTCTTTCACCACGCGGTACGGGCTCTCAAGGAAGCCGTACTGGTTGGTGCGCGCATAGGCAGCCAGGGAGTTGATCAGACCGATGTTCGGACCTTCCGGCGTTTCGATCGGGCAAACACGACCGTAGTGCGTCGGGTGTACGTCACGGACTTCAAAGCCTGCACGTTCACGGGTCAGACCGCCCGGGCCCAGTGCGGATACACGGCGCTTGTGGGTGATCTCGGAGAGCGGGTTGTTCTGGTCCATGAACTGCGAGAGCTGGCTGGAACCGAAGAACTCTTTCACCGCTGCAGCCACTGGCTTGGCGTTGATCAAGTCTTGCGGCATCAGGCCTTCACTTTCAGCCATCGACAGACGCTCTTTGACCGCACGCTCAACACGTACCAGGCCAACGCGGAACTGGTTCTCGGCCATTTCGCCTACGCAGCGAACACGACGGTTACCCAGGTGGTCGATGTCATCGACGATGCCTTTGCCGTTACGGATGTCGACCAGAGTCTTCAGGACCGCAACGATGTCTTCCTTGCACAGCACGCCCGAACCTTCGATCTCGGTACGACCGATACGACGGTTGAACTTCATCCGGCCGACCGCAGACAGGTCATAGCGCTCAGGGCTGAAGAACAGGTTGTTGAACAGGGTTTCGGCAGCGTCTTTGGTAGGTGGCTCGCCAGGACGCATCATGCGATAGATCTCGACCAGCGCTTCCAATTGGTTGCTGGTGGAGTCGATCTTCAGGGTGTCGGAGACGAACGGACCGCAGTCGATATCGTTGGTGTACAAGGTTTCGATGCGAACAACCTGAGCCTTGGCGATTTTTGCCAGGATTTCGGTGTTCAGCTCGGTGTTGCACTCAGCCAGGATTTCGCCTGTAGCCGGGTGAACGATGACCTTGGCGGTCGTGCGACCCAGGACGTAGTCCAGAGGCACGTCCAGCGACTTGATACCGGCCTTTTCGATCTGGTTGATGTGGCGCGCAGTGATACGGCGGCCGGCTTCAACGATGACCTTGCCATTTTCATCCTGGATATCCAGGACAGCAATTTCACCACGCAGACGCGAAGCAATCAGTTCCAGGCTGAGGGTTTCATCCTTCAGGCTGAATACGTTGGTGGTGTAGAAAGCGTCCAGCACTTGCTCAGTGGTATAGCCGAGCGCGCGCAGCAGCACGGAGGCCGGCAGCTTGCGACGACGGTCGATACGCACGAACACGCAGTCTTTCGGGTCGAACTCGAAGTCCAACCACGAACCGCGGTACGGAATGATCCGCGCGGAGTACAGGAGCTTGCCGGAGCTGTGCGTCTTGCCGCGGTCGTGGTCGAAGAACACGCCCGGGGAACGGTGCAGCTGGGAAACGATAACACGCTCGGTACCGTTGATAACGAAGGTACCGTTTTCAGTCATCAGTGGGATTTCGCCCATGTAGACTTCTTGCTCTTTGATGTCCTTGATCGCTTTGTTCGACGATTCTTTGTCGAAAATGATCAGACGGACTTTTACCCGCAAAGGTACGGCGTACGTGACACCGCGCAACACGCATTCTTTGACATCAAATGCCGGTTCGCCCAGGCGATAACCGACGTACTCCAGCGCAGCATTGCCGGAGTAGCTGATGATCGGGAAAACGGATTTGAAGGCCGCATGCAGGCCCACGTCGCGGAACTGATCTTTGGTCGCTCCCGCCTGCAAGAATTCACGATACGAATCCAGCTGGATAGCCAGAAGGTACGGGACATCCATGACGTCCGGCAACTTGCTAAAGTCCTTGCGGATACGTTTTTTCTCAGTATATGAGTAAGCCATCAGCGTTCCCCAGCTTGGTCACCTGCTTGTTTGGCCCTCCCGACGGGAGCAGCCAGAAAATCTTGCAAACCCCTTGGTTTGCACCACCGCATCGGGTGGCTACAGCGCGTTAATGGCGGCGACCGAGTCGACAGCCAAGAACGGAAAAAGGCCGGTGGCAAGAGCCACCAGCCATCAGCCTTCAGCTTAACGCTTGGGCTGGAGACGCAAGGTCGATGCTTACTTCAGCTCGACTTTAGCGCCTGCTTCTTCCAGAGCGGCCTTGGCTTTGTCAGCTGCGTCTTTGGCAACAGCTTCCAGAACCATGGCAGGAGCGCCGTCAACTACAGCCTTGGCTTCTTTCAGGCCCAGACCGGTCAGTTCACGAACTGCCTTGATCACGTTTACTTTCTTCTCGCCAGCTTCCAGCAGCATGACGTTGAATTCGGTTTGCTCTTCAGCAACAGCAGCAACAGCGGCTGGGCCAGCGGAAGCAGCGGCAGCGGAAACGCCGAATTTTTCTTCGAAAGCTTTGATCAGCTCAACAACCTGCAGAACCGACATTTCAGCTACGGCGTTGAGGATATCTTCTTGGGAGATAGACATTACTGTATTTCCTGAATTGGGGGACGGCCTACGCGGCCATCGAAATAAACAAAAATACGCGAGAGAAAATGCTCAGCCTTAGGCTGCGGCAGCTTCTTTTTGCTCGCGAACTGCAGCCAGAGTACGAGCCAGCTTGCTGGTAGCGCCTTGAATCACGCTCATCAGCTGCGAAATAGCTTCGTTACGGGTCGGCAGTGTTGCCAGTACGTCGATTTGGTTAGCTGCGAGGAACTTGCCCTCGAACGCAGCTGCCTTGATCTCGAACTTTTCCTGACTCTTGGCGAACTCTTTGAACAAACGGGCAGCAGCGCCTGGATGATCTGTGGAGAACGCGATCAGAGTCGGGCCGGTGAACACGTCGTTGAGAACACTGTATTCAGTGTCAGCAACAGCGCGCTTGAGCAGGGTGTTACGTACAACACGTACGTATACGCCAGCTTCACGAGCCTCTTTACGGAGTCCGGTCATAGCGCCTACTGTCACACCACGGGCATCAGCCACGACAGCGGACAGAGCAGCTTTGGCAGCCTCGTTGACTTCAGCGACGATGGCCTTCTTGTCTTCGAGATTAATTGCCACGGGTTAAACTCCTGCTTGTTACCGTTTCATCTGGCCGAAGCCGGATGTCGTTTTGGTGTCTGATTCGGTAAGGAACCGGGAGCACCATCTGCGTAGGCTTGAGGTTTAAGACTTGCGCCGCCTACGGTCTTGGATAGCCCCCGCCAGGCAGGGACCCCAATTTTTTCAATTGGCGCGATCGCTCACGCCAACGTGTGTCTTATACGTCCAGCGAGCCTTGGTCGATGACCAGACCTGGGCCCATAGTGGTGCTCAGGGTAACGCGCTTGACGTAGATGCCTTTCGAAGAAGCTGGCTTGATGCGCTTCAGATCAGCGATCAGGGCTTCAACGTTTTCCTTCAGCTTGACGGCATCGAAGCCGACTTTGCCAACGGAAGTGTGAATGATGCCGTTTTTGTCAGTGCGATAACGAACCTGACCAGCCTTGGCGTTTTTAACCGCGGTAGCGACGTCTGGGGTTACGGTGCCGACTTTCGGGTTAGGCATCAGACCACGTGGACCGAGGATCTGACCCAACTGACCGACAACGCGCATTGCATCCGGGGAAGCAATAACGACGTCATAGTTCAGGTCGCCGCCTTTCATTTCGGCAGCCAGGTCGTCCATGCCAACGCGATCGGCGCCAGCGGCCAGAGCAGCTTCAGCTGCTGGACCTTGGGTGAAGACAGCAACACGTACAGTCTTGCCAGTACCGTGTGGCAGCACAGTAGCGCTACGAACGACCTGGTCGGATTTACGTGGGTCAACACCCAGGTTTACAGCAATGTCAACGGACTCGCTGAACTTGACAGTCGACAGCTCGGTCAGCAGTGCAGCAGCGTCTACAAAGTTGTAGGCCTTGCCTGCTTCGATTTTGCCGGCGATAGCCTTTTGGCGCTTGGTCAGCTTAGCCATTACACACCCTCCACGTTAAGGCCCATGCTACGGGCAGAACCGGCGATGGTACGCACGGCTGCATCCATATCAGCTGCAGTCAGATCCGCGTTTTTGGTTTTCGCGATTTCTTCCAGCTGAGCACGAGTCACGGTGCCAACCTTAACGGTGTTAGGACGAGCGGAACCGCTAGTCAGACCAGCAGCTTTCTTCAACAGAACCGAAGCCGGGGTCGACTTGGTTTCGAAGGTGAAGCTACGGTCGCTGTATACAGTGATGATCACTGGAGTCGGCAGACCTGGCTCAATACCCTGTGTACGGGCGTTGAAGGCCTTGCAGAATTCCATGATGTTCACGCCGTGCTGACCCAGAGCTGGACCGACGGGTGGGCTAGGGTTGGCCTGAGCGGCCTTCACTTGCAGCTTGATGTAAGCGGTAATCTTCTTGGCCATGAGGCACTCCAATTACGGGTTCGAACGCCTCGAAAGGCTCCCCGGTTACTTGCGCGTTTATCCCAGTGACGACAAAACCCCACAGCCTAGGCTGCGGGGTTGGGATGCTTGCTCAGCTAGACCTTCTCGACCTGACTGAACTCCAACTCTACCGGAGTAGAGCGTCCGAAAATGAGCACCGCCACTTGGATCCGGCTCTTTTCGTAGTTAACTTCTTCGACGGTGCCGTTGAAATCAGCAAACGGACCATCGGTAACACGAACAACCTCACCCGGCTCGAACAACGTCTTCGGCTTGGGCTTGTCGCTACCGTCAGCAACACGACGCAGAATCGCTTCTGCTTCTTTGTCGGTGATCGGAGCAGGCTTATCGGCAGTACCGCCAATGAAACCCATGACACGAGGGGTATCCTTGACTAAGTGCCAAGTACCTTCATTCATGTCCATCTGAACCAGCACGTAGCCAGGGAAGAACTTGCGTTCACTCTTGCGCTTCTGACCATTCCGCATTTCAACCACTTCTTCAGTGGGAACCAGAATTTCGCCGAAGCCATCTTCCATGCCTGCCAGCTTTAC
This sequence comes from Pseudomonas paraveronii, assembly GCF_963681955.1. Taxonomy (NCBI): domain Bacteria; kingdom Pseudomonadati; phylum Pseudomonadota; class Gammaproteobacteria; order Pseudomonadales; family Pseudomonadaceae; genus Pseudomonas; species Pseudomonas paraveronii. The sequence continues at coordinate 5,733,966 of NZ_OY817130.1, forward strand.
GCGCTCTAGCAAAGAGCGCATAACATGCTTCTCGTAACCCGAGTAAGCATGCACAACGTACCAACGCTTAGCCACGGGACACCCTTAGCCAACAATCAAGGAAACAAGCCAGCCGAGCAGGGAATCAAGCCCCCACAACAGCAACGCCATAACCAGAACAACAGCCACAACAATCAACGTGGTCTGCGTGGTTTCTTGGCGAGTCGGCCAAACGACTTTACGAATTTCGGTGCGAGCTTCCTTTACCAGGACCGCGAAAGACTTGCCTTTGGCAGTCTGCAGGCCTACAAAGGCAGCTACAGCAGCGAGGGCGAGCAAAGCGAGTACGCGGTACAGGATCGGCGAAGCAGAATAGTACTGATTGCCAACAACGCCTACGACCACCAATGCGACTACAGCAAGCCACTTGACCAGATCGAAACGAGAGCTTTGAGCTTCAGCCTTAGGAGTCATCTATGAAGATCCTGTGAAAAGAAAGCCAGATACACCACGTGAATCTGGCAGGTCAGGAGGGAATCGAACCCCCAACCTACGGTTTTGGAGACCGTCGCTCTGCCAATTGAGCTACTGACCTAAAACAAAATCAGGCCGACCATTATGCAGGCCTGAAAAAGACTTTACAACAGCCAACCCCAAGAGACTTGATACCACCTGGCATAAACGCCAGCTACAACAGGATCAAGCCGAGATAGCCGTTAAAACAAAGGCAGATATTTTCATATCTGCCTTGTTATATGGAGCTCTTGAGCGGATTTGAACCGCTGACCTCACCCTTACCAAGGGTGTGCTCTACCAACTGAGCTACAAGAGCAAAACACGCTGCACAACCTGCAAACTTGGAGCGGGTAGCGGGAATCGAACCCGCATCATCAGCTTGGAAGGCTGAGGTTCTACCACTAAACTATACCCGCGGAGCTTGCAGCTCACGCTAAAAATGGTGGAGGGGGAAGGATTCGAACCTTCGAAGTCGTAGACGTCAGATTTACAGTCTGATCCCTTTGGCCGCTCGGGAACCCCTCCTAAGCGAGCCGGCATTCTACATCACGCCGGCCTTCTGTCAAGCATTTTCTCATTAAAAATATGAGGTTAGCTGCGTTGACGTTCGCTTCACGCTGTAGACCTTAAAGGTCTTCACTGCGAAGCGGGCGCCATTCTATGCAAACTATTCGAGAGTTGCAATGCCTTCGCACAGCATTATTTTATGTTTTAACTCATTGAATTCTTTAGCAAGGTTTTCAAACGGCAGATCCTCAGCCAGGCGTCGGCTTTCAGGGGCCACGCGAAGCCAGTAACCGGATGCCTCAGGCGTGTTCAACAGTTGAACCTTGACCTTTATATCCAGGCTTGTAAGACGCTGCTCGACAGACTGTGCCTGGCGCTGGTCGGCAAAGCCGCCGATGTATAAGCAGGTATTCTGCGCGTCAGGCGCTTTTGCTCGGTCGCGCCGAGACACCGAATCAGAGGACTCACTCAGCAGCCGAATATCCTGCTGAGGGCCACGATAAAGACTCAGGGGCGTGACATCCTTGGCGCGCAACGGAGCCTCTTGCTGATGCCAAACGTAATAGAAGGCATTAAGAACGAGTAAAAGTAAAAACAGCCAACGCATAAGCACCTCAGGACAAAGGACACGCCATTGCCAGACCAACGAAAACCAGGTCCGGAACCAACCGCGCCTGCGGCACGGCATCCGAGACCAGATCAGCATCCCCACCCGTGAGGAATACGGTGAAATCATCACCCCAGTAGCTTCGGGCCAACTCAAGCTGGGTCAACACGAACCCTCTGAGCATCAGCGTACAGCCCCGCTCGACAGCCTCTACGGTGGTGCGCCCAGGGGAAAGCCGCTCCAGGGCACGCTCAGCAGCCGCGTCGTCGTAGCGTATCTTGCGGGTGTGCGTTCGCAACTGGTTGCGCATCAACGGCATGCCGGGGCAAATGAAGCCTCCCAGGTGCTCGCCATCCGCCGCGATGAAATCTGCCGTGGCCGCGGTACCAAAATCCAGCACCAGGCATGCGCCCGGCGCCAGCTTGAAGCCTCCCAGCATCGCCAACCAGCGATCAAGACCAAGACGCTCGAAGTCCTCGTAGCCATTGCGCACTCCGGCCATCTCGCGCGCGGATCCAGCACAGGATACGGCAACACCGAAAGCCCCTTGCAGCATCTCGACCAGCTTATTGGTTTCTTCCAAAGCCCGAACGCTCACCAAGCGGCAACGCGTCAACGACAGCCCAGGTAGCGCTGCCAGACTTTCAATCAATGCGAAATCCGAACCTACGACACCTTCGGCGGATGCTTTCGCCTGATCCGATTCAAGTACGCGCCATTTGATAAAGCTATTCCCACAGTCGAGCTCAAGAATCATCACGCAACCTCAGGCTTAACTCACCACCGCTATATATTTTTTCAACACCATCCACGTTCAAACGCAACGCCCCCTGGCGGTCGACACCCAGGACCACCCCGTCAATACGATTGACGCCAGCAATGAGGGACACTGCCCTGCCCTGCCATAGATGATTCTGCTCCCACTCTTCCTGAAGCGCCGCAAAGCCGGAGGCTGTATGTCGCTGCAGGTAGTTTTGCAACTGCAGACCCAACTGCGCCACAAGTAGATTACGATCCACGGGAAGGCCCGTTTCCAGCTGCACCGACGTCCACTGCTGATCAACTGCAGTGGCTTTCTGCATATTCACGTTAATGCCGATCCCGAGAACAACGTGACAGATATCAGCAGGATCGCCCACCAACTCCAACAGGATTCCGGCAATTTTTTTTTGCCCCACCAGGACGTCGTTCGGCCATTTCAAGGCAGCCCCTTGCACGCCCGACTCACGCAGGGCCTGCATAACCGCAAGCCCCACAACCAGGCTCAGCCCCTCTAGTTGCCGCAGGCCGCCCTCGACGCGCAGCACGAGGCTGTAATACACATTCTGGGCGAACGGACTGACCCACTTGCGCCCCCGCCGACCTCTTCCTGCGGTTTGTTGCTCCGCGAGCACCAGAAATGGCGCCGCGCACCCCGCATCGACAAGGCGCAAGGCCTCAGCATTGGTGGAGTCAATAGAATCAGAGATGTGGACGGGCCATGCCAATGAAGGCGCCTTCAGCGCAATGTCTTCAGCATTCAAGAACACCAGCGGCGATGCCAACTGATACCCCCTGCCACGCACTTTGTGGATGGGCAAGTTTAACTCAGCCTCAAGATGCTGAAGCTGCTTCCATACAGCACTGCGACTGACGCCCAGGGCGGCGCCAAGTGCCTCCCCGGAGTGGAATCGGCCATCTTTCAGAAGTTTTAACAACGTCAGCATGCAAGTATCGCCTCACAATGAGGCACGCATGATAGCCATGCGCAGGGTCATTGCATAGAAAGGCCGGACCTTAGCACTGAAGACTATCGCGATGAGCCTCTTCGCACTTTCCAAGCGCCCAAAACAAAACCCCTGTCTGCGTAAGCAAACAGGGGTTCTGGAATTTAATCTTGACGATGACCTACTCTCACATGGGGAAACCCCACACTACCATCGGCGATGCATCGTTTCACTGCTGAGTTCGGGATGGGATCAGGTGGTTCCAATGCTCTATGGTCGTCAAGAAATTCGGGTACTGAGTCGCGGCCAGCTGGCCTCGCTTCAGCAAATTGGGTATGTGATAGCTTTCGGTGTTTTGTAAGAGTCGAACTTTCGGTTCGTTTCGTCTTCACACACCGCAATCTGATGCTCTTTCGAGTAGTCAAATTGCTTGGGTGTTATATGGTCAAGCCTCACGGGCAATTAGTATTGGTTAGCTCAACGCCTCACAGCGCTTACACACCCAACCTATCAACGTCGTAGTCTTCGACGGCCCTTCAGGGGACTCAAGGTCCCAGTGAGATCTCATCTTGAGGCTAGTTTCCCGCTTAGATGCTTTCAGCGGTTATCTATTCCGAACATAGCTACCCGGCAATGCCACTGGCGTGACAACCGGAACACCAGAGGTTCGTCCACTCCGGTCCTCTCGTACTAGGAGCAGCCCCTCTCAAATCTCAAACGTCCACGGCAGATAGGGACCGAACTGTCTCACGACGTTCTAAACCCAGCTCGCGTACCACTTTAAATGGCGAACAGCCATACCCTTGGGACCGGCTTCAGCCCCAGGATGTGATGAGCCGACATCGAGGTGCCAAACACCGCCGTCGATATGAACTCTTGGGCGGTATCAGCCTGTTATCCCCGGAGTACCTTTTATCCGTTGAGCGATGGCCCTTCCATACAGAACCACCGGATCACTAAGACCTACTTTCGTACCTGCTCGACGTGTCTGTCTCGCAGTCAAGCGCGCTTTTGCCTTTATACTCTACGACCGATTTCCGACCGGTCTGAGCGCACCTTCGTACTCCTCCGTTACTCTTTAGGAGGAGACCGCCCCAGTCAAACTACCCACCATACACTGTCCTCGATCCGGATAACGGACCTGAGTTAGAACCTCAAAGTTGCCAGGGTGGTATTTCAAGGTTGGCTCCACGCGAACTGGCGTCCACGCTTCAAAGCCTCCCACCTATCCTACACAAGCAAATTCAAAGTCCAGTGCAAAGCTATAGTAAAGGTTCACGGGGTCTTTCCGTCTAGCCGCGGATACACTGCATCTTCACAGCGATTTCAATTTCACTGAGTCTCGGGTGGAGACAGCGCCGCCATCGTTACGCCATTCGTGCAGGTCGGAACTTACCCGACAAGGAATTTCGCTACCTTAGGACCGTTATAGTTACGGCCGCCGTTTACCGGGGCTTCGATCAAGAGCTTCGCGTTAGCTAACCCCATCAATTAACCTTCCGGCACCGGGCAGGCGTCACACCCTATACGTCCACTTTCGTGTTTGCAGAGTGCTGTGTTTTTAATAAACAGTCGCAGCGGCCTGGTATCTTCGACCGGCATGAGCTTACGGAGCAAGTCCTTCACCCTCACCGGCGCACCTTCTCCCGAAGTTACGGTGCCATTTTGCCTAGTTCCTTCACCCGAGTTCTCTCAAGCGCCTTGGTATTCTCTACCCAACCACCTGTGTCGGTTTGGGGTACGGTTCCTGGTTACCTGAAGCTTAGAAGCTTTTCTTGGAAGCATGGCATCAACCACTTCGTCAACTAAAAGTTAACTCGTCATCAGCTCTCGGCCTTAGAATCCCGGATTTACCTAAGATTCCAGCCTACCACCTTAAACTTGGACAACCAACGCCAAGCTGGCCTAGCCTTCTCCGTCCCTCCATCGCAATAACCAGAAGTACAGGAATATTAACCTGTTTTCCATCGACTACGCTTTTCAGCCTCGCCTTAGGGACCGACTAACCCTGCGTCGATTAACGTTGCGCAGGAAACCTTGGTCTTTCGGCGTGGGTGTTTTTCACACCCATTATCGTTACTCATGTCAGCATTCGCACTTCTGATACCTCCAGCAAGCTTCTCAACTCACCTTCACAGGCTTACAGAACGCTCCTCTACCGCATCACCTAAGTGATACCCGTAGCTTCGGTGTATGGTTTGAGCCCCGTTACATCTTCCGCGCAGGCCGACTCGACTAGTGAGCTATTACGCTTTCTTTAAAGGGTGGCTGCTTCTAAGCCAACCTCCTAGCTGTCTAAGCCTTCCCACATCGTTTCCCACTTAACCATAACTTTGGGACCTTAGCTGACGGTCTGGGTTGTTTCCCTTTTCACGACGGACGTTAGCACCCGCCGTGTGTCTCCCATGCTCGGCACTTGTAGGTATTCGGAGTTTGCATCGGTTTGGTAAGTCGGGATGACCCCCTAGCCGAAACAGTGCTCTACCCCCTACAGTGATACATGAGGCGCTACCTAAATAGCTTTCGAGGAGAACCAGCTATCTCCGAGCTTGATTAGCCTTTCACTCCGATCCACAGGTCATCCGCTAACTTTTCAACGGTAGTCGGTTCGGTCCTCCAGTTAGTGTTACCCAACCTTCAACCTGCCCATGGATAGATCGCCCGGTTTCGGGTCTATTCCCAGCGACTAGACGCCCTATTAAGACTCGCTTTCGCTACGC